>NZ_NFZQ01000009.1 GCF_002165135.1 Pseudomonas sp. SID14000 | reverse complement strand
CTGTCAAGCGTTTATTTTGAAGTTTTTTGCGAGAAACTCGTTTAGCTTCAAACACTTGACTCAACAGGGTGGCTGGCTTTGCTTCGCTACCGCGTTGGAGTGGTGCGCATTATAGGGCGGCTTTTCAGGAGGTCAACCTTTAATTTCAATAATTTAGAATCTTTTTGGAAAAGACCGCGTCAGGGCCACCAGGTGCTCGCCACAACACCTTCAGCGCCTATGAGATCGAGCGCCGCCCGCGCGGCGCTTCGCGGGACAAGCCCGCTCCCACATTTGTTGCAACGTGCCGAACCTGCCAGGCCATGGTTGCCTGCCTTGGTGCATGTCTTGAGACTGGTGAGGCGGCGGCAGCCGAGAAATTGTGTCAGACCAACAAGGCTGACAACCATGGCCTAACAGACATGGCCACGTTGCAACAAATGTGGGAGCGGGCTTGCCCCGCGAAGCGCCGCGCGGGCGGCGCTCGATATCACAGACACCAGAGGAGCAAAGACAGGCACCTTCCACAGCCAATCCCCTCCCAAGACAGGCCCATAGCCGCCCTGACGCACCCAACAATCAAAATCCAAACCCCAAAAACAAAACGGGGAGGCCTACCGGCCTCCCCGCTTCTATATAGCTACACCCAAAGCCAATCACTCAGCCTTCAAGGTAACCCGCGCAAACGACTTCTTGCCCGCCTGGCACACATGGGTAGCACCCAATGCAAACATGAAGTCACGATCAACTACCGCACCATCGACCTTCACCGCACCACCACTCAGCAAATCCCGCGCCTGCGCCGAGTTCTTCACCAGCCCAGCCCGGTTCAGCACGGCAGCAATCGGCAGGCTTTCCGCCGCAGTCACTTCGACTTCCGGCAGATCTTCCGGTAGCTCACCTTCCTTCATACGGTTACCTGCGGCACGATGAGCATTGGCCGCAGCCTCCTCGCCATGGAAGCGTGCAACGATCTCTTCCGCTAGCTTGATCTTGATGTCGCGTGGGTTGGCACCGTTGGCAACATCGGCACGGAACTGGTCGATCTCTTCCATCGAACGGAAGCTCAGCAGTTCGAAGTAGCGCCACATCAGGGTATCCGGGATCGATACCAGCTTGCTGTACATCACCCCCGGCGCTTCCTGGATACCCACGTAGTTGCCCAGCGACTTGGACATCTTCTTCACGCCGTCGAGCCCTTCGAGCAGCGGCATGGTCACGATGTTCTGCGCTTCCTGGCCATAGGCACGCTGCAGTTCACGCCCCATCAGCAGGTTGAACTTCTGGTCGGTACCACCCAGCTCGACATCCGCCTTCAGCGCCACCGAGTCATAGCCCTGCACCAGCGGGTACAGGAACTCGTGGATGGCGATCGGCTGGTTGGTGGTGTAGCGCTTGTCGAAGTCATCGCGCTCGAGCATGCGTGCCACGGTGTACTGCGACGCCAGGCGAATGAAGTCGGCCGGGGTCAGCTTGTCCATCCAGGTGGAGTTGAACGCGACCTCGGTCTTGGCCGGGTCGAGGATCTTGAACACCTGCTGCTTGTAAGTCTCGGCGTTTTCCAACACCTGCTCGCGGGTCAGCGGCGGGCGCGTAGCACTCTTGCCGCTCGGGTCGCCGATCATGCCGGTGAAGTCACCGATCAGGAAGATGACCTGGTGCCCCAGATCCTGGAACTGGCGCAGCTTGTTGATCAGCACCGTGTGCCCAAGGTGCAGGTCAGGCGCGGTCGGGTCGAAGCCGGCTTTGATGCGCAGAGGTTGGCCGCGCTTGAGCTTCTCCACCAGTTCCGACTCGACCAGTACTTCTTCCGCACCGCGCTTGATAAGCGCCAGCTGCTCTTCAACCGACTTCATAGACAAACCCGCAAGGCTCAGATTCAGGGGGAGCCAACCATACAAGATCGGCCGTCAATTACAAGTTTGGCAAAGGAATGTGACCCGAACACGGGCCTGCGGCGTCTACGCGCCCTTGCGTGAAAATGGATTTGGTTATATTTTATACAGTTATTTCATCTTCATCATGTCATTCATCTTTTCCATTTCACCTTTTTCAAAGTCACCTTGCCCATGACCAACGAACCGCCTAAAGCGCCCCCGCTTTATCCGAAAAGCCATCTGTTGGCCGCCAGCGGCATCGCCGCCCTGCTCAGCCTGGCACTGCTGGTGTTCCCCTCCAGCGAAGTAGAAGCCAAGAAAACCACCCTCAACCTCGAGCTGGAGAGCCCTGCCGAGCAGTTGAAGGACGAATCCCGCGCTGCGCCTCTGGTGCAGGCAGAAGGTGAGCAAGGCTCGCCATTCGCTCAGATCGAAGACACCGCCCCCGAGACCCAGAAGGCCGAACAGGATGCCCCTGCTGCCGAACCGGTCGTCGAAGCCGCCAAGGAGCCCAGCCACCGCGAAGTCACCGTGGCCCGTGGTGACACCCTGTCCACCCTGTTCGCCAAGGTCGGCCTGCCGACCAATACGGTGCACGACCTGCTGGCCAGCAACAAGCAGGCCAAGCAGTTCAGCCAGCTCAAGCATGGTCAGGTATTGCAGTTCGAGCTCGACAAGGACGGCCAACTGGCCAGCCTGCACAGCAAGGTCAGCAACCTCGAAACCATCCGCCTGACCAAGACCGCCAAGGGCTACACCTTCAACCGCGAAGTCAGCAAGCCGGTGGTGCGTACCGCCTACGCCCATGGTGTGATCAAAAGCTCGCTGTCGGCCTCGGCCCAGCGCGCCGGTCTGTCCCACAGCATGACCATGGACATGGCCCGCGTGCTGGGTTACGACATCGATTTCGCCCAGGATATTCGCCCCGGCGATGAATTCGACGTGGTCTACGAGCAGAAAGTGATGGACGGCAAGGTCGTCGGCACCGGCAACATCCTGTCCGCGCGCTTCACCAACCGCGGCAAGACCTACACCGCCGTGCGCTATACCAACAAGCAGGGCAACACCAGCTACTACACTGCCGATGGCAACAGCCTGCGCAAGGCCTTCATCCGCACCCCGGTCGACTTTGCCCGTATCAGCTCGCGCTTCTCCGCCGGCCGCAAGCACCCGATCCTGAACAAGATCCGCGCCCACAAAGGCGTCGACTATGCCGCCCCACGCGGTACTCCTATCAAGGCAGCCGGTGACGGCCGCATCGAACTGGCCGGGCGCCGCGGTGGTTACGGCAACACCGTGATCATCCAGCACGGCAACCGCTACAAAACGCTGTACGGCCACATGCAGGGCTTTGCCAAGGGCATCAAGACCGGCAGCTCGGTCAAGCAGGGCCAGATCATCGGCTATATCGGCACCACCGGCCTGTCCACCGGACCGCACCTGCACTACGAGTTCCAGGTCAACGGCGTGCATGTCGACCCGCTGAGCCAGAAAGTGCCGATGGCCGACCCGATCGCAAGGAACGAGCGCCAGCGTTTCCTGCAGCAGAGCCAGCCCCTGATCGCCCGTATGGATCAGGAAAAGGCCACCCTGCTCGCAGCGAACAAGCGCTAAGCCCATGGCGCTCTACCTTGGGGTGATGTCCGGCACCAGCCTCGATGGCCTGGACATTGCCTTGATCAAACAAGGCGAGCAGCTCGAACTGCTCGCCACCCACTACCTGCCCATGCCCGGCGACCTGCGCCAGGAACTGCTGAGCCTTTGCAGCAGCGGCCCTGACGAGATCGCCCGCGCCGCACTGGCAGAAAACCGCTGGGCCAGCCTGGCAGGCGAAGGCATCCGCCAACTGCTGGCCGGGCAAGGGCTGCAGGCCGATGCCATCCGCGCCATCGGCAGCCACGGCCAGACCATCCGCCATGAACCTGCACGCGGTTTTACCGTGCAGATCGGCAACCCGGCGCTGCTGGCCGAGATTACCGGCATCAGCGTGGTCGCCGACTTCCGCCGTCGCGATGTGGCGGCTGGTGGCCAAGGTGCGCCACTGGTGCCGGCCTTCCATGAAACCCTCTTCAGCCACCTCGGCCAGCGCCTGGCCATCCTCAACGTGGGCGGTTTCAGCAACCTCAGCCTGATCGAGCACGACAAGCCGGTTCACGGCTTCGACTGCGGCCCGGGCAACGTGCTGCTGGATGCCTGGATCGAGCGCAAGCGCGGCCAGGCCTACGATGCGGATGGGGCGTGGGCTGCCTCGGGTGTGGTGCAGGCCGACTTGCTCAGCGCACTGCTGGCCGACCCGTTCTTCGCCGGCAGCGGCCCGAAGAGCACCGGCCGCGAAGTGTTCAACCTGCCTTGGCTGGATGGCCACCTGGCCCGCTTGCCCGCTTACCGCGACGAGGACGTGCAGGCGACATTGCTGGAGCTGACCGCACGCAGCATCATCGACTCACTGAGCAACGCCCAGCAAGGCACCGAAGCGTTGCTGGTCTGCGGTGGCGGTGCGCGCAACGGGGCCCTGATGGCGCGCCTCGGCCAGTTGCTGCCCGACGCCCGTGTCGCCAGCACCGGTGCCCATGGCGTGGACCCGGACTGGGTCGAAGCCATGGCCTTCGCCTGGCTGGCCCATTGTTGCCTGGAAGGTATCGCCGCCAACCGCC
Organism: Pseudomonas sp. SID14000; assembly: GCF_002165135.1. GTDB lineage: Bacteria > Pseudomonadota > Gammaproteobacteria > Pseudomonadales > Pseudomonadaceae > Aquipseudomonas. Next base: position 298,168 of record NZ_NFZQ01000009.1, on the reverse strand, counting down.
CTAGCGTGACAGCGGCCAAGGGCCTGCGCGTACTCGGCGCAATCTACCCGGCCTGAGCGCTACGCCAGAAAGCAAAACGCCGCGCAATTGCGCGGCGTTTTCGTATGCCCAGGCCTCAGATCGAGAACGAGGAGCCGCAGCCGCAGGTGGTAGCAGCATTCGGGTTCTTGATCACGAAGCGCGAACCTTCCAAGCCTTCCTGGTAATCCACTTCGGCGCCGGCCAGGTACTGGAAGCTCATCGGGTCGACCACAAGGGAAACACCTTCACGCTCGACGATGGTGTCGTCTTCGGCCACGTCTTCATCGAAGGTAAAGCCATATTGGAATCCAGAGCAGCCGCCACCGGTGACGAACACGCGCAGCTTCAGACGATCGTTGCCTTCCTCGGAAACCAGGTTCTTCACCTTTTGCGCGGCGCCGTGGGTGAATTCCAAAGCCGTGGGGGTGAAGGTTTCGACGCTCATGTTGATTCTCCCGGCGCGGTAGCCGCCATAAAACTCGATGACGCGCATTATCCGCTTTCCCGAGAAAATCGGTCAAGAATTGTGCGGCTTTAGTCGCGACAAACAAAAAGGCCCGCACGACGCGGGCCTTTTCGGGTGCTGGCGGCTTACGGCAGCAAGCCCGCGTGGGACAGGCCCATGCGCTCGTCCAGGCCGAACAGGATGTTGAGGTTCTGCACCGCCTGGCCGGATGCGCCCTTGACCAGATTGTCGATCACCGACAGCACCACCACCAGATCACCACCCTGCGGGCGATGAACGGCAATGCGGCAGACGTTGGCACCACGCACGCTGCGGGTTTCCGGATGGCTGCCAGCCGGCATTACGTCGACGAACGGTTCATCGGCGTAGCGTTTCTCGAACAGCGCCTGCAGGTCGACCGAGGTGTCGGCGACGGTAGCGTACAAGGTGGCGTGGATGCCACGGATCATTGGCGTCAGGTGCGGCACGAAGGTCAGGCCGATATCCTTGCCAGCGGCCAGGCGCAGACCCTGGCTGATTTCCGGCAGGTGCCGATGGCCCTTCACTGCGTAGGCTTTCATGCTTTCGCCGGCTTCGCAGAACAGCGAACCCACCGCCGCGCCACGGCCAGCGCCGCTGACGCCCGACTTGCAGTCGGCGATCAGGCGTGACGCGTCGGCCAGGCCAGCTTCCAGCAGCGGCAGGAAGCCCAACTGGGTGGCGGTCGGGTAGCAACCCGGCACTGCGATCAGGCGCGCCTGGCGGATCTTCTCGCGGTTGACTTCAGGCAGGCCGTACACCGCGTCCTTGAGCAGCTCTGGCGCACCATGCGGCTGGCCGTACCACTTGCCCCACTCGGCGGCGTCCTGCAGGCGGAAGTCGGCCGACAGGTCGATCACCTTGGTACCAGCCGCCAGCAGCTCGCCGGCCAGGGCGTGGGCTACACCGTGCGGGGTGGCGAAGAACACCACGTCGCAGGCGGCCAGGGTCTTGCTGTCCGGCACGCTGAACGCCAGCCCGTCATAGTGGCCGCGCAGGTTCGGGTACATGTCCGCCACCGCAACGCCCGCCTCGGAGCGCGAAGTGATGACTGCCACTTCGGCCTGTGGATGCTGCGCCAGCAGACGCAACAGTTCGACGCCGGTGTAACCCGTGCCGCCGACGATACCGACCTTGATCATAACGCTTGCCCCTTATCAACGAGCCGTCTGGAAAGCGCACGATAATAGGGGCGCAAGGCGCCTGTAACAACTCTTCGGATGACCCTTCGGGCGCTTGACCACTACTATCTGACGACCGTGAATACCTGAAGGAACTCCCCCATGCTTTACCTATGGATCAAAGCGCTGCATATCGTCAGCGTGGTCTGCTGGTTCGCCGGCCTGTTCTATCTGCCGCGGCTGTTCGTCTACCACGCCCAGAGCCAGGACAGCATCAGCCAGGAACGCTTCGTGACCATGGAGCGCAAACTGTTCCGCGGCATCATGAACCCGGCGATGATCGCCACCTATGTGTTCGGCGCGTGGATGCTCTACCTCACTCCCGGCTGGCTCAGCCAGGGCTGGCTGCATGCCAAGCTGACCCTGGTCATCCTGCTGACCGTCTACCATCACATGTGCGGCGCACAGCGCAAACGCTTCGCCAGCGGCAGCAACACCCGCAGCCACGTCTACTATCGCTGGTTCAACGAAGTACCCGTGCTGTTCCTGCTGGGTATCGTAATTCTGGTGGTGGTCAAACCATTCTGACATTGCCACCCGCTCAAGGAGCCTTGCCATGTCGCTACCTGCCTCGCTCGAACAACGCCTGCGCCTGCCCGTGGTTGCCGCACCGATGTTCCTGATCTCCAACCCCAGGCTGGTACTGGCCTGCTGCGCCAGCGGCGTGGTCGGCAGCTTCCCCGCCCTGAACCAGCGCGACAGCGCCGGCTTCAAGGCCTGGCTGGAGGAAATCGAGGCAGGCCTGGTGCAACTGCAGGCGCCAGCGCCCTATGCCGTCAACCTGATCGTCCACCCGACCAACCCGCGCCTGCAGGCCGACCTGGCCCTGTGCGTGGAACACCGCGTGCCGATCGTCATCACCAGCCTCGGCGCGGTGAAGGAAGTGGTCGATGCGGTGCACGGTTACGGCGGCCTGGTGTTCCACGATGTCACCACCCGCCGCCATGCCGAGAAAGCCGCCGAAGCCGGTGTCGATGGCCTGATCGCCGTCGCCGCCGGCGCAGGCGGCCATGCCGGCACCTGGAGCCCGTTCGCCCTGGCCGCGGAGATTCGCCAGTTTTTCGACAAGACCCTGCTGCTGGCCGGCTGCCTCAACCACGGCCACGAGATCCTCGCTGCGCAAATGCTGGGGGCGGACCTTGCGTACATGGGCACCCGCTTCATAGCCACCGCAGAAAGCCAGGCCCCGGGCGCCTACAAGCAGATGCTGCTCGATGCCCATGCGGCCGACATCATCCACACCCCGGCGGTGTCCGGCGTACCTGCCAGCTTCCTGCGCCAAAGCCTGGAGCAGGCCGGCTATGACATGAACGCCCTGAAGAGCGGCCACGAGCAAGGCAAGCTCAAGCCGATCGACGACGAAGCCAAGGCCTGGAAGACCGTGTGGTCGGCTGGCCAGGGGGTCGGAGGTATCGACGACCTGCCCAGTGCCAGCGCGCTGATCGAACGGCTACGTGACGAGTACCGGGACGCCCTGCAGCGCTGCCAGGCCCTGCGCGCCCGTACCTTGTAGCAAAAGGCAACACCTTGCCCGGCCAAGCTGTACACTAGGCGCCCTCTTCAGCCCCCAGGAGCCTTGCATGACCCGTTACGCCATGATCACTGGTGCTTCCAGCGGCCTGGGCCTGGCCCTGGCGGAAGCCCTGGCGCGGCGCGGGCGCAACCTGATCCTGGTGGCACGCCAGCGTGAAACGCTGGAGCCGGTGGCCATCGAGCTGACCCAACGCTTCGGTGTCGAGGTGCTGTTCCGTGCCTGCGACCTCAGCCAGCCGCTGCGCCTGTCGGGCTTCGTGCTGGAACTGGAAGAAGGCGAGCGGCGCATCGACCTGCTGGTCAATTGTGCCGGCCTGCGCACCTACGGGCCATTCCTGGCCCACGAGTGGGCCGACGAGCAGGACCTGCTGGAAGTCAACGTGCTGGCCCTGAGCCGCCTGTGCCACGCCATCGGCAACCTGATGGCCGTGCAGGGCGGCGGGCAGATCCTCAACGTCGCCGGCCTGGCCGGGGTGGCGCCTGGCCCGTGGATGGCCACCTATGCCGCCAGCAAGGCCTATGTGCTGAGCTTCTCCCAGGCCCTGCGCGAAGAACTCAAGCGCACCGGCATAAAGGTCTCGGTACTGTGCCCAGGCCCGGTACGCTCCTCGCGCCGGCGCATTCCGCGGCTAGATGGCAAGCCGCGTTGCCTAAGCCCTGAGGAAGTGGCGCTGTACACCGTGCGTGCACTGGACAAGAACCGCGCACTGATCCTGCCCGGCCGGCGCAACCGCTGGCTGGCGTTCGTCCCGCGCCTGCTGCCGCGCTGGCTGCTGCGCAAGCTGGCCGGGGCCATCCACCGCCGCTATTGCCCGATCGGCATGGAATAGCCACTGGGCGAGCAGCGCCCGGCTGAGTACACTCGGCCCGACCCTCACCATGGAGCAAGTGTTGTGGACGATTTATTCATCAAGATCATCAACCGGGACATCCCGGCGAAGATTATCTACGAGGACGACCAGGTACTGGCGTTCCACGATATCGCCCCCCAGGCGCCGGTGCATTTTCTGGTCATCCCGAAAAAGCACATCCGCACCCTCAATGACTTGACCGAAGAAGACAAAGGCCTGGCTGGCCACATCCTGTTCACCGCCCAGCGCCTGGCCAAGGAACTTGGCTGCGAGGACGGCTTCCGCGTGGTCATGAACTGCAACGAGCAGGGCGGCCAGACCGTCTACCACATCCACATGCACGTGCTTGGCCAGCGCCAGATGCACTGGCCACCGGGCTGATCCACGGCAAGCGACCCTGCCACTATTGCGGTAAACTGTCGGGCACATTCTTGCGGAGGTGCCCGATGGCTACCGAACGTCACTACTCGCCGCTCGACCGCTTGTTGCTGCAGGCCGACACCGCCATGCGCACCTTGCTGCCCTTCAGCGGCCAACCCGCCCGTCCATCGCCTGCCATCGTCCAGCCGGACGTCGACCTGGACGAACAGCAAGCACGCCATGTTGCCGGGTTGATGCGCATCAACCACACCGGTGAAGTCTGCGCCCAGGCGCTGTACCAGGGCCAGGCCCTGACCGCCAAGCTGCCCGAAGTGCGCAAGGCCATGGAACACGCCGCCGAGGAAGAAGTGGACCACCTGGCCTGGTGCGAACAGCGCATTCGCCAGCTGAACAGCCACCCCAGCGTACTCAACCCTTTGTTCTACGGCATGTCGTTCGGCATCGGCGCACTCGCCGGGCTGGTCAGTGACAAGGTCAGCCTGGGCTTCGTCGCTGCCACCGAGCACCAGGTGTGCAAGCACCTCGACGAGCACCTGGAGCAGATCCCGCAGGAAGACGAAAAGTCCCGGGCCATCCTTGAGCAGATGCGCATCGATGAGGAACAGCACGCCGATTCCGCACTGGAAGCCGGCGGTTATCGCTTCCCCGCCCCTGTTCGCTTTGGCATGAGCCTGTTGGCCAAGGTCATGACCAAGAGCACCTACCGTATCTGAAGGCATCACCATGACGGACCGTTTCGACGCCAAGGACCTGGCGCGCGCCGTGCAAGCCGGCATTCTCCAGCCGGGCCAGGACGAGGCCCTGCTGGCTTTCCTGCGCCAGCAACCGGCACAACGTGGCAGTTTCCAGCTGGCCCATGTCGCTTTCTACTTCGGCGCCATGCTGATCATGGCTGCCATGGGCTGGTTGCTCACCGAAGCCTGGATGCGCATCGGCGATTGGGCGCTGCTGGTCATCGCCAGCCTCTATATTCTGCTGCTCACGCTGTTCGCCGTTAACCTGCAACGGCGCGTACAGCCCGTCGCGGCCGGGGTGCTGGCGGCGGTGGCAGTCAGCATCGTGCCGTTGGCGGTGTTCGCCATCGAACGGCTGGCCGGCTGGTGGCCGATGGATGATGCGCAGGCAAACTATCACCAGTACTACACCTACGTGCAGGGCGGCTGGTTGGCAATGGAAGCAGCCACGGTGCTTGCCGGGTTGTTGATGCTGCGGCTGATCCCCTACCCGTTCATCGTCATGCCGATTGCCGTGGCCTTGTGGTTCATGTCGATGGACCTGAGTGAATGGTTCTTCGGCTCGCCATTCAGCTGGGAGCAACGCCGCGAGGTTTCGTTATGGTTCGGGCTGGGGTTGCTGGTGGTGTTCGTCGGGGTAGACGGCCGCACGCACGAAGACTACGCCCACTGGGGTTATTTGGCCGGGCTGACGGCATTCTGGGGCGGGCTGACGCTGGTGGACAGCGGCAGCGAGCTGGGCAAGGCCCTGTACTGCCTGATCAATATTGCCCTGATGGGCATGGCGGTGCTGTTGCGCCGGCCTGTGTTCATGGTGTTTGGGGCGCTGGGGGTGGCGGCTTACCTGGGGTACCTGTCATACGAGGTGTTTGCCGACTCGCTGCTGTTCCCGGTGGTGGTGACCCTGATCGGACTGGGGGTTATCGGGCTGGGGCTGGTTTACCAGAAGCGGCGGGAGCGGCTGAGCCAAGCGTTGAGAAACGGATTGCCGCAATGGTTGCGGTCGACCCTTCCGGCCCTGCGCGACTGAAGATCGCCGGGGCCGCTTTGCGGCCCTTTCGCGACACAAGGCCGGTCCTAACGGTGGTACGCGATCCCTTGTAGGAGCGGCCTTGTGTCGCGATGGGGCGTGGAGCGGCCCCAAAATGTCAGCCTTGACCCAACTCTACAATCTCGTACCCGTGGGTAATCTCAACCCCGGCACGCTCGAGCATGATCGAAGCCGAGCAATACTTCTCCGCCGACAGCTCCACCGCACGCTTGACCTGGGCCTCTTTCAGCCCACGTCCCTTCACCACGAAGTTCATGTGGATCTTGGTAAACACCTTCGGATCTTCGCTGGCACGCTCGGCCTCCAGGAACGCCTCGCAGCTTTCCACCGCCTGGCGCGACTTCTTCAGAATGCTGACCACGTCAAAGCTGCTGCAGCCACCGAGGCCCAGCAACAGCATTTCCATCGGGCGTACGCCCAGGTTACGGCCGCCGGCCTCGGGCGGGCCGTCCATCACGACGACATGGCCGCTCCCCGATTCGCCGAGGAACATCGCCTCACCGGCCCACTGGATACGTGCCTTCATCTACCTGGACTCCTGATTATCAAAAAAGGGTGTCAGCTTAGACCTTGCGCAGCTGTGGGAAAAGTACGAGTCGTGTCGGTTTAGTACCGAAACATCCTGCAGTGTCTGATAAGCTGGCGCCAAATGACTGGCGCCCATCGCCAGCCAACCTCTATAAAAAGGCCTATGCGTCGTATCGAACAGGATTTCGTGATGATTGCCTCCGCACTACCCGCCAAGATCAAGAACATCGACAAGCTGCTTGTGCACTGCCAGCGCCGCCGCTATACCGCCAAAAGCAACATCATCTGCGCCGGCGACCGGGCCGAGACACTGTCGTTCATCATCAAGGGGTCGGTCACCATCCTCATCGAGGACGACGATGGCCATGAAATGATCATCGCCTACCTCAATAATGGCGACTTCTTCGGCGAGCTGGGCCTGTTCGAACCGGTCGAGGGTGAACAACAGCGCAGTGCCTGGGTGCGTGCCAAGACCGAATGCGAAGTAGCCGAAATCAGCTACGAGAAGTTCCGCGAACTGGCGCGCCAGGACCCGGAAATCCTCTATGCCCTGGGCAGCCAGATGGCCCAGCGCCTGCGCAACACCACGCGCAAGGTCGGCGACCTGGCGTTCTTCGATGTTACCGGGCGTGTCGCCCGTTGCCTGTTGGAACTGTGCAAGCAACCCGACGCCATGACCCACCCCGATGGCATGCAGATCAAGATCACCCGTCAGGAAATCGGCCGCATCGTCGGTTGCTCGCGGGAAATGGTCGGCCGCGTCCTCAAAGACCTTGAAGAACGCAGCCTGGTGCAGGTCAAAGGCAAGACCATGGTGGTCTACGGTACCCGCTAGTCCCTGGGCAGGTCGGCCAGTACCTTGGCATAGGCCTGCGAAAGCCGCTCGAACCATGGGGCCGCAGGCGCCACTTCGTGCAGGGCGATGTGCGCATCGGCGCGGCAGCGCTGCTCCAGCTCGCAACACTCGTTGAAACGGTTGACCGCCGCCACCATCGATTCACGCTCGTTGTCCAGCAGCAGCGCACCGTGCACCAGCACCACCGGGCGCTTGCCGCCCAGCCCCTGGCGCCAGCGCTGGGCGGTGCCCACCAGTTTGCGACCATTGAGGTTGACGTTATAGCGGCCATCGCAGAAGGCACCGTCAATTTCGCCCACCGACGCCACCCCGCCCCACTCGCGCAGCACATCGCATAGCGGCAGGCACAGGCGCTCGTAGGCGTTTTCGATACGGCCATGGTCGCCTTCGCTGCGCGGGGCGACATAGACCAGGGCAACGTTCACCGTGGAGTGTGACTGCGGCACCGGCTCGCCACCGGTTTCGCGCAGCAGCACCGGCCAGCCGGCAATCGCCAGCTCCGCGCAGGCGGCTTCGAAGTTGTCCAGACGGCTCATGCGCCGGGGCATGACCAGGGCGTGGTCGGTCGGGCGCCAGAACAGCACGCCACTGTCGCGCTCGCCGCGGCAGACGGCGGCCAGCAATTCCTGTTCGGCGTGCAGGCCTTGTTCTACGGTCAGGGCCAGGGGTTGATCGGTCATTGATCCACCTATGTTGTTGTTTTCACCGGTCTCTTCGCGGGCGAACCCGCTCCCACAGGGATATCGCAGATCCCAAAGGCAGTGACCATCCTGTGGGAGCGGGTTTTACCGAAGTGTCGGACCGCCGCGAAAGGGCCATACAGGCCTACAAAAAAGCCGGCATTAAGGCCGGCTTCGTTTCGATCAGTCCAGTTGCTGAACAGTCTTCTTCACCTGCTCCGGGAAGAACAACCGCTGCAGCTCAAGCCCTGGCTGCTCGGCGCGCATGAACGCCTCACCGACCAGGAACGAGTAGACCTCGTTGATCGCCATCAGCTCCACATCGGCCCGGTTCAAGATACCGCTCTCGGTGATCGCCAGGCGATCACGCGGAATACGTGGCAGCAGGTCGAGGGTGGTTTCCAGGCTGACCTCGAAGGTGTGCAGGTTGCGGTTGTTCACCCCCACCAGCGGTGTATCCAGGGTTTTCAACGCGCGCTCCAGTTCATCGCCGTCGTGCACTTCCACCAGCACGTCGAGGCCGACATCCTTGGCCGTGGCCGCCAGTTCGGCCATCTTCACGTCATCCAGCGCCGACACGATCAGCAGCACACAGTCCGCGCCGAGGGCCCGGGCTTCGACGATCTGGTACGGGTCAACCATGAAGTCCTTGCGGATCACCGGCAGCGACACCGCCGCACGGGCCTGCTGCAGGTACTCGTCGGCGCCCTGGAAGTAATCCACATCGGTCAGCACCGACAGGCAAGTCGCCCCACCCTTCTCGTAGCTGACGGCGATTTCCGCCGGCACGAAATGCTCGCGGATCACCCCCTTGCTCGGCGAGGCCTTCTTGATTTCGGCAATTACCGCCGGCTGCTTGCGCCCGGCTTGCTCGATCAGGGCCTTGGCAAAGCCACGCGGGGCGTCGGCGGCCTTGGCCAGGCCCTCCAGCTCGGCGAGGCTGACGCGCGCGCTGCGCTCAGCCACTTCCTGGAACTTGCGGGCAATGATCCTTTCCAGCACCGTCGGCACACTCATGCTTCGTTCTCCACCTTGAATACTGCAGTAAAGGCACCCAGCTCCTGCAGCTTCTCCCAGGCCAGCCCGGTGTGCAGTACGTCGTGGGCCAGTTCCACACCGGCTTTCAGGCTCATGGCATGGTCAGCGGCATACAGCGCCGCGCCCGCATTGAGCACGATCATCTCAGCGGCCTTCTGGCCGTTTTCGGTCTTGCGCCGGCCAAGCGCATCGCGGATCAGCTCCAGCGACGCCTGCGGGTTCTCGACGGCCAGGCCGTGCAGGCTCTGGCTCTTCATGCCGAGGTCTTCCGGCTCTACCCAGTATTCGGTGATTTCGCCATTCTTCAGTTCGGCGACGAAGGTAGGCGCAGCCAGGCTGAACTCGTCCAGGCCGTCCTTCGAGTGCACCACCAGCACGTGCTTGCTGCCCAGGCGCTGCAGTACTTCCGCCAACGGGCGGCACAGGGCTTGGGCGAATACACCGACCACCTGATGCTTCACCCCGGCCGGATTCGTAAGCGGGCCGAGCATGTTGAACAGGGTACGCAGCCCCAGGTCGCGACGCGGGCCGGCAGCGTGCTTCATGGCCGAATGATGGCTTTGCGCGAACATGAAGCCGATGCCCAGGCTGTCGATGCAGCGGGCCACCTGGGTGGGCGTCAGGTTCAGGTAGATGCCAGCGGCTTCCAGCAGGTCGGCACTGCCGCTCTTGCCCGATACCGCGCGGTTGCCGTGCTTGGCAACGGTGCAACCCGCCGCCGCCAGGACGAACGACGAGGCGGTGGACACATTGAAGATGTTGGCGCCATCACCGCCGGTACCGACGATATCGACCACGCCATCGAGGCTCTGCAGTTCGACCTTCTCGGCCAGCTCGCGCATCACCGACACCGCACCCACGATCTCGTCGATGCTTTCGCTCTTCATGCGCATGCCCATCAGGAAAGCGCCGATCTGCGCTTCGCTGCACTGGCCGGTCATGATCTGGCGCATGACGTCGCGCATTTCCTCGGTAGAAAGGTCAAGCTGGCCGACGATACGGCTCAACGCGCTCTTGATATCCATGTTCGATCCTTAGCGGCGGCCGCCGGTCTGCTTGAGGAAGTTGGCGAACAGTTCGTGGCCCTGTTCGGTCAGGATCGACTCGGGGTGGAACTGCACCCCTTCGATATTCAGCGTTTTGTGGCGCAGGCCCATGATCTCGTCGACCGAACCGTCAGCATGAGCGGTCCAGGCGGTCACTTCCAGGCACTCGGGCAAGGTTTCGCGCTTCACCACCAGCGAGTGGTAACGGGTCACGGTCAACGGGTTGTTGAGGCCGGCGAACACACCCAGGTCGCGGTGGTGGACCGGGCTGGTCTTGCCGTGCATTACCTGACGGGCACGTACCACATCGCCGCCAAAGGCCTGGCCGATGGACTGATGGCCCAGGCATACGCCGAGGATCGGCAGCTTGCCGGCAAAATGCAGGATGGCCTCGATGGAAACGCCCGCCTCGCTCGGCGTGCACGGGCCTGGAGATACGACGATGCGCTCGGGGTTGAGGGCTTCGATCTGGGAGATGGTCATTTCGTCATTGCGAATGACCTTTACCTCGGCACCCAGCTCGCCAAGGTACTGAACGACGTTGTAAGTGAATGAGTCGTAATTGTCGATCATCAGTAACATCGGGTTAAACCTCTTGAATCTACTGACTTCAGAATTCGAACCTTTCTGCACCCGCCAACAGGCGCGGCTTTGCCACAAGGTGCGGTAGACAGGAAGGCAAACGGGGGCGGGCCGGACGGGCCGGCAGAAGATAAAGTCAGGCGCGCCAACGCCAACGGGCGTGGGCCTTGATTACGCGCATCAAGAGTTTGCTGACGATCAACACAGGATAGGTCTCGCTCATACGTCACGGCACAGTAGCCTACCGGGGCGGCGGGCGCAATATGCCTGTAAACACGGGGAAACGAATGGACTTGGGAGGGATGCCCTGCGATTTGCTAAGGTCGATCGGGTTGTCCTTCATAAAAAACAAAGAAAAGGATATTCCCAGATGCGAAAAGCACCGTTATTGCGCTTTACCCTCGCCTCATTGGGCTTAGCCTGCAGCCAGGCCTTCGCCGCCCCCTCTCCCTACTCCAGCATGATCGTGTTTGGCGACAGCCTCAGCGACGCGGGACAGTTTGGCGGAGTGCGCTTTACCAACCGCGATGCCGATGGCAATTATGCGCCGGTGTCGCCGATGATCCTTGGTGGACGGCTAGGGGTAGACCCGACAGCGCTGGGCCCTTCCACCTCCCCCATCAACCCGGCACTGGGAGTTCCCGACGGCAACAACTGGGCCGTTGGCGGCTATACCACCCAGCAGATCCTGGATTCGATCACCACTACGTCCAAGACAGTCATCCCACCCGGGCGCCCCGGCGCCGGGCAGGTACTGCGAGAAAAACCGGGCTACCTGGCCAACGGCCTGCGCGCCGACCCCAACGCGTTGTACTACCTGACCGGTGGCGGCAACGACTTCCTGCAAGGCCTGGTCAAGAGCCCGGCCGATGCCGTTGCCGCTGGCACCCGCCTGGCCGAGAGCGCGAAGGCCCTGCAGCAAGGTGGCGCCCGCTACATCATGGTCTGGCTGCTGCCCGACCTCGGCCAGACCCCGAACTACAGCGGCACGCCGGGGCAGAACCAGTTGTCGCTGCTGTCCGGTGCGTTCAACCAGTCGCTGCTCAGCCAGTTGGGGCAGATCGATGCCGAAATCATTCCGCTGAACATCCCTGTGTTGCTGAGCGAAGCGCTGGCCAGCCCTGACCAGTTCGGCCTGGCCACCGGCCAGAATCTGGTCGGCACCTGCTACAGCGGTGAAGGCTGCCTGGAAAACCCGGTATATGGCATCAACGGCATCACGCCAGATCCGACCAAGCTGCTGTTCAACGACTCGGTGCACCCGACCATCGCCGGCCAGCAACTGATTGCCGACTACGCCTATTCGATCATCGCTGCCCCTTGGGAACTGACCCTGCTGCCGGAAATGGCCCACGCCAGCCTGCGCGCCCACCAGGATGAATTGCGCAACCAGTGGCAGACACCCTGGCAGGCAGTTGGCCAGTGGCAGGCCTTCGTCGCCACTGGAGCCCAGGACCTCGACTTCGACGGCCAGCGCAGCGCAGCCAGCGGGGACGGCCGCGGCTTTAACCTGACCTTGGGCGGCAGCTACCGCCTGAACGATGCCTGGCGCCTGGGCCTGGCCGGCGGCGTATACCGGCAGAAGCTGGAAGCCGGCGAACAGGACTCGGACTACAAGCTGGATAGCTACCTGGCCAGCGCCTTCGCCCAATACCGCCAGGACCGCTGGTGGGCCGACGCGGCGCTGACCGCCGGGCACCTGGACTACAGCGACCTCAAGCGCACCTTCGCTCTTGGCGTGAACGACCGCAGCGAAAAGGGCGACACCGATGGCGAGGCCTGGGCGATGTCAGGGCGGCTGGGCTACAACCTGGCGGCCGAGGGCAGCAGCTGGCAGCTGGCGCCGTTCATCAGCGCCGACTATGCACGGGTGAAGGTGGATGGCTATGACGAGAAGAGCGGGCGTTCGACGGCGCTGGGCTTCGATGACCAGGAACGTACCTCACGCCGTTTGGGCGTGGGGTTGCTGGGCAGTGTGCAGGTACTGCCGAGTACCCGGCTGGTCGCCGAGGTGGCACAGGAACATGAGTTTGAGGATGACCAGCAGGATGTGACGATGCACCTGACCAGCCTGCCAGCGAACGACTTCACCCTGACCGGGTATACGCCGCACAGCGACCTGACCCGGGCGAGCCTGGGGGTGAGCCATGAAGTGGTGGCGGGGGTGCATTTGCGCGGCAACTACAACTGGCGCAAGAGTGATAAGTTGACCCAGCAGGGGGTGAGTTTGGGCGTCAGCGTCGACTTCTGAACTGATGGGGCCGCTCTGCGGCCCCTATCAATTTATTTGGCCGAAGTCTGCTCAGCCAGCGCCACCGCGCGGAACATCGCCCGGCGCTTGTTGATGGTTTCTTCCCACTCCAGCGCCGGCACCGAGTCGGCAACGATGCCGCCACCGGCCTGCACATGCAGCTCACCGTCCTTGATTACCGCGGTACGGATGGCAATGGCGGTATCCATGTTGCCATTCCAGGCAAAGTAACCGACCGCCCCACCGTAAACCCCACGCTTGACCGGCTCCAGCTCATCGATGATCTCCATCGCACGAATCTTCGGCGCCCCCGAAAGCGTACCGGCCGGCAGGATCGCCCGCAATGCGTCCATCGCCGTCAGCCCTTCGCGCAGCTGGCCAGTGACGTTGGACACAATGTGCATCACATTGGAATAGCGCTCGATCACCATCTTCTCGGTCAGGCGCACGCTGCCAGTCGAGGACACGCGACCGACGTCGTTACGGCCCAGGTCGATCAACATCAGGTGTTCGGCAATTTCCTTGTCGTCCGACAGCAGGTCGTCTTCCAGCGCGCGGTCGGCCTCCTCGCTAGCTCCACGCGGGCGGGTGCCGGCAATCGGGCGCACGGTGACCAGGTTGTCCTCGACGCGTACCAGCACCTCGGGCGAGCTGCCGACCACATGGAAGTCGCCAAAGTTGAAGAAGTACATGTACGGCGTCGGGTTGAAGCAGCGCAGAGCGCGGTACAGGTCGATTGGCGCAGCCTTGAAGTCGATCGACATGCGCTGCGACGGCACCACCTGCATGCAGTCACCGGCCAGGATGTATTCCTTGATGCGTCCGACGGCGTTCTCGTAATCCTCGCGGGTATAGCTGGAGCGGAATTCCGGCTCGGCAGCCTGCGGGCCACCCAGCTCCAGGCCACGGCGTGGGGTGATCGGCTGACGCAGGGTTTCCAGCAGGCCTTGCAGGCGTGCCTGGCCGTGTTCGAAAGCCTGCTCTTCAGTCGGGTCGACCAGCACGATCGCGTGCATCTTGCCCGCCAGGTTGTCGAACACCACCACTGCATCGGACACCATCAACAGGATGTCCGGCACGCCCAGCGGGTCCGGGTTGGGGCAGGCGCCCAGGCGCTTCTCCACATAGCGCACGCAATCGTAGCCGAAGTAGCCGACCAGGCCGCCGTTGAAGCGCGGCAGGCCGGGGATATCGGCAACCTTGTAACGGTCCTTGAAGGTTTCGACGAAGGCCAGCGGGTCTTCGACATCGTGGCTTTCCACCTCCACCCCATCCTGCAGGATGCTGACGTGGTAACCGTGCACACGCATCACGGTGCGCGACGGCAAGCCGATCATGGAGTAACGGCCCCATTTCTCGCCGCCCTGCACCGATTCGAGCAGGTACGAGTTGGGCTGGTCGGCCAGTTTCAGGTAGATAGAGAGGGGCGTATCGAAGTCGGCCAGGGTCTCGCAGGCCAGGGGAATGCGGTTGTAGCCGGCAGCGGCCAGGCGCAGGAATTCTTCGCGGATCATGGGTAGCCTCGTGGCAAGCAGCAATAGGTCAGGCAAACGGACGGGCCGGCACGCGCCGGCAGGCTAAAGTCAGGCGCGCCAACGCCAACGGGCCAGGGCCTTGATGACTTTCATCCAGAATTTGCCAGTAACCGCCACGGTGGACTCTCTGTCTTGTGAGGCTTGAAGGTCCGCCAACGTTATCCCAGTGGCCGGGTCTGCGCAACCGGGCAACAATGCGCGCAGGTCGTCAATCACCAGACTGGGGGATTCGTCGTGGATCGGCCGGCCATGGTTGTAACCGTAGGTCAGCCCCACGCACTGCACGCCAGCCGCCTTGGCCGCCAGCACGTCACTGCGCGAATCGCCGACGAACAGCGACTGTTGCGGGGTAACGCCGGCCATCTGCATGACGAACAGCAGCGCCGCCGGGTCGGGCTTTTTCTGTGGCAGGGTGTCGCCGCCGATGATCCAGCGGAAGTAGTTGCCGATCTTCATCTGGTCGAGCAATGGGCCAACGAAGCGCTCGGGCTTGTTGGTGATCAGCGCCATCTCCACGCCCTGCTTGCGCAGCCAGCGCAGGGTGTCCTGCACACCGGGGTAGACCACGGTCAGTTCGTGGCTTTCGGCATAGGCATCCATGAACAATGCCAGCGCCTGGGCAGCCAGCACATCGTCCACCGCGGCGTGGTCGATACCACCGGCCAGCGCCCGACGCACCAACACCTGGGCGCCGTTGCCCACCCAATGGCGCACCGCCTCCAGACCTGCAGGCGGGCGCCCCAGTTCGAGCAGCATGCGGTCCACGGCGGCGGCCAGGTCTGGTACGGAATCGATCAGGGTACCGTCCAGATCGAACATCACCAGCCTGGGCAGCGTCCCCGGGAACAGCTGCTCGAAGCCGCTCATGGCCGGGCCTGAGCCAGTTCGGCGCGCATCCTGGCGATGACTTCCTGGTAGTCCGGGGCGTTGAAGATCGCCGAGCCGGCCACGAAGGTGTCGGCGCCAGCGGCAGCGATCTCGCGGATGTTATTGACGTTGACGCCACCGTCGATTTCCAGGCGGATATCACGGCCACTGGCATCGATCAGCGCACGCGCCTCGCGCAGCTTGTCGAGGGTACCAGGGATGAACTTCTGCCCGCCGAAACCTGGGTTGACGCTCATCAGCAGCACCATGTCGACCTTGTCCATCACGTACTTCAGGGCATCCAGGCTGGTGGCCGGGTTGAACACCAGGCCGGCCTTGCAGCCACCGTCCTTGATCAGTTGCAGCGAACGGTCAATGTGCTGCGAAGCTTCTGGGTGGAAGGTGATGTAGGTAGCGCCAGCTTCGATGAAGTCGCCGATGATGCGGTCGACAGGGCTGACCATCAGGTGCACGTCGATCGGAGCGGTGACGCCGTACTTGCGCAGGGCGGTGCAGACCATCGGACCGATGGTCAGGTTGGGCACGTAGTGGTTGTCCATGACATCGAAGTGGACGATGTCGGCACCCGCGGCCAATACCTTGTCGACGTCCTCGCCCAGACGGGCGAAATCGGCGGAGAGAATGGAGGGGGCAATAGCGTAGGGCTGCATGGCGCACCTGTTGGCAGAATCACGGTGGCGCGCATTGTAACCCAGGGAAGCGGATGAAGGCTGATTAGCATCAACCTGTACTGGCCTCTTCGCGGCTAAAGCCGCTCCCACAGGTGCACAAACCCTGTGGGAGCGGCTTTAGCCGCGAAGAGGCGAGCACAGGCAACATACCTTCAACCAGGCTGCTGGGTTCTCAGCTTCTCGCTACGCCCACGCAACCACTCCAGGGTCAGCAGCAGCACCACCGAGAAGGCAATCAGCAAGGTCGCCGCCGCGGCAATGGTCGGGCTCAGGTTCTCGCGAATACCACTGAACATCTGCCGCGGCAGGGTCGCCTGCTCCGGCCCGGCCAGGAACAGGGTCACCACTACTTCGTCAAACGACGTGGCAAAGGCGAACAATGCCCCCGAAATCACCCCAGGCGCGATCAGCGGCAGGGTCACCCGGCGGAAAGTCAGCAGTGGAGAGGCACCCAGGCTGGCTGCCGCGCGCACCAGGTTGTAGTTGAAACCCTGCAAGGTCGCCGACACGGTAATGATGACGAACGGCACACCCAGTACCGCATGTACCAGGATCAGCGAGGTGAAGCTGTTGCCCATGCCCAGCGGGGCGAAGAACAGGTAGCTGGCCACACCGATGATCACCACCGGCACCACCATCGGCGAAATTACCAGCGCCATCACCAGCGACTTGCCCGGGAAGTCGCCACGGGTCAGGCCGATGGCCGCCAGGGTGCCGAACACCATGGCCAGCACCGTGGCCGCCGGAGCGACGATGATGCTGTTCTTCAAGGCCCGCATCCACTCGGCCGAGCCGAAGAAGTCCTGGTACCACTGCAGCGAGAAGCCCTGCAGCGGGTACACCAGGAAACTGCCACTGTTGAACGATAGCGGCACGATCACCAGAACCGGCAGTATGAGGAACAGCAAGATCAAGCCGCAAAGAATGCGCAGGCTGTAGAACCACACCCGCTCCACGGGCGACATGTAAGGGCTCAGCATGACAAGGCTCCTCAGCTCAGGCGCAGGCGGCTGGCACCGACCAGCCAGCTATAGATCAGGTACAACAGCACGGTCGCCAGCAGCAACAGCCCACCCAGCGCGGTGGCCATGCCCCAGTTGATGCTGGTGTTGGTATAGAAGGCCACGAAGTAGCTGACCATCTGGTCGTTCGGGCTGCCCAGCAGTGCCGGGGTGATGTAGTAGCCGATGGCCAGGATGAACACCAGCAGGCAACCGGCGCCAACGCCGGCGTAGGTCTGCGGGAAGTAGACCCGCCAGAAGCTGGCGAACGGGTGGCAGCCCAGCGAGATCGCCGCGCGCATGTAGCTGGGCGAAATGCCCTTCATCACGCTGTACAGCGGCAGGATCATGAACGGCAGCAGGATGTGCACCATCGAGATGTACACGCCGGTACGGTTGAACACCAGTTCCAGCGGCTGGTCGATGATGCCCATGGCCATCAGCGCGCTGTTGATCAGGCCACCCGACTGCAGCAGCACGATCCACGCCGCCACCCGCACCAGGATCGAGGTCCAGAACGGCAACAGCACCAGGATCATCAGCAGGTTGCTCTGCCGAGTCGGCAGGTTGGCCAACAGGTAGGCCAGCGGATAGGCCAGCACCAGGCAAATGGCGGTAATCACCACACCCATCCACAGGGTGCGGGCGAAGATGTCCAGGTAAATGGCCTGGTCCGGGGTGGCCTTGGCCAGTTCGCCAAGGTCATCGATACGGTGGTCGAGCGAAGCCAACAGGTAGAACGAGGTGACCGTGCTGGTGTTGCGACGGATCGCCTGCCAGTAGGCCGGGTCGCCCCAACGCTCGTCGAGGGCCTGCAAGGCATCTTTATAGGAAGCAGGTTCGCTCTTGAACGGCAGCGCCCGCGCGGTCTTGGCCAACAGGCTACGATAGCCGGCCAGCTCCATGTTCAGGCGTTTGGACAGGTCGCCCAGGGTCTGGTTCTTGCGCGATTCGGCCAGGTCCTGGCTCAACGCCTTGTACACGTCCTCACCCGGCAGGCTCTTGCCATCCCACTGGGTGATGACGCCCACGGTGCGCGGCAGGCCGCCTACCACCTCCGGGTTACCGACGCTCTTGTACAGCAGGGCTGCGATCGGCACCAGGAACACCAGCAGGAGAAACAGCGCCAGCGGCGCGATCAATGCCTGCGCTTTCCAGCGGTTGACCCGCTCGGCATGCTTGAGGCGCTGCTTGAGACTTGGACCTGCGCCTTCTTTGAGGGGCACTGCAATGGCCATGGCGAACTCCGCGATACGAACTGAAAATGGGGCCGCTTTGCGGCCCCCTGCACTGGACGTTTACTTCTTCGCCGCCCAGGCGTTGAAGCGTTGCTCCAGCTGCTCGCTGTTATCGGCCCAGAAGGCGACGTCGATCTGCACCTGGTTGGCGATGTTTTCAGGCGTGGTCGGCATATCCTTCTTCACCGCGTCCGACAGCAGGCTCACGGCCTTGGAATTGGCCGGGCCGTAGGCGATGTTCTCGGAGTAGGTCTTCTGCTGCTCGGGCTGCACGCTGAAGGCGATGAATTTCTTCGCTTCCTCGACATCCTTGGCACCTTTTGGAATGGCCCAGGCGTCGAAGTCGTAGATGCCGCCGTTCCACACCACCTTGAGGTTGCTCTCTTTCTGCACCGCAGCGATGCGGCCGTTGTAGGCCGAGCTCATGACCACGTCACCCGAGGCCAGGTACTGCGGCGGCTGGGCGCCGGCTTCCCACCACTGGATGCTTGGCTTGAGTTCGTCGAGCTTCTTGAAGGCGCGGTCCACGCCCTCTTTGGTACCCAGCACCTGGTACACGTCCTTCGGCGCCACCCCGTCGGCCATCAGGGCGAATTCCAGGGTGTATTTGGCACCCTTGCGCAGGCCGCGCTTGCCCGGGAATTTCTTGGTGTCCCAGAAATCGGCCCAGCTGGTCGGTGCGGTCTTCAGCTTGTCGGCGTTGTAGGCCAGTACCGTGGACCACACGAAGAAGCCCACACCGCAGGGCTGGATGGCGCCCGGCACGTAGTCACCCTCGTTGCCGAACAGAGCCGGGTCGAGCTCTTCGAACATGCCCTCGTCACAGCCGCGGGCCAGCTCTGGCGACTCCACTTCCACCAGGTTCCACGACACGCTCTTGGTGTCGACCATGGCTTTGACCTTGGCCATTTCGCCGTTGTACTCGCCAGCGACGATCTTGCCTTTGCCGGCCTTCTCCCACGGCTCGTAGAACGCCTTGACCTGGGCCGCCTTGTTGGCGCCGCCGAACGAGACCACGGTGAGGTCTGCGGCCATGGCCTGGCCAGCGGCGAACAGCCCCAGGGCCAGGGCGGTCAGTTTCAACTGCTTGCGCATTATTATTCTCTCCACAGTACAGGGTTGGTGAAGCAAACCATCAATGGGCTTCGGCAATCGGATCGAGCGCGCGGGCGTGCTCCACCTCCCAGCCCAGCGGTACCACATCGCCCACGGCCAGGGCCGGGTCGAGCTCGGCAATCGGCTGTTTCACGAAGAAGTCGCCCTTGCCGCAAACTTCCAGGCGCACCCGCACGTGGTCGCCCAGGTAAATGAATTCAGCCACCCGGCCCGAGAAGCGGTTGACGCAGCTTTCGCTGTGGCCGTTCAGCCGCACGCGCTCCGGGCGAATCGACAGGGTCACCGGCTCGCCGGCCTGGCCGACATTTACCGCCAGCGCCTCGACCCGCTCGCCACGTGGCAACTGCACCTGGCAGCGTTTGCCATCACTGCCCAGCAGCGTGCCGTTGATGCGGTTGTTCTCGCCGATGAAGTTGGCGACGAAGGTGTTGCAGGGTTCTTCGTACAGCGTGCGCGGGTCGGCGATCTGCTGGATTTCGCCCTGGTGGAACACTGCCACACGGTCGGACATGGTCAATGCTTCGCCCTGGTCGTGGGTCACGTACACCACGGTGACGCCGAGGCGCTGGTGGATGTGCTTGATCTCCATTTGCATGTGTTCACGCAACTGCTTGTCGAGGGCGCCCAGCGGTTCGTCCATCAGCACCAGCTGCGGCTCGAACACCAACGCCCGGGCCAGGGCCACGCGCTGCTGCTGGCCGCCGGACAGCTGGCCAGGGTAGCGCTTGGCGAAGGCGTCAAGCTGGACCATGTTCAGCACCCGCTTGACCCGCTCGCTGATGTCGGTCTTGCTCAGGTTGCGCACGGTCAGGGGGAAGGCCAGGTTCTCGGCCACGGTCATGTGCGGGAACAGCGCGTAGTTCTGGAACACCATGCCGATGTCGCGTTTGTGCGGCGGCACGTTGTTGATCGAACGCCCGGCCAGCTGGATTTCACCGGCGGTGGGGGTTTCGAAGCCGGCCAGCATCATCAGGCTGGTGGTCTTGCCCGAACCGGACGGACCAAGCAGGGTAAGGAATTCACCCTTGCGAATATCAAGGTTGAGGTTTTTGACGATCAGCGACTCGCCGTCGTAGCTCTTCTGCACACCACGGAAGCTGACCAGCGTTTCGCTGGTTGCAGCGTTCGACTTCGCCTCGCTCATGCCTGCACCTTCTTGTTGGATGACTGCGTAGGCAAAGACTAGACAAGCGGCAAGCGCCGGAAAATCGGGGGGGCTGAGAGAATGCCATCATCCGGATGGAAGATTTTTTGTAGGGATTCCCCTACAAGGATGGCGGGTTTGGAATGCTCCCCTCAGCCCTCCGGCGCCCGCTGTGGGAGCGGGTTCACCCGCGAAGAGGCCGACCCAGGCACCGCAGATGGCAGGTCAGGCCCTTTCGCGGGTAAACCCGCTCCCACAGGGACTCGCTACAGGCGTCAGGAAGTGCATGTCGCAATCAGACCAGCTTGTGCTCCATGGCGTACTTCACCAGCTCCGCCAGCGAGTTCACTTTCAGCTTCTGCATCAGGCGCGCCTTGTGGGTGCTGATGGTCTTGCTCGACAGTGCCAGCTGCTGGGCGATGTCGTTGACGTTGGCGCCCTGGGCCAGGCGCTCGAACACCGAAAACTCCCGCTCCGACAGCAGGGTGTGCAACGGCCGCGACTCGGTCAGGCCCACTTCGAAAACCATGCGGTCGGCCAGCGCCGGGTCGATATAGCGCCCGCCAGCGGCAACCCGCCGAATCGCGGTCAGCAACAGCGCCGGGTCGCTGTCCTTGGTTGCATAGCCCGCCGCCCCGGCCTTCAGTGCCCGTGCCGCCATCTGCGCTTCATCATGCATAGACAGCATCAGGATCGCGGGGGCGTCGTGCAACGCGCGGATCCGCGGTATCGCCTCCAGGCCATTCACGCCCGGCATCGAGATATCCAGCAATACCACCTCGCACGGCGTGTGGCGCAGGGTTTCCAGCAACTGCTCGCCATTACCGGCTTCCCCCGCTACCTGCATGTCCTTGGCCAGGCCAATCAACTGCTTGATACCTTCACGGACAATGGTGTGGTCTTCGGCCACCAGCACTCGAATCACGATCGCTCTCCTACTCCAACGGTATGGCTACGCTCAGGCTGGTGCCTTCGCCCGGTTCGCTGTCCAGCGCCATGCTGCCGCCCAGCATCAGCACCCGCTCACGCACCCCTACCAGGCCGAACGAGGTGGGCCGGGGCTGATCGCGGCAAAAACCCTGGCCGTCATCGCTGACGGTCATGCGCAATTGCCCGTGCTCACGCACCAGCTCGATCTCCACGCTGTGCGCCTGGGCATGTCGCATCACGTTGGTCAGCGCCTCCTGGAGGATACGGAACAGCCCGGTAGCCTTGGCATCGCTCAATGCTGGCAGATTATCCGGTACTTGTACCAGGCAGGGGATTTGCGTGCGTGCTTCAAAGCGCCGCGCCTGCCACTCAATCGCCGAAGCAATGCCGGCATCGAGAATCGGCGGGCGCAAGGCAGTGGCCACGTCGCGCACCAGCTGGAACAGCTGGGCGATCAGGCGCTTCATGCTGGCCAGGCGCTCGTTCAGGCCCGGGTCCAGCTCGGCAAAGGCCAACTCGCACATCGACACCTCCAGCTTGAGCACGGTCAGCATCTGCCCCAGTTCATCGTGTACTTCCCGAGCGATGCGGGCCTTTTCTTCCTCCCGCACACTCTCCAGGTGGGCCGACAGTTCGCGCAGCTGCTCCTGGGATCTGGCCAGTTCCAACTCGGCCCGCTTGCCCTGGGTGATGTCCCACACTACGCCGTCCCACACCACCTGGCCGTTGCCCAGGCGCCGGGTACTGGCTTTGATGTCGGCCCAGCGCTGTTCACCCTGACGGGTGAGGATGCGCCCCTGCCAGGACCAGTCCTGGTCGCTGGCCAGGGCCAGGTCTTGCACCCGGTGGTAATCGGCGCGGTCCTCGGGGTGCACCAGGTTGCGCAGGCCCATCTGCGGGTGCTGAATTTCGCTGGGCGTATAGCCCACCAGCGCCTCGCTACCCTCGCTGATATAGGGGAACTCCAGGTCGCCCTCCGCCGGGTCACGCTCCAGGCGAAACACCAGCCCCGGCACGTTGCCGGCAATCCCCTTGAGCCGCGCCTCGCTTTCGCGCAGGGCCGCCAGGGCGCGGTGGCGCTCGGTAACATCGGCGAGGTAGACCACCAGGTACTCGGAGTCACGAAAGCGCAGAAAACTCAGCGACAGCTCGACCGGCAACAGGCTGTGGTCAGCCCGCTGGCACTGCGTCTCGAACTGGCCAACACCGCCAGCCCCGGCACGCGCGCCCTTCCACAGCTCCAGCCAGCGGTCCATGCTCAGGCTGGGTTCAAAGTCGCTCAGCGGCCGCTCCAGCAGTGCGCCTTCGTCATAGCCCAGCATGCGCTCGGCGGCATGGTTGGCGTACCGTACGTGGCTGTCCCAGTTGACCCAGAGGATGCCCACCGTACTCTGGTCGATGGCGAACTGGCTCAGGCGCAACGCTTCTTCACGCACTTGCCGCTCCACCAGGCTTTCTCGCGTGGCCAGCAGGCTGCGCTCCAACTGACGCTGCTGCCGACGCTGCCACACCAGGGTGGCCAGCGCGCATAACAACAGCATGCTGGACAGCAAGGCCAGGTTCCGCCAGAAACCAGTCGACTCACTCAGACGTGGGTACTTTGGCTGCAGCCAACGCTGGTGCAGTTGCTCCAGCTCCTTGGCCGGCAGCGCCTGCAGGCCACGCTCGAGCACATCGGCCAGCAGCGGCCAGTCGCGCCGCGAACCGATGCGCAATAGTTGCGGCAGACCGATATCGCCGACCACCGCCAGCTCGCCGAACTCGCTTTCGCGCGACAGGCGGCTGAGCTGGGCTTCATCCAGCACTGCAAAACTGGCCTGGCCGCCCACCACCAGTTGCAGGGCCTCGCGCTCGCCGGGCACCCCTTGCAGGTTGAGATTGCTGTAGTTGCCGCGCAGGTAGTCCGCCAGTTGGCTGGGCATGCGCACCGCCACCCGCTGCTCGGCCCCGAGCGTTTCCAGTTCTACGGCCATGGTCCCGGTGCGCGGCCCCACCACCAGTTGCGGCACGCGCATGTAAGGGTCGCTGAACAACCACAGGCGCAGGCTGGTGGGAGTCTGGGTAAGGCCTGGGGCAAAATCGATTTCGCCGGCCTGCAGGGCATGTTCAAGGCTGGCCTGGTCGGTGAAGTTGCGCCAGGTCAGGTCCAGGCGCAGCACCTGCGCCAGGCTGCTCACCAGTTCCACGTTGGCACCGTACAGTTGCTGCAGGCGCCGGTCGAACTGAGCGTAGGGCGCCTGTAACACCAGGCCGACGCGCAGGCTGCGGTGCGTTTCCAGCCATTGCTGCTGGGCCGGCTCCAGGGCAGCCGGGGGCACCGCATCGGGCCTGGCCAATGCAATCAAGGGCAGCCACAAGCAGCCGATAACCAACAGGCGACGCACTCGCTTCATCTACACGCTCGTCTTGGCAAAGGCGGCCTGCAGCATGGCCGTCACGGGCAAATACTATTAGGCTGCCGGTATCATTCTGGCCCCGGGTTGACTCATGTCCACACTTTATCGCACGACGCTGGCAATGTGCTGCCTGGCCTCGATCCTTCCACTCGGCGCCCTGGCCGCCGATCCTGCAGAACCATCCACCACCACCGAGGCACCCGCTGCCCAGGCCCCGCGCCCACCGCTGCTGGAGCGCAGCCAAGAGGATGCCCAGGCGCTCGAGCGACTGGTGCCCAAGGCCGAGCAGCAGACACTGGAGGCCGGAGCGGACAGCTTCCTGGCCCTGTGGAAACCTGCCAACGACAGCGACCCGCAAGGGGCGGTCATTATCGTCCCAGGTGCCGGCGAAACAGCCGACTGGCCGAATGCAGTCGGCCCATTGCGGCAGAAATTCCCCGATATCGGCTGGCACAGCCTGAGCATCAGCCTGCCCGACCTGCTCGCCGACAGCCCGCAGGCGCGGGTCGAAGCCAAGCCGGCTGCCGAACCGGAGCAAGACACGGGCGAAAGCGCCCCGGCCAAGGACGCACCGGCCGATGCCAATGCCAATGTCGCCCAGGCTACGGCGGCCGATGCCGACACCGCACAGAGCACTGACGCCAAACCGGCCAGTGAACAAACCGACCTGGCCGATGCCGAGCGCATTTTCGCCCGCCTGGATGCCGCGGTGGCCTTTGCCCAACAGCACAACACCCGCAGCATCGTGCTGATCGGCCATGGCAGCGGCGCGTATTGGGCGGCCCGCTACCTGAGCGAGAAACAGCCACCGCAGGTGCAGAAACTGGTGATGGTCGCCGCGCAGACACCAGCGCGGGTGGAGCATGACCTGGAAAGCCTGACACCGACCTTGAGAGTGCCGACTGCCGACATCTACTTCGCCACCCGTAGCGGTGACCGCAATGCGGCCACCCAGCGCCTGCAGGCCAGCAAGCGGCAGAAGGACAGCCAATACCGGCAGTTGTCGCTGATTGCCATGCCGGGGAACAAGGCGGCCGAGCAGGAACAACTGTTCCGCCGGGTGCGGGGGTGGATGAGCCCGCAGGGTTGATCCAGGAATTCTGGGGCCGCTTTGCGGCCCTTTCGCGACACAAGGCCGCTCCCACAGGTGCCGCGCAAAACCCGAGGGCTGCGCTGTACTTGTGGGAGCGGCCTTGTGTCGCGAAAGGGGTGCGAAGCGCCCCCGCTTTTACAGGCCGCGCCGCTTACGGATCATTGCGTAAGCCTGATGCAACTCCCGGGTCCGCTCGGTCGCTTCACGCACCTGCGCATCACTGGCACCAGTGCCCGCCAGCTTGTCCGGGTGGTGCCGGCTGACCAGCCGACGATATGCCTGCTTGACCTTGTCACCATCGGTGTCTGCCTCGACCGCCAGCAAGCGCAACGCCGCCGCATAGGTCATGGCCACCCCTTCCGGCCCCGCTGCCCTGCGCGGCTCGTATTCCAACGACATGGCCTGCACCTGCCGCCGGCTCAGGCCCAGTTTCTGCCCCCAGTCCAGCAGCAGCTCACGCTCCTTGTTACCCATCTTGCCGTCGGCCCAGACCATGCGCCAACAGGCACGCAGGGTACCTTCGGCCGCATGCGGCTGCTGGCGAATGCGCCGCAGGTGCCCACCCAGCCTGTCCTTGCCCGACTTGCCACGATTGAACGCGGCAATCGCGCGCAGCCGAGCCGCTTCGGTCAGGTCCAGGCGCGCCATTTCCTGGCGCGCCTGCTGGATATGCTGCTCTCCCACCCGGCCATCGCTCTTGGCCAGACGCCCGAGCATCACGAACAGCAACTCGTCGTCCTGCAAGGCGGGACGCCCGCCCAAGCGCTCGCGCATGTCCTCCCAGCCTTGCAAACGCAGGCGGCGGTCCATGGCCTGCCCGAGCAAGGCGCCGAGCAGGGCTCCAGGGATGCTGGCAACGGCAAAGCCGGCACCGGCGCCAATCACCGTGCTTGGCCACCACATGTCAGACGCGCTCGCCGATCAGGCGCTCGGCCTCGGCCAGGCGTTCGAGCGTACCGACATCTACCCAGTGCCCACGGTAGTGCTCGCCACTGACCTGGCCCGCCACCATGGCCTGGCGCAGCAGCGGCGCCAGCTTGAAGGCGCCAGGCTGGCAGCCTTCGAACAGCGCCGGGTGCAGCACCGAAAGGCCGCTGAAAGTCAGCGTACCGGGCGCATCGTCACCATCGACCACTCGCTCGCCCAACAGGCGGAAGTCGCCGCGGCCATGATGGCCGGGGTTGTCGACCAGCACCAGGTGAGCCAGGCCTTGCAGGGGGACCTGCAGGCGCGCGAAATCATAGTCGGTCCAGATATCGCCGTTCACCAACAGGAACGGCGCATCCCCAAGCAGTGGCAGGGCCTTGAAGATGCCACCGCCGGTTTCCAGCGGTTCACCTTCGGGCGAATAGCGGATGCTCAGGCCGAAACGGCTGCCATCCCCCAGGTGGTCTTCGATCTGCTGGCCGAGCCAGGCATGGTTGATCACCACCTCGGTGACGCCCGCCGCAGCCAGGGCCCGCAGGTGGTACTCGATCAATGGTTGGCCGGCGACAGCGACCAGTGGTTTGGGGGTGTGCAGGGTCAGCGGGCGCATGCGCTCGCCTTTACCCGCTGCCAGGATCATTGCCTTCATGCACGCGCTCCGGCCTGCAACTCGGCAATCAGCTCACCCAACTCCGCCAATTCGGGCCGACGGCTGATCACTTCTTTTATATAGGCGAAGAAGCGCGGCACGTCGCCCAGGTAACGGGGTTTGCCGTCGCGGTGGCAAATACGGGCGAAGATGCCGATTACCTTGAGGTGGCGCTGCACACCCATCAGGTCGCTGGCACGCTGAAACGCCTCGAAGTCGGCCTGCACCGGGATGCCGGCAGCCTGCGCCTTCTGCCAGTAGTCGCGCAGCCAGCCTTCGACCCGTGCCTGCGGCCAGCTGAGGAAGGCGTCCTTGAACAGACAGGTGATGTCGTAGGTGACGGGGCCGTACACGGCATCCTGGAAATCCAGCACGCCGGGGTTGGGCGTGCTCTGCATCAGGTTGCGCGGCATGTAGTCGCGGTGCACCAGCACCTTGGGCTGGGCCAGGGCGCTGTCGATCAGCAACTGGCTGATACGCTGCCAGGTGGCTTTCTGGGTTTCGCTGAGGGTAACGCCAAGTTCACGCCCCACGTACCATTCGGGGAACAGCTCGACTTCACGCCGCAGCAACGCATCGTCGTAGCTGGGCAGCGGCGCGTCCATTGGCAGGCGCTGGAACGCCAGCAGCGCGTCGATGGCATCGGCGAACAGGCCGTCGGCGTTGTCGGCATCAATGATGTCAAGGTATGTCTGGTGGCCCAGGTCACCCAGCAGCAGGAAGCCGCGCTCCAGGTCCTGGGCGTGGATCTGCGGTACGTGCACGTCGGCACTGGCCAGCAGGTGGTCGATGGCGACGAACGGTCGGCAGTTTTCCTGCGGCGGTGGCGCATCCATGATCACGAAGCTGTGGCCGGCGCCCTGCCAGCGGAAATAACGGCGGAAGCTGGCGTCGCTGCTGGCCGCGGTCAGGTTGCCTGCGGGCACATCGCCCCAGGCGTTTTTCCGGAAAAGATCATTGAGCTGCTCATCGAGCCAGACCGTCAGTTGTTGCAGGCGTACATCGTGTTCAGGCATTACAAGGGTCTCCGACGGCCCTAGCCGTCAAGCGGGTCATGCTTTATTATCCAGCATCTTTTTCAGACCATCGAGAGGCGTGCGGCCCCACACGCGGGCAGATGGCACGCAGGAAGCCCGGACTAATAAGATGGCATTGAAATCCCCCGCGTTTCGTAGAAAGTTTCCGTTGCTGGTAACCGGCGGTCTGCTGGCCCTGCAACCTCTGGCCACGTCATACGTGGTGGCAGCCGAACAGTTCGACTGCCAAGTGTCCGCCTCCGGTGGTTGGGACTGCAAGCCCAAGACCCCAGTCAACAACCTGCCGCCGCGCCCGGTGCACGAGGGTGCTGCCGTCAGCACCGGCACCGAAGCCGCGAGCGAAGGCGAAACTGCGGACCGGCCGGTGCTGGTCACCGAGGCCAAGGGCCGTGCCCTGAAGTCGCGTAGCGAAGACTACAGCCACCTGGACTGGGTACCGCGAGAAAAACTCACTGCCGCGCAGCTGGCCGAAACCGGCCCGTACTGCGGTGGCGCGTACATCGAGCCAACCCGCCCAGGCATGGCCGATACCACGCCTAAGGACGAGTCGCCGACCTACATCAACGCCAAGGTGTCCAAGTACCAGCAGGAGCAGCAGATCGCTACTCTCGCCGGTGACGTGGTGATGCGCCAGGGCAGCATGCAGGCCGAGGCCGACGAGGCCAACCTCTACCAGACCGAAAACCGTGGCGAGCTCAAAGGCAACGTCAGGATCCGTGACAACGGTTCGCTGGTGGTCGGTGACGAGGCACAGATCCAGCTCGACACGGGTGAAGCCCAGGTCGACAACGCCGAATACGTGATGCACAAGTCGCACATCCGCGGCAGTGCCCTGTACGCCAAGCGTGGCGAAAACGCCATCATCCGCCTCAAGGACGGTACGTACACCACCTGCGAACCGGGCAGCAACGCCTGGCAGTTGAAGGGCAACAACATCACCCTGAACCCGGCCACCGGTTTCGGTACCGCGACCAACGTTACGCTGCGGGTCAAGGATTTCCCGGTGTTCTACACACCGTACATCTACTTCCCGATCGACGACCGTCGCCAGTCCGGTTTCCTGCCGCCATCGTTCAGCAGCACCAGCGACACCGGCTTCATGCTGGTCACGCCGTACTACTTCAACCTGGCGCCGAACTACGACGCCACGTTGTACCCGCGCTACATGACCAAGCGCGGCCTGCTGATGGAAGGCGAGTTCCGCTACCTGACGCCTTCCAGCGAAGGCCAGTTCGGTGGCGCGTACCTCAACGACAAGAACGACGACCGCAAAGACCAGACTGACTACAAAGAACAGCGCTGGATGGTCAACTGGCAGCACAAGGGCGGGCTGGACGAGCGCCTGATGGCCGAGGTGGACTACACCGACATCAGCGACCCGTTCTACTTCCAGGACCTGGAGTCCGACCAGATCGGTATTGAAACCCAGGACTTGCTGAACCAGCAGGGTGCACTGACCTACCGTGGTGACAACTACACCGCGCGGTTGAATGTGCATGCCTACGAGATGGCGACCATCTCGAAGATCACGCCGTATGATCGTCTGCCGCAGATTACCTTCAACGGTAAGCTGCCGTTTGAGCCGGGTGGGCTGAACCTTAGCTATGAAACCGAAGCTGTTCGCTTTGATCGTGACCTGAAAAACGACCTGGTCTTCAACGAAGACGGTCTGCCAGACAGAACCGCAGGTGTCGTCACGGATCCGGTCACAGGAGAAGTGCTAGGCGGTCGCCGGCTGGATCAGAACGTTTCCGGTATTGCCCGCGCCAACGGCAACCGCTTCAACGTTGCGCCGTCGATCAGCCTGCCGATGGAAGCCAGCTACGGCTTCCTGACTCCCAAGCTGAAGTACGCATATACCCACTACGATCTGGACCTGGACAGCCAAGGTAAAACGCAGGCTATCGCGCAATCGGCCAACCCAGCGTACGGCAGCTACAACAGCTCGCTGAACCGCGACGTACCGATCTTCAGCGTGGACAGCGGGCTCTACTTCGACCGCAATACGTCGTTGTTCGGCACCAACTACAAGCAAACCCTCGAACCGCGCCTGTACTACCTCTATGTCCCGTACAAGGATCAGAGAGACATCCCGCTGTTCGACTCGGGTGAGACCCTGTTCAGCTACGACTCGCTGTTCCGCGACAACCGCTTCAGCGGCACCGACCGTATCGGCGACGAGAACAAACTGTCGCTGGGCGTGACTACCCGCTGGATCGAAGAAAGCGGCTTCGAGCGCCAGAACTTCAGCATCGGCCAAGCCTTCTACTTCAAGGACCGCAAAGTTCAGCTCCCAGGTATCGATTATCGCACCCGCAGCGACTCGCAGTCCGATGTGTCGCCATACGCGCTGGTATACAACTACTACTTCAACCGCGACTGGCGCTTCAATTCGGACTTCAACTGGGACCCGGACAGCCGCAGCACCCGCTCGGGCAGCGCGATGTTCCACTACCAGCCTGAAGACAACCCGAACAAAGTGGTCAACCTCGGTTATCGCTACCGTAACGACACCATCTCCTACGATTCCACGACCGGTACCTGGAAAGTGGGCGGTGGCGACTACGGCGTTCCAGGCAATGAGAACTACATCAAGGACTACTACAAGATCCAGCAGCATGACTTCTCGGTCATCTGGCCGATCGTTCCGCAGTGGAGCGTCATCGCTCGCTGGCAGCATGACTACAACCGCAACCGCACCCTGGAAGCCATGGGTGGTTTCGAGTACGACAACTGCTGCTGGAAGCTGCGCCTGATCAACCGCTACTGGATCGATTACGACGACTTCAGCCAAGCCCTCCCGGCAAACGAAAAGGGCGACCACGGCATCTTCCTTCAGATCGTCCTGAAAGGCCTCGGTGGTGTAGTCGGCAACAAGGTCGAATCTTTCCTCGACCAAGGCATTCAAGGTTACCGTGAACGTGAAGACCAAGCTTATTGATCGACTGCGCCCAGCGTTGCTGGGCGTTGCATTGCTGAGTGGCGCGGTGCATGCCGCGGTACAACCTCTTGATCGCGTGGTAGCCATCGTCGACAACGACGTGGTCATGCAAAGCCAGCTGGACCAGCGTGTCCGCGAGGTCCAGCAAACCATCGCCAAGCGCGGCGGCGGCATGCCGCCTGCCGGCGCGCTGGACCAGCAGGTGCTGGAACGCCTGATCGTCGAGAACCTGCAACTGCAGATCGGCGAGCGCTCCGGCATCCGCATCACCGACGAAGAGCTGAATCAGGCCATCGGCACCATTGCCCAGCGCAACGGCATGTCGCTGGACCAGTTCCGCGCCGCCCTGGCCCGTGACGGCCTGTCGTTCGACGACGCCCGCGAGCAGGTCAAGCGCGAAATGATCATCAGCCGCGTGCGCCAGCGCCGCGTGGCAGAGCGTATCCAGGTGTCCGAGCAGGAAGTGAAGAACTTCCTCAACTCCGACCTTGGCAAGATGCAGATGTCGGAAGAGTACCGCCTGGCCAACATCCTGATCCCGACCCCGGAAGCAGCCAACTCGGAAGCCATCCAGGCCGCCGCACGCCAGGTTGGCGATGTGTACCAGCAGCTCAAGCAGGGCGCGGACTTCGGCCAGATGGCCATTGCCCGCTCCGCCAGCGAAAACGCCCTGGAAGGCGGTGAGATGGGCTGGCGTAAAGCCGGCCAACTGCCGCCAGACTTCGCCAAGATGCTCAGCAGCATGGCGGTAGGCGACATCACTCAGCCCATTCGCATCCCCAACGGTTTCATCATCCTCAAGCTCGAGGAAAAGCGCGGTGGCAGCGAGAACGTGCTGCGTGACGAAGTGCACGTGCGCCACATCCTGATCAAGCCAAGCGAAATTCGCAGCGAAGCGGCCACCGAGCAACTGGCCGAGCGCCTGTACGAGCGCATCAAGAACGGCGAAGACTTCGGCGAACT
The DNA here is from genome assembly GCF_002165135.1 of Pseudomonas sp. SID14000. Classification (GTDB taxonomy): domain Bacteria; phylum Pseudomonadota; class Gammaproteobacteria; order Pseudomonadales; family Pseudomonadaceae; genus Aquipseudomonas. The sequence goes on along the minus strand of NZ_NFZQ01000009.1, from coordinate 266,422 downwards.
GGCCAAGAGCTTCTCGGAAGACCCGGGTTCGGCGCTCAACGGCGGCGACCTCAACTGGGTTGACCCGAACAGCCTGGTACCGGAGTTCCGCGAGCAGATGGCCAACGCCGCCCAAGGCGAAGTCACCCGTCCGTTCAAGACCCAGTACGGCTGGCATGTTCTGGAAGTGCTGGGCCGCCGCGCCACTGACAGCACCGAGCAGGCGCGTGAACAGCAGGCCATGAGCGTACTGCGCAACCGCAAGTACGACGAAGAGCTGCAGACCTGGCTGCGCCAGATCCGCGACGAGGCCTACGTTGAAATCAAGCTGCCTGGCACCGACCAGGCCGCCCAGTGAAGCCCCTGCGCTTCGCCGTCACCCCCGGCGAGCCGGCCGGCATAGGCCCCGACCTGTGCCTGTTGCTCGCCGCAGACGCCCAGCCCCACCCCCTGATCGCCATTACCAGCCGTGACCTGCTCGCCGAGCGGGCCACGCAGCTGGGGCTGGCCGTCAACCTGCTGCCGGTAGCGCCAGGCCAATGGCCCGAGCAGCCGGCGCCAGCGGGTAGCCTGTACGTCTGGGATACCCCCCTGGCGGCCCCGGTAGTGCCTGGCCTGCTCGACAAGGCCAATGCGGCGTTCGTGCTGGAAACCCTGACCCGTGCCGGGCAAGGCTGTCTGGACGGGCATTTCGCCGGAATGATCACCGCCCCTGTACACAAGGGCGTGATCAACGAAAGCGGTATCGCCTTCTCCGGGCATACCGAGTTCCTCGCCGAACTGACCCACACCGCGCAAGTGGTCATGATGCTGGCCACCCGTGGCTTGCGCGTGGCCCTGGTGACCACACACCTGCCGCTGCGCGACATTGCCGACGCCATCACTGCCGAGCGCATCGAGCGTGTAACCCGTATCCTGCATGCCGACATGCGCGACAAGTTTGGCATTGCCAACCCGCGCATCCTGGTGTGCGGCCTCAACCCGCACGCGGGCGAGGGCGGCCACCTGGGTCGCGAGGAAATCGACATCATCGAGCCGACCCTGGCCCGCCTGCGCACCGAAGGCATGGACCTGCGCGGGCCACTGCCGGCCGATACCCTGTTTACCCCCAAATATCTGGAGCACTGCGACGCAGTGCTGGCGATGTACCACGACCAGGGCCTGCCCGTACTCAAGTACAAAGGCTTCGGTGCTGCGGTCAACGTGACCTTGGGCCTGCCGATCATCCGTACGTCGGTCGACCACGGCACCGCCCTGGACCTTGCCGGTACCGGCAAGGTCGACACCGGCAGCCTGCGCGTCGCGCTGGAAACCGCCTACCAGATGGCCGAGAACCGACCATGAACGAGCAATACCAACACCGGGCGCGCAAGCGCTTCGGCCAGAACTTCCTGCACGACGCCGGCATCATCGACCGCATCCTGCGCGCCATCAACGCCAAGGCTGGCGAACATCTGCTGGAAATCGGCCCGGGCCAGGGCGCCCTGACCGAAGGCCTGCTGGGTAGCGGTGCACAGCTGGACGTGGTGGAACTGGACAAGGACCTGGTGCCGATCCTGCAGCACAAGTTCGCCGACCGCAGCAATTTCCGCCTGCACCAGGGCGACGCCCTGAAGTTCGACTTCAACCAGCTGGGCGTGCCACCGCGTAGCCTCAAGGTGGTGGGCAACCTGCCCTATAACATCTCCACCCCGCTGATCTTCCACCTGCTCAGCCATGCCGGGCTGATCCGCGACATGCACTTCATGCTGCAGAAGGAGGTGGTCGAGCGCATGGCCGCCGGCCCTGGCGGTGGTGACTGGGGGCGTTTGTCGATCATGGTGCAGTACCACTGCCGAGTCGAGCACCTGTTCAACGTTGGCCCTGGCGCCTTCAACCCGCCGCCGAAAGTGGACTCGGCCATCGTCCGCCTGGTACCGCACGAAGTGCTGCCGTACCCGGCCAAGGACGCAAAGCTGCTGGAGCAGGTGGTACGCGAAGCCTTCAACCAGCGCCGCAAGACCCTGCGCAATACCATGAAAGGCCTGCTCGACAGCGCGGCCATCGAAGCGGCTGGCGTGGATGGCAGCCTGCGCCCTGAACAGCTGGACCTGGCAGCCTTCGTGCGCCTGGCTGACCAGTTGGCCGATCAGCAAGCCTGATATCGCCTGTATCGGCCCTTTCGCGGGTAAACCCGCTCCCACAGGAATTGCACAATCCTTGAAATCTTTGTGATCCCTGTGAGAGCGGGTTTACCCGCGAAAGGGCCGGCACTGACAACAAAGCCCCCAAGCCCCTGCACCGCTGGCCCTCCCCCCTCTCAATGGCCTAGACTGCATTATTGCTTCAGTTCGCCCAAGGCCCTTGCATGTCCGACCCCCGCTATCAGATCGACGTCAGCGTCGTGACCCGCTACCTCAAAGAACAATCCGACCCTGAAAACAGTCGTTTCGCTTTCGCCTACACCATCACCGTGCAGAACAATGGCTCGCTCAAGGCCAAGCTGCTGTCGCGCCACTGGCTGATCACCAACGGTGACGGCGAGGTGGAGGAAGTGCGTGGTGCCGGTGTGGTCGGCCAGCAGCCCAATATCGACCCGGGCCAGAGCCACACCTACAGCAGCGGCGCGGTCATCAGCACCCGCGTGGGCACCATGCAGGGCAGCTACCAGATGTTCGCAGAAGACGGCAAACGCTTCGATGCCGAGATCGCCCCCTTCCGCCTAGCGGTGCCCGGAGCGCTGCACTGATGGCTACCTACGCCGTCGGTGACCTGCAGGGCTGCCTGCAGCCACTCAAATGCCTGCTCGAACGGGTCAGCTTCAACCCCGCCGTCGACCGCCTGTGGCTGGTCGGCGACCTGGTCAACCGCGGCCCCGAGTCACTGGAAACCTTGCGCTTCCTCTATTCGATCCGCCAGTCGCTGGTGTGCGTACTGGGCAACCATGACCTGCACCTGCTGGCCGCCTGGCACAACGTCGAACGCCTGAAGAAAAGCGACACCCTGCGCGAAATCATCGAAGCGCCGGACGCCGACGCGCTGTTCGACTGGCTGCGCCGGCAAAAACTGCTGCATTACGACGAGCCGCGTGGCATTGCCCTGGTTCACGCTGGCATTCCGCCGCAATGGACCTTGGGCAAAGCCCTGGCGCTGGCCGCCGAGGTCGAGGAAGTGCTGCGCGACGACGAGCGCCTGAAACTGTACCTGGACGGCATGTACGGCAACGAGCCGAACAAGTGGAACAAGAACCTCAGCGGCATCGAACGCTTGCGGGTCATCACCAACTACCTCACACGCATGCGCTTCTGCACCGCCGAGGGCAAGCTTGACCTCAAGAGCAAGGAAGGCCTGGATACTGCGCCCAAAGGCTACAAACCCTGGTACGCGCACAAGGACCGCCGCTCACGCCACGTGAAGATCATCTTCGGCCACTGGGCCGCCCTGCAGGGACAGGTCGACGAGCCCGGCGTCATCGCCCTGGATACCGGTTGCGTGTGGGGCGGCGCCATGACCCTGTACAACGTCGACAACGGCGAATACCACCGCTGCGATTGCGCCGACGACGGCACCCTGCGCCAATCGGCACAACCCACTACACTCAACGACCACACCTGAAGGAAGTAGTACCCATGAGCGAATTCAAGCGCATCCCTCCCGAGCAGGCCTTGGAGCTTCGCAAGAAAGAAGGTGCGGTCGTCGTCGATATTCGCGACCCCCAAGCTTTCGCCGCCGGCCACATCACCGGTGCCAAGCATCTGGATAACCATTCGGTCGCCGAGTTCATCCGCAACGCCGACCTCGATGCCCCGACCCTGGTGGTGTGCTACCACGGCAATTCCAGCCAGAGCGCTGCCGCCTACCTGGTGAACCAAGGCTTCTCCGACGTATACAGCGTGGACGGCGGCTTTGAGCTGTGGCGCGCCACCTACCCGGCCGAGACCGCCCAGGGCACTGCCGAATAATTTTTTTCATTTTTACCGCAGCCCGCGCCCCGTGCGGGCTTGCGGCTTATCTGACGAACGGTCGTTCGTAACTTCTCCGCCCCTCGCCCTTGACCTTGCGGATAACCAACTATTCTTAAGCGCAGGCCATCCAGAAAAAGGGGAGAGCCGGTACACCGGCGTGCGGGTCATCGGTAGCGTTACAGGGTGTTCTGGGGGGTATACAGCAGCCGGCGGACCCGGTTGCATGCCAGCATCAGCTGACTGATCCGGCGTCGTCTCCACGTATCGAGCGAGGTGACGTCATGAGTATTTTTAGCCACTTCCAACAACGTTTCGAGTCTACGCGCCAGGAAGAACTCTCGCTGCAGGAGTACCTCGAGCTGTGCAAAGAGGATCGCAGTGCCTACGCATCGGCGGCCGAACGGCTGTTGCTGGCCATCGGTGAGCCGGAGCTGATCGACACCTCAACCAACTCCAGACTGTCGCGAATCTTCTCCAACAAGGTTATCCGCCGCTATCCGGCCTTTGCCGACTTCCATGGCATGGAAGAGTGCATCGACCAGATCGTGTCCTACTTCCGCCACGCCGCCCAAGGCCTGGAAGAAAAGAAACAGATCCTCTATCTGCTGGGCCCGGTGGGCGGCGGCAAATCGTCGCTGGCCGAAAAACTCAAGCAACTGATGGAAAAGGTACCGTTCTACGCCATCAAGGGCTCGCCGGTATTCGAGTCGCCCCTGGGGCTGTTCAACGCCACCGAAGACGGGGCCATTCTCGAGGAAGAGTACGGCATCCCGCGGCGCTACCTGAACACCATCATGTCGCCATGGGCTACCAAGCGCCTTCAGGAATTCGGCGGCGACATCAGCAAGTTCAAGGTGGTGAAGCTGTACCCGTCGATCCTCAACCAGGTCGCCATCGCCAAGACCGAACCCGGCGACGAGAACAACCAGGACATTTCGGCCCTGGTCGGCAAGGTGGATATCCGCAAGCTCGAGGAATTCCCACAGAACGACGCCGACGCCTACGCCTATTCGGGTGCACTGTGCCGGGCCAACCAGGGCCTGATGGAATTCGTCGAGATGTTCAAGGCCCCGATCAAGGTCCTGCACCCGTTGCTCACCGCCACCCAGGAAGGCAACTACAACAGCACCGAAGGCCTCGGCGCCATCCCCTACTCCGGGATTTTGCTGGCCCACTCCAACGAATCGGAATGGCATACCTTCCGCAACAACAAGAACAACGAGGCGTTCATCGACCGGATCTACATCGTCAAGGTGCCGTACTGCCTGCGCGTCAGCGACGAAATCAAGATCTATGACAAGCTGCTGATCAACAGCTCGCTGGCCAAGGCCCACTGCGCACCCGACACACTGAAGATGCTCGCCCAGTTCACCGTGCTGTCGCGCCTGAAAGAGCCGGAAAACTCCAACATCTATTCGAAGATGCGGGTGTACGATGGGGAAAACCTCAAAGACACCGATCCGAAGGCCAAGTCGATCCAGGAGTACCGCGATGCCGCCGGCGTCGACGAGGGCATGAACGGCCTGTCGACCCGCTTCGCGTTCAAGATCCTGTCCAAGGTTTTCAACTTCGACCCGCATGAAGTGGCCGCCAACCCGGTGCACCTGCTGTATGTGCTGGAACAGCAGATCGAGCAGGAACAGTTCCCTGCCGAAGTGCGCGAACGCTACCTGCGCTACCTGAAAGAGTACCTGGCCCCGCGCTATATCGAGTTCATCGGTAAGGAAATCCAGACCGCTTACCTGGAGTCCTACAGTGAATACGGCCAGAACATCTTCGACCGCTACGTGCTGTACGCCGACTTCTGGATCCAGGACCAGGAATACCGCGACCCGGAAACCGGCGAAATCCTCAACCGTATCGCCCTCAACGAAGAACTGGAGAAGATCGAGAAACCGGCCGGCATCAGCAACCCGAAAGATTTCCGCAACGAAATCGTCAATTTCGTACTGCGTGCCCGTGCCAACAACAACGGCAAGAACCCGAGCTGGCTGAGCTACGAAAAGCTGCGGGTGGTGATCGAGAAGAAAATGTTCTCCAACACCGAGGACCTGCTGCCAGTCATCAGCTTCAACGCCAAGGCCAGCAAGGAGGACCAACAGAAACACAACGACTTCGTCACGCGCATGGTGGAGCGTGGTTACACCGACAAACAGGTTCGTCTGCTGTCGGAATGGTACCTGCGGGTCAGGAAATCGCAATAAAGCGACAAGCTACCCACCGCACGCCCAGGGCTGCTACACCAGCCTTGGGCGGCGGCAGCTGCTTTGCTGCCTTTACGTGCAGCAGCTCGTAGCTTGAAGCGTGCAGCTGTTCCCAGCTACCGGAGGGACCATGAGCTACGTTATAGATCGACGCCTGAACGGCAAGAACAAGAGCACGGTCAACCGCCAGCGCTTCCTGCGGCGGTACCGCGAGCACATCAAGAAAGCCGTCGAAGAGGCGGTGAGCCGCCGTTCCATCATGGACATGGAACATGGCGAGCAGATCAGCATTCCAGGGCGCGACATCGACGAACCGGTGCTGCACCATGGTCGCGGGGGCAAACAGACCATCGTGCACCCAGGCAACAAGGAATTCACTGCCGGTGAACATATCCCCAGGCCGCAAGGTGGCGGCGGTGGCAGCGGCCGTGGCAAGGCCGGCAACTCCGGCGAGGGCATGGACGACTTCGTCTTCCAGATCACCCAGGAGGAATTCCTCGAGTTCATGTTCGAGGACCTCGAACTGCCCAATCTGGTCAAACGTCACCTGACCGGGGCCGACACCTTCAAGACCGTGCGCGCCGGTATCGCCAACGAAGGCAACCCGTCACGCATCAACATCGTGCGTACCCTGCGCTCGGCCCATGCCCGGCGTATCGCCCTGACCGGCAGCAGTCGCGCACTGCTGCGCGAAGCACAGAAGGAACTTGCCCGCCTGAAGGTAGAGGAGCCGGACAATTTCACCGATATCCAGGAAGTCGAACAGGAAATCGAACGCCTGAAGGCACGCATCAACCGCCTGCCCTTCCTCGACACCTTCGACCTCAAGTACAACCTGTTGGTCAAGCAGCCCAACCCCAGCTCCAAGGCGGTGATGTTCTGCCTGATGGACGTGTCCGGCTCGATGACCCAGGCCACCAAGGACATCGCCAAACGCTTTTTCATCCTGCTGTACCTGTTCCTCAAGCGTAACTACGAGCGCATCGAAGTGGTGTTCATCCGCCACCACACCAGCGCCCGTGAAGTGGACGAGGAAGAATTCTTCTATTCGCGGGAAACCGGCGGCACCATCGTTTCCAGCGCGCTCAAGCTGATGCAGGAGGTCATGGCCGAACGCTACCCGGCCAGTGACTGGAACATCTACGCCGCCCAGGCCTCCGACGGCGACAACTGGAACGACGACTCGCCGATCTGCCGCGATATCCTGGCCAAACAGATCATGCCGCATGTGCAGTACTACACTTACGTTGAAATCACCCCTCGTGAGCACCAGGCGCTGTGGTACGAATACGAGCGCATCGGCGAAGCCTTCCCCGACACGTTCGCCCAGCAGCAGTTGGTATCGGCCGGCGACATCTACCCGGTCTTCCGTGAACTCTTCCAGCGCAGGTTAGCCACATGACCGCCAGAGCACAGAGACGCCAACCTATTTCCACCGGGTCCGAGTGGACGTTCGAACTGATCCAGACCTACGACCGGGAAATCAGCCGCCTGGCCGAGCGTTACGCCCTGGACACCTACCCCAACCAGATCGAGGTGATTACCGCCGAGCAGATGATGGACGCCTACGCCTCGGTCGGCATGCCGCTGGGTTATCACCATTGGTCCTATGGCAAGCAGTTCCTAAGCACGGAAAAGTCCTACAGCCGCGGCCAGATGGGCCTGGCCTACGAGATCGTGATCAACTCCGACCCGTGCATCGCCTACCTGATGGAAGAAAACACCATGTGCATGCAGGCACTGGTGATCGCCCATGCCTGCTACGGCCATAACAGCTTCTTCAAGGGCAACTACCTGTTCCGCACCTGGACCGACGCCAGCTCGATCATCGACTACCTGGTGTTCGCCAAGCAGTACATCGCCCAGTGCGAAGAGCGCCATGGCATCGATGCCGTGGAAGACCTGATCGACTCCTGCCATGCCCTGATGAACTATGGCGTCGACCGTTACAAGCGGCCTTATCCGATTTCCGCTGAAGAGGAGCGGCGGCGGCAGAAGGAGCGCGAGGAGCACCTGCAGCGGCAGATCAATGACCTGTGGCGGACCATTCCGAAGAGCGCAGACAAGGGCAACGAGCGCGATGATGCGCGCTTCCCCGCCGAACCGCAGGAAAACATCCTGTATTTCATCGAGAAGAACGCCCCGTTGCTGGAACCCTGGCAGCGTGAGGTGGTGCGCATCGTGCGCAAGATCGCCCAGTATTTCTACCCGCAGCGCCAGACCCAGGTGATGAACGAAGGCTGGGCGACGTTCTGGCACTACACGCTGATGAACGACCTGTATGACGAGGGGCTGATCACCGAAGGCTTCATGATGGAGTTCCTGCAGTCGCACACCAGTGTGGTGTTCCAGCCCGGTTTCGACAGCCCTTACTACAACGGCATCAACCCCTACGCACTGGGCTTTGCGATGTACACCGACATCCGCCGCATGTGCGAAAACCCGACCGAGGAAGATCGCCGCTGGTTCCCCGACATTGCCGGCAGTGACTGGCTTTCCACCATCAAGTTCGCCATGAGCAGCTTCAAGGACGAGAGCTTCATCCTGCAGTACCTGTCACCCAAGGTCATGCGCGACCTCAAGCTGTTCAGCATCCTCGATGACGACCAGCGCGATGACCTGTACGTACCTGCCATCCACGACGAGGCCGGCTACCGGACCATCCGCGAATTACTGGCGGCGCAGTACAACCTGGGCAACCGCGAACCGAACGTGCAGATCTGGAGCGTCGACCGCCGCGGCGACCGCTCGCTGACCTTGCGTCACCAGCAACACAACCGCAAGCCGCTGGGCGATTCGACCGATGAAGTGCTCAAGCATCTGCACCGCCTGTGGGGCTTCGATATCCACCTGGAGACCGTGCAGGGCGAGCAGGTGATGAAGACCCACCACATGCCACCGCGCGGCGAGCACGGCGAAAACGCCGACTACGGCCGCATGGACCTGGCTGTCATCCACCACCTCTAGTGCCACGCCATAACTGCCGACAGGGTATCCTGTCGGCAGTTATGGAGAGTTGCACATGCACATCTACAAAGTCGGCGGCGCCGTGCGCGACCGCCTGCTCGGCCGCCCCGTCAGTGATATCGACTGGCTGGTGGTCGGCGCCACGGTCGAAGAAATGCACGCCAAGGGCTTTCGGCCAGTTGGCGCTGATTTTCCGGTGTTCCTGCACCCGAAAACCGGCGAGGAATACGCCCTGGCGCGCACCGAACGCAAGAGCGGGCGTGGCTATGGTGGGTTCACCTTCCATGCAAGCCCCGATGTGACCTTGGAAGAAGACCTGATCCGCCGTGACTTGACCATCAATGCGATGGCCGAAGACGAAGCGGGCACGGTGTACGACCCCTATCACGGCAAGGACGATCTCGATAAGCGCCTGTTGCGCCACGTTTCACCGGCATTCGCCGAAGATCCCTTGCGCGTGCTGCGTGTTGCGCGCTTTGCTGCCCGTTATGCACCGCTGGGTTTCCGGGTTGCCGATGAGACGCTTGAATTGATGCGCCAGATCAGCGCCTCGGGCGAACTGCAGGCGCTGACCGCCGAGCGCAGCTGGAAGGAAATCGAGCGGGCGCTGATGGAAGCGCAGCCGCAGGTGTTCTTCCAGGTGCTGCATGCTTGCGGGGCTCTGCAGGAGCTGCTGCCTGAGCTTGATGACGGCCCCCAGGCCCTGGCGGCGCTGGAACAGGCAGCACTGTATGAACAGCCCCTGCCGGTACGCTGGGCCTGCTTGTTGCGGGCGCTGACACCAGCCGCGATCAAAGCCGTCAACCAGCGCCTCAAGGCGCCGCGAGAGTGCCAGGAGCTGGCGTTGCTGACGGGTGAGTGCCTGGCGCAAGGCAACCAGGCGCTGGAGCTGCCCGCCACGGCACTGCTGGAGTTGTTGCAGAAGTTCGATGTGTATCGGCGGCCGCAGCGGTTCGAGGATTTCCTGATAGCTTGCGAGATGACAGCGCTGGGTGAGTGCAAGTCGGGTTATCCACAGGCCGATTACCTGCGAGGGGCAGCGGCGGCGGTGCGGGCAGTGGATGTGAAGCCGTTGGTGCAGGCAGGGCTGACTGGCCAGGCCTTGGGTGAAGCACTCAAAAGTGAGCGGTTGAAAGCGCTCGAGGCTTACAAGCTCGGTTGAGCATACCGGCCCCTTCGCGGCTAAAGCCGCTCCCACAGGGATGGCACAACATTTGGCATCACGCGATCCCTGTGGGAGCGGCTTTAGCCGCGAAAGGGCCGGTACAGGCTCAAACTGGAGTGAGCTGCAACCCACGCCACTCAAAGGCAACCGGCGCCAGCACCTGATCGATCCGCGCCTCCTGCCACAACTGCGCCATCGTCTTGCCTACCCCCGGATGCACCAGCTCCGGCGCCAGCAGCGACAGCGGCCACAGCACAAAGGCGTTCTTCAGTATCTCGGCCCGAGGCAGCACCAGCCCATCGAACGTGCCGTGCAAATCGTCGTACATCAGCACGTCGATATCCAGCGGCAGCCCTTTGCGGTCCGGCGCATAGCGGCCATTGTCGGCTTCAATGAACTTCAGCCGGCGATCCAGTTCGATCAACGGCAACGCAGTCTGCCCGGTCACCACGAAGTTGATGAACGGCCCGCTCTTGATCCCCACCGCCTGGCTTTCGAACGCCGGCGAACAGCGTATGTCGGTCAGGATGCCTGCCAACGCATCGAGCCCGGCGCACAAATGTGCCTCGCGGTCGATGTTGCTGCCAAGGCCAAGGTAAACCGTGCTCAGAGACATCCGCGCTCGATCTCCACGCCAACACCACCACGGGCCGCCGGCACCGCACCCGGCTTGGTCAGTTTCAACCGCACCCACGGGATGTGAAACTCTTCCATCAACGTCGCCACCAGGCGCTCGGCGAAGGTTTCCACCAACTCGAAACGGGCCTGTTCGGCAAACGCCTGGATGCGCGCCGACACGCTGGCATAGTCCAGCGCCAGGTTCAGGTCGTCACCGGCCGCAGCCGGGCGGTTGTCCCAGGCAAAGCTCAGGTCCAGGCGCAAGCACTGGCGAATATCCCGCTCCCAGTCATAGGCACCGATGACGGTATCGACGTCCAGGCCTTCGATGAACACTCTGTCCAAGCACTTCTCTCCACAGCACGACAAGGGCGACTGGCGCCGTTAGAATCAGGGCGTCCTCGCCCGGAATAGTTAGCATGTTTTGGTTACTGGCGTTGCTCGCCTACCTGCTCGGCTCGCTGTCCTTCGCCATCGTCCTCAGCCGCCTTACGGGCAGCCCGGACCCGCGTTCCAGCGGATCAGGCAATGCTGGCGCCACCAACATGCTACGCCTGGCAGGCCGCAAACTGGCGATCCTGACCCTGCTTGGCGACCTGTGCAAGGGCCTGTTGCCGGTATTGCTCGCCCGCCTTGCCGGGCTGGACCTGCACGCGCAGGCCTGGATTGGCGTGTGCGCGGTGCTGGGCCACCTGTTCCCGCTGTACTTCCGCTTCCAGGGTGGCAAGGGCGTGGCGACCGCCGCCGGCATGCTCATGGCCCTGTACTTCCCGGCCGCGCTGCTGGCCATCGGCGCCTGGCTGCTGACCTTCTACCTCACCCGCACCAGCTCGCTGGCGGCGCTGATCGCCACACCGCTGACCTTGCCATTGCTGGCCTGGCGCGAGCCCGAGGCCCTGCTGCCGATCACCGTGCTGACGGCGATGATCGTGTGGCGCCACCGCAGCAACCTGCGCGACCTGTTTGCCGGGCGCGAACGGCACTTCTGACGCTTAGACCGGCGGCAACTGCTCCATCGGCCAGCGTGCCTGCACGCTGATTGCCAGGTCCTGCTGCTGCCCGGCCAACAACCGCTGGCAGCCAGCGTAGGCGATCATCGCGCCGTTGTCCGTGCAGAACTGCGGGCGCGCGTAGTACACGTTACCCTTGATGCTGCCGAGCATGTCCTCGAGGGACGCGCGCAGGGCCTTGTTGGCACTGACGCCACCGGCAATGACCAGGCGCTTGAGGCCGGTCTGCTTCAGCGCCCGCTTGCACTTGATGGTCAAAGTCTCCACCACCGCCTGCTGGAATGCCAGGGACAGGTCGCAACGGGTTTGCTCACTGTCGTCGCCGGCATCGCGGCACTGCTGCCAGGTGTTCAGGGCAAAGGTTTTCAGGCCGCTGAAACTGAACTCCAGGCCCGGGCGGTCGGTCATCGGCCGCGGGAACACGAAACGGCCAGGCACGCCGCGCTCGGCCAGACGGGCGATTTCCGGGCCACCGGGGTAGTTCAGGCCGATCAGCTTGGCGGTCTTGTCGAACGCTTCGCCGGCGGCGTCGTCCAGGCTCTCGCCCAGCAGTTCGTACTGGCCGATGCCATCAACCCGCACCAGCTGGGTATGGCCGCCGGAGACCAACAAAGCGACGAACGGAAACTCGGGCGGGTGCTCTTCCAGCATAGGGGCCAGCAGGTGGCCTTCCATGTGGTGCACGCCAATCGCCGGGATATCCCAGGCAAAGGCCAGCGCCTGGGCACAGGAGGCCCCTACCAGCAATGCACCGACCAGGCCCGGGCCTGCGGTGTAGGCGATGGCGTCAATCTCGGTGGCGACGCAGTCGGCCTCGTCCAGCACCTGGCGGATGAGTGGCAGCATGCGCTTGACGTGGTCACGCGAGGCAAGCTCTGGCACCACACCGCCGAACACGCGGTGCAGGTCGATCTGGCTGAACAGCGCATCGGCCAACAAACCGCGCTCGCTGTCGTATAATGCGACGCCAGTTTCGTCGCAGGATGTTTCCAATCCCAGTACTAGCATGGGTTCGTCCCTTGTGGGGGCTGAATTCGAAGCCGCGCATGATAGTCCCCGTGTCGGATGCCGACCAGCGGTTTTCGATCAGAGGCTTTGCATTCCGGCTTGCTAAGGGTTAACATCCGCAACCCTTGAAAACCGACGTTCTCCAGCACACCTTTGTTTTGCCAGGAGCACGTCTACCCCGGTAATGAATTAAGGTAGCCCTGGATGCCAGCCGTCAAAGTTAAAGAGAACGAACCCTTCGACGTAGCTCTGCGTCGTTTCAAGCGCTCCTGCGAAAAAGCCGGTGTACTGGCTGAAGTTCGTAGCCGCGAGTTTTACGAGAAGCCGACCGCCGAGCGTAAGCGCAAAGCAGCTGCTGCTGTTAAGCGTCACGCCAAGAAAGTTCAGCGCGAACAGCGCCGCGCCGTTCGCCTGTACTAATACAGACGTTCTACGCAAAGCTTCTGCCTGCCCGGCTAACTGCCGGGCGATGGCAGTGGTCGATTCAAACTTGAGCAGCTAGCTCAAGGCCCTGCACAAGCTTCATGCGAACTGCACATGGGCAACCTGCCTGAAACGTCAGAGCTGGTCCTCCTTGCTGTATGACCAGACGTGCACGTCCGACTGACGGGCCCTCAGGGGCTGGCGACGAGCACACATTCCCTCGCACTTCCCCAAGCGGCACTCGCCCCATTCGGCGCGTGAGCGATTAGACTTGCCAGTTGCCAGATGACGAGACTGCCATGGCCGGGCTGATTCCCCAGAGCTTCATTGACGACCTGATCAACCGCCTCGACATCGTCGACGTGGTGAGTTCGCGCGTCCAGCTGAAAAAAACCGGCAAGAACTACTCCGCCTGCTGCCCGTTCCACAAGGAAAAGACCCCTTCCTTCACGGTCAGCCCCGACAAGCAGTTCTACTACTGCTTCGGCTGCGGCGCCGGCGGCAACGCCCTGGGCTTCGTCATGGACCACGACAACCTGGACTTCCCCCAGGCCGTCGAGGAACTGGCCCGCGCCGCCGGCATGGAAGTGCCCCGCGAGCAAGGCCGCCGCGACCACAAGCCGCGTCAGCCAACCGATTCGCCGCTGTACCCGCTGCTGGACGCCGCCTCGGAGTTCTACCGCCAGGCGCTGCGCAGCCACCCGACCCGCAAGGCGGCAGTGGATTACCTCAAGGGCCGCGGTCTGTCCGGGGAAATCGCCCGCGACTTCGGCCTGGGCTTCGCCCCGCCGGGCTGGGACAACCTGCTCAAGCACCTGGGTGCCGATACCCTGCAGCAGAAGGTGATGATCGATGCAGGCCTGCTGATCGAGAACGCCGAAAGCGGCAAGCGCTACGACCGTTTCCGCGACCGGGTAATGTTCCCGATCCGCGACAGCCGCGGGCGCATCATCGCCTTCGGTGGCCGGGTGCTAGGCGACGACAAGCCCAAGTACCTGAACTCCCCGGAAACCCCGGTGTTCCACAAGGGCCAGGAACTGTACGGCCTGTACGAGGCACGCAAGCACAACCGCAACCTCGACGAAATCATCGTCGTCGAGGGCTACATGGACGTCATTGCCCTGGCCCAGCAAGGCCTGCGCAACGCCGTGGCCACCCTCGGCACCGCCACCAGCGAAGAGCACCTCAAGCGGCTGTTCCGCGTGGTACCCAGCGTGCTGTTCTGCTTCGACGGCGACCAGGCCGGGCGCAAGGCTGCCTGGCGCGCCCTGGAATCGACCCTGTCGAACCTGCAGGACGGCCGTCGCGCGCGCTTCCTGTTCCTGCCCGAAGGTGAAGACCCGGACAGCCTGGTGCGCGCCGAAGGCACCGATGCCTTCATGGCCCGCATCAACCAGCACGCCCAGCCGCTTGCCGATTACTTCTTCGAACAACTAAGCGTCGAAGCCGACCCGCGCTCGCTGGAAGGCAAGGCGCACATGGCGACTTTAGCCGCACCGTTGATCGAAAAAATCCCTGGCGCCAACCTGCGCCAACTGATGCGCAACCGCCTGAAGGAAATCACCGGCCTCGACCCGCAGCAGGTCGAGCAACTGGCGCAACACGCCCCGGCCGCCAGCAGCGTGCCGGACTACGACCCTGGCTACGACTACGACGCCATGGCCAGCTACACCCCCGATTACGGCGACATGCCGCAGCACGATTACGCCCCCGTTCATCAGGAACAGGAATGGAAGCCAAACAAGGGCGCTGGCAAGAAGCAGTGGAGTGACAAGCCGTGGGACAAGAACCGCAAGGGCGGCAAGCCCTGGCAGCAACGTGACGAAGCGCCTCCACGCGTACCAGCCCCGGTCGAGCCGCCCACCCTGGCTGCCCTGCGCACCCTGCTGCACCATCCGTTGCTGGCCGGAAAGGTGGAAGATGCCAGCCACTTCGCCGACGAAGAACACCTGTATAGCCAGTTGCTAGTGGCGCTGATCGAAGCCGCGCAGAAAAATCCTGGGCTAAGCTCAATGCAGTTGATCGCACGCTGGCACGGCACCGAGCAGGGGCGCCTGCTGCGAGCCCTGGCGGAAAAGGAATGGCTGATCGTGGCCGACAACCTTGAACAACAGTTTTTCGACACTATAACTAGCTTGTCCGCCCGCCAACGCGAGCGCAGCCTGGAACAACTGCTCAGGAAATCACGTCAAAGCGAATTGACCAGCGAGGAAAAAAACCAGCTCCTCGCCCTGCTGAGCCGGAATGTTCCCGCACAAACGCCGACCTCATCTGGCGCGTGAGGCCCATGCTCGGGTATAATCCTCGGCTTGTTTTTTGCCCGCCAAGACCTTCAGTGGATAGGGTGTTATGTCCGGAAAAGCGCAACAGCAGTCTCGTATCAAAGAGTTGATTACCCGCGGTCGTGAGCAGGGCTACCTGACTTACGCGGAGGTCAACGACCACCTGCCTGAGGATATTTCAGATCCGGAACAGGTGGAAGACATCATCCGCATGATCAACGACATGGGGATCAACGTATTCGAGAGTGCTCCGGATGCGGATGCCCTTCTGTTGGCGGAAGCCGACACCGACGAAGCCGCGGCCGAAGAAGCCGCTGCTGCGTTGGCGGCAGTTGAAACCGATATCGGCCGCACGACCGACCCGGTGCGCATGTACATGCGCGAAATGGGTACCGTCGAGCTGCTGACCCGCGAAGGCGAGATCGAAATCGCCAAGCGTATCGAGGAAGGCATCCGTGAAGTCATGGGCGCCATCGCCCACTTCCCGGGTACTGTCGACTACATTCTCGCCGAATACGACCGTGTCACCAGCGAAGGTGGCCGTCTGTCGGACGTTCTCAGCGGTTACATCGACCCTGACGACAATATCGCCGCGCCGACCGAAGAAGTGCCGATCCCGGGTACCAAGGCCGCCGCCGCGAAGGAAGAGTCCGACGACGACGAGGAAGAGTCCGAAAGCGGTGACGACGAGGAAGAGGCCGAGAGCGGCCCGGACCCGGAAGTCGCCCGCCAGCGCTTCGGTGCGGTCAACGACCAGCTTCAGGCCACCAACAAGGTCCTGAAGAAGAACGGTCGCGCCCACCAGGAAAGCATCGACGCCCTGCAGGCCCTGGCCGACCTGTTCATGCCGATCAAACTGGTACCGAAGCAGTTCGAGGTACTGGTAGAGCGCGTTCGTGACGCCCTGAACCGCCTGCGCCAGCAGGAACGCGCCATCATGCAGCTGTGCGTGCGTGACGCCCGCATGCCGCGTGCCGACTTCCTGCGCATGTTCCCGAGCAACGAAACCGACCAGACCTGGAGCGGTGACCTGGCCAAGCGCAACACCAAGTGGGCTGCCGCCCTGGGTGAAAAGGACGCCGCCATCGTCGCTTGCCAGCAGAAGCTGATCGACCTTGAGACCGAAACCGGCCTGACCGTTGCCGAGATCAAGGAAATCAACCGTCGCATGTCGATCGGTGAAGCCAAGGCCCGCCGCGCCAAGAAAGAAATGGTCGAGGCGAACCTGCGTCTGGTGATCTCCATCGCCAAGAAGTACACCAACCGCGGCCTGCAGTTCCTCGACCTGATCCAGGAAGGCAACATCGGCTTGATGAAAGCGGTGGACAAGTTCGAATACCGTCGCGGCTACAAGTTCTCGACCTACGCCACCTGGTGGATCCGCCAGGCGATCACCCGTTCGATCGCCGACCAGGCGCGCACCATCCGTATTCCGGTGCACATGATCGAGACAATCAACAAGCTCAACCGTATTTCCCGCCAGATGCTGCAGGAAATGGGTCGCGAACCGACCCCGGAAGAGCTGGGCGAGCGCATGGAAATGCCTGAGGACAAGATCCGCAAGGTACTGAAGATCGCCAAAGAGCCGATCTCCATGGAAACCCCGATCGGTGACGACGAAGATTCGCACCTGGGTGACTTCATCGAGGACTCGACCATGCAGTCCCCGATCGACGTAGCCACGGTCGAAAGCCTCAAGGAAGCCACCCGTGACGTGCTCTCGGGCCTGACCGCACGCGAAGCCAAGGTGCTGCGCATGCGTTTCGGTATCGACATGAACACCGACCACACCCTCGAAGAGGTGGGCAAGCAGTTCGACGTGACCCGTGAGCGGATCCGTCAGATCGAAGCGAAGGCGTTGCGCAAACTGCGCCACCCCACTCGCAGCGAGCATCTGCGCTCCTTCCTCGACGAGTGATGACAAAACCCCGGCCCAGGCCGGGGTTTTTCTTTTCCATGCAAGGCCCTGTTGCCTCTGACAAAAGACACCGCTCTCCACCATACACCTGCAGCAATGCCCGTCTACACTCGACTTCAGACCCCCTGAATGCGAGGCCGCTATGCACCCGATGCCGGCCATTCTGTTGCTGCTCCTGATTTTGTGGAACACAACGGCCGGCGCCCTGACCCTGACAGACGAGGAGAAAGCCTGGTTGGCTGCCCACCCGCAGCTGAGCCTGGGTGTAGACGCCTCTTGGCCACCGTTCGAGTTTCGCGACCAGGAGGGCCGATACCAGGGATTGGCCGCCGATTACATCGCCACTATCCAGCAACGCCTGGGTGTGACGCTCAAACCGGTCGAACCCAGCAGTTGGACCGAGGTACTGGCGCAGGCTCGCGAAAGCCGCATCGACCTGCTGCCCGGCATCATGTCCACCCCCGAGCGCCAAGGCTACCTGGCCTTCACCCGGCCATACCTCGACTTCCCCATCGTCATCCTCGCCCACAAAGGCGGAGCACAGCCGCGCAACCTGGACGATCTGTACGGCCTCAAGATTGCCGTGGTCGAAAACTACGCGCCGCACGAACTGCTACGCACCCAACACCCAGACCTCAACCTGGTGGCCCTGCCCAACGTCAGCTCCACCCTGCAGGCCCTGGCCACCGACGAAGTGGACGCTGTGGTCGGTGACCTCGCTTCAAGCATCTGGAGCCTGCGCCAGCTCAAACTCGATGGCCTATACGTCAGCGGCGAAACGCCCTACCGCTACCAGTTGGCCATGGCCGCCCCGCGCGACAAGAAGGTGCTGGTTGGCATTCTCGACAAAGTGATGGCCGACATGAGCAGCGGCGAAGTCAGCCAGATCCAGCAACGCTGGGTGGGCAATGTGGTCGACCAGCGGATGTTCTGGACCGACCTGCTGGTATATGGCCTGCCCGCGGTGCTGGTATTGATGGCCGTGCTGGCAGTGGTCATCCGCATCAACCGCCGGCTCAGTTCGGAAATTTCCCGACGCATCGCCCTCGAACAGGAGCTGCGCAGCAGCGAGTACCACTATCGCAGCCTGGTCGAAAGCCTGTCCGCCATCGCCTGGGAGGCCGACGCCAACGACTTCACCTACAGCTACGTCTCGCCCCACGCCGAAGGCCTGCTCGGCTACCCACTGGGCGACTGGCTCAAGCCCGGCTTCTGGCGCAGCATTCTGCACCCGGAGGATGCCCTCTGGGCCCAGGCGTACTGCGACAGCGAAACCGCCGCCGGGCGCGACCACAGCCTCGACTACCGGGTAATCCGGGCCGATGGCCAGCCATTGTGGGTACGCAACATCGTCAGCATGATCGAGCATGGCCACCAGCCGGTGATGCGTGGCCTGATGATCGACATCAGCGAGACCAAGCGCACCGAGGACGCCCTGCGCCTGTCCGAGCAGAAGTTCGCCTCGGTGTTCCAGCAGTGCCCCGACATCCTGCTGATCGCCCGCCACAGCGACGGCTGCCTGCTGGAGGTGAACGAAGCCTTCGAAGAGCAGATCGGCCTCAGCCCGGGCCAGGTAATCGGCCGCACTGCCACAGACCTGAACCTGTGGGGCGTCGAAGGCACCGGCCCGCGGTTGCTCGAACGCCTGCACCAGGGCGGTATCCGCAACCTGGAAATGAGCTTCCGCCGCAGCAACGGCCAGCTGTTCACCGGCCTGACCTCGGCCGAAACCTTCGAGCTCGACGGCAATCTCGCGCTGGTGGTGGCGGTACGCGACATCAGCCAGCTCAAGGAAACCCAGGAGCAGTTGCAAACCTCGGAAGAGAAATTCGCCAAGGCCTTCCATGCCTCGCCCGACGGCCTGCTGCTGTCGCGCCAGAGCGACGGCTTGCTGCTCGAAGTGAACGAGGGCTTCTGCCGCCTCACCGGCTATGACCTCAGCCCGACCCTCGACCAGACCTCGCTGGACCTGGGCATCTGGGTCGACCTCAACGAACGCAAGCGTCTGGTCGAACAGCTCAACCGCGACGGCTTCGTACGCGACTTCACGTGCCACCTGCGCCGCAGCGACGGGCAGATTCGCCTCTGCGAGCTCTCTGCACGGCCGCTACCGATAGCTGGCGAAGACTGTATGTTGACCATTGCCCGCGACATCACCGAGCGCCATCTGATGCAGGAAAAGCTACAGTTGGCCGCCACCGTGTTCGAGAACACCGCCGAAGGCGTGCTGATCACCGATATCGACCAGCACATCAGTGCCGTCAACCGCGCCTTCAGCGAAATCACCGGCTACAGCGAGATCGAAGCCCTCGGCCAGACCCCGCGCCTGCTCGCCTCCGGCCAGCACGACAGCGCGTTCTATGCCGCCATGTGGCACCAGCTGACCGATGAAGGCCACTGGCAAGGCGAGATCTACAACAAGCGCAAGAACGGCGAACTGTACCCCGGCTGGCTGACCATCAGCGCCGTGCGTAACAACGAACGCGAGATCACCCACTTCGTTGCCGTGTTCGCCGACATCTCCAGCCTCAAGCACGCCCAGGCCAAGCTCGACTACCAGGCCCACCACGACCCGCTGACCGGCCTGCCCAATCGCGCCCTGTTCGAGAACCGCCTGCAAGCCGCGCTCACCTGCTCGCAGGTATCCAACCGCAAGGGCGCGGTGCTGTTCCTTGACCTCGACCGCTTCAAGCACATCAACGACAGCCTCGGGCACCCGGTCGGCGACCTGCTGCTAAAGGGTATCGCCCAGCGCCTGAAAGAGCAGGTGCGTGATGTAGACACCGTGGCCCGCCTGGGCGGCGATGAGTTCATCATTCTGCTGCCCGGCCTGCACAAACCCAGCGACGCCAGCACCATCGCCAACAAACTCCTGGCCTGCTTCAACGCGCCATTCCAGGCCGGCGAGCATGAGTTCTTCACCAGCGCCAGCATCGGCATCAGCCTTTATCCACAGGACGGGACCGACGTCTCCACGCTGATCCGCAACGCTGACGCCGCGATGTACCGCTCCAAGGCCAAGGGCCGCAACCGCGTCGAAGCCTACACCCTCGACCTCACTGCCCAGGCCAGCGAACGTATAGCCCTGGAGCACGAACTGCGCCGGGCTCTCGAACGCAACGAACTGAGCCTGTGTTTCCAGCCCAAGCTCAGCCTCAAGACCCAGAGCCTGGTCGGCGCCGAAGCGCTGATCCGCTGGAGCCACCCGACCTTTGGTGAAGTCCCGCCAGAGCATTTCATCCACCTGGCGGAGGAGAACGGCACCATCCTCCAGCTCGGCGACTGGGTACTGGAGCAGGCCTGCCGGCAGATGCAGGCCTGGAAGCAGCACTACGAGCCCTTCGGCCCGCTGTCGATCAACCTCGCCGGCGCCCAGCTGCGCCAACCGCACCTGGCCCGGCGGATCGAACAGCTACTCAAACACTACCAGCTCAAGGCAGGTGACCTGCAGCTGGAAATCACCGAAAACTTCATCATGAGCCAGGCGGAAGAAGCCCTTGCGGTGCTGTACCAGTTGAAGAAGCTGGGCGTGCAGCTTGCGATCGATGACTTCGGCACTGGGTATTCCTCACTGAGCTACCTCAAGCGCCTGCCACTGGACATCCTCAAGATCGACAAGTCGTTCATACGCGGCCTGCCCGACGATCCCCACGACGCCGCCATTGCCCGCGCAATCATCGCCCTGGGCCGCAGCATGCAGCTGACCATCATTGCCGAGGGCGTGGAGAACCAGGCCCAGCAACGCTTCCTGGCCGCCGAAGGCTGCGAACAGATCCAGGGTTACATCGTCAGCCTGCCCCTGCCCCCGGACGAATTCGCGGCGACGTTTCTTCGCATAGCACTATCGGATCTTTCAGATGGCACAGGTGCGAAACCCTCGTTATAATCCGGCCACTTACTGAGGGCCTATAGCTCAGTCGGTTAGAGCAGAGGACTCATAATCCTTTGGTCCACGGTTCGAGTCCGTGTGGGCCCACCAGATACGACAAAGCCGCGCGATTGCGCGGCTTTTTCATGTCTGTCGTTCAGGCGGTGAATCACGCTCGTTTCTTCGGGGCATGCCCGGCCGCCCCATTTGCGAAACTTTCAGGCAGGTGATAGGGCACACGGCTCACTTCCACGTCAGCCATTCGAAGTGCTTCCCATCCCTTCATCGCCAATGCGACCGTCCTCGGCACAGGTTTTTCGCCACTACGATAGTAAGCCAACATGCGCCTGCTCAAGCCCAATTCCCGAGCTGCACGATCCAACGTCAGCTCATGCTTGGCCATCCAGTTCCAGATGAGCTCATGTGAACACTCTCCAGCCTGCTCCACCGCCCGTGCACGCAAGTTGTCGGCAGCAAGCTCCAGATTGTCGTCATTGGCCCAGATGACCGTGTCCTTCCACTCACCAATTGCAGCCGTTGCAAATACCTTTGGATTCGCAAGCGGGCCCAGCGTCGCGTGTTGCTCGATGACTTCATCCAGAGCCACGGTGAATTGCTGCCCGTCCGCAAAGGTCAGTAGCAAGGTGCTGGGGGCCGTGACAGCGACCCCTGTCAGTTGGAAATGTTTGCTGGTCATGAATTCAGCTGCTCCCAGATTGCTAGTAGTCGAGCCCTGTTCTGCGAGGCCCATTCAAGCGCCTCGCTCATCTCGCGCAGGGACACCCGTGAACCACCGAAACCGGCCAGCGGAGACAAGTCATTGATCGCAATCAGTGCCTGACGGCCATCACTGAATCGCAGATGGAAATGCGGTGGTAGATGGTCATTTGCATAGAGGCAGATTACGCAATTGGACAACCGATGGATCGTGGGCATGGGCTGATCATACAGTGCAATGGTTGCACCAAACAGTACCATTCGACCAACCTGCTCATAGCCCAAAAAATGTAACCCTTTTAGTTACGTCCCCCCCGAGTTAGTGCCAAATATTGGGCTGCTGCGCAGCCCTTTCGCGACGCAAGGCCGTTCCCACAAGGGATCGCGTCAGCGCAGCCAGCTGTGACTGCCCTTGCCCTGGCCAGCACTGGCTGGCTAGGCTAGCGGGCCAACCGTAGAGACTCGCCATGTCGGATTCCCGCTCCATCACGCTGGATGAAATCGATCGCCAGTTGATCGCCCTGCTGCAGATCAACGCCCGCGAAAGCGTCGCCACCCTCGCCCGCCAGTTGGGCATCGCCCGCACCACCGTCAACTCGCGCCTGGAGCGGTTGGAGAAGAACAAAGTCATCTCCGGCTATGGCGTGCGCCTGGGCCAGCGGGTAATGGGTGGTGGGCTGCAGGCGTATGTGGGGATCAAGGTGCAGCCGCGCTCGGGCAAGGAGGTGGTGCGGCGCCTGAGTGCCATGGGCCAAGTACAGCAGCTGTGCGCAGTGAGCGGCGAGTTCGACTATGTGGCCTGGCTGCGTACGGATTCGCCCGAGCAACTGGACCAGTTGCTCGACCAGATCGGCAGTGTCGACGGGGTGGAGAAGACCACCACGTCGATCATTCTCAGCAGCAAGGTGGACCGCGGGCAACCGCTCTGAACTGGCTGGCAGTCAGGCTTCCTGGCCGTCGAGCAGGCCTTCCAGAATCGCCGAAAGGCTTTCGGCGCAATGCTGCATCGACCAGACGATGTAACGGCTGCGCTCGGGGGCGTGGTGCTGGGCGTAGTCGGTGGCGATCTGATTGAGACCACGGGCCAGCAGGCAGGCGTGGACCAGGGCGTCTGCGGCGTCGATGCCGGGGCGTATGGCGAATAACGGCGGGTGGCTGGCTTCGCAGTTGCAGAAGGTTTTTTCTGTGGTGGGTTTCAGTTTTTCGGGTTGGTCGGAATAAGTCTTCTTCATGATGCAATTTCCAAATTGAGTCTTGAGGAAACCGCCTACCAACTCCTTCTCACGGGAAATAGGTGGCAGCCATGCACGGGGTGAGAACCGGCCAACTTGGAAATCCGGCCAGGCGAAAGCCTGCCCGCGCACGGCTGCCATGACATAAGCCTTGGTGCGAAGTTGGAGGATGGGTTCTCACACCCAGTCACCCGAACAGCGGCGACCCAGTGAAGTTAACGATGAGGCGTTTCCCACGCAGCCAGACCGAGGCGATAGCGAGCGTAGGGTAATTCTTTAATTCATGGCATGGGTGTAGGAACTGTCTGATCACACCCTGGTAAAGCCCACAAGGATCGCGTAAGCCATGAGCTCAGCGACACACCTGTGGGAGATTCTATAGTTTTTGGCAAGCCTGTTCTTGTCATGACATCTTTGTTGCCAGTGAGATCGAGCGCCGCCCGCGCGGCGCTTCGCGGGACAAGCCCGCTCCCACATTTGTTGCAACGTGCCGAACCTGTCAGGCCATGGTTGCCTGCCTTGGTGCATGTCTTGAGACTGGTGAGGCGGCGGCAGCGCCAGCCGAGAAATTGAGTCAGACCAACAAGGCTGACAACCATGGCCTAACAGACATGGCCACGTTGCAACAAATGTGGGAGCGGGCTTGCCCCGCGAAGCGCCGCGCGGGCGGCGCTCGATCTCACTGGCGCAGAAAGAATCAAGGCATGCACTATGTTCCACCTCAAACCCCAGTCATGCACTGGGCAGCTATGTGCAGCACCTGTGGGGCAAGCCCGCGAAGGGCCGCAAAGGGGGCCGATGCTGTGCTTGAGATTGGTAGGCTTCCTGCTCGTCATAAAGATATCTGGATTATACATTTCGACGATACAAGCTACATTCAGACAACACTCTGCACCTTAATAACGAACACCCCACTCCCTAAAATGGCCACCAGGCATCTCCTATACTCAGGCTCCGCCCCTGCGCAGCCTCTCTGGCAAGGTCACTCCATGAACAAGAAAAACCGCCACCCCGCCGATGGCAAAAAACCCGTCACCATCTTCGGCCCGGACTTCCCCTTCGCCTTCGACGACTGGCTGGAACACCCCGCAGGCCTGGGCAGCATCCCGGCCGAGCGCCATGGTGAGGAAGTGGCAATCGTGGGCGCCGGTATCGCCGGCCTGGTGGCGGCCTACGAGCTGATGAAACTGGGCCTCAAGCCGGTGGTGTACGAAGCCTCCAAGCTGGGTGGCCGGCTGCGCTCGCAAACCTTCAACGGCACCGACGGGATCATCGCCGAACTGGGTGGCATGCGCTTCCCGGTGTCGTCCACTGCCTTCTACCACTACGTGGACAAGCTGGGCCTGGAAACCAAGCCGTTCCCCAACCCGCTGACCCCAGCCTCGGGCAGCACGGTGATCGACCTGGAAGGCCAGACCTACTACGCCGAAAAACCCACCGACCTGCCCAAGCTGTTCCAGGAAGTGGCCGATGCCTGGGCCGACGCGCTGGAAAGCGGTGCCCAGTTCGCCGACATCCAGCAGGCCATCCGCGACCGAGACGTACCGCGCCTGAAAGAGCTGTGGAACAAGCTGGTACCGCTGTGGGACGACCGCACCTTCTACGACTTCGTCGCCACCTCGCGCTCGTTCGCCAAGCTGAGCTTCCAGCACCGCGAAGTGTTCGGCCAGGTCGGCTTCGGCACCGGCGGCTGGGACTCGGACTTCCCCAACTCGATGCTGGAAATTTTCCGCGTGGTGATGACCAACTGCGACGACCACCAGCACCTGGTAGTCGGCGGTGTGGAGCAGGTACCGCAAGGCATCTGGCGCCATGTACCGGAGCGCTGCGTGCATTGGCCGGAAGGCACCAGCCTGAGCGGGCTGCATGGCGGCGCACCGCGTACCGGGGTCAAGCGCATCGCCCGCGCTGCCGATGGTCGCCTGGCGGTCACCGACAACTGGGGCGACACCCGTCACTACAGTGCCGTGCTCGCCACCTGCCAGACCTGGCTGCTGACTACCCAGATCGACTGTGAGGAATCGCTGTTCTCGCAAAAGATGTGGATGGCCCTGGACCGCACCCGCTACATGCAGTCGTCGAAGACCTTCGTCATGGTCGACCGGCCGTTCTGGAAGGACAAGGACCCGGAAACCGGCCGCGACCTGATGAGCATGACCCTCACCGATCGCCTCACCCGCGGCACCTACCTGTTCGACAACGGTGACGACAAGCCGGGGGTGATCTGCCTGTCGTACTCCTGGATGAGCGACGCGCTGAAGATGCTGCCGCACCCGGTGGAAAAACGCGTGCAGCTGGCCCTGGACGCACTGAAGAAGATTTACCCGAAGACCGATATCGCCGGGCACATCATCGGCGACCCGATCACCGTTTCCTGGGAAGCCGACCCGCACTTCCTCGGCGCCTTCAAGGGCGCACTGCCGGGCCACTACCGCTACAACCAGCGCATGTACGCGCACTTCATGCAGCAGGACATGCCCGCCGAACAGCGCGGCATGTTCATCGCCGGTGACGACGTGTCGTGGACGCCGGCCTGGGTGGAAGGCGCGGTACAGACATCGCTGAATGCGGTGTGGGGTATCATGAATCACTTCGGTGGCCGCACCCACCCGGACAACCCCGGTCCAGGCGACGTGTTCGACGAAATCGGCCCGATCGCCCTGCCGGACTGAGACAAGGAGGCAGCATGCGTATCGCTCTGTTCCAGGGCCCGCCCAAGCCACTGGACGTGCCCGGCAACCTGCAACGGTTGCGCCACCAGGCGCAACTGGCGGCCGAACGCGGCGCCAGTTTGCTGGTGTGCCCGGAGATGTTCCTGACCGGCTACAACATCGGCCTGGCCCAGGTCGAGCGCCTGGCCGAGGCCATCGATGGCCCGTCAGCCATGGAGGTGGTGGAGATCGCCCAGGCGCAGCGCATCGCCATCGTCTATGGCTACCCGGAGCGCGGTGATGATGGCGCGATCTACAACAGCGTGCAGTTGATCGATGCGCACGGCCGCAGCCTGAGCAACTATCGCAAGACCCACCTGTTCGGTGAGCTGGACCGCTCGATGTTCAGCGCAGGTTCCGATCACTTCCCGGTGGTGGAGCTGGATGGCTGGAAGGTCGGCCTGCTGATCTGCTACGACATCGAGTTCCCGGAAAACGCCCGGCGCCTGGCGCTGGACGGTGCCGAGCTGATACTGGTGCCGACGGCGAACATGTCGCCGTACGACTTCATCTGCCAGGTGACCGTGAGGGCCCGGGCGCAGGAAAACCAGTGCTACCTGGTGTATGCCAACTATTGCGGCTCGGAAGGCGAGATCCAGTATTGCGGGCAGAGCAGCATCATCGGCCCGGATGGCAGCCTGCTGGCCATGGCCGGGCGGGATGAGTGCCAGTTGCTGGCAGAGCTGGAGCATGAGCGGGTGGTGCAGGGGCGGTCGGCGTTTCCCTACCTGAGCGATCTGCGCCAGGAACTGCACCTGCGTAAAGGCTGACAGGGGCCGCTTTGCGGCCCATTCGCGGGTAAACCCGCTCCCACAGGCACTGCACAGCTTTCAGACCTGCGATTTACCCTGTGGGAGCGGGTTTACCCGCGAATGGGCCGGGCCTGCAAACAAATGGGTTAGCATGGAAAGCAGTTACCGGAGCCCCCATGCCTGACGCCACCCGCCACCTAACCCTCGCCAACGGCCTGCAGCTGACCCTGCGCCACGCCCCGCGCCTCAAGCGTTCGGCCGCCGCACTGCGGGTGCACGCGGGCAGTCACGACGCGCCAACCAAATGGCCCGGCCTGGCCCACTTCCTGGAGCACCTGTTCTTCCTCGGTACCCCACGCTTTCCTCTGGACGACGGCCTGATGCGCTACGTGCAGGCACTCGGCGGCCAAGTCAATGCCAGCACCCGCGAACGCACCACCGACTTTTTCTTCGAGGTCAAACCCAGCGCCCTGGCCGGGGGCCTGGAGCGCCTGTGCCAGATGTTGGCCGAACCAGACCTGGGCATCGAGCGCCAACGCCGCGAACGCGAAGTCATCCATGCCGAGTTCATTGCCTGGTCGCGCAGCCCGCAGGCCCAACAGCAGTTCGCCTTGCTGCAATCCGCAGCGCCCGCCCATCCGTTGAGCGCTTTTCATGCCGGTAACCGGCACACCTTGACCTTGCAGGCCCCCGCCTTCCAGCAAGCGCTCGACGGCTTTCACCAGCGCTTCTACCAAGGCGGCCAGGTCACCTTGAGCCTATGCGGCCCACAGTCGCTGGATGAACTGGAATTGCTGGGCCGGCAGCATGCCGAGCTGTTCGCAACGGGTGAACGGGTGCCACACGCTCTGCCTCCGCCACTGTCAACGACGGCCACGCGCCTGATCTTCACCCACGAGAACCTCCCGGAAGGTGCCGAGCAGGCCCTTGAGTTGCTGATCACCTGCCTCAACGATAGCCGCCCGGGCACCTGGCTGGATGCGCTTCGCCAGCGTGGCTGGCTGCAAGGTTTCAAGGCCGAGACGCTGTATGCCTTCGCCGGGCAGTTGCTGTGGCACATCGACCTGACGCTCAGCGAAGACGCCAGCCCAGAGGAGGCCGATGCCCTGTTGCAGGGTTGGTTCGGCTTCATCCGCCAAGCCGAACCTGCGCAGCTGAATGCCGAGTTCGAACTGTTGCAGCAAAGCCGCGAACGCAACGCCAGCGCGCTTGAGCTGGCCCGCCGGGACAGCGCCGGCCAGCCGTTCGCCGGTTTGGATACACAAGGCTTGCAAGCCCTCCGTGCCCTGCTGGAGGGCCTGCCGGGCCGCGAGCATGGGCATTGGCAACTGCCCGCTGTCGACCCCTTGCTCCTGGCCGACTTGCCTGTTGCCAGGTCGCAGCAACCGCTGCCTGCGGCACTGAAGGTCAGCGACCAGCTGCCTGGCGCTCGTCAGTACGCGGCGCTGTACCTGCGCTGGCATGTCCCTTCACCCTTGCGCCAGCCCCTGTATGCGGTGCTCGAACGCGCCTTGCACCCCATGCAAGAGCGCTGCGAACGTGTATCGGTGCAGTTACAGTTCAGTACTGCTGGCGAATACTGGCAATTGCGCTGCGCCGGGCTACCGGCAGCGGTGCTGCGCACTGTGGAACAGGCCTTGGCACTGATGCTCAAGCCCCCGGCAGGCAGCTGGCTGCCTTGTTCGGCGCAGCCTCCGGCACTGATCCCCATCCGCGCCTTGCTCAAGCAACTGCCCGAGGCCGTGCTGGGCGCCACGCCTGCACCTGCTTCGGCCTGCACCCTGGCACAGACGCAACTCGACAACCTGTGGCAGCACGCACGCTGGCACGGCCTGGCTGCCGGCTTCGACGACGCCGCCCTGAACGCATTGGGCACTGTTTTGCAGCACTGCCCAGGTCAAGGCTCGGCGCCTGGCCCTCTGCCCGCCTGGGACAACCACCGTTGGCACCATGCCGAAGTATCCGGCAGTGAACATGCCCTGCTGCTGTTCTGCCCACTGCCAGCGGCCATGGAAGCGGCTGGCCGCCTGCTCGCCCAGTTGCTGCAAGGGCCGGTCTACCAACGGCTGCGGGTAGAACTGCAACTCGGCTATGCGGTATTCAGTACCTTTCGTCAGGTCGAAGGGGTCGGCGGCCTGCTGTTCGGGGTGCAGTCGCCCCACACCAGCCAGGCGCAGATACTCGACCACTTGCTCACCCTGCTACGCCAGGGCATTACCTTCGATTCGGCCGCTCGCCAGGCACTGGCCGGGCAATTCGAGGAACCCGCGATGGCCAACGACGAAGTCGCCGAATGGGCCTGGCAGGCCTGCCTGGCTACCCAACCTGGCGGGCTGGATGCGCTACGCAAGGCTATCCTGAGCACGCGGCAGGCGGATCTGCAGCAACTGCTGAACCACCTGCTCGATACCGGTTCCAGGTGGCTGTGCCTGGCCAACGCTGCCGCGCCAGATGGCTCCTGGATGACCGCAACCGCGTGATTATTACGCAAACTGCAAGGGCACTTTTCTAATAATTAACCTTTCGGTACACCTATTTCTTGTAAGATAGCGCAATCCCGAATCATGGGAACCTCCAGCCAATGGCGGTACCCTAGTATTAGCTGACAAACCCAACCCTCATCCGGAAGGAGTAATTCCATGTGGACCAAACCTGCATACACTGATCTGCGCATCGGCTTCGAAGTCACCATGTACTTCGCCAACCGCTAAGCCCGGCTTACGGTTCAACGCCTCGGCCTGCCGGGGCGTTTTCGTTTTTTCGCTACGGTTTCATGCAGAGAGAGTGGCCATGTACATTCAGGTTCTCGGTTCCGCCGCCGGCGGCGGGTTCCCACAGTGGAACTGCAATTGCGTCAACTGCAAGGGCTTGCGTGACGGCACCCTGCGGGCCACGCCGCGCACCCAGTCGTCCATCGCCCTGTCCGACGACGGCGTGCACTGGGTGCTGTGCAATGCCTCGCCCGACATCCGCGCGCAGCTGCAGGCCTTTGCGCCGATGCAGCCGGCTCGCGCCCTGCGCGACACCGGTATCAACGCCATCATTCTGCTGGACAGCCAGATCGACCACACCACCGGCCTGCTCAGCCTGCGTGAAGGCTGCCCGCACCAGGTGTGGTGCACCGATATGGTCCACCAGGACCTGACCACCGGCTTTCCGCTGTTCAACATGCTCAGCCACTGGAACGGCGGCCTGCAGTGGAACCGCATCGAGCTGGAAGGCAGCTTCGTCATCGACGCCTGCCCCAACCTGCGCTTCACCCCGTTCCCCCTGCGCAGCGCCGCGCCGCCCTACTCGCCGCACCGCTTCGACCCGCATCCGGGCGACAACCTTGGCCTGCTGGTCGAGGATACCCGCACCGGCGGCAAACTGTTCTACGCCCCGGGCCTGGGCCAGGTGGACGACAAGCTGCTGACGATGATGCACGGCGCCGACTGCCTGCTGGTCGACGGTACCCTGTGGGAGGATGATGAGATGCAGCGCCGTGGCGTGGGCACCCGTACCGGCCGCGAAATGGGCCACCTGGCGCAGAACGGCCCCGGCGGCATGCTGGAAGTGCTCGATGGCTTCCCGCGCCAACGCAAGGTACTTATCCACATCAACAACACCAACCCGATTCTCGACGAAGACTCGCCCGAGCGTGCCGAAGTGCTGCGCCGGGGCGTGGAAGTGGCCTTCGATGGCATGAGCATCGAGTTGTAACAGCCAGATCGCACAAGCAACACAGCCCCTGTGGGAGCGGGTTCACCCGCGAAGAATCCCAAACAGTGTATGGCACCGGCTTCGCCGGTGTTCGCGGGTGAACCCGCTCCTACAGGGATCGAGCCGAGACTCAGCTATACAGGAGCCAGCCGAATGAGCGACGCACTGCCAATGTCCCCTGCCGAATTCGAGCAGGCCCTGCGCGCCAAGGGCGCCTACTATCACATTCATCACCCGTACCACGTGGCGATGTATCAGGGCCGCGCCACCCGCGAACAGATCCAGGGCTGGGTGGCCAACCGCTTCTACTACCAGGTCAACATCCCGATGAAGGATGCCGCCATCCTGGCCAACTGCCCGGACCGCGAAGTGCGCCGCGAGTGGATCCAGCGCCTGCTCGACCACGATGGCGCACCCGGCGAGGACGGTGGAATCGAAGCCTGGTTGCGCCTGGGCCAGGCCGTTGGCCTGGACCCGGACCAACTGCGCTCCCAGGAGTTGGTGTTGCCCGGTGTGCGCTTTGCCGTGGATGCCTACGTCAACTTCGCCCGCCGGGCCAGTTGGCAGGAAGCGGCCAGCAGCTCGCTGACCGAGCTGTTCGCCCCGCAGATCCACCAGTCGCGCCTGGATAGCTGGCCGCAGCACTACCCATGGATCGACCCGGCCGGCTACGAATACTTCCGAACCCGCCTGGGCCAGGCCCGACGTGACGTGGAGCACGGCCTGGCGATTACCTTGCAGCACTACACCACCCGGGCGGGCCAGGAGCGTATGCTGGAAATATTGCAGTTCAAGCTGGATATTCTCTGGAGCATGCTCGACGCCATGAGCATGGCCTACGAGCTGAACCGCCCGCCCTATCATTCCGTCACCCAGGAACGGGTATGGCACAAAGGGATCACCCTATGAGTTTCAACCGTAATCAAGTGCCGAGCTGGCGCCCCGGCTACCGCTTCCAGTACGAGCCGGCGCAAAAGGGCCATGTGCTGCTGTACCCCGAGGGCATGATCAAGCTCAACGACAGCGCGGCCCTGATCGGCGGCCTGATCGACGGCCAACGCGACGTTGCCGCGATCATCATCGAACTCGAACAACAGTTCCCCGGTGTCCCGGAAGTGGCCGATGACATCGAGCAGTTCATGGAGGTGGCCCGTGCCGAACACTGGATCGTCCTCGCCTGAGTTGCCACCCGCGCCCGCGGTCGGCCTGCCGCTGTGGCTGCTGGCCGAGCTGACCTACCGCTGCCCGCTGCAGTGCCCGTACTGCTCCAACCCGCTGGACTTCGCAGCCCAAGGCCAGGAGCTGAGCACCGCGCAGTGGTTCAAGGTGATGGCCGAAGCCCGGGAAATGGGTGCCGCGCAAATCGGCTTTTCCGGCGGAGAACCGCTGGTACGCCAGGACCTCGCCGAACTGATCGGCGAGGCTCGCCGGCTGGGTTACTACACCAACCTGATTACCTCGGGCATCGGCCTGACCGAAGCGCGCATCGCCGACTTCAAGAAAGCCGGCCTGGACCATATCCAGATCAGCTTCCAGGCCAGCGACGAGCAGGTCAACAACCTGCTGGCCGGCTCGAAGAAGGCCTTTGCGCAAAAGCTGGAAATGGCCCGTGCGGTGAAGGCCCATGGCTACCCGATGGTGCTCAACTTCGTCACTCACCGGCACAATATCGACAAAATCGACCGCATCATCGAGCTGTGCATCGCCCTGGAGGCCGACTTCGTCGAGCTCGCCACCTGCCAGTTCTATGGCTGGGCCCACCTCAATCGCCTGGGCCTGCTGCCGACCCGCGCGCAGCTCGAGCGGGCCGAACGCATCACCAACGAGTACCGGGACAAGCTCAAGGCCGAGGGCAACCCGTGCAAGCTGATCTTCGTCACCCCGGACTACTACGAGGAGCGCCCCAAGGCCTGCATGAATGGCTGGGGCAGCCTGTTCCTCACCATCACCCCGGACGGCACCGCACTGCCCTGCCACGGCGCGCGCCAGTTGCCGGTGAAGTTCCCCAATGTGCGCGACCACGACCTGCACTACATCTGGTACGACTCGTTCGGCTTCAACCGCTTCCGTGGCTATGAGTGGATGCCCGAACCCTGCCGCTCCTGCGACGAGAAGGAAAAGGACTTCGGCGGCTGCCGCTGTCAGGCCTTCATGCTCACCGGCGATCCCAGCAATGCCGACCCGGTGTGCGCCAAGTCGGCCGACCACGGCATCATCCTCAAGGCCCGTGAGGAGGCAGAAAGCGCCCAGCTCACCATTGAACAGATGACCTTCCGCAATGAACGAAACTCCCGTGTCATCGCTCGCGGCTGAGTTCAGCGCGGCCCAGGCAGTTGCCGCAGGCACCGACTTCGCCGAACTCAAGGTCAGCGCCGCGGGCCTGTTCTGGAACGAGTTCCGCCCGGCCGATGGAGCCTGTCGCATCTGGCACTGGCAGCACCAGCAGGCCCGCTGCCTGACCCCCAATGGCTTTAGTGCGCGTAGCCGGGTATACGAATACGGCGGTGGCAGTTTTTGCCTGGGTGGCGATGGGTTGGTGTTCGTCAACGAAAAGGACCAGCAGGTCTATACCCAGGCCCTGGAAGGCGCGGCACCGCGAGCCCTGACCGGTGATGCCAGCTGCCGCTACGGCGATGTACTGTGGCACGACGGCCTGGTGCTGGCGGTAGAGGAGCAGCATGGCGAACGGGTCGAGCATCGTCTGGTCGCCTTGGGTGAACATACCCGCGAAGTGCTCGCCGAGGGTGCCGACTTCTATGCCTCTCCTACGGTGAGTGCCGATGGCCAGCGCCTGGCGTGGGTTGAATGGGACCGCCCGGCACAACCCTGGACCGTCACCAGGCTGATGTGCCGCACACGTGATGCAAGTGGTCACTGGGGGCCGACGCAATGTGTGGCCGCAGCCGACGAGTCGCTACAGCAGCCGCGCTTCGATACAGAAGGCCGGCTCTACTGCCTCTCCGACCGCAATGGCTTCTGGCAACCCTGGGGCGAAGTTGATGGCTGCTGGCAGGCCCTGCCTGCCGGGCCCGCGGACCACGCTGCAGCGCCCTGGCAACTGGGCGCCAGTACCTGGTTGGCACTGGGGCCGCAAAGCTATCTGGCCAGCTGGTTCGAAGACGGCTTCGGGCATCTGGGGCTGCGCACTGCCGATGGCCGCCTGGAGCGTTTCGCCAGTGCCTACACGCGTTTTCGTAGCCTGGCCATGGATGCCGAATGCCTGTACGCCATAGCAGCTTCGCCGATCAGCCCGCCGGCGGTCATCGCCATAGCCCGTGGCAGCCACGAGGTCAGCGTGTTGGCCGGTGGCACCGAAGTGCTGCCGGCAAGGCATATCAGCCTGCCGCAGTCGATCCACTACGGCAGTGACGGTCATCGCGCCCATGGCTTCTTCTACCCGGCAGCCCGGTCGCAAGGGGCCGCGCCGCTGGTGGTGTTCATCCATGGTGGCCCGACCTCAGCCTGCTATCCCGTGCTCGACCCGCGCATCCAGTACTGGACGCAACGCGGCTTCGCTGTCGCCGACCTCAACTACCGGGGCAGCACCGGCTATGGCCGGGAATACCGCCAGGCCCTGCACCTGCGCTGGGGCGAAAGCGATGTGGCCGATGCCTGCGCAGCGGTGGAATACCTGGCCGGACGCGGGCTGATCGATGGCCGCAAGGCGTTCATCCGTGGCGGTAGTGCGGGCGGCTACACCACCCTTTGCGCTCTGGCGTTCCATGATGTGTTCCGCGCCGGCGCCAGCCTGTACGGGGTCAGCGACCCGGTTGCCCTGGGCCGGGCCACCCACAAGTTCGAAGGGGACTATCTGAACTGGCTGATCGGTGACCCGCAGCAGGACGCCGAGCGCTATCGCCAGCGTACGCCGCTGCTTCATGCGGGGCAGATCAAGGTGCCGGTGATTTTCTTCCAGGGTGAACTGGATGCGGTGGTGGTGCCGGAACAGACGCGGTCGATGCTGGCGGCACTGCAGGCTAACGGGATCGAGGCTGAAGGGCACTTCTATGCCGGGGAGCGGCACGGGTTCCGCAAGGCGGAGAACCTGGCGCATGCGCTGGAAGAAGAATGGAAATTCTATTGCCGGGTGTTGGGGGGCTGAGATTCTGGGGCCGCTTTGCGGCCCATCGCGACACAAGGCCGCTCCTACATGGGGAACGCGACCTCCTGTAGGAGCGGCCTTGTGTCGCGATGGGCTGCAAAGCAGCCCCAGATGGCTTAACGCTTGGCGATGATATACACCGCATGCACGATCCCCGGAATGTACCCCAGCAAGGTCAGCAGGATATTCAGCCAGAACGCCCCGCCAAACCCCACCTGCAGGAACACGCCCAGCGGCGGCAAAATGATGGCGATGATGATGCGTATAAAGTCCATGCGAGTCTCTCCTGAAGGGGTACATCAGAGACTAGCCGCCCGCCACAGAGGTTCAACATGCAAAAAAAAAACGCCCCGGGCCGAATGAAACAGGCCAAGGGCGATGCGCAGGAACGCCAGACGGTTCGTAGAATTCTCGATGTCACCAGGCCGCTAGGCTGGCATTTCGCGGCGGGCCTGCTGCTGGGCGTGCAGGCGGGCGAAGGCACGAGCCAGGCGCAGCAGCATTTCGTCGATGTTGCCCTTGCTCACGGTTAGTGCTGGCGAGAAACGCACCACATCCGCCTGCGGCGCGTTCAGCAACAAGCCTTCGTGCAGGGCCGCCGTCACCAGCTCGCGGGCCAGGTTTTCTTTCAGTTGC
Source organism: Pseudomonas sp. SID14000 (assembly GCF_002165135.1). Taxonomy (GTDB): domain Bacteria; phylum Pseudomonadota; class Gammaproteobacteria; order Pseudomonadales; family Pseudomonadaceae; genus Aquipseudomonas. The sequence continues at coordinate 231,184 of NZ_NFZQ01000009.1, read as the reverse complement.
AGGGCCCACAGCAGGCCTTGCCCACGCACTTCGCCCTGGCCATAACGCCCGGCCAGCCGGCTCAGGCCTTGGCCCAGGTGGCGGCCGTTGTCCTGCACCTGGGCGAAGAAACCAGGTTCCAGCACGGTATCCAGCACGGCCAGGCCGGCGGCGCACATCAACGCGTTACCATGGTGGCTGCCTTCCAGTTCGCCGGGCTCGGCGCAGCACGCCGTGCCCCGGGCCAGCAAGGCCGACAGCGGCACACCACCGCCCAGGCCCTTACCCAGGGTAATGATGTCGGCGCGCACGCCGTAGGTTTCTTCGGCCAGCAGCGCGCCACAGCGGCCAATGCCGGTCTGCACCTCATCGAGTATCAGCAGGATGCCCAGTTCGCGGCACAGGGTTTCCACACCCTTGAGATATTCCTGCGAGGCCGGGATGACACCCGCCTCGCCCTGGATCGGCTCGAGCATGATTGCCACGGTGCGCGAATCCACCTCGGCGTGCAGCGCCGCCAGGTCGTTGAACGGCACCTTGCTGAAGCCCGGCAGGCCCGGCTCGCAGCGGTTGCACGGCAGCGGGTCGGACGCTGACAATGCGCCCAGGCTGCGGCCATGGCAGGCCTGGCTGGCGGTGATGATGTGATAGGCGCCGTTGCGGTGCAGTTGGCCCCATTTGCGCGCCAGCTTGATCGCGCCTTCGCAAGCTTCGGCACCGCTGTTGAGCAGGTAGGCCTGGTCGCTGCCGGTGCTCTGGCACAGGCGGTTGACCAGCCCCAGCAGTCCATGACTGTGGAAGCCCGAGCCCGGGTTGATCAATGCCTGGGCCTGGTTGCCCAGCGCTTTCACCAGCACGCTGGGGCTATGGCCCAGGCTGTTGACCGCACCACCTTGGGTGAAGTCCAGGTAGGCATGCCCTTCGTTGTCCCACAACCAGGAACCCTGGCCACGCACGAACACCTGTGCTGCGCGTTCGGTGCCGGGCATCAGGCGCTCACGCGACTGCTGCGGCGCTTCCGGCACGGTCACCGGCGCACGCTTGGGCGCGGCGACGGCGGCAGGGGCCGGGCGGCGCAGGTTGAACAGGTTCATCAGTGCTCCAACCAATCACGATAAAGGGCGGCCACGGTGCGGTCTGAACGCCGACACTCGATATTTTGCCTTACCTATCAAAAGTGTTTTTCATCCGAGGTAACAATCGATCTATACATCGCTGTAAACCGTTGGAATACGGCGATAGACTAGGCCTCGCGAGGGCTTTCGACCATTTCGTTTTTCCAGCATTTTCGATAAGTGTTGCTTATGGATTTCCGCCAACTGCGTTATTTCGTCGCGGTGTATGAAGAGGGCCACGTTGGCCGCGCCGCCGAGCGTCTGTCGCTGTCCCAGCCGGCGCTTTCCCAGCAGATCCGCCAGCTGGAGCACAGCCTCGACCTGAGCCTGTTCGAGCGCAGCAACAAGCGCCTGCTGCCGACTCTGGCCGCCCATACCCTGTACAACCACGCCTTGCCGCTGCTCGACGGCCTGCAGCGCGCCCACGAGGCCATGCGCAACTTCAAGGGCCAGTCGCTGCGTACCTTGGCCATCGGCGTGCTGCAGACCGTGCGGCCGAGCCTGGTGCCGCAACTGCTCGAACGCCTGCGCAGGGCACAGCCGCACCTCGTGGTGCAGATCTACGAATTGTCGGGGCTGGAGATCGAACGGCGCTTGCTCAACGGCAGCCTGGACATCGGTATCAGCTACCTGCCACCACGCCAGCCGGGGCTGCATGGCCTGCTGTTGTACGAAGATGAGCTGCAACTGGTCATCCCCGCCACCCACCCGTTGAAGGACTTCAAGAAGGTGTCCATCCGCCAGGCCGCCGAGCTGCCCATGCTGATGCTGGGCGAGGAATTCCAGATCCGCCAGATCTGGCAAGCGCAACTGGCCAGCCAGGGACGTCGACCGCAGGTGCAGGCAGAGATGAACAACATGGCGGGAATCCTCGACAGCCTGGCCCATACCGCGCTGGCCACAATCCTGCCGGGGCGGGCCAAGGAGGCCTCCGAGGATGATCAGGGGCTGCTGTGGAAGCCGTTGAGCGAACCGCGGGTACCGCTGAAGGTTGGCCTGGTGTTCCGCGATGCCCAGCGCCAGCAGGCCTCTGTAGAACTGCTGCGCACGCTGCTGGAGGAAGAGACGGACGCCCGCCTGTTGGGCACATCACCGCTGGATGTGCTGGGCTGAAAAAACACGCGCACAAAGAAAACCCCGCCTAAGCGGGGTTTTCCAGACTGTTTCCCTGTGACATCCGTATCGCCCCGCCATCCTGGCAGGTGTCCTTCGTCGTCATCCTTGATCTGTCCTTTGCGCTTCCTGCGCAACGTCCATGTGATAAAGATAACCGTGGATCCAATCTGAGAACAGTGGTGAAAAGTCACCACGTTGTGTAGGAAAAAGCTTACACAGGAGAATTCACTCCCAGATGTGCCTGGAATTGGGGCTGCGTAGCAGCCCCAAAATCCGTCAGAATTGCTCCGCATCCAGCAAGTACAGCGACTCGCTCCCCGCCTTCACCGAGGCCACCAGCGAATCTACCCGCGGCAGCAACCGCGCAAAGTAGAACCTCGCCGTACCCAGCTTGCCCGAGTAGAACGCCTCGTCCCCCTCACCCGCCTTGGCCGCCTGTGCCATCAGTGCCCACATGTAGCCATAGGCAACATAACCAAAGGCATGCAGGTACTCGACCGAAGCCGCGCCAATTTCGTTCGGGTTGCCCTTGGCTTGCTCCAGCACCCACTCGGTCAGCCCGTCGAGTTGATCGAGATAAGCCCCCAAAGGCTTGGCGAACTCATCCAGTTCGCTACCCGCACTGGCAATGAACTGGCGAATCTCGTCGGAGAACAGTCGGTAGTACGCCCCACCACTGGCCACCACCTTGCGCCCCATCAGGTCGAGGGCCTGGATGCCGTTGGTGCCTTCATAGATCTGCGTAATACGCACATCACGCACCAGTTGCTCCTGCCCCCACTCGCGAATGTAGCCATGCCCGCCGAACACTTGCTGGCCGTGCACCGCGCACTCCAGGCCCAGGTCGGTGAGGAAGGCCTTGGCCACCGGTGTCAGCAGTGCCACCAGCTCTTCGCTGCGCTTGCGCACACTGGCGTCTTCGCTGTACTTGGCGCTGTCCAGCTGCATGGCCACGTAGCTGGAGAAGGCACGGCCACCCTCGATCAGTGCCTTCATGGTCAGCAGCATGCGCCGCACGTCCGGGTGGACGATGATCGGGTCAGCGACCTTGTCCTTGGCTTGCGGCCCGGTCGGGGCGCGGCTCTGCAGGCGATCGCGCGCGTACTCCACGGCGTTCTGGTAGGAGCGCTCGGCCGAGGCCAGGCCCTGGATACCAACACCCAGGCGCTCGTAGTTCATCATGGTGAACATGGCCGCCAGGCCCTTGTTCGGCTCACCGACGATGTAGCCGACCGCTTCATCGAAGTTCATCACGCAAGTGGCCGAGGCCTGGATACCCATTTTGTGCTCGATCGAGCCACAAGTGGCCGGGTTGCGCGCGCCCAGGCTGCCGTCTTCATTGACCAGGAACTTCGGCACCAGGAACAGCGAAATGCCTTTCGGCCCCGCCGGTGCGTCCGGCAGCTTGGCCAGCACCAGGTGGATGATGTTCTCGGTCAGGTCGTGCTCACCGCCGGTGATGAAGATCTTGGTGCCGCTGACCTTGTAGCTGCCGTCGGCCTGGGGCTCGGCCTTGGTGCGGATGATGCCCAGGTCGGTACCGGCGTGCGGCTCGGTCAGGCACATGGAACCGGCCCACACGCCGGCGTACATGTTCGGCAGGTACTTTTCCTTCAACGCTTCACTGGCGTGGGCATTGATCGACAGGCAGGCGCCGGCAGTCAGCATCGGGTACAGGCCGAAGGACAGGCTGGAGGCGTTGACCATTTCCTCGACCTGGGCCGAAATGACCTTGGGCATGCCCATGCCGCCGAACAGCGGATCACCGCCCACGCCCACCCAGCCGCCTTCGGCATAGGTGTTGTAGGCCTCGGTGAAACCGGCCGGTGTGCGCACCGCGCCGTTGTCCCAGTGGCAGCCCTCTTCATCCGCGGCGCGGCTGAGCGGCGCAATGGATCTGGCAGTAACCTTGCCGGCTTCTTCCAGCACCGCCATGGCCGTGTCGGCATCGACAACCTCGGCCAACCCGGGCAACTGCGCCCACTGCTCGGCCACGTTGAACACTTCATTCAGTACGAAGCGCATGTCGCGCAGGGGCGCTTTATATTCAGCCATGACAACCTCTCGCTAGTCGGGTCGGGGCGGTCTCGGGGAACCGCGACACTGGGTTACAGGCAGTGTAACCGAACAACTTTTACGAGACATAGGGTCATCAAAAGACTGTATAGTCAATTTCGGTCACGCCGTCCGCACTGCCCCTCGCTGCGCTTGTTGCCCATGCACCATGACACAGTTGCGCCCTGCGCCCTTGGCGCTGTACAGCGCCTGGTCGGCAGATTTCAGCACCGCTTCGGGGTCACGATGATCGGCCTGGCGCTCGGCCACGCCGATGCTGATGGTGACCGACACCGTACCTCCGCTGCTGCCCGCCCGCCGCTGGCGCCCGGCGGTATCGTCCTGCGGGCGGTTGTGCTGGTCGCGCAGGTGCATCACGTAGTTGGCGATCATTTCGCGCACGGCTTCCACATGCGGTACGCATTCCTCGGCGGTCTTGCCGGCAAACACCAGGGCGAATTCCTCGCCGCCATAGCGGTAGGCGCGGCCACCCCCGGTGACCTTGGACAGGCGGCTGGCGACCAGGCGCAGCACCTGGTCGCCGACGTCGTGGCCGTGGGTGTCGTTGAATTTCTTGAAGTGGTCGACATCGGTCATGGCGATCACATAGTTGCGCCCCAGGCGCTGCATGCGTTCGTTCAGCGCACGGCGCCCCGGCAGGCCGGTCAGCTCGTCGCGGAAGGCCATCTGGTAGGCCTCATGCGCCACCGCTGCGGCGATCATCAGCATTACCTGGCTGCACATGATGTTCAGGGTGAACGGCAGGATGAAGGTTTGCGGCAGCATCCAGAAGATGCCCAGCAGGCCCATCACCTGCGCAGCGTGCAGTGGCCGTGGCGCACGCAGGTATTGCACCACCAGCAGGATGAATACGCCGAGGAACAGCGGGTAGACCATCTGGATCAGGCTCATCCACTGGCCATGCAAGGTTGGCCAGCGAATTTCCGCCAACCAGGTCAGCAGCGCTTCGGGGTAGCTTTGCTCCAGGGCCACTGCCACGCTGCCCACGGCAAACAGCACGGCGCCACGGGCGACCAGGTCCTGCAGCAGGTGGGTGCGCTCCTGCCAGGCACCATACAGCCCGAACAGGGCGGGCAGCAGCAGGCACACCAGGTGGAAGATCACCGCCGCATCCTCGCGTACGCGGCCATGGTCACGGTAGAAGTCGGTCTGGGTGTCGAGCAGGTAATAGGCGATGTACACCGTGAGCATCAGGAACAGCTCGCGCTGGCGACGGTACACCGCACAGTAGGCGCCACCCAGCAGCAGAACCAAGGTAGGCAGGACATTGAACAGCGATGTGAAAAAGACACTGAGGTCTCTTACATAGGCTGCGGCGAGCCCTGCCAGCAACAAGAACAGCGACGGCAGGAAGTGGCTTGCGCGTACAGCGTTAAAACGAAACAAGGGTAATCTCCAACCCGGCAGATCAATAATGGCATTGTGCCCTTACTTCATCGGCAGTGCACATGAACAGTTGAATATGCGGATGGAGTGAACACGAAATTCCGGGTTGCACGCGATCAGTGTGGGAGCGGGTTTACCCGCGAACACCGGCAAAGCCGGTGCCATATACCGTGTCGCATTCTTCGCGGGTAAACCCGCTCCCACAATGATCGTGTAAAACACGGGAATTGTGCCCACCCCAGAATGCAAAAAACCCGCCTGCCGGTGAAGGCAGGCGGGTTTCGTGTACAGCGGTAGGATCAGTACGACAGGCCGAAGTGTTCTTCGTCCATCGCCATCAGGTTGTTGGCACCCGACAGCATGGCCGCCACATGGGTACGGGTACGCGGAAGGATGCGCTGGAAGTAGAAGCGCGCCGTCTGCAGCTTGGCGGTGTAGAACGCCTCTTCGCTGGTGCCGGCTGCCAGTTTCTCGGCCGCCAGGCGGGCGATGTCGGCCCAGAAGTAGGCCAGGCAGGCGTAACCGGAATACATCAGGTAATCGACCGAGGCCGCCCCCACTTCTTCACGGTCCTTCATGGCGGCCATGCCCACTTTCATGGTCAGCTCGCCCCACTCCTTGTTCAGCGCCGCCAGCGGTTCGACGAACTCTTTGACCGCTTCGTTGCCTTCCTGCGACTGGCAGAACTTGTGCACGATCTTGGTGAAGCCCTTCAGCGCTTCGCCCTGGGTCATCAGCACCTTGCGGCCGAGCAAGTCCAGGGCCTGGATGCCGGTGGTGCCTTCGTACAGCATGGAAATACGGCTATCGCGCACGTTCTGCTCCATGCCCCACTCGGCGATGAAGCCGTGGCCGCCGTAGATCTGCACGCCATGGTTGGCGGCTTCGAAGCCGACCTCAGTCATGAACGCCTTGGCGATCGGGGTCAGGAACGCCAGCAGGGCATCGGCCTTCTTGCGCTCCTCTTCATCCTGGCTGTACTTGACGATGTCCACCTGCTTGGCAGTGAAATACACCATTGCGCGGTTGCCTTCGGCGAAGGCCTTCATGGTCAGCAGCATGCGACGCACGTCCGGGTGGACGATGATCGGGTCAGCGGCCTTGTCCGGTGCTTTCGGGCCAGTCAGGGAACGCATCTGCAGGCGCTCGCGGGCGTACTTCAGGCCCCCCTGGAACGCCACCTCGGCGTGGGCCAGGCCTTGCAGCGCGGTACCCAGACGAGCGGTGTTCATGAAGGTGAACATGCAGTTCAAGCCTTTGTTGGCCGGGCCGATCAGGTAGCCGGTAGCGCCGTCGAAGTTCATCACGCAGGTGGCGTTGCCGTGGATACCCATCTTGTGTTCGATCGAGCCGCAGCTCACGCCGTTGCGCTCACCCACACCGCCTTCGGCGTTGGGCAGGAACTTCGGCACGATGAACAGCGAGATGCCCTTGGTGCCAGCGGGTGCGTCCGGCAGGCGGGCCAGGACGATATGGACGATGTTGTCGGCCATGTCGTGCTCACCGGCCGAAATGAAGATCTTGGTGCCCGACACCTTGTAACTGCCATCGGCCTGTGGCTCGGCCTTGGTGCGCAGCATGCCCAGGTCGGTACCGCAGTGTGGCTCGGTCAGGCACATGGTGCCAGTCCACTCGCCGGATACCAGCTTGGTCAGGTAGGTGTGCTGCTGCTCGGCGGTGCCGTGCGCAGAGATGGTGTTCATCGCGCCGTGGGACAGGCCCGGGTACATGCCCCACGACCAGTTCGAACCGCCGACCATTTCGCTCAGGGCCAGGCCCAGCGACTCCGGCAGACCCTGGCCGCCGTGTTCGACGTCATGCGCCAGGCTCGGCCAGCCACCTTCGACGAACTGCTGGTAGGCCTCTTTGAAGCCGGTCGGGGTTTTCACGCCCGATTCGCTCCAGGTGCAGCCTTCCTGGTCACCCACGCGGTTCAGCGGCGACAGCACCTGCTCACAGAACTTCGCGCCTTCTTCGAGGATCGCGTCGACCATGTCGGGCGTGGCGTCCTGGCAACCCGGCAGGCTCTGATAGTGCGCCTCATAGCCGAGCAGCTCGTCGCGAACGAAGCGGATATCACGCAAGGGGGCTTTGTAATCAGGCATTGCGATGAACCTCTAGGTGAGTTCTGTGGAGGTGACCCGCACTTGGCGGCAGTCGATCAAACAGTTGTTTGAAACTTACGTTTAGCTCCGCTTTATGTCAAGGATGGACTATGGTGCCATTTACGCCACGAAAAATGGCAAAACTGACAAGCCATGACACATATCCCTGTGGGGGCGGGTTTACCCGCGAATGGACCAGCCCGGAAAACAGAAGTGTCCGGGCGGACGCATTCGCGGGTAAACCCGCTCCCACAGGGATAGCGACAGGTTCGGGAGAGCCGCCGTATCAGGCGTAGGTGTCGATGATCCGGCCGAGCATTTCGTCGGATGCCTTGGCGACCTTTGCGCCCAGCTCGACTTCAAGTTTGCCCAGGGCCATCTGCACGGTACTGGTGGCCAGGTCCATCTGCTGGCTGCGGTCGACCGCGCGCAAGCGTTCGGCCTGAAAATCGCTGGACTGGCTGGTGGCGGTACGTTCGGCGGTGGTGTTGGCGATCTGGCTGGCAGCCTGATCGACGCGGTTCTGGCCGGTCTGGATTGCGCTCAGGCCCGCGTAATAGGCGGAGCTACCGGTGATTTCCATGTCAGGACTCCATTGACGCTGGATGACGAACAGGGCCAATTAAAGCAGGCCCGGGGCGAAAAGGCCCGTTTAAATCCCTAATGGCCCGGTGCCATTTGATAGGCCTTGGGTATTCCTGCACCGGCCTCTTCGCGGGTAAACCCGCTCCCACAGGATCTCCATGTTTTCAGACTTGTACAGTACCTATGGAGCGGGTTTACCCGCGAAAGGGCCAGGCCTGGAAACGGCTAATCCAGCAGATCCAGCTGCAGGTGTTCAGCCACCATGTCGGCACTGGCCTGCTTCAACTTGGGCACCCGCCCCAGGCAAGGCGCCGGCAAACGCTCGGCCAGGCTGGCCAGGTTCTCTTCCAGGCGCGAAGTACGCGGTTCGATGATGTTCGCCACCCATCCCGCCAACTGGAGCCCGTCACGGGCAATCGCCTCGGCGCTTAGCAAGGCGTGGCTGATGCACCCCAGCCGCACCCCCACCACCAGGATCACTGGCAGCTTGAGGGCAATGGCCAGGTCGGACAGGTTGGCTTGCCCCGACAACGGCACGCGCCAGCCGCCAGCCCCCTCAATCAAGGTGAAGTCGGCATTTTGTTGCAGCACCTTGCGCATCGCCGCCAACAGCTCCGGCACGGCAAGCGTTACCCCCGCCTCGCGCGCCGCCACGTGCGGTGCGATAGCCGGCTCGAAGGCAAACGGGTTGACCTGCTCGTAGGGCAGCTTGATCGAGCTTTCATCGATCAACGCCTGGGCATCGCTGTTGCGCAACCCTTTCGGCGTCATCATGCAACCGGAGGCCACCGGCTTGGCGCCCAAGGTGCTCATCCCCTGCAACCGTGCCGCATGCAACAGCCCGGCAGCGATGGTGGTCTTGCCAACATCGGTATCGGTACCGGCAATGAAATAGGCCTGGCTCATCTCGCTCCCCTTACGCCTGTGGCTTGCGCAACACACCATAGACCACCTGGTAGGTGGCTGGCAGCCCCTCGGGCTGGCGAAATGCCTCATAAGCCTGCAGCAGGCCCTGCATGCGGGCCCGGCCGGTAAGCCCGGAAGGCCGGCCGGGGTTCAGGTTGTGGGCACCGAGAGCCTTGAGTTCATGGGTCAGGCTGCGCACATCCGGGTAATGCAGCACATGCGGGCAGCGCTGCAGCCCAAGCTGTTCGAAGCCGCTGGCTGCGCACAGACGCTGATAGTCCTCGAAACGGCGGAAGCGGTTCACATGCACCAGGCCATCCACCGCCTGCCAACTGGCGCGCAGTTCATCGAGGGTACCCACACACAGGCTGCTGAAGGCCAGCACGCCGCCCGGGCGCAGCACCCGCAGCGCTTCTGCCAGTACGCTGGCGAACTGGTCGCACCACTGCACGGCGAGGCTGGTGAACACCAGGTCGACGCTGGCATCACGCAGCGGCAATCGCTCGGCGTCACCGGCCACGTGATAGTGCGCCCCGCCCTGTTCGTAGCGGGCATGGCGCAGCATGCCCTCGGCGATATCCACCGCTATACCGCTGGCCTGAGTGAACCGCTCGGCCAGCGCCCGGCTGAAATGGCCGGTGCCGCTGCCCAGGTCCAGCCAGCGTGAGGGCTGCAGGCCTTCCGGCAACTGTTCCAGCAAGCTCGAACCCACCGCACGCTGCAAGGCTGCCACGCTGTCGTAGCTGGCCGCGGCGCGGGAGAACGAGGCTGCCACCTGGCGCTTGTCGGGCAGCGCGCCGGGCAGGGTCGAACGGGAAAGGTCAGTCATCGCCACTCTCATGCAGGAAACTCTTGATGCCCGACGCCAGCTCCTGCGGGTACTCCAGCAGGAACGCATGGGAACTGTCTTCGACTAGGCCCACTTCCACATCGGGCAGCAGCTCGCTCAGCGCTCTTGCCGCCTCTGCAGGCACCAGCGCATCGCTGCCGGCAAACAGGTGCAGTTGCGGGCCGGTGTAGGCCTGCAGGGCTTCACGAGTATCCAGCCTGGCCAGCACTTCGAGGCCGGTGGCCAGGTACAGCGGGTCGGTATCCGGCACACCAACACCCAGCTGGCGCAGTAGGGTACGCGGTTGCTGGGCGCCATCGCTGCACAAAGTGCGGAAGCGCTTGAGGGTGACCTGGGTATGGCTGCGGCAGCCGTCGAGGAAGGTGCCGAAGGTGTCTTCGGCCATGCCGTGGGGCCAGTCCGGGCGAACCACGAAACTGGGGTTGCTGGCCAAGGTCAGCAGGCCGCAGCAGTGGTCGCCGCGCTTGTGCGCCAGCGCGCTGGCCAGCATACCGCCGAACGACCAGCCACCCAGCCAGACATCGCGCGGCAGCTTGCGGTCGAGATGGTCGACCCACGCCTGCACATCGCTGTCGGCCAGTTCCGGCAGTGGCACCAGTTCAACCTGCAGGCGGGCGTCCTGGGCACGTAGGCTGGCGGCCAGCGGCTCCAGGGAGGCAGTGCCCAGGCCCCAGCCAGGCAACAGAACAAGTCGATTACGCATCGGCGCTCTCCAACTGTGGATAACACTCGGCCAATGCATTCAACAATAGCTGCACCTGCGCCTCGCTGTGCGCGGCGCTCAATGTCACCCGCAGGCGCGCACTGCCCGCCGGTACGGTGGGTGGGCGGATGGCCGTTACCAGCAAGCCGCGCTCGCGCAGCATGCGTGACAGGCGCAAGGCCTGCGCGCTGTCACCGATGACGATCGGCTGGATCGGCGTCGGGCTGTCCATCAACTCCAGGCCGATCTGCTGCGCACCTTCACGGAACTGACGGATCAGCGCGGCCAGGTGCTCGCGGCGCCAGGTCTCGCGGCGCAGCAGTTCCAGGCTCTTGAGGGTGGCGCAGGCCAGCGCCGGTGGCTGGCTGGTGGTGTAGATATACGGGCGGGCGAACTGCACCAGCGCCTCGATCAGTTCCTCGCTGCCAGCCACAAAGGCGCCGGCAGTACCACAGGCCTTGCCCAGCGTACCGATCAACACCGGCACATCTTCAACGCCCAGGCCGAAGTGCTCGACGATACCGCCACCTTGGGTACCGAGGGTGCCCAGGCCATGGGCATCGTCAACCATCAGCCAGGCACCGCGAGCGCGGGCGACATCGGCCAGCGCCGGCAGGTCGGCCAGGTCGCCGTCCATGCTGAACACGCCATCGGTCACTACCAGGGTATTGCCGACGGCCTTGTCCAGGCGGCTGGCCAGGCTGGCCGGGTCGTTGTGCAGGTAGCGGTTGAAACGGGCGCCGCTGAGCAACCCGCCGTCCAGCAGCGAAGCGTGGTTCAAACGGTCCTGAAGCACTGTATCTCCCTGCCCCACCAGCGCGGTGATGGCGCCCAGGTTGGCCATGTAGCCGGTGGAGAACAGCAGCGCACGCGGGCGTCCGGTGAGCTCGGCCAAGGCCTCTTCCACCTGGTGGTGCGGCGTGCTGTGGCCGATCACCAGGTGCGAGGCACCGCCACCGACACCCCAGCGCTCGGCGCCGGCCTGCCAGGCAGCAACCACTTCGGGGTGGTTGGCCAGGCCCAGGTAGTCATTGCTGCAGAAGGCCAGCAGGCGCTGGCCGTCGACCACTACTTCCGGCCCCTGCGGGCTCTGCAGCAGTGGCCGCTGCCGATACAGGTCTGCGGCGCGTCGTTCGGCCAGGCGCGCCGCCAGGTCGAAGGCCATGTCAGGCAGTCGCGGCGTTGTAGAACATCTCGCTGCTGCGCTGTTCGACCAGCGCCTGCTCGATGGCCGCCTGGTGCACTTCGTCGGCGTGCTCTTCACGCGCTTCGGGCTTGATACCCAGACGTGCGAACAGTTGCATGTCCTTGTCGGCCTGCGGGTTGGCAGTGGTCAGCAGTTTCTCGCCGTAGAAGATCGAGTTGGCACCAGCCATGAACGCCAGGGCCTGCATCTGCTCGTTCATCTGCTCGCGGCCAGCGGACAGGCGCACATGCGACTTAGGCATGAGGATACGGGCCACGGCCAGCATGCGGATGAAGTCGAACGGGTCGACGTCTTCTTCCTCGGCCAACGGCGTACCGGCCACCTTGACCAGCATGTTGATCGGTACCGATTCCGGGTGCTCGGGCAGGTTGGCCAGCTGGATCAGCAGGCCGGCGCGGTCGTCCAGCGACTCGCCCATGCCGAGGATACCGCCGGAGCAGATCTTCATCCCGGCGTCGCGCACGTAGGCCAGGGTCTGCAGGCGCTCGCTGTAGGTGCGGGTAGTGATGATGCTGCCGTAGAACTCCGGCGAGGTGTCGAGGTTGTGGTTGTAGTAGTCCAGGCCGGCCTGGGCCAGGGCCTTGGTCTGCTCCTGGTCGAGCTTGCCAAGGGTCATGCAGGTTTCCAGGCCCATGGCTTTCACGCCTTTGACCATCTCCAGCACGTAGGGCATGTCTTTGGCCGACGGGTGCTTCCACGCCGCACCCATGCAGAAGCGGGTAGAACCGATGGCTTTGGCACGGGCGGCTTCTTCCAGCACCTTCTGCACTTCCATCAGTTTCTGTTTTTCCAGACCGGTGTTGTAGTGGCCGGACTGTGGACAATATTTGCAATCTTCCGGGCAGGCGCCGGTCTTGATCGACAGCAGGGTCGAAACCTGCACACGGTTCGGGTCGAAATGCGCGCGGTGCACGGTCTGCGCCTGGAACAGCAAGTCATTGAACGGTTGCTGGAACAGCGCCTTGACCTCGGCCAGGGACCAGTCGTGACGTGTTGTTGCAGTTGTGCTGGCGCTCATCGGCGTTTCCTTGTTTAGGCTGTAGCTGGCGCCGGGACAGGAAAGCCCGCCAGCGCATCACGGATAGCTCGCATAGTCATGGAAGGCCTATGAACTGTCAACCACACTGGAAAAGACTAGTTTACAAGTGCTCATTTATTAATCAATTGTGTTTACTGTGCGATGAGCCTGCCGAGCAAGCCTACCCACTGTGCGTCGCTTGCGAGCAGGAACTGCCCTGGCTGGATGATCACTGCCTGCGCTGCGCCCTGCCCTTGCCCATGGCCGGCCTGACTTGCGCCCAATGCTGCCGCCGTGCACCGGTCTTCGAGCAGGTGATTGCACTGTGGCATTTCGGCTTTCCGGTAGACACGCTGATCAGCCGCTTCAAGCACAATCGCCAGTGGCCTTTGGGGCGCCTGATGGCCGCATTGCTCGGGCATGGGCTGCTGCACCGCTTTGCCGAAGGGCTACCGCGCCCCGACCTGTTGTTGCCTGTGCCCTTGGCCAAACATCGACTACGGGAGCGGGGGTTCAACCAGGCGGGGATGCTCGGGCGCTGGCTGTCGTCGCACGTGGGGGTACGTTGCGACGAGCGGTTGCTGCTGCGCACGCGGGAGACGCCAGCGCAGCAACACCTGGATGCCAAGGCCAGGCGACGCAATTTGCGCCAGGCGTTTGCGGTCACCGGCAAACTGACGGGCAAGCACGTCGCCATTGTCGATGACGTGTTGACCACCGGTGCTACCGCGCAGGCAGTTGCCGAAGTGCTGCACAAGGCCGGCGCGCAGCGGGTGGATGTGTATTGCCTGGCGCGTACGCCCAAGCCGGGGTATGTATGACTTGTGGGAGCGCCCTTTCGCGACACAAGGCCGCTCCCACACAAGCTACACTTCGCTGCCGCTTACAACGACCGAATGCCCATGTCCCTGCCCCCCCTCCTCACCCAGCACATCGCCCGCCGCCCCCAGCGCATCGCGCTGCTGCAGCACATTGCCGAGCAAGGTTCGATCACTCGCGCCGCCAAGGCCGCGGGCATCAGCTACAAGGCCGCCTGGGACGCCATCGACGAACTCAACAACCTGGCCAGCCAGCCCCTGGTCGAGCGCAGCACCGGCGGGCATGGTGGCGGTGGTGCGCGCTTGTCAGCAGAAGGCGAGCGGGTGCTGCGCCTGTATCAGAGGCTGCAGGCCCTGCAGGCGCAAATATTCGAAGCGGCCGAAGAGTCCAGTGACCTCGACCTGCTCGGCCGGCTGATGCTGCGCACCAGCGCGCGCAACCAGTTGCAGGGCCAGGTCAGTGGCCTGCGCCGTGAGGGACGGCATGATCGCGTCAGCCTGGCGCTGGGCGGTGGGCTGGAGATCGAGGCGTTGATCACCCGCGACAGCACTGCACGGCTGGAGCTGACGCTGGGCACGATGGTAGTCGCATTGCTCAAGGCCGGGTGGGTGCGGTTACTGGCCGAAGGGGAAGAGGCCGAAGCAGGGAGTAATTGCCTGCGGGCGACGGTAGAGGAGGTGCTGGCGGAGGCTGATGGGCCTAGTGAGGTCAGGTTGGCATTGGGGAATGGGCAGACGTTGTGTGCATTTGCCGAGGTGGATTGGTTGGCTGGGCGGCAGGTGGCAGCTGGCAGTTCAGTGCGGGTTCAATTTCATCCGTCCTATGTATTGATCGGAATTCCTGCATAGCCTGGCCGCGCTTCGCGCGGTTCGCGGGTAAACCCGCTCCCACCGGTGCGTCGTTTCCCTGGCGGCTGCGCTGTCCATGTGGGAGCGGGTTTACCCGCGAAGAGGCCGGTACAGGCATAACGCGTTACCATGGTCCCCACGCCGCCTACCCCCGGAGCCCCCATGTCCCACCCCTTCGACACCCTCACCCCCGACCTGGTCCTGGACGCCGTGGAAAGCCTGGGCTTTCTTAGCGATGCCCGGGTGCTGGCACTGAACAGCTACGAGAACCGCGTCTACCAGGTGGGCATCGAGGGCGCGCAGCCGCTGATCGCCAAGTTCTATCGCCCAGGCCGCTGGAGCGACGCGGCCATCCTCGAGGAGCACAGCTTCACCGCCGAACTGGCCGACTGCGAAGTGCCGGTGGTCGCCCCGCTGCAGCACGACGGCCGCACCCTGTTCGAACATCAGGGCTTCCGCTTCACCCTGTTCCCCCGCCGCGGCGGCCACGCGCCAGAGCCGGGCAACCTCGACCAGCTCTACCGCCTCGGCCAGTTGCTCGGCCGCCTGCACGCAGTGGGCGCCAGCAAACCGTTCAAGCACCGCGAGGCGCTGGCGGTGGACAACTTCGGCCACGCCTCGCTGAATACCCTGCTGGAAGGCGACTTCGTCCCCCGCGAACTGCTGCCGGCTTTCGAATCGGTGGCCCGCGACCTGCTCAAGCGGGTGGAGGACATCTATGCCCGCACACCGCACCAGCTCATCCGCCTGCATGGCGACCTGCACCCCGGCAACCTGATGCACCGGGACGAGGTGTACCACGTGGTCGACCTCGACGACTGCCGCATGGGCCCGGCGGTGCAGGACCTGTGGATGATGCTGGCCGGCAGCCGCGAGGAGCGCCTGGGGCAACTGGCCGAACTGATCGACGGCTATAACGAGTTCCACGACTTCGACCCGCGCGAGTTGGCGCTGATCGAGCCCCTGCGCGCCTTGCGCCAGCTGCACTACAGCGCCTGGCTGGCGCGGCGCTGGGACGACCCGGCATTCCCGCCCAGCTTCCCCTGGTTCGGCCAGCCACGCTACTGGGGAGACCAGATCCTCGCCCTGCGCGAGCAAATGGCAGCACTGGATGAAGCGCCGCTGAAATTGTTCTAGAAGCACGCCCGCCTCTGTCTACAATAGGCGTCGCTTTATTTAGCTACCTAAGCAAGGATTCTGCATGCACGCCGCAAACCCGCGTCGCGGGTACCTACTGGGCCTCAGCGCCTACATCATCTGGGGGCTGTTCCCCCTGTACTTCAAGGCAATCCAGAGCGTCCCGGCGGTGGAGATCATTGTCCACCGGGTGCTGTGGTCGGCACTGTTCGGCTCGCTGCTGCTACTGGTGTGGAAACACCCCGGCTGGTGGCGTGAACTGCGCGACAACCCGCGACGGCTGGGCATCCTCGCCCTGAGCGGGGCGCTGATCGCCGGCAACTGGCTGACCTACGTATGGTCGGTGAACAATGGGCGCATGCTCGAGGCCAGCCTGGGCTACTACATCAACCCGCTGATCAATGTGCTGCTGGGCATGCTGATTCTTGGTGAGCGCCTGCGCCGCCTGCAGTGGCTGGCCGTGGCCATGGCCGCCGTGGGTGTGGCCCAGCAGGTGTGGCAGGTGGGCAGCCTGCCGTGGGTGTCGCTGGTGCTGGCGCTGAGCTTCGGCTTCTATGGGCTGATTCGCAAACAGGCACCGGTGGCGGCATTGCCGGGCCTGGTGGTGGAAACCTGGATGCTGGTACCGCTGGCCCTCGGCTGGCTGTTGCTGCACCCGACAGCGATAAGTGCCCAGGGCGCGTTCTACACCAGCAGCGAAGCGTTGTGGCTGATGGCTGCGGGGCCGGTGACACTGGTGCCGCTGGTGTGCTTCAACGCTGCCGCGCGGCACTTGCCGTACACCACGCTGGGCTTCCTGCAGTACCTGGCGCCAACCCTGGTGCTGCTGCAGGCGGTGCTGCTGTTCGATGAGCACTTGTCGTCGAGCAACTTGGTGGCGTTCATGTTCATCTGGGCCGGTTTGGCGATTTATAGCGTCGATGCGTGGGTCAGTTTGCGCAAGCGTAGCTGATCAAAAAATGATCACGACTCTGCAGACCTTGTAATTCGTGGCCTGCAGAGACATCTCCAAAGGTTATCCACACCCTCGTCCCCGTGCTTTGTGCACAAGCTGCTGATTTTTGGGTTTTTTTTGATCAAAGCCGTGTAAGGCGCACGCGGTCTGGGCTAGAGAGGGGAACCCCCAGGTTATCCACAGGGCCTTCCCCGTGATATCGGGATAACCGGAGGGGGCTGCTTTGCAGCCCATTCGCAGCACAAGGCTGCTCCTACATGGATATGCATTCCCCTGTAGGAGCAGCCTTGTGCTGCGAATAATCCGCAAGACGGCCCCCCCCCGGCGATCCCGCATCATTCCTCTGGCCGCAGCTTCAACTCCACCATCAAGTCGTCTGCCAGGCTCTCCAGCTTCTGCTGCAGGTCGTCCAGTGACAGGGTCAACGGCAATGCCAGCAAGGCATCAGCATGGAATAGCGGCTCGCTGCTCATGGGCGCCGGCCGCACCTCGGTGGTAAACCGCTCAAGGTTTACCCCCAAGTCCGCCAGCAGGCGGGTGATATCACGCACGATCCCCGGCCGATCATTCCCTACCAATTCCATGGCAATCGGCTTCCAGGTACACGACGGTTCGATGCCGCTCTCGGCGATCAGCACGCGAATGTCATATCGCACCAACCCCTGCAGCGAGGCCACCAGCTCGTCGTAGTTTTCCGCCGGCACCGCCACCCGCAGGATGCCGGCAAACTGCCCGGCCATGCGCGACATGCGGCTTTCCAGCCAGTTGCCACTGTGGTCGGCGATGCACTGGGCAATGCGCTCGACCTGGCCGGCCTTGTCAGGGGCAATCACAGTCAGTACAAGATGATCCACAAGCCCTTCCTCGTGTCGGACCGCGCCGTGCGGCAGAAAATCGGGGGATCGATTCAGTATAGGCAAGGCGCGGCAACCTGCCGCAGGGCAATTCGCACAACGAATCGTGTACTGTTTCAAGATTTATCTGGAACAATCTACCTGTTTTTTGCGAACATACTCGCTCCCAGCGTGACCATACGCGACCAACGGGTCGTATAACGGCGCTTTTAGTCTGATTTTGCCCCGCCTACTGCTTCATGTAGTATCCCGTGGCGCGGACTACAAAACGTCGTTTGGATGTCTGCCAAGGCGCCTGTGAAAATACGCACATTGTCTGCCAGACAGTCTGGCAGGCCGCACCCAGCCGCGCTCGAGGCTTTACTCGGGGGCATGCACTGGTGCCGTGTTTAGAGAAGCGCTACAGGCTTAATACAGAAGAGCGAAATAGCTGAGCAGAGTGAGGCAAGCAATGACTGGATACGTTCAAGTCGGTGGCCTTCAGGTCGCCAAGGTCCTGTACGACTTCGTGAACAACGAAGCCATCCCCGGGACCGGCATCGTCGCCGAGCAGTTCTGGGCGGGTGCAGAGAAGATCATCAATGACCTCGCTCCAAAGAACAAAGCCCTGCTCGCCAAGCGCGACGAGCTGCAAGCCAAGATCGACGCCTGGCACCAGGCACGCAAAGGCCAGGCCCACGACGCCGTAGCCTACAAAGCATTCCTCCAGGAAATCGGCTACCTGCTGCCACAAGCCGACGATTTCCAGGCCACCACCCAGAACGTGGACGAAGAAATCGCCCACATGGCCGGCCCGCAACTGGTCGTACCGGTGATGAACGCCCGCTTCGCCCTTAACGCCGCCAACGCCCGTTGGGGTTCGCTGTACGACGCGCTGTATGGCACCGATGCCATCAGCGATGAAGGCGGCGCCGAGAAAGGCCAAGGCTACAACAAGGTGCGTGGCGACAAGGTCATCGCCTTCGCTCGCGCCTTCCTCGACGAAGCCGCGCCACTGGCGGCCGGCTCGCATGTCGACTCCACCGGCTACCGCATCGAAGGCGGCAAGCTGGTAGTTGCCCTGAAAGGCGGCAGCAACAGCGGCCTGCGTGACGACGCCCAGCTGATCGGCTTCCATGGCGATGCCGCCGCGCCGACTGCGGTGCTGCTCAAGCACAACGGCCTGCATTTCGAAATCCAGGTCGATGCCAGCACCCCGGTCGGCAGCACCGACGCCGCCGGCGTGAAAGACATCCTGATGGAGTCGGCGCTGACCACCATCATGGACTGCGAAGACTCGGTTGCAGCCGTCGACGCCGACGACAAGGTTGTTGTCTACCGCAACTGGCTGGGCCTGATGAAAGGTGACCTGGCCGAAAGCGTGACCAAGGGTGGCAAGACCTTCACCCGCACCATGAACCCGGACCGCGAGTACGCCGCGCCCAACGGCGGCAGCGTGACCCTGCACGGCCGTTCGCTGCTGTTCGTGCGCAACGTTGGCCACCTGATGACCAACCCGGCTATCCTCGACGCTCAGGGCAACGAAATCCCTGAAGGCATCCAGGACGGCCTGTTCACCAACCTGATCGCCCTGCACAACCTCAACGGCAACACCAGCCGCAAGAACACCCGCAGCGGCAGCGTGTACATCGTCAAGCCGAAGATGCACGGCCCGGAGGAAGTAGCGTTCGCTGCCGAGATCTTCAGCCAGGTCGAAGACCTGCTGGGCATGAAGCGCAACACCGTCAAGGTCGGCATCATGGACGAGGAACGCCGCACCACGGTCAACCTCAAGTCGTGCATCAAGGCCGCAGCAGAGCGCGTGGTGTTCATCAACACCGGCTTCCTCGACCGCACCGGCGATGAAATCCACACCTCGATGGAAGCCGGCGCCGTGGTGCGCAAGGGCGCCATGAAGAACGAGAAATGGATCGGTGCCTACGAGAACAACAACGTCGACGTCGGCCTGGCCACCGGCCTGCAAGGCCGTGCGCAGATCGGCAAAGGCATGTGGGCCATGCCCGACCTGATGGCGGCCATGCTCGAACAGAAGATTGCCCACCCGCTGGCCGGTGCCAACACCGCCTGGGTGCCGTCGCCGACCGCCGCCACCCTGCATGCCCTGCACTACCACAAGGTGGACGTACAGGCGCGTCAGCGTGAACTGGCTTCGCGTACCCCGGCGTCGGTGGACGACATCCTGACCATCCCGCTGGCCGCCGACACCAACTGGTCGGCCGAAGAGATCCGCAACGAACTGGACAACAACGCCCAGGGCATCCTCGGCTACGTGGTGCGCTGGATCGACCAAGGCGTGGGTTGCTCGAAGGTGCCGGACATCAACAACGTCGGCCTGATGGAAGACCGCGCCACCCTGCGTATTTCGGCCCAGCTGCTGGCCAACTGGCTGCGCCACGGCGTGGTCAGCCAGGAGCAGGTGCTGGAAAGCCTCAAGCGCATGGCCGTGGTGGTCGACCAGCAGAACGCCGGCGACCCTCTGTACCGCCCGATGGCACCGAACTTCGACGACAACGTCGCGTTCCAGGCGGCAGTGGAGCTGGTGGTGGAAGGTGGCAAGCAGCCGAACGGCTATACCGAACCGGTACTGCACCGCCGTCGCCGCGAGTTCAAAGCGCGTAACGGGTTGTAAGCGACATCTGCGACAGGGGGCCGCTTTGCGGCCCTTTCGCGACACAAGGCCGCTCCCACAGGTACCGCGCAAGGTTGAGGTTTAGCGCGGTACGTGTGGGAGCGGCCTTGTGTCGCGAAAGGGCTGCAAAGTAGCCCCACTCCTGCACTACTCGATCTTCAGTTCTTTCTTCACCAGCTCCAGCAGCCTGCCCAGGTCCACCGGCTTGAGCAGGAAATCCACCACACCCAGGCGCATCACGTCCACCGCCTCTTTCACATCGGTGTCTCCCGACACCACGATGATCGACAGCTCCGCCCGCTCCGATTCGCGCACCTTGCGGATCAGGCCCAGGCCATCCTCCGGCTGCATACGCAAATCCGTAATCATCAATCCGATGCGTGGTTGATAATGAAGGTACAGCCTGGCCTCCTCGGCCCCATCCGCCCCTACGCAGTCGATCCCCCGGCTTTTCAAGTACAGGATCAACGCTCCACGGTTCGCTGCATTGTCATCTACCACGAGCACCAACGGCTTGGCTGCCACAGGCGCACTCACCACGGCCAATGCCGCGCGTTCGGCGTCGCTCAGGATGTCGCGTGGCTCAGGCATGCTCATCTCGTCAAAAAAATTCCGCTTCAGCATTAGGACCGCAGAACTTGCGTAACCCGATTGGCCTTTCGTCGGGTCTTTGACAGAGCCGCTCATAGACTTACGTCCAATGGGCACCATCCCGCCGCAAGCCGACCATGGAGGCAGATAACAACATGGCCGGCACCTATATATAGATATATAGCCCGGCATAGCGATACGGTCAGTTTCATGAGCAAAAAGGACGCCTACAGCCAGGCGGGCAGGACGGCAGTGCTGCAGAACATCCAGGGCACCCTGCAGTTTCTGCAGCGTTTTCCACCGTTCAACCAAATGGAACACAGCCATCTGGCCTACCTGGTCGAACAGTGCCAGCTGCGCTTCTATGCCAGCGGAGAGAGCATCGTCAAACCTGCCGACGGGCCAGTCGAGCACTTCTACATCGTCAAGCAGGGCCGCGTGGTCGGCGAGCGCCAGCACCTGGTCAAGCCTGGAGTGGAAACCACCTTCGAAATCACCAGCGGCGAATGCTTCCCGCTGGCTGCCCTGCTCGGCGAGCGGGCGACCCGCACCGAGCACTTGGCAGGTGAAGACACCTTCTGCCTGCAATTGAACAAGGCCGCGTTCATCCGCGTGTTTTCGATGTCTGAAGTGTTTCGGGATTTTGCCCTGCGCGGGGTCAGCAGCCTGCTTGACCAGGTCAACCAGCAGGTACGCCAGCGCGCAGTGGAAACCCTCGGCACCCAGTATTCGCTAAACACACCATTGGGCGAGCTGGCCATGCGCCACCCGGTGGTGTGCAGCGCAGACACGCCCCTGCGCGATGCCGTGCGGCTGATGCACGAGCAGCAGGTTGGCAGCATCGTGGTGGTCGACCCGCAGCGCTACCCCACTGGTATCTTCACCCTGCGCGACCTGCGCCAGGTGGTGGCCGCAGCCGATGCCGACCTGAGCGCACCCATCGCGCGGCACATGACAGCCCAGCCGTTCTACCTCAGCCCCCAGGCCAGCGCCTTCGACGCGGCAATGGCCATGACCGAACGGCATATCGCCCATGTATGCCTGGTGGAGAACCGGCGCCTGTGTGGGGTGGTTTCAGAGCGCGACCTGTTCTCCCTGCAGCGGGTCGACCTGGTGCACCTGGCGCGTACCATCCGCCATGCACCACGCCTGGACACCCTGGTATCCCTGCGCGGCGAAATCAGCCAGCTGGTCGAACGCATGCTCGCCCATGGCGCGTCCTCCACGCAGATCACCCAGATCATTACCCTGCTCAACGACCACACCGTGTGCCGGGTGATCGAACTGGCGCTAACCGAGCGCGGTGACCCGGGCGTGCCGTTCAGCTGGCTGTGCTTTGGCAGCGAAGGGCGACGGGAACAAACCCTGCATACCGACCAGGACAACGGCATCCTCTTCGAAGCCGCCGACAGCGCCGAAGCCGACGCCATCCGCGCCCGCCTGCTGCCGCTGGCGCAATACATCAACCAGTGTCTGGCCCAGTGCGGCTTCACCTTGTGCAAGGGCAACGTCATGGCCGGCAACCCCGAGCTATGCCTGTCGCGCAGTGAGTGGGCGCGGCGTTTTGCCGGTTTTGTCCGCGAAGCCAGCCCGGAGAACCTGCTGGGCTCGAGCATCTATTTCGATCTGCGCGTGGTGTGGGGCGACGAGCAAGGCTGCGAGCAGCTGCGCCAAGGCCTGCTCGACCAGGTGGCCGATAACCGCATCTTCCAGCGCATGATGGCTGACAACGCCCTGCGCCAGCGCCCGCCGGTGGGTCGCCTGCGCGAGTTCGTGCTGACCCGCCAGGGCAACGACAAGGCCGCCACCCTCGACCTCAAGGTCCAGGGCCTGACGCCCTTCGTCGATGGCGCCCGGCTGCTTGCACTGGCCAATGGCATCGGTGCCTGCAATACCCTGGAACGCCTGCGCCAGCTGGTGGCCAAGGGCGTGATCGAGGCACTGGACGGCGCAGCGTATGAAGAGGCCTACCACTTCATCCAGCAAACCCGCATGCAGCAGCACCAGCGCCAGACCCGCGACAACCTGCCCTATTCCAACCGCCTGGACCCGGACAGCCTCAACCACCTGGACAGGCGCATCCTGCGCGAGTCCCTGCGCCAGGCTCAGCGCCTGCAAAGCAGCCTGGCCTTGCGGTACCAGCTATGAGCCTGTTCGCCTGGCTGCGCCCCAACGCGCCCGAACTGGACCATGCCACGCGCCAGCGCCTGGCCCGCCTGCCCAAGGCCGCGCCGCTGGGGGTGTGTACCCTGCGCGAGCAACGCTGGGTGGTGCTGGACCTGGAGACCAGTGGCCTGAACCCTAGCCGTGACCAGGTGTTGTCGATCGGTGCCGTGGCTATCGAAGACGGCGCCATCGACTTTGCCCAGCAGTTCGAACGCACCCTGCACCGGCCTTTGCAGAAGACCAATGCCAGCGTGCTGATCCACGGTTTGGGCCCGAGTGCCCTGGCTGCCGGTTGCGACCCGGCCGAGGCGTTGCTCGATTTGCTCGACTTCATTGGCAATAGCCCGGTGCTGGCATTCCATGCACCGTTCGACCAGCGCATGCTAGCCCGGGCGCTGAAGGAAAGCCTGGACTATCGCTTGCAGTCGCCCTTCCTCGATGTTGCCGAGCTGGCGCCGATGCTCAACCCCGACACGGTGCTGCGCGAGGCCGGGCTGGATGACTGGGTGGCACGGTTTGGCCTGCAGGTGGAGGAGCGCCATCATGCCAGCGCCGATGCGCTGGTGACCGCCGAGCTGGCGCTGATCCTGTTCAGCCAGGCCCGGCGCCAGCAGCTGGACAGCCCGCTGCAGCTGGAGCAGCGCTTGCGCGGGTGGCGGCGGCGCAAGCTGCACAATCACGGTTTGTAGGTCTTGAGTATTGTGGCGCCTGTAGGATCGAGCGCCGCCCGCGCGGCGCTTCGCGGGACAAGCCCGCTCCCACATTTGTTGCAACGTGCCGAACCTGTCAGGCCATGGTTGCCTGCCTTGGTGCATGTCTTGAGACTGGTGAGGCGGCGGTAGCGCCAGCCAAGAAATTGAGTCAAACCAACAAGGCTGACAACCATGGCCTGACAGACATGGCCACGTTGCAACAAATGTGGGAGCGGGCTTGTCCCGCGAAGCGCCGCGCGGGCGGCGCGCGATTTCACAGGCGCTACCTCAACCACGTCCTGCACCAGCCAGCCCCAACCATACTGACCATCCGATAAGCGTCCATTGCACCCACCCCCTTCCCTCTGCAACAATCGCGAATAATTATCGTTAATTAATGCATATGTTTCGGGGGAACGCTGCTTGTCTTCTGCACAGAGCCCACACGCCGATCTGGTCGGTGCGCTGTACCGCGACCATCGCGGCTGGCTGCTCGCCTGGCTGCAACGCAGCATGACGTGCCGCCAACGTGCCGAAGACCTGAGCCAGGACACCTTCGTGCGCCTGCTCGGCCGTGAGCGACTGGACACGCCCCGCGAACCTCGCGCCTTCCTCGCCGCCGTGGCCAAGGGCCTGATGTTCGATCACTTGCGCCGCGCCGCGCTGGAACAGGCCTACCTGGCGGAACTGGCACTGATGCCGGAAGCCGAACAACCTTCCCCGCAAGTGCAGCACCTGATCCTCGAAGACCTCAAGGCCATCGACCGCCTGCTCGGCAAGCTGTCGAGCAAGGCCCGCGCAGCGTTCCTGCACAATCGCCTGGACGGCATGGGCCATGCCGAAATCGCCGAGCGGCTGGGGGTTTCGGTGTCGCGGGTGCGCCAGTACATCGCCCAAGGCATGCGCCAGTGCTACGTGGCCTTGTACGGGGAGCCGACGTGAGCAGTGCACCGGTTTCGTCCCGGGTGCTGGAGGCCGCCATTGCCTGGAAACTCAGCCTCGACAATGGCAGCGGCACACCTGATGAACGCAGCGAATTCATGCGCTGGCATGCCGCCAGCGAGGAGCACGCCCGTGCCTGGCGCCAACTTGGCGCCATGGACCAGCGCGTCAGCGCCGCTGCAGGCCCGGCACGCCAGGCCCTGTTGCAGTCGCGCGTCGGCCTGCGCCAACGAATCGGCAAGGTCGGCGGCGGGCTGGCCGGCATGTTTCTGCTGGCCTCGCTGCTGGCCTGGGTCGGCGCGCCATCGATGGCCCCCAGTTACTGGCTGGCCGACCAGCGCACCGCCACCGGCGAGCTGCGCACCCTGCGCCTGGAAGACGGCACACTGATGAGCCTGAACAGCCACACTGCGGTGGATATCGACTATGCAGGCGAGCAACGAGTGATCGTGCTGCACCAGGGTGAGATCTCGGTCGAAACCGGCCACCTGGACCCGCGCCCGCTGCTGGTGCGCACCCGAGATGGCCATCTGCGCCCATTGGGTACGCGCTTCCTGGTACGCCGTGAGGACGACGGTACACGTCTGGAAGTGCTGCAAGCCTCGGTCGCCGCCATGCCGCTGAACAGCGACGACGAACAGGTGCTGCGCGAAGGCCAGCAGGTGCTGATGAACGCCAACGGCCTTGGCCAGGTCGGCGCGGTGCCAGCCGGTGCAGATGCCTGGACCCGCGGCATGCTGGTGGTGGACAACGTGCGCCTGGCTGACCTGCTGGCCGCGCTTGGTCAGTACCGTAGCGGTTATCTCGGGGTAGACGACAAAGTCGCCGACCTGCGTGTGACCGGCAGCTTCTCGCTGACCGACACCGACCTGGCGCTGGCGTCGCTGGTGCCGGCACTGCCGGTGAAGATCGAGCGGCATACGCCGTGGTGGGTGACCGTCGTTCCCAAGTAGTTCTGCACCGGCCTCTTCGCGGGTAAACCCGCTCCCACAGGATTGCACCAGCCTCAAAGCCCCCGCGATCCCTGTGGGAGCGGGTTTACCCGCGAAAGGGCCGGTACAGGCAAAAGCCAACTTCAAATAATTCTCAATTTTTTTCAGATTCACCCTGTCACTTTTGAAATCTCGCTCGGCAAGGAAGCAGTAAGCACTTATCCGTCGAGGAGCCGCTGCATGTCCCGTGCTGTTGATCGTATCCTGCGCCCCAGGCTGATGGCCCTGGCCATCGCCGTGGCCGCGCCATTGGCCAGCCCTGCCCTGTTCGCCACCGAGCAATCCGCTCAGCGTGCCTACGACCTGCCCAGCGCACCGCTGGCCAACACCCTCAACCAGATCGCCAGCCAGGCCGGCATTACCCTGGCCATCGACCCGGCGCTGGTCAGCGGCCGCACCTCGGCTCCGGTAAGCGGGCAGTACGACGGCCTCGGTGCCCTGCAGACAGCATTGCGCGGCACCGGCCTGCAACTGCAGCACAGCAGCGTGGGCAGCTACAGCCTGGTGGCAGCACCGGAAGGGACACTGGCGTTGCCGGAAACCACCGTGGATGCAGCCAGCGTCAGCGAAAGCGCCTGGGGCTCGGTCGAAGGCTACGTCGCCAAGCGCACTGCCGCTGGCACCAAGACCGATACCGCACTGGTCGAAGTGCCACGCTCCATTTCCGTCGCCACCCGCGAGCAGATGAAAGACCGCAGCGTGCACAGCCTCGATGATGCCGTGCGCTACATGCCGGGCATCGTGTCCGCAAGCTTTGGCAGCGACACGCGGTATGACTGGATGCGCGTGCGTGGCTTCGAGCCGACCCAGTTCCTCGATGGCCTGCCGCTGCCACGCGGCGTATACGCCAACCCGAAAGCCGAAACCTGGAACCTCGACCGCCTCGCCCTACTGCGCGGCCCGGCCTCCTCGATCTATGGCCAGACCCCACCCGGCGGCCTGCTGGACATGGTCAGCCGCCGACCGCAGGCCGAAAGCACCCATGAAATCGAGCTGCAATATGGCAGCGACAACCATCGCCAGATCAATTTTGCCAGTACCGGCAAGATCGACGACGAAGGCCGCTTTCTGTATGGCGTCAGCGGTGTGATCCGCGACAGCGGCACGCAGATCGACCATATCGACAACAAGCGCTACAACATCGCCCCGAGCCTGACCTGGAACATTGACGAAGACACCTCGCTAACCTTCCTCACCCAGTTCACCCGGGACGATACCGGCGTAACCAGCCAGTTCCGGCCGATTCAGGGCACCAAGATCGACATGCCGTTCGGCAAGATCTCGCACCACAAGAACCTGGGCGACCCGGACTACGAGTTCTACGACCGCACCTACTACGCGCTGGGCTATGCATTCGAACACCGTATCAACGATGTCTGGCAGTTCCGTCAGAACCTGCGCTATACCAAATCGGAGCTCTCGTTCCAGACGATTACGGTGAACAGCTACATCCCGGAATACGCAGACTTTGGTTATGTGGTGGACGATGAAGGCAACACCGGGCGTAGCACGACGAACGTGGATGAAGACATCAGCCAGTTCGCCGTCGACAACAACTTCCAGGCCGACTTCAGCACCGGCGCCATCAGCCACACCGTACTGATTGGCCTGGATCACCAACGCACGAACAACAACTTCCTGACGATCTACGGCATTGCTCCGGACATCAACGTGAACAACCCGGCCCATGGTTTGCCGATCACCCGACCGGACCGCTCCACTGCCTACTACGACTATGATCAGAAAACCAGCCAGACCGGCCTCTACGTTCAGGATCAGATGGCACTCGGCAACTGGCGCCTGACCTTGGGCGGTCGTGAGGACTGGGTGCATACCGGTACCAGGTTCTTCAACAAGGGCGACGCCACCAACACCCAGCGAGACAGCAACTTTAGCGGCAACGCGGCAGTCAGTTACGTCTTCGATTCGGGCCTTGTGCCCTATCTGTCCTACGCCGAGTCGTTCCAGCCAGCCAGCAAGGCCGATGCAGATCCGACGAACTCGTTCAAGCCAACCGAAGGCAAGCAGTGGGAACTGGGTATCAAGTACCAACCACCAGGTTCCAACACTTTGCTTTCCGCTGCGGTGTATGACCTGACTCAGAAGAACGTACTGGTCACCAGCAACGATGGAAACACCAGCGTCACCAGCCAGACCGGCGAAGTGAAGGTCCGTGGCCTGGAGCTTGAAGCAGTATCCGACGTGACCGAAAACCTGAAGGTGATCGCCGCCTACACCCTGGCCAAGTCCGAAGTGCAGGATGGCCAGTTCAAAGGCAACCGCCTGCAACTGATGCCGAACCAGCAAGCGTCTGTATGGGGCGACTACACCTGGCACACGGGTGTACTCGACGGTTTCGGCATAGGCCTGGGCGCGCGCTATACCGGCAATACCTACGGTGACCAGGCCAATACCTACCTGGGCAAGGCCAATGCCTACACGGTGTTCGATGCGGCGGTGCACTACGATCTGGGCCGCCTGAACGACAGCCTCAAGGGCGCCTCGCTGGCGGTCAATGCCACCAACCTGCTTGACAAGGACTACCTCTCCACCTGTGACTCGTACTACTGCTATTACGGCGACGAGCGCAGCGTCGTGGCCAGTGCCACCTACAGGTTCTGAGTGAGCCGGGGCCGCTTTGCGGCCCCAGCACGCATCAGGCAAAAATCGGTAACGTGATGAAAAGCCCAACCATCCGCCGCTGGTCGGTAATCCACACCTGGAGCAGCCTTGCCTGCACCCTGTTCATGCTGTTGCTGGCACTCACCGGCCTGCCTCTGATCTTCCAGCACGAACTCGAACACCTGCTCGGGGACGCACCCGAACTGCGCGAAATGCCGACCGATACCCCACACCTGGACCTGCAGCAGTTGGTGATCAAGGCCGAACAGCACCGCACCGGGGAGGTCATGCAGTACTTCGGCTACGACGAGGACGAACCCGACGGTGTCGTGGCCATTACCGCTGCCACCGCCGGTACCGAGCCCAACTCGTCGCATACATTCATGCTCGACGCCCGCACCGGCGAAGCCGTGGCGATGCCTGCAGCCAATGGCGGTTTCATGATGCTCATGCTGCGCCTGCACGTGGACATGTTCGCCGGCCTGCCCGGCAAGCTGCTGCTCGCATTCATGGGCGTTCTGTTCATCGTCGCGATCGTCTCCGGCACCGTGCTCTATGCGCCATTCATGCGCCGCCTGGACTTCGGCACGGTTCGCCACGACAAATCTCGTCGCCTGCGCTGGCTCGACCTGCACAACCTGATCAGCGTGGTCACCTTGGCCTGGGCATTGACGGTGGGGGTGACCGGCGTCATCAGCGCGCTGTCCGACCTGGTCATCGCGGCCTGGCGCAACGACAGCCTGGCCGCCATGGTTGCCCCATACCGTGACGCCCCACCGCTCACCGAGCGTGCCCCGGCCACCCGCCTGCTGACCATTGCCGAACAGGCCGCCCCCGGCATGCGCCCGGATTTCATCGCCTTCCCCGGTACACGCTTTTCCAGCGAGCATCACTATGCGGTGTTCATGAAGGGCGCCACGCACCTGACCTCGCACCTGTTAACGCCCGTGCTGATCGATGCGCGAACGCTGACGGTGACCGCCGTCGGCGAACGCCCCTGGTACATGGACGCCATGGGCCTGTCACAACCGCTGCACTTCGGTGACTACGGCGGCCGGCCGATGCAGATCCTGTGGGCGATACTCGATGTGATGACCATCATCGTGCTCGGCAGCGGCTTGTACCTGTGGTTAGGCAAACAACGCACAAAGCGGGAGCCCCGGCTATGAGCCACAGGTCGCAGCCGGCCCGGCGTATCTTCGCCTGGCCGCTGATTATCGCCCTGCTCACTTCCACAGGGTTATTCGCTGCACTGCTGGGGGACGGGATGTGGGACAGCCTCGCCTGGCTCGGCCTCGGGTTATCCGCTGTGCTTGGCCTGCAAGGGCTCTACCGACGCCCGCGGCAGTAGCGGGTTAGCACCCGCGCGCGGGGTGGCCGTTACATGGTTGGCTGCCATTTCCCAAGGAGCCACACCATGACCCCTTTGCAGCGTCTGGAAGCCCTCGATGAACAAATCATCACCCTGCAGCAAAGCAAACCCGAACTGGCCGACGGAGCGCAGCCTGCCGCAGTTCGTCAGCGTTTTTTTGGCGACCTGGCAGCGTTCTGGCACAACCCCGTCGAAGCAGGCCACAGCCGCCTGCGACAACTGCGCGAGCTGCGTCACGAACAACTTCTGGCCGAACTGGAACTGCGGCTTGCCGACCAGACTCTGGACTACGGCCACATCAGCCTGCTGCGCACGTCCCTGGAGCTGCCACTACCCTGGCAGCGCCACCATCTGCCCGACACCCACCGCGCCCAGATCTACCGGCCAGTCTTCAGCAGGCTGAGTCCTCACGGCCGGCTGGCGTTACCCGGCACGCTGGTGCTGTTGGCCGACGGGCCGCAAGGAGCAGATGCCGAGCCCGAAACAGCTACCGGCATAGCACTGCTGTGCAGTGTTTCTCATGGAGTCGAAGGGTTCGCCAATCTGACAGAACTGCATACCGAACTGTGCGAGCGCCTGGACGACCCTCTGCAAAGCCGGCCACTGCTGCAGTTGCTACCCCGTATCCAGGATCAGCAGTTGGTGAGGTGTGCCGACCGGCTGCGCTATGAGTGGTTTACCGGCGACCTGGTAGAACAGCAGGTCACTGACGTGATCGACGCACAGCATCAACGGCTCACAATCGCCTGGCACGCCGCCTGGGCGCTGGGCCAGGCCCCCGATCTGCATGCGCTTAACGCTTCGCTGGCCAAGGAGCAGTCATTGATCGAACTCATGGGCAGCAAACATGCGTTGTCCACCCGTTATGCGCTCCTGCTGGAAAAACACCTGCCGGCCTGGCTGCGCCAGAGTTCCACGCAAAGCCTGACCCATATCATGCAAACGATCCAGGAACTGGCTGGGGCCGTCGCCCAGGCAGCTGCACCCGGCTTGCTCACCCTGGAGCAATTCGGTACTCGCCACCACCTGCTGGCATGGGTACGTGAACGCCTGGGCGAAGCGCTACGCCGTGAGTTCGCCATCGAGTTGCCCGCCGAGAAGATCTGCGTATCCGTCACCCTGGCACGCCGCAAAGGCCCGCTGGTCAACCCACTGGCACCGTCCGGGTATGTTGCGGTTGTCAATCGTCGACATGTGGGTGATACCGTCGAAATGGTCCCCATCACCTACCGCCTCGACGAACTGGCGTTGCTCAATATCGCCTGGTTCGACCTCGACTACTGGCTGACTGCTCGAGTCCACCACGAGGATGGCAGCCCACTCGACTCGCTATCCCCAGAGGGGGCGAAGCGCCTTGTACGCAAACTCGACGCCGGCAGTGGCTACATCAGCTTTCTGCGCACTCACCTGCTTGAATCCTCCGCTGCGCGTTGGCGCATGCAGGCCCACGGCAACATCACCCGCACACGCATGCACGCTGAAGCGGCCAAGGCCCGTTACGCCAGGCATTTACTCGAGGGTACCCAAGAACGTGGTTATCGATGGATCAAGGCAGTTATCAACCACCCCGACAACCGCTGGCGACCCGCCATCGACGAGCAACGCGTCATGGTTCATCAATTGAACGCGGACGGGCATACGCTGCAAGGGGTACTGCTGATCAAAGCCCAGAATGAGGCTATTCAACCTCTTGTGTTGTACACACCAGACGCTCCCGACCGGCGCGCCTGGCGTGAATACCCGAACACCCGCGCCCTGCTGAAAATGTTACGCCGCACGCCCGCTCTGCGCCGTTACCTGGTCCAGCGGGCACCATTGGCCGATGGCATGCGGCTTGACCGGTTGATACGCAAGGGGCGCCTGGGGCCGCACGTGCAATGGCCAAAGATCGAAGGGAACCTGTTCGAAGCCCTTTACCGGGCGCAAGTCCAGGCCATGATCGCCGAAGCCGATGCCAACAGTCGCAGCCACCGCGAACTGCTTGGCGAGATCGGGCTGGCAACGCTGCACCTGACCCTCGACATGGTCAGCCTGGTGCTGCCAGCTCCGGCGCTCTCGTCCTTGGCCTTCGGGCGAATGTCGATCTCGGTCTGGGACGGTTTCGAGGCGATGAACAAGCAAGACCACGAGGCGATGCTTCATCACGCCATAGCTGCCTTCAGCCATGCTACCGATGGGCTGACCAGTTTCGCTAGCTCGCCCCTCATGCGCAGGGCGATGCGCGGCCTGCCACCTCAACCTCCGCGGCCCCTGCCGACAACCCACGAAGCGGCCGTGGACGTGAGCAAACTACGCTACCGGATCGATGGGGTTCATGGCGAGGAAGTCTACGAACAGGTCAATACCACGCCAGGCCCGGACCGATACTTCGTGAAAGACAGCCATGGGCGATTGTACAACGTCCATTTCGACGGCCATCGCTGGCGCGTGCTCGACCCCAGGCAGCCGGATGCCTACGTACAGTTGCCGATCAAACGGCTGCGTAATGGCAATTGGGTGGTCGATTCCATCGTGCTATGGCATGACGGGTTGCCTGACGTAGCCCAGCTGTTGGAAGAGGTACGCCTGCAACCACCATTAGAAGGCGAACCGGTGGCAGGGGAAGCCGACCTGCGCGACGCCGGGGGGCAACTCTATCTGCAGTTGGGGAACCATCAGTTGCCGGTTCGTCGGCACCTGCTTGCCGGGCACTACCATTTGCAGCTGCCCGAGAAGGCACTGGGCGCAGTCCACGCCTGGGCAGTACTGCGTCAACAGGGTGGCCAATGGCGCATTCGTGTGCGCCAGCCAGGCCGCAGCAGCGACTGGCTGGCACTGCCGGCGGTTTACTCGGCCAGCTTGGGCAACAGCCGGTCCAACCGTTGATGCAAGGCACTGCCACTCGGCCAATTGCGCAGCAGCCGAGCCCGATCACGGGCGTAGGCCGGGGCAAAGCTGAGCTGGGTGGCGTGCTGGCACATGGCGTCGAGGTCGATCAGCGACCACTGGCCGTTGTGCCAAAACAGGTTGTGGCCCTTGAAGTCGCCGTGGCTGATACGCTCGCGAATCAGCTGCTGCATCACATGCACCAGGGCATCCACCTGCTCCTCGGGCGCATCGCCGTTATCCACGTAGGGCGCGAAGCATTCGGCCAGGTCCGGGCCATCGATATACTCGGTGACCAGGTAGGCACGGCTTCGCAGCCCCATCACTCGTTGCTCCAGCACCGCGAGTGGGCGCGGCGTGGCGATGTCGAGGAATTCCAGGCGGTGGCCTTCGATCCAGGAATGCCAGGCCCGGCTCGGGCGCCAGAAGCGCTTGAACCAGTGCGCGGTGTTCTTGATGTTGTAGCGTTTGAGCACCAGCGTACGGCCGCCAACCTCGATGCGCGCCACGCTGGCGGCGCCACCAGTCTTGTACAGGTGGCCCTGGTCGATCAACGCGTCGGCCTGCTCCAGCACCGGCAGCATGGCTTCGACCTCGTTGCGGCGGATAGCCCGCAAGCCCGAAAGGCCACGCTCGACGCTGAACAGGCTGCACTCGCGACCGGCCTTTTCCAGGTAGTCCTTCTGGCGCCAGCTGCGCACCTTGTCCACCTGCTTCTGCAAGGCTTCCAGCGGCAGCGCATGTTCGGCGTTGGCCAACAAGTAATGCACCAGCAACTCTTCGATGAAAGGCTCCAGGCGCTTGGGTAGCTGGGCGAAGAACACCCCCAGGTTTTCCAGCACACGCGGGCGCGACAACTGCTGGCCGGGCGTTTCGGCCTTGATGCCGGCACCGTCGATCAGGTACAGCTTGCCGCCGTGGCGCAGCAGGTTGTCCAGGTGCAGGTCTTCCTGCCACAGGCCCTGAGCATGCATGTGCGCCACAGCAGTGAGCGCCTCGCCCAGCACCAGGTGCTGCTCGTCGGCCAGCACTGGCAGGCTTTCCACTGCCGCCCAGGCATCGGCCAGGCTTTCGGCGCCGTCGAGAAACTCGAACAATAGCCAGCCGCCCTCGCCTTCCTTGAGGCCATCGGCCAGCAACTTCGGCGTGGTCAGGCCCTGCTCGGCCAGCAGCTTCACGCCTTGCAGTTCGCGCTGGAAATGCCGGGCGGCGTTACCACCGACCAGCAGCTTGGCGAGTACTGGGGTACCACGCCACACACCGGCGCCCACATAGCGCTGGCCCGGCAGCACCCGCAGCAGGCTGAGCAATTGCAGGTCAGCCGTGCCAGCGGCATCGGCCAGGGTGATGCTCAGGGGCAACGAGGGGCTGCGCCCGGCCTCTTTCAATTCAGACAAACGCATCAGCGGGCCTCTTTTTCACGACGGCGTTGCGTCAGGCGTTGCAGCCAGGTATCGACCAGCGTGCCATCGGCAGGCTGCGCCAGGTAGCTGGCCAGCAAGGTACGTACATCACGCTCGCTCCAGACCGGGGCGCGACGCAGCAGCGGCTCCAGGTCCTTGAGTCGGTCACGCATGCCGAACAGCAGGGGGCGGGTCTTCTCCAGGTCGATCAGTTGCGCGTCCCAGCCTTCGCGGCGCTGGCGCAAAAAGATGTGCTTGGGGTAGAAGCAGCCATGCACCTGGCCGGCGCTGTGCAGGGTGCGCGCCAGTTGGCCGCAGGCCTGCAGGACGCCATTGCGTTCAGCATCGCTCAGTTGTGGCCACCGTGCCAGCAGGCTGTCGAGGTCGGCCCATTCGTCCAGGGCACGGGTCATCAGGATTGCCCGATGCGTGCCGCCTTGCTTGCGTTCGCCATAGAACACCGCCTGCAAGGCTGGAATGTGCAGCTTCTGGTAACGGCTGATGTTGCGGAATTCGCGGGCGAAGGTAGGCTCGCCGAACGGCCGGTGCAGGGTACGGGTCAGATAGTCGCTCTGGCGCTTGAGGTAGTAGCCCTTGCCTTCGAGCTCCAGGCGGAACACGCTGCTCCAGCCACCGCGGCCGGTGTTCGGTTCGTCCACGGCATCCAGTTGCAGTGCCCAAAGCGCCTCGAAGTCGTCCAGGCCATGGCGTTTGAGCAGCGCGAGGTCCGCGCTGGCCAGGTAATCGGTCATTCCCTTCCCTCGAAAAAGCCCACCACCTGGCGAATGCGCTTCTTGTCACGCACATTCAGCCGGTCGCGGCCACGGTATTGCAGGTAGAAACGCAGGCGCTGGGTTGCCGACAGATGGTATTTGGCCACTTTGTCCAGGCACGCCAAGTCC
Source organism: Pseudomonas sp. SID14000 (assembly GCF_002165135.1). GTDB lineage: Bacteria > Pseudomonadota > Gammaproteobacteria > Pseudomonadales > Pseudomonadaceae > Aquipseudomonas. The sequence goes on along the minus strand of NZ_NFZQ01000009.1, from coordinate 196,349 downwards.
TTGATCATCCGGTGACGCCACATGAAACCGCGCCAGAAATCGCCGGTGGGGCAGTCGATGAAAAATAGCGTGCCCTGGTCGTCGACCAGCAGGTTGCGCCACTTCAAGTCGTTATGGGCGAAGTGGTGCTGGTGCATGACCCGGGTGTGGCGCGCCAGCTGGCTGCTGACATGCCCGACCCAGGCACGGTCGGCCAGGCGTGCATCGTTACGCTCGGCCAGCGCCGACAGGTCTTCGGTGCGCGGCAATTCGCGGGTGATCATCGCGCCTCGGCCAAAGGCCAGGCCATTGCGCTCCAGGCCCCAGGCAACCACCTCGGCAGTGGGGATGCCCCACTTGTCGAACTGCTTGAGATTCTGCCATTCGGCCTTGATTCGCGGCCGCCCCAGGTAGCGGCGCATGTGCTTGCCGGCCCCGGTATAGCGCTTGACGTAGTAATTGACCCCGTCACGCGTGATACGCACCACCTCGCTGAGCGGGTCGCGGGTCAGGCGCTCGCCTTGCAGGGCAAATACCGCATCAAGGCTGCCGAAGTCCGCCGCCAGGTGTTCGTAGCCCGGCGCCAGTGTCCACCCCGCCATCAGAGTGCATCCCCATAGCGTTGCTTGCGATCGTAGAGTTTCTGCGCCTTGCGCTCCAGCCAGGCAAGTAGCGCGGCTTCATCCTTCAGGATCTGCCGCAGCGGGCGCTGGAAGTAGCCGCGCAGGAAGCGCAGCTTGTCGCGTTGGGTCAGGCCGATGTCCAGCGCCGAGAAGTACAGCGCGGCCAGGTCCTTGTTGCGCCAGCGGCGGCTGATTTTCGCTCGGGTCTGCGCGCGGTGCAGGTCGATTACCGACAGTTTGAAGTCTTCCGCCGTCACCGGGCGGTCGGTATGTAGCAGGAAGTGGCAGATGTAGCAGTCGCGGTGGTTGACCCCGGCGCGGTGCATGCCGCCGGTCATCTTCGCCACTTCGGCGATCAGCGCGCGCTTCAGGCGCGGCTCGGGCGGCTGCCTGACCCAGTCGATGCTGAAATCTTCCAGGCTAATGGTTGGCGCCAGTTCTTCGGTGATGATGAACGAATGCTGCGCGGCCGGGTTGCTGCCACGCTCGCCATAGGCGACGGCAGTCATGGTCGGCACGCCAACCTGGTGCAAGCGCTGGATGGCCTGCCACTCCTGGCCGGCGCCGAGCACCGGAAGCTTGGCGGTAAGCAGGTTCTTGAAGATCTCGCCCCAGCCGATGCCACGGTGGATCTTGACGAAGAAGCCCTCGCCAGCGACTTCGGTGCGCAGCGTGCGGCGCCCTTCCAGCTCGCGATAGACCTCGCCTTGTAGCGCCTCCACGGCGTCGAAGGCATCACGCCCGGCCCACAGGCGCTTGAAAGGTTCGGCCAGTATCAGCTTCATGCGGACTCCTGCCCCAGGATCACGTCGGCGGCATGCTGCGGCATGCTGTACAGATCCGCGGTTTCAGCAAACGCCAGGCCGTTGCGCGACCAGTTGACGCGGGCCTGCTGGTCTTCGAGCATGCGTTGCAGGTAGCCATTGAGCTGTTCCTGCTCGAACGGCTCGTCCAGCACCAGGCCGCTGTCGGCCTCGGCAATGTAGTGGGCGTAGCCACACACCTTGGAGACCAGTACCGGCAGGCCGGCCACCAGCGCTTCGAGCAGCACCGTGCCGGTGTTCTCGTTGTACGCCGGGTGGATCAGCAGGTCGGCGCCCAGCAGGAAGCGCGGGATATCGCTGCGGCCCTTGAGGAACTGCACCTGCTCGCCCAGGCCCAAGGTAGCACTTTGCAGCTGGAACACCTTGGGATCATCCTGGCCGATCACCATCAGCCTGGTGCGCTTGCGCAGGGCCGACGGCAGTGCGGCCAAGGCCTTGAGGCTGCGGTCCACGCCCTTGGTCTTGAAGCCCGAGCCAATCTGCACCAGCAGCAGGTCGTCATCGCCCAGGTTGAATTCCTTGCGGAACTCGGCGCGGATTTCGCCGGCATTGGCCGGCGCGCGGCGGTCCTGGGAAATACCCGGAGGCAGCAGGTGGAAACGCTCCACAGGCGTGCCGTAGTGCTTGATGAACAGCGGCTGCTGCACTTCGGAAATCATCAGCACTTCGGTGTGAGCGTCCTTGGCGAACACCGCACGTTCGTACTCGGCAAAGTGCCGGTAGCGGCCCCAGCGACGGTACAGGCCACCGCGCAGGGTCTGCGCCTTGTCCTCGAAGCAGCCGTCGGCGGCGTAGTACACGTCCAGCCCTGGCATCTTGTTGAAGCCGATCAGGCGGTCGACCGGGCGCTTGGCCAGGTCGGCGGCCATCCAGGCGCTGAGCTTCTCGTTGCGGCGGTGGTTGAAGATCGCCTTCACCGGCGCCACCAGCACTTCGAAGCCCGGCGGAATGTCACCCTCCCAAATCAGCGTGTACACACGGATCTGGTGGCCCCGCTTCTGGCATTCCAGGGCAATGCGCATGAAATCGCGCTGCAGCCCGCCGAAGGGGAAATACTTGTAAAGCACGAAAGCCAGTTGCATCAACGGACATCCTCAGCCAGCAGCAACGCGCTCAAGCGGCTCGCCACATGCTCGGGATTCAGGCGAGTGAAGCACAGCGGCCACTCGCGTTTCAGGTCGAACCGGCGCAGGTCGTCGGCGCTCGGTTTGTAGGTGCACTTCTTCTGCAGGCAGGGCGCGCAGGGCCAGTCACTGGCCTGGTGAATCTGGGTCCGTCCGTAGGCGCCGGTCAGGCCTGGGTTGGTCGGGCCGAACAGCGAAATGGTGGGCACGTCGAGTGCCGCCGCCAGGTGGCCGAGGCCGGTATCGACCGCAACACAGGCTTTTGCCGCCGCCAACACGCGAGCGACGCCGGCAAGGTTCAATTTGGGGAGCACCTGGCAGTTGTTCAAGCCCTGGGCGATGCGCTCGGCCCGCGCCTTCTCGGCCGGGTTGCCCCACGGCAGGCGCACCTCCAGCTTGCGCCGGCCCATGCGTTCGGCCAGTTCGCGCCAGTAGGCTTCGGGCCAGTGCTTGGTCGCCCAGGTGGTGCCATGCAGGAAGACCACATAGGGGGCGGCCGGCGGCAGTTGCAGGCGCTCAAGGTCGAGGCCGTAGTTGCCGATGCCTTCCGGCAGGTCGTAGGCCAGGGCCATGGCGAACAGCTGGCGCACCCGCTCTACCGCATGCTGGCCGGTGGCAACCGACAGACGCCGGTCATAGAAGCGGCTGGCCCAGCCTTCGCGGGCCGAGTAGCGGTCCAGGCCAGCCACCGGCGCCTTCACGTAGCGGGTCAGCCAGGCCGACTTGACCAGGCCTTGGGCGTCGATCACCAGGTCGTACTTGCGCTCGCGTAGACGTTGCTTGAACGCCTTCCACTCGCCACTTTTGATGGTTTGCCAGAGATTCTTGCGCCAGCGGCGGATGGCCACCGGAATCACCTGATCGACCGCCGGGTGCCAGCCGGGAATTTCGGCGAAGCCTTCTTCCACCACCCAGTCGAAGCGGATGCCCGGGATAGCGTGGGCGGCATCGGTAAGCGCCGGCAGGGTGTGGATCACATCACCCAGCGACGAAGTCTTGATGATCAGTACCCGCACTTAGTCGACCTCGGCCACGGTATCGATCAGGTCCGGCCCGCCAAGGCTGTGCAGGGCGGCAATGACTTTGCCCGGTTCCAGCAGGCGCAGGCAGTTGTAGTGGCCGAAGCGGCAGGTGCGGTCGAAGCACGGGCTGCACTCGATGCCAGTGCGCACCACTTCCACGTGCTCGGCCAGCGGCGGGGTGAAGCCTGGCGAGGTCGAGCCGTACACCGCCACCAGCGGGCGGTTCAGCGCAGCGGCCACGTGCATCAGGCCGGAGTCGTTGGACACCACGGCATGGGCGCAGGACATCAGGTCGATGGCCTCGGCCAGCGAGGTTTCGCCGGCCAGGTTGGACGATTCTTCACGCAAGCCCGGGATCAGCCTATCGCGGATCTGCTCACCGACCGGGTGATCGTTCTTTGAGCCGAACAGCCACACCTGCCAGCCCTGGCGGATCATCGCATCGGCCACTGTGGCGTAGTGCTCGGCCGGCCAGCGCTTGGCCTCGCCGAACTCGGCACCGGGGCACAGCGCCAGCACCGGGCGGTCCAGCTCCAGGCCGAACTTGGCCAGGGCAGCGTCGCGGCTCTGCGCTTCGATCTGCAGGCTGGGGCGCGGGTACGGCTGCGGCAGCTCGGCGCCGGGCGCGTAGGCCAGGGCCATGAAGCGCTCGATCATCAGCGGGTAGCGGGCCTTGTCCAGCTTGCGCACATCATTGAGCAGGCCGAAGCGCATTTCACCGCGCCAGCCGGTGCGCTTGGGGATACCGGCAAAGAACGGCACCAGCGCCGACTTCAGCGAGTTGGGCAGCAGGATGGCCTGGTCGTACTGGCCGGCCAGGGACTTGCCGATGCGCCGCCGCGTGGCCAGTTCCAACGCGCCGTGGCCGAGCGGGAAGCTCAGGGCCTGACGGACCTCAGGCATGCGTTCGAGGATCGGCCGGCTCCACTCGGGGGCCAGCACATCGATCACGCAGTCGGGGTGCTGCTGTTTCAGGCACTGGAACAGGGTCTGCGCCATCACCATGTCGCCGACCCAGCTGGGGCCAATGATCAGTATTCTCATGCTTAGTCCAGAAACGCTCGGGGAGGCTACAGGCTGCGGTACAGCCTGGCCTCCCCTCTTTATATTCAGGCTATGTGGCGGACAGTGTACCACCGGTGGTGAGGCATGAGCCTTTGGGGCTGCTTTGCAGCCCATCGCGACACAAGGCCGCTCCTACAAGGGAATGCGATCTCCTGTAGGAGCGGCCTTGTGTCGCGATGGGCCGCAAAGCGGCCCCAGCAATCTCAAGTCAAACCCAATTCACCCCAGATCCGCCGCACTTCGCGGCGTTCATCGGCAAACTGCGCCGCATCGATCACCCCGGCCTGCTTCTGCAAGGCCTGGCGGTGCGAAGCCGAGCGAAACGCCTTGTACACTTCACGCAACAGCACCGCGTCACTGGCCGGCATCAACCCTGCCTGCTCCAGCTCTTCCAGAATGCGGATGTTATCGGTCCATCGGAGTATGGCCGGGTGGTCGTGGGACCAGGCCAAAGCGGCGTATTGCACCATAAATTCGATATCGACGATACCGCCGGCATCCTGCTTGATATCGAACGGCACACCGGCCTCGAAGGCATTGGCCGCAGTACCGGCAGCGGTAGCCTTGGTGCCGAGGTTGTCGCGCATCTTGGCGCGCATTTCGCTCACTTCGCTGCGCAGTTTTTCCAGGTCGCGGGCCTGGCCCAGCACCTTGGCGCGCACGCCTTCGAACGCCGCGCCCACCTGCTTGCAGCCCACTAGCACCCGGGCCCGCACCAGGGCCTGGTGCTCCCAGGTCCAGGCTTCGTTCTGCTGGTAGCGCTCGAACGCGCCCAGCGAGCTCACCAGCAGGCCCGAGGCCCCCGATGGCCGCAGGCGCATGTCTACGTCATACAGCTGGCCCGAGTTGGTCTGGGTGGCCAGCAGGTGAATGATGCGCTGGCCCAGCCGGGTGAAGAACTGCGCGCTGTCGATCGGCTTGGCGCCGTCGGTTTCCGCCTGCGGGTCGCCGTCGTGGATGAATACCAGATCCAGGTCCGAGCCGTGGCCCAGCTCCAGGCCACCAACCTTGCCGTAGCCGATGATGATGAATCCCGGGTCGCACAGGCTGCCGTCGCTGCGCTTGGGCTGGCCATGGCGGGCCACGGTCTGGTGCCAGGCCAGGGCCAGCACCTGGTCGAGAATGGCTTCGGCCAGCCAGGTCAGGTAGTCGCTGACCTTCATCAGCGGCAGGTTGCCGCTGATTTCCGAGGCGGCCACACGCAGGCTGTGGGCCAGCTTGAAGTGGCGCAGCGCTTCCATTTGCTGTTCCAGGTCGTCCTCGGGGATGCGCGTCAGGCGCTCGCGCAGCTCACTGGCCAGCTCCGGCGCCAGTGGCGGGCTGAACAGGCGGCCTTCGTTAAGCAGTTCGTCGAGCAACAGCGGGTAGCGGGCAATCTGCTCGGCAATCCATGGGCTGGCGGCGCACAGGGTCAGCAGGCGGCGCAAGGCGCCGGGGTTTTCGGTGAGCAACACCAGGTAAGCAGAACGACGTGCCACAGCCTCGACCAGTGGCAGCACGCGCTCAAGCACCAGGTCGGGGTCATCATGCTCAACCGCCTGGGCCAGCAACCGCGGGATAAAGGCGTCCAGGCGCTCACGGCCAATCCGCTGCATGGAACGCAGCTGCGGGCTAGAGCGCAGCACAGCCAGACGCCGCAGGGCCTCGGCGGGCTGCTGGAAGCCGGCCTCTTGCAGCTGGCGGCCAGCGGCTTCTTCATCCTGCGCCTGCTCCCACAGCGGCGACCATTCGCCACCCACCACCAGCTCGCCTTCGCCGTCTTCATCATCCGGGTCGGCGATCACCTGGCGGAAGTGCCAGTCAATGCGGGCACGCCAGTGCGTCAGCTGGTCATGGAAGCTTTGCCAGTCGGCAAAACCGAGCATATAGGCCACCCGCGCCTGATCGATCTCGCTGTCCGGCAGCATCTGCGTCTGGCGGTCGGCGATGGCCTGGATGGCGTGTTCGGTATAACGCAGGAACTCATAGCCCTCGCGCAACTCGCCAACCACCGCCGGGGGCAGGTAGCCCTGGCCTTCAAGGGTGGCCAGCACCTTCAGTAGCGGCCGCTGTTGCAGGCTGAGGTCACGCCCACCGTGGATAAGCTGGAAGGCCTGGGCGATGAATTCCACCTCGCGAATGCCCCCGGCACCCAGTTTGATGTTGTCGGCCATGCCCTTGCGCCGCACTTCCTGCTGGATCAGCTGCTTCATGGTGCGCAGCGCTTCGATCGCGGAAAAGTCCAGGTAACGGCGGTACACGAACGGCCGCAACATCTCCTGCAGCTGCGCACCGGCTGCCTGGTCGCCGGCCACCACCCGCGCCTTGATCATCGCGTAGCGTTCCCAGTCACGGCCCTGGTCCTGGTAGTACTGCTCCAGGGCATTGAAGCTGAGCACCAGCGCGCCGGCCGAACCGTACGGACGCAGGCGCATGTCGACACGGAACACGAAACCGTCGACGGTAACCTGGTCGAGCGCTTTGATCAGGCGCTGGCCCAGGCGGGTGAAGAACTCCTGATTGTCCAGCGAGCGCTTCACCCCTTCGGTTTCGCCGCCTTCGGGGAAGGCGAAGATCAGGTCGATGTCCGACGACAGGTTCAGCTCCACCGCGCCCAGCTTGCCCATGCCCAGCACAACCATGTGCTGCGGCTGGCCGCTGCGGTTGCCGACTGGCGTGCCGAACTGCTGGCAGTGGCGCGGGTACAGCCATTGGTAGGCTTCGTCGATGGCGGCATCGGCCAGGTCGGACAGGTCGCGACAGGTTTCGCCCAGCGCGGCCTGGCGGGTGATGTCGCGCCAGATGATGCGCAGCTGCTGGCGGTTGCGCTCGCGGCGCAGGTTGCGTGCCAGTTCGTCCTCGCTCTGCGCAGCCTGGGCGGCTGCAGCGATGTGACCGCGCAGTTCACCGGCAGCGTAACGCCGATCCAGCTCGCCACTGGCCAGCAGACCGAACAACATGGCCGGCTCGCGCCGGGCCAGGCCGAGCACGAAGTCGCTGGCGGCGGCAACCTGGTCGAACTGTTGCCGGTGCAGCGGGCTCCAGGCCTGCAGGTCGAGTTCCGGGTGGGCAGCCACGGCATCGCTGATGAATTGCTGGTTGCGCGCGACCAGTGGTTGCAGGGTAGCGGGCAGATCGGACGGCAAAGGTAGGCGCATGGTCTATCCTTGATCGGCGTGAAATAGAGGGGAAGAAGCGGCCAAGGGGAAGCCGGACCACGGTTGGACTGTCGTACAAAAGTTGGAAATAGCTGAAAGCAACGGAAAATTGGCAACAAGCATCAAGATTTACCCGTTCGCGACACAATTCCAACCAACATGAACGTTTTTCCTCACAAGCCAGCATGCGACGAAACGTCGCACAAATGTAGTTTTACTACTACTCGCGTCGTGTAAAAGCATGAAATGCGAAAGCAAATGTAGTAAAACTACACGGCGCCGGAAGACACCCCGGTAATCCAAGAATTCACGACGTCTGCCCATAAGGCCAGTCGCAATCTCAGGCAATCGATTCTGGTTGCCTTTCCGCCCTGGAGCAAGCCATGCAAGACCTCGATCCAATCGAAACCCAGGAATGGCTGGATGCCCTGGAGTCGGTCCTCGACAAAGAAGGCGAAGACCGCGCTCATTACCTGATGACCCGTATGGGCGAGCTGGCCACCCGTAGTGGCTCCCAGCTGCCATATGCGATCACCACGCCATACCGCAATACCATCCCTGTCACCCACGAAGCACGCATGCCTGGCGACCTGTTCATGGAACGCCGCATTCGCTCGATGGTGCGTTGGAACGCCCTGGCCATGGTCATGCGTACCAACCTGAAAGACTCGGACCTGGGCGGACACATCTCCAGCTTCGCCTCCAGCGCCACCCTGTACGACATCGGCTTCAACTACTTCTTCCAGGCCCCGACCGAAGAACACGGCGGCGACCTGATCTTCTTCCAGGGCCACGCTTCGCCAGGCGTGTACGCCCGCGCCTTCATGGAAGGCCGCATCAGCGAAGACCAGATGAACAACTTCCGTCAGGAAGTGGACGGCAACGGCCTGTCTTCGTACCCGCACCCATGGCTGATGCCTGACTTCTGGCAGTTCCCGACCGTTTCGATGGGTCTGGGCCCGATCCAGGCCATCTACCAGGCACGCTTCATGAAGTACCTGGAAGCCCGCGGCTTCATCCCGGCCGGCAAGCAGAAGGTCTGGTGCTTCATGGGCGACGGCGAGTGCGACGAACCGGAATCCCTGGGCGCAATCGCCCTGGCCGGTCGCGAGAAGCTGGACAACCTGATCTTCGTCATCAACTGCAACCTGCAGCGCCTTGACGGCCCGGTTCGCGGCAACGGCAAGATCATCCAGGAACTCGAAGGCGTGTTCCGTGGCGGTGGCTGGAACGTCAACAAGGTCGTCTGGGGCCGTTTCTGGGACCCACTGTTCGCCAAGGACACCAACGGTGCACTGCAGCGCCGCATGGACGAAGTCATCGACGGCGAGTACCAGAACTACAAAGCCAAAGACGGCGCGTACGTTCGTGAGAACTTCTTCAACACCCCAGAACTCAAGGCCATGGTCGAAGACCTGTCCGACGAAGAGATCTGGAAGCTCAACCGTGGCGGCCACGACCCGTACAAGGTCTACGCGGCCTACCACCAGGCGGTCAACCACAAGGACCAGCCTACCGTCATCCTGGCCAAGACCATCAAGGGTTACGGTACCGGTGCAGGCGAAGCCAAGAACACCGCGCACAACACCAAGAAGGTCGACGTCGACAGCCTGCGTCAGTTCCGTGACCGCTTCGACATCCCGGTCAAGGATGCCGACCTGGAGAGCCTGCCGTTCTTCAAGCCGGAAGAAGGTTCTGCCGAAGCCAAGTACCTGGCCGAGCGCCGTGCTGCCCTGGGCGGTTTCGTGCCACAGCGCCGCGCCAAGAGCTTCAGCGTACCGACCCCGCCACTGGAAACGCTGAAAGCGATCCTGGACGGCTCGGGCGACCGCGAAATCTCCACCACCATGGCCTTCGTGCGCATTCTGGCGCAACTGGTCAAGGACAAAGAAATCGGCCAGCGCATCGTCCCGATCATCCCGGACGAAGCCCGTACCTTCGGTATGGAAGGCATGTTCCGCCAGCTGGGCATCTACTCGTCGGTCGGCCAGCTCTACGAGCCAGTCGATAAAGACCAGGTGATGTTCTACCGCGAAGACAAGAAGGGCCAGATCCTCGAGGAAGGCATCAACGAAGCCGGCGCCATGTCGTCGTTCATTGCTGCCGGTACCTCGTACAGCTGCCACAACCAGCCGATGCTGCCGTTCTACATCTTCTACTCGATGTTCGGCTTCCAGCGCATTGGCGACCTGGCCTGGGCCGCTGGCGACAGCCGCACCCGTGGCTTCCTGATCGGCGGTACCGCCGGCCGTACCACCCTCAACGGTGAAGGCCTGCAGCACGAAGACGGTCACAGCCACATGATGGCGGGCACCATCCCGAACTGCCGCACCTATGATCCGACCTATGGCTACGAGCTGGCGGTGATCATCCAGGACGGCATGAAGAAGATGACCGAAGAGCAACAGGACATCTTCTACTACATCACCGTGATGAACGAATCCTACCAGCAGCCAGCCATGCCGGCCGGTGTCGAGGAAGGCATCATCAAAGGCATGTACCTGCTGGAAGAAGACACCCGCGAAGCCGCGCACCACGTACAGCTGATGGGCTCCGGCACCATCCTGCGCGAAGTCCGCGAAGCGGCGAAGATCCTGCGTGAAGAGTTCAACGTCGGTGCCGACGTGTGGAGCGTCACTAGCTTCAACGAACTGCGTCGCGACGGCCTGGCCGTGGAACGTGCCAACCGCCTGAAGCCTGGCCAGAAGCCACAGCAGACCTACGTCGAGCAGTGCCTGAACGGTCGCAAGGGCCCGGTCATCGCCTCTACCGACTACATGAAGCTGTTCGCCGAGCAGATTCGCCAGTGGGTACCGAGCAAAGAGTTCAAGGTCCTGGGTACCGACGGTTACGGCCGCAGCGACAGCCGCAAGAAGCTGCGTCACTTCTTCGAAGTCGACCGCCACTTCGTGGTGCTGGCTGCCCTGGAAGCCCTGGCTGACCGTGGCGAGATCGAACCAAAGGTTGTTGCAGACGCTATCGTCAAGTTCGGCATCGACCCGGACAAGCGCAACCCACTGGACTGCTGAGGAGTATTTTTAAGTGAGCGAACTCATTCGCGTACCTGACATCGGCAGCGGTGAAGGTGAAATCATCGAGCTGTTCGTCAAGGTCGGTGATCGTATCGAGGCTGACCAGAGCCTGCTGACCCTGGAGTCCGACAAGGCCTCCATGGAGATCCCGGCCCCGAAAGCCGGTGTCATCAAAGAACTGAAAGTCAAGCTGGGCGACCGCCTGAAAGAAGGCGACGAACTGCTGGTCCTGGAAGCCGAGGGCGCCGCTGCTGCGGCCCCTGAGGCTCCGGCCGCCGCTCCGGCCCAGGCTGCTGCGCCGGCGCCGGCCGCCGAGGCAGCGCCTGCCCCTGCTCCGGCAGCAGCCCCGGCTGCCGCCAGCGTGCAGGACATCCATGTGCCAGACATCGGCTCGTCGGGCAAGGCCAAGATCATCGAAGTACTGGTCAAGGTCGGCGACACCGTCGAAGCCGACCAGTCGCTGATTACCCTGGAGTCCGACAAGGCCTCCATGGAAATCCCGTCGCCAGCTGCCGGCGTGGTCGAAGAAGTCCTGTGCAAGCTGGAAGACGAAGTCGGCACTGGCGACCTGATCTTCAAGCTGAAAGTCGCAGGCGCTGCCCCGGCTGCTGCTCCGGCACCTGCCGCTGCTGCTGCCCCGGCCAAGGCTGAGGCTGCTCCGGCCGCTGCTCCGGCCGCTGCCGCCCCGGCTACTGCTCCTGCACCGGTTGCCACCGCACCGGCTGCCGGCAGCAACGCCAAGGTTCACGCTGGCCCGGCGGTTCGCCAACTGGCTCGTGAATTCGGTGTCGACCTGGGCGCGGTTGCCGCGACCGGTCCGCACGGCCGCATCCTGAAAGAAGACGTGCAGGTCTACGTCAAGGCGATGATGCAGAAGGCCAAGGAGGCCCCGGCAGCCGCCGGTGCAACCGGTGGCGCTGGCATCCCGCCGATCCCTGCCGTGGACTTCAGCAAGTTTGGTGAAGTGGAAGAAGTGGCCCTGACCCGCCTGATGCAGGTCGGTGCTGCCAACCTGCACCGCAGCTGGCTGAACGTGCCGCACGTCACCCAGTTCGACTCCGCCGACATCACCGAGCTGGAAGCCTTCCGCGTTGCGCAGAAGGCCGTGGCCGAGAAGGCTGGCGTGAAGCTGACCGTGCTGCCACTGCTGCTCAAGGCCTGCGCCTTCCTGCTCAAGGAACTGCCGGATTTCAACAGCTCGCTGGCGCCAAGCGGCAAGGCCATCATCCGCAAGAAGTACGTGCACATCGGTTTCGCGGTGGACACCCCGGACGGCCTGCTGGTCCCCGTGATCAAGAACGTCGACCAGAAGAGCCTGCTGCAACTGGCTGCCGAAGCGGCTGCGCTGGCCGAAAAAGCCCGCACCAAGAAGCTGTCGGCCGACGAAATGCAAGGCGCCTGCTTCACCATCTCCAGCCTCGGCCACATTGGCGGCACCGGTTTCACGCCGATCGTCAATGCGCCGGAAGTGGCTATCCTGGGCGTTTCCAAGGCGACCATGCAGCCTGTCTGGGATGGCAAGGCCTTCCAGCCGAAGCTGATGCTGCCGCTGTCGCTGTCCTACGATCACCGTGTGATCAACGGCGCTGCCGCCGCGCGCTTCACCAAGCGCCTGGGCGACGTGCTGGGCGATATCCGCACCATGCTGCTGTAAGGCAGCACTCTGCCCCTCCTCGCGAGGGGCAGCACCCTTTTCGAGCTGCCACGCTCGTACCTCAACCCCGTCGATTGGCGGGGCTTTTTTTTGCCTGCCGATACGGTTTTGGCGCCTGTGAGATCGAGCGCCGCCCGCGCGGCGCTTCGCGGGGCAAGCCCGCTCCCACATTTGTTGCAACGTGCCCATGCCTGTGAGGCCATGGTTGTCAGCGTTGTTGGCATGGCTGGATTTCGAGGTGGGCATTGAAGCCGCCCCACCTACCTCAAGACGAGCACCAAGGCAGGCAACCATGGCCTGACAGGTTCGGCACGTTGCAACAAATGTGGGAGCGGGCTTGCCCCGCGAAGCGCCGCGCGGGCGGCGCTGGACCTCACAGGCGCCAGAAATGTCATGGTGTACAAATGCCAGCCCCACAAATCGACAGGCAACCTAAGGATTCCAGCCCTCAAGCCGATAACCCGTCCACAGCATCATGCATGGCTGCTTGCCAGCCCCCAGGACATGATGCAACCTTGCCAGATCCGCCGTAACCCCAAAGCCGCGTTCCCTCTTCAAGCGAGTCTTCGATGAAAAGCCAACCCGATGCCGCCAGCCGTGTGGCGGCCGAGGTCGTCACGCAGTTACCCGTGCCCTCGCGGCTCGGCATGCTGCGTTTCGAAAGGCTCAACGAAGCCTCCTGGTCCATGCTCTACCTCGACCCGACCTGCGAGCGCCAGTTCGGCCTGCACGCCGGCGACCTGTGCGCCCTGGTGGACGCGCCCTATGCCAGCCTGATGGAACCCGAGGCCCGTTATCGGCTGCACGACGAGATCCAGTTGCAACTGGCCCAGCGCGGCTACTACCGCGTGCGCTACACCTTGCACACGCCAACTGCATCGCTGCGCCTGCTGGAGGCTGGTGAGGCCTACAAGCAGCACAACCGCCAGCTGTTGCGCGGCTACCTGAGCGTGCTCGACGACCAGGCCGAAGAGGGCGGCGAGACCGATGCCAGCGACCTGGAGTCGCGCAATAACCGCCTGCAGCTGGCCCTGCAACTGAACCAACGCGCGCAGCAGGAACAATTCGAGCACCTGGAACGGGTACGCGGCCAGCAGGACCTGATCTTGCGCCTGGCCCGTCAGCGCTACAGCGCCGGTAACTCGCTGCGGGAAGCCGCCCAGCTGATTACCCAAAGCGCCTGCGAGATCTACAAGGTCGACATCGCCAGCATCTGGCACCTGGAAGACCAGCGCCTGGAGCCGATCACCGCCTGGTACCGGGACGCGCAGGAGCACCGCCAGCCAGAAGCCATAGATGCCAGCCGCTTTCCCGATTACCTCGACGCACTGCACGCCAGCCGCGCCATCGACGCCCACAATGCCGGCCACGACCCGCGCACCCGCGCCCTGGCACAAAGCCTGTACCCGGAAAACAAGGCGATGCTCGATGCCAGTATTCGCGTCGATGGTCAGGTAGTCGGCGTGCTGTGCCTGGAGCAGACCGGCCAGACACGGGCCTGGCAGTCGGACGAAATCGCCTTTGCCGGCGAGCTGGCTGACCAGTTCGCCCAAGTCATCACCAACCACAACCGGCGTACCGCCGCCAGCGCCCTGCACCTGTTCCAGCGTGCGGTCGAGCAGAGCGCCAGCGCTTTCCTGCTGGTCAACCGCGACGGTGTGGTGGAGTACGTCAACCCCAGCTTTACCGCCATCACCCAGTACAGTACCGAGGAAGTGCAAGGCCGCCATCTTGGCGAGCTACCGGCGCTGGAGAACCTGAGCGAGCTGCTATTCGACTCGCCGTCGAGCCTGGCCATGGGCAACAGCTGGCAAGGCGAGTTCAAGAGCCGGCGCAAGAACCTCGAGCCTTACTGGGGCCAGTTGTCGATTTCCAAGGTCTATGGCGACAATCGCGAGCTGACCCACTACATCGGTATCTACGAAGACGTCACTCAGACCAAGCTGGCCCAACAGCGCATCGAGCGCCTGGCCTACACCGACAACCTGACCAACCTCGGCAACCGCCCGGCGTTCATCCGCAGCCTGGACGAGCGCTTTGCCCACGATGGCGAGAACTCGATGTGCCTGCTGCTGGTGGACATCGACAACTTCAAGCGCATCAACGACAGCCTCGGCCACCAGACCGGCGACAAGCTGCTGATCAGCCTGGCCCGGCGCCTGCGCAACAGCCTGCACACCGGCGGTATCCTGGCGCGCTTTGCCAGTAACGAGTTCGCCGTGCTGCTCGACGACACGAGCCTGGAAGATGGCCAGGGCGTCGCCTTGCAATTGCTGCGCACCCTCGACAAGCCGATGTTCGTCGACAATCAACTGATCAACGTCACCGCCTCGGTGGGCCTGGCCTGCGCGCCACTGCACGGTGCCGATCCGGCCAGCCTGATGAAGAACGCCGGACTCGCGTTGCACAAGGCCAAGGCCAACGGCAAGCACCAGGTGCAGGTGTTTACCGAAGTGCTCAATGCCGAAGCCAGCTACAAGCTGTTCGTCGAGAACAACCTGCGTCGCGCCCTGACCCAGAACGAGCTGGAGGTGTTCTACCAGCCCAAGCTGTGCCTGCGCAGCGGCCGCCTGCTGGGGCTGGAAGCACTGTTGCGCTGGAACCACCCCGAGCGCGGCATGATCCGCCCGGACCAGTTCATCAGCGTGGCGGAAGAAACCGGCCTGATCATACCCATCGGCAAATGGGTGGTGCGCCAGTCGTGCCGCATGAGCCAGCAACTGCGCGCCGCCGGCATGGGCAACCTGCATGTGGCCATCAACCTGTCGCCCAAGCAGTTCTCCGACCCGGACCTGGTAGCGTCGATCAGCACCATCCTCAAGGAAGAAGCCCTACCCCCGCACCTGCTGGAGCTGGAGCTGACCGAAGGCCTGCTGCTGGAAGCCACCGAAGACACCCACCGCCAGCTGGATGAGCTGAAGGCCCTGGGCCTGACCCTGGCCATGGACGACTTCGGCACCGGTTATTCCTCGCTGAGCTACCTGAAGAAGTTTCCGATCGACATCCTCAAGATCGACCGCAGCTTCATCAATGAAATTCCGGATAACCAGGACGACATGGAAATCACCTCGGCGGTGGTGGCCATGGCCCATAACCTCAAGCTGAAGGTGGTGGCCGAAGGTATCGAGACGCCGGAGCAGCTGGCGTTCCTGCGTCGGCACCGCTGCGACGTGGGCCAGGGCTACCTGTTCGACCGCCCGATCCCGGGGCGGGAGCTGGCCGAACGACTGAAGCGCTACCCGCGTGGTCCTGTGGCCTGACAGCCGCATAAACCTCGGGCACTATAGCGCTCATACGGGCCCCTTCGCGGGTAAACCCGCTCCCACAGGTACACCACATTATTCGAAATCTGTGCAGGACCTGTGGGAGCGGGTTTACCCGCGAATGCCCCAGCCCCCATCTCAAAGATCTACAGAGGAATGGCCATGGTCCTGCGTTCGGAAATCCTGGTGAACAAAAACGTCATGCCTACCGCGGAACAGGCCCTGCCTGGCCGCGAAACGCCAATGAGCCTGCCCGAGTTCCATTATGTCTTCAAAGACACGCCACTGCTCGGCCCGTTCTTCGAAGGCGCCATCGACTTCGCCATCTTCGGCCTGGGTTGCTTCTGGGGCGCCGAGCGCCGCTTCTGGCAGCGTGAAGGCGTGGTCAGCACGGTGGTTGGCTATGCCGGTGGCTTCACCCCCAACCCTACCTATGAAGAAGTCTGCTCGGGCCTGACCGGCCACACCGAAGTGGTGCTGGTGGTGTTCGACAAGGACAAGGTCAGCTACCGCGAGCTGCTGGCGATGTTCTGGGAACTGCACAACCCGACCCAGGGCATGCGCCAGGGCAACGACATCGGCACCCAGTACCGCTCGGCCATCTACTGCACCAGCCCTGAACAGCTGGAACAGGCCAAGGCCAGCCGCGATGCATTCCAGGCTGAACTGACCAAGGCCGGCTTCGGCGAGATCACCACCGAAATCGACCAGGCACCAACCGTGTACTTCGCCGAGGCGTATCACCAGCAGTACCTGGCCAAGAACCCGGATGGCTACTGTGGTATCGGCGGTACCGGCGTGTGCCTGCCACCGAGCCTGCAGGGTAACTGAAGCATGAGCACGATGACCCTTTTCCACTCGCCATTGTCGCCTTTCGTGCGCAAGGTCATGGTGGTGTTGCACGAGACCGGCCAGCTTGAGCGCGTGCAATTGCAGCCGGTGAACATCAGCCCGGTGAACGGCGACCCGCAGCTTAACCAGGACAACCCGATCGGCAAGATACCGGCCCTGCGCCTGGCGGACGGCACCATACTGCACGACAGCCGGGTGATCTGCGAGTACCTCGACCTGCAGCACGTCGGCCTGCCACTGCTGCCGCGCGAAGGCTCCGCGCGCTGGCGGCGCATGACGCTGGTGTCGCAGGCCGATGCGATCATGGACGCGGCGGTGTCGAGCCGCTACGAGAGCTTCCTGCGGCCTGAAGACAAACGCTGGGACGGCTGGTTGCAAGCACAGGCCGACAAGATTCGCCGTAGCCTGGCCAATCTGGAGCAGGAGCATTTGCCCGAGTTGATGTCCGGGTTCGACCTGGCGGCGATTGGCGTGGCCTGTGCGCTGGGGTATCTGGATTTGCGCCAGCCGGAGTTCGGCTGGCGTGAGCGCCAGCCTGGGTTGGCGGCGTGGTATGCCGAGGTGGTCAAGCGGCCGTCGATGGTCGCCACAGCGCCGGTGGCCTGACAGACGCCGCAATCTCTTGTAGGAGCGGCCTTGTGTCGCGAAAGGGCTGCGAAGCAGCCCCAGGATTTCAGCGACGATGCCGATTTTGCTGGGGCCGCTTCGCGGCCCTTTCGCGGCACAAGGCCGCTCCTACAAGTACCCGGCCAACCTTCAGGTCAGCAACTCGGCTTGCCGGCGGTGAATTTCTTCGCCGGGTTGACCGCCGCCTTGAACTCGCGCAACGCCTTGGAGCCCACCAGCAACGGATAGTTGAAGCTGCTGCGGTCCACCAGGTTGACCTCCACGGTGCGCTTCACGTCACCCAGGCACAGCTCCAGGTCGACCACCGGGCGCTTGGATATTTCCGGCGCATCGCCTTCCTCCTCTTCATCGGCACGGCCCTTGATCTTGCTGATGCGCGAGACCTTGTGCTCGTACACCTTGCCGTCCGAGTCCTTGGTGGCCAGGCGGAAGCGCACCCACTCGTCGCCATCGCGGGTGAACAGCTCGATGTCCTTGGCCGACAGCGACGCAGTGAAGGCTCCGGTGTCCATCTTGGCTTTCAGGGTTTCGCCCAGTTCGGGCAGGGCTATGTTCTCGTAACGGCCATAAAGGGTAGGTTCGGCGGCCATGACCGGCAGCGCCAGCAACGACAACAGGGCAAGCAGAGGTTTCACAGGCAGGCTTCCTTGAGAAGGGTCAGTGCTTAGACTGCACTGGCAGGATAGGTTCGCTGTCACAAGCCTAACCAACATAATGTGAAACATTTGTCCCCGCCGCTGAGCATTGGAAATTTGGCGTAGGCCACGGCCCTGCTTATCATTGCCAACCGTTTATCTCCCACAACAAGAGTCTCTTTATGCGTCGCCTGCTGACCGGCATTCTTACCACCGCCCTGCTGCTGCTCAACACCCTGATGTTGATCGGCCCGCTGCTGGTCTTCGCCCTGCTCAAACTGGTGCTACCTGGGCGTGGCCGTGACTATGCCTCGTGGATGGTGATGTGGGTGGCAGAAACCTGGTCGGAAATCGACAAGGCCATCTTTGCCCTGTGCATTCCAACCAAGTGGGATATCCGCGGTGTCGAGAACCTGCGCAAGGACACTTCGTACCTGGCCGTCAGCAACCACCAGACCTGGGTCGATATCCCGGCGCTGATCGAGAGCCTCAATCGCCGTACACCATTCTTCAAGTTCTTCCTCAAGAAGGAGCTGATCTGGGTACCACTGCTGGGCCTGGCCTGGTGGGGGCTGGATTACCCGTTCATGAAGCGCTACAGCAAGGCCTTCCTGGAGAAGCACCCAGAGCTGAAGGGCAAGGACCTGGAAATCACCAAGGCTGCTTGCGAACTGTTCAAGCGCCAGCCGGTGACCGTGGTGAACTACCTGGAAGGCACACGGTTTACCGAAGCCAAGCGTCAGCAGCAGCAATCACCGTATCGCTACCTGCTCAAGCCCAAGGCTGGTGGCGTGGCCTTCGTGCTGGCTGCATTGGGCGAGCAGCTGGATGCCTTGCTGGACGTGACCATCGTGTACCCCGGCAACAAGGCGCCGGGGTTCTGGGACTTGCTCAATGGCAGCATCAGCCGGGTGATTATCGACATTCGCGTGCGGGAGCTGAACCCAGTGCTGTGGGCGGGGGATTACGAGAATGATCCCGAGTTCCGGCAGACCGTGCAGGCCTGGGTGAACCAGTTGTGGGTGGAGAAGGACCAGCGGATCGAGCAGTTGCGGGCAGAGATGGGCTGATATCTTTACTGCCTGAACTGGATTGCCTGTTCCTGCCGATGATCAACTACCTGCTGATCGGCCTGTTCCTCAACATCGCTTTTTGGCTATCCCGGCGTGGTAGATCGCGCTGGCCTCGATTGCCCTGGCCACGGTGCTCAACGTGGTAGGCATTCACTCTGTGGCCAAAACCAGCAACCTGATTGTCGGGGCACAGATCGTATTCATCGTCGTGTTCGTCCCCCTGTCCTGTCAGTCCCTGGCCAGCGAGCCGCTCACAAAGCCTGATAGTTCTACCAGTTGTGCAAAGCCTCGCAAAGCCCAAGACTGCACGCATACAGCCTTGCGAGGTCGTGCCCCATGTCAGTTCTGCGCGCCTATGGCCCTTATGGGCAACATAATAACGAAGCAAGCCAGGCCCCCATGCTTGGCTTCAACGGTGAGCGGTATGACCCGCTTTGCCATACCTATGCGTTAGGTTTGGGATACCGCAGCTACAGCTTGGTCTTAATGCGCTATCAGGCACCCGATAATCTCAGCCCGTTCAAGCAGGGTGGTATTAACGCCTATGTATTCTGCTCAGGTGATCCAATCAATTATCAAGACCCCACGGGGCATGCGAGATTGAAAATAATTTGGCGGCAAATAAAAGAATCGGTCAAGACACGTGCAGTTCACACCCAAACTCCCAGTTCCCCTGTGGCGCAACATGAAACGCCATCTGGAATTTTGAAAATCTCATCTGGAACAGAATCTAAAAAATCTGTAAATTTCAGCAATTTACCCTTGCGTACGAAATACTTGAATGAACCGCCCATTTCAAAGCAAGACAATTTTAGAGAGCGCGTGGCGCTTATGAAGTATTTTGAAAGTGAGTATTCAGTCAGCGAAGGGTTGTTAAATGAATATGCCTACCTCAACAAAGAGAGCACAGTAGCCATATTCAACAGGTTCACCGTGAATACAGCATACGAAAAAAGACTTGAGACACTTGGTGAAGTACGACGACGATTTGACCTTCTTGAACAGGCCATTCGTAAAACCCGCTCATGACAATCTACTGATCAATGCCGCCCAAAAGCAGGGGCACTGATCGCCCGCCTGAATATTGCCTCTAAATGCTGCTTCAGCGCCCTCTAAATTCATACCGACGGCGTGGCGCCAGGTGCGGGCGTGATCCACAAGCTACCCAGGTTCTGCAGCAATGACCCGGCAATCCCCTGCTGCCCCAGATATTGCAGCAGCAACGGCGCAAACTGCCCGATCATCCCGGTATCCATCCCCAGTGCCTTGAATGCATTGTCCAGGTCGCTGCGGCTTTCCACGTTGTTGCCCAGTGCATTGCTCAATGCCGACTGGCTCTCGCTATTCTTGCCCAGCAACTCACTCAACCCACTCAAGCCACCCAGTGCGCTGGCCCCGGCAAGCAGGTCCAACCCCGGCACCGCCTTGGTCAGCTGGCCATAGTCCTCGCTGCTCAGGTTATTGCGCGCCAGTCCCAACATCGCCCCTGCCCCGCCCACGGCCTGTTCGGGGGTGATATTCAATTGGCTGCCCAAGGTATTGAGCAGATTGGCCTGCGCCTCGGGCGCCTGCACCTGGCCTTGCTGTTGCGGGTTCTGCATGGCCGACACGGCGTTGGCGGCGTCGCTGAGGTTGAAGGCGAAGACCGGGCTTGAGGCCAGGGTCATCAGGGTTGCCAGGGTGAATGCTTTCATCGGGAGAGACCTCGTCGGCCGGGATGGCCTGGGAAACGAGGGGTTTGACTCGTGGTTCTGGCGTTCGTTCCGAACCGGCTATCGATACTCAATCGTCGAAACCCCGTCGTAAGCATTGGGATTTGAAGAAAGAAATGACAGCGCACAGTCAGCTCTCCCCCCTCAACGTTGCGTTAAACCTTTGGATGTCGCGTGCCATTTGATCTTCCAGAGTTATAAACCTGTTGAAATCCGAAGCCTGACCTGCAGTTGAAACTCGCGTAAACCTGAGTGAATGGTGCGCAGGCCTGTCAATCCTCAACTCGTTTATACCTTTACTCCGCACCAACCCTCGCGCAGAATTATCTTTAACCTTGGCAAAATCAATTGCACTTACAGCCAATACAGTGCCTTCTTTCTTCAGGGCTGCATAGCGGCTCGCATTCTCGAACGTATCGGTCACAAAAAATGTACCCGTCGTACTTTCAACGCCATTCTTCAAAATTTTCTTTGCCGCAGCGCCACTTGTTCCGTGATAGCCAACAAAGGTTAGTTGAGCTGCTTGGTTTTTGCCAGACTTCCGAGAAGACTGGAATAATTTACTTAAGGAATTCAATATGGATCCGACTCGAAAATTCCCTGTCGGATCGGCAAAGTTTACTGGGTCACCCGCGCAGTACATGTACGAACTCAGCCATCCCTTACCAAAAGGACTCAAGCTATCCGGACTGCCAAATCGCATCAGGCTGGGGCTATACACTCGATAGCCATTCCCTAGCAGGTAACAACCAGCGATTTGACCAAACATCTCTCCATTAAACCCAAGCAAAGTACCCTTTAAGCGCTCGGAAGATGTAAAACCGTAGGGCGCATAAGCGACATCTGATTTCCCATCATGTTTCGACACACACAAAACAGACAGTTTTGCATCGTGACAAATCAGTCCTACATCATAGAGACCTTCATGGGCTTGGCGTTGAGCAAGCAAACCATGCTCGGCTCTAAAAATTGACTGCTGTTTCGAGCCTTGGATTTGGGCATGCAGATTATTGCCCAGATAAAAATGTAAGGCGAAAGCGACCGTCAACCTGGTATCACGTTTCCCAGAGATCCCTTGTTCGAGCACAGATGCAAATGACATAAATATCACCTCCAGTAGCACGATCACCTCAGCCCATACACTCGCCCAATTCAGGGGATGCCGTCTACTAGCAAAAATGTCAGGTCAAAGCCTAATCCCGACGTACTCGGAGATTGCCTCGGAGAAAGGCCGGAGATCCATATCGTCCAAGAAAAGCAACTGCTAATTCTGCTAGTAGCATGAACGACTCAAGTGAAGTTAGTGTAATTTAAATTCTCGCAATTCCGCCATCGTACTGCCGGGTACCACGGGACTAGCTGAATGTGTTGGAGAACTATCATGGCACACCTCTTCTACCAAAGCGGCAATCTCATCACTTTAAAAGCAGACGGTTATCACCACTCGATTTTCCGGTCCACCAAGCAAATTCTCGCTGAGTCTTTCACTGATAGTGCCCGAAAGCGTGAACTATTAGCGACAGATATGAAAAACTCAATAATGTATGTCCAGGACAGCGCAGAAAAAGAAGAGCATGCATACACCGCTTTTGGGCATTCGACAAACCTACCATCCAAACGGACGTTGCAAGGATTCAATGGTGAATTCATTGATAGACCATTAGGAGCCTATCAACTTGGATTGGGGTATAGAACCTACTCTCCCGACCTAATGCGCTTCCAATCACCCGATAGCCTCGCCCCCTTTGAAGAGGGTGGAATAAACTGTTACACATACTGTAACGGAGACCCTGTCAACTATACGGATCCAACAGGTCATACACTCGTACATTTAAAAAATGGCCAGACAATGAGGGTAGGCAAAAACTCTGCTGTGGCGCTCCCTCATAAATTCAAGCCCTCGACGCTAAAACGTACCACTTCACATGCTAGTGCATTGAAAACCACAGCCCGTCGAGACGCTACCACACCTGAACCCGCGAATTATTTTATGAAAATCACGGAGCCTGATGTATTTAAACAAATCATAGATCACCTCTCATTCAAAGACGTCATTGCCTTTTCCAATAGTTCGAGAACAGTTTATGAGTTTGCACGCCCCACAATCAATAATTACATAAGCAAGATTTTCAATCATCCTGGTAATACCCGAGCGGCTAGCAAAGGCAAGCTCCGTGGTGTGCCGAGCACCTTCAGCCAAACGATTGGCCTACCACGCACAACCTACTTAGACGATATTGACCGCATACAGCCCCTTGGAGGCTATGTAAATTTCTTGCGGTTAATCGAACATAGTCGACAGGTAGCTCGTTTGAATGCCCGCAGAGTGCGACGCGGTAGTCTTGAGGACCTCATCGTCGCTGCTGATTAAAACTGAGCCACAGGCTCCAAAGCCGCTTGCTACAAGCGGCTTTGGATGCTCTAAACCTTTCTCGAACTTAACGAGATTTTACCTCTTCCTTGTAGTCCATTTCCCAAGCCTACTCCCCCCCTCCAGCCATTGCAGTTCTCTGGGTCGCATCCTATCTCGGGCAGCCGCTGCCAATCAGCGATCGGTTTTGACAGGCCGATACCCCAGCAGGTACAGATGCCGGCTGAGTGGCGGGTGCTGCGTTAAGGCTTAAGTGATGTGTTGTCTGTTCTGGCTTCTTCGCGGGTGAACCCGCTCCCACAGGGCCGGCGCTATCTTCAAAATTGATGCATATCTGGAGGGCAACCGTCTTTACTGCCTGTACTTGCCTCATCGCCGGCCAGCCAGCTTCCACAGGTACGGCACCAAGCTTGAGGCTTGCATTTATCCTGTGGGGCTTGCCGGGCGGCGATTGGGCCGGAAGTGCCAAGAAAAAGCCCCTCGATGCGAGGGGCTCTTCTTATTCGACGCTAATTACGCCGCCCCCCACATCTTGTGCGGATCAATCACGAACTTCTTCGGCACACCTGCATCAAACTCGCCATACCCTTCCGGCGCCTGATCCAGGTTGATCACCTGCACGCCAACCACTTCGGCAATGTTGATGCGGTCCCACATGATCGCCTGCATCAACTGGCGGTTGTACTTCATGGTCGGTGTCTGGCCGGTGTGGAAGCTGTGCGACTTGGCCCAGCCCAGGCCGAAGCGAATGCTCAAGGCACCGATCTTGGCGGCAGCATCCACCGCACCCGGGTCTTCGGTCACGTACAGGCCCGGGATACCGATGTTGCCGGCAACGCGGGTAACCTGCATCAACGAGTTCAGCACGGTGGCCGGGGCTTCATGCTTGGCACCTTCGTGGCCATGCCCGCGGGCCTCGAAGCCAACGGCGTCGATGGCGCAGTCCACTTCCGGCTCGCCGAGGATATCGACGATCTGCTCGTGCAGCGGGGTGTCCTTGGACAAGTCGACCACTTCGAAGCCCTGGGACTTGGCATGAGCCAGGCGGGCCGGGTTGAGGTCGCCGACGATGACGCAGGCAGCGCCCAGCAGGCGTGCCGAGGCAGCGGCAGCCAGGCCGACGGGGCCGGCACCGGCGACATAGACGGTGCTGCCTGGGCCAACGCCGGCAGTCACGGCACCGTGGTAGCCGGTCGGCAGGATGTCGGACAGGCAGGTCAGGTCACGAATTTTCTCCATGGCCTTGTCGCGCTCAGGCAGTTTCAGCAGGTTGAAGTCAGCATACGGCACCAGCACGTACTCGGCCTGGCCGCCGGTCCAGTCGCCCATGTCGACGTAACCGTAGGCGCCGCCGGCGCGGGCAGGGTTGACGGTGAGGCAGACACCGGTGTGCATCTCTTTGCAGGAGCGGCAGCGGCCACAGGCGACGTTGAATGGCACCGAGACGAGGTCGCCGATCTGCATGCGTTCGACGTCACGGCCCTTCTCGACGATCTCACCGGTGATTTCGTGGCCCAGGACCAGGCCGACCTGGGCAGTGGTGCGGCCGCGGACCATGTGCTGGTCGGAGCCGCAGATGTTGGTGGAAACCACCTTGAGGATCACGCCGTGCTCGATCTTCTTGCCGCGTGGGTCTTGCATTTTCGGGTAGTCGATCTTCTGTACCTCGACCTTGCCCGCGCCGAGATACACCACTCCACGATTGCCAGACATGCTCTTACCTCGCTTGATTTATATTTATGCAGCGGTGGTGGAACGCGCCGCCGTCCCGGGCGGCTTGAGTTACTGGAATGCACGGAATTGTGGACCCTCAAACCCTGAGTGCACTGACTGAAAACGACAGGCAGTTGCCGTTTCGCGGCAGCACCGGGCCCGCCTATGCCTGCTGGCAGAAGCGCTCGATAGATATGTACCGCAGGGTTCCAGTTGACACTTGGTTTTATGCCACAGCGTCATCACAGCGAACCACACGGAGAAACATTGCATGAATATAAATGACCACTGGAAAAAAGCCGCCGCCAGCCGGGACATCGATCTTGGAACCACATATGCACTGCAACGGAGCGAGAATGTCTTCATGGCAACAGACTGGCTGTTCCAGACTGTTGAGGCGAGCGTTGAGGGGGGCTATGAATATGAATTCGATTGGGATGGCGATGAGCTTTGGGAAGTAGAGTGGAGTGGCTGGGCGGATGACTGGGCCGGCAAGAGGAGAGTCGATGAGCCGTTTCGTAGCAAATACCTGAACGCGCTGAAGGAGGCGATCCAGGGCTACCTGAACGACATCGCCTCCTGATCGCCAATGCGGTTTATAGCACCACAGTCCGGTTGGCGTTGAGGAACACGCGCCGCTCGATGTGATACCCCACTGCCCGCGCCAGGGTCAGGCACTCGATATCACGCCCTTTGGCAATCAGATCTTCCGGGTAATGGCTGTGGTCCACCACCTCGACGCCCTGGGCGATGATCGGCCCTTCGTCCAGGTCGTTGTTGATGTAGTGCGCCGTAGCGCCGACCATCTTCACCCCCTTGTTGTACGCCTGGTGATAAGGCTTGGCGCCCTTGAACCCCGGCAGCAACGAGTGGTGAATGTTGATCGCCCAACCATCCAGGCGCCGGCACAGCTCCGGCGAAAGCACCTGCATGTAACGCGCAAGAATCACCAGCTCGGCACCGGTTTCCTCGATCACCTGCATTACCTTGCGCTCTTGCCCTGGCTTGTCCTTGGGGTCGAGAGGGAAGTGGTAGTAAGGGATCTTGTGCCACTGCGCCAAGGGTTCGAGATCGGGGTGGTTGGAAACCACCGCGACTACGTCCATGGCCAGCTGACCAATGCGCTGGCGATACAGCAGGTCGTTAAGGCAGTGGTCGGCCTTGGACACCATGATCACCACCTTGGGGCGGTGATTCGGTGCGGTCAGTTCGAACGCCATGCCGAACGCATCGCTGCGCTCGGCGAGGCCGGCACGGAAGCCTGCCTCGTCGAAATCGTCCGGCTGACGGAACTCCACGCGAATGAAGAAGCGCCCCGACAGCCGGTCATCGAAGGAGTGGTGCTCCGTCACGTAGCAGCGCTGCTCGAAGAGGTAACGCGTCACCACGTCGACGGTGCCGAGCATGCTCGGGCAGTCGGCGGTGAGAATCCAGGTATCCGGTGCCCGACTCATGTTCTGTTCTCCTTATGCCTCGATGCTCAGGCCGTACTCGGCCGAGGCGTCCTGCAGCCACAGCCACCAGTAGTCGGCAAAGCTGCGACGAATCACCAGCTCCCAGGTGTCCTCGGCGGTGCGGCGGATCACCAGTTGCGACTTGGCGAACACGGTGCCGACAGCCTTGCCCACCGGGAAGTTGTTCGGGTGAACATCATAGCTGGTGGATTTCATCAGCACTTCGCGCACGTTCGGGCCGCGCAGCTCCAGCAGGCTCTGCCCGCCGCTGACGTTGACCACCTGGATGTGCTGGCCTTCGAGGGCCGCGCGCAGCTTCTGTTCGACGGCAAATTCCTGGCCCCCCGGGACGATCAGCAGCCACTCGTCCGGCCCCATCCATTGCAGCGACATTTCGTTGTTGGCGACCACGGTCAGGGCCACTGGCAGCTCCAGGCCCAGGGCCTTGTGCACGCCGGCGGCGAATTCCGGGTCGTGGCCGTCGCCACGGAGGGTCAGGTGGCCGAGGAACTTGCGTTCACGCAGGGTCACGCCTGCGTTCTTGCGGCCTTTGCCAACCAGGCTGGCCAGGTCGGCGTGGTGCAGTGGCGACTGGGCCTTGGCCTCGGCGCCGGGGTTTTGCTGGAAGACGTTGATAGCGCTCATTTCTTACCTGCCTTGAATTCTGTTGATCGCGAAGACCTGAGGTAGAACCTGTAGTCACAGACTGAGGAGACCCAGTGTGGGAGCGGGTTTACCCGCGAAGAGGGCGGTGAATTCACCATCGCATTCGCGGGTGAACCCGCTCCCACAGAGGTCGCATTCCAATCAGAGCTACCGGTGAAGCCTCAAACGTTCTGCCGCTCACCCTTCGGATCGAAGAACACCGAAGACACGATCTCCGCCTCGATCACGCTGCCATCCGCCTGTGGCGAGTACACGCGCTCGCCCATGCGCTTGAGGCCGCCTTTGACCACACCCATGGCGAACGAGTAGCCCAGGGAGTTGGACGCGTAGCTGGAGGTAACGTGGCCAACCATGTCCATCGGGATAGGCTGCTTCGGATCGAACACCAGCTGGGCGCCTTCGGGCAGCCACTTGGTCGGGTCGATCGGCTTCAGACCTA
This sequence comes from Pseudomonas sp. SID14000, assembly GCF_002165135.1. Lineage (GTDB taxonomy): Bacteria > Pseudomonadota > Gammaproteobacteria > Pseudomonadales > Pseudomonadaceae > Aquipseudomonas. The sequence goes on along the minus strand of NZ_NFZQ01000009.1, from coordinate 169,084 downwards.
CCAGCTGCTTGCGGTTCTCGCGCACGCAGTCCTCGCGGTTCATGCCACGCAGGCCGATCCACGAGTACGGCTTGTTGCGGCCCACGCACCAGCTCATGTTCAGGTCGTCCGGGGTCATGGAACCGTCGGTATCCTGGCCAACGATGATGAAGCCCTTCTCGGCACGCAGTACGTGCATGGTCTCGGTGCCGTAGGGGGTCAGGTTGTACTTCTTGCCTGCCTCGATGATCTGTTCCAGCACGCCCATGGCGTAGTTGGCCTGCACGTTCACTTCGTACGACAGCTCGCCGGTGAACGAGATACGGAACACCCGGGCCGGTACGCCGCCGACGTTGCCTTCCTTCCAGGTCATGAACGGGAAGGCTTCCTTGTCCATGTCGATGTCGGTCAGCTCGCTGAGCAGCTTGCGGCTGTTGGGGCCGGACAGGGTCATGGTGGCCCAGTGGTCGGTGACCGAGGTGAAGTACACCTTCAGTTCCGGCCATTCGGTCTGGTGATACAGCTCCATCCACTGCAGCACGCGGGCAGCGCCGCCGGTGGTGGTGGTCATGATGAAGTGGTTGTCGCCGACGCAGGCGGTCACGCCGTCATCGAAGACCATGCCGTCTTCCTTGCACATCAGGCCGTAGCGGGCCTTGCCCACGTCGAGCTTGGTCCAGGCGTTGGTGTAGATGCGGTTGAGGAACTCACGGGCATCCGGACCCTGGATGTCGATCTTGCCCAGGGTCGAGGCGTCCAGCAGGCCCACGCTGTCACGCACGGCCTTGCATTCGCGGGCCACGGCAGCATGGATGTCTTCACCGGCTTTCGGGAAATACCACGGGCGCTTCCACTGGCCGACGTCTTCGAACTCGGCGCCGTTCTTCACGTGCCAGGCATGCAGGGCAGTGAAGCGTACCGGTTCGAACAGGTGACCACAGTGACGGCCCGCTACCGCGCCGAAGGTCACCGGCGTGTAGTTGGGGCGGAACATGGTGGTGCCCATTTCCGGGATGGTAATACCGATCGAACGGGCGGCGATGGCCAGGCCGTTGATGTTGCCCAGTTTGCCCTGGTCGGTACCGAAGCCCAGCGCGGTGTAGCGTTTCACGTGCTCGACCGACTCGAAGCCTTCACGGGTGGCCAGTTCGATGGCGGCAGCGGTGACGTCGTTCTGCTGATCGACAAACTGCTTGGGTGCGCGGGCAGTGCCCTTGTCGTGCGGCACCTGGAACAGCGCCACGGTGGGCTCTTCCTTGCGCGCAACGGTTTTCGGCAGGCTGCCAACGGTGGCTTTGAAGCCCGCTTCGGTGGCTGCGCGAACGCCGCCTTCGAAGCCATCGGCGATCACATCGCCCAGGGCGTAGACGCCGTTGATGCCACCCACGCATTCGCGCTTCTGCGGAGCATCGCCCGGTACGAAGCCGAGGATGTCTTCACGCCATACCGGGCGACCGCCCAGGTGCGAAGCCAGGTGCACGATCGGGCTGTAGCCGCCGGAGGTAGCGATCAGGTCGCACTCGAGGGTTTCGCCAGGGCTGGTGACCTTGTGTGCCTGCACGTCGATGGCGGCCACACGGGCGCCGGTAACATGCTTGCTGCCCTTGGCCTCGATCACGGCGCTGGAGGTGAGGATGCGGATGCCTTTGGCACGCGCTTCTTCAACCAGCGAGCCACGCGGGTTGTGACGGGCGTCGGCGATGGCGACCACTTGCAGGCCGGCGTCGTGCCAGTCCAGCGCCGCGCGGTAGGCGTGGTCGTTGTTGGTCGACAGCACCAGCTTGCGGCCCGGGGCCACGCCGTAACGGCGTACGTAGGTGGAAACCGCGCCGGCCAGCATGTTGCCCGGCACGTCGTTGTTGCCGTACACCAGCGGGCGCTCGTGAGCGCCGGCAGCCAGCACTACGCGCTTGGCACGCACGCGGTGCACGCGGTGGCGAACCTGGCCGATCGGGGCGCGGTCGCCGAGGTGGTCGGTGAGGCGCTCGTGGATGGTCAGGAAGTTATGGTCGTGGTAGCCGTTGACCGTGGCACGTGGCAGCAGGGTCACTTCCGGCAGGCTTTCCAGCTCCTTGACCACGGCGTTGACCCAATCGGTAGCAGGCTTGCCGTCGAGGGTTTCGCGGGTGTCGAGCAGGCTGCCGCCGAACTCTTCCTGCTCGTCAGCCAGGATCACGCGGGCACCGCTGCGGGCAGCGGCCAGTGCGGCGGCCAGGCCAGCAGGGCCAGCGCCGACGATCAGCACGTCGCAGTGCTGGTTCATGTAGTCGTAGCTGTCCGGGTCGTTCTGCAGCGGCGCGCGGCCAAGACCGGCGGCTTTGCGGATGTACTTCTCGTAAGTCATCCAGAACGATTTCGGGTACATGAAGGTTTTGTAGTAGAAGCCCGGCGGCATCATGCTGCCGCCGACCTTGCCAAGGATGCCCATGACGTCGTTGTTGACGTTCGGCCAGCCGTTGGTGCTGGTGGCTACAAGACCTGCGTACAGCGCCTGCTGGGTGGCACGCACGTTGGGGATCTGGGTGGCTTCGCTGGAGCCGATCTGCAGGATGGCGTTCGGCTCTTCGGTACCGGCGGCGATGATGCCGCGCGGACGCGAGTACTTGAAGCTGCGGCCGACGATGTCGACGCCATTGGCCAGCAACGCGGCGGCCAGGCTGTCACCGGCATAACCCTGGTAGGTCTTGCCGTTGAAAGTGAAGTTCAGGACCTTGCTGCGGTCGATACGGCCGCCGCTGGCGAGGCGATAGGTCTGGCTCATACTTTTTCCCCTTGGCCTTTGACGGTCGACGCGGCGCTGCTTTGCTTGCCGCTGGCGGTCACTTGCGGCTTCTCGCCAATCTTGTAGGTTTCCAGAATTTCGTAGGTCACGGTGTCACGGGTGACATTGAAGTACTGGCGGCAGCCGGCAACGTGGTCCCACAGTTCGTGGTGAATACCGCGCGGGTTGTCACGGTAGAACATGTAGGTACCCCACTCTTCGTCGGAGCAGGCGTTAGGGTCCAGCGGGCGGGCGATGTGCGCCTGGCCAGAGGCGTGGAACTCTTCTTCGGAGCGCAGCTCGCCGCAGTGGGGACAGAAAATATGCAACATGACGGTGTCTCCGGTTAGTGGGCGACGGCGGCAGCGCCGTGTTCGTCGATCAGTGCGCCGCTGTAGAAACGGTCCATGGAGAACGGCGCGGCCAGTGGGTGCATTTCGCCCTTGGCCAGGCTCGCGGCGAAGACGTTGCCCGAACCCGGGGTCGCCTTGAAGCCGCCAGTACCCCAACCGCAGTTGAAGAACATGTTCTTGACCGGGGTCTTGGTGATGATCGGGCAGGCGTCCGGCGAGGTATCGACGATGCCGCCCCACTGGCGGTTCATGCGCACGCGCGAGAGGTTGGGGAACATCTCGACGATGGCCTGCAGGGTGTGCTCGATCACCGGGTACGAACCGCGCTGGCCGTAGCCGACCCAACCGTCGATACCGGCACCGATCACCAGGTCGCCCTTGTCGGACTGGCTGATGTAGCCGTGTACGGCGTTGGACATGATCACGCTGTCGATGATCGGTTTGATCGGCTCGGATACCAGCGCTTGCAGCGGGTGCGATTCCAGCGGCAGGCGGAAGCCGGCCAGCCTGGCCATGTGCCCGGAGTTACCGGCGGTGACCACGCCGACGCGCTTGGCGCCGATGAAGCCTTTGTTGGTTTCCACGCCGATGACCGCGCCGTTTTCCTTGCGGAAGCCGATCACTTCGGTCTGCTGGATCAGGTCCACGCCCAGGGCGTCGGCGGCACGGGCAAAGCCCCAGGCCACGGCGTCGTGACGGGCCACGCCGCCACGGCGCTGCACGGTGGCCCCGAGGATCGGGTAGCGGGTGTTCTTCGAGCAGTCCAGGTACGGGATCTCGGCCGCGACCTGAGCGGTGTTGAGCAGCTCGCCATCCACGCCGTTCAGGCGGTTGGCGCTGACGCGACGCTCGGAGTCACGCATGTCCTGCAGGGTGTGGCACAGGTTGTACACGCCGCGCTGGGAGAACATCACGTTGTAGTTGAGGTCCTGGGACAGGCCCTCCCACAGCTTCATGGCGTGCTCGTACAGATGTGCCGACTCGTCCCACAGGTAGTTGGAACGCACGATGGTGGTGTTACGGGCGGTGTTGCCGCCGCCCAGGTAGCCCTTCTCGATCACGGCAACGTTGGTGATGCCGTGTTCTTTGGCCAGGTAGTAGGCCGTGGCCAGGCCATGGCCGCCACCGCCGACGATAACCACGTCGTAGACCTTTTTAGGGGTTGGCGTGCGCCACATGCGCTGCCAGTTCTCGTGGTGGCTGAGGGAGTGCTTGAAAAGGCCGAAGCCCGAGTAACGTTGCATGGTGTGTGACTCCACTCAGCGGTAAACAGGGAAATCTGCGCACAGGGCCGCGACGTTCTTCGCCACATCGGCTTCGACGTCTGCGTCACCGAGGTTGTCGAGGATGTCGCAGATCCAGCCGGCCAGGGCCACGCACTGGGCGACCTTGAAGCCGCGGGTGGTGACGGCCGGGGTGCCGATGCGCAGGCCCGAGGTGACGAACGGCGACTGTGGGTCGTTCGGCACGGCGTTCTTGTTGACGGTGATGTGCGCGCGGCCCAGGGCGGCGTCGGCATCTTTGCCGGTCAGGCCCTGGCGGATCAGGCTGACCAGGAACAGGTGGTTGTCGGTGCCACCGGAGACCACGTCGTAGCCGCGGTCGATGAATACCTGGGCCATGGCCTGGGCGTTCTCGATCACTTGTTTCTGGTAAGCCTTGAACTCAGGTTCCAGCGCTTCCTTGAAGCACACGGCCTTGGCAGCGATCACGTGCATCAGTGGGCCGCCCTGGGCGCCAGGGAATACCGCAGCATTCAGCTTCTTCTCGATCTCTTCGTTGGCCTTGGCCAGGATCAGGCCACCACGTGGGCCGCGCAGGGTCTTGTGGGTGGTGGTGGTGACCACATCGGCGAACGGGATCGGGTTCGGGTACAGGCCAGCGGCAACCAGGCCGGCAACGTGGGCCATGTCGACGAACAGCAGCGCACCGACCTTGTCGGCGATGGCGCGGAAGCGTGGGAAGTCGAGGGTCTTGGAGTAGGCCGAGAAGCCGGCGACGATCATTTTCGGCTTGTGCTCGACTGCCAGGCGCTCGACTTCGTCGTAATCGATCAGGCCGGTGCTGGTGTCGATGCCGTATTGCACAGCGTTATAGAGCTTGCCCGAGGACGACACCTTGGCGCCGTGGGTCAGGTGGCCGCCGTGGGCCAGGCTCATGCCGAGGATGGTGTCACCGGCCTGCAGCAAGGCCAGATAGACAGCTGCGTTGGCCGAGGAGCCGGAGTGCGGCTGGACGTTGGCATAATCGGCACCGAACAGCTGCTTGGCGCGCTCGATGGCCAGTGCCTCGACCTTGTCCACGTGCTCACAGCCACCGTAGTAGCGCTTGCCCGGGTAGCCTTCAGCGTACTTGTTGGTCAGGCCGCTGCCTTGGGCCTGCATCACGCGCTTGGAGGTGTAGTTTTCCGAGGCGATCAGCTCGATGTGGTCTTCCTGGCGCTGTTCTTCGGCATTCATCGCCGCCAGCAGTGCATCGTCGTAACCCTGGATCTGGTCTTGCTTGCTGAACATCGTGTATCTCCCGGCAGCGATCGTTTTTTGTCGTGGGGCACTGCGGCCCTTTGTGGCGATGTTATGACTGGCCGGGGCAGGTCAGATGCCTGCGCACGCCTTGCAATGGCGCGTTTACGACATTCGCTTTTGTGTCGCCCGTGCCGGCTCTTTCGCGGGTGAACCCGCTCCCACAGGTACGGCGGTGCTTCAATGCTTGCAATGTCTCTGTGGGAGCGGCTTTAGCCGCGAAGAGGCCAGTACAGGCAATGCCGAAATCAAACGCTGCACCGCTTGTATAGGCAACTGCTGAATCGATGGTTTAGAGTGCTGCTCTGCGTCGTTCACAGGACAGTGTCATGACAGATAAGAGCCAACAATTCGCCAGCGACAACTATTCCGGTATCTGCCCCGAAGCCTGGGCGGCGATGGAGAAGGCCAATCATGGCCACGACCGCGCCTACGGCGACGACCAGTGGACCGGACGCGCCGCGGAGTACTTCCGCAAGCTGTTCGAAACTGACTGCGAGGTGTTCTTCGCCTTCAACGGCACCGCCGCCAACTCCCTGGCCCTGGCCTCGCTGTGCCAGAGCTACCACAGCGTGATCTGCTCCGAGACCGCCCACGTCGAAACCGACGAGTGTGGCGCGCCGGAGTTCTTCTCCAACGGCTCCAAGCTGCTGACCGCACCCAGCGTCAACGGCAAGCTGACGCCGCAGTCGATCCGCGAAGTGGCGCTGAAGCGCCAGGACATCCACTACCCCAAGCCACGGGTGGTGACCATTACCCAAGCCACCGAGGTGGGCACCGTCTATCGCCCCGACGAGCTGAAGGCGATCAGCGCTACCTGCAAGGAGCTGGGGCTGAACCTGCACATGGACGGCGCACGCTTTAGCAATGCCTGCTCCTTCCTGGGTTGCAGCCCGGCCGAGCTGACCTGGAAGGCCGGCGTCGATGTGCTGTGCTTTGGCGGCACCAAGAATGGCATGGCGGTGGGTGAGGCGATCCTGTTCTTCAACCGTCAGCTGGCCGAGGACTTCGACTACCGCTGCAAGCAGGCCGGGCAGCTGGCGTCGAAGATGCGCTTCTTGTCGGCACCTTGGGTGGGCCTGCTGGAAGATGGCGCCTGGTTGCGCCATGGCAATCACGCCAACCATTGCGCGCAGTTGCTCGCCTCGCTGGTGAGTGACTTGCCGGGGGTGGAACTGATGTTCCCGGTGGAGGCCAACGGGGTGTTCCTGCAGATGCCGGAGCACGCCATTGAAGCACTGCGCGGCAGGGGGTGGCGGTTCTATACCTTCATTGGTAGCGGCGGGGCGCGGTTCATGTGTTCGTGGGATACCGAGGAAGAGCGGGTGCGCGAGCTGGCGGCGGATATCCGCAGCATCATCGGCGCCTGACAGGCCGCATTCGCGGGTAAACCCGCTCCCACAGGGATCGCGCAGGTTTCAAGGCCTGTGATGAACCTGTGGGGGTTTACCCGCGAAGAAGCCAACACTGATCTAAAGCCTGAACCCACCCATCTGCCGCGCCAGGTCATCAGCCAACCCACGCAACGCCTGGCATTCCTCGCGGCACCCATGCACCTCTGCCGCCGTCTCCCGCGCCAAGTCGGAAATCCCCTGCACGGTCCGGTTGATCTCCTCGGTCACCGCCGACTGCTCTTCGGTCGCCGTGGCCACCTGATGGTTCATATCGCTGATGTGCTCGACCTGATCGGTAATCGCACCCAACGACACCCCAGTACGCTGGCTCGACTCCACCCCACTACCCGTCGCCTGCTGCCCTGCCTGCATCGAACTCACCGCCGAACCCGCGCCCTGCTTCAAGCGCTGGATCATCTGCTGCACTTCGTCGGTGGACAGCTGCGTGCGCCGGGCCAACGTACGCACCTCATCGGCCACCACGGCAAACCCACGCCCCATCTCCCCTGCCCTGGCCGCTTCGATGGCGGCATTCAGCGCCAACAGGTTGGTCTGTTCGGAAATACTGCGGATTACCGCTAGAACTTCATCGATCGAGGCCACTTCGTCGGCCAACTGGCTGACCGCATCGGCTGCCCTGCCGATATCACCCGACATACCCTCGATACCACGGATCGAGCGTTGCACCACCTCACGCGCCTGCAAGGCTTCATCTCGCGCTAACTGCGAGGCCTGGGCCGCATCGCCGGCGTTGCGAGCAATGTCCTGCACGGTCAAACCCATTTCGTGCACGGCAGTGGCAACCATTTCGGTCATTTCCCGCTGGCGCCCGGAACGCTCGGCGGTATTGTCCACCACCTGCGTCACCTGTTCGACCGCCTGATGCAGCCGCTCGGAGGTGTGCAGCACCTCGCCGATCAGCCGGCGCTGGCTGTCGAGGAAGCGGTTGAAACCACGCGCCAGGTCGCCCAGTTCGTCCTGGCGTGAATCGTCCAGCCGGTGACTGAGGTCGCCTGCACCACTACCAATCTGTACCAACGCCGCAGTGACGCGTCGGATCGGCTGCACAAGGCCACGCGCCAGCACCACCACCAGCAACAGCGACACCAGCGCCACGGCACCACCGATCAGGCTGGTCAGCCATACCGCCTGATGCATTTGCGCGTAGATTTCCTCCTCCGGCACCTCGGCCACCAGGGTCCAGTTCAGATCGCGCAGGGGCATGCCGAGCGCTAGGTAGCTTTCGCCGTCTCGGCTGAAGCGGCTGCTGCGCAGGCCTTCGTCGCCGGTCATCAGCGCCTTGGCGGCATCCGCGCCGAGCTGTTCGGCAAGCTGGCGTTTGCCGCTGAAGGCAGCGTCCGGGTGAACCTGGATCAGGCCATCGTTACGCACCAGGAAGACCTTGCCATGCTCGCCAAAGTTGAAGTCATGGATCAGCTTCGACAGCTCGGTCATGCGCAGGCCCATGCCGGCCACGCCGACCAGTTGGCCATTCTTTTCCACGCGATAGTCGATGAACAGCGCCAGCTCGCCCGTGGCACCGTCGATATCGATATTGATCAGGCGCTCGGCGCCGCTGTCGATGTAGCCGTAGAACCACTTGTCCTTGGGGTTGCTGCGGCTGAGAGTACGGTCCAGGCCATTCTCACTGTAGTAATGACCGGTTTCGGTCGAAACGAACAGGGTGGTGAAGGCCTGGTTGCGCTGCTTGGCGGCGGCCAGGTACTCGATGAATGAGGGGGCCTGGGCAGGGTCTTCACCGGCGGCAAGCCAGTCGCGCAACAGGGTGTTGCCGGCAATGTCCGCCGCCGCCACCAGAGGCTGGCCTAGCATGCGCTCGATGTCGTTGCGGATGGCCTCGATACTGGCGGGCAGCGCGGTTTCGACCAGGTAGCGTTCGGTGAGGCGGTTGAGCGCCACCGTGAAGATGATGACCACCACCAGGATGCTCGCCAGCAAGGCTGCGCCCATGCTGGTGATCAACTGCCACTGGATGCTTTTACGCCAGATACGCATGCCCCTACCCCCCGCACATTATTGTTTTGCGGAAAGTGTATACACTTGCGTATCCAGTTAATCCAGTACTCTGAAGCAATCCGCCGCCCCTGTGGGAGCGGGTTCACCCGCGAATGCGATGGTGAAGCCACTGACGTATTTGCGGGTAAACCCGCTCCTACAGGGGCCGCTGCAAGGCCTTATTGTTCGGCAATGGTCCGCACGATCGCATCCACCGTGGCGTCGATCTGCGCCTGGGTACGCTCCAGCGTCTTGCGGTGCTCATCCTGCAGTTCGATCTGCCGCGAACACAGGTTCAGCGCGGCCAGCACCAGCAGCTTGTCGCCGATCAGGGTCGGGTACTGCCGCTTGGTCTGGGCCAGGGCCGTGTTGAGCATCTGCACCGCCTGGGCCAGGGTTGCTTCCTGACCCTCAGGCGCCTTGATCGAATAGTCGCTGCCGAGGATCGACACAACATTGATCGGCTGCGCTCGCAATGTCATGCGCCTACAACGCCGGCGTTGGCGCGCTCGACCAGGGCCTGCAGGCGTGCGGCGGTGCTGCCGTTCTTCTCTTCCTGCTCCATCAGCGACAGCTGCAGGGTTTCGTTCTCTTCCTTGGCCTGGGCCAGTTCCTGGCCGAGGGCGGTGTTCTGCTCGGTGAGTTGAGCGTTCTTCTGCATCAGGTCGTTGACCAGTTGCTCGATTTGATTCAGGGAGGCTTCCAGCATGGGTCTATCTCTGGTTGTTGCGAGGGGCGCACACGATAAAGAAAAGTGCGGCCCATCGCTATTAAATATCGGATTCACGAGGTGTCTAACCCGCAGATTGACAGGGTAACCGGCGCCTTGTTCCGACCTGGGTCAACCGCCGGTCAGGAACACCGGAGCCGCCGCGCAATTTTGCCAGGTGCACACTCAAGACTGACCGGTCACGACCGATACTCAAGGAGTCACATCCTGTCGCACAGGTTGCGTCTCCCTCACTTGCCTGGATCTGCCCGTACCATGTCATTACGCAACATGAATATTGCCCCGCGCGCACTGCTTGGCTTTGCGCTTATCGGCCTGCTGATGCTCGGCCTTGGTATCTTCTCCCTGGTACAGATGGGCAACATCCGCCAGGCCGGCCTGGTCATCGAACAGGTCAGCGTGCCCGCCATCAAAACCCTCGATGAGCTCAACGCGCTGAACCTGCGCATGCGTAGCCTCGCCTACCGCCTGCTGGTGAATCGCGAGCCGCAAAACCAGCTGGACACCCTCAACCTGATGGATCAGCGCAACCAGGAGATCGACCGCGCGCGCCAGGTCTACCTGCCGCTGATCAGTGCCGCCGACGAACAGGCCGCGTACGACCAATACGTACAGTTGCTAAACCAGTACCGCCAGCTGGAATCGCACATGCGCAGCCTGAGCCAGGCCGGCCGCCTCGACGAACTGAGGGAGGTTCTCAACCGTGACGTGCTGACCACCTCCGAACAGATCAACAAGATCATGGAGACCCTGGTGCGCATCAATACCGAGCAGACCCGTGACACCAACGCGAAAGCCGCCAGCCAGTACGACGTGGCGTTCTCCCTGGTGATCGCCCTGTTGGTCGCCGCCACCGTGCTGACTTTTGCCTGCGCCCTGCTGTTGACCCGCAGCATCGTCAAGCCGATTGACGAGGCGCTCAGGTGCGCCGAACAAATTGCCGACGGCGACCTGACCCACGTCATCCATACCGAGGGTACCGACGAAGCTGCCCGCCTGCTGCGCGCCATGGCCCGCATGCAGGACAAGCTGCGCGACACCTTGCTGCTGATTGCAGGCTCTGCGACTCAACTGGCCTCGGCTGCCGAGGAGCTGAACGCCGTCACCGACGAAAGCGCCCGTGGCCTGCAGCAGCAGAACAACGAAATCGAACAGGCCGCCACTGCGGTGACCGAGATGACCAGCGCCGTGGAAGAGGTGGCGCGCAATGCAGTCAGCACCTCGGAGGCCTCCAGCGAAGCCAGCCGTTCGGCTGGCGATGGCCGCGACCTGGTCATGGAAACCGTGGGTGCCATCGAGCGCATGAGTGGTGACGTACAGGCCACCGCCAAGCTGATTACCCACCTGGCCGAACAGTCGCGTGATATCGGCAAGGTGCTCGATGTGATCCGCGGCCTGGCAGACCAGACCAACCTGCTGGCACTCAACGCGGCGATCGAGGCGGCACGTGCCGGCGAGGCAGGCCGTGGTTTCGCCGTGGTTGCCGATGAAGTGCGGGCGCTGGCCCACCGTACCCAGCAGTCGACCAGCGAGATCGAGCGGATGATCGGCAGCATTCAGGGCGGTACGGAAGAGGCCGTGGACTCGATGCGCACCAGCACCGAACGTGCCGAATCGACGCTGAATATCGCCCGTGGCGCAGGCTTGGCGCTGGACACCATTGCCGGGGCGGTGGCGCAGATCAACGAGCGCAACCTGGTGATTGCCAGCGCGGCGGAAGAGCAGGCGCAGGTGGCGCGGGAAGTGGACCGCAACCTGGTGAACATCAATGACTTGTCGGTGCAGAGTGCTACCGGGGCGCATCAGACCAGCGCGGCGAGTGCGGAGCTGTCGCGGTTGGCTGTCGATCTGAATGGCTTGGTAGCGCGCTTCCGCACCTGACTTCATATAGCCGGGGCCGCTTTGCGGCCCATCGCGACACAAGGCCGCTCCCACATAGACCGGCGTAACCGGGACCTTTGTGGGAGCGGCCTTGTGTCGCGAAAGGGCTGCAAAGCAGCCCCCTGCATTCCCGGGTCAGTAATCGATCCGCACATCCCCTTTCGGCACACTGCAGCACGACAGGATGTAGCCCTCGGCTTCGTCCTCTTCGGTAATGCCACCGTTGTGCTCCATCTCCACTTCGCCGCCCAGCTTGAGCACCTTGCAAGTACCGCAAATACCCATGCCGCAGGCTTTCGGGATCATCAGGCCAACCTTGGCCGCCGCCGCGTGCACCGTCTCGCCCGGGGCGATGCGGATGCTTTTCTCGCTGCCGATGAACTCCACCAGGTTGAGGTCGGCCACATCCAGTTCCGGTGCGTCGGCAGCCTGTTCGGCATGCTCGACCGCATCGGCCTTGGCTTCCGCTGGTGTCGCACCGAACGACTCCTCGTGGTAGTTCTTCATGTCGAAGCCGACCGCCTCGAGCATGCGCTTGACCGCAGTCATGTATGGCGTCGGGCCGCAGCAGAACACAACGCGGTCCATGTAGTCCGGCGCGATCAGCTCCATCAGGCGCTGGTTCAGGTAGCCACGGTAACCCGCCCAAGGCTCGCCCAGGCCATGCTTCTCGCAAATGATATGCAGGCTGAAGTTGGGGATGCGCGAAGCCATCTGCTCCAGCTCGCGGTGGTAGATGATGTCCTTCGGCGAACGGGCGCTGTGCACGAACACCATGTCGACATTGCCGTTGGTGTCGTAGAACCAGCGCGCCATCGACATGACCGGGGTGATACCGACACCGCCCGAGAGGTACAGCACCTTCTGCGCCGGGAAGTCGATGGCGTTGAACAGCCCCACCGGGCCGTGCACCGGCAGCTCGGCACCTTCGTGCATGGTGTCGTGAAGGAAGTTGGACACCAGGCCACCCGGCACACGTTTGACGGTAATCGAAAAACTATAGGGCACCGATGGCGAACTGGAGATGGTGTAGGAGCGCATCACCGGCTTGCCTTCGATTTCCAGCTCAAGGGTGACGAACTGCCCTGGCTTGAAGAAGAACATGATCGGCTGGTCGGCCATGAAGCAGAAGGTGCGCACGTCCCAGGTCTCCTGGATGACCTTGACACAGCGCACGATGTGGCGGCCGTTGGCCCAGGTCTGGGTGGTGACCGGATTGAGGAAGGTATCGGACATGTTCATCTCCAGCAGCCGACTATCGGCCTTTTTATGGCTTGGATAATGCGCAAGCTGAAGACGACGTACATTCCTGCCAGCGACATCGGCGTGCTTATCGCGACCAGCCCCGCGCCACAAGGGCTGGCGCGTCGTAATTCAAATCGGCCATGTCGCCCATGGATACGGTTCTTGGCGCCTTCGGACGCACACTCCACGGCAAACAACATGCTGTTTCTTGATGAGCAGCCTTGCGGCACCACAACAACGATTAGCCACCTTTTGCCGGCCGCACACGGCCCCGAGGAATACACGATGGACGTCACCGCAACCCTGAGCCTGGGCGATCCACTGGAACCTGCACGCAAGGCAACAGCCGAAATGCTGCAGACCCGCGAGCGCACCTTCTCGCTGCCCCAGCCTTTCTACAACGACGAGCGTCTGTTCCAGATCGACATGCAGGAGATCTTCCACAAGGAGTGGCTGATCGCCGGCATGACCTGCGAGATCCCGGCCAAGGGTAACTACATCACCCTGCAGATCGGCAAGAACCCGATCATCGTGGTGCGTGGCGCCGAAGGTAAAGTGCACGCTTTCCACAACGTCTGCCGCCACCGCGGCTCGCGCCTGTGCGTCAGCGACAAAGGCAAGGTGGCCAAGCTGGTCTGCCCGTACCACCAGTGGACCTACGAGCTGGACGGCCGCCTGCTGTTCGCTGGCACCGAAATGGGCGCCGACTTCGACATGAACCAGTATGGCCTGAAGCCGGTGAACGTGAAGGTCGCCGGCGGCTACATCTTCATCAGCCTGGCGGAAAACCCGCCGGCCATCGACGAGTTCCTGGCTACCCTCGAGCACTACATGGAACCGTACGACATGGAAAACACCAAGGTGGCGGTGCAAACCACCTTGATGGAAAAGGCCAACTGGAAGCTGGTGCTGGAAAACAACCGCGAGTGCTACCACTGCAACGGTTCGCATCCGGAGCTGCTGCAAACCCTGCTGGAATGGGACGACACCAACGACCCTCGCGCCAGCCAGGAATTCAAGGACCACGTGGCCGCCTCCGCCGCCGCCTGGGAAGCCGAGAAAATCCCTTACCTGCACAAGAGCCACGGCCTGCGTAACCGCATCGTGCGCATGCCGCTGCTCAAGGGCACCGTGTCGATGACCATGGACGGCAAGCAGGCCTGCCAGAAGCTGATGGGCCGTATCAAGAACCCGGACCTGGGCTCGATGCGCATCCTGCACCTGCCGCACTCGTGGAACCACTGCATGGGCGACCACATGATCGTGTTCACCGTGTGGCCAATCAGTGCCCAGGAAACCATGGTCACCACCAAGTGGCTGGTACACAAGGATGCCGTGGAGGGCGTGGACTACAACCCGGAGAACATGCGCAAGGTGTGGGACGCCACCAACGACCAGGACCGTCGCCTGGCCGAAGAGAACCAGCGCGGGATCAATTCCACTGCGTACCAGCCTGGGCCTTACTCGAAGACCTACGAGTTTGGCGTGGTCAACTTCATTGACTGGTACAGCCAGCGGCTGCTGAACAATCTGGGCGCTGAACCTGCGGCCTACCTGAAGGAAGTGCAGGCGCAGTAAGCAGTACCGCAGCCTATACTTGAACATCGTAGGGTGCAGCAGGGCGGGTCGACCTTATCCGCCTTGCTGCGCCCTCGAACCCCCTGCCTACTGCGGACAACATCTCGTCCACCATCGTCAGATCCACAAGTGTTTCCCAGACCACTGGCACAACTTCATGTGGATTAGCTTGCAAGTATCCGAGCACCTCGCGCGCTGCTGCAAAATTCCCTATCGAACCACCGCTCAGGTTGGACACCGTATTGCCGACTGCAAACACATCCGTAAGTGTTTGCAGGTTTGGGCTCACTCCGTATACCGCAGCAGTTATTTGGCCGGCGACACCGAAAGCTCCCGTCATGGCGAACTGCTGATTTGAAACCCTGCTCAGATGGGACAATTCCTGGTGAGAAGAGGGAGTGGCGTTCGCTGTGCTGGACTTCCTCCCCACGACATTCCTCATCGTACGCACTGTTGCACCAAACAAGGTAGCGCCACTGGAAGCCAGGCCAACGACTCTGAGCAAAATACCCAACCAGAAAGCGCCGCTTGGATCATGTCGATTTACCGGGTCAGCGCCACAATAAACGTACACATTGATGCCGCCCTTGGAAAACGGGCTTAGCGTGTCAGGCGTAATGAATCGCATCAAAGTTGGGCTATAGAAGCGGTGACCATTTCCCAGCGGGTAATTTCCAGTCGATGGATCCAGATATTGCCCACAAAAAGCCAGCCCTGGGGCGAAGACAGTGTTGGTGATGCCATAAGGTGAATAAGCACGCGTGTTGGAGGAGGCTCCGCCCAGTACAGAGTGTTGCCGATCTGCTTTCAACAGGAGTGTCGCCATGACTTATCCACGCATACGAAGACCTTTGGACAAGGTAACGGCTGGTTGGAAACTTGCGTACTGGCAAAAATGTCAGGTGGGCCGCTGATCATTATTTGCTCATAATCGCCAAGACCGCATGTTCATTGGGCTACAGCGGACTTCGTACATCTTGTCCACAGAGACACCAACAGAGTTTGTGGGCAACCGATGATTTTTCTGCAATCGGGTTGTGGATAAGCGACTCAAAGCCCTGATTTTCAAGGATCGAGCAGGATCCAGACGGAATTGATCATTTTTTGAACAAATTTTTCAAGCCCTTTGACTACGCGGCTTACAGGAGATGCCAAACAGATTATCCACAGACCGGCTAACAGCGATTGTGGGCAAGATCTCGAGGATGCTGACGCGCGTGCATGCGAAGGCAGGGAGCAAGGGTGATCGTTTTTTGATCAAAACCTTGAAGGCCCCGTCATACAAGGGCTACAGCCATGCGCCAACACTTTATCCACACCTTGGCGAACAGATTTGGTGGGCAAAAGCATTCGGTCGATGCTGTGTATGGAATGTGGGAGCGGCCTTGTGTCGCGAAAGGGTTGCGCAGCAGCCCCAGGTTTTTGCATCACTGCAGAAATGGCTGGAGCCGTTACGCGGCCCTTTCGCGACACAAGGCCGCTCCCACAAAGAGACCTCCAAGCCTCTGGCTTCAGCGCAACACGCCCTCTTCCACCAGCAGCTTGAGGATGGCCTCGGCGCCTTCCTGTGGCGAAACGTCCTTCAGCACCTTGCCACCGCCACCACTGGCCTTGGCGGTTGCAGCCTTCATCCGGTCGGCGCCGCTCTTGGCCTTGATCACTTTCAGACGCTTGGGCCGCGGACGGGCCGGTTGCAGCTCGGCATCGGCCAACAGTTCGTCCTCGACAATGGCCACGTTGCGCGCCGCCAGCACACCACGGCGAGCCGGCCCGAAGGCACTCTGGCGCGGTTTGGGCGCAGCGTTATCCACAGTCGCCAGCAACGGCAGGCGCACCTTCAGCCGACGCCGCTGACCACGCGGCAAAGCCTGCAACACCTGGGCGGTGCCGTTCTCGATCGACTCCACTTCGGCCAACCCTACAATCAGCGGCCAGCCGAGCTTTTCGGCCAGCAGGAACGGCAACATGCCTGACCCTTCACCCGTCTCGGCCTGGCTGCCGGTCAGCACCAGTTGTGCCCCGGCGTCGCGCAGGTAATCCCCGAGCACGCCCAGCACATCGGCACCAGCCGGCTGCTCCAGCACATCCAGGTGGTCCAGCCCCATGCCCAGGTAAGCGCGCAGCGCTTCTTCCCGGGGGTCGCCGGCATGCACCACCTGCAAGTTATCCCCAGCCAGCTGCAAACCCAGCTCGACGGCGCGGGCGTCCTGCTCGGCGCGGCGGGCGCGACCAGAACTAGGGTGGGCACCGATGGAAACCAGGCTGATCACTTTCGTACTCATGCTCGTGCCCTTATGCCGCGTCGCGCTGGCCGCTGCTGCGGTAGTTATCCACAGCCTCGATCAGTGCCTGGAGAATCGCCGAACTGTCGCCAATTACCGACAGGTCAGCCCGTTTGATCATGTCGCAGCCCGGGTCCATGTTGATAGCCACCACCTTGTCGCAGGCGCCAATGCCCTGCAGGTGCTGGATCGCGCCCGAGATACCCACAGCCACGTAGACCCGCGCGGTGACCCAGGTACCGGTGGCACCCACCTGGCGGTTGCGCGGCATGAAGCCGTCGTCCACCGCCACCCGCGAGGCGCCTTCGGTGGCGCCGAGGGCCGCGGTGGCCTTGTGGTACAGGTCCCAGTCCTTGACGCCGTTGCCGCCCGAGACGATGAACTCGGCCTCGGCCATGGCAATGGTGGCCGGGTCCACGGCCACCGAGCCGAGGTCTTCGATGCGCGACAGGCTGCGCGCCACGCTTGTGGACAACTCCACCGGCAAGGCTTCGTGACGGGTTTCGCTGACCGGCTCGGCGCACTCGGCCGCCGCCAGGATCAGGCGTGGCACGGCACGCTGCAGGTCTTGCTGGCCGGCACCGGCACGGCCGATGCACTGGCCATCCTTGACCTGCCACACCCGTGTCGCCGGGCGCTCGCCCAGGGCTGCGCCCAGGCGCCGGCCCAGTTCGCCGCCACCGGTGCGGCTGTCGGGCAGCAGCCAGTGGCGCGGGGTGAACTGGTTATCCACAGCCCGCAGGCCTTGTACCAGTTGCTCCGGTGCATAACCTTCGAAAGCCTCGCCCTCGATGACCAACAGGCGGTCGACCCCGGCTGTGGAAAAGTTGCTTTCCTTGTGTTCGCCAAACACCACCGCCAGCACTGCACCGTCGCTGCCGGCCAAGCTATGGGCCAGGCCGAGCAGGTCGCGATCGTGGCTGCTCAGGCGGCCGCCGACCATGTCCGGCACCACGGCAATGTAGAACGCCGGCGCCGGCACCTGGTGCAGCGGCAGCTTGACCTCGGCCGCCGCCGTGCGCCGCCCGCCCACGGCGGTACCCTGCTGGGCGCCGCTGCGGTCGATGCGCTTGATGCCAGCCGGGCCGATGAAACCTGCGGCGATCGCATGGGGGTTCTTGCGGATGAGGCCGTTGGGCCCCATCCAGCTGGTCTGCTGCGTCTGCATCGCTGCATGCAGCGGGTGCAGACGGTTACGGGCGATCCACTCGGCGCGTGGGTCGCGGCGGATAATGTCGCTCATCAGTGCACCTCCGCGGGTTCACGTTTGGCCGTTTGCGGCTTTGGGGCAGAGGGCGCGTCCTCTTCGATCAGCACGTCGGCCACCAGCTCGGCCAGGTCCTTGATCTGTGGGCGCGGTTCGACGACACCTTCGAGCATCGCGGTGCACTGCGGGCACCCCACGGCCACCAGCTCGGCCTCGGTCTCGCGGATGTCGTCCATGCGCATATCGGGGATACGCTGCTTGCCCGGGATGTCGGTGATCGGCGCACCGCCGCCACCGCCGCAGCAGCGGGAGCGGAAGCCCGAGCGCTGCATCTCGCGCACTTCGATACCCAGTGCCTTGAGCACGGCACGCGGGGCTTCGTATTCACCGTTGTAACGGCCCAGGTAGCACGGGTCGTGGTAGGTGACGCTGCCGCCCTTGTGCTGGCCGAGGTTGAGTTTGCCGGCCGCGATCAGTTCGGCGATGTAGGTGCTGTGGTGCTGCACCTGGTAGTCACCGCCCAGGGCGCCGTACTCGTTCTTCAGCACATGGAAGCTGTGCGGGTCGCAGGTGACGATGCGCTGGAACTTGTACTTGGCCAGGGTCTGAATATTGCGTTTGGCCAATTGCTGGAAGGTCGCTTCGTCGCCCAGGCGACGTGCCACGTCGCCGCTGTCGCGTTCTTCAAGGCCGAGTACGGCAAAGTCCACGCCCGAAGCCTTGAGCACTTTGACGAACGAGCGCAGGGTGCGCTGGTTGCGCATGTCGAAGGCACCGTCACCGACCCAGAACAGCACCTCGGTGGTTTTCACCTCCGACAGCAGTTGCAGGTTGAGGTCGGCGGCCCAGTTCATGCGACCACCAGGGGCGAAACCGCCCGGGTTGTCGGTGGCGATCAGGTTGTCCAGCACTTCGGCGCCCTTGTTCGGGGTAGCGCCTTTTTCCAGGGTGAGGTGACGGCGCATGTCGACGATGGCATCGACGTGCTCGATCATCATCGGGCATTCCTCGACACAGGCACGGCAGGTGGTGCACGACCACAGCGTTTCGGCATCGACCAGGCCATTGACGATCGGCTGGTGCGGGTGGCCACCGTGTTCGCCAATCGGTTTGCCCGGGTACGGGCTGCCGGCGAACTGCGCGTCGGTGCCGCCGGCCAGGCCGATGACCATGTCCTGGATGAGCTTTTTCGGATTCAGCGGCTGGCCGGCGGCAAAGGCCGGGCACATGGCTTCACATTTACCGCACTGCACGCAGGCATCGAAGCCCAGCAGCTGGTTCCAGGTGAAGTCCACCGGCTTTTCCACGCCCAGCGGCGCATTCGGGTCTTCCAGGTCCAGCGGTTTGAGGCCAGTGGAGCGGCCACCGCCGAAGCGTTCGGCGCGACGGTGCCAGGCCAGGTGCAGGGCACCGGCGAAGGCATGTTTCATCGGGCCGCCCCAGGTCATGCCGAAGAACAGCTCCGACACGCCCCACAGCACGCCCAGGCCGAGAATGCCGACCATCACCCAGCCACCGGTATTGGCCGGCAGGATGCCGGCGACCGGCAAGGTGGCGATGAAGAAGCTCGCGGCAAACGCCAGCAAGCTCTTCGGCAGGCGCATCCACGGGCCCTTGGACAGGCGCGAAGGCGGGTTGAGGCGGCGTTTGAAGACGAAGATGGCGCCGCTGAACATGATCACCGTGGCCACCAGCAAGGCGTAGCCAAGGATCTTGCTCTGCAGGCCGAAGCCGTGCACCAGGATTGCCAGCACGGCCGACAGCACGAAGCCGCCTGCGGTGGCCACGTGGGTCTTGGACATGTACTTGTCGCGCTCGACCACATGGTGCAGGTCCACCAGGTAGCGGCGCGGCATGGCCAGCAGGCCGCCGATCAGGTTGACTTTGGACGGCCGGCCACGCCGCCACATGCGCACCCGGCGCAGGGCGCCGAGCACCGCCAGGCCAAGGGCAGCGAACAGCAGGATGGGTAGAAGGGTGTTCAACATGGGAGGCTCCCACAACAGCTGGATTCTTGCGCCACTCTCAAGCGCGGCGCGGACCCTGTGGGAGCGGGTTCACCCGCGAATGCGTCCGGTCAGGCAACGGTGTTGTCAGTGCTGACGCATTCGCGGGTAAACCCGCTCCCACAGGGGGCCAATCCCGCCCTCGGGGGCGGTGTTCATGCCAGTGCGATCAGAAGTCCTTGCACAGGCGCAAGGCGTCGTAGATCGCCGCATGCACGTTGCGCTGGGCCACGCAGTCGCCGATGCGGTACAGCAGGTAGCCTTCGCCCGGCTGGCTGAGGATCGGCTGTGGCTTGATGGCGAACAGCGCCTCCACGTCGATCTGGCCTTTGTTGCGCGAACCTTCCTTCAGCGCGTAGTACAGCTGTTCGTCAGGACGCACGCCGTTCTCTACCACCACCTGGTCGACTACGCGCTCTTCCTTGGCGCCGGTGTATTCGTTCTCCAGCACTGCAACCAGCTTGTCGCCTTCGCGGTAGACCTTTTCCAGCATCATGTCGCCGGTCATGATCACTTCTTTCGGGTACATGCTGCGGTAGTAGGTCGGGAAGGTAGTACCGCCCATGGCCACGCCCGGCTTGATGTCGTCGGTGACGATCTCGACCTGGCTGCCCTTGTCGGCGATGAAGTCAGCCACCGACATGCCGGTGAACTCGCAGATGGTGTCGTACACCAGCACGTTCTTGCCCGGCGCAACCTTGCCGTCGAGCACGTCCCAGCTGCTGACCACCAGCCCTTCGGCGGCACCCCAATGCTCGTTCTGCTCCAGGAAGGAATGCCCACCCACCGCCAGCACGATGATGTCCGGGCGCAGGTCCTGGATGGTCGCCACGTCAGCGGCGGTGCCCAGGCGCAAGTCAATCTTCAGGCGGGCGAACTCCAGCTGGTACCAGCGGGTGATACCGGCGATCTGGTCACGCTGCGGCGCCTTGGCGGCGATGGTGATCTGCCCGCCGATCTGGTCCTTCTTCTCGAACACGGTCACGTCGTGGCCGCGCTCGGCAGCCACGCGGGCCGCTTCCATACCGGCAGGGCCGGCGCCAACGATGACGACCTTGCGCTTGGGCCCGGTGGTCTTCTCGATGATGTGCGGCACTCCCATGTATTCGCGGGAGGTCGCGGCGTTCTGGATGCACAGCACATCCAGGCCCTGGTACTGGCGGTCGATGCAGTAGTTGGCACCGACGCACTGTTTGATCTGGTCAACCTGGCCCATCTTGATCTTGGCGATCAGGTGCGGGTCGGCGATGTGCGCGCGGGTCATGCCGACCATGTCGACATAGCCACCTTCCAGGATGCGCGTGGCCTGGTTCGGGTCCTTGATGTTCTGCGCGTGCAGCACCGGGACCTTGACCACTTCCTTGATGCCGGCGGCCAGGTGCAGGAACGGCTCCGGCGGGTAGCTCATGTTGGGGATGACGTTGGCCAGGGTGTTGTGGGTGTCGCAGCCCGAGCCGACCACGCCGATGAAATCGATCATGCCGGTGGCGTCGTAGTAGGCGGCGATCTGCTTCATGTCCTCGTGGCTGAGGCCATCGGGGTGGAACTCGTCACCACAGATACGCATGCCCACGCAGAAGTCGTCACCGACTTCGGCACGCACGGCTTTCAATACTTCCAGGCCGAACTTCATGCGGCCTTCGAAGGTACCGCCCCATTCATCGGTACGTTTGTTTACGCGCGGGCTCCAGAACTGGTCGATCATGTGCTGGTGCACGGCCGACAGCTCCACACCGTCCAGGCCGCCTTCTTTGGCGCGGCGGGCAGCTTGCGCGTAGTTGCCGATCACGCGCCAGATCTCTTCCACCTCGATGGTCTTGCAGGTGGCGCGGTGCACGGGTTCACGGATACCCGACGGCGACATAAGGGTCGGCCAGTTGAAGCCGTCCCAACGCGAGCGACGGCCCATGTGGGTAATCTGGATCATGATCTTGGCGCCATGCTTGTGCATGGCGTCGGCCAGGTTCTGGAAGTGCGGGATGATGCGGTCGGTCGACAGGTTGACCGACGACCACCATTCCTGCGGGCTGTCGATGGCCACCACCGACGAGCCGCCGCAGATCGCCAGGCCGATACCGCCCTTGGCCTTTTCTTCGTAGTACTTCACGTAGCGGTCGGTCGTCATGCCGCCGTCAGTGGCGTAGACCTCGGCGTGCGCGGTGCTGAGCACACGGTTGCGGATGGTCAGTTTGCCGATCTGGATCGGCTGGAACATTGCTTCGAATGCCATGACGCTATCTCCGGCTTACAACGGCTTGACGACGAACAGGCCATCTTCGTGGCCTTCTTCCGACCCGCCATAGACCTGTTCGGCCACAGTGCGGATCGAGCTGCCGCGGGCAGCGAGAATCTGGTCCATGGCGCCGGCGAACCAGCCGGTGAACATGTAGTCGACCTTGCGACCGCACTTGCCATATACGTACACGAACGCGGAGTGCTTGAGCTTGACGCTGCAGGTACCCTTGTCGAGGTCGATGTCCTGGATCTCGAACAGGCCCCAACCACGCTGGCTCAGACGCTTCATGTAGTGCTCGAACACCGCCACGCCTTCAAGGCCATGGCACTCGGCTTCTTTTTCACACCAGTGCCAGGCGGACTTGTAGCCGGCCTTGTAGAGAATCTCGGCGTACTTTTCAGCACCCAGGACTTCTTCGATGCCCATGTGGTTGTTGACGAAGAAATGGCGTGGCACATACAGCATCGGTAGGGCATCGCTGGTCCAGACACCGGTCTCGCTGTCGACTTCGATTGGCAATTGCGGGGCGATCTTGGCCATGGAAACTCAACTCCATAAAAATTTTTTCGGGATGCCCCGGCGTTGCTGGCAGGGGCTTTCAGGCTTGGAGAGCGGCTTACTCGCCCCACACGTCCTTGAGGACGTTGACCCAGTTCTCGCCCATGATCTTGCGCACCACGCGCTCGGAGTGGCCGCGCTTGAGCAAGGTTTCGGTGAGGTTGGGGAATTCACCCACGGTGCGGATGCCCAGCGGGTTGATGATCTTGCCGAAGTTGGTCAGGCGACGGGCATAACCCTTGTCGTGGGTCAGGTACTCGAAGAAGTCCTGGCCGTGGCCTTGGGTGAAGTCGGTACCGATACCGATGGCATCTTCACCAACGATGTTCATGGTGTACTCGATGGCCTCGGCGTAGTCGTCGATGGTCGAGTCGATGCCCTTGGCCAGGAACGGCGCGAACATGGTCACGCCAACGAAGCCGCCGTGGTCGGCGATGAACTTCAGCTCTTCGTCCGACTTGTTGCGCGGGTGCTCTTTCAGGCCCGATGGCAGGCAGTGCGAGTAGCAGACCGGCTTTTTCGACTCGAGGATGACTTCCTCGGAGGTCTTGGAGCCAACGTGGGACAGGTCGCACATGATGCCGACGCGGTTCATTTCGGCCACGATTTCGCGGCCGAAGCCCGACAGGCCACCGTCACGCTCGTAGCAGCCGGTGCCCACCAGGTTCTGGGTGTTGTAGCACATCTGCACGATACCCACGCCCAGCTGCTTGAACACGTCGACATAGCCGATCTGGTCTTCGAAGGCGTGGGCGTTCTGGAAGCCAAAGAGGATGCCGGTCTTGCCCAGTTCCTTGGCCTTGCGGATGTCGGCGGTGGTGCGCACCGGCATCACCAGGTCGCTGTTTTCGCGGATCAGCTTCTGGCTGGCGGCGATGTTGTCGACGGTTGCCTTGAAGCCTTCCCAGACCGACACCGTGCAATTGGCCGCAGTCAGCCCGCCTTTGCGCATGTCCTCGAACAGCTCGCGGTTCCATTTGGCAATGATCAGGCCGTCGATGACGATGCTGTCGGCGTGAAGTTCGGCTGGGCTCATCAGGCTGTCCCCTTTTATTGAATGGGTTTGCGCCAAACCTTATTGCCGGCGCTTTGGGGCCAGCATATGCCTGTGCCCAACGGCGCCCCGATGCAAAAACGACAGGGGGTTTGCCGAAAGCGTCAATGCGCGACAACAGGCCTTCTGGCGCGGTGTCTGGCGATGAGAGACAGTCTCGATAACGACGTTTCCGGCGGCTTTATGAACATTTCGTCAGGGAGCTACCGCCTTGCCTGCGGCTGAGCGAGAATCCCAGCGATTCGTCAGCCTGATGAGGAGAAAACGGATGAAATCAATGGCATGGCTGGTATTGCTGGCTGTCGTATCGGGCGCCCAGGCCGGCGAGGAGGAAAGCACCCCGTGCGACAACGTCGAGACCGACCAGCAGACCTACGCTTGCGCTGCGTTCAACAAGCAGACCGCCGAACGCGAGCTGAAAGCGGCGTATGACGAGTTGATCCAGCGCATCCGCGACCAGTATGCCGACGAAAGCGACCAGGCCACCGCGCTGGTCGGGCGCATGGACGCGGCCGAGAAGCTGTGGGCGCAGCTGCGCGATGCCGACTGCAAGGTCGAGACCTATGCCGAGAAGCCCGGCAGCAAGGCGTTCGAGGCGGCGTGGGATACCTGCGTGGCGCAGCGCAGTGATGACCGCTCGGAGTACCTGCAGTCCATCGGCCAGCAGTAAGCCTGTAGCCGCCTCTTCGCGGGCACGCCCCACAGGGCCTCGCAGGTGGGAGCGGGTTTACCCGCGAAGAGGCCAGAACAGGAGGAAATCAAACCACCCGGGCCAACCGGTCCTCCCGCGGGCAACGCTGGTACCGCGCCCGATAGCACCGGGTAAAGTACGAAGCCGACTCGAACCCGCACGCCACCCCCACCTCCAGCACACTCATATCGGTCTGGCGCAACAGCTGCCGAGCCTTGTCCAGGCGCAGTCGCAAATAGAACCCACTGGGTGTGTCGTCCAGGTGCACGCGGAACAGCCGCTCCAACTGACGCCGGGTCACCTGCACCGCTTCAGCCAGCACCTGGGTATTGAGCGGCTGCTCGGTGTTGCGCTCCATTTCGCCAATCACCTTCACCAGCTTCTTGTTGCTGATGCCATAGCGGCTGGCGATCTGCATGCGTTGGTGGTCCTGTCGCTGACGGATACGCCCGAGTACGAACTGCTCCGATACCTGCACCGCGAGTTCACTGCCGTGGGCTTGTGCAATCAGGTCGAGCATCAGGTCAATCGAAGCCGTACCTCCGGCGCAGGTGATACGCCGCCGGTCGATCTCGAACAGCTCCTGGGTCGCCTGCAGGTTCGGGTAGTTCTCCTTGAACGCTTCGAGCGCCTCCCAATGCACTGTGGCGCGGTGGCCATCCAGCAGGCCAGCCTCGGCCAGCACCACCGCTCCGGTGTCGATGCCGCCCAGTATCACCCCGTCGCGGTCGAGGCGGCGTAAGGCTTGTTGCAAGGTTGGCCCGTAGCAGGCCAGAGGATCGAAACCGGCCACTATCAGCAGCACGCCGCCAGGCGCAGCCGCTGCCAGCGCCGCATCGGCGTTCACCGACATGCCATTGCTGGCCTGCACCGCACCGCCATCCAGGCTCAGCACCTGCCAGCTGTATGACGGGCCTTTGAAACGGTTTGCCACCCGTAGTGGCTCCAGGGCGCTGATGAAGCCAATCGCCGAGAAACCGGGCAACAGCAGGAAATGGATGATTTGCGGCATTGCATGCTCCACGACATAGGTGGTCGCCTCCGTGCAATTGTTGGTCGCCAGGGTGCGATTTTCCACCCTGGCAGCAGCGTAGCGTGTTCACACGGCCCAGAGAGGCCGGCCCCTATAAAAAAACGCCCTGCCGATGGAGAGCCACCATGCAACGCTTGATCCGCCGCAGCCTGTTGTCCGTAGCCCTGAGCACTATCGTCGCTTCCCCGCTTTATGCCGCCGAACCCGCGGCCTGCAAGAACGTCCGTCTGGGCGTGGTCAACTGGACCGACGTCATTGCCACCAGCGCCATGGCCCAGGTGCTGCTCGATGGCCTTGGCTACCAGACCAAACAGACCAGTGCTTCGCAGCAAATCATCTTCGCCGGCATCCGCGACAAACGCCTGGACATGTTCCTGGGTTACTGGAACCCGATCATGACCCAGACCATCACCCCGTTCGTCGACGCCAAGCAAGTCAAGGTGCTCGACAAGCCCAGCCTGGAAGACGCCCGCGCCACCTTGGCAGTGCCCAAGTACCTGGCCGACAAGGGCCTGAAGACCTTTGCCGACATCCACAAGTTCGAGAAGGAACTGGGCGGGAAAATCTACGGCATCGAACCGGGCTCCGGCGCCAATACCCAGATCAAGGCGATGATCGCCAAGAACCAGTTCGGCCTGGGCAAGTTCCAGCTGGTCGAGTCCAGCGAGGCCGGCATGCTCGCCGCCGTCGATCGCGCGGTGCGGCGCAAGGAGGCCGTGGTGTTCTTCGGCTGGGCGCCGCACCCGATGAACGTGAACATCGACATGGTCTACCTGGGCGACAGCCAGGATGCCCTGGGCCCTGACGAAGGCCGCGCGACAGTGTGGACGGTGACCGCGCCGGACTACGCCGAACGCTGCCCCAACGCCCACCGCCTGCTGGCCAACCTGAACTTCAGCGCAGAGGACGAGAGCCGCATGATGCAGCCGCTGCTCGACCACAAGGATGCGCTGGAATCGGCCCGCCAGTGGCTCAAGGACCACCCCGAGGACAAGGCCCGCTGGCTGGAGGGTGTGACCACCTTCGAT
Source organism: Pseudomonas sp. SID14000 (assembly GCF_002165135.1). Taxonomy (GTDB): domain Bacteria; phylum Pseudomonadota; class Gammaproteobacteria; order Pseudomonadales; family Pseudomonadaceae; genus Aquipseudomonas. Next base: position 142,530 of record NZ_NFZQ01000009.1, on the reverse strand, counting down.
GGCAAGCCGGCTGCCGACAACCTCAACCTCAGCGCCAACTGATCCGACCCATTCGCGGGTAAACCCGCTCCCACAAGTCATGCACATGCCAGGGGCAACATCGTCCCCTGTGGGAGCGGGTTTACCCGCGAAAAGGCCACCAGACACCACAAGGAACCCCGCCATGAACCACGACGTCATCATCACCTGCGCCCTCACCGGCGCCGGCGACACCGCTTCGAAAAGCCACCTTGTACCAGTCACCCCCAAGCAGATCGCCGAGTCTGCCGTAGAGGCCGCAAAGGCCGGCGCCACCGTGGTTCACTGTCACGTCCGCGACCCGCAAACCGGCCGCTTCAGCCGCGACGTGGCGCTGTATCGCGAAGTCATGGAGCGCATCCGCGAAGCCGACGTGGACATCATCGTCAACCTTACCGCCGGCATGGGGGGCGACCTGGAAATCGGCCCGGGCGAAACACCGCTGGAATTCGGCCCGGGCACCGACCTGATCGGCCCGCTGGAGCGCCTGGCACACGTCGAAGCGTTGCTGCCGGAAATCTGCACCCTCGATTGCGGCACGCTCAACTTCGGCGACGGCAACTCGATCTACGTCTCCACCCCGGCGCAACTGCGCGCCGGCGCCAAGCGCATTACCGAACTGGGGGTGAAAGCCGAGCTGGAAATATTCGACACCGGCCACCTGTGGTTCGCCAAGCAGATGATGAAGGAAGGCCTGCTCGACGACCCGCTGTTCCAGCTGTGCCTGGGCATTCCGTGGGGCGCACCGGCTGATACCACCACCATGAAGGCGATGGTCGACAACCTGCCGGCCAACGTCACCTGGGCCGGGTTCGGCATCGGCCGCATGCAGATGCCGATGGCCGCACAGGCGGTGTTGCTGGGCGGCAACGTGCGGGTGGGCCTGGAGGACAACCTGTACCTGGACCGTGGCGTGCTGGCCAGCAACGGCCAGTTGGTCGAGCGCGCGGTGGAGATCATTTCGCGCCTTGGCGCCCGTGTGCTGACCCCGGCCGAAGGCCGGGAAAAGATGAACCTCAAACGCCGCTGATCCTTTCAGGAGACCAATATGACCTTCATCACCGAGATCAAGACCTTCGCCGCCCTGGGTAGTGGCGTGATCGGTAGCGGCTGGGTCGCCCGCGCCCTTGCCCACGGCCTGGACGTGGTCGCCTGGGACCCGGCGCCTGGTGCCGAGCAGGCCTTGCGCAAACGCATCGCCAACGCCTGGCCGGCACTGGAAAAACAAGGCTTGGCCCCAGGTGCATCACAAGACCGCCTGAAGTTCGTCACCACCATCGAGGAATGCGTCCGCGACGCCGACTTCATCCAGGAAAGCGCACCTGAGCGCCTGGACCTGAAGCTCGACCTGCACGCAAAGATCAGCGCTTCGGCCAAACCCGACGCGATCATCGGTTCCAGCACTTCGGGCCTGCTGCCCAGCGAGTTCTATGAGTCGGCTACCCGCCCCGAGCGCTGTGTGGTGGGCCACCCGTTCAACCCGGTGTACCTGCTGCCGCTGGTGGAAATCGTCGGCGGCAATCGCACCGCTGCCGAGGCCATCGAAGCTGCCAGGACCATCTACACTGCCTTGGGCATGCGCCCGCTGCATGTGCGCAAGGAAGTGCCCGGGTTCATCGCTGACCGCCTGCTCGAAGCCCTGTGGCGCGAGGCCCTGCACCTGGTCAACGACGGCGTGGCCAGCACCGGCGAGATCGACGATGCCATCCGCTTCGGCGCCGGCCTGCGCTGGTCGTTCATGGGCACATTCCTCACCTACACCCTGGCCGGTGGTGACGCTGGCATGCGTCACTTCATGGCCCAGTTCGGTCCGGCGCTGAAGCTGCCATGGACCTACCTGCCGGCGCCGGAATTGACCGACAAGCTGATCGACGACGTGGTCGAAGGCACCACGGAACAACTGGGCGAACGCAGCATTGCCGCGCTGGAGCGCTATCGTGATGACACTCTGCTGGCAGTACTGGAAGCGGTAAAGACCAGCAAGGCCCGGCACGGTATGGCTTTCGGCGACTGAGGAGACCGCGATGCCCGCACTGATCACCTACCGCACCCCAGTCCAGGAGGACTGGGTCGACTACAACGGGCACCTGCGTGATGCCTACTACCTGCTGATCTTCAGCTACGCCACCGATGCGCTGATGGAGCGCATCGGCCTGGATGCCGACAGCCGTGGGCAGAGCGGTAATTCGCTGTTCACCCTGGAGGCGCACATCAACTACCTGCACGAAGTCAAGCTGGGTACCGAGGTGTGGGTGCAGACGCAGATCATCGGCTTCGATCGCAAGCGCCTGCATGTCTACCACAGCCTGCACCGAGCGGGGCTCGACGAGGCACTGGCAGCCAGCGAGCAGATGCTGCTGCATGTGGACCTGGCGGGGCCGAAGTCGGCACCGTTCAGTGAGCGTAGTGCCGGATTGCTGCAGGGGTTGGTGGATGAACAACAGGATCTGCCACCGGCCGAGTTCCTCGGACGCATGATGGGTTTGAACACCCGGTCCTGAACAAAACTGCGTACCCTGTGGGAGCGGGTTCACCCGCGAATGCGATGACGAAGCTACCGACGCATTCGCGGGTGAACCCGCTCCCACAGAGGGCATGCAAGCCTTCAAGTATTGAGTATGACAGTGTGCCAACAGCGGCGGCGGTGTTGCTTCGGGCAAAAAATAACCCCGGAAAGCCGTGAGCATCCGGGGCCAAGAGCGAGCAACATCCATGCACTAACGTGGGTGACCAAACCCTTCGTTGCGGTAGATGGCTTGAGTGTGCGCACTTCCCGAACGGTGGATTTAGCCGGAAACGACCTGTTCTTAGCCAAAGCAGCCATGGCGCCATTCTGTTGTTGCGGGTATGTCGCCAGCGTCACAGAATCGGTCGTAAATCACAGCAGCACTCTCTTAGCGATAAAAGGGACAACAGCCATGATGCATGCGGATTTGATTGACCAGGACGATCTGGCAGGCCACCTGCGCGCGCGCGGGTTCGAGATTCCGGCCGGGGCCAGCGCCGAGCAGGCCTGTGAAGCGGTGGTGCGTGGGCTGACCGAGCCCAATGCACGGGCGCTGAAGGGAATGGTGGAGCAGATGTATACCGGTAGCGCGACGATCCTGCCGGCGGTACGCCAGGCCATCGACAAACAACTGTTGCCGGCGTTGGCGCAGTTCAACAAGCGCGGCTGACTGAGTTTTCCTGCACCGGCCTCTTCGCGGGTAAACCCGCGAAGAGGCCGGCGTCGTTTCAGAGCCTTACACTGGCAAAGGTCGACTCATTGCGCGCCTGGCTCAGGGCCGCCATCGGCCCACTGTGCGGCGACAGGGTCATGGCCTGCGGGATCGGCATCATCGCCACCTGCTGGGCGGTATTGGAGCCCACGCGCTCATCACGCGGCGGAATGCCGAAGTACTCGCGGTAGCACTTGGAGAAGTGCGGGGTAGACACGAAGCCGCACACCGACGCCACTTCGATGATCGACATCGGCGTCTGCTTCAACAGTTGCCGCGCGCGGATCAGGCGCAGCTTCAGGTAGTAACGCGACGGCGAACAGTGCAGGTACTTCTGGAACAGGCGCTCGAGCTGTCGGCGCGATACCGACACGTATACCGCCAATTCGTCCAGATCGATCGGCTCTTCGAGGTTGGCCTCCATCAGCGCGACGATTTCCTGCAGCTTCGGCTGGTTGGTGCCAAGCATGTGCTTGAGCGGCACGCGCTGGTGATCCTGCTCGTTGCGGATGCGCTCGTAGACGAACATTTCGGAGATCGCGGCCGACAGTTCACGGCCGTGGTCGCGGCTGATCAGGTGCAGCATCATGTCCAGGGGCGCAGTGCCGCCGGAGCTGGTGAAGCGGTTACGGTCAAGGGTGAACAGGCGAGTACTCATATTGACGCGCGGGAAAGCCTCCTGCATCGCAGCCAGGCATTCCCAGTGCACACTGCAATCGAAACCATCCAGCAGCCCGGCACACGCCAAGGCCCAACTGCCAGTGCATACCGCGCCCAGGCGGCGCGACTGACGGGCCTGGGTTTGCAGCCAGGTGACATGCTCGCGGGTAACGCTGCGCTGGATGCCCACGCCGCCGCAAACAATCACGGTATCGATGGGAGGCGCGCTGTGCATGGCGGCGTCAGGAGTTATCTGCAAGCCATCGCTGGCCCATACCTGCCCACCATCGGCGGTCAGTGTGTGCCAGCGGTACAGCTCGCGGCCGGACAGCTGGTTGGCCATGCGCAGCGGCTCGACGGCCGATGCCAGGGAAATCAGGGTGAAATTGTCCAATAGGAGAAACCCGATGGACTGGGGTGCTGTGCGGTTCTGGGTTGGGTTCCCGGAGGTGTACGACGTCATCGCGATTTCTCCTCACACAAATGCAGGGTGTGCCTCAGGCGGGCACTGATTTCTTGTTATGTATGGCCCCGGTTTCATGTGCAGGGGCTTTGGTGCCAATCTCAACGCAAACGCCGTGCCTGAAATTGAACGGCTATCCAAAAAAACCTGAAAACGACGCCTTTATCAGGCAAATCAGGTGCTTTGACCGAATTGGCCAATCTTCGCAAAACAGGCGTGCTAGGCGTTGTGCGTGTAACGGCTGAGCAATTTGGTGACACGCATGGCCCAGGATGCCCAGAAACGACACTCTTGAGTGTCACCGACAATGCCCACACTGATAACGACACCCGACGATCGGTATGCGCCGCACTTGCACCATTAGGGGGCATTGGGGGGCGGTGCTGCACCTGCCTCAAACTCAAGGGCGTCTTCGCGGGTAAACCCGCTTCCACAAGTACAGCACCGCGAGTGAGAGCAACGCAGTACCTGTGGGAGCGGGTTCACCCGCGAAGAGGCCCTTGAGGTCAGATCAAGCTATCAGCACTCGATGGCGCTGACCGCCAAACCACCGCGCGAGGTCTCTTTGTACTTGTCGTGCATGTCAGCCCCGGTATCGCGCATGGTGCGGATCACCTGGTCGAGGGAAATAAAGTGCTCGCCGTCACCACGCAGGGCCATCTGCACTGCGTTGATGGCCTTTACCGCGGCAATCGCATTGCGCTCGATGCATGGCACCTGCACCAAACCGCCGACCGGGTCGCAGGTCAGCCCCAGGTTGTGTTCCAAGGCGATCTCGGCAGCGTTCTCCACCTGTGGCGGGGTAGCACCCAGCACTTCGGCAAGGCCCGCCGCGGCCATGGCGCAAGCCGAGCCGACTTCACCCTGGCAACCCACTTCGGCACCAGAGATTGACGCGTTCTTCTTGCACAGGATGCCCACCGCGGCCGCACCGAGGAAGAAATCGACCACGCTGGACTCGTTCACCGCATCGCTGAAGCGCATGTAGTAGTGCAGCACCGCCGGGATGATGCCGGCCGCACCATTGGTGGGTGCGGTGACCATACGCCCGCCGGCGGCATTTTCTTCGTTGACCGCAAGGGCGAACAGGTTGACCCACTCCATGGCGCTCATGGTCGAGCCGATCACGTTGGGCTTGCCGATTTCCTGCAGGCTGCGGTGCAGCTTGGCGGCTCGGCGGCGCACGTTCAACCCGCCGGGCAGCGTGCCTTCGTACTTGAGGCCATTGTTGACGCACTCCTGCATGGCATCCCACAGCTTGTGCAGGCCGGCGCGAATCTCTTCCTCGCTGCGCCAGACCTTCTCGTTGGCCATCATCAATTGCGACACGCTGAGGTCGTTTTGTTTGCACAGACGCAGCAGTTCGGCGGCGCTGTTGAAGTCGTATGGCAGCACCGTCTGGTCGGCATCCAGCACGCCGCTGGCGGCCTGGGCGGCATCGACCACGAAGCCACCACCCACCGAGTAGTAGGTGTCGCGATGCAGCTCGCCCTGCTCGCCTTCGGCTATCAGGGTCATGGCATTGGGGTGGTACGGCAGGTTCTCGTCCAGCAGCAGCATGTCGCGGGCCCAGACGAATTCGATGGGCAGGCGGTTGTCCAGCTGCAGGGTGTTGGTTTCGCGCAGGTCGGCAATACGCGGCATGATCTGGGTCGGGTCGATGGCGTCAGGCCACTCGCCCATCAAACCCATGATAGTGGCGTTGTCGGTGCCGTGGCCGACACCGGTGGCCGACAGCGAGCCGTACAGGCGCACTTCGATCCGCTTCACACGTTCCAGCTCGCCGCGTTCACGCAGGCCCTGAACGAACAGGGCGCCAGCACGCATGGGGCCGACGGTGTGGGAGCTGGAGGGCCCGACACCGATCTTGAACAGGTCGAACACGCTGATGGCCATTATCGAATCACCTCTTGCTGGGCTTGTCTCTGCGCGCCATGCGCAGGGCGGGGCAGCTGCTAGGCTGAAGCAGCGGGCTGCCTTGAATGCACGCATCATCGGGCTTTTACCGCACCCCTCGCCGTCTGCAACCGACGTACTTTTGTCCAGCAGCGCCGCACGAATCCGGCCCTCATCACGCCGTTTTACGGCGGTCTGGTGACGCAAAGATGCGGCCGAGGGGGTGGAAGAATCCATAAGCGACATTGCCCATACTGGATACGACCCGTTCCGTACTGGTTACGACCCCACCAGTAGGCGATTGCCCGGCGCTGGAGGATTATCGAAAGCGACTCGTAAAGCACGGCCACGCATCCTGCCCTCTGCAGGCCTTGTCGACCGGACACCCAGAAAGCCCGGCGACCACGCGAACCCGAAGACAAAATCCACAGGAGTCCATCCATGAAAGGTTCACTCTCGCTGTTGCTGGTTGCGATGCTGACCGCCCCCGTGCTGGCCCAGGCCGCCGAGCCCGAGCAGTGCAAGACGGTCAGGTTCTCGGATGTCGGCTGGACCGACATTACAGTCACCACCGCGACCACCAGCGTTGTGCTCGAAGCACTGGGTTACAAGACCCACACCACCATGATCTCGGTACCGGTAACCTACAAGTCGCTGGCCACCGGCAAGGACCTGGACGTGTTTCTCGGCAACTGGATGCCGACCATGGAGAACGACATCAAGCAGTATCGCGACGCCGGCACCGTAGAAACCGTGCGCGCCAACCTGGAAAACGCCAAGTACACCCTGGCCGTACCCCAGGCACTCTATGACAAGGGCCTGAAGGACTTCAGCGACATTCCCAAGTTCAAGCAGGAACTGGACGGCAAGATCTACGGCATCGAGCCCGGCAATGATGGCAACCGCACCATCCAGAGCATGATCGACAAGAACGCCTTCGGCCTGAAGGACGCCGGTTTCAAGATCGTCCAGTCCAGCGAGGCCGGCATGCTGTCTCAGGTCGACCGCGCGCAGAAACGCGGCGAGGCCATCGTGTTCCTCGGCTGGGAACCGCACCCGATGAACACCCGCTTCAAGATGCAATACCTGACTGGCGGGGACGACTTCTTCGGCCCCGAATTCGGCAAGGCGACCGTATTGACCAACACCCGCAAGGGCTATGCGCAGGAATGCAGCAACGTTGGCCAGCTGTTGAAGAACCTGTCGTTCGAGCTCAAGGATGAAAGCACCATGATGGGCTATGTCCTGGACGACAAGATGAAGCCCGAGGCGGCTGCGAAAAAGTGGCTCAAGGAGAACCCTGGCAAGCTGGATGCCTGGCTGGCCGGCGTTACTACCGTTGATGGCAAACCAGGCCTTGAGGCGGCCAAGGCCAAGCTGACGCAATAACGAAATACGCAATAGCGCTACCTCGGGGCAGGACCGTGTCTGCCCCGGGTTGAGTTCAATCTATGCAGGTGGAAGCTCGCTATCATGCTTATCGATCAGAAAATACCCCTGGGGCAGTACATCGCGTCGTTCGTCGAGTGGCTGACCCAGAACGGCGCGAATTACTTCGATGCCATCGCGCAAGGCCTGGAATTCATGATCCATGGCGTCACCAGTGCCCTGACCTGGTTCAACCCGTTCGTCCTAATCGCCCTGTTCGCCGCCCTGGCGCACCTGATCCAGCGCAAGTGGGCGCTGACCGTATTCGTTGCGCTGTCGTTCCTGCTGATCCTCAACCTGGGTTACTGGCAGGAAACCATGGAAACCCTGGCCCAGGTCACCTTCGCCACCGTGGTATGCGTGGCCATCGGCGTGCCGCTGGGCATCGTCGCCGCGCACAAACCAATGTTCTATACCGCCATGCGCCCGGTACTCGACCTGATGCAGACGGTACCCACCTTCGTCTACCTGATTCCCACCCTGACCCTGTTCGGCCTGGGCGTGGTGCCGGGGCTGATCTCGACGGTGGTGTTCGCCATCGCCGCGCCGATCCGTCTCACCTACCTGGGCATCTGCGACGTCCCGCAGGAGCTGATGGACGCTGGCAAGGCCTTTGGCTGCTCGCGGCGCCAGCTGCTCACCCGTATCGAACTGCCTCACGCGATGCCGAGCATCGCCGCCGGCGTTACCCAGTGCATCATGCTGTCGCTGTCTATGGTGGTGATCGCCGCCTTGGTCGGCGCTGACGGCCTGGGCAAACCTGTGGTCAACGCACTGAACACCGCCGATATTTCCCTGGGCTTCGAAGCGGGCCTGGCGATCGTGCTGCTGGCGATCATGCTCGACCGTATCTGCAAGCAACCGGACCTGCCGGTAAGGGGTGAAGCATGAGCATCATTCGTTTCGAAGACGTCGACGTCATCTTCTCCAACAAGCCACGCGAAGCGCTGGCCCTGCTCGACCAGGGCCAGACCCGCGAGCAGATCCTCAAGCAGACCGGCCTGGTGGTGGGTGTCGAGAAGGCCAACCTGGATATCCAGAAGGGCGAGATCTGTGTGCTGATGGGCCTGTCCGGTTCGGGCAAGTCGAGTTTGCTGCGCTGCATCAACGGCCTCAACACCGTCAGCCGCGGCAAGCTGTTCGTCGAGCATGAAGGCAAGCACATCGACATTGCCCACTGCACCCCGGCCGAGCTGAAGATGATGCGCACCAAGCGCATTGCCATGGTATTCCAGAAGTTCGCCCTTATGCCGTGGTTGACGGTGCGCGAGAACATCAGCTTTGGCCTGGAAATGCAGGGCCGCCCGGAAAAGGAACGCCGCAAGCTGGTCGACGAAAAGCTTGAGCTGGTGGGCCTGACCCAGTGGCGCAACAAGAAGCCGGACGAGCTGTCTGGCGGCATGCAGCAACGCGTGGGCCTGGCCCGGGCACTGGCGATGGATGCCGACATCCTGCTGATGGACGAACCGTTCTCGGCACTTGACCCGCTGATCCGCCAAGGCCTGCAGGACGAGCTGCTTGGCCTGCAGGCCAAGCTGAGCAAGACCATCGTTTTCGTCAGCCACGACCTGGACGAGGCGCTGAAGCTGGGTAGCCGCATCGCGATCATGAAGGACGGGCGGATCATCCAGTACAGCAAGCCGGAAGAGATCGTGCTCAACCCGGCCGACGAGTATGTGCGTACCTTCGTTGCCCATACCAACCCGCTGAACGTGCTGTGCGGACGCAGCCTGATGCGCAGCCTGGACAACTGCAAGCGGGTGAATGGCTCGGTGTGCATCGATCCTGGCATCGACTCGTGGCTGGACCTTGGCGAAGGTGGCTCGATCAAGCGCGCACGCCAAGGGCAGAACGGGCTTGACCTGCAGAACTGGGCACCGGGGCAGGATGTGGAGCTGCTGGGCCGCCGCCCAACGTTGGTGAATGCCGATATCGGAATGCGCGAGGCGCTACAGATTCGTTATCAGACCGGCAACAAGCTGGTGTTGCAGGATAACGACAAGGTGGTGGGCATTCTTGGGGATACCGAGCTTTATCACGCCTTGCTCGGCAAGAACCACGGTTGAGGGAATTGGGCCGCTTTGCGGCCCTTTCGCAGCACAAGGCTGCTCCTACAAAGGACCACGTAACCTTGTAGGAGCAGCCTTGTGCTGCGAATGGAGGGCAAAGCCCTCCCGGCATTCTGTCAGCGAACGACGATCCCGCGCGAAGCCATGTAGGCCTTGGCCTCCGGCACCGTGTACTCGCCAAAGTGGAAGATACTGGCCGCCAGCACTGCACTGGCATGCCCTTCCAGGATGCCGTCAGCCAGGTGCTGCAGGTTACCCACCCCGCCCGAGGCAATCACCGGAATACCCAGCGCATCACTGATCGCACGGGTAACACCCAGGTCGAAACCGTTCTTCATGCCGTCCTGGTCCATGCTGGTCAGCAAGATCTCGCCAGCCCCCAGGCCTTCCATCTTCTTCGCCCATTCAACGGCATCCAGCCCGGTCGGCTTGCGCCCGCCGTGGGTGAAGATTTCCCAGCGTGGCGCTTCGCCCGGCCCGGACACCTTCTTGGCGTCGATGGCAACAACGATGCACTGCGAACCGAAACGGTCCGCTGCCTCGCCGACAAACTCCGGGTTGAACACCGCGGCCGTATTGATCGAGACCTTGTCGGCACCGGCATTGAGCAGGTTGCGGATGTCCTGCACAGTGCGTACGCCACCGCCCACGGTCAGCGGGATGAACACCTGGCTGGCCATGCGCTCGACGGTATGCAGGGTGGTGTCACGGCCATCGACGCTGGCGGTGATGTCGAGGAAGGTGATTTCGTCGGCACCTTGCTCATCGTAGCGACGGGCGATTTCGACCGGGTCGCCGGCATCACGGATATTCTCGAACTTTACGCCCTTGACCACCCGGCCGTTGTCCACGTCCAGGCAAGGGATGATGCGCTTGGCCAGTGCCATGGTTCAGTCCTCAGCCTTGGTAGTTGTCGCAGAAGGCCTGGGCCTCGGCGACATCGAGGGTGCCTTCGTAGATGGCACGGCCAGTGATGGCGCCGATGATGCCCGGCGCCTTGGCGTCCAGCAGGGCCTTGATGTCGCCCAGGTTGTGGATGCCGCCCGAGGCGATCACCGGAATCGAGGTGGCTTCTGCCAGCGCCTTGGTGAACGGCACGTTGCAGCCCTGCATCATGCCGTCCTTGGCGATGTCGGTGTAGACGATCGCCGAGACGCCATCAGCCTCGAAACGCTTGGCCAGGTCGATGACCTGCACCGAGCTCACTTCAGCCCAGCCGTCGGTGGCGACGAAGCCGTCCTTGGCGTCCAGGCCAACGATGACCTTGCCCGGGAAGGCCTTGCAGGCTTCGGCGACGAACTCCGGCTGCTTGACCGCCTTGGTGCCAATGATCACGTAGCTGACGCCAGCCTTGACGTAGTGCTCGATGGTTTCCAGCGAGCGGATGCCACCGCCGATCTGGATCGGCAGGGTCGGGTAGCGCTTGGCGATGGCAGTGACCACTTCACCGTTGACCGGCTGGCCTTCGAAGGCGCCGTTGAGGTCGACCAGGTGCAGGCGGCGGCAGCCACCCTCGACCCACTTGGCGGCCATACTCACCGGGTCGTCGGAAAATACCGTGGAGTCTTCCATGCGGCCCTGGCGCAGGCGCACGCAGGCACCGTCCTTCAGATCGATAGCGGGGATAATCAGCATCTTGGGAACCTGTCTGTTCTTGGGGTTTCAGGGCTTCTCGAGCGCCCACAGATCGCTTTCGATGCTCTCGAACCGCTCCTTGAGGTGCAGCTGAACATCGGCAATCGCCCTGTTGTAGTAATGGGGTGCAATTTCTTTGCTGAACAGCTCGAGGACCTCGGCCACTTCGAACGACCCCAGCTCCAGCTCGAAACGGTCTTCGAGGAAGCGCTTGAGCGTGTGCAGTGCTTCACGCTCTTGCTCGGGGGCCAGGGTGATGACCGGGGCCTTGGTCTTCGACCTGCTCATTTACCAGCGCCCGTCCCAGGCGACGAAGTTCTGCAGCAGCTGCAGGCCATGGGTATGGCTCTTCTCCGGGTGGAACTGCACGGCAAAGCGCGAGCCATCGGCCAGCGCAGCGGCGAAATCGACACCGTAATGCCCGCGGCCGACCACCTGGGCCGGCTTGCCGGCATCGATGTAGTAGCTGTGCACGAAGTAGAACCGCGCACGGTCGGGGATGTCGTGCCACAGCGGGTGGTCGTTGGTCTGGCCGACTTCGTTCCAGCCCATGTGTGGCACCTTCAGGTGCTCGCCGTCTTCCTGCAGGTCCTTGCCGAAGAAACGCACCTGGCCGGGGAACAGGCCGATGCAGTCGACACCGTCGTTTTCTTCACTGTGGTCGAGCAGTGCCTGCATACCTACGCAGATGCCGAGGAACGGGCGGTCCTGGCTGACTTCGCGCACCAGGCTGTCGAAGCCCAGGCGGCGGATTTCGGCCATGCAGTCGCGAATCGCGCCCACCCCCGGAAACACCACACGATCGGCTTCGCGGATCACCGAGGCATCGCTGGTGACCAGCACTTTACCGGCACCTACGTGCTCGAGCGCCTTGGCTACCGAGTGCAAGTTGCCCATGCCATAGTCGATTACGGCTACCGTCTGCATTTACAGGCACCCTTTGGTGGAAGGCATCTGCCCGGCCATGCGCTCGTCGAGGGTGATGGCCATGCGCAGGGCGCGGCCGAAAGCCTTGAACACGGTCTCGATCTGGTGGTGGGTGTTGTGGCCACGCAGGTTGTCGATGTGCAGGGTCACCAGGGCGTGGTTGACGAAGCCCTGGAAGAACTCCTGGAACAGGTCGACATCGAAGCCACCGACCGTGGCGCGGGTGTACGGCACGTGCATCTGCAGGCCCGGGCGACCGGAGAAGTCGATGACCACGCGCGACAGGGCTTCATCCAGCGGCACGTAGGCGTGGCCGTAGCGGAAGATGCCCTTCTTGTCACCGATGGCCTGGGCGAATGCCATGCCCAGGGTGATGCCGACGTCTTCGACGGTATGGTGATCGTCGATATGCAGGTCACCCTTGCACTCGATATCCAGATCGATCAGCCCATGGCGGGCAATCTGGTCCAGCATGTGTTCAAGGAAAGGCACACCGATATCGAATCGGGCCTTGCCACTGCCATCGAGGTTGATCGAGCACTTGACCTGGGTTTCCAGGGTGTTGCGCTCGACGGAAGCCTTACGTTCGACCATCACCAGCTCCGCAAAATCATTAGGCGAAAAGGGCTTCATTATAGGCCTAGAACGCGCCGGCTTGAAACGCGGATGACATATGGCAAAGCAAGCAATTACGGGGGCCGAATGCCGCTACAGGTCTATACAACCGGGTAATTGTGGCATGCGCCCACCTGTGGGAGCGGCCTTGCGCCGCGAGAGGGGCGCAACGCGCCCCCATTGGCCATTCCAGGATTACATCAATGGAACAGCACAGCCGTCTTCTGCAGGGTAATCCACACCCCCCAGGCCAACGGCACGACCACCACCGCCCAGGCCAGCAGCACCAGCGGCAGGCTACCCGGCGCCGCCTTCCACTCCAGCGAGCGCGCCCCGTCGGCACCTTTGTCATGGCTCAACGCCCGCTCGGCAGCCAGTTCGGCATCGCTCATGAAATGCTTGTCGGCCACCGGTCGCACCAGCATGTTGCAGACAAAGCCCAGCACCAGCAGGCCGGCGAGGATGTACAGGGTCATGTCATAAGCAGCTGCACGCTCCACCCCCGCCGCCAACTGGTACTCGCGCAGGTAAGTGATCAGCACCGGCCCCAGCACCCCCGCCGCCGCCCAGGCGGTCAGCAGGCGGCCATGAATGGCGCCGACCATCTGCGTGCCAAACAGGTCGGCCAGGTAGGCCGGTACCGTGGCAAAACCACCACCGTACATCGACAGGATGATACAGAACGCCGCCACGAACAGCGCCACGTTGCCCAGGTGCCCCATGTTCGGCACCAGGCTGTACAAACCCACGCCCAGGGCGAAGAAGGCGAAATAGGTGTTCTTGCGGCCAATGTAGTCCGAGAATGACGCCCAGAAGAATCGCCCGCCGATGTTGAACAGGCTCAGCAAGCCGGTGAAACCGGCGGCGATCGCGGCAATCTGCGCCAACTGGGCACTGTTCAGCTCGCTGAAGCTCAACTCGTTACCCAGCAACTTGCCGGCGAACACTTCCTGCAACAACGGCGAAGCCATGCCGAGGATGCCGATACCCGCCGACACGTTCAGGCACAGGACCAGCCAGATCAGGGCGAACTGCGGAGTCTTCCAGGCCACGCTGACATGCACGTGGCGGTCGGTGACCATGGTGTTACCAGCTTTTTTCGCCGGGGCGCTCCAGCCTTCAGGCTTCCAGCCAGTCGGCGGCACGCGATACGCCAAGGCGCCTGCGGTCATGAACACGAAGTAGATCGCCGCCATGGCGACGAAGCTCTGCCACACGCCGACTTCCTGCGCGTTGCCGAAGTGCCCCATCAGTGCGGTGGCCAGCGGAGCACCGACCATGGCCCCGCCACCGAAGCCCATGATCGCCATGCCGGTGGCCATGCCGCGCTTGTCCGGGAACCACTTGATCAGGGTCGACACCGGCGAGATGTAGCCCAGGCCCAGGCCGATACCGCCGATTACGCCGGAGCCCAGCCACATCAGCCACAGCTGGTGGGTTTTCACGCCAATGGCCGAGATCAACATGCCGCCGCACCAGCACAGCGCCGACACCAGGCCGGCCTTGCGCGGGCCGGCGTGCTCCAGCCAACCACCCAGCACGGCCGCCGAGCAACCAAGGAAGACGAAGAACAGGGTATAGATCCAGCTCAGCATGGAAATCGGCCAATCGCATTCGGCGCTGAACATACGGGCCATGAAGCCCATATCCGCCGCGCAGGCGACCGGGGCGGTGATGCCGAGGGCTTGCGACAGTGGTAGCCAGAACACCGAGAAGCCATAGGCCATGCCGATGCACAGGTGAATGGCCAGGGCGGCGGGCGGGACCAGCCAGCGGTTGAAGCCCGGGCGGGCGATGATGCGCTCCTTCGACAGGAAGCCTGGCGCACTGGCCAGGGTCCCCGCCGCGACGGTACTGCTCATAGGATTAGGTCCTTCTTATTAGGGAGGGTGCAGGCAAAGCGGCGCAAGGGTAGCAGCACCAAGTAGCATGAAAGCAATCTGATATCGTTAATTTTTGCTCGGCTGAAACGGTCCTCTTTCTGAAGTCCTGCGCTCCCACAGCTGATCGCGTACAGCAAAAATACTGTCGAAAGCCGTACCATCTGCTGTATGCGTAGGAAATACCCTGTATCTCTAGTCGAATACGCAGGGGCAACTGCTGCGGCGCTATACTCTGGCGCTTGAATTTCAATAACGGACTACAAGGACTCGCCCATGAAAGCGTTCGGCAAAATCCTGGGACTTGGGCTTCTCGGGTTGCTGCTGATCATCGTGGCGCTGGGCTTCGCCCTGACCCACCTCTTCGATCCCAACGACTACAAAGACGAGATTCGCCAGCTGGCACGTGACAAGGCTCACGTCGAACTGACCCTCAACGGTGACATTGGCTGGAGCCTGTTCCCGTGGCTGGGCCTGGAGCTGCACGAAGCGAGCATCGCAACCTTGAACAAACCCAAGGAGCCATTCGCCGACCTGCAGATGCTCGGCCTGTCGGTACGGGTACTGCCACTGTTGCGCCGCGAAGTGCAGATGAGCGACGTGCGCGTCGAGGGCCTGAACCTGACCCTGGTCCGTGATGAACACGGCCATGGCAACTGGGAAGACATCGGCAAGCCGCTGCCCGCGCAGAACGGTGCCAGCGCCGATGCGCAGGCCAGTGCTCCGGCCCAGGCACCGACCGAACAGGCGTCAGCACCGGTCGCCAGCAACGAACGCGCCGTCAAGCTGGACATCGACAGCCTGACCGTGAATAACGCCCGCGTGCAGTACACCGATGCCAAGACCGGCCAGAGCTACAGCGCCGAAAGCATCCAGCTGAGCACCGGCCCGGTCCATGAAGGGGCGAACATTCCGCTCAAGGCCAGCGCCTTCCTCAGTGCCAGCCAGCCGAACATCAAAGCCCGCACCGAACTGGCCGGCGAGCTGCGCTTCGACCGCAAGCTCAGGCGCTACAACTTCGAAGACATGCGCCTGTCGGGCGAAACCTCGGGCGAGCCCACCGGCGGCAAGACCGTGACCTTCGCCGCCCAAGGCCAGTTGCTGCTCGACCTGGCCGCCAATGTAGCCTCGTGGAACGGCCTGAAAGTCTCGGCCAACCAGCTGCGCGCCCTGGGCGAGCTGAACCTGCGTGACCTGGACAAGGCGCCACAGCTGAGCGGCGGCCTGTCCATCGCCCAGTTCGACCTGCGCACCTTCCTCGACAGCATCGGCCGCCCGCTGCCAGCCACCAACGACCCGGCGGCCTTCGCCAAGCTGGAGCTGGTCACCCGCCTGCAGGGCACGCCGAACAGCCTGGCCCTGAACGACCTGGCGGTGAAGCTGGACGACAGCACCTTCAGTGGCCGCGTGGCCGTCGAAGATTTCGCCAAACAGGCCCTGCGCCTGCAGCTCAAAGGCGACACCTTTGACGCCGACCGCTACCTGCCGGCCAAGAGCGAACAAGCCAAGGGCGCTACCGCCGCACGCCAGGCCGAAGTCAAGCAACAAGAGGCCAGCGCGGTCGCCGGTGCCGGCACCACACCGCTGCCCAACGCCCCGACCCAGGTGGCCTGGAGCGACGACAAGCTGCTGCCGGTCGACCGCCTGCGCGCCCTCGACCTGCAGGCCGACCTGGCCTTCGGCTCGCTGACCCTGGACAAACTGCCGATCGAAGACGCCCAGCTCAAGGCCATCGGCCAGGGTGGCCTGCTGACCCTGCAAACCCTGCGCGGTGAGCTGTACAACGGCACCTTCGAGGCCAAGGGCACTGTCGATGTGCGCCCTGCCGTGCCGCAACTGGGCGTCAACACCAGCATCCAGCGGGTGCCGGTGGAACACTTCATCAAGACCGAGGGCAAGGAACAGGCGCCGCCAGTCAAAGGCCTGCTGACCCTGACCAGCGACCTGACCGCGACCGGCAACAGCCAGAAGGCGCTGGTCGATACCCTCAACGGCAACGCCAACTTCATCATCAACGACGGCGTGCTGGTCAATGCCAACCTGGAGCAGCAGCTGTGCCAGGCCATCGCCACGCTGAACCGAAAATCGCTCAGCGGCGAACCACGTGGCAAGGACACCCCGTTCCAGGAACTGCGTGGCAGCCTGGTGGTGCGCAATGGCGTCGCCAACAACCCGGACCTCAAGGCGCGCATTCCGGGCCTGACCGTCAACAGCCATGGTGACCTCGATTTGCGCGTGCTGGGCATGGACTACAACGTTGGCGTGGTCGTCGAAGGCGACCAGCGCGCCATGCCGGACCCGGCCTGCCAGGTGAACGAACGCTATGTCGGGGTCGAAATACCGCTGCGCTGCCGCGGCCCGCTGGAGCTGGGCGCCAAAGCCTGCCGCCTGGACCAGAACGGCCTGGGCAAGGTTGCTGCCAAGCTGGCCGGCAACCGCCTGCAAGACAAGATCGATGAAAAACTCGGAGACAAAGTGAGCCCGGAAGTGAAAGACGCGCTCAAGGGGCTGTTCAAGCGATGAGCCCCGAGCAGTTCTCCAGCGCTGTGCTGGATTGGTATGACGAACACGGCCGTCACGACCTGCCCTGGCAACAGGGCATTACCCCGTACCGGGTGTGGGTGTCGGAAATCATGTTGCAGCAGACCCAGGTCAGCACCGTGCTCAACTACTTCGATCGCTTCATGCAGGCTCTGCCGACCGTGCAGGCCCTGGCCGAGGCGCCGGAGGACGAAGTGCTGCACCTGTGGACGGGCCTGGGCTACTACACCCGGGCGCGCAACCTGCAAAAGGCCGCGAAGATCGTGGTCGAACAGCATGGCGGCGAATTCCCGCGCAGTGTCGAGCAGCTCACCGAGCTGCCCGGCATCGGCCGCTCCACCGCCGGTGCCATCGCCAGCATCAGCATGGGCATCCGCGCACCGATCCTCGACGGCAACGTCAAGCGCGTGCTGGCCCGCTACACCGCCCAGACCGGCTACCCCGGCGAGCCCAAGGTAGCCAACCAGCTGTGGGCCACGGCGGAACGCTTTACTCCACAGCAGCGCGCCAACCACTACACCCAGGCGATGATGGACATGGGCGCTACGCTGTGCACCCGCAGCAAGCCCAGTTGCCTGATCTGCCCGCTGCAGCACGGCTGCGAAGCGCACCTGCACGGTGAAGAAACCCGCTACCCCGAGCCCAAACCGCGCAAGGCCCTGCCGCAACGGCGCACACTGATGCCGCTGCTGGCCAACCACGAAGGTGCCATCCTGCTTTACCGCCGCCCGTCCAGCGGCCTGTGGGGTGGTTTGTGGAGCCTTCCGGAGCTGGACGACATCGCCCAGCTCGAAGACCTGGCCTACCAGCACGGCCTGCGCCTGGCTGACAGCCGCGCCATGGACGGCCTGACCCATACCTTCAGCCACTTCCAGCTGGCGATCGAGCCCTGGCTGGTGCGCGTCGACCCGGTCGGCCAGCACGTGGCCGAGGCCGACTGGCTCTGGTATAACCTCGCCACCCCGCCGCGCCTGGGCCTCGCCGCCCCGGTGAAAAAGCTGCTCAAACGCGCGGCCGACGAACTGATTGCAGGAGACGCCCGATGACCCGCACCGTGATGTGCCGCAAGTACAAAGAAGAACTGCCAGGCCTGGAACGCCCGCCCTACCCCGGCGCCAAGGGCCAGGACATCTTCGAACACATCTCGCAGAAAGCCTGGGCCGACTGGCAGAAGCACCAGACCATGCTGATCAACGAAAAGCGCCTGAACATGATGAACGCCGAGGACCGCAAATTCCTCCAGGGCGAGATGGACAAGTTTTTCGCCGGCGAAGAGTACGCCCAGGCGGAAGGCTACGTTCCACCCTCGGAATGACCCCACGGAACGTAAGCGACGGAATTAATTTAAAATTTTTTCAAAAAGTCGTTGACGAGCGGTCTGAAAGTCTATTTAATTCACCTCGTCGCCCAGATAGCTCAGTCGGTAGAGCAGAGGATTGAAAATCCTCGTGTCGGCGGTTCGACTCCGTCTCTGGGCACCACCTTCAAGCTTCTGGTGGTTGCAAAGTTACCCGAAGCGACAACAAGAAACCCGCCTAGTGCGGGTTTTTTGTTGTCTGTTATTTTTTAATAACCCGCCTGCCTCATTGACCAGTATCAAATAGCCATCACTCGCTCACCTTCACAATCGACGACGGAAATCCGACTCGACCCGCAAGGACCTCCATGAGCGAAGAATCCCCCCTCCTGCTCCCCGCCCCCAGCGAGCCCGCCATCATCACAGCCCGCACGCGCCGCCCACGCCAGCGCAAGCCGGAGCCGACGATCACCAGCATCAGCCAGCAACCTGCTGCCATGGAAGTCGCCACGGCCCCCAAGGGCAGCAACGAAGACAGCACTTCGGCCCAGCTGCCGGCCAGCTACCCCTACCGCACCCGCATGCGTCGCCAGGACTACGAAAAGGCCAAGCACGCGCTGCAGATCGAGTTGCTGAAAGTACAGAGCTGGGTGAAGGAGACCGGCCAGCGCGTGGTGATCCTGTTCGAAGGACGCGACGCCGCAGGCAAGGGCGGCACCATCAAGCGGTTCATGGAGCACCTCAACCCGCGTGGTGCGCGCATCGTTGCCCTGGAAAAGCCTTCCGAGCAGGAAAAAGGCCAGTGGTACTTCCAGCGCTACATCCAGCACCTGCCCACGGCAGGTGAAATGGTGTTCTTCGACCGCTCCTGGTACAACCGCGCCGGGGTCGAGAAGGTGATGGACTTCTGCACGCCGCTGCAGTACCTGGAATTCATGCGCCAGGCCCCGGACCTGGAGCGGATGCTGTGCAACAGCGGCATCCTGCTGTTCAAGTACTGGTTCTCGGTGAACCGGGAAGAGCAACTGCGCCGCTTCATATCGCGCCGGGACGACCCGCTCAAGCACTGGAAGCTGTCGCCCATCGACATCAAGTCGCTGGACAAGTGGGACGACTACACCGCTGCCAAGGAGGCGATGTTCTTCCATACCGACACGGCCGATGCGCCATGGACAGTGATCAAGTCCGATGACAAGAAGCGGGCGCGGATCAATTGCATCCGGCATTTCCTGCACGCGCTGGACTATCCGGGCAAGGACCCTCAGGTGGCACATGCACCCGACCCTCTGCTAGTAGGCCGGGCTTCACGCGGGTTCGAGGAAGACGAGGCACCCCAGCCAGCAGCCTGAAAACTCGACCTGCCTCGACAGACACCGCAGCCCGAAGACGGGCTGCGGGCGAATCTTATTCGTCCTGCATGGAACGAAGATGCTCGAAGGCATCCTCGGTCATTTCGCCCAGATAGGAAACTCCGTGCAGTTGGAGTTCGAACTCACTGTCCTCTTTGCCTTTTTGAACAATCGCCTCAAGGTCAGCCTTGGTGATTGACTGCCGGATGCATTTTGCGAACCCCGTCGAATAGAAAAGGTCACCCTCCTCGTCATAGCCGTACAGGGTCACAAGGTAGTAGTGCTTCATCGCTCTCTCCTTCAGCGCAGCTGTGCGCATTTGAAAACGCCGATTTGGCGCAATGTCGAGCTGTCACCCGAACATGAGTTACAGCGGGAGAGACGTTACGCAGGCCGGATGGCAGGCATAATCAGGAGGCATGTCCATGGCAGAAGGCCCCAGCCTACGTGACCTGGGCACACGGCTTGGGTTTCTCGGGCAATTGCGCTTCAATACGCGCACTTTCAGACACACCCAAGGATTGCCCCATGGCCACCCCTACCAAGCAACAGAAACGCGCCAAGCGCGCCGCCAGCAAGGCCAAGCAGAACCGCATGGTACGCAGCGGCCAGGCAGTCAAGGCCAGCGCCGGCGACAGCGCCAGCATCGAGCAGGTGTATAACAAGGCCATGGAATCGGGCAGCTACGACCCACTGTTCAAGAAAATGAAGGAAGCCCAGGAAGGCGGCCTGGTGCCGATGATTTCGGTGTTCCTGGTAGACCCGCTGCTGGCCCTGGTGCTCAAGGGGCACAAGGAAGAACACGCCACCGACTACATCGTGCTGGTGTTCAATGCCTACCGCAAATGGCTGGACGGGGCCGATGAAGAGGCCACCATGGCCTGGCTGGAGAGCGATGAGTTCCAGGCAGCTTATGTGGCGGCTTCTGAGCTGGTTGCCAAGCAGCAACAGCAGCAGAAGCAGTTTGGTTGACAGTGCCATGTGACCTGCCCCGGCCCATTCGCGGGTAAACCCGCTCCCACAGGGATATCACAGAAATTGAGATATGTGGTGTACCTGTGGGAGCGGGTTTACACGCGAAGAGGCCGGTACAGGCAACAAAAAAGGCCGCGCCCTACACAGGGCGCGGCCTTTTCATTGCAGCCAGCGCGGATCAGTTATCCAGCGCCACCCGCCCGGCAGCTTCACGCTTGCGGTGCACCAGCAAGCCAGCCGCCACCACACCAATGCTCAGCAGTGCGGTCGCGATGATTTCGGCGCGGTGGTCCTCACGCAGCGCCATTACCACCAGAATGGCAATGATGAAGGCAATGGTCGCCCAGGTCAGGCCCGGGAACAGCCACATCTTGAAGGTGATCTTCTCGCCACGGGCCTCACGCTGGGCGCGCATGCGCAGCTGCGATATGGCAATAACCAGGTACACCAGCAGCGCAATGGCACCAGAGCTGGCCAGCAGGAACTCGAATACCTGGGCTGGGGCCACGAAGTTGGCGAACACGCAGAGGAACGCCGCTGCGGTGGACAGCAGAACCGCCACGTGCGGGGTAGCCGACTTGGTGGTGCGCTGGGCAATGGCCGGGGCGTCACCACGCTTGCTCAGCGAGAACAGCATGCGCGACGAGGTGTACAGCGCCGAGTTCAGGCAGCTGGTCACGGCGATCAGCACGACGATGTCGACGATCAGTTTGGCATTCGGAACGCCGATGCGGCTCAGTACGGTCTGGTAGGAACCGGTCTCGGCCAGGGCCGGGTCGTTCCACGGTACCAGGGCCACCACCAGGAAGATCGATACCAGATAGAACAGGCAGATACGCCAGATGACCGAGTTGGTGGCACGGCTGATCTGCTTGCCCGGGTCCTTCGACTCGGCAGCGGCGATGGTAACGATTTCGGTACCCATGAACGAGAACATGGTGGTCAGCATGGCTGCCAGTACCGCGCCCAGGCCGTTGGGCATGAAGCCCTGGGTGTCGAACAGGTGGCTGGCACCGCTCACCTGGCTGCTCGGCACAAAGCCGAACAAGGCAGCACAACCCACAGCGATGAAGCCGATGATTGCCAGCACCTTGAGCAGGGCGAACCAGAACTCGAATTCACCGTAGTTCTTCACGCTGCACAGGTTGGTCAGGGTCAGCACCAGGGTGATGACCAGGGAGAACGCCCACAGGTCGACCGCAGGGAACCAGGCATGCAGGATGGCCGCGGCGGCGTTGGCCTCCAGCGGAATTACCAGCACCCAGAACCACCAGTACAACCAGCCAATGGTGAAACCGGCCCAGCGCCCGATGGCGCGGTCGGCATATGTAGAGAACGAACCGGTGTCAGGCGAGGCGACTGCCATTTCACCCAACATGCGCATGACCAGCACAACCAGCGTACCGGCGGCAGCGTAAGCCAGCAGCACGGCAGGGCCGGCAGCAGCGATGGCGTGGCCGGAGCCAACGAACAGGCCGGCACCGATGACGCCAGCGATGGACAGCATGGTTACATGCCGTTGTTTGAGCCCCTGAGCGAGGTCATTGGAATTGTTACCGCTCATTAAAACTACCTTTGTAAGGAGTGGACCACTCCGACTGCGGGTACAGAGCGCGCCCGGGTTGACCTAGGCGTCGCTGCAATCGGCGGTTTCCTGCTGGCAATAAGCGCGCCATGTGCTGAATACATTCGTCAGAAAAGTCGGCGAGCCTTTTATAACGCGGTTTGGAGGGCTTTCGGCCAGCGGCTGACCGAAAGGCCGCCAAATCATCGGATTACTGAAATACCCACTTACAAACGCACCAAAGGTGCTCCCCGGTAACACCCGTGCACCGCTGCAATGCAAAAAAGTGCAACCCGCAGGTACAACCTAAAACCTCCTTGAGGCCTTCAGGGGTTAACCCGCTCTTACGGAGATCGTCTAGTCTGTAGGAACAGGTTTACCCGCGAATGGGTCAAAACCGCTTCCATGAGCGGGCCAAAGCTGGCACCATCGCGCCTTTTTTCATCAAGGCTCTGGTGCTGGGCGACGCTTTCGCGGACATCCGCGCGACGTTGCACTGCAACGATGCGACAAACTGCCCCACCAGCGCCCCGAGTCCCCAGCGACCCTGTTGGCCGTGATAATGCCGCTATGCTAGCGTGGCGCACGCCAGGAAGGCCGCCAACAGCTGGGAACGCACCCGTACACATGAGGACCGCACATGGCTCAGGCCACGCCCGCGCTGGAAATCCGCAATCTGCACAAACGCTACGGCGAGCAGGAAATTCTCAAGGGCATTTCGCTGACCGCACGCGACGGTGACGTGATCTCCATCCTGGGGTCGTCCGGCTCCGGCAAGTCCACCCTGCTGCGCTGCATCAACCTGCTCGAGAACCCACACCAGGGCGAAATCCTGGTCGCCGGTGAAGCCCTCAAGCTCAAGGCCGCCAAGAACGGCGACCTGGTCGCCGCCGACAACCGCCAGATCAACCGCCTGCGCAGCGAGATCGGCTTCGTCTTCCAGAACTTCAACCTGTGGCCGCACATGTCGATCCTCGACAACATCATCGAGGCGCCACGCCGCGTGCTCGGCCAGAGCAAGGCCGAGGCTATCGAGGCCGCCGAAGCGCTGCTGAACAAGGTCGGCATCTACGACAAGCGCCACAGCTACCCCGCCCAGCTTTCCGGTGGCCAGCAACAGCGCGCCGCCATTGCCCGTACCCTGGCCATGAAGCCCAAGGTCATCCTGTTCGACGAGCCAACTTCGGCGCTCGACCCGGAAATGGTCCAGGAAGTGCTAAACGTTATCCGCGCATTGGCCGAAGAAGGCCGTACCATGCTGCTGGTGACGCACGAGATGAGCTTTGCCCGCCATGTGTCCAGTGAAGTCGTCTTCCTGCACCAGGGCCTGGTCGAAGAGCAGGGATCGCCGCAGCAGGTCTTCGAAAACCCGACCTCGGCGCGTTGCAAGCAATTCATGTCCAGCCACCGCTAACGGAGCAATACATGCACACTTACAAGAAGTTCCTCCTGGCAGCTGCTGCCACGCTGGTAATGTCGGCCAACGCCCTGGCCGCAGAAAAACTGCGCATGGGTATCGAAGCCGCCTACCCACCGTTCAACAACAAGGATGCCAGCGGTAACGTGGTCGGCTTCGACAAAGACATCGGCGACGCCCTGTGCGCCAAGATGAAAGTCGAGTGCTCGGTCGTCACCTCCGACTGGGACGGTATCATCCCGGCCCTGAACGCCAAGAAGTTCGACTTCCTGGTGTCGTCGCTGTCGATCACCGACGAGCGCAAGCAGGCGGTGGACTTCACCGAGCCGTACTACTCCAACAAGCTGCAGTTCATCGCGCCGAAAAACGCCGACTTCAAGACCGACAAGGCCTCGCTCAAGGGCAAGGTGATCGGCACCCAGCGCGCCACCCTGGCTGGCACCTGGCTGGAAGACAACTACGGTGACGACGTAGAGATCAAGCTGTACGACACCCAGGAAAACGCCTACCTCGACCTGGTTTCCGGCCGTATCGACGGCATCCTGGCCGACAAGTACGTGCAGTACGAGTGGCTGAAGAGCAAAGACGGCTCGAACTTCGAGTTCAAGGGCGAGCCGGTGATGGACAGCGACAAGATCGGCATTGCCGTGCGCAAGGGTGACACCAAGCTGCGCGACGACCTGAACAAGGCCCTGGCAGAAATCAAGGCCGACGGCACGTACAAGAAGATCAACGACAAGTACTTCCCGTTCAGCATCGAATGATCCGCCCCGACCGGCGCGCCCTTGCGGCGCGCCAGTCCCTAGAATGACCTGCCCATGAATATCGACCTGCACGGATTCGGTCCGGCCATGATGGCCGGCACCCTGATGACCGTAAAACTGGCGCTTTGCGCCTTGTTGCTGGGCCTGGTGCTGGGCCTGCTCGGCGCCCTGGCCAAGACTTCCTCGATCAAGCCGCTGCAATGGCTTGGCGGCTTCTACTCGACCCTGGTTCGCGGCGTGCCCGAACTGCTCTGGGTACTGCTTATCTATTTCGGCACCGTCGGGTTGATGAATACCCTCGGTGAAGCCCTGAACCTGCCGGGCCTGGAGCTCAGCGCCTTCGCTGCGGGCGTGATAGCCCTGGGCCTGTGCTTCGGCGCCTATGCCACCGAAGTGTTCCGTGGCGCCATCCTGGCGATCCCCAAGGGCCACCGTGAGGCCGGCCTGGCGCTGGGCCTGTCCAAGGGCCGCATCCTGTCGCGGATCATCCTGCCGCAGATGTGGCGCATTGCCCTGCCCGGCCTTGGCAACCTGTTCATGATCCTGATGAAAGACACCGCCCTGGTGTCGGTGATCGGCCTGGAAGAAATCATGCGCCATGCACAAATCGGCGTGACGGTGACCAAAGAGCCGTTCACCTTCTACATGGTCGCGGCCTGCATCTACCTGAGCCTGACCATCATTGCCATGATCGGCATGCACTTCATGGAAAAACGCGCCGCTCGCGGCTTTGCGAGGGCCGAACAATGAATTGGGAAGTCATCATCAAATGGCTGCCACGCCTGGCCCAGGGCGCGACCCTGACCCTGGAGCTGGTGGCCATCGCGGTAGTTGCCGGGTTGATCCTGGCCATCCCGCTGGGCATCGCCCGCTCCTCGCGCCACTGGTACGTGCGCGCGGTACCGTTCAGCTACATCTTCTTCTTCCGTGGCACGCCGCTGCTGGTGCAGCTGTTCCTGGTCTACTACGGCCTGGCGCAGTTCGACGCGGTACGTTCGAGTTCGCTGTGGCCGTACCTGCGCGACCCGTTCTGGTGCACCGTGCTGACCATGACCCTGCACACTGCTGCCTACATCGCCGAGATCCTGCGCGGCGCGCTGCAGTCGATCCCCAAGGGCGAGATCGAGGCGGCGCGGGCGCTGGGCATGTCGCGGGGCAAGACACTGTTCTACATCATGCTGCCACGCGCCGCGCGCATCGGCCTGCCGGCGTACAGCAACGAAGTGATCCTGATGCTCAAGGCCAGTGCCCTGGCCAGTACCGTGACCCTGCTGGAACTGACCGGCATGGCCCGTACCATCATCGCCCGCACTTACCTGCCGGTAGAGATCTTCTTTGCCGCCGGGGTGTTCTACCTGGTGATCTCGTTCGTACTGGTGCAAGGCTTCAAGCTGCTGGAGCGCTGGTTGCGCGTGGATGCGTGCCAAGGCCGCTAGACCACCTAGCCTTCTTCGCGGGTAAACCCGCTCCCACAGAGACCCCACGGCCTTCAAGCTGTGCACTATACCTGTGGGAGCGGGTTCACCCGCGAAGAGGCCCTAAAACCCAACACACTTCCTCCCCATGCCCAACCACCTCCACAGCCCCCACCTGAGCACCCGCTTCCAGGCCCTCGACCAGTTCCTGATCGAGCACCAGCAGCTGTGGAAACCCCGCCCCTTCACCACCCTGCACCTGGCCTGGGAAACCGCCCACCCCGAGCTTGCCGCCCACCTGCGCCAATGCTCCCTGGCAGACGCCGAAACCGACACCACCGCGGCCACGTTGCCCGCCCCGTTCCCGCAACTGGCCCAGCAAGCCCGACAGCTTTCGGCCCTCGGTAACCTCCCGAAAACCGATCTGCCTACCGCCGCGCACCGCCTCGACGTCGCCGTCCCCGGCCGCAAATGGCAGCAGATCGAAGCCTTCGCCAGCCACCTGGCCTTCCGTGAACAGCCCCGCCACTGGCTGGACTGGTGCTCCGGCAAAGGCCACCTGGGCCGCCGCCTGCTGCAACCCGGCCAGCAGCTGACCTGCCTGGAGTACGACACCGAGCTGGTCGCCGCCGGCCAGGCCCTGAGCGCGCACCACCATTTGCCGGCGCAGCATGTGCACCAGGATGTGATGGCCGACGACAGCGCCCGCCACCTGGCTGGCGACAAAAGCGTGGTCGCCCTGCATGCCTGTGGCGACCTGCATGTACGCCTGATGCAACTGGCCAGCCAGCAAGGTTGCCGGCAACTGGCCGTGGCGCCCTGCTGCTACAACCGCATAGCGGCGCAGCAATACCAGGCGTTATCCACAGCCGCCCAAGCCTCCAGCCTGCGGCTGTCACTGGACGACCTGGGCCTACCCTTGAGCGAAACCGTTACCGCCGGCGCCCGCGTGCGTCGCCAGCGCGACACCTCGATGGCCCGGCGCCTGGGCTTCGACCTGCTGCAACGCCAGCAGCGCCAGACTGACGAGTACCTGCCGACACCTTCACTACCTGTGGCCTGGCTGGAGAAGCCTTTCGAGCAATACTGCCGCGACCTGGCCGAACTCAAGCAATTGCAGCTGACTGGCAACCCGGACTGGGCAGCCCTGGAAGCCGCCGGCTGGCAGCGCCTGGCCGAGGTCCGCAACCTGGAGCGTGTGCGCAACCTGTTCCGCCGGCCGCTGGAGCTGTGGTTGGTACTCGATCGCGCCCTGTTCCTCGAAGAACAAGGCTACAACGTGCGCCTTGGCCTGTTCTGCGACTACCCACTCACCCCGCGCAACCTGCTTATCCTCGCCGAACGCGACCGTTAGCCGCAGCACAACCTGTGGATAACTCTGTGAACAAGCTTGTGATTACCTGTTGGATCCAAGCGCTATTTCAAGCGTTTGGCTTATTCCGGCTTGCCCGTCAAGGCCAGTAAAAACAGGCGTTTGCGCAAAGACAGGCGGTGTAGCGCTCCGGCATGCCTTTCGCGCAAGTCGCCGATGCCACTTGTGCATAAACATTTCTTGTGGTTGGCGACTGCGTCTAAAGCCTTACTCAGAATGGCCTGATTTGCGCGGTGCCTTGTGGGAGCCTTTCAATGCGCCTTGTTCTTGGCAATCTCGATATCGTTCATCAGCGCCTTGGCCATGTCGCACAGATAATCGGCGGCACCCAGGAATTTATGGTCATCCTCCATATCCCCCTCGCGCACCAGGTGCTTGATGTAGCCCATCAGGATCGAGACATGTTCGTAGGCAGCATCGACTGGGACACCGGGCTCGACGCGTAGCAGATTGAGGGATGGGTTGCCGGCTGCGAGGAAGGTTTCCACGCCTGCGGTGGTGATGGGTTTGATGATGGTTTTCTTCATGGCATAAATCCTTACTCGGGGAGGGGACTGCCAGAAATCTTTCTCACGGATTTGGGTGGCAGCCGTACGCGGGGTGAGAAACCGGTCGAATAAGGAAGCCCGGCCAGACCGAAGTCTGCCCGCGTACGGCCACCATAAATGGGTAACGCTTATTCGATCAGGGTTCTCACACCCGGTCGCCAGAGCGACCCGAAAACGGTATCCGTGAGCCATTTCCCCGACAACAGCGATACTTCGGCGGCGCGCGTAGGATAGTTCCGAAGCATCCAAACCCTGAAGGCATTAGCCCCCTAGTTCAGAATTTTCGTACAGCTGATGGCCCTTTCGCGGGTAAACCCGCTCCCACTGGGAATCACACAAGGCTTGAGAACAGTGATATCCCTGTGGGAGCGGGTTCACCCGCGAAGAGGCCAGTACAGGCAACAAAAAGCTAAAGCCCCACCGCTGATCCCGCCCAACGGTGTATCATCCGCCCCCCAAATCATTAAAAAGTGACGTCGCGCGCTGCCCGCCAGCCCCGCGACCTTCTGGCGTTGCGCCAGAACCGACATGGACTAACGGACCCGACCATCGTGACCCAGACCAAGCCCCTCGCCCTGCTGACCCTCACCCTGGCCCTGACCGGCTGCGCCAGCGGCACCGCTCCCCACCCCACCAGCAGCCTGGGCTGGAACCACCCTGGCATGCAGCTGGGCGGCGACAACGGCCTGCCCCTGCGCACCGAAAGCCCCTGCCGCAAGCGCGGCTGCGACAACGACAAGCTGTTCTTCAACCCGGGCAAAACCGAGCCAAGCGTCACCACCATCCATCGCGGCTGGTAGGAAAATTCTTCTTTCAGGTCGGTGACTTAGGTCATTTGCGAACATTCGCAACGAAGTGGTTTACAGGCGCCAACCGATCGTTATAATGACGCCCCATTGCCGGTATAGCTCAGATGGTAGAGCAACTGACTTGTAATCAGTAGGTCCCGGGTTCGATTCCTGGTGCCGGCACCATACGAAGTATCAAAAAAGGCTCACCGAAAGGTGGGCCTTTTTTGTTTTCAGAGTCGCCCAACCACATCAGCCTTGGCCTTGAGGTCGATGCGGTCGGTGTAGGAGCTGGCTTGCCTGCGATGGGCTGCGCAGCGGCCCCCAACGATCCCAAAGAAGAGCGCAGGCTGAGACCAGACACGTCTTCCAACATAAACGCTTTGACTCGCCCACCCGACCCCGCCACGATTTATCGTAAATTTTAGATTTTCCTGCTGAGGCGTAATACCAGCGAGGCGATGACTGTGCCCTCGAATACGGCGCATGGGGCCCGGCATTGCGACACCTCCTCGCTCGATTACTCGCTAGAAAAACTCTGGGCGCTTGTGTCCTCTGACATGCCCCCCTCTGATCAACATGCCCGTCAGGCACTTGAGCACCTGGTCGTTCAAGCTACAAAAACCTCGCTGGACAAGCTCGACAAGGCCGTTGCCGAGACTTTCGCTCTCCTCTTCTGGTACAGAAACGAGGATATGCGCGAAGCACTGGAAAATCGCTTGAACATGCCAAGGCTCGCCCCCGTAAGGAAGCGGCGCCTGATGTATCTGGTTGACCGGCTTCGCCGTTTCCCATGCATGAAGCCGGAACAAGCCGAGCAGATGAAGAAGCTGGTCACCCGCTGGAAGGACCTGGCTCAAGATCTGAATGGCAAACAGGTAGAAAAGGCGCAAGCGGTAAACCGTTACGACAAGGTTGCTGCTACCTGGGGCGTGGCTGAGCCCGTATCCAGCCTGATGAGCCTGGTACTAGACCTGCAAACCCGGCACTTCGTAGATGCCCATCATCTGCCGAATGGCTATGCCCAGTTGGCAACGCGTCCACCTCAACACTGATCCGATAATGTTGGGTCAGTTGCTTGTAGTGGCTGTACTCCTCCCCAAGATTGATCTCAATCAAGCCTGACGCCAGCACGCAGCATAGCCTGAGATCAGTCAGCCCTTGAG
This sequence comes from Pseudomonas sp. SID14000, assembly GCF_002165135.1. Classification (GTDB taxonomy): domain Bacteria; phylum Pseudomonadota; class Gammaproteobacteria; order Pseudomonadales; family Pseudomonadaceae; genus Aquipseudomonas. The sequence continues at coordinate 112,525 of NZ_NFZQ01000009.1, read as the reverse complement.
GGACGGAAACCATGGCCAAGAAATTCCCCACAAACCCCAGCCACCCGGAGCGTATCTGCTGGGGCTGCGACCTGTATTGCCCGGCCAAGTCATTAGCCTGTGGCAATGGGGCGAGTCGGACCATGCACCCGGTGGAACTGTTTGGCGAGGACTGGGACAGTTTCGAGGACCGGCTGGAGAAGCCGATTGATCGCGAGCAAGGGACTGGGCCCAGGTGAAATGGAGCCGCTGTGCGGCCCATAGCCGGCAAGCCGAGCTCTCATAGAACTGCACATAGCTCATTGAATTAGCAGGGCCCTGTGGGAGCGGCTTTAGCCGCGAACACCGGCGCAGCCGGTGCCATGCACCGCGTTGGATTCTTCGCGGCTAAAGCCCACATGGACCGCATCTGCCTTGAACCATGTACAGAGCCCTACATTCAGGTAACAGTCTTTTACCGATTACCCAGGTTTTCCCCTCCCCGCCTTTGCCTATCCTATGCCCGGTCATCCTGCCTGCGATGGACCCATGAAACACTCTCTACCCAGCCGCTACGCCTGCCTCGCCCTCTGCCTGCTATTCACCTTCGCCAGCCTGCCGCTGCTACCCCAGCATGCCTGGCTGTGGCCGTTGACACTGATCACCGCGCTGCTCAGCCTGGTCGGCCTGAACGACCTGCGCCAAAGCCACCACGCCGTGCGCCGCAACTACCCGATCCTGGGCAACATCCGTTACCTGATCGAAACCATCCGCCCGGAAATCCGCCAGTACCTGATCGAAGGCGACGACGACAAGCTGCCGTTCTCCCGCTCGCAGCGTTCGCTGGTCTACGCCCGGGCCAAGAACGAAAGCGCCGAGAAGGCCTTCGGCACCCTCAACGATGCCTACAAGCCCGGCTTCGAGTTCATCAGCCATTCCATGCTGCCAGTGGCCACGCCAGACCCGGCATCGTTCCGCATCGCCATTGGCGGGCCGCAATGCCGCCTTCCCTATTCGGCGTCGATCTTCAATATCTCGGCCATGAGCTTCGGCGCCCTCAGTGCCAACGCTATCGCTGCCCTCAACCGCGGTGCGCGCATGGGCCGTTTTGCCCATGACACCGGCGAAGGCAGCATCAGCCCGTACCACCGCGAACACGGCGGTGACCTGATCTGGGAAATTGGCAGTGGCTACTTCGGCTGCCGCACCGAGGACGGCCGCTTCGACCCGCAGCGCTTTGCCGAGCAGGCGCGCTCGCCGCAGGTGAAGATGATCGAGATCAAGCTCAGCCAGGGCGCCAAGCCGGGCCACGGCGGCATCCTGCCGGGGCACAAGGTCAGCCCCGAAATTGCCGCAACCCGTGGCGTGCGCGTGGGTGAGGATTGCATCTCGCCGGCGGCGCACAGTGCCTTCCGCACACCCGTCGAGTTGCTGCACTTCGTTGCCAGCCTGCGCGAGCTGTCGGGCGGCAAGCCGGTGGGGTTCAAATTCTGCCTGGGCCACCCTTGGGAATTCATGGGCATTGCCAAGGCCATGCTGGCCACTGGTATCACCCCGGACTTCATCGTCGTCGATGGCAAGGAAGGCGGTACCGGTGCGGCGCCACGCGAGTTCAGCGACAACATGGGCGTGCCGATGCGCGAAGGCCTGATGTTCGTGCACAACACCCTGGTCGGCCTGAACCTGCGCGCCAGTATCCGCATTGGCGCGGCGGGCAAGATCGTCAGCGCCTTCGACATCGCCAGCGTGCTGGCCATCGGGGCGGACTGGGTCAACTCCGCGCGCGGCTTCATGTTCGCCATCGGCTGCATCCAGTCGCAGAGCTGCCATACCAACAAATGCCCGACCGGCGTGGCCACTCAAGACCCGCTGCGCCAGCGCGCCCTGGTGGTGCCGGACAAGGCCGAGCGGGTGGCCAGTTTCCACCGCAACACACTGCATGCGCTGGCCGAAATGTTGGCTGCCGCGGGCCTGGAACACCCTTCGGAGCTCAAGCCAAAACACCTGGCGCGGCGTATCAGCCCCAGCGAAATCGGGCTGTTCTCGGATCTGCACACATTCCTCAAGCCGGGCGAATTGCTCAGTAGCTCGATTGAAAGCGAGTTTTATGCGCGGATGTGGCGGATGGCGCGTAGTGACAGCTTTGCGCCGGAGACTGGGGAGGGAGAGGTGAAGGTTGCCGGGGTACGGCGCAGGGAAGTGGAGCCGGCGTGAAAGCCGGGGGCCGCTTTGCGGCCCTTTCGCGACACAAGGCCGCTCCTACAGGAGTACGTAATCTCATGTAGGAGCGGCCTTGTGTCGCGATGGGCTGCAAAGCAGCCGCTAGGCCATCAGATCAGGATCAGAAGATGCTGATCGGGTACTCGACGAATACGCGGACTTCGTTGCCGTCGTCGTTGTAACCGTTCTGCTGCACGGCGTTGTTGGTACGCACGAACGAGCTACGCAGCTTGATCGACAGGTCCTTGGCCGGGCCGTCCTGCACCACGTAACGGATCTGGTTGAAGATCTCGCGTTCTTTACCTTCACCGAAGCCCTGCGGGTTGGCGACGTTGCGGGTGTTGATGTTGTCACCCACCACGTAGGCCAGCTTGTAGGTCAGGCCCGGGATGCCGTAGGCACCGAAGTCCAGGCCGTAGCCCAGCTGCCAGGAACGCTCGTCTTCGGCGTTGAAGTCGGACCAGTACGAGTTGGCCAGGTAGATGGTCGAACCACCGTCACCCACGCCACCCTCGTTCTGGTACCAGCCGTAGTTGTAGCCGGTGCTGCCAGTGCTGCGCTGGTGGGCGATGGTGAACGAGTGCGCACCGTACGCGTAGGTGGCTGCCAGGCTCCAGATGGTGTTGGAGTCGCCGTTCAGGCCAGCGGATTTCACGAACTTGTCGTCGATGTCCGACTTGTAGCCATTGAAGTCCAGGGTCAGGGACTGGTCGTTGGCAATCGGGAAGACATAGTTCAGGCCGAGGTAGTGCTTCTTCATCACGTCTTCGTTGTCGGCGGTGTACAGCGAAGCGGTGAAGTTGTCGGTGAACTTGTAGCTACCACCGAGGACGTTGATCGACTTCAGGCCACCACCGTCACGGCGCTCGGCGCTCTTGCGCGCTTCCTGGGTGAAGCGGCCGGCGTTCAGTTCCAGGCCCTGGATCTCTTTGGAGGTAATCAGGGTACCGGTGAAGCTTTCTGGCAACAGACGGGCGTCGTCGTACTGCAGCACTGGCAGTGCCGGCATCTGGTCACCGTACTTGAGCACGGTGTTGGAGATGCGGAACTTCACTGCAGCGCCACCACGGGCCAGGTTGTGCGGCGAGTTGGCGTTGCCATTCTCGTCCTTGAAGTCCGAAGGCTTGAAGAAGTCGACACCGGCGCCACCGTTGTGGCCCTTGCCGCCGTCCAGACGCACGGCATACAGGCCGAATGCATCTACGCCGACACCGACGGTGCCCTGGGTGAAGCCGGAAGAGAAGTTCGCGATGACGCCCTGGCCCCATTCGATCTGGTCGTCGGTGCCGTGTTTCTTGTCGCGGTTGATGTAGGCGTTGCGCAGCAGGACGTTGGCGTGGCTGTCCTCGATGAAGCCTTTGCTGTCGGCCTGATCATTGGCCTGTGCCTGGGTCGCGGCGATCATCGCCAGGGCGACCAGGCTGATCCTGGTTTTCAACATGTTGTTTTCCTTATTTCTTAATCAAAAACGCTCTGCAATATGACGCCAGGAACCAACGCCCCTTCGTAGGTTCGACGCTATGCGGATCCAGACTGGAAGGCCTGCCGGTAATCACACGGCGGCCTCTGGCAGCAGCATGGCCAAGATCATGGCCAGCAGGCGTTGGCCGAATCCTAGCCGCGTGCGATTACAAATGTCAAAAAGTCGTGAAATGCAGGTTGATATAACCAAAATCACCGACGGTCCCAGCGCATTTCCATACCGGGTGGCGCTATCAGTGGGCAATTTATCTCTCGTGCGAAAAGTCCTTTTGATCGAACGGACAGTTTTCCTGTTCAGACGCTTTCGCAGCGCAAGGTTGCTCCTACCGGGGCGCGCGGGGCGGCAGAGGTTGTTACAAAGGGACACATATGTAAATACAAGCCTTTACAAATCCACATGCAATAGTAAATAGCAAGCATTACCATTCGCGCTTATTTTCACCTGCTAGCTCCGGATGCGCCCATGCTTGTACCTTGCCGCCTTTCCCCCCTGACGCTTGGCCTGTCGCTGCTGTTCAACGCTGGCCTGGCCAGTGCCACCACCACCACCCTGCCGGAACTGTCGGTCACCGCCGACAGCGAACGCGAGAAAGACACCCCCCGGGTCAAGGAGGTAAGCACCGCGACCCGCACCTCGACGCCGGTACGTTATGTGCCGCAGGCCATCGACACGGTGAAGACCGCCAATGTGCTGGATTACGGCAGCAATACCCTGGGCAAGGCGCTGGAAGGCATTCCCAACGTCAGCAGCGGTGCCGACACCCGCTTCGACAGCGTGCGCATCCGCGGCTTCGAGGCCAGCAACGACTTCTACCTGGACGGCATTCGCGACGACAGCCAGTACATTCGCGACCTGCATAACATCGAGCGGGTCGAAGTGCTCAAGGGGCCGGCAGCGGTGCTGTATGGCCGTGGCAGCCAGGGCGGTATCGTCAACCGGGTCAGCAAGGCACCGGAGCATGGCCGCCGCTCGACCATCGAGGCACAGGCCGGCAGCGAAGACCTGCGCAGCCTGTACGCCGACCTCAGCGCCGACCCCAGCGACACCGTCAGCCTGCGCCTGAACATGGGCAACCAGGACAACAACAGCTTCCGCGACGGCATCGACGGCAGCCGCCAGCTGTTCGCCCCGTCGATCAGCTGGCAGGTCACCCCCGACCTGAACTGGCTGGTGCAATATGAATACAGCCGCTACAACCGCACCCCGGACCGTGGCATCCCCGGGGTCAACGGCCGCCCGGCCGATGTCAGCCGCAGCACCACCTATGGCGATACCCAGCGCGACTACATCGACGACCGCGCCCAGTCGCTGCGCTCGCGCCTGAACTACCAGCTGAACGAAACCTGGCAGTTGCGCCATACCCTGGGCTTGTTCAAGCTCGACAGCGAGTTCGACAACACTTACGTCACGGGCTACAACGCCAGCACCGATGTCTTGACCCGCCAGCGCTGGCAGCAGGACCTTAACACCCGCAACCTGTTCAACAACCTGGAGGCCGAGGGCGACTTCGACACCCTGGGCCTGGAGCACAAGCTGTTGCTGGGCCTGGAGTTCGGCAACCAGAAGCGTGATCCGGTGCTGTATAAGGCGGTTGACCAAGAACTGCAGGGCCTGGGCAAACCCGGCCGCAACCAGCAACTCAATGGCAACCTGGCACTGTGGAGTGACAACCACACCGTGGTCGATAGCCGCGGCCTTTACCTACAGGACCAGATCCGCCTGAACGATCAGTGGCAGGTTCTTGCCGGCGTACGCTTTGACCAGTTCGAAGTGCAGACCACCGACAAGGATGGCCGCCGCGAACCACAGGACAGCAATAGCACCAGCCCACGCCTGGGCGTGGTCTACACACCGTGGCGCGACCATTCGCTCTACGCTTCGTGGAGCAAGACCTTCTCGCCGGTAGGTGGTGGTCTGATCGGCATCACCCCAGGCGCAAAGGGCAACGGTAACGACGCCAAGCCGGAAGAAACCCGGCAGAAGGAAATCGGGGTGAAGAGCGACTGGCTCGACCAGCGGCTGACCACCACCCTGGCCATCTACGAGCTGGAACTGTACAACCGCCGCACCCGCGACCCGCATAACCCGGCAAACATCCTGCTCAGCGGCTTGCAGCGTTCGCGCGGTATCGAGTTGACCGCCACCGGCAATATCGTTGGCAACTGGTATGTACGCGGTGGTATCGGCCTGCAGGATGCGACCATCGTCAAGGACAACAACGGGCAGGAAGGCAACCGCATCAATGACGTGGCCAAGCGCAACGGCAGCCTGTTCGTGACCTGGAAACCGGAGCTGGGCTGGTACGCCGAAACCGGCCTGACGCTAGTGGGTGAGCGTTATGCGGACAACCAGAACACCACGGTGTTGCCGGGGTATGGCCGTTGGGATGCATTGGCGGGGTACCGCACCCATGACTGGGATGTGCGGGCGGCGCTGAGCAACATTGCCGACAAGACCTACTACAGTTCGGCGACCAGTGCAGCGCAGATCCAGGTAGGTGACCCGCGCAGCCTGGTGGTGACCGGCAGTTACAGCTTCTGATCTTTGTTGCCTGTACCGGCCTCTTCGCGGGCACGCCCGCGAAGAGGCCTTTACAGGTGATACCGATTCGATCAGTGCCACACCGCCATCAGCGCCTGCATTTCTGCTTCGCTGATCAGCCCTTGAGGATATCGTCCGGCAAGCAGACGTCGTGTGTCGGTCGTCCTGACCCTGATGCTTCCATGGTGTTTCAACCACTTCGCCACAAGCTTGAGCGATTGGTGATTCACTGCCGATGGGCGCAAAGCCGACTCACTTGCTGCGTTCATTTCTACACGTACTCCCTAGCCCGTGAGCAGCTAATTTAGGTAAGTATTGTTACAGATCCGAGAGCGCGGCATGGCCGAGCTATCTAACTGAAAACAATACAAAAAATATGCCACCACTGGCCTCCGGGTGCCTCCTTCGAAAAAAAAGGCCCGTCATATGACGGGCCTCTTCATTCACAGTGCGCTCAACGCTTGACCGGCGCCGGTTGCTGCTGGGTCAGGCAGTGGATGTTGCCACCGCCCAACAACAGTTCGCGACCAGGAATCATCACCACCTCGTGGTCGGGGAAAATCTTCGCCAGGATCGCTTTGGCCTCAGCATCCGCCGGGTCGTCGAAGCTTGGCGCGATGATGCCGCCGTTGACGATCAGGAAATTCACGTACGAGCCGGCCAGGCGCACTGATGGGTCACGCTCCTGGCTGCCGGCCACCTGATCGACACCGGCACACTCTTCGGCAGTGGCGAACAGCGGGCCCGGGATCGGCATCTTGTGCACGATGAACTCACGGCCCTTGGCGTCGCGGGTGTTCTTCAACACCTCCATGGCGGCGTGACAGCGTGCATAGTTGGGGTCGTTGGAATCATCGGTCCAGGCCAGTAACACTTCGCCCGGGCGCACGTAACAGCAGAAATTGTCGACGTGGCCATCAGTCTCGTCGTTGTACAGGCCATCCGGCAGCCAGACCACGGTGTCCACCGCCAGATGGTCGCGCAGCACCGCTTCGATCTGCTCGCGGTTCAGGTGTGGGTTGCGGTTGCGGTTAAGCAGGCATTCTTCGGTGGTAATCACGGTGCCTTCGCCGTCCACGTGGATCGAGCCGCCCTCGAGCACGAAGCCTTCGGTGTGGTAACGCTGGCAGCGTTCCATTTCCAGCACCTTGGCCGCCAGTTCCTCGTCGCGGTTCCACGGTGCGTACAGGCCACCGTCGAAGCCGCCCCATGCATTGAAGCCCCAGTCCACCCCGCGCACTTCACCCTGGTCGTTGATGACGAAGGTCGGGCCAGTATCGCGCACCCAGGCGTCGTCGTTGCTGATCTCGACCACGCGGATGTTCGGCTGGTCGAGCTGGCGACGGGCATTTTCGTACTGGCCAGCGGAAACCGCGACGGTTACCGGCTCGAAGCGGGCAATGGCCTTGGCCAGAGTCACATGGGCAGCCTGCGCCGGCTTGCCGCCCAGGCGCCAGTTGTCCGGGCGCTCCGGCCAGACCATCCACACCTGGGTTTGCGGGGCCCACTCGGCGGGCATGTGGAAACCATCGGCACGGGGAGTGGAGTTGAGGGTTTTCATGGTTGACCTCTGTGATGGCCCTGAGCCGGACTGTGCTGGGGCGTTTGCTAATTTATAACCGATATATATCGATATTTGAAGCCCGAAAATCGCGAAATACGCGAACAGGTAGCATCAATAAACCGATAACAATCGACACAATTACAACCGTGCCCAAGGAGCGAGACGGCATGACATCTACCATAGCCAGACCTTGTGAAGCCCGTTACAGCGCAATGCGGAAAAAACCGGCGAGACCGGCTAGGGTCAATACGTGGGTAAAACGGGCCAGCGAACCGCTATGAACATAATCCCTACCGCAATCCCTGAAGTACTGATCATCGAGCCGAAGGTTTTCGGTGACAGCCGTGGCTTTTTCTTCGAGGCATTCAATGCCCGTGAGTTCGCCCGGCAAACCGGCGTGAATGTCGAGTTCGTCCAGGATAACCACTCACGCTCCATCAAAGGTGTACTGCGCGGGCTGCACTACCAGGTAGAAAATACCCAAGGCAAGCTGGTGCGGGTGGTGCAGGGGGAAATCCGTGATGTTGCCGTGGACGTGCGCAAAAGCTCGCCGACCTTCGGCCAATGGGTCGCGGTGCAACTGTCGGCCGACAACCATCGCCAGTTGTGGATTCCACCCGGTTTCGCCCATGGTTTTGCGGTGATGAGCGAGTCGGCCGAATTCCTCTACAAGACCACCGACTACTACAACCCGGGCGCCGATCGTTGCATCCGCTGGGATGACCCGACGCTGGCCATCGACTGGCGGCTGCAGCAGCCACCGGTGCTGTCAGACAAGGACAAGCTCGGCCTGCCGCTGGCAAAGGCGGAACTGCTGCCTTAACTAGCGCATAATTGCGTCAGACTTTTCTGACGCCTTTACGTGATGATTGCAAAACCCACGCCCCCACGCCGTCCCCGTTGGCGCAGCCTGGCCCTGTTGGCCCTGTGCCTGGCCCCATTACTGTGGCCCCTGCATCACCTGGCCGAACGTTACTACCAGGAAGAACTGGCCTCGCAGAACCGCCAGACCCTCGACCTGTATGTCGCCAACCTGCTCGGTACCCTGCATCGCTACGAAACCTTGCCGCAGATACTCGGCGACCTGCCGGCGCTGCGCGGGGTACTGGCCGACCCGTTGCGCCTGGAAGCGGTGACCAACGCCAACCGCCTGCTCAAGGACATCGTCCAGCAGACCGGCGCCGAGGTGATGTACCTGATGGACGTCAGCGGCAACACTCTGGCCGCCTCCAACTGGGACAAGCGCGACAGCTTCGTCGGCCGCAACTTCGCCTTCCGCCCCTACTTCAACGAAGCCATGGCCGGCCGCCTGGGGCGCTTCTTCGGCCAAGGCACCACGTCGGCCAAGCGCGGCTACTTCTTTGCCGCTGCCGTGCGTGACCGTGAACGCATCGTTGGCGTACTGGTGGTCAAAGTCGACCTCGACCACACCGAAACCCTGTGGGGGCGCACCCCCGAGCAGCTGTTGCTGACCGACCACAATGGCGTGGTCATCCTGACCTCGCGGCCCGACTGGCGCTTCCGCGCGACCCGCGCGCTGACCGAGGCCGAGCGCCAGGCCATCATCGCCATCCAGCCCTACCCGACCCAAGCCCCACAACCGCTGGTGCTCAACCCGGACGCCTGGATCAGCCAGACCCGCGATATCAAGGAAACCGGCTGGCAGGTCAGCATCCTTGCCCCGCGCATGCTGGTCGACCGTTCGGTACAAACAGTGATGGCCATCGGTGCTGGTACCCTGCTGGTGCTGATGTTGCTCGCCGGCCTGGTGATGCAGCGACGCCGCCACTACATCGACCGCATCGACTTCGAGGCCCGTGGCCGCCAGGAACTGGAAAAACGCGTGGCCGAGCGCACCGCCGACCTCGAAGGCCTGAACACCCGGCTCAAGAGCGCCGTACTGGAACGCGAGAACGCCCAACAGGAGGCCGTGCGCGCCCAGGACGAACTGGTGCAGGCCGGCAAGCTGTCGGTACTCGGCACCATGTCGGCCAGTATCAGCCACGAGCTCAACCAGCCACTGGCCGCCATCCGCAGCTACGCCGAAAACGCCGAGATCCTGCTCGACCACCAGCGTATCGAGGACGCCCGCGGCAACCTCAAGCTGATTGGCGAGCTGACCGGGCGCATGGCGTCGATCATCGCCCACCTGCGCGCCTTCGCCCGCCGTGACCGCCATGCCCCGGAGAGCGTGGCCCTGCAGCCGGCCCTGGACGATGCCCTGGCGCTATTGGCCAAGCGCCGCCGGGCAATGGCCGTCGAGCTTATCCGCGACCTGCCGGAAGCCACCTTATGGGTACAGGCCGGCGAGACCCGCCTGCGGCAGGTGCTCGGCAACCTGCTGGCCAACGCCCTCGACGCCCTGACCGAAAAGGCCAATCCGCGCCGCCTGTGGCTAAGTGCCGAGCAGCGCGATGACTGCGTCTACCTGTACATTCGCGACAACGGCCCCGGCTTCAGCCGCCAGGCCCTGGAGCACGCCAAGGAGCCATTCTTCACCACCAAGACCCGCACCCAGGGCCTGGGCCTGGGCCTGGCCATCTGCGAAAGCCTGATGCGCGCCCTGGGCGGTGAACTGCTGCTGGCCAACCACCCGGAAGGTGGCGCACTGCTGACACTGCAGCTGCGTGTGGCCGCGCCTGGCGCTACTTTGCCCAATTCGGAGGACCCCTCGGCATGACCACCGAGACACTGATCGACAGCCGAGCCCAGGTCATCCTGGTCGATGATGATCCGCACCTGCGCCAGGCCCTGAGCCAGACCCTGGACCTGGCCGGGCTCAAGGTCGTCGCCCTGGCCGATGCCCAAGGCCTGGCCGAACGCATCGAGGCCGACTGGCCCGGCGTGGTGGTCAGCGACATCCGCATGCCGGGCATCGATGGCCTGCAGCTGCTGGAACAACTGCACGGCCGTGACAACGAGCTGCCGGTGCTGCTGATCACCGGCCACGGCGATGTGCCGCTGGCGGTGCAGGCGATGCGCGCCGGCGCCTATGACTTCTTGGAAAAACCCTTTGCCAGCGACGCCCTGCTCGACAGCGTGCGCCGCGCCCTGGCCCTGCGCCGCCTGGTGCTGGACAACCGTAGCTTGCGCCTGGCCCTGAGCGACCGCCAGCAACTGGCCACCCGCCTGGTAGGCCAGTCGCCGTCCATGCAGCGCTTGCGTGAGCAGATCGGCGCCCTGGCCGGCACCCGCGCCGATGTGCTGATCCTGGGTGAAACCGGGGCAGGCAAAGAGGTGGTGGCCCGTGCCCTGCATGACCTGTCCAGCCGCCGCGACGGACCGTTCGTGGCGATCAACGCCGGCGCACTGGCCGAGTCGGTGGTCGAAAGCGAGCTGTTCGGCCATGAGCCCGGTGCGTTCACTGGCGCGCAGAAACGCCGCATCGGCAAATTCGAGTTTGCCAACGGTGGCACGCTGTTTCTCGACGAAATCGAGAGCATGAGCCTGGATGTACAAGTAAAACTGCTGCGCATGCTGCAGGAACGGGTGGTCGAGCGCCTGGGCGGCAACCAGCTGATCCCGCTGGACATCCGCATCATCGCCGCGACCAAGGAAGACCTGCGCCAGTCTGCCGACCAGGGGCGCTTCCGCGCCGACCTGTATTACCGCCTGAACGTGGCGCCGCTACGTATCCCACCGCTGCGCGAACGCGGCGATGACATCCTGGTGCTGTTCCAGTACTTCGCCGACGCCGCCAGCCAGCGCCATGGCCTGCCGCCGCATGCCCTGCAGCCGGCCCAGCGCGCCATGCTGCTGCGTCACGACTGGCCCGGTAACGTGCGCGAGCTGCAGAACGCCGCCGAGCGTTTCGCCCTTGGCCTGGAACTGGCCCTGGACGGCCAGGCGCCACCTGCGGCAATGCCTTCGGCACCGATACCGAGCGGCAACCTCAGCGAACAGGTCGAGCAGTTCGAACGCTCACTGATCGCTGCCGAACTGGCCCAGCCACACAGCTCCATGCGCAGCCTGGCCGAGGCGCTGGGCATCCCCCGCAAGACCCTGCACGACAAGCTGCGCAAGCACGGCTTGAGCTTCGACGGCGGTAGCGGCGGGCATGACGATCAAGAGGACAACCGTTAATGAACAGCGATAGCCAGTACCTGCAGTCCGTCCTGCATGGCGACATCCCCCTGACCCGCGAAATGGGGCTGGAAGTGCTCGATTGGCAGCAGCACACCCTGCGCCTGCAATTGCCGCTGGCGGCCAACGTCAACCACAAGAGCACCATGTTCGGCGGCAGCCTGTACTGCGCCGCGGTGCTGGTGGGTTGGGGCTGGCTGCACCTGCGCCTGCGCGAGTCGGGGATCGATGACGGGCATATCGTCATCCAGGAAGGGCAGATCAGCTATCCGCTGCCGGTTACCGGGGCGGCGGTGGCGCGGTGTGCGGCGCCGGATGAGAAGACCTGGGAGCGTTTCGTGACCCTGTACCAGCGCCGCGGCCGGGCGCGGTTGACGCTGGAGACCACGGTGAGCAATGCCGGAAGCGACGAGCCTGCGGTGAAATTCAGCGGCCAGTACGTCCTGCACCGCTGAAACTGGAAGGCTGTCGCGATCCTTGTGGGATCGTCAGATCAGGCTCAGGAAGGCTTGACGCCACACAGCATTGGCCGGCAACGCCAGGAAATACGGGTTAAGCAACGACTCCCGCGGCGGGTACCGGAACGGCAAGCCATCCAGCCCGATCACCTCGCCCCCGGCCCCTTCCACTACACCCTGCGCCGCCGCGGTATCCCACTGCGAGGTCGGTGCCAGGCGCGGATAGCAATCGGCGCTTCCCTCAGCCAACAGGCAGAACTTCAACGAACTGCCGATATTGGCCAGCTCCAGCTCACCCACCGCTGCCCCCAGCCCAGCCAGCAGCGCTTCCTGTTCCGGGCTGGTATGGCGACGGCTGGCGACCACGGTGAAACGCTCACCCACCGGCGGCGCGTTGCGTACCTGGATCGCCTGGGCGGCCTCACCCGCCTCCGCACGCCAGGCGCCCAAGCCGCGACCACCGAAGTAGCAGCGCCCGTTGCTCGGCATGGACACCACGCCAAACACCACCTCGCCGTTTTCGACCAGGGCGATGTTGACCGTGAACTCCTCGCTGCCGGCGATGAATTCCTTGGTGCCGTCCAGCGGGTCCACCAGCCACCAGCGGCTCCAGCCCTGGCGCTCGGCCAACGGAATGTTGCAGTCCTCTTCGGACAGCACCGGGATTTGCGGCGCCAGCGCCAGCAGGCCATCGGCAATCACCCGGTGCGCCGCCAGGTCGGCGGCGGTGACCGGCGAATCGTCGGCCTTGTTGGTCACGGCCACATCGGCGCGCCAGAACGGCAGGATCGCCTGGCCCGCCAACAGGGCCAGCTTGACCACTTCGTGCATCAATTGCAGGTCGTTCATGCTTCCAGCAGCCCCCGCTGAATCAGCAGGTCACGCGCCAGGTACAGCGCCGCCAGGGCACGCCCCTCGGTAAACTGCGGGTGCATGGCCAGGGCCGAGAGTTCGCGCAGGTTGACCTTGTCGACCCGCATCGGCTCCGGCTCGTCGCCTTCCAGGCGCTCCTCGTACAGGTCGCTGGCCAGCACCACCTGGATCTTCTGGCTCATGTAGCCCGGCGACAACGAAAGCTCGGTCAGGTGCTCCAGCTGGCGCGCGCCAAAACCGGCTTCTTCCTTGAGCTCCCGGTCGGCTGCCGCCAGCACGTCCTCACCCGGCTCGATCAGGCCCTTGGGCAACGACAGCTCGTATTCGTCGGTGCCGCCGCAGTATTCCTCCACCAGTACCGCGTGCTCGGCATCGAGCATGGCCACGATCATCACCGCGCCATAGCCATTACCCCGGCCCACCAGACGCTCGTAGGTGCGCTCGTTGCCATTGCTAAAGCGCAATTGCACGGCTTCGACGCGGAACAGGCGGCTGCTGGCGACTATTTCGCGGCTGAGGACGGTGGGTTTCTGGCGCATGGGGCGGCTCCTTGGCGTGAACGGGTTACTATACCGTGGCTTGCCGACTGATCGAGAGTTTCCCATGCCTGTTCTTCCCTGGTCTGCCATCGATACCGTCCTGCTGGACATGGACGGCACCCTGCTCGACCTGCATTACGACAACCGCTTCTGGCTGGACCACCTGCCCCAGCGCTATGCCGAGCTGCACGGGGTAAGCCGGGCCATGGCGGAAATGGAGCTGCAGCCGCTGTTCGAGCGTAATGCCGGTACGCTGAACTGGTATTGCCTGGACTTCTGGAGCCGCGAGCTGCGGCTGCCGATCCGCGAACTGAAACAGGAAATCGCCGACCTGATCGCCCTGCGCCCGGATGCCGACACCTTCCTGGCAGCGATCCGCGACGCGGGCAAGCGCGTGGTGATGATCACCAATGCGCACCGGGATTCGCTGTCGCTGAAACTGGAGCGGGTGGAGCTGGCGCCGTATTTCGAGCGGCTGATCAGCTCGCATGACTATGGCTACCCGAAGGAAAGCCCGCAGTTCTGGGATGCCTTGCAGGCAGACATAGGCTTTGAACCGGGGCGCAGCCTGTTCATCGATGACACCTTGGCGATTCTGCGCAGTGCGCGACGGTTTGGCGTGGGGCATCTGCTGGCGGTGCGCCAGCCGGATAGCCAGGCAGGGCCGCGGGATACCGAGGAGTTTGCGGCGGTCGAGGACTACCGGGAATTATTGGTAGGCCTGCACGGGCCTCTTCGCGGGTAAACCCGCTCCCACAGGATCACCACAGGCCTGAACTGTGTGCGATCCCTGTGGGAGCGGGTTTACCCGCGAAGAGGCCGGTACAGGCTGCAGATATCATTCAGGAATACGCAACACCTGCCCCGGATAGATCTTGTCCGGGTGCTTGAGCATCGGTTTGTTGGCCTCGAAGATCTTCTGGTACTTGTTGGGGTCGCCATACACCTGCTTCGAAATGGCACTCAACGTATCACCCTTCGCTACCGTCACGAACCGCGCCGCCTGGGCCACCGGCCCGGTCACGGTAATCTGGTCATCGACAGTGGCCACGCCAGCGATGTTGCCCGCCGCCAGGATGATCTTCTCTTTCTCCTCCTGGCTGGCCACCTCGCCCTTGAGGGTGATCGTGTCTCCCTCTACAGTGGCCGTGATATTCGGATTGCCCAGACCGACACTCTCCACGTGTTTCTTCAACTGCTCTTCGGCATTGGCGTTGCCGGGGGTCAGCAGGTCGATCAACTTCTCGCCCGCTTCCTTGACGAAACTGAACAAGCTCATAGCGCTCTCCTTGTTGACGAAACCTCGGACACAGCAGTCTAGGCCAGCTTTTCTCCTACCGCCCCATGCGACCAATCGACGCGGTCTATCAAGGCATAGACCTTAGCGATTAGACGCCGCCGGCCCGCCCGCCTAGGCTTGTGCTATCAGAAAGCTGCCGATAGCCCCCGATGAACAGCAAACCTCCGGTCTGCGCGGCCTCATCGCCCTTGTCCATGCCCGCCGCCAGCAACACCTACGATTACATCCAGCTCAGCGACGCCAGACGCGACAGCACGCCCTTGGCCGAAGAAGTGGCCCTGGCCATTGCCTACAACGGCCTCAACCAGGCGGTGATGCTGGTCAGCCCCACCGACCTGGAAGACTTCGCCGTCGGCTTCAGTGTCGGCAGCGGCATCGTCGAAGGCACCACGGAAATCTACGACCTGAAGCTCTCCGGCAGCGGCTCGGCGATGTATGCCGACCTGGAGATTTCCAGCCGTGCGTTCTGGAACCTGAAAAACCAGCGCCGCCAATTGGCCGGCACCAGTGGTTGCGGCCTGTGCGGGGTCGAAGCGCTGGAGCAGGCACTGCCAGAGCTGGCCGAACTGCCTGGCGCACCCTTGCCACCGGCACAATGGCTGGTCGGCCTGCGTGAACGCATCGATGCCTTTCAGCCCCTTGGCCAGCACTGCGGCGCGGTGCATGCAGCGCTGTTCATGGACCGCCACGGCGAACTGCTGCTCGGCCGCGAAGATATCGGCCGGCACAACGCCCTCGACAAGCTGATCGGCGCCCTGCTGCGCCAAGGCATCGACAGCCAGGGCGGCCTGGCCATCGTCACCAGCCGCTGCAGTCTGGAGCTGATCCAGAAAGTGTTGCGGGCCGGCATCCAGACCCTTGTCAGCCTGTCAGCACCCACCGGCCTTGCCCTGCAATGGGCGCGCAAGCACAACCTCAACCTTATCCATCTGCCCAAGCACAGCGCACCGCGGGTCTACAGCCCAGCGGCGGAGTCGTAACAGTCGTGACCTCGTACCAGCACCTCCCGGACACCCCCCCAGCCTCCTCCCCTCGCTACAAGCCCTACCACGGTCCCGCCGGTGGCTGGGGCGCGCTGCGCAGCGTGGCCAAGGCCTGGGTTGGCAGCGACAACGCGCTGAAAAACATTCGCGCCTTGCTCAAGACCAACCAGAACGGCGGTTTCGATTGCCCCGGCTGCGCCTGGGGCGACTCGCCGGAAAACGGCATGGTCAAGTTTTGTGAGAACGGTGCCAAGGCGGTGAACTGGGAGGCGACCAAGCGTCGTGTCGATGCTGCGTTTTTCGCCCGCTACAGCGTCACTTCGCTACTGCAGCAGAGCGACTACTGGCTGGAGTACCAGGGCCGCCTGACCGAGCCGATGGTCTACGACCCACCCACCGATCGCTACCAGCCGATCAGCTGGGACGCAGCCTTCGCCCTGATCGCCCGCGAGCTGAACAAGCTGGCCGACCCTGACCAGGCCGAGTTCTACACTTCCGGGCGCGCCAGCAACGAAGCGGCATACCTGTACCAGTTGTTCGTGCGAGCCTACGGCACCAACAACTTCCCCGACTGTTCGAACATGTGCCATGAGGCCAGTGGCGTGGCCCTGGGGCAAAGTGTCGGGGTCGGCAAGGGCACCGTCACCTTCGACGACTTCGAGCATGCCGACGCCATTTTCGTCTGGGGCCAGAACCCCGGCACCAACCACCCGCGCATGCTCGACCCACTGCGCGATGCGGTAAAACGCGGTGCCCAGGTAGTGTGCATCAACCCGCTCAAAGAGCGTGGCCTGGAGCGCTTCCAGCACCCGCAGAACCCGCTGGAAATGCTGACCAACAGCGACCGGCCGACCAACACCGCATTCTTCCGCCCGGCCCTGGGCGGTGACATGGCGATGCTGCGCGGCATGGCCAAGTTCGTCCTGCAATGGGAACGCGAAGCCCAGGCCAAGGGCGAACCGGCCATCTTCGATCACGCCTTCATCGCCGAACATGGCCATGGCATCGACGACTACCTGACGGTAGTGGATGCCACCTCATGGGAACACATCCAGGCCCAGTCCGGCCTGGCGCTGGCCGACATCGAACTGGCCGCGCGCATGTACTGCCGCGGCAAGCGGGTGATCATGTGCTGGGCGATGGGCATTACCCAGCACCGCCATTCGGTGCCGACCATCCAGGAAATCGTCAACCTGCAGATGCTGCGCGGCAACATCGGCGTGCCAGGCGCCGGCCTGTGCCCGGTGCGCGGCCACAGCAACGTGCAGGGTGACCGCACCATGGGCATCAACGAGCGCCCGCCGACGGCCCTGCTGGACGCCATCGAGCAGCGTTTCGGTTTCCCCGTGCCCCGGCACAACGGCCACAACACCGTCGAGGCGATCCACGCCATGCTCGACGGCCGAGCCAAGGTGTTCATCGGCCTGGGCGGCAACTTCGCCCAGGCCACGCCGGACACCGAGCGTACTGCCCAGGCACTGCGCAACTGCGAGCTGACCGTGCACATCAGCACCAAGCTCAACCGCAGCCACCTGGTGCACGGCAGGCAGGCACTGATCCTGCCGTGCCTGGGCCGTACCGACATCGACCTGCAGGCCAACGGGCCACAGGCGGTAACGGTTGAGGACTCGTTCAGCATGGTCCACGCCTCCAATGGCCAGCTGAAGCCACTGTCGACGCAGATGCGCTCGGAGCCGGCGGTCATCGCCGGTATCGCCGCCGCCACCTTGGGCAAGAAGCCCGTGGACTGGCACTGGCTGGTTGCTGACTACGATCGTATTCGCGAGCTGATCGGCGACACCATCGCCGGCTTCAGCGGCTTCAACCAGCGCCTGCGCGAGCCGGGCGGTTTCTACCTGGGCAACAGCGCCGCCAGCCGCGAATGGAAGACCAGCACTGGCCGCGCCAACTTCAAGGCCAACCTGCTGCCCGATACGCTGCTAGACGAGCGCGTACGTGCCAGCGGCCAGCTGCCGGACCTGATCATGCAGTCGATGCGCTCGCACGATCAGTACAACACTACCATCTACGGCCTGGACGACCGCTACCGCGGCGTGCGCGGCCAGCGCGAGGTGCTGTTCGCCAACGAAGCCGACATCATCCGCCTGGGCTTCCAGCCGGGGCAGCAGGTCGACATCGTGTCGTTGTGGGGAGATGAGCATGTGCGCCGTGTGCACGGCTTTACCCTGCTGGCCTTCGATATCCCGGCCGGGCAGGCGGCGGCTTACTACCCGGAGGTGAATCCGCTGGTGCCGCTGGAAAGCATTGGCGATGGCAGCCATACGCCGACGTCGAAGTTCATTGCCATCAAGCTGGAGCGTGCGCAGGACGACGGGCGTATCCTCTAGAAATGCGCCGGCCTCTTCGCGGCTAAAGCCGCTCCCACAGGGATACCACAAGGCCTGAGAGCAGTGGTCTCCCTGTGGGAGCGGCTTTAGCCGCGAAGAGGCCAGAAGCCCCCCGCAAAAATCAAAAAAGCCCTGTTCCATAGCGGTTCAGGGCTTCGTCATAAAAAGCTCAGACAGCGGAAAAAAGATAAAGTTTCATAGTAAATACAGTAAGTTAGAGAATTGTGTACAAGTCGTGTTACTCGTCGGATTTCCGTTGCCAGAGGCGTTTGTTAGGCTCAAATTCGCCTCGTCATCCCTATGAGGCTCTCTTGATGAAGAAGTACTCCTCGATACTGTTGTTGTCTTTCAGCTTGCTCAGCGGCGTTGCCATGGCGGGCGGCACCACCGAGGCCGGCATTGGCGGCGCATTGGGTGGGGTACTGGGCTCTGTCGTGGGCCAGTCCATTGGTGGTAGCACAGGCGGCGCGATCGGCGCTGGCCTGGGCGGCGCAGCTGGCAGTGCAGTCGGTGCCAACAAGCACCAGCGTGGTGAGGCAGCCATCGGTGGCGCATTGGGCGCCGCGGGCGGCAACGTGGTCGGCCGCTCCATGGGCGGCACTACCGGTAGCTACATTGGCGCGGCAGCCGGCGGTGGCGCCGGTGGCGCACTGGGTAACTACATGGGTAAAGAAGCCGACAGAGACGATTACCACGATGGCCGCCGCTACCGTCGTGGCTATGACGACGACCGTCGCCACTGGGACCGTGGCCACCATTATGGCCATCGCAAGCACAAGCGCCACTGGCGCCACTAACGCCTGAGGGCCCTGCCCCGGCAACAAAAGCCCCGCCCCTGCCCGCGGGGCTTTTTTATGCCTGCTGTTCCAGCAGGATGCCAGACAGGATCACCTGCAACGCCGCCGGCAACGCCACAGGCCGGCCACTGGCGCGTTCGATGAACACCTGCACCACCCTGCCTGCCGCACACGCCTCCGGCTCCCCCGGGCGGAACAGGGCCAGTCGATATTCCACCGTGCTGCCCGCCAGGCGCGCCACCCCCAGCCCCACTTCCAGCACGTCCGGGAAGCCCGGCAGCGCGTAGAAATCCGCCGCCGAACTGACCACGAAGGCTGCCAGCTCACCGTCACGCAGGTCCAGTTCGGCCTGTTCGACGAGAAACGCCTGGATGGCGGTTTCGAAGAAACCGTGCACGGTGGCCCCGGCGATATGGCCGTTCAGGTCGTTGTCCTGAGGGCGGGTGAGGATGGGGTGGAAGTGGGAGAAGGCAGTGCGCTGAGGGGATTCGGTCATCTGGCTGGCTCTTGTCTTCGCAATGGATGCTGACAGTGAAACAGAAAAACCGGATTTCCGCTGCCCGCTCCCACAATGACCGCGCTAATTCACAGGAACAAAAAAGCCGCCCAAAGGGGCGGCTTTCTCGTTGCAGGCGGGCTCAGCTTACAGCTGCGGACCAGCGGCCTTGATGGCGTCGGAAACTTCGAACTTCTTGAAGTTTTCGATGAACAGCTTGGCCAGGCCTTTGGCGGCCTCGTCGTAGGCAGCCTTGTCAGCCCAGTTGGTGCGTGGGTTGAGCAGCTCGGTTTCAACGCCTGGAACGGCCTTCGGCACGTCCAGGTTGATGATGTCCAGGTGCTCGGTTTCGGCACCGACCAGCGCGCCGCTCTGGATCGCCGCGATCACGGCACGGGTGGTCGGGATGCTGAAGCGCTTGCCAACGCCGTAGCCACCGCCGGTCCAGCCGGTGTTGACCAGATAGACCTTCGAGTTGAAGCCCTTGATACGCTTGATCAGCAGCTCGGCGTATTCGCCAGCCGGGCGCGGGAAGAACGGGGCGCCGAAGCAGGTGGAGAAGGTCGACTTGATGCCGCTGCCCGAACCCATTTCGGTGGAACCGACCAGCGCGGTGTAGCCAGACAGGAAGTGGTAGGCCGCCTGCTCGTTGTTCAGGATCGAAACCGGAGGCAGAACACCAGTCAGGTCGCAGGTCAGGAAGATGACTGCGTTCGGCTCGCCGCCCAGGTTCGCTGCGGAACGCTTGGCAACATGCTCCAGCGGGTAGGCCGCACGGCTGTTCTGGGTCAGGCTGACATCGCTGTAGTCGGCGTGCTTGTTGGCGTCGAGAACGACGTTTTCCAGCACGGCGCCATGCTTGATGGCTTTCCAGATGACCGGCTCGTTCTTCTCGGACAAGTCGATGCACTTGGCGTAGCAACCGCCTTCGATGTTGAAGACCACACCCTCGCCCCAGCCGTGCTCGTCGTCACCGATCAGGTAACGGCTTTCGTCGGCCGACAGGGTGGTCTTGCCGGTGCCGGACAGGCCGAAGAACAGGGTCACATCGCCTGCTTCGCCGATGTTGGCGGCGCAGTGCATCGGCAGTACGTCGGCAGCCGGCAGCAGGAAGTTCTGCACCGAGAACATGGCTTTCTTCATTTCGCCGGCGTAGCGCATGCCAGCGATCAGCACTTTCTTCTGGGCGAAGTTGATGATCACGCAACCATCGGAGTTGGTGCCGTCACGCTCAGGCTCGCACACGAAGTTGGCAACGTTGAGGACCTGCCACTCGCCACGGCCAGCCGGGTTGTACTGCTCCGGGTTGATGAACAGGCAACGGCCGAACAGGTTCTGCCAGGCAGTCTGGGTGGTCATCTTCACCGGCAGGTAGTGCTCGGCGGCCGCCCCTACGTGGACGTAGGAGACGAAGTGATCCTGGGCGTTGTTGAACGCCTCGACGCGGTCCCACAGGGCATCGAACTTGTCGGCCGGGAACTTGCGGTTGATCGGGCCCCAGGCAATGGCGTCCTGAGTGGAAGGTTCTTCGACGATGAAACGGTCAGCCGGCGAACGGCCAGTACGGTGACCAGTCTCCACGACCAGTGCACCAGTATCGGCTAGTACGCCTTCACCGCGTTGCAGCGCTTCTTTTACCAGCTCATCGACGCTCAGGTCGGTGTACACGGTGTTGTTGGCTTGCGTCATGAGATACCCCATCCGGCCCGAGGCCGAGTGCTCCAAACGTTTTGTAGTTGTCTTGAAAAAACTACTACAGCGAAAAAAGTGGCCGGATTATGCCAGAAACGCCCAAAAAAAGTAGGCCCCTCCTGTCAGAACTGCGCTTTTGCGCAATTAGACAGGAGATTGTCCTGTAGTTAAACGTTTCAGTGACGAGTTTCTGAGGCTACGTCAGTGCCGCCACCGGCAAACAGTTGCGCCACATCGCTGGCGTCGAAGAAATAGCGCTCGTTGCAGAACTGGCAATCGATCTCCACCTGCCCGCCGCATTCTTCCACCAGCGCCTTGGCGTCGTGCTCGCCCAAACTGACCAGCGCATTGCCGGAACGTTCGCGCGAGCAGCTGCAGTTGAAGCGCAACGGCTGGATGTCGAACAGGCGCACGGCATCTTCATGGTACAGGCGGTGCAGCAGGGTTTCGTTGCCTTCGGCCCACTCCTCAGGCTTGAGGGTCTTGGCCAGGGCCACCACGTGCTGCCAGCTGTCCTCACGCTCTTCGTCGTCCGGCTGGCGATCGCGCGGCAGTTGCTGCAGCAGCAGGCCACGGGCCTTGCCGCCTTCGGCGTTGAGCCAGAAGCGCGTGTTCAGCTGCTGCGACTGGACAAAGTAGTTGGTGAAGCATTCGGCCAGGTCGGCGCCGTCGAGGTCGACGGTACCCTGGTAACGCTGGCCCTTGACCGGGTCGATGGTCAAGGTCAGGTGGCCGTCAGGCATCAACTGCGACAATGTGGCATCAGCCGGGATCTGGTCCGCTTCGTAGCGGGCCATGCCGCGAATGTCGCGGTCACCGGAACACTCCACCATCAGCAGCGGGATCGGCCCTTCCGAACGCGCCTGCAGAATCAGCAGGCCGTCGAACTTCAGCGCCCCCACCAGCAAGGCGGTGGCAGCCATCAGCTCGCCGAGCAGCACCTGCACCGGCTGCGGGTACTGATGACGCGCCAGCACCGCGGCGTAGCTGTCATCGAGAGACACCCACTCGCCGCGCACATCGCGCTCGTCGAAGATGAAACGTTGGGTGAAATCGGTATCAGGCAAGTCGCTCATAGGTTTTGGCTATCTGGAAATGATGACAAAATGATTACAAGGGTTGTCGAAATGCGCGAGAACCCCGTGACAGAGCGCTCACAACGCGCTCCGATTCCTGTTTGCAATAGAGGTATTTTATGGACAATCGACCACTGTTCCAAGCAAGGTGGTCCTGGAGGCCATTGGCAGCCTGTACGCTGCTTCCCATCGCTCTACTGTGTTTCTGGTTATGGCCCATTGGCCAGGTCTTGTGCCTGACTTTCGACGAGTGGCTGTTCCACAGCCTGAATGCGCCGCTAGCCGACAACACCACCTGGCGCTACATCTGGACCGTCGGCAGCCTGCGCCCGTTCGACATCGTCGTCGGCCTGATCCTTCTGGCAGTGCTTATCCGTGGCGACTGGGTGTTCAAGGCAACCCAGGTTCGCCAGGCCTTTTTCGGCTTCCTGGTCACGCTAATCCTCTTAGTGGTGATTCGCGCGCTGTTTTCCAAGTGGGTGGACGCAGCCGGCTGGCAGCACAAGAGCCCGTCGATGATGTTCGACGAGGTGGTGCACCTCAGCGACTACTACCCGAACCTGGAGGCGGCCTGGGAACTCAAGGACCGTTCCAGCAAGAGTTTCCCGGGGGACCATGCCTCGGTGTTGCTGATCTGGGCGCTGTTCATGAGCGTGTTCAGCCGCCGCCTGATGCAGTTCCTGGTGGTCTGGGGGCTAGCGGTGTTGTTCATGTTGCCGCGCCTGGTGGCCGGTGCCCACTGGGGGCAGGATGACTACATCGGCGGGCTGCTGATGGCGGTGCTGGCATTGGGCTGGAGCTGCTACACACCGCTGGCGGCCAAGGGTAGTGCGGTGCTGATGCACTGGACAGCGCCGTTGTTCAACCTGCTGGGCAAATTACCACTGGTCGGACGGATGGCCGTCACCCGTTAGGACCACGGGGCTGCTGCGCAGCCCATCGCGACACAAGGCCGCTCCTACAGGCACCGCACAAGGCATTCAGGCAACGCCCTGCTTGTGGGAGCGGCCTTGTGTCGCGAAAGGGCCGCAAAGCGGCCCCGGCTATTCGAAGCTGCCATGCAACTGGTGAATCTGCCGCCGCTGCTTCTTGGTCGGCCGCCCATCGGTGGTCACACCCATCGCCCCGGCCTTGCGCAGTTCAGCCGCCTGCTCACGCCGACGCACGCTGTCCTCGGTCTCTTCGTACAACATCTGCGCCTCTGGCGCCCCACGGCGCACCACCGACAGCGCCTTCACCACCACGGTGCGCTCGTCGAACCCGGTGCGCAGCACGAACTCGTCACCCAGCCGCGGCTCCTTGCCCGGCTTGCAACGCTCGCCCCGGCAATGCACCTTGCCGCTCTCGATTGCCGCCTTGGCCAGCGCACGGGTCTTGTAGAAGCGTGCCGCCCACAGCCATTTGTCCAGGCGGACCTTGTCGTCGTCTTCGGCTTTGTGTGCCATCCCGTTACCTCGAACGCTGTGTTTCATCGAACTGTACTACCGTAACGATCGGATGCAAAAAATCCCCGCCGTGCTTACAGTTCACCACCTCATCCGCAGGGTCCGTTTCGTGAAGACATTTGACCATTTGACTGTGATCGGCCTGCGCGAGTGGGTCGCCCTGCCCGACCTCGGCGTGGCCGGGCTGCGCGCCAAGATCGACACCGGCGCCAGCACCTCCAGCCTGCACGCCACCGAGGTGGAACCGTTCGAGCGCGACGGCCAGCCCTGGGTCCGCTTCACCGCACACCTGGGCTCGGTGGTGCAATTGCGCCACCGCCGCTGCGAGGCACCGCTGGTGACCATGAAAACCATCAAGAGCTCCAACGGCCAGGCCCAGACCCGCTATGTCATCCGTACGTCACTGGCCCTGGGCGATGGTGTGTGGGAGGTGGAATTCACACTGGCCTGCCGCAAGAACATGCGTTACCGCCTGTTGCTCGGCTCCAAGGCCCTGATCCATGGCCAGCTGGTGGTTAACCCTGGCCTGAAATACGTCCAAGACAAACCGGCCTTCCCGGCCACCCTTTCCCCTGTCACAGGTGCTGCATGAAGATCGCTGTGCTGTCGCGCAATCCGCGTCTGTATTCCACCCGTCGCCTGGTCGAAGCCGGTACCCAGCGGGGCCACGAAATGGTGGTGATCGATACCCTGCGGGCCTACATGAACATTGCCAGCCACAAACCGCAGATCCACTATCGTGGCAAGCCGCTGGAAGGCTTCGACGCGGTGATCCCGCGCATTGGCGCCTCGGTGACCTTCTACGGATGCGCGGTGCTGCGCCAGTTCGAGATGATGGGTGTGTATCCACTCAACGAGTCGGTAGCGATTGCCCGCTCCCGCGACAAGCTACGTTCGCTGCAACTGCTGTCGCGGCGCGGCATCGGCTTGCCGATTACCGGCTTCGCCCACTCGCCGGACGACATCCCCGACCTGATCCAGATGGTCAACGGCGCCCCGCTGGTGATCAAGGTGCTGGAAGGTACACAGGGCATCGGCGTGGTGCTGTGCGAAACCACCAAGGCCGCCGAATCGGTGATCGAGGCATTCATGGGGCTGAAGCAGAACATCATGGTGCAGGAGTACATCAAGGAAGCGGGCGGCGCGGACATACGCTGCTTCGTGGTCGGCGACAAGGTCATCGCATCGATGAAGCGCCAGGCCAAGCCAGGAGAATTCCGCTCCAATTTGCACCGCGGCGGGGTGGCCAGCCTGATCAAGATCACCCCGGAAGAACGCATGACCGCCATTCGCGCGGCCAAGGTGATGGGTTTGAGTGTGGCGGGTGTGGATATCCTGCGTTCCAACCATGGGCCACTGGTGATGGAGGTGAACTCGTCGCCGGGGCTGGAAGGCATCGAAGTGACTACCGGCAAGAACGTGGCCGGCATGATCATCGAGCACCTGGAGAAGAACGGCGGGCCTAACCAGACCCGGACCAAGGGCAAGGGCTGAGATTTTGGGGCTGCTGCGCAGCCCATCGCGGCACAAGGCCGCTCCTACAGGATTACGCGATTCCTTGTAGGAGCGGCCTTGTGTCGCGAAAGGGCCGCAAAGCGGCCCCGGCAATCACACGGCATTACGCGGCAGTAACAGCCCCAAAGGCAACCGCACCCGCGCCTCGATCCCGCCACCAGAGCGGTTGCGCAACTCCACATTCCCGCCGTGCTGCGCAGCGATCCGCTTGACGATCGCCAGCCCCAGCCCGGTGCCCTTGCCGCCACGTGCGCGATCGCCACGAATGAACGGATTGAAGATGGTTTCCAGCTCCGACTCGTCGATCCCCGTCCCGCGGTCCAGCACGCTCAGCACCACATACGGCGCACTCTCGTCACCCGACACATAGGCGGCCACCTCGACCCCCTTGCCAGCGTGGTGCAGGGCGTTACCGATCAGGTTGCCCAGCATGCGCTTGAGCGAAACCCGGCGCAGCGGGAACGGTGGAATCGGCTCCAGGCACAGCCGCACCCGTTCTTCCGGCTGGTTGTAGGGCGCCACCACCTCGCGCACCAGGTCGGCCAGGTCGACCTCCTCCACCGGCTCGTCACGGCCATCGCGGATAAAGGCCAGGAACTGGTCGAGGATCGCGTCCATGTCCTCGATATCGCGGACCATGTCTTCACTCAGTTCGCTGTCGCTGTTCAGCAACGAAAGCGACAGGCGCAGGCGCGTCAGCGGTGTACGCAGATCGTGGGAAACCCCGGCCAGCATAAGCTCGCGCTCGCGCCCGGCCTGCTCGACATCTTCGGCCATCTGGTTGAAGGCCTTGTACACCTCGGTCATCTCGCTGGGGGTGTCACTGATCGGCAGGCGCACGCTGCGCCCCTGGCCCAGCTGGCGGGCGGCGAACACCAGGCGCTTGAGCGGCTGGTTCAGCTGGCGCACGAAGATCCAGGCCGAGGCGGTGGACAACAGACCGATGGCCAGGAACCAACCCAGCACGTTCCAGATCTTCTGCCCACGCAGCGGGTGCGGGTACAGCGGTACCTTCAACCAGCCCGGGCCCAGGCTTGGCGCATTGACCCACAACGCCGGCGGCGCATGAATGCGCAGCCGTACCTCGGTGTCTTCGCCCAACTCGGCCTGCATCTGCCGTTGGTAGATCTCGCTGTAGGGCCAGTGGCGCTCACCCTCGGGGACACCCGAGCCGGTGACCCGGATAAGGCCTGCCGCTTCGGCGATCTTGTCGCGGTTTTCTTCGTCGGCCGCCCAATAGGCGCGCAGAGTCAGCGCCACACCGTGGCTGTACTGACGGTCGACCAGCACGTCCTCGTTCATCAACAGATAGACCAGGGTCAAGGCCTTGGAGAACAGAACGACGATCAACACCAGCCACAGGGTGCGGGCGAAGAAACTTTGCGGAAACCAGAGCGGTGTTTTCATCGATGGCGCGGCATCATTTACCGGCGTTTCCGTCCGGCACGAACACGTAACCCACGCCCCAGACGGTCTGGATATAACGCGGCTTGGACGGGTCCGGCTCGATCATGCGGCGCAGGCGCGAGATCTGTACGTCGATAGAGCGCTCCAGCGCATCCCATTCGCGGCCACGGGCCAGGTTCATCAGCTTGTCGCGAGTCAGCGGCTCGCGTGCGTGCATCACCAGCGCCTTGAGTACGGCGAACTCACCGGTAGTGAGCATGTGCACTTCGTCGCCACGCTTGAGTTCGCGGGTGGCCAGCGACAACTCGTAGTCGCCGAAGGTGACCGACTCGTCTTCGCTGCCCGGTGCACCCGGCACACTGGGTGCCTGGCGGCGCAGCACGGCCTTTACCCGAGCCATCAACTCGTCCGGGTTGAACGGCTTGCCCAGGTAGTCGTCGGCGCCCAGTTCCAGGCCCTTGATACGGCTGAGCTCGTCGCCCTTGGCAGTGAGCATGATGATCGGGATCTGGTTGTTCTGCTGGCGCAGGCGCTTGCACGCCGACAGGCCATCCTCGCCTGGCAGCATCAGGTCGAGCACCACCAGATTGAACACCTCACGCTGCAGCAGGCGGTCCATCTGCTCGGTGTTGGGCACCGCGCGGGCACGGTAGCCCTTGCTGGTGAAGAAACGTTCCAGCAGGCTGCTCAGCCCCGGGTCGTCGTCGACGATGAGAATCTTTTCACCTTCAGCGGTGTTTGGCGTGCCGGTCATGAATAACTCCTCTGATATCGCCGCGCATTATGGCGTAGCCATTGCTGCACGTTGCGTGAGCATTGTTAGCAGATTTTTCCCCCGGCGCCAGTTCCGGCTGGCCGGGCGCCATCACCGCAAGCCGTTTGCGATGGGTATAATGCGCGGCTTTCATCCAGCGCCGCCGGGCGACAGGCCCACAGGCGACCCCCGTATTCACAAATGTCAGGTGGTTTACATGGACAGCATCAACAGCCGTATCGCCGAGGAACTGGGCGTACGCCCCCAGCAGGTCGAGGCGGCCGTGGGCCTGTTGGACGAAGGCTCGACCGTGCCCTTCATCGCCCGCTACCGCAAGGAAGTGACCGGTAGCCTGGACGATACCCAGCTGCGCCATCTGGAAGAGCGCCTGCGCTACCTGCGCGAACTCGACGAGCGCCGTGCCAGCATCCTGGCCAGCATCGAGGAGCAGGGCAAGCTGACCCCGGAACTGGCCCGCGAAATCAAGCTGGCCGACACCAAGACCCGCCTCGAAGACCTGTACCTGCCGTACAAGCAGAAGCGCCGCACCAAGGGCCAGATCGCCCTGGAAGCCGGCCTCGGCGAGCTGGCCGACGGCCTGTTCAACGACCCGGACCTGGCCCCGGAAAGCGAAGCCGCGCGCTTCGTCAACGCCGACAAAGGCGTGGCCGACGTCAAGGCTGCTCTGGAAGGCGCCAAGTACATCCTCATGGAGCGCTTCGCCGAAGACGCGGCCCTGCTCGACAAGCTGCGCAGCTTCCTCAAGCAAGAATCGGTGCTGAGCGCCCGCGTCGTACCTGGCAAGGAAGAAGAAGGCGCCAAGTTCCGCGACTACTTCGCCCACGACGAACTGCTGCGCAACGCCCCGTCGCACCGCGCCCTGGCCATTTTCCGCGGGCGTAACGAAGGCGTGCTGAGCGCTTCACTGAAAGTCGGCGAAGAACTGCCCGGCACCCTGCACCCGTGCGAGCTGATGATCGGCAACCACGTCGGTATCGAGAACCGCGGCCGCCCGGCCGACAAGTGGCTGGGCGAGGTGGTGCGCTGGACCTGGAAGGTCAAGCTGTACACCCACCTGGAAACCGACCTGTTCGGCGAACTGCGCGATAACGCTGAAAGCGAGGCGATCAACGTGTTCGCCCACAACCTGCACGACCTGCTGCTGGCCGCCCCGGCCGGCCCACGCGCCACACTGGGCTTCGACCCGGGCCTGCGCACCGGCTGCAAGATCGCCGTGGTCGACGCCACCGGCAAGCTGCTGGACCACACCACAGTCTACCCGCACGCGCCGAAGAACGACTGGGACCGCACCATTTCCATCATGGCCGCACTGTGCGCCAAGCACTCGGTGGAGCTGATCGCCATCGGCAACGGCACCGCCAGCCGCGAAAGCGACAAACTGGTGGCAGAACTGGTTAAAAAGTACCCGGCGCTAAAGATCACCAAAGTCATGGTCTCCGAGGCCGGCGCTTCGGTGTATTCCGCATCGGAGCTGGCCGCCCGCGAATTCCCGGACCTGGACGTGTCGATCCGTGGTGCCGTGTCGATTGCCCGCCGCCTGCAGGACCCGCTGGCCGAGTTGGTGAAGATCGACCCGAAATCCATCGGTGTCGGCCAGTACCAACACGATGTGTCCCAGCTGAAACTGGCGCGAGGCCTGGACGCCGTGGTCGAGGACTGCGTGAACGCCGTGGGTGTGGACGTCAACACTGCCTCTGTGGCGCTGCTGACGCGCATCTCCGGGCTCAACGCCACTCTGGCGCAGAACATCGTCGCCCACCGCGATGCCAACGGCCCGTTTGCCACCCGCGCGGCGCTGAAAAAGGTCAGCCGCCTGGGTGAGAAAACCTTCGAACAGGCCGCCGGCTTCCTGCGCGTGATGAACGGTGACAACCCGCTGGACGCCTCCGCAGTGCACCCCGAGGCCTACCCGCTGGTGCAGCGTATTGCCGCCGATACCGACCGCGACATTCGCTCGCTGATCGGGGACAGCAGCTTCCTCAAGCGCCTGGACCCGAAGAAGTTCACCGACGAAACCTTCGGCCTGCCGACCGTCACCGACATCCTGCAAGAGCTGGACAAACCTGGCCGCGACCCGCGCCCCGAGTTCAAGACCGCTACCTTCCAGGACGGCGTCGAAGACCTCAAGGACCTGGAACCGGGCATGATCCTCGAAGGCGTGGTAACCAACGTCACCAACTTCGGCGCCTTCGTCGACATCGGCGTGCACCAGGATGGCCTGGTGCACATCTCGGCGCTGTCGGAGAAATTCGTCAAGGACCCGCGTGAAGCGGTCAAGGCCGGCGACGTGGTCAAGGTCAAGGTCATGGAAGTGGACATCCCGCGCAAACGCGTCGGTCTGTCCATGCGCATGAGCGACACCCCTGGCGAGAAAGTCGATGGCAACCGCGGTGGTAACCGTGGCAATAGCGGCAACCGCCAGCAGCAGGCGCCGCGCCAGCGCGAAACCGCCACTGCGGCCCCGGCCAACAACGCCATGGCTGCGCTGTTCGCCAACGCCAAGCAACTGAAAAAGAAGTGATGGAGGTTCCACGCGAATACGTCGAAAGCGCCTTCAGCCAGCTCCTCGGCTGCCGCCTGCAACGCCTGGAAACAGGTGTTGCCGAGGTAGCCCTGGCGCTCGAGCCACACTTGCGCAACCGTGGCCAGAAGCTGCATGGCGGGGCGATCTTCAGCCTGGTGGACATCGCCATGGGCCTGGCCTGCTCGGCCAGCCATGGCTTTGACCAGCAAAGCGTCACCATCGAATGCAAGATCAACTACATGCGCGCCGTCAGTGACGGCGAGGTGCTGTGCACCGCCCGTGTGCTTCACGCAGGGCGGCGCACCCTGGTAGTCGACGCCGACGTAGTCCAGGGCGACAAGCTGGTGGCGAAAGCGCAAGGAACCTTCGCGGTTCTCTAGCTCACCAAGCAGTATCTGCGGTATTTTCAGCAGTGCGCTGGCACTGCTGGATCCGCGTTAACCAGGCGACAACGCCAGTTCCTTTCTTCCTACCCTTGTAGACCGTTATCTCTACCCCCATATTGGGGCGACTGACGCGTGAAGGAATACAACTTGAGCGACCTCCTCAACCGCCGCCTGAGCCTGCTCGGCGCCAATCTCCCTCTGCTCAAGCAGTGCCTGCACGGTATTGAGCGCGAATGCCTGCGCGTGACCGACGAAGGTCGCCTGGCCCAGACCCCGCATCCGCAAGCCCTGGGATCGGCGCTGACCAACGAGCAGATCACCACCGATTATTCCGAGTCGCTGCTGGAGTTCATCACCCCAGCCCTGCCCGACCCGGCCAAGGTGCTGGAGAGCCTCGAAGAGACCCACCGTTTCGTCTACAGCAAGCTGGGCAACGAATACCTGTGGAGCCCATCGATGCCCTGCACGCTGCCAGCCGAGGAGGACATCCCGATCGCCGAGTACGGCAGCTCGAACATCGGCAAGCTCAAGCACGTCTACCGCAAGGGCCTGGCCCTGCGCTACGGCCGCACCATGCAGTGCATCGCCGGTATCCATTACAATTTCTCGCTGCCCGAAGCGCTGTGGCCGCTGCTGCGCGCCGCCGAAGGCGGCAGCGAGAGCGACCGCGACTACCAGTCGTCAGCCTATATCGCGCTGATCCGCAATTTCCGCCGCTACAGCTGGTTGCTGATGTACCTGTTCGGCGCTTCGCCGGCCCTGGACAAAGGCTTCCTCCGTGGCCGCCCGCACCAGCTTGAGGAGCTGGACGCCGAAACCCTGTACCTGCCCTACGCCACCAGCCTGCGCATGAGCGACCTGGGCTACCAGAGCAATGCCCAGGCTGGCCTCACGCCGTGCTACAACAACCTGGCCAGCTACACCGACAGCCTGCGCAAGGCGGTGGGCACGCCCTACCCGCCCTACGTTGAAGTCGGCACGCACGTGGATGGTGAGTGGGTACAGCTGAACACCAACATCCTGCAGATCGAGAACGAGTACTACTCGAACATTCGCCCCAAGCGCGTCACCTACACCGGCGAGCGGCCGATCCAGGCCCTGACCTCGCGTGGCGTGCAGTATGTGGAAGTGCGCTGCCTGGACATCAACCCGTTCCTGCCGGTGGGCATCGACCTGACCGAGGCGCGCTTCCTCGACGCATTCCTGCTGTTCTGCGCGCTGGAAGACAGCCCGCAACTGGACAACGGCGAATGCGGCCAGTGCACCAGCAACTTCCTGACCGTGGTCAAGGAGGGCCGTCGCCCGGGCCTGGAACTGCGCCGCAATGGCCAGCCGATCGGCCTGAAGGACTGGGCCAGCGAGCTGATCGAGCGTATCCGGCCACTGGCCAAGCTGCTCGACCAGGCGCAAGGCGGCGCAGAACACGACAAGGCCCTGGATGCTCAGCAGGCCAAAGTCGACGACGCCTCGCTGACCCCATCGGCCCAGGTGCTGGCGCGCATGACCGAGCATGATGAAAGCTTCGTCAAGTTCGCCCTGCGCCAGAGCCGCATACACGCCGAAACCTTCCGCGAGCAACCACTGCCCGCCGAACGTCAGCAAGCCTTCGAAACCCTGGCTCGCGAGTCGCTGGCCGAACAGTCGCGCCTGGAACAGCAGGAAGTCGGTGACTTCGACCTGTTCGTCGGCGCCTACCAGGCCAGCATCCTGGCGATCAGCAACTGATGAACCGCACTGCCACCCCGCGCAAGCCGCGCGCCAGCAGCCAGGCCAGGATCGAGGCGATCCTGGCAGCTGCCCGCGAGCTGCTGACCGACCAAGGGGTGGCCGCACTGTCGATCTACAGCGTGGCCGAGCGCGCACAGATTCCACCGTCCTCGGTATACCACTTCTTCGCCAGCGTGCCGGCGTTGCTGGAGGCGTTGACGGCCGATGTGCACCGGGCGTTTCGCGAGGCCCTGAGTGCGCCGATCGACAGCCGTGCATTCACCACCTGGCATCAACTGTCGCGGCTGATTGAACAGCGCATGCTCGATATCTACAACGAGGATGCCGCGGCGCGTCAGTTGATCCTCGCCCAGCATGGGTTGAGCGAGGTGGTGCAGGCCGACCGCCAGCACGATATGGAACTGGGCGGGCTGATGCATAGCCTGTTCGATCGGCATTTCCAGCTACCGACAATGCCGAGCGATGTGGATGTCTTTGCCCTGGCCATGGAACTGAGCGACCGTGTCTATGCCCGCTCGATGCAGCTGTTCGAACAGATTACGCCCCGCATGGCAGAAGAAGGAATGCGCGTGTTCGAGGCATATATGTCGCTCTACCTGCCGCCTTTCCTGCCTAAGCGCAGTTCCAGCTGAGCCGATAAATATCTACCGCCCGGCAGAACCCTACGATCTTTCCAATGAGGCTTCAGCGCACGCGCATCCTCAAAGAGATCATTGTTCATGCCCTCATCAGAAAGCAGCCATTCCGACATCGTCAAGGCACTGCCTCTCGCCGATTCGGCCATCATCGGCCACCAATTGGCCGGCAAAAGCAATCTACTCGTGGCCGCTCGGCAAACGCAAAAGCATAGCACCGAGCAACTGCGAAGCCTGTTAAGCCAAGCCCCCACCTTGCGCCAGACTGTGCGCAGCACGTTGCAAACCCACCTACAGGTAAACCCCGACACTTGCGGCCTGCTCGATGGCGATAGTCAAGTAACCATGCTGACCTTCGCCGCTCGCCTGCTGGCTAGCCCGGTGTTCGCCAACTCCTTTTCCGATTGGTCCACATGGGGTTTCGACCAATCGCCGGCACACGCCGAATGGACAGTCGCAGATTGGACAACCGACCTCACGCCGATTGTGAACGCTGCAAAACTGCGCGCTTATAGCGACTACTGGAAGGGGCGAATGCCGGGGACTGCGGTCTCGCGGCAAAATCACGCAAGCGACCTGTTATACCAACACTTCTCCAGCAGCCTGGATATTGCATTTGGTATCGGCAAGCTGGGCAGCAAAAACTGGCTGCAAGGTAAACAGACCGAACTGCGTCATGCCCAGGTGGAATGGCGCCTTCCAACCGGAAACCGGCTTACCAGCACGTCAGCACTATTGATCGGCCCCCAAACCAACGATACAAGCTGGTTGGTCTACATGCCGAGCGCCCAGAACACTGTCCTGGCGTTCACTAGCCTTGAAAGCATGCGCGAATGGATCTTCCTGAATCGCTTCTGGTTCTGGTCGGACCCACGGTCGCCGATTACCACAGGCACGCGCGACAACGTCATCGTCACGAGGATTCATGAGGATGGCTTCAAAGCGTTAATCGCGGAAAATCTGCTGCAATTCCAGGAGATTTCCGACCACCATCTGCTGCAGGCCAGCAAGCAAAGCGAAACCGGCCCACTAGACTGGACTGACTTGGAGAACTGGGAGTCCACACGAAACGCGATCATCCGGGAATCCTTGCCTCCCACAGTCGAAGCCAGCATCGACGAAGTGGTAGCAGCCGACACCGCACTGGCGGACGAAGAGGTTCACTTTGCCTGCCTGGAGCAGCACACGCCGATAGGCTGGCGCAATCAGCGTATCGAGCACCAGGCTGCACTGCTGGAACAGTATCTGGATGGGGAAGTAGAACCCTCTTCGGCCAAGGTGACGCTGTTGCGAGACCGCCAGGCAGCGCTGGAACTGCTGCAGGATAAAATGGACACCTTTCTGCTGAAGCTTCCCGACCAGGTGAGGAACACCGACCTGCAGGCAAACAGCGGTGAACGAACCCGGGCAGAACAGATCAGTCAGGGGTTGTGCCAGGCATTGCTTAAGGAAGCACGCTTGCAGAATACGCTAGGCGACCTGTCAGCCACCCATCTGGACTGGGTCGAACAGCTCATCGACAGGCCTGTACCTGGCCTGCAACGCCATGTACAGGCCTGCACCCTGGAACTGGTCGCCGCCGACCACACGTGGCAGCTGTGCGGCTACATGACATTCCGTGCCACCCTCAAGGAAGACGACGTAACCCAGGATGACACGGTACTGCTGTACAGGCCGGGCCAACGTGGCGGTCTCATGGCCTTCAGGAACGAGGCCGAGCTCACCAGACGCCTGCTGGCGACCCTCCATGGCGCATGGCCCGACGCACTGCTGGAATGTGCCCTGCCAACCGACACCTCACAGCTTTTCGAGGTGCTGGCCAACTCGCCAGTGGTAACGCTCAAGCACCCGCCAATTCTCACGCATTTCATGCAGCACTGCGTACAGTCCATCATCAGCGCGCTCCCTGCCAGTGCTACTCGGGAACAAACCAGGCAGCGCCTGTGCATAAGTGAAAACCGCGCCAGGGCGCGTGCTCTGGCACGTTTCGCGGAACAGAACCGCAGCAGCCATATCCAGACGCAACTGACACCAATGCGACACCTTGGCACAGAACAGCTGACCGAACTTGCCATCCAGATAGGCACCCTGGAACGTTCCCTACAGGCCTCGGGCGAGTTGCTCAAACTGAGCCTGCCACCGCGCCAGGAATTCGCGCGGTTCAAGTTGCATCAACACCTGCACAGCGAATTCAACCTGCAGAAAATACCGCAAATTACCCTCGACATCGCCGACAGCGTCACCATGAAAAAAATTGTGACCGGCCAATCGGCAACGGGCGGGGCCGGAGCAAGAGAGGTAGCAGTATTCAGCGAAACGCGTAGTGACGTTGCCCTGGAGGCATTCATGCTTTGGGCACTGGATGGCGAACTGCGCCTGCGGTTGGGCAATGCCACGATCAAATTCGAGCCGGCAGCCAGCCCCTTGCTGCAAAAAACCGTTACCCCGGCCTACATTGTCAAACTGATCGAGCAACTGGACATCGCGGGCAGCTATGAAAAACGCATCATCAATGCGTACCAGGGGTTTACGCAGGAGTCGCCCTGGCAGGTGCAGTGGCGCCAGGAAACCCTCCGTACCCCTTACCAGGATCGTCTGCGACTGCTGGTGCTGTCCAGGCCGACCAGCCTTGACGCCAATGGCCAACAACTGCTGGAGCAATTTTGCCAGGAACAGGCCGATACCGCGGCAGCCAGAACGATCGCCTATCATTCGATACTGCTCAGGCCTGGCGAGGCAGCAGACGGCTCAAGCGACAGTGTTGGGCTTTCAGCCATCTATGTCATAAAGGGTTCGACAGGCCCTGTACTGCTGTATATACCGGATGCGCCCAATGGCAACGTCATCAGCCAGTACACAAGCCCCGCCGATGCCTGCCAGGCCCTGCAAAACATGGCGCTGGACGACAAGATGGCCCGCTTTCTGGCTGCCCAGGCCCAGTCTGGCGACCCGGACCACCATGAGAGCTACATCAAGACTGCACTGCAAAAGAACTTCAGCGGCTTCATCGGTATCGGTTCGGCGCGCTCCGAATCCTTGTCGGCGCATGAGTCTCACCTGGACATGGGCGAGCGAATCCGCAAACACCGCACCACCTCACGCAGCCAGGCCGACCTGGCGCTAACGGCAGCCGACACCTTCGATCATCATTTCTTCATGGGGCTGAAACTGGCACTTTGCTTCTTGCCTGGCGTGGGCACGGCCATCGCGCTATACGATGGCTGGCAGGTGGCGAACGCCGCCGTCAGAGCCTTTGCGGCAGGCAATGTGGAAGAGGGCCTTCAACACCTGACCAGCCTGCTACAGTCATTGACCGATGCCGTCCTCACGCTAGCGCCGCTGGCCGCCACCCCCGCTGGGCCTGCGACGGCAGCACGCCAGCTGACCCTGCAACGCCAACGTCATGACCCCCTTCGACCTGTGGCCGGGATTCGCAAGATGCCGCCCAACCCATTCGCCGGTTATGAGGTGGAGTTGCCCGCAGGCCCAATGGTGCGCTCAACGCACCCGCAAGGCATGGGGGTATTCCAACATGTGGAAACCCGGCAACAGTACATTGCGCGAAATAACGTATGGCACGCCGTCGAGTGGGATCCGACACACGCTACCTGGAGGCTCGAACCCCAGGGCACCCGTTCCTACCGTCAAGCAGTGCGGCTGAGTGATCAGGGGATATGGGAAACCCCTGGCAGGCTGAGCGGTCTTCTGGTCGACAACGGCCTTGCGGGTGGCGGTGGTGCACTCACGACCCTCTACAACCATGGCGTTGCCTACTGGCGCATGGTGCTTCGTCGACAGCCCCCACGGCTGACCGGCATGGAGCTCGCACATGACATAAACGACGAACTGAAACGCATCGTCACACGCATGCGTACCAAACAGGCGGCCTACCAAACAGCCAAACGACAGGCCGCCGAAGGGGTAGAACTGACCAATTCGCAAAAGGCAACAATCGTCAACGCACGCAACCAACTGAGCGATGAACTCAACCAGAATATCGAGTTCAACGCGCGCAGCATTGCGCGTCTCAGGGAGCACCGAGCAACGCTGAGCAGGGCGGATTACACCAGGTTCACTTCACTGTGTGAGGAGAACATCAGCGAAATGAGCGTTCTCGATATGCACCTGGTGGCCGACCGTTTTGCCATGGCCACAGATCAGGTAAGGCTCGCAGTCAATGCAATCCAGGCCCTGCCCGGGACCACGGCCCCCACCGCATTGGTAAGGCGCCTGACACAAGACTCGCTGATGGCAAACAGGGAAATGATCGCTACCTTGCTCGAGGTAGAACGCTTGGCCATTCGTCATCACGCCAGGCGCAATGTCTTGCAGGGCAAGGCACTGACCGATTACCTGAGGAAAGTAGAAGGCACGGGTTTGACGCTTGACGTGGCCAATGCACAACTCGTTCGGGCATCCGTCCTCTCGACGACGCTGTTCAATGCAAGCGCCGTCGAACATCCACAGATGGGTGCATTCATGGTGCACTTCCATGAACAAGGTGTTGCATTGCGTAGCACCCTCTACAGCCACCTGCAGATGCCCAATGCCAGCCTTACCCGGGCCCAGGAGCGCAGTTTTCTGACCAGTGCGCAAAGCCACTACGCTCGCTTCCTGAGCCATGTCACCGCGTGGGAGGACAACTTCCAGGACTTGCTGTCGCCCAATGAAACCCAAGCGTTCCGCCAGCTCCTGCGCCAGCTTGTCGATGAGATCGAGAAAATCCTGGGCAAGGCCAATGCAGCCCGGCAACGCCCTGCTCCCCAACCCGGCCGTGGCGCAAGCCGACCGCGTTTGTTCGAGACGGTGGAGGGGCCACTGATCGGCAATGAGTTCGTCGAGCAAGGGCGGACACGCATGCGTATCAACCAGCCCAACTCCGATACCTCCCATACCGTCTATATCAGGAACGAGGAAGGCCAATGGCAATTGGCCGCGCCAGAACGCGCGGCACCCACACAGACAATGTCGAACCTGATGGAAACCGCGTCTGCCCGCCTGGACGATATCCCAAGGCAGCAGGCCAGGCTGCGCCAGTACCAGACACCGCAAGCAGTGCCCGTTGATCTGGAAGACATCGCCCAAGCGCACGCACAGCAACTGCGCTTCATAGCCGACAGGATTCGCCAGAAAGCAGGCAGCGCGATGACCGCTGAGCAAAGCGCACTGACGCAGAGGCTGGAAACCGCCGCAGAGCAAATGCAGACATTTGGCCGCCAACTGCGCATCGCCCAGAGCAAAGCGACCAGCAAGCCTACCGTCGGCTACCTGGAATACCTACTTGAAGAGAAAGCAGTGGAGATTGTCTGGTCGCGTACCTTGAAACCGAAGGTGGACCGCAAGGGCAACCCTGTCGAATACCTGGAGGAATATCGCATCAATGAAGCAGGAACCCAGCAAGCACTGTGGTATGCCCACTTCCATTTTCGGCAGAAACCGACGCAAGGCTTCACACGCCTGGAAGCCGGCCACTTGAAACTGGCAAGTGAACGCGACCTGGGCGACGGCGCGTGGCGAGGCAGCATGAGCGAGACGCAAGCCAACAAGCTATTCGGCAACCTGCGTCCGACCAGTTGATGCTGCATCACCACCTGGGCTGCCAAGCAGCCCGGGTGGTGAATGCTTACAGCTTGGCAATGGACACTTCAGTCGATTTCACGAAAGCAATCACTTCACTCCCCACCTGCAATTCCAGCTCACGCACGGAGCGGGTGGTGATGACCGAAGTGACGATGCCCGAGACAGTCTGCACGTCGATTTCCGACAGTACCGGGCCTTCGAGGATTTCCTTCACGGTGCCTTTGAACTGGTTGCGAACGTTGATGGCTTTGATGGTCATGATTTGATTCCTTCTCTATGGCTTCAGTCTGGTGAGTGAGTCATTCAGTGCGCCCAACGCAACTGCGTGGGCAAAGGGGCTACAGGATCCGGCTCGGGCGCAGCGCCCGGGGCCGACAGAACACGGTTGAGCACTTCGCTTTCCAGCGCGGCCAGGCGGTGCGAACCACGCGCCCGAGGCCGTGCCAGGTCGACAGTAAGGTCGAGCCCAACCTCGCCGTCCTCGATCAGGATCACCCGGTCAGCCACGGCGACTGCCTCGCTGACATCGTGGGTAACCAGCAACACGGTGAAGCCGTGCTGACGCCACAGGCGTTCGATCAGTTGCTGCATCTCGATACGGGTCAAGGCGTCCAGCGCACCGAGCGGCTCGTCCAGCAGCAGCAGGCGCGGCTGGTGGATCAGCGCCCGGGCCAGGGCGACGCGCTGCTTCTGGCCACCCGAGAGCGCAGCCGGCCATTCATTGGCACGGTCGGCCAGGCCAACTGACTCCAAAGCTTCCAGCGCACGCGGGCGCCAGTCGCCAGACAGGCCCAGGCCAACGTTGTCGATCACCTTCTTCCAGGGCAGCAGGCGCGCGTCCTGGAACATCAGGCGGGTCTCTTCGCGGGCTTGTTCCAGCGGTGCGGCACCGGCCAGCAACTGGCCTGCAGTGGGCTGGTCGAGGCCAGCCAGCAGGCGCAGCAAGGTGCTCTTGCCGCAGCCGCTGCGGCCGACGATGGCGACGAACTGGCCGGCCGGAATGTGCAGCTCGATGCCCTTCAGCACTTCGCGCTGGCCAAAGGTCTTGCGCAGGCCGCTGGAAGCCAGCGGGATGCCACGCAGCAGGCGCGGCGGCTGTTCCTTGAGTACAGTCATGCCCCCTCCTTCTTCGCCACTTGATAGGCCGGGTGCCAGCGCAGCCACACACGTTCCAGGCCGCGGGCGGCGAGGTCGGCGAGCTTGCCGAGCACGGCATACAGGACAATGGCCAGCACCACCACGTCGGTCTGCAGGAACTCACGGGCATTCATCGCCAGGTAACCGATGCCGGCATTGGCCGAAATGGTTTCGGCAACGATCAGGGTCAGCCACATGAAGCCCAGGGCAAAGCGCACGCCTACCAGGATCGAAGGCAACGCGCCCGGCAGGATCACCTGGCGGAACAGGCTGAAGCCGGACAGGCCATAGCTACGCGCCATTTCCACCAGCGCCGGGTCGACATTGCGGATGCCGTGGTAGGTGTTCAGGTAGATCGGGAACAACGTACCCAACGCGACCAGGAAGATCTTTGCCGATTCGTCGATACCGAACCACAGGATCACCAGCGGGATCAGCGCCAGGTGTGGCACGTTGCGAATCATCTGTACCGAGCTGTCGAGCAGGCGCTCGCCCCAGTTCGACAGGCCGGTGATGAAACCCAGCACCAGGCCGATGCTGCCACCAATCACGAAGCCCAGCCCGGCACGCCAGCCACTGATGGCCAGGTGGGTCCAGATCTCGCCACTGCGCAGCAGCTCGACGCCGGCGCTGACCACGGCGCTGGGTGCGGGCAGGATGCGCGTCGACAGCCAGCCGGCGCTGACCGCCAGTTGCCAGGCAGCCAGCAGCAGTACCGGCAGCGCCCATGGCGCCAGGCGCTGGCCAAGGTTGTTGGAAGTTGCACGACTCATGGCCTGGCCCTCAGCTTTGTGCGACAGACTTGGGCAGGATGTCGTTGGCTACCATTTCGCCAAACGGGCTCACATAACCGCCGGTCCTGGCTTGCTCCGGGCGCTGCACATCCAGGTGCGGGAACAGCAGCTCGGCCACCCGGTACGACTCTTCCAAGTGCGGGTAGCCGGAGAAGATGAAGGTATCGATGCCCAGCTCGGCGTATTCCTTGACCCTTGCCGCGACGGTCGGGCCATCCCCCACCAGTGCGGTACCTGCACCACCACGCACCAGGCCAACACCGGCCCACAGGTTGGGGCTGACTTCCAGATTGTCACGGTTGCCGTTGTGCAAGGCGGCCATGCGTTGCTGGCCGACTGAGTCGAAGCGTGCCAGCGAGGCCTGGGCGCGAGCGATGGTGTCGTCGTCCAGGTGCGAGATCAGCTTGTCGGCAGCGGCCCAGGCTTCTTCGTTGGTTTCCCGCACGATCACGTGCAGGCGGATGCCGAAGCGAACTTCGCGGCCTTGGGCGGCAGCCTTTTCACGCACCTGGGCGATTTTCTCGGCAACGGCTGCCGGTGGCTCGCCCCAGGTCAGGTACAGCTCGACCTGCTCGGCGGCCAGGTCCTGCGCGGCTTCGGAGGAACCACCGAAATACAGTGGCGGGCGTGGTTGCTGGATCGGCGGGTAAAGCAGTTTGGCGCCCTTCACCTGGATGTGCTTGCCGTCATAGTCGACCACCTCGCCTTCCAGCACCTTGCGCCAGATGCGGGTGAACTCGACAGAGGCTTCATAACGTTCCCGATGGTTCAGGTGCAGGCCGTCACCAGCCAGCTCGTCCGGGTCGCCACCGGTCACCAGGTTGAACAGCGCGCGGCCGTTGGACAGGCGATCAAGGGTTGCTGCCTGGCGTGCCGCCACGGTCGGCGAAATGATCCCGGGGCGCAGGGCGACCAGGAATTTCAGGCGCTGGGTCACCGGGATCAGCGATGCCGCGACCAGCCAGGAGTCCTCGCAGGAACGCCCGGTAGGGATCAGCACACCACCAAAGCCGAGCCGGTCGGCTGCCTGGGCGATCTGCTGCAGGTAGCCGTGGTCGACGGCGCGGGCGCCCTCGGAAGTGCCCAGGTACTTGCCGTCACCATGGGTAGGGAGGAACCAGAAAATGTTAAGGCTCATTGGAGTTGTCTCCTCAAGGGGGGCTCAGCCAGGGCGGCGCCCCGGCGCAGGCGAATCAATCAAGGCGCACTGGCGACCTTGGCCGGGGGTGTCCAGATCACGTCCTTGATGCTCAGCGGCTTGGGAATCAGCTTCAGCGCCTGGAACGTGTCGGCAATCTTCTGCTGCGCGGCCACCACGTCGGCGGTGAGCGGCGCGGCACCGTAGCCCTGGCGCTTGACCGAGGTCAGGGTGATGTCGGTGGGCAGGCCGAGCAGCGGCGCGACCTGGTCGGTTACTTCCTGCGGGTTGGCCCGGGACCATTCACCCACGGCGCGCACTTCTTCGATCAGGGTGTTGATCACCGCCGGGTGCTGGGTCGCGTAGTTGCGGGTGGCCAGGTAGAACTGATGGTTGTCGACCAGGCCCTTGCCGTCGCGCAGGGTATGAGCCTGCAGCTGTTTCTCGGCGGCAGCCTGGTACGGGTCCCAGATCACCCAGGCATCCACGCTGCCACGCTCGAAGGCCGCGCGGGCATCGGCCGGGGGCAGGTACACCGGCTGGATGTCGCTGTATTTCAGGCCTGCGTCTTCCAGGGCGCGAACCAGCAGGTAGTGAACGTTGGAGCCTTTGTTGAGGGCGACTTTCTTGCCCTTGAGGTCTTTGACCGACTGGATCGGCGAGCCCTTCGGCACCAGGATCGCCTCGCTGTGCGGCGCTGGCGGCTCATAGGCGACGTACAGCAGGTCGGCACCGGCGGCCTGGGCGAATACCGGTGGGGTTTCGCCGGTGACGCCAAAATCGATGGAGCCGACGTTCAGCCCTTCAAGCAGCTGCGGGCCGCCAGGGAACTCGGTCCATTGCACCTGCACGCCCTGCTCGGCCAGGCGCTTTTCCAGCGTCCCCTTGGCCTTGAGCAGCACCAGGGTGCCGTATTTCTGGTAACCGATACGCAGGCTCTCGGCCTGGGCTTGGGTGATGGCGCCGAAGGACACAGCCGCCGCAAACAGGGCGACCAGACCGCGACGCAAGAAGACTGTGCGCATGGCGCTCTCCTGTGCGAGTGGGTTCGGGTTGCACCTGCTTGCCTCGTTGTCGGGCGAGTAAGGTGGCGAAGCGGGTTGGGCCGCTCAGATACTGGAGGTGACATTAACAGTCGCCGCATATATCTAGAAATCATATTTTTTCATTTATTTATTCCATTTTATCAATATCCTGCTTTGGCCCTTTCGCGGGTAAACCCGCTCCCACAGGGACCGCACAAGGCCTGAGACTTGCGCTATCCCTGTGGGAGCGGGTTTACCCGCGAAGAAGCCAACACGGTTTCAGCAGGCATAAAAAAGGGCCGTCGAAACGGCCCGAAAATCCCTGCTATGGCTAAGAGCAATGCAACGAGGAATCCTTTAACGGTTGGGTTGCGGGGTCAGCCGCAGATAGGGTTTGACCGCCCGGTAACCTTTGGGGAAGCGCTGCCTGATCTCTTCCTCGTCCTTCAGCGAAGGCACGATCACCACGTCGTCACCGTCCTGCCAGTTACCTGGTGTGGCGACTTTGTGGTTGTCGGTCAGTTGCAGCGAGTCGATCACCCGCAAGATTTCGTTGAAGTTACGTCCGGTACTGGCCGGGTAGGTGATGGTCAGGCGCACCTTCTTGTTCGGGTCGATGACGAACAGCGAGCGCACGGTCAGAGTGTCGCTGGCATTCGGGTGAATCAGGTCGTACAGGTCGGACACCTTGCGGTCGGCGTCGGCAATTATCGGGAAGTTGACCACGGTGTTCTGGGTTTCGTTGATGTCATCGATCCAGCGGT
The DNA here is from genome assembly GCF_002165135.1 of Pseudomonas sp. SID14000. Taxonomy (GTDB): domain Bacteria; phylum Pseudomonadota; class Gammaproteobacteria; order Pseudomonadales; family Pseudomonadaceae; genus Aquipseudomonas. The sequence continues at coordinate 69,261 of NZ_NFZQ01000009.1, read as the reverse complement.
GATGCGAGTCGACCGGGTCGACCGACAGGGCAATGGCCTTGACCCCGCGCTTGGCGAAGTCGTCCTTGAGCTTGGCGGTCAGGCCCAGTTCGGTGGTGCACACCGGAGTAAAGTCGGCCGGATGGGAGAACAACACCCCCCAACTGTCACCCAGCCACTCGTGGAAGCGGATCTTGCCTTCGCTGGAATCCTGTTCGAAATCGGGGGCGATATCGCCGAGTTTTAGGCTCATGGGCTGCGGCTCCTGTGCTGGGTTCTGTACCGTGTGGGTTCAATGTGCCTGCTTTCGATTAAAAATAAAAAGAATAAATACTGATTTATTTATAACTATTAAGCATACGAAATTGCAGACACAAAAAAGCCTCGCTCTAGGCGAGGCTTCTTGTTCAGCTACGGCTTACAGGAAGTTGTAAGTGTAGTTCACGATAAAGCGAGTCTGGTCTTTGTCCGCGGAGCTTTCACCGCTACCACGGTAGACGCCTTGACGCAGGCTGAAGCCCAGGCCTTTGAGGGCGCCTTGCTGAAGGGTGTAGTCGACACGTGCGTCACGTTCCCATTCGTTGTAGCTGCCGTCGCCCGACTTGTTGCGGATATCGTCACCACGCAAGTAGGCCACCGAAGCCTTCAGGCCCGGAACGCCCAGTGCCGCGAAGTCATAGGAATATTGACCGAAGGTGGTGTTCTCACCGGCGCGGGCGAACTGGTTGATCATGCTGTCGGTGAACAGGTAGAAGCTCGAGCCGCCATTGCCTTCCAGCGAAGAAGTGGCGCCGTCCTTGCGGACACTACCTTGGTTCAGCCAGACGAAACCACCATCGTCACCCACTTGCTGGTGACCGACCATCAGCGCGTGGCCACCCAAGGTGTAGGTGAACATGGCGCTCCAGGTCTTGTTGTCGACCTCGCCTGCGTTCTTCGCATAGCCACCGTTGTTGTCGAAGGCGTAACCGGTCTCGCCATTCTTCCCGTCGCTGCGGCTATCGAAGTAGCGCAGGTCAGTCTTGAACGACTGGTTGTCAGCAATCTTGAAGACGTGAGTGGCACCCAGGAAGTGCTGCTTGTAGAAGTCTTCCAGATTCGAGTAGTAGTACTGCAGGGTCAGGTCTGGGGTGAGCTTGTAGTCACCACCGGCGAACTGGAACTTGTTGCTGTCGCGGAAGGCGCCAGAAACCGAAAGACCAGTACGGTTGCTCGAAGCACGACCCATGGCGTGGGTCAGTTGACCTGCGTTAATGGTCAGGTTGTCGATTTCCTTCGACTGAAGGGTGCCGCCCTCGAACGTCTGCGGCAGCAGACGACCATCGTTGGAGACCAGAATCGGCAGCATAGGCGCCAGGGCACTGCCGTAGTGAACCTCGGTCTTAGAGAAGCGAGCCTTGGCGTTGCCTCCAATGCGTGCCCAGTCGTGGACTGCCGAACCATCGGAGTCGCTTGGGAAGAAGGTGTTGTTGGCATCTGGACGGCTACCACGGCCACCATCCAGGTGAATGCCCCAAAGCGCTTGAACGTCAACACCAAAACCTACGGTGCCTTCGGTGAAGCCAGACAGGTAGTCGAGCTTGAAGCCCTGACCGCTTTCTTTCTGGTCGATACCGCCTTCGCGGTTGTCATCGTTGAAGTACATGGTGCGCGAGCTGAGCGACAGCTTGCTGTCTTCGACGAAACCGGCAGCGCCTGCTTGTTGGGCGAGAACCCCCAGTGCCACGGCCAGGGCCAGGCTGGACTTGTACATGTTTTGCTCCTCTACGTTCTAATTCTTGTGTATCTCTGGCGGCGGGATCTGCTGCCCCGCTCACCGTGGATTGGCGATTTAGTCCCAAAGCGTGACCGGAAAGTCAATCGTTTCTAAACGTTTCGCGACTTTGGTCTAAGACGCCACCTGCGCTACAGGATAATGACAATCCTATAAATCCAAAATGACTGTTTTATGAATTGGTAAGATTTTTAAGGAATATGTTAGGAACTGTTACTGCCATTCGTTAGCATCGCCAAACTTTTAATAACATAAGGTTATTTGCAAACGTTTGCTCATAACCTAATTCCGTATTGTTCTATCGGGACGAAAAATCCTAGCAGCCTTCTCGGGTTTCGCCATTGAGCCAAATCACCACCCTCCCCGGCTAAGGCCGCTCCTACAGGGACCGCGTAGCGGTTAAAGCAATTGGCTCCTAAGCTAATGCCAAAAAGTTATTTATTTTAGCTTTCTTAGATCACTTAGCCTTCTCGTCATCCATCACATCGATTGCCTGACGAGAGGTTCACCATGATCCCGCACGCTCCGCTGCGCCTGTTCGCCGCCCTGACCCTCGCCAGCGCCAGCTGGTTGGCCCAGGCTGCCGACCTGACCGTGGCCTACCAGACCACTGTCGACCCAGCCAAGGTGGCTCAGGCCGATGGCGACTACGAAAAAGCCAGCAAGGCCAGTATCGACTGGCGCAAATTCGACAACGGCGCCGACGTGATCACCGCCGTAGCCAGCGGCGATGTGCAGATCGGCTATCTAGGCTCCAGCCCGCTGGCCGCTGCCGCAACCCGCAAGCTGCCGGTCGAGACGTTCCTGATCGCCACGCAGATTGGCGCCGGTGAAGCACTTGTCGCCCGCGACAGCATCAAGAATCCGCAAGACCTGGTCGGCAAGAAAGTCGCCGTGCCGTTCGTCTCCACCGGTCACTACAGCCTGCTGGCCGCACTGAAAAGCTGGAACATCGACCCGTCCAAGGTGCAGATCCTCAACCTGGCGCCACCGGCGATCATTGCCGCGTGGAAGCGCGGCGACATCGACGCTACCTATGTCTGGGACCCCGCCCTGGGCGTGGCCAAGGAAAACGGCAAGGTGCTGATCACCTCCGGCGAGCTGGCCGAGAAAGGCGCACCGACCTTCGACGCCTGGATCGTACGCAAGGACTTCGCCGCCAAGCACCCGGACGTGGTGAAGGCCTTTGCCAAGGTCACCCTCGATGCCTACGCCGACTACCGCAAGAACCCGCAAGCCTGGCTGGCCAACCCCGACAACGTGAGCAAGCTGGCCAAACTGTCGGGCGCCAAGCCTGCCGACATCCCGGTACTGCTGCAGGGCAACGTCTACCCGCTGGCCGCCGACCAGGCCAATGCACTGGGCGCGCCGACCACCCAGGCGCTGACCGACACGGCCACCTTCCTCAAGCAACAAGGCAAGGTCGACTCGGTGCTGCCGGACTACTCGCCATACGTCAGCGCCCAGTACCTCCCCAACTAAGCCTGTAGAAACCGACCGGAGCCTGCCATGGCCTTGCTCGAACTGGAGCGTATCAGCGCACAGTACCCCGGTGCCGAAACCCCGGTACTGGCCGACATCAACCTGAGCCTGGGGCCGCGCCAACTGCTGGTGGCCCTGGGGCCCTCCGGCAGCGGCAAGACCTCGCTGCTCAACCTGATCGCCGGCTTCGTCGCCCCCAGCGGCGGACGCATCACCCTGGACGGCGTGCCCGTCCAGGGCCCCGGCGCCGAGCGTGGCGTCGTGTTCCAGGACGATGCGCTGCTGCCCTGGCAGAACGTGCTGGGCAACGTCGCCTTCGGGCTGGAACTGGCCGGCGTACCACGCACCGAGCGTGAAGCCAAGGCCCGCGAAATGCTGGCCCTGGTCGACCTCGACGGCTTTGGCGAGCGGCGTATCTGGCAATTGTCCGGTGGCCAGAAACAGCGTGTGGGCCTGGCCCGGGCGTTGGCGGCCGACCCACGGGTGCTGCTGATGGACGAGCCGTTCGGCGCACTTGATGCCTTCACCCGCGAGCAGATGCAAGAGTTGTTGCTACAGGTGTGGCAACGCACCGCCAAACCGGTGTTCCTGATTACCCACGACATCGAAGAAGCAGTGTTCCTCGCCAGCGAGCTGGTGCTGCTGGCGCCAAACCCGGGGCGCGTGGTGGAGCGCCTGCAACTGGACTTCGGCCAGCGCTACGCAGCGGGTGAATCGGCGCGGGCGATCAAGTCCGATCCGGCCTTCATCGAAACCCGCGAGCACGTACTGTCGCGGGTGTTCTCTCAACGTCAAAGCCTGCAGGAGCGCGCATGAGCAGCCTGGACCTGCCGGTCGCCGGCAAACGCAACGCCCAACCACGGCCAACCGCCAGGCTGCGCCGCCCCCTGCCCACCCGCTGGATCAGTATCTTGAGCCTGGCCAGCCTGCTGTTGGCCTGGTGGCTGGTGACGGCGGCCGGCTGGATCGAGCCGCTGTTCCTGCCCTCGCCCGCCGACATCCTGGCCAAGGCCGGAACCCTGCTGACCCAGGGCTACATGGATGCCAGCCTCTGGCAGCACCTGGGTGCCAGCCTGGGGCGCATCGGCGTAGCCCTGCTGGCCGCCACCTTCACCGCCATCCCGGTGGGTATCGCCATCGGCTACAACCGCGTGGCCCGCGGCATTCTCGACCCGCTGATCGAGTTCTACCGGCCGATCCCGCCGCTGGCCTACCTGCCGCTGATCGTCATCTGGTGTGGCATCGGCGAGCTGTCGAAGGTACTGCTGATCTACCTGGCGATCTTCGCCCCCATCGTCATCGCCACCGCCACTGGCGTGCGTACGGTCGACCCGGCCAGGCTGCGTGCCGCGCAGTCGCTGGGTGCGACCAAGGCCCAACTGATCCGCCACGTGATCCTGCCCAGCGCCCTGCCCGACATCCTCACCGGCATCCGCATTGGCCTGGGGGTCGGCTGGTCGACCCTGGTGGCCGCCGAGCTGATTGCCGCCACCAGCGGCCTGGGCTTCATGGTGCAGTCGGCGGCGCAGTTCCTGGTTACCGATGTGGTGGTGCTGGGCATCCTGCTGATCGCCCTGATCGCCTTCGCCCTGGAAATGAGCCTGCGTGCCCTGCAGCGCAAGCTGGTGCCTTGGCACGGGCAGAGCCACTGAATCCTGTTGACCACGCCAGCAGCCTGGCGCCTGATTGAAGAGACCGACATGAGCCTGACCATCACCCCCCTCAGCCCGGCGCTAGGCGCCCAGATCAGTGGCGTGGACATCAGCCGCGATATCAGCGCCGAAGAACGAGACGCCATCGAACAGGCGCTGCTGCAGCACCAGGTACTGTTCTTCCGCAACCAGCCGATAAACCCGCAGCAGCAGGCGCGTTTTGCCGCCCGCTTCGGCGACCTGCACATCCACCCGATCTACCCCAACGTTCCGGAAACCCCGCAGGTACTGATCCTCGACACGGCAGTGACCGATGTGCGCGACAACGCCGTATGGCACACCGACGTGACCTTCCTGCCGACCCCGGCCCTGGGCGCGGTGCTCAGCGCCAAGCAGTTGCCGGCCTATGGTGGCGACACCCTGTGGGCCAGCGGCATCGCTGCCTTCGAAGCCTTGTCGGCGCCGCTGCGCGAGATGCTCGACGGGCTGACCGCCACCCATGACTTCACCAAGTCGTTCCCGCTGGAGCGCTTTGGCACCACGCCGGAAGACCTGGCGCGCTGGGAAGCCACCCGGCGCAACAACCCGCCGCTTTCGCACCCGGTGGTGCGCACGCATCCGGTGAGCGGGCGCAAGGCGTTGTTCGTCAATGAGGGGTTCACCACGCGCATCAATGAGCTGAGCGAGCTGGAAAGCGAGGCGCTGCTGAAACTGCTGTTCGCCCATGCAACGCGGCCGGAGTTCAGCATTCGCTGGCGGTGGCAGGAGAATGACGTGGCCTTCTGGGACAACCGCGTGACCCAGCATTTTGCAGTGGATGACTACCGGCCGAACCGACGGGTGATGCACCGGGCGACCATCCTCGGGGATGCGCCCTTCTGATAGAGATGCATCAGCAGTGCCGGCCTCTTCGCGGGTAAACCCGCTCCCACAGGTACCGCACCAGTATTGAAGCCAGTGTTATACCTGTGGGAGCGGGTTTACCCGCGAAGAGGCCGGTACAGGTTACTATCTGACCAGATGCAGGAACTGCATGTGCCGTTCGTACTGGTCGAGGATGTCGTTGATGATCTGCTCCTTGCTGTAGCCCACCAGGTCATAGTTCTGGCTGCCTTCGCTCAGGTGCACCTCCGCCCGGTAATAACGACGGTTCTTCAACTCCTGCGTACCCAGCCCACCCAGGGCGAACGATGGCGTGAAGTAACCACGCATTTGCACCTGGTAGATGAACGGCTGTTCCTCGCCATGGCCAATTTTCAGGCTGACGTTATCGTGGCTCGGGTCGTCCTGGGTAATCAGCACCAGGCCCTTCTGCTCGAACACCTCGCGCACGTCGGCAATCGCCGGGCGCACCACGTCGTCCATGAAGCGGTACACCTCATCACGCGACGGGAAGTGCACCGCCTGGCTCAGGCGTTGGCGCCAGCCACCACGGCCACGGCGTGACTGGGCGAATGGGGCCAGCGAATGCATCTGCGCAATCTGCCGTTGCGATTCCAGGTAGAACGCCTTGTGCAGCCCCCACATCATGCACAGCAAGATCAGCGAGAACGGCAACGAAGTCAGCACCACCGCCGACTTCAGCGAATCGATGCTACCGGCGAACAACAGCGCGCTGGTGATCAGCGCCGTCATCGCGCCCCAGAAGATGCGCAGCCAGTTCGGCCCGTCCTCGTCGGCATCACCGCCCTTGGCCGACAAGGTCGACAGCACCACGGTGCCCGAGTCGGCCGAGGTGACGAAGAACACGAAGCTGATGAACACCGTCACGGCGATCACCGTCTTGCTCCAGGGGTAGGTCTCCAGCAGCAGGTACAGGCTCATCGACGGGTTATCCAGCGCCGACTGGCCCAGCGCGGTCATGCCGTGGTTGATGACCTGGTCCAGGGCGCTGTTGCCGAAGATCGACATCCACGCCAGGGTGAAGCCCAGCGGAATCAACAGCACGCCAAAGACGAACTCACGGATGGTGCGGCCACGGGAAATGCGGGCGATGAACAGGCCCACGAACGGCGCCCAGGCAATCCACCAGGCCCAGTAGAACACCGTCCAGCCGCCCAGCCAGTCGCGGTTCTCGCCGTAGGCATAGACGTCGAAGCTCTTGCGCGGCAAGGCCCCCAGGTAGTCGCCGAGGTTCTGGATCAGCGTGTTGAACAGGTGCTGGGTAGGCCCGGCGAACAACACGAACAGCAACAGCGCGCAGGCCAGGAACAGGTTGATGTCGCTCATCACCCGCACGCCCTTCTCCACCCCGGCGACGGCCACGGCCACCGCCGCGCCCATCATCAGGGTGATGAGCAGTACCTGCACCCACTGGCTGTGGTCGATGCCGAACAGGTAGTCGAGGCCGGCGTTCAGGTGCAGCACGCCAAAGCCCATGTCGGCACCCAGGCCGAACACCGTGGCGATGATGCCGAAGCCGTCCACCGCATAACCGATCGGCCCGTTGATGCGCTTGCCGATCAGCGGGTACAACGCCGAACGCAAGGCCAGCGGCAGGTTGTGCCGGTAGGCGAAGTAGGCCAGCGCCATGCCGACGAAGGCGAACACGCCCCAGCCATGCAGGCCCCAGTGCAGGAACAGGATCTGCATCGCCTGGCGCCCGGCCTCGGCCGTGCCCGCTTCGCCCTGGGGCGGCTGCAGCATGTGGGTCAAGGGTTCGGAAACGCAGAAGAAGAACAAGGTGATGCTGATGCCGGCGGCGAACAGCATGCCGGCCCACGACAGGTAACTGAACTCGGGCTCGTCGTGGTCGGCACCGAGCTTGATCTTGCCGTAGCCGGACAAGGCGGTGACCACCACGAAGACCAGGTATAGCGTCATCGCCAGCATGTAGTACCAGCCGACCGTGTTGGCCGCCCAGTTCTGCGCCGCCAGCAGCCAGTCGCCTGCTGCTTGTGGATAGGAAATGACCACCAGGCCGAAGATGAGGATGAAACTTGCCGCGAAATAGAACACGGGGGGGTTCATGCGGATCTTGCCGTTGGCAAGTGAAGGGGCCGATGCACTCATTGGGGGTGCACCTCGTCGAATGACGTAAGGTTCGGAATGAACGGGTTCAGCAAAGGAATCCTCCTGTTGAACACCGGCAGCGGACCAGCGTTTTTCATTGAACAAGCGTTCAAGTTAAACATGGATCGGATTTCAATGCGAATTGGGGCGCTGATTGGTGCCCTCCTGTTCCGGCCCTTTCGCGGGTAAACCCGCTCCCACAGGTACTGCACAAGATTCAAAATCTGTGGGGTTCCTGTGGGAGCGGGTTTACCCGCGAAGAGGCCGGTACAGGCCAAGGAAATGTCAGATCAGTTCTTGTCCTGGCAATCGAGCTGCAGGTTGGCCTGGGTGATGTTGCTCTCGGGCGGCACACTGCGGGTCAGCCACACATTGCCGCCAATGGTCGAGCCTTTGCCGATGGTAATCCGCCCCAGCACCGTGGCCCCGGCATAGATCACCACATCGTCCTCGACGATCGGGTGGCGTGGCAGGCCCTTGTGCAGGGTTCCCGATTCATCGCTGGGGAAGCGCTTGGCGCCCAGAGTCACTGCCTGGTAGATACGCACGCGCTCGCCGATGATCGCGGTTTCGCCAATCACCACGCCGGTACCGTGGTCGATGAAGAAGCTCGGGCCGATCTGCGCCCCGGGGTGAATGTCGATCCCCGTAGCCGAATGCGCCAGCTCCGAGCTGATCCGCGCCAGCAACGGCAGGCCGGCCTGGTACAGGTGGTGCGCCAGGCGGTGGTGGATGATCGCCAGGATACCCGGGTAGCACAGCAGCACTTCATCGACGCTACGCGCCGCCGGGTCGCCGTGGTAGGCGGCCAGCACGTCGGTATCGAGCAGCACGCGCAAGCCCGGCAGTGCGGCGGCGAAGCCCTGCACCAGGCTGAGCGCATGGGCATCGACGCCGGCCAGCTCGCCCTTGCTATGCCGCGCGGCGTAGCGCAGCTCCAGGCGGGCCTGGGCCAGCAAGGCGGTCAGCGCAGCATCCAGGGTATGGCCGACGTAGAAGTCTTCGCTTTCTTCACGCAGGTCGACCGGGCCAAGGCGCATGGGGAACAGCGCGCCGCACAGTTGCTCCAGAATCTGCCGCATCGCCTCGCGCGAAGGCAGCTCACGCCCGCCCTGCTCGCCAATGCTGCGGCCGTTGCGGGTGCGCCATTGTTCACGGGCGCCACGCAGGCCGGTGACGATGCTCTGCAACTGCCAGTGCCCGGATGAAGGTTGTTCGCTCACGGTTTTCTCCTGCCTGAAGAGGCCAACTGTTTTTATCGGCAGGTCAGGCCCTTTCGCGGGTAAACCCGCTCCCACAGGTACACCACAAGGCTCAAGATCTGTGGGGTCCCTGTGGGAGCGGGTTCACCCGCGAAAGGGCCGGACCTGCTTACATGTAATCCACTCTACGGCAAATCCGTCTCTTGGAAAAAACAACGCTTTATTCCATCCTGCGCTAAGTCAGGCATAAGCCGCGATGACGGAGCAGGCAACCTCGCCTACCCTCAAAGCAGCCAGCAACTGGCAAAAACCAAAAAGGAAATAACAAAATAATTTTTTAGTATTTCCTGGCCTAAGCAGCCAACTCTATATTCGCCACCCACTACTTCCACAACAAGCGCGGGGCTCTGTCATGTCGAAATTCGCCAAACCGCTACTCAACGCCAGCCTGGCACTCCTGCTGGGTGCCGGCCTGCTCAGCCAGGCCTTCGCCGGCGAGCAATTGAAGACCATCCAGGAAAAAGGCGTGATCAACGTCGGCCTCGAAGGCACCTACCCACCGTTCAGCTTCCAGGACGAAAACGGCAAGCTGACCGGCTTCGAAGTGGAGCTGTCCGAACTGCTGGCCAAAGAGCTGGGGGTAAAGGCCAAGGTTCAGCCGACCAAGTGGGACGGCATTCTCGCCGCACTGGAGTCCAAGCGCCTGGACGTGGTGATCAACCAGGTGACCATTTCCGAAGAGCGCAAGAAGAAGTACGACTTCTCCGAGCCTTACACCATCTCCGGCATTCAGGCGCTGATCCTGAAGAAGAAGGCCGAGCAGCTGAATATCCACAAGGCCGCCGACCTGGCCGGCAAGAAGGTCGGCGTGGGCCTGGGCACCAACTACGAGCAATGGGTCAAGAAGGACGTACCGCAAGCCGATGTGCGCACCTATGAAGACGACCCGAGCAAGTTCGCCGACCTGCGCAACGGCCGCATCGACGCCATCCTGATCGACCGCCTGGCCGCGCTGGAATACGCACAAAAAGCCAAGGACACCGAACTGGCCGGCGACGCCTTCTCGCGCCTGGAAAGCGGCGTAGCCCTGCGCAAGGGCGAGCCGGAACTGCTGGCAGCGATCAACAAGGCGCTGGACAAGCTCAAGGCTGACGGCACGCTGGCCAAGCTGTCCGAGAAATACTTCGGTGCCGATGTCACCAAATGATCGCTGAAAGCCTGCAACTCGTTGTCGACTCCACGCCCTTCCTACTGAAGGGCGCGGGTTATACCGTGCTGCTCAGTGTTGGCGGCATGTTCTTCGGCCTGCTGCTGGGCTTTGCCCTGGCACTGATGCGATTGTCGAAGATTCTGCCGTTGAACTGGCTGGCGCGGGTCTATGTGTCGTTCTTCCGCGGCACGCCGCTGCTGGTGCAACTGTTCGTCATCTACTTCGGCATGCCGCAGATCGGCATAGAGCTCGACCCGATTCCGGCCTCGCTGATCGGCCTGTCGCTGAACATGGCAGCCTACATCTGCGAAATCCTGCGCGCGGCGATTTCCTCGATCGACCGTGGCCAGTGGGAAGCCGCCGCCAGTATCGGCATGACCCGCGTCCAGGCCATGCGCCGGGCGATCCTGCCCCAGGCCTTGCGCACCGCCCTGCCGCCGTTGGGCAACAGCTTCATCTCGCTGGTCAAGGACACCGCCCTGGCGGCGACCATCCAGGTGCCCGAGCTGTTCCGCCAGGCCCAGCTGATTACCGCGCGCACCTTCGAAGTGTTCACCATGTACGTGGCGGTGGCGGTCATCTACTGGGTGCTGTGCAGCATCCTCGCGCACTTCCAGAACCGCATGGAAGCGCGAGTCAACCAGCATGACCAGGAGCATTGAGCATGATTGAAGTCAAAGGCCTGACCAAGCGGTTCAAGGGCCAGACCGTGCTCGACGGTATCGACCTGACCGTGCAGCCCGGCGAAGTGGTGGCCATCATCGGCCCCAGCGGCTCGGGCAAGACCACCTTCCTGCGTTGCCTCAACCTGCTGGAAACACCCGATGCAGGGCAGATCCAGATTGGCGACATCAGCATCGACGCCAACCGCTCGTTGGGCGGGCAGCAAAATGCGATTCGCCGCTTGCGCCAGCAGGCCGGGTTCGTGTTCCAGAACTTCAACCTGTTCCCTCATCGCACCGCCTTGGAAAACGTGATCGAGGGGCCAGTCATCGTAAAGAAGACACCCCGCGAGCAGGCCGTCGAACTGGGCCGGCGCCTGCTGGCCAAGGTCGGCCTGGCAGGCAAGGAAGACGCCTACCCGCGGCGCCTGTCCGGTGGCCAGCAGCAACGGGTGGCCATCGCCCGCGCCCTGGCCATGGAGCCGGAGGTGATCCTGTTCGACGAGCCGACCTCGGCGCTGGACCCCGAGCTGGTGGGTGAAGTGCTTGCAACCATCCGCGGTTTGGCCGAAGAGAAGCGCACCATGATCATCGTCACCCACGAGATGAGCTTTGCCCGGGATGTAGCGAACCGGGTGATCTTCTTCGACAAGGGCGTGATCGTGGAACAGGGCGAAGCCAAGGCACTGTTTGCGGCGCCGAAGGAAGAGCGTACCCGGCAGTTCTTGCGCAAGTTCCTGGGGACTGCTGCCTCCGAGTAAACCTGTTGCGGCCTCTTCGCGGGCACGCCCGCGAAGAGGCCGGCACATCCAGAGCAAATCCCTCCTTCTATGCATATTCCAAAGCGTTAGTTCATAAACTTTTTATAAAGCATTAGGGTATATAAACCGGACCACCGGACCAGCACACATCTGTCGCGATCAGCTGTAGCGACGTAACTTATTTGTGAGGTCAGGAATGGTCAGGATCACAATCACCCCAGTGCGTAACGCCAGGGCATTGAGTGCAGCCAAGGAGCGGTACTGATGTCCAGCCAACCCAATACCCAGTTCCACAGCGATCTCGACAGCTCGCCCCTGCTGCTGCCGGCCAAGGTACTGCGCAACGACGCCGAAGCCCTGCAAGCAGCCCGCGAACTGGCCGAGGTCGCCCGCGAGCAGGCAGCCCGCCGCGACCAACAACGCAAGCTGCCATGGGCCGAAATCGAACTGTTCACCCGCAGCGGCCTGGGCAGCATCAGCGTACCGAAGGCCTACGGTGGCCCCGATGTGTCGTTCGAGACCGTGGCCGAAGTGTTCCGCCTGATCAGCGCCGCCGACCCGGCCCTGGGGCAAATCCCGCAGAACCAGTTCGGCATACTGCAACTGCTGCGCTTGACCGCCACCGAGGCACAGCAGGCGGTAATCTTCCGCAGCGTGCTCGACGGCTGGCGCATAGGCAATGCCGGCCCCGAGCGCGGCACCAAGGACACCCTGACTCTCAAGGCCAGGATCACCCACGTCGGTGATAGCTATCGCATAAGCGGTCAGAAGTTCTATTCCACCGGCGCCCTGTTCGCCCACTGGGTGGCGGTCAAGGCACTGGACGACGAAGGCCGCCAGCGCCTGGCGTTCGTACGCCGGGGCAGCCCGGGGCTGCGCATCGTCGATGACTGGTCCGGGTTCGGCCAGCGCACCACAGCCAGCGGCACCGTGCTGCTCGACCAGGTACCGGTGGATGCCGACCTGGTGATCGACAACTGGCGCCAGCGCGACATTCCCAACATCCAGGGCGCTGCCTCGCAGTTGATCCAGGCAGCGATCGATGCCGGCATCGCGGAGGCCGCGATTGAAGATGCGATCACTTTCGTGCGGGAAAAATCCCGGCCATGGATCGAGGCCAAGGTCGACCGCGCCAGCGACGACCCCTATGTAATCGCCGACATCGGCCGCCTGAAGCTCGAGCTGCACGCCGCCGAAGCGCTGCTGCGCAAGGCCGCGCGAGTCCTCGACGAGGTCAATGCCGCGCCGATCGATGCTGCAAGCGCGGCGCGGGCTTCGATCGCGGTGGCCGAGGCCAAGGTGCTGACTACCGAGATTGCCCTGCAGGCCAGCGAAAAGCTGTTCGAGCTGGCCGGCAGCCGCGCCACCCTCGCCGAGTTCAACCTCGACCGCCACTGGCGCAATGCCCGGGTGCACACCCTGCATGACCCGGTGCGCTGGAAGTACCACGCGGTTGGCGCATACCACCTCAACGGCACCTTGCCTGCACGGCATTCCTGGATCTGATTTGTGGGCCTTGGGGCTGCTTTGCAGCCCATCGCGACACAAGGCCGCTCCTACAAGGGATTGCGTACCTCCTGTAGGAGCGGCCTTGTGTCGCGATGGGCCGCAAAGCGGCCCCAAGGCCCCGGAGAACACCATGACTACAAACATCATCACCAGCGACACCGAAGCCCTGAACGTCGCCGAAGAAGTCGCCCAAAACCTGCGCCGCGACAGCGCCCTGCGCGACCGCGAGCGCCGCCTGCCGCATGCCGAACTGGAGCTGTTCACCCGCTCCGGCCTGTGGGCCATCAGCGTGCCCAAGGCCTTCGGCGGCGCCGGCGTGTCCAACGTCACCCTGGCCAAGGTCATCGCACGCATCGCCCAGGCCGACGGCTCGCTCGGGCAGATTCCGCAAAACCATTTCTACGCCCTGGAAGTACTGCGAGTAAACGGCACGCCCGAACAGCAACAGCGCCTGTACGCCGAAGTACTGGCGGGCAAGCGCTTCGGCAACGCCCTGGCCGAACTGGGCACCAAGACCGCCAACGAGCGCACCACCCGCCTGACCCGCGACGGCGATGGCTTTCGCATCAATGGCCGCAAGTTCTACGCCACTGGCGCCATCTATGCCCAGCGCATTCCCACCTCCGTGGTCGATGAGGACGGCGTACAGCACCTGGCCTTCGTCCCGGCCGACAGCCAGGGCCTGCAGGTAATCGACGACTGGAGCGGCTTCGGCCAGCGCACCACCGGCAGCGGCTCGGTGGTGTTCGATAACGTATACGTCAGCGCCGCCGACGTGGTGCCGTTCCAGAGCGCCTTCGAACACCCCACCCCGGTCGGCCCGCTGGCGCAGATCCTTCATGCTGCCATCGACACCGGCATCGCCCGCGCCGCCTTTGACGATGCCCTGCACTTCGTGCGCACCCGGAGCCGCCCCTGGGTCGACTCCGGCCTGGACAAGGCCAGCGATGACCCGCTGACGCTGAAGAGCTTCGGCCACCTGGCGATCCGCCTGCACGCCGCCGAGGCCTTGCTGGAACGCGCCGGCGAATACCTGGACCAGGCCCGCGACGAAAGCACTGCCGACAACGTAGCCGCCGCCTCCATCGCAGTGGCCGAGGCCCGCGCCATCAGCACCGAGATTTCCCTCGCGGCCGGCACCACCTTGTTCGAACTGGGCGGTAGCCAGGCCACCTTGGCCGAACACAACCTCGACCGCCACTGGCGCAACGCCCGCGTGCACACCCTGCACGACCCGGTACGCTGGAAGTACCACGCCATCGGCAACTACTACCTCAACGATGCCAACCCACCACGTCGGGGGACCATCTGATGGCCAAGCAGATCCTGCTCAATGCCTTCAACATGAACTGCATCGGGCACATCAACCACGGCCTGTGGACTCACCCACGGGACACCTCGACCCAGTACAAGACCCTGGACTACTGGACCAACCTGGCGCGCCTGCTGGAGCGGGGCCTGTTCGACGGGCTGTTCATCGCCGACATCGTCGGCACCTACGACATCTACGGCCAGTCGCTGGACGTCACCCTCAAGGAGTCGATCCAGCTGCCGGTCAACGACCCGTTGCTGCTGGTCTCGGCCATGGCCGCCGTCACCCGCCACCTGGGCTTCGGCCTTACCGCCAACCTCACCTACGAGGCGCCGTACCTGTTCGCCCGGCGCCTTTCCACCCTGGACCACCTGAGCAATGGCCGGGTGGGCTGGAACATCGTCACCGGCTACCTCGACAGCGCCGCCCGGGCCATGGGCCTGGCGGAGCAACCGGAGCATGACCGCCGCTACGACCAGGCCGACGAGTACCTGCAGGTGCTGTACAAGCTGCTGGAAGGCAGCTGGGCCGACGATGCAGTGGTCGCCGACCGCCAGCAGCGTGTCTACGCCAGGCCCGACAGGGTGCGCAAGGTCCGCCACCAGGGCGAGTTCTACAAGGTCGAAGGCTACCACCTGTGCGAACCTTCACCGCAACGTACCCCGGTGCTGTTCCAGGCCGGCAGCTCGCAACGTGGCCTCGCCTTCGCCGGCAACCATGCCGAATGTGTGTTCATCAGTGGCCAGGACAAGGCCGCCACCCGCGCCCAGGTCGACAAGGTGCGCACCGCCGCCCAGGCCGCTGGCCGCGACCCGCAGGCGGTCAAGGTATTCATGGGTATCACTGTGATCGTCGCCGCCACCAAGCAGCAGGCCCAGGCCAGGCATGCCGAGTACCTGCGCCATGCCAGCGCCGAAGCCGGGGTCGCGCACTTCGCCGCGTCCACCGGCATCGACTTCGCCGCCTACGCGCTGGACGAGCCGATTGCCTTCAGCCAGGGCAACGCCATCCAGTCCGCCACGCGCCAGTTGCAGGACAATGCCTGGACCCGCCGGCGCCTGCTGCAGCAGCACGCCCTGGGTGGCCGCTACGTGACCCTGGTCGGCGCGCCCGAACAGGTGGCCGAGCAGCTGATCGCCTGGATCGATGAAACCGGCCTGGACGGTTTCAACCTGACCCGCACCGTTACCCCGGAAAGCTTCGAGGACTTCATCGACCTGGTCATCCCGCAGTTGCAACAGCGTGGCCGCTACAAGACCGCCTACGCCGAAGGCACCCTGCGCGAAAAACTGTTCCAGGCCGACCACCCGCACCTGCCTGCCGACCACCCTGGCTCGGCTTACCGCTATACCTCTACCCCGACTGGAGCCCTGCACCATGCTTGATAAACTGTTCCGGCCCGTCGCGGCCATTGCCCTCACCCTCGGCCTGTCCGCCAGCGCCCTGGCTGCCGAACCGCTGAAGATCGGCACCACCGCCGCATTTGCCATCCCGCTGGAAGCCGCAGTGGAAGAAGCGCACAAGCAAGGCCTGGAAGTGAAACTGATCGAGTTCAGCGACTGGATCGCGCCCAATGTCAGCCTCAACAGCGGCGACATCGACGTGAACTACTTCCAGCACATCCCGTTCCTGGAGAACGCCAAGGCTGCAGCAGGCTTCAACCTGGTGCCTTACGCCCCAGGCATCATCAACAACGTCGGCCTGTACTCGAAAAAGTACAAAAGCTTCGCCGACCTGCCCGAAGGCGCCAGTGTGGCCATCGCCAACGACCCGATCAACAGCGGCCGGGGCCTGCAGTTGCTGGCCAAGGCCGGGCTGATCACCCTCAAGCCTGGGGTCGGCTACAAGGCCACCGAGGACGATATCGTCGCCAACCCGAAAAAGCTGAAAATCCTTCAGGTCGAGGCGGTGCAACTGGTACGCGCCTATGACGACGCCGACCTGGTGCAGGGCTACCCGGCCTACATCCGCCTGGCCAACAGCTTCGACGCAGGCTCGGCACTACTGTTCGACGGCCTGGAGAACAAGGAGTACGTGATCCAGTTCGTCATTCGCCCGCAAAGCAAGGACGACCCGCGCCTGACCAGGTTCGTCGACATCTACCAGCACTCGCCAGCGGTGCGCGCAGCCCTGGACAAAGCCCACGGCAAGCTTTACCAGGCCGGTTGGGAGGGCTGACATGAGCCAGGCCAGCGCGCTCCGGGCGCCCACCTTACAACCACTGCCGTCAACGGCCAGGGAGCAGGCCCTGCGCCCGGAGGTCAATGAAGCCCACGTGCGCTTCATCGGCCTGGGCAAGACCTACCCGGGCCAGGCGCAACCGGCCTTGCAAGGCATCGACCTGAACATCCGCCGTGGCGAGATCTTCGGCATCATCGGCCGCAGCGGCGCCGGCAAGTCATCATTGCTGCGCACCATCAACCGCCTGGAACAACCCAGCCAGGGCCGGGTGTTGATCGACCAGGTGGACATCGCACCCTTCGACGAGGACCACCTGGTGGCCCTGCGCCGGCGCATCGGCATGATCTTCCAGCACTTCAACCTGATGTCGGCCAAGACCGTATGGCAGAACGTCGAGCTGCCCCTGAAGGTGGCCGGCGTGGCCAAGGCCGAACGCCAGCGCAAGGTACGCCAACTGCTGGAACTGGTCGGCCTGCAGGAAAAGCACCACGTTTACCCGGCGCAGCTGTCCGGCGGACAGAAGCAGCGCGTGGGCATTGCCCGGGCGCTGGTGCATGACCCCGAGATCCTGCTGTGCGACGAAGCCACCTCGGCGCTGGACCCGGAAACCACCGCTTCTATTCTCGAACTGCTCCGCGACATCAACCAGCGCCTGGGCCTGACCATCGTGCTGATCACCCACGAGATGGCCGTAATCCGTGATATCTGCCACCGGGTAGTGGTGCTGGAATGCGGAGAAGTGGTCGAGCAGGGCGAGGTCTGGCGGGTGTTTGGCTCACCACGCCACGAGGTCACCCGCACCCTGCTCGCGCCGTTGCAGGCCAGGTTACCAGCCGCGCTGCAAGCCAGCCTGCGGGCCAGCCCGGCGAGCCGCGACAGTGCCGTCGTGCTGAGGCTGACCCTGCTCGGCGAACCCGAACTGTCTGCCCTGTTCAACGACCTCGGCGGCCGCGTGCGCCTGCTGCAGGGCGGTGTGGAAACCATTGGCGAGCATGCCTTGGGGCAACTGATCCTGTCGGTACAGCACTCGCCACACGACACCCATCAATTGCTGGAACGCGCCCGCCGCTGGGCTGAGGACGTGGAGGTACTGGGGCATGTGGCTTGATCGCTTGCTGGAAGGTTTGCTCGATACCCTGCTGATGGTCAGCGTGTCGTCGCTGATCGCCCTGCTGGTGGGGGTGCCGATGGCGGTGCTGCTGGTCACCAGCGACAAGGACGGGATATTCGAGGCGCCGCTGCTGAACCGGGTACTGGGCGCCTTCGTCAACCTGTTCCGCTCGATCCCGTTCCTGATCCTGATGGTTGCGCTGATCCCCTTCACTCGCCTGGTGGTGGGCACCACCTACGGCGTGTGGGCGGCAGTGGTTCCGCTGACCATCGCCGCCACCCCATTCTTCGCACGGATTGCCGAAGTCAGCCTGCGCGAAGTCGACCATGGTCTGGTGGAGGCTGCGCAGGCCATGGGCTGCCGACGCTGGCACATCGTCTGGCACGTGCTGCTGCCCGAGGCGCTGCCGGGAATCGTGGGGGGCTTCACCATAACTCTGGTGACCCTGATCAACTCCTCGGCCATGGCCGGAGCGATCGGTGCCGGGGGCCTGGGGGATATCGCCTACCGCTATGGCTACCAGCGCTTCGACAGCCAGATCATGCTGACCGTGATCGCCATGCTGGTGGCGTTGGTGGCATTGATCCAACTGGCTGGGGACCGCTTGGCGAAAGGCTTGAACAAGCGTTGAATTCTTCGCGGGCACGCCCGCGAAGGGGCCTTCAAGCCCAGCGAAGGTCCTCAGCAGGCACCGGCCGCCCGAACCAGTAGCCCTGCCCCAGTTGACACAGCTCCTGCAACAGGAAGCTGGCCTGCTCCGCCTGCTCGATGCCCTCGGCATGCACCTGCATGCCCATGCTGCGGGCCAGGGCGATGATCACCCGGACGATCGCGATGTCGTCCTCATCCAGCGGCAACCCGGCAACGAAACCCTGGTCGATCTTCAGCTTCTGCACCGGCAAGCGCTTGAGCCGCAGCAACGATGAATATCCGGTACCGAAGTCGTCGATAGCCAGGGTCACCCCCAGCTCACGCAGGCGATGCAACTGCTCCAGCGCCACGTCCGGATCTTCCATCACCGCGCTCTCGGTCACCTCCAGCTCCAGCATGGCCGGGTCCAGGCCGGTGTCGTACAACACCTCGGCCACCTGCTGGTACAACTCGTGCTGGCCAAACAGGCGGCTGGAGATGTTCACCGCCACGAATGCCAACTGCCGGCCTTGCCCCTGCCATTGCACCATCTGCCGACATGCCTGGCGCAGCACCCAGGCATCGATCTCGGCAATCAGCCCGGTGCGCTCGGCAATCGGGATGAACTCGCCCGGCGGCACCAGGCCGCGCTGGGGGTGCTGCCAGCGTACCAGGGCCTCGACGCCGACCTGGCGGCCGGTCGCCAGGTCGTGCACCGGCTGGTAGAACACCCGCAGCTCGTCCTGCTCCAGGGCCCGACGCAGCTCGCCGGCGGTTTCGACCCGGTGCTGGGCGTGGGCAGTCAGCTCTTCGGTGTACAGGGCATAGCAAGTCCGCCCGTTGCTCTTGGCCTTGTACAACGCCGAGTCGGCATTGCGTAGCAACTGCTCGGCACTCAACGCATCGCTGGGGAACAGGCTGATGCCTGCGCTGACACTGATGAACAGGCGGTGACCGTCGAACAGGAACGGCTCGCGTATGCGCTCGATGATGCCCTGCGCCAGCTTGCCGGCCTGGCCAACTTCCTGGCAGTTCTCCGCCAGCACGCCAAATTCGTCGCCCCCAAGGCGCGCCAAGGTTACACCGCTGCCCAGCACCTCACACAGGCGCTCGCCCACCAGCTTCAGCAACTGGTCGCCGATGGTGTGGCCAAGGCCGTCGTTGATGCTCTGGAAATGGTCCAGGTCCAGCAGCAGCAGGGCACAGCCGCGTTTGTTGGCCTGGGCTGCGGCCAGGGCCTGCTCGACCCGGTCGGTGAACAGCAGGCGGTTGGGCAGACCAGTCAGCGGGTCGTGGTGGGCCAGGTAGGCCAGTTCTTGCTCAGAATGCTTGATTGCGCTGATGTCGCTGAACACTGCCACGTAATGGCTGAGCTCGCCTTCATCGTCACGAATGGCGCAAATGGTCTGCCACTGCGGATAGATTTCACCGCTCTTGCGCCGGTTCCAGATTTCGCCGCTCCACTCGCCCTTTTCCGCCAGGGTGGCGAAGATTTGCTGATAGAACGCCAGGCCATGGCGGCCCGATTTGAACTTGTTCGGGCGTTGGCCGATGACCTCGTCCTGCTGGTAACCGGTAATACGCATGAAGGCACGGTTGACGTGCACGATCAGGCCCTGGCGGTCGGTCACCAGCACGCCTTCGAGAGTGCTGTCGAACACGGCGGCAGCCATGCGCAGCCGTTCGCGGTCTTCGCAACGCAAACGCGCGCCACGGCCAATGAAATTAAGCAGGCGCACCCGCGACACATAGATCAGCAAGGCACTGAACAACACCCAGACCACCACGTTGATCTGCCGCCCCACGGTCAGAGCCAGGGGATCATCGGTCATAGCCTGCAGCACCACCTCGGCCAGCGTCAGCCAGAGGACCGAAAGCACCACATACAGCGCAGCCATGCGCAAGGCGTCGCGAACGGAAACAGACATGTCGGGTGCGATAGCCCATCAGAAAGGGAGGGGCATTATAAAGGCTGAAACATGTCGTGACCTCCTATCTGAACGGTTGACTGGTTTTATTTCCCCACCAAGGGATAATCCCCCTTCCCCCTGCATTCCGAGGGTATTTGCACCTATGTGGTACAACGGCCTGCTCGACTGGTCGGCCTGGCAACTGGTCGGCATCACCCTGTTGATGACCCATGTGACCATCGTCAGCGTCACGGTCTACCTGCACCGCTACTCCGCGCACCGGGCCCTGGAGCTCAATGGCGTGCTCAAGCACTTCTTCCGTTTCTGGCTGTGGCTGACCACGGCGCAGAACACCCGCGAATGGACCGCCGTGCACCGCAAGCACCACGCCAAGTGTGAAACCCCCGACGACCCGCACAGCCCGCTGTACAAGGGCCTTGGCACAGTGCTGCGCAAAGGCGCCGAGCTTTACCGGGAAGAGGCGCGTAACCCCGAAACCCTGCGCATCTACGGCAAGAACTGCCCGGACGACTGGATCGAGCGCAACCTCTACTCGCGCTACAGGCTGGGCGGCATCGCGCTGATGGCGGTGATCGACCTGCTGCTGTTCGGTACCATCGGCATCACCATCTGGGCAGTGCAGATGATGTGGATTCCATTCTGGGCAGCCGGTGTGGTCAACGGTCTCGGCCACGCCCTCGGCTACCGCAACTTCGAGTGCCGCGACGCCGCCACCAACCTGGTGCCGTGGGGCATCATCATCGGTGGCGAAGAGCTGCACAACAACCACCACACCTACCCCAACTCGGCCAAGCTGTCGGTCAAGCGCTGGGAGTTCGACATGGGCTGGGCGTGGATCCGCCTGTTCTGCCTGCTGCGCCTGGCCAAGGTGCAGCGCGTGGCGCCCATCGCCCACCGAGTGGCCGGCAAGGCCAGCCTGGACATGGACACTGCCATGGCCATCCTCAACAACCGCTTTCAGATCATGGCCCAGTACCGCAAGCTGGTGATCGGCCCGCTGGTCAAGCAGGAACTGGCCCGCGTCGATGCCTCGCTGCGCCACCATTTCCGCCGCGCCAAGCGCCTGTTGTCGCGCGAGACCAGCCTGCTGGAAGACCGCCACCATGTGCGCATCGAGTCGATGCTGGCCCACAGCCAGGCGCTGAAGACCATCTACGAAAAACGCCTGGCCCTGCAACAGATCTGGGCGCGCACCAGCGCCAACGGCCACGATATGCTGGCCGCCATGAAAGATTGGGTGCACGAGGCCGAAACCAGCGGTATTCACGCCCTGCGCGACTTCGCAGCACAGCTCAAAACCTACTCCCTGCGCCCGACCGGCGCCTGAGCGCCGTTGATCGGCACGCCCCTTGGCGGGGCGTGCTGCCCGGAACTTCGCTATCTCGTTTACACTCATATCTGGCACATCGCCCGCGTGGCGGGCCGGATGCTGGCCGCACGCTTTCACGCCGAGATCTGCTCCGTGCACATGGCCAAGAACATTCCAACGACACTGCCCGGCACACCCCCTCCCGAGGCCGCCCAGACCTTGCTTGCGCTGCTCCACGCCCAGGGTGAGGTGGCCCGCCTGAGCGAGCGCGAGCAGTTGTTCAGCTCGCTGCTCGACAGCGTCAACGCAGTGCTTTGGGCTTTCGACTGGGAAACCCGCCAGGTGCTGTACGTCAGCCCCGCCTACGAGCGCATCTTCGGTCGCCCGGCCAGCCTGGTGCTGGCCGACTACAACGAGTGGCGCGACAGCATCTACCCCGACGATCTGGAGTTCGCCGAGCGCAGCCTGGCCCAGGTACTGCTAAAGGGCTCGGTGGAAGACCGCGAGTACCGCATCCTCAATGCCGAAGGCCAGCTCCGCTGGCTGAGCGACAAGTGCTACATCAACCAGCAACGCAATGGTGACCGGGTGATCATCGTCGGTATCGCCGAAGACATCACCGAGAAGAAGCAGCTCGAAGGTGAGCTGCAGCGCCTGGCCACCACCGACGTGCTGACCCAGAGCAGCAACCGCAGGCACTTCTTCGAATGCGCCCAGCAAGCCTTCGACAGTGCCTGCGAAGACGGTACGCCAATGGCCTTCCTGCTGCTGGACATCGACGACTTCAAGTGCATCAACGACAGCTATGGCCACCAGGAAGGTGATCAGGTATTGCAGCAAATCGCCGATAGCGGCAAGGCCGTGCTACGCAGAGGCGACCTTTTCGGGCGCATTGGTGGCGAGGAGTTCGCGGCGGTGTTTCCGGGCTGCAACGCTCAGATGGCAGAGCAGATTGCCGAGCGCTTGCAGCGGCAAATCCAGCGGCTGAGCTTCAGCCATGGGGGGCAGACTTACGGGGTGACGGTGAGCCAGGGAGTGACCGGCCTGACCGATGAAGATGTGACCCTGGACAGCCTGTATGCCCGGGCCGATGCGGCGATGTACCAGGCCAAACGGCAGGGCAAGAACCAGATCGTCCGCGGCTGACTGCCTTACACAGTACTTGCTGGCCTGTACGGTCCCTGTGGGAGCGGCCTTGTGTCGCGAAAGGGCTGCAAAGCAGCCCCTGGATCTCAGCGCAGATGCACAAATGGCTGGGGCTGCTTCGCAGCCCTTTCGCGACACAAGGCCGCTCCCACAGGATCTGCGTCGGGTTCAACGAACCTAGCCCCAAAATCTCAGCTGGAAATCTCGGCCTCGGCTACCGGCGGCTCTTCCTGCGGCTTTACCTCCGGGTCCTCCACCTTGCGCAACCGGCTCAGTTCCGGCAGGCCAAGCTTGAGCAGGCGCGCCGTCTTGCTGCTGGCCACCTTCTCCAGCCCCTGCCAAGCCGGCAGCCGCGACAACTGCCCGGCCAGGTTCATGGCCAGGATCTCCCGCGAGTACACCCCACCGCCCAGCTGGTAGATCGCCGCAATCAACTCGCGCAATGCCAGCGGCAACCGCCAACGCGTACGCAGAGCCGAGCCGAACGCCGCACCGAACTCGTTGAGCGACAACTGCACCTGGTCCTCATCCAGCTGGCCCCCGGCCAGCCGCCATTCCTGCAGGCAGCGCAACACCGCCAGGTCACCCAGGCAATGCAGCAACCCCGCGCAATAACAACGCCCTTCGTCCAGCTCGAGCATGCGCGCCAAGGTCCGGCCATACTCGGCAGCGTGCAGCGAAAGCTCCCAGTAACGGGCCGCATGCTCCGCCAGCAGCGGGTCACTGAGGCGCGCACTGCGTTTGAGGGTCATGCCCAGGATCAGGTTCATGCTCTGGGTACTGCCAAGCTTGTTCAAGGCCTGCAGCAACGTCTGCACCGGTGCTTCGCGGTGTAGCGCCGCGCTGTTGGCCGCAGCGATCAGGACGGCAGTGATCTGCGGGTCGCCCTGCACTTCCTCTTCGAGCACTCGCAGGTTCAGGCCCTGGGGGTTGAGCGCGCGCTTGATCGCCACCTGCACATCGGCCAGCAGCGGCCCGCCATCGGCGGTAGCGCGACGCTGCTCAAGGTAGGCCGGCAGGCTGGCACCTGCCTGCAAAGCCGGCGCCGGGCAGGCGATCTCCTCGCCAACCGCCAGCAGCAGCTCTTCAAGGCGCTTGCGCAGGTTGTCCAGGTTCAGTGGCTTGCTCAGGTAAGCCGTGGGGTGCAGGGGTAGTGCCTCGCGCACACTGGCGCTGTCACTGCGATTGCTCATGAGGATGAACGGTAACCCCGAGCCTTTGGCGCGCACCTTGCGCAACAGGTCGAGGCCATCGACACCTGCCAGTTCGCGCGCGGCGATGATCAGGTCGGGCTTGCTGGACAGCGCGCTCAGCGCCTGCGAGCCGTCGGCGCAGACCTGCAGCCGGGCATCACAGCGCACGCTGAGCAGCATTTCGCTAAGCAGGTCACGTACCCAAGGGTCGCCCTCGACAATCAGTACGCTTGGTGGGGTGGGGTCTGCAGCGCTCATCGCCAACTCCTGAATAGCCCTGACACACAGTCCGTCGCAGCTTCCTGAGCAAATCCTCCGACAACGATAGCGCCCCATGGCTTTCCTGGGCACAAAAAAAACCCGCCGAAGCGGGTTTTTTCTGAAGCGGGTCACATCAGGCGATTTCAGCGAAGCACTCTTCGATGATAGCCAGGCCTTTGTCCAGCAGAGCGTCTTCGGCGGTCAGCGGAACCAGGATACGCAGGACGTTGCCGTAGGTGCCGCAGGACAGCAGGATCAGACCCTTGTCGCGAGCCTTGGCAACAACCTGGCCAACAGCAGCAGCGTTCGGGGTATGAGTGCCTTTCTCGAAGACTTCGACAGCAACCATCGAGCCCAGACCACGAACGTCGCCGATGATTGGGTACTTTTTCTGGATTTCGCGCAGGCCAGTGGTCAGGCGCTCACCCACAGCTTTGCTGCGGTCCAGCAGTTTCTCTTCTTCGAACACTTCAATCACGGCCAGGGCCGCAGCGCAAGCGATCGGCGAACCGGCGTAGGTGCCGCCCAGGCCGCCCGGAGCGATGGCGTCCATGTACTCGGCCTTGCCGCACACACCGGCCAGCGGGAAGCCGCCAGCGATGGATTTGGCGAAGGTGGTCAGGTCAGGCGCAACACCCATCTGCTCCATGGCGAAGAAGGTGCCAGTACGGCCGGCGCCGGTCTGTACTTCGTCGGCGATCAGCAGGATGCCGTGCTGGTCGCACAGGGCGCGCAGGCGCTGCATGAGCTCTTTCGGCGCTGGCAGGAAGCCGCCTTCGCCTTGCACCGGCTCGAGGATGATCGCGGCGATGTCGCGCGGCTCGGCGTCGTTCTTGAAGATGCGTTCGACCGAGGCGATGGCGTCGTCAACGCTGATGCCGTGCAGTTCGCTCGGGAACAGGGCGCGGAAGATGCCACCAGGCATCAGGCCCATGCCAGCGGAGTACGGCACGACCTTGCCGGTCAGGCCCAGGGTCATCATGGTACGGCCGTGGTAGCCGCCAGTGAAGGCGATGACACCAGCGCGGCCAGTGGCTGCACGGGCGATCTTGACGGCGTTTTCAACGGCTTCGGAGCCGGTGGTGACCAGCAGGGTCTTCTTGTCGAAGTTGCCTGGAACCAGCTTGTTGATCTTTTCGCAAAGCTCTACATAGGGCTCGTAGGCCAGCACCTGGAAGCAGGTGTGGCTGACCTTGGTCAGCTGCTCTTGTACGGCCGCAACCACTTTCGGGTGCAGGTGGCCGGTGTTCAGTACTGCGATGCCGCCGGCGAAGTCGATCAGTTCGCGGCCTTCAACGTCGATCACGGTCGAGTTCTTCGCGGTATCGACGAAGATCGGGTGGATCTGGCCAACGCCACGTGGGACGGCGGCGACACGACGTTGCATCAAGGATTCGTTGGTCTTGCTCATAATGCCCTCATTGCGCCGGTTTGGAGTGGCGCTTTTATTCGGGGGTGGCTGGGAGTGTCCGCGAACAGTATTCGTTGATCGACTGCCGTGAACGCCCTGGCCACCAGGTACTGCGATGTAAAAAAGGCCAGCGAGACGTCGCTCTCGCGCCCCGCTGGCAGAGGTAAAGCAGTTACCTTGCGATCAGACGCTGATGCACAGGTATTTGATTTCGAGGTAGTCCTCGATACCGTACTTGGAACCTTCGCGGCCCAGGCCCGAAGCCTTGATGCCACCGAATGGTGCCACTTCGTTGGAGATCAGGCCGGTATTGATACCCACCATGCCGTACTCCAGGGCTTCGGCAACACGGAACACACGGCTCATGTCGCGAGCGTAGAAGTACGAGGCCAGGCCGAACTCGGTGTCGTTGGACATCGCGATCACTTCGGCCTCGTCCTTGAAGCGGAACAGCGGCGCCAGCGGGCCGAAGGTTTCTTCTTTGGCGACGGCAGCGTTCTTCGGTACGTCCACCAGAATGGTCGGCTCGAAGAAGTTGCCTTCGATGATCTTGCCACCGGACAGTACCTTGGCGCCTTTGCCAACGGCGTCTTCGATGTGTTCCTGGACCTTGGCGACAGCCTTGCCGTCGATCAGCGGGCCAGTGGTGGTGCCTTCTTCCAGGCCGTTACCGATCTTCAGCTTGGCAACAGCGGCAGCCAGCTTCTGGGCGAACGCGTCGTAGACGCCGTCCTGCACGTAGATACGGTTGGCGCAGACGCAGGTCTGGCCGTTGTTGCGGTACTTGGAGATGATCGCGCCCTCGACCGCCTTGTCCAGGTCGGCGTCGTCGAACACGATGAATGGGGCGTTGCCACCCAGCTCCAGGGAAACCTTCTTGATGTCCTTGGCGCATTCTTCCATCAGCTGGCGACCGATTTCGGTCGAGCCGGTGAAGGACAGTTTGCGGACCAGGGAGTTGCCGGTCAGTTCGCCGCCAACTTCGCCAGCGCTACCGGTAACCACGCTCAGCACGCCAGCCGGGATACCGGCACGGTGGGCCAGTTCGACCAGGGCCAGGGCGGAGTACGGGGTCTGCGAGGCAGGCTTGAGCACCATGGTGCAGCCAGCGGCCAGGGCCGGGCCGGCTTTACGGGTGATCATGGCGGCCGGGAAGTTCCACGGGGTGATGGCCGCGGTAACGCCGATTGGCTGCTTGATGACGATCAGGCGCTTGTCTGGCTGGTGGCCCGGGATGGTGTCACCGTAGACGCGCTTGGCTTCTTCGGCGAACCATTCGATGAAGGAGGCAGCGTAGGCGATTTCGCCCTTGGCTTCGGCCAGCGGCTTGCCTTGTTCGGTGGTCATCAGGCGAGCCAGGTCGTCCTGGTTCTCGATCATCAGTTCGAACCAGCGACGCAGCTTGGCCGAACGCTCTTTGGCGGTCAGGGCACGCCAGGCCGGCAGGGCCTTGTCGGCGGCTTCGATGGCGCGGCGGGTTTCCGCGGTGCCCATCTTCGGCACGGTACCGATGACTTCACCAGTGGCCGGGTTGGTGACCTTGATGGTCTGGCCGTTGTCCGCATCCAGCCACTCACCGTTGATGTAGGCTTGCTGGCGGAACAACTGAGCGTCTTTGAGCTGCATGTCGGCTTCCCGAATTGTTGATTGTTGAAAAGCGCCCAAGGCAGGGCATTGAGCGTTTGAAATCTCAAACGAATGCTAAGCGGCTGCTGGGGTGTTGGACAATAGGCTGTTCGAAAAAAAGAACGAATGGTTGAACACCCTGGCGGAAATTTCATCATTTGCGTAATGGCAACCGGCCTCTTCGCGGGTAAACCCGCTCCCACAGGGTCTCCACAGAATCCAGAATCTGCGCAGTACCTGTGAGAGCGGGTTTACCCGCGAAGAGGCCAGTACAGGTTAGACGAACGCGCTGAAGGACATGTGATGGGAGGACCGACGGCCGTCCAACCCAGGATGCCGAAGAGGCCGGCACAGGCAACAGGGAAAAAACAGCCACAGATCAAGGCGATGGACGCCACCGGATCAGATGGGTATCATGCGTGCGCGTTGCACTCGTAGCTCAGCTGGATAGAGTACTGCCCTCCGAAGGCAGGGGTCGTGGGTTCGAATCCCGCCGAGTGCGCCATATCCCTTACAAAGCCCGCCTTGCGCGGGCTTTGTCGTTTCTGCAAGACAGCGCCGGGCTACTCGCGTTATTTCGTTTGGCACTTACCAAAGCCAGCTTTAATCCTGATGGCTTTACCTGGTTGGATCCACCTGCTTAGAATAGTGGCATTATGCCTCATCCTTCAGATGAGTTGTCGCAAGGTTAACTACACCCTCCAGGGAATCAGGAATGAAAATGCTGAAACACTGTCTGGCCTTGACCATCGCCGCTACGCTCGTGGGTTGCCAGGCGACCGGTGAGCAATACCAATCCGATGTGTTCGATGCCAGCCAGGTAAACACCCAGCAGGAAGCCAAGACCGTGAAAATCATCACGGTCTCGCCGACCAAGATCAAGGTCAGCAACGAGAAGAACCAGAAGGCCGCAATGGTGGTTGGTGGTGTGCTGGGCGCGCTGGGTGGTGCAGCGTTGGGTGCGGGCCACAACAAGGACACCGCGATCATCGGCGGCGTGGCAGGCGGTGGCGCCGGTGCCCTGGCCGGCTCCCTGGTCAGCGATACCTCACTGGTGCCTGGCGTGCTGATCGGCTACTCGGAAAACGGCAAGATCTACACCTCCGCCCAGGTTGGCCGCCCATGCGATTTCGAAGTGGGTGGCATTTCCCTGATGGTCATGACCATCTCGAACGAAACACGCATCCAGCCAAATGCGACCTGCCCAGATCCGAAAAAGAGCTGAGGCCTGAACACATGAAGCACTTTGTTCTGGGCACCGCCCTCGCACTGTCTGCCGCCACTGCCGCGGCGGGCCAGTTCGATCAGCTCTACCAGATCGAACAGCAGACCAGGCAATCCGAAGCCGCACTGGAAACCGAGCGCCTGCGCCAGGCCGCCGCCGCCGAGCAGCGCGCCGAAGCTCGCGAAGCCGCTGCCCGCCAGCAGCGCGCAGCGGCCCAGCGTGCCTCCGCGCAGCGTGCCGCCGAGAAACAGCAGGCGCAAGCAGCCGAGCGCAAGCGCGTGCAGACCCGCGAAGAAGCCTACGAGGACGAGATGCGTGCGCTGGAACTGGAAGAGCGCCGCCTGGCCCTGCAGGCGAAAAAGGCAAAGGTCGCCCGCGCCAACGACTACATCGATGCCGAGCTGCGCGACAGTGCCGCACGCACCGATGTGATCCAGTCCAATGCCGACTCCGCACGCAACGTCACCTCAGGCGCCAAGTCGCTGCTTGAGGATTCCGGCAAGGCAGAAGTGAAACGCGCCGGCAGTCTGTTCGGCGAGTAACCATCCTGGTGCAGTCCCGGCCTGCCGGCCGGGGCCGCCCGTTGCAGAGACAACATCATGCTACGTCTGATCATGCTGGCCACAGCTGGCCTGCTGCTGAGCGGCTGCCTGCAGGAAGAAGCACAGTTCCCCACCGTCGACCTGCACGGCCGCTTGGTCGTCGACCAGGAAATGACCGCCTCGCGCCAGGCGCAGGGCATCCAGGGCGAGTACTTCAAGCGCGTCCTGAGCGTGAACGGCCAGGACATGGCCTTCAATGACTTCGTCCAGCAATACTGCCCGGACAGCAACACCCGCAACGAAACCTGCATCAAGGCCTTCCGCATCAAGAAAATCGACGATGTCAGCGGTGCTACAAGGTTCCTGCCCAACGGACTGTAATCACCGTTCGAAGTACTGGAAAGGCCCCGGCAACCCGCCCGGGGCTTTTTCATTTGTGCGACATGTCGCGTTTCTGGTACTCCCGTACCACAGACCATTGGTGTTAGCGTGGGCGTCTTCCCGTTTCCCGGCGGGTAAACCACAACAATGATTGGCGAAGGAATGCGCACAACCATGTACCTGAAAAAACTCACCGCCACCACCCTGCTGCTGGCCAGCATGGGCCTGTTCATCCAGCCGGCCCAGGCCAACCTTACCCAACAGCAGTCCGCAGCCATCGTCAAAGCCTTCGACGGCAGCGACCCAAGCGACTTCAAACAGTTCCTCGGCAAGCTCAAAGGCAGCGACCTGGCCACGGCTGACAACCTCGCGGCAACCCTCGATGCCTACCTGGCTGGCAAGCCATTGCCTGCCGAACAGCAGAACGAGATCAACCGCCTGCTCGGCCTGTATACCCGCATCAAGTACGGCAAGGCTGCCAGCGAAACCCTGCGTGAACTGGTGGCCATCCCCACCTTCAACGTCGAAGGCACACCGCAGCACGAGAACCCCGAATTCCTTAGGATCGCCGACAAGATCAAGGCCCTGGCCGACAGCTTCGGCCTGGCTTTCCGCAATATCGACAACCGGGTGTACGAGATTTCGCTGGGCAGCGGCAAGGAAGTGGTCGGCATCCATGCCCACGCCGACGTGGTACCGGTCAACCCGGACAACTGGAAGCTGGCCGATGGCACACGCCTGGACCCGTTCAAAGTCACCCTGGTCGGCGACCGCATGTACGGCCGCGGCACCGAAGACGACAAGAACGGCATTGTCGTGGCGATGTACGCGCTGAAAGTGGCCAAGGACGAGAACCTGCCGCTGGCCCGCCAGTTCAAGCTGCTGATCGACACCACTGAAGAAACCAGCGGCGATGCCATCCCCTACTACTTCGAGCGCAACCCCACGCCCGACTACAACCTGGCGCTCGATGGCGGCTACCCGGTGATCATCGCCGAGAAAGGCTACGGCACGGTCATGGCCAGCTTCAGCAAACGCCCGGCCAGTGGCAAGGGTGCCGAGATCGTCAACCTGACCGGCGGCCTGGCCACCAACCAGATCCCGACTACCTCGGTCGCAACCCTGCTCGCCGACAACCCGGCGAAGCTGGCCAAGCAGTTGGAAAAAGCCGGCGCCGATTACGTGAAGCGCAATGGCGGTGACTTCAGCATCGCTGCCAAGGCCGAGGACAAGCAGGTATTGCTCACCGTGACCGGCGTTTCCGCCCACTCTTCAGAGCCGGAGTCCGGGGTCAACCCGGTGGCGCGCATGCTTGGTTTCATCAACGGCCTTGGCCAGCAGGTGCCGCTCAAGCACAACCACTTCACCGACGCCGCCCGCTACGCCGCCGACAACTGGGGCCTGGACTACCTGGGCAACAAGCTCGGCGTGGCCTTCAAGGACCCGTTCATGGGCCCGCTGACCGCTTCGCTGACCTTTGTCGGGGTGGATGAGAAAGGCCTGAAACTGGCGGTGAACCTGCGCATTCCGAAAGGCAAGCCAATTGCCACGATCAAGGACGAACTGGCCGACAAACTGGGCAAATGGACCCGGAAAAGCCACACATCGGTGGCCTTCGACTATAGCCTGGACGAGCCGATGTACCGCAACCCCGAGGGCGAATGGGTCAAGGCCCTGCTTGCCGTGGCCACCGAGAACCTGGGCATGAAGCACGAGTTCGGTACCTCCGCGGGTGCGACCTCGGTACACGACCTGCCCAACGGCGTGCAGTTCGGCCTGGCCATGCCGGATGTGAAGTACACCGGGCACAACGACAACGAGTTCAAGACCGTGGAACAGTTCATGCTGGACTTGCAGGTTGTGAGCGAGATGGTGGCGCGGATCGGGCAGATGCCGAAGCTCTGAGCCAACTCTACCGGCCTCTTCGCGGCTAAAG
Source organism: Pseudomonas sp. SID14000 (assembly GCF_002165135.1). GTDB lineage: Bacteria > Pseudomonadota > Gammaproteobacteria > Pseudomonadales > Pseudomonadaceae > Aquipseudomonas. The sequence goes on along the minus strand of NZ_NFZQ01000009.1, from coordinate 37,823 downwards.
CCGCTCCCACAGGGACTGCGCCGCCTTTGAAAGCTGTGCGATTTCTGTGGGAGCGGCTTTAGCCGCGAAGAGGCCGGCACAGGCCACCACTCATGACGTTTTTCAATCGACTCGATGCCGTTTCCTGCATTGCCGTGCAGAGCGCCGTGCCGGATGCTTTATTTACTCCGAGACATCGCTTTTTCCACCCGCAGAGGCCTGTATGAAGACCGTCGAACAAATCCTCAAGACCAAGTCCCAACACCAGACCGTGTACACCATCGGCCCGGATGACTCGGTACTCGACGCCCTGAAGCTGCTGGCGGAGAAAAACGTCGGCGCGCTGCCCGTGGTCGAGGACAACCAGGTGGTGGGTATCGTCAGTGAACGGGACTACGCGCGCAAACTGGTACTCAAGGGCCGCTCGTCCGCCGCTACCCCAGTACGCGAGATCATGAGTGCTCCGGTGGTCACCGTGGAACCGAAACAGAACCTCGAGTACTGCATGAACCTGATGACCAACCGCCACCTGCGCCACCTGCCGGTGGTCAATAATGGCGAGCTGCTGGGCCTGCTGTCGATCGGTGACCTGGTCAAGGAAACCATCGCCGAACAGGCCCGCCTGATCCTGCAACTGGAGCAATACATCCGCGGTGAATGAAGCGCCTCAGTGGTAGGCGCGCTCCAGCTCGTCCAACTGATGGTCGAAGCTGCGCAGGCGCGCCGACCAGGTGTACACCAGCACTTCCAGGTCCCTGTTGAGCACGGCGGTATTGCCATGGCCACTTCGGGTTGGCTCGCCCAGATCCAGCTGGTAGCGTTCACGGGCCATGGCCTGGGCCACGCTGGACAAGTCGCGGGCATTGGCCAGCCAATGGTGATGATGGTCATGAATTTCGCGGTCGAGCAAGCGGCACTGGCGTTTCAGGGCATCCAGGCTCTGTTCCAGCGGCGTGCCCTTGAGCTCGCCCATGACCTCTTCGAAGGTGCGCCCCGAATGCCAGTAGCTACCCCAGAAATAGCGGTCGAACACCGTTTCGACGCGGCGCAGCGCGACCTTGGTGTTCCAGATGGTCAGCAACGTTCGCCCCTGCACCACCTCGCGTTTGTTCAGGTGCAACTGCTGCCAGGCGATCCAGGCCAGCGCCACCAGTGCAACCGCCGCAGTGACAGCGGCAGCGGCGTACAGGAAATGCACCGCCTGGTTCATCTGTTGCGTCTGCCTGATGCCATAGAAGTAACTGGCCGTCAGGGTGCCCAGGATCGTCACGGAACACCAGAAACCTGGTGCGTAGGGATCTTTCATCGCGCTATCCCCTTATTGTTTTCCTGAGCATAGCAACGGCCAATCACTCGTCAGGTGCCACTCGGCGCTTTATTTTCGAGGGCGGCGCAATGCTTCGTTGAGTTGATCGAACGGCTCCGCCCAGTCGGCGTCTTCGTTGATGCTGTCCTTGAGAAACTCGCGCTGGGAAGCATTCCAGAACGGCGCATCCACCAGTTTGATGTCGTTCTTCAGTGGCGAGTGGCTGGCGATGAACTGATCGATGCTCACCGCATCATCAGGCAGGCCCAGTTGTTTGAACAGCTCGGCAAAGGGATGGATCGGCGCTTCCATGGTTCCTCCTGAGTGCCAGGCAAGCCGTCCACGACGCCCGCCTGGCATGGTTGTGAAAACATCAGCACAGCTCGCGCACTTCGGCGTGCGGCACCAGTTTCATGTACTGCTCCATGCTCATGTGGATCAGGTGATCGTGGTCACCCGCTTCCAGGTAGACATCGCCCTGGCGGGTCAGGCTCGGGTCGAGCAGCATTTTTATCTGGTAGGCATCGCCAAGGGCTGGCACGGCCCCCCGCTCGCAGTCACCGAACAGGCTCGGCAGGCCGCTTTCACGGGTCAGTTGCCAGGCCCCGGACATGCGTACCTTGGTCATGTCCAGATGCCGGTTGGCCGGTAGCACGGCCATGATGTAGTTGCCATGACGGTCATCGAGCATCACCGACTTGGCGACCCGCTCGGCGGGTACGCCGGCCGTGCGGGCCGACTCCAGGCTGGTGGCCGAATGTGGATGGGGAATGATGTCGTAGTCGCAGTTGGCCTTGTCCAGGCGGTCCTGCAGGGTCTTTGCCATACGCATGATGCACCTCCGGTTTCGCCCCCCAATGTCCAATTTTAGGCCTGACAGCGGCGGGCAGGGCTAAACTTGTGCAATACAGGCAAACGAGGTGACGACAGGTGATCGCCCGCTGCTGGCGCTGGCTGTTGCTGCTGTTGCTGCTTGGCATCACGCCAGGCGGTCAGGCAGCGCCCGGTGCAGTCTGGGTGTTGCGTATCGATGACGCCATCGGCCCGGCCAGCGCCGACTACCTGGTGCGCAGTCTCGACCAGGCCCAGGCGCAGGGCGCGCATCTGGTGGTTATCCGCATGGACACCCCGGGGGGGCTGGACAGCGCCATGCGCCAGATGATCAAGGCGATTCTCGCCAGCCCCGTACCGGTCGCCACCTTCGTCGCCCCCAGCGGTGCCCGCGCCGCCAGCGCTGGCACTTATATCCTCTACGCCAGCCATGTCGCGGCCATGGCGCCCGGTACCAATCTGGGCGCCGCCACACCCGTGCAGATCGGCGCCCCGCCAGGCACGCCCAAGGACGATAAAGCCAAAGGCAGTGATGACGAAACCCTCGCGCGCAAGCAGGTCAACGATGCGGCGGCCTACATTCGTGGCCTGGCGCAGCTACGCGGGCGCAATGCCGACTGGGCGGAGAAGGCCGTGCGCGAGGCGGTCAGCCTGTCCGCAAGCGAGGCCTTGCGGCTGAACGTGATCGACCAGGTGGCCGATGACCTGCCCGACCTGCTGCGCAAGCTCGATGGCAAAACACTAACTGTCGCTGGCCAGCCCCTGCAGTTGCAGACCGCCGGTGCCAGCCTGGTCGAGCACCTGCCGGACTGGCGCACACGGGTGCTGGCGGTAATCACCAACCCCAGCGTGGCGCTGATTCTGATCATGATCGGCGTGTACGGCCTGCTGTTCGAGTTCATGAACCCCGGCTCTACGGTAGGTGGCGTGGTCGGCGGCATCTGCCTGCTGCTGGCGCTGTATGCCCTCCAGCTGTTGCCGGTGAGCTTTGCCGGGGTGGCGCTGATATTGCTCGGCATCGCCTTCATGATTGCCGAAGCCTTCCTGCCCAGTTTCGGCGTGGTCGGCTTTGGCGGCATCGTCGCCTTTGTGGTAGGCGCGCTGATCCTGATCGACACCGATGCACCCGGTTTCGGCATTCCGCTGGCCCTGATCGGCACGCTGGCAGTGCTCTCGGCGCTGCTGATCGGCGGTGTGCTGGGCATGGCCCTCAAGGCCCGCCGACGGGCGCTGGTCAGCGGTGACGCCGGCCTGGTCGGAAGCCTGGTCACCGTTACCCAGGTGATGGCGGGCAACCCGTTCTGTGGCTTTGTGCTGGCCCAGGGCGAGCAATGGCAGGCGCAGTGTGCAACGCCACTGCAAGCGGGCCAGAACGTGCGGGTGACCGCGCGCCATGGCGTCATGCTGGAAGTGAGCGCCGCCGCGCCCGCGGCGCAAGGAGAATGACCATGTTCATGCAATTGGGCTTCGGCGCGGTGCTGATCGTGCTGACGATGCTGTTGCTGTCGGCGTTCCGCATCCTGCGCGAATACGAGCGCGGCGTGGTGTTCCAGCTGGGGCGCTTCTGGCAGGTGAAGGGGCCGGGGCTGATCCTGTTGATCCCGGTAATCCAGCAAATGGTGCGGGTCGACCTGCGCACCGTGGTACTGGATGTGCCGCCGCAGGATGTGATCACCCGCGACAACGTCTCGGTCAAGGTCAACGCCGTGCTCTACTTCCGCGTACTCGACCCGCAGAAGGCGATCATCCAGGTCGAGGATTTCCTCGTGGCGACCAGCCAGCTGGCCCAGACCACGCTGCGTGCGGTGCTCGGCAAGCACGAACTGGATGAACTGCTTGCCGAACGCGAGCAACTGAACTCGGACATTCGCCAGGTGCTGGATGCACAGACCGATGCCTGGGGCATCAAGGTGGCCAACGTGGAGATCAAGCATGTCGACCTCAACGAATCGATGGTGCGCGCCATTGCCCGCCAGGCCGAGGCCGAGCGTGAACGGCGGGCCAAGGTGATCCATGCCGAGGGTGAGTTGCAGGCGTCGGAGAAGCTGATGCAGGCCGCGCAGATGCTGAGCAAGGAGCCGGGGGCGATGCAGTTGCGCTACATGCAGACGCTGGGGACGATAGCCGGGGACAAGAGTTCGACCATCGTCTTTCCGCTGCCGGTGGATTTGCTCAAGGGGTTGGTGGACAAGCAGAAATAGCAAAGGCCGCTACGCGATCCCTGTAGGAGCGGCCTTGTGTCGCGATAGGGCTGCAAAGCAGCCCCCTGGGTCGATCAGACTGGCGCGCGGCGCAGGGTCGCCAGGAAGGTAGCCGCGCCAATGAACAACCCGGCGAACGTCCGGTTCAAACGCTTCTGCTGTTTGGGCGTACGCAGCAAGCGCAACACCCGCGCAGCCAACCCGGTGTACCCCGCCATCACCAGCATATCCACGGTGACCATGGTCACCGTGATCGCCACATACTGGGGCAACAGCGGTTCATGCGGATTGATGAACTGCGGCAGCACCGCCAGCATGAACACCAGCGCCTTGGGGTTGCTGACGTTGACCAGGAAGCCACGGAACACCAGGCTCAGCGGTTTACCGAGCGGGCGCACGGCGGATTCGTCGCTCATGTCCATGGGTAGAGCACGCCACTGCTTGTAGGCCAGGTAGATGAGGTAGGCGACACCGAACCATTTGATGACCTGGAAGGCCGTGGCCGAGGCGGCCAGGACGGCGCCGACGCCGGCGGCGATGATGGCGATCTGCACGATCAGGCCCAGTTGCAGGCCCAGAGCATTCCAGTAACCACGCCAGAAGCCGTATTGCAGGCCGCTTGACATCGAGGCAATCGCCCCGGCGCCGGGTGAAAGGCTGATCACCCAACAGGCGGCAAAGAAGCCCAACCACACTTCCATCGACATCACACACCTCGCTCGAACAAATGTTGCAAAACGTTAAGCTAAGGTGTTGGTGAAAAAATAACCAGCAATTTCTGCAGGATTTGTACTGCCTGCGCTGGCCTCTTCGCGGGTAAACCCGCTCCCACAGGTATCGCGCTACCCCCAAGGGCTGTGGAGGTCTTGTGGGAGCGGGTTTACCCGCGAAGAGGCCAGATCAGGCAGCACAGTCCTTTCAGGACAGTGCCTCGAGCTCGGCCTGCATGCTTTCGAGGGTTTCCAACGCTTCCATCCAGGCCTCTTCCAGTTCGCCTTCGCGCTGCTTGAGCTTGGTCTGGCGCGCCAGCAGATCACGCAACTCGTCCTTGCGCGCCGCGTCGTAGAGGCCGCCATCACCCAATGCGGTCTCGATTTCGGCCAGTTGCGCGTGCACCTGGTTTAGCTCGGTCTCCAGCTTGTCGGCGGCCTTCTTGTGCGGGGCCAATTGCTGGCGCAAGGCTGCAGCAGCCTGGCGTTGGGCTTTCTTGTCGGTCTTGTCCGGGTTGACTGGGGCGGCACTGGCCGGCGCGCTGCGCTGGCGGTACTCGACCAGCCAGCGGCTGTAGTCGTCCAGGTCACCATCGAAGGTGTCGACCTTGCCGTCGGCCACCAGCAGGAAGTCGTCGGTGGTGCTCTTGAGCAGGTGACGGTCGTGGGACACCACCACCACTGCACCGGCGAACTCCTGCAAAGCCATGGTCAGCGCCAGGCGCATTTCCAGGTCGAGGTGGTTGGTCGGTTCGTCGAGCAACAGCAGGTTCGGCCGCTCCCAGGCGATCAGTGCAAGCGCCAGGCGGGCTTTTTCACCACCGGAGAAGTTCACCACCGGCTCGTCGACGCGGTCGCCATGGAAGTCGAAGCCCCCCAGGAAATCGCGCAGGGTCTGCTCACGTTCGGTGGGAGCGATGCGCTGCAGGTGTAGCAATGGGCTGGCCTTGTCGTCCAGCGAGTCCAGCTGGTGCTGGGCAAAGTAGCCCACCGCCAGGTTCTCGCCACGCACCAGGCGGCCCGACAGCGGCTGGAGCTCGCCCGCAAGGTTCTTGATCAGGGTCGACTTGCCGGCGCCGTTGGGGCCAAGCAGGCCAATGCGCGCGCCAGGGGTGAGCTGTAGCTTGACCTTGTCGAGGATGACCTTGTCAGCATAACCCAGGCGGCCTTCGGACAGGCTGAGCAACGGGCTGGAGATTTTCTGCGACTCGCGGAAGACGAAGTCGAACGGCGAATCGACATGCGCCGCCGACAGCTCCTCCATGCGCTCCAGTGCCTTGATCCGGCTCTGTGCCTGGCGGGCCTTGGTGGCCTGGGCCTTGAAGCGGGCAATGTACTTTTCCATGTGCGCACGCTGCGCCTGCTGCTTCTCGTAGGCCTGCTGCTGTTGCGCCAGGCGCTCGGCACGGGTGCGCTCGAAGGCAGTGTAGCCGCCCTTGTACAGGTTCAGCTTGCGCTGCTCGACGTGCAGCACATGGTCGACCACGGCGTCGAGGAAATCACGGTCGTGGGAGATCAACAACAGCGTGCCGGGGTAGCCCTTGAGCCAGTCCTCCAGCCACAGGATAGCGTCCAGGTCCAGGTGGTTGGTGGGCTCGTCGAGCAGCAACAGGTCGGACGGGCACATCAGAGCCTGTGCCAGGTTCAGGCGCATACGCCAGCCACCGGAGAAGTCGCCGACGCGGCGGTCCATCTGCTCGTTGGTGAAGCCCAGGCCGGCCAGCAACTTCCGTGCGCGGGCGTCGGCGGTATAGCCGTCGGCGCTATCCAGTTCACTGTGCAGGCGCGCCAGGGCGGTACCGTCGTGGGCCTGCTCGGCTGCGGCCAGATCGGCCTGGACCTTGCGCAGGCGCGCGTCGCCGTCGAGCACATAGTCCACGGCCAGGCGGTCGAGGGTGTCGACCTCCTGGCGCATGTGGGCGATGCGCCAGTCACCGGGCAGCTGGCAATCGCCGGCATCGGGCGACAGCTCACCGCGCAACAAGGCGAACAGGCTGGATTTTCCGGCGCCGTTGGCGCCGATCAGGCCGGCCTTGTGACCGGTGTGCAGGGTCATCTCGGCGCCTTCTAGCAAGCGCTGCGGACCACGCTGTAAAGTGAGGTTGGATAGTCTGATCATGATGGTCGCGGAGTCTACCAGCTTCCTCGACCCATAGCGCGAGTGGAACCATGCACACCGACCTGTGGAATCACGCCCTGGCCCTGTATGCCAGGCCCGGCGTGGAAGCGGCCTGCCTCGCCCTGCAGTCTCAGGGTGGCGATGTCTGTCTGCTGCTGTGCGCAACATGGCTGCAGGCGCGTGGCGTACCCGTGCAGGACGAACGCGTACAGGCATTGCGCGAGGTTACCGAGCCTTGGCAGCGCGAAGTGGTCAACCCATTGCGTAGCTTGCGCCAACAGTGGCGAGCAGCAGCGCAAAATGATGCGCAACTGGCGGCGTTGCGTGAGCAAGTGAAGGGGTTGGAGTTACAGGCCGAGAAAGCCTTGCTGGAGCGCTTGCAGGAGCGTTCTCGACAGTGGCCGGCGGGCACCCACGATCCCATGGACGACTGGCTGGCCCGGCTGGCGCCGGACCAGGCCCGCCGCCACGACGCGCTGGTTCGGTTGCGCGTCGCGGCGGCAGCGTTTCAGGACGCCGAGGACGGTGCCTGAACCAAGGTGCTGGCTGGTGCCGATGGCGCTACCGAAGCGGCCGGGGCGGCCGGGGTGCTGGCGGCAGGCGTAGCCGGTTTGACTTCGGCTGGCTTGCTGGCAACAGGTTTGGCAACAGCGGCTTTGGCCGGCGCTTTGGTCGCCACTGGCTTGGCTGCGGCAGCGGGCTTGGCCGCAGGCTTGGCAGCAGCAGTGGCTTTGGCAGCTGGCTTGGCTGCAGGCTTGGCAGCAGCAGTGGCTTTGGCAGCTGGCTTGGCTGCAGGCTTGGCGGCAGCAGTGGCTTTGGCAGCTGGCTTGGCTGCAGGCTTGGCAGCAGCAGTGGCTTTGGCAACTGGCTTGGCGGCAGGCTTGGCAGCAGCAGTGGCTTTGGCAGCTGGCTTGGCTGCAGCAGTGGCTTTGGCAGCTGGCTTGGCTGCAGCAGTGGCTTTGGCAGTTGGCTTGGCTGCAGGCTTGGCAGCAGCAGTGGCTTTGGCAGTTGGCTTGGCGGCAGGCTTGGCGGCAGCAGTGGCTTTGGCAGCTGGCTTGGCTGCAGCAGTGGCCCTGGTTGCAGGTTTGGCGGCTGCCGGTTTGGTGGTCTTGGCGGCACGCTGATCAAGCGCCTTGGCTGCAGCTTCGCGAACCTTGCCTACACCTTGGGCCAACTTGAGGCTGTCCTGGGCATCGCGTTTGAGTTGCTGAATATAAGAACGGGTCTGGGTTTGACGTTCCTTGAGGGAATCGAGCAGTTCTTCAAGTTCGCCAATGGCTTTTTGCGCTTTGCTCTGCGCCTTGGCTTTACCTGCCTTGGCCGCGTCTTGCAGTTTCAGGCGACCGTTGTGCAGTTTTTCCTGGGCCTTGCCACGCTGCTTTTCCAACTTGGCCAGCAGTTTTTCCGCATCAGCCAGCGCTTGCGAGCAGGCATTTTCCAAGTGTTCGAGCAAGCTGCCCGAAAGTTGCTGGAGCAGGTGTAACGGCGTACTTACTGGCTTCTTTTTGGCCGACATGGTTTACCTCCTGGCTGACGAGATTGCGGCTCATACTATGCTTCTGCTGCTACCGCCGCTAGGGCATGTTGACAGTAATATTCACGCCGCGTTGCATGCCTGGGCAAAGTTGTTATCTTGCAGCTCCGAGCAAGTGTAGTTGCTGAATAAATCATTGCTGATATTTGGCAGTTATCTGTATTGCACAGCCCCCTGTAGGAGCGGCCTTGTGTCGCGATGGGCTGCGGAGCAGCCCCAGGATTTCAGCGTCACCGCAGATATTGCCGGGGCTGCTTTGCAGCCCTGTCGCGACACAAGGCCGCTCCTACAAGGACCGCGAGCACACAATACAAAACTGAACACTGGCATACTTCCACGCTCATTGGCGCAGGAACTGACCATGCCTCGATATCTAGTTTTAGGTTTATGCCTGCTGGCACCCACCGCCCTGGCCGACAGCAAAGAACATGACCTCGCCTACAGCCTCGGCGCCAGCCTGGGTGAGCGGCTGCGTCAGGATATGCCGGGCCTGCAGCTGGATGCGCTGGTAGAAGGCCTGCGTCAGTCCTACCAGGGGCAACCGCTGAAACTCGACAAGGCACGCATGCAGGCCTTGCTCCAGCAGCAGGAGGCGCAGGAGGGCGATGCCGCAATGCAGAAGCTGCAAGCTGCCGAAACACGCTTCATGGCCAACGAGCGCGGTCGTTATGGCATGCACGAACTACCGGAGGGCGTGCTCTACAGCGAACTGCAAGCAGGTACAGGCGCGCAGCCCAAAGCCGGTGGCAAGGTGCAGGTGCGCTATGTGGGCAGGCTGCCAGACGGCTCGGTGTTCGACCAGAACCAGACTGCCCAGTGGTTCAGCCTGGATTCGGTGATCGAAGGGTGGCAGGTGGCCTTGCCAAAGATGCACGCTGGCGCCAAATGGCGCCTGGTGATTCCCTCAGCGCAAGCCTATGGTGCCGAGGGCGCAGGTGACCTGATCGCACCCTACACCCCCCTGGTGTTCGAAATCGAACTGCTGGCGGTTGACGACTGACGCCAACCTTCACGCCTGGACTGCGCCCTCTTCCTTGTGCGCGTTGTGCAGCACTTCGATCAGGCAGTCTTCCAGCTCGAAGCGCTCATGCAGCAGGGCGCCCAGCTTCTTCAACTTCTCGGCGAAGCGTTCGGTGTCCTTGCACTCGCCCTTTGCGCAATGGTCATTGAAGGCCAGTGCAATCTGGGTAATGTCGTTGATCCGTGGGTTGATCTCTTCGGCAAGCTTCAGCGCCTTCTCGTCTCCGAAAGCCTTGGCCTCACTGACCAACTGCTCGCAGACCTCGAAATGCCACGCCGAAACGTAGTCGACAAGGAGTGCGCAGAAGTCCCCGTTCGTGTCCTTGTCGGCGAAGGCCGGCCTGGCATCGCGCAGGGCGCGGAAAGCCTGCACCAATTCCTGGCGCTCCTGCAGCCAGCGGTCGATCAGATCGTGAACCCCACCCCAGCGTTCCTGAGCGTTCTGACAACTATCGAGCATGGCGATCTCTTCCCTTCTGGGTGGATGCCGCTGCACCTCGCACCACGACCGTGCAGCACAAAGGTGACATCAGCAGGCGGCATCGAGCAGTTGTGTTTTCGGTATGCGTGCTGGGAGAGTATTCCCGCGCGTGCTGCCCTTCAAGGTACGCATCGGACAAAGTTCATACAAGTGTTTAATACCCTGTTACACGGCCATTGGTCGTGCCAATGACCCAACCTTGCGCCAGGTCATGTTCTCGCCAGGGTGCGGAAACGATACGCCAACAGGCAGCTCAAGGGCAGCACCGCCAGCAGCAGGAAGGCCAGCAGGCTCCACTCCGGCAGGGTCAGGTCTAGAAAGCTCCAGGTCAGCGAGTTGCAATCCGGGCCGCCGAACAACAGTTGCCTAGCCGCCTCGCTCCAGGACTGCTCGAACAGCCGCCCGATCGGTACCGGACAGACAGGGATTGCGCCATCAGCCCCCTGTAACCAGACATGTCGTGCTGCCAGCAACGCCCCGGCCAGCGAACAGCCCAGCGTTGCCCGCGCGTAACAGCGAATACCCGCCGTACCCGGTGCCTGCAGCACTGCCACCAGGCACAGCAGCGCGTAGACGCCAAGCAGCAGCCGCTGGCTGAAACACAGCGGGCACGGCACCAGTCGCAAGGCGCTTTCCAGGTGGAAGGACGCGGCCAGTACCGCCATTGCAGCGAGGCAGGCAGGTAGGAAAAAGGTGCGCAAACGGGCCGGCAGCATGGGCAGTGGAGGTCCCGAGATGATGAAGTGGCTTGAAACGGTAGAGGAAAGACGCGCTTTGTTTCAAGGCGCGACAGCAATGACAAGTCGCTGAATCGCGAAGGAAATTTCCAGGCACGCGGTAGGAAACATCTGAAGAAATGGACTGCAGATCTAACTTGCATCGGTAGACAAATTACCCGCCCCCGGAGCCCGCACCTTGGCGCGGGCCCTGGGGTAGGTCAGGCACGAACGCCGTCTGGCAAAGGCAAAGCGAGCAGGCGCTCGTCTAGCAGGCCGAGGCCTTCCTGGAACAGCTGGTTGCTGCGCTCGGTCTCGCCAAGGCCGGCGAGCAGGCGCGCCAGTTCGGCGCAGGCTTCGGGGTTGCGCTCCATGCGCAGGCTGCTTTCCAGGTAGTCGCGCGCCTTGCCCCACAGGCGGTTCTGCAGGCTCAGGCGGCCCAATGTCAGCAGCAGGCTGGCGTCTTGCGGGTGGGCCTTGAGCCAACCTTCGGCAGTTTGTAGCTGGCGCGCCGGGTCATCGCCGCGCACCAGGCCGTACAGGCGGGCCAGGTGGCTTTCGTATTCACGCTTGAGTGCGGTGCGCAGCACTTGTTCGGCTTCGCTCTGGGCACCCACCTGGCGCAATTGCTCCGCGTAGGCCAGCACCAGTTGTGGCTCCTGGCGCTGGGCCGAGGTCAGTTGCTGCCAGGCGCGTTCCAAGGCCTGGCGGGCACTTTGCGAGTCCTGGCCACGGGTGGTGGCCAGGCTCAGGTTCTGGCCCCAGGCACGTTGCTCCAGGGCTGCCAGCTCGGCGGCCGGCAGCACCTTGCCCTTGCGCAGGTCAGGCAGCAGACGGATCAGTGCCGACCAGTCACCACGTTCCAGATACAGGCGCTGCAGCAGGCGCAGTACCTGGGTGTTGTGCGGGTGGCGCTCCTGCATGGCCAACAGGGTTTCCAGGGCGCCATCGCTTTCGCCACGGTCCATCTGCAACTGCGCATGGGTCAGGGCGATAGCCAGTTCCGCTTGCGGCTGGCGTTCCAGGGCCCGTTCCAGCAGGTTGTCGCTGTCCTCGGTTCGGCCTTGCTCGTTGGCGGCACGCGCGGCACCGAGGTAGAACAGCAACGGCTGGCGCTCGGCCTCGGCGGCACGATGCAGGTGGCGCTGGGCACTGGCCCAACGGCCCTCGGCGAGATCCAGTTGGCCTTGCTCGATGGCCAGACGAACGCGCCGGCTGCGATTACGCCGCGACCACGGGTTGACCACGCCGCTGGAAGTCAGCACCAGGCCGACCAGGTAGCGCACCAGCCACAACAGCACAATCACAGCCAGCAAGCCGGCCAGGGCCGCCCACAGCCCCGACTGGTAGCGGAAGCTGCCATAGGAGATCAGCACGTAGCCGCTGTGCTTGGCGACCGCAATACCCAGCGCTGCGGCGACCACGATCGCCAACACGGCCAGCAGGTAGACACGCTTCATGGCTTGCCCCCTTCAGCCTCGGCCGGCAGGTGTCGGCGCTGGATATAGGCCTGCACTGCGGCCAGGCTTTCGCTGAGGTCGGGGGTAACCACCGACACCGGCTGCTCGGCCAGGGTATTGAGGCTGTCGAGCATGGCTTTGCTTTGCGGGTTATCGGCGTTGAAGTTAGCCAGCAGCACGCTGCGGGCGTCGTCCAGCGCCTGGGTGTAGACCTTGGTATCGCCATTGAGCGCTGCCCACTGAGCCTGCTCGATGGTCAGGCTCAGGGCCAGGCGCAGCTGGTTCAGCTGCTGCCCGGCCAGCAGCGGTCGCACGTTGTCATCGGCGTTGAAGTCGATCTGGAAGTATTTGGAGATCTCGGCCCACCACTGCGACAGGCGACTGGCGCCATCACCATCGGCGGTCAGGGCACCGAGGGCATCGGCATTGCTGTCGAACTCCGGCGACTGGGCACTGAGTTGCTGCACCAGCTCGCGCTGCGCGGCCAGCTTCAGGAACAGGCCGGTGCGATCCGGTTGCTGGGTGCTGTTGAGCGTGGCCAGGCTGCGCGCCAGTTGCTCACGGGCGGCGAAAGCACCCGGATCGCTCTGCTCGCGCAGGATCTCGTCGGCCCCCTCGACCAGGGCCTTGGCACTGGTGATGTCCTGCAACGCCGACAGGCGCAGGGTGGCCAGACGCAGCAGGTGCTCAGCCTCGGCCAGGCGCCATTCCTTGCGACTTTCGCCTAGCACGGTTTCCAGACGCTGGCTGAGGCGTTGCTGGTCGCCTTGCAGCTGCGCCACCAGGCGGCGGCGGTCTTCCAGCTCGCTGGCGGCCGGCAGGCTGGCCAGTTGCGCGCTGATCTGCTGTTCACGCTGCTGCAGGGCCTCGGCGCGCTGGTTCAGCGCCTCGATGTGCTGGCCCTGGTTGAATTCGCTGCCTTGCAGTTGACGCACCTGCCAGGCACCCCAGCCACCTACCGCCACCCCTGCCGCGCCCAGCAGCAGGGCCAGCGTTGCCAGGCCACTGCCGGAGCGCTTGGCAGCTGGGGCGGTGACGGGTTCCGCCGGCGCCTGTGCCGACGGTTGATCGTTATTGGACAAGACAGTCTCGCTCACGTATCCATCCTTTGCATGGGGGCGCATCGCGTTCAGCTTAGCGCCTTAAGAGGCAGGTGCAGCGCTGCGCTGCACGGCTGCCAGCAAGGCCGCGGCACTGGCGCCACGGCAATCCACAACCTGTTGGGCCCCGGCGACCCTGGCCTGTTCGGCGACCCGCGGGCTGGGCACGAACAGCGGCAGACGTGCCAGCTGAGGCCAATCGGCGCCTGCCATCTGCTGCAAGTGTTCAAAACCCTGCCCACTGCTGACCACCAGGCCATTGAGGCGTTCCGCCTCGATGCGGCGCATCAGGGTGCCCGCCGGGTAAACCGGCAGGCAGCGACGGTACAGTTCCAGATAATCGACACTAGCACCTTGCTCTGCAAGACGCTCTGCCAGCAGTTCGCGACCTCCAACGCCACGAACGATCAACACATGCGCTGTCGGCACGGCAACTGCCTCGCGCAAGGCCGGCAGCGCCAGCAAGGCTTCGCTGTCGTCGCCACGCGACGGGTAGCTGACTTGCAGACCTGCACCCTGCAGCACGGCGGCAGTTGCCTCGCCTACGGTGAACCAGCCTTGCCGTGGCGGCTGCAGGCTGGCTTCGGCCAGCTGCTCAAGCAGCAAGCGGGCAGCTGGCTTGCTGACAACGATGATCGCCTGGAAACCGTGCAGGCCTTCCAGCAACGGTCGATGCCGGGCCTCCCCGGTAACGGGTTCGATCTCCAGCAACGGCAGGCAACTGCTGCCTACCCCTGCTGCCGCCAGGCTTTGCGCCAGCGCCGCGCAGTCCTCGGCGGGCCGGGTCAGCAACAGACGCCATTGGCTCACGGGTGGCCGGCCTCGCCGTAAACTTCTTTGAGGATGGCCTCGGCGCCCTGGGCCAGCAGGCTTTCGGCCACCTGTACGCCAAGGGTTTCGGCGGCAGTGCGGGGTGCGCGGGCGTCGGCCACCAGCAGGGTACCGCCGCTTGGCTGGCCGACCAAACCACGAAGCCACAACTGGTCACCTTCAAGCACCGCATAGCAGGCGATCGGCACCTGGCAGCCGCCATTCAGGCGTTTGTTCAAGGCGCGTTCGGCCACCACCCGGTCGGCAGTGTCGGCGTGGTGCAGCGGCGCCAGCAGTGCATGGATTTCGTGGTCGGCGCTGCGGCACTCGATACCTACCGCGCCCTGGCCGCCTGCCGGCAGGCTGTCATCGACGCTGATGGTGGAAGCGATGCGGTCTTTGAAGCCCAGGCGGATCAGGCCGGCAGCGGCGAGGATGATGGCGTCGTACTCACCGGCATCCAGCTTGGCCAGACGGGTGTTGACGTTACCGCGCAGGAAGCGGATTTGCAGATCCGGGCGGCGCGCCAGCAACTGGGCCTGGCGACGCAGGCTGGAGGTACCGACAATGCTGCCGGCCGGCAGCGCTTCGAGGCTGGCGAAGCGATTGGAGACGAAAGCATCGCGCGGGTCTTCACGCTCGCAGATGCAGTACAGGCCCAGGCCTTCGGGGAAATCCATGGGCACGTCCTTCATCGAATGCACGGCGATGTCGGCTTCATTATCCAGCAGGGCGGTTTCCAGTTCCTTTACGAACAGGCCCTTGCCGCCGATCTTCGCCAGTGGCGCATCGAGCAGCTTGTCGCCACGGCTGACCATGGGCACCAAGGTTACCAGCAGACCGGGGTGGGCCTGCTCGAGGCGGGCTTTGACGTATTCGGCCTGCCACAGGGCCAAGGCACTTTTACGGGTGGCAATGCGGATTTCGCGAGTGGACATGGAACGCCCCGATCCAGAGAAATGCTGTCGATGATAACAGCATCACCGGTATCGCTAGCAGATGTGGATCAGCAGAGGGCCTCTTCGCGGGCAAACCCGCGAACAAGGGCGCTGCCCTTGCCATGCGGGCGCCGTATCAAAGGGACTGCATCATCTTGCGCACACCGGCCACATGGCGCCGGCTGACAGTCAGGGCGTCACCATCCAGGCCCTTCAGGTACAGCTGGAAATGCCCCAGCGGAGTACGCTGCAGGCGTTCGATTCGCTCACGGGCGACCAGCGCGTTGCGGTGGATACGCACGAAGCGTTCGCCAAACTCGTCTTCCAGGGCCTTGAGCGGCTCGTCGAGCAGCACCTCCCCGGCCTCATGGCGCAAGGTCACGTACTTGTGGTCGGCAATGAAGTAGATCACCTGAGGCAAAGGGATCAGCTCGATGCCTTTGCGCGTCCGGGCACTGATATGGCTACGCGGGCCGCCACCTTCATTGGCCGGTCGGGTAAGCGCCGCCAACTGGGCGCGGTTGGGCTTTTCGGCCTTGCGCAAGGCATCGCGCAAGGCCTGGGCCTGGAAAGGCTTGGTCACATGGCTGAGGGTACTGTCCTTGAAAGCCTCGGCACCGTATTCATCGTCCCCGGTGCAAAACACTACCGCCGGCGGCGCCTCGCGCTCGCACAGGCGAGCAGCAACCTGCAGGCCGTCCAGGCCTGGCATGCCGATATCCAGCAGGACCACATCGGGCTTGAGGCTTTCGATCAGCGCCAGGGCCTCCTCGCCGTTGGTGGCGCTAGGCTCCAGCACGGTGTAACCCTCCAGTTCGCCGAGCAGCCGGCTGAGGCGTTCACGGCCTTGGGGTTCGTCATCAACGATCAGGACATTCATAATTGCGCTGGATTCCTGAATGAGTCTCGCACAGGTATAGCGTAGACAGGTGTGGTTCAAGCGACACTAAGGTCACGCTCTAGACCGGTGCGATGGCCAAAGATTCACTGGGTCGGCAGATTCACTGCCAGTCCTCTGTCCAACTGTAGACGGTCCGTGGAACACTGCCGTTCATTCCTGCAAATCCTTCTCTACCGTTTTCCGCGCATTTCTCTCGACCAGCGCCCTGCGGCGGCCAGCCCAACCCTGCTATCATCGACGCCACTTTTTCGTTCACGCCTGCAATGAGTGAATCCATGAGCACCGACAAGACCAATCAGTCCTGGGGCGGCCGCTTCAGTGAGCCCGTCGACGCCTTCGTCGCCCGTTTCACCGCCTCGGTCGATTTCGACAAGCGCCTGTACCGCCACGACATCATGGGTTCGATCGCCCATGCCACCATGCTGGCGCAGGTCGGCGTGCTCAGCGATGCCGAGCGCGACACCATCATCGATGGCCTGAAGACCATCCAGGGCGAAATCGAGGCCGGCACCTTCGACTGGCGCGTCGACCTCGAAGACGTGCACATGAACATCGAGGCGCGCCTGACCGACCGTATCGGTATCACCGGCAAGAAGCTGCACACCGGCCGTAGCCGCAACGACCAGGTAGCCACTGACATCCGCCTGTGGCTACGCGACGAAATCGACCTGATCCTGGCCGAAATCACCCGCCTGCAGCAGGGCTTGCTGGAGCAGGCCGAGCGTGAAGCTGAAACCATCATGCCCGGCTTCACCCACCTGCAGACGGCCCAGCCGGTCACTTTCGGCCACCACCTGCTGGCCTGGTTCGAAATGCTCAGCCGTGACTACGAGCGCCTGGTCGACTGCCGCAAGCGTGCCAACCGCATGCCCCTGGGCAGTGCCGCGCTGGCCGGCACCACCTACCCGATCGACCGCGAACTCACCTGCAAGCTGCTGGGCTTTGAAGCCGTGGCCGGCAACTCGCTGGACGGCGTATCGGACCGCGACTTCGCCATCGAATTCTGCGCTGCCGCCAGCGTGGCGATGATGCACCTGTCGCGCTTCTCCGAAGAGCTGGTGCTGTGGACCAGCGCGCAATTCCAGTTCATTGACCTGCCAGACCGATTCTGCACCGGCAGCTCGATCATGCCGCAGAAAAAGAACCCGGACGTGCCAGAACTGGTACGTGGCAAGAGCGGTCGCGTGTTCGGCGCCCTGACCGGCCTGCTGACCCTGATGAAAGGCCAGCCGCTGGCCTACAACAAGGACAACCAGGAAGACAAGGAGCCGCTGTTCGACGCCGCCGACACCCTGCGCGACTCGCTGCGAGCCTTTGCCGACATGATCCCGGCAATCAAGCCCAAACACGCCATCATGCGTGAAGCGGCTCTGCGCGGTTTCTCCACCGCCACCGACCTGGCCGACTACCTGGTACGCCGTGGCCTGCCGTTCCGTGACTGCCACGAGATCGTGGGCCATGCGGTGAAGTATGGCGTGGACACCGGCAAGGACCTGGCCGAGATGAGCCTGGATGAACTGCGCCAGTTCAGCGACCAGATCGAGCAGGACGTGTTTGCCGTGCTGACCCTGGAAGGTTCGGTGAATGCCCGTAACCACATTGGCGGCACCGCGCCGGCGCAGGTGCATGCGGCGGTTGCCCGCGGCAAGGCGCTGCTGGCTTCGCGTTAAGGCCCATTGCGAGGGCTTCGCCCTCGTTCGCGGGCACGCCCGCTCCCACAGGTATTGCACAGGCTTCAAAAGCAGTGCTGTACCTGTGGGGGCGGGTTTACCCACGAATGCCCCAACACTATTCTCAGCGTTTTCCGCTACGAATCATCTCCATGAAGGCCGGCATCGCCGCCTCCTTGTCCGCCACGATCCGCGCCATGTGCGGGTTGTCGCCCATCAGCTGCAACAACGCCTTGGCCTGCGGGAAGTCCGCCAGGAAGTCTATGTTCAGCACCTTCTTGCCCACGGCACAGGCCAAATCGACCGAGAAGCAGAACATCAGGTCTGCCAGGGTCAGTTGCTCACCCGCCACATAAGGTGCGAAGCGACCGTTGCGCTTGAGCGTTGCAAAACCGGCCAGCAGGTCGGCACGGGCTTTTTCCTTTATCAGTGGCTCCACCGACATGCCGAAGAACGCCTCGGGGTAGCAGGTGCGCGCCGGCAGCTCGATGTATAGCTCGATTTCCTTGAGCAGCTCACGCACCTTGGCCTGCCCGAACGGGTCGGCCGGCAGCAGTGCCTTGCCGCCCTGGGTCTGCTCGATATAGTCGAGGATTACGCTGGTTTCGCTGAGGAAGCCGTGTTCGGTCTGCAGCACCGGCACCTTGCCTCGCGGGCTCACTTCCAGCGCCTGTGGCGCCTGGCCGCCATAGAAGGTGACTTCCTCGAAGGGCAGGCCTTTTTCCAGCAGGGCCAGCTTGACCATGTTGTAGTAGTTGCTGACCGAGAATCCATGAAGCTTGAGCATGAGTTAACAGCCTCCAGGCCGTAAGGGGTTGGCCCGGCTTTTATAGACCGTCCGCGCGCCCCTGACCAGCGTCATGCGCCCCGTCAATGCCCGGGCATTGCCGCCACAGGCGTGGCACACTGTGCATCCCACCACAGGAGTAACGCCATGAGCGAGCCCACCGACATCGACAACGACGACGAAGCCTTCGCCGAGGCAACGCTGACCCAGGCCATCGAGAACCAGATCGAAAGCGGCGACCCGGCGGCGGCGAAAGCCACGTTCAACAAACTGACCCTGGTCGGTTACGAGCGCGAAGACATTCTCAACCTGATGGCCCATGTACTGGCCTTCGAAATTGACAACATGCTGGTGGAAGACCGCGAGTTCGACCGCGAGTGGTACGAGAACGCCCTGCGTGCGCTGCCCGAGCTGCCGCCTGAGATGGATCAAGGCGACGACGAATAACCCGTCTACACTCCAGGATCAGGCACCGCAATCGGTGCCACCATCCTTGTCTGGAAGTCAGGAGTCGCCATGCCCTTTACCCCCGATCTGATCGCCGAGCTGGAAGTACTCGCACTGTTCAAGCACGACAGCAGCCAGGAAGGCATCAAAATTCACAAGAACGCCTCCCCCTCCCTGGTTGCCGCCGCGCAGCGCTTGTATGAGAAGGGGCTGACCGATCAGCCTGATGGCGGCTACCTGACCAGCCTGGGTCACGACGCCGTCGAAAGTGTCCAACTGCTGCAGAACATTCTCAAGGCACCACAACCGGCCTGAATGGCGGTCTTGCTCAAACTTTGAAACTCGCGCGGTCCCTGTGGGAGCGGCTTTAGCCGCGAACACCGGCGAAGCCGGTGCCATACACCGCGCCGCTTGCTTCGCGGGTAAACCCGCTCCCACAGGGGGCCGCGCCAGCCTGTCAGGCGATCAGTTAGCCGTTGCCCTGCGCTTTTCCACCAGGCGCGAGCGCCCGTACAGGAACACGATGGCCAGCAAGGCCACTACCTGCGCCGACAGCGAGTAGGCATCGGCATGAATCCCCAGCCAGTCGAACTCGAAGAACGCCACCGGCCGTGTGCCCAACACCCCGGCCTCTTGCAGCGCCTTCACACCATGCCCGGCGAACACCACCGACAAGGCACATAGCAGCGCGGCGTTGATGCTGAAGAACAGCGACAGCGGCAGCTTGGCCGAACCACGCAGGATCACCCAGGCCAACGCCACCAGCAGCACCAGTGCGGTGGCACCACCCGCCAGCACCGCCTGGTGCCCGGCTGGGCCTGCCTGCAGCCACAGGGTTTCGTAGAACAGAATCACTTCGAACAGTTCACGGTACACCGAGAAGAACGCCAGCACGGCAAAACCGAAGCGTCCGCCGCCACTGACCAGGCTGCTCTTGATGTAGTCCTGCCAAGCAGCGGCATGGCGGCGGTCGTGCATCCACACGCCAAGCCATAGCACCATCACCGCGGCGAAAAGCGCCGTGCAGCCTTCCAGCAGTTCGCGCTGGGCGCCACCGACGTCGATCACATAGGCTGCCAAGGCCCAGGTTGCAAAACCGGCCACCAGCGCCAAACCCCAGCCGATGTTTACGCTGCGCACCGCCGACTGCTGGCCGGTATTGCGCAGGAAGGCCAGGATCGCCGCCAGCACCAGAATCGCCTCCAGGCCTTCACGCAGCAGGATCAGCAAGCCGGATACAAAGCTCAGCGACCAGCTCAGGCCATCGCTGCCGAGCAGTTTGGAAGCCTGCTCGAGCTTGGCCTTGGCTTCGCTCAGGCGTTGCTCGGCCTGGGCCACTGGCATGCCGTCCTGCAGCGACTGGCGGTAGGCCATCAGCGATTTTTCGGTGTCCTTGCGCGCCTGGGTGTCGATGTTGTCCAGCGAGCTTTCCACCAGCTCGAAGCCTTCCAGGTAGGCCGCCACCGACAGGTCGTAGGCCTGGTCGTGATCACCTGCGCGGTAGGCCGCCAGGCTCTTGTCCAGGGTGCTGGCGGTGTATTCGAGCAATTGTGCCGGGCCACGTTTGACCTGCGGCGGCTGAGCACGCTGGGCGCGGAACGCCTCTACGGCCGTGACACCTTCGCTAGCGGCAACTTCGGCCGGGGTCTGCCGGGCCAGGTCGGCGATATTCCAGGTCTTGTCACCTTTGCCGGCTTCCGGGTTGGCTGTGAAACTGGCGATGTATGCGGCCACGTCCCAACGCTGACGGTCGTCCAGCTGGTCGGCGAAGGACGGCATTTCGGTGCCATCAATGCCCAGGGCAAGAGTGTTGTAGAGGTCGAACAGGCTCAACTGGTCGAGACGCGAAACATCGCGCAGGTTGGCCGGCGCAGGCTCCAGGCCCACGCCAGCCGGGCCGTCTCCGGCACCGGTGTCGCCGTGGCAGATCGAGCAGTTTTGCGCATACAGCGAAGCACCACGGGCCGGGTCCGGAGTAATCACCGGAGCCTGACTGACCTCGTAGGCCACCGCCAGGCGCGCGCCCAGCTGGCGGGCCTGTTTGGCTAAGCTCGCCCCATCCTGACGCTGGTCGATGGCCTGGCGCAGCGCCTGAATACCTTGCTCCAGAGCGGCTTGTTCGGCGTTTGCAGGCAGGCCTTTGACCAGGTCGGCCAATACCGCGCTGAACTCCTGCTGCTCGCGATATTCACCATCGTCGATCACCTTGCCGTCTTGCACGGTCGGCGGGTAGTCGGCGCCAATGTAGTCCAGCAGGTGCAGGGCCTTGGTCGCCTCGGCAGGGGCTTCGGCCAGCACCGGGGTGCTGCACAGCGCCAGCACCGGGCCGAGCAATATAGCCGGTAGCCAGGCAAGCAGACGGGAACGGGTATTCATGGCCAGTCTCGAGGTAAATGCGAAAGAGAACATTGTTCACTTCCACTTTTCTTCCTTCAAGGGCGCTGGGCGGATTTCATGAAAAATCTTGGTACAAATTTAGAGGAAGCGGGATGACAACCGGGCCTGAGCGTGGCGCAGTACCTGTGAGAGTTGGCTTGCCGACGATGGGCTGCACAGCGGCCTCAGGTTCTCACAGGCTATTTGCAAAACCTTGCTTTCAAACAAGGACTAAGGCCAGCGGCTTCTAGCTCTGGAACCACAAGTTTTAAGCACTTCCCACCCATGGCGCACTCAGAACGGCGCTTCCGATGCTCTTGGTAGCATTTGCCGCTGATTTGGCTGCCCTCGTCGTATCACCACTTGTTCATACATTGGTTCATACAATAACAATTCCATTTCTTCGAGTTTCCTGGGCACTAACCCACCCTCGCCCATCGTGCCGAAACGGTAGTCTTTACCGGGTACCTTCGCGTTGAAATTGTAAGCGAACACAGAGTAAACCTCTGGCTGCACGTTTCCTCCAGGTTCGGCTTGGCGTGCATAGTCCGCAGCCATGCCAGCAAAATCTTTCGCTGTAGAATCAGTGAGTGCAACATAGAAACCCTTGCCGGAACTAAGACCTCCGGCGGAGTTCTGATATTTAGCATTCAAACCTTGCAGCAAGCCCACAGCGTTGATATTAGTTGAGCCGTGACGCCCTATATAGTTCAACGCGCCGTCCAGAGAGCCGACCGGAGACATTCTATCGGCTTGATCCAGTTGAACCGATTCTCTTGGCGTCCGCGCTCCGCTTGACCTACGCACTTTCGACAACCTGAAAAGAAAGCTGACACCGGCCCACGTATGTCCGCTGGGGTCCTTCCGATTGACGGGGTCACAACCACAATAGGCATAAGCATGCAAACCACCCAATCCAAATGGGCTCCAACTATCCGGACAGGTGAACCGCATCAACACCGGGCTGTATGGCCGGTAACCGTTTCCTAGCAGATAGAGCCCAGAGAGAACATCCGGATGTTCGCCAGTAAAGCCAAGCAGAATGGGTGAGTCTAGCCTTGGCGAGCCGTAACCATACGCAAGGTAAGCAAATGTGTTTGGACGAGCGGAAATAGTTGCCATACCCTTCACATTCATGGGAAATGCTATTAATTACTTTAATAAAATTACAAGTCCACCGTCCTTACCCAACGAGCTGTCAACCTCAGCGTATAGAATAACGCCCGGCTGAACTACTGTCATTTTTGATAGGTTCATCAACTACCGGCACTATTGCTGAGCGCTCCGTATGCAAAGTCATCGTTTTGGTCGCGCAATAGCGAAAGTTTCTCCAGAGTCTCGGAATCAGGGCCTAGCCGTGGTCTTCCAGCCACCACCTAACGCCAGGAATACCCCAATCTGCCCCAACGCCACCTGGCTATTGGCCGCCGCCAACTGCGCACGCATGTCGGTATAGGTCCGCGTCGCCTGCAAATCCGCCAGGAACGATTCACGCCCAGCCTGGTAATACCGGTGCGTCTGGTCTGCCGCTTCCTTGGCCGACTTCTCCGCCTCGGCCAGCGCATCGCGGCGGTCCAGCAGAGCGCTGTATTGCGCCAGTCGGGTCTGGGTCTCGCGAATGGCGTTCAGCACCACACCGTCGAAATTTGCCAGGGCTGCCTGGGCCGAGGCTTCGGCCATGCGAATGCGGGCGCGGGTGCCGTTGGTGGGGATGGTCCAGCTTATCTGCGGGCCGAACCCCCAACGGTTGGTCGACGGCTCACCCAGGTTTTCCAGGATACCAATGGTGCCAACCTGGGCGCCGATGCTGATGTCTGGGTACAGCGCTCCAGTAGCTACGCCAATGGAGGCAGTCGCTGCGGCCAGCTGGCGTTCGGCCTGGCGCACGTCGGGCCGGCGCTTGAGCAGCGCGGCGCCATCGCCCACCGGGACCAGCTGATTCAGGTGCGGCAGCTCGGCACAATCGGCGGTGCCTGCAGGTAGCTGGTCAACCGGCTTGGCCAACAGCGCCGCCAGGGTATACATGCCGGTCTCGCGCTCGGCCTTGAAGCGCGGCAGTTCGGCGCGCAAGGATTTGAACTGGGTCTGCGAGCGGGTAACCTGGGTTTCATCACCGCGTCCGGCATCGCGCAGGCGCTGGTTAAGCTTCACGCTCTGCTCCTGCAGGTCGAGCGACTCGCGGGCAATGTGGTACTCCTCGTTGGCCGAGCACACCTGGGTGTAGGCCTTGACCACATCCGCCACCAAAGTGATGCGGGCGGTGTCGGCGGCAGCCTGCACTGCATCGGCATTGGCCTTTGCCGCCTCGGTGCCACGCTTGAAGGTGCCCCACAGGTCAAACTGGTACGAGGCACTGATGATGGCCTCGCCGATATTGGCCACCGGCACTTTCTCCGGCAGCAGGAAGGCCTCACCCGACTCCTGCAGGCGCTGGGCGCCAAGTTTGACGCCGCCATTGAAGCCACCCTGCGACTCAGCCACTTCGACCTGGGCGCGTGCCTTGGCAATATTGGCGGCAGCCACGCGCAGTTCGGTGTTGGCACTCAAGGCCTGGCGCACCAGCTCGTTCAGCCGTTGATCCTGGTACAACTGCCACCAGTCCTCGGGCACCGGTGCCGATACCACGCTGTCGGCATCCTGGCGCAGCGGGCCGTTGAGGTCGCCGCGTTGCACCGCCGCGTCCTTCGGCACTTCATAGTCGGGGCCAACCATCATGCAGGCCCCCAACGACAGGCACAGCCCGGCCAGGATCAGCTGCTTCATGGGCGCTGGCCCTCGATGATCGACACCGTGGCGGTTCGCCCGGCGATCATGCGGAAGTCTTGCGGCACTTCGTCAAAGGCGATGCGCACCGGAATACGCTGGGCCAGGCGCACCCAGCTGAACGCAGGGTTGACGTTGGGCAGCAAGTTGGCGCCGCTGCTGCGGTCACGGTCTTCGATGCCGGCGGCAAAGCTTTGCACATGGCCACGTAGGCGGGTGTTGTCGCCCATGACGCGAATGTCCACGGCATCGCCAATGTGAATACCGCCCAGCTTGGTTTCCTCGAAATAGCCATCAACGTGGTACGAGGCGCTGTCGACCACCGACAGCACCGGGCGGCCTGCGGTGACGAATTCGTGATTACGCGGTGCACGGTCGTTCAGGTAACCGTCCACCGGGCTGCGCACCACCGAGCGGTCGAGGTTGAGCTGGGCGGTATCGACGGCCACCTGCGCTTCGCTGACGGCGGAACGGGCACGAGCCTCGCGGGACTGGCTTTCTTCCAGCTGTTCGGCAGCCACCAGGTTGCCCAGCTTGCGGTTGCGCTGCGCTTCGCGGGAGGCCTGGGCCAGGGTTTCCTGGCGCTCACCAAGGGTCGCCTTGGCCTGGCGCAGGGCCAGGGTGAAGCGGTCCTGGTCGATGGTGAACAGCACATCGCCGCGCTTGACGGTCTGGTTGTCATGCACCTCGACCTTCTGGATCAGCCCGGACACGTCCGGGGCAATCTGGATCACGTCGGCGCGGATGTGACCGTCGCGGGTCCAGGGGGCGAACATGTAGTACACCACCATTTGCCACACGAGCACGGCGGCGAAGGTCACTACCAGCAAGGTCAGGACCACACGGCCCAAGGTCAGCAAAGGTTTTTTCATGGCAGCATCAGGTTTCGGCAAAAGTGGTCCACCGCGCCAAGCAGCACGGCATACAGGGCAACGTTGAACAACGACCGGTGCCAGACCAGGCGGTAGAAATGCAGGCGCACAAGCACCGCATGTACCCCGAGGAACAGCAGGTAGGTGCCAAACATCATCACCAGCAGCGTGGGCAGGAATACCCCGCTGATATCCAGTTCACCAATCACAGAGGCGCTCCGTCGAGGCCGGGGGGCAGTTGCGGTTGTTCGGCTGGCTCGAGCATCACCTCCACGCCCGGCAGCAGGGCCAGGCGCAGACCGCTCAGGGCATGCAGCAGGTGGGTGCGGGCATCGCCGCGCTCGTACAGTTCATCCAGGTTCAGCGCCAGCCGCGCGCGCTCCATGTTACGCAGCAGCGCGGCCGGTGCGTGCAGGCGCTCGCCGGCGCGCAGGCAAGCGGCGTAGTGCGCGCCGACTTCCGCGATCACCGTGCTCAGGCGCTCGCGCGCCTGCTGGCCGGCACGCGGCATATAGGCCAGCAGGTCGAGCAGGTTCAGCCCCACGCGCAGGTCACGCAGTGCCACGCCGCTATCCTGGCCGGTTTGTGACAGGCGCGGCAGGTGCTGCATCAGGCGGTCGAGCATCTGCACGCCAACCTGGCGGTGCTCGGCCAGGGTGGCCGGCTCGGTCATTTCGACGATGTCGCGCCAGGCGAAGCGGGTCATGCGCTTGGCCGCTAGCTCCACGCCAAACGGGCGCATCACCAGGGTCCAGATGAACGCGAACAGCAACCCCACGGGCCCGGCCAGATTGGAGTTGAGGAAGGTGAAGAAGTCGGCGTCGTAGGCGCCCTGGATGCTGATGAAGGTCGAAGTGTTAACGATGGTCAGCAAGGTGCCCAGGTAGAAGCGTGGTTGCACGGTCAGGGTGCCGACACAGATGAACGGCACGGCGAAGGCCAGCACCAGCATCGGGAAGTCGTGCAGGTTGGGCAGCACCAGGAACAGGTACAGGCTGGAGAAAATGACCGACATCAGCGTCCAGAAGAAGAACCTGTAAATCTGCGGCGCCGGGTCGTCCATGGCGGCGAAGAAGCTGCAGGACACGGCGGCGAGGATCACTGCGCTGGCGCCGTCGTTCCAGCCAAGGCCGATCCACAGGCCGCAGGCGACAACGATCGCCAGCACTGTGGAGGCCACCGAATACAGCATCAGGCCACGGTCGAAGAACGCCGTCAGGCGGCCCAGCCGCCAGTGGCGGTACACCGCGCGCCAGGGTTTGGCGTCGTCGCTGCGCAGGGCGTGTTGCAGGCTGCAGCAGTCCTGCCACAGGTCGGCCCATTCGGTCAGGCGATACAGAGCGTTGGACAGCAGCAGTTCGGCGCGCTGATCAAGCGCGGCGGCGCCAGGCTGCAGGCGCTCTATCTGCTCGTGCAGCGTGGTCCAGCGTGCTACCGATGCGCTGTCAGCAGTGCCCTTGAGCCATTCGCGAGCGGCTTCAAGCACGGGTTGAAGCTGGGCGAACTGGGCCGGGGCGCGGCCTTCCAACGCCACCAGTGCGTCATCGAGCGCATCGATCACCGGCAGCAGGTGGATCATGCGCCCGCGCAACTCGCGGGCATTCTTCAGGGTGTGCGGACCAGCACCTTCATGGCTGAGCTGGCCGATCATCAACTCCAGCGAGTTGAAGGTGGCAACCATCGCCCCGCGCATGCCGCCGACTTTGTCGGCGCTGACATCACGGGTCAGGTAGGTGTCGCTGTAGCGGATCGCCTCGGTGAACCAGCTACCGGTGGCCCCGACTACAACCGGCGCCAGCCGGCGTGGCCAGAAGACCGCCCCGACCACCGCCGCGCAGACGATCCCCAGACAGATTTCCTGGGCGCGGGAAGACGCCACGTCAAACACTGTCAGCGGGTTGTCGACCACAGCCAGGGCAATCATCGGCAGGGTGTAGCCGGCCAGCATCAGCACGTAGTTGTTGGCGGTGCGCAGGTTCAGCGAAAGGAACAGCAGGGTGCCGGTCCACAGGGCGATGGCGATGCTCAGCAGCAGCGGCGACTGCACCAGCGGTGGTACCAGGAAAACCGCCCCGCCAGTGCCGAGCAGTGTGCCCACGGCACGGTACAGGGCCTTGGAGCTGGTGGGGCCGAGGAACGGGCTGGAGACAATGTACACCGTAGCCATGGCCCAATAGGGGCGCGGCAACTGCATGAGCAGGGCGATGTACAGGGCAATCATGGAGGCAGCAAAGGTACGCACGCCATAGAACCAGTCGCGGGCCGGGGGTACAGAGCTGAAGAAACCGTTCATGCCGCCCCGCCTGTGTTGCCCAGGCCGGCAGCCTCGAAGGCACGCAGCACGCGCAAGGCGGCTTCCAGGTCGGCCTGAGCAATACCGTGCAGCACTTCGCGGCGCAGGCGCACCAGTTCGGCTTCGATGGATTCGGCCAGGGTGCGGCCTTCGGCGGTCAGGCTCAGGGCCTTGGCGCGGCGGTCCAGCGGGTCCTCGCTGCGGCATACCAGGCCAGCCTTGCACAGTTGGTCAAGCAGGCGCACCAGCGACGGGCTTTCCAGGCCGGAGGCCTGAGCCACTGCCACCTGATGCACACCGTCTCCCAGGCGCACGATCATCAGCAACGGCGTAGCGCAGGCCTCGGAAATGCCGTAACCAGTCAGGGCGCTATGGCAGATGCGCCGCCAATGGCGGGCGGCAACCACCATGCCACTGCTGACTTGCAGGCGCAGGAGATCAAGGGACATGACAGGAACCAAGGATATTCATAGTTTGCTAACTATCAATATACGCCTGTGCCTCCCCCTGTCGTCAACCGGGGGGATGGATGAATTGTTGTTCATGCCGGGGCTTTTGGCCTGCCTGTGCCGGCCTCTTCGCGGGTAAACCCGCTCCCACAGGTGCGGCATAGGATTCAAGCCATGCTCGGTACCTGTGGGAGCGGGTTTACCCGCGAAGAGGCCCGGACAGGCAACAGAGCATTCAGCGCTGAATCTGGTCTTCCAGCTTCATGGTCAAGGCCAGTGTGCTGCCCATCTGCACTGCCCGGTCCCGCCACTCCTGGTACCGTACCTCGTCGCCGCTGCTGAAGTGCACAGCCAGCTCTTCGGCCGCCTGCACCACCCCCGCCGCTGCTGCCAGCTCCAGCCAGTACAGCGCGGCCTTGAGATCAGCCTCCACGTACAGCCCGTGCATCAACCGGTAACCCACCTCGAAACGGCAGCGTGCCTCGCCCCGCTCGGCCCCGCGCAGGAACCACTGGTAGGCTTGCACCAGGTCGACCTGCCACTGCACGCCGCCATCGCACACCTCTTCCTCGTACAGGTCACCCAGCGCGGCAGCGGCATGCAGCATGCCCCGCTCGAAAGCCTGCCGGTAGCACTCCGCCGCCTGCACGTAAGAGGGCTCGACGCCTTTGCCGAAGTAATGTTGCTGCCCAAGGTTGAACCACGCCGCGCCATTGCCCTGCAGGGCCGCCATGCGCAACAGGTGGCCGGCCAACACGGTGTCAGCACGCCAGTACTTGCCGTTGAGCCAGATCCAGCCAAGGTCGTTGAGCGCCGCCACGTTGCCTTGCAAGGCCTGCTGGCGCAGGTCGACATACACCGCCTGCAAGTCACTGGCCTCGTCCAGGCGGCTGACCAGTAGCGAACGCTGGCTGGGCATCCCTATCCCTACAAACAGTCGCTGTCGCCTCCCGACAGCAGCCGGTGGGGCAATGACCCGTTCGGGCAAAAGACGGGCAAGCAGCGAATGGATATTGCTGGCAGCAAACATGTTCATCCTCATTGAACGACGCACAGCCCCAACCTTCGGCTGTGATGAGGCGTGATTCTGCGTGACGTCACGTCAAAACCTGTCGCGAACGATTCGGCACCAGGCAACCAAATGCGACTTCCTTGATCTGAGCAGGCTGTGGCCAATTGCCATGCCACCCCGCCTGCCGCCATCCTATTGCGGCAAGCCTAGACAAGGACGTTATCTTTTGCCGTTCGCCACCACTCGCGCCACCCTCAGCCGTCAGTGGGCGCTGCTGCGCCAGCTGCCCAGCCGTTCCCCAGGCATTACCAGCGCCGAGCTGGTCTGGCGCCTGCGTGACGTAGGCTTCACTGTCAGCAAACGCACTGTCGAGCGCGACCTCAATGAGCTGTCGCTGATATTTCCGCTGGAGCGCAATGACAAAAGCATCCCGTTTGGCTGGCACTGGTCGGCGAGCGCCGTGGGTGAGTTGCGCGGAAATTTCGACTTGCTGACGCACCTGCGCGGCGATGCGTTGCAACCGGCTCGGGGTGAGGGGGTGGAGTTGGTGGCGCGGATCAGCGATGCGCTGGCGCGGCAGTTGCGGCTTGCGCCGCTGAGCAGTGACATGCAACTGACGGCGCTGGAGCACGGGCATCGGTTGCGGGCCACGGTAAGTGATGGCTGGCCATTGCGCTGGTGGCTGTTGAGCCATGGGGATGGGGTGGTGGTGGAGCAGCCTGCCGGCTTACGGGAAGAGATTGGCAGGATCCTGAGCAATGCGGCGGCGCAGTATCTGAATTTATAGCCTTTACCGGCCTCTTCGCGGGTAAACCCGCTCCCACAAGGTGCTGCACCACCCTGAAGGCCGATGAAAATCCTGTGTGCGGGTTTACCCGCGAAGAGGCCGGTACAGGTTTACCTGCTAGCGCTGCATCCCCCAGCGCCGCACCGTCAGCCGCTCCAGGGTATTGAACACCAACCCTTCCACCAGCAAGCCGATCAGGATCACCACCGCCAACCCGGCAAACACCTTGTCGGTATACAGCTCGTTGCGGTTCTGGAAGATGTACCACCCCAGCCCTCCCTTGCCGCTGCTGGCACCGAACACCAGCTCGGCAGCGATCAGGGTGCGCCAGGCGAACGCCCAGCCAATCTTCAACCCCGACAGGATCGACGGCAGGGCCGCCGGTACCAGGATGTGCAACACCAGCCGCAGCCCTTTCAGGCCATAGTTGCGACCAGCCATGCGCAGGGTCTCGGACACCCCGAGGAAGCCGGCATAGGTATTCAGCGCCAGCGCCCACAGCACCGAGTGCACCAGCACGAAGATCAGGCTGTTGTCGCCCAGCCCGAACCACAGCAAGGCCAGTGGCAACAGGGCAATCGCCGGCAATGGGTTCAACATCGAGGTCAGCGTGCCCAGCAGATCGCGCCCAAGCTGGGTCGACACCGCCAAGCTGGTGAGACCGAACGCCAGGATGATCCCCAGCATGTAACCCTTGAGCAGGATCACCAGCGACACGCCAACCTTGGCCGGCAACTCACCGCTGACCAGGCCGTCCCACAGCGCCGTGGCCGTCTGCAGGAAAGTCGGCAGCAGCAGGTCGTTGCCCTGGTAGAGGGCGATGGACTCCCACAGCACGGCGATCACCAGCAGGATGACCGCCTTGCGCAGCCAGCCGTGCTGCCACAGGCGCTGAGCCAACGGCAGGTTGCGTTCCACAGGCACACTGAACAGCGGCTCCAGTTGCACCTCGTATTCCTGGCGTACAGGTGTAGTGGTCATGGCTGAAGCTCCTGTCAGTAGGCGATGCGGATATCGTTGAAACCAATATCGTCGGGCTGTTCGGGGGCATCCGCCTCATCGAACAGCAAACGATGGATGCGTCGGGCACTGGCCTGGAAGTCGCTGCCACCCAGGCTGCCCAGGTCATACTGGTGGCTGTGCACTTCGGCACGCACCCGCCCCGGGTGGGGCGACAGCAGCAGGATGCGGTTGCCGACAACCAGTGCTTCTTCGATGGAGTGAGTAACGAACAGCAGGGTAAAACGCACCTCATCCCACAGCAGCAGCAATTCTTCCTGCATCTTGCGCCGGGTCAGGGCGTCGAGTGCCGCGAACGGTTCATCCATCAGTAGGATCTTCGGCTGCGTGGCCAAGGCCCGGGCAATCGCCACGCGCGCCTTCATACCGCCCGAGAGGGTGTGCGGGTAGGCATCGGCGAAAGCGGCCAGGCCGACTTTTTCCAGGTAGTGCAGCGCCCGTTCCTCGGCCTCAGCGCGTTTCAGCTGGCCCGAAACCAGCAGCGGGAACATGACGTTCTGCTTCACCGTCTTCCACGGCGGCAGCTGGTCGAACTCCTGGAACACCACGATGCGATCGGGGCCAGGGCCGCTTACCAGCTGGCCCTGCAGCAGAATCTGCCCTGCCTGGGGCGAGATGAACCCGGCCACGGCCTTGAGCAAGGTGGACTTGCCGCAGCCAGAGGGGCCGAGCAGCACGAAACGGTCGGCACGGTCGACTTCGAAGCTGACCTGGTGGGTGGCCCGCACCACGCGTTGCGCGGTGCGGTATTCGAGGCTGAGGTTATCCACCTTGA
The DNA here is from genome assembly GCF_002165135.1 of Pseudomonas sp. SID14000. GTDB lineage: Bacteria > Pseudomonadota > Gammaproteobacteria > Pseudomonadales > Pseudomonadaceae > Aquipseudomonas. Next base: position 6,466 of record NZ_NFZQ01000009.1, on the reverse strand, counting down.
GCAAGGGCGGCGTGGCGACACGGCTCAGGTTGCTGGCCGTGTGGCCTGGCAATGGGGCGGTCATGATCGGTCAGCTCCCCTGCAGCGGGCGTTCATCCTGGAAGAAGTAGTCCTTCCACGATTCCGGCTTGTGCTTGATGGCGCCTACCCGATAGAGGAAGTCGGCCAGCTTGTAGGTGTTCTTGGGCGTGACGGTGAACTCGTACTGCGGGTTGTCGATCAGCTTGATCAGCGTGTCGAGGTCGATCTTGGCCTTGGTCACGCGGATGTATGTATCGGCGGCGGCCGCCTTGTCCTTCTGGGCGAAGTCCGCAGCTTCGGCCAGCGCATCGACGAAGGCCTTGTAAGTCTTGGGGTTGTCCTTGCGGAATTTCTCGGTGGCGAACAGCAAGGTCGGCGAGTTGGGGCCGAGCAGGTCGTAGCTGTTCAGCACCACGTGCACGTTCTTGTTGGCCAGCACCTGGTCCTGGAACGGCGGGTTGGAGAAGTGCCCGTTGAGTTCGGTGCCGCCGGCCAGCAGCGCGGCTGTGGCATCCGGATGTGGCACGGCCAGGGTGTATTTGTCGAGGCGGTTGTATTCCTTGTCGCCCCACTGCTGGGCGGCGGCGTACTGCAGGAAGCGCGACTGCACCGAAACGCCTACCGCCGGTACGGCGATGCGGTCCTTGTCGGAGATGTCGGCAATGGTCTTCACATTGGGATTGCTACTGACCAGGTAATACGGGAAGTTGCCCAGCGAAGCCACGGCCTTGACGTTCTGTCGGCCCTTGGTGCGGTCCCACACCGTGAGCAACGGGCCGACACCGGCACCGGCGATGTCCACCGAACCGGACAACAGCGCGTCATTGATGGCTGAACCACCTGACAGCTGGGCCCAATCGACTTCGATGTCGATGCCCTGCTCCTTGCCATGTTTTTCGATCAGATGCTGGTCACGCACTACGTTCAGCAGCAGGTAGACGATGCCGAACTGCTCGGCGATGCGGATCTTGCCTTCTGCTTGCGCCGTGGCGGGGGCTGACAGGCTGCCGACGACCAGGCTTGCACCCAGGCCGATGCTTGCCGCCAGGCGGCTGATGGATTTACGCATGATGGGTTTCCTCAGTCGTCAGAACGGGGCATCGCCCTGGATGGTGGTGCGGTACAGCTTGCGCCGCAGGTGCACTGGGCAGCCGGTGGCCAGGTGTATCAATGAGCGGTTGTCCCAGAACACCAGATCGTGGGGCTGCCACTGGTGGCGGTAGATGTTCTGTTCCAGCACGCTCAGGGCATACAGCTGTTGCAGCACGTCGCGGCTTTCGTCGTCCGGCAGGCCGACGATGCGAGTGGTGAAGCCTTCGCTGACGAACAGCGCCTTGCGGCCGTTTTCCGGGTGGGTACGGACCACCGGGTGAATGACTTCCTGTACCTGAGCCAGCTGTTCGGCAGTCAGGGTGGGGCGCCAGTTGCCTGCGAACTTGGTCTCGGCGTAACGGGCGGTGTAGGAGTGAGCAGCGCTGCGGCCCTCGACCACGTTGCGCAGGGCCGCGGGTACGGCGTCCCAGGCTTTGTGCATGTCGGCAAACAGGGTATCGCCGCCCTCGCTGGGCAGTTCCTGGGCATGCAGCATCGAGCCAAGGCTGGGCAGTTCCTTGTAGGACAGGTCCGAGTGCCAGAACTTGCCGGCATCACCCAGGCCGATGTTCTGGCCGTTTTCGATGATATTGGAAACGATCAGGATCTCGGGGTGGCCGGCGAGCAGGAACTGCTTGAGCACATGGATCTGCAGCGGGCCGAAGCGGCGGCTGAAGGCGATCTGCTGGTCGGGGCTGATGCGCTGGGCGCGGAACACCAGCACATGGTAGTCGAGGTGGGCGCGATGGATACGGGCGAAATCCTCGGCGTTGACTGGTCTGGCCAGGTCCAGGCCGATGATCTCGGCGCCTACGGCACCGGAGAATGGGCGGATTTCGAAGCATTGCGGCTGGGCGCTGTCGATGATCGACAAGGCGTTCGAGGCGGCTGACATTTTTCACTCCCACGCAGTGCGCGACTTCAATGGCGCGCAACGATCAGAAACGCACGGGGATTTCCCGTGTGGGTTCAAGTCGTGCGGCGCATCGATTGGTCGACGGGTACGCAGTGGAAGTGACTATAAAGTCATAAGAGCTATATTTTAAATACCGTTAACGAATAACCATAGCACTACTGTCAGGGCACGTTGCGCAATCAGATCAGCCCGCCCTGCTCTTCTTCATCGATGAGGTTGTTCAGGCTGCTGAGCGCCTTGCGCGCCTTGGAGCGGTTAAGCAGCTTGGCCTGCGCGCCAGCGGGCAGATCAGTGATATTGAAAACACCCTTGGCGGTCAGCACGTCGATCAGGTCCTCGAGCACGCGGATCATGTCCAGGTCGCTTTGCTTGAGCTGGTTGAGGCTGTTTTCCACGACGTCATCGGCAAACCATTCCTGGATATCGGCATGGTCGGCGGGAAGCATTTCGGTGAACTGGTCGAAAGCGGCCGCTTCTACCCGCCGCAACTGGCCGGCGGCATCGCGTTGCACGTAGAACATGGCGGTGTCCCTCGTCACGTTAGTCCTTTGATAGTAGACAGCAGCATAGGCAAAGATCGCCCGGCACGCAGGGCCGGCGCCAGAGTATGCGCTGTCGCAGGATGTCAGGAAAGAGCCGTGGCCGCTCAGAGGCCAATTGCCGGAAAGCAAGCTCCCACAGGTACCGCACAACGCTCAGGAGCTGCACAGTACCTGTGGGAGCCGGCTTGCCGGCGATCGGGCTGCAGAGCAGCCCGCTAGCGCATCAGCAATCAGCTGTCCTTGTTGTGGATGATGATGGTCGGGTCAGCACCGCTGATCAACGAGTTGATCGTGGTGTTGGACCAGTTCACCCCTTCCAGCTTGATGGTCACGTCGGCGTTGGCCAGGCCACCTTCGGCATTGAGCTTGCCTTCGCTGCTGACCTGCAGCGTCGTCGTACCGTCCACCGTGGTGAGTTTCAGGTAGTTATCGATGGTGCTGCCCTTCTCGTTCTGCAGCAGGTCGCTCAAGTCGATCTTGTCTTTTTCGCCTACGTTGAAGTCCTTGATGACGTCATTGCCGGTATCGCCAGCCTTCCACACGAAGGTATCAGAACCGCTGCCGCCAATCAGGGTATCGTGGCCCTGGCCACCGATCAGGGTGTCCTTGCCGCTACCGCCCAGCAGGATGTCGTTACCCTTGCCACCATCAAGCACGTCATCGCCACCTTGACCGAAGAGGATGTCGTTGCCATTGCCGCCCGACAGCAAGTCTTTACCGTCGTTGGCACCGGAGATATCGAACTCGGTGTAGTGCTCGGTAATGTACTGGTGGACATTGCTGGTGGTGATGGAACTGGCTTCGACACCGCTCTTTTGCGCCACGTACGTCTGCAGCGCCTGGTAGCCCTCACTCACGACACCGTTGAGGGTAATCAGGTCACCGAAGATGATGTCGTTGCCGTTACCACCATCGATGCTGTCAGCGCCCGGCAAGGTCGCCTCGGAATGACCGAGAATCGCCTTGGCCAGATCCGACGGATCAATGCCTGCTTGTGGTTTGCCAGCGGAGTCGTACGGTTTCAGATCGTTCAGCGTGACATCGCTATTCAAGCCAATGGCCTGCACTTTACTCACGCCGTTGGTGCCACCGAGCAAGCTGAAGCTTGCAGTGGTGCCTGCTGCCGACTCCTGATAGTTCCAATACTCACCATAGCCCGAACCGTCCAGGCTGGAGAACTCGTAGGTGCCATCGCCCTGGGCATGCAGGGTGCCGACGGTGCTGGTGGACTGAAGCACCAACTCACCTTTCTTATTCTCGCTGTAAGTCAGAACCTTGACCGTGCCACTGCTGCTGATCTCGACTTTGTGAGTCGAGTCGGCCCACGTACTGAAGGTGTCGCCAAGCTTGTAGTTGTTGACGTTGACCACGTCATCCAGGTACTTGCCATTGGTCCACAGCCGCGGGTTGGTATTCTCCCCGCTCTGGTAATAGGTCGGCTTGCCGTCGGTGATGAAGTAGGTCAGGTTCTCCGCATTGGTGTTACTGGTGGCCATGGTGCTCTTGAAGAAGTTGGCCGCTGCCTTGAACACGTCTTCGTAGTTGGTCCCGCCACCACTCGCCATGGAGTTCAACACGGACTGCAGCTTGCTCAAGGCATTCGGGTCGGCAAGGTTCACCGCCACGTTCTGCTTGACCTGGGTATCGAAATCGACCAGGAAGATGTTGACCGTGCCCGAGGTATCCGAGCCCAGGCTGGCTTTGAGCGTATTGAACACCGAGGCCAGCTGCGTCTTCGCGTCCGAAATCGACTTGTCGCTCATACTGCCCGAGCTATCGACAATAAAGGCAATGTTGTAGTTCTTGCCCTGAACCACGTTCAGCCCGGATACGTCGGCGACGATGATGTCGTTGCCTTCGCCGCCGGTCATCGTGTCGTTGCCCGAGGTACCAACGCTGGCCTTGTAGGTCGCGGGGTATACGGTCACCGGGATGTTACCGACGGTGCTGGCGGAACCACCCAGGCTTTCGGTAGCGGTCGAGGTGACAGTGATGTCGAACGAGCCTTTGTAGTAGGCAGGGGGGGTCAGCGTCAGGCCGCTGAGTTTCCAGCCTGTCACATCCACCGGTGTGCTGCCGACCGTCACCGTGTGGCCTGCACCATCGCTCAGAACAGAACCTTTCGGAATGCCGCTGAGGGTCACGCCCAGGCTTTCGGAACCGTCGGTGTCGGTCAGGGCGGTGGAAATACCGACCAGTTTGACCGTACCACCTTCTGGCCCTTCATTGAGTTTGTAGCCGTCGTAATAGCTCTGGCCATTTACATTGTGCAAGTCGGACACGCCCAGGCCGGCGTTGGCCATTGCGGTCACGTTCTGATACATCTTGATGTTCGAACTGCTCAGGTCGGTGACAGCACCCGAGCCTACCTGGATGTTCAGGTCATAGCTGCCTGGGCCGGACTGGTTGGCGTGGTAGACCTCGATCGGGTAGTAGCCACTGGTGTTCGGGATAAAGGTACCCGAAACCTCACCACCAGCACCCCAGGTGGCCGTGACCACGGTCTTGCCACCAATGGTGACCACGAAGCTGTCGTCGGCAATCCCGCTGAAGGTGTAGGTCTTGCCGGCTTCCAGGTAGATCAGGCCCGACGTTTTCGAGCCGGTGCCAGCGGTGACGCTGCCATCGGACTGCACGTTGGTGGTGGTGCTACTGGTGTTGGCATTGCCGGAGTTGGCAAAGACCGTCTTCAGGTTTTCACCGGTAATACCAGCACCGTCAGTACCCAGGCCTTTGAGGCTGTTCCAGACTTCCTTGGTCAGACCTTTGGACTCGATTTCAGTGCTGCCGAAGCTCAGGGTCGGCTTGTCGGCAACCGGACTGATATCGACCTTCATGGTCACTTCATTGCCCAGGTTGGAGCCATCGTTCGGCTTGAACTTGAACTGCGCGTAGTCGGCCTGCTGGTTACCCACGCCGTTGCCACCGTAGCTGTCCCCACCCGACTGGTTGAGGGCCGGGACGAACTTCAGGTTCTGGGCCGTGATGTCAGCCTGGCTGACCACCTGGCCAGCGACCACATTCACCCATGCAGTACCGTTGAAGAACTGCAGACTGCCGGTGGCCGGGAGCGAGGTAATGGTCACGAACAGGCCGCTGTTACCGTCGGCATCGGTGACTTTGAAATCACTCCAGGCAAACACGTAGTCGGTGTCTTCCACCCCAAACACCGCACCGCCAGGCGAAACCGGCAGATGGTCGTTGTCGAGGATGGCTGTGGTCACGCTGGCATTGTTGCTGTCGACCTTCAGGTTCTCGAAGCTGCCACCGGCGGCGGTTTCGATCTTCACAGTGAAGTTCTCGATACCCTCGACCAGCTTGTCGTCGATGGTCGCGATATCGAACGTGGTGCCGTTGCTGTTGGCCGGGATCTTCACAGTGGTGATACCGGTGAAGTCCTCGCCATTCTTGGCGGTGCCGCTGTAGCTGAGGGTGATGGTGACCTCGGCCTTGGACGCATTGCTCAAGGTCAGCGTGTAGTGGCCGGTTTCGCCTTCGGTCAGTGACGTGGTGCCGGTGATGCCGACCGTGGCGACATCGCCCTGGTTGCCTGTACCCGGAACGCCCGAGCCAGGCTCGTCAGTGACGGTGGTGCTGACCGGGGTCTTGTCCAGGGTCAGCTGCTCGAACTTGCCGACATCAGCGCCAGTGACCGAGGCGATCGATTTGACCACAGGGTCGTTGGTGCCGGTGTAGACGTTGTCCGGGGCAGTCACAGTGACCGCACCAGTCGTGCCGTTGGCCGGTACGGTGATGACGGTCTTGCCATCGCTCAGCGTGAAGGTCAGGGCCGAGTGGTTGTTGATCGGCAGACCGTCTTTGTTGGTCAGGGTGATGGTGTAGGTGATCTCGCCACCTTCGGTGACCGAAGGCGTCGCGGTCAGCTTGGCCACCA
>NZ_NFZQ01000099.1 GCF_002165135.1 Pseudomonas sp. SID14000 | reverse complement strand
CGCTGGATGAACGAGCGCCGCGCCTCGACGTCCTCACCCATCAGCACCGAGAACAGGGCGTCGGCCTGTGCCGCGTCGTCCAGGGTGACCTGGCCGAGCACACGGTGGTCGATGTCCATGGTGGTGATCCGCAGCTCCTCGGCGTTCATCTCGCCGAGGCCCTTGAAGCGCTGGATCGCGTCTTCCCGGACCCGCTTGCCCTGGTTGCGGCCGATCTCCATCATCGCGTCGCGCTCACGGTCCGAGTACGCGTACCCGAAGTCGTCCCGGCTCCACTTGATCTTGTAGAGCGGCGGGCGCGACAGGTACACATGGCCGGCCTCGACCAGCGGGCGCATGAAGCGGAAGAGGAACGTCAGCAGCAGGGTGTTGATGTGCTGGCCGTCGACGTCGGCGTCCGCCATCAGGATGATCTTGTGATAGCGGAGCTTCGAGATGTCGAAGTCCTCGTG
>NZ_NFZQ01000098.1 GCF_002165135.1 Pseudomonas sp. SID14000 | reverse complement strand
CGCGGGTGACGACGCCGAACGCGTCGCACCACTCCGCCGCGACCACCGCGACACGCGCGCCACCGCGCAGCGCGAGCGTCCACACCGGTACTACTCCGTGCCGTACGCCGGCAGGCGCTCCGGTAGCCCGAGCCGCGGGAACTGGTCCTCGTGGAACGTGACGATCTCGGTGATCGCCCCGCCGGTGACGCGCAGGACGTCGATCGTCAGCGGCAGGTACGCGCCCTCCTGCTTCCGCCAGAGGTAGAAGGCGACGGCAGGCTGCCGGTTCACGGAGGTGAGGACGGCGCGCAGGCCCTTCATGCCCTCGAAGCCGCCCTCGACCCAGTCGTTCACCACCGCGTCGCGGCCGACGTACAGGCCCGGCGTAGGCGGCATCGAGCTGCGGACGTCGTCCCGCAGCAGTGCCGCGAGCCCGTCGACGTCCGTGGCCACGCTGGCGTCGGTATAGCG
>NZ_NFZQ01000097.1 GCF_002165135.1 Pseudomonas sp. SID14000 | reverse complement strand
GCCGGGTTCTGGCTCCGCGGAACCGGCGTCCGCGCCCTGCGGAACCCCGGCCGTCGCACGGCGAGGGTGCGCATCGTCACCCCCCGGGGCCAGGACCGTCATCTGCCAGTCAACCCACCCCGTACGCCAGTTACCGAATGATGGAAGGAACAACATGAATGACACCGGGGCCGTCGCAGGCCCAGTATCGGGCCAGACCAGCCACACTCACCGGCTCCGCGGGCTCGCCGGCACCGGCTTCATTGCCACGCTCGCAGCGATGGTCGCCACCACCCTCGCCGCTGCGCTGGCCCAGGCCATTGGCGTCGACTTCGAGGTCCCCGATGGTGGCAAGAAGATCCCGTTGTCCGGGTTCGCCGTGGTGACCTGCTTCTTCTCGGTCGTGGGCATCGTCCTTGCCGGCGCTCTTCTTCGTTGGAGCGCTCGCCCCGCCCAGCGATTCGTGTGGACGGCA
>NZ_NFZQ01000096.1 GCF_002165135.1 Pseudomonas sp. SID14000 | reverse complement strand
CGGGCCGCGCGCCGTACAGGACACGGTCGTTGCGATGTGGGAGTGGCTGCGCAGCCGCCACCAGGACGACGCCAGCCCCTGGCATCCCGATCTTCTGCTCGCGCACCCCGGCGGGACCCGCGTGCTGGAGTACATGGAACAGACGATGCCCGACGGGTGGCCGACCGAAGTTCTCGCCTACAGCCGCGACAGCTACACGAGCGGCAACCGCGGCGGTGCGGCCGTGTTCGACATCCTGCGACGCGCGCACGACGCCGGCCAGAACGCCGGCAGCCGTACCGTGCTGTTCGCGGCGGCGCCGGGACTCACGGCCACGGCCATGGAGGGCGAGTGGCTGTAGCGCTACCGCGCCGCTCGTGCTCTCCGGTGGTGCTACCTGGCGAGTTCCGCCCAGACGACCTTGCCGGTGTCGGTCCACCGCACCCCCCAGTGGATGGTGAGCTTGTGGACGACG
>NZ_NFZQ01000095.1 GCF_002165135.1 Pseudomonas sp. SID14000 | reverse complement strand
GGCACACCACGTCCCCGCTGACGCGGGGCAGGTCCCGGTCGAGCACGACCAGGTCGACGCGCGACGCCGGGTCGGTGAGCAGCTCGAGCGCGGTTGCGCCGTCGTACCGCACGTCGACGCGGTAGCCCTCGTGCGACAACCCCTCGACCAGCGGGTCGGCGACGTCCGGGTCGTCCTCGACCAGCAGGAGCCGCATGGCACGCCCCCTCCCCCTGCGACCGTCTCGCGGCGGAATCTACCCGACGGGGGTGAGGCGGGGGTGAGGTCCCCGTAACCGCCGCCTCACCCGCCGCCCGCGACGCTGGGCACCGACACGACCGGTGGGGTCGTGACCGGCAGGGAGGCAAGGACATGGCAGACCGAGCGATTCACGGGGTCGCGCGCTCCCGGCGTCGCGTCGCGTGGGCGTGGGGGCTCGGCGTGACGGCGCTGCTGGCGGCGGGGTGCTCGACCTC
>NZ_NFZQ01000094.1 GCF_002165135.1 Pseudomonas sp. SID14000 | reverse complement strand
GGGGCCGGGCCCGTGACCGCGGGAGTCGCGAGTGTGCTGCCGGCGATGCTGGCGGATCTGGAGGAACTCGTGGTCTGTGAGTCCTTCTCCGCCGACCATGCCGCCCTGGCCCGCAGCGCCGAGGTGGTCGGTGCCCTGGGGAAACGGCTGTTGGGCGCTGAGCCGGAGACGATCGTGATCGGGGGTGTGACGCACCTGCGGTGGGTGTTCGGCACACCGCGGGTGTTGCTGTTGGGGCATCACGACACGGTGTGGCCGATGGGGTCGTTGCAGAGTCATCCCTGGTCGGTGGTGGACGGGGTGGTCCGCGGACCGGGGGTCCTGGACATGAAGGCGGGGCTGGTGCAGATGTTTCACGCGTTGGCGTCGCTGCCGGCCCTGGAGGGGGTGTGCGTGGTGGTCAACGGGGACGAGGAAGTGGGATCGCCGACGTCCCGGGAGCTGATCGAGCGGTCAGCGCG
>NZ_NFZQ01000093.1 GCF_002165135.1 Pseudomonas sp. SID14000 | reverse complement strand
TCCGTCGGCGCGCAGTACGGCCAGGGCCTGGCGCACGGTGCCGCGCGAGACGCCGTAGCGGGTGGCGAGTTCGCCCTCGGCGGGCAGCCGTCCGCCGGACCCGTAGGCGCCGTCGGCGATGGCCTGCCGAAGGTCTCCGGCCACCTTCCGGTACATCGTCTGCCGGCCGTCCGCCACGCTGCTCCCCACATCGATCAACCGCTCCGGAGACCGAGCCTAACCGGCGGTTCCGGGACAACCACGGCGTTCCCGCGACCGACGCCGGGACTCAGTGGTCCGTTCACCTTCCGGACACCGGCCTCCGGCGTACTGTGAGCGCGTTGTTCAAGTTGTACAGCCAACACTGGCTCAGTCCATGGAGAGTCCCGTGATTCTGCCCCGCCCCCGGGCCGCCGGCCTCGCAGGTGTCCTCGCCATAGCGGCGCTCGGCCTCAGTGCCTGCGGCGCCGCACCCACCGAAAGC
>NZ_NFZQ01000092.1 GCF_002165135.1 Pseudomonas sp. SID14000 | reverse complement strand
GAGGACGTTCCAGCCGTCCTCCAGCGTCTCGACCCATTCGGTCTCGGTGCGCAGGGTGCTGTAGACCCGGCCGAGCAAGAAGGCCTCCTTCTGGAGGCCGCCGGAGTCGGTGACCACACCGGACGAGCCGAGCACGGCCGCGACCATCTCCGGGTACGCCAGCGGCTCCCGGACATGCAGCGAACCGTCCGGACGCTCCAGCTTGATGCCGTGCTCCGCGCATTTCGCCACCAGCCGAGGGTGCGCCAGCAGCAGCACCGGGTAGCCGGCGTCGGCGAGCCCGTCGACGATCGCGGCCAGTCGGGCCGGGTCGTCGGTCAGCATCGGCACCGCCCGCTCAAGCGGCACCAGTTTCCGGCCGCGCAGACAGTCGCCGAGGAACCGGGTCGTGTACGGGGCCCCGCACATCCGGTCCAGGTGCGCGCCGGCGTCGCAGCCGCCGAGCAGTACGTCCTCGTGGCGCCAGGT
>NZ_NFZQ01000091.1 GCF_002165135.1 Pseudomonas sp. SID14000 | reverse complement strand
CACACGCACGTGAACGCGGCCCAGTCGGTCACCCCGCTGGTGGCCGAGGCGACCAAGGCGATGTTCGAGGCCGGTCTGCGCGACGTCCGCAACCAGGGCGTCCTGATGCGCGGCGTCAACGATTCGGTCCCGCAACTGCTCGACCTGTGCTTCGCGCTCCTCGACGGCGCGACCATCACGCCGTACTACTTCTATATGTGCGACATGATCCCGTTCTCCGAGCACTGGCGGGTCTCGGTGAAGGACGCGCAGCACCTGCAGCACGGGATGCTCGGCTACCTGCCGGGCTTCGCGACCCCGCGCATCGTCTGCGACGTCCCGTACGTCGGCAAGCGCTGGGTGCACCAGTTGTCGGAGTACGACGAGGTCCGCGGCATCTCGTACTGGAAGAAGAACTACCGCACCGGGATCGAGCAGCAGGACCCGGAGGCGTTGAACCGCACCTACGAGTACTACGACCCGATCGAC
>NZ_NFZQ01000090.1 GCF_002165135.1 Pseudomonas sp. SID14000 | reverse complement strand
CCGTGCGCAGCGCCGTCTCAGCCTGCTGCGCGTCAACCGGCGGGACAACGACGTCGCCTTGCTGACCGGGCGCGCTAACCAGGACGAGCTGATGCGGATGCTGGACGGGCAGGTCGGCAGCGAGCTGGGCGTCGTCGAGGACTAGGACGAGGGGCGACGGCTGCCTGACGAGCTGCTTGAGGCTGTGTCCGTCCGTGACGTGGAACGCACGGGCGCGCACCCCCTCACCGACGGGCCCATCAGCGGTCACGAGCGCGGCACCTACGAACGCTCGCAGGCTGTCGGCTCCGAGGTCGCCCGAGAGCGTTAGGACGGACCTACCCTCGAGCAGGAGCGACACCAGAGCCTGCGCGGCGTCGTTCCTGCCCGCGAGCACGACGTCCGGGCCCAGCGGCGGCTGCGTCGACGGCAGCCACGTGTCGGTCCACCACGCGTCGACGGGCCGTACGCCCGGCATGGCCTTGTTGAGG
>NZ_NFZQ01000008.1 GCF_002165135.1 Pseudomonas sp. SID14000 | reverse complement strand
CATGGATGACCAGCTTCTGGCCCAGAGCGCCTTGCATGAACACGTAGACATAGCCCGGTCGCAGCGCGCGCAGGGTGTAGGCAGAGTGTTGCAGCGGCCCGAAGCCTTGTTCGAGGTTGAAGCCTGCATCGGCATAGCGGCAGGCGGGCATATCGCCGGTGCGCGGCACGATGGCGTAGCGCACCGGCAGGATGGGGATGCGTGCGCTACAGGCTGGGCCGGAGGTGGCGCTGCTGACGGAAGCGTCAGTCATGGGAGCTCCTTGCTCAGGGTCAAACTTTGTAGGCCCATGAAATAAAGAGTTCTGCTTAATTACAGATGAGCTTGTTGCTCATCTATTTCATGGAGACATATTGGTGCGTTATTGACGTATATCGTGCGGGCGTACGGTGCTGTGGTTTTCTTGATGGGTTGTGTGTTGTAGGAAAGTTCTTGCTTTAGTTGGCTAAGGTTAGGGGTGGTTGTTGAGTTTCAATGGCAAGACAATGCCTCGACTGTCGCTTTTGAGTCGAGGTCGAAAGTGTAAGAATATATTTGAGTGAGTCGGATGCTGCTCAAGTACTCCTCGGGAAGGAGAAGTAGTGCGGATATACTTGTAAGAAAGATCTTACTTTATAATTTGTCTATATATGTTTAGTTCTTGCACTTGGCCATCACCACCTGGCAAGTCTTCGGTGTGCCCCCTGACCGGCTTGCATAACGCACGCAGTTGTTCAGCGATTTCTGCCGGGCAATGCTCAGGGTATTGCCCCACGCGAGGCCGCCTTCGCCTGTGGTGGGGACGGCCTTGGCGAAGCAGTTGGAGCCTGCTGCGGGAGTCGCGTAGCGGGCCTTGCTGGTTTTACTGGAGCAACCGGCGGTGAGCGCCAGGCTGAAGGCGAGCAGGGTGGTCAGCGCCCAGGACGTGTATGGGCGATTCGGCTTGCTGCTCATATGTTCTCCTTACTAATGGGCAGGACTCTGTAATCGTAAGCAAGGTGCTGTCCCTGTGGGAGCGGGTTTATCGAGGCGTCGAACCGCCGCGAACACCGGCAAAGCCGGTGCCATACACTGCGCAGGATATTGCATTCAAGCGAAGCGGTGAATGCTTGCGTTGCACCAGATGCAGCGGGGGAGCCTTGCGCCATGGCAGGGCCCCCGGCTGGCGCAACGATCAGAAGCGGTAGTTGAAACTTGCTTCCAGCGTACGCGGTGCACCTGGGGTGATCAGGTCCACCGAACCGTGCGCGGAAGCATAGTAGTCGCGGTCGAACACGTTCTTCAGGCGCAGCGCGGCATCCCACTGCGGCACGCTGTACAGCAGCGCGGTGTCGAAGGTGGTGTAGCCCGGCATCACCACCACATTGTCGAGCGCGGTGTAGCGCTCGTCGACGTAGTTGGCGCCGGCAGCCACGCGCCATTCCGGGGTCAAGGTACGCACCAGCCAGACGTTGGCGCTGTTGCGCGGCGTCAGGGTAGGGGTCTGGCCTTCGTTGGCCACGCCGTTGGTCTTGCTGTTGGACTTGGTGATCTCGGCATCCAGATAGGCATAGCCAGCGTAGATCTGCCACTTGTCGGTGAGCTGCCCGCTGACGGTGGCTTCGAAACCGTCGGTGCGTTGTTCGCCGGCCAATATCGTCAAACCCGAGTTGATGGGGTCAGGGGTCTTCATATTGGTGCGCTCTAGGCGAAAGATGGCTGCTGTAACCGAGAGGCGGCTATCGAGCACGTCCCACTTGGCGCCCACCTCGTAGTTGGTGGTTTCCTCGGGTTCCAGGTCTGCATTGCTGGCGGTGACCGCAAACATCTCTCCCGAAGGTTGATAGCTGCGGCTGACCGAAACGTAGTAGGACTGGATAGCGTCCGGTTGATAGACCAGGCCGGCACGGGGGCTCCAGGTTTTGTCGGTGCGGTCAAGGTCTACGTTATTTACACGTTCGTCGTCATACTCCTGGCCAAAGATGTCATAGCGCACGCCGACCAGGGCCTTCCAGTGCTCGTTCAGCTCGATCATGTCCTGCACATAAAGGCCGGTGGTCTGTTGGAAATTGGTCCCTTTCTGGTTGAGGTTAGCCGCGTGCTCGGGAACCGGCACCAGTGCATCACGGTAAACCGGGACTTGGGCTACCCCGTTCTGGCCGAATGAACGTTGATGCTTGTCCTGAAAGCCTACTTCCATGCCATACAGCAAGTTGTGCTGCATGCCGGCGAGCTGCGCCTGTTGCCTGAGCTCCGTCTGGTTGAACACACCGTACTCGTCGCGGGCGACGTTGCCACGGTTGAGCTTGACCAGCAGTTCGCCGTTGGGCGCGGTGACGAAGCGCGTCGGGCTGCTGTCGGCCAGGGTGTTGTTGCGGTCCAGGTCGTAGCGGTAATACCGGCTGGTGTTGGTCAGGGTGAAGTCGTCATTGATGCGGTAGTCCAGGCTCGCGGTCAGCGAGAACACTTCGCTGCGGGCGTAGTCCTGGTCGGCATCGCCGGAACCGAAGCGCTTGTCGCGGTCCACATCCACCGGGCGGTTGCCCAGTGCCGGGATGCCGAAGTCGATCAGGCGCTTGTCGTACAGATAGGTGGCGCCCAGGTTCAGTTCCAGGTCGTCGGAGAGGCGGAAGTAGGCCGACGGCGCGATGGCCTTGCGGTCGATGTAGCCATCGTCGCGGAAGGTGTCGCTGTCTTCGAAGGCGCCGGTCACGCGGTAGGCCTGGTTGCTTTGCGGGTCGGCCCAGCCGGTGTCGAACTGGGTGCGGCGCTTGCCTTCGCTGTCGAAGTTCATGCCGACTTCGCGCTTGGGCGTGAAGCTCGGTTTCTTGCTGATGCTGTTGATCAGGCCGCCCGAAGAGCCACGGCCATACAGCACGGCGGCAGGGCCCTTGATCACCTCGACCCGCTCGATGTTCGACAGGTCACGGAAGTACAGGGCGTCGTCGCGCACGCCGTCGATGTACATGTCGCCAATGGCGCTGAAGCCGCGAATGGTCACCTGGTCACGCTGGCCGTCGCCGTTGGACAAACCGACGCCGGGCACGTTCTTCAGCACGTCTTCCATGGACTGCGCACCTTGGTCCTTGATCACGCTTTCGGGCACGACGTTGACAGTTTGCGGGATGTCGCGCAGCGGGGCGTCGATCTTCATGGCGCTGCGACTTTCGCTGGCCTTGTAGCTTTGCTGCTCGTAGGCGCTGGTGACGGCAGTGGCGGGCAAGGCGAGGGAACCCTGCGATTCAGGTTGGACAGCCGCGTGAACAGCAGGCACAACCAGCAGGCCCAGCATGGAAATGGATGCTGGGGCAACAGACTTTTTTGCCATTACAGGTGACTCTTTGTTGTATTTGAGATCACGAATAGTAATGATTTGTAAATGCAAAGCAAGTGTAAAGAATTCGCATTTACTGTTGCAAGGAAGCAATTGCCGAAAAGTGATGAAATGCGTCGCAAGGGAGAGGGGCCGGCAATGTGGCAAGCAAACGCTATGCTTGTTGGCGCGTGAACATTTCACGCACCTATCCGGTCTTGATCACATGGAAGCAGGCCTATGAATCCGATTCGTACTCTCGCTCGTGCTGTTGCCCTCGCCACCCTGGCGGCCTCCGCCAGCTTCACGGTGCAGGCTGCCGGTATTCCCATTGGCAGCGAGGCGCTGGAAAGCCACGTCACCACGCAGGTCACGGCCATCGACCTGGCCAGCCGCCAGGTCACGGTAAAAGGCCCTGACGACAAGAAGGATGTGACCTTCCAGCTTACGGAAAAGGCCAAGGCGCTTCCCAACCTGAAGGTGGGCGACCAGGTCGACATCTACGTGACCCGTGCGGTGGCTTATGTGCTGAATCCCGAGGTGGGCGGGGCGCCGAAGGCGACGGAGGAGTCCGGTACCATTCGCGCCACGGCAGACAACCCCAACCCGGGCGGCGAGGCGTTCCGCCAGGTCAAGGTGACCTCGCAGATCAAGAAGATTGACCTCAAGATGCATGAGGTGAGCCTGCTACCGCCGGAGGGCAAGCTGCAGGTGGTCAAAGTCGAGAACCCGGACCTGCAGGCGCGTATGAAGAACCTCAAGGTTGGTCAGACCGTCGACGCGATCTACACCGAAGTACTGCGCGTCGAAACGTCGCGCTGATTTCAGCCACGGCCGACCTCGGTTACCTCCGGGGTCGAACGTGGGGTGCGGGCGTATGCTGTCAGCAGCCGGATCAAGGGCGAGGCGATGAAGGTGCTGATGATGGCCATGATCACCAGCAGGGTGAAGTACTCCTTGGGCAGTACGCCCAGGTCATAACCGACATTGAGCACTACCAGTTCCATCAGCGCCCGGGTATTCATGCACACACCTATCAGCGCCGCGTCGCGGCGGCTCTCGCCAAGCAGGCGGCTGGCCCCGTAGGCACCGAAAAACTTGCTGGCGAACGCCACCAGGCAGATCAGCAGGCAATTCCACAGGGCGGTCGTACCTTCAAGGGCGCCCACATCAGTGCGCAGGCCGGTGTAGGCGAAGAATATCGGCAAGAAAAATGCGTTGACCACACCGCTGACCTTGGCATTCCACTGCTGGACGAAGCCGCGCTCGGTGTGCAGTGCAACGCCGAGAATGAAACCACCAATGATCGAGAACACCCCGATCAGGTTGGTCACTGTTGCGCTGGCCAACAGGATGATCAGCATCAGCGATATGCCTTGGGTTGTCAGCGGTCGGCGTTCCAGGTCGCCGAGGATCCAGCGCATGATCAGTGGTCGCACCCAGCCTATCACCAGCAGAATGAACAATCCCAGCGCAAGTACCCGTGCCAACGAAGCCCAAGGGTTGAACTGCGAGGCGATCAGCGATGTAACGCCGCCGAGGATGAGCCAGCCGCAGACATCGTCAATAGCCGCTGCACCTATGGTAAGGGTGGCGACTCGTGAGCGCGAAAGGCCAAGCTCCATGAAAATGCGCCCCAGGATGGGCAGGGCAGTAATTGACAGTGCCGTGGCGAAGAACAGCTGGAACGCCAGCAGGGCCGGTTTGTCCCCGCTGATTTGCTGCCAGAAGTACTCGGCAGTGAGCATTCCACTGGCAAATGGTACCAACAGCCCACCCATGCTGATGATGACGACCGAACGCTTGCGGCCCTTGAGGTGCGCACCGAACTCGAATTCCAGGCCAACCTGGAACATCAGCAAGATGAGGCCGATCTGTGCCGTTACCACGAAGGCAGTGGCCGTTTGCGGGACGAACAGCGCGGCCAGTTGTTCAGGAAAAAAGTAACCCAGCAGGCTTGGGCCTAGCACCAGCCCGGCGAGGATTTCGCCGGCGACTGGCGTTTGCCCTAGGCGGCGTGTGCTGAACCAGGCGATCAGCCGCGAAACGCTGAAGATCACGATGAGTTGCAGCAAGAACATCAGGGTCAGGTGTTCGGCCTGCGAGCCAACGGCTGACTGTGCCGGGGCCGTTGGTGCGAGCTGCACGGTACTGGCGTGAAGGGTATTGGGCATGATGAGGTCCCGAATGAGTATGTTCAGTAGGGCGGTGCGATCCAGCCACCAAATGCAAGCTCCAGTGAGCGGGCAGCGTTGAGCAGCACATGGTCCTGGCCAGGGCCGGCCACCAACTGCAGGGCAACCGGGCAGCCTTGATCGAGGCGCCCCATAGGTACCGTCAGGGCTGGTAGGCCCAGTACGTTGAACAACGCGGTGTAGCCGATATCCCCTGGGTAGCGCAGGGCATGGCCATGCTTGGGCGAGGTGCCGGGCAACGCGGGCAGGGCCAGCACACTGTTGCCATCCAGTCGTTCAGTCAGCGAACGTAACAAGGCATCGCGCTTGGGGAGCTGCCTTGCCAAGCCGGGGTTGCCCAGGCATTCGCCCAGCCTGTCGAGCACGGTTGCCAGCCAAGGTCCGGTGGCATGTCGCGGTTGGCCGAGCAGTGCTTGCCAGGCATGGGCAAAATGCGCCACAGGCTGGCCGTCACCGAGAATGTCGGCCAGGCGCACGCCGGTTTCCTGCTTGAGCACAGCCATCCAGATGGCGAACGCATCGTTCAGTACCTGGGGTTGCCAGCGTTCGACATGGGTGCCTTGGCCCTGATAATGGTGGGCCAAGTCATCCAGTGCCTGGGCCACCGCTGGCGATAGGCGGCTGCCCCAGCTCAGCCGCTCGGGCTGACACAGGTACACGCGTTGCAATGCCGAGGACGGCGGGCGGTGTACGTAGTTGTCGAGTATATTGCGGTCCCGTTGGTCGGGCCCGGCAATGATTTCCAGCAGCACGGGCAGGTCTTCGGCATGTCGACACAGTGGGCCGGCAGCAAAGTGCCGGGCAATAGCCGTGGCATTCGCCTGCCCCAGGCCGCGTTCGTCCAAGGGGAGGTGGCCGGTCAGTGGCACCAGCCCCCGTGATGGCTTGAGGCCGAAAATGCCGTTGCAGGCAGCCGGGATTCGCACCGAGCCGCCCCCGTCGGTACCCAGCGCGAATGGCACGCAGGCGCTGGCGACCAGTACTGCATCACCGCCACTGCTGCCCCCGGCACTCCGGTCGTACCGGAAGGGGCTACTGGTGCGGCCGTAGACCGGGTTATCGGTTTCCGGCCAGAGTGCCATTTCGGCCTGGTTACCCAATGCGACCGGAATGGCGCCCGCATCGATCAGGCGTTGCGCGACGGTTGCGGTAAACTCGGCAACCTTGTGCTGGCGGCGTTGCGAGCCGCAGGTTTTGGGCGCATCGACCAGCCCCAGGCCCTCCTTGAAGCTGAAGGGCACGCCATGCAGGCGACCCAACGATGCGCCTTGGTCACGCTGACGTTCGGCAACTTCGGCGGCTCGTCTTGCCTGGTCGTACAGCTCCACTGCCACGGCGTTGCAGCGCCGTTGCGTGGCTTGGCAGCGGCGGATGCTGTGCTCGACAAGTGCCACCGGTGACAGGGTGCCATTGCGGATCTCCGCAGCCAGGCGCACACCGCTATAAGCCAGCAGTCCACCGCTGCTGGCTTCGGCCATGGGCATGGTCATCAGTGGCGCACCAGGTCAAGGAAGCCACCGTCGCTGCCAAATGGCGACTTGAGCAGCTCGGGCGCCTCGCCGTACTTGTAGAACAGTGACGGCATCAGCCGCAGACTGGTAGCGCGCCCCAAGTCCTGCAGCGTGCCCAGGCTATGCCGCGCCAGCAGTTTCATGTGACGAGGCGCCAAGCTCCAGCGCACCATGCGCATCAGGCGTAAGCGCAGTAGTGCCGAACGCAGGAAGTAGCTGGCGGCGTATCGCGGGCGGGCCTGGTTGTCGGCCTTGTATAGGTCGAAGTTGATGGTGCGCGAATACAGGTTGGGGATCATCTGCGGGCTGATGCCCGGATTGGAGCGGCGTACTTCGCGTAACAGGCAGGCAAATGGTAGCGGTGATGGCTGCAGGTCTCGCGTGTAGCGTGGCAACAAGTCGGCGAATTGCTGGGCCTGATGGCCGTCGAGGAAGTCGCCGCTGACATACATCGGCAGTACTACATGGAAGTACGCCATGTTGGCGAACAGCAGCGTCCAGCCCATCAGGAACGGGTCGTCCATTACCTCGTACCACTTGCTCCAGGTGTCCTGAAGTGCCAGCTGCGCCTGGATGTGCGATTCCAGGCAATTGACATAGGCAGGCGTCAACGTGCCCTGGATGTCTTTCTCGATCATCGCGGCCACTTGAGGTATCTGCTGGGCCACATAGGCCAGCCCGGCACTGTTGGCCGGGTCGAAGGTGAATGCGGCATCACCGATCAGGAACCAGCCATCGGTGGAATAGTACTGGTTGGCCTCGTACATATAGTTGTACATGGCGTGCTGGTCGACGACTTCTCCCGAAGCCATCAGTTCGGTGATTACCGGGTGGTCAGCGATGACCCGTTCCTTGAAGGCTTCTAGCGTGCCAATCCGTTCGCTGATCATGTCCGGGCGGTAGGTAATGCCGACGCTTATCATGTCGGCGCCGTCTTCGCTGCGCATGGGTATGAGCCAGATCCAGTAGCCCTTGCCGTAGAAGTGGTGGGTGACGTAGTACGGGTCGAAGCAGTGATGCTTGTCCTTGTGGGTGTTGATGCTGCGCAGGATGTTGCGGTCAAACTGGCGAAGGCGGAACCAGAACGTGCTGCGCTGGTAGGTCGGCTCCTTGTGCAGCTTGAGTTTCTTGGCCATGAAGCGGTTGCGGCCGGTGGCGTCCACCACCCAGTCGGCGTCCATTTGCCAGGTTTGCATTTCGCTGCGCAGGGTCAGGCGGTGACGGGTATGCTCGCCTTCGTGCAGGTCGACCGCAGACACATCGGCCTCGATCAGTTGTACCTGTTGGTCGGCCACGATCGCACGCAGGTCTTTGTCGAAGCTGAAGCGGTTGAGGTTGTAGGCGGGCATGCGGATTACCCCAGGTGCTTCATGTACCACGTAGTTACGGCATTCCGGGTTGTTGCGCAGCTTCAGGTAATAGGTCAGGCCGTATTTGTGGTAGTGCTTTTCTTCAAGCAGGCTGCCCAACCCGATCCCTTTGAAAAAATGGGTGGTCAGCTCGACGGTCGACTCACCGACGATCGGCCGCTTGCGGTCCGGGCGACCGATCAGTGTCACCTCTACGCCTGGCAGGCGCTTGCGCAGGTACAAAGCAGCCAGGTGGCCGGCCACGCCGGCACCCATGATAGCAATACGTTTCATGTCATCAGTCCGTGACGAGGTGAGGCACCGGGAAGCCCGGTGCCGGGGAGTGGTACTCAGTTGCTGGCGGCTTCGATCAGTGCCTGGGGCTCGGCGCGCTCGGAATAGTCGACATTGATAAACGCCTGGCGTATGCGACCGTCCTGGCCGATAACGAATGCACTGGCCATTGGCAAACTGAGGTCGTCGCTGGCATTGAAGGCCTTGAGGTCTGCACCGAGTGAGCGGTACACCGCCTCGAGCTCCGGTTCCAGCTCGAAGACGATGCCATATTGGCGCGCGAGCTGATTGCCGGGGTCGCTCAGCAGTTGATAGCTCACCCCGAGGGCTTCGCGAGTTTTCAAGGTAGCGGCAGTGGTCTGTGCGGAAACAGCCACCAGGGTGGCACCGCTGGCGGCCAGGTCACCCACCATCTGTTGGTATTCGCTAAGCGTGGCATTGCAGAACGGGCACCACAGGCCGCGGTAGAACACCAGCACCAATGGGCCGCGCTCCAGCAACGCACGCAGGTCTACCGCCTTGCCATCGGCATCCTCCAACACCGCCAGTGGAGCGCTGTCGCCGGCTTTCAGCGCACGGGTTTCTGGGTGGCGTGCGATAAGGGCCTGTAGCGAAGTACCGAATTTTTCCAGCACTTCGGTAGGCAGTTGGGCCATCTGCTGTTTGACGACGTCGAGTTTTTCCTTGAGTGACATGCTTCTCTCCTTGTGGTGATTCAATGGGGCAGGCTTCGGGTTGCCCGGGTGTGGATTCGCTGCGAGGCTTTGCAGTCAGGGGGATAGCGCTGGAATAGCTGGAGCACCCAGTCGGGTCGGGTCTTGCTGGCATCGTTAAGCCAGTTGGCCACCGAGTCCTGGGGGTATTTCTCGGCCTCGGCCAATAACGGCACCAGCAACGGCTCGGCTACTTCAGGTTGCTGTTTGAGTGCGGTTATGTGTTCGCACCAGACACCTCGTGGGCGCAGGATTTCGATACAGAACCGCCGCACTAGCGGGTCCGCGTCGCCCGCGTAGCGACGGAGCAGGGGCAGGGCGCTGTCCAAGTGCTGTGCCAGGCGCGGGCGCAGGGCAATCCAGGCCCACTCGCGCACACCGAAGTGTTCATCGCGGGCGAAGCGCAACTGCGCCAGCAGGGCGTCTTGCACAGGTAAGGTGCGTGACAGGTGCGCCTGAGCGAAGGCCGCCCAGCTGCGCACGGTGTCGGACGGGTGCGTGCAGCATTGCTCGAACACCTCCTGGCGCAGA
Organism: Pseudomonas sp. SID14000; assembly: GCF_002165135.1. GTDB lineage: Bacteria > Pseudomonadota > Gammaproteobacteria > Pseudomonadales > Pseudomonadaceae > Aquipseudomonas. The sequence goes on along the minus strand of NZ_NFZQ01000008.1, from coordinate 295,307 downwards.
GGGGCAGGCGCATGTTCCAGCCATTGGCCCAGTGCCAAGCCGATGGCAGCAACCTTTTTTGACAGGCCCAGCGCCTGAACCTGGGCAGCACTGTCAGCCAGTTGCTCGACCAGTGCCGCAGGTAACTGGGTTGTCAGGGCATTAGCCAGTTTCACCTGATCTACGGCTAGGCATTCGGCCAGGTTGCGGGTTGGCAGTTGGCCAAGATCGATCAGAGACTTGCGATCATCAGTCATTGCTGAGGCTCCGTGACAGCAGGTTGGCATTTGGGGGTAGGTGCCAACGGGCAATAGCGCCCTGGTGCGAGCAGGTGCTGTGGGTCCAGGGCATCCTTGAGGCGCTGCCCGAGTTGCCAGGCAGGTTCTTGTGTTTCGTTCAGCAAGCCCATGAAGGCGAGAGGCAGTCGATAGGGCAGTACACCTTGCTGCTTACCCATGCGGAACAACTGCCGATAGCAGTCTTCGGCGCGGCTGCTGGCGGGGGCATCGTTGCGGTCGAACAGCAGCGGCACGGTGCAGTCGATTGCTCGGCCCGACAAGGTAGTGAGGGTAACCGGGCAGGGCATTCGATGAGTTTCGCAAACCTGCTCCATGTGCCCGACGAAGGTGGCCACCTGCTGGCTGCGCAGGGGCAGGATGGGTGCGTACCAGATCAGGCCGCAGTTGTCCCGGGCCGGGTCGAGCAAGGCGCCTTGCTGCGGTTGTGCACCTGCGGCATACGCTAGCGGAAGTGCCACCTGGTTTGGCCGCCCCTCCATTAGTTCGACGCCCATGCGCAGTTTGCTTAGAGTTACCTGCCAGCGCCTGGACCAAGCCCCCGGCAGCAGGCGCAAAGCGCGCTCGGCCAGAGCCAGTTGGCGTTGGCTACGGAACAGATAACGGCTGCTGAAACGCCGTAGTTCGCTGCGGATGATGCCCTTGAGCGAGGCCAGTTGGGGCTGTTCGCAGTAGATCGAACCAACCCCCATCCAGGCAGGCAATGCCAGCGACCGAGCGGCTGCGTCGCGTTCGGCCTGGCCCAGCTGAGTAAGGGGCCGTGTGTCGTAGGCCATGCTCAGCAGGCGCGTGCTGTTCATCAGGTTGATGCCACCCACCTGGCTACCACACCGTTCCAGAATGCGCTTGATGCCATCGAGGGCAGCCGGGAGTTGTGCCGCCGAATCCACCCAGAAATAGAACGGTTGCACTACCTGTGGGCGCTTGACCAAGGCGATCGACATTTGTGTTACCACCCCCAGCCCGCTCTGGCCGAACAGGCCGTCCAGGTAGGGGCCGATGCCCCACTTGAAGCAGGCGGTCGTGCCAGTTGCCCACATCGGCGAGCGATAGCGTTGGCCATCGGGCAGAATGGCTTCAAGGCCCATGACGGCTTGCCAGTGGTCCGTTAACGGTGTGATGCCAAAGCCGCGCTCCAGAGCGTTGGCCAGCACACTGCAGGTGGGCCCTGCGCCGGTGACTGGCGTAAGGAAAGGCAGGTTGCGACTGGCCAGGTAATCGGCCAGCGCGGCCTGGGTAACGCCTGGCTCGAGGGTTACCACGGCAAGTGCCTCGTCGAAGGCGAGTATCCTGTCCATGCGCGACAGGTCGAGTTGCACGCAGCGGTCGTGAAGCGTTGCCACGCCGCCATAGCCCCAGTTGTGGCCAGTGCTTACCGGCTGCACAGCGACACCGTGCTGGCGCGCAATGGCCAGGCAGGCTGCTACCTGTTCGCTGTTGGCTGGCCTGATCCTGGCACTGGCATGGGCGGGCGAACGCATGGTGTCTTGGCTTAGCTGGCACAGCGTTCTGGCGTCATTCTGTACATGGGCATCACCCAGCACCGCGCGCCATGCTACCAGGGCAGCTTGCAGCCCCTGCGGCTCAGAACGCACTTGCCAGACCTCCCATGCCAAGGAACAGGCGCAGTTGGTCAACATCGGCTCGGCGGCTGCGTGGCAAATCGCGGTAGCGTCGCCGAAACTCGCCTTTCATCGCTGCCACGCAACGCCGCTTGGGGGTACGGATCACCATCATCAGCGGGCTGACAGCCGTGCTGTATACCTTGGCGCATGGGCCTAGGTAACTGGCGGCAAGGGTCTGGAACTCTTCCAGAGAGAAGGCAGCCAGCAGCGAGTTGCGGTAGTCGAGCAGGGTCGCCTGGTCGGCGCCGTCGCTGGCGCGGCTGACGAAGTAGTCTACCGACTCTATCGACTTGAGCCTGCCAAAGTCGTTCAGGTAGATGGCCCGGTCATTGCGAAGCACCCGCGCTATGTTGCGGAACGTGGCTTCCAGTTGGGAGAGGTCGGCCAGGTGATGCAGCGCCATCGAAGAGATCACTACGTCAACGCTACGGTCGGCGATACCGGCCAGGCGAGTCATGTCTTCCTCGCGCAGTTCGACGTTGTCGATGCCCTGCTGGCGAATCGAAGCCCGGCCCACCTCGAGCATGCTGGCCGACAGGTCGGTGCCGATGAATTCGGCCCGCGGGTTCAGGCGGGCCAGTTGCAGCAACAGGCTGGCTGGGCCACAGCCGATGTCCAGCACGACATCACCTGGCTTGATCAACGCGCACATCTGTGCGCAGTGGTACAGGTATGTACCGGACAACGCTTGGCCCTGGCCTGCGCTGTCCGCGTAAGCCGAGACGCAGGCGTCGTCGGCCATTACCAGGTCAGGCTCAGGTGTGCGTACCAGTGGCTGCCTGAGGGTAATTTCCCTGTAGATCGCGCGCAGCAATCCCATGTCCATGAACGTGTCCTCCATGAAAGTCGTTTGGTGTGGAACGCGGGCCGGGCTGCTCAATCCAGATGCAGAACCCGTCGTACCCGTGGCGTCAGATGGTGCGGCGAGGTGCCGCAACGTGCCATGTGGGTGAGCACCTCGTCAGTGCTCCAGTGGGTTTGAGGAGGCGCGACGGGCAGTTGGATGTGCGGGAAATGCCGTGCGCAGAAAAAATCGAAAAGGTCGGTGCGCTGTTCTTCGACGGTAAAGCCCAGGCTTGGGTTCTGGTAGACCTTGGCGAACACCTGGCGCGCCTGTTTCAGGTTCAAGGCCAGTGGTAGCGACAGGGCATTGTTGAGCTTGGTGTAGGTTTGCACAGGGCCAATGGGCGAGAAGAACAGCACGTTGCGGTAGAAGCCTGCGGCGCGAGGGTGCACGGCGATCAGCAGGGTATTTACCCGGCTATGGTCCATCGCCCAACGAAACAAGGCGTTGTACAACATAAGAGGCACGCCTTTGCCTTTGTAGTGGCTGCATACCGCCAAAGTGCCGACTTCGGCCAGGCGGCCACTGCCCAGGCGCTGCAAGACGGCTTCGTTGATATGGACATCTTCCAGTGGCAGGCCTAGCGGCGAGTCTTCGATCAGTGACACGGTCCCCACCACCTGGTCGCCTTTCAGTGCCACGAACGTGGTCGTGCCGGGTAGCAGGTGAAAGGGTGAGAAGCGCATGCCGGCGCGGCAGACAGTAGCAATACCACGACGGGCATAACTTTCGTTGACCAGGCGCAGGGCCTGTTCGAGTTCGAAAAGATTCTGCACCGGGCGAAAACTGAAGCCCTCAATCGCCAGCGACTGCCTGGAGAGCCGGCGAATGAACAGGCGGCGGTAGAGTGCTGCTGGCAGGCAGGCTTCAAGCCAGGCCTGGCGCCGCCTTACCTGGTCGCACTCGCTATGTACACGCGGCTTCCTGCCGATTCGGGCCAGTACGCTCTGATTCTGCAACATCATCCACCTCCATGTGGTTTGACGGGGGTATTGGCTTCAGTCCTTGTCGGGTGGCAATTCCAGGGCAGGGCTCGCCGAAAGTGCCTGTAGCGTGGCGGAAAGGGCTTCCCGCTGTGTGTTGTCCAGCGTGTGCATGATCGTGCCGATCCAATCGGTGTGTTCGGCGAATACCGCGTCCAGAACCGAAACGCCTGCCGGGGTAAGGCTGATGCTCAGTTTGCGACGGTCATGGGCATCCTTGCGGCGCTTGATGAAACCGTCACCTTGCAGGCCGTCGAGCAATCCGGTGACTGTGCCTGAAGTAATTGCCAGACGAGTCGCCAGTTCCAGCGGTGACAGGCGTCCGCCAGCCGCTTGCAAGGTCAGCAGGATGGCGAAACGCCCCTCCGACAGGTTGTGCCGAGCCAGGCGCACCGCGCATATGCGGTTGATTGCCGCAGCTGCGGACAGCAGTTCGAAACACAACCGTACACTTTGCCTGGCCTCGGCGGGGGCTTCTGCCAGTGCGTCGAGCATGATGTGGTGCTTGTTCTCAAGAATATTCATAAGGCGCAGTTTATCTTGGTGCCTTAGTAAGTCAATAGCGCTTGTGTTACGGGTATTTGGCAGCTATTGGAGCAGTGTATTGTTTGCCTGTTTGCTCATGCATGTTACGAATAAATCATGTGCATGATTTTGATTTCCATCAGCCTGGCGCATTGCACGATGATGACGGTTATCGAGACGTTACAAGGGCGCTGCCATGTTCAGTAAACCCATGCTTCTGTTGGTACTTCCGCTGGCCATGGCGTTGTTTGCCGGTGCCGTACTGCCATTTCAGGCCACCGCCAACGCTGCCGTCGGCCGGGCATTGGGGCACTGGTTGTGGGGAGCGTTCACTTCGTTGGCGGTAAGTTCGCTGGTGGTGATTGCTGCGCTGCTGGTTCTCAGGGTGCCTGCGCCAGATATGGGCAAGGCACTGCAGGGGCCTTGGTGGCTATGGGTTGGGGGAATACTGGGGGCTCTTTATGTGGCCGGAGCTGCTGCGCTTATTCCAAGGCTGGGGGCTGCGGGTTTCCTGGTGCTGGTCGTGGCGGGGCAGATCAGCACGGCAGTGTTGGCCGACCATTTTGGGGTAATGGGGTTGGCTAGCAAACCGCTCAACCTGGCCAGGCTGGCGGGTGTGGTGCTGATCCTGTGCGGCGTGCTGCTGGTACAAGGCCCTTGGGCGACGGCGTCATCGGCCAGTGCCGCAGCGGTTGTGAAGCAGCCAGAAGGTTGATCAGCATCCGGGTTGGCTGCAGGCCCATACGGTTTCGCGTAGCCAGCGATGCCCGGGGTCGTTGTCCTTACGGCTGTGCCAGGCCTGCTGGTAGTCGAACGAGGGGATTACCAATGGCGGCTTGAACTGGCGTAAGGCCTTATGCTGGTGCAGTGAGCCTACGGCGCGGCTGGCCACGGTAAGGATCAGGTCGGTACCGGCCAGTACCTCCACTGCCGCGCTCCAGTGCGGCAAGGCCAGGGCAATTCGGCGGCGCAGGCCCTGGGCCGCCAGCGCACGTTCGATCTCATCGAAGGCATCCGGGCGCATGGCCATGAGTACATGCGGGCGCGCCAGCCAGTCGTCCAGCGCCAGGCCGCCGCTGGCCGGCAGCACTTTGCGGTCCGCGACGCTGATGAAGCTGTCGGCAAACAGCGGTTGGGTGGTGATGTCCAGGGGCCGGTCCGGGAAGATGCCCAGGGCCAGGTCCAGTTCACCGTCGAGCAGCTGGGCCAGCATGGTTTCGCGGCTGGCCTGGCTGATGGCCAGATCTACCCCGGGCGCGACCTGGCGCAGATGGCGCATCAGGGGGGGCAGGATGATGCGCGAGGAGTAATCGGACAGCGACAGCCTGAAACGGCGCTGGGCATTGGCCGGCTCGAACTGGGGGGTGACCAGCAGCCCATTGAGGTTGCCCAGGGCGTCCTGCAGCGGGATGGCCAGCGACTGGGCGAGTGTGGTGAGCGCCATACGGCCGTTCTGGCGAACCAGCAAGGGGTCGTCGAAGTGCTTGCGCAACTGCGCCAGGGCGTGGCTTACGGCCGGTTGGCTGCGATGCAGTCGCATGGCGGCGCGGGTCACGTGTTTTTCACTGAGCAAGGCGTGCAGGGCCAGCAGCAGATTGAGGTCGATCTTGCGCAGTTCATCCATGGGGCGAATGGCTTTATCAATATTCAAGTGTCTCAATCAGCTTAACAAATACAAGCGCCGATATGTCGTTGCTGACCGGGCGTAGAGGCATTGAAACGTTTGCTGCAGAGGGGCAGGTATAATCTGCATCAAGCCAGATTGTTCAACTTTTCCAGCCTTTGCGCCTGGCGTTGCCTGCAGCCATGGGGCGGCGCTGGTTGACTGGGGGCCTTCAAAGCGTGGCTGGAAGCCCGCTTCGAGGCCGGTGCACCCTGGCGGCTTTGACCGCGCCTACAGGGCTTTATCGTCTTGCTACAGCATGCTGTACGCACTGCTCATAATAGGTCTGCCTGATCGCCGCAGGCTTGAGCCGCGAGCGGCTGTTGTAGGTCTGCTCGGTAATGCCGAAAGCAGTCATGCGCATCCACGGTTTGGGAAATTTGCGCGCCTGCAGCTTCTTGCGCGTGGCATACAAGGTTACCCCGGAAAGCTTGGCCTGCTGGGCCTCGGCGGCTATCTGCGCACCCCAGTCGCAGGTATGGCGATCGTTCTGGCTCAGCGCCCGTGCCTGGGCGCCGAAAGCGAGCGTGGCCAGCAGGCAGCCGGCCATCGTTGCTAGAAGTACTCGCATGTTGCTGTCCTAAGCATCTGAAGGAAAACGAAGTTTGCCTTCGCTTGCAGGCACTGGGGGCCAGCAATTTGCCGTCAGGTCGCGGTCATGCGCAGTGGGCTGGCGGCTGGCGTGCGCAGGCTGACCCAGGCCAGGCTGGCGATCCAGATCACCGACACGCCGTAGTTCAGGCGCTGGTACAGGCCGAACAGCTGGCCGCTTTGTGCCGCCTGCCCCATGAGCGCGACGGTGACGATCGCCAGTATCACGCAGGTCAGGGAGAGCAGCGCGAAGGCCTGCGAGCCGGCAATACGGTTGCCTAGCCAGGCCCACAGGGCGCTGGCCAGGGTCAGTGAGAGAAACATCAGCAGGCCGGACAGGTTGTGCAGTTGCTGTGATGTGGAAGGCTGAGCCGGGGCGCAACCTTGGTCGCAGGGGAACCAGCCGGTGCCCATGCTGCCGATGCCATGCAAAAGCACCATTGCCGCACTCAGCAACGCCAGTTTCGAGCCCCGCCAGCACCGCGCCAGGCCCCACGCAAACAGCGCGAACAACGCAGCGAGGGGGTAGTTGTTGACCAGCGGTGACCAACTGTGGGTCGGTGAACCGACGGCGCCGAGCTGGCTCATGGCCTGTTGCAGGTGGTCGTAGCCGGGGTAGGCCTGGGCTGTGAGCCATACGCCTGCCAACAGCCAGAGGGGAATCAGCAGGCCGCTGGCAAGTAACAGGCGGTCGAGGGTTTTCATGCTGCAGTTTCCTTCCATGGATAAGCGTGAGGCCGCACAGTACAGGCTTGCACAAGTGTCGGTCCAGCATCTCCAGCGCTATTGCGCCAGGCGCATGAAGAGGCCGGTATCGGCGACAACAAAGGATGCAGGAGACGATTACCTTCAATCAGTCATCGTATGTCTTGGGCGGGGACGAAAAAACGATCGCGGAGACAGGCGAAAGCCCGCCGCCCGTTTCCACGGGAAGTGTTCTGGGACCAGCAGAGGGTGACCGGGAAAACGGAGGCGGTCTTGCACCGCCCCGCGATCAAAGCAGAGGAAACTGAAGGTCAGGCAGCGTGCTGGCGCTTGATCTGCGCCTTGCGTACCTGGGCCCGGCAAGCATCGCCGAAGGCCTGGAAGATCTTGATCGAATCCGGGTTCTTCGCCGCTTGCCACTCCGGGTGCCACTGCACGGCGAACAGGAACGGCGAAATGCTCGGGGCATGGATCGCCTCGACCAGGCCGTCTTCGGCGTGAGCGATGGCCTCGATGCCGGCACCGAGTTTGTGCAGGCCCTGGCCATGCAGCGAGTTGACGCGAATCTCGTCGGTACCCAGGGTGTCCTGAAGCCAGCTGCCCGGCTTGATCTTCACGCCGTGCACCTGGGCGTATTGCACCTCGACCGGGTCTTCCGGGTTTTCCCGGTGGTCGTTGAAGCCAGGCTCTGCGTACACCTTCTGGTAGATATCGCCACCCAGGGCCACGTTGATTTCCTGCATGCCACGGCAGATGCCGAAGATTGGCAGGCCACGCTTGATCGCGGCCTTCACCAACGGGATGTCGAACAGGTCGCGGTTCTTGTCCTGGCCTTTGCCGGGGGTCTCGTTCTCCTGGCCGTACAGGGCCGGGTCGATGTTGCTGCCGGCGCCGGTCAGGTACACGCCGTCGGCCATGTCCAGATAGATCTCGAGGTCTTCGATGCCGCAGCAGGTAGGCACCAGCACCGGGACGCAATCGGAAAACTCGACCAGCGGGGTAATGTATTTGTGGGTCATGACCTGGTAGTCATGGCCTTTGCGCTCTTGACTGCCCATGGTCATCAGGACGACGGGTTTGCGCAGGGAGGGTTGCTTGTTGCCAATGTTGCTGTTGGACATATGTCACCTTGGGACAGGTTCGACCTGTCGTTGTTATGCAGGCGCACGGCGCGAGGCCCTGGGTGCAACCTGTAGCCCCGAGCACTGCCGGCTCGTCGGAGGCGACGATTCCGGTCGGGGCTTGTAGATAGCTTGCCAGAGCCGTTCGATATGTCAAACGACGGAGCAGGGCTTGATGGCCGGGAACGCGCCGGTTTTTGGGGGCTGAAACCGATGCGGGCCTGTGGTGGCGTGGGTTTGGCGGGGGTTAAGGTCAATAATATTTAACGATGCAGTTGGGTCTTTGCAGCGGTGCAATGAAGGGCCGGCAGAGTCGCTCACTCCTTCGGCTGACGCGGAACCTGTAGGAGCGGCCTTGTGTCGCGAAAGGGCTGCAAAGCAGCCCCGGCAATTTGTGCACCTGCGCTGAAACCCTGGGGCTGCTGCGCAGCCCTTTCGCGACACAAGGCCGCTCCTACACAGATATCGCGCCAGCTTTCATCATTTTCAATCAGTGCAGTATCTGCGCCAGGAACGCCTTTGCCCGCTCTGTACGCGGCTGGTTGAAGAACACCTGCGGCGGGCTGTCTTCGATGATCTGCCCGCCCTCGAGGAACAACACCCGCTCGGCGACCTGGCGGGCAAAGCCCATTTCGTGGGTGACGCAGAGCATGGTCATGCCGGTGCCGGCCAGTTGCACCAGCACATCCAGCACTTCGGCGACCATCTCCGGGTCCAGCGCCGAGGTGGGCTCGTCGAACAGCATGATCCGCGGCTTCATGCACAGCGCCCGGGCAATCGCCACGCGCTGCTGCTGGCCGCCGGAGAGCTGGCTGGGGTACTTGTGCGCCTGGCTTTCGATACCGACCTTGCTCAGGTACATGCGCGCCCGCTCTTCGGCGTCCTTGCGCGACAACCCGCGCACGCTGGTGGGGGCCAGCAGGCAGTTGTCGAGCACGCTCATGTGCGGGAACAGGTTGAAGTGCTGGAACACCATGCCGATGTCGCTGCGCACCTGCGCCGCTTCGCGGGTGGTGGCGGCCAGGTCGATGCCATCCACCTTGATGCTGCCCTGCTGGGCCACTTCCAGGCGGTTGATGCAGCGAATAAGGGTCGATTTGCCCGAGCCGGACGGCCCGCACAGCACGATGCGTTCGCCTTCGCGCACCTGCAGGTCGATGTCGCGCAGCACGTGGAACGCGCCGTAGTGCTTGTTCAGGCCTTCGATGCGGATCAGCACCGGGCGCGGGTCGGGTTCTGGGGCAAGGGTGGCAAGGCTCAGTGGTGCGGTCATCTTGTTGTTCTCCCGCAGGGGTTCAGTCGAAACGGGTCGCGCTGTAGGGCGCGGGGTCGGTAAAGGGGTGTTCGCCGGTGACCAGCTCGGCCACCAGCCGGCCGCTGACCGGTCCCAGGGTGAGGCCGTGGTGGGCGTGGCCGAAGTTGAACCACAGCCCTGGGTGACGCGGCGCCGGGCCGATCACCGGACGCATGTCGGGCAGGCATGGGCGGCGGCCCAGCCAGGGGGTGTCGTCCAGGCGCTCGCCCAGGGCCGGGAACAGCTTGCGCGCCAGGGCTTCGCAGCGGCCCAGCTGGATCTGGTTGCCCGGCGCACTGCTGGCGTCGAACTCGATGCCAGTGGTCAGGCGCACGCCGCGGGCCATTGGCGCCAGCACGTAGCCGCCCTGGGTATCGCAGATGGAGTGCTCCAGTTGCGCGCCGTCGCGGGTGCTGTAGTGCATGTGGTAGCCACGCTTGATCGCCAGCGGGATCTGGTAGCCCAGGCCGCTGAACAGGTCGGCCGATTGCGGGCCGAGGCAGGCCACCACCTCGTTGGCGGTGATCGGGCCGCGCCGGCTGTCCACCCGCCATTGGCCGTCGACCTCGCGCAGGCTGCGCGCATCGCCATGCAGGAACTGCCCGCCGCGTTGCATGAACAGGGTGGCGTAGCCACGGGTGAGGGCACCGGGGTTGTTCACGGTCTTGGGGTCGAGCCAGTGGATGCCGCCGACCACGCTGGCGTCCAGTTGATGTTCGCGGGCCTGCAGTTGCCCGCATTCGAGGATTTCGAACTGCAGGCCATATCGGCTCAGGCCCCTGGCGTCGGCCTTGGCCTGCTCGAACAGCGCCGGGTCACGGAACACTTCGATCCAGCCTTTGGCCTGCACCAGCCCTTCCAGGCCGGCGGCAGCAATCAGTGCGTCGTGCTCTTCGACGCAGCGTTGCACCAGCGGCAGCATGTCGGCGGCAGCCCCGGCCAGGCGCCCGGGGGCTGACTGGCGCCAGTAGCGCCACAGCCAGGGTGCGGCCTTGGGCAGGTGCAGCAGGCTGTAGCGCACATCGGGCTGGCGGTTCAGGCCGTAGCGCAGCAGTGCGCCCAGTTGCCGGGGGAAGGCATAGGGGATCACGCTGGAACGCTCGATCAACCCGGCGTTGCCGTGGCTGGTGCCGCTGCCCGGTTCGTCGCGGTCGATCAGGATCACCTGGCGCCCGCGGGCCTGCAGGTGCAGCGCGGTGCTGACGCCGACGATGCCGGCGCCGAGGACAAGGGTCTGGCAATGCATGGAACGTATCCTTCGGTCAGTTCAGGTGGCGGCCCAGGCGGGCTTCCAGGTGTTTCAGCAGGCGCCGCACCAGTTCGACGATCAGCAGGTAGAGCACGGCTGCCCACAAGTAGATCTGGAAGTCGAAACTGCGCGAGAAGGCCAGTTTGGTCACGCCCATCAGGTCGTAGATGGTCACCAGCGAGGCGATCGCGCTGGCCTTGATCATCAGGATCAGTTCGTTGCCCAGCGGGCCGATGGCCACCAGCAGCGACTGCGGCAGGATCACCTTGAAGAAAGTGGTCGAGCGCTTCAGGTTCAGCGCCCGCGCGGCCTCATGCTGGCCGGGGGCGACGGCCATCAGGCTGCCGCGGAAGATCTCCGCCTGGTAGGCAGCGGTGTTCAGGGTGAACGCCAGCAGGGTGCAGAACCACGCCTCGCGGAAGAACCACCACAGGCCGACGTCCTGCCAGAAGCCTTTGAGCGAGCCCAGGCCGTAATACAGCAGGAACAGCTGGGCCAGCAGCGGCGAGCCGCGGAAGAAGTACACGTAGCCTGCGGCCATGCGCTGCAGCAGCAAGCTGCGCGACATGCGCGCCAAGGCCAGCAACAGGCCGAGCACGGCACCCAGGCTGAAGGAAATCGCCACCAGCTTGGCGGTTACCAGCAAGCCATCAAGGAAGCGCGGGCCGTAGCGGTCCAGCAGGTCGGGGTCGAGGACCAGCGCCAGCAGTTGTTCGAAGCTCATGCGCGTGCTCCTTGCAGGTGGCGGTTGCTACGCCGTTCGATGAAGGCGAACACACGTCCGGAAATGGCGGCGAACAGCAGGTAGCCCAGGCAGGCGACGCCATAGAAGAACATTGGCTCCTTGGTCACGCTGACGGCCAGGTTGGTCTGGCGCATCAGGTCGACCAGCGAGATGGTGGATACCAGCGAAGTGTCCTTGAGCAGCGACAGCCAGTTGTTGGACAGGCCGGGCAGGGCGATGCGGGTCAGTTGCGGCAGCAGTACCTTGAAGAAGCTGGTGCGCTTGCTCAGCCCCAGCGCCGAGCAGGCTTCGAGCTGGCCCTTGGGCAGGGTCTTGAAGGCTGCCAGCCAGATCTCGCTGGAGAACGCGGCGAACACCAGGCTGAAGGCGATCATCGCGGCGAGGAAGGTGTTGATCAGGAACTCACCCTGGTAGCCCATGGCCGCAAGGATCTTCTGCGCGGCGATCTGGCAGCCGTAATAGATGATCAGCAGTGTCAGCAGTTCGGGCAGGCCTCGGAACACGGTGGAGAAGGTAGTGGCCCAGGCCCGCGGCAAGCGCTTGCGCGAGCGTGCCGCAAGGGCGACCACCAGGCCCAGTGGCAGGCCGATGGGCAGGCAGGCCAGGGCCAGGGAAACGGTGACCAGCGCGCCGGCCAGCAGCGCCTGGCCCCAGCCTCCGCTGGCGAAGGACAGCAAGGACAATTGATCGAGCATGACAAACCCCTAGGATGGGCAACGCGGACTCTTTGTAGGAGCGGCCTTGTGTCGCGAAAGGGCTGCGGAGCAGCCCCAGGATCTATGCCGCAGCAGGGATTGCCGGGGCCGCCTTGCGGCCCTGTCGCGACACAAGGCCGCTCCTACAGAAATTGCGCAGTTTCCTGAAGATCAGTTGTAGATATCGAAAGCAAAATACTTGCTGGCGATCTTCTGGTAGGTGCCGTTGGCCACGATCTGCTGCAATGCAACGTTCAGGCGCTGGCGCAGGGCCTCGTCGTCCTTGCGCACGGCAATGGCGGCATCGGCTTTGGTGTTGGCCACGTCGCCGAGGATCTTGCAGCAGTCCCCGCCGTTCTTGGTCATCCACTCGTTCAGGGGGAATTTGTCGGCAATCACACCGTCCAGGCGGCCCGCGGCCAGGTCGGCGTTGGCTTCGTCCATGGTCGGGTACAGCTTCACGTCGGCACCGGCCTTGGCGTAAACGTCTTCGGCGTAGATGGCCTGGGTGGACGACGACTGGGCGCCAACGGTGTAGCCGTCGAAGTTCGTCTGGGCGTCGTTGATCTTGCTGTCCTTGGCCACTGCAACGGTCAGCGGGGTGCGGTAGTAGTGGTCGGTGAAGGCGATTTTCTTGCGCCGTTCTTCGGTGTTGATCATCGACGCGACCACTGCATCGTACTTGCGTGCCATCAGCGCCGGGATGATGCCTTCCCAGTCCTGGGCGACCAGCGTGCACTCGACTTTCATCTGCTCGCACAGGGCATGGGTGATGTCGACGTCGAAGCCGTGCAACTGGTTATTGGCGTCGACGTAGTTGAAGGGCGGGTAGGCGCCCTCCGTGGCGAACCGCAGGGTTTCGGCACTGGCGGCACCCGACAGCAGCAGGGCGCACGCACCCACCAAGGCCATGGTCTTGTTCATCTCGCACCTCATTGCACTCTTGCTATTGTTGTTTTCCCGTCGACCACGAGGTGTAGCCAACGAATTCGTTATGTAGAGCGGCAGTTGCTTCCAAGCGTTTTTCAACATCCGGTCCGAGCTTCTTGCAGACCTCGTTGACCATCAGGTGCACCCACGACAGCATGGTCGAGGTGGACTCCCAGAACAGGTTGAACTCTGTGGGGATGCGGAACACCTCGTCGGCGTTGGCATCGGCCCAGTCGCAGAAGGGGTCGGTCACCAGGGTGACCGCAATGCCAGCCTCGCGCGCCTTCTGGCACAACAGCAGGGCATGGCGGGAATAGCGGCGTGCTTCGAACACCACCAGTGCGCTGTCTTCGGCACGGCCGAGCAGTACTTCGCCAAAGTGCCCGGCACTGATATCGACCAGTTGCACGCCATCGCGCAGGTACTGCAGCAGGTGGCTCATGCACATGGCGATGCCGCGCTCGGTCTGGAAGCCGGCAATGAACACCTGCCGCTTGCTCGCCAGGCGTTGCGCTACGCTGTGCCAGGTGCTGCTCTGGCGATACTCGTGCACGCGTACCAGTGCGGCGATTTCCAGCTTCAGGCTGCCGGCGTTATCGCTGGCGTCCTGGTTCTGGCGGTAATCTTGCAAGCGGTCGCCCACCAGCCACGGGCCATCGCCCAGGTCGTTCTGCAGGTCTTGCTTCAGTGCCTTGAGGTGGGCATAACCCAATGAACGGCAGAAACGGCCGACGCTGGATTCGCTGACGCCCAGCTTGACGGCAATGCTGGCCGAGGTCTGGAACGGCAGGTCATGCAGGTTGGCGAGCATGTAGCTGGCGATCTTGCGGCCCGAAGCAGCGGCCCCTTCGAGGCTGTTTTCCAGGCGTTGCTTGATCGGTTGGCTCATGCTGCGGCTCCAGGGGTAAGGCTTGCGAAAGAAAATGGCTGTTTTCTGTCATCAAGTCAACATTTGACAGATAGCTGTCACATGCAGGAAAGTTTTTGTCGTTGCAACGCTGTAGCCATTCCAATTCCAACAAGGAGCTTCAGATGTCCGCACCTTCCACCAGCACCGTCGTGCGTGTGCCTTTTACCGAGCTGCAGGGCCTGTTGCAGAGCATTTTCCAGCGCCATGGCTGCAGCGAAAGCGTGGCCCGGGTGCTGGCCCACAACTGCGCCAGCGCCCAGCGCGATGGTGCCCATAGCCATGGGGTGTTCCGCATGCCCGGCTATGTTTCGACATTGGCCAGCGGCTGGGTCGATGGCCAGGCCACGCCGAAGGTCAGCGACGTGGCGCCCGGTTATGTTCGCGTCGATGCCGCAGGCGGCTTCGCCCAGCCGTCGCTGGCGGCGGCCCGTGAACTTCTGGTGGCGAAGGCACGCAACGCTGGCATCGCCGTGCTGGCGATCCACAACTCGCACCACTTTGCCGCGCTGTGGCCGGATGTGGAGCCCTTCGCCGACGAAGGCCTGGTAGCCCTGAGCGTGGTCAACAGCATGACCTGCGTTGTGCCGCACGGCGCCCGCAAGCCGCTGTTCGGCACCAACCCCATCGCTTTTGCCGCGCCCTGCGCCGAACATGACCCGATCGTCTTCGACATGGCCACCAGCGCCATGGCCCATGGCGACGTGCAGATTGCCGCGCGGGCGGGCCAACAATTGCCGGAGGGCATGGGGGTGGATGCCCATGGCGAGCCGACCACCGACCCCAAGGCGATTCTGGAAGGCGGCGCCTTGCTGCCATTTGGTGGGCACAAGGGCTCGGCCTTGTCGATGATGGTCGAGCTGCTGGCGGCGGCGCTGACTGGCGGACATTTCTCCTGGGAGTTCGACTGGTCGGGGCACCCGGGGGCTAAGACGCCATGGACCGGGCAGTTGATCATCGTCATCGACCCGAGCAAGGCCGAGGGCGAGCGGTTTGCCCAGCGCAGTCGCGAACTGGTCGAGCAGATGCAGGCGGTGGGGCTGACGCGCATGCCGGGCGAGCGGCGTTACCGCGAGCGCGAGGTGGCCGATGAGGAGGGGGTGGCGTTGACCGAGCAGGAGTTGCAGGGCCTGAAAGAGCTGCTTGGCTGACCCGGCCCATTCGCGGGTGAGCCCGCTCCCACAGGGTTGTCACAGGTTTCGAAAACTGTGCATGACCTGTGGGAGCAGGTTTACCCGCGAAGAATCCAGCACAGATCTTTAGCCATGCAATGTTGCATAGACAACCTTGCACAATAGTTGATGTTCCTGAGCCCGCACTCCGGGTATGCTCAGGGCTGCCTTTTCGAACTGTCCTGATCCAAGGAGCTGCACGCTGTGTTCAAACATGTCGATGCCTATGCCGGCGACCCGATCCTCTCGTTGATGGAAACCTTCAAGGCCGACCCGCGTGCCGACAAGGTCAACCTGAGTATCGGCCTTTATTACGATGAGGCCGGCGTGGTTCCGCAACTGGCGGCTGTGGATGCGGTGGAAAAACGCATCGCCGGCCAGGACCACGAAGCCTCGCTGTACCTGCCGATGGAAGGCCTGGCCAGTTACCGCCAGGCGATCCAGGCGCTGCTGTTCGGTGCGGATCATCCGGCTGTGACCGGCGGTCGCGTCGCCACCGTGCAGACCGTGGGTGGCTCCGGCGCCCTGAAAGTCGGTGCCGACTTCCTCAAGCGCTACTTCCCGCAGTCCGAAGTCTGGGTCAGCAATCCGACCTGGGACAACCATCGCGCCATCTTCGAAGGTGCCGGTTTCAAGGTGCATACCTACCCGTACTTCGACCAGGCCACCCGTGGCGTGGACTTCGATGGCATGCTGGCCACCCTGCAGACCCTGCCGGCCAACAGCGTGGTGCTGCTGCACCCGTGCTGCCACAACCCCACCGGTGCCGACCTGGAACAGCACCAGTGGCAGCAAGTGGTTGAAGTGGTCAAGGCACGGCAACTGATCCCGTTCCTCGACATCGCCTACCAGGGCTTTGCCGAAGGCCTGGTGGAAGACGCCTACGCCATCCGCGAAATGGCCCGCGCCGGCGTGCCGTGCCTGGTCAGCAACTCGTTCTCGAAGATCTTCTCGCTGTACGGCGAGCGGGTCGGTGGCCTGTCGGTGGTCTGTGACGATGATGCCACTGCCCAGAGCGTGCTCGGCCAGCTCAAGGCTACCGTGCGCCGCAACTACTCCAGCCCGCCCAACTTCGGCGCCCAGCTGGTCGCTGGCGTGCTCAGCGATGCCGCCCTCAATGCCCAGTGGGCCGAGGAAGTCGAAGTGATGCGCAAGCGTATCCTCGACATGCGCCAGGCGCTGGTCGATGCCCTGGCCGTGCTGCTGCCGGGCCAGGACTTCCAGTTCTTCCTGCGCCAGCGCGGCATGTTCAGCTACACCGGCTTCAGCGTCGAGCAGGTGCGCCGTCTGCGTGACGAGTTCGGCGTGTACCTGATCGACAGCGGCCGTGTATGCATGTCCGGCCTGCGCCCGGCCAACCTGCAACGGGTTGCCGAAGCGTTCGCCGCCGTCCAGAAGTAACGCCGCACGGGGCCGCTTCTGTGGGGTGCGGCCTCTGTAGGAGCGGCCTTGTGTCGCGAAAGGGCCGCAAAGCGGCCCCGGCAATATTCGCGGCGAAGCTGCAAACGTTGGGGGCGCTGCGCACCCCTTTCGCGACACAAGGCCGCTCCTACACCTGTCAAATTCCTCCTGCAGTCCACCGGCATAACCCGCTTGTAAAGACAAGTGCAACCGCTCCTCGGAAAAGGGCTTCGCAAGTGCAACCTTTCCGTGCACAATCGCGCTCCCTTTTTCGGTTGAGTTGGGCGAAACGTCTATTTCGCCATTCTCAGCCTGTTGCAGTCTTGCGAGTGGAGCTTCACCCGGAATGAATGAGCAGGCCCCAAGCGTTGAACAACGCTTTGCAGAATCGACCCCCGCCACCCTCGGCAGCTGGTCGCGTCACGACACCACCTGGATGCTGGGCCTGTTCGGCACAGCGATCGGCGCCGGAACCCTGTTCCTGCCGATCAACGCCGGCCTTGGCGGCTTCTGGCCGTTGTTGATCCTGGCCATACTGGCTTTCCCGATGACCTATTTCGCTCACCGCGGGCTGACCCGTTTCGTCCTTTCCGGGCGCGACGGTGGCGACATCACCGAAGTGGTCAAGGAGCACTTCGGCATTACTGCTGGCGCCTCGATCACCGTGCTGTACTTCTTCGCGATCTTCCCGATCCTGCTTATCTATAGCGTGGCGCTGACCAACACCGTGTCCAGCTTCATGGAGCACCAACTGCACATGCAGCCGCCGCCACGGGCCATCCTGTCGTTCGTGCTGATCCTCGGTCTGCTGGCCATCGTGCGCTGCGGGGAGCAGGCCACGGTCAAGGTCATGAGCCTGCTGGTCTACCCGTTCATCGTTGCCCTGGCGTTGCTGGGCCTGTACCTGGTGCCGCACTGGACTGGTGGCATTCTCGACAGCGCCACCCAGGTACCGTCGACCTCGGCCTTCCTGCACACCCTGTGGCTGGCGATTCCGGTGATGGTGTTCTCGTTCAACCACTCGCCGATCATCTCCGCCTTTGCCGTCGACCAGAAGCGCCGCTACGGCGAACATGCCGATGAGCGTAGCGGCCAGATCCTGCGCCGTGCCCACCTGCTGATGGTGGTGATGGTGCTGTTCTTCGTGTTCAGCTGCGTGCTCACCCTGAGCAGCGCCCAGCTGGCCGAGGCCAAGGCGCAGAACCTGTCGATCCTGTCTTACCTGGCCAACCACTTCAGCAACCCGACCATCGCGTTCGCTGCGCCGCTGATCGCCTTCGTGGCCATCGCCAAGTCGTTCCTCGGCCACTACATCGGCGCCAGCGAAGGCCTGAAGGGCATCATCACCAAGGCCGGCGCCCGCCCGGGCGCCAAGGCCCTTGACCGCGTGGTTGCCGCGCTGATGCTGGTGGTGTGCTGGATCGTCGCCACCCTCAACCCAAGCATCCTCGGCATGATTGAGTCGCTCGGTGGCCCGATCCTCGCGGTGCTGCTGTTCCTGATGCCGATGTACGCCATTCGCCGCGTGCCGTCGATGCGCAAGTACAGCGGTGCGGCCTCCAACGTGTTCGTGGTGGTGGTCGGCCTGGTTGCGCTGACTTCGGTGGTATACGGCCTGCTGGGCTGATACGCCGCCTGCAACATGTAATGCCCGGGTCGCTTGTCCGCCACCCGGGCATTTTTTTGTCCACAAGAATTGTCTGGCAATAGAACAATTTCGCCTGCCCCCATAGGCACCCGGCCGCCTTCATGCTTAACTCATTATCCTTTTCAAACCCCGCATAAGGATTTCGTCATGGCTCAAGTGACTCTCAAAGGCAACCCGGTTCAGGTCAAAGGCGAGCTGCCGAAAACCGGCGCCCAGGCTCCGGCTTTCTCCCTGGTCGGTGAAGGCCTTGCTGACAAGTCGCTGAAAGACTACGCAGGCAAGCGCAAGGTGCTGAACATCTTCCCGAGCGTCGACACCCCGACCTGCGCCACCTCCGTGCGCAAGTTCAACGCCCAGGCCAACGATGTGGCCAACACCGTGGTGCTGTGCATCTCCGCCGACCTGCCGTTTGCCCAGGCACGTTTCTGCGGCGCCGAAGGCCTGGACAACGTGAAGAACCTGTCGACCCTGCGTGGCCGTGAGTTCCTCGAAAACTACGGCGTGGCCATCGCTGATGGCCCGCTGGCCGGCCTGGCCGCCCGTGCCGTGGTAGTGCTGGACGAAAACGACAAGGTGCTGCACAGCGAGCTGGTTGGCGAAATCGCTGATGAGCCGAACTACGATGCAGCGCTGGCTGTACTGAAGTGATGGTTGTGCGGCAGGGCAGCTGAATACTGCTCTGGCCCCTTCGCGGGTAAACCCGCTCCCACAGGGATATCACAGCCTTTGAAACCTGTGCCGTACCTGTGGGAGCGGGTTCACCCGCGAAGAGGCCGGCACAGGCAGCGGAAACCTTTAGCCCGCCACCTGCTCAAAGCAACACCCTGTAAACGGCCCGGAACGCGTTCCGGGCCGTTTTCATTTAAAGTTCAACCCCTTGGCAACGTCAGGCAAAGGTAAACCTCTGGTAAAGGCGCTTTGCTAAAGCGATGCCAGTGCTTATCGTTCATCCTCCCCAAGTCGTCATTCCGAACAAGGTTCGTTCAACCCATGCAAGCGTCCAATTCCCGTTCCCCTCGTCGCTGGTTCGTCGGCCTGCTGGTCCTGCTGCTGGTGGCTGCACTGGCCTGGTGGCTGTGGCCCGCAGCGACGCCTGCGCATAAGGAAGCCAGTGGCGGGCGCGGTGGCAAGGGCATGGGCATGATGGGCGGCCGCCCGGGCTTCGGCAGCTCCAGCGACCCGGTGCCGGTGCGCGTCGAGCCGGTGCGGGTGGGTGACTTCCCCCTGTACTACAAGGCCCTGGGTACAGTCACCGCGACCAACACTGTCAACGTGCGCAGCCGCGTGGCTGGCGAACTGGTAAAAATCCACTTCAAGGAAGGCCAGCAGGTCAAGGCCGGCGACCTGCTCGCCGAGATCGACCCGCGCCCTTACCGCATCGCCCTGCAACAGGCCGAAGGCACCCTGGCGCAGAACCAGGCACAGCTGAAGAACGCCCAGGTCGACCTGGCCCGCTACAAGGGCCTGTACGCCGAAGACAGTATCGCCAAGCAAACCCTCGATACCGCCGAAGCGCAGGTGGCTCAGTTCCAGGGGCTGGTGAAGACCAACCAGGCGCAGGTCAACGACGCCCGCCTGAACCTCGATTTCACCCAGATCCGCGCGCCGATCAACGGCCGCGTGGGCCTGCGCCAGCTCGACCTGGGCAACCTGGTGGCGGCGAACGACACCACCGCACTGGTGGTGATCACCCAGACCGAGCCGATCAGCGTTGCCTTCACCCTGCCGGAAACCGAGCTGAGCACCGTGCTGGAGCGCTACCGCAGCGGCGCCAGCCTGCCGGTCGAGGCCTGGGACCGCAGTGACAGCAAGCTGCAAGCCACCGGCGTGCTGGGCAGCATCGACAACCAGATCGACACCACCACCGGCACCCTCAAGTTCAAGGGCCGCTTCGAGAACAAGGACCTGGCCCTGTTCCCCAACCAGTTCGTCAACGTGCGCCTGCTGGCCGACACCCTCAAGCAGGTGACCATGGCCCCGGCGGCGGCTATCCAGTTCGGCAACGACGGCACCTTCGCCTATGTGGTCAACGCCGAGAGCAAGGTGAATGTGCGAAAGCTCAAGGTGGGGGCCAGCGATGGCGAGAACAGCGTTATCCTCGAAGGCCTGAAGGCCGGCGACCGCCTGGTGCTGGAAGGCACCGACCGCCTGCGCGAAGGCACCAAGGTGGAAGTGGTCGAAGACAGCTCGCAAGTGCCGACCACACCGGGTCAGCAGCTGCAAGGCCAGGAAGCCAAGGGGGCGGCGCAAGCTGGTGAAGCACAGTCTGGCAAAGCAGCAGGCAAGGCGGGCGCATGAACCTCTCGCGTCTGTTCATCCTGCGGCCGGTTGCCACCACGCTAAGCATGCTGGCCATCGTCCTGGCCGGCCTGATCGCCTACAAGCTGCTGCCGGTTTCTGCCTTGCCGCAGGTGGATTACCCGACCATTCGGGTCATGACCCTGTACCCCGGCGCCAGCCCACAGGTCATGACCAGCGCCGTTACCGCGCCGCTGGAACGCCAGTTCGGCCAGATGCCGGGCCTGGAGCAGATGGCCTCGACCAGCTCCGGCGGCGCCTCGGTGCTGACCTTGCGCTTCAACCTCGACATGAACATGGACGTTGCCGAGCAACAGGTGCAGGCCGCGATCAACGCCGCCAGCAACCTGCTGCCCAGCGACCTGCCGGCGCCACCGGTGTACAACAAGGTCAACCCGGCCGACACCCCGGTGCTGACCCTGGCCATCTCCAGCAAGACCATGCCGTTGCCAAAGCT
The DNA here is from genome assembly GCF_002165135.1 of Pseudomonas sp. SID14000. GTDB lineage: Bacteria > Pseudomonadota > Gammaproteobacteria > Pseudomonadales > Pseudomonadaceae > Aquipseudomonas. Next base: position 274,179 of record NZ_NFZQ01000008.1, on the reverse strand, counting down.
CAACGACCTGGTCGATACCCGTGTGGCACAGAAGCTCGCGCAGATCAGCGGTGTGGGCATGGTCAGCATCGCCGGCGGCCAGCGCCAGGCGGTGCGGATCAAGGTCAACGTCGATGCCCTGGCCGCCAACGGCCTGAACCTGGATGACGTACGCACCCTGATCGGCGCCTCCAACGTCAACCAGCCCAAGGGCAACTTCGACGGCCCGACCCGGGTGTCTATGCTCGACGCCAACGACCAGCTGCGCTCCCCTGAGGAATACGCCAACCTGATCCTGGCCTACAACAACGGCGCGCCACTGCGTCTCAAGGATGTGGCCGAAATCGTCGACGGTGCCGAAAACGAGCGCCTGGCTGCCTGGGCCAATGAAAACCATGCAGTGCTGCTCAATATCCAGCGCCAGCCGGGCGCCAACGTCATCGAAGTGGTCGACCGCATCAAGGCCCTGCTGCCGTCGATCACCGACAACCTGCCGGCCGGCCTCGATGTTTCGGTGCTCACCGACCGCACACAGACCATCCGCGCCGCGGTCAAGGACGTGCAGCACGAACTGCTGATCGCCATCGCCCTGGTGGTAATGGTCACCTTCGTCTTTCTGCGCCGCTTCAGTGCCACCCTTATTCCGTCAATTGCCGTGCCACTGTCGCTGATCGGCACCTTTGGCGTGATGTACCTGGCCGGCTTCTCGGTCAACAACCTGACGCTGATGGCCCTGACCATCGCCACCGGCTTCGTGGTCGACGATGCTATCGTCATGCTGGAGAACATCTCCCGGCACATCGAGGAGGGCGAGACGCCTATGCAGGCGGCGCTCAAGGGCGCCCGGCAAATCGGTTTCACCCTGGTCTCGCTGACCTTCTCGCTGATTGCGGTACTGATCCCGCTGCTGTTCATGGCCGATGTGGTCGGCCGCCTGTTCCGCGAGTTCGCCATCACCCTGGCGGTGGCCATCCTGATTTCCCTGGTGGTTTCGCTGACCCTGACGCCGATGATGTGCGCGCGCCTGCTCAAGCGCGAGCCCAAGAAGGAAGAACAGGGCCGTTTCTACCGTGCCAGTGGCGCCTGGATCGACTGGCTGATCAGGCACTACGGCAGCGCCCTGCAGTGGGTACTCAAGCGCCAGCCGCTTACACTGCTGGTGGCCGTGGCCAGCCTGGTACTCACCGTGTTCCTGTACATGGTGGTGCCCAAGGGCTTCTTCCCGGTGCAGGACACCGGGGTGATCCAGGGGATTTCCGAAGCGCCGCAGTCCACCTCGTTCGCCGCCATGAGCGAACGCCAGCAGGCCCTGAGCAGGGTGATCCTGCAGGACCCGGCGGTGCAGAGCCTGTCGTCCTACATCGGCGTCGACGGTGACAATGCCACGCTCAACAGCGGTCGCCTGCTGATCAATCTCAAGCCTCATGGCGAGCGTGATGTCACTGCCAGCGAGGTGATCAATCGCCTGCAGCCGCAAGTCGATCGTCTGGTGGGCATCCGCCTGTTCATGCAGCCGGTACAGGACCTGAGCATCGAGGACCGGGTCAGCCGTACCCAATACCAGTTCAGCCTGTCGTCGCCGGATGCCGAGCTGCTGGCGCAGTGGAGCGGCAAGCTGGTGCAGGCGCTACAGCAGCGCCCGGAGCTGGCCGACGTGGCCAGCGACCTGCAGGACAAGGGACTGCAGGTGTACCTGGTGATCGATCGCGACATGGCCAGCCGCTTGGGCATCAGTGTGTCGCAGATCACCAACGCCCTGTACGACGCCTTTGGCCAGCGCCAGATCTCGACCATCTACACCCAGGCCAGCCAGTACCGCGTGGTGCTGCAGTCGCAGGATGCGGCGGCTATGGGCCCGCAGGCGCTGGAGTCGATCCACGTCAAGGCCGCCGATGGTGGCCAGGTGCGCCTGTCGGCGCTGGCGCGCATCGAGCAGCGCCAGGCCCAACTGGCCATTTCCCACATCGGCCAGTTCCCGGCGGTGACCCTGTCATTCAACCTGGCCCACGGCGCGTCGCTGGGCGAGGCGGTGCAGGTGATCGAGCAGGTGCAAAAGGTTATCGGCATGCCGCTGGGCGTGCAGACCCGCTTCCAGGGCGCGGCGCAGGCCTTCCAGGCATCGTTGTCGAGCACCTTGCTGCTGATCCTGGCCGCAGTGGTGACCATGTACATCGTGCTGGGCGTGCTGTACGAGAGCTACATCCACCCGGTGACCATTCTTTCGACCCTGCCGTCGGCGGCGGTCGGCGCCTTGCTGGCCTTGCTCATCAGCGGCAACGACCTGGGCATGATCGCCATCATCGGTATCATCCTGCTGATCGGCATCGTCAAGAAGAACGCGATCATGATGATTGACTTCGCCCTTGAGGCCGAGCGCCAGCAGGGCATGAGCCCGCGCGATGCCATCTACCAGGCGGCGCTGCTGCGCTTCCGGCCGATCCTGATGACCACCCTGGCCGCGTTGTTCGGCGCCGTGCCGCTGATGCTCGCCACCGGTTCCGGTGCAGAGCTGCGCCAGCCGCTGGGCCTGGTGATGGTCGGCGGGTTGCTGGTCAGCCAGGTGCTGACGCTGTTCACCACCCCGGTCATCTACCTGTACTTCGACCGCCTGGCCCGGCGCTGGCGCCCGGCCACTGACGTGAAGCAGGTCGAGGCATGAACCTGTCCGGTCCTTTCATCCGTCGCCCAGTGGCGACCATGCTGTTGAGCCTGGCGATCATGCTGCTGGGCGGGGTCAGCTTCGGCCTGTTGCCGGTGGCGCCGCTGCCGCAGATGGATTTCCCGGTGATAGTGGTGTCTGCCAACCTGTCTGGCGCCAGCCCAGAGGTGATGGCGTCGACGGTGGCCACGCCGCTGGAGCGCAAGCTGGGCAGCATTGCCGGGGTAACCACGCTGACCAGCAGTTCCAACCAGGGCTCTACACGGGTGATCATCGGCTTCGAGATGGGCCGCGACATCGACGGTGCTGCCCGCGAGGTGCAGGCGGCGATCAACGCCACCCGCAACTTGCTGCCCAGCGGTATGCGTAGCATGCCCACCTACAAGAAGATCAACCCGTCACAGGCACCGATCATGGTGCTGTCGCTGACCTCGGACGTGCTGCAGAAAGGCCAGCTGTACGACCTGGCCGACACCATCCTGTCGCAGAGCCTGGCCCAGGTGCCGGGGGTAGGGGAGGTGCAGATCGGCGGCAGTTCGTTGCCGGCGGTGCGCATTGCCGTCGAGCCGCAATTGCTCAACCAGTACGGCCTGTCGCTGGATGAAGTACGCACGGCGGTATCCAACGCCAACCAGCGTCGGCCGATGGGCTTTGTCGAGGACGCCGAGCGCAGTTGGCAGGTACGTGCCAACGACCAACTGGAAAGCGCCAAGGACTATGAGCCGGTGGTGATCCGCCAGCAGAACGGCACCATCCTGCGGCTGTCCGATGTGGCGACCATCACCGACGGCGTTGAGAACCGCTACAACAGCGGCTTCTTCAATGACCAGAGCGCGGTGCTGCTGGTGGTCAACCGCCAGACCGGCGCCAACATCATCGAAACGGTCGACCAGATCAAGGCGCAGTTGCCGGCCCTGCAGTCGCTGCTGCCGGCCAGCGTGCAACTGAACGTGGCCATGGACCGCTCGCCAGTGATCAAGGCCACCCTCAAGGAAGCCGAGCACACCCTGCTGATTGCTGTGGTGCTGGTTATCCTGGTGGTCTACCTGTTCCTCGGTAGCCTGCGTGCCTCGCTGATCCCCAGCCTGGCGGTGCCGGTGTCGCTGGTGGGCACCTTCGCGGTCATGTACCTGTGTGGTTTCTCGCTCAACAACCTGTCGCTGATGGCGCTGATCCTCGCCACCGGCCTGGTGGTGGACGACGCCATCGTGGTGCTGGAGAACATCTCCCGGCATATCGAAGATGGCCAGCCGCCGATGAAGGCGGCCTTCCTTGGTGCCAGGGAGGTGGGTTTCACCTTGCTGTCCATGAACGTGTCGCTGGTGGCGGTGTTCGTCTCCATCCTGTTCATGGGTGGTATCGTGCGCAACCTGTTCCAGGAGTTCTCCATCACCCTGGCGGCGGCGATCATCGTGTCGCTGGTGGTGTCGCTGACCCTCACGCCGATGCTGTGCGCCCGCTGGCTCAAGCCGCACCAGGCCGAACAGACCCGCCTGCAACGCTGGAGCGAGCAGTTGCACCAGCGCATGGTCGATGCCTATGACCGTAGCCTGGGCTGGGCATTGCGCCACAAGCGCCTGACCCTGTTCAGCCTGCTGGCCACCATCGGCATCAACATCGCCCTGTATGTGGTGGTGCCCAAGACATTGATGCCGCAGCAGGACACCGGCCAGCTGATTGGCTTCATCCGCGGCGACGACGGTCTGTCGTTCAGTGTGATGCAGCCGAAAATGGAAGTTTATCGTCGCGCCTTGCTGGCCGACCCGGCGGTGCAGAGCGTTGCCGGTTTCATTGGCGGCAACAGCGGGACCAACAATGCCTTTGTGTTAGTACGCCTGAAGCCGATCAGCGAGCGCAAGATCGATGCGCAGAAGGTGATCGAGCGCCTGCGCAAGGAAATGCCCAAGGTACCCGGTGGGCGCCTGTTCCTGATGGCCGACCAGGACCTGCAGTTGGGCGGCGGCGGCCGTGACCAGACCTCTTCGCAGTACCTGTACTCCCTGCAGAGCGGCGACCTGGCGGCGTTGCGCGAATGGTTCCCGAAAGTGGTGGCGGCGTTGCGTGCACTGCCGCAGCTGACTGCCATCGACGCCCGCGACGGTGCTGGCACCCAGCAGGTGACCCTGGTGGTCGACCGCGACCAGGCCAAGCGCCTGGGTATCGACATGGACATGGTCACCACGGTACTGAACAATGCCTACAGCCAGCGGCAGATTTCCACCATCTACGACAGCCTCAACCAGTACCAGGTGGTGCTGGAGATCAATCCGAAGTACGCCTGGGACCCGAGCACCCTCGAGCAGGTGCAGGTGATTACCGCCGACGGTGCCCGCGTACCGCTGTCGACCATCGCCCACTACGAGAACAGCCTGGCCAACGACCGGGTCAGCCACGAAGGCCAGTTCGCCGCCGAAAGCATCGCCTTCGATGTCGCCGAAGGCTACAGCCCCGACCAGGCGATGGCGGCGCTGGAGCGTGCGGTGGCCAAGCTGGGCTTGCCCGAGGAAGTGATCGCCAAGCTCGGTGGTACCGCCGATGCCTTCGCCAAGACCCAGGAAGGCCAGCCCCTGATGATTCTTGGTGCACTGGTGCTGGTTTACCTGGTGCTGGGTATCCTCTACGAAAGCTACATTCACCCACTGACCATCCTCTCGACACTGCCCTCGGCCGGCGTCGGAGCCTTGCTGGCGCTGTACGTCACCGGTGGCGAGTTCAGCCTGATCTCGCTGTTGGGACTGTTCCTGCTGATTGGTGTGGTGAAGAAGAACGCCATCCTGATGATCGACCTGGCCTTGCAGCTGGAGCGCCACCAGGGCCTGACACCGGAAGAGTCGATCCGCCGCGCTTGCCTGCTACGGCTGCGACCGATCCTGATGACTACCCTGGCGGCCATCCTCGGTGCCTTGCCGCTGCTGTTGAGCCGCGCCGAAGGTGCGGAAATGCGCCAGCCGCTTGGCCTGACCATCATTGGCGGCCTGGTGTTCAGCCAGATCCTCACCCTTTACACGACACCGGTGGTCTACCTGTACCTGGACCGCCTGCGTCACCGTTTCAACCGTTGGCGCGGCGTGCGCACCGACGCCGCCCTGGAAACCCCGCTATGACTTTTGCCCAGACCCCAGTTCACCGTGCCCTGCAGACGCTGACCCGTGGGCGTGGCTCGCGCCTGCTCGGCGCCGGGTTGTGCGTCGCCTTGCTCAGCGCCTGCACCCTGAGCCCGGACTACCACCGCCCCGAGCTGAGCAGCGCGGCGCAGTTCAAGCACGCCGCAGGCTGGACCCAGGCTACGCCGTCCGATGCCATTGCCCGCGGCGCCTGGTGGGAAATCTACGGTGATGCCGGGCTCAATGCGCTGGTCGAAGAGCTCAACCGCAGCAACCAGACCGTAGCGCAATCAGAAGCCCAGTACCGTCAGGCCCAGGCGCTGGTGCGCAGCAGCCGGGCGGCGCTGTTCCCCAGCCTGGACCTTAGCGTCGGCAAGACCCGCTCGGCCCAGGGTACCGGTAGTTCCAGCTCGAGCCTGTCCAACAACAGCAGCGGTATTCGCAACACCTACAACGCCCAGCTCGGCGTAAGCTGGGAAATCGACCTGTGGGGCAAGTTGCGCGAGACCCTCAATGCCAACGAAGCCAGTGCCGAAGCCAGCCTTGCCGACCTGGCCTCGATCCGCCTCAGCCAGCAGTCGGAACTGGTGCAGAACTACCTGCAGCTGCGGGTGATCGATGAGCAGAAGCGTCTGCTGGAGGCCACTGTGGCAGCCTATGAGCGCTCGCTGCGGATGAACGAAAACCAGTACCGCGCCGGCGTCGCCGGCGCGGATGCGGTGGCTCAGGCGCGGACCCAGCTGAAGAGCACCCAGGCCGACCTGATCGACCTGGTCTGGCAGCGTGCGCAGTTCGAGAACGCCATTGCCGTGTTGCTGGGCAAGACCCCAGCCGACTTCGCCCTGGCCGACAGCAAGGCCATTCCGGCGCTGCCACAAATTCCGGTGAGCTTGCCATCGCAGTTGCTGGAGCGACGCCCGGACATCGCTGCCGCTGAACGCAATGTGATGGCTGCCAACGCCAACATAGGCGTGTCGCGGGCGGCATATTTTCCGGACTTGAGCCTGAGCATGAGTGGCGGTTATTCCAGCAGCAGCTTCAGCAACTGGGTCGAACTGCCCAACCGCTACTGGTCGGTGGGGCCGCAGCTGGCGTTGACCTTGTTCGACGCCGGCAAGCGCAGCGCCGAGGTGGATCGCACGGTGGCGGTGTATGACCAGACCGTGGCGCAGTACCGCCAGACCGTGCTCGATGGCTTCAAGGAAGTGGAAAACCTGCTGGTTCAGTTGAAGGTGTATGGCGATGAAGCGGTAGTGCGCCAGGAGGCACTGGATGCCGCCCGCGAGTCACTGCGCCTGACCGAGAACCAGTACCGTGCCGGGCTGATCGGCTACCTGGATGTGGTCAACGTACAGACCACTGCACTAAGCAACGAGCGCAGTGTGTTGAACCTGCTGCAGGGGCGCCTGGTGGCCAGCGTGCAGCTAGTTGCCGCGCTGGGCGGTGGCTGGCAGGCCGAACAGGCGTTTGCCGAGCAGGATTGAATTATTCGCAGCGCTTTGTGGGAGCGGCCTTGTTTCGCGAAAGGGCCGCAAAGCGGCCCCAGACTCTCGGTACAATGGCTGATGTTGCTGGGGCTGCTTCGCAGCCCTTTCGCGACACAAGGCCGCTCCCACAAAGGAACGTGCATTCCTGCGTGACCGTATAGCCTCTTCCCTTTGGATCCCTTCCCCCCTTCGCAAAAACCCCGTGCGTTTCGCTTAAGCTTGAGTACAATCGTCAGCTTTTTCCGGGCCTCCCGTCCCGCCGCTGGAACTCCCAATGCTGACCGGTAGCTACTCCTCTTCGCTGGTGTTGATTTCGCTGTGCGTGGCGATCCTGGCGTCCTATACGGCCCTTGACCTGACCGGCCGCATCGCCACGGCGAAAGGCCGGGCTGCTTGCCTCTGGATGGGCGGTGGCGCGTTGGCCATGGGTATCGGCGTGTGGTCGATGCACTTCATCGGCATGCTCGCATTCAGCCTGCCCATCGACCTCGGTTATGACCTCACCCTGACCGCGTCCTCGCTGTTGATTGCCGTCTTGTCATCGGGCTTTGCATTGTGGCTGGTCAGCCAGCCGAGCCTGCCGGGGCTGCAGTTGGGGTTTGGCGCGCTGATCATGGGCGCCGGCATCGCCTGCATGCACTACACCGGCATGGCCGCGCTGCGCATGCTGCCGGGCATCGACTACGACCCGGCGCTGTTCGGTGCTTCGCTGCTGATTGCCGTGGCCGCCTCGGCAGCGGCATTGTGGATCGCCTTCCGTCTTCGCGCACACACACCCTATGTGCGGCAGATTCGCGGCCTGGCGGCGGTGGTGATGGGCCTTGCCATCGTCGGCATGCACTACACCGGCATGGCCGCAGCGAACTTCCCCGAGGGCAGCTTCTGCGGTGCGCTGGCGGGGGGAGGCCTGCAAGGCGACGGCCTGGTCTACCTGGTGCTGATCACCACCCTGGCAGTATTGGCGGTGGCCTTGCTCACCTCTGTGCTGGACGCTCGCCTGGAGGCGCGCACCGCCGAGCTGGCCCGCTCGCTGACCCTGGCTAACCAGGAGCTGACCCAACTGGCCTTGCACGACACCCTCACGGACTTGCCCAACCGTACCCTGCTGGCCGACCGCATCGAACAGGCCATCGCCAAGGTAGCGGAGCAGGGCGGCTGCTTTGCCCTGATGTTCATCGACCTGGACGGCTTCAAACCAGTCAACGATGCCTTTGGTCACCATGTCGGCGACTTGCTGCTCAAGGCAGTGGCGGCGCGCCTGCGCGGTCACCTGCACAGCCAGGACACGCTGGCGCGTATCGGCGGCGACGAATTCGTGCTGCTGGTGGAGCTACGGGAGCCGAACGATGCCATGGATGTGGCGGTCAAGCAGGTCAACCTGGTGTCACGGCCGTTCCGCGTGGCCGAGCATGACCTGCAGCTGACGGCGAGCCTGGGTATCGTCCTTTACCCGGGCAATGGCCAGGATCAGCACGAGTTGTTGCGCAATGCCGACGCCGCCATGTACCACGCCAAGAGCGCCGGCAAGAATGGCTACAGTTTCTTCGACGTGTCGATGAACAGCAACGCCCGCCAGCAATTGCAGCTACTGCAGGACTTGCGCCAGGCTCTGGAGCAGCGTCAGTTCCGCTTGCACTACCAGCCCAAGTTCGACGCCCAGGCCTGCCAGGCGATCGGTGCCGAGGCCTTGCTGCGCTGGGAGCACCCGCAGCAGGGCCTGTTGCTACCTGACCGCTTCATCGGCCTGGCGGAAAAGACCGGCCTGATCATCCCCATTGGCGAGTGGGTGCTCATCGAGGCCTGCCGCCAGATGCGCGAGTGGCTGGACCAAGGGCATCAGGGCTGGCGCATGGCGGTGAACCTGTCGGCCATCCAGTTCTGCCATGCCGGGCTGGTCGAGAGCGTAGCCCGGGCCCTGCAGCAGAACAGCCTGCCGGCCAACTGCCTGACCCTGGAAATTACCGAAACCACGGCCATGCACGACGCCGATGCCAGCCTGACGGTGCTGCAGCGGTTGTCCGACATGGGCGTGGACCTGTCCATCGATGACTTTGGTACCGGCTATTCCAGCCTGATGTACCTAAAGCGCCTGCCGGCCAACGAGCTGAAGATTGACCGCGGTTTCGTGCGCGACCTGGAGCAGGACAGCGACGATGCAGCGATCGTTTCGGCAATCGTGGCGTTGGGCCAGGCGCTGGGCCTGCGTATCGTTGCCGAAGGGGTGGAGACCGACAGGCAGCAGGACTTCCTGACCCGCCTGGGCTGCGATTCGCTGCAAGGCTACCTGCTGGGCGAGCCGGTGCCGGCCGAGCAGTTCATGGGCAAGTTGCAGGCCATGCGCCAGGAAAGCACGGCCGCGGGCTAGACCGCGTCGCGCAATGTGAAGGCGGGCATGAAGGCATCCATCTCCGCCTCGACGGCCTCGATGATGCGCTCTACATCGGCAGCGGCCATGATCGCCGAGCAGGGGATGCCGGCAATCGCCAGCAGGGTTACTCCGGTGGCGCGGTCGAACAGCCGTGCAACCATGCTGCGTGGCGCATCCATGCTGGCTTCGAAGCCCAGTGGGTGGAAATGCCATCGCATCACCTGGCAGGCGTTGGGGAACGTCATCTTGTTCATGCCAGCCTCCTTGTCCGTGTCTGGACGTGGTGAGTGGGTGGCCATATCGATGCGGCCACCGGGAACCTAACCATAGCACCTGCTACGCGTGAGTCTCGGCAACGAATACGACAAATGTGCCAATGCATGACAGCGGTCACATCCTTGTCATGGATGGCGTGTGGCTGACGCCGGCCCGGCAAACGTTTTCCTGGCTCGGTAGCGGCAAATTACCCGGTAGGTTCTCCTGCTTTTATCGATATTCGCCGCACAGTGTTTTCGGACGAGCGGTGCGGTCAACCGAGCAACCCGGCGGCGATATTGATAGTGAATCCCAGGATAGCCGTGTTGAAAACGAACCCCACCAGTGAATGCGCCAGCACCACACGCCGCAGGCCCCGCCCGGCGACGCCCACATCGGAGGTTTGCACGGCCATGCTGATGGTGAACGAGAAGTAGTGGAAGTCCCAGTAGTCGGGGTTGCGCTCGCCATCGGCGAAGCGCAGCGGCGGTTCGTGGCTTTGTCCGGTATAGAACAGCCGGGCGTAGTGCAGGCTGAAAATGCAGCCGATCAGCAGCCAGGAGCCGGCCACGGTCAGGCCGGTGTAGAGGTAGTGCAGGGTCAGGGCTGTGCCTTGCAGGCCACGGCTGGACACCAGTTGCAGGGTGACGGCGGCGAGGCTGGCGATGGCGGCGATGCATACGGTGAGCAGGACTATGCCTGCGTTCTCGTCTTCGATGCGGGCAACCTTGCGGACCCTGTCCGGGCTGGCTGTCCAGCTAAGGTAGAGTACAAGTAGCAGATACAGCCATACACCCAGGTTCCAGCCAGCGAGAATGTGCTGCACGGCATCATCGGCGGGGATCAGCCAAGCGCCCAGCAGGCCGACCATGGTAGCGATGCTCAGGCGCGGGTGGGTGCGGGTCAGGCGGTGGAAAGCCATGGGGCCTCTTTTGCGGGGGGCATGGCTTCTACTCTAGACCGTCATAAGGCAGATGAGCGGCCCATGTAGGCGCGGGCTGCGTGGCCTGATGTTTCTTTGATGCCGCCCATCGCGCGGCATAGCAACTCTCAGTAAACTGCACGCTCCAACACCAACATCCGTTGAACTCGAGGTTTCTGCATGACGCTCAGTCCTTTGGCAGGCAAGCCGGCTCCGGCCAGCGTGCTGGTCGATATTCCCCGACTGCTCACCGCCTACTACACCGGTCGCCCCGATGCTGCCGTGGCGGCCCAGCGGGTGGCCTTCGGCACCTCGGGGCACCGGGGTACTTCGCTTGAGTTGAGTTTCAACGAGTACCATGTCCTGGCCATCACCCAGGCCATCTGCCTGTATCGCCAGGAGAAGGGCATCGATGGCCCGCTGTTCATCGGCGCCGACACCCACGCGCTGTCGGCACCGGCCACCGCCAGTGCCCTGGAAGTGCTGGCGGCCAATGGCGTGCAGGTGATGCTGTCCAAGGACGACGAATACACGCCGACACCTGCGGTTTCCCACGCCATCCTTTGTCATAACCGCGGCCGCACGCAGGGCCTGGCCGACGGCATCGTCATCACTCCGTCGCATAACCCGCCGCAGAGTGGTGGCTTCAAGTACAACCCACCCAATGGCGGCCCGGCCGACAGCGACGTCACCAAGTGGATCGAGGCCAAGGCCAACGAACTGCTGGCCGCTGACCTGGCGGGCGTCAAGCGCATGGCCCATGCCCAGGCGCTACAGGCTTCCACCACCCAGCGCCACGACTACGTGAGCAACTACGTGGCCGATCTGGAGAACGTCATCGACTTCGACGTCATCCGTGGCGCCAAGCTGCGCCTGGGCGTTGACCCGCTGGGCGGGGCAGGGGTGCGCTACTGGTCGGCGATTGCCGAGCGCTACCAGCTGGACCTGGAAGTGGTGAACACCGAGGTCGACCCGACCTTCCGCTTCATGACCGTCGACTGGGACGGCCAGATCCGCATGGACCCGTCCTCGCCGTACGCCATGCAGGGGCTGATCGGCCTGCGCGAACGCTTCGACGTGGCCTTCGCCTGCGACCCGGACCACGACCGCCATGGCATCGTCACCCCGGATGGCCTGCTGCAGCCGAACAACTACCTGGCCGTGGCCATCGACTACCTGTACCGCCACCGCCCGCAATGGCGCAGCGATGCCGCAGTCGGCAAGACCGTGGTCTCCAGCGGCCTGATCGACCGCGTCACCCAGCGCCTGGGGCGTGAACTGTACGAAGTGCCGGTGGGCTTCAAGTTCTTCGCCCAAGGCCTGTTCGACGGCTCGCTGGGCTTTGGGGGCGAGGAGAGTGCGGGGGCTTCGTTCCTGCGCCGCGATGGCTCGGTCTGGGCCACCGACAAGGACGGGCTGATCCCGGCCTTGCTGGCTGCCGAGATGACTGCCCGCACCGGGCGCAACCCGAGCCAGGCCTACGCCGACCTGACCGAGGCGCTGGGCAAGCCGTTCGCCACCCGTGTCGAAGCCAAGGCCGATGCCCGGCAGAAGGCTTTGCTGAGCAAGCTGGCGCCGGAGCAGGTGAAGTCGACCGAGCTGGCGGGTGAGCCGATCGTGCAGATCCTCAGCCATGCACCGGGCAACGGCCAGGCGATTGGCGGGCTGAAGGTGATGACCGCCAATGGCTGGTTCGCCGCGCGCCCTTCGGGCACCGAGGACATCTACAAGATCTACGCCGAAAGCTTCATCGACGAGGCGCACCTGCAGCGCCTGGTGCAGGAAGCGCAGGTGCTGGTGGATGCGGCGATTGCCTGACAGGTAACAAACCGCTTGGTTCTGCGGCATGGTGTAAATTAGAATAAATCTTATTTGCACCACCGCAGGGCCTTCCCCATGATCGACGCCGCGCCGCCACCGGAGCATAGCCTGCCCGCCCTGTACCGGGCCCACCGCGGCTGGCTGGAAACCTGGCTGCGGCGGCGCATGGGCAATGCCTGGGATGCCGCCGACCTCAGCCAGGATACCTTCCTGCGGATCCTGGCCAGCGCCCAGCCGCTGGCAGACATTCGCGAACCGCGTGCCTACCTGCTGACCGTGGGCAAGCGCCTGCTGAGCAACTTCCATCAGCGGCGCAGCCTGGAACAAGCCTACCTCGCTGCATTGGCGCAGTTGCCCGAGCAGCATGTGCCCTCGCCAGAGCAGCGTTGGCTGCTGCTGGAAACCCTGCAAGCCCTCGACGAGTTGCTCGACGGCCTCAAGGCGCCGGTACGCAAGGCCTTTCTCTGGAGCCAGCTGGAGGGCCTGGGCTATGCCGAGATCGGCAAACGCCTGGGCGTTTGCGAGCGCTCGGTCAAACGCTACATGGCGCAGGCCTACGAGCATTGCCTGCTGGCCGAACTATAATGACCTCCCACTCCCCCGAAACGCGTGAGGCACTGCAGGCTGCTGCCCGCTGGCTGGCGCTGGTGGACTCTGGCTGTGCCAGTGAGGGTGACCTGCAGCGCCTGGAGCAATGGCGCACCAGCAGCACCTTGCACGAACACGCCTGGCAAAAGGCACTGCTGTTGCGCCAGCGTTTTTCCGCGCTACCCGGCGCATTGGCCATGGCCACCCTGGACCGCCCGGATACCGGCCGCCGGGCGCTGCTCAAGCAGGCCTTGGGCGTGGCGGCATTGTTGCCGGCGGCCTGGCTGGCAAGCCGCGAACTGCCGCTGGAGGCCTGGGCCGCCGACATGCACACCGCGGTCGGGGAGCGCCGGCAGGTGCTGCTGAGCGATGGCACATTCGTGCAGTTGAACACCGACAGTGCGGTGGATATCGACCTGGGCGCTCGTCGTCTGACAATGCTGCGTGGCGAAGTGGCAGTCAGGTTGCCCGGCAACCTGGGCCTGACGTTGCAGGTGCCCTCTGGCCAGGTGGCGCTAGATGCCGGTGAGGTGTGCCTGCGCCTGGTCGATCAGGCTTGCCGGGTATCGGTGGTCAGGGGCGCGGCCCACCTGCAACCGCGGCAAGGCCCGGCACTGTTGCTGCAGGCCGGGCAGCAGGCCAGCCTGCAAGCGGCCGGGGTTGGCCCTGTCACCGGCCTGGACGCATGGCTGCTGGGCTGGCGCGAAGGGGTGCTGCGGCTGGAGGACCGCCCCTTGGGCGAGCTGCTGCACGAGCTGCGCAGGTACCGCCCCGGCGTGCTGCGCTGGGCGCCCGAACTGGAGGCCCTGCGCGTGACTGGCACGTTCCGCCTCGACGACACCGACCGGGTGCTGGCCTTGCTCGCCGCCAGCCTGCCGTTGCAGGTAGACAGGCGCACGCGTTATTGGGTGAGCCTGGCTGCACGAGAAAATCGCGTGTGAGGCTGTCCCCTTTTTTCCTCTCGCCGGTCATTACCGGTAGGAGCAAATAAAGGGGAGCCTTGTTCAATGCCTGCTGTCATGTCTTGCCGCCTGCGCCCACTGGCGCGAGCAGCACATCCGTTGTTCGCGATGAGCCTGTTGTTGTGTGCACCGGCCTGGGCCGATGAACCCGCCCGGCGCAGCTATCAGGTGCCAGCCGCAAGCCTGGGTGCGGCACTTACCCAGTTTGCCGACCAGGCCGGGGTCAGCCTGTCGCTGGACCCGGCGCTGATCGACGGCCGGCAGAGCAATGGCTTGTCCGGCAACTACAGTGTCGACGAAGGCTTCACCCAGCTGCTGCGCGGCAGCGGCCTACAGTTGCTGCCGGTGGGCGAGGGCGCTTTCACACTGATGTCGGCCCCCCAGGCGGGTGGTGCCCTGGAAATCGACCCGACCAGCATCGTCGGTGGCCTGGCCGCAGGCAACGAAACGCAACCCTATGCCGGTGGCCAGGTGGCCCGTCAGGGTTCACAGGGCCTGCTGGGTACGCGCGACTTCATGGAAACCCCGTTCAGCATCACCAGCTACACCAGCGAACTGGTGAAGAATCAGCAGGCGCGAACCTTGGGCGAGCTGATCGCCAGCGACCCATCGGTGCGCGCCACCAACCCGGCGGGTGGGCGCTTCGAGCAGTTCACCATTCGCGGCTTCAGCCTGTTCAACAGCGATGTGGCCTACAACGGCCTGTACGGCATCCTGCCGACCTATTCGATCGACATGGAAATGGCCGACCGGGTCGATATCATCAAAGGCCCCAGTCAGTTGATCAACGGCATTTCGCCGCGAGGTAGTGTTGGCGGCGGCATCAATGTGCAGCCCAAGCGGGCCGGTGACCAGCCGCTCACCGAGTTTACCGGCAGCCATGCCTCGGCGGGCCAGGCAGGCGGGGCGGTGGACGTGGGCCGGCGCTTTGGTGACGGCCGGCAGTTCGGCGTGCGTTTCAATGGCGTGAAACAGTCGGGCGACACCGAATGGGATCACCAGCGTGTCGAACGCGAAATGGCAGTGTTGGGCCTGGACTTTCGTGGCGAGCGCCTGCGGCTTTCGGCAGACCTCGGCCATACCGAGCGCGACACCGATGCACCGCAGGAGCGGGTGCTGGTCGGTGCCAATGCCAAGGTGCCGGATGCCAACGACGTACGCCACAACTACGCCCAGGCCTGGAGCAGGGCGCGCACCAACGACACCTTCGGTGCGCTGCATGCCGAGTACGATATCAGCGAGTCGCTGCTGGCCTATGGCGCGGTCGGCGCGCGCAAGAGCAACCATGACTTCCTGCGCCACAACGTGTCCATCAGCAACGATGCCGGCGACTTCACCGTGCAGCCGCGCGACTTCACCCGGGATGAAACCGTGCGTACCGCCATGGCCGGCGTGCGCAACTGGTTCCATACCGGGCCGGTCAGCCACGAACTGAACCTGGCCGCCACCTACTTCTACATGGACTTCACCAACGGCGGCGCCCGCTATGCCTCGGCGCCCAGCAACCTCTACCACCCGGTGGCCACGCCGACACCGGGCACGCCAACCCGCATCGACCCCGAGGTTTACACGGAGAACCGCTTCTCCGGCGTGGCTCTGGCCGACACCCTGGGCTTCTTCGACGACCGCCTGCTGCTGACCTTGGGTGCGCGCTGGCAGCGGGTGCAGGTGGATGACTGGAGCGACGGCATCAAGGGGGATACCGCCTACGATGAAGAGAAGATGTCGCCTTCGGGCGGCGTGCTGCTCAAGGTTACCGACCAGCTGTCGTTGTATGCCAACTACATGGAGGGCCTGAGCCAGGGCAAGATCGCGCCGTCGACATCGGTCAACGAAGACCAGATCTTCCCGCCGTTCACCAGCCGCCAGGTCGAGGTGGGGGCCAAGTATGACCTGGGCAAGGTCGCCTTCACCGCCAGTGCCTTCCGCATCCGCCAGCCGGCCTACGAAACCAACCCCACGTCGCGGGTGTTCGGCCGCAATGGCAAGCGCGACAACCGGGGGATTGAACTGAGCGTGTTCGGCGAGCCCATGCAAGGCGTGCGCGTGCTGGGCGGGGTGATGTATATCGACAGCGAACTGACCGACACCGTCGGCGGCGCCTACGATGGCAACCGCGCACCGGCCACGCCCGAGTACAACGTCAACCTTGGCGTCGAGTGGGATGTACCGGGGGTGAACGGCCTGACCTTGACGGCGCGGGGCGACCACTCGAGTTCGCAGTACCTGGACCAGAATAACAGCAAGCAGATCGACGGCTGGGAGCGTTATGACCTGGGCGCGCGTTATGCGTTCAAGGTGGATGCCACTCAGGTGACCTTGCGTGCCAGTGTCGAGAATGTGCTGGACGACCGGTACTGGAGCTCGGCCGGAGCTTCGGATGACAGCGAGCCCGGGCTGACGCTGTCTACGCCGCGTACCTACCTGCTGTCGGCGACCGTGGGTTTCTAGCCCATGCGCGATTCCGTGTAGTCGATTACCCAGCCTTTGGGGGCTGCGCTGTCCCGTAGAGAACTGAATTCGCAAGCGGTCCGCGTACCCTGTGGGAGCGGCTTTAGCCGCGAAGAATCCAACGCGGTGCATGGCACCGGCTGCGCCGGTGTTCGCGGCTGAAGCCGCTCCCACAGGATGCCTGCAACTGACCGCGTTGAACCGATCGATCAGACCGAATCTGGCACCACGGCGATCACATCGATCTCCATCAGCCACTCGGCCTGGGCCAACCCGGCCACCACCAGCCCGGTGGAAATCGGGAACACACCCTTGAGCCACTTGCCCACCTCCTTGTACACCGGTTCGCGGAAGCGCGGGTCGGTGATGTAGGTGGTGGTCTTGACGATGTGGGACAGGTCCGAGCCGGCTTCTTCGAGCAGTTGCTTGACGTTCTTCATCGCCTGCTCGGCCTGCGCCCGTGGGTCACCCAGGCCCACCAGGTTGCCTTCGAAGTCGGTGCCGACCTGGCCGCGCACATAGATGGTGTTGCCGGCGCGCACTGCCTGGCACAGATCGTTGTCCAGGGTCTGGTTGGGGTAGGTGGCCTTGGTGTTGAACATGCGGATACGGGTATGGGTAGGCATCAGTGGGCTCCGAGGGTGCTGACGTTGCTGATCTTGGGTTGCTGCTGCTCATCCGCTGCGCGTTGTTCGCGGTCGCGGTAGGCGGCATAGGTGCGTTGCGTGGCGATGTGGCCGGCGACGTGCTTGGCGTCGTGCCAAACGCCCCAGATGAACGACGAGCCACGGCGCGACAGCCACGGCAGGCCGAGGAAGTACACGCCCGGCTCGCGGGCCACGCCGCGCTGGTGCTGGGGCTTGCCGTTGGCGTCGAAGGTGTCTACCTGCAGCCAGCTGAAGTCGACGCCGTAACCGGTCGCCCAGATGATGCTGGTGACGCCGGCCTTGGCCAGGTCCAGCTGCTGCAGCGGGTTGCGCATGCACTCCGGGTCGGCCAGGCGTTTGCGGGCTTCGGGCTCTTCCGGCAGGTCCAGGCCATTGCGTTCGATGTAGGCATCGGCGGCATCGAGCAGGGCCAGGTAGTTGTCGTCGCCGCGGTTGATGTTCTCGACCAGGTTGTCCTGGAAGCGCGCCACGCCGTTTTCGAACGACTGGGTCAGGCCGACCAGGGTCATGCCCTGGTGGGCGAGGGCGCGGAAGTCCACGGTGTGGCCGCCACGGGCGCCACTGACGGCAATGGTCACGTGCTCGCGGCCAGGCTTGGCGATTTCCGCATCCCACTCACCCAGCACGCCCAGCCACCAACAGAAGTCGCGGTTGCGGTAAGCGCGTGGCGGGCGATCGTGGGCGCCGACCGAGAGGTATACCTGGCGCCCGGCACGCATCAGTTCTTCGGCGATCTGTACGCCGGAGGAGCCGGCGCCTACTACCAGCACGGCGCCTTCGGGCAGTTGTCCAGGGTTGTAATAGGCGGCGGAGTGAATCTGGTACAGGTTGCTGTCTTTCGGCGCTATGGCCGGGATCACCGGCTTCTGGAACGGGCCGGTGGCGGCGACCACGCGGTTGGCGCGAATCACGCCTTCACTGGTTTCGATGGTAAAACCGGGGCGGTCGCTGTTGCGCAGCACTTTCTTCACTTCGATGCCGGTGCGTACGGGCAGGTTGTACTTGCGTACGTACTGCTCGAAGTAGTCGGCTACCTGGTCCTTGCCGGCGAAGGCATCGGCGTCGAGGTTGAATTCCAGCCCTGGGAAGCGGTCGTGCCAGACCGGGCCATTGGCCACCAGCGAGTCCCAGCGACCGGTGCGCCAGGCCTCGGCGATACGCTTGCGCTCCAGCACCAGGTGCGGCACGCCAAGCTTGCTCAGGTGTTCGCTCATGGCCACGCCGGCCTGGCCGGCGCCGACGACGAGGGTGTCGATTTCGAGGTTGTTCAGTGTCATGTCCGAGCCCTTGTTCAGGCGGTTTTTGTCAGGTCGGTTTGGAGGACCGCCGTTGCCTGGGGCCAGACTAGGGATGCCGTGGAAATGGCGAAAATAGTATTTAGCTGGGGCTTGCCGATAAAACGGCGAAGGCCCTGGATTCTGTGGCTTGCGAGTTGAACGCAAAGGGGCCGCGCGCTGTGCTGACAGGAATAATTGGCCCGAAACAGATGTAGGAGCAGCCTTGTGCTGCGAAGCGCCGCGCGGGCGGCGCTCGATCTCAGCCATAGCAAAGTTTTTTCCTGCCTAACCCCTCGGAAAAAGGTCGTTTCGCCGGCCGAAAGGTTCAACCCAGAATGCCGTGTATCGCACAGCACAACAGGAACCATGACATGACTTTTTCCATCATCGGTCGTTGCCAGGAAACCGGCCAGGTCGGTATCGCCATCAGCTCTTCGAGCATCGCCGTGGGCGCCCGCTGCCCGTGGGTACGTGCCGGTGTGGGCGCGGTCGCCACCCAGAACATCACCTTGCCGGCGCTGGGCCCGCAGATTCTCGATGCCCTGGAACAGGGGCAGTTGCCACCTGCCGCAGCGCTGGACCGGGTGCTGAGCGCCAATGGCTGGAGCGAGTACCGCCAGGTCACGGTGATCGACAGCCATGGCCAGGTGGCGCTGTTCACCGGTAAGGAAGCCCTGGGCACGCACCACGCCGTGGCCGGTGAGCAATGCGCGGCGGCAGGCAACCTGTTGGCCTCGACCCAGGTGATCGAGGCGATGGTGCAGGCCTTTGAACAGGCTGGCGGGCATCTGGCCGACCGCCTGCTGGCGGCCATGCACGCGGCGATGGCCGCAGGCGGCGAGGCGGGGCCGGTGCACTCGGCGGCGTTGAAGATTGCCGGCGAGCTGACCTGGCCGCTGGTGGACCTGCGCGTGGACTGGGCCGAGGCCGACCCGATCGCTGTACTCGATGGCCTGTGGCAGGCGTACCGGCCGCAGATGCAGGACTACGTCACCCGCGCCCTCAACCCGACTGCCGCGCCAAGCTACGGGGTGCCGGGCGATGAGTGAATTTGCCTGTCGCGCGCTGCTGGCCAGGCTGATCGGCTTTGCCACGGTCAGCCGGGATTCCAACCTCGAACTGATCAGCTTCATCCGCGACTACCTGGCCGGGTTGGGCGTGCAGAGCGAGTTGTTCCATAACCCGGAGGGTACCAAGGCCAACCTGTTCGCCACCATCGGCCCCAGGGACGTTGGCGGCGTGGTGCTGTCCGGGCATACCGATGTGGTGCCGGTGGACGGCCAGGCCTGGACGGTCGAGCCGTTTGCCCTGAGTGAACGCGACGGGCGCCTGTATGGCCGTGGCACGGCCGACATGAAGGGCTTCATCGCTTCGGTACTGGCGGCTGTGCCCGCGTTCCTTGCCCAACCGTTGCGCCTGCCGGTGCACCTGGCGTTCTCCTATGATGAGGAAGTCGGCTGCCTGGGTGTGCGCCCGATGCTGGCCGCGCTCGGGCAGCGTCCGCACAAGCCGCGGCTGTGCCTGATTGGCGAGCCCACCGAGCTCAAGCCGGTGCTGGGGCACAAAGGCAAGCTGGCGATGCGCTGCCAGGTGCAGGGTGCGGCCTGCCACTCGGCGTATGCGCCATATGGGGTGAATGCCATCGAGTATGCGGCGAAGCTGATCGGCAAGCTGGGTGATATCGGTGATGTCTTGGCATTGCCAGAGCACCACGACGAGCGCTTCGA
Organism: Pseudomonas sp. SID14000; assembly: GCF_002165135.1. GTDB lineage: Bacteria > Pseudomonadota > Gammaproteobacteria > Pseudomonadales > Pseudomonadaceae > Aquipseudomonas. The sequence goes on along the minus strand of NZ_NFZQ01000008.1, from coordinate 253,911 downwards.
CCCACCGTTCTCCACTGTGCAGACCGGTGTGATCAAAGGGGGTAGGGCGCTGAACATCGTGCCGGCGGAATGCGAATTCGATTTCGAAGTGCGGGCCTTGCCGGGGTTCGAGGCACAGGCAGTGGCCGATCAGTTGCAGACCTATGCCGAGGCTGAGTTGCTGCCGCGTATGCGTAAGGTCGATGCGGCCTGCGACATTCGCCTGCAGCCGTTGAGTGCGTATCCCGGGCTGGCCACGCCGGCGGATAGTGAGGCGGCTCGCCTGGTGGCGTTGCTCAGTGGCTCGGATCAGTTCGGTACGGTGGCGTTTGGTACCGAAGGTGGGCTGTTCGACCAGGCAGGGATCCCGACTGTTGTGTGTGGGCCAGGGAGCATGGACCAGGGGCACAAGCCGGATGAGTTCGTCAGTGTCGAGCAGTTGCGGGGGTGTGATGCCATGTTGCTGAGGCTGGTGAATTACCTCCGGCAGGGTTGATTGCGCTGGCCTCTTCGCGGGTAAACCCGCTCCCACAGGATCTCGTCAGTCTCAAGGCCTGTGCAGTACCTGTGGGAGCGGGTTCACCCGCGAATGGGCCGCAGCGCGGCCCCGGGTATTCAGAAGGTAGCCTTGACCTGCAGGCCAACCACCAGCGCGTTGTCGATGTCCTTCCCGGAGAACGCACCCGGTTCAATGATGTACTGCACATCCGGGCGCAGGTTCAGCCATGGCGTGGCCTGGTAGCCATAGCTCAGCTCGACCAGCTGCTCGGCGCTGTCGATGTCGGGGAACGGCTGCCCGGCATTGAACGCGGCATCTTCCAGCACGTCGCGGCTACGCGGGTTGGGCACGGCACGGCCATAGCCCAGCGCCACGGTATCCTTCGGGCGGCTTGCGAACGGCTTGTACAGCACCACGCCGGCGCCATACCACTTGGTGAACGGTGAGGCAGCCTTGCTCGACGCCGAGTACTGGCCGAAGGCATGCAGGCTGCGGCCCGGCGAGCCCTGGTCGTTCCACACGGCCTGGTCGACCAGCAGGTAGTGGCCGCCACGGCCGGACACTTCCTCGTCGCTGCCGATGCGCTTCACGTCGGAGCTGTCGTAGTAATAGCCCAGTTTGTACTCGCCAGGCAGCTCGCCCTGCAGCTTGTACACCAGCTCTACCGGTACCACGGTGCCGGTGGTGTGCTTAGGGCCCAGGTGCCAGGCGCGGCTGGAGTTGCCGTTGCTTTCCGGATCGACGTTGAACGCCGCCACACGCAGCTGCCAGGACGGCGACAGGTCGTATTTCACCCGCACGCCCAGGTGGGCGTTGGGGTAGTTGGTCCAGCCACTGCCGCCAGACATGTTCAGCGGGTGGCCGCAGAAGCCGGCGTTCATGAAGTTGCACAGGATGCCGCTGTCCAGGCCACCGAGGTCGTTGCCCATGGCCATGTAGCCGAGCTTGACGTTGAGCGCGGGGGTGAACAGGGTGCGCTCGTAGCTCAGCTCGGTCAGGCGGGTGTACAGGCCGCCGAAGTTTTCCTGGATAGGCAGGCGGTTGCCCACCAGGTCCTCCGAGGCACTGTTGCCGCGGCGGTCGTTGATGGTCAGTTGGACCTTGCCGCCGTTGTCCAGGCCATACAGTTTCGACAGGTCGAACTGCACGCCCAGTTTCAGGTTTTGCGAGTAGCGCGCCGAGCGGTGCAGGCCACCGTGGGCGTTGTAGGCGGTTTCGCCGCTGTAGTCGCCGGTGAACTTGACGCCGTCTTCTTCCAGCTGGTGACGCAGGCCGCCCCAGTCACCGGTCAGGGTGCTGCGGGTCATCAGGTCGCCGTCGGCCAGGGCGGTGCTGCTGGCCAGGGCCAGCAGCAGGGTGGGGGTGATGCGAATTGCGGATGGCATTGCTGAATCTCGGGTTGTTATCCAGGGCTTCTTCGCGGGTGAACCCGCTCCCACAGTGACTGCACCATCAGTAAGGGCAGTGCTTATCCTGTGGGAGCGGGTTTACCCGCGAAGAAGGCGACGCGGTCTTACGGCAGAGCGTAAGAAATCACGTAGTCGCCACGGTCAGTCGACTGGCGCGCGCCGCCAGCAGTGACCACCACGTACTGCTTGCCGGTCTTCGGCGAGACGTAGGTCATCGGGCCGCCCTGGCTGCCCACTGGCAGGCGAGCCTTCCAGATTTCGTTGCCGTTGCTGCTGTCGTAGGCGCGCAGGTAGAAGTCCTGGGTACCGGCGATGAACACCAGGCCGCCCTGGGTCGACAGGGTGCCGCCGAGGGTCGGCAGGCCGATCTTGATCGGCAGGTGCATGCGGATGCCGAGCGGGCCGGTGTCCTCGACGGTGCCTACCGGTACCTGCCACGCCACCTGGCGGGTCTTCATGTCGATGGCGGTCAGGGTGCCGAATGGCGGTGCCTGGCACGGAATGCCGGCCACCGACAGGAAGCGGTTCTTGTTCACCGCATACGGGGTGCCCTTGAGCGGTACTGCGCCCATGCCGGTGTTCAGCGCTTCGCCACCGGAAGCGGCATTGCCTTTGTTCTGCGACGGGATCATCTGGATCCACAGGCCCAGGCGCATGTCGTTGACGAAGATGAAACCATGTACCGGGTCGGTGGAAATGCTGCCCCAGTTCATGCCACCCAGCGAACCCGGGAAGCTCAGTGACAGGTCGGTGCCCGGCGCGGTGTACAGGCCGTCGTAGCGCATCTTCTTGAAGTTGATGCGGCACAGCAGCTGGTCGTACGGGGTAGCGCCCCACATGTCCGATTCGGTCAGGGTCTGCGCGCCGATCTGCGGCATGCCCACCGACTTCGGCTGGGTTGGCGAGTACGGCTCGTCAGGGATGTTGCCTGGCTTGACCGGTACTTCGTCGACCTGGGTCAGCGGCTTGCCGGTGGCGCGGTCGAGCACGTAGATCTGCCCGGCCTTGGTGCCGATCACCACCGCAGGTACCGACTGGCCGTCGTCCTTGGTGAAGTCGATCAGGCTCGGCTGCATCGGCAGGTCGAAGTCCCACAGGTCGTTGTGCACGGTCTGGAACACCCACTTCTGGTTGCCGGTGGTGGCGTCCAGGGCCAGTACCGAAGCGCCGTAGGTATGGTCCAGCTTGCTGCGTTCAACGCCGTAGATGTCGGTGGACGACGAGCCCATCGGCAGGAACACGGTATTCATTGCCGGGTCGTAGGACATCGGAGCCCAGCTGTTGGGGGTGCTGCGCACATAGGTGCTGTCGCCCTTGGGTGCCTGGCGATCCCCCGGATTGCCGGGGTCGAAGGCCCAGCGCATTTCACCCGTGATCACGTCGAAACCACGGATCACGCCGCCCGGCATGTCGGTCTGGACGTTGTCGGCGATGCGACCGCCGACCACCACGGTGGTACCGGCCATCAGCGGCGCGGAGGACAGCTGGTAGTAGGAGTCCGGCACATCCCCCAGGCCGGCCTTGAGGTCGATCTGGCCGTTGTTGCCGAAGCCCTGGCAGAACTCGCCGGTGTCGGCGTCGACGGCAATCAGGCGGCCGTCGATGGTGTTGGTCAGCAGGCGACGCTGGCAGTTGGCACCAGCCGCCACGCTGACGGCGGTGATCGGCGAGCTGTTCGGCTGGGTCGGCTGGGCGATGGCGGCGGTGGCGTCGAAGTAGGCCATGCCGCGGCAACGCTGCCAGACCTTGGACTGGGCGTTGATCGCGTTCTTCCACAGCTCTTTGCCGGTATCGGCATCGAGGGCGATCAGGTTGTTGTGCGGGGTGCAGATGAACACCTTGTTGCCGACCTGCAGCGGGGTCAGCTGGTCTTCGGCACCGTTGCCGTCGCTGAGGGCCACGTCACCGGTCTGGTAGGTCCAGGCCACTTTCAGCTTGTCGACGTTGTCGCGGTTGATCTGGTCCAGCGCGGCGAAACGGCTGCCACCTTCGGTGTTGCCGTAGTGGGCCCAGTCCTTCTGCGCTTTGTCGGCCTCGACCGGGGTCATGCCCGGGCCTTTGCCGGTGGGGGCGACGCTGGGGTGGGCAACGAACATGTTGCCGACGGCGATCGCCAGCACCACGGCCATCACCCCGGCAACGCCATGGGCACCACGGCCGGCGCTGCCACCGTTGGCACGGGCCAGCAGCGGGTAGACCAGTGCCACCACCATGCCGATTGCGCCGAACATGAACAGGCGCGAGAACAGTGGCCAGAACACCAGGCCAGCGTCGAACAGCGCCCAGATGACAGTACCGGCCAGGAACGCCGCATACAACCATGCGCCAGCGGGCTTGCGAAGAGCGACAAGGACACCGGCAATGGCCATGGCCAGGCCGCCGGTCAGGAAGTACCAGGAACCGCCCAGGCCGGCCAGCTTGATGCCGCCCGCAGCCATGAGGAGGCCGAGCAGGGCGATGATCACGCCCAGGCCGACCAGGATGATGTTTGTAGCGCCAGAAGCGCGCGGTGTTTCTTTCATGCCAGGGATCTCAGCAGGTGGAATGCGCGCAGTGTAATCTCTTAGCTTGCTAATTAACAAGTTGGTACATAATTTTGTGGGGCGGATTGTCGCAGGGTTCAGCTCGCCAAGGTGTGGCTAAAAGTTTAGATCAGGCGGTTAAAGTTGCAGTAAACAGGGTCTTCATGCCGGTTGCGTAACCTGCACTCAACTTTGTGCCGAACAGGGAGTGGCCGGTTTCACGCTGGCCACGGGATGCCCTTGCTGTAGAACACTGCGAGCCAGACGGTGGCTGTGCCGGGAGCGGTCCATTCCACGCGGTGGCGGTAGTGCGGGGGGATGTCCAGGCAATCGCCCGGCGCCAGCAGGCGGGTGTGGCTCTCGTGCTCGAAGCGCAGGCCGGCGGCTCCACTGAGCAGCACGATCCATTCACCTTCGGCCTGGTCGTACCAGAAGCCAGGCGGGCTGGCCTGGCCGCTGGAAACAATACGCTCAACGCGCACGCCCGGGCGGCTGAGCAGCTCGTCGACCTGTTCGGCGCAGGTGGGGTCGCAAGGGGGCAGGGCGGTCAGCAGGTTGGTCGGTGTCATGGAAGGCCTCGTTTGGAAGGGGGGTGGTTCCACTATGGACGCAATTGCCGCGCACCGCGCTTCTTGACCCGCCCGGCTGTTTGTAAGAACTTTCCGAGATTTGGAAGACGGGCAGCAAATGGACAAACTCCTGGCGATGAAGATGTTCGTGGCCACCGTCGATGCTCAGGGCTTTTCTGCCGCCGCGCGCCAGCTAGGGCTGGCAACTTCGTCGGTGACGCGCCTGGTCGATGCCCTGGAAACGGCGTTGGGCGCCACCTTGCTCAACCGCTCCACCCGCCAGGTCAGCCTGACCGAGGCCGGCGCTCGTTATTACGAGCGCGCTCGGGGTATTTTCGAGGCGCTGGACGCGGCCGATGCCAGTGTCGCCGACCGTGGCGAAGAGCCTGTCGGTGTGCTGCGCCTGTGCTTGCCGGTGGAGTTCGGCAGGCGGGTCATCGCTCCGCACCTGGGGCTGTTCCTGGCACAGTACCCGGCACTGGAGCTGGACATTGACCTCAGCGACAGGCTGGATGACCTGCTTGACGGGCGCTATGACCTGTCGATCCGCCTGGGCGACCCCGCGCCCAATGAGGAGCTGGTGTGTCGCCAGTTGGGTCGCTTCCAGCGCTGGCTGGTTGCCAGCCCGGCCTACCTGGCCGGGCGTGACGCGCTGCTACATCCGCGACAGTTGCTCGAACACGCCTGCCTGCGCTTTCGCTACGGGCAGAAAGGGCGCCCCTGGCGCCTGGCCCGCGGGCAGGACAGCCTGGAGCTGGACGTGAGCGGGCCGTTGCGTAGCGCCAATGCCGACATGTTGCGCGAAACCGCGCTGGCGGGCAGCGGCATCGCGCTGCTGGCTGACTGGCTGGTGCATGAGGATGTGGCGGCCGGGCGCCTGCAGCGGCTGTTCCCCGACTGGCAGGCCAGCCCTGGCGCGGCCAGTGACAGCATCAACGCCCTGTACCTGCCCAATCATCGTGGTTCGCGGCGGGTAAATGCGTTCATCGACTTTTGCGAAAACCTGTTGAAGCGCAGCACTTAGTGTTGCGCAGTGCGCAAAGCCCTGTTGCGTCAGCGCTGGATTCTCGCCGGGAGTGCGTCTGGGTAAGGTGACCGGCATATCCCACCCTTGCCGAGGACCCTCGCATGAATCCCTCCCTTGCTGCCGCGCAGCCTGTAGCCACCGGCCTGAGCCAGGCCCTGGTCGCGCTGCTGGCGTTCTGCTGCGGCGCGATCGTCGCCAATATCTACTATGCCCAGCCCATCGTTGGCCTGATCGCCCCGGACCTGGGGCTGTCCACCGAGCATGCCAGCCTGATCGTTTCGCTCACGCAGTTGGGCTATGCCCTGGGCCTGCTGTTGCTGGTACCGCTGGCCGACCTGTTGGAAAACCGCCGCCTGATGGTGGCTACCGCCGTGCTGGCCTGCGTCAGCCTGCTGCTGGCGGGGACCAGCAGCAGTGGCCAGGGCCAACTGTTCCTGGGCTATGCACTGCTGATCGGTTTCAGTTCCGTGGCGGTGCAGATGCTCATTCCGCTGGCGGCGCACCTGGCGCCGGAGCAGCAGCGTGGGCGGGTGGTCGGCAACATCATGGGTGGCCTGCTGCTGGGTATCCTGCTGGCGCGGCCGTTGTCCAGCCTTGTGGCCGACTACCTCGGCTGGCGTGCGGTGTTCATCGGCGCTGCCGGGGTAATGCTGGCGATCATCCTGCTACTGGCCCTGACCTTGCCGCGGCGGATGCCCGAGCACAAGGCCAGCTATGCCGGGCTGATGCTGTCGCTGTTCACGCTGCTGCGCCGTCATCCCTTGCTGCGCCAGCGCGCGCTGTACCAGGCATTGATGTTCGCGGCGTTCAGCCTTTACTGGACGGCGGTACCGATGGCCCTGGCTACCGAGCATGGCCTGTCGCAGAGCCAGATCGCAGTATTCGCCCTGGTGGGCGCGGTGGGCGCCGTGGCCGCGCCCATGGCCGGTCGCCTGGCCGATGCCGGGCATGCCCGGGCCGGTTCGCTGCTGGCGTTGTTGCTGGCACCGGCGGCACTGTTGCTGGGGCTGACGGTGCCGGGCTACAGCGTGATCGGCCTGGGCCTGACCGGCGTGCTGCTGGATTTTGCGGTGCAGATGAACATGGTCATCGGCCAGCGTGAAGTGTACGCGCTGGACCCGGCCAGCCGCGGGCGGCTGAACGCGGTGTACATGACCAGCATCTTCCTCGGAGGGGCGCTGGGGTCGGCGGTGGCCAGTGCGCTGTTCAGCCAGTTTGGCTGGCAGGGTGTGGCGCTGGTGGGGGCGGGGTTGCCGGGGGTGGCCTTGCTCATCTTCCTGGTCAAAGCGCGCCGGGGTTGAATGCGAGCCCACAGGCTGTCGCGATCCCTGTAGGAGCGCGACAGCCTTTGCGTAGTGCTACCGCCCAAGCGGCAACGCCACACCAATCAAGGCAAACAGGCTGCCGCAGCAGCGGTTGAAGCCCTTGCCGCCCTTGGCCAGCCATGGCCGGATACGAAACGCCAGGCGTGCCAACAGGTATTCGACCAGGAACTCGACGCTGGCAAAGGTTGCCGCCATCACCACGAACTGCAACAGCAACCCACGCTGTGGATCGATGAACTGCGGCAGGAAAGCGCCATAGAACAGCAGCACTTTGGGGTTGGCCATGGCCGACAGCAGGCCCTGGCGGAACAGGCCGGCATTGCCCAGCCGCGCGTTTTGCGCGGTGAGTTCCAGGTGCAGGCCCGGGCTGCGCCACAGCTGGATACCTAGCCAGATCAAATAGGCACCACCCACCCATTTGAGCACGCTCAGCACCGAGGCCGAGGTCTGCAGCAACGCGCTGAGGCCGAACATGGTCAGGGCGATCAGGGCGCTGAAGCCAAACACCCCGCCAACGATGGTGAACAACGTCCGGCGTGTGCCATACAGGGCGCCGTGGGTCAGGGCCAGCAGGCTGTTGGGGCCTGGGGTCAGCGACAGACCGATGCTGGCCAGCAGGTAGATGAGCCAGGTGTCGAGTGCCATGGTGTGTAAGGCCTTGTTGATAAGGAGGGCGCCAGTCTATGGCGCCGGCTTCGTTCAGAAAGGGTATGATCTGGACATTTAATGGTTGTTCCTGGACGCAATGCCATGCAGCCCGATATCCGCTTGCTGATCTTGCCGTTACCGGATTTTGCCCTGCTGCCGTTCGGTGCCTTTCTCGACAAGTTGCGTTTCAGCGCCGACGACGAGGACTACAGCCAGCAGCGCTACTGCAGCTGGACCGTGGCAGGGTTGACCCTCGACCCGGTGGCGTCGAGCAGTGGCGCGGTGGTGCAAGTCGAGGCCGTGGCTGGCCAGCTCGAACTGGCCGGTTTCGACTACCTGGTGGTGTTCGGCGGGCGCAACGCCATGGCCACTGCCGCGCTGGCGCCTCGCTACAAGGCCTTGCTCAGGCAGGCCGGCAAAGCGGGCGTCAAGCTGGTGGGCGTCGACAACGGCGCCTTCCTGTTGGCCGCCTGCGGATTGCTGCAGGGGCACAAGGTGGTGGTGCACTGGCGCCACGAAGCCGAATTTCGTGCGGCTTTCCCGCACTTGCAGGTGCTGAGCGAGCAGCTGTACTGCATCGACGGTAGCCGCATCACCTGCGCTGGCGGCACCGCGGCCATCGACCTGGCCGTCGCGCTGTTGTCACGCGCCTGCGGGCGGACCCGGGCACTCAAGGGCCTGGCCGACATGCTGGTGGACGAAACCCGCGATAGCCGACATGCCTTGCGCTCGCTGGAGCTGGGGGCCGGGCAGGGGCGGCAGGTGCAGCGCGCGCAGGCGTTGATGCGTCATCACCTGGGTAGGCCGTTGGCAGTGGAGCAACTGGCCGCAGAGCTGGGCATCAGCCGGCGCCAGCTGGACCGGCAGTTTCGCGCCAGCCATGGTATGAGCGCCAAGGCCTGGTGGCTGGAGATGCGCTTGCAACAGGCGCGCTGGCGCTTGCTCAACTCCAGCCACAGCCTGGCGCAGATTGCCGATGAAGTGGGCTTGGGCGATGCCAGTTACCTGGGCAAGTGCGTGCGGCGACGGTTTGGTTGCACGGCCCGTGAACTGCGCGCAGGCACGAATCCGCTTTGAAGCCGCGCGCGGTTCCCTGTGGGAGACTGAACTTACATACGGTCCGCGTACCCTGTGGGAGCGGCTTTAGCCGCGAAGGATCCACCGCGGTGCATGGCACCGGCTGCGCCGGTGTTCGCGGCTAAAGCTGCTCCCACAGGGTTCCTGCTGATTCAAGGAGTTTTGTGCAGTTCTATGAAAGCGGGCTTACTGCGGCGTCCCGAACAACCCCGTCCAGTAAATCCCTGCATCACTCTTCGGGTCCACCGCATATGCAGCGCCCAGCTCACGGAAGTCCGGGTTCATCAGCGTCGCGCAGTGCCCTGGGCTATCCAGCCAGCCATCGACCACCTTGCGCGCGGTGTCACGCCCGGCGGCGATGTTTTCGCCGATCTGCTGGTACAGGTAGCCGGCTAGCTCTGCCCGGTCACCGGGGGTGCGGCCATCCTTGTCGATGTGGTCGAAGAAGTTCTGGTTGGCCATGGCCCGGGTGTGGTTGGCGGCAACCCCGGCCAGCACCGTGCTCCAGCTCAGCGCGGGGGCGGCGGCGAAGGGCTGGCCACCGCATTGGCGCGGCACCTTGCGCGCGGCATTGATCTCCTGCAGCACCTTCTGCCCCTCGGCCTGCCAATCGCCCAGGCGGCCGCTAAGCAGCGGCCGGGCCAGCACGATGCGCCAGTCGCGACCTTCCTGGCTGACGCCGATATCGACGAACTGCGGGTCGAGCACCACCTGGCAGAAGCTCTCCTCGATGGCATGCATGGCAGCGCGCGCATCACGCGGCCCCGACAGGCTGATGGCCTGCACGTTGACCATTGGGTAGGCGGCGCGGGTCATGGCCTGCTGCAGGTCGCGGGTACCCTCTGGCGACAGCGCCAGGCGGGTATCGCTGTTGAGCGGCGGCAGCTCCAACGACGCCTCGCCACCGCAGGGCTGGGCCTTGCTGCGGTAGACATTGATCGAATCGATCAGTTGCGCCTCTTCGCCGGTGGCAGCCAGTGCTCCGGTCGAGACGACCAGGCCCAGCGACAAGGCGGCAACGGATGACAGGACGCGCATGTGGATCTCCCTATGACTGGCAGCGTCGTGGTTTGCGCTGCTCATCCTACACAAGCCCGGGGCGTTTTGGCCCGGGATCGTGCAAAGCAATGAAAACACCGGCATTCGTTGCTGGCGGCAAAAGAGGGAGTAGACCACTGGTCGGCGGAAAAGTGCGATGACTTGGTAATCATTCGTATCACGCCGTACCGTGCAGTCGCTACAGTCTAGCCAAGCGTAAGCATGAGTACCAAAGGCAGGGTGGCGGCAGCCAACACGGTCTGCAGGGCGATGATGGTGGCCATCAGCGGTGCGTTACCGCCCATTTGTCGAGCCATCACATAGGAAGATGATGCAGTAGGCAGTGCCTGGAACAGCACCGCCACCACCGCTGCCTGGCCACACAGGCCAAGCACGCGGCACAAACCCCAGGTGGTCAGCGGCATGACCAGGAACTTGAATGCCGACGCCGCCATCAGCGGGCGCACCTGGCGGCCCAGGCGGGTGCCACCCAGGGCTGCGCCGACGCACAGCAGGCCCAGCGGGAGGGCGGCCTGGCCCAATGCCTTGACCGTGGGTTCGATACCCGCTGGCAAGCCCAGCCCGCTGGCGCGCAGCAGCAGCCCTCCGCCACAACCGACGATCAAGGGGTTGGCGAAGATGGCCCGCAGCACCGAGGCCGGTGAGCTATGGCGGGCGCTGAAGCGGGCGAACACCAGCACGCAAAGCAGGTTGACCAGTGGCACGATGGCGGCGTTGGCCACTGCCGCCAGGGCGATGCCGGCGCTGCCATAGATACCCGCTGCAAGGGTGGCGCCGATGTAGTTGTTGAAGCGGATGCCGCCCTGGAACACCGAGGTGAAGTCGGCACCCTCGTGGTTCATTGCGCCCTGGTACAGCACCAGCAGCACGGCCCCGGCCAGGGTCGAGAGCATCAGCACGCCGACCATGCTCAGCACCGGCACGCCATCGAGGTTGGCGGTGGCCAGGCCATGGAGGAACAGCGACGGCAACAATACGTAATAGCTCAGGCGCTCGGCGCCAGGCCAGAAGTTTTCGGCGAGGAAGCCGCGCAGGCGCAGGAAAGTGCCCAGGGCAATCAGCAGGATGATCGGCAGCAGGGTAGTCAGCAGCAGATGGAGCATGATCAATGTTCCGTAGTCGGGTACGGGGCACAGACTACTGGTGCGCATCGATCTGTAAAAACGTTGTTTTCTGCACTGACCATTGAGGAAAAATGCATGTTTGCTTTGGGGGCGCTGTGCGCCCCTTTCGCGACGCAAGGCCGCTCCCACAGGTTTACCACTGCTTCAAATGCAAGGCGTTCGCTGTGGGAGCGGCCTTGTGTCGCGAAAGGGCCGCGCAGCGGCTCCGGCAATATCAAGCCTCCAGCGCAGTCTTCAGCACCGCACTCAAATGCCGCCGCTGGCTCTTCTCATGCTCCAGCAACACCACCCGCCGGGTCAGCTGCGGGTCGCCAAACGGCAGGCAGGTGGCCGGTGGCAAACGTTGCAGGTCGTCATCGGCCATGGGGATGATCGCCACGCCCAGGCCCATCACCGCCATGCGCGCCAGTGCTTCCTGGCTGTCCAGTTCCATCTGCTCGCTCACCTGCAGATGCTGGCGGCGCAGCTCCTGTTCTATCTGCCGCCCGGCCCAGGCACGCTTGTCGAAGCGCAGGAACGGCTGGCTGGCCAGCAACTGCGGCACGCTTTGCCCGGCCAGGTCGGGGCTGGCGACCGCCCAGAAGCGGTCTTCGAACAACGGCGTGAAGTCCAGGCTCTGCGGGTAGGGGCTGACCGGCTCGGTAGTGATCGCTGCATCGAGTTCGCCGTCTTCCACCCGCCGTGCCAGTTCCGCCGACATGCCGGAGGCCACGCTGACATGCAACTGCGGATGGTGCGCCTTGATCCACACCAGCGCCTTGGGCAGGCGCCGCGCCAGCACCGTATGGATCGCCCCCAGGCGCAGGCGGCCGCGCAGGCTCGGGCCGCTGGCCAGGGCGTCGGCCAGTTCGTCATAGCTAGCCAGGATGGTCTCGGCGCGGGCCACCGCCAACTGGCCGGCTTCGGTCAGCGCCACCTGCCTGCGGCTGCGGTCGAACAAGGTCACTTGCAGCTCGTCTTCAAGGGTCTTGATGTGCAGGCTCACCGCCGAAGGGGTGAGGCTGAGCAGGTCGGCGGCACGGGCGAAGGTGCCGTGGCGGGCGATGGTCACCAGGGTGCGCAGGGCTTTGAGGGACATGCGGGGGAGGTCCGGTTTCAAGCTGACAGAGCAGCATTGTCAGGCCCGGCCCTTTCGCAGCACAAGGCTGCTCCTGCAGGGACTCGCCTTGTTGGGCAAAAGGGCCGGTACCGGTAATACTGCTCAGCGCCCGCTACGTCCATAGGCCTGGCTGATCCGGTCGATCACCATGGCCAGGGCGACGATCGCCAACCCGGCCTCGACGCCTTGGCCGACATTCAGGGTCTGGATTCCCGCCAGCACATCCTCACCCAGCCCGCGGGCGCCAATCATCGACGCCACCACCACCATCGACAGAGCCATCATCACCGACTGGTTGAGCCCGGCCATGATGCTCGGCAGCGCCAGCGGCAGGGCGATGCGCCGCAACCGCTGCCAGCGGCTGGCCCCCAGACCATGCGCGGCTTGCAGCAGCGAGGGGTCGATCTGGCTCAGGCCCAGTTCGGTCAGCCGTACCAGCGGCGGCAGGGCATAGATCAGCGTGGCGAACACGGCGGGCACCTTGCCCAGGCCGAACAGCATCAGCACCGGGATCAGGTAAACGAAGGCCGGCAATGTCTGCATCACATCCAGAACCGGCAACAGCAACCGCTTCGCCAGCGGCCGGGCAGCCAGCAGGATGCCCAGCGGCACGCCCACCAGCACGCAGAGGCCAGTACTGACCAGCACCAAAGCCATGGTCTGCAGCAGTTTGTCCCACAACCCGAGCACGCCGATCAGGGCCAGCAGCGCCACCAGTACCGCGCTGCGCAGCAAGCTGCGGCTGGCATGCCAGGCGAGCAGGCCGATCAGCAACAGCAGCAGCCACCACGGCAGCAGGCGCAGCAGGGTTTCCAGGCCGACCAACAGTTGCAGCAACTGGTCAGAGAAGCTGCGCAGGTGATCGCCGTAATTCAGCACCAGCCAGTCGACCAGCCGGTTGACGCTGTCGGCAAAAGAGAACTGCAGAGTCTGGGGGAAGCCGCCGCTCACAGGGTGCCCTCGACCTTGGTGGCAATGTCCGCAGGCAACCAGGCTTTCCACACCTCGCGGTGATCGCGCAGGAAGGCAAGGGCCGCGTCACGGGGCGGCGTCCGCTTTTCGCTCATGTCGGCCAGTGCCTTGTTGAGGCGGTCGATGGGCAGGTCGACCCGCTCGAACATGCTCACCAGCTCCGGGTAGCCCTCACGAAAGGCCTTGGACACGCCAATCGACAATTTGGCCGGCAGCGAGCGGCTGCCCTTCGGGTCAGGGTGGCTGGCGTCAGTGAGGGTGGCCCAGGCCCGGGCATCGAATGGGGGCTCTTCCAGGCGTATGAGTTTGTAACGCCCCATCAACGGGGTCGGGTTCCAGTAGTAGAACAGCACTGGTTGCTCCCGGCGGATGGCGGAGGCGATTTCGGCATCCATGGCCGCCCCGGAACCGCTGCGGAAGTTGGTATACAGGTGGTTCAACCCGTAGGCCTTGAGTTTCTGGCTGTTGACGGTCTCGGATGTCCAGCCGCTGGGGCTGTTGAGAAAGCGCCCTTTGTCGGGCGATTCGGGGTCGCGGAACACCTGCGGGTAACGCTTGAGGTCGTCGACGCTGCGCAGGTCGGGCGCCACCGGCTGCAGTTTGCGTGCGGCATCGCCCTCGACCACGTACGCCGGGACCCACCAACCTTCTTCGGCGTTCTTGACCGTGTCGCCCAACGCGTACACCTGCCCGGCTGCTTCTGCCTTGATCCAGGCAGGGCTGCGCCCGGCCCATTCCTCGGCGATCACTTGCAGGTCGTTGCGTGCCAGCGCCACTTCCATGCTGACGGTACTGCCGGGCAGGGTGTCGGTGGGGTAGCCGTACCCGCGCTCCACGATCAGCCGCAGGATCTCGGTGGTGAGGGCACCGCTTTCCCAGCCGATGGCGCCAAAGTGGATGGGCGTGGTGCGTTCCGCCGAAGCGGCGCTATCGGTGCTGGCCAGGCCCACCGCGAGCAGCAGGCCGGCCAGCAACGTCGGAATTTTTTTCATGGGGCCTCCTGGAGTGGCGCTACCGAGTTGCCGCAAGTGTAGACGACCGGTTCCCGGGCCTGGCAGGAAGGCCGCTGCACACGATTGGCAGCGGCCTGCAGGTGACTCAGACGCGGAACTGGTCCATCAGCGCCTGCTGCTGGTTGGCCAGGCTGTTCAGCGACTGGCTGACCCGCGCCGACTCGTTGGCCTGTCCCGACAGCGATTCGGTGACATCACGGATGGTTGCCACGTTGCTGTTGATTTCCTCGGCCACCGCGCTTTGTTCCTCGGCAGCCGAGGCGATCTGCAGGTTCATGTCGGTGATGACGGTCACTGCCTGGCCAATGCGCTGCAGCGCGGTGACGGCTTGGCCAACCTGCTGCACGCCGCCCTGGGCCTGGCGATGACTGTTGTCCATGGCACCGACCACTTCGCGGGTGCCGTTCTGCAACGCTTCGATCACCTGGCGGGTTTCTTCCACCGATTCCTGGGTACGCTGAGCCAGGTTGCGCACCTCATCAGCGACCACGGCAAAGCCACGGCCGGCCTCACCGGCGCGGGCCGCCTCGATGGCGGCGTTGAGCGCCAGCAGGTTGGTCTGTTCGGCGATCGAGCGAATCACCTCCAGCACCGAACCAATCTTCTCGCTGTTCTGCGCCAGGCCCTCGACCTCTGCCATGGTGTTGCTCATGTCGGCGGCCAGGGTATCGATGCTGAGGGTGGTGCGGTCGATCACCGCCAGGCCTTCGCGGGTGGCCTGGTCGGCGTCTCGGGCGGCCTGCGCGGCCTGGGCGGCGCTGCGGGCGACGTCCTGGGCGGTGGCGCTCATTTCGTGCGAGGCAGTGGCCACCTGGTCGACCTGGCGGTACTGCTGTTCCATGCCGGCGCTGGTCTGCGTGGCAATTGCCGAAGACTGGTCGGCGGTCCCACGGGCGGCCTGCACCGAGCGTTTGACCTCGGCGATGGTTGGCTGCAGCTTGTCGAGGAAACGGTTGAACCAGCCGGCCAGTTCGCCCAGTTCGTCCTGTTTCTGGTAGGTCAGGCGGCGGGTCAGGTCTCCTTCGCCGCTGGCGATGTCCTTGAGCATGCTTGCCACGCCGAGGATCGGCCTGGTAACGCCGCGGGCCATCAGCCACACCATCAGCAGGCCGGCAATCGCCGCAGCCAGGCCCAGGCCAAGTTCCAGCAGTGTGCCGCTATTGTTCAGCGCGTCCAGTTCATGTTTCAGCGCTTCGGCCGGCCCGGTCAGGGCGTTTTCCGGTACGTCCAGCAACACGCCCCAGGGCTGGGCGTCCGGGATCGGCCGGAACGCGGCCAGCACCTTCAGGCGCTGCTGGTCGTGCACGATGGCAAGCTTGCCATCGGCCAGCTTGCGTACCAGTTCGGCACCCTTGGCCGTATCGACCTGGTCGAAGCGTTGGGCCAGCTTGCTGGCATCGGCGCTGTAGCCGGCCAGCAGGCCGACAGGGCTGAGGATACCGACCGTGGTGCGGCCTTCGTACAGGCTGCGGCTGGCATCCTGGCTCAGGGCTTGCAAGCTGTTGAGGTTGATGTCGATGGACAGGGTGGCGATCACCTTGCCGTCGACCGTCAGCGGGAAGACGATGCTGGTCATCAGCACCTGCTGGCCATCGATGTCGTAGAAGTAGGGCTCCACCACGCATACCTTGCCGGATGTGCGCGGGCACACCCACCAGGTGTTGGCCGGCTGGCCGCTGGGGCCGATCTCGGTATTGGCCATGTCATGCTCGGGCAGGGCCATGGCCGTCAGCTGGCCGACACGCGGTTGCGACCAGTACAGGGCGAAGCGCCCGGTTTCGTTGCTGCCCAGTTCCGCCTTGCCGACGAACAGGTTGTCCTTGTTGTCCAGGGCATTGGGTTCGAACACCAGCGACAGGCCGAGCAGGTCAGGGTTAGCCTGCAACGCGGCGCGCACCTGGCGGGTCATGTCCTCGCGCAGGTCGAAGGCATCGAGAAAGCGCTTTTCCGCCTGCTCGCGCAGGAACAGCACCTGGCGGGCGAAGCCGGCGCCGTACTGGTAGGCGTCCATGAACTGGCGGCGGATGTTAAGCGCCTGCACCTCGCCCTGCGACTCGATACGCGACTGCGCCGACTCGGTCAGCATCTGCATGCTGCTGGCCTTGACCAGGTCCGAGCTGTGGTCCATGCGGTACAGCGACAGGCCGACGAGCAGGGTGACGATGCCGGCCAGGCAGAGACCGGCGAGCAGGGTGATCTTCCACTGGATGGAAAGTTGTCGCAAAGGCATGGGGCGTATCCCTTTTTTGGACAGTAAGGGTTATGGCTTTGGGTCTGGGCGGGGTTGAGAGGTGCCTGGCTGGAGATGTGTGTCGATTGTGAGATCGAGCGCCGCCCGCGCGGCGCTTCGCGGGGCAAGCCCGCTCCCACATCTGTTTCGGGCCAATCCCTCCTGTTGCAGAGGCGCGCGCACCCTTGGTGCATGCCTTGAGAAGGATAAGGCGACAATTGCGCATGCCTGGATATCGAGCCGGGCAGACAAGGCGGGCAGCGCTGACCTCACAGGCATGACTGGCCAGAAACAAATGTGGGAGCGGGCTTGCCCCGCGAAGCGCCGCGCGGGCGGCGCTCGATCTCACAGACGACAGAAATCTCCAGCCAGGCATCTCCCGGCCTTCCCACCGTATCGGCCCATCCCAATTTTTCTTTATTCAAACATTCAATTTAAATTTCCGCCCTCTGTGTAATCCGCCGCAACATGGCGCTTTTGACATCTGTCGCCCACTGCTTCAGAGTGCGGGCTTTTTTTCCGTCGCAATGAGGTAAGCCAACCATGAATGCAGTGATCGCCGCGGTCGGCATCATGCTGATACTCAGCCTGTCCCGCGTGCACGTGGTCATCGCCCTGATCATCGGGGCCCTGGCCGGTGGGCTGGTGGGAGGCCTGGGCATCGAGGGTACGCTCAAGGCCTTCAACGGCGGCCTCGGCGGTGGGGCTACGGTGGCCCTGTCCTACGCATTGCTGGGTGCCTTTGCCGTGGCCATCGCCAAGTCCGGCCTGGCCCATGCCCTGGCCGACCGCGCCCTGGCCATGATCGACCGCCAGGGCCATGCCAATGGCAGCAAGGTCAAATGGTTGCTGGTCGGCCTGATGCTGGTGGTGGCGGTGTCGTCGCAGAACATCCTGCCGATCCACATCGCCTTCATCCCGTTGCTGGTGCCGCCGTTGCTGTACGTGCTGACCCGCCTGCGCATCGACCGCCGGCTGATCGCCTGCGTGATCACCTTCGGCCTGATCACCCCGTACATGTTCCTGCCGGTGGGCTTTGGCAACATCTTCCTCAACGAAATCCTGCTGGCCAACGTTGCCCGCGCGGGTGTCGACGTGAGTGGTGTGAATGTCACCCACGCCATGGCCATCCCGGCTGCCGGCATGTTGGCCGGCTTGTTGCTGGCAGTATTCATCAGCTACCGCAAGAAGCGAGACTACGACCTGGCGCGCATCGAGCAGGTGGAGCAGGTTAGCGTGCAGTACAATCCGCTGACCCTGCTGGTGGCCGGGCTGGCGATTGCCTCGGCGTTCATCGTCCAGTTGTGGCTGGACTCGATGATCATCGGTGCCATGGTCGGCTTCCTGATCTTCTCGCTGTCGGGCATCGTGCGCTGGAAAGACACTGACGACCTGTTCACCGAAGGCATGAAGATGATGGCCATGATCGGCTTCATCATGATTGCCGCCTCGGGCTTTGCCGACGTGATGAAGGCCACCGGTGAGGTGAAGGGCCTGGTGGAAACCTCGGCGCAGTGGATCGACCACAGCAAGGGCATCGGTGCCTTGCTGATGCTGCTGGTGGGCCTGTTGGTGACCATGGGCATCGGCTCGTCGTTCTCTACCGTGCCGATCCTGGCCGCGATCTTCGTGCCGCTGTGCGTGCAACTGGGCTTCGACCCACTGGCCACGGTGTGCATCGTTGGGACCGCCGGTGCCCTGGGCGACGCGGGCTCTCCTGCCTCGGACTCGACCCTGGGCCCGACCTCGGGGCTGAACGTGGATGGCCAGCACCACCATATCTGGGACACCGTGGTGCCTACCTTCATCCACTACAACCTGCCACTGCTGGCGTTCGGCTGGCTGGCGGCGATGACGCTGTAACGCAGGGGAGCGTCAGCCCTTGTCGGGCGGCGGCGAGATGCGGTTGAGCACGGTGCTGCCGTCCTTGCTGCGGGTCAGGTAGACCGGCAGCACCTTGGGCAGGTTGTTGACCAGGCTCCCCACGTCACGGGTGTTGTATATGCCGCTGATGCGGATGCGGCCGGTGCTGGCATCGGCCAGCAGCAGCGGTGCATCGAGGTAGCGGTTGATCATTGGCAACGCCTGTTCCAGGCTCAGGTTGTCGAGCACCAGTTTGCCGTCGCGCCAGGCCAGGCTGTTGCTGTAGTCGTTCTGCTCCAGTTGCGGCTCGAAGTCGCCCTTGTGGTAGCTGGCCTGCATCCCAGGGCTCAGGCGGTAGCCACCGGAGCTGCCGTCGCTGGACACCAGTACCGAACCTTCCACTAGGGTGACCTTGACCTGGTCCTGGTATTTCCACACGTTGAACTGGGTGCCGGTGACGCGGGTCTGGCCACGACCGGCATGCACGATGAACGGGTGGCTGCTGTCGTGCCGTACCTTGAAGAACGCCTCGCCACGCTTGAGCGTGACCTGGCGCTTGTCCTTGTAGTTGAGGTAGGTGAGTTCGGTGTTGAGGTTGAGCTGCACCGTGCTGCCGTCGCTCAGTTGCACGGCCTGCATACGCGTGCCGGTTTCGAAGTGCTGGTAGTGATTGGGCAACCAGCCTTGTTCCCAGCCCACCCAGCCGGCCAGCGGCAGCACCGCCAGTGCGATGGCAGCGGCAGACGCCAGCGGCCGCCAGTTGTGCGGGCGTGTGGCCTGTTGCACGGGCGGGTTGAAGTCGATGACGGTAGCGTTGCGCGGTAGCAGGTCGGCGGTTTGCCAGATTTCCAGCATTGCCTGGTATTCCTCGGCATGCCGCGGGTCGGCCGCCAGCCAGCGGGCGAATGCCTCGCGCTCCGCCGCCGTGCAATCTTCGGCGTGCAGGCGCATGCACCAGTGCGCGGCGGCGTCGGTGATGGCATCGTCTGGGCTGGGAGTGAGGCGGTCTTTGTTCATTGCGGCTCCGGGTTTTGCGCATTCTACCCTTGGCAGAGGGCTCCCGAGAATCGAAGGTAATAGCGAATAACTATCAGATGCTCCGGTTTTTCGTCGGATGGCCAATGGTTTTCCAGCGTTTGTGAACCCTTCGCGCACAAGTATAGAGGCAGAAATACTGGGGCTGCTCTGCAGCCCATCACCGGCAAGCCAGGCTCCCACAGGAGCAGCACAAGGTCTTGGGCCTGCGCGATCCCTGTGGGAGCCCGGAGCAGGAGGATCAGAATTGTTCGGCTGTCATCCCATAAAGGCTTCCACTTCCCGCCCGAATACTCGCCTCCAGCCCCAACCCCCGCGGCAAGACCCGCTGGAAGAAGAACTCCGCACACGCAAGCTTCGCCCCATGAAACGCGGCATCCTCGTCACGCCTGGCCAACGCCACCGCCGCCATCCGCGCCCACATATAGGCATACGCGGTCAGCCCGAACAGTTGCAGGTATTCCACCGCCACCGCGCTGACCAGGTTGGCATCCTCGCCGGCCCGCGCCTGCAGCCAGGTGCTGGTGGCCTCCAGCCGCGCCAGGCTCGCTTGCAGGGCCTCACGATGCAACGGCGCATCCACGCTGAAGGCCCGCACCTCGGCGGCAAAGCTGGCCAGTGCCTGGCCGCCGTCAGCCAGCACCTTGCGCCCGAGCAGGTCGAGGGCCTGGATGCCGTTGGTGCCTTCATAGATCTGCGCGATGCGCACATCGCGCACCCGTTGCTCCTGGCCCCATTCGCGGATATAGCCATGGCCGCCATACACCTGCTGGCCGAGCACGCAGCTTTCCAGGCCGTTGTCGGTGAAGAACGCCTTGGCCACCGGCGTCAGCAGCGCCACCAGGCGCTGCGCATGCTCGCGCTCGCCAGCGTCTTCGGCGTAGCGCGCCAGGTCCAGCTGCTGGCCGACGTAGGCGGCAAACGCCCGGCCACCTTCGGTGAGGGTGCGCATGGTCAGCAGCATGCGCCGCACATCGCCGTGGTGGATGATCGGGTCAGCAGCCTTGTCCTGTGCCTGCGGGCCGCTGGCAGCGCGGCTTTGCAGGCGCTCGTTGGCGTAACGGGCGGCGCTCTGGTAGGACGCCTCGGCACAGCCGATGCCCTGGATGCCGATGGACAGGCGCTCGTAGTTCATCATCGTGAACATCGCCGCCAGGCCCTTGTTCGGCTCGCCTACCAGGTAGCCGACGGCACCATCGAAGTTCATCACGCAGGTGGCCGAAGCCTTGATGCCCATCTTGTGCTCGATCGAGCCGCAATGTGCGGCGTTGCGCACACCCAGGCGGCCATCGGCCTCGACCAGGTACTTGGGTACCAGGAACAGCGAGATGCCCTTGGCGCCTTCAGGCGCATCCGGCAGCTTGGCCAGCACCAGGTGGACGATGTTCTCGGTCAGGTCCTGTTCGCCGCCAGTGATGAAGATCTTGCTGCCACTGATGCGATAGCTGCCGTCGGCCTGGGGTTCGGCGCGGCTGCGGATCAGGCCCAGGTCGGTGCCGGCATGGGGTTCGGTGAGGCACATGGTGCCGGCCCAGCGGCCTTCGTAGAGGGGCGGCAGGTAGGTGGCCTTGAGCGTTTCGCTGGCGTGGGCATCGATCGCCAGGCAGCTGCCGGCGCTCAATGCCGAATACAGGCTGAAGCTGCAATCGGCGGCGTAGAGCATTTCTTCGAACAGCACGCCGAGCATTTTGGGCATGCCCATGCCGCCATGTTCGGGGTTGCCACCCAGGCCTACCCAACCGCCTTCGCGGTAGGTGTGCCAGGCTTCGCGGAAACCATCGGGGGTGGTGACTTGGCCTGCGTCGAAGCGCACGCCTTGCTCGTCACCGTTGCGGCTGAGCGGAGCGATCAGCTGGCCGGTGACTTTGGCTGCTTCCTCGAGGATGGCGTCGGCGGTTTCGGCGTCTATGCGCTCGGCAAGGGCCGGCAGGCGGGCCCACAGGGCCGGGGCGTTGAACACGTCATGCAGGACGAAGCGCATGTCGCGCAGGGGGGCGGTGTAGGTGGTCATCGGTAGCTCTTGAAAAGTGGGAAATCTGGGCTGGCCTCTTCGCGGGTAAACCCGCTTCCACAGGGATCGCACCAAACCTGAGCCTGTTGCTGTAGCTGTGGGAGCGGGTTTACCCGCGAAGAGGCCGCTACGGCTTCAGAGGGCTTTGGCCCGGTCGCGCAGCACGTACTTCTGGATCTTGCCGGTGGAGGTTTTGGGCAGTTCGCCAAACACCACGGTCTTCGGTACCTTGAACCCGGCCAGGTGCTCGCGGCACCAGCTGCTGATGTCGGCTTCGCGGGTGTCTTCGCGGCCAGGCTTGAGGGCAACGAAGGCGCATGGGGTTTCCCCCCATTTTTCATCCGGGCGCGCCACCACTGCGGCTTCCAGCACCGCCGGGTGCTTGTACAGGGTGTCTTCGACCTCGATGGTGGAGATGTTCTCGCCACCGGAAATGATGATGTCCTTGAGCCGGTCCTTGATCTCGACGTAGCCGTCGGCATGCCACACGGCCAGGTCACCGGTGTGGAACCAGCCCCCACGGAAGGCTTCGGCGGTGGCCTCGGGGTTCTTCAGGTAACCCTTCATCACCGTGTTGCCGCGCATGAAGATCTCGCCCAGGGTGTTGCCGTCACGCGGCACCGGTTCGAGGGTTTGCGGGTCGGCGACCATCAGGCCGTCGAGGGTCGGGTAGCGCACGCCCTGGCGGGACTTGATCCGTGCACGTTCTTCCAGCGACAGTTGGTCCCATTCGTCATGCCAGGCACACACGGTCACCGGGCCGTAGACTTCGGTCAGGCCGTAGGTGTGGGTGACCTGGATGCCCATCTCTTCCACGGCGCCGATGACCTTGGCCGGTGGCGCGGCGCCGGCGACCATGGCCTGCACCGGGTGCTCGATGGCTGCCTTGGCCGCCTCGGGCATGTTGACCAGGGCGTTGAGCACGATCGGCGCGCCGCACAGGTGGCTGACCCGGTGCTCGCGGATCAGGGTCAGGATCTTCTGCGGGTCGACCCGGCGCAGGAACACATGGGTGCCGGCGAGCGCGGTGATGGTCCACGGGTAGCACCAGCCGTTGCAGTGGAACATCGGCAAGGTCCACAGGTATACCGGGCGATGGCCCATGGCCCAGACCATCTGGTTGCCCAAGGCGTTCAGGTAAGCGCCACGATGGTGGTAGACCACACCCTTGGGGTTGCCGGTGGTACCGGAGGTGTAGTTGAGCGAGATCGCCTGCCATTCGTCATCAGGCCATTCCCAGGCAAAGTCCGGGTCACCTTCGGCGAGGAACGCCTCATAGTCCAGTTCGCTGATCGCACGGCCTTCGCCATACTCCGGGTCATCCACATCCACCACCAATGGCGGGTGTTCGAGCAAGGCCAGGGCCGCTTCGATGACGGTGTGGAACTCGCGGTCGGTAATCAGCACCTTGGCCTCGCCATGCTGCAGCATGAAGGCGATGGCCTCGGCGTCCAGGCGTACGTTCAGGGTATTGAGCACTGCGCCGGTCATGGGCACGCCAAAATGGGCTTCGAGCATGGCCGGAATGTTGGGCAACATCACCGCCACGGTATCGCCACGGCCGATACCCCGTCCTGCCAGGGCGCTGGCCAGGCGACGGCAGCGTTGGTAGGTCTCCTGCCAGTTGCGGCGGATGGCACCGTGGACCACCGCCGGGTAGTTGCCATACACGGCAGCGGTGCGTTCGATGAAACTCAGCGGGGTGAGGGCGACATGGTTGACGGCAGCGGGCATCAGGCCCTGGGCATAGATCGACATGCGGTAATCCTGTAGGGGAGGCAGGCACAACCTGTGCGCTTGGCCCCCGGTGGCTGATTGTTAGCTCTGTTCAGGGTGCTGGGGGCAGACGCTGGGCCGCTCCCCTTGTCGCAGTTTTACGCGAATGGCTATGGTATTAGGAATATCGACTATAGCAATATAGTAAAACTACTATAACAACGAGCCGCCTATCGTGGACAACACTGCCTATCCGTTGCTCGCCAAGGACCCACAACCCAGCCTGATGCTGGCCGGCGACGCCAGGCCGCTGGCACTCAACCCGGCGCTGCAGGCATGGGTCGATGAAGGCCCGGCACTGGCCTGCTGGCTGCCGGGCAACTGCGCCGCCCTGGTGCGCGCCTGCCTGCGCCAGCGCCGGGCGATTGCCGACGTCGAAGTACAGGTCGGGGAACGCATCGTGCTGTGGAGTTTCATCCCTGACGACCAGGGCCAGAAGGTGCTGGCGCGTTGCCGCGATGCCAGTGACGAGCGCCACGGTGCACGCGAGGCCAGCCGTGCCCGGCGCTTGTACCGGCTGATCATCGAGAACACCACCGACCTGATTTCCCGGCACAGCCCTGATGGTCGTTTCCTCGATGCTTCTCCGGCAGCATTCCGCCTGCTTGGCCTGTGGCCCGAGCAACTGCGAGGCATGGCCGTGCATACCCTGCTGCACCCGCGCGAACGCCGCCAGGTGTTGCGCCAGGCCGCCGCCGCTCTGGACCAGGACGGCTACCACACCATGACCTGTCGGGTGCGTCAGGCCGCAGGCGGCTACCGCTGGTTCGAGATCGCCAGCCGGGCCATCCGCGAAACCTACACCGGCGCGGTAGTGGAGGTGGTCAGCGTGTCCCGTGACATCACTCTGCGCATCGAAGCCCAGGAAAGCCTGGCGCACAGTGCCCGCTTGGCCACCTTGGGTGAGCTGGCTTCGGGCATTGCCCATGAGATCAACCAGCCGTTGGCTGCAGTGGTCAACTACGCCAACGCCAGCCAGCGCTACCTGCAGGGCCTGGATCGCGACCCGCAGGCCCGCGAGCGGGTAGGGCAGGGCCTGCAGCGCATCAGCGAACAGGCTACCCATGCCGCCGAAGTGATCCGCCGCCTGCGCGCCTTTCTGCGCAAAGGGCCACGCCGCCTGCAAGCGCTGGATGTGGCCGAGGTAGCTGGCGAAGCCATGCGCCTGTGCGCCTGGGAGGCTGCGCGAGACCAGGTGGTGATCGAGCTGCGCATGAGTGCGCAACTGCCCTTGGTGTATGCCGACCGGGTACTGTTGGAGCAGGTGCTGTTGAACCTGCTGCGCAACGCCATCGATGCCAACCGCGAGCAGCATGGCGAGCGGCCGTCACGTATCCTGCTCGGCGCCGCGCGTGATGGCGATGGCGTGCTGGTCGAGGTGGCCGACCAGGGCCCGGGCGTGGCGCCCGAGCGTCTGGATGAAATCTTCACGCCGTTCACCACCAGCAAGGCCGACGGCCTGGGTCTGGGCCTGAGCATGAGCCGCAGCCTGATCGAAGGCTTTGGCGGTAGCCTGTGGGCGCGAACCGGTGACAACGGTGGTCTGGTACTGTGCTGCCGCCTGGCGGTCAGCAGGGGATAAGGAGGCGAGACGGCGGTGCAAGCGAAAGTGTATGTCGTCGATGACGACCAGGGGATGCGGGATTCGACGGTGTGGCTGCTGCAGTCGGTGGGCTTGCAGGCCTTGCCGTTCGCCAGTGGGCAGGCGTTTCTCGATGCCTGCGTCGACGATGGGCCGGCCTGTGTGCTGCTGGATGTACGCATGCCGGGGTTGGGTGGGTTGGCGGTGCAGCAGGCGATGCGGGAGCGTGGGTTGGGATTGCCGGTGATCTTCGTCAGCGGCCATGCCGATGTGCCGATCGTGGTGCGGGCGTTCAAGGCCGGCGCCTGCGACTTCATCGAAAAACCCTACAACGACCAGTTGCTGCTCGACAGCGTACAGGTCGCGCTGGAGCACGCCGGGCGGGCACGCCAGGATGACCAGGCGTTGGCCCAGGTGCAGGCGCGCATCGATGGCCTGACACCGCGCGAGCGTGATGTGTTCGTGCCGCTGGCCCAAGGGTTGAGCAACCGCGAGATTGCCGAGCGGCTGGGCGTGAGCGTGAAGACGGTGGACCTGTACCGGGGGCGGGTGATGAAGCGGTTGCAGGCCGATAGCCTGGCGGAGTTGGTGGGCATGGCCATAGCCTGCGGGGCGGTGGAGGCATTGGGCCTGCGAACACCGTAGCAGGCCTTGACGCATGGCCCTGTAGGAGCGGCCTTGTGTCGCGATGGGGCGCGAAGCGGCCCCAGGTTTTGTGCCCCAGCAGAAATTGCCGGGGCCGCTTTGCGGCCCATCGCGACACAAGGCCGCTCCTACAGGGGGCAGCGCAAGGGGCGGAAATCATGAAATTTTCCATAGCAACCTAATCAAAGCTTTGACATTCACTGCCTAAGCAGTAATATTTTTACATATTTACTCGAGCAGTCTCCGATGGCCCATTTCTCCCCTGAAAACTTCCAGACCTGCGCAATCGGCATGCTGTTTGGCCGCGCAGCGATCCTCAAGGACCGCATTCTCGACTGGCACCTCGAATCCGAAGGCGTCACCGCCGCGCAGTTCAAGGTGCTGATCATCGTCACCCAGTACCAGGTGGACACCCCTGCCGAGCTGTGTCGCTACCTGGGGCTGGACAGCGGGTCGATGACCCGCATGCTCGACCGCCTCGAGCAGAAGGAACTGATCGAGCGCAACCGCTGCGCCGACGACCGTCGCCAGGTGCGCCTGGTCCTTACCGCCGATGGCCAGCGCCTGGCTGACCGCCTGCCGGAAATCGGTGCAGCGGCCATGAACGAGTTGTGCGGCGCACTGGCACCCGAAGAGCTCAAGGCCCTGGAAGGCCTGCTGGTCAAGGTCCTGCTTGCTGCCGGCGACCCATTGACGATCCGTCGCTTCGGCGATCGTTGATCCCTGTCACGAATTATCCAAGGTATTGTCATGGCCACTCCCGCAGACACCTCGACCCCCTCCGCCGCGCCCGAGCCGTCGCGCAAGCGAAAGGCCTGGCTGCTTGGCCTGCTGTCAGTGCTGATCCTGGCCGGTGTCGGCGCCTGGGCCTGGTACAGCCTGGTCGGGCGCTGGCACGAAAGCACCGACGACGCCTACGTCAATGGCAACGTGGTGGAGATCACCCCGCTGGTCACCGGCACCGTCACCAGCATCGGTGCCGATGACGGCGACCTGGTCCACGCCGGCCAGGTATTGCTGCAGTTCGACCCGGCCGACAGCGAGGTGGCCTTGCAGTCCGCTGAAGCCAGGCTGGCGCGCAGCGTGCGCCAGGTGCGCGGGTTGTACAGCAACGTCGACTCCCTCAAGGCCCAGTTGGAAACCCGGCAGGCCGAACTGCGCAAGGCTCAGCAGGACTTCAACCGGCGCAAGGTCTTGGCCGACAGCGGTGCGATCGCTGCGGAAGAACTGTCCCATGCCCGCGATGACCTGAGCGTGGCCCAGGCCGCTGTCAACAGTGCGCGCCAGCAACTGAGCACCAGCAGCGCGCTGGTCGACGATACCGTGGTGTCCTCGCACCCTGAGGTGATGGCCGCCGCAGCCGACCTGCGCCAGGCCTACCTCGACCACGCCCGCACCACCCTGGTGGCGCCGGTCACCGGCTACGTCGCCAAGCGTACCGTGCAGCTGGGTCAGCGCCTGCAGCCGGGCACCGCGACCATGGCGGTGATCCCGCTGGACCAGGTGTGGATCGACGCCAACTTCAAGGAAACCCAACTGCGCGACATGCGTATCGGCCAGCCTGTGCAGATCAGCGCCGACCTGTATGGTAGCGAGGTCAGATACAGCGGCACGGTCGACAGCCTTGGCGCCGGCACCGGCAGCGCCTTCGCCCTGTTGCCGGCGCAGAATGCCACCGGTAACTGGATCAAGATCGTCCAGCGCGTGCCGGTGCGCATCCACCTCAGCCCCGACCAGCTCAAGGACCACCCGTTGCGTATCGGCCTGTCCACCGTGGTCGAGGTCGACCTGCACGACCAGAGCGGCCCGGCCTTGGCCCAGCAGCCACCGCAGCAGGCCAGCTACACCACCCAGGTCTATGACCGTCAGCTGGTCGAGGCCGATAACCTGATCGCACGGCTGATCCACGAAAACAGCGCAACCGACAAGACGGCCCAGCGATGAGCACCAACGCTGCTGCCCAGTTCACGCCGCCGAGCCTGCTGCTGACCACCATCGGCCTGTCGCTGGCGACGTTCATGCAGGTACTCGATACCACTATCGCCAATGTGGCCTTGCCTACCATATCCGGCAACCTGGGGGTGAGCTACGAGCAGGGTACCTGGGTCATCACCTCGTTCGCGGTGAGCAACGCCATCGCCTTGCCGCTGACCGGCTGGCTCAGTCGGCGGTTTGGCGAGGTGAAACTGTTCATCTGGGCCACGCTGCTGTTCGTGCTGGCCTCGTTCCTGTGCGGTATTGCCCAGTCGATGCCGGAGCTGGTCGGTTTTCGCGTATTGCAGGGCGTGGTGGCCGGGCCGTTGTACCCGATGACCCAGACCTTGCTGATCGCCGTCTACCCGCCGGCCAAGCGCGGCATGGCCCTGGCGCTGTTGGCGATGGTCACGGTGGTGGCGCCGATTGCCGGGCCGATCCTCGGCGGCTGGATCACCGACAGCTACAGCTGGCCGTGGATCTTCTTCATCAACGTGCCCATTGGCCTGTTCGCCGCCGCCGTGGTGCGCCAGCAGATGCGCACCCGGCCGGTAGTCACCAGCCGCCAGCCGATGGACTACATCGGCCTGCTGACGCTGATCATCGGCGTCGGCGCCTTGCAGGTAGTGCTGGACAAAGGCAATGACCTGGACTGGTTCGAATCGTCGTTCATCATTGTCGGCAGCCTGATCTCGGTGGTGTTCCTGGCAGTGTTCGTGATCTGGGAACTGACTGACCGTCACCCGGTAGTCAACCTGCGTCTGTTCGTGCACCGCAACTTCCGTGTCGGCACCATCGTGCTGGTCGGGGGTTATGCCGGGTTCTTCGGCATCAACCTGATCCTGCCGCAGTGGCTGCAAACGCAGATGGGCTATACCGCTACGTGGGCAGGTCTGGCGGTGGCACCGATCGGCCTGTTGCCGGTGCTCATGTCGCCGTTCGTGGGCAAGTACGCGCACCGTTTCGACTTGCGTGTGCTGGCCGGGCTGGCGTTCCTGGCGATCGGCACCAGCTGCTACATGCGTGCCGGGTTTACCAGCGAGGTGGACTTCCGGCATGTGGCGTTGGTGCAGTTGTTCATGGGTATCGGCGTGGCGCTGTTCTTCATGCCGACCTTGAGCATCCTGCTGTCCGACCTGCCACCGCAGCAGATTGCCGATGGCTCCGGCCTGGCAACCTTCCTGCGTACCTTGGGCGGCAGTTTTGCGGCGTCGCTGACGACATGGATCTGGATTCGCCGGGCGGATCAGCACCATGCCTACTTGAGCGAACACATCAGCCAGTTCGACCCGGCCACGCGGCATACCCTGGAGCAGTTGGGCGGTGCCAGCCCGCAGAGCTATGCGCAACTGGAGCAGATACTCAACGGGCAGGCGTACATGATGTCGACGGTGGATTATTTCACCCTGATGACCTGGGTGTTTGCCGGGTTGATCCTGCTGGTGTGGTTCGCCAAACCGCCCTTTACCGCCAAGGCGGGGCCGGCGTCGGCAGGGCATTGAGCCCGACCGGAAGAAGCCCCAAGGCTCTTGCGCTTGCTAATTGCCCACATCAGGTACTCGCTGCGTACCAGGGGCGTTGCATGCGCAGCACCAACCGGTCGATTTGCGGCACCAGCAGGTTGCCGGCCAGCACGGCGAAGCAGAGACCATCGGCATAAAGCCCGAATTCGCGAATCAGTTCAGTCAGCGTGCCAACTGTCACGCCGAAGAGGATGCGGCCGGCGCGTGTATCGGGGCTGGTGACCGGATCGGTGGCGATGAAGAAGGCGGTGAACAGATAGCCACCCAGACTGAGGTTGTACACGCTTTCCTGCAGGCTATGGCCGGCGACCATGCACAGCAATACTGTGCTCACCAGCATCGCCAGCGGAATCTCGATGCGGATCACCCGCAGGCAAGCCAGTATCAAGCCGCCGGCAATGTAGCCGTACCCCGACAGATTGTGGGTGACATGGGTGAACTCGTTCTGCGCCAGCTGAGTGGCGCCGGCGAACGCATCGAGCTCCAGGCGTGGCACCAACTGTAGCTGTTGGAGCAGAACCGCCTTGGCGTCCAGGGTTGCGGTCCAGGGGGCATGATTCGATGGCGCGGGGTACAGCTGCTGGTAGAAGCAGATGGCAACGACCCCCAGGCCAACCATGGCAGGGTTGAGACGGTTGCGACCAAGGCCTCCACTGGCGTGCTTGCATAGTGCGAGAGCGGCAAAGCTGGCCAGGGCGATCATCCACAACGGCACCATCAGCGGCAATGCCCGAGCCAGTATCAGGCCTAGCACCAGCCAGCTGAGGTCGCTCAAACCCTCGCCTACTTTACGTCCGCGCAGGCGCAGCAGGCCAGCTTCGAAGCCCAGGGCGAACAGCACGCACCAGAAGGTCTGCAACCAGACCACAACGCCAAATTGCCAGGCATACAGGACGGTGCCCGGCAGAAGACACAAGATGACCAGCAGCATCACGGTGCGTAGTCGTTGCGGAATGGGATGGCGTACCAGGCTCATGCACGTACCTCCGTCTTGCTCTGGCGGAAGCGTTCGCGCAGCGGGATGTTGCTCGGACAGATGCTGCTGCAGCTGCCGCATTCGATACAGGCATCCAGGCGCAGTTCCTGCAGGCTGGCCTTGTCAAGGCGTTCGGCGGCAGCGTAAAGGTCCAGCGGCCTGAGCGACATCGGGCAGACATCCACGCAGCGCGTACAGCGAATGCAACTGCTTGCGGGCCGGGTTGCCGGCAGGTAGCGCTCAGCACCGAATATCAGGCAACTGCTGGTCTTGCTGATCACAGCGGTGGGGGCCGGTAGCGGCTGCCCCATCATCGGGCCACCGACCTGGGTCAGTTGTCCGGTGGGGGCTGCGCCAGCAATCCCGCGCAGTACGCTGACCGGGTAACCCACCGGCACCAGGACATTGCCGGGGCGCTCGCAGTCACCGGTCAGCGTCAGCACGCGGCTAGTCAGTGGTTCGCCCTGGAAGATGGCCCGGCCCAGTGCGTGGAGCGTTGCGACATTCAGCGCCAGCACGCCGATGTCGGCAGGCCGGCTCCCTGGCGCCAGGTTGCGGCCACTAAGGCTCTTGATCATCAACGGCTGCCCACCCGCCGGGTAACGCTCAGGTAGCGGGCATATCTCGACCCGGGTGCGCGCGTGGCGAGCGGCGGCACGTAACGTGGCCATCGCCTCCGGTTTGTTGGTCTCGATACCAAAACGGGTCGCCGTTATTCCCAGCAGGGCGGCGATATAGTCGGCGGCCTCGATCAACGCCTCGGCATTCTCGCGCATGAGGCGGTCATCGCAGGTAAGGAAGGGCTCGCATTCGGCGCCGTTGATCAGCAGCAAATCGGGCTGCTGTGCACCGGCCAGCTTGAGGGCTGTGGGGAAGCCTGCCCCACCAAGGCCGACAATGCCCATCTGCAGTGCACGCTCGACCAGCGCCTCCGGGGTTTGCGGCAGGCCCGGCAGCGGGCGCTCGATCC
This sequence comes from Pseudomonas sp. SID14000, assembly GCF_002165135.1. Lineage (GTDB taxonomy): Bacteria > Pseudomonadota > Gammaproteobacteria > Pseudomonadales > Pseudomonadaceae > Aquipseudomonas. The sequence continues at coordinate 223,004 of NZ_NFZQ01000008.1, read as the reverse complement.
ACTCATCCAGACCATCTGCGTTCAGAATGACGGCCATGACCGGTTCGGCCGAGTCGGCCACGAAGGCGAGATCGATCCGCTCCACGATGCCGGAGGTGCTGGCATGTACCCAAGCGGTGTTGTCATCGCCAATACCGATCACCTCGCCCTTGCGCACATGCTGTCCGGGCTGCACGCAAGGCTGGACAAACCGGCGACCCCGCCCGAGCGGAATTGACAGCTGTATTTTTTCGACCGCGACCGGCGCAATCGGTGTGCCGTTGGATAGTTCCTTGTATCCCCTGAGCTCGATCCCTCCGTGCCAACTACGCTGAGAGGAGTAGGCGATGGCCAGCAGGCGCCGCCAGAAAGGTTTCTGTTGCGGCTGACGCTGGGCGCGGATGCGGCTCTGCAGGCGTTCGACGCTCTGCAACGAATGGCTAGACATATTCTGTCCTCCAATTTTTGGGCAAAAAACGCCCCCTGTGCGCTTATGCACATGATGGTTTTATTACGTCCGGGGCGTTTAGCGGAAAGGGAGGGGGATGGTTGATCACCCGCGCAAATCAGAGTGTTGAATGAGGAATTTGTTCGGTTCTTGACCAGGTCTGCTGATGAACGGTAGGCCAATTGCCATCGTGCAATTCTGGTGAAACAGCCTGCGCCGCGAAGGGGCGGCCAGAGTCTGCGAGGTGTCGAATGATGCGCGCATGCCTGCTGGTGATGCTGTTGACGTTGCTGTATGGCTGCGGCGAAAGGATCGAACGCTTTTCCGGGCCGACCATGGGGAGCACTTACTCGATCCAGTACGTACCCGCCGCGCAGACCCCCGACTCACAGCAAGTAAAGGCCGAAGTCGAGACGATACTCGAAGCGCTCGACCAGCAGTTCTCCAACTGGCGCGGCGATTCCGTGGTTTCCCGCTTCAACGCTCTGCCAGCCGGTACCTGTCAGGCGGTGCCGGAAGAGATGCAGCAGCTGCTGGTGTACGGTCAGTTGCTGTTCCGCGAGAGTGGCGGGGCTTTCGACCTGACGGTGTTGCCATTGATGAATCTCTGGGGCTTCGGTCCGCAGTCGCGAGGGAGGCAGGTGCCCGACGCCAGTGCGCTTGCGCGGGAGCGGAGCCGCGTAGGGCTCCAGCACGTGCGCCTGGATGGAGAAAAGCTGTGCAAGGATGTGGCGGCGCAACTGGATTTCGACAGCATGCTTGCCGGTTATGCAGTGGATCGGGTCGGCGACAGGCTTTCGGCCCTGGGCATCCAGGCCTATCTGGTCGAGATCACCGGCGAACTCAAGGGGGTCGGCCGCAAGCCGGATGGCTCGCCCTGGCGCATCGCCCTGGAGGTGCCGAGCGGTGGGCGCGAGCAGCAAGTGGAGCGCGCCATTGCCCTGGATGGCTACGGCGTTGCCACCGCCGGTGATTACCGCAACTATTTCGAGGAAGGTGGCCAGCGCTATTCGCACACCTTCGATCCACGTGTCGGCAGGCCAGTCAAGCACGCGCTGGCGGCAGTGTCGGTGGTCGACCCTTCGGTGCTGCGTGCCGATGCCCTGGATACACTGTTGATGGTGCTCGGCCCGGAGGAAGGCTATGCATTCGCCGAGCGGCATGACGTCGCCGCTTATTTCATCATGCACCAGGGGCTGGGCTTCGTTGCTCGGGCGACGCCGCGGTTCGAGTCGTTGTTTCCCTCGCAAGGCAAGACCGGGCAGTAACCGAAGGAATGGTCATTCCCATGGGTAGCCTTTTCCCCTATTGTCGATGCTCCGTTCCCAAACGATTGGCAGATCCATGGAGAAAGTCATCGTCATCACCGGTGCCAGCCGCGGCATCGGCGCCGCCACGGCACTGCTGGCCGCCCGCCAGGGCTACCGCATCTGCATCAACTACCACACCGACGACCAGGCCGCCGAGAACATCCTCAGCCAGGTCCGCGCCCTGGGCGCCAAGGCCATCACCGTGCGTGCCGACGCCAGCGTCGAGGATGAGGTCATTCAGCTGTTCCTGCGCGTGGACGAAGAACTTGGCCCTGTCACCGCGCTGGTGAACAACGCCGGCACCATCGGCCAGCAAAGCCGGGTCGAGGACATGTCCGAATTCCGCCTGCTCAAGGTCATGAAGACCAACGTTATCGGCCCGATGCTCTGCACCAAGCACGCCTTGCTGCGCATGGCACGCCGGCACGGCGGGCAGGGCGGAGCCATCGTCAACGTGTCGTCCGTGGCCGCACGCCTGGGTTCGCCCAACGAGTACGTGGACTATGCCGCTTCCAAGGGCGCCCTCGACACCTTCACCATCGGCCTGGCAAAGGAAGTGGCAGGCGAGGGCGTGCGGGTCAATGGCGTACGACCAGGCTACATTCATACCGGGTTCCATGCGCTGTCCGGTGACCCCGACCGGGTCAGCAAGCTTGAGCCCGGCTTGCCCATGGGGCGCGGCGGGCGCCCCGAGGAAGTGGCCGAGGCCATCCTCTGGCTGCTTTCGGAGAAAGCCTCGTACTCTACCGGCAGCTTCATCGACCTGGGCGGCGGGCGCTGAGCGTGCCCGTCAATCCTCCAGCAGCCGTCCGATCCGTTCGCCGAGCGTGTTCAGGTCGAAGGGTTTGTGTAGCAGTTCGGTGCGCCTGCCGGGCTGGGGGCAGGGCGCCGTGTCAGTAGTGTCATAGCCGCTAATCAGCAATACCGGGGCATGCTCCACGAGGTCCTGGTAGGCCTCGGCAAGCTGGTAACCGTCGACCCGTCCAGGCAGGTTGACATCGGTGATCAGCAAATCCGGTGGCGGCCCTTCCTGCAGCGACTCAAGCGCCGGGAGGCCTCCCTCGAAAGCCTGCACCTGGTGGCCCAGCTCCGTCAGCACTTCGATCAGTACCAGGCGCAGGGCCGGTTGGTCCTCCACCAGCATGATCCGGCGCACGTGCGTCTGTACGGGCTCGATGGGGGATGTGGCTGGTTCGTCGTGGCGAACTGCGGGAGAGCAATCATCCTGGGGCAGGTACAGGTGAACGCACGTGCCTTGCCCGGTAACGCTATCGATCAGCAACTGCCCCCCGGACTGGCGAACAAAACCGTAGGCCATGGACAACCCCAGGCCGGTGCCCTGACCCAGTGGCTTGGTGGTGAAGAAGGGTTCGAGGGCGCGCTGCAGCACCGCACTGGACATACCCGCGCCGGTGTCCTCGACACTAATGTGCAGATAGCGGCCCGCCGGCAGTTCCAGGTGTTTGGCCTCTGCCGCCGCGAGATCGGCGTTTTCACAGCCGATACGCAGGGTGCCGCCCAGCGGCATGGCGTCACGGGCATTGATGCACAGGTTGAGCAGGGCATTTTCCAGCTGTTGCGGGTCGACACGGATCGACCATTGCGCGGCTAGCGTCTGGTCCTGGAAGTCAATATGCGGGCCGATCGAGCTGCGGATCAGGTCATGCATGTCGGCGACCAGGCGCTGCACATCTAGCGCTTGTGGCACTAGTGTCTGCTGGCGCGAAAAGGCCAGCAACCGCTGTACCAGGGCTGTGGCGCGCAGTGCGTTGTTGCGGCTGAGCTCGAGCATGCGGGCAGTGTCGGCAAGGCGTTGCTGGCCCAGACGTTGTTCTGCCAGCTCCAGTGCGCCAAGCAGGCTGCCCAGCAGGTTGTTGAAGTCGTGGGCGATGCCACCGGTCAACTGGCCGACCGCCTCCATCTTCTGCGATTGGCGCAGGGCCTCTTCGGCCTGGCGCAGACGTTCCTGCTCGGCCAAACGCTCGGTGATGTTATAGGCCAGCATGTAGCCGCCCTGGATCCGCTGCTGCGCATCGCGCAACGGGTGGTAGCGGAGCTCGTAATGGCGGGGGGCGTCAGGCGGGCCGAGGGTAATGGTATCGACGAAGGCTTCGCCGGCTAGCAGGCGTGACCACACCGGTGCCAGGCGGCCCATGATTTCAGGCTCATTGGCCAGAAACTGCGGGACGTAATCACCGATCTGCGGCACGAAACCACGGTAACGCTCGAAGGTTTCCCTGGCCATGCGGTTGATCGCCACCAGGCGCATCTTGCGGTCGGCGGCAAGCACGTTGGCCAGGCTGTTGTCGAGCAGTTCGCCCAGCAGTTGGCTGTGGGCCTTTGCAGCGTCTTCGCGTTCGGCCAGGCGAGCTTCCAGTTCTGCGACACGCGCTTGCAACTGTGCCAATGACGGGAGCGAATCTGCTTCCATGACGAGGACCCGGTGAGCGGACCGGACAACTATAGTCGCCCACCGGGTCATCAGCCATCAGAACGAGCGGATGATGCGCCCCAGGGTTTCCATGGCCCGTTCGGCATCTTCATGCCAGGGGCTGCCGTAGTTCAGGCGGATGCAGTTGCCGAAGCGCCGGGTGGGCGAGAAGATCGGCCCGGGGGCGATGCTTATACCTTGGGCCAAGGCCATGTGGAACAACTTGAGGGCGTCCATCTGCTCGGGCAGTTCCAGCCACAGGAAGTAGCCGCCGGATGGTTGGCTGACCCGCGTCTGCGCCGGAAAGTGCCGGGCGATGGCTGCCAGCATGTTGGCCTGCTGGCCTTCCAGGGCATAGCGCAGCTTGCGCAGGTGGCGGTCGTAGCCGCCGTGCTGCAGGTAGTCGGCGATGGCCGCCTGGGCCGGCATCGAGGCACACAGCGAGGTCATCAGCTTGAGTCGCTCGATCTTTTGCGCAAAGCGCCCGGCCGCCACCCAGCCGATGCGGTAGCCAGGTGCCAGGCTCTTGGCAAACGAGCCGCAGTGCATCACCAGGCCCTGGGTGTCGAACGCCTTGGCCGGCTTGGGCGCCTGCTGCGCGTAGTAAAGTTCGGCGTACACGTCGTCTTCGATCAATGGCACCTGATGGCGCGCCAGCAGCTCCACCAGTGCCTGCTTTTTTGCCTCCGGCATGCTGGCGCCCACCGGGTTCTGGAAGTTGGTCATGCACCACACCGCCTTGACCGGGTGCTTTTCCAGGGTCTGCGCCAGCACGCCCAGGTCCATGCCTTCGCGCGGGTGCACAGGGATTTCCACTGCCTTGAGCTTGAGCCGCTCCAGTACCTGCAGGCAGGCATAGAAGGCGGGGGCTTCGATGGCCACCAGGTCGCCGGGCTGGGTGACGGCTTGCAGGCACAGGTTCAGGGCCTCCAGCGCGCCGTTGGTGATCAGCAGTTCCTCCATCGGCAGCATCAGCCCGCCGACCATGTAGCGCAGGGCAATCTGCCGGCGCAGCTGCGGGTTGCCGGGTGACAGGTCGGTCACTACCATGCGCGGGTCCATGCTGCGGCTGGCGCTGGCCAGCGAGCGTGACAGGCGTTGCAGCGGGAACAGTTCAGGGCTGGGGAAGGCCGAGCCGAACGGCACGGTATTGGGGTCCTTGATTGAGTCGAGGATCGAGAACACCAACGCGCTGACGTCGACGTCGGTGGACTCGCTGACCGGCTGCAATGCCTGCGGCTCGCTGAACTGACGCGGTGCGTGGGCGTTGACGAAGTAGCCCGAGCGCGGTCGGGCTCTAATCAGCCCGCGCCTTTCCAGCAGGTAGTAGGCCTGGAACACGGTGGACGGGCTGACCCCGTGGGTCTGGCTGGCATAGCGCACCGAGGGCACCCGCTGGCCGGGGCCCAGCACCCCGGAGCGGATCAGTTCGGCGATGTCGTCGGCAAAGCGTTCGTAGCGTTTCATTCTGGCCTTCTGTCGAAGCCTGGCAGGCAAGGTGGAGTCAGTGTAAGGGATCAGCGGTACATCGGTGCGACGAAGCGGCTGTGGGCCACGCTGCGGATTGCGGGGTCGTCGCGCTCGCTGATTTCGAAGCTCAGCGTCTGCGAGCTGCTGGCCGGGCGCTCGGCCAGCATCGCCACCGACACCGGCAGTTCACTCATTTCACCGGCCGGGATCATGAACGAAGTCTTGCCCTGCAAGCTGAAGCCGTCGGCATCCAGCAGGCGCAGTTCGTAGTGCTGGGTGCGTTCGGTCTTGTTGATGACCTTGAGCAGGTAGATGTTCTCGATCTGGCCCTGGGCATTCTCGCGGAACAGGCCGCGGTCCTTGATCACGTCCAGCGACACCATCGGACGCATCTGCAAGGCCACTACCAGCGCCGCGATCATCACCCCCAGCGCGGCGGCGTAGCCCAGCAGGCGCGGGCGCAGCCAATGGGTGGTGTCACCTTGCAGGCTGCGTTCGGACTTGTAGCCGATCAGGCCACGAGCGTAGCCCATCTTGTCCATTACCCCGTCACAGGCATCGATGCACGCTGCACAACCGATGCACGCCATTTGCAGGCCATCGCGGATATCAATGCCGGTGGGGCACACCTGCACGCACAAGGTGCAGTCGATGCAGTCGCCCAGGCCCTGGGCGCGGGCGTCGCTGCCTTTCTTGCGCGGGCCACGGGCTTCGCCGCGACGCGGGTCGTAGGCGACTGCCAGGGTGTCCTTGTCGAACATCACGCTCTGGAAGCGCGCATAGGGGCACATGTGCAGGCACACCGCTTCGCGCAGCAGGCCGGCATTGATGTAGGTGGCGGCGGTGAAGAACAGCACCCAGAACAGCGCTACGCCGCCCAGTTGCAAGGTGAACAGTTCCGTGGCCAGTGGGCGGATCGGGGTGAAGTAGCCGACGAAGGTCAGCCCGGTGAGCACGCCAATGGCCAGCCACAGGCCGTGCTTCAATGTGCGACGGGCCAGTTTGTTCAGGCTCCAGGGCGCGGCGGCCAGCTTGATGCGCTGGTTGCGGTCACCCTCGGTGACCTTTTCGCACCACATGAACAGCCAGGTCCAGGTGCTCTGCGGGCAGCTGTAGCCGCACCACACGCGGCCGGCATACACGGTGATGGCGAACAGGCCGAAGGCGCAGATGATCAACAGTGCCGACAGCAGGATGAAGTCCTGCGGCCAGAAGGTGGCGCCGAAGATGTGGAACTTGCTGTTGCCCAGGTCCCACAGCACGGCCTGGCGGCCGTTCCAGTTCAGCCAGGCGGTGCCGAAGAACAGCACGAACAGGGCGCCGGCAAAGCCAATGCGCAGGTTGCGGTATAGCCCGGTGAAGCTGCGGGTATGGATGCCATTGTCGGTGCGGCGCGGCTGGGGGCTGGCTGGGGCGGTGGCGATCTCTGTGAAAGGGATTCTATCGTTCATGGCTCGGTGCTCATCAGGCCTCGATCAGGCATGAGCACTATGGCCCTGGGGCTGTTATCAGCACAGACTCAGATTTTGCGATAAAAACCATATCAGATTTTCGGGCAAGCCCCGCCAGGCCTCAAATTACCGAGCCTGGCGTGCTGGCCTTCAGATGCCTGCGGCTATCCACCGCACCCGCCACGGTCAGTGCATCGGCCTCGGCTTCGGTGATGGGAACACGCTGGCCCGCGAGCAGGGCCACGGACATGCGCAGCGCTTCGTCGGTGACGATTTCGATGGACGGGCCATCACCTTCGATGCGCAGGTCTTCGCCGATGAGGGTGCAGCGGCGGGTGGATTCGTCGATTTCAATGGGCATGGAGTGGTCCTCCTGGGGGTTACAGGGTGGACCACAGGGCGGGGCGGGTTGCTGCATCCGGAAGCTGAGCGGCACTTTGTCATTTGCTCGGAGGTCAACCCTTGCAGATGGCAGGCCCGGCCTTTTCGCGGGTAAACCCGCTCCCACAGGTACTGCATTGCATTGAAACTTGTGCAAACCCTGTGGGAGCGGGTTTACCCGCGAAGAGGCCGGCCCTGACAACACGATGCTTCGCATGGGAAGAAAGCAATGGACCTCATCTGGCAAGCAATCCAGGCCGAATTCGCCGATATCACCGACGAGCGCGAGGTCACGCAAATCCTCGTACGCCTGCTGATGGCAGCCCTGCTCGGTGCCGTGCTGGGCTTCGAGCGTGAGCACAAGGGCAAGTCCGCCGGTGTGCGCACGCATATGCTGGTTTCGCTGGGCGCCGCGCTGTTCGTGCTGGCGCCGAGCATGGCCGGGGCCGATGAGCAGGCGCTGAGCCGGGTGATCCAGGGCATTGTCGCCGGAATCGGTTTTCTTGGTGCGGGCACCATTCTCAAGGGGAACGGCCAGGACACCAGCCATGTGAAGGGCCTGACCACCGCCGCCGGGCTGTGGATGACCGCCGCCATCGGTACGGCAGCCGGCATGGGCCGCGAAGCCACGGCGTTGATCAGCACGATACTGGCCCTGCTGGTGCTGGGCACGATGCCGTTGCTGGTGGACAAGCTCGAAGGGCAGGATGAGGGGAAGCAGGAGGAGGAGGGCAGGAAGCACTGAGGGGAGCCGAAGCTCCCCTCAAAGCGTTGTTGCCTGCTCTTTTTATTATTGGGACCGGCCTGTTGTTGTTTTTGTCAGCCTGTCCTGGTGTTGCGGGCGACCCCCATGCGGGGTCAAGAGCAAACGTATTTTTTTGAGCGCTGACCTGCTTTCATCATTGCTGATCCGAACCTGGCTGCCGCTACCTTGAGGAGGTAGTTTTATTGTTCTCTGCCAGACCGCGGGGCGTACCCCTGAAAAGCGTGTCGACTCCAAAAAAATCTGCTTGCTACGCCTCTGCCGTGTTGTTCTTGTTATGTCAGAGCCGTTACCTGTTGTTTTTATTGGGTGTCACATTTTTTTTGTTTTTGTACCAGAGATATAGCAGGGTGCGTGCCAACTTTTTAAAATCTTTTAAAATCAATGGTTTGCTGATTTCAATCGAAATCGCTTGGCCTGAAATTCTGCCGATTTGTTTCCCTGTTACCCGATTTTTTGCTGTGAAACGTGGGGGCGGTAACACTTCACCCACACGTATGTGACACCCGTATGACTTATTGCGCGCTGCGCGCCCGTGCTACCCGCGACCCGTTGTCGCGGCCCAGCACGCTGCTGATGCGGCGGCCGGCGGCGATCAGCCGGTCCAGGTCGATGCCGGTTTCAATGCCCAGCCCCTGCAGCAGGTACACCACGTCCTCACTGGCGATATTGCCGGTAGCCCCTTTGGCGTAGGGGCAGCCGCCCAACCCGGCCACCGAGCTGTCGAACACGCTGATGCCTTCGAGCAGGCTGGCATACACGTTGGCCAGGGCCTGGCCATAGGTATCGTGGAAGTGCCCGGCCAGCTGCTCGCGCGGTACCTGTGCCGACACCACATCGAACAAGCGCCGGGTATCGCCGGCGGTACCGGTGCCGATGGTGTCGCCCAGCGATACCTCGTAGCAACCCATGTCGTGCAGGGCGCGGGCCACCGGGGCGACCTGCTCGGCGCTGACCTTGCCTTCATAGGGGCAGCCGAGTACGCACGACACATAGCCACGCACACGCACGCCGTGGTTGCGCGCCGCTTCCATGATCGGCTCGAAGCGCTTGAGGCTGTCGCTGATCGAGCAGTTGATGTTGCGTTGCGAAAAGGCTTCGGAGGCGGCCGCGAACACCGCCACTTCCTTCACCCCGGCGGCCAGGGCGTCCTCGAAACCGCGCAGGTTGGGTGCCAGCGCCGCATAGGTAACACCTGGGCGCTGGTGGATGCCGGCGAAAACATCGGCGGAGCCGGCCATCTGCGGCACCCACTTGGGCGAGACGAAACTGCCCACTTCGATATAGGCCAGGCCTGCCTCGGTGAGGTCGTCCACCAGGCGCACCTTGTCGGCGACGCTAATGGGCTGGGCTTCGTTCTGAAGGCCGTCGCGGGGGCCGACTTCGACCAGGCGGACGTGTTTGGGCAAGGACATGGCAGGTTTCCTGTGGTGTTCAGCGGTTGTCTTTGTTGTTCAGGGTGGCGGCCAGAGCCTGTTCACAGCGCTCTTGGGCGGTGTCCAGCTCCAGCTGCATCTGGTGGATGTCGAGCATCTGCTGTTCCAGCTGGGCGCGGCGTTCGGCGATTTTTGCCAGCATGCTGTTGAGTTGCTTGAGGTTGCCGCTTGAGGGGTCGTACAGCTCGATCAGCTCGCGGCATTCGGCCAGTGAAAAGCCGATGCGCTTGCCGCGCAGGATGAGCTTCAGGCTGACCTTGTCACGGGCCGAATAGATACGCTCCAGGCCTCGGCGCTCCGGGCTCAGCAGGCCCTGCTCCTCGTAGAAGCGGATGGCGCGGGTGGTGATGTCCAGCTCGCGGGACAGGTCGGAGATGCTGTAGGTCTGGGTGCTCATGCTGGGGCTCGGCGTAGGGTATGCGGGTATCCTGACGTCAGGTTGACGTATACGTCAAGCAGGGGCGCGGGACGTGTGTTGCCTGTGCCGGCCTCTTCGCGGGTAAACCCGCTCCCACAGGAAGTGCACAGACCTTGAGGGCACCGCCGTCCCTGTGGGAGCGGGTTTACCCGCGAACAGGCCGGCACAGGCGAAAAAATTACTCAGATAACCCAGACTTGCGATACGCATTCGGCGTCTGCCCACTCAACCGCTTGAACCACCGGGCAAAGTACGTCGGGTCGGTAAACCCCAGGCTATCCGACAACTGCCCGATACTCATCCGCGTATAAATCAGGTTGCGCCGTGCCTCCAGCAGCAAGCGCTGGTGCACCACCTGTAGCGCGGTCTGCCCACTCAGCGCCCGGCACAACTGGTTCAACTGCAAACTCGGAATATTCAACCGCGCGGCAAAATCCTCCACCGACAGGTGCTCACGGTAATGCGCCTCGACCAGGCGCAGGTACCGCCCGAGTAACTGGCGGTCACGCTCATCGCGGTTGCGCGGCGCCTGTCCCAGCTGCTGGCGGCGGCTGATCCACACCATCAGCGCCGTCACCAGCGCCTCGAGCAGGGCCGCCCGCGCCGGGCCGTTGCCCTGGTACTCCTGCTGCAGGGTATCGATCAGGCTGCGCAGGCGCACACGGTCCTGGCCCAGCGGGTAGCACGCCGCTTTCGCCAGTACCGCCAGCGGCGTACCCAGGCGCTGCTCCAGGTTCGCCACCAGTGCCGTGCCAAAGGTCAGCACATGCCCCTGGATATCGGCGCTGAAGCGAAAGCCGTGTACGGTCATGGGCGGCACCACCTGGATCGCCGCTTCGCTGATGGTGCTGCGCATCCCTTCGATCTCCACCTCGGCCCGGCCGCGCTGCACGTACAGCAACTGGAACAACTCGGCATGTTGGTGCGGCTTGATCTCCCAGTGGTGCAAACGGCTACGCGCCGGGATCGACTCGCAGTGCAGCAGGTCGGTGCCGGGCCAGGCCTGGTTTTCGCCATACAGCTTGAACAAGGGGACGCCGGGGAGGGTGGATTTCATGCAGGTTGGCCTGTGCGTTAATCGAACGTTTTTTGTAAAAGTGCAGGTTATGCATGGAATAGCACACTTCAATGGCTGTTTTTGCCAGTAAAAATGCAAGGGCAAACCCTAACAGCAGATGTCGCCCCACTGCCAGTCCAGGGCCGGCATCGTCAGCACAGAGACAACAACAATGAAAACTCAGGTCGCAATTATCGGGGCAGGTCCGTCTGGCCTGCTGCTGGGCCAACTTCTGCACAAGGCCGGTATCGATACGGTCATCGTCGAACGCCAGACGCCCGAGTACGTGCTCGGCCGCATCCGTGCCGGGGTTCTGGAGCAAGGCACCGTCGACCTGCTGCGTGAGGCCGGTGTGGCCGAGCGCATGGACCGTGAAGGCCTGGTACACGAAGGTGTCGAACTGCTGGTCGGCGGGCGCCGACAACGCCTGGACCTCAAGGCCCTGACCGGCGGCAAGACGGTGATGGTGTATGGCCAGACCGAAGTCACCCGTGACCTGATGCAGGCACGGCAAGCCAGCGGCGCGCCGATCATCTATTCGGCCAGCAATGTCCAGCCGCATGAACTCAAGGGCGAACGGCCCTACCTGACTTATGAAATAGACGGTCAGGTGCACAGGGTGGACTGCGACTACATCGCTGGCTGCGACGGTTTCCACGGCGTATCGCGGCAGAGCATTCCCGAAGGCATACTCAAGCAGTACGAGCGGGTATACCCGTTTGGCTGGCTGGGCATGCTGTCAGACACACCACCGGTCAACCATGAACTGATCTACGCCCACCACGAGCGCGGTTTCGTGCTGTGCAGCCAGCGTTCGCACACCCGTAGCCGCTACTATCTGCAGGTGCCGCTGGAAGAACAGGTGGAGGCGTGGTCCGACGAGCGTTTCTGGAAGGAGCTGAAGGCACGCTTGCCCGAAGACGTGGCTGCGCGCCTGGTCACCGGCCCGGCCCTGGAAAAGAGCATCGCGCCGCTGCGCAGCCTGGTGGTCGAGCCGATGCAGTATGGTCACCTGTTCCTGGTCGGTGACGCCGCGCACATCGTACCGCCGACCGGCGCCAAGGGCCTGAACCTGGCGGCATCGGACGTCAACTACCTGTACCGCATCCTGGTCAAGGTGTACCGCGAAGGGCGCACCGACCTGCTGCAGCAGTATTCGCCGCTGGCCCTGCGCCGGGTATGGAAAGGCGAGCGCTTCAGCTGGTTCATGACCCAGCTGCTGCATGACTTCGGCTGCCACAAGGACGCCTGGGACCAGAAGATGCAGGAGGCCGACCGCGAGTACTTCCTGACCTCGCCGGCGGGGCTGGTGAACATTGCCGAGAACTATGTAGGGCTGCCGTTCGAAGAAGTGGCCTGACCCGCCACCCTGGTAAAAACACGCCAGGGCTTGAAGTCAGGTTTGTGCATGACCGACAGTGCCTTGCTGAACAGGTAATGGCAGGAAGCACGACTATGACATTCTCCACCCCCCTGATGGGCGCCTTGTGCCTGGTAGCTGCCAGTGGCTGGGCCTGTGCCGACCAGGTGCTGCCCGCGCCACCGGAACTGGCCTCCGGCTACCGCACTGGCCTGCAACCGGTGCATGCCAGCCGGCACATGGCCGCCGCCGCCAATCCGCTGGCCAGCGAAGCGGGGCGGGCGATGCTGCGTGCCGGTGGTAGCGCCATCGACGCGGCTATCGCCATGCAGATGGTGCTGACCCTGGTCGAACCGCAATCCAGCGGGATTGGCGGCGGGGCTTTCATCCTCTACTGGGATGGCCGGCGCGTGCAGGCGTTCGACGGCCGCGAGGCAGCCCCGGCGGCGGTGACGGAAAACCTGTTCCTGCAAGCCGATGGTTCACCGATGCCATTCAGGGCGGCGCAGATTGGCGGGCGTTCGGTCGGCGTGCCAGGGGTTCTGCGTGCTTTGAAGCTGGCCCATGAGCAGTACGGCAAGCTGCCCTGGCGCGACCTGTTCGCCCCAGCCATTGCGCTGGCACGTAACGGTTTCGCGGTTTCCGAACGCCTTCATACCCTGGTCGCTGGCGACCCGTTCATTGCCGGTTCACCGGCCATGGCCCGCTATTTCCTGGATGAACAGGGCAACCCGCTGCCGGTGGGGACTACCTTGCGCAACCCTGAGCTTGCGCAAACTTTCGAGCAGATTGCTGCGCAGGGCCCCGAGGTGTTCTACAGCGGCGAGATCGCCGAAGCCATCGTCGCCAAGGTTCGCAGCCATGCCAATGCTGGCTACCTGTCGTTACAGGATATGCAGCAGTACCAGGCCAGGGCGCGCGAGCCGCTGTGCGGCCCTTACAAGGCCTGGCGCATCTGTGGCATGCCGCCACCCTCGTCGGGCGGCGTGGCAGTGCTGCAGACCCTGGGCATCCTGGAAGCACTGCAGCGGACTTCGCCGCAACGCGACCTTGCAGTCATGCGGCCGCTGCGCACTTCGTCAGCTGCCGGCCTGGAAGCCACGCCGATGGCCGTGCACCTGGTTACCGAGGCCGAGCGCCTGGCCTATGCCGACCGCGCCCAGTACCTGGCCGACAGCGATTACGTGCCGGTTCCGCTCAAGGCCCTGACCGACTCCGCGTACCTGGCCAGCCGCGCCGCGCAGATTGGCAAGTACAGCATGAAACGCGCCCGCCCGGGGCAGCCGCAGGGTGCGGATCTGGCCCTTGCGCCTGACCGCTCGCCACTGCGCATTTCCACCTCGCACCTGAGTGCGGTGGATAACCGCGGCCAAGCTCTGGCCATGACCACGTCGGTGGAGGCGGCATTCGGCTCGCACCTGATGGTCAAGGGCTTTCTGCTCAACAACCACCTGACTGACTTCTCGTTCATCCCTCAGGAACAGGGCAAGCCCGTGGCCAACCGGGTGCAACCGGGCAAGCGGCCGCTGTCGGCCATGGCGCCGACCCTGGTGTTCTCGCGAACCTCTGGCGAGCTGGTGGCCAGCCTTGGCTCGCCCGGCGGTTCGCAGATCATCGGCTATGTGAACAAGGCGCTGATCGGCCTGCTGGATTGGCAGCTCGACCCGCAGCAGGCCGCAGGCCTGCCTAACTTCGGTAGCCGTAATGCCGGTACCGAGGTAGAGGCGGGGCTGGCCAGCCCGACGCTGATCCACCAGTTGGCGGCCTGGGGGCATGAGGTGACGCCGATGACCATGACCAGTGGCCTGCAGGTCATCCAGCGCAGTGGTGAAGGTTGGTCGGGCGGTGCCGACCCTCGGCGCGAAGGCGTGGCACTCGGCGACTAGGCGGTGTGCATTGCGGCGTAGCAGGTAGCGTGATAGAAGTCAGTCTTGCCATTCAGAAGTTGAATATCAAGATGTCCATCAGCGCGAAATCGAATAGGGCCCTGTTCGACCTCGACCTGCTGCGCGCCATAGTCGTGGTGGCCGATTGCGGCAGCTTCACCACGGCTGCTGCCCGCCTGCACTCCACCCAATCGACCATCAGCCAGAAGGTGCGCCGTCTTGAGGATATGGTTGGCCACCGTCTGCTGGTGCGTGGTAATCGCGATGTGCTGCCGACCGATGCCGGGCAGACCCTGCTTGGCTATGCCCGGCACATGCTGGCCCTCAACGACCAGATGCTCGAAGCCCTGGCCGGTGCGATGGTTGGCGTGACCGTGCGCCTTGGGGTGCCCGAGGACTTCGTGGGCGGGCGTACCACCAATGCACTATCGGCGTTCAGCCGGCTGCACCCACAGGTGAAGCTGGAAGTGACCAGCGGCCTGTGCCGCGACCTCAGCCAGGCCTACGACAACGGTGAGCTCGACCTGGTGTTGCTCAAGCAGCGGCGCAACAGTCGCGAAGGCGTGGCCTGCTGGCCCGAGCGCCTGCAGTGGATCGACAGCGCGCGCACGCCCGCCTTCGAGCTGGACCCGGTACCGCTGGTGACCTTCCCGCCTCGCGGCCTGTACCGCGACGACATGATTACCGCCATCGAAGGCATGGGCCGGCGTTGGCGCATCAGCTTCACCAGCTCCAGCCTCAGCGGCATCCAGGCTGCAGTCGCCGATGGCATGGGCGTCAGCCTGCTGCCGCCACGGGCAGCCACTGGCGAGCACCGGGTGCTGGGGGCAGAACAGGGGCTGCCGGAGGTCGACAGCTATGAAATCGTCATTGTCCACCGGCCGACGGCGGATGTGATGGTCAAGGCGTTGGCCGAGGTGATGACGCAATTGCTTGCAGGCGGCGGGATCTGACGATTTGTCAGGCAACGCGTCGGATACGGCTTTTGGCAGCGCGGCCGCGGGTATGGCTGAACAGGTCTTTCGGGTCGTCTTCCACCCATGGCACCAGGTCGATCTTGCTACCCATGCCGCGTTTTTCGGCTTGCTGTAGTACGTACCGTAGTACGGTGTAGTCTTCCAGGGCGAAGCCCACCGAGTCGAACACGGTGACCTGGCCGTCGTTCTGGCGGCCCTCGGTTTCGCCGCGCAGCACGCGCCACAGGTCGACCACCGGGAAGTCCGCGGGCAACTGCTGGATGTCACCTTCGATGCGGGTTTGCGGCTCGTACTCGACGAATACCCGGGCGTTGCGCAGCACATCGGCATGCAGCTCGGTCTTGCCCGGGCAGTCGCCCCCAACGGCATTCAGGTGCATGCCGGGTTCGAGCATGTCGGGGGTGATGATGGTGGCGTAGGCCTTGTCGGCGGTTACCGTGGTGATGACGTCCACGCCTCTCACCGCTTCGGCCACCGAGCCGGCGCGGCGGATCGTGAGGCCGCTATATTCCTTCAGGTTGGCGATCAGCTTGGCGGTGGCCTGCGGGTCGGTGTCGTAGGCGACGATTTCTTCGATGCCCAGATGCTTGTGGAAGGCCAGTGCCTGGAATTCGCTTTGTGCACCGTTGCCGATCAACGCCATCCTGCGCGAGTTCGGCCGTGCTAGCGCCTGGGCCGCCATCAGCGAGGTGGCCGCAGTGCGCAAGGCAGTCGCGATGGTCAGTTCGGATAGCAGCACCGGGTAGCCGGTGTCGACATCGGCCAGCACGCCGAAGGCCATTACCGTATGCAGGTCGCGGGCGGTGTTGGCCGGATGGCCGTTGACGTATTTGAAGGCGTAGCGGCTGTTGTCGGCAACCGGCATCAGTTCGATCACACCGACTTCTGAATGGCTGGCAACACGCGCGGATTTATCAAACTCCTGCCAGCGTTTGAAATCTTCGCGAATGGCTGCGGCCAGTTCGCCAATGAACGGCGCTACGCCAATGTCATGCACCAAGTCCGACATGGTTGGAACATCAATGAAATACGTCATGCTCTTGCACCTGATTATTGCGCTCTCACTCCAGTCACTGCAGGATGAACGCTTGAGATTGTTGTAGTGGCATGAGCATTTTGATGAAAGGTTGCGTCAAGATGAAGCGAGCAGGTTGCCAGTTTCATCAGCTTTCTAGACAATCTGCCACCCAAAAATAGCAATCTGATTATTTGGCAGGCATCCATGGATACTATCGATCGGGAACTGATTGCACTGTTGCGGGATAACGCGCGTACCCCCGTCCTGACCCTGGCGAAGAAGCTCAAGGTGGCCAGGGCAACCGTGCAAAACCGCATCACCCGACTTGAAGAGCAGGGCGTGATCATCGGCTACACGGTACGCCTGCGCTCCGATGCGCTGGAACAGGGCGTACGGGCGATCACCAGCATTGGCATCAGCGGCCACCACGCCGCAGAGGTCAAGCACGCGTTGCGTGGGCATCCCAACGTGGTGGCCATCCATAGCACCAATGGCCGCTGGGACCTGATGGCAGAGCTGCGTGCAGACACCCTGGAGGCCTTCGACCGGGCGTTGAACGCCATCCGCTCGATACCGCACATCGAAAATACCGAAACCAGTATCCTGCTCTCGACTTACAAGATGTAATCGCTGGGTCAAGCCTGCTGGCGGGTGCCTTGCGCAAACTGTCACCCAGGCTTTTCAAACTGCACAAAATCCCTTTGGCTGTGTGCATTCTGTAGCGCTCCGCTTGAGCCATGCCGCTGGCAGAATCAAGCGGCTTTCGCGGGACTGTAGCGGGCGGGCCTCTTATTTCAGGGCTGGCGCTCGGCCACCGCCCGCAAGGTGCGCAACGTCACCACTGGCGCATCCACCACAAACCGGTTGGCCAGCCACCCCGGCACATCCCCGGCAGGGTCGGCCTGCAGTTGGTAGGTCACTTCGGTCTTGCGTTCACCCAGCGGTTTCATCCGCCACTCGCCGCTGAGGTGCTGTACACGGATCAGCCCCTTTACTCTGGGGATCCTGCCGGGGTCGGCGCTCAGGTGGCGCAGCAGCGTGCCATCATCCAGGCGTTCGGTCGTGACCTTCAGCACGATGTCCCGCGGCATCGTCGGCCAAGGCAGGTTGGTGGTCAGGTACACCCAGGTGTTTTCGCCTTCCACATCCAGCAAGCGCATCTCGGCGCAGGCGTACAGCCACTTGCAGGCCACCCGCAGGTTCTCCTGCAGGTCGGTGAGCGTGCGAACGCTGGCTTTCATGGTGCTGATACCACGGAATTGCTGATAGGGCGAGTCGGCCACGCCACTCAGGTACACGCGGATGCCTTCGCGGTCGTAGGCCAGGTTCCACTCATCGGCGGCTGAGACGGGGGTACAGAGCAGCAGGGCGGCGAGCAGCAGGCAGCGGTTCATGGCTGGTACCGCGCGAGGGCAGGGTTTTCAGTATGTGGCCACTGGGGCTGCTTTGCAGCCCTTTCGCGACACAAGGCCGCTCCCACAGGGTTCGGCGTACGCCGTACTTTTGTGGGAGCGGCCTTGTGTCGCGAAAGGGGCGCAAAGCGCCCCCAATGCATCAACGCTTAGGGTTCAGCGTCAGGTGCACGTGACGGTTCACATCCTTGTACAGCAGGTAGCTGAACTTGCCTGGGCCGCCGGCGTAGCAGGCTTGTGGGCAGAAGGCGCGCAGCCACATGAAGTCGCCGGCTTCCACTTCGACCCAGTCCTGGTTCAGGCGGTACACCGCCTTGCCTTCCAGCACGTACAGGCCGTGTTCCATCACGTGGGTCTCGGCGAACGGGATCACGCCGCCCGGCTGGAAGGTGACGATGTTCACGTGCATGTCGTGGCGCATGTCGGCCATGTCGACGAAGCGGGTGGTGACCCAGCGGCCTTCGGTGCCCGGCATTTCGATGACGGTGGCGTTGTCACGGTGGGTAACGAACGACTCGGGAACGTCCAGGCCTTCGACCTTCTGGTAGTGCTTGCGCAGCCAGTGGAAGGTGACGTTGGACTTGCTGTTGTTGCGCAGGCTCCACTCGGCGCCCGGGGCCAGGAAGGCGTAGCCGCCCGGTACCAGGGTGTGGTGCTTGCCTTCGACGGTGATGTCCAGTTCGCCTTCGACGATGAACACCACGGCTTCGGCGTTCGGGTCCAGCTCAGGGCGCTCGCTGCCGCCTTCCGGGGCCACTTCGACGATGTACTGGGAGAAGGTTTCGGCAAAGCCGGTCAGTGGGCGGGCGATGACCCACATGCGCATCTTGTCCCAGAACGGCAGGTGGCTGGTGACGATGTCACGCATCACGCCTTTGGGGATGACGGCATAGGCTTCGGTGAACATGGCACGGTCAGTCAGCAGCTCGGTCTGAGCTGGGTGCCCACCGTGGGGGGCGAAGTACGAATGGTTCGACATGGACGATCTCGACTTGTTGTTCTCTCCCCATGCCGTGAACCGCACCGGCCGGTGCGGCGCAGGGGATGTGGCGACAGAATAGGGTCGAGCGCGCGCCATCTACAAATTAAATGTTGGAATACCCGGTATTTGCCGGCTGAATGCGAACCTGACGGCCAGCGTGCCCTTCCTGCAAGCGGTCGCCCTGGCCGAACAGCTTGTGGCGCAAGGTGCCGTCAGCATAGCTCAGCGGGTAGCGGCCACGGCGTTGCAGTTCTGGCACCAGCAGCTCGACCACATGGGCCAGGTCGTCTGGTTGCACCGCGTAGGTCAGGTTGAAGCCATCGATGCCGGTCTGGTCCAGCCAGCTTTCCAGCTGGTCGGCCACCTCGCTGGCAGCACCCACCAGCACCGGGCCACGGCCACCCAGGCCAACGAATTCGGCAGCCTCGCGCACGGTCCAGCGGCGGTTCGGATCGGCGGCGGTGAAGGCGGCCAGGGCCGCGCGGCCGGCGTCGTTCTCGACGTATTCGATGGGCGCATCGGGATCGAGGCCGGCAAAGTCGATGCCGGTCCAGCCTGACAGCAGCGCCAGGGCGGCGTCCAGGTCGACATAGCGGCGGTACTCGGCGAAGCGCGCCTCGGCTTCCTCCCTGGTGGGGGCGACGATCAACAGCGCCTGGGCGTAGATCAGCACCTCGTCACGGTCACGCCCGGCTGCCTGGCCGGCCTGGCGGATGCCATCGGCGTAGCGGCGCAGTACCGTGGGGGTCGGCCCGCTGATGAACACGCATTCGGCATGCCGCGCTGCGAACTGCTGGCCGCGCGCCGAAGCACCGGCCTGGAACAGCACCGGCGTGCGTTGCGGCGAAGGTTGGCATAGGTGTATGCCAGCTATCTGGAAGTGCTCGCCTACATGGTTGATGGGGTGCACCCGGGAGGGTTCGATGTAGCGCGCGCTGTCACGCTCCAGCAGCACTGCGTCATCGTCCCAGCTTTTCTCCCACAGCTTGTACAGCACCTGCAGGTATTCCTCGGCCAGGTCATAGCGTTGGTCGTGGCCCAGCTGACGCGCCAGGCCCAGGTTGCGCGCGGCGCTGTCGAGGTAGCCGGTGACGATGTTCCAGCCGACCCTGCCATTGCTCAGGTGGTCGAGCGTGGACATGCGCCGGGCGAAGGGGTAGGGGTGTTCATAGGTGAGCGAGAAGGTGACGCCGAACCCCAGGTGCTCGGTAACCCCGGCCATGGCCGGCACCAGCAGCAGAGGGTCGTTGACCGGCACCTGCACGCCACCGCGCAGGGCGGCATCGGGGCCGCCCTGGTAGACGTCGTAGATACCCAGCACATCGGCGATGAACAGGGCGTCGAACAGGCCGCGTTCGAGCAGGCGCGCAAGGTCGGTCCAGTAGCTTAGGCGGTTGAAGGCCACGCTGGTGTTGCGCGGGTGGCGCCACAGACCGGGGGACTGGTGGCTGGCGGCATTCATGCTGAAGGCGTTGAAGCGGATCGGGCGGGGCATGGTGGGCGTACTCCGCTCAAGGCAATACGGAAGCCGGGTAGACCGCGTCGGCCACCTGCAGCTTCCGTGGAATCAGGCCCAGGCTCTGGAAGGTATCGGCCAGCTTCTGTTGCTCGGCAACGATCTGCGGGGTAATGGCCACGGCGTTGTAGTTGCGCCGTTCGCTAGCCACTTGCAGTACGTTGGCGTTGATCCCCAGTTGCGGGGCCAGCAGTGTGGCGACTTCCGCAGGCTTGGCATTGGCCCACTGGCTGACCTTGCCCAGTTCGCTGAAGAAAGTCTTCAGCAAATCGCGGTGCTGGTCGGCGAAGCTGGCGGTGGACAGGTAGAAGGTGCGGTTGTTGGACAGGCCGCTGCCGTCGCGCAGGTTCTTCAGGCCCGGCTGGCTTTCTGCGGCGGCGAGGAACGGGTCCCACAGGGTCACGGCCTGGACGCTGCCCGATTGCAGTGCGGCGACGGCATCGGCGGCGTTGTTGACGTAGGCCGGGGTGATGTCCTGGTAGCTGAGGCCGGCCTGCTCCAGGGCAACGGCAAGCAGGTACTGGGCGTTCCAGCCGCGGCCGGTGGCCACGCGCTTGCCCTTGAGGTCTTGCACGCTGGCCAGGTGATCCTGCTCGCGCACCACCAGACCGATGCCGCGTGGGTAAGGTTGTTCGGCGGCCAGGTACACCACCGGCTTGCCTGCAGCCTGGGCGAACACCGAGGGGGCGTCGGCGGCATGGCCAAGGTCGATGGCGCCGGTGCTCAGGGCTTCGAGCAACTGCGGGCCGGCGGCGAACTCGTGCCAGCTGACTGTCACGCCTTGCGGCGCCAGGGCCTTCTCCAGGGCGCCGCTGCCCTTGAGGATGTTGATGCTGTTGAACTTCTGGTAGCCGATGCGCAGGGTCTTGGCCTCGTCGGCAAGGGCTTCAGACCAGGGCAGCAGGGTGCTGGCGACGCTGGCCAGCAGGCCGCCGATCAGCAGGCGGCGCAGGGGGGAGAAGGCGCGGGTGGCCATGGGTATTGCTCCTTGGATCGGGTGGGAAACGATGCGCCCAGACTAAGGAGGAGGTGCTCGGCTTTCAATTTTTATATTCCCGTTCGTTAGATTGTTTTGTTATTTTTATATCCATTTGTTTTGTGATGATGCGTCCGGCCTGATGGCTACCCGACCAACAGCGCGCTTCCCTGCATGGCCATGCTCGCGGATAATCCCTTCATTCCAATGAACAGCCTGTGAGTGGGTATGAGTGATTCCGTAGTCAGCCTCGGCCAGCCTGAAACCGAAGGGGGGCGCAAGACGCGCAAGAACAACCCCGAAAAAACGCGCGAGGACATCCTCCAGGCCGCCATCAACGAGTTCGTCCAGCAAGGGCTGGCTGGTGCCCGCGTCGACGCCATCGCCGAGCGCACTGCCACCTCCAAGCGCATGATCTACTACTACTTCGGCAGCAAGGAGCAGCTGTACTGCGAGTGCCTGGTCAAACTGTACGGCGATATTCGCAAGACCGAGCAAAGCCTGGACCTGGAGTCGCTGCCGGCCGAGCAGGCGATCCGCCGGCTGGTGGAGTTCACCTTCGATCACCACGACCGCAACGTCGATTTCGTGCGAATCATCTGCACCGAAAACATCCACTATGGCGAGTATGTCAAACAGTCGCCGGCGATTCGCGAAATGAGCAGCCTGGTGCTCGAGGCCCTGGGCAATACCCTGCGCCGCGGTGTACAGGAAGGCGTGTTTCGCGCCGGCATCGAGGTCATTGACCTGCACATGCTGATGAGTTCGTTCTGCTTCTACCGGGTTTCGAACCGTCATACTTTCGGGGAGATATTCCAGATCGACCTGTCCGATGAACAGGTCAAGCTGCGTCACAAGGCCATGATCTGCGATGCTGTGCTGCGGTATATCCAGATCGAGCGCCGCCCCTGAACGTTATCCAGTGCCTGGCTGGCCTCTTCGCGGGTAAACCCGCTCCCACAGGATCACCGCTGTCCCAAAGATTCGCACAGTACCTGTGGGAGCGGGTTTACCCGCGAAAGGGCCGGCCCAGGCGACACCTCAACAAGCCTTGAACCTCACTCGCCCAACCGCTGCTCGCGTGACGGCGGGTATCCAAAGTAAGCTGCATAGCATTTGCTGAAGTGCGACACCGAAACAAACCCGCAGGCCACGGCCACTTCCATCACTGACAGGTCGGAATACTGCAGCAGCCGGCGGCTTTTGGTGATGCGCAGTTCCATGTAGTAACGCCGCGGCGAAGTACCCAGCTGGGCCTGGAAAAGGCGGTCGATCTGCCGACGCGAGCGCCCGCTGTAGGCGGCCAGCTGGTCGAGGCTGAGGGTTTCCTCGAGGTTGTTCTCCATCAGCTCGACGATGGTGCGCAGGTGCAGGCTCATGGATTTCTTCGCTCCCGGGCCGACCTGCCGGTAGCGGGCACCGGAGAACGACAGGATCTCCTCGACGCCTTCGGCCAGGCCGTCGCCGTATAGCCGGCGCACCAGGCCGAGCATCAGCTCCATCGCGCCATTGGGGCTGGCGGCGCTGAGGCGGTCGCGGTCGAGGGTGAAGCTGGCCGGGGTGATGCGTGTCTGCGGGCTGCGCTCGGACAGGCTGGCACGCTGCTCGGGGTGGATACTGCAGCCATAGTCGTCCAGCACCCCGGCGCGGCCGAGGAACCACGCGCCGTTCCACAGCCCGCCGAGGGCCATGCCGTGGGCCGCGCAATCACCCAGCAGGCGGTCAAGCTCCGGGTACTTCAATGGCGTACGCAAGCCGCCGCAGATCACCAGCAGGTCCAGATCCTTCAGCGCCTCGGCGGACAACTCGGTGGCCACCAGTTCCAACCCCAGGTCGCTGAGCACGCGGTCGCCTTGCAGCGACAGCGGGGTGAACCGGAAACTGTCGGCGCGCAGCAAGTTGGCCGTGACCAGCACGTCCATGGCCACGGTGAAGCTGGCCATCGAGAAATGTTCGAGCAAAACGAAATCGACCCGATAGGGGGACTGGGCATTGGCGCTGGTGGACTTCAGCCGCAACATGTTGCTGGTGCTGGTCTTCTTGCTGAACTGGCGTGGCGTGGGCACTCTGGACTCCGCTTCCTGGCTGGCCTCGAGAGTGTGGCGGGTGGCTGGGGGAAAGACAATCTCCCGGGTGGCCGCGTCGTATTCGAGGTCGCGTTCAGGCAACCTGTCAGGCTTGGACCGTTACCGCTATGCTGATGTCCCGTCTCTGAGGATGCCCTTGATGAAGTACGCCACTGCCCTGTTGCTTTGCCTGATGCCATTGCTGGCCAATGCCCTGGAGCCGGGCGACAAGCTCGCCCCATGGACGCTGCTCGACCAGTACGACCAGGCCTATAGCCTTGATGCCGGTACACACATTCTGCTGGTGGCGCGCGACATGGACGGTGCCAAGCTGGTGAAGGCGGCGCTGGCCGAACAGCCCAAGGGTTACCTGGAGGCGCGCGATGCGGTGTTCGTTGCCGACATCCAGCGCATGCCGGCGCTGATCAGCAAGCTGTTCGCCATTCCCGCCATGCGTGATTACAGCTATCGGGTGCTGCTTGACCGTGACGGGCGGGTGGCCAGCCGTTATCCCGGGCAGGATGGCCAGGTGCAGTGGCTGCAGTTGGAGCAGGGCACGCTGGTGAGTCAGCGGGCGTTTACCGATGCCCAGGCGTTGAAGGCGGCGCTGGAGACTGCACCACGGCATTGAGAGCTGTCACTGCTCCCTGTAGGAGCGGCCTTGTGTCGCGATGGGCTGCAAAGCAGCCCCCTGCGGTCTTTCGTAGGGCAAAAATCCTGGGGCTGCTGCGCAGCCCATCGCGACACAAGGCCGCTCCTACAAAGGGCCGCGGTGCCATACCGCCGGCCAAATCAATCTGAACCCTCGGCAGCCTCTGCAACCCAACCCATTACATGCCAAATGGGAGAGCGCTCATGGAAATCGGAACGATCTGGATCATCATCGCGGCCTTTGTAGTCCTGCTGGAAGTCTGGGCCATCTGGCACATCATCGGCAGCGACCGGCGCGCCGAGCGCAAGATGTTGTGGATCGTCTTCGTGGTCTACGCGCCATTCCCCGGCTTGCTGTTCTGGGCCTGGCGCGGGCCTCGGGCAGTCAAGGGCAGGGCAGTACTACAGGAAAAATGACGGTGTGCGGCATCAGACGCGGGGGCGCCTGATGCCGTCGATGTTCACTTGGGCAGGATGTCGAAGCGAATGGCTGACCCCAGCCCATCCACCATCAGGCAACCGTAGAACTGCACGGTCGACAGCACACGCAGTTGCTTGAGTGCTTCATGGATGTAGTTGCGAAACAGCTTTTCGGCCTCGCGCTTGCGGTCTGCGTGTGTGGTGCTTTTGAGTGTGATCACCCCGAGCAAGGTGGTTTCAATGTGCTCGACGGTGTCCAGGCCCATCTTCTCGCGCAGATGCAGGCGCGCCTGCGCCGCATCGGTTTCATCTCGGGCAGGGTTGTTTGGCTTGATGGTATAGGCCAGTTGAAAATCATATTTGCTCATCGCTTTATCCTTCTTAAGTACAGGCGTCCATGCCGGGCCTTGCAATCTAGCGCCTGGCGACCACTGCGCATACAGACGCGTGGTTCAGAGGATCCAGTGCGCTGTGCGAAACGTCCTACCCTGCGGCGCCTGCTTCGCAAGCAAGCCCGCTTCCACAATCCGCGCTTGACCTCGAGTTAACTCGAGGTCTGATACTCCGTCACTCTTTCAACTGATGGAGGGCTTACCGTGAGCCATTCAACCGCATTCCAGCTGAGCAACCCCGAAGGTCTGTACGACCCCAGCGGTAATGCCTACTCCCATGTCGCCGAGGTTCATGCCGATAGCCGCCTGCTGTTCATCGCCGGCCAGGGCGGAGAGGACCACAACGGGCAGCTGTCGCCGCTGTTTGCCGAACAGGCGCGTCAGGCGCTGGCCAACCTGGAGATTGCCCTGGCCTCGAAAGGCGCCAGCCTGGCCCAGGTGTTCAAGCTGACCCTTCTGATCGTCGAGCATTCCGAGACACGACTGCGTCAGTGGGTAGCCGAGGCTGACAGGGCCTGGGGCCCACACATGAAACCGACCTGCACGCTGATACCGGTACCCCGGTTGGCGCTGGACGGCATGCTGGTGGAGATCGAGGCGGTGGCAGCGGTATAGATCCGGGCGATTCGGTGGTGGCGTCAGATAAACACTCTGTTGTATATCGGTGCTGGCCCTAAAAGCATGGCCGCTATGACAACAACTGATCTCAGAGGTGCCCACACCATGAGCATCGGCACCACCACGACTGTCGGGGCATGCAATGCTTGGCTGACTATAATGGATCAACCCTCACCTCGTAGCCCAACCTGAGCGGGTAACGGGAGGGAACCGCCGGGAAGCTTCACTCAGCCTTTGGTCGAACGGTCGGCGTCGGCAGCTTCGGACACCACAGGCAGGTTGCCGGCACGCTGGATCACCCGACGTTGCTGCTCGTAGTCGTCCAGCGACAGGCCACGGCGTTGCAGTGCTTCCAGTTGCAGTTGACGGGTTTCTTCGGCGCTGTAGGGGCGCAGTTCGGGGTGGCTGGCACAGCCGCTGGTGATGGCGATGGCAAAAACGGCAAGGGTGACGGACAGCAGGCGGGCCAGGGTGTTCATCAGGTAGCTCCAGAGGCCGGGTCATGTGCGGCGAGTCGATGGAGCTAGCTTATTCGGCCATGTCGTTCGGCAGAAATTGCCATTCTCGATAGTGACTATCGATGGTTCCAGGGGCCGGAGGGTGCGATGGGACAAGACGAGCAACCGCGCAAATGGGGCGTGCTGGAACCGATCGACCGGATCACCGAAGTCATCTTCGGCCTGTTGATGGCAATGACCTTCATCGGCTCGCTTAGCGTGGCCACGGCAGGGCGCGAAGATGCCCGGCTGATGCTGATTGCCGCGTTCGGCTGCAACCTGGCCTGGGGCCTGGCTGATGCGGTCATTTATTTGCTGCGTACCTGGACCGAGCGCACCCGCAGTCGGACCTTGCTGGCCCGCCTGCAAGCCGGTGATGTCAGCCAGGGGCGCAGGCTGATTGCCGATGCGCTACCTGAACGCATTGGCCGGGCTCTGGATGAAGACGGGCTGGAGATGCTGCGCGGGCGGATGCTGCGCGATGCTGCCCGCCCGCTGCCAGCACGCCTGGGGCTGGATGATTTCAAGGCTGCATTGGCCACTTTCCTGCTGGTGGTACTGGCGACCTTCCCGATGGTCATCCCGTTCCTGCTGATCGAGACCACTGGTATAGCCATCCGGGTGTCGAACCTGGTCGCCCTGGCCATGCTCTTCCTTGCGGGCTGGCTGCTGGCACGCTACTCCGGTGGCCGCACCCTGTTGACCGGCATGGTGCTGGCAGTAGTCGGGGCGTCACTGATCGTGGCGATCATCGCCCTGGGCGGATGAGCACCGCCTGCTCTCATAGAACTGCACATGACTCATTGAATTAGCACGGACCGTGTGGCAGCGGCTTGAGCCGCGAACACCGGCGCAGCCGGTGCCATGCAGCGCGTTGGATTCTTCGTGGCTAAAGCCGCTCCCACAGGGTACGCGGGCCGCTTGCAAATTCAGTTCTCTACGCGACAGCGCAGTCCATACAGATCTCAGCAACCACCTCCACCCTTAGAGCGCGAAAAGTTTGCGCCCCCGCATCTGGCCAAAAGCAGCGCCGTTGCTACCCTTAACCCACGCGGTCCGACCTCATGGGGAGATGCGATGCGTATGCCATTGTTAGCCGTCCTGGCGGCGGTCCTGTATCTGGGCGCCATGCCTGGCCTGGTGCTGGCAGAAGATGTTCCTGCCCCCGACCCGGCACCGCAAGCCGACACGGTCGCGGCCAAGGACCCGGTGTTCACCCAGGAGCAACTGGACCAGATGCTCGCGCCCATCGCGCTGTACCCCGATGCGCTGCTGGCCCAGGTGTTGATGGCTTCCACCTATCCGGGGCAGGTGAGCGAAGCGGTGACCTGGTCCAAGGCTAACCCGAAGGCCTCCGGCGACGCCGCCGTCAAGAAGGTGGCGAACCAACCCTGGGACCCAAGTGTACAAGCGCTGGTGGCCTTCCCGCAGGTGCTGGCGGCCCTTGGGCAAGACCCGGTCTGGGTGCAGCGCCTGGGCGACGCCTTCCTTGCGCAACCCGACGATGTGATGGGCGGCGTGCAGCGCCTGCGTCACCAGGCCCAGGCCGCCGGCAACCTGCAGAGCAACCAGTACCAGAACGTGACCGTGCAGACCGCCCCGGCACCGGCTTCCGGCGGCAGCAGCACCCAGGTGGTTACGGCCAGCAGCCCGCCCACCACCATCATCATCGAGCCGGCCGACCCGCAAGTGGTGTACGTGCCCAGCTACAACCCGACCACCACCTACGGCACCTGGGCCTACCCGGCCTCGCCGCCGGTGTACTACCCGCCACCGCCCATGTACTACCCCGGTTCGGCGCTGGTGGCGGGCCTGGCCTTCGGCACCGGCGTGGCGATCGTCGCCTCGCTGTGGGGCGACTGTGACTGGGACAACAACGACATCGACATCGACGTCAACCGCTACAACAACATCAACGCCAACAACCGCATCACCAACAACCAGAACAAATGGCAGCACAACGCCGCCAACCGCGACGGCGTGCCGTACCGCGACTCCCGTAGCCGCCAGCAGTACGGCCGCCAATTGGACGGTGCCACCCAGCGTACTGCCTTCCGTGGTGACGACGCACGGCGCGCCCAGGCACGGGACAAGGCCAGGGCGTCGATGGACCGGGCCGGTATCGAACGGCCCGCTACCAGCAACCGCCAGGCACGTCAGCAAATGCGTGAGGCGCAGGCGGGCAATGCGGTTGGCAATCGTATGCAATCCCGTGGCGACAATGTGAGGAGTACCGAGCGTCGACAGGAAACCCGCACTGCCCAAGAGCGGCAGCAAGTAGCCCGAAACCGACCTGCCAATGCCGCTGGCCGTGCCCGTAACAACGCCTTCGATGGTGTGCGCTCGCCGTCGCGTACCAGCGCTCAGGCCAGTCGCGGTCGCACCAGCTTGTCGTTTGCTCAGCGACCAAGTGCTTCACGTGCCTCCGGGCACCAGATCTCACGGCCCAGTGCACCCGTTCGTCGGGGCGGAGGAGGTCGTCGATGAACCATTCGGCATTTGCAGCACTGCTGCTTACGACAGGTTTGGCCTTGACATCCCTGGCCGTTGCCCAGGAAAGCTTCCCGACGCCGGAGAGGGCAGTGGAGTCCTTTGTTGCTGCGCTGGGCGCGGAAAAACCTGACGAGGCTCGCTTGGCCCAGTTGCTGGGTGATGACTGGCGTACCTACATCCCGCGCGGCGGCGTGCAACGCAGCGACGTGGACACCTTCCTGGCGCAGTATCACACGCAGCACCGCATCGACATGGCAGGCGAGGGCAAGGCTGTCCTGGCGGTGGGCAACGATCACTGGACCTTGCCCATTCCTCTGACCAAAGGCAGCCAGGGCTGGCGCTTCGACCTCAAGGCCGGCAGCGCCGAAATCCGCGCCCGGCGCATTGGCCGCAACGAACTGGGCGTTCTGCAGTCGCTGCTGGCCTATCACGATGCACAGATGGACTACGCCACCCAGGACCACAATGGCAATGGTGCATTGGAGTATGCGCAGAAAATTTTCAGCGAACCCGGCAAGCATGACGGCTTGTATTGGGATGACGACGGAGACGGCCAAGTCAGCCCGCTGGGGCCACTGTTTGGCCGGGATGTGGTGGGTGATGCCTGGTATGGCTATCACTTCCGCATCCTCGATGCTCAAGGCCCATCCGCCCCTGGCGGCGCCTACAGCTACCTGATCGGCAACCAGATGAGCCGAGGCTTCGCCATGGTTGCCTGGCCGGCCAAGTACGATGACACCGGGGTGATGAGCTTCATGATCAGCCATGACGGCGAGGTGTTCGAGAAAGACCTCGGGCCACACGGGGACAAGCTGGCCAAGGAGATGAAGCGCTTCGACCCGGATGACAGCTGGAAGGTGTTAGATGTGCCTGCAGGGGATTGACTCTGTGGGAAATGGCAAGCAATGAAGGTCTATTGTCCCAGCATCTGCTGCACCAGCCACTGCCCCGCCGGCCCGAGCGCGCGCCGGCTCGACCAGGCCACGTCCATGTCAACCCGTCGCGGGTACCCGGCCACCTGCAACTCCACCAGTCCACTGCCAAACCGTGCCACCAGCGCCCTGGGCAGTTCGGCCCAGCCGAACCCGCGCACGGCGAACTCCAGCAGGGTGAGGTAATCCGGTGCCGACCAGGCCTGGCCGCGACCGTGGTGCAGGCTGGGGGCATAGGTCTTGATATACAGCTGCCGTACGCTCTCCAGGTGCTGCATCTGCACCTGAGGCAAAGTTGCCAATGGATGCCCGCTGGCCACGTACACGCCAAACTCGGCCTGCTCGGGCAAGCGCGCCACGGCAACGTCTGCGGGGTAGCTGGGTTGCGTGGCAAGAATGCCGATGTGTGCCAGGCCCTGCTGGATCAGCTCGATCACATCGGCATCTTCCGACGGGCCGCAGCGCAGTTCGGTATGCGGATAGTGCTGGGCGAAGCGGGCCATCACCGCGCCCTGGAAGGTCACGCTGTAGCTGTCCGACATCACCACCGAGACCAGTGCCTCGACATTTTCTGCCAGGCGCACCGCCAGGGCATCGAGCCGGGCGCTGGCATCGAGGATCGCCTCGACATGGCTCAGCACCTGCCGCCCAGCCTCGTTCAGCGAGGGGTGGCGGCCGCCACGGTCGAACAGCGGGCAACCCACATCGGCCTCGAAATTGGCGATGGCAATGCTGATGGTGGACTGGCTTTTGCGCAGCTTGCGCGCCGCAGCGGAAAACGAACCCAGCGATGCGGCTTCGACAAAGGCGACCAGAGCTTCGGGTGAGTAGCGCATGGTATTGATAAAACCGATGGTAGCTATTTCGCGAGTATCGGTTCTGTCAAAGAAAATAGGAAGCACGTCTCACGCAATGGATGGAATTTGCAATGAAAAACGTGTCTTTCACCGAACGCCTGGTTCACGCCGTCGGTTATGAAGTGTTCGCCGTGCTGCTGTGCGCGCCGCTATTGTCCTGGATCATGGGCAAGTCGCTGGCGACAGCGGGGGCGCTGGCGGTGACCCTTTCGGTGATCGCCATGCTGTGGAACATGGTCTACAACGCACTGGTCGATCGCTACGTGCAGGCTGAGCGCATTCACTGGAAAGCAGGCGCACGCTTCGTGCACGGCCTGGGCTTCGAGGCCGGGCTGGTGGTGTGGTGCCTGCCGGTGGCGGCATGGATGCTGGATATTTCGTTGCTGCAGGCATTGATGGTGGAGTTGGGTTTCTTCGTGATCATCTTGCCCTACACCGTGCTGTACAACTGGGCCTTCGACAAAGCCCGGCACCTGCTGATGCAGCGCCGCCTTGCATAAATGTTTTGCCGATGCAGGCCCCATTGTGGGAGCGGCCTTGTGTCGCGAAAGGGCTGCAGAGCAGCCCCAGAAATTTATGCAACTGCGCTGAATTCCTAGGGCCGCTTTGCGGCCCTTTCGCGACACAAGGCCGCTCCCACAATGGTGCCCGCGTCAACCAATGAAAAACGGGGCATGCCATCGCTGGCATGCCCCGTTTTTCAAACCGCCAGAGCGCCTCAGGCGACTTTGACGATCCAGCCTGCTGGTGCTTCGATATCACCGCTCTGGATACCGGTCAGCTCGTTGTAGAGCTTCTGGGTAACCGGGCCGACCTTTTCCAGGTCGTGGAACACGTGCAGCTTGCCGTTGTACTCGATGCCGCCGATCGGGGTGATCACCGCTGCTGTACCGCAGGCGCCGGCTTCGACGAAACGGTCCAGCTTGTTGATTTCCACATCGCCTTCGATCACGGTCAGGCCCAGGCGCGATTGCGCCAGTTCCATCAGCGACAGGCGGGTGATGCCTGGCAGCACCGAGGCCGATTTCGGGGTGACGAACTCGTTGTTGGCGGTGATGCCGAAGAAGTTTGCCGAACCGACTTCCTCGATCTTGGTGTGGGTCAGCGGGTCGAGGTAGATGGCGTCGGCGAAATTGGCTTTCTTCGCTTCAGCGCCCGGCTGCAGGCTGGCCGCGTAGTTGCCACCGACCTTGGCCGCACCGGTGCCTTGCGGGGCGGCGCGGTCGAAGCTGGAGATCTGGAAGTTGTGCGGCTTCATGCCGCCCTTGAAGTACGAGCCCACCGGGATGGCGAAGATCGAGAAGATGAACTCGGGGGCGGTGCGCACGCCAATGTTGTCACCGGTGCCGATCACGAACGGGCGCAGGTAGAGGGCGCCTTTGCCATGCGGCGGCACGAACTTCTCGTTGGCCTTGACCACTTGCTTGCACGCCTCGATGAACACATCGGTCGGCACCTGCGGCATCAGCAGGCGGGCGCAGCTGCGCTGCATGCGGGCGGCGTTCTGGTCCGGGCGGAACAGGTTGATCGAACCGTCCTTGCAACGGTAGGCCTTGAGGCCTTCGAAGCACTGCTGGCCGTAGTGCAGGGCAGTGGAGCCTTCACTGATGTGCAGTACGTTGTCTTCGGTCAGGGTGCCTTTGTCCCACTCGCCATTGCGCCATACGGACAGGTAGCGTTTGTCGGTCTTGATGTAGTCGAAACCGAGCTTGTCCCAATTAATGCTTTCGTTGCTCATGACACCCTCATTGTCTTGCAGGTGCCCGATCGCTCGGGCTGCTGTTATATGCGCACCACGCCACCATAATACATCCGTGGCAGATCGGGAACGGCCAGTCACGAATTGATAGCCTGCGATGCATTGATTACGGCCCGGCACAGGTATTGCAGTGGGGCTGGGAGGTGTTCGCCACAACATTTTCAGGGCCTGCAAGATCGAGCGCCGCCCGCGCGGCGCTTCGTGGCACAAGGCCGCTCCCACATCTGTTTCGGGCCAATTATTCCTGTGCCTTTGGCGCGCGCACCCTGGGTGCATGGCTGGAGATTGCTGAAGAGCAGCGGCACAGCCGATATCGAATGGAACAAACAAGGCGAACAGCGGTGACCATCACAGGGTGGACTGGCCCGAAACAGACAGTGGGAGCGGCCTTGTGCCGCGAAGCGCCGCGCGGGCGGCGCTCGATCTAACAGGCAACCAAAATCCCAAGGCAAGCACCTGTCAGCCCTTATCGCTTAACTGACTGGCATTAGGGCATGGGGCGTCCTTGACCAAGGGTAAAGCTGCCACTTTACCCCAGTTGCGCCACTTGTGGCCGGTCTACCCGGCGGCAATGGTTGACCACCCGCCAGCCACTGCGTAGCCTTGCCACTTCGAGGTTCTTCGGCCAGGCCGAAGCTAAGACGGGAACGCGGTACAAGCCGCGGCTGCCCCCGCAACTGTAAGCACCGACAACGGATCGACACAGCCACTGCGCCTGCGCGCGGGAAGGCGTCATCCCGCCAGCCTGCTGCACCAGCGGGCACATGGAACGGTGCGAGCCAGGAGACCTGCCTCGTCACGTTTTCGACTTTCAACCGGGCGGGGTGATCCGGTGGCGAACAAGCCCGGCCGGCCTGGCCTGCGGCTGTCGTCCTGCATGCCCGCGCCAATCTGCCAAGGGCAATGCGACATGAAAACACTGGCCAAGCTCCCCGTCACCATCGTCACCGGCTTCCTCGGCTCGGGCAAGACTACCTTGCTGCGCCACATGCTCGACAACGCCCAGGGCCGCCGCATTGCGGTGATCGTCAACGAGTTCGGTGAACTGGGTATCGACGGCGAAATCCTCAAGCAGTGCAGCATCGGTTGCACCGAGGAAGAAGCCAGCGGTCGGGTCTACGAGCTGGCCAACGGCTGCCTGTGCTGCACCGTGCAGGAAGAGTTCTTCCCGGTGATGCGCGAGCTGGTGGCACGCCGTGGCGACCTGGACCATATCCTCATCGAAACCAGCGGCCTGGCCCTGCCCAAACCGCTGGTACAAGCCTTCCAATGGCCGGAAATCCGCAATGCCTGCACCGTCGACGCGGTGATCACGGTGGTCGACAGCCCGGCCGTGGCAGCCGGCACCTTCGCCGCCTACCCGGACCAGGTCGATGCCCAGCGCAAGCTCGACCCTAACCTGGACCACGAATCGCCGCTGCATGAACTGTTCGCCGACCAGCTGGCCAGCGCCGACCTGGTGGTGCTGAACAAGGCCGACCTGATCGACGCCGAAGGCCTGGCCAAGGTTCGCGCCGAGGTGGCCGAAGAGCTGCCGCCGGCGGTCAAGGTGATCGAAGCCAGCAGCGGCAAGCTGCCGCTGGAAGTGCTGCTGGGCGTGGGCGCCGAGTCCGAGGCGCACATCGATGGCCGCCGTACCCACCACGATTCGCACCATGACGACGATGACCATGACGATCATGACCACGACGCCTTCGATTCGATCTCCATCGACCTGCCCGAAGCTGACGAAAGCCTGCTGCTCGACGCTCTGACCCAGCTGGTGGTGGAGTTCGGCATCCTGCGCGCAAAAGGCTTCGCTGCCATCCCGGGCAAGCCGATGCGCCTGCTGGTGCAAGGCGTGGGTACCCGTTTCGACAAGCACTTCGACCGCGCCTGGCGCGCCGACGAACCGCGCATCACCCGCCTGGTGCTGATTGGCCAGGACCTTGACGCCGCCCAGCTGGAAGCGCGCCTGCGCCAGGCCCTGGGCGCCTGACCCATGCATCTGCTGCGGACCCAGCCCGGTGGCTTCGTGCCGGATGACAGCATTGCCGACCTCGGCCAGACACCCGCCGAGCTGGTGATTCTCTGCAGCGGCGATTCGCACCTGGCATTGCTCGCCGATACCGCCGAGCAATTGCCCGGGGATTACCCCAGCCTGCGCCTGGCCAACCCGATGCAGGTGCAGAACCATGCCTCGGTCGACCTGTACGTCGACCAGGTGCTGCGCCATGCCAAGGTCATCCTGGTGTCGCTGCACGGTGGCGTCGGCTACTGGCGCTATGGCGTCGAGCAACTGGTCGAGCTGGCCGGCCGTGGCGTGCAACTGATCCTGGTGCCGGGCGACGACCGCCCGGACCCGGAACTGACCAGCCTGGGCAGCGTCAGCGGCGAGCAGGCCGAGCGCCTCTGGCACTACTTGCGCCAAGGCGGCAAGGCCAACGCCATCAACCTGTTCAACTGCCTGGCCAGCCAGTGGCTGGGCCGCGACTATGCCTGGGACGAGCCGCAGCCTTTGCCGCGCACCGCCGTGTATCACCCGACCAAGGGCAGCGCCACGCTGGAGGATTGGTACCCGCAGTGGCACCCCGAGCAGCCGGTGGCGCCACTGTTGTTCTACCGCTCGCACCTGCAGGCGGCCAATACCGCATTCATCGATGTGTTCTGCCAGCGCCTGCAGGCGGCCGGGCTCAACCCATTGCCGATCGCCGTGGCCAGCCTCAAGGAAAGCGCCTGCCTGGAGCAGGTCGAAGCCTGGCTGGACGAGGTGGGGGCCGAAGTGCTGGTCAACACCACCGGCTTTGCCCTGTCCAGCCCCGAGCGCCCCAACCTGCGCCCGTTCCGTCGTGACATT
This sequence comes from Pseudomonas sp. SID14000, assembly GCF_002165135.1. Lineage (GTDB taxonomy): Bacteria > Pseudomonadota > Gammaproteobacteria > Pseudomonadales > Pseudomonadaceae > Aquipseudomonas. Next base: position 188,212 of record NZ_NFZQ01000008.1, on the reverse strand, counting down.
CCGGTACTGCAGGCCATCTGCGCACAAGACAACCAGCCCGGCTGGGAAGCCAGCGAGCAGGGCCTGGGTGCGCGTGACCTGGCCATGCACATTGCCTTGCCCGAACTGGACGGGCGCATCATTACCCGCCCGGTCAGTTTCAAGGACATGGCCTGGCGTAGCGAGCGCAGCCAGTCCGACGTGGTCTGCTACCGTGCCCACCCCGAGCGCATGGACTTTGTTGCCGAACTGGCGCGCCGCTGGGTCGAGCTGGCGCGCCTGCCGAATGCCCAGAAGCGCGTGGCCCTGGTGCTGGCCAACTACCCGACCCGGGATGGCCGCATTGGTAACGGCGTTGGCCTGGACACGCCAGCGGCCGCGCTGAACATCCTCAAGGCCCTGCAGGCCGAAGGCTACCCGCTGGCCGACTTGCCGGGCAGTGGCACACAACTGATCCACCAGTTGCTCGGCGGCGTGACCAATGACCTCGACCAGCTGGACCTGCGCCCCTGCGCGCAGAGCCTGAGCCTGGCTGACTACCAGGGTGCCTTCGAGCGCCTGCCTGAGGCCAACCGCCAGGCGGTGCTGGAGCGCTGGGGGCCGCCGCAACAGGACCCGATGTACCGCAGTGGCCGGCTGATGGTTGCCGGCCTGCGTTTTGGCTTGACTTTCGTCGGCATTCAGCCGGCACGGGGCTACCAGGTGGACCCCAGCGCGGTGTACCACGACCCTGACCTGGTGCCGCCGCATGGCTACCTGGCATTTTACTTCTGGCTGCGCCATGCCTTTGCCGCCGATGCGGTGATCCATGTCGGCAAGCACGGCAACCTCGAATGGCTACCCGGCAAGGGCGTCGGGTTGTCGGCGCAGTGCTGGCCAGACGCCTTGCTCGGCCCGCTGCCCAACATCTACCCGTTCATCGTCAACGACCCGGGCGAGGGGGCCCAGGCCAAGCGCCGTACCCAGGCGGTGATCATCGACCACCTGATGCCGCCGCTGACCCGTGCCGAAACCTACGGCCCGTTGCGCCACCTGGAGCAATTGGCCGACGAATTCTACGAAGCACAGCTGCTCGATCCGCGGCGGGCCCGCGAGTTGCAGCGCGACATTCTCGAACTGGTCAAGGCCAACCACATCGACCGTGAACTGCAGCTCGAAGGGCAGCTGGACGATGCCGCCGTGTGGCTGCCACGCCTGGATACCTACCTGTGTGACCTGAAGGAATCGCAGATTCGCGATGGCCTGCATGTGTTCGGTCAAGCGCCTGAGGGCCGGCTGCGCCTGGATACCTTGCTGGCGCTGTTGCGGGTCGAGCGTGGCGACGGTCGCGGCGGCAATGCCAGCCTGCTGCGGGCCCTGGCCAAGGCGCTGGTGCCGGGCTTTGACCCACTCGATTGCGAACTTGGCCTGCCGTGGCAGGGCGCGCGCCCTGAGCAGTTGCAGGCCATCAGCAGCGAGCCCTGGCGCACCTGTGGCGATACCCGCGAGCGCCTCGAACTGTTGGCGCTGCAGGTAATCGACCAGGCGCTGGGCGGAACCGAATGCTTACCTGCCCTGAGCGAATGGCAGCCGGTGCGCGACGTGGTTCAGGCCCTGCGCGAAGCGGTAGCCCCCAGCCTTGACGCCTGCGGCAGCGCCGAAATGAATGGCCTGCTGGCGGCGCTGGCCGGGCGTTTCGTACCCGCTGGCCCCAGTGGCGCGCCCAGCCGTGGGCGCCTGGACGTGCTGCCCACCGGGCGCAACTTCTATACCGTGGACGTGCGCAACCTGCCCACTACTACGGCCTGGCGCCTGGGCTTCGCCTCGGCCAACCTGATCCTCGAGCGCCACCTGCAGGACCACGGCGATCACCTGCGCCAGCTCGGCCTGTCGGTGTGGGGCACCGCAACCATGCGTACCGGCGGCGACGACATCGCCCAGGCCATGGCACTGATGGGCGTGCGACCGGTGTGGGCCACCGGCAGCCAGCGGGTCGACGATTTCGAAATCCTGCCATTGAGCCTGCTAGACCGCCCACGGGTGGACGTGACCCTGCGCGTTTCCGGCTTTTTCCGTGATGCCTTCGGCAACCTGATCCGCCTGTTCGATGCCGCAGTGCAGGCCGTGGCCGCACTGGACGAACCCGACGATCTCAACCCCTTGGCTGCCCGCGTGCGTAGCGAGCGGGCCGCGCTGCAGGCGCAGGGCGTGGACGCCGGGCAGGCCGCTCGTCAGGCCGGCTGGCGGGTGTTCGGTGCCAAGCCCGGGGCCTACGGCGCCGGGGTGCAGAACGCCATCGACGGGCGCCTGTGGCACAGTCGCGACGACCTGGCCGAGGTCTACCTCAACCATGGTGGCTATGCCTACGGCGCCAGTGACGAGGGTACCCCGGCGCGCGCCCAGTTCGCACAGCGCCTGGCCAAGGTGCAGGCGGTGCTGCAGAACCAGGACAACCACGAGCACGACCTGCTCGATTCCAACGACTACTACCAGTTTCAGGGTGGCATGCTGGCGGCGTCGGAAACCTTGTCCGGTTCGGCAGTGGCCAGCTACCACGGCGACCATAGCCAGGCCGACCGGCCACGCATCCGTACCCTCAAGGAAGAGCTTAACCGGGTCATTCGCGCCCGGGCGCTGAACCCGAAGTGGATCGACGGGGTCAAGCGCCATGGCTACAAAGGTGCCTTCGAGATGGCGGCGACAGTCGACAACCTGTTCGCCTTCGATGCCACCACGCATCTGATCGACGATCATCATTACCAGGCGCTGGCCGATGCCTATGTGCTCGACCCGGCGACCCGCGATTTCATGCGCGAGCACAATCCTGAGGCCCTGCGCGACCTTACCGAGCGTTTGCTGGAGGCCCAGCAGCGCGGCCTGTGGCAGGCACCGGGCGACTACCGCGAAGCCCTTGAGGAACAACTGCTCGACGGCGAGGAACAGGCTTGAAATGAGTGAACCCTTACAATTTCCGCTGGCTGCCGTGGTCGGTGCCGACGACCTGAAGCTGGCCCTGTGCCTGACCGCCATCGATCCGAAGATCGGCGGCGTGCTGATCGAGGGGCCGCGTGGCATGGCCAAGAGTACCCTGGCCCGAGGCCTGGCCGATCTGCTCGGCGAGGGCCCGTTCGTCACCTTGCCACTGGGCGCCAGCGAAGAACGGTTGGTCGGCACCCTCGACCTGGATGCCGCACTGGGGCAGGGCAAGGCGCAGTTTTCCCCGGGCGTGCTGGCCCAGGCCGATGGTGGCGTGCTGTACGTCGATGAGGTCAACCTGCTACCCGATACCCTGGTCGACCTGCTGCTCGATGTGGCCGCCAGCGGTACCAACCGCATCGAGCGAGATGGCATCTCGCACCGGCACAGTGCCCGTTTCGTGCTGATCGGCACCATGAACCCGGAAGAGGGCGAGTTGCGCCCCCAGTTGCTCGACCGCTTTGGCCTGAATGTGGCCCTGGAAGGCTTGCCCGAGCCCGAGGCTCGGCAACAGATCATTCGCCGCCGCCTGGCCTTCGACAGCGACCCGCAGGCGTTCTGTGCGCAATGGGCCGGGGCACAGGGGCAACTGCGCGAGCGCTGCCAGGCGGCGCGCCACGCACTGGCTGGCATTGCCCTGGACGACCAGGCGCTGGCCTGGATCACCGAGCGCTGCTACGCCGCCGGAGTGGATGGCCTGCGTGCCGACCTGGTGTGGTTGCGCGCTGCCCGTGCGCATTGCGCCTGGCGCGGTGGCGCCACTATCGAAGAACGGGATGTCGAAGCAGTGGCCGAGTTCGCCTTGCGTCATCGCCGCCGCATCACGCCTCAGGCCAATCCACCGTCGCAGCCCGAGCAACAGCCCGGTCAGCAAGGTGCCAGCAACCCTGGCGATCAGGGCGGGCAGGGCAACTGGGGGGCGCTACCGGCGCAGCCCGTGGCTGGCGGCGCCCGTCGCGAGGTGCCGAACTGGGCAAAAAAGCCCTGAGCATCCCCCAACCCAATGCCACAGGGGCGGATGCCAAGGCGGGCGCAGGCAAGCAGTACGGTGCCAGCCGTGGCCGCGCGCGCAATGCAGCGACTGGCCGCGTGGCCTGGCTGCCGACTTTGCTCAAGGGGCGCCCACGTCAGCGCCATGACCTGTGCTGGCAACAACGCCAGGGTCAACCCGCAGAGTTGTGGCTGGTGATCGTCGATGCCTCCGCCTCGACGCGACGGCATCAGGCACTGGCACAAACCAAAGGGTTGCTGGCGACACTGTTCGACCAGGCTTATCGGCAGCGCGCCCGTTTGGCCTTGCTCACCGCAAGCGGCCGCACACCGCAGTGGCAGCGCCACGGGCTGAAGGCATCGGCCGCCTTGCAGCCCTGGTTGCAGGCCCTGGGCGCAGGTGGCGGGACGCCATTGATCGCTGCGCTGGAACAGGCCCGGCACTGGTTATTGGCGCGTCAACGGGCCCACCCGCAGGAAGCGGTGCGCTGCCTGGTATTTACCGACGGTCGTCTGCAGCACTGGAACAGCGTGCAACCGATGCCTTGCGCCACATTGTTGGTTGATATGGAACTTGCGCCGGTGCGTCTGGGGCGCGCGCAGCGTCTGGCAGAGCAACTGCAGGCGGATTACCAGCACTTGCAGCAGTTCAAGGTGATGGATTGAAGAGTGTATGCGCGACACTATGTCGCAATAAGAAAAGTTGCCAGAACAGCAATGTTGAAGTTGAACAAGTGCGTGGCGGTGCACGCACTTGATTTGCCGGCCGATATTATTTCGGCATCGACCACGGTTGCAGGTCGTAACCTTTTTCGCACAGTTCGGCGCGCACTTCCTCGATCAGACTGGCCCACTGGGCCGGGTCGGAGTAGATACGCGAGGACACTTGCTTGCTGCCGATGCGGGTGCTGGTCCGGTCGATCACTGCCAGGCTCAGCTCACCAGTACCGTTGGGTGCATCCCAGGCTACGCACTGGAAAGGTTCGAAGGCGTGGTCGGCAATCAGCAGTGCTTCGTTGACACGGAGCGGGGCATTCATGGTTCGGTCTCTCTATGGTCCCAAACATCGAAGTGAGGTCCGCGTTGCTTCAAAGTCGCCTCGGTTATCGCGAAGTGCAGCGCGGGGTTATGTGTACTGATGCTCGTTGTCCGGGGGCAAGTCACATATTGGTTGTAAAAAATTTTGCCGGGGTCGAATCCGTTCTTGCCCTCGCCGCCATGTGATGTCGATAAAGTGCGAAAATTCCCGTCACGCATTGTAAAAAAATGATTCGGCAGACCGACGGTACTGGGAACCGTCAACTTCGTTGCTACTGTTAATCGGGCGCCTCAACTTACTGTTTTTTTTCGAAAAACCGAAAACTGACGCCAAGGATTGATCATGCAGCAGCCTGCCGCCCAACGCCGTTTGCTCATCGTCGACCCCTGCGATGACTGCCACCGTTTGTTGCCTGGCTTGCGCAGCGCAGGCTGGGATGTGGACAGTTGCATGCTCGGTGCCGCGCTGGATCATCCTTGCGATGTGGGCCTGCTGCGCTTGCAGGCGTCGCACCTGAGGCGCCCGGACGGGGTCAAGGACTTGATCAAGCGCAGCAACACCGAATGGATTGCCGTGCTCAGTGCCGAACAGCTGCGCATGCCGGCGGTCGGTGATTTTGTCTGCGAATGGTTCTTCGACTTCCACACCTTGCCGTTCGACGTTTCTCGCGTGCACGTCACCCTGGGCCGGGCCTTCGGCATGGCGCGCCTGCGAGGCCAAGGGGCGGCGAGGGTGGAGGAAGCGAGCCACGAGTTGCTTGGCGACAGCCGCCCGATCCGCGAGCTGCGCAAGCTGCTGGGCAAGCTGGCGCCCACCGAATCGCCGGTGCTGATCCGCGGCGAAAGCGGCACTGGCAAAGAACTGGTGGCGCGCACCCTGCACCGTCAGTCGCAGCGCAGCGAGCAGCCGTTCATTGCCATCAACTGCGGGGCGATCCCCGAGCACCTGATCCAGTCCGAGCTGTTCGGCCATGAAAAGGGCGCTTTCACCGGTGCTCACCAGCGCAAGGCCGGGCGCATCGAAGCGGCCCATGGTGGCACGTTGTTCCTCGATGAAATCGGCGACCTGCCGTTGGAGTTGCAGGCCAACCTGCTGCGCTTTCTGCAGGAAAAGCACATCGAACGCGTGGGTGGCAGCCAGCCGATCCCGGTGGATGTGCGGGTGTTGGCGGCTACCCACGTGGACCTGGAAAGGGCCATCGAACAAGGGCGCTTTCGCGAAGACCTGTATTACCGCCTGAACGTGTTGCAGGTAGTGACCGCGCCTTTGCGCGACCGGCATGGCGACCTATCCATGCTGGCCAGTCATTTTGCCCATTTCTATAGCCTGGAAACCGGGCGCCGACCGCGCTCGTTCAGCGACCATGCCTTGGCGGCCATGGGCCGGCATGACTGGCCGGGCAATGTCCGTGAGTTGGCCAACCGTGTACGGCGCGGGCTGGTGCTGGCCGAAGGCCGGCAGATCGAGGCGCAGGACCTGGGGTTGCAGACCCTCGACCAGGTGCAGCAACCGTTGGGCACGCTGGAGGAGTACAAGCACCGGGCCGAGCGCCAGGCGCTGTGCGATGTCCTTAGCCGGCACAGTGACAACCTGAGCGTGGCGGCCAAGGTGCTGGGTATTTCGCGGCCGACTTTCTATCGGTTGCTGCATAAGCATCAGATTCGCTGAGCAGTGGATGGCACCGGCTACGCCGGTGTTCGCGGGTAAACCTGCTCCCACAGGTACGCGCAGTTCCTGTGGGGGCGGGCATGCCCGCGAAGAAGCCCCTACAGGCTACCGATCAATGCGGCCCGCGGGGAATGGTCTTCAGCAGGTCTTCCGGGCTGATGTGCCCCACCACCTGGGCCACCGCGCTGCCCGGGGTCGGCAGGTCGATGATGTGGCTTTTCATCTTGCCGATCACATGCATTTCGCAGGGCTTGCAGTCGAACTTCAGGGTCAGCACTTCATCACCCTGAATCAGCTGCATCGGCGCGACCTTGGTGCGCACGCCGGTCACGCCCTTGGCCTGCTTGGGGCACAGGTTGAAGGAGAAGCGCAGGCAGTGCTTGGTGATCATCACCGGTACTTCGCCGTGCTCTTCATGGGCCTCGTAGGCCGCGTCGATCAGCTGCACACCATGGCGGTGGTAGAAGTCGCGGGCCTTCTGGTTGTACACGTTGGCCAGGAACGACAGGTGCGACTCCGGGTAGACCGGCGGCGGCGTGGTCTCGGCCTTGCGCCCGCCACGCGGGTGTGCCTGCACCCGTGCTTCAGTCAGCGCCTCGATGGCTTCGCGGCGCAGGGCCTTGAGCTGCGAGTTGGGGATGAAGTACGCCTGCGGGGCGTCCAGCTCGATGCTGTCGGCGTGGTACATGGTGGTACCCAGTTGGCCGAGCAGGTCGTGCAGTTGGTCCAGCGCCTGCTGCGGCTTGTTGGCCGGGCCGAACGGGCCGTTCAGTGCCACTTGCGCGCTCACGCCTTCCTCGCTGGTGACCGTCAGCGCCAGGCGTTGCTCGCGCAGTACCGCATGCCATTGCACACCGACGCGGCGCTCGGCCGAAGTGCGTTGCAGGGCCTGTTGCCAGTTGTGGTCGAGGTTGCGCGACAGCGGGTGGTTGGGCCGCAGCTTGTGCAGGCCTTCGGGCATTTCGTTGGGCTCGACGCGGTAGCGGTAGCGCTTCTCGCCATCTTCTTCGAACTCGCCACGCGGTTCGGCGATGTTGGCGCGAAAGCCCACCACTTCACGCTTGACCAGCACATTCAGGCCGTCGCCGTTGGTCAGCGGCACCTCGGTGACCACTTGCATGTCACGTTTGCCGACCTTTTCCACCACGCCCACCGGCAGGCCGGTGAAGGTTGGCGAGTCGAAGGCGCCAATGTCGACCTTGCGGTCGGTGACGAAGTAGTCGGTGCTGCCGCGGTGGAAAGTCTTGTCCGGGTCAGGCACGAAGAAGTGCTCGGTGCGGCCGCTGGAGGCGCGGGCCAGCTCCGGGCGGCCTTCGAGGATGGCGTCGAGTTCCTTGCGGTAGTGGGCAGTGATGTTCTTCACATAGGCCACGTCTTTGTAGCGGCCTTCGATCTTGAACGAGCGCACGCCGGCATCGACCAGGTCAGCCAGGTTGGCGGTCTGGTTGTTGTCCTTCATCGACAGCAGATGCTTCTCGAACGCTACCACGCGGCCCTGGTCATCCTTCAGGGTGTAAGGCAGGCGGCAGGCTTGCGAGCAGTCGCCACGGTTGGCGCTGCGGCCGGTCTGCGCATGGGAGATGTTGCACTGGCCGGAGAAGGCCACGCACAGCGCACCGTGGATGAAGAACTCGATGGCGGCGTCGGTTTCGGCGGCGATGGCGCGGATTTGCTGCAGGTTCAGCTCTCGGGCCAGCACCAGTTGGGAGAAGCCGGCCTGGTCGAGGAACTTGGCCCGCGCCAGTGTGCGGATGTCGGTCTGGGTACTGGCGTGCAGCTCGATCGGCGGGATGTCCAGCTCCATCACCCCCAGGTCCTGCACGATCAGCGCGTCGACACCGGCGTCGTACAGCTGGTGGATCAGCTTGCGCGCGGGCTCCAGCTCGTTGTCATGGAGGATGGTGTTGATGGTGGTGAACACGCGTGCATGGTAACGATGGGCGAACTCGACCAGTTCGGCGATATCGCTGACTTCGTTGCAGGCGTTATGGCGCGCGCCGAAGCTCGGGCCACCGATGTAGATGGCGTCGGCGCCGTGCAGGATCGCTTCACGGGCGATGGCCACGTCACGGGCAGGGCTGAGCAGTTCCAGGTGATTCTTTGGAAGGGACATGTCGTTATAGGTTCGGGCTGTCACGGTTTAGGCGGGCATTGTAGCGGCGAAACGGGCTGGCGGCATCATCGGGGTGCTTGTAGGAGCGGCCTTGTGTCGCGAAGGGCCGCAACGCGGCCCCGGCAATACCTGCTGCGGAGCTGAGAATCTGGGGGCGCTGCGCACCCCAATCGCGACACAAGGCCGCTCCTACAGGATTGCGTATTGCGCGAAAATCAGCGCTTGGCGGCCATTGCGGTCACTTCCACGCGCATGCCTTCGAACGCCAGTGCAGCCACACCCACGGCGGCGCGTACCGGCCAGGGCTTGCTGAAGAAGCGCTGGTACACCTCGTTGAACGCCGCACGGTCGGCCATGTCGATGAGGTAGATGGTCAGGTGCAGCACGCGGTCCATGCCGCTGCCGGCCTTCTCCAGCGCCACTTTCAGCGCCTGCAGGGTGCATTCGCTCTGCGCGACGATGTCGCCCAGTTCCAGGCTGCCATCAGCGTGGGTCGGAATCTGCGTGGTGACCAGCACGCCGTTGTATTCGGCGACGTCGGAGGAAATCGACTCGGCGTCCGGGTCCGGGGTGTAGATGATGTCTGCATGTGCCATGGTGTGTCTTGCCTTGCAACGGAAGGAAAGCGGCAAGCCTACGCGAGCGCGCCGGCCCGGTCGAGGGCGCCCCGGTGTTTGAAATGCGCGGCGTTCGCCGTCAGAATCGCGGCCGATTGCAAAGCAGGGGTTTACGTTGAACGAACAGACATTGTCCAGGCGCCTGGAGCGCGTGGCTGCACAAGTGCCGCAAGGCGCGCGCCTGGCCGACATCGGCTCGGACCATGGCTATCTGCCGGTGGCCTTGATGCTGCGCGGCGTGCTGGAAGGGGCGGTAGCGGGCGAGGTGGCGCAGACGCCGTTCGCCTCGGCCCAGCGCAACGTGCGCAGGAACGGGCTGGAGGGCCGGGTCAGCGTGCGACTGGCCGATGGCCTGGCAGCTGTCGAGCCGGAAGATCGCATTTCGGTGATCAGCATCTGCGGCATGGGTGGTGACACCATGTGCGAGATCCTCGAGGCCGGCAAGCAGCGCCTGGCTGGCGTCACACGCCTGGTGCTGCAGCCCAATGGCGCTGAGCGCGAACTGCGCCAGTGGCTGATGGGCAATGGTTACCGGATCGTCGGCGAAGAACTGCTGCGGGAAAACCGCTTCGACTACGAGATCATCGTCGCCGAGCCGGGCGGGGCGGCGTACACCGCTGAACAGCTGTACTTCGGCCCGGTGCTGTTGCAGGAGAAAAGCGAGGCGTTCACGGTCAAGTGGCGGCGCATGCTGCGGCAGAAGCAGCAGACCCTGGCCAATTTCGAGCGGGCCCGCGATGCCGTGCCTCAGGCGAAAATCGACGATTTCAAGCAGCAGGTCGGCTGGATCACCGGGGTACTGGCCTGACTCACTGCTGCGAGCAGTTGCCCATCTCCCGGTAATCGATTTCGCGTTTCTGGCCCTGGTGGTCGACATACACCATGTGCGCGGTGCCAACCTGGCAGTCGGCGGCATTGCTGGGCGGGGTGATGGAGATGACTTTGGCCACGTCCAGCGGCATGCCGTATTCGTAGTTGCTGCTGCTGACCGGCTGGCTGGTGCCGGCGTCGGCAAAGGCACCGAACGAGGCGAGGGTAGCAGCAACGGCAAGGACAGCGATCGAACGGTTCATGGCAGGCTCCTTTTTTCAATGTATGGCTAATGATCCATTCATTGGCTATCCACAATAAATGGGCTAACCCGTGATAGATTCCTGCCTGTAACGCAAGAATAAGACCGAACAAGGAGCACACCTTCATGGACATGCTGCATGCCATGCGTACCTTCGCCCGTGTGGTGGAATGTGGCAGCTTCGCTGCGGCCGCAAATGCCTTGGACATTTCTGCGGCGCAGGTTTCGCGCATCGTTGCCGAGCTGGAAAACCAGCTGCAAACCCGCCTGCTGCACCGCACCACGCGGCGTTTGCGCATGAGCGAGGCGGGCGAGCGGTTTCTCGAGCGCTCGCGGCAGATCATGTTGCTGACCGAAGAGGCGGTGGGCGAAGCCCGTGGTGCGCACCTCACGCCCCGCGGCCACCTGCGCTTGCATTGCCCGCACGGCTTGGGCCTGTTGCTGATGCCGCTGGTGGCCGGCTACAACGCATTGTGCCCGGAGGTGGTGATCGAGCTGACCCTGTCCCAGCGCAACCCCGACCCGCTGGCCGAAGGGCATGACGTGGTGATTACCGTGGACGGGGCGTTGCCGGATTCGCAGTTGATCGCCGTGCCGCTGGGCAACATTTTCAGCATCCCCTGCGCGGCGCCGAGCTACCTGGAGGCCCACGGCGTGCCAGAGCGCCCGGAAGACCTGCACCAGCATCGTTGCCTGCGCATGGCTTATCCGATGTACGAAGGTGACTGGGTGTTCCCGCAAGGAGTGGACCAGTGTGTGATCGCGCCGAGCGACAGTTTTTCCACCAACGTCGCCGACGCCATGCTGGTGGCCAGCGAGCTGGGCATGGGCATTGGCCTGCTGCCGTTCTATACCGCCAGCCAGGCGATCGGGCAGGGGCGGTTGTGCCGGTTGCTGGCGCCGTATCGCCTGCGCGAGAGTGCGCTGTATGCGATCTACCCGTCACGGCATTACCTGGATGCCAAGGTGCGCACCTGGATCGATTACCTCAAGGAGCAGCTGCCGGCACTGTTCGAGGGGCATGCCAGGGTGGTGGATGATTCGCGGTATTGGCGATAGCCGAGTGTGGGGCGGTTAACGCTGGCCCTTGCAGGAGCGGCCTTGTGTCGCGAAAGGGCCGCATGGCGGCCCTCTTCGCAGCGCAAGGCTGCGCCTACAGCGGGTAGTGCTTCAATTCCCGCGCGATCAGCATCCGCTGGATCTCGCTCGACCCTTCATAGATCTGCGTGATTCGCGCATCGCGGTAATAGCGCTCCACCGGGTAATCCTCCAGGTAGCCATACCCGCCATGCACCTGGATCGCCATCGAACATACCCGCTCGGCCATTTCCGAAGCGAACAGCTTGGCCTGCGAGGCCTCTGAAAGGCAGGGCTTGCCGGCGCTGCGCAGGCGTGCGGCATGCAGGATCAGCAAGCGCGCGGCATTCACCTGCACCTGCATGTCGGCCAGCAGATTGGCGATGCTCTGGTGCTCGTTGATCGGCTTGCCGAACTGCACCCGATCGCGCGAGTAGGCCAACGCAGCCTCGAACGCAGCGCGGGCAATGCCTAACGCCTGGGCCGCAATGCCGATACGGCCGCCCTCGAGGTTGGACAGGGCGATGGCCAGGCCCTTGCCACGCTCACCGAGGATGTTGGCGGCGGGGATGCGGCAGTTGTCGAAGGTGACCGCGCAGGTGTCGGAGGCGCGGATGCCCATCTTGTGTTCGCTGCGATCGACCTTGAAGCCTGGGTTGTCGGTGGGCACCAGGAACGCCGACAGGCCTTTCTTGCCCAGCTCCGGATCGGTCACCGCGAAGACGATTGCCAACCCGGCGCGGCGGGCGTTGCTGACGAACTGCTTGGCGCCGTTGATCACCCACTGGCCATCCACCAGTTCGGCGCGGGTGCGCAGGTTGTGCGCCTCGGAACCGGCCTGTGGCTCGGTCAGGCAGAAGCAGCCGATCACCTCTCCAGTGGCCAGGCGTGGTAGCCACTGCTGTTGCTGTTCGGGCGTACCGTAGGCCAGCAGCGGGCCGCAGCCCACCGAGTTGTGGATGCTCATCATCGCGCCGGTGGCGCCGCAACCGGCGGCGATTTCTTCCACCGCCAGGGCGTAGGCAACGTAGTCGGTGTAGCTGCCGCCGAAGTCTTCCGGCACCACCATGCCCAGCAGGCCCAGTTCGCCCATCTTGCGCACTACGCCATCGTCGATCCAGCCGGCCTTTTCCCAGGCCTGGGCATGCGGGGCGATCTCGCCACGGGCAAAGTCCCGGGCCATGTCGCGGATCATGATCTGTTCTTCGCTCAGTTCCAGGTCTTGCATCTGTGTACTCCCGGGCTCACAGGCCTTCGAAGAATTGGTCGACCCGCTGGCGTTGCAGTGCAGCCAGGGTCGGCGGGTTCCAGCGTGGCTGCTTGTCCTTGTCGATGATCAGCGCGCGCACGCCTTCGATGATGTCGCCGTGCTGGAACCACTGGCGGTCCAGGTGCAGCTCCATGGCAAAGCAGTCGTCAAGGCTCAGGTGGCGACCCCGGCGCAGCATCTCCAGAGTAACCGCCATGGCGAGCGGCGAGCGGCTTTCCAGCTGGTCGGCGGTGGCTACGGCCCAGGCGTGGCTGTCGCCAATGCTCACCGCACGCAGTTGCTCGACGATGGCGGGCACGTCGGGCAGGGCGAAGAAGTGGTCGATGACCGGGCGCAGTTTTTCCAGCGGCGCGTCGTCGAGCACCTGGGTACCGAGCGTGGCCAGCAGGTTTTGCAGGTCCTTGAGTGGGTGGTCGCCAAAACGCAGCTGGTCCAGGCCCTTGTCGAGGGCTGCCAGCTGGTCGCTGGCCAGGTACCAGTCGGCCAGGCCACAGTACAGCGCATCGGCAGCCTGGATCTGGGTGCCGCTGACGCCCAGATAGATGCCCAGCTCGCCGGGGATGCGCGACAGGAAGTAACTACCGCCAACATCCGGGAAGTAGCCGATCCCCACTTCGGGCATGCCCAGGCGGCTGCGCTCGGTGACCACGCGCAGGTCGCAGCCCTGCGCCAGGCCCATGCCTCCACCAAGGGTGAAGCCGTCCATCAGCACCAACACTGGCTTGTGGTAGCGGTGGATGGCCAGGTCGAGGGCGTATTCCTCGACGAAGAAGGTTTCATGCAGCGTTTCGCCGGCCTTGAAGCTGTCGTGCAGCGAGCGGATATCGCCACCGGCGCAGAAGCCCTTGGGGCCTTCACCACGTAGTACCACGGCGTGCACTTGCGGGTCTTCGGCCCACAGGTCGAGGTGCTGGCGCAGGCTGCGGACCATGTCCAGGGTCAGGGCATTGAGACCGGCGGGGCGGTTCAGGGTCAGGTGGCCGATCTGGTTGCGGACCTCGGCCAGCACGTGGTCGGTTGCCGAGGTATGAGCGTGCGCAGTCATTGCGTTCTCCCTGCTTTGTTATTGATTTTCCAAGTGAAGTCTGGAGTTCGCTGGAGGATCGCAGGATCCTGTCATGCGAATTTGCCTTGCACAATCGACAAATATGCAGGGGGATTCTGCATTTTTGCTTGGTGGCGATATTGCCCACTCTAGCAAGGTTTCGTGGTGGGTCTGGCCGACATGGCTTGAAATCGACGTGGTCGAAAATGTAGGAGCAGCGCCATCTGGCACCGGCAATCCTCACTCCCCGATTCGGGGGAAATCGTTGGGGGATCCTCCCCAATCTGTTCCGTTTGCTAGTGTAACCTCATGAAATTCAAATAGATTATCTTCTGGCATATACCTTGCTCCAGCTCCACGCAGAGATCCTGTGTCCCGGAGGTGCGGCATGCCTACGCCACTGAAAGGCCCCATTCTGTCATCACTCGCTCTGGCCTTGCTCGGCTGGGCAGCGGCCAGCGAAGCGGCCGTGCAGTGCCAGCGCACCTTGGTCGCCAACGTGGTGGCGCTGGACCAGCCGCTGATGTTCAACCGCCTTGGCGCACAAAACGCCAACGGCATGATGTTCGCCCTGCGCGAGGATGTGGTGGACGACAAGCTGGTCCCCCTCAGCATCGGTGGGGCGGCGGTACCGGGCAAGGTCACCCTGCGCCCGGACAAGCGCCCCCGGCCCATCGTGCTGCGGGTGGCCGCCGGTGACTGCCTGACGGTCAACCTGACCAACCTGCTTGACTACCAGGCCAACCCCAACAAGCACGGCATTGAGGCTGCAGAGCCCGAGGGCGAAGAGGAGGGGCTGGAACTGGAAAATGAAGCCGCTGAAGGCTTCGTCGCCGACGAACAGGTGGCCGAGCGCATGGTCGGCTTCCAGGTCAACGGTATGCAGGCGGTCAACAGCATCGCCGATATTTCTGCCTACACCGGGCGTAACGGCAACTTCTTCGTCAGCCCTGGCAGCACCCGCAGCTACACGCTGTACGCAGAGCGCGAAGGCGCCTTCGCCGCTACCAGCAAAGCCGCCACCTTCGGCGGCGAGGGCACGGCAGGCAACGTTGCCAACGGCCTGTTCGGCCAGGTAGTGGTGGTGCCCAAGGGCGGGCGCACCTACCGCAATACCCTTACCGAAGAAGAAATGCGCCTGGCCACCACCGGCCGTACCGCCACCGGCCAGCCGGTGATCGACTACGAGGCCCGCTACCCGCAAACGCAGCCCTGGATCGCCGAAGGCAAGGCCGGCAAACCGATCATTGCCATGGTCAATGGCAACGAAATCATCAACAGCGAAACCGACGCCATCGTCATGGGGCCCAACCCGGATGGCAGTTTCCCCAAGTCTACCTACCCGCTGGAAAGCCTGGGCAAGCGCAACCCGGCGCTGCCCAACCGCCTGGAGGCGTTTCGTGATTTCGCCTCGCAGTTCGCCGACGAGGTCGCCGGTACCCAGGCGTTCCCTGGCTACTGGGCCGACCCGGTGATGGGCCATGTACTGGAACCCACCCGTGATTCGTTCATGATCAACTACGGCTCTGGTGGTATGGGCGCCGAAGTGGTGGCCAACCGCCTGGGTGTGGGGCCGATGCACGACTGCCTGTCGTGCGCCTATGAGGAGTTCTTCCTCAGTGCGCACACGGTCGGTGACGTCGGTACCCTGGTGGACGTGCCGGCCAACGTCGGCCTGGAGCACATCCGTCCTGGTGAAGTGCCACCGGCCAGCGCCGTCGGGGTCAAGGCCAGCATGGCCCTGTTTCCGGCGGAACCGGCCAACGTGCACCACAGCTACATCGGTGACTTCACCAAGTTCCGCAACACCCACAACGGCCATGAACAGCACATCTTCCATCTGCATGGCCACCAGTGGCTGTTCAACCCCAATGACGACAATTCCGACTACATCGATGCCCAGGGCATCGGCGCGGGGGTCGGCTACACCTACGAAATCGCTAACGGCGGTTCGGGCAACCGCAACCGGGTGGCGGGCGATGCCATTTACCATTGCCACTTCTACCCGCACTTCGCCCAGGGCATGTGGGCCATGTGGCGGGTGCACGACGTGTTCGAGGAAGGCACCCGCCTGGAGGTGAGCGGGCAGGGCGAGAATGGCTTCCACAGCACCCCTTTCGCCCTGCGCAGCGGCAAGCCGGCGGTTGGCGCGCGGGCCCTGCCCGATGGCGAGATCGTTGCCGGCACGCCGATCCCGGCCATCGTGCCACTGCCCGGCAAGGCCATGGCGCCGATGCCAGGCAAGGTGGTAGTTGTACCGAAGCTGTCCGAAGCGCTGGTTGCCGCCAATGATGATGACGACGAGCCCGAAGAAGAGGATGACGAGCCAGCCAACCAGGCGCCGGTTCGCAAGGCCATCGGCTCGCTGGCGCTGGTCGACCGCAGCGACGCCAACCGCAACGCCGACGGCACCTTGAAGAATCCTGGCTATCCGTTCTGGATCGGCGGCATGGAAAGCAGCGTGGGCAACCGCCCACCAACCCCGCCACTGGACATGCTCGACCCGGCAATGGCTCGCCAGCTCAAGGAAAGCGGCAAGGCACTGTGGGCCAATCTCGACCCGAACCAGGTCGATGGCTGGGACGGTGGCCTGGGGCGCCACGCGCTGGACGGCGTATCCGCCGGCGGTGAAGCCGAAACCACCACCACCAGACTCGATTTCACCAAGGTGGTACACAAGGCCAAGCCGATCTACCTGCCGGAAGAGGGCACCGATGTCGAGCAGGCGGCCATGCAGTTCCACGCCCTGGCCGAACACCCAAGCTTTGCCCTGATCCCCGGCAGTGAGCCGGTGGCCAAGGCGTTCCGCACCAATGGCGCCTTGCCGACTGCCGGTGCGCCGTTCTACGAACCGTGCATGGATGACCGGGGCAAACGCCTGACCCAGTCCTCCGGGGTAGGCGAGTACTTCAGCGGCGAGAGCCTGTCGGGCCTGAACTTCCGTGGTTCCTCGGCTTTCACCGCCGACCGCCCGCGCATCTACAAGGGCGCCAACATCCAGTTCGACGCGGTGTACAACAAGGTCGGCTACCACTTCCCGCAAGCCCGTATCATCGCCCTGTGGGAAGACGCCTGGCCGGTGATCACCAAGCAGCGCCCGCCAGAGCCGCTGGTGATGCGCATGAACACCTTCGACTGCACCATGTACCAGCACACCAACCTGATCCCGAACATCTATGAGATGGACGACTATCAGGTGCGCACCCCGACCGACGTGATCGGCCAGCACATTCACCTGCCCAAGTGGGACCTGACCGCCGCCGACGGCTCGGCCAACGGCTGGAACTACGAAGACGGCGTCCTCTCGCCCGGCAGCGTGGTCGAGCGGGTGCAGGCCATTCGTGCCTACAATGGCTGCACCCAGGGCGACAGCCGCGATGGCACCGCAGCCTGCCCGCAGGCCCGGCAGCACCCTTATTTCGGCCGCTTCGGCCGGGCCGACTGGCTGGGCGCACGCACGGCCATGCAGCGCTGGTTCGCCGATCCGCTGGTGAACGTGTACAACGTCGATCGCGGCCTGGGCACCATCTTCACCCACGACCACCTTGGCCCGTCGACCCATCAGCAGCTTGGGCTGTACGCCACCGTGCTGGCCGAACCGGCCAACTCCACCTGGTACCACGCCGAAACCGGCGAGAAGCTGTACAACCCGGCCACGCGCCAGGACGGTGGCCCGACTTCGTGGCAGGCGGTGATCCAGACCGGTGACCACGATGGCGACGGCAAGAACGACAGCTACCGCGAGTTCTTCCTGGAGTACAGCGACTTCCAGCACGCCTACGAGGCCGGTGTTTACGTCGGCGCCGGGCCGAACGGCATCCCCGATGCCCAGTCGTACCCGGCCACCGCCGACAGCTTCCGCTATGCCATCAACCCGCCAGTGCGCGGCAAGGCGTCGAACCTGCTGGAGGCCATCGTCGAGGAACGCGGCAGCATCAAGCCGGGCTGCCCAAGCCGGCCCTGCCCGCAGGCGATTTCAGTGGATGACCCAGGCATGTTTGTCGTCAACTACCGCAACGAGCCCTTGGCCCTGCGTGTGTTCGACCCGAACAAGGTAGGCCCGGACGGCAAGCGTGGCATGCAGGCCGACGGCCTGGCCGGCGACCTCAGCTACGCCCTGCAATCCCGTACCGACCGCGCCATCCCGGCGCTGAACCTGGCGCCATCGGCGATCACTTCGGCGGTCGGCCCCACCGGCGGTACCACGCTGTTCCCGCCGCACATCAACAAGGCCGGCAGCGAACCGGGCGACCCGTTTACCCCGATGCTGCGCACATACTCCGGTGATAACGTGCGCCTGCGCATGCACGCCGGCGGCCATGAAGAGGAGCACAACGTCACCTTGCATGGCGTTAAGTGGCTGCAGAACGGTACCGGCTACGGCAACAGCTCCAACTCGGGCTGGAAGTCATCGCAGATGATTGGCATTTCCGAACAACTGGGCTTCATGGCACCTGTGTCGATGATCTCCAGCTCGGCTGCCGCCAACGGTGACTACCTGTATTCGCTGGATGCGGCCCTGGAAGGCTACTGGAACGGCATCTGGGGCATCATGCGCAACTACACCGCGCAGCGTGCCGACCTGTTCCCGCTGCCCAACAACCCGCAGCCGGTGGCCATGCGCAACACCGTGAACTTCGATGGCATCTGCCCGAAAACCACGGCCAACCCCAATGGCATCGGCAGCCGCCCCACGGTCAAGCGCAGTTACGAGATCGTCGCGGCACTGGCCAACGACATCCTCGAGAACCGCAACGGGGTCAGCATCAACGATCCGGCCGGTGTCGGCCAGCATGTCGGCGGCCCGCTCAAGGCCAGCGGCGGCACCCTGGTGTTCAACAGCCGCAAGACCGCCATCCCGCTGGCCAGTGGGGTAGACCCCGAAGATGGGGAACCCTTCACCATCGGTGGCCACAGTGCGCCGCTGCACGACCCGACCGCAATCCTGTACGTGCGCAAGGCCGACCTGGACGTGACCACCGGCAAGCTCAAGGCGGGTGTGCCCGTGGAGCCGCTGGTGCTGCGTGCCAATGCCGGCGACTGCATCAGCATCACCCTGGAAAACCGCCTGCCACTGGTAATGCCGGACCTGCCCAGTACTGCGGTGATGCACAACGTGGTCAAGCGTGACCGCTTCGACAGCGAGGGCGCCACCGCCTTCGCCAACAACCTGATGCGGCCGTCCAGCCACGTGGGCCTGCATGCGCAATTGCTGGCCTACGACATCACCAAGTCCGACGGCGCCAACGTCGGCCTGAACCCGGTGCAGACCGTAGCCCCGCGCGCCGGCACCAGCGGCGCCTGGCCGACCCGCACCTACCAGTACTATGCGGGCCACCTGGAGCGCGAAGGCAAGCCGGTGTCGCAACTGGGCCGCACGGTGGACAACATCAACACCACGGCCATCGAGTTCGGCGGCCTCAACCTGACTCCGTCGGACTTCATCAAGCAGCCGCAGAAAGGCCTGGTGGGCGCCATGAGCGTCCTGCCGCAGACCGCCACCTGGACCGAGGACACCGCTAGCCGTGCCCAGGCCACGGTCAAGGTCGCCGGCCAGCCGGACTACCGCGATTTCGTCACGGTCTGGCAGCGTGCACTGAACATGCGCTGGGCTGACGGCCGCCCGGTAGAGGGCATCAACGCCGAAGGCAACGGCGCCGCTGGTGACCCGCAGGACAACGGCAACATGGCGGTCAACTACAAGACCGAGCCCCTGTGGCTGCGCTTCGGCATGGCCCCCGACTCGCCATTCGGCCGCGCCGCTGGCCTGGGCTTTGGCGATGTGCCCAACGCCCACATGGCCTATGCCAACGCCCTGGTCGGTGGCGACCCGCAAACCCCGGTGCTGTACGCCAAGCCTGGGCAGCCCGTGCGCAACCACATCGTGATGCCCAGTGGTGGGAGCCGCGGCATGGTCTACCAGCTGGACGGCCACGTGTGGCCACTGCACAACTACCAGGCCGAGAAGAATGACGTTGATGGCTACCCGCTGAGCCTGCCCGGCATCGGCTCGGTGCGCTTCGGCTACAACCCGATGGCCATGTACATCGGTGCCCAGGAAAGCGTGCTGCCGGCGGCGCACTTCAGCTTCATGCTGCCGAGTGCCGGGGGCGCCAACGCGGTGACGGGTGACTACCTGTTCCGCGACTACGCCGCCTACGGCAACCTCTCGGGGCTGTGGGGGATCTTGCGGGTGACCAATGAAGCGCCGCCAACAACGGCCCCGGCGCAGTGAAGGAAGGGGAACGCGAGCATGCACAAGAAGACTCGCCTTGCTTACGTGGGGGTAGTACTGGGGGTAGCGCTGATCGGCCTGGGCGTGGCGTATGAAAGCCTCTGGTGCGATCCGCGCGAGCTGTTGCAGGAGTCTGCCGATCCGCAGGCCCCGCACCGGCTCAGCCGGGACGGCGTGACCGTGGAGTTCGAGGCCCGGCCGCTGGCCGGGGGCGAGCTGCAGGAAGGCAGCTTCGCCAATATCCGTTTCAAGGTCAGCGACCAGGTCAGTGGCCAGCCGCTGTCAGGCATGGCCCCGGGGGCGTGGATCGACCCGACGCAGTCGGCCCCGGAGGGCGACCGCGACCAGAGCTGCAAGGCCCGTGTCGCGCTGTTCCTCAAAAGCAGCATCGGCGCCCGGCCATTGCTCGACCTGAACAGTTACTTCCTGTTGATGATGAACAAGGACGCCAGCCTGACGGTGATCGACCCGACCGTATCGGTGGGCGGCGTTACCAGCACCATGGCCCGCATCGACCTGCCTGGGCGGCCTGCGGATTGGGTCGCCACCAGTGACGACAAGCAGGTGTTCGTGTCCATTCCCGAGCGCGGCAAGGTCTCGGTGATCGACACCGAAACTTTCACCCGTGTGGCTGACCTGGACGCTGGCGACCAGCCGCTGCGCGTGGCCCTGCAGCCGGACCAGCACCGGTTGTGGGTGGGCAACAACAGCAGTGATCCGGCCAAAGGCGGGGTAACCGTGATCGATGTGCCGGGGCGCAACACCCTGAAAACCTTCAACACCGGCAGCGGGCACCACGAAATCGCCTTCAGCGCCGACTCGCACTATGCCTATGTCAGTAACCGCGACAGTGGCACCCTGAGCGTCATCGACATCCCGGAAATGCGCCTGGTCAAAACCATCAAGGTTGGCCCGCACCCGCTGTCAGTCAGCTATTCGGCGCTGTCCCAGGCGGTGTACGTGGTCGATGGCGAAGAGGGCAGCGTGCGGGTGTTCGATGCCCGCAACCACCAGCTGCGCCACACCGTCCAGGCCGAACAGGGCCTGGGGCCGATGCGCTTCAGCAGCGATGGCCGCTACGGCATCGTGCTCAATACCCTGGAGAACCAGGCCCTGGTGATCGACGCCAGTACCGACAAGCTGATCCACCATATCCCCGTGGCGGCCGAACCGTACCAGCTGACCTTCACCAAGGGTTATGCCTACGTGCGCGGCCTGGCTTCACCGAAGGTGAGCATGATCAACCTGGCCAGCCTGGGCGAAGGGCGCTCGCCCATCGTCCAGGGCTTCGAGGCGGGCCCGGCAGCGCCACGCCAGGCCGGTGACCTGCCGCTGGCCCAGGGGCTGTCGGTGTCGCGCGACGACAATTCGGTGTTCGTGGTCAACCCGGTGGACAACACCACCTACTTCTATGCCGAAGGCATGAACGCACCGATGTCCGGCTACAACAACCGTGGCCACCAGGCTCGCGCCGTCATCGTCGTCGACCGTAGCCTGCGCGAGCTGGCGCCTGGCGTGTATGGCTCGACGGTGAAGATGCCCGCCGCCGGCAAGTTCGACGTGGCCTTCCTGCTCAACCAGCCGCAAATCATCCACTGCTTCAGCGCCAGCGTGGCCGAAGCGCCGAATGCCGGCAGGCGCAAGGGCGCGCACGCCGAGTTCATCGGCCTGGACCGGCCGCTGTCGCAGCACAGCGCCATTACCGCCCGGGTGCGCATCGTCGGCGACGACGGCCAGCCGCGCCTGGGCCTGAGCGACCTGAGCCTGCGCTACTTCCTGGCGCCTTCGTCGATGCCGCGCAACCTGCAGCTGGAGGAGGTGGGCGAGGGCATCTATCAAGCAGCCCTGACCCTGCCCGAAGCCGGCGCCTGGTACCTGCATGTGCAGTCGCCGTCGCTTGGGCGCAAGTTCGCCGAAGAAAACTACACCAGCCTGCGCGTCCTGCCGGCCGCAACGTCCAACGCTTCCGAGACTGACGTGAGGAATCTGCGATGAACGCCAAGCATGTTTGCACACTGTTGGCCTTGAGCCTGGCTTTTGCCAGTCATCTGGTTCTGGCCCATGACAGCCACGACCACAACGGCCACGCCGAACAGCCGCCAGCGGCGCGCCAGGAAAAGGCCAGCGTGCGCTTTGCCGATGTATCGCTGCTGAACCAGGATGGCATGCCGGTACGCCTGGAAAAGGACCTGGTGGGCGACCACCTGGTGGTCATGGGCTTTATCTACACCAACTGCACCACAGTGTGCCCTGTGGTGTCGTCGATCATGGGCAAGGTCCAGCAGCAACTGGGTGGCCGGGTAGGGCAAGAGATTCATCTTGTGTCGATCAGCGTCGACCCGCAACGTGACGACGCCAAGCGCCTGCAGGACTACGCCAAGGCCTTCCAGAAGGGGCCGGGCTGGAGCTGGCTGACCGGCACGCCGTACGCCATCAGCGAAACCCTTAAGGGGCTGGGCAGCTTCAGCGCCGACCTCAGCCAGCACCCGCCGCTGATCCTGGTGGGTGACGGGCGCAGTGGGCACTGGACGCGCTACTACGGGTTCACTGACCCGGCGGTACTGATTGACGAAATCAACCGCCTCGGCGCTCGCCGGGTGCATGCCAAGAGCACGGCCATTGCCGATCATCACGAGGTGCGACCATGAGCCAGGTAAGCTCACGCCGCGTCGGCATGCGCGGTTTTGACTGGCTGGTGCTGGGTGGCTGCCTGTGGATCCTCGCCTCGGTGGCGTTCGCCCACGAAGGCCATGCGCCGCAGCCGCCCGAACCGCAACCGGCACCACAGGCGATGACAAGTGGCGGTGGCACCCGCGATGCGCGGACCTGGTTCACCGACACTGTGGTCAAGGACCAGAACGGCCGCGAGCTGCGCTTCTATAGCGATGTGCTCAAGGACAAGGTGGTGATGCTCAACGTGATCTTCACCCACTGCACCGACGCCTGCCCGCTGATTACCCGCAAGTTGCGCGAAGTGCGCGAGGCCATGGGGCCAGAGCTGGCCAGCCAGGTGACCTTCGTGTCGATCAGCAGCGACCCGCTCAATGACACCCCGCAGGTGCTCAAGGCGTTTGCCGAGAAACAGGGCGTGGATGGGCCCAACTGGTTGTTCCTGACCGGTAACAAGGCCAACGTCGACCTGGTGCTTGGCCGTATCGGCCAGTTCCTGCCCAGCCCCGAGCAGCATTCGACACAACTGATTGCCGGCGATGTGGCCGGCAAGCGCTGGAACAAGATCCGCCCGGATGCACCGCCGGCAGTGATTGCCCAGCGCATGCAGTTGCTGGCCCTGCCTTTGGCAGATCGGTGAGTATCATGCGATCCCTGCGGCATTGGCCTCTGTGGCATCTGCCACTCTGGGAACTCCCTTTGTGGATGCGGTCTTTGTGGGAGCGGCCTTGCGTCGCGAAAGGAGCGCGCAGCGCTCCCCGTTTTCTGGGCTGGTGCAACTATCGCTGGGGCTGCTGCACAGCCCTTTCGCGACGCAAGGCCGCTCCCACGAAGACCGCTCCCACAGGGCTTGCGATCTGGTTGGCGTTCGTGCTCGGCATGGCACCCTTTTTTTCTGCCTTTGCCCTGGAGCTGACCGAACATGAACAAGCCGGCAAACGTCTCTACCGCGAGGGCGTCTCCAGCAGCGACACACAGCTGCAAGCCCGGGTCGGCGCCAGCGACATGACGGTCCCCGCCAGCGTGCTGCCCTGCGCCAGCTGCCACGGCAACGATGGCCGCGGTCGTGCCGAAGGTGGTGTGCGCCCACCCAGCCTCGACTGGCAGCGCCTGGCGCAAGGCCGAGGCGAACGCGAAAGCAACGGTCGCCGCTACCCGGCATACACCGACAGCAGCCTGGCCCGGGCCATTCAGCAAGGCGTCGACCCGGCCGGCAATCGCCTGGACCCGGCCATGCCACGCTTCGAACTGACCCTGGCCGACCAGCGCAACCTCACGGCCTACCTCAAGCGTCTGGCCCAGGACCGCGACCCTGGCGTGGAGGAGGGTGTGCTGCGCCTGGGTACCTTGCTGCCGGCGTCTGGCCCGCTGGCCGAGGCCGGGCAGGTGGTGCGTGCGGTGCTGGAAGACGGCCTGGCGCAGCTCAACCAGCAGGGTGGCATCCACGGGCGACGCCTGGAACTGGTAGTGCTCGACCCGGGCTTCGACCCGGCCAGCGCCGAACGGGCGCTGAAGCAGTTGCTGGAGCAGGAGCGGGTATTTGCCCTGATCGCGCCATTGGTGCCTATGCTCGACCAACGCCTGGCAACCTTGCTCGCACCACAGAATGTACCCCTGATTGGCAGCACCCCACGCAGCGGCGGCAGCATACAGATTTTCGATCCGTTGCCCGGCTTGCCCGCGCAATTGCTGAGCCTGGCAGGCCACGCCCGTTCGGCACTAGGCCTGGCAGCGGGCGACCTGCGCGTGGTGTATGCCGGCAATGAACAAGCGGCGTTGGCCGAGCAAGTGCGCGAACGCCTGTTCCAGCTGGGCTGGGCACCACCCGCTGTCCAGGCCTTTGCTGGCCAGGCGGTGGACGGGCAGGGCATCGTCTTCCTCGGCCGCGCCCAGGCCTTTGCCGAATTGGCCTCGGTGCTGCAGGCCGCTGGCCGCCAGCCATACCTGTTTGCTGCCTCCAGCCAGGTGACCGGCGCAGTGGCGCGCTTGCCCGAGTCGTGGTCGCAACGGGTGTTCCTGGCCTATCCCTACGTGCCCGAGGACTGGACCGATCAAGGCCTGGCGACTCTGGCCGGCCTGCAGCAGCGCCAGGGCCTCGACCCACGCCAGGCGTCGTTGCAGGTCAACACCCTGTGCGCCCTGCGCCTGTTGAGCGAGGCATTGAAGCGTAGTGGCCGTGACACCAGCCGCGAGCAGCTGATTGCCGCGCTGGAAGGTCTGCATGATGTATCTACCGGCCTGACCCCGGCCTTGGGCTTTGGCCCCGGTCGCCGCCAGGGCATGGCCGGTGCCCATGTGGTGGCGGTGGCCCTGCCCGGGCCGCGCTTCACCGCAGTCGCCCCGTACCGGCCACTGCCGGACAGCCCTTGAGCGGAGGTTGCCATGCGTGTTCTGTTGTTGTGCCTGTTGCAGGTGTTGGCCAAGGCAAGCTGGGCCGATGTGGCGGCGGCGCGGGTCAATGGTGTGGAGATCGAAATGATGCGTCTGGAGCGCTATTTCAGCGAATACCTGGAGGCCCAGGGCCGCGCGGTGACCAGCATCCGCAACCCGACCCTGTACAAGCGCCTGCGCGACCAGGCCCTGGATGAGCTGATCGACAAGGAGCTGTTGTGGCAGGAGGCCCAGCGCCGCGGCATAGCCATCAGCGACGAGCAGGTGTCGGCGCATGTGGGCGAGGTCGAGGCCGCGCTTGGCAGCCCGGCAATCTTTGAACGGCGGCTGGCGGAAGCGGGCTTCGATAGGGCACAGTACAATGAGTACACCCGGCGCGAGCTGGCCGCGCAGCAGGTGTATGCCCAGCTCAGTGCGGTCGCCGCGCCCAGCCAGGCCGAAGTGGAGGCATTCTATGATGCCAACCGGGAAACCTTGCAAGGAGCGCAACAAAGTGACAAGCCTTCGGTCATACACGAACAGGGCCTGGTCCTGGCCAGGACTACGCTCATCGGCCAGCGGGAGGCGCAGGCGCGCCAGGCCGTGCGCCAACGTTTGCGTGCGTCCGCTACCGTGGAGATCGCCGACTGAGGTCCCTGATGGCGTTTCCCCAATGCTGGGGAATAAAGATCTGGCATTGTGCCATCAGTTTCCCCGCATGTGGGGAACCGGACCGGTGCGCCTGCCCGCCGTGTTGCAGGTGTTGATTGGTACTTTTTTCAAATCAATGACTTACAGTGGTGCAGCATGACTATTCACGCCTGGCACGAAGCCTGCTCAAGCCTTCACAGGGGCGCACTTCGCAGACCGGGTTACCGGGCAGTTCTTGGGAGTCGACCTTGGTGAACAGAGTATTGGTAGTCGATGACGAACAGACACTTGCGCAGAACCTGCAAGCGTACCTGCAGGCGCAAGGCCTGGAAGTTCATGTTGCCCACGACGGTGCCAGTGGTATCGAACAGGCTGCAAGCCTGGCACCGCAAGTGATCGTGCTGGATTACCGCTTGCCCGACATGGAGGGTTTTCAGGTTCTGGAGACCGTACGCAAGAACAGGCAGTGCCACTTCGTGCTGATTACCGCCCATCCCACCGTCGAAGTGCGTGAGCGGGCCGCCGAGCTGGGTGTGAGCCATGTCCTGTTCAAGCCGTTCCCGTTGGTGGAACTGGCCCGTGCGATCTTCGACCTGATGGGCATCGAGCGCCGGCGCAGGGCCACGGACAACCCGGCTGAAGGGTTCGTCGAACGACGCCAGAACAGGAACGAATCGTTCCCCCTGCAGTTGTACGATGGAAGCTGGGTCCTGGCCGACCGCCGCCGTAATGGCGCCAAGCCGCCAGGGCCTGACGACGATCAACTGCTCACAGGGGAATAGCGGCGCCCGCACCCCTGGCCGAGCCAGCCTGCGACGCGCCCCTGAGCGGAGTCGCCGGCCATGCCAGAAGCATTCGATGCAACTCAGGAAGCTCTACCGCCTGCACCGGCCTCTTCGCGGGTAAACCCGCTCCCACAGGATTTGCGTGTTCTTCAGGTTCGCAGTGAACCTGTGGGAGCGGGCATGCCCGCGAAGAATCCAGCACCATTCTCGGCCTACCCCCGCGACCTGCTGGCCCAGGCCCGCCTGCAAACCAGCGACGAACGCCTGCTCACCCGCCTGGAACAGCTGGCCTGCGACACCCCCGATACCTTCACCCAGCGCCTGGGTCTGACCCTGCATTATCCGGTGCTGGACAGCCAATCGCTGCTGGCCAGCACCCCACGCTTTGACAAGGTCAGCCTGGCGACGTGCCTGAAGCGGGAATTCGTGCTGATCGAGCAGGGCGGCCAACTGCTGGGTGTGTTCGCCGACCCTTTCGACCACGCCCGCCTGGCCTGGATCGACGATGTGC
Source organism: Pseudomonas sp. SID14000 (assembly GCF_002165135.1). GTDB lineage: Bacteria > Pseudomonadota > Gammaproteobacteria > Pseudomonadales > Pseudomonadaceae > Aquipseudomonas. The sequence goes on along the minus strand of NZ_NFZQ01000008.1, from coordinate 161,165 downwards.
TGCAAGGCGCACCGCTGTACCTGGCCCACGCCGCAGACCTGGCCACCTTCCTGGCCCGCCACGAAGAAAGCTTCCACGCCGTGGACGCCCTTGACCATGACGCCGAAGCCAGCAGCGAAAGCGACCCGTTGCAACGTCTGTCGCTGGCCAGCATCAGCGAAGATCAGAGCCGCGTGGTCAAGCTGGTCAACTCAACCTTGTACGACGCCCTCAAGCTGCACGCCAGTGACATACACCTGGGCATGACCGGCCAGGGCCTGACCATCAAGTACCGCATCGACGGCGTGCTCAACGGCGCTGGCAAGGCCAGCGGCAGCGCTTTCGCCGATCAGGTGATTTCACGCATCAAGGTAATGGCCGAGCTGGACATCGGCGAAAAGCGTGTGCCACAGGACGGCCGTTTCAAGGTTGCCGTGGGCGACCGGCAAATCGACTTTCGGGTATCGATCATGCCCAGCATCTTTGGCGAAGACGCGGTACTGCGGGTGCTCGACAAGCAGGACCTGTCCGACCGGGTCAACGGTGTGCAGCTGCAGGCCCTGGGCTTTGCCGACGAAACCCTGCGCGCCCTGCGCCGGCTGGCCGCCGAACCCTACGGCATGATCCTGGTCACCGGCCCCACCGGCAGCGGTAAAACCACCACCCTGTACGCCATGATCAGCGAGATCAACCATGGCGTGGACAAGATCATCACCATCGAGGACCCGGTCGAATACCAGCTGCCCGGCGTGCTGCAGATCCCGGTAAACGAGAAGAAGGGCCTGACTTTCGCCCGCGGCCTGCGCTCGATCTTGCGGCATGACCCGGACAAGATCCTGGTCGGTGAAATCCGCGACCCGGACACCGCGCAAATCGCCGTGCAGTCGGCGCTCACCGGCCACTTGGTGTTCACCACTATCCACGCCAACAACGTATTTGATGTTATCGGCCGCTTCAGCCAGATGCAGGTCGACCCCTACAGCTTCGTTTCCGCGCTCAATGCGGTGCTGGCCCAGCGCCTGATCCGCCTGGCCTGCCCGCACTGCGCCACCCCGTGCGAAGTCGACGACGACACCCTGTATGGCGCTGGCCTGACCCGTGAAGGCGTGGCCGGCTGGAAATTCGTCCGCGCCCAGGGCTGCGGCCAGTGCCGCGGCAGTGGCTACCGCGGCCGCAGCGCCATCGCCGAACTGCTGCACCTGGACGACGACCTGCGGCAGATGATCGTAGAGCGCCGGCCACTGTCGCAAATCAAGACCCTCGCCTGCCAGCGCGGCCTGCGCCTGCTGCGGGCTTCGGCCCTGGACCTGGTCCGTGATGGCCGTACCACCCTCGAGGAGATCAACCGTGTCACGTTCATCTGATCATGGCTCTTACAGATACAGCGCGGTACTCGGCGCCGAAGGTGTAGGCCTGGGTAGCTGGCATGCCAACCAGCACCAGTGGCTGGGTAGCCGCGACTTCGCCTGTGATGCTGGCCAACCGGCCTGGGACGCCGCGGTCGACGCCCTGGCCACGCTGCTGGCCGAGCATGCCGTGCGCGGTGCCCAGTTGCGGGTGCTGCTGTCGGCCCGCTACAGCCGTTTCTGCCTGGTGCCCTGGAGCGATGCTATTGGAAACCCGCGCGAGCTGGACGCCTACGCCCGGGCCTGCTTCGAAAACCTTTACGGGCAGCCGCTGGACGACTGGCGCATCGTGCTGTCACCCGAGCCGGCCGGTGCCGCGCGCATCGCTACGGCGCTGCCCGAAGCCTTGCTGCAGCGGCTGCAGGCGCTGGGCCGAGAAAGCCACCTGAGCCTGCGCTCGGTGCAGCCGTACCTGATGGCCGCCTACAACCGCTGCTCGGCACAGCTGGCGCAGGGTGACTTTCTGTTCGTCCTGGCCGAACCGCGCCGCAGCGTGCTGCTGCTGGCCGCCGGGGGGGCCTGGCAGCAAGTACTGGCGCAAGGCTGCGCCGATAGCGACCAGGCCCTGCGAGCGCTGATTGAGCGCACCTGCGAACTGTACGGCGAGCATCTGCCACGGGTCTACCTGCATGCTCCGGGCCGCAGCGATGTGCCGCAACTGGCGGCGGTGCAGCTGTGCCAGCCGGCCAGCGACGCCGACCCGCTGTGCGCCATGTGGCGGGCGGTGGCCTGACATGCGCCGCCTCGACCTGGAATTCCAGCCCCGGCGCAGCAGCCCGTTGGCCTGGTCGCTGCTCGCCATGGGGAGTGCCATGGTCGTCGGCCTGGTGCTGCTGCAACAAAATTTGCAGGCCGAGCAGGTCGAACTGGAAGCCAGCGTGTACAGCCTGGAGCAGCAACTGGGCCGTCGCCCGGCCACTGTCGCAACGCTGAGCAGCGCCGCCAGCCGCGAACAGGCCGAGCGCCTGGCGCAGATGCAAAGCGTCTCGCAGCAGCTGCAACGGCCTTGGCAACAACTGTTCGCCATGCTCGAAGCGCAGCCGCAGGACGACGTGGCGCTGCTCAGCCTGGCCCCCGACGCGCGCAAAGGCCAACTGCGTATCACCGCCGAGGCACGCAACCTGGAAGCGATGCTGCAGTACCACCAGCGCCTGGACGCCAGTGCCGAGCTCAGCGATGTGTCGCTGCTCAACCACGAGGTGCTGGCCGCGCAGCCCGAACACCCGGTGCGCTTCACCCTCACCGCCACCTGGGAGACCGGCCATGCGCGCCCGTGAATCGCTGAACAGCCTGATCCTCCAGGAGCGCCTGCGTCGCGTCGGCCCGGTCGGCCTGGCTGCGGTTGCGGTGGGCCTGCTGGCCGTGGGCGTGCTGTGCGCCGGAGTGTTGCCGCAATGGCAAAACCTGCGCGAACTGCGCGCCAGCGAAGCGCACGCCAGCGTGCAGGTCGAGCGGGTCAGGCGTGGTGAGCTGAAGATCGCCATCAAACCCGAGCAGCAGGCCCTCGACAGCCTGCGCCAGCAACTGCCGGGGCAGCCCCAGGCCAGCGAGCTGATCGAGCGCCTGTACCACCTGGCCAGCGCCGAGCATATCAGCCTGGCGCGTGGCGAATACGCCCTGGGAGTCGACCCCAAGACGCAACTGGCGCGCTACCAGATCGTGCTGCCGGTGCGCGGCAGCTACCCGCAGATCCGCGGCTTCCTCAAGGGCCTGCTCAGGCAGTTGCCGACCCTGGTGCTGGAAGACCTCGAGCTGCAACGCAAACGCATTGGCGACAGCGAGCTCAACGCCCGCCTGCGCATGACCCTTTACCTGTCGAGGTCGTGATGAACACACAACGTGCTGTCATCTGGGTTGGCTTCCTCGGCATGAGCGCGGCGCTGGCCTGGGCCCCAGGGCACTGGTTTGGCCGGGACGACGGCGTCACGGCCTTCGCGGGTAAACCCGCTCCCACAGAACCGGCGGTATCCACGGTCCCTGTGGGAGCGGGTTTACCCGCGAATAGGCCGGAACAGGCCTCCAGGGATCTCTTCCCAACCCAGCAATGGACCAAACCCCAAGCCCTGGCCACCGTCACCGAACAACCCGTGGTCACCGCGCCCGCCGTAGCCGCAGCCCCGACCGCCCCGGACCTGCCATTCCAGTTCATTGGCCGCATCGGCGACCGCGACGACCTGCAGATCTTCCTGCAGAGCGGCGAAAAACTCTACGTCGTGCGACAGGGCGACGTGATCGAAGACACCTACCGCCTCGATCGGGTCTCGGCCAGCGAGCTGCACCTGGTCTACCTGCCTTTGCATCAGTTGCAGACTTTGTCTGTAGGGAGCGCACCATGAAGTCGTCAAAGCTGTGCAAACCGGCTCCGTTCCTGCTTGTGGCGCTGTGCGTGGCCATTGCCGGTTGCGGCTCCAATGCGGTACGCAAGGACAGCGACCAGTTGATGAAGGAGGGCCAGTACGAAGCCGGCATCGCCCGCCTGGAAGAAGCCCTGCGCGAGGACCCGCGTGACACCGAGCTGAACATCGCCTTGGCCCATAGCCGCCAGGCCGCTGTCGAGGCGCTGCTTGCCCAGGCCGACGCCGACCGCATCCGCCACGACTTCACCGGCGCCCGCATGGGCTATGGGCGGGTGCTGACCCTGGAGCCGAACAACCGCCGCGCCCAGGAAGGCATCCGCCAACTGGAGCTGATCCGCACCCTCGATGAGCGCGTGGCGTTGGGCCAGGCAGCGCTGCGCCAGGGCGACCTGTTCGGTGCCGAGCGCTACATGCGCGAAGTCCTGCGCCTGGACCCGCAGAACCAGAAGGGCGTGGCCCTGCGCAGCGACATCGAGAATGTCCAGGCGCGTACCGCGCAACCGTTCCCGCAGCTGCGCAGCAAGCTGGAACGGCCGGTGACCCTGGAGTTTCGCGATGCCAACCTGAAGACCATCTTCGAAGTGCTGTCCCAGGTCGCCGGCATCAACTTCATCTTCGACAAGGACATGCGCCCGGACATGAAGGCCACCATCTTCGTGCGTGACTTGCGCATCGAGGACGCCGTGGCGCTGCTGCTGGAGCAGAACCAGCTGCGGCAGAAGATCGTCAATGAAAACACCCTGATGATCTACCCCGACTCGCCGCAGAAGACCAAGGACTACCAGGAACTGGTCATGCGCACTTTCTACCTGACCAGCATCGACGCCAACACCGCGCTGAACATGGTCAAGACCATGCTCAAGACCCGCGACGTGTTCGTCGACGAACGCCTCAACACCCTGACCATGCGCGACACCCCCGATGCCGTGCGCATGGCCGAGAAGCTGCTGCAGTCGCAGGACCAGTCCAACCCCGAGGTGGTGCTGGAAGTGGAGGTGATGGAAGTGGCCACCTCGCGCATCCTCGACCTCGGCCTGCAATGGCCCAACACCTTCGGTGTGCTGAGCTCCGATGGCCAGCCGGTGAGCGTGCTCGACCAGCTCAAGGGCATCGACTCCAGCCGCATCAGCATCGCCCCGGCGCCGCAGGCCAAGATCAATGCCCAGGACAAAGACATCAACACCTTGGCCAGCCCGGTGATCCGCGTCAGCAACCGCGAGCAGGCCCGCATCCACATCGGCCAGCGGGTACCGATCATCAGTGCCACCTCGGTGCCGTCCACCCAGGGCCCGGTGATCACAGAAAGCGTCACCTACCTGGACGTGGGCCTGAAGCTTGAAGTGCAGCCCACCGTGCACCTGAACAACGAAGTGGCGATCAAGGTAGCCCTGGAGGTGAGCAACGCCACCCCGCTGGAAGCCACGCGCCAGGGCACCATTCCGGTCCAGGTCGACACCCGCAACGCCCAGACCACCCTGCGCTTGCACGATGGCGAAACCCAGGTGCTGGCCGGCCTGGTGCGCAACGACCACAACGCCAGCGGCAACAAGATCCCGGGCCTTGGCGACATCCCCGGCCTGGGCCGGTTGTTCGGCAGCAACAAGGACGACATGAGCAAGTCGGAGCTGGTGCTGGCGATCACCCCGCGCATCGTGCGCAACCTGCCGTACCAGAGCCCGTCGGACATGGAGTTCGCCACCGGCACCGAGTCGGCCATGCAGGTGCGGCAAATGGCGCCGCTGCCGCCGGCAGATGTACCTGGCAATGCTCCGGCCACCGATACCCCGGTGGCAGACAGCCAGATGGCGGTCGCCCCGGCCAAAGGGAGCCCACGGCCATGATCGTGCAGCGCCGCATGCAGGGCTTCAGCCTGATCGAGGTGGTGCTGACCCTGGCACTGCTCGGGCTGCTCGCCAGCATGGCCGCGCCGCTGACCGAAACCGTGGTGCGCCGCGGCAAGGAGCAGCAACTGCGCGAGGCGCTTTACCAGATTCGCGACGCCATCGACGCCTACAAGCGAGCGTTCGATGCCGGCTACATCGAGAAGCGCCTGGACGCCAGTGGCTACCCACCGAACCTGCAGGTGCTGGTCGATGGCGTGCGTGATGTGCGCAGTGCCAAGGGCGCCAAGTTCTACTTCCTGCGGCGCATCCCTCACGACCCGCTGGTGGCCGCCAACAAGGGTGAGGACGAAGGCGGTTGGGGGTTGCGCGCCTACGACAGCAGCCCAGACAACCCGCGTGAAGGCGAAGACGTGTTTGACGTGTATTCCAAGGCTCGCGGCAAAGGCCTCAATAACATCCCCTACGGGCAGTGGTGACAGCCATGAAACGCAGCAAAGGCTTCACCCTGATCGAGCTGATGGTGGTGATGGCGATCATCGCCACGCTGATGACCATCGCCATGCCGCGCTATTTCAACAGCCTGGAAAGCTCCCGCGAGGCCACCCTGCGCCAGAGCCTGGCGGTGCTGCGCGAGGCGCTGGACCACTACTACGGCGACACCGGCCACTACCCGGATTCGCTGGAGCAGTTGGTGGAGCAGCGTTACCTGCGCAACACCCCGATCGACCCGATCACCGAACGCAGCGATGCCTGGCAGCTGGTGCCGCCGCCCGAAGGCGTGGCCGGCGGTGTGGCCGATATCAAGAGTGGTGCCACAGGGAGGGCGCGCGATGGCAGCCTGTTCGCGGAATGGTAAGGCCAGCGCTGGCTTCACCTACCTGGGCGTGCTGCTGCTGATCGCCGTCAGCAGCGTGGCGCTGGCCGCTACCGGCACGCTCTGGTCCAGTGCAGCCCAGCGCGATCGCGAACGCCAGCTGTTGTGGGTGGGCAGCCAGTACGCCCAGGCCCTGCGCAGCTACTACCGCGCCTCACCGGGGCTGGCACAGTATCCGCAGGAGCTTGCCGACCTGCTGCAGGACAACCGCTTCCCGCAGGCCAGGCGGCACATTCGCCGGCTATACCCAGACCCCATCACCAACAGTGACGTATGGGGCCTGCTGCGCTCGATCGACGGCCGTATCACCGGTGTGCACAGCCGCTCGGACGCTACCCCGTTCAAGCGCAGTGGCTTCAGCGCCGAATGGAGCGGTTTCGAGGGGCTGGAGCATTACAGCGACTGGCAGTTCGTCGCCGAGCAGGCCTTTACCGAAAGTGCCGGTGAAGTGCAGACCCATGCCGGCCCGGGCGACACACCATGAGCCGCCTGCTCGCACTGTACCTGGGCCTGCTGTTGGTGGCGGTGCAGGCCACCTCGGTCAGGGCCGGGGACGAGGACGAGATGCAGGGCTTCATCGTCGACAACACCATCTCGCACATCGGCCACGACTTCTACTACTACTTCGCCGACCGCCTGCGCGCCACCAGCCGCCTGGACTTCAACCTGGTGGTGCGCGAACGCCCGGATGCCCGCTGGGGCAGCCTGGTCACCGTGGAATTCGAGCGCGAAGTGGTGTACCGGCGCTTCTTGCCACCGAACACCACCGAGCTCAAGGACGAGGCCGTTGCAGCAGCCGACCTGGTCAAGCAGCAAATCATTCAACGCAAGTTGCAACGCCTGCTGCAGGACACCACCGATCTGGAGAGGGACGAGCTATGAAGCACCACATACCCCGTTGCATCGCCGCCTGCCTGTTGGCCAGTGCATGTGCCGCCCAGGCCACCGAGCTGGTGTACACCCCGATCAACCCGGCCTTTGGCGGCAACCCGCTCAATGGCACCTGGCTGCTGAACAACGCCCAGGCGCAGAACGACTACGACGACCCCGACCTCAAGGACCGTGCCTCGGCCTTTACCGGCACCACGGCCCTGGAGCGCTTCAGTAATCAACTGGAGTCGCGGATGTTGTCGCAGTTGCTGGACAACATCAGTAACGGCAACACCGGCAGCATGGCGACCGATGCGTTTCTTATCGACGTCATCGACGATTCCGGGGCCTTGAGTATCAAGGTCACCGATCGCGCCACAGGAGAAATTTCGATCATTGAGGTCAGCGGCCTGAACCCTTGAGGGGAAAAGGCTTTTTGTTGGGGAGAGAACACCATGAAACGTCTGCTGAGCACGCTGCTGGTCCTCACCGCCCTGGGTCTGCACGGTTGTGGCCTGCGCGAGCCGATGCCCGCCGAACAGGACTCGGAAACCCCGACCCTGACTCCGCGGGCCTCGACTTACTACGACCTGATCAACATGCCACGGCCCAAGGGACGGTTGATGGCGGTGGTGTATGGCTTCCGCGACCAGACCGGGCAGTACAAGCCAACCCCGGCCAGCTCGTTCTCCACCAGCGTCACCCAGGGCGCGGCCAGCATGCTGATGGATGCCCTGAATGCCAGTGGCTGGTTCGTGGTGCTGGAGCGTGAAGGCCTGCAGAACCTGCTGACCGAGCGCAAGATCATCCGTGCTTCGCAGAAAAAGCCTGATGTACCGGAAAACATCATGGGCGAGCTGCCACCGCTGCAGGCCGCCAACCTGATGCTGGAGGGCGGCATCATCGCCTACGACACCAACGTGCGCAGCGGCGGCGAAGGCGCCCGCTACCTGGGCATAGATATCTCCCGCGAGTACCGCGTCGACCAGGTGACCGTGAACCTGCGTGCGGTGGATGTGCGCACCGGGCAGGTGCTGGCCAACGTGATGACCAGCAAGACCATCTACTCGGTCGGCCGCAGTGCCGGGGTGTTCAAGTTCATCGAGTTCAAGAAACTGCTGGAGGCCGAGGTGGGGTACACCACCAACGAACCGGCGCAACTGTGCGTGCTGTCGGCGATCGAGGCGGCGGTGGGGCATCTGTTGGCACAGGGGATCGAACGGCGGCTGTGGCAGGTGGCGGGGGATGCGGGGGAGGGGCAGGCTACGGTGGACAAGTATTTGAGTCAGAATGAGCAGCCTTGATCGACCTTCAGGGCCTCTTCGCGGGTGAACCCGCTCCCACAGGTTCCGCGTGATCTCAAGTGCGACACCGTCCCTGTGGGAGCGGGTTTACCCGCGAATGGGCCGGTGCACGCGACACAACCTAGTGATCACTGCTGATTCCCCGGGGCCGCTTTGTGACCCTATCCGACCGGTCCGGCGCCCCGGCAGGCCGCTCCCACGATCACGTCAGCCGGTGATGAGTGAGAGGCGCCAACGGAAGTGTTACTGCACATTCCCTTCGCTTGAAACGCTTCCCTGACACCGGTAGTCTCTGCCCGCTGCTGTAAGTCCAGCAGCCGGGTTTGGTCACCCGCAATCATCAAGGCGCACAAGCGCCCGCTATGCGATACAGTTGGCGCTTTTTTGTGCCCGGCTGTTTCGTTTTATGGCGGCTGTGCGTGGGGCGCCTCCGTGCGCGCCGGTTTCCTTGATTCCCGGTTGACCAACCCGCGTACAGTCGCCACCCATTCGTTTGGTCACGTTGTGTGGCGGCTCCAGTGAATCAAGGAGCGTCACAATGACAAAAGGCTTACCCGATCCTCCCGTACGCGCCACCACGGCGTCCTCCAGTTTCTCCACCTGTGAATGCAGCCATCCGCCGTTGTTTGCCGTGCGTTCGGGGGTGGACTACGAAGATGCGCTGGTGCATTTGTCCACGCTGCTGAAAGGTGCGTTTGCGACCAACCTCAAGGCACTGGAACTGGCCAAGGGGACCTGTCGTGATCTGTTGTTGAGCAATGATCATGGGCTGGATTCGGCCAAGGCGGTGGTGGAGGCGTTGCTGGATGGGGTTGAGAGGCAGCAGCTGGTTGGGCGGGGGAAGGCTCCTTAGCTGGAGGCGCGCTGGCCTGGGTCCTGTGATTAGTTTCGAGGTGCCTGGCGATAGAGTTTTGGCGCCTGTGGGATCGAGCGCCGCCCGCGCGGCGCTTCGCGGGACAAGCCCGCTCCCACATTTGTTGCAACGTGGCCATGCCTGTGGGAGAGGCGTTGTCAGCCTTGGTGCAAGGCTTGAGACAGGTGGGGCGGCATTGGTGCCAACTCAGAAATCCAGCCAGCCTCACCAAGCTGGCAACCATGGCCTGACAGGTTCGGCACGTTGCAACAAATGTGGGAGCGGGCTTGTCCCGCGAAGCGCCGCGCGGGCGGCGCTCGGTTTCAGCCCCCGCGCAAAATCCAAGCCGTACACCCCGGTGCCTCCCCGAAACCATCAACCAGATGACGCCCAGCCATTTCTCCCGCACACTGCGGAAAATTCCCAAGCCCGTTCCCCGCCACCTTGGCGGGGCGCAGCCGGAGCAGAAAATGGCGCGACAACTAATAACAAACGCCCACGACCCGCTGCACGAATCCCGCCAGGCCCGTCTGAAACTGGCCAGCGAAGGCGAGCTGCCACTGGGCATGCTGCGCGACGAGATCGACGCTTCCTGGCGCCGCAGCCTGGGCCATGGCCTGGATTGCCTGCAGGGCGAGCAGGTCGGCCTGGGACTGGAGCAAGGTCACGACCTGCGCATGCTGCTGGAGCGCAACCGCCTGCTGGTCGACGCCGTTACCCCCGAACTGGACTACCTGGTCGCGCGCCAGGGCAAGGCCGGCATCGTCATCCTCGGCGACGCCCAGGCCAACGTGCTGGCCATCGAAGGGCAGAAGCACGTGCTGCAACGCGAGGGCCTGCGCGACCTGCACCCAGGCAGTTGCTGGAGCGAGTCATTGCGCGGTACCAACGCCATCGGCACGGCAGTGGTGGAAGGCCGGCCGACGCTGATCAACTGCGGCGAACACTATCTCGACCGCCTCAGCCCGTTCTCCTGCACCTCGGTACCCCTGCGTGACCCGCGCGGCGAGGTAATCGGTGTGCTCGACATCACCCGCGAAGGGGTGATGGCGCAACCACAGGACAGCCTGTCGACGCTGATGCTGGCGGCCGGCAACATCGAAAGCCGCATGTTCGGCTTGTACCACCCGGAGCAATTGGTGCTGGCTTTCCACAGCCGCCCGCAATACCTCAACAGCGCCTGGCATGGCCTGCTGGCGCTGAGCCTGGACGGTGAAGTGCTGGCTGCCAACGACAGTGCCTGCCAGCTGTTGCAGGTGCCGCGCCATGCGCTGTTGGGGCGGCGCAGCAGCGACTTGCTGGGTGAACGTTCGCCGGCCTTCATCGCGCGCCTGTGGCAGGGCGGGGTGAGCAGCGTGCAAACGGCCAAGGGCGAGTTCTACTTCCGCGCCCTGCAGCTGCCGCGCCATGGCCGGGTCAACGGCAGCACGCCGGTGAGCAAACCGGCGCCGGGCAAGCAGTCGCCGGCCCTCGACGCCCTGGCCGGCGGTGACCCGCGCCTGGCACGCAACCTGCGTATGGCCCGCCAGGGGCTGGGCAATGGCCTGCCAGTGCTGCTGCTGGGCGAGACCGGTACCGGCAAGGAGGTCGTCGCCCGGGCCCTGCACCAGGCCAGCCCGCGCGCCGACAAACCGTTCGTGGCAGTCAACTGCGCAGCCATCCCCGAAGGCCTGATCGAGTCCGAACTGTTCGGCTACCGTGAAGGTGCTTTCACCGGTTCGCGTCGGGGCGGCATGGTCGGCCGGCTGATGCAGGCCCATGGTGGCACGCTGTTCCTCGACGAAATCGGCGACATGCCGCTAGCGCTGCAGGCGCGCTTGTTGCGGGTACTGCAGGAACGGCGAGTGGCACCGCTGGGGGCGGGCGACGAGCAGGACATCGACGTGGCATTGATCTGTGCCACGCACCGCGACCTCAAGCGCCTGGTGCAGGAGCAGCACTTCCGCGAAGACCTTTACTACCGGGTCAACGGTGTGTCGCTGCGCCTGCCGGCACTGCGCGAGCGCGATGACCTGGCGGCGATCATCCAGGGGCTGCTGGACAAGTCCGATGCCCGGGGCGTGACGCTGGACCCGGCCTTGACCGCGCTACTCGAAGGCTTCGACTGGCCGGGCAACATCCGCCAGCTGGAAATGGTAGTGCGCACGGCGCTGGCGATGCGCGAGGACGGCGAGCAGGTGCTGACCCTCGACCACCTCACCGACTGCCTGCTGGACGAACTGGCCAGCGGCACGGCGCCTTCCGGCAGCCTCAAGGACAACGAGCTGGAGCTGATCCGTGGCGCCTTGACGCGCCATCAGGGCAACGTGTCCGCGGCGGCCGAGGCGCTGGGTATCAGCCGGGCGACGCTATACCGCAAGCTCAAGCAGTTGCGCGGCTGACGTGGGCGGCCTGTTCGCCCGGCTGGTGGAATCCAGCGACCCTGTACTCATGCGCCAGGCGTTGGCCTGGCTGTATGGCTTCGTACGCCCCCATCGGCGCGCCATCGGCCTGTTGCTCGGTTTGTCGCTGGGCGCCTCGTTGCTGGCGCTGGCGCAACCCTGGCTGGTCAAGACGCTGATCGACGAAGGGCTGCTGGCCAAGGACTACCAGACCCTCTGGCACATGGCGGCGATCATGATCGGTGCCGGGCTGCTGGGTACCGTGCTGGCCGGGGTCAACCGCTACCTGCATACGCGCCTTTCAGGTCGCATCCTGTTTGCCCTGCGCGACGACCTTTACCGCCACCTGCAGCAGTTGTCGCCGACGTTCTACGGGCGGCGGCGCATCGGCGACATCCTTTCGCGACTGGATGGGGATGTGGCGGAAATCCAGCGTTTTGCCGTGGATTCGCTGTTCTCGGCGGTGTCGGCGGTGATCGGGCTGGTGGGCGCGGTGGTGTTGATGCTGATGCTGTCGTGGCAACTGTCACTGCTGCTGGCGTTGCTGGTGCCGATCGAAGTGCTGTGGCTGCGCTGGATGCGGCGCAAGGTAGAGCGCGAAGTCCGTAACCTGCGCGAACGCTCGGCAGATGTGTCGTCGTTCCTGGTCGAAACCCTGCCGGCGATGAAGTTCATCCAGGCGACCGGCCAGCAAGGTCGCGAGGCGGGGCGCCTGGACCAGCTGGGCCAGGGTTACATGCGCCAGTTGCTCAAGGTGCAGGTGACCGAATTCTTCACCCAGGCCATCCCCGGCACGCTGACCTCCTGGTGCCGCGCCTGCGCATTTCTGATCGGTGGCTGGTGGGTGATCCAGGGCACCTGGCAGCTGGGTGCGCTGATCGCCTTTTCCACCTACATGGGCATGGCGGTAGGGCCGGTGCAGAGCCTGTTGGGCCTGTACGTGGCGGTGCAGCGCATGGCGGTGAGCCTGGGGCGGGTGATGGAGCTAAAGCAGGAGGCCGTGGCCGTGCGCCCGGCAACCCGCCCGCAGCCGATACCCGATGGCCCGGGCGAATTGCGTCTCGAGGGCGTGAGCTTTGCCCATGAAGGGCGCCAGGGCACAGTGCTGAACGATGTGCAGGTGTGTGTGCCGGGTGGCTTGAAGGTGGCCATCAGCGGTGCCTCGGGGGTGGGCAAGTCGACCCTGATCGACCTGTTGCAGCGCTTCTACGATCCGGACGCCGGGCGCATCCTGCTGGATGGCACCGACCTGCGCGAGCTGGACCTGGCCGCGCTGCGCCGGCGCATTGCGGTGGTCAGCCAGGATATCGTGCTGTTCCGCGGCACCCTGGCACAGAACCTGGCCTACGGCGTGCCCGAGGCCAGCCGTGAGGAACTGGAGCGGGTGGTGCGCCTGGCGCGGCTGGACAGCCTGGTCGACAGCCTGCCGCTGGGCCTTGACGGCCTGCTGGGTGAGCGTGGCCAACAGCTGTCCGGCGGGCAGAAACAACGCATTGCCATCGCCCGCGCGGTGCTGCAGGCGCCGGCGATCCTGGTGCTGGACGAGGCCACCTCGGCGGTGGACGAAGCCACCGAGCGCGAAGTGATCGCGGCCATCGACCAGCTGTTTGCCGGCCGCACGCGCATCCTCATCAGCCACCGTGCTTCGACCCTGGCCGATGCCGACCTGCACCTGCAACTGCACGCTGGCCAGTTGCAGGTACTGCCCGAGGAGGTGATCAAGCATGGACACTGACTTGTGTGTTGGCATGATCGACAGTGGCTGCTCGCCGGAGCAGTCCAGCGCCTTGCTGGGCGCGCGCCGCTTCTGGCTGGAGGACGGCCAGTTGCGCGAAGGAGAAATCTTGCCCGACCAGCTTGGGCACGGTAGCGCAGTGCTCGCCGGCTTGCAGCGGGAGGCCGGACCGGTGCCCGTGCTGCTGGCCCAGGTTTTCAGCGCTCAGGCCAGCACCAGTGCCTTGCAGGTGGCGGCCGCGCTGCTGTGGCTGGTGGAGGCGGGGGCTGTGTTGGTCAACCTAAGCCTTGGCCTGCAGCAGGACCGGCCTGTGCTGCATCAGGCCTGCTCCGAGGCTTTGGCCGCGGGTGTGCTGTTGTGCGCTTCCAGCCCGGCCCGGGGCGGGCCAGTGTATCCGGCCAGCTATCCCGGGGTGATCCGGGTCACCGGCGATGCCCGGTGTGCGCCGGGCCAGTGGTCTTGGCTGGGTACCCGACAGGCAGACTTTGGCGGTTATGTGGGGGCGGGCGACAGGGCGGGTGCGAGCCTGGGGTGTGCGGCCCTGAGCGGCAGGATTGCCGCATTGCTGCGTGATGAGCCGGGCATGGACCGCCAGCAGGTTCATGACTGGTTGCGCCAGCACGCGGCGTTTGCCGGCCCCGAACGGCGAGGCGCCGGCCATGGCTGAACCGTGCATTGTGGTGCTGGGGGCAGGCCCTGCGGGTGCGGCCACGGCCATCGGCCTGCGGCGGCTGGGCTATGCGGTCACGGTGGTGTCCGAATGGCGCCGGTTCGCGGCGGTCGAAGGGGTTTCGCAGCGGGTGTTGGACGGTTTGCACCATGCCGGCCTTGGCGGGGCGTTGAGCCAGGCGGCGATGCCGGCGACTCGGCAAGTTCACTGGAACGGCCAGCAGTTGCACCTGAATCAGGAGTTTCTGCTGGATCGGCACAGGTTTGACCGGGCACTGCGCGACGACCTTCAGCGGGCGGGCGTGAACCTGATCGAGGGGCGGGTGCGTGAGGTCGTTCATGAGGGCGGTCATCGTATTCGTCTGGACGATGGGCAGCTACTTGAGGCCGATTTCCTGGTTGAAGCCCGGGGCCGCCAGGCCCCGCTGGCCGCAGACCGCCTGCGCGGGCCGGAGACGGTCAGCTTGCTCAATGTCTGGCAGGCCGCCCCCGGGGTGCCTGCATCGGCGGTGGAGAGCCTGGCGGATGGCTGGGCGTGGATGGCGCGCCTGGAAGATGGCCGTTGCTACTGGCAAGTCACCCTGGACGCCACCGGGCTGCCGGGCAAGGCCGAGCTAGCGGAATACTGCGCGGCGCGCCGAGCCGGAAGCACACTGGTGGCCGAGCTGTTCGATACCAGGGCGTTGGCGCCGGCACAGGTGCATGCGCGCAGCAGTACCGCGATTCTGGCCGGCGAGTGCGTAGGGCGGGACTGGATACGCGTGGGCGATGCAGCGATGGCCGTCGACCCGTTGTCGGGCAACGGGATCTTCCAGTCGCTGTCTTCGGCGTTGCAGGCGCCGGTGGTGATCAATACCTTGCTGCGCAGGCCCGAGCGAGCAGGGTTGGCACGGCAGTTTCACCAGCAGCGGGTCGAGCAGCTGTTCTTGCGCTTTGCCCGGATCGGGCGGGATTTCTATGGCCAAGAGCAGGGGCGCGTGGGGCAGCCGTTCTGGGCACGGCGGCAGGGGTGGCCGGACATGCAGGCATTGCACGTGGCGACGGACTGGAGTGCGGTGAGGGTCGAGCGGCGGCCGGTGTTGCGTGACGGGCTGGTGGATGAGGCGGAAGTGGTGGTGACGGCGGATCAGCCGTTGGGGGTGTGGCATTTGCAGGGCGTGGAGCTGGCGCCGGTGGTGCGGGGGCTGCTTAGCGGCCGACCTATCGAGGCAGTGTTGTCAGGCCTGCCAGGGGAGCAGCAGATGATGGTGCGGCGGTGGTTGTTGGAGCAGGGTTTGGCTTGAGATTGCCGGGGCCGCTTTGCGGCCCTTTCGCGACACAAGGCCGCTCCTACAGGTCCGGCCCAAACTTTGAGGCAGCGCGGTACCTGTAGGAGCGGCCTTGTGTCGCGATGGGCTGCGCAGCAGCCCCGGGATCTCGAATCAGAAGAAAGTCCCGACGATCAACTGCATGTAGGTCCCGGCATCCCGCCCACCCAGCTGCGTGCCGCCATTGGCCGCGCTGCGTTCCGGCTTGTAGAACCCTACCAGCGGGCTGATCAGCAGATGGTCGTTGACCATCCATTCCACATACAGGTCCAGCTCCCGCCCGCCCAGGTTGCCTTGGTCGGTGTCCAGCGTATCGAAGTCGAAATACAGTGCGCCCACGGTCAGGTTGTCCCGTGGCTTGCCCTTGAGCGCCACGTGGTGCACCTGGCTGTTGCTGTTGAACGGCCCGGCATAGTTGGCCGCCACCTCGCCCTGGAACCAGGTGCCATAGCCACGGCTCAGGCCATAGAACAGTGGGTCGAAATCTTCGGAAAAACGGCTGTAGCGGTAGGTGGCGGTGGGTGACCAGGGCAGTTCGGAGAAGGTCCAGTTGCCCTCCAGGTACCAAGCGTTCTCCCGCCCGCCGGTTTTGTCCTGGGTCACGTACTCGGCGGCCAGCTCCAGGTCTTTCACCCCCAGGTTGCCGCGCCCGCGCAGGCTGGCGGTGTCCATGCCGTCGCGGTGTTCCAGGCCCATGATCTGCGCGTAGCGCTGGTCCACGTCGAGGCCTCGGATCCAGCTCAGGCCCACGGTGCCGGCATCGGCGACGTGTTCCAGGTTGGCCACCGCCAGCGATGTGTCGGCCTGGTAGTGGTTGTCGGACTTCAGCCACATCAGGTCGCTGCGCCAGCCTTGCTTGCCGCCCAGGCGCAGCACGGCCGTGCGGTCGAAGGCCTTGCGTGCGGCCAGGTAGTAGGCGCCGCCGCGGTCGAAGTTGGCGCCCAGGTCGACCTTGCCCAGGTTTACCGGGTCGCCCTGGATCAGGAAACCGTCGCCCAGGGTCACCACCTGGCGGCCGCCGGAAATGTCCACGCCGTCTTCGCCCAGAGCCGGGAACAGGTTGGCCGAGCGCCAGCCCAGGTACAGGTCTTCGACGGCAGTGCGGTGCTCGTCACCCAGGGTCAGGCCGGCGGCGTCGCCATCGCCCCAGGTGGCGGAGCTGAGCAGGTTGAAGGCGCCGTAGAGCGCGCCGCTGTCGGCCAGGGCCTGGCTGCCGCTGAGGCCATATTTGATGTAGCCCTCCTGCCAGGCGGTGCTGCCGGGCTTGCGGTTGCCGGCCAGGTTGAAGCTTTCGTCGCTGTGGAAGGCGCCGAACAGGGCTTCGAGGTCGGCGTTGAGGGTGGTGCCGTCGTGGTTGTACAGCTCGTAGGCCTGGGTGACAGGCGCGGCGAACAGCAGGGCCAATGTGCAGGCGAGTGTGTGCCTCATGGTGTGCTCCATGTTTTTGTTGTTTTTGGGGTGGCCTGTACCGGCCTCTTCGCGGGTGAACCCGCTCCCACAGGGATCTCATAGTGTTCAGGCTTGTGGTGATCCTGTGGGAGCGGGTTTACCCGCGAAAGGGCCGGTACAGGCTGAAGATCAGAGCTTGATCAACACCGACTTCAGCTCGGTGTAGTGCTCGATGGCAGCGGCCCCCATCTCGCGGCCGACGCCGGACATCTTGTAGCCGCCAAACGGCAAGGCAGGGTCGAGGGCGCTGTGGCAGTTGACCCACACAGAGCCCGACTTGATGCGCGGGATCATCCGGTGCACGGCGGCCAGGTCGTTGGACCAGATGCTCGCACCCAGGCCGTAGGGGTTGTCGTTGGCCATGCCGATCACTTCGTCGATGTCATCGAACGGCATCGCTACCAGTACCGGCCCGAAGATCTCTTCCTGCACCAGGCGGTGGCGCTGGTCGACATCGACGATCACCGTCGGCTTGACGAAGTAGCCCGGCCCGAAGCCCTCGCCACCGCAGGCGATGGTCGCGCCCAGCTCACGGCCAAGCTCGATGTAGCCGGTGACGCGGTCCTGCTGCTTGGCCGAGATCAGCGGGCCCATCTGCACCGCAGGGTCCAGGCCGCTGCCCAGCTTCATGCCATTGGCGATGCCGGCAATGTCGGCCACCACGTTGTCGAAATGCTTGCGGTGTACATACAGCCGGGAGCCTGCGCAGCACACCTGGCCCTGGTTGAAGAAAATCGCCGTGGCCGCGCCGACGGCGGCCTCCTGCAGGTTGGCGTCGGGCATGACGATGGTCGGCGACTTGCCGCCGAGCTCCAGGGTGACGCGGGTCATGTTGTCCATGGCTGCCTTGCCGATCAGCTTGCCGACCTCGGTGGAGCCGGTGAAGGTCAGTTTGTCCACGCCAGGGTGGCGGCTGAGCGCGGCGCCGGCGTTCAGGCCGGTGCCGGTGATGACGTTGAACACACCGGCCGGGTAGCCGGCTTCGTCCACCAGCTCAGCCAGCTTGAGCACGCTCAGCGGTGTTTCGTCAGCAGGCTTGAGCACCACGGTGCAGCCGGTAGCCAGGGCCGGGCCGAGCTTCCAGCAGGCCAGCAGCAACGGGAAGTTCCAGGCGACGATGGCACCGACCACGCCCACTGCCTCGCGGCGGACGAAGCCGTGGAACTGGTCGTTGGGCATCAACGGCATCGAAGCTTCAACGGTGCTACCTTCGATCTTGGTGGCCCAGCCGGCCATGTAGCGCAGGAAGTCGATGGCCAGTTGCACGTCCATCACCTGGGCCACGGTGGCGCTCTTGCCGTTGTTCAGGCATTCCAGTTCGGCCAGCTGGCGGGCGTCGCGTTCCATCAGGTCGGCCAGGCGCCACAACAGGTTCTGCCGCTCGCGCGGGCGCAGGCGGCTCCATGGTGAATCATCGAAGGCCTGGCGCGCGGCACGTACCGCGCGGTCGACATCTTCGGCCTCGGCGGCGGGCACTTCACCCAGCACTTCGCCAGTGGCCGGATTACGGAACGACAGGGTGCGACCGCTGGCGGCGTCCTGCCAGTCGGCGCCGATGCGCATCTTCAGCTTGCGTTCGAGAAAGGCGCGGGTGGCGGGCAGGATGGGCAGTTCGGAAAGCATGGGGCGATGCCTCTTGTCATTGGATGTGACGGGCACAGGCGCAATGGGCGTGCCAAGGTCGGCAGATGGCCGCAAGCCGTTGAACGGGTTGGGTTTTGTCCTGGTGCAAGGTCGGGATTGCAGGGTTGCGCTGTTGCACATTGAGACGCTGTGAGACGGTGGTGAAACAGTGGCTGTTCCGGCCTCTTCGCGGGCACGCCCGCTCCCACAGGGAATACGCAATGCCTAGGGCCGATGCGATACCTGTAGGAGCGGGCATGCCCGCGAAGGCCTGCGCAGCACGCCCCTGTCTCACGATGAAACACCCTGTCGCGAAATGGCACGCTGCAATTGGCCATCTCTGCTGGCAGCAAAGCCCGGAAAACCAGCTAAAAGCTTGAAAGGAAACATTTTTACAGCACCTGGCACAGTTCCTGTATCGCAACTGTCACATGCACACCTGCTGTACCAAAGCGTGCGACAACGATAAGAACAACAACCGTGGAGGTCTGACCTTGAAGACGACTCGACTCCGGCGGCATGCGGGCAAACTGGCGCTGGTCGCCGCCGCGCTGCTGAGCACCCAGGCCATGGCGGCCGAGCAGGGCCCGAGCCTGTTGCAGAACAAGTGCATGGGGTGCCATATCCCCGAAGGCAACGACACCTACAGCCGTATCAGCCACCAGCGCAAGACCCCGGAAGGCTGGCTGATGAGCATCGCCCGCATGCAGGTGATGCACGGCCTGCAGATCAGCGACGACGACCGCCGCACCCTGGTCAAGTACCTGGCCGACAAGCAGGGCCTGGCGCCCAGCGAAACCGATGGCGTGCGTTATGCCATGGAGCGCCGGCTGAACACCGTCGAGCAGTTCGACACCCGGCTCAGCGAAACCTGTGGCCGTTGCCACTCCGGTGCCCGTGTCGCCTTGCAGCGGCGCCCGGCCAAGGAGTGGGAGCACCTGGTCAACTTCCATCTCGGCCAGTGGCCTTCCCTCGAATACCAGGCCCAGGCGCGTGACCGCGACTGGCTGCCGATCGCCCTGCAGCAAGTGGTGCCCGACCTGGCCAAGCGCTACCCGCTGGAAAGCGCGGCGTGGGCCGAATGGCAGAAGGCCAGGCCCAAGGCCGATACGCTGCCGGGCCAGTGGGCATTCAGCGGCCACATGCTGGCCAAGGGCGATGTGCGCGGGGTGATGAGTGTCACGCCTGACCAGGGCGACACCTTCAAGGTCGAGGTCAAGGGTGCGTATGCCGACGGCACACCGTTCAATGGCAGTGGCTCGGCGATCCTCTACAACGGCTATGAATGGCGTGGCAACGTCAAGGTCGGCGACGCCAACCTGCGCCAGGTGTTCGCCGCGCTGGATGGCGAAATGAAGGGCCGCATGTTCGAGGCCGACCACGATGAGCGTGGCCTGGACTTCACTGCAGTGAAGGAGGGCAAGGCGCGCCTGCTGGCAGTACAACCGGCATTCATCAAGGTCGGTGGCGAAAGCGAAATCACCCTGGTCGGCAGCGGCCTGGCCGGCAAACCGGACCTGGGCGCTGGTGTGGAGGTGACTGAAGTACTGCAGCAGACCCCGACCCTGATACGGGTGAAGGCCCGCGCCGCAGCCGATGCCAAGCCTGGCCAGCGCGAAGTCGCCGTAGGTGCGCTCAAGGGCGTCAACCTGGCGGTCTACGACAAGGTCGAGGAAGTGAAGGTGGTACCGGCATTCTCCATCGCTCGCATCGGCGAAAACGGCGCCTCGGTGCCCAAGGTGCAGGGCCGTTTCGAGGCCGAAGCCTGGGGCAAGGACGCCAATGGCCAGCCGCTGCGCATCGGCTACCTGCCGGCCAGCTGGAAGGTCGAGCCGTTCAACGAGCGTGCGGTCGAGGACGAAGACGTCAAGTTCGCCGGGACGATGCAGGTCGATGGCGTGTTCGTGCCAGGCGGCGCTGGCCCCAACCCAGAGCGCAAGATGATGACCAACAACGCCGGCAACCTGAAGGTCATCGCCACCCTGGCCGACGGTGGCCAGACTGGCGAAGGGCACATGATCGTCACCGTACAGCGCTGGAACAACCCGCCGCTGCCGTAACGGCAGGGGGCTTACGGTTTTCCAACGGATCGATTATCGGGAGGTCGCCATGGGCGCACTACTGAACCTGGTCGAACGCAACCTGCATGAAGTGCAGGTCGATGCCGACCGCATGCTGTTCCATATCCCCAGCAGTTCGCTGTTCACCGCCGATGCGGTGACCGGCGGCATCATCGACACCCTGCGCCAGCAAGGCTGCTCGGCCGAGGAGCTGATGCAGCGCCTTGGCCAGCAGTTTGCCGGTGACGATATCCAGGACACCCTGCGCGAACTGATCGCGCTGGAACTGGTCAGCGACGGCTCGCCGCTGACCCCGGAAATCGCCCTCAAGCAGGTCGAGCGCACGGCGCTGAACACCGTGGTGCTCAACGTCAACACCGGCTGTAACCTCAGCTGCACGTACTGCTACAAGGAAGACCTGGACAAGCCGTCCGCGGGCAGGAAGATGAGCACTGCCACCGCTGAAGCCTCGGTGGAGATGCTGCTCAAGGAGTCGCCCGACGAGCAGCGCTACAGTGTGGTGTTCTTCGGCGGTGAGCCGCTGTCCAACCGGCCGCTGATCGAGCACATGGTCGCCTACTGCGAGCGACGCTTCGCCGAGGCGGGCAAGCAGGTGGAGTTCATCATGACCACCAATGCCACGCTGCTCACCGAAGAGATCATCGACTGGCTCAATGCTCACCGCTTTGGCCTGTCGATCAGCATCGACGGCCCCAAGACCGTGCACGACCGCAACCGCATTACCGTGGGCGGGCAGGGCACCTATGACGTGGTGCGGCGCAAGGTCGACATGCTGCTGTCGCGCTACCACAGCCGCCCGGTGGGTGCGCGGGTCACGCTGACCCGTGGCATCACCGACGTCGAGACCATCTGGAACCACCTGTTCAACGAACTGGGCTTCGCGGAAGTCGGCTTTGCCCCGGTCACCTCCGGCGACATGGCCAACTTCAACCTCACCGGCGAAGAACTGGTGCAGGTGTTCGCCAACATGAAGGCGCTGGGCCGGCGTTACCTGGAGGCTGCGCTGGAGCACCGCAACATCGGCTTCTCCAACCTGCACCAGCTGATCACCGACATCCACGAAGGCCACAAGAAGGCCCTGCCGTGCGGCGCCGGGCTGAAGATGCTGGCAGTGGACCACGAGGGCGAGCTGAACCTGTGCCACCGCTTCACCGGCTCCAGCCTGCCGACCTTCGGCAACGTGCACCAGGGCGTGAAGCAGGCCCAGCTCAACGACTTCCTGTCGCAGCGCCTGGACCGCAGCAACACCGGCTGCGACAGCTGCCGCATCCGCAACCTGTGCTCCGGTGGTTGTTACCACGAAAGCTATGCCCGCTATGGCGACCCGCAGCACCCGACCTACCACTATTGCGAACTGATGCGCGACTGGGTCGACTTCGGCATTGAAGTCTATAGCCGCATCATGGCCGCCAACCCGGCCTTCATCGATCGCTACATCACCCCGCGGAAGGCGCACTGACATGAAGCACTTGAAGCCCCTGAACAACAAGGCGCGCATCCTCGAGCAGGCCGCCGCCGAAGACCGTGTCGAAGAAGTCATGGCCATGAGCGCAGTGGCGGGCTGCACCGCCACCACCGACCCGGGCTGGGAAGTGGACGCCTTTGGTGGCGTGAGTTCGCTGTGCCAGCCGATGGAGGCCGACCTGTATGGCTGCTCCGACCCTTGCTGGTGGCCGGCCCAGGTGCCGGACATGATGAGCACCTACCAGGACTGGAACGCCCAGGCGAGCAACTCCGCCGAAGACTGGCGCAACCTCGGCACCGTGTTCCCGAAAGACAAGTGACCGGCCCAACAAGAATGACAAGGGGAAACCGCATGAAAGCTGGACGCTGCGCGTCACTCGCGCTCACCATCGCTGCCACGGCCTGCGCCGGGCTGGTACAGGCCGCCGACACCGGGCCGGCGCTGAAGGCTGGCCACGAATACATGATCGTGACCAACTACCCGAATAACCTGCACGTGGTCGATGTGGCCAGTGACACGGTGTACAAGAGTTGCGTCATGCCCGACAAGTTCGGCCCCGGCACCGCGATGATGGCGCCGGACAACCGCACCGCCTACGTGCTCAACAACCACTACGGCGACATCTACGGCATCGACCTGGACACCTGCAAGAATACCTTCCACGCCAACCTGTCCAGCGTGCCGGGTGAGGTGGGCCGGTCGATGTACTCGTTCGCCATCAGCCCGGACGGCAAGGAAGTGTACGCCACGGTCAACCCGACCCAGCGCCTGAACGACCACTACGTGGTCAAGCCACCACGACTGGAGGTGTTCAGCACCGCCGATGGCCTTGAGGCCAAGCCAGTGCGCACCTTCCCGATGCCGCGCCAGGTATACCTGATGCGTGCGGCGGACGATGGCAGCCTGTACGTCGCCGGGCCGGACATCTACAAGATGGACGTGAAAACCGGCAAGTACACGGTGGCCTTGCCGCTGCGCAACTGGAACCGTAAAGGCTACAGCGCCCCGGACGTGCTGTACTTCTGGCCGCACCAGAGCCCGCGCCACGAATTCTCGATGTTGTACACCATTGCCAGGTTCAAGGATGACAAGCAGGACCCGGCCACCGCCGATCTGCTGTATGGCTACCTGAGCGTCGATCTGAAGACCGGCAAGACCCACACCCAGGAGTTCGCCGACCTGACCGAGCTGTACTTCACCGGGCTGCGTTCACCGAAAGACCCGAACCAGATCTACGGCGTGCTCAACCGCCTGGCCAAGTACGACCTCAAACAGCGCAAGCTGATCAAGGCAGCGAATCTGGACCACACTTATTACTGCGTGGCCTTCGACAAGAAGGGCGACAAGTTGTACCTGGGGGGCACCTTCAACGACCTGGCGGTGTTCAACCCGGATACGCTGGAGAAGGTGAAGAACATCAAGTTGCCGGGTGGCGACATGTCCACCACTACGCCGCAGGTGTTCATCCGTTAAACCGGTGTTGCTTTCTTCGCGGGTAAACCCGCTCCCACAAGGAGCTCCACAGGGGCTGAATGTGGTGCGGTCCCTGTGGGAGCGGGTTTACCCGCGAAGAGGCCCGCTCAATCAACACAAGAACAACAAGAGACCGCCCATGCCCCAGCCAAGCTACTCCCAGGGCAACCAGGACAAACCCCTGCTTACCCAGTGCATCGGCGACGCCTTCGACACCACCGTCGCCCGCTTCCCTGACCGTGACGCCCTGATAGTCCGCCACCAGGCCCTGCGCTACACCTGGCAGCAACTGGCCGAAGCCGTCGACCAGCACGCCCGTGCGCTGATGGCCCTGGGCGTGCAGCCCGGTGACCGCCTCGGCATCTGGGCACCCAACTGCGCAGAATGGTGCATCACCCAGTTTGCCAGTGCCAAGGTAGGTGCGATCCTGGTCAACATCAACCCGGCCTACCGCTCCAGCGAACTGGACTACGCCCTCGGCCAGTCCGGCTGCCGCTGGGTGATCTGTGCCGACGCGTTCAAGTCCTCCGACTACCACGCCATGCTGCTGGGCCTGGTCCCGGGCCTGGCTGGCGGGCAGCCGGGCGCCCTGATCTGCGAACGCTTCCCCGAGCTGCGCGGTGTGGTCAGCCTGGCCGTCGCGCCACCGCCGGGCTTTCTCGCCTGGCACGACCTGCAAGCCCGTGCCGCGGCCGTCAGCCGCGAAGCCCTTGCCGAGCGCCAGGCACAGCTGCGCTGCGACGACCCGATCAATATCCAGTACACCTCGGGTACCACCGGTTTCCCGAAAGGCGCCACCCTCAGCCACAGCAACATCCTCAACAACGGTTACATGGTCGGTGAAAGCCTGGGGCTGACCGAGCATGACCGGCTGGTGGTGCCGGTGCCGCTGTACCACTGCTTCGGCATGGTCATGGCCAACCTCGGTTGCATGACCCACGGCAGCACCCTGATCTACCCCAACGACGCCTTCGACCCGTTGGCCACCCTGCGTGCAGTGGCGGAGGAAAGGGCTACTGCGTTGTATGGCGTGCCGACCATGTTCATTGCCGAGCTGGACCACCCGCAGCGTGGCGAGTTCGACCTGTCGAGCCTGCGCACCGGGATCATGGCCGGTGCCACCTGCCCGATCGAAGTGATGCGTCGGGTTATCGGCGAGATGCACATGGCCGAGGTGCAGATTGCCTACGGCATGACCGAGACCAGCCCGGTGTCGCTGCAGACCGGCGCCAGCGACGACCTGGAGCGCCGCGTGACCAGCGTCGGGCGCACCCAGCCGCGGTTGGAGAACAAGGTGATCGATGCCGACGGCAACACCGTGCCGCGTGGCGAGATTGGCGAGCTGTGCACGCGGGGTTACAGCGTGATGCTGGGCTACTGGAACAACCCCAAGGCCACGGCCGAAAGCATCGATGAAGCAGGCTGGATGCACACCGGCGACCTGGCGGTGATGGACGAGCAGGGCTATGTGCGTATTGTCGGGCGCAGCAAGGACATGATCATTCGCGGCGGCGAGAACATCTACCCACGCGAGCTGGAGGAGTTCTTCTTCACCCACCCGGCGGTGGCTGATGTGCAGGTGATTGGCGTGCCGTGCAGCAAGTACGGTGAAGAGATCGTGGCCTGGGTACGGCTGCACCCGGGGCATACGGCCAGCGCGGAGGAACTGCGCGAGTGGGCGAAGGCGCGGATCGCGCACTTCAAGGTGCCCCGGTACTTCCGCTTTGTCGATGAGTTCCCGATGACGGTGACCGGCAAGGTGCAGAAGTTCCGCATGCGCGAGATCAGTGTCGAGGAGCTGTCTGCCGGGTGATGTGTTGCCTGTACTGGCCTCTTCGCGGGTAAACCCGCTCCCACAGGTATTGCACAGGCCTCAAGGGCAGTGGAGAACCTGTGGGAGCGGGTTTACCCGCGAAGAGGCCGGCACGGGCAGTAGATGATCTCAGCCTTGCAACAGCTCCGGGCTGTTGAAGTTGCTCAACCTGCGATCATCGTCACTACATTCCAGCCCTTGCACAGCTTCACGCAGCAAGGCCTTCTGCAAACTCCGCTCGCCCGCCGCCCAGGCCTGCTCCAGCACCGGCAACACCCGGCGTGGCAGCACACTGAACATTGGCTGCCAGTACCCACCCTGGCGCACCATCGCCGCACTGTCACCCGCCACCGCCAACCGCAGCAGGTCCTCGATCAACGCCCGGTCAACCAGCGGCGCATCACAGGCCAGCAGCACCACCCATTCATGCTGCGCCACCTTGAGCCCGGCAATTACCCCCGCCAACGGCCCGGGGTAGTCCGCCTCGGCATCGCCCACCAACTGGTCGGCATAGGCCCGGTAGGCCTCCTGGTTACGGTTGCAGGAAATCACCAGATCATCGCTGAGTGGCCGTACCACGCGCTGCACATGCGCCACCAGCGGTTCACCCTGCCAGTCGATCAGGCCTTTGTCACGGCCGCCCATGCGCTGGCCGCGGCCACCGGCGAGAATGAGGATGGAGCAGGGGGGCAGGGCATCAGGCATGAAAAAGGGTTCCGGGCAGTCATTGCCGGGAACCCTCCCATTTCACGCGGGGCTTGTCCAGTCAGCTTTCGCTGGTCGCGGTTTGCGAGTTGGCATTACGCGCCTGGCGTCGCCCGGCCAGGCGCATCACCACCACGAAAAACACCGGCACGAATACCACCGCCAGGGTGGAACTGAGCATGCCGCCGATCACCCCGGTGCCGATTGCCTGCTGGCTGGCCGAGCTGGCGCCGCTGGCGATGGCCAGTGGCACCACGCCGAGGATGAATGCCAGCGAGGTCATCACGATCGGCCTCAGGCGCAGGCGCGCGGCCTGCACGGCGGCGTCAACGGCATCGACACCCTGGTCGACCAGGCTCTTGGCGAACTCGATGATCAGGATGGCGTTCTTCGCCGAGAGGCCGATCAGGGTGATCAGGCCGACCTTGAAGAACACATCGTTGGGCATGCCGCGCAGGGTCACCGCCAGCACCGCACCGAGCACGCCGAGCGGCACTACCAGCAGTACTGCTGTTGGAATCGACCAGCTTTCGTACAGCGCTGCCAGGCACAGGAACACCACCAGCAACGACAGCGCCATCAGCATCGGTGCCTGGCTGCCGGACAGCCGTTCCTGCAGCGACAGGCCAGTCCATTCCAGGCCGGCGCCGGCCGGTAGCTGGGCCACCAGGCGCTCGATTTCGGCCATGGCTTCGCCCGAACTGTAGCCGGCTGCCGGCTCGCCGGAAATCGACACCGCCGGGTAGCCGTTGTAGCGGGTCAGCTGTACCGGGCCGCTGACCCACCTGGCCTGGACGAATGCGCCCAGTGGCACCATCTTGCCGCTGTCGTTGCGCACGTGAATCTTCAGCAGGTCTTCGACCTGACTGCGCTGGTCGCCTTCGGCCTGCACCACCACCCGCTGCATACGGCCCTGGTTGGGGAAGTCGTTGACGTAGCTGGAACCTACGGCCACGTCCAGCACCGTGCCGATATCGGCAAACGACACGCCCAGGGCATTGGCCTGGCGGCGGTCGATTTCCAGCTGCACCTGCGGGCTTTCCGCCAGCGAGGCTTCGCGCACGTTGGTCAGCACCTTGCTCTTGGTGGCATTGGCCAGCAGCTCGTCGCGGGCGGCCATCAGCTCGGCATGGCCCATGCCGCCGCGGTCCTGCAGGCGGAACTCGAAGCCGGTCGACTCGCCAAGGCCATCGATCGGCGGCGGCAGCACAGCGTAGGCCACGGCGTCCTTGAGCTGGGTGAAGGCCATGGTTGCGCGGTCGGCGATCGACTGGGCGCTGTCGTCGGCACCGCGTTCGGACCAGTCCTTGAGCGTGGTGAAGGCCAGTGCCGCATTCTGCCCGCTACCGGAGAAGCTGAAACCCAGGATCAAGGTGGTGTTGCCCACGCCCGGTTCCTCGGCGTTGTGCGCCTCGATCTGTGCCGCCACCTGTTCGGTGCGCATGCGGCTGGCACCTGGCGGCAGCTGGATGTCGGTGATGGTGTAGCCCTGGTCTTCGGTGGGCAGGAACGCCGTGGGCAGCTGGCTGAAGCCATAGCCCAGCACCGCCAGCAGCAGCGCGTATACCAGCAGGTAGCGGCCGCTGCGCTTGAGCGCCTGCATCACCCAGCGCTGGTAGCCGTTGCTCATGCCTTCGAAGCGGCGGTTGAACCAGCCGAAGAAGCCCTTGCGTTCATGGTGCTCGCCCTTGGCCACGGGTTTGAGCAGGGTGGCGCATAGCGCCGGGGTCAGGCTGAGCGCCAGGAACGCAGAGAACAGGATCGACACGGCCATTGACAGCGAGAACTGCTGGTAGATCACCCCCACCGAGCCTTGCATGAAGGCCATGGGCAGGAACACCGCCACCAGCACCAGGGTAATACCGACGATCGCGCCGCTGATCTGGCCCATGGCCTTGCGCGTGGCCTGCTTGGGCGGCAGGCCTTCCTCGGCCATGATCCGCTCGACGTTTTCCACCACCACGATTGCATCGTCGACCAGGATGCCGATGGCCAGCACCATGCCGAACAGGGTCAGCACGTTGACCGAGAAGCCCATGGCGAGCATCACGGCGAAGGTCCCCATCAGCGCCACCGGCACCACCAGCGTCGGGATCAGGGTGTAGCGCAGGTTCTGCAGGAACAGGAACATCACCGCGAACACCAGCAGCATGGCTTCGAACAAGGTGTTGATGACCTGCTCGATCGACACTTTGACGAATGGCGAGGTGTCGTAGGGAATGTCGTACTTGACGCCTTCCGGGAAGTAGCGCGCCAGGTCCTGCATCTTCGCCCGCACCAGGGTGGCGGTTTCCATGGCGTTGGCGCCCGGCGACAGCTGCACGCTGAAGGCGGTGGCCGGCTTGCCGTTCAGGCGCGTGCCGTACTGGTATTCCTGGGCACCGATCTCGACCCGGGCGACATCGCCGATGGTCACCGTGGAACCGTCCGGGTTGGCGCGCAGGACAATCGCAGCGAACTCCTCGGGGCTGCTCAGCTGGCCCTTGACCACCACGTTGGCGGTGATTTCCTGGGTGCTACGGCTGGGCAGGTCACCAATGCTGCCGGGGGCCACCTGGGCGTTCTGCGCGGCGATGGCCTCGGCCACGTCGTTGGGCGTAAGGTTGAAGCCGATCAGCTTGCGCGGGTCGATCCAGATGCGCATGGCACGTTCCGAACCGTACAGCTGGGCCTTGCCGACGCCCTTGAGGCGGCGGATCTCGTCCATCACGTTGCGCGCGAGGATATCCGACAGGGCGGTTTCGTCGAGCTTGCCGTCTTCGGAGGTGAGGGTGGCCAGCAGCAGGAAGCCGGTGGAGACCTTTTCCACCTGCAGGCCCTGCTGGGTCACCGGGCGTGGCAGGCGCGACTCGACCACCTTCAGGCGGTTCTGCACGTCAACCTGGGCCAGGTCCGGGTTAGTGCCCGGGGCAAAGGTGGCGGTGATGGTGGCGCTGCCCAGGCTGCTCTGCGACTCGAAGTACAGCAGGTTGTCGGCGCCGTTGAGCTCCTGCTCGATCAGGCTGACCACGCTCTCGTCCATGGTCGCCGCCGAAGCGCCTGGGTATACGGCGTAGATTTCCACCTGCGGCGGAGCCACGTTGGGGTACTGGGCCACCGGCAACTGCGGGATGGCCAGGGCACCGGCCAGCAGGATGAACAGGGCGACCACCCAGGCGAATACCGGGCGGTCGATGAAGAATTGCGGCATGAGTCAGGCCCTCACTGGCCAGTGTGCTGTGCGATGGGCGGTGCCCCTGATGCGTTGTCGACCTGCACCTGGTCACCGGCCTTGACGTGTTGCAGGCCCTCGACCACTACCTGCTCGCCGGGGGCCAGGCCTTCGCTGACGATCCAGCGGTCGCCCTGGGCGCTGCCCAGTACGACCTGGCGGTCGCTGACCCGGGCCTGCGGGTCGACCACCAGCACCTTGGGCACGCCGGCGCTGTCGCGCAGGATGGCGCGCTGCGGCACGCTCAGGCCCTTGGGCTGAACAGCCTGCTCCAGGCGCACGCGCACGTAGCTGCCGGGCAGCAGGTCGAGGTCCGGGTTGGGGAACTCGCTGCGCAGGGTGATCTGGTTGGTGCTGGGGTCGACGCTGATGTCGGAGAACAGCAGCTTGCCCGGCAGCGGGTAGGTGCTGCCGTCGTCCTGGATCAGCGTGGCACGGGCCTGGCCGTCACCGACCTGCTGCAGCTCGCCTGCACGCAAGGCGCGGCGCAGGGCGTTGAGTTCGCGAGTCGACTGGGTGACATCGGCGTGGATCGGGTCCAGTTGCTGGATGGTCGCCAGCGGCGTGGTCTCGTTCTGCCCGACCAGCGCACCTTCGGTGACCTGGGCGCGGCCGATACGGCCGGAAATCGGCGCGGTCACGGTGGCGTAGCCGAGGTTGAGGCGGGCGCGCTCCAGAGCGGCCTTGGCCTCGGCCACTGCGGCATCGGCCTGCAGGTAGCTGGCCTTGGCGTTGTCGTATTCCTGGCGGCTGACGGCCTTGTCGTCGACCAGCTCGCGGTAGCGCTGCTCTTGCAGGCGCGCCTGGTACAGGGTGGCCTCGGCCTTGGCCAGGGTGGCGCGGGCACTGTCATGGTCGGCCTTGAACGGCGCCGGGTCGATCAGGAACAGCACATCGCCCTGCTTGACGTCGCTGCCTTCGCGGTACACCCGCTTGAGCACCACGCCCGCGACCCGCGCGCGCACTTCGGCGGTGCGTGGTGCGAGGATGCGGCCGCTGAGCTCACTGCTGATGGCCAGTGGTTGCAGTTGCAGGGTTTCCACCCGCACTTGCGGGGTGGGGGCTTGCTCATCCTGTTCGGCGCTGTCGTCGCAACCGGCCAGGGACAGGCTCAGAAACGCCAGAAGCACCAATGGGCGCAGGCGTGAGGGGAGGGTAGTAGACATACGGATCTTCCGATGATGACCGCCTGTATGCTACGGCAGGCGTTCCTTGGGTGGCTGTTAATACCTGTAGGACGAGTGTGAAAAAGTGTGAAGAACAATCCTCTCGACCTGTAGGGTTCTATATTCTGCGTTTACCTGTACCGGCCTCTTCGCGAGTAAACCCGCTCCCACAGGGACCGCACAGCATCTGGAACCTGTGCAGTCCCTGTGGGAGCGGGTTTACCCGCGAAGAGACCGGCAAGGCCTACCACAACCCGGATTCCCAAGCGCCTATGCCGAATATTTTCCTGGTCGAAGACGACAGCGCCCTGTCCGAGCTGATCGCCAGCTACCTGCAACGTAACGACTTCCATGTCCAGGTGATCGCCCGTGGCGATCATGTGCTGGACGAGTACCGTCGGCAAAAGCCTGACCTGGTCATCCTCGACCTGATGCTGCCGGGCATCGATGGCCTGCAGCTGTGCCGCCTGCTGCGCCAGGAGTCGCAGGGCCTGCCGATCCTGATGCTGACCGCCCGCGACGACAGCCATGACCAGGTCCTGGGCCTGGAAATGGGCGCTGACGACTACGTGACCAAGCCCTGCGAGCCGCGTGTGCTGCTGGCCCGCGTGCGCACCCTGCTGCGCCGCAGTAGCGTCAACGAGCCGCGTCTGGACAACGACCTGATCCTGATCGGTGGCCTGCGCATCGACCTGGCCGAGCGCAGCGTCAGCTGGCGCGGTGAAGAGGTGGAGCTGTCCAGCGGCGAGTACAACCTGCTGGTGGTACTGGCGCGCAATGCTGGCGAAGTGCTGAACCGCGACCGCATCCTGCAGCAGCTGCGTGGTATCGAGTTCAACGGCACTGACCGCTCGGTGGATGTAGCCATCTCCAAGCTGCGGCGCAAGTTCGACGATAACGCCGGTGAAGCGCGCAAGATCAAGACCGTGTGGGGCAAGGGCTATCTGTTCAGCCGCGTCGAGTGGGAGTGCTGACCGCCCATGCTGAAGATTCTGGTGCGGCTGTACCTGGTGATCATCGTTGCCTATGCCGGTGCGCTGTTGTTCATCCCTGACACGATCGTCGGCCTGTTCCAGGACCGCTTCATGGCCTACAACCTGGACCAGGCCAAGGGCGTGCAGTCGCTGATCGTGCGCCAGTTCCGCCAGGCCCCGCGCGAGCAGTGGCCAGCGGTGGAGCAAGAGCTGGCCAGTGATTTCGCGCCGCTGGAGCTGCAGCTGCTGCGCATGGATCAGGCCGACCTGAGCGAGGACGAGCAGGCGCGCCTGGAGCATGGCCTGTACGCCGTGCGCATCGCCGAATGGGGCTACTACGAGACAGTGCTGGCGCCGCTGGACAAGGAATGGCTGGTGCGCCTGCACTCACCGCCAGATCCACTGGATATCAACGTGCTGTCGTGGGGCGTGACTGTACTGATCGGTGCGGCCATGCTCGGCTGCCTGCTGCTGTGGGTATGGCCGCACTGGCGCGACCTGGAGCGCCTCAAGGAAACCGCCCGGCGCCTGGGCCAGGGGCAGATGGCTGAGCGTACGCACATCTCGCCGCACTCCAACATCGGTGAGCTGGCCAGGGTATTCGACACCATGGCCAGTGACCTGGAACGCCACGTCAACCAGCAGCGCGAGCTACTCAATGCGGTGTCGCACGAGCTGCGCACGCCGCTGACCCGGCTGGATTTCGGCCTGGTGCTGCTGTTCGACGAAGTGCCGCCGGCCAGCCGCAAGCGCCTGCTGGGGCTGGTGGGGCATGTGCGGGAGCTGGATGAGCTGGTGCTGGAGCTGTTGTCCTACAGCCGGCTGTACAACGCCGACCAGGCCCGCGAGCGGGTCGAGGTGTCGCTGCTGGAGCTGGTCGACAGCGTGCTGGGTGGCTTTGCCGAAGAGCTCGATGGCCGGGGTATCGAGTGGGAGGTACGAGCCGAGGGTGATTTGCCGCGTTTTGTGCTGGACCCAAGGCTGACGGCACGCGCGGTGCAGAACCTGGTGCGCAATGCCATGCGGTACTGTGACGAGAGCCTGTTGCTGCGCTTGCGCCTGGAAGAGGATGGTGCCTGCCTGGTGACGGTGGAGGATGACGGGATTGGAATTCCGGTGGAGGAGCGCGAGCGGATCTTCCAGCCGTTCTACCGCCTGGACCGTAGCCGTGACCGCAATACCGGCGGGTTTGGTTTGGGGTTGGCGATCAGCCGGCGGGCGATCGAGGGGCAAGGCGGCACCTTGACCGTGGCGCAGTCGGCGCTGGGTGGGGCACAGTTCCGGATTCGCTTGCCTGCCGGGTGATGGGTTGCCTGTGCCGGCCCTTTCGCGGGTGAACCCGCTCCCACAAGGACCGCACAGATTTAGATTTCAAACACTGTGGCGCACTTGTGGGAGCGGGTTTACCCGCGAAAGGGACGGGCCTGCTAACCCTGCTCTGCCAGCTGGCTGGACCACAGCACAAAGCGGTCCTTGCCGCTGTGCTTGGCCTCGTACAGCGCCTGGTCTGCACGCACCAGCGCCGTGGTCAGGCTGTCGCCCTGGTCCACCCGGGCCAGGCCGATGCTGACGGTCACCGGGTGTTCGTCAACGTCCTCTCGCACCCGTTGGCATAACGCCGCCACCCGTTGCTCGACCCCTTGCTGGTCCAGCCCGTGGAAAAAGATCGCGAATTCCTCACCGCCCAGTCGGGCAAACTCGTAACCGGCCATGCTCACCTTGATATGCGTGGCCACGCGTTTGAGCACTTCATCGCCCACGTCATGACCAAAGCGGTCATTAACCCGCTTGAAGTTGTCGATGTCGATCATCGCCAGATATTGCCCACCCTCGGCCAGGCGCAATTGGTGGTCGGCCTGGGTCATGAACGAGCGGCGGTTGGGAATTTCGGTCAGGGCGTCGACATAGGCCTGCTCCAGCAGCACCTTGGACAGATAGAAGTTGTGCAGCTTGGCCTTGCGCATCTGCAGGTAGCTGTAGATGACCAGGCCGCTGAGGAACACCGCGTAGCTGAACAGCATGGCGCCTTCGAGCGCGTCCGCTTCGATACGGGTGTGGTAGAACGGGTTGAGCACCACCCAGGTGATGGCCATGGCGCAGAAGAACGACCAGCGCCGCACCGGTAGCACCGACACGGCATACAGCACGGTGGACACCCCGAGCACCAGCCACACCGGGCGCAGGGGCACCGGGATGCCATCGATCACCAGGCGCATGCCCACAGTGATGGTGGCGATGAACAGCAGGTTGAGCACGTCGAAGTGATGGCTGCGACGGGTAAAACGCAGCACCACGGTGAGGCTGATGAGCAGGGTGATGAACAGATAGGACAGCCAGGTGAAACCCTGGCCGCCGAGGAAGCTGACGATCAGGTCGAAGACCAGCCAGATCAGGATGCTGACGCTGAATACCAGCAGGCAGAACGGGCGCATGGCCTCGAATTCGTGCTGGCGGAACTCGGCGCGCAGGGCGGCGGGGGCGACCTGTTTGCGCACGTGGGCTTCGATGGTCTTGAACATCGCTGGGCTCCTGAGAGTACTGCTTTACCAGGCCTGGCCCTTTCGCGGGTAAACCCGCTCCCACAGGCCTCCCACAGCACTGGAAATCTGTGCGGTCCCTGTGGGAGCGGGTTTACCCGCGAAGAGGCCGGGCCTGGAGATTCAATTGGTGGGCAGAACACCCCGGGCCCATGGCCGGTAACGCAGGTCGAACACCGCCTCGGCATGGCACCCGCCGGTCAGCTTCGGTTGGGAAGGCTCAGCGCGAAACACCTGCCCTGGTGCGCTCACCTGGCGGAACGCCTCGCGTACCACGCCCACCCGGCACGGCAAGGCCTGTTCGTAACCCTGACTTACCAGCACGGGCAGGCGCCTGGTCCCGGCACCATCCTGCCACCACACAGTCAAGCCCAACCCGGCCAGCTGATCCAGCCATGCGGCATTGACCCTCGGCGACAGTTTGCCGACGCTGAAGGCGCTGATGTGCAAAGGCTTGTCCAGTTGCCGGTTGAAGGCCTGCAACTGGCTGTGCAGGGCATCCCGGCGCTCGGCCTCGCGAAAATGATGGTCGTCCAGCTCCATGGGCAGGTACCAGCCGTCCACCGGCAACTGCCACGCCTGGCGCAGTTGCTGGTACTGGCTGAGCGAGCGCCCCAGCTGCGCTTTCCAGTAACTGCTCAGGCCTTCACCATCGAGCTCGTCCAGGCGCTGGTAGTAGGCCGGGTCCATGTACAACCCCAGCACCAGTTGCAAGCCCTGGGCACGCGCGCTGCGCAGGCTGTCGGCCAGCCAGCCCTGGGCACCACCGAAATCGCTGTCGCCATAGGCACTCCATTGCACGATCAGGGTCTTGCCGCCCTGGGCCACGGTGGCGTGCCACAGTTGCTGCCACTGGGTGGGGGTGACATTGGCGTCGCGGTTGAGGGGTTGGTAGAACAGGCGCTGGTCGGCGCTGGCGGGCAGGCACAGGGCAAGCAGGCAGAGGGCCAGGAACGTACGCATCAGAAGGTCATCTCCGCACCGACCAGCACGCCGTTGGCGCGCTCGTATAGATTGCCGCCCAGCGATTGCTGGTACTCGGCACGCACTTTCAGTGAACCGCGATAGGCGTTGTAGCGGTCGTCGTCGAACCACCATTGCCAGCGCACGCCAACCCCGGCCCGGGCGTCCTGGCGCCAGTCGTTGCTCGGGTCCTGGCTGGAAAACTCGACAAAGCCATAGGGCATGATGGTTTGCGGCGAGCTGCCCGGCAGCTTCCAGGCGTGGCCCTGCTGGTAGCGCGACAGCCAGGCGTGGTCGCCGGCACGGGTCCACCAGGCGGCGTCGAGGTAGAGGAAGCGCTCGTTCCAGTCGTCCTCATCGACCCGCCAGTCGTTGCGCCAGTCGCCCTGGTCAAGGAACGAGGCGGTGGCACGCAACAGCAGGTCGTTGCTCGATTCGGCGTGGTGACGCAGGTCGCCCCAGTTGCCGCCGACCTTGGCCGGGCTCAGCAGCTGGCCCAGGCTCAGGCCGCGGTAGTGCTCCTCGTCGATTTGTCGCTGGTGGTACAGCTCGGCATACAGGTTGAGGTTGGCCTGGCCGAGTGGCTTGTAGCGCAGGCCGACGCCAGTGCCCATGCTTTGCGCGTAGTCGGTGCGGCTTTGCCCACCGAACAGTACCCGGCCATACACCGACAGGGTGCTGCCGTTGCGGCTGGGCTCTTCGCCCAGGGCGTGGTCCCACATGGCCAGTTGCACGTTCTGCGATTGCGCGCGGCGCGAAGTGCCGCTGCGCTGGCCATTGTCGAGGAACTTGTCGTTGGTCGAGGTGCCGGCCGGCGACCAGGTGCTGGCCAGGGTGATGGTGTCGCGCCGCGACAGGGTTTCGTGGGCGCGGCGTTGGCGGTACTTGCGGGCTTCCAGGCTGCCGTATTCGTCGTCGCCGTCGACCAGGTCCTGCTCCACATCGAGAATGCGGCGCAGTTCACGGCGTGCCGAAGCGCTGTCTTCGGCTTCGTCGTAGCGCAACGCCAGCGTCTCGCCAAGGCGGTAGTCCTCGGGGAAGTCGTGGGTGGCGCGTTCCAGATAGGGGATCGACTGGCGGCGCTGGGCCTTGTCGGTCGAGCCGGCCAGGCGCATGCCGTAGTCGGCGCGGTAACGCGGCTGGTCGGGGGCCAGGCGCACGGCTTCGGCCAGCCAGGCGCTGCTCTGGGCACTGTCGCCGGCCAGTAGCGCGGTGCTGGAGGCGGCGTAGTAGTGGTCGGCCCGCGGGTTGTGCGCCAGGGCCTGGCGCTGGAAGCCCAGTGCGGCCTGGTAATCGCCCTGGCGCTGGGCGATGGCGGCACCCAGGGCCCAGTCGTCGGCGCTATCGTGCGCGGCGGCGTCCCAATAGCGCCGGGCCGCTTGCGCGTCGCCAGCGTTCAGCGCGCCACGGGCGGCGGTGAGGCGGGCGTTGTCGGTCCAGGCGCTGTCCGGCTGGGTGCGCCAGATAGGCAGGGCCGCTTCGGAGTCGCCAGCGGCTTCCAGGGCATAGGCCAGGGGCAAGCGGCTCCCGCTGTCGCCCAGGCGCTCGGCGGCCTGGTAGTAGACCACCGCTTCGCCGGGCTGGTCGGGCATGGCGCAGCGGCCCAGGGCGCGGTACTGGCCAGGCTCGCTCGGGGTGGCCGGTACGGCCTGGCGCACGGCATCGCACTGGCCAGCCTCGGCCAGGCGGCCGAGCAGCTGGGCCCGGGTACTGGCGTCGACCCGAGGGATCAGGCCGAGTATGCGGCGGCTGTCCAGCGGCCCGTCGTTACGTGCATACAGGTTGCCCAGGCGCTGCAGCAGCGACGGTGCGAGGCGGCCCTGGTGACGGTCGTAGGCCTGCTCCAGCAGTTGCCGGGCGTGTTCGCCATGGCCCTGTTGCATCAGCAGGAAGGTGGCTTGCTCCAGTGCGGCCATATCGCCGCTCTGCCGATAGCGTTGCTCCCATTCGGCGGCGGTGCGTGGTTGCGGGGGCTGGGGTGGGTCGCCGTACAGGCGTTGCTTGAGCACGGCATAGGCCCTGGGGTCATTGCTGGCGGTGCAGCCCTTGAACTGCGCGCGCGCCAGCTCCGGGTCGCGGCGCGACAGCCAGTCGACGGTCTCCAGGCAGGGGCGTTGCAGTTCGTTGCTCAGGCGCTGTAGCAGTGGCGCGTCGTCGCCTTCGCGGGCCAGTTCCCATAGTTGCTGGCGCTGCTCGGGCTGGTTCAGCTGCGCGGCCGGCAGTGCTTGCAGCCAACGCTGTGCCTGCTGGTTCTGGCCGACGGCTATGGCGCGGTTGGCCATGGCCAGGCGGGCCTGGTTGGCTGCTTCGGGGGAGGGGGCGTTGGGCAGCAGCGCATTCAGCCCTTTTTCATCCACTTGCTGGATGTAGGCATTAGCCAGGCGCTGCCAGTCTTGCGCAGGCAACTGGCCTTGGTTAGCCAGCGGCTGCAGCTGTTCGATGGTCTCCTTCCAGTTGCGCAGTTGTTCGGCGAAGTTGGCCCGGGTCAGGCGCAGCACTTGGCTGTCCCCCTGTGGCGGCAGCTGGTTGAGCCAGTCCAGCGCCCTGGCGGCACCACCGAATCTGGCCAGGCTCAAGCTATAGGCCTGCCACAGGCGCACCCGTTGAGCGCCGTCGCTGCTGGCCAGCCATTGTTCCACCTGGCTGGCAGGAGGCGGGTCTTGTTCGATCCAGGTCAGGCGCAGTTCAAGCAGGGCGTTGGCGTATTCGGGGCTGCCATCCAACTGTTCGGCCAGGGCTTCGGCCTCCTTGTAGCGGCGCTGGTGAGCGAGAGCCTCCACCAGCAGCGCGCGGGCTTCGTCGTTGTTCGGTACCCGGCCCAGCACGTGGCGGGTCAGGCGTTCGACCTCGGGCCAATTGTCCTTCTTCGCTTCGCGGTAGCTGCGCTCCATGAACGGGTAGCTGGTGAACCGCTGAAAGTCGGTCATCGGCGCCGAAGCAGTGGCGGGCAGGGCGGCGGAGCACAGCAACAAGCCAGTGAAGGTGAGGGAAAAGCGCGGCTTCATGCCACCTCCCGGGTCAGGTCAAAGGCGGCCTGCTGTTCGCTGGCCTGTTCGATCAGGGCCTGCTGCAGCACCTGCTCGGTGATGATGCCGCGGGCGATCAGGTGCTCGCCCAGGCTCTGGTGTTCGGGGTCGAAGTCGATCAGCGCCTGGTTGAACAGGGTGACCGGGACCATGCCGCGCACCTGCAGCAGCGCGCCGAGCATTACCTGGTGGTGGCTGACCCGTTCCAGCAGCACTTCGTCGTCCTGGTGGCGTTCGAGGATGGCCAGCATGTCGCGGGTTTCCGGCTTCTGCCAAGGGCTTGGGTAGTGGTAGCGCAGGCCCAAGGTCACCCGGCCCTGTGGCGCCAGGCGGGCGCTGACCGGACGTTTCAGCTGGCGGCTGATCACCCCCAGCGACACCTGGCTCACCGGGCTTTCGCTGGCCAGCACCAGCGTGTCGCCGTCTTCGGCCACCGGCAGCACGCCATAGTGCGTCGCCAGCTTGCGCGGCAGTTTGGCGATCAGCTGCGGGTCGAGCTTGAACGGGTTCAGCGGTGCCCAGGGCAGGTCCATTTGCTCGGCCAGGGTGGCGACCAGCTGTTCGCTGTTCAGCCAGCCGCGCAGCAGCAGCTCGCGGCCCAGGCGCCGGCGTACCGGGCTGGTGATCGCCTGTTGCAGCTGTTCGTCGCTGATCAGGCCCTTGGCCACCAGGCGCTGGCCCAGCGGCGTGCGGGCGGGGGCGGCGATGGCGGGGAATTCATGGGTGGTCTTGTCCCAGGCCACGCGCCGCGAGTCACCCATTTCCATCACCTGGCGCAGGGCACGCAGGTTGGCGAAGAAGTTGACGAAGTTGCTCCACATCATCCGTGGCGCCGACAGCAGGCCCTCGCCGATGCCATAGAAGCGGGTGACGAACCAGGCGCGCTGGAACAGGCGGTTAACCAGCATCAGCCCGTTCAGCCACAGCAAGGTGGTCAGTAGCCAGCTGTCGCTCAGGATCGACATGAAGCGCCACGACTCCGGCGCAATCACCGTGACCAGCCACATGGCCAGCAACACCAGTAGCAACAGGTTGACGAGGAAGCTCAGCAGGTAGGCGAACAGGCCGCGGCGGTCACGCCAGAGGAAGTAGTTGAGCGCACCCTTGCGGCTCCAGCCGAGGTTGCTGGTGCCCTGGAACACGATGCCGACGATCCACCGCGACTTCTGCCGGATGGCATGCTGCCAGTCGCGTGGGAAGTGCTCGCGCACGCAGATCACCTGGGAGAATTCGCGGCTCATGCCCGGGCGCCATTCCTGCTTCAGGGTCAGCGTCGGGTCGGTGATGGAGTAGCGGGCGAAAATGCACTTCATGCCCTTCTGCTTCAGGCGGAAGCCGATGTCGTAGTCTTCGGTGAGGCTCTGCACGTCGAAGGCGATGCCGTCGCCGTCCTCAAGCAGCGCACTGATGGCGCGGCGGCTGAAGCAGGTGCCGACCCCGGCGCTGGGCACCTGGCCGGTCAGGGCCTCACGCACGATCACGTCCTTGCCGTGATTTTCGGCGAACTCATCGACATAGTGGCCGGCGGTGAAGCCTTTCCATTCCGGTGCGTAGGGGTACACCGGGATCTGGATCATGTCCTTGTTCGGCAGCAGATAGTTGAACAGGCGCAGCTCCATGGGCGAGATCACGTCTTCGGCGTCGTGCAGGATGAAGCCGGCGAACTCGATGCCTGCGTCCTGCTGGAAGCGCAGCAGCGCATCGATGATGTTGTTCAGGCAATCGGCTTTGCTGGTGGGGCCGGGGCGGGCGCAGACCACCTTGTGCACGTTGGGGTAGTGCAGGCATACCGCGTCGACGTCGGCCTGGGTTTGCGGGTCGTTGGGGTAGGTGCCGACGAAGATCTGGTAGTTCTCGTAGTCGATGGTCGAGGCTGCCAGGCGCGCCATTTCACCCACTACGCCCACTTCGTTCCAGGCCGGGACCATGATGGCCAGGGGTTTCTCCGGTACCTCGAACAGGCGTTTTTCATCGGCTTTTTCGTATTTGTCGTAGATGCGAAAGCGCCGGATCAGCTTGCGGCCCCAGTAGCACAGGTCGATGAACAGGTCATCCAGGCCCAGCAGGAACATCAGCGAGGCCAGGACGACCGCGAGTATCTTCAGGCCGAACAGCACATAGGTGAGAAAATCGATGAATACCAGGCTCATGTGCCGGTCACCGGCAGGAAGGGGTGGGCCATCGTCTTTATCCTCGTTCGATTCCCTGGACGAAGTTGTACGACTTGTCGCCGTTTGTACTGGATAGATACAAGCAGCCGAACGCGGGGTTGTCCAAATTTCAGGCTTTTTCTTGTGGGCCACTTCTTGTAGTTTTACAGGTCGTTTATCCAGGGAGCTGAACATGCAAGGCAAGGCACGCAAGATCGTCCAGGCCATTCTTTACGAAGCCATCGCCGTCGCCTGCGTGGCGCCCGCGCTGGAGCTGGCGTTCGGTGCCGGCATGGCCCAGTCGACCGTGCTGTCGGTGCTGATGTCGGGCATCGCGATGAGCTGGAACATGGCCTACAACTGGGTGTTCGAGCGCTGGGAAGCGCGCCAGCACCGGCGTGAGCGCACTTTCCTGCGGCGCCTGCTGCATGCGCTGGGCTTCGAGGGTGGGCTGGTGCTGATCCTGCTGCCGCTGGTGGCGTACTGGCTGGATGTCAGCCTGTGGGCGGCGTTGCTGACCAACCTGGCGTTGTTCGTGTTCTTCTTCGTTTACGCGTTTGTCTTCCAGTGGGGCTTCGACAAGGTATTCGATGTGCCGCTTTCGGCGCAGCAGGCCAAGTGTTGACTTTGTGCCGCACTACCGGCTAAGTTCCTACCCCATGAATACTTTCCCGCACGTCAACGCCATTATTATTACCGCCATTATCAGCTTGGCGGGCTAGCGCGTACGTGCACCGAACCCGCCCTGGAGGCGGGTTTCTTCTCTCTGACTCCTGGGCAACGTGAACACAGCCAAGGAGTCATCGATGACCAGCTTCGTCAGCCCTCGTTCTGCCGTCACCCCCCAGCAACTGCTGTCGGAGCAGGTGCGGCGCATTCTTGCCGCCCCGGTGTACGATCTGGCCATCGAAACACCCCTGCAAGCTGCGCCCGCGTTGTCTGCCAGCCTGGGCAACCAGGTGTTGCTCAAGCGGGAAGACCTGCAGCCTACCTTCTCGTTCAAGATCCGCGGGGCCTACACCCGCTTGTCACGCCTGAGTACCGTGCAGCGTGAGCACGGGGTGATCACTGCCTCCGCGGGCAACCATGCCCAGGGCGTGGCCCTGGCCGCATCGCACCTGGGCATGAAGGCCACCATCGTCATGCCTACCACCACGCCATCGCTGAAGGTGGAAGGGGTACGCTCGCGCGGTGGCCATGTAGTGCTACACGGCGAAAGCTTCCCCCATGCCTTGGCGCATGCGCTGAAACTGGCCGACAGCGAAGGCGCCACCTTCGTGCCACCGTTCGACGACCCGGATGTGATCGCCGGGCAGGGCACTGTGGCCATGGAGATCCTGCGCCAGCGCCCGGGTGCGCTGGACGCCATCTTCGTGCCGGTGGGCGGCGGGGGGCTGATCGCTGGTATTGCCGCCTATGTGAAGTACCTGCGCCCTGAGGTGAAGGTGATCGGCGTCGAGCCGGAGGACTCCAACTGCCTGCAGGCTGCCATGGCGGCCGGTGAGCGGGTGATACTGCCGCAGGTCGGCACCTTCGCCGATGGTGTGGCAGTGGCGCAGATCGGCGCCCATTGCTTCGAGCTGTGCCGGCACTTTGTTGACGAAGTGGTGACCGTGAGCAGCGACGAGCTATGCGCGGCGATCAAGGACATCTATGACGATACCCGCTCGATCACCGAGCCGTCTGGCGCGCTGGCCGTGGCCGGGATCAAGAAGTACGTGGCGCGCGACGGCGTGCAGGGGCAGACCCTGGTGGCGATCGACTCCGGGGCCAACGTCAATTTCGACCGCCTGCGCCATGTGGCCGAGCGTGCCGAACTGGGCGAGCAGCGCGAGGCGATCATCGCTGTCACCATCCCGGAGCAGCCTGGCAGCTTCCGTGCCTTCTGCCAGGCCCTGGGCAGAAGGCAGATCACCGAGTTCAACTATCGCTACTACCCTGGCAAGGAGGCGCGCCTGTTCGTGGGCGTGCAGACCCATCCTGTGCACGACCCTCGCGAGCAATTGCTGACCAGCCTGCGCGAGCAGGGCTATAGCGTATTGGACCTGACTGATAACGAACTGGCCAAACTGCATGTACGGCATACCGTGGGTGGCCATGCAGCGCCCGGGGCTGACGAGCGGGTGCTGCGCTTCGAATTCCCCGAGCGCCCTGGGGCCTTGCTGGGCTTCCTGGAGCGGCTTGGCAAACGTTGGAACATCAGCCTGTTCCATTACCGCAACCATGGTGCGGCAGAGGCCCGGGTTTTTGCAGCGCTGGAAGTGCCGGGGGATGAGTTGGCGGGGTTGCCGTTGGCGCTGGATGAGATGGGGTACCGGTATTGGGATGAGACCGACAACCCGGCGTACAAGCTGTTCCTGGGCTGATACGCAAACTTCATGATTAGGCCGCTCTCGTAGAACTGCACAAACTCATTGAATTAGCAGGGACCCTGTGGGAGCGGCTTTAGCCGCGAACACCGGCGCAGCCGGTGCCATGCACCGCGTTGGCTTCTTCGCGGCTAAAGCCGCTCCCACAAGGTTTTGTGTGTGCCGGTAAATGGTGCTCAGCGCTCACGCATGAAGAAACCGGCGACGAATTTGCGGAAGGTTTCCAGGCTCTTGAAGTCGGCGTAGCGCTTGAAATTCTCGGTATCCGGC
Organism: Pseudomonas sp. SID14000; assembly: GCF_002165135.1. Taxonomy (GTDB): domain Bacteria; phylum Pseudomonadota; class Gammaproteobacteria; order Pseudomonadales; family Pseudomonadaceae; genus Aquipseudomonas. Next base: position 118,311 of record NZ_NFZQ01000008.1, on the reverse strand, counting down.
TCGGGCCCGATGGGTTGCTCCAGCAACGACACCGACAATACCCGGTCCTGGTCCGAGGTCATCACCAGTTCATCCATCACCTGGCCACCGATCACCGGGCGGCGCATTTGCACTTTCACACCCTTGCTGGCCATCCAGTCGACCAGCGATACCAGGGCCTTGAGCGGCTCGCGCTCCTCGTCGCGATATACCGGGAACAGGTGGGCACGGGACAGGACCGGCACACTGGCTACATGGATCAACTCGTAGAAATGGCTGCCGGCACTGGTCGGCGAGTACAGCGCCAAGGCCAGCAACGGCCCGGCGGTGCGGTTGCCGCCCCAGTACAGATGGTGGCCCTGGAAGTCGAAGCCGTCTTCACTGCGGTTGTTGAACAACTTGCGCCCTTTGATCTGGTCCACGCAGTCCAGCAGCAGGCCGTGGCGGCGGTGGTTGCCGAATACCGTGGCTTCGCGCAGGCGAGACTTGAGCATCATCATGTGCTTCATGTCCAGGCGGGTTTCCAGGTAGTTGCTGGCGGGGACCCGTTCCAGCAGCGGGTAGCGGCTGGCCACGCTGCGCAATTCGGCAAATTGCCCGGTCAGGTCCTTCTTCAGATGGGTGGCATACAGGTTGAGGCCGCTGGTTTCTATCCAGGTCAGCAGCAGTGACAGCAGGCGCTGTTGTTCGCGCCGCTCGTTGCCATCGCCACCGCCACTGGCGGTGCCGCTGCGAAAGTCGCCGATCAGGCGCAACGGTGTGTCGGGCGGAAGCCAGGCAGCGGGTGGCGTGGGGTCGCTTTCGCGTTCGGCCGCTTCGCGCTCGTCCTTGGTGAACGGGCAGCCGGGCGCGTGCTCGGCGGTACCCGGGTTGTTCTTGAGAAAAAGCGTACCGGTGCTGCCGTTGAGGGTGACATTGAGCACCGGCAAGGCATCGTTGCGGCAGTCGCAGGCCAGCCACTGATTGGCGTTGCGCACCTTCATCAAAAACTGGTTGGCTTGCAGCAGGCGTGGGCCGACGAGGCTGCCGGTGGCAAAGCCGACCAGCAGTTCCTCTTCTGCGGGGGTCAGGCTACGGACCTGTGCGGCGGTTTTGTCGATGATTCGCATGAAGCAGCTCCCAGCTACGAGCCCCAAGCTTCAAGCAAAGTCGCGCCGCTTTCAACTTGCCGCTCAGTTGCCACCGAACATCTTCGCCGCGCGGGCGCGAATTTCGTCTGGGGTCAGGTCCTCCTTGTGAGTGGAAACGAACCAGATGTTGCCGAACGGGTCTTTCAGGGTGCCGCTGCGGTCGCCGTAGAACTGGTCCGTCACCGCACTCAGTTGGGTGGCTCCGGCCGCCAGGGCCTGGGCGTAGACCTTGTCACAGTCCTCGACATACAGGTGCAGGCCTACGCCTGCGCCGCTGAGTTTCTGGCTGGCGGTGAGGCCGCCTTCCATATCGCAGGGGTCGCCAAGCATCAGCGATGAGTCACCGATCTTCAGCTCGGCATGGCCGACGCGGCCGCCTGGGGCGTCGAGGCGGAACATTTCGACGGCAGCGAAGGCCTTCTTGTAGAACTCGATGGCCTTGGCGGCGTCGTTGATGGCCAGGTAGGGGGTGATGCTGCGCTGGCCTTCGGGAATGGGTTTGGCTGCCATGTGCGACTCTCCTTGGAAGTGGGCGCTGGTGGGCGCCCTGTTCCTTAGAGTCGTTTGCGCGGATGAAAAATCGACAACGGGGATAGATCGATTCTCTATAAGCGCGGCCGTCAGAAAATGTAGTCGGTGGTCAGGAAGCTCGACTGCCGGTTGCGAATGATCTCGCTGATCAGTTCCTTGTTGGCCTCCTGGAAGCGCGTTGCGACCAACGTGCGGATCGAGAACACACGCAGGGCGTCGTGTACCGACAGGGTGCCTTCGGCGCTGTTCTTGCGGCCGTTGAACGGGTAGGTGTCGGGGCCGCGCTGGCATTGCGCGTTGATGTTGATGCGCCCGACCTGGTTGGCAAAGATGTCGACCAGGCTGCCGATGGTCGCCGGGTCATTGCCGAACAGGCTCAGCTGCTGGCCGTAGTCGGAGTCCAGTACATAGTCGATCACCGTCTGCAGGTCGCGGTAAGGCACCACCGGCACCAGTGGGCCGAACTGCTCTTCGTGGTAGACGCGCATGTCGGGCTTTACCGGGTACAGCACGGCCGGGTAGAAGAACGAGCCACGGCTGTGCCCACCACCTTCGTTGAGCACGCGTGCGCCCTTGGCGGTGGCATCGGCGACCAGGCCGTCGAGGTAGTCGACCTTGCCGTGCTCTGGCAGCGGTGTCAGTGCTACGCCAGGCTCCCACGGCATGCCGGGCTTGAGGGCGGCCAGCTTGCGCTGGAACTTGTCGAGGAAGGCATCGACTACGTCTTCATGGACAAACAGGATTTTCAGCGCCGTGCAGCGCTGGCCATTGAACGACAGCGCACCGGTGACGGCCTCTTCGACGGCGTTGTCGAGGTCCACCTTGGGCAGCACGATGCCCGGGTTCTTGGCATCCAGCCCCAGCGCGGCGCGCAGGCGGTGCGGGCGCGGGTGCAGTTTCTTCAGGTCGCTGGCGGCCTTGTGCGTGCCGATGAAGGCAAACACATCGACCTTGCCGCTGGCCATCAGCGCGCTCACCGTTTCCCGGCCACGGCCGTAGATGACGTTGATCACCCCCGGCGGGAAGCTGTCACGGAAGGCTTCGAGCAACGGCCGAATCAGCAGCACGCCGAACTTGGCCGGCTTGAACACCACGGTATTGCCCATGATCAGCGCCGGGATCAGCGTGGTGAAGGTTTCGTTCAGCGGGTAGTTGTATGGCCCCATGCACAGGGCCACGCCCAGCGGCGCACGGCGGATCTGGCCCAGCGTGCCCTGTTCCAGCTCGAAGCGGCTGGAGCGGCGGTCGAGGTCCTTGAGGGCGTTGATGGTATCGACGATGTAGTCGCAGGTGCGGTCGAATTCTTTTTCCGAATCCTTGAGGTTCTTGCCGATCTCCCACATCAGTAGCTTGACCACGGCCTGGCGCTGCTCGCGCATGCGCGCAAGGAAGGTCTCGACATGCTGGATGCGCTCGGCCACGCGCATGTTCGGCCAGGCGCCACGGCCTTTGTCGTAGGCCTGCACGGCGGCATCCAGGGCGGTGAGCGCGGTGTCGGCATCGAGCAGCGGGGCGCTGCCCAGCACCACTTGGTGCTCATTGTCGCCTTCCTTGAGCCAGACCGGGCTGCGCACTGTGGCCAGGGGGCCGTCCCAGCGCCTTAGCTCACCGTTCACCAGGTAGTCGCGTTGTTCCAGGGGGGCTTCCAGGCGCCAGGTTTCCGGGATGTTCTCGGCGCTGGGGAAGAGTGAATCGAGCAGACGGTCCATGGGTACTGCACCTCACATTGCTGGGCGGGTTTCAAGCCAGGTGAATCGCTTCAGCTGCGAGCATGCACCGGTGGCCGGAAAAACACCAGTCTGGCTTAACATGGCCGCAAGTGCCTGCCTGTCTTACAGGCAGGCATTCAGGTCAATGTCAAAGCGGTAGGTTGAACAGGTCGTAGGGTGGGTGCGTCAACCATTGCTGGCGCAGGGCGGGGTCTGCGTCGATCAGGGCCAGGCGCCGCCAGAACTCTGTACGGGCATACCGCGGGTGGGACAGGAACGGTTCAAGTTCAAGCAATGGCCTGAGGTCGCGGCGGTACTGCAGCGGTAATCGTTGCCACAGGGCCATTTCGGCCGGGCCGGTCTGTTCGAAGAATTCCAGGTAGTCGCCTTCGCACACCAGCAGGTCTACCTGGTGCACGGCGTTGTAGGCCTCGATCTGCGCAAGCACTGGTGTGCCCAGCCAGTCGCTTTCCAGGCGCAGGGCGTTTGCGACTGGCCGTGGTACGTTGAAACCGTCAGGCAGCCGCAGCAGCTGGTTGTCGCCAATGTCCATGATGATGGGGTCGATCATCTGGTCCAGGCCTTGCGGCAATTCGCTGAGCGCACAGTCGGTCAGGAACAGCGTCTTCAGGTAGGCCAGCCCGCGCAGGTCCGGGGCCTGCAGCAGCGGGTTGCCCGACAGGTCCAGGACTGCAAGCCCGGCGTAGCGGTTCAGCGCGTGCTGGGCCTGGGCATCCCAGGTAATGCGGTTGCCTTCCATGTCTAGCCAGGTGAGGTGCTCAGGCCTGCCCAGGCGGGGCACGGTGTCGAACCGGCAGTCGCTCAGCAGCAGGCGATTGAGGTTGGGGAAACGCTCGTAGAACTCAGCCGGCAAGTGGCTGAGCGAACGGTTGTAACTGAGAGACAGGTGCTGCACATGGCTGAAGTCGTCTGGCAAGGCCAGGCTGGTCAGGGCCTGGTTGTCCAGTTCCATGCCGGACAGGTCCAGGCTGTGCAGGCGGCCACCCCCTTCAAGCGCTACGGTCGACAGCCGCCGCCAGGCGTTGAGGATGGGGCGGATGGCCAGGTGCCGTTGGTGAGGGCGTTGCGGATCGGGCCGGGCCCATTCCTGCAGGTCGCGGCGCAGGGTATCCAGACGCTGCTGCAGGTCGCGCAGGCGCTGTGTGGGGGAGCGAATGTCATCGACGTACGGGTTGTCCTCATCGTTGCCGAGCCAGTTTTCGAACTCCTGGTCGGTGGCGTCCGGGAACAAGCGGCGATAGGCCCCGGCCAGCGAGCCTGCCAGGCGCGGCTGCGGCGGTTCGGGGGCGAGCGGCCGACCGCCGTGCAAGCGGCCCATGGGCTTGCGCAGCAGCGCCCGGTGCCCCCAGAGCCGCTGGGCCAATGTCTCCCTGTGCTTGTCGACCCAACCTAGTACACGCTGGCGTAGCGAGCTGCCATCGGCCGTCAGGATCCCCAGTCTGTCGCGTTGCGAGCGTGACAGTGCCTGTTCTACGGCGCGGCAGAGGTCCGGATCACGCAGCGCAGGTGCAGGGCGCTCGCCGCGGTCGACCTCATAGCCTTCGGCCGATTTGATCACCCGGCGCAGGGTGGTGGCCTGGTCGCTGCCGACATGCTCCAGCCGAGGGCCATCGGGGCTGGCGCCGTGCAGCTCCAGACGCAAGTCCCCAGGCCATTCGGGCATGGCGTCCAGGGCGCTGAACAGCAGGCGTTCGCTGTCGCTACTGGCCCGGGCTGGCTGCAGCAGGCCTTCCAGTGCGCGTACCAGGGGCAGCTCGCTGTGTACCTGTTCCAGCGACTGGCGAACCAGCGTGGGCAACTGACCGTGCTGTTGCCAGGCGAGCGATTCGGCCTCGCCCAGCGGTGCCAGCAAACGCCTGGCCAGGGCCGGGGAAAGCCGCGGATAGGCATCGAGCAGTTTCTGCGTTGACGGGGTGCTGGGCACGCTGGCGTTGTAGAGCCGCTCGAACAGGCCCGGCGGGGCCTTTTCGGCCAATGCCTCTACCTCGGCCTGTGCCGCCATGCGTTGCAGGGCATCGAGCAACAGCGGGGGCGTTGGCTGGCCTTCCAGGTGCACCCGGCGCAAGCGCGCGGCGTCGATGCCACAGAGGCGGCCGGCCTGCGCCAGCTGTTCTGGCGTGTATGCGGCATATGTCTCGCCAAGACGGCGCACCAGCTTCGCGAAGGGCCACTGGCCGGGCTGTTCATGCTGGCCGCGCCAGGCGCCTTGGGCATTGTGCGCCAGCGGTGGCTGCCAGGCATCGGGCTTCTCGGGGTGAATGGCCCGCCATTGCTGCAGGTGGTTGTCGAAGCGTTGCTCGAACAGTTGGCCGTCCAAGCGGATGAAGTGCCGGCCCTCGTACAGGTACTGGCCAAGTGCATTGGGCTGCAGGTTTTCCGGCAGTGTCACGGTACTGCGGTAGGGGGTGAGGTCTTCATTCCATAGTCGGTAACGCCCGTCGTTGCTGCGTATTTGCTGCAGGTTTTCCATCAACGGGCTGTTGAACAGCTTGGGTATTACCTTACCCGCGGCCACGAAGCCGCCGATCACGGCTAGGTTCAGGCCGACCGCCTCCAGGTGGCGCAGCGCCAGGTGGCGGTCGCCTTCATGCCAGGCCTCGTAGCCCTCGAAGGCCTCGCCGAGCAGCTGGCAGGCAGTGACGGCCAGCATCAGGGTGCCTGCACCTGGAATGAAGAAAGCGGCGATATTGAGCGCATCCAGGCCAAGGCTTTCCCATTCCTCCTGGCGCCTGGCCCGCGCGTTGGCATCGGCCGTCGCTGTCGGGACCGCCAGCAGGCTGGCTTCGTGCTTGAGGCGGGCCAGGTGCAGGTCCTGGTAGTGGCCGAAAGGCTCGGCCGTGATGGCCACACGGGTGGGGCGCAGGTCCACATGCGCCGCGCGCTGCCAAGGGCGGTCGTAGGCAGTGCTGCCCGTGGCGTCGAGGTTTTGTTGCAGCAGGTCGAGAAAGTGTGTGCGCTCGTCCTGCCTGATGTAGGCCGTGAAGGCTTGGCGGGCATCGGGTTCCAGCAGCAAGGTCGCTAGCGTATCGTGTACCGCATCCAGGTTGTTGCATTGACGCAGGGCGGGGTCATGGCCGGGCAAATACAGCACCAGCCCCGCACTGCCGGCATCGATCAGCATGACTTCGTGCAAGGCCGTGCCGAACAGCGCCAGTTGCCAGCACTTCACCGCGCCACCCTGCAACAGCTGTTCGACCTGATCGCGCGTGCTACCGTCAAGCAGGTGCCGCAGATAGGCAAGGTCGGCCGCCAGGCGCAGGCGGTCTTTTTGCACCCTGATGGCCAAGGCCCGGGTAGCGGGGCGGGCGAAGTGTTCTTCCAGGTGGGCCTGGTAGGCGTTACCCAGATCCAGGTCACGGCACAGTGTGGCGAAAGCGGCAGGCGCGAGGGGCAGCCGCTCCACCTGATACTGCTCAGACTTCAGCCCAACGCGCGCCACGGGTACTTGCATGCCGAGGGGGAAGGCGCCGTGTACCAGCATCGGCGTGACCTGAATGTTGTCGCTCAGGGCAATGGCACTTTCGGGGGTGAACGCCTCGTCGTCGGCGAAATTCTGCAGGGCGGCCTGTAGCAGATTGTCACGACGATGGCGGTAGAGATAGCGCAGGACGGTCCAGTGCCAGCTGCGTTCGACCCGCAGCAGTTGGGTATTGCGCAGTGATGCTTGAAAACCTTGTTCAGCAAGGCGTTCCTGCAGCAATGGCTCGGCAAATTCAGGGATCTGTTTCAGGCCTTTAAGTGAGCAGGCCAAGGCTGCTTGCGCGTGCATCAGCCGCGCCTGACTGGCGTGCACTGCCTGGCGCAGGTCGGGGGCTGCATTGGCGAACCAGTCCTGCGCCTGCCACGGGGCGACCTGGGTTTGCTTCAACGCGGCCCACTGGTTGGGCGTTGCCTGGCGTGCCCAGTGCGGCAGTTGTGCCTCGAGCAAAGGTTGATGGGGGTTATTGAATGGCATCTCGATGCTCCTTTTATGCAAAGAAGGCATCAAACGTCATTTCTGTATAGCCAAGTGGTAATGGGATAACGCGGATGGGTTATATCGATAGAAAAGTACTTGTTGGGTGCCCCGTTCATGCAGGAAATTTGACGCCATGAAACTTTGCAGAACTTTCAGGCGCGTTCATGAAATGCAATCAAAATGCCACTTGCTAAAGTGTTTGTGCGCACCTTAAATTGTTAATTGATATGGGGGTTTTCTGGATAATTCCTGAATATCAATAGGATAAGTGCTTTTTGCTGAATTGTTGTCCTTTTGCGATAGACCATAGTGCACATCGAAGGGCCTCGAAGAAGAAATGAAAGCGACCTTGACGGCGGTGGCGCGAAAACTCATCTCGCCCTCCATACGCTACGAAATGAGGCACTTCGCCAACAAGGTACTTGAAGTGATGGCGCGTGCCTGTTTCTGGCGCTGGGAAGTTGCCAGGTTTCGGTTGCAGCAGGAAAGCCCCTACGAATTTATTTATATCGGCAGGAAGCAGCAACGGGAAATGGCCAAGCTGCTGATTGCCGGCAAGGGCCAGGACAACGCTGCGGTTATTGACAGTGCAAGCGCGACGATGGCCGCCAACCACGTGGTGGTGGTCAGCGAAGTGCCGACTTCGGGGGCATTGTCGGTGCCGCATTACCTGAGCGCCGTGGTGCCGCTGGGGCGATCGCTGGAAGACATCACGGCGCGCTACGACAGCGAGTTGCGGCGCAGCATCCGCAAGAACCGCCCGCTGTACCAGATGCGTCAGGCCCGTTCGGACGATGAGATCGCCATGGCCGACCGCGACCTGCTGCGCCCCTACGCCAGCGCCAGGCAGGGTATCCATGCCGCGCAGTTTCCCACTGAAGAAGTGTTTCGCATTGCCAGGAGTGTCGGTCGGCTCGACTTGATCACCTTGGGCGATGAAGTGATCGGCTGCCACTTGGGCTGTGAAGTGGTGCGCGCTGGCAAGCGTTATTGGAGCACATTGCGTTTCGGCTACTGCGAGGCGGTGTTTACCGATCCGCGGAAGTTGCGCGAGGTGAATTCGATCACCACCTTCATGGCCCTGGAATGGGCACTGGAACAGGGTTTTGACTATTACGACATCGGCCTTTGTCTGGCGCGGCCAGATGACGGTTTGTTGAAGTGGAAGCGCCGCCGCGGTGGCGATATCGATTCGCTGGGCAACCATGCCTGCCTGTTTGTCCGCTTGCCCAGAACCGGCACGGCGAAGTTCCTCTGGGACACACCGATGTTCGCGATTGAGGGCGATAAACTCACACTGCATCTGGGGTTGCCCGAGGGCCCGAGTGACGACGAAGTTGCCCGCCGCTACCAGGAAATGGTGTTTGGCGGCCTGCACAAGATTTATTTCTATGGTGGCAACGGTGCGGGTGAAGCGTTCGTGGAAAGCTTGCGCCGCCGTTACGCCAACCTGCAGTCACCGCCCACCATGGAAAGGGTCATGTGCAGCTGAGCGGATGCCAGGGAGGCGTTGATCTGGCGCCTTGCGCCAGGCTTTTGACCTTGTCACCAAGGGAGGACGCTTCATGGGAAGCGACATCTCGCAGTTCAGTCCATCGCCCGCAGACAGGCAGCACACCTGGACCTTGGCTGCCTACCGCTATATGGCGCGCAAACGGCTGGGTGGGAACAGCACCATCGACCTCAAGAGCATCGCGGCCAAGAGCTGGGACATTGCCCCTGGTGAAGTCACGGTCTCGCCCCCGGCCTTTTACCTGCCAGGCCAACTGGAGCGGGTGACGGGCTGGGAAGGCAAGCGTTTCTATCCCTACGTGCACCCTGCACGCACCATGGAGGGCGGTATCAGCACGCTGCAAGGGCCAACCCGCGGCTACCTGATCAAGGAGGTGTGGCTGGTCGACGGGGCGTTGTACAAGGGCAACGCCAGCCACTGGCTGTCACTGAAGCCGGGCCTCCTGCCGACCATCATCGTGGACAATGAAATCGACCGTGCGGCCATCTATTGCACGCAAAATGGCAATACGTGGTTCGGTACCTGGCTGATGGAGGATTGTCCGACCTATGCGCTGGCCTGTAACGAAGGCATACCGGTAACCACCGCGCCCTCGGCCAGATTCCCGCTGTTTACCCAGGCGCCGGCCTATGAAGACTGGCTGGAGATGAACCCGCTGCGCCTGCGCAGTGCGTTTTTCCGTGAGCTGGTGTTGTTCGATGACCTGGCCAACAACCGCAGCCGGCATTCCCGCTACCGGGCCATGGGCGACAAGTTGCTGTCGCATGTGCAGCATGCCCCACACCCTGGGGTATTTCTGCTGCGTGGTGGCGATGGTGACCTGCGCCTGTTGCGCAATGAGCTGGCGTTGGCCGAGCACTTGCGCGCCACCCGCGGCTTTCGCATCGTCAACCCGCTGAAGTCCGATGTGCCAAGTATCGTCGCGGCCTGCGCCGGGGCACGGGTGGTCATTGGTGTAGAGGGTAGCCAGCTGGTGCATGGGGTGAATGTATTGCAGGCCGGCGGTTGCCTGCTGACCTTGCAGCCGCCAAACCGGTTTGTCAGCTACTACAAGTACCTGACGGACCGTGACCACCAGCATTTCGGCTTTGTGGTCGGGGTACCCGAAGGCGATGGTTTCACTGTCGATATCGGCGAAGTGGAGCGGACGCTGGACCTGTTTCCGCGATAAGCGTGTAGTATCCAGGCGCATGGCAGCTGCGAGTGGGGTGAGGGATGATCGAGGTATCACGGTTCTGGCGCGACCCGGCGTTGCCCTTCGTCGAAGCCCGACGGGTAGGTGACGGGCGCCAGGTGTGCTATGCCGCGCATTCCCATGAGAGCTTTTCCATCGGGGTGATCACTGGTGGGCGTAGCACCTACCGGAACGGTGACCAGTGCATCGAGGTGGAGGCTGGTACCACGGTGCTGATGAACCCTGGAGTGGTGCATGCCTGCAACCCCATCGCCGGGGAGGCATGGTCATACCTGATGTTGTTTGTCGATATGCCCTGGTTGCAGGCGCTGGGGTTTGCCTTGCCGGCCCAGGTCTGGAGTAGCTCGCCGGCGTTGTACCAGCGTCTGTTGCAGGCCTTTGCCGACCTGTTCGACGCCAGCGTGCCGGATCGGGAAGGCCGCTTGGTGGCGCTGTTTGGCGCGCTGCCGGGTCTGCTTGGCGGTAATGCCAGTGTGAACGACGAGGGCAACCCGCGACTGGACGCGGCGGCAGCGTTCATACGCGCCCATCGTGGTGACCCGCTGGGCCTGGACGACATCTGCGCGGCCTGTGGCCTGTCGCGCTCGTACCTGATACGTGCATTCCGCCAACGCTTCGGCCTGACGCCGCATGGCTACCTGCTCGACCAGCGCGTGCAACTGGCCAGGGCGCAACTGCGCCAGGGCCGGCCAATTGCCGAGGTTGCGCAGGACGCCGGGTTTGCCGACCAGGCGCACCTGCAGCGGGCCTTCAAGCAGCACTTGGCGGCGACCCCGGGACACTACCGCAATGCATTCGGCTGAATTGCCATGTTGGCGGCGATGGGGCCGGTGCAGCTAGCCTCAAATGACCAGATAAACCGCGCTGCCCACGAGCAGCACCGCCAAGCCCCGATTCAGCAGGCGCATGTGCCGTGGGTTGCCCAGGTATTGGCGGATCACGCTCCCGGCCCACGCCCAACTGGCCACCGAAATGAAACAGATCGGCCCGTAGATCCAGGCAAACAGCCACAGCAATTGCTGCTCACCGCCGGTATAGGCACCAACCCCGGCCACCGCTGCCAGCCATGCCTTGGGGTTAAGCCATTGCATCGCCGCGCCGTGCCAGGCCGAAGGGGCCTGGGTGGGATGTGCACTGCCCAACTGGCCGTCGTCGCTGGCCAGCTTCCATGCCATGTACAACAGGAACGCAACGCCGCCCCAGTGCAACAGCAGGCCCAGCAAAGGCCAGCGCAGCAACAGCTGATGCAGGCCCAGCCCGACCAGCACCAGCAGCAGGCAGAAGCCCAGCGTGGCGCCAGCCACATGCGCCAGGCTGGCACGCAGGCCATGGCGGGCACCGCTGCCCAGCGCAACGATGTTGACCGGGCCGGGGGAGATCGATGCGGCCAGTGCGAAAGCGGCCATGGACAGGGATAGGCTCATGAGGGCATTCCTTTTGGTTGAGGGTGGCCCCATGCTCGGTCATCGACAGCCTGCGGTATTGAAGAAAAGTACCCACTCCGGACTAATGCATTTCCCTGTGGGAGATTGCCCAGCCCTTCGGGCTGCGCTGTCGCACAGATAACTGAATTCGCAAGCGATCCTCGTACTCTGTGGGAGCGGCTTTAGCCGCGAAGAATCCAACGCGGTGCATGGCACCGGCTGCGCCGGTGTTCGCGGCTAAAGCCGCTCCCACAGGGTCCCTGCTAATTCAATGAGTTATGTGCAGTTCTATGAGAGCGTGGCTCTGGAGGCGTTGTTACAGGTTTTGTAATAGTTTTGCGCTATCAGAGAATGCCGCAGCGCTTGTAGGATCATTCTTCCTATTTGCTATCAAGGTCTATATGAGCACCTTCGCGGAGCCCCCCAGTCCCCGGCCTTTAAGGCCTTCCTTCTTCTGTCCTCGTGACGCTGCCCTCGTGAGTACCTGCTAATGGAATGGCTAGCCGACCCAACGGCCTGGCTGGGCCTGTTGACGCTTATCGTCCTCGAGCTGGTGCTGGGTATCGACAACCTGGTGTTCATCGCCATTCTGGCCGACAAGCTACCGCCACATCAGCGTGACCGCGCGCGGGTCATTGGCCTGAGCCTGGCGTTGATCATGCGCCTGGGCCTGTTGGCCAGTATCTCGTGGATGGTCACCCTGACTGCGCCGTTGTTCGAGGTGTTCGACAAGAGTTTCTCGGGCCGTGACCTGATCATGCTGTTTGGTGGCGTGTTCCTGCTGTTCAAGGCCACCATGGAGTTGCATGAACGCCTGGAAGGCCATGTGACCCAGGCCAGCGGTGTGGTGCGCCATGCAGCGTTCTGGCCGATCGTCGCGCAGATCGTGGTGCTCGATGCGGTGTTCTCGCTGGACGCGGTGATCACTGCGGTGGGCATGGTAGAGCAATTGTCGGTGATGATGATCGCGGTGATCTTCTCGATCGGCATCATGATCGTTGCCAGCAAGCCGCTGACCCGCTTCGTCAATGCCCACCCCACGGTGATCATGCTGTGCCTGGGCTTCCTGATGATGATCGGCTTCAGCCTGACTGCCGAAGGCCTGGGCTTCCATATCCCGAAAGGTTACCTGTACGCGGCCATCGGCTTCTCGATCCTGATCGAGCTGTTCAACCAGCTGGCCCGTGCACGCCGCAAGCGCAGCCTGCAGCAGCACCGACCGCTGCGTGAGCGTACCGCGCATGCCGTGCTGCGCCTGCTGGGTGGCCGCCGGGTCGAGGCTGATGAGGTGGGCGAGGAGATCGCCGACCTGGTAGAAGGCGGTGAAGAGCAGGTGCTGTTCGACCGCCGCGAACGGGTGATGATCAGTGGCGTGCTGAACCTGGCCGAGCGACCGATCCGAACGGTGATGACCACCCGCACCGAAGTCGACGTGATCGACCTGGCGCAGCCGGCCGACGTCATTGCACAGGCCCTGGCCAATTCGCCGTACTCGCGCCTGCCGTTGATCCGCGATGGCCGCGTGGACGAGCCACTGGGTTTCGTGCACAAGAAGGAGCTGCTCAAGGAACTGTTGTCGGGCAGCCAGCCCGATCTGGAGGGTATGGCCCGGGTGCCGCTGAACCTGCTGGAGAGTTTCAGTATCCTCAACGCCCTGGAGCAGATGCGTGATCAGTCGACGCACATCGCCTTCGTAGTCAACGAATTTGGTGACTTCACCGGCCTGCTGACCATGACCGATATTCTCGAGTCGATTGCCGGAGAGCTGCCGGATGCCAGCGAAGTCGAAGGCCCGGGCATCGTCCAGGAAGGCGAAGGTTTTGTGGTCAGCGGTGCGGTGAACCTGAGCCAGGTGCAGGCGCGTACCGGCTTCAGCGCCCGCGCCACCGAGGACTACCAGACCCTCGCGGGCCTGGTGATGAGCCTGCTCGACCGCTTGCCCATGGTCGGCGACCGCCTGGCCTGGAATGGCTGGACGCTGACCGTGGAGGCGGTCGAGGAGCGGCGGGTGCGTCAGGTTCGGCTTACACCGACCGGCGACGTTGACGCAGCAGGTGCTTGAAGCCCTCGATCACCAGCACCAGTACCGCGGCCCAGATCGGCAGGTAGGTCAGCCACTGATCCGGGCCGATGGTTTCACCCAGCAGCAGCGCCACGCCCACCAGCAGCACCGGTTCTACATAGCTGAGCAGGCCGAACAGGCTGAACGGCAGCAGGCGGCTAGCCAGCACGTAGGCGATCAGGGCCGAGGCGCTGATCGCCCCGAGAATGGGGATCAACGCATACAGCCCCGGGTGTGCCTGCAGATCGGCTGGGGAAAGCGGGCCCTGGATCACGAAGTACAACGCCCACGGCAACAGCAGGCACATGTCGCACCACAGGCCACCCAGGTGGTCGGTGCGGCAGCGCTTGCGCAACACGAAGTAGATCGGGTAGCCGATCGTCACCACCAGGGTTTCCCAGGCGAAACTGCCATGCTGGTACAGCTCGTGGCCCACGCCCAGCGCGGCGCAGGCCACGGCCACCTTCTGCAGGCGTGACAGGCGCTCGCCATACACCAGCCGCCCGGTCAGGACCATGGCCAGCGGCAGCAGGAAGTAACCCATCGACACTTCCAGGCTACGCCCGTGCAAGGGGGCCCAGAGAAACAGCCACAGCTGCACGCCCATCAGCCACGATGTGCCGACCATGCCCAGCAACAGCAGCGGTGTGCGTCTTACCCGGGCGAGCAGCTCGCCCACCCGTTTCCAGTCTTTCGAGACAAGCATGAACAGGGTCAGACAGGGCAGTGTCAACAGGGTGCGCCAGCCAAAGATCTCTTCGCCATCGAGTGGCGTGAGCAGAGAGGTATAGAAGTACATCACGGCGAACAGACAGGATGCCATGACCGACGAAAGAATGCCTTTTGACACGAATGCCTCGAATAGGGAATTGAGCGGGTGGATCAGCCGCGCATGATCTCAGGGGGCGCGGCTTGCGGCAACCGCGACGCAGCCGGGCGTGCGGCCAATGCCTCGAGGAACTGGGCGGCCGGCATGGGCCTGGCGAACAGGTAGCCTTGCTGGAAATCCACCTCGTGGCGGGCCAGATAGTCGCGCTGGGCCTCGGTTTCCACGCCCTCGGCAACGATGCCCAGTCCCAGCTTGGCGGACAGCTCGATGATGGTCTCGAGGATATGCACCGACAACGCGTCGCCACCGATCATGGCGACGAAGCTTTGGTCGATCTTCAGGTAGTCGACCTTGAACTGGCGCAGGTAGTTGAGGCTTGACTGGCCGGTGCCGAAGTCGTCGAGGGCGATCTTCACGCCCATGGCATTCAGCTTCTCGAAAAGTTCCAGGGCTACCGGCGTGGCCTCGATCAGCTTGCGCTCGGTCAACTCCAGGGTCAGCACCACCCGGCCTGGCGGGAAGTGCTGGAGGAAAGTGCGGCAGTCGTCCAGCAGGCTGAAGTCGCGGCAGTGGTCGGCGGTGATATTGACGCCGATATGGAAGCCGTCCTCCAGCAGCCCGGCATATGGCGCCAGGTTCTGCGCGGTGTGCATCATCAGTGCGCGGGTCATGGCGACGATCTGCCCGCTGTGCTCGGCATAGGGGATGAACAGGTCGGGCCGTACCAGGCCCTCGCGCGGGTGGTTCCAGCGCATCAGCACTTCGGCGCCGGCCCAGCGGTAATCGCCCTTGCGCACCACAGGCTGGAAATACGGCAGGAACTCGTCGGCCTCCAGGGCCCGTTGCAGTTCGGCGCGCGGCGAGGTGGCGCGACGAACCTGCCAGCGGCACACCAGGGCGGCCACCGTGCCCAGTATCAGCAGCAAGCCGAACAGGGCGGGGTAGTGGGTACGCCACAGCAGCCCCTGCTGGTCGCTGCCATAGCCGCCATGCACGCTGAACGGGTAACGCGTCGAACCCAGCAGCACATTCGCGCTGGCCGCTGCGGGTGGCACACCCTTGTGCACGATGCCATCCTTGCCCATCCAGGCGTCACCCACGCGGATCTGCAGGTCTTCATCGGGGCCGATCAGGCGCAGTGCCGTCAAGAGGTGGTCGCCATCCACGGTGCTGATCGCGCCGCGGTCACCGTCGCTGGCCCTGTACACCAGCAGCGGGTGGCCGGGGGTGACCGAGTTGCCGTCCATCAGCCACAGCTTGCCGTCGGTGTAGTCGACGGGGTTGACCGGCTCGTCGAATGCGCCGAACAGCGAGGTACAATAAAGGGCGTTGTGCCGGAACAGGTTGGTCGAGCGCACGAAGGCGTTGCGCGTGACCTGGGCGCGCAGCATGAGCTGGGCCTCGTCGCACGGGCTGCCGGCAAGCGGCAGCAGGGCATTGGCAGCGCTGGACAGGTTGTCGAGAATGCGTTCGACATGCTCCACCACCTGGCGGGTGGTGGCCTGGCTGCTGGCCTGCATTTCGCGCTCGATCTGCCAGTTCATCACGGCCAGGCCGCACGCCACCGGCAGCACGCCGACGACCCAGGGCAACAGGGTGCGCCAGCCGAGGCCGGCGCGGCGTTTGACGGAAAGGGGCATGCTGACCTGATCTGTAGGAAGGATTACGAGAGGATAGCCGCTTGTCGGAACCTGTGAGCAACTAAAGCGCGACAAACCATTTTACGCAATGTAGAATCGATTTACGAATACAACAATAAGGTCCTTCGATGCCGAAGGATCAAGCCCGCCGAGAATGGGTCCATATGACATACCATGGGTTCAAGCTGATAATAGGTGATTTCCTCGCCCGCAGCGTGCGGGGTATCCCGTGCTCACCGCCGTTTCCGTTCCACATCCCACGCAATCAATAATTTTTCGCTGCAGATGAGGACACGAACATGGCTGATATCTTCGACAACCCAATGGGCCTGATGGGCTTTGAATTCATCGAACTGGCTTCGCCGACCCCTGGCGTACTCGAGCCGGTATTCCAGATGCTGGGTTTCACCAAGGTGGCTACCCACCGCTCGAAGGATGTGCACCTGTATCGTCAGGGTGACATCAACCTGATCCTGAACAACGAACCCAAGAGCATCGCCTCGTACTTCGCTGCCGAACACGGCCCGTCGGTATGCGGTATGGCGTTCCGCGTGCGCAATGCCCATGAGGCCTATGCTCGTGCCCTGGAACTGGGCGCCCAGCCGGTGGAAATCGAAACCGGCCCGATGGAGCTGCGCCTGCCGGCGATCAAGGGTATCGGCGGTGCGCCGCTGTACCTGATCGACCGTTTCGAAGAGGGCAGCTCGATCTACGATATCGATTTCAAGTTCATCGAGGGTGTGGACCGCAACCCGGTGGGCGCTGGCCTGAAGATCATCGACCACCTCACCCACAACGTTTATCGCGGGCGCATGTCGTACTGGGCCGGCTTCTACGAGAAGCTGTTCAACTTCCGCGAAATTCGCTACTTCGACATCAAGGGTGAGTACACCGGCCTGACTTCGCGTGCCATGACCGCACCGGATGGCATGATCCGCATTCCACTTAACGAAGAATCGTCCAAGGGCTCCGGGCAGATCGAAGAGTTCCTGATGCAGTTCAACGGCGAAGGCATCCAGCACGTGGCCTTCCTGACCGATGACCTGCTCAAGACCTGGGACGCCCTCAAGGGCTTCGGCATGCGCTTCATGACTGCACCGCCGCAAACTTACTACGAAATGCTCGAAGAGCGCCTGCCAGGCCACGGCGAGCCGGTAGACCAGCTGAAAGCACGTGGCATCCTGCTCGATGGTGCATCGCAGCCTGACGACAAGCGCCTGCTGTTGCAGATTTTCTCCGAGACCCTGCTCGGCCCGGTGTTCTTCGAGTTCATCCAGCGCAAGGGTGATGACGGCTTTGGCGAGGGCAACTTCAAGGCCCTGTTCGAATCCATCGAACGCGACCAGGTGCGCCGTGGTGTGCTGAGCACTGACTGATCCACCCAGGAGAGCCGCCGCCGTCATGCATGCCCGGCGGCGGTACCACGCCGGTTGGTCCGCGCCCTGAACAGGGTCAGATAGACGATCGAGCCTGTCACGATCCCCACCAGCATTAGCGATGGCAGGATCTGCAGCATCGACTGGCGGGCTTCACGGGCGGTATAGCCTTGCGCGTAACCGCCCTTGACCTGATATCCATATTTGTCCGAAAGCGCACTTTCAGTGAACTCGGACTGAGAGGGGCGTTGTCTGTCGCGGCTGTCTCCAAGGCTCCAGATATACCGGTCGCCAAACTCCAGCAACAGCGTCAAGCCGTCCTGGAAAGCGTCCAGTTCGTTGCGCAGCTGCATGGCATAAGCGGTCACTACGACACCGTTGCCGTTGCCACTCAGGTAGAAGTTGACCAGCAATTCGTTAGATGCAGCCCCTGAGCCGTAGGCCAGTTCGACCTGGCGGCCGGACCGGGCAAAGGCCGACACGTCAGCCAGTGAATCCGATGTGGTGCCGCAGTAGGCTTGGTTGTCCTTGATCAGGGACAACGAACGCACCACAGAGCGGCTGGCCACCTGGTCCTGCAACGTGCCGATGACGTCATTGCACGGCTTGCCCGCAAGGGGCAGAGCCTGATGTGCGGACTCGTGCAAGCGGTCCAGCGCCTGATCAACACTGAAAACTGCCTCCTGGAGCGAAATGTTTGCGTTTTCAGCGAGTTTTTTTTCCAGCTGGAACATCATCACCAGCAACCCGGAAACCACGGGCACCAGGCCCAAGGCGATGAGCAGCAGCAGTTCCAGCAAGCTGCGCCCGGCGTGCATGATTTTCGACATAGGCCAATCGCTCTCCGGTCCGAAACTGTTCGTGGTGAACAGGTGAACCCTGAGCCTATGTATTCAATGGCCGCCCGGCTGTAGGCCGGGTGCACTGCGCGTTATGGGAAATCCAGAAGCCCGGCGTAGGCGGGCTAGCGGCCCTTGAGTTTTGCGAGTACTTTCTCGGCCAGCGGGCCTGTGGAGGCGGGGTTCTGCCCGGTAATCAGCCGACCGTCGGCAACCACGTAAGGTTGCCACGGGTCATCATGCTTGCTGTAGTTGCCGCCGCGGGCGCCCAGCTCGTTTTCCGTCAGGAAGGGGACCACCTTGTCCAGTTCGGCGAGCTTTTCCTCGGTATTGGAAAAGCCGGTCACCTGGCGGTCCTTCAGCAACAGGCTGTTGTCGCTGAGCTTGATGTTCAGCAGGCCGACAACGCCATGGCAGACCGCTGCGACAATGCCTTTGTTCTCGTAGACCCGGCGTGCCAGCTCTTGCAGCGGCTGGTTGTCGGCAAAGTCATACATTACGCCGTGCCCACCGGTGTAGTAGATGACGCTGTATTCTTCGGCCTTCACCTGGCCGGGGCTCAAGGTGTTGCCCAGGCGGGTCATGAAGCGCTTGTCGTCATACCATTGCCAGTCCAGGTCGGGGGCCATTTGCAGGCTGTGAGGGTCGACCGGTACATAGCCGCCCAGCGGGCTGACATAATCGACCGTGTAGCCGGCCTTTTCGACTTTTTCGACAAAGTGCACGGCTTCCCCCAGCCACAATCCGGTCGCCCGCTTGAGGGTCGGATACTTGGCTGTATTGGTCAGCACCACCAGCATTTTCTTGCTCATGACCACGCTCCCGTCGGCAACCTGAATGGGCCGTTGCTCCCTGGCCCGAGGGAAAACCTAATGAGCATAGCTGTCAGGCGCAAGTACGTCATATTGCGTGGCGTGTGCTGTGCTAACGTAAACGGTATCCAAGGGACGCCCGTACCTTTTCCTGAATCATGCTGGAGTCACGATAGTGGCAGCAAACGGTACGCCGCGCGAACCTGCGCCGCAGGTCATCCTGCAATCGTCTGTGTCGGCACCGGTCGACCTGATGGGCGAACGGATTGCACGGTTCGACTGGGGGCGCACATCGCTCGGGCCGTTGCCGCGCTGGCCGGCTTCGTTGCGCATTGCCGTCGACATGATGCACTTGTCACCGTTCCCGTGTGCCGTGGTCTGGGGGCCAGACCTCAGGGTGGTCCACAACGATGCCTACCGGGCATTGCTGCCGGTTGCCCCGGATGCACTGGGCATGGCCTTCGATGCGCTGTGGAGCGATGTATGGCCGGCGATGGGGCCTTGGGTGTTCAAGGCACTTGAGGGCCGCTCAAGTTTTGTCGAAGACCCACCGCTGCGTATCGCCCGCGGCGAAGGCGCCGAACCGCTGTGGTGTGCGTTCGGTTATGCGCCGATTCGTGATGAGCTGGGCAGCGTGGCGGGTTGTTTGCACACGGTGATCGAGACCACCGCCAGCGTTGAGGGGTACCGCCATTGGCGCGAGCAGGCTGAAGGCTTCGAGCGACAGATAGAACAGCACGTGGCCGAGCGCGAGCAGTTCTGGCAGTTGTCACGCGATGCGATGATGACCGTTAGCCGTGAACTGAAGTTGCATGCTGCCAACCCCGCCTGGCACCGCATTCTGGGCTGGACCGAAGAGCAGGTGCGGGATGTGTCGGTACTGGAGTTGGTGCATCCGGCGGATCGCGCCGAAGTTCAGGTGGCTGTGTCCGGGTTTCTGCAGTACAGCAACACCGAGCAACTGGAGACCCGCCTGCGTCACCGCGATGGCCATTACCACTGGTTCCGCTGGAGCGCGCGTTTCGATGGCAGCGTGTTGACAGCGGTTGGCCGGGATATCACCGAGGACCGTGAAGAGGCTGCTCGCCAATCCGAAGCCCTGATGCGCAACAACGAACGTCTGGAGGTGGTTGGCCAGTTGGCCGGTGGCATGGGGCATGAAATGAACAACTTGCTGTCCGGTATCGGTGGCAGCCTCGAATTGCTGCAACGGCGCCTGCAGGAAGGACGGCTGGAGCGGGTAGGGGCGTATGTCGAGGTGGCGCGTGACTCCGTACAGCGCGCCATGGAGCTGACCCATCGCTTGCTGGCGTTTTCCCGCTATCAACCATTGGCCCCCAAACCGCTTTACCTCAACCGTCAACTGAGGTTGATCGAACCCATGCTGCTGAGGACGTTAGGCGCCGAGATGCGCCTGGACTGGCAGCTGGATGTTACGCCGTGGGCAGTGAACCTGGACGTATCCCAGCTTGAAAATGCCTTGATCAACCTGTGTGCCAATGCCCGTGAGGCATGCCTGGAGCGTGGTACTGTCACACTCCACAGCGTCAACAGGCGGCTGACGGCGTGTTTTCCAGACGAGAGCGGCCTGCCGCCAGGCGATTACGTGGCTTTGCATGTAGAAGATGATGGGCATGGCATGTCGGCGGTAGACATTGCCAGGGCCTTTGAGCCGTTCTTTACCACAAAACCTGTCGGGCGTGGGTCCGGGCTTGGCCTTTCGATGGTCTATGGCTTTGTCGGCCAATCGGGGGGCTACGTGTGGATCGAGTCGACACCAGACTTGGGGACCAAGGTGTGCATGCTGTTCCCAAGGTGCCATGAGCCGGTACCTGCGGAGCCCAAGCTGTTGCAGCGTTCGCACCGACTGGCCCAGGGCGAGCGGTTGTTACTGGTCGATGACGAGATCGGTTTGCGTGCGGTCATGCGCGAGTACCTGACCGAGCGTGGTTTCGAAGTCACTGAGGTGGGCGACGCCAATAGTGCGCTGGAGCACTTTCGCCATGACGGTCCGTTCGACCTGGTGATCACCGACATCGGCTTGCCGGGTGGTTTCAGTGGCCGTCAGGTGGCCAAGGCCATGCGCATGCAGCTCCCGCTGCAGAAGATACTGTTCATCACCGGCTACGCGGATCAGTCGATCGATGCGCAGTTGCTCGAACAGCCGGGCATGGCATTGATGAACAAGCCGTTCGCGCTGGCGGACCTTGTGGATGAGGCACTACGCATGCTCGAGGAGTGATGCGGTTCAGGGCTTGCCCAGAATTTGCGTCACCTGCGCCTGCAGTTGCTTCAGCTCGAAGGGCTTGCAGATCAGGTGCATGCCTGCTTCCAGGAATCCTTCGCGGGCCATGGCTGTTTCTGCATAGCCAGTAATGAACAGCACCGGCAAGTGGGGGCGCAGGTTGCGCGCAATCTCAGCCAACTGGCGGCCATTCATGCCGGGCAAGCCGACATCGCTGATCAGCAAATCCACCGGTTGTGTCGAGCGCAGTACCTCCAGGCCCTCGCTGGCGTTGGCGGCATTATGGCAGGCAAAGCCATCCTCGCGCAGGGCCTGGCCCAGCAATTGGCGGACATGCGGGTCGTCCTCGACCACCAGCACGTGATGGCCCCGGTTACCTTGCGCGGGCTGCGCGGGTTTGCCCGGCGTCTGGGGCTGGCTGACATGGCGCGGCAGGTACAGGTCCACTCGGGTACCTTGGCCGATCTGGCTGTGCAGGGTGACATGGCCGTGGGACTGCTTGCTGAAGCCGTACACCATCGACAGGCCCAGGCCGATGCCCTGGCCGATCGCCTTGGTGCTGAAGAACGGCTCGAAGGCATGCTCCAGCGTGCTTTGCGCCATGCCATGGCCGTCATCGATGATGCGCAGGCGCACATAGTCACCGACGCACAGGGCGCCACCGGCGAATTGCCTGGTGCCGATGTGCTGGTTACTCGCCTCTATACGCAGCTGGCCGCCATTGGGCATGGCTTCGCAGGCATTGAGCAACACGTTGTCGAGGGCTTCCTGCAGCTGCTGGTCATCGGCTTCGACGGACCACAGGCCCTTGGCGATGTGCACTTGCAGGGTTACGGTCGGGTTCAGGCAGGCCTTCAGGCGCTTTGCCTGGAGCAGGCCGTGCAGGTCGACTTGCTGGCTGTGCAGCGATTGCCGGGAGGAGAAGGCCAGCAGGCGGTGGGTCAGGCGGGTGGCGCGTGACACGGCCTCGCGGCCCAGGCGCAGCACGCTGTCCAGGCCATCGCTGCGGCCCTGGCGCAGGCGCCGGTCGATCAGCTCGAAGCTGCCCCCAATGCTGGTAAGCAGATTGTTGAAGTCATGAGCGACACCCCCGGCCAAATGGCCGATGGCTTCCATCTTGAGCGTCTGGTGGCGGGCGAACTCGCTGCGCTCCTGGTCTTCGCCGGAAGGCGAGGCCTGGGCGTCCAGGCGTTGCTGCAGGTCAAGCAACTGATCGCGCGCCAGGTACTGCCGGCGCCGGTTGCGCAGGGCGAACTGGGTCAGGTTCAGCAGTTGGGCGTTTTCGAATGGGGCGACCAGCAGTACCAGGTTGCCCACCGGGTGGTTGGTCGAGCTCATGGCCGCCTGGCTGCCCTGGACGAGCAGCAAGATGGGCAGGTCCGACCAGCTCGGTTGCTGGTCGATGAATGCCTGCAGCAACGCGCTTGGCCCTTGTCTGAACACTTGCTCGGCAATGATCGCCAGGCCTGCGCCTTGGGCCAGGCAGGCCTGAAGATCGGTCAGGTCGCCCGCGCACACGCTGTCGATGCCAGCAGAGGCGAGCAGGTGGGCAGTATCCGCGGCTAATGGCAGGGGCGCGAGGATCAAGGCACGCTCGTCCAGCGCCAACGAACTGGCCAAAACGATTCTCCTGTAGGGTGGTCCGATATCCACTGGACCCTGGGCGCAGTCCCAGGGTTCAACAAATTATCGGGTGTTGCCTACAGGCCCTGTTGCAGCAGGGGATCGTCCGGGTTCTGACGCTCCAGTTCGGCCAGCAGCACCTGCACGTTCTGCAACTGGCCGGTTTCCTTCCAGTACTGGATCAGCAACACCCGTGCCCGACGATTGGCCGGCTGGCGGCTAAGCACGGTTTCCAGTTGCTTTTGCGCGGCGTCGAGTTGTTCCAGTTCATGCAGGGTGACTGCCAGTGTATAGCGGTAGTCGGCGTTGTCTGGATCCAGCTCGACGGCGCGGGACAAGGCCAGCAAGGCGTATTCGCGCTGCTCGTGGCGGTTCAGCCAGAGCCCCAGTTCGTACTGCAGAAAGGCCGAGTCGGGACTCAGCGTCAGGGCTTTGCCCAGCACCTGACGCGAGGCGTCATGCTGGCCCTGGCGTTCCAGCAGCCGTACCTTGGTAGCCAATGCGTCGAGGTTGTCTGGCGCTACCGCCAGGGCTCGTTGCAGGGCGGTGGTGGCCAGGGTGTAGTCGTTTTCGTGCAGGTACAGGCGCGCCAGGTGGACCTGGGCGTCCGCATCTTCGGGTCGTTGCTCCAGGGCTTGCTGGTATTGCTCGAGGGCGGCCTGCAACGGGCCGAAATACAGGCCGATGTCATCCGGGTCAAGGCCGAGCAGGGCATCTACCGCGGCAAAGCGTACGCTTTGCTCGTCGTCGTCCAGCAACGGGCCGAGTACCAGGCTGCGCTGCGCCGCCGGCAGCAGGCGACGGATACCGGCAATGGCCACACGGCGTACCAGCGGGTCTGCATGCTCCAGGTCCTGGCGGGCGAGTTTCAATGCCTGGGGCGAAGGGTAGTTGGGCAACTCGGCATACAAGGCCGCACGGCGGATGGGCGGCAGGTCTGTGCGTTGCAATTGTTGGTACAGCACCCGCGCGGCGCCGGGTTGGCCCTCATGGGCCTGGCGCAGGGCCTTGGCGTAACTGTGCGCAGGCAGGGTTGGCGGGGCTGGCTGGTCGTCGCGCCACAGGTAGCCGAACAGGGCCGATACCAGGATCAACAGCAGCAGGGCGATCAGGTAGCGGTTGCGTCTGGGCATCGGACGATCCGTGGCGGCGGGAAGGGCAGAGCTTGGGCTAGCCGGGGGGTAAATGCAACCGAGTGAGGGTTGCGTGGCGCCTGCCTCGGGTTTTGCGGTGGGGCATAAATCGAGCGCCGCCCGCGCGGCGCTCGATCTCGACGACAATGATGATGTCGTGGCGAACCCCCCCAAAAAAAACATAAAAAAGCCCCACGGACCAAGGTCTGCGGGGCAAACGGCTGGGGGAGGAGCCAACCAAAGGAGTCGTTGAAACGGGGTGTATCAGCGCGCGCTGGCTACGGTCTCCGGTTGCCAGCCGCCACCCAGGGCCTTGTAGATCGAGACAATGCCGCGGTACAGCTCGACCTCACCTTGGGCTTGCGCATCTTCAGCGCTCAGCCGCTCACGCTCGGCATCGAGCAGCACCAGGTAGTCCACCGTACCCTCCCGATAACGAATCGAGGCCAGTTCCGCCGCCTTGCGGCTGGCGTCGCTCTGGCGCATCAGCGACAACAGTCGCTGCTGGGTCTTGTCGTAGTCGCTGAAGGCGTTGGCCGATTCTTCCAGGGCCAGCAACACCTGCTGTTCGTAGTTGGCCAGCGCCCCTTCGGCATCGGCCTTGGCACCGCGCAGGCGGGCGCGCACGCTGCCCAGGTCGAAGGCGGCCCAGGTGATGCTCGGGCCCAGTGCCCAGGCATTGGCTGCCGAGGAGCCGATCTGTGAGCCACGGGCGGCAGTAAAGCCGAGGAAGCCGCTGAGGCTGACACGGGGGAACAGGTCGGCGGTGGCCACGCCAACATTGGCGGTGGCGGCCGCCAGCTGGCGTTCGGCGCTGCGGATGTCCGGGCGGCGGCGTAGCAGTTCACCCGGGTCACCCACCGGCAGCGCCTTGGCAATCGCCGGCAGGGCTTTAGGCGACAGGTCGACGCTGAGCGCCTCCGGGCGCTGGCCGAGCAGGGTGGCGATGCGGTGCCGCGCTCGTGCCTGTTCTGCCTGCAGTTGCGGTACGGTGGCTTCGACCCCGGCCAGGCGGGCGTCGGCCCGCACCACGTCAAGGTCGTTGCCCACGCCGGCATCGCGCAGGGTTTCGGTGATGGCCCGTGATTCCTGCTGGGTCTTGAGGTTGGCCAGGGCGATCTTCTCGCGCAACTGCGCGCCGCGCAGCTGGCCGTAGGCATCGACCAGCTCGGCGATCAGGCTGACCTGCAACTGCTGCAGGTCGGCCGCAGCCACCGCTTCCTGGGCTTCGCTGGCTTCGATCTGGCGCTGGATGCGGCCAAACAGGTCAAGCTCCCAGGCCATGTCCAGGCCCAGGTCGTAGCGCTCGCTGTTCACCCGTTGCGTGGTCTGACCGGGGATCTGGCCCTTGCCGATGTCGCTGCTGGCGCGGCCGGTGACCACCGGAAACTGGTCGTTCTCGGCGTCTTCACGGATCGAACGGGCCGATTTCAGGCGGGCGAAGGCCACGCGCAAGTCGCGGTTGCCATCCAGCGAAGCCTGCACCAACTGGTTCAGCACCGGGTCGTCGAACTGCTTCCACCACAGGCTTTCAAAGCGGCTACGGTCGTAGGCCTTCGCCTGCACATCACTGCTCAGTTGCGCAGGTTCGGTGGCCGGGGCCTGGTAGTCCGGGCCTACCGCACAAGCCGCCAGGGTCAGGGCCAGCAGGCTCGGGGTCAGGGGTTTGAGCAGGTTCATGCATGGTTCTCCAGCACTTGAACGTGTTCGGCCTTGCGGGCCTGGCGACGCTCGACGAAACGGCGAATCAGGAAGAAGAACACCGGGGTCAGGAACAGGCCGAACACGGTAACGCCGATCATCCCCGAGAACACCGCCACACCCATGGCATGGCGCATTTCGGAGCCGGCACCGGAGCTGAACACCAGCGGAACCACGCCCATGATGAAGGCGATCGAGGTCATCAGGATCGGCCGCAGACGCAGGCGGCAGGCTTCCAGTACCGCAGCCAGCGGGTCGAGCCCCTTGGCCTGTTCGTCCTTGGCGAACTCGACGATCAGGATCGCGTTCTTGCACGCAAGGCCTACCAGTACGATCAGGCCGATCTGGGTGAAAATGTTGTTGTCACCCCCCGACACGATCACCCCGGTGATGGCCGAGAGCAGGGTCATCGGCACGATCAGGATGACTGCCAGCGGCAGGCTCCAGCTTTCGTACTGGGCGGCCAGCACCAGGAAGGCCAGCAGCACGCACAGCGGGAACACGAACAGCGCGGTGTTACCCGAGAGGATCTGCTGGTAGGTCAGGTCGGTCCACTCGAAGGTCATGCCGTTGGGCAGTTCCTCTTTCAGCAGCTTCTCGATTGCAGCTTCCGCCTGGCCAGAGCTGTAACCCGGTGCCGCGGCACCGTTGATCTCGGCGGTGATGAAACCGTTGTAGTGCATCACCCGGTCAGGCCCGGAGGTGTCGCTGACCTTGAGGAAGGTCGCCAGCGGGATCATCTCGCCAAGGTTGTTGCGCACCTTCAGTTGGCCGATCTGCTCGGCATCGAGGCGGAATTGCTGCTCGGCCTGGACGTTGACCTGGTAGGTGCGGCCAAAGCGGTTGAAGTCGTTGGTGTACAGCGAGCCCAGGTAGACCTGCAGGGTGTCGAAGATGTCGGTGATCGCCACGCCGTGGGTCTTGGCTTTTTCCCGGTCGATGGCGGCATCGACCTGGGGCACGTTGACCTGATAGCTGGTGAACAGGCCCGCCAGTTCCGGCACGTTGTGGCTCTTGGCGATGATGTTCTGGGTTTCCTTGTACAGCGCCTCGTAGCCCAGGTTGCCACGGTCTTCGATCTGCAGGCGGAAGCCGCCGATGGTGCCCAGGCCTTGCACCGGCGGGGGCGGGAAGATCGCGATGTAGGCGTCCTGGATATCGGCGAACTGGGCATTTAGCGCCGCAGCGATGGCTGCCGCCGACTGGCTCGGGTCCTTGCGCTCGTCGAACGGCTTGAGCGGGGTGAACACGATGCCGCTGTTCGGGCTGTTGGTGAAACCGTTGATCGACAGGCCAGGAAAGGCTACCGAGTCGGCCACGCCAGGCTGCTTCAGGGCGATTTCGCTCATGCGCTTGATCACCGCTTCGGTGCGGTCGAGGCTGGCTGCGTCAGGCAGTTGCGCGAACGCCACCAGGTACTGTTTGTCCTGGGCCGGCACGAAACCGGTCGGAGTGGACGAGAAGCCCAGGTAGGTCAGGCCCATCAGGCCGGCATACACGAACAGGGCGATGCCGCTGGAGCGGATGACCCTACGCACGCCGCCGACGTAGCGGTTGGAGGCGCGGTCGAAGAAGCGGTTGAACGGGGCGAACAGCCAGCTACCCAGCAGTTTTTCCAGGAACCGCGAGAAACGGTCTTTTGGCGCGTGGTGATCCTTCAGCAGCACGGCAGCCAGGGCCGGCGACAGGGTCAGCGAGTTGAACGCCGAGATGACCGTGGAAATGGCGATGGTCAGGGCGAACTGCTTGTAGAACTGCCCGGTCAGGCCGGAAATGAACGCGGCAGGTACGAACACGGCGCACAGCACCAGGGCGGTGGCGATGATCGGCCCGGTCACTTCGCCCATGGCCTTCTGCGTGGCTTCCAGCGGCTTGAGACCCAGGCCGATGTTGCGCTCGACGTTTTCCACCACGACGATGGCGTCGTCCACCACGATACCGATTGCCAGGACCAGACCGAATAATGACAACGCGTTGAGCGAAAAGCCGAACAGGTGCATCACTGCAAAGGTACCGATCAGCGAGACTGGCACGGCCATCAGCGGGATGATCGAGGCGCGCCAGGTCTGCAGGAACAGGATCACCACCAGCACGACCAGCACCAGTGCTTCGAACAGCGTGTGCACCACGGCTTCGATGGAACCACGCACGAACACGGTCGGGTCATAGACGATGCTGTAGTCCATGCCCTCTGGGAAGTCCTTCTTCAGCTCCGCCATTTTCGCCCGCACTTCGTCGGAGATCTCGATGGCATTGGAGCCTGGACGCTGGAAGATCGGGATGGCCACCGCCGGCTGGTTGTTCAGCAGCGAACGCAAGGCATACTGGCTGGAGCCGAGCTCGACCCGGGCGATGTCCTTCAGGCGGGTGATTTCGCCATCGGCACCGGCGCGGATGATGATGTTCTCGAACTCTTCCTCATTGACCAGGCGACCCTGGGTGTTGATCGACAGCTGGAAGCTGGTTGAACCCGGGGCGGGCGGGGCGCCAAGCTGGCCGGCGGCCACCTGGCGGTTCTGCTCGCGGATCGCAGCCACCACATCACTGGCGGTGAGGTTGCGCGAAGCGGTCTTGTTCGGGTCCAGCCACACGCGCAGCGAGTAGTCGCCCATGCCGAACAGCTGCACATCGCCCACGCCGCCCAGGCGCGCCAGCTCGTCCTTGATGTTGAGGATGGCGTAGTTGGACAGGTAGAGCATGTCGTAGCGGTTGTCCGGCGACGTCAGGTGCACGACCATGGTCAGGTCGGGCGAGGCCTTGTCGACGGTGATACCGATGCGGGTCACTTCTTCGGGCAGCTTGGGCTGGGTACGGGTGACGCGGTTCTGTACCTGCACCTGGGCGTTGTCCAGGTCAGTGCCCAAGGCGAAGGTGATGGTCAGCGTCAGCTTGCCGTCAGCGGTGGACTGGGAGGACATGTACAGCATGTTCTCCACACCGGTAATCGCTTGTTCCAGCGGCGCGGCGACGGTTTCGCCGATGACCTTGGGGTTGGCGCCGGGGAAGTTGGCGCGTACCACCACGGTGGGCGGCACCACTTCGGGGTATTCGCTGATCGGCAGCTGGAACAGCGAGATCGCACCCGCAATCAGCAGCACCAGCGACAGCACCGCGGCGAAGATAGGCCGGGTAATGAAGAATTTCGAAAAGTTCATCGGTGTGGTCCCTTAACCGCGTGGCGCCTGGGCGCTGGCGACTTTCACGTTGTTGCCCGCCACCTTCGGCGCCGGGTTGCTGGCCTCCAGGGCCTGGCGCTGCTGGGCGAGGGCGGCGAGGGTCTGTTCGCTGGCCATCTGGGTATCGATCGGGGTGACCGGCGAGCCAGGGCGCACGCGTTGCAGGCCCTTGACCACGATGCGGTCGTCCTTGCCCAGGCCGCTGCGCACGATGCGCAGGCCTTCCAGCTTCGGCCCCAGCTCCACGGCGCGGTAGGCGGCCTTGTTGTCCTTGTCCATGACCAGCACGAACTTCTTGCCAAGGTCGGTGCCTACGGCTTCGTCATTGATCAGCACGGCGTGGTACTGGGCGCTGCCCACCAGTTTCAGGCGTGCGTACAGGCCCGGAGTGAACTGGCCGTCGCTATTGTCGAACACCGCACGGCCACGGATGGTGCCGGTGCGCGGGTTGACCTGGTTGTCGACGAAGTTCATCTGGCCCAGGTGCGGGTTGCCGGTTTCGTTGGTCAGGCCCAGGTACACCGGGGTGCTCTGACCGCGCTGGCCTTCGCGGGCCAGCTGGGTGTACTTGAGGTACACGCGCTCGTCGGCGTCGAAGTAGGCGTAGACCTTGTCGGTGGAGACCACGCTGGTCAGCGGTGTGACATCGGCGGTAACGATGTTGCCGGCGGTGAACTGGGCGCGGCTGACACGGCCGCTGATGGGCGCGGTGACACGGGTGAAGCTGAGGTTCAGGCGTGCCAGGTCGAGCTGGGCCTGGATTGCGTCGACCCCGGCACGGGCTTCGGCGGCGGCGCTGCTCCGTGATTCGGCCAGTTCTGCGGAAATCGCGTTGCTGTCACGCAGGCGTTCGCCACGGCGGGCTTCGTTGGCGCTGCGGATGGCGGTAGCCTTGGCCTGCTGTAGTTGGGCTTCGAGGCGGCGGACCTCTGCCTGGAACGGGCGTGGGTCGATCTGGAACAGCAGGTCGCCTTTCTTGACCTGAGCGCCTTCAGTGAAGGCCACCAGGTCGATCTGGCCGGAGACCCGTGGACGCACCTCGACGGTTTCCGGGGCTTCGAGGCGGCCGGTGAACTCGTCCCATTCGTTGATCGGTTGCTCGATCACCTTGGCCACACTGACTTTCGGCGCGGCGGGAGCCTGCACAGCGTCGGGGGTTCGGCCACAAGCGCTGATCACCACCACTGCCAGGGCAGCGAGGGGGAAGCGCAAGGGTTTGAGTGATTGTTCCATGGAGAACTCCGCCAATGTATTAGTAGTGGGCGGAGTGTGAGTGTCTTGCGCGTGAGGCACGAATCGAACGGGCCGAAGGTTATTATCACGATGAATGATATGTGTGGATCATTCATCGATCTGGCATGGTAGGGCTTGGCTTGCGGGAGGAGTGGGTGGGGGCAAGGCCCGTGACTGGACCCTGAGCGACCCCGCCCACACCGAGACATATGCCGACTACAAATATTTCCACGGCGAAGGCATGGGGAATAGGCCTACCGAGCCAGGCGATAGTGGTCCCTGATGAATACGGGCAGGTCGTTCGAAGGGGGGGTAAACGGGATCTGGTACATCATGTCGCCCACGAAACCGCGGTGATAGGTCGAGTGATTGACCAGATGCAACACGATTTCTTCCTGTGTCATGGCGCCTTTGCCCCCACCGACAAATTCGAAATGGACGACTTTCGACAGATCCTCGAGCGACCACCTGTCAACGAGATCTATGTACCACCGATCCATGAGCTGAACCGCATCCCACAGATCGGCCAGCGGCGGTGTATGCTCAGTGTTCCGGGAAGTGTAGTGATGTCGTTTACCTTGTAGATGGTGCCTGAAAATATCGTTCACCACGTAAACATGGTTCAGTGTATGAACCATGTTGCCAAAGCGCGTCGGCCTCGGACGAAGCGCCTCGCCATCCGGCAGGTTAATCATGCTGTCGAACGTCAGCTCGTTCGCCCAGGCGGTGTAGCGCACCAACATTTTCAAGGTGTCCGTGGCGGATGCAGGCGTAAGTGCAGGGACGGTGATCCCATTGGGGGAAGATTCGCTTTGCGGAGTCGAAGGCATATATATAAACCATGTGCGAGCACAATTGATAATTCGATGACTTTTCTACCAGGAGCCCGGCGGAGTACCCTGTCCGGATGCGGGCCTTATATCCCCTGGTCACGACGAGAAAGATTGATTGGCAGTGCAGCGAAACGGTTATTCATGTTCCGCTGCCAACATTGACCTGAACTGTAAAATCCTTTCTGGAGGCAGCCCCGCAGCTGCAAGCACTGCGCAGGTGAAACTCACAGGTGCAGGGCCTGGTGCAGTTATGATCCGGTCTGCGATCACTGCTCCAGAACAATCTTGATAAAGAATCTCTCCCGTATAATTATCAGCGTTCTGTTTAAGGAAGTCGGCGCTGTTCGAGGTGTGAGGAATCGTGTTGAGAAGGTCGGCCTTCGCAACTGCTAGAGTACCCCCACATATTCCAGCGATTGTTGCCCCCGCGAGTCGGCTAGCGCGAAGAAAGTCGCCAATATCCGGAGCTTCGGATTGTTCCCAGATCATCCCCCCCACGATGACGACAACGTCTGGCTTCCAGTCCAGGCATTGTTGTAAACCGCTATCGACTGTCACGGCTAAACCGCCCTGTGAGAAGAACTTCCCAGGAACCGGGGCGAAAAATCTGACATCGATTCCGTAAAATGGTGATGCGGTTCCTGCAATCAAAGCATATTCCCAGTCCGCAAAACCGGGGGTCAGTACTAAACCTATGCGTGCCATCTGTCATAACTCTCCCTGAGTTTCAAGTGAATAAAACGGCAACAAACAGGCTCAAGACCCGCTATGTCATCTGTATGGCTGCACCCGCCTGGCACTTACGCCACCCCTGAAGGTATTGCTTGGGTCGCCAACAATCCTAATGCGCGTTACACTTTTGGTCTATTTAAATAGTGTCACGTGACACTATTCATGATCTGGACATTAACAATGCTTCTTCAATCGCCCTGGACCCCGCGCCTTGCGGAAATCGAAGCGAGTGTCGCTGAGCGGCTGGTATTGGCCCTGGTCGACGATATTGTCGAGGGACGGTTGAAAGGGGGCGACCGCCTGCCCGCCCATCGAGACCTTGCATGGCGCCTGGAAATCGGACTTGGGACGGTGACTAAAGCCTATGCTGCCCTCGAGCGGCGAGGGTTGGTACGTAGCGTAAAGGGCCGGGGAACATTCGTGGCGATCTGTCAGGCGCATGAGGAACGGGTGATCGACATGTCATCCAATGTGCCTCCGGCAATGATGAGCGCCCGTCTTCTGTCACGGACATTGTCCGGGGTGGCGCGGAAGATCGATGCGGATCATTTCAATCTCTACTCGCCACCTATCGGGCATTTGGAGCATCGACGTTTGTTAGCTCGTTGGCTTGAAACACTCGATGTACCGGTCAAACCGTCAAATCTGGCACTCACAGGGAACGCTCGCCAGGCCATTTCGTTGGCCTTCGATCTCGCCTGTGGCCCGCAGGGAGTGATCCTGACCGAGAGGCTCACTTATCCCGGTGCAATTGCGCTGGCCCGGCGCAAAGGCTATCGGATCAAAGGCGTCGACATGGACACAGAAGGGATGTTACCGGGGGCGCTCGCCGATGTCCTCGACAGCGTCGCATCGGTCGCCAACAGGGCGGTATATCTGACTCCGACGCTGCATAACCCGACCACGGCAACGATGGGTGTGGCACGGAGACAGGCCATTGTCGATGTCTGCCGGCGGTCGGGAGCCTGGATCATCGAGGACGGCGTCTACACACTGGGACCACCAGATGCGCCTGCACTTGCCG
Source organism: Pseudomonas sp. SID14000 (assembly GCF_002165135.1). Lineage (GTDB taxonomy): Bacteria > Pseudomonadota > Gammaproteobacteria > Pseudomonadales > Pseudomonadaceae > Aquipseudomonas. Next base: position 85,593 of record NZ_NFZQ01000008.1, on the reverse strand, counting down.
TATTGGCGCCTGAGAGGGTCTTCCACGTCAATGGACTGTCCAAATCCCTCGGGCCGGGATTGAGAATCGGCATGCTCACGCTGCCGGAGGGAATGGTTGCGAGGGCGCAAGCTGCCTTGCAAGACATTCCCATGGATCCGTCGCCATTGTCCTGTGCGGTGGTGGAGGACTGGCTGTCCACTGGCGTCATTGCGGCCATCCCGCAGGCCTTACGTAATGAAGCGCGTCGGCGATCGAGTCTGGCCGCTTCACTTCTTGGCGCGGTCGAGCTTGTGTCGCATCCAGATGCCTACCACGTCTGGCTCCCAATGCCACGCGATGCAGCCAACCGCTTCGCTACAGCGGCTGCCTCGCTGGGTATCAGAGTGACGGCTCCCGAGTCGGTCATGGTCGAGCGTAGTGAGCAGGCGACAGGAATTCGCCTTTGCCTCGGCGGCCCGTCGCTCGAAGATCTGACGCATGGGCTGACGCTTCTGGCAAGGCTCCTGAAGAACGAGACTGACGCGGTTGCATGAAGCCTTGCGAGACTGTGACAACGCTCCCGGCGCGAAAGCCAGGGTCTGGCGATTCAGTGGATACTCGAGGCCAGTTCGAAGATCGGCATGTACATCAGGATCACGATCATACCGATCAGCAGGCCGATGAAGGTCATCAGCAGCGGTTCGAACAGCTTGACGAACCATTCCACCCAGCGACCGATTTCCTGATCATGGAAGTCGGCGCAGCGCTCCAGCATCTCGCCCAGGTTGCCGGACTGCTCACCGGCCCGCAGCAGGCGCAGTGATACCGGCGTGACCAGTTGCCCGGCCTCCAGCGCGTCGGATAATGGCAGCCCTTCGCCGACGCGTTGGCTGGCCTGCTCCAGGCCTTGGGCCGCCGCGCTGCCGAGCAGTCCGCGGGCCATGCCCATGGCGGTGAGGATGGGGATCCCGCCTTGCAGCAGGATGCCCAACGAGCGGTAGAAGCGCGCCAGTTCGTACATCATCAGGCGCTGGTGCACTGCCGGCAGGCGCCGTAGCTGACAGGTTGCCCAGCGCCGCACCCGCGGCTGGCGGCGCAGCAGCCACAGTGCCGTGACCGCGCCAAGGCTACCCAGCGCCAGCGATAGTTGCTGGGCGTGCAGGAACAGGCCGATCTGTATCAGCAGCCGTGACAGCCAGGGCAACTCGGTGCCCATGCCCTCGAACACTTGGCTGAAACGCGGCACCACGTAGCCAAGCAGGAACAACACCACGCCACCACCCACCAGCAATAGCAGCAATGGGTAGACCGAGGCCCCTACCAGCTTCTGCCGTACCAGGTCCAGGCGCTGGCGGTAGCTGATGTAGCGGGCGAGGGCATTACCGAGCGCGCCGGTACGCTCGCTGGACTGCACCAGCGCCACGTACAGCGGCGGGAATACCCGTGGCTGCTGGCCCAGGGCCTGGGACAGCGAGCGGCCTTCGTACAGTTGACGGACCAACTCGGCGAGCACTTTGCGCGTTGCAGCTGCGGGGGCCTTTTCTGCCAGGCTCTCCAGGGCGTCGATCAGCGGCAGGCCGGCGTTGAGCAGGGTCGAAAGTTCCTGGCTGAACAGCACCAGGTCAAAGCTTGCCGTGCGGCGCCGGGCCATTTGGCGCAGGGCGCCGCCGTGGCCACGCAGGCTGAGCACGCGCAGGCCTTGGTCCTCGGCCTTGCGGCGGGCCTGGTCGGCGTCCTCGGCGTCGATCTGCAACTGCACCACACCCTGCCTGCCCAGGGCCTTGAGGCTGTAGCGCATGGCCGCTCTCCCTACTGCCAACTGGTGATTTCGGCGTTTTCCCCGTCGCCACCGGGCTGGCCGTCCTTGCCCAGCGACAGCAGGTCGTACTCACCGCCATTTTCGCCGGGTTGCCGGTAGATGTACGCGCGGCCCCACGGGTCTTGTGGCACGGCCTTCTGCAGGTACGGGCCGGTCCAGCGGGCTTCGCCACTGGGGGCGATCACCAGGGCCTGCAGGCCTTGCTCACTGCTGGGGTAGTGACCGACTTCCAGGCGATACAGGTCCAGGGCCTTGCTCAGCCCCTCTATCTGCGCCCGCGCCACCTTGGCCTCGGAGCGGCCGAGCTGGCTGAAGTACTTGGGCGCGACGATCCCGGCCAACAGGCCCAGCACCACCAGGACCACCAGGAGTTCGAGCAGGGTGAAACCACGTTGGGGGTTGGTTCTGCGCTGCATGGTGAAGCCCTCCGTTGCGTAAGGACTAGCTTTTGCAGGCTCCATGCAACAGCCGTGCACGCCTGCTCAAGGGCCTTGCACCATGCGGCACGGAAAGCGGCACAGTGCTTGCGTCGTGGTCATCGATCTCGGGTTTTCCGGGGCATATCCCCCAACATTGGGGGATCACGAAGAGGCGACCGACATGCGTGGACTCATTCTCGGTTTGATCTGGCTGGTGGCAGGTGCTGCCCAGGCTGATGTGTACATTTCCATCGATGCCAAAGGCAGCTACATACTGACCAACGTCCATCGACCCGGGCGCCTCTATGAAACGGTGATCAGCGAGGCGAAGGCCCAGGCCGGCCCGGCAAACGCGCAACTGATCACCGGTCGCCCCTACGCCAAGCTGGTCGCCGCCGCAGCGCGCACGCACGACGTCCCCCCGGCGTTGCTGCATGCGGTTATAAAGGCCGAGTCCGGCTACAACCCCAAGGCCCGTTCACCGGCGGGCGCGGTGGGGCTGATGCAACTGATGCCGGATACCGCCCGCGAGATGGGCGTGGAAAACCGCCTGGACCCGGAAGACAACGTGCAGGGCGGGGCCCGCTACCTCAAGCGCATGCTCAACTTGTTCGACAATGACATCACCCTGGCTGTGGCGGCCTACAACGCCGGCCCAGACGCGGTGCTGCGCCGTGGTGCGGTACCGCCGTTCGCCGAGACCCGGCGCTATGTACCCAATGTGCTGCGGGAGTATCGCCGGTTGCAGGGGGTGGTGGATCATTAGCGTTTGCAACTTCCCTGCGGGAGCGCGCCAGCACCTGGCTTATTGCCAGGCAGGTGCACTTGCAGAAGAGAAGGAACCAATACCCTTCGGCGGATGCCAGCGAGCTAACCCGATGGTTTCCCCAACTCTGGGCTATAACCTTCTGAAGGTGCCCAGTTGTGGAGTCCGCCATGGACATCGCCCCTCGTTCCGACGCTATTGAAGTGCTTGCCGGTAGCGAGCTGGCCACCCCACGCAAGCCGTTCAACCTGCTGCGCTGGTACGCCTGGGTCAGCTTGGCCATCATCCTCTCGGTAGCGGTCGGGCTGGGATTGATTTCCAGCCGTTTCATCATCGACGAGAGCATCGAACGCGATGCCTTGCTCACCGCGCAGTTCATCACCTCCATCGCTGATGCTGAAGTGCGCCATGTGTCGATCCCCAATGTGCGCACCATGGGTGAGCTGCTCGACCCGCGCACCGACCGCGCCAACTTGCTCGACGTCGACCCGGACGCCCGGCGCAGGGCGCGTGGCGAGTTCCTCGACCACATCGCCCATCTGCCCGACATGCTGCTGGCCAACATCTATGCCCCGGACCGTACGGTGATCTGGTCCAGCAACCCGGCGCTGGTCGGCAAGCTGATCGAAGGCGACGCCGATCTGGAGCAGGCCTTCGAGTACAAGATGCGAGTCTCGGCCAGCTACCACAACTTCGAACAGGCCCGGGCCGAGCAGAAGTTCATCACGCCACCCGAGCAGTTGTTCATCGAGAACTACATTCCGTTGTTCGATGCCGATGGTGAGCAGGTCACGGCGATGGTCGAGATCTACAAAGAGCCCCATGACCTGATCGTGCGCATCGAACATGGCCTGATTCTTATCTGGCTGGCGATCACCGTCGGTGCCGGTCTGGTCTATGTCGGCCTGTACGGCATCATGCACCGCGCCGCGCGTCTGCTGGCGGTGCAGCAGAAGCGACTGATCAACAACGAAACCTACGTGGCCCTGGGTGAGGTGTCCTCGGCGGTGGCCCATAGCCTGCGTAACCCGCTGGCCAGCATCCGTTCCAGTGCCGAGTTGGCCCAGGCTTTCGACGATGGCCCGGCGCAGCGCAATGTCAACGACATCATCAGCCAGGTCGACCGCATGTCGCAGTGGATTCGCCAGATGTTGCAGTCATTGCGCCCGCTCGACGATGAGGCAGTGCCGGTGGATTTACCGCTGGCATTGCAGGAAAGCCTGCAGACCTACGCGGTGCCGCTGGCACGCGGCGGGGTGAGCCTGGACCTGCAACCGTTACCGGCAGTACAGGTGCTGGGGCACCCGGCGTTACTGCGACAGATTTTCAGCAGCCTGATCGCCAATGCCCTGGAGTCGATGGAGCAGGGTGGGCGGTTGCGTGTCGAGGTGGTGCGTCATGACCGGCGTAGCCTGACCCTGCGCCTGTCCGACAATGGCAAAGGCATGAACGAAGAGCAGCAGCGAATGGCCTTCCGGCCCTTCTTCACCACCAAGCAGGGTGGGTTGGGCGTGGGTCTGGTGTTGGTTAAACGCATCATGGAAAGCTTCGGCGGCACCGTGCGGCTCAGCAGCAGTGAAGGCCATGGTACCCGGGTTTCGCTGAGTTTTCGGTTGATTCAGTCTTCCTGATTTACATTAATAAACATCTGTATCTTGTTGATTATAAATATTTTTTGTTTTTGGGTAAAAACCCCCAAATGTGGGGGTTTTTCCTTCGGATTAATTTAAGAGGTTTCAGTAAGTAATTGAAAATTAACAATTAAAATTTTCATGAGGTGACTGGCTGAATTCTTGCAGCGTGGTAAGCGGAGCGCAACACACGACAAATGGCAGCTGCGGCTGCATAGGTGGAGTGCTATCAATTGGCTACTGTTCGTCGCCTTGATGCATTTCTGAACGGATGCCCGGCGCGGGAAGCACGCGATGCAGATGCTGGAAAACGAAGTTCCCGACAAGGCCAGTACTACCGCCAGCGGTGTGGCGGTGCCATTGCGCGAATTCAATCTGCTGCGCTGGTTTTCGGTCATCAGCCTGCTGATCATCGCCTCGGTAGCGGGAGGGCTGGGTTATGTATCGACGCGTTTCGTGGTGCGCGACAGTGTCGAGCGCGATGCCATGCTCACCGCCCAGTTCATCCAGGCCATGGCCCAGGCCGAGGTGCGTCATTCGCAGTTGCCGCCGGGTACCACCATGGGCGAGTTGCTTGACCCGCGTCGGGACCAGCAGCACTTGCAGTTCACTCCGGCGCTGGCTGAATCGACCCGGGTCGAGTTCCTCGATCATGTCGAGCACCTGCCGGACATCTTGCTGGCCAACGTCTATGCCCGCGACCGCACCATCGTCTGGTCGACCAACCCGGAGCTGATCGGCGAGCGCATCGAGGCCGATGGTGACCTTGACCTCGCCTTCCGCTCGCGCAAGGCGGTGTCGGCCAGCTACCACCAGGCCGAGGATGACCGCGAAGAGCAAAAGTTCCAGCGTGAACCGCGCTACCTGTTCATCGAGAACTACATCCCGCTGTTCGACAGCCAGGGCGAGCAGGTGCTGGCCATGGTGGAAATCTACAAGGAGCCGCAGGACCTGGTCAGGCGTATCCAGCGCGGCTATGTGCTGATCTGGGCCTCGACCCTGGTGGGCGGGGCGCTGATCTACTTCGGCCTGTTCTGGATCGTGCGCCGCGCGGCGCAACTGCTCCACCTGCAGCAGGACCGGCTGGTGGCCAGTGAAACCTATGTGGCCCTGGGCGAGATGTCCTCGGCGGTGGCGCACAGCTTGCGCAACCCGCTGGCCAACATTCGCTCCAGCGCCGAACTTGCTCAGGAAATCGCCAACCCCGCAGCACAGAAGAACATCACCGACATCATCAGCCAGGTCGACCGCATGTCGCGCTGGGTGCGTGACCTGCTGGTGTCGCTGCGCCCGAGCAGTGACGAGGCCGAGGCCGTGGACCTGGTAACGGTCATCGAAGACACCCACCTGGCCTTCGCCCAGCAGATCGAACGCAACGGCGTGCGCTTCTGCTACGAAGGCCCCGGGTCACAATGGGTGGTTAGCCAGCCGCTCCAGCTCACGCAAATTCTCAACACACTGTTCTCCAATGCCCTGGAGGCCATGCCCGAAGGCGGGATGTTGTGCGCCCAGGTCAATGTGCAGGATGGGCAGCGTGCCGAGTTCGTCCTTAGCGATACGGGCAAGGGCATGAGCCAACAGCAGGAACGGATGGTGTTCAAGCCGTTCTACACCAACAAGCAGGGCGGTCTAGGCGTAGGCCTGGTCCTGGTCAAACGCATCATGGAACGTTTTGGCGGTTCGGTCAGCCTGAGCAGCCGCGAAGAGGAAGGAACCCGCGTCAGCCTCACATTCAATATCGCAGCGGGAGGGGACCATGGAGCACAGCATCCTGGTAGTCGAGGATGATGAAATTCTCGCCGACAACATTCGTACCTACCTCAGCCTCAAGGGTTTCGAGGTCACCGTGTGCCACAGCGCGGAACTTGCGCTGGAGCAAATCAAGCGGGGCCAGCCCGATGCGGTGCTGACCGACAATTCGCTGCCGGGCATGAGCGGGCACGACCTGCTGCGCACCCTGGTGGCGCAGGTGCCGGACCTGAAAGTGATCATGATGACCGGCTATGGCAATGTCGAGGATGCCGTGCAGGCAATGAAGGAGGGCGCCTTCCATTACCTGACCAAGCCGGTGGTGCTGGCCGAACTCAAGCTGACCCTGGACAAGGCGCTGGCCGCTGAGCGCATGGAGCGCACGTTGTCATTCTACCAGGAGCGCGAGGCGCAGAAGTCCGGGTTGCAGGCGTTGATCGGCGAATCACCGACGATGCTCACCCTCAAGCACACCCTGCGCCAGCTGCTGGATGCCGAGCGGCGCATGGCCAGCGACGACTTGCCACCAGTGCTGATCGAAGGCGAGACCGGCACTGGTAAAGAGCTGGTGGCCCGCGCCCTGCATTTCGATGGTTCGCGCAGCAAGGCGCCGTTCATCGAGTTCAACTGCGCCTCGATCCCGGCCAACCTGCTGGAGGCCGAGCTGTTCGGTCACGAGAAGGGCGCCTTTACCGATGCCAAGGAGCGCCGTGTAGGCCTGGTGGAGGCTGCCGACGGCGGCACTTTGTTCCTCGACGAGATTGGCGAGATGGACCTGGTGCTGCAGGCCAAGCTGCTCAAGCTGCTGGAAGACCGCAGCATCCGCCGGATCGGCGCGGTGAAGGAGCGCAAGGTCGACCTGCGGGTGATCAGCGCTACCAATTGCAACCTGGAGCAGATGGTGCAGCAGGGCAAGTTCCGCCGCGATCTGTTTTTCCGCCTGCGCATCATCGCCCTGAAGGTGCCGCGGCTGTATGCCCGGGGGCAGGATGTGTTGCTGCTGGCGCGGCATTTCCTGGCCCATCATGGCCGGCGTTATGGCAAGCCGAACCTGCGCTTTTCCGCCGAGGCGGAAAGCCTGATGCTCGGTTACAGCTGGCCTGGCAATGTGCGCGAACTGCGCAACACGCTGGAGCAGACCGTGCTGCTGGCACCGAACGAGGTAGTGCAGGCGCATCAGTTGAACCTGTGCATGACCCTGATCGACGAGCCGCTGGTGCAGCAGGCGGCGCCTGCGGTGTTCGAAGTGCCCCGGCATGAACCGGAGCCGGGCACCAGCCTGCCGGACATGGAGCGCGACCTGGTATGCAAGACCCTGGACCGCACGGACTGGAACGTGACCAAGTCGGCGCGCATGCTTGGGTTGTCGCGGGACATGCTGCGTTACAGGATCGAGAAGCTGGGGCTGACCAGGCCGGACAAGCGCCAATGGTGAGCTTGTATAATGGGCCGTACAGGGGCCCTTGGGGGAGCGGCTTTAGCCGCGAACACCGGCGCAGCCGGTGCCTACCGTGTTGGATTCTTCGCGGCTAAAGCCGCTCCCACAGGGATCGCGCCAACTTTTAAAATTTGAGCAAGACAGTTGTATCCACAGGGGCCGCGAAACATTCAGGATCATTGATCAACGCTGATTATCGGCTGCTCCCTGGCGCCCGGTGCCTTCCGAGCTACTGCCATCCAGCCCCGGCAAATCCCGGTCGTCGTTCTGCTCCGCCGGCGGGCTGTCAGGGTCGTTGCCCTGTATGCGCGGGTCGGTGTCACGTGGCATGGGTTTTTCGATCGGGTTGAGGGTGCTGTCTACGCCCGGCTTGGGCGCCGGGTTGTGGGGGGCGTCGGGGTAGGTGGGGCCGGTGCCGGCAGCAAGGGCCAGCGGCGTGGTGAGCAGGGCAATCAGCAGAATGCTTGAGCGGGGCATGGCAGGCTCCTTCGCTTCGGGTAGGGCTGATACTTCCTTTCGGCCCTACCCGAAACTTCAAGGTGCCATTACCCCGATCAACGGTTACACCACCAGCGACAGCAACATGATGAAGATGATGCCGACGATCGACAGGATGGTCTCCATCATGCTCCAGGTCTTGAAGGTTTCCGATACGGTCATGTTGAAGTACTGCTTCACCAGCCAGAAGCCCGCGTCGTTCACATGAGACAGAATCAACGAGCCGGCGCCAGTGGCCAGCACCAGCAGCTCACGGTTGACCCCCGGTACCAGGTCGATGACCGGCGCGACGATGCCCGCGCCGGTAATGGTGGCGACCGTGGCGGAGCCGGTGGCGATGCGGATGACCGCCGCCACCAGCCAGGCCAGCATGATCGGCGAAATCTCCGCCTGCACCGCCATCTGCCCGATGACGTTGCCCACGCCGGTGTCTACCAGCATTTGCTTGAAGCCACCGCCTGCACCAACGATCAGCACGATCGCCGCAGTCGGAGCCAGGCTCTGGTCGAGCATTTTCATGATCTGCTGGCGGTTGAAACCACGGGCCGAGCCGAAGGTGTAGAAGGCCAGCAGCAGGGCAGCGAGCAGGGCGGTGATGGGGTGGCCGATCAGGTCCATCCACTGGCGCACGATGTGTTCGGCGGGCAGCACCACGTCGGCGAAGGTCTTCAGCAGCATCAGCACCACCGGCAGCAGCACGGTGACCAGAGTAACGGTGAAGCTCGGCAGGTTGCCCTGGTCGGACTCCTTGGCGATCTGGTCCATCAGTTCCTGGGACGGGTTGCCCGGGATGTAGCGCGAAATGAAGTTACCGAACAGCGGGCCGGCGATGATGGCGGTAGGCAGCGCCACGATCAGGCCATAGAAGATGGTCTTGCCGATGTCGGCATGGAAGATGCCGATCGCCAGCAGTGGGCCCGGGTGCGGCGGCACCAGGCCGTGCACTACCGAAAGGCCGGCCAGCAGCGGAATGCCGATCTTGATCAGCGATACGCCGGAGCGCCGGGCGACGATGAACACCAGCGGAATCAGCAGCACGAAGCCGATCTCGAAGAACAGCGGGATGCCCACCAGGAAGGCGGCGAACATCATGGCCCAGTGCACGTTCTTCTTGCCGAAGGCGCGGATGAGGGTTTGCGCGATCTGGTCGGCACCACCGGAGTCGGCCATCAGCTTGCCGAGCATGGTGCCCAGGGCGAGCACGATACCGACGAAGCCCAGAACGCCACCAAAACCGTCCTGGAACGATTTCATGACCTTGGCCACCGGCATGCCGGAGGTCAGGCCAAGGAAGCCGGCCGCGATAGTCAGGGCGACGAAGGGGTGAACTTTGAAGTGGGTGATCAGCAGGATCAGCCCGACGATGGTAACCAGCGCGTCGAGCAGCAGGAAGGTATCAGTAGCCAGTCCGAACATGGTTTGAAGGCCTCGGTCTTATCGTTGTTTTGGCGTAGCTTTTTTGGAATTTCTTGCCCGCGCTTACGGGGCGAGGTAGCGCTGTCTTTGTTGAGCCAGGAAAGCCGCCACGGTCAGGCGGTTTGTGCCAGGCCCCGCTCACCGCGGCTCTTTAGCCAGCTGTCCACCGCTTCGGCAAGTGCTTCAATGGGCTGGGTGGCGTCAAGGGCCAGGGTCAGGGGTTCGCCGTGTGGCGGTTCCAGGGCAGCGAACTGGCTATCGATGAGGCTCGCCGGCATGAAATGCCCGGGGCGGGCCAGCACGCGTTTTTCGGCCTCGGCGGGCGACAGTTCGAGGAACACGAACACCAGGCCGGGCATGGCGTTGCGCAGGGTGTCGCGGTAGCGGCGCTTGAGAGCCGAACAGGTCAGGATCGGTCGCTCCCCAGCCTGGGTTGTGGATTGCAGTTCCTGGCCAAGACGCACCAGCCAACCAGCACGGTCGCTGTCGTCCAGGGGGATGCCAGCGCTCATCTTGCGGATGTTTTCGGCAGGGTGGAAAGCATCGCCTTCGATCAGGCGGCCGCCGCTTCGGGCGGCGATGGCAGCGCCGATGCAGCTTTTGCCACAACCGGCCACGCCCATCACCACGATGGCGGACAGGGGAGAATTCATCAGTACCTCCTGCGGGTGAGATAGCGCTGTCCCGTCATCGACGAACAGTCGCCTCCCCGGTGTTATTGATCTTGTCCTTACGCAGTATGGACGCTTGGCGGCGAGCGCGTGTTGGCTGCTACCAAAGATTACATTGCCTGCGTCCTGAGACAGCGCTACCTTAGTGGCCGTTCCCTTTCCTTGCAAGTAGTAAAATTACAACACTCATGTCCCGCACTGGCTCCCGCACCACAGGTCGTCCCACTCTGGCAGAAGTAGCCAGGCTTTCCGGGGTTTCCCCGATTACCGCCTCGCGCGCCCTGCGTGGGGTCAGCACGGTTGCGCCGGAGCTGGTCGAAAAGGTCGTTGCTGCTGCGGCGAGCCTCGGTTATGTGGCCAACCCGGCGGCCCGGGCCCTGGCTTCGGCACGCAGCCAGTCGGTGGTGGTGTTGATCCCGTCGCTGTCCAACCAACTGTTCATCGACACCCTGGAGGCCATTCATGAGGTCATGCGCCCGCGCGGGCTCGAGGTGCTGATCGGCAACTATCACTATGATCTTGCCGAAGAAGAGAACCTGATCCGCAATTACCTGGCCTACCAGCCCTGCGGCATGCTGCTGACTGGCTTCGAGCGCAGTGAGGCATCGCGGCAGATGCTTGCGGCCAGTGGCGTGCCCTGCGTGCACATGATGGAACTGAATGGCGAGGCCGGGGCATTGTCGGTCGGCTTCTCGCAGCAGCAGGCCGGGCGTGCTGCTGCCCGCCACCTGATCGAGCGCGGGCGCAAACGCCTGGCGTTCATTGCCGCGCAACTCGACCCACGGGTGATGCAGCGTGCCGAAGGGTTCCGCCAGGCGCTGGCCGAGGCCGGCTTGCAGGCGGCCGAGCTGGAGGTGCTGGCGCCGGAGCCTTCCTCCATCGCTTTGGGCAGCGCGCTGTTCAGTCAACTGCTGCAACAGGCGCCGGATGTCGACGGTATCTTCTTCTGTAACGACGACCTGGCCCAAGGCGCGGTGTTGCAGGCATTGCGCCAGGGGGTGGAGGTGCCGCGGCAGGTGGCGATGGTCGGTTTCAACGACCTGCCGGCTTCGGCACACATGGTGCCGCGGCTGACCTCGATTCGTACGCCTCGGGCTGCCGTGGGGCGTGGTGCGGCGCAGGCGCTGCTGGCGTTGCTCGATGGCAAGCGGGTGCCGAATGCGCAGCAGGACCTGGGCTTTGAGTTGATGGTGCGGGAGAGCTCCTGAAACGGGGGAGGCAGGTGTCTGCCTTGCGCTGTAGGCCCTACAAAAATCAAGTCTTGCACCAGGTGATCCATGCTCAAGACACCGCGCAAAAAGGAACAACCAGATCAGTTCGACGCTGCCATCGCACTGAGCGCATCGCCCAATTCGTCCAACAGGATCTCCAGGCTGGCTTGTAATTGCAGGCGCAAATCAGCCGTCGGCAGGCCTTGGCCATAAGCCTGTTCGATGGCTTCGCAATCCTTGACCAGCGTGCGTACCTTGAGCATCTTCGCCCCGCCCTTGATCCGGTGAGCCAGGGCACGCACAGCCTCGCCAGGGGCCTCTGCTGCCATTGCGCGCAAGGCCGCCAGGTCTTCGCTGACGCTTTGTGACAGCTGTTCCAGCAAATGCCGCGTCAGTTGTTCGTCGTCTTGTGTCAGGTGGCGCAGTTCGCCCAGGTTGAACCCGCTGCCGGGGCGCGCCGGCGGCTGTTGCCTGTGGCGGGCCTGGGGCAGGTGGGTCTTGAGTGTGCCCAGGCCAATCGGTTTGAACAGGCATTCGTCCATGCCGCTGGCCAGGCAGCGGGCACGCTCCTCGGCCTGGGCGTTGGCGGTCACGCCGAGAATCCGGCATGGGGCCAGGCCACGCTCGCCCTCGAGGCTGCGAATGCGACGGGTGAGTTCGTGGCCGTCCATGACCGGCATGCTGCAATCGGTGATCACCAGCTCGAAGTATGCTGCCTGCCAGCGTGCCAGTGCGATTTCACCGTTTTCCGCCAAGGTCACGCGGTGCCCCAGGTTATGCAGTTGCCGCTCCAGCAGCAGCAGGTTGGCGGGGTAGTCGTCGACCACCAGTATGTTCAGCGGGCCACTGCTGCTTTCCAGTGCCGGAGCGTACTGTTCGGTCTGCACCGGTTCTGCGCAGACGGGCAATTGCAGGTTGACCTGCACCTTGGTGCCAACGCCTTCGACGCTCTGCAGGCTCAAGGTGCCGCCCATCAATTCGACCAAGGTACGGCTGATGACCAGCCCCAGGCCGGCGCCCTGGCGTGCCCGCGGGCCCTCGGCCTGGACGAAGGCATTGAACAGCCTGGCCTGGTCGGCGGGGCTGATGCCGATGCCGGTGTCTCGAACATTCAGTTCCACTGCCAGATGATCGTTGTCGGAGGGCAAGGGTAGCAGCAGGCTGGCCTGCACTTCGCCGCGGTCGGTGAACTTGATGGCGTTGCTGATCAGGTTGGACAAGACCTGCTTGAGCCGCAGCGGATCAGCCAGCACCCAGACCGGCGTAGCGGGCAGTTCGCTATGCAAACGCAGGCCTTTGGTCCGTGCATTGCCTTCGAACACCCGCAGGGTGGCACGTACCAGTTCGACCAGGTTGGTGGGCACCGGCTGCAGGGTAATATGCCCGGACTCGATACGGGAAATGTCGAGAATATCGCCAATTAGCTCAAGCAAGCCGATGGCCGAATCATGGGCGGTCTGCAGGGTCTGGGTGTCGCAGCGGCCGCCGCGGCTGTCTTCCAGGGCCAACTCCAGCAGGCCGATCACGGCATTCATCGGGGTACGGATTTCATGGCTCATGGTGGCCAGGAAGGTACTTTTGGTCTGGCTAGCCTGTTCGGCGTCGTCCTTGGCCTGGCGCAGCTGTTCGAGCAGGCCGCGGCTCAGCGCCAGTTGTGCTTGCAGGGCATGCTGGGCCTCGGTGCGCTGGTTGATCAGTTTGCGCAGGTAGCTGTTCCAGAATACCACCCCGGCCAACAGCAAGGCCGACAGCACCAGCACCTGCAGAGCCAGGGTACGGTAGTCGCGCCAGGGGCTGTCACTGACCAGGGTGCTGGTGCGCCAGCGGTTGATCAACTGGTCCAGTTCTTCGGGGGGAATGCTCAGCAGCGCCTTGTCCAGGATTGCCTGCAACTGGGGATGGTCCGCAGCCACCGCAAAGGCGGCGATGGCTGGGTCGTCGTCGAGCACACTGGCGATACGCAAGCGGTCCTTGAATACATGGCTGATGTAGTAGGCAGCGTTGATATGGCTGCTCAGGGCGACGTCAGCGGCACCGTTGGCCACGGCTTCCATCACGCCGAGCGGGTTGTCCACTTCGATCATCCTGGCCTGCGGGTAGCGTTGTTGCAGCACGGTCCGTTGTGGCGAGCCGCGGACCAGGGCGATGCGCTGGCCATCCAGGGTCTTGGCCTGCGCCGGTGATGCATTGTTGCCGCGGGTGACCAGTACTCGCGGGCTAACCAGGTAGGGGCGGGTATAGCGCAGTTGCTTCGAACGGTCCGTGCTGTAGCCCAATGCGCCGATCATCTGCGCATCGCCGCGCGCCAGGCGTTCGACCATTGCCTGTGCCGAAGGGCTTTCGACCGGCTTGAAATGCAGCCCCGTGCGCAGCGAGATCTGCTTGAGCAGGTCGAGGGTAATGCCGCTGGGACGGTGCTGGGCGTCGTTGAAGGTCAGCGGCGCCAGCGATGTGTTGACCAGTACGCTGATGCTGGGGTTGGCGGCGATCCAGGCTTCTTCTTCGGCGGTCAGGGCGGTGAGGTGGCGCTGCAGCAGCAGGCTGGTGTTGCCACTGCTCCAGCGGCGCAGGATGTTCAGGCGTTCGCTTTCGCTGATGCGCGCCAGCGCCTTGTTGACCAGCCGGTGCAGGCGTGGGTTGTCATTGGCCAGGGCAAAGGCAAACGCCCCGGGGGCAACCCGGCAGAAATGGTCGATCTTCAGCGTGCCCTGGTAACTCTTGCCAATCGCGAAGTCGGTACTGATGGCATCGCCCAGGTAGGCGTCGGCCTCTCCCAGTTCTACGGCGGCCAGCCCGGACAGGGTCGAGCGATACAGGCTCAATTGTGCCTTGGGGTACAGGGTGCGGACGCTACTGGCCGGAAGGTAATGATCGACCATGGCCAGGCGCAGGCCGGCGAGGTCGGGCGTGTTCTTCAAGCTGCGCCCCTCGCGGGTAACGATGACTGGCAGGTCGTCGGCATAGGGCGCACTGAGGCTGAGCTGGGCATCCGCCGCCTCGAAGGCGTTTGAGCTGCCCAGCAGGTCGATACTGCCCTCGCGTAGTGCGGCAATGGCTTCGTGGCGGCTGTCGTAGCGTCGCACTTCGATGGTGATGCCTAGCTGTTCAGCGATGATGCCTGCGTAATCGGCGCTGAGGCCTTCGTAGTCGCGCTGGCTGACATTGATTTCGAGCGGTGGGTAGTCGGGCCGCGAACTGCCTAGCACCAGATGCTGGCGTTGCTGTAGCCATTGCCGCTCTTCGTTGGACAGCGCGAGCGGGACGGCGGCGCTGACCGAGCGGGCCAGCAACTGGCGGGGTTCGCTATTGGCCAGCACCGCACCGGAACCGGCCAGGCCGATTGCCAGGAGGGCGCTTGCCAGCAGGCGCTTCATTGCCGTCAAGCGCTCAGTAGACGCTGTTGCGCTTGGCCAGGTCGACCATTTCAACCAGCGATTCAGTCTTGAGCTTTTCCATGATGCGCCCCCGGTAGGTGCTGATGGTCTTGGCACTGAGGTTCATGCAGGTGCCGATATTCTTGTTGTTTTCACCGCGCGCCAGGCGCCGCAGCACTTCCATTTCCCGGTTGGACAGGCTGGCCAGGCGCACCGGCTCGCTTCCCAGCGAGTTGCTGTTGACCGACATCTGCGGGAAGGTCGAGTAGCCCTTGACCAGGGCCTTGAGGGCAAACAGCAATGCCTCGTGGTCTTCTTCCTTGGTGACGAAAGCGCCGATGCCTGCATCCAGGCAGCGCCGCACATACAGGTCGGTGGCCTGGCCAGTCAGCACCATGATCTTGGGAACCGGCACCAGAGACTGCAGACGCTTGATTACTTCCATGCCGTCCAGGCCTGGCAGTCCGATGTCGAGAATGACCACGTCCGGGCGCAGTTCGCGGGCCACCTGCGCCACCTCGCTGCCATTGCCGACCTCGCCGACTACATGGAAGCGCTCGCGCTCGAGCAGTAGACGCAAGGACAGCCGGACGATGGGGTGGTCGTCGACGATCAGCACGGTTGTCATGAGGAAAACTCCTGTCAGGATGTGGCCCGTTTCCTGGATCACTCAGGAATACGTCTGCAAGTGGGTTAATCAGAAGCGCTGCACGATACGACCATTCCCGAAATTTGGTAATGGCGAGTATAGAAGTGTTGAAAGTCCTCGCCCTTGTTGTTGAAAAGTCCTACAAAAAACGGGAAAGACATCACCCTACCAAAGCGGCAATGTCTGTTTTTTCAGGTCGGTCAAGCGCAGGCGGAGTGCGTTTTGGTCACACGCTGGGTCGAGGCGGGGTTGTTTACCAGCGCCTGGCCGATACGGGTCGGGCGTGCCACCAACTGGCCGGTGCAGTTCGGGCAGCGGCCCTGGAACCGGGTTTCGGCGCAGGTGCGGCAGAAGGTGCATTCGAATGAGCAGATCAGCGCGTCGGGGCTGTCACCCGGCAGGTCGGTATTGCAGCACTCACAGTTGGGGCGTAGGTCCAGCATGGGCATGACTCCTGTTTACAGGTGGGAACCTGGAGTCTGCTACGCCCGTGGCGAGCCTGGCAATGCTCAGTCGCCAGGGCGATACAGGTGGGCGTGCCCCGCGCGGTACAAGGCCGACTCGGCAAACGGTGTGTCGCCCAGCACATGGCCCACCAGGATCAGCGCCGTGCGGCGGAAGCCCTTGGCCGCGACGCGTTCGACGATATCGCCGAGGGTGCCGCGCGCCCAGTCCTGGTCCGGCCAGGTGGCGCGATGTACCACCGCCACCGGGCAGTGCGCACCGTAGTGCGGCAGCAGCTCATCGACGATACGCGACAGGTGCTTGACCCCCAGGTGAATCGCCAAGGTGCTGCCGTGGCGCGCCAGGTCGCCCAGCTGTTCGCCCGGGGGCATTGGCGAGCTGTCGCCGTAGCGGGTGAGGATGACGGTCTGCGCCACTCGTGGCAGGGTCAGTTCGCAGCCGAGCAGGGCGGCGCTGGCCGCCGTGGCAGTGACCCCGGGGATGATCTGATAATCGATGCCCAGCGTCTGCAGGTGGCGGATCTGCTCCCCGATGGCACCATACAGACTGGGGTCGCCACTGTGTATGCGGGCCACATCCTGGCCTCGCTCATGCGCGCTGCGCATGGCGGCAATGATTTGTTCCAGATGCAGTTCGGCACTGTTGATCACGGTCTCGGCCTGGTGGCCCTCGAGCACGGCGGCCGGCACCAGTGAACCGGCATAGATGATCACCGGGCACTGGCGGATCAGCCGTTGGCCCTTGACCGTGATCAGTTCCGGGTCGCCGGGGCCGGCACCGATGAAGTAGACCGTCATGGAAAATCCTTGCAAGAAAGAGGGGGAGAACGTTCAACAGGCCAGGGCGAGGGTGGCCGGGCCCATTACCTGGCGCGTGAGCAGCAACCTGGCCGTGCCAAGCTGTTGGCTGGCCAAGGCCAGTGCCGCACTCTCTGCTACGCCCCAGCAGCCGCTGTGGGCATGGGCGGCGGCGGAGCGGTGGCTGAGCTGGAGTTCGTAGGGTTGCAGCTGCGCGGTATCGTACAACACCAAGGGCACGTCGAGGCGTTCGGCCAGTTGCTGCAAGCCGGGTTCGTCGGCCTTCAGGCTGGTGCTGGCGATGCCGTGCAGGTCGGCCAACGCCAGGCCCTGGCTGTCCAGGGCCTGGTGTAGCAAGGTTTCCAGCGTATCCGCCGGGCAACCCCGGCGGCAGCCGAAGCCGGCGTAAAAGGCTGGCATCAGGCTTGGCTGGAGCGTCGGAACAGCCAGGCGCTGAGCAGGCCCAGGGCCAGCCAGAAGGCAGCGTTGGTCAGCCAGGAGGCCACTTTGAACTGGGTTTCCAATGCTGCGGGGGCCAGGCTCTCGTGTACCTCGGGTTGCGGTGCACCGATCACATGGGGAATGACCAGCAGCACGGCGCCCAGCGCCTTCAGCAACCAGTGGCGGGCGAACACCAGCAAGGCCAGGCCCAGCGCGGTGGCGCTGGCGGTGCCGACCCACCAGGTCTGGCGTTGCCCTAGGTCGGCGGCTGCGGTACCTGGCAGTTCCGGCGGCAGGCCCAGGGTCGGGGCCAGGCAGAACACAGCGAAGCCGGCCAGGCCCCACAGCGCGCCGGTGCCGGCACGCTTTGGTTCGCGCAGGCTGTAAAGGGCGGTGAGGATCAGGGCGAAGCCGACCGCGACCACCAGGTTGCCTCCGGTAGTGGACAGCACCCGCTGCCAGCCGTCTTCCGGCGACCAGGCTTCGGCGCTGTGTTCATGGGCGGCCACTTCGCCAGCATGCTCGTGCTGGGTGGCCGGGGCGGCAGACTCGTAGGTTTCTGCCTCGAGAATCAGCGGGGCGACCCAGAAGCTTTGCAGCACGGTCAGCAGCAAGGCTGCCAGTAGCCCGCTGAAGCCCGCGGTACGGGCAATGCGTGTGATCATCGGGCGTACTCAGTGGCAGGGGAAGGCGGCGCTGTGGCGGGTGTCGTGGGCGGCGTTGTGCACGGCCTCGATGTGCGAGAAGCCGGCGAAGTACACCAGGCACAGGCCCAGCAGGCTGGCGCCGACGGCGATGACGACACGCTGGCTGAGGGTGACGGGGGTAGTGATGCTGTGTTGCTTGGCGCTGGTGACGGGCATGACGCGTTCCTCTGCTTTTTGTGGGCAACGGGCAAGCGCGGCAGCCCCGAGCGTGGCAGCCCAGGGGAATGCAACAGCGCCCGCCCACCGCGGGGTGTTCATGAACGCCAGGCCGGTCTCCGGGCTTGCGAGGAGGAGCCTGGCTCCTGGAAGGCGTCACCTTCCCATGCCGGGTGATCAGGCACAGTGGTACAGACGCTTCGCTCGCTTACCGTTGCGGGGGCAGCACCGGCCTTGTCCGGCCCTGCTGGAGGGCCTGTGACGCACCGGTTTCCCGTTTCACCCCCATCGGGGGCACCTGAACGCGAGGCATAAGGAGACCATGGGGCGGGGCTGGCGTCAATTGCCCTGATGGTAGGGCTTTGGTTTTGCAGCGCCTGTGGGATCGAGCGCCGCCCGCGCGGCGCTTCGCGGCACAAGGCCGCTCCCACATCTGTTTCGGGCCAATTATTCCTGTGCCAGGTGGGTTGCAGCCTTGGTGCCTGGCTGAAGATTGGTGAGGAGCAGTCGTGCGCCCCTCGATATCGAATGGAACAAACAAGACGGACAGAGGTGAATTCACAGGAGTAACTGGGCCGAAACAGATGTGGGAGCGGCCTTGTGCCGCGAAGCGCCGCGCGGGCGGCGCTCGATCCCACAGGCGCTGAAAAGCTCAAGGCATGCGCACTCAAGCCCTCATGCAAGCTGGTTCTGCCTGTAGTGGTCTATGCCGTGAGCATCCACCCACTCAGCCGCGGGCAAACGCCGCCAGCTTGTCCCCATCCAGCCGGTAGCGCACCCACTCATCCTGCGCCTCGGCCCCCAGCTTCTGGTAAAAGCCGATCGCCGGCTCGTTCCAGTCCAGCACGCTCCATTCCAGTCGCCCGCAATTATTCGCCACCGCCTCGCGGGCAATGTGCTGCAGCAATTGCCGCCCGGCACCGTCGCCACGCTGTTCGGGTGTTATGTACAGGTCCTCCAGGTAAATGCCGTTGCGCCCGAGCCAGGTCGAGTAGCTATAGAAGTACACGGCAAAGCCGATGGCCTGGCCATCACGCTCGCAAATCAGGCTGTGTACGGTGCTGCCCTCGCCAAACAGGCTGTGTTCGATATCGGCAACGCTCGCGATCACCTCGTGGCGGGCGCGTTCGTACTCGGCCAGCTCGGTGATGAAGGCCAGGATCTGCTCGGCATCGGTGCGAACGGCAGGGCGAATGGTGACGCTCATGGTGACGGTTTCCTTGATCTGGTGGTAGCGGTACAGCGATGTGTGCCTACACAATTGAATAAAACTGTACCGGTCGTTGAGAAGGGCGACTCGGTTAGTGTGGCAGCACCCATAAAGAAAATGGAACGCCTGCCATGCTTGCCTCTGCCGACCTGTTGACCGCCTTCGTGCTGTTTGCCTTCGTTTCTTCCATCACGCCTGGCCCCAACAACACCATGCTGCTTGCCTCGGGGGTGAACTTCGGTGTGCGTCGCTCGATCCCCCACGCCCTGGGTATCAGCGTCGGTTTCATGGTGATGGTGCTGGCCGTTGGCCTGGGCCTGGGCGAGGTCTTCAAGGCCTGGCCGCCGCTATACACGGTATTGCGCTACACCGGCGCTGCGTACCTGCTGTACCTGGCCTGGAAGATTGCCACCTCCGGGCCGGTCGGCACAGCCTCTTCCAGTGCCCCCAAACCACTGGGCTTCTGGGGCGCGGCGGCATTCCAGTGGGTCAACCCCAAGGCCTGGGTGATGGCAGTGGGGGCAATCACCACCTACACGCCGGCGCAAGGCTATGTGACGAATGTCATTGTCATTGCCGCCTTGTTCGCCCTGGTCAACCTGCCCAGCGTGGGGGTGTGGGTGATGTTCGGCAGCGCCCTGCGCAACTTGTTGCAGAACCCGCGCTGGTTGGTGCTGTTCAATGTCCTGATGGCCTTGTTGCTGGTGATTTCACTGTACCCGCTGCTGTTTGTAGAATCGGCATTTTCCTGACCCCGCGAGTACAGCAAGCCGATGCAGTTGATTCCCTGGTCCCACGAATGCGCCGAAGGCTTCACCCTGCGTGGCTGGCGAACCCCGGCCAGTGGCAAGCCGCTGCTGCATTTTCTGCACGGCAACGGCTTCTGCTGCCTGGCCTACCAGCCATTGCTGATGCGCCTGGGCGAGCATTTCGACCTGTGGCTCAGCGATGTCCAGGGGCATGGTGACAGTGACCATGGCGGCGTGTTTCGTGGCTGGAACCGTACTGCTGCGCTGGCGGTGGACGCTTTCGCAGCCGGGCGAGGCGAGTATGGCGATGTGCCGCGCTTTGCCGTGGGGCACAGTTTCGGAGGCGTGCTCACCGGCCTGATCCTGGCCACTGAACCGCAATTGTTCACGCGTGCCGTGCTGCTTGACCCGGTACTTTTCAGCCGGCGCATGCTGAGTGTAATGGGGGTTGCAGCCCTGGTCGGCTTGCACCAGCGTCATACCTTGGCGCGCAAGGCCGCCAGCCGTCGCAGCCACTGGCCCGACCGCGAGGCAGCCCTGGCTTCGCTGCATGGGCGGGGTATCTTCAAGGGGTGGACCGATGCGGCGCTGCGGGCCTATGTCGAGCACGCCATCGGCGACTGTGGTGAAGCGGTGGTACTCAAGTGCCGGCCCAGCCGCGAAATGGAAATCTTCAGTTCGTTCCCCAAGCGCATGTGGGCCAGCCTGGCGGCGATTCGCACGCCCACGCGGGTGCTGTATGGCGAGCACACCTATCCCTTCGTGCCCCATTCAGTGAACCGCCTGGTTGCACTAAACCACAATGTGACCGCGCGGCAGGTTGCCGGCGGGCATTGCTTCATGCAGGAAGACCCGAACATGGCTGCTGAACAGGTGCTCGGTTTCTTGCAAGGCTGACTGTTCCACTGATGGAACAATGAATGCCACGCAAGCCGGCTACCGTCCTATTGGCGTCATTGATAAGGTTATCTCAACCAAGAGAGGAGCCTTCTCATGAAAAAGATTCTGGGTATTCACCGCAGCCCTCACGCCCATTGGGTAGGTGATGGCTTCCCGGTGCGCAGCCTGTTCACCTACGACACCCTGGCCAGCAAGATCAGCCCGTTCCTGCTGCTGGATTATGCCGGCCCTCATGACTTCACCCCGACCAGTGCGCGGCGTGGCGTTGGCCAGCATCCGCACCGGGGCTTCGAGACCGTGACCATCGTTTACCAGGGCGAACTGGAGCACCGTGATTCCACCGGCGCTGGCGGCTTGATCGGCCCCGGTGACGTGCAGTGGATGACTGCTGCCAACGGCATCATCCATGAAGAGTTCCATTCCCCAGGCTTCGCCCGCACTGGCGGAACGCTGGAGATGGTGCAGCTGTGGGTCAACCTGCCGGCGCGGGACAAGCGCGCAGCGGCTGGTTACCAGACGCTGCTGGCCGAGGACATCCCGGTGGTGGCGCTGGATGGCGAGGGCGGCAGCCTGCGAGTGATTGCAGGTGACTACCGTGGGCATTCGGGGCCGGCGCGGACCTTTACCGCCATGGATGTCTGGGATCTGCGCCTGAATGCCGGTGCAGCCTTGCTGTTGCCGGTGGCCGCCGGGCGCAATGCGGCACTGGTGGTGTTGCGCGGCAATGTGCGGATCAACGGCGAGCGCGAAGCCGGCCCATCCAGCCTGGTGCTGCTTGACCGCGGGGGGGAGGATGTTGCTGTTGAAGCGCTGGAAGGTGCCAGCCTGCTGCTGCTCAGCGGTGAGCCGATCGACGAGCCCATCGTGGGTTATGGCCCGTTCGTGATGAACAGCCAGGCAGAGATTGCCGAGTCGTTCGATGACTTCCATGCCGGGCGGTTCGGGCAGATGCAGGATGCGCGGGACGGTGCGGCGCATTGATCCTGGTTGATTGAAGCTTGTCCGGCCCTATCGCCGGCAAGCCAGTTCTCATGGAACAACACATAACTCATTGGTTTGAGATTCTGTAGGAGCAGCCTTGTGCTGCGAAGAGGCCGGTACTGACGAAGCCTATCTAGTGCTTGTACCGGCCTCTTCGCAGCACAAGGCTGCTCCTACAAAGGACGCGTCAAACGAGCGATATTTGTTTTCTGCGCGACAGCGCAGCCCAAAAGGGCTGGGCGATCTCCCACAGGTACAGCGTTGCTCTCGAGATTGTCGCTGTACCTGTGGGAGCTGGCTTGCCGGCGATAGGGCCAGTACAGGTATTACATTTGCTGGCATGATACAGCCATGCCCAAGCTCACCGCCCTGCACGCCGTGCGCCGATCATTGCCCACCCAAGGCCACCACACCCTGTGGCTGCGTTACCGTGCCCCTTACCACTGGCCCTCGACCTTGTCCTTCCTCGCTGCCCGCTGCATCCCCGGCATCGAGGCCTGCCGCGATGGCACCTACCGCCGCACCTTGGTGGTTGCCGGCCACCACGCCGTTTTGCACGCTACCCCTTCGGGTAGCCAGTACCTGCGGGTCCGCCTTGAAGGCGTCCCGGCCCATGCATTACCCGGCCTGATCGTCAGGTTGAGGCGGGTCTTCGACCTCGATGCCGACCCAGCGCGCATCAATGCCGAGCTGTCCCGCGATCCGCTGATGGCCCGTTTGCTACAGGAACGCCCAGGCCTGCGCGTGCCACAAGGCTGGGATGCCTGCGAGCAGGCCATGCGCACCGTGCTGGGCCAGCAGGTCAGTGTGGCCGGGGCCATGACCCTGGCCGGCCGCCTGGTGCACCGCCATGGCGTGCCCTTGCGTTGGCCTGCTCCGGGCCTGAGCCACGTGTTCCCGACGCTGCCGGTTCTGGCGGCTGCGCAGTTCGATGGCATGGGCATGCCGCGGGCGCGCGCCGCCACCCTGGGCACGCTGGCCAGTGCCTTGCTGGCCGAGCCCGGGCTGCTACGCCGCGGGCAAGTGCTGGATGAACTGCTGCGCAACCTGTGCCAACTCAAGGGTATCGGCCCCTGGAGCGCGCACTACCTGGCGTTGCGCCAGGCTGGCGCGGCCGATGCCTTGCCGCTGGGCGACGTGGCGCTGGTCAAGGCGTTGCGCTTGCTCGAAGGCGAGGACGCTCAACTGGCGCTACGAGCCCTGGCCTGGCGACCGTGGCGGGCCTATGCGGCCCAGCACCTGTGGGCATCACTAGGGCCTGCCGGGACCGCTCGTCGTTAAGTCTGCCATTGCGTTCGAACACTCGGCCTGTGCAAGCAATCTTCCACTAAGGTGCTAGAGGATTCCCCGCATGATCATTGCCTTGGCGCATGGATGCCTGTCGCGGCATGCGCAATATCAATTGGCACCTCGCCTGACAAAGGCGTACTCACACAACAGGCCATCCCACAGAGAGGGTCGTACCATGTCGTTGATAGGAGTTTCGATGCTAGAAATGCGGCAGATGATCGAGCAGGCCTGTCTGCCCGACCGTTGTGAAGTCAGCTGCCCGGACGGCGCCAACTTGACCATCCGCCTGGGTCAGGGCCAGAGCCTCGATGATGGCGTGACCCTGAGCGGGGTCCCGCTGCAAAGCCTCAACAGTTGCCGTGACCTGGTCAACCTGGTGGGGCAGCTGCACGCGCTGCGTGACAGCCACCCGACGCCGCTCAAGGCAATTGCCTGAGCGCGCCACTGCGCCCTGGTCAGCCCAGGCTGGCCGGGCGCACATATTCCGGCATCAGGCCGTTGAACCAGAACAGGATCATGGCCACCAGGATGGTCACCAGCAGCAGTAAACCCACCCCCCACACGCAGGTCGCGAACAGCATGGCCTGTTCCTTCTTCAGTCGCAGGAAGGTCTGCAACCCGCCATACAGCAACACACTGGCATACACCGAGGCTGCCAGCAGTGCTACCAGCGCCAGCCAGCGGATCGGCAGCAGGCCGGCCACCCCGGCAAAGAACCATGGCGTGGCGCAGTACGCGGCAAAGCCGATGCACTGGTTGAGACTGGGCTGAGCATCGAAACCGCGCGACATCCAGCGGATCATCGTGCCCATCAGCATCACCCCGGCCACCGTGGTGGTGTAGAGCAAGCCCGCCAGTTGCGCGGCACTGCCCATGCTCAGGCGCACCCGTTCCTCGGCTGCCAGGCTCCAGCCGAAGGTGGTGGTGCCGATGAACAGGCACACGGCGGGAATCAAGGCCAAGGCCAGCAGGCGTGGCAGATATTGCTGCGGGTGGTCTTCCTCGGCCCGGCGGATATCCAGCCAGGCGTCGGCGGGGTGGGTGAAGAGCTTGAGCAATGGACTGTTCATGGCGTTCTCCGGTAGGCGTAGGTCCTTTTGCTATGGAGACGCGCCACGCCTGGTGGGTTCAGCCGGGTTGGTAGCCGTTGATCGTGTTACTGCAGTTCCAGCAGCAGGTTCAGGCCGCCATCACCACACTTGCCCTGGTCGCGGACCACACCATGGTAGCTGCGCCCGTCCCAGACAAAGGCCACGCTGTGGGCACGGTCGACCTTGTCGGGCAGTGGTGGGCAGATGTGCAGGCGCAGGCCCGGACGGCCTTGCAGGTTGAGGGCGGCGAGCTGGCATTGGCATTCCACGCTTTGCGCCACCGGGCCGAACAGGGTGTCGCGTACGTAATCGAGTTGCAGTGAGGCATTGGGCGCGCGGCAGGGCATTTTCATGGGTGCGCGGCTCCACTGCGAAGGATCGGGGAACAGGGCTGACAGGGCATGGCAGGCTCCAGGCTGAAGAGGGCGTGGTTTATCGTTTGAAGCTTGCCTGGCCAAGATGTTCAACGTGTTTCATGTGCGTTCGTCCTGTTTGCACCGGGTGACGGGCCGCAGATCCGATTCAGCCACCGGCCTTGCGCAAGGTCAGGTTGATCCGCCGTTCACCCAGGCGCGGATGCACGCCGGGCTTGATTGGCAGCACGCCGTGAAAACGCAAGCGGTCTGCGCCCCCCCAGACCAGCACATCACCATGGTTCAGTGGGATGCGCTGGGTCTTGTCGGCCCGCTGCAAGCCTCCGAACAGGAACACCGCCGGCAAGCCCAGTGACACCGACACGATCGGCTGGCCGAAGTCCTGCTCGTCGCGATCCTGGTGCAGGCTCAGGCGGGTACCCGGCAGGTAATGGTTGACCAGGCAGGCATCCGGCACGAAATCGTCGAACCCGGCCATGGCCGCAGCACGGGCGGCCAGGTCGAGCAACACTGGGGGCAGCGCGGGCCATGGTTTGCCGCTGAGCGGGTCGCAGGGGCTGTAGCGGTAGCCGTGTTCATCACTGACCCAGCCCAGGGTGCCGCAGTTGGTCAGACCGACCGCCATGCGCAGGCCACCCGGGGTGTACATGTGCCGGAACGGCGCGGCACGCAGCACCGGGCGCAGGGCGTCGAGCAGCGCCTCGATTTCGGCCAGGGCGAAGCCGGGCAGCAGCACGGTGTGGCTGGCCAGGCGTTGCGGCTGGGGGCCGAACAGGTCGAGGTCTGACTGGATCATGGGATTGGGCATCGGCTTGGGATGGACCATTGTAATGCGCTTGGCAGGTCTGACCTATGCCCGGGTGGACAAGGCACCCCGCTTTGTAGGAGCAGCCTTGTGCTGCGAAGAGGCCGGTGCAGGCAACAGATATGTATGGTCATTGCCGGCCCCTTCGCAGCACAAGGCTGCTCCTACAAGGCCCTCGCTAAATCAATAAAAAAGGAGTTGTGACAGAAATAAAAAGGAACCGCGGCACCAGGGAGAGGAGCACCGCGGTTCAAGGGGGGAGCGATTTACTGCTGGGTCACAGTGGCCAGGTTCGCGCTGCCCAGCTGGCTGATGGTTGCGGTTTGAGCGACACCGCTCTGGTCAACGTACGCCTTGTTGCCCTGGCCTCCCTGGGTCACGTAGGCGCTGTTGATGCTGTCAGCCTGCTTGATGGTGGCTTCGTTGCCGCCACCGTACAGCTGGTTGGTGTAGCTCTGGTTGCTGTAGCCGGACTGGTCCAGGTTGATGACGTTGCCGTTGCCCTGGCTGTTGCCGTAGGCATAGTTGTCGGTGCCACGCTGGTCGGCGATCAGGATGTTGTCAGTGCCGTTCTGCTCGAAGTACAGCTCGTTGTTCATGTCGGACTGCTTGGTCTCCATCTGGTTGCCGGTGCCTTTCTGGCTCAGGGTGGCCAGCTGGTTGTCACCGTTCTGGGTCAGGTTTACGCCGTTGCCATTGCCGTTCTGGTTGATGGTGGCGTTGTGGTTGGTGCCGAACTGGCCGCCCATCTTGGCGCCTTTCCAGTTGCTGGCGGTGATGCTGTTGCCATTGCCCTTGGTGTTGATGGTCAGGTTGTGGTTTTCACCGTTCTGGTAGGTGAAATGCAGGTTGTTGCTACCGGTCTGGGTGATGGTGGTGGTCGAGTTGTTGGTCTCGAACTGGTCCGACCAGCTGGCGTTGGCTGTACCCTGTTGCGACAGGCTGACCTTGTTGTTCATGCCGAAGCTCTGGTCGATATAGCCTTCGTTCATCTGGCCTGACTGGGTCACGGATGCCTGGTTGCCGGTCTGGGTGTCCTGCCACACTTCCACCGAGTTGCCGCCACCGTACTGGCCAATGCCGATGGTGCCGCCGGTGCCGTCACGCTGATCGCCATACGCCCAGTTGCCCTGGCCATCCTGGTAGATCTGGATATCGCCACCGACGTGGTTCAAGTGCTCGGCGGCGGCATAGTTGTCCTGGCCGGCCTGGTTAATGCTGCTGCGGTTGTTGCTGCCACCAAAGGTCTGTTCGATGAAGGCTTCGTTGCGCTGGCCGGATTGCAAGGTGGTGGCCTTGCTGCCTTCCTGGCTGTCCTGCCACACGGTCGAGGTGTTTTCGGCACCTTGCTGGGTTTGCAGCGATTCGTTGCCCAGGCCCAGCGACTGGCTGGCGAAGGCATCGTTGTAGCTGCCGCCGGCGTGCTGGGTGATCTGGCTGCCGTTTTCGAACAGTTGCTCGGCGTAGCCGGCGTTGTACTGGCCGGTGGCGCTCTGCTGGATATCGCTGGTGCTCTCGGTTTGCACCGCCAGGTGGTTGTGGCCCTTGCCGGTCTGGGTCTGGGTGGCCGAGGCGAATGGCGCCAGGGTCTGGCTGACTTCGGCGATGTTTTCCTTGCCGTCCTGGGTCTGGGAGGAAGTGCTGTCAGCAGCCATGGCCTGACCTGCAAGGGCCAGGACGATAGCGGCACTTAACGGAGCGAGCTTGTACATGGTGGTGCCTCCAGGTCTATCGGTATTGGGTGATCTGAACATGCTGGCCAGTGCCGGCCTGGGTCACGGAGCTGTTGAGGCCAGTGCCGGCCTGCACGATGGTGGCGCTGTTGTCGTTGCCAATCTGGTCGATGGCCGCGCTGTTGCTGCTGCCGCGCTGGCGGATCGACGCGCTGTTGCCGTTTCCCTGCTGATTGATGATGGCCATCAGGTCGCTGCCTTCCTGCAGGATGTACGCTTCCTGCGCGCCACCGGCCTGGACGATGCGGCCCAGCAGGGCCTGGCCATTCTGGTCGAGGGCAGCGCGGTTACCCGAGCCTTGCTGCTCGATCACCGCAGCCTGGCCGGCGCCGGCCGGCAGCAGGCGGATGATCACCGGTTCGCCGAGGTCATTGCCGGGCGCGAGGTCGGCATTGTCCATCAGGTCCTCGGCCCAACTGGCCTGACCCGCCAGGGCCAGGCTGAGCAGCAGGGGGGACAGGTGTTTCATTGCAACCTCCGGCCTTTACTGCACGACAACATTGACAGTGCGCGTGGTGCCCTGGCTGGTGGTGATCGTTGCCGTCGGTGCTGCGGTCGGGATGATTGTGGTGCTGTTGCTCACGGCCAGGCGCCAGCGGCCGGTCAGCGCTACCGTGGCGGTGCCAAGGGTCTGCACGCCGGTAGTGGTGGTCACCCGTACAGTGACGGTGTTGCCGGTGGTGACCGAAGAGGTGCCGCTCAGGTCCCAGTTGTAACGGTTGTTGGAGCGTGCCGTGACCGTGGCAGCCGTGACCGCGAAGGTTTCGGCGGCGGGCCTTGGCGATACGTTGACGGTGACGGTGCCGGAGTTGGACAGCGCCCCCAGCGAGTCACGTGCCTGGTAGGTGAAGGTGGTGGTGAAGGCCGTGGTCACCGTGGCCGGTGGGGTGTAGGTCACCGTGGTCCCGTTGGTGCTGACTGTGCCCCGGCCGGCAGCCGGCTGGGTGACCGCAGCAACGCTCAGCGGCACGTTGCCTTCCGGATCGGTGTCGTTGGCCAGCACATTGATGGTCAAAGGCACGCCCAGGGTGGCGACGGTTTCCGGGTTGGCGGTCGGCGCCCGGTTGGGCGCGACGTTGATGGTGACCGTGGCCGGTTCCGACTTCAGGCCCTTGGCATCCACCGCCCGGTAGCTGAACGTGGCGACCACGGGTTGCGTGGCCCCGGCTGGCGGGGTGTAGGTAACCGAGGTGGTGCCGTTCATCACCACGCCGCCAAGACCGGTTCCGGGCTGGGTCAGGTCGCTGATGGTCAGCGGCACGTTGCCGTCCGGGTCGCTATCGTTCTGCAGCAGGTTGAGGGTGATCGGGATACCGACGCTGGTACTACCGGTATCGGCCTGGGCCAACGGCGGCTGGTTGGCCGCCTCGACCGGAGCGTTGCCGACCACTACCACCGGTTCGACATCGCTGCCGCCACGTGCCGACTTGACCGTGATGGTGGCCGGTGGCTGCGGCACATCGTTGACGGTCAGGCTTTGCAGCGTGCCCGCCTTGGACAGGCGACCGTAACCCTGGGCGAGCAGGTCAGGGATCGTCACCTCGTCACTGGAACTGGCTTCGATCAGCAGACGCTTGTTGGCCCAGTCGTAGCGTGCGGTGCTGACCTTGACCACGTCGGTGAGCTTGCTCGACAGGGCGGTCGGCTGGGTGCCGCCGGCGGCGTCGCTGGCGGTCACTACTACCACTGGCGCTGGTGGGTCCTGGCTGAGCTGTTGGTGGAAGAACAGCCCATTGTTGTCGGCGGTGAGGGTGTACTGGCACGGCGAAGGCGGGGTGCCGACAAGGGCAATGCCATTGCGCATGCACAGGCTGGCTGAGTTGGGGGCCTTGGCGAACACCTCCGTACGAGTGCCGGTGGCGTTGCGCGAATAGGTGGCGCGTTCCAGGGTGACCGGGGTCTGGGCGCGCTGGTCAAGTACCTTGCCAGAAACAGCGAAGACGTTGGTCTGGATGGTGCCAGCGGGGCCTTCTATGCGCACGAAGTTGGTATTGAAGGGGCTGCCGGTCACCGCCTCCGTGATATTGGGGTCGCCGATGTAGGTTTCGGTGGCGCCAGTATCGGGATTGACCGCGGTATAAGGCCCGCCAACACCTTTCAGCCAAGGGCCGATCGCCCCCGCCAGCGCTCCCCGGAAGTTGCCAGGAGCGCCAATGCCTATGTCGCGGGTGATGTTGATCGCCCGACGGCCTGCCGTGGTGACGTTGACCGTCTCCACTCCGTAAGGGTGGGTAATGGTGTAGGTACCGGGGCGTGGTACCGAAGCACGAATACGGATGCGGGCGAAGCTTTGCTGATCACCATCGACCGGGTTTTCTGCGGCGAAGGCAGCTTCCACCCCGGCTACATAGACCTCCAGCTCATAGCCGCTGTTGCCAACCTGCGCAATGCTGGTTTCAGCCAGGAACCAGAACATCTCTGGCGGCCAGTTGTCCGGGAACACCAGCGGCAGGGCATCGTCGTAGATGCCGGGCTCGGGCAACAAGGTACACATGTAGGCGGGTGCCCCTGGCGCACCTGGCGCGAGCGTACTGGTGGCACGTGACTGGCACAGCTCCAGGGATTGGTCGAGGCTGTCCTTGTACCACATCGGGTAGCCACCGGTGGCGAAGGTGTAGGGCCCCGGATCGACATCAGACAGCGCGGCAAAGGCGGCGCTGGTAACGGTAAGGGATAAACCGGCGGCCAACAGCGCACGGCGCGACCAAGTGTTCATGCTGCCTCCTTGAAGGCTGAGCCTTTGTCTGTTCATGGCACCAGCACCACGTCTTCGGTGTCGCTACCGCCATTGGCACTGGTGACCTGCACCTTGGCTGGCGGGACGGGCGACAGGCTGGTGCTCAACGTCTTCACGGCGCCGTTGCCGCTCAGGTTGCCGATCAACGTGCCGTTGCCGGTATGCGCGGTCAGTACCGGCGGCGTGGTTTCGTCGCTGGTGCTGGCCACCAGGGTCAGTTCGCCGGTGGACAGGTGGTACTGGGCCTGGGTGATGGTGACCAGATCGGTCAACGGCACGTTGGCAGTGGTCGGGCTGCTGGCCGGGATCGCCACGCTGTTGTCGGCGGTCAGCGTCAGGATCGTCCCGGCGGCTGGGTCGAGGACCGACTGGGCGTACCAGGCGCCAGTGCCGTTGGCCTCGGTGAGGTTCAGGTTGGGTGTCTGGCTGCTCAGGGCGACGCTCGCCGGCGGCGGCGGGGCCATGACGAAGATGTCCTGCTGGGCGCGCAGGTCGCCGTTCTCGGTATGCCGCGAGTAAGTGCTGCGTTGCGGCATCAGCGGGGTTGGCAGGGTCACGTCGGATAGCTTGCCCGAGACTGCGAACAGCTCGGTGCGCAGGTCGATGCCGCCGGGGCCTTCTATGCGCACGTAGTTGGTGTTGAACGGGCTGCCGGTCACCCGTTCCTCCAGGTTCGGGTCGCCGATGAAGCGCTCGCTGCCTTCGGTGTAGGGCCCGTTGACGCTGCGCAGGAACGGCCCGACATCGCCTTTGAGGGCACCGGTGAAGTCGCCTGCGCCGGCAATGCCGATGTCGCGGGTCATGTTGATCGCCCGGCGCCCGCCCGCAGGTACGTCGAACACTTCGACGCCGTAGGGGTGAGTGATCACGTAGGTGCCGGCGGTTGGCACGTCGACCCGGATACGTACCCGGGCGAAGCTGACCTGGTCGCCGTCGACCGGTTCTTCGGCGGCAAATGCCGCTTCGACTGCAGTGCCGTAGCTGAGGTCGATACCGCGGGTGGCGTCGACGATGGCGGCGTCGGCAGTGAACCAGAACGCCTCGTCAGGGAAGTTGGTGGGGAAGGCGATGGGTTGGGTATCGTCGAAAACACCGGGGGTGGGCAGCAAGGTGCACATGTATGACGGTGCGCCGGGCGCGCCAGGGACACGCGAGCTGACCGCCTTGGTCAGGCACAGGTCGAGGGTACGACCGTGACTGTCCTGGTACCAGGCGGGGAAGCCACCGTTGGCGGGGACGTACGCGCCTGGGTCGACAGCATTCAAGGCAGCCTGCGCCGGGAGCTGGAGCATGCCTGCGAAAATCGCCACTGCCAGCGGGTGAGGTATCGGTCGGTGCATGAGTCATTTCCTCCTGCAAACGGGCCCATGGACTTGGGGCGTCTGGCAGGAGGTCGGCAATAGGCGTGCCAAACCGCAAAGAATGTGCTGCAGGCCTTGCAGGGCAAGGGATCCAATTCCTTTGCGACGGCATGTGCAGGCTTTTGCCGGTGGGCACCGTGCCCCCAAGGTTGGGGACTGGGACAGGGTCCAAGCAACTTCGCAGGTAACCCGCTCCCACATGTATTGCGTCTGGCTCGGTTTGGCTTGCCAGGCAGGTCTGTCAAAAATGAAACCGGTTTCAAAACATTTCTGAACGCGCTAGATTATCCGGCTGTCTTCTTGATGGCCTATCAAGATCACCCCCCACATTGAAAATCAGATGGCGCTTTTCAAGGCCGCATTCAGCCGATGAGGATTCGCAATGCCTGAGCATGCCCCAGACAACCCGCGCAGGGACTTTCTGCGCAAGACCCTGACTTTGATCCCTGTGGTCACCGTGGCCAGCACGGGGCTTGGCGTGGGCGCCGGTCAACTGCTTGCGGCCCCGCAACACGAGCCCAAGGTGCCGGCTACGCCGCCAGCAGGCAACTACCAGCCGACGTTCTTCACTGCCGAGGAGTGGGCCTTCGTGCAGGCGGCCGTTTCCCGCATCATCCCGGCCGACGAGCTTGGCCCTGGTGCACTTGAAGCCGGTGCTGCCGAATTCATCGACCGGCAGATGAACACCCCTTACGCAACCGGCGCGCAGTGGTACATGCAGGGGCCGTTCAAGGCCGACGCCGCGCCCGAACTGGGTTACCAGCTGCAACTCAGCCCGCAACAGATCTACCGCTTGGGCATCGCCGCCGTGGACGGCTGGTGCAAAGCCAATTCCGGGCAAGTTTTTGCTGCGCAAGATAGCGCTACCCGAGACCGCATTCTCAGCAAGATCGAAGCTGGAGAGCTAGTTTTCGACACCGTGCCGGCCAAGGTGTTTTTCAGCCTGCTGGTGCAGAACACCCGTGAAGGGTTCTTTTGCGACCCCATCCATGGTGGCAACAAAGGCATGGTCGGCTGGACCCAGATCGGCTTCCCCGGCGCCCGCGCCGATTTCATGGACTGGGTCGAGCGCAACGAGCCATACCCGTTTCCGGCTGTTTCGATCCGTGGCGAGAGGGCCTGAGGCATGGCGACTGTGTTGAAGAAAGTGGATGCGGTGATCGTCGGCTTCGGTTGGGCCGGCGCGATCATGGCCAAGGAGCTGACCGAGGCCGGGCTGCAGGTGGTGGCCCTGGAGCGGGGGCCGATGCAGGACACCTACCCGGAAGGCAGCTACCCGCAGGTGATCGACGAGCTGACCTACAGCGTGCGCAAGAAGCTGTTCGTCGATGTGTCGAAAGAAACGGTCACCATCCGCCACAGCATGAATGACGTGGCACTGCCCAATCGCCAGCTCGGTGCCTTCCTGCCGGGTAAAGGTGTCGGTGGCGCCGGCCTGCATTGGTCGGGCGTGCACTTCCGGGTGGACCCGATGGAACTGCGTATGCGCAGCCACTACGAAGAGCGCTACGGGCGCAAGTTCATCCCTGAGGACATGACCATCCAGGACTTCGGGGTCACCTACGAAGAACTGGAACCGCACTTCGACTTCGCCGAAAAGGTATTCGGTACCTCTGGCCAGGCCTGGACCGTCAACGGCCAGGTCGTAGGGGAAGGGAAGGGCGGCAACCCCTATGCGCCGGACCGTTCCAGCCCGTTCCCGCTGCCTTCGCAGAAAAACGTGGTGTCGGCCAAACTGTTCGAAAAGGCGGCGGCCAGCCTGGGCTACAAGCCCTACAACCTGCCGTCGGCCAACACTTCCGGGGCGTACACCAACCCGTACGGGGCGCAGATGGGGCCGTGCAACTTCTGCGGTTTCTGCAGCGGCTACGTGTGCTACATGTACTCCAAGGCCTCGCCCAACGTGAACATCCTGCCGGCGCTGCGCCAGGTGCCGAACTTCGAATTGCGGGCCAATGCCCATGTGCTGCGGGTGAACCTCGACGACAGCAAGCGCAAGGCCACCGGCGTGACCTATATCGACGCCCAAGGGCGCGAAGTGGAACAGCCGGCGGACCTGGTGATCCTGGCGGCGTTCCAGTTCAACAACGTGCGCCTGATGCTGCTTTCCGGTATTGGCAAACCGTACGACCCCGTCAAGAACGAAGGCGTGGTCGGGCGCAATTTCGCCTACCAGAACATGGGTACGGTCAAGGCGTTCTTCGACAAGGACACCTACACCAACAACTTCATCGGCGCCGGTGGCAACGGCATTGCCATCGATGACTTCAACGCCGACAACTTCGACCATGGCCCACACGGCTTCGTTGGTGGTTCGCCCATGTGGGTGAACCAGGCCGGCACACGGCCGATTGCAGGCGGCGCGACCCCGCCAGGCACGCCGGCCTGGGGCAGCGCCTGGAAGAAGGCCACCGCCGACTACTACACCCACCAGGTGTCGATGGACGCGCATGGCGCCCACCAGTCCTACCGTGGCAACTACCTGGACCTCGACCCGACCTACCGCGACGCCTACGGCCAGCCGCTGCTGCGCATGACCTTCGACTGGCAGGAAAACGACATCAGGATGAACCAGTTCATGGTCGACAAGCTGAGCAAGATCGCCCAGGCGATGAACCCCAAGACCATTGCCGTGCTGGGCAAGAAGGTCAAGGACCACTTCAACACCGCCAGCTACCAGACTACCCACCTGAACGGCGGCGCAATCATGGGCACCGACCCGAAAACCAGTGCGTTGAACCGCTACCTGCAAAGCTGGGACGTGCACAACGTGTTCGTCCCGGGGGCTTCGGCGTTCCCTCAGGGGCTGGGTTACAACCCGACCGGGCTGGTGGCCGCACTGACCTACTGGTCGGCCCGCGCCATTCGCGAGCAGTACCTGAAAAACCCTGGCCCGCTGGTCCAGGCTTGAGGAGCGATGCGCATGAAGACAATGTTGATCGCAACCCTGCTGGGTGTCAGCGTGGTTGCTCAGGCCGCGCCAAATGACGATGTCCAGGTACGCCAGGGCGAGTACCTGGCCCGCGCCGGTGACTGCGTCGCCTGCCATACCGCCAAGGGCGGCAAGCCGTTCGCCGGCGGGTTGCCGATGGAAACGCCGATCGGCACGGTGTACTCCACCAATATCACGCCGGCGGCCAGTGGTATCGGCCAGTACAGCTTCGAAGACTTCGACCAGGCGGTGCGCAAGGGCATCGGCAAGGACGGCAGCACCCTGTACCCCGCCATGCCATACCCGTCCTATGCACGCATCAGCGAGCAGGACATGCAGGCGCTGTATGCCTACTTCATGAAAGGTGTGGCGCCGGTCGAGCAGCCGAACAAGGCCACCGACATCCCCTGGCCACTGAGCATGCGCTGGCCGCTGGCGATATGGCGGGAGTTGTTCGCACCAGAGGCCAAGCCCTGGCAGGCATCGGCGGCGGCCGACCCGGTGGTCAACCGCGGTGCCTACCTGGTCGAGGGCCTGGGGCACTGTGGTGCGTGCCACACGCCGCGGGCGCTGACCATGCAGGAAAAGGCACTCAGCCCACAGGATGGCGAGCAGTTCCTGGCCGGTAGTGCACCGCTGGAAGGTTGGATTGCCAAGAACCTGCGTGGCGACCACAAGGACGGCCTGGGCAGTTGGAGCGAAGCGCAACTTGTGCAGTTTCTCAAGACCGGCCGTAGCGACCGCAGTGCAGTATTCGGTGGCATGAGCGACGTGGTCGAGCACAGCATGCAACACATGAGCGACGCCGACCTGACCGCCATCGCCCGCTACCTGAAGACGCTGCCACCGAGCAACCCTGAGGACCGGCCGCACGTCTACGACAAACAGGTGGCGGATGCGCTGTGGAAGGGCGACGACAGCAAGCCTGGGGCGGCGGTGTACATCGACAACTGCGCGGCCTGCCACCGTACCGATGGCCAAGGCTATACCCGCGTGTTCCCGGCCCTGGCCGGTAACCCGGTGGTGCAGACAGCGGATGCCACATCGCTGATTCATGTTGTGCTGGCGGGGGGCACGGTGCCGGCGACGCACGCTGCGCCTTCGAACTTCACCATGCCGGCGTTCGGCTGGCGCCTGAGTGACCAGGAGGTTGCCGAGGTGGTGAACTTCATCCGGACCAGTTGGGGTAACCAAGGGGATGCCGTCACCGCCAGTGACGTGAAATCCCTCCGTTAACTGCATCCCCCTGTCTGCACCCCCCAATCCATTGTGGGAGCGGGTTTACCCGCGAATGCGTCGGCACATTCAAAATCGCATTCGCGGGTGAACCCGCTCTCACAGGGTTTTGTGTTTACTTTCCTATATATATCAGTTGGTTAAAGCATATTCTTATTGTATTTACTACGCATATATATCGCCCTCCCGACCAACGGCATGTTGACGAATGCGTACGATTTTGCTGTATTGAAACCGGTTTCATCGGTATCAAAACAATCATAAGGACAACCCATGACCGACGCGCCTGCCCATGCCCGCGAACGGGTCACCATCAGCGAAGTAGCGCGTGTCGCTGGTGTTTCCAAAGCCACCGTCTCCCGTTACATCGGTGGCGATCGCCAGTTGCTCGCCGAGGCCACTGCCAAGCGCCTGGAAGAAGTCATCGAGCGCCTCGGTTACCGCCCCAACCAGATGGCCCGTGGCCTGAAGCGCGGCCAGACGCGCCTGATCGGCATGCTGGTGGCCGATATCCTCAACCCCTATTCAGTGGCCGTGATGCATGGCGTGGAAACCGCCTGCCGCAAGCACGGCTACAGCCTGGTGGTGTGCAACACCAACCGCGACGACGAGCAGGAGCGTCATCACCTGGTGGCCCTGCAGTCCTACAACGTCGAAGGGCTTATCGTGAACACGCTTGGCCATCACCCCGGCGAACTGCTCAACCTGCAGCGTGACATTCCCATGGTGCTGGTCGACCGCCAGTTGCCCGAACTGAATGTCGACCTGGTGGGCCTGGACAATGCCGACGCGGTCGAGCAGGCCCTCGACCACCTGCAGGCGCAAGGCTACCGCGACATCCTGGCGGTAACCGAACCTCTCGACGGCACCAGCTCGCGCCTGGAGCGGGTACAGGCTTTCGGCGCCTCGGTCAGCCGTCGCCCCGGTATGCGCCAGCAGGTGCTGGAAATCGGTGCCGGGCTGGATGGCCAGCTGGCTTCGTTCCTCGCCGACAGTGGCCACGGCCCGCAGGCCATCTTTACCTTCAACGGTGTCGCCACCCTGGCGGTGACCCGGGCCCTGCACGAGGCACGGCGCAATCTGTTCGCGGACGTCGGGTTGATCGCCCTCGACGACCTCGACTGGTACCCCTTGGTCGGCAGTGGCATCACTGCACTGGCCCAGCCTACCGAGCGTATCGGCGTGGCCGCATTCGAGAGCCTGCTCGGTCGCCTGCGCGGCGACAGTGGGGCAGCCCGGCGTATCGCCTTCAAGGCCGAGCTGATCATCCGAGGTTCAACCCAGCCACAGTAATCAGAGGCAGGCATCTGCGTGCCTGCTGCCGTCAAAAAAATGAAACCGGTTTCACAAGGACAACAACAATGCACCCGAACCCCGTTTCCATCAGCCTCTCCAGCTACGGTGCCGACTTTGTCCGGCAACGTGGCCAGGAGCAATTCCTTGACATGCTGGCTGCTGCTGGCGTTACCCGCGTGGAACTGCGCGAAGAACTGTTCACCGGCACGCCGGACACTGCAGCGCTGTCTGCAGCCATTGCTGCGCTGCGCCTGGAGTGCCTGTATTCCACGCCCCTTGAGTTGTGGACCGCACAAGGCGAGCCTGACCCGCAATTGGAGTACAAGCTGGAAACCGCCCGGACCCTTGGCGCGGTAGCGCTCAAGGTTTCCCTGGGGCACTACCATGCAGGCTGTGATGTCGCGGCGTTGGCGATGCTGTTGCCGGCACACGGGCCGTTGCTGCTGGTGGAGAATGACCAGACAGCGCAAGGCGGACGAATTGAACCCCTGCAGCAGTTTTTCCTGCGCGCCGACGAGCTTGGGCTGAGCCTGGGCATGACCTTCGACATCGGTAACTGGCAGTGGCAGGGCGAGTCTGCCCGGCAAGCTGCATGTCAGCTTGGCCGCTGGGTGCGCTATGTGCATTGCAAGGCCGTGCAGCGCTTGGCCGATGGCCGCCTTGCTGCCGTACCACCACAGGCCAAGGACCTGCAGGAGTGGGCAGCGCTGCTGGCCGAGTTCGTCCCTGGCGTGGTGCGTGCCGTCGAGTACCCGCTGGTGAGCGACGATCTGCTGGCGCTGACCCGTGCCCAGGTACGCGACCTGGCGGCGCTGGGGCAGGGTGTGGCTTCGAGTGAGGAGCTGAGCCATGCATGAGCATGACGTGCTGTGTTTCGGCGAGACCATGGCCATGTTCGTGGCCGAGCAGGCCGGCGATCTGGCCAGTGTAGGCCAGTTCGGCAAGCGCATCGCCGGCGCCGACAGCAACGTGGCCATCGGCCTAGCGCGGCTGGGCTTCAAGGTCCGCTGGCTGAGCCGGGTGGGCGATGATTCGCTGGGCCGTTTCGTGCTCGACAGCTTGCGCCGCGAAGGCCTGGACTGCTCCGGCGTCGAGGTGGATGCCAGCTGTCCCACCGGCTTTCAGCTCAAGGCCCGCTGCGATGACGGCAGCGATCCGGCGGTGGAGTACTTCCGCCGTGGTTCGGCGGCCAGCCGGCTGTCGTCAGCGCTGCT
The DNA here is from genome assembly GCF_002165135.1 of Pseudomonas sp. SID14000. Classification (GTDB taxonomy): domain Bacteria; phylum Pseudomonadota; class Gammaproteobacteria; order Pseudomonadales; family Pseudomonadaceae; genus Aquipseudomonas. Next base: position 47,516 of record NZ_NFZQ01000008.1, on the reverse strand, counting down.
TTGTCCGGCTTGGCTGCAGGCCCGCCACCTGCACGCCACCGGCATTCCGCTGGCGCTATCGGAGAGCTGCCGGGCGCTGTCCCATGCGCTGGTCGATGCCATGCGCGGCGCCGGGCGCAGTATCTCGTTCGACCCCAACCTGCGCCCCTCGCTGTGGCCTGACCAAAACAGCATGGTGCGCGAGATCAATGCCCTGGCGGTCAAGGCCGACTGGGTTCTGCCAGGCCTGGAAGAGGGCCGGCTGCTGACCGGCCGGCACACTCCGGCAGACATCGCCGCGTTCTACCTCGACCAAGGGGTGGAACTGGTGGTGATCAAGCTGGGCGACGCCGGTGCCTACTTCCGCAGCGCCAAGGGTGAAGGCCAGGTGGCGCCAGTGCCGGTCAGCCATGTGGTGGACACCGTTGGCGCCGGCGACGCCTTTGCCGTCGGCGTGCTCAGCGCGCTGCTGGAGGGCTGTCCGGTAGCCGAGGCAGTGGCGCGTGGCAACTGGTGCGGCAGCCGCGCCGTGCAGTCGCGTGGCGACATGGAAGGGTTGCCGTTGCGCCATGAACTGGAAGCCCATGACCTGCGCAGAAGCGCCTGAACACTCGACCCCGAATCACCTGTTGCAACAAAAACAAAAAGCTCAGGAGAAACAAACCATGCAAAGCCAAAGCCTGGCCCCTCGCCGCTGGTGGTACATCATCCCGATCGTGTTCTTCACCTATAGCCTGGCGTACCTGGACCGCGCCAACTATGGCTTCGCCGCCGCTTCCGGCATGGCTGAAGACCTGTATATCACCCCAGCGCTGTCTTCGCTGCTGGGGGCACTGTTCTTCCTCGGCTACTTCTTCTTCCAGGTACCCGGTGCCATCTACGCCGAAAAACGCAGTGTGAAAAAGCTGATCTTGGTCTGCCTCATCCTCTGGGGTGGCCTTGCCACGCTCACCGGCGTGGTCAGCAACGTCTACATGCTGATCGGCATCCGCTTCCTGCTCGGAGTGGTGGAAGCGGCGGTGATGCCGGCGATGCTGGTTTACCTGTGCCACTGGTTCACCCGCGCCGAGCGTTCGCGCGCCAATACCTTCCTGATCCTCGGCAACCCGGTGACCATCCTGTGGATGTCGGTGGTGTCGGGCTACCTCGTCAAGCATTACGACTGGCGCTGGATGTTCATCATCGAAGGCCTGCCCGCGGTGATCTGGGCGTTCTTCTGGTGGCGCCTGGTGGATGACCGCCCGGCCCAGGTGAACTGGCTGAGCGAGCAGGAAAAGGTCGCCCTGGAGCAGGCGCTGGCCGCCGAGCAGCAAGGCATCAAGCCGGTGAAGAACTACCGCGAGGCGTTCCGCTCGCCGCAGGTGATCATCCTGGCGCTGCAGTACTTCTGCTGGAGCATCGGTGTGTATGGCTTCGTGCTGTGGTTGCCGTCGATCCTCAAGCAGGCGGCCAACCTCGATATCGTGCAGGCCGGTTGGCTGTCGTCGGTACCTTACCTGGCGGCGGTGCTGGGCATGGTCGGTGTGTCGTGGGCGTCCGACCGCCTGCAGAAGCGCAAGCGCTTCGTCTGGCCGCCACTGCTGATCGCCGCCGTGGCGTTCTATGGCTCGTATGCCCTGGGCAGCGAGCATTTCTGGCTGTCGTACGCGTTGCTGGTGATCGCCGGTGCCTGCATGTATGCACCTTATGGCCCGTTCTTCGCGATCGTGCCCGAAATCCTGCCGGCCAACGTCGCCGGCGGTGCCATGGCGCTGATCAACAGCATGGGCGCGCTGGGCTCGTTCGGCGGCTCGTGGCTGGTGGGCTACCTCAATGGCGTCACGGGGGGGCCCGGCGCCTCCTACCTGTTCATGTGCGGTGCACTGCTTACCGCAGTGGCGCTTACCGCCGCACTCAACACCTCCCAGACATCTGGCCGGGCCAAGCGCGGCAACTCGCGTCTGGCCATGAACCATTAGGAAACCTGCAATGAAGAAGCGAATCGTCCTGTACAAACGCCTTTCCGATGACCTGATGGCACGCCTGCAGGAGCACGTCGAAGTGACCTGGGTGGATACCACCCGGCCCGATGGCCTGGCGCGCCTGCGCGACGCCTTGCCGGGTGCACACGGGCTGCTGGGGGCCAGCCTGCGCCTGGACGCCAGCCTGCTCGACCTGGCGCCACAACTTGAAGTGGTGTCCAGCGTTTCGGTCGGCGTGGACAACTACGACATCGCCGAGCTCAGCAGGCGTGGCGTGATGTTGACCAACACGCCCGACGTGTTGACCGAAACCACCGCCGACACCGGCTTTGCCCTGATACTGGCCACCGCCAGGCGCGTTGTGGAACTGGCGAACTGGGTGCGAGACGGTCACTGGAAGGCCAACCTTGGCCCGGCGCATTTCGGCAGCGATGTGCACGGCAAGGCACTGGGCATCGTCGGCATGGGCCGCATCGGCGAGGCCCTGGCCCGGCGCGCCGCGGCTGGCTTCGGCATGCGGGTGCTGTATCACAGTCAGCGTGCCAAGCCTGGCGTGGAGGCGCGCTATGCCGCGCGTCAATGCAGCCTGGATGAGCTGTTACAGCAGGCGGATTTCGTTTGCCTGACCGTGCCGCTGGGTCCCAGCACCGAAGGCCTGATCGGCGCGCGGGAACTGGCGCTGATGAAGCCACAGGCAATCCTGGTGAACATTTCCCGCGGGCGCGTGGTGGATGAGCCAGCGCTGATCGACGCGTTGCGTGCCGGGCGTATACGCGGCGCCGGCCTGGATGTATTCGTGCAGGAGCCGTTGCCGGCGCAGTCGCCGTTGTTGCAGCTGGACAACGTGGTGGCGACCCCACATATCGGCTCTGCAACCGAGGAAACCCGCCAGGCCATGGCGCGCTGTGCGGTGGACAACCTGCTCAGTGCGCTGGCCGGCGAGCGCCCGGTGAACCTGGTGAATGGCTAGCGCCAGATCCACAAGCCTGCGCAGCCCCTGTGGGAGCGGGTTTACCCGCGAAGAATCCAACGCGGTGCATGGCACCGGCTGCGCCGGTGTTCGCGGCTAAAGCCGCTCCCACAGGGGCCCTGCCAATTCAATGCGGTTCTGAACGCTGCGCTTGCGCTGGCGCAGAGGCCTCCACGGGCTCCAGCGGCGGGTGCTCCTGCGCCGCATGCATCAGGTCTTCGGTCACCCGCAGCTCGGCACCGGTCGGCGAGAAGGTGGTCGAAGCGGTGAACGGGGCCGGGTGCTCTGCCGCCGGGCGCTTGCCACGGCGCCACATGAAGAAGCACACCATGGCCAGGTTAACCACGGCAAACGCCCAGAACAACCCGGCCTCGCCAAACTCGGTCATCATCGGCGAAATCGCCACCGGTGCCATGGCCGAACCTAGCGAGTTGATCAGCAGCAGGCCCTGGATCATCGGTACCAGCGCATCGGAAGGCGCCCGGTCGGCCGCATGGCTGACCGCTACCGGGTACAGGGTGAACACGCCACCGCCCAGCAGGAACAGCATGGCCGGCAGCAGGATCGAATCCGACGGCAGGAATACCGTGACCAGCGACAGCACCACGCACAGCGCGGCCAGGGCGATGAGTACATCCTGGCGGTCCTTGCGGTCGGACCAGCGCCCGACCGGGTACTGCAGCAGCATGGCACCAAGAATCACCCAGGCCATCATGTTGCCGACCTCACCCACATCCAGGCCGATGCGCTGCAGGTATAGCGGTAGCAGGGCATAGATGCCGGCAATGGCCACACCCGAACCGAAGCATCCGACCAGGCCCGACGGTGCCACACCCAGCAACTGGCGCGGCTTGAGCGGTTCGACCTGGTCCAGCAGCGGCGATACCCGCGGCAGGATCACGATGGGCAGTACCGACAGGGCAGCGAGCACGCCGGCCAGCATGAATGGTGCGGTGTCACCCATATGGGTGATTTCGCCAAGGCCGGCCTGGGCGATGACCCCGGCGCCGTAGAAGGCAATCATGTACAGCGCCAGCAGGCGGCCGCGGATCTTGGCGTCACCGGCCAGCAGCAGCCAGCTTTCGATCACCAGGAACACGCCCACCGCCGCCCAGCCGTTGACCAGGCGCAGCAGCGACCACCAGGTGACGTCGTAGAACAGACCTTGCAACAGGATGGTCACGCCAATCAGCGAGGCGAAGCTGGTGTAGGCGCGGATATGGCCGATGCGCAGGATCAACCGGTCGTTGAAGATGGCACCGAGGGTCAGGCCGATGAAGTAGGTCGAGGAGACGACACCGATGGTGGTGGCTGACTCACCGGCAGCGCCCAGGCGCAAGGTGGTCAGGGAAGACATGAAGCCGTTGCCCAGGGCAATGATGAACAGCCCGAGCAGGGGCGCCAGCGCCATGGCCAGCAAACGCGGAGACATACGTACCTCTAGGTGGATGAGCGGAACGAGCGCCTTTTCGGACGCGCACACCGGCTCGACCCGAACGGGGCCGAGGGGCTGCACGGAGTGCCTGGGCTGGATGCGACTGTCATTGCTGCCGGTTGCCACCGTTCAAGGCGACAGGCGAAAAGGAAGCGGGATTCTACGGGCTTGAGCGGTTTTGCCCAAGGGGCTTGGGTGTGCGACGAGACGCCGCAGTCTGCGGCATAATGCTGGGCCCACCCCAAGGAAGGCCCCTATGTTCGCGTCACTGTTCGCCGTCCTGGCCCCGGTTTTCATCGTCGCTGGCATCGGCTATGCCTGGGCCCGCAAGGGCCTGGACTACCCCACCGAATTTATCGCCCGGGTGGTGATGACCGTCGGCACCCCGTCGCTGGTGCTGTCCACGCTCAGCCGCACTGAACTGGACCCGAACGCCTTTACCAGCATGGCCATGGCCTGTCTGCTGTGCACCTTGGGCATGGCCCTGGCCGGCTTGCTGGTGTGCCGTGCATCGGGCCAGCACTGGCGGGTGCTGTTGCCGGCGTTCATGTTCCCCAACACCGGCAACATGGGCCTGCCGATCAGCCTGTATGCCTTTGGCGAGCACGGCCTGGCCCTGGCCGTGGCGTTCTTCCTGACCCTGTCGATCGTGCAGTTCACCCTCGGCATGGCCATTTCCGGTACTGTGGCTTCGCTCAAGGCACTGTTGCGCAACCCCATTGTGATCAGCCTGGCCGGAGCCATGCCGATCATCTTTCTCGATTTCGAATTGCCGCGCTGGCTGGCCAATACGGCAGACCTGCTGGGTGGCATGACCATCCCGCTGATGTTGCTGACCTTGGGCGTGTCGCTGGCCAGCATTCGCCTGCGCCATGTGGGCAGCGGCATGCTGCTTGGCGGTTTGCGTATTGGCCTGGGGGCTGCCGTGGGCTGGGCAGTAGGCGTGGCGTTGGGCATGGCCAGCCTGGAACGGGCGGTGCTGATGGTGCAGTCGGCGATGCCGGTGGCGGTGTTCAACTACCTGATGGCGGTGCGCGCCAATCGCGAGCCGGAGAAGGTGGCGAACCTGGTGATGTGTTCCACGGTGCTGTCGTTTGCCTGGTTACCGGTGGTGCTGGCCTGGTGGATGTAAGCCTGTACTGGCCTCTTCGTGGGTAAACCCGCTCCCACAGGTACAGCGCAGGTCCCAGGCTTGTGGTGGACCTGTGGGTTTACCCGCGAAGAGGCCGGTACGGCAAACGGCTATTTGTCCTGCAACAGCCACCCTTGGCTGGTCAGCAGCATTTCTCGGGTTTCCTTGAGCGGCGCGTCATTGCTGGCCACCGCCTTGTCCAGTTCGGCAATGCTGGCCTTGACCCCGTCATCCCCAGCCCACGCCGGCAACCCGGTGATCTTGTAGGCATAGGTCACACGCGACACCTTCTGCCCGGTCGCGTCGCTCGGCTCACTGAAGTGCTCGATGGCGGTGACCTGAGCCTTGCCGAAGCACAGCCCGCTATCCGGCTTGTAGTACTTGCGGCCTTCATCGGTCAGGTCATAGGCGTAGTAGATATCCGTACGCGCCGGCGACCAGAGACGGGCGGGTACTTCTGTGCGCGAGATTTCCTTTTCGCTGACCACACCCACCTGTGCCAGGGCATGCAACGCCTTGTTGGTGCCGTGCACATCGAAGTCCTGGGTTCTGGTGGGGAATGAACTGGTGACGAAGCAGTGCGGGTACTGGGTATCGAGGTAGGCCTGAGCGGCCTTGTGGAAACTGGCCTCGCTGGTGTCCTCGCTGTTCGAGCAACCGGCCAGGGTTGCCAATAGCGCCAGCGGCACGATCTTCCTGTACATGGTGACACTTCCTTGAGTGACAAAGGCAAACGGGTCGTGCGCGATTAGAACCCACGGGCTAGAGCGGAGCAATCATGGCAAGACGGCATCTCTTCGCCAGTCTCTTCGTGGCAATCCCGTACCCACAGATACTGCACAGCTTGCAAGATCTGTGGGGCGGGCATGCCCGCCAAGAGGCCGGTGTGGCCGGTACAGAATCAGGACCTTGGTTCCCGGGTACCCAGCACATCGCGAATGTTGTCTACCACGTTACTGTCCTTGATCACATCGCTCAGCCAGCCTTCCAGCGGCATGTTGCCCCACTTGATGGCGCGTTCGATCAGGTAAGGCACCGGGCTTTGCGGTTCGCTCTGCTTGAAGAACTGGGCGATACCCGCAAGCATGGTGAAGGCTTCGTCGCGGGTCAGTGGCGTCGTGCGCATCGGTGCGGGCGTGCTGACGTGGACGGGCGTGTTCATTGGTTCACCTGCTTCGCTGGTGGGGGCAACGGTGGCTTCGGGGTCTGCTGCTGCCACAGTGGCGGGGTGCAGTTCGACGCCGCGGTCCTTGAGCAGTTTCTCAGCCAGCTGGCTGGCGCGCGACAGCATGTCGGCAAGGCTGGCAAGGCTGGGCGCCTCATGGCCGAACAGGCGGTCGACACTGGCCTGCAGGCGCTTGCAGGCTGCCAGGCTGGCGGCGATCTGCAGGGCTTTGGTGCGCAGGTGTTCGGTGTCGCTTAGCGCCACCGAGCGCTGGAAGATCTCAGCGTTGATCTTGCCTTCGTTCAGCGCGGTCTGCATTGCCTTGGGGTTCTGCAAGGCAAGGTTTTCTACGTGGCGTGATTCGTCATAGCGCAACACGCCAAAATTCTGCCCTTGGGTAATGGGCAAGCCACCGGCAATGTCGGTTAGCGTGGTCTTCAGCCAGGACAGGCGGGCAGCGCGTTCGTCCAGGCCGTCTTCGAGCGTTGGGTACAATGTGTCCCAGAATGCTTCCAGAACCTGTTCGGTCAGCTGGAGGCCAAAGGTGATGCCTTCGAAATGTTCACGCTGGGCCAGCCCTTCGCTGAGCCAGGATACCAGCATCAGGTCCTTGCTTTGCTGCGCCAGCCCTTGGGCCGACAGGTTGATCACCTGCTCCCAGTCGGCGGTCTTCAGGTCGGTTTGCCAGTCGCCCTGGGTCAGGTAGTCAGGGTCTGCCCGGCGCGCCTCCTTGATCTGGTCGAACAAGGCAGAGAAGCTCAAGTCTTCGCCACTGCCACCCTCGATGGGTGCGGTCAGCGTTGCCAGCGAAAGGTCATTGAGGATTTCAGGCATAAAACACTCTGGTCATGGCAGATGAACAGCGTGCCAGGTCACCTGGCACGCTGTGGGATGTGGGCCGCCGTAGCGGCCCCCGGGTACGCAGGTTATCAGGCAAACACTTTGTTCGCGGTGCGGTCCCAGCCGCCGACGATGTTGCCGCCAGCCTGGCCGTCGGTGCGGTTCTGCTGGGTGTAGGTCGTCTTGATGCGGGCGAAGTTGAAGCTGATTTCTTCGACCGGCAGGTCGCTCACAGCCTTGTCTTCACCATTCTGGTTGCCACCGGCGATGAAGCGCACCGAGGACACCACGACTTCTTCCATGTCGATGGTCAGGTAGGTGACCTTGTCACCACCGGCACGGTTCACGTTCAGCTTCAGCTTGGCGATGTGCTTGCCGGTGCAGCAGTGTTCGAACAGCTTGGCCGAAGCCTTGTCGACCGCCTTGCGGATCTTGAAGTCGCTCAGGGCAACACGCTCGGACGATGCACCGCCCGAGGAGCTGGCGGTAGCCGAGGTGGCCTGGGTGGCGCCGTACTCGTAGCCCAGCACTTCGATCCAGTCCTTGTGCTTCGCATCCAGTACTTCGCCCGGGATGCCGTCGATTTGGATATACGCGTCAAATGCCATTGTGAAACTCTCCATTAACACCATTTAAAGGGTTGCTCATGCGCCCCTTGGTTTTGACCTCGCCGAATACCTCGGCAGAGGTAGCTTTCCGCCACCCGGGCCTCCTCCTGTGAGGCCCGGGTAGCCGGTTCTTGCAGCGGGCCTCAGTTGAGCCCGCGGACTTCGATTTCCACCCGGCGGTTGGGCTCCAGGCACTTGATCAGTTGCGCCCGCGGTTGCTGCAGGTCGCAGTTGACCAGCGGCTTGCGGCTGCCTTCGCCTTGGGCGACCACCAGTTCGGCGGGTACGCCCTTGCCGACCAGATAGGTGCGAATGGTCTGCGCCCGCTGTTTCGAAACCTGCAGGTTGCCTTGGCTGTCGCCGAGCTGATCGGCATGGCCGGAAATGATGATCTTGCCGATGTCGGGCGTGTTCAGCAGTTTGCTGGCGATCGCGCTCAACTGGCGCTGGCCCTCGCTCTTCAGGCTCTGGAAGTCGGCCCGGCCGAAGGCGAACAGGGTGTCGGACTCCAGCGTGATGGTCTCGATCGAACGCAGCGACTGGGCGCGCAGGCTGTCGATGTAATTGCGCGAACTGGACATCAGGAAGGCGTTGTCGAGGATACGCGGCACATCCGGCTCACGAATCTGGTCGCTGTAGAAGGTGATCTGGCGGCTGGCGTACAGGTAGTCCTGGTTGTCGCCGGCCTCGCTGGCGGCCGCGGCCATGCTCTTGCCGGTATGGCGGGCGATGGCCGGGTACCAGTAGTCAGGCAGGTGCGCCTTGAGAAACGCCGGGTCGGCGTTCTCGCGTCGGGCCGGCGAGAGCATCACGTAGGTATCCAGCGCCGCCTTGCCGAAGTCGGCGATCGACTGCGCGCGGTTGTCATGTGGCAGCGCCTCGGCCTCGACGCTGTCCACGCCGCTTACCGGCTGCAGTTCGCGGGTGTTGCGCTGGTACACCTTGATCGTGGTCAGCAGGTACAGGGTGCGGGTCAGGTTGTCTGCCGTGGGCTTGAGCATCACGTTCTGCAGCGTGGCGAAGTAACGGCTACGCAGCAGCGGCTCGACCTCATGGCCCTGGTACAGGCCCAGGCGCATGCCCAGGGGCACGCCCTGTTCGCGGTGCTGCTGATAGTAGTGCTCGGCCCAGAAGCGCAAGCGGTCAAGGCTATGCCAGGCGGTGTACTGGCCGCTGGCAGCCTGGTCGTCGGCCTTGGCCTGGGCCAGTTCGCCGGCGATGCTGGCCAGGGTGGCGCGGTTGTTCAGGTACGACCAGCCCCACAGGCTGCACAGCACCAGGGCTGCCAGGCCGGTGGCGGCAACCCAACCCGCCTTGCGCCGGCGCTCCCGCGTGTTGCTGGTGTACAGCGCCACCAGGTGCTGGTCGGGGATGATCACCTTGCGGAACAGGCTGTTGATGAACAGCGGCGCCGGCTGGCTGACGGCAGTAGCAGTGCCTTCGGCGTGTTCGAGGGCGAAGCGTTCGGCCACATGCTGGCCGTGGCTGCCCCACAGGGCTTCGTCGGCCTGCAGTGCGGCAGTGAAATAGAAACCGCGCAGCATTTCGGCGTTCTGGTAGGGGTTGGCGCGCAGCAGGCTGTCGACGAATTGTTGCAGGCGCGGCTTGAGTGCGGCCAGTTCCAGCGGGAAGCGGTAGGCCGCATTGTTCTGCCGGGTTACCTGAATGTCTTGCTGCACCAGTTGCTGGTTCGCCACTTGCTGCCAGTAACCGGTCAGCTCGTCCATCGCCTTGCCGAAACGCTGGCCCCAGTCGGCCTGCTCGTAACCCTTGTGCGAGAAGGTCTTGCCCATCACTTCGCCACGCGCGGCGTCGTCCAGCTGGCGATAGAACGGGGTGAAGCCGGGGATCAGGTCGCACTTGGTGAAGACCAGGTAGATTGGCAGGCGCACTTCCAGCAGCGCGCAGCTTTCCTGGATCCGTTCACGCAGGCGCTTGGCCACGCGGTCCTGGTCCTCGGCCGAGCCATGCAGGATGTCGGCGATGCTGACGCTGACGATCAAGCCGTTGAGAGGGCGGCGCTGGCGATGTTGGCGCAACAGCTGCAGGAAGCCGCGCCACTTGCCGGCTTCTTCGGGGCTGTTCATGTAGCGCCCGGCGGTATCCAGCAGCACGGCTTCGGAGCTGAAGAACCAGTCGCAGTTGCGCGTGCCGCCAAGACCTGCAACCCGTGCGCCTTCGCGTTCGGCATAGGGGAAGTTCAGGCCCGACTGCAGGATCATCGTGCTCTTGCCGGCGGCCGGCTGGCCGATCACCAGATACCAGGGCAGGGCGTACAGCGCGTCCTTGGCCGAGGTGCCGCGAGGCGTGTTGCTGCGCAGGCGTTCGATGCTCTGCAACAGGCGTTCGCGCAGCAGGCTTACTTCCTCGCGGTCGGCGGGGGTAGCGTTGAGTACCGCCTGGTCGGCATCGTCGCGCAGCAACCCTTCGAGGTTGTGGTGTTGGCCGGCGCCGCGATAAAGCAGCAGTACATAGCCTGCCGACAGCATCAGGAACACGCCGATCCCGGCCAGCAGGCTATGCAGCGAGGCGAAGCCCAGGGCGCAGCCGATGGCCCAGACCAGGAAGATCGCCAGGAAGAATGCCACCCCCAGCAGGTAGGGTTGGTAGCGCAGGCAGTAGTACTTGAGCTTGTTCATACAGGCGTCGCATCCAGCGCATCGACGAATTGGCCGATGACATGTTCAAGAGATCGGTCGTAATCGTGCAGCCGTGGCGCTACCGTCAGCGGGTTGAGCGGCTCCAGATGCTGACCTGCTTCGGCGCAACCACTGAGCAGGCGGTAGGCACAGTTGGCGTGGCGCGACGGCAGGCAGTACAGCCGTGGTCGCATGAAATCGTCGGCCAGCAGGCTCACCGCCGGCACGCCGGGCTGCCGGCTCATGCGGGTCAGCCAGGTCAGCCAGAGGTCGGCGGTAGGGTTTTTCAGGCCGCGTTCGGCTGGCAAGGGCAGCTCGATGCCACCGGCGAAATCGTTGTGCAGCACGGCTCGGCTTGCCTGCAGCAGCGCAAGCGCCTTGTCACTTTCGAAGTCTGGCCAGGAGCGCAGCAGGGCGCGGGCGACATCGGCCAAGCTGAAATCCTTGAGGAATTTGGCGTGCACCTGGCGGAACAGGTCGAGGTCCTGGGCCTGCAGCGGCCGCAGGGCCTTGATGCGTTCGAACAGGCTGGCGCAGTCAGCGCCCTGCACCGCCTGGTGCAGCATCGGCTTGATCTGCGCGCTGAACAGCTCACCGAGGGTGAACGGGTTCACCAGCATCGTGGCTCCCTCGCCCTTGAGCAGCTGGAAGATGAAGAACGGGTAGCGTCGCTGGCTGGCATCCCGCGAGCTGAGCAGGCCACCCAGCAGCCAGTTGCCGTTGCTCGCGCGGTAATTGAAGAAGCACATCGGCAGTGCGTCGAACAATGCCTGCCAGTCTTCGCGGTGGCGCATGGCCGCCAGCGCAGACTGCAGCCAGGCGTCGAACTCGCACACTTCCTCCGCGGCGCCATGCAGGCTGACGAAGTCTGCGCTCGACGGCAGCTTGCCGAAGCAGCCGATCATTGGGCGCCCCTGTCGTTGAGGGCGCTCAGCGCCTTGACATCACCCAGGTCGGTCAGTTTCACCCCGCCGAAGTTGCGCACTACAAGGCTCACCCGGCCATTGGCGGTGTTCCAGCTGAAGCGTTGCTGAATGCCGTCCAGGTCGTCGACCCGGGCGCTTTCGTTCATGCGTAGCAGGCCCCAGCGCCCGGGGAAGTCGAACACGGTGACCCGCGCGCCACTGAGGGTGACCACATCCAGGCGGGCACCCGGAGCGTTGCTGGTGCCCGGCCAGGCGAAGCGGTTCCAGCTGCTGCGGCCGTTGCGGTAGTGCTGTTCCTGGCCATCGAGGGTGAACACGATGTCGGTGAAGTTGGCAGAAGGTTCCAGCATGATTTCGAAGCCGTTGTCACGGTCCGACAGGCTGGCGATCACCTGGCCCACGGAGCTGGCCTTGTCGATGCTGTTGAGCATGCCTGGATTGACCAGCGCCGGTGCCTTGCCGTCGCCCACACCCAGGCCTTCACCCCCGGCCAGGTTGCCGATTTCGTTGCGCTTGAAGGCCGGCAGCAGGCCGCTCTGCGGGTCCACGAAGCGTTGCAGGTCTTTTACCGAAGCTTCGTTGCGGCTACTGCCGGCAATCGGATAACGGTGTGCCATGACCTGTTCCCAAGGCTTGGCGATCTGCTGCGCCCAGGCCTTGGCGATCTGCTGGCCGGCCGGGTCGCGCAGGGTCGCCCAGGCATACTGGATGGGCAGGCTGAACAGCCCCTGCAGCGAGCGCGAAAGGCCGTCCTGGCTGGTGTCGACGCTGCTCTCCACGTAGTTGCGCACGGTGGTGATCTCGCTCGGCTGGCCTTCCAGGGTTTCGCTGATCAGCTGCTTGCTACTCTTGCCCACATCCTGCGAGCGCTGGATGTTGTTCATGCGCACCTTGAGCTTGCGCAAGGCGGCCAGGTAGCGGTCCATGATGGTGCTGTCGGCACCTTCGGCGTTGTTTTCGGCAAATACTCGCGCCACTGGTTCGAAGCGCTTGGCCAGGCTGCCGTCGTCCACCGCTGGCAGGGCCGGGGCGACGTTGGCGGGCAGTGCATCGTTGGCGTCGAACAGCCCGGTGACCTTGCTCCAGAAGCCGTCATCGCGGTTGCTGCCAGGTGCCGGAATGGCCTGCTTGGCCGGCAGGTCCCACTGGGTGTTGTCATTGACCGCTGCCAGCAGGTTCTTTACCGGCGAGTTCTGCACGTCGCTGAGCAGCCCCAGCTGCTGGGTGGCCGAGGCCAGGTCGGCGAAGTGGCGTACCCCCACGCTGCTGACCATCTTGTACCAGGCCTGGGTGTAGTCGCGTTTGTAGCGGGTCATGAACTCGCGCACGAAGTTGGCCTTCTGCACGATGGCATCGCCACCTTCACCGTCCAGCACCCAGTCCGACTCGTTGCGCAGGTTGCCCGACACCAGCTTGATCAGTTCCGGCTTGACGAAGGTGTCCCAGCCCTGGCGGGTATAGATTGCCGGTACGCCAGCAGAGCCATACAGCAACGCGCGGCCCGGTTGCGGCACCAGGTCGTTGAGGCTCAGTGCCGGGAACTGACGGCTCGACTCGAGTTGCAGGCGCAGGTACTCGCGATCGACCAGCGAGCTGGAGATCATGAACGACTTGAGGTTCTGCCGGGTTTCGTTGATCAGCTGTTCGTTGCGCGGCAACGATGGCGCCTGGCCCTGTTCCAGCAACTGTACGTACAGCGGGGCATTTTCCGCGATCACGGCTGCGTCGGCCGGTGTGCCTTCGGTGGCAGCGCTGGCCCAGGCCTGGGGCAGGTTGGCTGCGACGAAGGCAGGGTCCGGATGGCCTTGGGGCTCGGTCAGCAACAGGTACAGCTTGAGCGTGTTGTAGGCATCGATGATGGAGGCCACCTGCTGTTCGTCGAGGCGCCCGAGCATTTCTTCGGACAGTGACAGGCCACCGGTGGTGGCAGACAGCTCGGCGGCGTCGCTGGCAGTGGCCAGGTTGACCTTGGCGGCATAGGCACCGACGCGGGTGTTGCCCAGCGCAGCCTGGGCCTTGGCTGCAATGGCCGGGGCCAGCGGCTTGCCATTGCGTTTTTTCGGTGGCGGGGCCGGGGTGAATTCCAGCTCCTGGTTGATACCGTTGGCGAAGGTGTTGAAGGCGCGCATCTGCACTTGCAGGCTGCGTGCGATCGGCTCCAGCGCCTGGCTGCGCAGTTGCGCCAGGTAGGCGTTGCGAGTCACCTGGTGGATGGCTTCGCCATGGTACAGGCCGCCCCCCAACTGCAGTGGTACACCCTGCAGGCGATGGTTCTCGACGCGGGCCATCTGTTCGCGCAGCACTTCCAGGCCTTTGCCGGCGGCCAGCTGCTGCTCGCGGTCCTCTGCCTGCTCGATCTGCGCCAGCTGCCCGCGCAGGCTGTCCAGCCATTGGCGGTTATTGGCAAACGACAGCGCCTGCCAACCGATGAACAGCAACCCGGTGGCGGCGGCCAGGCCCAGCAGCAGCGGGCTGAACGCAGCCTGGCGGCCCAGGCGCGACTGGTACAGGGTCAGGTCGCGGTCGGGGAAGATCACCTGGCGGAAGGTGTCGGTGATGAAATAGCTGCGGTTGCCCACGGCCATGCCGACATTTTCGGCGGGCTCATCGTAGGCCGCCTGCAGGGCGAATTCGTCGGCGATGACGTCTTCGTATACCTGCCCCAGTTGCTGCCCGGTCTGCAGGGCGCTGGTGAAGTACAGGCCGCGCAGCAGCAGCGGGGCACCGCCGCGATGGCCGCCGGTGAAGTGCTCCAGGAACTGCTCGAGGACACCGCTGAGTGCGGCGAAGTATTGCGGGAAGTTCAGCAGGGTGCTGTCGGCTTCGGCACCGAGGGCGATCACCTGCGCGTCGACATGCTGGCGAATGTGGTTCTGCAGGTTGCCCAGGCGCGTCTGCAGTACGGCGTGCAGGCCGTTGTTGCGGATTTCCGACAGGCCGAAGGTCATGCCCAGCGGCTGCTGGCGTTCGTGCAGGTCGAGGCCGTCGAACGCCTGGCTGAAGCCCGGCAACTGGTCGGTCTTGCTCAGCATCAGGTAGACCGGCGGGTTGGCGTCGAGGCACTCGGCATACTCTTCCACCCGCGCCACCAGTTGGGCCGCCAGGGCATTGCGTTCGTCGCTGTTGGCTGCCAGCAGCTCGGGCAGGCTGACCACCATTACCAGGCCATTGATCGCCGCCTTGCCGCGCTGCTTGCGCAGCATGCGCAGGAAGGCCGAGAACTCGCTGGCCGACTGGTCATCACGCAGATAGCGGCCGGCGGTGTCGATCATTACCGCGTCGGGGCTGAAATACCAGTCACAATGCTGGGTGCCGCTTTCGCTGTCGTTGGCGGTGGCAATGCTGGCCGACAGGCCGGAATGGGTCAGCAGCGAGGTCTTGCCGGCTGCCGACATGCCAACCACCAGGTACCAGGGCAGGTCGGACAGTGCCGCCTTGCCACCACCTCCAGCGGAGCGATCGGTGCGCAGCATGGCAATGGCATGCTTGAGGCGTTCGCGCAGCACCTGCTGGTCACGGAACTCGCCCGTGGCATTCCACGAGCGATCAACCTCGATCTGCAGCAGGTTCTCCAGGTTGTGCTCGGCGCGAATACGCTGGTACTGGCGCAGCACGATCACCAGCAGGAAGCAGGCGCTGATGATTGCCAGTGCTTCGGGCAGGTGCTGTTGCAGCCATGGCAGCAACGGGGCGACCAACCAGCAGGTCAACAGGCTCGCCAGCCACAGCAGCAGCAGGAGAAACCAGAAATTCTTCAAAAGGCGCAGTAATGTTTTCATGTCTTCCTGACTCGGCTACCTGACGTTTGCTCAGGCACTGAACAGCTGGCGGATTTGTTCGGAAAGGGCGGCGACATCCTTGTCCAGCAACCAGTCCAGCGTCAGGTACACGGCGACGCAGACCAGCGCAATCAACGCCAGGTACACCCACAGCGGCACCTCGTGGCGCAGCATTTGCGATACCTGGTCGGGCAGTGCCCAGTCAGGCGACAGAACCTTGGGCGCCTTGCGGTAGCGGGCAATATCCTGGCCCAGCGTGTTGGCCAGGTAGCGCAGCTGGTCTTTCTGGCCGAGGCTGAACTTGCCCTCGAAGCCCAAGGCCAGGCACAGGTGGTAGACCTCGAGCACATCGATGTTCTGCTTGACGTCGGCACGCAGCGCATCGACCTTCTCGAAGAAGCCTTCACCGGCCAGGTGCACGCCGAAGTAGCGGAACTGCAGCGGCTGCAGCTCGAAGTGCTGGCGCAGCTGGTTGTCGCTCGCGCGCAGCACGCTCTCATCGAGGAAGGCACACAGCGCGTACTGGGTGTCCTTGACCTGTTCGGCGCTGTAATTGGCGGCGCGGGCTTCGCGTTCCAGGTTGGCGAAGAAGCGTTCCACGCTGGCTTCGAAGGCCGGCACCGAGGTGACCTGGCGACCACGCCGCACGATCAGCGCCATGCTGATGAAGTCCTGGACCAGGTCCTTGAGTGTCGGTTTGTCGTTGGCGGCCGCGACGGCGCCTTGTTGCACTACGGCTTCGGTCATTTGAGCACCGCCATCAGTTCAAGCTTGAGGTTGGTAAAGGCGCTGGGCGCGTAGAAGCAGATGGTCTGGGCATTCATCATTCGCTCGTAGACATGGCCATGCGGCTCGATGGCGAAGTACTGGTTGTCCAGGCGCACCGGTATTGCGTTGGGCAGCCGTGCGGCATGGTTGAGCGTGACGCCGGGCATCGCGCTGTTGACCACCACCTCGATGTCTTCCGGCGAGCCGACCTTGAATGCCCGCGGTACCAGCTCCAGCAGGCTGGCACCAGGCATGTCGGCATGGACCGAGATATAGAAGTCGGCCTCGGTCAGGCGTGGATCGTGCAACTGGCCCTGCCAGTACGACGGCTTGGTCTGGGTGAGTTTGATGACGATGCACTGGTTGGGCACCACGTTGTCGAGCATCACCCGGATCATCTCGTCGAGCTTGACCAGCGACGCGGCCGGGTCGTGATGGTCGTATTCGGGGATGTCGCTGAGCTGGGTGTCCAGGGTGAACGTCAGCAGGCCACCCGCCAGGTCGGCAAGGAACAGGTACAGGCGTTCGGGGTGCAGGCGCGGGTGCGCCAGCAGATGGGCCAGCTGCGGGTGGGCGCGGTTGACGGTGTTCAGCAGCCAGAACAGGGTTACGTCGCTGGAGCCGAACTCGGCGATCTGGTCGGCGCGTTCGCGGCGTCGGCCGGACAGGGCCTTGCTCTTGGCCTGCAGGGCGCCGAGCAGGCGCTTGCCGATACCGGCCAGGGTCTCGTGGCTGCCCAGATGCAGGGTGGGGTGGACGAAATGCGGGTCGAGATTGAAACCGCCCATACTGTTGCGGGTCAGCCTGGCCAGTGGACAGTGGCTGTAGCCATCCAGGTTGTCGCCGTCCACCAGCAGTACCACGTTCAGGCGCAGGCTGGTGATTTCGTTTTCCAGCTCGCCTTCATTGAGGTCAGGCAGGGTATCGAACTGCTTGCGGAAACGCCGCGCGGCCTTGTGTTCCTGGCCGTCCTCGACATAGTTCAGGCCGAACGGCTCGGGCAGCTTCAACGCAGCATGGACCTTGAGGTCGTTGGCCTTGAGCAGGTCCTTGAGGTCGCGGGCGGCCGGCAACGGGTCGTGCTGCGGTGCGTCGTAGAGGCTGCCGTCGGGGAACACCAGCTTGAGGCGCTTGAGCTGCAGCGAACCGTTGGCCAGGGCGTCCTCATCCACCTGCAGTACCTGCACCCCCCAATGGAATGGGGTGGTGCGCAAGGTCGCCTCGGCCAGCTGGTGCTGGTGGAACTCATCCTGGTACTGGAAGTGCTGGGGCAGCAGGAACATGCCTTCCGACCACATCACCCGGCTTTGCTTGCTCATTTGACGCTATCCGCTAGAGAGTTGAAGGTTGAATCCATGGTGTTCCGTGCCGATTTCCCGGCGGCATCGCTGGCCTTGTCGAGCACCGCGTCCTGCACCTTGTCGGTAAGCGTCGGTGCGCTGCCCGGGGCCTTCTGCGCGTTTGCCAGCGGGTCGGCGCTCGGCGGCTTGCTCAGTACGTCGACGCCACGCATGGCGCTGATTTCGGTGTTGTCCACCAGCACCCGCAAGCCGTCGGAGGAGAACCAGATACCGTCCTTGCGCAGCGAGTTGGCGTCGAAGGCGACTTTCCAGCGTGCGTCCTGTTCATTGCGGAAGAACGCCGCCACGCCGACGTAGCGCGCGCTCTTGGCCAGCGGCCACTGGTCGATCTGGCCGATGCCCGGCAGCAGGGTGATCTCGCGGGCTTCCACCAGGGTGTTGCCCAAGGCTTTTTCCGGGGTGTCCCACAGGGTCTCGGCATCGGTCGCGGCGAAGCGTTCGAGGTCGGTCAGCTGGTACACGCGCATCACCACCGACAGCGGCTTGCCCTCGGCATCGGGGTTGAGCTGGTTGCCGCCGTCGGAGGTCAGAATGACCTTTTCGCTGTCGGCCAGCATGTCGGCCGCCCAGCTGTCTTCCATGCGCTTGCCGATACGGTCGGTGACCCCGCAGCCGGCCAGCGCCACCAGCAAGGCAGCTGTGGTCAGGTGTTTGAGGGCGGTGTGCTTGTGTTGCATGACGGCAAAACCTCCGGGTACTGGTCAGGCCAGGCGATAGGCGAAATCGCCATCGCTGCCCAGCTCGATCGCAAGGCGCTCGATCGGCGCGTCCTGGGCCATGCGCTCGAGCACGCGCTGGGCGAGTTCGGGCATCAGGGTCTGGGACAGGATGTTGTCGATGTTGCGCGCACCGCTGTCGACCTCGGTGCAGCGCGCAGCGATGGCCTTGACCAGCGCCTCGTCGTAGCTGAGCTCGGCCTGGTGGTTGCGGGCGAAGCGCTTGGCGATGCGTTGGAGCTTGAGGGCGACGATGCGCTCGAGGATCTGGTCCTGCACCGGGTAGAACGGCACGATGCTCAGGCGGCCGAGGAAGGCCGGCTTGAACACATGGTTGAGTTGGTCACGCAGGTCTTCGACGATCGCTTCGGGCGTCGGCAGCTCGGCGGCGTTCAGGCAGGTCTGCATGATGCGCTCGGTACCGGTATTGGAAGTGAGGATGATCACCGTGTTGCGGAAATTGATCTCGCGGCCTTCGCCATCGTCCAGCACGCCCTTGTCGAACACCTGGAAGAACAGTTCGAGCACGTCGGGGTGGGCTTTTTCCACCTCGTCGAGCAACACCACGCTGTACGGCTTGCGGCGCACCGCCTCGGTCAGTACGCCGCCTTCGCCATAGCCGACATAGCCGGGTGGCGAGCCCTTGAGGCTCGACACGGTGTGGGCTTCCTGGTACTCGGACATGTTGATGGTGATCAGGTTGCGTTCACCGCCGTACAGGGTATCGGCCAGGGCCAGGGCGGTTTCGGTCTTGCCGACGCCGCTGGGGCCGAGCAGCAGGAACACGCCGATCGGTTTGTTCGGGTCCTCCATGCGCGCCCGGGAAATCTTGATGCGCTTGCCGATTTCGTGCAGGGCGTGGTCCTGGCCCAGCACGCGTTCACCAAGCAGGGCCGGCAGGCGCTGCACGGTGTCGATCTCGTCCCGTAGCATCTTGCCCAGCGGGATGCCGGTCCAGCCGCTGATGACCTGGGCGATGGCGCCGCCGTCGACCAGGGCGTGGACCAGTGGCTGATCGCCTTGCACGCTTGCCAGCTCTGCACGCAGCGCATTGAGCTGGCCGGCATCGGCGTCGCTGGCGGCGTCCAGCGCCTTGAGCTGTTCGACCAGTTCCAGTTCCTGCTGCCACTGCGTGTTCAGTTGCTGCTCCTGCAGCTGTTCGGCCTGCAGCGCGGCCTGCAGCTCGCCCAGGCGGCGGGCGTGGTCGTGGCCCTTGCCGGCTTCGTGGCCGAGCACGGCGATTTCGGCCTGCAGGTTGTCGATCTGGCGGCGGCAGTCTTCCAGGGCGCCAGGCTGCGACGATTGCGCCAGGGCAATGCGCGCGCAGGCGGTGTCGAGCACGCTGACCGCCTTGTCCGGCAACTGGCGGCCGGTAATGTAGCGGTTGGACAGGCGCACGGCCTGCACCAGCGCTTCGTCCATCACCGCTACCTTGTGGTGCTCGCGCATCTTGCCGAGCAGGCCGCGTAGCATGTGGATGGCCTTGTCTTCGTCGGGTTCTTCCACCTTGACCACCTGGAAGCGGCGGGCGAGGGCGGCGTCCTTCTCGAAGTACTTCTTGTATTCGGCCCAGGTAGTGGCGGCGATGGTGCGCAGCTCGCCACGGGCCAGGGCCGGCTTGAGCAGGTTGGCGGCATCGTTCTGCCCGGCCTGGCCACCGGAACCGATCAAGGTGTGGGCTTCGTCGATGAACAGGATGATCGGGTGCAGGCTGCGTTTGACCTCTTCGATCACTGCCTTGAGACGGTTCTCGAACTCGCCCTTGACCCCGGCACCGGCCTGCAGCAGGCCCAGGTCGAGGGTGTGCAGGGCTACATCCTTGAGCACTGTCGGTACGTCACCCTGGGCGATGCGCAGGGCCAGGCCTTCGACCACGGCGGTTTTGCCGACCCCGGCTTCGCCGGTAAGGATCGGGTTGTTCTGCCGGCGGCGGGTAAGGATATCCACCATCTGCCGTACTTCGAACTCGCGGCCCAGCACCGGGTCGATGCGGCCTTCGCGGGCGCTCTGGGTGAGGTTGACCGTGTACTGGTCCAGCGCCGGGGTCTTGCCGCCGGCCTTGCTCGTACTGTTCACTGGCGCTGCAGGGCTGGCCAGCGGGCTGGCCTGCCTGGCCTCGGCGCTGCCTTCCACCAGCGCGGTAAGGTTCAGGCGCAGGTCATCGGCGTTGATTTTCTCCAGCTCCGGCGCCGAGGCGATCACCACGCGACGCAGTTCGGCATCATCGAGCAGGGCCTGCAGCAGGTGAGCGCTGCGCACCTGGCCGACGCCGTATTCGATCGATGCCAGCAACCAGGCTTGTTCGATCATGCGGGTGATGTGCGGCGACAGCGCCGGGGTGCGGGTATTACCTTTCTTGAAGGTGCCCAGGGCTGTGACCAGTTGCGCCTGCAGGCGTTCGGCGACTACCTCGTAGTGGCGCAGGATCGGCGCCAGGTCGCTGTCGCTGTTGTCGAGCAACTGCAGCAGCAGGTGCTCCACCTCCACGTCGTAATGGTGCTCCGACAGGCACAGGGCCGCCGCGCTTTCCGTGGCCGTGCGGCTGGTTTCGTTGAGCTTGGCGAACAGAGACTTCAGGTTCACAAGGCGACCCCATCGTAAGGAATGTGGAAGACGGCGCAACGCGAAGGCTCCGCGTCACGACCAGGGCGTTTGAGCCAGCCCAGCCAGCCCAGGGCGACGTTGCCGCTACGGCCCAGTTGGGCGCGCGGTACAGCCTCGCGCTTGAGGCGCGGGGCAATTTCGAAATCCAGCTCGGCGCCTATATAGAAGCGCACCAGTTCGACCAGCTTGCGGTAGCACGCGGTGCCCGGCTGGAAGCGCCGGTAATCGGCCAGGCTCAGCGGCCCCAGCTCGATACGGACGCTCGACTGATAGTCCCAGACCCGGTTGCCGGCTACGGCGCTACGGCCGAGCTGGCTATTGCGGCGACCAAGCCGGGTGCACTGTTCGGGCTGCAGGTGCAACCAGCGGCCGGCGAACTGGCGGACCTTGATCGGTAGCGAGAAATAGAAGCCGAGCATGCGCTCAAGGTTCAGCGCGTTGCGCGGCTTCTGGCTGAGCAGGCCGGCAAAATAGCTGAACAGCTCGCGGCGCAGCGCCATCGGTTGCTGCTCGAACTTGAGTTGCTGCGCGCGCGGGCCGAGGCCGACCAGGTTGAGCAGGTAGCCATCGAAGCCCGAAGTGCCATTGCGCTCGTGCTCGATATGGAATTTGTACTTCTGCCAGGCCTCGTAGAACAGCGTGATCATGCGGTGCGAGAAGATGTCGAGAAACGCATGGGCGGCATCGTCGCGATACTGCACGTGGCGCTCCAGCAGCAGCTCGGTATACGGGCGCGGCAGTACGCCCGACGGGCCGACCAGGCCCATGAAGGTGACCTGCACTTCCGACAGCGGCAGGCCGGCCGGCGACACCTTGCCTTCGCGCTCGAAGTGCAGGTCGCTGACCTCGCTGGCCGGGAACGCCAGCGACAGCTGGGTACGAAAACGCAGCGGGTCTTCGTGCGGCCGGGTTGCCAGGTCCATGCGCCCGGTGCGGCTGTAGTGCAGGCGGAGCAGGCGCACCAATTGAAAGAATTCGAATCGGTGCGGCTCGGCTCGGGCCTGATCGATCAGACCAGGGGCTGATCGCCGGTACGTGCTGGCCATTGGACGACTCTCTTTTCTCGTTGTTGGGTGCGCAGGGTCAGTTGGGTGAAGCTGTTCATCGAGCAGTACTGGCCGAAGAAGTGGTCCAGCACCATGCCGAACAGGAACACGCCGCTGCCGGTGAACTGGCTTTCGTCCAGGGTCAGGGTGATGCCGACGCCACGCACGAAGTTCGGCCGTGGGTGGCCGATGCGTGCGACCACCGGCTCGCTGCTGATCGCCTTGATGCCGTTGATCTGTTTGCGAATGGCGGAAACATTGCGGTAGTTGTACAGCGACAACAGCTCCAGCAGTACTTCGCGGCCCTGGCTGACCAGCGACATATGGTTCAGCGACAGGTGGGCAATCAACCGCCAGATCAGGCCCTTGCCCAGGGGCACACGCACCGTGGCGGTGGGCTTGCGCAGGCAGCGGATATCCTTGATCACCGAGTTGGCGGGAATGTTGAAGTCACCACGTTCGCCGCCGAACGGCAGCATCAGCGGTACATCGCGGTTGCTGCAGGTAAGGCCGATGCTGAGGGTGTCGCTGCTGGCGTCGATCAGCTCCAGGTCGCGGTCGACCACGCGGATGCTCATGGCAGTGGCGTCGCCCTGGTTGCGCCGGCGCGCCACCCAGAAGCTGCTGTGCGGGTCCTGCTCGCCACGGGGTTCGAAAAACGGGTGGCAGGTGGCGACCTGGTCGATGCCGCCGAGTTTGCGCACCCGCCGTACGCGGTCGATCGAGATCACTTCGGCAGCGTTGTGCAGCCGTGTATCGGGAGTGACCGGGTATTCGTGCTGGGTGTGGGTCAGCTTGATCGGCTCGGCTTGCTGGCGGAACAGGTTGATGATTGGTGTGCAGTTGAGCTTGAAGTTGTTGCGCCCGATGTTCTGGGTCAGCCGCGCCAGGCGCTCGCTGAGGTCGTAGTCGGAGAAATAGAAGTTGATCTCGACCTGCTCGATGGCATTGCCCTGCAGGATGCGGGCAAAGCCGCTCAGGTCGAAGAACATGAACTTGTCGGGGAAGGTGAAGTACTCGTGCAGCAGGCGGTAGCCCAGGAACGAGCGCTCGGAGTAGTCCACCAGGCCTTCGTCACGGGCGTAGCCCACGGCTTTCAGGGCATTGGTCGGCAAGGCCACTTCGCGGCTGCGGCCCTGGTCCTGGAAACTCAGGGTGGCCTTGGCCAGGTTGTTGAACAGCAGCTCGTACAGCTGCAGCATCAGGGTCGCTTCGCCGTCGAGGAAGAACCGCAGGCGGTCCAGTTCCATCTGCCCGAACAGGGCATCGCCGGTGGCTGCCAGGCGGATGCGCAGGCGTGCGACCAGGTCGGCGCTGTGACCGTTGAATGCCGAACGCTCCAGTTCGGCGAACGAAGCCTGCTGCACGGCAATAGGCCACAGCTCTACCGGGTAGCAGGTGCGGAACTTGCACACCACACCTTCCACGGCATTGGCATGCATCTCGGTATGGCGTGCCACCCGGTAGGCTTGGGTGACTTTCTCGTGCTTGCCCAGGCTCAGCTCGGCAATCGACATCGACGGGGTAGGGCGCAGGTAGTGCGGGTACAGTACCTCGAGGAAGGATTCGACGATTTCCGGAAACTCGTCATCGAGCTTCTTGTGCACCCGCGCAGACAGGAACGAGAA
Source organism: Pseudomonas sp. SID14000 (assembly GCF_002165135.1). Classification (GTDB taxonomy): domain Bacteria; phylum Pseudomonadota; class Gammaproteobacteria; order Pseudomonadales; family Pseudomonadaceae; genus Aquipseudomonas. The sequence goes on along the minus strand of NZ_NFZQ01000008.1, from coordinate 23,959 downwards.
CGCTTCGATCAGGCGCTCGGTGTGCGGGTCTTCGCAGTTGTCGCCTTCGATCAACAGCCGCGAAGCGATTTTCGGGTACTGCGCAGCAAACTCCTGGCCGAGGAAGCGCAGGTGCGACAGTTCCTTTTCGTAGTAGGGCAGCAGTTCGTCGAGCATCAGTTGAGGTTCTGCACTTTGTATTCCTGGGTGTTGACCTGCAGCACGGCGTCGAATGACACCTGGCGGCTGATGTCCTGCAGACGCAACACGGCGTCCACGCGGAAGGTCAACATGCGGTGGCCGTTCTGCTGGGCCAGCAGCTGTACGCGGACACGGCGAAAGCGCCGGTCCCCTGTGCTGATCGCCCGCTCCAGTTGCTGCTGGATCAGGTGGCGATCATGCGGGTCGAGCACGCTGCGGCTGATGAAGTCGGGCATGCCGTATTCGAGGATGGAGCCACCGAGCTGGCTGAAGCCCTCCAGCTCTTCGGCGACCAGGCACTGGCGGGTGTTCACCAGTACCTCGAGGTCACGGACGATGCTGGCCTTGTACTCGCTCAGCGAGCAGGTGCGTTGCGCGGCTGGCTCGGCCGACTGGTACGGACGGTCGTCCAGCAGTCGGTCGAGCAGCGAGGGCAGCAGGCGGGCCTGGTTACTCATGTGTCATCCCTGTACACACCGGCTTGTCAGCCGCGCGCGCCCTGTGGCAGCTCGGCAACCAGGCGCAGCGAAGCGGTCAGCTCATCCAGCTGGTAGTGCGGGCGCAAGTAGGTCACGGCCTTGTACACACCTGGCTTGCCCGGCACTTCGAACACCTCGGCGCGGGCTTCGCGCAGCGGGAACTTGGCCTTGGCCTCCTGGCTGGCGGTATCGTCGAGCAGCACGTAGCTGGCCAGCCACTGGTTGAGGAAGCGCTCCACATCCATGCGCGAGGCGAAGCTGCCGATCTTGTCGCGCATGATCGCCTTCATGTAGTGGGCAATGCGCGAAGTGGCGAAGATGTACTGCAGCTGGGCCGACAGGCGCGCGTTGGCGTTGGCGATGTCGGTGTTGTACTGCTTCTGCTTCTGCGCCGACTGGGTGCCGAAGAACGCGGCATAGTCGGTGCCCTTGCAGTGCACCAGGGGGATGAAGCCCAGGTCTGATAGCTCTTTTTCGCGGCGGTCGGTAATGGCGATTTCGGTCGGGCACTTGAGGGCGATTTCGCCGTCGTCGGTCTTGAAGGTGTGGGTTGGCAGGCCTTCGACCAGGCCGCCACCTTCCACGCCGCGGATGGCCACGCACCAGCCGTAGCGGGCGAAGGCATCGGTAACGCGGGTGCCGAGGGCGTAGGCGGCGTTCATCCACAGGTACTTGTTGTGGTCGCGGCCATCGACGCTTTCGACGAAGTTGAATTCCTCCACCGGGCTGGTGTCCGGGCCATACGGCAGGCGACCGAGCACGTGCGGCAGGGTAAGGCCGACGTAGCGCGAGTCTTCCGAGGCGCGGAACGACTTCCACTTGGCGTATTCCACGGTGTCGAAGATCTTCGCCAGGTCACGCGGGCCGGACATCTCGGTGAACGAGTCCCAGCCGAACAGCTCGGGGGAGGCGGCCGATATGAACGGGGCATGGGCTGCTGCGGCGACGTGCGAGATCTCCTCCAGCAGGTACATGTCCTCGGGGTTGCGGTTGAATTCGTAGTCACCGATCAGCATGCCGAAAGGCGCGCCGCCGAAGGTGCCGTACTCTTCTTCGTAGACCTTCTTGAACAGCGCGCTCTGGTCGAATTCGCTGGCGGCTTTCAGGTCGCGTACCAGGTCTTTCTTCGAGGCATTGAGCAGGTGGATCTTCAGCGTGGTGCTGGTCTCGGTCTGGTCTACCTGGTATTTCAGGCCGCGCCAGGAGGCTTCCAGTTGCTGGAACTCACGGGCGTGCATGATTTCGTTCATCTGCTCGGAAAGCATCGCGTCGATCTCGGCGATACGCGAATCGAGCACGGCGATCAGGTCCTTGCTCGGGGTCATCTCGCCCTCGAGCACCTGGTTCACCAGTTCGCCAATCAGGTCGCGGGTGCGGTTGCGCTCGGTGTCGGAGCGGGCCACGCGGCTTTGCGAAATGATGCTGTCGAGCAGCGAGGGCTGTGGCGCGAAGTTTTCCACTTCGACCAGGTCGCCGGCCTGTTGCGGTGCGGTTTGCTTGTCGGTCATGTTCGGGCTCCTGCTCAGGCGCGATCGTCGCTGGACGGGTCTTTCACTTCGGCTTCACGGCCGAATTCCTTGCCCAGTGTCTTGAGCTTCTCGGTGTTCTGCAGCACGTCCATCAGCAGCTCTTCGAGCTTGTCGTTGCCGCCCATCTTGTTGCGCAGGTCGGCCAGCTTGTTGCGTACCTCCAGCAGCTTGCGCAGCGGCTCCACCTGCTTGACCACGTTCTGTGGCTCGAAGTCCTCGAGGCTGTTGAAGTTCAGCTCCACGCCCAGCTGGGTGCCGTTCTTGGCCAGGGTGTTGTCGACGCGGTAGGTCAGGCGCGGCTTGATGCCCCTGAGCACGCCGTTGAAGTTGTCACGGTCGATGTAGACGAACTTGCGGTCCTTGAGCTTGGGCAGCGGCTCCAGCGGGTTGCCGGAAAAGTCGCCCAGTACGCCGACGACGAAGGGCAGCTCCTTTTTCTCGATGGCATCGCCGATGTCCACGTCGTAGGTGATATGGACCCGAGGCGCGCGAACGCGGTCGAGTTTGTGCTGAGTGCTTTCCTTCTTCGCCATCGTGTTCTCCAGTGCGAGCAATTCGCTGCGAATCATTGCGCGGCCCGTTGCCGGGCGCTGCGCGTTACAGTCCTTCGATCGTCAGCAGCAGGCGCTGACGGATTTCGTCGTTCATTTCCAGGATGTTGTCGCGGCCCACCAGCTCTTCGAAGCTGGTGTTGCCGGCAATCTGCGTGCTGCTGCGGATGACCGAGTCGTCGGGCAGTTCCGAGCGCACCGGCGAGCTGATGACGCAGAACGGCAGGTCGCCAAAGCCCTTGAGGCGCTCGAAGCTGAGGCTGTAGCGCAGGCCCTCGAACAGCCGGCCAAGGCCAGGCGACTTGCTCAGGCAGTAGAACAGCACCAGGTAGTGCACCACGAAGCGGTACAGCTCGGCGCTGCTGCGGTTGGGGTCTTTGATGACAGTGCGAAACCGCGCCAGTTCAAAGGCGTGGAAGCCCACCACCCAGCGGGTCGGGCTGGTGATGCGGATGACCTGGCCGCTGTGTTCCAGGGCCTTGTCGTATTCCAGCGGGAACAGTTCGGGGGTGGTGCTGATCAGGTTGAGCGGTACTTCCAGTTCGGTGACCAACTGGAACGGCGCAGCCGAGCCGATACGTTCGTAGAGTTCGACCAGGGCCTGGAAGTGGCCCTGGGTTTCGCGCCCGCTGCTGCGCTGGGCACCTTGCAGGTATTCGCCAAACAGGACTTGCGGACGGATCAGTGGTGCCACGGTGGCGAGGTAATCCGCCGCCTGCGCCTTCAGCGCATCGGAGATCGCCCGCGTCTGGCTACGCAGCTTGATCAGTGCTTCGACATCGAATGTCTGTGTCATCGGTGCATCGTCCATGTGCCTGCTAGATCGTCCTGAAACGCCAATGGCGTGGACTTTGAATTGCGCCTTCTCGGCCCCGCAAACTGGGTGCTGGCACATGAATATCGTGTTGCCAGCAATGCCGAGTAGGGCACCTCGCTGCGGAAGAAGTTCCCGCGAGGGGGCGATTTTTTCCCCGCTTTGTGATGTGACGCAATGATGGCGTCGTGATATTGACTGGTGGTTTAGGGCGCGGGAAATGGGAGTTCAAGCCCTAAAACGTGGGTGTGCGAGGGGTATGAGCGTGAGAAAATTTCTTTGCAAAAGTTTTTTGCAAAAAGTGAATCCGGTCTCATTTTTTGCGCGGATCGTATTCTCCGGAGGTGTTGCCAAAGCACGTCTGGATGATGGCAGCGCGACGGAATGCGCCGCGCGCAAGGGTGTTATCAAGCGTGGTCCATCCGTTTGGATGGCCTATGCCGTACCTGCAGAGGCAACGGTCTGGTCAATAACCTTGCAAACGAGCATGATCACTATGGGAGCGGGCACGCCCGCGAAGCAGGCGACGCGGTGGATGGCCGCCTGCTCCGGTCGCTCAGGGGCAGGTCAGTGACATGGTCTGCGGTGGGCCTTTCCACCTCGCGCCAGGTGGATGAACTCGACGAGCTGGCTTGCGACAGCCATTGATGGCCACGCTACGTCGGCTAATGAAAAGTGACGGGTAGAGTCGAGTTCCATGATCACTACTGAACGTTTTTTTGGGGGCATTTGGGCGTTCTGGTTTTTGCTGCTGATGATTTCAGTGTTCATGCTGGGGGTGGCGCCAAAAATTGTCTTCGTGCCCATGGCAGTGGCGACAGTCATGACGTTCTGCTGGTGCGTGAAATGCGCTTACCGTTCGGAACGTTTCGCTGATTATGCGTCGTTGCGGCTATGTTTCAGCTTGAGTGTGGGGCCGTTGTTTGCCTTCATGCTCGCGATGGCAATCACCTACAAGAAGGTCAAGATGGGCGGGCTGCAAGCCGTGGCGCTCAGCTCGCTGCCACTCGTCCTGACCGCTGCTGCCTGTGCGCTGGCCTATCGGCGTAAAAGCAAGGCCAGTACTTGGGTGCTGCGCGGTGACCGTGTTGAAGTCTACGGGGTTGAAGAAAAAGTGAACCCTTGGCTACTGGGCGGGCTGAGTGCAGGGTTGAGTAGCGTGCTGTATCCGCTGATGAAGGCCTACAGCGAATCGGCGGCCTCACTGGTGTGCGCATTATCGCTTATTTCGCTATATCTGGTTTTTTATCATCGCAACAACCTCGCTGCCTTGAGGGCGTTGAAAGAACGCGAGCGAAGGGAGAAGCGCCACTACACATTCTCGGATATCGAATATGTTCGGGCGTTGCGTGAGGCTTCGTGGCTGGGACGACTATTTGCGACTAGAGCCAAGCAATAGTTCTATCGTCGTGCTAAATGCACTTCAGCGCTATTGGTTGCTTGATGATTTCTGTGTCAGGCATGACTATTTCGTAAGAGGCCGTGCGGGTGAGCGCGTCTTTGGCGGTAAACCAATCAAGGCTCACTGGGTAGTTAATCTTCAGCCCCTTTGCCGACTGATAGCTCAGCGGCCATCGACCTGTACGCAAACCTCCTCGCCGTCGATGATCCTGCATGGCCAGTTGTCGTTGATGTAGTGATCCGGCTTGAAGCACGCGCGCTCATCGTTGACCCAGAACAATTGCCAGGCAGAGCCCGATATCACCAGCTTAGGGCAGGGCGAGTAGCCTCTGCCAAGCAGCGCAAGGGTCGTCAGAACCATAACGGCAGGGACGACGTAGAGCAGCGTCTTCAGCGAAAGCCCGAACATCAGCGCCTGGAAGCGGTGCAGTCGTGTGCCTGCGGGCGGGTCGAATTTTTTCCCGGTCCAGGCACATATCGCACAACCAACCAGCAGAATTGCCACCGCCGGCGGTGCCATGAGCAGGCCGAACGCGAGGTAAGGTGTTTCCACGACAGGCGCGCCACGCAGTAATCTGCCGTACAGCGGGAACAGGTAGTTGATGTAGGCGTAGACCGAGAAGGCCGCGACCAACAGCATGGCGATGATCATGCCGACAGCCAGCAGTCTGATATTAAGGGGCGATGATACAGATGAAGTTTGTGAGTATCAATTTTTCATCTATAGAGCCCTGCTGTACTAGTGTTTCTCACTGCTGTCCATCAGCTTGCGTGCAAATAGCTCGATTGCCAACACGCTTGCAGGGTTGCTCGTCGCTGTTGTAAAAATCAGGTTTGAAGCAGTATCGCACATCATTGACCCAGTACACCTTCCAGGCCGACCCTGAAATCAGGAGTTTCTGGCACGGGGTGTACCCCTTCGACCACAGGCCAAAAGTCACGAGTAATGCCAGCGCCGGCGCAATATAGATCATTGACCAAAGTGTCAATTTGTATGAGTTATGTTGAAAGCGGAACATCCGGGAATGGGGGGGCGGGTCGAATTTTTTCGCGCGCCAGCAGGCATGCAGTGATGTAACAACTATGATTGGGGTGACCGTACACATGGCGATGAGCATAAACACCAGATAGGGCGTCACCACGATTGGGGCATTCGTTAAGAGCCTTCCGAACAAGGAGAGTAGATTGCTCCCAAGCCAATAAGCTGACAGAATGCCCAATATCGAAGTTGCTAGGCCAGTCGCGAGGGCCATGAGACGAAACAGGTGGGGAGAGCGCTCGTGGAGCTCATGAGGTTGAATAGTCATGGTTAAAACTTTGGAAAGTTGAACGTCGGGAGTGAGGGCATAGAGGGAAGTTCAGGCACAGTAGGCCATCCAGGCAGATTGAGGTCTCCTGGCTGAAGTTTTTGCAGTGCCCAGCGCTTGGCCTCGTTATAGAGAGTGTCTGCCACCTCGCTAGCAATATTGGTGATTTGTTTCTCTGCGTATTTTTGCAAGTCCTTGGTACTAATCTGCATGGCCTGCTGGCCCAAATATTCAATTTGGTCCACGGCATACCGAAGGCCCGCTTTAACCGAGTTTTTTATTCCATAGCGGACATCAAGCTCGTTAAGCCCAACGCCAACTGCGAATACAACGGCAGCCCCCAGGATGACGGGTGCGGCGGCGAAAGTGGCCATTGAGCCAATGGCCAGCCCGAAAGCATACCCGATCGCCGAAGCTATACCGGCTTTGATCAGCTCAACGCCAATACCGCCAAACAGGTCGCTCATCACATGCTCGTCGGCAAATACCCATTCTGCGACTTCGATGGCTACCGCCACATAACACGAAAGCTTGAAGCCTTTGATCGACGAACCGCGCACACCGTATTTGCCGATGCCCATGCTGACCAGCTTGGCGTTCTGGATGCCATAACGGGGAGCATTTAGCGTCTTGCGCAGGCCTGGGTAGCCGGTGAGGATCACGTACTGCTTGCCGTTGCGTATGGTGTAGCGCACCTTTGTGCCCAGCCCGTTCATGTCGCGAATGAAACCGGCAGTATTTTTCATGTCCCATGCGGCCATGGCCGTGGGCACGCCCCAGGTCGTATTGACGAAGGTGTGGGGCAGGCCGTTGTAGGTGGATTTCACGCTCTGCCAGGTGCCGGTCAGCATGTCGCCCTGGGTGCGTGTGCACACTTGTGGAGCCTGCGTTGCACCGTGAGTTCTCTGGGCGAACTGCGCTTGTGCCTGAAAGTCCTCGATCGACATGATCACCATCTCCCGGTGATTCTGGTCCATCTCCCGGTCCAGTTGGCTGAGTTGGTTTTCACTCACGCTCATGGCGATTCTTCTCCCTGAAATTCGCAGTGTATTGCCTCTCGGCTGAGCGCAAGGAGCGTACACCCCCGATGACCGACTGATCAAACCGATGGACACAATACGATGCAATTAACCAAAAAACCGCCTGCTGCTCTACAGCCCGCGATACTGCTTCCCGTAGAAGTATTTTTGACGTCAGCTTGATGGCATCTGGCGTATCGCTATCATTTGACAGCCTCTTTTAAGCGCGTTTTCATTGCAAGATTTCCAGCTTGATGCAGGATGCATTGACATGATTACGGACGCCCTCGAATCGATCCTCACGCAGCATCAACGTCTGTTTACCTTCGACTCGCCGCTGCCGCCCGAACAAGAACTGCAACTGCTGAGCTTCAGCGGCCGCGAGGGGATTTCGGAGCTGTTCAGTTTCCAGGTGCAGCTTATCTCTCAGGATGCGCGCATCGAGCTCAAGAAGCTCATCGGCAAGAAAGTGACGGTAGGGATCGCCCTGGCTGATGGCAGCACACGCTACATCAGCGCGCACGTGTCGGACTTCGTCCATGCTGGTGCCGACGGCGGCATTGCCAATTACACTGCCGAACTCGTGCCGTGGATATGGATCCTCAGCCGTCGCCGCGATTCGCGGATATTCCAGGACAAGACCACCGAGCAGATCGTCAAGGACGTCTTTGCGTACTACCTGACCCTGGCCGATTACGAGTTTCGTCTGAGCCAACCGCTCAAACCGATCAGCTACTGCACCCAGTACCAGGAGTCGGACCTGAACTTCGTGTTGCGCCTGCTCGAGCAAGAAGGGCTGTTTTTCACCTTCGAGCACTCCCAGGAAGGCCATCGCATGATCATCAGCGATGACAGCAGCATGCTTCCGCAGCTGGAGCGCCAACCGCTGATTCGTTACCACAGTGCTTCAGTCACCGAAACCGCAGACTCGATCACCAAATGGTCTTCGGCGCGGCGGATGCAACCAACGCGCCTGGCCTTGAAATCGTTCGACTACAAGCAACCGGGCAACCCACACCTGGTGCAGTTGAATTCCGTCAACCAGCAGGGCGAGGTCGGCCAGTATGAAGTCTTCGAATACGAAGGTCTCTACGGCTACGCCGATGCCGATGAAGGCGTGCGCAAGGCGCGGCGTCGGCTGGAGGCGATGGAAGTGGACGGCAAGACCTTCCATGGCGAGAGCAACTGTCGCGTCATGGAGCCTGGCTACTACTTTGAATTGAGTCAGCATTACGATCACGACAATGACGCCCCGGATGACCGACAGTTTCTGCTGCTTTCGGTTACCCACTGGGGGCAGAACAACTACACCAACGACGGTGAGGCGGGCTACCGCAACAGCTTCAGCTGCATTCGCCGGAAAATTCCGTTCCGCCCTGCATTGAACACGCCTAGGGCGGGCATCAGCGGGCCGCAGACTGCCATCATCGTCGGCCCCCCCGGCGAAGAGATCTACACCGATGAACTGGGCCGGGTGAAGTTACAGTTCCACTGGGACCGCAACGGCGAGTTCAACGACCAGAGCTCCTGCTGGGTACGCGTCGCCCAATCTGGTGCCAGCGGTGGCTTCGGCAGCATCCAGATCCCACGCGTGGGCGACGAAGTGGTGGTGGTGTTCCTCGATGGCAACCCCGACCGCCCGCTGATCATGGGCAGCCTGTACAACAGCACCAACACCCCGCCATGGTCGCTGCCGGCGAACAAGACCCAGAGTGGCTTCCTGACCCGGTCGATGAAGGGCGACGGCGGTACCGCCAACTTCTTCCGCTTCGAGGACAAGGCTGGCGCCGAGCAGATCATCATGCATGCCGAGCGCAACATGGATACCGAGATCGAGCTGGATGAAACCCATGATGTGGGGAACAACCGGACGATTACGGTAGGTGGGGCGCACACGGAAATTATCAAGAAAGATACGGTGGTGAACGTCAAGGAGGGGGCTTACACCTTGCAGGTGGATAACAAGTTCATCCAGGTGAGCGCCAAAGAGAGCATCCTGCTGCAAGTCGGCACTAGCAAGATAACCCTCAAACCGGATGGCATCACCATCGAAGCAGACAGCATCGACATTCTGGGCAAGAACACCTTTGTCAAAGGTGACCGGGTCGACATCAACGAGTAGGGCGTAGCGTGATGATCAGGGGAAATATCTACGACAGGCTCTCGCAGAGGCGAGAGGCCGCTGAGGCGCTTGCCCGGCAACAGGCCGAGGAAGCACGCATTGCAGGGCAAGCTACGCTAGAGGTTGCGCCGCCGCCGCAACTACCAATGGATGCAGAGCAGAACGCACTGCGTATTGCCGGCTTGAATTTGTTGATGCCTCAAGGTTTCGCTTTTCGTGATATCGAGACAACGCTGGAGTTTGCCGGTTGCAATGTACAATTCAGCGCTCGCCGCCGCCCTGCCCCTGAGGGTCTTGAAATTAATAATGCGGTCGAGTTGTTTATTAAAAAACTGCGCGAGCGCCATGCAGAATTGACCCTGGTGCGTCAAGCGGAAGCCTTGTTGGCTGGCCACCCGGCAATCAGCCTCGACTACCAGTTCAACGCAGGCCAGGAGCGCCGTCACGGCCGTGCCGTGTGCATGATTATCGCTTCGGCAGACGGCAACAAACGGCAATGGCTGAATGTGTCTACGGTAATCAACCCGGACCAATCGCAACTGGCCGATTGGCTGATCGCATTCGACGCCATGCTGGCCGGAGTGACCGCTCAGTAAGGCTCATATCCTTTTCACGTTTTCATGGAACACTCAGACAATGGACTATCAGCTGCAGGAAGGATCTATCAAGTTGCCGGAAGGCTTCCAGGATCGCACGGTCAACATGTTTATCCTGGGGGACAGTATCCCAGCTCCGCTGAACATTACGCTCTCGCGTGACAACCTGATGCCTGGCGAGGACCTCAAAGCCTATATCGAGCGACAGGTGAAGTTGATCGCATCCAAATTGCGCGGCTACACCATCCTCGGCAAGAAGCCAGCCAGCCTGTCTTCCAGCCAGCCCCAGGCAGGTATTCAGGTCGATGGCTACTACCTCAAGGATGGCAGGCCGGTCTATCAACGGCAGGCGGCTTTCGAGGTCGCGCCTGGGCGCATTCTGGTTTTCTCCACGACCAGTCAGGCCGACTTCAATGGCAAGCAGAACGACAGTTGGCTTGGGCTGTTGAACAGCTTCGAACCACGCCAACCAAGCTCCCCAGAAAACACCACGCAGGGTTGAACCTATGTTCGAGGCTGCGCGGCTGCACGACGAGATTGAACACACCAGTGCCCTGGCAGGTTTTCTTGCTGGCGCAGTGATTGGCCTGGCAATCGCTACGGCTGCTGCCTTCACTATCTGCACCGCCGGCCTCGGCGGCTTCTTGCTGGGGGCATTGATCGGCATTGGTGCCGGCATGCTGCCGATGTTGGGGGAGAAGATAGGCTCGATGTTCAGTTCGCCCGCTGGACAGATAGAGCTACCCGGTTGTTCGACAGACGTATTCATCAACAATCGCAATGCGGCCCACGCCACTTTGAGTACCGCCAAATGTGACAAGCATCCGGCGCCGGTACTGGTTGCAGAAGGCTCCACCAACGTATTCATCAATGGCGTTGCAGCGGCCCGCAAAGGTGACAAGCTGACATGTGGCGCAAAGATTTCGGGCGGTTCGAACAACGTCTACATCGGTGGCGGTACTCAGCGGTACTTGCCTGTCGACGATGAGGTTCCGGAATGGCTGCGCGTCACGGTCGATGTGTTGATGATCGTTGCCTCGATGGGGCGGTCGGTACTGGCGGTCGGTCGCCTGGGGCTTCAGGCCGGCCTCAAGGCCGCTGGCCCGTGTGCACTTCAGACTGGCGCTACCATTGCAGCAAGCTACCTCGCCGGGCGCTTCATCATCGGCCCGGCTGTAGGGCGGGCGATCGAAGGCTTTACCGGTAACCCGGTGGACATGACCACCGGCCGCAAGCTGCTGGTCAATGAAACAGACTTTGTACTGCCTGGCCTGATGCCAATCGAGTGGTCGCGTTTTTATGCCAGCGACCTTACCGCCGAAAGTGCTCTGGGCCAGGGCTGGATACTGCCTTGGGAGCAAAGCCTGCGTCGTAGTGGTGGGTTCGTCTATCTGACTGACAACCAGGGCCGCAGCGTCCCATTCGTCGATCTGGAGCCTGGCGAAAGTATCTACAACCCCAACGAGCGAATCTACCTCGTGCGTACCGAGGGCGGCCACTACCTTCTGCAGACACTCGACAACCAGTTCTTCTACTTTGGTGACGTGCCGGACGGCAATACCCATGTGCCTTTGCAGCGTTTGGAAAATGCGCTGGGCCATTACCTGCACTTTACCTACAGTGCCGACGGACGGCTTACGGACATCACTGCGCCAGGAGCAGTGCGTGTTCACCTTCACTATGACAACCCGCTCGGGCGTTTGACGGACGTCAAGCGCGTGGTCGATGACACCGCTGTCGAAACGCTGGTGCGTTACCGCTATGACGATAATGGTCAGCTCACTGAAGTGATCAACCGCAATGGCGATTCTGTTCGTCATTTCAGCTACGCAGATCACCTAATGACCCGGCACAGCAATGCCTTGGGCCTGATCTGCGAGTACCGTTGGGAATCCCAGAATGGGAAGCCGCGTGTGGTCGAGCACTGGACAAGCGACGGCGAGCATTATCACTTCCGTTACGATCCTGCCAAACGCACCAGTTGGGCAACCGACGTGCTGGGCCGTGAACTGGAGATCCAGTACAATGAGGACAACCGCGTCATCGCCAGCCGCGACTTCGGTGGTGAGCGCTACGGTATGGATTTCGACGCCACCGGGAATCTGATCGGCATCGATCTTCCCGATGGCAATCACTTGGCGCTCAAGTACGACGAATTCTCTCGGCTGATCGAGGAAACCGACCCACTGGGCCGCAAGATCAGCTACAAGTATCACCTCGCCACGCCACTGGTCACCGAAACCCGCTTCCCCGACGGCAGCGTCTGGCAGTCTCGTTACGACGACAAAGGCAACCTGATCACCGAGATCGACCCGCTGGGCCACAAGACCCAGTACTTCAACAGTGACGACGGCCTACCGCACACGATCATCGATGCCAACTTCAAGTCCAAGTATCTGTGGTGGAATGCCTATGCCCAGATCGAACGTTTCCAGGACTGCTCCGGCAAAAGCACTTACTACCGTTATGACGAGCGTCAGCACCTCATTGCAGTGACCGATGCACTGAACCAGACCACCACGCTGGAACGTAAACCGGATGGCGAAGTGCTACGCATCGACCACCCGGACGGCACTGCGGAGACCTTTACCTACAATACCCTCGGCCAGGTGTTGACCCACACCGATGGCAAAGGCCAGACCACACGCCTGCAACGCACTTCACGTGGTCTGCCGAGCAGCCGTCAGGATGCCAAGGGCGAGTGGGTTCGCTATGAATACGACAAGGCGCTGCGTCTGACTGCACTGGTCAACGAGAACAGCGCGGCGTACCGCTTCGCCTACGACGCATCGGACCGCTTGAGCGAAGAAGTGCGGGTCGACAATTTGACCCGACGCTTCAGCTACGACGCTGGCGGGCATCTGGTCCGGCTGGACGAAATCGGCTACGGCGAAAGCGGAGAGCGCCCCGAACGCAGCACGCTGTTCGAGCGCGACGCTATTGGCCGTTTACTGGCCAAGGTCAACCGCGATGCGCGGCAAGACTTCGCCTACGACGATGCTGACCGCTTGCTGAGCATTCAGCGCCAGCCAACTGCTACTGGCAAACAGCTGGGCATCACCGATGAAAAGCTCTGTTACAGCTATGACCTGCTGGGGCGACTGACACAGGAACTGAGCCCGAGCGGTGCGCTGGACTACGAGTATGATGCTCTCAGCAACCTGACCACGCTGACCCTGCCGGATGGCCGCAAGCTCAACCACCTGTATTACGGCAGCGGCCACCTGCATCAGCTGAACCTGGATGGCCAGGTGATCAGCGACATGGAGCGTGATGACCTGCACCGCGAGGTGTACCGCACCCAGGGCAAGCTCACCAGTTGCTTCGGTTATGACGCGATGGGACGCAAGGCCTGGCAGTTTGCCTCGAACTTGCCGGCCGACAAGCTCTCGCAGGTGCACAACACAGGTATCAATACCTCATTGCTGGTGGAGCATGCGTACAACCCGATCCACCGTCGCTATCAGTACGACCCGGCAGGTGAATTGGTGCGCACGCTGGACAAGCTGCGTGGCGAGATCAAGTACGAGTACGAAGCCAACGGCCAATTGCGCAGCCGTGATACCGGCTCGCTTGTGGGCAGCGAGGAGTTTCGCTACGACGCAGCAGCCAACCGGCTGGATTTCAATGCGCGGCAGTTTGCCAAGGTCAAGGACAACCGGATCAAACAGTGGCGGGATCAGGAGTACCGCTACGATCCGTGGGGCAACCTGATCGAGAAGCGCTCGGGGCACAGCAAGCTGCAGAGCTTTAGCTATGACTGCGAGAACCGGCTGGTGCGGGCGGAGACGCTGGTCAATGGCAAGCTGGAGAGTACCGGGCACTACCGTTGCGACAGCCTGGGGCGGCGAATAGCCAAGCAGGCGGAAATCAACGGCGAAGTCGAGCAGAAGCGCTTCCTCTGGCAGGGCTTGCGGATGCTGCGGGAGGAGACGCCGGGGCAGAGCATCCTGTACCTGTACGAGCCGGGCAGCTATGCGCCGTTGGCGCGGGTCGATCAGGCGGAAGGGGAGGAGCAGAAGCTTTATTACTTCCATACGGACCAGATTGGTACGCCGCTGGAGCTGACGGACAGTGATGGCAAGATCGTTTGGCAGGCGACGTATCGATCATGGGGTGCGATAGATAGTCTGCCGGTCAAGAATGTCGAGCAAAACCTACGGTTCCAAGGTCAGTATTTTGATGGTGAGACGGGGCTGCACTACAATACTTTCAGATACTACGATCCAGAGGTCGGGCGATTTGTAAGCCAAGATCCGATTGGTTTACTTGGTGGTTTTAATTTCTACCAGTACGCTAACAACCCCATTGTTTGGACTGATGCATGGGGGCTATGTGCTGGTAAAGATTGGGGGGCTTACTATGCTCGTCAAACGGGGACTCGCCCTCCTGCTACAATGGAGCGACCGCATGCTCACCATATCGTTTTCAAGGGAGACTTCGCGCGCTCCCCAGGCATGCAAAGAGCACTCGAACGTAGTAGGGCCGTGCTGGACAAGTACAAAATTGATCCTGTGCATGATACATCTGCGATGATGTGGGCGGAGAACCAAGGACACACAATTGCGAATGCAAAATTAGTTGCTAGTAAGCTTGAAGCTGCAGACAGAGCTATTATGGCGCAAGATTTACCCTTCAATAAGGCGGTTTCAGCAATGAAGGGTGAGTTACAAAAAATCGGCTTTGAAGTATTCGGTGGGTAATAAGGGGTTGATAATGAATTGGAATGGGTTTGAGGCGGAAGTTTTTAAGCTTGTAGTACAGGCGCTCGAAGCTTTGCAAGCTGAACATTCAGACGAAAGGTTTTATGCTTTTTCGTTATATACCGATAGTAGTGCCATGACTATCGCCTTCGCCGCTAACTCTCACGAGGCGCTGGAGCGTAAACTCTTGGAGGAAGATGAGGAGGATCGGGACGATTCTCGTCAGTATTACACATGGGCGACTTCAGAGTGGAAGTATGAGGCTTGGCGCGGCGAGTTATTCAAGAGCGCCTGTAAAGCGCTAAGGGAAGATGTGGAGCGTTCTAATATTGCGGATTTCAGGAAAAAACTTTATGCAGCAATGACGAATGTTCTGCGTGCTTTGCGGCAAAGTGATTGTTTTAAGTCATTTGCTGTGCAAGAGCCAGTTTTATTTGTCACCGTTACAGATGATGAGACGGCTGAGCATGTTGAAAACGAAACGGCTAGAGTGATTAACTCCCAGTCGACATATGAAAGCTTTGTGAATAGATTTGAGGTTTAAATGTAGGTTCTTATGTGAGGAGTTTATTGAATTTGATTGTGTGAGCTGATCTTTTTCAGAAATCCCGGTTGTATGTATCTCAACTGGGTTTTCGATAACTGATCTACGTTGAATTATTGATAATCTTATGCCATTGGCCGGCTGATGGCCAAGGTCAACCGCGATGCCCGACAGGATTTCGAATACGACGATGCCGATCGGCTGCTGTGCATTCAACGCCAGCCGAGCAGTGCGGGCAAGCAGTTGGGCATCACCGAAGAGACATTGAGCTACAGCTACGACCTGCTCGGACGACTGACGCAGGAGCTGACCCCCGGGGGGCGCACTAGACTATGAATACGACCCGCTCAGCAACCTGACCACATTGACCCTGCCGGATGGTCGCAAGGTCAACCACCTGTACTACGGCAGTGGGCATCTGCACCAACTGAACCTGGACGGTCAGGTGATCAGCGACATGGAGCGTGACGACCTACACCGTGAGGTGTACCGGACCCAGGGCAAGCTCACCAGCTGCTTTGGCTATGACGCGATGGGGCGCAAGGCCTGGCAGTTTGCCTCGAACTTGCCGGCCGACAAGCTCTCGCAGGTGCACAACACCGGTATCAATACCTCGTTGCTGGTGGAGCATGCGTATAACCCGATTCACCGCCGTTACCAGTACGACCCGGCAGGTGAACTGGTGCGCACGCTGGACAAGCTGCGGGGTGAGATCAAATACGAGTACGAAGCCAACGGGCAGTTGCGCAGCCGCGATACCGGCTCGCTGGTGGGCAGCGAGGAGTTCCGCTACGACGCGGCGGCCAACCGGCTGGACTTCAATGCGCGGCAGTTCGACAAGGTCAAGGACAACCGGATCAAACAGTGGCGGGATCAGGAGTACCGCTACGATCCGTGGGGCAACCTGATCGAGAAGCGCTCGGGGCACAGCAAGCTGCAGAGCTTTAGCTATGACTGCGAGAACCGGCTGGTGCGGGCGGAGACATTGGTCAACGGAAAGCTGGAGAGTACCGGGCACTACCGTTACGACAGCCTGGGGCGGCGAATAGCCAAGCAGGCGGAGATCAACGGCGAAGTCGAACAGAAGCGCTTCCTCTGGCAAGGGTTGAGGATGTTGCGAGAGAAGACGCCGGGGCAGAGCATCCTGTACCTGTATGAGCCGGGCAGCTATGCGGCGTTGGCGCGGGTTGATCAGGTGGAAGGGGAGGAGCAGAAGGTCTACTACTTCCATACGGATCAGATCGGTACGCCGCTGGAGTTGACGGACAGTGATGGGAAGATCGTTTGGCAGGCGACGTATCGATCGTGGGGTTCGATAGAGCAACTGACTGTCGATGAGGTCGAACAAAATCTGCGCTTTCAGGGGCAATATTTCGATTCTGAAACAGGGCTTCACTACAATACGTTCCGTTTCTACGACGCTGAGGTAGGACGGTTTCTGTCGCAAGATCCGATAGGGCTTGCAGGTGGAATTAATATTTACTTGTACGCTGCAAACCCTACCTTGGAAATTGATCCGCTGGGATGGTGTTCTACTAAGCTAGGTCAAAATATGGGACATAGAACAGGTGATGGGATGGCTAATCACCATCTCATACCTGAGCAATTGATGAATAAGCCTATATTTGGGTCTATGTTTAAGCGTTTAAAGGGTTTGGGTTTTGATGGTGATGGTGCATCAAACGGAATTTTTTTGCCGGACAAGAAAAACGTTCAGTATATAGATTTGCCTGGGCATTGGACAAGTCATGATGCGTATACGACTGCAGTAGGTAAAAAGTTACTTGAGCTTAACAAGCTGGCTCCTCAATTGAGTGATACACAACTAATTTTGGGTATAAAAAATATTCAGGATTGGGCAAGATCGGGTCTTCAGAATGGTCTATTTAAAATCGATCCTGTTTCGGGTAGGTTGTTGTGAGGTGTTATGAAAGAGTTTTATATGATTAATGCTGATGAATATCATGGGGTTCCGCTTTTTTTTGATATTGAATGGACGCCTAAGCTGCCGGAATTTAATCAGGTTTTAGAGAGTCCCAGTAGAGATATGTTTGCAGATGCATATCAAGCTAAAATTGATCTGGATGTATTTTATGGCGATGCTTTCTTTGAACAATACATCGTGTCTTTAGATTTTGTGAATTTTTGTGAGTTGTATAATTGCAAATATTTTAGTGTGCCTTTGGCGATTGAGTTGCGCAAAGGGCGTGAGGTAAGTAAGGGTTATAGTCTGTTCTTTGTCCAGAGCAGATGTTCAATTCTAGATGTGGACAAATCCAAATTAGTTCTCATGGATGAGGGGCTGTTAAGGCCTGAGAGCGAGCGCCAAGGCATGCCTGTGGTTTATGATAGGATCGAGAAGTTCGTTATAAGGGGGGGTATTGAAGAGGATCTTTTTTATTGTGAGGAGATAAAGCAAATGGTCTGCTCTTCAGAATTCAAGCGCGGTTACTTGGAGAGAAATCTTGCAGGGCTAGAGTTCACGAAAATTGATGGCGATTTCATTTATGCCCCTTGGGGCTGATTCTTGGTTGGGTTGTATTTTGCTTCTTGCGGTTTTTAGTGCTTGGCCAAAAAACAATTCAATAGCATAAGGTTCTTTAACATTCCGGTTTGTGATGGCTGCCTGCTGTGCCTCAGTCGTCTCATTTCCAACTGATCGAACTGGGCAATCACAAGCAGCCGTCAGGATGCCAAGGGCGAGTGGGTTCGCTATGAATACGACAAGGCGCTGCGCCTGACGGCGCTTGTCAACGAGAACAACGCCACGTACAGCTTTGCCTACGACGCCTCGGACCGGCTGACTGAAGAAGTGCGGGTGGATAACCTGACCCGGCGTTTCAGCTACAACGTCGGTGGCCATCTGACCCGACTGGATGAGATTGGCTACGGTGAAAACGCCGAACGCCCGGAACGTCATACGCTGTTCGAGCGCGATGCCATTGGCCGGCTGGTCGCCAAGATCAACCGCGATGCGAGCCAGACCTTCGCGTACGACGACGGCGACCGGTTGCTGAGCATCGAGCGGCAGCCGACCGGGATCGGCAAGCAGCTAGGGATCACGGAAGAGAAGCTGGAGTACACCTACGATCTGCTGGGGCGGCTGACCAAAGAAGTCACCCCTGACGGCACGCTCGGCTACGAGTACGACCCGCTCGGCAACCTGACCACCCTGAGCCTGCCAGACGGTCGCAAGGTCAACCACCTGTACTACGGCAGTGGCCACCTGCACCAGCTGAACCTGGATGGCCAGGTTATCAGTGATATGGAGCGCGATGACCTGCACCGCGAGGTGTACCGGACCCAGGGCAAGCTCACCAGCTGCTTCGGTTATGACGCCATGGGGCGCAAGGCCTGGCAGTTTGCCTCGAACTTGCCGGCCGACAAGCTCTCGCAGGTGCACAACACCGGTATCAATACCTCGTTGCTGGTGGAGCATGCGTATAACCCGATTCACCGTCGCTATCAGTACGACCCGGCGGGTGAACTGGTGCGCACGCTCGACAGGCTGCGTGGCGAGATCAAGTACGAGTACGAAGCTAACGGCCAGTTGCGCAGCCGCGATACCGGCTCACTGGTGGGTAGCGAGGAATTCCGCTACGACGCGGCGGCCAACCGTCTGGACTTCAACGCGCGGCAGTTCGACAAGGTCAAGGACAACCGGATCAAACAGTGGCGGGATCAGGAGTACCGCTACGATCCGTGGGGCAACCTGATCGAGAAGCGCTCGGGGCATAGCAAGCTGCAGAACTTTAGCTATGACTGCGAGAACCGGCTGGTACGGGCTGAAACGTTGGTCAATGGCAAGCTGGAGAGCCGAGGCGAGTATCGCTACGACAGCCTGGGGCGGCGGGTGGCCAAGCAGGCGGAGATCAACGGCGAAGTCGAACAGAAGCGCTTCCTCTGGCAAGGGCTGAGAATGCTGCGGGAGGAGACGCCGGGGCAGAGCATCCTGTACCTGTATGAGCCGGGCAGCTATGTGCCGTTGGCGCGGGTCGATCAGGCGGAAGGGGAAGAGCAGAAGGTCTATTACTTCCATACTGACCAGATTGGCACGCCGTTGGAGCTGACGGACAGCAATGGCAAGATGGTTTGGCAGGCGACGTATCGCTCGTGGGGGGCGGTTGAGCATCTAACCGTTAATGAGGTCAAGCAGAATCTTCGTTTCCAAGGCCAATACTTTGATGACGAAACTGGACTTCATTACAACACATTTAGATTCTTTGACTGTGAGATCGGGCGATTCCTCTCGCAGGATCCAATAGGACTGGCAGGCGGAATAAATATCTACTCGTACACTATTAATCCTGTTCAGGAAATTGACCCGCTGGGATGGTGTTCGACGAAACTGGGTAATAATATGGGGGCGAGGAAAGGAGATGGAATGGCGAACCATCATCTTATTCCAGAGGAGGTTCTCAGTAATCCACAATATGCTAGGATGTTTGACAGGCTTAAGTCTATGGGTTTCAATGGGGACGGGGCATCGAATGGGATCTTTTTGCCTGGTAGCAAAAATCTAACTCAGCGTATAGATCTTCCTGGTCATTGGTCAAACCATGGGCAGTATACCGCAGCGATTGAGTCTAAAGTTTCTAGATTGAATGATTTCTTTGAGGCCGGAGTTCTGTCCGATACTCAGTTGGCTCTAGGCATTGGGAAGATACAAAATTTTGCCAGAGAAGGGCTTGAAGCTAATAAGTTCGTTGTGGATGCGGTTACGGGGCGATTGCTATGAGTCTGAATGAAAAAAAATATTATGTAATGCACTATGACTCGTCAGATGACGGATGTCCAATTAGTTTGGCTGGCTTCTTTAATTGCGAAAGGTTTGAGTGGTCTCCGTACGAACTAGATCCTGAAAGGCTGGAGATAAGAAATAAATATCGCCTTAGCCTTTCAGGATTGGAAATGGACGTCGATTCATTGGATTTCGATTTCTATCATGTCGGTGCGACGTATGTTTCACGCAAGTTTTTAGATGTTTGCGACTTGTTTGGTTCCAAGTATAGAGCCATTCCGCTTGAGATCTCGCTTGGCGATAAAATTAGAAAGGACGATTTTTTTATATTTCTTCCCGGGGAAAGTTTGCCGGCTCTCGATAAGTATTGCTCCGTATATGAATTGGCGAAGGATCTAGAGACGGGGGAAGTTGTCAACAGTCCATTGTTCCCGGGCGAGGTGAGTGTTAGCAGGATTGATTCATTTGTAATTTCCGCTGGTGTTAAAAGTGATGTTTTTCGCTGTCAGGAAACGCTGCAGCTGTTTTGTAGTGACCGATTTAAAGCAGCAGCGACCCTTCTTAAAGGGATCTCATTTGCTCCGGTGGATGAAACCTATAGGTATGATCCTTGGGCGGAATTTGATGACCTTTAGTAAGGTTGAGGGATAAGTAGGCTCCGATTGCTTACGGATTCCGGTGCTCAGCGACATGGAATGTGACGACCTGCACCGTGAGGTCTACCGCACCTAGGGCAAGCTCACCAGCTGCTTCGGTTATGACGCGATGGAGCGCAAGGCCTGGCAGTTTGCCTCGAATTTGCCGGCCGACAAGCTCTCGCAGGTGCACAACACCGGTATCAATACCTCGTTGCTGGTGGAGCATGCCTACAACCCGATTCACCGCCGTTACCAGTACGACCCGGCGGGTGAACTGGTGCGCACGCTGGACAAACTGCGTGGCGAGATCAAGTACGAGTACGAAGCCAACGGGCAGTTGCGCAGCCGCGATACCGGTTCACTGGCGGACATGGGAAAAACTACCCACCCTGACCTCTCGAAATAATTCTGCCATGAACAATTTGCCAAGCAGTAATCGAGGGGAGGTTGTAGGTCTGAAACATCCGTATAGTGCATCTGATATGAAAGCTATACTGGACGATTTTATTTCGGGTATATAGGTGCTTTATGTGCTTGGCAATGGCTTTATATGGTACTGAAAATATTTCGCCTGAGTTGGCTTTGAAGCTGGGAATGGCATATTTCTCATTTGTTAATTTGCCGATCACGGGCGCTGCGTACTACGAGTACCTTTCTGATGGTGACCACCTTGGTGATCATGACTTAGTCGAGGTGTCGCTGGGAGATCTAGCTGAAAAAATTGCTGCCGGCTCCGTGTCTTCTTTCAGGCTTTACAATGAGAGTAATGGTGTAGTTCCGTGGTATGCGTCTTATGGTTATAATACCGACAGCTTCTCAAATTTTCCTCATATAGATGCTCAATCAAGCAGTGAGCGATCCTCGTTTGATTCCTATGTCGATTTTCTCAAGGAGATTGTTCGGGAGTCGCCTGAGTCTTCGTTCTATGGTATTGCTTACCAGTGCGCGAGTGTAAGCAAGGGTTTTAATTATGCCGCGGGAGAGAATTTTATCTCGATTTATCCGTTTGAGAACTCCGGGGTATTCAAAAAAGAGGTGCCTGGTCGACATGGTGGTCAGGAGAGATATAAGGGGGGGCTTCTTCGCATGGTTTATGAAGTCAATCTTCTCAATGCTTCTCATCTCGAGCTGGATGTGTCAGGAGTGAAATTGGGGGACTGGATTCTTCAAGATCGAAATAACGGTGTGCTAGAGAGAGTTTCCGAATCGATATTTGTCTGGGTGGTTCAGGCGGAGAGCCTTAATGCCATTAATGAGAAGTTTGGGAAATTAGGTTTGTTATTGTCTTGGAAAGCAACTGCTACGAAGGCGTCGACAAAAAAGATTCCTTAATTTGCCATCTGTATAACAGGACTGGGACAACTTGCTGGCCAGCTTCACCCCACGAGCCCCGTCCGTAACCAGCGCCGAGCCTGGCGAACAGGAGTAACCCCTCATGTTCGAAGCGGCCAGGTTCGGCGACGAGATATCGCATACCAGCGCGCTGGGGGGCTTCCTGATCGGGGCCGCCCTGGGCATTGCGCTGGTGGCCACGGTGGCCATCGCCACCTTCACCTGCGGGTTCGGCGTGGCCTTGCTGGCCGGCCTCGCAGCCGGTATCGGGGGCAGCTTGCTGACCGCCGCCGGAGAGGCGATAGGCAGTATGTTCTCGTCCCCCTCAGGGACGATAACCACTGCCTCACCCAACGTGTTCATCAACAGCCGCAAGGCCGCTCGCGTCGAAAAAAGCATCGGTGCCTGCGACAAGCACCCGGGGCCGGTGCAGATTGCCGAAGGCTCGACCAACGTCTTCATCAACAGCGTCGCGGCTGCTCGCAAGGGCGACAAGCTGACCTGCGGCGCGACCATTTCCGGTGGCTCGGACAACGTCATCATCGGCGGTGGCACCTACCGTTACCTGCCCGTGGACGATGAAGTGCCAGAGTGGCTGCGCACCACCGTGGATGTGCTGATGGCTATCGCCGGTGCCGCAGGCGGTATCGCCCAGCTGATCAAGGCGGGTACCCAGGCCGGCATGAAAGCCGTCATGCCTTGCGCCCTGAAGTTCACCGCCGGCTTCGTCGCCGGCGAGGTGGCCAGCCGCTACGTGGTCGAACCCGTCGCCCGCAGGGCCATCGGCGGCCTGGTCGGCAACCCGGTCGACCTCACCACCGGCCGCAAACTGATCCCCGATGAAATCGACTTCAGCCTGCCTGGCCTGATGCCGATCGAGTGGTCGCGCTTCTACGCCAGCGACCTGACTGTCGACAGCATGCTCGGCCGCGGCTGGGTACTGCCCTGGGAGCAGAGCCTGCGCCGGCAGGGCTCGTTCATCTACCTTACCGACAACCAGGGCCGCGAAGTGCCGTTCGTGACCCTGCAGCCGGGCCAGCGCATCTACAACCCGCACGAACAGGTGTACCTGGTGTGCACCGAGGGCGGCCACTACATCCTGCAAACCCTCGACAACCTGTTCTTCTACTTCGGCGAAGTGCCGGACACCAACAGCGAAGTGCCGCTGCAACGCATCGAAAACGCCCTCGGTCACTTCCTGCATTTCACCCGTACGCCAGACGGCACGCTGACCGACATCAGCGCCACCGGCGGCACCCGCGTGCACCTGCACTACGACAACCCGCTCGGTCGCCTGACCGACATCAAGCGCGTGGTGAACAACCAGGCGGTGGAAACGCTCACCCAGTACCGCTACGACGAACACGGCCAGCTGAGTGCGGTGATCAACCGCAACGGCGACACCGTGCGCAGCTTCAGCTACGCCGAAGGACTGATGGTGACCCACAGCAACGCGCTGGGCCTGGGCTGCCACTACCGTTGGGAAACCCTCGGCGACAAGCCGCGCGTGGTCGAGCACTGGACCAGCGATGGCGAGCACTACCACTTCCGCTACGACCTCGACGCCCGCACCAGCTGGGCCACCGACGTGCTCGGTCGCGAGCTGGAAGTGCAGTACAACGCCGACCACCGCGTACTCGCCAGCCGTGACTACGGTGGCGAACGCTACGCCATCGAGCTGGACGAGCAGGGTAACATGGTTGGCCTGAGCTTGGCGGACGGCAACCGGCTCGCCTTCAAGTACGATGAATACGCCCGCCTGCTGGAAGAAACCGACCCGCTGGGCCGCAAGACCACCTACGAATATCACCACCTGACCACGCTGGTGACCCAGGTCAGCTATCCGGACGGCAGCACCTGGCGAGCGCGCTACGACGACAAGGGCAACCTGCTCGCCGAATTCGATGCCCTCGGCCAGATGACCGAGTACCTGAACAGCGATGACGGCCTGCCGCATACCATCATCGATGCAACTTACAAGTCCAAGTACCTGTGGTGGAACA
>NZ_NFZQ01000089.1 GCF_002165135.1 Pseudomonas sp. SID14000 | reverse complement strand
GATTCATGACTGGGGTGAAGTCGTAACAAGGTAGCCGTAGGGGAACCTGCGGCTGGATCACCTCCTTAATCGACGACATCAGCCTGCTGATGAGCTCCCACACGAATTGCTTGATTCATGGTTGAAGACGATCAAGACCCTATATAGGTCTGTAGCTCAGTTGGTTAGAGCGCACCCCTGATAAGGGTGAGGTCGGCAGTTCAAATCTGCCCAGACCTACCAATATGCGGGGCCATAGCTCAGCTGGGAGAGCGCCTGCCTTGCACGCAGGAGGTCAGCGGTTCGATCCCGCTTGGCTCCACCACTTGCTTTACTTGATCAAACTCAGAAATGAGCATTCGCATCGAATGTTGATTTCTGGCTTTTGTCAGATCGTTCTTTAAAAATTCGGATATGTGATAGATATAGACTGATGACCAGTTTCACTGCTGGTTAATCAGGCTAAGGTAAAATTTGTGAGTTCTGCTCGAAAGAGCAACATGCGAATT
>NZ_NFZQ01000088.1 GCF_002165135.1 Pseudomonas sp. SID14000 | reverse complement strand
CGTCTTGTAGAGCTTCTGGAGTCCGGTGTACTGCGGCGTCTGACTGCACTGCGAGGCCGTGTTCACCACCAGGAGCACCTGGTCGCGGAAGTCGGAAAGAGACTGTTCATTGCCTTCGATCCGGGTGGCGCTGAAGTCATAGACAGTCGTCATAACTCAATCCTGACATGACACGCCCGAGTCCGCGCGCTGTCTGAGATGTCAGACACGCCGCAGAACTGTTACGACCTTTCCGAGGATGACCGCGTCCTTGCCGTCGATCGGCTCGAACGCCGGGTTGTGCGGGACCAGCAGGATCTCGGTGGCGGTCTTCTTGAACGTCTTCACGGTCGCCTCGCCGTCGATCATGGCAGCGACGATGTCACCGTTCTCGGCGGTCTGCTCCTGCCGCACGACCACCCAGTCACCGTCGCAGATGGCCGCCTCGATCATCGACTCACCCTTGACCTTCAGCATGAACAAGGTGCCTTCGCCAACCATTGCCTTGGG
>NZ_NFZQ01000087.1 GCF_002165135.1 Pseudomonas sp. SID14000 | reverse complement strand
CCCGTCCACGACCTCGTCGGGGACCTGCTCGACCGGTGTGAACTCGATCTCCTGCCCGGCCTCCCGCATCGCCGACTCCCACTGGCCGAGGCTGCGTTACGGCGTCCTGCGGGGCCGCTCCTTGGCGTACCGTTCGGGCCGGTTGCGGTGCGACTCCCACAGCCGGGTGCACAGCATGTGCGGCCCGGGAAGAGCACCGAGGCGCCCACCCCCGCGCCCTCCGCCTTGAGATGGGCGTACAGCGACTCGGTCATCGTCACGACGGCCGCCTTGGTGACGGCGTACACGGAGGCGGTCGGCAGGGGTGCGATGCCGCCGTCCGCCGACGCGGTGTTGACGATGTGGCCGCCCTGGCCGCGCTCGGCCATCTGCTTGCCGAAGAGCCGGCAGCCGTGGATGACACCCCACAGATTCACGTCGAGGACCTTCTTCCAGTCCTCGGCGGGGGTCTCCAGGAACGAGCCGGACAGGCCTATCCCGGCGTTGTTCACCAG
>NZ_NFZQ01000086.1 GCF_002165135.1 Pseudomonas sp. SID14000 | reverse complement strand
GATCGACCCAGGCGCCGACCGGAAGGCCGATCAGCAACCAGGGGAGCCAGGCTGCCGCGCTCAGGAGGCCGACCTGGAAAGTCGTTGCCTGAAGCACCGATACGGCGATCGGCGGTAGCGCGACGGTGGACACCGAGCTGCCGAACCGGCTGATCGTCTCGCCGGCCCAGAACCACCGGAAGTCGCGATGCCGGAGCAGCAGGCTCATGCGGGTCGCCGCGGGAACGACTGCAGTTGCACGATGACGGGCATCGCGCCTTCCTCGTCGGAGTCGCACGTGTAGCGCTCGATGGTCGCCTGCACCTCCTCGTTGAGTGCCACCAGCTTCTCCGGGGTCAGCTTCAAATCGCGCCAGTCGGAGAGGGCGGCCGCGTGTTGCCATTCGCCTGACCAGTTCTCGGCGACGTACCGGCGGACGCGGTTGTAGTACCGCTCGACCAGATCTTCCAGGTACACCTTCAGCGCGCCGCTCGTCTCGGGGTCGTCGCGGAAGT
>NZ_NFZQ01000085.1 GCF_002165135.1 Pseudomonas sp. SID14000 | reverse complement strand
ACATGGCCGACGCACCGTACAAGCTGATCCTCCTCCGCCACGGCGAGAGCGAATGGAACGCGAAGAACCTGTTCACCGGATGGGTGGACGTCAACCTCACCGACAAGGGAGAGAAGGAGGCGGTCCGCGGCGGTGAGCTGCTCAAGGGCGCCGGCTCCGTGGTCGCCAGCACGGGCTACGAGCTGCTCGCCTACTCGGGCGGCGGGGGCGGCGAGGTCGGCTGGGAGCGCCGGTACCTGTCGCGGCTGTCCGGCACGCTCATCGACGGCGCCGTGATCGTCACGCCCACCGTGCTCGACACCTACCCGGGCGTCCCCGTGATCGCGATCGACCCCCACGCGGGCCCCTCGGGCCTGCCGACCGTCGACTCCGACAACCTCGCCGGCGGCGTCATGGCGACCGAGCACCTGATCTCGCTCGGCCACCGCCGCATCGCGCACCTCGGCGGCCGCACCGACCTCGACTCGGCACGGCTGCGCGAGCAGGGCTTCCGCCAG
>NZ_NFZQ01000084.1 GCF_002165135.1 Pseudomonas sp. SID14000 | reverse complement strand
CTGCTCCTGCTCCGCGCGGCCATCAGCAGGTATCTGACCGGAGCCCCGGTCCCCAGCCGTCTGATTGCAGTTCCCACTGCCTTGACTCTTGCTGGCTTCCTTGCTGCGGACCTGGCCTTCCCCAAGTTCGGCTGGGGTAGCGGCGAGGCAGAACTCCACATCCCCGTGAGCGTTATGCTGATCGGCGCCTTGACCTTCGCTCTGACGCCGATGCTGCGGTGGGCGCCGCTGCTGGGCGTGATCCTCGCCGGAGCGGCTGTGACTGGCGCGTGGTCGCTCCAGCTGGGTCCGGCGATCGCCTATGTCTCCTGGGCTGTTCTCATCGTCTTCACCTGCCGAGTCTCGGTGTGGACGCTCAGCCTCGGCTGGGAGATCGACCGGTCCCGCGCGGTCAGCGCTCAGCTCGCGATCGCCGAGGAGCGGCTGCGGTTCGCTCGTGATCTGCACGACACTCTCCGGCACAACCTGTCGCTGGTCGCAGTACGGAGTGAGCTGGCTGCA
>NZ_NFZQ01000083.1 GCF_002165135.1 Pseudomonas sp. SID14000 | reverse complement strand
AGGGCCTCGCCACGTTCAAACTCCCCGATGTCGTGGAGGTCGTGGACGAGTTCCCGTACACCGCGGTCGGCAAGGTCAGCAAGCGTCTGCAGCGCGAGCTGAACTAGGCGCATGTCGACCGAGACCACACGTGTCATCATCGCGGGCGCAGGCCCCGTCGGAATGGTCTGCGCGCTGGCGCTGAACCGGCGGGGTATTCCGGTGACCGTTTTCGAGTCGGAGCCGGCACCGGTGAAGGATCAGCGCGCGGCGACCATCCATCCGAGCACACTGGAGATGCTCGACGAGCTGGGCATCACCGAGAAGATCCGGGCGGACAGCCTGCTCTCGAGCACCTATCGCTTCCACGACCGGCCGACCGGAGACGTCGTGGCGGAGTTCGATCTCGGCCGGCTCGAGAACGAGCTCCGGTTTCCGTATGTGCTGCAGTACGAGCAGTACAAGCTGACCGCCCCCATCGCCGAGCAATACGCAGGAGAATCCGACTTCGACGTGCGTTTCT
>NZ_NFZQ01000082.1 GCF_002165135.1 Pseudomonas sp. SID14000 | reverse complement strand
GGTTCGGCACCAACTGCTCGAAGTTACCGCCCGTGGCGCTTTCGATGGTCACGCTAACGGTCGAGCCGTTGTTGTAGACGTCGTTGGCCGGGGTCTGGAAGTCGACGCTGCCCTGGGTCTTGCCGGCTTCGATGGTGATGGTCTGGCCGTTGGACAGGGTCACGGTCACCGGGGTCTGGGCTGGGTTGCTCAGGGTCACGGTGTAGGTGATGACGCCGCCTTCGGTGATGCTTGGCGAAGCGGTCAGGGTCGCGGTGGTGGTATCCACCGAGTCGTTGATGGTGGTCTGAGCCGGCGTCGGGTTCGGCACCAACTGCTCGAAGTTACCGCCCGTGGCGCTTTCGATGGTCACGCTAACGGTCGAGCCGTTGTTGTAGACGTCGTTGGCCGGGGTCTGGAAGTCGACGCTGCCCTGGGTCTTGCCGGCTTCGATGGTGATGGTCTGGCCGTTGGACAGGGTCACGGTCACCGGGGTCTGGGCTGGGTTGCTCAGGGTCACGGTGTAGGTGAT
>NZ_NFZQ01000081.1 GCF_002165135.1 Pseudomonas sp. SID14000 | reverse complement strand
ATTCGCCGACATCGAGCTGGGGGGCCACGGCCGCGAGGGACGGTTGGTCGCGGGCACCGCCGGCTTCGAGCCCGACCTGTCGCGGATCGTGGGCTGGTTCACCACCCTGTTCCCGGTGACCGTGGACACCGGACCGGCTGACGACGCCACCGACCCCGCCGACCTGGCCCGTTACGCCCGGCTGCTCCAGCCCTGGCCCCGGCTGCCCGGCCAGGTCATGGACAGCGCCGTGCGCATCACGCCGCATCTGGTCAGCGGGGTACGGCTGGTCGCGGCCGGGTGACGGCCCGGTTCAGCAGGTCAGGCCGCTGCCGCGCGGGGGGTGCAGGACGCGGGTGAACTCCTTGTACAGCTCCACCCGGTGCTCCATCTGGGCCGGGTTGCCGCCGTCGCACTCGGCGCTGCCGTTGAGGCTGCGGATGGTCTCGCCGAAGCCGTGCCGCCCGGTCATCGCCTCGTGGCCGGTCATGGTGCCGGGCCCGGACTGGGTGTTCCAGTACCAGAGCGCGGTC
>NZ_NFZQ01000080.1 GCF_002165135.1 Pseudomonas sp. SID14000 | reverse complement strand
TGGCTGTTCATCTTCGACCCGCGCTACGGGCTCATGTCCACCGTGCTCGGCTGGTTCGGCGCCACGTCGCCGCAGTGGTACACGGCCGAGCCCTGGCCGCTCGTCATGGTCGTGGTCGTCTACCTGTGGAAGCACCTCGGGTACGTCGCGCTCATCTACCTCGCGGGCCTGCAGGCCGTGCCTCAGGCCCTGCTCGACGCCGCCGCGCTCGACGGCGCGAGCCCCGCGCGGACGCTGCGCTCGATCGTGCTGCCGCTGCTCGCGCCCACCACGTTCTTCCTGCTCGTGACGATGCTGCTCGCGTCGCTGCAGTCGTTCGACATCATCCGGTCGATGACGCAGGGCGGCCCGCTCGGCTCGACGACCACGCTGATGTACCAGATCTACGTCGAGGGCTTCGTCAACGGCCGCGCGGGCTACGCGTCGGCCGGCGCGACGATCCTCTTCCTGCTGCTGCTGGCCTTGACGTCCGTGCAGCTGCGGTTCGTCGAGCGGAAGGGGCACTACGCACCAGCGCCCGCGCTTCGGCCAGCCCGTCC
>NZ_NFZQ01000007.1 GCF_002165135.1 Pseudomonas sp. SID14000 | reverse complement strand
CCACCTTGCGAAAGCCCCGGTTGCCCTCTAGGTAAGCGGTGATAGCCGTGAGCTTGAACTGCTCTGTGTATTTACCCATAGATCCCCCACGGGTTGGATTGGTGTCCAACTTCTTGGGGGCAGTCCACAAATGTGGGAGCGGGCTTGCCCCGCGAAGCGCCGCGCGGGCGGCGCTCGATCTCACAGGCGCTAAAAACCTCCAGCCAAACACCTCTGCGCCCCAACTCACCTCCTCAGCGGGTCATCCCAGAAATGCCGCTCGGCCTCTTGCTGGATATCCGCCCGGCTCAACCCCAGGTCGTGCAAGGTCGCATCACTGAGGCTGGCCAATTCCTGGCGCTGGCGGTACAGCTGCAGCCAACGCGCCGGGCGCTGCAGGGCGGCATGCCACAGGTGGTTCAGGGAAAAGGCAGGTTGCTGGATGCTGCTGACATGACCTTTCATCGTGAAGCCCTCCGTGTTGATGGCCTCAGTTTCAACCCAGGCATAAGATCAATCCAACGAATGTTTCTGATGCCATCCATCTCGGAGATTGATGCAATGTCCCAGTACCAGAGCCTCGACGCGGACGTACTGCGCACCTTCGTGGCCATCGCTGAGCAGGGCGGCTTCACCCGTGCCGGTGAGGTGGTCAACCGCACCCAGTCGGCGGTGAGCATGCAGATGAAACGCCTGGAGGAGGACATCCTGCAGCGTCAGCTGTTTGAGCGCGATGGCCGCCAGGTGCGCCTGACTGCCGAAGGCCAGGTGCTGCTGGGCTATGCCCGGCGCATCCTCAAGCTACACGGAGAAGTGTTCAACACCCTGCGCATGCCGCACATGGTCGGGGTAGTACGCATCGGCACACCGGACGACTACGCCATGCGCTTTCTGCCGACCATCCTGTCGAGCTTTGCCCAGGCCTACCCGTTGGTGCAGGTAGAAGTGCATTGCGACTCGTCCAAGCAACTGATGTTGCGCCAGGATCTGGACCTGACCATCGTCACCCGTGAGCCGGGCAACGAGATTGGCCAGCTGCTGCGCCAGGAGCGCCTGGTGTGGGCAGCGGCCGAAGGCTTCTGCCCGCAAGAGCAACGCCCCATGCCGGTGGCCTTGTTCAACACCGACTGCTTCTGCCGTGCATGGACCTGCAATGCCCTGGAGGCCCAGGGCATCGACTACCGCATTGCCTATACCAGCCCGAGCCTGGCGGCGATCTTTGCCATTGTCACCGCAGGGTTGGCGGTGACCGCGCAGTTGCAGAGCCTGATTGGCGGGAATATCCGCATTTTGGGCGAGAGCGAAGGGTTGCCGCAGTTACCGGTGGCCAATGTGATGCTGGTGCGCAGTACCCAGAACCCTTCACCGATCACCGATTGCATGGCCGACTACATTGTCGAAGGGTTCAAGTAACTTGGGGCTGCTGCGCAGCCCCTCAAAGCTCGAACCCGAGCATCACCGCACACACCACCAAAAACAGGCAGAACATCGCCCGCAACACTTTCTCCGGCAACGCATGGGCCAACTTCACCCCCCAGCTGATGCTGAGCAAGCCCCCCACCGCCAGCGGAATCCCCACCCCCCAGTCGACACTGTGGTGTACCCCATAGGTCACCAAGGTCACCAAGGTACTTGGCGCCGCCAGCGCCAGCGACAACCCCTGCGCCACCACCTGGGTGGCACCGAACACACTGGTCAGGATCGGCGTGGCCACCACGGCACCACCCACCCCGAACAAACCACCCATGGCCCCGGCAAAGCTGCCCAGCACTCCCAACCACGGCCAGGCATAGCGCAATTCGGCGCTGGGTGGCGTCACCTTCATGAACATCCGCACCACATTCCACAACGCCAGGGCAACCAGAAAGCCGACAAACCCCAGGCGCATGGAATGTGCATCCAGCCCCACCGCCCAGATCGACCCCAGCCAGGCGAACGCGAAACTGCACAGCGACAGCGGCACGGCATAGCGCAGTTCGATGCGGTTACGCTGGTGATAACGCCACAGCGCCAGCAACACATTGGGCACTACCATCACCAGCGCCGTGCCCTGCGCCAACTGCTGATCCAGGCCGAACAGCACGCCCAGCGCCGGAATAGCGATCAGCCCGCCACCAATGCCGAACAGGCCACCCATGGTCCCCAGGGCTGCGCCCAACACGATATACAACAACCACTCGATCATCAGGGCCTCATCCGCCAGAACACATGATGCAAGCATGCTATCGATTGCGGGCTAGCGGGGAAACGCACAGCAGCGCACAATGGCTGTGCGTTTTTCGCAAAAGCAGGTATCCATGAGCCCCGACACCCTGACCGACCAGCTGAGCCTGTTCCTCGATGTGCTGGAAACCGGCAGCTTTTCTGCCGCCGCCCGCCGCCATCCGCTGACCCCGTCCGCGGTGGCCCGGCGCATCGACAACCTGGAAAACGCCGTGGGCAGTCGCCTGTTCACCCGCAGCACCCACGCCGTGCGCGCCACACCCGCAGGCAATGCCTTTGCCGAACGGGCCAGGCGCATCATCGAGGAGCTGCGCCTGGCCCGCGCCGAAGCGGTGTCGCTGAGCAATGCTCCCGAGGGCCTGATCCGTATCGATGCTCCCGCCGCATTCGGCCGCCGCCACCTGGCCCCGGCCATCGCCGACTTTCTGGTGGCCTACCCAGGCCTGGATGTACAACTGCGCCTGATCGACAGCTTCGTCGACCTGCATGGCAGCCACCTGGGCGAGGTCGACCTGGTGCTGCGCGCGGGCCCCCTGGCCGATACCCGACTGGTCGCCACGCCACTGGCCTACATGGTGCGCATCGCCTGCGCCAGCCCGTCCTACCTGGCCAGCCGCGGCATGCCCACCTGCCCCAGCCAACTGCCCGGGCACGATGGCCTGGACTGGGACGGCCTGGCGCCGCCATTCGCCTGGCGCTTCAACGTGGCCGGGCAAACCCGCCTGTACCGCCCCTCACGCATGCGCATGGCCGCCAACAACGCCGAAACCCTGCTGTTCGGCGCCCTCGCCGGCCTAGGCATAGCCCATCTGCCCACCTGGCTGATCAGCGAATACCTATTGCGCGGCGAGCTGATACCGTTGTTTTGCGACGGTGGCTTGCCCGAAGCCGAAACCAGCGGTATCTACGCGCTACGCCTGGAACATGAAACGAACTCTCGCAGCCGTTTGCTGCTCGAATTCCTCAAGAGCCGCTTCAGCCCAATCCCACCTTGGGATCTGGCCTTGCGCAGTGAATTGCGCGAGTAATGCGCGCAATAATGATCAGCGCGCCAGACTTTCCCATTGATTACCTTCAAGGACCTGCATGAACGCCAACACCCAAGCCTCCTGTGACGAGCTGCTGCTGGAAAACCAGGTCTGTTTCGCCCTGCACTCCACCTCGTTGCTGATGACCAAGGTCTACAAACCGCTGCTGCAGGCCCTGGGCCTGACTTACCCCCAGTACCTGGCCATGCTCGTGCTGTGGGAGCACGACGGCCTGACCGTAGGAGAGATCAGCCAGCACCTGCTCACCGACCCCGGCTCACTGACGCCGCTGCTCAAGCGCCTGGAAAGCGAAGGCCTGCTACAACGCAACCGCAGCCGTGAGGACGAACGGGTGGTACTGGTGCAACTGACCGACAAGGGTCGCGACTTGCAGCGGCAAGCCAGGGAAGTGCCACAGTGCATCCTCAAGGCCAGCGGGCGCAGCCTGGAACAACTGCAACAGCTGCAAGCCGACCTGCTGGCGCTGCGCGAGAACCTGCAGAAAAACCTCTGACAGCTATGCTGTGCAATGGCCGTTCGGATGAACGGTGACGATTTATCTTGCGCACTAACTAATTGCGCGCTAATTTAAATCCCACACCAACCCGCGCCCTCCTCCAGACAGGAAGCGCACAGCACATTAGCGAGGCTCAAGATGCAAAAGGTCACTCCGCTGTACATCGCAGAAGCTACCTCCACCGGTGGGCGCGATGGCAAATCCCGCTCCAGTGACGGCAAGCTGGTGGTCAGCCTGAGCACCCCCAAGGAACTGGGTGGCGCTGGCGGTGACGGCACCAACCCCGAGCAGATGTTCGCCGCAGGTTACTCGGCGTGCTTCATCGGTGCCCTGAAGTTCGTGGCCGGGCAAGAGAAAAAAGCCCTGCCGGCGGATGCCTCGATCACCGCGAAGGTGGGCATCGGCCAGATTCCGGGTGGTTTCGGCCTGGACATCGACCTGCACATCAACCTGCCGGGTCTGGCTCAGGCCGATGCCGAAGGGCTGGTGGAAAAGGCGCACAAAGTGTGCCCGTATTCCAACGCCACCCGCGGCAATGTGGATGTGCGCCTGCATGTGACCGTGTAAGCCACAGGCATAAAAAAACCCGGCCAAGGCCGGGTTTTTTGCGTTTCACAAGAAGGATTACTTCTTGGAGCGGCCTTTGAAGCTGTTGTCGCGAGTGTCGATATCGATCCACTCGTCGATCTGGATGAAGTCGGCAACCGAGATCTCGGTACCGTTCTTCAGCTTGGCAGGCTTCATGACCTTGCCCGAGGTGTCGCCGCGTGCAGCGTTCTCGGTGTAGACAACCTGGCGGCTGATGGTGGTCGGCAGTTCAACCGATACCAGGCGGCCTTCGAAGAACACGGCTTCGCAGACGTCTTCCATGCCTTCTTCGATGTACGGCAGAACGGCTTCGATGTCCTCGGCGTTCAGTTCGTACATGGTGTAGTCGGTGGTGTCCATGAAGGTGTATTCGTCACCGTTGATGAACGACAGGGTCGCTTCTTTGCGATCCAGGATCACGTCGTCCAGCTTGTCGTCTGCACCGTAGACGGTTTCGGTCTTGTAGCCGGTCAGCAGGTTCTTCAGCTTGGTCTTCATGATCGCGCTGTTACGGCCCGACTTGGTGAACTCAGCTTTTTGAACCAGCCACGGGTCGTTGTCGATCCGCAGGACGGTACCGGGTTTCAGTTCTTTACCAGTTTTCATTACGAAGTATCCGAATCTGGATGGATTTATAAAAATCGAGGCCGCGTATCATAGCGAATTTCGGTAAAAGTGTACTAGCGCTGTGGCAAGGTCCGGCTGAGCGGCCTGTCGCGTTGCCCAAAGCCGGGCATGCTGCCGCAGTTCTGGCCAGTGCTGGCGGGCCGCCTGCCAGGCCTGCCCCATGTCGCGATCCATGTTCCAGGCACGCCACAGGCCAAGCAGGGCGGCATCGGCATCGCCTGACAACCCGTGTCGATAATGCGCGAGAAACGCTTCGAGCTTTTCCCAATGGGCATTCTCGTCCTGCACGTAGATGTGCCACAGCATCGGCTGCCCGGCCCACTGCGCGCGCACGAACGAGTCTTCGCCGCGCACGGCGTTGAAATCACAGCTCCACAGTAACCGGTCGTAGTCGTCCTGGCTGACGAAAGGTAGTACCTGCACGGTCAGCGCTCCTCGCTTGTGCACACTGCCCACTTGCAGCGGCGCCTCGCCAAGCCACTGGCTGAGCCCCGCGACCACGCGCCCTTGCGGCACCAGCAGGTGACAAGGTTGCTCGCCTGAGGCCATGGCATCAAGCCAGTTGCCCAGTTGCGGGTTTTCGTAGGCGAACAGGGACATCAGCAACGCCCCCGCTTCAGGGGTTACGCCAAGCCCCTGCAAGAAGGCCTGCCCTGCCCCCTGCTGGAACGCATCACGCCGCGCCAGCAGCGAGCCCTCGCGCAGCAGGCCACCGGTTTTTTCGGTAAAGCCGGGAAAGAAAAACACCTTGCGCAAGCCATTGGGCTGCGGCGAAGGCAAGCCATGGCAGCCCTCCACCCAGTCCTCGGCACTGAGGTATTCGAGGTTCAGCCACAGCGGCGGCGTGGCGCGAGCACGCATTGCCTCCACATAAGCTGCTGGCAACTGGCAGGCGAAGGCACCGATTACCACATCAGCCGGCGCCACCGGCAACCAGGTCACCGGCCACTGGCGCACATCCACACCGTGCTGCCACTGCTGCAGGGCGGTGGCATCGGCCTCTGGGCACATGGGTGTGAACGCATTGAGGTCATCCACCCACAGGCGCACTGCCAGGCCGTGCTCGGCCACCAGCTGCCGGGCCAGGCGCCAGGTCACGCCTATATCGCCGTAGTTGTCGACGACGCTGCAGAAGATGTCCCAGGTGGCTTTCATGTGCCCTGCCCTCGCCCAGCGGAAAAACCGCGCATTCTGCGCATAATTTGTCGCTGAAAAAAGCACCTGCGCGGAAAAATGCCCAGGCGCATGCGACAATGCTCCCCGAACACCCTGTCAGGAGGCTGCCATGCCGCGCCACCGTGAATTGAAGATCACTCTCAAGCCGTTGCCGTTGATCCTGTGCGTTGCCTTTGGCCTGTGGCTGGGCGCCGTGGCCATCGCCGCCAGCCTTTGGCTGGCCCTGCAACTGTGGCCACAACAGGTACAGCCACTGGCCCAGGCCGTGGCCCCCAGCGCATACCGGCCTGCCACGCCGCCAGCACCAGCCCCTGTGGCAGATGCCCAGGCGCAAATGTTCGAACGCTACAAGGACATCCTGCACAAGCAGGAACTGCAACAGGCCGCCGAGGCCGCCCAGGGTAACCCGCGCAACCTCAACAGCCCCAAGTGCCAGTTCTGGCTACAGCAGAACCGCACCGCGCCCACCGACAAAAGCCAGGCCAACGTGCTGGAGTTCTGTTACTGACCATGGACAAGCCCCACCTGCTGGCGCAGATCGTCGCCACCCTCGAACATGACCTGGATGTGCTGACCCGCGCGGCGCAAACCGCCTACGAAGCCGCCACAGCCGAAGAGAACATAGCCGAGAACAAGTATGACACCCTTGGCCTGGAAGCCTCGTACCTGGCCACCGGCCAGGCCCGCCGCAGCGCCGAGATCCGCAAGGCGCTGCTGACCTACCAGCAACTGCTGCTGCGCGATCATGACCCGGCACGCGGGGTGCAGGTGAGCAACCTGGTGACACTGGAAGATGAAGATGGCGGGCAGCGCCGACTGTTCCTCGGGCCCGAGGCGGCGGGGTTGAAGATTGGCGAGGGGGATGGGCTGGTGACGGTGATTACCCCGCGCTCGCCGCTGGGGCAACAACTGGTCGGCAAGAAGGTTGATGATGAGGTAAGCCTGGGGGCACAGGCATTGGTCATCGTCGATATTGTCTGAACCGGCCTCTTCGCTCCTCAGGCCAGTGATACCCCTTGTAGGAGCAGCCTTGTGCTGCGAAGGGGCCATGAGCAACACAGAAGATCTCTTGCCTTACCGGCCTCTTCGCAGCACAAGGCTGCTCCTACACGGATTGCAAGGCATCGAACCGCCGCGCCAAACCCTGCTCTGCGAACTGCTCCACCACAAAATCGACAAACGCCCGGGTCTTGCCTGGCAACAGCTTGTGTTCGGCGAAATACAGGCTGATATGCCCATCGTCCACATACCAGTCCGGCAGCACCCGCCGCAGCCGCCCGCCTTCCAGGTACGGCACGGCAAACGGCAGGCTCACCAGGGCAATCCCCAAGCCCTGCTCAGCCACCGCGCAAGCCGCATCCGAATCGCTCATGGTCATCGCCTGGCGCAACTGCAGTGGCTGCTGCACCTGCCAACGGCTGGTCAACGGCCATGAGCGCACCCGCCCGGTCTGCGGCGAGCGGATCAGGATACCGTCATGCCGTTGCAGTACCTGCGGGTCGTCAATCGGCGCGTGCCGGCCCAGGTACGCCGGCGCCGCCACCAGCACCCGATGCGCCGGGGTCAGCTTGCGCGCCACCACCCCCGGCGGCAGATCGAAGCCACCACCAATCGCCGCATCGAAGCCCTGGCCGATCAGGTCGACCTGACGGTTGTCAAAATGCCAGTCCGGGGTAATGGCCGGGTAGCGACGCAGGAACTCACCCAGCAATGGCAACACATACAAGCGCCCGAACACCGTGCCCATGCTCACCCGCAACAACCCGGCCGGCTGGCCTTCGCTGCTGGCCAGGTTGGCCACGGCGTACTGGATGGTGCGAAAGCTGTCACTGACCTCCCCCAGAAATCGCTGCCCTGCTTCGGTCAGGGTCAGCTTGCGGGTACTACGCTGGAACAACCGCACCCCCAGGCGTGCTTCCAACTGGGCAACATGCTTGCCTACGGCAGCCGGGGTAATGCTGAGGCGCCTGGCGGCCTCGGCAAAGCTGCCGACCTCGGCACTGCGAATGAAGCATTCCAACGCGTTGAAAGATTCCATGGCCATGATTGGCAACCAAAGGTTTACTCTGCTGATAGTGATTACCATCTTATCAGCAGGTAATCAAACGCCGATACTGCGCCCATCCAAGGCATTCCGGCCTGGCTTCCAGCAGGAGATCAACATGTCCAAGCAACACACACTCGAAGGCAAGGTGGCCCTGGTACAGGGCGGTTCCCGCGGCATTGGTGCAGCCATCGTGCGACGCTTGGCCCGCGAAGGCGCACAGGTGGCCTTCACCTATGTCAGTTCCGCCGGCCCGGCGCAGAAGTTGGTTGAGGAAATTACCGAAAACGGCGGCAAGGCGCTGGCCCTGCGGGCCGACAGTGCCGACGCAGCGGCCGTACAACTGGCCGTGGATGACACGGTGAAGGCCTTCGGCCGGCTGGATATCCTAGTCAACAACGCCGGTGTGCTGGCGGTAGCGCCGGTGACCGAATTCGACCTGGCCGACTTCGACCACATGCTGGCGGTGAACGTGCGCAGCGTATTCGTTGCCAGCCAGGCCGCGGCACGCTACATGGGCCAAGGCGGGCGCATCATCAACATTGGCAGCACCAATGCCGAGCGCATGCCGTTTGCCGGTGGCGCCCCCTATGCCATGAGCAAATCAGCGCTGGTCGGCCTGACCCGCGGCATGGCACGTGACCTGGGGCCGAAAGGCATTACCGTGAACAACGTGCAGCCAGGGCCGGTGGACACCGACATGAACCCGGCCAGCGGCGAGTTCGCTGACAGCCTGATCCCGCTGATGGCGATCGGGCGGTATGGCGAGGCGGATGAGATTGCCAGCTTCGTGGCTTACCTGGCGGGGCCTGAGGCGGGGTATGTCACTGGGGCCAGCTTGACGATTGATGGCGGGTTTGCAGCCTGATTGAAGGGTTGCCTGTTCCGGCCTCTTCGCGGGTTTACCCGAAAAGGCCGGCACAGGTTCAACCGCTGCCCAACCTCCAGCAACACCCTCCCCCGCCCTGCCTTGCCACACAATGCATTGATGTCGTGCCCGACACTTTCCGATAATCCCCCCTTACTCCTGCCCGCAACGAGAACTGCATGAACGCCCCCACTCTCAGCCGTGCCCTGATCCTGCTGATGGCCACCGCCACCGGCCTGGCCGTGGCCAGCAACTACTATGCGCAACCGCTGCTGCACAGCATCGCCCAGCAGTTCGGCCTGAGCACCGCCAGTGCCGGCAGCATCGTCATTGCCGCGCAACTCAGCTACGGCGCCGGCCTGTTGCTGCTGGCACCGCTGGGCGACCTGTTCGAGCAGCGCCGGCTGATCACCGTGATGACCGCCATTTCCACCCTGGGCCTGGTCATCAGCGCCTGCGCACCGAGCCTTCCCTGGCTGATCCTTGGCACCGCGCTGACCGGGCTGTTCTCGGTGGTGGCGCAGATCCTCGTGCCCATGGCTGCGACCCTCAGTGAGCCACACCAGCGCGGGCGCGCGGTCGGCACCTTGATGAGCGGATTGCTGCTGGGCATCCTGCTGGCGCGTACCGCCGCCGGGTTCATGGCCGAACTGGGTGGATGGCGCAGCATCTACGTGCTGGCCGCGGTTCTGATGGCCATCACCGCCGTGGCGCTGTACCGCAGCCTGCCGCAACACCACAGCCATGCCGGCCTGAAATACCCGGCGCTGATCGGCTCGGTATTCCGCCTGTTCCTCGAAGAACCGGTGCTGCGCCTGCGTTCGCTGCTCGGCCTGCTGGCATTCAGCCTGTTCGCCCTGTTCTGGACGCCACTGGCGTTCCTGCTGGCGAAAGGCCCGTATCACTATTCGGACGCGGTGATAGGCCTGTTCGGCCTGGCCGGTGCAGCGGGTGCACTGTCGGCCAACTGGGCGGGTCGCCTGGCCGACCGTGGCAAGGGTTCGCTGGGCACCACCGTGGGCCTGGTGGTATTGCTGCTGTCATGGGTGCCGCTGGGCTTCGCCGAGCAGTCGTTGCTGGCCTTGCTGCTGGGCGTGCTGATGCTCGACCTGGCAGTACAACTGGTGCACGTGAGCAACCAGAATGCGGTGATTGCCCTGCGGCCCGAGGCGCGCACGCGGCTGAATGCCGGGTATATCACCTGCTACTTCATTGGCGGGGCATTAGGGTCGTTGCTGGGCACGCAGTTGTTCCAGCGCCAGGGCTGGATGGGGATCGTGGTGGCGGGGTTGGTGATTGGCGGGCTGGCGTTGCTGGCGTGGGGGTTGGCCGAGCGCAAGCGCAAGCACGCTTTCCAGGCGGCCTGAAAGATTTTTGTCGGATTCTTCGCGGGCATGCCCGCGAAGAGGCCATTAGCCATGGCGACAATGCACCGCACGACCCTCCGTCGCATGGCCGTTGACTTGCCCGCCCGGTCAGCGCTCAGTAGGCGCTGGTCAATGCCCTTTCCCTGACAGGACGACGTTATGACAAGACTCACGGTGCAATCCGGCGATTTCTTGCAAGGTGAAGGCGAGTATCGCAACGGATCGCTCACACTCAAGACCCCGCGCAGCCCCTCGCCGGGCGAGCGGATTTCCCTGGCACGCATCAGCGACCTCCGGCTAGCCAGCCTGGAGTCCAGCCGTAACCTTGGCAGCGCCCTGGGCTGGGGCGTAGCCGGCGCCCTGGTGGCCGGTCCGGTGGGGTTGCTGGCCGGGCTGTGGCTGGGTGGCAAGGAAGAAGAAGCCACCTTCCTGGCCACCTTCAAGGACGGGCGCAAGCTTATGGCCATTACCGATGGCAAGACCTGGTCGAAGATCGATGACAACTGGCGGCAGCACAGGCGGCCGGCCAACCAAGACTGAATATCACCGGGCCTGGATCGTTTTATGTTGAAGGCGGCTGTAAGATGCCGCCTTTTTCATGGCCTGTGCCGGCCTCTTCGCGGGTAAACCCGCTCCCACAGGAAAATCACTATCCTCAGGTTCAGTGATATCCCTGTGGGAGCGGGTTTACCCGCGAAGAGGCCGGCACAGGTGTGCGCATCCAGGAGCCCCACCGCATGCCCCCGCGTCACCCCCGCCTGCCTCTGAGCCTGCTCAGCCTGGGCCTGGCCCTGCATTGCCCACATGCGCTTGCCGAAGACAGCGTGTTACTGGCCCCGCTGCAGGTCTCCGACACCTACGCCGACGACGGCTACCAGGCACGCCAGGCAGCAGTAGGCGGCTTCCAGCCCGCGCCCTTGCTCGACACCCCGGCCTCGATCAGCGTGTTCAGCCAGCAGCTGCTGGAAGACCGCCAGGTCCGCAAGCTCAGCGAAGTGCTGCAAAGCGACGCCTCGGTAGGCGAAAGCTACGCCCCCATCGGTTACTACGAAAACTTCAACGTGCGTGGCTTCGAGCTGAATGCCGCCAGCAGCTACCGCATCAATGGCCAGACCATTGCCGGCGAGCAGAACGTGGCCCTGGAGAACAAGCAGCAGGTGGAGT
The DNA here is from genome assembly GCF_002165135.1 of Pseudomonas sp. SID14000. Taxonomy (GTDB): domain Bacteria; phylum Pseudomonadota; class Gammaproteobacteria; order Pseudomonadales; family Pseudomonadaceae; genus Aquipseudomonas. The sequence goes on along the minus strand of NZ_NFZQ01000007.1, from coordinate 309,324 downwards.
TGCTCAAGGGGCTGTCCGGGCTGCAGAGCGGCGTGTCGGAGCCGGGCGGCTTGGTCAACTACGTGACCAAGCGCGCCGAAGACGTGCGCAGTATCACGGTGTCGACCAACGAACAGGGCGAACGCTATCTGGCCACCGACCTGGGCGGCTGGTTCGGCAGCGAGCGGCAGTTCGGCCTGCGGGCCAACCTGGCCCATGAAGACATCCGCTCATACGTCGACCACGCCGACGGCAAGCGCGACTTCGCCTCGCTGGCCTTCGACTGGCAGATCAACCCGGATGCCACCCTGCAGCTGGATGCCGAATACCAGCACCGTGAACAGCGCTCGGTGCCGGGTTACCAGCTGCTCGGTGGCAGCGAAGTACCCCATGGCATCGACCCGGAAGACCGCCTGGCCTACCAGCACTGGGCCAAGCCGGTGCAGAACGATTCACTGAACCTGGGCGGGCGCTTCGAGTATCGTTTCAACGAGGCCTGGACCGGTACCTTGAGTGCCTCGCGCAGCAAGGTCGTGATCGATGACTACAGCTCGTTTGCGTGGGGCAGCGAAGATGGTATGCAGTCGCACTTTAGCCCGGAAGGTGACTACGACATCTACGATTTTCGCAGCCCCGACGACACTCGTCGCATCGATGAAGCCCAGGCTATGCTCAATGGCAGGTTTGACATAGCAGGCACCAGCCATGAACTGATCGTAGGAACCAGCGCTCAACGCCGAACTCTGGATCAGCGGACTTACTACAACGAACTTCTGGAGCACGGCGGCAATATTTACACTGGGTCGATAGCCCAGCCGCCTTCCGACAAATCCATAGGGCCTAGCGAGCGTCGCCTGGACAGCCGCCAGTACGGCCTGTTCGTCAGCGACCGTATCAGCTTCAACGAGCGATGGCAGACCGTGCTGGGCGGTCGTGAAGTACGCCTGGATGAAAAGACCTGGAACGAGAATGGCGTTGCCGGCCGCCATACTCGACAATACGAGTTGCTGCCCAATGCCGCGCTTATCTACAAACCTCAGCCGGACACCACCTTGTACGCCAGCTACGCCAAAGGCCTGTCAGCCGGCGGCACAGCGCCCTGGTTTGCCAGCAACGCAGCCGAAATCCTCGCGCCCACGACTTCGCATCAACTGGAACTGGGCCTCAAACACGACTGGCAAGGCCTGAGTTTCAGCGCCGCATTGTTCCAGATACGCCAGGCATACCAGTACGCGCGCCCGGACGGCGCCGGCACTTTCACCTATGTGCAGCAAGGCCAGCAGAAGAACACCGGCCTGGAACTGGGCGCCAGCGGCTGGGTGACCTCGAACCTGCAGGTGCAGGCCAGCGCTGCGGCCATTCGGGCGCGGGTGCAGAACAGCGATACCGATGCCTATGAAGGCCACCAGGCGATCAACGTGCCCAGGTTCCGGGCGGCGCTGCAGGCGGAATACACCCTGCCGGTAGCGGGGTTGGCACTGCTGGGCGGGGCGCGTTACAGCGCCAGCAAATATGCGAGCCAGGCGGGGAATGTGGAAGTTGGTGGGTATACGGTGTTCGATGTGGGTAGCCGCTACCGCACGCGTATCGGGGGGTATGACACGGTGCTGCGGTTGACTGTGGATAACGTGTTCGACAAGCGTTATTGGCGCGATGTGGGGGATTACCTGGGGGATAACTACCTGTTCCAGGGGGCGCCGCGGTCGGCTCGGCTGTCGGCTTCGGTCAGCTTCTAGATTTTTGGGGCTGCCTTGCAGCCCATTCACAGCACAAGGCTGCTCCTACAGGATGGGGTGCGCCCCTGCAGGAGCTGCCTTGTGCTGCGAATGGGCCGCAAAGCGGCCCCAGAAACAAAAAGCCCCCGGCTTCTCAGCTCGGGGGCTCTTCGTAGAATGTGGCGGTGAAGAAGGGATTTGAACCCTTGATACGATTTCTCGTATACACACTTTCCAGGCGTGCTCCTTCGACCACTCGGACACTTCACCGTTTCTCTCCAAGCCTTGCAGCCTGTCGAGGTGCGCTAATTTAGTGAAAGGCTTTCCCTTTGGCAAGCATTTTTTTCAATTTTTTCATGCATTTGCATTTGAGCCCCGGCGAGCGCTGACCGACCAGTCAGCCTTACTGCTTTACCTCGCCCGTGGCGCTGGGTAACGTCGTCGCCACGCCAACAAAAGGACTCTGCCATGAGCGAGCTGATTACCTACCACGCCGAAGACGGCATCGTCACCCTGACCCTGAACAACGGCAAGGTCAACGCCATCTCGCCAGACGTCATCGCCGCCTTCAACACCGCGCTCGACCGCGCCACCGAAGAGCGCGCGGTGGTGATCATCACCGGGCAGCCCGGCATCCTGTCTGGCGGCTACGACCTCAAGGTGATGACCAGCGGCCCCAAAGAGGCGATCAGCCTGGTCACCGCCGGCTCCACCCTCGCCCGCCGCCTGCTGTCGCATCCGTTCCCGGTGGTGGTCGCCTGCCCGGGCAATGCCGTAGCCAAAGGCGCCTTCCTGCTACTGTCGGGCGACTACCGCATTGGTGTCGAAGGGCCGTACAAAGTGTGCCTGAACGAAGTGCAGATCGGCATGACCATGCACCATGCCGGCATCGAGCTGGCCCGCGACCGCCTGCGCCGCTCGGCCTTCCACCGCTCGGTGATCAATGCCGAGGTGTTTGACCCGCAGGGCGCGGTGGATGCCGGCTTCCTCGACAAAGTGGTGCCGGCCGAGCAGTTGCAGGAAGCGGCACTGGCGGCGGCGCGGGAGCTGAAGAAGCTGAACATGCTGGCGCACAAGAACACCAAGCTGAAGGTGCGCAAAGGCCTGCTGGAGGCGCTGGACAAGGCGATCGAGCTGGACCAGCAGCATATGGGCTAGCCGGACCGGCCTCTTCGCGGGTAAACCCGCTCCCACAGAAGCCCCGCTTCACCTGTGGAAGCGGGTTTATCCGCGAAGAGGCCGGAACAGGCTCACACCAAGGTTTGCCCCAACCAGTGCACACCCGTACACTGCCCGGCGACTGTCTGGTGTGAGTCGTACCATGCTTTATTCGTTGCGCATGTTCCTGCTGGCGCTGCATTTCCTTGTGGTTGGTGCCCTGGGCCTGGTCATTGGCCTGTGCCGCCCCTTCAACCCCGACAACAGCCGCCTGTTCGCCCGCCTCTACAGCTTGCCGGCCACCTGGCTGATGCGCATCAGGGTCAAGGCCGAAGTCGGTCCGCTGTGGGACCAGCCACCCGGATGTGTGATCGTTGCCAACCATCAGTCCAATTTCGACCTGTTCTTGCTGGGCCAGGTGGTGCCACAACGCACCGTGGCCATCGGCAAGAAGAGCCTGGGCTGGATCCCGCTGTTCGGCCAACTGTTCTGGCTAGGCGGCAATGTGCTGGTTGACCGCAAGAACGCCTACCAGGCACGCAAGGCCATGCAGAAGACCACCCGGGTACTGCAAGACGACACCTCGATCTGGATTTTCCCCGAAGGCACGCGCAACGCTGGCGAGCACCTGCTGGCCTTCAAGAAAGGCGCGTTTCACATGGCCATCGAGGCTGGCGTGCCGATCGTGCCAGTGTGTGTCAGCCGCTATGCCAGGCGCCTGAGCCTGAACAGCTGGCGGCAGCGCACGGTCATCGTGCGCTCTCTCCCACCGATCGCCACGGCGGGCATGACCTTGCAGGACCTGCCGGCGCTGATCGAACAATGCCGGGAGCAGATGCAGCAGTGCATCGACCGCATGGAAAGGGAACTGGCCACGGCAGGTTGCTCTTGAGCCCACGACAGCCCAAGCTGTAACCCGTGTTCAACCGTAAAAAGCGAACAACCATGGGGCGAGTCGTGGCATCGGCGGTGTACAGCGCCGGCAGAAAAGTGACCAACATCAGCATTGATGAAGGCAGTGAGTGGGCCCGCAAGCCGGGGCACTTTGTGTGGATCGGCCTGGAAGAGCCCAACGCCGAGGAACTGGCCAACCTGCAATGCCAGTTCAACCTGCACGAACTGGCTATCGAAGACGCCCTGGAAAAGCACAGCCGGCCCAAGCTGGAAACCTTCGGCGACGCCCTGTTCATCGTCACCTACTCGCCGGTGCGCCACGAAGGCAAGCTGGAGTTCATCGAAACACATATCTTCGCCGGCAACGGCTACATCATCACCTGCCGCAACGGCCACTCCAAATCCTACGCCCTGGTGCGCCAGCGCTGCGAAGCGCGGCCGTTGCTGCTGGAGCACGGCGAAGATTTCGTGCTGTACGCCCTGCTCGACTTCGTCACCGAGAACTACCAGCCGGTCAGCGAGGCCATTCATGGCGAGATCGAAGAACTGGAGCAGAGCGTGCTTGGCGGTTCGCTGCAGGAGGACGATATCCGCCGCCTGCACAGTCTGCGCCGCGACATCCTGCGCCTGCGCCGCTACGTGGCGCCGATGGTGGAAGTGAGCGAGGAACTGCAGCGCCTGAGTTTCCCGTTCATCGACAAGAACATGCGCCCGTACTTCCGTGATGTGCAGATCCACGTGACGCGGCAGATGGAAGACCTGGCCGGTATCCGCGACATCGCCAGCCAGACCATCGAGATCGGCATGCTGCTGGAATCGTCAAGGCAGAGCATCGTGCAGCGCAAGTTCGCGGCCTGGGCGGCGATCCTGGCGTTCCCCACGGCAATTGCCGGGATTTACGGGATGAACTTCCAGAACATGCCGGAGCTGGGATGGCACTATGGGTATTTCGGGGTATTGGGGGTAATTGGGCTGGGCTGTACCGGGTTGTATGCCAGCTTCAAGAAATCGGGCTGGCTTTGAGATTGTAGGGGCCGCTTTGCGGCCCCGGCCCTCACGCCGCGTCGTGCTTGCTGATCGGGTGCTGGATAAACCGCAACATCCACTCCCCCACCAGGTCGCCCTGATGCTCGGCGGCCAGGCTGGCCACGGCCTTGTGGTACACCTCATCGCCCAGATGCTCCTGGCGCGCATCGAGCAGCGCGCGGGAGTAGTCGTGCACGAATTCCGGGTGCCCCTGGAAGCACAGCACCTGGTCACGAATGTGGTACGCCGCGTTCGGGCAGAAATCGCTGGAGGCGATCACCGTGGCACCTTCCGGCAGCTCGGTCACCTGGTCCTGGTGGCTGATCAGCAAGGTCAGCTCCGACACCTCCGGGTCCATCCACGGTGCATGGGCCGCCAGCGAATAACGGTGGATACCCACGCCCCAGCCCTGTTCGGCACGCTCGGCCTTGCCACCCAGGGTCAATGCCAGCAACTGGTGGCCGAAACACACACCCAATAGCTTCTCGCCACGCTCATACAGCTTCAGCAGGTAGGCCTTGAGGGTCTGGATCCACGGGTCGGTACCAAACGAATCGGCCTTGCTGCCCGTCACCAGGTAGGCATCGAATGCTTCGTTGTCGGCGGGGTAATCGCCGTTCATCACGTTGTACACACGAAATTCGGCGGCGATAGGCTGACGCGAGAAGAGCTGCTCGAACATCCTGCCGTAGCCCTGGTACTGCGCCGTCAACTCCGGTCGCAGGACATCGGTTTCAAGGATGCAGATGCGTAACGACATAGGGGTAGTCCTGAACGACATGGGTGGGAATCTGCTGTAGAGACTGACGCGAAAGGCACGTACAAGCAAGTAGGCTGCACTGACGAACGGTCACATTTCGTCGGCGCCGTGCTGGCACTTGCGCCACCGTCTAGCGAGAGCATGCCAGCCGGCTGGCACTTGGCCTCATAGCTAACAGAAATCAACGGACCAGATCATTAGAACAAAGGGTTCTCAAACATGGATGACGCACACCCTAATGTTGGTTGTATATCCACTTTCAAGAGGCAGGCAGTTCAGGCGTCACGCAACGCTACTGCGATCGACCCGAAGCGCGACAGGGAAGCCAACGGGTATTCAGGAATAACAACAAGAAGGCGGTCCGCCATGTTCAGACAATCGAAAATTCGCCAAGCTGGGCTCATTCTCTTCGCCACGACTTTGCTGCTGATCCTGCCGAACCTGACACGTTTGTTCGGCTGACTGCCGCTGTGGCGCCAACAGGCAGCGCACAGGTAACCTGCTGGCCTTGATGGTCGGAGATTACCCATGCGCAACTGCCTTGCCCTGTTAGTGTTCCTCCTGAGCCTGCCGCTGTCGGCGGCGCAACTGCACCTTGAACTGGGCGCCACGACGCGCCAGTGGAGCAGTGCCGAACTGCTCGACCACCCGCTGGCCCGGGACATCAGCATCGAGCAGGACGTTTCCTACAAGCGGCTCATGCACTATCGGGCGGTGCCGCTGGCCGCGCTGCTGGACGGCGTGAGCGCCAGCGACCATCTGCAGGCGGTGGCGCTGGACGGCTTTGCCGCCGAAATGCCCGCAGCGCCGCTGTTACAGCATGGGCCGGCACAGGCCTGGCTGGCAGTGGAGGACCCAGGCCAGCCGTGGCCACCACTGGCCCAGGGCAAACCGAGTGCGGGGCCGTTCTACCTGGTGTGGACTGCACCGCAGGCCAGCGGCATCCGCCCGGAGCAGTGGCCGTTCCAGATTTCCACTATTCGCAAGCTGGCCTCTGTCGAAGCGCGTTTTCCGGCGCTGCTGCCCGATCCGAAGCTGCCGGCCGACAGCCCGGTACGCCGGGGCTTTACCCTGTTCCAGCAGAATTGCCTGGCGTGCCATAGGCTGAACGGCGCGGGTGATGCGCAGGTGGGGCCGGACTTGAATGTGCCGCATAACCCGACCGAGTACTTTCGACCTGAGTATCTACGCCAGCTGATTCGTGACCCGCAGAGCCTGCGGCGGTGGCCGCAGGCGAAGATGCCGGGGTTTGCAGAGAGTGTTTTGAGTGAGCCGGAGCTGGATGAATTGCTGGCCTATTTGACGCATATGGCTGGGCGCAGGCATTGAGAACCTTGGGGCCGCAAAGCGGCCCCAAATTCCCAAAGTATCAGGCTATGGGCCGCTCCTGCTTGACCCCCCACCCTTCCACCTCACCACCATAGGGTGTCACCATCTGCTCGAAGGCCTCTTCGAAGTCGCCAATCCCGCCATGGGTGGCATACATGACCTTGCTCAGCTCCAGATGCCAGGCACCGTCGCCCAACTCCTTCACCTGGGCATTCAGCGATTCGCCGCGAAACTGCCTGGCCGCGCGGCGGGCCCCTGCTTCGTCGGGGAATATGGCGTAGAACTCAATGGGGTGGATCTGTGTGAAGTCGAAACCGCCTGCCTTCATCTGACGCAGGACGTTGCTGCTGATATCGTCGTTCTGGCTGCTCATGAAACGTCCTCCTGAATAATGCGATGGATAGACTTTCCGTGCACTACGCACCTGCCGGCAGCTGCCGGGCAGTTCGAGCTGATGCAAGACGCGAAGGGATGCAGTGCTGACCCGCAGAGTGGGCTGGCACCTTCATGCAGCGTAGTGCTTGCCATGGCACCACGCAAACGTGTGGTTCAGGGCGTTTCGTGGATACTGGTGATGGTCACGCCAGTCTGCTCCTTGAGCCAGCGTGCAGTGGGGGAAATGGCGCGGTCCTGGAAGTCGTTGAGGTCCAGTTCGTCCATCACCGGGAACAGGTGCGAACGGATGGCCCGCGCGGCATCCTCCTCGCTGGGGCACTGCTCGCCGCGCAGCGTCAGGGTGGTGAGCACGCCCTTCTGGTCGGCAAAGATGACTTCCCACTCTTTCATTGAACGGCCCCTCTCAGTCAACGAACATCGGGTGTGTGATGCCTGAAACAAGTGACCTTGGGGCGGGGAGAATGTTCAGTCAGATGACTTGCTAACGGTGCGGCTTTTGTGGGAGCGGCCTTGTGTCGCGAAAGGGCCGCAAAGCGGCCCCGGCGATTTATGCATGGATACTGGAACTGGGGCTGCTGCGCAGCCCTTTCGCGGCACAAGGCCGCTCCCACACGGCCCAGGTCCACCTGGCGATCCAGCTTCTACTTTGGAGTGCCGTGCACTACACCGGCCGTGTTATCCAGCAAGCTCTTGGTTGCCGTCTGGATATACGCTTCCAGCTTCTTCAGCATCTCCGGCTGGTCCGGGCTTTCGATCAACTCGGCCTTGAACTCGCTACCCAGCTGGTAGCGGTACATGCGCGGGGTCATGTCCTTGGACTCGATCAGGATGCGGTCGCCCTGTACCAGGCCAACGATCTGCTCGCTGCCCGATGGCTTGATCATGCCCACGCCCTGGTCACCCTCAGGCAGGTTGAGCAGGTCGCGGCCCCAGCACTGGTGACGGGCCTGGCCACCCAGGCGGCCCATGATGGTCGGCACGATGTCGACCTGGGTGCCCACGGTGTGGTTGACCGCACCGAACTTCTCCTGGATGCCCGGGGCAATCAGCAGCAGCGGCACGTTGAAGCGGCCCAGGTCCAGCTCGGTGACCTGCTGGTGGTTGCCAAAGCCATGGTCGCCCACGATGACGAACAGGGTTTCCTTGAAGTACGGCTCCTTGCGCGCTTTCTCGAAGAACTGCCCCAACGCCCAGTCCGAATAACGCATGGCAGTCAGGTGCTCGTCCAGGCGGCCCTGGCCGGTCACCGGTTCTACCGGCAGGTCCTTGGGCAACGCATACGGAGTGTGGTTGGACAAGGTTTGCAGCAGCGCGTAGATCGGCTTCTTGCCGTCGTGCCTGGCCAGCTCTTCGGCGCCACGGTCGAACATGTCCTGGTCGGATACGCCCCAGGTCGGGTCGGAGAACACCGGATTGACGAAGTCGTTACGGCCAATGAAGGTGGTCATGCCCTGGTTGCCAAAGAAGCCGGACTGGTTGTCCCAGGCAAAGTCGCCGTTGTAGACGTACACATCGTCGTAATCGCGAGCGCTGAGCAAGGCCGGCAGCCCGGACAGCTTGTGGCCGCCTTCCGGGGTCTGCATCAGGTATTCGAAGCCTGGCAGGTTGGGGAAGCAGGCCATGGTGGCGAACATACCCTGGTGGGTATGGGTGCCGTTGGAGAAGAAGCGGTCGAACAGCAGGCCCTCTTTGGCCAGCTTGTCGAAGTACGGGGTGATGTTGTTGGGGCTGCCCAGCGCGCCGACCGAGTGGCCGGCGAAGCTTTCCATCAGGATCACCACCACGTTCTTGATCGGCAAGGTGCGCTCGGCCGGCGGCACGAAGTCGCGGCGGATGGCGGCCTCGTCGGCATCGACCAGGGTGTCGTTGGCGGTCAGCAGTTGCTCGCGCACGCTCTGCGTGGCCACATCCTGCTCCAGCACCGGCTTCCAGATGTTGGCGCGGTCCTCGCCGAAGCGGCTCTTGGCGGCATCGATCAGGGTCAGGGTGCCGTTCAGGCCCAGCTGGTTGACGAAGTTGGATTCAGTGGTGAAGGCATCCCCCCAGCGCATCGGCGGGCCCTGGCGCAAGGTGCCACGGGCGGCGACCACGGCCACCAGCAGGATCACCATGAACACCGCCAGGCGGTTGTACCACGGCGCCGCGCGGCGCTGCAGGGTCACCTCGCCGGCGCCCTTGCCACGGGTCATGCGATCGATGCCCTTGAACAGCAGGCTCAGCAGCCAGGTGCCGAACAACCAGGCCAGCAGGTAGCGCACCACCGGGAAGCCGTACCAGAGCATGCTCAGTACCGTTTTCGGGTCTTCCTTGATGTACTGGAATACCAGGCCGTTGAGGCGCTGGTGGAATTCGCGATAGAAGTCCATTTCCATCAGGCCGAGGAACATCACCACGCTCGAGGTGATGGTCAACCAGAAACGGAACAGGCCACGCCGGGCCATGGCCCAGGGGCTGAGGATGGCCAGCAGCAGCGGAATGCTGATGTACACCACCACCCGCAAATCGAAGCGCAAGCCGTTGAGGAAGCCTTCTGCGACGGTCGCGCTGGGGGTATCACCGATCATGTCGCTGTTGTAGACCAGCAACGCCAGGCGAACGAGGCTGAGCATCAGCATGATCACCAGGCCGCTGAGCAGCGTGTAGGCCAGGTGGGATTTCAGGGTCGGCGAGAACGACGCTCGCGCGCCCCGTAGCTTCAAGGCGTCCGGGTTAGCCATGAATGGGAAGGTCCTAGGATTACGGTTTGCGGAGATGGCGGTGGCGCTAGACCAACGCAGCATTGTGCGGGTGCGGATTCTGTTTAAACCAATGTGAAAATTTTGTCACGGGGGTGTTGCCGGTTTTGTCTGTACTGGCCTCTTCGCGGATAAACCCGGGTAGAGGCCGGTACAGACATTCAGATCCGCACATCCCCCCGCGGCCCGGCAATCGCCCAGATCACCAGGCCCACCACCGGCAGCAAGGCGATCAGCAAGATCCACAAGACCTTGATGCCCACTTCGCTGCCGCTCTTGATCACATTGAGGATGGCCCAGATATCCAGCGCCAGGATGATCAGCCCGACCAGGCTGTTGAACGTCGACCCCATGCCAAAACTCCTGTCAAAGGCTTTGCTGCACAGCATAGTCAGCTATCAAGGCAATAGAAGGGAATCCTTGGCGGTTGGCCCAGGTCCCTGAGTAGACTGCCGGTATCCACTGATTCGAGGTTCGCATGCCACCCGCCCAGACCCAAAGCGCCGCTCCACCCTCACTGCTGCATGCCTGGCGCCAACAGGCTGTGAACACCCCCTGGCTCAGCGCCGGCCTTGGGCTCAGCCTGCTGGCAGTGATGCTATTGCTAGCCGCCAGCCTGTGGAACGCGGTGAACGGCGACCACGCCGACAACCTGCACCTTGCCATGCTGGGCGGGTTGTCCGGCTTTGGCGCCACGGCGCTGGGCGCGGTACTGGCGGTGGTGCTGCGTGATGTCCAGGCGCGCACCCAGGATGTGATGCTGGGTTTTGCCGCCGGCATGATGCTGGCGGCCAGTTCGTTCTCGCTGATTCTGCCGGGCCTGGATGCCGCCCGCGAAATTACCGGCAACGGCCCGGCCGCGGCCTTTACCGTGGTGCTGGGCATGGGCCTGGGCGTGCTGCTGATGCTGGGCCTGGACCGCTTCACCCCACATGAACACGAAAGCACCGGCCCATGTGGCCCAGAGGCCGAGCGCATCAGCCGCGTGTGGCTGTTCGTGCTGGCTATTACCCTGCACAACCTGCCTGAGGGCATGGCCATTGGCGTAAGCTTTGCCAATGGCGACATGAACATCGGCCTGCCGTTGACCAGCGCCATCGCCATCCAGGACATCCCCGAGGGGCTGGCCGTGGCGCTGGCCTTGCGCGCTACCGGGCTGTCGAACCTGAAGGCTGCGCTGGTGGCGATCGGGTCGGGGCTGATGGAGCCGCTGGGCGCGGTGATCGGCCTGGGGATCTCGACCGGCTTTGCCTTGGCCTACCCGGTGAGCATGGGGCTGGCGGCGGGGGCGATGATCTTTGTGGTTAGCCACGAGGTGATACCCGAAACCCACCGCAATGGGCACCAGACAGCGGCGACCCTGGGGTTGATGGGTGGGTTTGCGGTGATGATGTTCCTCGATACCGCGCTGGGCTGATGCTTGAAGCTGCCTGTGCAGGCCTCTTCGCGGGTAAACCCGCTCCCACAGGGATATCACTGGGCTTGAGGGGAGTGATATCCCTGTGGGAGCGGGTTTACCCGCGAAGAAGCAAACGCTGAAATCAGATGTGTATGGCGACCTTCAGGGCTTCCAGGGCCGGCTCGACCTTGATCCCCACCTCTGCCCCCAGCTCCAGCACCCGCGCCAGGTCGTTCTGCCCCACCATCACCATCTGCAACTCGTCATCCAGCAACTGACTGAAGTTGAGCAGCACATAACCACCGGCCTCTTTGTTCAACGCGCCCATCTGCACCTGGATGCGATTGAGCGCGGTCAGCGGCTCGGTGCGGGCCAGTTGCTTGGGCTTGAGGGTGAGCGGCACGTTCTGGTCGAACGAATCGGCGATCTGCTGGAACAGGTCCTGGTAGCTGTCGGCCTGGAACACCACTGTGTCCGGCAGGCTGCCCAGCACCACCCATTCGCCCAGCGGGATGGGGAAGCTGTCGTCGTAGTTGATGTCGGGGTTGGCGGCCAGGAAGGCAGCGGGATCGGCGTAGGCCTGGGCGGCCTCGTCGGCGATGCGCTCGATGTCTTCCTCGCGCATGCAGCCAGCGCCAATGAGGCTGATGAATTCGAGCAACTGAGTTTTCATGAAAGGGGGCCTGCGACGGGTGAAAAGTCGCCAAGGATAGCCGCAAATGCCCCCTTGCGGTTAGCCGGCCAGCGCTTGCAGGCGTGCTGCGGCGTCCACGGCACCCATGGTTTGCGCCGCCATCAGTGCGGTGGCACCGCGGGCATCCTGGCGGGTCGGGTCGGCGCCCTGGGCCAGCAGGTAGTCGAGGATTTCGCCACGGTTGAACATAGCCGCCAGCATCAGCGCAGTGCGGCCATCCTGCGCGGCGGCGTCCACCGGCACGCCGTGCTCCAGCAACAGGCGGATCATGGCCAGATCCCCCTTGAACGCGGCACCAGCGATGGGCAGCTGGCCATTATCGTTGGCAATCAGTGGATCGGCGCCGTGCGCCAGCAGCACGCGCACGGCATCGTGGTGGCCGTGGTAGCTGGCCAGCATCAGCAGGGTGTCGCCCTTGTGGTTGCGCAGGTTAGCCGGCAGGCCGCTGGCAAGCAGACGCCCGAGCATCTCGGCATCGCCCCGGCGGGCACGTTCGAACACCTGCTCGGCGAAGGCGGCGGTTTCGTCGTCGGTCATGGCGGCGGGCGTGGGTTGGCTGGACATCTGGAACCTCCTGGCAGAAATCGTTGCCCAAGTCTTTGTCAGGCAAGGCGGCCGGGTCAAAGGTTCAGATTCTATCGGGCCGATAGCTGGCCGCGGGTCATGCAATATGCACTGTGCAAAATGCACGACCGTGCAGGTTGCACGACGGCGTTTCGGAAGGATTGACGTAACCGACTGAATTTAAATATTTTTTTCAAAAAAACATACTGGCACGGTCACTGCAACCATCAACTCATGTCTGCCACGCAACAGCCAGGAGTTGATATGGACCTCATCCAGGAAAAGTTCGTTTCGGTATTTTCGGCCTACCAGGTAAATACCCAGGCCCGCCCCGACGGCGGTGTGCTACTGACCCTGCGCGCTGCTGATGGCAAGGTTACCCGCCGGGTGCTGACCTATGCGCAACTGCACAGTGCCGAGCAGCTTTCATGGGCGATCAGTGCAATTCGCCGGGATCTGGCCGAGCAGGCCAGTGAATTGCCGGTGATTTCGATGCTGCAAAGCCAGCAGCGGTTTGCCTTGCCGACTTATCGCTGAGTTTTGTGTTGGCTGATCTGGCCTCTTCGCAGCGCAAGGCTGCTCCTACAAGTACAGCGCAAAGCTGAGGCTGGCGCGGGCCCTGCAGGAGCAGCCTTGTGCTGCGAAGAGGCCGGCAAAGCCATCACAACTCATCAATGCCCAGAAACGCCCGCGCAGTCACATCCCCGGTAAACTTCGGCTGTATCCCCTGCTCGCTGCCATACAACCGCAACGCCAGGCAAAACGGTGCATCGCCCAGCTCGACCCAGCGCCGAGTCCCTGCCGGTACCACCAACTGGTCCCCCTTCTCACAGAGCACCGAATACACCCAATCCCCTAAACGCAGGCCAACCTGCGCCCGCCCGCTGACCACGGCAAACACCTCGTCGGCGTCATGCACATGCTCATCGCGCACATCTACCTGTGCCGGGGCCTCACCGTCACGGTTGAGCACCACGAAGGCCTTGCTGCCATGCGCCGTCATCAACTGGTCCAGGTACCCACGGCAGGCGCCCAGTACCTCGTCCTGGGCCGTGCCCGGGCGCACCCGCAGGCCATGCTCGGCATGGGCAAAGCGCGCCCCCTGCTCGGCCAGGGTGGCGGCGATGTCGTCGTGGTGCGTCAGCACCTTGTTCGGCAGTTCCGGGCTGGAGGTGTGGAAAACGCTGAGAATGCTCATCAGGGGCGGGTCCTGGTCGGTTGCGAACAAAGGGCAATGATAACGGCTGCAACCAGGGCTGCGGCACTGGCCATACCAAAGGTGAAGGTGGGCCCCAGCAGTTTCCAGCTGTAGCCTGAATACAACGCCCCCAGCGCACCGCCAGTGCCCGACAGCGCCGCATACAGCGCTTGGCCCTGGCCCTGTTGGCGAGCGCCGAAACTGGCCTGGACGAAAGCGATGCTGGCGGCATGGAAGCAGCCGAAGGTGGCCGCGTGCAGTACCTGGGCGAACACCAGCACCGCCGGCTCACCGGCCAGGTTGCCCAGCAACAGCCAGCGCAGCGCCGCCAGCACGAAGCTGGCCAGCAGTACCCGCTGCACCGAAAAGCGCGCGAAGATGCGGCTCATGCCCATGAACACCAGTACTTCGGCCACCACCCCCAGGGCCCACAGCAGGCCAATGGCACCACGGGCATAGCCCAGGTGTTCCAGGTGCAGGGTGAGGAAGGTGTAGTACGGCCCGTGGCTGAGCTGCATCAGTGCCACGCAGGCGTAGAACGCGATCACCCCGGGCGCCCGCAGCTGCTGCAGGAAGCCGCCCGCGCCGCTGCGCTCGCCCTGTTCCACCGGCTGGGCATTGGGTACCCACAGGCTGGCGGCGACGATGCCGGCCATGATGGTGACCAGCGCCACCGGGTAAATATCCAGGCTCAGCCACTCGAACAGCCGGCCCAGGCCGACCACGGTGAGGATGAAGCCGATCGAGCCCCACAGGCGCACCTGGCTGTAGCGCGCGGTTTGCCCGTGCAGGTGGGCCAGGGTAATGACCTCGAACTGCGGCAGCACCGCATGCCAGAAGAACGCGTGCAGGGCCATGACCAGCGCCAGCCAGGCGTAGCTTTTGCCAAGGAAGATCAGGGCGAAGGTAGCCAGGGTCGACAATGCGCCCAGGCGCACGATCAACAGGCGCTGGCCGGTGCGGTCACCCAGCCAGCCCCACAGGTTGGGGGCGACGCAGCGCATGAGCATGGGGATGGCAACCAGCTCGCCGATGCGCGCCGGGGAGAAGCCCAGGTGGTCGAAGTACAGCGCCAGGAACGGGGCGGTGGAACCGAGCAGGGCGAAGTAGAACAGGTAGAAGCTGGACAGGCGCCAGTAGGGGATTGGTTGCATGGGGTGGCCTTGTGGGGACCTGTGCCAGCCTCTTCGCGGGTAAACCCCACAGGTACCTCACTGCCCTCAGGCCCAGTGATATTCCCGTGGGGGGTTTACCCGCGAAGAGGCCGGTACTGGCGAATCAGAGCTGGCCCAGCACCGGGGTATTCACTTTCACATCGGCATTCTGCGCACGGTGGCGCAGCAGGTGGTCCATCAGCACGATGGCCATCATCGCCTCGGCGATCGGCGTGGCGCGGATGCCCACGCACGGGTCGTGGCGGCCTTTGGTGATGACGTCCACCGGGTTGCCGTCGATGTCGATGGAGCGGCCCGGGGTGGTGATGCTGGAGGTGGGCTTCAACGCCAGGTGGGCAACGATCGGCTGGCCCGAAGAAATACCGCCGAGGATGCCGCCAGCGTTGTTGCTGAGGAAGCCTTCCGGGGTCAGCTCGTCACGGTGCTCGGTGCCGCGCTGGGCCACGCTGGCGAAGCCGGCGCCGATTTCCACGCCCTTGACCGCGTTGATGCTCATCAACGCGTGGGCCAGTTCGGCGTCGAGGCGGTCGAAGATCGGCTCGCCCAGGCCCGGCATCACGCCTTCGGCGACCACGGTGATCTTGGCACCCACCGAGTCCTGGTCACGGCGCAGCTGGTCCATGTAGGCCTCCAGCTCCGGCACTTTGCCCGGGTCAGGGCTGAAGAAAGCGTTCTGCTCCACCGACTCCCAGGACTTGAACGGGATTTCGA
Source organism: Pseudomonas sp. SID14000 (assembly GCF_002165135.1). Classification (GTDB taxonomy): domain Bacteria; phylum Pseudomonadota; class Gammaproteobacteria; order Pseudomonadales; family Pseudomonadaceae; genus Aquipseudomonas. Next base: position 293,591 of record NZ_NFZQ01000007.1, on the reverse strand, counting down.
TCGGGCCCAGCTGGCTCATGTAGCCGCGCACGGTGATGCCCTGGGTGGCCAGGTACTTCCTGGCGATGGCACCGGCAGCCACGCGCATGGCAGTTTCACGGGCCGAGCTGCGGCCACCGCCGCGGTAGTCGCGGATGCCGTACTTGTGGTGGTAGGTGTAGTCGGCGTGGGCCGGGCGGAACAGGTCCTTGATCGCCGAGTAGTCCTTGGACTTCTGGTCGGTGTTGCGGATCAGCAAGCCGATCGAACAGCCGGTGGTGCGGCCTTCGAACACCCCGGAGAGGATTTCCACCTCGTCGGCTTCCTGACGCTGGGTGGTGTGGCGGCTGGTGCCAGGCTTGCGCCGGTCAAGGTCGTGCTGCAGGTCGGCGAGGGAAATTTCCAGGCCCGGTGGGCATCCATCGACAATGGCGACCAACGCCGGGCCATGGCTCTCGCCAGCGGTGGTGACAGTGAACAGCTTGCCGTAGGTATTGCCGGACATGGACGCTCCGCGAGATCTGCCTGAAGTGAACGAAAGCGGCAGTATACAGATGGATTGATCGCCTGTGCTGGCCTCTTCGCGGGTAAACCCGCTCCCACAGGGTCATCACAAGATGCGAAAATTGTGCTGTACCTGTGGGAGCGGGTTTACCCGCGAAGAGGCCAGCACAGGCAACCTCCCCTTCGAACCTTCCCACGAACACTGGGTCAAACCCTCATCTCCCCATGTAGTACCGCATGATGTCGCGCCTAGTCGCCCTGTTCTTCCTGCTGTGTACCGGCCTGGCCCAGGCCGCCCCCACCGTGCTGCAACGCCCGATCGACCTCGACACCGGCCAGGGCGTGCTGCACGGCAGCCTGCTGCTGCCGCAACAGGCCACCCCACCACCGGTAGTGCTGATCATCGCCGGCTCCGGCCCAACCGACCGTGACGGCAACAACCCGGCATCAGGCCGGGTCGACAACCTCAAGCGCCTGGCCCTGCTGCTGGCCAACGAGCACATCGCCAGCGTGCGCTACGACAAGCGCGGGGTGGCCGCCAGCCAGCCGGCCACGCCGGACGAGCGTGACCTCAGCGTGGAGCGCTACGTGGCCGATGTGGTCGCCTGGAGCCACAAGCTCAAGGCCGACCCGCGCTTTGGCCCGCTGATCCTGATCGGCCACAGTGAGGGCGCACTGATCGCCAGCCTGGCCGCCGAGCAGGCAGGCGCCAGCGCGGTGATCACCCTGGCCGGCAGCGGCCGGCCGCTGGCCGAGGTGCTGCGCGAACAGCTGGCCCAGCGCCTGCCGCCGGCACAACTGGCCGGTGGCAGCGCCCTGCTCGACCGCCTGCAGGCCGGGCAGACCAGCCTGGAGGTGCCGGCGCCGCTGCGCCAGGTGTTCCGTCCCAGCGTGCAGCCCTACCTGATTTCGCTGTTCCAACAGAACCCGGCGGCGGCCTTTGCCCGCCTGTCCATGCCCGCACTGATCGTGCAGGGGCGCAACGACGTGCAGGTGGGCGTAGTCGACGCCGAACGGCTGAAGGCGGCCAAGCCGGATGCGCAGCTGGTGCTGATCGATGGCATGAACCACATGCTGCGCATCAGCCCCAGGGCGATGAGCCAGCAGCGCGACAGCTACCTCAACCCCGAACTGCCGCTGGCGCGAGAGCTGGGTGAACGGATTGTGACGTTCATCCAGCATTTGCCTTCGGCGTGAGGTAAACGGGCTCAGGTCTCGGACACGCCTGCCGATACAGCGGGCATAGCCGAGGACAAGCCCTGATGACAACCACCCCCGTCGCCGCAGAGCCGGCCGAAGAACCTCAGGAAAGCCCTGCCCTTCCTTGGGCCGAGCTGACCGCCGAACATTTCCAGCTGCTGCGCCTGGCCGCCCTGCCCACCGACCGCAGCACCGGCGCACGGCCGCTGCGCTTTGTGCAGTTCGGCTATGCCGAGCGCCACGACAAGGCTCACAGCCTGCTGCGCATGGAAATCAAACTTCCGGGCCAGATGGTACACAAGGAGCAGAACCGTCTGGACATCCGCGTCGACCATACCGAACGCCTGGTGCGCATCGGCGGTGGACATGGCCTGCACCTGGAACCGTTGAACCGTGGCATCGGCCGCTTCCTGCTGGCCCAGGCAGCGCAGTGGCTGCAGCGCAAGTGGTCGCACTACCGGGTCGAGGGCATGGCGTTGCCGAGCAAGGATGCGCTGAACGAAGACTCGCGTCTGCGCCGGGATCACTGCCTGCGCGGGGTGGGTATCGAGGTGGAGTACGAGGACAGCCAGCACCTCAAGGGCCGTACCGTGGAAATGACGGTGGGCCAGCTCAAGGGCGCGTGGAACAGCGAGCGCTTGCAGCGGGTGGAGATACTGGATGCTGCCAGCCTGCTGCAGCAGGCTGACCAGCAGTTGCAGGAGAAGGAAGGGCAACTGCGTGAGCGCGATGAGCGGGTGGCCAAGTACCAGCGTGAAGACAGCGGGTTGCGCTTTACCATTACTTGCCTGGTGGCGTTTGCAGTGTTCCAGGCGGGGTTGCTGATCTGGATTGCCACGCGCTGACACCGCGTTGCCTGCTTCGCGGGTAAACCCGCTCCCACAGGGACCGCGTCGCACCTGAGGGCAACGCCATACCTGTAGGAGCGGGTTTACCCGCGAAGAGGCCCTGGAATCAGACGCGGGCCTTGAACAGTTCCTGATGCTGGCGGCACTGCTCGGCAGTCAGCATGAACACCCCATGCCCGCCGCGCTCGAATTCCAGCCAGGCAAAGTCCACCTCGGGGTACAGCGCCTCGACATGCACCTGGCTGTTACCCACCTCGACAATCAGCAAGCCCTTGTCGGTCAGGTGGTCCGCCGCTTCGGCCAGCATGCGCCGCACCAGGTCCAGGCCATCGTTGCCGCAGGCCAGGCCCAACTCGGGTTCGTGGTGGTACTCGGCCGGCATGTCGTCGAAGTCCTCGGCATCGACATACGGCGGGTTGGACAGGATCAGGTCGAAACGCTGCCCCGGCAAACCGCCAAAACCGTCGCCCTGCACGGTGTACACGCGCCCGTCCAGGCCGTGGCGCTCGATGTTCTGGTTGGCCACTTCGAGCGCATCGAACGACAGGTCGGCCAGCACCACCTCGGCCTCGGGGAACACGTCAGCGGCAACGATGCCGATGCAGCCAGAACCGGTGCACAGGTCGAGGATGCGCGCCGGCTCGCTCGCCAGCCATGGTTCGAAGCGCTTCTCGATCAGCTCGCCAATCGGCGAACGCGGCACCAGCACGCGCTCGTCAACGATAAACGACATGCCGCAGAACCAGGCTTCGCCCAGCAGGTAGGCGGCCGGCACGCGTTCTTCGATACGGCGCTTCAGCAGGTGCTGCAGGCGTACCCGCTCATCGTCCTCTAGCATGCAGTCCAGATAGCTGTCGGCTACTTCCCACGGCAGGTGCACCGCCCCCAGTACCAGCAGGCGGGCCTCGTCCCAGGCGTTGTCGGCACCGTGGCCGAAGAACAGGTCGTGCTCGTGGAAGCGGCTGACCGCCCAGCGGATGTAGTCGCGCAGCGTGCGCAGACGGGATGTGATCACGGGGTACTCCTAATTCAGACCGGACCAAAGTCTAACAGCCCCACCCGTACATTTGTTCCTTTGACCTGCCCAATGGCTAGCCACAAGCCAGTAACCATGCCGCTTGCGTTGTCAACCATTCCCATTGGCGCCAAGGCAGGGGACAATAGGTATACAAAAGCCCTATCCAAGGAGCCCTTGATGTCCGTTCCAACCACGATGTTCCGCCTCACTGGCCGCGACTACCCGCCGGCCAAGCTGAGCCACGCCAGCCTGATCATCATCGATGCGCAGAAGGAGTACCTCAGCGGGCCCCTGGCGCTGTCGGGCATGGACGAGGCCGTGGCCAACATCGCCAGGTTGCTCGACGCCGCGCGCAAGAGCGGCCGTCCGATCATCCATGTTCGCCACCTGGGCACTGTCGGTGGCCGCTTCGACCCACAAGGGCCGGCCGGCCAGTTCATTCCGGGGCTGGAGCCGCTGGAAGGTGAAATCGTCATCGAAAAACGCATGCCCAACGCATTCAAGAACACCCAGCTGCATGAGACGCTGCAGGCGCTGGGCCACCTGGACCTGATCGTTTGCGGCTTCATGAGCCACTCCAGCGTCAGCACCACCGTACGCCGCGCCAAGGACTATGGTTATCGCTGCACCCTGGTTGAAGATGCCTCGGCGACTCGCGACCTGGCATTCAAGGATGGAGTGATCCCGGCCGCGCAGATCCACCAGTGCGAAATGGCCGTGATGGCCGACAACTTCGCTTGCGTGGCCCCCACCGCCAGCCTGATCTAAGCGGCTGGGCACGACCGCCCGGCAGCCGGGCGGAACCCGATGGGCGGCCCCAGGTCGAATTCCGGATATCCACAAAGGAGAGCGGAATGAAGCTCAAAGGCAGTTTCGACGCCAAGCGCCTGCGCCCGCGCGAACCGCGTAACTGGGGCGCCCGCCTGGCGGCCGGCCTGTCGGCCCTGCTGGCAACCCTTGGCGTGCTGCTGGCGATGGCCGGCGTGGCCGGCCTGCTGGGCAACTACCCTGCCCTGGCGGAACTCAATGCCAACAAACCGCTGGCCAGCATCCTCACCGGGGCCGGCTTGCTACTGTTGTGGCTGGGCGTGCGCTTCTGGCGGCGCAGCCGCATTCGCCTGCGCCGTGGGCGGGAGCTGAACCTGTCGCCGCACCTGATGAAAAAACACGATTGAGGCGCTGCTGACGCGGTCCTTGCGGGAGCGGGTTTACCCGCGAAGGGCCCGCACAGGCTGCACAAGGCCCCACAGTCGCGTAAACTACGCCGCCCACGTGGAGGCATCATGCAAGACGACGATTTTTCCCTGTTCAAGGCCGAAGTGCGCGGTGTCAAACCGATCAGGCACGACCGCGCCGAAGTCGGCAAGCCCAAGGCCGACCGCCAGCAGCTGGCCGGCCTGCGCCAGGCGGCGACCGTGCGCAGTGACAAGGCGCTGGTGATCGACGGCATGTCCGACCAGTTCGTCATCGACGTTGGCGCCGAAGACGAGCTGCTGTGGCGCCGTGATGGCGTGCAGGAAGGCCAGTTGCGCAAGCTGAAGCAGGGGCAGATCCCGTTCGAGGGCAGCCTCGACCTGCATGGCATGACCGTGGAAAAGGCCCGCGAAACCCTGTGGGACTTCATCGCCGAAGCCACCAAACTGGAAGTGCGCTGCGTGCGGGTTACCCACGGCAAGGCCGCGCGCCTGGACGGCAAGCGCCCGATGATCAAGAGCCACGTCAACACCTGGCTGCGCCAGCACCCGCAGGTGCTCGGTTTTGCCTCGTGCAACGCCCGCCACGGCGGCACCGGCGCGGTGTATGTGATGCTCAAGCGAACCATGCTCGAAGGCCGCGACGAGTAACGCCGCGCTTGCAGCGCCGCCCTCACCGCCGTACCCTTCGTTTTTGCGATTTTTTCCCACAGGTAGATCCATGTCCCTGGAACAGAACTACACCGAGATCCTCAGCCAGATTGGCGAGGACGTCTCCCGTGAGGGCCTGCTCGACACGCCCAAGCGGGCTGCAAAGGCGATGAAGTACCTTTGCCGCGGTTATGAACAAACACTGGAAGAAGTCACCAACAACGCGCTGTTCAGCTCTGACAACAGCGAAATGGTGCTGGTCCGGGACATCGAGCTGTATTCGATGTGCGAACACCACATGCTGCCGTTCATCGGCAAGGCGCACGTGGCCTACTTGCCCAAGGGCAAGGTACTGGGCCTGTCGAAGGTGGCACGCATCGTCGACATGTACGCCCGCCGCCTGCAAATCCAGGAAAACCTCAGCCGCCAGATTGCCGAGGCGGTGCAGCAGGTAACCGGTGCCGCCGGTGTGGCCGTGGTCATCGAAGCCAAGCACATGTGCATGATGATGCGCGGTGTCGAGAAGCAGAACTCGACCATGATCACCTCGGTGATGCTGGGTGAGTTCCGCGAAAACGCCGCCACCCGCAGCGAGTTCCTCAGCCTGATCAAGTGATTGGCTGCTGACCCCAAGCCGACCCTGCCGGGTCGGCTTTTTCATTTCAGGAGTTGCCCATGATCGTCAAAGCCCTGCGGGTTGGCCTCGGCCAGCTCATCGTCTTCGGCGACTGGATTAGCCGCCCGGCCAAGCGCAAGCGCGACGCCGCCGCCCAGGCCCGCGTCGAGCAAGCGGCCAAGGGCCTGGCGCTGTACCAGTTCCACGCCTGCCCGTTCTGCGTCAAGACCCGCCGCACCCTGCACCGGTTGAACGTGCCGGTGGCGCTGCGCGATGCCAAAAACGATCCGGTGCACCGCCAGGCCCTGCAGGAAGGTGGCGGCCGGGTGAAAGTGCCGTGCCTGCGCATCGAAGAGGCGGGCAAGGTGACCTGGATGTATGAGTCCAAGGCCATCATTGCCTACCTGGATGAGCGGTTCGCGTCGGCCTGACCGTTTGCAGGTGGCCTGTACTGGCCCTTTCGCGGGTAAACCCGCTCCCACAGGTACTCCGCTGCCCTCAGGCCCTGTGATTTCCCTGTGGGAGCGGGTTTACCCGCGAAGAGGCCGGTACAGGCTAAAGATCAGCCCACCATCGGCACATGCCGCGGGTGGCTGCTGACCCGCTCCAGCCAGGCCCTCACTGCCGGGTAGTCGGCCAGATCGAACCCGCCCTGCTGCGCCACATGGGTGTAGGCATACAACGCCACATCGGCAATCGAATACTGCTCGCCGACCAGATACGGCGTCATCTGCAGCTGCCGCTCCATCACCCTCAGTGCCTTGTAACCCCCCTTGTGCAGCTTGCGGTACTCCTCCAGGCGCTCGTCCGGTAACCCCAGGTAGAACTGGATGAAACGCGCCACGGCAATATACGGCTCATGGCTGTACTGCTCGAAAAACTGCCACTGCAACACCTGGGTGCGCAGGCGTGGCTCGGTGGGCAGGAATTCGCTGCCATCGGCCAGGAAGTTGAGAATGGCATTGGACTCCCACAGATAGCTGCCGTCTTCCAGCTCCAGCACCGGCACCTTGCCGTTGGGGTTCATCGCCAGGAATTCGGGCGTTTCGGTCTCACCCTTGAGGATGTCCACCGGGTGCCATCCATACGGCAGGCCCAGCAGGCTCAACATCAGCTTGACCTTGTAGCAGTTGCCCGACTGGTAGTCGCCATAGACCTTGTACATCGCCCCTCTCCCCCTCTCCCCCTCTATGCCAAAGATCTGGCCTTGCCCTGTAGGAGCAGCCTTGTGCTGCGAAGAGGCCGTTACAGGCGCAGCACCTGCATGGGCTGAAACGGCCTCTTCGCAGCACAAGGCTGCTCCTACAAAAGCGGGCACCATTCTTGTGGCTGCCTGTGCAGTTCTGCATTTGCGCCCAATAGTTGGCGACTGTACGGCTAAAAGCAATGGTCGCTGTATGGCAAGGATCAACCCTGCTCGCTGTAGTCTGAAAAAACTGCTTACACCTTTACAAGGATTTTGTTCATGATCGAAGCCACTTCCGCACGCCTGCGGCCCCTGGCAGATAGCTCCCCGTCGGCGGTGGTCGCCGGCTTTATCGCCATGCTCACCGGCTATACCAGCTCTCTGGTGCTGATGTTCCAGGCCGGCCAGGCAGCCGGGCTGACCAGCGCGCAGATTTCGTCATGGATCTGGGCGTTGTCGATCGGCATGGCGGTGTGCAGCATCGGCCTGTCGCTGCGTTACCGCACGCCGATCACCGTGGCGTGGTCCACCCCCGGCGCCGCCTTGCTGATCACCAGCCTGGGCGGGGTCAGCTATGGCGAGGCGATCGGCGCCTATATCACCTGCGCCGTGCTGGTGCTGGTCTGTGGCCTGACTGGCAGCTTCGAACGCCTGGTCAAACGCATCCCGGCCTCGCTGGCCTCGGCGCTGCTGGCGGGCATCCTGTTCAAGATCGGCAGCGAAATCTTCGTTGCCGCCCAGCACCGCACCTTGCTGGTACTTGGCATGTTCTTCAGCTACCTGCTGGTCAAGCGCCTGTCGCCGCGCTATTGCGTGCTGGTCGCGCTGCTGGTGGGCACGGCGCTGTCCGGCGCCTTGGGTCTGCTGGACTTCAGCGGCTTCCGCCTGGAAGCGGCCACGCCAGTATGGACTACGCCAAGCTTCTCGCTGGCGGCGACCATCAGCATTGGCATTCCGCTGTTCGTGGTGGCGATGACCTCGCAGAACATGCCGGGTGTGGCCGTGCTGCGTGCGGACGGCTACCAGGTGCCTGCTTCGCCGCTAATCTCGGCCACCGGCCTTGCCTCGCTGCTGCTGGCACCGTTTGGCTCGCACGGGGTCAACCTGGCGGCGATCAGCGCGGCGATCTGCACCGGGCCGCATGCCCATGAAGACCCGGCCAAGCGTTATACCGCGGCGGTGTGGTGCGGGATTTTCTACGGTATTGCCGGGGTGTTCGGCGCGACCTTGGCGGCGCTGTTTGCGGCGTTACCTAAAGAGCTGGTGCTGTCGATTGCGGCGCTGGCGCTGTTCGGCTCGATCATGAACGGGCTGACCGTGGCCATGAGCGAGGCACGTGAGCGAGAGGCGGCATTGATTACCTTCATGGTTACCGCTTCGGGCCTGACCTTGTTCTCGATCGGCTCGGCGTTCTGGGGGATTGTGGCGGGGGTGCTGGCCTTGGTGATTTTGAACCCACGTAGGGTATGACGATAGATTGGGGTGGGGTTGAGATCGAGCGCCGCCCGCGCGGCGCTTCGCGGGGCAAGCCCGCTCCCACATTTGTTGCAACGTGACCATGCCTGTGGGAGAAGCGTTGTCAGCCTTGGTGCATGGCTTGAGACAGGAAAGGCGGCAACAGTGCCAACTCAGAAATCCAGCCAGCCCACCAAGGCTGGCAACCATGGCCTGTCAGGTTCGGCACGTTGCAACAAATGTGGGAGCGGGCTTGCCCCGCGAAGCGCCGCGCGGGCGGCGCTCGATCTCAACACCAACGAAAATCCCACGCCAGGCACCTAAAGCCTGAAATGCCCCACCATCCCCTTCAGGTCGGTACCCAGCTGCGCCAGCGCGACACTCGACCGGGCATTGTCCTGCATCGCCAACGCCGCCTGATCGGCACTGCCGCGGATCTGCGTGACGCTGCGGCTGATCTCTTCGGCCACCGAGCTCTGCTGCTCGGCCGCAGCGGCAATCTGCTGGTTCATCTGCTGGATCAATGACACCGCTGCCGCAATGCTGCCCAGCGCGCTTTCGGTCTGCAACGCATCAGCCACCGCTAAACGCACCAACTCGGTACTGCCGCGAATCTGCGCCACCGACTGCTGGGCATTACCGCGCAAGCTGGCGACCAGGGTCTCGATCTGCTCGGTAGACTGCCGGGTACGCCGCGCCAGCGCACGCACTTCATCCGCGACCACGGCAAAGCCACGCCCCTGCTCACCAGCCCGGGCTGCTTCGATAGCAGCATTCAGCGCCAGCAGGTTGGTCTGTTCGGCCACGCTCTTGATCACTTCCAGCACATCGCCAATGGTGTGGATCTCGGCACTGAGGCTGTCGATACTGGCGCTGGCCGTCTCTGCCGCCGCCGCCAGTTGCTCGATGCGTTGCATGCTCTGGCGCACCACCTGCTGCCCGGAATCAACTTTATCATCCGCAGCCTGGGCCGCCTGCGCCGCCTCTTCGGCATTGCGCGCCACATCGTGCACGGTGGCGGTCATCTGTTGCATGGCAGTGGCCACCTGCTCGGTCTCTTCCCTCTGGCTGCCCACCTCGCGGTTGGTCTGCTCGGTCACCGCCGACAGCGCCTGCGCATTGCCGGCCAGTTGCTCGATACCTTGCTGCAAACCGCTGACAATGTCCGACAGGCCTGCTGCCATCTGCTGCATGGCCTGCATCAGTTGCCCTACTTCATCACGGCGTGGCGCCTGGGCATCAAAGCCCAGCTCGCCGGCAGCAATGCGCTGGGCGCGGGCAATCACATGCTTGAGCGGCCCGACCACGGCGCGAGTGATCAGCCAGGCAGCCAGCACACCCACCAGCAACGCCAATGCCGTGGCCAGGCTGATGGCCACGGCATTGCGTTGCAGTTCGCCCTGCAGGGTCTGCTCCTGCCCCAGGTAGGCCTGGTCGACCCGACTGGTGACTTGTTCGGCACTGGCCTGCAACTGCGCCTTCAACCCTTGCTCGCGGGCCAGTTGGTCGGTGTATTCGTTGAGTTTTTCCGAGAAACTACCAATGTGCCCCGCCACTTCGCCCAGCACACTCTGGTAGCCGGCATCGCTGACGGCGCCCTGCAACTGGCTGACCAGGCTGGCGGCCTCGATGGTCTGGGCGATACGTTCCTGGCTTACGCCCTCTTCGCCCTTGCGGCTTTTCTCCAGGCGCACCCGCGCTTCGTCCATGGCCTGCAGCATCAGCCGCGACACCTGCGCCACCTGCGCGGCCTGTTCGAGAAACGCACCGCCCTGCTGGCCTTGGGACTGCTTCAGGGTGTAGACGCCGTCATCGGCCAGGCCTGCCTGCAATACGTCAAGGTTGTTGGCCACACTGGACACCGACCAGCTGGCCATGTCCAGCGCCAGTTCCTTGGCCTGCACCGCCTCGACAAAGGCCTCGAATGCCTGGCCATAGGCCGCCAGGTCGGTTTCCGCCGCCGCCAGCGCCGGCAGGCCACGGGCGCGTTCGGCCAGGCCCTGCAGGCCGCTGCGCAATGCCTCGGCCTGCTGCATGTCGGAGCGCAGGGCAAAGGCCTGCTCGTGCTGGCGCAAGCGCAGCAGGTCGGTATTGAACTGGGCCAGTTGGCGCAAACTGTCGAAGCGCTGGCCAACGCTGTGCAGCGCGGCAATGCCAATGGCCGCCACCGCCAGGGTCAGCACCAGCACCAGGGCAAAGCCCAGGCCGAGTTTGCGGGCCATGCCCAGGTTGGCCAGCACACCGTGCTTGCTCGCGCCCATGCCGATTCCCCTTCTGCGTGCGAGGTTATCCCGAAGGCCAAGGGTGGCAACGTTGCCAGCCGATGAACAAGGGCCTGGCGTCAGAATAGTGTCAAATAGCTATGAGCGTGTCGCTATCAGCTTGGCAGAGGTCGCCCTGCGTGCTGAATGAAGGCCTGGGCGCGGGAGTCCTGCCCGTAGGCGACATTGATGCGCACCCAATCGCTGGCCGCACTCTGGTAATCGAAGGCGCTGCCGGGGGTGAGCAGCACATCGTGTTCCAGTGCCAGGCGCTCCAGGCTGGCGAAATCCCGCCCCGGCACCCGAGCCCAGACGAACATGCCGCCGTAAGGCTCGCAGAACACCTGCCAGCCCGCCTGCTCCAGCTGGCCGAGCAGCCTGGCCATGTGCTGCCCCAGGCGTATGCGCAGGCGCTGCACACTCTTTCGATAGCTGCCGTTGGCCAGCATCTGCCCCACCACCTGCTCGGCAAAGCGCGAAGTGCCGATGCCGCTGACCATCTTGAATTCGGCCAGACGCGCCAGCAACACCGGGTCGGCGACCAGGTAGCCGACCCGCAGCGAGCTGCTGAGGGTTTTCGAAAAGCTGGCCATGTAGATCACCCGCTGCTCGCTGTCGAGGGTGGCCAGCCGGGTGGCCGGCCCCTCCTGGAAGTCGGCATAGATATCGTCCTCGATGATGCGCAGGTCGTGCTCGCGGGCCAGTTCCAGCAGGCGGTAGGCCACCTTCGGCGTCAGGCTGGTGCCGGTGGGGTTGTGGTACAGGCTGTTGATGAACAGGCAGCGCGGCTTGTGCGCCGCCAGCAGGGCTTCGAGGGTGGCCAGGTCCGGGCCTTCGGCGGTGCGTGGCACCGGCAGCATGTGGACCTGGTGCTGACGCAGCAGGTTGTACAGGTTGTAGTAGCCTGGGTTTTCCACCAGCACCGTGTCGCCCGGACGCAGCAGGGTGCGCACCAACAGATCGAGGCCGTGGCTAGCGCCGTGGGTGGTGAGGATGCATTCGGGGCCGACAGCGATGCCAAGCTGCGCCAGGCGCCTGTGCAGTTGCTGGCGCAGGCTGGCCAGGCCCAGCGGTGGGCAATAGTCGAACAGGTCCTGCGGGTTACCGCGGCTGACCTGGCGTACTGCCTGGGCCAGTTCAGTGGCGGCGCGCCAACTGCTGGGCAGCCAGCCGCAGCCTAGTTTCAGCAATTCATCATGGCCCTCGCGGAACTGCCGCCAGCTACCGTCACCGGTCTCGCCCCAGGGCTGGGCGTCCTCCGCAGCCACGCCGGGTTTGCGCTCGGCGACGAAAAAGCCGGTGCCGTGGCGGGCCTCCAGCCAACCGCTGGCGACCAGGCGGTCGTAGGCTTCGATCACACACGACGCACTGACCGCCTGGCTGCGGGCCAAGGCCCGGATTGACGGCAGGCGCGCGCCGGGGCGCAGGCGCTGCTGGTCGATCCAGGTTTGCAGGCGGTCAGTGAGTTGCTGCACCAACGGGGTAGGGCTGGTGCGGTCTAGGGGCAAGTGCATGGGGCAAGTGTTCGCTGGTTTTGAGCGAACAGTTAAGCATAAAAGGGTTGGTGGTGTGTCTGGTGAGGGGAATGGGCTGGCATCAGAGTGGGCAGGCCAGGCCCTTTCGCGGCTGAACCCGCTCCCACAGGGATCGCACCCAACCGGAGAGCGGTGCAGTACCCGTGAAAGGGCGACACCACAGAACCAGGATCTCTACCATGCACTCCGCCCCGGCCCGTTTGGCCTTCGCCCTCTGTCTGATCACCCTGGCAGTCAACCTGCCGGCCCCGCTGTACATCACCTACGCCGACCTTTCCGGCCAAGGCGCCGCCGCCACGGCGACTGCCTTCTCCGGCTACGTGCTGGGCGTGCTGCCCGTGCTGCTGGCATTGGGCGGGCTGGCCGACCGGGTTGGGCGCCGGCCGCTGATTCTGGCCGCCCTGGCCCTGTCGATGCTCGCCACCGGACTGATGTTGCTGGCCCCCAGCCTGCAAACCCTGGGCCTGGCGCGCATGTGCCTGGGTGTGGGCACGGGCCTGGCAACCGCCACGGCAACCGCCTACATGGGCGAGCTGATGGGCAGCGAGCATGACCCTCGCGCCGCCACATGGGTCACTGCCAGCACCTCTATGGGCTTTGGCCTGGGCGCGGCGCTGACCAGCCTGTTCCTGTTGCGTGGCCCCAGCCTGACGCCGGGCAGCTTCCACCTGCAACTGCTGCTGGCAACGCTGGCCATTCTGCTGGTGTGGCGACTGCCCGACACATGTCCGGCACAGCGCATCCCCATGCTGCGCCTGCCCTGCTATCCGCGTGGCAGCGTGGGCTATGGCCTGGCCATTTTGCTAGCGTGGGCCTGCTCGGGGGTGGTTATCGCCCTGCTGCCAGGCATCCTGCGCCAGCATGGGCTGAACGCCTGGTCGGGCTTCTCGACCTTTTGCGTGATCAGCTGCGGGCTGTTGTTCCAGCCCATGGCGCGGCGCCTCGGCAGCCGTACAGCCACGCTGCTGGGGCTGATGATATTGCCGTGCAGCTATGCGGTGCTGGCCTGGGGTGCGGACGGTGGGCAGTTGGGCGCGGTGTTGCTGGGTGCAGTAGCGGCCAGCAGTGCGTGCTACGGGTTTATCTACCTGGGGGGGCTAGCGGCAGTGAACCAACTGGCCGGCAGCCAGAAGACACGAGCCAGTGCCGGGTTCTTCTTGCTGGCGTACCTGGGGTTCAGCCTGCCGGTAATCTTTACCGGGTTCCTGAGTGACCGGCTGGGGTCGCGGTTGGCGTTGTTGGTGTTTGGTGGGGTGTTGGTGGTGGGGTGCGTTGTGGTTGCGCTGACATTGTGGTGGCCTGCCAGGGCCTCTTCGCGGGTAAACCCACTCCCACAGGAATATCACCGGCCCTGAAGTGGGGGCGGTTTTAACCGCGAAGAAGGCCACACCAATATCGGGTCAGATCGCCGTGGCCCCACCATCCACCGTCAGGCAATGTCCGGTGGTAAACGCCGCGCCGTCGCTGCACAGGTACAGCACGGCGCTGGCAATTTCCTCGACCTTGCCAATGCGCCCCACCGGATGCATGGCAGCGGCAAACTCGGCCTTGCGTGGGTCGGCCTCATAGGCGCGGCGGAACATGTCGGTATCGATCACCGCCGGGCACACGGCATTCACCCGGATACCCTTCTTGGCATACTCGATGGCCGCCGACTTGGTCAGGCCGATCACCGCGTGCTTGGAGGCGCTGTAGATGCTCATCTTCGGCGCCGCACCCAAGCCCGCCACCGAAGCGGTATTGACGATGGCCCCACCGCCCTGGGCCAGCAGCAATGGCAACTGGTACTTCATGCACAACCACACACCCTTCACGTTAACACCCATGATGGCATCGAACTCCGCCTCGCTGCCCTCGGCCAGGCGGCCCTGCTCTATCTCGATACCAGCGTTGTTGTAGGCATAGTCCAACCGCCCATAGGCGGCGATCAGGCGCTCATGCAGCTGGCGCACCTCGGTGTCGCGGGTAACGTCACAGGCAATGAACAGCGCCTCGCCGCCCGCCGCACGGATCGAGGCGACAGTGGCCTCGCCACCGACCGGGTCAAGGTCGGCCACCACCACCTTCAGGCCCTCCTGGGCGAAAGCCAGGGCGGTTGCCCGGCCGATGCCGGCGGCACCGCCGGTGACCAGGGCTACCTGGCCGGAAAAGGTCATGCTCATCGCGTGCTCCAAAGCGTGCTTGGTGGGCTTCAGAGCATAGTCAGCCACCACCCGGCCGGGCAGCATCATCACCCCACCGGTTGGGCTACCATGCTTGTCAGTGATGTTAAGGACCTGCCTATATCAACAGGGTAGATTTATCGCCTCCCCCTCCACTGCCCACAAGGACCTGCCATGACCCACACCAACCGCCGCTTCCTGCTCGCCAAACGCCCGGTCGGCGCCGTGCGCCGTGACGACTTCAGTTTCGAAACCGTACCCGCCGAACAACCCGGCGAAGGCCAGGTGCTGGTGCGCAACCTGTACCTGTCGCTGGACCCGGCCATGCGCGGCTGGATGAACGAAGGCAAGTCCTACATACCGCCCGTGGCCCTGGGCCAGGTGATGCGCGCGCTTGGCGTTGGCGAAGTGGTTGCCTCCAACCACCCCGACTACAAGCCGGGCGACCATGTAAGCGGCGCCCTTGGCGTGCAGGACTACTTCACTGGCGAGCCCCAGGGCCTGCACAAGATCGACCCCAGCCTGGCGCCCCTGCCCCGCTATCTGTCGGCGCTGGGCATGACCGGCATGACCGCCTACTTCGCCCTGCTCGACGTCGGCCAGCCCAAGGCCGGTGATACCGTGGTCATTTCCGGCGCAGCCGGCGCGGTGGGCAGCATCGTCGGACAAATTGCCAAGATCAAAGGCTGCCGGGTGGTCGGTATTGCCGGTGGCGCCGAGAAATGCCAGTACCTGAAGGACGAACTGGGCTTTGACGGAGTGATCGACTACAAGGCCGAAGACGTGCTGGCCGGCCTGAAGCGCGAATGCCCACAAGGCGTGGACGTGTACTTCGACAACGTCGGCGGCGACATCCTCGACGCTGTGCTGACCCGCATCAACTTCAAGGCACGCATCGTGATTTGCGGCGCGATCAGCCAGTACAACAACAAGGACGCCGTGAAAGGCCCGGCCAACTACCTGTCGCTGCTGGTGAACCGCGCGCGCATGGAAGGCTTTGTGGTGATGGATTACGCCAAGGACTATGGCAAGGCCGCGCTGGAGATTGCCGGGTGGCTGGCCAGCGGGCAGGTGAAGAGCAAGGAAGATGTGGTGGAAGGGCTGGAGACCTTCCCCGAGACCTTGTTGAAGCTGTTCTGTGGTGAGAATTTTGGCAAGTTGGTGCTCAAGGTTTGATTGCGGATTACGTTTGGGCGTCCAGGCGCATGCCTTGGGTTTTGCAGTGCCTGTGAGATCGAGCGCCGCCCGCGCGGCGCTCGATCTAACAGGCGCTACGGCACTTGAGGCGTACACCTGTCAGCCCCTCCAGAATCGTCAGACTTTCCTGAACCTTGCCCCCACCGCTTCAGCTTGAAGCAACAAGCGAACTATCCTACGCAGCGGTCGGAAGCAGCTGAATTGTCGGGGAAATCCCTCAGGGATAACTTCACCGGGTCGCCATGTTGGTGACCGGGTGTGAGAACCTGTTATGCACTGCTGCTCCACTGTTCAATGGCAGCCATTCGCGGGCAGGCTTCGGCTTGGCCGGCGTCAGTGCACCGGTTTCTCACCCCGCGCAATGGCTGCCACCTTTGTCCGTGAGAAAGATCCGGGTGGTTGCTCCTCGTCACGCACTGGATTTTCACCATGAAACAGTACACCCCCTCCCCCATCCTAACCGCAGGCCTGGAAACCTTCCTCGAAGCCGGCAACCCCACCCTGGACCTGCTCCGCGTACAACCCGGCATACCGATCGATGATGCCTACGAGCACGTGTCAGTCCTGCTGGGCTACATCAAGCACCTCGTGCGCGACGGCGACATGGAAGATGACCATAAACTGCTGGGCTCCGCCGATTACCTGCTGGCCATGGCCAAGGCCCTGATGAACGACATCGAACTGGCCAAGAACAAACTGCACTGACAGGTTTTGAGGGAAACAACCCAAAATCCAAAAGCTGACTCGCCCGCTCCCACAGGTCCAGCTCTGCCTGTGAGGCTGCGCTCTTCTGTGGGAGCCGGCTTGCCGGCGATCACCGCCAAGGCGGTGCATGCACCAAGCCAAACAAAAAAGGCCGGCACTTTCGTGCCGGCCTTTCTTCACAGCGCGGGCTAGTTACCCACGAATTTCCGCCACCACCGCAGCCAACGCCTGCGCCGGGTCGGCGGCCTGGCTGATCGGCCGGCCGATCACCAGGTAATCCGAGCCCGCATCCAGTGCCTGGCGCGGGGTGAGGATACGGCGCTGGTCGTCCTGCGCACTGCCCGCCGGGCGAATACCCGGGGTCACCAGTTGCAGCGACGGGTGCGCCGCTTTCAGCGCCGGGGCCTCCAGCGCCGAACACACCAAACCGTCCATGCCAGCCTTCTGGGCCAGCGCCGCCAGACGCAGCACCTGCTCTTGCGGGTCGACATCCAGCCCGATACCGGCCAGGTCTTCACGCTCCATGCTGGTCAGCACGGTCACGCCAATCAGCAACGGCTGCGGGCCGCTGCGCTTGGCCAGCTCTTCACGGCAGGCCGCCATCATGCGCAGGCCACCGGAGCAATGCACGTTGACCATCCACACACCCATTTCGGCAGCGGCCTTCACCGCCATGGCCGTGGTGTTGGGGATGTCGTGGAACTTGAGGTCCAGGAACACTTCGAAGCCCTTGTCACACAGGGTTTCGACAATGCCCGAAGCGCTGCTGGTGAACAGCTCCTTGCCAACCTTCACCCGGCACAGCGCAGGGTCAAGCTGGTCAGCCAGCTTCAGGGCGGCCTCACGGGTAGGGAAATCCAGGGCGACGATCAGGGGCGTCTGGCAGGCGGACATGGGCAGGGTCTCTTGGCAAGTCGAAAACGGCGCGCATTGTAAACGAAGTGACGCGGGCTTTGGGGCCCATGGGTCACGGAATTGGCCTGGCAGTGGCAGGCTCCTATAATTGAACCAACGGAGCGGGCAATTGCTCAACACTCGTACAAGCGCTGCCCATCACCAGCAAAGGAGAACGACAATGCCCTGGTATGCCTGGCTGATACTCATCATAGCCCTTGGCTCGATCGTCGGTGGGCTGATGCTGCTGCGCGACACGGCAAAAAAATTGCCACTGACCGAAGAACAGTTGCGCAAGGTGCATGAGCGCAACGCCGAAGCGGATGCCAAGGATGCGCAAGACCGCTAAAAGGTCAAAGTAAAGGGCTTAAAAGCCACCTCTTCAGGCGATATTTTGACGCATCGCAAAACAAATAATTAACTTATTGTTTTGTTTGATATTTGCTGGGAGCGCTTTGCGCCCCTTTCGCGACACTAGCCGCTCCCCCAGGAGATACGCGGCCCCTTGTGGGAGCGGCCTTGTGTCGCGATGGGCTGCAAAGCGGCCCCAAGCTCCAGAAGGCAACCCCAAACCACCGGGCTCACCCTCCTCCCCCGCTTACTCCACCATTACCTTGTCCCGGTTACGCTCCAGCAACGCGTTCCCAATCCCCTTGATCTCCAGCAGCTCATCCACCGAAGCAAATGGCCCATTGGCCTCCCGGTAGGCCACGATGGCCTCGGCCTTGGCCTTCCCTATGCCGTTCAACTCCGTCTGCAAAGTCAGCGCATCGGCCGTGTTCAGGTCCAGCCGCTGCGGCTGGTGGGCCTGCTGTTGGCTTACCACCGGCACCGGCTCGGGCATCGCCGTGGCGCTGGCCGGGGCGGCGTTCAGGGAAAAGGACAGGCTGGCGAACAGCGGCAGCAGCAGGTACGACAGAACATTGTTACGCATGGTGAACACTCCTTGAGTTGGTCGTTTTCCGGCAGCCGTTTTCCTTCGGCTGCGCAATCAACCCTAGCGGTTCAGCCACATTGCAAACAGGCACTTGGCCCGGTTAATCGTTACCGAATTCGACATTAAAAAAATCAACTTCGCCCACCCAAAAGTGATGGCGTTACGCCACAATTCAGGTTAACTTCATGACACAAGGATGATGGCAAAACGCCTCTAGGTAAATTCCCGTTTAACCTAGGTTTCATTCAGACCAAATGTTGTTGTTTTTCCCACAAGCCTTGCCGGACAAGGCCCCCGCCCGTTTGTCGTATGCCTCGTCGAATTGACTTTATTGGCATGATGCCTGAATAAGATCAAACAATCGTTTTTCCTGATACAACTTACAATAATATGATCCGCTCAATCGATTGATATGGGCAAATTCGGACGATCAGGGGGAAAAAAACGTGCCACATGGGATGCCATATTGATGACGAAGTGATAAATTTGCAGGCGTTGGACTATCGCTACGCTTGAAGGATCCAAGCCAGATGAATTTTTCTTCACCACCCTCAAAGCCCCCCGCTCGCGTTTGCGTGTGTGGAGCGCTCCAGGCCAATCCCCCCGGCCGATTTGCGTAGTACCTGTGATCTGCACCCGTAACACCTGATCCAATCGCCTTCACTCAATACACAGAAGACCGTCGCCGTGTCCCTCAAGACCCTCACCGTATTTGGCACCCGCCCAGAGGCCATCAAAATGGCCCCCCTGGCCCTCAACCTTGCCCAGGACGACCGTTTCGAGTCGCGCGTCTGCGTAACTGGCCAGCACCGCCAGATGCTCGACCAGGTACTGGAGCTGTTCGAGATCACGCCCGACTATGACTTGAACATCATGAAGCCCGGCCAGGACCTGACCGACGTGACCACTGCCATCCTGCAGGGTCTGAAGCCTGTGCTGGCCGAGTTCAAGCCCGACGTGGTGCTGGTGCACGGCGACACCGCAACAACCCTGGCCACCAGCCTGGCCGCCTACTACCAGCAGATTCCGATTGCCCATGTTGAAGCCGGCCTGCGCACTGGCAACCTGTATTCGCCATGGCCAGAAGAAGGCAACCGCCGCCTGACCGGCGCACTGGCCGCCCTGCACTTCGCGCCCACCTCCACCTCGCAGGAGAACCTGTTGCGCGAAGGCACCGACGCCGCGACCATCTACACCACCGGTAACACCGTGATCGACGCGCTGCTGGAAGTGGTCCGCAAGCTGGAAAGCCCCGCGCTGAAAAGCCAGTTCGAAGACCAGTTCAGCTTCCTGAACCCCGAGCGCCGCATGGTGCTGGTCACCGGCCATCGCCGCGAAAACTTTGGTGGCGGCTTCGAGCGCATCTGCCAGGCACTGGTACAAACCGCACGCCAGTTCCCTGACGTGGACATCGTCTACCCGGTACACCTCAACCCGAACGTGCGCGAACCGGTCAACCGCCTGCTGGCCGACGTCAACAACATTCACCTCATCGAGCCGCTGGACTACCTGCCGTTCGTCTACCTGATGACCCGCTCGTACCTGATCCTGACCGACTCCGGCGGCATCCAGGAAGAAGCCCCTGCCCTGGGCAAACCGGTACTGGTCATGCGTGACACCACCGAGCGCCCGGAAGCCGTGGCTGCCGGTACCGTCAAGCTGGTGGGCACTGACGTTGAATCGATCACCGAACACCTGGCGAAACTGCTCACCGACGATGCGACCTATCGCGAGATGAGCTTCGCCCACAACCCCTACGGCGATGGAGAAGCGTGCGCGCGAATCCTCGACGCACTTTCCGCCTTCTCTAACTCCAAGGACGCAGCATGAGCTTCAATAAAATTTCCGTCGTAGGCCTGGGCTATATCGGTCTGCCAACCGCCGCCGTTTTCGCCGCCCGCAAGAAGCATGTCATCGGCATCGACGTAAACAAGCATGCAGTCGACACCATCAACCGCGGCGAAATCCACATCGTCGAGCCTGAGCTGGACATGGTGGTACACGCTGCCGTAACCGAAGGTTTCCTGCGCGCCTCCACCGTTCCGGAAGCTGCCGATGCCTTCCTGATCGCCGTGCCGACCCCGTTCATGGATGACCACCAGCCGGACCTGAGCTACATCGAATCCGCCAGCAAGGCCATCGCGCCCGTGCTGAAAAAAGGCGACCTGGTCATCCTGGAATCCACCTCCCCGGTCGGCGCCACCGAGCAGATGGCCTTCTGGCTGGCCCAGGCCCGCCCGGACCTGAGCTTCCCGCAAACCCACGGTGAAGATTCCGACATCCGCGTTGCCCACTGCCCTGAGCGCGTACTGCCGGGCCACGTACTGCGCGAGCTGGTAGAAAACGACCGCATCATCGGCGGCATGACCAACAAGTGCTCCGAAGCGGCCGTACGCCTGTACCGCACCTTCGTTGAAGGCGAGTGCATCGTCACCAACGCCCGCACTGCGGAAATGTGCAAGCTGACCGAAAACAGCTTCCGCGACGTGAACATTGCCTTCGCCAACGAACTGTCGATCATCTGCGACAAGCTGGACATCGATGTGTGGGAGCTGATTCGCCTGGCCAACCACCACCCGCGCGTCAACATCCTGCAACCAGGCCCTGGCGTGGGCGGCCACTGCATCGCCGTCGACCCATGGTTCATCGTCAGCCAGACCCCAGAGCAGGCGCGCCTGATCCGCACCGCCCGCGTGGTCAACGACAGCAAGCCTGAGTGGGTGATCGAAAAGGTCAAGATGGCCCTGGCCAACTTCCTGATCAAGAACCCGGGCAAGTCGGCCCAGCAAGTGAAGATTGCCTGCTACGGCCTGGCCTTCAAGGCCGACATCGACGACCTGCGCGAAAGCCCGGCACTGAGCATCGCCGAGCGCCTGGGCAACGAGCTGGAAGCCACCCTGCAACTGGTCGAACCGAACATCGAAGCCCTGCCGCAGCGCCTGGCACGCCACGAGCATGTGGAGTTCGACTTTGCCCAGGATAGCGCCGACATCCACGTACTGCTGGTGAAACACCGCGAGTTCCGCGGCACCTTCAACGTGCGCGACGCGGCCTTCGTGATCGACGCTGCCGGCGTTACCCAGGCTTGATGGATCGAACCGCATGAACAACCCTACGCTTGAGAAACCTACCGTGAACACAGAGCTGCCTTCACCTTTGGCCGATATTCATGACCGCGTGATGGAAGCCTATTACGGCAAGCTGGGGGATCAGTTCATGCGGGAAACGCAGTCCCGCATCCATTGGATCTGCGCCCAGGTAAAAGGGCGCCGGATCCTGGATGTCGGCTGCTCGCAGGGCATCGTGCCCCTGCTGCTGGCACGTGAAGGCTGCCAGGTCACCGGTGTGGACACCAGCCCGCAGGCCATTGAAGAGGCCAAAGGCTACCTGTCCGCCGAGCCTGCACACATCCAGCAGAACGTCACGTATATCAATTCAGACTTCCTCGCGCTGGACACGCTCGAGGTTGAACCGGACACCATCGTCATCAGCGAAGTGCTCGAACACCTGGTACGCCCGGAGTTGTTCGTTGAGAAGGCCTACGACCTGCTCAAGCAGGGTGGCCGGCTGGTGATCACCGTGCCGTTCGGGGTCAATGACTTCATTGACCACAAGCACACGTTCTACCTGATGGAACCGTTCCGGCTGCTGGCCGAGCACTTGCAGATCATCGATGTGAAGATGCTCGGCAAATGGTTGGGCATCGTTGCGGTGAAGGGCGATACGCACAAGCCAGGTGTCATCGACTCGCTGACCGTTGATCGCGTTCGTGAGCTGGAAAAGGCATTCGAATCCATCGAGCGCACTTTGCGCGAGAATCTCGCGGCAATCGGCAAGCGTCTGGAAGAGGCCAATAAAAAGTATCGCGGTGCTACTGAGCAAATCACTCTGCTGAAGCCAGAAGTGCAAAAAGCCGAAGCGCTTTTCAAACAATTGCAAACGCGCGAAGCAGAAATCGCAACGCTCCAAAAATCCAACCGGGAGATCCTCGAAGCCAAGGCACAGCGTGTCCGGGAGCTTGAAGAGACCACGCAGCGACTGGTGGAAGCCAACAAAAAGTATCGTGTTGCGACCGAGCAGTATGGCCAACTTGAACAGCAGTTAGCGGCGGTTGAGGAAGCTCGCGCACAAAGCCTGGCTGACGCGAAGCTGCGACTCGACGAGTTGCAGAATCAGTACGCCAAAACTCAAAAGCAATTGACTGAGGCAACTGCCGAGCTGCGTGGCTCTGCAGAGAAGCAACGGGCGCAGGAAGAGCAGTGCAAGGCTGTAGCCGACCAGTTGTCTCAGGCGCAGGAAATCATCGATAGCCATATCGCCACCATCACCGACCTGCGCGCCTATCAGGCAGCATTGAAAGCCGAACAGGAAAGCCAGCAGCAACAAGCAGCTGAACTACTGCTCGATGAACAACAGAAAAACGCAGAGCATATCGACGCGATCACCGCGTTACGCGCCCAACAGGCGGCACTGCTAGCCGAACAGGAAAGCCAGCAGCAACAGGCGGCTGAACTACTGCTCGATGCTCAGCAGAAGAACGCAGAGCATCTAGAGACAATCACTGCGTTACGTGCCCAACAGGTGGCTTTGCAAGCCGAACAGGAAAGCCAGCAGCAACAAGCGGCTGGCCTACTGCTCGATGCACAACAGAAAAACGCAGAGCATATCGACACAATCACTGCGTTACGTGCCCAGCAGGTGGCTTTGCAAGCCGAACAGGAAAGCCAGCAGCGACAAGCGGCTGAACTACTGCTCAATGCACAACAGAAAAACGCAGAGCATATTGACGCGATCACTGCGCTACACACCCAACAGGCAGCATTGCAAGCCGAGCTGGTAAACCAGGCGCAGGCAATGAGCGACTATCAGGCTCAGGCTCAACGCGCAGAGGCAGCACATCTGCAGACTATTGCTGAGTTGCAAGCCCAGAAAACGGCGCTGGAATCCGACCTTGAACGCCATTTGCAAGCAATGAGCGAGCTTCAGACCCAGGCTGACCAAGCCAACACTGCCCACCTTGAAACCATCGCAGGATTACACGAACAGTTGGCGACGATGGGTGCTGAATTGCAAAACCAGATTGATGCAACGACCCGTCTGCAATCCCAAAGCAAGCAGGATATTGCTGAGAAAGACAACACGATCACCACGCTGCGCATGCGCCAAGCGGAACTGGAAGCCGAACTTGAAAGCGAGTTGGAGTATATGAACGAATTGCAGGCCCAAACCCAACGGGCCGACGCTGCTCAGGCAGAGACCATTGCCCTGTTGAAAGCACGTCAAGCTGAACTGAAGGCAGAGCTGAGCAAGCAGCGGCAAGCCATGAACGAACTGCAATTTCAAAGCCAGCTGGCTAATGCAGCTCATGCCGAAACGGTCATTGCACTGCAAGGCCGGCAGACTGAACTGGAAGTTCAGTTGCAGCTGATGAATGACGCTCAAGCCCAAAGCCAGCGTGAGCATACCGCCCAGGCAAACTCCATCAAAGCCTTGCTTGAACAACGTACCCAGCTGGAAGACCAACTGCTTAAGCTGACACCTGCCACCACTGAATCTGAGGAAGCGCGGGTGGCCATGGCAGAGACCATTGCGTCGCTCAACCTGGCCAAAGAAATGCTCGAAGAACAGCTGATGCTTGAAAGGGCCAGCCGTCAGGCAGCTGAAGCCAGCCTCGTTGCCACCAATAAAGAGTGGCAAGGTCTGCGCGAGCAACTTGAAACCGAACTCAACTCGTCCAAGGCTGGCCTTGGTGCGGCAAACATGAAGTACCGCGCCCTGACCGGCGAACAAATCCCGCAATTGAAGGCCAGCCTCAATCAATTGCTTGAACGCAGTACCGCTCAGCAGCGCAAGATCGACGAGCTCAATGAAAATCTGGAGCGCGCTAACACCCAGCGCCACCTAGCAGAGCAGCGCCTGGTGAAAACCCGCGCAAGCATGACCTATCAGCTCGGCTACCAGATCAAGAACAGCGCGACCTCGCTGGGCGGCTTGGTCAAGCTGCCAATCCGCCTGCTACGCCTGTACCGCAAAGCCAGCCAGCAACGCCAGCAAAACGAGCAGAAGCTGCTGGCCAACGAACCGCGCAAGGCGCTGCTGCCGCCGGCACCGGTACAAGATGAAAACTACCTGAAGCTGCCAGCAGCCCTGCCGACCAGCGAGCAGAGCCGCAGTACCCTGCTGCGTCAGGCGGACCAGCCTGTCAGCCGCCTGAAAGTGGCGTGCGTGATGGATGAGTTCACCTTCGGCTCCTATCGTTACGAATGTGACCTGATGCCGCTCACCCCAACCAACTGGAAAGCGGAAATCGAAGGCTTTGGCCCGGAATTGCTGTTCATCGAGTCCGCCTGGCGCGGCAAGGATGACCTATGGGGCAGCAAAGTCGGCCACAACGGCCAGGAGCTGCAGGACATTCTGGCCTGGTGCCGTCAGAACAAGGTACCAACCGTGTTCTGGAACAAGGAAGACCCGGTTCACTTCGAGACCTTCCTGACCACCGCCAAACAGTTCGACCACGTATTCACCACCGATATCGACTGTATTCACCGCTATAGAGGAGCACTCGGTCACGACCGCGTCTACCTGCTGCCGTTCGCCTGCCAGCCTGCGCTGCACAACCCCGTCGAGCTATACGAACGCAAGGACGCCTTCTGCTTTGCCGGGGCTTACTACGTTCGTTACCCCGAGCGTACCCGCGACCTGGGCAACTTCGTCTGCGAGCTGCCGAAGTTCCGTCCGCTGGAAATCTTCGACCGCAACTTCGGCAAGAACGATGCGAACTACCAGTTCCCAGAGGAATACCAGCCCTATATCGTCGGTACCCTGCCCTTCGAGAAGATTGACACGGCCTACAAGGGCTACCGCTATGCGATCAACCTGAACTCGATCAAGCAATCGCAATCGATGTTTGCCCGTCGCGTCTTCGAATTGCTCGGCTGCAACACCCTGACCGTGAGCAACTTCTCGCGCGGTGTACGCCTGCTGTTCGGCGATCTGGTCGTTACCACCGACAACGGCGAGGAAATGCTGCGCCGCCTGCAATTGTTGGCCGAAGACCCGCTGAACAGTGACAAGCTGCGGCTGGCAGCCCTGCGCAAAGTGATGCAGGAGCACACCTACACCCAGCGTCTGGAATACGTGATGAGCAAGGTCACCGGTACCGCGAGGGCCCAGCGCCTGCCGGAAATCGTAGTGATCGGTGAAGCCCAGGACCGCGAACAGTTCGACATGCTGCGCGCCCATCTGAACCGTCAGACCTACAGCCAGGTGCGCATGGTCATCATCAGCGATGCCTACCAGAGCAGCATCGTCAGTGATGACCCGCGCATCCTGGTACTCAAGCCGGCACAGCTGAAAAAGACCTCGCTGGGCGAACTGGTTGGCAATACACCTTGGGTCGCCGCCTTTGTGCCTGGCGACTACTACGGCCCGAACTATCTGCTCGACCTGGCGCTGGCTACCCGCTACAGCCGCGCCCAGGTAGTCGGTAAAGCGGCCCACTTCACCTGCAAGGGCCACACTGCCGAACTGCAGTGGAACGAACAGGCCTATCGCCCGACCCAGACGCTGAGCGCCCGCCGTTCGCTGGTTGCTACCGAAATCGTTGCCGGACAACCGCTGCGCAATTGGCTGAAGAACCTGCCGTCGCTGCAGTACACCCATGCCCAGGGCCTGGCCATCGACCCGTTCAACTATTGCGAGAACGGCGCTGCACAGCATGAAAACATCAGCGCCAAAGTCGACGATCTCGAGCTGAACCTCGGCATGACCATCGACCAGTTGCAGGCGCGTGCGGAGTCCATTGCCCCGCTGCAGATCAGCCACGACGCACCGGAGATCACGGGACGCGGTTTGGCCGAGATGTTTGGCGTCGTTCGCAACAAATTCGTTGACCTGGTCGTCGACGGCGATACCTGGCGCGTGCACTCCAAGCTGGCCGATGGCAAGCATGAATATATCTATGCCCAGCAGGAAGTCCGTGTGGATGAACTGGGCTGCGAAGATGGCCGCCTCAAGCTGTTCGTTGACTGCACTCCTGGCCTGAACCTGCAGCTGGTCGTGCTGTTCCTGGATGCCGACAAGCAGCGTATCAGCCATGTGATGCAGTATGCCAATCGCAACCAGACTGCCGACATTCCACCGGAAGCCGTCTACATTCGCTTCGGTTTGCGCGCCTATGCTGCAGGCAGTGCCGAACTGAAGGCACTGGTCTTGGGGCACCGCAACCTGCAGCCATCTGAAATGATGGGCCGCAGTGAGCACTTGCTACTGACCAACCACTACCCGACCTATTCTGACCTGTACCGCAACAAGTTCGTACACACCCGGGTCACGGCATACCAAGAGCGTGGGGTCAACGTAGACGTATTCCGGCTGCGACCGAACGAAACGGTCAGCTACCACGAGTTCCAGAACGTCGACGTGGTTACCGGCTGCACTTCGACCTTGACAAAAATGCTCGAGAAAAATCGCTACAAGTCGATCCTCGTGCACTTCCTCGACGAGCAGATGTGGAACGCACTGCGTCCGTTCCTGAATAGCACGCGCATCACTGTCTGGGTACATGGTTCAGATATCCAGCCTTGGTGGCGTCGTGAGTTCAACTTCACCACTGATGAGCAACTGCGCCTGGGCAAGCTCGCCAGCGAAAAACGCATGACGTTCTGGCGCGAACTGCTGCAGCCGATGCACCCGAACCTGAAACTGGTGTTCGTATCGCGCTACTTCGCGGAAGAAGTGATGGAAGACCTTGGATTCCGCCTACCGGAAGGCCAGTTCGAAATCATTCACAACCCGATCAACACCGACTTGTTCGACTATCGCGAAAAGTCGGTCGAGCAGCGCAAGAAAGTGCTGTCCATTCGTCCATATACCTCGAAGACCTATGCCAACGACCTGACCGTGAAAGCGATCCAGAGCCTGGCGGGTAAATCCTGGTTCAACGACATGGAGTTCTGCCTGATCGGTGACGGCCCACTGTTTGACGAAACCCTGAAACCGCTGCGCAACTTCAGCAACGTAAAGATCCAGCAGGGCTTCCTCAATCACACGGAAATTGCAGATACGCACAAGGACTACGGCATCTTCCTTTGCCCGAGCCGTATGGACACCCAGGGGGTATCCCGCGACGAAGCCATGTCGTCAGGCCTGGTGCCGGTCACTACGGCTGTAGCCGCCGTTCCCGAGTTCGTCGACCACACCTCCGGCTACGTGGTCGAACCAGAAAACTACGAGCAACTGGCTCAAGCGATTGAGGAGATGTACCTCAATGGCAATACCTTCGTGGAAAAATCCAAGGCTGCGGCCAATCGAGTTCGCGGGCAAAGCGCCAGCTACAAGATGGCAGAGCGGGAAATCGCAGTGATTCAGAACCATTGAAGATATGTTGAAATCCGCTTTGAAGCACTTTGTTTTCACCAATTTTGGTATCGGCATCAAGGATGAACTGTGGCTGTCCTACAGGCTGGAGATCTTTGCCAACACCGTTCTCCCATCCTTGGCCAACCAAAGTAATCAAGGCTTCGAGTGGATCATCTTCATTGATGAAGCATTACCGGTCCTGCACCGCACGCGCCTTGAGCAGTTACTGCGCAACACTGACCTGAATGCCCGCACGCTTCAGGTCAGCGACTACAGCATGGTCAGCCGCGAAGTCATGCTTCTGCTCAAGGGGGTCAATGCGGCGACACTGGTCACGTCACGCATTGACGACGATGACTGTATCCATGAAAGCGTCATCGACCTGATTCAGTCCGAGGCCACCTCCGAGCGCAATATCTCGGAGGTGTTATTGATCTCGCTGAAGAATGGCCTGGAATTTCTGCCTTCGGACCAATGCTATCGCCCAGTGGATTACGACACGCTGGCTCTGGCGCTGACGATGGTCGACAAAACCAGTGGCCCCAAGACACATGCGATTACCCAGTATGCGCATCATCTTGTCGTCACCACCCTGGAGCAGCAGCAGATCTCTGCCGAGCACATTCACCTCACACGTGAAGAGCCGCTGTACCTCTATACCAAGCATCCACTTAGCGATTCCTACTTCTTTGGCGCTCGGGCGCGCATACTTGGCACCCCCGAAAGCGTCAAAGGTTTCGACCCAGCCCTGTTTGCACGGTTTGGCCTGCAACAACCACGGCTCGACTACCTGAGCCAACTACTCAGGCAATCGCCGCTGGGCATGCCTCACAAGTACCTAGAGAAACTCAACAACGTACGCCAACAGCTCAAGGCTGAGCAAAAGAACATTGACGGCCCCGATACAGAGGTGGTGAACAGCCTCTTGTCACAGAAGGCCAGGCTTGAAAAAAAGGCATCGCGGCCGAACCCCGTCAAAACGGGGTCAGGCAAGATACGCGTCGCAATTCTTGGCTCAAGCGCTTCCCATAATCTGTTCAAGTTCCAGAAAAAGACGCTGGAGCGCTTTGAGGTGTGTTTCTACATGTCTCAATCGTCGGTGATTTCGTACATGGCGCCGCCATGTCTCGATGCACGGTTCCGCGTTGAAGCAGAAGGCGCAGAGGCCAAGCGCGTTGAGTGGGATGCTTCGAAAGAGCATTGGCAACAACTCGAACAATCTCGCCCCGACATCGTCATTGTGGATTTCTTTGACGAAAGCATTGGCATTGCCACATTTGGCACCTCGATCGTGACGGCCAGCCCGTTGATGCTCAAGACGCTGGCTAAATGTGGTATCGAATACACCGTGCAGGCCCCTTGGAGTGAACAGGCAAAGCAGCTGCGCGCCTGGGCCCTGCCCATGTTCCTGGATCGCGTGGCCAGCCTGTGCCCGAACATTTTTGTGCATCAGGCCAACTGGGCGAGCCAGTACAAGAGCAAAGAGATCGTTGCCAGCTTCGCTGGTAGCACGTTCCAGGGCCTGATCGATCTGAACAATGCAATCATCGACCCGATGCTGGACAGCCTGGAAGACTCGACAGTCCCGGTAGAACGAATTGGTGGCAAGGATGCCGGGCTGATAGCCGGTGGCACCCCGCGTTGGGCCTATTGCCCCTATCACTATGACAGCTCGTATTACAGAACCATTGCCAAACAAGCTTTAGCGAAGATGGTGCAATACGTCTCGAAAAACGAGCACAAGTGGGCATTCTGCCCCTACTACTACCATGGCACCTACTACAGCACCGTTGCCAGGCAATTGCTGGCACGGATCATCAATTGAAGTGACCACACCATGAAGCCATACGTTTTCATTATCGCGCTGCTGGCAATGCTGACCGGTTGCGAACAACCACCTGCTGCGGATGCAATGGCAGATGTGAAGTCTGCCAATGCCCTGCATCTGAGTGACTCCACGTACGTGCTACTCAGAGGGACGCATCAGAAATCGCACAGGAAACCCAACAATGCGGGGTTCCTGAGCATGCATGAATTCGTTTACTCCGGCGTGGATAAAATTGCCGAAAATGATGTCTACGCGGTGCTGAAAGCCAATGGCTATACCCGCAAGATCATCGTCAACGACGCCAATCAGTTCAAGGTACAGTATTACAAAAAGGCTGTACCTCCGATTGGCGCAATCTTTACCACACGAAACAAGGACGACGGTTACGAAACGCTCGCTAGCATTTATTGGCAGGAAAAGTGATGCACACAAGCACGAAATTTGCGCGCACGCTTGCGGTTTGATATGAAACTCCAACAGCAGATCAAAGCAACTATCGGCTGGTGCATTTCCCTGGGCGTAAAATTCGTCCGGGTTGTACCCATTATTACGCTTTTGGTACAGATCAGTACTTTAGCGAGCCAGATATTTCTTCTCCTGGCGTTTTTCCTGCCACTCAAAGTCATCATTCTGCTGGGTTCGGAAAAAACACCTGCCTATTTCCCGTCCATTTTGCATACGCTTGAAAAAGATCATCTGATCTATTCACTGACCGCAGCGGCAGCGCTTTGCTACATCGCCTACCTGTTATCAGAACTGGCCAGCGCGCTGCTTTGTCGCAACGGCACGCAAAAGCTTCTGGCACGCACTTCGAAGCTGAACCTGTTCGAGAACCAGGACAAGATTGCCACCAATGCTTACTCGCGCTTCAATCGTGCCATGGCCGGCGCAGCCTTCTTCAGCCTGAGCGCGCTGGCATTATTGTATGTGTACCCAAGCTTGCTGCTGGCGATTCTTGTTTACCTGGTCATTGCCAGCAGCGTTAGCGTCCTGGCCTACAACCACGTTAGAAGAGTCCGCGAGAGCTTTCATCATCATTACGGCCCGATTCTCAACGCCCTGGCCGCAACCGGCTTTCTCCTGAGCTTTTTCTTCCTGGTTACCGACTTCCTGTATTACCAGCACAGCAAGATTTTCAATGCAGTGATTGCCGTGCTGATTATGCGCCAAGGGCTGCAGAGGCTGTCCAGCATGATCCTGGACGTGATCGGCCTGCGTATTCAGCATCGACAAGTCAACGCATTGTTCTATCAATCCCAGCCTCTTATCGAGCTTCGACCACAGAGTAACGGCCTGGAATACATTCTGGATGCCGAGAACAGGGAAAAGTGGGTCAAGGCACTGCTTGATAAACTAGGCCTGGAAGCAGCCGACGGCTACAAGATGCATTGGCACCAGGTCGGCTTTGCCGATATTTACGCGTTCACCCTGCAACTGGAACAGCAGGACGACACCGGCACACTGCTGGTCAAGGTATTTGGCAGCAACATTTCGTCTTCCGCTTTGCAGGAGCGCACGCTGCTGACTACGCAACATGGCCTTCCAGACCTGCCATTTGTTGGTCACTACCGAGTGAGCGACATTGATTGCCATGTCTACAAGTTTGACGGCGCTGAAAAGCTGATCGGCGGTCGTAAGATTGGCGAAGGCATTCTTGCGATCGCACGAAAACTGCTGCTGCTCGAGCCCTCTACAGCGCTGATTGCGCAGTTTACGCGCACACGCCTGTACCTTGAGCAGCGCCTGGATGAAACGACAATCAACGCGCTGCGCCTGGCCTGCATCAACGAGGAGGACACAAGTAACGTCGATAATATCATCGACAACTTGCCTGCCATTAACGGCTATCTCGCCACGCTTCCCCGCCAGATCGTACCGCTGGACATCACCAACAACACGCTTCTGACTTCGCCTGCTTCCGGCTTTGTGCTCAGCCACTGGAGCAATTGGCGAATCGAAGCAATTGGCTGCAGCTGGCCTGTTGCCCAGAAGGACGCACTGTTTGAAACACTGCGCAGCGCAGATCAACGCCAGGCACTGGCGTCGATCGACCCTCATAAAGTGTGGTTGGCCGCACTGATGTACATGCTGGAAAGACATATCGTGCGAAAAGACTATTCGGCGGCCCTTGCATTGACACCCGACATCGTTAATTGCATTGAAATTTTTGATACTCCTGCAGCTGCAGAGGTGGCAACGCAATGACAAAAGTCTCGATGATCGTCTGGAATGAGTTCCTGAATGACGCGCGCGTAATGAAGGAAGCGCAAACGCTGCAACGTGCAGGCTACAAGGTGAGGGTGTTTGCGCTGCATACGCCAGGCGTTACCCAGGAGCACACTGTACTGCAGGACGGCATTGAAGTCGTGCGCGTAGCCCGGTCCCCCCTGTGGAAACTGCGAAAGAAAAATATACCGGCTAACGCCAAGGCAGCTGTCGAGGCAGCCAAACCCGCCTTGATCAAACCCAGCCTTAAGATGCTGGTATTCAGAGCCATCGCGCGCGGCTGGACCCACTTTGCCCTGCTACTCAAGATGCTTGAGTACCGTGCTCCGGTGGTTCATTCACATGATGTAAATACCCTGCCGACTGCCTGGCTGGCTGCAAAACTGTCACGAGCCAAGCTGGTATATGACGCACATGAAATAAGTACCAGCCGCGAAGGTTACAAGAGCTTGAGAAAAGTGGTGGGGTTCGTCGAAAAACGGCTGATGCCGTCTGCCAATGGCACCATCACCACCACCGACGCACGCGCCAAATACTTCGCCAGAGCCTACGGCGTGGAGCGGCCACTGGTACTGCAAAACCGCCCAAGACTTGTCGAGAGCCCGCGCTCCAACAAGATCAGGGATGAACTGGGACTGCTTGAGCCATGGCCGATCGTGGTGTACCAGGGTGGCTTGCAACAAGGGCGTGGTCTGGAAAAGCTGATCCGCTGCGCACAGCATGTGCCTGATTGCTTCTTCGTGCTGATAGGCGGGGGCCGGCTGGCTCAGCCGCTCATGGCATTGGCACATGAATTGAACCTTCAACATAAAGTCCACTTCATTCCGACAGTGGCATTGGCAGAATTGCCGGCCTATACAGCATCCGCCGACATTGGTGTACAGCCAATCGAGAACACATGCCTCAATCATTACACGACGGATTCAAACAAACTCTTCGAGTATGTGATCGCCGGGTTGCCGGTGGTGGCCACTGATTTTCCAGAGATCCGCAAAATTGTCAGAGCCAACGAAATCGGCTTGCTGGTGCCAGGAAATGACGAGCAGGCGTTAAGCAACACCATTGTGAAGTTGCTTGGCGATCGCGAGCTTCGCGAACGCTTTGCCCACAATGCGAGAAATACCGCACGGAATCTGAACTGGGAAGCACAGGAAAAGAGCCTAGTCGATCTATATGAACGGGTGTTGTTTGCCCCGGCTCAAGCCAGGTAACCGACCGTGAAAACTCGCATTCTCTTTTTGAGCTTTTACTACCCACCGGACTTGTCGGCAGGGTCTTTCCGTGCGGAAGCTCTGGTAAACGCGCTTCTGGATAATGTCAGCGACCACGTGGAAATCGATGTCATCACCACGCAGCCCAATCGGTATCATACTTTCAAGGCCACCGCGCCCAGCTATGAGCGGTTTTCCAATCTCACTGTACGGCGTCTTGCCGTGCCTTCACACAAAAGTGGTTTTGTTGACCAGGCTTTTTCTTTCGGCAGTTTTGCCATGCAAGTGTGCAAGGCAGCCAGAAACAAGCAATACGATTTGATCTTCGCCACCTCGTCACGCCTGATGACCGCTTCCCTAGGGGCCTATATCTCCAAAAGAACTGGGACCAAGCTATACTTGGACATCAGGGACATTTTTGTCGATACCTTGCAAGGGGTGCTGCCTCCGGCACTTGGAAGAATAACGTCTGCAATCTTTTCATCGGTAGAGGCTACCACCATACGGCAAGCCGCCAAAGTGAATCTTATTTCACCAGGATTCACCTCATATTTTAAAAAACGCTATCCGGAAAAAGCCTTTACCTTCTATACGAACGGAATCGATGAGCTGTTCCTGACGCCACTCCCGGCAACAGTTGCAGTGCAAAGCCTCCCAGCACTACCACGCAAACTAAAAATTGTATATGCAGGAAACATAGGTGCAGGCCAAGGTTTACATCTGATTGTGCCGCAACTGGCCAAACGCTTGGAAACGGAAGTGGAATTCCACATCATTGGATCTGGCGGTGCTACTGACCGGCTTGAAAAAGCGCTTGAAAGTGAAAAGGTGAGCAACGTTTACCTGACTCCGCCAATGAAGCGTGATGCCCTACTTAAACTCTATCGTGAAGCTGATGTTCTGTTTTTGCACCTGAATGACATGAAGGCTTTCCGTCGCGTGCTGCCATCAAAGCTGTTCGAGTACGCAGCCACTGAGAAACCGATACTAGCCGGCCTATCGGGCTACCCAGGCCGTTTTGCCAGCAACCGAATTCAGAATGCAGCCGTTTTCAATCCGTGCGATATCGAGGACGCAATAAGATCCTTCAGAAGCCTGGAATTTCGCCAGACTGCTCGAAATGAGTTTATACAAAAGTATTCACGAAAAGCTATCAAAAGGAGGATGGCCTTCGACTTGCTCAAAACCTCACCCAAGCATGCGGAGTTCAAGCAAACGGAATAGCAACCCGCTGCCAAGCTTGGTAAAATCCGAAATTACGTCTCAACACTAACAACCCTAGGTTTACAGTTCAAAATGAAAAAAATCACCTGCGTTGCCGTTTTGTCCTGCCTGCTCGCTTTGGGCGGCTGCAATGAGAAAAAAGGCGTTGATATTCAACTCCCCTCGGGCGAGAAACTGACCCTTGAGGGCAGCATCACCAAGAACACCAGCAAACCTATTGAAAACGGTACATTCAAGAGCTATGAGGTTCAGTACACGCTCGCACAAGATGCTACAAAAGCAAAATTTGACGAGCACTTCCGCACCTTGGGTTATGCTGTTTCCGAACAAACAAACGTAGCGTCGACAACGCTGAAGGTTCATTACGTCAAGAAAAACTCGCCAACCATTGGCGTTCTGATTAATGACAAGAATCCAGCCGTAGTCAGCATTTACTGGCAAGAAAAACAGCAATAACCAGCATCCTCTGAGCGATTCTGGACCACCTTGCAATCTTGATACTCCCACCACGAACAGTTTCGTTGTGGGGGTATATTTTTCCAGCCACCTGACGTTTCCGCAGACCGGATAACACTACGACCCGAACCTACATCGCGGATATGTAAGGACACCAGAATTTCACTGGCCGTTACACATTGGGCGCAGGATAGAGACCCATGAAGATTCATTACGAAGCATTGACAAACGACTGGTTCGACAGGGCGATGAGCACCGGCCCAAACAGAACCGACTGGCAGCCCAAGCATCATCTTGATCTATTCAGGTCATGGCCGGAAAAATACGTCACCGACTACCACCAGCCATTCAATCCATTCGCTTTCGCCATCAATGCATGCGCGCTAGATGCTTCATCCAGGAAACACGGCTTATCAAAGGCCATGCGCGATCAAATCGATTATCTTGATCTGGCGGCTAGCATCTATACCGAAACAATAGAGGATCATGCCTACATAAGAAATGATTTTGCATTCCCCATGTACTGGGCAACAATGAAGAAACCTTTCTATGGCGCCTTCATGAACGCCTATACAGCGTATGGATACATGCGACTTTACGAGACAACCAAAGATGAAAAGTACCTGAGCAAGGCCTTCAGACTAATCCGCACAATCACATCCAAAGACATAACAATTAAACTATCGGAAGAGGACTCACAAGGCGATCTTTGGCTTTATGAATATGTTTTCACGCCTCAAGAAAACGAAATTGAGTACCTGAAAAAACTTGGCACCGAAATGCAGGAAAATGGAAACATGCGTTTTCGTGTCTACAATGGCCACATAGGCGCAATCATTACACTCATGAAATACCGTAAGCTTACAGGCCTGAGCTTTGTGGACAAAACCATCGAGCAATCTTTACTTACGATGTCGAAGAACTTGAGTAAGCAGATATTTGAGAATAAGTATTTCTCCTATTCCATTGAAGCCGTAGCACTTCCAGATTATGGCCAAACGAGAGCAGTGCACTTGGCAAAACAGATTGCCGAAGCGACCGACGACGAAGCACTGAAGGCAACCGCCAAAATCTTTGAGGAGTTCTATATAACATCCATCAAAGACTGCGAGGGGGATACCTACCTGACGGGAAGAAAGGCTGCCCTCGAATTCTATAGCCCGTTAAAGAAAGCCTAGCATTGACTATAGCGCATCAGCGCCTGCCATGAGTCTCTCGATAGCTGCAATACTGAAACTTCCGCTTAAGCCTTTTCATTCCGCCTAAGCAAGGTGTGCAGGCGCGGAGCTTGCCCAAGCTCCATTTATGTGACGAAGATCACAAAATGCCTCTCATTTTGAGCACACCCTGTCTTGCAATGGTCCTGCGCACATGATCGCTCAGCGACACCTTCAAGCCAAAAAAGTTCATATATCTAGCGATTCTTATTGGATCCATTTCGGCGCATGTTCATGGTAATCCCTGAACGAAGGGGCCAAGAAATCCGCACGTTGCATTCCTGAATCTGTCTATGGATAATGGTTCTTCAGTTACACCTAGCACCCAAGGCTTCCTTTGCAGCCGGGACGCTTGGTGACTGGATCCAAGGAGCGGCCTGGCGGAGCGGGATGCATACCCACTTATATAAATCAAAAGTATAGAAGGCTGAAGTAAACTGTGCTCAAGAACTTAATGATTTACGGTAGCTGTGTATCTAGAGATATATTCAACCTAGAGGAAAACCGGAACTTTAAGTTAACGGCTTACTTCGCACGCTCCTCAATGGCCTCGCTGTGTAGCGACCCTTACGAAAATGAAGAAGCGCTCAATCGCATAGCTTCAGCGTTTCGGCGACGCATGGTTGCGTACGATTTTTCCAAGCAAATACTCACTGAGACGGAAAACCTAAGCAGTGCCGATGTGATATTGATAGATCTGATCGATGAAAGATTCGATTTGGTCGCCCTACCAACTGGGCATATTATCACTAACTCAAGCGAACTTGCTGAGAGTGGTTTGCTGGCGGACAGTTCCGTCAGTGGATACCGACTGATCAAGCACGCTTCGAAAGAGCGTCGTGAACTATGGCTTCAAGGAATGCAAAAATTCCTGGACCTGTTGGAATCGCATGGCAAGTTAAACTCCGTAGTCATCAATAAAGTCTACTGGGCTAGCCAGTTTGAACACTCGAGTGATACAGAATTCCCGGTAACCCTTGCAGCCACCGAGAAAGCCAACCAAGAACTAGATTGGATGTACAATGAGCTCGAGAAAAAGCTCGGAAAAGACCAGTTCCTGCAGTTCTCACCCGATATTTTGACTGCGGACGAAACGCACCGCTGGGGTATATCCCCCTTCCATTATAGCGAGCGCTATTATAAAGAAGCTTTGGCTTTACTGAGCACAGAAACAGCCTCCGATAAGCACACAAAACCGATAAGCAAAGAATCATTGGCAAACGCTTCGCCACTCGTTTCCGACGGTGCTAAAGTCACTGTTGCCGCTTACAAAACCAAGAGCGATGTCTTCGCGCACTGCTCACTTGTTGTGGATGGAAAAATACACGAAAGTGGCAAATTTGCATTTTACCTACTCATTGACGGCAATCGTCATGCTGCACGCTGGTATGAAACCTCACAGTCCGCGCGCTTCCCGATCCCCGAGACTACAGGGGAAATAACCGTTGTGGCTTTCTATCAAGACCCAAAAGAAGAAAAAGTCTCCGCTCAATGCATCGCAAAAGATCTAGAACGCTCTGAATAATAGCCAAGAGTCAGGCCGATCATATCACGGTATTTTGGTCGGCTTAGCCCTTGACATAGGCGACCGCTCCCCCGATCAATTCGCCAAGAATTCTGCCTAACAGGATGTTCAGGCGAGCAGCACCGCAACCGCGATCTCCCAAGGGACGCGGAGGCACAAGCCTCGGTATGGTGTTCAAAACACCAAATCCCCACTTAGGTGTGAGCACATCTTAGCGGTCCCCAGATCCTGTAGGCGTGCCGTTTCGACTACGCGTTGATCAATGCGTAGCAGCAAGCATTACGTCGGCTGGCCACCTGACACAGCTGCGTGGTAACTGGCTGTGCTGACCACTACGTCTCGCGTTGCAACCGAGGTTGTAATGGCTGGCGGGCATAGCCCGTGCACTGCGCTATGGTGCATAGGTCAAGAAGCACAGCCAAACCATCGAAGAAGGCAAGCAGATTCAGCCTACTATTTAGATTTACGGCGACTCCGCCTTAGCTAGCATTTTAAAAATGCCCCGCATCCGGCTTGGTAATGGCATGGGTTATGGATATAATTTGCACCTTTCGCAAAAATCCAAACCGGGAATGAGATGTCTACAATCAGGGTTGATATTCAGGTCTTACGCGGGCTTGCTGTCTTATTCGTCGTTCTTGAACATTTGGCTATTCCTGGCTTCCAATATGGATATCTAGGGGTAGACATATTCTTTGTAATCTCTGGATTCTTGATTACATCGATCGTTTCAAAGGGACTTGAACGCGACAGCTTTTCCTTCAAGCAGTTCTATCTTCGGCGAGCAAAGCGTTTGCTGCCCGCTTCTTTCGTAACAATTTTTGCGACCATCATCGCCGCAAAACTCTTACTGCCACCCATGCAGATAGAATCTCTAAAACAGCAGATTATCGGCGCACTCTCCTTTTCCACTAACTTTGTACTGATGAGCCAAGCCGGCTACTTCGACCTTGAGTCGGCGACCAAACCATTACTGCATATGTGGTCGCTCGCGGTTGAAGAGCAGTTCTACTTCTTCGTCCCTGCGCTCTTGGCCTTCACCCCAGCCAAGCACTGGCGCAAGCTTCTGATAGCGCTTGCCATTGTCAGCTTCGTTGGCTGCTTGTACCTGTCAGCGAGCAATCAGTCGGCTGCATTTTATCTTCTCCCCACCCGGGCCTGGGAACTTCTGATTGGTAGCATCGCATCGATGCTCGTGCACAGCACCGTCGTCAAGAGCGTCACATCAAAGCTGGCTATTCCTGCCTTCGCCGTACTGCTGGTTTCACCGTTCGTCAACTCTGGCCTGTCGCATCCTGGCCTGGACGCCGTGGTGGTGTGCTTTGCAACGGCCATCGTCCTGCTGGCGAACCACCGACAACTCAACGGCCAAACGTGGACACTTCCCATCAAGAAGGCCGGCGATATTTCCTACTCGCTGTACCTGGTCCACTGGCCAATTATCGCGATCGCAAACGCCACAATCAGTACTGAAAGCATGACGGTGAAAGCGACCCTGCTGGCCGCATCGTTGGCGTCGGCCCTCGCGCTGTACCACCTGGTGGAAGAGCCGTTCCGGAAGATGCAGTACGGCTTCAAGCCTTCGTTGGTCGTGTTCCCTGCCCTGACCCTGGCACTGTTCGGCCTCTCGCACGCGTTCCTGAAGGTCCAATCGGCTGAAAAGATCGAGAAGTTGTTCGCGCCGAACTACGGCCTTGACCGTTCCTGTGGCACTAACATCTATAAAGACACTGAGAAGTGCCGAACCTCGCAAGACCCGAAGATCATCGTGTGGGGGGACTCCTACGCGATGCACAACATCCCAGGGATGGCTCAATCACAGAAAATCGACATCCGCCAGGCCACCCGCAGTTCATGCGCACCCTTCCTGAACACAGCGCCGAACACCAAACGGAGCAACTTCGAAGAGCAGGCGCGCCAATGTGTCGGTTTTAACGACAGCGCCTTCAAATTCATCAGCGAAACCCCGACGATCAAGACCGTTATCCTGGCGGGCTCGTATGGACAGTACATGCATGACTCCTATGAGTCGATTTCCTTCGACGCCAATGGAGCAATGCAAATTGCGAAGTCGACCCCAGAGCGCGCCATGAAGGATATGCAAGTGGTCGTTGAGAAGCTGAAAGCACTGGGCAAGCAGGTGGTAATCATTGCTCCGCCACCGCCACTCAACAACACCATTGTGAGCTGCATTCAGGGCGAGATGGTCAACCCATCGCTCAATCAGTCCAACAAATGTCTGCTCGACAGAAAGCTGTTCGAGCGATCCCACAAGAACGTGCTCAACCTCATGAAGTACGCAGAGACCACTTTGGGTGCCAAAGTGATCTACCTGTCCGACGTGCTCTGCGATGCCAATTCGTGCAAGACGATCATCGATGGTGTCCCGATCTATCGAGACCCTGGACACCTGAGCACAACAGGATCGCTTAAGTTGTACGAGAAAATGCCAAATATTTTGAGCACTGTAGTTAGTGCACACCAGTCATAAAGCTAAGTGCCCCCTCGCAAGAGGGGGTTTTATTCCTGACTGACGCAATGCCCCAATAGTTCAAGGCCTTCCAGTTCACAACTCTAAAACCCAGCCTAGACAGCCAGAATTAACGACACATAGCCTTTTGCATGGCTGGGCCATGCAAAAGGCAATTACCATTGACCTTCCAAATGCAAGGCTACGAAGGCCTGGCACGGTGAGGGTGCACACTCCGTTGCATATTAAGCGTTCCATCAATCACTAACTTGCAGAGATTAACGGAGTGCTTCTCTACTCAGGGCGTCTGCATAAGACTCAATAAACCCTATCCTGCACCAACCTCTTCAAATACTGCCCATACCCATTCTTGGCCAACGGCTCAGCCAGCTTCAGCAACTGCTCCGCCCCAATCCACCCCTGCCTGTACGCCACCTCTTCCGGGCAAGCCACCTTCAACCCCTGCCGGCGTTCAATGGTCGCAATATACCCGCTAGCCTCCAGCAACGAATCATGCGTCCCGGTATCCAGCCAGGCATATCCGCGCCCCATGATCTCTACCGACAACCGGTTCTGCTCCAGGTACACCCGGTTCAAATCGGTAATCTCCAGCTCGCCCCGCGCAGACGGCTTGATGCCTTTAGCAATCTCGACCACGTCCTTGTCGTAGAAGTACAACCCGGTCACGGCATAGCTGGATTTCGGCTTGGCCGGTTTTTCTTCCAGGCTGATCGCCTTGCCCTGACCATCGAACTCCACCACGCCGTAACGTTCGGGGTCGTGCACGTGGTAGGCGAACACGCTGGCGCCTTCGCCGCGGTCCATGGCGTTGCGCAGCAGTTGCTGGAAGTCGTGGCCGTAATAAATGTTGTCGCCCAGCACCAGCGCCGACAGGTCGTTACCGATGAAATCCTCACCAATCAGGAAGGCCTGTGCCAGGCCATCTGGCGAGGCCTGCACGGCGTAGCTGATATTGATGCCCCACTGATGGCCGTCACCCAGCAGTTGCTCGAACCGCGGGGTGTCTTGCGGGGTGGAGATGATCAGAATGTCCTGGATACCCGCCAACATCAGGGTGGTCAGCGGGTAATAGATCATCGGTTTGTCGTACACCGGCAGCAGTTGCTTGGAAATTGCCAGGGTCGCCGGATGCAGACGGGTACCCGACCCGCCCGCCAGAATGATGCCTTTACGCTTCATAGTGGTCATTTCTCGTGTATTTCCGTAAGCATGCGAGCCACACCCAGGCGCCAGTCTGGCAGGGTCAGGGCAAAGGCTTTCTGCAGTTTATGGGTGTCCAGACGCGAATTGGCCGGCCGCTTGGCCGGGGTCGGGTAGGCATCGGTGGTCAACGGGTTGACCTGCTCGGCATGGGCTTTCAAGGGCACACCCAGGGCCTCTGCCTGCTGCAGCACGTAACGGGCGTAGCCGCACCAGGTGGTTTCGCCGGCCGCCGCCAGGTGGTACAGCCCGGCCAAGGCCGGGTCACGGCGGGTGGCGGTGATGGCGTGGGCGGTGATATCGGCGATCAGTTCGGCACCGGTTGGGGCGCCATGCTGGTCGTCGATCACACCCAGGCTTTCGCGTTCCGCAGCCAGGCGCAGCATGGTTTTGGCGAAGTTGTTGCCGCGTGCGGCATACACCCAGCAGGTGCGGAAGATCAGGTGCTGGCAACCGGCAGCCTGGATGGCCTGTTCACCTGCCAGCTTGCTTTCGCCATAGGCATTCAGCGGGCCGACGGCGTCGTCTTCGCGCCAGGCCTGGGTGCCCTGCCCCGGGAACACGTAGTCGGTGGAGTAATGCACCAGCAGTGCGCCGCAATCGGCGGCAGCACGGGCCAGCACGCCGACGGCGTCGGCGTTTACCTTGAAGGCTTGCTCGCGGTCGCTTTCCGCCTTGTCCACGGCGGTGTAGGCGGCGGCGTTAACGATTACATCGGGGGTGTAGGCACGCACGGTTTCGGCCAGGCCCGGCAGGTTGGCCAGCTCGCCGCAGTGTGCCTGGCTGCGGGAATTCAGCGCCAGCAGCTGGCCCAGCGGGGCCAGGCTGCGTTGCAGTTCCCAGCCTACCTGGCCGTCCTTGCCCAGTAGCAGAATCTTCATGCCGAGCGCCCTGCGTAGTTTTTCTCGACCCAGTCGCGGTAGCTGCCAGACTGCACGTTCTGCACCCACTCCTGATTGTCGAGGTACCAGGCCACTGTTTTGCGAATGCCGGTTTCGAAGGTTTCGGCAGGCTTCCAGCCCAGTTCGCGCTCGAGCTTGCGGGCATCGATGGCGTAGCGGCGGTCATGCCCGGGGCGGTCGGTCACGTAGGTGATCTGTTCGGCGTAGGGCTTGCCGTCGGCGCGTGGGCGCAGTTCGTCCAGCAGGGCACACACGCGGTTGACGATTTCCAGGTTGGGCTTTTCGTTCCAGCCGCCCACGTTGTACACCTCGCCGGTTTTACCGGCTTCCAGCACGCGGCGGATGGCGCTGCAGTGGTCCTTGACGTACAGCCAGTCGCGAATCTGCTGGCCGTCGCCGTACACCGGCAACGGCTTGCCGGCCAGGGCGTTGACGATCATCAGCGGGATGAGTTTTTCCGGGAAGTGGTACGGGCCGTAGTTATTCGAGCAGTTGGTGGTCAGCACCGGCAGGCCGTAGGTATGGTGATACGAGCGCACCAGGTGGTCGCTGGCGGCCTTGCTGGCCGAGTACGGGCTGTTGGGTTGGTACTGGTGGGTCTCGGTAAAGGCCGGGTCGCCGGCGCCCAGAGAACCGTACACTTCGTCGGTGGACACATGCAGGAAGCGGAACGCCTGGCGCGCCTGTTCATCCAGGCCGCCCCAGTAGGCGCGTACGGCTTCCAGCAGGCGGAAGGTGCCGACGATGTTGGTTTCGATGAAGTCTTCCGGGCCGTGGATCGAGCGGTCCACGTGGGACTCGGCAGCGAAGTTGACGATCGCACGCGGCTGGTGCTCCTCGAGCAGGCGGGCAACCAGTTCGGAGTCGCCGATATCGCCGTGCACGAAGATATGACGCTTGTCGTCCTGCAGGCTGCTCAGGGTTTGCAGGTTGCCTGCGTAGGTGAGTTTGTCGAGGTTGACCACGGGCTCGTCATTGCCGGCTAGCCAGTCCAGGACGAAGTTCGCGCCAATGAAACCCGCACCACCAGTTACCAGAATAGTCATCGTTCAGTTCTTCCCATTTCCCGCGTTCAAACTTCACAACGTTTGAAGTTCATGTTGGTGTTGCGCTACCGGCAACACCTGCTCTTATAAGGGTTCAGTACTCAGTGCTCAGGGCTCCATGCGCCGGCGCTGGTACAGCCAATCCACAATTTCCCCACCAGGCACATAGCCGCTCACGGTGTCGCGCAGCAGCTGGCGTACGGTGGCAAAGTCATCCGCCGCAGTCGCCGCGCGCAGGGCGTCAAGGCGCTGCTTCAACACATCCCAGGGCAGGTAGTCCTCGTTGGCGCTCATGATCATGGGGTGTCGCGTGGCAATCACGTTGTCGCCGATCAGCAGCTCTTCGTACAACTTCTCGCCCGGGCGCAGGCCGGTGAAGTTGATAGCGATGTCGCCCAGCGGGTTGCGCTCGGAACGGATGCTGAAGCCGGACAGGTGAATCATCTTTTCCGCCAGCTCTACGATCTTCACCGGCTCGCCCATGTCCAGCACGAACACATCACCGCCCTGCCCCATGGAGCCGGCCTGGATCACCAGTTGCGCGGCCTCGGGGATGGTCATGAAGTAGCGGGTGATTTTCGGGTGGGTCACGGTCAGCGGCCCGCCGGCCTTGATCTGCTTGTGGAACAGCGGAATGACCGAGCCCGACGAGCCTAGCACGTTGCCGAAGCGCACCATGGTGAAGCGGGTCTTGTTCACCTGCGAGACATTGCCGGTGTCACCCATCAGTACCGGCGCCACCTCGCGGCTAAGGGCCTGCAGCACCATTTCGGCCAGGCGCTTGGTGCTGCCCATCACGTTGGTCGGGCGCACGGCCTTGTCGGTGGAAATCAGCACGAAGTTGGCAACGCCGGCCTGCAGCGCCGCCTGGGCGGTGTACAGGGTACCGAACACATTGTTCGACAGGCCTTCGGCAATGTTGTGCTCGACAATTGGCACGTGCTTGTAGGCCGCGGCGTGGTACACGGTGTCCACTTGCCAGGCGCGCATGACGTCGAGCATCTTGGCCTGGTCGCGTACCGAGCCCAGGATGGGGATCAACTGCACGGCCAGGCCTTCGCGGATAATGCGCTGCTCCAGCTCACTGGCAATGGTGTACAGGTTGAATTCGCTGTGCTCGAACAACAGCAGGGTGCGCGGCGCCTGCCCGAGGATCTGGCGGCACAGTTCGGACCCGATCGAGCCGCCGGCACCGGTCACCATCACCGTCTGGTCGATGATGCAGTGCTGTAGCAAGTCGCCTTGTGCCGGCACCGCGTCGCGGCCCAGCAGGTCGGCAATGTCCACTTCCTGAATGTCGTCCACCTTGACCCGGCCGCTGGCCAGGTCCATGAAGCCGGGCACACTGCGCACGTGCAGCGGGTAGCCTTCCAGCAGGTTGAGGATTTCGCGGCGGCGGCTGCGGCTGACCGAGGGCAACGCCAGCAGGATTTCTTCGGCGCCGGTGTCGTCGATCATGCGTTGCAGCTGTTCCGGCTGGTACACCTGCAGGCCGGCGATAACCCGGTCGGTGATGCTGGCATCGTCGTCGATGAAGGCGACCGGGCGCATGGCCTTGCCCATGCGCAGCGCCGCCACCAGCTGGTTACCGGCCGAGCCGGCACCATAGATGGCCACCCGTGGCAGGCCATCGTCGCGGTTGGCAAAGGGCACGTGCTGCACGGCAGTGGCAA
Organism: Pseudomonas sp. SID14000; assembly: GCF_002165135.1. GTDB lineage: Bacteria > Pseudomonadota > Gammaproteobacteria > Pseudomonadales > Pseudomonadaceae > Aquipseudomonas. The sequence goes on along the minus strand of NZ_NFZQ01000007.1, from coordinate 248,891 downwards.
ACCAGTCACCCAGGAAGTACTGGCGCATGGCCAGACGCAGGCCGCCGACCATGATCAGGCTCAGCCACCAGTAGTTGAAGGTGATCGAGCGCGGCACCACGTTCTGGTGGTTGCTGGCCCAGTAGATGATGAAGCCGAGGATCAGCGCCGACAGCGTCACGGCCTTGATGATGGCGATCAGTGCGTCATTGCCGAAATAGCGCATCACTGCCCGGTACAAGCCAAAGCGGATGAACAGCGGGATCGAGATGATCGGTGCAGTGATGAACAACCAGGTGTGGTCACGGACAGGGTTGGCCAGGTCATCGATGCCCAGGCGCACGACAAACGCCAGCCACAGCGCAAACCAGACCAGAATGACATCAGTCGCTACCTGGATCGCCCGCTTGTGGCGCCGAGGTAGTCCAAGCAGTCTTGAGCGCAGCTTATCCATAGAACCTCTGAGAGCTTTACAAAGTGACATGTCTAGCGTCTTCTTTCTATCACTCTAGCTAGTGTTCGAGTTCGCCGGCGCGCCAGCGCACGGCCAGAAATGCCAATGGCAGGTAGGCGATGATCACGCCCCACACGCCGTCCAGACCAAGCAACAGCACGCACAGGGCTATCGGCAGCAGCCAGAACAGGTTGAGCGCGGCCACCGCCAGAGTCACCGGCAGGTGCTTGCCGTAGTGGCGCGAGGCGAACTGGTAGGCGTGGCTGCGGTGCGCTTCGTACACCTTGTCACCGCGCAACAGGCGGCGGATCAGGGTGAAGGTGGCGTCGACGACGAAAACGCCCAGCAGAATCAGCCAGCACCAGAACAACTGTGGCGCGGCCCAGGCCGCCTGCAGCGACAGGCCCGCCAATACGATGCCGAGAAAGCCGCTACCGGCGTCACCCATGAAGATCCTGGCCGGCGGGAAGTTCCAGAACAGGAAGCCGAGCGTGGCTGCGGCCAGCAACAGCGGCAGCGCCATCAGCTGCGGCGCACCGGCCAGGGCCGAGAGCAGCACCATGCCCAGGCAGGCAGTCACCGCTTCGACGCTGGCGATGCCGTCGATGCCGTCCATGAAGTTATACAGGTTGAGCATCCACACACAGTAGAGCGCGGCCAGGATGTAGCCGAACCACTGCAGGTCCAGGGTAAAACCAAACACCAGCACCGGCGCCAGGCCGCCTAGCCAGTACAGCATCCAGCCGGCTGCGGCGAAGTGGCCGAGCAGGCGCCAGCGGGCGGCGATGTGTCCATGGTCATCCATGAAGCCGATTACCGCGATCAGTGCCCCTGCCCCGCCGATGGCGACCAGCGTCGGCAACGGCACTGCACCGGCCAGGCCCAGCAGCGGCAGGCAGCCCAGAAAGCTCAGCACAATGGCCACACCGCCACCCCGTGGAGTAGGCACGGTGTGCGAACTGCGCGCGTTGGGCACGTCGATGATCTGTTTGTTCAGGGCGTAGCGCCGCAGCGCTGCGGTCAAGAGCAGGGATGCCCCTGCGACCAGGGGAATGAGCCACCATGCCGTCATTTGTCTTGCTCTTTCAAAAAGTTGAGTGCCGTGGCCCGCAGTGCCTGGTCGACATCCAGCGGGGGCTGCCAGCCCAGCAGTTCACGGGTTTTGCCAATGTCTACCTGCAACGAGCCGCACAGGCGCTGGGCCAGCCCGCCTTTGCCGGCCAAGGTGGCCGCGCCCTTCAACCAGGCGGCGGGCACCGGCAGCAACCTGGCGGGCTTGCCCAGCGCCTTGCCCAGCCGTTGCAGCAGTTCGGTGGTGGACAGGTCGTGGCCATCGCTGGCCAAAAAAGTCTGGTTGGCGGCGGCCGGGTGGTCGATGCAGGTCACCAGCAGGTCCACGAGGTTGTCCAGCGCCACCAGGCTGCGCTTGTTGTGGATGGCGCCAAACGGCAGCGGCACGCCTTTGCTCAGCCAGTTCATCATGCTGCGGAAGTTGGCTTTCACGCCAGGGCCATACACCAGCACCGGCCGCACGATCACCACTTCCAGTCCGGTTTCAGCCGCCAGTTGGCGCAGGCCGTCTTCGGCTTCGCGCTTGGAGATGCCGTACGGGTCCGAAGGCGCGGGGGCTTCGTCGGCGGTGAAGGGCCGGCGGCCGTCAGTGGTTTCGCCGTTCACCTTCACCGAGCTTACAAATATGAAGCGCCGCACGCCGGCCTGGGCAGCGGCCCGGGCCAGGCTCAGGGTGCCTTCCACGTTTACCCGGCGGAATTCGGCCAGCGGGTTGGCGGCGGTTTCCTGCATTACGTGCACACGGGAGGCCAGGTGGATTACGGTGTCGACCTGCTCGAAATGCCCGGACGCCACCTCTACCGCCGCCAACTCGCTGAATGGCCGGTAATCGACGCCAGCCAGCCGCTGGCCAGGCGACTGCCGCACCAGTGCGCGCGGTGCCCAGCGTGTGTCCGCAGCAAGACGCTGCAGCAACACCTTGCCGACAAAACCGCTACCGCCGGTGATGAGGATACCCGGCCGTTGCACGTTGCCTTGCCCGGCCATCAACCTCTCCCCGCCCGGCCCAGCAGGCGGGTGAACACGCTGCGGTATTGGTCTGCCACCACCGACCAGCGGTAACGGCGGTTGGCAATTTCGTGCAGGCGCGCAGACAGTTGCGCACGGGCGCCCTCATCGGCAAACAGTGCCTGGGCGTGGTTGCGCAGCGAGGTGCTGTCGGCAAAGTAAAGCGCCTGGTCTTCGGTGGTAGCGCGGTTGAACGACACATCGAAGGCTACCACCGGCAGGCCCAGCCACATGGCTTCGACCAGCGAAGGGTTGGTGCCGCCGGCACTGTGGCCATGCAGGTACACCGTGGCATTGCTGCGCAGCGGGCTCAGTTGCTCCACGTCGTAGATCGGGTCCAGCAGGTGAATATTGCTTACACCTTCGTATTGCTTGCGCAGTTGCACGCCATATTCGCTGTGATTCCAGTTGCCGATGATCGCCAGCGGCATGCCAGAGCCGGCGAAGGCCTCGAGAATGACATGGATGTTGTTCTCTGGCTCGATGCGGCACACCGTAAAGGCATAGGGCGCACCAAGGAACGGGTAAGCCTGGCGGGCTTGCTCGGTTGGCTCGCCGGCCCGGGCCTGGTCGCCACCGTAGGCAATCAGTTCGCTAGGCTTGTTGTATTCGGCGGTCACATATTCCTGCAGCACCTTGTTGTCGGTGATGACCGCATGGGCAAAACGCACAGCCACCGCTTCGGACAACTTCAGGAACCAGCGGGCGAAGTTGGACCACTTGGCGCGTTTCCATTCATAGCCGTCAATGTTCACCACGATAGGCTTGCGGGTCAGCAGGCGCATGAATGGCAGGGCAATGCAGCCGGAAACCCCCAGAATCAACATCAGGTCATGCTTGCGGTAGGCATGCAGCATGCTCAGTACATCGTACGGAATGCTTTGCACGCCATTGGCCTTGAGGTTCAGGTAGACCAGGCGGGCGCGCTCGAAAAACTTCGGACGCTGGGGGTAATGCGGCGCACTGCAATACACGGTGAGTTCGCAGTCACCCGGCAGGTTGCGCACCAATTGTTCGGTCAATGTTTCCCACCCCCCGTATTGGGCGGGTAAACCGACCGTACCAATCACTGCAATCTTATAAGTCATCAAACACCATCACGATATTCTTCTGGAAGTTGGCGGTGGAAAACTCACTCGCTTTCCTGCGTGCGCGCTCGGACAGCTCCTGGCACACTTTTGGGTCCTGCGACAGGCGCGCAACGGTGCACACCAGTTGTTCATGGTTCTTCGAATCGATCTGGTAACCCTCTACCCCGTCGCTGACCAGTTCGACCGGGCCGCCTACCGGGGGCACGATAGTCGGGATGCCGAAGGCCATCGCCTCGAGAATGGTCAGGCCAAAGGTTTCGACCCAGCCATCCACATGGGAGAGGTTCAGCACCAGGCTGGCATTGCGGTAGAACTTCGCCACCTCGGCACTGGCCGGGCTGAGCATGAGGTTTTGCGGTAGAGCCTTGCCGGCGAAGTAGGCGTCCACTTCCTGCGGGCTGGCATTGAGCACCAGGGTGAACTTCAGCACAGGGTCCGCGGCCAGTGCCGTGGCAAGGGCAACAAATTCGTCCACCCCCTTGTAGCCTTTCAACGACGCCAGCATCAGTACATTGAAGCGGCCGTCGTGCAAGTGCTGGTACGGCGTGGCCATCGCCTGCTGCTGAAAGCCCTCGGCCAGACCGTTGTACACGGTCACTGCAGGCACGCCAGCCACGTCTTCTTGTACCTGCAGGTACTTCGATACGTAGACCACCTTGCTGGCGCAACCGGCAATCACCCGACGCAAGAACGCCTTGAGCAGCGCAGGCCGGATGGAGGTTTCATGCACGTGGTAAACCACCTTGGCGCCACGCAAACGGGCGGCCAAGGCTGCACCAAAGGGCAGCATGGTGTTCACCAGTACGACCGACCCCGGCCGCACCTGGCACAACAGGCTGAAGAACAGCGCCACCTGCGATCCGGCATACGCCAGCAAGGTCAGCCAGCGGTTGTCAAAACGCTTGTAGGCAAACTTGCAGGTGCGTACCTGCAGTTCGTCGAGCACGCCGTGGCCGCTGCTGCCCACATGCAGGGTGCAGTCAGCGCCATGTTGCTGCAGCGCGGTGATGGTCTGGTTCAGTACCCGCGGGCTACCACTGTAGTCATTCAGCAGATGGACAAAGTGCAACGTTTTCATGCCACCCCTTCTTCCGCCACGCGCGCCTTGATGAACTTGGCCGGCACGCCACCATAAATCGAATTCTTGCGGTACACGCCCGCGGCCACCACCGCCCCTGCGGCGAACACGCAGCCGTCTTCGATCACAGCGCCATCGAGCACGGTCACCTTCGCACCGATCCAGCAATTGCGGCCCACCTTGATGCCCTGGCGGCTCACGCCCTGCAGTCGGATAGGTTGCACTGGGTCTTCGAAGTTGTGGTTTTCCGAATGGAAGCTGACAAAGTTGCCGATGATTGTGTCGCTGCCAATCTCGATGCCACCGGCGCAGCCCAGGAAGCAGCCTGCACCCAGACCGACGTTGTCGCCAATCACCAGGCCCTTGCCAATGTTGGCCAGGCTACCGGTACACTCGATGATGATGTGCTTGTTCAGCGACACGGCGGTGCCGAAGCGGATGCCGTCATTGGACAAGGCATCGACGAAACAGCCCTGGTCGATGACCAGCCCTGGGCCGTACTCGATCTTGCCCACTTCCTTCAAGGTTACTCCCGAGCCAATGAACGCCAGGCGCCGTCGGCGCAGGCGGATCATACCGCGGCAGGCCATCAGCAGCTTAGTCACGAACAGCCCCAGCAGGTAGCCCGACGAGATGCGCCGGTCGACCACCAATGGGCGTTTTTTAATCAGCAGCACCAGTTTTTCGAGCAAGGCATGCATCATTTCACAGCCCTCACCTGGGTAAACAAGGCCTTGACGAAGGCCGGACGGCGGTAAGCCACCGCTTTGCGAATGGCCGCATAGACCAGGTACAGGTCAAGCAGGATGCGCTCCAGCAGGCCGTGGGAATGAAAGCTGATACGCAACCCGTGGATCATTTCCTCGAAGCGGAACAAGGCACGCTCGGGGGTATCGGCGCTGTGCTCGGACAGGTCGTGGGCAATCTCCACATCCAGCACGCAGGCCTTTGGGAAATACTCCTCGTAGCGGATGAAAAAGTCGGTATCGGTGGCATAGAAGCGCAACCGCTCGTCATAGAACGGCGTCATGCGCTGGAAGCACTCGCGGGTGAAAATCAGGCCGCTGTTGATGCCCAACAGGTTTTTCGAGTCCACCAGCCCAGGGGCCACGTTGGGCGTGAGGCGGCCCATGAACAGCCAGCGCTTGCCGGGGCTAACCAGTTGCCCATGGCTGATCAGCCGGGGCATGAACACGCCCACCTGGTCGCCACCCGGTGCCTGGCGCACCTTGCCGATCTGCGCCAGGCAGCTGGACAGGCGGATGTTCGAGTAGTTGGTGTCGTCATCCGAAATCATGAAAAGATCGACCCCGGCGGCAAACGCCTGTTCGGCCACCTGGTTGTAGACCACCGACAGCCGCTGGTTGTCCGCCTCGTGCCAGCGTACGCCCGGGCACGGCTGCGCCACGCCGGGGGAGTTGTTCCAGACGTACAGTTGCAGGTCGATGCCCTCGTCATGCAGCAGCGCCTGCTGTGCGAGCAGCGACTGCAGGGCAATCGAGTCCTGGCTAGTTTTCCGATACAGAACGATCAGTACTGCCAAGCTCAACTTTTGTTCTTCTGTTTTCACCAATGATCACCATCACCACGATCGCGAAAATGTAGAGGACAACACTGTTCGTATAGGACTGGAAAAAGAACGAGCTCAGGAAGAACGGGTAGCTGGCAATCACGAAGTTGCCCAGGCCGTTTTTCCAGGAGCTGGCATGGGGCCTGTCCCGGACGACGATCGTCACCAGCTTGTGATACCAAAGGATCAACCCGGCCATGATCAGCAGGCCGACCAAACCGCAGGTGGCCAGCAGGTTGAGCCAGAACGAATCGAACCAGTGCGGCTGGCCCGGGCCTACCGCGCCAAAGCCATAGCCCATGGGGTGCGCGCTCAGCACCTCATACATGTGCAGCCACTGGCGCTCGCGGTCCAGCGCCGACAAATCCTGGGTGTAGCCCATCGACAGGTAGGCGAAAATTGCCACGGTCAGGCCAACGAACTGCAAATAGCCCAGCAGCGAGATCAGCCAGGCCGTGCGCAGTACCCGGGCCACCACCAGCATCGAGCAGATGCACACCAGGCCGATCATTGCCGTACGCACCGAGCCGATCACAATCAGCCCGCACAGCAGCAGGAAGGCCGCAATCAGCAGCAGGCGCCGGATCAACGACCAGTTACGCCCGCTGAGCAACACGGCCAGTGTCATGGCGGCGGTGTTGAGGATTACTGCAGAAAATTCCAGCGTGCCAGTGAAGAAGCCGGAAACCCGCGGCAGCCCGTCACGCATAGAGTTGTAGGGTTGCAGTTCATAGCCTTTGGCGGTAAGCAGCGGCCAGTACCAGAACTGCTCGGCCGAGACGATGGTCAGGTACTGGTACAACGCATACACGCCAGTGAGCACGCTCATGGCCAACACCGACCAGTACACATGGCGCAGCTTCTTCTCGGTCGACACCGCTTGCGCCCAGACGGCCACCGCCATGCCGACGAACACCGGCACGGCCAGTGCACGGAACATGCGCACCGATGACGCGCTCAGGTCGCCGAACAGCAGGTACAGGAAGACAAAGAACAGCACGACCAGCAACCACCGCCCTACTTCGAGGTTGACCATGCCACGCGCCGTGATGCTGGCCAGCGCCCGCAACAGCAGCCACATGATCATCAGCAGGCTGATCATTTCTCGCCAACCGGCAAACACGCTGCCCAGCCCCAGCGTCAACACGACGAAGTCGCTGAAGAACAGCAGGCAGAACAGCACGCCGATAAAGATCCTGATCACACTCACCCTCGCGCTCTGGTCAGCCTGGCCAGCCGGTACAGCGTGACCTTGATCAAGAGCTTGATTCTCGGCACCCAGGCGTAGGAAAGCAGCGTTCGCAACGCCAGGTTCGTGTCTATGCGGCACAGGGCGTCGAAGACTTCCGCAGGGATCATGCTAGTGACCTTACCTGTCGGTTTCATGAAATCCAGGTTGCCCGTCCACGGCAGCATGGCTGCCAGTTCGTTCTCGCTGTATTCGCCCCGCTCGATGCAGGCCAGGTAACGCGCTTTCACCGCCTCCAACGAGTTGACCCGCTGCACCGCTTCCACCACCGGGGCACTGGGCCGGGGCTGTGCAATGCTCGCCAGCAGCTGGTCAACGCTGGCCACCTTCAGGCTGTCTGCGGGGGAGTAGCCCTGGATAGGCGCCACCAACCCCACGCAACGCCGGCCCTTGAGCAACTGTTCAGCGAACGCCGTGCCACCGGGTATAGGGTAGCTGTCCAGGTAGAAGTCGGCTTTTTCCGCAAAGGCCAAGTAGTCCTTGTACGGCAGGTGACGGCGGATGAAGAAGCGCTTGGGGTAGCGCAACTTCACTGTCCACCACCAAGTGTTGGTCAGGGGATTGGCGCCGATGATCCAGCATTCGGCATTGGGGAAACGTTCGAGAATCGCCGTGATCGACGGGCGCATGTCCAGGCCGCGGTGGGGCTTGTACTTGGCCGCCGAGGCGGCGCTGAACACCTTGATTCGCTCGTGGGTTGGCACGGCATCCGGCACTTTGGCGCCGCTGGTCTCGATCGGGATCGCCAGGAAGCTCTTCTGGCAGGTGAGGTGCTTCTTCTTGTCCAGGTGGTGCCCGTAGGCGCTGATCTCGAAGTACACATCGGCCACCGACGCGCCAAAGCTGAACACATGGTCGGCGTGGTTGACGAAATACACCGTCAGCGCGACGCCACGCTGCTGCTTCAACAAGCCGCAGGCGACGGTGGTGATGATGTCGTCCGGATGGATGTGCAGCACAACCTTGTCGTACTGGGCCAGGGTGTCGACGATGGACTGGAGGCGGGCGCACGGGTCATCGCCGCGTGCCACCTCGATATGGGCGAAATAGCCCGCCAGGCGTTCGAGCACCTGGGGCTTGGCGCTGCGCGCCACCAGCAGGTCCACAGGCCCTTCGTGCATGTGGGCCAGGCGCTCCATCAGCCGGGTATGCCCGCCTTGCATATAGGGCTCGCTGACCACATGCAGGCAGCCGCGTGATACGCCGCTGGCGGTCGGCAGCGTTACCCGGCTGGCGCACCGGGTCACCAATTCGCGCTCCAGCACGATGGCATCGTAAATACCCAGGTCCACCGCCCAGAGTAATGCCCCATAGACCTGCGCCTGCACCAAAGCCTGGGCCGGTTCAGCGCCAAGAATGCGTCCATGCAACTGTTCGATGACGTCCTTCATCTACTCAGCTCCGCGCCGTATCGCCAACAATAATGTGCAAACGACGGAATACCGAGAAATACATCATGACTCCGTACAACAGGTAGTTTGCCGCGTATGCAAGGGTAACTTTTTCATACCCCCACAGCTGAGTGAAATAGACAGTCAGTGCGTACAGCGAAAGCGTCGAGAAGACTTCGGTAACCAAATACAAGCGGGTAAGTGCCTTGCCGAGCATCAGATAGGCCATCAGCCAACTGACTACCTTCAGGCTGTCTCCGACCATCTGCCATGCGAACAACTCACGCATGGGCAGGAATGACTCCGAGAACAGCACATGAATGATGAAGTCCCTGAGCAGGTAGATAACCAGACCGGCAGCAATGGTCAGGGGCAGGATGAGCTTGTATCCCTGGATGATTTCCCGACGAAGTTCACCCGCATCGGAAAGTTCCGAGAGCCTTGGCAGGTAGTAGACCGCAAGCGTCGTGGTGATCAGCATGAGATAGGCCGTGCTCAACCGCCACATGGCCTCCCAGTAACCTGCGTAATCCCAGCCGAATTCCGCCCCCAGGTAATCCCGGATGAACACATGGCAAATGGGCAGAGAGCACGCTGTCACCACGGCCATCAGAGCAAACTTTGCCAGCCGTGACAGGGACTGCCTGTCCAGCGCCCCGATGAAATCAGTGAGGCGGAACCATGGCGTGCGTATGCAGATGACCAAGGTGGCCACGAAGCTCAACGACTGGTACACGGCCAGCGAAACCAGAGCACCGTACAACCCCAGCCTGATGGTCAGTGCACAGGTTACCACCAGCGATATCAGGCTGCCGAGAATATTGGCGAGCACGTAGCGCTGAACGTCTTTCTTGCCGTTCAGAATGCCCAGCAGCAACGAGTTGAAGGCAAAAAATACCAAGGTAGCGGCAAACCAAACCAACACCGGTGCGAATGTTTCATCGTTGAAAAACCAGCCTGCCAAAGGTGCCCGCAAGGCCACGATCAGCGCTGCCAATACACACGAAACCAGCAGTGACAGCGTCCCGGCAGTTCGCCAGATCCTGTGTTGTTCGTCCGGCCGATCAGCAAACTCCGCGGTGTATTTGGTTACCCCGGTGCTTACAGCGCCGCTGGCCAGTGTCGTGAACATGGTCACGGCATTCTGCAATTGCCCGATCGCCGCATAACCCGCTGGCCCTACATAAAGGGCCAGCACCTTGTTGAGCCCCAGCAATGTCGCCATCTTTACAACAACAGCAATAGCATTCAGCAGACTGGTCTTGATCAACGTCATGAATTATTGCCCGGACACAGTAAAACTGTTGCAGGCATCGATGACCTTCTGGATATCCGCGTCGCTCATGGTGGGGTCCACAGGCAGGCTGAGCACTTCATCATGAATAATTTCAGTCAGCGGCAGGCTCAAACCGTTGTATTGGCGGTAAGCCTGTTGCTTGTGAGGCGGGATCGGGTAGTGAACCAGCGTCTGCACACCCTGCTCGCGAAGATGTTGCTGCAGCGCGTTTCTGTACGCCGTGCGCACTACATACAGATGCCAGACATGCTCCTCGGCAACGCTGCTTTGCGGCTGGACGATATGAGCATTGCGAATGCCTGCGCGGTAGCACGTGGTGATATGCCGACGCTTGCTGATTTCTTCATCGAGATACTTGAGTTTTACGTCCAGCATAGCCGCCTGTATCTCATCCAAACGACTGTTCACACCGACGTACAAGTTCTTGTACTTCTCATGGGAACCGTAGTTTCTGAGGGCGCGCAGCACTTCCGCCAACTCGGCATCCGAGGTGGTGATCGCGCCGGCATCGCCGAGCGCCCCCAGATTCTTGCCCGGATAGAAGCTGAAGCCTGAGGCATCCCCCCAGTTCCCCGCTCGCTTGCCATCGATTGAGGCACCGTGAGCCTGGGCCGAGTCTTCGAGCACCAGCAAACCGTACTCGGCGGCAATCTCGTTGATCGCCTTCATGTCTGCAATCTGCCCATACAGGTGCACCGGCAAGATGACGCGGGTCTTGTCGGTAATAGCCTGACGAATGAGGGAAGGATCAATATTGAACGTTGCAGGGCTCGGCTCGACGAGCACAGGTTCCAACCCACTGGCGGTGATTGCCAGCACGCTCGCAATATAGGTATTGGCCGGGACGATGACTTGATCACCCTGCTTCACACGCCCCAGTTGCTTCCAGGCAGTCAAGGTCAGCGTTAGTGCATCAAGGCCGTTTGCCACGCCAATGCAATGAGCGGTACCGCAATAAGCGGCAAAGTTGCTTTCAAAGCGGGCCAGGGCGCTACCGCCGATGTACCAGCCGGAGTCGATGACATCGGCGCACGCCTTCAACAGTTCGTCGCGGTACTGTTTATTTACGGCCTTCAGATTCAGGAAATCAACCATGCTCTAGCTCCCTTATTACTTTTGCCGGATTACCCACTACCACGCAGTAATCAGGTACATCCTTTGTCACTACGGCGCCAGCACCTACCATGGCATGTCGACCAATCGTGACGCCCGGGAGCAATGTCGCATTCGCCCCGATGCTGCAGCCTTCCCTCAGCACCGTGACTTCGTACGCTTCGGGGTAGCACTTGGAGCGCGGCACCCTGTCATTGGTGAATGTAGCATTGGGGCCAATGAAGACATTGTCCTCGATCACGAGCCCCTCCCACAGAAACACACCACTTTTCACAGTGACGTTGTCCCCGACTACAACCCCTCCCTCGATCAGGGTGTGGGCGCAAATGTTGCAATTGCTGCCAATTCGCGCACCTTTGAGGATGACTGCATATTGCCAGACTCTGGTTTTTTCACCGATGGCGTCGGTTTGTACATCGGCCAGGGCATGAATACTAGGCATGGGCGATCAGCCTCTTGAAGTCATCATAACTGCGGATGTAATCACGCTCATCGTAGGTTTCACTGGCGATGACCATGAGCACACAGTCTTCACTGAAATCATGCATTTCACGCCAGACCATATTCTTGATCAGCAGGGCTTTCTGCGGGGCATCAAGCATATGGTCAACCCGGCCGGTACCGTCATCGAGGGTCATGCGGCAACTGCCGGCCAGGCAGATGATCAGTTGCTGAAGATCCCGGTGGGCATGAAAACCGCGGCTGACGCCGGCCTTGGTACCGAAGATGTAGTAGACGCGACGGATGGCAAACGGGATATTCAACGCCTTTTCGATGCTGATCAGACTCCCGCGATCATCACCGATGATCGGCAGTACCAAGTCTTCCGCCTGCCCCTTCAGGATCAAAGGTGGCAAGTCAGCCTCGGCAAGGGTTGGCGCTATCGCATCCTTGTCACTGATCAGCAGCCCCTCCACCTGCGGCCATTCGATAGCCAAGTCCGGGTCATTCCAGGCAATGCTGCGTTCATGCTCTTTGGAGTAGACATTGGTCGTGCGGTACTGGAACACCGTATCTTCTTCCAGGGCGATGAAACCATGGGCGAAGCCTTCAGGCACCCACATCATCTTGCGGTTGGCCGCCGATAGCTCCATGCCTACCCACTGCCCGAAGGTAGGAGAACCTTTTCGAATGTCCACTGCCACGTCGAACACCGCGCCCTGAACCACACTTACCAACTTGCCTTGGGCAAAAGGATAAAGTTGATAGTGCAAGCCGCGCATCACCCCCTTTTTGGATAGAGAGCAATTCTCCTGAACAAAAGAAGGAGGAAGCGTAATACCTTGCGCACTGAGCAACGCATGGAACTTAGGCTCGCTATAAGACTCATAGAACCAGCCCCTGTCGTCCTCGAAAACGGTAGGCTCAAAAACGACTACGTCCGAGATATTTGTTTCTATGAGCTTCACGCAACCAGCCTCTTGTTAAAATTCATCACTATCGATTCGACTCTACCCGCAGCATGCAGACTCGGGGGTAGTAGCTCAAGCGCGCCCCAGACGACGCTCCCTTTCAGCCGAAACCAGGTGGGCAAATGCGGCCAAGAGCACACCGAGTACCAGCCCGGCGAACACGCCCCCTACAACAATGAGCAACTTGCGAAGCCGGACCGGACTATCAGGCACCTCAATGGCACCATCCTGCTGAAACACCTCGATCACGGCCGGGTTCAAGTGCAGGTTGCGGTAGAAGTCGAGCTTCTCCTGGATCTCCCGCAAATCGGCGACGAAAGGGTCATCGGATTCCCGCGCGCGAAGGTTTGCAAGCTCTGCCTCAAGGGCCTGGCTGCCGCGCATGTAGGTCAGTGCGCCCTGCATACCGCCAGACACTTCAGTGTTCATACCACTGGCAATGATGGGGGGCTTGCTCAGGCTCACTGCCTTGGCAACTTTCAGCGCCTCTTCAAGGCGGACGATTTGATCTTCCCGCTGCTTGCGCGCCGCATCCCTTGCGCTGCGGATCTGTTGCTCCAGAGTCTTGACCAGCACCTTCACTTCAGTATCGGCATCTTCAACCAGCGTCTTTTTGGCAAGGTCGCTGGCCATTTCGGAAAAACGCGTTACCCACTTTACACTCATCTTGGGGTCGTCACTTAACGCCCTGATCAGAAAGCGCTCGGCACTATCTCCCGTCACCGGCCCCACAGTCAATACCTTGCCAAACTGGTCATAAAGTGCATCTTGAGAGCCTTGGCGGGCCACCTCTGGCAAATTAGGCAAATAGACCGTGCGAAAGAACTGGCGTCGCAGGGCCTCAGACTGCAGGGAACGCAGGTAAATCTCATAAACATCTTTGGGCGTGAACGCTTCGAGGCCGCTCGCTTCGGTGCGTCCATAGTTCAATTGGGCAATATCATTCTTGGTCGGCGGCAAGATAAAAGACTTGGCTTCGTACATCGGCGTCTTGAAGGAGATATAAACAAGAGCCGCTGCCGTAACTAAAACAATGCACGAAAGGATGAGCAGTTTACGACTCCACAAGACATGCCAAAGCTCGAGAACATCAACTTCGTCATTTTCGACTCCGGGGCTACGTTCATTTGGCATTTGTTCTCGTTTTCCTTAGATCTGACCATTTGCATGATTCCTATGGCAGCGAGGCTAAGCCTTGGCTGCAGCTGATCCGACGTAAAAGACCTGCTGAAGCTAAGCGTAGCGGCATTTTGCTCACCCACCGCAGACCGCACAAAACGACCTACAGCTTTAGCACTTATCCGACCTAAGAGAAAGATACCGTCAACAAAGTTCCACCAGCACCCCACAAGCCGACGGCCTGCAGCCCGCTACAAGGCAACCGTTACGTCGACCCCTCTACCGCCACGCTTGCATAGCGCTTGGGCCAACGCAGCTTTCGCCCGGGCTTCTCCGTGGACCAGCACAACCTTCCTGGCAGCTTCAGCACCATCCAGTGCGAAGCTCACCAACCCATCCTGATCCGCATGCCCAGAGTAACCCGGCAAGGTTACGACTTTTGCGCGCACCTCATACATCTGCCCATCCAGGTCGATCTGCACAAACCCTTCCGCCCCTTCGCTAGCCTGTATCACCGCGCCCGGCGTGCCCTTGGCCTGGTAACCGACAAACATCACCTCGTGCCGTGGGTCCCCCAGCATGGCCTTGAGGTAATTGACAATACGCCCGCCCGAGCACATGCCATTGCCGGCAATCACGATCGCCGGCCGACCGGTGCTCTTCAGGTAATTGACCACCTGCTGGTGGCGGGCGTGGGTGTCCACGCTGATCAGCTGGCTGAAACCCAGCGGGTCGCGCCCTTCGGCAAGGCGCGCCCGGGCCTCGGCACTCCAATAGTCATGCAACTCGCGATACACGCCGGTAATGCGTTGGGCCAAGGGTGAGTCGAGGATGATAGGCAACTGCGACCAGTCGAGCGGGTCGCCATCGAGGGCCGGGCCGGCCTTGTTCAGCAAGGCCTTGCGGTGAAGAATGCCTTCGAGCTCGTACAGCAGCTCCTGGGTGCGACCCAGGCTGAAGGCCGGAATGAGCAGCGTGCCCTGGTCGGCCAGGGCGCGGTCGATGGCCGCCTCCAACCGCTGCTGACGGTCGCCTGCAGGCGGGTGCAAGCGGTCGCCGTAGGTGCTCTCCAGTACCAGCACATCGGCCCGCTCCGGGGGCTGTACGGGGCGCAGCAAGGGGTTGCCACAGGCGCCGAGGTCGCCAGAAAACACGTAGCGGGTGTTGGTTTGTTCGTGCTGCATGTCGCATTCGACATAGGCTGAACCCAGCAGGTGGCCGGCGCGTTGCAGGCGAATGCGGCAGGTGAGGCCGGGGTGATCGACCAAGGTGCGCCATTGTTCGAAAGGCAGAGGCACGATCAGGTCGCGGACAAAATCGAGATACCTCGCCACATGGGCAGGCTCGCTGCTGATGCTCAGCTTGTAGGCATCCTCCAGCACCAGCGGCAGCAGCCGGGCGGACGGCTCGCTGCACAGGATGGGCCCACGGTAGCCGGCAGCCAGCAGTGCCGGGATGCGGCCAACGTGATCAAGGTGCACATGGGTGATAACCAGGGCCTCGATGCCCTGCACATCGAAACCGAGCGGTGCCGATGCTACGCCTGGTGCCGCCTCGGCGCCCTGCTCCAGGCCGCAGTCGATCAGCAGGCTGGTGGACGGGTCGAGGTGCAGTTGATGGCAGGAGCCGGTAACGCCGCGGGTACCACCGTGATGGGAAAGGACGGGAAAATCCATGCTGCGCACACTCGCCTAGGCCGAAAATGAAGTGCGTTATTACTCCATGTCGGCCGGTGCAGGCATAGGTGAGACTTTCCCATTCGGGTGTAGGAAATATCCTTAGTTACCGTTCAGCGCCGCCTGGCGGGCAGAAGCCCTGATCTTGCGTTTGCTACGCTGCACGCCGTAGGCACCCAGCAGCGGCCCGACTGCCAGACCAATGACCAGGGCGGCCAGGACCAGCACGGCGACTGGCATGGCCGGGGCTGCCCAACCGAACAGGACCAACGAGACGGTTTGCTGGTTCTCCAGCACGAAGAACAGCACCACAGCCGCCAACAGCAGCACGAACACCGCCGCCAGGGCGCGCTTGAGGTTACGCATCAGATTGCTCCTTGTGGAATCAGGTGTGGGCCTCATCATGTTCTTCTTCATTGACCCGGTCGCGCAACTCTTTGCCAGGTTTGAAGTGCGGCACGAACTTGCCTTCGAGGCTGACCGACTGGCCGGTCTTCGGGTTACGGCCTACGCGAGGGGCGCGATAGTGCAGCGAGAAGCTACCAAAACCGCGGATCTCGATGCGATCGCCAGTGGCAAGGCATTGTGACATCTGCTCAAGCATGGTCTTGATGGCCAGCTCCACGTCCTTGGACGAGAGCAGCCCCTGATGGGTGACAATACGTTCGATCAGCTCCGACTTCGTCATATTTTTCCCTTCGTTATCAAGCAGCTAGATCATTGCTTAACCAGTTTGTAGCACGCTGGAAGGGATTTGAACAGGGTGCTTCTTGACTTAATAAAAAAATTCAAGATTGAAGTTTTACAGGAATGGTCTAGCTGGTGGGGGCAGGCAGGGTTGGAATGGATTGGTGGCAGGCCGGCAACCATCGGGGGCATGAGGGTATGGCGGTAGGGGTGCATCGCCTGGTAAATCGAGCGCCGCGCGGACGGCACTCGATCTGCCAGACGCAACAAAACCCACGACGAACAACGCAAACCCAAACCTGAATCCACACCAAAAAAAAGGGCGACCCGAGGGTCGCCCTTTTTACCGATCAAACAGAACTCAGTTCTGCTTGGCCATTGCTTCGCGCAGCAGCGCAGCCATGGTGGTGTCGGCAGCCGCTTCCGGAGCGTTTTTCAGGCTCTGGATGGCTTCGCGCTCTTCAGCATCGTCCTTCGACTTGATGGACAGGCTGATTACGCGGGACTTGCGGTCAACGCTGATGATCTTGGCTTCGATCTCTTCGCCTTCCTTCAGGACGTTACGCGCGTCTTCAACGCGGTCACGGCTGATTTCGGAAGCTTTCAGAGTAGCTTCGATGTCGTCGGCCAGAGTGACGATGGCGCCTTTGGCGTCAACTTCTTTCACGATGCCCTTGACGATAGCGCCCTTGTCATTGACAGCAACGAAGTTGGAGAACGGATCGTCTTCCAGCTGCTTGATGCCCAGGGAGATGCGCTCGCGCTCTGGGTCGACCGACAGGATGACGGTTTCCAGCTCGTCGCCCTTCTTGAAACGACGTACGGCTTCTTCGCCGGTTTCGTTCCAGGAGATGTCGGACAGGTGAACCAGACCGTCGATGCCGCCGTCCAGACCGATGAAGATACCGAAGTCGGTGATCGACTTGATGGTACCGGTGATCTTGTCACCCTTGTTGAACTGGCCGGAGAAGTCTTCCCATGGGTTGGACTTGCACTGCTTGATGCCCAGGGAGATACGACGACGCTCTTCGTCGATGTCCAGAACCATGACTTCCACTTCGTCGCCAACCTGAACGACTTTCGACGGGTGGATGTTCTTGTTGGTCCAGTCCATTTCGGAAACGTGTACCAGACCTTCAACGCCTTCTTCCAGCTCAGCGAAGCAGCCGTAGTCGGTCAGGTTGGTAACGCGAGCCTGTACGCGAGTACCTTCCGGGTAACGGGCAGTGATAGCTACCCACGGATCTTCGCCCATCTGCTTCAGACCCAGCGAAACGCGGTTGCGCTCGCGGTCGAACTTCAGAACGCGTACGTCGACTTCGTCGCCAACGTTAACGATTTCCGATGGGTGCTTGATGCGCTTCCAGGCCATGTCGGTGATGTGCAGCAGGCCGTCGATACCGCCCAGGTCCACGAATGCGCCGTAGTCGGTGAGGTTCTTGACGATACCCTTGACTTGCTGGCCTTCCTGCAGGGTTTCCAGCAGGGCTTCGCGCTCGGCGCTGTTCTCGGCTTCCAGCACGCTGCGACGGGAAACGACAACGTTGTTGCGCTTCTGGTCCAGCTTGATGACCTTGAATTCCAGCTCTTTGCCTTCCAGGTGGGTGGTGTCGCGCACTGGGCGGACATCAACCAGGGAGCCCGGCAGGAACGCACGGATGCCGTTAACGTCGACAGTGAAGCCGCCCTTAACCTTACCGTTGATAACGCCCTTGACCACTTCTTCGGCGGCGAAAGCTGCTTCCAGAACAATCCAGCACTCGGCGCGCTTGGCTTTTTCACGGGACAGTTTGGTTTCGCCAAAGCCGTCTTCGACCGCGTCCAGCGCAACGTGAACTTCGTCACCGACCTTGATGGTCAGCTCGCCAGCTTCGTTGTAGAACTGCTCGAGCGGGATGACGCCCTCGGACTTCAGGCCAGCGTGTACGGTAACCCAGTCGCCGTCGATGTCGACAACGATACCGGTGATGATGGCACCCGGCTGAAGATTGAGGGTTTTCAGGCTTTCTTCAAAGAGTTCTGCAAAGCTTTCGCTCATTTTAATTCCTGTAGATTCGGGCGAAACAGACGCCCATAGCCACATTCCAGACAATGTGGGTTTGTTTTAAGTAAAGGAAAGCCGGCAGGACGTTGACTGGTGCCCCTGCCTGCTCTCCTGGCTATCAGAGAAGGTCGCGCAGCGCGATCTCGCTCCTGATACGTTGCAACACCTGCTCGATGGACAACTCGGTAGAGTCCAACTGAATGGCATCGGCCGCTGGTTTCAGCGGGGCCACTGCACGTTGGGTGTCGCGCTCGTCACGCGCACGAATCTCATCCAGCAGACTCGACAGACTAACATCTTCACCCTTGCCCTTCAACTGCAGGTAGCGGCGACGTGCCCGCTCCTCCGCGCTGGCGGTGAGGAAGACCTTCAACGGCGCGTCCGGAAACACCACGGTGCCCATGTCGCGACCGTCGGCGATCAGGCCCGGGGCCTCGCGGAATTCGCGCTGGCGCACCAGCAGCGCATCACGCACGGCAGGCAGCGAGGCGACCATCGATGCACCGGCGCCGACGGTTTCGGTGCGGATGACGTTGCTGACGTCCTCACCCTCGAGGATGATTTGTTGCAGCTTACCGGGCTCGGCGGCCATGAACTGCACATCCAGATGGGCGGCAAGCTTGGTCAGCAGCTCTTCGTTGGTCAGGTCGACGCCGTGGTTGCTGGCGTTGAACGCCAGCAAACGGTACAGCGCGCCGGAGTCCAGCAGCTTCCAGCCCAGCTCGCGGGCCAGCAGCCCGGCGACCGTACCCTTGCCCGAGCCGCTTGGCCCGTCGATGGTGATGACCGGCGCCAGGGCACTCACGACTTGCCCTCTTCCGCCACGCGGATACCCACTTCGGCGCACAGTGCCAGGAAGTTGGGGAACGAGGTGGCGACGTTGGCGCAGTCGTGGATGCGGATCGGCGCGCTGGCGCGCAGCGAGGCAACGCTGAAGGCCATGGCGATACGGTGGTCACCGTGGCCGTGCACTTCGCCGCCGCCGAGCTGGCCGCCGTCGATGATGATGCCGTCCGGGGTCGGCTCGCACTTGATGCCCAGGGTGATGAGGCCGTCGGCCATGACCTGGATGCGGTCGGATTCCTTCACCCGCAGCTCTTCGGCACCACGCAGCACGGTACGCCCTTCGGCGCAGGCAGCGGCAACGAACAGCACCGGGAATTCGTCGATGGCCAGTGGCACCAGTTCTTCAGGGATATCGATACCCTTCAGTTTGGCACCGCGCACACGCAGATCGGCCACTGGCTCGCCGCCGACTTCACGCTGGTTTTCCAGGGTGATGTCACCGCCCATCAGGCGCAGGATGTCGATCACGCCGGTGCGGGTCGGGTTGATGCCAACGTGTTCCAGCACCAGCTCGGAGCCTTCGGCAATGGACGCTGCCACCAGGAAGAACGCTGCCGAGGAAATGTCGGCCGGCACTTCGATACGGGTGGCAGTGAGCTTGCCGCCGGACTGCAGCGAGGCTACCGGGCCGTTGCTCTCGACGCTGTAGCCGAAGCCGCGCAGCATGCGCTCGGTGTGGTCACGGGTTGGCGCAGGCTCGGTGACGGTGGTCTTGCCTTCGGCATACAGGCCGGCCAGCAACAGGCAGGATTTGACCTGGGCACTGGCCATCGGCAGCGTGTAGGTCAGCGCCTTGAGCTTGTGGCCACCGCGGATGGTCAGCGGCGGGCGGCCGTCCGGGCCGGTCTCGACAACGGCACCCATTTCGCGCAGCGGGTTGGCCACACGGTTCATCGGGCGCTTGGACAGCGAGGCGTCGCCGGTCATGGTCACGTCGAACGGCTGGCCGGCCAGCAGGCCCGACAGCAGGCGCATCGAGGTACCCGAGTTGCCCACGTACAGTGGCCCGGGTGGCGGCTTGAGGCCGTGCAGGCCGACGCCGTGAATGGTCACGCGACCGTGGTTGGGGCCTTCGATGACCACCCCCATGTCACGGAATGCCTGCAGGGTCGCCAGCGCGTCCTCACCTTCGAGGAAGCCTTCGACCTCGGTGGTGCCTTCGGCCAGCGAGCCGAGCATGATCGAGCGGTGGGAAATCGACTTGTCGCCCGGTACGCGGATTCGCCCGGACAGGCGGCCACCCGGTTGGGCCAGGAAAATCAGATCGTTGGCGTTCATAGCGTCCACATAGGCCCGGCGGGCCAGGATTTTACTGAAATGCTCGCGGGCAACGCGTGCTCGGGTGAATACACCCAGCAGCTGATGCCCGTCCCCTTCAGCGATCGCATCGCGCAAGGCGTCCAGATCGCTGCGATATGTATCAAGCGTGCGCAAGACAGCGTCGCGGTTGGCGAGGAAGATGTCGTGCCACATGGTCGGGTCGCTGCCGGCGATTCTCGTGAAATCGCGGAAGCCTCCCGCAGCGTACCGGAAGATCTCGAGGTTTTCATTGCGCCTGGCCAGTGAATCGACCAGGCCGAAGGCCAGCAGGTGTGGCAGGTGGCTGGTGGCGGCCAGCACTTCGTCGTGGCGCTCGACCGGCATGTGCTCCACGTCAGCGCCCAGCGCGCGCCACAGCCGATCGACCAGGGCCAAAGCAGCCGGGTCGGTTTCGGCCAGCGGCGTGAGGATGACCTTGTGCCGGCGGAACAGGGTGGCATTGGCAGCCTCTACCCCGCTCTGCTCGGAGCCGGCGATAGGGTGGCCAGGGACAAAGCGGCGCAGGCGCTCACCGAAGACGGCACGCGCTTCACGCACGACGTTGCCCTTGGCGCTACCGACGTCGGTGATGACAGCATCACCAAGGTCAAGCCTGGCCAGGCGGGCCAGGACTTTTTCCATGGCCAGGATCGGCACGGCCAACTGGATGACATCGGCACCGACACAGGCGGCAGCAAGGTCTTCCTCGCAGCGGTCGACCACGCCCAGGGCCACGGCCTGCTTGCGTGAGGGGGCATCCAGGTCGACACCGACCACTTCGCGGCACAGGCCGCTTTCACGCAGGCCCTTGGCGAACGAGCCACCGATCAGGCCGAGACCGACCACGACCAGGCGGTTGATGATTGGCGCGGGTTTGGTTGTTACTGCTTTTACCACTGGTGCGAACCCTGTTCAGAAACTAGATAGCCTGTGAGGGCCATTGGGGCTGCTTTGCAGCCCCAACAATCTCAAATCAAAGCACCGCCTTCGGATACGACCCCAGCACCTTCAGCGCCACAGCCTCCTGGCTGATCTGCTCGAGCACCGCCTTGATCAGCGGGTCGCGGTGGTGGCCGACGAAGTCGATGAAGAACACGTAGGTCCACTTGCCGCTGCGCGACGGGCGGGTCTCGATGCGGGTCAGGTCGATACCGTTCTGGTGGAACGGCACCAGCAATTCGTGCAAGGCACCCGGCTTGTTGCTCATCGAAACGATGATCGAGGTCTTGTCATCGCCGGTCGGCGGTACTTCCTGGTTGCCGATCATCAAGAAGCGCGTGGAGTTGTCCGGACGGTCTTCGATCTTCTCGGCCAAGCGGGTCAAACCGTACAGGTTGGCCGCCATATCGCCGGCGATCGCCGCCGAGTTCCACTCGCCCTTGACCCGCTTGGCCGCCTCGGCATTGCTCGATACGGCCACGCGTTCCACGTTCGGGTAGTGCGCGTCCAGCCACTTGCGGCACTGGGCCAGCGACTGGGCGTGGGAGTAGATGCGGGTGATGCTGTCGGTCTTGGTGTTCTCACCCACCAGCAGGTGGTGGTGGATACGCAGCTCGACCTCGCCACAAATCACCATGTCGTGTTCGAGGAAACTGTCGAGGGTGTGGCTGACCGCGCCTTCTGTGGAGTTCTCCACCGGCACCACGCCGAAGTTGACGGCACCGGCCGCCACTTCGCGGAACACTTCGTCAATGGCTGCCATCGGCCGACTGATCACCGCGTGGCCGAAGTGCTTCATGGCCGCAGCCTGGGTGAAGGTACCTTCAGGGCCGAGGTAGGCGATTTTCAGCGGCTCTTCCAGGGCCAGGCACGACGACATGATTTCGCGGAACAGGCGCGCCATCTCTTCATTGTCCAGCGGCCCCTTGTTGCGCTCCATCACGCGCTTGAGCACGGCAGCTTCACGCTCGGGGCGGTAGAACACCGGCTTTTCGCCTTCCGCCAGCGAGGCGGTCTTTACCTTGGCCACTTCCTGGGCGCAACGGGCACGCTCGCTGATCAGCTCGAGGATCTTCTCGTCGAGGCTGTCGATGCGAACGCGCAGCGCCTTCAGTTCGTGCTCGGACATCAGCCGTGCTCCTTCTCGAATTCGGCCATGTAGGCCACCAGGGCTTCAACCGCTTCAAGGCCCAGGGCGTTGTAGATGGAGGCGCGCATGCCGCCCACCGAACGGTGGCCCTTGAGGTTGAGCAGGCCACGGGCATCGGCACCGGCGAGGAAGGCCTTGTCCAGGCGCTCGTCAGCCAGACGGAACGGCACGTTCATCCACGAACGGGCGTTGTGGCTGATCGGGTTGGTGTAGAACTCGCTGCTGTCGATAAAGCCGTACAGGCGGTCTTTCTTGGCGCGGTTGCGCTGCTCCATGGCGTCGACACCACCCTGCTCTTTCAGCCACTCGAACACCAGGCCCGAGAGGTACCAGGAGTAGGTGGCCGGGGTGTTGTACATCGAGCCGTTGTCAGCCGAGACCTTGTAGTCGAGCATGGTAGGGCAGCTGCTGCGGGCGTGACCCAGCAGGTCTTCGCGCACGATCACCACTACCAGGCCGCTTGGGCCGATGTTCTTCTGCGCGCCGGCGTAGATCAGGCCGTACTGCGACACATCGATCGGGCGCGAAAGGATGTCGGACGACATGTCGACCACCAGCGGCACATCACCGGTTTCCGGCACCCAGTCGAACTGCAGGCCACCGATGGTCTCGTTGGACGCATAGTGCACGTAGGCTGCGTTCTTGGTCAGCTTCCACTCGTTCTGGCCCGGGATGGCCAGGAAGTCATAGGGCTTGGCGCTGGCGGCGACGTTGACGTTGCCGAAGCGGCGCGCTTCCTCGATGGCCTTTTTCGACCAGATACCGGTCTCGATGTAGTCGGCGGTGCCGTTTTCAGGCAGCAGGTTCAGCGGGATTTCGGCGAACTGCTGGCTGGCACCGCCCTGCAGGAACAGCACCTTGTAGTTGGAGGGGACAGACAGCAGGTCACGCAGGTCCTGCTCGGCCTTTTCGGCGATGGCCACGTAATCGTCGCTGCGATGGCTCATTTCCATCACCGACAAGCCCTTGCCACGCCAATCCAGCATCTCGGCCTGGGCGCGCTGCAACACAACGTCAGGAAGCGCGGCAGGGCCTGCGCAGAAGTTAAAGGCTCGTTTGCTCACATCCACTCTCGCTCTGCCAAATAGAACAAATCGTCAATCTTCGATGCTGCCGGGAACCCTGTGGGAGCGGGTTTACCCGCGAACAAGGGCGAAGCCCTTGCCATGCACCGCGGTGTCTTCTTCGCGGGTAAACCCGCTCCCACAGGGTATTGCACCGCCCTGAGGACGTTGCCAACTCTAATCAGTCAAACGGGGCGACCTTGGTCGCCCCGTTCGGGTTTTACACTTGCTTACTCCTGCGGGGCCTCTTCGGCGCCAGCAGCTTCTTCGTTGTCCGGCGCGTCGGCCTCGGCGCCCTCCGCGTCCGTCTCGATCACATCATCGAGCTCCTCCTCGGAAGGCTCCTGGATACGCTCCAGCCCCACCAGCGTTTCATCAGCAGCCAGCTTGATCAAGGTCACGCCCTGGGTGTTACGGCCCAGGCTGGACACTTCGCCAACGCGGGTACGCACCAACGTGCCCTGGTCGGAGATCAGCATGATCTCTTCGCCTTCCTGCACCTGGATGGCGCCAATCAGCAGGCCGTTACGCCCCTTGGTACCCATGGCGATCACGCCCTGGCCACCACGACCGCGACGCGGGAACTTGGACAACGGGGTGCGCTTGCCAAAGCCACGCTCGGAGGCGGTGAGGATCTGTGCGCCGGACTCCGGGATCAGCATGGAGATGATCTGCTGGCCCTTGCCCAGCTTCATGCCGCGCACGCCACGGGCGTTACGGCCCATCTCGCGCACCACGCTTTCAGCGAAGCGGATCACCTTGCCAGCATCGGAGAACATCATGACTTCCTTGGCACCGTCGGTGATGGCCGCGGCAATCAGGGTGTCACCTTCCTTCAGCTTCAGGGCGATCAGGCCGTTGGAGCGTGGACGGGCGAACTGCACCAGCGGGGTCTTCTTAACGGTACCCGAAGCGGTGGCCATGAAGATGTAGGCGCCGGTCGGCTCGGCTACCCACTCTGGGGTGTCGCCGTCTTCCTCGTCCACTTCCTCGGCTTCGACCACTTCACCTTCGAGCACGGTGTCTTCCGCGTCCTCCAGCTCTTCGTCGGCGCCAGCGTTCTGCTGCAGGGCCTCGAGGTCGATCTGCAGCATGGCGGTGATACGCTCACCCTCCTCCAGCGGCAACAGGTTGACCAGTGGGCGACCGCGGGCGGCGCGGGACGCTTCAGGGATGTCGTAGGTCTTCAGCCAGTACACCTTGCCCTTGCTGGAGAACAGCAGCAGGGTGGCGTGGCTGTTGGCAACCAGCAGGTGCTCGACGTAGTCCTCGTCCTTCACCCCGGTGGCAGACTTGCCTTTGCCACCACGGCGCTGGGCCTGGTAGGCGGACAGCGGCTGGGTCTTGGCGTAGCCGCCGTGGGAAATGGTCACCACGCGCTCTTCTTCCGGGATCATGTCGCCGTAGTTGAGGTCGTGGCGCGCATCGAGGATTTCGGTGCGGCGGGCATCGCCATATTCGGCGCGGATGGCTTCCAGCTCTTCGCGGATCACTTCCATCAGGCGCTCGGCGCTACTGAGGATACGAATCAGCTCGCCGATCTGCTCGAGGATTTCCTGGTACTCGGCCAGCAGCTTCTCGTGTTCCAGGCCTGTCAGGCGGTGCAGGCGCAGGTCGAGAATGGCCTGCGCCTGTTCCGGCGACAGGTAGTACTTGCCTTCACGCAGGCCGTACTGCTCCGGCAGGTCTTCCGGGCGGCAGGAATCGGCGCCGGCGCGCTCGACCATGACCTGTACGGCACTGGATTCCCAGGCGGTGGAGACCAGGGCTTCCTTGGCTTCGGATGGAGTCGGCGAGGCCTTGATCAGGGCGATGACCGGGTCGATGTTGGACAGCGCGACTGCCTGGCCTTCGAGGATGTGGCCGCGTTCGCGGGCCTTGCGCAGCTCGAACACGGTACGGCGGGTCACCACTTCACGGCGGTGACGGACGAACGCCTCGAGCAGGTCCTTGAGGTTGAGCAGGCGCGGACGACCGTCGACCAGGGCGACGACGTTGATGCCGAACACGCTCTGCAGTTGGGTCTGCGAATACAGGTTGTTGAGCACCACCTCCGGCACCTCGCCGCGACGCAGCTCGATGACGATGCGCATGCCGTCCTTGTCGGACTCGTCGCGCAGCTCGGTGATGCCTTCGATTTTCTTCTCTTTGACCAGCTCGGCGATCTTCTCGATCAGGCGGGCCTTGTTCAGCTGGTACGGCAGCTCGGTAACCACGATCTGCTGGCGGCCACCGGCCTTGTCGATGTCTTCGATCTCGGAGCGGGCGCGCATGTAGATGCGGCCACGGCCGGTGCGATAAGCCTCGATGATGCCCTGGCGGCCGTTGATCAGGCCGGCAGTCGGGAAGTCCGGGCCAGGGATGTGCTGCATCAGCTCATCGATGGTGACTTCGGGGTTGTCGATGAGTGCCAGGCAGCCATCGATGACCTCGCCGAGGTTGTGCGGCGGGATATTGGTCGCCATACCCACGGCGATACCGCTGGAACCGTTGACCAGCAGGTTGGGAATACGGGTCGGCATGACCGCCGGGATCTGCTCGGTGCCGTCATAGTTGGGCACCCAGTCGACGGTCTCCTTGTGCAGGTCAGCCAGCAGCTCGTGGGCCAGCTTGGCCATGCGCACTTCGGTGTATCGCATGGCTGCGGCGTTGTCGCCGTCCACCGACCCGAAGTTGCCCTGGCCGTCGACCAGCAGGTAGCGCAGCGAGAACGGCTGGGCCATACGCACGATGGTGTCGTAGACCGCGGTGTCGCCGTGCGGGTGGTACTTACCGATCACGTCACCGACCACACGGGCGGATTTCTTGTACGGTTTGTTCCAGTCGTTGCCCAGTTCGCTCATCGCATAGAGAACGCGGCGATGCACGGGCTTCAAGCCGTCACGCGCATCGGGCAGCGCTCGCCCGACAATCACGCTCATCGCGTAGTCGAGGTAAGACTGTCTCAGTTCGTCTTCGATATTGACCGGGAGGATTTCTTTGGCCAGTTCGCCCATGAGAAGCCTGATTCCTTTTTCTGGTGAAACTTCGCAGCTCCATCAAGGGCCGAACGAAGCTCGCCGCCGCAGCGCATAAGGGTGCGACGACTTACGACAAATCAATGAGTTGTGCCATGGATCTGCGCAATGAAGGCCGCTGTGGTGGGCGGTCTTGGAAACTGCCGGATGTTATCACAAAGGCAGGGGCGGTGGGGAGATGTGGCACAGGGGTGCCTGCCGTGAAATTTGTGGCGCCTGGGAGATCGAGCGCCGCCCGCGCGGCGCTTCGCGGGGCAAGCCCGCTCCCACATTTGTTGCAACGTGACCATGCCTGTGGGAGAGGCGTTGTCAGCCTTGGTGCATGGCTTGAGGCAGGTGAGGCGGCAGCAGTGCCAACTCAGTAATCCAGCCAGCCCACCAAGGCTGGCAACCATGGCCTGTCAGGTTCGGCACGTTGCAACAAATGTGGGAGCGGGCTTGCCCCGCGAAGCGCCGCGCGGGCGGCGCTCGACCTCACAGGCGCCACATCTCTACCGCCTTACACCCTCAGTGCAACCGCTTGCGGCAGATCAATTGTGCCAGCTTGGCGGTATCCGGCCGCTCGACGATGCCGCGCTCGGTCACGATCACGTCGATCAGGTCGGCCGGGGTCACGTCGAATACCGGGTTGAATACCTCGACATCCGGCGCCACCCGGGTGCCGCCGATGTCCAGCAACTCGTCGGCAGCGCGCTCTTCCAGCGGGATGTCCTCGCCCGTGGCCAGATTCAGGTCGATGCTGGTGCTCGGCGCCACCACCATGAAACGCACGCCGTGGTGCATGGCGCTGACCGCAAGCTGGTAAGTACCGATCTTGCCGGCCACGTCGCCGTTGGCGGCGATGCAGTCCGCACCCACCACCACCCAGGTGATACCCTTGCTCTTCATCAGGTGAGCCAGCGCCGAGTCGGCGCACAGGGTCACCGGAATGCCTTCGTTGGCCAGCTCCCAGGCGGTCAGGCGCGAGCCATGCAGCCAGGGGCGGGTCTCGCCGGCATACACCCGCTCGACCATGCCCTCGAGGTAGCCGGCGCGGATCACCCCCAGCGCGGTGCCGAAGCCACCACAGGCCAGGGCGCCGGCATTGCCGTAGGTGAGCAGGGCCTGGGCATTGCCCTGATGGCGACGGATCAGCTCGATACCGTACTGAGCCATGGTCAGGTTGGCTTCGCGGTCGCTTTCGTGGATGGCCACTGCTTCGGCCTCCAGCGCCGCCAGCACGTCTTCGTCCGGACGCAGGCGCTGCAGGCGCTCGCGCATGCGGTTCAGCGCCCAGAACAGGTTGGCGGCGGTAGGGCGCGCTTCAGCCAGGGTGAGGAAGTCTTCTTCCAGGTCCATTTCCCAGTCGCCACCCTCGGCCAGCCGTTCTTCCAGGGCCAGAACTAGGCCATAGGCCGCGGCAATGCCGATGGCCGAGGCGCCGCGCACGGCCATGTCGCGGATCGCCGTCGCCACCTGCGCGACATTGTCGCAGGCCAGCCAGCGTTCTTCTGACGGCAGCAGGCGCTGGTCGAGCAGGTGCAAGACGCCGCCCTGCCAGCGGATCCCGATCACCTTCTCCGCCGCCAAAAGTCGCTCGCGCATCGCCTCTCCCCGTCGTTCGGATATCAAAAGCCGGCGATTATAGCGACCCTCGGGGCCGAGCGCTCGGGTATACTCCGGCGCAATTTTGCGAAGTTTCAGAGGACTGTTCAATGAGCAACGTCGACCGCGCCGAAATCGCCAAGTTCGAAGCGCTGGCCCACCGCTGGTGGGACCGCGAAAGCGAGTTCAAGCCGCTGCACGAAATCAACCCGCTGCGCGTCAACTGGATCGACGAGCGCGCCAGCCTGGCCGGCAAGAAAGTGCTGGACGTGGGTTGCGGTGGCGGCATCCTCAGCGAGGCCATGGCCCTGCGCGGTGCCACGGTCACCGGCATCGACATGGGCGAGGCGCCGCTGGCCGTGGCCCAGTTGCACCAGCTGGAGTCGGGCGTGCAGGTGGAGTACCGGCAGATCACCGCCGAAGCCCTGGCCGAGGAAATGCCCGAACAGTTCGACGTGGTCACCTGCCTGGAAATGCTCGAGCACGTGCCCGACCCGTCTTCGGTCATCCGCGCCTGCTACCGCATGGTCAAGCCTGGTGGGCAGGTGTTCTTCTCCACCATCAACCGCAACCCCAAGGCTTACCTGCTGGCCATCGTCGGCGCCGAGTACATCCTGAAGATGCTGCCGCGCGGCACCCACGACTTCAAGAAGTTCATCCGCCCGTCCGAGCTGGGCGCCTGGAGCCGCGTTGCCGGCCTGCAGGTGAAGGACATCATCGGCCTGACCTACAACCCGCTGACCAAGCATTACAAGCTCAGCAGCGACGTTGACGTCAACTACATGATCCAGACCCTGCGCGAGGAATGAGCATGCGCTTGCAAGCAGTACTCTTCGACATGGATGGCACCTTGCTCGACACGGCGCCGGACTTCATCGCCATCTGCCAGGCCATGCTCGCCGAGCGCGGGCTGCCGGCCGTCGATGACAAGCTGATCCGCGACGTGATCTCCGGCGGTGCCCGGGCGATGGTCGCCGCAACCTTCGCCATCAGCCCGGAGGCAGAGGGCTTCGAGGCCCTGCGCCTGGAGTTCCTCGAGCGCTACCAGCGCGATTGCGCGGTGCACAGCAAGCTGTTCGACGGCATGGCCGAGCTACTGGCCGACATCGAGAAAGGCAACCTGCTGTGGGGCGTGGTCACCAACAAGCCGGTACGCTTCGCCGAGCCGATCATGCAGCAGTTGGGCCTGGCCGAGCGTTCGGCGCTGCTGATCTGCCCGGACCACGTCAAAAACAGCAAGCCCGACCCCGAGCCGCTGATCCTGGCCTGCAAGACCCTGGGGCTGGACCCGGCCAGCGTGCTGTTCGTCGGCGACGACCTGCGCGACATCGAGTCTGGCCGCGACGCCGGTACCCGCACGGCAGCGGTGCGCTACGGCTATATTCATCCAGAGGACAACCCCAACAACTGGGGCGCCGACGTGGTGGTGGACCACCCACTGGAACTGCGCAAGGTTATCGACAGCGCGCTGTGCGGCTGCTGAACCCCGTCTAGACCGCAGCACAGCCCCTGTGGGAGCGGTGCCGCGCCAACGAACTCGAAGGACCTACCATGTTCGACTACACCGCCCGCCCCGACCTGCTGCAAGGCCGGATCATCCTGGTTACCGGCGCCGGCCGCGGCATCGGCGCTGCTGCCGCCAAGGCCTATGC
The DNA here is from genome assembly GCF_002165135.1 of Pseudomonas sp. SID14000. GTDB lineage: Bacteria > Pseudomonadota > Gammaproteobacteria > Pseudomonadales > Pseudomonadaceae > Aquipseudomonas. The sequence goes on along the minus strand of NZ_NFZQ01000007.1, from coordinate 219,101 downwards.
TGCGCTGGGCGCCACCGTGCTGCTGCTGGGCAAGACCGAGGCCAATCTCAACGAGGTCTACGACCAGATCGAAGCCGCCGGGCACCCGCAGCCGGTAGTGATCCCGTTCAACCTGGAAACCGCCCTGCCCCACCAGTACGACGAACTGGCGGTGATGATCGAGGACCAGTTCGGTCGCCTCGACGGCCTGCTGAACAACGCTTCGATCATCGGCCCGCGCACACCGCTGGAGCAGCTGTCGGGTGACAACTTCATGCGCGTGATGCACATCAACGTCAATGCCACCTTCATGCTCACCAGCACCCTGCTGCCACTGCTGAAGCTGTCGGAAGATGCGTCGGTGGTGTTCACCAGCAGCAGCGTCGGGCGCAAGGGCCGGGCCTACTGGGGCGCCTATGGCGTGTCGAAGTTCGCCACCGAGGGCCTGATGCAGACCTTGGCCGATGAACTGGAAGGCGTGGCGCCGGTGCGCGCCAACAGCATCAACCCGGGCGCCACGCGCACGGCGATGCGGGCACAGGCCTACCCCAGTGAAAACCCGCAGAACAACCCGCTGCCGGAAGAGATCATGCCGGTGTACCTGTACCTGATGGGGCCGGACAGCAAAGGGGTGAATGGGCAGGCGTTCAACGCCCAGTAAAGGTTTGCCTGTACCGGCCCTTTCGCGGGTAAACCCGCTCCCACGGGAGAGTCACCGTCCATGAGGGCAGTGCAGTACCTGTGGGAGCAGGTTTACCCGCGAAGAGGCCGATACAGACGAACGATCAGCCCACTGCCAACGCCGGGCGCCTACGCTCCTGCTGGCGCCCTTCCAGCTGCATGCACCGCTCCAGGAACAGGTACATGCAGTCATAGCTCCTGCATATCGCCCTGCGCAGCTCGGTACGCAGCCCCAGCGTCGGGTTCTCGCCGGCCAGGGTGCAGATGATCTCCAGCGCCTCCCATGGGTGCGCGTCGTCATACTGGGCATGCATCTTCAGCCACTTCATCGCCCGCTTGCGCTCATCCTCCGGAAAGCCCAGCGCATAGGTGTCGCTGGAACACACTACCGCCGACCACTCGCCAGTCGCGCCTTCAATGGCGTAATTGGTCGCCGCCATGGATATGGCGAGGTTTTCGGTGAAACACACACGCCAGCACCAGTCGTTCAGGCCGTTCAGCTCGGCCGGGACGTTCTGCGCCTGCAATTCATGCAGGTGCACACCATGCGCCTGGGCCCAGCTGACCCAATAGTCGGCATGGTTGAGCTCGACCCGGATATTGCGCATCAACCAGCGCCGCGCCATATCCTCCCCCTGATGCCGACCGTAACGGGTCTTGGTCAGGTTGTGCGCCATGTAAAGCGAGAACTGCTCAACCACCGGCCAGCCACCGATCAGGTACTGGCGGATGGTCGATTGCTTCAACTGGCCATCGCGCAGCCGTGCGTAGAACTCGTGTTCCACAACCCGGCGCTTGCTTTCGCGGCAATCCTCAATCAGTTGCTGGGCCCAGTGGGGGTAGCTTGCAGGGTCCATCAGAGGGCCGATACGAACGAATGCATCAATCACTTTGAGCTCCTTGATCCTTGCGATCTCTAGCTAACGAAACGTGCCAGGCGCCCGCTGCAACAGAGGCCGGGTGGCGATCCGTTGGCGCTGCAGACTGTCACAGGTGAACACCTGGGGGCGTTCAATCAGGTAGCCCTGGGCGTAATCAACGCCAATCTCCTGCAAGGCCTGCTCGATCAAGGGTGTTTCGACGAATTCGGCGATGGTGCGCTTGCCCATTACGTGACCGATGTGGTTGATGACCTCGACCATTGCCCGGTTGACCGGATCGTCGAGCATGTCCTTGACGAAACTCCCGTCGATCTTCAGGTAATCCACGGGCAAATGCTTGAGGTAGGCGAACGATGACATGCCAGCGCAGAAATCATCGAGCGAGAAGCGACAACCCAGCCCCTTCAACTCGTTGATAAAGCGTATGGCGCTGCCAAGGTTGGCTATGGCGCTGGTCTCGGTGATTTCGAAACAGATCATCCGCGCAGGGATGGCGTACTCGACGAACAGGCGCTGCAGGTACTCGAGGAACTTGTCGTCGCCAATGCTCGACCCCGACAGGTTGATCGCGCAGATCGACAGCGGCCCTTCACGCCCTTCGTCCAGGCACTGGTGGATGACCTTAAACACATTGCGTACCACCCAGCGGTCCAGCGCGGTCATCAGGCCATAGCGCTCGGCCGCCGGGATGAAGCTGCCGGGCAGGATGGTTCGGCCGCTTTCGTCGTGCAGGCGCAGCAGGATCTCGATATGCCCGGGGCCTTCGAATGTTTTCAGCGGGGCGATTTCCTGGGCGTACAGACAGAAGCGGTTTTCCTCCAGGGCCACGTGCAGACGCTGGATCCAGGCCATTTCGCCAAAGCGCATGGACAGCTCGCTGTCGTCGGCATGGTACACCTGCACGCGATTGCGGCCCTTTTCCTTGGCCATGTAGCAGGCCATGTCGGCGGCGCGCAGCGATGTCTCGAGGGTGCCAGGGGCCTGGGCCATGTGCACCAGGCCGACGCTGACGGTGGTGACGAACGGCCGCCCCTTCCATACGAAATGCAGGCTCTGCACCATCTGGCGCAGCTGCTCGGCAATGCGCTCGGCCTGGTCGGGCGGACAGTTTTCCAGCAGCACACCGAATTCGTCACCACCTAGCCGGGCCAGGGTATCGCCTTCGCGCAAACCGGACTGCAGCACGGCGCAGATGTGCCGCAGCAACTCGTCGCCTGCGGCATGCCCGCAGGTGTCGTTGACCAACTTGAACTGGTCGAGGTCAAGGAACATCAGCGAATGCCGCCCGGCCAGACGCGCCAGGCCATTGAGCGCCTGCTCCAGGCGGTACTCGAACTCGCGGCGGTTGGCCAGGCCGGTCAGGGCGTCGTGAGTAGCCTGCCAGGACAGGTTGGCGATGTACTGGCGCTCCTGGGTCATGTCGTGCAGCACCAGCACGATGCCACTGACCTGGCCGTCACTGACGATCGGTGAGCCGACCAGGTTGACCGACACAGTGCTGCCGTCCAGGCGCTGGATCAACCGGGCATGCTCGGCGCCGCCCCTGAGGCTACCGCTGAGCACCTGCTCGACCAGGCTGCGGCCGTCTTCCTCGGCCTGCTCGTCCACCAGGCTGAACAACGCCGACAGCGGCAGGCCCTGGGCCTGGCCGGCCTGCCAGTGGGTAAGTTGCTCGGCGGCCGGGTTCATGTAACCGATACTGCCCTCCACATCAGCGGTAATCACCGCATCGCCAATGGCCTGCAGGGTGATCTGCGCCCGCTCCTTTTCTTCCTGCAGGGCGCTGGCAAAGGCCTGGCGCTGGGCCAACAGTTTGCTGGAACGGCGCCAGGCAATGGCAATCAGGAACATCGCAGTCAGCAGGTTGGTGATCAGCAGCACCCGTAACAGCATGCGCGAGCCTTCGCCCAGGGCATCGCTGAACGCCCTGGCGGCGGGGGTTACCCCTTCGTTGATGGTGACGATACGCGCCTTCCAGTCGCTGACCGTGCGGGCATCGACCGGGCCTGCGGCGAAGCTGCTACGCATTTCCACGGCCAGCATATCCAGCTTGCTCAGGTAGTCATCGCCGATGTCCCAATAGTCGATGGCCGTCTGCATGTAGCTGACGTTGCGAAAGTTGCGGTAGAACCAGATGATCCGCTCGACATCTTCGGGGTGGTTGCCGCCTTGCAGCACAGCCTGGCGCGCGGCGTTCAGGTCGGGGATGGGCTGGTCGAGCACCTCGCGCAACTGGTGGTCGCCCTGGGGCACGGTGATGGCCTGACGATAGCGCTGGAAGGTGCTGTCGTCGCGGGTTTCAGCGTACAGGTTGAGGTAGTAGATGGCGTCTTTCTGCGCCTTGGACCACAGGCTTTCACCCGCGACATAGGCACGCACGGCCGAGAGCGTATAAAGGCTGAGGCTGCCCAAGGCCACCTGGAAGACCACAACGGCAATGAAGGGCCAGGTGATGCCGAGCAACTTTGGCGCTTCTAGAGTGCGATGTCCCTTCATGGAGTCCCTGTCACAGAGCAGATAAGGCGCAAATCAACCCAGACAAGCACAGCGTAGGCCATTTGCCACCCCTGCGGTTGGGTTTTTTATGACAGGAAATCGGGGGATTTGTACCAACAGGCCGGCACAGGCAACCACCAACTCAGCTCTGCTGCAGGTGCCCATACAACTTGGCATACAACCCACCCTCGGCAATCAGTTGCTGATGATCGCCATCCTCGGCCACATGCCCGCCATCGAACACCAGCACCCGGTCAGCCTGTTTCACCGCCGACAGGCGGTGGGCGATGATCAGTGTGGTGCGGCCGCTGAGGAAGCGCGCCAGGGCCTGGTGCAGGTTGTATTCGGTGGCGGCATCCAGAGCTGAGGTGGCTTCGTCAAGGATCACCACCTTGGGTTCGGCCAGCACCATGCGGGCAATGGCCAGGCGCTGGCGCTGACCACCGGACAAGCGCACGCCAGAGCGCCCCACGACACTGTCCAGGCCCTGCGGCAGGGCGGCGATGGTGGCATCCAGCTGGGCGATGCGCAGCGCCTGCCAGCAGGCCTCATCGCTGCAGTCACGGCCCATGGTCAGGTTGGCGCGCACTGTGTCATTGAACAAAGACGGGTGCTGCAACACCACCGCAACGTTTTCGCGCAGGGTTTCCAGGCCGATCTCCTGCAAGCTGGCACCGCCAAAGCGGATGGTGCCGGCCTGGGCGCTATAAAGGCCCAGCAACAGTTGCACCAAGGTGCTCTTGCCACCACCGCTGGCGCCGACGATCGCCACCTTCTCGCCCGGGGCGATGGACAGGTCGAGGTGCTCGAGCACCGGCTCGTCGGCATAGGCAAAGCGCAGGTCGCGCACTTCGATACCCACGGTCTCGCGGCCGGCGAACGGGTCGCTGGCAGCCGGGTACTGCGGCTCGTCGGCACGCGCAAGCAGTTCGTTGAGGCGGCTCAACGCACCTCCGGCGGCGTAGTAGGCGTATTGCAGGTTGAGCAGTTGCTCCACCGGGCCGATCATGAACCACAGATAGCTGAACACAGCCAGCATCTGGCCGATCGACAAATCGGAGAACAGCACAGTGAGCATGGCCGCGGCGCGGAAGATATCGATGCCGAACTGGAACAGCAGGCCACTGGCACGGCCGCTGGCATCGCTCTTCCATTGCGAGTCCACGGCGTAGTCACGCACTTCCCGGGCGCGCAGACCAAGGCGACCGAGGAAGTAGCCCTGGCGGTTGCCGGCGCGGATTTCCTGGATGGCGTCGAGGGTTTCCGCCAGCGCCTGGGTAAACCGCGCAGTGCTGTCGTTCTCGAGCTTTTTCAGGTGCTTGACCCGCTTGCCCAACTGCACGGTGAAGTAGATAACCAGTGGGTTGAACAACAGGATCAACAAGGCCAGCTGCCAGTGCATCCAGATAAGGATGGCCGCCGTGCCGGTCAGGGTCAGCATGGCCACCAGGAAGCGGCTGAGGGTCTCGCCGACGAATTTGTCGAGGGTGTCCAGATCGGTGACCAGGTGGGTGGTCACCGTGCCGCTGCCCAGGCTTTCGTATTCCTTCAACGAGATACGCTTGAGCCGCTCGATCAGGCGAATGCGCAGGCGGTAGACGATGTCCTTGGCCAGGCCGGCGAACAGCTTGGCCTGGATCACGTTGAATGCCAGGGCAGCCAGGCGCAGGCACAGGGTCAGCAGCAGCATCAGGCCGATGTAGCCGGCCGCCACCTGCCAACTGGACGGCAGCAGGTGGTTCATCCACTTCAGTGCGGCATCGCCATGGCCCAGCAGCACTTCGTCCACAAGCAACGGCAGCAGCAACGGGATAGGTACGCTGCAACAGGCCGCCAATACGGCGATGAGGTTGGCGGACCAGAGGCTTTTCTTGTGGTGCAGGGCCAAGCGGCGGATTTCCGCCCAGCTCAGTCGATCGGCCGCACTGTGAGGCTTGCCCGGCACCGGGTCGGGTGACCCAGGCAGATCAAGCACAGGCGGCCTGCTGCAGCCAACGGCCGAGCAAGGGTTGCAGGCGTTCCAGCGGCTGGTAGCCGTTGGTCAGCAGGGCCAGTTGGCCATTACGTTCGGCCAGCAGGGTCGGAAAACCGGCAATGCCCAGGTCCTGGGCCCAGCTGAAATCGGCTGCGGTAGCGGCGCGGGTGTCGGCACGGGCAAAGGCCTCGGCGAACCCGGCACGGTCGAAGCCTGCCTGTTCGGCCAGCTCGACCAGTTGCGGCGCAATGGTCACATCCACGCCCTGCTCGTAGAACGAACGCTGGATCAGCGCCAACAGCGGCCAGACGCGCTCGGCGTCCAGTTCGCGGGCGGTGACCAGGGCACGGCAGGCCGGCTCGGTGTCGTAGACGAAGCCCTCCGGCATGGCCCCCTCGAAGCGGAATGGCTGGCCGGTGGCATCAGCCACTGCCTGCCAGTGTTCGAGGATGTACTTGCGGGTGGAGCTGTCCAGGGCACTGCCGCCAGTGCGAAGCCCGCCAGGCACCAGCCGAGTGGGCACGCCTGCGTCACGTGCCTGGGCGATCAGGGCCGAGGCCACTGGCGCGAAACCCCAGCACCAGGAGCACATCGGGTCCATCACATAGATCAGGCGTGCAGACATGCATCAAGCCTCGGCTTTGTAGTTGTAACCGATCGGGTGCGGCAGGTTGCGGGCCTTGGCCAGCTCGATCTGCTTCTGCCGGTCGATGGCGCTACGCCGGGTCTTCTCGCTCAGGGTGTCCCAGCAATGCGGGCAGCTGACCCCTGGCGAGTAGTGCTCGGACGCACGCTCCTCTGCATTGATCGGGTGACGGCAGGCGTGGCACTGGTCGTACTCGCCTTCGCTCAGGTCATGGCGCACCGTGACGCGGTTGTCGAAGACGAAGCAGTCGCCGTCCCACAGGCTTTCTTCCTGAGGCACTTCCTCGAAGTATTTCAGGATGCCGCCCTTAAGATGATAGACCGCCTCGAAGCCTTCACCGAGCATGTAGCTGGAGGCTTTTTCGCAACGGATACCGCCGGTGCAGAACATGGCAACCTTCTTGTGCTTGCCGGGGTCGAAGTTGGCCTTGATGTAGTCAGGAAACTCGCGGAATGTTTCGGTCTTCGGGTCGATGGCGCCCTTGAAGGTGCCGATGGCCACTTCGTAGTCGTTGCGGGTGTCGATCAGCAGCACTTCCGGGTCGCTGATCAGCGCGTTCCAGTCCTTGGGCTCGACGTAGGTACCGACTGCCTTGTTCGGGTCCACGCCAGGTACGCCGAGGGTGACGATCTCTTTCTTGAGCTTGACCTTGGTGCGGTAGAACGGCTGTTCGTCGCAGTACGACTCCTTGTGGTCGACATCGGCCAGGCGCGGATCGTTGCGCAGCCAGGCCAGCAGGCCGTCGATGCCTTCGCGGGTGGCCGACACGGTGCCGTTGATGCCCTCGTGGGCCAGCAGCAGGGTGCCTTTGACGTTGTTGTCGAGCATGGTCTTGAGCAGCGGCTCGCGCAGCTCGACGTAGTCTTCCAGGGTGACGAATTTGTACAGCGCCGCGACGACGATGGGTTGGGACATGAAGCAGGTTCTCCAGGTGGTTGCCCTCGTAAGGGGCGGACCGGGTTTGACAGTGTGACAAAAAAGCAGGGGGCGCTTTGCGCCCCATTCGCGGCACAAGGCCGCTCCCACAGGGGAATGCACCAGCCGACGGGCTGCGCTATCCCTGTAGGAGCGGCCTTGTGCCGCGAATGGGCCGCAAAGCGGCCCCCGGAATGCTGCGGATTCTACCAGAACAACAGCAAGGTTTCAGTGCCCGCCGCCCGCACACACCGGCGAGGCCGGTGCAACGCCGACCTTGGCCCACTCTTCGGCGGTGTAGGTGTGGATGGCCAGGGCATGGATCTGCCCCATCAGCTCACCCATGGTGGCGTACACCTTCTGGTGGCGCTTGACGCTGTTCAACCCGGCAAACTGCTCGCTGACGATCACTGCCTTGTAGTGGGTCTCCTGACCACGACTGTGCATGTGGCTTTCGTTGAGCACTTGCAGGTGTTGCGGCGCCAGGGCAGCCAGCTGCTGTTCGATACGCTGTTGCATGGTCATCGCGGTGTACTCACTTCTTCGCCGGGGCGGCGGCCTTGCCTGCGTTCGGGTCCAGCTCCTTGGTCATGTCATCCAGCAGCTTGTTCACCACCGGTACCGCTGGCTCCAGGCTCTGCTGGGTCAACTGGGCCGACTGCTGGGTAACCTTGGGCATTTCGCGCAGCACTTTCTTGCCCAGCGGCGATTCGTAGAACTTGACCAGGTCCTTGAGCTCCTGCTCGGTGAAGGTCTGGGTGTACAGGTCGACCATCTTCGGCTTCAGCTTGTTCCAGCCGATAGCGTTGTCCAGCGCGGCGTTGGCCTTGGCCTGGTAGCTTTCCAGCACCGGCTGCTTGGCGGCCGGGGCCTTGGTCTGGGCGAAACGCTGGGCGAACATCTGCTGGACCTGCATGTACACCGGGGTGCCCAGCTTGTCGGCGTTGGCCAGGGTCAGGAACTTCTCGGCAGCAGCGTTGTGGCTGGCGGTGGCAGCGAGTACCTGGCCGCTGGCGCAAGCCAGGGCAACGGCGGCACAAAGGACACGGAGACGGGTCATTGCATTTCCTTCAGAAGAGAGGGAGGCGGGTACCTCAGGAGTAGAGCATTCTGCGCCGTGGTGGCGATGTGCTCAAGTGGCACGACGAGCGACTGAACCGCTCGGTCGAATCAGGGCCTAAACTGCGAATTCGAACTACACAGGAGTGAGTACAGAATGAGCCGTATCGAGACAGACAGCCTGGGCCCGGTCGAAGTTCCTGAGGACGCCTACTGGGGTGCGCAGACCCAGCGTTCTCTGATCAACTTCGCCATTGGCAAGGAACGCATGCCCATCGCGGTGCTGCATGCCCTGGCGCTGATCAAGAAAGCCGCGGCCCGCGTCAACGACCGTAATGGCGACTTGCCGGCCGACATCGCCCGGCTGATCGAACAGGCCGCCGACGAAGTGCTGGACGGCCAGCACGACGACCAGTTCCCGCTGGTGGTCTGGCAGACCGGCAGCGGCACCCAGAGCAACATGAACGTCAACGAAGTGATCGCCGGGCGGGCCAACGAACTGGCCGGCAAGGGCCGTGGCGGCAAGGCGCCCGTGCACCCCAACGACCACGTCAACCGCTCGCAGAGCTCCAACGACTGCTTCCCCACCGCCATGCACATCGCCGCGGTGCAGGCCGTGCACGACAAGCTGCTGCCGGCCATCACCGAACTGTCCTCGGGCCTGGCCGAGCTGTCGGCACGCCACCACAAGCTGGTGAAGACCGGCCGCACGCACATGATGGACGCCACGCCGATCACCTTCGGCCAGGAGGTGTCGGCCTTCGTCGCCCAGCTCGACTACGCCCAGCGCGCCATCCGCGCCACCCTGCCGGCGGTATGTGAACTGGCCCAGGGCGGCACTGCCGTGGGTACCGGGCTCAACGCCCCGCATGGTTTTGCCGAAGCCGTCGCCGCCGAGCTGGCGGCGCTGTCCGGCCTGCCGTTCGTCACTGCGCCGAACAAGTTTGCCGCCCTCGCCGGCCACGAGCCGCTGACCAGCCTGGCCGGCGCCCTGAAGACCCTGGCCGTGGCCCTGATGAAAATCGCCAACGACCTGCGCCTGCTGGGTTCCGGCCCGCGCGCCGGGCTGGCCGAGGTACGCCTGCCGGCCAACGAGCCGGGCAGCTCGATCATGCCAGGCAAGGTCAACCCTACCCAGTGCGAAGCGCTGTCGATGCTGGCCTGCCAGGTGCTGGGCAACGACGCGGCAATCGGCTTTGCCGCCAGCCAGGGGCATTTACAGCTGAACGTGTTCAAGCCGGTGATCATCCACAACCTGCTGCAGTCGATCGAATTGCTGGCTGATGGCTGCCGCAACTTCCAGCAGCACTGCGTGGCGGGCATCGAGCCGGATGCCGGGCAAATGGCGGCGCACCTGGAGCGGGGGTTGATGCTGGTGACGGCGCTTAACCCGCATATTGGCTATGACAAGGCGGCAGAAATTGCCAAGAAGGCCTATAGCGAAGGCAAGACCTTGCGCGAAGCGGCATTGGAGTTGAAGTACCTGACCAATGAGCAGTTCGACCAGTGGGTGAGGCCTGAGAACATGCTGGCCCCGGGGGGCAAGGGCTAACCAGGGTAGCAGGCCATTACGCGGTCATTGTGGGAGCGGCCTTGTGTCGCGAAAGGGCCGCAAAGCGGCCCCAGGATCTCTGCCTGGATGCAAAAATGCTGGGGCTGCCTTGCAGCCCTTTCGCGACACAAGGCCGCTCCCACAAAAGCGCGCAGGCCTGTCAGACCTGGGCCAACCGCGCCCTGCGCGCCCGCCACCCGGCCACCAGCGACGGCCCCAGTGCCACCAGCGCCGAGCCGAGCACCACGGTTACCGCCCCCACATAGCCCAGGGCATTGATATCCTCGGCATGCACATACTCAGGCCAAACCAGGGCTGCCAGCGCCACCGCGACAAAGGTCACCAGCGGGGTCAGCGCCAGCGTGGCACTCACCCGCGACGCCTCCCAGTGCGCCAGCGCCTCGGCGAACGCGCCATAGGCCACCAGGGTATTCAGGCAACAGGCCAGCAACAGCCAGCCTTGCACCGGGGTCAGCTGCAACGCCTCCAGCGGGTGGGCCCAGGGTGTCAGCAGCGCGGCGCAGCTGAGGTAGATCACCATCATTACCTGCTGCGAATGCCACACTGTCAGCAGCTGTTTCTGGCTAAGCGCATAGAACACCCAGATGCTGGTGGCCAGCAGGATGGTCAGCACGCCGGTGGTATAGGTGCCGAGCGAGGTCAGCAGCTCTTCCAGGCGCTGGTTGAAAAACAGGCCAAACCCCGCCAGTAGAACCAGCAGGCCCATGCCCTGCCCCAGGCTGAAGCGTTCGCGGAACACGAACACGCTGGCCACCAGCAACAACACCGGGCCGATCTGCACCACCAGTTGCGCGGTGCCCGGACTGAGCAGCTTGAGGCCAATCAGGTACAGCACGTAGTTGCCCATCAGGCCGAGCACGGCCAACACCACCAGGCCCTTGCCCTTGGTTGCCAGTTTGCTGAAGGAAGGCAACCTGCGCTTGGCGGCCAGCCAGGCGAACAGCAGGCCACCGGAAACCAGCAGGCGATACCAGGTGACAGTGACCGGGTCGACCACTTGCAGCACCTGCTTGAGCTTGATCGGCAGGATGCCCCAGAGCAGCGCGGTCAGAAGTGCCAGGAACAGGCCATAGCCCCAGCGGCCAGTAATGGTGTGCATAAAATCCTCGATCAAGCCCGTGGTGGGGGTAGTTGAATTCTACGGGCTTGGAGGGCGGAGACGGTGGCGAGTGCCGGGAAAAGAATTCATCAGGTCATTCTTCTGCGGCATGGCTTGGCGGGTGTGCTGCCTGTTCTGGCCTCTTCGCGGGTAAACCCGCTCCCACAGGGATCACACAAAATTCAGCCCTGTGGTATTCCTGTGGGAGCGGGTTCACCCGCGAAGAGGCCGGCACAGGCAAACAGGAACTTCGATTATTTCTTGTCCCTGGCAAACGCCGCCTCAAGCGCCTGGTTGATGGTGCGCAGCACCTTCACCCGAGCCCAGCGCTTGTCGTTGGCCTCCACCAGCGTCCACGGCGCGATCTCGGTGCTGGTACGGTCGACCATGTCCCCCACCGCCTGGACATAGTCATCCCACTTGTCGCGGTTGCGCCAGTCATCTTCGGTGATCTTGTAGCGCTTGAACGGGATCTGCTCGCGCTCCTCAAAGCGCTCCAGCTGAGTCTGCTGGTCGATCGCCAGCCAGAACTTGACCACCACCGTGCCGGCATTCACCAACTGCTCTTCAAAATCGTTGATCTCGCTGTAGGCGCGCATCCAGTCGGCCGGGCTGCAGAAGCCTTCCACCCGTTCCACCAGCACCCGACCATACCAGGAGCGGTCGAAGATGGTGAACTTGCCGCGCGCCGGAATGTGCCGCCAGAACCGCCACAGGTAAGGCTGCGCGCGCTCTTCTTCAGTGGGCGCGGCAATCGGCACTATGCGGTACTGGCGTGGGTCCAGCGCGGCGGCCACGCGGCGGATGGCACCGCCCTTGCCAGCAGCGTCGTTGCCTTCGAACACCGCCACCAGGGCATGCCGGCGCATGTGCTTGTCGCGCAGCAGGCCGGCCAGACGGGCCTGCTCGGTGACCAGTTGCTCCTGGTAGTCGGCCTTGTCCAGGCGCAGGGTCATGTCCAACGCGCCGAGCAGGCTGCGCTGGTCGATGCTACGGCCCAGCGGGGCAACGTTGCCCTGGTGCTTGCCTTTGTGGTTGTTGGCCAGCGCCGCCTGCAGGCTTTCCAGCAGGATGCGCCCTACCGCCAGGCTGCGGTAGTTCGGGTCGACGCCCTCGATGACATGCCACGGCGCATAGTCGCGACTGGTACGGCGCAGCACTCGCTCACCAAAGCGCACGAAACGGTCGTAGGTTTCCGACTGCTGCCAGTCCAGCGGGCTGATCTTCCAGCTGTGCAGGGGGTCGTCCTTGAGCGATTTCAGCCGCGCCTTCATCTGCTTCTTGGACAGGTGGAACCAGAACTTGATGATCAGCGCGCCTTCGTCGTACAGCATCTCCTCCAGGCGTTCGGCGCCGGTGATGGCCTGGTCGAGCACGGCATCCTTGAACACACCGTGCACCCGCCCCTGCAGCATCTGGCTGTACCAGTTGCCGAAGAACACACCCATGCGCCCCTTCGGAGGCAGGGCCCGCCAATAGCGCCAGGCCGGCGGGCGGGCCAGTTCCTCGTCAGTCTGTTGGTCGAAGGTGAGCACATCGATCATTCGCGGGTCCATCCACTCATTGAGCAGCTTGACCGTCTCGCCCTTGCCGGCGCCTTCGATGCCGTTGATCAGCACGATCACCGGGAAACGCGCCTGCTGCTTGAGTTCGTACTGGGCTTCGAGCAGGGCCTCGCGTAAAGCGGGTACCTCGGCGTCGTAAGCCTCCTTGTCGATGCTGTGGCCGATTTCGGCGGATTCGAACATGCACTGGCTCCTTCAATGGATAAGCAAGACTAGCGGATTTCATTTCTGCCCGCGAAGCGTCCGGCACAGCCTGCGCAAACCTTCCGGATGGCATAAAATCCGCCCATCCGCTGCAACCGAGCCAACCATGTCCACCCTCCTCCAGCACGCCCAGATCGACTGGGACGACCAGGGCCGCCCCCATTCGCGGCAATATGACGACGTCTATTTCGCGGTCAACGAAGGCATCGAGGAAACCCGTCACGTGTTTCTCGGGCAAACCCGCCTGGCAGAACGTTTCGCCGCCCTCGCCCCGCACGCCTGTCTGGTGATCGGCGAAACCGGTTTCGGCACCGGCATGAATTTCTACTGCGCCTGGCAACTGTTCGAGCAACACGCCCACGCCGAGGCCCGCCTGCATTTCGTCAGCGTCGAAAAGTACCCCCTCGGTCACGAAGACATGGCCCGCGCCGTGCGCCTGTGGCCGGAGCTGGCGGCCTACAGCCAGCCCCTGCTGGAACAGTACGTGGCGGTGCACCAGGGCTTCCAGCAGTTCACCTTCGACAACGGCCGGGTCACCCTCACCTTGCTGATAGGCGACGTACTGGAACAGCTGCCGCAACTCGATGCACAGATCGATGTGTGGTTCCTCGACGGCTTCGCCCCGGCCAAGAACCCCGACATGTGGACCCCGCAGCTGTTCGCGCAACTGGCGCGGCTGTCATACCCGGGTACGGTGCTAGGCACCTTCACCACCACCGGCTGGGTACGCCGCAGCCTGGTCGACGCCGGCTTCGCCATGAGGAAGGTGCCGGGCATCGGCAAGAAATGGGAAGTGATGAACGGCGCCTACGTCGGTCCCGTGTCCTGCCCCGGCGCGCCGTGGTACGCGCGCCCGGCGGCCCCACCGGGGCCGCGTGAAGCGCTGGTGATAGGCGCCGGGCTCGCCGGCAGCACAACCGCCGCCAGCCTGGCACGGCGTGGCTGGCAGGTTACCGTGCTGGAACGCCACGACACCCCGGCACAGGAAGCTTCAGGTAACCCGCAAGGGGTGCTGTACCTCAAGCTGTCCGCCCATGGCACGGCGCTGTCGCAGATGATCCTGTCCGGTTTCGGCTACACGCGGCGCCAGCTGGAGCGCCTGCAACGCGGCCGCGACTGGGATGCCTGTGGCGTGCTGCAACTGGCGTTCGACAGCAAGGAAGCCGAACGCCAGGGCAAACTGGCCGCCGCCTTCGAACATGGCCTGCTGCACTCGCTGGAACGTACAGAAGCCGAAGCTATCGCCGGGGTGGCTTTGCCAGCTGGTGGACTGTTCTATCCCGAAGGTGGCTGGGTACACCCGCCAGCGCTGTGCCAGCAGCAGTTGCAGCACCCAGGTGTTCGCCTGTTGACGCACCAGGAAGTGCTGGAGTTGCGCAAGGTCGACGAGCAGTGGCAAGCCTGGGCTGGCGAACGCCTGCTGGCCAGCGCGCCGGTGGTGGTCCTGGCCGGTGCCGCCGACGTACGGCGCTTCGAGCCATGCGCGAAGTTGCCGCTCAAGCGCATCCGTGGGCAGATCACCCGCCTGCCGGCCACCGCCGGCAGCCGCGCGCTGCGCACCGTGCTGTGCGCGGAGGGCTATGTAGCGCCGCCGCGCGGCGATGAACATACCCTGGGCGCGAGCTTCGATTTCCACAGCCAAGACCTGGCACCGACGGTGGCCGAGCACCAGGGCAACCTGGCATTGCTGGACGAGATTTCGGCCGACCTGGCCCAGCGCCTGGGCACCGCAGAGCTGGCCCCCGGGCAATTGCAGGGGCGTGCGGCGTTCCGTTGCACCAGCCCGGATTACCTGCCGATCGTCGGGCCGGTGGCGGATGCGCAGGCGTTCGCCGAGGCCTACGCAGTGCTGGGCCGGGATGCACGGCAGGTGCCGGATGTGGCCTGCCCCTGGCTGGATGGGTTGTATGTGAACAGCGGGCATGGCTCGCGCGGGTTGATCACAGCGCCTTTGAGCGGCGAACTGGTGGCGGCGTGGGTGTGCGGGGAACCGCTGCCGTTGCCACGGGCGGTGGCGGAGGCGTGCCATCCGAACCGGTTTGCCTTGCGCAGGTTGATTCGAGGCAAGTGATAAGCCCGGGGGCATGGCGTTGGATTTGTTGTGGCTTTGAGACCGAGCGCCGCCCGCGCGGCGCTTCGCGGGACAAGCCCGCTCCCACATTTTGTTGCAACGTGGCCATGCCTGTGGGAGAGGCGTTGCCCGCTTTGGTGGAGAGTTTGAGACTGGCGAGGCGGCGGTAGCGCCAGCCGGGAAATCGCGTCAAGGCAACAAGGCTGACAACCATGGCCTGACAGGTTCGGCACGTTGCAACAAATGTGGGAGCGGGCTTGTCCCGCGAAGCGCCGCGCGGGCGGCGCTCGGTCTCAAAGCCACAACAAATCCAACGCCATCCCCTTCACTCCAACCTCATATAACAGATCGATCTAAAACTCTCAAAAACCACATGGGTCAGTTCCTTAAGGTGCCCTAATCCGGGGCACCCCCTCCCCAACGGAAAAACCGGTAAGGACCTATGTGCGGATTAGCAGGAGAGTTGCGTTTCACCCCCATCGACCAAGCCCCTCGCCCAGCCGACCTGGCTGCGGTAGAGCGCATCACCCACCACCTGGCGCCCCGCGGCCCGGATGCCTGGGGCTTCCATAGCCAGGGCCCGATCGCCCTCGGCCACCGGCGCCTGAAAATCATGGACCTGTCCGACGGCTCTGCCCAGCCGATGGTCGACAACACCCTGGGCTTGTCGCTGGCCTTCAACGGTGCCATCTACAACTTCCCCGAGCTGCGCCAGGAGCTGCAAGCCCTGGGCTACACCTTCTGGTCCGACGGCGACACCGAGGTGTTGCTCAAGGGCTACCACGCCTGGGGCGCGGCGCTGCTGCCCAAGCTCAATGGCATGTTCGCCCTGGCTATCTGGGAGCGCGACAACCAGCGCCTGTTCCTCGCCCGCGACCGCCTGGGCGTCAAACCCTTGTACCTGTCGCGCAACGGCGAGCGACTGCGTTTCGCCTCGGCCCTGCCAGCGCTACTCAAGGGTGGTGACATCGACCCGATGCTCGACCCGGTGGCACTCAACCACTACCTGAACTTCCACGCCGTGGTGCCGGCGCCACGCACCTTGCTGGCCAACGTGCAAAAGCTGGAGCCCGGCACCTGGATGCGCATCGACCACCGTGGCGAAGTGGAACGCCAGACCTGGTGGCAGCTGCACTACGGCGCCAACCCCGACGAACGTGAGCTGGACCTGGAAGGCTGGACCACCCGCGTGCTCGACGCCACCCGCGACGCCGTGGCCATCCGCCAGCGTGCAGCGGTGGACGTAGGTGTGCTGCTGTCTGGCGGGGTCGACTCAAGCCTGCTGGTGGGCCTGCTGCGCGAAGCAGGCGTGGACGACCTGTCGACCTTCTCCATCGGTTTCGAGGATGCCGGCGGCGAACGCGGCGACGAATTCCAGTATTCCGACCTGATCGCCAAACACTATGGTACCCGTCACCACCAACTGCGCATCGCCGAGCACGAGGTCATCGACCAGTTGCCAGCCGCTTTCCGCGCGATGAGCGAGCCAATGGTCAGCCACGACTGTATTGCCTTCTACCTGCTGTCGCGGGAGGTGGCCAAGCACTGCAAGGGCGTGCAAAGCGGCCAAGGCGCCGACGAGCTGTTCGCCGGCTACCACTGGTACCCGCAGGTGGACGGCGCCCAGGATGCATTCACCGCCTACCGCGAGGCCTTCTTCGACCGCACTCACGCCGAGTATCGCGACACCGTGCAGGCACCCTGGTTGCTCGAAACCGACGCGGCCGGCGACTTCGTTCGTGAACACTTCGCCCGCCCCGGCGCCCCCGACGCGGTAGACAAGGCGCTGCGCCTGGACAGTACGGTGATGCTGGTCGACGACCCGGTCAAACGGGTGGACAACATGACCATGGCCTGGGGCCTGGAGGCGCGCACGCCGTTCCTCGACTACCGCCTGGTGGAACTGTCGGCGCGCATTCCGGCGCGCTTCAAGCTGCCCGATGGCGGCAAGCATGTGCTCAAGCAGGCGGCGCGGCGAGTGATTCCACACGAAGTGATCGACCGCAAGAAGGGTTACTTCCCGGTGCCGGGCCTGAAACACCTGGAAGGCGCCACCCTCGGCTGGGTGCGTGAGCTGCTGACCGACCCCAGCCAGGATCGCGGGCTGTTCAACCCGGCCATGCTCGACCGCCTGCTGAGCAACCCGCACGGCCAGTTGACCCCGCTGCGCGGCTCCAAGCTGTGGCAGCTGGCGGCGCTGAACCTGTGGCTGAGCGAACAAGGAATCTGACCGATGAAAGCTCACGAAACTGCCTACGGTCAGCGCCTGTTACGCGGCCAGGCGCCGTCCTACGAGCGCCTGCAGGCGCGCCTGGCCGGCGACGGCAGCCAGCCCCACGCCCAGCCGCGCGCCGTGCATTGCGGCTGGGGCCGGCTGCTGATTGGCCACACCTACCCCAACCCGGCCGACCTGGCCGCCGACCTGCTGGAAGAACGCCCCGGCGAGCGCGACATCGCGCTATATGTGGCCGCGCCGCAGCAGTTGCTGGCCCAGGCCCCGCAGCAACTGTTCCTCGACCCGTCAGACACCCTGCGCCTGTGGTTCACCGATTACCGCCCAGCGCAGCGTGTGTTCCGTGGCTTTCGGGTGCGCAGGGCGCAGAACCCCGGCGACTGGCAGGCGATCAACACCCTGTACCAGGCGCGTGGCATGCTGCCGGTCGATGCCGAGCTGATCACCCCTCTGCACCTGGGCGGCCCTGTGTACTGGCTGGCCGAGGACGAAGACACCGGCGCGGTGATCGGTAGCGTCATGGGCCTGAACCACGCCAAGGCGTTCGACGACCCCGAGCACGGCAGCAGCCTGTGGTGCCTTGCCGTGGACCCGCACTGCACCCGCCCCGGCGTGGGTGAAGTGCTGGTGCGCCACCTGGTCGAGCACTTCATGAGCCGCGGCCTGGCCTACCTGGACCTGTCGGTGCTGCACGACAACCGCCAGGCCAAGCGCCTGTACCAGAAGCTGGGCTTTCGCAACCTGCCGACCTTTGCGGTCAAGCGCAAGAACGGCATCAACGAGCAGCTGTTTCTCGGGCCTGGGCCTCAAGCCGACCTCAACCCGTACGCACGCATAATCGTCGACGAAGCGCTGCGTCGGGGTATCGAGGTACAAGTGGACGATGCTGCCGGCGGCTTGTTCACCCTCAGCCTGGGCGGGCGTCGCATACGCTGCCGTGAGTCGCTCAGCGACCTGACCAGCGCCGTGACCATGACCCTGTGCCAGGACAAGCGCCTGACCCGGCATGCCCTGCACAGCGCCGGGTTGCAGGTACCGGCGCAGCAGTTGGCCGGCAATGCCGATGACAACCTGGCGTTTCTCGACGAGCATGGCGCGGTGGTGGTCAAGCCGGTCGATGGCGAGCAAGGGCAAGGGGTGGCGGTGAACCTCACCTGCATCGACGACATCACCCGCGCCGTGGCGCATGCCCGCCAGTTCGACAGCCGCGTACTGCTGGAAAGCTTCCATGCCGGGCATGACCTGCGCATCGTGGTGATCGGCTATGAAGTGGTGGCCGCCGCCATCCGTCACCCGGCGCAGGTACTGGGCGATGGCAATCACAGCATCCGCCAACTGATCGATGCCCAGAGCCGTCGGCGCCAGGCGGCAACCGGTGGCGAAAGCCGTATTCCGCTGGACGACGAAACCGAGCGCACACTGCGCGCGGCGGGCTTGGGCTATGACGACGTGTTGCCCGCCGGCCAGCGCCTGGCCGTGCGACGCACCGCCAACCTGCACACCGGCGGCACCCTGGAAGACGTGACAGAGCGCCTGCACCCGGCGCTGGCCGACGCTGCCGTGCGCGCTGCACGGGCGCTGGAGATTCCAGTGGTGGGGCTGGACTTCATGGTGCGTGATGCCGGGCAGCCAGAGTACGTGATCATCGAGGCCAACGAGCGTGCCGGGTTGGCCAACCATGAACCGCAACCGACCGCCGAGCGTTTTATCGACCTGCTGTTTCCGCATAGCCGGCCTTTGGCGTAACCGCTGCTGGCCTCTTCGCGGGTAAACCCGCTCCCACAGGTACGGCGCTGCACTCAGGCCCTGTGGGGTCCCTGTGGGAGCGGGTTTACCCGCGAAGAGGCCGCCGCAGGATATAAGGAGCCCCCAACCATGTCCGACCGACATCCCGAACCCGATCTCGACTACCTCAAGCGCGTGTTGCTGGAGATGCTCGCCATCCCCAGCCCCACCGGTTTCACCGACACCATCGTGCGCTACGTGGCCGAACGCCTGGACGAGCTGGGCATACCCTTCGAGCTGACCCGCCGCGGCACCATCCGCGCCACTCTAAAGGGGCGGCAGACCTCACCTGACCGCGCCGTGTCCGCACACCTGGACACCATCGGCGCCAGCGTGCGCCAGTTGCAGGACAACGGCCGCCTGGCCCTGGCGCCGGTCGGCTGCTGGTCCAGCCGCTTCGCCGAAGGCAGCCGGGTCAGCGTGTTCACCGACACTGGCGTGTTCCGTGGCAGCGTGCTGCCGCTGATGGCCAGCGGGCATGCCTTCAATACCGCCATCGACCAGATGCCGATCAGCTGGGAACACGTGGAGGTACGCCTGGATGCCTATTGCGCCACCCGCGCCGACTGCGAGGCGCTAGGCGTGAGCATTGGTGATTTCGTTGCCTTCGACCCACTGCCCGAATTCACCGAAAGCGGCCATATCAGCGCCCGCCACCTGGACGACAAGGCCGGTGTGGCAGCGCTGCTGGCGGCGCTGAAAGCCGTGGTGGAAAGCGGCAGCCAGCCGCTGATCGACTGCCACCCGCTGTTCACCATCACCGAAGAAACCGGCTCGGGTGCCGCCGGCGCCCTGCCCTGGGATGTCAGCGAGTTCGTCGGCATCGACATCGCCCCGGTGGCGCCCGGGCAGGCCTCCAGCGAGCATGCGGTGAGCGTGGCCATGCAGGACTCGTCGGGGCCTTACGACTACCACCTGTCCCGGCACCTGCTGAAGCTGGCCAATGACCACGACCTGCCGGTGCGGCGCGACCTGTTTCGCTATTACTTCAGCGATGCCCATTCGGCGGTGACGGCGGGGCACGATATTCGTACCGCGCTGGTGGCGTTTGGTTGCGATGCTACCCATGGGTATGAGCGAACCCATATCGACAGCCTGGCGGCGCTGAGCCGATTGTTATCGGCGTACCTGCTGAGCCCGCCGGTGTTTGCCAGTGACTCGCAGCCGGCCAATGCATCGTTGGAGCGCTTCAGCCACCAGCTGGAACATGATGCGCAGATGGAGAGCGATACGCGGGTGCCCATAGTGGATAGCCTGGTCGGGAACAAGGCTTGAGGGCCCCGGGGGCTGCAACGCGGCCCCAAAATGCCAGATGTTTCGCGTAGCATGCCCATACCGACACCCTAGATACCGCACACCATGCTGATCCCCTACGACCAACTGCAAGCCGAAACCCTGACCCGCCTGATCGAGGACTTCGTCACCCGCGACGGCACCGACAACGGCGACGATACCCCGCTGGAAACCCGCGTGCTGCGGGTACGACAGGCATTGGCCAAGGGCCAGGCGTACATCCTGTTCGACCCGGAAAGCCAGCAGTGCCAGTTGCTGGCCAAGCATGATGTGCCTCGCGAATTGCTCGACTAGCAGCGCCGGCCTCATCGCCGGCACAGGCAACATCAAACCCCGCGGGCTTTAGCCTGCTGCCCCTCCTTGATGCGCTTGTACACCTCGGCCCGATGCACCGGCACCTCGCGCGGGGCATCCACGCCAAAGCGCACCACCCCCTCCCGCGTCTCCACCACCATGACCCGTATGTCATCACCAATCACGATAACCTCCCCTACTTGGCGCCCTATTACCAACATGCTCCGATCCTCCAGCGAAAGGGAAAACCGCAGCCTGCCCTGATGGCATTCGGCTACTCAATAGCTCAACCGTGATTCAGAGGCTCCCTACATTTCTAGGTAATTTTCCCTACAGACGAATCATCGCGACTGAGCCTTGGCCCGCATTTTCACCGCCATTTCAGCCATCTCGTCATACAGCCGCTCGGGGGCCTGACGCTTCAGTTGCCAGGCCTGGCGCCCGGCCTCATGGGGCAGGATCAGGAACTCACCAGCGGCAACCTGCTGGTGGATGTACTCGGCGATTTCCGTCGCATTGATAGGCGAGCCCTCCAGCAGCTTGCCAACCTGCGCCTTCATCGCCGGATTCGGCCCGCGGAACGAGTCCAGCAGGTTGGTCTGGAAGAACGAAGGGCACACCACATGCACCGCCACCTCCAGCTGGCGCAGTTCCACCAGCAGGCTTTCCGACAGGGCCAGCACGCCGGCCTTGGCCACGTTGTAGTTGCTCATGCCCGGGCCCTGCATCAGCGCGGCCATCGAGGCAATGTTGATGATCCGCCCCTTGCTGCGCTCTAGCAGCGGCAGGAAGGCCTTGCAGCCCTTGACCACGCCCATCAGGTTGACCGCGATCTGCCAGTCCCAGTCCTCCAGCGACAATTCGGCGAAGAACCCGCCCGAGGCGACACCAGCGTTGTTGACGATCACGTCGATGCCGCCGAACTGCTCGACGCAGGTCTGGGCCAGGGCGGTGAGCTGGCTGTAGTCGCGCACGTCGCAGCGCTGGACGAAGCCCTCGCCACCGACCGCGCGGACCAGCTCCAGGGTTTCGCGCAGGCCGGTTTCGTTGACATCGGCCAGCGCCAGGCGCCAGCCCTCACGCGCCCAGCGCAGGGCGATCTCGCGACCGAGGCCGGACCCGGCGCCGGTAATCATGATGCGGTTTTGCATTGTGGCTGGCCTTGTTCTGATGGGTTGTGCAACGAGTCTAATCAAGGCCAGGGGGACTGGCAGGGTTCATCAGGCTAGTGAATGGACGGGCATGACTGTGTGGTTGGCCTGTACCGGCCTCTTCGCAGCACAAGGCTGCTCCTACAGGGACCGCACACAGCTGTAGGAGCAGCCTTGTGCTGCGAAGAGGCCGGTACAGGCACCACACAAATGGAATCTTTGGCAATCACCACCGGTCCTTACTTACAAGAGGCCAGCAGTCCGAGGCCCTTGACCCTCAACCACGCAAGGACTCCGTCATGACCACGATCCTCATCATCATCCTGATCCTTCTGCTGATTGGTGGCTTACCGGTCTTCCCGCACTCGCGCAGCTGGGGCTATGGTCCGTCCGGCATCATCGGCGTGGTACTGGTGATCCTGTTGGTGTTGTTGTTGCTCGGCATGATATGACCCCGCCACGCCCAGCCCGGCCTGGCGCGCCAGCTGCCGTTCGAGGCGCCGCATGGCGTCGCCCATGGCACGCACCGCTTGGCTGAGCGCAGCGCGCTCCAGCGGCTGGGCGTGGCAACAGCGTTCGACCTGCTCGCACAGGGCAACCAACGCATCGGCGCGCACAATACGGGCGCCGCCCTTTACCCGATGAGCCAGGCCGACGATAGCCTCAGGCGTATCGCCGAGGTTTTCCAGGCGCTGCAGGTCTTCACGGTTGCTGGCACGCAGGTCGCCCAGCAGCGCCTTCAACGCAGCTTCGTCGTTGCCTACCAGGTGCCTCAGGTGCTGCAGGTCGAGCAGGCTACTGCCGTCATCGGGTTCCGCCACTGGCCGGGCGCTGATCAGGGCCTGGGTGAGGCTGTCGAGGTCCAGGGGCTTGAACAGGCAATCATCCATCCCTGCCTCGCAGCTGCGCCTGCGATCGACCTCCTGGGCGCTGGCGGTCAGGCCGATCAGCCGACAGCGCGGGCGCCCGCTGCGGCGCTCGTGCTCGCGGATGGCGCGAGCCAGTCCGTCGCCGTCCAGCCTCGGCATGTTGCAGTCACTGATGACCACATCGAAATGCTCCTTCAGCCACAGGCGCAAGGCTTGCGCGCCATCTTCCGCCACCCGGGCCTGGTGCCCGAGATAATCCAGCTGCTGCGCCAACAGCAAGCGGTTGGCCGGGTAGTCGTCCACCACCAGTACCCGCAGCCGCGCGCCAGGTTCGACCTCCGGCAAAAACGATGTGCCAGGTGGCGCTCCCGCGCCCGGCAACAACGGCAACTTGAGCTGCACCTGCACCTCGGTGCCCTCCCCTAGCGTGCTGCGCAGCTGCAAGCTGCCCCCCATCAACTGGCACAAGCTGCGGCTGATATTCAAGCCCAGCCCCGTGCTGGCACGTGGCGACTGGCGGTGGTTGCTGGCCTGCCTGAACGGCTCGCCGAGTGCCGCCAGCTCGCTGGCGGCGATACCCACGCCGCTATCCTTGACCCGCAGCACGACATCGAGCTGCCCGTCTAGCGGAGCCGCCTGCAGGCTGACCACGATGCGTCCGCGCTGGGTGAACTTGATCGCGTTGCTCAGCAGGTTGGCCAGCACCTGCTTGAAACGCAGGGGGTCGAGCATGACCTCGGCCCCGACTGCCCCGCTCAGTTGCATCTGCAACTCCAGGCCTTTGCCACGGGCCAGCTGTTCGAACAGTTGCACCACCCGCCCGACCAGCTCGCTCACTCGTACCCGTTGTGGCGAAAGCTGCAGATGGCCCGTTTCGATGCGGGTGATGTCGAGTATGTCGCCAATCAGCTCTTTCAACCCGCGTGCTGCCTCGGTGGCCACCTCGATGGCCAGGCGGTCGAGCACACCTTGGGCGGCCTTGCGCTGGGCCAGCTCAAGCATGCCCAGCACCGCATGCAGCGGCGTGCGGATCTCGTGGCTGACGGTGGCGAGGAATTCGGTCTTGGCCTGGTTGGCCGCATCTGCCGCACGCTTGGCCCGCCGCAACCGCACCTGCAGGCGGCCCAGGTAGCGAATCCACAACAAGGCCATCAGCAGCAGGCACAGGGCAATGCCGAAGCCGATCAGGACTTTGCTGCGCAAGCGCGGCCATGCGCCGTCGGGAACGATCATCGGATTGCGCCAACGGCGCACCAGCGCATTGGTTTCGTGTGGTGCAAGGCTGAGCAAGGCGCTGTCGATGATGCCCAGCAGCTCGCTGGCGCCCCGGGCCCCGGCCAGGGCGAAGTGCGCTGGCGGCAGAGCCAGGCTGGCACTGACCTGCAACTGCCCGGGGTACCAGCGGGCGACCAGTGGCCGAGCGTCGTCAAGGGTCAGCAATGCCGCGTCCACCCGACCATCGGCAACCGCGTGCAGGGCCTCCAGGGGGCCATGCAGCAAGCGCTGGCGCACCTGCGGATATCGTTCCCGCAGCAGTTCGACCATTGCACTGCCCCAGACCAGCGCAACCTGCCGCCCGGCCAGTTGCTCAAGGCTGGCCGGCGCCTGGGCGCCCGTGCGGCTGACCAATACCCGCGAAGCACTGAGATAGGCACGGCTGAAGCCCAGCCGCTGCGCCAGGCTGTCACTGTAGGGCAGCCCGGCAATCAGCTGCGCCTTGCCCTGGGTTACCTGGCCGATCATCTGCTCCACGCCTGCCCCTGACTGCACGTCGAACTCAAGGCCGGTGCGCCGGGTGATCAGTTGCAGCACATCGAGGGTAAGGCCGTGCAACTGGCCCTTGCTGTCGCGGTAGCTCAGCGGCAGCACTTGCTCGTCCACCAATACCCGCACCTTCGGGTTGGCAGCCAGCCAGCGCTGCTGGGCCTCGCTCAAGTGCACCGCCTGGCCCGAGCGCGCGCCGCTCGCCAGCGGGCTCCAGCGTGCCTGTATGCGTGCACGCTGGTTCGCACTGATACCCGCCAGCACCGTGTCCACCAGCCGCGGCAGGGGCGTAGCGTTGTCGAGCATGGCAAAGCCGATGCCCTGGCGCGGCAAGGCCGCATGGCCGATCTCCTCCACACCGCTGAATGGGCTGCGCCCCTGTACGTAACGTGCGACCAACGCATTGCCCAGGTACAGGTCGGCCTGGCCGAGGGACAGCGCGGCCAAGGCACTGAACGCGGTGGGATGCAACTGAAGGCTGGCCTGCGGGTAGTACTGGCCGACCTGCTCCGCTGTGCGGTAACCGTCCACCATCACCAGCCGCAGCGGCTCGGTGCCCATGATGCCGACCTTGCGCTCCTGGGCCAGCAGCAAGGGGAGGTCCTCGGCGTAGGGTGACGACAGGTGCAAGCCGGCCTGCTGCGCCTGCTGAGTGCTGACCGAGCCGAGCATGTCGACCCTGCCCTCGTGCAACGCTGCGACCGCCGCCTCGAACGAGTCGAACACCTGTACCTGCATGTCCAGGTGCAGGTGTTCGGCCACCAGCCCCGCGTAATCGGCCGTGATGCCTTCGTAGGCACGCCCGTTACCGAGCACATCCAGCGGCGGCTGGTCGCTGCCCAGTACCCCAAGGCGTAACACCCGTTGCTGCCACAGCCAGCGCAGGTCACTGCCGGCCGGCTCCGCACGTGGTCCTTCGAAGGTAGCGCGGCCATGGAACACAGGTACAGCCAGGCCCGGCAGGGGAAATACACAACACAACAACAGCAGCCAGATTGCACGCACGGTTCAGATCAGCTGGTTGCGACGAGCGAAATCCGCCAGGTCGATCAGCGAGTTCAGGCGCAGCTTTTCCAGCAGGCGCCCCTTGTAGGTGCTGACGGTCTTGTTGCTCAGCAGCATGGCCTCGCCGACCGCCTTGTTGCTCAGGCCGCGGGCCAGGTGCTGCAGAATCATCAGCTCGCGATCGCTGAGGCTGGCAATGCGCTGGGCGTCGGTGGCATGCAGTTCGTGGCTGTGCACCGAACTCATGACCACATCGGGGAAGTAGGTGAACCCGGACAGCACTGCACGTACCGCCTTGTTCAGTTCGCCCAGGTCGTTGGTCTTGGATACGAAACCGGCAGCCCCGGCCTGCATGCAGCGCAGGGAATAGGCTTCGGCCAGGTGCGAGGTCAGCACCAGGGTCTTGACCGGGCGTTCGAGGCGCTTGACCCGGGCGATCACTTCCATGCCGTCGAGCCCAGGCAGGCTGATGTCGAGGATGATGATATCGGGAGCCAGCTCGCGCGCCATGCGCACCGCATCGATACCGTTGTCGGTCTGGCCGATGACCCGCAGGCGCTCCTGGCGCAACAGCATGCAAACCGTGGAGCGGATGAAGGGGTGGTCGTCGACGACCAGTGCGCTATGCATCGCCCACCTCGCCTGGCTGATACGTTGCTGCAGAGGGACTCATCCTTCCAGTACCATGGCCTTGCGCTCGGTCCCTTCCTGCAGTTCGAACTGGTGCACCTTGGCGGCCTGGCCGTCGAACCTGCGGGTGCGCCCGGGTAGCAGATGGTGCTTGGTGGCCGGCTCGCATACCTGGTCCTGGGCCTGGCATTGGCGGAAGTGGTCGAGCACCACGGTAGCGTTGCCCTGGTTGGTCACGGTCAACGCACCGCCCTGGCGACGGATCGGCGTTTCGTAGCGGGTCTGGTCGGGGCGCACGAACAGCAGCGTGCCGTAGCCGGCCAGCAGGTTGACGCCAGCCTTGAGGCTGTCGCGGTACTGCTCGGCTTCGGCTTCGCTGACGGCAAAGCCGTCACCCAGCTCCGGCAACACCGGGATGAAACGCAGGCGGTAGTAGCGCTCCTTGTCACGCTCGCCGCGGTACAACAGGCGCACTGCCTGCATACCACGCGCCGGAACGATCAGACGTGCCGGGCTGACTATCAGGCCCCGCTGCTCCAGCGCCAGGCCGTCGAGGGGCACTTCGCGGGGGGCCGCGCTGCCGTCATACACCAACTCGACCACGCTGACCTTGACGAAGGCAGTGGAATCACCGCCATTGCGCACGCGCTTGAGCAAGGTGCTCCTGCCTTCCTCCAGGTAATCATAGAGCCCGCCGACGTTGAGCTCCGGCGCTGCATGGGCCATGCACGGCAACAGCGTCAAAGCCAGGCAGAAATAGCGAAGTGGTTTCACGACAGAATCCTCATAGCAGAAAACCCTTGATAGCCAATCAGCATCAATGGATCGATTGTGGTCTTTTGTTCGTACTCAAACTGCAGGAAATTTCCCTATCGTTTGAGGAAACTTCCTAGAGACAAGCTGCCGGTCATAGCTCCGAGTCAAACACCACCGTCACCAGGCCCTCATAGCGGCTGCCCGGATGGCCCAGCATGGCCTTGACATCCTCCGGGCCCACGGTGAAATGCAACTGCCCGGGGCGGTTGAGTACCGGTGTCACCGAATCGAACGCCAATGCCGCAGCACGGCCGCTCGGCAGTTCCAGCCTCTGTACCGGCTTGCCCTGATGCTGAATGCCCCCCGGCAGGCTCAGGGCAATGGAGACTGGCACGCTATGGTTGTCGCTACTGCGGATGGTGCACTCACTGCCCTGGTATTGCTGGCAAAGCTTGTAGACCTTGAACGGGCCCGTGGACCAGAGCCGAAACGGAACGTCCCGCTGCAACCGCTGGGGCGTTCCCCTGCCTCCCAGCCATGCACTCCACCCACCCGGCGGCTCCAGCACGGCCCGCTCCGACCCAGGTGGAAACTCAAAGACAAAGGCATGCTGCACATCGAGTTCAAAGTTCAATGTGAGGCTATTGCCATTCAGAGCACTGACACCATTGCCGAAGTCGAAGTCGCCACCTGGCCCGATGCTATAGGTCAGGCTACCGGTATAAAAACCGGGCTTCATTCGACTGGGTTCGGGCATGGTCAGCCGATATGCGATCCCCATATTGCTGACCGAAGTCTTGACCGTATACCCGCTAGACATCGCATCATGAATGGATTGGCAACCGGTAGGTGAATTCGGGTCGCGTACCAGCCATAGGTAATGCGTGGCATAAGGGCGGGCGGCATAACCGAATGTCCGCCGATACGTACAGCCTCCTTTGATGAATTGTGTCCACACAGGATTGACACGTAATTCGGGCGTGCCCTGAACCTGTTGACTGACGCCAAGAAACTCGAAGTTCAGGCGATAGGACTCTCCGGTAGCACTGTTGAACACGTCCACCGTTCGAGCTGAAGGCAACTGAACGTAGAAATGGTCACGTACATCGCCGCTGTTCTTGATTGTCGTCCTGTCATAAGTGATGGGAAGCTGCATGGCACGCATTTCCCGGCAGTCTGCAGACCAGCGCTGGCAGTAAGCAGCCAGCGGGGTGGTATTCACGAAGCGCCCCGCAGCATCCCCCAGGTATTCAGCGCTGACGAGCGCCTCCAGGGCGGCAGCCTCTCGCCCGGCCGTGGCCAGGCCAAGCAACAGCCATAACCCCCAGGACAGTCGGGAAGCCCCTCTGTTGTTCAGGTACTCACTCAACCCTTGTCCTCCATTTTCACCGCCCCGATCTGAGCGATTTTGCCCGGCTCACAGGTCAGGTCGCCTGCCAGCAGTACATCGCCCTCGCGTTCGAGTTGCGTCAGCGCCAGTTCAAGCAGGCACAGCGCCTGCCCTCCCTTGCGCACTTCCAGGGTCGGCGTCGACTCGCTCATCTCCACGGCAAAATGCCCTCCCGCCTCGCTGACACTGCGGCTGGCATGGTTAACCACCTGCACCCCTGACAGCGGCGCGCCATGACGATCCAGCACCCGCCCCAGCACGGTCACCGTGCGCATCACCCGCAGCTTGCGATAACCCACGCCCCCACGATTGAGGTGGTAGTCGAAGCTGGTCGGCTGGATCACCGCCGCCGCTTCGTTGTCGCCATCCAGATCGAACTGCACATAACCGGATTTGTAGGCCCCCACCGGGATCACATTGCGACCGGGGTGCAGCGTGGCGCTCTGCCCGTACTGGTCGTCGGCACGCAGCGCCAGGCCGTCGATGTCGCTCTCGACATCAACGATTAGCCCGGCCTCGTGGGGCAGGTACTGGCCGGTCATGGCCACCTTGCCCTCGCCCACCGCGACGATGCTCTGCAGGTTGAGGCCGGCGCTGATCTCACCGTTGTAGGACGAGCTCTGCGCATAGGCGTCGCCATACAGCACCTCGTTCTGGAACTGGGCATCGCCACCGAAACCGGCGCCATAACGGTCCGCCGTCACGGTACCGCCAAGGCTGCGCACAGCACCCAGGTCGACGTCGCGCTGGTAGGACAACGAGGCATTCTGGTCACGCCCGCCATCATGGGAAGTGCGGCTGCCGATGCTGGCGGCAATGCGCTCGCCGGGGCCACCCAGGCTCATGCTCACGGTCAGGTTGACGCCACGGCTGCGCGTGTCGCCACTGCTGCGGGTGCCGGGGCGGTCGAACAGGCTCAGGCGCCAGTTGGCATCGGAACCCAGCAACTTGCCGTAGTACGACCAGCCCAGGTCGATGCCGACGCCGTCAGCGGCACCCGAGCTGTGGGCCAGCCGAATGGTGGCGGTACTGCGGTTGTTCAGGCGGTGGGTCAACAACATGGAGGTCTGGCTCTGTTCTTCGTAGCGCACGAACTGGCTATGGGTCGGGCGGCTGACGGTTTCCAGCCATGAACGGCTGTGGCTGAACACCAGCGAGCCCAGATCATGGTTGTGGATCACCTGCAGGTCGTAGCCATCGCCCTGGTCTTCGGTGCGGTAGAGGTTGCCGTAGAACTTGAGGCGGTCGAGCACGTCCCAGTCCAGCGACGTGCCGTACTGCATGGCTTCGTCCACCTGCTGCACGGACAGACCGAGGATTGCACGCGGGTGCAGCAGGTAGTTGGCAATGACACCGGCGCTGAGGCTGTCGGCATGGTTCTCGTCCCAGTTGCTCAGCAGGCTGGCCTGCTGGCCGAGGTACAGGTTGTAGCGCCAGCGGCTGTCGGGGTTGCGCCAGCTGTTGGGCTTGTAGACGAACTCTTCGGTGCGTGCGGTTTCCTGGCCGTCTTCCAGCAGGCGCACTTCGACCTGATAGATGCCGCCTGGCAACACGCGAGTGTCCAGGGCCTGCAAGCCGGGCTGCACCGGCTGGCTGTTGATCAGCGAGCCGTTGCGGTAGATCTCCACCACGCCGGGGCGGTTGGGGGTGACGTAAATAGGTGTCGAGCTGGGCTGGCCATTGTCGACAAGCAGGCTGTCGCTGCTACCGAACATCAGGCCAAGCGTGGTATCGGGGCTCTGCCCGAGCAGCCGCGGCTGCCGGGTCAGGCCCTGGACGCCCGGGGTGAAGTAGCCCAGGCGAAAAAATGTTCATCATGCAGGCGCTCGGCGTACAGCTGGCTGACCCGGTGGCGGGTCTGCTGGTTGCTCGCGCTGCCACGGTCGAACTGGGCATCGCCCAGGGTAGTCCAGTTGCCCAGGCTGCCCTGGCCTGCCAGAGAAAACAGGCCACTGGTATCGCGGCCATCGCTGACCAGGTTCAGCTGGTTGCGCAGCAGCAGCCCGCTGCCCTGGTCGGGCAAGGCGTGGTAACGCGGTGCGTCACCGGCCAGCTCGGCGGCATGGGTAAGCAAGGAAAGCTGCGAGTTGACCAGGCTGTAGTGGATAGCGCGCAAGCCATCAGGGCAGTCGCGCTTGCAGTCGCCCAGAGGGCGACCGGAAGCCAGGCGCTCCTGCCAGCGGCGGCGCAGGGTTTCTGGCTCGCGGCTGTCGAAATGGTCGGTGAACTCCAGCAGTTGAACGCGCTCGTCGCGGCTGAGCACCACCATGGCATCACCCAGGTAACGGCCATCCAGGTCCACCCGCACCGCCAGCGGCACATCGAAAAAGTGTTCTTGAAACTCCCGTGGTAGCCCCTGGGCCTGGCTGACCACGCCCATCGCATTGTCAGAAGCCTGGGCAGCGACCGGGAGCACGGTAAAGCATGCGGTCAGCAGCAAAGTCTTTGTAGTTGAGGAAAAGGCCATGACCTGTCTGCAAGCAAGACGCCGCCCTCACCCCCGGCGCGACCCAAGGGGTGAAGGTAAGCAACAACGGATGAAAGGATAAGAAACGTATGGACGAATCAGGGCGCGGCAGTTTCGAACATCATGCTGACCAGGCCTTGATAGTTGCCTGGCTTGTAGCCACCGGCCGGAACCTGCGCGGCGACTTCGAAGTCAACGATGGCACCCGGCGCAGCCTCGGTTTCGGTGAGGATTTGTGCAGCACTGGTGGTGAGAACAGTGGTGCCGATCTTCACATCCAGGTCGATGGCGTCCAGGCCGCTGCTGACTACGGCCGGCGACAGCAGGTGGGCGGTGATCGGGCCGATGGTGCTCTTGGCCTGCAACTGCTTGCGAACTGGGGTCAGGTTGCCTTGAAACGAGTTCCAGGCCATTTCCTGCGGGTCGTTCATCCAGTTGCCGCCGACGGGTTCGACGTAGAAGTTGGCGGTGGGCACTGTGGCAGTGATGAGCACCTGTTTCTCGATCGGGTCCCCCGCCATGGCCTGGCCGGTGACGAGTGCAACGAAAGGAAGTGCCAGCATGAATGCTTTCACGAATAGATCTCCTGGAAACCTGTAGACATAAGCTTTGATTGAGAGTCAATCAGGCAAAGCGCCGTTGACAGGTTGGATTATTCGCATTTACCCACAAGGAAAATACGGGAACCCTCCGAGCGAATTGTTGAAATTTCCCAACGACATCCCGCCGGGGTGTGCCAGACAGCAAAACGCCCCGGCAAGCGGGGCGTTTTGCTGAAGCGTCAGTGCTGGATCAGTGCGAAACAGCACCCGAAGCACCCAGGCCAGTCTGCGAACGCACGAACTGCGGGAAGAACAGCGCACGTTCGTCTTCAGCTGCCTTGGACTTGTCGGTGACCGAGAAGAACCAGATACCGATGAAGGAAATCAGCATCGAGAACAGCGCCGGGTACTCGTACGGGTAGATCGGCTTCTCGTGGCCGAGGATCTGTACCCAGATGGTCGGGCCGAGGATCATCAGCGTCACCGCGCTCACCAGGCCCAGCCAGCCGCCGATCATGGCGCCGCGGGTGGTCAGCTTCTTCCAGTACATCGAGAGCAGCAGTACCGGGAAGTTGCAGCTGGCGGCAATGGAGAACGCCAGGCCAACCATGAAGGCGATGTTCTGCTTCTCGAACAGGATGCCCAGGCCGATCGCCAGCACGCCCAGGGCGACGGTGGTGATCTTCGACACGCGGATCTCGTCCTTGTCGTTGGCCTTGCCTTTGCGCCATACACTGGCGTACAGGTCGTGGGACACCGCCGAGGCACCGGCCAGGGTCAGGCCGGCAACCACCGCCAGGATGGTGGCGAAGGCCACTGCCGAGATGAAGCCGAGGAACACGCTGCCACCCACGGCGTTGGCCAGGTGCACCGCTGCCATGTTGTTGCCGCCCAGCAGGGCACCAGCGGCGTCCTTGAAGTCCGGGTTGGTGCTGACCAGCAGGATGGCGCCAAAGCCGATGATGAAGGTGAGGATGTAGAAGTAGCCGATGAAGCCGGTGGCGTACAGCACGCTCTTGCGCGCTTCCTTGGCATCACTGACGGTGAAGAAGCGCATCAGGATGTGCGGCAGGCCGGCGGTACCGAACATCAGCGCCAGGCCCAGCGAGAATGCCGAGATCGGGTCCTTGACCAGGCCGCCCGGGCTCATGATCGCCTCGCCCTTGGCGTGCACCTTGATCGCTTCGGAGAACAGGGTGTTGAAGTCGAAGCCCACATGCTTCATCACCATCAGCGCCATGAAGCTGGCGCCGGACAGCAGCAACACGGCCTTGATGATCTGTACCCAGGTGGTGGCCAGCATGCCGCCGAACAGCACGTACAGGCACATCAGGATACCCACCAGAATCACCGCCACGTGGTAATCCAGGCCGAACAGCAGCTCGATCAGCTTGCCGGCACCGACCATCTGCGCGATCAGGTAGAACGCCACCACCACCAGCGAGCCGGAAGCCGACAGGGTGCGGATTTCCTTCTGCCCGAGGCGGTACGAGGCCACGTCGGCGAAGGTGTACTTGCCCAGGTTGCGCAGGCGTTCGGCGATCAGGAAGAGGATGATCGGCCAACCGACCAGGAAGCCGATCGAGTAGATCAGGCCGTCATAGCCAGAAGTGAACACCAGTGCGGAAATACCCAGGAACGAGGCAGCCGACATGTAGTCACCGGCAATCGCCAGGCCGTTCTGGAAGCCGGTGATCTTGCCGCCGGCGGCGTAGTAGTCCGACGCTGACTTGTTGCGCTTGGAGGCCCAGTAGGTGATGCCAAGAGTGAAGGCGACGAAGGCCACGAACATGGCGATCGCAGAGACGTTCAGCGGTTGCTTCTGCACCTCGCCGGTCAGGGCATCGGCGGCCCAAACGGCGGGTGCGAAGGCTCCGCAGGCCAGTACGGCCAGGGCTTTGGCATGGCGAATCATTGTTGCGCCTCCTTCAGGATGGCCTTGTTCAGCTCATCGAATTCGCCGTTGGCGCGGCGTACGTAGATGGCGGTCAGGACGAATGCCGAGACGATCAGGCCGACACCCAGGGGAATGCCCCAGGTAATCGATGACTCAGGGCTGAGCTTGGTGCCCAGTATCTGAGGACCGTAGGCGATCAGGAGGATGAAGGCGCAGTACAGGCCGAGCATGATCGCCGAGAGAATCCAGGCGAACCGTTCGCGTTTGGTGACCAGCTCCTTGAAGCGGGGGCTGTTTTGTATCGAGAGGTAAATGCTGTCGTTCATTGTTTTTGTCCTAGCAGCACAGATAGGGGTGGAACCCACGACCCTTACTTTATGCGGCTATCGGACGCCAACCAGACGACCTTAGTCTTAGATGCAACGGTGTTTTACCGGTTGCGTAACAAAGTGATGGCCTCTTCGCGGGTAAACCCGCTCCCACAAGGGATGTGCACAAGCCTGAAGACTGTGGATATCCCTGTAGGAGCGGGTTTACCCGCGAAGCAGCAAAATTGGCCGTAACGGGTTGTTACTTGCCAGTCCACTCCTTCACGCGATCAGGGTGCTTGGCCACCCAGTCCTTGGCCGCCGCTTCAGGCTTGGCGCCTTCCTGGATCGCCAGCATCACCTCGCCAATCTCGTCCTTCGATTGCCAGTTGAACTTCTTCAGGAACTCCGCCACTTCCGGGGCCTTGGTCGCCAGTTCCTTGCTGCCGATGCTGTTCACGGTTTCCGCGGCGCCATACACGCCTTTCGGGTCTTCGAGGAACTTCAGCTTCCACTTGGCGAACATCCAGTGTGGAACCCAGCCGGTGACCGCAATGGACTGCTGCTTGGCATAGGCACGGCCCAGCTCCGCAGTCATCGCCGCGCCGGAACTGGCCTGCAGCTTGTAACCGGTCAGGTCGTAGTCCTTGATGGCCTGGTCGGTCTTGAGCATTACGCCGGAGCCGGCGTCGATGCCGACGATTTTCTGCTTGAAGGTGTCATCGGTCTTGAGGTCGGCGATGCTCACCGCCTTGACGTATTCGGGGACGATCAGGCCAATCTTGGCGTCCTTGAAGTTCGGGCCGTAGTCGACCACATTGTCCTTGTTCTTGGCCCAGTACTCGCCATGGGTCACCGGCAACCAGGCCGACAACATGGCATCGAGCTTGCCGGTTGCCACGCCCTGCCACATGATCCCGGTGGCGACGGCCTGCAACTTCACGTCGTAGCCGAGTTTCTGCTTGATCACTTCGGCGGCCACGTTGGTGGTCGCCACGCTGTCGGCCCAACCATCAACGTAACCAATGCTGACTTCTTTGGCCATTGCCTGTGCCGCACTCATGGCCAGTACCATGGCAGTGCCCACACCCAGGAAACGTCGCATTTTTGTAATAGCAGCCATCAAAGCATCCCCTCGTCAGGTCTCGGAGTTTGCATCATCGTCCTGCAACAATACTTGACCTGCTCCAGCTACGACCTGTACCCGCCCCATATGCGACAGCACTGTGCCATTAGCGCCATCGGCCTACGCCGACCTGCGCGATCCTTGCATGCCAAAGGTTTGGCGCCGGGCTACTATCTACCCTTTTGCGCCTGACGATGGACCGCCCGATGCCCAGTTCTGCCCGCCTGCTGCTTCCGCTGTACCTGCTCGCCTGCCTGCTCGCCCTGCTCGGGCTCGGAGGGCTCTGGTACGGGCTTGGCAAGCCGGTGCAACTGCCCGACGCGGCCGGCCCGACACACAAGCTGCAATGCGCCTCGTACACCCCGTTCGACAAGGACCAGTCGCCCTACGACCAGCCGTTCCGGCTGCGCCCGGCACGCATGGATGCCGACCTGGCGTTGCTGGCCGAGCGATTCCAGTGCATCCGTACCTATTCCCAGACCGGTCTTGAGGCGATTCCGGCGCTGGCGCGCAAGCATGGCCTGAAAGTGATGCTGGGGGCCTGGGTCAATGCCCACCCCGCCGACACCGAGAAAGAAATCAACCTGCTGATCGCCGCCGCCAACGCCAACCCCGACGTGGTCAGCGCGGTGATCGTCGGCAACGAGACGCTGCTACGCAAGGAGGTGACCGGCGCCCAGCTGGCCACGCTGATCGCCCGGGTGAAAAGCCAGGTCAAGGTGCCGGTAACCTACGCCGATGTGTGGGAATTCTGGTTGCAGCACCCGCAGGTAGCACCATCGGTGGACTTCCTGACTATCCACCTGCTGCCTTACTGGGAAGACGACCCGCGTGGCATCGACGAAGCCCTGACCCACGTTGCCGATGTGCGCCGGGTATTCGGCACGCGCTTCGCGCCCAAGGACATCCTGATCGGAGAAACAGGCTGGCCCAGCGAAGGCCGCCAGCGCGAGACCGCAGAGCCCAGCCGGGTCAACGAGGCGCGCTTCATTCGTGGGTTCGTGGCCATGGCCGAAAGCAACGGCTGGCACTACAACCTGATCGAGGCGTTCGACCAGCCATGGAAGCGCGCCAATGAGGGGGCGGTCGGCGGTTACTGGGGGCTTTATGATGCCGACCGGCAGGACAAGGGCATACTCGAAGGGCCGGTGAGCAACCTGCCTTACTGGCCACAGTGGTTGCTGGCCAGTGCCGGGCTGATGGTGCTGATGCTGCTGCTTGCCGGGCGCCCCGCTACCACCATGGCGGCCTTGCTGCTGCCGTTGCTGGCGGCGTTTGGCGCAGGCTGCCTGGGGCTTTGGGGCGAGCTGATGCGTACCCATGCACGCTTTGCCGGGGAGTGGCTGTGGGCGCTGCTGCTGACGGCGCTGAACCTGCTGGTGCTGGCCCACGCGATGTTAGCCCTGGCGCGGCGTGCGGGCTGGCGCGAGCGGCTGTACGCCTGGTTGCAGGCGCGGGCCGGCTGGCTGTTGCTGGCGGCGGGCTTTGCCGCGGCGGTGAGCATGCTGGCGATGGTGTTCGACCCGCGCTACCGCAGCTTCCCCAGCGCAGCGCTGGCGTTGCCGGCACTGGTATTTGCACTTTGGCCAGTGTCTGCGCGACGGGCAGAGGTGGCGTTGCTGGCGTTCATCGTCGGTGCCGGGGTGGCGCCGCAGTTGTTTGTGGAAGGGCTGGAGAACCAGCAGGCCTGGGGGTGGGCCGGGGTGAGTGTGCTGATGACGGCGGCTTTGTGGCGGAGCTTGCGATTGCGACCGGCTTGAGCATTAGGGTGGGGCCGGCAGGGGCATGACTTGGGTGTTGTGCTGGGGCGGAAATCGAGCGCCGCCCGCGCGGCGCTTCGCGGGACAAGCCCGCTCCCACATTTGTTGCAACGTGGCCATGCCTGTGGGAGAGGCGTTGCCAGCCTGGGTGCAGGGCTTGAGACAGGTGATGCGGCAGCAATGCCAACTCAGAAATCCAGTCAACCCACCAAGGCTGGCAACCATGGCCTGACAGGTTCGGCACGTTGCAACAAATGTGGGAGCGGGCTTGTCCCGCGAAGCGCCGCGCGGGCGGCGCTCGATTTCCGCCCCAGCACAACAACCAAGGCATCCCCTGTCAGCCACGCCGCGCTTGCCTGACCAGCCGCAACCCCGCCAGCACCAGCGCGAACACGGCAATGCTGGCGGTATACAGCACCAGCGCCGGCACTGCGAACACCAACGCCAACACCGCCAGCCACCAACCGCCACGGCCGGCAACGACCTGCGCCAGCAGCGCCAGCGCCAGCCCGCTCCAGGCCAACACCTGATGATGAATGCCCAGCCCCAGCAACGACCGTACTTCACATTGCCAGTAGGCTGCCGGCGCCGTGCACAGCCCTACCCACTGCCCGTCCTCCATCAGCCCGTAGCGCACGCCATAACTGGCAGCAAGCCACAGCCCCAGAAACAGCAAAAGCAGCGCAGCCGGCAGCGAACGAGACATCCAGTTCTCCAATAGCGGTAATTGAAAGCATCCATGATCGCTGATGCCCTGTTGTAAGGCAAAATCACATCTCTGCAGCTATGTTGCGGATAACA
Source organism: Pseudomonas sp. SID14000 (assembly GCF_002165135.1). Classification (GTDB taxonomy): domain Bacteria; phylum Pseudomonadota; class Gammaproteobacteria; order Pseudomonadales; family Pseudomonadaceae; genus Aquipseudomonas. The sequence continues at coordinate 181,886 of NZ_NFZQ01000007.1, read as the reverse complement.
GGCACACCAAACACCACCGCACCTGGCAACTTTGCCCGGCCCGCTGTGGTCCTAGCCTGCACACTGCTCGACCTTGCGTTCTCTTGGGGGATTACATGCTTCGATCTTTGCGCCTCGCTGCCTTGCTCGGCGGCCTACTCATGGCTGTGGCCGCTTCGGCGCGGGATATCGACGCCGCGAGCTATGGCTACCCCTTGACCAACCCGTTCGAGGCAACCATCGCCACCACACCGCCGGACCAGCGCCCCACCCTGCCCGACGACGACGAAATCAGCCAGTCCGACTACAGCCTCAACCTGCGCCCGGACCGTGAGTTCACCCTGCCCGACAACTTCTGGGCAGTGAAAAAGCTCAAGTACCGCCTGGCCCGCCAAGACCGCGAGGCGCCGCTGATCTTCATCATCGCTGGCACCGGGGCGCCCTACACCAGCAGCATCAACGAATACCTGAAAAAGCTGTTCTACCAGGCCGGCTTCCACGTGGTGCAATTGTCCTCGCCCACCAGCTACGACTTCATGAGCGCCGCCTCGCGCTTCGCCACCCCTGGCGTCAGCCAGGATGATGCCGAAGACATGTACCGGGTGATGCAGGCCGTGCGCGCCCAGCACCCACGCCTGCCAATCAGCGAGTTCTACCTCACCGGCTACAGCCTGGGCGCACTCGACGCTGCCTTCGTCAGCCACCTGGACGAAACCCGCCGCAGCTTCAACTTCAAGCGCGTGCTGCTGCTGAACCCGCCGGTCAACCTGTACACCTCAATCAACAACCTCGACAAGCTGGTGCAGACCCAGGTCAAGGGCATCGATCGCAGCACCACTTTCTACGAGCTGATGCTGGCCAAGCTGACCCGCTACTTCCAGGAAAAGGGCTACATCGACCTCAATGAAGCCTTGCTGTATGACTTCCAGCAGTCACGCCAGCACCTTTCCAACGAGCAGATGGCCATGCTGATTGGCACCTCGTTCCGCTTCTCGGCGGCCGACATTGCCTTCACCTCTGACCTGATCAACCGTCGCGGCCTGATCATTCCGCCAAAGTTCCCGATCACCGAGGGCAGCAGCCTCACGCCGTTCTTCAAGCGTGCCCTGCAGTGCGACTTCGACTGCTACATGACTGAGCAGGTCATCCCCATGTGGCGCGCCCGCACCGATGGCAACAGCATCCTGCAACTGATCAACCAGGTCAGCCTGTATGCGCTGGAAGACTACCTGAGCAGCAGCGACAAGATCGCCGTGATGCACAACGCCGACGACGTCATCCTCGGCCCCGGTGATATCGGCTTCCTGCGCAAGGTATTCGGTGAGCGCCTGACCCTTTACCCTCACGGCGGCCATTGCGGCAACCTCAATTACCGCGTCAACAGTGACGCCATGCTGGAGTTCTTCCGTGGTTAACAAACTCCTCTTCGCCACTGCCCTGTTCGCCGCCGGCCATGCCCTGGCCGCCGAAACCGCCCCCCGGGCCAGCGTGGTCGAAGCCGACCCGCAAGTTACCGAAGCACCACTGGCGCCCGAGGCCGATGGTTTCGTCGACCCGCTGCGCGAGCTGAAATTCAACCCCGGGCTGGACCAGCGCGAGTTCGAGCGCTCTACCCTGCAAGCGCTGAACGTGTACGACCCGCTGGAATCGATCAACCGGCGCGTCTATCACTTCAACTACCGCCTGGACCAATGGGTGTTGCTGCCGATGGTAAGCGGCTACCAGTACGTCACCCCGCGCTTCGTGCGCACCGGGGTGACCAACTTCTTCAACAACCTGGGCGACGTGCCGAACCTGTTCAACAGCGTATTGCAGTTGAAAGCCAAGCGCTCGGCGGAGATCACCGCACGGTTGATGTTCAACACCATTATCGGCGTGGGTGGGCTGTGGGACCCGGCGACCAAGATGGGCCTGCCACGGCAAAGTGAAGACTTCGGCCAGACCTTGGGCTTCTACGGCGTACCGGACGGGCCCTACCTGATGCTGCCGGTGTTGGGGCCGTCGAACCTGCGCGACACCGCCGGGCTGGTGGTGGACTATGCGGGCGAACAGGCGATCAACTACCTGAACGTGGCCGAAGCCAGCAGCGACCACCCGGAAATTTCCGTGTTGCGTGTGGTGGACAAGCGCTACAGCACCAAATTCCGCTATGGCCAGCTCAACTCGCCGTTCGAGTACGAGAAGGTGCGGTATGTGTATACCCAGGCGCGCAAGTTGCAGATAGCCGAGTAGGCAGGCCAGACCTCTTCGCAGCACAAGGCTGCTCCTACAAGGCGACGCGCTCCCCTGCAGGAGCAGCCTTGTGCTGCGAAGAGGCCGGCACAGGCAACTTCAAATCCCCAGGAACTGGCAAAGCTCCCGCTTCTTGGCCAAGGCATCCTTTCGCCCCAGCTCTATCAGCTCGCTGCAGTAACTGGCCTCGAACAGCAAATAGCTCAACACCCCCGCCCCGCTGGTACGGGTCGCCCCCGGCCCGCGCAGGAACACGCGCAACGCCGCCGGCAACTCACGCCGGTGCCGCGCGGCAATCTCGTCCAGGGGCTGGCTGGGCGCTACCACCAACACGTCGATTGGCGCCAGGCCCAGGCGCCGGGCGTCCAGGTGCTCCGGCAACAGGTGGCTCAGGTGGTTGAGGCGCTGTAGCAGCTCGATGTCGTCTTCCAGGCTGTCAATGAACGTGCTGTTGAGCATGTGCCCGCCGATCTGCGCCAGGCTCGGCTGCTGCCCGCTGAACACGCGCTGGGTTGGCAACGGTGGCGCCGGCCGCTGCGGGTTGCCGCTGACCCCGACTACCAGTACCCGGCTGGCGCCCAGGTGCAAGGCCGGGCTAATCGGCGCCGACTGGCGTACCGCGCCATCGCCAAAATACTCGTCGCCCAGCCGCACCGGGGCGAACAGCAGCGGGATGGCCGCACTGGCCAGAAGGTGGTCGATGGTCAACGACGTGGGCATGCCGATGCGACGGTGGCGCAACCAGGCTTCGATGGTACCGCGGCCCTGGTAGAAGGTCACCGCCTGGCCGGATTCGTAGCCAAAAGCGGTCACCGCGACGGCGCGCAGTTGCCCGGCGGCCAGGGAGTGGGCAATGCCGTCCAGGTTCAGGTGCGCCTGCAGCAAGCCACGCAATGGGCTGCTGTCCAGTAGCGCCACTGGCGCCGGGCCACCCACGCCCAGCAGGTTGTGGGCAACGAAGCGGCTGGCCTGGCGGACCACGCCGGGCCAGTCGCTGCGGATGACCAGGTGGCTGCGGAAGTTCTGCCAGAAGGCGGTGAGCCGTTGTACGGCTTCGCTGAAATGGGTAGCGCCGCTGGCCAGGGTGACGGCGTTGATGGCACCGGCAGAGGTGCCGACGATGACGGGGAACGGGTTGTGCGCGCCAGCGGGCAGCAGCTCGGCAATGCCGGCCAGCACGCCGACCTGGTAGGCAGCGCGGGCGCCGCCGCCAGAAAGGATGAGACCGGTTACCGGGGGTGGCGCCATAGGAGTCCTTCCTGGGGTTGATGTGCTCTCAGTGCCGGCCTATTCGCGGGTAAACCCGCTCCCACAGGTATTGCACAGCCTTCAGGGCCTGTGGAGAACCTGTGGGAGCGGGTTCACCCGCGAATAGGCCGGCACAGGCAAAACAAGATTCAACGCTTCTTCTTGTCATACAGCCGCGGCGCCCCTTCGGGCCGCGACTTGAACCGGCGATGCGCCCACAGGTACTGCTCGGGGCATTCGCGCAACACGCTTTCGACCCACTGGTTGATGCGCAGGCAGTCCGCCTCTTCGCTCTCCCCGGGGAAATCCGCCAACGGCGGGTGGATCACCAGACGATAGCCGCTGCCATCTTCCAGGCGCTTCTGGGTGAACGGAATCACCTGCGCCTTGCCCAACCGGGCAAACTTGGTGGTGGCCGTCACTGTCGCCGCCGGGATGCCGAACAGCGGCACGAACAGGCTCTGCTTGGCGCCGTAGTCCTGGTCCGGTGCGTACCAGATCGCCCGGCCTGAGCGCAGCAGCTTGAGCATACCGCGCACGTCCTCGCGCTCCACCGCCAGCGAGTCGAGGTTATGCCGCTCGCGGCCGCTGCGCTGGATGAAGTCGAACAGCGGGTTGCCGTGCTCGCGGTACATGCCGTCGATGGTGTGCTGCTGGCCCAGCAGCGCAGCACCGATTTCCAGGGTAGTGAAGTGCACCGCCATCAGGATGGCACCCTGCCCCGCCTGCTGGGCGGCCTGCAGGTGCTCCAGCCCCTCGACATGGGCCAGGCGCGCCAGCCGGGCCTTGGGCCACCACCAGCTCATGGCCATTTCGAAGAAGGCAATACCGGTGGAGGCGAAGTTGGCCTTGAGCAGGTGCTGCCGTTCGTCGACCGACAGCTCCGGGAAGCACAGCTCCAGGTTGCGCGCGGCAATGCGGCGCCGTTCACCGGCAAAGCGGTACATCACCGCACCCAACGCGGCACCGACTTTCAACAGGACCCGGTACGGCAACTGGACCACCAGCCACAGCAGGCCCAGGCCCAACCACAGGGCCCAGAAACGTGGGTGAAGGAAATAGGGACGAAAACGCGGGCGTTCCATTGAAGCTTCCGGAAAGACAAAGGCCGCGCATTCTACAACGGATCAACGCATGTTGCGGGCAACCGGTCTTATCGTTATAAGTCAGGGCACTTTTTTCGCAACAAGCCGTCTATGCAGACCATGAGCCCAAACCACACACCCGATACCGCCTCCGTGTTCCAGCTCAAGGGCAGCATGCTCGCCATTACAGTGCTGGAACTGGCGCGCAATGACCTTGAAGCCCTCGACCGCCAACTGGCGGCCAAAGTCGCCCAGGCACCGAACTTCTTCAGCAACACGCCGCTGGTGCTGGCGCTGGACAAGCTGCCGGCCAACGAGGGGGCAATCGACCTGCCCGGTTTGATGAGGATCTGCCGCCACCACGGCCTGCGCACCCTGGCCATCCGCGCCAGCCGCATCGAGGACATCGCCGCCGCCATCGCCATCGACCTGCCGGTGCTGCCGCCATCCGGCGCTCGCGAACGGCCGCTGGAGCCTGAACCCGAGGTGAAGAAGCCCGAGCCGGCCCCCGTCCCGCCGCCAATCCTCGAACCCGAGGTGCGCCCGACCCGCATCATCACTTCGCCAGTACGTGGCGGCCAGCAGATCTATGCCCAGGGCGGCGACCTGGTGGTAACCGGTTCGGTCAGCCCGGGGGCGGAACTTCTGGCCGACGGCAACATCCATGTGTACGGCGCCATGCGCGGCCGCGCCCTGGCCGGCATCAAAGGCAATACCAAGGCACGAATCTTCTGCCAGCAGATGACCGCCGAAATGGTCTCCATCGCCGGCCAGTACAAGGTCTGCGAAGACCTGCGCCGCGACCCGCTGTGGGGCACTGGCGTGCAAGTCAGCCTGTCTGGCGACGTGTTGAACATCACCCGGCTTTAACGGATACTTGCCAGCATTTTTAGTGCAACTTTTTACCGTTGCCATTTATTTGTATTTTTGCAGGGACTTGTGTCCCGATTATTTTAGGGGTGAAACACCTTGGCCAAGATTATCGTGGTTACTTCCGGCAAGGGGGGGGTGGGCAAGACCACCACCAGCGCCGCCATTGGTACCGGCCTCGCACTGCGTGGCCACAAGACCGTCATCGTCGACTTCGACGTGGGCCTGCGTAACCTCGACCTGATCATGGGCTGCGAACGCCGCGTGGTGTACGACTTCGTCAACGTGGTCAACGGCGAAGCCAACCTGCAACAGGCCCTGATCAAGGACAAGCGTCTCGAGAACCTGTACGTGCTGGCTGCCAGCCAGACCCGTGACAAGGACGCGCTGACCCAGGAAGGCGTGGAAAAGGTCCTGATGGAGCTGAAGAAAGACTTCGACTTCGTCATCTGCGACTCGCCGGCCGGTATCGAGAAAGGCGCACACCTGGCCATGTACTTTGCCGACGAAGCCGTCGTGGTCACCAACCCCGAAGTATCGTCGGTACGTGACTCCGACCGCATGCTGGGCATCCTGTCGAGCAAGTCGCGCCGCTCCGAGAACGGCGAAGAGCCGATCAAGGAACACCTGCTGATCACCCGCTACCACCCGGAGCGCGTGGAAAAGGGCGAAATGCTGAGCATTGCCGACGTCGAAGAGATCCTGGCGATCAAGCTCAAGGGTGTGATCCCCGAGAGCCAGGCCGTGCTCAAGGCTTCCAACCAGGGTATCCCGGTCATCCTCGACGACCAGAGCGATGCCGGCCAGGCCTATAGCGATACCGTCGACCGCCTGCTGGGTAAAGAAAAGCCCCTGCGGTTCATCGAAGTGCCGAAGCAAGGATTCTTCGCGCGCCTGTTTGGAGGCAAGTAAACCATGAACCTTTTTGACTTCTTTCGTGGCAGACAGAAACAGACCAGCGCGTCGGTAGCGAAAGAGCGTCTACAGATCATCGTGGCGCACGAGCGCGGCCAACGCAGCGAACCGGACTACCTGCCAGCACTGCAGAAAGAACTGCTGGAAGTGATCCGCAAGTATGTAAACATCGGCAACGATGATGTGCATATCGAGCTGGAAAACCAGGGTAGCTGCTCGATTCTGGAGCTGAACATCACCTTGCCGGATCGCTGATCCGCGCAATTGGCCATCGGGGCTGCCTTGCAGTCCATTCGCGGCACAAGGCCGCTCCTGCAGGGGTACGCATTTCCTTGTAGGAGCGGCCTTGTGCCGCGAATGGGCCGCAAGGCGGCCCCGATGGTTTTCCCCGATATCACAGAGATACTGCAATGCCGCTGTCCAACATTCAGATCCTGCACGAAGACGCCGCCATCCTGGTGATCAACAAACCGACTCTGCTGCTGTCGGTACCCGGCCGCGCCGAGGACAACAAGGACTGCCTGATCACCCGCCTGCAAGAAAACGGCTACCCCGACGCGCTGATCGTGCACCGCCTGGACTGGGAAACCTCCGGTATCATCCTGCTGGCCCGGGATGCCGACAGCCACCGTGAGCTGTCGCGCCAGTTCCACGACCGCGAAACCGAGAAGGCCTACACTGCGCTGTGCTGGGGCCAGCCGGCGCTGGACAGCGGCAGCATCGACCTGCCGCTGCGCTACGACCCGCCAACCAAGCCACGGCATGTGGTGGACCACGAGCAGGGCAAGCATGCGCTGACCTTCTGGCGCATCGTCGAGCGCTGCGGTGATTACTGCCGGGTAGAGCTGACACCGATTACCGGGCGTTCGCACCAGTTGCGCGTGCACATGCTGTCGATCGGGCACCCGCTGCTCGGCGACCGGCTGTATGCCAACCCCGAGGCACTGGCGGCCCATGAGCGGCTGTGCCTGCATGCCTCGATGCTGAGCTTTACCCACCCGGTATCCGGGGAGCGGCTGAAGTTCGAGTGCCCTGCGCCCTTCTGAATGTGTACAGCCTGTACTGGCCTCTTCGCGGCTAAAGCCGCTCCCACAGGGACCGCACCGCTTTCGAGGGTTGTGCAGTACCTGTGGGGGCTTCAGCCGCGAAGAAGCGGACACAATTTGTCGACCTAATACGCTAAACTCGCGCCACTGCTGTCTGGAGTGAGCTATGCGCGACGCACTGAATTCTGGCCTTATCGACTTCCTCAAGGCCTCCCCCACGCCCTTCCACGCCACCGCCAGCCTGGCCCAGCGCCTGGAAGCTGCCGGCTACCAGCGCCTGGACGAGCGCGACAGCTGGGCCACGGTGCCTGGCGGTCGCTATTACGTCACCCGTAACGACTCGTCGATCATCGCCATCAAGCTGGGCAAGCAGGCACCACTGCTGAACGGCATCCGCATGGTCGGTGCCCACACCGACAGCCCATGCCTGCGGGTCAAGCCACAGCCCGAGCTGCAGCGCCAGGGCTTCCTGCAACTAGGCGTCGAAGTGTATGGCGGCGCCTTGCTGGCGCCATGGTTCGACCGCGACCTGTCGCTGGCCGGCCGGGTCACCTACCGCCGTGACGGCAAGGTCGAAAGCCAGTTGATCGACTTCAAGCTGCCGATCGCGATCATCCCCAACCTGGCCATCCATCTCAACCGCACCGCCAACGAAGGCTGGGCTATCAACCCGCAGAACGAACTGCCGCCAATCCTGGCCCAGGTGGCGGGTGACGAGCGCATCGACTTCCGCGCACTGCTCACAGAGCAATTGGCCCGCGAGCACGAGCTGATCGCCGACGTAGTGCTGGATTACGAGCTGAGCTTCTACGACACCCAGGACGCCGCGCTGGTCGGCCTGAACGGCGACTTCATCGCCGGTGCGCGCCTGGACAACCTGTTGTCGTGCTACGCCGGCCTGCAGGCCCTGCTGGCCGCCGACAGCGACGAAACCTGCGTACTGGTGTGCAACGACCATGAAGAAGTCGGCAGCTGCTCGGCCTGTGGCGCCGACGGCCCGATGCTGGAGCAGACCCTGCAGCGCCTGCTGCCCGATGGCGACGCCTACGTGCGCACCATCCAGCGCTCGCTGATGGTATCGGCCGACAACGCCCACGGCGTGCACCCCAACTACGCCGACAAGCACGACGGCAACCATGGGCCCAAGCTCAACGCCGGGCCGGTAATCAAGGTGAACAACAACCAGCGCTACGCTACCAACAGCGAAACCGCCGGGTTCTTCCGCCACCTGTGCATGGCCGAGGAAGTGCCGGTGCAGAGCTTTGTGGTACGCAGCGACATGGGCTGTGGCTCGACCATCGGGCCGATTGCGGCCAGCCACCTGGGCGTGCGTACGGTGGATATCGGCTTGCCGACCTTTGCCATGCATTCGATTCGCGAGCTGTGCGGAAGCCATGACCTGGCGCACCTGGTGAAGGTGCTGAGCGCCTTCTACCGTTGCCGCGAGTTGCCTTGAGATCCTGAAGACCCCGCCCTTTGTAGGAGCAGCCTTGTGCTGCGAAGAGGCCGGTACAACCAGCAGAGATGCTTGGAGTGTACTGGCCTCTTCACAGCGCAAGGCTGCTCCTACAGAGAGCGTCGTTGCCTGGTTCAGTGCTCAAGGTCAATCCCGCTTCGCCTGCCACCCGCTATGCTTGTTACATGGCCCCACTGCAAAAGGATTGCTGTCCATGTCCCCGTTCCTTTCCTTGTTCGTGCCGGTGTTTCTGTTCCTGATGCTGCTGACCATCGGTTTCAGCCTGCGCGAGCGCAACATCGGCGTGCTGATGATGTGGATTGGCACCTTGGGCATCTTCGGCCTCACTTGCTGGAAGATCCTCGAGAAACTGCCGTCATAAACCTCTACACTCGGTCAATCGTTTGACCTGAGGTAGTTTTGCCAGTGCCTGCTCTCCTGCGTTGCTTGTTCCTGCTGCTATTCCTGTTTGTCCTACCGGTGCAGGCCGCGGGCCTGCCAGGCCTGCTTGGCGGTAGCGCGTCCACGCAACCGGAAGCCAGCGAACCGCTGGGCAAGTCGCTGGACGAGGTGATCAAGAACCTGGAAAACGACCAGCAACGCGCCAAGCTGCTGGCCGACCTGAAAAAGCTGCGCGACGCCACCAGGCAATCGCAACCCACCGTCGAACAGGGTGTGCTCGGCCTGATCGGCGGTGCCCTGCATGACTTCGAAAAACAGTTCAGCGGCGATGCCAGCCCGTTTCATCGCTGGGCCGCGGAAATCGAACAGGCCCAGGCCGAACTGACCGAGTTGATGGTGCCAGTGCACCAGTGGCCGGCCATCCTGTTCGGCTTTGCCGCCGTCATCGCTGTCTGGAGCGTGCTGGCCTACGCCTTCAACTGGGTCGGCCACCGGGTCCGCCTGCGCTTTGGCCTGAGCGAGGAACTGCCGCAGCACCCGCGCACCTGGGACCTGGTGCGCTTTGCCCTGCGCAAGCTGGGCCCGTGGCTGGTGGCGCTGGTGTTCACCGTGTACCTGAGCTTCGTGCTGCCGCCGTCGCTGGGCAAATCGCTGGCCATGGTGCTGGCCTACGCGCTGGTGGTCGGCACCTGCTTCTCGGCCATCTGCGTGATCGCCTTCTCGCTGCTCGACGGCCCCCACCGTCACCGCGCCCTGTACATTCTGCGCCATCAGGCGTTCCGCCCGCTGTGGCTGATCGGCAGCTTCGCCGCGTTCGGTGAAGCGATGAGCGACCCGCGCCTGACGGTCGCCCTCGGCACCCACCTGGCCCACGCCCTGGCCACCTTGGCCAACGTGATCGCGGCGCTGTGCACCGGGCTGTTCATCCTGCGCTTCCGCCGCCCGATCGCCCACCTGATCCGCAACCAGCCGCTGTCACGGCGCCTGACCCGGCGCACCCTCAGTGACACCATCGAGATTCTCGGCAGCTTCTGGTTCGTGCCGGCATTGATCCTGGTGGCAATTTCGCTGTTCGCTACCTTCATCTCGGCCGGCGATACCAGCACCGCCCTGCGCCAGTCGCTGATGTGCACGGTGCTGGTGGTGGTGTGCATGGTGCTCAACGGCCTGGTACGCCGCCACGCCGCCAACCCCAAGCGCGCCAGCAAGCGCCAGGCAGTGTACGCCGAACGCCTGCGCAACTTCGGCTACCTGCTGGTGCACCTGTTTATCTGGCTGGTGTTCATCGAGCTGGGGCTGCGCGTGTGGGGGCTGTCGATGATCAGCTTCGCCGAGGGCGAAGGCCATGACATAAGCGTGCGCCTGCTGGGCCTGGCCGGCACGCTGATCGTCGCCTGGCTGGTGTGGATCCTTGCCGACACCGCAGTGCACCACGCCCTGGTACGGTCGCGCCGGGGCCTGGCCAACGCCCGCGCGCAAACCATGATGCCGTTGATCCGCAACGTGATGTTCGTGGTCATTTTCATCATCGCGGTAATCGTCGCCCTGGCCAACATGGGCATGAACGTTACCCCACTGCTGGCCGGTGCAGGTGTGATCGGTCTGGCCATCGGCTTTGGTGCGCAGTCGCTGGTGGCCGACCTGATCACCGGGTTGTTCATCATCATCGAAGACTCACTGGCCATCGACGACTACGTGGATGTGGGCGGTCACCTGGGCACGGTGGAGGGGCTGACCATCCGTACCGTGCGTCTGCGTGATATCGACGGCATCGTGCATACCATCCCATTCAGCGAGATCAAGAGCATCAAGAACTACTCGCGCGAGTTCGGTTACGCGATCTTCCGCGTGGCGATCCCGCACAGCATGAACATCGACCAGGCGATCACGCTGATTCGCGAGGTGGGGCAGAAACTGCGCAACGACCCGCTGATGCGCCGCAACATCTGGTCACCGTTGGAGTTGCAGGGGGTGGAAAGCTTCGAGTCGGGTTCGGCGATCTTGCGGGCGCGGTTCAAGACCGCACCGATCAAGCAGTGGGAGGTTTCGCGGGCATTCAACCTGGCGTTGAAGCGGCAGCTGGATGAGGCCGGGCTGGATTTGGCAACGCCAAGGTTGTCAGTGCAGGTAGTGACTGCCGGTTCCTCCAGTTAGGGCCTCTTCGCGGGTGAACCCGCTCCCACAAGTACTGCGCAAAGGCTGAAACCTGTGCGGTCCCTGTGGGTTTACCCGCGAAGAAGCCAACATTTCATCCAGCTTGAGCGCGGATGCGGATGGCATCATGCCGCCAATACTCCAGGTCACAGTCGATCAGGTGCCCATGCTGGTCACTGTTGACCCGGGTGATATGCAACCCTGGGCTTCCCGCCGATACCTTCAAGGCACTGGCCGCCTCCACCGGCAACGCCGTCGGCAAGATCTCGAAGCACACCTGCCCATACTGGATGCCATACACCCGCCCATAAATTTCGGTCAGCGACTGCGCCAGGTCCTGTTCGAGAATCGCCGGGAAGTACCGGGGGTTGAGGTAGTGCTCGGCATACAGCACCGCCCGTCCATCGATCCGCCTTAACCGGCAGATACGCACCACGCTGGACAACGCCGGCAGTTGCAAGCGCGCACAGATGGTCGCCGAAGCCGGCTGCAGCCGCGCCGACAACAGTTCGGTACTGGGCACCCGCCCCTGGTCGCGGACCATGGCATGGAAGTGGCTACGCTCGATCAGGTCGTAGGTCAGCCGCTCGGGCGCGACGAACCAGCCGCGGCGCTCTTCGCGGTAGATCAGCCCCTGGGCTTCCAGCTGCACCAGCGCCTCACGCAGGGTGATGCGCGTGGTGTCGAACACCTCGCTGAGCCTGCGCTCGGCCGGCAGCTTGCCGCCCGGGGCCAGCAGGCCGTGCTCGATCTGCTCCTGCAGGGCGTGACAGATGGCTGTTACCGCACGCGGTGGCGTCGACTGCATCAAAGGTTACCTATCTGGACTAGTCCAGCCCCAAAACAGGGCACTTGGAGAATAGTGCAAGCCTAGGCAGGGCTGATGAACATCCTGTGACAAAGGCTTTGGCCAGATAGTGCCAGAAACGCGCCAAGCCAGCAGAACCGGAGCGATTGTGTAGTCTACGCTGTAGCCTCAGGGCCTTCACCGGCCCTTCCCTACATCAAACTGTCACGCAAGCAGCCTACCTTGGCTCAAGGTTTGCTGACCTAGACCAACGGTCACCAGACAACGGCTTCACTCATAACAACCATCGCTAAAGGCACCCACCCTAGGAGCTTCGGATGAAAAAGTTGTTCATGGCGTCACTGCTCGGCTCGGCCATTACCCTGTGCACCTCGGCCATGGCCGCCGGCCCCGACCTCAAGGCCCTGGAAGACGCTGCCCGCAAGGAAGGCAACATCAACAGCGTGGGCATGCCCGATGCCTGGGCCAACTGGAAAGGCACCTGGGAAGACCTGGCCAGCAAATACGGTCTCAAGCATAGCGACACCGACATGAGTTCGGCCCAGGAAATTGCCAAGTTCGAAGCCGAGAAGGACAACGCCAGTGCCGACATCGGCGATGTGGGTGCCGCCTTCGGCCCGATCGCCGTGAGCAAGGGCGTGAGCCAACCGTACAAGCCGAGCACCTGGGACCAGGTACCTACCTGGGCCAAGGACAAGGACGGCCACTGGGCGCTGGCCTATACCGGCACGATCGCCTTCATCATCAATAAGGACCTGGTCAAGGAAGGCGAGCGGCCAACCTCCTGGCATGACCTGGAAAAAGGCAAGTACAAGGTCGCCATCGGTGACGTCGGCACCGCTGCCCAGGCCGCCAACGGCGTGCTGGCTGCGGCTATCGCGTACAAGGGTGACGAAACCAACCTGGCTCCGGGCCTGCAACTGTTCACCAAGCTCGCCCAGCAGAAGCGCCTGTCGCTGGCCAACCCGACCATCCAGACCCTGGAGAAAGGCGAGGTGGAAGTGGGCGTGGTGTGGGACTTCAACGGTCTGAGCTACCGTGAACAGATCGACCCCAAGCGTTTCGAAGTGCTGATCCCGTCGGATGGCTCGGTGATCTCCGGCTATACCACCATCATCAACAAATACGCCAAGCACCCGAATGCGGCCAAGCTGGCGCGTGAATACATCTTCAGCGACGCCGGGCAGATCAACCTGGCCAAGGGGCACGCGCGGCCAATCCGTGCCGAGCACCTGAAGCTGCCTGAAGACGTACAGGCCAAGCTGCTGCCCAACGAACAGTACAAGGCCGCGCAGCCGATCAAGAATGCCGATGCCTGGGAAGCGAGCTCGAAGAAGCTGCCGCAGATGTGGCAGGAGCAGGTGATCATCGAGATGGAGTAAGGGGCTAGCTTCTCTAGCGCCTGGACGGGCCCTTTCGCGGTTAACCCGCTCCCACAGGTAAAGCACGTGTCTCAAGGCTGGCGCATGCCCCTGTGGGAGCGGGTTTACCCGCGAAGAAGCCAACGCGGTTTATGACTGGAGCCACCATGCAACACAACGTCATCCTGGTCCTGCTCGACGGCCTCAACTACCAGGTCGCCCACCACGCCATGGGCCATCTGCACGCCTACGTCGAGGCCGACCGTGCCGCGCTGTATCGCGTGGAATGCGAACTGCCGTCACTGTCGCGGCCGCTGTACGAGTGCATCCTCACCGGTGTGCCGCCGATCGACAGCGGCATCGTGCACAACAATGTCAACCGCCTGTCCAACCAGCGCAGCGTGTTCCACTACGCCCGCGAGGCCAACCTGGGCACTGCGGCGGCGGCCTATCACTGGATGAGCGAGCTGTACAATCGCTCTCCCTTCGACCCGCAGCGTGACCGCCATACCCACGCGCCGAAGCTGCCGATCCAGCACGGGCTGTTCTACTGGGACGACCGCTACCCCGATTCGCACCTGCTGGCCGATGGCGAATACCTGCGCCGCCGCCACGCCCCCAACTTCCTGCTGGTGCACCCGATGAGCATCGACGATGTCGGCCACCATCACGGCCTGGACAGCAGCCAGTACCGCAACGCCGCGCGCAGCGTCGACATCCTGCTGGCCGATTACCTGCCGGGCTGGCTCGAAGAGGGCTACCAGGTGCTGGTCACCTCCGACCACGGCATGAACAACGACCGCTCGCACAACGGACTGCTGGCCGAGGAGCGCGAAGTGCCGCTGTTCGTCTTCGGCGATGCCTTCAGCCTCGACCCTGCGGCCAAACCGCTGCAAACCGAGCTGTGCGGGACCATCTGCGAGCTGCTCGGCGCAGCGCATGACAAGAGTGTCTGCCGGGAGCTGCTGAAGTGACTACACCCAAGAGCAGCAGCGCCCGAGGCCGCTACCTGGCCCTGCTCTGCCTGCTACCGTTCGCCGTGTTCTTCGTCATCTTCCAGATCGCCCCGCTGGCCTGGGTGGCGATCAACAGCCTGCAATCGGAAGCGGGCTGGGGCGTGGCCAACTTCAGCAAGGTGTTCGCCTCGAAGTTCTACCTGCAGGCCCTGCAACGCAGCCTGGAGATCAGCTTCTGGTCGAGCCTGTTCGGCATCGTCATCGCCACCCTCGGCGCCTACTCGCTGCGCCAGGTGGACTCGAAGCTGCGCGACTTCGTCAGCGCCTTCGCCAACATGACCAGCAACTTCGCCGGGGTGCCGCTGGCCTTCGCCTTCATCATCCTGCTCGGTTTCAACGGCGCGCTGACCCTGCTGCTGAAACAGGTCGGCCTGCTGGAAGACTTCAGCATCTATTCCAAGAGCGGGCTGATCCTGGTGTACACCTACTTCCAGATCCCGCTTGGCGTGTTGCTGCTGTACCCCGCGTTCGACGCCCTGCGTGAAGACTGGCGCGAGTCAGCCGCGCTGCTGGGCGCCAGCCACTGGCAATTCTGGCGGCACATCGGCCTGCCGGTGCTGACCCCGGCACTGCTGGGCACCTTCGTCATCCTGCTGGCCAACGCGCTCGGTGCCTATGCCACCGTGTACGCGCTGACCACCGGCAACTTCAACGTGCTGCCTATCCGCATCGCCGGCCTGGTGGCCGGTGATATCAGCCTCGATCCCAACCTGGCCAGCGCCCTGGCGATGGTCCTGGTGGGGCTGATGACGCTGGTCACGGTAGTGCATCAATGGCTACTGAAAAGGAGCTACCATGCGCGCTGACGCCCATTCCGGCGGCTGGTACCACCGCGCCGTGGTCTACCTGCTGTTCCTCATCCTGCTGCTGCCACTGGCCGGCACCCTCCTCTACTCACTGGCCACCAGTTGGTCGGCCAGCCTGCTACCCAGCGGCCTGACCTTCAAGTGGTACATCGCGCTGTGGAGCGAGCCACGCTTCCTGGCCGCCTTCGGCCAGTCGTTGCTGGTGTGCGTGGGCGCGCTGCTGCTGTCGGTGGTGCTGATCCTGCCGCTGCTGTTCGTGGTGCACTACCACTTCCCCAGGCTCGACGCACTGATGAACATCCTCATCCTGCTACCGTTCGCGGTGCCGCCGGTGGTGTCGTCGGTGGGGCTGCTGCAGCTGTATGGCAGCGGGCCCATGGCCATGGTCGGCACACCGTGGATCCTGATCGGCTGCTACTTCACCATCGCACTGCCGTTCATGTACCGGGCCATAACCAACAACCTGCAGGCAATCAACCTGCGCGACCTGATGGACGCCGCCCAGCTGCTGGGCGCCAGCACCTGGCAGGCGGCATTGCTGGTAGTGCTGCCGAACCTGCGCAAGGGCCTGATGGTGGCACTGCTGCTGTCGTTCTCGTTCCTGTTCGGCGAGTTCGTGTTCGCCAACCTGCTGGTCGGCACCCGCTACGAGACCCTGCAGGTCTACCTGAACAACATGCGCAACAGCAGCGGCCACTTCAACAGCGCGCTGGTGATCTCGTACTTCGCCTTCGTGCTGGTACTCACCTGGGTCGCCAACCGCCTGAACAAGGACAAGACCTGACATGAGCTTCGTCAGCGTACAGAAACTGCAAAAAAGCTACGCCGGCAGCCCGGTGTTCGAAAACATCGACTGCCGTATCGAGCGCGGCGAGTTCGTCACACTGCTTGGCCCGTCCGGTTGCGGCAAGTCCACGCTGCTGCGCTGCATCGCCGGGCTGACCCCGGTGGACAGTGGGCAGATCCTCCTCGACGGCCATGACATTGTGCCGCTGAGCCCGCAAAAGCGTGGCATTGGCATGGTGTTCCAAAGCTATGCGCTGTTTCCCAACATGACCGTCGAGCAGAACGTCGCCTTCGGCCTGCGCATGCAGAAGGTCAAGGCCGATGAAAGCCAGGCTCGGGTGCGCGAAGTGCTGGAGTTGGTGGAACTGGGCAACTTCGCCGGGCGCTACCCGCACCAGTTGTCTGGCGGCCAGTGCCAGCGCGTGGCCCTGGCCCGCTCGCTGGTCACCCGCCCGCGCCTGCTGCTGCTCGACGAGCCGCTATCTGCGCTGGATGCGCGCATCCGCAAGCACCTGCGCGAGCAGATCCGCGCCATCCAGCGCGAGCTGGGACTGACCACCATCTTCGTCACCCATGACCAGGAAGAAGCGCTGACCATGTCCGACCGCATCTTCCTGATGAACCAGGGGCGTATCGTCCAGAGCGGCGATGCCGAAACCCTCTACACCGCGCCGGTGGACCTGTTTGCCGCCGGCTTCATTGGCAACTACAACCTGCTCGACGCCGAGAGCGCCAGCCGCCTGCTGCAGCGCCCGGTGACCAGCCGCCTGGCGATCCGGCCCGAATCGATCACCCTGGGCATCAACGGCGAACTGGATGCCGAAGTGCGCAGCCACAGCCTGCTGGGCAACGTGATCCGCTACCGGGTGCAGGTGCGCGAGGTGGAGCTGGTGGTCGACGTGCTCAACCGTTCACCGGCCGACCTGCACGCGGACGGGCAACGGGTAAGCTTGTCGATCGACCCCACGGCGCTACGGGAAGTGGCCTAAGGAGAATCAACACCATGGCACTGGCAATTTTCGATCTGGACGAAACCCTGATCCACGGCGACTGCGCGTCACTGTGGAGCGAGCAGATGGCCCGGCTGGGCTGGGTCGACGGCAAGGCGTTCCTGCGCCGCGACCATGAACTGATGGAAGCCTACGGCAGGGGCCACCTGCACATGGAGGAGTACATGGCCTTCAGCCTGGAGCCGATTGCAGGGCGTACCCTGGAAGAGGTCGAGCACCTGGTGAAGCCGTGGGTCGAAGAGGTGATCGAGCCGATCATCTACGGCGACGCCTGCCGCTGCATTGCCGAACACCGCAAGCGTGGGGACCGTATCCTGATCATTTCCGCGTCTGGTACCCACCTGGTCGGGCCGATTGCGGAGCGGCTGGGGGTGGACGAATACCTGGCAATCGAGCTGGAGGCGGTGAACGGGGTGTATACCGGCAAGACCCATGGGGTACTGACCTATCGCGAAGGGAAGATCACGCGGTTGCTGGAATGGCTGGACCAGGAGCAGGAGAACCTGGAGGGGGCGAGTTTCTATTCCGATTCGCGGAACGATTTGCCGTTGTTGTTGAAGGTGGATCATCCGCATGTGGTGAACCCCGATGCGGTGTTGCGGGAGCATGCCGAGATCAACAAGTGGCCGATCCTGAGCTGGACTTGAGGGCCATAGGGGCGCTTTGCGCCCCTTTCGCGACACAAGGCCGCTCCTACAGGAGATCGCATTACCTTGTAGGAGCGGCCTTGTGTCGCGATGGGCTGCAAAGCAGCCCCGGCAATCTCAAGCCAGGCCTGGGTCGATCACCATCACCAGCTTGCCAGACACCTGGTTGGTCTCAAGCTCGGCATATGCCGCCTGGGCAAACTCCACCGGGTAGGTATCCACCAGCTGCGGCGACAAGCGCCCTTCGGTAAACAGCGGCCACACCTGCTGCTGCAAATCGCGCAGCAACTCGGCCTTGAAGCCGTCATCGCGGTTGCGCAGCGTGGAGCCGGTAATCTCCAGGCGCTTGCCCAGTACCTGTGCCAGGTCCAGCTCGAACTTGCGCCCGCCCATCAGGCCGATGATCACCCAGCGCCCGTCACGCGCCAGCAGCTTGAGGTTGAGTTCGCCATAGCTGGCGCCCACCGGGTCGAGAATCACATCGAACGGGCCGAAACCTTCCAGCGCCTCCAGGTTCTCGTTACGTACCACGCCACCGGCAGCGCCCAACGCCTCGCAGTAGGCCAAGCGGTCCTGCGAACCGACGCTGACCCACACCGGGCTGCCGAACGCCTTGCACAGCTGGATCGCGGCCGAGCCAACGCCGCTGGCGCCAGCGTGCACCAGCACCTTCTCGCCAGCTTTCACGCCACCCAGCTGGAAGATGTTCAGCCAGGCAGTGGCATACACTTCCGGCAACCCCGCCGCCTCGTGCAGGCTCAGGCCTTCGGGCACAGGCAGCACGTGGCGGGCATCCACCACCACCTCCTCGGCCATGGCGCCGCTGGCCAGCAGCGCGCAAACACGGTCACCCACGCGCCAGTCGGCACCGGCGCCCACTTCTTCGATCACGCCGGAACACTCCAGGCCCATGTACGGGCTGGCGCCTGGCGGTGGCGGATACAAACCTTTCATCTGCAGCAGATCGGCGCGGTTCAGCCCCGCAGCAGCCACGCGAATGCGCACTTGGCCCGCGTCGCAGGTCGGGCGTTCGGCCTCGACCCAGGCCACATGTCCGTCAACGCCTTGCAATGCCTTCACAGTGCCTCCATAGTTGAATCATATGACCGAGCCTGGGAACGCCAAGTCCCCAGGCTTTTTGCAGTATGCATCCGGTTTTTTGCAACCGGTGAACAGAAAAGACGGCCTACTATGCGTGATCAATTGTCTCCACGTCGAATCAGCATGAAGCATTTCCTCCCAAGCACCGCCCTGGCGCTGATGATCGGCCTGGGCAGCCTCACGCTCGGCGGCAATGCGGCGGCCGCCAACAAGTGGGATAGCCTGCAGCCGGACCGCGACGAGATCGTCGCCAGCCTCAACGTGGTGGAATTGCTCAAGCGCCACCACTACAGCAAGCCGCCGCTGGACGACGCCCGCTCGGTCATCATCTATGACAGCTACATCAAGCTGCTGGACCCGGCGCGCAGCTACTTCACCGCCGCCGATATCGCTGAATTCGACAAATGGAAAACGCAATTCGACGATTTCCTCAAGAGCGGTAACCTCGACCCGGGCTTCACCATCTACAAACGCTACCTGGACCGCGTCAAGCAACGCCTGGACTTCGCCTTGGCCGAGCTGAACAAAGGCGTGGACAAGATCGACTTCAACGCCAAGGAAACCTTGCTGATCGACCGCAAGGACGCCCCATGGATGAAGGACCAGGCCGAGCTCGACGACCTGTGGCGCAAACGCGTCAAGGATGAAGTGCTGCGCCAGAAGATCGCCGGCAAGGAACCCAAGCAGATCCAGGAAACCCTGACCAAGCGCTACAAGAACCAGCTGGCGCGCCTGGACCAGACCCGTGCCGAAGACATTTTCCAGGCCTACATCAACACCTTCGCCCAGTCCTACGACCCGCACACCAACTACCTGTCGCCGGACAACGCCGAGAACTTCGACATCAACATGAGCCTGTCGCTGGAAGGCATCGGCGCAGTGCTGCAAAGCGACAACGACCAGGTGAAGATCGTGCGCCTGGTGCCGGCAGGCCCGGCAGCCAAGACCAAGCAGGTGGCCCCGGCCGACAAGATCATCGGTGTGGCCCAGGGCAACAAGGAAATGGTCGACGTGGTCGGCTGGCGCCTGGACGAAGTGGTCAAGCTGATCCGCGGCCCGAAAGGCTCGGTGGTGCGCCTGGAGATCATCCCGGCCAGCAACGCGCCTAGCGACCAGACCAGCAAGATCGTGGCGATCACCCGTGAAGCGGTGAAGCTTGAAGAGCAGGCAGCGAAGAAGTCGGTGCTCAAGCTCAAACAGGACGGGCGTGACTACAAGCTGGGCATCATCGAAATCCCGGCTTTCTACCTGGACTTCAAGGCCTACCGCGCCGGAGACCCTGAGTACAAGAGCACCACGCGTGACGTGAAAAAGCTGCTCACCGAGTTGCAGAAAGAAAAAGTCGACGGCGTAGTCATCGACCTGCGCAACAACGGTGGCGGCTCGCTGCAGGAAGCTACCGAGCTCACCAGCCTGTTCATCGAGAAAGGCCCGACCGTACTGGTGCGCAACAGCGACGGCCGTGTCGACGTGCTGGAAGATGAAAACCCCGGAGCCTTCTACAAGGGCCCGCTGGCGCTGCTGGTCAACCGCCTGTCGGCTTCGGCGTCGGAAATCTTCGCCGGTGCCATGCAGGACTACCACCGCGCGCTGATCATCGGTGGCCAAACCTTCGGCAAAGGCACAGTGCAGACCATCCAGCCACTCAATCATGGCGAGTTGAAGCTGACCCTGGCCAAGTTCTACCGGGTTTCCGGGCAGAGCACCCAGCATCAGGGCGTGCTGCCGGACATTGACTACCCGTCGATCATCGACACCAAGGAAATCGGCGAGAGCGCCCTGCCCGAGGCTATGCCATGGGACACCATCCGCCCTGTGGTCAAACCGGCGGCCGACCCGTTCAAGCCGTTCCTGGCCCAGCTCAAGGCGCAGCATGAAGCGCGCAGCGACAAGGACGCGGAGTTCACCTACATCCGCGACCGCCTGGCCCTGACCCAGAAGCTGATGAACGAGAAAACGGTCAGCCTCAACGAGCAGGACCGCCGTGCACGCCACGACGCCATCGAGGCCAAACAGCTTGCGCTGGAGAACATCCGCCGCAAGGCCAAGGGTGAAGAGCCGCTGAAAGAGCTGAAGAAAGAGGACGAGGATGCACTGCCGGCCGAGGATGAAAACACCAAGCCGGAAGACGATGCCTACCTGTCGGAAACCGGTCGCATCCTGATCGACTACCTGAGTGCGAGCACCAAGGTGGCCAAGAAGTAAGGCGCCGTGGCAATGATGGCAAATTAATGCGATCTGTCATCAAGCAGTCATCGCGCTGTCATGAAATGAAAGGGCCGGGCGTGGAAACGCCCGGCCCTTTCATTTTCAGGAATACGTCATGACCATCGCCGAAAAGGGTCGATATTGCAGATTGCCCGGGCTGCCGTTGAAAGAACAGCCGACGGTGCGGCTCAATGCCACGATCGGGCAGTTGCTGGAGTTGTTTGGCCGGCATCAGCACCTGGAGGCATTGGAGGTGGTGGATGCCGATGGCAGGGCTTGCGGGCTGATCCACAGGGATGCTTTGCCTGTTCCGGCCTCTTCGCGGGTAAACCCGCTCCCACAGGTCGGCGCTATCCCTGTGGGAGCGGGTTTACCCGCGAAGAGGCCGGAATAGGCAACGAATCAGGCCGATTCGGGGTAGCTGTACTCAAACACCCGGACGACTTCGGAAGCATGCCACGACGCCGCCTCCATGCCATCGACCGGCCCGGAGAAACGCCCCAGGCGCTCCACGCACTCGAAGAAGCCGGTACGCGGCAAACGGCTGGCACCCTGGCTGATCACCAGCGAGCTGCGCAATGGTTGCTCGGCGCGGGCATCCAGCACCGCCAGATACTCCAGCGCGGCGGTCAGCGTTTGCATGGCCGGGCTGGGTAATTGCAAGCGCTCGATCAGCGCTCGGTACGTCAGCAAGTGACGTTGACGACGGGCCAGGTCAAGCTCGCCCAGCAGGTTATCCCAGTGCTGACGGCTGATCCTGACCTGGCTCATGATGGCTCGCTCCAGCCAGCCACCCCCAGATGCCAGGCCAGGGCACGGCGGATGGCCGCGTCCGGCTGGCGTTCGCCTGATTCGATCATGGCCAGGTACGCCGGGCTAACGCCGACATTGCGCGCCAGTTGCTCAGGAGCAATGCCCTTGGCCTGGCGAATCTGCGCAACTTCGTCGAACGCTGGCAATGGTGCACTGGCAGCGGCATTGCCTGCTTCACTGACAACCACCTCGGCAGATGCCTGCCCTGCGGCCTTGAGCAGTGCCTGGTATTGTTCCCAGGGAACGACGGCGTACTCGGGTTGACCGTCCCGGCTGATGACCTGAATACCCATTACAAACCCCTTTAAAAAGGATTACAGCATGTAATCCGTAGGCATAACCCTTATGCCAATTATATTACCAACTCCGGGGTCTGTGCAGTTGCGCTGCGGTTGCGGCCAGTTTCACTGCGTATTGCGTTCCAAGCGCAGCGCTTCGGGGGTGGCCGGCAGGCGCTCGACCACCCGCAGCCGTTCGGGCGCCTGGCTGTCGCGCCAGGCCTTGAAGCGCGCCAGTTCATCAGCCACGGTCTTCAGCACCCAGCCCAGCACCGCGATGTCATCGAGCAAGCCCACGCCCAACAGCCAGTCGGGGATGGCGTCGATGGGGCTGACGAAATACAGCAGGCCTGCGACGATGGTGACCAAGGCCCTGGGGCTGATGGCGCGGTACTCGCCGCGCCACCAGGCCAGGCACAGCGACTGCAGCAGTTTCACATCTTCACGCAGCCGGCCGATGCGCGGGCCTTTGCGGGCTACCGCGAACAGCAAGGCCGGCAACCGGCCACGGCTGAGCAGGCGCTCGGCCAAGGGCAGGAAACGGGCGAAATTCCAGGGTGCGCTCATGGAGCCTCCGAGAGGAAAAGGTTATCCACATTTATTGTGGATAACCTTGTGAACAGGGCAACGTTTCTGACCCCGGGTGCCTGCCAGACAAGGGTCCCGGTCAGATCGGGCGTTTTTTACACAGCCGTTTCACACCGTGGGTGCGTACGCCGCAAACGATTTGCGTCAGAAGCATCCTACTTCCTCACGCTGCATTTCCTCGGACAGTACCAGCAGTTGCAGGTTCGTCCAACCACCCGGCATAAACGAAAACGCCCCGTCAGGACGGGGCGTTTTGCGTAAGCTTGCCGGTATTACTTGGCAGGGGCTTCAGCAGGGGCTTCGGCCGGAGCTTCGGCTTCCGGCTCGGCGCCTTGCAGCTGGGCCGGGTCCTTGATGGCGATCAGTTCCAGATCGAACACCAATACCGAGTTGGCCGGGATCAGCGGGCTTGGGCTTTGTGCGCCGTAGGCCAGTTCAGCCGGGATGAACAGCTTGTACTTCTCGCCAACGTGCATCAGTTGCAGGCCTTCGACCCAACCCGGGATCACGCCGCTGACAGGCAGGTCGATCGGGCTGCCGCGCTCGACGGAGCTGTCGAACACCTTGCCATCGATCAGCTTGCCTTCGTAGTGGACAGTGACCACGTCGGTCGGCTTGGGCTGCGGGCCGTCGGCCTTCTTGACCACTTCGTACTGCAGGCCCGAAGCCGTGGTGACCACGCCTGGCTTCTTGGCGTTTTCTTCGAGGAACTTCTTGCCGGCGGAGGCAGCTTCTTCGCTCGCCTTGGCCAGGCGCTCCTCAGCGCGTTTTTGCAATGCGGTGAAAGCCTCTACCAGCTCTTCATCCTTGATGCGCTGTTCTTTCTTGCCAACGGCGTCTTCGATGCCGAGGGCGACCGCTTTCGAATCAAGGTCTTCCATGCCTTCCTGAGCCAGGCTCTTGCCCATGTTCAGACCAATACCGTACGAGGCTTTCTGTGCCGGAGTCTTCAGCTCGGGGCTGCTGGCCTGTTGATCACAGCCAGCCAGTACCAGGCCAACCAGGGCAACCGCAGCCGCCAAACGATGCTGTTTCATGTAATTTCCTTGTTCATGCGCCATAAGGGCAATCAGGGTAGAAGCCGCGAGCTTATCAGGCGTCCCCAACCCATGGCTACCGGCATAAGAGCCAGCAAAGACGGATTAGTTCCACAGCCCTGCACGCGGCAGAAAAGCCTTAATTTCTGCGAAAGATCATTCGTTATGCTTTGTATCGACCAAGATATACCATAACGCTATCATCTGCCGCTTCAGGATAAGGGCTCAGATGCGGCCAGGCTATCTAGAACAGGCTTCAGGGATGCGCAATGAGATGGGATGGAGCAGTAACCTTCGGTGATTACTGGCTGGGCTACACCGGCAAGACCGACCAGACTGAAGCCCATGCCCACGTTGCCATCCAGCTGTGCATCGGCCTGCGCTTCGACATCACGGTGGAGTTCGGCAAGCAGGTCATCACCGCGCCCGGGGTTCTGATCGGGCCTTCCGTCGACCATCGTTCACTGCCAAACCCAGACCGCGTTGCCTTTCTCTACTTCTATCCGGATGCACCGCTTGGCCGCGCGCTGAAAGCCTTGCTCGATGACAGCGGCAAGGCAGCAGTCAGCCAGGACATCGTCGATTGCGTGCGCCAGGCCGCCAACTTCCACGAGGTGGTGGCGGCCCTGGAGCTCAAGCTGGTCCCCCCCGAAAGCTTCGATCCGCGCCTGTCCAATGCCCTGCACCTGCTGCGCCAGGACTGGGCCGGCACCGGCGCGGTATCGCGGGCGGCCAGCGCGGTGGGCCTGTCCAGCCCGCGCCTGCGCTTTTTCGCCACGCGCCAAATGGGCGTACCACTGTCGCAATGGATCATCTGGCGCAAGCTCGAACGAGCCTGCCACGCCCTCGCCCACGACGCCAGCCTCAGCGACGCCGCCATGGCCGGTGGCTTCGCTGACCAGGCCCACCTCACCCGCATGATGCGACGCATGGTCGGCATGTCGCCCAGCCGCGTCGCCATGGTGCTGCGCAATACAAGCGATTCGTTCAAGAATCCCCACTTCTAAATCGCCATCATCCCCTCCAGCCCGCGCCAACCAGGGTCTCCAACGTCAGGCGCAGGGCCACTTGCCGACCACGTGATTACTGGTCGGCTTTTTTAATCGTTCCGGTCTCTTGGCCCCCTTGCGACTGCCAGGCAGACGGGCGCCATGGCACATGCCACTTCATCAACCTAGCGAGCAAGGAGTGCTAGCCCATGTCAGGACCCTCACGGCTGACCGTTTTCCTTACCGGCGGTGCCGGCGTACTGGGTGATACCCTGATCGACCAACTGGCCGAGCGCTATCACCTGGTCTGCCTGACCCGCCGTAGCAGCATCCGCCACCCGGGGGTCGAAACCCTGCGCGGTGACATCTGCCAACCGCGCCTGGGCCTTTCCAGCGCGGACTACCTGGCGCTGACCAAGCGGGTCGACTGGGTCATCCACTGTGCGGCCATTACCCGCCTGGATGGCCACGCCGAAGCGGTGTTCGCGGTCAACTACCAGGGCACCGAGCAAGTACTGGAGTTTGTCCGCGACGCCGATGTGCCGCTGTACCACATCAGCACCGCCTTCACCCACCCGTGTGACTATCACCCAGGGGTGATGCCTTCGACCCCGTACGAAGTGGTCAAGCGCCAGGCCGAAAGCCTGGTACGTGATGCGGGCGTACCGGTGTCGATCTTCCGCCCGTCGATCATCATCGGCGACAGCCACAGCGGCCACATGCCCATACTGCAGGGCTTTCACCTGACCATGGGGCTGATGATGTCGGGCTACCTGCCGATCATCCCGTGCCCGGAGGACGGACGGGTCGACGTGATCGCCCGCGACGTGGCGGCGGCAGGCATCGCCAGCGCGCTGGACCAGCGCCTTATCGGTGACGACTACTTCCTCAGCAACGGCCCGCAGGCACTGGATATCCGCAACCTGCTCGACCTGATGTGCGCGGAAATGCACAACCAGGGCAAGCCCTTCCAGCGTCCGCGGTGCATGAACCCGGACATCTACGAACGCCTGGTACGCCCGGTGTTCCTGCCGGCCCTGGAAGAAAATATCCGCGCCGCCCTCGGCCGCGCCACCCAGCTGTGCCGCTACGCCAGCCTGCTGCAGCCACTGCCCAGCTCCCTTGAACAACTGTTGCCAGCCAAGCGCCTGGCCATGCGTTCACCACACCAAGAGCTGGCCCTGACCCTGGCACGCCTGTCGCCCAAGCTTTCTGCCATGCAACGCATGCTGAAGATTCCGGTAGCGGGTGAAAGCCGTGGCGAACTGGCCATGGAGGCCTGAGACGATGAACAGCTTCATTCCCCTGCCCGAAGGGCTCGACGCCGAGCGCGTGCGCGCCCAGTACCGTGACCATGTCAATGCCGGCTATGCGCGCCTTGCGTCGATGATGAACCTGCCGATCGAAGTGGCTGGCGAAGGCGTCTACCTGTTCGACATGGACGGCAACCGCTACCTGGATGCCGGCGGCTACGGCGTGTTCCTGCTCGGGCATTCGCACCCACAGGTAGTCGAGAAGGTCAGCCAACAGCTGCACAGCCACCCGATGGCCAGCAAGCTGATGCTCAACCCGTTCCAGGCACAGGCCGCTGCAGCCCTGGCCGCGGTATGCCCGGCGCCCCTGCAGTATGTGTATTTCTGCAACTCCGGCACCGAAGCCACCGAGGCAGCACTGAAACTGGCCTGGCTCAACGGTTGCCAACAGGTGATCTCGACCCTGGGTGGATACCACGGCAAGACCCTTGGCGCGCTGGCGGTCACTGGCCGTGCACTGTATCGCTCACCGTTCGCCGACCGCCTGGGCGACAGCCATTTCGTGCCATTCGGTGATGTCGATGCGTTGCGCCTGCAGTTACAGGCGCAGCCCGAACGCGCCTGCGTGATCCTCGAGCCGGTGCAGGCCGAAGCCGGGGTAATAGTGCCTGCGGCCGGCTACCTGCAGCAGGTGCGCAAACTCTGCGACCAATACGGAGCGGTGCTGATTGCCGATGAAATCCAGTCTGGCATGGGCCGTACCGGCCGTTGGTGGGCCTGCGAGCACGAGGGCGTGGTACCGGACATCCTGCTGGTCGGCAAAAGCCTGTCCGGCGGCTGCGTGCCAGTCAGCGCCATGGTTTGCACGGCCGACATGCAGGCACCGCTCAATCGCAACCCGTTGATGCACACCTCCACCTTCGGCGCCAACCCGCTGGCCATGGCCGCGGTAATGGCGACATTGCAGGTGATGCAGCGCGAACAGCTGGTGGAGCGCGCCGAAGCCTTGGGGCAACGCCTGCGCCAGGGCCTGCAGAGCGTGCTGCGCCAACACCCGCGCGGCGGCCAGGTACAGCTGCGTAGTGCCGGCCTGTTGCTGGGCCTGGAGTTCGTCGATGCCGGGCTGGCGGCAAACATGGTCATGCACCTGATCGACCAACGCATCGTGGTCAACCACTCACTCAACGATCACCGGGTAATCCGCCTGACACCGCCCGCCCTGTACAGCGACAGCGACGTTGAATGGCTGCTCGGCGGTTTCGCCCGCGCCCTCGCAAGCACCTTTGAATAGGACACCGAAATGAAAGAAGTCAGCCTGAACGCCCATGTTCCCAGCCAGAGTGCCGAACAGGTCTACGCCGCCATCAGCAACTTCAGCATCTATCCGCAGCTGTGCGAGTCGGTGCGCAATATCGAGATCGAAGCGATCCATGAACACGAGGTGCTGAGCAACTGGGAGGTGAACTTCCACAGCGGCATTCTCAAATGGCAGGAACGTGACGTGTTCGACCCGGCCAACCTGCATATTCATTTCCGCCAGACCGCTGGCGACATCGACCACTTCTCCGGTTCCTGGCAAGTCAGCGAAACCGCCGAAGGCGCCAGCATTGCCTTCCGTTCCTGCTTCGACCTGGGCCTGCCGATGCTGGCCGACATGCTGGACCCGGTCGCCCGACAAGCGATCCGCGACAACATCAGCGCCATCATCCATGGCCTGTTCCCGAACAGCCAGATCAAGGATTGATGCCATGCCCTTGTCACTCCTGCACAACGCCAGGCAAACCCTGCAGCGCTTTGCCCCAGGTTTTGCCGACCTGCTGACGGAGCTGCCCTTCGAACAGCGCGAAGCCGCGGACAGCCCGGTGGTGGACTGGTTCAAGCATACCGGCCCGGTTGCCTTGCTGGTGCCAAAGGCTGGCGGTGGCCTGGGCGCCAGCGCACGCGAAGCGCTGCAGGTACAGCTTGCCCTCGGTGCGTTATCGCCCTCGCTAGCTGTGGCCAGCACCATGCACCAGTTTTCCGTGGCCAGCCTGGTCGCCGTTGCCGCCAATGGTGCAGGCGCCGAAGGCCTGCTGTTGTCGGCTATCGCCCGGCAACGTCTGCTGCTGGCTTCGGGCTTCGCCGAAGGCGTACCTGGTGGCGGCATCCTCGATGCCGGCATGGAAGCCGTGCAACTGGCCGACGGTGTACGCCTGAGCGGCAGCAAGCAACCGTGCAGCCTTAGCAGCTCGATGGACCTGCTGACCGCCAGCTACAGCCGCACCAGCGAGGACGGCGAGGAACTGATGATCGCGCTCATCCCCGCGACCGCCCCGGGCATCAGCCATCACCCATTCTGGGGCAACAGCGCCTTGGCCGCGGCGCAGAGCCTGGAACTTCGCCTGGAGGATGTCTACGTCAGCGACAAGATGATCTTCTCCGCCGGGCTGAAGTCGCAGTTGGGCGACGTGCAGACCATCGGTTTCATCTGGTTCGAGTTGCTGATCAGCGCCAGCTACCTGGGCGCCTGCATGGGCCTGGTGGAACGGGCGATCGACGAGCGCCGCTGGAGCGACCAGCAGCGCGTGCAGTTGGCCTGCCAACTGCAACTGTGCCTGAGCGCGCTGGAAGGCCTGGCGCACGAAGTGGAACACCTGCAAGGCAACGCCGATGACTTGCTGGCGCGCCTGCTGCTGACCCGCTACGGCATCGAGCAGCAACTGGCCAGCGCGTCCGACCTGGCCCACCAGATGCTCGGGGGCCTGGCCTTCATCCGCTCGAACCTGGGCTGCGACTGGCTGGCCAGTACCCGTGGCCTGCAGTTCCACCCTCCCGGGCGTTTCAGCATGACGGCCAACCTCGACCGCTACCTGCAAGGCGCCACCTTCAGCATTGCCAATGGAGTCACCCTGTGAAACTGCTCAACAAGATCGTCGTCATTACCGGCGCGGCACGCGGCCTTGGCCTGGAAACCGCGCGCAAGCTCAAGCGCCAAGGGGCAACCGTAATCGGCATTGACCGGCTCGAGCCGCACATGGCACTGAACTTCGATGCCTACTACCTGCTCGACCTGTGCGATCGCGAGCGTCTGGACGAAGCTGCCGCCTCGATCCTGGAGCGCTTCGGCGACATCGACATCCTGATCAACAATGCCGGGGTGCTGACCCTGGAACGGGGCGAAACAGGGGTGAACGATGACGTGCGCCGTGCCCTGGAAGTCAACCTGCTGGCGCCCTGGCAACTGACCTCGCGGTTCTTGCCGGCGCTGCTGCGCAAGCGTGGCAAGGTGGTCAACGTGTCTTCGCTGTTCGCCCTGGTCAACGCGCCCTACGTCGCCGCCTATGCCACCAGCAAGCGAGCCATGAGCGCCTATTCGGATGTGCTGCGCATGCAGTACCCCGGGCAGCTGGACGTGGTCACGGTGTTCCCCGGGTTCATCGATACCGCCATTCACGACCCGGCTGAACGGGTCGGTCTGTCGGTCAAGCGACTGGTCAGCTTCAAGCGCGGCGAGCGCGTGGTGCTGTCGCTGGAGGAAAAGCTCGATGACGCCAGCAATGGCCTGGTACGAGCCTGCACCCAGCATGGCCTGCGCAACCGCGGCCTGACCTTCCTCGGCAGCGTGGCCATGTACACCGCGCGTTGGCTGCCCAGCCTGGTCGATGCCTTCATCGGTTTGCGCCTGCGCAGCCTGAGCAAGGCCGGGCAGCTGTCGCTCAAACCCGAACTGATCGACTGAGGCCAGGCCGATGACGCAACTGGCACTGGACAAGCCCACGCTACGCCTGGAGCGCAGCCTGCTCAAGCCGTCGGCGTTGGAAACCACCTTGGTGGTCGGGTATGCGTTGCTGCTGTTCGCCGCACCGCTGGTTCTACTGGTGGCCATCCTCGACCAGGCACCACAGGCATGGCCGCTGGCTTTGCCGCTGCTGCTACTGGCGGGCTACGGCCTGTTCCTGCAGGGAATCCTGGGCCACGAAGGCTTCCACTTCAACCTCAGCGACAACCGCCTGTACAGCTGCCTGCTGGCGGTGCTGCTGAGCTCGATGCTCACGGGCTTCTGCGTCACTGGCTACTTCGTCGACCACTGGCAGCACCATCGCTACAACGGCAGCCCAAAGGACCCGGACTGGCGCCTGTTGCGGCGCTATCGCCTGGCAGTTACCCGGCTGCTGGTGTCGCGCCTGCATGCCACCGCCTGGTACCTGCTGCAAACCGTGCGCCTGGCCCTGCCCGGCGCCAAGGTAAGCGGCACGCTGCCACTGCCGGACCGGCAGATCCGCTTGCTGGCCAGAGCCAACCTGGCCTGTCAGCTGTTGTGGCCGGCATTGTGGCTGCTGCTGGCGGCAAAGTGGCCGTTGCTGCTGCCCGCCGTGGCGGGCTGCCTGCTGCTGGCTTTGTTGATTTCTGCCCTGAACGCCTACCAGGAGCATGCCTTCGAGGCCAGTGTCGCGCTGCCAGTGGCCCGCTCGCGTACCGCCGGCCTGAGCACCCTGTTGCACCTGGGTTCCAATTACCACCTGGAGCACCACCTGTATCCACGGGTGCCGTGCTGGCGCCTGCCGCGCCTGCACCGCCAACTGCTCGCCAGCGGTTGGTATGAAGGCCGCCAGGCGCTGATCGAACCGCGTTTCTTCGGAGCCTTGCGCTACTGCAAGGCACGTTTCCCCTATGCCGGCGCCTGGCAAACGATGCCACCGCCTGGTAGCCCCAGGCAGTGATTCACTGCCCGGTGAGCCCCCCACACTCAAGGAGCCGAGTATGTCTTTTGACGTAGATGAACTGATTGAAAACGAACGCCGCACCCTGCTGGCACACCCGCTGTTCGCCCGCATCAGCACCCTGGATGACGTACGCCTGCTGATGGAGAACCACGTCTTTGCCGTGTGGGATTTCATGACGCTGCTCAAGCGCATCCAGCGCGACCTTACCTGCGTCACCCTGCCCTGGCTGCCGCCCCGGCACATCATTGCCGCGCGACTGATCAACGAGATCGTAACCGGCGAGGAAACCGACGAACACCCTGACGGCGGCTTCATAAGCCACCTGGACCTGTACCTTAGCGCGATGGACGAAATTGGCGCCGACACCGGCCCGTTCCGTCAGTTCCAGGCGCTGCTGCAAGCGGGCGTGCCGCTGGCCCAGGCGTTGACCAATGTCGACATCCCGTTGCCGGCCAAGGTATTCGTCAGCAAAACCCTGGAGGTTGCCCTGCACGGCTCGACCGAGCAGGTGCTGGCGTACTTCTTCTTCGGTCGCGAAGACATCATCCCGGACATGTTCAGCGGCCTGTTGCAACGCTGGGCCATCGATGAAACCAGCGTGCCGATGCTCACCTACTACCTCAAGCGCCACATCGAAATGGACGGCGACGATCACGGTCCGGCGGCCAAACGCATCATCACCGAGATCGTCAACGAACCGGAGCAACAGCAGGTCCTGGCGAAAAGCGCCGCCGAAGCGCTGGTGGCCCGCACCGTGCTGTGGGATGGCGTGCTGGAGCAACTGCATCAGCGCGCTACCGCGCAGGCCACGTGTGTGGCAGCAACCAGCTGAGCATTACCCCTTGCCTGCGCCCACCGCAGGCAAGGGGTAATGGCCCACAACGACAAGGACGAGAGCGTGTGACATGGTGAAAGGCAAGTACGCCAAGTTGGCAGTATCGACGCTGGTCATCGCAGGCCTGGCAGTACTCGGGCTGCAACGCTGGCAATACGCGAGGCAGTACGTCAGCACCGACAACGCCGAGGTGGAAGGCGTGATCATCCCCATTCGGGCCCGGCTGAGCGGCGTGGTAGTACAGGTGCCTGTGCACGAGAACACGCGGGTGAACAAAGGCGACCTGCTGTTCCAGGTGCGCGAGGATGAATACCAGCAGCGGCTTGAACAAGCCCGGGCCAATTACCTGGGCGCGCTGGTGGCCACCGGGCAAGGCGGCATGCCCGGCCTTATGGACAGCCAGGTGCGTAGTGCAGCAGCGCGCAGCCAGGCAGCACAGGCCACCATCGGCCAGCTGGTGGCCAATGTCGAGCAAGCCCGCAGCGACTACCAACGCACGCAACGCCTGGCAAACCAGGGGGTGGTCAGCACCCAGGACCTGGAAGCTGCGCGGGCCCGCTTCAACGCCCTGAACCACCAGTTGCAGGCAGCCCGCGACAACTCCACGGCAGCCCGCGAAGGTACCTTGGCCAACCAGGCGGCGCTGAAGGTTGAAGAGTACCGGATCAAGGCCGCTGAATCAGCACTGGCACTGGCCCGCATTGAACTGCAGGACACCCGGCAGGCATCCCCACAGGGTGGGGTGATCGTGCACAAGGATGTGCAACCCGGACAATTCGTGGTCGCCGGGCAAAAGCTGTTGAGCCTGGTCAGCACCGAGCACATATGGGTGGTGGCCAACTTCAAGGAAACCCAGATCAGCCGGGTTCGCGTCGGCCAACCGGCACGCATCAGCGTCGATGCCTTTCCCGGGCAGCAGTTCGAGGGCGTGGTGCATAGCCTGGTGCCGGCCACTGGCGCCCGCTTCTCGCTGCTACCGCAGGAAAACGCCACTGGCAACTTCACCAAGGTAGTGCAGCGCATCCAGGCGCGCATCGAGTTCCGCCAGTTGCCAACCGCCATGCAACAGGCGCTTAGCCAGGGCATGAGCGTGTTCGTCGAGGTAGATACCCGCGACAGCGGGCAGCCACTATGAAGTCTCCCTGGCTGGTGGCCGTGACAGTCACCCTGATCTCGATGATGGAGCTGCTCGACGTCACCATCGTCAACGTCGCTATCCCTAGCATGATGGGCAGTTTCGGCGCGTCGGTGGACGAAATTTCCTGGGTCTCGACCGGCTATATCGTCGCCAACGTGGTGATCCTGCCTGCCAGCGGTTGGCTGTCGGCCTGGTTTGGCCGACGCCGCTACTACCTGGTGTCGTCGGCGCTGTTCGTGCTGGCCTCGCTCGGTTGCGCGCTGTCGCAGGAGCTGTGGCAGATGGTGCTGTGGCGGGTGGTGCAGGGCCTGGCCGGAGGCGGTTTGCTGGGTATCTCGCAGGCGATCATCTACGACGTGTTCCCCAAGGAAAAGGTCAGCGCCGGCCTGGCCTTGTACGGCGTCGGGGTGATGATGGGACCAACCCTTGG
Source organism: Pseudomonas sp. SID14000 (assembly GCF_002165135.1). Taxonomy (GTDB): domain Bacteria; phylum Pseudomonadota; class Gammaproteobacteria; order Pseudomonadales; family Pseudomonadaceae; genus Aquipseudomonas. The sequence continues at coordinate 148,692 of NZ_NFZQ01000007.1, read as the reverse complement.
CCCGTCGGTGGGCGGTTACCTGATCGACGAGTTCTCCTGGCACTGGATCTTCCTGATCAACCTGCCGATCGGTGCGCTGGCCCTGCTGCTGGCCTGGCTGTGTGTGGGCGATTCGCCCAACGAACGACGCCCGCAAAGTATCGACTACCTGGGCTTCGTGCTGCTCGCAATCGGCGTCGGCAGCTTGCAGATCCTGCTGGAGCGCGGCGAGCACTGGGACTGGCTGGAGTCAGACCTGAGCCTGCTGTGCCTGGCGCTGGCGCTGCTTGGCCTGATGGGGTTCTGCTACTGGGAGCGACGGGTGGCCAACCCGATCGTCAACCTGGCGCTATTCAACAACCGCGAGTTCCTGCTGGGCTCGGTCTGCGCCTTCTGCGTCGGTTTTGGCCTGTACAGCACACTGTTCATGGTGCCCCTGCTGCTGCAGACGCTGCTCGAACAAAGCGCCTACCAGAGTGGCCTGGTGATCTTCCCCGGCGCCTTGGCCAGTGCGGTCAGCACCTTGGTGATCGGCAAGCTGTCGCAAGAAAACCGCATCGATGAACGCTACTTCATTTGTGTGGGCATCCTGGTCTACGGCTACGCCATGTACCTGCATACCCAGTTCACCCTGCAAAGCAACCCCGACACCCTGTACTGGCCACTGATCATCCGTGGCTTCGGCCTGGGCATGATCTTCGTGCCACTGACCAACCTGGCCATGCGCCAACTGCCAGCGCAGCTGATTTCGATGGGCTCCGGCGTGCTCAACCTGATGCGCCAGTTGGGTGGCAGCGTGGGCATCGCCATCGCCGCCACCCTGCTCACGCGCTTCTCCTGGGCGCGTTATCGGCAGCTTTCCGAGCATGTCGACGAAAACCGCCTGCTCGCCAGCGGCTGGGACCTGGCCAACCTCGACCCGCGACGGCTCTCCACCGACCTGCTCGGTGCCGACCAGGCCAACGCCGTGCTGGCCTTCATCCAGGCCCGGGAGCAGGCACAGATGCTCGGCTTCAGCATGCTCTTCGGCCTGCTCGGTGCGGTGATGCTGATCGGCGTGCCCATGGTGCTGCTGATGCGCAACCCCCGCCAACCCAAGCCCTCACTTGCAAAGGAGTCCGTGACGTGTTCGGACAAAGCACACGAACCCGCCTAGCCGTGCTGGGCCTGGCGCTGGCTTGCGCCAGCTCGGTCCAGGCCCGCGACCTGTACCAGACCTACCAGCAGGCCCTGGGGCATGACATGGCCTACGCCGCCGCCCAGCAACGCCAGCAGGCAGCTGCACAAAAGGCCCCACAGGGGCTGGCCAAGCTACTGCCGCACCTGTCCCTGGAAAGCGGCGCGGCCTGGGTCGACCGCGAGAACAGCGGCGCTGCCAACCGCAAACGCGACAACTCCAATGCCTATGCGCTGGTATTGATCCAGCCCCTGCTGCGCTGGCAGGACGTCATCGGCCATGAACAAGGCAAGGCCCTGGCCACGGCCGGTGAAATCGACCTGCTCGCTGCGCGCCAGGACCTGATGCTGCGCGTGGCCGACGCCTACTTCGAACTGTTGCTGGCCGAAGACCAGTTGGCCACCAGTCGCCAGCAGGTGCACACCCTGGGCCAGCAACTGGACAAGGCGCAGCGCTTCCGCCGCGAGGGATCGGGCACCGAGAACGAGGTGCAGCGCATCCAGGCCCGTTACGACCTGGCGCAGGCCGAGCAGATTGCCGCCGACAATGCCTTGCGCCTCAACCAGCAGGCGCTGGCCAGGCTGACCGGCAGTACGCCGGGCGAGCTGGCCAGGCTTGATGACCAGGTGGCGTTCAGTGGCCCGCAACCGGCCCGCCTGGATGCCTGGACCGACCAGGCCCGCCAGCACAACCTGAAGGTGCAGGCGGCCGAAGTACGCCAGCTGATCGCTGAACAGGAAGTGGACAAACAACAGGCCGGCCATCTGCCAACCCTCGACCTGGTGGCCGCGCATGGCCGCTTTGCTTCGGTCGGTGGCAGCCTCTACGACGTGACCGTACCCGAGGAGAAGTACACCCAGACGGTGGTTGGCGTGCAGCTTAGCGTGCCCCTGTATGCCGGTGGCGGCACCCAAAGCCGTACCCGTGAGGCCCGCGCCCTGCAAGGCGCCGCCGAGAATGAGCTGGAAGATGCACGGCGTGAGGCGGACTTCATGGCCCGCCAGGCCTACCTCAACCTGACCGGCGGGATCAGCCAGTACCAGGCCCTGCAACAGGCCTTGCGCTCCAGCCAGAGTGACCTGCGCATTACCACGCATGCCTTCGAGGCTGGCGCACGGATCAGCAGCGATGTACTGGATGCCGAGCAGCAGTTGACTCGCACCCGCCTGCAACTGGCCCGTCAGCGCTATGCCATCCTGCAGGCGCAGTTACGCCTGATGGCAGCCAGCGGCAGCCTGAGCGACGACAATCTCAAGGCCCTCAGTGCCCTGTTGACGGAGCGGGTTCAAGGGTAGGCCCCCTCGCGATACTGCCCTGCCACCTCGCGCAGCACTTCGCACACCCACTGCCCCGGCAGGCTCTGCGGCAAGGCGGCATTGCGGCAGATGCCGACCGAACCGCCGGGTTCGCGCACGCCCAGGTCGAGCTCCACCAACTCGCCGTGGCGCAGGTCGAGCAGCACCGCATCGCGCGGCGCCACCCACAGCGCATCACTGCCCAGCAGGTAGCGTCGGCTCAGGGCCAGTGACAGGGTTTCCAGGCGCTGCGCCGGCATCTGGATGCCGCATTGCACGAACAGGCTGTCGGCATGTTGGCGGATGGTGGTGCCGGCTGGCGGCAGCACCAGCGGGTAACGCCCCACCTGCCCCCGTTCGACTGGTGTGCTGGCCAGCAGCGGGTGACCCGGGCGCACCACCAGGCTCATCGACTCGCTGTACAGGTGCTCGAACGACAGGCCCTGAATCTGAGGGCTGTCGGTCATGCGCCCGACCACCAGCTCCAGTTCGCCCAGGCGCAACTGGCCGAGCAGTTGCGCGCTGACCCCGGTCACCACACTGATCACCAGCGCCTCATGCCGCTGGTGCAGTCGGCACAACACTTCGGGCATAAGCAGGCCTTCGACCGTGGACAGCACACCGATGCGCACCTGCGACGGCGCCCGCGCCTCGCCACGCAGGCTGCTGACCCCATCGCGCAGGGCCTGCACGCTAGGCCCGGCATAACGCATGAAACGCGTCCCGGCCGGGGTCAGCTCGACGCCCTGGCGGCTACGCGCGAACAGGCGCGTTTCCAGCAGGTCTTCTAGTTCCTTGAGGGTCTTGGAGATGGCCGGCTGGCTGATTGCCAGGATGTCGGCAGCCCTGGCCAGGCTGCCCTGCCGGGCAATCTCCAGGAAACACAGCAGGTGGCGGTACTTGATGCGGGTGTCGAGGTTCATGGGCTCAAGCTTACCGCATGCCCGCTCCCACAGGTAATGCACAGGTCTGGAGAACTGTGGAGATCCCTGTGGGAGCGGGTTCACCCGCGAAAGGGCCGGTGCAGGCAACTGATGAGCATCAGGCCACAGCCAACTCCACCGCCTCCCCGTTCAAGCGCACCGGCCACACCCGCAGGCGCTGCCCGCTATCTTCCAGACATTCCCCGCTCTGCAGGCTGAAGTGCTGCTTGTACAACGGCGCCGCCACCACCAGCTCGCCCTGCACACTGCCCACCAGCCCGCGGCCGATGATGTTGGCGCCGGACCGCGGGTCGCGGTTGTCCACCGCGTACAGCGGCTGTGCCTGCCCCGGCAGGTAGAACAGCGCCACCTGGGCCCCGTCGAACCACACCACCACCCCCGAATCCGCCACCAGGTCATCCACCCGGCACACCACCTGCCAGTTCGCTTGGGTTTTCACAGCAGCATTGGACAGGTTCATCAGACAGCCTCCTCGACGGTTGGGATCAGGTGCAGCGGCGCAGCGGGCCGGCGCTGTTCGCGTTCGCGCACGAAGTGCACGTCCGGGTCGGCACGGTGGTCGTTGACGAATGTACGGAAGCGCTTGAGCTTCTCGGGGTCGTTGAGGGCGTTGGCCCACTCGCATTCATACTGGTCGACCACATGCTGCATCTGCGCTTCCAGCTCGCTGGCCAGGCCCAGGCTGTCGCCGATGACCACCTGCTTCAGATAATCCAGCCCACCCTCCAGGTTCTCGCGCCACACCGAAGTGCGCTGCAGCTTGTCGGCGGTGCGGATGTAGAACATCAGCAGGCGATCGATCAGGCGAACCAGGGTTTCGTCGTCGAGGTCGGTGGCGAACAGTTCGGCGTGCCGCGGGCGCATGCCGCCGTTGCCGCATACGTACAGGTTCCAGCCCTTGTCGGTGGCGATCACGCCGATGTCCTTGCTCTGTGCCTCGGCGCATTCGCGGGTGCAGCCAGACACGGCGAACTTGAGCTTGTGCGGGCTGCGCAGGCCTTTGTAGCGGTCTTCCAGGCGCAGGGCCATGCCAACGCTGTCCTGCACGCCGTAACGGCACCAGGTGCTGCCGACGCACGACTTCACCGTGCGGGTCGACTTGCCATAGGCATGCCCGGTTTCAAAGCCGGCTTCGATCAGCTCGCCCCAGATCAGCGGCAGCTCGTGCAACTGAGCGCCAAACAGGTCGATGCGCTGGCCGCCGGTGATCTTGGTGTACAGGTCGTACTTCTTCGCCACCTGGCCGATCACGATGAGCTTGTCGGGGGTGATTTCACCACCGGGGATGCGCGGCACCACCGAGTAGGTACCGTTCTTCTGCATGTTGGCCATGAAGGTGTCGTTGGTGTCCTGCAGCGGCACCAGTGCCGGCTCCATGATCGGCTGGTTCCAGCACGAAGCAAGGATACTGCCCACCGCAGGCTTGCAGATGTCGCAGCCAACGTGGCCCTTGCCGTGGCGCTCGAGCAGTTCGTTGAAAGTGCGGATGCCCTCCACCCGTACCAGCCCGTACAGCTCCTGGCGGGTGTATGCGAAGTGCTCGCACAGGCTCTTGTCCACCGCCACGCCACGGGCTGTCAGCTCGTGCTCGAACACCTGCTTGAGCAGGGCCGCGCAACCACCACAACCGGTGGCTGCCTTGGTGCAGCCCTTGACTGCGGCAAGGTCGCCGCAGCCGCTGTCGATGGCGGCGCAGACTGCACCCTTGCTGACGTTGTGGCAGGAGCAGATGGTCGCACTGTCGGGCAGCGCATCGGCGCCCAGAGCCGGTGCGCCGCCACCTTGCGGCAGGATCAGCACCGCCGGGTCGGCCGGCAGGGCGATGCCGTTCTGGGCGTACTGCAGCAGGGTGTCGTAGTAGCTGTTGTCGCCGACCAGCACCGCACCGAGCACGTGCTTGCCGCTGGCATCCACCACCAGCCGGCGGTAGGCACTGTTGGCTTCGTCGATGAAGCGGTAGCTGCGTGCGCCCGGAGTGACGCCATGGGCATCGCCGATGGAGCCAACATCCACGCCCAGCAATTTGAGCTTGGTCGACATGTCGGCACCGGTGAATTCACCAGCGGCCTCCCCCATCAGCAGCGCCGCCAGGTTACGCGCCATGCTGTAGCCCGGGGCGACCAGGCCGAACACGCTACCGTTCCACGAGGCGCACTCACCGATGGCGAAAATGCGTGGGTCGCTGCTGCGGCAGTGGTTGTCGATCACCACCCCGCCACGCGCGGCTATCTCCAGGCCACAGGCGCGGCCCAAGGCATCTTGCGGGCGAATACCCGCGGAGAACACGACCAGGTCGGTTTCCAGATGCTCACCGCCATCGAAGTTCATACGGTAGCGGTAGTCTTCACCCGCACTGATCGACTGGGTGGCACGCGACAGATGTACACCAACGCCCAGCGCTTCGATCTGTGCCTTGAGCGCGGCGCCGCCCTCGCCGTCCAGCTGCACCGGCATCAGCCGTGGGGCGAATTCCACCACGTGGGCTTCCAGGCCCAGCGACTTGAGAGCGTTGGCCGCTTCCAGGCCAAGCAGGCCACCGCCCACTACCACGCCACGGCGGGCACTGGCTGCGGCAACGCGGATGGCGTCGAGGTCGTCGAGGGTGCGGTAGACCAGGCGGGCATTGCCGCTGGAACCTTCGATCGGGGGCACGAAGGGGTAGGAACCGGTGGCCAGCACCAGGTGGTCATAGCCGTAGCGGCCCTCGGCGGTGACCACTTCGCCGCGCTCACGGTCGACTTCCAGCACCGCTTCACCGAGATGTAGGTGAACACCGTTGGCGCCGTAGAAGTCCTGCCCGCACAGGGCCAGGGTTTCGGCACAGCTGCCGCCGAAGTACTCGGACAGATGCACGCGGTCGTAGGCGCGTTGGCGCTCTTCGCCGAACACGTGCACCTCAAAGCGCTGCAGCGCGCCGCGGCTGATGAGTTGTTCGACGCAATGGTGGCCGACCATGCCGTTGCCGACAATGACCAGTCGCTCTCGTTGCCCGCTGCTCGCTGTTGCCTTCATAAGCCGATCCTCGATCAAAAAAAAAGCGCCTGGAGCCGAAGCTCCAGGCGCCTTTGCCTGTATTCATCACGGTAGGGGGCCCGGGTTGATCGCCGTTGATCAGTGGGCTTTGTTGTAACTGGGGTAAAGCAGGGAGTGTGCCAACTGGATTGCCCTGTGCCGGCCTCTTCGCGGGTAAACCCGCTCCCACAGGGATCTGCGCAATTTTCAGACCTGTGCAGTTCTTGTGGGAGCGGGTTTACCCGCGAAGGGGCCGGCACAGCCATGCACATTCCCGGTGCATTCATCACCATCCTGGAGCACTTCAGTACACATCCCGCCGATACCGCTTGGCCCTGCCCAGCGCTTCGACATAAGCCGCAGCCGCCGCTGCATCCAGGCCGCCATGCTCGGCCACGATCGCCCGCAACGCCGCATCCACATCCCTTGCCATGCGCTGCGCATCGCCACACACATAGAAGTACGCCCCCGCCTCCAGCCATTGCCACAACTGCGCGCCCTGTTCGAGCATGCGCTGCTGCACATAGACCTTCTCGGCCTGGTCGCGCGAGAACGCTGTGTCCAGGCGCAAATGCCCTGCCGCCTGCCAGGCCTGCAGCTGCTCCTGGTAATAGAAATCGGTGGCCGCGTACTGCTCGCCGAAGAACAGCCAGTTAGCCCCTTTCGCCCCACGTGCCTCTCGCTCTTCGAGGAAGGCCCTGAACGGCGCAATGCCGGTGCCGGGGCCGACCATGATCACCGGCACGCTGTCGTCCTCGGGCAGGCGAAAGTGTTTCGACACCTGCGGGAAGATGGCCACCTTCAGCGCCTGCGCACGGTCGGCAAGGAAGCTTGAACACACACCTTTGCGCGCGCCATAGCGCACCGTGGAAACGGTCAGGTGCACCTGCTCCGGGTGCGCCAGCGAGCTGGAGCTGATCGAATAGAGGCGCGGCTGCAACGGTTTGAGCAGGGCCAGCCAGCTGGCCAGCGGCAACTGCTGGGGGAAGGCGCGCAACACATCGACCAGTTGCCGGCCCCACAACCAGTCCTGCAGCTCGGCCTTGCACTCGGGCTGCACCAGGCGCTGCAGGTCCGGGGCATTACCGGCGAAGGCCTGCAACTGCTGCGCGGTGACCTTGGCAATCTCCAGGTGCGCTTGCAGGGCTTCAGTCAGCGGCATGGCGGGCTGGCCTTTCAGCTCGACCATGGTCTGGCTATCGAGCTGCATCAGCGCCAGCAGTTCGTCGACCAGCTGCGGGCAGTTGCGCGGCCACACGCCCAAGGCATCGCCCGCGGCATAGGTGAAGCCGCTGCCGCTCAGGTCGAACACCAGTTGACGGGTTTCCTTGCTGGCACCCGGGCCGTTGAGCAGGCGGTTTTCCAGCAAGGTGGCAGCCCAGGGTTGCTGCTTGCTGTAAGCCGCCGCGGGCGCAGGCTCGGTGACCGGTTGCGGTGCAGCGGCACTGCCCAGCGTAGGCAACAGCGTATCGAGCCAGGCGGCGAAGGCGTCGTCGAAGTCCGGCTCGCAGTCCACCCGTTGCAGCAGGCGCCGCCCACCCAGTTCGGCCAGACGTTGGTCAAGCTTGCGGCCAAAGCCGCAGAACTGGTTGTAACTGGAATCGCCGAGGGCCAGTACGGCATAGCGCAGTTCGGCGCAGTGGGCGCCCTCCTCCCCCTGCAAGGCGTGCCAGAACGCCGCCGCGCTGTCGGGCGCATCGCCATCGCCAAAGGTGCTGGCGATCAGCACCACGCTGGCGGCGCCCTGCAACTGACGCGGGCTGACCGCGTCCATGCAACTGAGCTGCACATCGAGGCCGGCACCACGCAGGCGCTCGGCACAGCGTTCGGCCAGCAACTCACCGTTGCCGGTCTGCGAGGCCCACAATACCTGGTGCCGTGGCGCCGCCAGCGCAGCATCGGGCAGTACCGGGGCTGGCAGGGTGTCCAGGCCAAGCAGACGGGACAGGGCGGCGGTCGGCGGAATGGCAGTGTTCAGATCAAGGGCTTCGATCCGCTCGCCTGCAACCCGCTCCAGGGTCACGGCACAGTGCTTGAACGCCGGCTGCAGCGACAGCGGGTCGACCGCATCGCAGGTCACGGCGTTGATCGCCAGCTGCTCGCCGACCAGGTCGTTCCAGTGAAACGGGGCAAAGCAGTTGCCCGGCATGACCCGGTCGCTGATTCGCACGGGCAGCACGGCCTGCCCACGGCGGGAGCGGATGGCCACCTGGTCCTTTTCGGCGATGCCCAGACGGGCGGCATCGTCGCGGTGGATCTCCACGAAGGGGCCAGGCTCCAGCTTGTTCAGCGCCGGCACCTTGCCGGTCTTGGTCAGGGTGTGCCACTGGTGCTGTACGCGGCCGGTATTGAGCACCATGGGGTAATCGGCGTCCGGCTGCTCCGCTGCCGGCAACCAAGGCCGGGCGAAAAAACGGGCCTTGCCGCTGGCGGTCGGGAAGGCCAACGCCGGGCACTCGCCCTGGGCATCGTGCAGCAGCGCCTGGCTGCTGCCGTCGTTGCAATATCGCAGCGGGCTGCGCGGGTTGTCGCGGCCCGGGGCGCAGGGCCACTGGCGCGGCTGTTCGCGCAGTTCGGCATAGCCGATGCCACGCAGATCGTAGCCGGTCACCGGGTTGTGGAAGCGGCGGAGCTCCTCGTACACCGCTTCGGCATCGGGGTAATCGAAGGCGTCGGCGTAGCCCATGGCGCAGGCGACCCGGGCGATGATCTGCCAATCAGGCAGGCTCTGCCCGGGTGGTTCGACAGCGCGTGGCATCAGGGTGAGGTTGCGCTCGCTGTTGATCATCACACCCTCGCCTTCGGCCCACAGCGCGGCCGGCAGGAGGATGTCGGCGTAGCGGTTGGTCTCGGTGTCGAGGAAGGCATCCTGGGTAATCACCAACTCGGCCTGGCGCAGGCCATCGATCACTTGCTGACGGTTGGCGACGCTGGCCACCGGGTTGCTGCAGATAACCCAGCAGGCCTTCACTTCGCCACTTTTCATCTGCTCGAACAGCGCCACCGTACCCTCGCCGCCTTCGCTGCGCAGGCTGCCCGGTGCCAGTTGCCACTGCTGCTCGACGAAGGCACGGTCTTGCGCTACCAGCGCCGAGCGCTGGCCTGGCAGGCCTGGGCCCATGTAGCCCATCTCGCGGCCACCCATGGCATTGGGCTGGCCGGTCAGCGAGAACGGCCCGCTGCCGGGGCGGCAGATGGCGCCCGTGGCCAGGTGCAGATTGCAGATCGCATTCGTGTGCCAGGTGCCATGGATGCTCTGGTTCAGGCCCATGGTCCAGCAACTCATCCAGTTGCTGGCGCTGCCGATCCACTCAGCGGCCCGGATGATGTCGGACTCGGCCAGCCCGGTGATGGCGGCCACGCGTTCAGGGGTGTAGTCGTCGAGGAAAGCCGGTAGTTCGTCCCAGCCTTCTGTGTGGCGGGCGATGAAGTCGGGGTTGGTGTGGCCGTTACGCTGCAACAGGTACAGCAGGCCGTTGAGCAAGGCCATGTCGCTACCGGGACGCACTTGCAGGAACAGGTCGGCCTTATCGGCGGTGGCGCTGCGCCGCGGGTCGACGACGATAAGCTTGGCGCCCGCCCTCACCCGGTCGAGCAGGCGCAGGAACAGGATCGGGTGACAGTCGGCCATGTTGGCACCGATCACCAGGAATACGTCGGCGTGCTCGAAATCCTGGTAGCTGCCGGGTGGCCCGTCGGCACCGAGCGACAACTTGTAGCCGCTGCCGGCGCTGGCCATGCACAGGCGCGAATTGGACTCGATGTGGCGAGTGCGGATAAAGCCCTTGGCCAGCTTGTTGGCCAGGTACTGGGCCTCCAGCGAAAGTTGCCCGGAAACGTACAGCGCCACGGCGTCCGGGCCGTACTGGTCGATGATGCCGAGCAAGCGGCTGGCGGCAGCGGCGATGGCCTGGTCGATACCGGTACGCACTGGCTGCTCGCTGCGCTGCTGGCGCACATAGGCATCTTCCATGCGTCCGGCGGCGGTCAGCGGCAGGTGTGCGGTGAGGCCTTTGGTGCACAGGCGGCCAAAGTTGCTGGGGTGCAGCTTGTCGCCGCCGATCTTGCCGACCTTGCCATCGGCAACGCTCATGACGATGCCGCAACCGACGCCGCAGTAGGGGCAGACGCTGCGCACTTCGCTGTTGGTCATGGGCGGGCTCCTGTGGGAAACGCAAAAAGGCGCCGGCTGCCTGGCTTGCTTTGCAAGCGGGGCAACACGGCGCCGTTGTCGTGAGATGCGTGGGCTGTCGACGTTGATAGCCCTTGATGCAGGTGATACAGCAATTTATGGGCCAGCTGTGCCGCTCTTTCGCGGGCATGCCCGCTCCCACAGGGATATCGCAAAGCCGGAGAGCGGTGCTGCACCTATGGTAGCGGACTTGCCCGCGAAGAGGCCGGCACAGGCAGTGCACCATGCAATGGCACACGCGGGCACTCTGGCGCCATGCTGGAGCACATTCGCTATCATGGCAGCGGGAAGACTGGCATTTTCAATGCTGGAAGAGGTTTACTCAGCTCACACTACTGAGCCACTGCTTTTTGATCTGAGAATATTGTCTCCGCATTATGACGACCGAACCTGCCGCTCAGGCATCCCGCGCTGAGTACACACGACGCATGAATCGTGTACTCAACTATATCGATGCTCACCTGGAGCAACCGTTGGATGGCGCGGAATTAGCCGAAATTGCCAATTTTTCGCGCTTTCATTTTCACCGGATTTTCGCTGCATGGATGGGCGAGACCCTGGGCAACTACATCCGGCGCAGACGGCTGGAGAAAGCAGCACTCCGTCTTTCCTGCGGCAGCTACGAAACAGTGCTGGAGACCGCCCTGGCTACTGGCTTCAATTCGGGTGAGGCATTCGCGCGGGCCTTCAAACTCAAGTTTGGCTGTACGCCATCGGACTGGCGGGCCAACACTCCCCACCGAGCGGCAGCACTGGTGGCCGCCATCGGGCAGCACCCCGCTGAGGGAGAGAGCAATCCTGGTCAGGCCTTCAGCAATATGAATCAGACACACGAGACTGCGTTCGGTGATTCTGTCGTCTCTTATCGGTCGGCAAAGGATACCGCCATGAATGTTCGCATCATCGACTTACCTAGAACGCGAGTCGCATACCAGCGTTTGATCGGTCCCTACGGCCCCGCGATCGGCGAATTCTGGCGCGGCACAATGGCGCCATGGATGCACTCACACGGCTTCAGCGAAGGAGCTTGCTTCGGAATCGGTTATGACGATCCGTCCATCACGCCAGCCAACAAGTGCCGCTATGATGCTTGCGTTGAGGTACCAGCCGATTTTGTCACCAGCGGTCAGGCAGACATTCAGACCCTGCCGGGTGGTCGCTATGCGGTTTCGAGCTTCAAAGGGAAGGTGGAGAACATAGCTGACGCCTGGACGCGGCTGATCCGCGAGTGGATACCGTCCAACGGCCTGCAATGTGACGACCGGCCGTGTTTTGAGAGGTTTTATGCAGCGACGGCATTCAATCCTCAAACGGGTGAGTTCAGCTGCGATATCTGCATTCCCGTAAAGGCCCTGTAGTACAAGCAGAAACAAAAAAAGCGACCCTAAGGTCGCTTTTTTCGTAACTTCCGGGTGTTCAGTAGGCCCTGGAAGTGAAATATGGCGCAGCGGACGGGACTCGAACCCGCGACCCCCGGCGTGACAGGCCGGTATTCTAACCGACTGAACTACCGCTGCGCTAAACATCGAGTGGTGGGTGATGACGGGATCGAACCGCCGACCCTCTGCTTGTAAGGCAGATGCTCTCCCGGCTGAGCTAATCACCCATGTCTCTCGGTGTGGCGCGCATTCTACGGGCGACTTGGCGCTCTGGCAAGCACTTATCCAACTTTTTGCAAATTTCGGCAAACCACCAAATCGCAGGCACAAAAAAAGCGACCCTAAGGTCGCTTTCTTTGTAACTTCCGGGTGTTCAGTAGGCCCTGGAAGTGAAATATGGCGCAGCGGACGGGACTCGAACCCGCGACCCCCGGCGTGACAGGCCGGTATTCTAACCGACTGAACTACCGCTGCGCTAAACATCGAGTGGTGGGTGATGACGGGATCGAACCGCCGACCCTCTGCTTGTAAGGCAGATGCTCTCCCGGCTGAGCTAATCACCCTTCGTCTCGGTGTGGCGCGCATTCTACGGGCGGCCCCGTATCCTGGCAAGCACTTTTTAAACTTTTTTCAAAAAAAAACTCATGCCTTTCAAAGACCTAGCGTTGCTACGCGCATCTTTACGTCCAGCAACCGCTACTGGCACTCCGACAGGGTTGGCCTGAGAGCACCGCTCGGAGAATAATGCGCGCCTTATGCATTAAGGAGAGATTGCCCCTCATGTGGTTCAAGAACCTGCTGACCTACCGCCTGACCCAGGAAGTCCCGTTCGAGCCTGAAGCGCTGGAAGCGGCCCTGGCCAGCAAGCCGGCCCGCCCCTGCGCCAGCCAGGAGCTGACCACCTATGGTTTCGTCGCGCCGTTCGGCAAGGGCGAAGACGCTCCCCTGGTGCATGTCAGCGGCGAGTACCTGCTGATTGCCGCGCGCAAGGAAGAACGCATACTGCCCAGCAGCGTGGTCAACGACGCAGTGAAGGAAAAGGTCGAAGAGATCGAGACCGAGCAGATGCGCAAGGTCTATAAAAAGGAACGCGACCAGATCAAGGACGAGATCATCCAGGCCTTCCTGCCGCGCGCGTTCATCCGCCGCTCGATGATCTTCGCCGCCATCGCCCCGCGCCTGGGCATGATCCTGGTCAACTCGGCCAGCGCCAAGCGTGCCGAAGACCTGCTGTCTACCCTGCGTGAAGTGATGGGCTCGCTGCCGGTGCGCCCGGCCACCGTGAAAATCGCACCGGTTGCCACCATGACCGAATGGGTCAAGTCGCAAGAGGCTGCCGAAGGCTTCTATGTGCTGGACGAGTGCGAACTGCGCGACACCGCCGAAGATGGCGGCATCGTGCGCTGCAAGCGCCAGGACCTGACCGGCGAGGAAATCCAGCTGCACCTGAGCACTGGCAAGGTGGTCACCCAGCTGGCCTTGGCCTGGCAGGACAAGCTGTCGTTCATCCTGGATGACAAGATGGTGATCAAGCGCCTGAAGTTCGAAGAGCTGCTGCAGGAGCAGGCCGAGCAGGACGGTGGCGATGAGGCTGCCCAGCAGTTCGATGCCAGCTTCCAGTTGATGATGATGACCTTTGCCGAATTCCTGCCGGTGCTGTTCGAGGCGCTGGGTGGCGAGGAGATTCCGCAAGGGGTCTGATGTGTTTTGAAATGCCGGTGCTGGCCTTGAAGTGATTTTTTGGCAGTGCCGGCCCTTTCGCGGGTGAACCCGCTCCCACAGGTACTGCACAGGCATGAAAATTGTGGAGATTCCTGTGGGAGCGGGTTTACCCGCGAAGAGGCCCGCACAAGCTTGCCCAGAGGGCTGCATATGTGCACCATGGCACCCACTGTGAGGACGACCTCACGACGCACCGCGTGACCACTCCGGGGACGGCCCCATCATTTACAACGATGGAGACGTACCATGTCCTGGGTCATCCTGTTTTTCGCCGGCCTGTTCGAAGTCGGCTGGGCCGTCGGCCTGAAATACACCGACGGTTTCAGCAAGCCACTGCCCACCGTACTCACCGTCGCCGCCATGGCCATCAGCCTGGGCCTGCTGGGCCTGGCCATGAAAGAGCTGCCGCTGGGCACCGCCTATGCCATCTGGACCGGAGTCGGCGCCGTCGGCACGGTGATCGCCGGCATCATCCTGTTCGGTGAGTCCATGGCCTTGGTACGCCTGGCCAGCGTGGCGCTGATCGTTACCGGCCTGGTCGGCCTGAAAGTCAGCGCCAGCTAACCCCCTCCCCTAGCGCAGGTTGCCGCGCAAGCGGCTGACCTGCTCACGCAACGCCTCTGGCTGCGCCGCCTCTACCGGGATGGCGGCGCCCGCCACGATGGTCACCCGCGACCACAGGCGCTTGAAAAAGCCCTTGGCCGGGTCACGGCTGAAGAAGCTGCCCCACAACCCCTGCAAGGCCAATGGAATTACCGGCACCGGGGTTTCTTCGAGTATGCGGTTGACGCCACCCTTGAACACATCGATTTCGCCGTCCCCGGTCAGCTTGCCTTCGGGGAAGATGCACACCAGCTCGCCATCGGCCAGATACTCGGCAATGCGCGCGAATGCACGTTCGTAGATGGCCATGTCTTCGTTGCGCCCGGCAATCGGGATGGCGCCTGCGGTGCGGAACACGAAGTTGAGCACCGGTAGGTTGTAGATCTTGTAGTACATGACGAAGCGAATCGGCCGGCGGATCGCCCCGCCCAGCAGCAGCGCATCGACGAACGACACGTGATTGCACACCAGCAGTGCCGCGCCTTCGTCGGGGATACGCTCGAGGTCGCGATGCTGCACGCGGTACATAGAATGGCTGAGCAGCCAGATCAGGAAGCGCATGGTGAACTCGGGCACGATCCTGAAGATATAGGCATTGACCGCGATGTTGAGCAGCGACACCACCAGGAACAGCTGCGGGATGCTCAGCTCGGCCAGACCCAGCAGGATGATGGTGAGCACTGCCGACACCACCATGAACAGGGCATTGAGAATGTTGTTGGCAGCGATCACCCGGGCGCGCTGGTCTTCGGCCGTGCGAGCCTGGATCAGTGCATACAGCGGCACGATATAGAAGCCGCCGAACACCCCAAGGCCGACGATCGACAGCAGGATCCACCAGGCCTGGCCCATGCCCAACAGCGCCAGCCAATCGTGTGGCGCCGCCGCAGCCGGCACATCGCCGGAGTGCCACCACCACAGCAGGCCGAACAGGCTCAGGCCGAACGAGCCAAACGGCACCAGGCCGATTTCCACCTTGCGCCCGCTCAGCCGCTCGCACAGCAGCGAACCCAGGGCGATCCCCACCGAGAACAAGGTCAAAACCAGGGTCACCACCGTGCCATCACCGTGCAGCCAGTCCTTGGCGTAGGCCGGAATCTGCGTGAGGTAGATGGCACCGACGAACCAGAACCACGAGTTGCCTACGATCGAGCGCGACACCGCCGGCGGCTGCCCCAGGCCCATGCGCAGGATCGCCCACGACTGCCTGAAGATGTTCCAGTCCAGCGGCATTTGCGGTGAGGCGGCAGCGGCCCGTGGGATCCAGCGGCTGGCCAGATAGCCCAGCACGGCGGTACCGACCACGCCGCCGGCCACCACGGCGGCATAGCTGTCGGCCGACATCATCACCCCGGCGCCGATAGTGCCGGCGAGAATGGCCAGGAAGGTACCGGTTTCCACCAGTCCGTTACCGCCGACCAGTTCTTCCTCGCGCAGGGCCTGCGGCAGGATCGAGTACTTCACCGGGCCGAACAGCGCCGAGTGGGTACCCATGCCGAACAGCGCCACCAGCATCAGAGCCAGGTGGTTGGTGATGAAGCCGAGCGCACCGACCGCCATGATCACGATCTCGGCCAGCTTGATCGCCCGGATCAGCGCGTCCTTGGCGAACTTCTCGCCAAACTGCCCGCCCAGCGCCGAAAACAGGAAGAACGGCAGGATGAACAGCAGGGCGCACAGGTTGACCCAGATCGAACGGTCACCGTCGCCCAGGCTGAGCTTGAACAGGATCGCCAGGATCAGCGACTGCTTGAACAGGTTGTCGTTGAAGGCACCCAGCGACTGGGTGATGAAAAACGGCAGGAAACGCCGCTTGCCGAGCAAGGTGAATTGCGAGGAGTGACTCATCGTCCTTGGTCCTGAGGGCTTTTCAATTGGAGGCGCGCCGGGCGCGACAAGCCACAAATCTGCATGGGAAATGCGCTGGCTGGCAAGCGCTCAAGGATTTTGGAGGCCTGTACCGGCCCTTTCGCGGGCGCGCCCGCGAAAGGCCTGCGCAGCAGGCCTCTATTGGCATATGCTGGCCCCGGCAAAACAGAACAACAAGGATGTGGTCATGCTCGCCGCTATAAAACGCTACCCGCACACCGTACGCCTGCTGCTTACCACCACCTTCACCCTCACTGTCGCACGCGCTCTTACCCTGCCCTACCTGGTGGTGTACCTGGCCGACAACTTCCAGCTGCCGATCAGCCAGATCGGCCTGCTGATCGGTGGCGCGCTGATCATCGCCTCGCTGCTGAGCCTGTATGGCGGTCACCTGGTGGATACCTTGCGCAACCACACACTGGTCAGCGCCAGCACCCTGCTGTTTGCCCTGGCTTTCGTCGGCGCGGTCGTAAGCCGCTCGGCGCTGCTGTTCTTCCTCTGCCTGGTGCTGATCAACCTGGCCCTGGCAGTGGTCGACATCGCCGCCAAGGCAGGCTTCTGCGCCTTGCTGCCGGTGGAGGAACGGGCCGAAGTGTTCGCCATCAAGTATACCCTCAGCAACGTCGGCTACGCCGCTGGCCCGCTGCTGGGTGTGGTCATGCTGGAGCTGAACGACCATATGCCGTTCATCGCCTCTGCCCTGCTCGGCCTCGGTATGTGCCTGGCCTACTGGCGCCTGGGTGACCGCAGCCTGCAGGCCAGTGCGCCGGACACGCCCGGGGCCGGCTTTGGCCAGGTGGCGCTGGGGCTGGCCCGTGACCGGCGGCTGGTATGCTTCACCCTGGGCGGGGTGCTTAGCGCAGTGGTGTTCGGCCAGTTCACCGCCTACCTGTCGCAGTACCTGGTGGTGACCAGCAGCCCGGCCGAGGCAGCGCGCCTGGTCGGTTACCTGGTCACCACCAACGCGGTGACGGTGATCGCCCTGCAGTACCTGATCGGCCGGCGCATCAGCCGCCAGCGCCTGATGCCCTGGCTGCTGGCCGGCATGGGCCTGTTCATCGCCGGGCTGCTGGGCTTTGCCATGGCCGGTTCGGCACTGGCGTGGTGCCTGGCGATGCTGGTGTTCACCCTGGGCGAGATCATCGTGATCCCGGCCGAGTACATGTTCATCGACCTGATTGCGCCGGAGCACTTGCGTGGGGTGTATTACGGTGCGCAGAACCTGTCCAACCTCGGTGCAGCGCTGGGGCCGGTATTGGTTGGGTTTGCCCTTGTGCATCTGTGGCCGGGGGCGATCTTCTACCTGCTGGTGTTGTCGGTGATACTGGCGGGGGTGTTTTATTGGCTGGGTACCCGTAAAGGATGATGCCTGCTCTGCTGGCCTCTTCGCGGGTGAACCCGCTCCCACAGGGGCAGCGCCGCTTTCGAAGCCTGTGCAGTACCTGTGGGAGCGGGTTCACCCGCGAAAGGGCCGGCACAGGTTGAAGAGAACCCTGCGACCACCTGCCACTGCGACCATCGTCTGCGCTGACGAAGCGGCACCTGCGTGCCAGACTGATTGATCGGGACCGCGTTATCTTTTTGCTTCGGAGTCTTCATGTCGTTGTCCAGCGGGCTGATCGCCGTGGTCGCCCTGGCCTATATGGCCATCATGTTCGCCATCGCCTTCTATGGCGACCGCCGCAGCACGCCGTTGCCGCCGAAGTTGCGTGCCTGGGTGTACAGCCTGTCGCTGGCCGTGTACTGCACCAGCTGGACCTTCTTCGGCGCGGTCGGCCAGGCCGCCGAACAGCTCTGGGCGTTCCTGCCGATCTACCTGGGCCCGGTGCTGCTGCTGATCTTCGCACCCTGGGTGCTACAGAAGATGGTGCTGATCAGCAAGCAACAGAACATCACCTCGATCGCCGACTTCATCGCCGCGCGCTACGGCAAGTCGCAGTCCCTGGCGGTGGTAGTGGCGCTGATCTGCCTGGTCGGTGTGCTGCCGTACATCGCCTTGCAGCTCAAGGGCATCGTGCTGGGCGTGAACCTGCTGATCGGCGCCAATGCCGACGCCACCGGCACCCGCGTGCAGGACACCGCGTTGGTGGTGTCGCTGGTACTGGCACTGTTCGCCATCGTCTTCGGTACCCGCAGCCTGGACGTCACCGAACACCACCGTGGCATGGTGCTGGCGATTGCCTTTGAATCCCTGATCAAGCTACTGGCCTTCCTCGCCGTGGGCATCTTCGTCGTTTTCAACCTGTATGACGGCTTCGACGACCTGTTCAGCCAGGCCCGCCAATCGGTCCACCTGCAGGACTATTGGCAAGAGACCATCAATTGGCCGTCGATGGTGGTACAGACCGCTGTGGCGATGATGGCGATCATCTGCCTGCCACGGCAGTTCCACGTCACCGTGGTGGAAAACATCGAACCCCAGGACATGCGCCTGGCGCGCTGGGTGTTCCCGATGTACCTGGCGCTGGCCGCGTTGTTCGTGGTGCCGATTGCCCTGGCCGGGCAGATGTTGCTGCCGGGCACGGTAATCTCCGATTCGTTCGTCATCAGCCTGCCGCTGGCCGAGGCACACCCGAGCCTGGCCCTGCTGGCATTCATCGGCGGCGCCTCGGCGGCCACCGGCATGGTCATCGTCGAGGCCGTGGCGCTGTCGACCATGGTCTCCAACGACATGCTGCTGCCTTGGCTGCTACGCCGTACCAACGCCGAGCGGCCGTTCGAGGCGTTCCGCCACTGGATGCTTTCGGTGCGCCGGGTGACCATCGTGGTGATCCTGCTGCTGGCCTATGTCAGCTACCGCCTGCTGGGCTCCACCGCCAGCCTGGCGACCATCGGCCAGATCGCCTTTGCCGCCGTGACCCAGCTGACCCCGGCCATGCTCGGTGCGCTGTACTGGAAGCAGGCCAACCGGCGCGGCGTGTTCGCCGGCCTGGCTGCCGGTATATTCCTGTGGTTCTACACCCTGGTGCTGCCGATTGCCGCGCACAGCGTGGGCTGGTCGCTGCAGCTGTTCCCAGGGTTGGCGTGGCTGCACGGCAACCCGCTGAACCTGCCGATCAGCCCGCTGACCCAGGGCGTGGTGCTGTCGCTGACGGGCAACTTCACCCTGTTTGCCTGGGTCTCGGTGCTGTCGCGCACGCGGGTTTCCGAGCATTGGCAGGCCGGCCGTTTCATCGGCCAGCAGACCAGCGCCAGGCCCAGCAGCAAGCCGCTGCTGGCGGTGCAGATCGATGACCTGCTGACCCTGGCCTCGCGCTTTGTCGGCGAGGAGCGCGCCCGACAGAGCTTCATCCGCTTCGCCTACCGCCAGGGCAAAGGCTTCAACCCCAACCAGAACGCCGACGGCGACTGGATCGAACACACCGAACGCCTGCTGGCCGGTGTACTCGGCACCTCGTCGACCCGCGCCGTGGTCAAGGCCGCCATCGAAGGCCGCGACATGCAGCTGGAAGACGTGGTGCGTATCGCCGACGAGGCCAGCGAGGTGCTGCAGTTCAACCGCGCGTTGCTGCAAGGGGCCATCGAGAACATCAACCAGGGCATCAGCGTAGTCGACCAGAACCTGCACCTGGTGGCCTGGAACCGCCGCTACCTGGAGCTGTTCAACTATCCCGACGGGTTGATCAGCGTCGGTAGGCCGATTGCCGACATTATCCGCTACAACGCCGAGCGCGGCCTGTGCGGCCCGGGCGAAGCGCAGGTGCATGTGGCGCGGCGCCTGCACTGGATGCGCCAAGGCCGTGCGCATTCCTCCGAACGCTTGTTCCCCAATGGCCGGGTGATCGAACTGATCGGCAACCCGATGCCGGGCGGCGGCTTCGTCATGAGTTTCACCGACATCACCCCGTTCCGCGAAGCCGAGCAGGCCCTGCGCGACGCCAACGAAGGCCTGGAGCAACGGGTAGCGGAACGCACCCATGAGCTGTCGCAACTGAACCAGGCGTTGTCCGAAGCCAAGAGCCATGCCGAAGCGGTGAGCCAGTCCAAGACCCGCTTCCTGGCCGCAGTCAGCCATGACCTGATGCAGCCGCTGAACGCCGCGCGGCTGTTCTCCGCAGCCCTGTCGCAGCAGGCCGAAGGCATGAACGAAGAGGCCCGGCAACTGGTGCAGCACATGGACAGCTCGCTGCGCTCGGCTGAAGAGCTGATCAGCGACCTGCTGGACATCTCGCGCCTGGAAAACGGCAAGATCACCCCGGATACCAAGCCCTTCGCCCTCAACGAGCTGTTCGATACCCTGGGCGCCGAGTTCAAGGTGCTGGCCGCCGAGAAAGGCCTGGAGTTCCGCCTGCGCGGCAGCCGCCTGCGGGTGGACAGCGACATGAAGCTGCTGCGCCGAGTGCTGCAGAACTTCCTGACCAACGCCCTGCGCTATGGCAAGAGCCCGATCCTGCTAGGAGTACGGCGCCAGGGCGAACGCTTGTGGCTGGAGGTGTGGGACCGTGGGCCGGGCATCGCCGACGACAAGCTGCAGGTGATATTCCAGGAGTTCAAGCGCCTGGACAGCCACCAGACCCGCGCCGAAAAAGGCCTGGGCCTGGGCCTGGCGATTGCCGACGGCCTTTGCCGGGTACTGGGGCACAGGCTGGAAGTGCGCTCGTGGCCGGGTAAGGGCACGGTGTTCCGGGTCAGCGTGCCGATTGCCCGCCAGGCCGCCCCGGCGCCCAGCGCTCCAGTGGAACAGGGTGGCCAGCCACTGGCCGGGCTGCAGGTGCTGTGCGTGGACAACGAAGACAGCATCCTGATCGGCATGAACAGCCTGCTCAGCCGCTGGGGTTGCCAGGTGTGGACCGCGCGCAACCGCGCTGAATGCGAAGCCCTGCTGACCAAGGGCATGCGCCCGCACCTGGCGCTGGTGGACTACCACCTGGACGATGGCGAGACCGGAACCGGGCTGATGGGCTGGCTACGGGCGCGCCTGGGCGAGCCGGTGCCGGGCGTGGTGATCAGTGCCGATGGCAGCAAGGAAACCATCGCCATGGTGCATGCCTCTGGCCTGGACTACCTGGCCAAGCCGGTGAAGCCGGCGGCCCTGCGCGCCATGCTCAATCGCCATCTGAGCCTGGTTCAGTAAGTACTTCGTCCGGCAACGCCTCATCGGACATCGCCCGCTCCAGCAGGTCGGCCGGCAGGCTCTTGCTGGCACGGGCGCCCAGCAGCTTCAGCTGTTCGCTGCGGCTGACCAGGTTGCCGCGCCCTTCGCACAACTTGTTACGCGCCGCAGCATAAGCCTTGTCCACCTGCTGCAGGCGGTTGCCCAACTCGTCCAGGTCCTGAATGAACAGCACGAACTTGTCGTACAGCCAGCCGGCGCGCTCGGCGATCTCGCGAGCGTTCTGGCCCTGGCGTTCCTGCTTCCACAGACTGTCGATCACCCGCAGGGTAGCCAGCAAGGTGGTCGGGCTGACGATTACGATCTGCCGGTCGAAGGCCTCCTGGAACAGGTTCGGCTCGGCCTGCAGGGCTGCCGAGAAGGCTGCCTCGATCGGCACGAACAGCAGCACGAAATCCAGGCTGTGCAGGCCTTCGAGGCGGTTGTAGTCCTTGCTCGACAGGCCTTTGACATGGCTGCGCAGCGACTGCACATGCTGCTTGAGCGCGGCCTCGTCATTACCGGCGACGAACTGCTGGTAGGCGGTGAGGCTGACCTTGGCATCCACCACCACCTGCTTGTCACCAGGCAGCATGATCAGCACATCGGGCTGGAAACGCTCGCCGTCGGCGCTTTTCAGGCTGACCTGGGTCTGGTATTCGCGGCCCTTTTCCAGGCCGGCATGCTCCAACACCCGTTCGAGGATCAGCTCCCCCCAGTTGCCCTGGGTTTTCTGCCCCTTCAGGGCCTGGGTCAGGTTGGTAGCTTCGTCGGACAGGCGCAGGTTGAGTTGCTGCAGGCGCTCCAGCTCCTTGCCCAGCGAGAAACGCTCGCGGGCTTCCTGCCGGTAGCTTTCCTCCACGCGTTTTTCGAAGGCCTGGATGCGCTCCTTGAGTGGGTCGAGCAACTGACCGAGATGTTGCTGGCTGGTCTGGGCGAAGCGCTGTTCGCGCTCGTCGAAGATCCTGGTAGCCAGGTCGGCGAACTGGGCGCGCAGGGTGTCGCGGGCTTCCTGCAGGTCTTCCAGGCGCTGCTGGTGGCTTTCCTGCTGCTCGCGCAATTCGGCCTCCAGACGTGCGCTCTGGGCTTCCAGGCGGCGCAGCTCGGCTTCGCGGTTGGCACGCTCGAGGTTCCAGGCATGGGCGGCGTCCCGGGCATTGTCGCGTTCGATCTGCAGCAGTTCCAGCTCACGGCCTTGGGCGGCCAGCTGGGTCTGCTTGACGGTGTTGGCTTCGCTGAGGTCGCTGACCTCGTCGCGGCTGGCGTCCAGTTGCGCCTGCAGGCCGGCCTGGGCTAGCTGGGCAGCATTAAGGCGCTCTTCGAGCAAGGCCTGCTCGCCTTGCCGCGCGCCTTGGCGGCGCTGCACCTGCATGACCCAACCCAGGCAGGGTAAGGCACCTGCCACCAAGCCCAGCAGAATGCTGGCCAGATCCACTGTCATGCTTACCCCGAATGATCCTGGATGAATGCAGCGCAGCTTATCAGCCTGAGCGATGTGTTGCCTGTTCCGGCCTCTTCGCGGGTAAAACCGCTCCCACAGGAATTGCACAGTATCCGAGGTATAGCTATTCCGGCGGGAGCGGGTTTACCCGCGAAGAGGCCAGTGCTGGCAACACACCTCAGGCAGGAAACCACTGCCTCAGAAGCCGCCGCGCCTCTTGCGACCCCTGCCCCGCCGCCAGTTCCAGCCAGTACCTCGCCTGCTCCGGCTCGCTGTGCTGGCACAGCCGCGCATACTCCAGTTGTGCCCGTCGATCACCGGCACGGGCAGCCTGGCGCAGCAGTTCATGGCCAATACGCCGGTCACGGGCATTGCCACAATCGCGGCACAGCATCTGCCCCAGACGGCTTTGCGCCACCACCACGCCCTGGCGCGCCGGCTGTTTCAACAGGTGCCCGGCCAGGTGCTTGACCTGCGGCTTGTCACCCAGGCGCGGGTTGTCGAGCAGCCACAAGGCTACTTTGAGGGAGAAACGTTTGGGGGGAGGGGCAGGCGTCGATGCAGCGGGGCCGGCGAGGTGTTTACCGCGAAACTTCATGAGCAACAGGTTTGGCAACTCGAAAGGCGCGCCACTCTACGCTTTTTTTAGCGCCCTGACCTTGGGATTTCCGGAGGATTGAAAAAAAAATTCAGCGATCTTTTCTTGACGTTTTCAAGCGGATAACCAATAGGTGTCCCGGAGCATGTCGATTGTCAGACAGATCACTGTATTGCTGGCACGCCCGTCCTAGAGCAAGTGCCCGGGACAATCCACAGTTCCTGTGGATAACTCGGTGGACAACCCCCTCCCATCCCCCTCAAACCCCCATGATTTGGGGCTTTCGCTCAAACTGACGATTTTTTCACCAGCTAAAAATAGTGTTTTTTTTCATTGACTTAACCGCTCAGTCAAGGCATTGGCGAAGCTGTCGCGGCATGTTGCCGGGCAGTTGCAAGCGCTGCCCCGAATGTGAACAAGTGCACCATAACCCTTCATTTGAGTGCACGAAATCGGTACATCAGGCAGGATGCGGGCCTTTCCCCCCCTCTTCCCAGCAGGATAAATACGCGCCATACTGCTCGGCTCATCTGAACAAGTATGAAATGCTTGCCAAGCGCCTTTCTTTTCGGTAAGGTTCGCTCCGTTAGTACCAAGCTGAAAGTCAATTCTGGCCTCAAGCGTCCTTGCAGAACCCGCTCCCCCCAAGAGTGGTGCTGCTGAAACCAGGACCGGCCCATTCGATGGTTCACTCGCCAGCCCTCGCGCTGTTCAAGCACGAATCACGTGACAGATTGATCAGGATCCCACCCCGACGGCCTAGAACCTTGGCCCCGGCGTGCTGCCTGCCTTCTGAAGTACCTACCAGTCAGCCCAAGCGCCCACCTTTGATTGCGCCCCCTCTGGCTGCCCTGTTCCAGTCAGGTTCGTTCGTCCCTTAATAAAGGCGTCACTGGAACGTTTCTATCATGCACGGATCATAACCCCCGTGTTTAAAGCAGGAACCTCCAACAATATGCAAACTCATCATCAGATTCAGGCTGCCATTGGCACCCTCTCCCAGGCCTTCTCGCCGTTGAAGTGCCTTATCGTTGCCCCTCGCAAGGGTAGCTTCAGCTTCACCCTGGTAGACGAACACGGCGTCGCCTGCCACACCGAGCGCCTGTACCCTGAACAGTACAGCCGTAGTGAACCACTGCAGGCGGTCATTGCCCGAACCCGCCAGTCGCTTACCGCGTGAGCGGCGAATACTGCGGTATTCAAGCGCTGAATCATCCAATCGCAAGCCTGCCTGAATGTCCCTGGCGTAATTGCCTTACGGCATATAGCCCGGCACGTCAGGCAGTAATCGATTTAAAAACAGCCCTTTACGCCACGATTATCACACTAGACTTCAACTCGAGCGGTGCTTACCGCTTCCGGCGGGCCTGATCACTCACCAGCTGCCAAGCTCCAGCGCCCGTCCGGCCCCTAACTGCTCGAGGGCATCATGGGTATCGCGGCGAATGAATTGTGTCAGTATGTGATCCGACCCACCCTGGTCTACCTGAACCGTCACTGCGCCAGCGCCGAAGCCTTGTTGCTGGGCATCGCCGCCAGCCAGTCGGCCTTGGGGTCGGCTTTACACGACCGACGTGGGCATGGCCTGTACCGCATCGGCGAACACCGTCACCAGGCTATCTGGGACGACTACCTTGCCCGTGACCCCGACCTGGCCAGCCTGGTCCGCGGCCTGGCCAGCCAGCACGCCTTCCTCGGCGGCCCGCACCTGGAACTCACCGTCAACCTGCGCTACTCCACCGCCATTGCCTGGATGCTCGTCGAAGAGCAGGCCACGCCACTACCTGCCGCAGATGACCTTCTCGCACTGGCGCGGATCTGGCGACAGATTTTCAACCCCCAAGGTCGCCTGCGTGACTTCACCCATGCCTGGCATACCTGCATAGATCAGAGATTGCCACAGGTATCTTGAGACGCGTCCTACAGCGTGCCCGGAAAAAAGGGAATTTTGGTCGGATTGTCCTACAAAACAGCTCTATCTCCTGCGATTGAGGCTATAGCGCGGCGGGAGATTTGTTGGTAGCTTTTCGCCCCGGAGATCCCAAGGAGTTTTCTAATAATGAAAAAAGTAATGCTCAAAGCCTCCCTCGGCGTAGCCGTTGCACTTGCTTCCAGCCAACTGCTCGCCGCAGGTTTTGCGCTGAACGAACAAAGTATCAGCGGCATGGGAACCGGTTTTGCGGGACGCTCGTCTTCTGCCGAAGATGCCAGCACTGTGTATGGCAACCCTGCAGGCATGTCGCGCCTCAAGCGCGAGCAAGTCACCGTGGGTGGCGCGGCCGTGATTGCCAAGTCTGATATTTCGGGTCGTGGTAGCAATTTCGGGGGGGAAACCGATGGCGACATGGTCCCGGTCGTGGGCGTACCCATGGGTTACTACGTCAAGCCGATCGATGATCACTGGAGCGTCGGTTTCGGTGTTTACGTGCCATACGGCCTGATCACCGACTACGGCAGCGACGATGCGGCACGCTACTGGGGCAAGAAGAGCAAGGTCGAGGTTGTCACCTTCCAGCCAACCATCAGCTATGCCTTCAACGACAAGGTGTCGATCGGTTTTGGCCCGACCATCAACCGTATCAAGGGTGAACTGGGTTCGAACCTGAACAGCGCGTCCGCCCCTTCGTTCTTGGGCGGAGGCCCAGATGGAGAAATCAAGATCAAGGGCGACGACACCGCGATCGGTTACAACATTGGCATTCTCGTACAAGCCACAGACCGCACCCGTCTGGGTCTGACCTATCACTCGATGGTCGACTACAAGCTTGAAGGCGACACCCGTGTTTCCTATCCGGTTAGTGTTGCGCGTCTCAGCGGCAAATTCGACGCCAGCCTGAAGATCAAGACGCCAGAGTCGGTGGACTTTTCGGTCACCCATGAGCTGGATGACCACTGGACACTGTATGCGGGTAGCACCTGGACCCGATGGAGCCGCCTGGAGAGCATCGTTGTCAAGAACGAAGCACCGGCGGGTTACCCGCTGCAGACCATCACCGAAGAGCAGAACTGGCATGACACCTGGGCCCATGCCATTGGTGCGGCCTACAAGGTGAACAAGGAATGGACCCTGCGTGCAGGCTTCTCGGTCGATCAGTCACCCACCAACAACCACGATCGCTCGCCACGTATTCCAACTGGCGATCGTAAAGCGGTCAGCTTTGGTGCCGGCTGGAGCCCGAACGATGACATGACCATCGATGTTGCCTACTCGTACCTGTGGGAAGAGGATACCAAGGTCAACAATGTGTCGGGCTCGCCGACACAACAGGCATTGAAAGGCACCTATCAGGCCAAGTATGAGAACAGTGCTCACGGTATCGGTGCATCCCTTACCTACCGCTTCTGATTCGTACGCGTTACATGAAAAACCGCCCTCGTGGCGGTTTTTCATGCCTGCACCTGCCAGCTGTCGCCCAGGCATTCGCGCAGGTAGTCCATGAACACACGCACTTTAGTGGTCATGGCGAAGCGGTCGGCCAGGCACAGGTAGATATCCATCGGTTCGGTCTGGGCATAGGCCTGGCCGCTATCGCTGTATTCGAACAACGGTACCAGCGCCCCAGCGGCCAGGTGCGGTCGTACGATGAACTCGGCCAAGCGGGTGATGCCGCCATCGTGCAGTGCCATCTGGGTCAGGGCATCGATGTCGTCGCTTATCAGGACACTGCCGAACTCTGCCTCGAACCGCAGCCCGTCGCGCATGAACCCCCAACGCAGGAAGCGCCCGTCCACCGGGTAGCGGAACACCAGGCAGCGGTGGTCACGCAAGGCCTCGGGCGTGGCCGGCACGCCGGCGTCTTGCAGGTAACCGGGCGAGGCACAGCAAATGAACGGGATACGGGCGATATGCCAGGCCAGCAACTGGTCTTCCAGTTGCGGGGCAATGCGCAGGCTCACGTCCACATCTTCCCGAGCATGGTTGACCCGGCGATCAGTCGTTATCAACTCTATCGAAAGCAGTGGGTAGCGGGCACTGAACGCGGGTATCAAGGGGGCCAGGACGTGACGACCGAAGGCGGACGTCGAGGCAATGCACAGTCGCCCCTGGGGTTCACTGTCGGGGGTTGTGACGGCCTGTTCGGCCAGGGCCAGGTCGCGCTCGATGTGCCTGACGCGCTCGTAATACTGTGTCCCGGCGGGCGTCAGCGCCATACTGCGGGTGGTGCGGCTAAGCAGGCGAACCTGCAAATGGCCTTCCAGACGAGCCAGGTTCTGGCTGACCGCGGCCGGGCTCAGGCCCAGATTGCGGGCACCGGCGGCTATGCTGCCGGCTTCGACCACTTTGATGAAGCTGCGAATGGCATTGAGCAGGTCCATGCTGAGCCCTTGGATTCGTAAGAATCTCTTTATAAAGAACTCAATACGACTGGTCTACAGCTGCTGCCAGGTGCGTTGCTAACCTGCGCCTCTACTCACCTTTCAGGAGTTCGCATGAGCAACCTGCCCCAGGCACGCAGCCGACGCAAATTGCACCCGGGCGCCACGCCCTACGTTTTTGCCTTCTACATGTCGTCGATCATGGCACTGTTGATGTGTTTCGTGATCACTGCAGCGAATGCGGGGGTCAACCCCGAATACCTCGACAATGTGCTGAAGGCGTACCAGTTGGCGATGCCTGTGGCGTTCGTATGTGTGTTGATGGTCAGGCCGGTGGTAGTGCGGTTGGTGGCGATTACGGTGCATGCAAAGTGAAGTAACCCGAAACCAAGCCAAGCCCCCTGCTTCGGCTCTTGACCTTGATCTTGACCTTGATCTTGATCTTGATCTTGATCTTGATCTTCGCGACTTCAGGAGGCCGAACGCAGGCCTTGCGGAGGGAGGTGACGGGCATGGATGCCCGTCAAGCGCTGGGCCCCAGGATGGGGCCTGCAGCGCGGTCCTCCCGGGAGCAAGGCCGGAGTGAGGGAACCCCGGAGCGCAGCGCAGGGGCCGGATGATGGGAGCGCAGCGTTTTTTGGTTACTTTTTGTCGCGTTTGACAAAAAGTGACTCGCCGTAAGGGCGAAAAGGTGAGTAAGCGTCGCCATCGTAAATGGACTATACGCGATATCAAGACCAGTACTTTTCCGCTCTTCGCTCTTCGCTCTTCGCTTTCAAGCGTGGGCATCAACAACGGGGTCAACATTCATTTTCGAAGGTGGCGCTTATTCACCTTTCCGCCCTTACGGCGGGTCACTTTTTGTCAAACGCGACAAAAAGTAACCAAAAAACGCTGGCTCCCATCATCCGGCCCCTACGCTGCGCTCCGGGGTTCCCTCGCTACGGGCCTGCTCCCGGGAGTACGCGCTGCAGGCCCCATCCATGGGGCCTCAGCGCTTGACGGGCATCCATGCCCGTCACCTCCCTACGCAGTCCCTTCGCTCGGCCTCCTGAAGTCGCAATCTGCGGCGCCTGAACTATCGCGCGCTTAGAAGCAAAAGCCGAAGCAAGAGCAAGAGCAAGAGCAGCCAGGTTATGGCTGCGAGGCAATGGCCTTTTCGATCGCCGCCCGGAACGCAGGATCATCCGGCTTGGTCAGGCTGGAGAAGTTGCCGATCACCTTGCCCTTGCGATCCACCACGTACTTGTAGAAGTTCCACTTCGGCGCACTGCTCTGGCTGGCCAGTTCAGCGAACAGCGGTATCGCATCCGTGCCCCGCACCGGCTGCGTCTTGGTCATGGTGAAAGTGACACCGTAGTTGGCATAGCAGACCTTGGCGGTCTTCTCGCTGTCCGCATCTTCCTGCTTGAAGTCGTTGGACGGCACGCCAAGCATTTCCAGGCCTTGTTCGTGATATTCCTTGTACGTCGCCTCCAACCCCTCGAACTGCGGCGCAAAACCGCAATAGCTGGCCGTGTTCACCACCACCAGCGGCTTGCCGGCAAAGCGCTCGCACAGGTCAACCTGCCCCTTGCCACGCAGCTCCGGCAGGCTGCCCTGCAACAACGCTGGGCAATCAGCAGCCCAGCTCGATGCGCTGGCAAGCAGGGCCAGCACCGGCACCGTCAACCAATGTGCACGCATGACTCGTTTCTCCTGCAAGACAATCCTCGAACTTGCAGGGTAGCGCCTAACAAACACTCATGCCCAGCTGCATCAACGCCATCCCGCCCTTGTGCCAGCCCCACCACACCAGCGCCAGCAGTAACAAGGCGGCGACGGCCAGTAGCCCCCGAGCCAGATAGCGGTTCATGCGGCCTGGGCCTGCAGGCGGGCGACCGGGCGTTCGCGCACGGGCCAGCTGAGGGCGGCGGCCAGCAGGCTGAGCAGGATGGAAATCTGCCAGACCAGGTCGTAGCTGCCGGTACGGTCATACACTACCCCGCCCAACCAGCCACCCAGGAAGGCGCCCAGCTGGTGGAACAGGAAGACGATACCGCCAAGCATGGACAGGTTGCGCACGCCGAACACCGTGGCCACGGTGCCGTTGGTCAGTGGCACCGTGGACAGCCACAGCAGGCCCATGGCGATGCCGAACAGGTAAGCACTGAATTCAGTCACCGGCGCCCAGAGGAACAGCACGATCACTACCGCACGCAGCAGGTACAACCCGGTCAGCAGGCGCGGCTTGGACATGCGCCCGCCCAGCCAGCCGGCGGTGAAGGTACCGACGATATTGAACAGACCTACCAACGCCAGCACCGTAGTGCCGGTGGTCGCAGCCAAGTGCTGGTCGACCAGGTAGGCCGGCAGGTGCACGCCAATGAACACCACCTGGAAACCACAAACGAAGAAGCCCAGCGCCAGCAACCAGAAGCCGGAATGCGAGCACGCCTCGCGCAGGGCCTGGCCCAAGGTCTGTTCGGCACCATGACTGGGCAACGGGCGGTCGCGCAGCAGGCCCACGAAAGGCACGATCAGCGCCACCATCAGCCCCAGCACCAGCAACGCTGCGGACCAGCCCAACCACTGGATCAGGCCGAGGGTGCCCGGCAACATGGCGAACTGGCCGAAAGACCCGGCAGCGCTGGCAATGCCCATGGCCATGCTGCGCTTCTCCGCCGGCACGGCACGCCCGACCACACCGAGGATGACCGAGAACGAGGTACCGGACAGACCGATGCCGATCAGCAAGCCGGCACTCAGCGACAACGACCAGGCCGAGTCGGCCATGCCCATCAGCATCAACCCGGCAGCGTAGAGAATACCGCCAATGATCACCACCCGCGCCGCGCCCAGGCGGTCAGCCAGGGCGCCGGCGAACGGCTGCGCAAGCCCCCAGATCAGGTTCTGCAAGGCAATGGCAAAGGCGAACACCTCACGCCCCCAGCCGAAGTCGGCGCTCATCGGCGCCAGGAACAGGCCGAAGCCGTGCCGCACCCCCAAGGATAGCGCCAGGATCAACGCTGCCCCCACCAATACCCACCCGCTGGTTCGCCACACCGAAGTCATTGTCGTTATCTCCAGCACATCGCAAGGTTTTACGGGTATATACCCGCATATCGTCGTATCAATTCAAGCCAGTTGATCCAGCAAACGCACCAGTTCATCCCGCTGCCCTGCCCCCAGCCGTTCCACCAGTTCGGCCTGGGCCTGTTCCCAGGCAGGATGAGCAGCGCGTAGCAGCTGCGTACCGGCCTCGGTCAGCAGCACCACGCGGTTGCGCTGGTCGTCGCCATCGACCAAGGCCACCAGCCCTTCAGCCTCCAGCACCCGCAGGTTGCGGCCCAAGGTGCTGCGCTCCAGGCCCATGGCCTCTGCCAGCGTGGTGATACTGGGGCGGTCGAGCCGCTGCAGATGACGCAACAAGGAAAACTGGGCGACATTGACCCCAAAGCCGGCAAGGGCCTCGTCGTAATGCCGGCTCACCCCACGGGCGGCCCGACGCAGATGGGTGCAGATGCATTCACTGGTCAACATGGATACGTGTATATACCCGCTTCATGTGTGTTGCAAGAGATTTCACGACTGCCCACCACGTCAGCCCGGGTTCAAGCGCCTGCGAATCGGCTCGAACTCCATCGTAGCCTTGCGCGGCAGCGGGTCTGCAGCGCCCTGCTCGATGGCCTGCCAGTAGCGCCACGGCACCTTGGCCGAGCCCAGTTCGTAGTCCATGCCATCCCAGCTATCTTCACGAAAGCTGTAGAAGGCCCAGTGCAACCGGTGGCGATCGAGCACGCTGAGCACGTCTTCCAGGTATTGCCGGCACCCCGGCAATCTGCGCATGCAGCCAAACTCGCCCACCACCAGGCGCGAGCGGGGAACCTTCATGGCCTCGGCCCAGTCCAGCGGCTGACGCAGGTATTGCGCCACACGCTGGCCATCCCACCGCTGTGTCTGCCCTGCGAACGGTGCCGGGCCGGGATAGGCGATGGGTTGCTTGCGCGTCATGTTCGGTGCACTGGTCACCAGATAGGGTTCGTACATATGCACGCTGTATAGCACCCGCTGGTCTTCCAGAGGTGCCGGCCAGTAACCGAAAGCGTCAGCGGCGGCGAACCAGCCGGCATCGAGCATGATCGGCGTATCCGCGTCCTGCTCGCGAATGGCCGCTATCAGTTGCCGATACAGGGCGGGCAGATCACGCGCACCGCCCTGCTGCCGTGCATACCACTGCTGCATTTGCCCAAGGTCGGCATGCTCGGCCAGGCCACCTTGCTTCTCCGGGGCGGGCTCATTGACCAGGTTGTAGGCGGCGATGGCCGGGTGGCCTTTCAGCTCACGCGCCAGATCCCGCCAGAAGGCCGCAGCCTGCACCCAGTAGCGCTTGTCTTGCCAGAGACGGTCGTCGAACTGGCCGTGGTTGTTTTGCGACCAGCGCATGCCGGGCAGCGAAAGCGGTGCGATGACCACCTTGAGGCCGGCCTGATGGGCACGGTCGAGGGTGGCTCGCAGCGTGGCTAGGTCGGCGGCAGGCAGGCCTTGGTAGGCATCGGCATCGCCGAGGAGGAAATCGCGTTCCGCCGGCTGCCATTTATCGTAGGACAGCCGCACCCAGGTCGCGCCATAACCGCTCAAGGCGTCGAAGTAGGCTTGGTCAGGTGGCAGCCGGTTGAAGCTGTTGCCGCCATGGCGGGGAGTGTTCCAGAAAGCCATGAGATCGGCTGCCATGGCAGCAGGCCCCATGGCCAACAACAGCGCGGCGAGAATGACATGACGCATGGTGCGAACACTCCTCGACAGTTAGCGGAGGGGCAAGCATACGCCAGTGACTAGATGCCGCTTCTTGCTGAGTTTTTTCAGGAATTTGCCGGCACGTTGGGCTCAGAAAGCCCCTACAGAAACATCCTGCTTGCGCGGTCTCTCATTGGAGCTGCTGCGCAGCCCATCGCCGGCAAGCCGGGCTCCCACAGGGACCGCGAAAATCTTGAGGTCTGCGCCGTACCTGTGGGAGATCGCCCAACCCTTTTGGGCTGCGCTGTCGCGCAGAGAACAAATATCGCTCGTTTGACGCGTCCTTTGTAGGAGCAGCCTTGTGCTGCGAAGAGGCCGGCACAAGCAACAGACAGGCTTTGTCAGTACCGGCCTCTTCGCAGCACAAGGCTGCTCCTACAGAACCTCACTGAACCAATGAGTCATGTGTTGTTCTATGAGAGCCTGGCTTGCCGGCGATGGGCCGCAAAGCGGCCCCAAATCGCTTAACTGACTGGCATTAGGGCAAGCCCGCTCCCACAGGGATCGCGCCACCTTCTAGAGTTGAGCAAGGCCCAACGCCAACCCCAGCACCACGGCCAGTTCGAGCAATTCCAGCATTGCACCAGCGGTATCGCCGGTAGTCCCACCCAGGCGCCGGCACATCAGGTGCCGCAACCAGGCAAACACTGCCAACGCCAGCACCACGATCCACCCGCCCAGGACCAGGCAGAAGAGCACACAACCCAGCAACACCCACCAGGCCACACGCCGGGGCAGGTGCTCGGCCAGCGCCTGCCCCAAACCACCCTGTCGCACATAAGGCGTACTCAGGAACAGCCCAAGCATTGCCGCCCGCCCGATCAACGGTGCCAGTAGCAACTGCGCACCGACACCCTGCTCGACCAGCACCCACAAGGCGCAGAACTTCAGCAACAGCACCAACACCAGAGTGACCACGGCAATTGGCCCGCTACGCGGGTCTTTCATGATCTGCAGAGTACGTTCGCGGTCACCGAAACCGCCCAGCCAAGCGTCGGCACTGTCCGCCAGCCCATCTAGGTGCAAGGCGCCACTGAGCAAGACCCACAATGTCAGCAGCACGGCCGCGTGCAGCGGCGCCGGCGTGTCTTGTAGGAAATGGCTGGCCAGCCATAGCAACAGGCCGAACAGCAACCCGATCAGCGGGTAGCAGAGCAGCGAACGCCCCACCTCGCGCGGGGCCGGCATCCCCGGCAGACTCACCGGCAGGCTACTGAGAAACTGCAAGGCAATCCACAACGGCAACATCTCAGCGCCCCTCGACCCACTGGCCGTCGCCACCCGGCACCAGTCGCATCAATGCAGCGTGGCAGACTTCAACCTGCAGCAATTGCGCCCTCGGCAAGCCACGGGCACGGGCCAGCAGCAGCCGCATCACGCCGCCATGGGTGACCAACAGGACACGTTTGCCGGCATGCTGACGTTTCAGGCGCTCGACAGCTGCCAGCACACGCTCGGCGAACGCCTCGACCGGCTCGCCATTGGGCGGCGTGAACGCGTATGGGTCCGCCCAGAAGCGCCCCAGCGCATCTGCCTGGTCTTCCATGATCTGCGCCGCACTACGGCCCTCCCAGTCACCAAAATGCAGCTCCTGAAACGCCGCCTCGCGCTGTACGGGCAAGTTCAACTGCTCGCCCAGTTCCTCGGCAAAACGCGCACAGCGTTGCAGCGGCGAAGTGACCAGCACCTCCCACGGGCCGGCCTCGGCCACGGCGCTACGCATCTGCGCCCAGCCCTTGTCGGTCAGGGCATCATCAAGGCTGCCACGCAGGCCGCCCTGCTCCGTTTCACCATGGCGCAGCAGGTCGAGGATCATGCCGGGCGGTCCGCCACCGCAGCCTCGGCGAAGGTCGCCATCTGCCCGTGCAACGCACACGCCAGGCGCAACAGTGGCACGGCCAGGGCAGCCCCACTGCCCTCGCCCAGGCGCAGGCCCAGGGCAAGCAACGGCTCGGCCTGCAACGCGTCGAGCAAGGCTTTGTGCCCAGGCTCTGCACCTTGGTGGGCGAACAGCAGCCAAGCCCGGCACTGCGGGTTGAGGCGCACCGCCAACAGCGCGGCGACGCTGCAGATGAAGCCGTCCACCAACACCGCGATACCCGCCTGCGCGCAGCCTATGTAAGCACCGGTCAAGGCAGCGATCTCGAAACCACCGACACAGCCCAGAGCCCGCACTGGATCGTCGGCGCACAGGCCATGCTTGTTCAACGCTCGCTCGATGACCTCGGCCTTGTGCCGCACCCCGGCCCGGTCCAGGCCGGTACCCGGGCCACTCAATTCAGCTGGCGGGCAGCCCAGCAGGACGCTGGCCAGGGCTGCCGCAGCCGTGGTGTTGCCGATACCCATCTCGCCACCGATGAACAGCTGCGCACCCTGTTCGGCGGCGCGCAGGGCACTATCGCGACCAGCCTGCAGAGCGGCCTGCAGCTGGCCCTCGGTCATCGCTGGTTGGCGGGCGAAGTTGGCGGTACCGGCGCCCAGGCGCAGATGGCGCACGCCAGGCAGTTCCAGGTGCGGGTCGATGGTGCCCAGGTCGACCACTTCCAGGCTTGCCTGCAGTTGGCGCGCCAGCACGCTGATCGCCGCGCCACCGCCGACGAAGTTGCGCAGCATCTGCCCGGTCACCGCTTGCGGGTAGGCCGAGATGCCTTCCTCGACCACACCGTGATCACCAGCAAATATGCTGATTGCGGCGTGATCCAGCGTTGGCCGCTCACGCCCCTGCAGGCCAGCCAGCTGAATGGCCAGGCCTTCCAGCTGGCCGAGCGAACCGGCAGGCTTGGTCAGCTGCTGCTGACGGGCGCGGGCCTGGTCCATGGCGGCGTTGTCGAGGGGTTGGCAGGGGGTTTGCCACCAGGGTTGGGTCATGGTCATGGGCCTGTTCGGGTTGGGTAATGGGGGTTATTAGTGCGTGGTGGGGCTGGCAGGTGCTTGGCTGGAGATCTTCTGCGCTCTTGAGATCGAGCGCCGCCCGCGCGGCGCTTCGCGGCACAAGGCCGCTCCCACATCTGTTTCGGGCCAATTATTCCTGTGCCAGGTGGGTTGCAGCCTTGGTGCATGGCTGGAGATGGATGAAGAGCAACTGCACCCCTTCGATATCGAATGGAACAAACAAGGCGGATAGAGGAGACCTTACAGGAGTAACTGGCCCGAAACAGATGTGGGAGCGGCCTTGTGCCGCGAAGCGCCGCGCGGGCGGCGCTCGATCTCCCAGGCGCCACACAACCCAAGGCAGGCACCTGTACGCCCCGATACAATCTTGAACCCACCCCCACCCTCACAAAGCAGGTCCTTTCAACATCAAGGGCAACCCTGCCACCGTCAGCACCACACGCTGACAGCGCTCAGCCACGGCCTGGTGCAGCCAGCCGGCCAGGTCGACATAGCGCCGGGTCAGCTCGCCCATGGGCACGATGCCCAGGCCGGTTTCGTTACTGACCAGGATGACCGTGCCCGGCAACTGTTCCAGGCAGGCCAGCAGCGCATCACGCTCCTCGGCCAGGCGCTGGTCGTCTTCGAGCATCAGGAGGTTGGTCAGCCACAGGGTCAGGCAATCCACCAGCAGGCAGCGCCCTTCGGCCGCTTCGGCGCGCAGTACCGCGGCCAGGGCCAGGGGTTCTTCGACCAACCCCCAGTCATCGGGGCGACGCTGGCGGTGCAGCAACACACGTTCGTTCATTTCACCATCCAGCGGCTGGCTGGTGGCGATGTAGGTCACCGGCAGGCCACTGGCGCAGGCCAGCTGTTCAGCCAGGCGGCTCTTGCCCGAGCGGGCGCCGCCGAGGATCAGGTTGAGCATGTCAGGCCACCCCACAGAGTTGGCGCAACCGCGCGGTGTCCAGGTGCTTTTCCACCAGATCGGCCAGGCGCTCGATATCGCGTTCGCGCAGGGCCTGGTAATCGACGGTCTGCACATCCTCCAGGCCAGCCCAGCGCAGCAGCGCCGCGCACGACTGGCTGCCTTCGAACAGGCCGTGCAGATAGGTAGCAACTATCTGGCCATCGGCGCTGACAGCACCATCGCAACGGCCATCGACAAGTTGTACGGCAGGCCTCTCCAAGGCAGGCCCCGTGGTGACGCCGGCATGAATTTCATAACCGGCAACCGGGACTGCTTCGAGGCTCAGTGTGCCGGCAACGTTGCGCAGTTGCTTCTCGGCTTCGAGCACCGTGGCGTAATCGAGCAGGCCAAGCCCCGGGCTGGAGCCAGCGGCCCCTTCAAGACCAAGCGGGTCATGCACTTCGCGGCCCAGCATTTGCAGGCCACCGCAGATACCGATCAGCTTGCCGCCATAACGCAGGTGCCGGTCGATGGCCTTGTCCCAGCCGCGTTCACGCAGTTGTACCAGGTCACTGCGCACACTCTTGGAACCCGGCAGGATGATCAGGTCGGCGGCCGGGATCGTCTGGCCCGGGCCGATGAACTGCAGGTCCACCTGCGGGTGCAGGCGCAGTGGGTCGAAGTCGGTGTGGTTGCTGATACGCGGCAACACCGGGACGATCACCTTGAGCACGCGCTCGGTCTTCGCCCCCTGGCGCACATCGATGCCGTCTTCGGCCTCCAGATGCAGGTCAGTGACATATGGCAGCACACCCAGCACCGGTTTGCCGGTGCGCTGCTCCAGCCAGTCCAGCCCCGGCTGCAGCAAGGCGATGTCGCCGCGGAAGCGGTTGATGACAAAGCCTTTGACCCGCGCCTGCTCACTGGGCGACAGCAGCTCCAGCGTGCCTACCAGATGGGCGAACACGCCACCGCGATTGATGTCGGCGACCAGAATCACCGGGCAGTCCACCGCTTCGGCAAAGCCCATGTTGGCGATGTCACCGGCACGCAGGTTGATCTCCGCCGGCGACCCCGCGCCTTCGACCATCACCACCGGCCAGGCAGTGCTCAGGCGCTGGTGCGAGGCTAGTACCGCCTGCATGGCGATGGCCTTGTAGTCGTGGTAGGCCACCGCATTCATGCTGGTGACAGCACGGCCATGGATGATCACCTGGGCGCCGGTATCGCTGTTGGGCTTGAGCAGCACCGGGTTCATGTCGGTGTGCGGTTCCAGCCGGCAAGCCTGGGCCTGCACCGCCTGGGCCCGGCCGATTTCACCGCCATCAGCGGTCACCGCGCTGTTCAGTGCCATGTTCTGTGGCTTGAACGGCACCACGCCGACGCCCTGGCGCAACAGCCAGCGGCACAGCGCGGTCACCAGGGTGCTCTTGCCGGCGTCTGAGGTGGTGCCTTGCACCATGAGGGTGGTCATGCCGTTTCCTTTTTATAAGCCGCCAGGGCCTGGGCCAGGCGCTGTTCGTCCGCCACACAGGCAGGCAGCCCAAAGCGTACCGCCGCCGGCTGCTCGAACAGGCGCACCAGGATGCCGCGGCGGGCGAGAAAGTCATGCAGTTGCGCAGCATGCTCGCTGCGCACGTACTGGAACAGGTCGCAACCGCCGCTGGGCGCCAGGCCGGCGCTGCGCAACAGCATAGCCAGCCGCTGGCTGGCGGCAGCACAGCGCTCGACCTGCACACACTGGGCGGCGTAGTCGGCCAGGCTGGCCTGGGCCAGCACCCGGGTCGGGCCATTGACGGTCCAAGGGCCGAGCAACTCAGCCAGACGCAGCAGCAGGCTGCGTTCGGCGGCAACGAACCCCAGACGCACACCGGCCAGGCCGAAGAACTTGCCGAACGAGCGCAGCACGATCAGCCCCGGGCGCTCGGCACAATCGACCACGCCATCCGCCGGGGTGTTGTCCATGAACGCTTCATCGACCAGCAGCCAGCCACCACGGGCGGCCAGGCGTGCGTGCCAATCCAGCAGGCGTTCACGCGGCACCCGGCGGCCGGTGGGATTGTTGGGGTTGACCAGCACCAGCACGTCGAGGCTGTCGAGCGTCGCCTCGACCTGCTCTTCGTCCAGTTCCAGCAACTGGTGCCCCGCCCGTTGCCAGGCGTATGGGTGCTCGGCATAGCACGGCGTCAGCACCCCAACCCGGCCGGCTGCGCGCAACAGCGGCAAAGCCTGGATCGCAGCCTGGGAACCGGCCACCGGCAGCAATTGGCGGACGCCGTAATACGCGCGCGCGGCGTCCTCCAGGCCATCCTCCGTCTCCGGCAGGCGAGCCCAGGCCTCCATGGGAATCGGTGGAATCGGGAAAGGCCATGGCGCAATGCCGCTGGACAGATCGAGCCACTGCTCACGGGCGATGCCGTATTGCCGTACCGCCCGCAGCAGGCGGCCTCCGTGTTCAAGCATTGATATAGGCCCCTAGGCAGATCACCAGCAGCCACAGCCACACGCCGCGCTGCACCAGGCTCCAGCCACGCTCGATGGCGTCGGCGTCGGCCATTGGCCCGTCACCCAGGCGTGGCCGCTCATGCAGTTCGCCGTGGTACACCGCCGGGCCACCGAGCTCCACCCCCAACGCGCCAGCACCGGCGGCCATCACCGGCCCGGCATTGGGGCTGTCCCACAGTGGGCCCTGCTTGCGCCAACAGGCCAGGGCCAGGCGGGTCTTGCCCAGCAGCGCGTAGGTCAACGCCACCAGCCTGGCGGGAATATAGTTGAGCACATCGTCGACGCGCGCCGCGCACCAGCCGAAGCGTTCGAAGCGTTCGTTGCGGTAGCCCCACATGGCATCCAGGGTGTTGCTCAGGCGGTACAGCGCCACGCCCGGCGCGCCGGCCACCACGAACCAGAACAGCGCGGCGAATACCGCGTCGCTGCCGTTCTCCAGCACCGATTCGGTGGCAGCCCGGGCAACGGCGGGCTCGTCCAGCTCGCGGGTTTCGCGGCTGACCAGGTAGCCCACGCGGCGCCGCGCTTCCTGCAGGTCGCCCTGGCGCAAGGCACTGGCCACCGGCAACACGTGTTCGCCCAGGCTGCGCAGCCCGACGGCGCAGTACAGTGCCAGCACGTCAACCAGCCAGCCGATGTACGGCAGCCAGGACAGGATCAGCGCTACCAGGGTAAGCGGCACCACGGCCAGGAACCACGCGCTCACCCCGTGGCTGCGCCAGCCGCGCCCACCGGCATTCAGGCGGCGCTCGAGGTTACTGGCCATATTGCCGAAGGCCACCAGCGGGTGGCGCCGCTGCGGTTCGCCCAGCAAGGCATCCAGGGCCACGCCGGCCACGGTCAGCAAGGCCACGCTCATTGGCGCTCTCCCCATTGGTTCTCAAAGAGCATTTCACTCAAGGGCCGTTCCTCGGCCCAGTTTTCCAGCACCAGCATCGGGGCCGGGTAGAACTCGGTCACCGGCCCCAGGCATAGCACCGCGACCGGCTTGGCCCCGGCCGGCATGCCTAGCAGCGCCGCCAGCGCCTGCGGGTCGAACAGCGACACCCAGCCCATGCCCAGGCCTTCGCCACGGGCTGCCAGCCACAGGTTCTGGATGGCGCAGGCCAGCGAGGCCAGGTCCATTTCCGGCAGGGTGCGGCGGCCGAAGATATGCGGCTCGCGGTTGTCCATCAGGGCGGCCACCAGCAGTTCGGCGCAGTCGTTGATGCCCTCCACCTTCAGTTTCATGAAGGCGTCGGAGCGTTCGCCCAAGGCTTCGGCGGTACGCACCCGTTCTGCTTCCACCAGGGCCTGGATACGGGCGCGCAGGTCGCGTTGGGTGATGCGGATGAAGCGCCAGGGCTGCATCAGCCCGACACTTGGCGCCTGGTGCGCGGCGGCCAGCAGGCGGCCCAGCAGTTCCGGGGCCACCTCGCCACCGGCGAAATGGCGCATGTCACGGCGCTCGCCGATGGCCCGGTAGATCGCGGCGCGCTCGGCGTCGCTGTAGGCGTGTTCGTTCATGGTCGCAACAGCGCCGCCGCCGCATCCGGGTTGGAGGGGAAGTAGAAGTGCACGTAGGAAGCCGTCAGCCGCCCTAGGCGGTACACCGCTTCGTTGCCCCGCCCGCCGTTGGGGCTCAGGCCACGGGCGATTGGCTCCAGCGCGGTACTGGTCAGCGAATGATGATAGGTGTGGCCGCGCAGGGTGCCTTCCGGCAGCTCCACTGCCTGCAGCGCCAGGGCCGCCAGGCGCTTCTGCATGGTCGCTTCGCCCGGCAGCAGGCCGAGCAGCTCGGCACGCTCGCCGGCCACGTCGGTCAGGGCGTCGAGCAGGTACAGCATGCCGCCGCACTCGGCCAGCAACGGTTTGCCCTGGGCGTGATGGGCACGGATAGCCTCGCTCATCGGCGCGTTGGTGGCCAAGGCTTGGTGGTGCAACTCGGGATAACCGCCCGGCAGGTACAGGCTGTCCACTGCTGGCAGTTCACAGTCATGCAGCGGCGAAAAGAACTCAAGCTGCGCGCCCAGGTTGCGCAGCAGGTCGAGGTTGGCGCCATAGGTGAAGGCAAAGGCCTCGTCCCGCGCCACGCCAATGCGCACACCAGCCAACGACGCAGCACTGGCTCGCGGCTCGGGTTCGGCAAAGGTCACTGGCGGCGGCAAGGCAGCATCACAACTGGCGCCCAGCGCCTCGGCAGCGGCATCCAGGCGGGCATCCAGGTCGTTCAGCTCGCTGGCCTGGACCAACCCCAGGTGTCGGCTGGGCAGCTCGATACCGCGCTCACGAGACAAACCGCCATACCAGCGCAGGCCTTCGGTCAGGCTGCCTTCCAGCAGTTGCGCGTGACGCAGGCTGCCTACCCGGTTGGCCAGGACTCCGGCGAACGGCAGGTCCGCCTGGTAGCGTGCCAGGCCCAGGGCCAGGGCGCCGAAAGTCTGGGCCATGGCCGTGCCGTCGATTACCGCCAGCACCGGCACACCGAAATGACGCGCCAGGTCGGCGCTGGACGGCGTGCCGTCGAACAGCCCCATCACCCCTTCGATCAGGATCAGGTCGGCCTCGCCGGCTGCGTCCCACAGCAGGCGACGGCTTTCCTCGGCGCCGATCATCCACAGGTCGAGCTGGTACACCGGCGCGCCGCTGGCCCGCTCGAGGATCATCGGGTCGAGAAAG
Organism: Pseudomonas sp. SID14000; assembly: GCF_002165135.1. Classification (GTDB taxonomy): domain Bacteria; phylum Pseudomonadota; class Gammaproteobacteria; order Pseudomonadales; family Pseudomonadaceae; genus Aquipseudomonas. The sequence goes on along the minus strand of NZ_NFZQ01000007.1, from coordinate 107,352 downwards.
TCGGGCCCGCACTTGAACACCCGCACCTTGCGGCCGAGGTTGCGGTGCAGGCGGGCCAGGGCGGCGGTGACGGTGGTCTTGCCCTGGCCAGAGGCCGGTGCCGCGATCAGCACGGCTGGGCAATGGCGCGGCTGGCTCACAGTTCGACGCCCTTCTGTGCCCGGATGCCGGCCTGGAAGGCGTGCTTGAGCATGCCCATCTCGGTCACCGTGTCGGCCAGATCGATCATCTCGGGTTTCGCGGCGCGACCCGTGACGATCACATGCTGCATCGGCGGGCGGGCCTGGATGTCGGCCAGCACCTGGTCAAGGTCGAGGTAGCCGTGCTTGAGGGCGATGTTCAGTTCGTCGAGCACCACGAACTGCACGTTCGGGTCTTGCAACAACTGGCGTGACACTGCCCACGCCGCTTCGGCTGCGGCGATGTCGCGCTGGCGGTCCTGGGTTTCCCAGGTGAAGCCCTCGCCCATCACGTGGTAGCACACCTGCTCGGGGAAACGGCGGAAGAACAACTCTTCGCCGGTGCTGTTGCGGCCCTTGATGAACTGCACCACACCGCACTGCATGCCATGGCCCAGAGCGCGCGCGAGCATACCGAAGGCCGAACTGCTCTTGCCCTTGCCATTGCCGGTCAGCACCAGCAGCAGGCCGCATTCGTTGGGGGAGTTGGCGATGCGTTCGTCGATGATTGCCTTCTTGCGCTGCATGCGCGCCAGGTGGCGTTCGTCGCGTTCGGTGGATTCGCTCATCAGGGTTCTCCGCTGGCTGGCGCCACGGCAACGCGCGGCGACAGGTAATAGGCGGGCAGACGGAGAACGCGCAGGGGCCGTGGCCGTTCGCCACGGTGCACCGCGCATCACCCTCCGTGATGCCGTTGGCAGTATCAGGCCGGTCTCCGGGCTTGTGAGCGGGCCTGGGCCCAGGCCTGCGCGCCTTCCCGGGTGCTGGCACCCAGTGGCCCTGCGCGGCCGCGACTCACCTACCGTTGCGGGGGCAGCGCCGGAATCGCGCCATGCTGGCACCCACCGGCTTCCCAGTTTCACCCTGCCCAGACGGGGCTGGCAGGACACCTGAAACACGCGCGAAGGTTAGAGGGTTGCACCGGGAGCGTCAATCGGAGGGGGGCGCTTTGCAGCCGAACAGGCACCGCCCGGGTAATGGCCAATTCACCCGGTTGTGCCACACTGGATACAGTGATATCACATAGCCATCACTTTCAGCTGAACGCGATCACAACGACAACAGGAGAGCGCAGCATGCGAGGCCAGATCATCAACAACCCGCGCCTGGAGTTTCTTGCCCCGGCGCTGGAGCGCTGGGGCGACTGCATCGACCGCTTCAACCAGTTTGCCGGCGATGCCGAAGCGCCGTACTGGCATGGTGCAGGTACCAATGCCGGGCTGCTTGCCGCAGCGGCCTGGCAGGCCGAGCTGGCGGCGCTGCAGCAGTTTGCCGGCAAGAAGCAGCGCGATGAAGGCGAATACGAAGGGCGCTGCGACCTGTCGATCAGCAGTGCCGACGAGGCGCTGTACCTCAGCGTCAGCCAGCGTTGGCCAAAAATCGCCCGGCTGGACATGGCGGCCGCTCTGCAGCAGACCGCCGCCCTCGCCCGCCAGGTGGCCTACCCTAGCCAGTTGAAGGCCGGAGCGCTGTTCATCAGCCCGTGGAAGGCCGGCCAGCACGCCAGCCCCGAGGAACTGCAGGACCTGGTCGACGACCTGCAGAAGCATACCGCCTGTGCCATCGCCTGGTACTTCCCCTATGCCTATCGCAAGTTGCACAACGAGCTGGGGCAGTATTTCCCGGGGGTGGCGTTGTTGCTCAAGCAGGCTTGAATCAACTCCGGCGCAGGCCGGGACTGGAACTCGTTTCGCAAGCGCGACGTGGCCTCTGTGGGAGCGGGCGTGCCCGCGAAGAATCCAACGCGGTGGCTGGCACCGCGTTGGATTCTTCGCGGCTAAAGCCGCTCCCACAGGGTACGCGGATTGCTTGCAATTTCAGTTATCTACGCGACAGCGCAGCCCCAAGGGTTGGGCCATCTCCCACAGAACGCCTGCTAAATCTTGCTCTTGCTCTTGCTCTTGCTCTTGATCTTGATCTTGATCTTGATCTTGATCTTGATCTTGATCTTGATCTTGATCTTCGCGACTTCAGGAGGCCGAGCAGAGGTCTTGCGGAGGGAGGTGACGGGCATGGATGCCCGTCAAGCGCTGAGGCCCCATGGATGGGGCCTGCAGCGCGTACTCCCGGGAGCAAGACCGGCGCGAGGGAACCCCGGAGCGCAGCGTAGGGGCCGGATGATGGGAGCGCAGCGTTTTTTGGTTACTTTTTGTCGCGTTTGACAAAAAGTGACTCGCCGTAAGGGCGAAAAGGTGAGTCAGCGTCGCCATCGTAAATGGACTATGCGCGAGATCAAAACCAGCACTTTTCCGCTCTTCGCTCTTCGCTCTTCGCTCTTCGCTCTTCGCTTTCAAGCGTGAGCATCAACAGCGAGCTCAGCATTCATTTTCGAAGGTGGCGCTTACTCACCTTTCCGCCCTTACGGCGGGTCACTTTTTGTCAAACGCGACAAAAAGTAACCAAAAAACGCTGGCTCCTATCATCCGGCCTCCTGAAGTCGCAATCGGCGGCGCCTGAACTATCGCGCACTTAGAAGCAAAAGCAACGGCAACGGCAACGGCAACGGCAACGGCAACGGCAGTTGGATGGTTGCCGGGAACCTGGCGAATATCGCCAACCTCTCAGTTCCATAGGCCCTGTTAGGAGGACGCCGCCCATGAAACACCTGATGCCTTGGTTATTGGCCGCCAGCCTGACTGCCTGCGGCGAAACCGCCCTGCTGGATGTACTCGACGGCAGTGGCCCCAACCCCCAGCTGCCCGCTCCGGTCAAGACTGCCGTACCCACCGTGAACATCGCCCCGGCAGTGGGCTGGCCAAAAGACGCCAAGCCCGAAGCAGCACCAGGCACTCAGGTGAGAGCGTTTGCCAGCGGGCTGGACCACCCCCGCTGGCTATACCTGCTGCCCAACGGCGACGTGCTGGTAGCCGAAACCAATGCCCCACCCAAGCCCGAAGATGGCAAGGGCCTGCGCGGCTGGGTGATGAAGAAGGTGATGAAGCGGGCAGGTGCAGGCGTCCCCAGCGCCAACCGGATCACCCTGCTGCGTGATGCCGACCATGACGGCGTGGCTGAAATCCGCACGACCTTCATCGAAGAGCTCAACTCACCGTTCGGCATGGCTCTGGTAGGCAAGGACCTCTATGTCGCCAACACCGACAGGCTACTGCGTTTTCACTACCAGCCCGGCGCCCTGCAAATTCGCAATGAGGGCCAGCCAGTGGTCGAGCTGCCAGCTGGGCCGCTCAACCACCACTGGACCAAGAACGTGATCGCCAGCCCCGATGGCAAGAAGCTTTTCGTGACGGTCGGCTCCAACAGCAACGTCGGCGAAAACGGCCTGGACAAGGAACAGGGGCGCGCCGCGATCTGGGAAGTGGACCCAGCCAGCGGCCAGCACCGCCTGTTCGCCACCGGCCTGCGCAACCCTAACGGCCTGGCTTGGGAGCCAAACAGCGGTGCGTTATGGACGGCAGTCAACGAGCGTGACGAGATCGGCAGCGATCTGGTACCGGACTACATCACTTCCGTGAAGGACGGCGGTTTCTATGGCTGGCCCTATAGCTACTATGGCGGGCACGTGGACGAGCGCGCGCAACCGCCAGCGCCTGAAAAAGTGGCCCAGGCGCTGGTGCCCGACTATGCCGTGGGCCCACATACAGCATCGCTGGGGCTGGCATTCGCCGAACCGAATGGGCTACCCCCGCCCTTCGAACACGGGGCATTCGTGGGCCAGCACGGGTCGTGGAACCGCAAGCCGCACAGTGGCTACAAGGTGATTTTCGTGCCGTTCGACCCGTCAGGAAAACCCTCGGGCAAGCCGGTGGACCTGCTTACCGGGTTTCTGGATGAGCATGGCAAGGCCCAAGGGCGCCCGGTCGGCGTAATCACCGACGGGCGTGGCGGCGTGCTGGTAGCCGATGATGTCGGCAATGTGGTCTGGCGGGTAAGCAAAGCCCCGACTGTCCTCAGGGGTTCTGCGCCAGATGCCCTTGCGGAATGACGCGCTTGGCCTGCAGGTAAGCTTTGGCCCAGTAGCTGTTGGACAGGTAGTCCAGACGCACCGTGCCACCGCTGGAAGGGGCATGCACGAAGCGCCCTTCCCCGACATAAATGCCGGCGTGGCTGACCTGCGAGCCGCCACTGGTAGCAAAGAACACCAGGTCGCCGGACTGCAGCGACTTGGCATCCACGGTCGGCGCGCGCATGACGATCATCTCACGCGTCGAACGCGGCAGGCTTATGCCGGCAGCATCCCGGTAGACGTACTTGATCAGGCCACTGCAATCGAAACCGGAATCCGGCGTGTTGCCGCCCCAGCGATAAGGCGTACCCACCAGGCCGATAGCACGCATCAGCACGTCATCGGCAATCGGCGAAGGGCTGGGCTGGCTATAGGTAACCTGCGGCTGTACCACAGGGGCCGGCGCAGGCGCACGGCTGGAGCAGGCAGCCAGCAAGGCCGCCAGGGAGAGAAATGCGAAGCGCGCCATCTTTACCATGGCCAGAACATCCTGTCTGAGACCGCTGGGCCGCAGCCGAAAAGAGTTGAGAAATTAGATTAGACGCTTTCTATAAATGCGCACGGCGGCGAGCTTTTTTCAAAGCATCGCCGCCGCGGCAGGATATATCATTTTGCTATCAGTTGCGCGCGATATTGGTGGTCGGCGCCATGGCCAAGGCACGCTTGGCTTCGATAAAGGTCTTGCTCCAGTAGCGGTCACCGAGGCTGTCGATGCGCACACCACCGCTGCGGCGGCTGCTGGAGTGGATGAACTGGTTATCACCCAGGTAGATGCCGGCATGGCTGACGCGGCCGCGGCCGTTGGTGCTGAAGAACAGCAGGTCACCTGGCTTGAGCTTGTTACGGGCCACTTTCGGGGCATCGACGTTGATCATTTCACGCGTGGAGCGCGGCAGGGTCACGCCCGCCTCTTCACGGAAAAGGTAGCCGATGAAACCACTGCAATCGAAGCCGGACTTCTCCGAGGTACCACCGAAGCGGTAGCGGGTGCCGATCAGCGACATGCCGCGCTCGAGAACGCTGTCAGCCAGAGCTGGCAGTTGGTAAGGCTTGCTGCTGGAGAAGGCCTCCAGGTCATCTTCGGTGGCCAGCTCTTCGGGCTCGCCGAATACCGACGAGGACGAGGCCTTGGCCTTGAACGCCGAATGTGCGGCGATCGGGGTGTGATCCTGGAGCTGCGGCTCTGAATGAGAAGCTGGGCCTTGGGCCGCGCAGCCAAAAAGCAGGGTCACGAGTGCGAGTGGCACGAGGGGTGCGAAGCGCTTCAGCATGGGCACGACCGTGTCTGTAATCCTTTAGAAGGGTGAAACTATGCCCTCTATCATGGCCATTTGCAAATTTTATCGAAAAAGATGTGACTTTTTTGTTTTGCCGCTCTGGCCCAGCGTTTTCAGGGTTACCAGCCCAGGGTTTCCTTGAGGAAAGGGATGGTGAGCTTGCGTTGTGCCTGCAAGGAAGCCTGGTCGAGGCGTTCGAGCAGGTCGAACAACGCACTCATACTGCGTGCGCCGCGGGTAAGGATGAAGTGGCCGACTTCGTCGGTGAGGTGCAGGCCACGGCGTGAAGCACGCAGTTGCAGGGCGCGCAGCTTGTCTTCGTCGGACAGGCCACGCATCTGGAAGACCAGGGCGAGGGTCAGCCGCGACTTCAGGTCCGGCAGCTTGATCGGCAGTTCGCGCGGCGATGCCGAGGCTGCCAGCAGCAGGCGCCGGCCGCTGTCACGCAGGCGGTTGAACAGGTGGAACATGGCCTCTTCCCAGTCGGCCTTGCCAGCGATCACGTGCAGGTCGTCGATGCACACCAGTTCGTACTGGGCCAGGTAATCGAGCAGCCCTACGCCACGATCGAGCAATTGCGCCAGTGGCAGGTAGACAGCTGGCTCGCCGCGTTGCTGGAAACGGTGGGTGGCGGCCTGCAGCAGGTGGGTACGGCCAACACCTTGCTTGCCCCACAGGTAGATAAGGCTCTCGGTCCAGCCGGCGTCGGCTTCGCATAGCCGCTCGACGTAGCCCAATGCCGCAGCATTGGCGCCCGGATAGTAGTTGATGAAGGTGGCGTCATCGCGCAGGCGCACACCCAGGGGCAACTGGATCGGTGGTTTCATGCTCGCGGGCGGTCGACAGAACCGCAGGGGGCCTTTGGTGAACAATGTGCAAAGTCTATACCCGCAGCGCGGGGCGCACAATCGCGGCAGCGGATAGCGCAAGTAAAATCAACGAGTTGCACTAGTTGGAGCGGCTTTGCAATCTTGTGGGAGCGCCAGATTCCAGATATGCATAGTACCTGTGCCCCCGGGATCACAACTCCGGGTCGATATCCCCGGCATACATGTCCGATTCCTTGTACAGGTCATGCACATGCCGCAACAGCACCATGATCACTGCCGCCACCGGCAGCGCCAGTAACACACCGGTAAAGCCGAACAGCTCGCCGCCGGCCAGGATGGCGAAAATCACCGCCACCGGGTGCAGGCCGATGCGGTCGCCCACCAGCAGAGGGGTCAGCACCATGCCTTCCAGCGCCTGCCCGACCATGAACACCGCAACGATACCCAGCATCGGGTACAGGTCGCCGCCAAACTGGAACAGACCAGCCACCAGGGCCGCGCCAATGCCGATGATGAAGCCCATGTACGGCACGATGGCAGCCAGCCCGGCGAGCATGCCGATCAGCAGCCCCAGCTCCAGCCCTACCAGCATCAGCCCGGCCGAATAGATGATGCCCAGGGCCACCATCACCATCAATTGCCCGCGCACGAACGCCCCCAGCACTTCATGGCATTCGCCCGCCAGGCCCATTACCTGCGGCTCACGCTGGCGCGGCAGCAAGCCGCGCAGCTTGGCCATCATCAGGTCCCAGTCGCGCAGCAGATAAAAGCCCACCACCGGGATCAGCACCATGTTGGCCAGCCAGGCCATCAGCGCCAGGCTCGAGGCGGTGGCATGGGACAACAGCGCGCCGACGATATCGGTGGTCTGGCCCATGTGCGTGCCGATGGCAGCCTTGATCTTGTCGAACTTCCAGAAGCCGTCACCCAGGCCCAGGCGGCTCTGCACCCAGGGCAGCGCCACCTGCTCGAGCCAGTCGAGCATCTGTGGCGCCAGCTCGTACAGGCGCAACAGTTGCTTGGCCAACAGCGGCACGAGCACCAGTAGCAGGGCCATCAACAGCAGGGTGAACAGGCCGAACACCACCACCACGCCCCAGGTGCGCGACAGTCCCAGTCGTTCCAGGCGGTCGACCAGTGGATCAGCCAGGTAGGCCAACAGGATGCCGACCAGGAACGGGGTAAGAATGTTGTGCAGGCTATAAAGCAGCACGGCAACCAGCAGGGCAACGCCCAGCCAGATCCAACGACGTACGTCGGTCACGGTATGCTCCCCTTACCAGCTAAAACGCAAGCCGTCGAACGGCTTGGGGGCTGGCTGGGCCGGCGCTGGTTGCCCGGCCCCGGTAGCCGTTGCCGGAGCTGACGTGGCTGGCACCACAGGCACCTGTTCTACCGGCATTTCCTGCAGTTTGGCCAGGCCAAGCTGGGCTCGCAGCTGTTCGCGGTTGGCAGTCACGCCGTAGGTCAGGGTGCTGCCTTCGGCCATTTTCAGGCGCGGGCCAAAGGGCTCGAGCACGCGGGCCAGCTCGGCGTAGCGCTGCAGGTTCATCCCCTGCACTTGCACCTGCAACTGGCTGCTGGCACCCGGGCGGGTGACGTAGCGCGGCGCCAAGCGGCTGCTGAGCGCCAGCATCACGGCGTCGGCCAGCGCTGCCGGGTCGGCGCCCTCGACAGTGCCTTGCTCACGCTGGTCGCCCAGCCACAACTGCCACTTGCCCTGCCACTTGCCGTCCGCTTCCCGGGCATGCACGGCAAGCAAAGCATCGGCGCCGTAGCGCTCGGAGGCTTCGCGCAATGGCGCCGGGTCGCTGCCTTCGAGCTGCTCGGCATTGGCCACCAGCTGCTCCTGCAGGTCGGCCAGCGGCAAGCGTAACGGCAGGCCACGGTGCTGGGCGGCACGGCGCAGGGGTTGGGCGCTGGCCTGGCCGTCACCGACCAGGTTGCTGCCGTCAGCACTGTCGTTCAACCACCAGCCGAGGATCGAGGGCCGGTTGCTGCCCCACAAGGCCAGGCCAGCCTTGCGCAAGGCCCGCTCGGTACTGCCAGGGTCGAACTCGACCAGCACCGACTCGGGTGGCCCGGCTTCGCTGGCGACCTGGTTGATGATTTGCTGCGGGTCCTTGCGCAGAGCAGCCAATGCCGGGCTTTGCGCCGCCCTGGGGTCGCCGGTCAGGCGCGTTACCAGGGTATCGAGGGCGTGGGCGGTAGCCGCGGCACGGGCTTCAGCGCCCTGCCCGGTGACCGGCTCGCGCACCTGGTAAAGGCCGGAGACATTTTCAGCCTGGGCAGTGGCCGAGATCAGGGCCAGGCACCCGATTGCCAGCATATTGAAGAGACGCATGGAGGATTCCTGTCCATTTACCGCAATGCCTATACCTTATACATGGGCGCGAAAGGTAACCAGTCGCGAGGGGTGAAAGATTGGTTGCGGGAGAGATGTGTTTGGTCTGACGGGTGTTCTCCTTGAGAGGTTCAGCGGCTGGGAGATCGAGCGCCGCCCGCGCGGCGCTTCGCGGCACAAGGCCGCTCCCACATCTGTTTCGGGCCAGTCCATCCTGTGAGGTCACCTCTGTCCGCCTTGCTTGTTCCATTCGATATCGAGGGGGGCGATTCTCCAGCCATACACCAAGGCTGCAACCCACCTGGCCCAGGAGTAACTGGCCCTAAACAGATGTGGGAGCGGCCTTGTGCCGCGAAGCGCCGCGCGGGCGGCGCTCGATCTCACAGACACCGAAACAATCAAAGGCGGACACTTACCACTTTTTACCCATTTTCATGCCCTGCCCGTCGGCCTGAGGATGGCCGCTGCCCGGCAACCCTGATAAAATCGCGCGCCTCCACAGACCAGTGACGTTTCAGGCAGCCGCTGCTTACCAGCCGGCCTTGGCCGTCATGGTCGTTTTTAAGAATCCCTCCCTCCTAAAGGCCTGGATCAATGAGCAAGCAACCCTCCCTGAGCTACAAGGACGCCGGTGTAGACATCGACGCCGGCGAAGCACTGGTCGAACGCATCAAGGGCGTGGCAAAACGCACCGCACGCCCTGAAGTCATGGGTGGCCTGGGCGGCTTCGGCGCCCTCTGCGAGATCCCGGCCGGCTACAAGCAGCCGGTGCTGGTCTCCGGCACCGACGGCGTCGGCACCAAGCTGCGCCTGGCACTGAACCTGAACAAGCACGACAGCATCGGCCAAGACCTGGTCGCCATGTGCGTCAACGACCTGGTGGTGTGTGGTGCCGAGCCACTGTTCTTCCTCGACTACTATGCCACCGGCAAACTGAACGTCGATGTGGCCGCCACCGTGGTCACCGGCATCGGTGCCGGTTGCGAACTGGCCGGCTGCTCGCTGGTCGGTGGTGAAACCGCCGAAATGCCTGGCATGTACGAAGGCGAAGACTACGACCTGGCCGGTTTCTGCGTCGGCGTGGTGGAAAAGGCCGAGATCATCGACGGCTCCAAGGTTGCCACCGGCGACGCACTGATCGCCCTGCCGTCCTCGGGCCCGCACTCCAATGGCTACTCGCTGATCCGCAAGATCCTCGAAGTGTCCGCCACCGACATCGAAAACACCCAGTTGGGCGGCAAGCCGCTGACCGACCTGCTGATGGCGCCGACCCGCATCTACGTCAAGCCGCTGCTGCAACTGATCAAGAACACCGGCGCGGTCAAGGCCATGGCCCACATCACCGGTGGCGGCCTGCTGGACAACATCCCGCGCGTACTGCCGGCCAACGCCCAGGCGGTCATCGACGTGGCCAGCTGGCAGCGCCCGGCGGTATTCGACTTCCTGCAGGAGAAAGGCAACGTCGACGAGCATGAAATGCACCGCGTGCTGAACTGCGGCGTCGGCATGGTCATCTGCGTGGCCCAGGATCAGGTAGAAGCCGCCCTGAACGAACTGCGCGCCGCTGGCGAGCAACCATGGGTAATCGGCCATATCGCCGAAGCCGCCGAAGGCGCTGCCCAGGTCGAGCTGCAGAACCTCAAGGCACACTGATGCCAAGCAAGACCTGCAATGTAGTGGTACTGCTGTCGGGCTCCGGCAGCAACCTGCAAGCGCTGATCGACAGCTGCCAAGGCCAGGACAGCCCGGTGCGCATCCGTGCGGTGGTTTCCAACCGCGCCGATGCCTACGGCCTGCAACGCGCCGCGGCGGCCGGCATCGACAGCGTCGTGCTCGAGCACACCCAGTTCGACGGCCGTGAAGCCTTCGATGCCGCGCTGATGGCGCGCATCGACGGTTTTGCCCCGGACCTGGTGGTGCTGGCCGGTTTCATGCGCATCCTCAGTGGCGACTTCGTGCGCCACTACCAGGGCCGCCTGCTCAACATCCACCCGTCGCTGCTGCCCAAATACAAGGGCCTGCATACCCACCGCCGGGCACTGGAGGCAGGCGACGCCGAGCATGGCTGCAGCGTACACTTCGTGACTGAGGAACTCGATGGCGGCCCACTGGTCGTACAGGCTGTGGTACCGGTGGCGTCTGACGACACCATCGAAAGCCTGGCCCAGCGGGTACACCGCCAGGAACACCTGATTTACCCGCTGGCGGTGCGCTGGTTCGCGGAAGGGCGCTTGCGTCTTGGCGAACAGGGTGCATTACTGGATGGCCAACCCCTGGCGGCCAGCGGTCACTTGATTCGATCCTAGGAGAATTTATGCGTCGCGCCCTGCTCTTGGCTCTCGCCGTGCTCGCCCTGCCCCTCCAGGCAGCTGATCTGAAGCCTTTCTCGGCCAGCTATACCGCCGATTGGAAGCAACTGCCCATGAGCGGCACCGCCGAGCGCAACCTGGTCAAGAATGCCAACGGTACCTGGGACCTTAACTTCAAGGCTTCCATGATGATCGCCAGCCTGACCGAGCAAAGCACCCTGCGCATGGACAACGACACCCTGCTGCCGCAGAAGTACCACTTCGAGCGTGGCGGGCTGGGCAAGGCCAAGAAGGTCGACCTGACCTTCGACTGGAACAGCAAGAAGGTCACCGGCAGCGACCGTGGCGATGCCATCAGCCTGCCGCTGAACCGTGGCGTGCTGGACAAGTCGTCCTACCAACTGGCCCTGCAGCATGACGTGGCTGCTGGCAAGAAGAGCATGACCTACCAGGTGGTCGACGGTGACGAGATCGACACCTATGACTTCCGCGTGCTGGGCACCGAAAAGGTCACCACCAAGACCGGCCAGGTCGATGCGGTGAAGGTCGAGCGCGTACGCGACCCAAGCCAGAGCAAGCGCATCACCGAGCTGTGGTTCGCCAAGAACTGGGATTACCTGCTGGTGCAACTTCGCCAGGTCGAGACCGATGGCAAGGAATACGTGATCGTACTGCAGGACGGCACGGTCGATGGCAAGCCGGTGAAGGGCAACTGATCCAGCACTGCCAGCAGTACTTCGAAGCCCCGCCTGGTGCGGGGCTTTTTTCTATCCGGGATTTCGGGATGGCCAGTACAGGCAGCACACCTTTCAGCTTCATGAAACTTGTTTCATGCCCGTTTTATTTACTTAGCCTGCTAACAAATTCTATAAAGAGGTTGTGCGACACAGTGTCGCATCCAACTGAAACAGTGGAGTTTAGCGATGACAGTCCAAGTAACCGAACGCGACGAATCGAAAATGTCCCACGAAGGCCTGGCCGCTGGTGTGCGGATCTGGGATGTGCACCAACAAGGCCAACTGGTGGGGATGTTCCACAACGAACAAGAAGCACACCAGTACCGGGCAGAGCTGGAAACCCTGGAAAACCAGCGCGCCACGCAATGACCCCATATTCAAATGAAAAACCCCGCCAAGGCGGGGTTTTTCGTGTTTACCACATCAGATCATCAGGGATCTTGTAAGCCGCGTACGGGTCGTCCTCGTCCGCTTCCTCGACATGGGTGTTCAGCAGCAGGACACGGCCAGGGTCGCGTTCCTGGATCTTCAACGCCGCCTCGCGAGGGATCACCTCGTAGCCGCCGGCAAACGACACAACGGCCAACGCACCATTGCTCAGCTTGGTCCGCATCAGGGCATTGACGGCAATCCGCTTGACCTTTTTGTCGTCGACGAAGTTGTAGTAGTCCTCGGTGCTCAGCTTCGGCAGGCGGGTCGCTTCGATCAGTTGCTTGATCTGCGCGGCCCGCGCCTTCTGCTCGGCTTTTTCCTGCTGCTGGCGGTTCAGCTCCTGGTCACGCTTGGCTTTCTCGGCCATGGCTTCCTTGGCCATGCGCTGCTGGCTGTCGTCCACCTCGACCTGGCCTTTGTGTTCCAGGCGTTTCTGTTTCTTCTCGGCCTTGTTGGCCTGGGAAACCTGTTTCTGGTTGACCAGACCGGCTTTGAGCAATTGGTCGCGAAGGGAAAGGCTCATGAATGTTCACTCACTTATGCAACAGCTCAGCCGCAGCTGGGCAGGTTCTTTTCCTGACGTTTGGCTTCACCCCAAAGGGCATCCAGTTCGTCAAGGTTACAATCTTCGATGGGACGCCCACTGTCGCGCAATGCCTGTTCGATGAAGCGGAAACGCCGCTCGAACTTGCGGTTTGCACGACGCAGTGCGTGTTCCGGATCGTGCTTGAGGTGGCGGGCCAGGTTGACGGCGGCGAACAGCAGGTCACCGATTTCATCCTCGAGCGCATCGGCATCGCCGTCGGCCATGGCCTGCAGCACTTCGTCCAGCTCTTCGCGGACCTTGTCCAGCACCGGCAATGCCGCGGGCCAGTCGAAACCGACCGTGGCCGCGCGCTTTTGCAGTTTGGCTGCCCGCGACAACGCCGGCAATGTCGCCGGTACGTCGTCGAGTAGCGACAGCTGTTCGGGCAGGCTCTTTTCCGCGCGCTCTTCGGCCTTGATTTCTTCCCAGCGTGACTTGACCTGGGCCTCACTCAGGCTGGGGGTGTCTACCGGCGCATACAGCTCGCCGGTCGGGAACACATGGGGATGACGGCGAATGAGCTTGCGGGTGATGCTGTCGACCACGCCATCGAACTCGAAACGCCCCTCCTCGCGGGCCAGCTGGCTGTAGTAGACCACCTGGAACAGCAGGTCGCCCAGTTCACCTTGCAAGTGCTCGAAATCGCCGCGCTCGATGGTGTCGGCAACCTCGTAGGCCTCTTCGATGGTGTGCGGGACGATGCTGGCGTAGTTCTGCTTCAGGTCCCACGGGCATCCATACTGCGGGTCGCGCAGGCGGGCCATGAGGTGCAGCAGGTCTTCGAGGGTGTAGGTCATGTAAGCAGGTCCTTCGGCGGTGGCTTCTTCGCGGGTGAACCCGCTCCCACAGGTAAAGTGCACATCTGAAGATTTGCACCATCCCTGTGGGAGCAGGTTTACCCGCGAAGCAGGCGCCGCGGTCTCAAGGGGTACGATTACGCCGCGTCTCGATGATGTTCGGCAACTGCGAGATCCGCCCCAGCAGGCGCCCCAGCGCATCCAGGCCCGGAATCTCGATGGTCAGCGACATCAACGCAGTGTTGTCTTCCTTGTTCGAGCGGGTGTTCACCGCCAGCACGTTGATCTTCTCGTTCAGCAGCACCTGCGACACGTCGCGCAACAGCCCAGGGCGATCGTAGGCACGGATGACGATGTCGACCGGGTAGGTCTGCACCGGGATCGGCCCCCAGCTGACCTGGATCATGCGCTCCGGTTCCTTGCCCGCCAACTGCAGCACCGAGGCGCAGTCCTGGCGGTGGATGCTCACGCCGCGGCCCTGGGTGATGTAGCCGACGATGGCGTCCCCCGGCAGCGGCTGGCAGCAGCCAGCCATCTGCGTCAGCAGGTTGCCGACACCCTGGATCTGGATGTCACCACGTTTGCCGGTACGCGGCCCCGTAGGTTTGCGCGGTACCAGTTCGATCTGTTCGATGCGCTCGGGCTCCAGCAGCTGCTGGGCGGCGTTGACCAGATGCGCCAGGCGCAGGTCGCCAGCCCCGAGCGAGGCGAACATGTCCTCGGCGGTCTTGACGTTGGTCTTCTCGGCCAGGCGCTCGAAATCCACCTGCGGCAGGCCCAGGCGGCTGAGCTCGCGTTCGAGCAAGGTCTTGCCGGCTGCAACGTTCTGGTCGCGTGCCTGCAACTTGAACCAGTGCACGATCTTGGCCCGTGCCCTCGAGGTGGTGACGTAGCCCAGGTTGGAGTTCAACCAGTCACGGCTGGGGTTGCCATGCTTGCTGGTGATGATCTCGACCTGCTCGCCGGTCTGCAGGCTGTAGTTGAGCGGCACGATGCGCCCGTTGATCTTGGCGCCGCGGCAGTTGTGGCCGATTTCGGTGTGCACGCGGTAGGCGAAGTCCAGCGGCGTAGCCCCCTTGGGCAAGTCGATGGCGTGGCCGTCCGGGGTGAACACGTAGACCCGGTCCGGCTCGATGTCGACCCGCAGTTGCTCGGCCAGGCCACCAATGTCGCCCAGCTCTTCGTGCCACTCCAGCACCTGGCGCAGCCAGGAGATCTTCTCTTCGTAATGATTGGAGCTGGACTTTACGTCGGTGCCCTTGTAGCGCCAGTGAGCGCAAACCCCAAGCTCGGCTTCCTCGTGCATGCCGTGGGTACGAATCTGCACCTCCAGCACCTTGCCCTCGGGGCCGATCACCGCAGTGTGCAGTGAGCGATAGCCGTTCTCCTTGGGATTGGCGATGTAGTCGTCGAACTCCTTGGGGATGTGCCGCCACAGGGTGTGCACGATGCCCAGCGCGGTGTAGCAGTCGCGGATTTCCGGCACCAGCACGCGTACCGCGCGCACGTCGTAGATCTGGCTGAACTCCAGGCCTTTGCGCTGCATCTTGCGCCAGATCGAGTAGATATGTTTCGCCCGGCCGCTGATGTCGGCCTTGACACCAGTGGCCAGCAACTCGTTCTGCAGCTGGTTCATCACCTCGCTGATGAAGCGCTCGCGGTCCAGTCGCCGCTCGTGCAGCAGCTTGGCGATCTGTTTGTACTGGTCAGGCTCGAGGTAGCGGAAGGACAGGTCTTCCAGCTCCCACTTGATATGGCCGATACCCAGGCGGTGCGCCAGCGGCGCATAGATGTCGAACACCTCGCGCGCGACACGCAGGCGTTTCTCGTCGTCGGCCGCCTTGACCGCACGGATCGCGCAGGTACGCTCGGCCAGCTTGATCAGCGCCACGCGCACGTCGTCGACCATGGCCACGAGCATCTTGCGCAGGTTCTCGACCTGCGCCTGCGAACCCAGCACCAGCGACTGCCGCGGGCTGAGGCTGGCACTGATGGCGGCCATGCGCAGCACGCCGTCGATCAGCTTGGACACCACCGGGCCAAAGCGTTGGCTGACCTCGGCCAGGGTCACCTTGCCCTCGCGCACCGAGCGGTAGATGACCGCAGCCACCAGGGAATCCTGGTCGAGCTTGAGGTCGGCGAGTATTTCGGCGATCTCCAGGCCCGCCTGGAAGCTGGAGGTACCGTCCGCCCAGGAATGCTTGGCCGGATTGCCCTTTTTCTCGACCTCATGGGCAAACTCGCAGGCCTCTTTAAGCGCTGCGCGATCCAGTGCCGAATCGACGCTTACCACATGGTCCAACCATGCTTCGAGATTGATACTACCGTCGGTGTTGACCGGCTGGTGCACTCTCACCTGTACCATCTTTGTTTTACCTTTCCATACAGCACACCACACGGGTGCGCTGGCAATCACCGTGCGGCCAGCATTCCGTGCAAGCCGCACCAAGGGGCCAGTCAGCTAGCCCGCTTCGAATAACGCCATGGCCTCGACATGCGCCGTCTGAGGAAACATGTCGAGAATCCCGGCCCTTTTTAACCGGTACCCCTGGCCGACCAGCACTTGGGCGTCTCGCGCCAGCGTGGCCGGGTTGCACGATACATAGACCAGCCGTCTGGCCTGGAGGCGTGCGATGCCTTGCACCACCTCGAAAGCACCGTCGCGCGGTGGATCCAAGAGTACCGCAGAAAAGCCTTCGGCGGCCCATCCGGCGCCTGCCAAAGGCTGCGATAAATCGGCCTGAAAAAACCGTGCATTATGCACATTGTTGTTCCGGGCATTGGCCGCGGCCCGCTCGACCATGGCCTGCACACCTTCCACTGCTACCACCTCCCGCGCCTGACGGGCCAGCGGCAGGGCGAAATTGCCCAGGCCGCAGAACAGGTCCAGCACGCGCTCGTCGGCCTGCGGTGCGAGCCAGGCCAGGGCCTGCTCGATCATCGCCGTGTTGACCTGGGCATTCACTTGTACGAAGTCACCCGGGCGCCAAGCCAGTTCCAACTGCCATGGTGCCAGGGCAAAGCCCAGTTGCGCGGACGGGTCCACTGGCGCCGGCTCACCCTCGCCCTGCAGCCACAGCTGGGCATTGGCCTGCTCGCAGAACGCCTGCAGCCTGGCCAGGTCTTCAGCCGGCAGCGGTGCAACATGGCGCACCAACAGCGCCTCGGCGGTGCCGCTGAACAGTTCCACATGGCCCAGCGCCTGCGGTTTGCCCAGTGAGCGCAGCACGGTTGGCAAGTGGCGCAGTATCGATTGCAAGGGCTGTACCAGCACCGCGCAATCGTCGATGGCAATGATGTCCTGGCTGGCTTCGGCGCGGAAGCCGACCTCCAGCTGACGCGCCTTGACGTCCCAGCGCACGGCCACGCGGGCACGGCGCCGGTAGCCGAATTCCGGCCCGCTCAACGGTGCAGCCCATTCCTCCGGCTGCACGCCGGCCACCCGCTGCAACTGCTCGGCCAGGGTGCGCTGCTTGAGCGCCAATTGCGCTTCGTGCGGCAGGTGCTGCAGGTTGCAACCACCGCAGCGCTCGTAATACCGGCACGGCGCCTGACGGCGCTCGGGGCTGGCCTGCAGCAGGCGCTCCAGACGGGCCTCGACCACTTTGCCACGGGCATTGAGCACCCGCGCCTCCACGGCCTCGCCGGCCAAGGCGCCACTGATGAACCAGGTGCGCCCCTCGTGGAAGGCAATACCCCGGCCGTCACCGGCCAGGCGCTCGATTTCCAGGCGCTGCTTCTTGCCCACCGGGACCTGGGGGCTGCGGTTGCCGCCGGCCGGCTGGAAGCGCAGGCCGCTGTTGCTTTTCTTCTTGGACATTTAGCTCGGGTCGAACAGGCCGGTGGACAGGTAACGGTCGCCGCGGTCGCAGACGATCGCGACCATCGTGGCATTTTCCACCTCGCGGGACAGGCGCAGCATGGCTGCAACTGCACCACCGGAAGACACACCGCAGAAAATGCCCTCTTCACGGGCAAGGCGGCGGGTGGTTTCTTCGGCTTCCTGCTGCGACATGTCGACCACGCGGTCGACGCGGCTGGCGTCAAAGATTTTCGGCAGGTATTCCTCGGGCCAGCGGCGGATACCCGGGATGGCCGAGCCTTCCATTGGTTGCAGGCCGATGATCTGCACCGCCGGGTTCTGTTCCTTGAGGTACTGCGAGCAACCCATGATGGTACCGGTGGTACCCATGGAGCTGATGAAATGGGTGATGGTGCCCTGGGTCTGCTGCCAGATCTCGGGGCCGGTGCTGTTGTAGTGGGCAATCGGGTTGTCGCCGTTGGCGAACTGGTCCAGCACCAGGCCGCGGCCTTCGGCCTGGAGTTTCTCAGCCAGGTCACGGGCGCCTTCCATGCCCTCTTCCTTGGTTACCAGGATCAGCTCGGCGCCATAGGCGGTCATGGCTGCCTTGCGCTCGGCGGTGGAGTTGTCGGGCATGATCAGGATCATCTTGTAGCCCTTGATCGCCGCCGCCATCGCCAGGGCGATGCCGGTGTTGCCGGAGGTGGCTTCGATCAGGGTGTCACCGGGCTTGATCTGGCCGCGCAGTTCGGCGCGGGTGATCATCGACAATGCCGGGCGGTCCTTCACCGAGCCGGCGGGATTGTTACCTTCGAGCTTGAGCAGGAGGGTGTTGCTGGTTTCGCCAGCGATGCGCTGCAGGCGAACCAGAGGCGTATTGCCGACGCAATCGGCGATGGTTGGGTACTGCAAGGTCATGGCGTATTTCACAATCCGGACGGCAGGGGTGCCTATCATACCGGCAAACCCTTCGCCGCCATATCACGCAATCTGTGGTGGATATAGCTACAAGCTATATCGATAGCCTGTACCGGCCCTTTCGCGGGTGAACCCGCTCCCACAGGGATTCACTGGCATCAAGAGTAGTGATGAACCTGTGGGAGCGGGTTCACCCGCGAAGGGGTCGGCACATGTAACGGCAAGCGCATCCACAACTGCAGCCCGCGTTTGCCATTCTGCGCCCACAAGGTGCCACCCTGGCGCTGGATGGCACTGCGGGCAATGCTCAGCCCCAGGCCGAAACCGCCATCCCCGGGCCGCGAACCGTCCAGCCGCGAGAACGGTGCAAAGATCCGCTCCAGGTCTTCTTCAGCCACGCCACCGCCTTCGTCTTCCAGCCACAACCGCCAATACCCGCCTTCACGCTGCCCACCGAGGCGCACCACACCATCGGCCGGTGAATGACGAATGGCATTGCGCAACAGGTTTTCCAGCGCCTGGGCAAGGTGGTTGAGGTTGCCCTGCACCCAGCAGTCGGCCGGCACTTCGCAGCGCAGCCGCGCCAGCGACCAGCCGCTTTCATAGCTGGCATTCTCGGCCAGCAGTTCCCACAGCGCCTGTACCTCGATCGGCTCCAGGTTCATCGGCGCACGCTCGGCATCCTGCCAGGCCAGTTGCAGGGTGTCCTCGACCAGCTGCTGCATGCAGTCCACCTCGCGCGTCAGGCGTTCACGCAGGCGTTGCAGGTCGGTTTCGCCATCGCAGGCCACCCGTAGCCGGCTCAGTGGCGTACGCATTTCGTGGGACAGATCACGCAGCAACTGCTGCTGCATGGCTACCGTACCCTGCAGCCGCTCGGCCATCTGGTCGAAGGCACGGGCCAGTTCGCCCAGTTCGTCATGCCGGGCGATGGTGCGTGGATCGAGGCGCGCCGACAGCTGGTCGGCACGCCAGGCATTGGCCTGCTCGCGCAACTGGTTCAATGGCACGATCAGCATGCGGTACAGGCCCACGCACAGCAGCAGGGTGAACAGGCCGGGGATGATGCCATTGGTGACAATGCGCCATAGCATCCGGTACTGGCCGGGGTTGAAACGCTGTGGCAGTTCGATCACCAGCATGCCCTGCTCCGGTGCCCCGGGGAACGGTATGCGCAGCCACGGCTGCTCAACGCTGCGCCGGCTCATCGGCCAGTCGACACCGCGCAGGCGGGTCAGCCGCTGCGTGATCTGCGGGTTCAGGATGGCGCTGTCGAGCGGCCGCAGATTGAGGTCAAGTACGCCAACCCAGCCGCGTTCTCGCTGGCGCATCGCCACCATCCAGCGGTCCAGCCCGACCCGCCCACCACTGCGCCAAGCTTGCTCGGCCTCGGCAGCATAGCCACGCAACACCTGCCGCGCCGGTTCCGAGAGGAAGGCGTTCTGGGTTTCCATGTGCCGGCCCCAGGTGTAACTGAGGCCGATCATCAGCAGGCAGAAGCCCACCAGCAGGATCGCCAGCTTCCAGAACAGCGAGTGGCGGTCGAGCATGGGTCACTCCGCCTCGCTGGCGCTGAGCACGTAGCCCTTGCCCCACACGGTGCGGATCTGCCTTTCGTGGTAGCCGATGCCCTTGAGCTTACGGCGGATCTGGCTTACGTGCATGTCCAGGCTGCGGTCATGCCGCGAATAACCTCGTTGCAGCACTTGCTGGTAAAGGAACGGCTTGCTCAGCACTTCGTCGAGGTTGCGATTGAGGATGTCGAGCAGGCGGTATTCGCTAGGAGTCAGGCCGGCCAGGTGGCCATCCAGACGCACGTCGCACAGCACCTCGTCGTATTGCAACTCGCCAATGCCAGCACGCCCCTGCGGGGCTTGATGGCGCCGTTCCAAGGCCACGCGGCGCAGGATGGCCTCGATGCGCACCTGCAGCTCGGCCATGCTGAACGGCTTGGGCAGGTAGTCGTCGGCACCCCGCTGAAAACCGCTGATGCGGTCGGCCTCGGCGCCCAGCGCCGACATCAGGATCACCGGCGTGGCGCTGTGCTTGCGCAACTGCGCCAGGGCATCCAGGCCGTTGAGCCCGGGCAGCAGGATGTCCAGGAGGACCACATCGAAAGCCTGGCGCCCCGCCGTTTCCAGACCCTCCAGGCCATTGCGGCACCAGGTCACCTGGAAGCCACCACGCTGCAGCTCTTCGTACAGATAGGCACCAAGGACCGGGTCATCCTCGATGGCGAGGATATTGGAGTTGTGAATAGCTACAGGATACATTTGCAACTGCCATGCATTCTCAATTGCGCAATTATTGAGCATCCTGTGCCTGCCAGGCAACCGCCCTGCGATCAATGCCCCTGCCAGGACGCAAAACACATACTAAAGAGGTGCAATAGCGCGGCAGGCGGAGTAACTTCCCGGCTTGGCCGTCATCGCTTGACGGCGTCCAGGCACATGACAGGAGGCGAGTGTGCTCGATCGCTTGGGAATTCGCAGCCGGGTCCTGCTGCTGGCCCTGCTGCCGGCCGGCCTCATGGCCCTGGTGCTAGGCAGTTACTTCACCTGGCTGCAGCAGAACGACCTGCGCATCCAGCTGCTGCAACGCGGCAAGATGATCGCCGAGCAACTGGCGCCGCTGGCCGCCCCTGCCATGGCCAAGCTGGCGCCAGCGCAACTGGAGCGCATTGCCGCGCAAACCCTGGAGCAGGCCGATGTGCGCGCAGTCGCCTTCCTGGCCCCGGACCGTACGCGCCTGGCCCACGCTGGCCCGAGCATGCTCAACCAGCCGCCCAGCGGCGGCGCCGGCACACAGATTCTGCAACGCAGTGGCAATGATGCCACCCGCTACCTGATGCCGGTTTTCGGCCACCACCGCGACCTGGCCACCGATGCCGTACCTGCCGAAGCCGAACGCCTGCTGGGCTGGGTCGAGATCGAACTGTCCCACGATGGCACCCTGCTGCGTGGCTATCGCAACCTGTTCACCAGCCTGTTGCTGATCCTCACGTGCCTGGTGCTCAGCGGCCTGCTGGCCCTGCGCATGAGCCGCACCATCAACGACCCTATCAAGCGCATCAAGCATGCAGTCAACCAGCTCAAGGACGGCCACCTCGAAGAACGCTTGCCGGCCATGGGCAGCCATGAGCTGGACGAGCTGGCGCGCGGCATCAACCGTATGGCCGAAACCCTGCACAACGCCCATGAAGAGCTGCAGCACAGCATCGATCAGGCCACCGAGGACGTACGCCAGAACCTGGAAACCATCGAGATCCAGAACATCGAGCTGGACATGGCGCGCAAGGAGGCCCTGGAGGCCAGCCGCATCAAGTCGGAATTCCTGGCCAACATGAGCCATGAAATCCGCACCCCGCTCAACGGCATCCTCGGTTTCACCCACTTGCTGCAGAAAAGCGAGCTGACACCGCGCCAACTGGACTACCTGAGCACCATCGAGAAGTCCGCCGACAACCTGCTGGGGATCATCAACGAGATCCTCGACTTCTCCAAGATCGAGGCCGGCAAGCTGGTGCTCGACAGTATCCCGTTCAACCTGCGCGACCTGATCCAGGACACCCTGACCATCCTCGCCCCGGCCGCCCATGCCAAGCAGCTGGAGCTGCTCAGCCTGATCTACCGCGACACCCCGTCGTCGCTGATTGGCGACCCATTGCGGCTCAAGCAGATCCTTACCAACCTGGTCAGCAACGCCATCAAGTTCACCCGCGAAGGCACCATCGTCGTGCGCGCCATGCTCGAAGACGAGCACGAGGACAGCGCACAGTTGCGCATCAGCGTGCAGGATACCGGCATCGGCCTGTCGCCGCAGGATGTGCGTACGCTGTTCCAGGCTTTCAGCCAGGCCGACAACTCGCTGGCCCGCCAACCCGGCGGCACCGGCCTGGGACTGGTGATTTCCAAGCGCCTGATCGAGCAGATGGGCGGCGAAATCGGCGTCGACAGCACCCCGGGCGAGGGCTCGCAGTTCTGGATCAGCCTCAACCTGCCCAAGGCCCACGACGGTGTCGAGGAGCTGCCGCTGCAACCGCTGCTGGGCCGCCGCGCGGCCATCGTCGATGGCCACGAACTGGCACGTCAGGCGCTGGAACACCAACTGCAAGACTGCGGCCTCAGCGTCAGCCTGTTCGCCTCCTACGACCAGTTGCTGCAGGGCGTGCAGGCTGCCAGCCAGGCTGGCCTGCCGTTCGATTTTGCCGTACTCGGGGCCAACCTGGGCAACCTGTCGCCCGAGCAACTGGGCCACTACCACCAGCAGCTCGAACGCTACCATTGCCAGTGCGTGGTGCTGTGCCCGACCACTGAGCAGGCGCTGTACCACCCGTACCTGCCTAACGGCCATGGCCAGTTGTTGTCCAAGCCGACCTGCACGCGCAAACTGCGCCGCCTGTTGCTGGAACTGGTGCAACCGCGCCGTCCGCAGGGCGAGGTGAACAGTGTCAACGGCCAGCGCCAGCCAAAGATCCTCTGTGTCGACGACAACGCCGCCAACCTGCTGCTGGTGCAGACCCTGCTCGAAGACCTGGGCGCCGAGGTACTGGCCGTCGACAATGGCTATGCGGCGGTGCAGGCAGTGCAGAATGAACCCTTCGACCTGGTGCTGATGGACGTGCAGATGCCCGGCATGGACGGCCGCGCCTGCACCGAGCAGATCCGCCTGTGGGAAAATACCCAAAGCGGCAACCCGCTGCCGATCGTCGCCCTCACCGCCCACGCCATGGCCAATGAGAAACGCGCGTTGCTGCACGGTGGCATGGACGACTACCTGACCAAGCCGATCAGCGAACGGCAGCTGGCCCAGGTGGTGATGAAATGGACCGGCCTGAGTCTGGGTGCGCCACAGCAGGAACGCCTGGCCGAGCAACTGACCAGCAGTGATGAACTGAAGGTGCTCGACCCCGAGGAAGGCCTGCGCCTGGCCGCCGGCAAAGCGGACCTGGCGGCCGATATGCTGAGCATGCTGCTTACCTCGCTGGAAGCCGACCGCGAAGCCATACGCGTCGCCCGCGAGGCCGACGACCGCAACGGCCTGATCGAACAGGTGCACCGTCTGAATGGCGCCTCGCGTTATTGCGGCGTGCCGCAGTTGCGGGCCGCGTGCCAGCGCAGCGAGACCTTGCTCAAGCAGGAAAACCCGCTGGCACAGCAGGCACTGGACGAACTGGATGCGGCAATCAACCGCTTGGCTGCTCAAGCCAGATTGAGCGCCTGAAGTCCGGGCCGGCATGAATCAATACTGGGCAAACATCGCGGAGTACAATCCCCAGACCACTGCAAAGGAAGCCCCACCATGCGCGCCCTGTTGTTCAGCAGCCAGCACTACGACCAGGAAAGCTTCACCCGAGCCGCCAGCGGCACCACCCTGGACCTGCACTTCCAGCCCGCCCGCCTGACCCTCGACACAGCTGCCCTGGCCGATGGCTACGAGGTGGTCTGCGCTTTCATAAATGACGAACTCGACGCCCAGGTGCTGCAACGCCTGGCCGCAGGCGGCACGCGCCTGGTTGCCCTGCGCTCGGCCGGCTACAACCATGTCGACCTGGCCGCCGCACAGCACCTGGGGCTGACCGTGGTACGGGTGCCGGCCTACTCGCCACACGCCGTGGCCGAGCACGCCGTGGCACTGATCCTGGCCCTCAACCGGCGCCTGCACCGGGCTTACAACCGCACCCGCGAGGGTGATTTCACCCTGCACGGGCTGACCGGCTTCGACCTGCACGGCAAAACCGTCGGCGTGGTCGGTACCGGCCAGATCGGCGCCACCTTCGCACGCATCATGGCCGGTTTCGGCTGCCAGTTGCTAGCCTATGACCCCCACCCCAACCCCGAGCTGCTGGCCCTGGGCGCGCGCTACCTGCCATTGCCCGAGTTGTTGCGCGAAGCCCGCATCATCAGCTTGCACTGCCCGCTGACCGAGCAAACCCGGCACCTGATCAATGCGCAAAGCCTGGCCCAGCTAAAATCCGGCGCCATGCTGATCAACACCGGGCGCGGCGCGCTGGTCGACACCCCGGCACTGATCGACGCGCTGAAGAGCGGCCAGCTCGGCTACCTGGGCCTGGACGTCTACGAAGAAGAAGCCCAGCTGTTCTTCGAGGACCGCTCCGACCTGCCGCTGCAGGACGACGTGCTCGCCCGCCTGCTTACCTTCCCAAACGTGATCATCACCGCCCACCAGGCTTTCCTTACTCGCGAGGCACTGGATGCCATCGCCGCAACCACGCTGGAAAACATCAAGCGCTGGGCGGCAGGTAATCCACAGAATCTGGTAATGGGTTAGTGCTAGGATACGCGGCATTTCTGGAGGACCCATGGTCGAGCACGATTTTCGCTACACCCTTTTCAACCCGCAACACACCCTGATCGAGTGCCGCGCACTGGTGCCGGGCCGTTACCAAGTCACCGGCAACGGCGGCTCGATGCACAAAGGCGACACCCTGCTGGTCACCCTCAAGGGCAGCAAGGACTTGTCCATGCGCCTGACAGTGGAGAGCGTGCGTCACCTGATCAATCCGCGCGGCCAGTGGGTTGCCGTGGCCAGCGGCCCGGTATTCAACGAGCTGGAAATCCTCACCTGGCAGGTCGCATGCAACAGCTGCGACGCCGTACTGGATTTCGAGTTTGCGGTGGACGCCAAGCTGGGCAAGAAAGCCCGCCAGCCTGCCGCCAGCGCGCGCATTGCCGAGCTGGGCTGGGCCAGCCGTGGCGAGAAGCACCTGTGCCCGCGTTGCCAGGAGAACGCCGAGTGAAGAATCTGCTGACCGGCGTGCTGGTTGCCACCGGCCTGCTCGGCTGCGCCGCGGAACCTTCCAAGCTGCAGCAGGAGCGCAGCTATGTGCTGGAGTGGATAGGCGAACGGCCGCTGATCGACTACAGCCACCTGACCCTGACCCTGGCCAGCGATGGTCGTGCCTATGGCAACGGCGGCTGTAATCACTGGTTCGCACCGTACACACTGGATGGCGAGCACCTGAGCTTCGGCAAGGTCGGCAAGACCCGCAAGCTGTGCGCACCGGCGTTGATGGAGCAGGAGAAGCGCTTCCTGCAGGCGCTGGAAACGGTGCAGCGCTGGGATGTATCGCCTATCGAGCAAATGCGCTTCTGGCCGGCCGAAGGCAAGCCACTGCGCTTCTGGCCTGAGGAAGGCTGAATATTGCCGGGGCCGCTTTGCGGCCCCAAAATGCTTCAGGCGCCCTTCAGGGCCTTGATCCTGGCCTGCAGCCCTTCCCGGGTCTGCTCGCCCATCAGCTGTTCCCGCACCTTGCCCTTGTCATCGATGATGTAAGTCACCGGCAACGCCTCGCTGCGCGGGAGGTCATAGCGCTCGGCCGGGTCCTGCGCCAATACGGTGAAATCGATACCCAGGGTTTCGGCAGCCTGTTTCAGTTCCTGCCCCTGCAAGCCATCGAAGTTTACCCCCACCACCTTGATACCGTCGGCCGCCCACTGCCTGGCTGCCGCGTTCAGCTCAGGAATCTCGGTACGGCACGGCCCGCACCATTCCGCCCAATAGTTGAGCACCAGCCAGTGCCCATCGATCTGTTCGGCCTTAACCGTATTACCGTGTTGGTCCACGCCATAATCGGCACCGCAACCACCGAGCAACAAGCTCGCGGTGATGGCCAGTACTGCTGCCAGACGCCTTGCCATGGGTCAATCCTTCTCGAGTTTTAAAGCAAATTGGTCAGTCGCTGCGGTTAGAATAGCCGCCACACCCTGCTGGATGCGACCCGACATGACCGACCTTACGCTCTATCATAACCCGCGCTGCTCGAAATCCCGCGGCGCCCTGGAACTGCTCGAAGCTCGTGGCCTGGCGCCGACCATCGTGCGCTACCTCGAGACCCCGCCCGACGCCGCCGCTCTCAAGGTGCTGCTCGGCAAGCTGGGCATCGCCCCGCGCCAGCTGCTGCGTACCGGCGAAGACGAGTACAAGGAGCTGAACCTGGCCGACCCGGCGCTGACCGACGCGCAACTGATCGAGGCCATGGCCCGGCATCCCAAGCTGATCGAGCGGCCGATCCTGGTCGCCGGTGACAAGGCCGTGGTTGGTCGCCCGCCCGAGAAAGTGCTGGAGATCCTGCCGTGAACCAGCCCTATATCCTGGTGCTGTATTACAGTCGCCATGGTTCGACCAGCGAGATGGCACGGCACATTGCCCGCGGCATCGAGCTGGCCGGTATGGAAGCCCGCCTGCGCACGGTGCCGGCGATATCCACCGAGTGCGAAGCGGTGGCCCCGGATATCCCGGCCAGTGGCGCGCTGTACGCTACCCTCGACGACCTGCGCCACTGCGCCGGCCTGGTACTGGGCAGCCCGACCCGCTTCGGCAACATGGCGGCGCCGCTCAAGTACTTCCTGGATGGCACCAGCAGCCTGTGGCTGGGCGGCGAGCTGGTCGGCAAGCCGGCGGGCGTGTTCACCTCCACCGCCAGCCTGCACGGCGGCCAGGAAACCACCCTGCTGTCGATGATGCTGCCGCTGATGCACCACGGCATGCTGGTAATGGGCCTGCCGTACAGCGAGTCGGCATTGCTGGAGACCCGCGGCGGTGGCACACCATATGGCGCCAGCCATCATGCTGGCGCCGATGGCAAGCGCGAACTCGACCAACACGAGATCACCCTGTGCCGCGCCCTTGGCCAACGCCTGGCGACCACCGCCAAGGCCCTGGAGGCCGCACGTGGCTAAGAAACCCAAGGTATTGCCGGCGCTGGAATGGCTGGCACCGCGCCTGCGCCTGACGCGGGCGTTGAGCCTGGCGTTCTTCTTCGGCCTGATCGCCCTGCTGGTGGTGAACAACTTGTGGTTCGCCAACCTGCACGGGGCGCGGGTCGAGGTGATCCTGGCAATCGAGCTGGTACCGTTGCTGCTGTTGTTGCCGGGCATGCTGACGGGCAGC
Source organism: Pseudomonas sp. SID14000 (assembly GCF_002165135.1). GTDB lineage: Bacteria > Pseudomonadota > Gammaproteobacteria > Pseudomonadales > Pseudomonadaceae > Aquipseudomonas. Next base: position 80,264 of record NZ_NFZQ01000007.1, on the reverse strand, counting down.
GCCCGGGCACATGCCTGGACCTGCTTCGTGGTGAATATCTATTTCATCAAAGGCGTGCTGGCGGCGTTCGACCCGGCGCGGGCAGTATTTGGCTGGGTTGAAGTGCTGGTGAGCCTGGGGCTGTTCATTGCCGGGCTGCTGTATGTGCGCTGGAAGTTCCAGCATGAGCGGCGCATGGCGGGCGAAGGCAGTTAGATTCTTCGCGGGCTTGCCCGCGAAGAGGCCGACACAAATCTCAATGGTTGACGGTATGCGCCAGCATCACCGACAGCTGGCACAGCGGCCGCCCACTCTCGACATGCCACTGGTTGAACGCCTGCTGCACCAAGGCCAGGTCCCGCTGGCTGGTCGGCGGCTTGTCGATCACCTTCTGCGCAATCAATGCCGCGGCCATGTCATCGGTAGGGATGAACGTGTCTTTGCCGACCATGCGCAGGAAGCGCGGCGCCGACAACCCGCCCAACTGGTTGCCATGCTTGGCCAGGTACTTCCACAAACCGACGATGTCGGTCACCGGCCAGTCGGCGATGAAGGCACCGAAACTGCCCTTCTCCTTCGCCACGTCAAGGACCATCTGCGCATTGCGCGGCACGCTCTTGAGCTTGCCCAGGTGGCGGATGATGCGCTCGTCGTGCATCAGCCGCTCCAGGTGCTCGGCGCCCATCAGTACCACCTTCTCCGGCTCGAAGCCGAAGAACACCTGCTCGAACGCCGGCCACCTGGCATCCACCAGGCTGTGTTTTAGCCCGGCGCGGAACACGCGCAGGGCCAAGGTCGACAGGTAGCGATCGTCGCTGATATCACGCAGTTGCGCCGGCGTGCGCGGTTGCGGCAGGAAGGCCTCCAGTGCCTGGGCCGAGCCGAAGCGGTTCAGGCAGTACTCATGCAACCACTGATAATCGCGCATGGGCTCAGATGTTCAGCACGTCAAGAAAACGCGGGGTGGCGTTTTCGTCGATCTTCAGGCTGGTGAAGTCGAACAGGTTGCGGTCGGCCAGCTGCGACGGTGCCACATTCTGCAGGGCGCGGAAGATGCTCTCGGTACGGCCCGGGTGCTTGCGCTCCCACTCCACCAGCATGTCCTTGACCACCTGGCGCTGCAGGTTTTCCTGCGAACCGCACAGGTTGCACGGGATGATCGGGAATTCCTTCATGTCCGAGTAGGCCTGGATATCCTTTTCGCTGCAGTAGGCCAGCGGGCGGATCACCACGTTGCGGCCATCGTCGGCGCGCAGCTTCGGCGGCATGCCCTTGAGCGCGCCGTTGAAGAACATGTTGAGGAAGAAGGTTTCGACGATGTCGTCGCGGTGGTGCCCCAATGCCATCTTGGTCGCACCGATTTCGTCGGCGAAGGTGTACAGGGTGCCACGGCGCAGACGCGAACACAGCGAACAGGTGGTCTTGCCCTCGGGGACCAGCTCCTTGACCACCGAGTAGGTGTCCTTCTCGACGATGTGGTACTCGACGCCCAGCTCCTTGAGGTAGGCCGGCAGCACATGCTCGGGGAAACCCGGCTGCTTCTGGTCCATGTTCACCGCGACGATCTCGAACTTGATCGGTGCCACCTTCTGCAGGTGCAACAGAACGTCGAGCATGGTGTAGCTGTCCTTGCCGCCGGACAGGCAGACCATGACCTTGTCGCCATCCTCGATCATGTTGTAGTCGGTGATGGCTTCGCCGGCGAGACGACGCAGGCGTTTTTGCAGTTTGTTCTGGTTGACCGAGAGGGTGCCCATAGCGCTTGGATCCGCGAGGTGTGACAAAAGCCGGCTATTTTACGCACAAACTCGGCGGCGCTGTAGGCATTCCGATAAAGACTTCAATGTAATCAACAGTGGGCCTGACAGCGCAATTTGCTCTAAAAAGCATGGTTTGTGCGGGTAACGGCTTCCTATACTGCGACATAAGGCCACATTACCGCTTGCTTCGGTGTTCGGGCCTCGGGCCGCTTGCGCTCCATCTGGGGGGCGTCTGGCAACATTGAGAGGAGTGACCGGCATGATTCATCACGTTGTGGGGCTGTTTACCCATCCCGACCAGGAATGGCGGGAAATTCGTGGCGAAGAAGAAACCATCAGCCACATGTACCTGACGCACACCCTGATCCTGGCTGCGATCCCCGCCGTTTCGGCGTTCATCGGTACCACCCAGGTTGGCTGGGTGATCGGCGACCGGCCAGCGGTGATGCTGACCATGGAAAGCGCCATCTGGATGAGCATCATGTCGTACCTTGCGATGCTTGCAGGGGTGGCGGTGATGGGTGCGTTCATCCACTGGATGGCCCGCACCTATGATGCCAACCCGTCCATGGCACAGTGCATCGCCTTTGCCACCTACACCGCCACTCCATTGTTCATCGGCGGCCTGGCGGCGCTGTACCCGCACCTGTGGCTGGGCATGCTGGTTGGCACCGCCGCCATCTGCTACACGGTGTACCTGCTGTACGTCGGCTTGCCGACGTTCATGAACATACCGTCCGACGAAGGCTTCCTGTTCTCCAGCTCGGTGCTGGCGGTAGGCCTTGTGGTACTGGTGGCGATCATGGCCGCCACGGTGATCATCTGGGGACTGGGCGTGGGGCCCGTCTACACCAACTAGAACAGACTCGACCAACACTGGGGCATCAACCTGGGGCCGCCGCAAGGCGGCCTCTGGCTGTACGCTGACCGGTGGCTCGGCAGGCTGCCCGGGGTTGCGGCATAATGCCCGGTCAGGAGAACCACCCCGCCATGCCCGAGCTGCTCAGACAACGCGTCGAAACCTGTTACCAGCAAGCCGAAACTTTCTTCAAACGCCCCTTCCCGCGCCCGGAAGTCAGCTTCAAGCTGCGCGGGCAAAAAGCGGGTGTCGCCCACCTGCACGAGAACCTGCTGCGCTTCAACCTGCAGCTTTACCGCGAAAACCAGGAAGACTTCCTGCGCCAGACCGTGGCCCATGAAGTGGCCCACCTGGTGGCTCACCAGTTGTTCGGCGACCGTATCCAGGCCCATGGCGAGGAGTGGCAGCTAATCATGCGCGGGGTGTATGAACTGCCGCCCAACCGTTGCCACAACTATCAGGTGCAACGACGCATGGCTACCCGCTACATCTACCGCTGCCCGTGCCCGCAGAGCGACTTCCCGTTTACCGCACAGCGGCACAAGCTGGTGCGCCAGGGGCGGCGCTACCTGTGCAAGCGGTGTCGGGAGATATTGGTATACAGCGGCGAGACACGCGTCGAATAGATTGTGTCTTGCCTGCGCCGGCCTCTTCGCGGGTAAACCCGCTCCCACAGGGATATCACAAGGCCTGAGGTCAGTGGTACCCCTGTGGGAGCGGGTTTACCCGCGAAGAGGCCGGTGCTGGTAATACATGATTCACAGGCACAAGAAAGGCGACCCAAGGGTCGCCTTCTTTGCATCAGCCTGCGCCTTACTTCTCGACGAAGGCACGCTCGATCAGGTAGTCACCCGGCTCACGCATACGCGGGGAAATCTTCAGGCCGAAGCTGTCCAGCACTTCGCTGGTCTCGTCGAGCATGCTCGGGCTACCGCAGATCATCGCGCGGTCATCCTGCGGGTTGATCGGTGGCAGGCCGATGTCGCTGAACAGTTTGCCGCTACGCATCAGGTCGGTCAGGCGGCCCTGGTTCTCGAACGGTTCGCGGGTCACGGTCGGGTAGTAGATCAGCTTGTCGCGAACCGACTCACCGAAGAATTCGTTCTGCGGCAGGTGCTCGGTGATGAACTCGCGGTAGGCCACTTCGTTCACGTAGCGCACGCCGTGCACCAGGATCACTTTCTCGAAACGCTCGTAGGTTTCCGGGTCCTGGATAACACTCATGAACGGCGCCAGGCCAGTACCGGTGCTCAGCAGGTACAGGTGCTTGCCCGGGTTCAGGTCATCGAGTACCAGGGTACCGGTAGGCTTCTTGCTGATGATGATCTCGTCGCCTTCCTTCAGGTGCTGCAGTTGCGAGGTCAGCGGACCGTCCGGCACCTTGATGCTGAAGAATTCCAGGTGCTCTTCCCAGTTCGGCGAAGCGATGGAATAGGCGCGCATGAGCGGACGGCCGTTGTCCTGTTGCAGGCCGATCATCACGAACTGACCGTTCTCGAAGCGCAGGCCCGGGTCACGGGTGCACTTGAAGCTGAACAGGGTGTCGTTCCAGTGGTGCACACTGAGGACACGTTCGTGGTTCATGTTGCTCATCTAATGGGGCTCCTGAAGAAAGACGCGGCGCGCGCAAGACGCACAGTTGCGCGATAGTTTAGGGGCAGCGACAATATCTGTTAACTGGATTATCAAGATATGTGTTATCGGTTATATCGATATGCGATTTACACTTCGTCAACTGCAGGTCTTCGTTGCCGTGGCCCAGCACCAGAGCGTTTCACGCGCCGCCAGTGTGCTGGCTTTGTCGCAGTCGGCCGCCAGCACCTCGATCACCGAGCTTGAGCGCCAGTCCAGCTGCCAACTGTTCGACCGTGCCGGCAAGCGCCTGAGCCTCAATGCCCTGGGCCAGCAACTGTTGCCGCAGGCCGTGGCCCTGCTCGACCAGGCCAAGGAAATCGAAGACCTGCTCAATGGCAAGTCCGGTTTCGGCTCGCTGGCGGTCGGCGCCACACTGACCATCGGCAACTACCTGGCCACCCTGCTGATAGGCAGCTTCATGCAGGTGCACCCGGAAAGCCAGGTGAAGCTGCATGTGCAGAATACCGCGCATATCGTGCAACAGGTTGCGCATCACGAAATTGATCTGGGTCTGATCGAAGGTGACTGCAACCACCCGGACCTTGAAGTGCAGCCCTGGGTCGAGGACGAGCTGGTGGTGTTCTGCGCGCCGCAGCACCCGCTCGCCAAGCTGGGCCGTGCCGATGTACAGACCTTGTCCCAGGAGGCGTGGATCCTGCGCGAACAGGGCTCAGGCACGCGCCTGACCTTCGACCAGGCCATGCGCCACCACCGCACCAACCTCAACATCCGCCTGGAACTGGAACACACCGAAGCAATCAAGCGCGCGGTGGAGTCGGGCCTGGGCATCGGCTGTATCTCGCGTCTGGCCCTGCGCGACGCCTTCCGCCGTGGCAGCCTGGTGCCGGTGGAAACCCCGGCGCTGGACCTGATGCGCCAGTTCTACTTCATCTGGCACAAACAGAAGTACCAGACCTCGGCCATGCGCGAATTTCTCGAACTGTGCCGCAACTTCACGGCGGGCTTCACCCGCAGTGACGAGATCGTGTTGCCACCGATCGCTTAAAGCAGGATCACACCCCACACCAACGCCACCATGGTAAGTGCCACCAGTTGCGCGGCGCTGCCCATGTCCTTGGCGTTTTTCGACAGCGGATGGCGCTCCAGCGAAATGCGGTCGATGGCAGCCTCCACGGCCGAGTTGAACAGCTCGACAATCAAGCCCAACAGGCACACGGCGATCATGATCGCCCGCTCCGCACGGCTGACCGGCAGCCAGAAGGCGATTGGGATCAGCAGCACGTTGAGCAGCACCAGCTGGCGGAACGCGGCCTCGCCCTTGAAGGCAGCACGCAGGCCGTCCAGAGAATAGCCAGCGGCGTTGAGGATACGTTTGAGGCCAGTCTGGCCCTTGAATGGCGATGTCATGTGAGTCACTTCACAACAGAAAAGCCAGCAGACTAGACCGGCACGGGTCAAAAAAGCGTGAAGCCACGCGCACTCAGCTGCTGGCTACCGATTCAAGTTGTTGTAGCAGCAGCGCGGCCTGGGTGCGGGTACGCACACCCAGCTTGCGGAAAATCGCGGTCACGTGGGCCTTGATGGTCGCTTCAGATACGTTCAGCTCATAGGCAATCTGCTTGTTCAGCAAACCTTCGCAGACCATGGTCAGCACGCGGAACTGCTGCGGCGTGAGGCTGGCCAGGCCTTCGCTGGCGGCCTTGGCCTCGGCCGAGACATCGACCTTTTCGAACGCCTGCGGTGGCCACCAGACCTCGCCGTCGAGCACCTTGCGCACCGCATCCTGGATCACTTCCAGGGTGCTGGACTTGGGAATGAAGCCACTGGCGCCGAACTCGCGAGACTTGACCACTACTGCGGCCTCTTCCTGCGCCGATACCATCACCACCGGAATCTGCGGGTATTGCCCACGCAGCAGCACCAACCCGGAAAAACCGTAGGCACCCGGCATGTTCAAGTCCAGCAGCACCAGGTCCCAGTCGGCCTTTTCGCTCAGGCGGGTTTCCAGTTCGGCAATGCTGGCGACTTCAACCAGGCGTACATCCGGGCCCAGGCCGAGGGTAACGGCCTGGCGCAGGGCACCACGGAACAGCGGGTGGTCATCGGCAATCAGGATTTCGTAAGTGGCCATCGATCTGGGGATCCTGTTCTGTGTCGGGCACTCGGGTAAGGGTCATTATGAACCAAAGCAGGGGTTGTGCCCCTTGGACTATAGGAAGGTATGCAAACGCTGGTGGGTGTCGTCCAGCTCGTCCAGGGGCAGGCGCCGCTTGCCGCTCAGGTAATGCAGGCTGAACACATCCAGGTAGGCGTCCAGCGCCTGCGAGGCCTGGGTATCGCCGGCCAGGTCCAGGCACATGGCCGCAACTTCCGCAGTGCAGAAGTGATCGTCGCGCCTGGAGCGTCGCAGGCGGTAGCGGGACATCTGCTCGGCCTGCAGGCTCAACACCGGGAAGCGGTCAAGGTACGGGCTTTTGCGGAACATCTTGCGGGCTTCGGTCCAGGTGGCGTCCAGCAGGATGAACAGCGGGCGCTTGCCCGGCTCGCGCACCACCTCGCTGACCACCCGCTCCTGGGCAACGAATTCGCCGGGGAAGACGATATAGGGTTGCCAGCGCGGGTCGTCCAGCAAGGCCAACAAGCGATCGTCTACCGAAGTGCGCAACCAGCCGAAGGCCGAGGTGTCCTCGATCAGGTCGGCGATAAGCCAGCCGGTGTTGGTAGGCTTCAGCGGCTCGGTGTCATGCATCAGCAGGCACACGCCGGACTCGGCCTGTACCCGAGGCTTCCAGGCGCACAGGCAATGAGTGACGATAACCCGGCAATCGGGGCAGCGTTCGGCACGCGAACCACGGGCGATGAAAGGCTTGTTGCTGCGGGCCAGCCGTTCGGCGCGCAGGCGCGCTACCGCATGGCTCATGCCGGCAGGCCTCTGGACAGGTTGGGAATGGACACAAGGACGACTCGGAGAAAACAAGGGCACCAGTCTACCAGAACAGGGGGCAATTGCTGTGCAGGTGGCGGCGCGGTCCTTATAATCGTTGCCTTTATCGTACCCCAGCCTCGCGCCTGCGCGATGTCCAGGGAACGCCTTCGACCCGCGCATGTCAAAGCGCCAGTCATCGAACCAGGAGAGATTCATGCTGCGCCGTATAGTCCCCGCCCTGAGCCTGTTGCTCGCCCTGCCCCTGGCAGCCCAGGCGGCCTCCAAGCAGGAGTACGACCTGAACCAGATGCTGCAGAAGGTCGCCAAGGAAAGCAGTGTCGGCACCCCGCGAGCCATCAACGAGGATATCCTCGACCAGGGCTACACTGTGGAAGGCAAGGCACTGGTCAACCACCTGAGCGTGCGCCAGGATCACGCCAATCGCATGCAGGCCAACCCCGAGCAGGTACGCAGCCAGCTGGGTGACAGCGTCTGCCGCAACAGCGGTTTCCGCAACCTGATGTCCAAAGGCGCAGTGATGGTCTACCGCTTCACGGTCTACAAGACCAACCAGCCGATCATGGACCAGGCATTCGACAATGCCAGTTGCGTGGCCGGTAACAAGAAGAAGTAGCTACAACGCTCAATCGCTACACCTTCTCGTCTTCACGGGCGCGCCAGCGCCCTTCAGCGGCATCGGCACGCATCTCGGCCAGCAGCGCCTGCAAGTAACGCGACCGGCACTCCAGCCCGGACAGCCTGCGCCGGCACTCGGCCTCCAGGCTCAGGTGATGCACCTGGGCCGCATTCTCCAGCTGCTGGTAAAGCTGCCGGTCCACTTCGATGATCAAGCGATGCATACCGCCACCTCCTGCATCGACACGTTTCGCTTTAGCCAGTTAACCAAACCCGCATCACCCGTGGCTGCATGCCGACGGGCGGTTGTACCGAACACCCCCGGCACGATCGGGCGCGAGGGTCTAGATTGAGGTCAGAGGTATTGGTGCAGAAGGAGACGTTGCATGCCTTACCAATCGAGTGAACTGCTGTTCAGCCACTTTCGCGACAACAACATCGACCTGAGCAACATCGACGCACAACTACAACTGGTGGCACCGGACAGCCCCAACCTGCCGCTGTACCGCGACATGATGCTGACCATTCTGCGCATGGCCCATGACGATACCGACCGCTGGAGCGCCAAGATAACCCTGCAGGCCCTGCGCGAACTGGACCATTCGTTCCGCACCCTGGAACGCTACAAGGGCCGACGCAAAGTGACCGTATTCGGCTCGGCGCGCACCCCGCTGGAACACCCGATGTACGCTCTGGCCCGCGAGCTGGGCGCAACCCTGGCGCGCTCCGACCTGATGGTCATCACCGGTGCAGGCGGCGGCATCATGGCTGCAGCCCACGAAGGCGCCGGCAGCGACCATAGCCTGGGTTTCAACATTACCCTGCCCTTCGAGCAACACGCCAATCCCACAGTGGATGGCACCGACAAGCTGCTGCCGTTCCACTTCTTCTTTATCCGTAAGCTGTTCTTCGTCAAGGAAGCCGATGCTCTGGTGCTGTGCCCCGGCGGCTTCGGTACCCTGGATGAAGCGCTGGAAGTGCTGACTCTGATCCAGACCGGCAAGAGCCCGCTGGTGCCTGTAGTGCTGCTAGATTCGCCGGGCGGCAGCTTCTGGCGCGACTGCCTGGACTTCATCAGCCACCAACTGGAGGAAAACCGCTACATCCTGCCCAGCGACCTGAAACTGCTGCGCCTGGTGCACAGCGCTGACGAGGCAGTGGAAGAAATCAACCAGTTCTACAGCAACTACCACTCCAGCCGCTGGCTGAAGAGCCAGTTCGTGATCCGCATGCACCACCCACTCAGTGAGGCGGCGCTGTACGACATCCAGGAAGGCTTTGCCGACTTGCGCCTGAGTGGCAAATATCACCAGCAACCTGACAGCAGTGCCGAGCACGAAGTGGGCAATTTCAGCCACCTGACCCGTTTGTCATTTGCCTTCAACGGCCGGGACCAGGGCAGGCTGCGCGAGTTGGTGGATTTCATCAACCTGCCAGAGAACTGGGCAAAGCCGCAGCCCATGCATACCACGCAGCGGGCCAGGGAGGCGTTGAAGGTCAGTTGATTCCGTGTCCAACGTCAGGGGCGCAATTCACCCTGTGGGAGCGGGTTCATCGAGGCGTCGAACCGCCGCGAAGAATCCAACGCGGTGCATGGCACCGGCTACGCCGGTGTTCGCGGGTAAACCCGCTCCCACAGGGTCCGTGCCAGACCAATGAGTTATGCAGTTTTGTGAGAACGGCCTTGTGTCGCGACAGGGCTGCGAAGCAGCCTCAGCTTTCAGTAATCGTCAAGATCACGCCCATTGAGCAGGCGGCCGATCATGTCCATGGGGAAACCCCGGTAAGCCAGAAACCGGGTCTGCTGGGCACGGCTGCGCGGATCTTGCGGGCGCTGCCCGGCAAACTTGCGCTGCCATACGTCACGCATGCGCTCGCCCCAATCCACCTCGCTCTCGCGTAGCGCCTGCTCGATATCACCACGCGCCAAACCACGCTGGCCCAGCTCTTCGCGAATACGCGCAGGGCCATAGCCGGAGCTGGAACGGTACCTGATGAAGCTTTCGAGGTAGCGGGCTTCGCTAAGCAGCCCTTCTTCGGCGAGCCGGTCGAGCTCAGGCTCGATCAGCTCGTCCGAAGCGCCGCGCTGACGCAACTTGCGCGTCAGCTCGACGCGACCGTGCTCACGTCGCGCGAGCAGGTCCATGGCTGTCCGCCGAATGGCGACGGGGGTGTCGAGTACGGCGGACATGTTCAGCTATCTACCGCGCAATCAATAACCGGCGTCAGCGTCGGCCATGTCATCGGCATCGGCTTCGGCAGCAGCAGCTTTACCAGCAGCCGCAACAGCACCAGAGGTCAGCAGCTTCTCGCGAATCTGCTTCTCGATCTCGGCACCAATAGCCGGGTTCTCAGCCAGGTACTTGGCAGCGTTTGCCTTGCCTTGACCGATCTTGTTGCCCTGGTAGGCGTACCAGGCACCAGACTTCTCGATCAGGCCTTGGGAAACACCCAGGTCAATGATCTCGCCGTTACGGTAGATACCCTTGCCGTAGAGGATCTGGAACTCGGCCTGACGGAATGGCGGCGAAACCTTGTTCTTGACGATCTTGACGCGGGTTTCGCTACCGACCACCTCGTCGCCTTCCTTAACCGCGCCGGTACGGCGGATGTCCAGACGCACCGAGGCGTAGAACTTCAGGGCGTTACCACCGGTGGTGGTTTCCGGGCTGCCGAACATCACGCCGATCTTCATACGGATCTGGTTGATGAAAATGACCAGGCAGTTGGCGTTCTTGATGTTACCGGTGATCTTGCGCAGCGCCTGGGACATCAGGCGCGCCTGCAGGCCCACGTGCATGTCACCCATCTCGCCTTCGATCTCGGCCTTCGGTACCAGAGCAGCCACGGAGTCGACGATGATCACGTCAACAGCGTTGGAACGCACCAGCATGTCGGTGATTTCCAGGGCTTGTTCACCGGTGTCCGGCTGCGAAACCAGCAGGTCGTCGACGTTGACGCCCAGCTTGCCGGCGTACTCGGGGTCGAGGGCGTGTTCGGCGTCGACGAAGGCGCAGGTGGCGCCGTTTTTCTGGGCTTCGGCGATGACCGACAGGGTCAGCGTGGTCTTACCCGACGATTCCGGGCCGTAGATCTCGACGATACGGCCTTTTGGCAGACCGCCGATGCCCAAGGCGATGTCCAGGCCCAGCGAGCCGGTGGAGATGGCAGGGATAGCCTGGCGCTCGTGGTCGCCCATGCGCATGACGGCACCCTTGCCGAATTGGCGTTCGATCTGACCCAGGGCCGCAGCCAAGGCGCGCTTCTTGTTGTCGTCCATTGAAATCCTCACGTGTTCGACTTGGCCCTGACGGCCGGAATACCTGTATAAGTAGCCAGTATTATTCCACAGGCAAGCGCTCGCGCAAACCCCTGTCGTCGATTTACTCGGCACCAAGCTGTAACAAGCCGTCTAACGCGGCGATCACCGTCTGTCGACGCACCGCCTCGCGGTCGCCGTCGAACTGGCGCCGCTCGCTGAATACGTGGCTACCGTCGCCCCAGGCCAGCCACACGGTGCCCACCGGTTTGGCCGGCGAACCACCGTCCGGCCCGGCCACGCCGCTCACCGCCACGGCAAAGCGTGCACCGCTGGCGGCCTGGGCACCGCGGACCATGGCTTCGACCACTTCCTGGCTGACCGCGCCAACCTGGCCGAACAACGCCTCTGGCACTCCCAGCTGACGGGTTTTCTGGATGTTGGAATAAGTCACGTAACCGGCCTCGAACCAGGCCGAGCTGCCGGGCACACGGGTGATGGCTTCGGCGATACCGCCGCCGGTGCAGGATTCGGCAGTGGTCACCTGCGCGTTGAAGCGGCGCAGGTGTTCACCCAGGCGAGTGGCAAGCGTGGTGATCGGGTCCATGGCGGGCTCCTTGAAGGCTGGCCTCTACCCTAGCATTTTGGGGATGGGGGTGGAGGATGGGCGTCTGGCGGCGTGCTGGGCATGAGGATGTTCGCCTCTGGATTTTTGGCGCCTGTAAGATCGAGCGCCGCCCGCGCGGCGCTTCGCAGCACAAGGCTGCTCCTACATCTGTTTCGGGCCAGTTATTCCTGAGGCGAAGGCGCGCGCCCATTGGGGTCCACCTCGATTTCGTGCCGGGCAAACAAGGCGGTCGCGTGCACTGGCACAGGCGTTACTGGCCCGAAACAGATGTAGGAGCAGCCTTGTGCTGCGAAGCGCCGCGCGGGCGGCGCTCGATCTCGCAGGCGCCAAACCTCTCAACGCATGCACCTCAAGCCCACACCAATCAGAAATTCAGCCGAAGCACGGTACGCCAGATATTCTTCATCGCTGAACGAAGATGCTTGGCCCAGTTGCGCTCCCACCACTCGTCCTCATTGCGCACCACCTGCTCCAGGTCGCTACCGGCCACGGCCGCGGCGTGCTGACGGTACATCATGGGGAACACGCAATGCTGGCGAATCCTGTGCTTGACCACCACATCCACCGGCGTGCCATCGTAGGGCGTCTCAGCCAGGATCCGGCAGCCCTCGCGCGACAGCACATAGGCATGCAGCGCCACCACCCGCCCGCGGGCGATGAACGGGAACCAGGTCAGCCAGATTCGCCCCATGGAATAGCCCAGGTGCAAGGCCTCGAAGGGTCGTTTCTGCATGAAGCGATTTACCCAGCGCACCCGCGAAGGCTTGAACTCATAGGCCTTGGCATCGTCTTCGAAGATCAGGATTCGATCGAGGCCGTTGTCCAGCGCATGACGGGCCAGTTGCTGATGCGACTCGTAGCAACCGCGCTTGGGGTCGCTGTTTTTCTCGACGACATGAAAGTGCACTTCGTTGTCGAGTTGCCGCCCGATGGTTTCGCTGAACAGCGTGCGCCGGTCAGCGCGGGTGTCGAGGGAAATACAAAAAACCGCATCTACATCAAAACGAATTGCGCTCACTGCACTAATCAACCTGTTGCAATAACTTTTTACTGGGCCGCAGGCCACCGCGAATGCGTCAGGCAGGGCATCCCTGATGGGCAAAAGCACGCAATTCTCCATGGGCAGACCATGATGTCAACATGCCCTCAACGCATCGCTGCGCACTCGCAGGATGTGCAGGTACTGCCTTCCGGGTAGCCGTGTTAACCTATGCGGCTTGAAGAATCCGGTGGGTCTCGGCGTCGCGCATGCAACACAGAACGCCCCAAATTTGCCCCACAACATTGAGACCTACTTTCTAAGCCCTTGATGAATAAAGCAATCTCCGATTTCTCCGCACACACCCCGATGATGCAGCAGTACTGGAAGCTGAAGAACCAGCATCCGGACCAGCTGATGTTCTACCGCATGGGCGACTTCTACGAGATCTTCTACGAAGATGCGAAAAAAGCCGCAAAACTGCTGGACATCACCCTGACCGCGCGCGGTCAGTCGGCCGGCCAGTCCATCCCCATGTGCGGGATTCCGTTCCATTCGCTGGAAGGCTACCTGGCCAAGCTGGTCAAGCTCGGCGAATCGGTGGTGATCTGCGAGCAGATTGGCGACCCCGCTACCAGCAAGGGCCCGGTGGAACGCCAGGTAGTGCGCATCATCACTCCGGGTACGGTCAGCGACGAGGCACTGCTTGACGAGCGTCGCGACAACCTGATTGCCGCGCTGCTCGGTGACGAGCGCCTGTTCGGCCTGGCCGTACTGGACATCACCAGCGGCAACTTCAGCGTGCAGGAGATCAAGGGCTGGGAAAACCTGCTGGCCGAACTCGAGCGCCTGAACCCGGTCGAGCTGTTGATTCCCGACGACTGGCCGCGCGACCTGCCGGCCGAGAAACGCCCGGGCGCACGTCGCCGGGCGCCATGGGACTTCGACCGCGACTCGGCGCGCAAGGCCCTGTGCCAGCAGTTCGCGACCAAGGACCTCAAGGGCTTTGGCTGCGACAAGCTGACCTTGGCCATCGGCGCCGCCGGCTGCCTGCTGATCTACGCCAAGGAAACCCAGCGCACGGCCCTGCCGCACCTGCGCAGCCTGCGCCACGAACGCCTGGACGACACGGTCATCCTCGACGGCGCCAGCCGCCGCAACCTGGAGCTGGACATCAACCTGGCCGGTGGCCGTGATAACACCCTGCAGTCAGTGATCGACCGCTGCCAGACCGCCATGGCCAGCCGCTTGCTGAGCCGCTGGCTGAACCGCCCGTTGCGCGACCTCAAGGTGTTGCAGGCACGTCAGGACTCGATCCGCTGCCTGCTCGACGGCTACCGCTTCGAGAAGCTGCAGCCGCAGCTCAAGGAAATTGGCGATATCGAGCGGATTCTCGCCCGTATCGGTCTGCGCAACGCCCGCCCACGTGACCTGGCACGCCTGCGCGATGCCCTGGGCGCGCTGCCCGAGCTGCAGAACGCCATGGCCGAGCTGGAGGCGCCACACCTGGCGCGCCTGGCCGCCATTACCGGCACCTACCCCGAACTGGCCAGCCTGCTGGAGCGAGCGATCATCGACAACCCGCCGGCGGTGATCCGCGATGGCGGTGTGCTCAAGGCCGGCTATGACAACGAACTGGACGAGTTGCTGGCAATCAGCGAGAACGCCGGCCAGTTCCTGATCGACCTGGAAGCCCGGGAAAAGGCCCGCACCGGCCTGGCCAACCTCAAGGTCGGTTACAACCGTGTGCATGGCTACTTCATCGAGCTGCCGACCAAGCAGGCCGAGCAGGCCCCGGGCGACTACATTCGCCGTCAGACTCTGAAAGGTGCCGAGCGCTTCATCACCCCGGAACTGAAGGCGTTCGAGGACAAGGCGCTGTCGGCCAAGAGCCGCGCCCTGGCCCGCGAGAAGATGCTCTACGACGCCCTGCTGGAAACCCTGATCAGCCACCTGGCACCGCTGCAGGACAGCGCCGCCGCCCTGGCCGAACTGGATGTGCTCAGCAACCTGGCCGAACGTGCGTTGAACCTCGACCTGAACTGCCCGCGCTTCGTCGACGAGCCATGCCTGCGCATCGAGCAAGGCCGCCACCCGGTGGTGGAACAGGTATTGACCACGCCGTTCGTAGCCAATGACCTGAGCCTGGACAACAGCACGCGCATGCTTGTCATCACCGGCCCGAACATGGGCGGTAAGTCCACCTACATGCGCCAGACCGCCCTGATCGTGCTGCTGGCGCACATCGGCAGCTTCGTGCCGGCAGCCAGTTGCGAACTGTCGCTGGTCGACCGTATTTTCACCCGTATCGGCTCCAGCGACGACCTGGCCGGCGGCCGCTCGACCTTCATGGTCGAAATGAGCGAAACCGCCAACATCCTGCACAATGCCACCGACCGCAGCCTGGTGTTGATGGACGAAGTGGGCCGCGGCACCAGCACCTTCGACGGCCTGTCGCTGGCCTGGGCCGCCGCTGAGCGTCTGGCCCAGCTGCGTGCCTACACGCTGTTCGCCACGCACTACTTCGAGCTCACCGTGCTGCCGGAGAGCGAGCCGCTGGTAGCCAACGTGCACCTGAACGCCACCGAGCACAACGAACGCATCGTATTCCTGCACCACGTGCTGCCTGGCCCCGCCAGCCAGAGCTACGGCCTGGCCGTGGCACAGTTGGCCGGTGTGCCGACGGCCGTCATCCAGCGTGCCCGCGAACACCTGCACCGGCTGGAAACCACCAGCCTGCCGCATGAACAGCCCCCGGCCCAAAAGGCCAAGGACATGCCACAGGTCCCACACCAGAGCGACCTGTTCGCCAGCCTGCCACACCCGGCCATCGAGAAGCTGGGCAAGCTGCAGCTGGACGACATGACACCGCGTCAAGCTATCGAAATGCTATATCAACTAAAGAACCTGTTATAACGGCGCCCACTACAAGCTGGTAGAATCCGCCGCGGTTTGCTGGTGCTGCAGGTTATTAGCCTGGCCTGCAGCCACACCGCAAACCGCGCGGCCCTGAGAGGAAGGGCCGCCGCCGTCGCCTGAGGAGAGAACTAGAAATGACCTTCGTCGTCACCGACAACTGCATCAAATGCAAATACACCGACTGCGTGGAAGTCTGTCCGGTGGACTGCTTCTACGAAGGCCCGAACTTCCTGGTCATCCACCCGGACGAGTGCATCGACTGCGCCCTGTGCGAGCCGGAATGCCCAGCGCAAGCCATCTTCTCGGAAGACGAAGTGCCTGCGGGCATGGAGAACTTCATCGAGCTGAACGCCGAATTGGCGGAAATCTGGCCGAACATCACCGAGCGTAAGGACGCCCTGCCGGACGCGGAAGAGTGGGATGGCAAGACTGGCAAGATCGAGCAGCTGGAGCGCTGATAACGCCCGGACACGAAAAAGGCCCCTCAGGGCCTTTTTTGTTTTCTGCGGGCAAAAAAAAGGGGCGGTTTGACCCGCCCACATTTTTTCCGTAGTCCCTGCTTGTCCTAAACATCATCCTGATGAAATCGCCTCTTGCGATGTCCCTGGCCTTCCTCCTGAAGGCCTGTGCATGTCCCTGTGCACAGTTCGAATACTAGCGGCTTGGGCCGGGCGGGCAACCGCGAAACCTCACAGAGTGTTACAGGGGACACATTTCCTCACAGCTGAATAAGGCAAGTTTTTCAATGGGTTGGAAAAACGCCGGCACTGGAGACGGCAATGATTTACTGAAGCGCGCATGGATAGCTTACAGAACAAGTAAGCAAAGGCTTACACGCGATGTTACTGGGGTAGCGCGGTACATAATGTTTTTGCGCCCAATTGTGTGCTGCCTGATAGATCCCGGGGCTGCTTTGCAGCCCCACCGCCGGCACAGATAAAACAAACAAAAACGCCCCGAGATCATCGGGGCGCTTTGTGTTACAGGCCTTCGCTACTGGAACAACGACTCACTGGACAGGCCGTTCTTCTCGAGGATCTCGCGCAAACGCTTGAGCCCCTCAACCTGGATCTGCCGCACCCGCTCACGGGTCAGGCCGATCTCCAGGCCGACATCTTCCAGTGTGCTACTTTCATGACCGCGCAGGCCAAAGCGGCGCACCACCACTTCACGCTGCTTGTCGGTCAACTCGCCCAGCCACTGGTCGATACTCTGTGACAGGTCGTCGTCCTGCAGCAGTTCGCACGGGTCGGTGGGGCGGTCGTCGGTCAGGGTATCGAGCAGGGTCTTGTCCGAGTCTGGGCCGAGCGACACATCCACCGAAGACACCCGCTCGTTCAGACCAAGCATGCGCTTGACCTCGGCGACCGGTTTCTCCAGCAGCATGGCGATTTCTTCTGGCGAGGGTTCGTGATCCAGCTTCTGGGTCAACTCGCGCGCCGCGCGCAGGTAGACGTTCAGTTCCTTGACCACGTGGATCGGCAGGCGAATGGTGCGGGTCTGGTTCATGATCGCCCGCTCGATGGTCTGGCGAATCCACCAGGTCGCATAGGTCGAAAAACGGAAACCACGCTCCGGGTCGAACTTCTCGACCGCACGAATCAGCCCCAGGTTGCCCTCCTCGATCAGGTCGAGCAGCGACAGGCCGCGGTTCACGTAACGACGGGCAATTTTTACAACCAGGCGCAGGTTGCTTTCAATCATGCGCTTGCGGCCGGCAGGATCGCCCTTTTGCGACAGGCGCGCAAAGTGCACTTCCTCTTCCGGCGAAAGCAGAGGCGAGAATCCAATCTCGTTGAGATACAGCTGGGTGGCATCGAGCGCCCGGCTGTAATCGATATACTTGTGTTGCTTGAGCGAAGAGCCCGACTTGGCCCTCGTCCGAACCGAAGATACAGCAGGTTCGTCTGACACCACATCCGTTTCCAAAACGATACCCGTCTCCATCAGGAGGACGTCATCGTCGATGTCAAACTCCGGCACTTCTTTACTGAGAGCCATTGTTATAGTCCTTTGCTGAGTTCGAACTCAGACTCGAGCGGCACCTATCTCCTTGGCAGCGCTGGAGCCTGTCCCCTCTACATCACAGGAACAGGCCGGGTACAACGGTCAACGACGTGGCAGGAACTGGAGTGGATCGACGGGTTTACCCTGGCGGCGAATCTCGAAATGCAGCTTCACCCGATCAGTGCCCGTGGACCCCATTTCAGCAATCGACTGCCCTGCCTTGACCTGCTGCCCCTCCCGAACCAACAGCCTGCGGTTATGGCCGTAGGCACTGACGTAGGTATCGCTGTGCTTGATGATGATCAGTTCGCCGTAGCCCCTCAAGCCACTCCCGGCGTAAACAACTGCACCATCAGACGCAGCAAAAACAGGCTGTCCCAAATCACCGGCGATATCAATGCCTTTATTCAAACTACCGTTTGAAGCGAATTTTCCAATCAACACGCCGTTGGCAGGCCAGGTCCAGCCGCCTACCGCGCGCTCCGCGGCGGGCACGGTGGCGACCACCGGGGCGCTGCTGGAGGTTGCCGGCGTAGCCGGTTTGCTGGTGCTGGCAGGGGGGGTGACGGTGCTTCCCACAGGCCGCCGAATGACCGTGGTCTTGCTCGACGACGACGGGCTGGACACAACCGTGGTACTGCCGGTAGAGCCGCTGCTGAAACGAATCGCTTGCCCCGGGCGGATGGTGTAAGGCGCAGCGATGCCATTGCGCGCAGCCAGCTCCTTATAGTCCCAGCCATAGCGGAAAGCGATGGAGAACAGCGTATCGCCAGGTTTGACGATGTACTGCCCGGTGGTTACTGCCGGGCGCTTGGGCACGGTGTTATTGCGGTCGACCACCCGCGCGCTATTGCTGCTTGTACTCGAGCAACCCACCAGTAGCGTGCCCATGGCCAGTGCAATCACCAGAAGCGTGAAACCCGACCCGTCCTTGCGCTGCCGAATGACTGTGTGACCCACCCGCGCTCCCCTCATGGTGCCGAAAAACGATATGAAGACAAGAAATGCAATATTGTTGCAATTATAACCAAGCCCGCCCGCATTGGCAGGGTTGGTAAAAGACTGCTGCAAAGCCTTGGTACAAGCTGTGCGCTAGCGCTTCACCCCGCCAGATAGACAGGGTGTTGCCGCAAGAATTCGGTGCTGGCGCAAAAATATCGCGTAGCTCGAACCAGCAGCGTTCAGGCCAGCGGACCATTGAGCAGCGGTACGAAGCGCACGGCCCCCAGCACGCGGCGGGAGAATCCATGCTCCTCGCGCACGATCAGCATCAATTGCTGGGTTTCGCCGGCAGGCCCCACCGGAATCACCATACGGCCACCGGGTGCCAGCTGGTCGAGCAGTGCCTGCGGCACTTCCGGTGCCACGGCGGTGACGATGATGCCGTTGTAAGGCGCCAGCGCCGGCCAGCCCTCGCAACCGTCGCCCCAGCGGAACACCACGTTGCGCAGGTTCAGTTCCACCAGGCGCTCCTTGGCCCGGTCCTGCAGCACCTTGATGCGCTCCACCGAGAACACCCGCTCAACCAACTGGGCCAGGATCGCCGTCTGGTAGCCCGAGCCGGTGCCGATCTCCAGCACCTTGTCCAGTGGCCCGGCCTCGAGCAGCAGCTCGCTCATGTGGGCAACCATGAACGGTTGCGAGATGGTCTGGTTGTGGCCAATCGGCAGCGCGGTGTCTTCGTAGGCGCGATGCGCCAGCGCCTCGTCGACGAACAGGTGGCGCGGTGTGCGTCGGATCACGTCGAGCACCTTGGTGTTCGAAACGCCCTCTTCGCACAGGCGCTGGATCAGCCGCTCCCGGGTACGCTGGGAGGTCATGCCGATGCCACGCCGCAGCATATCGTCCTCGCGCATCAGAGCAGGCCCTCCAGCCAACCGTCGAGCTGCTCGAAGGCATCACTGAAAGTGCGGTCGAGCTGCAGCGGAGTGATCGATACATAACCTTGCATCACCGCGTGGAAGTCGGTGCCCGGGCCGCCGTCCTCGGCATCCCCGGCCACGGCGATCCAGTAGCCTTCCTTGCCGCGCGGATTGACCACCTTGGTCGGCGCCGCCGCCCGCGCCCGGTGACCGAGGCGGGTGAGCTGGATGCCACGAATGTGCTCCAGCGGCAGGTTGGGGATGTTGACGTTGAGTACGGTGCGTGGCGGCAAGGCCAGACGCGACTGCGCCTCGACCAGGCGGCGGGCGATATGGGCTGCAGTCGGCAGGTTGTCCGGCTGGCGCGACAACAGCGAAAACGCCAGCGAGGTACCGCCGAGGAAACGGCCTTCCAACGCGGCCGCGACCGTGCCCGAATAAAGCACGTCGTCGCCCAGGTTGGCACCGAGGTTGATCCCCGACACGACCATGTCCGGCGCCTGCGGCAACAGCCCATTGAGCCCCAGGTGCACGCAGTCGGTCGGCGTGCCGTTGAGGCTGATGAAGCCATTGGCCAAGGTCTGCGGATGCAGTGGCCGGTCCAGCGTCAGCGAACTGCTGGCGCCGCTCTTGTCTTGATCCGGGGCAATCACCACGCACTCGGCGTAATCCGCCAGCGCAGCGTGCAGCGCGGCGATGCCGGGTGCGGTAACACCGTCGTCGTTCGAAATCAGAATACGCATGAGCTGTCCGTCTGCCCCGCCGACACCAGATCCACGACTTCACGCACCACCACGGTGGCGAAGCATCCGGCCGGAAGGACGAATTCCAGTTGCAGGATATCAGGCTCGGGATAATGCCACGTAAGGCCGCCAATAGGGAGCCGCAGAATACGTCGTTCGTGATCCATGCCCGCCTGGGCCAACCACTGGCAAAGTGCCGGCTGACGCGCGCCGACGGCGTTTTCCAGCTGTGCGGTGGCACCGGCGGCCGGCGAATCGCCCTCGCCCCACATCGGGCCGGTCGGGTGCAGGTCGAGAATCGCCAGACGCGGGTCGGCACATTCCGCCTCACCCGCCAGGAAGAAGCTGCGACTGTCGGTGAACGCCAACAGGTCGCCCACCTGGGCCCGCGCCCAGCTGCCATCGGCGACACGTGCCGCCAACAGCTGGTTGAACAGGTAGCTGCGCCCGGCCGACAGCAGCCTCGAGCGCACATTGCGCTGCTCGGGCAAGGCCTTGCGTGTGGCCCAGTCGAGCGCGTCGTGAACGTTGCCGCCACCGTGGCCGAAGCGCTGGGTGCCAAAATAGTTGGGCACACCTTGCTGCTTGAGCTGTTCCAGGCGCGCATCTACCGCCTGGTGATCAGCAGTCAGGGCAGTCAGGCGCAGCGTGAAGCCGTTGGCCGAATGCGCACCGCGCTGCAGCTTGCGCTGGTGACGCACCTGCTTGAGCACGCGCAGGCTGGCATCTTCGGCACGCGACAGGTCCGGGTCGGCCTTGCCCGGCAGGTGCAGGCTGAACCACTGGCGGGTCAGCGCCTGGCGGTCCTTGAGACCGGCGTAACTGATCGTGCGCACCGGCACGCCAGCAGCACGGGCCAGGCGGCGGGCGGCCTCTTCGGTGTTCAGGTCACGCTTCTCGACCCATAGCCACAGGTGCTCGCCCTGGCCCGACAGCGGGATGTCCAGCACTTCGTCGACCTGGAAATCTTCGGCCACCGCCTTGAGGACGGCGGTACCCAGTGGTTCGCCCGATGCGCGCGGCCCCAACAGTTCCAGTTCGGTCATGCTGGCAGCAACAGGGCTACCGAATGCACGGCGATGCCCTCCTCGCGGCCAGTGAAGCCCAGCTTCTCGGTAGTGGTAGCCTTGACGTTGACCTGGTCGAGTTCGACCTGCAGGTCTTCGGCGATCCGCTGGCGCATGGTCTCGATGTGCGGGGCCATCTTCGGCGCCTGGGCGACGATGGTGGCGTCGATGTTGCCAACCTTCCAGCCCTTGGCCCGGACGATGCCGACCACATGGCGCAGCAGCACGCGGCTGTCGGCACCCTTGAACTGCGGGTCGGTGTCGGGGAAGTGCTTGCCGATATCACCCAGCGCTGCCGCTCCAAGCAAGGCATCGCTCAGAGCATGCAGCAACACGTCGCCGTCGGAGTGGGCCAGGAGGCCGTATTTGTGGGGGATACGCACCCCGCCCAGGGTAATGAAATCACCGTCGCAGAAACGGTGCACATCGTAGCCGTGGCCAATACGCATAGAAAAACGCCCTGAATGAGTCAGGGCGTGATTCTACCTGCTTTTGAGGCATTGGGGCTGGGGTGATTGGCACTGCATTGTCTGCACCTGTGGGATCGAGCGCCGCCCGCGCGGCGCTTCGCGGGACAAGCCCGCTCCCACATTTGTTGCAACGTGGCCATGCCTGTGGGAGAGGCGTTGTCCGCCTTGGTGCATGACTTGAGACAGATGGGACGGCAGCAGCGCCAGTCGAGTAATCGGGCCAGGGCAACCAGGCTGGCGACCATGGCCTGACAGGTTCGGCACGTTGCAACAAATGTGGGAGCGGGCTTGCCCCGCGAAGCGCCGCGCGGGCGGCGCTCGATCTTGCAGGCACCCCAAATGCTACGCCTTACACCCGCCCCAAGGCCACCGCATGATGACGCAGATGCTCCTCGATGAAGCTGGCAATGAAGTAGTAGCTGTGGTCATAGCCAGGCTGCAGGCGCAAGATCAGTTCATGCCCCCCTTTGCGTGCCGCCTGCTCCAGGGCTTCAGGCTTGAGCTGCTTCTCGAGGAAGTCGTCGCGGTCACCCTGGTCCACCAGCAATGGCGGACACTCGCCGGCCGGGGTCTCGGCCAGCAGCACGCTGGCATCCCATTCGCGCCAGCGCGCACGGTCTTCACCCAGGTAGCGGCTGAAGGCTTTCTCGCCCCACGGGCAATCCATCGGATTGCTGATCGGCGAGAACGCCGACACCGACCGGTAGCGCCCCGGATTGCGCAAGGCGCACACCAGCGCGCCATGCCCACCCATGGAGTGGCCACTGATGCTGCGCTCGCCCGAGGCCGGGAAGTGCGCCTCGATCAACGCAGGCAACTCCTCCACTACATAGTCGTGCATGCGGTAGTGCTGGGCCCAGGGCTGCTGAGTGGCATTGAGGTAGAAGCCGGCACCCAGGCCGAAGTCCCAGGCGCCGTCCGGATCGCCCGGTACCTGCTCGCCACGCGGGCTGGTGTCGGGGGCGACGATGATCAACCCAAGCTCCGCGGCCAGGCGCTGGGCGCCGGCCTTCTGCATGAAGTTCTCATCGGTGCAGGTGAGGCCGCTAAGCCAGTAGAGCACCGGCAGCTTCTCGCCCTGCTCGGCCTGCGGCGGCAGGTAGACGGCGAATATCATGTCGCAGCCCAGCACCTTGGAGTGATGCCGGTAACGCTTGTGCCAGCCGCCGAAGCTCTTCTGGCAGGAGATGTTATCCAGGCTCATGGCAAACCTCAGAAGTGGATCACGCTGCGGATGCTCTTGCCTTCATGCATCAGGTCGAAGGCCTTGTTGATGTCTTCCAGGCCCATGGTGTGGGTGATGAAGGTATCCAGCGGGATCTCGCCCTTCTCGGACATTTCCACGTAGCTTGGCAGCTCGCTGCGGCCACGCACGCCGCCGAACGCAGAACCACGCCATACACGACCGGTGACCAGCTGGAACGGACGGGTGGCGATTTCCTGGCCGGCACCGGCCACACCGATGATCACCGACTCGCCCCAGCCCTTGTGGCAGCACTCCAGCGCCGCACGCATCAGTTGCACGTTGCCGATGCACTCGAAGGAGAAGTCCACGCCGCCGTCGGTGAGGTCGACGATCACTTCCTGGATCGGGCGGTCGTAGTCTTTCGGGTTGATGCAGTCGGTGGCCCCCAGCTGGCGGGCGATTTCGAACTTGGCCGGGTTGATGTCGATGGCGATGATGCGCGAGGCCTTGGCCTTGACCGCACCGATGACCGCCGACAGGCCGATACCGCCCAGGCCGAAGATGGCCACGGTGTCACCCGGTTTGACCTTGGCGGTGTTAAGCACCGCGCCGATACCGGTGGTGACGCCACAACCCAGCAGGCAGACCTTTTCCAGCGGCGCTTCTTTCTGGATCTTGGCCACGGAGATTTCAGGCAGCACGGTGTATTCGGAGAAGGTCGAGGTACCCATGTAGTGGAACAGCTGCTGGCCCTTGTAGGAGAAGCGCGTGGTGCCGTCCGGCATCAGGCCCTTGCCCTGGGTGGCGCGAATGGCCTGGCACAGGTTGGTCTTGCCCGAGAGGCAGAACTTGCACTTGCCGCATTCCGGGGTGTACAGCGGAATGACGTGGTCACCAACGGCGACCGAGGTAACGCCCTCGCCTACCGCTTCGACGATCGCGCCACCTTCGTGGCCGAGGATCGACGGGAAGATGCCCTCCGGGTCGGCGCCGGACAGGGTGTAGGCATCGGTGTGGCAGACACCGCTGGCGACCACGCGCAGCAACACTTCACCGGCCTTGGGCATGGCCACGTCGACTTCGACGATTTCCAGGGGTTTCTTGGCTTCGAAGGCTACGGCAGCACGGGACTTGATCATCAAAGGTCTCCAGACGGTGGGTCGATTCTGTCTGGCAGTGTAATTCACCGTCTTTTGATGAATAATCCAAGCAAAGACAAAACATTATTGCCACACAGGGATAATCAATGAGTAGCCGCTGGGAAGGCATCGACGAATTCGTCGCCGTGGCCGAGTCGGGCCAGTTCACCGCGGCCGCCGAACGCCTGGGGGTTTCCTCGTCGCACATCAGCCGGCAGATCGCCCGGCTGGAGGAACGGCTGCAGACGCGCCTGCTGTACCGCAGTACCCGGCGGGTGACCCTGAGCGAGGCGGGGCAGACATTTCTGCAGCACTGCCAGCGCCTGCAGGATGGCCGCGAGGAAGCCCTGCGCGCCATAGGTGACCTGGCCAGCGAACCCAAGGGGTTGCTGCGCATGACCTGTGCGGTGGCCTATGGCGAGCGCTTCATCGTGCCGCTGGTGACGCGGTTCATGGCGTTGTACCCGCAGTTGCGGGTGGATGTGGAACTGAGCAACCACACCCTCGACCTGGTGCATGAAGGCATGGACCTGGCCATCCGCCTGGGCCGGCTGGCCGACTCGCGACTGGTGGCAACCCGTCTGGCGCCCCGGCGAATGTACCTGTGCGCCTCACCGGCCTACCTGGAACGTTATGGTCGGCCACACAGCCTGTCGGAACTGGCGCGACACAATTGCCTGGTGGGCAGCTCGGACTTGTGGGCGCTGCAGCAGGACGGCCGCGAGATCAGCCAGCGAGTGCAAGGCAACTGGCGTTGCAACAGCGGCCAGGCGGTGCTGGACGCTGCGCTGCAGGGGATGGGGTTGTGCCAGCTGCCGGATTATTACGTGCTGGAGCATTTGAACAGCGGCGCGCTGGTGTCGTTGCTGGAGGCGCACCAGCCGCCGAACACGGCGGTGTGGGCGCTATATCCGCAGCAGCGGCACCTTTCGCCGAAGGTGCGGCGGTTGGTGGATTACCTGAAGGAAGGGTTGGCGGGGCTGCCGGAGTATCGGCAAGGCTGAAGCGGCGTGTTGGCTGTGCCGGCCTCTTCGCGGGTAAACCCGCTCCCACAGGTACAGCGCAAACCTGAAGGGATGTGCGATACCTGTGGGAGCGGGTTTACCCGCGAAGAGGCCGGCACAGGAACAAGAAATTCAGCGGCGCCCTGCCCAACGCTGGCGCAACCACTCCAGGTCTTCCGGCCGGGTCACCTTGATGTTGTCACTGCGCCCTTCGACCAGCCGTGGCGCCTGGCCAGACCACTCGATGGCAGAGGACTCGTCAGTCACCAGCACATCCGACACCAGGCATTCGGCCAGCGCCCGATGCAAAGCCCCCAGTCGGAACATCTGCGGCGTATAGGCCTGCCAGATGGTGCTGCGGTCTACGGTGGCGCCCACCCGGCCATCGGCATTGGCCCGCTTGAGGGTATCGCGCGCCGGCACCGCCAGCAGACCACCCACCGGGTCGTCCGCCAGCGCCGACAACAGCTTGTCCAGATCGCTGCGCGCCAGGTTCGGTCGCGCGGCATCGTGCACCAGCACCCAGTCGCTGTCCGCTGCCCCTTGGGCATGCAGCATCAGCAAGGCATTGAGCACCGAATCGGCACGCTCGCGGCCACCCGACGCACGCTGGATGCGCGGGTCGCTGGCGCAGCGCAGGCGAGGCCAGTACGGGTCGTCTTCGGCAATGCTGACCACCACGCCCTTGAGCATCGGGTGGCCAAGAAAACAGTCGAGGCTGTGCTCGAGAATAGTCTGCCCGGCCAGCTCCAGGTATTGCTTGGGGCGGTCGGCAGCCATGCGGGCACCAACGCCCGCAGCAGGGATAACGGCCCAGAAGGCCGGTAACGTTTCGATCATTTTTGTGGCAACTGGAAGAGGGTTTCACCCTCTTTGACCATTCCCAATTCGTGGCGAGCCCGTTCTTCAACGGTCTCCATACCTTTTTTCAACTCCAGCACTTCGGCATCGAGCACGCGGTTGCGCTCGAGCAAGCGCTCGTTTTCGGCATGCTGCTCGGCAATCTGCTGCTTCAGCTCGGTCACTTGCGCCAGGCTGCCGTTACCCACCCACAGGCGGTATTGCAGGCCACCCAGCAGCAGGAGCAGGACGAGGAACAACCAATAGGGACTGCGCATCACGTTATCCAGGTTAAAAAGGCTGCCGGGTACTTTTTACTTCGGGGCCTCGAATAGCACGAAGCCTGGCCGAGGCCAGGCTTCGTCGACAGAAACCCGTTGGGATGTAGGAAAGATCAGTACGAACGTTCCTACAACTCCGGCTGCTGTCTTTTTACCATCTCTTGCTTAGCCGCGAAACTCGGCACGACCGCGGTAAACCGCTTTGGCACCCAGTTGCTCTTCGATGCGCAGCAGCTGGTTGTACTTGGAAACGCGGTCGGAACGGCACAGCGAGCCAGTCTTGATCTGGCCAGCAGCGGTACCCACGGCCAGGTCGGCAATGGTCGAATCTTCGGTTTCACCGGAACGGTGCGAGATCACCGCGGTGTAGCCAGCAGCCTTGGCCATCTGGATGGCTTCCAGGGTTTCGGTCAGCGAGCCGATCTGGTTGAACTTGATCAGGATCGAGTTACCGATGCCCTTCTCGATACCTTCCTTGAGGATCTTGGTGTTGGTCACGAACAGGTCGTCGCCAACCAGCTGCACCTTGGCGCCGATCTTGTCGGTGAGGATCTTCCAGCCAGCCCAGTCGGACTCGTCCAGGCCGTCTTCGATCGAGATGATCGGGAAGCGCTCGGTCAGGCCTTTCAGGTACTCGGCAAAGCCTTCGGCGTCGAACGACTTGCCCTCGCCGGACAGGTTGTACTTGCCGTCTTCGTAGAACTCGGAAGCTGCGCAGTCCAGGGCCAGGGTCACGTCGGTGCCCAGCTTGTAGCCGGCTTTTTCAACGGCTTCGGCGATGGCGCCCAGGGCATCTTCGTTGGAAGCCAGGTTAGGAGCGAAACCACCTTCGTCACCAACGGCGGTGTTCAGGCCACGGGCCTTCAGCACGGCCTTGAGGTGGTGGAAGATTTCGGTACCCATGCGCAGGCCATCAGAGAAGGTCTTGGCGCCAACCGGCTGAACCATGAATTCCTGGATGTCGACGTTGTTGTCGGCATGCTCGCCACCGTTGATGATGTTCATCATCGGTACCGGCATCGAGTACTGGCCCGGGGTGCCGTTCAGGTTGGCGATGTGCGCGTACAGCGGCAGGTCCTGGTCCTGGGCAGCGGCCTTGGCGGCAGCCAGGGAAACGGCCAGGATGGCGTTGGCGCCCAGCTTGGCCTTGTTCTCGGTACCGTCCAGCTCGATCATGGCGCGGTCCAGGGCCTTCTGGTCGGCAGGGTCCTTGCCCAGCAGCAGGTCACGGATCGGGCCGTTGATGTTGGCGACGGCCTTCAGCACGCCCTTGCCCAGGTAACGGCTCTTGTCGCCATCACGCAGCTCCAGCGCTTCGCGCGAGCCAGTGGAAGCACCGGACGGCGCGCAGGCGCTGCCGATGATGCCGTTGTCGAGCAGTACATCGGCTTCCACGGTGGGGTTGCCACGCGAATCGAGAACTTCACGACCTTTGATGTCGACGATTTTTGCCATTGTTGTAAGCACTCCAGAATTGACGAAAACAACTTAGCTTAGGAAATTCTTGCCGTTCACCGGGCGGACTTGCAGTGGGCAGGCCAGGTGAAGGGAACCCCTGACCGACTGGTCAGGGGCGGATCGGACGGTACTTTACCCGAGAATTGAGCTTTACGCGGTTTCTACCGTCGGAAAACTTTTCACCAGGTCGTCCAGTTGCTTGAGCTGGGCCAGGAACGGCTCCAGCTTGTCCAGGCGCAGAGCGCATGGACCATCGCATTTGGCATTGTCCGGATCGGGGTGGGCTTCGAGGAACAGCCCGGCCAGGCTCTGACTCATGCCAGCCTTGGCCAGGTCGGTAACCTGGGCGCGGCGACCACCGGCAGAGTCGGCACGACCACCCGGCATCTGCAGGGCGTGGGTCACGTCGAAGAACACCGGATACTCGAACTGCTTCATGATCCCGAAGCCGAGCATGTCTACCACCAGGTTGTTGTAGCCGAAGCTCGAACCACGCTCGCAGAGGATCAACTGGTCGTTACCGGCCTCTTCGCACTTGGTCAGGATGTGCTTCATTTCCTGGGGTGCGAGGAACTGGGCCTTCTTGATGTTGATCACCGCGCCGGTCTTGGCCATGGCCACCACCAGGTCGGTCTGCCGCGACAGGAAGGCCGGCAGCTGGATGATGTCGCACACCTTGGCGACCGGCTCGGCCTGGTAAGGCTCGTGCACGTCGGTAATGACCGGCACGTTGAAGGTGCGCTTGATCTCTTCGAAGATCTTCAGCCCTTCTTCCATGCCCGGGCCCCGGTAGGACGTCACCGACGAACGGTTGGCCTTGTCGAAGCTGGCCTTGAACACGTACGGGATACCGAGCTTCTCGGTCACCCGCACGTACTCTTCGCAGACCTTCATTGCCAGGTCACGGGACTCCAGAACGTTCATGCCGCCGAACAGGACGAACGGCTTGTCGTTGGCGATCTCGATGTTACCGACGCGAATGATCTTCTGGGTCATTGATCAGGCCTTGTTCTTCTGAGCCAGGGCTGCCTTGACGAAACCACTGAACAGCGGGTGGCCGTCACGCGGGGTCGAGGTGAATTCCGGGTGGAACTGGCAGGCGACGAACCATGGGTGATCCTTGGACTCGACCACTTCCACCAGCGCGCCGTCTTCGGAACGGCCGGAAACCACCAGGCCGGCGTCGACCAGTTGCGGCAGCAGGTTGTTGTTCACTTCGTAGCGGTGACGGTGACGCTCGGTGATAACGTCCTTGCCGTAGCATTCGTGCACCTTGGAACCGGCAATCAGCTGGCAGTCCTGTGCGCCCAGGCGCATGGTGCCGCCCAGGTCGGAGGCTTCGCTGCGGGTTTCGACGGCACCGGTGGCATCGGCCCACTCGGTGATCAGGCCGACTACCGGGTGGCCGCTATTGCGGTCGAACTCGGTGGAGTTGGCATCTTTCCAGCCCATCACGTTACGGGCGAATTCGATCACGGCAACCTGCATGCCCAGGCAGATACCCAGGTACGGCACTTTGTTCTCGCGGGCGTATTGCACCGCGGTGATCTTGCCTTCCACGCCGCGCAGGCCGAAACCGCCCGGAACCAGGATGGCATCGGCACCTTCGAGCAGGCTGGTGCCCTGGTTCTCGATGTCTTCCGAGTCGATGTAGCGCAGGTTGACCTTGGTGCGGTTGGTGATGCCGGCGTGGCTCATCGCTTCGATCAGCGACTTGTAAGCATCCAGCAGCTCCATGTACTTGCCGACCATGGCGATGGTCACTTCGTGCTCAGGGTTGAGCTTGGCATCGACCACCTTGTCCCACTCGGACAGGTCTGCGCCATTGCACTGCAGGCCGAAGCGCTCGACGACGAAGTCGTCCAGGCCCTGTGCGTGCAGCACGCCCGGGATCTTGTAAATGGTGTCGACGTCTTCCAGCGAAATCACCGCACGCTCTTCAACGTTGGTGAACAGCGCGATCTTGCGACGCGACGAGGCATCGACCGGGTGGTCGGACCGGCAGATCAGCACATCAGGTTGCAGGCCGATGGAGCGCAGCTCCTTGACAGAGTGCTGGGTCGGCTTGGTCTTGGTCTCGCCAGCGGTAGCGATGTACGGGACCAGGGTCAGGTGCATCAGCATGGCGCGCTTGGAGCCCACTTCGACGCGCAGCTGGCGGATGGCCTCGAGGAACGGCTGCGACTCGATGTCACCCACGGTACCGCCGATTTCCACCAGGGCCACATCGGCATCGCCGGCGCCCTTGATGATGCGACGCTTGATTTCGTCGGTGATGTGCGGGATGACCTGGATGGTCGCGCCCAGGTAGTCACCACGACGCTCCTTGCGCAGTACGTGCTCGTAGATGCGGCCGGTGGTGAAGTTGTTGTTCTGGGTCATGGTGGTGCGGATGAACCGCTCGTAGTGGCCCAGGTCGAGGTCGGTCTCGGCGCCATCGTGGGTGACGAACACTTCACCGTGCTGGAACGGGCTCATGGTGCCCGGATCGACGTTGATGTACGGATCCAGCTTGAGCATGGTGACCTTCAGGCCCCGCGCTTCCAGGATGGCCGCCAGGGAAGCCGAGGCAATGCCTTTCCCCAATGAAGAAACAACACCGCCCGTGACGAATATGTAGCGCGTCATGAAAAACCCTAGAAGTCTGCGTTAAGGCGGCCAGCGCCGCCGGAGAAAGCGAAGGAAGGCCGAAGCCCCCGATCACCTGCGTCAATCACAGTGCATCCCGAAAAACTGCCGCGTCTGTACAGACCAGGGGTATCCCCGGCATGGAGCTCGCTCGTCATTTTAAGAATCAGCCCAGCAAAAAACTGCTTGGTAATCGGCAACTACTGTGTTTTCGCGGAACCCACAGAAGCTGTATCAAGAAGGGAGGGTAGTCTACCCGAATGTACCCTTCAGCTCAAACCTTGCGCGTTCGTCGGCAATTGCCAATGCAGCTGGCAATCCGCCTGCACCAGCCCGGGCAGGTTGGCCACCGCCAGCAGGCGCTCGTCCTGATACAGCAATGGCAGGCGCGGACGCAGGAAGAGCGGCACCTGCAACTCGTTGAGCAGGCGCTTCAGGTCACGTCGGCCACGGCCTGGGAGATCCAGTACTTCACCGCCCTGGCGGTAGGTGATGCGCAAGCCGCCCGGCGGCGGCGCGCCAGCAAGACGCACACTGCCGTTACCCGGCAACGGCAAAGGCTCGGCAGGATCGACCCAGGCCAGTTCGCCGGCGGGCAGCTGCAACCAGTCGCCGCTCAACCACCAGATGCGCCCATGACTGCGCAGCAATTGCCCATCGCCAAGCTGCCAGACGGGCTGGGCATCAGCGGCGGCATCGCGCAGGTCCGCCCAGCCGGTCCAGTGCCGGGTGTCGGGCAGGCGCGTGCGCCGGCTCAGCCAGTATTGCAGGGCGTTGCGCTGGCGGGCCGGCGACAGTGCCACCAGAGTAGCCAGGTCGAGGGAGTCCAGCCCCGGCCAAGCCACCGGTGCGCCCACCTCGGCGAGCGCTAGGTCATCCTGGGCCAACTCGTCCAGCAGGCCCAAGGCTTCGCCCAGGTGCTCGGCGGTGCGGGCGAGGTTCTGGCTGGCTTGCGGCCACCGCTGCTGAAGTACCGGAAACACTTCGCCGCGCAGGTAGTTGCGGGCAAATCGTGTGTCAGCGTTTGACGGATCTTCGACCCAGACCAGCTCATTGGCCTGGGCGTAATCCTGCAGTTGCTGGCGGGAACAGCCCAGCAATGGCCTGGCCAGGCTGCCCTGCCCGAGCGCCCGCTGCCCCGGCATTGCTGCCAGGCCGCGCAGGCCGGCGCCGCGCAGCAGACGGAACAGCAGGGTTTCGGCCTGGTCGTCGCAGTGCTGACCGGTGAACAGGATGTCACCCGGGCCGAGGGTTTGCCTGAAGGCAGCATAACGGGCGTCGCGGGCGGCCTGTTCGAGACTGGCGCCGGGAATGACCTGGACGTGGATGACCTGGAGTTCGATACCGAGATTGTCGCAGACCGTCTGGCAGTGGACGGGCCAGGCGTCGGCGACGGGTTGCAGACCGTGGTGGACGTGGATGGCGCGCAGCGCAGGCGATGCGTGATTGCGGGCGTAGTCGGCCAGCAGGTGCAGGAGGACGGTGGAGTCGAGGCCGCCGGAGAAGGCGATGTACCAGGTTGGGGCGTTGAGCCAGGGGGTGAGGTTGATCATTGGGGCCTCACATGGCTTGAGATTGCCGGGGGTGCTTTGCACCCCTTTCGCGACACAAGGCCGCTCCTACAGGGGATCGCGTAATCCTGTAGGAGCGGCCTTGTGTCGCGAAAGGGCCGCAAAGCGGCCCCAGGGCATGTCAGATACCGTAGCTCATCAGGCGATCGTAACGACGAGCCAGCAGCGCGTCGTGGTCGAGCTTGCCGAGCATGTCCAGCTGCTGTACCAGGTCGGCACGGATACTTTCCGACATCTTCGCCGGGTCACGGTGGGCGCCGCCGAGCGGTTCCTGGATGACCTTGTCGACGATGTTCAGGCTCTTCAGCCGCTCAGCAGTGATGCCCATGGCCTCGGCCGCATCAGCTGCCTTGTCGGCGGTCTTCCACAGGATCGAGGCGCAGCCTTCCGGCGAGATCACCGAGTAGGTGGAGTACTGCAGCATGTTCAACTGGTCGCACACGCCGATGGCCAGTGCACCGCCGGAACCACCCTCACCGATCACGGTGGCGATGATCGGGGTTTTCAGGCGCGCCATCACGCGCAGGTTCCAGGCGATGGCCTCGCTCTGGTTGCGCTCTTCGGCGTCGATGCCCGGGTAGGCGCCCGGGGTGTCGATGAAGGTCAGGATCGGCATCTTGAAGCGCTCGGCCATTTCCATGAGACGGCAGGCCTTGCGGTAGCCTTCAGGGCGCGGCATGCCGAAGTTGCGGCGTACCTTCTCGCGCACTTCACGGCCCTTCTGGTGGCCGATGACCATGACTGGCTTGCCGTCCAGGCGCGCAGTACCACCAACGATGGCGGCGTCGTCGGCGAAGTGGCGGTCACCGTGCAGCTCTTCGAACTCGGTAAAGATGTGCTCCAGGTAGTCCAGGGTGTAAGGACGACGTGGATGACGGGCCAGGCGGGCGATCTGCCAGCTGGTCAGGTTGCCGAAAATGCTTTCGGTCAGGGTGTTGCTCTTGTCTTGCAGACGGGCAATTTCATCGCTGATGTTCAGCGAGTTGTCGTTGCCTACCAGGCGCAGGCCTTCGATCTTGGCTTGCAGGTCGGCAATCGGCTGTTCGAAATCGAGAAAATTCGGGTTCATAGTCATCCGTCTTGGGTCTACGGCCAGGCGGCCGGCCGGTTGATCCGTTTGGCGCCCTACCTTAAGGGATCAGGCGCATTCAGGTCGAGATTAAATTTTTTGTCGGTTCAACGATATTGCAGGAAGACGTTCTCACGCCCGAACTGGTCACGCAGCGCCTGAATCAGCCCATCGGCCGGGTCGATGGCCCACTGATCACCGAACTGCAGCATGGCCTTGGCGTCACTGCCGGTGTACTCAAGAGTGATCGGGCAAGCACCGCGATGGCGGGTGATCAGCTCGCCCAGCCACTTCAGCCGGTCACCCTTGAGCGCTTCGTGTGCCACCTTCAGGCGCAGGCTCTCGGCAAGCTTGGTGCGCGCGTCCTCCATGGTCATCACCTGCTTCACCCGCAGGCGCAGGCCACCGGAGAAATCGTCGTTGCTGACCTCACCTTCGACCACCACCATGGCATCGGTCTGCAGCAACGACTGTGCCGCCATGAAGGCATCGGCAAACAGCGAAGCCTCGATGCGCCCGGAGCGGTCATCCAGGGTGACGAAGCCCATCTTGTCGCCCTTCTTGTTCTTCATCACCCGCAGGGCAATGATCATGCCGGCGATGGTCTGGGTATCGCGTGATGGCTTGAGGTCAATGATGCGCTGGCGGGCGAAGCGGCGGATCTCGGTCTCGTACTCGTCGATCGGGTGGCCAGTGAGGTACAGGCCAAGGGTGTCCTTCTCGCCCTTCAGGCGTTCCTTGAGGGTCAGCGGGCGCACTTTGCGGTGGTTGACGTAGACGTCGGCGTCCACTTCGTCGAACATGCCGCCGAACAGGTCGACATGGCCACTGTCAGCGGTATGGGCGGCCTGCTCGGCAGCCTTGATGGCCTCGCCCAGTGCCGAGAGCAAGGTTGCACGGTTGATGTCGATGTTGGCGTGGTAGGCCTTGATCTCGTCATGGAAGTGCGGTCCCAGGCGGTCCAGCGCGCCACTGCGGATCAGCGCGTCGAGGGTACGCTTGTTGACCCGCTTGAGGTCGATGCGCTCACAGAAATCGAACAGGTCCTTGAACGGCCCCCCCTGGGCACGGGCCTCGACGATCGCCTCCACCGGGCCTTCACCGACGCCCTTGATAGCGCCCAGCCCGTAGACGATACGCCCGTCATCGTTGACGGTGAACTTGAAGTCGGAGAAGTTCACGTCCGGCGCGTCGAGGCGCAGCTTCATGCTGCGCACTTCCTCGACCAGCACCACCACCTTGTCGGTGTTGTGCATATCTGCCGACAGCACTGCGGCCATGAATGGCGCCGGATGATGGGTTTTCAGCCAGGCGGTCTGGTACGACACCAGGCCGTAGGCGGCGGAGTGGGATTTGTTGAAGCCGTAACCGGCAAATTTCTCCACCAGGTCGAAGATGTTGCCGGCAAGATCCGCGTCGATATTGTTATTGGCGCAACCCTCGATGAAACCACCGCGCTGCTTGGCCATCTCCTCGGGCTTTTTCTTACCCATGGCCCGGCGCAACATGTCGGCGCCACCAAGGGTGTAGCCAGCCATCACCTGGGCGATCTGCATCACCTGCTCCTGGTACAGGATGATGCCATAGGTGGGTGCCAGTACCGGCTTCAGGCCTTCATACTGGTAGTCCGGGTGCGGGTAGGCCAGCTCGGCGCGGCCGTGCTTGCGGTTGATGAAGTCGTCCACCATGCCCGACTGCAACGGGCCCGGGCGGAACAGTGCCACCAGTGCGATCAGGTCTTCCAGGCAGTCGGGCTTGAGCTTCTTGATCAGCTCCTTCATGCCACGCGATTCAAGCTGGAACACCGCCGTGGTTTCGGCCTTCTGCAACAGCTCGTAGGTCTTGCGGTCGTCCAGCGGGATGAAGTCGATGTTGACGTCGGGCAGGTTCTTCTTGGCCTGCTCCCGGTTGATGATCTCCATCGCCCACTTGATGATGGTCAGGGTCCGCAGGCCGAGGAAGTCGAACTTCACCAGGCCCGCGGCCTCGACGTCATCCTTGTCGAACTGGGTCACCAGGCCGCCACCCTCTTCGTCACAGGCGATCGGCGAGAAGTCGGTGAGCTTGGTCGGGGCGATGACCACACCACCGGCGTGCTTGCCGGTACCCCGCGTCACGCCTTCGAGCTTCAGAGCCATGTCCCAGATCTCGCGGGCGTCTTCGTCGCCCTTGAGGAAGTCTCGCAGGATCTCTTCCTGCTCGTAGGCCTTCTCCAGGGTCATGCCCACTTCGAACGGGATCATCTTCGACAGACGGTCGGCCAGGCCGTAGGACTTGCCCTGTACCCGCGCTACGTCTCGTACCACCGCCTTCGCCGCCATGGTACCGAAGGTGATGATCTGGCTGACCGCGTTACGGCCATAGGCTTCGGCCACATAGTCGATCACCCGGTCACGGCCATCCATGCAGAAGTCGACGTCGAAGTCGGGCATGGAAATACGTTCGGGGTTGAGGAAGCGCTCGAACAGCAGGTCGTAGGCCAGCGGGTCGAGGTCGGTGATCTTCAGCACGTAGGCCACCAGCGAGCCGGCACCCGACCCCCGGCCCGGGCCGACCGGCACGCCGTTGTTCTTGGCCCACTTGATGAAGTCCATCACGATCAGGAAGTAACCGGGGAAGCCCATCTGGATGATGATGTCCAGTTCGAACTTCAGGCGGTCCAGGTAGACCTGGCGCTTCTCTTCGTAATTGGGCGTGGTCTCTTTCGGCCAAAGCACCGCCAGGCGCTCTTCCAGGCCTTCGTGGGACACATGCCGCAGGTAGTCATCGATTCCCATGCCGTTGGGCGTGGGAAAGTCGGGCAGAAAGTACTTGCCCAGTTGCACCTGGATGTTGCAGCGCTTGGCGATCTCGACCGTGTTGGCGATGGCGTCGGGCAAGTCGCTGAACAGCTCGGCCATTTCATCGGCCGACTTCAGGTACTGCTGGTCGCTGTACATCCTTGGCCGGCGCGGATCGTCGAGGGTCCAGCCCTCACCGATGCACACGCGGGTTTCGTGAGCGTCGAAGTCCGACTGCTTGATGAAACGCACATCGTTGGTTGCCACCAGCGGAGCCCCGAACTTGTCCGCCAGGGCCACGGCAGCGTGCACATATTCCTCGTCGCGGGCGCGGTTGGTGCGCTGCACTTCGACATAAAAGCGCTCGGGGAACATTGCCATCCAGTCCTGCAGCAGGGCCTCGGCTTCATCTTGCCGACCGGCCAGCAAGGCCATGCCGATGTCGCCCTCCTTGCCTGCAGACAGGGCGATCAGGCCCTCGCTGGCGGGGGCGATCCATTCACGCTGGAGGATGACCAGACCGTTGCGCTGGCCGTCGGTCCAGCCGCGCGAGATCAGTTCGGTGAGGTTGCGGTAGCCCTTTGGGTTCATGGCCAGGAAGCAGATACGCGACAGCGGAGCTTCCGGGTCGGCGGCGGCCAGCCACAGGTCGGCGCCGCAGATCGGCTTGATGCCGGCGCCCATGGCGGTCTTGTAGAACTTCACCAGCGAGCACATGTTGCTCTGGTCGGTGATCGCCACCGCCGGCATGTTCATCCCGGCCAGCGCCTTGGCCAGCGGCTTGATCCGCACCAGGCCGTCGACCAGCGAGAATTCGGAGTGGACGCGCAGGTGAACGAAGGGAACCGACATGGAAGATCCTGTAGCAGTGCTGAACGACAAGGGCGGGATTGTAGCTTAATTGAGGATAGGATTTGGGGTTGCGGTGTCGGGCAGAGAATAAAGAATGTGCGCGCACCGCCGCCCCTGTGGGAGCGGGTTCATCGAGGCGTCGAACCGCCGCGAAGAATCCAACGCGGTGTATGGCACCGGCTGCGCCGGTGTTCGCGGCTAAAGCCGCTCCCACAGAGGATAGCGTGACGCCTGCAGCAACGAACTAATAGGTCAGATCAGGGAGTCGATGACGCCTTCACGTGCATCCCACGCAGCCCGCACCGGGGCAAAGGAGCGCCGATGAATGGGCGTAGGCCCCAACCGTGCCAGCGCCTCGAGGTGCACCGGGGTCGGGTAGCCCTTGTGCCCGCCAATGCCATAACCAGGGTAGATCAGCTCGAATGCGCTCATCTCCCGGTCACGGGTCACCTTGGCCAGGATCGACGCCGCCGCGATGGCCGGTACCTGGCTGTCACCCTTGACTACCGGCGACGCCGGTACGGCCAGTTTCGGGCAGCGGTTACCGTCGATCAAGGCCAGCTTCGGTGTAATGTGCAGGCCCTCCACTGCGCGTTGCATGGCCAGCATGGTGGCCTGCAGGATATTCAGGCGGTCGATTTCCTCGACCTCGGCGCGGGCGATGCAGAAGCTCAGGGCCTTTTCGCAGATCTCGTCGAACAGCGCCTCGCGCTTGGCTTCGGTGAGTTTCTTCGAATCGTTCAGGCCGAGGATCGGGCGCGCCGGGTCGAGGATCACCGCCGCAGTCACCACTGCGCCGCACAGCGGGCCACGGCCCACTTCGTCGACACCGGCGACCAGGTCTTCGACCAGGTTGAAGTCCAGTCCAATTTGCATGTCAGCGGTCCTTGAGCAAGGCCAGTACCGCCTCGGCCGCCTGGTTGGAGGCGTCACGGCGCAGGGTGCGATGAATTTCGTCGAAACGTTCGGTCTGCTGGCTGCCATCGGCTACCAGCGGCGCCAGGGTGCTGGCCAGGGTTTCGCTGGTGGCGGCGTCCTGCAGCAGCTCGGGCACCAGCGCACGCTGAGCCAGCAGGTTCGGCAACGACACGTAAGGGCTCTTCACCAGGCGCTTGAGGATCCAGAAGGTCAGGGGAGCCAGGCGATAAGCCACTACCATCGGCCGCTTGTACAGCAGCGCTTCGAGGGTGGCGGTACCCGAGGCGATCAGCACCACGTCACAGGCCGCCAGGGCCTGGTGCGACTGGCCATCGAGCAGGGTCAGCGGCAACTCGCGCCCTTCGAGCATCTGCTCGACCTGGGCGCGCCGCGCGGCATTGGCGCAGGGCAGCACGAAACGCACACCCGGTAACTGCTGGAGCAGCCGTTCGGCGGCATCCAGGAACAGCGCCCCCAGGCGCCCTACTTCGCCGCCCCGGCTGCCTGGCATCAACGCCACTACCGGACCATCGCCCAGGCCCAGCGCAGCACGCGCCGCCGGGCGGTCGGCTTCGAGCGGGATGGTGTCGGCCAACGGGTGGCCGACGAAGCGCACCGGCACGCCCTGCTCCTCATAGAACCGCGCCTCGAATGGCAACAGCGTCAGCATCAAGTCGCAACCTTCGCGAATCTTCAGCACGCGCTTCTGCCGCCATGCCCAGACCGACGGGCTGACGTAGTGTACGGTCTTGATCCCGGCCTGGCGCAGTTTCAGTTCGATGTTGAGGGTGAAATCAGGGGCATCGATGCCGATGAATACATCGGGCCTTTCGTCGATCAGGGTCTGGATCAGCAGCTTGCGGCGCTTGAGCAGCTCGCGCAGGCGCCCCAATACTTCGACCAGGCCCATGACCGCCAGGCGCTCCATGGGGAAATAGGATTGCAGGCCTTCGGCTTCCATCAAGGGGCCGCCAACACCAATGAACCGTACGTCGGGATGGCGTGCCTTGAGGGCACGCATCAAGCCTGAACCGAGAATGTCGCCGCTGGCCTCACCTGCGACCAAGGCTACGCAAAGCTGAGCCATGTCAGCGGGTGATGCCGCGAGCGGAGTTCACGATCGACTGACGGAACAGCTCGACCTCAGGGTGCTTCGCAGCCAGCTCCTCCAGTTCCTTGAGCGCGTCTTCGACGGTCAGGCCCTGGCGATAGACGATCTTGTAGCAACGGCGCAGCACGTGGATCACCTCGTCGCTGAAACCCCGGCGGCGCATACCTTCGAAGTTCATGCTGCGGGCTTCGGCCGGGCTGCCGAACACGGTGACGAAGGCCGGGACATCCTTGCCGATCGCCGTGCCCATGCCGGAAAACGCATGGGCACCGATATGGCAGTACTGGTGCACCAGGGTGTAGCCGGACAGGATCGCCCAGTCGCCCACGTGCACATGACCGGCCAGGGCCGTGTTGTTGACCAGGATGCAGTGGTTGCCGATGACGCTGTCGTGGCCGATATGGGCATAGGCCATGATCAGGTTGTGGTCGCCCACAGTGGTTTCCGAGCGGTCCTGGACGGTGCCGCGGTGAATGGTCACCCCTTCACGGATCACATTGTGGTCGCCGATCACCAGACGCGTCGGCTCACCCTTGTACTTGAGGTCCGGGGTATCTTCGCCGATCGAGGAAAACTGAAAGATACGGTTGTGCTTGCCGATGCGGGTAGGCCCTTTGAGCACAACATGCGGGCCGATAACGGTGCCCTCCCCGATTTCCACATCGGGGCCAACGATCGACCAGGGGCCGACCTCGACACCGTCGGCCAGCTTGGCCGACGGGTCGATAATGGCCCGAGGATCAATCGAACTCATAGGGAGCGTTCCGCGCAAGTGATTTCTGCCGAGCAAACCGGCTTGCCGTCGACCAGGGCGCGGCACTCGAACTTCCAGATCATGCTCTTGCGGCTGAGGAACTTGGCTTCCAGCACCAACTGGTCACCCGGCAGTACCGGCTGACGGAAACGCAGCTTGTCGGAGCCGACGAAGTAGTACAGGGTGCCATCGGCCGGCTTGGCGTCGAGCATCTTGAAACCGAGGATACCAGCGGCCTGTGCCATGGCTTCGATGATCAGGACGCCCGGCATGATCGGGTGCGCCGGAAAATGGCCGTTGAAGAACGGCTCGTTGATGCTGACATTCTTGTAGGCACGAATGCTCTGGGCCTCGTAGTCCAGATCCGTCACGCGATCCACCAGCAGGAACGGGTAACGGTGAGGCAGGTATTCGCGAATCTCGTTGATGTCCATCATTTCGGGGGGGAAGCCTGTAATAAGAATAGGGAGCGCAGGTGCTGACCACACGCTCCTTTTGCAGTCCAAAGAGGAGCCAGCTAGCGACTGTTCACTCTTGCTCAGGGAATGGTATCAGCCTTCTGATGCCGGCTGGCCACCTGAGGTCACGGTATCGACGCGTTTTTCCAGCTGCTGGAGACGCTTGGCCATGTCGTCCAGGTGCCGGATACGCGCGGCGCTCTTGCGCCATTCAGCCAGTGGCTGCATGGCAGTGCCGGAAGAATAGGCACCCGGTTCGGTGATCGAACGGGTCACCATGGTCATCCCGGATACGAAAACGTTATCACAGACATCGATATGACCCACCATGCCAACACCGCCGGCAATAGTGCAATGCTTGCCGATGCGCGTACTGCCGGAAATCCCGACGCAAGCGGCCATGGCTGTATGCTCACCGATCTGCACGTTGTGGGCGATCTGGATCTGGTTGTCGAGCTTGACCCCGTCAGCGATTCGCGTGTCCGACAGCGCACCACGATCGACTGCGGTGTTGACACCGATTTCCACGTCGTCGCCGATGGTCACGCCACCGATCTGGGCGATCTTGCGCCACACGCCCTTCTCGTTGGCAAAGCCGAAGCCTTCACCGCCGATCACCGCACCCGACTGGATGACCACACGCTTGCCAATGGTCACATCATGGTACAGGGTGACCCGCGGGGCCAGCCAACCGCCCTCACCGATCACGCAACGGGCACCGATCACGCAGTGTGCACCCACGCTGACATTGGCTGCGATGCGCGCACCGCTCTCGATGACTACAAACGGCCCGATGCTGGCACTGGCATCCACTTGCGCGTCCCCGGCCACCACGGCGCTGGGATGAATACCCGCCACAGCCTTGGGTTTGGGGTCGAACAGGTGGGAAATACGCGCGTAGGCCAGGTAGGGATCGGCGACGATCAGCGCATTGCCGGCAAAGCCTTCGGCGTCCGCCGCCTTCAGCAGCACCGCAGCCGCCTGACTGCTATCCAGGAACTTGCGGTACTGTGGGTTGGCGAGGAAGCTCAACTGACCGGGGCCAGCCTCCTGCAAGGTGGCCAGCCCGGTAATCTGCAGCGCCTCGGGCCCCTTTAGGGTGGCGCCGAGGGCCTCGGCCAACTGGCCTAGCGTCATGGTCACGGTCATATCAACGGGCTTGGTTCATGCGCTCGATGACCTGGCGGGTGATGTCGTACTGAGGCTTGACATCGATAACCGCGCCACGCTCGAGGACCAGGTCGTAACCACCTTTCTTGATCACTTCCTCGACAGCACCATCCAGCTTCGGCTTCAGTTGCTTGAGCATGTCGCGGTCGGCAACGGCCTTGGCTTCATTCAGCTCCTTGGACTGGAACTGGAAGTCACGGGCTTTTTGCTTGAACTCGAGCTCCAGGCGCTCACGCTCCTGCTGCTGCATCTTGTCGCCACCCTTGATCAGACGATCCTGGATGCCCTTGGCGCTGCTTTCCAGGTTTTTCAGCTTGGTCAGTTGCGGGCCGAACTTCTTCTCGGCATCCACCGCGTATTTCTTGGCGGCATCCGATTCCAGCAGGGCCATCTGATAGTTCAGGACGGCAACCTTCATTTCGGCGAAAGCCGGGGTGGCGACCAGCGCCGCGGCCACTACGGCCAGTTGAGTCAACTTACGCACGATGCACTCCTGGATAAACCGTTGTCATTAAGCAAGGACCGACCTCAGAAGGTCTGGCCCAGAGAGAATTGGAACACCTGGGTATCGGCATCGTCCGGCTTCTTGACCGGCATTGCCAGGCTGAAGCTCAGCGGGCCCAGTGCAGTGATCCAGGTCACGCCCAGGCCGACCGAACTGGCCATGCCCGAGAAACCGACCTTCTCGCAATCAGGCTGGTTGCCACAATTGGTATCGAACACGTTACCCACGTCCCAGAACACGGAGGTGCGCAGCGAACGCTGGTCCTTGACGAACGGCATCGGGAACAGCAGCTCGACACCGCCTTGTACCAGCACGTTGCCACCAAACGGCAACGGATCCTGGTCCGGGTCACGGATGGTACCCGGCTTGCCACCGTCGGCCTCGCCGCGGCTTGGGGTACTGCGTGGGCCCAGGCTGCTGTCCTTGAAGCCACGGACGGAGTTGAAACCACCCGCGAAGTAGTTCTCGTAGAACGGCAGGCCGGAGGTGCTGCCGTAGCCATCACCATAGCCCAGCTCGGTATGCAGGCGCAGGGTGTAGTCATTGGTGATCGGCTTGAACAGCTGGCCACGGTAGTCGAGCTTGAAGAACGACAGGTCGCTGCCCGGAATGGTGGATTCCAGTGTCAGGCTCTGGGAGTGACCGCGAGTTGCCAGCACGCCCTTGTTCAGAGTCGATTCGGACCAGCCGATCGAGGCCTTGAAGTTCAGGAAGTTGTCGCCTTCCTCTTCGAGGAAGTCGAAGATCTCGTCAACGGTGTACTTGCCGGTCTTGATCTTGTCCTGCTGCACGCTCAAGCCATAGGTCAGGCGCGAGGTCTCGCTGATCGGGTAGCCGAGGCTGACGCCTGCACCGTAGCTGTCCACCGCATAGCTGGCAACGTCGACGTCAAGGTCGTCGTAGTCAGTGCTGCGGTAGAAGGCGTTGTAGCCCAGGCTCACGCCGTCGGCGGTGAAGTAGGGGTCAACGAAGCCGAAGTTGTAGCGGGTCTGGTATTCCGAACGGGTCAGGCCGATGGACACCTTGTTACCGGTACCGAGGAAGTTGCTCTGGCTGATCGAACCACCAAGGATCAGGCCGGCGCTTTGGGCGAAACCGACGCTGGCGGTGATCGAGCCGGAGGCCTGCTCCTCGACGCTGTAGTTGACATCGACCTGGTCGTCGGTGCCAGGCACCGCAGGGGTTTCGACGTTGACTTCCTTGAAGAAGCCCAGGCGCTCCAGGCGGGTCTTGGACTGGTCGATCAGGTAGGTCGAGGCCCAGCCACCTTCCATCTGGCGCATCTCGCGACGCAGTACTTCGTCTTCGGTCTTGGTGTTGCCGCGGTAGTTGATGCGGTTGACGTACGCACGCTTGCCGGGGTCGACCACGAACATGATGTCGACGGTGTGGTCTTCATCGTTCGGCTGCGGCACGCCGTTGACGTTGGCGAAGGTATAGCCTTCGTTACCCAGGCGACGGGTGATCAGCTCTGAAGTGCTGGTCATCACCTTGCGCGAGAACACCTGGCCAGGCTGCACCAACAGCAGCGACTTGACCTGGTCTTCCGGCACCTTAAGGTCACCGGACAGCTTCACGTCGCGAACGGTGTACTTCTCGCCTTCGTTGATGTTGACGGTGATGTAGACGTGTTTCTTGTCCGGCGTGATGGACACCTGGGTGGAAGCGATGTCCATGTTGATGTAGCCGCGGTCCAGGTAGTAGGAACGCAGGCGCTCCAGGTCACCGGAGAGCTTTTCGCGGGCGTACTTGTCGTCGTTCTTGAAGAACGACAGCCAGTTGGTGGTCTTCAGCTCGAACAGCTGCGCCAGGGTCTCGTCGTCGAACACGTTGTTGCCAACGATGTTGATGTGCTGGATGGCGGCAACGGTGCCTTCGTTGATCTTGATCTTCAGCGCCACGCGGTTGCGCGGTTGCGGCACCACCTCGGCGTCGACCTCGGCAGAGTAGCGGCCCTGGGCCACGTACTGGCGCTGCAACTCGTTACGCACACCTTCGAGGGTGGCACGCTGGAAGATCTCGCCTTCGGCCAGGCCCGATTGCTTCAGGCCCTTCATCAGGTCTTCGGTGCTGATCGCCTTGTTGCCTTCGATCTCGATGCTCGACACCGACGGGCGCTCGACCACGTTGATGATCAGGACATTGCCATCGCGGTTCAGCTGGATGTCCTGGAAGAAGCCAGTCTTGAACAGGGAACGGGTCGACTCCACCAGGCGGCGGTCATCAGCCTGGTCGCCGACGTTCAGCGGCAAGGCACCGAAGACACTGCCGGCGGAAACCCGCTGCAGGCCGTTGACGCGAATATCGGAGATGGTGAAGGACTCGGCGTGAACTTCAGCGATCATCAGTGCGGACATGACCGCAGTTAGCAGCAGACGTTTCATGAAGTCCTTTTATTCCAACTGGCAATAAACAACCCGCCGTGACAAAACGGCAGGTTTCGCAATTGAGCGAAGCTTTATAGTCGACCCAGATCGTTGATCAGGGCGAGCAACATCACCCCTATGACCAAACTGATACCGATCTGGACCCCCCAACCTTGCACCCGATCCGACAGCGGACGACCGCGCACCCACTCGACCAGGTAAAACAGCAAATGCCCCCCATCCAGAACCGGGATGGGCAGCAGGTTAAGAACCCCCAGGCTTATGCTCAGGTAGGCCAGGAAATTCAGGAAATCCCCCACGCCGGACTGGGCTGAAGCGCCCGCCACTTTAGCAATGGTTATCGGTCCGCTCAAGTTTTTTACCGAGAGCTCCCCGAACAGCATTTTCTTCAGCGATTCAAGGGTCAGGACGCTCATGCTCCAGGTACGCGACAACCCCTCACCCACTGCATCGAGCGGGCCGTAGCTGACTTCGCGAAGCATGTTGGCAGGCCATTCGCCACCTTTTACCCCGGCGCCAAGGTAGCCACCGGCAGCCTTGCCCTCACCCTTGCGCGCCAGGGTGACCGGTACGTCCAGCGCAGCACCATCGCGCTCGACACGCACCACTATCCTGGCTTGCGGGCGCGCCCGCACGGCATCGACCACCTGCTGCCATTCGTTCACGGCCA
Organism: Pseudomonas sp. SID14000; assembly: GCF_002165135.1. Lineage (GTDB taxonomy): Bacteria > Pseudomonadota > Gammaproteobacteria > Pseudomonadales > Pseudomonadaceae > Aquipseudomonas. The sequence goes on along the minus strand of NZ_NFZQ01000007.1, from coordinate 35,793 downwards.
CGCCATCGAAGGCCAGCAGCTTGTCACCGGTTTTCAGGCCCGCAGCGGCAGCCGGGCCCTTCGGGTCGATCTCGGCCAGCACCGGCACGATCGCCGGGCGCCAAGGGTGCAACCCCAGGGACTGGATCGGGTCCGGCTCGTCGGCCCCCTTGAGCCAACTCTGCAGCTTCACCTGCAGCAGGCGCTCGGCACTGGCGCCCTCTTCACGCACGCCAACCTGCAAGGTGCCGCTCTCGCCCAGACGGCGAACCAGCTGAAGGTTGACTGCCGACCAACCATTGGTCGGTTTGCCGTCGATGGAAACAATTTCCTGACCTGCGGTCAGGCCCGCCGATGCTGCCAGGCTGCCAGCATCGACCGCACCGATCACCGGGCGGATCTGCTGGGTACCCAGCATCGCCAGCACCCAGAAGAACAGGATGGCCAGCAGGAAGTTGGCAACCGGCCCCGCCGCGACGATAGCGATGCGCTGGCGCACGGACTTGCGGTTGAACGACTGCCCGAGCAGCGCCGGCGGCACGTCGCCCTCGCGCTCATCGAGCATCTTGACGTAACCACCCAGCGGGATCGCCGCGATTACGAACTCGGTGCCATGGCGGTCATGCCAGCGCAGCAGCGGCGTGCCGAAGCCCACCGAGAAGCGCAGCACCTTGACGCCACAGCGGCGTGCCACCCAGAAGTGGCCGAACTCATGGAAGGTGACCAGCACACCCAAGGCTATAAGGGTGCCGATAATCATGTAGAGCGCTGTCATATCCATCTCCGAATGATGTTCAGCGGGCCGGCATCATGCCCAGCCCCCCTCATGAACCGTGGCAGGCCTGCATCAGCGACCGTGACGCCTCAGCCACTCACGGGAAAGCTCCCGGGCACGCTGGTCGGCGGCGAACACCGCGTCCAGCGACGGCAGCGGTACGACGGGCTCCTGGTCGAGCACCTGTTCGATCATACCCGCGATTTCCGGGAAGCGGATACGCCGCTGGAGAAATGCCTCGACCGCAACCTCGTTGACCGCATTGAGCACGGCCGGTGCGCTGTTGCCGGCCTCGGCAGCCTGCCGCGCCAGGCGCAGGCAAGGGAAGCGCTGTTCGTCGGGCGCCTGGAAATCCAGACGGGCGATGGCGAACAGGTCCAGCGGGGCCACCCCGGAATCGATCCGCTCGGGCCAGGCCAGGGCGTTGGCGATGGGCGTGCGCATATCCGGGTTACCCAGCTGCGCCAGCACCGAACCATCCACGTAGTCCACCAGGGAGTGGATCACGCTCTGCGGGTGCACCACTACCTCGACCTTGGCCGGTGCGGCATCGAACAGCCAACAGGCCTCGATCAGCTCCAGGCCCTTGTTCATCATGCTGGCCGAATCCACGGAAATCTTGCGCCCCATGGACCAGTTGGGGTGCGCGCAGGCCTGCTCCGGAGTGACGTCCAGCAGGGCCTTGACGGGGGTCTCGCGGAACGGCCCACCGGAGGCAGTGAGCAGGATCCGGCGCACGCCGACGGCACTCAGGCCGCGCGCGTAGTCGACGGGCATGCACTGGAAGATCGCGTTGTGCTCGCTGTCGATCGGCAGCAGCACGGCGCCACTGCGCCGCACCGCCTCGATGAACAGCGCGCCGGACATCACCAGCGCCTCCTTGTTGGCCAGCAACACCTTCTTGCCCGCCTCGACCGCCGCCAGGGTTGGGCGCAGGCCGGCAGCGCCGACGATGGCCGCCATCACCGCGTCCACTTCCGGTGCAGAAGCCACCTGGCACAGCCCGGCCTCGCCTTCCAGCACCTCGGTGGCACAGCCTGATACAGCCAGGCTCTCACGCAGTCGCACGGCCGCCTCGGCGCTTGGCACCACGGCAAACGACGGGCGATGGAGCAGGCACAGGGCCAGCAGTTCGTCGATACGCGAAAAGCCGCTCAGGGCGAACACCTGGTAGCGGTCAGGATGGCGCGCGATGACATCCAGCGTGCTCAGGCCGATGGAGCCGGTGGCCCCGAGCACGGTAATACGCTGCGGACGACTCACATCACACCCCATTCGGCAGCCCACAGCAGCACGGCGAAAATCGGGATCGCCGCGGTCAGGCTGTCGATACGGTCGAGCACCCCACCGTGGCCTGGCAACAGGTTGCTGCTGTCCTTGATGCCGGAACGGCGCTTGAACATGCTTTCGGTCAGGTCACCGACCACCGAAGACATGACCACCAGCGCGGCCCCCATCAGGCCCAGCAGAATCTGGCCGAAGGACCAATCGCGACTGATGCCGACCACCAGGGCAATCGCCAGGCTGACCGCCAGGCCGCCATACACGCCTTCCCAGCTCTTGCCCGGGCTGACCTGTGGCGCCAGCTTGCGCTTGCCGAAGGCACGACCAGAGAAGTACGCGCCAATATCGGCAGCCCAGACCAGCACCATGACCGACAGGATCAGCCAGTTACCCAGTGGCCAGTGCTTGAGCAGCACAAGCCCCTGCCAGGCCGGCAGCAATACCAGCAGGCCGATCAGCAACCGGCAGGCGGCACTGGCCCACAGCTCGCTGCTGCGCGGGTAGGTAAGCACAAGCCAGGTGGCCAACCCCCACCAGATCACTGCGGCGCCCAGCACCCAGGGTGCCAGCTCCGGAAGGATGTACAGCAGCATCAGCGCTCCGGCGACGACCACGGCATAGGCGATGCGCAGCGGCTGGGCCATCAGCCCGGCCAGGCGCGCCCACTCCCAGGCGCCGAGGGTCACCACAAAGCCGATGAACAGGGCGAAATCCCCACCATTGAGCAGGAAGAAGCCACCCAGCGCGATCGGCAGCAGGATCAGCGCGGTAATGATGCGTTGTTTAAGCATTAAGCACGAGCTCCAGCCTCGACCTGCTCGCTGGTCTTACCGAAGCGGCGCTGGCGCGAAGCGAAATCGGCCAGGGCGTTGCGCATGGCCTCGTGTTTGAAGTCCGGCCAGTACAGGTCGGAGAAGTACAGCTCGGCGTAGGCCAGTTGCCACAGCAGGAAGTTGCTGATGCGGTGCTCGCCACCGGTGCGGATGCACAGGTCCGGCAGCGGCAGCTCGCCGGTTGCCAGGCAGGTCTGCAGCAGGTCCGGGGTGATATCTTCAGGGCGCAGATGCCCGGCTTGCACTTCCCGCGCCAACCGCTGGGCGGCCTGGGCGATGTCCCACTGGCCACCGTAGTTGGCCGCGATCTGCAGGATGAAGCGGTTGTTGCCGGCGGTCAGCGCCTCCGCCTCGCGCATGGCAGCCTGCAGCTCGGGATGGAAACGCGAACGGTCACCGATGATACGCAGGCTGATGTTGTTCTCGTTGAGGCGCTTGGCCTCGCGGCGCAAGGCCGAGAAGAACAACTCCATCAACGCACCGACCTCTTCGGCGGGACGCTGCCAGTTCTCGCTGGAGAAGGCGAACAGGGTCAGTACCTCGACCCCGGACTCGGCACAGACTTCGATGACCGCGCGAACGGCGTCGACACCTGCCTTGTGCCCGGCAACGCCGGGCAGCAGGCGCTTCTTCGCCCAGCGGTTGTTGCCATCCATGATGATCGCGACATGACGCGGCACCGAGGACGGCGCCGCTGGCTTGGTCTTTTCCATTAAAAAACCCCGGCCTTAGACGGCCATCAGGTCCTTTTCCTTGGCTTTGAAGGCGGCATCGACTTCGGCAACGAACTTGTCGGTCAGCTTCTGGATCTCGTCAGCGGCGCGACGCTCTTCGTCTTCGCTGATTTCCTTGTCCTTGGTCAGCTTCTTCAGGTCAGCCAGGGCATCACGGCGCACGTTGCGCACGGCCACCTTGGCATCCTCGGCAACGCCGCTGGCCTGCTTGGTGTAGCCCTTGCGGGTTTCCTCGGTCAGGGCCGGCATCGGCACACGGATGGTAGTACCGGCGCTGGATGGGTTCAGGCCCAGGTCAGAGGTAAGGATGGCCTTCTCGATGGCGGCGCTGAGGTTCTTGTCGTGAGCGACGATCTTCAGGGTACGGGCATCTTCGACGGTGATCGCGGCCACCTGGTTCAGCGGCATCTCGCTGCCCCAGGCCGGGACCTTGACGCTGTCCAGGATGCTTGGGTGAGCGCGACCGGTGCGGATTGCCGCCAGGTTGCGAGCCAGGGCCTCGAGGGACTTGGTCATGCGCTCCTGCGCGTCTTTCTTGATGTCGTTGATCATGCTTGGCCTTCCTCGATCAGAGTACCTTCAGCGCCACCCACCACGATGTTCAGCAGGGCGCCAGGCTTGTTCATGTTGAATACCCGCAATGGCATCTTGTGGTCACGGCACAGGCAGATTGCGGTCAGGTCCATCACACCCAGCTTGCGATCCAGGACCTCGTCGTAGGTCAGGTGATCGAACTTCTCGGCATGCGGGTCCTTGAATGGATCGGCAGTGTACACACCATCGACCTTGGTCGCCTTCAGCACCACGTCGGCATCGATTTCGATGGCGCGCAGGCAGGCCGCGGAGTCGGTGGTGAAGAACGGGTTGCCGGTACCGGCGGAGAAAATTACCACATCCCCGGAGTTGAGGTGGCGAATAGCTTTGCGACGATCGTAATGATCGGTGACACCGACCATGGAAATGGCCGACATGACCAGGGCCGGGATATTCGAGCGCTCCAGCGCGTCGCGCATGGCCAGGCCGTTCATCACGGTGGCCAGCATGCCCATGTGGTCACCGGTGACGCGATCCATGCCGGCTGCGCTGAGCGCGGCGCCGCGGAACAGGTTGCCACCACCGATCACCAGGCCGACCTGGACACCGATCCCTACCAGCTGGCCAACTTCAAGGGCCATGCGATCCAGCACTTTCGGGTCGATCCCGAAGTCTTCCGAGCCCATCAGGGCCTCGCCGCTAAGTTTGAGCAAAATGCGTTTATAGCGAGGTTGGCGACCACTCACCTGCTGAGCCATTGCGAGTCTCTCCTGCGGCGTACTTTTAGAAAATTCGTGCGGGCTGTTTGCAGCCTGCTAACTGTAGCGTGGCACCGCTTCGGTGCCAGCGGCGGCGGGCCTTATAAACCCTTCGCCGTTTTGACAAAGAGGCTGCGCGCGTGAGCGGGCAGCCTCTTTGGGGCGACAGACGGGGCTGTCTTACTGCTTGGCAGCAGCGACCTGAGCGGCAACTTCTTCAGCGAAGTTGTCGACTGGCTTCTCGATACCTTCGCCGACCTTGAAGTAGGTGAAGGAAACGATTTCAGCGCCGGCTTTCTTGGCCAGCTCGCCAACCTTGACTTCCGGGTTCATGACGAAGGCTTGCTCGACCAGCGAGGCTTCGGCCAGGAACTTCGAGATACGACCTTTGATCATGTTCTCGACGATGTTTTCCGGCTTGCCGGCGATCTTGTCAGCGTTCAGCTGCAGGAAGACGCCCTTCTCGCGCTCGATGGCTTCGGCCGATACTTCCGACGGCAGCAGGAACTCAGGGTTCGAAGCTGCAACGTGCATGGCGATGTTCTTGGCCAGATCGACGTCGCCGCCTTTCAGGACAACGGCAGCGCCGATCTTGTTGCCGTGCAGGTAGGCGCCGACAACGTCACCCTCAACACGCACCAGGCGACGGATGTTGACGTTCTCGCCGCACTTGGCAACCAGGGCTTCACGAGCAGCTTCACGCGAAGCGATCAGCGGAGCAGCGTCGGTCAGCTTCTGGGCAAAGGCTTCTTCGATGCTTTCGGCAACGAAGTTCTTGAAGTCGTCTTGCAGGGCCAGGAAGTCGGTCTGCGAGTTCACTTCCAGCAGGACGGCAGATTTACCGTCGGTCTTGACGGCGATAGCGCCTTCAGCAGCGACGTTGCCAGCCTTTTTGGCGGCCTTGATGGCGCCCGAGGCACGCATGTCATCAATGGCTTTTTCGATGTCGCCGCCGGCCTTTTCCAGGGCCTTCTTGCAATCCATCATGCCTTCGCCGGTACGCTCGCGCAGTTCTTTGACCAGCGCTGCAGTAATTGCTGCCATTTCAAAATCCTCTTGGAAAGTTTTTCAACCATTCCACCCGTTCGTCACGGGCGTTCAATTCTGCAAATCCGCTGCATTTATCTCAGCGAGCCCATGATGCGGGGCCGATGCTGACAGCAGGATTTCAAGGTGGCAAAAAGGGGGCAGAGCCCCCTTTTTGCGTGCCAAGTCGACGCTAGCGTCTAATTACTCGGCAGCAGGTGCAGCCGCTTCTTCAGCGTAAACTTCGGTGCCGCCGGCAACGTTGTTGCGGCCGCGGATGACTGCGTCAGCCATCGAAGTCATGTACAGCTCGATAGCGCGGATGGCGTCATCGTTACCTGGGATGATGTAGTCAACACCTTCCGGGCTGCTGTTGGTATCGACAACGCCGATAACCGGGATGCCCAGCTTGTTGGCTTCGGTGATCGCGATGCGCTCGTGATCAACGTCGATAACGAACAGAGCGTCTGGCAGACCGCCCATGTCCTTGATACCGCCCAGGCTGCGATCCAGTTTTTCCAGGTCGCGGGAGCGCATCAGGGCTTCTTTCTTGGTCAGCTTGGCGAAAGTGCCGTCTTCGGCCTGGGTTTCCAGGTCGCGCAGACGCTTGATCGAAGCACGGATGGTCTTGTAGTTGGTCAGCATGCCGCCCAACCAACGGTGGTCAACGTACGGCGAACCGCAACGAGCAGCTTGCTCGGCGACGATCTTGCCGGCGGAACGCTTGGTGCCGACGAACAGGATCTTGTTCTTGCCCTGGGCCAGGCGCTCTACGAACGCCAGAGCGTCGTTGAACATCGGCAGGGTTTTTTCCAGGTTGACGATGTGGATCTTGTTACGCGCGCCGAAAATGTACTTGCCCATTTTCGGGTTCCAGTAACGGGTCTGGTGGCCGAAGTGCACACCGGCCTTCAGCATATCGCGCATGTTGACTTGGGACATGATAGTTCCTTGATAAGTCGGGTTGGGCCTCCACGTATCCCAATGACCAACCCGCGAATTCTGCAACTCGGGGCACCCAGGTCATCGTGTCGACACGTGTGTGGGTTAAGTGCTGACGGGGTCACCCCGAAAGCGGCGCATTTTATACCACAGACCGCGGCCGAACGGAACCCGGATACTGTTGCGTCCGTCAGCAGTTTTTGCAGCACCCCGGCTTTCGCGCCAGAATGCCAGCTATAGACAGCAGCATGGCCGCCTTTATCCCGACCGATCGGCGCCCCGCTCTGCTAGAATCCGGCCTTTCCCGTTTGTTCGCGCCTTATCCGGCGCTGTAGAGAGCCTGTAATGACCGTCACCATCAAGACCGCAGAAGACATCGAGAAGATGCGCATCGCTGGCCGTCTGGCCGCCGAGGTGCTGGAAATGATCGAAGAACACGTCAAGCCCGGTGTCACCACCGAAGAGCTGGACCGCCTGTGCCACGACTACATCGTCAACGTCCAGCAGGCCATCCCGGCACCGCTCAACTACAAGGGCTACCCGAAGTCGATCTGCACCTCGATCAACCATGTGGTCTGCCACGGCATCCCCAACGACAAGCCACTCAAGGACGGCGACACGCTGAACATCGACGTCACCGTGATCAAGGACGGCTACCACGGCGACACCAGCCGTATGTTCCACGTCGGCACCGTGCCGGTATGGGCCGAGCGCCTGTCCAAGGTCACCCAGGAGTGCATGTACAAGGCCATCGAGCTGGTCAGGCCGGGCTGCCGCCTGGGCGACATCGGCGAAGTGATCCAGAAGCACGCTGAAAAGAACGGTTTCTCGGTAGTGCGCGAGTTCTGCGGCCACGGCATCGGCAAGGTGTTCCACGAAGAGCCGCAGATCCTGCACTACGGCCGCGCCGGCACCGGCATGGAACTGAAGGAAGGCATGACCTTCACCATCGAGCCGATGATCAACCAGGGCAAGGCCGACACCAAGGTGCTGGGCGACGGCTGGACCGCCATCACCAAGGACCGCAAGCTCTCGGCCCAGTGGGAACACACCCTGGTGGTGACCGCGACCGGCTACGAGATTTTCACCCTGCGCAAGGACGACACCATCCCGCGCACCTCGGCCTGAACGCACTCCGACAGGCCACCCCACGACAGGAACGTGACGCGATGCCCCAGGTGGACCCCGAGCTGTTCGACCGCGGCCAGTTCCAGGCGGAACTGGCCCTCAAGGCGAGCCCCATCGCCGCCTTCAAGAAAGCCATCCGCCAGGCCGGCGAGGTGCTCGACAAGCGTTTCCGCAGTGGCAGCGAAATCCGTCCACTGATCGAGGCCCGTGCCTGGCTCGTCGACAATATCCTGCAACAGGCCTGGAACCAGTTCGACTGGGGCGACCAGGGCGGCATCGCCCTTGTCGCGGTGGGTGGCTACGGGCGCGGTGAACTGCACCCGCATTCGGACATCGACCTGCTGATCTTGCTGGGCGCTGCCGAGCACGAGCAGTACCGCGACGCCATCGAGCGGTTTCTCACCCTGCTGTGGGACATCGGCCTGGAAGTGGGCCAGAGCGTGCGCACCGTCGACGAGTGTGCCGAGCAGGCCCGCGCTGACCTGACGGTCATCACCAACCTGATGGAAAGCCGCACCATTGCCGGCCCCGAGGCCCTGCGCCAGCACATGCTGGAGGTGACCAGCACGTCGCACATGTGGCCGAGCAAGGACTTTTTCCTGGCCAAGCGAGCCGAACTCAAGGCCCGCCACCACAAATACAACGACACCGAGTACAACCTCGAACCCAATGTGAAAGGTTCACCCGGTGGCCTGCGCGACATCCAGACAGTGCTATGGGTGGCCCGCCGCCAGTACGGCACCCTCAACCTGCACGCGCTGGCCGGCGAAGGTTTCCTGCTGGAAAGCGAGAACGAACTGCTGGCCTCGTCCCAGGACTTCCTGTGGAAGGTGCGCTACGCCTTGCACATGCTGGCCGGGCGCGCCGAGGACCGCCTGCTGTTCGACCACCAGCGCAGCATCGCCGCACTGCTGGGCTACAAAGACGACAACCCCAAGCGGGCGATCGAACAGTTCATGCAGCAGTACTACCGGGTGGTGATGAGCATCAGCCAGCTGTGCGACCTGATCATCCAGCACTTCGAGGAGGTCATCCTCGCCGACGACGACAGCGGCACCACTCAGCCGCTGAACGCGCGCTTCCGCCTGCATGACGGCTATATAGAAGCGGTCAGGCCGAACGTGTTCAAGCGCACGCCGTTCGCCATGCTGGAAATCTTCGTGCTCATGGCCCAGCACCCCGAGATCAAGGGCGTACGCGCCGATACCGTGCGGCTGCTGCGCGAGCACCGGCACCTGATCGACGACACCTTCCGCACCGATATCCGCAACACCAGCCTGTTCATCGAGCTGTTCAAGTGCGAAATCGGCATCCACCGCAACCTGCGGCGAATGAACCGTTACGGCATCCTTGGCCGCTACCTGCCGGAATTCGGCCTGATCGTCGGGCAGATGCAACACGACCTGTTTCACATCTATACGGTCGATGCGCACACCCTCAACCTCATCAAGCACCTGCGCAAGCTGCAATACACGCCGGTATCCGAAAAATTCCCGCTTGCCAGCAAGCTCATGGGCCGCCTGCCCAAGCCCGAGCTGATCTACCTGGCCGGCCTGTACCACGACATCGGCAAGGGCCGCCAGGGCGACCATTCCGAACTGGGCGCGCTGGATGCGCAGAAGTTCTGCGAACGCCACCAGTTGCCGCCCTGGGACAGCCGGCTGATCGTCTGGCTGGTGCAAAACCACCTGGTGATGTCGACCACCGCACAGCGCAAAGACCTGTCCGACCCTCAGGTGATCAACGATTTTGCCCTGCACGTGGGCGACGAGACGCGCCTGGACTACCTGTACGTGCTGACCGTGGCCGATATCAACGCCACCAACCCCAGCTTGTGGAACTCATGGCGGGCCAGCCTGCTGCGCCAGCTGTACACCGAGACCAAGCGCGCCCTGCGCCGTGGCCTGGAAAACCCGCTGGACCGCGAAGAGCAGATTCGCCAGACCCAATCGGCGGCGCTGGACATCCTGGTGCGTGAGGGCACCGACCCGGACGACGTCGAGCAACTGTGGTCGCAGTTGGGCGATGACTACTTCCTCAAACACACCGCCGCCGACGTGGCCTGGCACAGTGACGCGATCCTCCAGCAGCCGGCCGATGGCGGGCCGCTGGTACTGATCAAGGAAACCACCCAGCGCGAGTTCGAGGGTGGCACGCAGATCTTCATCTACGCCCCCGACCAGCACGACTTCTTTGCCGTGACGGTGGCGGCCATGTCGCAGCTGAACCTGAACATTCATGACGCGCGGATCATCACTTCGAGCAGCCAGTTCACCCTCGACACCTACATCGTGCTGGACAACGACGGCGGCTCGATCGGCGACAACCCGCAGCGGGTCAAGCAGATTCGCGACGGCCTGACCGAAGCGCTGCGCAACCCCGAGGACTACCCGACCATCATCCAGCGTCGGGTACCGCGCCAGCTCAAGCACTTCGACTTCCCGCCACAGGTGACCATCCTCAACGATGCCCAGCGACCGGTGACCATCCTCGAAATCACCGCGCCCGACCGCCCAGGCCTGCTGGCCAGGCTGGGGCGCATCTTCCTGGAGTTCGACCTGTCGCTGCAGAACGCCAAGATCGCCACCCTTGGCGAGCGGGTGGAAGACGTTTTCTTCATCACCGATGCCGACAACCAGCCGCTGTCCGACCCACAGCTGTGCAGCCGACTGCAGGAGGCCATCGTCCAGCAGTTGCAGGCCGGCCAGGTCAGCGATGCCAGCCCTACCCGCGTAACTTTTTAACGACTAGACGATTGACGAGATCTTGCGCCGATGAACCATGCCTTGACCCAGCTTCAGCCCTACCCGTTCGAAAAACTCCGCGCCCTGCTGGGCAGCGTGAAGCCTGCGGCGGACAAGCGCGCCATTGCCCTGTCGATCGGTGAGCCGAAGCATGAATCGCCGGCGTTCGTCGCCCAGGCCATGGCCGACAACCTCGACAAGCTGGCGGTGTACCCGAGCACCATCGGCCTGCCGGCCTTGCGCCAGGCCATTGCCCAGTGGTGCGAGCGGCGCTTTGGCGTACCGGCCGGCTGGCTGGACGCCGACCGCCACATCCTGCCGGTCAACGGCACCCGCGAAGCACTGTTCGCCTTCACCCAGGCCGTGGTCAACCGCGCCGATGACGGCCTGGTAGTCAGTCCCAACCCGTTCTACCAGATCTATGAAGGCGCAGCACTGCTGGCCGGTGCCACCCCGCACTACCTGCCATGCCTGGAAAGCAACGGCTTCAACCCCGACTTCGACGCCGTGCCGGCTGAAGTGTGGAAGCGTTGCCAGATCCTGTTCCTGTGCTCACCGGGCAACCCCACTGGCGCACTGGTGCCGATGGACACCCTGAAGAAGCTGATTGCCCTGGCCGACGAACACGACTTCGTGATTGCCGCCGATGAGTGCTACAGCGAGCTGTACTTCGACGAGGACGCCCCGCCACCAGGCCTGCTGACGGCCTGTGCGGAACTGGGCCGCAGCGACTTCAAGCGCTGCGTGGTATTCCACAGCCTGTCCAAGCGCTCCAACCTGCCGGGCCTGCGCTCGGGCTTCGTCGCCGGTGACGCCGAAATCATCAAGCCGTTCCTGCTGTACCGTACCTACCACGGCTGCGCCATGCCGGTACAAACCCAGCTGGCCAGCATTGCTGCCTGGCAGGACGAGGCGCATGTGCGCGAGAACCGCGACCAGTACCGCGCCAAGTACGATGCCGTGCTGGATATCCTGCAGCCGGTGCTGGACGTGCAGCGCCCGGATGGCAGCTTCTACTTGTGGGCCAAGGTACCCGGCGACGATGCCGAGTTTACCCGCGACCTGTTCGAGGCCCAGCATGTGACGGTGGTGCCGGGGTCGTACCTGTCGCGTGAGGTGGATGGCGTGAACCCGGGCGCCGGGCGTGTGCGCATGGCGCTGGTTGCGCCGCTGGCCGAGTGCATCGAGGCGGCGGAGCGGATTCGCGCATTCCTGCAGAACCACTGATTCGACAGGGGCCGTACAACTCTCGAATGTTGTGCAGTACCTGTAGGAGCGGGTTTACCCGCGAATCAGGCGACGCGGTGCATGGCACCGGCTGTGCCGGTGTTCGCGGGTAAACCCGCTCCTACAGGGGGCGCATAGCGGCCCCTGCGGTCTACCTGACTGACCCTAGGTTTGCCTCACTCATATCCAGCTCACCCAGCACCTGCCGCACCACTTCATCCCCCACCAGATGCTGGCGATGCAGTTCATACAGCTCCAGCCGCTGCGCCCGCAGCGCACGCAGGCGCAGTCGTCGCTCCAGCAGGTCCATCTGTTCGGCCAGGGCCTTGGCCTCGGCGCTGTCGTTGTAGCTGTCCAGCTCATCCCGGTACTCAGCCATCAAACGCGCCTTCAACTCGGTTGCCAAGGTCGCCTGTGCGGCATCCTGTGGCGCATTGCTGTCGATCACTTCCTCTGCCTCCAGTGCATGGATCGCCGCCTCGGCCGTGCGCCGCCAGGCCTCCTGCACTTCCTGGTGCAAACGCTCGTCCGGGCTCTTGGTCACCCCGCGCAGCAACAGCGGCAGCGCGATACAGGCACTGATCAACGACAGCAGGATCACCCCAGCCGCAATGAAGATCAGCAGGTCACGCTCCGGGAAGGCCTTGCCTGCTCCGATCAGCAACGGGATCGACATCACACCGGCCAGAGTGACTGCACCGCGCACACCCCCCAAGGTCAGCAGCCAGCAAGAGCGCGCCGTGGGCATCAGCACCAGCGCCGGCTTGCCGCGCCAGCGGCGCACTACACCGATCGAACGCCAGATGCTCTGCACCCATATGAACCGCAGCAGGATCAACGCCACGAAGATCGCCACCACATCCAGGCAACGGTATGCCAGGGTCGGCCAAACGGTGGTTTCGTGGCTGACCACCGCCTTGATGATGTCCGGCAACTGCAGGCCCAGCAGCAGAAAGATCAGGCCGTTGAAAGCGAACTCCAGCAGCGACCAAACGCTACGGTTGAGCAGGCGGGTGCTGGTCTGCCGTGGCAGCAGGTCGAGCCAGCTCTGCATCATGCCGGCAGCTACCGCCGAGAGGATGCCCGACACACCCAGGCGCTCGGCCAGCACGTAGGCGGCGAACGGCAGCAGCAACATGAACACCACATGGGTCGCCGGGTCGTCCCAGCCACGGGCGATCATCCACGCGCGCAGGCGGCCGATCAACCAGCTCAGGGCCACACCCACCGCCAGGCCGCCCAGGGCGACCAGCACGAAGCTGAAGCTTGCATCGGTCAGCGAGAATACCCCGGTGATCGCCGCCGCCAGGGCGAACTTGAAGGTCACCAGGCCCGAGGCATCGTTCATCAGGGCCTCGCCCTGGAGCATGTGCATCAGCGGGGTGGGCAGGCGGTCCTGGGTAATGGCCGAAACCGCCACGGCGTCGGTCGGCGACAACACTGCGGCCAGGGCGAAGGCCACTGGCAGCGGGATGCTCGGCAGCAGCCATTGAATGAAGTAACCGGCTCCGACCACGGTAAACAGCACCAGACCCACGGCCAGCGCTACCACCGGCCCACGAATGCGCCACAACTCGCGCTTCGGAATGCGCCAGCCGTCGGCGAACAGCAACGGCGGCAGGAACAGGAACAGGAACAACTCGGGGTCCAGGGCCACATGCAGGCCCAGTGTCGGCCATGCGAGCAAGGCGCCGGCGGCGATCTGCACCAACGGCAAGGGCAGCGGAATCATGCGGCCGACCAGCTTCGACACGCTGACCAACGTCAGCAGGATGAGGACGGTGTAGGCGGACTGCATCCGGGAAAGCTTCCTTTGTGAACCAGAAACGACAACAAGGCGAAACATCGCCATTGAAACAATATGTTAGCGGCGATGGGCGATTCGAGGCCGCTGCACGATAGTCGCAGGTGGCGGATGAATATGTAACATGATGATACTTCGGTTTGTCGGTGGCGCAGGTTCGCCCCCTTATCGCCCAGCAGATGCATGCCTTGAGTCTTGCTGTGCCTGTGAGATCGAGCGCCGCCCGCGCGGCGCTTCGCAGCACAAGGCTGCTCCTACCGTTTGTTTCGGGCCAGTCATTCCTGTGAGCGCGGCACGCGGCCCCCTGGCGTACGCCTCGATATCGTGTCGAGCAAACTAGGCGGTCGCGTGCGTTGGTACAGGCGTTACTGGCCCGAAACAGATGTAGGAGCAGCCTTGTGCTGCGAAGCGCCGCGCGGGCGGCGCTCGGTCTCCGACACACTGCAAGATCCAGGACATGCACACCCGTGGCGCTCACAGGATCGTTCCCGCATAATCCCGCGACTGAAATCGGAAAACGGAGAGATTGGGGCAGCCTGTGATCCCAATGCACACAATGACCTACACGCTCTACGGCATCAAAGCCTGTGACACCATGAAAAAGGCACGTACCTGGCTCGAAGACCAGGCCATTGCCTACGAATTCCACGACTACAAGACCCAAGGCATCGACCGTGACAGCCTGAACCGCTGGTGCGACGAACACGGCTGGGAAGTCATCCTCAACCGTGCCGGCACCACCTTCCGCAAGCTGGACGACGCCAGCAAGGCCGGCCTCGACCAGGCCAAGGCTGTCGAACTGATGCTGGCCCAGCCGTCGATGATCAAGCGCCCGGTGCTCGACCTTGGCGCGCGTACCCTGGTCGGCTTCAAGCCTGACCTGTACGCCGCTGCCCTGGCCTGAGCCCCTACCCTATTTCGCACGAGGTAATCACATGTCCAATACCCTGTTCAGCCTGGCCTTCGGTGTCGGCTCCCAGAACCGCCAGGGCGCCTGGCTGGAAGTGTTCTACGCACAACCGCTGCTCAACCCGAGCGCCGAACTGGTCGCCGCGGTAGCCCCTGTTCTCGGTTACCAAGGTGGTAACCAGGCCATCGCCTTCAGCAACGCCCAGGCCGCGCAACTGGCCGAAGCCGTGAAGGGTGTGGATGCCGCCCAGGCCGCCCTGCTGACCCGCCTGGCTGAAAGCCACAAGCCGCTGGTCGCCACCCTGCTGGCCGAAGACGCCGCGCTGACCTCGACCCCAGAGGCCTACCTCAAGCTGCACCTGCTGTCGCACCGCCTGGTCAAGCCGCACGGCCTGAGCCTGGCCGGCATCTTCCCGCTGCTGCCGAACGTGGCCTGGACTAACCAGGGCGCGGTCGACCTGGCCGAACTGGCCGAACTGCAACTGGAAGCGCGCCTGAAGGGCGAGCTGCTGGAAGTGTTCTCGGTGGACAAGTTCCCGAAAATGACCGACTACGTGGTACCGGCCGGCGTGCGTATCGCCGACACCGCCCGTGTGCGCCTGGGCGCCTACATCGGCGAAGGCACCACCATCATGCACGAAGGCTTCGTCAACTTTAACGCTGGCACCGAAGGCCCGGGCATGATCGAAGGCCGCGTTTCCGCCGGCGTATTCGTCGGCAAGGGCTCGGACCTGGGCGGCGGCTGCTCGACCATGGGTACCCTGTCCGGTGGCGGCAATATCGTCATCAAGGTTGGCGAAGGCTGCCTGATCGGCGCCAACGCCGGTATCGGCATTCCACTGGGCGACCGCAACACCGTCGAAGCCGGCCTGTACATCACCGCCGGTACCAAGGTGAACCTGCTGGACGAGAACAACCAACTGGTCAAAGTGGTCAAGGCCCGCGACCTGGCCGGCCAGACCGACCTGCTGTTCCGCCGCAACTCGCTGAACGGCGCGGTGGAGTGCAAGACCCACAAGTCGGCCATCGAGCTGAACGAGGCGCTGCACGCGCATAACTGAGAATCCGTCACCCCCTGTAGACGCGAGCTTGCTCGCGAACAGCGGATTCTCAGCGTTTGAAATGTTAAGATCGGGTCTGGCACCACGCCAGACCCGATTTTCATTCCAGGCCCCGCGACCATGTTCCAGCCCTCCCCCTGGCGTGCCGATTTTCCCGCCATCGCCGCCCTGCAACGGCAGCACCAGACCTACCTGGACAGCGCCGCCACTACCCAGAAGCCGCAAGCCCTGCTCGATGCACTGAGCCATTACTACAGCCATGGCGCGGCCAACGTGCACCGTGCCCAGCACTTGCCCGGCGCACTGGCGACCCAGGCCTTCGAAACCAGCCGCGACAAGGTTGCGGCCTGGCTCAATGCGGCAGACTCAGGCCAGATCATTTTCACCCACGGCGCCACCTCGGCGCTGAACCTGCTGGCTTATGGCTTGGAACACCGCTTCGAGGCCGGTGACGAAATTGCCGTCAGCGCCCTGGAACACCATGCCAACCTGCTGCCCTGGCAACAGCTGGCGCGCCGGCGCAACCTGCGCCTGGTGGTGCTGCCACTGGATGCCCATGGTCGTATTGACCTGGACCAGGCGCTGCAACTGATCGGCCCACGCACCCGCGTGCTGGCGGTGAGCCAGCTGTCCAACGTGCTGGGCACCTGGCAGCCGCTGCCGGCGCTGCTGGCCCATGCCCGTGCGCAAGGCGCGCTGACCGTGGTCGACGGTGCCCAGGGGGTGGTGCATGGTCGCCATGATGTGCAGCAGCTTGGCTGTGACTTCTATGTGTTCTCCAGCCACAAACTGTACGGCCCGGAGGGCGTTGGCGTGCTGTACGGGCGCACCCAGGCGCTGGGGCTGCTGCACCACTGGCAGTTCGGCGGCGAGATGGTGCAAGTGGCCGAGTACCACAGCGCCGGCTTCCGCCCGGCACCGCTGGGGTTCGAGGCAGGTACGCCGCCGATCGCCGGGGTGATCGGCCTGGGTGCAACCCTGGACTACCTGGCCAGCCTCGATGCTCAGGCGCTCGAAACCCATGAAGCCAGCCTGCACCAGCACCTGCTGCGTGGCCTGGCGGACCGCGATGGCGTGCGCATCCTCGGCACGCCACAAGCGGCCCTTGCCAGTTTCGTCATCGAAGGTGTGCACAACGCCGACATCGCCCACCTGCTGACCGAGCAAGGCATTGCCGTACGTGCCGGGCACCACTGTGCCATGCCGCTGCTGAAGGGCCTGGGCCTGGAGGGCGCGATCCGCGTGTCCTTGGGGCTGTATAACGACAGCGATGACTTGCAGCGTTTCTTCGAGGCGCTGGATCAAGGCCTGGAGCTGTTGCGATGACCCTGCCGGATCAGGCGCGCCAGGCGCTGGAAGCTTTTGAGCAGGGCAAGGGCTGGGAACAGCGAGCGCGGCTGCTGATGCAGTGGGGCGACCGGCTTGAGCCGCTGGCTGACAGCGAGAAGACCGAGGCCAACCGGGTACATGGCTGCGAAAGCCTGGTTTGGCTTGTGGCCGAGCAGGTTGAGGGGTTGTGGCGGTTCAAGGCGAGTAGCGATGCCCGCTTGTTGCGTGGGCTGTTGGCGTTGTTGCTGGTGCGGGTGCAAGGGTTGGCCAATGAGGAACTGGCCGGGCTTGATCTGCGTGAGTGGTTCACTCAGCTGGGGCTGGAGCGCCAGCTGTCGCCGTCACGCAGCAATGGGCTGCATGCGGTGTTGCAGCGGATGGCGGAGCTGGCGTCTCCCCACTAAATGGTGCTGGCTTCTTCGCGGGTAAACCCGCTCCCACAGGATCCTCACCTTTCCTGGGAGAGATGTACTACCTGTGGGAGCGGGTTTACCCGCGAAGAAGCCCACGCGGTCTACTCAGGCTTGACCCGCTCCGAAGGCCGCCGCGCCCCAGCCACCAGTTTTTCCACCGCCTTGCTCGCCGCCACCATGCCAAAGGTCGCGGTCACCATCATCACCGCGCCAAAGCCACCCGAGCAGTCCAGGCGCACGCCCTCGCCCACGAAGCTTTTCTGCAGGCAAACGCTGCCATCGCCCTTGGGGTAGCGCAGCTGTTCGCTGGAGAACACGCAGGGCACGCCATAGTTGCGGCTGACATTGCGTGAGAAGTTGTAGTCGCGGCGCAGGGTGGAACGCACCCGCGAGGCCAGCGGGTCGTTGAAGGTCTTGTTCAGGTCGGCGATCTGGATCTGTGTCGGGTCGATCTGCCCACCGGCGCCACCAGTAGTGACGATGGTGATCTTGCGCCGCCGGCACCAGGCGATCAACGCCGCCTTGGCCATGACGCTGTCGATGCAGTCGATCACGCAGTCGAGGTTCTCGGTAATGTACTCAACCATGGTGTCACGGGTGACGAAGTCGGCCACCGCATGCACCGTGCACGCCGGGTTGATCGCCCGCAGGCGCTCGGCCATGACCTCGACCTTGGGCCGCCCCACCTGCCCGTCCAGGGCGTGGGCCTGGCGATTGGTGTTGCTGACGCACACATCGTCGAGGTCGAACAGGGTGATCTCGCCCACGCCACTGCGGGCCAGCGCTTCCGCCGCCCACGAGCCTACCCCGCCAATACCGACCACGGCCACATGGGCCTGGCCCAGACGGTGCAGCCCCTGGTCGCCATACAGCCGGGCAACGCCGGCGAAGCGTGGATCTTCTGTGCTCATGTTCATACCCCAAAAAACCGGCGCGCATTATATGCCAGCGGGCCCATGGCCTGCATCGTTAGGAAAGACACTACCAACCCTGCTTTAATGTCCTATCACTTCGACACATATGGACGACAATGTCTTCACGTAAATTCGGCCTGAACCTGGTCGTGGTCCTGGCCATCGCCGCGTTGTTCACCGGGTTCTGGGCACTGATCAACCGCCCGGTTTCCGCCCCCGCCTGGCCAGAGCAGATCTCTGGCTTCTCGTATTCACCATTCCGCCTGGGCGAAAGCCCGCAGAAGGGCCAGTACCCCAATGACGACGAGATGCGTCAGGACCTGGAACAGTTGAGCAAACTGACCGACAGCATCCGGATCTACACCGTGGAGGGCACCCAGGCGGATATTCCGCGCCTGGCCGAGGAATTCGGCCTGCGGGTAACACTGGGGATCTGGATCAGCCCTGACCTGGAGCGCAACGAGCGTGAAATCGCCACGGCCATCCAGCTGGCCAACACTTCGCGCAGCGTGGTGCGGGTAGTAGTCGGCAACGAGGCGCTGTTCCGTGAGGAAATCACCCCGGAGAACCTGATCAAGTACCTGGACCGGGTACGCGCAGCCGTCAAGGTGCCGGTGACCACCAGCGAGCAATGGCACATCTGGAAGGAAAACCCGCAACTGGCCAAGCACGTCGACCTGATTGCCGCGCACATCCTGCCGTACTGGGAGTTTGTGCCGATGAAGGACTCGGTCAAGTTCGTGCTCGACCGTGCCCGCGAGCTGAAGCACCAGTTCCCGCGTAAGCCCCTGCTGCTGTCGGAAGTCGGCTGGCCGAGCAACGGCCGCATGCGCGGCGGCGCCGATGCCACCCAGGCTGACCAGGCCATCTATCTGCGCACCCTGGTCAACACCCTCAACCGCCGTGGCTACAACTACTTCGTCATCGAAGCCTACGACCAGCCGTGGAAGGCCAGCGACGAAGGCTCGGTGGGCGCCTACTGGGGCGTGTACAACGCCGAGCGCCAGCAAAAATTCAACTTCGACGGCCCGGTGGTGGCGATCCCGCAATGGCGTGCCCTGGCGGTTGCCTCTGTGGTGCTGGCGTTGATTGCGCTGATGGTGCTGTTCATCGACGGTTCGGCCCTACGCCAGCGCGGCCGCACCTTCCTGACCTTCATCACCTTCCTGTGCGGGTCGGTGCTGGTATGGATCGCCTACGACTACAGCCAGCAATACAGCACCTGGTTCAGCCTGACCGTGGGCGTGCTGCTGGCCCTCGGCGCGCTGGGCGTGTTCATCGTGCTGCTGACCGAGGCCCACGAGCTGGCCGAGGCGGTATGGATACACAAGCGCCGGCGCGAGTTCCTGCCGGTGCAGGCCGACAGTGCCTATCGGCCCAAGGTATCGGTGCATGTGCCGTGCTACAACGAGCCGCCGGAGATGGTGAAACAGACCCTCGATGCCCTGGCCGCACTGGACTACCCCGACTACGAAGTGCTGGTGATCGACAACAACACCAAGGACCCGGCCGTATGGGAGCCGCTCAAGGCCCATTGCGAGAAGCTCGGCGAGCGCTTCAGGTTCTTCCACGTCGCGCCCCTGGCCGGCTTCAAGGGCGGCGCGCTGAACTACCTGATCCCGCACACCGCCAAGGACGCCGAAGTGATCGCGGTGATCGACTCGGACTACTGCGTCGATCGCAACTGGCTCAAGCACATGGTGCCGCACTTCGCCGACCCGAAAATTGCCGTGGTGCAGTCGCCGCAAGACTATCGCGACCAGCACGAGAGCGCCTTCAAGAAGCTGTGCTACAGCGAGTACAAGGGCTTCT
This sequence comes from Pseudomonas sp. SID14000, assembly GCF_002165135.1. GTDB lineage: Bacteria > Pseudomonadota > Gammaproteobacteria > Pseudomonadales > Pseudomonadaceae > Aquipseudomonas. The sequence goes on along the minus strand of NZ_NFZQ01000007.1, from coordinate 15,587 downwards.
TCCATATCGGCATGGTCACCCGCAACGACCGTGACGCGATCATCCAGCACGGCACCATGACCATGACCCGGCGCAGCGTGCTGGAAGAGCTTGGCTGGGCCGAGTGGTGCATCTGCGAGGATGCCGAACTGGGCCTGCGGGTGTTCGAGAAAGGCCTGTCGGCCGCCTATGCCCACAACAGCTACGGCAAGGGCCTGATGCCTGACACCTTCATCGACTTCAAGAAGCAACGTTTCCGCTGGGCCTACGGCGCCATCCAGATCATCAAGCACCATGCCAGTGCCCTGCTGCGCGGCAAGGGCAGCGAACTGACCCGCGGCCAGCGCTACCACTTCCTGGCCGGCTGGCTACCATGGATCGCCGATGGCATGAACATCTTCTTCACCGTTGGCGCGCTGCTGTGGTCGGCGGCCATGATCATCGTGCCGCACCGGGTCGATCCGCCCTTGATGATCTTCGCCATTCCACCGCTGGCGCTGTTCTTCTTCAAGGTCGGCAAGATCATCTTCCTCTACCGCCGTGCGGTGGGGGTGAACCTGAAGGATGCCTTTGCTGCGGCACTGGCGGGGCTGGCACTGTCGCATACCATCGCCAAGGCGGTGCTGTACGGGTTCTTCACCAGCAGCATGCCGTTCTTCCGCACACCGAAGAACGCCGACAGCCACGGGCTGCTGGTGGCGATTTCCGAGGCGCGAGAAGAGTTGTTCATCATGTTGCTGCTGTGGGGCGCGGCGCTGGGTATCTACCTGGTACAGGGGCTGCCGAGTTCGGACATGCGCTTCTGGGTGGCGATGTTACTGGTGCAGTCGTTGCCTTATGTGGCGGCGCTGGTGATGGCGTTCCTGTCGTCGCTGCCCAAGCCCGTAGAAAAGGCTGCCGAACCGCAACAGGCTTGAGATCCTGGGGGCGCTTTGCGCCCCTTTCGCGACACAAGGCCGCTCCCACAGGTATTGCACACGCCTGATGGGCTGTGGTGATCCTGTGGGAGCGGCCTTGTGTCGCGAAAGGGCCGCAAAGCGGCCCCAATGGCCCATCGGTTTGATATAAGATAACGCCCCTCAGATTTCCCCGCCTTGCCTTGCCCCGGAGTCCCCCATGACGGCCCCAGCCGAGCTTTCGCCCACCCTTCAACTGGCCTGCGACCTGATCCGCCGCCCCTCGGTCACCCCCGTCGATGCCGACTGCCAGGCTCAGATGATGAACCGCCTGGGCGCCGTGGGCTTCCAGCTGGAACCGATGCGCATCGAAGACGTCGACAATTTCTGGGCCACCCACGGCACTCAGGACGGCCCGGTGCTGTGCTTCGCCGGCCACACCGACGTGGTACCCACCGGCCCGGTGCAGCAATGGCAGCATGAGCCGTTCGAAGCGCTGATCGACGCCGACGGCATGCTCTGCGGCCGTGGCGCCGCCGACATGAAAGGCAGCCTGGCCTCCATGGTGATTGCCAGCGAGCGCTTCGTGCAGGACTACCCGGACCACCGCGGCAAGGTCGCGTTCCTGATCACCAGCGACGAGGAAGGCCCGGCCCACCATGGTACCAAGGCCGTGGTCGAGCGCCTGAAAGCACGCAACGAGCGCCTGGACTGGTGCATCGTCGGCGAACCCTCCAGCACCACCCTGCTGGGTGATGTGGTCAAGAACGGCCGCCGTGGCTCGCTTGGCGCCAAGCTGACCGTGCGCGGCAAGCAGGGCCATGTGGCCTACCCGCACCTGGCGCGTAACCCGATCCACCTGGCCGCGCCGGCGCTGGCGGAACTGGCGGCCGAGCACTGGGACGAAGGCAATGCATTCTTCCCGCCGACCAGCTTCCAGATCTCCAACCTCAATTCCGGCACCGGCGCCACCAACGTGGTCCCGGGCGAGCTGACCGCACTGTTCAATTTCCGCTTCTCCACCGAGTCGACTGTCGAAGGCCTGCAGGAGCGGGTGTCGGCAATCCTCGACAAGCATGAACTGGACTGGTCAATCGACTGGGCGCTGTCGGGCCTGCCGTTCCTCACCGAACCGGGCGAATTGCTGAACGCAGTCTCGGCAAGCATCAAGGACGTCACCGGCCGCGACACCCAGCCGTCCACCAGCGGCGGTACCTCCGATGGCCGCTTCATCGCCACCATGGGTACCCAGGTGGTCGAGCTCGGCCCGGTCAACGCCACCATCCACCAAGTGGATGAGCGGATCCTGGCCAGCGACCTCGACCTGCTGACCGAAATCTACTACCAGACCCTGGTCCGGTTGCTCGCCTGATGCTCGCCTGCCCTCTTTGCCAGGCGCCACTGAGCCGGCTCGACAACGGTGTGGTGTGCCCGGCCGGTCACCGCTTCGACCGCGCCCGCCAGGGTTACCTGAACCTGCTGCCGGTACAGCACAAGAACAGCCGCGACCCGGGTGACAACCAGGCCATGGTCGAGGCCCGCCGCGATTTCCTCGATGCCGGCCACTACGCGCCGGTGGCGCGCCGCCTGGCCGAGCTGGCCGCCGAGCGCCAGCCCGGTGCCTGGCTGGACATCGGCTGTGGCGAGGGTTACTACACTGCGCAGATCGCCCAGGCTCTGCCGGCCGCCGACGGCTTTGCCCTGGACATTTCCCGCGAGGCAGTCAAGCGCGCCTGCCGCCGCGCGCCCGAGGTCACCTGGATGGTCGCCAGCATGGCCCGGGTGCCGCTGGCCGACGCCAGCTGCCAGTTCATCGCCAGCGTGTTCAGCCCGCTGGACTGGGCCGAGGCCAAACGCCTGCTCAGCCCCGGCGGCGGCCTGATGCGGGTCGGCCCCACCAGCGGCCACCTGATGAAACTGCGCGAAGTGCTCTACGATGAAGTACGCCCTTACGCCGATGACAAGCACCTGGCGTTGGTACCCGAAGGCATGGCCCATGCCCACAGCGAAACCCTCGAGTTTCGCCTGAGCCTGGTCGCGCCCAAGGCCCGCGCCGACCTGCTGGCCATGACCCCGCACGGCTGGCGCGCCAGTGCCGAAAAGCGTGCCCGGGTAATCGACCAGCCCGAGCCGTTCGAGGTCACGGTTTCCATGCGTTATGACTATTTCCTGCGCCAAGATTGAGCACACCGGAGCCCTTATGCGCCAACCTGATATCGAGATCTACCTGAAGGACGCCGACGTCGACCACAAGCAGATTGCCGAATGGCTTACCCAGGCGATCGGCCCGTGCAGCGAATGGCAGCAGAAAGGCCAGACCTTCAAATGCCAGGCCGGTAACATTCCGGTCACCTGGTTACCCAAAGCTGTAGGAAAATGGAACAGCCTTTACCTGGAAAGCGACCAGACCCCCTGGGCCGATGACGTTGCCTGCGCCCGCGCCGCTTTCGCCGCACTGGGTGTGGAAGTGCGCTGCGCGCCGGGTGGCTGGGTGGAAGAAGACGGGGAAGAAGATGCCGATCGCTGGATCCGCATCAGCGCCGACGGTGAAGAGGAAATCACCTGGCGCACCTGAATGCACTGCATTCTTTGTGGGAGCCCGGCTTGCCGGCGATGCAGGCAACACGGTGCCTGGCACCGGCTTCGCCGGTGATCGCCGGCAAGCCAGCTCCCACAACAAGCCTTACCGCATGAGGCTCAGAGGCCCACTACGTCCTCGGCTTGCAGGCCTTTCTGGCCCTGCACGCAGGCGTATTCCACCCGCTGCCCTTCGACCAGGGTACGATGCCCCTCACCGCGAATCGCCCGATAGTGAACGAACACATCCGCACCACCTTCGCGCTGAATGAAGCCGTAACCCTTGGCATCGTTGAACCACTTTACATTCCCAGTCTCACGAGACGACATCTGAACTACTCCGGATTTTTATTGTGAAAATCGCCTTGTAGACACGAAGCCTCCGCCACGTGCCGACGCCGCTTGCGCAAATATCCTGCAAGTGGCAGGCCGAGTATATGACACAGAACAAAAAAATTTGATGACCGTCGCCCCTTTCGGCGATTTTTGCTGAACTTGCGCGGATACGGCAGACTAATTGGCCGGATACACACCTGAATATCACACCCAGGGCACACACCCCATGACCCGTTCCCCCCTGCGCCGCCTGATCTTCGGCGCCCTGCGTCGCCTGTTGTACCTGTGGGTGCGCTCCGAGACCATCAACCAGTCCTCCCTCACCCTCAAACTCGACCGCAGCCGCCCGGTGTTCTATGCCCTGCCCTCGCCCGCGCTCACCGACCTGGCCGTGCTCGACCATGAATGCACCAAGGCGGGCCTGCCGCGCCCGGTACTGCCGGTGGCGGTTGGCCCGCAGCAGGAACCAGCGGCATTCTTCTACCTGACCCCGGACCCGGACTGGCTCGGCCGCCATGACAAGCGCGGCGCCCCGCCCACCCTGGAACGCCTGGTCGCCGCCGTCAGCCAGCATGCCGAAGAGGATGCGCAGATCATTCCGGTCAGTGTGTTCTGGGGCCAGACCCCGGCCAGCGAATCCAGCCCGTGGAAGTTGCTGTTCGCCGACAGCTGGGCGGTTACCGGGCGCCTGCGCCGGCTGCTGACCGTGCTGATCCTCGGGCGCAAGACCCGGGTGCAGTTCTCCGCCCCCATCCACCTGCGCGAACTGGTACAGCACAACAAGGGCCACGAGCGCACCGTGCGCATGGCCCAGCGCCTGCTGCGCGTGCATTTTCGCAACCTCAAGACCGCCGTTATCGGCCCGGACATCTCGCACCGTCGCAACCTGGTCAAGGGCCTGATCCACGCGCCCCAGGTGCGCCAGGCCATCGTCGATGAAGCGCAGCGCGAAAACCTGCCGCTGGCCAAGGCCGAAGCCCAGGCTCTGCGCTATGGCAACGAGATCGCCTCGGACTACACCTACACCGCCATCCGCTTCCTCGAAGTGGTGCTGAGCTGGTTCTGGAACAAGATCTACGACGGCATCAAGGTCAACCACATCGAACAGGTGCAGGGCATTGCCCCTGGCCACGAAGTGATCTACGTACCGTGCCACCGCAGCCACATCGACTACCTGTTGCTGTCGTACCTGCTGTTCCGCAACGGTCTGACCCCGCCGCACGTGGCGGCAGGCATCAACCTCAACATGCCGCTGGTGGGTAACCTGCTGCGCCGTGGCGGTGCCTTCTTCATGCGCCGCACATTCAAGGGCAACCCGCTGTACACCGCAGTATTCAATGAATACCTGCACACCTTGTACACCAAGGGTTTCCCGGTCGAATACTTCGTCGAAGGCGGTCGCTCGCGCACCGGGCGCATGCTGCAACCGCGCACCGGGATGCTGGCCATTACCCTGCGCAGCTTCCTGCGTTCGTCGCGCACGCCAATCGTGTTCGTGCCGGTGTACATCGGCTACGAGCGTGTGCTCGAAGGCCGCACCTACCTGGGCGAGCTGCGCGGTGCCAGCAAGAAGAAAGAGTCGATCTTCGATATCTTCAAGGTATTCGGCGCGCTCAAGCAGCGCTTTGGCCAGGTGTACGTGAACTTCGGCGAGCCGATCCGCCTGGCCGGCTTCCTCGACCAGCAACAGCCCGGCTGGCGTGAACAGGACCATGGCCCGCAGTACCGCCCGACCTGGCTCAACGCCACCACCACCCGCCTGGGCGAAACCGTGGCCCGCCACCTCAACGAAGCGGCCGCGATCAACCCGGTCAACCTGGTGGCCCTGGCGCTGCTGTCCACCAGCCGCCTGGCCCTGGACGAGCGCGCCCTGACCCGCGTACTTGACCTGTACCTGGCCTTGCTGCGCCAGGTGCCCTACTCACCGCACACCACACTTCCCGACGGCGACGGCCAGGCGCTGATCGAACACGTGCGCGGCATGAACCTGGTGGCCGAGCAGAAGGACGCCCTGGGCCGCATCCTGTACCTGGACGAAGGCAACGCGGTACTGATGACTTATTACCGCAACAACGTGCTGCATATCTTCGCCCTGCCGGCGCTGCTGGGCAGTTTCTTCCTCAGCAGCTCGCGCATGAGCCGCGAACTGCTGGGCCAGTATGTGCACGCGCTGTACCCCTACCTGCAGGCCGAACTGTTCCTGCGCTGGACGCCGGAGCAACTGGATGCGGTGATCGACCAGTGGCTGGCCGCGCTGGTCGAGCACGGGCTGCTGCGTCAGGACAACGACACTTACATTCGCCCGGCGCCCAGCTCACGGCAGTTCGTGTTGCTGACCTTGCTCGCCCGCACCATCACCCAGACCCTGCAGCGTTTCTACATGGCTACCTCGCTGTTGCTGAACAGTGGGCAGAACAGCCTCAGCGCCGAAGAACTGGAAGACCTGTGCGTGATGATGGCCCAGCGCCTGTCGATCCTGCACGGCCTGAACGCCCCGGAGTTCTTCGACAAGACCCTGTTCCGCCACTTCATCCAGACCCTGGTCGAGCAAGGCGTGCTGCATGCAGACGCGCAGGGCAAGCTGGGTTATCACGACAAGCTGGGCGAGCTGGCTGAAGGCGTGGCCAAGCGAGTGCTGTCGGCCGAGCTGCGCCTGTCGATCCGCCAAGTGGCATTGCACCGTGACGAACCGCCGGAGGAAGTGCAAGGGTAAGTTTTCAACCTGCTGTCGGCCCTTGAGAGGGGCGAGGATCAATGTTCTGCAACAACATATCCCTCTCAAGGAGCACCAACATGACACAAATGAAGTCATTCAACGTTGAAATCGTTTCCTCTGGCAAGAGCACGCTTCCGCCATCCGGGCAGGTCAAATTGAGCCTGCTCGATGTTTCGCTCCAGGATGCGCCAGCCATAAGCCTTGCCGAATTACGCCTACGCTGTGGCGGCCTGCTGCCAATCAACCTGCAGCTTACTTTCGACAGCAGCCTGATCGCTCCGGACCATGTATATGCCCTTGCCGTGCGTATCGAAAAAGACGGTCAACTCCACTTCGTGAACACCAGCCGTCATCCGATAGAGCCGGCCACTATCTCGGGTACGCAACAGGTAACTGTCGACAGCGTCGTTGCGCCCCAATCGACCCTGGCTCCGCGTAGGGGGTGACTGCATGCTAGCTACCCTGGAAATCGCCGGTAACATCACTGCCCCGTACATTCCTGACCTGCCCGAAGGGTCGCCACGCCTCACCGTTAGTGTGACAGGCCTGGCCGGGGGCACCGAACAGCTGTTGGCCACCTGCAGTGCCCAGGCCAGTGGATCGCCGATGCCATTTCGCCTGCATCTGGACCGGGCGAGCATGACTGGAATGGTGGATATCACTCTCGACGCACGGTGTACGGCGGGCACCGGCAAAGATGCCGTTCTGGCGCGCATGACACAGAGCCTGACAACCGCCGACGCAGCAAGGGGCATACCCTTGCAACTGAGCCTGGAGCCCGTGGGCATCGCCGCCTCGACGGGGGAAAAACATCCCATCCAGCCGGTTGTCATGGAGTTGAGCGGGTATGTGAGCGTTCCACCCGAGCTGTGCCAGGAAACGGCCTATCTGGATGCCACGTTGCTGGTCGTTCAGGACGACGGTCGAAGCAATCGTTACGCCAGCAATCTCGCCGAACACTCCCTATACCTGAAAGGTAATGGCGCACCGTTCTCATTGTTCGTAGACACGGCTACCGTCCCGGATGGCCTACCAGCCAAGCTGCATCTAGGCCTGTATGACAAAGAGCGCAGGAAGATATTCGCTGGCAATGTCGTCAGGGACCTGGACCTTTCCAATCCACCCGATCTGTCTGCGATCGTCCTGCGCAAGCCACGCCGCTGATTCATCGAGCAAAATCCGCTAAAGTCCCTGGGGTTGGCCACAAGTCAGCTCCAAGGACACCGGAGACCCCATGAAAAAGCTCTTTATGCTGTGTTGCGCATCCTTGCTCGCAGCCTGCTCCAGCCAAACCCCATCCACCCAGGCCAGCCTGGACGGTGAAGTCTTCTACCTGCAGCGTATTGCCCTGCCTCCTGCCGCTACCTTGAGCGTGGAACTGCAGGATGTTTCGCTGATGGATGCCCCTGCCGTGACCCTGGCCCGCCAGGCCGGCCCGGTCAAAGGCAATGTACCGCTGCCATTCCACCTCACCTACGATCCGGCCCAGGTCAAGCCCGGCCACCGCTATGCGGTAAGCGCGCGCATCGAGCTGGACGGCAAGCTGCTGTTCATCAACACCGAACACCACGGCGTCATGCTCGACGGCAGTGACCCACAGCCCGTGCGGATCAAGGTCGACCCGGTCCGCTGATCCCCGTATTCATCTGATTACAAGGAAAGCTTCATGATCCGCACCTCCCTGCGCTTCACCACTCTGTGTGCCGGCCTGCTGCTGTCGGCCAGTACCCTGGCCCTGTCGCTGGGCGACCTGACCCAGAAAGACGCCACCGGTGGCCTGAAGGATGCCCTGACCCAGGGCGCACAAGTGGCCGTCAAGCAACTGAGCACCCCGGGCGGCTTCAGCAACAACCCTGAAGTGCGCATCGAACTGCCAGGCAACCTGGGCAAGGCCGCCAAGGCGATGAAGATGTTCGGCAAGGGTGAACAGGTCGAAGCCCTGGAAACCAGCATGAACAAGGCCGCCGAGGCTGCCGTACCGCAGGCCCAGGCCATTCTCGTGGATGCCGTGAAGAACATGAGCGTGACCGATGCCAAGGGCATCCTCAGCGGCGGTGACGACTCGGCCACCCAGTACCTGAACAAGAGCAGCCGCGAACAGATCCGCGCCAGGTTCCTGCCGATCGTCAAGCAGGCTACCGACAAGGTTGGCCTGGCTCAGCAGTACAACAACTTTGCCGGGCAGGCCGTGGCGTTGGGTGTGGTCGATGCCAAGAGCGCCAGCATCGAGAACTACGTGACCGAAAAGGCACTGGATGGCCTGTTCGAGATGATTGCCAAACAGGAACAGAGCATTCGCCAAAACCCGGCTGAAGCGGCTACCAGCCTGGCCAAGAAGGTCTTCGGCGCCCTCTGAGGGCCCCCTGGGGGCTGCTTTGCAGCCCATCGCGACACAAGGCCGCTCCTACATTGATCGGCGAATGCAGGACCTTTGTGGGAGCGGCCTTGTGTCGCGATAGGAGGGCAAAGCCCTCCCCTGCGGTCTTCAGCCCTTCTTCACCCTGAACCAAGCCGCATACAACGCCGGCAAGAACAGCAGGGTCAGCACCGTGGCCACGATCAAACCACCCATGATCGCCACCGCCATCGGCCCGTAGAACACACTGCGCGACAACGGAATCATCGCCAGCACCGCCGCCAGTGCGGTCAGCACGATCGGACGGAAGCGCCGCACCGTGGCTTCGATAATCGCCTGCCAGCGCTCCATCCCCGCCGCGATGTCCTGCTCGATCTGGTCCACCAGAATTACCGAGTTGCGCATGATCATCCCCGCCAGGGCAATGGTGCCGAGCATGGCGACAAAGCCAAAAGGCTGGCGGAACACCAGCAGGAACAGGGTCACGCCAATCAACCCCAGCGGCGCGGTGAGGAACACCATCACCGTGCGCGAGAAGCTGCGCAGCTGGATCATCAGCAAACTCAGCACCACCACCACAAACAGTGGCATGCCGGCATTCACCGACTTCTGCCCACGCTCGGAGTCCTCAACCGTACCGCCCACTTCCAGCAGGTAGCCATCCGGCAGCCTGGCGCGTATCTCCCGCAGGGTCGGCTCGATCTGTTTCACCAGCGTCGCCGGTTGCTCCTTGTCATAGATATCGGCGCGCACGGTCACCGTCGGCAAGCGGTTACGGTGCCAGATAATACCTTCCTCGAAGCCATACTCCAGGGTCGCCACTTGCGACAGCGCCACGCTCTGGCCGTTGTCGGTCGGCAGTGCCAGGCTGCCGAGGTTGCCCAGCTCGCTGCGTTCCTGCCGGGTGCCGCGCAGCAGGATCTCGATCAACTCGTTGTCCTCGCGGTACTGGCTGACCGTGGTGCCGGTCAGCGAGCTTTGCAGGAAGCTCGACAGGTGCGCGGTGCTCACGCCCAGGGCGCGGGCTCGGTCCTGGTCGATCTCGAGGAATACCGCCTTGCTCGGCTCCTCCCAATCCAGGTGCACGTTCACCACATGCGGGTTCTGGCGCACCTTGTCGGCCACTTCACGGGCCAAAGCACGGGCCTTCTCGATGTGCTCGCCAGTTACCCGGAACTGCACCGGGTAACCCACCGGCGGGCCGTTCTCCAGGCGAGTGACCCGGGCACGCAGGTCGGGGAACTGCTGGTCCACGGTGCTGATCAGCCAGCTACGCAGGCGCTCGCGATCCTCCATTGACTTGGCCAGCACCACGAACTGGGCGAAGCTGGCTGCCGGCAGTTGTTGGTCCAGCGGCAGGTAGAAACGCGGCGAACCGGTGCCCACGTAGGCCACGTAGTTGTCGATGCCGTCCTGCTGCTTGAGCAGCGCCTCCAACTGCTTGACCCGCTCGGCGGTATTGGCCAGCGAGGCGCCTTCGGCCAGCTTCAGGTCGACCATCAGCTCCGGGCGCCCAGAGGCCGGGAAGAACTGCTGGGGCACGAAGCGGAACAGCAAGATGCTGCCGACAAAAGCAGCAATGGTCAGCAGGATCACCGTCTTGCGCCGCCGCACGCACCACTCCACCACACGCCGCACACGCTGGTAGAACGGTGTGGCATAAGGGTCTGGCGCGTGACCGTCCTTGCCATGCCGCGCGGCATGCAGCTTGGCCAGGTCTGGCAGCAGGCGCTCGCCCAGGTAAGGCACGAATACCACGGCGGCGACCCAGGAGGTCAGCAAGGCGATGGTCACCACCTGGAAAATCGAACGGGTGTATTCGCCCGTACTGGAGGCCGCCGTGGCAATGGGCAGGAAGCCCGCCGCCGTGATCAGGGTGCCGGTGAGCATCGGGAACGCGGTGCTGCTCCAGGCGTAGCTGGCCGCCTTGAGGCGGTCGTAACCCTGCTCCATCTTTATCGCCATCATCTCCACGGCAATGATCGCATCATCCACCAGCAAGCCCAGGGCCAGCACCAGCGCGCCAAGGGAAATCTTGTGCAGGCCGATGCCGAAGTAGTGCATGGCGGCGAAGGTCATGGCCAGCACCAGCGGGATGGCCAGCGCCACCACCAACCCCGTGCGCAGGCCCAACGAGAAGAAACTCACCAGCAGCACGATGACCAGCGCCTCGACCAGCACCTGAACGAACTCGCCCACGCCGGCCTTGACCGCCGCCGGCTGGTCCGAGACCTTGCGCAACTCCATGCCGGCAGGCAGGCTGCGTGCCAGGCGTTCGAATTCGCTTTCCAATGCCTTGCCCAGTACCAGGATGTCGCCGCCGTCCTTCATCGACACCGCCAGGCCGATGGCATCCTCACCCATGAAACGCATGCGCGGCGCGGGTGGGTCGTTGAAACCGCGGTGCACCTCGGCTACATCACCGATACGGAAGGTACGGTCACCAATGCGAATGGGGAACTGGCGAATCTGCTCGACGCTGTCGAAGCGCCCGCTCACCCGCAACTGCAGGCGCTCGCTGGGCGTTTCGAAGAAGCCGGCGGTGCTGACGGCATTCTGTTCCTGCAGGGCCTGCTGCACGGCCTCCAGCGGCACGCCGAGAGTGGCCAGCTTGAGGTTGGACAGCTCGATCCAGATTTTCTCGTCCTGCAGGCCGATCAGCTCGACCTTGCCCACGTCCTTGACCCGCTGCAGCTGGATCTGGATACGGTCGGCATAGTCCTTGAGCACCGCGTAGTCGAAGCCCTCACCGGTCAGTGCATAGATATTGCCGAAGGTGGTACCGAACTCGTCATTGAAGAACGGGCCCTGGATTTCCGGCGGCAAGGTATGGCGGATGTCCGCGACCTTCTTGCGGATCTGGTACCACAGCTCGGGGATGTCCTTGGAATGCAGCGAGTCGCGGGCCATGAAGGTGACCTGCGATTCCCCCGGGCGGGAGAACGAGACGATCCGCTCGTACTCGCCGGTTTCCATCAGCTTCTTCTCGATGCGTTCGGTGACCTGGCGCGACACTTCCTCGGCGGTGGCACCAGGCCACAGGGTACGGATGACCATGGCCTTGAAGGTGAACGGTGGGTCCTCGCTCTGGCCGAGCTTGGTGTAGGACATGGCGCCAATGGCCGCCAGCAGGATCATCAGGAACAGGACAATCTGGCGATTGCGCAGCGCCCAGGCAGAAAGGTTGAAACCCATCGGAACTTACTCCTTGGCCGTCAGGTTCACTACGCGGTTGGTACGGTCCACGGGGCGTACTTTCTGGCCCTCGCGCAGTACATGGCCGCCAGCGGCGACCACCCAGTCGCCGGGGGCAAGGCCCTCGAGCACCGGTACGCTGTCGGCGCCATAGGCCCCCAGGCGCACTACTGCCCGCTCCAGGCGGCTGTCCTTGTTCACCCGCCAGACATAGGCCTGGCCGTTTTCCGCAGTGACAGCCGACAAGGGCACCGCCAGCGGGATCAGCCCTTCGTGGGCAATGAACACCCGGGCGCTCTGGCCGAGCTCTGCCGGCGTGGCGGCCGAGGTAAAGGCGATGCGGGCAGCGAAGGTGCGCGAACGCGGGTCGGCGGCCGGTGACAGCTCGCGGATGCGCCCCTGGAAGCGCTCTTGCGGGTGCGACCACAGTTCCACGCTTACCGGTTGCCCGACGGCGAAACGTGCGAATTGCTGCTCCGGCAGGCCGATGGCCACTTCCCGCTCGCCATCAGCAGCGAGCGTGAACACGGTCTGCCCGGCAGCGACCACCTGGCCCACTTCAACTTGACGCTTGGCGATCACCCCGGCCTGCGGCGCACGCAGCACGGCATACTCGGCCTGGTTGCCAGCCACGTCGAACTCGGCCTTGGCCTGCTTCAAGCGGGCAAGGCCTGCACGGTAGAGGTTTTCGGCGTTGTCGTACTGGGAGTGGCTGACCATTTGCCGCTCCAGCAGCTTCTGATAGCGATCGCGCTCGGCACGCACCAGCGACAGGTTGGCCTCGGCGGCTGCCAGCTGGGCGCGGTTGGCTTCCAGTTGCAGGCGCACGTCCTGCGGGTCCAGCTCGGCCAGCGGCTGCTCAGCCTTGACCCGCTGCCCCTCTTCGACCAGGCGTTTGCTGACCTTGCCGCCAATGCGGAAGGCCAGCTCCGGCTCGAAGCGCGCACGCACTTCACCGGGGTAACTGTCGGCAGCGGCTTCGGCCGGCTGCGGCTGCACCACCAGCGCCGGGCGTGGCGCGGCAGGTGGGGCGGCTTCCTGGCCGCACGCCGCCAGGAACAGCACGGCAGCGGCGGGCAGAGCGATGGACAAGGCATGGCGCAACATGATGAATCCTTTCGCGGAGGGCACATTCAATATTTGTACTGAAGAGTATATTAAGTCAGGTAGCGGATGCCGGGAAGTGGTTGCAGCCGAATACGGCAGGCATGTGTTGAATGGCATGCAACCGTGCATTCGACCTCCCGGCACCAACGCCAGGTAGTCCGATACTCCCAGCCCGCCTAGGAGTATCAGCCGATGCGCAGTCCATGGCGCTTCGCCATAGTGAAAGCCTGTAACAGAGGTCTGCAGTCCGGCCTCGACACTGGCAGAGCTTGGGAGAGAGCCATGACTATTCGCAAAAAGAACGCTTCGCCAACGGACAAACACAGCAGCCCCACCAGCGACGACCTGCCCCCCATCTCCTCACCAACCGTGAGCACCGACCTGAGCGACTATAGCCCTGGCAGCACTGCCACCATCACGGCCAACGGCTTCTCGGCTGGCAGCACGGTCGCATTCGAGGTGGACCATGCCACGGACGCCGGCGCGGATAACCTGTGGGGCACCCCCGACGATGTGCTCGCCACCGACTCCGGCGAGGGGCACACACCCTGGTACGTGACCGACGGCGGCGCTGGTGATCTCGACGGCCAAGTCAACGGCAGCATCACCACCTCGTGGTACGTCAACCCTGACGACTCGGCGGGAGCCACCTTCCTGCTCAGCGCGACCGCCGCAGGTGCCGACCAAGTGTACGGCAGCGCTGACGACGTGATGGCCACGGCATCGTTCACAGACAGCGCGCCGCTCATCACTGCGACCGGTGTGAGCGTGACGCTGGACGAAACGGCCGGGTTGCAGAACGGCACAGCCACACCAAGCCCGGCCTCGGATGCCGACGACAACGACATCCTGGTGGCGACCCTGCCCTCCGCCTTCTCGACCCGTTTGACCGCACTGGGTGCCGGTACCCCGGCAGGTGCCGCCTTGAGCGGCTATACCGGGGCCGTGGGCAACACCGGGAGCGATGCATTCACCATCACCCCGGCACCGGGAGGCAACATCACCGACATCAGCTTCACCGACAGCCTTGGCGCGCCCCTCAATGGCCTGGACAGCGGGCTGGATACCCTCGATGGCGTCGACATCCTGCTCTACACCGATACCAACAACAACATCGTGCTGGGCCGGGCTGGCGGGCCAACAGGTGCGATCATCTTCGCAGGCTATATCGAAGAAACCGGATCGCCCGTCAGTGGCGGCAAGATCTGGACGGTGGAATACCAACCACTGAAGCATCCGGACACAAGCAACGCCGACGACGCGCTCAATCTGCTGAACAAGGTGTTCATCGGAACCAGTCAGGACCTGGTATTCAGCCTGGCCAACGCGCCCTCCGGCCAGAACCTGTTCCTGATGTTCACGACAGCGAACCCGACCGTGGTCAATGATGGCGGCATCCTGCGCATCACCGACCCGACGATCATCGCCACAGGGAAGGACCCGGCCGACCAGTCGAGCGGCGCCAATATCACTACGGGCGATACGATAAATACCAGCCAGGCGGGCGGCCCGACCACCTTCGGCACCAACAACCAGATGATCGTGGAACAGGAAGGTATCCGTTTTACCTTCGTCACCGGCGCCCGGCAGAATGTGACCATTCCCAACCTGGACCAGAACGAAGCAGATATAGAAGCTAACGTCGACTTCACCGCCGTCTTCAATGCAAAGTCGGCCACGTTCGATGTGGTGCAGTTGCAAAGCGGCAAGAGCGCCGTGGTCAGGATCAGCGCCTTCAGCACCGCCGCTGAACCTGGAGTGAATTTCGTCAATGGCTACACCAACGATGCGTCGGTGGCGATCACCAATGTTCGCGTCATCAATATTGCCACCGGGCAAGTGATCGAGAACTCGGACGGGTCGGTGAATGACCCGAGCATCGTCATCAGCTTCGCTTCCGGCGTCGCCACCCTCACCGGCATCAAAGCCGGCCAGAAGATCGAGTACACCACCACGCTGGATCACAACCGCGTACTCGTCGAGAATGGGGCCGCCGTCGACGCCAAAGGCAATGAACATGCCGACTTCGATATCGGTGGCTTCATGCTTCGCCAGGTCTCTACCGCAACCGCCGAAATCGGTTCCAGGATGACCTTCGAAGATGATGGCCCCAGTATCAGCACCACCGGCACGGAACCGGTCCTCACCGTCGATGAAACGGACCTGACGACCAACGCCACCCAAAGCTTCGCCGCCAACTTCACCTCGGCCTTCGGCGCCGATGGCGCCGGTACGCTCACCTACGCCCTGGGCGTGGTGGCGGGTGCCTCCGGCCTGGTCGACACGGCCACTGGCGAAGCAGTCAACCTGTCGCTCAACGGCACCGTGGTGGAAGGCCGCACGGCCACTACCAACCTCCTGGTATTCACCGTCAGCGTCGCCAGCAACGGTTCCGTTACCCTCGACCAGCTCCGCGCCATCGTGC
>NZ_NFZQ01000079.1 GCF_002165135.1 Pseudomonas sp. SID14000 | reverse complement strand
CTCGACGCGCCCCACACCTTCACCAAGGCCGGGACCTACACCTTCAGCTACAGCATCTCGTTCTGCGGCGGCCGAACAGGCTCGTTCACCGCCAGCAAGACCGTGAAGATCGTGGTGCCGTAGTGGCCTGAACCGTCAGGCGTGGTCGGAGGTGCCTGTGGTCGCCATCCCGGCGGCCTTCAGGTCCGCACGGAGCTCGCGGGGAAGTGAGAACACCAGGCTCTCCTCAGCCGTCGTGACCTCCTGGACCTCGCCGTACCCGCGCTCCGCGAGCCAGGCGAGCACGTCGCGCACCAGGATCTCACGCACGCTGGCGCCACTGGTGACGCCGACCGTGTCGACGCCGTCCAGCCAGGCCTCGTCGATCTCGGTGGCGAAGTCGACCAGGTGGCCGGCCGCGGCGCCGTGCTCGACGGCGACCTCGACCAGCCGGACCGAGTTCGACGAGTTGCGGGAGCCGACCACGATCATCAGGTCGACGTCGGGCGCCATCTTCTTGACCGCGATCTGGCGGTTCTGGGTGGCGTAGCAGATGTCGTCGCTCGGCGGGTCATGCAGC
>NZ_NFZQ01000078.1 GCF_002165135.1 Pseudomonas sp. SID14000 | reverse complement strand
TTGGCGGCCAGCACGGGCGCGAAGGCTTTCGCGACGCGCAGCGGCCCGAACGCCACGATCCCGAAGACGCGCTCGACCTCCTGCTGATCGTCCTGCAGCAGCGGTCCGAACGTCATGATGCCGGCGTTGTTGACGACGACGCTGACGTCGGTAGCGACCCGGGCGAGCTCAGCGGCGGCCTGCGGGTCCTCCAGCTCGAACGCCAGCGGGACGATCCTCGGGTCGGTGTCCGGTGACGGCGTGCGCGAGGTGACGTACACCTTCGCGGCTCCCGCCCGCAGCAGCTCCTGCGCGATCTCCTTGCCCAGGCCTCGCTGTCCACCCGTGACCAGGACGGTCGCTCCGCTGACGGTTGCCATCTCGTACTCCGTTCGATGAGCGCGCTCGGCCCATTGTGACCGAGGCGTAAGGCTATTTGCCTCTGTCAAGCATGCTGGCTTCCTTGACTGAAGTCAAGTAGTCTTTGGCTATGTCATGGACGGCGACCGAGAGGTTCGAGGCACGCTCAGGCCCGGGCGGCCTCGCGCTGGTACAGGATCTGGTCAACACCCATGCCGTCGAACGCGACGGAGCCGACCTGCTCGCCGATCACGC
>NZ_NFZQ01000077.1 GCF_002165135.1 Pseudomonas sp. SID14000 | reverse complement strand
CAGCGCGGGCGGCATCTTCAGCCCGGAGGGCCTGCGCACCTTCGACATCATCGGCATCGACCCCCGCGGCGTCGCGCGCGGCCACCCAGTGGTCTGCTCGGCTGATGCCCTCGGCCAGCCCGGTGACACGGTGCTGCCGCGGACCAAGGCGGAGTACACGGCGCTGGTGCAGTTCAACCGCCAGCTGGCCGCCGACTGCAAGCAGCAGACCGGCCCGCTCTACGACCACGTCGACTCCATCTCGGTGGCCCGCGACCTCGACGCCGTCCGCGCCGCGCTCGGCGCCGACAAGCTCAACTGGTACGGCGCGTCGTACGGCTCCCTGACCGGCCAGATGTACGCCGAGCTGTTCCCGCAGCGGATCCGCACGATGGTCAACGACGGCAACATGGACCACAGCCTCGACACCTGGCGCTTCCAGCTCAGCGAGAGCGGCTTCGCCGAGGACTCCTTCCAGCAGTTCGTCGACTGCGGCGGCAAGAGCCCCAACTGCGCCCTGCAGGGCCAGGACGTCTCCAAGGTGTACGCCGAGGTGCTCGCGAAGGCCGACGCCGGCACTCTGGTCGACCCGTCCGACGGCACCAAGCTCAGCAACTGGGACCTGCTCGG
>NZ_NFZQ01000076.1 GCF_002165135.1 Pseudomonas sp. SID14000 | reverse complement strand
ACCTTGTTCATGCTGCCCGTCCTGCTGATCTTCCTGGTCCTGCAGGGCCGCGTCACCTCCGGCGTCGCCGCTGGCGCCGTCAAGGGCTAGTCAGCCTTCAGGCTGTATCAGTCTGGAAAGGTCAACCGCGTCGTGATCCGGTACCGGTCTCCTCGATAGATGGAGCGGGTGTACTCGATCACGGCGCGGTTCGCGTCGCGCGTCGTGCGCTCGAAGAGCAACGCCGGTGAATGCAGCGGTACGTCGAGCAGCGCGGCCTCCTGCGCGTCGGTCACGGTCGGCTCGGTGGTCTGGACCGCGTCTCTCGCGGCGACCCCGTACCTCGCCTTCAGCAACCCGTAGAGCGAGCCGACCTCGAAGTCGCGCCCAGTGATCCCAGGGACGAAGGCGGCCGGGATCCGGATCCGCTCGATGCACATCGGTGCGCCGTCGACGAACCGCAGCCGGACCACCGAGACGAGCTGGTCGCCGGGTGAGATCTCCATCCGCTGCCCGAGCCGCGCGCCGGCGGGTTCGAGCTCGAAGCTGACCAGCTTGCTCTGCCAGGGCGTGCCCTCGGCCGGCGGTACGTGGAAGTCGCCATCCACCGTCGGCTCGAGCGCCTGGTGGAT
>NZ_NFZQ01000075.1 GCF_002165135.1 Pseudomonas sp. SID14000 | reverse complement strand
TGGGCGGCGACGCTTCGGTTCAGGTGACTGACACCACCGACGAAGTGGTGGCCAAGCTGACCGCGACCCCTTCGGTCACCGAAGGCGGCGAGATCACCTACACCATCACGCTGACCAACAAAGACGGCTTGCCGATCAACAATCACGGCGCGCTGACCTTCACGCTGAGCGACGGCAAGACGGTTATCACTGTACCGGCCAACGGCACGACGGGTTCGGTCACTGTGACTGCCCCGGACAACGTCTACACCGGCACCAACGACCCTGTGGTCAAATCGATCGCCTCGGTCACTGGCGCTGATGTCGACAAGTTCGAGCAGCTGACTCTGGACAAGACCCCGGTCAGCACCACCGTCACCGACGAGTCGGGTACTCCGGGCAATGAAGGCGACCTGGTCAAGGTCACCATCACTGCCGACCAGGCCTCGGTGGCCGAGAACGTCAATCCGACCTTCACCGTGCACATCAACCAGGCGCTGGCCCACGACCTGGTCGTGACCCTGAGCAACAACGCCCAGGTCACCATCAAGGCTGGCGAAACCAGCGCCCCGTACACCCACGCTGCACAGGGCGATGACGTCTATAACGACGCTGGCCAGATCAGCCTGGGCAT
>NZ_NFZQ01000074.1 GCF_002165135.1 Pseudomonas sp. SID14000 | reverse complement strand
GACTTGATGCCCAGGCTGATCTGGCCAGCGTCGTTATAGACGTCATCGCCCTGTGCAGCATGGGTGTACGGTGCACTGGTTTCGCCAGCCTTGATGGTGACCTGGGCGTTGTTGCTCAGGGTCACGACCAGGTCATGGGCCAGCGCCTGGTTGATGTGCACGGTGAAGGTCGGATTGACGTTCTCGGCCACCGACGCCTGATCGGCAGTGATGGTGACCTGTACCAGGTCGCCTTCGTTGCCCGGAGTACCCGGCTCGTCGGTGACGGTGGTGCTGACCGGAGTCTTGTCCAGGGTCAACTGCTCGAACTTGCCGACGTCAGCGCCAGTGACCGAGGCGATCGATTTGACCACAGGGTCGTTGGTGCCGGTGTAGACGTTGTCCGGCGCAGTCACAGTGACCGAACCCGTCGTGCCGTTGGCCGGTACGGTGATAACCGTCTTGCCGTCGCTCAGCGTGAAGGTCAGGGCCGAGTGGTTATTGATCGGCAGACCGTCTTTGTTGGTCAGCGTGATGGTGTAGGTGATCTCGCCGCCTTCGGTGACCGAAGGGGTCGCGGTCAGCTTGGCCACCACTTCGTCGGTGGTGTCAGTCACCTGAACCGAAGCGTCGCCGCCCA
>NZ_NFZQ01000073.1 GCF_002165135.1 Pseudomonas sp. SID14000 | reverse complement strand
CGCCCCGTTCGGCGAGGCTCAGCAGGGTGGCGCGCCCGGCCGGGCCCGCCGCGCCCGCGACCGCGACCACCGCACCTTCGAGCACGCCGCTCCCCTCGATGCCCGCTGTTGTCGCGTTCATGGCCACCGCCTCCTTGGAACCCGCGTTCACGCGGCTGCCCGCCCGGTCTCCGCCGCCGTGATCCCCTTGGTCGAGGCGATCACGTGCTTCAGCTTCTTGGCGAGCGCCTCATAGAACATGCTCAGGGGAAACTCGTCGGGAAGCACGTCGTCGACGAGCTTACGCGGGGGCTTTGTGAGGTCCAGGGCGTCCGGGCCCTTGGCCCAGCGGGATCCCGGGTGCGGAGAGAGGTAGCGGGAGACGAGGTCGTAGGCGGCGAACCAGTGCACCAGCTTGGGGCGGTCGATGCCGTCGCGGTAGAGCTTCTCGATCTCGGCGCAGAGCTGGTTGGTGACCTGCGGGGCCCGCTCCCAGTCGATGCTGAGCCGGTTGTCGGTCCAGCGGACGACGTCGTGGCGGTGGAGGTAGGCGAAGAGGCGCTGACCGCCGAGGCCGTCGTAGTTCCGGTTGCGCTCGCCGGTGACCGGGAAGCGGAACATGCGGTCGAAGAGGACCGCGT
>NZ_NFZQ01000072.1 GCF_002165135.1 Pseudomonas sp. SID14000 | reverse complement strand
CGAGCCGCTCGAACACCTGCTGGACCGCCCGCTCGGTCTCGGTGTCCAGCGCACTGGTGGCCTCGTCCAGTACCAGGACACGAGGGTTGCGCAGGAGCGTCCGGGCGATCGCGATCCGCTGCTTCTCCCCTCCGGAGAAGCGGTGCCCCCGAGACCCGACCATGGTGTCGTAGCCGTCCGGGAGCCCGGCGATCAACTCATGCACCTGGGCGGCCCGGGCTGCGTCCTCGATCTCCGCGTCGGTGGCGTCGGGCTTGGCGTAGCGGAGGTTCTCGCGCACCGTGGTGTGCAGCAGATAGGTCTCCTGGCTGACGACGCCGACCACGCCGGCAAGATCGGCCAGCCGCAGGTCGCGCAGGTCGATGCCGTCGATGGTGACGCGTCCGCTGGTCGGGTCGTAGAGCCGCGCGACCAACGAGGCGAGGGTGCTCTTACCCGAGCCGGTCTCACCGACCAGCGCCAGCGTCGTACCGGCCGGCACGTCCAGGCTGACGCCGGCCACCGCGGCCGTCTCGCTACCCGGGTAGACGAAGGTGACGTCCTCGAAGCGCACGTGGCCCTCGATCCGGGACGGGTCGATCTCGACCGGGTCGGCCGGGTCGTTCACGTCGATCGGCAGGT
>NZ_NFZQ01000071.1 GCF_002165135.1 Pseudomonas sp. SID14000 | reverse complement strand
TACGACGGTCTCGTGCGCGGGCATCTGACTCAACTGAGCCAATGCATCGGTGTCGATCAGCTCTGCCCCCTGGATCGCCACCAGCGAGCCGTCATCGGTGTCGAAAACGTTGGGGCACGGGCCGTTGCTGCAGGTGCCGGCTTTGTGGGTGAGTCGCATCTCGCCTCCAATTAGTCAAAATGAGTCAAGGCCTCAACGGTCGCAGAGTCTGATGGCAGGAGTCAACCATCTGTGACGATTTGACTTCGTTTAGCCACGTAGAGCATTCTCGAACGAGAGTGAGTCAAAATGAGTCACTCGATGGATCGATGGGAGTTGTCAGATGAGCGTGTTCCCCGTGCGGCCGCTCGTTCTCGGGTTCGTTCGGGTCGATGGAGTGTCGGGGCGGCTCGAGACCGCGCTCACCGGTCAGTTGGCATCTTGGGCGCAGTGTGAGTGGTTCTTCCTTGGCGTGACCTACCGAGAACTACAGGGCAACGGCGCCTTCGAGTCATTGCTAGAGGCAATCACCAGGCATGACCCGGTCGGCGTCGTAGTACCGAGCTTCGAGCATCTCGGTCCTGCTCCTGAAGCCCGTGTGGCAACTATTCGGGAGTGCGGTGGGGCGATTGTGCACGCGGTCGGTCCG
>NZ_NFZQ01000070.1 GCF_002165135.1 Pseudomonas sp. SID14000 | reverse complement strand
TCCCACCCCCACATCCGGCCAAGGCGACCATCACGGCCACCACCAGAGCTGACGAACGGATCAGAGGATGAAGTCGCATGAACTAAGGCTAGCCTGCCCTAACTTCAGCGAGTTAATCAGGTGAGCCCGAAAGGGCAGCCCGTAGGTACCGGCCAGTGACGCTTTCGGGGAAGTCTGGGAGGAGCGCCGGGCTGGTGGCGGCGACCACGCGGCCGCCGTCGGCACCGGCACCCGGGCCCAGGTCGACGACATAGTCGGCGTTGGCGATCATGTCGAGGTCGTGCTCGATCACGATGACCGTCGCGCCCGCGTCGATGAGGCGATCGAAGACACTCAGCAGGACCCGGATGTCGGCCGGGTGCAGGCCGACGCTCGGCTCGTCGAAGATGAACAGCGTGCCCTGCTGGCGCTTCTCGAGGTCCGCGACCAGCTTGAGGCGTTGCGCCTCGCCCCCGGACAGCGCAGGTGTCGCCTCACCGAGAAGGAGGTAGCCGAGCCCGACCTCGTCGAGCGTCCGCAGCCGCGCCTGCATCTTGCGCAGGCCGGTGAACTTCGTCCGAGCCTGCTCGACGGTCAAGGTGAGAGCGGCGGCCATGCTCAAGCCATCGAGGGTCACGGCCTCCGCATCCGGGCTGT
>NZ_NFZQ01000006.1 GCF_002165135.1 Pseudomonas sp. SID14000 | reverse complement strand
GCCTGACGGTGTCGGCCTATCAGCATCAACTGCGCGACCTGATGCCCGCCGAGCAGCTGGAACACATGAAACCGGCACAAGGGCCCGAACAGGAACGCGTACCGGCGTGCTACAAACTGGATGCCGAACAGCTGAGCGTGCAAAGCCGCGATTTCCATCACCGTAACCTGGTGGCCATGTTGCTGAACAAGACGCTGGAAAGCCTGTACCCGGCGGATGCCCCTTCACCGGAACTGGCCGAGTTCCGGCTTGGCACCGAGCGCCGCGGCCCCGCCCTGTCGCCGTCCGAGTCACGTTTTCAGGCCCTCACCCACAAAGACTACTCCCCCAACGGCGCCCGTCTGGCACAGCGCCTCGACCTCGCCAAGTACCGGCGCTTCCTCACCGAGCGTGATGAACTCGAACGCCGGATCATCGCGTTGCGCAACCAGGCCTTGCAAGCCAGCCACGATCATGACGCCTGGCTCGGAACCGCCGAACCCGAGCACGTCGATAACCCCTACAGCCTGGCCGCCGCCTTGGCTTGTTACGACCGTGACGAAGCCATTTCCGCCCGTGGCCTGGAAATCGCTTTGGCGCTGCTGATTCAGCCGATGGGCCAGCCGGCGCCCGGCACCGAAGAACTGGACCCGCGGCTCAAACGCCTTGAGCAGTGGCTGGACCAGCACGACAGCCCGCTGTACACCGCCCTGGCGCCGTTCAACCCGTTCAAGGACAAGGCAGATTCGATCGGCAGCCTGTTCGGCGCCAGTGACAACGTGATCCAAGGGTTGGCTGGCCGTTTTCCGGCGATGGCTGACATTACCGATCTCACTGCCCAGTCGGTCAACACCGTCGTGCTCAAGCGCCTGCGTGGGCAGACCCGCTGGGATGCCAGTCATGGCCTGCGTCAGCAGGTGCTGTTGGCGGCGCGCGAAGCCAATGCCGAGAAAGCGCTGGGACTGCTGGCAGCGCGTTACCAGATCACCGAGCAGGCCATCCGGGACAATCCCTTTAGCCAGGAGGTGGAGAAGTACCTGAAGAACGGTATGGCACAGGTTGAAGAGATGAAAGAGCTACGCATCTCGGGAAGCCGGACTGTGTCAATCGAGCTGACCACCACCGCGCGAGCTAAACCCAACTTTCTCGGGTTACTCACGTCGGGCGGCGGCGGTGGGTTGAACGCGGGGATGCTGTGGTTCAACGTGATCTCGCTCAAGACCGCCTACAACAGCATGCAGCAGAGCGGTGCACCGGAATACACCATGGGGTTCGCTTCATCGATTTTCGGGGTGATTGGTGCTGCCTCGGCGACATTAGTCAGCGTGCGGGCAACGCAAAAGGCCGTCATGCTGAGGTTGAGCTCAACGGCGCCTGGCATGGCCTTTGGCAACGGGATTATAAAATTCTTAAGCAGTAACTTGTTTGCGCGTTTAGCAGGATATCCTGCAATAGTATTTAGTCTGCTCTCTGATGGATCCAAGGGGTTTCGCCAGTTCAACAACGGTGACTCTACTGCCAGTAAATACACAATTGCTGGCGGATTAACCATGGCTATTGGCTCTGCTGTCGTCCTTGAAGCCGGACTTGCTGTTGCGGGTGCTACATCGGTTGTGCCCTTCGCCGGATGGGCCGCAGCTGCCCTTGTTCTCGTAGGAACAGCCATCATTGCAGGAGGCCTCTACCTCCATGCCAAGGCACATGAGCGACTTCACAGCCCAATTGAGTTTTGGGCTGCACGTAGCGTCTTCGGTAATCGCAACAACGATGGGGAGGCGCGCCCTGAGATCACCTTGAACTATGAAAAGAAACTTCCTGCTTTCACCTCGCTACAAGCAGAAATCAAAGCTTGGCATAGTGAGCATTACGGACCGAAACTATTATCCGCCGAGCAGGCCCAATCACTCGGTATAACTAAAGTCGACACCAGATGGCATCATAACAATCACTGGTCTCCGCCAAGCTGGACAGCTATCACTCGCAACGAAGTAGCCACACCTCAACCAACCGTTGAGTTCACAGTGCTGCTGCCTGGCTTCGTGCTTGGAGTAAGTGAATGGTCAGGAAGCTTGAGCACCCTCCGTAACGACCAAGGGATGGACGTTTTTCCAATCGCCCCGACCGGCCACATTGCAGGTGCTGGCTTAGTTCTGCATTTCGAGAGCACGTTAGGCACCCAAAATCATGTCTCACTGCATCTAGCCTATAACGCCAATCAAGGGTTGGATGAGGACAATGAGATCCTGTCAATTTTCCGTCTTGAGCGCTGATCATGGCAACCATCTGGATATTCAATTCAACGTCAGATTCCGGGCATGAACCTGCCATTGGCGGGCAGCTGGTAAAAGTATCAAAAAATACCTTATGCCTACGAAATCCATGGGTAACAGATTCCGTATTCATGGGGAAATTATACTGCGCAATGACGATCACACTACTGATTGGTTTTTACTCCTACCTCTTCCCAAGCATCCCAGACCTATACACCGAAGACACTGTATTGCTGTTATTGTTTTTAACAGCACCCTTCATATTCACTCCTTTTCTGATCTATCGAATCTACTTCATAAAAGGCCTATCAAGTTTCTGCCTCAACCGCGCAACCCAAAAAATCTACTACCAGCGCTTGAGTAAGGTATTAGTTTTTGAATGGAGCAACACGGGAGGTGGAATTTTCAAACGCACCGAATACGGCGGCTCATCCTTCAGCACCAGCTATGCCCTCGCCTTCGCCCCTCGCGGAGAGGACGGCAGCCTTCACCAAAAGGATTGCCTCTGGGTCGACAGCAACGAACCCACCGAACCCGGCGTCAAGCACGTCGCCGAAGTCTGGGAATACCTCCGCCACTTCATGGACCACGGCCCGGACAAACTTCCTCCACCTGGCGAACCCAACTGGTGGCACAAGCCGCTTCACGCCATCTGCCTGACCCCGGCAGAAGCCTGGCGCCACTACGCCCCCTGGCGAACCGGCGAACCCGGTGAAATGCAGGGCAAGAAGAACTGGCAACTGCCGTTCTGGGCCGTGCTGTTCCCTTACAACCTGACCGTCGCCATCTGCTGGTACTTCATCTGCAAACTCTTCAATGTCCGTGCAGCGCCACCACCGGCCGAGGCCTTCGAAGGAGCGCCTGCTAACCCCGAATGATCACCACCTCAAGGTATTCACTCGGCACCACCAATGAGGCAGAGCCCCCCACATTGTTTTCATTCAGCAACTGGGTCAGATCTCGCTCCAGCGCCCCGGCCGCCTCCGGCTCCAGCGAGGCAAACGCCTTGTGCACCGGCCCGTACCAGGTACGGAACACCTCGATGAAATGCGCCGCCGAGCGATAGCGGAAGTTGAAGTGCTGGCGGCTGACATTCAGCTCTCCAAGCGCTCCCTCGAACAGCACGCGCAGTTGTTCCTCGTCGCCCCAGCGCGAGGGAGGCAAGGCCCCGGCTGGCGGCGGCACGTGCCTCCCGAGAGTCTTGAACATCTGTCCGACGAACCCTTGCGGTGTCCAGTTGGCCAGGCCGATCCGGCCACCGGGCCGGCACACCCGGCTCAGTTCGCGCGCGGCCTGGGCCTGGTCGGGAGCGAACATCACGCCGAAGGTGGACAGCACGGCATCGTAGGTTCCATCGGCAAACGGCAGCGCTTCGGCATCGGCGGTCTGGAACACCACATTGAGGTGCTCGGCCCGCGCACGTTCTTCACCGCGCTTGAGCAGTTCGGGCACATAGTCGGTGGAGGTGACGCGGCAGCCGCGCCGGGCAGCAGCCAGGGTGGCATTGCCGTTGCCGGCGGCGACATCCAGCACCTGCTCGTCCCAGCGCAGGTCACAGGCCTCGGCCAGGCGCTCGCCGACCAGTTGCAGGGTGGTGCCGATTACCGCGTAGTCACCGCTGGCCCATGCGGCTTGCTGGCGGGCTTTGAGGGCATTGGTATCCAAAGGGGTGCTCATGGTCTGCGCCTTCTTGTTGTGCGCGGCCGAGGTCCTTCTGGCGGTCAACGCGCCATGGATTGAGGGGATGGGAGCAAAACGCTACGCGCCTGGCGGGCGAAGCGGCAAGAAATAATAAGCGGTGAAGCAAGATCGATTTGGTGTAAACACCAGAAATGAAAGGCATATGAGCTCTATTGGCTCATGCTACCCCTGTGGGAGCGGCCTTGTGTCGCGAAAGGGCCGCACAGCGGCCCCAGCAATATTCGCATCACCGCAGTAACCCTGGGGCTGCTACGCAGCCCTTTCGCGACACAAGGCCGCTCCCACAAGGCCTTGCGTTCTGCGAAGGAAAGAATACCTGTCAGATATCAGACGAACCTGGCCCGGGCCGCATGCAGCTTCTTGTAGCTCTCGATCAGGCGCAGATGGCGGTCGAGGCCTTCGAGCTTCATGCTGGTCGGGGTCAGCCCATGGAAGCGTACGCTGCCGTCCACCGAACCCAGCACCGCATCCATGCGTATGTCACCGAACATGCGCCGGAAGTTGGCTTCGTAGTCTTCCATTTCCAGTTCGTCGTCCAGCAGCACCTCCAGCACCACGTTCAGCGCCTGGTAGAACAGGCCGCGTTCGACGGTGTTGTCGTTGAACTGCAGGAACGCCTCGACCAGTTCCTTGGCATCCTCGAAACGCTGCACCGCCAGGCAGATCAGCAGCTTCAGCTCAAGAATGGTCAGCTGGCCCCACACCGTGTTCTCATCGAACTCCACGCCAATCAGCGTGGTGATGGTGGTGTAGTCATCCACATCACAGTTGTCCAGGCGCTTGAGCAGCAGCTTGAGGGAACGGTTGTCCAGGCTGTGCAGGTTGAGAATGTCGGCGCGGAACGACAAGGCGCGGTTGGTGTTGTCCCAGATCAGGTCCTCGACCGGATAGATCTCCGAGTAGCCCGGCACCAGGATACGGCAGGCGGTGGCGCCAAGGTTGTCGTACACCGCCATGTACACTTCCTTGCCCAGGTCTTCGAGGATGCCGAACAGGGTCGCGGCCTCCTGCACGTTGGAATCCTCGCCGTGGCCGGAAAAGTCCCACTCGACGAACTCGAAGTCGGCCTTGGCGCTGAAGAAACGCCACGACACCACGCCGCTGGAATCGATGAAATGCTCGACGAAGTTGTTCGGCTCGGTCAGCGCGTGGCTTTCGAAGGTCGGTTGCGGCAGGTCGTTCAAGCCTTCGAAGCTGCGGCCCTGCAGCAGTTCGGTGAGGCTGCGCTCCAGCGCCACTTCCAGGCTCGGGTGGGCGCCGAACGAGGCGAACACGCCGCCGGTGCGTGGGTTCATCAGGGTCACGCACATCACCGGGAACTCGCCACCTAGCGACGCATCCTTGACCAGCACCGGGAAGCCCTGCTCTTCCAGGCCCTGGATGCCGGCGACGATGGCCGGGTACTTGGCCAGAACCTCTTGCGGCACATCCGGCAGGCACAGCTCGCCTTCGAGGATTTCGCGCTTCACGGCGCGCTCGAAGATCTCCGACAGGCACTGCACCTGTGCCTCGGCCAGGGTGTTACCGGCGCTCATGCCGTTGCTTAGGAACAGGTTCTCGATCAGGTTGGACGGGAAGTACACCACCTGCTGGTCGGACTGGCGCACGAACGGCAGCGAGCAGATGCCGCGCGCGGTGTTGCCCGAGTTGGTGTCGTACAGGTGCGAGCCGCGCAGCTCGCCGTCCGGGTTGTAGATTGCCAGGCAGTGCTCGTCGAGGATCTCGACCGGCAGCGCATCACGTGGGCCGGGCTTGAACCACTGCTCGTTCGGGTAGTGCACGAACGGCGCGTTGGCCAGGTCCTCACCCCAGAACTGGTCGTTATAGAAGAAGTTGCAGTTCAACCGCTCGATGAACTCGCCCAGCGCCGAGGCCAGCGCGGCTTCCTTGGTTGCACCCTTGCCGTTGGTAAAGCACATCGGCGACTGGGCGTCACGTACGTGCAGCGACCACACGTTGGGCACGATGTTGCGCCACGAGGCGATCTCGATCTTCATGCCCAGCCCGGCGAGGATGCCCGACATGTTGGCAATGGTCTGCTCCAGCGGCAGGTCCTTGCCGGGGATGTAGGTGCTGGTGTCAGCCACCGGCATCAGCAGGCCCTGGGCATCGGCATCGAGGTTGTCGACCACTTCGATCACGAACTCGGGGCCGGTCTGCACCACCTTCTTGACGGTGCAACGGTCGATAGAGCGCAGGATGCCCTGGCGGTCCTTCTCGGAAATGTCCTCGGGCAGCTCGACCTGGATCTTGAAGATCTGGTTGTAACGGTTTTCCGGGTCGACGATGTTGTTCTGCGACAGGCGAATGTTTTCGGTAGGGATGTCGCGAGTCTGGCAGTACAGCTTGACGAAGTAAGCCGCGCACAAGGCCGAAGACGCCAGGAAATAGTCGAACGGCCCCGGGGCCGAGCCATCCCCCTTGTAGCGGATCGGTTGGTCGGCGATCACCGTGAAGTCGTCGAACTTGGCTTCGAGACGGAGATTGTCGAGAAAATTGACCTTGATTTCCATGCGGGATTACCGTGATTTAAGCGTGCAAAACGAAATTGGCCGGCATTATCCGGGTTTTCACGCCGGAAGTCCTGCTTGCGTGCCCAGCTTGCGCATTCCACCGAATTGCTTGCCTGATCCTCTGAACCTGCCCCCGCCAGCAGACCCTCGGTCACCTCGCTGTGCTAGCGTTTCTGCACTGGGGAGCACCGTATTCCCCGATCAGAAAAAGCCAAACGACAACAACCGTTGACGGGCAGGTGAACCATGGAACTACGCATCAACCAGAAGACCTACCAGGTCGAGGCAGACGCCGATACGCCCTTGCTGTGGGTAATCCGCGATGACCTGGGGCTTACCGGCACCAAATATGGCTGCGGCCTGGCCCAGTGCGGCGCCTGCTCGGTGCTGGTGGACGGCAACGTGGTACGCGCCTGCGTCACCCCGGTGGCCGGGGTGGTCGGGCGCGAGGTGACCACCATCGAGGCGATCGAGGCCGATGCGGTCGGCAAACGGGTGGTCGCGGCCTGGGTCGAGCATCAGGTGGCACAGTGCGGCTACTGCCAGTCCGGCCAGGTGATGGCGGCCACGGCACTGCTCAAGCACACGCCCAAGCCCAGCGACGCGCAGATTGAGGCAGCCATGGTCAACCTGTGCCGCTGCGGCACCTACAACGCCATCCATGCCGCCGTGCATGAACTGGCACAAGGGGAGAAGGCCTGATGAACACACCAGTCGATACCCCCGCCGAGCTGCTCAAGCTGCAGCAGGGCGAAACGGTCAACCTGTCGCGCCGACGCTTTCTTGCTGGTACGGCTGTCGGTGCCCTGGTGCTTGGTTTCGGCCTGCCCATGGGGTCGGCCCGCGTGCAGGCAGCGGCCGCAGCAACCCCGGAGCGCGGGACCCAGGTGCCGGCGTTTCTGGAGATCCGCCCAGACGGCAAAGTGCGCCTGCTCAGCCCATTCATGGAAGGCGGGCAAGGCCCCTTCACCGCCATGGCACAGATCGTGGGTGAAGAGCTGGACGTAGACCCGGCCAATTTCGTGGTCGACAGCGCGCCGCCCGGAGAAGCCTATGTGGTGATGGAAAACGGCATGCGCATTACCGGTGGCAGCATGTCGGTGCGCATGAGCTACCCGACCATGCGTCGCCTGGGCGCCCTCGCCCGGGCCATGCTGCTGCAGGCGGGCGCCGAGCAACTAGGCGTGCCTGTCGAAGAACTCTCCACCACGCCAGGTCACGTGGTACATACCACGACTGGCCGTTCCATCCCCTATGGTGAACTGGCCGGGCGCGCCATGGACCTGCCGGTGCCAGACCCAGCCAGCGTCAAGCTGCGCGATCCCAGCCAGTTTCGCTGGATCGGCAAGCCGGTACGTCGCCTGGATGCCTACGACAAGTCCACCGGCAAGGCCGTATACGGCATCGATATCAAGGTCGACGGCATGCTCCACGCTGCCGTGCAGCACGCACCACGCCTGGGCATGACCGTCGGCAGCCTGCGCAACGAAGACCAGGTCAAGGCCATGAAAGGCGTGCATTCGGTGCATCAGCTGCCGGGTGCCGTAGCCGTGGTTGCCGAACGCTGGTGGCACGCCAAGCGCGCGGTCGAAGCCATCCAGGTGGACTGGCAGGAGCCCGCGGCCGACAGCCCGGTACGGCCGATGCCGGCCGATTTCTCCAGCGATGGCTGGCGCGAGCACCTTGCCACGGTCACGGGCCCGGCCCGCGACGACGAAAACCAGGGCGATGTGGCCGGCATGCTGGCCAGTGCCAAGACCCGGGTCGAGGCAACCTACCACAACCAGTACCTCAACCACGCCCAGCTTGAGCCGCCGTCTGCACTGGCGCGCTTCAACCCGGATGGCACCCTGGAAGTGTGGCTGCCTAACCAGGCCCCGGACATGTTCCGGGACGACATCGCCAAACGCACCGGCCTGCCCCCGGAGCAGATCACCCTGCATTCGCCGTTGCTGGGCGGTTTCTTTGGTCGCCACTTCCTGTACGACTCGGCCAACCCCTACCCGCAGGCCATTGCCTTGGCCAAGGCGGTCGGCCGGCCGGTGAAACTCATCTGGAGCCGCGAAGAAGAATTCCTCCGTGATGTGCTGCGCCCGGTCGCCGTGGTGAAGTTCCGCGCCGGGCTGGATGCCGACGGCTTGCCGGTGGCCCTCGAAGCCGTGAGCGCCACCGAAGGCCCGACCGAAGCCATCGCTGGCAAGCAAGGCGAAAAACTCGACCCGACCGCGCTCGAAGGCTTGTCGGGCAAGGCCTACGCCATCGCCAACAAGCGCATCGCGCAGATCTACGTAAAAGGCCCTGCCATGCTCGGCTACTGGCGCTCGGTGGGCAACTCGCTGAACGATTTCTTCTATGAGTCGTTCCTCGACGAACTGGCCGACAAAGGCGGCAAGGACCCGTTCGAACTGCGCCTGCACCTGCTGCGCGACAATCCGCGCCTGACCAACCTGTTGCAGGCCGTCGCCGAGCTTTCCGGCGGCTGGAAGCGCGGGCCGTTCACCGCCGAGGATGGCAGCAAGCGGGCGCGCGGCGTGGCCATGGCCTCGCCGTTCGGCTCGGAAGCAGCGGTCATTGCCGAGGTGTCGATCGAGAACGGCCAGGTCAAGGTGCACGACATCTGGCAGGCCATCGACCCGGGCAGCATCGTCAACCCGGCGATCATCGAACACCAGGTCAACGGTGCCGTAGCTCTGGGCCTGTCGCAGACGCTGCTGGAGGAAGCGGTGTACGTGGAGGGCAAGCCGCGCGCACGCAACTACGACCTGTACCCGATCCTGCCGCCGTCGCGCATGGCCAGGGTGCATATGCGCATTGTCGAAAGCGGGGCGAAGATGGGCGGAATCGGAGAACCACCGTTGCCCGCGGTGGCACCGGCAGTGGTCAACGCAGTCGCGCAGCTCATTGGCCAGCGCGCACGCAGCCTTCCATTGAGCAGCCATACCTTCAGCTGAGCACACAAGGACGCCCCATGACCCATCGTTTCGCAAGAACCGCTGGCTGGCTGGCGCTGCCGTGCCTGGTCGCAGCAGGCCTGCTGGCCTGGTACGTCACCCGCGAGCCCGCCTCGCCATTTGCCGACGCGCAAGCCACGGCCGCCGACCCGGCACTGGTCAGCCGTGGCGAGTACGTGGCCCGGCTCAGCGACTGCGTGGCCTGCCACAGCCTGCCGGACGGCAAACCGTTCGCCGGCGGGCTGGAAATGGCCACCCCGCTGGGGGCGATCCACGCCACCAACATTACCCCCGACCGCGACACCGGCATCGGTCACTACAGCCTGGCCGACTTCGATCGCGCCGTACGCCAGGGCGTCGCGCCCGGTGGCCGGCGGCTTTACCCGGCCATGCCCTACCCGTCCTACGCCAAGCTCAGCGATGACGATGTAAAGGCGCTGTACGCCTTCTTCATGCACAGCGTGCGACCTGTGCAGCAGGCCAACCTGACCAGCGACATTCCCTGGCCACTGAACCTGCGGTGGCCCATCGCCTTGTGGAACGGCCTGTTCGCCGCCACCACGCCATACACCGGTCAGGCCGGGCAGGATGCGCAGTGGAACCGCGGCGCCTACATCGTCCAGGGCCCCGGCCACTGCGGCAGTTGCCATACCCCGCGCGGCCTGGCCTTCAACGAAAAGGCCCTGGATGACAGCGGCAAGCCGTTCCTCGCTGGCGCACTGCTCGATGGCTGGTATGCACCTAGCCTGCGTGCCGACCCCAACACCGGGCTGGGGCGCTGGAGCGAGGCGGAAATAACGCAGTTCCTGAGGACCGGGCGCAATCGGCACGCGGTGGTATTTGGCTCGATGACCGAGGCCTTCAACAACTCCACGCAGTTCATGAGCGACGAGGACCTGGCCGCCATCGCCCACTACCTGAAGTCGCTGCCCGGGGACCCGCAACGCGACGGCGCGTCGTGGCAGTACCAGGCCGAATCGGCGGCAGCGCGGCTCGATCGCCCTGGGGCACATACCTATGTAACCCGCTGTGCGTCGTGCCACGGCCTGGACGGCAAGGGCCAGGCCGAATGGATGCCACCCTTGGCCGGCGCTACCTCGGCACTGGCCAAGGAAGACGCCTCGGCGATCAATATCACCCTCAATGGTTCGCAGCGGGTGGTGACGGACGGGTTGCCCGATGCCTATCGCATGCCGGCCTTCCGTGAGCAATTGAGCGACCAGGAAATCGCTGATGTGCTGGGTTTCGTGCGCAGTGCCTGGGGGAACAATGGCGGTGCAGTGAACGCGCAGGCGGTGGGCAAGTTGCGTGGGCATACCGACCCGGCCAGCAGTAGCCCGATCATTTTGCACATGCGATGAAATTTGGTGGCTGTACTGGCCTCTTCGCGGGTGAACCCGCTCCCACAGGTACTGCACAGGCACTGATGACTAGTGCAAATCCTGTGGGAGCGGGCAAGCCCGCGAAGAGGCCGGAACTGCCACCCTTGAACATCAGGTTTAACGGAGTCCCCATGGAAAGCATCGACCTGCTCGTCCTGCGCACCACCCGAGACTGGCTCGCCGCCGGCCACCGCGTCCTGCTCGCCACGGTGGCTCGCACCTGGGGCTCTTCCCCCCGCCCAGTGGGCTCGATGATGGCCCTGCGCAGCGACGGCCGTGTGGTCGGCAGTGTTTCTGGCGGCTGCATCGAAGACGACCTCATCCACCGCTACACCAGCGCCTACGGCGGCCCCGGCATGCCCGGCGGCCTGCCCCAGGTGGTGCGCTATGGTGTCAGCGCCGACGAGGCCCACCGCTTCGGCCTGCCCTGTGGCGGTACCCTCGAACTGGTGCTGGAATTCACCCCGTCGTTGCAAAACCTCGAGCAACTGCTGGCCGGCCTCGACAGCGGCAGCCTGGTACGCCGTGAGCTCGACCTGCGCAGCGGCAAAGCCGGCCTCACCGCCACCACCACGCCCGAACTGTTCAGCTTCGATGGCCAGCACATGCTCAGCACCCTCGGCCCCGGCTACCGTCTGCTGCTGATCGGTGCCGGCGCGCTGGCCGAATACCTGGCGACCATGGCCCTGTTCAATGGCTTCAACGTTTCACTGTGCGACCCGCGCCCCGAGTACACGGCAGGCTGGCACGTTGCCGGCGTCAACCGCCTGGCCGGCATGCCGGACGACGTGGTCCGCGCCTTCGCCCCGGACCTGCGCAGCGCCATCGTCGCCGTCAGCCACGACCCCAAGCTGGATGACCTGGCCCTGCTCGAAGCCCTGCACAGCCCGGCGTTCTACATCGGTGCCATCGGCTCAAGGCGCAACAGCCAGCTTCGTCGCGAGCGGCTGATCGAGCACTTCGGCGAAAGCGAAGCGTCGTTGCAGCGCCTGCACGGCCCTATCGGCATTTATATCGGTAGCAAGACCCCGGCCGAGATCGCCGTCAGCGTCATGGCCGAAATCCTCGCGGCGAAGAACAATGTCAGCCTGCCCGGCGCGGTCAGCGTGACCCGGGCCAAGGAAGCCGAGCAGCTGGCGCGGGCCCTGTAGGAGCGCATACCAGGCTGCTATTTATTGCCAACGCTCCAGGTTTTGCTGCAACAACTGCTCCGGCAGCGCCCCGGCAACGATCTTTTCCATCTCCCTCGCCAGCGCCTCACGCAGTTGTGGCTGGTTGCAGGGCGAGTAATGGGACAGTGCCAGATACAGCCCTTCACTGGATATCGGTGGCTCCAGCACCTGTACAGTACCGGCAATCCCCAGGGTGCGCGCCAGCGCCATGCCGGGGTACTGCTCGTACACCACGTAATCGCTGCGCTTGTGCATCAACTTCTCGAACGCCTGCCTGGCACCGGGTACCGCTTCGAGGGTGAGGTTGGCCCTGGCGTAGTCGTCGAACTGCTGGCCGTGGCTGTTGTTGACCAGCGTGCCGCCTTTTCGGCCCTTCAGATCGGCCCATTGCTGGTAGGCAAAGGCATTGTCCTGACGCACCCAGACCACGCTGGGCGTATGCAGGAATGGCGGGGCAATGAAATCCATTTGTTGCTGGCGGGCCTTGGTCAGGAAATACCCGGCCATCAGGTCGATCCGTCCCGTGCGCACTTCTTCCTGGGCGCGCGACCACGGCCCGCCGTAGACCACCTCGATTTCCAGCCCCAACTGCTTGCCCAGGTACTTGAGCAGGTCGGCATTGGCACCGATCAGTTGCTGGGGGTTTTGTGGGTCGCGCCACAGATAGGGGGGGTATTCCGGGTTGCCGGTGGCGGTTAGCCGCCGGCACTCCTCAAGCGCTGCCGCCGCCGACGGCAGCAGCAACAGGCACGGCAACAGCAGCAAAGCGTGGCGAAAGCAGCGCTCCATTATCGACAACCCTCGGCACATGTAACATCCGCAGACCCGGAGCGGTGGCCAAAGACTGCCACATCCTGTGGTCGACTGCAGCATCCATCTGTGCGTGCTGTAGACAGTCTGGACCATGTACGGCCATCAGGTTGGCCTTTTATCGGCCAGAAGAAGCGGCCCTCGTATTTCAGGCCCCTTGCCGGCGCATCGCCAGGATCGCCGCGCCAAAACCGATGAAGGTCGTGCCCACTACCCGGCTCACCCAGCGCGACAGCGACGGCCGGCTCAGCACGCCCTTGGCCCGCGCCGCAAGCGCGGCATACAGGCTCAGCGAAACCAGCGACAAGGCCACGAATATCCCGGTCAGGATCAGGAACTGCGGTAGCAAGGCCGCCCCTTGGTCGATGAATTGCGGGAACAGCGCGGTGAAGAACATCGTCGCCTTGGGGTTGGTCACCGCCGTAAGGAAGGCCGACTTGTATAGCTTCAGCCGCGTGGGCCGGACCTTGGCCACACCCTCTACGGTGCCCTGCGCCAGCATCGGGCTCTTTTTCAGCAATTGCCGCGCCCCCAGATAGAACAGGTAGCCCGCCCCCAGGATCTTCACGGCATTGAACAGCATTTCGGAACTGGCCAGTAACGCCCCCAGCCCCAGCATGGCGGCAGCCGACAGACAGAACAGGCCCGAGCCATTGCCCAGCGACGACCAGATAGCGCTGCGCTGGCCATGGGCCAGGCTGTTGTTGATGGCCATCAGGGTGGCAGGGCCGGGGCTGGCGATCGCGATTGCAGCGACCAGGGTAAAAGCAAACAGCGAGTGAGTATCCATTTTCAGGCTCGTCAGACAATCAGGAGAGGCCGCGTGCAGGGCACGCAGGTTCAGTCGGCATTCTGCCGCTTGGCCACCTTCTTGGCGATAGCCTTCATCCGCGTTGCCGCCCGCTGCACGGTGGCCATCTTCTCGGGACGCTTCATGCCCCGCCATTTGCGGATTTCGTCACGGGTGCGGCCGCAGCTCACGCACAAATCACTGTTGAGCTGGCACAGCGATACGCAAGGGTTGTCGATGTCTTTGGCCATGCCGCCACTCAGCCGGGCATTTCTGCCCGTGCACGCTCGGCGGCGCCGTGGAACACCTGGCGTACTTCCTCGGCCTTGACCTTGGTAACCGACCTGGCAGCCAGTAGCTCGTCGACCACGCGCAAGCCCTGCTCCAGTGCGGTGGCCAGTTGTTCGCGGTCGGAGGCGTCAGCGATATCACCCAGATAAGGAGCGATGAGGTACACGTAACGGTCCTGCAGCTTGAGCGCTTCCAGCGCGTCGAGGGCTTTCTGGAACCGATCGGCAGCGGCAGGGCTCATGCTCAATTTATCGAAATGAATCAGGCTCACACGGTCAGTGGCCATTTTGACGAATCTCCGTTTCCTGGTGCGGCCAGGCCCACAAGCAGCAGCGCTTCTACGGTGCTCGGATGTGCAGGCCCGGGGAATGCCCATCAGGGTACCAGAACGCGAGGCAGAAAGGGCCATCGCCCCCGGAACTAAAAGTATTTGGCAGGTCGCGTAATGGACGCCCCGGGGCGTTATCGGGACAGGAACCGCCGTTTCCTGCGCAGGATAATCGCGCCAGCAATCTCCTCGCCGGGGCAGTCATCGAACTCGGTAGCCCACACAACAACAAGCCTGCACCTGCAGGTAAGCCAGAAAGGGGCCTCATCATTCATGGCAAAGGAACACATCACCGAAACGCTCGACCTTGGCGTGACGGACCCCTCGAAAACCGCAGAAGCACGCCAGGACCGGCATTTCGAGGGCAAGCTCGACTGGATCGTCTTTGGCTTCACCAGCCTCCTGGCAATCGCTTTCGTCCTCTGGGGCTTCCTCAACCAGGCCAGCCTCGCCAGCCGCGCCTCCAGCGCGCAATCCTGGGTCATTCTCAACTTCGGCTGGTTCTTCGTGCTTACCTCCACCCTGTTCGTGGTGTTTGTGCTGTGGCTGGCCGCCAGCCGTTACGGGCGGGTCCCGCTGGGCCGTGATGGCGAACAGCCAGAATTCCGCACGGTGTCCTGGGTGGCGATGATGTTCAGCGCCGGCATGGGCATCGGCCTGATGTTCTTCGGCGTGGCCGAGCCGCTATCGCACTATGTGTCGCCACCGCCTGGGTCGACCACCGGGCAGTCCAGCGAAGCGGTGCAGGTGGCCATGGCCACCACACTGTTCCACTGGACTCTGCATCCCTGGGCCATGTACGCCATCGTCGGCCTGGTGATTGCCTACGGCACCTTCCGCCGCGGTCGCTCGCAGCTGATTTCCGCCGCCTTCCGGCCGTTGATCGGCAAGCACGCCAACGGCCCGCTCGGCCGTCTGATCGACATGATGGCGATCTTCGCCACGCTGTTCGGCTCGGCTGCCTCACTGGGCCTCGGCGCGCTGCAGATCGCCGGTGGCCTGGAATACAACGGCTGGATCGAAAGCCCCGGCAAGCTGTTCTACATCTCGATCATCACCTTGCTGACCATTGCCTTCGTCACCTCGGCGGTATCGGGCATCGGCAAGGGAATCCAGTGGCTATCCAACACCAACATGGTGCTGGCACTGGTGCTGGCGTTATTCGTGTTCATGGTCGGCCCGACACTGCTGATGCTCAACCTGCTGCCGACCTCGATCGGCATCTACGTCAAGATGCTGCCGGAAATGATGGCTCGCACCAACGCCAGCGGCGGTGAGCAGATGAACAACTGGCTGGCCGGCTGGACCGTGTTCTACTGGGCCTGGTGGATTTCCTGGACGCCGTTCGTGGGCATGTTCATCGCCCGCATCAGCCGCGGCCGAACCATCCGTCAGTTCGTCACCGGGGTGCTGCTGGTACCGAGCCTGGTCAGCCTGGTGTGGTTCACCATTTTTGGCGGCGCGGGTATCGACGCCCTGCGCGAAGGCGCCTTCCAGCTGGCCAATGGTGCGGTCAACAGCAACCACGCGCTGTACCAGCTGCTGGACAGCTACCCACTGGCGTCGGCGACTTCAGTGCTGGTGATGGTTCTGGTGGGTATCTTCTTCGTTTCCGGTGCCGACGCGGCGTCACTGGTGATGGGCACGCTATCGGAGCACGGCACCACCACGCCATCACGGCGCACGGTGATCTTCTGGGGCGCGCTGACCGGTACGGTGGCGGCAATCATGCTGGCGATCGGCGACCCGCGCGCCCCCGGCGAGGCGCTGACAGGCCTGCAGAACCTGACTATCGTCGTGGCCCTGCCATTCGTGGTGGTGATGGTGCTGCTGTGCCTGGCGCTGTACCGCGACCTGCGCAAGGACCCGATGATGCTGCGCCACCTGCGAGGCAACGAGCTGATCGAAAAGGCCGTGCTGTATGGCGCGGTGAAGCATGGCGAAGAGTTCTACATCGTGGTGCAGGAAAAGAAGGCTTCGGCCAAGGTGGCGGCGGCAGAGGCCGAAGTGACCGGCAACTGATCGGGCCAATCAGAGGAAGCCGGGGCCGCTTTGCGGCCCATCGCTGGCAAGCCCCACAGGTACGGCACAGAAGGTGGCAATTGTGTGCGTCCCCTGAAAACGGACTGGCATCAGCCCTTCAACGCTGCCTCGATTTTCGCCACCTCGATCTTGCCCATCTGCATCATGGCGTCGAATGCCCGCTTGGCCGCCGCCCGATCGGGGTGGCTGATGGCTTCGATGAGGATACGCGGGGTGATCTGCCACGAAATCCCCCATTTGTCCTTGCACCAACCGCAGACGCTGGCCTCGCCGCCGTTGCCGACAATGGCATCCCACAAGCGGTCGGTCTCGGCCTGGTCCTCGGTACTGACCTGGAACGAAAAAGCCTCGCAGTGCGTGAAGGCCTTGCCGCCATTGAGCCCCACGCAGGGAATACCCATCACGCTGAACTCCACGGTAATCACGTCACCTTGCTTGCCGGATGGATAATCACCGGGTGCCTGGTGTACGGCAATCACTCTGCTGTCAGGGAAGATGCTGGCGTAAAAATTGGCAGCCTCCTCGGCATCGTTGTCGTACCAGAGGCAGATAGTGTTCTTGGCAGTCATGGTCTTGCTCCATGAAAGAGTGTGAACCTCTGAGTCTAGTACGGTGTCACCGCTTGGAGCCATGCAACATCCTGCAGACATTTCCGATATCAGGTAGTGAACCTGCTGACAAAAAAACGGTCTTTCGCTGACGGTCAACTCACCGACCGGTTCATCGGCCCAGTCACCGGGCCTACTTTTTTCCTGTTTCCGCGAAGACCCGACATGCCCGATTCCCGCCCGATTGCTTTCGCCCTCACTGCCCTGCACGGCGGCCTGATCGCCGCCTTGGTGACCCTTGCCGCCCCCGTGCACGCCGAAGAGCCTGCCAGCGATGCACGCTGGGTCAGCGACAGCCTGAGCACCTACGTACGCAGCGGCCCGACCGATGGCCACCGCATCGTTGGTACGCTCAAGTCCGGGCAGAAGCTGACCCTGATTGGCAGCCAGGGTAACTACAGCCAGGTGCGCGGGCAGAACGGCGATGTGGTGTGGATTCTCAGCAACGATCTGCAGTCGGTGCCAGGCCAGGGCGAGCGCCTGCCGCAGCTCGATGCCCAGGTCGCGGACCTGACCGGGCAATTGAAGAACATCGACGACAGCTGGAAGAACCGCGTGCAGGGCATGCAGGAAACTCTCGATTCACGCAAGAAGCTGATCGACGAACTTGAAGCACGCAACAAGGCGCTGAATGAACAGCTCGACCAGAGCCAGTCGGAGCTGCGCGATACCCAGGCACGCCTGGGGGACGAGAACAAGCAGGTGATGATGCGCTACATGGTGTATGGCGGCAGCATTGCCGGCGCGGGCTTGCTGGCGGGGCTGATCCTGCCGTCGCTGACCCGTGGGCGCAGGAAGAACGATCGCTGGTTCTGAAGACGGCGCCAGCCTGCGCTGGCCTCTTCGCGGGTAAACCCGCTCCCACAGTAACCACGCTGGCCTTGAGCCTGTTGGAGATACTGTAGGAGCGGGTTTACCCGCGAAGAGGCCAGCAAGGGCTTACTTGCTACGTGCCTTGTTGTAGATAGTCTTGGCTTGGTCCGCCGAGGCCTGACACTGAGTCATATCTCCCTTGCTCTGAGCATCCTTGGCATTTTGCAAGTGAACTTTGAAGTCATGGGCCATACCGCCATGCATTGCCTGGCCACTGGCCTTGTCGAAATCCTCAAGCTCCTTGATCTTGGCCGCACAGTTGCTCGCAGGGTCTGCGTGTGCGGCAAAACTGAGGACCGAGGCAATCACCAGCAAGGGTATGCATTTCGTGGATTTCATGGAGCGTTCTCCTGGAAAACCTTGGGGTCGTCGAGGTACATGAGGCCTGACGCAGCCAGAAGCATAGTTGCCCAATACCTGCAGCGTACCGTTTCAGCCCAACGGCAGGCCGGCTTGCGCACACAGGAAATCGATGAACACCCGCACCCGTAACGGCATGTGCCGGGCCTGAGGGTAGATCAGCGTGAATGGCCGCGAGGTCCCGCCAAACTCAGCGAGCACTTCTACCAGTTCGCCATTGGCCAGTGCGTCCTGCACGGTAAAGCGATAAGCCTGCATCAGCCCGCCGCCATGGCGCACCAGCGTAGCGGTAGCCAGGAAATCGCCCAGGCAAGTGAACGCTCCCTGGGTTTCGATCTCCACCTGCTGGCCATCCTGGCGAAAACTCCACGGTGGGCGGCGGCCACTGCTGGGTATTTCGAACTGGATGCACTCATGTTGCAGCAAATCCTGCGGTGTTTGTGGCGTGCCGGCACGGGCCAGGTAGGCCGGCGTGGCCACCACTACCAGTTCGGCATCTTCCAGGCGGCGCGCCACCAGCCGTGAATCGGCCGGCTCGCGGCCACGAATGGCCAGGTCGAACGGTTCCTCGGCGAAATCGACGTTGCGGTTGCTGACATGCACATCCACCTGCACCTTCGGGTAGCGCTGACGAAAACGCGGCAGCAGCGGCAACAGGCGGTGGTGGGCATAGGGCGTGGGGGCACTGATGCGCAGGCGGCCGCTTGGCTCGACCTGCCCACCCGTGACCTGGCGCTCGGCCTCGACCAGTTGCCCCAGCGCCTGCCGGCATTGCTGGTAATAGGCTTGGCCCGCTGCGGACAGGCGCATCTGCCGGGTAGTGCGGACGAACAGACGCACGCCCAGGCGCTCTTCCAGGCGCGCCACGCTGCGGCTGACTGCCGCCGGTGTAACGCCGGCCTCCGTGGCCGCGGCAGTGAAGCTGCCGCTGTCGGCGGCCAGACAGAACAGCTCCAGACTGCCCAGTTGCAGATCATCGAAATGGCGGGTCATGACAGCTCGATTAATTACATGATGTATCGATTGAAATGCGCTTTACCTCATTTTTCAAGTGTTAGTTGCAACCTACAGTGGCTCCACACCGAGCCCATGGCTCACTTCACTGGAGATCATGTACATGAACACACCAAGTACCGTCATCATCACCGGGGCCTCCAGCGGCCTGGGTTTTGCCCTGGCAGAGGCCTTCCTCGAACGCGGCGACAACGTGGTCGGCAATGCCCGCAGCCAGGCCCGCCTGGAGCAAGCCGCCGCCCGCCTCGGTAACCCTTCGCGCTTCATCGGCGTAGCTGGCGATATCGCCGAACCGGATACAGCGCAGCGCCTGTTCGCCAGTGCTGTACAAACCTTTGGCGGAGTCGACCTGCTGATCAACAACGCCGGCATCTTCATTGCCAAGCCGTTTGCCGAGTACAGCGAAGCGGATGTCGATGCCCTGGTCGGCACCAACCTCAAGGGATTCTTCTACCCGGCCCAGGAAGCGGCGCGAATCATGGCCCGGCAGGGGCATGGGCAGATCATCGCCATCACCGCCTCCATCGCCTTGCAACCGGACACCCGCGTGCCGGCCCTGCTGCCGGTACTGGTCAAGGGCGGCCTGAACCAGGCGGTGAAAGGCCTGGCGCTGGAAATGGCAGCCAGCGGCGTGCAGGTGAATGCCGTGGCACCGGGAATCATCGATACGCCACTGCATGGCGGCAATGTGCAGGGGCTGGGCGCACTGTCACCCAGTGGCCGCACCGGCTCGCCGCAGGATGTTGTGGATGCGGTGTTGTACCTGGCCGACTCACGCTTCGTCAGCGGCGTGATCCTGCCGGTGGATGGCGGTAGCACCGCTGGCACCTGGCATTGAAGAGGAGCTGCAATCATGCCTTATGTTCATATTCGCGTGACCGATGAAGGGGTTAGCGCCGAGCACAAGCGCCAGCTGATCGAACAGACGACCCGCATGCTGCAGCAGGTGCTGGGCAAGCCGCCGGCCAGTACCTTTGTGGTGATCGAGGAGGTGCCGACCGATAACTGGGGGGTCGGCGGAGAAACAGTGACCGCTGTGCGGGCCCGAGAGCGGGGTTGAAACCTGGGGCCGCTGTTCGGCCCCTACTGGCGCAACCGCTCCAACGCCTGCAACACATACCCCGTGGCTCGCTCCCGGCAGGCAATGCCCAATTGCCGCCACAACCCCGGCCGCAGTGGCCGTCGGGCAATGCGCCGGTCCAGCTCCGCTGCCTCCCCCTCCTGCGGCAACAACGTCGCCCCATACCCGGCCCCGACCAGGCTCTTGATCGCATCGTTGTAGTTCAGCTCGATTCGCGGCTCTGGGTACAACCCCGCTGCCGCGAACCACTCGCCGGTCACCCGCGACAGCTGGGTGCTGCTGTCGTTGAGGATCAACGCCCGCTGCGCCAGCCAGGCCGGCGTGACACTGGCCGGCGGCTGCCAGTCGGCCGGCACGTAGGCCAGGATCGGGTCGCGCCGCCAGGGGGTGACCGCAAGTCCTTTGCCGGCCACCTGCGGCAAGGCCACCAGGCCGATATCCAGCGTACCCTCGCGCAAACGTGCAAGCGAAGCCTGAGAGGTCAGCACCTGTACCTGCACATCGATCCCCGGGTGCACCGTACGCAGGTGCTCCAGCGCCTGCGGCAGCAGGTGGGCGATTGCACCGGTGGAAGCGCCCAGGCGCACCCGACCAGTCAGGCCCTCAACCTGCCGACGCACTTCATCCAGCGCCAGGTCGGCGTCGGCCAGCAGGCGGCGGGCACGGGCCAGCAGGGTTTCGCCAATGACCGTGGGCCGCACCTGGCCGCGGGTGCGGGTAAGCAACGAGGCGCCGATGCGCGCCTCCAGCTCGGCCACGTGCAGGCTGATGGTGGGC
This sequence comes from Pseudomonas sp. SID14000, assembly GCF_002165135.1. Classification (GTDB taxonomy): domain Bacteria; phylum Pseudomonadota; class Gammaproteobacteria; order Pseudomonadales; family Pseudomonadaceae; genus Aquipseudomonas. The sequence continues at coordinate 324,398 of NZ_NFZQ01000006.1, read as the reverse complement.
GGTGCCAGGTTGAGCTGGCGGGCGGCTTCGGCAAAGGAGCCCAGGTCTGAAATGACCACCAGGGTGCGGAGGCGATCGAGGCTGATTTCGCGCATGGGCCAACTCGTTCAGGAAAGATGAATATCTTGATCATCATATTCAAATTTTCTTTACCAGAGCCACAAGCGAGCATAGGCCATCCCTCCCCGATCGGACTTTGACCATGCACACCCCTGTTGTCTTCATCGACGGTGACCAAGGCACCACCGGCCTGCAGATCCATGCCCGCCTGCAAGGCCGCAGCGATCTGCGCCTGCTGACCCTGCCCGAAGCCGAGCGCAAAGACCCGCACCGCCGCCGCGAGGCAATCAACAATGCCGACATCGCGCTGCTGTGCCTGCCCGACGATGCTGCCCGCGAGGCCGTGGCGGCGATCCACAACCCGCAGGTGCGGGTGATCGACGCAAGCTCCGCGCACCGTACCAGCCCAGGCTGGGTCTATGGCCTGCCGGAGCTTGACGAGCAGCAAGCCGAGCGCATCGCGCACAGCAAGCGCGTCAGCAACCCCGGCTGCTATCCCACCGGCGCCATCGCCCTGCTGCGCCCACTGGTCAAGGCCGGCCTGCTGCCAGCGGATTACCCGCTGAACATCCACGCCATCTCCGGCTATTCCGGCGGTGGCCGCGCCGCAGTCGAACGGCATGAACAGCCCGCCGCCGGCAAAACCCCGGCCCTGCAACTTTACGGCCTGGAGCTGGCACACAAGCACGTGCCGGAAATCCAGCAGCACGCCGGGCTGTCGGCGCGGCCGATGTTCATGCCCGGCTACGGTGCCTACCGCCAAGGCATCGTGCTGAGCATCCCGCTGCAGTTGCGCTTGCTGCCCGGCCAGGTCAGTGCCGAACAGCTGCAGGCCTGTCTGCAGCAGCACTACCAGGGTGCCCGCCATGTCCAGCTGATGCCCCTGCACCAGCACGGCGCAGCGCCGAACCTCGACCCCGAGGCGTTGAACGACAGCAACGACCTGCGCCTGGCGCTTTACGCCAACCCTGAGCATGGCCAGGTGCTGCTGACCGCAGTGTTCGACAACCTTGGCAAAGGTGCCTCCGGTGCGGCGGTGCAGAACCTCGACCTGATGCTCGGTGCATTGCAGGTACAAGGCTGATCGGCAAAACCGGTTAGACTGTGCAGCCCGCGCCCGCACGGCGCGGGCCGTCCATCCACCCGCCGGAGCCCGCACCCCGATGTTCATCCTGAGCCGCCTCGACAGCGTGCCGCCTGAATCTTTCCAGAACCAGATCCGCGAACTGGTGATCCACAATGTCGGCGAACTGAGCAGTGTCGCCATCAGCGCCGACAACCCGCTGTACCCGCTGTACCAGTATGGCGTCGGCATGGAGGTGCACCAGTACCTGCAAGCACTGGACGGCACCCGCGGCCTGGCCGTGACGCTGACCCTGGCGCTGGATGCCGAGGCACCGGACCAATTGCTGGGGTTCGCCCTGTCACTGCCGGCCGAGGACGATGACCAGGCGTGCGCCCTGGCGTTCCTCGCCGTGCGCGCCAGCCATCGTCGCCAGGGCATCGCCCGCGCCCTGCTGGGCGACCTGCAGGCACGCCATGCCTGCGTCGAGCTGAATGCCTTTGCCAGCCAGGTACCGTGGTTCGAGGCGATGGGCATGCAGGTGGTGGCCGCCAATGGGCCGCAGGTCCTGATGAGCAGTACCGGGCGGGCTAGCGGCGCGCTGATCGGGCGGCTGGATATTGCGCCGATCTACCAGACGGCGGAAGTGATGCAGATCCATACCTACCTGCTCAACCAGCAGGGTGAGGATGCGATGATCGAAGCGGAACAGATGCGGGATGAGCGGCTGGACGAACTGACCGCTCAGGCCCGGGAGTGTGTACGGCAGCGCAAGACCGTGCATTGATCCAAGGGCCTGTTCGCGGGTAAACCCGCTCCCACAGGTATCCCGCCGCTCTCGGGCCCGATGATGTCCCTGTGGGAGCGGGTTTACCCGCGAAGATGCCCCACTGGCCCCTCAGCCATGCACCCAACGCCGATGCAGCCCACGCGCCAGGGCATCCAGTACAAACCCCAGCACCCCGATCAGCAGCACCATCGCCATCAGTTCGGAATACGCCAGCCGGTCGCGGGTATCGAGAATGAAGTACCCTAGCCCCGCACTCACCCCGAGCATTTCGCACGGCACCAGCACAATCCACAGAATACCGATGGCCAGGCGTACGCCGGTCAGCACATGGCCGATCACGCCGGGCACGATCACCTTGCACAAGGTCTCCCGGCGCGTGGCACTCAAACTGCGGCTCAACTGCAACCAGCGTGGGTCCAGCTGCCTTACCCCGGCTGCCGTGTTCAGCAAGATCGGCCACAACGCCGCAAACGCCAGCAGGAAGTAGATAGGCTGGTCCCCCACGCCCATCAGCATCACCACCACCGGCATCCACGACAGCGGCGAGATCATACGCAGGAACTGGAACGCCGGCGTGGTCGCCGCCTCCAGGTGCCGGTAACTGCCCACCAGCAAGCCCAGCGGTACGCCGATCAGCAGTGCCAGCAGCAGCCCGACCAGGATTCGCTTGAGGCTGACCCAGATATGCCCATAGACCTCGCCCTGCCCCAACAAATCGAACAGGCTGGCCAGAGTCGCGGCCGGCGAAAAGCGTGCCGACAGTCCATCGGCCTGGCCGAACACCGCTACACCGGCCCACCACAACAGCAACAAACCCAGCAACCCGGCTAGCCCCAGGCCGGCATGAACGACATGCGTGCGCATCAGACCGCAAACTCCTCGCTACGCTCGAAATTGTCAGCGATGCCGAACACCGACGGCCCGCCAACAGAGGCGATGGCGTTGCGCACGAAGCGGTCGTCGACCAGGTCGCGGGCGGTCTGTGCCGGGTCCAGGCCGGCAAGGAACGCGCTGTCGCCCTCGATCAGGGTGGTCTTCAGGCGCTTGACCAGCTCTTCGGTGTAGCTGGGGAATGGGTAAGGCTGGAAATCGATACGTTTTTCGTCCCACTGCTGGTGGCGAATGGCGCCGCTGGCAATATAACCGGCACGGTCCTCTACAGCCGGGGCCAGCACTTTGCTCAGCACCGCGGGTTCATGCGGGGTGTACTTGTTGGGGCCGGCCTTGGACAACAACGCGGCGGCCTCGGCACGATGGCCGCGGGTCCAGTGCTGGGCCTTGACGATGGCGTTTACCACCTTCTGCGACCATTCCGGGCGGTTGTTCAGGTCGTGCTCGTGCATGAACACCACGCAGCAGGCGTGGTTGCGCCACACATCGCCGGTAAAGCGCTGCACGCGACCGACCTTGAGGTTCTCGGCCAGGGCGTTGAATGGCTCGGCGACGATATAGCCGGCGATACGCTTGCTGGCCAGCGCCGGCGGCATATCGGACGGCGGCAGCACCAGCAGGTTGACTTCGTTGCCGGCCAGCGGCGCATTGGCTGGCTTCGAGACCGGAGTCAGGCCGTTGTCGTTGAGCATCTGCTGCAGCACCACGTTATGGATCGAGTACCAGAACGGGATGGCCACGGTCTTGCCGCCCAGCTGTTTCATGTCGCTGATATCCGGGGCCACTGTCAGGCCTGAACCGCCCACGTGGTTCCAGGCCACCACCTTGGCCGGCACCTTGCTACCGTAGCGGGCCCACACGGTCATCGGCGACAGCAGGTGGATGACGTTGACCTGACCGGAGATGAACGCCTCGATCACCTGCGCCCAACTGCGCAGCAGCACCGGGCGCTCGGCCTTGATGCCTTCGGCCTCGAACAGGCCGTTGTTGTGCGCCACCAGCAGCGGCGTGGCATCGGTGATCGGCAGGTAACCGATACGCACCGGCGCGTCCGACTCGGCGGCTGCACGGGCCTGCAGGCTCGACAGCAAAGGCAGTGCACCGGCGGCCGTGAGCATGGCGCCGAGTTTGAGGAAATCGCGACGCGAAGAAGTGGAACAGCAGTCATCCATGCACATGGACAGCCTCCGAGGGCAACGGGGTTGAGGTAGGTTCGACTGTGCGGCTTGCCCGCCGAAGGGTTTTGAGGATTTCGATGCGCAAGGCGCCCAGTTCCTCGACCCGCTGCGTCCGTGGTTGCGGCAGGTCGATGTGCCACTGACCGAGGACGTGCGCTGGGTGGTTGCCCAGTAGCAGGACCCGGTCGGACAGCAGCAGGGCTTCGTCGATATCGTGGGTGATCAGCACCGCCGCCGTGTTGTGGGTGGCGATCAGTTGCAGCAGCAGTTGCTGCATGTCGGCCCGGGTCACTTCATCCAGCGCGCCGAACGGCTCGTCGAGCAACAGCACTTCGGGCTGGCGCGCCAGGCAGCGGGCCAGCGCGGTGCGCTGGGCCATGCCGCCGGACAACTGCGCCGGGTACTGGCCGCGGGCATGGGCCAGGCCCACGGCGGCAATCGCATGGTCGATGCGTGCGCGCCGTTCGGCAGCGGCCAGTTTGGGCTGGCGGGCGAAATCCAGGCCGAAGGCGACGTTCTTCTCCAGGCTCAACCAGGGCAACAGGCTCGGGTCCTGGAAGGCCACCGCCAAGCGTGGGTGCGGGCCCTGCAGCGGCTGGCCGTGCAGGGTCACGCTGCCACTGCGGGGCTGCTGCAGGCCGGCCAATACCCGTAGCAGGCTGGACTTGCCGACCCCGCTGGGGCCGAGGATGGTCACCACTTCGCCGGGGGCCAGTTGCAGGTCGAACTGCGCCAGCACCGCCTGCCAGCCACCCTCGCGCGGGTAGCCCAGGCTGATGTCGCGGACTTCGAGCAACACTGGGCTCATGCCGCCCCCGCCAGGCGTTGCAGTTCGGCACGCAGTTGCACCAGGCTGGGCGTGACGATCGGCACGAAGGCCGACTCGCGCCAGCGGCGGGCAAAGCCCTCACCGTACTCACTGAGGTAGGCCTTGCCACCACTGGCCTGCAACTCCAGCTGCACGGCGTCGGCAGCGCTTTCGGCCAGGATGATGCGCAACTTGAACAAGGCTGCAGGCTGCTGCTGGAAGCGGCCATCGAGCAGGCCCTGCTTGAGCTCGCTCACGGTGTTTTCCAGGCGCTCGCCAAGCACCTGGCGTGCTTCGTCGAGGAACGAGGCACGCCCATGCAGGTGTGCCTGAACTTCCGCCAGCGCCCTTCGCGCCAGGCCAATGGCCATGCCGCATTGCAGCGCCAGGAACGCCGGGCGTACCCGGGGCAGGAACTCGCGGGCATTTTCGTGCAGCAACCAGCCACGCTGCAATTGCACCTGGTGGAAGGCCAGTGCCGCAGTGTTGCTCGACTGCAGGCCCATCAGTTGCAGGTCGTCGGAGCGCTCCAGGCCTTGTGCGTCGGACGGAATGGCCAGCACGAACGGCGCGCCACCACCTTCGTCTTCGATAGCCGCAGCCACCACAAAACCGCTTTTACGCAGGTTGGTCACCCAGTGCAGGCGCCCCTCTAGTTGCCAGCCATCGGCTGCCGGGCGGCCACGCACCTGCAGCGCTTCGATGCCGGAAAGGAACTTCATGGCGTTGGACAGCCCGGTAGCGCCGGCCAGTTCGCCAGTCAGCAGGCGCGGCAACAGCTGCTCACGCAGGGGCTGGTTGGGGCTGTGCAACAGGTATTCGATGAAGGCGCGCTGGCCCCAGCAGACGAACGCCGCTGCCAGCGAGCGGTTGGCGATTGCGGCGATGGCCTCGACCGCGTCGGTCACCTGCCCACCCGTGCCGCCCAAGGCCGGGTCGACACCGACACGCAGCAGCTGCGATTCGGCGATTTGCGCCAGCACCAGCTGCGGCTCGCACTGGCCCCGGTCAATGGCCTCGGCATTGGCATCCAGCCAGTGTCGAAATGCACAATCTTGCATGGTCTTGCTCCTTTGAAAACGCCGGGGCCGCTTGGCGGCCCATTCGCGGCACAAGGCCGCTCCTACAACGATCGCGCTACGACCGGTATCACACGCGGTTCATGCAGAAGGTTGCCAGCGGTACTTGCCCAGCTCGTCATTGAGCGGCGTCTGGGCGAACACATTAGCAAAGTTGCACAGGGTTGCGAGGCTCACGCCCAGAATCACCTCCAGCGCGTTACCTTCACTGAAGCCGGCCGCGCGGAAGGCCTGGTAAGTGGCCTCGCTGACATTGCCACGGGTGGCGATCACTTCGCGGGCGAACGCGGCCAGGGTTTCATAACGGGCATCGGGCAGCTCGCCACGAGCACGCAGTGCATCGACCACCTCCTGCGGCAGCTTGGCCTTGTTGAGAGCCACGGCCGTGTGGCCGGCCACGCAGAAGTCGCAGCCATGCTGGGTGGCGGCAATCAGTTGCACCACTTCACGCTCGGCCAGGCTCAGTTCGGATTTGCCGTTGAGTGCCGAAACGGTCACGTAGGTTTCCAGTGCCGCCGGGGCATTGGCCAGCACGCCCAGCAGGTTGGGGATGAAGCCGGAGTTCTTCTGCGCGTTCTCGAGGAACGGACGGGCCGCTTCCGGGGCGCTCTGCAGCGTGTGTAAAGTAATGCGCGAGGACATGGAGTGGTCTCCTTTGATGGGTGTCCCTACAGTCTGTTGGTTATAAGAACTACCCTCCATATTCATCAGTCGCCTTTCCTTGCTCTTGAGTCTTTGCATTAGATGATTTCGTCCAGCCACCTTGTCGATTGGTTATTAGAGGGTCTGGAGCTAGATGCCAGCCTGTTCCATGTGGGCCGCTACTGCGGCGGCTGGCACGCCAGCACCCAAGGGATGGGCCGGGCCAGTTTCCACCTGGTGGTGCAGGGGCATTGCTGGCTGCATATCGACGGCCACCCCGAGGCACTGCGCCTGGAGGCCGGCGATGCGGTATTCCTGCTGCGCGACCTCGGCTATCGCCTGGCCAGTGACCAGGACCCGGCCAGTGCCTGCACCCAGCCGCGCCAGCGCATGCAGGCCATGGATACCGAGGCGGTCGATGGCGTGGGGCTGGTGTGTGGTTTCTTCCACTTCAAGCCGGGCTTGTCGGCGCTGATCGTCGACGGCCTGGCCGACTGGATACTGCTGCGCGCCGATGAGCCGGCAGGGCATGCGGCACGGGCGTTGTTCGAGCTGATCCTGGAGGAATGCCGTCGCGCCGCCGGGCCGTCGCAGGCGTTGCTGGAGCGGCTGACGCATTTGTTGTTCCTGTATGTGCTGCGCCAGCAGGTGCACGCCGGGCAACCGCTGGGCGGGCTGGTCGCCCTCGCCCGCCAACCGGCGTTTGCCGGGCTGCTGGAGCAGTTGATCAAGCAACCGGGGCAAGCATGGACGCTGGAAAGCATGGCTGCCTGCACCGGGTTGTCGCGGTCAGCGTTTTTCAAGCGCTTCAATGAACTGGCCGGACAGTCGCCGGGGCAAGTACTGCTGGCGTTGCGCATGCGCCATGCCAGCCAGTTGCTGCGGGCGGGGCATACCGTGGAGCAGGTGGGGGCGCAGGCGGGGTATCAATCGGTGGCGGCGTTTACCCGGGCGTTTGCCAAGGCGATGGGGGTGCAGCCGGGGGCGTATCGGCGAGAGCATGAGGGGCGTTAGCCTGGACTGGCCTCTTCGCGGGTAAACCCGCTCCCACAGGTACCCCACAAGTTTCAGAGATTGTGATGCCCCTGTGGGAGCGGGTTTACCCGCGAAGAGGCCGGTGCAGGCAACAGATTCAGACCTGGCTGACCGGAATATCCCCTGCTCCCTTACCCTCCCGCCGCTCTCCCATCCAGGCATTGACCTTCTGCCCGAACTCGGCCGGCGCCTTGCGCCCGAACCGCCGCGCCAGATCAAGGATGGTCTGCTGCGCCAGGGCCTCTTCCATGCGCTTCTGCGCCCCCAGCATCACCGCATGGATCGCGCAGGTGCCCTCGGTCGCCCAACCCGGCGGCGCCCCCTCGAACAGGCTGCAACGCTCGCGAACTTCGCGACAGTCGAAGATCTTCTTCGGCCCGTCGATGGCGTTGACGATATCCAGCACGGTGATTTCGTCCGACGGCCGCGCCAGCCGGAAGCCGCCACGCACGCCCTCGGTGGCGGCCACCAGCCCGGCACGGGCCAGCTTGGTGAAGACTTTGGCCAGGTACTCTTGAGGCACACCCTGCAACTCCGCCAGGTCGCGCACGCTGGACTCGCGCGAGTCGCCCCGCTCGTCCACCAGGAACAGCAGGCAATGGATACCGTATTCGACGCCAGCACTGTAGAGCGACATATCTATCTCCGACCAATCTTGTCGCAAATGATACGCCCGTAGTACCTGGGCCGCAAAGCGTACAGCTTCCGCCGGTCGGCCTGTTTAATCCATTCAACCCAACAAATACGGCTATTCCGGCCAGGAAACGGCGGTGCGCAGTGTCGTCCTCGTGTAAAAAAGACTTGCACGCACAAACTACGACCAATAAAGTCGTAGTTATTCGAGAGGCATACAACCCGCCCTCGAAGCCCCCTTCGAACCTTGCGGAGCACCCCCATGAAATCGAACATTCTCATCATCGGTGCCGGCTTTGCCGGTGTCTGGAGCGCCCTCAGCGCCGCGCGCCTGCTCGACCAGGCCCAGCGCGCCGACGTCAGCATCAGCGTCCTCGCTCCACAGCCTGAACTGCGCATCCGCCCGCGCTTCTACGAGGCCGACGTGCACGGCATGAAGGCCCCGCTGGGCGAGCTGTTCGAAGCCGTGGGCATTCGCTTCATCCCGGGCAGCGCCGACAGCATCGATACCGAAGGGCGCAGCGTCAGCTACACCGATGCACTGGGGCACCGGCAACGGATCGCCTACGACCGCCTGATCCTCGCCGCCGGAAGCCAGGTCGCACGCCCGGCGGTGCCGGGGCTGGCCGAACATGCATTCGATGTCGACCAGATCGAATCGGCCATGCGCCTGGAACAGCACCTGGTCGGCCTGGCCGCCCTGCCCTCTTCGCCTGCACGCAACACCGTGGTGGTTTGCGGCGGTGGCTTCACGGGTATTGAAACTGCTACGGAAATGCCCGCCCGTCTGCGTGGCATCCTTGGTGCCAGTGCGTCGTTGCGGGTGGTGGTGGTCGACCGCGGTGCACACGTTGGCGCGGCGCTGGGCGCGGGTATAACACCGTCGATCGTCGCCGCCTGCGAACAGGCCGGGGTCGAGTGGCAGGCCGGGGCTTCGGTAGTCGCCGTCGATGCCGATGGCGTGACCCTGGACAACGGCGACCATATCGCCAGCAACACCGTGATCTGGACCGTTGGGGTCAAGGCCAGCCCGTTGACCGCACAGGTTTCCGGCGAACGCGACAACTTCGGCCGGCTGAAAGTGGACGACCACCTTAAGGTGCTGGGCCAGGACCATGTGTACGCCACCGGCGACACCGCCTGGGCTGCGGTGGATGAGTTGGGCAATCACGCCCTGATGACCTGCCAGCATGCCATCCCCATGGGCCGCCACTCCGGCAACAACGCCGCAGCCGACCTGCTCGGCCTGCAACCGGTGGTGTACCGCCAGCCCAAGTACGTCACCTGTCTGGACCTGGGCGAATGGGGCGCGGCATACAGCGAGGGTTGGGAGCGCGAACTGAAACTGCATGGCCAGGAGGGCAAAGACCTCAAGCGCCAGATCAACTCGGTGTGGATCTACCCGCCAGCGGCTGACCGAGTCCTGGCACTGGCCGCTGCAGACCCACTGATCGCGATCGTCTGACCGCAGCAAGGTGTGAGCTGAAATAGCCGGGGCCGCGTTGCGGCCCCTGTTACAGCAATGCCAATCTATCAGTCATTGACACTCACAACCCGCCCCGCCTTCCCGGCAGCCGTGCCCCGGGTCGCCAGGCAGTAATACAGCGGCACCGTCACCAGCAAGCCGAACAGCCACGACAGGTCAGCCCCTTCGACGATATTGGAATACGGCCCCACATACAGCGATGTATTGGCAAACGGCAACTGCACCAGGATGCCGCAGGCATAGGCAATGATCGCGTGGTGGTTGAAGCGGCCATAGATGCCGCCGTCGGCACTGAAGATCGAGGCGATGTCGTACTGGCCTTTCTTGATCAGGTAGAAGTCGATCAGGTTGATCGACGCCCACGGCACCAGCACCAGTAGCAGCGCCAGGATCAGGCCGATGAACTGGCCGATGAAGTCCGCCGAGGCATTCAGCGCCACCATGCCGCAGCCCGCCAGGATCACCGTAGCCAGCACCACCCGCACCTTGATGCTCGGTGTCCACTCGGCGATGAAGGTCTGGATCGCGGTCACGATCGACAGCACCGCGCCATACAGGTTGAGGGCGTTGTGGCTGATGATGTTGAGCAGGAACAACACCATCAGGATCGGGCCGAGCCAGCCGGTGGCCTGCCTGACCGCGTCCATCGCATCGGTGCCTTCCGGCACGCACAGCACCGCCACCGCGCCAAAGCTGAAGCACAGGATGGTGCCCAGGGTAGCGCCGAAATAGGTGGCCCAGAACGGCTTGGCAATGCCCACTTCATGCGGCAGGTAGCGCGAGTAGTCGGAGGTGTATGGCGAAAAGCTGATCTGCCAGATGGTGCCCAGCGACACGGTGGCAATGAAGCCCGACAGGTTGAACGCGCCACGGCTGAAGAAGTCGGCTGGCAGCTCCTGGGCGAACATCATGATGAAGCCGGCCAGCAGTGCCGAACCCATCACCCAGGTACCGATGCGGTTGAGGATGTGGATGAAGCGGTAGCCGATCACGCCAATGGCGGTGGCACTCAACGCCCCGATCACGATCGCGCCCGGCATCGGCACGCTCGGGGTAATGCCGTGGATGGTCTTGCCCGCCAGGACAATGTTGGAAATGAAGAAGCCGACATAGATCAGCGCGGTGAAGAACACGATCAGCAAGGCGCCGTAGCGGCCGAACTGGCCACGGCTCTGCACCATCTGCGGAATGCCCAACTGCGGTCCTTGCGCAGAGGCCAGGGCGATGACCACACCCCCAAGCAGATGGCCCAGCACGATGGCGACCAGCCCCCACAACAGGTTCAGGTGGAACACCTGGACCACCATGGCGCCGGTGACGATGGGCAGTGGCGCGATATTGGTGCTGAACCAGAGGGTGAACAGGTCGCGCACCTTCCCGTGGCGCTCGGCAGGTGGAACGTAATCGACCGTGTGATTCTCGACAAACTGGTGATGCGACGACGATTGGGACATTGGACTCAGCTCGAAAGGTCTTTTTTATCTTTGTAAGGAAACCGCATCTGGGCGGCCTCTCAGCTGAAGACCATATTATGGTATTCCATGATTTTGACAACGCTGATCCGCAGGAAATAACGCCCACTGATCCGCTTGCGCAACACCTTCAGCAAACCTCCTGAACGCTCAAACCCACGGCATACGTGGCCCGGAGCCGTTCATCGTGTAAATCATGGGCTGGAAAATTCCGCTTGCAAAATAGGTATTACGGTATACCATCAGACACATCAATGATAAAAACCGCGGACCACCGCAGCCCTTCAGAGGTACACCAGATGATCGACGCAACCGTCTACAAGCACGTTCTGGGCTCCTTCCCGTCCGGCGTTACCGTCATCACCACCCTGGACGACGACGGCTCGGTCGTCGGCCTGACCGCCAGCGCCTTTTCCTCCCTGTCGATGGACCCGCCGCTGGTACTGTTCTGCCCCAACTACGCCTCCGACTCCTACCCCGTACTGATCAGGCAGAAGCGCTTCGCCATTCACCTGCTGTCGGGTGAACAACAGGCCGAGGCCTATGCCTTCGCCAGAAAGGGCAAGGACAAGGCCAGCGGCATCGAGTGGTCCATGAGCGAACTGGGCAACCCGATCCTGGCCGGCGCCACCGCTGTCATCGAATGCGAGCTGTGGCGCGAATATGAAGGTGGCGACCACGCCATCATGGTCGGCAAGGTGCACAACTTGATCGCCTCCGAAGAGGCGCCACAGCCGATGGTGTACTGCCGCGGCAAGATGGCCAGCCTGCCGGCCTTTGCCTGAAGCCAGTTCTGAATCGAGACCGCTGGTGCCTACCCTGCCAGGCGCCAGCCCCTTTCAAGCGTTGAGGAAAGCCCCATGAAATTCTCGTTGTTCGTGCACATGGAACGTTGGGATGAACAGGTCAGCCACCGCCAGCTGTTCGAAGACCTGACCGAACTGACCCTGATGGCCGAAAACGGCGGTTTCAGCACCGTGTGGATCGGCGAACACCACGCCATGGAATACACCATTTCACCAAGCCCGATGCCACTGCTGGCCTATCTGGCCGCGCGCACCGACAAGATCCGCCTGGGCGCCGGCACCATCATCGCGCCGTTCTGGAACCCGATCCGCGTGGCCGGCGAATGCGCCCTGCTCGACGTGATCAGCAAGGGCCGCATGGAAGTGGGCCTGGCCCGTGGCGCCTACCAGTTCGAATTCGACCGCATGGCAGGTGGCATGCCGGCCACCGACGGCGGCAAGGCCCTGCGCGAAATGGTACCGGTGGTACGCAAACTGTGGGAAGGCGACTACGCCCATGACGGCGAAGTGTACAAGTTCCCCACTTCCACCAGCGTGCCGAAGCCTTACAACGCCGTACCGCCGATGTGGATCGCCGCCCGCGACCCGGACTCGCACAACTTCGCCGTCGCCAATGGCTGCAACGTCATGGTCACCCCACTGATGAAGGGTGACGAGGAAGTGCTGGACCTGAAGAACAAGTTCCAGGCCGCCCTGGACAACAACCCGGGCGTACCGCGCCCGCAACTGATGGTGCTGCGCCACACCCACGTGCACAGCCCCGCCGATCCGGACGGCTGGAAGATCGGCGCCCAGGCCATCTCGCGCTTCTACCGTACCTTCGATGCCTGGTTCGGCAACAAGATCACCCCGATCAACGGCTTCCTCGAGCCAAGCCCGGAATCGAAGTTCGCCGAAGTGCCAGCGTTCGAGCTGGAAAACATCCGCAAGAACACCATGATCGGCACGCCGGAAGAGATCATCGCGCGTATCAAGTACTACCAGGAACTCGGCGTCGACGAGTTCAGCTTCTGGTGCGACAACAGCCTGCCCCACGCCGAGAAGAAGAAATCGCTGGAGCTGTTCATCAAGGAAGTGGTGCCGGCGTTCGCCTGAATTCCCATTGCCTGAAACATTGCGGGACGCGCCCGCTCCCGTGGGCCCCAACGGCCCGCGTGAGCGGTTTTTTTTGGGCATTGATCCGTTGCCTGTGCCGGCCTCTTCGCGGGTGAACCCGCGAAGAGGCCGGCACAGAACGCCACAAAAACCCCGATACACAGCGCCTTTCGTCCCCTCGCAAGAGAAATTTCCAGGCACCTCTTGCGCAACAAGTATTATGGTATACCATCAGACAGCAAGAGCTGATAACCCTTACCAGGAGCCACTCATGAGTTTCGAAATCCGCAAGATCGTCACCTACTCCGAAGAGACCCGCATCGAAGGCGGCAAGGCCACCGACAAGCCGGTGACCATGGTCGGCCTGGCTGTCGTGATCAAGAACCCATGGGCCGGTCGCGGTTTCGTTGAAGATCTGAAGCCGGAAATCCGTGCCAACTGCTCGGACCTGGGTGCCCTGATGGTCGAGCGCCTGACTGCCGCCATCGGCGGCGCCAACAAGATCGAAGCCTACGGCAAGGCCGCAGTCGTCGGCGCCGATGGCGAAATCGAACACGCCTCGGCGGTGATCCACACCCTGCGCTTCGGCAACCACTACCGCGAAGCGGTACAGGCCAAGAGCTACCTGAGCTTCACCAACAAGCGCGGCGGCCCGGGCACCTCGATCCAGATCCCGATGATGCAGAAGGACGACGAGGGCCTGCGTTCCCACTACATCACCCTGGAAATGCAGATCGAAGACGCCCCGCGCGCCGATGAAATCGTGGTGGTCCTGGGCGCCTCCGATGGCGGCCGCCTGCACCCGCGCATCGGCAACCGCTACATCGACCTGGAAGAACTGGCTGCCGAAAAGGCCAACGCTCGATAACGACAACCAAGACGGGCCGGGGCGTGGCGTGCTTACCCGCCGCGCCCGACCTTCAAGGAGCGCCCTCCATGATTCAGCCTGTCGCTGAACGCACCCCCGCCGGCACCAGCTACCTGTCCGTCGGCCAGGGCCAACCCGTGGTACTGATCCATGGCGTGGGCCTGAACAAGGAAATGTGGGGCGGTCAGTTCGTTGGCCTGGCCAACGACTACCGCGTCATCGCCTACGACATGCTCGGCCACGGCCAGAGCGCCCTGCCGGCCGCCGACATCGGCCTGGAAGGCTACGCCGCCCAGCTTGCCGAGTTGCTCGATCACCTGCAGATCGCGCAAGCCACCGTGATCGGCTTCTCCATGGGCGGCCTGGTCGCTCGGGCGTTCGCCCTCGACTACCCGCAGCGCCTGGCTGCACTGGTAGTGCTCAATAGCGTGTTCAACCGCACTCCCGAGCAGAGTGCCGGCGTCATCGCCCGAGCCGCCCAGGCTGCGCAACTTGGCCCCGACGCCAACGTCGACGCCGCACTCGACCGCTGGTTCAGCCGTGAATACAAGGCCGCCAACCCGGCGCAGGTCGCCGCCATTCGCCAGGTGCTGGCGAGCAACGACCCACAGGGCTACCACACCACCTATTCGCTGTTCGCCACCCAGGACATGTACCGCGCCGACGACCTGGGCAGCATCCAGGTACCGACACTGATCGCTACAGGCGAGCTCGACTCGGGCTCCACCCCGGCCATGACCCGCCAGCTCGCCGCCAGCATTCCTGGCGCGCACAGCGTGGTCCTCGCCGAGCAACGGCATATGATGCCGGTGGAAGCACCGCGTGAAGTCAACAAGATGCTGCTGGACTTCCTCGCACAAGCCCGCACCCTCACCGAATCCGCCAAGGGGATTGTTGCATGACCCTCGTTCGTTTCCAGATGTGCATCGACGGCCAATGGCGTGATGCCCAGAGCGGCAAGACCTTCGACAGCCTCAACCCGGCCACCGCCCAGGCCTGGGCGCAACTGCCCGACGCTGACGAAGCCGATGTGGAGCTGGCCGTGCAGGCCGCCCAGCGTGCCTTCGACAGCAAGGAATGGCGCAGCATCAGCGCCACCGCGCGCGGCAAGCTGCTGCGTCGCCTGGGTGACCTGATTGCCGAGAACAAGGAACACCTGGCCCAGCTGGAAAGCCGTGACAACGGCAAGCTGATTCGCGAAACCCGCGGCCAGGTCGGCTACCTGCCGGAGTTCTTCCACTACACCGCAGGCCTTGCCGACAAGCTTGAAGGCGGAACGCTGCCGCTGGACAAGCCCGACCTGTTCGCCTACACCGTGCACGAGCCGATCGGCGTGGTGGCCGGGATCATCCCGTGGAACAGCCCGCTGTACCTCACTGCCATAAAGCTGGCCCCGGCCCTGGCCGCCGGCAACACCATCGTGCTCAAACCGTCCGAGCACGCCTCGGCGACCATCCTCGAACTAGCCCGCCTGGCACTTGAGGCCGGCTTCCCGGCCGGTGTGGTCAATGTGGTCACCGGCTACGGCCCCAGCACCGGCGCGGCACTGACCCGTCACCCGCTGGTACGCAAGATCGCCTTTACCGGCGGCGCCGCCACCGCCCGCCACGTGGTGCGCAGCAGCGCCGAGAACTTCGCCAAACTGTCACTGGAACTGGGCGGCAAGTCGCCGAACATCATCTTCGCCGACGCCGACCTGGACAGCGCCATCAACGGCGCCGTGGCCGGCATCTATGCCGCCTCGGGGCAAAGCTGCGTGGCCGGCTCGCGCCTGCTGGTGCAGGACGAGATCTTCGACGAGTTCGTAGAGCGCCTGATCGCCCGCGCCAGGCGCATCCGCATCGGCAACCCGCAGGACGACGCCAGCGAAATGGGCCCCATGGCCACCGCGCAACAGCTGGCCGTGGTCGAAGGCCTGGTGGCCGCGGCCAAGGCCGAAGGCGCCAAGCTGCACATGGGCGGCAAGCGTGCCGAGGTCGAGGGTGACGGCTGGTTCTACGAGCCGACTCTGTTCGAGTGCGACAGCAACTCGATGACCATCATGCAGGAAGAGGTGTTCGGCCCGGTTGCCGCGGTAATCCGCTTCAAGACCGAGGAAGAGGCCTTGGCCATCGCCAACGACTCGCAGTTCGGCCTGGCCGCCGGCATCTGGACCCGCGACCTGGGCCGTGCCCACCGCCTGGCCCGCGACGTGCGTTCCGGGATCATCTGGGTCAACACCTACCGTGCAGTGTCGGCCATGGCACCGATCGGCGGTTTCAAGAACAGCGGCTACGGCCGTGAGAGCGGCATCGATTCGGTGCTGGCCTATACCGAGCTGAAGACGGTGTGGATCAATCTGTCCACCGCGCCTATGCCCGATCCCTTTGTCATGCGCTAGGAGATTGCGCCCATGATCGAACCAGGCATATACAAAGATGTGATGGGTTCCTTCCCGTCCGGCGTCACGGTGGTCACCACCCTCGACGCCGATGGTGGCATCGTCGGCATTACCGCCAGCGCGTTCAGCGCGCTATCGATCGACCCGGCGCTGGTGCTGTTCTGCCCCAACTACGCCTCCGACACCTACCCGATCCTGCGTGACAGCAAGCAGTTCGCGATTCACCTGCTGTCCGCCGACCAGACCGCCGAGGCCTATGCCTTCGCCGGCAAGGGCAAGGACAAGGCAAAAGGCATCGACTGGCACCTGAGCGAGCTGGGCAACCCGCTGCTGGCCAAGGCCACGGCGATCATCGAGTGCGAACTGTGGCGCGAGTATGACGGCGGTGACCACGCGATCATCGTTGGCGCGGTGAAGAACCTGGTGCTGCCGGCCGAGCCGGTGACGCCAATGGTCTATCACAAGGGCAAGCTGGGCGCCCTGCCCCCGCTGGGCTGATAGACCTCATTGGCTTCTTCGCGGGCTCGCCCGCTCCCACAGGGATCGCATAGCTGCTGAAACCTGTGCAGTACCTGTGGGAGCGGGCAAGCCCGCGAAGAATCCGACACCGATGACCTTGTTTCATTCCGGAGTACTGCACATGAGCAATGAAAAGTACGAAAAAGGCCTGCAGATCCGCACCCAGGTGCTGGGCGAGGACTACGTCAACCGCTCGATCCAGAACGCCGACGACTTCACCAGGCCGTTGCAGGAACTGGTCACCGAATACTGCTGGGGCCACGTCTGGGGCCGCGAAGGCTTGTCGCTCAAAGAGCGCAGCATGATAAACTTGGCCATGATTTCCGCGCTCAACCGGCCCCACGAGCTCAAACTGCACATTCGCGGCGCCCTGCGTAATGGCCTGAGCCGTGAACAGATTCGCGAGATCCTGCTCCAGGTCGGCATTTATTGCGGCGTGCCCGCGGCGGTGGACAGCTTCCGCCTGGCCCGCGAAGCGTTCGCTGAAGCCGATGCGGAGTCAACCCGTTAACACCGGGCTGTTCGAACCCACGCAAGGAGCACCCAAGGTTCGTGGTGCTATTGCGGTTGCGGCCGGGCAGCCTCTTTAAGAGCGCACTTGATGAAACGCCAGCCACTCGACGACAGCTTCAAGGTCAACCGTAACCCCGTCACCCTGCGCGAAATCGTGCTCGACAAGTTGCGCGCCGCGATCATGAACTTCCACTTGCTGCCAGGCGACCGCCTGGTCGAGCGCGACCTCTGTGATCGCCTCGGCGTCAGCCGCACCTCGGTGCGTGAAGCCCTGCGCCACCTGGAATCCGAAGGCCTGGTGGAATTCGCCGACGCCAAAGGGCCGCGCGTGGCCATCATCACCCTGGAAGACGCCCGCGACATCTACGAGCTGCGCTGCGTGCTCGAAGGCCTGATCGTGCAACTGTTCACCCTCAACGCCAAGGCCAAGGACATCCGTGCCCTGGAGCGCGCGCTGGAGGTCAACCGCGAAGCCCTTGCAGAAGGCGAGCTGCAACAGGTGCTGGACTCGGTACAAGGTTTCTACGATGTGCTGCTGGAAGGCTCCGGCAATCAGGTGGCGGCCCAGCAGCTGCGCCAGTTGCAGGCGCGCATCAGCTACCTGCGCGCCACCTCGGTGTCGCAGGAGAACCGACGTGGCGCCAGCAACCGCGAAATGGAAAAGATCGTCGAGGCGATCAAGAGCGGCGACCCGCTGTTGGCCCACCAGGCTTCGGTCGACCACGTCCGCGCCGCTGCCAAGGTGGCCCTGGACTACCTGCGCCAGAAGCAGGATGACAACGTCAAGGTGCGCGAGATGGTCGAGCCCCTGGCCTTGAAGGACCCACGCATATAAGCCACCCACAGGCCACCGATCATGCCCAACGCCCCGCGCTACTGCCCGCACTGCACCACGGAACTGGCCCGGGGCGTTCCCACAGGCGACACCCACGAACGCCTGCACTGCACAGGCTGCGGCTACATCCACTACATCAACCCGAAAATCATCGCCGGCTGCATCATCGAACGTGATGGCAAGTACCTGCTGTGCCAGCGCGCCATTCCGCCGCGCCCCGGCACCTGGACCCTGCCGGCCGGGTTCATGGAAGCGGGCGAGACCACCGAACAGGCGGCCCTGCGCGAGGTCTGGGAAGAAAGCGGCGTACGTGCCGAAATCGTCTCGCCGTACTCGATCTTCAGCGTCCCGAGGATCAGTGAGGTGTACATCATCTTCCGCGCCATCGCCACCGAAGAAACCGGGCAGTACGGGACGGAAACACAGGCATACAGGTTCTTCGAGCCGGACGAGATCCCATGGGACGAAATCTACTACCCGGCAATCCGGCAGATTCTCGAGCGCTATATCCTCGAGCGGCAGGCCGGGGTTTATGGCATCTACGTGGGCAATGACGACACTGGCAAGGTGCACTTCATTCGCTAGCCTGGGCCGGCCTCTTCGCGGGTGAACCCGCTCCCACAGGGATAGCACTTTGCTCCAGGTGTGTACCTTACCTGTGGGAGCGGATTTATCCGCGAAGGGGCCGGTTCAGCCACCAAAAATTCTCGCCAAACGTCTATTCTGGATGCACCCTTAAGGCCTTACGCAAAAGGACCAGCAGAGCACATGGCAAAATGGCTAGACGGCGGCGGGCTGATGGCCGAGCGCATCCGCAACCACGATTGGGCTGCCACCCCGCTGGGCCCGCTGCAGCACTGGCCCGACCCGCTGAAGACCAGCCTGGCCCTGTGCCTGGCCTCGCGCTTCCCACAAGCAGTGCTTTGGGGCCCTGACCTGCTCACCCTGCACAACGACGCTTTCTCGCAGATTCTCGGGAAAAAGCCCTCAGCCCTGGGCATCCCCTTCAGCGCCGTCTGGCAGGAAGCCTGGGCCGACATCGGCCACATGGCCAACCGCGCCCTGGCCGGCGAGGCTGTGTACATCGAAGACTTCCCGCTCACCATCGAGCGCAACGGCAGCCCAGAACGGGCCTATTTCACCTTCTGCTACAGCCCCATCCGCGACCATGATGGCAAGGTGCTTGGCATGCTCGACACAGTCACCGAAACCACCGCCAGCGTGCTCGCCAACCAGCGCCTGAACTTCCTCGACGACCTGGGCCGTGCCGTGGCCGACGCCACCGACCCGGACCAGATCCTCGCCACTACCACGCGCATGCTGGTCGAGCACCTGCAACTGTCGAGTTGCGCCTACGCGGTGATGGAGCCCGACGAAGACGGCTTCACCATCTGCGGCGATGCCGTGGCACCCGGCTCGCCGCATCTTTTGGGCCAATATCGGCTGCACGATTTCGGCGAGCTGGCGCTCAGCCGCCTGCGCAGTGGCCAGGCCTTGGTGATTCATGACAACCTGAGCGAGCTGCCCGCAGAGGAAGCCGCCACCTTCCAGGCAATCGGCATCACCGCAACCATCTGCATGCCTCTGATCAAGGGCGGCCGGCTGACCGCACTGATGGCCATTCACGACAAGGTGCCACGAGAGTGGACCCACTATGAACAGGCGCTGATCGGCGAAGTCACCGAGCGCTCCTGGGCGCATATCCAGCGGGTGCAGGCCCACGCCGAAGTGCGCGAGGCCATGGCGACACTGGAAGCGCTGAATGCCACCCTCGAACAGCGCGTGGACGAGCGCACCACCCAACTGCTGCACACCGAGGCCGTGCTGCGCCAGACCCAGAAGCTCGAAGCCATCGGCCAGCTGACCGGCGGCGTGGCCCATGATTTCAACAACCTGCTTACCATCATTCGCTCGTCACTGCACTTTCTGCAGCGCCCCAACCTAGACGCAACGCGCCGCGAACGCTACCTCAAGACCATGTCCGACACCGTCGATCGCGGTACCAGGCTGACCGGTCAATTGCTGGCCTTCGCCCGCCGCCAGGCCCTGAGCCCGCAAGTGTTCGAGGCCGGGCCACGGCTGGAAGCCATGGCCGACATGCTCGACACCGCCACAGGTGCGCGGATCCAGGTCGAGCTGCAGCTGCCGCAGGCGCCTTGCCATATCCGTGCCGACCTCAACCAGCTGGAAACCGCGGTAATCAACCTGATGCTCAACGGCCGCGATGCCATGGCCGGCGAAGGCACCTTGCAACTGCGCCTGCAGGCCGACCAGCGCCTACCGGCCCTGCGCGGCCAGGCGCCACAGCCGGGGCCATTCGCGGCGATTTCAGTGAGCGACAGTGGGGTCGGCATTGCCGCCGAACTGCTGGAGCGCATCTTCGACCCGTTCTTCACCACCAAGGCACCGGGTGAAGGCACTGGGCTCGGGCTGTCGCAGGTGTTCGGTTTTGCCAAGCAGTCCGGGGGCGATGTACAGGTGGACAGTGTCTTGGGCCAGGGCACTACCTTCACTTTGTACCTGCCCCAGGTACCGCCGCCTGCTGGCTAGGCGATCAACGCCGCCCTTCGGCCAGCATGCGCACGGCCAGGCCCGCCAGCACCGTGCCCATCAGCCAGCGCTGAACCTGCTGCCACACAGGGCGACCGGCGAGGAACACGGCGATCGATCCGGCCATGATCGCGATCAGTGCATTGACCGAAACGCTGATGGCGATCTGCGTCGAACCCAGCACCAGCGGAGGCCAATGCATTCAACCCATTTGGCCGGCGATCAAGCCCAGCGCCACCGTGATCATCGCCACCCCCGACACCCGCCCGACCAGTTTCGCCGCCCCCGGTCGAGTGCTCAGCACCGCTTTGGCGCCATAACCGACCAGCGAGTAGATCACCAGCGAGCTGCACAGGTGCACCAGGCCCAACAGCAAGATCTGCAACGGTACCGGCCAGCTCGATTGCGGGTCGGTAAACTGCGGCAACAGGGCCAGGAACAGCAGGAACACTTTCGGGTTAAGGCCACTGACGCAAAACCCCTTCAATGCCCAGCGCGACCCCGACTCCCCCGCACCATCCTGCCCGGCCGCCGGCAATGCCGGGCTCAGCAACAGGTTGCCACCCAGCCACAACAGGTAGCTACACCCCGCCAGGGTCAGCAAGGTCAACGCAAGCGGATGGCCGGCCAGCAAGCTGCCGACCCCGGCTGCCACCACCAGGGTTGCGAGGAAATGCCCCGACAACATCCCCGCCACCGCGGGCATCACCCAGCGCCCACGCATGCCGGCCGAAATGGCATAGGCCCAATCCGCGCCCGGGGTAATCACGAATAGCATCGACACGGCCCAGAACGCCGTCAGAACACTGAGAGCCACTTGAATCTTCCTTTTTCCACTGCGTTGGGATGACGAAAGATTACGGATTCCGTCGAGGGATTTTCTTTCGTATATTCCTCAGCAACCCCAGATGACTGGAAGATTCTTCTCAATGGACAGGACTGATCGAAAAATTCTTGCCGAACTGCAAAAAGACGGTCGGCTATCGGTGACCGAGTTGTCCGACCGTGTGGGGCTTAGCCTGTCGCCCTGCCATCGGCGCTTGAAGGCACTGGAGGAATCCGGCGCGATTCTTGGCTATCACGCCCGCTTGGCGCCGAGCGCCCTGGGGCTGAACTTTGCCGCGCTGGTGTTCGTGACCCTGCGCGAAGTCACCCGCCAGCCGGTAGCGGACTTCGAGGCAGCGCTGGCCGAGATCCCGCAGATCGTCGAGGCGCAGCGACTGTTTGGCGACCCGGATTACCTGCTGCATGTGGTGGCCAAGGATTTGCCGGCGTTCCAGAAGCTGTATGACGAGCAGCTGACCAGCATTCCCAATGTGAAGCGGTTGAGTTCGACCCTGGTGATGAAAGAGGTGATTCAGGATCGGTTGTTGCCGATGTAGGTGTTTCCTTCAGTGCCGGCCCTTTTGCGGGTAAATCCGCTTCCACCCCGACCGCATTGACATCAAGTCATGCCCGTACCTGTGGGAGCGGGTTCACCCGCGAAAGGGCCGGTACAGGCCACCTTTTCATCTGCCCTGCAAACACGCACGGCGCACCACCAAAGCACACCCCTTCTCACCGACACAAGGCCAAAACCCTCTAGCCCAGGCCCTCCCGCCCCCTGGCACCCTCTTTGCTTCCGTCCCCCGCTTAACCTTTTGTCAGCCTTAGGTTTTTTAAGGCTTATGGGTACATATTTACTAATTTCTCGTTATCCCCGCACCCCGCATCATCGCTCCAACAAGAACGCGTCGCCCTTCGCCGGCACGCCCCCGGGCAGCTCCCGATGCCCTACCTTGCCTTGGAGTCAGTCATGACCAGTGCAGCCAATTCGGCCCCCCTCATAGAAAAACACACGATCGGCTACGTGCCCCCGCAAGACCGCCATGGAAAGGTAAGGGATCTGTTCACACTGTGGTTCGGCGGCAACATCGCGCCGCTACCCATCGTCACAGGCGCGCTCGGCGTGCAACTGTTCCACCTGAACCTGGTATGGGGAATCGTCGCCATCCTGGTCGGCCACCTGGTCGGTGGCGTACTGATGGCGCTGCACTCGGCCCAGGGCCCGCAGATGGGCATCCCGCAGATGATCCAGAGCCGCGCCCAGTTCGGCTCGCTCGGTGCGCTGCTGGTGGTGGTGATCGCCGGGGTCATGTACATCGGCTTCTTCGCCTCCAACATCGTCCTCGCCGGCAAATCGCTGCACGGTGTGGTCGATGCCGTGCCGGTACCGGTGGGCATCGTCATCGGTGCGCTGGGCTCGGGCATCATCGGCATCATCGGCTACCGCTTCATCCACGTGCTCAACCGCATCGGCACCTGGGTGCTGGGTATCGGCATCGTGGTCGGCTTCGGCTACATCTTCAGCCACGTGCAGAGCGACGACTTCCTCACTCGCGGCGGCTTCAACCTGGCCGGCTGGCTGGCCACCGTGTCGCTGGCGGCGCTGTGGCAGATCGCCTTTGCGCCCTACGTGTCGGACTACTCGCGCTACCTGCCGGCCGACGTGAAGGTCAGCTCGACGTTCTGGGCTACCTACCTGGGCTCGGCCCTGGGTTCGAGCCTGTCGTTCATCTTCGGCGCCGTGGCGGTGCTGGCGATCCCGGCCGGCATGGACACCATGGACGCGGTCAAGCTGGCCACCGGTACCCTCGGCCCGATCATGCTGGTGCTGTTCCTGCTCAGCGTGATCAGCCACAACGCCCTTAACCTGTATGGCGCAGTGCTGTCGATCATCACCCTGGTGCAAACCTTCGCCCACCGCTGGATCCCCACCGCCAAGAGCCGCGCCGTACTGTCGCTGGCAGTGCTGACGGCCTGCTGCGTGGTGGCGGTGTTCGCCTCGGCGGACTTCATCGGTCATTTCGTCGACATGGTGCTGGTACTGCTGGTGGTGCTGGTGCCGTGGACGGCGATCAACCTGATCGACTTCTATGCCATTCACAAGGGCGACTACGATATCCAGTCGATCTTCCAGGTCGATGGCGGCATCTATGGGCGCTACAACCCGCAGGCGCTGATCGCCTATGCCGTGGGCATCGTGGTGCAGATCCCGTTCATGAACACGCCACTGTATGTCGGGCCGATTTCCGAACATATCAGCGGGGCTGACCTGTCGTGGCTGGTGGGGCTGGCGGTTACCTCGCCGCTGTACTGGTGGCTTGCCAGCCGGGACAGTGCCTACCGTCGCCGGCAGATGAGTGCCAAGGTAGCCATGGGGCACTGATTCACGACGGCAGGTATAGACGACTAAGCCCCCTCAGGCAGCAGACTGCGATCAAACATGAACGCCCGCTCCCCCTGCGGGGTGTACTGATACAACTGCTGCGGCCGGCCCAGCCGGGGCTGGTTCTTCTCCCCGGTATCCCTTACCCATCCCAGCTCGCGCAAGCGTTCCAGGCGTTTGCGCAGCGAGGTGTTGTTCACCGCCTGCCCCAGGCACGCCTGCACCGCCCCCAACGCATCCAGCACGGTAAATTTCTCCGCGAGCAGGTACAGCGGCAGGCTGCTGTACACCGTCTTGGCCGCTAACCGCTCACGGGCGCGCTCTACCAGCAGGTTATGGTCGAACGGCAACAGCACCTTGCGCCCCAACACACTGTCCAAATCGAAAAACGCCAGTTGCTCACCCTCGACCTGCTGTTGCGGGTCGAGCAAGGCCAGGTAATAGGTACTGAGCGACCAACCACGCGGGTCACGGAAGGCATTGCCCTCGGTGCCCACCTGCTCCATGTAGCACGGCACAATTCGGGCTTTTTCACGCAGGGCCCGGTCGGCGGCGCCTTCCAGGCTGGTGTCAGGGGTGCGGCCATTGACGATGACGCCCGGCAAGGCCCACTGGCCGGCATGTGGTTCACGCTCACGACGGTGCAACAACACTTGCAGATGCTGGGCTTCGGGGACCATGCGCAGGGCGACGATATCGACGCTGGCCAGGACTTCGGTGGTACTCACAGGGTGGCTCCGCTCTTGAACGCCTTTATATTTCACCAGGTATTTTAAATAACACAAGACTTGAATACAGGCGAGAAACAAGCTTGACATACTTAATGCACCAGATGAATTATATAGACATTCCAGCGAGGAGCACCGCCATGAAGATCGCCAGTTTCGATGTCGACGCGCAAAACGGCTTCACCGCCAACGTCCCGCAGGAGCTACCCGTCCCCGAAGGCGACGAAATCGCGGCTGATCTCAACACCATGGCATTGCGAGCCGACCTGCGCCTGGGCAGCAAGGACGCCCACCCAGCCAATGCCGCCTGGGTGGTCGCCGACCCCGCGCACATGCTGCAACCCCTGCAACTGGCCAACGCCGACCTGACCTGGGTCAGCCACTGCGTCCCCGGCACACCGGGCTTCGAGTTGCTGCCCGGCCTGCCTGCCCCCATCGACTACGACTATTTCGTGTGGAAAGGCGTCGAGCCCGACCTGCACCCCTACGGCGCCTGCTACCACGACCTGGCCGAGCGTCGCTCGACCGGGGTGATCGAGTACCTCAAGGTGCAGCAGGTGGGCGCGGTGATCGTCGGTGGCCTGGCCCTGGACTATTGCGTCAGGACCACCGCCCGCCAATTGCGCCAGGCCGGCTTCCGGGTGCTGCTGTATCTGCCGGCCTGCCGCGCCCTCACCCAGGCAGGCGCCATCGAGGCGTGTGGCGCCCTGGCTGCCGACGGCGTGATCCTCTGCGGCGACGAAGCCGCGCTCGATTACCAGCTCTCTCTGATCAAGGAAGACCGCCCATGAGCGACAGCGTCTTCGGCCCACGCATCATCCAGAACCTGCTGGACACCGACTTCTACAAGATCACCATGATGCAGGCAGTGCTGCACAACTACCCCAACGCCGAGGTGGAGTGGGAGTTCCGCTGCCGTAACGGCGAGAACCTCGCGCCTTACCTGGCGGAAATCCGTTACCAGGTCGAGCAGTTGGCCGATGTCAGCGTCACTCACGACCAGCTCGCCTACCTGGAGAAGATCCCGTTCATCAAACCGGACTTCATCCGTTTTCTCAGCCTCTTCCGCTTCAACCTGCGCTATGTGCAAGTGGGCCTGGATGACGTCGGGCAACTGGCGATTCGCGTGCGCGGGCCGTGGTTGCATGTGATTCTCTGCGAGATCCCGCTGCTGGCGATCATCAGCGAGGTGCGCAACCGCTACCGGTATCGCGAGGTGGTGATAGAGCAAGTCCGCGAGCGCCTGTATCAGAACCTCGACTGGCTAAAGGCCGAGGCCAGCGCCGATGAACTGGCCGGTTTCCAAGTGGCCGACTTCGGCACCCGGCGGCGCTTCTCCTACCGGGTGCAGGAAGAGGTGGTTCACATTCTCAAACGTGACTTCCCGGGCCGCTTCGTCGGTACCAGCAACGTTCACCTGGCCCGCGAATACCAGCTCAAGCCGATCGGCACCATGGCCCACGAATGGTTCATGGCTCACCAGCAACTCGGCCCGCGCCTGGTCGACAGCCAGGCTGCAGCGCTGGAGTGCTGGGTGCGGGAATACCGTGGGTTGCTGGGCATCGCCCTGACCGACTGCATCACCATGGACGCGTTCCTGGGCGATTTCGACCTGTACTTCGCCAAGCTGTTCGATGGCCTGCGGCACGATTCGGGCGATCCGCTGGCCTGGGCGGAAAAAGCCATTGCCCACTATGAGCGGCTGGGGATCGACCCGAAGAGCAAGACCCTGATCTTTTCCGACGGGCTGGATTTTGCCAAGGCGCTGGGGCTGTACCGGGCACTGCATGAGCGGATCAATGTGAGCTTTGGCATTGGTACCAGACTGACCTGCGATATCCCGGGGGTGGAGCCGATGAACATCGTGATCAAGATGACAGCGTGCAATGGGGCACCGGTTGCAAAGATTTCCGACAGCCCGGGCAAGACACAGTGCCGGGATGAGAACTTCGTGGCCTATCTGAAGCATGTCTTTCAGGTGGATTGAGGCCGGTACCATCAGCCCACCTCTTTCAGGCCAATACACAACTCGAGAAACCGCGCCGCCGCCCGCGACGGGGTGGCTGCATGCGGCACCAGAATGGAAAACCGCCGCACCAACGCCTGCGGCACCACCTGCAACCGCTGCAACGCCCCGTCCTCATGCCGGATCGACATCGCCGACACAAAGCCAATCCCCATCCCGGCCCGCACCGCCTCCTTCACCCCTTCCACCCCGGCAATCTCCAGCGCCACGCGCATCGGCACGCCGCTGCGGGCAAATGCCCGCTCGACGATCTGCCGCACACCCGAGCCGCTCTCACGCAGCACCAACGGGTAGGCGCCCAGCGATGCCAGCGTCTGCTGGTCACTGCCAGCCAACGGATGACCACGCGGAACGATGGCCACGATCTCGTCTTCCCGCCACGCCGTCACCGCCGTGCCCAATGGCAATTCCTGCCCAGGCGGTCCCTCGATCAGGGCGATATCGACGTTGTCCAGCGCAGCGACGATTTCCGCCGTATTGCCGTTGGAAGTGCTCACCAGCACCTCTGGATAGCGGGCATGGAAATCGGCAATCAGATACGGCAGCAGGTAGCTGGCCGGCGTGGTACTGGCGCCAATGCGCAAGGTACCGCGCTCCAGCCCGCGCATGGCCTCGCGCAATGCCACAGCCTGACGGAAGGTTTCTCGCAGGCGCTCGGCATGGGCCAGCAACTGCTCGCCAGCGGCTGTCAGCCGCACACCACGGCCAGCGCGCTGATAGAGGGGCTCGCCAAAGGCCTCCTGCAGCAGTTTGAGCTGGCCAGACACCGCCGGCTGCGACAGGTGCAGGGCCTGGGCTGCATGGCTGATGTTGCCGTGCTCGGCGACGGTGGCAAACGTTATCAGTTGTTCTGGGGTCATGATTGAAAAATATCAGCTAACCGGATATTTGCCATTCTAAATTACGATTTTTTATAAGCTTATAACCAGATTAACGTAAGCCATGTCGAAACATCTTTCCGGAGGACTCACATGGCCACGGTTCCGTCCAACCCCGCCTTTGCGCCTACCCTCTCCACCCGGGGGCGGCTAAATGGCATCCTGTTCGTCGCGCTGTTCGCGCTTGCGGTCACCCAGCTGGCCGCCCTGCCCGCCATCGCCAACCTGGGTATCAGCCCGCTGATCGTCGGTATCGTCGCCGGTGCGCTTTACGGCAATGCACTGCGTGACGGCGTACCGGCTAGCTGGGCGGCGGGTATCAACTTTTCCGCCCGCGGCCTGCTGCGCATTGCCGTGGCCTTCTTCGGCCTGCGGGTAAGCCTGCAGGAAATTGCCGAAGTCGGCTGGTCGGGGCTCATCGTGTCGTTGCTGGTGGTATCCAGCACCCTGCTGATAGGCCTGTGGTGCGGCATGAAGGTCTTCAAGCTGGACCGCGATACCGCCTTGCTGACTGCGGCCGGCAGCGCCATCTGCGGCGCCGCCGCGGTTCTGGCCTTCGAGTCGGCCCTGCGCAGCGCACCGCATAAAAGCGCCATGGCGGTTGGTAGCGTGGTGCTGTTCGGCACCCTGTCGATGTTCCTCTACCCATTGGCGATCAATGCCGGCTGGCTGCACCTGGACACCATGGGCGCCGGGCTGTTCCTGGGTGGCACCATTCACGAAGTGGCCCAGGTGGTCGGTGCGGCCAGCAACGTCAGCCCCGAGGCCACGCATATCGCCACCATCGTCAAGATGACCCGGGTGATGCTGCTGGTACCGGTGCTGCTGGTGGTCGGGCTTTGGATCAGCCGCGCGCGCCTGCCGGGCCAGGCACAGGGCAACGGGCGCATCGCCATGCCCTGGTTCGCCTTCGGCTTCCTCGCGCTGGTGCTGGTGAATTCGCTGCAGGTATTGCCGGGCAGCGTGACGCAGGCGGTCAACAGCCTGGATACCTTTGCCCTGACCATGGCCATGACGGCGCTGGGTATGGAGACGCGCTTCAGCCAGATTCGCCAGGCCGGGCCGCGGGCGCTGGCGACCGGGGCGATTCTCAACCTCTGGCTGGTGTTTGGCGGCGTGGCAATTACCCTTGGCGTGCAGAAACTGTTGGGATGACTTGAGACTGAGTCGCCTGCTTCGCGGGTAAACCCGCTCCCACAGGTATCGCGCTGCTTTCAGAACCTGCGCCGTACCTGTGGGGGCGGGTTTACCCGCGAAGCAGGCGACTCGGTCCCATGACGTTTTTGTTGCCCCCCCTCGTTGCCGCCCGCATTTCTCGGTATGGTGTTGTCAAAGAAGGATGTTTTACCCGCACAGGAAAGACTTAGATGCCTCAACGCAATGTCATCAATGCATCCGTCAGCCCCAAAGGCAGCCTGGAGACGCTGTCACAACGTGAAGTGCAGCAACTGAGTGAAGTCGGTACCGGTAGCCTTTACACCCTGTTCCGCCAGTGCGCCCTGGCCATCCTCAACACCGGCGCCCATGTCGACAATGCCAAGACCATCCTCGAGGCCTATCAGGATTTCGAGGTGCGTATCCATCAACAGGACCGCGGCGTGCGCCTGGAGCTGCTGAATGCCCCGGCCGACGCCTTCGTCGATGGCGAAATGATCGCCAGTACCCGTGAAATGCTGTTCAGCGCCCTGCGCGATATCGTCTACACCGAAAGCGAGTTGGCCAGCCAGCGCATCGACCTGGAAAGCTCCCAGGGCATCACCGACTACGTCTTCCACCTGCTGCGCAACGCTCGCACCCTGCGCCCCGGCGTGGAGCCGAAGATGGTGGTGTGCTGGGGTGGCCATTCGATCAGCAGCGAGGAATACCAGTACACCAAGAAGGTCGGCCACGAGCTGGGCCTGCGCAAGCTGGACGTGTGCACCGGCTGCGGCCCGGGTGTGATGAAGGGCCCGATGAAGGGCGCCACCATCGCCCACGCCAAGCAACGCATGCACGGCAGCCGCTACCTGGGCCTGACCGAACCCGGCATCATCGCCGCCGAAGCGCCCAACCCGATCGTCAACGAACTGGTGATCCTGCCGGACATCGAGAAGCGCCTGGAAGCCTTCGTTCGTGTCGGCCACGGCATCATCATCTTCCCGGGCGGTGCCGGCACGGCCGAGGAGTTTCTCTACCTGCTGGGCATCCTCATGCACCCGGACAACCAGGAACTGCCGTTCCCGGTGGTACTCACCGGCCCGCGCAGTGCCGAGCCGTACCTGCAACAGCTGCACGCCTTCGTCGGCGCCACCCTGGGCGAGGCGGCGCATCGCTTGTACGAAATCATCATCGATGACCCGGCGGAAGTCGCCCGGCACATGGTCGAAGGGCTCAAGGCGGTCAAGCAGTTCCGTCGCGAGCGCAACGATGCCTTCCACTTCAACTGGCTACTGAAGATCGAAGAGAGCTTCCAGCGCCCGTTCGACCCGACCCACCAGGCCATGGCCGACCTGGACCTGCGCCGCGAACTGCCGGCCCACGAACTGGCCGCCAACCTGCGCCGGGCGTTTTCCGGTATCGTCGCCGGCAACGTGAAGGACAAGGGCATCCGCCTGATCGAGGAACACGGGCCGTATCAGATCCGTGGCGACAGCGCCGTGCTGGACCCGCTGGGCCGGCTATTGCAGGCGTTCGTCGACCAGCACCGGATGAAGCTGCCTGGCGGCGCAGCGTATGTGCCGTGCTACCAGGTGGTGACCTGACTCACCTTGTCTGAATTGTAAGTTTGCCGTCAGCCCCTGTGGGTTGGCCATCGATAGCCTGAGTGCCGAGATGGCTGACCTACAGAGGTTCGACGATGAAAGCCTTCCTGACTGACGGCGTATTGCTGCTGTTGCTGTCTGGCCAGATTGAATGCGCTCGCAACGACTTTTCAGAGAGCTATACACACTTGCCAGAAAATCACCCCGCCTTACCGGGAAGCGCCCCGATCTTCGGTCTCTCCCGCAGCCATCAGACGCATCAACACCTGGTTTTCCACCGGCCTGCTCAGCAGGTAGCCCTGCACCTCATGGCACTGGTCGTCGCTGAGCAAGGCCAGCTGCTCCGAGGTCTCCACCCCTTCGGCAGTGACTGTCATGCCCATCGCATTGCCCAGGTTGATGATAGCCTGCACCACACTGCGATCACTGCTGCTAGTGCCCAGCGACTGGACGAAACGCTTGTCGATCTTGATGCTGTCGAACGGGTAGGTGCGCAAGTAGCCCAGGGAAGAATAGCCCGTACCGAAGTCATCCATGTTCAGCCGTACCCCCAGCTCTTTCAGCGCGTTCATGGTCTGCAGGGCACCTTCCACATCGTTGAGCATGACGTTTTCGGTAATCTCCAGCTCCAGGCGATGGGCAGGCAGCCCGGTTTGACGAAGTGCTTCAGCCACATCACGGACCACATCACTGCGGCTGAACTGCGCCGGCGACATGTTGACCGAGACCATGATGTCGAGCGGCCAGTCGCGGGCCAGTGAGCAGGCTTCCTGAAGCACCCAGTTGCCCAGTTGCACGATCAGGTCGGACTCCTCGGCCAGGGCGATGAAACGGTCTGGCCGCAGCAGGCCGAGCCGTGGATGTTGCCAGCGCACCAGCGCCTCGGCAGAGGCAACCGTCACGCCGTCAACCTTGTAGCGCGGCTGGAAGCGCAAGCGCAATTCGCCGCGCGCGATGCCTTCGCGCAACTCACGTTCCAGCTCGCGCTTTTCCAGCAAGGTCGTGTTCAACTCGGCCGAGAAATACCGCCATGTATGCTTGCCGGCCTGCTTCGCGCTGTAAAGGGCGACATCGGCGTAACGAATAAGGTCGCTAGCGATACCGGGATACTCCGCGGACAACACCACACCCAGGCTCACCCCTACCCGTACCTGGTGCTGCTCAAACAGGATCGGACGCTGCAGAGCTTCGATGACACGCGCACAAAAACGGTCCACTTCATCGTGCTTGCCTGGCTTGGCCAGCACGATGACGAACTCGTCACCACCCAGACGTGCCACCAGGTCGGTATTGCGGGTCACCTGCCCCAGCCGATGCGCCACTTCGATCAGCACGGCATCCCCGGCCGGGTGGCCGAGGCTGTCATTGATCGGCTTGAAATTGTCCAGGTCGAGCATCAGCAAGCCCAGCTCTGCGTTGCCGGCATCTTCCAGGAAACGGAACAACTTGTTGCGGTTGGGCAGGCCGGTGAGCGCGTCGTGCAGCGACAGATGCTGGATCTGCGCATGGGCGGCCACTTCGTCGGTGATGTCGGTGCAGGTACCCCGGTAACCCCGGCAGGTCCGGTGTTCGATGATGGCCTTGGCGGCGACCCGGCATTCTCGCCGTTGCTCATGTCGATCATGGTATTGGCAGCGCAAGGTACCGGTTGCCTCGCTGCTGGCGAGGCCATGCAGCCAGGTATCGACCTGGCTGGTATCACAGGCGAACAGCTCGCTGACGGGGCGATGCAACCAGTGCTCCAGGGTGTGCCCGGTAAGCTCGGCAAAGCGCGGTGACAGGTAGGTCAGGTGTTGCTGCGCATCAGTTTCCCAGATCCAGTCCGACGCCGCCTCTGCCACAGCCTTGAAGCGCGCTTCACTGGCCTCCAGGGCGTCTTTGGAAACGGCAAGCTCACGGTGGCTGCGGTCGATACTGGCACTTGCGCGCATGGCATGACGGGCGAACAGGGCCATGACCAAGGCTATGATCAGCAATGCCAGGGCCAGGGGAAACAGGACAGTCCTAAGCAGATCAGTCCCTGGCTGCTCGATATGCCAGGTCATGGCGTAGCCGCTATCCTCCAGCGGCAAACGCCCCTGGTCCGCGTGCACCTGGGACGCTGTCACGACGGCAAAGCCTGACAGCCCGGCAGCACGCCCCAGTTGCCCGAGGACCGTCGGGCTGAGAACCCTCACGAACACCAGCACCGCACCGGAGGCCGGCGGCGGTTGCCCCGTCGAAGGCGGGCGGATAATGGCCGCGGTGTATAGCGCCGGCTGGCCGTCGAACAGCAGGTAGCCAGACGCAGCCTGTTCCTGCTGCACAGCCTGCCGCGCCCGCTGCAACACCTGGGCGCTGCTGGCGCTGTGGCGTTCAAGGCCTTGTTCGCTGAGGCGCCCTTCCAGCATGGCGTATTGAGTGCCGTCATCGTCTAGCACGAAGACCCCTTCATAGCCATCGGCGCTATACAGCGTGGCCCCGAGGTTATCCTCGTTGTAGGCCCAGTGCCGGTCTACAGGCCCGGCCAGGTGGTCGTATGCGGCTTGCCAGACGGCATAGGCCACCAGGTAGTTGCGGTCGTTCTTCTGCAATTGGGTCAGCGCCGACTCGGCGTGAAAGCGGCTCTGTGCCCGCTCGCGCTCGTCCAGCGCCCCGGCGATGCGGTACAAGGAAACCAGACCCAGTAGCAATATCAACAACAGCAGGCTGGAAAATACCAGCGTCAACTGCCTAACCACCTGACTACGTGACGAATTACTGCCGAAGCTTGCATCCATTCAATGGGCGCCTTTTGCCATATCTACAGGATTGACTGGTGCCGGTTGGCGGTAATCGGTCCAACCGACGAATGACCTTGGTAAGCACAGGTGCGTTTGCTCTCAGAGCACCCGCTTGATCAGCGGCTCCAGCCGGCTATAGCGTAGCCGGCGCAGGAGCTTGCGCACCTCCTTGGGGTGCTCGGCCTTGACCCCCAGCGCCTCTGCCGAGCCAATCTTCGGCGCATGCCGGCGCAGCTCGGCCAACTCTGCTTCCCGTGGCGCCAGCCATTGCCCCAGCGGGTCATCGATCAGCAGGCCATTCTCCAGGTCCAGGTTGAAGCCGCGCGGGTTCAGGTTGTTACCGGTCAGCAGCGAATAGCGCTGGTCGATCCACACCCCCTTGGCATGGAAGGTATGCCCGGGATCGTTCCAGATCCGTACCTGCAACTGGCCGCTGGCAATCGCGGCGTGGCGACGTCGGGTGAAGGCACGCAGGTTGTCTTCGTACAGGTAGGGTAACGCGCCGCTGGCACTGAACGGCTCGCCAGGGGCGATATAGAAGTCGTTGGCCGTGCGATCCCCCACGATCAGTTCCACCCGCACACCACGGGCCAAAGCATGGTCGAGCTCGCGCATCAGCACCCGGGGCGGGTTGAAATACGGCGTGCTGATGATGACCTGCGTGCGCGCCGCCGCCAGCAAGGCGCACAGCGCCCGGTTCAACGGGTTGCCGCGCCCCACACCCAACAGCGGGATCACCCGCAAGCCCTGCCCCGCCCCGCTGGCCGGTACCTCATAGGCCATGCGCCGCAGCCGCGCGCGCAAGCGCCGGATGTCGCCGCGCAGGCTGCGGGTGGAGGGTGGCGCCGGCAGATCGAGGCGCGGTGTGGCAGTGTGGTGCAGCAGGCGTCGCACCAGATCGACCATGGCGTCGGCCAGCGCAGGCGACTGGAACAGGTGGTAGCGGTCCAGGCGATAGCGGTCGAAACGGTGCAGGTACACGTTGTTCAGGCTGGCGCCGGTATAGATCACGCAGTCATCGATGATGCTGCCCTTCAGGTGCAACACGCCGAACAGCTCGCGGGTCTGCACGGGTACACCGTGAATGACGATGTCCAGCCCATGGTGCTGGCGCTGGGCCTGGTACCAGGCGGCGTTACCCGGCTGGCGCCCGGCGCCCAACAGGCCGCGCCGGGCACGGAACCAGTCGACCACGATAGTGATTTCCAGCCCCGGCCGCGCGGCTTTGGCCTGGTACAAGGCATCCAGCACTTCCTGCCCGGCTTCGTCCTCCTGCAGGTACAGCGCGACGATGACGATGCGCCGGGTTGCGGCGCGGATGCGCTCGAGCAGGCAGGCGCGGTAGGCCTTGGCATCGGGCAGCACCTGGATCGACTCAGCCGACATGGCGTAGCCTGGCAATGCCGCCAGCATGGATTGGGGGTTCACGAACGATCACCTTCTGTGTGCAATCACTATCGTGCATCAGCTTGCACAGGAAGATCGAAATGGTCCAGCCCCCGGAGAGCATGGGGCTGCTTCGCAGCCCATCGCGACACAAGGCCGCTCGTACAGGTATCGCGCAAGCCAGAAAGGCTACGCAGGGCCTGTAGGAGCGGCCTTGTGTCGCGACAGGGGCGCAAAGCGCCCCCAGTTTCCGAGGAGGCTATTTCAGGTCGAAGCGATCCAGCTCCATCACCTTCTCCCAGGCGGCCACAAAGTCCCGCACGAACTTTTCACCGCCATCATCGCTGCCATACACCTCGCTCAAGGCCCGCAACTGGGCATGGGAGCCAAACACCAGGTCAACCCGGCTACCGGTCCACTTCACCTGCCCGGTCTTGCGGTCGCGGCCTTCGAAGGTTTCGTTATCCGCCGAGGTCGGCTTCCATTCCACGCCCATGTCCAGCAGGTTGCGGAAGAAGTCGTTGCTCAGGGTACCGACCTTGTCGGTGAACACGCCCTGCTGGCTGCCGCCATGGTTGGCGCCTAGCACGCGCAGGCCGCCGATCAGCACGGTCATTTCAGGCGCGGTGAGGGTCAACAACTGGGCCTTGTCCAGCAGCAACTTCTCGGCCTTGACGCTGTAGCGAGCCTTGGTGAAATTGCGGAAGCCATCGGCCAGCGGTTCCAGCACGGCAAACGACTCGACGTCGGTCTGCGCCTGGGAGGCATCGGCACGCCCTGGGCGGAACGCCACGCTGACGTTATGCCCGGCGTCCTTGGCAGCCTTTTCAACTGCGGCGGCCCCGGCGAGAACGATCAGGTCGGCCAAGGAGATTTTCTTGCCACCGGCATTGAACTCGGCCTGGATCTTTTCCAGGGCCGCCAGCACCTTGCCCGTACCCTGGTTCGCCGGCCAGTCCTTCTGCGGCGCCAGGCGCAGGCGGCCACCATTGGCCCCACCACGCTTGTCCGAACCGCGGAAGGTCGACGCCGCAGCCCAGGCAGTGGCCACCAGCTCGCCAACGCTCAGGCCCGTCGCCAGCACCTTGGCCTTGAGCGCGGCAATGTCCTGCTCGCCCACCAGCGGGTGGTCCACTTTTGGGATCGGGTCTTGCCACAACAGCTCTTCGTTTGGCATTTCCGGGCCCAGGTAGCGCGCCAGCGGGCCCATGTCGCGGTGGATCAGCTTGTACCAGGCGCGTGCGAAAGCGTCTGCCAACTGGTCAGGGTTGTCCTTGAAGTGGCGGGCAATCGGCTCGTAGATCGGGTCGAAGCGCAGCGCCAGGTCGGAGGTGAGCATCGACGGTGCGTGGCGCTTGCCCGGGTCGTGGGCGTCCGGCACGCTACCCACGCCTTTGCCGTCCTTTGGCCGCCACTGGTGGGCACCGGCGGGGCTCTTGGTCAGCTCCCAGTCATAGTTGAACAGGTTGTTGAGGTACTCGTTGCTCCACTGGGTGGGGGTCGAGGTCCAGATCACTTCCAGGCCACTGGTAATGGTATCGCCGCCCTTGCCGCTGCCGTACTTGTTGGCCCAACCCAGGCCCTGCATCTCCAGGCCTGCAGCTTCCGGTTCGGGGCCGACGTTGTCGGCGGGGCCTGCGCCGTGGGTCTTGCCGAAGGCGTGCCCGCCGGCAATCAGGGCCACGGTTTCCTCATCGTTCATGGCCATGCGGCCGAAGGTGTCACGGATGTCCTTGCCCGAAGCCACCGGGTCGGGGTTGCCTTCCGGACCTTCCGGGTTCACATAGATCAGCCCCATCTGCACGGCGGCCAGCGGGTTTTCCAGGTTACGGCCCTGTTCCTCGGGGCGCTTGGCCGGCTCCGCCACCAGGTCGCCCTGGCCCGGCGGCTGGGCCTTGCCGTAGCGGGTGTCACCGCCCAGCCAGACCTTTTCCGACCCCCAGTACACATCTTCGTCCGGCTCCCACACATCGGCACGCCCGCCAGAGAAGCCGAAGGTCTTGAACCCCATGGATTCAAGGGCGACGTTGCCGGTGAGCACGATCAGGTCAGCCCAGGAAATCTTGTTGCCGTATTTCTGCTTGATCGGCCACAGCAGGCGCCGGGCCTTGTCCAGGCTGACGTTGTCCGGCCAGCTGTTGAGCGGGGCGAAGCGCTGCTGGCCAGAGCCTGCCCCACCCCGGCCATCGCCGATGCGGTAGGTCCCTGCGCTGTGCCAGGCCATGCGGATGAACAGCGGGCCGTAGTGGCCAAAGTCGGCGGGCCACCAGTCCTGGGAGTCGGTCATCAAGGCGTTCAGGTCTTTCTTCAGAGCTTGGAAGTCGAGGCTCTTGAACGCCTTGGCATAGTCGAAACCCGGGTCCATCGGGTCGGACTTGGAGGAATGTTGGTGAAGAATTTTCAGGTTGAGCTGGTCAGGCCACCAGTCACGATTGGTGGTGCCGCCACCTGCGGTTTGATGGAACGGGCATTTCGATTCGTTCGACATCTGCGGGTACCTTTGGGTCGGTTATCCAGATTTCCGGTCTATGCCAGGTGTTCTTTCAGCCGAGCGCGTTGGCTCGTGCTACCCCTCATCAGGTCTACACGGGGCTTGCGAAGCTGTCACGACGGGGTTGGCGCGGTCTTGCACGCAGGTGCTGCCATGCCGCCCTTTCGCGGAATTCGCGGGGCCTGGGGAAAGACTAGCCGAGCTTGGGCAGAGTTCTAATAGAGTGGCTATTGAGGGGTGATAGCCTGGCTCTGTCAGGGGCACGCCTGTACTGGCCTCTTCGCGGGCACATCCATACAAGGCAACCAGGCTGTCCAGATGCTTCAATACTCCGCCCCCCTCTAATGCGGAACCCGCCCCTCATGAACCGCAACGACCTGCGCCGCGTCGACATGAACCTGCTGGTACTGTTCGAAGCCCTGATGATCGAACGCAACCTGACCCGCGTCGGCGAAAAGCTGTTCATCACCCAGTCCACCGTCAGCGCCGCCCTCGCCCGCCTGCGCGAACTGTTCGACGACCCGCTGCTGATCCGCAACGGCCGGGCCATGGAGCCCACGCCACGGGCCATGCAGATCTTCGCCGAGCTGGGGCCGGCCATGGACGTGATTTCCGCCGCCATCAGCCGCGCCCGGGAGTTCGACCCGGCCAACAGCTGCAACGTGTTCCGCCTGGGCCTGTCGGACGATGCCGAATTCGGCCTGTTCCCTGCCCTGTTACAGGCCCTGCGCGAAGAGGCTCCGGCCATTAGCGTGGTGGTACGCCGGGCCAACTTCCTGCTGATGCCGGGGCTGCTGGCCAGCGGCGAGATCTCGGTGGGCGTGAGCTACACCACAGACCTGCCGGCCACCGCCAAGCGCCGCAAGCTGCGCGACATCGGTGTGCGGGTGCTACGCGCCGATGACCGGCCGGGCCCGCTGACCCTCGACGAATACTGTGCCCGTCCGCATGTGATGGTGTCGTTCTCCGGCGACATGAGCGGCAATATCGATCTCGATCTGGCACGCATCGGCCGCTGCCGCAAGGTGGTGCTGGCGGTGCCGCAGTTCGGCAGCCTGCGCGCCCTGCTGCGCAACACCGAGCTGATCGCCACGGTGCCGGACTACGCCGCCTGCGCCCTGGCCGACGACGGTAGCCTGCGCGCCGACCCGGCGCCGTTCGAGATCAACGAAGCCGAACTGTCGATGGTCTGGAGCGGCGCCCAGGACAACGACCCGGCCGAGCGCTGGCTACGCGAACGCATCCTGCAGTTCATGGCCACGCAGTGATGCATCGACCTCATCGATAGCCACCATGAATGCCATCAAGTTCCGCTGCGGCCAGCCCGGGCAGAAGATGGCGGCATTCATTGAACGATGAGGCCTCCCATGAAAACCGGCATGATCGCTGCCCTGCTTGCCTTGCTGGCCGCCCTCGGCGGTTGTGCCAGCCCGACCACTATCGACACGCAGCCCTACGGGCACTTCTATTCGGCCACAGCCATTTCCAGCGTCGCCCTGGCGCCCGGCCAACGGGTGGCGGTGCTGCTGGGGCGTGACGCCGAAGCGACTCTCGAATACCTCGGCAGCCATCGCCCCCTGGCCGCCGCGCCGGCCCAGGGCCAGCGCGTGTCGGTGGCAACCCTGAGCAGCGAAAGCCAGGCGTATGACTGGCTGGCGCGGTCACTGGCGCAGCAGTTCGCTGAAGTGACGTTCTATGACGACCTGGACACGCTGCTGGGCGACCACCCGGATGTGATCGTGTTGCTGGACACCGAAAGCCGCCTCGCCAGTGCGGATATCGAGAGCCGGGTGCTAGCGCGCTTCTTCGATGACCAGCTGACCTATATCGGCCGCGCTGAAGGGCGTGCCAGCAAGCGCCTGGGCAATGTGGCGCGGGTGGTCGAGGATGAGCGAGCGGTGCAGGCGGATGCGCTGCGGGACTTTGACGATTCGTTGCAGGCTTTATTGAAGAGGCGCGTTTGAAGGCCCTTTCGCGGGTAAACCCGCTCCCACAGGTACAGCGCAACCCTCGGGCACGGCGCTGGACCTGTGGGAGCGGGTTTACCCGCGAAGAGGCCACTACAGGTTGTCACTTGCCCCGCTGCATCCACGCCGCCCCCAGCCCACTGAGGCAGATTACCGAGATACCCACCAGGCTCAGGGTATCCGGCATCTGGCTGTAGACAACCAACCCAAGCAGCCCGGCAAACACGATCTGGCAATAGCTGAATGGTGCCAGCAACGCCGGTGCCGCATGGCGGAAGGCCTGGGTCAGCAGCAGGTGCGCAGTCATGCCAAAGCCACCCAGCGCCAGCATCAGCAGTGCATGGTCCCAACGCGGCATTTCCCAGAAGAACGGCACCAGCGCACTCATCGCCAGGGTGTTGCATAACCCCGCATAGAAGTTACTGGTGGTCGGGCTGTCATGCGCTGCCAGGATCCGCGTCAGCAACTGATAGAAGCAAAAGCCCAGCGCCGAACCGAACGGATACAGGATGGCCGGGGTGAACATCGCCCCGTCCGGGTGCACCACCACCAGCACGCCGATGAAACCCATCACCACCGCCACCCACTGTCCCACCGTCACCCGCTCCTTCAACAGCGGCGCCGACAGCGCGGTGACCAGCACCGGGGCGAGGAAGTTGACCGCCGTGGCCTCGGCCAGCGGCAGGTACTGCAGACCGGTGGTGAAAAGCAGGCTGGTACTCAGCAGGCTCAGGGCACGTAACGTCTGCAACAACGGCCGGCGGGTGCGCAGCACGTTGAACCCGGCCTTGGGCAGGAAAATGCTGGCCATCAGCAACGTGTGCACCACATACCGCGCCCACACCACCATGATGATCGGGTACAGGCCGCCGAGGAACTTGGACAGGGCATCGTGACTGGCGAACAGGAACGTCGCCACCACCACCAGGGCGATGCCGCGCAGGGGTTGGTTGACTCCGGACAGCGGTGTGCTGGAACTCATGGCACTCTCGATGACGGCGCGGCTGGATGCGGCGCCCAGGGAAGGCCGCGCAGGCGTTGCCTGGCGGATGCATCAGATCGGATTCTAGAAGAGATACCGAAGCATAAGGAAGTTCAATTGCCGCTTGTCCAGGTCGGCTGCAGTTTCTGTTCGCTGATCGACCACTTTCCGCTCCACGCGCATGGCCCGTGCCGTGCTGATCGCCGACCATCGAGTGCGAACCCTGCACACCCTACAAGGAATTTACATGCAAAGGCTCACCACCCGTAACGGCCTGAACCTGCCCGCGATCGGCCTGGGCACCTGGCCAATGACTGGCAGCGAGTGCACCCAGGCCGTGCGCCAGGCGCTTGAAGTGGGTTACCGGCACATCGACACCGCCACTGCCTATGACAACGAAGCCGCCGTCGGCCAGGCCCTGCGCGACAGTGACGTGCCACGCGAGCAGATTCACCTGACCACCAAGGTGTGGTGGGATCGCCTGGCGCCCAAGGCCATGCGCCAGTCGCTGGAGGACAGCCTGCGCGCGCTGGGGACCGAGCAGGTCGACCTGTTCTACATCCACTGGCCCGGCCAGGACTGGGACCTGGCCCGCAGCATCGAAACCCTGGTAGCGCTGCGTGACGAGGGCAAGGCCCGCAGCATCGGCGTGGCCAACTTCCCGCTGGGGTTGCTGCGCCAGGTGGTGGAAACCCTGGGCGCGCCATTGTCGGCGATCCAGGTGGAATACCACGTGCTACTCGGCCAGCAACCGCTGCTGGACTATGCCCGCCGCCACGACCTGCTGCTTACCGCCTACACCCCGCTGGCCCGTGGGCAGGCGGCGGCGCAGCCGGTGATCCAGGCGATTGCCCGCAAACATGGCGTACTGCCCAGCCAGGTGGCGCTGAAGTGGTTGCTGGACCAGGACGGCGTGGCGGTGATCCCCAAGGCCGGCAGCCGCGAGAACCAGCTGGCCAACCTGGCGGCGTTGAACGTGCAACTGGATGACGATGACCGCATGGCGATTGCCGGGTTGCCAAAGGACCAGCGGGTGGTGAGCCCGGCGTTTGCGCCAGACTGGAACAGCTGAGCGCTGCTCAATATCTGAAAGCTGGCACGATCTCTGTGGGAGCGCGCAAACCGTTATGCCGGCGTCATGACCTGCTTCAACCGCTCGTTCGCCGGTGCCGGCCGCCCGCCACCAGGAAATTGAGCAAGGCCGGTTCGTCATCCAGGGCTATCGCCTGCGCCGGGCGCGATAGCTCGGCCAATACGGCCTTGCAGAAGGCCACGGCAGGCGCGTCCTGTGCGTAACAGCGCAGCAGCCAGTCGCCCTCGCCGCCCAGCAGCTGCAACGCCACCGCCCGGCCGATGCCCTGGCGGCGGTACTTTTTCAGGATGAACAGATCGGCCAGTTCGAACGCGTCGATACCCGGCAGCTCGCTGCGTTCAACCAGCACGAAGCCGGCGATGAAGCCATCTGCCAACACCAGGTACGCGCCCCAGCCATCGGCCTGCCAGTAACGTTGCAGGTGTTCGTCATGGATATAGAAGCGGCCGTCCACTTCCACGTCTTCCTGTTCCCAGTCGGAGGACTCGTAGGCGTAGAACTGGTAGAGGTTGCGAATCAGCGGAGCCTGGTCGGCGGTGGTCGCCAGCAGTTCGATGGGCAGCATGGTGGTGGGCTCGGGCAAAAGGCGGATTCTAGATTACCAGCCCCTGGCAGCAAAAAGCCCGGACCCTCCCCGCACGGAAAGGCCCGGGCAAAAACCCGTCATCGATTGGTAAGGGACCCTGTGGGCTCAGCTGTTTTGCAACGCACGCGGGCGGTGGCTGCGCGCCTCGGCGTCCGGCGCCTTGGCCGCCTGCAGGTGAAAGTCGAACGCCAGCTCGGCAAAGCGCTCGCCCTGTACGCCGCGATCACGCGCCGCCGCAGCATCCTCGACAAAGCGCAGCTCGCCGATCAGCCCGTCACGGGTGGCATAGGCAAAGTCATCCCACAGGTACTGGTCACCGGCAAAGTTGATCTGCGTGGTCAAATGGCGGTGCCCCGGCGCCGAGATGAAGAAGTGCACGTGCGCCGGGCGCTGGCCGTGACGGCCGAGCAGGTCCAGGCACTCCTGGGTTGGCCCCTGCGGGTCGCAGCCGTACCCCGACGGCACGATGGAACGCGCGCGGTAGCGCCCTTCGGCATCGGTGATGATGCGCCGGCGCAGGTTGTACTCGGACTGGGTCGAGTCGAAGTATGAATAGGTGCCCTGGGTGTTGGCGTGCCACAGGTCGACAGTGGCGCCGGCCAACGGCTTGCCGTCGGCATCGAACACCTGGCCCTGGAGGAACATCACCACGCCCGGGTCGCTGCCGTCGTCCATGCGCACTTCGCCTTGCGCCAGCGGCGCCCCCGCCACATACAACGGGCCTTCGATGGTGCGCGGGGTACCGCCGCTCAGCCCGGCCTCGGCGTCCTTGGCGTCCTGCAGGAGGTCGAGGAAGTGCTCGATGCCCAGGCCCGCAGCCAGCAGGCCGGCTTCGTTACGGGCACCCAGGCGGTTGAGGTAGTCGACGGCATGCCAGAACTCGTCCTCGGTGATTTCCAGGTCTTCGATCAACCGCGCAGTGTCCTGCAGCACACGCAGGACGATCTGCTTGAAGCGGGGGTTGCCTTCGGCATGGCCCAGGCCGGCCACTTCCTTGAAGAACGCCTGAACATCGGCAGTGTGGGAAATTTTCACGGTCATCGTGCTTACCTCATCTTGTTCTTGTCAGGTAGACAGGTGCGACTCAGCGGTCGTCGCTGTGGATCGACGAGGGGTGCCGGCACAGGCCGTTGACCTCGATGTCCATGTACGGGAACAGTGGCAGCTG
The DNA here is from genome assembly GCF_002165135.1 of Pseudomonas sp. SID14000. Taxonomy (GTDB): domain Bacteria; phylum Pseudomonadota; class Gammaproteobacteria; order Pseudomonadales; family Pseudomonadaceae; genus Aquipseudomonas. The sequence continues at coordinate 281,679 of NZ_NFZQ01000006.1, read as the reverse complement.
CATCAAGGTGTCGTGCAGCGCCTCGACGCTGGGCACATCGAACACGCTGTAGTTGGCGTAGTGCCCGGCAATGCGCCACAGGTGGCGCCAGGTGCCTTCGCGCTGCAGGCGCTGGGCCAGTTCCTTCTCGTCGGCCTTGAGCTGGGCGGCCTTGGCCGGGTCCATGTCGACCGGCAGTTTCACGGTCATCTTCACGTGGAACAGCATGCTGGTATCTCCTTTCTCTGATTTGGCGCGAACACAGGCGAAGCCCGTGCCATCCACCGCGTCGCCTGCTTCGCGGCTAAAGCCGCTCCCACAGGGGTTGTGTGTTCTTTCAGCCCTCGCGATTCAGCGGCGGGCGAAGCGCGCCAGGCGCTGTTCGTCCAGGGTCAGGCCCAGGCCTGAGGTGCGTGGAATGTGCAACTGGAAGTCGTGGTACTGCGGTGGCTCGTTGACGATTTCTTCGGTCAGCAGCAGCGGCCCGAACAGCTCGGTGCCCCAGGTGAGCTCACGCAGGGTCAGGAAGGCATGGGCCGAGGCCAGGGTGCCGATCGAGCCTTCGAGCATGGTCCCGCCATACAGGGCAATGCCGGCGGCCTCTGCGATTTGCGCGGTGCGCAGCACGGCGCGCGGGCCGCCGTTCTTGGCGATTTTCAGGGCGAAGATGCTGGCCGCACCGTCCGCGGCCAGGCTGAAGGCGTCCTCGACGCTTTCGATCGACTCGTCGGCCATGATCGGCGCCGGGCTGCGCTGGTTCAGGCGCACCTGGCCGCTGCGGTTGATGCGCGAAATCGGTTGCTCGATCAGGTCGATACCGTTGTCGCCGAGCACCTGGCAGGCACGGATGGCCTGGGACTCGTCCCAGTATTGGTTGACATCGACCCGCACGCTGGCGCTGTCGCCCAGCTCGCGCTTGATCGCCACCACGTGCTTGAGGTCCTGGGCCAGCGGATTGGCGCCGATCTTCAGCTTGAACACCCGGTGGCGGCGGATCTCCAGCATGTGCCGGGCTTCGGCGATGTCGCGGGCGGTATCGCCGCTGGCCAAGGTCCAGGCCACTTCCAGGCTGTCGCGCACGCGACCGCCCAGCAGTTCGCTGACCGGCAGGCCCAGGCGCTTGCCCTGGGCATCGAGCAAGGCGCTCTCGATACCCGACTTGGCAAAGGTGTTGCCCTTGGCCAGCTTGTCCAGCTTGAGCATGGCAGCGTTGATGTTGTCTGCCGGCAGGCCGATCAGCGCCGGCGCCAGGTGCGCATCGATGTTGGCCTTGATGCCCTCGGGGCTTTCGTAGCCATAGGCCAGGCCGCCGATGGTGGTGGCCTCGCCGATGCCTTCCACGCCATCGCTGCAGCGAACACGCAATACCACCAGGGTCTGCTGCTGCATGGTGTGCATCGCCAGCTTGTGCGGGCGAATGGTCGGCAGGTCGACGATAATTGCTTCGATACGTTCAATCAGCGCGCTTGTCATTGTAGCCAGGTCCCGTTATTTCGGGCTGCCAGCCGCAGGCCCGAGTGGTGCATTTACTTGCTTGTCCAAGGATTGCGCGAGACCCTGATAGCCGTCCAATATCGAATGAATCTCCCACCATACCCTGGAGGTCTGATGGAGCTGCGCCACCTGCGTTACTTCAAGGTCCTGGCCGAAACCCTGAACTTCACTCGCGCCGCCGAGCTGCTGCACATTGCCCAGCCACCGCTGAGCCGACAGATCAGCCAGCTAGAGGACCAGCTCGGCACGTTGCTGGTAGTGCGCGAGCGCCCGCTGCGGCTGACCGAAGCGGGTCGCTTCTTTTACGAGCAAAGCTGCACTGTGCTGCAGCAGTTGGAGAACATCAGCGACAACACCCGCCGCATCGGCCAAGGCCAGCGCCAGTGGCTGGGGATCGGCTTCGCCCCCTCGACCCTGTACACGGTGCTGCCGGAGCTGATCCGCGAACTGCGCCAGGACAGCGAACTGGAACTGGGCCTGAACGAGATGACCACGCTGCAGCAGGTGGAGGCGCTGAAAAGCGGACGCATCGATATCGCCTTCGGGCGCATTCGCATCGATGACCCAGCCATACACCAGCAAGTGCTGCGCGAGGACCCGTTGGTGGCCGTGCTGCCCAAGGGCCACCCGCTGGCGAGCAGCCCGCTTACACTTGCTCAGCTGGCTGGCGAGGCGTTCATCCTCTACCCGGCCAACCCCAGGCCCAGTTATGCCGACCATGTGCTGGCGCTGTTCGCCCACCACGGCATGAGCATCCGCGTCAGCCAGTGGGCCAACGAACTGCAGACCGCCATTGGCCTGGTGGCCGTTGGTGTAGGCGTGACCCTGGTGCCGGCGTCGGTGCAGCAGCAGCACCGCACCGATATCGAATATGTAAGCCTGCTCGACAGCGGCGCCGTCAGCCCGATCATCCTCAGCCGGCGCAAGGGCGATGTGAGCCCGATCGTGCAGCGCTGCCTGGCGTTGATTGCGCAGCAGGCCAAATGAGCCCCTTGTGCCCCCCCCTTCAGCCATCATCAACCAACAGGAAAAACCAGCATGATTCACGGCAAGACACTGCAGGCATGGTGCAGCTCCCATCCCCTGATCGAGGACCTGGTGGCCCTGCGCGAAACCAGCTGGTTCAACCCGCACATCGCCCCTGCCGCCCAGGCCCTGGCCGATGTCGGCCTGAGCGCCGCCGACGTCAGTGCCGCCAGTGCCCGGCTGACACGCTTTGCCCCGTACCTGGCCAGCGTGTTCCCGGATACCACCGCCGCCGGCGGCATCATCGAGTCACCGCTGCGCCCGCTACCCACCCTGCACGCCACATTGCTGCAGGCAGCGGGCCTGCCAGCCAGCGGTGCACTCTGGCTCAAGGCCGACAGCGAGCTGCCGATCTCTGGTTCGATCAAGGCCCGCGGCGGTATTCATGAAGTGCTCAAGCATGCCGAAGACCTGGCCCTGGCGGCTGGCCTGATCAACCTCGAAAGCGATTACCGGGTACTGGCCAGCGACCAGGCCCGGCAATTCTTCAGCCAGTACAAGGTTGCGGTCGGCTCGACCGGCAACCTCGGCCTGTCGATCGGCATCATGAGCGCCCGGCTGGGTTTCCAGGCCACCGTGCACATGTCGGCCGATGCCCGCCAGTGGAAGAAAGACAAACTGCGCGCCCATGGCGTCAGCGTGGTCGAGTACGAAAGCGACTACAGCGTAGCGGTGGAGCAAGGGCGCCAGCAGGCGGCGACCGACCCGAGCTGCTACTTCGTGGACGACGAGAACTCGCCGCACCTGTTCCTCGGCTATGCCGTAGCGGCCGGGCGGTTGGCCGGCCAGTTCGAAACCGTGGGCATCAAGGTGGATGCCGAGCACCCATTGTTCGTCTACCTGCCCTGCGGGGTAGGCGGTGGCCCAGGTGGCGTGGCGTTCGGCCTGAAGCTGATCTGGGGCGACCATGTGCACTGCATCTTCGCCGAACCCACCCACTCGCCCTGCATGTTCCTGGGGGTGTATAGCGGTTTGCATGACGCCACCAGTGTGCAGGACTTTGGCATCGACAACCTGACCGCCGCCGACGGCCTGGCGGTAGGCCGCCCTTCCGGCTTTGTCGGCAAGGCGATGCAGCGTTTGCTCGATGGCTATTACACGGTCAGCGACGAGGCGCTGTACCGGCTATTGGTGCTGGCCCATGACCAGGAGAATGCTCGGCTGGAACCTTCGGCGCTGGCGGGGATGCCGGGCATGGTCAAGGTGCTTGAATCGCCTGAGTACCTGGCACGCATGGGCCTGTCGACCGGGCGCATGGAGCGGGCCACGCACTTGGTGTGGGGGACCGGTGGCAGCATGGTGCCGGAGGCGGAGTTTGCGGCCTATCTGGCTAAAGGGAGGGGCTGAGGATTATTGGGGGGCAGCGCTGTACCTGTGGGAGCGGGTTTACCCGCGAACACCGGCGAAGCCGGTGCCATGCACCGCGTCGCATCCTTCGCGGGTAAACCCGCTCCCACAGGGATCGCGCCAGCTTTCAAATAGTGAGCAAGGCAGTTGCTCCTTTGCTGCTAGACCGCCAGGTGATCGCCGCGCAGCCAGTCGATAAACCGCGCAAACAACTCCGACTGCGAGTTGATCTCCAGCTTCAGGTACAGATTCTTTCGGTGCATGCGCACCGTTTCCGGCGAGATGCCCAGCTCCAGCGCGGTGGACTTCACCGAATGCCCACGCAAGATCATGTGCGCCACCTCCCGCTCACGGTCGGTCAGCACCTGGCAGCCGAAACTGTCGAAAGCCGCCTGCAGGCTGCCACGCTCGGCTGGTGCAAGGCCGGGCTCCAGGTGATACCGCGCATAGCGCACCAGCAGTTCGCGCACCATCGGTTCCAGCGCACGCAGCAGGTCGATCTGCCCGGCGCTCAGGCGCCTGCCGCTGCAGCCCTGGAACAGGCTCAGCGACAACTTGCGCCCAGCACTGAGGTCGACGATGTAGTAGCTGTCCTCGATGCAACCCGTGCCCAGGTAATAGGCCTTGTAATAATCGCTGTCGAAGAAGTTGTCGGGGGCGATTTCCTGCAGGTGGTAGAAACCCTCGGCCAGGCCGCCTTGCACGGCCAGGCAGAACGGGTCAAGCAGGTATCCGGCGCTGAAGTAGCGTTCCAGCACGGCAGCGCGGTGCAAGTCGGGAATGCCTTGCTGGTACAGCAGTTGCGGTGCCCGCCCCTGGCACTCGAGGCTGATCATCATCGATTCCACCTGCCCCAGCTGGCCGATGGCAGCCGCCACATACGCCAGCGCCTCGGGCGTTTCGCTGTGCGCCAGCGCGCGTTGCAGCGCCGCATGCCATTGCTGCAGCGCGCCCAGTGAAAGGGTAAGCGGAGTGTCGGGAGAGGCCTGGGTCATGCCCGGCAGTCTAGCCTGCCGGGCACGCCCGCGCACAGCCCTTTGCGCCAGGTTCATCGGCCCTGGTACAGGCCAAGCGCTGCGAGTTCGCACGCAGTTTCGATGATGCACTGGCGCAGGGTTTCGACGATCTCGTCTACTTGCTCATGGGTGACGATCAACGGCGGCGACATCACGTTCAGGTGCATGATCGGCCGCACCAGCAGCCCCTTGGCCTGGGCCTTGCGATGAATGCGTTCACCGATGTTCACCTCGTCGGCGAACAGCGCCTTGCTGGCCTTGTCGGCAACGAACTCGACACAAGCCATCAGCTTCATGCAGCGCACATCCCCCACCAGCGGCAGCTCGCGCAAGCTCTGCAGGCGTTGCTCCAGATAGCCGCCGACGTCCCTGACGTGTTCCAGCAATTGCTCGCGCTCGATGATCTCGATGTTCTTCAGCGCCGCGGTGCAGCACACCGGGTGGCCACTGTAGGTGAAGCCGTGGGTGAAGCAGCGGCCCTTGCCCGGCTCGGCGATCACCTGCCAGATGCGTTCGGAGAAGATGCACGCCCCCAGCGGCAGGTAGGCCGAGGTCAGGCCCTTGGCGGTAGTGATGATGTCGGGAGTGATGCCGAACAGTTCCTCGCTGGCAAAGAAGGTGCCCAGGCGCCCGAACGAGGTCACCACTTCGTCGGCGACGAACAGGATGTCGTAGGTCTGGCACAGCTGCCACATGCGCTGGAAGTAGCCCTTGGGCGGAATGATCACCCCGCCCGAGCCCATGATCGGCTCGGCGAAGAATGCCGCGACGTTGTCGGCGCCCAGCGAGAGGACCTTGTCCTCGAACTCGGCGACCAGGAAGTCGAGGAACTCCGCCTCGTCCATGTCGTCCGGAGCGCGGTACGGGTTGGGGTTGGATACATGGTGGATCAGCGGGTGGGCGTAGTCGAACTCCGGCACCCGGTCGGCGGCCTTGTTGCCAATCGACATGGTCAGGGCGGTGGAGCCGTGGTAGGCGTTGTAACGGGCGATGATGTGCTTCTTGTGCGGCTTGCCACGGCAGTTCTGGTAGTACTGGATCAGCCGGTAGGCCGTATCGACCGCGGTCGAGCCGCCGGTGGTGAGGAACACATGGTTCAGGTCGCCCGGCGCCAGCTGCGCGAGCTTCTGACACAGCTGGATCGCCACATCGTTGGCCATGTCGGAGAACGGGTTGGAATAGGCCAACTGGCGTACCTGGTCGGCGATAGCCAAGGCCATTTCCTCGCGGCCCAGGCCAATGTTGGTGCACCACATGCCGCCGACGGCATCGAGGAAGCGGTTGCCGTGGGTATCGCGAATGTAAGCGCCCTCGCCGGCAACGATGTTCAGCGCACCTTGCTCGCGGTGCTCGTCGAACACGTGGTAGCCGTGCATGTAGTGGGCCTTGTCGGCTTCCACCAGCGGGTCGTGGGCAATGGCGAACGCTTTGCTTGGGGTGGCCATGAGCAGCTCCTTGGCAGTGATCGTTGGGCAGTGTTCAGAAACCGGTCTTGACCGTGCTCCAGACCCGGGTGATGGCACGCATGTCCTTCGGGCTCTGGGTTTTCTGCGCGAACAGGCGCTCGCGGGTTTGCGCGTCGGGGTAGATGGCCGGGTTCTGGCGGATCTCGTCGCGCACCAGCGCAGTGGCGGCGGCGTTGCTGTTGGCGTAGTGGATGTAGTCGGTGACCTTGGCCATGGTCTGCGGCTGCAGCAGGAACTCGATGAAGCGGTGGGCGTTGGCCGCGTGCGGCGCATCCTTGGGGATGTACAGGTTGTCGAACCAGATCAGCGAGCCTTCCCGGGGGATGAAGAACGACAGCTTGATGTCCTTCTTCGCTTCAACCGCGCGGGCCTGGGCGGTGGCGTAGTCACCAGACCAGGTCAGGGCCAGGCAGACATCGCCGTTGGGAAGGCTGGTGAGGTAGTTGACCGAGTCGAACTTGCGAATGTACGGGCGAATGCCCAGCAGCAGCTGTTCGGCCGCCTTGAGGTCGGCCGGCGATGCGCTGCGTGGGTCCTTGCCCAGGTACTGCAGGGCCAGCGGGATGACTTCGGTCGGCGCGTCCATCAGGGTGACGCCGCAGTCGGCGAAGCGCGAGACGATCCGGGGATCGAACAGCATGGCCAGCGAGCCGATGGGGGCATCGGGCATGCGCGCGGCTATCTTGTCGACGTTGTAGGTCACTCCCGAGCTGCCCCAGGTGTAGGGCGCCGAGTATTTCAGGCCAGGGTCGTAGCCTTGCAGGTTGTTCACCACCTGCTGGTCGAGATTGCGCCAGCTGGGCAGTTGCTGCTTGTCCAGCGCCTGGAACACTCCGGCGCTGATCAGCGGGGGTACCAGGGCAGCGTTGAGCATGACCAGGTCGTAGCCGGAGCGGCCGGTGAGCAGTTTGGTCTGTACCGTTTCGTAGCCGTCGAAGGTGTCGTAGATGACCTTGATGCCGGTGGCCTTCTCGAAGTCGGCCAGGGTGGTTTCGCCGATATAGTCGGTCCAGTTGTACAACCGCAACGTGTTACCGCTGTCCACCTCTGCCGCCTGGGCCAGGCTGGCGCCAGACGCCAGCAGCAGACCGCCAATCACCTTCAGTACCTTGCGCATGGCAACTCCATCGTGTGAATGCTCGGGATCGAGCCGATGCAGGCACTATCGAGGGATTTGCCGAAGGGGGACATACCCCGAATGTGTGGGTGGTCGTTTTTTGGCAGGTGGCAGAATGTCGTATGCCGACAGAATTCTGGGGCTGCTTTGCAGCCCTTTCGCGACACAAGGCCGCTCCTACAGGGTGCGCGGATCCTGTAGGAGCGGCCTTGTGTCGCGAAAGGGCCGCAACGCGGCCCCAGTGGCTGGCACAGGAGAAAGGTCAGGTCAGCGGGTACAGCGCCTCATCGAACTGCTCCAGGCGCGGGAACACCAGAGGCTGGTCGTCCGAGAGCTGCTCCAGGCGCTGTCGGTACTGCTGCAAAAAGCCCTGCCGCGCCTCGTCACTGATGTACGGTACATGCCAGGCCACGAACGGCGGCAGCACCTCGAAGCCCACGTAGGCCAGCGTGCCGCGCAAGATCGGCCGCAGCATGTCCTCCAACGGCCCGTGAATCGCCCCGTCACCAAACATGTGCTCGCGCCCGCCCAGGGTCACGCACACCAGCGCCTTCTTGCCCGCCAACCCGCCCTGGTCGTAGAAGCGCTTGCCGCCATAGCACACCCCCGACACCAGCACCCGGTCGATCCAGCCCTTGAGCATGGCCGGCGCCGAGAACCAGAAGATCGGGAAGTTCAGCACCAGCAAGTCGGCCCACAGCAGCTTGTCCAGCTCCTGCTGGATATCCGCGGCAATGGCACCACGCTTGACCCCCTGGCGCTGCTCCAGGGCATACACCAGGTACTCGGGGTTCTCGCGTTGGGTGAAATCATCGGCACTGGCCACCGGGTTCCAGCCCATGGCGTACAAGTCACTGACCTGCACCTGGTGGCCCTGGGCGCGGAAGGTTTCCACGGCCTGGTCACGCAGCGCAGCGGTGAACGATTGCGGCTCGGGGTGAGCGTGGACGATCAGTACATTCACAAACATTCTCCTCACACAAAACAGGTTGTCTTCCAGCTGTGGCTCAGCACTGCACCGCTTTCACCTCGACAAACTCGGCCAGGCCCTCCTCGCCCCACTCGCGCCCGTTGCCCGACTGTTTGTAGCCACCAAACGGCGCCTGGTAGTTGAACCCGCCACCGTTGATGAAGCACTGCCCGGCGCGTATCTGCCGCGCCAGGGCCAGGCCGTGCTCGCGGCTACCGGCCCACACCGCGCTGGACAGGCCGAACGGCGAATCATTGGCCAGGGCCAACGCCTGGGCCTCGTCGGCATAGGGAATCAGGCACAGCACCGGGCCGAAGATTTCCTCCTGGGCGATGCGCATGCGGTTGTCGACATCGGCGAACAACGTCGGCGCCACGTAGAAGCCGCGCTCGAAGCCGGCTGGCGTGTCGCCGCCGCACAGCAGGCGCGCGCCCTCCTCCTGCCCCAAGCGAATGTAGTCGAGCACGGTACGCCGCTGGCTTGCCGAACACATCGGCCCGAGGAAGCTGGCCGGGTCACGCGGGTCGCCCATGACCAGCGTACGGGTCTCGGCCTCGGCAATCTCCAGCGCCTCGGCGTAGCGGCTGGCCGGCAGCAGCATGCGGGTCAGGGCCGTGCAGGTCTGCCCCGAGTTGATCATCACGTCCTGCACGCCATGGCGCACCGCCGCGTGCAGGTCGGCGTCAGCGGTGATCAGCAGCGGCGATTTGCCGCCCAGCTCCAGGCACACCCGCTTCACTGTCGGCGCGGCCGCCTGGGCCACGCGCACCCCGGCGCCGGTGGAGCCAGTGAATGACACCATGTCCACCTGCGGGTGCCGGGCCAGAGCCTCGCCGACCTTGGCCCCCGGCCCGCTGACCAGGTTGAATACCCCGGCCGGCAGGCCGATGGCCTCGATCATCTCGGCCAGCATGAACGCATGCAGCGGCGTTTCCTGGCTCGGCTTGACCACCACCGTGCACCCAGCGGCCAGGGCCGGTGCCAGCTTGCCAATCATCTGGTGCAGCGGGTAGTTCCACGGGTTGATGAACGCGCACACGCCAACAGCCTCGCGGTACACCAGCGAGTTACCAACTTCGCGCACCTCATCCATCAGCCCGGCCAGTCCGGCGTACTGCTCCAGCCCGGCGATCGGGCCCTCGACCTGCACCGCCTGGCACCACTGCACCGGCATGCCCAGTTCGTCGGTGATGACCGACGCCATTTCTGCCGCGCGGTTCCTAAGCTGTGCAGCCAGCGCCGTTATGTACCCGGCACGCACGCTGGACGGAGTGCGTGCCCAGCCATCGAAGGCCCGCCGCGCGGCCATCACTGCCCGTTCGACATCGGCCTCGGCGCCCAGCGGCACGCGGCCGATGACCTGCTCGGTAGCCGGATCGATCACCTCGGCCATGCCCTCCCCGCCCGGTACCCGCCAGGCACCATCGATATACAGCCGCGCATACTCACGCATGGGCCTGCCCCTGCATCAGTGCGGCGGCGCAGCGGGCGATGCGCCGGCAAGCGTCGGCCAAGGCCTCGTTACCCAGTACCAGGCCCAGGCGGATATGCCCTGCAGCGCTGGGGCCGAAGGCTTCGCCGGCGAGCACCGACACGCCCTGGCTATCGAGCAGGCGATCGGCGAAGGCCTGGGCGCTGAGGCCGGTCTCGCGGATGTCGACCATCACGAACATACCGCCATCGGGCTTGAGCACCTTGATGCCCGGGCAGCCGGCCAACTGCTCGCAAACCAGGTCGCGGCGCTGGCGATAGGCCTCGCGCATGATGTCGAGCTCGGGCAGTTGCTGCTCCAGTGCCACCACGGCGGCATCCTGGATGAAGTCGGGCGAGCCGTACAACATGCACAGGGCGAGGTTTTCCAGGTGAGTGGCCAGTTCGGTCGAACCGACTACCCAGCCCACCCGCCAGCCGGTCATGGCATGCGACTTCGACAGGCTGTTGAGGGTGACGGTGCGTTCGGCCATGCCCGGCAGGCTGCCGGGGCTGACATGCTCGCCGTCGTACAGCAGCTCGCTGTACACCTCATCGGAGATCAGCCACAAATCGTGGGCGATGCACAGCTCGGCCAGCGCTTCCCAGGTGGCGCGCGGCAGGCTCGCCCCGGAGGGGTTGTGCGGGCTGTTCAGGGCCAGGGCGCGGGTACGCGGGGTGATGCGCGCAGCCACATCACGCGGGCACACCCGAAAGCCGTTCTCCGGCTTGACCGGAACAGGCACCACCTTGGCGCCACAGGCACCGAACACTGCCTCATAGGTCACGTACATGGGCTCGGCGACAATCACCTCGTCACCCGGGTCGAGCACGCACTGGGCCACGCAGTACAGCGCACACTGGGCCCCCGCCAGCACTGTCACCTGGTCGGCATCGACGGCCTGGCCGCTGCGCTGCCGGTGACGCTTGGCGATGGCCTGTCGCAGCGCCAGCTTGCCGCGCACATCGGCGTAATGGGTGTGGCCTGCCCGCAGGCTGCCGATGGCCGCCTCGACGATTGGCGCAGGGGTGTCGAAGTCCGGGTCACCCACCGACAGCAGCAGGATATCCTTGCCCTCGGCCTGCAGCGCCAGGGCGCGGTAGTGGATATCCCAGGCAGCGGCCCCATCGCCGGCGATGCGTTGAGTGAGCTTGGCGTAGCGCATGGCAATCTCCCTTCATTGGCGGTTTCAGTCGACGAGAATCTTCGGGTTGGAACTGCCCCATACGGTGTAAAGGTCGGCGAGCAGCGCGCCGTTGATTTCCTCTATCTCGGCCTGGGTGATCTCACCCCCGGCCTGTTTGCCGAACAGCACCACTTCGTTGCCCCCCTTCACATCGGGGAAGTCGGTGACGTCGACCATCAAGGTGTTCATCGACACCTTGCCCACCACCGGTACACGGTGGCCGTTGATCAGCACATGGCCCTTGTTGGTGAACACCCGGCGGTAGCCATCGGAGTAGCCGACGGTAATGTTGGCCAGGCGCGAATCACGCGCCAGGGTAAAGGTGCGGTCGTAACCGACGGTGTTGCCTGCCGGGTAGCTGTGCACCGCCGCCACGTGCGACTTGAACTGCATGACTCGTTGGTATTCGGTATGCGTCGGCACCGTGTCGCCGAACAGCGCACCACCGGTGCGCACCATGTCCAGGCGTGCTTCCGGCACTTCCAGCGTAGCGAAGGAGTTGGCGGCGTGCAGGGTGAGCTTGCTGCGATCAAGTTTCGCGTGCTTGATCAGCCAGTCGGTCTGCTCGTTGAACGCTGCCAGGCCTTTGCGCACATCGTCCTTGTCTTCCACGGCGAAGTGGGTCATCAGCGCGACCAGCTCGAGGTGCTTCTGGTCAGTGATCTGCAGCGCTTCGCCACGGCCGGACCAGGTGGTCATTTCCACGCCGTTGCGGCTCATGCCACTGGAGTTGAGCGCCATATGGATGCGCAGGGTCTTGCCGTGGCGTTCGGCGATGGCATCGAGCTGCCGGGCGAATTCGGCGCTGCCGACCAGTTCTTCCATGTCGTACTGCAGGGCATCTTCCACTTCGCTGAGGCTGGCCAGGCGTACCCGCACCAGTTGCCCGGTGAAGCCGCTGGCGCGAACCACGCGGGCCTCCTCATTGCTGGCCACCGCCACGCAGGGCACGCCCTGGGCGATGATCGACGGCATCACCAGGCCGATACCGTGGCCATAGGCGTCGGCCTTGAGCACGGCGCACAGCTTGGACTTGCCACCCAGCTCGGCCTGCAAGGTACGGATGTTGTGTTGTAGCGCGCCAGCACTGATTTCGACCCAGGCGTTGCTGTTCTGCACGGTCAGGGCCGTGGTGCCGTTGTCCATCGACAGAGGCGGTGCGGCGTATAGCGGGGCCTGGCCAGTGATCAGCAGAGCGAGGGATGCAGCCAGGAGGGTACGGCGAAATGGCATGGTGGTTTCTCTTGTTGTTCGTGGTGTCTGCGGCTTAGCAGACGCAGGTGTGTTTGAGTTCGATAAAAGTGACGCCGGAGGTGGCGAAACCGTTGGCCAGATCGGCCTGCAGCGCGTCCAGGTCACGCGGCTGGCGCACCGTGCAACCGAAGGCACGGGCCAGGCCGATGAAATCCGGGTTGCGCGGCAGTACCCCGACCGGCTCGATGTCCAGGCCGAGCATGTCGTCGCGGATCTGGCCAAGGGCGTCATTGTTCCACAACAGCACGACCAGCGGTCGCTCCAGTTCCTCGACTGCCGTGGCCAGTTCCTGGGCGGTGTAGAGGAAGCCGCCATCGCCCACCAGCACCAAGCCTGGGCGGTGGTCACTGGCGAACATGCCGCCGATGCCGGCCGGCAAGCCGTAGCCGAGGGTGCCGTAGCCGGTGGGGTGCAGCCAGCTGCGCGGCGCCCGGCTGGCGAAGGCGTAGTTGCCGGTGTAGGCCAACTGGGTCATGTCGCTGCTGATGAAGGCATCGTCGGGCAGTACGGCGGCAATGCGGTCGAGGATTGCCTGGTGCACGGCCTGCAGCGGTGCATGCCCATTGCGGATGGCCTGGCGCAGGTTGGCCACCGCTTCGCTGGCCTGGGCCGGGTCACGTTCGAGTTCCGGCAGGTGTTCGAGCAGGCCGGCCAGGGTTTGCCGGGCATCGCCGTGCAGGGCTATGGCACAGGGGTAGAAGTCGTTGAACTTGCGCGGGTCGATGTCCACGCGCAGCAACTGGCCGGTGATCGGCAGGCGCTCGCGCCAGAAGTCGGTGTCGGCCATTTCGGTACCCACTGCCAGCACCACATCGGCCTGGCTGATCAGTTGCCAGCCGGGCTCGACGCACAGGCAAGCGCCTGCATTCAGGGGGGCCTCGGGCGGCAGCAGCCCCTTGCCGGCCACACTGGTGAACAGCGGCGCCGCCAGCCGGGTGCTCAACTGCGCCAGTTGCTCGGCCGCGTGCAAGGCACCACCACCTGCGATGATCATCGGCCGCTTGGCCGCTGCCAGTTTCAAGGCAGCCTGGTCAAGGGTTTCGCGGCACGGCCGGCCTCGCCCGGGACGGCGCACTACCTCAGCGCTCCAGTCACGACTGACCGGCGCGGCCAGCACGTCCAGCGGCACCGAGATGTGCACCGGGCGCGGCCGTTCGCTGTCGAACACGGCCCAGGCGCGGGCGATCAGTTCGGGCAGGTCGTCGCCGCGCAGGGCCACGGCGGAAAACGCGGTAATCGGCGCGGTCATGGCGCGCTGGTCCTGGGTTTCGTGCAGGCAGCCCCAGCCCTTGCCCAGGCTGGCGGTGTGGTTGACGCTGGAGATCACCAGCATCGGGATGGAGTCGGCATAGGCCTGGCCGATGGCGGTGGCGGCATTGGTCACGCCCGGGCCGGTGATGACGAAGCACACCCCCGGTCTGCCGCTTACCCGGGCATAGCCGTCGGCCATGAAGCCGGCGCCCTGCTCGTGGCGGGTCAGTACATGGCGGATGCCGCTGCCCGGCAGGCCACGGTACAGTTCCAGGGTGTGCACGCCGGGGATGCCGAATACCGTCTCCACGCCGTAGTTGGCCAACAGGCGCACCAATGCCTGGCCGGCGGTCCGGGTGTGCTTATTCATGTCGTACTCCTTGCGCCTGGCCGAGGCGAATCAGCGCGTCGACCGCAGTGGTGCCGTGGGCACCGACCATCAATGGGTTCACATCCAGCTCCAGCAGTTGCCCGGCGTTTTCGCAGGCGTAGTCGGCCACCGCGCGGATAGCCGCAACCAATGCGTCCAGGTCAGCCGCCGGGCGGCCACGGAAGCCTTGCAGCAGGCTGGCGCTACGCAGGCTGAGCAGCGCGGCGCGGATGGCGTTGTCGGTGGTAGGCAGCAACAGGCTGACACTGTCCTTGAGCAGCTCGACCAACACGCCGCCGGCGCCGATCACCAGGGCCAGGGCGAAGTCGTGCTCGCGCTTGATGCCGACGATCAGTTCGGCCAGCGGCGGCTCGGCCATCGGTTCGAGCAGCACCTGGTCGAACGCTACCTGTGGGGCGTAGGCGGCGATGCGCTGGCGCATCTGCACCAGCGCAACCTCGAGGGCGGCGGCATCGCGCAGGTTCAGCGCCACCGCACCGGCTTCAGTCTTGTGCGGCAACTGCGCGCTGACCGCCTTCAATACCAGCGGGTAACCAACATGGACGGCGTCTGCCACAGCGCGGTCGGGTGTACTCAGTACCCCTGCCGGTACCGGCAGGCCGAAGGCACGCAGGGCTTGCTTGGATTGCCATTCGTCCAGCAGACGGCTCTCGCCTGGGAGAGCCTGCGGGCACAGCGGCACCCGCGCTGCCTCACCCTGCTCCAGCAGACGCTGGCGGTTGCGCTGGTAGGCGACGATGCGGCCCCAGGCTGCCAGGCCATCCTCCACGCCCTGCAGGGCGGCGATGCCACGCGCGTGCAAGCGCTCGCGCGCGCAGGCGGGCAACAGTTCCGGGAACGCCGAAGTGACGAAGCCGATCTTGCCGTGGCGTTCCAGCGCATCGCAGTACAGCGTCAGCAGCAGGTCGCATTCCTTGCGTTCGCCAGTGAACGCCGCCGGATAGTCCAGCACCAGCATGGCCGCGTCGGCAGCGCCGCTCAGGGTGCTGTCGAGCATGCGTTGCAGGGCCGCTGCATCACCCCAGATGGCAGTAGTGAAGTCCAGCGGGTTGACCAGGTTGGCATAGGCAGGCAGCACCTCGGCCAACTGCGCCACCTGCCCGTGTTCAAGCTTCGGCAGGACCAGTTGGTTGCGCTCGGCATAGTCGGCGATCAAGCCGGCATCGCCACCGGAACAGGCCAGGGCGATCAGCTCGCCATTCACCGGCAAGCGCCCACAGGCGGCGGCCTTGAGGGTTTCAACGAAGCTCACCGGGCCACTGACGCGGATCACGCCCAGGCGCTGGAACAGGCTGTCGTACAAGGCATCGGAGCCGGACAGCGAGCTGGTATGGCTGAGCGCCAGTTCAGCACCGATCTGCGACACGCCGGTCTTTAGCGCAATGATCGGCGTGCCCTGTTGTAATGCCTTGCAGGCGGCACGAGCGAAGCTCGGCACGTTCTTCAGGCCTTCCAGGTGCAGGCCGATGGCAGTTACCCGTGGGTCGTCGAGCAGCACGTCCATCAGCTCGGCCACGCCCAGTTGTGCCTGGTTGCCGACCGAGGCCATGTAGGCCACCGGCAGCGAGCGGTCGCTCATCGACAGGTTGTAGGCGAAGTTGCCGCTCTGGGTGAGGATCGCCACGCCCTTCTCCACCTGCTGGCCACCATGGGCCACCGGCCACAGGGCAGCGCCGTGCAGGTAGTCGAGCAGGCCGTAGCAGTTGGGGCCGAGCAAGGCCATGTTGCCGGCAGCGGCGAGCAGACGCTGCTGCAGCTGGCGGCCCTCCTCGCCGCTTTCGGCAAAGCCCGAGGCATAGCAGATGGCGCCACCGGCGCCGCGGGCAGCCAGCTCGGCAACGCACTGCAGGGTCAGTTCGCGGTTGGTGGCGATAAACACCGCGTCCGGGGCATAGGGCAAGTCGGCCACCCGCGCCACGCAGGGGATGCCTTCGAGGCTGTCATGCTGCGGGTTGACCAGCCACAGCTCGCCGCCAAAGCCACCTTCGGCGCAGCGCTTGAGCGCCCGCGCCATGCTGCGCCCGCCAACGAAGGCCAGGTGCCGGGGTGCCAGCAGGCGTTTGAGGTTGTCACGAATCGAATGCGACATGGGTGTTCTCCTGGCGTTCAGCGCAGCAGCGGGCGCAGCAGTTCGCGGGCGATGATGTGCCGCTGGATTTCCGAGGTGCCCTCCCAGATGCGCTCGATGCGTGCGTTGCGCCAGATGCGCTCGACCGGCCCTTCATCCATCAGGCCCATGCCGCCGAAGATCTGCACGGCTTCGTCAGCTACCTTGCCGAGCACCTCGCTGGCGAACAGCTTGGCCATGCCGGCCTCACCGTCAGTCATGCTGCCCTGGTCCATCTTCCAGGCGGTGTGCAGGGTGAGCATTTCCGCAGCGCGAATCTGCGTGGCCATGTCGGCCAGCTTGAACGACACCCCCTGGTAACTGCCGATGGCCTGGCCGAACTGCTTGCGGTCGGCGGCCCATTGCAACGACAGGTCGAGGGCACGCTGGGCCTGGCCCACGCAGTTGGCGGCGACCATCACCCGGCCAGCGGTGAGCCAGGCGTTGGCCACCTCCCAGCCCTTGCCGACCTCGCCCAGCACCTTGCTGGCCGGTACCCGGCAGTCGTCGAAGAACAGCTCGTAGGTGTGGTAGCCACGGTTGCTCACGCACTTGGGGCCACGGCGGATGGTCATGCCCGGCGTGCCACGGTCGACCAGGAAGGCCGTTACCGCATTGCGCTTGCGCCCGTTGTGCTCGTAGGTGTCGGTGACGGCGAAGACGATGGCGAAATCGGCGTGGCCGGCATGGCTGATGAAGTGCTTGCTGCCGTTGATGACGAAGTCGTCACCCTGGCGCACGGCACGGGTCTTGATGGCGTTGGCATCGGAGCCGGCGCCCGGCTCGGTGAGGGCGAAGCAGTCGATCTTCTCGCCCTGCACGCAGGGCAACAGGTAGTCGTTGACCTGCTCGTCCTTGCAGGCCATGAGGATTTTCGATGGCCGCGCGACGAACACGTGCAGGGCCCAGGACACCTTGGACAGCTCGCGCTCGATCAGCGCCTGGGACAGATAGTCCAGGCCACCGCCACCGACCTCCTCGGGCATGTTGAAGGCATAGAACCCGGCGGCTATAGCCTTGCCGCGGATCTGCGCAGCCAGTTCGGGCGGCACGGCATCGGCGCGGTCCACCGCCTCCTCATGGGGCAGCAGCTCCTTGGCCACAAAGCTGCGTACCGCTTCCACCAACATTTCTTGTTCTTGGGTCAGTTGGAAATTCATCTGCGAAGGTCCTGGTGAGGGTCGGTTAACGGGTTACTGGCCGGTAAAACGGGGGGCGCGACGCTCCACCGAGGCTTGCAGCGCCTCGGCACCGTCCTGGCTGCGGCCGCACAACAGGCCGGCCTGGCGCTCGGCTTCCAGTTGCTCGGCCAGGGTGCGCAGGGCGCCGTCGCGGATCAGCCGCTTGGTCTGCGCGTAGGCGAAGGTCGGGCCATTGGCCAGGCGCCCGGCCAGCTCGGCGGCCACGGCGGGTAGTTGCTCGTCGGCGCAGACTTCGCTGACCAGCCCGGCCGCCAAGGCACGTTCGGCACCCCACGGTTCATCCAGGAACAACAGGCGCTTGGCCTGCTCGCTGCCGATCAGCCGTGGCAGGTGCCAGCTGGCACCGGCATCGGGGCTGTAGCCCATGCTGGTGTAGCCGGCCTTGAAGCGCGCCGAGGCCGCGGCGATGCGCAGGTCGCAGCACAGGCTGAGGTCCATGCCACCGCCCACGGCGGTGCCGTTGATGGCAGCGATGGTGGGCTTGTCGAGGCTGTGCAGGCGCAACATCAGCGCGTGGGCGGTTTCGGTCCAGCCGTAGCTTTCCAGGGTGCCCTGGGCCTCGGCCGCGGCCCATTCGGCCAGGTCGGCACCGGCGCAGAAGCTGCGGCCGCTGCCGGTCAGCACCACCACGCGCACGGCCGGGTCGCTGTTGCAGGTTTCCAGCAGGGCGTGCAGTTGCTTGAGGGTGGGGATGTCCAGCGCGTTGCGCTGCTCGGGGCGGTTGAGGGTGATCCAGGCAACGCCGGCTTCGACCTTGCTCAACAGTGACGACGACGGGGTGGTCATGGGGGGCCTCGGTGTTGTTGTGATGGTTTTTGGAGGGCTTGATGAGGGAGATACTAAACGAGTGTTCAACAAGGCGGGATAGGCTGTTACAACTTCGCACAACTCGGTTTTTGCTGTTACGCGGTGCTGTTTTGGCATGGCATTTTCGTTGCCTGGGAGATCGAGCGGCGCTTCGCGGGTATTCGCCTTGACACTTTCTGCGCCTGTGAGATCGAGCGCCGCGCGGGCGGCGCTCGATCTCACAGGCAATAAAAATGCTTCGACGAACACTTACAACCAACGACCCACAGCATCAAACCCCTGGCGCGCTCGGCTCGAAAGCCCCCTGCCGACGGCGGTTGACGAAGAAGTACGCCGCATAGCACAGGGCAATGAAGCCAAAGCCCCAGTACAACGACGGCCGCTGGGTTTCATCCAGCGCCAGGAACACGAACAGCGAACTGCACAGAGTGATGCACAGCAGCGGCACCAGCGGGTACAGCGGCGCCTTGTACTTCAAGTCCTGCAGTTGACCACCATCACGCAGGTAGGCCTTGCGGAAGCGGTACTGCGCCAGGGCGATGACGATCCAGGTCACGGTACCGGACATGCCGCTCACCGCCATCAGCACCATGAACAAGGTGTCGGCAGCAACGAAACTGGTCATCAGCGAGATCAGCGCAAAGCACAGGGTGATGCTCAGCGCCCGCAACGGCACGCCACGCTTGCTCAACGGCGACAGGCTTTTCGGCGCCATGCCGCTCTTGGACATGGCCCAGAGGATGCGCGTGGAGGCATACAGCCCGGAATTGCCCACCGAGAGGATGGCGGTAAGGATGACGAAGTTCATCAGGTCGGCGGCAAAAGGAATGCCGACCATGTCGAACACCTGCACGAACGGGCTTTCCATCAGCCCGGCCTGCTCGAACGGCACGATGGCCGAGAGCACGGCTATCGCCAGCACGTAGAAGATCAGCACGCGGAACACCACGTTGCGCACGGCCCGTGGGATGCTCTTTTCCGGGTGCTCGGTCTCGCCGGCCGCCACCCCCATGATTTCGCAGCCCTGGAAGGCATAGACCACGGTCATCATCACCGCGAACACCGCCGACAGGCCATGGGGGAACAGCGACTCGCCCACCAGGTTGTCCAGCATCGGTGCCGGCGCCCCGCTGCTCAGCGGGATGGCGCCGAAGATCACCAGCAGGCCGACGATGATGAAGCCGAGGATGGTCGCTACCTTGATCCCCGAGAACCAGTACTCCGCCTCACCGAAAGCACGGGTGGCCAGGGCGTTGAGGCCGAACAGCACAACCACGAACAGCGCCGACCAATACCAGATCGGCACCTCCGGGAACCAGCGGGTCATCAGCATGCCGGCGGCAGTGAACTCCAGGCCCACGGTGGTGGCCCAGCTCATCCAGTACACCCAGCCGATCATAAAGCCGGTGGCCGGGCCGATGAACTTGGTGGCGTGGGCCTGGAACGAGCCGGACACCGGCATCTGCACCGACAGCTCACCCAGGCAGACCATCACCAGGTACATCAGCAAACCCGCAACCAGGTAGGCCAGGATCGCGCCGACCGGCCCGCCCTGGTTGATGGTCACGCCCGAGCCCATGAACAGCCCGGTGCCGATCACCCCGCCCAGCGACAACATGAAGATGTGCCGGCTTTTCAGCGCGCGGGTGAGCTGGATCTTTTCGCGGTTGTCAGTCATGGCGCACCTCGCCTTTGCGGCCGGTGCCAGGCCACGCGGGGGTGCCGCGCGGTGTGTTGGGAAGGAGGGGCTGAGCGCTACGGCATGTCATTATTCTTGTCTCCAATAAGCCTCATGGACCGCGTGCAACACGGTTGCCATGGATTATTGGAAACGGATGTAAGGTGCCGTTGTACGAACGGATCGAAGATGTAAAAAGTCGTAAGTTTTTTGTACGTCAGCTCTGGATCAACTGTTCCAGGGTGACGCGGGCGTGGGCAAGCTCGGTGGCCAGCGGCTCGCAGAGTGCCTTCAATGCCTGTTCGTCATGCTGCCGGGCAGCGTCCTCGAGGCGTCGCAACAGCGCAGCCAGGCCAGAAAAACCCAGGGAATCGCAACTGCCGGCCAGCCGGTGGGCCAGGTGCAGCACTTCGGTGAAATCCTCGGCCGGCAGCGCCTCGGCCAACGCCGTGGCGTGCTGCTCCAGCGACTGGTGCAGCACCTTCAACAGGCCTTGCAGCTTCTGCTCACCCAGCAGCGAGCGGTGGGTGTCCAGCAATGACCAGTCCATTGTCGCGTCGACGCCAGCCACTTCAGCGGGCACCGCTTCGGCCAGCGCCTGGCGCAGGTTGTCCAGCCGCAGGGGCTTGGCCAGCACCCCCTGCATGCCGGCGTCCAGGTAACCCGGCACTTGCCCCGGTTGCACGCCGGCCGTCAGCGCCAGGACCCGGGTGTGGCGGTTCGGCCCGGGTGCGGCACGAATCTGCCGGCACAGTTCCACCCCGCTCATGCCGGGCAGGTGCACGTCGAGCAGGATCAAGTCGAAGCGCCGCTGTGCGCAGGCCTGCAGGGCCTGCCCGGCGTCTTCGGCAAAGCTCACTCGATGGCCATCGCGCAGCAGCAACCCGCCAGCCACCTCGCGGTTCAACGCCACGTCCTCGACCACCAGGATATCCAGGCTGGCCAGGAGCGAAGGGGCTGGTGAACTGGCCAGCACTGGCTGCCCGCGGGCCATGTCGAGCTCGAACCAGAAGCAACTGCCCTGCCCTTGCACGCTGTCCAGGCCAATGCAGCCCCCCAGCTTTTCCACCAGGTGCTTGCAGATCGCCAGGCCCAGGCCAGTGCCGCCGTAGCGCCGGGCCACCGCTTCGCTGGCCTGGACGAAGCGCTCGAAGACCCTGGCCTGCACAGCCGGCTCGATGCCGATGCCATTGTCACTGACCGACACCCGCACTCGCTGCGAGCCCTGGTCACTGGCCAGTACCTGCACCGCAAGCCGCACCTGGCCGTGTTCGGTGAACTTGATGGCATTGGCCAGCAGGTTGCTGAGCACCTGGCGCAGGTACTGTTCGGCACCGTGCTGGTATTCGGCCAATTGTTCGTCGATGTCCAACTGCAGGGTATCGCCGTTGTCCCTGGCCATGGGTTCGAGCAGCGCCAGCACTTCCTGGCACAACTGGCGTAGCGAAAAACCGACCTGCTCGGCGCGGCTCTCGCCCTCCTCGAGCCGGGCGAAATACAGCACTTCGTTGAGAATCGCCAACAGCCCCTCGCCGGCCTTGTACAAGGCCTCGACACGCTGACGGTCAGCCACCTCCAGCCGGCCGCCGCGCAGCAGCTCGGCCATGCCGAGAATGCCGTTGAGCGGAGTGCGCAGCTCATGGCTCATGGTCGCCAGGAAGCGCGACTTGGCCAGGTTGGCGGCCTCTGCCTCGTCCTTGGCCCGGGCCAGGCTGGCGGTGCGCCGCTCGACCATGGCCTGCAGTTCGTCGCGCTTGTCCTGCAGCGCCAGGCGGTCGCGCTCGCGGCGCTCGATGTCGCTGAGGATGGCGCGGCGCATGTCATCCAGGGCATTGGCGACGGTGTCGATTTCGTCCGGGCGCGTCGACGGGCGGCGCCCCAGGCGCAACGGTTCCTGCCACTGGCCGGCACCAATACGCCGGGCGAACTCGGCCATCACTTGCAGGTGGCGGGTGACCAGGCGGTAGAACAGCCCCGACAATGCCACCGCCAGGCCACACAGGAACACGCCCATCCACAGTAGGCTGGCAAGGCCCGTGGCATACAGCCGCCGGTGCACCGCGCCCAGGTCGATGCTCACTTCCAGCTCGCCCAGGTGCCTGACTGGCCCCGAGGGTGGCTGGTAATCGAGGGGGAAGCGTTCGATGCGCAGCGGCCCCTTGGGCTCGGCGGCGCCGCGCAGCAGCTGGAAATCGTCGCTGACCAGGCGCACCCGGGCGACATCGGAAAAGTCCACCAAACCGCGCAATTGTGTGTCCAGCTGTGCCTCGTCCAGGTCCCACAGGCTACGCTCCAGGCTGGCCAGGTAACCGGCGCGGATCAACGCCATGCGCGCCTCGATATCGCGCATCTCGCGGCGGTATTCGAAGTACAGCTGTACCGAGCTGGCGAGCACGGTGAAGCACAGGCTGAACAGCAGGATGAACAGCAGCAGGCGGCGCAGCAGGCCATCGGTGCGCAGGCGGATCATCGGGTGTCCGCCGGCAGGTTGACCATGTCACGGTAGGTCACTTCGCTCTGCTCCAGCCAGCGCTCGATCTCGCCGGCCTGACTCATGTGCAGCAGCTGCGCGTCGATTTCGTCCATATGCTGGCTCAAGGGCGATTGCCGTGAAATCGCAACGCGCAGGTAGTCCACGCTCAGGGCCGTGGGCAATACGCGAATGTCCTGCGCCCCGGGCAGGTTTTCGATGAACAGCTGGCCGGTGCGCCGCTCCTGGATCACGTAATCGATGCGCCCGCGGATCAGCTTGCCGAAGTTCTGCTGGCTGGACGACACCCGCTCGATGTTCTGGTGGCGGGCGACGAAGCGGTCAAAATCGGCGCCGTAGCTTTCGCCGTACAGCAGGCCGCCGCGGTAGCTGGCCAGGTCCTCCAGGCGCTGGAACCGCACCGGCCGCAGGCGGTTGTAGAACACCGCCACTTCCTCGCGCACCACCGGCACCGTGGAAAAGCGCATGCGCTGGTCACGCTGGTCGCTGTTGTAGGCCAGCACCACATCCACCCGGCCCGCGGCGGCGTCCATCAGGCAGCGCTTCCAGTTGCCCAGCACCACGGTCTGAACCTCGTAGCCCATGCGCGCGAACAGCTCTCGCACCACGGTGGGGGCCAGGCCACGCACCTGGTGGCCATCACTCCAGGAAATCGGCGGGTATACCGGGTAGTCGCAATAGCGCACCGGCTGTTTTGCACTGGCTTGCACGGCGAACACTGCCAAGGCCAGTACCCAGGCGCTGCGGGTCATGCCGCCACGCTGGCGGTGAACAGGTAGCCGGTGCCGTGGATGGTGATGATCAGTTGGGGCTCGGCCGGGTCATCGTGCAGCTTGCGCCGCAGGCGGCCGACCAGCACATCGATGGAACGGTCGTTGGGCACCCATTCGCGGTTGCGGATCTGGTCCATCAACTGGTCGCGGCTCAGGGTGTGGCCGCTGTTGCGCAGGAACACGTTGAGCAGCTGGAACTCGCCATGGGTCAGCAGGGTTTGCCCGCCACGGGCGTCGATCAGGCGCCGGCGGTCGGTGTCCAGCGCCCAGTCGGCGAACTGCTTCAGCGATTGCGCGCAGGCCGGCGCCGGATGTACTTCGCGGGCATGGCGCACGCGGCGGATCAGGTTCTTGGCGCGGGATACCAGCTCACGGGGATTGAGCGGTTTGATCACGTAGTCGTCGGCGCCGCATTCCAGGCCGACGATGCGGTCGATGTCATCGTTGCGGCCGGTGATGAGGATGATGCCGACCTCCGAACGCACCCGCAGCTCGCGGGTCAGGGTAAGGCCGTCCTTGCCGGGCAGGCGGATATCCAGCAGCACCAGGTCGACATCCTGGCTGCCGAGCAGCGCTTCGGCCTTTTCCGCGGTGTCGGCGCAGTGCACGTCATAGCCTTCCCGGGACAGATAGGCCTGCAGCAAGTCACGAATAAGCGGATCGTCATCGACGATCAATACCCGAGGCGTCATTGCGTGTCGTCTCTTTTTTTTATTGGTTTGTTCTACACACTCGCGACAGCAGCGTACTCGTTACTGAACAGGCGATCAACAGCCCTCCGGCGGGCTGAAGCGGCGCCGGCCACCGGCCTGCAGGCCGTCGACCCAGGCCTCGCAGATCAGCACGCCCTGCTCGGGGGTGAAGGTACCGGGGTTGAGCCCCGACTCCAGCCACAGGCCGTCGAGCAAGGCACTCAGGCTGATGGCTGCAAGGTCGGCATCGAAACCCTGCCAGCCCTCCTCTCCGGCCAGCGTGGCCAGCAGCCCGCTCAGTTCATTGCGGTATTCGCCATAGGAATGGTCATGCACCTGGTTGATCGCATCGGCGGTCTTCACCGCGCCCCAGAACGCCAGCCAGGCGTCGAGCAATTGCGGATCGAGCAGCTCGGCGCAGAACGAGGCGCGGAAAAACGCCGACAACCGCTCGCGGGCATTGGGCGCGGCCTGGGCCATGGCCTCACGCAGCAGGCCCATCACCCGGCCGGTGACAGCCATGTAGGCTTCGGCCACCAATTCGTCCTTGCCAGCGTAGTGATGGCTGATCAGCCCGACCGAAACCCCGGCCTCAGCCGAGATCTTGCGGATCGACGCCCCCTGGAAGCCATGGCGCTTGAGGCATACCAGGGTCGCCTCGACCAGGTTGGCTTTGCGCAATTCCGGCAGCATGCGGTGGTAGCGGGCTTCCTGGTTCATCGGCGGCTCTCGGGCTAGGGGCTGGACTGAACGACTGTACAACAAGCCGGACTGCGTGATAAACCCTTGCCACCCTTGCCCACAACAACAAAAACGGCTGCCATGAACGACCTGATCACACGTGACCTGGACCAGGGCCTGCTGACCCTGGCCTTCAACCGTCCCGACAAGCTCAATGCCTTGAACACAGCCATGTACCAACAGCTGGGCGACCTGCTGCTGGCGGCGGGTGAAGACCCTGATGTCGAAGCCATCATCATCACTGGTGGGCCGCACTGCTTTACCGCCGGCAATGACTTGCGCGACTTCCTCGACAACCCGCCCGGCGACCTCGATAGCCCAGTGTTCCGCCTGATGCGAGTGGTGATGGGCCTGGACAAACCGCTGATTGCCGCGGTCAGTGGCGCAGCGATCGGTATTGGTGCCACCTTGCTGTTGCATTGTGACCAGGTGCTGGTCAGCCGTACCACCAGGCTGCGCATCCCTTTCGCGCCATTGGGCGTGTGCCCGGAGTTTGGTTCCAGCCTGCTGCTGCCGCGTCTGCTTGGCCATGCCCGGGCGGCTCGCTTGCTGCTGGCAAACGAGTTGCTTGATGGCGAACAGATGGTGGCCTGGGGGCTGGCCAATGAACTGCATGAGGATGGCGAACAGTGCCTGGCCGCAGCCCGCAAGCTGGCGCGGCAGCTGCAAGGCTACCCGCAGGCGGCGCTGCGTATCAGCAAGCGGCTGCTCAAGGACGGCCAACGGGCCGAGCTGGAGGCGACAGTAACGCGGGAAAGCCGGTTGTTCATCGAGTGCCTGCGCACTGAAGAAACGCGGGCGGTGCTGCGGGGATTGATCAAGGACTGACTGGGTTGACGCTGTCTCTTGTGGGAGCGCGTCATGGATGGGCTATGAGGTGCTAGTAGCCGGTCATCTCCAGATAACCACGCCCACCCGCACTCCCGGTCAAGCGCACCGGCCCCTCCCAATACGGGAACCGCGTCTCCATCCAGGCCTGCGACTCCACAGCCTCGACCTGCACATCCACGCCATGCCCCGGCACCTGCACCCGCCATCGCGTCGGCACCTGCTTGCCGTTCTTCTGCCGGGCCCAGGCCAGCGCCTGCAGCTGGATCTGCGCCCCCAGCAGCGCCACCACCTCACCCTGCGGGCCAACCCAGGTCCCGGCGCGATACGCCTCTCCCTGCACCTCGCGCACCTGGAACAGCATCAGCCGGGCGCCACTGTCCAGGTGCAGGGAAAACCAGTCCCACCCCGTCTGCCCGGCAGCCAGCGGCTGGCTGCTCCATTCCCGGTCCAGCCAGGCCTGGCCGGTAACAGCGATGCACTGGCCGTCACGCTGCACTTCCCCACGCACGCCATAAAACGGCTGACTGTAATAGTGCGAAGCCTGCCCTTTGCCAGACTTCTCGCTGTAGCCCTGATCCCCGTGCAGCACCAGCGGCCGATCACCGTGCAATTGCAAGTCATAGCCAAAGCCTTCACCACCGGCGACCATGTGCAGATGCTCGATGCCGCTGCTGCCCTGCAACGACCAGTCATTGATCCACGCCCGGAACGGCTGGGCCTGCACGCCAGCCTGGCCGATACCCCCACGCGCCAAGGTTTCGCCAGACTGATGACCACCGGGACCGGTCAGCGCCGCGTGCCCCATCCACAGGTTCGGGCTGTTCCAGCCGGCAGTCTCGGGGCCTGGACGCAGGGCCGAGCGAAACAGCGTCCACTGCGCGCCCCAGTCCCGCCCTCGGACGTCCTGGAGGTTGGCGGTGACATACCACCATTCGATGCGAAAGCCATCGTGGGCACCGTGGTCACGCGGAAACTCCAGGCGATGCCCGCGGCTTACCTGGCTGAACTCACCCGCCTGCTGCCCGAGCCCGGCATAGCTTTGCTCGGCGGGCTGATCACAGCCGCCCAGCAACCCCCACAGCAACAGCCAGGCGCTACGTTTCATCGGCAAACGGCCTCAACAGTTCGCGTGGCTGGCGACGCGCCAGCTGCCACAGTGGCCAGGCGCTGGCCACGAGGCTGGTAAGCATGCCCAGCACGGCCAGTTGCAGCAGTTGCGCAGGGAACACGTAGAGCGGCAAACGCCAGCCGAATGCCTGCACGTTCACCACCGCGACCAGGCACCAGGCCAGCAGGATACCCAGCGGGATCGCCAGCAGCACGGTAAGGCTGCTCAGCAACAGTGTCTGCCCAAGGCTTAACCAGACCAACTGCGTGCGTCGCACGCCCAGCGCCCACAGCGGCGCCAACTGGCCCAGGCGAGTCTGGCCCAGGGTCAGCAAGTTGATGAACAGCGCCACGCCAGCCACGCCAAGGGTAAGGCTGTTGAGCGCAGCGGTGGCGGCGAAGGTGCGGTTGAACACATCGGTAGACCAGCGCTTGAGACGTGCCTGCTCGACCACGCGGCTGTCATCCAGGGCAAAGCGCTGTTGCAATGCGGCCTTGAGCGCCGACACCTGCCCGGCCGCCAGATCGACACTCAACCCGGTCAGGGTTGCCTGTGGCCAGTGCCCGCGCAGCCAGCCGGCATTGACCAGTACGTGCCCTTTGGGGTTGCCGTAATCGGCGTAGATCCCCACAACGGTCAAGGCAGGCGAAGTGTCTGCCGCCAGTCTCAGGCGATCGCCCAGTTGCAGTTTCAGTCGCCTGGCCAGCTGTTCACTGAGCATCACCGCCTGGCCACTGGCCAATTGCTGCCAGGCCTGCTTTTGCTGCGCCAACAATGGCCAGCGTGTGCGATAGACAGGATGATCGACGATGCCCTGGACCTGCACTGGCCAGCCCTGCAGCTGCGTTTCCACACGCCAGCCGGGTAATACCATACCAACTGAAGGTTGCTGCCTGAGCCACTCGGCTAGCTGCAAGCCCTGGGCGGTGTCCCTTGGGATGACATACAGGTCGGCGGACAGGCGCAGGTCAAGCCAGCCGACAAAGGTCTTGCGAAAGCCCTCGGTCATGCTGCCCACGCCGACACTGGCGGCCAGCGCCAGCAACAGTGCCATCAACGCCAGGCTCAGGGCTGGCAGTTGCTGGCGACTGTCGGCGATGAACCATTGCGACAAAGGCCGCCGGCAATGGCGCGCCAGCCAGACCAGCCCCCGGTCGAGCAAGGCCGGCAGCAGTAACGCCGCCGCCAGCAGCAAGCCTGCCAGCAGGCCGAACGCGCTGGGCAGGCTGTCGCCCAGCACGCCACAGCCCAAGGCCAACAACAGCAACAGGCCGGCCACCAGAGCCTGACGCCGCAACCACGGCCCCTGCGCCAACCGCCACGCCTGAGGTTGCGCCAGCGCCAGCAACGGTAACCGCGCCGCACGCAATACGCTGCCCAAACCCGCCAGCAGTGCCCCCAGTACGCTCACCAGTACACCCATCAGCCACCACCCAGCGGGCAGGCTCAGCGTCCCGGCGACCTGGGCGCCATACAGGCCGCGCAAGCTGGCGGCCACATCGGGCAACAACCACGCGGCTAGCCCGTAACCACTGGCCACGCCAGCCAGACCGCCCAACACCGCGAACAGGCCAAGTTCCAGCACCAAGGCACACAACAGGGTATGCAAGCCGATGCCACAGGCGCGCAGGTTGCGAATCAGGCCGCGCCGCTGCTCCAGTGCCAAGCCGATTGCAGCATGGGCGATGAACAGGCCGACGACGAACGCCAGCAGGCCGAGGGCGGTCAGGTTGAGGTGAAAACTGTCGGTCAGCCGCTGCAGACCGCCATCGTCCTGT
The DNA here is from genome assembly GCF_002165135.1 of Pseudomonas sp. SID14000. Classification (GTDB taxonomy): domain Bacteria; phylum Pseudomonadota; class Gammaproteobacteria; order Pseudomonadales; family Pseudomonadaceae; genus Aquipseudomonas. Next base: position 253,503 of record NZ_NFZQ01000006.1, on the reverse strand, counting down.
TCGGGTTGCAGCTCAAGGAAAGACGCGATATCCGCGGGCAACGGCCCCGGCGCGGCAGCTACCAGCAAGCGCGAAAGCTGCCCGGGGGCGTGCAGCAATGTCTGGGCGTGGCCGATATCGACCACGATCACCCCCGGTGCCAGCGCTGGCTGCAAAACCAACGGCGGCAGCTGCTGCCCTTCGCTGTCGCGTGGCGACGCCCCCGGGGCTGCACTCAGCTGACGCAAAGTGTCTGGCCCAACCCAGGCTTGCCCGGGCATGCCAATGAAGGCCCGCAGATCGAACGTTCGAGGCTGTACACCGGCGATGCTGCTGGTCGGCGGCAAGCTCAATGGCTCGATGCCGATCAACCGCACGCTGCGCGCCGGCTCACCGGGCAAGCGCAAGCGCCCTTCCAGTACCGGCGTCACCGCCCAGCCCAACCTGCGCAATTGCACGTAAAGCGTCTGATCGAAGCGCTCGCCATGGCGCGGTACCAGTTGCGCCTGCAGCGGCCCGGCCAGCACCGCGCTGGCCCGGGCATAGTCGCTACGTGCCTGGCTGTTCAGCGCCTGCACACCGGTCCACAACGCCGTGGCCAGCCACAGGCCGGTGAAGATGCTGAAAAACTGCACGCGATGTCGCCGCCAGTGGCTTAGCAGCGCCAACAAAGCCAGCGCCAGGAGTTTCATCAGCCCTGCTCAGGCCGCACGCGGCCGGCCTGCAGGTAACAACGCTGCTGCAGGCGCGCCGCCAGCCGGGGGCTGTGGGTCACCATCAACACACCACTGCCAGCCTCGGTGACCAGCTGCAGCAGCAGGCTCAACACCTCGTCGCTGCTGGCTTCGTCGAGGCTGCCGGTGGGTTCGTCGGCCAGCAACCAAGCCGGGCGACCGGCCAGGGCGCGGCCAATGGCGACCCGCTGTTGCTGGCCGCCAGACAGTTGCTCCGGGTAACGCGCCAGCAAATCCGCCAAACCCAGGCGCTGCGACAGATAGGCCAGCCAAAGGGGATCATGCCGACCGGCCAACCGGGCCTGGAACGCAAGGTTTGCCCCCACGTCCAGGCTGCTGATCAGGTTGTACTGCTGGAACACCAGGCCAATGCCCTCCCGCCGCCACAGCGCCAGCGACGCCTCGGAACGGCTGTCGAGCGGGGCGTCGTCGATCAGGATGCGGCCACTGTCGGCTCGGTCCAGGCCGGCCACCAGGTGCAGCAACGTGCTCTTGCCGCTGCCCGACTCGCCCATCAGCGCCAGGCTGCTGCCGCGTGCCAGGCGCAGGTCGACGCCCTGCAGCACCGGAAGCGGGCCTTGGGGGGTGGGGAATGATTTGTGGAGGTTTTCGATGACCAGCATCGACGGGCCTTGGTGGGTTCAAGTGTCTTCTTAGGAATAGCAGGTTCATGGCGACATGGGCGTGCTCATGGACTCAACTTGCATCGTTCCATCAACAAGTTCCATCACCACTCCGCCGCCATGAACAAATCTTCATTTTGCTGGCAAGCGCCCTGATCACGGGGCACACAGCCAATACCAGCCTACCGCCAGCCGGCACTTGCCTTGAGGGTGCGGTACGGGTTGCGTAGCATCCGCGGCCCGATCGCGCGCGTACAACCACCGCGCCACCTGCAGGAGCAGCCTTGTGCTGCGAATGGGCCGTCGTGGCCTGCAGAACTACTACGGTGCTACCGTCCTCTTCGCAGCACAAGGCTGCTCCTACAGGCACTGCTACCCCTCAGGACAGAGTCACCGATGCCACAACCCATCCCTCTCAAGGACCACGAAAAGGAAAAGCACCTGGTCAACCGCCGGCTCCTGGCCTGCGCCGCCCTGGTCTTCAGCCTGGTCGCCGTCCTGGTGGGCCGGCTCTATGTTCTGCAGGTGCTGCAGCACGACCAGCAGACCGCCGTGTCGGAAAACAACCGTGTGCATGTGCTGCCCATCGCCCCCGAGCGCGGGCTTATCTACGACCGCAACGGCGTGGTGCTGGCCGACAACAAACCCAGCTTCGACCTGACCATGACCCGCGAGCGGACCGGTGGCGACACGACCAAAGTGCTCGACACTCTGGCGCAGGTACTGGGCCTGACCGAGGACGACCGCAAGCAGTTCGACAAGGACCTGCGCCGTGGTCGCAAGCCGTTCGAGCCGGTAACCCTGATGGTTGGCCTGAGCGAAGAGCAGATCGCCCTGGTGGCGGTGAATCAGTTCCGCCTGCCAGGCCTTGAGGTGGAGCCACAGTTCATCCGCGAGTACCCACTGGCCGAGCATTTCGCCCATTCAGTGGGCTATGTGGGGCGCATCAACGAGAAAGAGGCCAAGGCCCTCGACAACACCGAGTACCGGGGCACCCAGTCGATCGGCAAGACGGGCATCGAGCACTTCTACGAAAGCCAGCTGCACGGCCACGTGGGCTACGAGGAAGTCGAGACCAACGCCCAGGGCCGGGTCATGCGTGTGCTCAACCACAAAGACCCGATCCCGGGCCAGGACATCGTCCTGACCCTGGATGCCCACCTGCAACTGGCCGCGGAAAAGGCCCTGGGCGATCGCCGCGGCTCGGTGGTGGTGCTCGACCCAGCCAACGGCGACGTGCTGGCGATGGTCAGCAACCCCAGCTTCGACCCCAACCTGTTCGTCAAGGGCATCAGCTTCAAGCAGTATGCCGCACTGCGCGACTCCATCGACCGCCCGCTGTTCAACCGCGTGTTGCGCGGCCTGTATGCTCCCGGTTCGACGGTAAAGCCGGAAGTGGCCATCGCCGGCCTCGACAGCGGCGTTATCACCCCGGGCAGCCGGGTGTTCGACCCGGGCTACTACGAGCTGCCCAACTACGACCACAAGTACCGCAACTGGAACCGCAGCGGCGATGGCTGGGTGGACATGTACACTGCCATCATGCGCTCCAACGACACCTACTTCTACGACCTGGCGCACAAGCTGGGCATCGACCGCCTGCACGACTACATGGCCGAGTTCGGCCTGGGCCAGAAGGTGTCGCTGGACATGTTCGAGGAAGCGTCCGGGCTGATGCCGTCGCCCGAGTGGAAGCGCGCTACCCGTCGCCAGGCCTGGTTCCCGGGCGAGACGCTGATCCTGGGCATCGGCCAGGGCTACATGCAGGTCACCCCGCTGCAGCTGGCCCAGGCCACCAGCCTGCTGGCGAGCAAGGGCGTGTGGCACCGCCCGCACCTGGCCATGACCGTGGGCGGCGATGCGCCGGTGGACCCCCACCCGATGCCCGATATCGTGCTGCACGACAGGCACGCCTGGGACCAGGTCAACCAGGGCATGCAGATGGTCATGCACGACCCGCGCGGCATCGCCCGCGCGGCCGCGGCCGGTGCGCAGTACAGGATTGCCGGCAAGAGCGGCACCGCGCAGGTGGTGGCGATCAAGCAGGGCGAACGCTACAACCGCGACAAGACCCTGGAGCGGCACCGCGACAACGCCCTGTTCGTCGGCTTCGCCCCGGCTGATCACCCGAGTGTGGTGGTGGCGGTGATGATCGAGAACGGCGAGGCCGGTGGACGGGTGGCGGGGCCGGTGGTGCGGGAGGTGATGGATGCCTATCTGCTGGATGAGCAGGGGCATCTGAAGCCGGAGTATGCGGGCGGGGTAGCGCCTCGCAGCGTGCCGCATACTTGAGAATTTTGGGGCCGCTTCGCAGCCCTTTCGCGACGCAAGGCCGCTCCCACAAGTTCAGTGTTGCGTCACAGGCAGCGTAAATCCTACGGGAGATTCCATGGTTTTTGGCAAGCTTGTTCTTGTCGTGACATCTTTGTTGCCAGTGAGATCGAGCGCCGCCCGCGCGGCGCTTCGCGGGACAAGCCCGCTCCCACATTTGTTGCAACGTGGCCATGTCTGTTAGGCCATGGTTGTCAGCCTTGTAGGTTTGACTCGATTTCTCGGCTGGCGATGCCGCCGCTTCACCAGTCCCAAGACATGCACCAAGGCAGGCAACCATGGCCTGACAGGTTCGGTACGTTGCAACAAATGTGGGAGCGGGCTTGTCCCGCGAAGCGCCGCGCGGGCGGCGCTCGATCTCACTGGCGCAGAAAGAATCAAGGCATGCTCTATGCACCACCTCAAACCTCCCAGCCATGCACTGGGCAGCTATGTGCAGCACCCGTGGGCCTTGTGTCGCGATGGGGCGCGAAACGGCCCCAGCATATTAAAATCAAAATTGGGAATAAGAATATAAAATCTTATTCCTTTTTCATCATTCCGTAATCCTCTATAAATCCCCCAACTGCACAGCCGCCAACACCCGGCCAACTGTCTGCAGCGCAACACACGATCAACAGTAAACGCCCGCAAGGCAACAACGCCGCAGGCATCAGAAACGCGCTAACTGTTTGATTTAAAAGAACATTAAACTTCGGCACGACGATTGCTCAAGCAAAGTCCCCCGCTCACCCCGAACCGGAGACCTGCCCATGAGCACCCCACTGAACGTCGTCGCCCTGTCCGGCGGCACTGCCCGCCCTTCGCGCACCCTGGCCCTGACCGAGGCGATCCTCGCCGAGTTGGCCGAGCACCTGCACATCAAGCCGCACCTGATCGAGCTTGGCGAGATCGCCCGCCCGCTGGGCAGCGCCCTGTGGCGCAGTGAACTGCCCGAGGCCGTGGAACAGCAACTGCGCCTGGTGGAAAATGCCGACCTGCTGGTGGTGACCACGCCCGTGTACCGCGGCAGCTTCACCGGCCACTTCAAGCACCTGTTCGACCTGATCGGCCAGGACGCCCTGGTCGACACCCCGGTGCTGCTCGCTGCCACCGGTGGCAGCGAGCGCCACGCACTGGTACTCGACCACCAACTGCGCCCACTGTTCAGTTTCCTGCAAGCCCTGACCCTGCCCATAGGCGTGTTCGCCAGCCAGGCGGAGATGGCCGATTACCGAGTGTCCAGCGCAGCCCTCGCCGCCCGTATCCGCTTGGCCGCCGAACGCGCCGTACCGCTGTTCGGCGCCCGTCACGCGCTGCGCAAGAGCGCCTGAGGAGCGGCCATGAATGCACCTGTGAATATGCCCCTGCGCCCTGCCCTGGACATCGCCCGCGAGCTGGCCGGGCAGTTTGCCCGGACCGCCGTCGAGCGTGATGAACGCGGCGGCACGCCGAAAGCCGAGCGCGACACCCTGCGGGACAGCGGCCTGCTGTCGCTGGTGATCCCGCAGGCCTTCGGCGGCCAGGGCGCCAGCTGGCACGACACCTTTACGGTAGTGCGCGAGTTCGCCCGGGTCGACAGCTCCATCGCCCACGTGTTCGGCTTCCATCACCTGATGCTGGCCACCGTGCGCCTGTTCTCGCGCCCAGGCCAATGGCAACCGTGGTTCGAGCAGACTGCCCGCAAGCAGTGGTTCTGGGGCAACGCCCTGAACCCGCTGGACACCCGCACCGTGGTCAAGCACTTCGATGGCTGGTGCGAGTTCTCCGGCAAGAAGAGCTTCTGCTCCGGCGCCAGCGACTCGGAAATGCTCATCGCCTCGGCGGTGGACGAACGTTCCGGCGGCAAGCTGCTGATCGCCGCCATCCCCAGCGGCCGCACCGGCATCAGCCTGCACAGCGACTGGAACAACATCGGCCAGCGCCAGACCGATAGCGGCAGCGCCACCTTCGAGCGAGTACGGGTGGAGCACAACGAATTGCTGCTCGACCCAGGCCCCCTGAGCACGCCGTTCGCCGCCCTGCGCCCGCTGATTGCCCAGTTGCACTTCGCCAACCTGTTCCTCGGCATTGCCGAGGGGGCGTTCGAAGAGGCCCGCCAGTACACCCTCAAGGAAAGCCGGCCGTGGTTCCGCTCCAGCGCTGCCAGCAGCGCCGAAGACCCTTACGTATTGCGCCATTACGGCGAGTTCTGGGTCGGCCTGGAAAGCGTGCGCCTGCTGATCGAACGGGCTGCGCGCCAGCTGGATGTGGCCTGGGCCAAGGAGCACGCCCTCACGGCGCAAGAGCGCGGCGACCTGGCCCTGGCCATCGGCACCGCCAAGGTCGCCGCCAGCCGCCATGGCCTGGACATCTGCAACCGCCTGTTCGAGGTCACCGGCGCCCGCGCCACCCACGCCTCGCTACGCTTCGACCGCCACTGGCGCAACCTGCGCACACAAACCCTGCACGACCCGGTGGACTACCGCATCCATGAACTCGGCGAGTGGGCCCTCAACGACAAGCACCCTGCCCCATCCTTCTATTCCTGAGGATTGCCCATGCAACTGCTGACCCTCCCCCCGTCCCCGACACTGGCCACCTCGATCCGGGCGACCGCACAGGTCTTTGAAGACCCCAGGTCGCAGGCGCTGCTCGCCCACCTGCAACAGGTCGCCCCCAGCGAGGCCAGCGTGCTGATCATCGGCGAAACCGGCACGGGCAAGGAGCTGGTCGCACGCCACATCCACAACCTCAGCGGTCGGCGCAACGGCCCGTTCGTCGCGGTCAACTGCGGTGCGTTCTCCGAGTCGCTGGTCGAGGCAGAGCTATTCGGCCATGAGAAAGGCGCCTTCACCGGTGCCTTGGCAGCCAAGGCCGGCTGGTTCGAGGAGGCTAACGGCGGCACGCTGTTCCTCGACGAAATCGGTGACCTGCCGTTGCCGATCCAGGTCAAGCTGCTGCGTGTGTTGCAGGAGCGCGAAGTGGTGCGGCTGGGGTCGCGCAAGAGCATCCCGATCAATGTACGGGTGCTGGCGGCGACCAACGTACAGCTGGAAAAGGCCATTAACGCCGGGCATTTCCGCGAAGACCTTTACTACCGGCTGAACGTGGTGACCTTGCAGTTGCACCCATTGCGCGACCGCCCAGGTGACATCCTGCCGCTGGCCCGGCACTTCATTCGCAGCTACAGCGACCGGCTGGGCTACGGGCCGGTGGAGCTGAGCGCCAAGGCCCAGACCAAGCTGGTGGAATACGGTTGGCCGGGCAACATCCGCGAGCTGGAGAACGTGATTCACCACAGCTTGCTGACCTGTGGCGACGGTACGGTGCAGGCGCAGGACCTGCGCTTGTCCAACCTGCGTATCGAACGGCAGGAGGAAGAGCCGGCGGGCAATGGTGGGGAGGAGTTGCTGCAGCGGGCGTTCAGCCGCTTGTACGAAGAGCAGTCGGGCGACCTGTACGAGAAGGTGGAAAATGCCCTGCTGCGTTCGGCGTATCGGTTCTGCCATTACAACCAGGTGCATACCGCGCAGTTACTGGGGCTGTCGCGCAACATCACCCGTACCCGGCTGATTGCGATCGGCGAGTTGGTGGTGAACAAGCGGCGGGGGCAGGAACAGCAGGTGGTGGATAACCGGGTGGTGCCGTTGTCGATCTGAATGCTTGTAAACCTGTGCCGGCCCTTTCGCGGGTAAACCCGCTCCCACAGGGACCGCGCCAAGCTTGAGATCGGCACGGTACCTGTGGGAGCGGGTTTACCCGCGAAAGAGTCGGCACAGACACCCAAGTTGCTAGTTCTGATCGCCCCCGCGATCATTCATGGTCAGGCCCATCATCAGCGCCATGCCCTACACCGTGGGGCGACCTGCCAACCAGCGCGGCCTTCCATCTGCAACGGTTGAACAAGATCCTTCAGGGCCTGCTGGCCAAATATTTCAGAATGTTTCTTGATTTTTTGAGCGTAGCCACGTCGCTGCGCTTGTCACCGACCGATCATCAGAATGGTTGGCTCGCCAAAGGCCACTGCACTGTGGCCTGGCGAGCCGGATTGGTCAGGATGCGGCGCGCGGCATCAGCTCATACGGGTGCTTCCACCCTGGCAACGCCTGGATCCGCGCCTTCCATGCCTCGATGTGGGTGAACTGCGCCAACGGAATGCCAGTGTCCTCCGGCATGAACACATACCCCGCCAGCGACAGGTCAGCGATAGTCAGCCGGCCCCCGACCATGAACGGCGTCTTCGCCAAGTGCGCGTCGACAATACGATAGGCCGCCATGGCACGTTCACGCAGGAACCGGGTCACGTCCGTTTCGCCGGTTTTCTTCAGGCAGAAAAGAAAGCGCAGCGCCGCGTAGTAGCTGGTGAACTTGTGGTTGTCGAACAGCATCCAGCGCCAGATCTCGCGCTTTTCATCTGCGTCGCGGGGGCCGAACTGCCCGGTTTTCTCTGCGAGGTAGTCAAGGATCAGGGCAGACTGGCTGATGGACTTGCCGGCGTGTTCCAGCACCGGCACCTCGCCCTGCTCGTTCACCTCTTCGCGCCAGGCTTGTTCGCGGGTTTGGCCATTGAAGAAATCGACGAACACCGGCTGCCAGTCCTGGCCGGTGAGTTCAAGCATGAGCGCCGCCTTGTAGGCGTTACCGGATTCGGCAAAACAATGCAGCTTGTACTCGGGCATGGGCGAGAACCTTCAGTATCCTTTGAATGATTGGGCCATCAGCCCGAGCAAATCACGACTGGCTCGACATGGTCAATGCCTGTTTCCGGGACGCGAACAAGGGAACTACAACCCTACCTGCGCTTTCTTAAACACTGAGTGGTTTAATTACTTGGGCTTCACGCTACTGGAGAACACACCATGCGCCACCTACTCCTCGCCCCTGCGCTGCTGCTCCTGCTGCCTGCCGGTGCTGCCCTGGCTGACGTCGACGCAGGCGACGTCGCGACCTCGGCCGGTGTTTCCGCCTCGCTTTACTCGACCTTCAAGGACGACAAACGGATCATCCCGGCGCGTGACGAGCTTTCAGCCTACGTCGCCAGCGGTGGTGCAATCCGTGGCGCCTATGTGGAGTCGGCGCTGGAACAAGCCCGCAAGGACAACCCTGGCCTGCAGGCCAATGATGAAGAGCTGGCCCGGGCCCTCCTCTCGCAGGATGACCGCATAGCCGATCATTGAGGCAATCCTGTACCGGCCTCGTCGCGGGTAAACCCGCTCCCACAGGAACCGCACCGGCCTCAAACCCAGTGCGGCCCCCTGTGGGAGCGGGTTTACCCGCGACGAGGCCGGTACAGGCATACATTCACCCCCAGCCATCCATGCGCATCGTCGCCCTTACCAACCGCTGCTCTTCCTGCTCGATCTCCCGCAAGCTGTCGCGGATCCCGTTGATATGCTCGCGCGCCGCCCGCTGTGCCTGCTCGGGCAACTGCTCCATCACCGCGTGATACAACCGCGCATGCTGGCGGTCGATCTGGCGCTTCTGCGCCGGTCGGCAATACAGGTTGTTGACCGAGGCGAACACCGTGCTCAAGGTCAGGTCACTGAGCGATTGCAAGGTATGCACCAGCACCGGGTTGTGCGACGCCTCGCTGATCGCCCGGTGGAAGGCATGGTCGCGGCGGGCATGTTCACGCGCATCGATCGCTTCGGGAGCCTCGTGCGCAGCCAGCATTTCTTCATAACGCCGACGGATCAGCAAACGGTCGACCTCGGTGGCCCGCAACGCCGCCAGGCGCGCCGATTCGGCCTCCAGCAACGCCCGCACTTCCAGCAGGTCGAACAATGTGCGTGGCTGCGAGCTGAACAGGTGCATCAACGGCGTGGCACCCGCCTGGCCCGTCAGGTCGGCGACGAACGAGCCCCGCCCCTGCTCGGTGTCGATGATGCCGCGCCCGCGCAGGATGCGCAGGCCTTCACGCAACGCCGAGCGCGAGCAGCCCAGCTTGTCCACCAGGCGCCGCTCCGATGGCAGGGCCTGGCCCACCTTGAGCACGCCTTCGACGATCAGCCGCTCGACCCGTTCGGCCACCTGGTCGGCGACCTTGGCCTTGCCTTCAGTACCCACTGCGCGCCCTCCTGCTGGTAGGACCACTTCGGCCACCTGCCACAATCTAGCCGGGTAAAGCCGTCAATAACCAGTACTCGCCGTAAAAACTGGTAGGACCAGTACACCTCGTACTCGACCCTGGTCGCTGCCACGCGCAGGCTGCAAGGGTAAACGCTTTGCCAACAACAACAAAAACCGTTGCCGAGTGAGCCGATGAATATCCTGTACGACGAACGCGTCGATGGCGCGCTGCCTGACGTGGACCGGGCGACGCTGCTGCAAGCGCTGCGCACTGCCCTGCCGGACCTCGAAATCCTGCACCGTGAGGAAGACCTCAAGCCCTATGAATGCGACGGCCTTTCAGCCTACCGCACGGTGCCGCTGCTGGTGGTATTGCCCGAGCGCCTGGAACAGGTACAGACGCTGCTCAGGCTCTGCCACCAGCGTGGCGTACCGGTGGTGGCACGCGGCGCCGGTACCGGCCTGTCGGGCGGCGCCCTGCCGCTGGCCAAAGGTATATTACTGGTGATGGCGCGCTTCAACCGCATCCTCGAAGTCAACCCGCAGGGCCGCTTCGCCCGTGTGCAGCCCGGCGTGCGCAACCTGGCCATCTCCCAGGCTGCCGCGCCCCACGGCCTGTACTACGCGCCAGACCCGTCCTCGCAAATCGCCTGCTCCATTGGCGGCAATGTCGCCGAAAACGCCGGTGGCGTGCACTGCCTCAAGTACGGCCTGACCGTGCACAACCTGCTCAAGGTGGACATTCTCACGATCGAGGGCGAACGCCTGACCCTCGGCAGCGACGCCCTGGACAGCCCCGGTTTCGACCTGCTGGCACTGTTCACCGGTTCCGAAGGCATGCTCGGCATCGTCACCGAAGTCACCGTCAAGCTGCTGCCCAAGCCCCAGGTCGCGCGGGTGCTGTTGGCCAGTTTCGACAGCGTCGAGGACGCCGGCCGGGCAGTGGCAGAAATCATCGCTGCCGGAATCATCCCTGGCGGCCTGGAGATGATGGACAACCTGGCAATCCGCGCCGCCGAGGACTTCATCCACGCTGGCTACCCGGTGGACGCGGCGGCCATCCTGCTGTGCGAGCTGGATGGCGTCGAGGCCGATGTGCACGACGACTGCGAACGGGTCGCCGCCGTGCTGGCGCAAGCCGGCGCGCGCGATGTGCGGCTGGCCTGCGACGAGGCCGAGCGCGTGCGCTTTTGGGCCGGGCGCAAGAACGCCTTCCCGGCGGTGGGGCGTATCTCCCCGGACTACTACTGCATGGACGGCACCATCCCGCGCCGCGAACTGCCGCGGGTGCTCAAGGGGATCAGCGAACTGTCCAGCGAGTACGGCCTGCGCGTGGCCAACGTATTCCACGCTGGCGACGGCAACATGCACCCACTGATCCTGTTCGATGCCAACCTGCCCGGCGAGCTGGAACGTGCCGAAGCCATCGGCGGCAAGATCCTCGAACTGTGCGTGGCCGTGGGCGGCAGCATCACCGGCGAGCATGGCGTAGGGCGCGAGAAGATCAACCAGATGTGCGCACAGTTCAACAGCGACGAGATCACCCTGTTCCATGCGGTCAAGGCCGCCTTCGACCCACAGGGCCTGCTCAACCCCGGCAAGAACATCCCCACCCTGCACCGCTGCGCCGAGTTCGGCGCCATGCACGTGCACCATGGGCAACTGCCCTTCCCCGAACTGGAGCGCTTCTGATGAGCATGGACCGCGATATCAGCCAGGCCTTGCTGGAGCAGGTCAACCAGGCGCTGAACCAGGCCAGACCGCTGCGTATCCAGGGGGGCAACAGCAAGGCCATGCTCGGCTGCCCGGTGGCCGGCGAGGTGCTCGATACCCGCAACCACCGCGGCATCGTCAGCTACGACCCGACCGAGCTGGTGCTCACCGCCCGCGCCGGCACGCCACTGCGCGAGATCGAGGCGGCGCTGCACGAGGCTGGCCAGATGCTGCCCTGCGAACCACCACACCTTGGCCCCGGCGCTACCCTCGGTGGCATGGTCGCGGCCGGGCTGTCGGGCCCACGGCGGCCGTGGGCCGGGTCGGTGCGCGACTATGTGTTGGGCACGCGGGTGATCACCGGCCACGGCAAGCTGCTGCGCTTTGGTGGCGAAGTAATGAAGAACGTTGCTGGCTACGACGTGTCACGGCTAATGGCAGGCAGCTTCGGCTGCCTCGGGTTGCTGACCGAGGTGTCGCTGAAAGTACTGCCACGCCCGCGCCAATGCCTCAGCCTGCGCCTGCCGATGGGCCGCCACGAAGCGCTGGCGGAGCTGGCCGAATGGGGCCAGCAGCCGCTGCCCATCAGCGCGGCCTGCCATGATGGCGACGCGCTGTACCTGCGCCTGGAAGGCGGCGAAGGCTCGGTGCAGTCGGCGCGCCAGCGCCTGGGCGGCGACACACTGGACAGCCGCTTCTGGAGCGACCTGCGCGAGCAGCGCCTGGCGTTCTTTACCGGCACCGCGCCGCTGTGGCGCTTGTCCGTGCCCAATGCTACAGGCGAACTGGACCTGCCCGGCCAGCAGCTGATCGACTGGGGTGGAGCCCAGCGCTGGCTCAAATCCACGGCACCGGCGCAGGACATTCGCCAGCAGGTCGCCAAGGTCGGTGGCCACGCCACCTGCTATGCCCCTGGCGCTGCCAGCAGCCCACCGCTGCCCGCTGCGCTGATGCGCTACCACCGTGCGCTCAAGCAGCATCTCGACCCCCAGGGGGTGTTCAACCCTGGCCGCCTGTACCCGGACCTGTGAGGCCAGACCATGCAGACTAACCTGAGCGAAACCGCCCGGCACTTGGCCCGCGCCGACGAGGCCGAAAGCATCCTGCGCTCCTGCGTGCACTGTGGCTTCTGCACCGCCACCTGCCCCACCTACCAGCTGCTGGGCGATGAGCTGGACGGCCCACGCGGGCGCATCTACCTGATCAAGCAGATGCTCGAAGGCGCGCCGATCACCGCCAGCACCCAGTTGCACCTGGATCGCTGCCTGACCTGCCGCAACTGTGAAACCACCTGCCCTTCCGGGGTGAAGTACCACGACCTGCTGGACATAGGCCGCGCCGTGGTCGAACAGCAGGTGCCGCGCCCGCTCGGTCAACGCCTGCTGCGCCAGGGCCTGCGTGCAGTAGTGCCACGCCCGGCGCTGTTCAAGGCCCTGATCCTCAGCGGCCAGGCCCTGCGCCCGCTGCTGCCGGCCACGCTCAAGCGCAAGCTGCCGGCACGGGTCACCCCCTCCGGCGTACGCCCCGCACCGCGTCATGACCGTCGGGTACTGATGCTGGAAGGCTGCGTGCAACCGGCCCTGTCGCCCAACACCAATGCTGCCGCCGCACGCCTGCTGGACCGCTTGGGCATCAGCGTGATACCGATCCGGCAGGCCGGCTGCTGTGGCGCGGTGGACTATCACCTCAATGCCCAGGAACAAGGCTTGCAACGGGCGCGGCGCAATATCGATGCCTGGTGGCCAGCCATCGAAGCCGGCGCCGAAGCCATCGTGCAAACCGCCAGCGGCTGCGGCGCGTTCGTGCGCGACTACGGCCACCTTTTGGAGAAAGACCCACGCTACGCCGCCAAGGCCGCACGGGTCAGCGCCCTGGCCCGCGACCTGGTGGAGGTGCTGCGCGACGAACCGGTCGAGCATTTGGGCCTGTGCGCCGAACAGCGCCTGGCCTTCCATTGCCCGTGCACCCTGCAGCACGCACTGAAGCTGGGCGGTGCGGTGGAAAGGTTGCTGACGCGTCTGGGCTTCACCTTGACCCCGGTGCCGGACGGCCACCTGTGCTGTGGCTCGGCCGGCACCTATTCGCTGACCCAGCCCGAGCTGTCGCTACAACTGCGCGACAACCGCCTCAACGCCCTGGAAAGCGGCAAACCGCAAGTCATCGCCACCGCCAACATCGGCTGCCAGGCCCACCTTGACGGGGCCGGTCGCACACCGGTGCGGCACTGGATCGAAATCGTCGAAGCAGCCTTGAACCCGGAGAACCACCATGCATAGCAAGTCCGTGATCGGCCAGGCCGAAGTCGCCCGCGTGCTGACCGCCGCCCGCCAGGAAGCCCAGGCGCAACAATGGAACGTGACCATTGCCGTGGTCGACGACGGCGGCCACCCGCTGGCCCTTGAGCGCCTGGATGGCTGCGCACCGGCCAGCGCCTATATCGCGATGGAAAAGGCCCGCACTGCTGCGCTGGGGCGCAAAGATACGCGGGACTACGAGGAGATGGTCAATGGTGGCCGTACCGCGTTCGTCACGGCGCCGCTGCTGACCAGCCTGGAAGGTGGCGTGCCGCTGCGGGTGGATGGGCAGGTAGTAGGGGCAATTGGCGTGTCCGGGGTCAAGCCCGAGCAGGATGCCCAAGTGGCCAAGGCCGGGGCGGCTGCCCTCTGAATCCTGTGCCGGCCTCTTCGCGGGTGAACCCGCTCCCACAGGGCTTTCACATGGCCTGAGACCTGTGCAGTACCTGTGGGAGCGGGTTCACCCGCGAAGAGGCCGGCACAGGCAACAACTCTCCAGAAGACTGAACATCGAGCGAACAGACAATGCCAAACCACCCACTCCAGATCGCCCCCACCCTGCAGCGCTTCATCGAAGACGAAGTCCTCCCCGGCACCGGCATCGAAGCCCGCACCTTCTGGCAAGGCTTCAGCACCCTGGTCCACGACCTCGCACCGCAAAACCGCGCTCTGCTTGCCGAACGCGAGCGCCTGCAGACAGAGCTGGACCACTGGCACCGCCAGCACCCCGGCCCGATCGGCGACATGGCCGCCTACCAGCACTTCCTGCAAGGCATCGGCTACCTCGTGGAGGCCCCCGCAAGCGTGCAGGTCAGCACCCGTAACGTCGACCGCGAGATCGCCGTACAGGCCGGCCCGCAACTGGTAGTGCCGCTGAGCAACGCCCGCTACGCCCTGAATGCCGCCAACGCCCGCTGGGGCTCGCTCTACGATGCCCTGTACGGCACCGATGCCATCGCCGAAACCGATGGCGCCGAACGTGGCCAGGGCTACAACCCGCTACGCGGCGCCAAGGTGATCGCCTATGGCCGGCAATTCCTCGATACCTCTGCCCCTCTCGACGGCGCGTCACACCACGATGCCAAAGCCTACGCGATCAGCCAGGGCACGCTGCAGGTAACCCTGGCCGATGGCCGCCAGGTCGGTCTCAGACACCCCGCACAACTGCGTGGCTACCAAGGTGAGCCGAACACCCCGACAGCGATCCTGTTGCAGCATCACCAGCTGCATTTCGAAATCCAGATCGACCCGACCAACGCGATCGGCCAGCAGGACCCTGCCGGGGTCAAGGACATTCTCCTGGAGGCTGCCCTCACCACCATCATCGATTGCGAAGACTCGGTGGCTGCCGTGGACGCCGACGACAAGGTAAACGTCTACCGAAACTGGCTGGGCCTGATGAAAGGCGACCTCAGCGAGCAGGTCAGCAAGGGCGCCAAAACCTTCAACCGCACCCTGGCCGAAGATCGCCACTACCACGGCGCAGACGGCCAGCCACTGACCCTGCCAGGCCGCTCGCTGCTGTTCATCCGCAACGTCGGCCACCTGATGACCAGCCCGGCCATCCACGACCGCGATGGACGGGAAATCCCGGAAGGCATCCTCGATGCCGTGGTCACCAGCCTGATCGGCCTGCATGACCTCAAGCGTCGCGGCAACTCCCGCGAGGGCAGCCTGTACATCGTCAAGCCGAAGATGCACGGGCCGGCGGAAGTAGCCTTTGCCGACCAACTGTTCAGTCGCGTCGAAACGCTGTTGGGCCTGCCTGCGCATACCCTGAAGATGGGCATCATGGACGAGGAACGACGTACCAGTGTCAACCTCAAGGCCTGTATCGCCAACGCCGCGTCACGGGTGGTGTTCATCAACACCGGTTTCCTCGACCGCACCGGTGACGAGATGCACACGGCCATGGAAGCCGGTGCCATGCTGCGCAAGGGCGACATGAAGGGCAGTGCCTGGATCCAGGCCTATGAGCGCAACAATGTATTGGTGGGGCTGGCCTGCGGCCTGCGCGGCAAGGCGCAGATCGGCAAGGGCATGTGGGCCATGCCCGACCTGATGGCGACCATGCTGGAACAGAAAGTCGCCCAGCCCAGGGCCGGTGCCAGCACTGCCTGGGTGCCCTCGCCCACAGCGGCGACGCTGCATGCGCTGCACTACCACCAGGTGAATGTGGCGGCCGTGCAGCAAACGCTGGAACAGGTTGACCTCAATGCCCTGCGCGCGGAGTTGCTGCATGGCCTGCTAAGTGTCCCGGTCAGCCCCGAGCGGCCATGGAGCGCTGCCGAGATCCAGGCCGAACTGGACAACAACTGCCAGGGCATCCTCGGTTACGTGGTGCGCTGGGTCGAGCAAGGGGTCGGCTGTTCGAAAGTGCCCGATATCCACGATGTGGGCTTGATGGAAGACCGCGCGACGCTGCGGATTTCGGCGCAGCACATTGCCAACTGGCTGCATCATGGGGTGGTCGATGCTGAACAGGTCGAGGCGACCTTGCAGCGCATGGCCTGCGTGGTCGACCAGCAGAATGCCGGGGACCCGGCATACCGGCCGATGGCGGCAGGTTTCGAGGCATCGCATGCCTTCCGCGCTGCGCGTGAACTGGTGTTCAAGGGGCGGCAGCAGCCCAGTGGCTATACCGAACCGTTGCTGCATGCCTGGCGCTTGCGCTTCAAGCAGGACATCGGGCGCTGATGCCGCTTGCACCCAATCGCCGGCAAGGCGGGTAGCCGGCGGCAAATCGTGCCGCAGGCTCCGTCCGCCAGCTTGAGGTGGCATTCGGCACCTTCAGAAATTTCCTATGCGACGCTCGGAAGCGTCCTACTTGTTGCCTCTGCCCACTGAAAACATGATCGGCACTGGATGACGCAAGGTCGCGATCCAGAGGAGGTTCCGCATGCACCCGTACGCCCGCCCCACCGCCGAATTGCGCAGCACCCTGCGCGAACTGCTGGCCCATGACATGAACAACCCGGATGACGACCCGCACCTGTCGGGGGTGATGTTCTTCTGCGCCACCGATGAACGCTCGCGAGAACTGATCGAGCGTATCGAGTTGCTGGCCAGCGAGGTGTTCTTCGACCCGAACGGTCGGGCCATTTCCGAGCATATGAACGCGGCGGCGGTGGAAGGCGTGCGCATCAAGCGCAACCGCAAGGCGCCGACGGACGAGACGGTGATACGCATCGCACTGGCGGACAAGGGCTACATCACGGTGAGCGCGGCGCGCCTCTGATTACCGACCGCTTGCCTGGGGGCCGCTTTGCGGCCCCATGCCCTTCCCCGGTCAATCCGCTATCCTGAGCACTTCCCCGCTCCG
Organism: Pseudomonas sp. SID14000; assembly: GCF_002165135.1. Classification (GTDB taxonomy): domain Bacteria; phylum Pseudomonadota; class Gammaproteobacteria; order Pseudomonadales; family Pseudomonadaceae; genus Aquipseudomonas. The sequence continues at coordinate 236,477 of NZ_NFZQ01000006.1, read as the reverse complement.
GACCACTCCATGGAACTGCACATTCGCCTGGAAGGCCGCAAAGGCCTGGCAGACCAGCTTTACCAGCAACTGCGTGCCGGCATCGACAGCGGCCATCTGGCCGCCGGCACCCAACTGCCGCCAAGCCGCCTGCTGGCAGAGCAGCTGGGCGTGTCGCGCAAGACCGTGGCAGAGGCCTATTCCCGGCTGACCTACGACAACCTGCTAAGCGGCGTGGTCGGCCGTGGCACCTTCATCACCCCGCGCCAGCCGCTACGCAGCAGCGAATCAACCGCCATTACCCTGGCCGGTGCCGCATCCCTCGAGCGCTGGCAGCAGCGCGCCACCGTGCTAAGCCAACGTCAGCTGGAGGCACCCTCGCGTTATGACTTTATCGGTGGGGCCTCAAGCAAGGCGCAGTTTCCGTTCGACCAATGGCGCAGTTGCCTGAACTATGCCCTGCGCCGCAGCCAGCGCCACCCCGAGCGACAGTTCCCGGCTCAGGGCCTGCCAGAACTGCGCGAGGCAATCGCCCACCACGTGGCCTACGCCCGCGGCGTGCACTGCAGCGGCACCGACGTGCTGGTGTGCAACGGCGCCCAGCAGGCACTGGACCTGATCGCCCGGGTGCTGGTCGAGCCGGGTTGCCAGGTGGCCATGGAAGACCCCGGCTACCCGCCAGCGCGACAACTCTTCCTGGCCCTGGGCGCGCGCCTGCAATCGGTACCCGTCGACGATGAAGGCCTGTGCGTGGAACAGATCGCCGACGGCACCCGGCTGATCTACGTGACACCCTCGCACCAGTTCCCGCTGGGCATGCCGATGAGCGAGCCACGTCGGCACGCCCTGCTGGCACGGGCCGCCGAGTTGGGTGCGTTGATCATCGAGGACGACTATGACTGCGAGTTCCGCTACAACGGGCCAGCCCCGGACGCACTGCAGCGCCTCGACCGCCATGGCCTGGTGGCCTATGTGGGGACCTTCTCCAAGACCTTGCTGGCGGAACTGCGCCTGGGCTATGCCGTCCTGCCACCCGCTGTGTTGAAAGCCGCCTGCGTGGCCAAGCACCTCAGCGACTGGCACAGCCCGGCCCTGTTGCAGTGGGCACTGGCGCGTTTTCTCGGCGAAGGCCACCTGAACAAGCACATCCGCCGTTGCCACGAGGTCTACAGCGCCCGCCGCGAACGCATCCTCGCGCGCCTGGGCGGCGACCTGTCGCCGTGGTTCAGCGCCATACCCGCCAGCGCCGGTTTCCACCTCAGCGCCCTGGCCAAACCTGGGGTCGATGTCGAGATGCTGGTCAACCTCGCGCGCAAGGTGGAGGTCGGCCTGTACTCGCTGGCGCCGTTCTTCAGCGAAGCGCCAGTGCGCCCGGGGCTGTTGCTGGGCTTCGGTGCCATCGAGCTGCTGGACATCGACCCGGCGCTGGACCGGGTACGCGACACCCTGCAACGCCTCAGTTGACCGGCGCGGCCTTGCCCCCGACAACCGGGCGGGCAATGGCCGCGGCATAACCGCGTGGGTTGAAGCACGCGGTTACCAGCAGCATCGCCATCACAGTCACGGTCAGCAGCGTCCACGAGGCCTGGAAATCGCCGCTTATATCGCGCAGCCAGCCGGTAAGGTACGGCACGATGCCGGTGATGATGAAGCCGATGCCCTGCACGAACGCCGCCAGGCTGCCAGCCTCGGCAGGCCGCCCTCATTGTGCGTTGGCCTGTTTCCATTCAAGGTATAAACCGGCTTCGCCGCTGGGCTTCAGCGCGCGCAGTGGCAGGCTCTGCTGCTGGGGTGGGCGAGCCATCTGCGCGTATACCGCCGCGGTAGACAAGCCATAGGGTTCGCCCTCGGCGTTGTCATAGGCAAACCAGGCCCGCTCGATGCCACACAGGTGCATGGCCGCCAGGCACATCGGGCACGGGTGGCCACTGGCGTATATTTCGGCACCGTCCAGCCGCGCCTGGCCCAAGGCGAGGCTGGCCTTGCGGATGGCCTGCATCTCGGCGTGGGCGGTGGGGTCCTGGGTGCTGTGGATCTCGTTTACAGCACGCGCCAGCACCTGCCCCTGGTACACCAGCACAGCGCCGAAGGGCCTGCCACCGGCCTGAATGTTGGCGCGGGCCAGGTCGAGTGCTTCGCGCATGTAACGTTCTTCGGACATGAATCGGCTCTCCTGTAGCAAGACCTGGTCATTATCCAGGCTTGGACGGCCTGGCAGAAATGAAGAGATTGGATGCCTGCCAGTGGCCTCCTTAATGGCCGATTGGCCTCCCGCTTATGCGCGTGATTGGCTATCGGGATGGCCAACGGGCGACGCTACAGTAGCGCCATCCCACCCCACACCCTTTGGAGACAGCCATGCACAACCGTATCGAATGGGCCAAGCACGCCCCCGAGGCCTACAAAGCCATGGTCGGCCTGGAGCAAGCCCTGGCCAAGAGCGGCCTGGAGAGTTCCCTGTTGGAGCTGGTGCGCCTGCGAGCTTCGCAGATCAATGGCTGCGCCTACTGCGTCAACCTGCACGCCAACGATGCGCGCAAGGCCGGTGAGACCGAGGCACGCCTGCAGACCTTGTGCGTCTGGCAGGAGACCGCCTACTTCACTCCACGCGAACGTGCCGCGCTGGCCTGGGTGGAGAGCCTGACCCGGCTGCCCGAGCACGGCGCGCCGCAGGCGGATTATGAAACCTTGCAGGCACACTTCGAGCCGGCCGAGGTGGTCAACCTGACCCTGGCAATTGCCACCATCAATGCCTGGAACCGGTTCGGGGTCGGGTTTGCCATGGTGCCGGCCTGATCATTGATCGGTTGCCTGTACTGGCCTCTTCGCGGGTAAACCCGCGAAGAGGCCGGCACAGGCAACATCTCAACGCCCGGCCAACCGCGCCCGGTAGCTCCCGGGGCTTTGCCCGGTCCACTTCTTGAACGCCCGGTGAAACGCACTGGGCTCCTGGAACCCCGCCTGCTCGGCAATCTCGGCAATGCTCAACACCCCTTCGCGCAACCGCTCGAAGGCCATTGCCCGGCGCACCTCGTCCTTGATCTGCTGGTACGAACGCCCCTCCCGTTCCAGCTGCCGACGAAAAGTACTGGCACTGACCCCCTGCTGCTGCGCCAGCGCTGCCAACGTCGGCCACTGCCCATAGCGCCGCGCCCGCAGGTGTCGGTACACCTCGGCCACCAGCCCGTTCTGGTTGCGAAAGCGAATCACCAGCCCCTGCGGTGCACTGCGCAGGAAGGTTTTCAGGGCCGCCAGGTCCTGCACTACCGGTAGACGCAGGTAGGCGCTATCGAACTCCACCTCGGTACGCCCACTGCCCAGGCGCAGGTCCGGCCCCCACAGCAGCAGGTCGTCCTCCTGAGCCGGGCGCGACACAGCCAGCTCGGTGCGGTCGATGGCGATCCGCCGCCCGGCCAACCAGCACAGCATGCCGATCATCAGCACCAGGTAGGTTTCCTCGGCGTACACCCGGGTCAGCGGGTCGACAATGCTCGACTGCACGCTGATCAACGCCCGCCCGCCACGCACCGTCAGGCTGCCGCGCAAGTCACGCAGGAACAGGCCGAAACCAGCCATGCACTGGCGCAAGGCTTTCTCCAGGTTCGGCTCCAGGATCAGGCCCCGGCAGATCAGGGCGAAACTGCCCGGCGGCATGCCATGGCTGTCGAGGCGAAAGAACTCGTCGTCCAGGCGCTGGATCAGCGCCAGCCACAGCTGGACGAAGGCCTTGGCTGGCACCCGCGCCTGGGGCTGTTCGAGCAGTTGCGGGTCGATGCCCACCGCTCGCAACTGCGCATCGCGTTCGGCGGGGCAGTCGCGCAGGGCATGGAGCATGGCATTGAGGAAGTACACGGCGACCGAATCGCTATCGCGCATGGCGGTTTTCGCTGTCTATGCTGAGTGGCAAAAAGTGCCAGGTTGTTTGAACAGTTCCGGCATAGGCTGCAACAGAGCCTTTGCCTAGACTCGGTCCCACTCCGGGATTACCGGCCATTCTCGCAGAGCCTGGCCCGGTCCCGCCATGCCTTCGCAATCGGAGCCCCTATGAGCAGCGCAGAAATCTACGTCGTCAGTGCCGTCCGTTCAGCCATTGGTGGCTTTGGCGGTTCCCTCAAGGACCTGCCGCTGGCTGACCTGGCCAGCGCCATTACCCGCGCCGCCATAGAGCGCTCGGGCGTGGCCGCCGAGCAAGTCGGCCACCTGGTGATGGGCACGGTGATCCCCACCGAGCCACGCGACGCCTACCTGGCCCGCGTAGCAGCAATGAACGCCGGCATCCCCAAGGAAACCCCGGCCTTCAACGTCAACCGCCTGTGCGGCTCGGGCCTGCAGGCCATCGTCTCGGCGGCCCAATGCCTGCTGTTGGGCGACACCGACGTGGCCGTGGCGGCCGGCGCCGAATCCATGAGCCGTGGCCCGTACCTGCTGCCGCAGGCACGCTGGGGTGCCCGCATGGGTGACCTGCAAGGCATCGACTACACCGTCGGCGTGCTGCAGGACCCGTTCGAACACTTCCATATGGGCATCACTGCCGAGAACGTTGCGGCCAAGCACGGCATTACCCGCGAAATGCAGGACGAACTGGCCCTGACCAGCCAGCGCCGCGCCGCCCGCGCCATTGCCGAGGGCCGCTTCGCCAGCCAGATCGTCCCGCTGGAACTGAAAACCCGCAAGGGCAGCGTGCAGTTCAGCACCGACGAGCATGTGCGTGGCGAGGTGACCGCCGAGCAACTGGCAGGGATGAAGGCGGTGTTCAAGAAAGACGGCACCGTTACCGCCGGCAACGCCAGTGGCATCAACGACGGCGCTGGCGGCCTGGTACTGGCCAGTGGTGATGCGGTGCGCCGCCTGGGCCTGAAGCCGCTGGCACGCCTGGTGGGCTACGCCCATGCCGGTGTCGAGCCGGAACTGATGGGCCTTGGCCCGATCCCGGCCACCCGCAAGGTGCTGGAGAAGACCGGCCTGAAGGTGCAGGACCTGGACGTGATCGAGTCCAACGAAGCCTTCGCCGCCCAGGCCTGCGCGGTAGCCCGCGAACTGGGCTTCGACCCGGAAAAGGTCAACCCCAACGGCTCGGGCATCTCCCTCGGCCACCCGGTGGGTGCCACCGGCACAATCATTGCCACCAAGGCCATCCATGAGCTGCAGCGCATCCAGGGCCGCTACGCCCTGGCCACCATGTGCATCGGCGGCGGCCAAGGCATCGCCGTGGTCTTCGAGCGCGTCTGAAGGAAACTGACACATGAGCATTGAACAGATCGCCGTGATCGGCGCCGGCACCATGGGCAACGGCATTGCCCAGGTGTGTGCGGTGGCCGGCTACCAGGTACTGCTGGTGGATGTTTCTGACGCTGCGCTGGAGCGCGGCGTGGCCACCTTGAGCAAGAACCTTGAGCGCCAGGTCAGCAAAGGCACCCTCGACGCCGACAAGGCCGCGGCTGCCCGGACCCGCATTCGCACCAGCACCGACTACACCCAGCTGAGCGGCGCGCAGCTGGTGATCGAGGCCGCCACCGAGAACCTGCAGCTCAAGCAGCGCATCCTGCAGCAGGTGGCCGCCAACGTCGCCGCCGACTGCCTGATCGCCACCAACACCTCGTCGCTGTCGGTCACCCAGCTGGCGGCCAGCATCGAGCACCCCGAGCGTTTCATTGGCGTGCACTTCTTCAACCCGGTGCCGATGATGGCGCTGGTCGAGATCATTCGCGGCCTGCAGACCAGCGACAGCACCTACGCCCAGGCGCTGGTGGTGACCGAAAAGGTCGGCAAGACCCCGATCACTGCTGGCAACCGCCCGGGCTTCGTGGTCAACCGCATCCTGGTGCCGATGATCAACGAAGCGATCTTCGTGCGCCAGGAAGGCCTGGCCAGTGCCGAGGACATCGACACCGGCATGCGCCTGGGCTGCAACCAGCCGATCGGCCCGCTGGCCCTGGCCGACCTGATCGGCCTCGACACCCTGCTGGCGATCATGGAAGCCTTCCATGAAGGCTTCAACGACAGCAAGTACCGCCCTGCCCCGCTGCTCAAGGAAATGGTCGCGGCCGGTTGGCTGGGGCGCAAGAGCGGCCGCGGTTTCTTCACCTACTGAGGAGCGAACGCCATGCCCCCGGTCAATGCCGCGATGCGCTGTGCCAACTTTGAAGAGCGACGTGACCGGGCCATGGCCCTGTTTGCCGAAAAGGGCTTTGGCCAAGTCAGCATGCGCGAGCTGGCGGCCCATGTGGGGCTGACCGCGGGCTCGCTGTACCATCACTTTCCCAGCAAGCAGGACTTGTTGTACGACCTGATCGAGGAGTTGTACGAGGAGTTGCAGGCCACTCTGGACCAAGGGCGCCGGGCCATGGCTCGCGGGGCGTCGGCATTGAGCTGCCTGATTGCCGCGCACTGGCAGTTGCATGCCGAACGGCCGATGCAGTTTCGCCTGGCGGAACGGGACTTCTGTTGCCTGAACGACGACCAGCAGGCGCGCCTGGCCTTGTTGCGCAAGCGCTATGAGGCGGGGTTGCTGAGGTTGATCGCACCGCAGGCGAAGTTGCAGGGGCAGGCCCTGGTGGCCACGGCGCATGTGGTGGCGACGCTGCTGAACCAGTTACCTGGGTTGTTGAAGGCCTTGCCCGAAGAACAGGGGCTGGGGTTGATGGAAAGCATGCTGGTGGGTGGGCTGGAGCGGACCCTGCGCTAACCTGTTCCGGCCCTTTCGCGGGTAAACCCGCTCCCACAGGAACTGTGCAAATCCAAAGACCTGCACAGTTCCTGTGGGAGCGGGTTTACCCGCGAAAGGGCCGGTGCGGGCTAGCGCAGGAGCGACTGAATCTGCTCGTGCAAGGTATCCAGGTCGAACGGCTTGGCCAGGATCGGTGCCTTGCGGGTGATCGGGCTGCCGGATTCCAGAATCTCCGCCGGGTAGCCGCTGATGAAAATCACCTTCAGGTCCGGCCGCAACTTCATTGCCGGCTCGGCAATATCCACCCCGGAAATCCCGCCCGGCAAGCGGAAGTCCGTCACCATCAGGTCGAGGTGCGGCTTGCTTGCCAGGATCGCAAACGCCTGCTCGCCATCCTCGGCCACCAGCACGTGATAGCCCTCACCTGCCAGGTAATCACGCAGAATCATGCGAATCGCCGGTTCATCCTCGACGACCAAAACCACATCTTGTGCATCTTCACTCATTTCAATGCCTTGAAATCCTTACAGCTGGCCATCAGACCCCAGGCTCAGGCAGAGGTTGCCCGTACCTGGTCGTTTTGTTGTTCACAGGTTGCCAGTGGCAATTGCAAGGTGAAGGTGGCGCCTTTGCCCTCTTCACTCTCGACCAGTATTCGCCCGCCATGGGCCTGCACGATCTGTTCCGATATGTAGAGCCCCAGGCCCAACCCACCACTGGCCTGCTGAGTGGCGACCCGCTCGAACTGCTGGAAGATGCGCTGCTGGTTGGCCACGCAGATTCCGATACCATGATCCTGCACCTGCACGCATGCCAGGCCGTGCTGTTCGAACACCCGCACCTGCACCGGTTTGCGCTCACCATAACGCAAGGCATTGGACAGCAGGTTGGCCAGCACCTGCTCGATGCGAAATTCGTCCCACTCACCCTGCAGCGACTCGCAGCGTTGCAACTCGATATGAGTGTCCAATGCGGTGGCCTGGGCAGCGAAGTTCTCCACCAGGCCACGTACCAGCTGGCCCAGGTCGAACGCCTTGGGCCGCAGCGATAGTTTGCCGGTGCGGATGCGCGACACATCGAGCATGTCTTCGACCAGACGGATCAGACTGTTGATCTGCCGCTCGTCGCGCTCGACCATGGCCTGCAGCTTGTCGCCACTGAAGGCAGCGAAATTGCCGCGCGCCAGGTGCAGCTTGCGCAGCTGGGTTTCCAGGATCAGGCCATTGAGCGGGGTGCGCACCTCGTGGGCAACGATCGACATGAAGTCATCACGCATGCGCACGGCATGTTCCAGTTCACCCCGCGCCGTTTGCAGCTGGGCCAGCAGCAATTCCTGCTCCTGCCGGCTGCGTTCCAAGGCCTGCAACTGGCGGTCGAGCACCTTGCGCTGGCGATACAGGTCAACGAACACCGACACCTTGCTTTTCACTGCCAGGGTGTCGAGCGGCTTGTGCAAAAAGTCCACCGCACCGCTTTCATAACCCTTGAACGCGTAGTTCATCTCGCGCCCGGCGGCAGTGACGAACACGATGGGGATGTTGCGGGTCTTTTCCGTGCCACGCATCAGTTCGGCAAGCTCGAAACCGTTCATGCCCGGCATTTGCACATCGAGGATGGCCAAGGCGAACTCGTGCTCGAGCAACAGCGACAACGCTGCCTCGGCCGATTGGGCCTGGTGCACCTCGCGGTCTTTGCCCTGGATCAGGGCGTCGAGGGCCAGCAGGTTTTCTGGCAGGTCGTCGACGATCAGCAGTTTGGCGATGGTGTGGCTTAGCATGCGCTGGGTTCCAGGGCGGCGAGCAATTGCTCGATACCACTCAAAGAAAGGATATGGTCGGGCTGGTGCAGGGCCAGGGCAGCCTCCGGCATCAGCGCCACCTGTGCGTCACAAGGGTCCTGGACCACGGTCCGGCCGCCATTGTGCTTGATATAGGCCAGGCCTTCGGCGCCATCCTCATTGGCACCGGTGAGCAGCATGCCCAGCAGGCCGGCACCGTAAGCATCGGCCGCCGACATGAAAAGGTAATCAATCGCCGGCCGGGAAAAATGCACCGGCGGCTCCTGGCTCAACGACAAGGTCAGGTCACGCTCCACCGACAGGTGGTAACCCGGCCCGGCCACGTAGATCTGCCCGGGGCGCAGCGACTGCTTGTCACGGGCCTCGCACACTGGCCGCTGCAGGCGGCGCTGCAATACCTCGGCCAGCTGGCTGTGGCCGTTGTCCGGCAGGTGCAGTACGCATATCACCGGGATGGTGACGCTGGCTGGCAACGCGCCCAGCACGGTTAACAGGGCTGTCACACCACCTGCCGAGGCGCCGATCACCACCGCGCGCACGCCGTTCATGATTTGCGGTAGATCCGTTCGGGCTTGACCAGCGGCTCGAAGCGCTCACTGTAGGCGGAAAAGTCCACCGATTCCTTGCTGCCCAGCACCAGGAAGCCGCGGTGGCACAAGGACTCATGGAACAGGCCCAGGGCGCGATCCTGCAGTTCCTTGTTGAAGTAGATGAGCACGTTGCGGCACGACACCAGCTGGGTTTCGGAAAACACGCTGTCGGTGGCCAGGCTGTGGTCGGCGAAGGTCACGTTGTCGCGCAGGGTGCTGTCCATGATGGCGTTGCCATAGGCTGCCGTGTAGTACTCGGCAAAGTCCCGCCGGCCACCGGCGATGCGATAGTTTTCGGCATACTCGCGCATGCTCTGCATCGAGTATATGCCCTGCTTGGCCTTGTCCAGCGAATGCGGGTTGATGTCGGTGGCGTAGATGATGGTCCGTTCCAGCAAGCCCTCCTCGCGCAGCAGGATGGCCATCGAATACACCTCCTCGCCCGTGCTGCAGCCGGCAATCCATACCTTGATCGACGGCCAGGTGCGAAGCAGCGGCACCACTTCGTTGCGCAGTGCCAGAAAGTGCAAGGGGTCACGGAACATCTCGCTGACCGGGATCGTCAGGTACTGCAGCAACTGCATGAACATACCGGGGTCGTGCAGCACGCGCTCCTGCAGCGCCGACACCGTCAGGCAGTCGAGCTGGCGCAGCGCATGCAGGATCCGGCGCTTGATCGATGCTCCGGAATAGTTGCGGAAATCGTAGCTGTACTTGAGGTAGATGGCCTCGATCAGCAAGCGAATTTCGATATCGGTGTTACGTTCGCTAGTCAAATTCGCTCCAGTTGCGGTAGCCACACGCGGATCAGCGAGAACAAGCGGTCCAGGTCGATCGGTTTGGCCAGGTAATCATTGGCGCCGGCCTGCAGGCAACGCTGCTGGTCATCCTTCATCGCCTTGGCAGTCACGGCAATGATCGGCAATTTGCGCCAGCGCGGTTGTTGGCGGATCAGCCGGGTAGCCTCGAAGCCGTCCATTTCCGGCATCATCACGTCCATCAGCACCAGGTCGATGTCGTCATGCTGCTCCAGGCGTTCGATGGCCTCGCGGCCGTTGCGGCCGATTTCGACCATCGCGCCCTTGTGCTCCAGCGCGCTGGTCAGGGCGAAAATGTTGCGCACGTCGTCGTCCACCAGCAGCACCTTGCGGCCTTCGAATACCTTGTCGCGGCTGCGCGCGGTCTTGAGCATGCGCTGGCGCTCGTTGGACAGCTGCGACTCGACCTTGTGCAGGAACAGCGTCACTTCGTCGAGCAGGCGCTCCGGCGAGCGCGCGCCCTTGATGATGATCGAGCGCGAATACTTGAGCAGGTCGGCCTCTTCTTCGCGGGTGAGGTTACGCCCGGTATACACGATCACCGGCGGGAAGGCGCGAATGTCCTCGGCGGTCATGCGCTTGAGCAGCTCGTTGCCGAGCATGTCCGGCAGCTTGAGGTCGATGATCATGCAGTCGTAGATGTTCTCGCGCAGCAACGCCAGGGCATCCTGGGCCATGGCCACGGCGGTGATCTCGACATCGTCGTCGCCAATCAGGCGGGCGATGCTCTCGCGTTGCAGGTCGTCGTCTTCCACCAGCAGGATGTGCTTGAGCTTTTGGGTCAGCTTGGCCTCCAGGCAGGCGAACACTTCCTTGAGTTGTTCGCGGCTGGTGGGCTTGACCGCGTAGCCGATGGCACCCATGTGCATGGCAGCTTCTACCCGGTCTTCCACGGAAATGATATGCACCGGTATGTGCCGGATGCTGGCCTGCTCCTTCAGACGTTGCAGCACGGTCAGCCCGGAATGGTCGGGCAGGCGCATGTCCAGCAGGATGGCATCGGGGATGTACTGGGTGGCCAGCTCGAAGCCCTCGTCGGCGCCCTGCGCCACCAGACAGCTGTAACCCAGCTCGTGGGCCAGGTCGAAGAGGATGCGGGCGAAGTTCGGTTCGTCCTCGATCACCAGAATGCAGCGGTTGCCGAACGGCGCGCGCTCACGGTCGTCGTCGAACGCCGGTGTCGGGCGTTTCGGTGCCGCCACCACCGGTGCCTGCGGCGCCGGAGGCAGGCTATCGACCGTCGGGCGCAGGCTGAGCGGCTCGATATCCTGCGCCACGCGCTCATACCGCTCCGGCAGTATCAGGCTGAACACACTGCCCTGGCCGGGGCTGCTGTCGACGCTGATCTGTCCGCCCAGGAGGTGCGCCAGGTCGCGGGAAATGGACAGGCCCAGGCCAGTGCCGCCAAAACGGCGGTTGCTGGTGCCATCGACCTGGTGGAAGGCGCCGAAGATCGCCTGCTGCTGGTCGGTGGCGATGCCGATGCCGGTATCGCGCACGGCAAAGACGATGCCGGTGCCAGGCTGGTAACCGATGTTCAGGCTGACCTGGCCGCGCTCGGTGAACTTGATGGCGTTGGACAGCAGGTTCTTGAGGATCTGCTCCAGGCGCTGGCGGTCGGTGAACAGAGTAGCCGGCACCTGCGCCTCGGCAGTCACCTCGAAGGACAGGCCCTTGTGCTCGGCCAATGGCTCGAACATGCCGCGCAGGCCTTCGACCAGGCGATCCACCTGAGTGTTTTCTGGGCGCACTTGGAGCTTGCCGGCTTCCACTTTGGCGATGTCGAGAATGTCATTGATCAGGTTGAGCAGGTCGTTGCCGGCCGAGTAGATGGATTCGGCGAACTTGACCTGTTCGTCGCTGAGATTGCCCTCGCCGTTCTCCGACAGTAGCTTGGCCAGGATCAGCGAGCTGTTAAGCGGCGTGCGCAGCTCGTGGGACATATTAGCGAGGAACTCGGACTTGTACTTGCTCGCACGCTGCAACTCCTCGGCACGCGCCTGCAATTCGTCCTGGGCATGGAGCAGTTCGTCGTTCTTGCGATCCAGCGCCTCGGTGCGCTCGGACAGCTGCTCGTTGGTCTGCTCCAGTTCCGCCTGCTGGGCCTCAAGGTGGGCCTGGGACTCCTTGAGCACGCGGGATTGCTCTTCCAGCTCTTCGTTGGCGGTTTTCAGTTCTTCCTGCTGCACCTGCAGCTCTTCGTTCAGTTGCTGGGTCTCGGCCAGCACTTCCTGCAGGCGCTGCCGGTAACGGGCGCTTTCGATGGAGATGCCGAGGTTGCCACCGACCCGCTGCAGCAGTTCCTCGTCACGCTCCTGCAACGGCCGCAAGAAGCCCAGCTCCAGCACGCCGTTGATCTGCCCGTTGTCGCTTGCCGGCATCAGCACGGCACTGCGCGGCAGGCCCCGGCCCAGGCCGGAACTGAGGTGGAAATAACCTTCGGGCAAGTCTTCCAGGCGCAGCAGCCGCGCTTCGCGCACGGCCTGGGCCAGCAGCCCCTCGTGATCGGCCAGCACCTGCTCACGGGCCTGTTCCTCGGCATCCAGGCCATAGCTGGCCACACGTACCAGACGGCCATGCTCGTCACGCAGGTACAACGCGCCCACCACGCTGCCCAGGTAACCGGCGAAGAAACGCAGAATGTTTTCACCGAGCATGGGCAGGGTCAGCTGGCCCAGCACCTGTTCGGCCAGTTGGGTCTGCCCGTTGCGCAGCCAGGCCTGGTGCTCCAGGCGCTCGGCCGCGCGCTGCTGGGCGTTGAAGTTTTCGTCATAGGTAGCCGACAGCGCCAGCAGGTCGCGGCGGCCGAGGTAGGCGAGCAAGGCACTGAGGCCTACGATGAACAGCACGAAGGACGATATGACCGTGACGGTGACATTGCTGACCTTCTCGTTGCGCGCCATGCGCAACTGTTGTTCGTTGCCGATCAAGGCGTCGAACTCCTTGCGGATCTCGTCCGTCAGGCGCTTGCCGCGGCCGTTGCCGATCAAGGCGCTGTAGTCACCCTGACTGCGGCGCAGGGCGATCATCTCGCTGCCAAAGGTGTTCCAGGCCTGCTGCAGGGCGATCAGCCGGTCGATGCGCTCGACCTGTTGCCGGTTATCCTCGACCATGGCACGCAGGTTCTGCAGGCTGCCGAGGATCCGCGGCTTGGCCACCTCGTAGGGGTCGAGGAAACGCTCGTCGCCGGTAATCAGGAAACCACGCATGCCGGTTTCCATGTCGATCGACAGCTTGACCGTTTCGTTGGCATTGCCGATTACCTGGTCGGTGTGCTCGACCCACTGCATGGCCGAAAGCAGGTAGTTGATCACCGCGACGAAGGCCACGGCCCCCAGCAGGCCCACCCCCAGGGGTAGGCCGACGTTGCGGCTCAACAGTTTGCGGAAGCTTCGCTGGTCCATCGAGGCTGCTTGAATCATATGAAAACGCCCGAGCTAGAAAAGTCCATTGAAAAGTGTGGCGGATCACTCGTTGTCGTTATCTGCCACTGCGTCCTGTTAAGCGAGTCTAACCAGCTTTGCCGAGTCTGGCAGGGCATTTAGCCAGTATTTGAAGGCAGCGCGCGCCAATCGTTCCATCTGATTGCTGGGGCCGGTATTCTCGGGAACTTCTGCTGCCGTCCGGTGCACAGATTAAAGACATTCATTTGCACAGGATCCGAACCATGCACCTTCTGGTAGTCGAAGACGACGACATCGTACGCATGCTGATGGTCGAAGTGCTCGACGAGCTGGGCTACACGGTCATCGAGGCGGAGCATGCCCGTGCGGCGCTGTGTATTCTCGAGGACCCGGGCCAGGAGCTGGCGCTGATGATGACCGATGTGGGGCTGCCGGACATGCGCGGCGAAGAATTGGCGGCCAAGGCACGCGAACTGCGGCCGCTGTTGCCGGTTCTGTTCGCCAGTGGTTATGCCGACAGTTTCGACGTGCCGCAGGGCATGCACCTGATCGGCAAGCCGTTCGGCATCGACCAGTTGCGGGAGAAGGTGGTGGGGATTCTGGGTAACCCTTGAGATCGGTGTCGCCCGCTTCGCGGGTAAACCCGCTCCCACAGGGTCCCCACAGCCTGCAGGGTTGGTGCAGCACCTGTGGGAGCGGGTTTAGCCGCGAAGAGGGCGGCACCGGCAACCCAACTTTACAGCTCCCTGCGCAACAGGTAGGTATCCATGATCCACCCTTTGCGCCCCCTCTCCCGCTCGCGCACTTGCAGGATCTGCGCCTTCACCGCCTGCAACGGCCCGGCAATCAGCACTTCATCCTCGGTCCCCAGGTACGCGCCCCAGTAGATCATCAGTGCCGGATCCTCGAGCCGGGCAAACGCGCACTGCCCGTCGAGCATCACCAGCACATTGTCGATCTGCCCCTGCCCGGCCAGGCGCCGCCCTGGCAACACGGTCAACGGCTCGCCGATACGGTTGAGCGGCACCTGATGACGCGCGGCCAGCGCTTGCACGCTGCTGATGCCCGGAATTACTCGTAACCGCAACGCCACACCACGCTCACGAACCAGGTCAAGAATACGCAGGGTGCTGTCGTACAGGGTCGGCTCACCCCACAGCAGAAAGGCACCGGTTTCCCCCTCGCCAATCTCCTGCTCGATCAGTTGGGCATACAGCGCCGCACGCTGCCGGTGCCAGTCCTGCACCGCGCCCAGGTAGTCATCCGCACGGTCATCGCGCGCAGGGTCGGCCACCTGCACCAGGCGGTAGCCGCCCTTGGGCCGGTAGCGTTGCAGGATGGCCTTGCGCAGGTGCACCAGCGCGTCCTTGTCACTACCTTTGTCGAGTACGAAGAACACGCTGGCTTGGCGCAGCGCATCGACCGCCTCGTAGGTGATCTGGCGCGGGTCACCCGGGCCAATGCCGATCAGCAACAGGTCTTTCATTACCCTACCCTTTGCGGGATCCAGCAGCCATTGTCAGGTGGCTGCCGGTATTTGGCAAAGCGACCCGTCAGAAGATGGAGAAGTTGTAGCTGACAATGACCCGCGTCTCGTCCATGTCCCGCGCCCACTTTTCATAGTTGCTGCGGTAAGTGGAATTGCGCAGGCGCACGCTGACATCCTTGAACGTGCCACTTTGCACCTGGTACTTGAACTCGGTGTCGCGTTCCCACTCCTTGCCTTCGACCATGCTGCCCGGCACCTTGATATTGTCACCGTTGATATAACGGGTGAAGAAGGTCAGGCCGGGCACACCCATGGCCTTGAAGTCGTAGTCATAACGCACCTGCCAGGAGCGTTCCCGGGCGGCGGCAAAGTCATTGACCTGGGCATAGTTGACCAGGTACGGGTTGGTGCCATCCAGGTATGGCATGGCACTGTCGCCATACATGCGCTGCCAGCCGGCACTGAGCTTGTGACCACCCAGGCTGTAGCCGAGCATGCCACTGAACGCGCGATGGTCGATTTCGCCAGCGCGGGCATTGCCGATCTCATCACTCTTGATCAAGCGCAGGTCGGCCGACAGGCTGCCCACCGCCAACGGCTGGCTGGCCACCAGGCCAAGGAAGTGCTGACGGTAGATGTTCTCCAGCTTGGCCACCTGGTACTGGGCGCTGAACCGCTCGTTGAAACGGTAATCGACGCCGGCCAGGTCAAAGTGGTCAGCCTCGATATCGCAGGCATAGCGCTTGTTCTTGCAATGCACGCGAATGTCCTGACGGTCGGTGGAGTCCCGTGCGGTGTACTTGTTCAGGCGGGCCAGGGTGAACTTCAGGTCGCGCACTTCTTCGGAGGTGAGCATGGCGCCATGGAACATGGTGGGCAGCAGGCGGCCATCGTTGTACTTGAGCAGCGGCATATCCGGCATCATCGAACCGTACTTGAGCACGGTATTGGAAACCTTGGCCTTGGCCGCCAGGCCCATCTTCGCGTACTGGTCCTCCGAGTGCCGCGGGTCGTGACCGGAAGACGGCAGCAGGCCGCTGTTACTGTCCGCCGGGCTGGAGTCAAGTTTGAAGCCGAACATGCCCAGCGCATCCACGCCAAAACCTACCGGCCCCTGGGTAAAACCCGACTGCACATTGAGGATGAAGCCTTGTGCCCATTCTTCGCGTTTGGACGCACCCTGGCTGGAACTGCTGTGGCCGTCACGAAAGTCCCGGTTGAAATAGACATTGCGTGCTTCGACCTTGGCACTGCTGTCTTCAAGAAAACCGGCGGCCTGGGCATTGACACCGGCGCACAACAGAAACAGGCCGGCAACACGACGCCCGGGGGCGAGAGGGAAAGGGGCAAACATGCGAGGAAACATCCAGAATCAAGGCGAGTAAACAACCTGTGGCACGTATTTGCCACGGTACTGCGAGGGGGCCGAACAATAGCCGGCCATGATCTGAAATTATCGCGCGAAGGCTCTGGCACAAGCCATTGGACCATGGTCTAAGCGCACCACGAGGCAACCGCGGAAAAACCGGGAAATACCGCACGCAAAACTAGGAAAGTTCCCGAATTACTTACAAAAAGTTTGCAGTTTACCCAGTACTCACGAATGACTACACTCCATATCAGCGAACAGCGAAAACCAACCGCGTGGCCGGCGTTTTTATTCTTCTTCAATGTTCGTTACGCCCTGCCACGACCGACGTACAGGAGTGATTACAGTGTCCAGACTTGCAGAGTTTCGTGCTGCCGAAAAAGCGCTCCAGGAACAGATGGCGCAACTGGAAGCGTTGAAAAAGGATGCCGGCCTCAAACGCGAAATCGAATTCGAGCAGAAACTAGTCGGCCTGATGAAAAGCTACGACAAGAGCCTGCGCGATATCATCGCCATCCTCGACCCGAAGGCCGTGGCCCGGGTTTCCAGTACAGCGCCCAAGCAACAGCGCCGCCCGCGCGTGGTAAAGGTTTACACCAACCCGCACACCGGCGAGCGGATCGAGACCAAAGGTGGCAACCACCGCGGGCTCAAAGCCTGGAAAGAACAGTATGGCGCCGCCACGGTAGAAAGCTGGGTACGCTGATGAAACGTCCACACGCACTTCACACATTTTTCACAAGGGCTGGCTCAGTATCGAGACAGCTAAAGGATTAGCGACCCCATCACGCGCCCGCACATGCGGGCCTCTAATTCCAGCGCCCTGCCTTGTGCAGGGCGCTTTCATTTGCGCAATCGGCGCACTGCCGTATCATGGCCAGCCTGTCTGTTTTGCCGGCGCCCTGCGCCCGGCCCCGTCTCAGGAGTTCCCATGAGCCTGCACGATCTGCAAACCCTGCCTGGCGTCACCGCACAGCCGGACACCGCCACCGCCCAGTTCGTCTTCAACCACACCATGCTGCGGGTCAAGGAAATCGAGAAGTCCCTGGACTTCTACACCCGCGTACTGGGCTTCCGCCTGGTGGACAAGCGCGACTTCCCCGAAGCTGCCTTCAGCCTGTACTTCCTGGCCCTGGTCGATCCGGCGCAGATCCCTGACGATGACAGCGAACGCCACCAGTGGATGAAATCGATCCCCGGTGTGCTGGAGCTGACCCACAACCACGGCACCGAAAACGATGCCGAGTTTGCCTACCATAATGGCAACACCGACCCGCGCGGCTTCGGCCACATCTGCATATCGGTACCGGACGTACGCGCCGCCTGCGCGCGCTTCGAGGCACTGGACGTGCCGTTCCAGAAACGCTTGCAGGATGGGCGCATGAACTATCTGGCCTTCATCAAGGACCCGGACGGTTACTGGATTGAAGTGATCCAGCCGACCGAACTCAAAGGCTAAGCGTTATAGCCGCTCGCTCGTCGGGCCGGGAACTTCCGGCCCCTTGCTGTGGTATACGAAGGTAACTGCTTCACATGCCACAGCGAGGTAAGGACGATGCAATCTCTTCACTGTGAATACCGCAAGCACACCATCACCGCCAGCGTGATGCCCCACCCCGACTCCCCTCTGCCCTATGCCGCCGGGTGCCTGATCACCGACCCCGACGGGCACACCAGCAAGCGCATGTCGATGCCTATGAAGTTCTTCTCCGACCTTGAGAACGCGCAGCATGTGTCGCTGGCCCATGGCCGGGCGCTGGTCGACCAGCAGCTGGATGAAGGGCACAAGGTGTTCTGATTCTTGTTGTTGCCTGTACCGGCCCTTTCGCGGGTAAACCCGCTCCCACAGGGATAGCGCCGGCATGTAGCAACGGCGCTATCCCTGTGGGAGCGGGTTTACCCGCAAAAGGGCCGGTACAGGAGTAGTCAGATATCCCGGGCGTACGCCACCGCCGCCTCCACCTGCGCCCGAGTCGGTCGCACTCCGGTGTACAGCACGAACTGCTCCAGCGCCTGCAGCGCAATCACCTCCAGCCCGGTGATCACCGGCTTGCCCAACGCCTGCGCACGCCGGATCAACGGTGTGCATTCCGGCATCGCCACCACATCGAACACCCGCTCCGCCGCAGCGATGGCGTTCTCGGAAAATGCCAACGCCTCGGCGTCCGGCCCGCCCGCCATGCCGATCGGCGTCACGTTCACCAGCATGGGTGGGCACAGGTCCCCCAGCTCCGATACCCAGCGATAACCACACACATCCGCCAGCTGCCGCCCGGCCTGCTCATTACGCGCAACGATGATGCCTTCAGCGAACCCGGCATCTCGCAAGGCGCTAGCCACAGCCTTGGCCATGCCACCACTGCCGCGCAAGGCAAACGCCGTTGTCGGGTCGACCTTGTGCTGTTCAAGTAACTGGCGTACGGCCAGGTAATCGGTGTTGTAGGCCTTGAGGTGACCATTGCTATTGACCAGGGTATTGACCGCCTCGATGGCCGCCGCCGACGGGTCTATCTCGTCAACCAGGGCCATGCAGGCTTCCTTGTACGGCATCGATACCCCGCAACCGCGGATACCCAAAGCGCGGATCCCTGCCACCGCCGCCGGCAGGTCGTCGGTGCGCATGGCCTTGTAGTAGAAGTCCAGGTCCAACTGCTGGTACAGGTGGTTGTGGAACCTTACACCAAAGGTGCCGGGGCGGCCGGCCAGGGAGATACACAGCACGGTGTCTCTGCTGGGAATTGTCGACATAACCTGCTCCTTTGTCATAACTGAAACGTTTGTTCAGCGTAACAGAGGTGACCGCTGGTCGTCCCTTACACAACCTTTACCGTTCCCCCGTGCTCAGCTGACGAAGAGTGGAGTCATATTAATAGGACCCCACACTTGGGGTGTCCTTGCGAGGGTTTCTTTATGAACCGTCACATTCCCGGAATCGCCCTGCTGGTCGGTGCTCTGGCCATCAGCGCGCCCGCTGTCGCCCACGGCGGCCATGGCCATGGCGGTTGGTATGGCCCGGGACCGCTGCTGGGTGCGGCCGTGGTTGGCGCCGTGGTCGGGGCGACGGTTTATGGCGGACGTGACCGTACGGTGTACGTCGAGCGCCAGCCGGTCTATTACGCGCCGCCACCGGTGTACGTGCAACCACCGCCACCGCCGGTGTACTACCAGCCGTACTACGCGCCAGCGCCACCGCCCCCCGGCTACCGCACCTACTACGGCCCGCCGCCGGTGTATTACGGCCCGCCGCGCTGGTAAATGTTGATAGAACCAATGACCACTATCGAGGAAGTTAATTTCAAACCGTCCCGGCTGCTGCGTAAGGTAGGGCCATGTTTTACAGGAGGTCCCCATGGCCACTATCCAGATCATGTCCGTTGTCGGCAGTGCCGTCCCCAACTCACTGCGTGAGCAGGGTCTGCTGGCGTGCTGGTACCTGGTACGCAACGGCGAAGCCGTAAGCGGCCCGATGCCGACCCTCGCCTCGGCCCAGGCACTGGTCGAACAGTTGCAACCAGGCACCCTGGTCGCCTGACCCGTATTTGTTGTGCGTTGCTCCCTACGCCCTTCTGGCCCGCCTACCTGGCGGGTCTTTTTTTTTGCTTGCCGAGAGTTGTGTGGCGCCTGTGAGATCGAGCGCCCCCGGCAGCGGCAGAATCTGATCAAGCCATGCTGTCTCCACACAGAAGCAGTCCATAGCATGGGCGTGAACAGAATCTGTCTTGCGGGCCGCCTTCACTCACCCTGCTTCCCGCGCAGGCGGGCGATCCCCTCGCCCTGGACGGTGACTTGCCGGGGGAGATGGCCGCGACGACTGGTCAGCGCTTCGATCTTGCCTTCCAGGCGCCCTACGGTTACCACCAGCTCATTGCGCTCCTTGGCAAACTGATCGGCCCTGGCCTGCGCTTCTCTTCGGGCGTCACGCTCGATATCGAGCAGCTCGTTCAGGCGCCGGACCACGCCAATATCAGCGGTGTCCATCGCACGGTCGGCCGCATCCCTGGACAGCCACTTGCGCAGCCAGAGGAATGCACCCAGCAACACGGTGCCCGTTCCGCCCAGCCAGGTGACGGTGCCCGGGCCGAGGTCCGTCGGATCCATGAAAACCTCATTACGGATAGTGATTTCGTAAGCCCTGGAGAACAGCTTCTCGGTGGCTTTCCTTGCTTGCATAGTAAATTTAGCCTACGGCTAATATTACAGCAAGATAAATTTAGCTTTGCGCACATTTAGCAGTTAGCTAAACACTGGCATGCTTCGCCTCATGGACATCTACGAAATTCGCAAGCACAACCTGGTCAAGCTGATCGGCAGCCAGAGAAAGGGATCCTGCGCGGAGCGCTGGGGGATGGCGCCTGCGCACCTGAGCCAGATTCTTTCGGACAAGACAGCGAAGAACCTGGGCGATGACGTGGCCCGCAGAATCGAGGGCATCGAAGGCTTGCCGCGGGGATGGTTCGACGCAATGGCAGCGGGCGACCAGGCGCAGGCGCCAACCGAGACTGGCGACAGCAAGCTTTCAGCGGCCGACCTGGTCAAGCAGATGCTTGCCAGAAGCGGCAGAGGCATCCCCGAAGAAACCCGGCAAAGGCTACTGGCCGCCGCCGAGGAGCCGGCAGACTCGACGCTGGTGAAGGCTGAACATGTTCGGCCAGGCCTGGTGGGTGACGAAGTATGGATCGCCCACTACGACGTTCGGGCGGCCATGGGCGGTGGTCAGATCCCCCACGACTACCCCGAGATGTTCAAGGATGTTCGCGTCAGCCCAAGCCACCTGCGCGAGCTGGGCGTGGAGTTCAGCGAGCACCACCACCTGAAGATGGTGACCGGCTGGGGCCAGTCGATGGAACCGACCATCAAGCACCGCGACCCTCTGATCGTGGATGTCAGCATCCGCGAGTTCGTCGGCGATGGAATCTACTTCTTCTCGTGGGGCGACCACATCTACATCAAGCGGCTACAAATCGCGGACGAGGACCATTTCGAGATGATTTCCGACAACTCACGACACAAAGATCGCATGATTCGCCGGGAAGAGACCTATATCCAGGCCAGGGTACTGCTGGTATGGAATGCGCACCTTGTATGAAGCGAAGCCCGCCACTCCGGCGGGCTTTTTCTGATGCTCAGAAAGGTGCCGCCTCCTCAACCTGCTGTTCGCTGTCCTGCTCGACGACAAAGTCGTCACGCTCCTCCACGCTGCTACGCTCCCAGCGCACCGTCACACTCTCGTCGTCGTTGAAGGTCAGCTCCAACTCGGGCGTCTCGGCCAACAGGCCCATCACCTCCTCCCATTCAGCATCACCGTCGGTATCCAGACGATGCACCGTCACCCAGCGCTGCGTCTGCGCGAGCGGGTGGTTGATCATCGCTGACACCCGCAAGCTAAGGCGCTCTATTCCGGTTATTTCCTGGCGCTGATGGGGCGTCGACTTCATGTGGTTAGACATATTCTTATCCTGATAGCTGTATATTCGTACAGTATTCAAGGAAAGCTTATCTCACCGCCAAATCCAGCGTAAAGCCCCCGCTGCAGAAAATTTTCGCCAACAGGTAATTTGTCGCCCGGCGAAATAATTTTAGCTCATAGCTATTGACCGATGATTAGCGTACGGCTAAATTTCATTCCGACAGCCGCCTCCGTGCTGCTGTAGCGCAAACCGTCATCTTTATCCAGGAGTTCCCCCATGAGCGTAGATATCAGCAACCTCACAATCGCTGTTCCGGTAGCCGTATCGTCGATCAACCCCGTAGCGACCGAACTCACCGGCACCGAAGCGCTTGCTCGATACCCGAGCTACGTGACAGCGCTCAGCGATGGTTCGATTCAGTTGTTTGCTCCCACCAAAGGCGCTTCGAGCAAGAGCACCCGCAGGACCCGCTGCGAATGGTCAGAACCGGAATACTGGCCCCTGGATCACGCCAAGGACCACTGGAACCGCCAGGAAATGACGCTGACCAAGGTCAACTGGGCGCAGAAGGTGGTCATCGCGCAGATGCATGTATACGGGGACGACAGCCCGCCCGTGAAGGTGTTCTGGAAGAAGGGCGACATCACCTTGGGATTTCGACGGACCTACAACCAGACTGACCCGGTGAACTCGACCGTGCTGAAGGGGGTGCCGCTGGGAGCGAAGTTCGAGGTGAGCATCCACGCCACCTCGGCAGGCGTGATCAACGTGACGGCCAAGTGCAACGGTGTGGCCGGTTCGTCCGGCGATCTACAGTTCGACAGCACCTGGGCTTCACGGCTATTCGAGTTCCACGGTGGGGTCTACAACCAGGTGGACTACACCGATACAACGCCCGCCGATGACGGCTCGATCTGCATCATCAGCGAACTCTCGCTGATCCATGCCTGACCCCAGGCAGCCGGCAAGACATCCCGATGCCCCGCATCCAGCGCAGGTTGCATCGGGATGGCCCTGGATTGCGTGGACCCACTCCTGTCCTACACAGAAACTGACTCCAAGCAGAACCCAGGGTGAAAAATTGCGAATCGCCAGTAACGAAAGGTAATTTGCGCAATAAAACAGAAGCCATACCGAGATTATTGGTGATCCTTACGAATTTAATTAAATATGAATATCTAAGGTATAAGAGATCAATCAAACGGCTCTGCTTCCGTGCACCACACAGCGCTAAGCACAGGGGTAGACGACGCTGTATTTCATGGATTAGAGTACTGCCACAGTAGAGCATCGCTGCCATGGAGGCATTTATGTTAATACATCCCAACCCTCAACATACTGCACTCTGCGAAAGTCATCCATTTAGCCACACAAATCATTAAATATGATTCACAGCTAAAACAATCTGGCGCGATCAACTGCCTAAATACTCGATCGTGGCCCATGGTGCTTTAAGCGTTACGACCAATGGACGGTCCATTCACATGCTTGCTATCACTCCAAAAGCCTATCTCTATCGCGTCTTTATCTTACCCACCATTGCAATCTCGACGAAAGTGCCCCGCCTCAAAAAGCCGACGGGACTACCACTTCTAGAGAACACTCCCTCCTCCGAATAAATCGCGAACCAACCACCCCATACGTATTGCGCCAAAAGTTGCGCAACACAGCAGCCACGGATCCCCTATTGACGGCCATACTCCATCAAGAAAAGTTTGAGGTCAACCATGCTATCTACAGACAACGAATTACCCATAGAAAAAAGTAGCCAGCCTTTAAAGAATTTCTGGGCAGACACCTTCGCACTGAATACATTTTGCTACTTTATTTCCTTGCCTATCGAACTTGGCTTTGCGCAGATGACACTCAGCACGCATCTAAGCGCCCGACTCGTAGGACTGTTCATCATCACCAGCACTGCCCGCCCCTTTGGCATATGGCGCGATTACATCTTTAAAAAATTCGGGATTTCCGACAGTGACAAAGGCCTGAAACCTTACCTCGTTGATACGCTGGCCTACCTCTCATTTGAACTGCCTCTCTACATGATCAACATGACCATAAGTGGCGCAACGTTAATGCAGGCCATCAAGGCCGCCCTGATATTCTGCATTATTGCGGGCTTTGTTGGCAGGCCCTATGGAATTTACCGGGCGTTCATCAGAAACAAGCTATTCAACCTGAACTGAGAAGACAACATGGACATTGATTCAATAGTTCACACCATTACATCGCAGAAAAACCTGAGAGAAAACATTGTAATCGACTGTGGCCATACCACCTTATTTTCATCTCACGACGGCTATTCTTTCGGTATAAAAGGAGAGCCCAGCCCGACAGAGACCCTGACATTCAAACTGGGCGTTAAATTATATGACGCCCTAAAGCATCACAACAAGAACGTATCGATAAACTTGTATCTTTCCGACCTTATAGGCATCAAGGGAGGAAACGATGAACGACGAAAAATCACCCAGGACATTCAACACAACAAGAAGATCGCTTACATCCCTGCCGCCTATAAAAACATACTCGCAGCGAGTGAAATACCTTTAGACAAGGTAGCCATTCATTTGCAATCCAAAGGCAATGATCTCTTCAGAAAAATCATGCGACGGACCCGCTCCGGGCTTGAGCTTCTCAAGTCAACTCATCCAAATTACATAGACGAGGTATTCAAAAAAACAAATTCACTGTTCCTCACCACCGAGGATCAGGGCATGTTCTCGTTGACCACTCCCTATCTGTTCGACACCCAAGATGAAGACGCCTACTTCGGAGGTTCTTGGTGGAAGAGCAATGAGAGCCAAATCAAGCAGAGCGACCTGGAAAACTGCCCCATGGCCCGCTTGAAAAAGAATCCTGTGATAAATCTCTACGAAACAGGCGGACGAGTTCTTTGCCCTGCGACCTACGGCGGCTTGCTTTGCCAATACGACAACTCCGTAGACCATATTGCGA
Source organism: Pseudomonas sp. SID14000 (assembly GCF_002165135.1). Lineage (GTDB taxonomy): Bacteria > Pseudomonadota > Gammaproteobacteria > Pseudomonadales > Pseudomonadaceae > Aquipseudomonas. The sequence continues at coordinate 211,994 of NZ_NFZQ01000006.1, read as the reverse complement.
TTTATGCAAGAGCAGATGACGAGTTCGTCGGAGAGAAGGTCTATCGCGGCGTTATATCAGCCAGCCTGCTGATCGAGAATTTCTCCAGAAATTGCGCACAGATCATCATTAATAACGAAGAACTGGTCGAGCACAGCTTCTTTGAAAAAGATACGATTGCTCGCCCAGACACAGACAGCGCCAAGTTCACAAAACAGATACAAGACCTGCTAAACCGCAACAACATGGAATTGATATAAGGACATATATGATCTACCTAGACAGCGCGGCCTCTGCATTGCCTTTCGAAGATGCCGTAGTTTTCTCCCCAGCATCTGGAAACCCTTCAAGTAATCATCCTGTCGGCGAACGAGCCAACGCAGTGCTCGAAAAAACCAGGGCACAACTGAGCATGATGTTTGGCGGCCGCCCAAGTGAGTACCATTTTTGCTCAGGTGCCACTGAAGCTGCCAACCTGATCATTCAAGGAAGATGCAACTTCCTCAAAATGAACAATTCGACAAGAAACGAAATAATTGTCAGCGCCATCGAACACCCTGCCATATTCAACACTGTTGAACATATGCGGCGCTCCGGCTTTATTGTTCACGTTGCTCCCGTCGATCACCGTGGCATCATAGAAGCCTCCTTTATTTTTGACATGCTCAATGAGAATACGGCAATGGTATTGGTCATGGGCGTCAACAATGAAACGGGAGCGCGCCAACCCATCGACGACATCGCCAAAAACATAAAAAGCATAAACCCGGAAGTCTCTTTCATTTGTGACGGTGTACAAACACTGACAAAAGTCACCCCTCCTGATTTAACCTATATCGATGCCCTTATCGGTTCCGGCCACAAACTGGGAGCAGCAAAGGGGATCGGCTTTTTTTACCTGAATCGGCGCTTCAGACTATCCCCTTTGTTGTTCGGCGGCGAACAGGAGGCTGGCGTCAGGCCTGGCACAGAGAATCTCTACGGGGTAGAGTCTTTATATAGAGCTCTCGAACATCATCAGAACAACGCCGAGGGATACCATAAGCACGTTCGTGCCTTGAACCTGCTCCTTCAAAAGACCCTCGAACAATCAAATATCCCATTCTCGCTCAACACCCATGACGGTGAGACTTCGGGCTATATACTCTCCATCTGTTTTCACGGTATCGATGCCAGCAAAGCGATCAAGTTTCTCTCGCAAAGGGGTATTTGCGTCTCGAAAGGCTCAGCTTGTAGCAGTGTCTCTTCTACACCTTCTCGGGTTTTGAGCGCTATGAAGCTTAGCCCTTCTCAGATGAGTTCTACCTTGCGCATCTCTTTCAGCCCGCTAAACGTTGAGGACGACGTTCTCACCTTTTGTGCTGTCATGAAAGAACTGCATTCACATGACATCGAAACCTCGACGCTGGAATAACAAATCCACCGGTAAGCCACATCAGTGAACGAAGCAGTACGACGAATACGCGTTCGTCGTACTGCGAAGTCGCGTACTGCTGTGGGGTTGCTGCACCGGGACGGGATCGATTTCGAGAAGAAGACGGCTCACATCGGCCGGATCATGGTCGAACAGCAGACGGTCGAGGCGAAGGGCTTCAAACACCGCCCCAATACAACTGTCGGCATACTTATGCCATGAGGATTCCAGGTCGAGGACGACCTGGGAAATCCACTGCTCATCAGGGAGGGAATCAGCAAGGCAACCTACAGAGATCGGCAAGAGCTCGCGCTAGATATCGCACTTGCGCGGGAGAACCTGGCTCGACGCGGGCACTTTCTCGAAGAGTGGACTGCACAGGGATGATCACCTTTCAGTACTGCGTACTCAGCCAAGCGCTCCCTGGCTTCATCCATATCGAACGTCTCAGGATTGAACGGTCCGCCTAGCCACTCGACGAGTGCGTGTCGGCGGGCATTGCGGTGGCCAGCAAGTACCCTGCAAACGTGGCCGACGTAACGGAACTTCTCCATCCGCTGCATGGCGCAGAGATCGTCTGTGCGGATGCGGGCTATACCGGGACTTAGAAAAGACCGGAGCATGAAGGGTGGGCAGTGATCTGGCAGATCGCTGCGCGACGCAGTACTTACAAACACTTGGGCAAACGCAGCGCTCTACAAAGCCAAGCGCAATATCGCACAGGCCAAGGCGCAGGTACGTGCGGAAATGGAGCATCCGTTCCGGGTGATCAAACGCCAGTTCGGCTATGTAAAGACTCGCTTTCGCGGCTTGGTCAAGAACACGGCGCAACTGACCACGCTGTTTGCGCTGTCGAATCTATGGATGGTGCGCCGATAGTTATTGAACGTTGCAGGAGAGGTAGGCCGGTAGAGCGCAAGAACCAGGGTAAAGCCCTGGCTTTGAAGCGTATGAGGGCTTAGAAATCGGCATTGCGCCGTCGGGACATTGGTTATTCCGGGCTCAGGGAGACTCGTTCGGAGTTTCCCTGAGGGGTGGCCGGAAACGTAGCTTACGGACTATTGGGCACAGTTACGGCAGCGAGGGTTAGCACATGGTTCCGAACATCGCGAGGCCACTTTGAAACAAGCTGCTGCAGCCTGCCCAGATCGCCGGCGAATAACGCGCGCGTGGCTTCTTCAAAGCCAGGGCTGTCTCCCGCCATCACTTCCATGAAGCGGTATGCGGCTTCTTGGGCTTGGCGCAGTCGATCTGCCTCTTTGCTGGATCGTAAACCTTGTTCGACCAGTTTGCGTAGTGCTACGGAAGCGCCCCCTGGCTGAGTTGCAAGCCACTCCCAATGCCTCGGCAACAGCGTAACTTCACGCGCTATTACACCGAGCCTGGGGCGGCCAGCAGTTCGTCCCGACGATGTCGGTAAAGCGCTATCAGGCGCGGGCTCCTGCTGCTGTGCGGCGGGCAAGCGCCTAAGAACTGCGGATAGGGAACCGCGGAGATCGATTTCTATGCGCTGACTTGTCTTGGCGTCAAAAACCAGGACGTTATCGCTGGCCTGAGAATCGGCAATACGCTTAACGTCAGTTGCTACCTCTCGTGGCGCACCTGACGCGATGCATTTGCTTTTCGAGAAGGCGATCCATGACGTGTGCTCGGTTGCATTCATTTGCGTTACCTCGAAAATTGGGTAGCGCAATTTTATCCGGGTAAAAATTGCTTCGTCAATATTACCCGGATGAAATTATTACCGAGACTCTCCGGGGATCGCATCGTTTCGCGCCCTAACGTTTGGCTAATCGGGCCTGGGCGCGCTGGCCAGAGCCAAGGACATCGCGCATTACCGCTCAAAACAAAAGCGCCGGGTGTCGACCGAGTCGCCGTTCATCTTCCAGCCAGCAGGCTCGTCGCCACACATCACCGTACCGGAGACCGCCGTCAAACACTTCAACCAGGCGGTCAAAGCGAAGGGCTTCAAGCCCCGCCCCCAGTACAACTGCCGGCATGCTTATGCCACGATGTGCCTCATGTCAGGGATGAACCCCGCTTTCATTGCAGGGCAGCTTGGCACTCGGTTCAGGTGCTCCTTTCCACCTACGCGAAGTGGCTGAATTCGGCTAACGACTGGGCCGAATTGGCGACACTGGAAACGAACGTAATTGGTACAGAATTGGCAGAGGATTAAATTTCGTTCACGTTGTGCCCTTTAGTCATAAGGCATTCGACAGCAATTCAGCCATACTCCAAAATGCAGCGGTTTTTAGGGGGAAAACCCTTGCACAGCCAACGACATACCAACTTTTAGTGAGCCTCAACGTGAAAACATCCCTGTCCATCCTCAGCCTGCTGCTGTTGCTCACAGGTACTGCGACCCTTCCGTCGACCGCTGCTGCACAACCCCCGGCCCAGGTTCAACGTGACCCGTCCAAACTGCACCTTGCATCAGGCAGTGCCCTGCTGATCGACCTGAACACCAACCAGGAGCTGTATTCAAGCCACGCCGACCGCGTGGTGCCGATTGCCTCGGTAACCAAACTGATGACGGCGATGGTAGTGCTGGATGCCAAGCAGCCCATGAATGAGATGCTCACCATGACCATTGCCAACAACCCGGAAATGAAAGGTGTGTATTCGCGTGTGCGCCTGGGCAGCCAACTCGACCGCCGCGAAACCTTGCTGATTACCCTGATGTCATCGGAAAACCGTGCGGCCAATACCTTGGCCAACCATTACCCCGGCGGCTACCCGGCGTTCATCAAAGCGATGAATGCCAAAGCCCGCAGCCTCGGCATGGCGCACACCCGCTACGTCGAGCCAACCGGCCTGTCGACGCAAAACGTGTCCACGGCTCGTGACCTGGCCAAGCTGCTGATGGCCTCGCGCAAGTACCCGATGCTGAGCGAGCTGTCGACCACACGCGAGAAGACCGTGGCCTTCCGCAAGCCCAACTATACCCTGGGCTTCCGCAACACCGACCATCTGGTGAACAAGAGCAACTGGGACATCAAGCTGACCAAGACCGGCTTCACCAACGAAGCCGGGCACTGCCTGGTGCTGCTGACCCGCATGGACAACCGCCCGGTGGCCATGGTCATCCTCGATGCCTTTGGCAAGTACACCCACTTCGCCGATGCCAGCCGCATGCGCCAGTGGCTGGAAACCGGCGCTGCCAAGCCGGCGCCGGCGGTGGCCATGCAGTACAAGGCGGAGCGGCAGAACAAAGGGCGCCTGGCGGCCGATTAACCACCGCCTGGTGCTACCCGGTCCCTGAGCGGCCTTGTGTCGCGATGGGCTGCAACGCAGCCCCGACGATTTGGGCGGTAATGCCAAATCCCGGGGCCGCTTCGCGGCCCATCGCGACACAAGGCTGCTCCTACAGGGGACCGTATCCGCGGTCAGGCTGTGGTGCTGACCATCCCGCCCGCGCTACTGCCACCCGTCTTCTGTAGTGCTTCGAGCAACTGCGCGGTGGCCTGCAGGATTTCACCATTGATGGTCGCGATACTCGCCTGCCTGGCGGTCACGGCTGCGAGCTTGGTCGTTTCGTCCATCTTCTGCGCCATCAACTGGGCCAGTTGCTTCTGTTCTTCGGCCAACTGCTTCTGCAGCTTCTTGATCATCTCGCGCAATTGCTTGATGTGCGCAGGTTCCGAACTTTCACTGCTGCCCTGGGCCCCTTGGGCCTGGCCGCCACCGTTCACTTTCGACGTATCAGCCTGAGTGCTGGCCCCACTCTCTTCAGTCTTTTGCCCATCCTGGCTGTCGGCGACCTGGGATGTACTCACCGCCTGGGCCGTGGTGCTGATGCTGACTGCTGCAATACCTGTCATGTCTTTCTCCATGCGTTGCAAATGGGTCCTTGGGTTGTTCTGCCTATCGGCTGGCAGGCGCAGGTCTTTAGCCCCTGTTGCAAGCGGCCAGTCGCCTGCCAGCCCTTTCGCGACACAAGGCCGCTACAGGATCGCGCCAGCTTCAGGCTCCCTTGCGCCCTGAAACATTTGCTTGCATTTAAAACGGCAGGTTTTCGATTCTCATTCGTCCTTATCAGTACAGCCCCTCTTTGGCTGGGAACAGGCTCGACTCCCCCTTGCAGAAGACCGTCAGATGGCCAAATCACCGAAAAAATCCAAATCCAGGCTTTGGTTCCTGGTCCACAGCTGGCTCGCCTTGCCGATCTGGTTCTTTGTCCTGATCGTCTGCTTCACCGGCATGCTCGCCGTGGTCAGCCAGGAAATCGTCTGGCTGGCCGACCCGGCCGTGCGCGCCAACAAGCCCGACGCCGACGTCGAGCGCCTGAGCTTCCAGCAGGTGCTGGAGGCCCTGCACAAGGCCGAGCCAGGCATGGTGGTGGAGCGGCTCAGCCAGCCCGACGGTTCGCACTTCGCGGTCAAAGCCGATGTCACCCTGCCTGACGGCACCAGCCCGACGCTTTATGTAAACCCTTACACCGGGGCCATCCAGGGCAAGACCCCGGACTTCAACTTCGAAGCCTTCACCCGCGCTCTGCACGGCTGGTGGCTGGTGCCGTTCACCAATGGTTTCAGCTGGGGCTGGTACCTGGTGTCGCTGCTCGGCCTGCCTATGCTGGCTTCGCTGGTTACTGGCCTGGTGGTGTACAAGAAGTTCTGGAAGGGCTTCTTCAAGCCGGTGCGCACCGGCCATGGTTCGCGTATTTTCTGGGGCGACCTGCACCGTCTGGCCGGGGTCTGGTCAATCTGGTTCATTGCAGTCATCTCCATCACCGGCACCTGGTTCCTGATCCAGGCGATCCTGTCCGACAACCACGTCACCATTTCCAGCCGGCCCATCGTGCCGGTGATCGCTCGTGAGGATGTGCCGCAAACTCCGGATGGCAGCCCGGCAGCGCGTATCGACCTGGATGAAGCGGCGCGCATCGCGGGGCTGGCGATCCCGGGGTTAGAGATCAACTTCATCTCGCTGCCGGCCACCGCCTACAGTCACGTCACCCTGGCCGGGCCGGGCTGGTACCCGCTGATGTTCCAGAGCGCTTCGGTGAACCCGTACACGCGTAACGTAGACAGTCAGTTCCTGATTAGCGACCGCTCGGCCCTGGAGTTCATAACCGAGTCCATGCGCCCGCTGCACACCGGCGATTTCGGCGGCCTGCCGATCAAGCTGGTGTGGTTCTTCTTCGGCCTGGTCCTCACCCTGATGGTGTTCAGCGGCTTGCTGATCTGGACCAGGCGCACCGCCCAGGCTACCGCCGCAGCCCTCAAGCGCAGCGAGCGCGTGCCGCGCATGGCGCGCAATGAACCCTCCGTGGAGATCCGCCCATGAGCCAGGGCCAAACCGTACCCGCCAGCCCGCTGAAGCAGCTTTGGCTGAAGTGGCGTTTTCACCTGAACATCCTGCTGATCCTTATCCCGCTGGGCTTCATGCCCAAGTACTTCGCCGATGCCAGGCTGTTCCGCGGCGAGGCGGGGCTTGGCGCCAATGTGATCAGCGATATCCAGGTCGGCCCCTATACCCTGGACCTGGCCGAACTGCGTGACGAGCCCCCCCGCGCCGACGGCCCGGCCGGCTACTTCAAGGTCTTCAATGCGTCGCTGTGCAAGGCCTGCATCAACGACGTCAAGGCGGCCTACCTGCGTATCGGCAAACCGCGCAGCCTGCGCGCCGCCGGCACCATTTTCTTCGGTGCGCCTTACAACATGGGCACCTCGTTGCCGATACCGCCGCGCACCAAGCCCGACGCGCAGATCTGGATCACCCTGGAAGGCTGGGACGGCAGCATCCACCAGGCGTCGGTCCCCCTGACCCAGGCATCGCCAGCCACCGTGGCCTGGCTCGAGAAACAAGGAGGCAAGAAATGAAGCACCTGATGCGCACCCTCGCCCTGCCCTTGCTGGCGCTGGCCGCCGGCCCGGCCCTGGCGCACAACCCGATGTGCGAGTGCGAAGAACTGCCTGGCGGCCAGGTCAAGTGCACCGGCGGCTTCTCGGACGGCAGCGGTGCCCCCGGGGTAACCCTGGATGTGATCGGTTACGACGAACAGGTGCTGGTCGGCGGCAAGCTCGGTGATGACTCGACACTGACCTTCAAGCGCCCGGACGGTGAATTCTACGTGCTGTTCGATGCCGGCCCCGGGCACGTGGTGGAAGTCGACTACGCCGATATCGCCCAGCCATGAGCCGCGCCCAAGTGGTTCGCCCGGCCGGTTCCGGGCACGAAACCCTGTACGTGCTGCTGGTCAGCCTGCTGATCGTGGTACTCGCCGCCAGCGTAGTGCTGTTACGCGGTGAACGCGAAGGCGAACAGGCCATCGCCGGCCACCAGATCGACGCCCGTCGCGACCTCACCGCTGCCGAGCAAGGCCTGTACACCGACCTGCAGGTGGCCTTCGACGAGATCCAGCTGCTGCGTGAAGAAAACGCTGCGGCGCCCAGCGTACAGGCCCTGGCCGAGGAAGGCCTGCCGCCGTTCGTGGTCGATGCCGGCAGCCAGAGCCGCGGTAGCCACCAATGGTCGTGGCTGGAACCTGGGGCCTACCTGGGCCGCAGCCAGGCCCCGGAAGTGGCCGGCAGCCTGCTACTGATCCTGCCGGCCGACAGCACCGGCCAAGCCGATGTCTGGCTGCGCCGGGACAGCGCCGCCGTGCCCCCGGACGACCTCGGCCAGGGCGCCCTGATTACCGCCGGCTGGCAGCAGGTGGTCAGCCATTACGACGCCGGGGTCACCCGCGAACACCGTCACTGAACCAAGGACTCCCCCATGCTCCGCTCCGCCCTCGCCCTGCTTCTGGCCCTTGCCCTGCCGGCACTGGCCCTGGCCGATAACGGCAAGCCGCTACGCATCGGCATCACCCTGCACCCCTACTACAGCTACGTGAGCAACATCGTCGGTGACAAGGCCGAAGTGGTGCCGCTGATTCCGGCAGGGTTCAACCCCCATGCCTACGAGCCACGGGCCGAGGACATCAAACGCATCGGCACACTGGACGTGGTGGTACTCAACGGCATCGGCCATGACGATTTCGCCGACCGCATGATCGCCGCCAGCGAAAAGCCTGGCATCAAGACCATCGAGGCCAACCAGAACGTGCCGTTGCTGGCGGCCACCGGCATCGCCGCCCGCGGCGCCGGCAAGGTGGTCAACCCGCACACCTTCCTGTCGATCAGCACCACCATTGCCCAGGTCAACAACATCGCCCGGGAGCTGGGCAAGCTCGACCCGGATAACGCCAAGCTATACACGCAAAACGCCCGCGCCTACGCCAAGCGCCTGCGCACCCTGCGTGCCGACGCACTGGCCAAGGTCACCGAGGCCCCCAGCGCCACCTTCCGGGTCGTCACCATCCATGCCGCCTACGACTATCTGGTGCGCGACTTCGGCCTGGAGGTCACCGCGGTGGTCGAGCCAGCCCATGGCATCGAACCTAGCCCGGCCCAGCTGAAAAAGACCATCGACCAGCTCAAGGCGCTGGACGTGCGAGTGATCTTCTCGGAAATGGATTTTCCATCCGCCTATGTCGAAACCATCCAGCGTGAATCCGGCGTGCGCCTGTACCCGTTGACGCACATTTCCTACGGCGAATACACCAAGGACAAATACGAAGTGGAGATGAAGCGCAACCTCGACACCGTGGTCCGCGCCATCCAGGAGAACCGAGCATGACCGCCGCCGCCAACCTGATGACAGCCTGCGGGCCGCGCATCGAGTTCGCTGGCATCGACCTGACCCTGGGCCGCACCCGCATCCTCGAACAGGTCAGCCTCAACGTCGCCGCCGGCAGCGTACATGCCATTGTCGGCCCCAACGGCGGCGGCAAGAGCTCGCTGATCAAGACCCTGCTCGGGCAAATGCCGCATCAGGGCCAGCTGACCCTGCACTGGCCCGGCGACTGCGGAGTGATTGGCTATGTACCGCAGGCGCTGGAGTTCGACCGTGGCCTGCCAATGACCGTGGGCGACTTCATGGCTGCCATGTGCCAGCGCCGGCCCGCCTTCCTCGGCCTGTCGCGCCGTGTGCAGCCGGCCATCGACGCGGCCCTGGCCAGGGTCGGCATGCTCGACAAGCGCAAACGGCGCATGGGCGCGCTTTCCGGTGGCGAACGCCAACGCGTGCTGCTGGCCCAAGGCCTGATCCCCGAGCCGCACCTGCTGGTGCTGGACGAGCCAATGTCGGCCCTGGATGAAGCCGGCATCCAGGTGTTCGAGCAACTGCTGCAGGGCTGGCGCCAGGCCGGCACCACCGTGCTGTGGATCGAACACGACCTTGAGGCCGTGATGCGCCTGGCCGACCGGGTTACCGGCCTGAGCCGCCAGGTACTGTTCGACGCCCCACCCGCCCAGGCCCTGCCCCCGGAGCGCCTGCTCGGCCTGTTCTCCGTTCACCCGCGTAGCGAGAGCGCTGCCTGATGAGCTTTGAAATTTTTCGCCAAACGGTCCAGGACTGGGCCAATGCCGGTTACCTACCCGAGGCGCTGGCCTACGGCTTCGTGGTCAACGCTTTGCTGGCCGGCCTGATGATCGGCCCGGTGCTGGGCGGCCTGGGCACTTTGGTGGTGGTCAAGCGTTTTGCCTTCTTTTCCGAGGCGGTCGGCCATGCCGCGCTGACCGGCGTGGCCATCGGCATCCTGCTGGGCGAGCCCTACACCGGCCCTTACGGCAGCCTGTTCGGCTACTGCCTGCTGTTCGGCATCTTGCTCAACTTCCTGCGCAACCGCACCGGGCTGTCGCCGGACACGCTGATCGGGGTGTTTCTGTCGGTGTCGCTGGCGCTGGGCGCCAGCCTGCTGCTGATGCTGGCAGGCAAGATAAACGTGCACATCCTCGAGAACGTGCTGTTCGGCTCGGTACTGACCGTCAGCGGCCAGGACCTGGTGGTGCTGGGCATCGTCGCAGTGCTGGTGCTGGCGCTGACCCTGCCGCTGTACAACCGTATCATGCTGGCCAGTTTCAACCCGCAGCTGGCGGCCGTGCGCGGGGTGGCAGTGAAAACCCTGGACTACCTGTTCGTGGTACTGGTGACCCTGGTCACCGTGGCCTCGGTGAAGGTGATCGGGGCGATTCTGGTCGGGGCGCTGCTGGTGATTCCCGCTGCCGCCGCACGCCTGGTCAGCCAGTCGCTGAAGGGCTTTTTCTTCCTGTCGGTGCTGATCGCCACACTGAGCACGCTACTGGGTATCCTGCTGCCGATCGTTCTTGACCTGCCGGTGCCATCCGGCGCCGCGATCATTCTGGTCGCCGGCATCTGCTTCGCCCTGGCGGCGCTGGCCCGCGCCCTCGTCCCCCGCCTGCAAGGAAACCCGGCATGAACCTGAAACGCCTGACCCTGGCGCTGGCCCTGGCAGGCCTGCCGTCGCTGTCTTTCGCCACGCAAGTGCTGACCACCCTGCCCGTCACCCACAGCCTGGCCAGCGCCCTGCTCGACGGTACCGCGGTGCAGCTCACACGTACAGCGCCCGCCAACCTGCCTGCCAGCCGCCAGCCGTCCTATTTCAGCGGGCGCGGTGGCGCCAGCCTGCACAAGGCCGCACAGCAGGCCGACGCGGTGATCGGCGTGCGCTCGATCTGGCGTGACGACCCGCTGTACCCGATGGCCCGGCGCAGCAATATCCGGATCGTCGAGATCGACGCCGCACGGCCGGTGGATGGCGCGCTGCCGGGTATTGCGGTGAACGGTGACGAGGCGTATGGCGCCTACCCCTGGCTCAACCCGACCAACTTCGGGCGCATGGCCGACGTGGTAGCCAATGACCTGGAGCGGTTGGCACCGGACGACAAGGCGAAGATCCAGGGCAACCTGGCAGGGATCAAGCGCCAGTTGCTGGAGCTTTCGGCCAGCAGCCAGACGCGGTTGGCCAAAGTCGACAACCTGACGGTGGTGAGCCTGTCGGAGCGGCTGGGTTATCTGGCCAGCGGGTTGAACCTCGACGTGGTCGAGCAACCGTTGCCGCCCGAGTGGGATGCGGCTGCGCTGAAGGCATTGGGTGACAATCTGAAGGCTCAGGATGTGGCGCTAGTGCTGGACCACCGGCAGCCGGAGGCGGCTGTGGCCGAGGTGATCAAGGCGTCCGGGGCGAAGCTGGTGGTGGTGGAAAGTGACCCTGAGGATGCGCTTGCCGGGTTGAAGGCCAGTGTGGATCAGGTGGTTGGGGCATTGGCCGAAAGCTGATCAGACAGGCTGGCACGGTCAATGTGGGAGCGGCCTTGCGTCGCGAAAGGGCCGCATAGCGGCCCCAGGATTTCAGCACAGATGCACAAATTTCTGGGGTTGCTGCGCAGCCCTTTCGCGACGCAAGGCCGCTCCCACAGTTGATTGCGTTGGATGACAGGCTAACGCTTCATGCACCGCTGATAACGCTCATCCACCCGCCCGGCAAACCACGCCGTGGTCAGCTTGCGGGTGATCTTCGGGCTTTTCAGCTGTATCCCCGGCAGTACCGCCCGTGGTACTGGCTTGCCAGCGGCAGCATCGGCCATGGCGAACACCCCGCGGTACAGCTTGCTGTCCTCGAAGGACAAGCTATCGCCCTCCTCCAGCTGGCTGCGAATCTGCGGGTTGCGCAGCCCCAGCTTCCCTCCCAACTTGCGCGCCGCCTGTTCAGTGGTCCCGGGCATGATCGAGCCCGGCGCCACCAGGTCGCCGTCCAGCGCCAGCGTCACCCCCGTCGCCTTGCTCAGTGCCGCCTGAAATGCCGCATTGCGACTGGCGTACCAGCCCGCGTTGAAATCGGCAAAGCGGTACAGCTGGCAATCGTAGTTGGCCGAATAGCCTAGCAAGTGGGCTATACCGAAATACATGCCGCCGCGCCGGGTAAACACTTCCTGGCGAATACTGCCATTGTGGCTGTAGGGGTAATCCCGCGAATGCTTTTCGGCGAAGTCAATGCTGACCTGCATCGGCCCACCGGTATGCACCGGGTTCAGCCCGCCCAACAAGGTCTTGCCTAACGGCACGCGAGCGATGACTTCGTCGTACAGTTCGCTCAGCTGCTTCTCGCTGCGTACCGCCTGCAGGCGCTGCTGGTAGCTCTTGCCGTTGCCCGACGGCGTCTTCAATGCACCGTCGACCAGGAGCTTGGGGATATGCAGGCGCGCGGCGCGGCGGTCGATTTCTTCACGGGCGATACGCCCCAGGTTGGGCACCTGTGGGTCGGCGTTGAACGTCGACTCCTGCTCGGTCACCGCCAGCACCGCGCACAGGTTGCTCTTGCTGGGGGCAATGCGCTGGGCCTCGAACGCCACCTGGATGTCCCGGGCCCAGCCCTCACGGTCCTTGGCCTGGGCGGGCAACAGCCGCAGCAGTTGGGCGTGGACCTTGGCCGGGTCCGCCTCGGGCGCTTCCTCACGGCGCCCGGCGCAGCCTTGCAGCAGCGCCACGGCCATCAACCCGACAGCCAGTAACCGGCCGTTCAGGGCTGTTCACCGACCAGGTAGGTCTTGCTGATGTGGCGGAACAGCGGGTGACCTGCACTGCCCATGAGTTCGAACAATACCATTTCACGGGTCACCACCTGCGCCCCCGCGGCCCGCATGCGCGCCAGGCCTGCGGCCTTGCTCGACGGGGTACGGCTGTCACAGGCATCCTCGACCACGAACACCTGCTTGCCCAGTGCCAACAGGCCGAACACGGTCTGCAACACACAGACATGGGTTTCCATACCGCAGACAATCACTTGCTCGCGCGCCATCAGGCCCGCTGGCAGGCACTCGGCAGCCACGCAGGAAAAGTGGCTTTTTTCCACCACCTCAGCGGCAGGCGCTGCGGTCAGCAGTTCGACCAGGGTATGGCCCAGGCCCTTGGGGTACTGCTCCGAAATCACAGTCGGCAGACCCAGCTCAGCCGTCGCTGCCAGCAACCAGCGGGCACGCGCGCGGGTGCCTTCAGGGTCGCTCATGGCGCCGATGAGTTTTTCCTGGATGTCGACGACCAGCAGCGTGGCCTTGTGGGGATCGATCAGCATTGTCTGCCTCTTGCCTGGGAAAAGGCCTAGCCTCCCCCAGGCAAGCGGTGACGTCAATCAGGCGGACAGCCGAAGCGGTTGCAGCAACGCGGCCAGCGCTGCGAGCACCGGGCCCTCCTGCTCATGGATGAAGAAGTGGCCACCAGGGAACATCTGCAGCGAGAACGCCCCGTGGGTTTCCTTGCGCCAGGCCTGCAATTGCTCGTCGCTGGCGCGGTCCTGCAGGCCCCCCAAGACGTGCAGCGGGCACTGCAAGGCCGGCCGCTGGCGATAGACGTAGGTACCACAGAGCAGGAAGTCGGCGCGCAAGGTGGGCAAGGTCAGGCTCATCAGTTCGGCGTTGGCCAGCACTTCCTCGGGCGTGCCCTGAAGCTCGCGCAACTCGCTGATCAGCTCGGCATCGCTCTTGGGCTCACGCCAGTTCTTGCCGCCGTAGTCCTCACGACGAGTGGGCGCTGCGGTGCCGCACGCGAACAGCGCGAGCGGCGGCGGGCAGCCCAGCGCTTGCAGCTCATGGGCCAGCTCGAAGGCCAGCAATGCCCCCAGGCTATGACCGAGCAGCGCGTAGGGGGTGCTGGCCGCCAGGCGCTGCTCAGCGGCCAGTTGCCGAGCCAGGGCCTGCATGTCGGTATGCAGTGGCTCGGCCATGCGCGCGCCACGCCCGGGCAGCTCCACCGGGCGCACCTGCAGCCATGCCGGCAGCTTGCGCCGCCAGCGGCTGTAGACCATGGCGCTGGCCCCGGAATACGGCAGGCACAGCAGGTTCAAGGCAGTCACTGGACGGCGGCTTCGGCCATTTTCTGGCGCAGGCTCAGCGGGCGCATGTCGGTCCAGACCTCGTCGATGCAGGCCAGGCAGTCCTTCTTCAAGCCGCTCTTGCCTACGGCACACCAGCCGTTGGGGATGGCTTTGTAATCGGGCCAGATCGAATATTGCCCTTCGTGGTTGACCACTACCAGGAACTGGATATCGTCGCGGTCGAAAACGGAAGTCATAGCCTGTCTCCTTGAGTGATGGATGCCGTGGCGGACCTGGCGCTGGGGGCTTTCAAGTAGACGTAGCGTGTGGCGGAAAATTTAGTGGGCCTGACGCGGTTCCTCAGGTATCCCGCAGCAGGTCGTGGGTATCGAGCAACCGGAAGGCAACCTGCGGGTTGCGCTCCAGCCCACGGCGGATCGCCGCCGGGATCGACTGCCGGGTCTTGCGGCACAGTCCTGGCTGGTCGTCCAGTTCGATGACAATACCGCGCATGGTCCGCACTTCATTGAAGCCAGGGGCGATATGCACGCGGATGCCGAGGTTTTCATACATCCGTTGCTGCAGGCGCTGCAGGTCTTCCAGGTCCTTGAGGTTTTCCAGGCGTTCGAGCAGGCGTTTTTCTTCCTGGCGGGTCAGCAGGAGAATGCGCTGGACGGCCTGTGGTTGATCGGCCAGGTGTTCGCGGCCGCAAATGCAGGCACCAGGGGGGCACGGTTGGCGCAGAGGCGGGGAGCTGGTCATGGGGCAATCATAGCCAGTTTTGTACCGCCTGTGCCGGCGACAGGGCCATCAGCAACTACTTCAAGGCTCGAAACCTTCGACAATGATCACCTCGGCCTTCGCCACCGCCTGGCGGTGCCTGCAAGCCTCCTGATACAGCTCGGACCGGTAGCACGCCACCGCCTGCTCATACGAATCGAACTCGATCACCACGCTACGCTGAGGGGTAGGCCGCCCTTCCATCGCCTCGCTGCGCCCGCCACGAGCGAGGAAGCGGCCGCCGAACGCCTTGAAGGCAGCCGGGGCGCGTTGGGTGTACTGCTGGTATTGCTCGGGGTCGGTCACGTCTACATGGGCGATCCAGTAGGCTTTCATGCGTTGCTCTCCTGTCACGGGCAATATTTATGTATGATGGTATACCATAATAATCACCCCACCACAGTGAGCGTGCACATGGCTTTCAATACCATCGAAGAACTTCTCGATGACTACCGGCAAGGCAAGATGGTCCTGCTGGTGGATGACGAAGATCGGGAAAACGAAGGCGACCTGCTGATCGCTGCCGAGCGTTGCGACGCCCAGGCCATCAACTTCATGGCCCGTGAAGCGCGCGGGTTGATCTGCCTGACACTGACCGACGAACACTGCCAACGCCTGGGCCTGGAGCAGATGGTGCCTGCCAACGGCAGCGTGTTCAGCACCGCCTTCACCGTATCGATCGAGGCGGCCACCGGCGTCAGCACCGGTATTTCCGCTGCCGACCGGGCGCGTACCGTGGCGGCGGCCATGGCCCCCAACGCCCGCCCCGAAGACCTGGTGCACCCCGGCCATGTCTTCCCCCTGCGCGCCCGCGAAGGCGGCGTGCTGACCCGCGCCGGCCACACCGAAGCCGGCTGCGACCTCGCACGCCTGGCCGGGTTCACCCCGGCGTCGGTGATCGTCGAAGTGCTCAACGACGATGGCACCATGGCCCGCCGCCCGGACCTGGAGGTGTTCGCTGCCCGCCATGGCATCAGGATCGGCACCATTGCCGACCTCATCCACTACCGCCTGAGTACCGAGCAGACCATCAAGCGCATCGGCGAACGCGAACTGCCGACCGTGCATGGCACCTTCCGCCTGGTCACCTATGAAGACCGCATCGAAGGTGGTGTACACATGGCCATGGTCATGGGCGATATCCGCCGCGCGCAGCCGACCCTGGTGCGGGTGCACGTGATCGATCCGTTGCGCGATCTGGTTGGCGCCGAATACTCGGGCCCGGCCAACTGGACGCTATGGGCGGCGCTGCAGAAGGTGGCCGAGGAAGGCGCCGGCGTGGTGGTGATCCTCGCCAACCACGAGTCCTCGCAGGCACTGCTGGAGCGCGTGCCGCAGCTGACCCAGCCGGTGCGGCCTTATCAGCGCGGTCAGTCGAAAGTGTATTCGGAGGTGGGCACCGGGGCGCAGATTCTGCAGGACCTGGGCGTGGGCAAGCTGCGTCATCTGGGCCCGCCGCTGAAATATGCAGGCCTGGCGGGGTATGAGCTGGAGGTGGTGCAAAGCATACCGTTCGAGCCGGACATGCTCGGCTAGAACAGACAAGCAACTGACTTGGCAGGCCCTGTGGGAGCGGGTTCACCCGCGAATACGATGGTGAAGCCACCAACGCATTCGCGGGTGAACCCGCTCCCACAGGGCCTGCGCAGTTTCTGAAAGGACGGAGTGATGGCCGGTAGCCTCATGGCTCTTGCCAAAAGTTTGGAATACCATAATATGATATCCCGTAGACCTTAAACCTACAGGCCTGTACTCACAATCAAAAACGGCCACAAGACACTTTGTTTTAGCTGCTCCCCGAACACTGTTGGCGGGCGCACCACAAGCCCCGCCTCGAATAACAAAAAGCAACGAGGGCGTAACCATGCTGTTGAGCAAACGTGTAACCGCAGTGCTGTCCGCCAGCCTGCTGACCCTGGCATGTCAGGCCTCCCAGGCCGCCGACAGCCTGAACTTCGTCAGCTGGGGCGGCACCACCCAGGACGCCCAGAAAGAAGCGTGGGCCGCACCCTTCACCAAAGCCACCGACATCAAGGTCGTCCAGGACGGCCCCACCGACTACGGCAAGCTCAAGGCCATGGTCGAGAGCGGTAACGTGCAGTGGGACGTGGTCGACGTCGAAGCCGACTTCGCCCTGCGTGCCGCCAGCGAAGGCCTGCTCGAACCCTTGGATTTCAACCAGATCAAGCGCGACAAGATCGACCCGCGCTTCGTTTCCGACCATGGCGTCGGCTCGTTCTTCTTCTCCTTCGTGCTTGGCTACAACGAAGGCAAGCTCGGAACCAACAAGCCGGTGGACTGGAGCGCACTGTTCGATACCAAGGCCTACCCCGGCAAGCGTGCCCTGTACAAATGGCCCAGCCCCGGCGTACTGGAACTGGCCCTGCTGGCCGACGGCGTAGCCCCTGACAAGCTGTACCCGCTGGACCTGGATCGCGCCTTCAAGAAGCTCGACACCATCAAGAAAGACATCGTCTGGTGGGGCGGTGGTGCCCAGTCGCAGCAGCTGCTGGCCTCGGGTGAGGCCTCGCTCGGCCAGTTCTGGAACGGCCGCGTCTATGCCCTGCAGCAAGACGGCGCACCGGTGGGCGTGAGCTGGAAGCAGAACCTGGTCATGGCCGACTTCCTGGTCATCCCCAAAGGCGCCAGGAACAAGGATGCAGCCATGAAGTTCCTGGCCCACGCCAGCAGCGCCGAAGGCCAGGCCGAGTTCGCCAACAAGACCGCCTACGCGCCGGTGAACGTCGATAGCGTGGCCAAACTCGACAAAGACCTCGCGCAGAACCTGCCGACCGCCTATGCCCAGGACCAGGTCACTCTCGACTTCGCCTACTGGGCCAAGAACGGCCAGGCCATCGCAGCCCGCTGGAATGAGTGGCTGGTCAAATGAAAGTCGCCATCAACGCCCTGCACAATGCACAAGGTGCCCCCACGGGCACCGGCGCTCCGGAAGCAGCCCCCCGTCGCGTCAGCCTGGGCCAACGTTGGAAAGGCAGCCGCAACCTGCTGCCGGCCCTGCTGTTCCTCGGCCTGTTCTTCTTCGCCCCGCTGGCAGGCCTGTTGCTGCGTGGGGTGCTGGAGCCAACGCCGGGCCTGGGCAACTACGAGCAGCTGTTCGCCAACTCGGCTTATGCGCGAGTGCTGTTCAACACCTTCTCGGTGGCCGGCGTGGTCACCCTGATCAGCGTGCTGCTGGGCTTTCCGCTGGCCTGGGCAATAACCCTGGTGCCCAAGGGCTGGGGCCGCTGGTTGCTGAACATCGTGCTGCTGTCGATGTGGACCAGCCTGCTGGCGCGCACCTACTCGTGGCTAGTGCTGCTGCAGAGCTCCGGGGTGATCAACAAGGCGTTGATGGCCATGGGTATCATCGATGCCCCGCTGGAAATGGTGCACAACCTGACCGGTGTGGTGATCGGCATGAGCTACATCATGATCCCGTTCATCGTGCTGCCGTTGCAGGCGACCATGCACGCCATCGACCCGATGGTGCTGCAGGCCGGCTCGATTTGCGGTGCCAGCCCGTGGACCAATTTCTGGAAGGTGTTCCTGCCGCTGTGCCGCTCGGGGCTGTTCTCCGGAGCACTGATGGTGTTCGTGATGTCGCTCGGTTACTACGTCACCCCGGCCCTGCTGGGCGGTGCGCAAAACATGATGCTGCCCGAATTCATCATCCAGCAGGTGCAGTCGTTCCTCAACTGGGGCCTGGCCAGCGCCGCCGCCGCACTGCTGGTGGTGATCACCCTGGTGCTCTTCTACCTGTACCTGAAGCTGCAGCCGGAATCCCCGGTTGGCAACGCGAGGTAAACCGCCATGCTCCTGTCTCCCAATGCCATGGGCCGCCCGCTACGTACGGGCCTGTACCTGACCACCGGGGTCATCGCGGCCTTCCTGCTGCTGCCGGTAGTGTTCATCGTGTTGCTGTCGTTCGGCTCGTCGCAGTGGCTGGTGTTCCCGCCACCAGGCTGGACCTTCAAGTGGTACGGCCAGTTCTTCTCCAACCCGGAGTGGATGGACGCCGCGCTGGCCAGCCTGAAGGTGGCCGTGCTGACCACCATCGCTGCCGTGCTGCTCGGCCTGCCCACCGCGTTCGCCCTGGTGCGTGGCCGCTTCCCCGGCCGCGAGCTGCTGTACGGGCTGTTCACCATGCCGATGATCGTGCCACTGGTGATCATTGCCGTGGCGGTGTACGCGCTGTTCCTCAAGCTTGGCTACACCGGCACGCTGTTCGCCTTCGTGGTCAGCCACGTGATCGTCGCCCTGCCCTTCACCATCATTTCGATCATCAACTCGCTGAAGCTGTTCGACCAGTCGATCGAGGATGCCGCGGTGATCTGCGGCGCGTCGCGCCTGCAGGCGATCTTCAGGGTGACCTTCCCGGCGATTCGCCCGGGGATGATCGCCGGCGGCCTGTTCGCCTTCCTGGTGTCGTGGGATGAAGTGGTGCTGAGCGTGATGATGGCCAGCCCCGACCTGCAGACCCTGCCAGTGAAGATGTGGACCACCCTGCGCCAGGATCTCAGCCCGGTCATAGCCGTGGCCTCGACCCTGCTGATCGGCCTGTCGCTGCTTGTCATGTTCATTGCCGCCGCCTTGCGCCGGCGCACCGAAGCCAACGCCTGAGCGCACGGAGAAAACAACAATGAGTGCAGTGATCAAAGAAAACGCGCACGGCAAGACCCTGGTCAGCCTGCGCGGCCTGAACAAGCACTACGGCGACTTCACCGCCGTGGACAACCTCGACCTGGAAATCCAGGACGGCGAGTTCCTGACCTTCCTCGGCTCCAGCGGCTCGGGCAAGTCCACCACCCTGTCGATGCTCGCTGGCTTTGAAACGCCGAGTAGTGGCGAAATCCTGGTCGATGGCCAGTCACTGGTCAACGTGCCGCCACACAAGCGTGACATCGGCATGGTGTTCCAGCGCTATTCGCTGTTCCCGCACCTGAACGTGCGCGACAACATCGGCTTCCCGCTGGCCATCCGCAAGCTCGGCGCCAGCGAAACCGCCAAACGCGTCGATGCCATGCTCAAGCTGGTGCAGCTGGAGAAGTTCGCCCACCGCAAGCCGTCGCAGATGTCCGGTGGGCAGCAACAGCGCGTGGCGATTGCCCGGGCGCTGGTGTACGAGCCGCGCATCCTGCTGATGGACGAGCCGCTCGGCGCGCTGGACAAGAAGCTGCGCGAAGACCTGCAGGACGAACTGCGCCAGTTGCACCGGCGCCTGGGCATCACCATCGTCTACGTCACCCACGACCAGGAAGAAGCCATGCGCCTGTCCCAGCGCATCGCCATCTTCAGTCACGGCAAGATCGTCGGCCTGGGCACCGGTTACGACCTGTACCAGAACCCGCCGAATGCCTTCGTCGCCTCGTTCCTGGGCAACTCCAACTTCCTGCGGGTCAAGGCCAGCAGCAATGGCGCGGGCAGCTTCGAGGGCCAGCCGGTGGCCATTCGCCTGACCCCGGGCCTGGCCGCCTCGCAGGATGCACTGATCATGGTGCGCCCGGAAAAGGCCCTGGCCCTGACCACCGAACAGGCCAAGCGCGAGCCGCTGCCGGCGGGCTGGAACGAGGTCAGCGCCAAGGTTGGCGAAGTGCTGTTCCTGGGCGAGAGCCAGACCTGCCATGTGATGACCGCGGGCGGTACCGAGCTGACGGTGAAGGCGCTGTCGGCGGCGGGCATGCCGATGCAGCCGGGGGAGACCGTGAAGGTGCGCTGGGCGGTGGCGGATGCGTGCATTTATACCGAGTGGGCAGAAAGTGACCTGAGCAAGTCTGCCGGGGCGCATTGACGTCTTGAGTCGTGCGGCGGCTGGCAGATCGAGCGCCGCCCGCGCGGCGCTTCGCGGGCGGCGCTCGATCTACCAGGCGCTGCACGACTCAAGATGTGAGCAACACCGTCACATTAACATCACGCCACTGTCGTAATCTGCCGGCCAACCCTATGCCATAGGCCTTCCGGCATGCCCCGCCTGCTTGTCTTGCTGTTCACCCTGCTACCGCTGGCGACCCTGGCCGCGCCCGCGCACCTGCGCGTGCAAGGCTCCAACACCATTGGCGCGGCCTTGCTGCCGGCGCTGGTGCAGGGGCAATTGCGCGCACAGCAAGCTACCGCCATTGAGCAACACCCGGGCAAGCTGGCCAACGAGACGGTCATAACCGCTCGCGATGCACACGGCCAACCTTTGCGCATCGACATCGCAGCCCACGGTTCCAGCACCGGCTTCGTTGCCCTGGGCCATGGCGAGGCCGACCTGGCCGCCGCTTCGCGGCCAATCAACGACAGCGAAGTACGCCAACTGCAGGCTTTGGGCGACCTGCGTGCCGCTGCCACCGAACAAGTCATCGGCCTGGATGGCGTCGCAGTCATCGTTCATCCCGACAACCCGCTACCGCAGCTCACCACCCGGCAACTGGCGCAGGTTTTCTCGGGGCAGATCCAGCGCTGGGAACAACTGGGCGTCAGTGGTGGGGCCATCCACCTGTACGCCCGTGACGACCGCTCCGGCACCTTTGAGACCTTCAAGGCGCTGGTGCTGGAGCCTCAGCACGGCGAGCTTTCTGCCAATGCTGAGCGTTTCGAGTCCAGCGACGAGCTGGCCGTGCGAGTGGGTGCCGATCGCCAAGCCATCGGCTTCACCAGCCTGGCGGCGGTGCACGGGACCAAGGTGCTGGCGGTGGCCGAGGGGGATGCGCCGGCCATGCTGCCGGCGCGTGCACTGGTAGCCAGCGAGGACTACCCGCTATCGCGGCGCCTGTATTTCTACCTGCCGGCCAACCCCAAGCCCCAGGCCAGGGCCTTGGCCGATTTCGCCCAGAGCCCGGCGGGTCAGGCGATCGTCGCCCAGCAGGGTTTCGTTTCGCAGCAGATCAAGGCCCAACCTGTAGCCCCCCAGGCCGACATGCCGCCGCGTTACCGCACCCTGGCCCAGCAGGCGCAGCGCTTGAGCGTGAACTTCCGCTTCCAGGAAGGCAGCGCCAGCCTCGACAACAAAGCCCTACGCGATGTGCAGCGGGTGGCCGACTACCTCCGCCAGGCTGGCAAGCTGCAGCGCAGGGCGGTGCTGGTGGGCTTTGGCGACCCCAAGGAGACACCCGGTCGAGCCGCCCTGCTCTCCCGCCTGCGGGCCCAGGCGGTGCGCCGTGAACTGGCGCGCGATGGCGTGGAGGTGCTGGAGGTGACGGGGATGGGGGATGAACTGCCAGTGGCAGGGAACGAGCTGGAGCAAGGGCGGTTGCGTAATCGTCGGGTGGAAGTGTGGGTGTATTGATCCGAAAGCGGCCCAAATCCCTGTACGCCTTGCCTGGCAAAGAAATGTAACAGCTCCCCATTCGGCATCACCGGCAAACGGGTCTAGGCTCAAGCCCATGTGATACCGGGCCCCTCTG
Organism: Pseudomonas sp. SID14000; assembly: GCF_002165135.1. Lineage (GTDB taxonomy): Bacteria > Pseudomonadota > Gammaproteobacteria > Pseudomonadales > Pseudomonadaceae > Aquipseudomonas. The sequence continues at coordinate 189,775 of NZ_NFZQ01000006.1, read as the reverse complement.
ACGGCTGCCAGGCCGCCATGTCGGATCACTGTTGCCATGCAACGTCGACATTCAAGGAGGGGCTCATGACAGCTCTACAAGCATTCCTCACCACCTCGTTCCTCGGTACCAGCACCTGGTTGTGGCTGGTATTCATGGCCATCGTCATCGGATTGCTGGTACTCGACCTGGGCGTGCTGCACCGCCACGACCGGGAAATCGAAATGCGCGAAAGCCTGCTGCTGTATTCGGGCTATTTCAGCGTCGGCGTGCTATTCGGTGCCGGAGTCTGGTACCAGTTGGGCGCGCAATCGGCGCTGGAGTTCTACACCGGGTTCCTGGTCGAGCAGTCGCTGTCGATGGACAACGTGTTCGTCATGGCGATGATCTTCGGCTATTTCGCTATCCCCCGCCGCTACCAGCACCGCGTGCTGTTCTGGGGCATCCTCGGGGTAGTGTTCCTGCGGGCGATAATGATCGGCGTGGGCGCGGCGCTGGTGCAGAACTTCGCCTGGGTGCTGTACATCTTTGGAGCCTTCCTGCTGTTTACCGGGGTGAAGATGGCGCTGTCGAAGGAAGACAGCCGTCCCGACCTGGCCAACAACCCGATCCTGAAGTTCGTGCGCCGGCACATGCGGGTCACCGAGCAGATCCACGGCTCGCACTTCTTCGTGCACCAGACCCCGCCCGGGCAGCACAAGGCACTACGCTACGCCACCCCGCTGTTCATGGCGCTGGTGTTGATCGAACTGGCCGACCTGGTGTTCGCCGTCGACAGCGTGCCGGCAATCTTCGCCATCACCCAGGACCCGTTCATCGTCTACACCTCGAACATATTTGCCATCCTTGGCTTGCGCTCGCTGTACTTCGCGCTGGCCGCGCTGATGCACCGGTTCGTGTACCTCAAGTATGCGCTGGCGCTGGTGTTGATCTTCATTGGCTGCAAAATCTTCTACCACGGCATGGTGGGTAAGGTGCCGGCGTTGCTGTCGTTGGGGGTGACGTTCGGGTTGTTGCTGGGTGGGGTGGTGGTTTCGTTGCTCAAGACGCGGGGGGAGAAGCCGGAAAGCAAGGAGGCTCAATCCAGGCAGCCTTCAAATGCCGATCGCACAGTCAGCGAGAAGGAGGAAGACCCGCAGATGCGGGTCTGACCATCCAGAGGAACCAGTGAGCCTTCAAGGGCCTCTTCGCGGGCAAGCCCGCGAAGAGGCCGGAACAAGCCGGTAAATCATCGTCCGCTACGCATCATCTCCGCCGGCACGTACTTGCCGATCTCATACTTGCCGATCGCCGCCCGGTGCACTTCATCTGGCCCGTCGGCCAGGCGCAAGGCGCGTTGCATGGCGTACATGTAAGCCAGCGGGAAATCGCCACTCACCCCTGCCCCACCATGAATCTGGATCGCCCGGTCGATCACCTTCAGTGCCACGTTCGGCGCCACTACCTTGATCTGCGCAATCTCGCTGCGGGCCACCTTGTTGCCGACCCTGTCCATCATGTAGGCCGCCTTCAGCGTCAGCAGCCGGGCCATGTCGATCTCCATGCGCGAGTCGGCGATCTTGTCGATGTTGCCACCCAGGCGCGCCAGTGGCCTGCCGAAGGCAGTACGCTCCACCGAACGCTTGCACATAAGCTCCAGCGCCCGCTCTGCCATGCCGATCGAGCGCATGCAGTGGTGGATACGGCCAGGGCCCAGGCGCCCCTGGGCAATCTCGAAGCCACGGCCCTCACCCAGGATCACGTTCTCATATGGCACCCGCACGTTCTCGAAAAGCACCTCGGCGTGGCCATGGGGAGCATCGTCATAGCCGAACACCGGCAGCGGGCGGACGATCTTCACCCCGGGCGCATTGGTGGGCACCAGCACCATCGAGTGCTGCTGGTGGCGTGGCCCTTCAGGGTTGGACAGGCCCATGAAGATCATCACCTTGCAGCGTGGGTCGCAAGCGCCGGAGGTCCACCATTTGCGGCCGTTGATTACCCATTGGTCACCGTCACGCACGGCGGTGGCGGCCATGTTGGTGGCATCCGAGGAGGCCACGTCCGGTTCGGTCATGGCGAATGCCGACCGGATCTCGCCATGTAGCAGCGGCTCCAGCCACTGGCGCTTCTGCGCTGTGCTGCCATAACGCACCAGCACTTCCATGTTGCCGGTGTCCGGTGCCGAGCAGTTGAACGGTTCCGGGCCGAGCAAAGAGCGCCCCATGATTTCCGCCAGCGGGGCGTATTCCATGTTGCTCAGGCCGGCGCCGTATTCCGATTCTGGCAGGAACAGGTTCCACAACCCTTCGGCGCGGGCCTTGGCCTTGAGCTCTTCCATGATTGCGGTGGGCTGCCAGCGGTCGCCCTCGGCGACCTGGCGCTCGAACACCGCCTCGGCTGGATAGACATAGGCGTCCATGAACGCGCTGACGCGCTCACGCAGTGCCTGGACCTTGGGCGAATAGGCGAAATCCATCGGGGGCTACCTTCACGGTTCGGAATACATGGGCCAGAGCCTAGAGCAGCTTGGGCCCATCCACCTAGTCTATTTTCCGCGTGTATAAACATTCATAACCGATATATGATCGCCCCATAATTCCAACAAAGAGCGGCGTCCATGAACCTCAGCAAGGTCGACCTCAACCTGTTCATCGTGTTCGATGCGATCTATACCGAAGCCAACCTGACCCGCGCCGGGCAGATTGTCGGCATCACCCAGCCGGCAGTATCCAACGCCCTTTCGCGGCTGCGTGAAACCTTCAACGACCCGCTGTTCGTGCGCACCGCCCAAGGCATGGTGCCCACGCCCATGGCGCAGAACATCATCGGCCCGGTGCGCAATGCCCTGGCCCTGCTGCGAACATCGGTGCAGGAAAGCCGTATCTTCAACCCGCAGCAGGCCAACAAGACCTTCCGCATCAGCATGACCGACCTGACCGAAGCGGTGATCCTGCCGCCGCTGTTCCAGCGCCTGCGCCGCCTGGCACCTGCGGTACTGATCGAAAGCTTCCTGTGCAAGCGCCGCGAGACCACCAAGGAACTGGCCGCCGGCCGCCTGGACTTCGCCATCGACGCACCATTGAACACCGACCCGCAGGTACGCCACGTCAAGCTGATGCAAGACCGCTATGTCTGCGCCCTGCGCCAGGGCCACCCGCTGGCCGACAGCAAGCTGACCCTCGACAGCTACCTGGGCATGACCCACATCCATATCTCCAGCCGGCGCAACGGCCTGGGCTATGTCGACCTGGCCCTGGGCAAGATGGGCGTGCAACGCAAGGTTGCCTTGCGCTCGCAGCATTACCTGATGGCCTCGCAGGTGTTGCAGCAGACCGACATGGCGATGACCGTCCCCGAGCGCTTCGCCCGCCGCCATCAGTTGCGTTACCAGCCATTACCGGTGGAGGTGCCAGCGCTGGAAACGCACCTGTACTGGCATGAAAGCACCGATCAGGATCCGGCCAACCGCTGGATGCGCGAGCAGATCACCGAGTTGTGCGAACGTGTGGTGGCCGAGGAAGAAAAAGCCTCGGCACCGGCCTGAAGACGTTACCCAGGGTCTCTAGTGAATATTTCGTCACCAGGAGAAAAATATTCCATATGCAATTAATTATGTAGAAAGAACTACTACATGACGTGAAAATAGAGCTACAGGAAGCGAAAAATATCTCTAAGGCAGCGGGTACGCTTACTCCAACGATCGCCGATTTCACTGCGACAGACACGGACCCGCCCCAATGCCCAGCGCCCCGCTCTACTTCGATTACGCCGCCACCACTCCGGTCGACGACCGGGTCATCGAAACCATGCTCGCCTGCCTTGGCAGCCAGGCCAACTTCGGCAACCCGGCGTCCAGTGGCCATGCCTTCGGCCAGGCCGCCCGCCACGCAGTGGAGCAGGCCCGCCAGCAAGTGGCCGAACGCGTCGGCGCACAGGCCGATGCACTGGTCTGGACCTCGGGTGCGACCGAGTCCAACAACCTGGCGCTCAAGGGCATTGCCCAGGGCCTTGGCCAGCCCGGGCACCTGATCACCAGCCAGCTGGAACACAAGGCCGTGCTCGACACGGTGGCCGAACTGGAGCGCCAGGGCTGGGCGGTTACCCGCCTGACACCGGATGCTGCCGGCCTTGTTCAACCTGCAGCAGTGCAGGCAGCGTTACGCGCCGACACCCGTCTGGTGTCGCTGATGGCGGTCAACAATGAACTGGGTACGATCACCGACTTTGCCGCAATTGGCGAACAGGTGCGTGCCCACGGTGCCCTGCTGCACGTGGATGCGGCGCAGGCGGTGGGCAAACTGGCCATTGATCTGAGCGCGATGGCCGTGGACCTGATGTCGTTCTCGGCGCACAAGGTGTATGGACCCAAGGGCATCGGTGCGCTCTACGTGGGGCCGCGCGCCCGCACACTGATGCGTGCGCAGATGCACGGCGGCGGCCATGAGCAGGGCCTGCGTTCCGGAACCCTCGCGACCCACCAGATTGCCGGCATGGGCAGCGCCTTTGCCCTGGCCGGCCAGCCCGGCGACAGCGAACACCTGCGCCTTGAGCAACTGGCCAGACGCCTGCGCGAGGGCCTGCTGGCCCTGCCCGGCGTTACCCTCAACGGCTGCGCCAACCAGCGCATTCCCCATACGCTGAACCTGTGTATCGACAGCAAGGGCTTCAACAGTGCGGCGCTGGCCAGCGAGCTGGCGTTGTCGACCACCTCGGCCTGTAACTCGGCGAACAATTCAGCCTCGCATGTGCTGCTGGCGCTGGGGCTGGATGAACGCCAGGCACGCAACAGCGTGCGCCTTAGCATCGGGCGTTTCAGCAACGAGGCTGAAGTGGACAAGGCGCTTGAAGTGTTTGCCCGGGTGCTGGCAGCGGCATCAGCTGCACTGTGGTAACGCTGCCCTAGAACAGCCGGCTGTCCGGCGTGAAGTCCTCGACCTCGAGCCTGGCGCTGTTTGCCTGCGGGTGGCGCGGGTTGAACAGGTAATTAGTGGTGCTGGGCATGATCGCGCTCGGCACCGGCAGCAGCAATGCCGAACACTCATCCAGAAAGCGGTTGCCCAGGCCCCGGGTCAGTTCGGTCTGGTTCGACCAGCCAGGCTGCAAAGCAGGCAACTGCGCTTGCGAAACGGTGTCGGGCAACTCGATGCGGAGCAGGCGCATGGTGGTGGGAAAATCCTCAGGGTCGATCTCCAGGTGCACCAGCACCTCAAGCATCGCCCCGGCCGGACTGGTGGCGGCATACACCACTGGCCGGCCCGCCTGGTGCCAGCGACCGCTGACACGCAAGCCGCCCGTTCCGCTCAAATCTGCATAGGCGCTGATACGCCACAGAATCACAGACCAAAGCCCTCTGCGATCTGCAGCAGCATCTCTTCGACCTGGGTGGTGCCTTGCTGGGTGGTGAGCATCTGCATCGGCGTCAGCCCCGAGAAGCGCTCCTTGGGTTTGGACAACCAGCGCTTGGCCTTGCCCGCTTCGCCGAACACGGCTTCTGCCATGGCGGTGATATGGGCAGAGCGAAATAGCCGGTCGCTTTCCTCCACGGTCAGTGGCTGGTCACGTTCGATGCGGGTTTTCAGGGTGCGCAGCGGAATGATCTGGTCACGCTCCACGGGGGTGAACACGCCGAGCTCGGTCAATTTCACCAGCCAGGTGGCGGCAAAGCCGTGGGTGATACGGGTATGGATTTCGAAGTCACTGGCGAGTTCGGGGATTTCCAGCAGCGCATGCAGGCGCGCCCGGTACTCGTGGTAACCGTTGTCGCGAAGCACTTCGGCAAGCATGGCTCTCTCCTTTCCGGCGTTTGCCGACAAGTATGCGGCATATGCCGGATTTTGCAAGCCGGGCGCGAAGATGGGGCCGCAAAGCGGCCCCGCAATCTCACAGGAAGGTGAACACCTGCGAAGCCGGCAACCGCGACTTGTTCAGCCCGGCGTTGAAGTCCGTCTCGCTGCGATAGCCCAGGCTGAGCATGACCACACTGGTGAAGCCACGCTCGCGCAGGCCAAGTTCGCCATCGAGAATCTTGCTATCGAAGCCCTCGATTGGTGTCGCGTCCAACCCATGTGCCGCCGCCCCCAGCAAGGCAGTACCCAACGCCAGGTAGGTCTGCTTTTCCATCCAGTGCTGCACGTCTTTCTGGTCAAAGCGGTGCAGGTCGACGTAATGCCGGCGGCCCTGGTTCTGCCCGGCACGCGCCTGCTCATCACGGAAGCGGCCATCGGCAGTTTCCTGATCGAGCACGGCATTCAGGTGTGCTTCGGTCATCTCGGTACGGGTGCAGAACACGATCACATGCGAGGCATCGAGGATCTTCGGCGAATTGTAGGCATAGCGCTCTGCGGTGCTCTTGGCCAGGCGGGCCTTGCCTTCGGCACTGTCGGCGACGATGAAATGCCACGGCTGCGAGTTGACCGAGGACGGGCTGTGGCGCAGTTGCTCGAGCAGGGCATCGACAGTGGCCTGAGGAATACGGCGCGAGGCATCGTAGGCTTTGGTGGTGTAGCGGCGCTTGGCCAGCGAGACGGTATCCATGCAACAACTCCGGGAATGAATGGGGATTTGCCGTGCATCTTATCTTTCCTGTAGAAAAGAAAAACCGGCACAATGCAGCAACACTTTCATCCCTGGAGTGAAAATGCTGCGCATCGCCGACCTCGAACTGTTCGTCCGCAGCAGCGTGCTGGGCAGCTTCACCGCCGCCGCCCACGAGGCCGAGCTGCTGCCAGGCCAGGTGGCCGCCGCGATCAAGCGCCTGGAACGCGACCTCGACGTGCGCCTGTTCGCCCGCACTACCCGCAGCCTGCGCCTGACCGCCGAAGGCGAGTTATACCTGCCGACCGCCCTGAATGTACTGGAGAGCCTGCGTCAGGGCCGTGAAGATCTACATGGCAACCCCAACACTCTGCGCGGTACGCTGCAGGTGTCGGCACCTTCCGACCTGGGCCGCAACATGCTGCTGCCGTGGCTGAGCGCCTTCCGCCGCGAACACCCGGCCCTGCACCTGCGCTACTTGCTGTCCGACCAGATCGCCGACCTCAACCGCGACCCGGTGGATGTGGCGATCCGCTATGGCCTTAACCAGGACGCCAACTACATTGCCCTGCCGCTGGCCGACTGGAACCGCCGGGTACTGGTGGCCGCGCCCGACTACCTGGCCCGCCACGGCCGCCCGCTCACACCCGAAGCCCTGCAGCAACACACCTGCCTGCTGTACATGCAGCACAACCGGGTCTATGACAAGTGGCGGGTCGGCAACCGTACCGTGCAGGTGCGCGGGCCGCTGGTCAGCGACGATGCCGACGTGATCCGCCGCCTGGCCTTGCAAGGCGAAGGCATCGTCTACAAGTCGTGGCTGGACGTAACCGCCAACGTCGTGGCCGGAGAACTGGAAATCGTCCTGCCCGAATACCTCGGTGAGCCCGCCCCGGTTACCCTGGTGTGCCCCCACCGCAAGCAACTCACGCCCGCGGTGGCGCAACTGCACCTGTGGCTGCGCGAACGCTTCGAGGCCCTGCGCAACCGGGCGCTGACCAATGGCTGCACAATCGTTCCACACTGAGCGGTGGCCATGGGCTGCCGTGCTGACTTGAGCCCTCTATCGCCAGTACCTGTGGGAGCGGGCGTGCCCGCGAAGAAACCAGCACGGGTACTCAGGAATGCCCAGGCATCCCGCTCAGCGCCTCACGGAACCGCCGGGTGCTGGCAACGGCCAGCAGCAAACCGAGCACCGCGACGCTCCCCCCCACCAGGCCGATATCCGCCACATCCAACCGGCTGCTGACGATACTGCCCAGCAACGCGCCACCGCCAATACCAATGTTGTAGATCCCCGAAAACAGCGCCATGGCCACATCGGTGGCTTCGGATGCCAGCTTCAAGGTCTTGGACTGCAGCGACAAGCTGAAGCTGAGGATCGCCACACCCCAGAACATGCTCAACGCGGCGAACACATAGAAGTTGCCCGACAGCGGCAACAGCAGCAACAGGCACGCCGCCAGCAGGCCGATCGAGCCCACCAGGAAGCCATGCTGGAAGCGGTCGCTGTAACGGCTGAACAGCAACGAGCCGAATACCCCGGCCCCCCCGAACAGCAGCAGTAACAGCGTGGTGCGTTCACCGCCGATCTGCGCCACGTGCAGGGCGAACGGCTCAATGTAGCTATAGGCGGTGAACTGCGCGGTAATCACCAGCGTCACCAACACATAGGTGATCACCAGCGCCGGGCGCCTGAACAGGATCGGCAGGCTGCGCAGCGAGCCCGAGTTCTGGCTTGGCAGCAGCGGCAGCGACTTCATCAGGCACAGCATGGTCGCCAGCGCCACCCCGGCAATGCTCAGGAAGGTGATGCGCCAGCCCAGCGCTTCGCCCACCACACGGCCCAGCGGGATACCCAGGACCATGGCCAGGGTGGTGCCGGTGGCTAGCAGCCCCAGTGCCTTGGCCTGCTGGCCGGGCGGCGCCACGCGTACCGCCAGGGAGGCAGTGATGGCCCAGAACACCGCATGCGCCAGGGCAATACCGATACGGCTGACCAGCAACATGGCAAAGCTCTGTGACAACCACGACAGCAAGTGGCTGACGATGAACACCAGGAATACGAACAGCAACAGGCGCCGCCGCTCGATGTTGCGGGTCAGCAGCATCATCGGTAGCGAGGCCAGCGCCACCACCCAGGCGTAGATGGTCAGCATCAGGCCGACCTGGGCGGTGCTCATGTCAAAGCTGCGGCCAATGTCGCTGAGCAGCGCCACCGGGACGAACTCGGTAGTGTTGAAGATGAAGGCCGCCAGGGCCAGGGCAATGACGCTCAGCCAGCTGCCGCCACCCGCCGTGGGTGGCCTGTTGGTGGGTGTGGGTCCGTTCATGGGTGAGAAACCGGTTCTCCGCAGACAAGGCAACAGGGCGCACGCCCCCCACCCGCTTGCATAGGTGTAGGCGCACGCTTTGTTATTTGGAAGGAATGCCCGGCATGGTACGCGTCAAACCGGGGCCTCACAACCGCGAGGCGGGCAGACGGAGTACCATGCGCGCTTTGCATGAAACGCGTATGCAGCAACAAGGAGCCCGATCCGCTCATGGACCAGCAGCCCCCCCAGCAACAGTGGCAGCAGGCAGTCACCGCCTATGCACAGGCCGTCAACGATTATGTCGCGCAGGGCCGTACGCAAGGCTGGGATCACCTCGAAGCACCGCAGGCGCCGGCCACCGAACATCTCCTCGAGGCCTGGCTGGCAGCCCTGCAGGAGGCCAACCGCCCCGGTGTCGACGAGCAGCAGCGCCAGGCCTTCCGCGAAGCTTGGCCACCTGCCCACCAGCCCCTTGTGCCGTTGCTTGACGAGCACGGCCAAGGAATCAGCAACGTCCTGCTGCTGGAGGACGGCAGCCTGCTGGCACGCATCGGCATGCCGCATGAAAAGGGTCAAGTGGTGCGCATCGACTGCCACGGGGTGACCCCGGTGATCGGCATCGATCACTTCGGCCGCTGCCCGGCCCGCCGCTACTTCGCCCTGGCCAATGCCGAGGGCGTGCGCGTGACCGATGGCTGGGGCGGCCCGCAAGTGCTGCGCCTGGCCTGGCCCACGGGGCTGGAGGGGTTGCCGGCGGGTTACCCGTTCGAGCCGTTCGACCTGCCACCCACGCCGAGCGCGCTGATCCCGTTTCCGGATGGCCAGCGGGTACTGCTGGTGAGTGCCGAGGGCATCTTCCTGCTGGCCTGCCACGGCGCGACCCGCCTGCTACCACACCAGGCACGGGTGCTCGACGAGCTGGACGAAGGCACCGACCCTGACGACATCAGCCTGGGGCTGAGCATGGAGCACGGTGCGGTGTCGGTAGATGGCCGGTTGATCGTGATCGGCGAGCAAGGCAGCCGCCATCTGGTACTGGACGACCAGCTCAGGCCCATGGCGGCAATCGGCCCGGCCAGCGAATATCCGCACTTTGCGCTGTTCAACCGCACGGGTGACCAGTTGATACTCAATGCCTGCCATTTCTACAGCGGTGCCACGCTGGCCGTCAGGGTGGCCGACTTGCCTGGGCTGGATACCGATTACTACAGCCAGGACCCACGTACCCTGCTGGTGCAGGATGGCGCACGGGTGTATGCCGGCGTGGCGCGCGACGGCGAGTACATCGTGGGGGATGCCTATGGTTACCTGCGGGCGTTTGGCGAAGATGGCCTGGAGCATTGGCAACATTACCTGGGGTCGACCATCAGTGCGCTGGATATCAGTACCGACGGGCGTACGCTGGTGGCGGCAAGCCATGCCGGGTTTGTTTCGGTGATTGCCCTGGATAGCGGGCGGCCGGCCTGGCAGATCGGTACCGGGGCGCATGGCGAGGTGCGGCGGTGGTTGTTCTGGAAAGGCTGGGACAGGGCATTGGCCTGGTAACAGATCCAGCACCTTTATGGCCTGTACCGGCCTTTTCGCGGGTAAACCCGCTCCCACAGGGACATCACAGGCGCCAAGGTCTGTGCAGTCTCTGTGAGAAGCTTCAACACAGAACCTGAAGCCTGCGTGCCTGTGGGAGCGGGTTCACCCGCGAAGAGGCCAGCACAGGCAACCCATCAGTCAGCCCTGCAAAGTGGCCATATCGATCACGAACCGGTACTTCACATCCCCGGCAATCATCCGCTCATACGCCTGGTTGATGTTGCGAATATCCAGCAGCTCGATATCACAACGAATGGCGTGCTCGGCACAGAAGTCCAGCACTTCCTGTGTCTGGGCAATACCACCGATCAACGACCCCGCCAGCACCCGACGCTTCATCACCAGATTGGCCGCATGCACCGCCGGGTCGATCGGCTCGATCAGGCCGACCAGGATGTGCACGCCATCGAACTTGAGGGTTTCCAGGTACGGGTTGAGGTCGTGCTGCACCGGGATGGTGTCGAGCAGGAAGTCGAAGCGACCCGCCGCAGCGCGCATCTGCTCGGTATCGGTAGACACGATCACATGGTCGGCACCCTGGCGGCGGGCTTCCTCGGCTTTGGCCTGGGAGCGGGTGAACAGGGTCACTTCGGCGCCCAGGGCCTTGGCCAGCTTGATACCCATGTGGCCCAGGCCGCCCATGCCAAGGATGCCGATCTTGTGACCGGGGCCGACACCGTGGTGCTTGAGCGGCGAATAGGTGGTGATGCCGGCGCAGAGGATCGGCGCGGCGCTGGGCAGGTCCATGCCGGCCGGAATGCGCACCACGAAGTGCTCGCTGACCACGATGCTGCTGGAGTAACCGCCCATGGTGTTGCTGCCGTCGACCCGGTCCGGGGTGGCATAGGTCATGGTCGGCCCTTCCAGGCAGTATTGCTCCAGGTCCTTGGCACAGGCTTCGCAGTGGCGGCACGAATCGACCATGCAGCCAACGCCGACCAGGTCGCCGACTTTGTGCGCGGTCACTTTGTCGCCCACTGCGGTGACCCGGCCGATGATCTCGTGGCCAGGCATCAGGGGGTACACGGCAATGCCCCATTCGTTGCGCGCCTGGTGGATGTCGGAGTGGCACACACCGCAGTACAGGATCTCGATGGCGACGTCGTCCGGGCGCGGGCTGCGGCGCTCGAAGGTCATGGGGGTCAAGGGGCTGGTAGGGGTCTGGGCGGCGTAACCGATGGCGGTGTACATGCAGGGCCTCGCTAAGAAGTGAAACGATTCAGGCGGCGCATTCTGCGCGCCATGCGCCGCCTCGCCCACAGCTGATTCTCCGGCATCCATGCCTGATTCTCCGAAGATGCCATGCAGTGCCTGGCGCCGGGCCGTCATTCTGCGATGATTAGACTGTCCGATTCTCTGCCCAGGTCCATCATGCAACTGACCCGCCATGTCGACGCCAATGCGCCGCTTTGCGCACTGATCCGCAGCCTCGCCACGCGCCCGGGCTTCGTGCCCACGCACCTGCCCCAGGTGCAGGTGCTGAGCTGGGAGCACTATGTGGCCAGCAGCCCGCAGATCTACGAACCCAGCCTGATGATCCTGGCCCAGGGCAGCAAGCTGGCGCGCCTGGGGCCGCGTACCCTGGAGTACGGTGCCGGGCATTACCTGGTGCAGGCATTGTCGGTGCCGTTCATGTGCGAAACCTTCGCCACCCCCGAAGCGCCGCTGCTGGGCGTGGCGGTGGACATCGACCGCGGCGTGCTGGGTGAACTGGTGCAAAACATGGCCTTGGCGCCGGATGCCGCGGTGCAGGCGCAAACTCCGCAGTCGATGACCTCGGCGGCACTCGATGCTCCGATGCGCGAATGCGTGGAACGGCTGCTGCGCTGCCTGCAGGACCCAATGGACGCCAAGGTGCTGGGCCCGGCGCGGGTACGCGAAGTGCTGTACACCGCCCTGCGCGGCCCACAGGCCGGCGTGTTGCGGGCATTGGTGGAGCAACAGGGGCACTTCGCCCGCATCGGCGCCGCCCTTGCCCACCTGCGCGAGCACTACACCGAGCCGCTGAGCGTGGAAGCGCTGGCCGCGCGCGCCAACATGAGCGTTTCGACCTTCCACGAGCACTTCAAGCGCTGCACCGACATGGCACCGATGCAGTACCTCAAGCGCCTGCGGCTGCTGAAAGCCCAGCAAATGCTGATCGGCGAAGGCCTGGGGGTGGCGCAGGTCGCGCACCGGGTCGGGTACCAGAGCACCTCGCAGTTCAGCCGCGAGTACAAGCGTCAGTTCGCCCGCAGCCCGGGGGATGAGTTGCCGCATCAGAGCCTGCCGGTGTGATCGCCTGCCGGCGATGGGCTGCAGAGCAGCCCGGGTACTCTCAAGGCTTCATTGCCGCTCGACCATCGCCACTATTGCTGCCTGCAATTCGGCCTTGGCCTGCCCGGCGTCCAGCTCCCCCGCCGCAGCTGCCTGCGACAAGGCATCCGCCGCCCCCACCATCAGGCGCATGCCCGCCAGCCCAATGTTGCCACTGGGCGAAAACCCGACCAACGCCTCGCGGCACTTGTCCAGAAACGGCTGCTCATACGCCCGCTTGAGCGCTTCCATTTCCGGCGAGCCGGCCAATGCCGCCGACACTCCCGGTATCTCACGCCCCTGACTCATCACACAGTCCACGTAGGCCTCGGAAATTACCCCGGCGCGGCTGGCCAGGCTGGCATCACAGCGCACCAGCGCCTGCTCCAGCATTCGCGTCTGGCGTGCGTCGTATTGCTGATACAGCACCACCAGCAGGCCGGTGCGGGTCTCGAAGTGGTCGTACACCACCGGCTTCGTCACCCCCGCCTGCTCGGCCAAACGGCCGAGGCTCAGGGCATCGGTGCCCTCCTCCCGCACCAACTGCCAGGCCACATCGAGCAACTGCCGACGGCGCTCGTCGCGGCTCAGGCGCTTGCGCGAGCGGGTTTGATCATCGCTTGACATTATTACCTACCAAAAGTAACTTACCGAACGTAACTTACCTAGAGTATATAACGCTCTGGGTAACTCTGCATCCCGTCCTGGAGAGACAACCATGCACGCCCTGATCGTCGTCGGTCATCACGACCCGCAATCCCTTACCCATGCGCTGGCCCGCCAGATCGCCGTCGGCCTGGCCAATGCCGGCCACGGCAGCGAAATCGCCGACCTGGCCAGTGAAGGTTTCGACCCACGCTTCGGCCTTGCCGACCATGCAGTGCACCGTCGGCTGGCGGCCCCGCCAGCGGATGTACTCAAGGAGCAGGCGCGCATCGAACGCGCCGATGCACTGGTGCTGGTCTACCCCATCTATTGGTGGTCGCTGCCGGCCTTGCTCAAAGGCTGGGTCGAGCGGGTGTTCAGCAACGGCTGGGCGTTCGACTATGAAGGAGGCATCACCGTCAAGAAGCTGCGCGGCATGAAGGTGCACCTGGTCGGTGTCGCCGGTGCCGATCGCGGCACCTTCGAACGGCATGGCTATGGCGAGGCGATGCGCGTGCAGATCGAGCACGGTATTTTCGATTACTGCGGCGCCGAGGTACTCAGCTCCACCCTGCTGGACGATAGCGAAGGCGCAGACCCGGCACCGCACCTGCACACGGCACACAGGCTGGGTGAGCGGATGTTCGCAGACTGCGAGGTCACGGCCTGAATCAACTCGACAGCGGCCACTGCGCCAATGGCCAGTAAGCGCCCTTGCGCGACTCGTACAGTGTGAAATGGCGGGCAGCGAGATAGAAATCCGGCGCGCTACTGGCCTCTGGCGGCTGGCCGCGGTACTCCCTGGCCAGCGTCAGGTGCGGGCGATACTCACGGTCGGCCGCTTCCACCCCCAACGGCAGCAGCGCCTGCTGCAAGCTGTAAACCAGTTGCAACAGGGCCGGTGGTGCCTGCTGCGCTTCCAGCACCAGGGCGCTGGCCCGCTGCCACACCTGCAAGCGGTCCAGTAACAGCCGTGGTGCCGCGGCCGGAAGCGCCAGCTGGTCGACCGCCGCGCAAATTGCAGGCACATGGGCGGTATCCACATCACCGAGGAACAGCAGTGTTACATGGAAGTTGGCGGCCGGCACCGGCTTGCCGCTGCGCAGGTTCAAGCCGCGTCGCCACTGGGCCAGGGTGCGGCGCTGGGCATCGCTGACCGGCAAAGCGAAGAATAGCCGCTTGAAGGGGGTACCACTGGGGCGTACGTCCTGAATCATACGAACTCCTGAGCCATGAAACGTTTATGCAAGGCTGCAGGGCATTAAACCTAAGTCGCCCCTGCGCGTCGTAACAATAAGTACAAACTACCCCCATGATTGTTTATGCTGGCGGGCTTATGCCATGGCGCATGGCCATTTTTCGACAAGTAAACGTCCATGAAAATTGCACTCGTACTCATCTTCGCCTTCTCGATCGCCTATGTTCACCTGCGCGGTCGGGTTCGCCACAAGCTGACCCGTCAGCTGGGCGACCACTCCAGCTTCCTGGCACCGGTCAACAGCTTCCTGTACCTGTTTTCCAGGCATCCGGCCAAGCCTTACCTGCCGGTAGAGGCCTTCCCCGAGCTGCAGACGCTGCAGGACCACTGGCAGGAGATCCGCGAGGAGGCCCGCCAGCTGCTGCATGTGGGCGAAATCAAGAAATCCGACAATTACGATGATGTCGGTTTCAACTCATTCTTCAAGACCGGCTGGAAGCGCTTCTACCTGAAGTGGTACGGCGAAAGCCACCCGTCGGCAATGACCCTGTGCCCACGCACCACCGAGTTGCTCAAAGGCATCAGCACGGTCAAGGCCGCCATGTTCGCCACCCTGCCGCCGGGCGCCAAGCTGGTGCGCCACCGTGACCCGTATGCCGGCTCGTACCGCTACCACCTGGGCCTGGACACGCCGAACGACGACGGTTGCTACATCGACGTGGACGGTGAGAAGTATTCATGGCGCGATGGCGAGGGCGTGGTCTTCGACGAGACCTACATCCACTACGCGGCCAACACCACCGAGCACAACCGCATCATCCTGTTCTGCGACGTGGAACGCCCGCTCAAGTACCGCTGGGCAACCGCGTTCAACCGCTGGTTCAGCCGCAAGGTCATGGCCGCTGCCGCCGCCCCCAACGACGCCGGCGACAAGACCGGTGGCATCAACCGGCTGTTCACCCGCATCTACAAGATCCGCGAACGTGGCAAGGCGTTGAAGAAGCGCAACCGCACGCGCTACTACCTGGAGAAGTGGGCATTCGTCGCGGCGTTGGTGCTGGTGTTCATCTACATCTGATCGGTGTGGGAGCGCGCAGCCAAAGGGCCTGCGCGCAACCAACCAAAGTACAAGTCTCACGTTTCCCGCTCTTCGACTAGCCTGAAAGCTCCACTCGCAACCTCCCCAAGGTGAAGACGATGAGCATGATGGACTGGGACGCCTACCGTAAGCAGTTGATGGCCGGCATCGGCGATCTCAAGCAGCTTTCCCCTGATACCGTGGCCGGCTACATGACTGCCAGCGGCGCTGGGGCCAGGACCAACCACCTCGATGCCAAGACCCGCGAGCTGATCTCCCTCGCCGTGGCCGTGACCACCCGCTGCGACGGCTGTATCGCCGTGCACTCGCAGCAAGCCGTCAAGCACGGTGCCAGCCGCGAGGAAATCGCCGAGGCTCTCGGCGTGGCCGTGGCAATGAACGCCGGAGCCGCGCTGGTCTACTCGGCACGGGTCATGGATGCGGTGGGCAAGGCCAACGACTGAGCGCAATTGGCGTCGTCGCCCTTGCGCGACGGCGCCGCGCCACCCAGACTGGGCAGCCCAGCCCTTGCAGGAATCCGCATGATCCACATCCGCCCCATGATGCCGGAAGACTTCGAACGTTTCTGGCCCACCTTCCAGGCCGTTGTCCAGGCCCGTGAAACCTACGCATTCGACCCGGCCCTGAGCTTCGATCAGGCCCGCCAACTGTGGCTGGAGCTGCCCATGCGCACGATGGTTGCCGAGGCAGACGGCGAGCTGCTGGGTTCGTACTACCTCAAGGCCAATGCCGCCGGGCCGGGCGGGCACGTTGGCAATTGTGGCTACATGGTCTGTGAGGCTGCACGCGGCCGGGGCGTGGCGCGGTTGATGTGCGAGCACTCGCAGAAACTGGCGCGCCAGGAGGGCTTTCTGGCCCTGCAGTTCAACTCGGTGGTGGCCACCAACGAGGTGGCGGTGGCGCTCTGGCACAAGCTGGGCTTCGAAACCGTTGGCCGCTTGCCCAAGGCCTATCGCCATGCCCGCCTGGGGCTGGTGGACTGCCTGGTGATGTACAAGTGGCTGGCGGATGAGCCGGTGGTGGAGAAGCCGCAGCTGCTGATCGGGCGCAAGAATATCGAGGCGCGGGTGTCGCGTCGGCGCGGGCGCTGATTTCTACAGGCAGGTCTGGCGATCAACCCAACCTTCCCGACATATTTGACGCCCCCGCGTTTCAATGGTCAGATGCCCGCCAGTTTCAGGTGCCCTGCGCCGCCGCGCGCAGGGTGAAACGGGAAGCCGGTGCGTCGTGTTGAACACGACAAGTCCGGCGCTGCCCCCGCAACGGTAAGCGAGCGAACCCTTCGAGATACCACTGTGCACGTGCATGGGAAGGTGAAGGTTTCACGCCCCTCGCAAGCCCGGAGACCGGCCTGAAGCTTCACTTGGCAACCCGCGGTGGGCGGGCGCAGGCCGGTATCCGTGCGTACGCTTGCGGGCACGGTGCGCCTTTGCGTGTTTTCCACCGGGATCCATTCATTCCTGCAGTAGTGGAACGACATGTCCCGTATGTTAAAGCTTCACCCCCTGGCGGCCTGCCTGGCCGTTTCCTTGCCGGCCCTGGCCGATGACCTCGGCAGACAGCCCCTGGCCCTGCCCACCACGGCCATCACCGACACCCTCGACAGCCAAGCCGTAGACCTGGCCACCCCGACCCAGGCGGGCTCACGCCTGGGGCTCAGCGCCCTGGAAACACCGGCCAGCACCAGCAGCATCAGCGCCGAGCAGATCCAGCAGCGCAACAACCTCACCGTGCAGGACGCGGTGACCCGCTCACCTGGCATCAGCTACGTCGGCTCCCCTGGCGACGGCGGCACAGGCCTTTCTGCCCGAGGTTTTACCGGGCACAGCTCGGTGATGACCCTGTTCGACAGCGCACGTCTGTACACCGGTGCCGGCACCCAGACGTTCCCGGTGGACCCATGGATGGTCGAGCGCATCGATGTGATTCGCGGCCCGGCCTCGGTGCTGTACGGCGAGGGTGCTACCGGTGCGGTGGTCAACGTGATCCCGAAAAAGCCGTTTGCCGGCGAGGTACGCAACCACCTGCGCCTGGGGTACGGTT
Organism: Pseudomonas sp. SID14000; assembly: GCF_002165135.1. Taxonomy (GTDB): domain Bacteria; phylum Pseudomonadota; class Gammaproteobacteria; order Pseudomonadales; family Pseudomonadaceae; genus Aquipseudomonas. Next base: position 172,098 of record NZ_NFZQ01000006.1, on the reverse strand, counting down.
CGTGGGACCGCCAGCAGCTCGGCCTGGACAGCGGCGGCAGCCTCGGCGAGCGCCTGAGCTACCGCCTGGCCCTGAACCAGCAAGCCGGTAACGGTTGGGTCGACCGCACCACTTCGCGCAGCCTGGCCCTGAGCGCCGCGCTGCGCTTCGATGCCAGCGACGACCTCAGTTTCACCCTCGCCCACGACCGCGGCGATGCGGAGCCTGCCAACTACTACGGCACCCCGCTGATCGGCGGCCACTACCGCAGCAGCCTGCGCAACAAGAACTACAACGTGCAGAACGACGTGCAGCACTACGTCGATGAATGGACCCGCCTGAACACTGACTGGACGTTGAACGACCACCTCAGTGCCAGCAACCAGCTGTACTACATCAAAAGCCGCCGTCACTGGCGCAACGCCGAGGACTACAGCTGGGACGCCGAGCGCCAGCAGCTGCTGCGCGGCAGCTACCTGGAGATCAAGCACAACCAGGAACAGTTCGGCGACCGCCAGACATTCACCCTCGACCACACGCTGTTCGGCCTGGCCAGCAAGACCGTGGCAGGTGCCGAGTACAACAAGGTCCGCTTCAACGTCGACAGCAACGCGCCCTACAACGATGTGGGCGGGGACTACGTCGACCCGTGGCAGCCACTACCAGGCTGGTTCCACAGCGCCTCGCCGTTGCGCCCGCAAACCTTGTCCAGCACCCACACCTTTGCCCTGTTCGCCGAAAACCACCTGCAGCTGAGCGATCGCCTGTCGCTGGTCACCGGCGTGCGCCGCGACCAGAACCACATCGCTCAGGAGAAACTGACCACCGACAGCCACAGCGACCGCAGCCTGCAAGGTGGCAACTGGCGTGCCGGGCTGGTGTTTGCGGTCAGCGACGACCTGTCGCTGTATGGCCAGTACTCCACCAGCGAGGACGGGGTCAACAACCTCATCAGCCTCAGCGCCAACCAGATGCACTACGACCTGACCGAAGCCAGGCAGACCGAACTGGGCCTCAAGCAGCGCTTCTGGGAGGGGCGTGGCGAATGGACATTGGCGGCCTACCACATCGTCAAGAAGAAGCTGCTGGTGGATGATCCGGTCACCCATGAGAAGCAGCAAGCTGGCCAGCAGACATCCGACGGCCTGGAGGCGACCCTGGAACTGGCGCTGGCACACCAGTGGCAGGTGTCGGCCAACGCGTCGGTGGTGCGTGCCAGGTATGACGACTTCGACGAAATGGTCGGCGGCGTGGCTCAGGACCGCGCGGGCAATCGCCCGGCCAATGTCCCGCGGCGAACCGCCAACCTGTGGCTGAGCAAAGGCTTCGGCCAGCAGGTGGAGGCCGGCCTTGGCGCACGCTATGTGGATGAGCGCTACGCCAACACCGCCAACACCCAGAGCGCCCCCGGCTACACCGTGGTCGATGCCAACATCAGCTGGCAGGTATCGCCGGATGTGCGGCTGGGGTTGCAGTTGAACAACCTGTTCGACCGTGAGTATGTGCAGTCGGCGTTCAGTGGCCAGCAGTGGTTGATGGGGATGCCACGGTCGTACTTTGCGACGGTGGATTACAGTTTCTGATCTGAACTGCCTGCACCGGCCTCTTCGCGGGTAAACCCGCTCCCACAGGGATATCACAGAATTCGAATACGGTGAGGTACCTGTAGGAGCGGGTTTACCCGCGAAGAGGCCGGCACAGGTAGCACAAAAACACCTACCGCCCCGTCACATTTTAGTTATAAGATAACGTTTCAGTTGACATCCATTCCTATCAGCGACCTCCCATGACAAGCGCCAGTGCCACCCCCACCCTGCTCACCCAGCGCCTGCAGAGCATCGACGCCCTGCGCGGTCTGGTGATCCTGTTCATGCTCCTGGACCACGTCCGCGAAACCTTCTTCCTGCACCGCCAGGTCAGCGACCCGATGGCCATCGATGCCACCGAGCCGTCGCTGTTTCTCAGCCGCACCCTGGCCCACCTGTGCGCGCCGGTGTTCGTCATGCTGACCGGCCTTTCGGCCTGGCTGTACGGCGAGAAACACCAGGGCCGCGGCGACGTCTCGGCGTTCCTGTTCAAGCGCGGGCTGTTCCTGGTGATGCTGGAGTTCACCCTGGTCAACTTCGCCTGGACCTTCCAGCTGCCGCCCAGTGTCATCTACCTGCAGGTAATCTGGGCCATCGGCGTAAGCATGATCGCCCTGTCGCTGCTGGTCTGGTTGCCACGCGCACCCCTGGTCGCCTTGGGCGCAATCATCATCGCTGGCCACAACCTGCTCGACGGCTTGCACTTCGGCACCGAATCCGCCCTGCACGTGCCATGGGCGATCCTGCATGACCGGGGCTGGCTGGAGTACTCCGAAAGCCTGCGCCTGCGCACCTCCTACCCGGTGCTGCCGTGGATCGGTGTCATCGCCCTGGGCTACGGCCTTGGCCCGTGGTTCGCCCGTGGCAGCGAGGCCGGCCAGCGCCAGCATCGCTTGCTGCTGGCCGGACTGATCGCGCTGTCGGTCTTTGTCGTGCTGCGCCTGTTCAACGGTTACGGCGAGGCGCCGTGGAGCGCTTACCCAACCCTCACACAAACCCTGATGAGTTTCTTCAACATCACCAAGTACCCGCCATCGCTGCTGTTCCTGGCACTGACCCTGGGCTGTGGCCTGTTGTTGCTGCGCGCCTTCGAACGCACCGGCCAGGCCCGCTGGATCAGTGCCCTGGCGGTATTCGGCGCGGCACCGATGTTCTTCTACCTGCTGCACCTGTATGTGCTGAAGCTGCTGTACCTGGCCAGCGTGGCGCTGTTCGGCCGCAACCATGGCGACTACTTCGGCTTCGACGACATCACCGCGGTGTGGCTGGGGGCGGTGCTGCTGGCGGTTTCGCTGTACCTGCCGGTACGCTGGTTCGCCCGCCTGAAGGCCCGGCGGCGCGACATCACCTGGTTGAAGTACTTCTGAAAAGCGTTTTCACCCGGCGGCGCGATGGTCTACCATGCCGGCCGCCGGTTTCCATCACGGAATCAATAGGGAATCCCAGGCCCGCCCATTCGGGCCAAACGGAACTGCCCCCGCAACTGTAGGTGCCGAGCCTGCTCCATCGATGCCACTGGGCCACGAACCCGGGAAGGCCGGAGCCAGGCCATGACGCACCAGTCAGGAGACCTGCCGGCCTACATTCACCAACCGGCGGGGTGTCCGGGATTGGCCATCAGTGTTGCCCCTGCCACCAGCGGGGCTTGGCGATGCCTGTCCGTGCGTTCCTCACCCGAACTGTCCGATAGGAGATCGTCCAGCATGCTGCCCCGTTTTACCATCCTCCTTGCCGGCCTCGGCCTCAGCAGCCTGGCCCAGGCTGCTGCCACCCACTACCCGCTGATGATCGACAACTGCGGCAAGCCGCAAACCTTCGCGCAGGCGCCGGAGCGCACGGTCACCATTGGCCAGGCCGGTACCGAGTTGCTCTACGCGCTGGGGCTGGGCGACAAACTGGCGGCCACCTCGCTGTGGTTCAACAACGTGCTGCCCGAGTACCAGGTGCAGAACGCCAAGGTGCCGCGCCTGGCCGACAACGAGCCCAGCTTCGAGGCGGTAGTGGGCAAGCGCCCGCAACTGGTTACAGTGCAGTTCGAATGGATGGTCGGCGCTCAGGGGGCGGTCGGCACCCGCGAGCAGTTCGATGAACTGAGCATTCCCACCTACCTGCTGCCGTCGGACTGCGAAGGCAAGGACAACCTGGTGGGCGCCGACGGTACTCGCCTGCAGGCGTTCCAGGTCGAGAGCATCTACAAGAACGTCAGCCAGCTGGCGGAAATCTTCGACGTACAGGACCGTGGTACGGCTCTGAATGCCGAACTCAAAGGCCGCCTGGACAGTGCCAAGGCGCAACTGGCCGGCAAGGATCTGTCCGCCACCTCGGCGCTGTTCTGGTTCTCCAGCGCCGACCTGCACATCGACCCCTATGTGGCAGGCCGTCAGGGGGTCGCCGATTTCATGCTGCGCACCCTCGGCGTGCGCAACGTGGTCGAGTCCAGCGAAGAGTGGCCGACCGTAGGCTGGGAAACCCTGGCCAAGGCCAACCCCACCTGGCTGATCATCGCCCGCATGGACCGCCGCCGCTACCCCGCCGACGACTACCGGAAGAAGCTGGCATTCCTGCGCAGCGACCCGGTAACGCGCAACATGGACGCGGTGAAGCACGACCGCATCATCATCCTCGACGCCGACGCCATGCAAGCCGGCATTCGCTTGTTCAGCGGCCTGCAGACGCTGTCCGCCGCCTTTGCCAGCGGCAAAGCAGCCCAGTGATGATGCGCCTGTTACCCTACATCGCTGTTGCCCTGGCGGCCCTGCTGGCCGGCACCGCCATCGGTGAAGCCAACCTGTCGCCCGGCATGGTCGGCCAGGTACTGGCCAACCACCTGTGGCAGGCCGGCTACCCGGTCGACCCGATCGACGCCGGCATCATCTGGAACTACCGCCTGACCCGCACCCTGGTCGCCGCGGCTTGCGGCGCTGGCCTGGCCACCTGCGGCGTGATCCTCCAGGCACTGTTGCGCAACCCGTTGGCCGAGCCTTACCTGCTGGGGCTGTCTGCCGGTGCCTCGACCGGTGCGGTGCTGGTCGGTTTGCTGGGCCTCGGCAACCTGGCGCTGAGCATGTCCGGTGGTGCCTTCATCGGCGCCCTGGCAGCATTCGTCCTGGTGCTGGTGCTGGCCCGCGCAGCGGGCCCAGGCAGCAACAACGCCCAGGTGATCCTCGCCGGGATCGCCGGCTCGCAACTGTTCAACGCCCTCACCGCCTTCCTCATCACCAAGTCGGCCACCGCCGAGCAGGCGCGAGGCATCCTGTTCTGGCTGCTGGGCAACCTCAGTGGCGTGCGTTGGCCTTCGGTATGGCTGGCCGTGCCAGTGGCGCTGTTCGGACTGGTCGTGTGCCTGTGGCATCGCCGTGCACTGGATGCCTTCACCTTCGGTGCCGACTCGGCGGCGTCGCTGGGCATCCCGGTGCGGCGTACCCAGTTGCTGCTGATCAGCTGTGCGGCACTGGTGACCGCCGTGATGGTGTCCATCGTCGGTGCCATCGGCTTTGTCGGGCTGGTGATCCCCCATGCCCTGCGACTGCTGCTCGGCCCCGGGCACAGCCGCCTGCTGCCCGCCAGTGCGCTGGGCGGGGCGCTGTTCCTGATTGCCGCCGACATTCTGTCGCGCACCTTGATCCCTGGCCAGGTGATCCCCGTTGGCGTGGTCACCGCGCTGCTCGGAGCACCGGTCTTCGCGCTGATTCTGGTCAGCCGCCGGGGGCGCCCATGACGGTCATGACGGCTGTACAGATGGCCCCCTTGAGTTGCCAGAGCCTCGGGCTGCAACTGGCCGGCAATACCGTGCTCAGCGATATCGAACTAAGCGTTGTCGCCGGGGAAACCTTGGGCATCGTCGGCCCCAACGGCTCCGGCAAATCCTCGCTGCTGAAGGTGCTTGCCGGGCTGCGCAAGCCAGGCAACGGTAGCGTGCAACTGCTGGGCGAGCCGCTGGCACAGTTGCCCCGCCGCCGTGTCGCCCAAACCTTGGCGCTGGTCGAACAGCAGGCCGAAACCCTCGATGCGATCAGCGTGTTCGATGCCGTTGCCCTGGGCCGTACCCCCTGGCTGTCGGCGCTGGCGCCGTTCTCCCGGGAAGACCGCGCGATCGTCGAGCAGGCCCTGGCCGACCTCGACGCCCTGCACCTGCGCACACGCCTGTGGGGGTCGCTGTCCGGTGGCGAGCGCCAGCGCGTGCATATCGCCCGTGCCCTGGCACAGCGGCCGCAGGTACTGCTGCTGGACGAGCCGACCAACCACCTGGATATCCAGCACCAGCTGAGCCTGTTGCAACAGGTGCAGGCCCTGCCGGTAACCACCCTGGTGGCCCTGCACGACCTCAACCAGGCGCTCACCTGCGATCGCGTCGCGGTGCTCGACCAGGGCCGCATGGTCGCCCTCGGCAAACCGCTCGAGGTGCTCACCCCCGAGCGCCTGCTGAATACCTTCGGCGTGCACGCCCATTACCTCATCGACCCTTTCGACGGCGCGCGCATCCTGCGTTTTCGCGCCCCTTGAACAGGAAGTTCTGCCCATGTCGCGCCCTGTCGTCCTGCTGCTCGCCAGTGCCCTGCTCGCGCCCTCTGCGCTGGCCGACTCCACCCAGTCGCAAAGCAACGGCCTGGTCGAAGATGGCCGCTGGAGCGTGCTCAACCGCAGCGTATTCGACCAGCGCGACTACCAGCATGGTGGGCGCAACAGTGCAGCGCGCAACGCCTACAAGCCGCGCAATGAACGTAGCGGCAAGGCCGAGGAATGGGCCTACGGCCTGATGGGCACCTTCCAGTCCGGCTTTACCCAAGGGCTGATCGGTGTCGGGGTCGATGCCCACGCCTACCTGGGCGTGCAACTCGACAGCGGCGGCGGGCGCGTGGGCAAGGCACGCCTGCTCGCGGTGGATAACGAGGGGCACCCGAAAAACGAATACAGCCGTGCCGGCGCGGCACTGAAACTGCGCATGTCCAATACCGTACTGTCCTACGGTGAGCAGCGGATCAAAACACCAGTGTTCAGCTCCTCCGACAGCCGCCTGCTACCCGAGACCGCTACCGGTTTCTTCCTTGCCAGCAACGAATTCGAGAATCTCAAGCTGGTGGCCGGACACTTCAACGAGAGCGCCGACCGCAATGCATCCAGCCACGACCAAGGCTTCGTGGTGAACTATTCCAACGGACGCCAGGGCAACAGCTTCGACCTGGCCGGCTTGGTGTGGAACCCCGGCGCCGCCTTCAGCGGCAGCCTGTACACCTCTCGCTACCAGGACAGCTGGAGCCAGCATTACCTGGGCAGTACCCTCAGCCACGCCCTGGACGAGCGCCGCAACCTCAGCCTCGACCTCAACCTGTACCGCACCACAGACACCGGCAAGGGGCTATCCGGGCGCATCGACAACACTACCTGGAGCCTGGTCTCGCGTTACAACCACGGGCCGCACGGTTTCAGCCTGGGCTGGCAGCAGGTGGACGGCAACACGCCATTCGACTACGTGACACGCGGGGCGATCTTCATTGCCAACGCGGTGCAGATGTCGGATTTCAACGCGCCGAACGAGCAGTCATGACAGGCGCGCTATGACCTGAACATGGGCGCCTACGGTGTGCCGGGGTTGAACCTGACAGCATTATACGTGCGCGGGTTCGGTATCGACGGCACCCATGTCGACCCTGCGGGCGGCTATGCGTACCTGGGGTATGGCAAGGGGGGCAAGCATTGGGAGCGCGACCTCGAGGCACGGTACGTGGTGCAGAGTGGCAAAGCCAAGGGCACCGCCTTTTCGCTGCGGCATAACGTGCATCGGGGTAACAAGGCGCAGGCAGAACTGGACGGGGACCAGATACGGTTGGCGGTGGAATGGCCATTGTCGGGTGGGCTCTGATGTATCGCATGGACTGATAGATCCCGGGGCCGCACAGCGGCCCCGAAAACCCATCAGGCAACCGTACTGCCAACAGGCTGCAATCCCCACTCTGCCCGCTCCTGCGCACTCAGCGCCACCACTACCTCGGCAAAGGTCTGCTCCAGTTCCGAGCTGACATTGCCAAACACCTTGTAATTGGTCAGCAGGTAACGTTTCACGGTCCTGGGCCAGCGCCTTTCCTTGTGCGCCGCATTGATGATGCCTTTGGCGTCGTGCCGCGTCGCCCCGCGCCACAAGTCCATCAACCTGTTCTCGAAATCACCGAAGGTCCACACGTCTCTGCGGTCTTCGAACTCGTCCAGCAGTTTGAGTTTGTACTGGGCTATGTGCGCCATCGTGAATCTCCCTTGGGTACATTGAAAAACCCGTGCAACCGGAAAGGTAAGTAAGCCGGGCAGGTTTTGAAATGAACGCGTCGATTACGTGCACAGCACCTTGTAGGCACTTTCTGATCTGTCAGCGCAGCAACAGCTGCATGTGCGTGGTCTGCCCGACCGGGCAAATCACAGGGGTCGTCGTGGCCAGGCTGACATCGGTATAATCGGCAGCACTCAATGCCCGACCAGGCCACACCATGCCTTGCTTCCAGAAGTTGCTGTTGCCCCTGCTGCTGACTGCCGCCCTCACCGCCTGCGACCAGAAGCCCTCCCGTGAAGAACAGATCCTGGCCCAGCTGCCGCTGCAGGATGCCTATACGCACAACATCGAGCGCATGGCTGCGCTGCTCGGCCGCACACACCCGCAGCTGTCGCAGGCGACCATCCAGGGCGTGCTGCGCAAGCACCTGACCGTCGAGGACCAACGCCAGGACCTGTTCCGGCTGTACAGCGAAAAGAACTTCAGCGATGCCGAGTTCGCCACAATCGTCGAGGCCACCCAGGACCCGGCCAAGGCTCGCGCCCTGGAAGATACCGATGCCGGCAAGCGCCTGAGCGAAAAGGTCACCCACCTGATGCGCGAAACTGCCCGCGATGTGAAGGTGCAGGCCCTGGTCGAACAGCGCATGCAACAGGTGGAAGACGAACTGGACGCACTGGAAAAGGCAGGCTCCTGAACACGTTTCCTCACTGCAGCCATGACGCGTAAGGTTGCTCCCATTTCGTAGCTGTTTTTCGATCACCCGAGGTCAGGATTGACACACGCCAAGCACGGATTGCGCCTGGATCTACGCACACTCATTCTTGTGCTGTGCGCCCTTACCGCCGTGGTCATGCTGTGCGCCAGCTATTTCGCCAGCTACCGGGTGCAGCGCCAACTGCTGATCGACCACGCCCTGGAAGCCAACCGGGTGTATGCGATGAAGCTGGCTACCATCACCGAGACCTTTATCGACAACGCTTTGCAGCAGCTGTCGTTCAGCGCTGACGTGCAAGGCCGACAGCTGGGTGACGCCGTCGCCCTGCAGGCGGAGAGCGACCGTGTCCTGAACCAGAGCATGGCCTTCAACTCCACGTTCGTGATCGATGCCAACGGGGTACTGCTGGCGGTTTCCCCCGCTCCGCTGCGGCACCTGGTCGGCAGACACATGCAGTCGCCCGGTGTTCAAGAGGCACTGCGCGCGCGCCACCCACTGGTGTCGACGCCTTACGTGACGGCGGCCAACAACCTGGTGGTGGCGCTGTCGCAACCCATTTTCGACAGCAATGGCCGCTACCTGGGATATGTCAGCGGCAGCCTGTACTTGCGTGAACGCAATATCCTCAACAGCCTGCTGGGCGAGCATTTCTACAAGGACGGTTCTTACCTGTACGTGGTCGACCGCAACCGTCGTCTGCTGTACCACCCCGACAGACAGCGCGTGGGCACGGTGGTTGAAGGCAACGCATTGATCGACCAGCTGGCGACCCTGGGCAGTGGTACCCGGCAAGTTACCAACAGCCTTGGCGTGGAAATGCTCGCCGGGTTCGCCACCGTACCCAGCGCCGGTTGGGGCGTGGTGGCACAGCAGCCGCTGACTCAGACGGTGGCGCCACTGAGCCACCTGATCCTCAACGTGGTTGGCACCTCCGCGCCGTTGGCGCTGGTGGGCAGCTTGCTGCTGTGGTGGCTGGCCATGACCATCGCCCGGCCCTTGTGGCAGCTGGCCGCCGGCGCCCGCTCGATGGACCGTGCCGGCACCGCCGAACGCCTGCGTCGGGTCCCGGCCTGGTATTTCGAGGCGGCCGAGCTCAAGCGCGCGCTGTTGTTCGGGCTCAACCTGCTGCATGAACGCATCGGCCGGCTCAACCGCGACGCCCAGACCGACCCGCTGACCGGCCTGGGCAACCGCCGCAATCTGGAGTTCAGCCTGTCGTTGCTGGAAGCCGAGGGCCGGGCATTTGCGGTCATCGTGCTGGATATCGACCATTTCAAGCGGATAAATGACAGCCACGGGCATGAAATGGGTGACCAGGTGCTGCGCCGGCTGGCGGAGCTGATGAGCCGTTGCTGTCGCGAGGGTGACCTGCTGTGCCGCACCGGCGGCGAGGAGTTCCTGATGCTGCTGCCGGAAGCCAGCCTGGAGGTTGCGGCGGTGATAGCCGAGCGGCTGAGGGTGACGGTGCAGGATACGCCGGTGGAGCCGGTGGGAGCGGTGACGGTATCGCTGGGGGTGGCGCGTTGGGATGGCGAGGCCGATAGCGAACCGGGGGACGCGTTGAGCGAGGCTGACCGGGCGCTTTACCGGGCCAAGCAGGAGGGGCGTAATCGGGTAGTTGTTGCCTGAGCGCCTTGTTTCGCCTGTGCTGGCCCTTTCGCGGGCACGCCTGCTCCTACAGGTACCCCCAAGCTGTTGGTGGAACTGGGCGAGGACTACGAGCGGATCTACCTCGACACCCCGCCGGCATTCAACTGCCATACCTTCAGCGCGCTGGTGATGGCCGAGCAGCTGTTGATACCGTTCGACTGCAACCGTTGCCGCGATCTCCTGCAGGAGATCGCGGCAACGGTTGAATCAGATATCCCGAGGTCGCCCTCGACAAAGCGCCCTGCAGCACCCGGCGATCTACTGGCAAGCACAACAATGATGGCGCGGCCCGACCGCGCCACTTTCATCATGCCTGCCAATGGAACCGGAGAGCACTCGCATGCCCGCACCTCACGAGGTATCCCCCGCCACCCTGCGCCGGGTGATAGCCGCCTCGGCCATCGGCAATTTCGTCGAATGGTTCGACTTCGCCGTCTACGGCTTTCTCGCTACCCTGATCGCCAGCCAGTTCTTCGCCAGCGAAAATGCCAGCGTGGCCTTGCTCAAGACCTTTGCGGTTTTCGCCGTGGCCTTCGCCCTGCGCCCCCTGGGCGGCATCGTGTTCGGCGCGCTGGGTGACCGCCTGGGGCGCAAGCGTATCCTGTCGCTGACCATCCTGCTGATGGCCGGCTCCACGACCCTCATCGGCCTGCTGCCAACCTACGCCAGCATCGGCCTGGCAGCCCCCGCGCTGCTGACCCTGGCGCGCTGCCTGCAGGGCTTTTCCGCCGGTGGCGAGTATGCCGGGGCCTGCGCCTACCTGATGGAGCACGCCCCCAACGACAAGCGCGCCTTCTATGGCAGCTTCGTGCCGGTGTCGACCTTTTCCGCCTTTGCCTGCGCGGCAGTGATCGCCTATGGCCTGGAAGCCAGCCTGTCGGCCGAAGCAATGAATGCCTGGGGCTGGCGCATCCCGTTCCTGATTGCCGCACCGCTGGGGCTGGTGGGCCTGTACCTGCGCTGGCGCATGGAAGAAACCCCGGCGTTCCGTGAAGCCATCGCCCAGGGCAAGGAGCATGAACATTCGCCGCTCAAGGAAACCCTGCGCAACCATGGCCGGGCGATCCGCAACCTGGGGGCCTTCATCTCGCTGACCGCACTGTCGTTCTATATGTTCACCACCTACTTCGCCACCTACCTGCAACTGGTTGGCCACCTGACCCGCGCGCAAGCGCTGCTGGTGACCACTGTGGCCCTGTTGTTCGCTGCGGTCGGCTGCCCGCTGGCCGGGGCGTTCTCGGACCGCGTAGGGCGGCGCAAGACCATCGGCTTTACCTGCCTGTGGGTGATGCTGTGCGTGTTCCCGGCGTACTGGCTGGCCAGCTCCGGCTCGATGTCCGGCGCGTTGCTGGGGGTGATCCTGCTGGCAGTGGGGGCGTTGTGTAGTGGTGTGGTCACGGCAGCATTGCTGTCGGAAAGCTTCCCTACCCGCACCCGCTATACCGCTTCGGCGATTACCTACAACGTGGCCTATACCCTGTTTGGCGGCACCGCGCCGTTGGTGGCGACCTGGCTGATCGGGCAGACCGGCAGCAGCCTGGCACCGGCGTTCTACCTGGTGGTGATTGCACTGGTGGCCTTGGTGGGTGGGTTGGCGTTGCCGGAGACTTCGCGGATTTCGTTGCATGATGAGGCTGGGGGCAACGATGCGAGGGCTGGGGCTCGTCGTACTGTTTGATATTTTGGGGCTGCTTTGCAGCCCATCGCGACACAAGGCCGCTCCTACAGAGGAACGCGTAAACCTGTAGGAGCGGCCTTGTGTCGCGATGGGCCGCAAAGCGGCCCCGGGGTCTCAACCCTCCTGCACCTCTTCGCGCCGATATGCCCATTGATACAACGCTGGCAACACCAGCAAGGTCAGCGCGGTAGACGACAGAATTCCGCCAATCACCACCGTCGCCAGCGGTCTCTGCACCTCGGCCCCGGTCCCGGTAGCCAAAGCCATGGGGATGAACCCCAGCGATGCCACCAGTGCCGTCATCAGCACCGGTCGCAAGCGCGTCAGTGCACCCTCCTCGACCGCCGCCCGCAACGTGCGCCCCTCTTCCCGCAGGCTACGGATGAAGGCAATCATCACTAACCCGTTGAGCACCGCCACCCCCGACAAGGCAATGAAACCCACCCCAGCGGAAATGGACAACGGAATATCCCGCAACCACAGCGCCAGCACCCCGCCAGTGAGGGCGAACGGTATGCCTGTGAATACCAGCAGGCCATCCCTGAGGTTGTTGAACATCATCAGCAACAGCGCCATGACGAGAAGCAAGGCCACCGGCACCACCACCTGCAGGCGCTCGGCCGCCGACTGCAGCTGCTCGAACTGGCCACCCCAGCGGGTCCAGTAACCCGGCGGTATCTGCACCTGCTCGATCAGCGTCTGCTCGGCCTCCTCGACGAACGAGCCCAGGTCGCGCCCACGCACGTTGGCACTGACCACCACCACCCGCTTGCCATCTTCGCGGCTGACCTGGTTCGGCCCCAGCTGCAGGTTCAGCGTGGCTACCTGCGACAGCGGGATGAAGCCGATTTGCCCGGCACCCGCAGCAGCGCTTGCCGGCACCGGAATCAGCAGGCTGGCCAGCCCGTCGACATCGGTGCGCAGGGTTTCCGACAGGCGCACCACCATGTCGAAACGGCGGTCGCCTTCGTACAGCGTGCCGGCCGTGCGGCCACCCACAGCAATGGCAATGGCGTCCTGCACATCGCCCACGTTCAGGCCATGTCGGGCCGCCTTGTCGCGGTCGATATCAATGGTCAGCACCGGCAGGCCAGTGGTCTGCTCGACCTTTACCTCGGACGCGCCCGGCACGCTTTGCAGGCTGCTGGCGATTTGCGCGGCAGTGCGGTTGAGCACGTCCATGTCATCACCGAACAGCTTCACCGCCACATCGCTGCGCACCCCGGATATCAGCTCGTTGAAGCGCAGCTGGATCGGCTGCGACAGTTCGTAGTTGCTGCCTGGCACGCTGGCGGCGGCACGTTGTACCTCGGCGATCAGCTCATCACGCGGCTTGCCCGGGTCGTCCCATTGCTCACGCGGGCGCAGCATCACATAGGCGTCGGAAATGTTCGGCGGCATCGGGTCGGAGGCGATTTCGGCGGTGCCGGTACGGGCGAACACCCGCTCCACTTCCGGCACCTGGGCGATGATCGCCTGTTCCAGGCGCTGCTGCATGTCGACCGACTGCGACAGGCTGGTACCTGGCACGCGCAGGGCCTGCAGGGCGAAGTCGCCTTCGCTGAGGCTGGGGATGAACTCGCTGCCCATGCGGCTGGCCATTACCCCGGACAACAACACCAGGCTGGCGGCGGCGGTGAACGCCAGCTTGCGCCGGCCCAGCACCCAGGCCAGCACCGGGGCATAGCGCTGACGCGCCGTACGCATTACCAGGCCTTCCTCTTCCTTGACCTTGCCGGTGACGAACAGGGCAATGGCCGCCGGCACGAAGGTAACCGAGAGCATCATGGCACCGAGCAGTGCGATGACCACGGTAAAGGCCATAGGATGGAACATCTTGCCCTCCACCCCAGTCAGGGCAAAGATCGGCAGGTACACCACCATGATGATCAGTTGGCCATAGATCAGCGGCCGACGCGCCTCACGGGCGGCAGCGAACACTTCATGGAAGCGCTCGACGCGGGTCAGCATGCGGCCATGGCGTTGCTGGGCGTGGGCCAGGCGGCGGATGGCGTTCTCCACGATCACCACCGCACCGTCGACGATGATGCCGAAGTCCAATGCCCCCAGGCTCATCAGGTTGGCGCTGACCTTGTTGCTGAACATGCCGGTGAAGGTGAACAGCATCGACAACGGAATGACCATGGCGGTGATCAGCGCAGCGCGGATGTTGCCCAGGAACAGGAACAACACGGCAATGACCAGGATAGCGCCTTCGACCAGGTTCTTCTTCACCGTGGCAATGGCCTTTTCCACCAGGTTGGTGCGGTCGTACACCGTCACCGCGACCACGCCCTTGGGCAAGTTGCGGTTGATTTCGACCAGCTTGGCGGCGACCGCCTGGGAGACCGTGCGGCTGTTCTCGCCAATCAGCATGAACACCGTGCCCAACACCACCTCCCGGCCGTTTTCGGTGGCCGCGCCCGAGCGCAGCTCTTCGCCCAGGCCGACCTGGGCAACATGGCTGACGCGAATCGGCGTGCCATCGGCGCTGGAAATGACGATATTGGCAATGTCCTCGGCCGATGCCACCTGGCCTGGCGCGCGGATCAGCAACTGCTCGCCATTGCGCTCTATGTAGCCGGCGCCAACGTTGGCGTTGTTGCGTTCCAACGCCGCGATCAGGTCGTTGAGGGTGAGCTTGTAGGCCGCCAGTCGCTTGGGCTCCGGCGCTATCAGGTACTGCTTGGCATGGCCGCCGATGCTGTTGACCTCGGCCACCCCGGGCACATTGCGCAGCTGCGGCTTGATGATCCAGTCCTGAATCACCCGCAAGTCGGTCGGGGTGTAGGGCGTGCCGTCCTCCTTCAGCGCGCCCTGCTCGGCTTCCACCGTCCACAGGAAGATTTCACCCAACCCGGTGGAAATCGGCCCCATGCCCGCTTCGATGCCGTCGGGCAACTGCTCACGCGCCACTTGCAGGCGCTCGTTGACCAACTGACGGGCGAAGAACAGATCGGTGCCATCGTCGAAAATGACCGTGACCTGCGACAGGCCCGAGCGCGACAGCGAGCGGGTCTGCTTGAGCCCGGGCAGGCCGGCCATGGCAGTCTCGATGGCGAAGGTGATGCGCTGTTCGGTCTCCAGCGGTGAATAGCCAGGCGCGGCGGTATTGATCTGCACCTGGACGTTGGTGATGTCCGGTACAGCGTCGATCGGCAGTTTCTGGTAGCTGTGGATACCCACCGCGGCCATCAGGACCACGGCCAGCATCACCACCAGGCGCTGCTCGATGGCGAATTGGATCAGGCGTTCGAACATGCAGGCGTCCCCGTGATCAATGGCTGTGCTCGGCCGAGCCCTTGCCCAGCTCGGACTTGAGGACAAAGCTGCCGGCAGCGGCCACCTGGGTTCCGGCGTCAAGGCCGGTGGTGATTTCCACCTGGCCGGCGTCGCGGCGACCGGTTTTCACCGGGCGGGCCTCGAAGCCTTCCTCGGTGCGGGCAAACACCACGATCTGCTCCTCCCAGGTTTGCAGGGCGCTTTCCGGCACCACCACGGCGGCATTGAAGCGCTCGACACTGACCGCGACATTGACGAACAGCCCGGGGCGCCAGGCGCCGTTGGGGTTGGCCAGCGTGGCGCGAGCGGTGGCGGCGCGGTTCTGCTCGCCGAGCAGGCTGCCGACGTAGTTGACCTTGCCCTCGACCTGGGCGCCCAGGTCCGGCGCGCTGACTGTGACATTGCGGCCGGTGACCACCTTGTCCAGGTCGCGCGGGGCGACGGCGAAGGTGGCCCAGACCCGGCTCAGGTCAGACAGGGTGAAGGCGTTGCTGGTCTCATCGACCACCTCGCCCACAGTCAGGTGCTTTTCCACCACCACTGCATCGAACGGCGCGCGCAGTTCATAACGGTTGCCAGTGCCGGCCGGGCCCACGGCGGCGACCTTCTGCCGTGCGTTGGCCAAGGCAATCTCGGCCTCCTGCAATGCCTGGCGGGCCTGCAGGTAATCCTGCTCGGCGCTGATGCGCTCCTGCCACAGCTGCTGTTCGCGCCGGAAGGTCAGGCGCGCCAGTTCCAGGCGGCGCTGGGCAGCCTGTTGTTCGCTGCGCAAATCGGAAATCTGCTGACTGGCGATCACCGCCAGCACCTGGCCACGCCTGACCGTCTGGCCCAGCTCGGCTTGTACCGCCTCGACCACGCCAGGCACGCGTGGCACAACGTGAGCGGTGCGGTCCTCGTCGAAGCGGATTTCACCCGGGAAACTGATGGCAGTGCCCAGTTCACGAGGGCCGGCGTTGGCCAGTTGCACACCGGCGGCCTCGATCTGGGCCGTGGACAAGTGCAGCTTGCCCTCTTCTTCATCGTGGCCTTCTCCGGCCTGTTCCTCGCCATGGCCGTGGCTCTCTTCACCGTGGTCGTCGTGCCGGGCTTCAGTGCCCGGCACCTTGCCGAGGTTGTCGGTCCAGGCCAGGCCACCCAGGCCAAGCGCGGCAATAGCGGCAGCCAGAAGGGCTATCTTGCGTGGATTAGTCATCGTTGCTCCTGCTGTTCAATCTGTTGCTCAGGCCATCGAGGTCGCCATAGATCCGTTCGACCTGCGCCCGCGCGTCGGTCGCCGAGGCCAGTGCCTCGAGGTACAGCCCGCGTGCCTCGATCAGCGTGCGCTGGGCATCAAGTACATCGAGGAAGGCGAACTTGCCCATTTCGAAACCGCGGGTGGCGGTGTCCACGGCCTGCTGTGCAAAGGGCAGGATGGTGCGGTCATAGGCCTGTACCTCCTGCATGGCCGTGGCCCACTGGCTGACAGCGCTCCGGGTTTCACTGCGCAAGCGCAGCTCTACTGCGTTGCGCAGGTCACGCGCCTGGTCGGCCCGGCGGGCTGCGGCCAGCACGTTGCCCTGGTTGCGGTCGAACAGCGGCAAGGGCATCGACAGGCCCACCACATTGACCCGCTCGCGGTCTTCGCGGCTGTACTGGCTGCCAAGGCTGACGGTGAGGTTGGGAATGCGCAGGGCTTTTTCCGACCCGAGGGACGCTTCGCCGCGCTCGACCTGGGCGGCGGCCAGGCGCCATTCAGCCGTCTGCTCGACCTGGTCGAGCAGGGCGTCGGCGCTGGGCGCGTCACCAGGGGACAGGTTGGCTGCCTGCAACTGGTCGAAGCTTGCCAGCGGGCTGCCGGTCAACCGTGCCAGGGCCTGGTATGCCACGCTGCGCTGGGTTTGCGCGCGGCGCACTTCGGCCTGGGCCTGGGCCAGTTGCACCTGTGCCCGGGTGGCCTCCACGGGCGATGACTGGCCGGCGGTCACCCGCCCCTGCACCACCCGCAGCCCACGCTCGGTCAACGCCTGCGATTGCTGCGCCAGCTCCAGCGCGGTCTGCGCGCGCAAGGCCGCATGGAAAGCCTGCACCACATCGGCGCGCAGTCCGTTGCGCTGGCGCTCCAGGTCCAGCTGGGCGATGGCCTGGCCGGCACCGGCCACGGCGATGCGTGCGCCGCGTTTGCCGCCCAGCTCCAGCGGCTGGCTGAGGGTGACAGTGGTGGTGCTGGTGTCGCGGCGGGTGTCCTCGACCTCCCAGGACAACTCCGGGTTGGGGATTAGCCCGGCCTGGCGTCGCTCGCCGTCGGCAATGCCGATTTCCCGGCCGGCCGCGGCCAACTCCGGGTTCCGGGCAAAAGCAGCATCAAGCGCCTGGGGCAGGCTCAGGCTCTGGCTGGCCTGGGCGCTGGCGGCGCCGGCCAGCAACAGGCAGAGCAAGGCGGTCTTGCGGGGGATAGGCACGAAACAGGTCCTCGTCGGCGAGCTTTGGCGAGGGACTGTAGAAAGCCGTGCTTATCGGGGGGGTGGCGGGAAAATTACAATTTTGTAATCCAGCCTGCGTTTCTCTCCTACAGGGGATGTGTACATGCAGGGTTCGATAATCGCCCACTTTCCTGGTACAGCGGTTTAGTCCAATTGACTAAACTAACCAGGCGGTACAAAACTAGGTGAATCCAACAACAACAAAGCGATGCCCGTAATGAAGCCCATTATTCTCGTGCTCAACGGCCCCAACCTGAACATGCTGGGCACCCGCGAGCCTGCCCAGTACGGCTACGAAACCCTCGCCGACCTGGCCCGGGGTTGCGCCGATACTGCCCATGCCCATGGCCTGGAAATTGAATTCCGCCAAACCAACCACGAAGGCGAACTGATCGACTGGATCCATGCCGCCCGTGGTCGCTGCGCCGGCATCGTGATCAACCCCGGTGCCTGGACCCATACCTCAGTAGCCATCCGCGATGCCCTGGTGGCCAGCGAAGTGCCGGTTATCGAAGTGCACCTGTCCAACGTGCACAAGCGCGAACCGTTCCGTCACCTGTCGTTCATATCGTCCATCGCCGTCGGGGTCATCTGCGGCCTGGGCAGCCATGGCTACCGCATGGCCATCAGCCACTTCGCCGAAATGGTTCAGGAGCATAGCGCATGAGCCAGCAAGCCATCCTCGCCGGCCTGATCGGCCGCGGCATCCAGCTGTCGCGCACCCCTGCCCTGCACGAACACGAAGGTGACGCCCAGGCGCTGCGCTACCTGTACCGGCTGATCGATGCCGACCAGCTGCAACTGGACGACAGCGCCCTGCCCGGCTTGCTCGACGCCGCCCAACACACCGGCTTTACCGGGCTCAACATCACCTACCCGTTCAAGCAGGCGATCCTGCCGTTGCTCGACGAACTGTCGGACGAAGCCCGCGGCATCGGTGCGGTGAATACCGTTGTGCTCAAGGACGGCAAGCGGGTCGGCCACAATACCGACTGCCTGGGCTTTGCCGAAGGTTTGCGCCGTGGCTTGCCCGACGTGGCACGACGCCAGGTGGTGCAGATGGGGGCCGGTGGTGCAGGTTCAGCCGTAGCCCATGCCCTGCTGGGTGAGGGGGTCGAGCGGCTGGTGCTGTTCGAAGTGGATGCGGCCCGCGCACAGGCCCTGGTGGACAACCTGAATGCCCACTTCGGTGCCGGGCGCGCCGTGGTCGGCACCGACCTGGCCACGTCCCTGGCCGAGGCGGACGGACTGGTCAACACCACGCCGGTGGGCATGGCCAAGCTGCCGGGTACGCCGCTGCCGGTGGAGCTGCTGCATGCGCGGCTGTGGGTGGCGGAGATCATCTACTTCCCACTGGAGACCGAACTGCTGCGCGCCGCCCGGGCACTGGGCTGCCGCACCCTGGATGGCAGCAACATGGCCGTGTTCCAGGCGGTGAAGGCGTTCGAGCTGTTCAGCGGGCGCCAGGCGGATGCGGCGCGGATGCAGGCGCATTTTGCCAGTTTCACCTGACAGATCGTTGTTGGCTTCTTCGCGGGTGAACCCGCTCCCACAGGGATCGCACAGTCTGCAAGCGGTGCAGTATCTGTGGGAGCGGGTTCATCGAGTCGTCGAACCACCGCGAAGAGGCCGGCGCAGGCCAATTACCTTTTCTCATCCAGCAACGCCTGTATCACCTGCTCCTGCCCACCATAATCCCCCTCGCCAAAGTGCACATGGCGTACCTGCCCCTGGCGGTCGACAAAGTAGTGTGCCGGCCAGAACTGGTTGCCCCAGGCATTCCACACCTTGTAGTCGTTATCCACCGCTACCGGGTAACCGATCCCCAGCCTGGCCACCTTGTCACGCAAGGTGCCAACGTCATGCTCGTAGTCGTACTCCGGTGTATGCACGCCGACCACCACCAGCCCCTGGTCGGCATAGCGCCGCGCCCATTCGTTCACATGCGGCAGGCTGCGCCGGCAATTGATGCAGTCCCAGGTCCAGAAGTCCACCAGCACCACCTTGCCCTTGAGCCCAGGGCCATCCAGCGGCGCCGAGTTCAGCCACTGGCTGGCGCCGGACAGCGACGGCATGGCACCGTAGCTGTCGCGGGCCATCAGGTGCCCGGCCAGGCCCAGGCCGACCAGCGCCAGGGCAATGCCGCCAACCTTCAACAACAAACGGCGATCAATTCTCATGGCAACCGCCGGTGGCGTAGGTGCGGTACTGCACGCTCTGTTGCTGGCCCTTGGAGTCGAGGTAATCCATGCGGGTGTTCACCAGGCCGCAGGCGTTGCTCTGGTCATCCTGTATCGACAGCACTTTCTTCACATCAAGGTGGTCACCGTAGCGGTACTGCATGACCCCGGTATCGTCCATCGGCATCGTGGAGGCCTGGGCGGCAATGGCGCCGAAGCTGAGCACGGCGAACAAAGTGGCACGGGCGAAAATATTGAAGTTCATGGCATCTCTCCTGTGTATCGCTTGAGGGTGGGGAGTTGTGCTCCCCGGTCGAGAGCCATTTCACGCCGGCCAGGTATCCCGTATGTGTCGCCCGAAGCTGTGATGTGCTTCCTCCTGTGTCTGAACACATGCCAGATACACTGCAATACAAAACCCCGCAGGCAAACGCGAAGGCGCTCGGTACACTGGGCCCATCCCCTCTTGCACAGGAACGCAGCGCATGGAACACGTCGATCACATCCTGATCGTCGACGACGACCGCGAAATCCGCGAACTGGTCGGCAACTACCTGAAGAAGAACGGCCTGCGCACCAGCATCGTCGCCGACGGCCGGCAGATGCGCGCCTTTCTCGAAGCCAACAGCGTCGACCTGATCGTTCTCGACATCATGATGCCCGGCGACGACGGCCTGTTGCTGTGCCGCGAGCTGCGCGCCGGCAAGCACCGCAACACCCCAGTGTTGATGCTGACCGCGCGCAACGACGAAACCGACCGCATCGTCGGCCTGGAAATGGGTGCCGACGATTACCTGACCAAGCCGTTCTCGGCCCGCGAACTGCTGGCGCGTATCAACGCCGTGCTGCGCCGCACGCGCATGCTGCCGCCTAACCTGACCATCAGCGAAAGCAGCCGCCTGCTGGGCTTCGGCCAGTGGCGGCTGGACACCACCGCGCGCCACCTGCTCGACAACGAAGGCACCCTGGTGGCCCTCAGCGGCGCCGAATACCGCCTGCTGCGGGTGTTCCTCGACCACCCGCAGCGGGTGCTCAGCCGTGAACAGTTGCTCAACCTGACCCAGGGCCGCGAAGCCGACATCTTCGACCGTTCCATCGACCTGCTGGTCAGCCGCCTGCGCCAGCGCCTGGGTGACGACGCCCGCGAACCCAGCTGCATCAAGACCGTGCGCAGCGAGGGCTACGTGTTCTCACTGCCGGTGCAACTGCTCGAGTCGCCATCATGAAGTGGCCACGTACCCTGGCCTCGCGCCTGGCGCTGATCTTCTTCACCGGCCTGGTGCTGGCCTACGGCCTGTCGTTCGGCCTGCAGGCCTACGAGCGCTACATCAGCAGCCGCTCGATGATGCTCAGCACCCTGGAGCAGGACGTGGCCACCTCAGTGGCCATCCTCGACCGCCTGCCCGCGGCCGAGCGCGCCGCCTGGTTGCCGCGCCTGGAGCGGCGTACCTACCGCTACCGGCTGGACCATGGCCTGGCGGGCGAAGCCATGCCCAGCAGCGACCCTCCCATGGCCGCCGACTCGATCGTCAAGGCCATTGGCGCCGACTATCGCCTGACCTTCCAGGAAATCCCCGGCCCGAATGCGCACTTCCAGGCACACCTGAGCCTGGCCGATGGCGCACCGCTGACCATCGACGTAACCCCATCGCCGGTCCCGGTAGCCCGCTGGCTACCCGTGGTGCTGCTGATCCAGTTGGCCGTGCTGCTGCTGTGCACCTGGCTGGCGGTGCGCCTGGCGATCGGCCCGCTCACCCGCCTGGCCCGCGCGGTGGACAACCTGGACCCGGACAAGCCTGGCGTGCAACTGGATGAAAGCGGCCCGCGCGAGGTGCGCTACGCCGCCGCGGCCTTCAACGCCCTGCAGGCACGCATCGCTGCCTATCTAAAGGAACGCATGCAGTTGCTGGCAGCCATTTCCCACGACCTGCAAACACCGATCACACGCATGAAGCTGCGTGTCGAAGTGATGGACGACGGGGTGGAAAAGGACAAACTGTGGAGCGACCTGGGTGAAATGGAACACTTGGTGCGCGAAGGCGTGGCCTATGCCCGCAGCATGGACACCAGCACCGAGGCCCCGTGCCGGGTCAACCTTGATGCCTTCCTCGACAGCCTGGTGTTCGACTACCAGGACAGTGGCGCCCAAGTCGAGCGCCATGGCAGCAGCGGCAGCCTTCTGGAAACCCGCCCGCATGCCTTGCGCCGGGTGCTGGTGAACCTGGTGGACAATGCCCTCAAGTTTGCCGGTGCTGCCGAACTGGAGGTGAGCCGCGAAGGTGGCACAACCGTGATCCGCGTGCTCGACAACGGGCCAGGCATACCCGGTGACGAACTGGATGAAGTGCTCAAGCCGTTCTATCGCGTGGAAGGCTCACGCAACCGCAGCACCGGCGGCACCGGGCTGGGGTTGGCGATTGCCCACCAGCTGATCCAGGCGATGGGTGGCCGACTGACCCTGAGCAACCGAGCAAGCGGCGGGCTGTGCGCGCAGATCGAACTGAAGTGATGGGCACAAGATTCTCAGGGAATGCGAGGCTTGAGCGAGTTCTACAATCCGATACACAACCCCACCACCGCCGACACACTGCAGATACCCCACCCCGACACACTCCCGGTCACACAACCACAACCGGGAGCCTCCCTGATGAAACCGCTCACCCTTCCCTCCGGCTGGAAGCTGTTCGCCACGCTCGCCGGCCTGACCCTGGCGATGACCGCCGTGGTCCTGGCCAGCCAACCTGATCCGGACGGCCTGCGCAGCGCGATCCGTGCCACTGCGCGCAGTTCCTTCGCGCTATTCCTGCTGGCCTTCCTGGCCTCGTCGCTGGTGACCTTGCTGCCTGGCACAAACAGCCGCCGCCTCCTCCAGGAACGGCGCTACCTGGGGCTGGCATTCGCCTTTTCCCACACCGTGCATGGCGTACTGATCTACCGCTACGCCCAGCAATTCCCCGAGTTGTTCTGGGCCGGCCGCACGCTCACCTCTAGCCTGCCCGGTACCCTCGGTTACCTGTTCCTGCTGCTGCTCACCATCACCTCGTTCAAGGCCCCGATGCGCCTGCTGGGTGGCCGTGCCTGGCAGGCCCTGCACAGTACAGGCATGTGGGTACTGGCCGCGGTGTTCTGCCTGTCGTTCTACAAGCGCATCCCCATGGGTGGCTGGTACCCGCTGGCGTTCGCCCTGATGTTCAGCGCCATCGCCGTCAAGCTCACCGCCAAGCTGGCCCGCCAGCAACGCCGTACCGCCCGCGCCCTTTCCTGAAGAGAGAAAACCAGCATGACCACCTTGACCCGCACACTGACTACCTTCGACCGTTTCGGTACCTGGAGTGCAGACCTGCCGCTGCGGCTGTTCCTGGCCTGGGAATTTTTCGAATCCGGCTGGGAGAAATTCAATGGCAGCAACTGGTTCGCCGACCTGCAAGCGAACTTTCCGTTCCCCTTCAACCTGCTGCCTGTAGAGCTGAACTGGCAGCTGTCGATGTGGGCAGAGCTGATCCTGCCGTTACTGCTGTTACTGGGGCTCGGTACCCGGCTGGCCTCGTTGGGGCTGATGGTGCTGACCGTGGTGGCGATTGCCGCAGTGCACTGGCCGGCGCACTGGTCGAGCCTGGCCGAGCTGGCCCAAGGGTATGCGATTACCGACCAGGGCTTTGGGAACTTCAAGTTGCCGCTGATCTACCTGGTGGCGTTGCTGCCACTGCTGCTGAAAGGGGCTGGGCGGTTGAGCCTGGATCATTGGCTCAGAGGGCGGTTCTGCAGGTGATTTCGCCGGGGCTGCGTTGTAGCCCATCGCGACACAAGGCCGCTCCTACAGGAGATCGCGTACCTCTGTAGGAGCGGCCTTGTGTCGCGATAGGGGCGCAAGGCGCCCCCCGTACCCGCACTCAACATGTACCGATGATAACCCCCTGCCCGCGCAGCCCCTCCAGCAACGCCGACCCCTCCTCCACACCACCGCCCAGCGCTTCCAACCGCGCCCGCCCACTGCCCTGTTCCAGTGCCAGCAACCGGTACGCCAGCGGCGCCAGGCGCGCGAAGCGCACCTTCAACTCCGCATCGCGATAAACAAGCAACAAGGTCGGCGCCTCTGGCGCGACCGCTGGCTGGTAATCCGCCCCAATCCGTTCCACCGGCCAGCGATAGGCCAACACCCGCGCCACACACGACAACAGCGGCTCCCCTTCCAGCAGGTCGCCTGCCGGGTCATGGGCCGGGTCCTCGGCATCGCTCAGATACAACTGAGCCTCGACCCACTCATAGTGCGCCAGCTCCAGCTGCCAGGGCGCATCCAGCTCGATGCCTTGCAGATAATCGACGAAGGCTTCGGCAATCTCGGTGAACAACGGTGTCTGGCTGCGATAGTTGGCATAGAAATCTCGCACTCGCGCATGCCAGCGCTGTTCGCCCAACGCCTGGCGCATCACCGGAAAACTGCCGGCCAGCAAACCTTCGATAGCACCATAGAACAGCTCGCGGTAAATCTTCAGCCGCCGGGCCTCTATGCCAGGCGGCGGCGCATGGCGCTGCGGGTCACGCAGGTACCGGGCCAAGGTGTACTGCTGCTCACGCAAGGTCTCATTCATTTGCAAGCCCTCCCGCAGCACGCTGCACAGTGCGGATGCGCGCCGCTTCGGCGAGCAGTTCGGCCAGCGGCGGGTAGTTGAAATCACGCTCGAGTACGGTCGGTTGCACACCGAAACGCGCACAGGCGACCGCGTACAGCGCCCACACATCTTCCTTCACCGCAGCCCCGTGGGTGTCTACCTTGAGGTCCGGCGCTTCATCGTAATGGCCAGCCACGTGCATGCCGGTCACTCGCGCCTGGGGCAAGCCCGCAAGGAATTCGCGGGCGTCGTAACCGTGGTTGCAGGCATTGACGAACACATTGTTGACGTCCAGCAGCAAGTCGCAGTCGGCCTCATCAAGTACCGCACGGATGAAATCGAGTTCGCTCATCGCCTGGTACGGCGCGGCGTAGTAGCTTATGTTTTCCACGGCAATGCGCCGTTCCAGGTATTCCTGGGCCTGGCGAATCCGCGCGGCCACATGGCGCACAGCTTCGTCGGTGAACGGAATGGGCATCAGGTCGTACAGGTGCCCGTCATCGCTGCAGTAGCTCAGGTGCTCGCTGTACAGACGCACCTGGTGGCGATCGAGGAACTGACGAGTCTGGCCAAGGAAATGGCAATCCAGCGGCTCGCTGCCACCCAGCGACAACGACAGCCCGTGACAGGTAATGGCAAACCGTTCGGCCAACTGCGCCAGGCCCTTGCCGTAGGCACCGCCCACTGCAATCCAGTTTTCCGGTGCGCATTCCAGAAAGTCCACCGCGCCAGCCTCCATGACCAGCAGTTCCGGCAACAGCCCGCGGCGCAGGCCGAGCCCGGCCCGCAAAGGCTGAGGGGACAAAGATGTGGGGTGCATGAACAGGTCTCCGCAACAGGCACAACGCCCCGCCTGACCAGCAGGAGGGGCGTTGCGCGGTTCATGGGGTAGAAGATCAGGGCTTGCCGGTCAGGTGGCTGAACAAGCCCTCGGGCATGGTCTTGCCATTAGCCTGGTAGATCGCCTTGAGGTGATCTGCGGCCTCCTGTTCAGAGATGAAGCCATCATGGTTGCGGTCGATCTTGTCGAAGTCGCCGGCACGGTCCTTGGCCACCACCAGGAACTCGTCGCGCGAGACCTTGCCGTCGTGATTGCTGTCGGTCTTGGCGAACGAGGCATCACCACACTTGCCCTCGCCGCACTTGCCTTCGGTACCGGCCTTGGCGCTGGCGCCGCACTTGCCCTCACCGCATTTGCCTTCGCCCTGGGTGGCCTTGGCGCTGCCACCACATTTGCCTTCACCACATTTGCCCTCGCCGGCCACCTTGGCCGAAGCCAGCTGGTAACCCTGAGTCAACGGTTCGACGGCAAAGGCGCTGCTGCTCAATGCCATGCTGCCGATCAGGGCAGCGCCGAGCAGGCCGAGGGTGTTTCGTACTTGAGTCATGGTGTCGCTCCACTGTGGTTGGAATGTGGAGCCATTAGGCCGTTGCGGTATGTCGTGGATGTATCGCGCGGGGTGCGGTTTTGTATGGGAATGGGTCAGCGGCGTAGGCAGATACAGTGGGATACACAAGGGCCCCAAGGTGCCTCGGGGCCGTCGTGCAGGGTCAGTCTTCCAGCGGCTTGGGGGGGGCGGCCGGCTTGGCCGGCTTGGCAGGCTTGCTGTCCTTGGCCTTGGGTTCCGGTGCCGCCGCTGCCACAGGCTCCGGCGCCGTCACGGCTTTTTCGCTGGCGGGCAGATCATCGACCGCCTTGAGGATCACCTGCGGGTCGATGGCCTCGCCCTTCTCGTCGTCCTTGAGCATGTGCCGCTCACCGTCCTTGCCCACCAGGATCACCTTGGTGCCTTTGCTGGCACCCAGCTTCAACTCACGGATCAAGGCCATGGTGGTTTGCTGCTCGAGGTTCTTGTCCTCACGCTTGCCCATCATGTTGGCAACGCTGTACAGCACCAGGTTGCGCTCTTTGAAGGCGGCC
This sequence comes from Pseudomonas sp. SID14000, assembly GCF_002165135.1. Classification (GTDB taxonomy): domain Bacteria; phylum Pseudomonadota; class Gammaproteobacteria; order Pseudomonadales; family Pseudomonadaceae; genus Aquipseudomonas. The sequence continues at coordinate 145,773 of NZ_NFZQ01000006.1, read as the reverse complement.
TGGGTGGCCGGGTCCTTCAGGGCCTCGTTCAAGCCACGCAACGTCGGGTCGGCGCTGCTGGGTGCAATGACGACCAAGGGCCTGGCCTTGCCCAGTTCCTTGGCCAGCGGCGCGTCACTGTCGGCGGCGAACACGGGGCCGACGAACGCGAGCAAGGTGGCGAGGGTCAATGACCGGACGAGCATGCGTATCTCCTTATTCTCTCGATAAACCAAAAGACTACAGATCAGGGAGAAAGATCCGACGAGCGAGCGTAAACCAGCAAAAGGCCTCCATGTTTGAATGAACAGTAACCGGCGGTTACCAAATGCGATCACTCCCATCCCGAGCCCCAAAAAACATCTGTCGCTTGTGACTTGAGCATAGTCCAATGCGCCCTCGTCATGCCCATCGTTGCAAAGCTTCGATGGTCAGTTGAAGCTCGGCCTGCTCGGTCCACTGCCTGGCTTCCGCCATCACTCTGGCGGCGTTCCCAGCACCATCTTCCGCCAATTGGTCCTGGAGACGCTGCGGTATTTCCAGCTCGCGTACGTAACGCTTCTCGAGATACTTTCTCCAGAATGGTTGCTGGAGCATCCACGCTGCTATCGATTCGACTGTCTCATTACGCCTTACCTGATCACCCGCACGTGCCACCGAAGCGACGTCCAGGTCCGGGATCCCGGCGTGGAGCATGCTCCGTGCATTGCCCGGCAGGTCCAGCTCCTCGCGCAAGCGGATCGAGTAGGCCAGCGCCCATTCGATCGACTCGTTGCCCGCACCTGCAGCCTCAGCCTCGCGCAATGCGATGAATTCGACCTCCCGTTGCCTCCACAGCCGCCGCGCCAGTGTCACCAGAACTCGCTCCTGGCTGCCAGAGGGGGCAGCCTGCTCTGCTTCCCACACAAGGCATCGGATTTCAAGCTGCTGGAAGACCACCGTAGCGTTGTCGGCGCAGTTTTCGACCAATGCATTGGCGAAAACCTCATCGGCCAGGTCTGGCGAATTCTGGACCTTTTCCATCATGGCCAGAACGCGTGAAGCCAGCAGTTCCCCATTGAGAGGATGGGTGAAGTCTCTCGAGCGCGTGAGTTGTGCCAGCAGAAGCATGAAGTTTGCCACCCCATCCATTTGCTCGACATGAACCCACAGGCTACTCAGGTCCTCACGTTGTTCACCGTCCAGGCGGTCCGCCCAGCGCAGCTTATGAGGGATTGAACTCGTCTCCGGAATGTTCCAGGCCTCCTGCACCTCTTCAGCCTGATGCACCAACACGGGGTTGCCTGACAGCGCCACGTAGCCGTTCTGCCATAACCGAGACTCGGTGAAGTCAGGGGGCAACGAAGCGATGAGGTTGTTGGAAGCGTCTAGCATGTACAACGTCTCACACTCCATGATGCCCTCGGGCAGCGATAACATCCCGGTATTGCGCAAACGCAGCTCGGCCAACTGGTCCATCTGGGCCACCGAAAAGGCCGTGCTCAAGGGGTTGCCCGAAAGGTTCAGGTAACGTAAACCTCTGCACAGCTCCAGCACTTGAGCTTGTGGCAATTCCAGCGAGATGCGGTTGTCAGACAAGTCGAGAATGCTCAATTCATTGAGCAACGGCAGGCTGCCTGGCAGACGTTCCAACCGGTTATAGCTCAGTTCCAGAGACCTCAGATTGGGGAATGAAAGCAGGAATCGCTCCGGCACCTCCTCCAGCAGTAGGCTGCGCAGGGAAAGTTCGGTAACATGCGGGAAGGTGAACAGTGGTCCCAATTCCGGCAACGAGCGCAGGTCATGCCCGCTGTACTGCCAAGTCACGGACAAGCGTTGGCCCTCAGGGGTAACCTGATCAGGTATCCGTTCCCGCCAGCATTGCATGACGGCTTTGCGAAACCGCTTGCGCTCGGTTCGCTCACGGGCCAGCAATCCTTGCCGTTCCCAGCTTTTCAGTTTGTCGCTCAACCGGCGCGCCTGCTCTTCGAGCACGCGAAGCGTAGTATCGGTATCACGCCCCGAAGCATGCAGCGCACTTAACCAAGCATCGACCTCGCCATCGCTGTATGCTGGGTAAAGGTCGCGCAGGCGCGCCTCGAATGCCCTGGGTCGTGGGGCAGGCCGAGCAAGGCGTCCCAGGCCGCCACCCAGCGGGTAGCCGACCCTGCCATCCTCCAAGCGCAGCGGCGTCAACATCCATGGCAATTCAGGGTTTCTGCCCAATGCCTGGGCGAGTTCCCTACTGTGACCGGCCACTTGCCTGGCCAGGACTGCTCTCAGGCCTGGGGCGTAGGGTTCATTGATACCGATTGCCTCATGGTCGCCAGGGGAGAACGCATCCACCAGGGTCTCGAACAGTTCACCGGGGCCGCGCATTTCAACGCCCAGCGCGTCCTCAAGTGAGAACCGCCCGTTTTCATATACAAGTCTGAAGTTCTGCCCGCGGCCAGTGGTAGCCATTACCGGCTGTGGACTGTCGCCGTCGTACAGCCGCCAACGCGGTCTACCACTGCTTGTATCCAGAGTGTCAAGCAAAGTCAGCGCGACCTTGGCCTGGTCCAGAGTCTGAGGCGTATCGATGAACAGCGCCTCACAGGCACGCGCAATACGAATGCGTAGTACGCTCAGCCTGGCCTTGTCGACCAGCCGGAACGGCACCGTACCGCTGACCAGGGCCTGAAACTCCGCACCTTCTGCCGATAACCCACCCACAAGCTCGCGCGCAGCACGGCCATGCAGGCTCGGGAATGCCCTGCGCAACGTTGCCACCGCTGCATCATCTGGCTCCTGTTGCCCGTCATAAACCTGTTGAAACAGTTGGCGCCGTCTCGCCGAAACCTGTGCCGCCAATGCGGGCCCTTCGTGTTCCGTGACGCCTGGCAATGCACGAGCCTTCAACAGCAACGGCGCGTCCTCCGGCACCCGCCCAAGCTTCAAACTGTCCAACAAGGCTTGTAGCCGACGGTCGATCAGCAGGCGCTCGACGGTATCGACCAGCTCAGCTTCCGGCGGTCGACCGTATACATGCAGCGCCCGAAGGTGGTCTGCATCCAGGGCATGGATAGCCATGGCCTGGTCAATTTGCTCATCATCCAGGCGAGCGAAACGCCCACCAAGGCGGCGGAACATCCTGTGCGTGTCTGCCCAGTTGGCAGGTTGCTCGGCCCATAGCCGCCAAGCCCCGGCGTCATTGTGACGCAACAAAGGCCCATGGCCATCTCGTGGCGCCAGTTGCCACTCTTCGTCTGCACGCTGGACGACCTCGTAGTAATGGCCGTCCATGGCTATCCAGCTTCTGTTCTGGGCGCGGTAGATGCCCATTTCATCGGCCACTTCCCTGGCAGCAGGGGCCTCGCTGCGAAATGGCACCAAGTCCCCATTCCAAAGTTTTTCGGTCCCATCCTCCAGCCGCGCTGGCACCCACTGGTCCACTGCGGCCCAAGCCCGGCTCGCTTCACGCCATACCACAGCGGTAACACCGACCACAGCCAGGTCTTTGCTCACGCTGAGCACATGCTCGATAGCTGCGCTGGTATCACCCTCACGCCAGTCCTTCACTGCCTGGAACAACTCGCTCAACAGGTCCCACACCATTACAGCAAGCAGCAGCGCATTAAGTTCAGGGATGAACACGCCCGCCACGCCGGCCAGTGTCCACCCTTCGGCAACCAACCTTTGCCTATGGGCCTCCTGGGCCTTGCGGTCAAGGTCTGACACCGGCGTGGCAATCAATGCGGCATCGTCCTTGATGTGAGCAAGGCGTGCGGCAGCAAGGTGGTCGAACAACGGTAGCGGGTAGTCCCGCATGTACTGGCCCATTTCTCGGGTTGCCCAATCGGCCACACCTACCAATTCCTGGACAACCTTGGAAAAGAACTGCTGCATGTCACGCCGTCGTACGAAGCGACTGAAAAACTTCTGATACGGCTTATCTCGCAGACGCTTGCCCAAGACCTTGCGGGTGAAGCTTTCCAAGTCGGGGCTTGCGGTCCAGGGACCGTGTGGGTCATCGGGTATATAGACAAGGATCTTGCGGCTGACTTTGTCATGAAATACATCGAGTATCACGATCTGCTGCAAATCGCAGCCGAACGCCTTGAGTTGCCGGGCCACCACCTTCGACTCGTAAAACGTGCCAGGTCTTCCGTGCTTGCATAGCTCTAGCACCAGGTCCAGTTCGGCGGCACTCAGTACTCCATCGCTTTTGGCCTTGCAGGCATCGATCAGCATGACCGAGCTGTACAGTTGCGCAAGCGTCGCACCCATGTTGCGCCAGCCGCTGGCCTGAGTGCTCGACGCTTTCAGCACGCTGTCCAGATGCTGCTGATAGCGCCTGCCCAGATCCAGCTGGCGGCACAGGCGTGCGAAGGCAGGCGCGGTCGGTGAAGCAAGCCGTTGCGACAGGCTGTCGACGATGCAATTGTCCTTGTGCTGTTCGTCCCGCCCCTCGCCCGGTGTGAAATTGTCCAGTGCCGCCTCGATCAGCGGTACGTCGAAGTAGTCCTTTTCCACGACCGGATAACGGCTCCACACGGTGCCCGCAGGGGAGGTGTACCAGCGTCTGAAATACAGGCCTTTGACATCTTGCTCAATGCCGAATTTCTCATGCATGGCGCTTTGAAGCAGCGACTTGACGAAATGGTCGATGCCCTCGATGCGCGCAAGCTCCCTTTCCAGCCACTGTCGACAGGCCAGGCTGTCCTTCAACGCGTCGCGTAATGCAGCATGCTGCGATTCATACAAGCCGTTGGCCGGGATGTTCTGTTCGGTAGGCGATACGATACGCAGCCGGCGAATCCATCTGGGTAGCCGCTTGACGATGAGGCTGTCCTGATAGGCCTGCTCCATGGCCAGCCTATCGACGGGTGGCGGTTGCTCCTTGGTGGGTGTAGTCACGTTGTTGGCCTCTGTCTGATCCAGAGGCGCGACAATAGGCACAGGCATGCCACAAGGTAGGCTAGATAGGTACCACCCCCTTCAGAACAGCGCCAGCTGCTGCCCGGTCAACCCTTCGAAACTGTCGCCAACGAAAGGCAGGATGGCATCGGCCACCGGCTGCAGCTGCCGCCTCAGGTAATGCTCGTAGTCCACCGGCGCTTGCAGGTTTTCCAGAGGTTCCGGGCCCGCCAGGGTGATCAGATAGCTGATCCAGCCGCCCCGCTGGTATTGCAACGGGCGGCCAAGGCGGCGGTTGTAGTCATCGGCCAGCCGAGCCGCGCGCACGTGCGGCGGCACATTGCGTTGATAGTCGGCCAGCGGCCGGCGCAGGCGCTTGCGATACACCAGCAGTTCGTCCAGGCCACCGGTCAACGTCTGCCGCACATAGTCACGCACGTAGTCACGGTATGGCTGGCCACGGAAGATCCGCCCGTACAGCTCCTGCTGGAACTCCCGGGCCAGCGGCGACCAGTCGGTACGCACCGACTCCAGGCCCTTGTAGACCATCTGCTCGCTGCCATCGGCCCGCTGCACCAGCCCGGCGTAGCGCTTCTTGCTGCCTTCGTCCGTGCCGCGGATGGTGGGCATCAGGAAGCGCCGGTAATGCACCTCGAACTGCAGCTCCAGCGCGCTTTCCAGGTTCATCCGCTCGCGCAGGTGTTCGCGCCACCACTGGTTGACGTGCGCCACCAGCTCGCGGCCTATGCGTGCTGCAGCCTCCTCGCCGTGGGCGCCCTTGAGCCAGACGAAAGTGGAATCGGTATCGCCATAGATCACCTCGTAGCCCCTGGCTTCGATCAGTGCGCGGGTCTGGCGCATGATCTGGTGGCCGCGCATGGTGATCGACGAAGCCAGGCGCGGGTCGAAGAAGCGGCAGCCGCTCGAACCCAACACGCCGTAGAAGGCATTCATGATGATCTTCAGCGCCTGCGACAGCGGCGCGTTGCCCTCACGCTTGGCCGCTTCCCGCCCCTGCCATACCCGCTCGACGATGGCCGGCAGGCAATGCTCGCTACGGGAAAAACGCCCACCCCGAAAGCCTTCCACCGAGTGTTCATCGTCGGGCAGGCGCAAGCCTTCGACCAGCCCCACCGGGTCGATCAAGAAAGTACGAATGATCGACGGGTACAGGCTCTTGTAGTCCAGCACCAACACCGAGTCGTACAGGCCCGGGCGCGAATCCATGACGAAGCCACCGGGGCTGGCTTCGTCGGGGCGGCTGCCGAGGTTGGGGGCGACAAAGCCCAGGCGGTGCATCTGCGGGATGTACAAATGGCAGAACGCGGCCACCGAACCACCGCTGCGGTCCACCGCAAGGCCGGTGACCGAAGACCGCTCCAGAAGGAATTCGAGCAGCCGGGTGTGGGCGAAGATGCGCGTCACCAACTCGCAATCCTTGAGGTTGTAGCGCGCCAACGCCGGCTTGTCCTCGGCGAAGCGGCGGTTGATCTCATCCATGCGCTGGTACGGCGTGTCGATGGCCTTGCCCTCACCAAGCAAGGTCTGGGCGACACTTTCGAGGCTGAACGACGGGAAACTCCAGGTCGCCGAGCGCAGCGCCTCGATGCCGTCGATCAGCAGCCGCCCCGGGGCATCGGCGAACACGTGGCCACCACCAGCATGGCTGCGCAAGGTCATCGGCGCGCCTTTGCGCCCCAGTGCCAGCGGTACCTGCAGCAACTTGGCGTGCTCATGCAGCAGGCGCAGGTCGAACTGGATCAGGTTCCAGCCGATGATTGCATCCGGGTCGTGCTCGGCCATCCACTGGTTGAGGCAGGCCAGCATGTCGGCGCGGTCGGTGCAGTAGTGCAAGTCGAAGGCGAGGCCATCAGCCGTACCGTTGGCCGGACCGAGCATGTACACCTGGCGCTGGCCACATCCTTCCAGGGCAATGCTGTAAAGCTCGCCCCGCTCGCTGGTCTCGATGTCCAGCGACACCAGGCGCAGCGGCGGGCGATAACCCGGCAGGGGTTTGAGCTGGGCATCGCAGAGTACGCCTTGGGCATCCGGTTGGCCGGTGAACTGCACCGGGGCGGTGATGAAGCGCTCCATCAGGTAGCGCTCGGGCGGGCGGATGTCGGCTTCGTACACATCGATACCGGCTGTGCGCAGGCGTTGCTCCAGCTGCATCAATTGCCGGTGCTGGCGGCAGTAAAGGCCCAGCACCGGGCGTTGGTCGAAATCCTTCAGCTGCAACGGCCGCAGCTCGGCACCAGGTTCGTTGGCCAACAGCACACGTGCGTGCGCTTCCTGCGCCAGGGGGATGAATGCCACCGATACCTGGGGCGCCAGGCGCAACTGCCGTGGCCCCTGGTCGGTGGCCAGCCAGAATTCCACGCAGGTGCCTTCGGGCGTGTCATGCCAATGCCGGGTCAGGACAAAGCCCTGCTGCAACTCCACCGCGTCGACCTCTGAATCGTTTGTTGTGCTGATTGCGGCGATTCTACCGCTGACGCAACGTCGCAGCGCGTTTTGTTGAGGCCCGCAGGTGTTTGCCGCAGTATTTTCAGCGCCTGGGGGATCGAGCGCCGCGCGGGCGGCGCTCGATCTCTCAGGCGCTGAATACCTCAAGACAAACGCCCCCGCCCCAAACCGCTCCACCGCCGGGCGCTTGCCGGCGGCCGGCCTCATGCTCGAACGCGTGTTCAACCGTACAGGTAGTTGATGTCCTTGTAGGCCAGCGGCGGCACCTGACCAAGCAGGAACTCGCGCAGCTTGTGCATCTGCCGCGCCTTGGGGCTGGCCTTGAGCCAGGTCATGTAATAGCCGTCGCCGGTGGCCACTGCGTGCTTGAAAGGCGTGACCAGGCGCCCGGCCAACAGGTCGGCACTGGCCAGCACCAGGTCAACCACCGAAATACCAAGGCCTTGCTGGGCGGCCGAGATGCCCTGGTCGAGCGTATCGAACACTTGCCCGTGGTCAATGCTGATGTCCAGCGCGTCCATGCGAGCCAGCCAGCGCCGCCAGTCACGCCGGTCGGGGGACGGGTGCAGGAACTCGCACTGGGCCAGATCGGCCAGGTCCGGTTGAGCCTGGGTCATGTAGTCCGGGTGGCATACCGGGATCAGCCATTCATCGAACAGCTTGAAACTCTCGATATCGGCGGGAAAACGCCCGTTGGCCAGGAGGATTGCGCAGTCGTAGGGCTCGGAATAGAAGTCCACGCTATCGATGTCCATCCACACGCTGGACAGCTGCACGCCGCAATTGTCCTCGATCTTCTTGAACCCATCCAGCGCCCGCAGCAGCCAGCGCATGGTGAGCGTGGACGGCGCCTTCAGACGCAGGCCGTAGCGGTCCTGGCGCAGCAGGGCGCAGGCATTTTCGATGATCTTGAAGCCAACCTTGAGCTCCTGCGCCAACAATCTGCCGTGCTCGGTCAGGGCCAGTTTCGGCCCGCGACGTTCGAACAGGTCGCAACCGAACATGGCTTCGAGGGTCTTGATGTGGTGGCTGACGGCCCCCTGGGTCAGGGCCAGTTCTTCTGCGGCACGGGTAAATGAACCATAGCGAGAGGCCACCTCGAAGGCACGCAACGCGTGCAAGGCCTGAATCCGTTCCGACATGGCGACGCCCCGAGCATGAGTGAGACTAATAGTAGGTCACAGATCCACGCGTTTTACAACGTCAAGGGCGTCTCGGAAAATGCAGGTAAATAATAAAGATAACCAAGATCCTGCCTGCATGTGACTGGAACGTTCACTAAATTTACGCTTGGGGAAATCATGTTTACGGGTTATGGAACTTGCTATCGCCTGGATGCGCTAGAGCTGGCCAATGAACATGTCCGGAACACGCGACATTGGACTTATAAAGCCGTAGAACATTTCCGCAGTATCCTCGCCAACCCCGAGTTTCCCTGCCTGTTCGGCCGCAAGGCGGTAAACGGCGAGACCTGCCACATCCTCTTCGCCCGCGCCGGGCAGTTGGCCGATGACATCGCCCAGGGCCTGGCCGACTACGTGCACACCGTCGCCCCCATCCAACCCAAGCAGCGAATCGGCAGCCCGCTGGTAGTGTTTCTCGAAACCGCCGCCGACTACAACAGCCTGGCCGAGCAACAGGCGCTGGCCTGGAAGGTGTTGCGTGGCGTGCATGCGCGCGACCCGCAGCCCTGGCCACAGGGCATTCCGACCGACCCGGACGATAGCGCCTGGTCGTTCTGCTTTGCCGGTATGCCGCTGTTCATCAACATGAATTTCCCCGGCCACCAGCAGATGAAAAGCCGCTACCTTGGGCCACACATCACCTTCGTCATCAACCCGCGGGCGAACTTCGACGAAGTGGCCAACGCCAACACCGAAAGTGGCAAACGTATCCGTGAACGCATCCGCGAGCGTGTGCGCCACTACAACGACGGCGTCATGCCCGACACCCTTGGCTTCTTCGGCGACGCCAACAACTACGAGTGGAAGCAATACCAACTGCAGGAGGCAGGGTCGCTCAACCCGTCCCGCTGCCCGTTCCATGCCCATGCCGCACAACCGGCAACACCTGACATACTAATCGAGACCTGACCGTGAACACCGCACTCACCGCCACCTATGCCCTTACCGTCCTGCTGCTGATCGCCACCCCCGGCCCGGTGGTGGCACTTATCGTCAACACCGCGGCCGCCTCTGGCTCGCGCAAGGCCATATTCACCGCCGTTGGCACCAACTGGGCATCACTGGTGCTGATCGGCGCGGCGGCCTGGATCATCCTCACCAGTGCTGCCATCGACAAGGCCTGGCTCAGCACCATGAGCCTGCTGGGTTGCCTGTTCATCGGCTACATCGCCGTGGGTACGCTGCGCGACGCCCTGCAGGCGCCGGCAGCCGAGGCGCCGGGCGAGCTCGCCAAGCCTGGCCGCGGCGGGCTGCTGCAAGGTTTCATGGTGGGCATTTCCAACCCGAAGGACATCATCTTCTTCATCGCCTTCTTCCCGCAATTCATCCAGATCACCGAGTCATTCGGCAAGAGCATGGTGGTGCTGTCGCTGCTGTGGGTGGCCATCGATTTTGCCGTGCTCAGCCTGTACATCTTCGCCATCGGCAAGATCGCCTCGCAGCGCAGCAACCGCATGATCAGCCTGGCCTCGGGGGTCGCACTGCTGCTGATCGCCGGCGGCGGCCTGCTGTACAACCTCAAGGAACTGGCAGCCTGAATGTGATGCAAAGTGCCCGCTGCACCAGAAGGAGAACCCATGACCGCGACTGACACGAGCACGTCGCCTTCACCGTTGCAACAGGACTACCAGCGCTTTCTGCTGCTGGGCAGCCGGCGTGCCCCGCACACCGTGCATGTGCATGAAACCGGCTACCGCTCCGGCACTATAAACACCGATGCCCTGGGCCTGCGCTACAGCCACTGCGCCGGTAAGCGCTTTTCGGCGGCCGAGCGCGGTGGTGCATCGCGCATCAACCTGCTGGTCGGCGGCTCCACCGCCCTGGGCATCGGTGCCAGCTCCGACGAACACACAGTAGCCTCGCACCTGTCGATGCTCACCGGCGAAGTCTGGCTGAACCTGGCCGGCTGCGGGCTCAATGCCAGCCAGGAACTGCTGCTGTTCCTGACCCATCAGCACCGCCTTGGCCAGCTCGGCCATGTGGTGGTACTCAGCGGCCTGAACAGCCTGGCCCACGAAGCCCTCTACGAAGTCCTCGCCAGCCTGAACGGTCCGCAGCACGCCAAGGCCTACCAGGACTTTCTCAACAGTTTCAGCGAAGGCATGCAGCCCACGGCGGCGCCCCGTCGGCAATCGCTGTGGCAGCGTATCGGCCAGGCCTTGGGCGCGCCCCCGGTCGCAACGCCAGCCACCTGGCCGCTGTCGCCCCCGGAAAAGCGCCTGGCCCGAGCCGCCGACAACATTGGTCGTACCTTGCGCCAATGGGACCGACTGCTGGCAGACAGCCACTCCACCCTCACCTTCATCCTGCAGCCATTGCTGCACTGGTGCCGGGATAGCCTGCCCGCTGGCGAGCAAGCCATGCTGGACGCGCTGCAGCGGCAACCGGCGAATTTCGACCGGCTGCTGGACGGCGCATTCGACAGCCAGTTGCACTCGGCATTCTTCCGCCGTATCAAGAGCCAGGCCGACCCGGTTCCCTGCTACGACATGAACTGCATGCTCAGCAGCTCGCCGGTGTTCGGGGCCGACCTGTTCATTGACCGCCTGCACCTGAACGACCTGGGCAACAATGCCCTGGCCAAAGTCATTACCGCCAAGCTTGGCCTGGCTCAGGAAAAACACTCCCAGCGCAAGGTCACGCCGATCAAGCTCGTCTGACAGTTGCCGGGTGGTCTTCCGGCCAAGCCCGTTGGGTGGCTAGAATATGCCGTCGTTCCGATCTGCCGAGGCGCACGCTTGACCGCCATGAACATCGAAGCCGTCCATCAGTACCTAGCACTCCATGGGGCTTGCCTGTGAGCCACATACTTCGCTTGCCACCACTGTTGATCGCCCTGATGCCGCTGGCCGCGCACGCGCTGGAAGTGCGCATCGACCCTCATGCCGACCTGCTTTACCGCCAGGCCTTGCCCCTGCTGGAGCAGGCAGACACCCAGGACGACGGCGCCAGCACGCTGCGCACGGCCTTGGGTGGCGACCCGGAGCTCAGCCGCCAGGGCCAGGCCATGGCCCATACCCTGCCGACAGCGGTCGCCTTGCTGAAAAAATCCGTAGCGCTGGGCCACCCGGTCGCCCAGTACCGCCTGGCGCTGTACTACATGACCTATCTGCCCGCTGCGCAAATCCCGGATGCCGCCTGCCCTCTGCTCGAAGCCAGCCTCAAACAGGGCTTTGCCGCACCAGCACCGGCCATCGCCACCTGGTGCCCGCCCTACAATGTCAGCAGCGAGTACCGTACTGCGCTGGAGGCCATCCCCAACATGGCCACTGTGTATGCCCCCTATTACCCGCAACCAGCCGCGCGCCTGGCCTGCAACCGCAACCGGCCACAAGGCCTGGAAATGCAGTGGGGGCGTCAGCGTGACTACCAGGCCGAGGTATACCGCCTGCTCGGCGACCTCGACCCTGAGCACCGCCAGAGCCTGCTGCAGAAAGCCGTGGAAACCAACGGCTGCGTGACAGCGCAGCAGCACCTGACCAGCCATCCCTGACCATCACCAGTCGCGAACCTCCGTGGGAGCGACACTAGGCCGCTCCCACAAGATCGAGACCAGCAAGATAGTTCAAGCCATTCCCCCGCTCCTTCTGGCATGCTGGCCTACCAGATAAAAGCACTGCAGCCACCATGCCCCACATCGCCCGCCAAGCCTTTCTCCACGGCGCCATCGCCATTCTCCCGTTGTCCCTGGCCGTTGCCCCCTGGGGCCTGCTGGCCGGCTCCATGGCCATCGAGGCCAACCTCAGCGCCTGGGAGGGGCAAGGTCTGTCGGCTATCGTCTTCGCCGGTGCCGCGCAACTGGTGGCCATCGGCATGCTCAAGGGCGGCGCCAACCTGGCATCGATCCTGCTGACCACCCTGCTGCTGACCTCACAGCACCTGCTGTATGGCCTGTCGATGCGACCGGTGCTGTCCAGCCAGCCACTGCGCTGGCGGTTGGGCCTGGGCTTCCTGCTGACCGACGAGTTCTTTGCCCTGACCAGCCAGTACGACCAGCAGCAGTTCAACCGCTGGTACGCCCTGGGCGTGGGCCTGACCTTCTACGTCGCCTGGAACCTGTTCACCCTGGCCGGCATCCTGCTGGGGCAGAACATTCCGCACCTGGACCAGTTCGGCCTGGACTTTTCCATCGTCGCCACCTTCGTCGCCCTGATCGCACCGCTGGTGCGCAACCTGGCCACACTGGTGTGCGTGGCAGTGTCGCTGTTCTGTTCGGTGCTGTTCAGCTACTGGCACTGGGAAACCGCCCTGGTGGCCGCAGGCCTGCTGGGCATGAGCGCCGGTTTCGTCTGCCAGAAATTCGCCGGAGCCCGTGCATGACCTGGATCCTGATTTTTGCCATGGGCGCCATCGTGTTCCTCAACCGCTATGCGTTCCTGGAGCCGCGCCTGCCCTTGCGCCTGAGCTCCAACGCCAGGCAGTTCCTCGGCTTTGCCGTGCCAGGCATGCTCACCGCGATATGCGGCCCGATCATCTTCATGCCCGACCACCAGCTGGACCTGAGCCTGCTCAACCCCTACCTGCTGGGTTCGCTGGTGGCCATCGCCCTGGTGCTGTTGACCCGCAGCGTGTTGCTGAGCATGCTGGTGAGCATGTTGATGTTCTTCTTCCTGCGCAGCTGGCTGGCATGAGCACGCCCCTGCGCGAGCAGACGCACCTCTGGCAGGCGCCGGCACTGGGCGATGTCGAGATGCTGCATGCACGCTATTTCCAGCAGCGCTTCGCCCCGCATGTGCATGAAGGCTATGTGTTCACCGTGATCGAGTCGGGCGCCCAGCGCTTCTGGCATCGCGGTAGCGAGCACCTGGCGCCGGTCGGCAGCATGGTGCTGATCAACCCCGACGAGCTGCACACCGGCGCCACCGCCCACGAAGCGGGCTGGCGCTACCGTGGCTTCTACCCGGAACATGAACGGGTAACCGGGGTGCTCGACGAGCTGGAACTGGGCCGCCAAGGCATGCCCAGCTTCAAGGACAGCGTGATCCACGACCCGGCCCTGGCGATTGCCTTCAGCCAGTTGCACCAGCTGTCCGAAGCCGGTGCCAGTGCCCTGCAGCAACAGACCGCCTGGCGCCAGGCGGTGCTGGCCCTGGTGCAACGGCACGGGCAATGCACCGAACCTGCGGCCCCCGGCCACGAACCGCTGGCGGTGGCCCGCGCCCGTGAGCTGCTGGAAAGCCAACTGGCCGCCCCGCCCTCGCTCGAGGCCCTGGCGGCGGCGGTCAACCTGTCGCCGTTCCACTTCGCCCGAGTATTCCGCCAGGCCACGGGCCTGCCGCCGCATGCCTGGTTGAAGCAGCGGCGCCTGGCCCGTGCGCGGGAAATGCTGAAGAGCGGCCTGGTGGCGTCGGAGGTAGCGTTCGACCTGGGCTTTGCCGACCAGAGCCATTTGAGCAGGCAGTTCAAGCAGGCTTACGGTGTGTCGCCGGGGGCCTATCGGCAAGCATGTGTTCATTCGATCGTGCCAACCAAGCGACTCAAAACGCCAGCTCGAGCTGCAAGGGGTCCGGCAGACTCCTTCGAATCCTGACGGCAACACCTACCAGACGCACCGCTCGCCCTTGCCGTTTGGTATCCCAAAGCATGCGACATAGCCCCTGCATGACCTGCGACTGTAAAGTCAGGGCGGGCGCCTCGGCGCTGGCAATGGAGAAATCGGAGAACTTGAGTTTGACCAGATTCCTGACAATGGGCGGCATATGGCCAAGCGCTTCCAGGCGGATGCTTAAGGCCGCCAGCAATCCATCCAGCTCTCTGGCACAACTGGCAAAGTCATCACAGTCGCTGGGCAACGTATGTTCGACTCCCAAGGACTGGACACCTCCGGGCTTCCCTTCATAGCCCTCCAGGCCTCGGCAACGCTCCCACACATAGAAACCGTGCGCACCAAGGTGCCGCAACAGAGCCGGTATCATGTCGTCAGTAACATCAGTACATTTCAGACATCCTAAAGCCTGCAACACGCCCCATGTCCTGGGCCCCACGCCAGGGATCTTGCGAATATCCACATTGGCGAGAAAAGCCTGCACCTGATCGGGTGCAATGACAAACTGGCCATTGGGTTTGTTCACTTCCGAAGCCATTTTCGCCAGATACTTCAAAGGCGCGACACCCGCGGAGGCTGTCAACTGCAGTTCCTGCTCGATCGTAGCCCGGATGCGGCTTGCCATATGCGTTGCCGAACCGTTGCAGTGCATCTGCCCTGTCACATCCAGCGTGGCCTCATCCAGCGAGAAAAACTCGACGCCTGGGGTATAGCGCCGAAAAATGTCCTCCAGCCTGCGAGTCACTGCCTCATACCGCTCGAAGCGCACAGGCAATAGCACCAAATCCGGACATAGACGTTGCGCAGTGGCTGTTGCCATTCCACTTCTGACACCAAACCGCCTGGCAACATAGTTGGATGTACTGATCACTCCCCTGTCTATCGCCTTGCCACCGACAGCGACCGGCCGCTCACGCAGCCATGGGGCATCCAGCAGTTCGACGGCGACGAAGTAGGAGTCCATGTCGACGTGAATGAACTTACGTCCTTGACCTTGCGGTTGCGTGAGTGCGCCACCCAGCGGTTGAGAGCGTTCAGTCAAGCACGAACACTCCGAACAAGACCGATCCATCGGCATCGCCAATCCTGTGCACACCCTGAATGTGCGGCGCGAATTCGGGGTACTGCGTAGACAAATCCTCCACTGCTTGCAGATAGCCAACCAACGTAGCTGTCCAGCACTCACCGGGAGCGATGCACATGATCCCGGGTGGGTAGGGAATAACGCCTTCGGCCGCAACCCTGCCTGCAACCTCCGAGATCCTCTGCAAGCTGGCCTCTCCACGCACGAACCGTTGGTTGGCCTGGTAAGGGGAGCAATTTCCCTGCGCAGCGCCCATGGCACTGAAAATCTCACTCTGCCGCAGCTCAACCTGATGTGTGCGATAGAGCGCTCTGATGCGCTCCCCTAGCTCAGCGATGGACAGGCCCTGATAGGGTGCCGAAGCCGCACGTAGCGAAGGCAGCAGTTGCAGCACCGCAGTGCCATTGAGCCAATGCGCTTCGAAATCCTCCAAAGCGCCCACCAACCTGTTCAAGGTGGCACTGTCGCTGGACGGTGTCATCAGCAGGGTAAACGTGAAGAAGTCTGTTTTCTCCGGAGTAAAACCGCAATCTCGCAGATACTGGGCAACAATGCATGCCGGAATCTCTGACTGCCCTCGGGTGGTGAAGATGGCTTTGCATGGGTCGACATAGTGCAAGCCAGGCTCTATGGCCAACACACCCTGCGCCTGGTATTCAAGCGAAGTCTGCGATACAGGCGGCATCAGTGGCCGGATCAACCGACAACGGTGTACGACCTGTTCGCGCAATGCCTGCGCAGCGGCCAGCGCTTGCCGCCAGTGGCGCTCGCCCTCACCGTCGGCGAGCATGGCTGCATTCACTTCCAGCGACATGAACAAGGGATACGACGGGCTGGTCGAAGCGTGCTGCATGAATGCTGCGTTGAACATTGGCCGTGTGCAATAACGGCGCAGGTGGCTGATATGCTGGTCTTTCTTGTGAATCTGTGAAGTCTGGGAAAGCCCTGACATCTGCTTGTGCACTGATTGCGTCACAACAATGCCGGGAGAGCTGCCAGTCAATTGCACGCTCAGCGGCGATAACTCGGCCAGTGCGGGAATGAAAGGTTCATACCCAGCCCAGGCGCCATCGAACAGTACGTATTCACATAGATGCCCAATTCGCGCCAGTATTGCCGCAGCATCGACCACCACCCCATCACAAGTCGCCTGCTGGATTACCGCCAGACGAAAGGGCCTGGGTTCTCCCGCCCGGCGCTCACAGATCTGCCCCACCCGGCTGCGCAAGTGGCCCTCATCCAGGGCACCTAATCGGTAGCCACCCAGCAGCCCCCGCTCATCTCGCACATTGTCCAGGTACACCGGCAAAGCGCCGCACTGGACCAAGGCACCGAGAAACACCGACTTGTGGTTGTTGCGATCCATCAGCACCAGGTCGCCAGCTGCCAACAGCGCACTGGCAACGACCTTGTTAGCAGTGGACGTGCCATTGAGCACGAACCAGGTATCGTCAGCACCAAAAACCCTTGCAGCCAATTGCTCGGCCTCTTGGACCGGGCCTTCGTGGCCTAATACATCACCCAGTTCAGGCGCTGCATGGGGTACATCCACGTGGAACACTTCAGGCCCCAGCAACTGCCTGAAACGGGCTCCAGCGGGGTGCTGCTGCAAACAGGCTCCTCCCTGGTGACCTGGGCAGGCAAAGGTTGGCCGACGCATGTCGACAAAAGACGCAACCGCACGTGTGAAGGGAGGCAGTACCTGGTGCTCAAAGGTGAGTGCAGCCGCCATTAGCCGGGCCCTGTCAGGCTCCGACAACGGCACGCTCAGCCTTCGCTCATCGCCGTCTGCCAGGCCATTCACACCTTCCGAGGCAATGAAAAGTGGTAAACGCCAGCGCGTAACCGCCTCAAGTACAATCGCTTGCAGCGCATCCTCCGGCGTCAAGAACAAGGCAGAAGCGAGTGCGAGATTAGCTGACGTATGAAAGGGCGCAGTCAGCACACCGTCCCATGCGTCAACATCGAGCGCCACGCTATATACGATTGTCGGTGTCATCAGCATTTCCTTTCAGGTTCCAGCGCACAGGCGCGATGAACAGCATCAGCGTCATCCAGATGAAGGTTGCCGGCCCCGCAAGCACAAACACCAAACTGGCAACCAGGCCTGAAACGGCATCACCAATGACGGCCGTGAAGTAATAAAGGGAAAAATTTCTGCCCACCTCATGCTCACTCGACAAGCACTGGATGTTGGTCACGATAGCGATATCGACAAATGCACCGATCAAGCCGACCAGGAACAGGACCGACAGAAACAGCCAGCTGTTGAACTGCAGCGCCACTGCTGCAGCCAAAAACAATGCGCCGTATAGCAGCCAATAACGCAACACCAATCGTGCGGTTGTGCGCGGATTGAAACGTGTGTAGAGCACCCCCCCCAGAACAGTACCCGCTGCAAGCAATGAAAGTACGTAACCTACCGCTGCCTCGGAAGCGAAATGCTCCAGCACCGAAGCCGGAAGGATGAAGCGAATCACCGACGTGGCAAACATCGCGCAGAGCGTGGTGCAACCAATAACGGCAAACAACGGTGCATTGCTGCCCCTTAGCTGACTTACACTGCGTGCAGCATCGCGGACGATGGCACGCCCATCGAAGGCCTGCCTGGCACTTTGCCTACCTGGCCCCAATGTGGCGATGGAGATAGCCGACAGCACCAGACATGTCGCAAAAAACAAGAACGTTGCTTCGCGAGAAAGCACTATCACGCAGACCGAAAAAACCAGCGGGCCGATAATCGAGGCAGCATCCTCGATCACCTGGACACCGCTGTTGACCGAGGCCAACTGGTCCCTTGCGACAATGTCCGGAAAATACGCGCGAAATGTCGGCACATAAAGGCACTCGAGCGCCGTCATGACCATTGCAAGACCAACCAATACGGGTAATACCGGGGTGAACAGGCCGAACAAGGCAAAGAAGGCAAGCGCCAAAAGGCCTTTGGCAACCTCGACTGCCAACAGTGTTTTCTTTTTTTCGGCGTTATCTGCCAACCAGCCACCCAATGGGGAAAATACGACGCTTGGCAAGTAACGAAAAAAATAGGCGATGCCTATCAACAGCAGATCAGCATCGGTGAGGGACACAATGGCCACGGCAAACGCGGCTTCGAAAGCAAACTCACCACATTTGGAAAATCCATAGCCAAATGCCAGCGATCGCGTTCCGTAGTTAAGATTCAGCGCGTGCATACCTTATGTTTTCCTCAGCCAGCGATATAGATCAACTCGTGCTCGGTGATATCTCGCCCAGGCACATCAAGCCGCTCGAAAACCAGCTTCCTGAGAATGTCCTGCTCACTTGCTGGCATCAGGTAGAACATGATGTTGCTGTACCAGAGCCAACCGAGCCGCGTCAGCCGATAGAACCGTGAGTCCTCAAGCACCAGGCCTGCCTGGATCAATGCATCAAGCCGCCGCATCAGCGCTTCGGGCATGCGGCCCAGTTCAACCAGGCGTTTGTCGACTGAACCGTGATACGCCAGGCGAACTACCAGCGGCTTAACCACATCCAGCAGCGGGTCATGCCTGCTCACCTGGCACAAGTGCTCCCCTTGCGCCATGCCTCGGGTGTATTTTTCGCGAGATGAAATATTGGTAATGACATGCTCCGCCACCGACGAGATAGCCCCCACACCGAAGCCCAGCAGGTCATGATCGGCATAGCCGTAGACATGCTCGTGATAGATGAAGGAGTAATCTTCGGCAAACAGCGCACTGGCAGCCCCGGGCCTGCGCACATAGCCATGACCGTTGTAGGGAATATAGCCATATTGGCGCAGGTGCTCATCGAGCATGAACTTCATGTTGAGCTTGCGCATGGCTGGCATTACGTCTGCAAAGCGGGATTTGATCTGCCTGTGCAATTTGACGGATGTTGCAGCGTTGTTGATGGGATAGATGTCGATATTGCTGACTCCTATCGCCACTGCCTTGTCAATGTCGGCGAGCGTCTGCTGCTCGTTACTGCCGTTCATGCCATAGAGGATGTCACAGAGCACATACTCAAATTGGCTATTCAACAGCTCGGCCGTGCGTTCGATTTTGCCTATGTCCGGGTCAAGGTTGAACAGCTGTCGCCATTCGCGATCCGTCGTTTGCAAGCCAAACCGCGCATGGGTCACACCAATGGCAGCCAGTGCACGAGCGCGCTCCTCGGTGACACTTGTAACACTGAACTCGAATGAGAACTCCTGCACATCGCACATATCAAAATGACGATGCAGCACCTCGCCAATATCGTGGATGTTTCGCGGCGACAGCAGTGACGGTGTCCCACCGCCAAAAAATATGGCCCTGACCGGGACCGCCCTCAAGTCCATTGCTTGCGCCTTGTACTCGATTTCGCTGATCAGTGCCTGTGTATAGCGGTCTATGTCACTGGCACTTTTGTACAGCCCCCGGGTAAACGGGCAGAACGAACAAATGGCCTCACAAAAAGGGATGTGAAAGTACAAGGCGCGTGAACGCGAAGCCTGATTGGCTGCGGACATCATCTCAGCGAACTGATACGGGGCCGGCTGGTAAACATTGCATGCTTGCGTCGGAAAGAAAAAATTGTACAGCGGAAACTGATAATCAAACTTCAACACCCCTCTATCGAGCAGCTGCATGTTCCCCTCCCAGCCGGTCAGTTACTGCACTGCCGCGCAGCAACGTTCTTCTGTTGACCTGTACGTCCGCACCAAAAAACTCCGAAATCTGATCATTGATCAAATGATTATTTTTTCCACACGTATATACATCGATACTGATGTATTCGCGCTCAGGGTACGTATGGTAGGAGAGGTGAGACTCCGATAACAGAAAAATCCCGGTGACACCCTCGCCCCCTGAGGAAAATTTGTGAATCATATCGCTTATGATGTTAAACCCTGACGCCTGCAACGCGGTCAGAAAGAAGCGATGCAATTTTTTATCATTGCTCAGCAACTTTGCACTAGCACCCGTGATATCCCAAATGGTGTGGTAGCCACGATCATCCATAAAGCGTGCTCCTGCTCAAGGAAAATAAAGGGGCGGCACGAAGCCGCCCCCTTGCTCACCACATGCACACACCTTTGGTGGTGACTCCGGTTACATCGGTCTTGAACAGCTCGATTGCAGACTTCATGTGTGAACTCCTTTCAGGTTTTTGGAATTGCCCTTGCATCTCTTGGGCAACTAAAACCTAAGGCTAATCCAGTATCACACTCAACATCCAAGTTGTAACAGCGCCACAGCCTGTGGGTGGCTCGAACCAAGACCCAGGAACATTCCTACAAATACACTTCATGGAGGCGGGACATCGTCGAATGGGCAACCCTGCGAAACAGAGCACTTCAGCATATCGCTTTAAAATTACGACTGGCATACCGCACAGATCGCAACGACACCGGCTTTAAACACATTGTTTATAAGTAACGAGTTGTTGCAGCGCCTCAGAAGCCGCCATTTGCCGCTGCATCTGCGCCTGCTGCAAAGGCAGCAGTGCGGCGCTAACCCTCTGCTACACTGACAAGGCTGAATGGAGGATCCTGCCATGTCCGAAAGAGAGCTCACCACCCTCCTGTCGCTGATGAACCAGCGCCAGGCCTGCCTGAGCAGTGCCTGCAAGGAGATAGCCGACTGGATCGACCGGCAGGGTGACCTGCCCGCCGCCGGCAAGATCCGCGCAAGTCTCAAGGCCCTGGAGGCCGATGAGGCCCAGGTCCGCAAGACCTTGACCTCGCTGACCCTCGACAGGCCGCTGCCCAAGTTTCGCAGCTGAACCGGGGCTGCCTTGTGTCGCGATGGGGCGCAAAGCGCCCCCAAAGGGTTCAGCCTGATCAGTGCTTCATGTGCATGTGATCATGCCCACTGCCCGCCTCGGCGTTGAGCGCACGCACGTCGGCCTGCACGTCCAGGGTTTGCTTGGCCCCCTTGGCATCTTCGATGGTCAGGGTCAGCGGCACTTTATCGCCTTCCTTCACCTGGTTGTTCAGGCCCATCAGCATCACATGCAGACTATTCGGGTCGAGGGTCACCGCCTTACCGGCCGGCAACTCGACCGCCTTGACCTCACGCATGCCCATCACGTCGCCATTCATGGTCATCTCGTGCACCTGCACGGTCTTGGCCACAGGCGAAGCCACGTCCACCAACTTGCTGTCGCTGCTGGCGGTCAGGATCATGAAGGCACCGGTGGACTGCTGGTGCGGCACAGTCGCACGCACCCAGGCATCGCTCACGGTGGTCTGGGCCAGTGCCGGCAGCGCCAGGCCCATCAGGACCAGGGCAGCCAGGCCGTGCTTGATCGGTTGCATCGACATTCAGCAGATCTCCATCAGGGTAACCAGGTCTTCGGCGCATTCCTGGGCAGTCAGGGAATGGCCCAGGCTCAGGCGCAGGGTGCCACGCGTATCGTAGACGTAGCTGGTGGACGAGTGAGAGACGGTATAAGTATCACCGGCCGGGACTTTCTCGTAGAACACCTTGAATTCCTTGGCCACCGCGGCGATTTCCTCGGGGGTGCCGGTCAGCGCGGTGAACGACGGATCGAACGCCTTGACGTAGGCATCGAGCACTTCGGGGGTGTCGCGCTCCGGGTCCAGGGTAATCAGCACCACCTGGAACAGGTCACGATCGCGGCCTTTGAGCAGCTTGCGGATTTGTGCAGCACGCGCCAGGGTGGTCGGGCAGACCGCCGGGCACTGGGTAAAGCCGAAGAAGATCATCGGCATGCTGCCGTAGAAACTCGACAGGGTGCGCACATTGCCTTGGGTGTCCTTGAGGCTGAACTTGCGCCCAAGGATTTCGTTGCTCATGTTCTTGCCGTGCTTGAACTCGAGCCCCCGGGCCGGGCTGCAGCCTGCCAGCAGGCCAAGCCCGAGAACGCCCATCCCGGCGACAACTGCGCGCCGGGTATACAGATCATTCATGAAACCATCCTTTAAAGGGAAGGTGCCGACCCTCGGGACGGGCCGGTCGAAAAACCGGGGCATTCTGGCACGACACCCCGAGGGGTTCTACCCGACGAAGGCGAGGATCGGCTGCAGCCCTTTGAATACGGGCTGCGGCCTGTTGTCGCAGGGGTTGAAACAGTAACACTTTGTTGCTAAGGCCTGACCAAGTTGCACAGTCATTGTAGGAGCGCGGCAGCCTTAGTACTTAGTAGTAGGCGTTCTCTTTCTGGCTGTGGTCAGTCACGTCCCGCACGCCCTTGAGCTCGGGAATACGCTCGAGCAGGGTGCGCTCGATGCCTTCTTTCAGGGTCACGTCGGCCTGGCCACAGCCCTGGCAACCACCACCGAACTGCAGCACGGCAATGCCGTCGTCGACCACATCCACCAGGCTCACCTGGCCGCCGTGGCTGGCCAGGCCAGGGTTGATCTCGGTCTGCAGGTAGTAATTGATACGCTCGTTGATCGGGCTGTCTTCGTTGACCATCGGCACCTTGGCGTTTGGCGCCTTGATGGTCAGCTGGCCACCCATGCGGTCGGTGGCGTAGTCGACCAGTGCGTCTTCCAGGAACGGCACGCTGACCGCGTCCAGGTAGGCGGTGAAGCTCTTCAGGCCCACGGCATTGTCGTCAGGCTTCTCTTCGCCCGGCTTGCAGTAGGCGATGCAGGTTTCGGCGTACTGGGTACCCGGCTGGGTGATGAAAATGCGAATGCCGATGCCAGGCGTATTCTGCTTGGAGAGCAGATCGGCCAGGTAGTCATGGGCGGCGTCGGTAATGGTTATAGCGCTCATGTAGGTTCCTCACAGACTTGCGGCCAAGTGTACGCCAACCCGGCCTTCGAACAAAGTCCTAGTATTTGACTCGGGAAAGCACATATTCAGGGGCCGGCCCCCGTGGCGCCATCAGCCAGGCCTGCATGCGCCGGTAAAGGCCGCGCTCCAGCCACTGGTAGCTGAACCACGACATTAGTCCAATGGACGGCACGCACAGGGCGAACACCAGGTACGGGTTCAACTGCAGGCGCTGGCTGGCGAACCAGCCGGCGTACAGCACCAGCACATGGACCAGGTACACCGAATACGAACAGTCGCCTAGCGCCTTGAGCAGTCGGTTGTCACGGAACAGCGGCTCCAGGGCGAGGAAGGCCAGCACGATCATTGCGCTCGGCAGCCCCCAGTGCAGCAAGCGCCGGGAAGCGTCCAGGTGGTAGATGGCCAGGCAAGCCACCACCAGCAATGCCAACGGCAGCCAGCGGCCCTGGTGGATCAGCCCGCGACGGTGCAGCACGCCCAGGCCGATACCGAGCAGGAACTCGTAGATGATGTCGTTGCTGTAGAAGCGGCTGAGCAGGCCCAGCCGGCCCAGTATCTCGCTGGTCAGCAGCAGCGCGGCGGTGACCAGCAACTGGTGATGACGCTGGCGCACCAGGAAGGCCAGGCCGAACAACAGGTAGAAGAACATCTCGAAGTTCAGCGTCCAGCCCACGTTCAGGGTCGGGTACAAACCGTAGCCACCTGGGTTTTCCGCCGGGATGAACAGCAGCGACAGCAGCAGGTGGTGCCAGGTGAATGCCTGGTGCGGCATCCATTGGCTGAAGGCCAGCAGCAGAGCTGCCATCAACGCCGTGTAGAACCAGTAGGCCGGAACGATCCGCAGCGCCCGGTTGAGCAGGAACTGGCGGGGTTCGATTACTTTGTCGCGGGTCGACAGGTAGATGACCAGCCCGCTGATGACGAAGAAGATGTCGACGCCTACGGCGCCGCGGTCGGTGAGCAGTTGGCCGATGGGGCCGGTGGCATGGAAGTCGAAGAAGATCTGCATGAAATGGTGGCAGACCACCACCCAGGCGGCGAACGCCCGCAGTGCCTGAAGCGAATACAGCATGGAGTACCCTGCGATTGCCGGTGCATTGAGGCCCAGGCTCGAATGCAGGGGCGAGCGCTACGCGCTCGTTCGCGGGTAAACCCGCTCCCACAGGGTTAGCGCTGACCTCGGGAGCGCTGCCATACCTGTGGGAGCGGTTTACCCGCAAAGGGCTGCAAAGCAGCCCCTAGCAATCGATCAGGACCACCCAGCAAGTCCGACCGCAGGGTAATCGGAAAGGTCAGCCCGACCGATCAGAGGTTCTCGTAGCGGTTCATGTCCAGCACACCCGCTTCGACCGGCTCGGTCTCCTTGATGAAGCTGTTCAGGTCATGGAAGTAGCGCCAGAACTCAGGGTGACTGCGGCGCACGCCCCAGCGCATGACGATGCGCTCGAACCTGGCCGGATCATCCTTCGCATACTCCATGTCCTCGACGAACTCCGGCACATCCTTGGTCGGGATGTTGAAGATGAAGTTGGGGTAGCTGCTGAGCACGCCGGGATACAGGGTCAGGGTATCCAGCCCCGGCTGGTAGCGATACGCCTCGCCCAGCAGGAACGCCACGTTGCTGTGCGCACGGTTGCGCAGCAGGCTGTACACCTGGCGTTGGCCACCCTGCCCTTCGATGCGCAGCATGGTCGCCTCGGGCAGTTGGCTGATCACCTTCAACCCGGCAGCCGGGCGCGACACCAGGCGGCTGAGCGACTGCTCGGCATTGCGGAACTCTTCGCTCACCTGCGGCCGTGAACAGAACGCGCCCTGGCAGCGGTTGATCGGGTCAGGCGCGGCATTCAGGCTGCCGGTACGCTGCAGAAGCTTCAAGCCGAAATCGCGCTTGGGGTTGCGCGGGTCGAGCTGGATACCGCTCGGGGTGTCGGTGTCGATGTCCTCATAATCCATCCACATCTTCACCTTGCCGCTGTTCTGGTACCAGTCGCCGAGAATCGCCTTGCGCTGGTCGGCCGGCATCAGGCGCAGGAAGTTGACCTCGGCGCCGTTGCGGATCAGGTCGAAGTACAGGCGCGTCTGCAACTGGTGCGAGACGTTGCCGAACACATCGAAGTTGACCGCCAACTGGTAATAGGTGCGCTCGAACAACGGGTAGTCGAACAGCCACACGGTCAGCGGCACGTCACCGATCAGGCCTTTGGTCACCGAGGCGCTGTCGAAGTGGCGGAAGATGCTCAGCAACGCGTTGTCGTTACCGGCCCACAGCGTCGCCCAGCCCGGTGCAGGCATGTCGGCATAGGCTTCGCGGCGCAGTTTTTCGTACTCGTTGCGCTTGTCGCGGTAGGCGTGCCACAGGCTCAGCACACTGCCCACGTCATCGATCTGCCCAGGCATGGCCAACAGCGGCGTGGCCTCGCCACGGTACTTGGCATCGGTGATGTAGCGGTCGTGGGCCGGCTCCTGGAACAACGCCCAGAAGTTGTCGCGGATCACGTCGGTGGCAATCTGCCCACGGCATACCGGGCCACGGATGAAGGTGCGCACGAAGTACTCGGCGTTATCCAGCATGAACTGGTAGCGCGCCACAGCCGGAATCGCCTCGAAGGTTTCGAACGGGTTGGCCCGGTGACGCGGGCCATAGCCTGGCAGCGCGGCGGCATGCCAGTCGCCGGCGTAGAACAGTTGCTTGACCCGCTTGAGCTTCTGCGGCCCCATCGGGTAGGTGATGTGCGTCTTGTGCACTATCACACCTTGCACCGGAATCAGCCGGTAATAGAAGTCGGTGCCCGGCGGGTCGTTGGGGCGGCGCGTGGCGATCAGATCGACCGGCTGGCCGCTCGGTGTACGCGAACGTACCCACTGAAAGAAGTGGCCCTGCTCGCCACCGACGAAATAGATGTGCGCCAGGAACAGGTGCTCGTACAGCCAGCGGCCGACCAGTGCCTCGGTGGAGCCCGGGCGGTTGAGCAACTCTTCCCAGTCGGCGATCTGTTTGGCCTCGGCCGCGCTTGGCTGGATAGGCTGGTACTCGACCGGCGCACCGGCGGCCAGCCAGCGACGCATGGTGTCGTATTCGTTGTCGGTCAGGCCGGTCACCGCCAGTGGCATGCCTTCCTTGGGGTGGGCGCCGGCATAGGCATCGAACTCATGGGGCAACGGGCACATGTTGTTGCGGTTCAGGCCCAGGACGATTTCCTCGGGCAGCTTGGCGTTGGGCGTGAGCGGGGTCTTGTGCCCCAACTCGAGCATGCGCGCCATCAGCGCAGCCTGACTGCCCTGGTTGTCGAGCACCGAGTAGAAGCCCTTCTTGCGCCATTCGCCCTCGCTGTGGGCGTCATAGAACAGCCGCGTGGTGGGCACTGCCTTGCTGCGCTCGCCCTGGTACACCGGAACCTTGCTGGCCCCGCGCACCGCGCCTTCGGGGCTTTCCAGCTTCAACTGGCAGGCAGCGTCGTTGCAGGCGTGGCAGGCCACGCATTTCTCGGTAAAGATCGGTTGAATATCCCGGGTGTAGGAAATAGCCGGGCGCGATTGGGGGGCTTGCCCGAACGCCACACTACTGATGAGCAGGGCGAAAACGCCGGCAAGAGTACGATGCACCATGTGCGGAAAGTCCTGGGTATTGAAAGCCATCACGATTTGTTGCCTGGTCATCCTGGGGTGCCCTGCTTCGCCGACGCCACCCAACATGAGCCATTTTCATGCAAATGGGCGATACGCCTAAAAACCGCGCAGCTTTGTTATGATTCTGCACCTTCTGAAATTCGCCCGACCAGGTAGTTCCTATGTCCGACCGCAGCGCTCGTCTCCAAGCACTCCAGAACGCACTCAAAGAGCGCATCCTGATCCTCGACGGCGGCATGGGTACTATGATCCAAAGTTACCGGCTCGAGGAACACGACTATCGTGGCACGCGTTTCGCCGATTGGCCAAGCGATGTCAAAGGCAACAACGACCTGTTGCTGCTCAGCCGCCCTGACGTGATCGCCGCCATCGAGAAGGCCTACCTGGATGCCGGCGCGGATATCCTCGAAACCAACACCTTCAACGCCACACAGATTTCCCAGGCCGACTATGGCATGGAGTCGCTGGTCTACGAGTTGAACGTCGAGGGCGCGCGCATCGCTCGCCAGGTGGCCGATGCCAAGACCCTGGAAACCCCGGACAAGCCGCGCTTCGTCGCCGGCGTGCTCGGCCCTACCAGCCGCACCTGCTCGATATCCCCGGACGTCAACGACCCCGGCTACCGCAACGTCACCTTCGACGAACTGGTGACAAACTACATCGAGGCCACCCGTGGCCTGATCGAGGGCGGTGCCGACCTGCTGCTGATCGAGACCATCTTCGATACCCTCAACGCCAAGGCAGCGATCTTCGCCGTACAGCAGGTGTTCGAGGAAGATGGCATCGAACTGCCGATCATGATTTCCGGTACCATCACCGACGCCTCGGGCCGCACACTCTCGGGCCAGACCACCGAAGCATTCTGGAACTCGGTGCGCCACGCCAAGCCGATTTCCGTCGGACTGAACTGCGCCCTTGGCGCCAAGGACTTGCGCCCGTACCTGGAAGAGCTGGCGACCAAAGCCGACACCCATGTCTCGGCCCACCCCAACGCCGGCCTGCCGAACGCCTTCGGTGAATACGACGAAACCCCTGCGGAAATGGCCGTGGTGGTCGAGGAATTCGCCGCCAGCGGCTTCCTCAACATCATCGGCGGCTGCTGCGGTACCACCCCGGGCCACATCCAGGCCATCGCCGAGGCCGTGGCCAAGTACAAGCCGCGCAAGATTCCGGAAATCGCCAAGGCCTGTCGCCTGTCGGGCCTGGAGCCGTTCACCATCGACCGCCAGTCGCTGTTCGTCAACGTCGGCGAGCGCACCAACATCACCGGCTCCGCCAAGTTCGCCAGGCTAATCCGTGAAGAGAACTACACCGAAGCCCTGGAAGTCGCCCTGCAGCAGGTCGAGGCCGGCGCCCAGGTAATCGACATCAACATGGACGAAGGGATGCTCGACTCCCAGGCCGCCATGGTCCGCTTCCTCAACCTGATCGCCGGCGAACCTGACATCTCGCGCGTGCCGATCATGATCGACTCGTCCAAGTGGGAAGTGATCGAAGCCGGCCTGAAGTGCATCCAGGGCAAGGGCATCGTCAACTCCATTTCCATGAAGGAAGGCGTCGAGCAGTTCAAGCACCACGCCCGCCTGTGCAAACGCTATGGCGCTGCCGTGGTGGTGATGGCCTTCGACGAGGTCGGCCAGGCCGACACCGCCGCGCGCAAGAAGGAAATCTGCCAGCGCAGCTATGACATCCTGGTCAACGAAGTGGGCTTCCCGCCGGAAGACATCATCTTCGACCCGAACATCTTCGCCGTCGCCACCGGCATCGAAGAACACAACAACTACGCCGTCGATTTCATCGAGGCCTGTGCCTACATCCGCGAGCATCTGCCATTCGCCCTGTCGAGCGGCGGTGTGTCCAACGTGTCGTTCTCGTTCCGTGGCAACAACCCGGTACGTGAGGCGATCCACTCGGTGTTCCTGTATCACGCGATCCAGAACGGCCTGACCATGGGTATCGTCAACGCCGGCCAGCTGGAGATCTATGACGAGATCCCGGCTGCACTGCGTGAAAAGGTCGAGGACGTAGTGCTCAACCGCACCCCGCATGGCACCGACGCGCTGCTGGCAATCGCCGACGACTACAAGGGAGGCGGTGCAACCAGGGAAGTGGAAAACGAAGAATGGCGCTCGCTACCGGTGGAAAAACGCCTGGAGCACGCGCTGGTCAAAGGCATCACTGCGTTCATCGTCGAAGACACCGAGGAATGCCGCCAGCAGTGTGCACGCCCGATCGAGGTGATCGAAGGCCCGCTGATGAATGGCATGAACGTGGTCGGCGACCTGTTCGGTGCGGGCAAGATGTTCCTGCCCCAGGTGGTCAAGTCGGCCCGCGTGATGAAACAGGCGGTAGCACACCTGATCCCGTTCATCGAAGCCGAAAAAGGCGACAAGCCGGAGGCCAAGGGCAAGATCCTGATGGCCACGGTAAAAGGCGACGTGCACGACATCGGCAAGAACATCGTCGGCGTGGTGCTTGGCTGCAACGGCTACGACATCGTCGACCTCGGCGTGATGGTACCGGCCGAGAAGATCCTGCAAACCGCCCGCGACGAGAAGTGCGACATCATCGGCCTGTCCGGCCTGATCACGCCATCGCTGGACGAGATGGTCCACGTTGCCCGCGAAATGCAGCGCCAGGGCTTCCAGTTGCCGCTGATGATCGGCGGCGCCACCACCTCCAAGGCACATACCGCGGTCAAGATCGAGCCCAAGTACAGCAACGACGCCGTGGTCTACGTCACCGACGCTTCGCGCGCCGTGGGCGTGGCCACCCAGTTGCTGTCCAAAGAGCTGAAAGCCGGCTTCGTCGAAAAGACCCGCCAGGAATACGAGGAAGTACGCGAGCGCACCGCCAACCGCAGTGCCCGCACCGAGCGCCTGAGCTACGCCCAGGCTATTGCCGCAAAACCGCAGTACGATTGGGCCGGCTACCAGCCAGCGGTGCCCTCCTTCACCGGCGTCAAGGTGCTGGAAGACATCGACCTGCGTACCCTGGCCAAGTACATCGACTGGACCCCGTTCTTCATCTCCTGGGACCTGGCCGGCAAGTTCCCGCGCATCCTCACCGACGAAGTGGTCGGCGAGGCTGCCACGGCGCTGTACAAGGATGCCCGCGAAATGCTCGACAAGCTGATCGACGAAAAACTGATCAGCGCCCGCGCAGTGTTCGGCTTCTGGCCGGCCAACCAGGTAGCCGATGATGACATCGAAGTCTATGGCGACAACGGCCAGGCCCTGGCCACTCTGCACCACCTGCGCCAGCAAACCATCAAGCCGGACGGCAAGCCCAACTGGTCGCTGGCCGACTTCGTCGCGCCGAAGGCCAGTGGCGTCACCGATTATGTCGGTGGTTTCATCACTACCGCCGGCATTGGTGCCGAGGAAGTGGCCAAGGCCTATCAGGACAAGGGCGACGACTACAGCTCGATCATGGTCAAGGCCCTGGCCGACCGTCTGGCCGAGGCCTGTGCCGAATGGTTGCATGAGCAGGTGCGTAAAGTGCACTGGGGCTATGCCCGCGACGAACACCTGGACAACGAGGCGCTGATCAAGGAGCAGTACCGCGGCATTCGCCCGGCCCCCGGCTATCCGGCCTGCCCGGACCACACCGAGAAGGAAACCCTGTTCCGCCTGCTTGATGGCACTGCCATTGGCGAGACCGGGCCGAGCGGCGTGTTCCTCACCGATCACTTCGCGATGTTCCCGGCGGCGGCGGTCAGCGGCTGGTACTTTGCCCACCCGCAGGCGCAGTACTTTGCCGTGGGCAAGGTCGACAAGGACCAGATCGAAAGCTACAGCACGCGCAAGGGCCAGGATGTGAGTGTCAGCGAGCGCTGGTTGGCGCCTAACCTGGGTTACGACAGCTAAATCTGCGTTGGCTTCTTCGCGGGCGAGCCCGCGAAGAAGCCGGCAAGCCAACCTCGATCTCATTGCCTACACTGTCCCTGATTGCCTCTGATTTCCTCAGGAGCCACCATGGACGATTCCAGCCAGGGCAAGCCCCCTACCTTCTGGCAGATGCTGCACAGCATCCTTGCTGCCGCCTTCGGCGTGCAAAGCGGCAAGAACCGCGCCCGCGACTTCACCCACGGCAAAGCCAGCCATTTCATTGCGCTGGGGACGCTGTTCACCCTGGTGTTCATTGCCGTATTGATCGGCCTGGTGCAGTTGGCCCTGCACCTAGCTCGCTAGCCCGCGAAAAGGCCGGCACAGGCAAAGCAAAAACGCCCGCGGGACTCCCTCCCGCAGGCGCTCTGGCTGCATCACGGTCTTGAATACAAGTCTACTGGTGGCTGACCCAATACACGGCAGTGACCACCACCAGAACGATCAGGCAGAGGATCGCCCAGGCATCGACGCTGCTGTCAGCTTTGCGGACCTTGGTTGAGTTTCCCATTGCATTGCCTCTTGTAGTGGTTATGGGAATGCACTTCTCCACCAGCAGTTAAGACGAGCAATGCCCTTCCCTCAAGCAGGGGCTTTCAATAATTGATCGGTGACGTCAGAAATGGGTACTGATAGCCGGGCGGCCGCCCTTCGGCGCTGTAATGCTGGAAATCGACGCCGTAGTCGGCCCGTTCAAGCAGTTTCAACCAACGCTCCGCCTTGGCCTGGTCGATCGGTTGCAACACCGGTGTGCGATGCTCGCGCAGTCCGTCGCGGTTCACCGCCAACCCCTGGGCGTCATCGTGCAACATCACCATGGCCCAACCGCCGAGGGTGAAATGCCCACCCATCAGCACGCTCAGGCGCCCGTCGATACG
This sequence comes from Pseudomonas sp. SID14000, assembly GCF_002165135.1. Taxonomy (GTDB): domain Bacteria; phylum Pseudomonadota; class Gammaproteobacteria; order Pseudomonadales; family Pseudomonadaceae; genus Aquipseudomonas. Next base: position 114,509 of record NZ_NFZQ01000006.1, on the reverse strand, counting down.
TGCACGCAGGGCCTCGGGCGAACTGTTGATGGCGCTGAACAGCACGTCACGCCCAGGCTTGCGCCCCGCCTCTTCGAACGCTTGCATGGCACCAAAGGCCATCTCGTCATTGGCCGACCACACCAGTCGGGTAGCCGGGTAGCGCTCCAGCAGCTGCTGCGCCTGCTCGTAGGCGCGCTGGCGGCTCCAGCCACCATACACCACCTGGCGCAGGCGTACCTGTGGGAAGTCGGCCAAGGCGCGGCGCATGCCCTCTTCACGTAGCTGAGAGGCTGGGGTGGTCTTTACGCCGACAAAGGCCACCAGGTCCACCGGCCCGCTGTCGCGGGGCAATTGCGCGACCATCTGGTGCAACATCTGGAAGCCCGCCTGCTCGTCGTTGGCTGTCAAGGTGCCCAGCAGCTCGGCATACTTCTCGGGTTGGGCCTCGATGCTACGAGCCTGGCTGGCAGTCAAGCCATTGTTGACCAGGAACAGCTTGACCCCACTGCCACGAGACAGGCGGATGATCTCAGGGGCCACGTACTGCTCATTGACCAGCACCAGGTAATCTGGCCGCTGTGGCCCGCTCAGGACCGCCCTGGCCTGGGTCAGCGCCAGGTCGGCGCGGCGCTCGCTGTATACCACACGCAGGGTCAGCCCCAGCTCGTCCGCGGCGGCCTGCATGAAGCGGGTATAACTGGTCCAGAACGTCTCGGTGGACAGCCCCGGGTTGAGGAAAACCACCGAAGCCGGCTGCGCGCTTGCCGCTAGCGGCAAGGCAAGACACAAGCTTTGGCACAACACCTTGAGCATGGGGCAGACATCCCTGCGAAACAAACAACGGATTATAAACGCCAGGCCACACCCTGCGCACAAATGGCAGTCAATCTCACATAGTTCATTTGGTTCTTTTCATATGCAAAAACATCACTTTAGCGCATAAACGCAACCTGCTATCGTTCCCCGGCTCCGAAGCGGAGTGCGCGGCCGTGCGCGCGAATAGCTGCATGCCTGAGACAGGACTTTTATGTACGTATACGACGAGTACGATCAGCGGATCATCGAGGACCGCGTCAAGCAGTTCCGTGATCAGACCCGCCGCTATCTGGCCGGTGAGCTGAGCGAAGAAGAATTCCGCCCTCTGCGCCTGCAGAACGGCCTTTATATCCAACGTTTCGCACCGATGCTGCGCGTCGCCGTGCCGTACGGCCAGCTGAACGCCACCCAGGTCCGCACCCTGGCCAAGATCGCCCGCGACTACGACAAGGGCTATGCCCACATCTCCACCCGCCAGAACGTGCAGTTCAACTGGCCGGCACTGGAGGACATCCCGGACATCCTCGCCGAGCTGGCCACCGTGCAAATGCACGCGATCCAGACCAGCGGCAACTGCCTGCGCAACACCACCACCGACCAGTTCGCCGGTGTGGCCGCAGACGAAATCATCGACCCGCGCCCGTGGTGCGAAATCGTCCGCCAGTGGACCACCTTCCACCCGGAATTCGCCTACCTGCCGCGCAAGTTCAAGATTGCCATCAACGGCTCGCAGGAAGACCGCGCCGCCATCGAAGTGCACGACATCGGCCTGGAGCCTGTGCGCAACGCCGCTGGCGAGCTGGGCTTCCGTGTGCTGGTCGGTGGCGGCCTGGGCCGTACCCCGGTGGTGGGCTCGTTCATCAACGAGTTCCTGCCGTGGCAAGACCTGATCAGCTACCTCGATGCCATCCTGCGCGTGTACAACCGTTACGGTCGCCGTGACAACAAGTACAAGGCGCGGATCAAGATCCTGGTCAAGGCCCTTACTCCGGAAGTGTTCGCCGAGAAGGTCGAGGCCGAAATGGTCCACCTGCGTGGCGGCAGCACCACCCTGACCGAAGCCGAAGTGCAGCGTGTATCGCGACACTTCGTCGACCCGGCCTACCTGGCCCTGGACAACGTCGACTACGCCGCCCAGGACGCCGAATACCCAGGCTTTGCCCGCTGGCGCTCGCGCAACACCCGCGCCCACAAGCGCCCTGGCTACGTGGCCGTGACCCTGTCGCTGAAGCCCACCGGCGTTGCCCCGGGTGACGTGACCGACAAGCAGCTGGACGCCGTGGCAGACCTGGCCGAGCGCTACAGCTTCGGCTTCCTGCGCACCTCGCACGAGCAGAACATCATCCTCGCCGACGTCGAACAGCGCCAGTTGCACGCCCTGTGGCTGGAATTGCGTGAAAGCGGCTTCGCCACCCCGAACATCGGCCTGCTGACCGACATCATCTGCTGCCCAGGTGGTGACTACTGCTCGCTGGCCAACGCCAAGTCGATCCCGATCGCCGAATCCATCCAGCGCCGCTTCGATGACCTGGACTACCTGTTCGACATCGGCGAAATCGACCTGAACATCTCCGGCTGCATGAACGCCTGCGGCCACCACCACGTGGGCCACATCGGCATCCTCGGCGTGGACAAGAAGGGCGAGGAGTTCTACCAGGTGTCGCTGGGCGGCAATGCCGCGCGTGGCGCGAGCCTGGGCAAGATCCTCGGCCCGTCGTTCGCCCAGGATGACATGGCTGATGTGATCGAAAAGCTGATCGCCGTGTACGTCGAGCAACGTACCGAGGAAGAGCGTTTCATCGACACCTACCAGCGTATCGGCATCGACCCCTTCAAGGAACGCGTCTATGCAGCGAATCATTAAGAACAACCAGATCGTCGACGAAACCTGGCATCTGCTGCCCAAGGAAACGTCCTTTGACGAGCTGACCAACTGCGACGACTACATTGTCCCGCTGCAGATGTGGCGCGACCATGCCCACGTACTCAAGGCCCGCGACGGCGGCCTGGGCGTGTGGCTGGACAGCGACGAGCAAGCGGAAGAAATCGGCGAGGACGTACATCACTTCCAGGTCATCGCGCTGAACTTCCCGGCGTTCACCGACGGGCGCAACTACTCCAATGCGCGTCTGCTGCGTGATCGCTACAAGTTCAAGGGCGAGTTGCGCGCCATTGGCGACGTGCTGCGCGACCAACTGTTCTACATGGCCCGTTGCGGTTTTGACGCGTTCGCCATCCGTGCCGACAAAGACCCGGAAGACGCGCTGCAAAGCCTGAAGGACTTCTCGGTGACCTACCAGGCCGCCGCCGACGAGCCGCTGCCACTGTTCCGCCGCCGCTGATCGTCACCTTGCAATACCAGACGGCCCGCCTATATGGCGGGCCGTTTCGTTTCCTGAGCGAATATTCAAGTTCGTTAATGGCCAGCCGACACCATGTACGAACGTACCAGAAGCGCAGGGAGCGTAGATGAATCCTATTACTCCAATCAATCGCACGTTGCTGACGTACCTTCCCGTTGCCAGGACAACGCCAGGCCACGCCATACAAGCCGCAACATCGACAGCCGCAAGCAGCCGAATCAGCATTGGCCAGTCAACCACCAGTGCAGAAACTGGCACCTACAATGCCAAAGGCACCCTCGACAGTAGGCCTGCTCGCTACGTCTGGGAGCACGACGGCATCGACAAGCTGAGCATGTACATGTACAGCGCGATCCAATCCTCATCCACCGGCTCCCGCTTCCGGGGCTTGGGTGCAGCACTGCTGGAACAGCTGGCAGCCAATGGCGGCCAGCGTATCTCCCAGTCAGGGTTTGCAGTGAACAGCGGCACTGCAACCGAGCCCATGCTGCTTGGCCTGCAACAGTCGAGACTGCGCGAGTTCGCCACAGACAGCGTGACCTTCACACTCAACACGGCCTCCGGCGCGACCGTTTCACTCGGGCTGTTCAACAGCGCCAGTGGCTTGGCCGTTGATGCCGAGGTTCTGGGTGGCAACCTGACCGTCAACGAACTCAAGGGCCTATCGATGTTGGCGGATAGTTTTCAGACCGCCCTCAACGGCCTTACCCAGACGCCACCGAGTTTGAAGCTCGGTACGCTGGTAACGCTCGACCCTACACTCTTCACCGGTCTGAAATTCGAAGCACAGCTGGAGACCGCCGACAGCGGTCGGCAGACGTTCACCTTGCAGATGGACCAGCATACGCGCCGCATGGAACTTCAAGCATCGTCCGGCAACGTGAAAATGAACTTCGATACACAAGGCGGCACCTTGCTGGGCAGCGAGGCGCAACGGCAAGCAGCGGTATCCAACTACCTGGCCCAGTTCGATGCAGCACAGAAACGCGGAAACGGCGATGAACACCTGATGACGCTGTTCAAGGATGGTTTTCGCCAGCTCACCAGTGTGGACGATGCCACGCTACGCCCAAAGAACCATGACACCCTGCTGAACCAAACCAGCCGCCTGCTGCTGAGTGGCATGGCCGATTTCAATGCATCGGTGACCCAGCCCGAGCGGCGAATCAACCCCATGCGCAAGAATGAAGTGGATAGCTTCGAATACAACGTCTCTCAGACGACCACCCTCAGGGGTGGAGCGGCGAACCGGAGCCTGCAACAGGACCAGCAAAGCGATCTGAAAGCCGCCTGGCACGAAAGCCTGAACCCATGGGTAGAGCTACGACTGAGCCTTGACAGCGAATCGCAAGACTACCGGTACCACGAGGTTCATGACCAGGCCAGCAGCTCGACTCGCATGGCATTTGCCAACAATGTGATGATCGAGGCCACAGCTACGCAACAAGCCAGTCAGCAGGAGCGTGTGCGCACTTACCAGCAAGCCGAACTGCAGGCCGATGAAACCACCACCGCCGCAGCCGAACAATCACGCGACCTGCTGGACATGCTCGAGAAACTCCTTGCCCAGGACCAGCAGGCGCGGCGCCTTGGCCTCGCCTCCAGCCTTGAACAACAACTCCAATCGCTGCGAGGTTTGTGGCTGCTGCAGTCCAACCCGTCACTGATCGACAAGTGATAGCTGCCCTTGCCTCTCCCTGGCGCCCTTCAATGAGCGTCAGGGACGACAAGGCTCAATTGCCTGTCCTTCAATCACGACCTGCGGCTGATTCTTGACCTCAAGTCAAATGATCTTGGCCCGGCCCCCACTTAATCAATCCCCCCCGACCCTTCACACTGCTCCCCACACGAAGAGCGATCGAACCCGAGCGACCAGGCTCGGTTCGGCTCCCCTCTCACTCACCAGGAGCAGATCCATGAGCATTCCATCCTTCGGCCTCGGCACCTTCCGCCTCACCGGCCAAGCCGTCATCGATTCTGTCAAGTCGGCCCTGGAGCTGGGCTACCGGGTCATCGACACCGCGCAGATCTACCAGAACGAAGCCGACGTTGGCCAGGCCATCGCCGAAAGTGGCGTCAAGCGCGACGAACTGTTCATCACCACCAAGATCTGGGTCGAAAACTACGCCGCCGACAAGCTGATTCTCAGCCTGCGCGACAGCCTGCAGAAACTGCGTACCGACTACGTCGACCTGCTGCTGATCCACTGGCCAGCCCCAGGCAACGGCGTTGAACTGCCCGAGTACATGGCCGCCCTGGCCGAAGCCAAGAAGCTGGGCCTGACCCGCCAGATCGGTGTGTCCAACTTCAACATCGAACTGACCCGCCAGGCCATCGATGTGGTCGGCAAAGGCGAAATCGCCACCAACCAGATCGAACTCAGTCCGTACCTGCAGAACAGCAAGCTGACCGCGTTCCTCAAGGAACAAGGCATCACCGTCACCTCGTACATGACCCTGGCCTACGGCAAGGTCCTGAAAGACCCGGTACTGGCCGACATCGCCGCCAAGCACAAGGCCACCGTCGCTCAGGTTGCCCTGGCCTGGGCCCTGCAGCTGGGCTACGCGGTGATCCCGTCGTCGACCAAGCGCGAAAACCTGGCCAGTAACCTGCTCGCCCGTGATCTGAAGCTGGACGCCGACGACATGGCACGCATCGCCAAGCTCGAGCGCAATGGCCGCGAAGTCAGCCCTGAAGGCCTGGCGCCAATCTGGGATTGATACCATGACCACGCCCCTCGAACGCCTGACCGCAGGCGGCTTCAGCATCGGCCTGGAAGCGCCGCTGGACCACGACTGGACGCCCGCCGGTGAACAGGCACGGCGCCGCGACGGCCGCCAGTTCGGCGAGCCGGACATGGCCCGCCATGCAGAACTGGCACAAATGGCCGACCGCCTGGGCTACCGCGCCCTGTGGGTCCGCGATGTGCCGCTGTACGACCCGTCGTTCGGCGACGCCGCCCAGGTGTTCGAGGTGTTTGCCTACCTCGGCTATCTGGCCGGGGTGACCCGCGACATCCTGCTCGGCACGGCTGCCGTGGTGCTGCCGATTCGCGAAGCGCTGCTGACTCTGAAGTCGGCCAACAGCGTGCAGCGCCTCAGCGGCAACCGCCTGCTGCTGGGCGTGGCCAGTGGTGACCGGCCGGTGGAGTACCCGCTGTTCGGTCGGGATTTCGAGGGACGTGGCAATACCTTCCGCGAACAGGTCGCGCTGCTGCGTGATGGTGCCAACGGCCACCTGCCCGAAGGGCTGGCCGTGTTACCCGGCACAGTCTCGCCGTTACCGCTGCTGGTAGCCGGCCTGGCCCAGCAGAGCCCGGCATGGATCGGCAGCAACCTGGATGGCTGCCTGGCCTATCCCGGTCCACCGGACGACCATCGCCGACGGGTCGCAGCCTGGCGCGCGGTGGCGGGCGACAAGCCCTATAGCAGCTTCATCCACCTGGATCTGGCGGACAACCCCGACGAACCGCTGCAGCGCTGGCGCTTCGGTTTCCGCGGCGGCCGCAAGTCACTGGCGGCCGAGCTCGGCGCCCTGCGTGCGGCGGGCGTCGACCATGTCGGCCTGCACCTGCGGCGTAACGTGCGGCCGCTGGACGAAACCCTGCACGAAATCGCCGAATACGTACTACCGCAATTCCATGAAACACAAGTCAAACTGACGGAGGCCACCCCATGCCCATTGACCGAGCTGGACGCGCAGGAGCACGCGCAATGAACGCCGGGCGCGTCCTGTTTGCCCTGGCCATCGGTGCCTTCGGCATCGGCACCACCGAGTTCACCCCGATGGGCCTGCTGCCGGTGATCGCTGAAGGTGTCGATGTCAGCATCCCCAGCGCTGGCATGCTGATTACCGCCTATGCCATTGGTGTGATGGTCGGAGCGCCGATCATGACCTTGCTGTTCAGCCGTTTCGGCAAGCGCGCTGCACTGATGGCGCTGATGGCCATCTTCACCCTCGGCAACCTGCTGTCGTCGCTGTCACCGGACTACTACACCCTGCTCGCCTCGCGGCTGGTCACCAGCCTCAACCATGGTGCGTTCTTCGGCCTTGGCGCGGTGGTGGCCGCCAGCGTGGTGCCCAAGGAGAAACAGGCCAGTGCCGTGGCCACCATGTTCATGGGCCTGACCATCGCCAATATCGGCGGCGTGCCGGCCGCCACCTGGATCGGCCAGCAGGTCGGATGGCGCATGGCCTTTGCCGGTACCGCCGTGCTGGGCCTGCTGGCCATGGCCGCGCTATGGTACGCCCTGCCCAAGGGTGAACGCGGTAGCGTGCCGCACGTGCGCAGGGAGCTGGCGGTCATCGCCCGCCCCAGCGTGCTGCTGGCAATGGCAACCACCGTGCTCGGTGCCGGCGCCATGTTCACCTTGTACACCTATGTCGCACCGGTACTGGCCGAACTGACTGGTGCCTCGGACAGCTTCGTCACCCTGGGCCTGGTCCTGATCGGTATTGGCTTCACCCTGGGCAACAGCCTGGGTGGCCGCCTGGCCGACTGGTCGCTGGATGGTGCAGCGCGGATCTTCCTCGCAGCGCTGGCAGTGATCATGTTACTGATGCCACTGGCACTGGGCAGTCACATCGGTGCTGCCATCGCCTTGCTGGTATGGGGCATGTTCACCTTCGCCGTGGTACCGCCGCTGCAGATGCGAGTAATGATCGCCGCCATCGAAGCACCAGGGCTGGCCTCGTCGATCAACGTCGGCGCCTTCAACCTGGGCAACGCCGTGGGCGCGGCGCTGGGGGGGGCGATGATCAGCCTGGAGCTGGGCTATGCGGCAGTGCCGATGGCAGGTGGCGTGCTGGCGGCTGCCGGGCTGCTGCTGGTGTGGCTGGGCGGACGTAGCAAGGCTGCCGGGAAAACTGCAGCCGAGATGGCCTGATCACGCCCGTACAACGGGGACCGCGCCTGGCATGGCACCTCAGCATTGTTCCACACACTGCAATTATGAAGTGCCAGGCACACCCATTCTCTGTTCGGCCATCGGCTACTACTCTCCTACAAGCCAATCGACCCGAGGAGTACCCCGATGTCCCGCCCACCCCTGCCGCCCTTCACCCGCGAAAGCGCCATCGAAAAGGTCCGCCTGGCCGAGGATGGCTGGAACAGCCGCGACCCGGCCAAGGTCGCCCTTGCCTATACCATCGACACCATGTGGCGTAACCGCGCCGAGTTCCCCCGCGGCCGAGCCGAGGTCGAGGCGTTCCTGACGCGTAAGTGGAACCATGAACTGGAGTACCGCCTGATCAAGGAGCTCTGGACTTTCACCGGCAACCGCATTGCCGTGCGCTATGCCTACGAGTACCACGACGACAGCGGCCAGTGGTACCGCGCCTATGGCAACGAGAACTGGGAATTTGCCGACGACGGGTTGATGCAGAACCGTCATTCGAGCATCAACGAACACCCCATCAGCGAAGCCGAGCGCAAGTTCCGCTGGCCGTTGGGCCGGCGCCCGGACAATCACCCCGGGCTCAGCGAGCTGGGGCTCTGATCAGCCCAGCGGCAGCATGATCCTGACTTCCAGCCCGCCACCCGGGCGGTTGCCCAGGGTCACGCTGCCCCCCTGCTCCAGCACGATGGCCCGTGCTGCGGGCAGGCCCAGCCCAACGCCACCAGTATTGCGGTTGCGTGAGCCTTCGATACGGTAGAACGGCGCGAATACCTGCTCATGCAGCTCCGGAGCGATGCCCGGCCCGCGATCCTGCACGGTAATCTCGATCTGCCTTGTGCTTACCGCCAAGACCACCGAGGGCTCACGGCCGTACTTCGCAGCATTGTCGATCAAGTTGACCAGCACACGCTTGATACCGACTGGCCGCCCCGTGTACACACAGCGGCGTGGCCCGCTGAGGCCGACCTCGACTCCCGCATCCTTGAAATCGTCCACCACGGTCAGCAGCAACTCGCCCAGGTCGAATACGGTCGTCTGTTCCAGCCGTGCATCATCACGGAAAAAACCCAGTGCCGCATCGACCATCGCCTGCATCTCATCGACGTCCTTGAACAACCTGGCCTGTAACTGGGCATCGTCAATGAACTCGGCGCGCAAGCGCATGCGCGTCAGCGGTGCACGCAAGTCATGGGAAATGGCCGCAAGCATCTGGGTGCGGTCGTTGAGAAAATGCTTGAGCTGCGCCTGGGTGGCATTGAACGCAAGAATGGCCTGGCGCAAATCGTGCGGGCCGACCACCGGAATGGGCGGAGCGTTGAAGTCCTTGCCAAATCGCCGCGCACCTTCGGCAAAGCGCTCCAGCGGCTTGGCCAGGTAGCGCGTGGCCAGTAGCGCGACGGCAAGGCTGGAAACCAGCATCAGGCCCAGGATGATCAGGTTGCGCGGCAGTTCGTCCAGGCCCCAGCTACGGCTGGTGGCACGGAACAGCACCCAGGACTTGTCGGTCAGCTCGATCATCAGCGCATAACCGCGTTCAGGTGAGTATTCCGGCATGTCGGACGGTGCGAAGGCCTCGACCCTGGCATCCGGGCGCTTGAGCAGTGCACGCAGGATCGGCGTGCCCTGGCTGAACGCGGCATCGACCAGCACTGGCACGCCCGCTTCGTCATGGCGGCGCAACCATCGCACGGAGTATGAGCCGTCGCCCGCCGCACTGGCGATGTTGGCACGCTGCGCCATGGGCGCGGCATCGAGGATGCGGGTGACCGCTGCCACCTTTTCGATCACCCCGCTCTCCAGCAGCGGTGGCTGCGCCCAGACACTCAGCAACAGGCTGAACAGCCCCTTGAGCAGCAGCAGGAACAGCATCGCCGTCAAGGTGGTCAGCGCGATCCAGCGGGCAATGGTGATTTTGGGTCGAGGCAGAGCCTGCCGAACCCTGGCGAGCAGCTTCATCGCTTCGCGACCGTGGGCGTGAAAAGGTAACCCGCGTTGCGCAGGGTACGGATCAAGGGCTCGTGGCCATGGTCGGTTTCAAGCTTGCGGCGTAGCCTGCTCACCTGGACATCAATGCTGCGATCATAGGCGTCGTAGGCATCGCCACGGGCCATGTCCAATAACTGCTGGCGGCTGAGCACCCGCCGCGGGTGTTCGGCGAACACCAGCAACAACTCGAATTCACCGTTGGACAAGGGGATCATGACGTTGTCCGGCGAACGCAGTTCGCGCCGCACCACATCCAGCCGCCAGCCGGCAAACTCCAGGATCGCGCAGGCATGGCCTGCCGCGCCATTGGTCGCTTCGCCGGCACGACGCAGTACGGCCCTCACCCGGGCCAGCAGCTCACGGGCGGCAAACGGTTTGGTCAGGTAGTCGTCCGCCCCCAGCTCCAGGCCAACCACCCGGTCACTCAACTCGCCCATGGCGGTGAGCATGATCACTGCCACCTTGTGCTCGGCCAGCAAGCGCTGGCACAACACCAGGCCACTGTCGCCAGGCAGCATCACATCCAGAATGACCAGGTCTGGCACCCGCCGCTCAAGGGCCTGCCAGAGCGCCTTGCCATCCCTGGCCACGTCAACCTCGTAACCCTGCTGGCAGAGAAACTTCTGCAGCAGGTCGAGTACCTCGACATCATCGTCGACTATCAGCAAATGGCTCACAAAAAAGCACCGCAAAACAAGGTTACCAAGCCGTACTTTAAGGCCATCCCCACGCAGCCGTCATATATTTCAACCCGGAAACAAAGTGTCGATGCCGAGACAATCCGGACATTCCTGCGCAAAAAAAACTACGCAGCATCGCCGCCAGTTCTTGCCAGGAATGTATCTATGTCCCGTTCATCATCCGCCTCCCGTTCAGCGCGCTCTGCCGTACTGGCCTTGTCGCTGCTCGCGGCGGGAGGCTGTAGCCAACGCGCACCGGCAACGGCTGCCTGCGGCAATGTCGCCTACCAGGTCAGTGACCCAGCCGAGCCCGCCAACCGCGCCGTATTCGCCTTCAACCGCACGGTCGATGACTATCTGCTGGCCCCTGTCGCCCGGGGCTACACCGCGCTGCCCGGTTTTGCCCGGCAGGGCATGCACAACTTTGCCAGCAACTTCGGGGAGCCCAAGGTGTTCGTCAACGACCTGCTGCAGGGCAATGGCGAACGGGCGATGACCAGCCTCACTCGCTTCATCTTCAACACCACCCTGGGTGTGGCGGGGCTGGTCGATGTGTCTGGCAAAATGGGGCTGAGCCAGCACCGCTCGGACTTTGGCCAGACCTTCGGGGTGTGGAACATCGCCGCAGGCCCAATCGTCGAGCTACCGCTGTTGGGCACCCACAACCTGCGCGATGCTAGCGGCACGGTACTGGGCTTGGCGCTGGACCCGTTTGGCAGCAACAGCGACACCATCGAAACCTTGGGCAACGTAGCCACGGCTGGAGACATCGTCGACACACGGGCCGAAGCACTGCCACTGACCGACTTGCTACGCACCTGGCCTGATTACTACCTCGCGTTGCGTGACTACACTGCGCAGCGGCGCAGCAACCGGGTGGCAGAAGGCAAGGCCGGCGTGCCGGGAGCATGGCCAGTAGATTGTGCAGGGGGTGCCCGTGAAGAATGATGCCCAAGCCACCATGCTGCTGTTCAGGCGCCTGGAAGGCGCTGCCCGGCAACCGCTGTTGCTGCATGAACTGGAGGCCCGGGTTTCTGCCGATGGCCGGAGCCTGGTGCTGAGCCGCTATCGCGAACGCTTCACCGCCGAAGGCAAGCCCTACCGGCACGAGGCTCACCGCAGTGTACCGATTGCCGCCTTGCTGCGTTGGATGGCGCGGCACGATCAATCATGCTGAAAGGGGCCGGGCATTGTCCGGCCCCTTCGTACCCCTTCGGGTCAGGCGGCATTGTTGTTGAGTGCCGCAAGCAACAGCGGCGCGGCCTGTTCATCGGCCATTGCCGGGTAAACGTGCATGTGCATCAAGTCACTCCACTCCAGGCTCCATCGCAATGTGGCACCTTCCAATTGCGCGCGGCACCTGTTCGGAGCGCCCACCCGCGGGGCGGGGCGGTTGCCATGAAACCAGGCGCTATTATGCAATATCGTGACACATCAGCCGCCTGATCGACCCCGCGTTGCCTGATCTCGCGCAGCAACCCTGCCAAGCCGTGTACAGTACCCTGATAACAATGCCCCAGAAGGAGCCCGGCACATGACCGTGACGCTGCCCCCCCTGCAGATCGACTGCGATTTCGACTCCGGCAACATCCAGGTGCTGGATGCCAGCAACCCGGCCCGGGTGCACCTGGCCATCCGACCGGACACCCACAGCGACCATTACCAGTGGTTTCACTTCAAGGTCAGCGGCCTGACGCCCGGCCATGTCCATCGCTTCAGCCTCGACAACGCCTCCGGCTCCTCCTACAAGAACGCCTGGAGCGGTTACAACGCCGTGGCCTCCTACGACCAGCAAACCTGGTTCCGCGTACCTAGCCAGTTCGACGGCACGGCACTGTCGTTCGAGGTAACAGCCGAACAACAACAAATCTGGTTCGCCTACTTCGAGCCCTACCCCCGCGCGCGCCACAACCAGCTTATCGAACGTGCCCGGCAACTGCCGGGGGTCGAATTGCTCGCCAATGGCCGCAGCGTACAGGGCCGTGACATTCCCCTGCTGCGTGCCGGTGATGGTGCCGCTGGCAAGCGCAAGCTGTGGCTGATTGCCCAACAACACCCTGGCGAACACATGGCCGAATGGTTCATGGAAGGCGTGATCGACCGCCTGCAGGCCAACGACGCGGTGATCCAGCAGTTGCTGGCCAAGGCCGACCTGTACCTGATCCCCAACATGAACCCCGACGGTGCCTTCCTCGGCCACCTGCGTACCAACTTCAAGGGCAAGGACCTCAACCGTGCCTGGCAGGACGCCAGCGTCGAGTTCAGCCCCGAGGTGTTCTTCGCCCAGGCGCAGATGAAGCAATACGGCGTGGATGCGTTCATCGATGTGCATGGTGACGAAGAGATTCCCCACGTGTTCGTCGCGGCCTGCGAGGGCAACCCAGGCTACACGCCGCGGCTGGCCAAGCTGGAAGAGCAGTTCCGCAGCACCCTGTGCAGCCTGACCCGCGACTTCCAGACCGTGCATGGCTACACCCGCGATGAACCGGGGCAAGCCAACACGACGCTGGCCTGCAATGCGGTGGGAATGGCACATGACTGCCTGTCACTGACCCTGGAAATGCCGTTCAAGGACCACGACGACGCGCCAGATGCCGTCACCGGGTGGTCGGGGGCGCGCTCTAAGGCGTTGGCCGGGGCGGTGTTGGAGACATTGGCGAAGATGGTTGGCGATTTGCGTTGACTGAAACGGCCCATCGCCGGCAAGCCGGCTCTCACAGGACTGCACATGACTCATGGCATTAGCAGGGACCCTGTGGGAGCGACTTTAGCCGCGAACACCGGCGTAGCCGGTGCCATGCACCGCGTTGGATTCTTCGCGGCTAAAGCCGCTCCCACAGGTTACGCGGACCGCCGCTCCCACAAGGTCCCTGCACTCAGAACTGCACATCCAGAATCACACTGTCGGTATAGGTCGCCGCCGGCGGTGTAGCCTGGTCGGTGTAGACCTTGGCGTTGTAGTTGAACACCTGGCTACCGGTGCCGGTACCCGTGCCGGGGTTTACATCGGCATCGGCACTGGCCCGTCGCGCAGCCCCTACCGAACCCCAGCGCACCGCGCCGGCGCTCTTGAAAATGTCATAGGCCAGGTAGTTGTTGGCCGCCGACTTCATCCGCCGTCGCCCGTTGGCCACATTCTGCCCGTCATCCAGGCCCACGGTGTAGTTGCTGCCCTTGGTGCACGACACACTCAGGCTCTGGCTCACCGTACCGAACCCCGCCACCACCGGCGCGCTGGCAAAGCTGATGCTGGGTGTGGTGATCTGGCAGTCGTTGGTCACCATCAGGCTCACGTACAAACTTTGGCTACCCGAATTGATGTCACGCCCCGCGCAAAAACCACCGACGCCGATCCCGGCACAGTAGTTCCAGCTCCAGGCCACGGTCAGGGTTTCCTGGTACAGGCCGGCGGCGACGTTGCTGCCGATCTGGGTGCGCATGTAGATCGGCACAGTCTTGGGCGTGGGGCTGCCGAGCAACCCCAGCAGGTCGATGATGCTGTTGCGAGCGAAGTCGTAGGGCTGGCCACGGGTCAGCGGATAGTTGGTACTGTTGTCGGCATACAGCGTGTAGGGGATGACGTCGCCCGTCGGACCGACCAGGCCGCCCGACGCGGGCAGGATGGTGGCGTAGAAGTGATCATCGCTGCTGAGCAGGGTGAGCAGCGAACCGCTGCACTGTAACCCCGAGTTCAGCGTCGAGGTGCTTTGTACCGTGTTGAGTACCTGCCGCGAGCTGAGGCTGCCGAACGCTGCCGGCGACGTCGCGACCGACGAGCACAGCGCCCACGCCGAACCTGCCGGCAGTAACAGTAACCCCGCCCACAACCCGCGCCAGCAGGCCGTCATTTGCACACCAACGGGCCGATCAAGGGGATCGAGCCTTGCGCTTCAGGCAGGTCGAACGCCACCTGGCAATGCCCACCCCCTTCCAGCTCCACCTGCAGGCGGTTATGCGGCGTCAGGTACTCCAGGTACACCAGGCCATCCCAACCGACTACAGCCTGGCCACCACTTTCAGCATGGGTGACACGGCTGCCCAGCTTGAGCGCCTGCCGGTCAGCGTCCACCAGTTCGACACTGGCCGCCAGCACGCGCCTGAGCGGGAACTCCAGCAAGTAGCCGCTGCCCCGGCGCACTGCCACCCGCTGTTCCACTTCCGGCGCGAGGATGTCCGGCGGCAGGTCCATGGGGTCGATCTCGTACTTGCCGCGGTAGTAACCGCTGCCGTACGGCACCAGCAGGTGGCCGTCGGCATCGGTGCGGCCGACCTCCTGGTTTTCATAGCGCACCGGCACATCGGCGTAGCCACCGGTGCTGACCACCACGAAAGCATCGTCGATGCGGTTGGCAGCGAACAGCCCGGCATCCATCCACACCAGTGAGCCACTGGCGTCGGCCCAGCGGGTCATCTCGCCACTGCTGCCATACACACCGGCCTGCAACTGCACCGACTGCAGGCGCCAGGTGACATCGGCCTGGTGGTAAGCATCGCGCTCGCTACCTGCGGCGTAGCCCAGGTTGTAACCGACACCACCACCCACCGGCGTCGCGCGGCTGTAGTTGACCCGCTGCAGGCTCTCGCCTTCCTGGCTGCGCTCCATGCCCAGGGCCAGGGTGCCATGCAGGTCGAACGGGATCACCAGTTGCGCCTGCACCGCCCACCGGCTGTCTCCCACTTCACGGTTGGCCGACAGGTACACGCTGCTGCTGCCCCACAGCGGCCTGCTGTAGCTCAGGTTGATCAGCCGGGTACGCGTGCCATCGCCGGCGCGCACATCGAAGTAGCCGGCGCCGATACTGCCGTATTCGTTCAGGTTCAGGCTCAACGTGACCTGTTCGCTACGCTGGCTCAGCTGTATGTCCTGGCTGTCGACCCGGGTCAGGTCGGCGTAGTCGCCGTAGCGTTGCAGGTGCTGGTAGCTGAAGCCGATGCGCTGGCTGTTGTACTGGTAGCCGAGGGTAACCTGGTGGCCCTTGTCGCCATCGAACCGGCTCTGCGCCAGGGCAGCGTTGAGCACGCCGAAGTTGCCCAGGCGCATGTTGCCGCCCAGGCCGCCCAGCATCAGCGATTCGGCGGTTTCGGCATGGGTCTCCAGGGTGAAGACGTCGCTGACCCCGTAGCGCAGGCTGGCCGAGGCAACCCCAGGGCCATAGGCAAAATCGCGCACCCCGTAGTCACGGCGCAGGCTACCGGCCGCCACCGAATAATCCGCAAGGCCCTGCTGCAGCAGGCTGCTGGTGACGTAGAACGGCAAGGTGGTCGACACCTGCCGGCCAAGGGCATCGGTGGTGACCACCACCGCTTCCCCAGCGCCGTTGATGAACGGAACGTTGGTCAATGTGTAGGGGCCCGGCTGCAACTCGGTGGTGCTGGACTTGTAGCCATTGATGAACAGGTCCAGCGAGGTCGGTACCGCCGCTTCGCCGGCGAACGCCGGTAACGGGTAGGTGACCAGGTCGGGTCGCGCAGCGAAATCGCGCGACAATTGCAGACCGCCGACCCGCACCGAGCTGGTCCATGGCAAGGCGCCGGTCACCAGGTCTCCGGCTTCGTAGGTCAGCAGGCGCTGCTCGTCGGTGAAGCGCCAGGTGGTGTCGTAACGCAAGAAGCCCTGGCGCGTGTCGTCGGCCGGCGCACCATTGAACGACTGGCGCCACTGGCCAGTGCTGGAGAACGTACCCCAGCTGTCGAACAGACGCAGTTCGTTCCAGGCCGCCAGGTAGCTGCCGCCGTCTTCGGTGTCGTTGAGGTACAGGTCGTAGTTGAACAACGCGCCGAAACTGCTGCGCGCATCGCTGGCCGGGTACAGGTTGCGGTCGCCCAGTTGCTGGTCGGGCAGCCAGGCCGGCGGCACTTGCAGCAGCAGGCGCTGGTTCTGGCTGTCGTAGTCGGCGTGCAGCCCCGCGATGGTCTCCAGCACCACCTCGCCCTGGGGATTGCCCGGCAGCGAGACACCGGCCCCGCGCAACACCTCGCTGTCCAGGTACAACCGACCGGCGCGCTGCTGCACCGGCACCAGTTCAGCCTTGGGCATCTGGTTCACCAGCAGCTCGAGGTACAGCGTGGCGTCGGCGATGACGGACAGCTCGGTGGGCGGTGGCGGCAGGTCGTCGGCCAGCACCAGGCCAGAGCCGACCAGGGCCAGCCCCAGGCACCAGCGGTGCGCCGTCGCCGTCAGCCACCCCACACACGGTTTCCAACCATTGCCGGGTCCTCCCAGGCCCCTGCGCGGCATTCAGGCGCAGGCTCATCGGCTTTGGCGGATGGCGTCCGCACTGCTCTGGCCGTTCACCCTCCCCTTCAGCACACTGCCGGCATTCGGTGCCAGCGGTGCCGGCCAGCGCATGCTGGCCCCCGGTAGCACATAGCCCAGCAGGCCCTCGGCCAGTGGCTTGCTCTGGCTGCCCTGCTGCACCACCACATCAGTCAGGCGTGCATGCACCGGGCCGGTATTGCGCAGTTCCACATAAGGCTTGCCCTGCACGGTCACCGCGCGCCAACTGAGTTGCGGCTTGCCGACGCCCTCGGCATTGCGCTTGCCCGCAGGGTCGGCCTTGCCCCACAGGCCTTCGCCGTAGACGAACAGGGGTACCGAGTAGCGCATCTGCAGGCGGATCGCCGCGGTTGTGCCGGGCTCGGCCTTGCCTGCCGGGATGGCGGGCGGGATCTCGTCGATGATGATGCGGTAGGCCTGCTCCTGGCCGACTGGCGAAGGGCCGGTGCGGGTCAGGCGGATCAGTTGCTTCTGCCCGGGAGCGATGTTGGCCACCGGCGGGCTGCCAATGATCTCGCGCTGCGCCTGGTACTGTTCCTGGTAGTCACCCTGGCGCCAGGCGAACACCCGCACCTGCAGGTTGGCCGGTGCAGTGCCGCGGTTTTCCAGCCACAGTCCGCCGGCTTTCTGGTCAGCCTCCAGCACGGGGTCGATCGGCCAGATCAGCACCGAGGTGGCCGCCCCGGCCGGCACGCTCGCCAGCCACAATGCTCCGATCATTCCACGCGCCCACTTCGCGCCTGCCCCCATGAAGCCCTCCTTGGATACTGGTCATTGGTACCGATGTATTCACCAGGTCACCGTCACTTGCACCACATCGGTGTAGGTCCCTGCCTGCAGCGTGCCGGTCAGCTGGACCCGCCCGTACACCGGCAGCTTGATCGCCGTCGGGTCGGTATAGCTCACGTCCACGCTCTGGCCGATCCCCAGGCTCTGGCTGTAGGCAGCATCCCGGTACAACTGGTAGGCCAGCACCTGCGTGCCGCCCGTGCGCTTGAGGTTGCGTGTGCCACTGGCACTGTTCTGCCCGCCATCCACGCTCATGCTCAAGGCCACACCCGGGGTGCACTGGAAGGTCACCGTGGTGCCGCCCAACGAGGTGGCGAGAACCCCGGTGGCCAGCGCCGATTGCGAGCCGTAGTCGAGCGTCCCATAGCTGCTCACACCGCCCACCACCAGGCACCCGGCGACGATCTGCGCCGTCACCATGAAGCTGCTGGTGGTCGCCGCATCCAGGGGCGCGGTCAGCAACACGCCGAGGCCGCTCAGGCCACCCGCCAGCCAACTGCGCATGGTTCAGAACGACAACTCGACGGACACCGTGTCGGTGTACACCCCCGCCGGCAGGCCTTCCTTGCCGCGCGCCTGGCCATACAGATTGACGGTCTGGGCCACGCCACTGCTGGTTGGCAAGGTGATGGTGTCGTCGATAGCCAGCAGCTGCGTGTGCCCGGCATCGGTATAGAAGTCATAGGGCACGAAGTTTCCATCGCCATCCGCCAGCGCACGGTTGCCCCCGGCTGACTGGCCATCGTGGAGGCCGCCCCTGACACGGATCACCGGTACCGTGCCGGCCGAACAGAGAATGCTCATCGCCCCTCCGCCGCCGATTACCTGGGCGTCGGCAGTGGTGAACAGGGCGTCCTTGGTGCCGAAGTCCAGGGCACCAAAGCTAACCCCCGAGGTGCCTGAACTGCCATTGACCTGGCACGCCGCGGTCAAGGTCAGCGTTGAGTCGATGGTCCCGGTCGTGGCGGCCTGGGTCTGGGAGGCCAGCGCCAGGCCCAGACCGGCGAGGATGCAGCGTGAAAGGTTCATTCGCATCGAAGTCTCCTTGCGTCGTTACCAGTCCAGGGTCACCCTGAGGGTGTCACGGTACAGCCCGGCCGGCAGCGCGCGCGGTTGCGCCACTACCACACCGTAGATGGGGATCGGTATCTGCCGGGTACTGCTGATGGTGAAGGCACGCGCCTGGCCGATGCCGTAGCGGCTGTTGCCGCCTGGGTCGATCGCCAGCTGATAAGGGATCAGCTCGCGGCCGTTACTCAGGCGCCGTATGCCGTCACTGCCATTCAGGCCACCGTTGATGCGCACGTTGAACGCCCGTACTTCGGGCGTGCAGCTGATCTGCAGGCTGCCCTCACCCCTCACATCATCGACCTGGCTACGCAGCGGTTGGTCCCAGTGCGGACCGCGCTCGCCGAAGTCCAGCACCCCCGGGTTGCCCACCACTGTCGGTTGCGTCTCGTTGCTGCTGACCTGGCAAGCCGCGCTGATTACCAGCCGCGCCTGGATGAAACCGGTGCTGGTGCCATGCGCGGCACCGCCGGGCACCAGCAGCGGGCCCAGGGTAAGCAGCAGGATAGAGGTGCGATTCATGGCGTCGCGTCCTTGTGCATGTTGGCATCCCTACCAGGTGACGGTGACTTTGAGCAGGTCGGCATACATACCTGCGTGCGGTACCCAGGCCAGCTTGCCGATCCGTGCATACAGCGGCAGCTCGACCGAGCCGCTGTCCGGCACCCGCGCCGAATGCGCCACATTCACCGCCAATGGTTCGCGCCAGGCGGCGTCGCGGTAAAGGCGATAAGGGATGGGCCGGGCCTTGTCATCGTCGCTGGCCAGGAAACGCAGCTCGCCGACGCCGCCATGCTGACCACCGTCGACGCGGACCTGGTACGGGGTGTCGGGATTGCACTCCAGGCGTGGCGGGCGCTGGCTCAACAGAACGCCGCTAAGCGGCGCGCCAGGGCCATCCAGCCGCGCAGCAGCGCCCATGTCGATCCGCCCCAGCGCCTGTGCACCAGCATCGCGGGGCTGGCTGACCAGCATGCAGCCGCGCTGCACCAGCACCCGTACCTCCACCAGGAAGTCCGTCGCCATGGCACCACTGCTCAACATGAGGCCCAACAGGGCGGCCAGGGAACGCTCCGTCACCTTATTATCCTTGTCGATGTCTGCTGATCTGAGCGTAGCAGCGAGGTGGTATCACAGTGCTGGCATCAAGCCACTTTTTTTGTATTAGTGATAAAGCGGAAGGAAGGGCTGCATATGGATGCAAAAGGCAGAAACGACAAAGCCCAGCGCTTGTCTTTCCAAGCACCGGACCGATATACGTTTGAAACAAGAAAATGGCAGGGGCGGCTGGATTCGAACCAACGCATGGCAGGATCAAAACCTGCTGCCTTACCGCTTGGCGACGCCCCTGTATCGGATGCAGCGTTTGCTGCTCTGACAATTCCAACTGAGTGACAACTGGGTTGTTGTCTTGGAATGCGCGGCACTTTAACAACAAACTTTCGGTCTGTGAACCCCCTGATGAAAAAAAATTACCAAAAAACAGCGAGTTAGTCATTTTCGCGGTTGGCGCAGCGACCATCCGTCGTTTTCCCCCCGCTTGGCTTCAACACAATCGCATTCCTCCCTTCCAATCAGATGAACCAACTGCATTGACCAAGGAGGACTCCATGCCTGTTTCCCACGATCTTTACCAGGACTTGCACTACCCGCGCGAAATCGTCCAGCAACGCCGTCAGGAGGACAAGGAGCTGGACCGGCTGCTGGACGAGTACATGGACATCGACAACCAGGTGCTGGCCGCCGAGTCGATCTCGGCTGGCAACTTCGAAGATGAGGACCTGCGCCGCCTGAAGGAGCGCCGGCTGGCCGTGAAGTACATGATCGAACGCCAGCTTCAGCACAAGCCCTGAGCTAACCCGACAACATGGCCAAGGTCAGGGCGTCCGGCTCACCGTCGTAGAACTGCACCAGCGCAAACTGGAACAACGGGTTGTCAGGCGCTGCCCGGGCGAACAGGGTCAGGCACGAGCGCAACTTGAGATGGTCGGGGCTACCGAGGATTTCGCGGGCACTCTTGTCGCCGTGCTGCAGCAGTGCGGTCACGCAGGCTTCCAGGCGCGGGCCAAGCAGCGGATGAGCCAGGTAGGCCCGGGCCTCGTCGATTCCGGCCAGCGCATAACGTTCGGCCATGGCACTGTGGCCGAGGCCATCGAGCTGCGGGAACACGTACCACATCCAGTGGCTGCGCTTGCGCCCGGCCTGCAGCTCCTGCATTACCTGGTCATACACCCGGTTCTGCGCCTCGACGAAGCGCTCCAGATCAAAGTCGGCGCGCATGCTCACTCCTCCTCGCAACGGTTCCATGCCTTTACTGTACGCCTGCATGGCCTACCTATCTCGTCAGGCGATAATTGCCGCGCACTTTCTGTATTAGTCAAAATGGCCGCCCTTGGGCAAGCTGCACGCTGCCCGCCATCGCCAAGGAGCTTTGCTTTTGTCTGCCTGGATTCCTACCCCGCTACGCCAGCTTGGCCAACGCTTGCGCGGCGCCGC
Organism: Pseudomonas sp. SID14000; assembly: GCF_002165135.1. Taxonomy (GTDB): domain Bacteria; phylum Pseudomonadota; class Gammaproteobacteria; order Pseudomonadales; family Pseudomonadaceae; genus Aquipseudomonas. Next base: position 93,154 of record NZ_NFZQ01000006.1, on the reverse strand, counting down.
CACCAACCAGCGCGAACTGCTCGACTGGTTCGAGGACAAGGCGAACAGCCGCGGTTACCAGCTTAGCAACGGCCAACGCCGGGTGATCCACTGCATGGCCGAGCAACTGGCGCAGCTCGAACAGGGCCAGCCGCGCAGCCTGTACCTGTACGGCTCGGTGGGCCGCGGCAAGAGCTGGCTACTCGATGGCTTTTTTGAGGCCGTGCCAGTGCAGGCCAAGCGGCGCCTGCACTTCCATGACTTCTTTGCCCGCCTGCACCAGGGCATGCACCGCCACCGAGCGCTGGACGACGCGCTGGGCGCGACCCTCGACGAACTGCTGGGCGATTGCCAGGTGCTGTGCTTCGACGAATTCCATGTGCATGACATTGGCGATGCCATGCTACTCACCCGCCTGTTCAACGCGCTGTTCGCCCGCCGCGTGTTCTTGCTGGTGACCTCCAACTATGCGCCCGAAGGGCTGCTGCCCAACCCGCTGTACCACGAGCGCTTCCTGCCAGTGATCCGCCTGATCAACAGTTCGATGGAAGTGCTCGAAGTGGCTGGCGACACCGATTTTCGCAGCTTGCCAGCCAACCGCCAGCATCAGCGTTTCACCCAAGGCCACTATGTATGGCCGGGTAATGCGGCACAGCGCCAGGCGCTGAGGGTACCGGACGAACAGCCAGTGATGCTGGAAGTGAACAAGCGCCCGCTGCGCGCGCTGGCCATCGATGGCCGGCGGGTGGTATTTGCCTTTGAAGACCTGTGCGAGAAGGCCACGGCGGTCATCGACTATCTGGTGCTGGCCGGGGAGTACGATGAATGGATCGTCGATGGGCTGGATGATCTGGCGGAATGTTCACTGGCCGCGCAGCAGCGCTTCGTCAACCTGGTGGATGTGCTGTATGACCAGGATAGGCAGGTGATGGTGATCGGCAAACGGCCGCTGGAGGAAAGCCTGGGTGGGCCGCTCGCCGACCTGATGCGTACCCGTAGCCGGTTGGGGCAGCTGCATCAGGTTGCCCCCTAGAACTGCATTGCCTGGACTGGCCTCTTCGCGGGCACGCCCGCGAAGAGGCCGGCAAGGTCAAACCCTCAGCCAGCCCTGGGCAAATCCGCCAGCACCGCCTCGATCTCCCCCAGCACTGCCGGGTCATCCAGGGTCGAAGGCGGCACATAGTCCTGCCCGTCGGCAATCTTGCGTAGCACCGCCCGCAGAATTTTCCCGGAGCGGGTCTTGGGTAAGCGCTTGACCAGCCGCACCCGGTTGAAACACGCCAACGCGCCAATTTCCTCGCGCACGCTGCCCACCAGGTCTACCAGCAACTGCGACTCGGCAATACCCTCGCCATCCTTGAGCACCACCAGAGCCAACGGCACCTGCCCCTTGATCTCGTCATGCACGCCAATCACCGCGCACTCGGCCACCGCCGGGTGGCGCGCCACCAGGTCCTCCATCTCACCGGTGGACAGCCGATGCCCGGACACGTTGATCACGTCATCCGTGCGCCCCATGATGTAGACGAAGCCATCATCGTCCAGGTAGCCGCCATCGCCGGTGTGGTAATACCCCGGGTAGGTACGCAGGTAAGCCTGCAGGTAACGCTCGTGGTCGCCCCACAGCGTCTGGCTGCACCCGGGCGGCAACGGCAGGGCGATAACGATCGAGCCCTGGTGGTTCGGCCCCAGCAGGTGGCCCTCGTCATCCAGCACGCGCACGTGGTAGCCCGGCACCGCCCGGTTGCTCGACCGCGGCTTCGCCGCGCTGCCTTCCAGCCCTACGCAGGGCGCGGTGACCGGCCAGCCGGTTTCGGTCTGCCACCAATGGTCGTGCACCGGCTTGCCACTGACCCGTTCCAGCCATTCGTGGGTGCTGGAATCCAGTTTTTCGCCCGCCAGGAACAACTGGCGCAGCGAGCTCAGGTCGTGCTTGCGGATCAGCTCACCCTCCGGGTCTTCCTTGCGGATGGCGCGCATGGCGGTGGGCGCGCAGAACAACGCGTTGACCTTGTATTGCTCCACCACCCGCCAGTAGGCTGAAGCGTCCGGGGTGCGGATCGGCTTGCCTTCGTAGAACACCGTGGTGCAGCCGCTCATCAGTGGCCCATAGACGATCAGCGAATGGCCGACCACCCAGCCCACGTCGGAAATGCCCCACCACACATCACCGGCCTGCATGCCGTAGATATGGCGCATGGCGTAGCACAGCGCCACGGCATTGCCGCCGTTTTCCCGCACGATGCCCTTGGGTTTGCCGGTGGTGCCAGAGGTGTACATGATGTAAAGCGGGTCGCCCGCATCCAGCTCCACCGGTGCCACCGGTTCGGCTTTGGCCAATGCCGCCTGCCAGTCCAGGTCACGGCCTGGCAGCAGCTGGGCACGCGCCTGCGGCCGCTGCAGCACCAGCACGTTGCGCGGCTGGTGGCGGGCCAGTTGCAGGGCACGGTCGACCAGCGGCTTGTATTCGATTACCCGATCGAACTCCAGCCCGCAGGACGCCGTCAGCAGCAGCGTCGGCCGGGCATCATCGATACGCAAGGCCAGTTCGTTGGCGGCAAAGCCACCGAACACCACCGAGTGAACTGCGCCAATGCGCGCGCAGGCCAGCATGGCCATGGCCGCCTGCGGCACCATGGGCATGTAGATGATCACGCCATCGCCCTTGTTCACCCCCAACTGGCGCAACAAACCGGCCAGGCGCGCCACCTCGTCACGCAACTGGTGGTAGGTGTAGGCCTGTTGTACGCCGGTCACCGGCGAATCGTAGATCAGCGCCAGTTGCTCGCCACGGCCCTGCTCGATCTGGTGATCGAGGGCCAGGTAGCAGCTGTTCAGGCGACCATCGGCAAACCAGCGGTGAGTGCCGTCGGCATTGCCTTGCAGCGTGAGGGCAGGCTTGCGGTGCCAGGCCAGGTGTGCGGCCTGTTCCGCCCAGAAAGCGGCAGGGTCGGAAATGGAATGGGCGTAGCTGTGCTGGTAGCTCATATCGAAAGAAACCCGGTACTTGTTGTTATTGAAGGGCGAAACTTGAGTATGGACCGCTACACCCACGCCGCCATGGGACTAAAGTCACAACCGACCTGCAAATTTGCAGACAATGCAAAAACGCCCCACAACGGTGCAAAGCTTCTAGAATAGGCCTCCCTTCAGCTACCGAGCAGCTCATGGACATCGATCAGGCCCGTACCTTTCTGGAAATCGTGCGTTGCGGCAGCCTGGTCGCCGCCGCCGAACGCCTGTTCGTGTCACAGACCGCGATCAGCGCACGGGTGCAGCGCCTGGAGCAGCAACTGGGCTGCCAGCTGTTCGTGCGCAGCCGCAACGGCGCCAGCCTGACCAGCGATGGCGAGGCATTCGTCAGTTACGCCAACCAGATGGTGCAAACCTGGGAAGCGGCGCGCCGCGACCTGCCGCTGCCCGAAGGCTGCCAGCAAGTGCTGCACGTGGGCGGCGAGGTGAGCCTGGGCAACCCGATGCTGCTCGACTGGGTCAGTGCCCTGCACCGCGAACTGCCCAGCCATGCCATCCGCAGCGAGGTGAGCGACGGCGAATCGCTGCTGCGCAAGGTCGAGATGGGCCTGCTGGACGCCGCGCTGGTCTACCAGCCGACCTACGGCCCGGGCCTGCAGGTGGAGCAGTTGATGGAGGAGAAGCTGATCCGCGTGCGCCGGGTCGACCAGCCAGACCCGTATATCTATATCGACTGGGGCGAGGCCTTCCGTCGCCAGCACGATGCCGCCCTGCCCGACTGCGCGCGCCCGGCGCTGAGTTTCAACCTGGGCCCGCTGGCCTTGCAGTTCATACTCGACCAGGGCGGCAGTGGCTACTTCCGTACGCGGGTGGTGCAGGCCTATCTGGACAGCGGGGTGTTCGAGCGGGTACCGCAGGCGCCAGAGTTCACCTACCCGACCTTCCTGGTGTACCCGCGCAAACGCGACAGCGAAGCCCTGCAACAGGCCTTCGCCATCCTGCGCAGGCTGGTGGCCGCCGACGCCAGCGACTGGTCACAACGCTGGGACCCGGTTATCTGAAACCTCGGCCTTGCTGAGCAACTGGCGCTTGAGGCCGGCGATCAGGTCGGTCTGGGTGATCACCCCCACCAGCTGGTCGGCATCGAGCACCGGCAGGCAATGCAGGCCCTGTTCGCACAGCAATGGCAGCAAGCGCTCCAGGGGGTGCTGGCTGCTGACGCTGATTACCCGACGGCTCATCACCTGCTCCATGCGCACCGCCTTGCGGCCGAACAACCCGCGCCAACTGAAGCGGCCACGCTGCATGGCCGGGCCGACCAGGTCGCTGAGGCTGACTATCCCCACCAGCTTGCCCTGCTGCAGCACCGGCAGGGTTTTCAGGTGGTGGTTGGCCAGCATTTTCCAGGCCTGCTCCAGGGTGGTGTCGGGGGTGGCGAACTGCACGTCGCGGGACATCACCGAGGCTGCGGTGATGCCGCCGAGGCTTCGCTGCAGCGCGTGTTGCTCGGTGGCCAGGATGATGCGTTCCAGTTCGTCACGGGTGACGTCGACGAACTCGCCCAGTTCTTCCAGGGCCTGGTCCAGGTCTTCCCCACGGATGCCGACCCGCTCGCTGGGCAGCGGGTCATGGGTGTGGTGCAGGTCCTTGCGCGGCACCGCGCCTTTCGGGTAGCGCACACCGGTGAGGCGGTTGTAGAGGATCGCCACCGTTACCAGGATCAGTACGTTGAGCAGCACTGGCTCCAACAGGTGGTCGCCCATGGCGGTCAGCCCCGAGTCGGCCAGCACCGCACTCACCGACACCCCGCCACCCGGTGGGTGCAGGCAGCGCAGCAGGCACATCATCAGGATCGAGATACCCAGGGCGGCGGCAGCCACCCACAGTTCCGGGCCGAAGCCCTGACGCATGGCCAGGCCGACCACGCCGGCCACTGCGTAGCTGCCCAGCACAGGCCAGGGCTGGGCCAGCGGGCCGGAGTGCACGGCGAACACCAGTACGGCCGAAGCCGCCAGCGGGCCGAGCAGGTGCAAAGCGATGCCGGGGCCATAGGCCATGCTGGTCAGCCAGCCGGCGAGGAACAGGCCGAGCAGCGCGCCGATACCGGCACGCAACCATTCTTTGGGGGGAATATTCAGGGGCGCTGGCAACAGCCGCTGCAGACGACTTTCGGAACGCGAGGCAGACATGTAGGTAATAGGAATCTGTGGTTTTTCTGGTTAAAAAGAAAGCCCATCCGAGTTGGCCTGGGCCTCGTATTGCGGTTGCAATAGCACAAGGGGCTCCGTCCGTGGAGAGATGGAAACCGCAGGGTTTCGTGGGGGGATTTTGCCGGGCGGGGTGGGATTGGGCTAATTCAAAAAAATGCGCCTGCACTGCAATTTTTTTGCAGTGGTGATATGGCCAGCAAATTCCACAAGCGCACCGCGCAACCTGTGGGAGCGGGTTCACCCGCGAAGAATGCGACACGGTGCATGGCACCGGCTTCGCCGGTGCTCGCGGGTAAACCCGCTCCCACAGGGCCCCGGTATTACCGAGCCTTGCGCGGCAAGTCGATGCTCACCCGCAAGCCGCCCAGGGGGCTATCCAGCAGCGCCAGGCGCCCGTCCCAAGCCTCAACGATATCGCGCACGATACCCAGCCCCAGCCCGTGCCCGTCAACCTGCTCGTCCAGCCGCGAACCGCGCTCCAGCACCTGTTGCCGCTGGCCCTCGGGGATACCGGGGCCATCGTCATCGACCCACACCTGGTAGCCCTCGGCATTCGGCGCAATACCCAGCCGTACCTCGCTGTCGGCCCACTTGCAGGCGTTGTCCAGCAGGTTGCCGAGCAGCTCCAGAAAGTCCTCGCGGTCCCACGGCAGCAGCAGCCCGGGCGGCACATCCCTGGCCAGCAGCAGGCCCTCGCCATGGATCATGCCCAGCGTCCCCAGCAACCCTGGCAGCTCTACGTCGCAGTCGAACTGCGCGCCGGGCAGCGCATCCCCCGCCAGACGCGCACGGTTCAGCTCACGCGCCAGGCGCTGCTGAATCTGCTCCAACTGCTCGCGCATCTGCGCACGAACATCTGGCAGGTCCCTCAGGCGCTCGCTGGAGGCCAGGCTCAGCAACACCGCCAGCGGCGTCTTCAGTGCATGGCCCAGGTTGCCCAGGGCATTGCGCGAGCGGCGCAGGCTGTCTTCGGTATGGCTCAGCAAATGGTTGATCTGCCCCACCAGCGGCGCCAGTTCGCTGGGCACTTCGGCATCCAGTTGCGAGCGCTGGCCCTGCTGCAACTGGGCGATCTGCTGGCGTGCCCGTTCCAGTGGTCGCAGCGAGCGGGTCACGGTGATGCGCTGCAACACCAGCACCAGGATCAGCGCCACCAAACCCATGCCCAAGCCGATCTGCTGCAGGCGCCGGAAACCTTCGCGGACCGGCGAATAATCCTGTGCCACGCTGATAGAGATATCCTGGCCCAGGCGCCGGTAATCGGCACGCAGGGCCAGCAGCTGCTGGCCTTCCGGGCCGAGTTCGTGGCTGTCGGAAAGGCCTGGCACGGCGGGTTTGGGCATGTCCAGATCCCACAGCGAGCGGGAACGCCAGGTACCTTTATCGAAATCTATGCGGAAGTAATAGCCGGAGAACGGCCGCTGGTACGCAGCCGAAATTCGCCGCTCATCCAGCTGCAGGCCTGAAGGCCCGCGCACAAGGGCCACCAGCAGGTTTTCGCTTTCCTTGCGCAAGCCGTTTTCCAGGTAGCGCTGCAGGCCGACCTCGAACAACCACAAGGTCAGCTGCGCCAGCACCAGGCCAACCACTACCAGCACCGCCACCAGGCCCAGGCTCAGGCGCGCCTGGATCGACTTCACGCGGCGCTCCCGGCGTAGATGTAGCCTTGCCCGCGGCGGGTCTCGATGACGCTGCGGCCCAGCTTGCGCCGCAAGTGATTGACGTGCACCTCCAGCACGTTGGAGTCGCGCTCGGTTTCACCGTCGTAGAGGTGTTCGGCCAGGTGGCTCTTGGACAGGATCTGCTGCGGATGCAGCATGAAGTAGCGCAGCAGGCGGAACTCCGCGGCGGTCAGCTGGATATCCACGCCATCACGGTTCACGCACTGTCGGCTTTCGTCCAGCTGCAGGCCAGCCGCTTCCAGCGTCGGCTGGTTGGCCAGGCCACGGGCTCGGCGCAACAACGCCTGGATGCGCAGTTGCAGTTCTTCGGGGTGGAAGGGTTTGCTCAGGTAGTCATCCGCCCCGGCCTTCAGCCCTTCGATACGCTCGGCCCACGAGCCACGGGCGGTAAGGATCAACACCGGCGTGACCATACCGGCAGCGCGCCACTGGGCCAGCACTTCCAGCCCCGGCAAGCCCGGCAGGCCAAGGTCCAGAATGATCAGGTCGTAGGGTTCGCTCTGGCCCTGGTACACCGCGTCGCGGCCGTCGGCCAGCCAGTCCACGGCGTAGCCCTGGCGCTGCAGGCCAGCGGTCAGTTCATCGGCCAGCGGCACATTGTCCTCGACAAGCAACAGGCGCATTCAGTCGTCTTCCTCGTCTTTGAGCAGGGCACCGCTACTGGCGTCGAGCTTGATCTCGCGCACCACGCCTTCAGCCGTCAGCAACTCGACTTCGTATGCGTAGCGATCGTCGTCTTCTTCCAGCTCTGCCTCCAGCAGACGCGCCCCGGGGTGACGCCCCAGGGCGGTTTCCAGCAGGTGTTCGAGCGGCAGGATGATGCCCTTCTGGCGTAGTTCCAGAGCTTCGTCCTGGTCGAGGTCGCGGCCGGCGGCCAGGGAACAGACGGCCAGCAGGGCCAGCGCGAGGTAGCGCGCCGGCCGCGGTACGTGGATCATCAGTTGTCCCGCTCGTCCTTCAGCACTTCACCGGTCTTGGCGTCCAGCGCCACGTCCCATTCGACGTTCTGGGTGTCGCGCAGCTCGACTTTGTAGATATAACGGCCGTACTCGTCTTCAAGCTCCGAGTCGGTGACGGTGGCGCCCGGGTGCTTGGCCACGGCGGCTGCCTTGAGCTCGTCCAGCGACTTGACGGTCTTGGCGTTGACCAGTTTGACCACTTCGTCGGGCTGCACGTCCTTGGCGATGGCGGAATGGGCGCCCAGGGCAAGGGCGGCGGCGACGGTGAACAGGGCAGTCAAGGTTTTCATCGTTCTTCTCTCCTGAGAACTGTGCAAGTTGTCTATGGGGTTAAGATTACCCGCCGGTCCTTAATTCAACCTGAAAACAACTGGCGCCATGATAGCGCAGCTCTCACAGGTTCATCACAGGGCTCCTGCAGGTCCTGTGTAAGCCTTGAAACCTTTACAATGACCCGCCTGCCGCCCAAGAGGTCCGCCATGAGCGCCATTCACATCAAATACCCCGCCCTGACCTTCAAGGCCGGCCAACGTGCCCTGCGGCAGGTCCGCGAGCGCGGCCTGCAGGCGGCCGATGTCGGTGTGCTGCCGGGTGCGGCGGGCGGGCCGAAGCCGCTGGGTATCCAGGGCCTGGACCTGGCGCTGTTCGGTGAATGGCTACCGTCGGCACCACGCCAACGTGCGCTAATCGGTGCCTCGATCGGCGCCTGGCGCTTCGCCAGTGCCTGCCTCGACGACCCGGTCGCCGGCATCCGTCGCCTGGGCGAACTGTACACCGAGCAGGATTTCGCCAAGGGCGTCACCCCGGCCGAAATCAGCCGCAGCTGCCAACACATGCTCGATAACCTGCTGCAAGGCCGCGACGGCCAGCTGCTGGCCAACCCGCACTATCGCCTGAACATACTGGTGGTAAAGAGCCATGGCCAGCTCGCCCACGACCATCGCGGCCGCCTCGGCCTCGGCCTGGGTTCGGTGATTGCCAGCAACCTGCTCGGCCGTTCGCGCCTGGCCCGGCACTTCGAGCGCATCATCCTGCACGACGACCGCGCCGCACCGCCGCTCGACACGCTGACCGACTTCCCCTCGCGCTGCCTGCCGCTGGACCTGGCCAACCTGCGTCATGCCCTGCTCGCCTCGGGTTCCATTCCCATGGTCATGGAAGGCGTAAAAGACATCCCCGGCGCCGGTGCAGGCACCTACCGCGACGGCGGCCTGCTCGATTACCACCTCGACCTGCCCTACCGCGGCGATGACCTGGTGCTGTACCCGCACTTCACCGACAAGGTCGTACCCGGCTGGTTCGACAAGGCCCTGCCCTGGCGCAAGGGCGATGCCACCCGCCTGCAGAACGTGCTGCTGATGGCGCCATCGCCGCAGTACCTGGCGGCGCTGCCCTACGGCAAGCTGCCCGACCGCAACGACTTCAAGCGTTTCATGGGCGATGCGCCTGGCCGCAAGCGCTACTGGTACAAGGCCATTGCCGAGAGCCAGCGGCTGGGCGACGAACTGCTGGAGCTGATTGCCACCGGGCGGTTGCATGAACGGCTGCAAGCCTTGTAGCGGCCATGCTGGTAGACTGCGCGCATTCTTGATTCACACAGAGTTATGACAGCGTGGAAATTTTTAAAGAATTTACATTCGAGTCGGCCCACCGCCTGCCACACGTACCTGCCGGGCACAAATGCGGCCGCCTGCACGGCCACTCGTTCAAGGTCGGCCTGCACCTGACCGGCCCGCTGGACCCGCACACCGGCTGGATCCGCGACTTCGCCGAAATCAAGGCGATTTTCAAGCCGATCTACGAGCAGCTGGACCACAACTACCTGAACGACATCCCGGGCCTGGAAAACCCCACCAGCGAAGTGATCGCCAAGTGGATCTGGGACCAGGTCAAGCCGCTGCTGCCGGAACTGTCGAAGGTCCGCATCCACGAGACCTGCACCAGTGGCTGCGAGTACAGCGGCGACTGAACCCCGGCAGGGGCGCTGTGCAAGCGCCCTTGCACCCGCCCCTAGAACCTGGCTGAGGTTTCCACCACCTGCACGGCCAGGGATCCTTCGTCACCCAGCTCCTCCGTACCCAGCCGGCGCTCGCTACGATCGGCCAGCTTCATGACTCGGCCACTGCTGTGCCTGAGTTTCACGTTGGTCACTGTTGCCCCCACCTGCAGGGCAACCGGGTCCAACCCGTCCAGATGCCAGAGAAAATCCGCCTTCGCACGATCCGACTGCCAGCGCTGCGCCAGGCTTGTGGTCCAGCCCTGCTGTTTGCGCAGCGTGAAATTCAGGCGCCGACCACGCTCGTCAAGCGGCCAGATCTCATACGCATACTCCCCGTTCTCGATGTAGGCAGCAAACCAGAAACGCTCGCATGCCGGGCGGGTTTCATCGCCGCGCCAGCGCGTGCTCAAAACATCGGTCTGCTCCACACTCAACCTTGCCCTCGGGTTCCACTCCCAGCCCTCGTCAAAGCGAGCTGCCACCAGGCCCTGCAGGCCGTCCGTCGAGCCGGTCGAGGCGGCTGGTATCGGGTCGGGCCGCCACCACAAACGGGCGATGAAGCTGTGCTCTGCCTTGAACGCATAACTACTGCCCGTACGCTGCAGGCCCGAACCCCAAGCGACCTCACGCGCTTCATGGGCGTAGTCCAGTACTTCCAGGGCCATCAGACCTGGCTGGCCGGTCAGTGTGTTTATCAGCCTCGCCCCTTGGTTGGAGAAGCGCCTGGCCCGTTGCCCGGCGGCGTTGACCAGAACAACATTGCATAACCGCGCCCCGCGCTTGATGTCCTTGTGGTTGATACCCGACAAGTTCCACAGGTGCTGCGGGTCAGTCAGACGCTGGCGCCCGGCCGGCGCCTCGCGCTGGTCCTTGACGCCTGCATAGCCTGACAGCGTACTCGAGTTACTGTGGACGATCCGGTTCAGCGGTTTCCAGTTCCGGTCATAGGGCCGCATTTCATAGCGCAGCGTTGCCCCGGTCCGGTCCGAACCGCTGACATAGGCGCCAAACCAGAACAGCTCGCCATAAACATGACTGGACGAGGTGAAGTTCCCCGGCTCCAGCCTCAATGGCCCGGAGCCCTCGGGCTCGGCCCGCAGATACCTGTACCAGTGGTCGTTGTGAATCGCGGCCCCACCATAATGCAGCCACATGGGAGCAAGCTTGGCGGTCGAAGCGTCCCACTGGTCGGGGTGCAGGAATTCATCGCTCAGCTGCCACCAGCAGCGGGCCAGAAAAGAAAATTGCGGATGGTAGACATAGTCACTCATGGGCGTTTCCTGAACATGGGAAACGCCGGACACTACGCGAGCAATGCCATCCTGAATCAGCAGGAAACGGCCTACTCCAAAGCCTGCTGCAGGAAGGCCGGGGCGATGTAGCGCTGGTAATGCGCCTCGGACAGCAAGAAGAACTCCCGGTCGATGGCGTCGCGCAACTGCGGCAGCTCCCAGTCGCGAAACTCCGGCAGCAGCACCATGCCATAGGCTTCCAGGTCACGGATCATCCGCGCCCCGCGGGCAATCAGCTGGTACGCCCAGCAATATTCCGACTGCTGCTCGACAAAGCGAATGGAACGCTGCTCCAGTTGCTGGCGCAGCAGCCCTTTGTCGAACACCTCCACCTTGGCCATCATCACCTGCACCAGCAACTGCTCCAGACGCAGCCACACGGCGCGCTTTTGCGCATCGTCGTAGCCGTTCCAGTTGATCACTTCATGGTGAAAACGCTTGCAGCCACGGCACACCGTGTCTCCGTACACCGTGGAGCACAGGCCGACGCAAGGGGTCTTGATGGACTTGTTGGACATGAAAAACAACAGCTTGGCGGTGGAACACGGGCTCATGTTAGCCCTTTGTCTAACCAGGGTCACTCGTTAAAGTCATCTTCGCCGCCTTACCTTCGGGCATTTTTTGCCGTAGAATCATCCCGCCTTTTCAAAGGCAACAATGTCCGTTGGAAGCTGTTTTCAAAGCGTCACGAGCACAGTTCATCCGGTAGAACGGCGTTGGCCCGGGCCATGCATCCCTCGCATGCCCGTGCCAGCCCTCATCAGCTCCCCGTTCTGCTGGCGTAAAACTTTGAAAGCAGCTTCTGTAAGGATTCTTTGCGACCCTGGTTGGGCGGCCCACAAAGCCGTGGCAGCGCATGGGTGCATTGAATGCTGGATGAGCGTCCCGGACTCCCTTTAGGGACCACTGATGAGGGTAATAACTGTGCTTGAAGCCTACCGCAAACACATCGAAGAGCGTGCCGCCCTGGGCATCGTGCCCCAGCCGCTGAACGCCGAACAAACTGCAGGCCTGGTCGAGCTGCTGAAAAACCCGCCGGCCGGCGAAGAAGCCTTCCTCGTAGACCTGATCACCCACCGCGTACCACCAGGGGTCGACGAAGCTGCCTACGTCAAGGCCGCTTTCCTCTCTGCCGTCGCCAAGGGCGAAACCAAGTCGCCTCTGATCGACCGCAAGCACGCCACCGAACTGCTGGGTACCATGCAGGGCGGCTACAACATCGAAACGCTGGTCGCACTGCTGGATGACGCCGAACTGGGCGCCGTCGCGGCCGAACAGCTCAAGCACACCCTGCTGATGTTCGATGCCTTCCACGATGTGGCCGAAAAAGCCAAGGCCGGCAACGTTCACGCCAAGGCCGTGCTGGAATCCTGGGCTGCCGGCGAGTGGTTCACCTCGCGTCCGGCCATTGCCGACAAATACACCCTGACCGTGTTCAAGGTGCCTGGCGAAACCAACACCGACGACCTGTCCCCTGCCCCGGACGCCTGGTCGCGCCCTGACATCCCGCTGCACGCCCTGGCCATGCTGAAAATGGCCCGCGACGGCATCGAGCCGCAGCAGCCTGGTTCGGTCGGCCCATTGGCCCAGATCGAAGCCGTCAAGGCCAAGGGTTTCCCGGTTGCCTACGTCGGTGACGTGGTCGGTACCGGTTCCTCGCGTAAATCCGCCACCAACTCGGTGCTGTGGTTCTTCGGCGACGACATCCCGTACGTACCGAACAAGCGCGCCGGTGGCTTCTGCTTCGGCACCAAGATCGCCCCGATCTTCTACAACACCATGGAAGACGCCGGCGCCCTGCCGATCGAATTCGACTGCACCAACCTGGCCATGGGCGACGTCATCGACGTTTACCCGTTCAAGGGCGAAGTGCGCCGTCACGGTAGCGACGAGCTGGTCACCTCTTTCGAGCTGAAAACCGAAGTGCTGCTGGATGAAGTCCGCGCTGGCGGCCGCATCCCGCTGATCGTCGGCCGTGGCCTGACCGAAAAAGCCCGCGCCGAGCTGGGCCTGGGTACTTCCGAACTGTTCAAGAAGCCAGAGCAGCCTGCCGATTCGGGCAAGGGCTTCACCCTGGCACAGAAAATGGTCGGCCGTGCCTGCGGCCTGCCGGAAGGCAAGGGCGTGCGCCCAGGTACTTACTGCGAGCCGAAGATGACCACCGTCGGTTCCCAGGACACCACTGGCCCGATGACCCGCGACGAGCTGAAAGACCTGGCGTGCCTGGGCTTCTCCGCTGACCTGGTGATGCAGTCGTTCTGCCACACCGCGGCCTATCCGAAGCCAATCGACGTCACCACCCACCACACCCTGCCAGACTTCATCCGCACCCGTGGCGGCGTGTCGCTGCGCCCGGGCGACGGTATCATCCACAGCTGGCTGAACCGCATGCTGATGCCTGACACCGTGGGTACCGGTGGAGACTCGCACACCCGCTTCCCGATCGGCATCTCGTTCCCGGCCGGTTCCGGCCTGGTGGCCTTCGCCGCCGCCACCGGCGTCATGCCACTGGACATGCCAGAGTCCGTGCTGGTGCGCTTCAAGGGCAAACTGCAGCCAGGCATCACCCTGCGTGACCTGGTCCACGCCATCCCTTACTACGCCATCCAGAAGGGCCTGCTGACCGTCGAGAAGAAGGGCAAGAAGAACATCTTCTCCGGCCGCATCCTGGAGATCGAAGGCCTGAACGATCTGACCGTCGAGCAAGCCTTCGAGCTGTCCGACGCCTCGGCCGAGCGTTCCGCTGCCGGCTGCACTATCAAGCTGCCAGAGAAGGCCATCGCCGAGTACCTGCAGTCCAACATCACCCTGCTGCGCTGGATGATCGGCGAAGGCTACGGCGATGCCCGCACCCTGGAGCGCCGCGCCCAGGCCATGGAAGCCTGGCTGGCCAAGCCTGAGCTGCTGTCGGCCGACGCCGATGCCGAATATGCCGAAATCATCGAAATCGACCTGGCCGAAGTGAAAGAGCCTGTGCTCTGCGCGCCGAACGACCCGGACGATGCCCGCCTGCTGTCTTCGGTACAGGGCGAGAAGATCGACGAAGTATTCATCGGTTCGTGCATGACCAACATCGGTCACTTCCGCGCTGCCGGCAAACTGCTGGACAAGGTCAAGGGCGGTATCCCGACCCGTCTGTGGCTGGCTCCGCCAACCAAGATGGACGCTCACCAGCTGACCGAAGAAGGCTACTACGGCATCTACGGCAAGGCCGGTGCGCGCATGGAAATGCCAGGCTGCTCGCTGTGCATGGGTAACCAGGCACGTGTGCAGACCGGTTCGACCGTGGTCTCCACCTCGACCCGTAACTTCCCGAACCGTCTGGGCGACGCCACCAACGTGTACCTGGCATCGGCCGAGCTGGCTGCTGTCGCTTCGATCATCGGCAAGCTGCCGACCGTCGAAGAGTACATGCAGTACGCGAAAGACATCGACAGCATGGCTGCCGACGTTTACCGCTACCTGAGCTTCGACCAGATCGCCGAGTTCCGCGAAGCGGCAGCCAACGCCAAGATCCCGGTGGTTCAGGCGTAAGCTGAGTTGTAAGATGTAAAAGAAAGCCCCGGCAGAAATGCCGGGGCTTTCTTGTTTCAACCTGTACCGGCCTTTTCGCGGCTAAAGCCGCTCCCACAGGGCCCCCACAGTTTTCCAGGGCTGTACAGGACCTTGTGGGAGCGGCTTTAGCCGCGAAGAGGCCAGCACAGACAACCTCAGATCACAAACAGATCCACAAACCTGTGCACCGCCATCTGTTCCAGCTTCTGCTGGTCCTTGCACACATCCACAATCTCCCCGCACCGCTGCCGCGCAAAGCGCGTCGCCAGGTTGTCCCTGAACTTGGCCTCCAGCAACGGTATGCCCTCCCCTCGCCGCCGGCGATGCCCGATCGGGTATTCCACCACCACCTGCTCGGTACTGCTGCCATCCTTGAAGAACACTTGCAGTGCGTTGGCGATCGAGCGCTTGTCCGCCTCCAGGTACTCACGGCTGAAGCGCGGGTCTTCAACCACCTCCATCTTCTCACGCAGGCGGTCGATGCTTGGGTGGTTGGCATGGAAGGCATCTTCATAATGCTCGGCCACCAGATGACCGAAAATCAGCGGCACTGCCACCATGTACTGCAGGCAGTGGTCGCGGTCAGCGGCATTGGCCAGCGGACCGCTCTTGGAAATGATGCGGATCGCCGACTCCTGGGTGGTGATGACGATACGGTCGATTTCGTGCAGGCGGTTACGCACCAGTGGGTGGAGGGCTACCGCCGCCTCGCAGGCAGTCTGAGCGTGGAACTCGGCAGGGAAACTGACCTTGAACAGCACGTTTTCCATCACATAGCTACCCAGGGCCTGCGGCACGCGCAGCTCTTGCTGCCCGGCAGGCTTGAGCGCCAGGTCCTTGTTGGTGTGGCTGAACAGCACATCGTAGAAGCCCCACTGTGGCGCGGTGAGCACGCCCGGCACACCCATCTCGCCACGCAGGGCGATATCGGCCAGGCGCACGCCACGGCTGGAAGCGTCACCAGCGGCCCACGATTTGCGCGAGCCAGCGTTGGGTGCATGGCGATAGGTACGCAGCGCCTGGCCGTCGACGAAGGCATGGGAAAGAGCGCTCAGCATCTGCTCACGGTTGGCCCCCATCAGCCTGGCACACACCGCGGTTGAGGCCACCTTGACCAGTATCACGTGGTCGAGGCCAACGCGGTTGAAGGCGTTTTCCAGCGCCATCACGCCCTGAATCTCGTGAGCCATGACCATGGCTTCGAGCACATCACGCATCAGCAGCGGTGCCTCACCTGCGGCCACGTGCTTCTGCGACAGGTGATCGGCAACGGCCAGGATTCCGCCAAGGTTATCCGAGGGGTGGGCCCACTCGGCGGCCAGCCAGGTATCGTTGTAGTCCAGCCAGCGCACCGTGCAGCCGATGTCCCAGGCGGCCTTGACCGGGTCGAGGCGATAGGCGGTGCCGGGGACGCGCGCACCATTGGGCACCAGGGTGCCTTCCACCTGGGGGCCGAGCAGCTTGGTGCATTCAGGAAAGCGCAGGGCTAGCAGGCCGCAGCCGAGGGTATCCATCAGGCAGTTGCGCGCGGTGTCCAGGGCTTCGGCGGATTCGACCCGGTACGTGAGGGCGTAGTCGGCGAGGGTTTGCAACACCCGGTCGTAGTCCGGGCGGGCGTTGAGGTCTACGTTGGCGCTCATATGCAGCTCCGTTCAGAATTGCCGGGGCCGCTTCGCGCCCCTTTCACGACACAAGGCCGCTCCCACAACAGGAGTACACCGCCCGCCATGTGGGAGCGGCCTTGCGTCGCGAAAGGGCTGCGCAGCAGCCCCAACCAACTAAAGCCGAGCGCCAGTGGTGCGTTAGAAGCTATCGCCAGGCACGCGAACCCAGCCCTCCATCAGCACGCGAGCACTGCGGCTCATGATTGCCTTGGTCACTGTCCATTCGCCATTCACCTGGCGCGCCTCGGCCCCCACCCGCAGGGTGCCCGAGGGGTGGCCGAAACGCACGGCGCTGCGCTCGCCCCCGCCTGCCGCGAGGTTGACCAGCGTGCCTGGAATGGCTGCCGCGGTACCGATGGCCACCGCGGCTGTACCCATCATTGCATGGTGCAGCTTGCCCATCGACAAGGCACGTACCAGCAGGTCGATATCACCCGCCTGCACCGCTTTGCCACTGGACGCAGTGTAGGTGTTCGGCGGCGCGACGAAAGCTACTTTCGGCGTGTGCTGACGCCCGGCAGCCTGATCGACGTTGTCTATCAGCCCCATGCGCACGGCGCCATAGGCGCGAATCGTCTCGAAGCGCAACAGCGCCTGAGGATCGCCGTTGATAGCGTCCTGCAGTTCGGTGCCGGTGTAACCGATATCCGCCGCGTTGACGAAGATGGTCGGGATACCAGCATTGATCAGGGTCGCCTTGAACGTACCGACGCCCGGAACCTCAAGGTCATCGACCAGATTGCCGGTGGGGAACATCGCCCCGCCGCCGCCATCTTCGTCGGCCGCCGGGTCGAGGAACTCCAGCTGCACCTCGGCAGCCGGGAAGGTCACCCCGTCCAGCTCGAAGTCGCCGGTTTCCTGCACTTCACCTTCGGTGATCGGCACATGGGCAATGATGGTCTTGCCGATGTTGGCCTGCCAGATGCGCACGGTAGCAATGCCATTGCGCGGAATGCGTGCGGGGTCTACCAGGCCGCTGCTGATGGCGAACGAACCGACCGCGGCGGAGAGGTTGCCGCAATTACCGCTCCAGTCGACGAAGGCCTTGTCGATGCTGACCTGGCCGAACAGGTAGTCGACATCGTGCTCAGGCTTGATGCTTTGCGACAGAATCACGGTCTTGCTGGTGCTCGAAGTGGCGCCGCCCATGCCGTCGATCTGCTTGCCGTACGGGTCGGGGCTGCCGATCACCCGCAACAGCAGTGCATCGCGGGCTGGACCGGGGATCTGCGCCTGCTCGGGCAGGTCTTGCAGGCGGAAGAACACGCCTTTACTGGTGCCGCCACGGATGTAGGTGGCGGGGATTTTTACTTGCGGTACATGTGCCATGTTCAATTCCTGTCTTGCATAGCCCCCTGTGGGAGCGGGTTCACCCGCGAAAGCGTCCGATCAGAAAACAATGTTGTATCTGCCGATGCATTCGCGGGTAAACCCGCTCCCACAGAGGACCGCGCTGCTCTTGATTAAGCGGTCGCTTCGAGGAAGTCCTGGGCAAAGCGCTGCAGCACCCCGCCGGCCTCGTAGATCGATACCTCCTCGGCGGTGTCCAGGCGGCAGGTCACCGGTACCTCCAGGCGCTCGCCGTTGGCGCGGGTAACCACCAGGGTCAGCGTCGCCCGCGGCGTGCGTGCACCCAGCACGTCATAAGTCTCGCTGCCGTCCAGACCAAGGGTCTTGCGGTCGGTGCCCGGTTTGAATTCCAGCGGCAGTACACCCATGCCCACCAGGTTGGTACGGTGAATACGCTCGAAGCCTTCAGCGACGATCGCCTCGACACCGGCCAGGCGCACACCCTTGGCCGCCCAGTCACGGGACGACCCCTGGCCGTAGTCGGCACCGGCGACGATGATCAGCGGCTGCTTGCGCTCCATGTAGGTCTCGATCGCCTCCCACATGCGGGTGACCTTGCCCTCAGGCTCGATACGCGCCAGCGAGCCCTGCCTCACGCTGCCGTCTTCCTTGCGCACCATTTCGTTGAACAGCTTGGGGTTGGCGAAGGTGGCGCGCTGGGCGGTCAGGTGGTCGCCACGGTGGGTAGCGTAGGAGTTGAAGTCCTCCTCCGGCAGGCCCATCTTCGCCAGGTACTCACCGGCAGCGCTGTCGAGCATGATGGCGTTGGACGGCGACAGGTGGTCGGTAGTGATGTTGTCCGGCAGCACCGCCAGGGGGCGCATGCCGCGCAGGGTACGCTCGCCGGCCAAGGCCCCTTCCCAGTACGGCGGGCGGCGGATGTAGGTACTCATCGGACGCCAGTCGTACAGCGGCGCCACCTTCGGCCCACGATCTTCCTCGATGGCGAACATCGGGATGTACACCTTGCGGAACTGCTCCGGCTTGACCGCGGCACGCACCACGGCGTCGATCTCTTCGTCGCTGGGCCAGATGTCCTTTAGGCGGATTTCCTTGCCATCGACCACACCCAGCACATCCTTCTCGATGTCGAAACGGATAGTACCGGCGATGGCGTAGGCCACTACCAGCGGCGGCGAGGCAAGGAAGGCCTGCTTGGCATACGGGTGGATACGCCCGTCGAAGTTGCGGTTGCCCGATAGCACGGCAGTGGCGTACAGGTCACGGTCGATGATCTCTTGCTGGATCACCGGGTCCAGGGCGCCGGACATGCCGTTGCAGGTGGTGCAGGCGAAGGCGACGATGCCAAAGCCGAGCTGTTCCAGTTCCTTTTCCAGCCCCGCCTCCTCCAGGTACAACTGCACGGCCTTGGAGCCAGGCGCCAGCGACGACTTGACCCACGGCTTGCGGGCCAGGCCCAGCTTGTTGGCGTTGCGTGCCAACAGGCCTGCGGCAATCACGTTACGCGGGTTGCTGGTGTTGGTGCAGCTGGTGATGGCGGCAATGATCACCGCGCCATCAGGCATTTGCCCCGGCACTTCTTCCCAGCTGCCGGCGATGCCTTTGGCCGCCAGGTCGCTGGTCGCGACACGGGCGTGTGGATTGGACGGGCCGGCCATGTTACGCACCACGCTCGACAGATCGAAGCTCAGGGTGCGCTCGTAGACGGCGCCGCCGAGGCTGTCGGCCCACAGGCCGGTAGCCTTGGCATAGGTTTCCACCAGCTTGACCTGCTGCTCTTCGCGACCGGTCAGGCGCAGGTAGTCGATGGTCTGTTGGTCGATGGCGAACATCGCCGCGGTAGCGCCATATTCCGGGGCCATGTTGGAGATGGTGGCACGGTCGCCCAGGGTCAGGGCACGAGCACCCTCGCCGTGGAACTCCAGGTAGGCGCCGACTACTTTCTGCTTGCGCAGGAATTCGGTCAGGGCCAGCACCAGGTCGGTGGCAGTGATGTTCGGTGCCAGCTTGCCGGTCAGCTCGACACCGACGATTTCCGGCAGGCGCATCCACGAGGCACGGCCGAGCATCACGTTCTCGGCTTCCAGGCCACCCACGCCGATGGCGATCACGCCCAGGGCGTCGACATGCGGGGTGTGACTATCAGTGCCGACGCAGGTGTCCGGGTAGGCCACGCCACGGTCGTTGTGGATCACCGGCGACATCTTCTCCAGGTTGATCTGGTGCATGATGCCGTTGCCAGGCTGGATCACGTCGACGTTCTTGAACGCCTTCTTGGTCCAGTTGATGAAGTGGAAGCGGTCTTCGTTGCGGCGGTCTTCGATGGCGCGGTTCTTTTCGAAGGCCTGTGGGTCGAAGCCACCGCACTCGACGGCCAGCGAGTGGTCGACGATCAGCTGCACCGGCACCACAGGGTTGACCTGGGCCGGGTCGCCGCCTTTGTCGGCGATGGCGTCACGCAGGCCGGCGAGGTCGACCAGCGCGGTCTGGCCGAGAATGTCGTGGCACACCACGCGGGCCGGGAACCACGGGAAGTCGAGGTCGCGCTTGCGCTCGATCAGCTGACCCAGCGAGGCGTCGAGGGTGGCCGGGTCGCAGCGGCGCACCAGGTTTTCGGCGAGTACGCGAGAGGTGTAAGGCAGGCCATCGTAGGCGCCGGGCTTGATGGCCTCGACCGCCGCGCGGGCATCGAAGTAGTCCAGGTCGGTGCCTGGCAGGTGCTTGCGGAATGCTGTGTTCATATCGTTATCAGGCTCGGTCACGGTATTCGGGGGCAGGTGCGGCTCAGGCCTCGGGGGCGCTACGCGCCCCTTTCGCGACACAAGGCCGCTCCCACAGGTACTGCGCCGTCCCTGCGGGAGCGGCCTTGTGTCGCGAAAGGGCTGCGCAGCAGCCCCAGCGATCTATGACTCAGCGCTGCTCGATCGGCACGAACTGGCGCTGCTCGACGCCAACATACTCGGCGCTTGGGCGGATGATGCGGTTATTGGCCCGCTGTTCGAAGACGTGCGCCGCCCAGCCGGTCAGGCGCGAGCAGACGAAGATCGGGGTGAACAGCTTGGTCGGGATGCCCATGAAGTGGTACGCCGAGGCATGGTAGAAGTCGGCGTTGGGGAACAGGCGCTTCTGCTCCCACATGGTCTTGTCGATGGCTTCGGAAACCGGGTACAGCACCTTGTCACCGACCTCGTCGGCGAGTTGCTTCGACCAGCCCTTGATCACTTCGTTGCGCGGGTCGGACTCTTTGTAGATGGCATGGCCAAAGCCCATGATCTTGTCCTTGCGCTCGAGCATGCGCAGCAGCTCGGCAGTGGCTTCCTGCGGGCTCTGGAAGCGCTCGATCAGCTCCATCGCCGCCTCGTTGGCGCCGCCATGCAGCGGGCCGCGCAGCGAACCGATGGCGGCGGTGATGCAGGAGTACAGGTCGGAAAGGGTCGAGGCACAGACGCGGGCGGTGAAGGTCGAGGCGTTGAATTCGTGCTCGGCGTAGAGGATCAACGACACGTTCATGACCTTGACGTGCAGCTCGCTCGGCTTCTTGCCGTGCAGCAGGTGCAGGAAGTGGCCACCGATGGTGTCTTCGTCGCTGGTGCAGTCGATACGCACGCCGTCGTGGGTGAAGCGGTACCAGTAGCACATCACCGCCGGGAACAGCGCCAGCAGGCGGTCGGTCTTGTCGCGCTGAGCCTCGAAGGTCAGTTCGGGCTCCAGGGTGCCCAGCACCGAGCAACCCGTGCGCATCACATCCATCGGGTGGGCGTCACGCGGGATGCGCTCGAGCACTTCCTTCAGGGCTTGCGGCAGGTCACGCAGGCCCTTGAGCTTGCGCTTGTAGTCGGCCAGTTCGGCTTTGCTCGGCAACTCGCCGTACAGCAGCAGGTAGGCAACTTCTTCGAACTCGGCACCGGCGGCCAGGTCACGAACGTCGTAACCACGGTAGGTCAGCCCGGCACCGGCCTGGCCCACGGTCGACAGCGCGGTCTGGCCGGCCACCTGGCCGCGCAGGCCTGCACCACTGAGTACTTTTGCTTCGGCCATGGTGTTTCTCCTTTCTTGAACTTGTTATGGAAATCTGGCTAATCGTTGAAACCTGGGTCGCCCCCTTCGCGGGTAAACCCGCTCCCACAGGGGTCCACAGGCATCAAGCATCACGCCGTACTTGTGGGAGCGGATTCACCCGCGAAGAGGCCAGCCGCTCCAACGCAAATCTTTGACCTTCAGCCCTTCTTCTGGGCAAACAGCGCATCGAGGCTCTGCTCGAAGGCGTGGTAACCAATGGCATCGTAGAGCTCCATGCGGGTCTGCATGGTGTCGATCACGTTCTTCTGCGTGCCGTCACGGCGCAGCGCGGTGTACACATTCTCGGCCGCCTTGTTCATGGCGCGGAACGCCGACAGCGGGTACAGCACCAGCGACACGTCGACCGAGGCCAGTTCCTCGGTGGTGTACAGCGGCGTGGCGCCGAACTCGGTGATGTTGGCCAGGATCGGTGCCTTCACCCGGTCGGCGAAGGTCTTGTACATCTGCAGTTCGGTGATGGCTTCCGGGAAGATCATGTCGGCACCGGCTTCGACGCAGGCGGCAGCGCGGTCCAGGGCGGCGTTCAGGCCCTCGACGGCCAGGGCGTCGGTACGCGCCATGATCACGAAGCTGTCATCGGTACGGGCATCGACTGCGGCCTTGATGCGGTCGACCATTTCCTGCTGGCTGACGATTTCCTTGTTCGGGCGGTGGCCGCAGCGCTTGGCGCCAACCTGGTCCTCGATATGGATGG
Organism: Pseudomonas sp. SID14000; assembly: GCF_002165135.1. Taxonomy (GTDB): domain Bacteria; phylum Pseudomonadota; class Gammaproteobacteria; order Pseudomonadales; family Pseudomonadaceae; genus Aquipseudomonas. The sequence continues at coordinate 70,756 of NZ_NFZQ01000006.1, read as the reverse complement.
CAGCAGCGCCGAACTTGCTCATCGAGCGCACGGTACGGGCGACGTTGAAGGCAGAAGCACCGAAACCTGTGTCGACATCCACCAGCAGCGGCAGGTCGCACACGTCGGTGATGCGGCGCACATCGGTGAGTACATCGTCAAGGCCGCTGATGCCCAGGTCCGGCAGGCCCAGCGAACCGGCGGCGACGCCGCCACCGGACAGGTAGATGGCCTTGAAGCCGGCGCGCTTGGCCAGCAGGGCATGGTTGGCGTTGATGGCGCCAACCACCTGCAGCGGATGTTCAGCGGCAACGGCGTCGCGGAAACGCTGACCGGGGGTGCTCTTCACAGTCATTTCTCACCTCGTGGGCTATTGTTGTGGGCGTCCAGATAGTGACGCTCGATATTGCGCTTGGACGCGCCGATGTGGCGGCGCATCAGGAGTTCGGCCAGCTCACCGTCACGGTCGGCGATGGCGTCAAGAATGCGGTGGTGTTCGGCAAAAGCCTGGCGTGGCCGGTTGGGCGTGGCGGAAAACTGGATGCGGTACATGCGCACCAGCTGGTACAGCTCGCCGCAGAGCATCTTGACCAGGGTCTGGTTGCCGCTGCCCTGGATGATCCGGTAATGGAAGTCGTAGTCGCCTTCCTGCTGGTAGTAGCCCAGCCCGGCCTGGAACGCGGCATCACGCTCGTGGGTATCGAGCACCCGGCGCAGTTCGTCGATATCGGCCTGGCTCATGCGTTCGGCGGCCAGGCGGCAGGCCATGCCTTCCAGTGATTCGCGAATTTCGTACAGTTCGATCAGTTCGGCGTGGTTGAGCGACACCACCCGCGCTCCCACATGCGGCACGCGCACCAGCAGGCGCTGGCCTTCGAGGCGGTGGATGGCCTCGCGCAGCGGCCCGCGGCTGATGCCGTAGGTGCGGGCCAGCTCCGGTTCGGAGATCTTGCTGCCGGGGGCGATATCACCCTTGACGATGGCCGCTTGAATGCGCCTGAAGACGTTTTCGGACAAGGTTTCCGTTTCGTCTGTCAACACGGGGCTGGGGGTGGATAGGTCCTGCATATTGTCGACACCTTGCAAATCTCTTCGCCAGAAATTAGCTAATTAGACCACGACAGTCAAAGACAAAATGAATATTGTCGACAATCGTCTAAGAACGAACTAACCCCGGCCCGCCGCTGTCAGATCGCGCACCGCTGGCGTCAAGACGCCGCCGTGATAGAATGCCGCGCCTCCGATGGAGTATGGATAGCCTGTCTGTCATCCATTCATGCTGTTGACAGATGAACGAGGAAGCTTGCGCAGTCGCTGCCAGTCGCCTTGCCCTGAACACGGCTCTGAACATGGCTTTGAAAATAGCCCCGAACCTTGCACTGCACCGCGCCAGGAATATGAGACTTACACCCGTATTATTGCTGCTCTGCCTCACCCTGCTTCCGGCCCTTGGCCAGGCCGCAGGCAAGACCGTATACGGTCTCAACGAATATGCACGCCTGGGCGACCTGGACCTGGAAGTGGCCGCCAAGCTCGACACCGGTGCCAAGACCGCGTCGCTCAGCGCCCGCGACATCAAACGTTTCAAGCGCAACGGCGAAAGCTGGGTGCGCTTCTACCTGGCCATCGACGCCGCCCATTCGCACCCCATCGAACGCCCGCTGGCACGCGTAAGCAAGATCAAGCGCCGGGCCGGCGACTATGATGCTGAATCGGGCAAGGCCTACACTGCACGCCCGGTCATCGAACTTGAAATCTGTATGGGCCAGGCCGTGCGCACCATCGAAGTCAACCTCACCGACCGCAGCGCCTTCCAGTTCCCGCTGCTGATCGGCTCCGAGGCGCTCAAGCACTTCGACGCGCTGGTCGACCCAAGCCTTAAATATGCGGCCGGCAAACCTGCCTGTGCCACCGACGCTCCCAAAGCAGAGTAATCCCGATGCGCTCTCTTACCCTCCATCTGAAAGTCCTGATCACCGTGCTGGTGCTGTTGGGCGTGGCGGTCACGGCTTATCAGATCTTCGTACTCGGCATCCCGGTAACCGAGGATGAAACCGACGACCTGTGGAACATCGACGCCAAGGTCGAGTTCGTGGCCAGCACCAAGGATCCGGTCAAGGTGCAGATGTTCGTGCCACCGCTGAACCGCGACTATGTCAGCCTCAACGAGAGCTTCATCTCCAACAACTACGGGGTGAGCGTCAACCGTGCCGACGGCAACCGCAAGGTCACCTGGTCGGCCCGCCGCGCCAGCGGCAACCAGACCCTCTACTACCGCCTGGTGCTGACCAAGCGCTACAGCAACGAGAAGACCACGGTCAAAGGCCCGACCTTCCGTGACAGCCTGGCAGTGGAAGGCCCCGAGAAGATCGCCGCCGAAGCACTGATGGCACCTATCCGCCAGCACTCGGCCGACGTCGAGACCTTCGTCAGCGAGACCATCAAGCGGGTCAACAATCTCAACGACGACAACGTCAAGCTGCTGCTGGCCGGCGATACCACGGCCATGAAGAAGGCCCAGGTCATCGACCTGCTGTTGTCGATCGCCCACGTGCCGATGGAGAAGGTACACACCATCCGCCTGGTAGCCGACACCCCGCAAACCCCGGAGCTGTGGCTGCGCAGCTTCAACGGTACCGACTGGCTGTACTTCAACCCGGATACCGGCGAGCAGGGCCTGCCCAGCGATCGCCTGCTGTGGTGGACCGGTGACGATAACCTGATCACCGTCGATGGTGGCAAGAAGGCCAACGTCACCTTCAGCATGAACAACAGCGAGATGAACGCCATCCGCCTGGCCAAGCTGACCGACGAGAATACCGACGCCGACTTCCTCGAATATTCGCTGTACGGCCTGCCGCTGCAGACCCAGCAAACCTTCATGATCATGGTGATGATCCCGATCGGCGTGCTGGTGATCCTGGTGCTGCGTAACCTGGTCGGCCTGCAGACCCTGGGTACCTTCACCCCAGTGCTGATCGCCCTGGCCTTCCGCGAGACCCAGCTGGGCTTCGGTATCGTGCTGTTCACGGTAATCACCGCCCTGGGCCTGTCGCTGCGCTCGTACCTGGAACACCTGAAGCTGCAGATGCTGCCACGCCTGTCGGTGGTACTGACCTTCGTCGTGGTGCTGATCGCCGCCATCAGCCTGTTCAGCCACAAGCTGGGGCTGGAGCGCGGGCTGTCGGTGGCGCTGTTCCCGATGGTGATCCTGACCATGACCATCGAGCGCCTGTCCATCACCTGGGAAGAGCGTGGAGGCGGCCATGCCATGAAAGTGGCCATCGGCACCCTGTTCGCCGCTTCCCTGGCGCACCTGTTGATGATGGTGCCGGAGCTGGTGTACTTCGTGTTCACCTTCCCGGCCGTGCTGCTGATCCTGGTGGGCTTCATGCTGGCGATGGGCCGTTATCGCGGCTACCGCCTGACCGAGCTCGTGCGCTTCAAGGCATTCCTGAAGAAGGCTGACGCCTGATGTTTGGCCTGATCAAGACGTGGAAAGCCCTGGAGGCCCGGGGCATCATGGGTATCAACCGGCGCAACGCGGACTACGTGTTGAAGTACAACAAGCGCCACTTGTACCCGATCGTCGACGACAAGATCATCACCAAGGAGCGCGCCCTGGCGGCCGGCATCCATGTGCCGGAAATGTACGGCATCATCGAGACCGAGAAAGAGATCGAGAAGCTCCACCAGATCATTGGTGGGCGCAGCGATTTCGTCATCAAGCCGGCGCAGGGCGCCGGTGGTGACGGCATCCTGGTGATCGCCGACCGCTTCGAGGACCGCTACCGCACGGTGTCGGGCAAGATCATCAGCCACGAGGAGATCGAGCACCAGATCTCGAGCATCCTCACCGGCCTGTATTCGCTGGGCGGTCACCGCGACCGCGCGCTGATCGAGTACCGGGTCACCCCCGACCAGATTTTCAAGAGCATCAGCTACGAAGGCGTGCCGGACATACGCATCATCGTGCTGATGGGCTACCCGGTGATGGCCATGCTGCGCCTGCCGACCCGCCAGTCCGGCGGCAAGGCCAACCTGCACCAGGGCGCCATCGGTGTGGGTGTCGACCTGGCCACCGGCGTGACCCTGCGCGGTACCTGGCTGAACAACATCATCAGCAAGCACCCGGACACCACCAACGCGGTGGATGGCGTGCAACTGCCGAACTGGGACGGCTTCATGAAGCTGGCCGCCGGCTGCTACGAGCTGTGTGGCCTGGGCTACATCGGTGTCGACATGGTGCTGGACCAGGACAAGGGGCCACTGATTCTCGAGCTCAACGCCCGCCCCGGCCTGAACATCCAGATCGCCAACGACTGCGGCCTGACCCAGCGCACCCACGCCATCGAGGCGCACATCGAAGCGCTGGCCAAGGATGGCATCAGCGAAGATGCCGAACAGCGCGTGCGGGTATCGCAAGGCTTGTTCGGGCACGTGCATCCGCGCTAGCAACCCGGGGCCGCTTTGCGGCCCATTCGCAGCACAAGGCTGCTCTCTGTAGGAGCAGCCTTGTGCTGCGAATGGGCTGCAAACACAATGCTGAATGTCGCCCCAGTGCTAGGCGCATTTCCTGCACAGGTCTACAATCGCCCTCCTCGCTTTTACATCGCCGTCCACACTGATGCCGACCTGTACGCTCCACCCCCTGCCCTACCAGCCCGACCCTGCCGCCTATTTTGCCCACCTGCGCCAGGCTCCCGGTGCGATCCTGCTGGACAGCGCCCGCCCCGGCGCCGAGCGCGGCCGTTTCGACCTGCTCAGCGCCTGGCCACTGCAACACTTGCAGGCGCAACACAACGAAGATGGCCGCGCCTTCCTCCAGCGCCTGCGTGCCGGCCTGGCGCAACTGGGCCACGCGCAGCTGCCCGCAGGCAGTGAGCTGCCGTTCGCCGGCGGCCTGATCGGCTACCTGAGCTATGACTTCGGCCGCCGCCTGGAACACCTGCCCAGCCTGGCCGTGGACGACCTCGGCCTGCCTGACGCGCAACTGGGCCTGTATGCCTGGGCGCTGGTCACCGACCACCAGTGCGCGACCAGCCAACTGGTGTTCCACCCGAGCCTCTCGGGCAGCGAACGCGAACGCTTGATCGCCCTGTTCGAAGGTGTCGACAAAACTGAAAGCGGCAGCTTCCAGCTACTCGCGCCGATGGCCGGCGATCTGCAGCCCGAGCAGTACAAGGCTGCCTTCGACCAGGTGCAGCAATACATACAGGCCGGCGACTGCTACCAGATCAACCTGACCCAGCGCTTCCGCGCACCCTGCCAGGGCGACCCATGGCACGCTTACCAGGCTCTGCGCAAAGCCTGCCCCACCCCCTTCTCCGGCTACCAGCAACTGGCCGACGGCAGCGCCCTGCTGAGCTTTTCGCCCGAGCGCTTCATCCGCGTCAGCAAGCGCCAGGTGGAAACCCGCCCGATCAAGGGCACCCGTCCGCGCGCCAGCAACCCGGCCGAAGACGTGCGCAATGCCGAGGAATTGCTGCATAGCCCCAAGGATCGCTCGGAAAACCTGATGATCGTCGACCTGCTGCGCAACGACCTGGGACGCACCTGCGAGATCGGCTCGGTGAAGGTGCCGGAGCTGTTCAGCCTGGAGAGCTACCCCAACGTGCACCACCTGGTCAGCAGCATCACCGGCCAACTGGCCAGCGACAAGGACGCCCTGGACCTGATCGGCGACAGCTTCCCCGGAGGCTCGATCACCGGTGCGCCGAAGATCCGCGCCATGCAGATCATCGACGAACTGGAGCCGGCGCGCCGGGCGCTGTACTGCGGCTCACTGCTTTACGTGGACGTGCGCGGCGAGATGGACAGCTCGATTGCCATTCGCAGCCTGCTGGTCAAGGACGGACAGGTCAGCTGCTGGGGTGGCGGCGCAGTGGTGGCCGACTCCGAATGGCAGGCCGAGTATGAAGAGTCGATTGCCAAGGTGCGGGTGCTGATGGAGACCTTGCAGGGCTTGTGATCGGCGGCGCCCGCGAAGGGCCAGACACCGATATCAGCCCGTCTACCCCGCCATTTTTTGTTACCATCACCTTACTACGAGCGCACAGCGCCACAGCCACGATGGAAACCGCCTGATGAGCCAACCCTTCGACGTCGCCGCCCTGGCCGCGACCTATGCCAACAAGTCCCCACAGGACATCCTCAAGCTCGCCTTCGAGCACTTCGGTGATGACCTGTGGATCTCCTTCAGCGGCGCCGAGGATGTGGTGCTGGTGGACATGGCCTGGAAGCTGAACAAGCAGGTCAAGGTGTTCAGCCTCGACACCGGCCGCCTGCACCCGGAGACCTACCGGTTCATCGACCAGGTCCGCGAGCAGTACAACCTGCCGATCGAAATCCTCAGCCCCGACCGCGCCAAGCTCGACCCGTTCGTCAAGGAAAAGGGCCTGTTCAGCTTCTACAAGGACGGCCACGGCGAGTGCTGCGGCATCCGCAAGATCGAGCCGCTGCGTCGCAAGCTGGCCACCGTGAGCGCCTGGGCCACCGGCCAGCGCCGCGACCAGAGCCCGGGTACCCGCAGCCAGGTGGCGGCAATCGAGATCGACAGCGCCTTCTCCACCCCCGAGCGCACCCTGTACAAGTTCAACCCGCTGGCGCAGATGACCAGCGAGGAAGTGTGGGGTTATATCCGCATGCTGGAGCTGCCGTACAACAGCCTGCACGAACGCGGCTTCATCAGCATTGGCTGCGAGCCCTGCACCCGTCCGGTGTTGCCAAACCAGCATGAGCGCGAAGGCCGCTGGTGGTGGGAAGAGTCGACGCAGAAGGAATGCGGGTTGCACGCGGGCAACCTGATCAGCAAGGCTTGAAATAGCCGGGGCTGTTTCACAGCCCATCGCGACACAAGGCCGCTCCTACAGGGGAATGTGATCTCCTGTAGGAGCGGCCTTGTGTCGCGATGGGCCGCAAAGCGGCCCCCTGCAATTCCGGATCAGTGCACCGGCAGCTCGACGCCCTCGAACAGGTCTTCCAGCTCCTGCTTGTTGTGGCACTGAATGGCCTTGGCCATCACTTCACGGGTCAGGTGCGGGGCGAACTTCTCGATGAAGTCGCACATGAAGCCGCGCAGGAAGGTGCCACGGCGGAAGCCGATCTTGGTAATGCTGGCTTCGAACAGCTCGCTGGCATCCAGGGCCACCAGATCGCTGTCGAGCTTGGTGTCCACCGCCATCTTGGCGACGATCCCCACGCCCAGCCCCAGACGTACATAGGTCTTGATCACGTCGGCGTCAGCCGCCGTGAATACCACTTTCGGCGTCAGGCCCCGGTGATTGAACGCTTCGTCCAGCTTCGAACGCCCGGTGAAACCGAACACGTAGGTAACGATCGGGTATTCGGCGACCGCCTCCAGGGTCAGTTTCGGCAGTTTGGTCAACGGATGGCCCTGCGGTACCACCACGCAGCGGTTCCACTTGTAGCACGGCATCATGATCAGGTCGCCGAACAGTTCCAGGGCCTCGGTGGCAATAGCGAAATCGACCGTACCGTCCGCGGCCATCTCGGCAATCTGCATGGGTGACCCCTGGTGCATGTGCAGGGACACTTCCGGGTACTGCTTGATGAAGCTGCTGATCACCGGCGGCAAGGCATAACGCGCCTGGGTGTGGGTGGTAGCGATGGACAGCGTGCCCTTCTTCTCGTTGGAGAACTCCTGGGCAATCTGCTTGATGCTTTCGACCTTGCGCAGGATCTCGCCGGCGGTATTGATGATGCGCTCACCGGCCGGAGTGACGCGAGTCAGATGCTTGCCACTGCGGGCAAAGACTTCAACACCCAGCTCATCCTCGAGCAGGCGGATCTGCTTGCTGATACCCGGCTGGGAGGTATACAGGCTTTGCGCCGTCGCGGAGACATTGAGGTCGTGGTGCGCCACTTCCCAGATGTAGCGCAGTTGTTGAAGCTTCATAGGTTCCCCTCGGTTCAGCGATGAGTCCGCGGCAGCAGGCAGCGACGATATATAACTATATTAGTGGTTCTGGAAATAAATCTAGAACTATTTTGTTACATACCCCCGGAAATGGCCTACGGCCATCTTCATGCTTTCCTACGCCCCAAATGCTGCGCCAGCGGCACCATGTACACCGGCACCGGCGACAGCTGCAGCAGCCGTACCGCCGTGCGCCCCAATGGCACATCCACACCGGCGCCAGCACTGTGGCTACCGAAAATCAGCAGGTCGACGCTCAGTCGCTGCGCCTGGTCGAGGATCACCTGCGCCGGGTCGCCCTGACGTACCCGCACGGCCTTGATCACCGCCAGGTCGGCTTCCTCGCCCAACTCGTCGCGAAAATTTTCCAGTACACGCCGCTCGATGTTGGCCATCACGGTGTTCACCCCCTGGCTGTGCAGCTGGTCGAGCGTCTGTTCATCAAGGTAGCTTTGCAGGAGAGATTCAGCGAACTGGCCCATAGGCTCTACCGCATGAATCACATACAGCTCGGCGCCGAATGTGCGCGCCAGCGCCAGCGCGTGCTGCATGACAAAAGGGGCGTAGACACCGAGGTCGGTGGCGTACAGCATGGAGTGGATCATTCGACCTCCTCGACTGCCGCTGCGGCAGAGCAAGCTTCAGCTTAGCAGCGCGCCGGACGTGCGCTTTGCCGTCCGGCGCGCTGCCAGCGCGGGCTGGAGAGCCCCTGGCGAGGCCAAAGCCATCCTTAGCGGGGCTGCTCGCCACGGTCGATGAAAGCCAGTGCCTGGTACAGCATCTCCATCCGTGGCAAGCGGCAGCCTGCCGCACGCGCCTGCGCCAACGGCTCGGCATAGATGGCCTGCAGCTCCAGCGGGCGCTTGTGGACATGGTCGTGGTACATGCTGGGCCAGTAGTCGGGCATGCGTTCGGTCACCTGGAACAGGTGCTCGGCATAACCCGCGGGCAACACATGGCCACACGCCGCCGCGCCCTGTACCACCTCGGCCATCAAGGCCTGGATCAGAGCGCGGCTGTGACTGTCGGCCATCAGTGGCGTGGTGCTGGCACCGAGCAGCACCGACAGGCCGTTGTAAGGCACGTTCCACACCAGCTTCTGCCAGCGTGCCTGGGCCAGGTTGGGCATGGCCTGCGAGTCGATGCCCGCGGCCTGGAACAGCCCCGCACCTTCATTGACCAGCGCGGCTCCGCCGTCGCTGGCCGGCCCGCTGTGGTATCCAAGATTGACTGCGCCCAGCGCCTGGTGCCGGATCACGCCAGGCGCCTGACGGTTGACGCAGATGAAACACAGGCCGCCGAGCAGGTGCATGTCGCTGCGCAAGGCCGGACGCAACTGCTCCTCCACGCCCAGGCCGTTCTGCAGCAGTACCACCTTGGCGCCCGGTGCGGCCGCCTGCACGATCATCGGCGCCAACTGGTCATTGCTGGTAGCCTTGGCCCCCACCAACAGCCAGTCGCAGGGCGGCATGTCGGCGGCACTGGCATAGGCCTGCACCTTCATCTGCAAGGTGCCGTGCACGGCACTGTCCAGCGCCAACCCCTGCCTGCGGACAACCTCGTACTCGCCGCGCAACAGAAAATGCACATCAAAGCCGGCCCGGGCCAGCATCAACCCATAGAAGCCGCCGATGGCGCCACTGCCGATGATGCCGATACGTGGTGTATGCGGATGCATGACGATCTCCAGGTAAAAGTCAGTCCTCTTTTTACACAGCTTGTGCAGCGCTGGGCAGCCCATGCGCGGCAAACACCTGCCATCTCGGAAAAACCCCACACTGACTGGGCCCCGCCCATTGTCGCGCCACCTGTAACGCGCTAAGGTTCGGCTCCCCGTTGCGATTATTCTTGCTGCTGGGCCGCACGGGGATAGTTGGCGGCCGGCACCCGTGACCTGACGAGTAACACGATGGCTGATTTACCGATCGATGACTTGAACGTTGCCTCCAACGAGACCCTGATCACCCCCGATCAGCTCAAGAAGGAAATCCCCCTCAGCGCCAAGGCCCTGCAGACCGTGACTGCCGGCCGTGAAGTGGTGCGCAATATTCTCGACGGCAAGGACCATCGCCTGTTCGTCGTGGTCGGCCCTTGCTCGATCCACGACATCAAGGCCGCCCATGAGTACGCCGAGCGCCTGAAGGTGCTGGCCGAGGAAGTGTCCGACACGCTGTACCTGGTCATGCGCGTGTATTTCGAAAAACCGCGCACCACCGTCGGCTGGAAAGGCCTGATCAACGACCCGTACCTGGATGACTCGTTCAAGATCCAGGATGGCCTGCACATTGGTCGCAAGCTGCTGCTGGACCTGGCTGAAATGGGCCTGCCAACCGCCACCGAAGCGCTCGACCCGATTTCCCCGCAGTACCTGCAGGACCTGATCAGCTGGTCGGCCATCGGCGCCCGCACCACCGAATCGCAGACCCACCGCGAGATGGCTTCGGGCCTGTCCTCGGCGGTCGGCTTCAAGAACGGCACCGACGGCGGCCTGACCGTTGCCATCAACGCCCTGCAGTCAGTGTCCAAACCGCACCGTTTCCTCGGCATCAACCAGGAAGGCGGCGTGTCGATCGTCACCACCAAGGGCAACCCCTACGGCCACGTGGTACTGCGCGGCGGCAACGGCAAGCCGAACTACGACTCGGTCAGCGTCGCCCTCTGTGAGCAGGACCTGGCCAAGGCCAGGATCAAGGCCAACATCATGGTCGACTGCAGCCACGCCAACTCCAACAAGGACCCGGCCCTGCAACCGCTGGTGATGGAAAACGTCGCCAACCAGATCCTCGAAGGCAACCAATCGATCATCGGGCTGATGGTCGAGAGCCACCTTAACTGGGGCTGCCAGTCGATTCCGAAGAACCTGGACGAGCTGCAGTATGGCGTGTCGATCACCGATGCCTGCATCGACTGGTCAGCTACCGAGAAGACCCTGCGCAGCATGCGTGCCAAGCTGAAGGATGTGCTGCCGCAGCGCAAGCGCGGCTGATGCGATAAAGAGCGGGGCCGCTTCGCGCCCCATCGCGACACAAGGCCGCTCCTACAGGGTTATGCGATCTCCTGTAGGAGCGGCCTTGTGTCGCGATGGGGCGCGAAGCGGCCCCGCTTTTTTTACACAATCAGACCTTGCTCGAATGCCGCTGCTGGCGCTCCATGTAGCGCTCCACATACGAGCAGGACGGAATCACCGTGTAACCCATCTGCTCAGCGTATTCCAGGGCCCGCTCGGTCAGGGCGGCAGCAATCCCGCGGCCTCGCAGGGCGTTGGGTACGAAGGTGCGATAGATGTCCAGCGTCTGCTTACCCAGATCCATGTACGTCAGATAGGCACGATGACCGTCCACGTTGGTCTCGAACTGATGACCGGCCTGGTCATGGTGGATGGTCAGCGCTTCGCTCATCACTACTCCTCGCAGGTCTTCTCGGCAGACCCATACCTTAACCGATGGTGGTTTATCCGGCACAGAATCCTCTACGCCACCTGTTGCCCCTTCGACCACTGGACGATTGCAATCGTTCGGATCCTCTGGCACTCACAAGATAGTAGGCGTCGCAGGCAGGATTGCTCAAGGTGGTGGCGGTTAAAAATGGCGAAAGCGCAGCCAGAATGACTCTTGCTTGCACGCCCAGCAGCCACCGGATGTACTAGGGCTTAAGACGCTGAAGGACAGTTAAAGTCACCGTTAGTTCAACAAAAAAGTTCCTGTCGTACAAACGCTTGCGAACCCTGTACGTTTTTTTCACAGGCGTGTCGCAAATCTTGTCGGAAAGGCGTCAAGCAACATTTTTTTTGCAGTTCTTGCGCTTAGTCAGTTTACTTACTACAAGTAATGGGTACTATGTACGCCGGCCAGTTTCTCTTTTCCGAGAGATGGCTATTTAATAGAAAGTCCTTGAAGGGGAACACGATGAACAACGTTCTGAAATTCTCTGCTCTGGCTCTGGCCGCAGTTCTGGCTACCGGTTGCAGCAGCGTATCCAAAGAAACCGAAGCTCGTCTGACTGCGACTGAAGACGCAGCAGCTCGCGCTCAAGCTCGTGCTGACGAAGCCTACCGTAAGGCTGACGACGCACTGGCAGCCGCTCAGAAGGCTCAGCAGACCGCTGACGAAGCCAACGAGCGCGCTCTGCGTATGCTGGACAAAGCCAGCCGCAAGTAATAGTCCTCACGGATTGTTATGGAGCCGACCCACTTGTGGGTCGGCTTTTTTATTGCCTGCGCACAAGGCAAACGCGCCAGACAGAAACGAAAAGGCCTGCACTAAGGCAGGCCCGGGTGTGTTGCAATTACCTTACTGCAGTTCGGGCGGGATGCTCGAAACCATTGGTGCGCCACCCTGGTTTTCGGCCGGCACGGCAATTTCCACCGGCATGCCATCTTCCGCAGCCACCACGTCACGCACCATATCCCAGTTCATGCGTAGGTTATTGGCCAGGTCTTCGCGCTTGAGCAAGGCGTTGATAACAGCGGTGTGTTTATCGACCACCGACGGATTACCCTGGTCGTCCAGCGGCGTGTGCGCCTCCAGATAGACCTTGCCACCACTGATACCGAACTTGTAGGGCTCGTTGATGATGCGCACCGGCGTACCCACCGGCACCATCTTCGACAGTTCCAGCACGTTGTTGTTGAGCATGCGGAAGCAACCATGACTGGTGCGCATGCCAATGCCGAACTTCTTGTTCGAACCATGGATCAGGTAGCCCGGTACGCCCAGGGTGAACTTGAACGGCCCCAGCGGGTTGTCAGGGCCGGCCGGCACCACGCTCGGCAGGATGTCGCCATCAGCGGCGTGCTCGGCACGGATGGACGCTGGCGGGGTCCAGGTCGGGTTTGGCGTCTTGGCAGTGATCCTGGTGTTGGCGATTGGTGAACCCCAGCCTTCGCGACCAATGCCCAGCGGGAAGGTATGCACCACGTTCTGCCCTTTCGGGAAGTAGTACATGCGGTATTCGGCCAGGTTGATGACGATGCCCTCACGCGGGCCCGGCGGCAAGATGTAGCGGGTCGGCAGGATGATCTCTGTGCCGGCGCCCGGCAGCCAAGGGTCTACGCCCGGGTTGGCGGCGATCATTTCCAGGTAGCCGAGGTCATTGGCAGTGCCGATATCGGCGAACGTGTCCTCGTACTTTGCCTTGATCACATGCACCTGGCCGATGATGTCTTCACCGGGTGGTGGCAGTGGCAGCTCCAGCGCAGCAGCGGGGCCTGCTACCAGCAGGGCGGCCAGGGACAGGCTACGGGTGACGGCAGGAAAGCGCGGCAACATCCGGTAAATCCTTCGAAAGGTGGGTCAAGAGAATCGATTGTACACCCGAGCCGATGCAAGCGGGAGGCATTGGCGCCAGGCAAGCGTTTCAGATGATGAAAGGTGCAGCGTTCAGCCGCCCTGCAGCTCCGGCCACACCGGGCGCATGCCGCGGCGCTGGGCATCGAGGATGGCACGGCACAGGTCGCACAGGCGGCCGTCGCGATAGATCGAGCGCGGCACCCCCGACCAACGCGGTTGCGCCGGCAGCAGGCCACCACACAGGGTACGGTCGGCCGGTACGCCCAGCTCGAGCTGGCGGGCCACCAGATGGACGCGGATTTCCTGGCAGGCGAACAGGTCGAGCTGCTCATCAGGCTCGATCAGTTGGTAGGCATACAGGGACCAGGCAGGGCGCGGCATCGGGGACACTCGAAACGGGGGGCGCAACATTAGCCGAAAGCCGGCGCCGTTTAAAGCGTCACAGCAAGGGTTTTATCACCGGCCAGGCATTTTCCAGCAGGCGCTGCTGGGCGGCCTGGGCCGGGTGGATGCCATCCGCCTGCATCAACTCAGGCACGCCCCCTACCCCCTCGAGGAAGAACGGCACCAACGGCACCTTTTTTTCTGCCGCCAGCTGTTCATACACCTGAGCAAAAGCGGTGGTGTAGCGCACCCCATAATTGGGTGGCAGGCGCATGCCCAGCAGCACCACCTTGGCACCCGCCTTGTGCGAACTCTCGATCATCGAGGCAAGATTTTGTTGCAATTGCGCGGGCGGCTGCCCGCGCAGGCCGTCATTGCCACCCAGCTCCAGCACCACCAGGCTTGGTTTATGGGCTGCAAGCAGCGCCGGCAGGCGCGCCTGGCCACCTGCACTGGTGTCGCCACTGATCGATGCGTTGACCACTTTGTCATCAAAACCTTCGTCCCGCAGACGGGTCTGCAACAGGGAAACCCAGCCCTGGCGGGTATCCAGGCCAAAACCGGCGCTGATACTATCGCCGACAACCAGCAGTGTTCCCGCTGCCGCGCTCTGGGTCAGGCAATACAGGGCCAGACCGGCACTCAACCACCACACTCGCATCGGATTCTCCATGAGCCCCAGCATTCTCGTTGCGCAGAACCTTAGCAAAGTGGTCCCTAGCGCGGAAGGTGACCTGACCATCCTGCACGCGCTGTCCCTCGACCTGGCCCAGGGCGACAGCCTGGCCATCGTCGGCGCCTCGGGCTCGGGCAAGTCGACCCTGCTTGGCCTGCTCGCCGGCCTCGACCGACCCAGTGCCGGCCAGGTCATCCTCGCCGGCCACGACCTGGGGCCGCTGGATGAAGACCAACGCGCGCGGGTACGCGCCGAACATGTGGGCTTCGTGTTCCAGTCGTTCCAGCTGCTCGACAGCCTCAATGCGCTGGAAAACGTCATGCTGCCGCTGGAGCTGGACGGCCGCCGTGATGCCCGCGAACACGCGCGCACCCTGCTCGAGCGGGTCGGTCTGGGCAAGCGCCTGAGCCACACTCCTCGCCAGCTGTCGGGTGGCGAACAGCAACGGGTGGCCATCGCCCGTGCCTTCGCCGCACAACCGGCCGTGCTGTTCGCCGACGAACCCACCGGTAACCTCGACAGCCATACCGGCGAGCGCATCAGCGACCTGCTGTTCGAACTGAACAAGGAACGCGGCACCACCCTGGTGCTGGTGACCCATGATGAACGCCTGGCCCGGCGCTGCCGCCGCCAGATCCGCCTGGATGCGGGCCGACTGGTGGCCCCGGTGGAGGCCTGATGACCCACATGCCGCTGTCCCGCCTGGGCGGCCTGGCCCTGCGCCAGTTGCTGCGCGACATTCGCGCCAGCGAAGTGCGCGTGCTGTTCTTCGCCCTGATGGTGGCGGTGGCGGCCAGCACTGCCATCGGCTATTTCGGTGCCCGCCTCAACGGCGCCATGCAACTGCGCGCCAGCGAGTTTCTCGGTGCCGATCTGGTGCTGCAGGGCAGCGCCCCGGCCCGCGACCAGCAGATTGATGCCGGCAAGGCGCTTGGCTTACGCCACGCCCAGGTGGTCGAGTTCACCAGCGTGGTCGGCGGCGACAACGGCATCCAGCTGTCCAGCGTCAAGGCCACCGATGGCGCGTACCCGTTGCGCGGGCAAGTACGCAGTGCCGCGGAGCCCTATGCCGCAGAAACCCCGGGCGGCGGCCCGGCACCTGGCGAAGCATGGGTCGAACCACGCTTGCTGGCGGCACTGGGGCTGAAGGTTGGCGACAGCATCGACGTGGGCATGAAGACGCTGCGCATGTCCCGCGTACTCACCTACGAACCGGACCGCGCCAACAACTTCTACAGCCTTACCCCACGGGTAATGATGAACCTGGCCGACCTGCAGGCCACCGGCGTGATCCAACCGGGCAGCCGGGTCACCTACCGCGACCTGTGGCGCGGCGATGCCGAAGCGTTGGCGCAGTACCGCGGGGCGCTGAAAAAGAACCTGGCCGCCAACCAGCGCCTGCGCGACACCCGCGATGGCAACCAGCAGGTCGGCGGCGCCCTGGGCAAGGCCGAGCGCTACCTGAACATGGCCAGCCTGGTGGCGGTGCTGCTGGCAGGCGTCGCCGTGGCCCTGTCGGCCAGCCGCTATGCCGCACGCCGCCTGGACGCCAGCGCCCTGCTGCGCTGCCTGGGCCTTTCGCGCCGCCAGGCACTGGGTCTGTACTGCCTGCAATTGGCCATGCTCGGCCTGGTCGCCGCGGTGGCCGGCGCCCTGCTCGGCTGGCTGGCCCAGTTGGGCCTGTTCCGCCTGCTGCATGGCCTGCTGCCAAGCGTGGTGCCTGCAGGCGGCATCGTCCCGGCCCTGGCCGGCATCGCTACCGGGCTGGTGGCCCTGGCCGGCTTCGCCCTGCCGCCAATTGCCGCCCTGGGCCAGGTGCCGCCATTACGCGTGCTACGCCGCGACCTGCTGCCGATACCGCCCAGCAGCTGGCTGGTGTACGGCGCGGCCCTGTTCGCCCTGGGCCTGATCATGTGGCGCCTGAGCCTCGACCTGCTGCTCACCTTCGCCCTGCTCGGAGGCGGCCTGGTCGCCGCACTGCTGCTCGGTGGCCTGCTGCTACTCGGTTTGCGCAGCCTGCGCCAATTGCTGGCCGGGGCCACACTGACCTGGCGCCTGGGGCTGGGCCAACTGCTGCGCCACCCTATGGCCGCCGCCGGCCAGGCCCTGGCCTTTGGCCTGATCCTGCTGGCCATGGCCCTGGTCGCCCTGCTGCGCGCAGAACTGCTCGACACCTGGCAAGCTCAGTTGCCCAAGGATGCGCCCAACCATTTCGCCCTGAACATCCTGCCGGATGATCGTGAGCCCTTCGCCCAACATCTGCAGCAGGTCAATGCCACCTCGGCACCGCTATACCCGGTGACACCTGGCCGCCTGGTGCGCATCAATGAGCAACCGGTGCAACAGGTGGTCAGCAAGGACTCGGCAGGCGAGCGCGCGGTGCAGCGCGACCTCAGCCTGACCTGGGCGGCCGAACTGCCTGAAGGCAATGCTCTGAAGGCCGGCAACTGGTGGCAGGCGTTGCCAGCCGAGGATGAAGTCCCCGGTGTATCGGTAGAGGCGGAACTGGCCAGCAGCCTGAAGCTGCAACTGGGCGACCTGCTGACCTTCGACATCGGCGGCCAGCAGCGCCAGGCCCGGGTCAGCAGCCTGCGCAGCGTGCACTGGGACAGCTTCCAGCCGAACTTCTACATGATCTTCCAGCCCGGCACGTTGCAGGGGCTGCCGACTACCTACCTGACCAGCTTCTATCTGGCACCGGGTCATGACCTGGAGGTAGTGGCGCTATCACGAGCGTTCCCGGCGGTGACCATCCTGCAGGTGGACGCCTTGCTCGAACAGCTGCGCAGCATCCTCGCCCAGGTGACGCTGGCGGTGGAGTATGTGTTGCTGTTCGTGCTGGCAGCCGGGCTGGCGGTACTGTTCGCCGGCTTGCAGGCGACACTGGACGAACGCATCCGCCAGGGCGCCTTGCTGCGCGCGCTGGGCGCGGCGCGACCATTGCTGGTCAGGGCGCGCCGGATCGAATTCGGCTTGCTTGGTGCAGCCAGCGGTTTGCTGGCGGCGGTCGGGTGTGAGCTGATTACCCTGGTGCTGTACCGCTATGCCTTCGACCTGCAATGGAGCCCACATCCGTGGTTGCTGGTATTGCCGCTGGCAGGGGCGCTGCTGGTGGGCGGTGCGGGGGTGCTGGGGACACGGCGGGCGTTGAATGCCAGCCCGTTGGCGGTTTTACGCGAGAGTTGATGACTGCCTGTGCCGGCCGCTTCGCGGGCTTGCCCGCTCCCACAGGTTCACCACATAACGTGAAACCTGTGTCGGACCTGTGGGTGCGGGTTTACCCGCGAAGAGGCCGGCACAGGCAGTATCAACTCACTGACCGTAAGTGATGCTGTTCACATACCAGGTCGCTTCACCGGTAGGCGTGTGCACCACCACCTCGTCACCCTCCTCCTTCTTCAGCAAGGCGCGGGCCATGGGCGAGTCGATCGATATGTAGTCATTGCGCCCATAGATCTCGTCATAACCGACAATGCGAAACTTCATGGTTTCGCCCTCGTCGTTCTCGACCTCCACCCAGGCACCAAAAAACACCTTGCCCTCCTGCTGCGGCGAGTAGGCCACCACCTTCACATCTTCAAGACGCTTGCGCAGATAGCGCACCCGACGATCGATCTCGCGCAGCAGCTTCTTGTTGTACTGGTAGTCGGCGTTCTCACTGCGGTCGCCCAACGACGCTGCCCAGGTAACCTTCTGGGTAATCTCCGGGCGATACACCCGCCACAGGTGGTCCAGTTCTTTCTTCAGCGCCTCATGGCCTTCCGTGGTGATGATGTTGGTACTCAACAGCGCACTCCTCAGCGGCGGGTAATCAGGCCTTGGCGCGCAATGCGGGTGAGGTGGCCGATGATTTCGGCGGCCTCGTCCTGCGCCGGTGCCTGGATCACGGCCAGGTCGAAACGGTCATTGCCATACTGCGCGAGGTGGCAGCCGGTATCGGCGAACTGGATCAGAAAGGCGCGCGCCTGGCCCTTGCGTCGGGACAGGCCTTCCAGGTGACGTAAAAGAGTGGGTTGATGCTGGCCGCCGAGCAGAATACGCGGTGTACGGGACGCCTGGCTGGCAGGCAAAGGGGTCAGACAGACACTGGTACGTGGGCAACTCATGGAGCTTCTCTCCGCCTCGCGAATCCCGCTGGGCAGCGGTGGGAGGCGTCACCGAACCAGCGCTTTAGCGGTATTTCGGATGACCCGGAAAGGGGCTTTCCTGCGCCCCGCAAGTAGCTGTTTAAATCGGCGCAGACGGTATGCTAGAGCGATGAGTTACAAGTTGCAAGCTACGAGCCGCAAGTAGTGGCAGGCCGATACTCGGCCTGCTCTTGCTTGCGGCTTGTAGCTTGCAGTTCCTTACCGGGCGATCAGACGGTCCAGCGAGAAGCGGCCCGCGCCTTCGATCAGCACCGCGACGGTACCGGCCAACAGGGCCAGGCCGAATTCGTAGCCGTTATTGGACATGAACAGGCCGTTGCCGATGTGCACCGAGAAAATCGCTACCACCAAGGTTACTGTCAGCGCCAAGGCCGCCGGGCGGGCCAGCAGGCCGATCACCAGGGCAAGGCCGCCGAAGAACTCGGCGCTACCAGACAGCAGTGCCATCAGGTAACCCGGGGCCAGGCCGATGCTTTCCATCCACTGGCCGGTGCCTTCCAGGCCATAGCCGCCGAACATGCCGAACAGTTTTTGCGCGCCATGCGCCATGAAGATGATGCCAACCAGGATACGGATGACGCTGAGGCCAGCGCCGGCGCGGGTGGAGAACAGGGCGTTGAGGAGAGCGTTGTTCATGTCGAAGTTTCCTTGAAGCTGGGAAGTTGTGTTGGGATGGGCGCCATCATAATCAATTCAATAGATATGAAAATCGCAAAAAATCCACATTAACAATCGATAAAATCGATTTGTCACCGCTTCGCCACGCGCTCCAGCGCAGCACGCTCCCGGTTGAACGCCACAAAGTACTTGTTGACGCTGTTGACGAAATTGACCGGCCCCATCCCCACCTGCTCCATGGCAATGCGTTCGGTCTGGAAGAACCACTGGTTGCCATTCAACCCGCGCCGCCGCGCCTCGGCGCGCATGGCCTGGACCCGCTCGGGGCCCAGGTTGTAGGCTGCCAGCACGAAGGCCATGCGCTCGCGTTCGTTGATCTTGGCACTGGCAAAGAACTTGCGCCGGATCAGCGCCAGGTAGCGGGCGCTGGCCTGGACATTGCCATCCACCGTGGCGGTGTTGCTCACCCCCACGCGCTGCGCTGCGGACGGCGTGATCTGCATCAGGCCATGGGCCCCACCGGTGCCGCGCGCGGCCGGGTTGAGCGTCGACTCCTTGAAGGCCAGCGCGGCCAGGTTGAGCCAGTCGATCTGCTGCGCCTCACCGTGTTTCTGCAGTACTGCCCGCAGCGCGGTCAGGCGCTGGCGATTCTTGCTGGCCAGCGGGTTGTGCACCCGATACTGGCGGCGGTAGATGCGCTCGAACGCGGCGTCCTGGTTGTCCGGCGCTCGGTAGCCCTGCAGAAAGCGATCCACCGTGGCCAGCAACTGCGGCGCATCGCGCCCCACATACCATCGCATGGCTTGCGGGGCCCCAAGCTTCACGCGGCTGTCCAGGCGCAGGCGCGGCATCACCCGGGCCCAGCGCCGGGCAATCGGCTGCTCGACCACAGTCAGGTGATAGATACCGGCCTGGACCATTTCCAGCACATCCTCTACCGCCAGGGTCGAGTCGACCCACTCCACCTTGATCGGTGCGCGCTTGCGCAGCGCCAGTTGCTGGTTGACCTGCTGAATCAACGGGCCGGCAGCACTGGCGCTGGTCAAGGCCACGGTACGCCCGGACAACTGCTCGACATGGCTGAAGCTGCGTTCACCCTTACGCCCCACCAGCAGCAGCGGCACCTGGTCGAGCACCGGCGCGCTGCTGCTGACCCCACGCACCATGCCGGGGTCGAGCAGCTCGCCCGGTGCGGCCAGGTCACCCTCGCAACGGGCCAAGGCGCCCAGCAGCTGCTCCTTGGCCCGCGGGATCAGCTTGAGCTGGATCTCCTGGCCATCGGCGGCGCGGGCATTGAGGTAATGCTCCAGGGCACGCAGGCGATAGTATTCGATGCCGACAGGCTCGCCCTTGACCTCACCGGAGCTGTTGCGGCTCTGGTTGACCAGCACACGCAGCACCTGGCTGGTGCGAATCTGTTGCAGGTCACGGACCTTGGCCGGCGGAATGTTCTGCTGCGGTCCTGGCACGCGCGCGTGGGCAGGCACTGTCAAGGTCAGCCCAAGCGTCAGCAGGAAAATGAGCCAGCATCGCAGCATGCGAAAACGTGTCCGTGGTCGGTGGGCGGCATCCATGGGGTTGCACCGCCAAGAGAGAAATGACGGCAAAAGACCACGGCAACAGTATGAAGTTCTTGGTTTTTTCAGAAAAACGCGGTTTTTGCTATGCTGGCCGACCCGCGGCACGAGGTAGCACCATGCAACTGATCGATATCGGCGTCAACCTGACCAACAGCAGTTTCCACAACCAGCAGGCGGCAATCGTCGAGCGTGCCCTTGAGGCCGGGGTCACGCAAATGGTGCTGACGGGCACCAGCCTGGCAGTCAGCGAACAGGCGCTGGAGCTATGCCAGCAACTGGATGCGAGCGGCGCGCACCTGTTCGCCACGGCAGGCGTACACCCCCATGATGCCAAGGCCTGGGATGCCGACAGCGAGCGCCAGTTGCGCCAATTGCTGAATGAACCGCGTGTGCGCGCCGTGGGTGAATGCGGTCTGGACTTCAACCGCGACTTCTCCCCTCGCCCGCTGCAGGAAAAAGCCCTGGAGGCACAGCTGGCGCTGGCTGCCGAGCTACGCCTGCCAGTATTCCTGCACGAACGCGACGCCAGCGATCGCCTGCTGGCGATCCTCAAGGATTACCGCGACAGTCTGGCCGGCGCGGTGGTGCACTGCTTTACCGGCGAACGCGACGCGCTGTTCGCCTACCTGGACATGGACCTGCACATCGGTATAACCGGCTGGATCTGCGACGAACGCCGCGGAACCCACCTGCATCCGCTGGTGGGCAACATTGCCGAGGGGCGGCTGATGCTGGAGAGCGATGCGCCCTACCTGCTGCCGCGCAGCCTGCGGCCCAAGCCGAAGAACGGGCGCAACGAGCCGGCGTTCCTGCAGGAAGTGTTACGCGAAGTGGCCTTGCACCGGGATGAGTCGGCCGAGCATACGGCGGCACATACCACGGCAACGGCGCGGGCGTTTTTCCAACTCCCCTGAACCCGACGCGCCCCTTTGTAGGAGCAGCCTTGTGCTGCGAAGAGGCCATAACAGCTACAACATTCGATTGGCCTTACCTGCCCCTTCGCAGCACAAGGCTGCTCCTACAGGGGCTGGTGCTTGGTGTTGATATGCATCAACAAATTCCATGGCGCACGCCGGCACAATGATGGCACCTTGCCAATATTGTTCCCGCTCAACTCAGAGAAGACCTGCCCATGGGTGCCTGGCTTAGCAATGTTTCCCTGAAGTACAAGTTCTGGGCCGTCAACGCGGTGGCCTTTGTCACGACCTTGCTGCTGGTGCTCTATGCCGTGCACCTGGAGCAGCGCGCACGCGCCGAGGCCGCTCAGGCCCAGGCTGCGGCGCAGGCCCAACTACTGGCTGCCTGGCCGGCCGGGCAGCCGCTACCCCGCCAGCCCAATGTCATCAACTGGTCGGCCGGGCAAACGCCTAGCTTCGCAGGTGAACCCCTTGAGGCCCTGCGCAACGCCCAAGGCTGGGTCGAACTGCCCGCCGCCCGGCTCTTCGGCAACAACCCAGTACATGGCGCGCAGGTGCTGCGCAACGGCGATCAGCAAATGGCTGTGCTGGCCCAGTCGCCGAGTCTGCGCCAGGTGTTCTTCGACCGCTTCAGCAACTACGCGGTGTGCGTACTGGTCCTGATGCTGGCCATGCTCGGCGCCTCGCAACTGCTGATCCGCTTCCTGCTCAGCCAGCTCAATACTCTCAAGGACGTGATGCTGCACGTGGAAAAAACCGGCGACCTGTCGGCCCGCGTGCCACTGGCCTGTGGCGACGAGGTCGGCCAGATGGCCGGGGCCTTCAATGCCATGCAGGCGACCTACCACCGCGTGGTCAGTACCGTCGCCCACACCGCCGCACAACTGGACTCCGGTGCCGCACGCCTGGCAGCGAGCATGAGCGATGTGCGCCACGGCATGCTCGGCCAGCAGAGCGAGACCGACCAGGCCGCTACCGCCATCAACGAAATGTCGGCGACAGTGCACCACATCGCCCAGCATGCTGGCGCCACCCGTGACCTGTCACAAACCGCCGACACCCTGGCCGGTAGCGGCCAGGAGGTGGTCAGCCGGGTGCAAGATTCGATTTCCGGGCTGTCCAGCGGCGTGCAGCAAACCGCCGAGATGATTCGCCAACTGGCCGAAGACAGCCAGAAGATCAACGGCGTGGTCAGTGTGATCCACAGCATCGCCGAGCAGACCAACCTGCTGGCGCTCAACGCCGCCATCGAAGCAGCGCGCGCCGGCGACCTGGGCCGCGGCTTTGCCGTGGTGGCCGATGAAGTGCGCAACCTGGCCAAGCGCGTGCAAACCTCCACCGACGAGATCACCACCATGGTCTCGGCCCTGCAGTCGGGCACCCGCGATGCGGTGGAATTCATGCAGGAAAGCTCGTACAAGGCCGACGACTGTGTCAGGCAGGCCCGAGAGGCCGGTGAAGCACTGGCCGAGATTACCGGTGCCGTGGCGCAGATGCGAGAAAGTAACACCCAGATTGCCGTGGCAGCCGAGCAGCAAAGCCAGGTGGCCGAGGAAATGAACCGCGCCGTGGTGAGTATCCGCGATGTCACCGAACAAACCGTGCAGCAGACCGTGGGCTCGGCGACGACCAGCAGCGAACTGGCGACCCTGGCCGGCGAATTGAACAAGGCCATTGGCCAACTCAAGCTATAGTCATCATAGCCAGCCTCGATTGGCCCCCGTCCGGGGGCCGCACTACGCTTTGGGCATGACCGAGAGGAAATACCCATGAGCAAACGTCTGCCCAACCTGCCCGCTTGGCAATGGCGCGGCTACCACCATAACCACCGCCACCCGACCAACCTGGTGCTGCACCTGATCGCCGTGCCGTTGTTCATCCTCGGGGCGTTGCTGATTCTGTCCGGCCTGCTCGGCCTGGATCTGGGCCAGATTGCCGTTGGCATCATTGCGCTGATCGCCGGCCTGGGTCTACAGCGCCAGGGCCATCGCCTGGAAGCCGAGCAACCCGAGCCCTTCGCCAACCGCAAGGATGCCGTGCAACGCCTGCTGACCGAGCAGTTCATCACCTTTCCGCGCTTCTTGCTGAGCGGGGCCTGGTGGAAGGCCTGGCGGGAGCGGCATAAACATCGGCGCTGATGCCATTGGGGC
This sequence comes from Pseudomonas sp. SID14000, assembly GCF_002165135.1. Lineage (GTDB taxonomy): Bacteria > Pseudomonadota > Gammaproteobacteria > Pseudomonadales > Pseudomonadaceae > Aquipseudomonas. The sequence continues at coordinate 47,077 of NZ_NFZQ01000006.1, read as the reverse complement.
TGCTCTGCAGCCCAATCGCGACGCAAGGCCGTTCCCACAAAATCGCGCATGGCCTGAAATTTACACGATCCCTGTGGGAGCGGCCTTGTGTCGCGAAAGGAGCGCAACGCGCTCCCCCGGCTCGGTCAGGCAAACACGGTAACCGTCTGCCGGCTCAAGGCCAGCAACTCGCCCTGCGCCGTCCTCAAGGCGGCGGCAGCATGCCCATATCCATCTCGCGCATGTTCGGTTTCCACGCAATAACGGCACCAGTCCAGGGTGGACAACTTCGCCGTGGGCTGCATGAATTCAATGGTCCAGGTCAACGTACTGCCGGCAGCGGGCTGCTTGAGAAATGGCATCAGGCTCGGTGGCCAGGCATCGACCAATGCCAGCAGGTGCGCCTCGTTGACCGGTTCTTCGGCCACTCCACGCAAACGTACCCAGCCACCCATCTGGCGCGACTGATTGCCACTGAACGGCAACCCACCCACCGCCCAGCGCAAGGCCACATGTTGCATGAACTCCGGGGTAACGCCTTTGATGTGGGGTAGCTCGGGGGCTGCGTCTTCGAGCGCTTTCATTTCCGTGGCGGGCAACGCCGGCAAATCGACCACCGACGGCCGCCCTGCACCGAAGTTGCCCTGCACCAAGGTCACCACCTGGCCGTCTTGAACGGCACGGCCCAGCAAGGTGCTGACAGCCTTGCCTTCACGCAGCACCTCCACATCGAAGCGGATTGGCACGTCCGCCGCGGCCGGCGCCACAAAGCTGATGGCCAACGAACGCACAGGGCGCTCATCGGAGATTTTCTGGCGCATGGCCTCATACACCATGGCCGCCATCAGCCCGCCAAAGGCGGCGCGACCCTGGGCCCAGCTTGGCGGGACGCTCACAGCTTCGGGGTTGGCCCGCACGGCGTCGAGCAGTTGGTTGAAATTCATTGGCCGGCTCCTGCCTGCAGCGAGAAAGGTCTGCTCATCCTAGCCAGCAAACCCTTGCCGATCAGCCCGCATATCGGTCATTTTTCGGGCTTTCGCCGCGCCAGCGCCTGCTGCAGTGCATCCAGCGTCACATCCGAACGGCGCTCGGCCTCGTGCAATTCCTGCTCCCAGGCGGCCTTGCAGGGTGCCAGGTCGGCATGGTCGCGGGCCTGCAGCAACCATTGCAGGCGATCGTGCCAGTCACCGAGGTCGCCCTGGGCCTGCTTCAGCAAGCGCCGCAACTGTTTGCCCGCATGGTCGAGCTGCGGATAGGCCTCGTCGCCATAGCGCGCACGCTTGATCAGCAAACGCAGGCGGTGGCGGTCGTGGGACGGGTCCTGCAACGCTTTGTGCAACTTGCGCCACTGTTTGACCAGGCGTTTGTCGATACGCTTTTCCAGCGCCTTGACCAGCCCTTCGCGGCCGGCTGCCCGCAGGAACAGCGGAAACGCGTCGACAATCGCCAGCACCCGGGTCAGCTGCGGGCTGGCGGCAACATTGGCGAAGGTCCTGCCACGCCCTTCCAGGCGCCGCTGCCCGGCCTCGGCAAAACCACGCCCGATCAATTCCGCCGCCAGCACCTCACGGTCACGCAGCGGCGTGGTGAGGGTACCCAACATCCTGGCGGCGTCCTCCAGTTGCTCCACCCCCGGCAGCCCACGCAGCGGTCGCAGCAGGCTGCGCAGACGCCGCAGCGTGGTGCGCAGGTCGTGCAAGGCCTCACTGTCAGTATCAGCAGCCAGGCGTTCGCGGCAGGCCAGCAGGCGCACCTGCAAGGCCACTATCTGGGCAACCACATGATCGAGCATGGCAGACATTGAAAGACGCTCCTTGGTCAGCGCCCGGCGCGAGACTCACGAATGTAGAAGCGGGCCTTTTCGGCTTTTCTGGTACAGCTTTCATAACCTTCGAACTGCTGCTGGGTCTTGGCCCCGGTCAGCAGCGACAAGGCCTTGGAGTAACTCACGGCACCGGCAAAGCCTTCGGCCTTGGCCAGGTCCAGCTCCTTCCAGGCGGCATCCAGCTGGGTCGCACAACTCTCGCGATAGGCCGTCTTGCCTGCGCAGCCAGCAAGGGCCAAGGCAATCAGTGGAAGGCAGATCCAGGCTTTCATCGGTAATACCTCAATGGAAAAAACGGTGGCTGTTCGACGCCCCGGCAACAAAAAAGTGCCCTGCCCAGCCAGCTTTGCCTGGCCAGTTTTATTACACTAGCTCAGTGCGATGTACATTGAAGCACAGGCAGCGATGGGTGCATTGTAGGACCATGGTTGCACTGGCCGGGGAATGTTCATGAGCAAGCGCGTGGCACTGGTACTGGGATCGGGCGGAGCCCGGGGGTATGCACACATCGGCGTGATCGAGGAAATCGAGCGCCGCGGCTACGACATCGCCTGCATCGCCGGCTGCTCCATGGGTGCGGTGATTGGCGGCATCTATGCCGCCGGCAAGCTGGAAGAATACCGAAACTGGATCGAGAGCCTCGACTACCTGGATGTGTTACGCCTGGTCGATGTCAGCTTTCGCCTCGGCGCAATTCGCGGCGACAAGGTGTTCGGGCAAATCCGCAAGATCGTCGGCGAGATCAACATCGAGCAGTTGCGCATCCCCTACACGGCAGTTGCAGCCGACCTCACCAACCAGCAGGAAATCTGGTTCCAGGAGGGCTGCCTGCACCAGGCGATGCGCGCCTCGGCGGCCATCCCCAGCCTGTTCACGCCGGTGATGCAAGGCAACCGCATGCTGGTCGACGGCGGCATCCTCAACCCACTACCAATCGTGCCGGTGGTGTCCAGCCACTGCGACCTGATCATTGCGGTAAACCTCAACGCCACCAACCAGAAGCAGTACCAGTTGCCGGTGATCGAACGCCCGGCAGCATTCAAGATGCGTTTCGATGCCCTGCTCAGTTCGCTGGGGTCGCGCTTGCCGTTCCGGCGCAAGCCTGCGGAGGAACTGATCCGTATCGAGCAGGAAATCGTCGCCGAAGGGCTGGCGCCGCCGAACCCGTGGCTGGCCGATACCGCCGACCCGGAAGGCCAGCAACCGGCCGCGGCGCCGGAGCGCGAGGGCGCGCCGAAGTCGGCGACCGGCTCGTTCATCATCGACAACGTGGGGCCCGCTTCGCTGCTGGATTTGATCAACCAGAGTTTCGAGGTCATGCAAACCTCGTTGGCACAGTACAAGATCGCCGGCTATCCACCGGATGTACTGATCAACGTGCCCAAACGGGTGTGCCGGTTCTTCGAGTTCTACAAGGCGCCGGAGCTGATTGCCCTGGGGCGGGAGATTGCGCGGGATACGCTGGACAGCTATGAAGGGACGAAGCGCTAGGCCTTGTGATGCCTGTGCCGGCCTCTTCGCGGGTAAACCCGCTCCCACAGGTACCGCGCCGGGTTCAAGGTCAGCGCGGTACCCGCGAAGAGGCCGGCACAGACAACAGAAACGAAACAGGCCGCACTGGGCGGCCTGTTCGTTCATGCTTCCATCACCTTAGTAACGGGTGATGTCCGCCTTGGCTTCCAGCTGCTTGCGGTACGCCGCGAAGTCCTGCTGGCCTGCACGCGACGCGAGGTAGCGGCGGATCTGCTGCTTCTCTTCGTCAGTGGCAGTAGCGCCTTCGTTGACACCCTTGAGCTGCAGTACCACCAGGCTACCGTCACGCAGCACCACACTGCCATATACCGGCTTGTCCTTGGCCTGTGGCTTGCCCAGACGGAACAGCGCCTGCAGCTCGGCCGGGTCGATACCGTCCTCGCCGCGGGTGACTGCTTCATAGGCCTTCCAGCCCTGCCCTTCGTGCACGCTGCCCGCCGCGATGGAACCGTCACGCAGACCGGCAATCAGCTTGTCCGCCTTGGCTTTGAGCTCGGCAGTTGCCTTTTCTTTGGCCAGGTGTTCGCGGATGTTCCCGGCCACGGCTTCCAGCGGCAGCTGCTCCGGCTTGCGGTGCTCCTTGACACGCAGCACCACAGTGGTTTCCGGGTCGAGCTCGATGGCGGTGCTGTTGGCACCCTCCTCCAGCACTTCTTCGGAGAATGCGGCCTGCACTACCGAACGGTTGGCAGTGATGCCTTCGCCACCCTCGCGGCCGAAGGCTGCGGAGGTGTGTACCTTCAGGTTCAGGTCCTGGGCCGGCTGGGCCAGGTCGGAAGCCTCGTAGGCGGCATCCTGCAATTGCTTGCTGGCGTCGACGTAACGCTGCTCGACCAGCGGGATCTTCAGGTCACGGGTCAGCTTGTCCTTCAGGCTGGCGAAGCTCGGCACTTCCGGCGCCTGAACGCCCAACAGCTTGATCAGGTGGTAGCCGAACTCGGTGCGTACCGGCGCCGAGACCTGGCCATCTTGCAGTTTGTACAGCGCATCCTCGAACGCCGGGTCATAAACGCCTGGGCCGGCGAAGCCAAGGTCACCACCGCTGTTGGCCGAACCCGGATCCTGGGAGTACTCCTTGGCCAGCGCGGCAAAGTCTTCACCCTTGGCCAGGCGCTGCTCGATCTCTTCAGCGCGGGCCTTGGCCTGGGCATCGGTGACCTTGTCGTTGACCTCGATGAGGATGTGCGCGGCATGGCGCTGCTCGGCGAGGTTGGCGATTTCCTTCTCGTACTGGGCCTTGAGCTCTTCGTCGGTCACCTTGACCTGGTCGAAGAACGCCGACTTCTTCAGCTCGACATAGTCGATCACCACCTGGTCAGGCGACATGAACTCCTTGGCGTGCTGGTCGTAGTGTGTCTTGACCTCTTCATCGCTGACCTTGACCGCGGCCGGGTCGGCCTTGAAGGTCAGGGAGGCGAAGTCACGGGTCTGCTTCTCAAGGCGGGCAAAGGCATCGACCTGCTGGTCGGTGACGAAGCTGCTGCCGGCAAGGCCGGTGCGCAGCTGACCGATGAGCATTTCCTCGGCCAGCATGTCGCGGAACTGCATGCGGCCATAGCCCATCTGGCGAATGACCTGGTCGAAACGGTCGGCACTGAACTTGCCGTCCACCTGGAATTCCGGCGTCTGCAGGATTACCTGATCTAGCGCGGCCTCGGAGAAGGCGAACTTGGCATCTTCGGCGCCTTGCAGCAGCAGCTTGCGGCTGATCAGGCCCTTCAGTGCCTCTTCACGCAGCAATTTGTCGTCCAGCAGTGCCGGGTCGAAATCCTTGCCCAACTGTTGCATCAGCTGACGGCGCTGCATGTCGGCCGCCTGGCTCAGCTCGTTCTGGCTGATGGTCTGGCCGTTCACCTTGGCGGCGTCCTGGCTGTGGGTGGCGGCCTGGAAAATGGCTTCGAAGCCGGTCAACGCCATCAACACGACGATTAGGCCGATGATGGTCTTGGCAATCCAACCTTGTGAATTGTCCCTGATATTTTGCAGCATGCGTCCCCCAGAAACGGCTGTACCACTGCGTCGACAACCGCGGAGCGTGGGTAGAAACCTGATAAAAGAAAGGCGCATCCGAGGATGCGCCTTTTCTTAGCAAACGTGTCAGGCGGGAACGTTTGCACCCCGCCATCACCGTGCTCGAACCTGGCCAGGCCAGGTCCGGCTGAAAGAGACGACTTAGTTGACGGCGTCTTTCAGGCCTTTGCCAGCCTTGAAGCCTGGAACCTTGGCGGCAGCGATCTTGATCGCGTTACCGGTTTGCGGGTTGCGGCCGGTGCGCTCTGCACGCTCCTTGACCGAGAAGGTACCGAAGCCAACCAGTACCACATCGTCACCTTGCTTCAGGGCGCCGGTGACGGATTCGATGACTGCGTCCAGCGCACGGCCGGCTACAGCTTTCGGGATGTCAGCAGATGCGGCGATAGCGTCAATCAGTTCCGACTTGTTCACTCTAAGTCCCCTTATTTCTCAATTGAGTTTGTTTCTAAGTATGTAATGAAAAGCTTATGAAACGTGTGCTGGGTGGCCTGATGACAATAGCGTGCCGCTTTATAGCAAGGCCCCGAAAAAACTGTCAAGGAAAGCCCCCCAGCCAAAAACTACTAGTGCGTGCTGATTCTTTCCTTAGCATCGCCGTCGCGCTTTTCATCTTTCGCGACAATCTCCGGAGCCACATCTGGCAAGGGCTCCGGGGCGTATTGCAGCGCAATTTGCAGGACTTCGTCAATCCATTTGACTGGTTTGATCTGCAGATCCTGTTTGATATTTTCAGGAATCTCCTTCAGATCGCGAACATTCTCCTCGGGAATGATCACCGTCTTGATCCCGCCACGGTGTGCCGCCAGCAGTTTTTCCTTCAGCCCGCCAATGGCCAGCACCTGACCACGCAGGGTGATTTCGCCGGTCATGGCCACGTCGGCACGTACCGGAATCTGCGTAAGCGCCGACACCAGTGCGGTGCACATGCCAATACCGGCACTTGGGCCGTCCTTCGGCGTGGCGCCTTCAGGCATGTGGATATGCACGTCATGCTTCTCATGGAAGTCAGCGGCGATACCCAGGCTGCGGGCACGGCTGCGCACCACGGTCTGCGCGGCGGTGATCGACTCGACCATGACGTCGCCCAGCGAGCCGGTCTTGATCAGTTGGCCCTTCCCGGGAATGACCACGGCTTCGATGGTCAGCAACTCGCCGCCCACCTGGGTCCAGGCCAGGCCGGTGACTTGGCCGATCTGGTCCTGCTGCTCGGCCAGGCCATAGCGGAACTTGCGCACGCCCAGCAGGTGCTCCAGCTGCTCGCTGGCCACCTTGACCTTGACCTGCTTCTGCCCGGTATGTTCCTTGACCACCTTGCGGCAGACCTTGGCGATTTGCCGCTCCAGCCCACGCACACCGGCTTCGCGGGTGTAGTAGCGAATGATGTCGCGGATCGCCGAGACATCGACCTCCAGCTCTTCCTTCTTCAGGCCGTTTGCCTTGACCTGCTTGGGCACCAGGTACTTGACCGCGATGTTGATCTTCTCGTCCTCGGTGTAGCCGGGCAGGCGGATGACCTCCATCCGGTCGAGCAGCGCCGGCGGGATATTCATCGAGTTCGAGGTACACAGGAACATCACGTCCGAGAGATCGTAGTCAACCTCCAGGTAGTGATCGTTGAAGTTGTGGTTCTGCTCCGGATCGAGCACTTCGAGCAGTGCCGAGGCCGGGTCGCCACGCATGTCGCTGCCCATCTTGTCGATTTCGTCCAGCAGGAACAGCGGGTTGCGCACTCCCACCTTGGTCATCTTCTGGATCAGACGGCCAGGCATGGAACCGATGTAGGTACGGCGGTGGCCACGGATCTCGGCCTCGTCACGCACACCACCCAGGGCCATGCGCACGAACTTGCGGTTGGTGGCAGCGGCGATCGACTCGGCCAGCGAGGTCTTGCCGACGCCGGGCGGGCCGACCAGGCACAGTACCGGGCCGCGGATTTTCTTGACGCGCTTTTGTACGGCAAGGTACTCGAGGATGCGTTCCTTGACCTCCTCCAGGCCATAGTGGTCGGCATCGAGAATTTCCTCGGCCTTGGCCAAGTCCAGGCGCACCTTGCTCTGGGCCTTCCAAGGCACCTGCACCAGCCAGTCGAGGTAGGAGCGGACCACGGTGGCCTCGGCCGACATCGGCGACATCTGCTTGAGCTTGTTCAGCTCGGCCTGGGCCTTGGCCAGGGCGTCCTTGGGCAGGCCAGCGGCTTCGATGCGTTTTTTCAGCTCTTCGACTTCGTTGTGGCCTTCGTCGCCATCGCCGAGCTCTTTCTGAATGGCCTTCATCTGCTCATTCAGGTAGTACTCACGCTGGCTGCGCTCCATCTGCTTCTTGACCCGACCGCGAATGCGCTTTTCGACTTGCAGCAGGTCGATTTCGGCATCCAGCAGCGCCAGTACATGCTCGACACGGGTCGGCAGGTCGACGATTTCGAGAATTTCCTGTTTCTGCTCGATCTTCAGGGCCATGTGTGCAGCCATGGTATCGACCAGGCGCCCTGGCTCTTCGATGCTATTCAACGAAGACAGCACTTCGGCAGGGACTTTCTTGCCCAACTGCACATATTGCTCGAACTGCGACAGCAGCGTGCGCACGAACACTTCCGATTCGCGCTCTGCGGCGTCGACTTCGTCGATCAGGGAAACTTCGGCACGGATGTGCCCTTCTACTTCGCTGAAACGCTCGACAGCGCCGCGCTGCTCGCCCTCGACCAGCACCTTTACAGTGCCATCGGGCAGTTTCAGCAATTGCAGCACGGTGGCAACGGTACCGACGCGGTACAGGGCATCCTCGCCGGGGTCGTCATCAGCTGGGTTTTTCTGGGCAAGCAGAAGGATCTGCTTTTCGCCCGTCATCGCCGCCTCGAGGGCTTCGATGGACTTTTCGCGCCCCACGAACAGCGGGATGACCATGTGCGGGTAAACAACGACATCGCGCAATGGCAAAAGAGGCAAGTCGAGGGTGGTCTTCATGATTTCGCCTCTACAGCGGCCTTATGGCCGGAAACCGGTGGAAATGATGCTTGGACCTAATGTGGGGGCACACTTGGGAAATTACAAGCGCTAGCGCAGGAAAAGCAGAAAGGGGCCCGTAGGCCCCCTTCTTGCTTGCAACCGTCAACCGGTCATTGCCTGGATCAGGCGTCCGGTGCGGCCTTGGCTTGCGGCTCGCTGTTTTCGTAGATCATCAGCGGCTGCGAGGTGCCATCGATGACGCTCTCGTCGATCACCACCTTGCTGACATCCTTCTTCGAAGGAATCTCGTACATGGTGTCGAGCAGCACGCCTTCGAGGATCGAACGCAGGCCACGGGCACCGGTCTTGCGCTCCAGGGCCTTGCGCGCCACGGCCTTGAGCGCATCACTGCGGAACTCGAGGTCGACGTTTTCCATCTCGAACAGCTTGGCATACTGCTTGGTCAAGGCGTTCTTCGGCTCGGTGAGAATCTGCATCAGCGCAGCCTCGTCCAGCTCGTCGAGGGTTGCCAGTACCGGCAGGCGGCCGACGAACTCCGGGATCAGGCCAAACTTGACCAGATCGTCCGGCTCGACCTCACGCAGGGACTCGCCAACCTTCTTGCCCTCTTCCTTGCTGCGTACTTCGGCGCCAAAACCGATGCCACCCTTGGTGGAGCGGTTCTGGATGACCTTTTCCAGGCCGGAGAAGGCGCCACCGCAGATGAACAGGATGTTGCGGGTATCGACCTGCAGGAATTCCTGTTGCGGGTGCTTGCGGCCGCCTTGCGGCGGAACCGAAGCCACGGTGCCTTCGATCAGCTTCAGCAGTGCCTGCTGCACACCCTCGCCCGAGACGTCACGGGTGATGGACGGGTTGTCCGACTTGCGCGAGATCTTGTCGATCTCGTCGATGTAGACAATGCCCATCTGGGCCTTTTCCACGTCGTAGTCGCACTTCTGCAACAGCTTCTGGATGATGTTCTCGACGTCCTCACCCACGTAACCGGCTTCGGTCAGGGTGGTGGCGTCAGCAATGGTGAACGGTACGTTCAACAGGCGTGCAAGGGTTTCGGCAAGCAGGGTCTTGCCCGAGCCGGTCGGCCCGATGAGCAGGATGTTGCTCTTGCCGAGTTCGACTTCGTCACCCTTCTTGTCACGCTGGTTCAGGCGCTTGTAGTGGTTGTACACCGCTACGGCAAGCACCTTCTTCGCGCGCTCCTGACCAATGACGTACTGGTCCAGGATACCGCTGATTTCTTTCGGCGAAGGCAATTTGTGCGCGCTGCTCTCGGCCTGGGCTTCCTGCACCTCCTCACGGATGATGTCGTTGCACAGGTCGACGCACTCGTCGCAGATAAATACCGAGGGCCCGGCAATCAGTTTGCGCACTTCGTGCTGGCTTTTGCCGCAGAAGGAGCAATAAAGCAATTTGCCGCTGTCCTCGCCGTTACGGGTGTCAGTCATTCGATCGATCCAATCCGGTAGGCTTGCAACACAAGATGAAGGCAATTGCGGGCTTTTTCAAGTCCGCAGGTAGGCGCTTTCCGCGCCCACCTGCTCTGGCACCCCGGTTCAGGAGGCCAGTTGCCGCTTGTCGTAGACCGAGTCGATCAGGCCGTACTCGGCTGCGCGCGAGGCGCTCATGAAGTTGTCACGCTCGGTGTCGCGCTTGATGGTCTCGAGCTCCTGGCCAGTGTGGTAGGCCAGCAGTTCGTTCAGACGGGCCTTGATATTGAGGATTTCCTGGGCGTGGATCTCGATATCGGTGGCCTGACCCTGGAAGCCGCCCAGCGGCTGGTGGATCATCACGCGCGAATTTGGCAGGCAGTGACGCTTGCCCTTGGCACCTGCAGCCAGCAGGAAGGCGCCCATGCTGCAGGCCTGGCCGATGCAGATGGTCGAGACGTCCGGCTTGATGAACTGCATGGTGTCGTAGATCGACATGCCGGCGGTAACGGAACCGCCCGGCGAGTTGATGTACAGATGGATATCCTTGTCCGGGTTTTCCGCTTCAAGGAACAGCAGTTGCGCCACGACGAGGTTGGCCATGTAGTCCTCTACCGGGCCAACCAGGAAGATTACACGCTCCTTCAACAGGCGCGAGTAGATGTCGTAAGCGCGTTCGCCACGGGCGGACTGCTCGATAACCATCGGGACCAGGCCGCCTGCGGCCTGGATGTCAGAGCTCTGCTGAATATAAGAATTGCGGGACATGTCCTGCGCTCACTCCCAAATAGTCATGGCTTGAATACGCACAAGCCAGCGCGAAGGCTGGCTTGTGGGGGTTTCCTACGAGAGAAGCCTGTTACTCAGCGGCGGCAGGAGCCTGTGCTGGCTTAACGGCATCTTCGTACGAGACCGACTTGTCGGTCACAGTCGCTTTCTGCAGAACAGTATCTACAACTTGTTCTTCCAGCACAACCGAACGGACTTCGTTCAGTTGCTGGTCGTTCTTGTAGTACCAGGCGATGACCTGCTCAGGCTCTTGGTAAGCCGAAGCCATTTCCTCGATCATTTCGCGAACCTTGCCTTCGTCCGGCTTCAGTTCGAATTGCTTGACCACTTCAGCCACGATCAGACCCAGGACCACGCGGCGCTTGGCTTGCTCTTCGAACAGCTCGGCCGGCAGTTGCTCAGGCTTGATGTTGCCACCGAACTGCTGAACAGCCTGCACGCGCAGACGGTTGACTTCGTTTTCCAGCAGGGCTTTCGGCACTTCGATCGGGTTGGCAGCCAGCAGACCGTCCATGACCTGGTTCTTCACCTTGGCCTTGATGGCCTGGCGCAGTTCACGCTCCATGTTCTTGCGAACTTCGGTGCGGAAGCCTTCCAGGGTCGATTCCTTGATGCCGAACTGGGCGAAGAACTCTTCGTTCAGCTCTGGCAGCACAGGAGCGGCAACGCTGTTGACGGTGATGGTGAACTCGGCGGCTTTGCCAGCCAGGTCCAGGTTCTGGTAGTCCTCAGGGAAGGTCACGTTGACAACGCGCTCTTCACCAGCCTTGGCGCCAACCAGGCCGTCTTCGAAGCCAGGGATCATGCGGCCGGAGCCCAGTACCAGCTGGGTGCCCTTGGCCGAACCACCGGCGAACACTTCACCGTCGACCTTGCCGACGAAGTCGATGTTGACCTGGTCGTCATTCTGCGCAGCGCGCTCGACGGCCTCGAAGCGGGTGTTCTGCTTGCGCAGCACTTCCAGCATGTTGTCCAGGTCGGCGTCAGCCACTTCGGCGCTCAGGCGCTCGACGTTGATCGACTCGAGGCCGCCAACGGTGAATTCCGGGAACACTTCGAAGATGGCGACGAATTCCAGGTCCTTGCCCTTTTCGAAGGACTTCGGCTCTACCGCAGGGGCACCAGCCGGGTTCAGCTTCTGCTCGACGATGGCTTCGTAGAAGGAAGCCTGGACCAAGTCACCGAAGGCCTCTTGGCGGGCATCGGCCTCGAAACGCTGACGGATCACGCTCATCGGCACTTTGCCTGGGCGGAAGCCGGCAACCTTGGCGCGCTTGGCAGTCTGTTGCAGACGCTTGTTGACTTCGTTCTCGACACGCTCGGCCGGAACGGCGATGGTCATGCGACGCTCGAGAGCGGAAGTGTTTTCAACAGAAACTTGCATGGATATTCCTCGTTGCACAGACGTTAGCCGGCGTTAGCCCGACTCCAGAATCAAGGGCAAGCATTCTAGTGAGTCGCGCAGCAGAAGTCACCCCACTCGGGACGACGGGAAACCACGCCGGTCGATTAACTTTCCAGGCCCGCACGACATGACGCCGGGCCCGCTTCAAAGGGGGCCGCACGACGCCCGGGGCGACCTGCAGCCGAAATACCTTGTCAAACAACTGCCACGAACGAATTCGCTTCCTTATTCAGGATCGATTTCGTTGAACTGGCAGTACTCCTCCCACTCCATCCCCAGCGCCTCGGCGACCTCGCGGTGCGTCTCCAGGCGCATGACCTGCAGTTGCTCCGGGGTTTCGGCGATCAGTTGCAGGGCCAGCTCCCAAGGCTGGATACCCTGCTCCTCGGCCGCATCCTCGAATGCCCATTCGATCTGCTGGGCCCGCTCGCGCGGATCCAGCTCGCGGATCTCTTCGAGCAGCTGCGGATTGGCCTCGGCAAAGCGCTGTAGCGCCAGGGCCTGACGGGCTTCTTTTGCGATCATCGGGTTGTTCCTCTGCCGGCCAAATGGGCCGATGTTTCAACCGGCTGAAATCTAACAGCTTTTATTGGGGTGCCACCAGAGGATTGCAAGGGGGAATTGCGTCGCGGTCGCTAGTTTCTGGCGTGAGGTTTGGGGCGCCTGTGAGATCGAGCGCCGCCCGCGCGGCGCTTCGCGGGACAAGCCCGCTCCCACATTTGTTGCAACGTGCCGAACCTGACAGGCCATGGTTGTCAGCCTTGGTGGCATGGCTGTAGTTCTGGGTTGGCACTACTGCCGCTCCACTTGTCTCAAGCCTTGCACCAAGGCTGGCAACGCCTCTCCCACAGGCATGGCCACGTTGCAACAAATGTGGGAGCGGGCTTGTCCCGCGAAGCGCCGCGCGGGCGGCGCTCGATCTCACAGGCGCCAGAACACTCAAGACATGCACACCGCAGCCACACAACCCCAAAACAAAAAGGCGCCCGATCTCACGATCAAGGCGCCTTCGACAAATATGGGGTGGACGATGGGAATCGAACCCACGACAACTGGAATCACAATCCAGCGCTCTACCAACTGAGCTACGCCCACCATATTGCGGACTTGCGATGTTGCGATACAACCTTACAGAAGCATGGTGCGGACGAAGAGACTCGAACTCTTACAGCTTGCGCCGCTGGAACCTAAATCCAGTGTGTCTACCAATTTCACCACGTCCGCGTAACGCTTAAAACAAAGGCGCCAGATGCTATCGAGGCGCCTTTGAAGAATATGGGGTGGACGATGGGAATCGAACCCACGACAACTGGAATCACAATCCAGCGCTCTACCAACTGAGCTACGCCCACCATATTGCATTACAGCCTACTTGCTTGCCAAAGCTGCCTAATGGCGCACCCGGCAGGACTCGAACCTGCGACCATCCGCTTAGAAGGCGGATGCTCTATCCAGCTGAGCTACGGGCGCTTAAGCTTGAAGCCTAACCGAACGAGACATTAACAGGTAACTGCTAAACCACTCATTCTGCCCGACTTCGCCAACCAGTGCTAGGCTGTGCCCGACAAGTGCGGCGAATCTTATAGGCGAGCCTGAAAGTCGTCAACACCTTTCTCAAAAAAATTTAAATTATTTAAGGGCTTAGGGGATTTGCCCGACCACCCGCCTTTGCCCTTGGCCCATGTCGTGCGAGAATGCGCCCTCTTTAATTGTTTCCTTCTCGATGGTTAATCACGCGTCTATGACTGCACACCTAATCGATGGCAAGGCGATCGCCGCCAGCCTGCGCCAGCAGATCGCTCAACGTGTCGTGGAGCGTCGCCAGCAAGGCCTGCGTACGCCGGGCCTGGCGGTGATCCTGGTCGGCACCGACCCCGCCTCCCAAGTCTATGTCTCGCACAAGCGCAAGGACTGCGAAGAGGTCGGCTTCATTTCGCAGGCGTTCGACCTGCCGAGCGAAACCACGCAGCAGGCCCTGACCGAGCTGATCGACCGCCTCAATGACGATCCGGCCGTCGACGGCATCCTGCTGCAACTGCCGCTGCCGGCGCACCTGGATGCCTCGCTGCTGCTCGAGCGCATCCGCCCGGACAAGGACGTGGACGGCTTCCACCCGTACAACATCGGCCGCCTGGCCCAGCGCATCCCGCTGCTACGCCCGTGCACGCCGAAGGGCATCATGACCCTGCTGGAAAGCACCGGCCAGGACCTGTACGGCATGAACGCGGTCATCGTCGGTGCATCCAACATCGTTGGCCGCCCGATGGCCATGGAGTTGCTGCTGGCCGGCTGCACCGTGACCGTCTGCCACCGTTTCACCAAGGACCTGGCCGGCCACGTCGGCCGCGCCGACCTGGTGGTCGTGGCCGCAGGCAAGCCGGGCCTGGTCAAGGGTGAGTGGATCAAGGAGGGTGCCATCGTCATCGACGTGGGCATCAACCGCCAGGACGACGGCAAGCTGGTCGGCGACGTGGTCTACGAGACCGCCCTGCCGCGCGCCGGCTGGATCACGCCGGTGCCGGGTGGCGTCGGGCCGATGACCAGGGCATGCCTGCTGGAGAACACGCTGTATGCGGCGGAAGAGCTGCACAAGTAATACCGCGTGATATGAAAACGGCACCTCTGGCAGGTGCCGTTTTTTTTTTGGCTGAAGTTTCTTGATGGCTGCACCGCCCTCTTCGCGGGTAAACCCGCTCCCACAGGGGACATCACAGCCTTCGTGGACTGCACGGTCCCTGTGGGAGCGGGTTTACCCGCGAAGAAGCCCGCGCGGTGCTCAGCCGATCACTTCCTGGCCGCCTCCCACGACTTCAGCAGTTCGCTGTAGCTGACCGTCTCGCCCTTGGGCTTTTCGTTGGCCAGTTTCGGTTTCGGCGCACCGGGCTGATCGAACCAGTATTGGGCATCCTTCTCCGGGTTCAGCTTCGGTGCGCAGGTGGCCTGGGCGTTGGAACGCTGCAAGCGCTCCATCATCCGGTCCTGGTCACGGGCCAGGCCGTCCAGCGCTTCCTGCGGGGTCTTCTCGCCACTGGCCACTTCGGCGATATGGCTCCACCACAACTGCGCCAACCTCGGGTAATCCGGCACGTTGGTACCGGTCGGTGTCCACTGTACCCGCGCCGGACTGCGGTAGAACTCCACCAGCCCGCCCAGCTTGGGTGCCAGCTCGGTCATGGCCTGGGAGTTGATGTCCGACTCGCGAATCGGCGTGAGGCCGACGATGGTCTTTTTCAGCGACACGGTCTTGGAGGTAACGAACTGGGCGTACAGCCACGCCGCCAGGCGTTGCTTCTCGGGGGTGGACTTGAAGAAGGTCCACGAGCCAGTGTCCTGGTAGCCCAGCTTCATCCCCTCCTCCCAGTACGGCCCCTTCGGCGAAGGCGCCATACGCCACTTCGGCGTGCCGTCGGCATTGACCACTGGCAACCCGGGTTTTGTCATGTCGGCGGTAAACGCGGTGTACCAGAAGATCTGCTGGGCAATGTTGCCCTGGGCCGGCACCGGGCCGGCTTCAGAGAAGGTCATGCCCTGGGCTTCCTTGGGCGCATAGGCACGCATCCAGTCTACGTACTTATGCGTGGCGTAGACGGCGGCCGGGCCGTTGGTGTCGCCGCCTCGGGTCACACTGGAGCCTACCGGGTGACAGTCCTCCACGCGGATGCCCCATTCGTCCACCGGCAAACCATTGGGCAAGCCCTTGTCGCCGCCGCCTGCCATGGAGAACCAGGCATCGGTGAAACGCCAGCCCAGCGACGGGTCTTTCTTGCCGTAGTCCATGTGCCCATAGACGCGTTTGCCGTCGATTTCCTTGACGTCTTCGGTGAAGAACCTGGCAATGTCCTCGTAGGCCGACCAGTTCACCGGTACACCCAGCTCGTAGCCGTATTTTTCCTTGAACCTGGCCTTCAGCTCTGGCCGCTCGAACCAGTCGGCACGGAACCAGTAAAGGTTGGCGAACTGCTGGTCGGGCAGTTGGTAGACCTTGCCATCCGGCGCGGTGGTGAAGGAGATGCCGATGAAGTCCTTCAGGTCCAGGGTCGGCGAAGTGTAGTCCTTGCCTTCGTTGGCCATCAGGTCGGTGATCGACTCCACCTTGCCGTAGCGAAAGTGCGTACCGATCAGGTCGGAGTCGTTGACCCAGCCGTCATAGATGTTTTTGTCCGACTGCATCTGCGTCTGCAGCTTTTCCACCACGTCGCCTTCCTGCAGCAGGTCGTGGGTCAGCTGGATACCGGTGATCTCGCTGAAGGCCTTGGCCAGCACCTTGGACTCGTATTCATGGGTGGTGATGGTTTCCGACACCACGTTGATCTTCATGCCACGGAACGGCTCGGCAGCCTTGATGAACCATTTCAACTCGGCCAGTTGCTGTTCGGGGGTGAGGGTCGAAGGCTTGAACTCACTGCCGAGCCACTTCTTCGCCGCGTCCTCGTACTGGTCTGCCCAGGCTGCGCCCTGCACGCTGGCCAGTACCAGCAACGCGGCCAGGGTCAAATGTCGCCTCTTGTACTTGTTGTCGAACATTGTGATCTCCCGTTTCAGTTATCCCACAGGGCCGCTCGCTCAGCCCCAGCGCAGCACCATCACCAGCCACGCCAGCGACAGCAGCGAGGCCACCCACAATGGCCACTCGCTGACACCAACCACCAGCAAATGCAGGTAGGCGCTGGCCAGCAGGCCGATGAACAAGCGGTCGCCACGGCTGGTGACCAGCGGCAGGAAGCCGCGTCGCTCCACGCAGGGGCGGCGCAGTTCGAGCAGGGTCATGCCCAGCAGCAGCACGCCAACGGCGGCGAAGAACAGCGCCGTCGGCAAGGTCCAGGCCATCCACTCCATGCCTTGCCCTCCTCACACCCGGCCCAGGGCAAAGCCCTTGGCCACATGGTTGCGCACGAACCAGATCACCAGCATGCCCGGCAAGATGGTCAGTACCCCCGCCGCCGCCAGCACGCCCCAGTCGATGCCCGAGGCCGACACGGTACGGGTCATCACTGCGGCGATCGGCTTGGCATTCACCGAGGTCAGGGTGCGCGCCAGCAGCAGCTCGACCCAGGAGAACATGAAACAGAAAAACGCCGTCACACCGATGCCCGAGCCAATCAGCGGAATGAAGATCTTCACGAAGAACCGCGGGAAACTGTAACCGTCGATGTAGGCCGTTTCGTCGATTTCCTTCGGCACACCGGACATGAAGCCCTCGAGAATCCACACCGCCAGCGGCACATTGAACAGGCAGTGGGCCAAGGCCACGGCGATATGGGTATCGAACAGGCCGATCGACGAATACAGCTGGAAGAACGGCAGCAGGAACACCGCTGGTGGCGCCATGCGGTTGGTCAGCAGCCAGAAGAACAGGTGCCGGTCACCGAGGAAGCGGTAGCGCGAGAACGCATACGCCGCTGGCAGCGCCACCAGCAGCGAAATCAGCGTGTTCAGGCATACGTAGTACAACGAATTGATGTAGCCGCTGTACCAGCTGGCATCGGTGAAGATCACCCGGTAGTTGTCGAGGGTGAACGCCTGTGGCCATAGGGTCAGGCCGCCGAGGATCTCGGCGTTGCTCTTGAACGACATGTTCAGCAGCCAGTAGATCGGCACTAGCAGGAAGAAGAAGTACACCAGCAGGGCCAGCGATTTACGCGTGCTCATGGCCTAGTCCTTGTCGGCATGGGTCATGGCTGTGTAGAAGAGCCACGACACCAGCAGGATGATCAGGAAGTACACCAGCGAGAACGCCGCCGCCGGGCCCAGGTCGAATTGCCCCACGGCCATGCGCGTGAGGGTCTGGCTGAGGAAGGTGGTAGCGTTGCCGGGCCCGCCACCGGTCAGCACGAAGGGCTCGGTGTAGATCATGAAGCTGTCCATGAAGCGCAGCATCACTGCAATCAGCAACACGCTCTTCAGCTTGGGCAACTGGATATGGCGGAACACCGCCCAGCCCGAGGCGCGATCGATACGCGCGGCCTGGTAGTACACATCGGGGATGGCGCGCAGCCCCGAATAACAGAGCAACGCCACCAGCGACGTCCAGTGCCACACGTCCATCACCAGCACGGTCAGCCAGGCGTCGAACGGGTCACCGGCGTAGTTGTAGCTGACGCCGAGCCTGGCCAGGGTGGCGCCGAGAAGGCCGATGTCGGCACGGCCGAAAATCTGCCAGATGGTGCCAACCACGTTCCACGGGATCAGCAGCGGGATGGCCATGACGATCAGGCACACCGAGGCCATGCGCCCCTTGGTCGGCATGGTCAGGGCAATGGCGATACCCAGCGGGATCTCGATCAGCAGCACGCAGGCGGAATAGATGAACTGGCGCAGCAGTGCATCGTGCAAAGCTGGGTCGCGCAGTACCTGGCGGTACCAGTCGGCGCCGACGAAGTAACGGTTGGACTGGTCGAAGATGTCCTGCACCGAGTAGTTGACCACCGTCATCATCGGCACCACCGCACTGAAAGCCACCAGCAGGAACACCGGCAGCACCAGCCACCAGGCCTTGTTGTTCGGCACCTTGTTCATGGCCCGGCCTCCAGCAGCACATCGTCGAAGTACAGCATCAGCCACTGCGCCGGAAGGCTGACCCAGGCCTGAGCCACCGGAAGCGGGCGGTCCTCGCCCAGGCGCGCCTTGAGCGTGACACCGCCCAGTTCGAGGGTGACGATGCGGTAGGTGCCCAGGTCCTCGACGTCCAGCACCCGCGCCGGGTAGGCGTCATCGAACGGGCTGTCCCACAGCTGCACGAATTCCGGGCGGATGCCCACTTGCAGGCGACCACCGCCTTTCGCCGCCAGGCGCTCTCGCAGATGCTCTCGTAGATGCCCGGGCAGCACCAGGTGAATCTCGCCAAACGCCACCCCGTCCGCTTCGGCGCGCACTTCGATCAGGTTCATTCCCGGGCTGCCGATGAAGTAACCGACGAAGGTATGCCGCGGCCGCTCGAACAGTTCGCGTGGGGTACCGAACTGGACGATGCGCCCGCCGTGCATGACCGCGATCTTGTCGGCGAACGTCGAGGCCTCCAACTGGTCGTGGGTGACGTAGATCATGGTGATGTTGAACTGCTCGTGGATCTGCTTGAGCTTGCGCCGCAGCTTCCACTTCAGGTGCGGGTCGATCACTGTCAGCGGCTCGTCGAACAGGATCGCCGACACGTCATCGCGCACCAGGCCACGTCCCATGGAGACCTTCTGTTTTTCGTCGGCACTGAGGTTGCGCGCCTTCTTGCGCAGCACGGCCGACAGGTCGAGCACTTCGGCAATCTCCTCCACCCGGGCCTGCACCCGGGCTTCGTCCAGCCCCTGGTTGCGCAAGGGAAACGCCAGGTTGTCGAACACCGTCATGGTGTCGTACACCACGGGGAACTGGAATACCTGCGCAATGTTGCGTGCCTGCGGTGACAGCTGGTTGACCGGCTTGCCGTCGAACAGCACCTCGCCGTGGGACGGTGTCAGCAGCCCGGAGATGATGTTGAGCAAGGTCGACTTGCCGCAGCCCGACGGCCCGAGCAACGCGTAGGCACCGCCCTGCTCCCACACGTGCTCCAGCGCGTGCAGGGCATAGTCCGCCTCGCTGACGGGCTGGCGGCTGTAGCTGTGCGCCAGTTGGCGCAGGCGGATTTCGGCCATCACCCTCTCCTTGCCTGGCGCAGCCCCGGGGCCTGCACCAGTGCCCCGGCGCTGTCGAACACGAACAGCTTGTGGGTGGGAATGAACACGCGGATCGGCGTATCCACCTGGTATTCGTGCACCCCTGGCAGGTGCAGGATCATGCGCCAGTATTCATTGCGCACATGCAGGAAGGTCTCTGAACCACTGATCTCGGCCAGTTCCACCAGCACCGACAATTCCAGGTCGTCGTCATGGGCCGGCACCAGGCTGATGTGGCTGGGCCGCACACCAAAGCGGTAGTCACCCTCGGCAAGCGGCTGCAAGTCGGCATTACGGGCAAAGTGCACGGCCTGGGCCAGGCTCACGTCGTTGCCGCTGATATGGCCAGGCACCAGGTTGATCGGTGGTTCGGAAAACAGCTCGGCAGCCAGCACGCTGCCCGGGCGCTGGTAGACCTCAGCGGTAGGCCCGCTCTGGACGATACGGCCCTCATGCACGAGGGTGGTGGTGCCGCCCAACGCCAGCGCCTCGTTGGGCTCGGTGGTGGCATACACGGCTATGCAGTGGCGCGCCGCGAACAACTCACGCAGTTCCTGACGCAGGCCCTCGCGCAGTTTGTAGTCGAGGTTGACCAGTGGTTCGTCGAACAGGATCAGCGAGGCATCCTTGACCAGCGCCCGGGCCATCGCCGTGCGTTGCTGCTGGCCACCGGACAGCTCCAGCGGCAGACGCTGGAGGTAGGCTTCGATGCGCAGCATCTCGGCGGTTTCCTGCACGCGCCGGCGGATCTGGGGCTCGTCCATGCGTGCCTGGCGCAGCGGTGACGCAATATTCTCGTACACGCTAAGGGTCGGGTAATTGATGAACTGCTGATACACCATCGACACATTGCGCTGGCGCACCGGTACGCCAGTCACGTCCTGACCATCCATCAGCACCCGCCCCCGGTCCGGGCGGTCGAGCCCGGCCATCAGGCGCATCAGGCTGGTCTTGCCGGCCAGGGTGCGGCCCAGCAGTACGTTGAACGAGCCGGGCTCGAAACGCAGTGAGGCATCGACTATCCAGGCCTGGTTGTCGACGCTGCGGCTGACCTGTTCCAGCACCAGAGACATGGCGTGGCCTTCTTGTGGTTATTGTCTGGCGGGCACAGCCAGTTTCGTGCCAGTTGTACCGCGATCCTCTAGCCTGGGGCCTGGCCGGCAACCCTGGCCGGTTGCAGGTTCACAAGTGAACACAAGCACTGAACAACTGAACACTTGCCGGTTTGACATTGAACAACCGTGCACAACACTGAACATCGGTCGGCCCCATGACAACAATCACACAGGACAGGCCCATGGCCGCATCCGCTTCGACCCATGCTCAACTGATCCAGGCCTCCTGGGCCCGCTGTCGCGACCACGGCCTGCAACCCCAGCACGCCCCGGACTTCGACTGCCTGACCCGCACCGAGCTGAGCGCCCTGCTGGAGCGACGCCAGGCCCTGCTGCGCCTGACCCGCGAAACGGTGCTGCCGCAATATGCGCACCTGCTGGGCAATGCCAGCTACCTGGTGATGCTGGCCGATGCCAGCGGCTGCCTGCTCGACAGCTGGGGCTCGCGGCGTTTCATCGAACCATGCCAGCAGCACGGTTTCAGCGCCGGAGCCCACTGGCACGAGCGCGGTGTCGGCACCAATGCCCTTGGCACCGCACTGGTCTGCGCCGAAGCGATCCACGTTGGCCAGGACGAACACTTCCTGCGCCAGAACCGCTATATGTCCAGCGCCGCGACGCCGCTGTTCGACGCCACGCGGCAACTGGTCGGGGTGCTCGACGTAGCCAGCGACGGCTATCTGCCCGCCAGCCAGACGCTAGGCCTGGTGCGCATGATGGGCCAGAGCCTGGAGAACCACCTGATCCTCGCCGAGCATGCCGACCAGCACGCGCAACTGATCTTCAACAGCGCTTCCGACAACCTCGACAGCCCATGGGCCGGCCTGCTGGTGTTCGATGAGCAAGGTCAGGTGCTGGCCGCCAACCACCGGGCCGATAGCCTGCTCGGTAGCAACCCGCTACGGCAGAATATCGAGCAACTGTTCCAGTTGCCCCTGCAACAGCTGCTCAGCCATCCCCGGCAACAGCCCTTCGCCTTGCAGGCCACCGGGCGCAACCGCTTTCATTGCCAATGGCAGCCGCCGCGAGAGGTCCCCACCCGCCCCGCTGCCAGCAGCGCTGAGCCGCGCCTGGAGAAGGCCCTGGCACAGGCCGCCCTGCTGCTGGAAAAGGACATTCCGGTGCTGGTGCAGGGGGAAACCGGCGTGGGCAAGGAAGTATTCGTCGACACCCTGCACCGGGCCAGCAGCCGTGCCAGCCAGCCGCTGGTCGCCGTCAACTGCGCGGCGATCCCGGCCGAGCTGGTGGAGTCGGAGCTGTTCGGCTACGACAAGGGCGCGTTCACCGGCGCCCATCAAAAGGGCAACCCGGGGCTGATCCGCAAGGCCCACCACGGCATCCTGTTTCTCGACGAAATCGGCGACATGCCGTTGCTTACCCAGGCCCGCCTGCTGCGCGTGCTGCAGACGCGCAGCATCCAGCCGCTGGGCAGCGGCGAACCGGTGGCGGTTGATATCCGCGTGGTATCGGCGAGCAACCGCGACCTGGCTGAAGAGGTACGTGCCGGGCGCTTTCGCCAGGACCTTTATTACCGCATCGCCGGGCTGGCGGTGGTGTTGCCGCCGTTGCGCGAGCGCGGTGATCGCCGGCAACTGATCGAGCAGGTGCATGCCCGCTACCGTGACCCCGGGCAGCCTGCACGGCTGCCTGCGGCTATTATCGACCTGCTCGATCAGCACCCCTGGCCAGGCAATGTGCGCGAACTGGTGAGCGTACTGCAGGTGGCGCTGGCTTTGGCGGGCAATGGGCCTGTCGGCCTGGAACACTTACCTGCGGGTTTTCTCGCCGAGTCGCAGGTACCTGTGCAGGTCGCGACCGAAGAGGCGGACCTGCACCTGCTGGTGGCGCAAGCCAACGGCAACCTCTCGGCGGTGGCGCGCGGGTTGGGGATCAGCCGCACCACACTGTACAAGCGGTTGCGTGAGCGATGATTGCCTTGGCCTGTGCCGGCGATAGGGGCGGTACAGGCACCCACAGCCGATTCGGCTGCCAGCGCAGCGAAATCAGCCAAAGCCGCTGCCGCCACAGCCCATTACAGCCAGCTTTACCTCCCCACCCGCCGCACAATGAAACCGGAGCCCACTCTGGAAGCGTCGCCGCAGGGAGACCCCTCATGACCCGCTATATCGATGTGCAAGACCTGGCCCGCATGGTCAACCGTAAAGGCCTGCCCACGTGCCTGCTGGAAATGGCCGAGTACATCCGTCAGGACTACCTGCGCTGGCCCGCCTTCGAAAAATGTGCCCGGGTGGCCAACCATTCGCCAGATGGTGTAATCGAGCTGATGCCGGTCTCGGACGCCAGCCGCTACGCCTTCAAGTACGTCAACGGCCACCCGAAAAACACGCGCCATGGCCTGCCCACAGTGATGGCCTTCGGTGCCTTGGCCAGTGTCGATACCGGTGCACCGCTGCTGCTCAGCGAAATGACACTGACCACCGCCATCCGCACCGCGGCCACCTCAGCCCTGGCCGCCCGCTACCTGGCGCGCGAAGACAGCCGCAGCATGGCGCTGATCGGCAACGGCTCGCAGAGCGAATTCCAGGCCATCGCCTTCAATGCCCTGCTGGGCATCGATGAAATCCGCCTGTTCGACATCGACCCGGCCGCCTCGGCCAAGCTGGTCGCCAACCTGGCCAACCGCCCCGGCCTCAAGCTGAGCATCGCCAGCTCCGTGGCCGAAGCGGTGCGCGGTGCCGATATCGTTACCACGGTGACCGCCGACAAGGCCTGCGCCACCATACTCACCCCGGAGATGATCGAGCCGGGCATGCACCTGAACGCCGTGGGCGGTGACTGCCCAGGCAAGACCGAGCTGCACCGGGCGATTGTCGAACGGGCCCGGGTGATCGTCGAATACGAGCCGCAGAGTCGGGTGGAAGGCGAGATCCAGCAGATGCCGGCGGACTCGCCAGCGACCGAGTTCTGGCGAGTGGTTGCCGGGGAAGCCAAGGGGCGTGAGAGCGCCGAACAGGTGACGCTGTTCGACTCGGTGGGGTTTGCCCTGGAGGATTATTCGGCGTTGCGCTACGTGCTGGATACGGCGCAGGCGCTGGATATCGGCACGGACATCGGGCTGGTGCCGGTGCTGGAGGATCCGAAGGATTTGTATGGGTTGTTGCAGCCGCGGATGGTGGAGCTGCGGGCGGTAAACAAGGCTGACTCGGTCTGCGCCTGATAGACCTTGGGGCTGCTGCGCAGCCCTTTCGCGACACAAGGCCGCTCCCACAAAAGTCCGCCGCCATCCTAAAGGGTGCGCGATCCCTGTGGGAGCGGCCTTGTGTCGCGAAAGGGCCGCGCAGCGGCCCCCTTTACCGCCTAACCTGTCCCATGCCCTCTTCTGAAAGAAGCCCAAGCGCATGGACACCAAGGACGCCAACGCCCACCCCCTCGACCGCATCGACGAAGCGATCATCGACATCCTGCGCCACGACGGCCGCATCACCTTCGAAAAACTCTCCAGCCTCGTCCACCTCACCCCGCGCCCGTGCCTGGAGCGTGTACGCAAGCTGGAGCGCCGCGGCGTGATCCGCGGCTATGGGGCGATCATCGACCTGCAGAAGGTGGCGCCCGGGGTGTCGCTGCTGGTGCTGGTCGCCCTGTCCAACCAAAGCGGGCGCGCCGCGCAAAAGGCCTTCGAAGCCACCCTGCGCAACTGCCCGGAAGTACACGAATGCCAGTTGATCAGCGGCCACTTCGACTACAGCCTGCGCCTGCGCTGCCGTGACATGGAACACTACCGGCTGCTCAGCGAAAGCTGGATGAACGACGACTCCCTGCACATCGACAAGCTGGTGGCGCACCCGGTGCTGGCCGAGGTCAAGCCGATGGCCCGCTGACGCGCGCTGACGGGTCGCGCCATTGCACCGGCTGCCGGTAGGCCTGCGCCCAGGCTTCCACCGCACTGGCCTGCATAGGCCGGGCGATGCAGTAGCCCTGCGCAAGCTCGCAGCCCAGGCCCATCAGCACCCGACCGTGCTCGACGCTCTCCAGCCCTTCGGCAATTACCTCGCGGCCAAACGCCCGCGCCAGGCCGATCACCGCCCTGGTCAGCGCCAGGTCGTCCTGGTCATGCAGGATGTCGCGCACGAACGACTGGTCGATCTTGATCGTCTGGGTCGGCAAGCGCTTCAGGTAGCTCAGCGACGAATAGCCAGTGCCGAAGTCGTCCAGGGAGAAGCGCACACCCAGCGCGCGGCAGGCATCGAGGCAGCGGCTGACATGCTGCAGATTGTCGATGGCCACCGACTCGACGATTTCCAGGTCCAGCCGCGCCGGGTCCACCTCCGGGTACGCCGCCAGCAACTGCTGCAGGCGCTTGGCAAAGTCACCGCGCTGCAAATGCCGCGCGGCGATATTCACGCTCAGTGACCAGGGCCGCCCCTGGCGTTGCCACGCCTGCAACTGGTTCAGCGCCTGGTCGAGCACCCACTCGCCGATTTCCACAATCAGGTCGGTCTGTTCAACCCAGGGCAGGAAATCACCAGGCGGCACCAGCCCGCGGCCTGGCCGCTGCCAGCGCAGCAAGCCTTCGAAACCCAGCACCTGGCCGCTGCGCAGGTTGACCTTGGGCTGGTAATACAGACACAGCTCGCCGTCGTGCAGGGCCCGGCGCACCCGCGCCACAGTCTGGTGGGTAGCCTTGAGCTCCTGCTCCTGGGACACGTCGAACAGGTGATAGCGGTTACGCCCACGCTGTTTGGCCACGTACATGGCCTGGTCGGCATGGCGCACCAGGGTGTCGGCGTCTTCGTCATCCTGCGGGTACAGGGTCACGCCGATACTGGCGCTGAGCGACAGGCGGTGCTCGCGCACCACATAGGGCGCCGCCAGTGCGCCCAGCACCCGGCGCAACGCCGCATGCAGCTGGCGGTCTTCGTCGACGTCGCGCAGGATCAGCACGAATTCGTCCCCAGACAGCCGGGCCACCGCGTCACCACCGCGCAGGATGTGCTTGAGCCGCTGCGCCACCTCGACCAGCAGCAGGTCGCCAATGGCATGCCCGTAGCCGTCGTTGACCGCCTTGAAGCCATCCAGGTCGAGCATGCACACCGCCAGCGGAATGTCTTCACGGCGCGAGTAGGCCAGGGCCTGGTTCAGCAGGTCGGACAAGTAGGCGCGGTTGGGCAGGCCGGTGAGTACGTCGTGGCCCACCCGCCATTGCAAGGCATGCAGCAGCTGGCGCTTCTCGGTAACGTCGAAACGGATCGACACGTACTTGCGCACCTGGCCGGTAAGCGGGTCGACCAGCGGCACCATGGTGCTGTCGACCCAGTACAGCGAGCCGTCCTTGGCGCGGTTGCAGATTTCGCCCTTCCATACCCGGCCGGCGGCCAGCGCCCGCCACATGCCAACGAAGAACTCCGGCTCGTGCAAGCCTGAGTTGAGTATGCGGTGGTTGGCGCCCAGCAGCTCCTCGCGGCTGTAGCCCGAGATGCTGCAGAACTGCTGGTTGACGTAGGTGATGGTCCCACGCAGGTCGGTTTCGGAAAAGATCGCGGCCGCATCCACGGCCGCACGATAGATGTCATCCATAAAGCATCCTGCCTTAGCGGTTGAAGCGCTCCACGAGGGCACGCAATCCGGCGCACACCTTTTCCAGTTCAGCGCCGCGCAAGGCGGCGACGTTGGCGCTTTGGGCGCTGTGCTGGGCAATGCCGGCCACGCCGTTGATCTGCCGTGAGACGTCTGCGGCCACTGCCGACTGCTGCTGCGATGCCGTAGCCATCTGCTGGCTCATGTCACTGATGCGCTGCACCGCGTCACGAATGCCATGCAGCGCCTGCCGGGCTTCCTGCACCTGGGCAACGCCCTGCTCGGCGCCGTCGATGCCTTGACTGGCGATTGCCACGGCTTCCTCGGCGCCACTGCGCAGGGCATCGATGATGGCCTGGATGTGCAAGGTCGACTGCCGGGTCTTGTCGGCCAGTGCCCGCACCTCGTCGGCGACCACGGCAAAGCCACGGCCCTGCTCGCCCGCACGGGCCGCCTCGATGGCCGCATTGAGGGCCAGCAGGTTGGTCTGCTCGGCAATGCCACGGATCATCCCGGTGGCCTCGGCAATAGCACCGGTCTGACCAGCCAGGTGGCTGACCGCCTGGTTGATCTGGACCACGGTACCGGCAAGGGTGCGAATCGCCGCGCCACTGGCATCGGCGACCTGGCTGCCCTGCTCGGCCAGCAGATGCGCGGTGTGGGCCTCGGTGGCGGTTAGCTGCACATGCTTGGCTACTTCGCCGATGGATGCTGCCATCTGGTTCATGGCGGTGGCGCTCAGGTCGGTTTCCGCGCGCTGCTCCAGCAAGGCCGCCTCGGTACTGCGCGACAACTGCCCGGCATCATGGGCGGCCACGGCCATCTGCGCCGCGAGGTCGCTCAACCGTGTCAGCGCGGTTTTAAGCCGTGCCTCCTCACTGATCAGCATCAGTTCCAGTTGCCCGGCGGCACCGGGCAGGTCGCTGTAGGTCAAGGCAGCGATCGGGTCGGCGAAAGTGCCGACGGCCCCCTTCACAACCTGCTGTATCTGCCGCGCGACGGCATCGCGCGTCCACAGGCCATAGGCCAGGAACAACCCCACAGTCAGCCCCTGACCCACCGCGCCTGGCCACAGCTGGTTGGCGCCCAGCGCCAGCAGCCCGCCCGCCAGCGGCAAGGCCAGGGCCTGCGCCAGCAACGTCAGCCGGCTTGGCCACGACAACACAGCCTGGCCATTGCGCAGGCGCGCATACAGGGCCTCGGCGCGGGCCACCTGCTCACGCGTGGGGCAGACCCGCACCGACTCATAGCCAACCACCCGCCCGGCCTCGAGGATTGGCGTGACATAGGCATTGACCCAGTAGTAGTCGCCGTTGCGGCAGCGGTTCTTGACGATACCCATCCAGCTCTTGCCGGCCTTCAGGTAGCGCCACATCAGCTCGTACACCGCTGCCGGCATGTCCGGGTGGCGCACCAGGTTATGCGGGCTGCCGATCAGTTCGGCCTCGCTGTACCCGCTGATGGCGGCGAATTCGGGGTTGCAGTAGGTGATCAGGCTGGCGGTGTCGGTAGCGGAAATAAGCCGCTGATCAGGGGGGAAACGTTGCTCGACCGGGGTGACCGGAAGGTTGAGACGCACTATGAGACTCCATTCATTCAAATGCCGGGAGTCTGCTTGTAGGCGTTTATCAGGATGAACACCCCGCAACCGCCCCCATAGTGACTACCCAGTCAGGCGCGGATTCTACGAATTCATCCGTATAAATCAAATAAACCTTACGAATCATGGAGTTATAAAAAATAGCAAGGTCATCATGGCGCTTGGCAAGTTGATTGCACCGATGCCCTGGTCACTAGGCCAAAGGCTGATCTGATTCATGTGCGCAGCCCCTGTGGGAGCGGCGGTTCACCCGCGAACGGCCGCACCACGACCTGATCCAACCACATGCACCGAACTAGAGCCAGCCAGGCCGGATTGCCCCACAACTGGTCAGACCGGTAAGGCCAAAAAACCTTGCAATGTCGGATTTTTCGCGCTTTCATGGCTTCGCGCTGAACAAACCGGTAAGACCACAATAATTAAGTCCTGCGCTCTTTCGCCCCGTGCGGCTACCGAAGCAAGGACACCGATCAGAGATCCCTCCCATGCTCAAATGGTGCTCGCGTTCGATCTTCCTGCAAGTCGTGCTCGGCCTTGCCCTCGGCATCGCCTGCGGTCTCAGCTTCCCCGACCTCTCCCTGCAACTCAAACCCCTTGGCGACGGCTTCATCAAGCTGATCAAGATGCTCATCGGCCTGATCGTGTTCTGCGTGGTGGTCAGCGGCATCTCGGGCGCCGGCGACCTGAAGAAGGTCGGGCGCATCGGCCTGAAGTCGGTGATCTACTTCGAGGTGCTGACCACCCTGGCGCTGGTGATCGGCCTGGTGTTCGCCTTCACCAGCGGCATCGGCAGCGGCGCAAACATCCACCTGGACCAACTGTCCAGCGCCGACGCCAGCGCCCTGGCCGAACGCGGCCAGCACATCCACGGCGCCACGGCGTTCTTCATGGACCTGATCCCCACTTCGGTGATCGGTGCCTTCGCCGATAACAACATCCTTCAGGTGCTGTTGTTCTCGGTACTGTTCGGCAGCGCGCTGAACCTGGTGGGCGACTCCGCAGCCGGCATCTCGCGGCTGATCAACGAACTGAGCCACGTGATCTTCCGCATCATGGGCATGATCGTGCGCCTGGCCCCCATCGGTGTGTTTGGCGCCATCGCCTTCACCACCAGCAAGTACGGCCTGGCATCGCTGCAACACCTGGGCGGGCTGGTGGCGCTGTTCTACCTGACCTGCGCCGGCTTCGTACTGATCGTGCTGGGCACGGTCATGCGCCTGTCGGGCCTGAAGCTGCTGCCGCTGATCAAGTACCTGCGGGAAGAGCTGACCATCGTGCTGGGCACCGCCTCGTCCGATGCCGTACTGCCACAGATCATGCGCAAGCTGGAGCACCTGGGTATCGGCAGTTCCACCGTCGGCCTGGTAATCCCCACTGGCTATTCGTTCAATCTCGATGGTTTCTCCATCTACCTGACCCTGGCCATCGTGTTTATTGCCAACGCCACCGGCACGCCACTGGCAATGACCGACTTGTTGACCATCCTGCTGGTGTCGCTGGTGACTTCCAAGGGCGCTCACGGCATCCCAGGCTCGGCGCTGGTGATTCTCGCCGCTACCCTGACCGCCGTACCGGCAATCCCGGTGGTTGGCCTGGTACTGGTATTGGCGGTGGACTGGTTCATGGGCATCGGCCGGGCACTGACCAACCTGATCGGCAACTGCGTGGCCACAGTGGCCATCGCCCGCTGGGAGAAGGACATCGACCTGGAGCGTGCGCACAACGTGCTCGACGGCAAGCCCGGCTTCGCCCCCACGCCCCGCAAGCAGCCCAACACCCATCAACAGGAATTCTGAGCGAACGTGGCCGGCACTGATGCCGGCCCTTCCAGGAGCGAACCGTGATCAGCTCATCGACCGTCGTCAACTCAGTGGTGGAAAAACTGCGCCAGGCCCTCGCCCGCGGCCAATGGCGTACCGGCGACATGCTACCAGGCCAGCGCGAACTGGCCGAACAACTGGGCATCAGCCGCCCCAGCCTGCGCGAAGCGGTGACCGTGCTGGAAACCCTGGGCCTGGTGCGCTCGCTGCCGGGCAAGGGCGTGCTGGTGCTGGATGCCGATTCCGCCGCCCAGGAACAGGGCCTGGACACCAGCGCCGCAGCCAGCCTGGCTGACGTGCTGGAACTACGCTACACCCTTGAACCCTTCATCGTCGGCCTGGTGGCGCAGTCGGCCAACAGCCAGGACATCGGCCAGCTGCGCCTGACCCTGATGGACATGCGTGAAGCGCTGGAGGCCGATGACAGCGAAGCCGGAGTCAGGGCCTACATCGCCTTCCATGAAGCACTGTTCGCCTTGACCACCAACCCGATCTTCCAGAGTGTGGTGCAACAGACCGGCAATGCCCTCAAACAGAGCGCCGACATGCTGCGCAATTCGCCAGAGCACCTGGCCGCCCGACTGAAGGAAAACGAAGCGGTGGTGCGCGCCATACGCGAACGCAGCAGCGCCCAGGCCAGTGCCCAGATGCGCCAGCACATCCTGGCCGAAGGGCTGCGCATGGGCATCCCGTTGAACATCCCGGACGAACACCCGCATCCATGACCCAAGGAGAGCGACCATGAACGCCGCCCCCCACTTGCCGACCCTGCTCGCGGCCGGCGAAACCCGCCTGTCGGCCGAGCAGATCTACCCGCGGCTGTTCGATGCCATCCTCGAACAGCGCCTGCCACCTGGCAGCCTGTTGCCCGAACAGGCGCTGGGCCATGCCTTTGGTGTCAGCCGTACAGTGATCCGCCGCGTGCTCGGGCGCCTGTCCGACCAGCAGGTGGTGGTGCAGCGCCCCAGCCACACTGCGCATTTGGCCGCGCCCGACCCGGAGCAGGCACGCCAGGTACTCAGCGCCCGGCGCCTGGCCGAAACCACGCTGATCACCTTGGCCGCGCAACGCGCCCGGCCAGTGCAGATTCGCCAGCTGCGGCAACTGGTGGAACGCGAGCGCCAGCACCATGAAAACGGCGAGCGTTGTGCGGCGATCCGCCTGGGCGGCGAGTTTCACCTGAAACTGGCGCAAGTGGCCGCCAATGCGCCACTGGCGCGGTTTCTCAATGGCCTGGTGCCGATGACCTCGCTGATCATCGCCCGCTACGAGTCGCCGTGCTGCGACCACTGCGCGTGGGAGGAACATGCGGCGATCATCGATGCCGTGGAGTACGGTGATGCCGAGGCGGCGCTAGGGCTGATGCACAAGCACCTCGACCGCCTGGAAGAAAAGCTCGACCTGGATTGACCCGGGCCGCGCCGGCGATGGGCTGCACGGCAGCCCCCTCAACCCCACCCTATACTCCGAGAACCACCCCAGCTTCTATCAGGGAGGCGGTTGCGTGAGCACTCGAGTCCTCCTGCTGCTGTGCCTGCTGCTGGCCCTGGGGGGCTGTGCAGGCAAGCCCCCACCTGCCCCGCCGCCACCCGTGGTGCTGCCCCCCGCCACCTGGCAACGCATCGACCAGGAGCTGATCGAAGCCTCGGTCGGCGCTGCCAGCTCGGCCAACGACTATGCCCGGCGCTCCATGCGAGTGTGGAAGGAACAGGTACAACAGCGCACCGAAAGCGACTTCATCCCCTGGTTCACCGGTTACTGGACCCAGCAATGGCTGACCCTCAAGGTGGCCTGGTACAAGATCGACAGCGGCGAGGGCCGGGAACCGGCGGAAAAACGCCTGGCGCTGTACCTGCAGGAGCAGTATCACAAACGGGTGATCGAACCGGTGGCCAAGCAGATCAACCCCGAAGGCATCCGCGACCGTGCCTGCGAGCTTTACCTGCAACTGCTCGGCCAGCAGCTGCCGGCCATCATCAGCCGCTACCACGCGCCACCCGAGCAGTTCAGCCAGCGCCTCAACCGCATCCCTGCCATCGCCCTGGGGCCGCCGGATGCACGCGATGCCAGCCTGTATCAACTGCTGCGGGCCAAGTCGCTGGCCCAGCAACCAGCCTGGCAAGCCATGCGCCAACACCTGCATCGGCAGGCCAGCAAAGGCCCCGCGAAGACCGATGTCGGGCTCAACTCGGTGGCCAACCAGGCCAGCGAAAAGCTCGGCGCCACCCTGGCCCCGCGGGGTATCGCCAGTGCCGTGGCGTCAGCGGTAGGCAAGGTGGCGGGGGCAATGATTTCGATTGCGGCAGCCGGCTACGGGGTCATGACCCATGACCGTGAACACCCGCAGATGGTCGAGCAGTTGCGGGTGATTCTCAACGTGGCGCTGAGCCAGGAATGGCAGGAACTGATGGAGAACCGCCAGAGTGGGGCCATGTCGGGGGTGTACTATCTGTCTGGGCAGGTCGAGGACAGTTTGCTGGCCAGTGCGCCGCAGCCGGCTGAACAACCGGTTGAGCAGCAGGTGAAGCAACAACAGGAACCTTTGATCATTCGCCTGCCGCCTTAATGGTTGACTGTTCCGGCCTCTTCGCAGCACAAGGCTGCTCCTACAGCGACCGCACCGGCCTGAAGGTTGTGCGGTCGCTTTAGGAGCAGCCTTGTGCTGCGAAGAGGCCGGAACAGGTTGAATCAGGCTGCTGCCATTGCCGAACTGGGCAAGCCAAAGATCCGGTCGAACGCCCAGTTATAGGCAAAGGTGTAGCACGGCACCAGCACGATGAACGCCATGTCCACCAGCAATGCCTCCAGCAGTGTCATGTCCAGCCACCAGGCAATCAGCGGGATCAGGTACACCACCAGGGTCAGCTGGAAGCCGATGGCATGCGCGACCCGCCGCGCCACGCTACGCCCGCGTTTGGCCTGGCGGCTCTCCCACCACTCGAACAAGGTGTTGTAGATCAGGTTCCAGAGCATGGCGATGGTGGTGATCATTACCGCCAAAGGCCCGGTATGCGACGCCTGGGTGTCCGACAGGTAGGCCAGCCCGAGGGTCGACATGCACAACCCGATCAGTTCATAGAAAGTCACGTAGACCAGTTTGCGTTTGAGTCCCTGCACCCGGGGTTACCTCCAATGACAAAAGCGATGGGGCGCGATCATGCTTCATCGGACTTGACAGCAAAAGTCAGCAGCTGTCAGATCCCCTGACAGGAGGCTGCCATGACCTTTTCCAGCGACAATATCCAGCTGTTTCTCGCCGTGCTCGACCGCGGTTCGTTCTCGGCCGCTGCGCGCGCCTTGCAGCGGGTACCTTCGGCCGTGAGCATGGCCATCGGAAACCTTGAGGCCGAACTGGGCTATACCTTGTTCGAGCGTGGCCCCCGCGAAGTCCGCCCGACCGCGCAGGCCATGGCGCTGGAACCCCATGCCCGGCTGATCGCCGAGCAACTGGGGCTGCTGCAGGTGCATGCTCTTGAGCTGTCCCAGGGGCTGGAGAGCAGCCTGACCCTGGCCGTGGTGCCGGACATCGACCACCGCCCGCTGCTGGCGGCCATCGCTCGCCTGGGTGAGCGCCACCCGCTACTGGACATCGCCCTGCTCAGTGCCCCGCAGGAAGAAGCCTTGCACCTGCTGGACAGCGGCCGCGCCGACCTCTGCATCGCCTTTGCCGGGCTGCAGGTCGATGCCCGTCGTGGCTTCCAGCACATCGGCATGGAGTCGCTGATAGCCACCCTGTCCCCCGCCCACCCGGCCTTGCGCGAAGGGCGTATCCACTACCTCGAAGACCTGACCCGGGTGCGCCAGATACTGGTACGCAGCCGGGACTTGCCGCTGGCCGACCCACGCCCGCTGATAGGCGCCACGCACTGGTCCACCGACAGCTTCGACCTCGCCCTGCAGATGGTGGAAGCCGGCCTGGGCTGGGGTGACTTGCCGCTGTCGCGGGTCGCGCCACTGCTGGCCAGCGGGCGCCTGGTGCGCCTGGATTTTCGCAACACCCGCAACGAACTGCAGTTGCCGGTACACATTTTGTGGCGCAAGCAACAACCGTTGCAGCAGGCTGCACGCCTGTTGATCGAGCAGTTGTGTAGCCGGTGATTACCGTCTGTCGAAACGACCGTAAGAATTTTCTGTAAGAGCTTCAATCTTTTACCCCTTGAGCCGATATCCCGGTCGATAGGTTCCGCAATGCGTCATGAGCGCGCTGCGTCCTCCCCTCACTGGCCCAAGGTCTCGAAACATGAACCTGAAATTTCGCCACAAGATCCTGCTCAGCGCCTGCGGCGTCGTGGTCCTGGCATTTGCCCTGTTCACGCTCTACAACGACTACCTGCAACGCAATACCATCCGCCAGAACATCGAAGCTTCGGTGCAGCAGTCGGGCGCACTGACCGCCAGCAGTGTGCAGAACTGGATGAGCGGGCGCATCCTGGTCCTGGAAAACCTGGCCCAGGACATCGCCCAGCAAGGCGCTGGCGACACCCTGGACGGGCTGATCGAGCAGCCGTCCTATACGCGCAATTTCCTGTTCACCTACCTGGGCCAGGCCAACGGTGCGTTCACTCAGCGCCCCAATGCGCAGATGCCCGCCGGTTACGACCCACGTCAGCGCCCGTGGTACGGCGCCGCTGCCAGCGCCGGGCAGTCCGTGCTGACTGCCCCGTACCAAGGCGCTGTCGGCGGCCTGATGGTAACCATCGCCACGCCTGTGAAAAGCAAGGGCAATGGCGAACTGATGGGTGTGGTCGGCGGTGACGTCACCCTCGACACCCTGGTCGAGATCATCAACTCGGTCGATTTCGGCGGCATCGGCCACGCCTTCCTGGCCGACAGCAATGGCCAGGTAATCGTCAGCCCCGACAAAGACCAGGTGATGAAGAACCTCAAGGACATCTACCCCGGCAGCAACCTGCAAGTCGCCGCCGGCATGCAGGATGTCACCCTCAATGGCCAGGACCGCATCATCTCCTTCGCCCCGGTGGCCGGCCTGCCTTCGGCACAGTGGTACATCGGCCTGTCGATCGACAAGGACAAGGCCTACGCCGCGCTCAGCCAGTTCCGCACCTCGGCAATCATCGCCATGCTGATTGCCGTGGCCGCCATCGCCGGCCTGCTCGGCCTGCTGATCCCGGTGCTGATGAACCCGCTGACCACCATGGGCCGCGCCATGCGTGACATTGCCGAGGGCGAAGGTGACCTTACCCGTCGCCTGACCGTGCAGAACAAGGACGAGTTCGGCGAACTGGCCACTTCGTTCAACCGCTTTGTCGAGCGCATTCATGCCTCGATCAGCGAAGTGTCTTCGGCCACCCGCCTGGTGCACGACCTGTCGGAGAAGGTGGTCAATGCCTCCAATGCGTCGATCATCGGTTCCGAAGAGCAAAGCATGCGCACCAACAGCGTGGCCGCTGCGATCAATGAGCTGGGGGCCGCCACCCAGGAAATCGCCCGCAACGCCGCCGATGCATCGCAGCATGCCAGCGGTGCCAGCGAGCAGGCCCACGGTGGCCGTGAAGTGGTCGAAGAAGCGATCAGCGCCATGACCGCCCTGTCGCAGCGCATCAGCGAGTCCTGCGCGCAAATCGAAACGCTCAACGCCAGCACTGACGAAATCGGCAAGATCCTCGACGTGATCAAGGGCATCTCGCAGCAGACCAACCTGCTGGCACTCAACGCCGCCATCGAAGCGGCCCGTGCCGGTGAAGCTGGCCGTGGCTTTGCCGTGGTGGCCGACGAGGTCCGCAACCTGGCGCACCGCACCCAGGAATCGGCGGAAGAAATCCACCGCATGATCACCAGCCTGCAGGTGGGTTCACGCGAAGCGGTGCACACCATGAACACCAGCCAGGTTTCCAGCGAGCAGACCGTGCAGGTTGCCAACCAGGCCGGTGAACGCCTGGCCAGCGTGACCCAGCGCATTGGCGAGATCGATGGCATGAACCAGTCGGTGGCTACCGCTACCGAAGAGCAGACCGCCGTGGTCGAGAGCCTCAACCTGGACATCACCCAGATCAACGCCCTGAACCAGCAAGGGGTGGAGAACCTCAACGAGACCCTGCGCCATTGCGACCAACTGGCCCAGCAGGCCGGGCGGTTGAAGCAACTGGTGGGCAGTTTCAGAATCTGATGGCCTCAGGGGCGCAAGGCCGCTCCCACAGGTGCCATACGGTTCTTGTGGGAGCGGCCTTGTGTCGCGACTGGGCTGTGCAGCAGCCTCCTACGCCACCGCCGCTTTAACCACTCTGCTCCGTCTGACCCAGGCCAGCAGCACCGCCGCCATCAGCACAAAGCCCAGGTAGCCGAACAACGGGTACACCTCACCCACCAGGCTAATGAACCCCACCAGACTGCAGCCGAACGCCACCACCCCGGTCACCACCGAGCCCCAGCGAAACTTCGCCGTACCCGCCGGCATCAGCCGCGAGAGGAACGAGAACAACGTACCTACCGCAGTGTTGACGATCATGCCGAAGATGATCAGGCACATCACCAGCCCCAGCAGTGGCGACACTTCGTTGGCGATCGACAGCATCGGCATCGGCAGGTCAGCCACACTGTCCAGGCGCGACAGCAGTCCGGCACTCATCACCAGCATCAGACCGCCCAGTGCTGCACCACCGAGCAGTCCACCCCATACCGCGGTTTTCTCGCCCTTGGCCGAACCGCCCAGAATGGCCAGGATCGGCGCGCCGGCAACGATGTTGTACGACACATACAAGAACGCCCCCAGCAACCAGTGGCGGGTGCCGGCCTGTTGCTGGCTGGCCAGCTGGTCGAGCTGGGCGAAACTCTGCTCCCGGCTGAATACGGCGTACAACGCAATCGCCGATGCCACCAGGATCAGCAGCGGCGTGATGGCACCAATGGCGAGTATCACCTTGCGCACGTCCAGGCACACGATGCCCACCACCACCAGCGTCACCAGCACGCTGCCAGCCAGTGCCGGGATGCCGAACTGCTGCTCCAGCAAGGCACCACCACCGGCCAGCATGACCACGGTGACGGCGAACATGAAAAAGGTGATCAGCCAGTCGACGAACAGCCCCAGGTGACGGCCGCAGATGGCCTGGATCACATCCTTGTGCGAGGTAGCCTGCTGGCGATTGCCCAAACCCGCCAAGGCCATGCCGAGGAAAGTGAACAAGGCCGCGCTGACCAGCGCACCGACCAACCCCCACACCCCGAAATCGACAAAGAACAACAGCAGTTCCCGACCCGAAGCGAACCCCGCCCCCACAATCACGCCGACAAATGCGCCGGCGATCTTCAGCTGCTCTTGCATGTGCACCTCTGGATTTATTGTTGTTGTCTTAATGCCACCACATCGCTTTTGTGGGAGCGGCCTTGTGTCGCGAAAGGGCCGCAGAGCGGGCCCGACGATCTATGCAGCAATGCAGAAATCCTGGGGCCGCTCCGCGCCCCTTTCGCAACGCAAGGCCGCTCCCACATGGGCCCTTTGTTCGGTCACAAATCGCCGACAAACGCCTGCACTTCGATCTCCACATCCACCCCTAGCGCCAATGCCGAGGCCACGGTCGAGCGCACTGGCAGCGCTGCACCGAAGAATTCCTTGTAAACCTCGTTGAAGCCGGCGAAGTGGCTCATGTCCGACAGCCACACCGTGGCCTTGACCACCTGGTCGAAACGCGCGCCGCAAGCCGCCAGGCTTTCGGCGATACGCTCACAGGCCGCACGGGTCTGGGTCTGGATGTCACCGCGCACCACTTCGCCGCCGGCACTCATCGGCACCTGGCCGGAGAGAAACAGGAAGCCACCGGCTTTCACCGCACGGGAAAACGGAAACGGCAGGCTGCTGGGGAAGCGCTGGATGTCATTGCTCATGGGATGCTCCTTTCAGGGTTGCTGGAAACGGGCCGGGGACAGGCGCTCGGGCACCACCCCCTGACTGACAAGGCCAGGACACAGGGGTTGGCCCAGCAGCAGGTCAGCGGCAAGGCGCGAGGCGCCCGCAGCCGACTGAATGCCATAGCCACCTTGTGCCGCCAGCCAGAAGAATGCTGGCACGTGTGTATCGAAACCGATCACCAGGTCGCCGTCGGCGACGAACGAGCGCAGCCCGGCCCAGGTATGGCTCGGCCGGCGGATCGTCAGGGTGGTCATGGTTTCGATGTTGTAGATGCCCAAAGCCACGTCAAGCTCCTCGGGCGCAGCGTCCTGGGGTTCGACCGGGTCGGCATTGGCCGGCGAACCCAGCAGTTGGCCGGCGTCGGGCTTGAAGTAGAAGCTTTCGTCGACGCCGATCACCGCCGGCCAGCGGGCGAAGTCCTGGTCTACCGGGCCGGGGAAGGTAAAGGCACTGCGCCGACAAGGTTGCAGGCCGATACGCGCCACACCGCACTGCTCGGCCACGCAGTCGGCCCAGGCGCCTGCTGCATTGACCAGCTGACGCGCCTGCACGCGAGTGCCATCGCCCAGTTCCACCTGCCACAGGTCATCCAGGTACCAGGCCTGGATCAGCTCGGCGTTGCAGCGCAGTTCGCCGCCAGCGGTGCGATAGCCACGCAAGAAGCCCTGGTGCAGGGCATGCACGTCCAGGTCCATGGCACCCGCTTCGAGCACCGCACCGGCCAAGGTCTCGCCACGCAGGCTCGGCACCAGGGCCAGGGCCGCATCGCGATCGAGCAGGCTGACCTCGGTACCATTGGCCAGGTTCTGCGCATGGGTCTGCTCGAGCAGCGCGCGCTGTTCCAGGCTGGCGACGTACAGACAGCCGCGTGGTTCCAGCAGCGGGTGCTCGCAGAAACCCTGCGGTGGTGCTTCGTAGAAGGCCCGGCTGGCACGCGTCAGCGCCTGGATCTGCGGGGTGCCGTAGGCCTCCATGAACATGGCTGCCGAACGCCCGGTGGAATGGTAGCCAGGCTGTGCCTCGCGCTCGAGCAGCAGCACCTTCTGCTGGCCGGCCAGGCGATAGCCCAGGGATGCACCGGCAATGCCGGCGCCGATGATCAGGGTGTCGTAGATCGGTGTCATGCACGCTCCCGCCAGGCGAATTATCATTTATGAGAATTCTAATATATGAGAATTTACGAATGCGCAAGGGTCCAAGGTAAGATGCCCGACCCATGCCGCATGCCGAGACCCCAGAATGCCCGCTGCCCTACCCCTGCTGGACCGTGCCGTAGTCGGCCAGCGCCTGCGCCAGGTGCGCAAGGCACGCCAGATGACCCTCAAGCAATTGTCCGAAGCCAGTGGTGTACCGCTGTCCACCTTGTCGAAGATGGAGCTGGCGCAGGTCTCGGTCAGCTACGAAAAACTCGCCGCCGCCGCCCGTGCGCTGAATGTCGACATTACCCAGCTATTACGCGCAAGCGGCGCGGTCACGGCGCCGGTACCGGTCACCGTGGTGGTCGATTCGCTGCCGGCGGCGGCAGGCTACTCGACCGGCACCTATGACTACCACCCGATCGCCGGCGACTTCCCGGAACGCCGGATGACCCCCGCCTATGCCCGCATCATTGCCCGGGAACGCGGCCAGTTCGACGATTTTATCCGCCATCCCGGACAAGAGTTCGCGCTCGTGCTAAGCGGGCGCGTCCGGATCGAGTTCGAAACCGGCGAAGCGGTAAGCATCGGGCCGCAGGAGACAGCGTATTTCGACAGCCAGGTGGGGCATATCTACCTGTCGGAAAGTGACGATGGCGCAGATGCACATGTGATGGTGGTGATGACTGATCGCTGACAAGCCCTCATGAAAGCAACTGCCTTGCTAAAAATCCGAAAACTGGCGCGATCCCCTGTGGGAGCGGGTTTACCCGCGAACACGGGCGAAGCCCGTGCCATCCACCGCGGCGCCTGCTTCGCGGGTAAACCCGCTCCCACAGGGAACCTATTCAGCCCCTGACTCGG
This sequence comes from Pseudomonas sp. SID14000, assembly GCF_002165135.1. GTDB lineage: Bacteria > Pseudomonadota > Gammaproteobacteria > Pseudomonadales > Pseudomonadaceae > Aquipseudomonas. Next base: position 7,542 of record NZ_NFZQ01000006.1, on the reverse strand, counting down.
TTATAACCTAATAACGAACAAGTCTATTTAGCTATAAAAAAATCTATATGCTGGCTGCATCCGATAACGGGCAAAGTTGGGCAGTCGAGTAGCGTATGGATGTAGGTTCTTTCGGTTTCACCATTGCAGGCCTGATCGTGGGTTTCATCGTCGGCATGACCGGCGTCGGTGGCGGCTCACTGATGACCCCGATTCTGTTGTGGTTTGGCATCAGCCCGGCAACGGCCGTCGGCACCGACCTGCTCTATGCCGCCATTACCAAGGCCAGTGGTGTCTGGGTGCATGCACGCAACAAGAACGTCGACTGGAGGATCACCGGCCTGCTCAGCCTGGGCAGCGTGCCCGCGGCGGCGCTGACCCTGTGGTTCCTCAGTACCCTGCACACCGATACCTCGGCGCTCAACGCCGTCATCAAGCAAGGCCTGGCAGTGGTGCTGATCCTGACCGCGCTGGCCATCCTGTTCAAATCACGTCTGCAGGCCTTCGCCAACCGCCACGCCGGTGACCACTACCACCTCAGCGACCGCAGTCTGAACACCCTTACCGTGCTCACCGGCGTGGTGCTGGGGGTTATGGTCACCCTCACCTCCATCGGCGCAGGTGCACTGGGTACCGTGGCGCTGTTCCTGCTGTACCCGTTCCTGGTCACCCGCCGCCTGGTCGGTACCGAAATCGCTCACGCCGTGCCGCTGACCCTGGTCGCGGGCCTGGGCCATGCGGGCATGGGCAACATGGACTGGTCGCTGCTGGGCTACCTGCTGCTGGGCTCGCTGCCAGGCATCTATCTGGGCAGCCACCTCACCGGGCGGATTTCCGACCACGTACTGCGTCCATGCCTGGCGGCGATGCTGCTGCTGATCGGCTACAAACTGGCGTTCTGACCTTCAGCCCAGGCGCAGGCGCCACTGCCCGGTCAGGCTCAGCTCTAGGCGCGACAGCGGCAACACGTCGATCCGCTGGCTGGCACTCATCGGGCACCCAAGCACCTGCACCAGCACGGCGCGCATGACCAACGGGTGGGTAACCGCCAGCCATTCACCCGGCCTGTCGAAGGCCGCCAGCCAGGCGGCCATGCGCTGGCAAAGCACGGCAAATGACTCACCGCCGTGCACATCACTGGCCGGGTCCCGCAGCCATTCGGCCAACGCCTGCGGTTGCTCGGTTTGCAACTGCTTCAACGTCAGCCCTTGCCAACGCCCCAGGTCGCAATCGGCCAAAGCCGGCTCGACCTGTACCGGCCCCGAAAGCCATGCCGCCGTCTCGCAGGCTCGCCGCTCTGGCGCAGTCAGCACCGGCACACCGGAAAGGTCGGCGAAAGGCTGTTGGACCAATGGCAGGACACTGTCGTCCGCACGGTGCAGGCGCCCGGTCTTCTGGGCCTGGGTCAGGGCGTGGCAGATCAGGGTCAGGCGGACGGCTTTCACCGGGTTTATCTCTCAGCGGGCTGGGGCGCATGGTTTAGCATGCTGTGGCAATTTTTGCCGCAACATTATGGCACCGGCTGCGCCGGTGTTCCGGGCAAGCCCGCTCCCACAGGGTGGGAGCAACTCTCTTGTGTTGCCTGTCAGAAGTTGATGTTCAGCGCAGCGAACACCGCCCTGCCCGGCTGGTTATAGGTATTTGCGCCCGAAGTACTGGCGTTACCGCCACGCAAGATCTGCTTGTCGAACACGTTGTTCACCCCCAACCGCACGTCGTAGTTGGCGTTGAACTTGTACCCGGTGCTCACATCCACCAGCCCGTAGGCTTCCACATCCTGTTGCGCCGCCTTGTCGTAGGCTTGCTGGGTACGGTCGTTGTAGGTCGGCGACTTCTGCTTGCCGAAGTAAGTACCCGCTACCTGGAAAGACAGCTTGTCGGTAGCGCGCCAGTCGAGGGTGGTGTTGACAGTGTATTCCGGGATCACCGACAGCGGCTCGCCGGTCTCGCGGTTGTCGTTGTCGAGCATCCAGGTCAGGTTGGTGTTCCAGTCCAGGGCCGGTGTCAGCTCGATGAACAGGTTGCCTTCGATGCCTTCCACCCGCGCCTTGCCGGCGTTGTCCCACTGGGTCACGCGGCTGCCAGTGCCGATGGTGTACAGCACATCGGTATCACCGATGATCTTGTTCTTGTAGTCGTTGCGAAAGTACGTGGCACTGGTGCGCCAGGTACCACGGTCGTAGAGCAGGCCGATTTCCTTGTTGACGCTGATCTCGGGCTTGAGGTCGGCGTTGCCCTGCAGGTAGCAGCCACCGTTGTTGGTCTGCTGCACGCTACAACCGTTACCGCGGCTGTACAGCAAGTAGTTGGGGTTGGACTGGTACAGGTTCGGGGTCTTGTAGGCGCGCGCAATGCCACCTTTGACCGACAATGCGTCGGTCAGCTTGTGCGACAGGTTCAGGCTGGGGCTGAAGTTGTCGCCGAAGGTTTCGTGATGGTCGAAACGCAGGCCCGGGGTGATGGTGGTGTCGCCGACAACGATGTTGTCCTCGGCGAACAGCGCATGGCTGCGGGCGGTCATCTTCGAGCTGCTGCGGTCGAAACCGACCAGCCCGTCATTACCCGTAGGGTCCGAGCTTTGCGGGCGCAGCGAGCCCTGGTCATTGAGCGTTTCATACAGGTATTCGCCGCCCAGGGTCAGCACATGTTCGATGCTGCCCATGGCGAAAGGCAGGTTCACTTCACTGCTCAGACGCGTGTTGCGCAGGCGCGACATGGCGGCGCCTTCGTCGTTGGGGGCACCTTCGGTGCGGCCTGCCAGGCCCTCGTTGAGGCGCCAGTTGCGCACGTACTCGTAGGCCAGCACGGTCTTGCTGGTACCCCAGGTGAAATCGCCCAGGTGGGTCAGGTCGTAGGTACTGCGTTGCATCACATTGGTTTCGTGGCCGTAGAGGCTGGACACGAAGTCGACGTCGCCACCGCCGTTGCTGTTCATGGTGTCGCCGGCAAAGATATTGCCCTGGCGGCTGTAGCCGGCACTGGCCTCGAGGCGGTGCTCGTCATTCAGCTTCCAGCTCAGCAGGCCATTGATATCCTTGTTGCGCACCCCTTCGCGGCCCGCCACCAGGGCACTGGTGGCATGCCCGGCGTTGATGTCCAGGCCGTCGGCGCCGGTCTTGGCCAGGCCGCCGTACAGGCGAAAGCCAAGGTTGTCGGTCAGGCCGCCCCCCAGGTTGAAGTTGGCGCGGCGGCTGGCACCTTCGGCGCTGTCTTCCGGCAGCTGGGTGTACAGGCTGACGCTACCCTTGAGTTCGTCGGTGGGGCGCTTGGTGATGATGTTGACCACCCCGCCCATGGCGCCAGAACCGTAGCGGGCGGCCGCCGGACCACGCAGGATCTCGATGCGCTCGACCGCTTCGGCCGGCACCCAGTTGGTTTCACCTCGGGTGTCACGGTCGCCGTTCCAGCCATAGCGCACGGCATTGCGTGCACTGGATGGCTTGCCGTCGATGAGGATCAGGGTGTTTTCCGGGCCCATGCCGCGCAGGTCGATCTGGCGGTTGTTGCCACGCGCGCCGCTGGCGCTGTTGCCGGTCAGGTTGACCCCAGGCTCGCGGCGGATGATGTCGGACAGGTCGTTGGCCGGCGGGTGGCGCCTGATGTCCTCGGCAGTGATGATCGACGTACCCAGAGCCTGCCGTGCCTCGCGCTCGGCTGTGACCAGGGTGTCCTGGATCACCAGCGCACTGTCGGCAACCGGCACCTCCAGCACCTCACCCACGCGCTCTTCTTCGGCCTGGGCCGTGCTGGCCACCATGACCGGCGATGCCAACGCGACGAACGCCAGGGCCAGGCTGTTGGGTGAAGTCTTGCACTGCATGGGTACATCTCCTGCGATTCATGAGCGAAACGGCACATCCCTGTCGGAAACCGGGAGCCCTCGCCCACCGGCCTCGCAAACACAGTTTGGCGGCCAACAGGGATGGTAAATATAGGTATTATCACCTGCGTTTAAATCTTATTTACGAAGTTTACAGGTTTGTAACTGCACCTTGATGAACCGATGGAGTTATCGACGCTGCGTCTATCCCCGATTTGCATCCTGCGTGATGGCTCCTACAGTTTCGAACGTAGCCCCTCTTCCGAGCCACCTGATGCGCAGCCACGAAGAAAGCCGCCCCACGATCCCCACAAGGCCCTTGTCGAAGATCCCTCGCAGTGTCTGGGCGTTGGGCTTTGTGTCGATGTTCATGGACATTTCCTCGGAAATGATTCACGCCCTGCTCCCGCTGTACATGGTCACCGTGCTCGGCACCTCGGTAGTGGCGGTGGGTTTTATCGAAGGTGTCGCCGAAGCGACCGCCTCGATCACCAAGGTGTTCTCCGGCGCCCTCAGCGACCGGCTGGGCAAACGCAAGCTGCTTACAGTGCTGGGCTATGGTCTGGGGGCGCTCACCAAGCCGGTGTTCCCCATGGCCTCCGGGCTGGAGTGGCTGACTGCGGCACGCTTCGTCGACCGGGTCGGCAAGGGCATTCGAGGGGCGCCGCGCGACGCACTGGTGGCCGATGTCACGCCAGCTGAACTGCGTGGTGCGGCCTTCGGCCTGCGCCAGGCGCTGGATACCGTGGGCGCCTTCCTTGGGCCGTTGCTGGCGATCCTGTTGATGTGGCTGACCGCGAGCCATTTCCAGACGGTGTTCTGGGTGGCGGTGATCCCGGCATTCGTTGCGGTGTACATCCTCATCGCCTTCGTGCGCGAACCCGAAACGCCGGCCACCACCCAGCCGGTGCGCTCACCGTTGGCACTGCACGAACTGGCTCGCCTTGGCCCGGCCTACTGGAGGCTGATCGGCCTGGCCGCGTTGTTCACCCTCGCCCGCTTCAGCGAAGCGTTTCTGCTGCTGCGCGCACAGGACATGGGCCTGGCGCCACTGTGGGCGCCGGCAGTGCTGGTGCTCATGGCCCTGGCCTACTCGCTGTCGGCCTACCCCGCCGGGGTACTGTCGGACCGCGCTGGCCGCCGCAGTGTGCTAATGACCGGGCTGGGGCTACTGGTCGCCGCCGACCTGTTGCTGGCCCTGCTGCCGGGCTGGGGCGGCCTGGCCATGGGGGTGGCCGCCTGGGGACTGCACCTGGGCTTCAGCCAAGGCATCTTTGCCGCCATGATCGCCGACAGCGCCCCCGTCGACCTGCGTGGTACGGCCTTCGGCCTGTTCAACCTGCTGACCGGGGTGGCGCTGCTGGTAGCCAGCGTGGTGGCCGGGTTGCTGTGGGATGGGGTCGGCTTTCAGGCGACGTTCCTGCTTGGCGCAGCGTGTGCTGGCGGCACCTTGGTCGGGGTTGCGTTGCTCAGATCAGGCCCGATCGCTGGCAAGCCGAACTAGACCAGCGCTGGCTGCTGCTCCAGTAACGACCAGCCGCCATGCCCATCCACCTCCAGCCGATGGGTATGGAACCCTGCCAGCGTACTGCGGTGTCCGACACTGACCAGCAACGCGCTCGGCATTTCCGTACGCAACAGTGAATACAGAGCATGCTCGAGCCCTTCGTCCATGGCTGAGGTGGACTCGTCGAGAAACACCACCTGAGGTCGGTTGAACAGCACCCGGGCAAACGCCAGGCGCTGCTGCTCACCGACCGAGAGAATGTGTGACCAGTCACAACTGACGTCCAGCCGCTCGGCCAGATGGGCCAGGTTGACCTGGCGCAAGGCCTGCTGCATCCGTGTTTCGTCCTCAGGCTTGCCGGCCGCCGGGTAGGCGATGACGGTACGCAGATCACCCAGCGGCAGGTACGGCCGCTGCGACAGGAACAGCGCCTGGTGGCCCAGCGGCCGCCTGACCTCACCCTCGGCATAAGGCCAGAGGCCCGCCAGCGCACGCAGCAGCGTGGTTTTGCCGCTGCCCGACGGCCCCTTGATCAACAGCGCCTGGCCGGCGTACAGCTCAAGGTCAAGGTCTGCGATAAGGGCATGCCCGTCGGGGCGCAGCACCTGCAGGCCGCTGATCGCCAAGGCATGCGCCTGGTCCTCGGTGATGACACGCGGCAAAGCGCTCGCCTGCTCATTGGCATCGAGGAACCCGGTCAGACGGTCGAGGGTGGCCCGATACTGGGCAAACGCATCATACGACTCGCGGAAGAACGACAACGAATCCTGCACCTGGCCAAAGGCCTGGGAGGTCTGCATGACATCGCCCAGCTTGATCGCCCCACTGAAGAAGCGCGGTGCCTGGAGAATGAACGGGAACACCACTGCAACCTGGCTCACGCCCAGGTTGAAACCACTGAATTTCAGGTTCCGGTACACCAGCGCCCAGGCATTCACGATCAAGGCACCAAAGCGCCCCAGCAAGGTGCCCCGCTCGACCTGCGCGCCTTGGTAGAAGGCGATGTTCTCGGCGTTTTCGCGCAGGCGCATCAGCGCGTAACGGAAGTTGGCGGTGAGCTTTTCGTTGAGGAAGTTCAGGCGGATCAGCGGGCGTCCGAGGCGAAAGGCGATCCAGGTGGCGACGATGACATAGAGGTACACAGCAAACACCATCGCCCGGGGGATCTCCACACCAGCCACAGCCAGCGGTGCCGACAGCCCCCAGAGAATCCCGGTGAACGCCACCAGTGACACCAGCGCGCTGACCGCGCCCAGGGCCAGGGTCACCGAGTTGCTGACAAAGGCGTTGACGTCCAGTTCGATACGCTGGTCGGGGTTGTCCACCGGCTCGGCGAGGAACTGGCCACGGTAGTAGGCATCGCCCTGCATCCAGTCGTGGGTCAGGCGCTCAGTCAGCCAGACCCGCCACTGGATGCTGAACGCCTGGCTTACATAGAAGGTGAACAGCGAACGCAGCACATGGATGGTGGCCAATACCGCGAAGACGCCAAGCAGGTACCAGAAGGCGGCCTGGTCAAGGCCCTGCAAGGCGCTGTAGAAGCCGTTGTACCAGAACGAGAACAGCACGTTCAGGCGCACCGAGAATAGCGTCAGTACCAGCAGCAGGGCGAACACCAGCAACGGCCGCCAACTGCGCCTGAAACTGAAATAGGGCCCGGCAAGCTGCCAGAACTGGCTGCCCCAGCGCGTACAGCGTACGGCCAGTGTGGCGGCTGCAGTGAAGCAGACAAGGGTGATGAACGAGGCGATTGCCAGCCAGCTCAGGCTCTCTTGCAGGGCCTGGTGCCAGTTCATTTCCATGATGGGTATCCGTGCTGAGTATTTCCGCGAGCGTAGCATTGACCTGTGATTCTTCAGGCATAAATGACGCACATTTCATGATTGCTTCTGGGAGCTACGCGGGCCCCTGTGGGAGCGGCTTTAGCCGCGAAGCAGGCTGCGCAGTGGATGGCACCGGCTTTGCCGGTATTCGCGGGTGAACCCGCTCCCACAGGGACCGCGTATGCGCGGGAGTTTTTGCGCCACAAAGACAAAACCCCTACCTGCATGCGCAGATAGGGGTTTTGCGAAATGAATCTTGACGATGACCTACTCTCACATGGGGAAGCCCCACACTACCATCGGCGATGCATCGTTTCACTACTGAGTTCGGGATGGGATCAGGTGGTTCCAATGCTCTATGGTCGTCAAGAAATTCTGTTGCCAGAAGGTCTGGGTAGACACTCCAGCGAATT
>NZ_NFZQ01000069.1 GCF_002165135.1 Pseudomonas sp. SID14000 | reverse complement strand
TCCGGCTATCGCACCGACGACCTGGGCGGGAATGTAGGCGACCAGCTCGCGCGGAGTCAGGCCGGTACCAGTGCGGCGCCCGAGCCACCAGTCGACAGCAGACACAACGGGGTTGAAGTGCGCTCCGGACACCGGCCCCAGCATCAGGATCAGTACTGCGAGACCGAGTGCTGTAGCGAACGGGTTCTCCAGCAACTGCAAGCCGATGTCACTCGGAGACAAGGCAGATGCTGCGATCCCGGAGCCGATGACGACGGTCACCAGCAGCCCGGTACCGACCGCCTCGGCGACCGCCCGTCGCCACAGCGGTGCAGCGCTGCTCACTGGCGGCCCAGGTGTGCAGCGGGGACGGAAAGCTCGTCCAGGAGCACCCGAACGCGGCGCTCAATCTCGTCGCACAGGTCTTCTCGGTGGTGCCGAACAACTTCGGTCATGGTCAACTCCTGGGCATTTCGGCCGGCGAAAGGACGGGGGCCAGCCGGTCGATGCGGTCGGCGATCTCGCTGTAGGCAGCCTCAAATGCCGCGTCGGTGTCGACAGCCGCCGGATCCGGTATCGACCAGTGCAGCCGCGGCCTGGTACCGGTTGGGAGGTGCTCGTAGGCGATGTCGCACACCGCGATGACAAGGTCATCACGTTCCACTACGTCGCCGACATGAGCGGTATGCCAGGCGGCGGGGTCCAAACCGTGCTTGCGGGC
>NZ_NFZQ01000068.1 GCF_002165135.1 Pseudomonas sp. SID14000 | reverse complement strand
CTGGTATGCCGCCGAGCCGGTTTCCCGGAATCGTTGACTGGGGATGGTTGGCGGATGGAGCATGGGGGCTCGGCTAGGGAGGTCAGATGGCGGACGTGGTCAGGGCGGCGTTGGTACAGACGAACTGGACTGGGGACCAGGAGTCGATGACTAAGGCGCATGAGGAGTATGCGCGGCAGGCTGCTGCGGCGGGGGCCAAGGTTATTTGCTTCCAGGAACTGTTCTACGGGCCTTACTTCTGCCAGCTGCAGGATCCCAAGTTCTATGAGTACGCCGAGAGCGTGCCGGGGCCCACCACCGAGAGGTTCCAGGCGCTCGCCAAGGAGCTGGGCATGGTGATGGTGCTGCCGATGTATGAGCTGGAGCAGCCGGGGGTGTTGTACAACACGGCGGCCGTCATCGATGCTGACGGCAAGTATCTTGGGAAGTACCGGAAGAACCATATTCCTCAGGTGAACGGGTTCTGGGAGAAGTTCTACTTCCGGCCTGGCAACCTTGGGTACCCCGTGTTCGATACTGCGGTGGGCAGGATCGGGGTCTATATCTGTTATGACCGGCACTTCCCTGGGGGGTGGCGGGCGTTGGGGTTGGCTGGGGCGAAGATCGTGTTCAATCCGTCTGCGACCAGTCGTGGGTTGTCGTCTTACTTGTGGAAGCTCGAGCAGCCGGCAAGTGCGGTGGCCAACGAGTACTTCATCGGGGCGATCAAC
>NZ_NFZQ01000067.1 GCF_002165135.1 Pseudomonas sp. SID14000 | reverse complement strand
CGGTCTGCGGTCTGGTGATCGCCCTTGTCGTCGGCCAGCACGACCTCGGTACGGCGCTGGTGCTGATGGCCGTGATGATCGGGATGATCTGGATCGTCGGCGCACCGACCCGGCTGTTCGTCGCCACCATCGTCGTGGTCGGCGCGATCGCGGCGTACTTCGTCACCACCGCGCAGCACCGGATGGACCGGCTGCTCAACTTCACCAACCCGCTGGCCGACCCCGGCGGTATCGGCTGGCAGGCGTACCACTCGTTCTACGCGCTCTCCACCGGTGGCTGGTGGGGTGTCGGGATCGGCAACAGCCGGCAGAAGTGGGGCAACCTGCCCGAGGCGCACACCGACTTCATCTTCTCGGTGATCGGTGAGGAGCTCGGGCTGATCGGGTCACTCACCGTGCTCGCGCTGTTCCTGATGCTCGCCTACGTCGGCGTCCGGATCGCGACCCGCAACTCGGACCCCTTCGTCCGCTATGCGGCCGCCGGAATCACCGTCTGGCTGATGGCCCAGACGCTCGTCAACCTGGGCGCCGTGATCGGACTGCTACCCATCGTGGGTATCCCGCTCCCGCTTTTGTCGTACGGTGGTTCCGCACTGCTGCCGACGCTGATCGCGATCGGCATGTTGCTGTCCTTCGCGAAGGCCGAACCCGGCGCGCAGGCCGCCCTCAAGGAGACCAGGCGGCCTCGGTTCGGGTGGATGTCTTCGTGGCGTAC
>NZ_NFZQ01000066.1 GCF_002165135.1 Pseudomonas sp. SID14000 | reverse complement strand
GGCGTACCGGCCCACCACGTCTCATGCCCGTGAGTCAGCGCAACGATCCGCCGCGCGCCCGCCCTGCGCAGGGTCGCGCCCATCAAACCGAGCGGAGCCGCCGCCCCGAACACGACCCGATCGGCGCCATACTCCCGCATCACCTGTACTGCGCTCCGCGTGACGCGTGGCGTCGGCAACAACATCGCCGTCCGATCCCGGACCACCGAGAATCCAAGCGCCGCGTCGTACTCCGCGGCGCCCGGCATCCGCGACGTGAACACCACCACGTCGGGCAGCTCGTCGCACAACGAGCGGACGAACGTCTCGATCCCACCCTGCCGCGGCGGGAAGTCGTTGGTGACGACCAGCACCTGACCGGGGCGGTGGGGTGGGGTCAGAATTGGTACCGTCACTTCTGGGCCAGCGGTGGAACTGTCTGGCCGTGCTCCGAAGCCCAGGCCCGCCCCATCGCGATCCGCTCCGGCGGCGTCGGGTGGTTGGCGAACAGCCAGTACCGCCAGCGGCTCGGCTCCAGGCCGGAGATGTTGCGCACCGACAGCTCGTGCTGCATCTCGACGAAGTCCGCCGGATCGTTGGTCAACCGCAGCGAGTGGTAGTCCGCGCGGGCCTCGATCTTGCGGCTGACCAGGTTCTGCACCGGTGACGCGAGCGTCGTACCGGCGACGATCAGGGCCAGCAGCAACGCGGTACGCCGTGGATCGGACATCCGGGCCCCG
>NZ_NFZQ01000065.1 GCF_002165135.1 Pseudomonas sp. SID14000 | reverse complement strand
CCCCCAACCCCCACCCGCCGCGTCTACGCCGCAATCCGCGCCGGCCGTGCCGATCACCCCCTGATCAGGGCCACCATCGACACCCTCCGCAAAACTGCCGCCGCGCTACCGCTGGGCTAGCCCGGCCAGCAATCCCCGCACCTCGTCAGCCTGCGGATCGGCGATCCGCTCGTACAAGGCGATCGCCTTCTCCCACTCCAGGCGTGCCTCGGCAACCATCCCGAGTTCGGCCAATGCCCTGCCCCGCTGATGCCGCGGTCTCGCCTCTTGATGTTCTTGCGGGTGGCGAACCGCGATTGCCACAGCTTCGGCCAGGACGTCACAGGACTTCGAGTAGTCTCCCGTCTCGAACCAAGTCACCCCGATCTCGGTGATCGCAGTCCCTTCCAGAGCCTCGGTCTTCGCTCCCCGGGCTAGTTCAATTGCACTGTTCAAGGCCGTCAACGCAGCCTTGTGCTGACCGCTTTCCCGAAGGGAAACGCCGATCAGCCGCCAGCCAAGAGCAGCACTGACCGGCCTAGTCGCCAGCAAGAGCTCGATCGCCCGGGCGAACATCGCCTGCTGACGCGCCAGGTCGCCCATTTGACCGGCCAGGATTCCGACCGCGAGGTTGGCGCCGGCCTCGTTCGTCGATGCGCCGGTATCGACGACGAGACTGAGCGCCTCTTCCGCATAGCGGAGGCCTTCGGCAGCTCGCCCGTCAAACCCCAGGTTTTCCGCAAGGTC
>NZ_NFZQ01000064.1 GCF_002165135.1 Pseudomonas sp. SID14000 | reverse complement strand
GCAGGCTTCAACCTCGAACAAGGCTTCGGGCCGCTGCAACACTCTGCCTACACCCTGCGCGCGCTGCGACCGGGCTATGTCTACGTGTTCATGCAAGGCGCTCTGGGCCAGAAGCTGGTCATCCATGAGTATGTCGGCGCGGGCCTTTACAAGGAGCTGCGCTACCGCGGGCTGGACGATTACCACCGGCGTGATCGCTACCTGTCCAGCCGCACCATGGGCTGGGTGTGGGCCGATACCTGCCCCGATACCGCCAGGGAAGTGTGGATCGGCTACAGCCCGCACCTGTGGACCAACGCCATGACCGCCCGCATCACCAGTTCAGCAGCCTTGCGCCAACGGCACATGCGCCAGCTGGACATGGCCGAACTGATAACCGGTAACCAGGCCCCCTCAACCCAGCCCCATGTCTTGCCGGTCAGCGCCCTGCAAACCTGGGTCGAAGACTTCAAGCCCACCGAGCGGCGCATGCCCCTGACCTGGAGCAGTGACCCGATCACCGAAACCTTGCCCATCGGCAACCTCGTTGCCGTCGGCCGGCACTACCCCTACACCCAGCCAAAGGTACCGGTCGTGGTGGCGCTCGCCGATGCCGAAGGCATGGCCCTGGACCTGAGCCTGACGGTGTCGGCCTATCAGCATCAACTGCGCGACCTGATGCCCGCCGAGCAGCTGGAACACATGAAACCGGCACAAGGGCCCGAACAGGAACGCGTACCGGCGTGCTACAAACTGGATGCCGA
>NZ_NFZQ01000063.1 GCF_002165135.1 Pseudomonas sp. SID14000 | reverse complement strand
GGCGTGAACGACCAGTTGCCACTGCCGTCGGCGGTTGTCTGGCCTATCGGGTTGCCGCCGCCGTCGGTGAGGATGACCGTCGCGCCAGCTTCAGCAGTACCACTGATTTCCGTGCCATTGCTCGGCTCGACCACCGGCGCCGCCGGCGCCACGCCATCCACGGTAATGACCGCCGGCGCACTTTCGGTCCCACCGGGGTTGCGCGCCACCGCGTTGACCACGGTGCCATCCGGCAACGGTATGCCGGGCGTGAACGACCAGTTGCCGCTGCCGTCGGCAGTGACCTGGCCGATCGGGTTGCCGTTCCCATCGGTGAGGATAATGGTGTTGCCCGCATCGGCGGTGCCGCTGATCACCGAGCCATTACTCGGCTCGACCTGCGGAATCGACGGCAGCGACGAGTCCACGGTGGTACCACCAGGATTGCCGGTATTGCCGGCGGCATCGGTCGCCGTGGCGTTGACCACGGTGCCATTGGGCAGCGCCGTTGCTGGAGTGAAGCTCCAGTTACCGCTGCCGTCGGCGGTGATCTGGCCAATCGGATTACCATTGCCGTCGGTGAGGGCCACGGTGCTGTTCGGTTCGGCGGTACCGTTGATCACCGTGCCGTTGCTCGGGTTGACCACCGGCGCGGCGGGTGCCACCGAGTCCACTGTGGTGCTGCCCTGCGGGCCGGTGTTGCCGGCCGGGTCCTGGGCCACGGCGTTCACCACCGTGCCGTTGGCCAGCGGTGTGGCCGGGGTGAA
>NZ_NFZQ01000062.1 GCF_002165135.1 Pseudomonas sp. SID14000 | reverse complement strand
GCGGCACCCGCGTGCACCTGCACTACGACAACCCGCTCGGTCGCCTGACCGACATCAAGCGCGTGGTGAACAACCAGGCGGTGGAAACGCTCACCCAGTACCGCTACGACGAACACGGCCAGCTGAGCGCGGTGATCAACCGCAACGGTGACACCGTGCGCAGCTTCAGCTACGCCGAAGGCCTGATGGTAACCCACAGCAACGCGCTGGGCCTGGGCTGCCACTACCGTTGGGAAACCCTCGGCGACAAGCCGCGCGTGGTCGAACACTGGACCAGCGATGGCGAACACTACCACTTCCGCTACGACCTAGACGCCCGCACCAGCTGGGCCACCGACGTGCTCGGCCGCGAGCTGGAAGTGCAGTACAACGCCGACCACCGCGTGCTCGCCAGCCGTGACTACGGTGGCGAACGCTACGCCATCGAGCTGGACGAGCAGGGCAACATGGTTGGCCTGGATTTGCCGGACGGCAACCGGCTCGCCTTCAAGTACGATGAATACGCCCGCCTGTTGGAAGAAACCGACCCGCTGGGCCGCAAGACCACCTACGAATATCACCACCTGACCACGCTGGTGACCCAGGTCAGCTATCCGGACGGCAGCACCTGGCGAGCGCGCTACGATGACAAGGGCAACCTGCTCGCCGAATTCGATGCCCTCGGCCAGATGACCGAGTACCTGAACAGCGATGACGGCCTGCCGCATACCATCATCGATGCAACTTACAAGTCCAAGTACCTGTGGTGGAACA
>NZ_NFZQ01000061.1 GCF_002165135.1 Pseudomonas sp. SID14000 | reverse complement strand
GGTCGCGTTGTTGCTGCCACCACAGGTACGGCCGTTCTCGTTCACCAGCGGAGTGGTGGTCTGCGGCAATGGCAGCTCGGCCGGTGAGTTCACCGGGGTGTCCGGCTTGTACTTGCCACTGGACAGCGCGGCCGCCGCGGTGACCAGCTTGAACGTCGAACCCGGCGGATAGGTCTCCCTGGCCGCCCTGTTCAGCGCCGGCTTGTCGTCGTTCGCGTTCAGCGCGTTCCAGGTGGCGGCGGCCTTGGACAGGTCGTGCGAGGCGAGCGCGTTCGGGTCGTACGACGGCCGGCTGACCAGGGCGAGGATCTTGCCGGTCTTCGGCTCGATCGCGACGACCGCGCCCTTCTTGTTGCCGAGCGCGTTGTACGCCGCCTGCTGGGCTGCCGCGTTCAGGGTCAGCGTGACGCTCGCGCCCTGCTGCCGGCGGTTGGTGAGCACGTCGACGACCCGGCGGAACGCCAGTGACGGGTCGGAGCCGTTCAGCTCGCTGTTCTGGTTGAGCTCGATGCCGGCCCGGCCGAACTGGAAGGAGTAGTACCCGGTGACCGGTGCGTACAGCGTGCCGCTGGAGTAGGTGCGCTGGTACTTGTACTGGTCGTTGACCTCCACGCTCCGCGCGATCGGGGTGTTGCCGATCAGGATCGGGCCGCGGTCCACCGAGAACTGCTGGTCGCGGACCCGCCGGTTGTCGTCGCGGCCGTTCAGGTCGTCGGCCCGGAAGGCCTGCAGATAGGTCGAGTTGGCCATCAGCGCGAGCATC
>NZ_NFZQ01000060.1 GCF_002165135.1 Pseudomonas sp. SID14000 | reverse complement strand
CGCGGGACCGTGCCAGGCGCGATGGTCGCCGTACGAGCGGATGCTGATCGCGTTCGGGAGCTGGCGCAGACGCCGGGCGTGGAGATTGCCGCGGGCAACGGTCCGCAGTCGTTCGTGCTGACCGGGTCCGAGGTGATCGTCGGGCAGCTGGCCGAGCAGCTCGACCGGCTGGAGCTCAAGTGGCAGCGGCTGGAGGTCGACCGGGCGTTCCACAGCTCGCTGGTCGATCCGATCCTCGCCGACTTCGCCAAAGTCGTTGCCCAGATCAAGCTCAAGCCGCTGCGGATGCCGATGGTGTCCAGCTGGTCGGGGGAGTTGCTCGAGAGCGGTACTGCGCTCGACGGCGACTACCTGGTCGGACAACTCCGCCAACCCGTGCTGTTCGGTGACGCAGTCGAGGCGTTGACCGCAGCAGGATGCCGCCGGTTCCTCGAGCTGGGCCCGGATGCCGTACTGAGCCCGGCCGGGCGGCGGATCGCTCCGAACAGCACCTGGATCCCGACCCAGCGGCTCGGTCAGGATCCGGTGCTGGCCACGATGAACGGGCTGGCCGAGCTGTACGAGCAGGGCACCGAGATCGTGTGGGCGAAGGTGTACCCGGAAAGCGGGCGAGTGCCCCTCCCGACGTACCCGTTCCGTCGCGTGCACCATCCCGTCGACGCCTCGGCGCGGCCGGTCGCGCTCGCGCAGGCGCCCGTGGTGGAGGACGAGCGTTCGATCGAGCGCAGCGGGGCGGCGCTGAAGCGCATCCCACTCGACCCGCCGGCGTCGGACGGCGTCGTGGCGCCTGT
>NZ_NFZQ01000005.1 GCF_002165135.1 Pseudomonas sp. SID14000 | reverse complement strand
AATCTTTGTGACTATCAGTCCGTACTCACAAGCACCCACACGAATTGCTTGATTCGATTTGTTAAAGAGCGTTTGGTTAAGAGCTTTTCGTCTCAACCGAGGCGCGCATTCTACGCTTTCCTCATTTTCTGTCAAGCGTTTATTTTGAAGTTTTTTGCGAGAAACTCGTTTTACTTCAAACACTTGACTCGCTGCGATCTCTCGTAGCGGGAGGCGAATCATACAGCGTTTAGAAGCGCTGTCAACCATCATCTCAACCGCTGCCGATCAGGCGACCGTAGCACTCCTGACACTACCTGAATCGCTTAACTAATTGATTTACAAGAAGTTTTACGCTTCGACTACGTCAGAAGTGGGGCGCATTATAAGGGGATTCGAAACCGCGTCAACCCTTAATTTCAATAAACCCTGATATCGCCGAAAAACAAAGCGGGGAGGCCTGACGGCCTCCCCGCTTTTCACCAAGGCCACACACCCTTAGAGCACGCCGGCACTGCGCAGCCGTTGCACCTCAGCGGCATCCAGCCCCAATACATCCTCCAGCACCACCTCGGTATGCTCACCCAGCAGCGGCGGCGCCCGACGGTACTCCACCGGCGTCTCCGACAACCGTATCGGGCTCGCCACCTGCGGCACACTTCCCGCCAACGGATGCGGAATGTTCACCGCCAACCTGCGCGCCAGCACCTGCGGGTCCTGGAACATCTGCGCCAGGTCGTTGATAGGCCCGCACGGCACCCCTGCAGCCTCCAGCTGGCTCACCCACTGCGCCGTGGTCTTGAACACTGTGGCCTGGCGGATCAATGGGATCAGCTCGGCCCGGTTGGCTACCCGCAGCTTGTTGGTAACGAAACGTGGATCGTCCGCCCATTCCGGCTGCCCAGCCACCTCGGCGAACTTGCGGAACTGGCTGTCGTTACCCACGGTAAGGATGAAGTCGCCATCCGCCGTCGGGAAATCCTGATAAGGCACGATATTGGGATGCGCATTGCCCAAGCGACGAGGCGGGTTGCCCGTGGTCAGGTAGTTCATGGCCTGGTTCGCCAGGCAGGCCACCTGCACATCGAGCAACGCCATGTCGACATGCTGGCCCACCCCGGCCTGCTCCCGATGGGCAAGGGCAGCGAGGATCGCCACCGTGGAATACAACCCGGTAAGGATATCGGTCAGCGCCACCCCCACCTTGACCGGCCCCGCACCTTCTTCACCCTCCGGGCGGCCGGTCAGACTCATCAGCCCGCCCAGCCCCTGGATCATGAAGTCATAACCCGCGCGCCTGGCATAAGGCCCGGTCTGGCCGAACCCAGTGATGGAACAATAGATAAGCCGCGGGTTGATCGCCTTCAGGCTCTGGTAGTCCAGGCCATAGGCAGCCAACCCACCTACCTTGAAGTTCTCGATGACGATATCGGACTTCGCCGCCAATTCACGCACCAGGCGCTGCCCCTCGGCCTGGGTGAAGTCGATGGTCACCGAACGCTTGTTGCGGTTGGCCGACAGGTAATAGGCCGCCTCACTGGTGTTCTCACCCTCGGCATCCTTGAGGAAGGGCGGCCCCCACGAACGGGTATCGTCACCACTGCCAGGGCGCTCGACCTTGATCACATCAGCACCAAGGTCAGCGAGGATCTGACCAGACCATGGGCCGGCCAGCACGCGAGAAAGGTCCAGCACCCGCAGATGTGATAGCGCGCCCATGGACTGACTCCTTATCAATAGAAGGCCTGGATACCGGTCTGTGCACGCCCCAGGATCAGTGCATGCACATCGTGGGTACCTTCATAGGTGTTGACCACCTCCAGGTTGACCAGGTGACGGGCCACACCGAACTCATCGGAAATGCCATTACCACCCAGCATGTCACGCGCCATGCGGGCAATATCCAGCGCCTTGCCGCAGGAATTGCGCTTCATAATCGAAGTGATCTCTACTGCAGCCGTGCCCTCGTCCTTCATCCGCCCCAGACGCAGGCAGCCCTGCAGCGCCAGGGTGATTTCGGTCTGCATGTCGGCCAGCTTCTTCTGGATCAACTGGTTGGCAGCCAACGGACGACCGAATTGCTGACGGTCCAGGGTGTACTGACGCGCGGTGTGCCAGCAGGCTTCGGCGGCACCCAGCGCACCCCATGAGATGCCATAGCGGGCAGAGTTCAGGCAGGTGAACGGGCCTTTTAGGCCGCGCACATCCGGGAAGATGTTGTCCTCCGGCACGAACACGTTGTCCATGACGATTTCGCCAGTGATCGAGGCGCGCAGGCCGACCTTGCCGTGGATCGCCGGGGCGCTTAGGCCTTCCCAACCCTTTTCCAGGACAAAGCCGCGGATATCACCCGCATCATCCTTGGCCCAGACCACGAATACATCGGCGATCGGGCTGTTGGTGATCCACATCTTGCTACCGGTCAGGCGGTAGCCGCCATCGACCTTCCGGGCACGGGTGATCATCGAGCCCGGGTCGGAGCCGTGGTTAGGCTCGGTCAGGCCAAAGCAACCGATCCACTCGCCGCTGGCCAGCTTGGGCAGGTACTTCTGCTTTTGTGCCTCGGTACCGAACTCGTTGATTGGCACCATCACCAGCGACGACTGCACGCTCATCATCGAGCGGTAACCCGAGTCGATACGCTCTACCTCGCGAGCAATCAGGCCATAGCACACGTAATTCAGGCCACTGCCACCGTATTGCTCGGGAATGGTGGCGCCCAGCAACCCGACCTCACCCATTTCACGGAAGATCGCCGGGTCGGTCTGCTCATGACGGAAGGCCTCGAGCACACGCGGGGCCAGCTTGTCCTGGGCGAACTGATAAGCGCTGTCACGCACCATGCGCTCTTCTTCAGTGAGCTGCTGATCGAGCAGCAGCGGGTCGATCCAGTTGAAGCTTGCTTTACCGGCCATGAGCGAAATCCTCGAAATAGGGGGCAGTTTCTTGTGCCTTTGAGCCTAGGCCTGATCGGCCGCCGGGACAAACGAGGATTGCGCACCATTTAGTGATAATTTGTCACTTCGTAAATCGGCAAAACGCCATATTGACTGCCTTACGAGTGAGGTTGACGTACATGCGCCGCAAGATCCCCAGTACCGCCGCCCTGGTTTGCTTCGAGGCGGCGGCGCGCAACGAGAGCTTTACCAAGGCAGCCCAGGAACTCGCCCTGACCCAAGGTGCCGTCTGTCGACAGATAGGCGGCCTGGAAGCCTTCCTTAATGTGGAGCTGTTCCGCCGCTCGCGCCGCGGCGTGAAGCTGACCGAAGCCGGCCTTTCCTACAGCCGCCAAGTGGCTGCCCAACTGGACGCAGTAGAGCGCGACACTTTGTCGGTAATGCGCCAGCAGGGCGCCAACCTGATCGAACTGGCCGTGGTGCCCACCTTCGGCACCCAGTGGCTGCTACCGCGGCTTAAGGACTTCCAGCAGCGCCACCCGGAGGTCACGGTCAACCTCACCAACCGCACCCGGCCATTCCTGTTTGCCGACACTACCTTCGATGCTGCCATCTACTTCGGCGATGCCGACTGGTCCGGCACCCAGTCGCACCGGCTGATGGGGGAAAACCCGGTACCGGTGTGCAGCCCGGCGCTGCTGGGCGGGCAGGGTGCGCTCGACGCGCAGCGCATTGCACAATTGCCACTGCTGCAGCAGAGCACGCGCCCCTATGCCTGGCGGCAGTGGTTCGGCAGCGTCGGCATGAATGTGGAGCGCGACATGACAGGCCCGCGCTATGAACTATTCTCGATGCTCGCCCAGGCGGCCATGCATGAGATGGGCATCGCGCTGATTCCGCCGTTCCTGATCCAGCGCGAGTTGGAGGAGGGTAGGCTGGTGGTCGCTAACAGGCATGCCCTCAGTAGTGACAAGGCCTACTATCTGATGATTCCGGAGCGCAAGGTGGAGTCGGCTTCGCTGCGCGCCTTCCGCGACTGGCTGCTGAGCCAGGCTCAGGCGTACACGGCGAAGACTTAGGGAAGCGCGACAAATTGACCCCGTAGTCAATTATTTTAAACACCTACAGATATATGTATTTGTCGCATCTACATAAACTGTTATGCAGGTGCAAAAATCCTCTTTAATCCTGCTTACGGCGCGGCTTTGCAGGTTATTTTGCGACATTCACCAAGCCGTAAGCGAATTGACCGCAAAATTTTTGATTTTTTCTCCTACTCTGCCAATAGCCTATGTTTGACGCGCTGCAGCCTGACCGTTGCGACATACGGTCACAGGGTGACTTGTAGTTTTGACTTCGTTTCGCTTCAGAACCGGTTGAAGGGCCCTGGCTTCGTCTGCAAAATGCTTCGCCCGCCCGGATTCGGCGGTTCGGTGCTCCACAGCCGCCCCAGTGCACCATCCGAAGTGTGCTGGCTTTTACAAAGACAAAAGGTCACCGCAGGAGAAATAGTCGTGCACATTGGTGTTCCTCTCGAGACGCAGACCGGTGAGACAAGGGTCGCTGCGACCCCGGAAACCATCAAGAAACTGATTGGCCAAGGCCATCAGGTCACCGTCCAACGGGGGGCAGGGCTTAATGCCAGCATTCCGGACAGTGCCTATGAGGCCGCGGGCGCTTCCCTGGGGAGTGCAGCCGATGCCTACGGCGCCCAATTGGTGCTTAAAGTGGTCGCCCCCAACGACCAGGAACTGGCCCTGATCAACAGTGGCAGCCTCCTGGTGGGCATGCTCAACCCCTTCAACAGCGAGCTGATCGGCAAGATGGCCGAACGCGGCATTACCGCGTTCGCCCTGGAAGCCGCGCCACGCACCTCGCGGGCGCAGAGCCTGGATGTGCTGTCGTCACAGGCCAACATCGCCGGTTACAAGGCGGTGTTGCTGGCTGCCCATCACTACCCACGCTTCATGCCCATGCTGATGACCGCCGCCGGCACCGTTAAAGCCGCGCGCGTGCTGATCCTGGGCGCGGGCGTTGCCGGCCTGCAGGCCATTGCCACGGCCAAGCGCCTGGGTGCGGTGATCGAGGCGTCCGACGTACGCCCGGCCGTGAAGGAGCAGATCGAGTCGCTGGGTGCCAAGTTCATCGACGTACCCTACGAAACCGATGAGGAACGCGAGTGTGCCGAAGGTGTCGGCGGTTACGCTCGGCCAATGCCGGCCAGCTGGATGCAACGCCAGGCCCAGGCCGTGCACGAGCGCGCCAAGCAGGCGGATATCGTCATCACCACTGCGCTGATCCCGGGGCGCAAGGCGCCGACCCTGCTCAGCGCCGAAACCGTCGCGCAGATGAAGCCCGGCTCGGTGGTCATCGACCTCGCAGCAGCCCAGGGTGGCAACTGCCCACTGACCGTCGCCGACCAGGTGGTACAGGAGAACGGCGTGATCATCGTCGGCCCGACCAACCTGCCGGCCCAGGTGGGCGCCGATGCCTCGGCGCTGTATGCCCGCAACCTGCTGGACTTCATGAAGCTGCTGTTCGACAAAGACGGCGCGCTGGTCATCAACCTCGAAGACGACATCGTCGCGGCCTGCCTGATGTGCCGTGATGGTCAGGTCGTCCGCAAGAACGGCTAAGGAGCACGACAATGGAAGACATGCTGATTTCCCACGGCATCTACAACCTGATCATCTTCGTGCTGGCCATCTATGTGGGCTACCACGTGGTGTGGAACGTTACCCCGGCGCTGCACACCCCGCTGATGGCCGTGACCAACGCCATTTCGGCGATCGTCATCGTCGGCGCCATGCTGGCCGCAGCCCTGACCGTGACCCCGGCCGGCAAGCTGATGGGCACCCTGGCAGTGGCCCTGGCCGCGGTCAACGTGTTCGGTGGCTTCCTGGTCACCCGTCGCATGCTTGAGATGTTCAAGAAGAAAACCAAGAACGAGGCGCAGAAGTAAGCATGAGCATGAATCTGGTAACGCTCCTCTACCTCGTCGCCTCGGTGTGCTTCATCCAGGCGCTCAAGGGCTTGTCGCACCCGACTACCTCGCGGCGTGGCAACCTGTTCGGCATGATCGGCATGGGCATCGCCATCGTCACTACGGTCGGCCTCATTTATAAGCTTGGGGCTGAGCTTGCTACTGCCGGCATTGGCTACGTCATCGTAGGCCTGCTGGTCGGCGGCACCGCCGGTTCGATCATGGCCAAGCGCGTCGAGATGACCAAGATGCCGGAACTGGTCGCTTTCATGCACAGCATGATCGGCCTGGCTGCGGTGTTCATCGCGATCGCCGCGGTTCTGGAACCGCAATCCATGGGCATCGTCGCCACCATGAGCGACCCGATCCCCACCGGCAACCGCCTGGAACTGTTCCTCGGCGCGGCCATCGGTGCCATTACCTTCTCCGGTTCGGTGATCGCCTTCGGCAAGCTGTCGGGCAAGTACAAGTTCCGCCTGTTCCAGGGCGCACCGGTACAGTTCGCCGGCCAGCACAAGCTGAACCTGATCCTCGGCCTGACCACCATCGCCCTGGGCCTGCTGTTCACCTTCACTGGCCATTACAGTGCCTTCACCCTGATGCTGGTCCTGGCCTTCATCATGGGCGTGCTGATCATTATTCCGATCGGGGGCGCCGACATGCCGGTGGTGGTGTCGATGCTCAACAGCTATTCGGGCTGGGCCGCGGCCGGTATCGGCTTCTCGCTGAACAACTCGATGCTGATCATCGCAGGCTCCCTGGTCGGCTCGTCCGGTGCCATCCTCTCGTACATCATGTGCAAGGCGATGAACCGTTCGTTCTTCAACGTCATCCTCGGTGGCTTCGGTGGTGATGCCGATGCCGGCGCGGCGCAAGGCTCGAAAGAGCAGCGCCCGGTGAAGTCCGGCTCGGCCGACGATGCCACCTTCCTGCTCAGCAACGCCGACAGCGTGATCATCGTCCCGGGCTACGGCCTGGCGGTGGCCCGCGCCCAGCACGCACTGAAGGAACTGACCGAGAAGCTGACCCACAACGGCGTGACCGTGAAGTACGCGATCCACCCGGTGGCGGGCCGTATGCCCGGGCACATGAACGTGCTGCTGGCCGAGGCCGAAGTACCGTACGACCAGGTGTTCGAGATGGAGGACATCAACGCCGAGTTCGGCCAGGCCGATGTGGTGCTGGTGCTGGGCGCCAACGATGTGGTCAACCCGGCGGCGAAGAACGATCCCAAGTCGCCAATCGCCGGCATGCCGATCCTCGAAGCGTTCAAGGCCAAGACCATCATCGTCAACAAGCGCTCCATGGCCAGCGGCTATGCCGGCCTGGACAACGAACTGTTCTACCTCGACAAGACCATGATGGTGTTCGGCGACGCCAAGAAAGTCATCGAAGACATGGTCAAGGCGGTGGAGTGAAAACGGCCGCTGCAAACCAGCTGATATAAAGGAAGCCCCGGTCAGAATCTGCCGGGGCTTTTCTTTTGTTGATCCGGATCAACGGCTCTATTCCAAAGCTCCTCATACGACCATGGTCGTGGGACGGCAAGGGGCGAAGTCTCTAGACTGCGCTGCAGTAGTTTCAGTAGCCCGAGATAACAATCCATGTACCGTGATCGTATCCGCTTGTCCTCCCTGCACAGCAAGGTAATGAGTGCGGCTGATGCCGCTGGTCTGATCGAGGACGGCATGACCGTCGGCATGAGCGGCTTCACCCGCGCCGGCGAAGCCAAGGCCGTACCACATGCACTGGCCGAACGTGCCAAGCAGTCGCCACTGAAAATCAGCCTGATGACCGGCGCCAGCCTGGGCAACGACCTGGACAAGCAACTGACCGAGGCCGGCGTGCTGGCTCGCCGCATGCCGTTCCAGGTCGACAGTACCCTGCGCAAGGCCATCAACGACGGCCAGGTGATGTTCATCGACCAGCACCTGTCGGAAACCGTCGAGCAATTGCGCAACCAGCAGCTGAAGCTGCCGGACATCGCGGTCATCGAAGCCGTGGCCATCACCGAGCAAGGCCATATCGTGCCAACCACCTCGGTAGGCAACTCGGCCAGTTTCGCGATCTTCGCCAAGCAGGTGATTGTAGAGATCAACCTCTCGCACAATACCAACCTCGAAGGCCTGCACGACATCTATATCCCGACCTACCGCCCGACCCGCACGCCAATCCCGCTGGTCAAGGTCGACGACCGCATCGGCAGCACCGCCATCCCGATCGACCCGGCCAAGATCGTCGGTATCGTCATCAGCGACCAGCCGGACTCGCCATCCACCGTACTGCCGCCGGACGACGAAACCCAAGGCATCGCCGACCACCTGATCAACTTCTTCAAGAAGGAAGTCGAAGCCGGACGCATGACCAACAAGCTCGGCCCGCTGCAGGCCGGAATCGGCAGCATTGCCAACGCGGTGATGTGCGGCCTGATCGAGTCGCCGTTCGAAGACCTGACCATGTACTCCGAAGTACTACAGGACTCCACCTTCGACCTCATCGACGCCGGCAAGCTGAGCTTCGCCTCGGGCAGCTCGATCACCTTGTCGACTCGCCGCAACGCTGACGTGTTTGGCAACCTGGAGCGTTACAAGGACAAGCTGGTGCTGCGCCCGCAAGAAATTTCCAACCACCCGGAAGTGGTCCGTCGCCTTGGCATCATCGGTATCAACACCGCGCTGGAGTTCGATATCTACGGCAACGTCAACTCCACCCACGTCTGCGGCACCAGGATGATGAACGGCATCGGTGGTTCGGGGGACTTCGCCCGTAACGCCCACCTGGCCGTGTTCGTCACCAAGTCGATTGCCAAGGGTGGCGCAATTTCCAGCGTGGTGCCAATGGTCAGCCATGTCGACCATACCGAGCACGACGTGGACATCCTGGTCACCGAGCAAGGCCTGGCCGACCTGCGCGGCCTGGCGCCACGCGAGCGGGCCCGGGCGATCATCGACAACTGTGTACACCCAGACTACCGCGCGGCACTGAACGACTACTTCGATCGTGCCTGCCAGCGAGGCGGCCACACCCCGCACATCCTGCGCGAAGCCCTGAGCTGGCACGAGAACCTGGAAGAAACCGGGCGCATGCTGGCTAGCTGATCCAGATGTGGTACGGAACGGCGGCCCTGCTTCCGCTGTTCCGGCCTCTTCGCGGGCAAGCCCGCGAATGGGCCATAACAGTCAAACCCTTCTATCAATACACCTTGCCGCTATCTGCAACACAATCTGTACTACTGTACTGGTGTTTTCGCGCCTCCCTGCCCGAGAAATCTCCTTCCCCGAATCAAAACGCACCAAACAAGTGCAGACCAGTACAGTTGCGCTAGTTTTGAGTGCAACAGTAGGGTTACACAGTTAACTGGACCATCGTCTTTCAATCGAACTGTATCTACTGTTATGGACGACATAAGAGGATCATTGGCATCAGTTAAATCACTACCTAATCCCGCCATAAGCGGAAGGATGAAACATCATGGAACGTACCCTCAGTTCCGGTCTGGTTTTTGAAAGCAACGCCCAACAATCCAACGCTTCGCTGCCGCTGCGCGCGCTGTCCACCCTGCTGCTGTGGCAGCGCCGCATGGCCAGCCGCCGTCAACTGGCTCGCCTGGACGCCCGTCTGCTGGCCGACGCCGGTATCAGCGAATCGCAGCGTTACGAAGAGCTGAGCAAGCCTTTCTGGCGCTAAGCTCCGGCTTGCCGGCTTCGGCCGGCACCGCGAATTTCCGAAACCCGTTGCAGGTGACTGCAACGGGTTTTTTGTTTGCAGGCGGCATGCCAGAGCCTTTTACAAGCGCACCTGTACAGTTTGTAAAATACGAAAACATACCAGCACAGTTTACTTGCACGCTGTTCATTAACATCCAGAAACACCGGCGCGTGATACGCTTGGCCTAACAGTCTGTTAGAACGCACTGTTAAAAGTACCGCGACGAGCTGTGCGAGCGTCCGATAAACAGAACCACCCGACCCTAGTCCAGGAGTCCACGATCATGTCCCTCAAATACCTGATTGGCGCCGCCCTGATGCTGAGCCTGGCCGGCACCGCAAACGCCACCAGCTTCGTTGTCACCACTGACGCCGTCGTTGGCGCGGTGGCCGCCTCCACCGATGCAACTTCCGATATTTCCTCCTCGTTCCGTGACGACAAGATCGTCCAGGCCGCCCGTGACGATGCCGCCAGCTTCGTTGGCAGTCAGGGTGACATCCGCGGCGCCAAGCTGGAAAGCGCTTTCCTGCACATCCGCTCGCAGATGCCAACCCTGCAGGCCAGCGACGCGCAACTGGCCCAAGCCATCCTGGCGCTCTGACCCCGGCTGAACCGTTCAGCTGTGCTGGTCACACCAGCACAGCCGTACCCACCGTTGCCGACCACGTTTCCAGCTGTTGTAGAGCCCATGCGTTATCTGTTTCCGTTGCTGTTCTCCGTTGTTGGCATGGCCAACGCCCATGCCATGGATACCACCACGCAAAGCTTGGTCATCACCGGCTATGTCACCAGCCAGGTCACCACCGCACCGTTCGACCGTAAACTGGTCCGCCAGGCCCAGGACGATGCCGCAGCCTTCGTTGCCAGCAACGGCCAGATCCGCGGTGCGCGGCTGGAGGCAGCGCTGGAATCATTACGCCACAATTGCGCACGGCACACCGTCGGCGATCTGGAACTGGCGCAGGCAATTCTCGTCCAATAACTACATCTGACTCCCTGTATTTTTCGGAGATGCTCCATGCGTAAACCGCTGATTGCCGCTACCCTCGGCATGCTGCTGCTGGCCGACCTGGCCCAGGCACAGACCCTGGTGGCTACCAGCAATATCATCGTGCGGGCCTTTGGCCGTTCGATCGACTTTACCTCTGACACCACCACCTCGATCCGCGACTCCAAAGTGGTGCGCGAAGCCCACGACGACGCCGCCAGCTTCGTCGCCAGCAACGGTGACATCCGCGGCGCCCAGCTCGAAGCGGCCTTCAACACCCTGCGCGAGCGCGTACCGCAAGCGCGCGACGCCAGCGACCAGGTACTGGCTGAAGCCATCCTCGCGCTGTGAACCGCGTGCGCGCCTGGCTGCTCGGCTGCGCCCTGACGCTGCTCGGCACGCCCGCCCTGGCCGACCTGCAGCTTGAGCTGCAGGCGTCTGGCCTTGATCCGCAACAGGCCCAAGCCACCCAGGCCCTGCTCGACGAGGCCCTGGGCAAGCTGCCCCCTCGCTTCAAGCAACAGCTGAACCGCCGCGTGCGGGTCAGCTGGAGCGACAACATGCCGGCCGACGCCTATGGCCAGGCATCGCTGGTGTCCACCCTCGAGCTCAATCGCCGCCTGCTGCCCAGCCTCACCGATGGCAGTGCAGCCGCCAAGCGTACCAACCGCCCGCATGGCACGGTGCGTGAAGAACTGCTGGCCACCGTGCTGCACGAGCTCACCCATATCTACGACCGCGCTCGGCTGTGGCCCAGCGCCGAAAACGCACTGATCGCCCGCTGCAAGCGCCAGCAAGGTACGTTGGGCAAGGTCGGCCTGCCCGAGGCATGCCGTGGCCAGGCCGAGCGCCGCTTCACCCTCAGCGACGACCCGCGCCTGCTCGACCTGGCCGGTTGGCAGCAGTACGTGGGCCGACGCGGTGAGCGCGAGCAACACAACGGTCAGTTCGTGCGCAGCCCTGACAGCTATGAACTGAGCAGCCCCAAGGAGTACATCGCGGTCAACATGGAGTACTTCCTCCTCGACCCGAGCTACGGCTGCCGCCGCCCGGCGCTGAACCAGTACCTGCGCGAGCACTTCGGCTGGGCACCGCAACAGGACAGCTGCGCCAAGGGCCTGCCGTTCATCAATGCCGGCAGCGACTTCGCCCGCCAGCCGCTGGGCGAAATCGACCCCGAGCGGGTCTATGAGGTGGACTACCTGTTGGCCGAAGCCAACCAGAACCTGGTCAGCCGCTGGGGCCACAGCATGCTGCGCCTAGTGATCTGCAAGCCGGGCCGCCCACGCGGGCCTGACTGCCGCCTGGACCTCGACCAGAGCCTGGTGCTGTCGTACCGCGCCTTTGTCAACGATGTGCAGCTTTCCAGCTGGGACGGGCTGGTCGGTGCCTACCCCTCGCGGCTGTTCGTGCTGCCGCTGGGCCAGGTGATCGACGAATACACCAAGACCGAACTGCGCAGCCTGGCCTCGGTGCCCTTGCGGCTCAACCGTGACGAGATCGAGAACCTGGTGCGCCAGGCCGCCGAAATGCACTGGAGCTACGACGGCAACTACTGGTTCCTGTCCAACAACTGCGCAGTGGAGTCGTTGAAACTGCTGCGCAGCGGCACCGCCAACCCACGCCTGAACGACCTCGACAGCATCATGCCCAATGGCTTGCTGGCCGTGCTCAAGGGCAGGGGGCTGGCCGACACCAGCGTGCTCGACGACCCCCGCGAGGCATTGCGCCTGGGTTATCGCTTCGACTCCTACCGCGACCGTTACCAGGCCATGTTCGAGGTGCTGAAGAAGCAGTTGCCAATCAAGCAGGACAAGGTCGAAGACTGGCTGGCTCTGGACGCCGAGCAACGACGAGGCTGGTTCGCCCAGGCCGACCTGCGCACAAGCGCCGCATTGCTGCT
The DNA here is from genome assembly GCF_002165135.1 of Pseudomonas sp. SID14000. Taxonomy (GTDB): domain Bacteria; phylum Pseudomonadota; class Gammaproteobacteria; order Pseudomonadales; family Pseudomonadaceae; genus Aquipseudomonas. Next base: position 333,191 of record NZ_NFZQ01000005.1, on the reverse strand, counting down.
GCTTGAACAGGCCAGCTTGCGCCGGCAACTGCTGCTGGCCCAGGACGAGGTCAAGCAGCGCTACCTGAATGCCGCAGCGCTGAAGGATGACAGTGTCAGCAAGGCCGATGCGACCCTCAGGCAGATGCTTGCCAACAGTGGCTTCCTCAGCCGCCCGGCAGAATTGCTCGATAGCAAGGGCTACGGGTTGCCGCAGCCACAAGAGCGCAAGCACCTGGAACAGGTCAGCAGCGAGCGTCAGGCGCAGTTGCTGCGCTTGAGCACGAGCCTGGACAAAGAGGTAAGGGCACTGCTGGAGCCATCGCGGGCCAGGGAAATTGCGGCGGTGGAGGCTAATGTCAAGCAAGTGGGCGAGCATCTGCGGGCGCTGCACAAGGCCGCCGGTGGCCTGCAATTGTGATGCCTGCTGCGCCGGCCTCTTCGCGGGTAAACCCGCTCCCACAGGATCTGTACAACACCTGAAATCTGCGCCGTCCCTGTGGGAGCGGGTTTACCCGCGAAAGGGCCGGCACAGACAGCACAAGGCCTACAGATTCTCCTCCGCCTCCGAAGGCAAATCCTCGTCCAGATGCAACCAAGGCAACCGACTACCGACCCAGATGTGCCGGTTGGCCCTGACCCGTTCCGGGTGGTCCAGCGTCGCCACCGTCACATCCACCGTGTCCGGGCTGTGCGTAGTCACCAACGCCACATGTGCCCCGCAATGCCCACAGAAGTAACGGCTGCAACTGGCCGGCGCCACGTAGCAGTTCGGCTCGCCAGCCAGCCACCGGAATCCCGAGCGGGGCAGGGTGAGCCAGGTCACCACCAGCCCGCCGCTGACCCGCCGGCAGATCGAACAATGGCAGTGGGCAATGTCAGTCAGATCGCCCTCCAGCCGATAACGCAAGGCACCACAATGGCAGCCACCCTCGGTCACATCCTGCATCACCTACCTCTCGTCGCCTTTGCTTCGGCGAAAGCTGGTTGAAAGCTTGCCCTCATAGGATACCCCCACTACCGGCACAAGACCGGTCAGCCAGGGCACCCGGTAACCACCGCGCCCGGCCCAATCGACAACAACAATGGTGATTCTGATGTATTCCTTTGCCCGACTTTCCGTAGTCCCCCTCCGCATGCTCCCCGCGCAGCGCCAAACGCGCTGATCCGCCCGAATCGCCTTTCCTTTCGCCGCGCCACGCCTGGAGTATTGCCATGCTGACCTTCCTCGGCTTCGCCATGGTCATCACCTTCATGTACCTGATCATGACCAAGCGCCTGTCGGCCTTGATCGCGCTGATCCTGGTACCGATCCTGTTCGCCCTGTTCGGCGGCTTTTCCACCAAGATTGGCCCAATGATGCTAGAGGGCATCAGCAAGCTCGCGCCTACCGGCGTGATGCTGATGTTCGCCATCCTCTATTTCGCCCTGATGATCGACTCCGGCCTGTTCGACCCGGCCGTGCGCAAGATCCTCAAACTGGTCAAGGGCGACCCGCTGAAAGTCTCCGTCGGCACCGCAGCACTGGCCCTGGTGGTCTCGCTCGACGGTGACGGCGCCACCACCTACATGATCTGCTGCGCCGCCATGCTGCCGATGTACAGCCGCCTGGGCATGAGCCCACGGATCATGGCCGGCCTGATCATCCTCGCCGGCGGGGTGATGAACATGACCCCCTGGGGTGGCCCGACCGCACGCGCCGCCAGCGCCCTGCACGTGGACCCGTCAGACATCTTCGTGCCGATGATCCCGGCCATGCTGTTCGGCGTTCTGGCGATCCTGGCCATCGCCTATATGTACGGCAAGCGCGAACGTGCCCGCCTGGGCGAATTGCATCTGCCCACCGACGACATCGACCACAGCGAAATAACCGTGTCGCAGTACCCGGACGCGCGCCGGCCGAAACTGCTGTACTTCAACGGCGCCTTGACCGCTGCTCTGATGGTCGCGCTGATTGCCGGAGTGCTGCCGCTGCCGGTGCTATTCATGATCGCCTTCAGCATCGCCATGATCGTCAACTACCCGTGCCTGCAGCAGCAGAAAGACCGCATCGCCGCGCACGCCGGCAGCGTGCTGGCCGTCACCGGGCTGATCTTTGCCGCCGGCATCTTCACCGGCATCCTGTCGGGCACCGGCATGGTCGACGCCATGTCCAAGAGCCTGCTATCGGTAATCCCCGAGGCGCTGGGCCCATACCTGGCGGTGATCACCGCGATCGTGAGCATGCCGTTCACCTTCTTCATGTCCAACGACGCGTTCTACTACGGCGTGCTGCCGGTACTGGCCGAAGCTGCCAGCCACTACGGCATCAGCCCGGTGGAAATGGCCCGTGCGTCGATCGTCGGGCAGCCGGTACACCTGCTCAGCCCCTTGGTACCCTCCACCTACCTGCTGGTGGCACTGGCCGGCATCGAGTTCGGCGATCATCAGCGCTTCACCTTGAAGTGGGCAGTGCTGGTGTGCCTGTGCATAATGCTCGCCGCGCTACTGATGGGCATTTTCCCGCTGTTCAGTAGTCTTTAATAAACGCGTATCACCCTGACGCGACGCGCCCCTTATCTGGGCGCGTCGCCTTTACCGTTCGAAGGAAAACACATGGAATGGCTGACCAGCCCGGAAATCTGGGTTGCCTTTTTTACCCTTACCGCGCTTGAGATCGTCCTCGGTATCGACAACATCATCATGATCTCGATTCTGGTCAGCCGCATGCCCAAGCACATGCAGCCACGCACCCGGATCTTCGGCCTGGCCCTGGCCATGGTCACACGTATCATGCTGTTGCTGTCGATCACCTGGGTCATGCGCCTCACCGCCGACCTGTTCGTAGTGCTGGGCCAGGGCATCTCCGGACGTGACCTGATCCTGTTCTTCGGTGGCCTGTTCCTGCTGTGGAAAAGCTCGCAAGAGATCTACCACGGCCTGGAAGGCGAGGACGAGAACCCGGAAGAGCCGAAAGGCGCGGGTGGCAAGTTCTTCTATACCATCATCCAGATCGCCATCATCGACATCGTGTTCTCGCTGGACTCGGTGATCACCGCAGTAGGCATGGTGTCCCATGTACCGGTGATGATTGCCGCGATCATCGTTGCCGTGCTGGTGATGATGCTGTGCGCCGGCACCATCAGTGACTTCATCGACAAGCACCCGTCGCTGAAGATGCTCGCACTGTCGTTCCTGATCGTGGTCGGTACCGTGCTGATCGCCGAAGCTTTCGACGTGCATGTGCCGAAGGGCTACGTCTACTTCGCCATGGCATTCTCGCTGGCGGTGGAAGCCATCAACATTCGCATGCGCACCGCCCTGGCCCGCAAGGAAGGTAAAGAGCATGAGCCGGTGAAACTGCGCAAGGACATTCCGGGTCAATAAGATCAGGAAGTGCAGGACACAAAGGGCCCTTCGTTCTGTTTGGGGCCCTTTTTTCATTTCTGGGTATCAGAAATGGAGCTGTCCTGTGCCGGCCTCTTCGCGGGTAAATCCGCGAAGAGGCCGGCACAGGCAATCATTCATTTCGAGTGTGTTTCAAATAAATGGCAGCCATGCGAAGCTGGCGACAGCTCCGCAAAACAACTAAAGCTTTGAGTGAGCACTAGAAATTCTTCAAACGCTCACGCTTCGTCTCTTGGCCCGCTGGGCCAATGCAACAGGGGGCCGTCGCCATGCTGACCCTGCTCAACCTGCTCTCGGCCGTTGCGCTTCTGGTCTGGGGCACCCATATCGTGCGTACCGGCATCCTTCGGGTATTCGGCTCGAGCCTACGGCGCATCATCAGCCAGAACATGAACAAACGCCCGCTGGCGTTCGTCGCCGGCATTCTGGTCACGGCCATGGTGCAAAGCAGCAACGCCACCGCCATGCTGGTCACCTCGTTCGTCGGCCAGGGCCTGATGGCCATGACCCCGGCCCTGGCGATCATGCTCGGCGCCGATGTGGGCACCGCGCTGATGGCCCGGGTGCTGACCCTGGACCTGTCCTGGCTATCACCGCTGCTGATCTTCCTGGGTGTGATCTTCTTCCTCTCGCGCAAGCAGACGCGGGCCGGCCAGCTGGGCAGGGTAGGCATCGGGCTTGGCCTGATCATCCTGGCATTGGAGCTGATCGTGCAGGCGGCTACGCCGATTACCCACGCCCAGGGCGTGAAAGTGCTGTTCGCCTCGCTGACCGGCGACATCATGCTCGACGCGTTGGTTGGCGCGCTGTTCGCCATGATTTCCTATTCCAGCCTCGCCGCCGTGCTGCTCACCGCGACCCTGGCCGGGGCCGAAGTTATCAGCCTGCCGGTGGCCATCGGTCTGGTGGTCGGTGCCAACATCGGCAGCGGGTTGCTGGCCTTCATCAGCACCAGCATGCAAAACGCCGCCGGGCGCCGGGTGGCCCTGGGCAGCCTGCTGTACAAGCTGATCGGCCTGCTGCTGATCATCCCTGTACTGCACCCGCTGGTTGGCTGGATGGACTCACTGGCCTTCAGCCCACAGGAGCTGGTCATCGGCTTCCACCTGCTCTACAACACACTGCGTTGCCTGATCATGCTGCCCACGGTGAAACCCATGGGCCGGCTGTGCAACGCCCTGCTGCCCGAACGGGAAAACGGCAACGGCCAGATACGCCCGCGCCACCTCGACACCTCGGCGCTGGAAACACCTAGCCTGGCCCTGGCCAACGCATCCCGTGAAACCCTGCGCCTGGGCGATATCGTCGACAGCCTGCTCGAAGCCATGCTCGGTGCCCTGCGTGGCACCCAGACCGCCTTGCCGCAGCAGGTCCGCGCCTTGGGCGAGGACGCCGAAGCGCTGTACAGCGCTATCAAGCTTTACCTGGCGCAGATGTCTCGTGAAGACCTCAGCGAACAGGACAACCGCCGCTGGGCAGAAATCATCGAGTTGGCAATCAACCTCAAACTGGCCTGTGACCTGATCGAGCGCATGCTGCGCAAAGTCCAGCAGCAGAAAACCAGCCAGCGCCGGGAATTCTCCCAGGTGGGGCTGGAAGAGCTGACCGGCTTGCAGGAACAGCTGCTGGCCAACCTGCGCCTGGGCTTGTCGGTGTTCCTCAGCGCCGACCCGGAAAGCGCCCGCTTGCTGCTGCGGGAAAAACGCCGTTTTCGCGCCCAGGAACGGCGCCTTGCCCACGCCCATGTCAGCCGCCTGCAGCGCAAGGTAGTGCAAAGCATCGAGACCAGTTCGCTACACTTGGAGCTGATCGCCGACATGAAACGGTTGAACTCTTTGTTCTGTAGCAGTGCCTATGTGGTACTGGGCGGCTCGGACACGGGCGGGCTGATGCTCGACAGCGTGCCGGATGAAGCCCGTCTGCCGTGATTTCGCCTACCTGAGGACCCAAGCTCGCCCATGCGTTGCCTGATGTTCGTTTGCCTGCTGATCTGCAGCCTGCCCTCATTCGCTCTCGACCGCTCGCGTGTTGAAGGCTACCTGTTGCCCAATGGCCTGCAGGTCATCCTGAAAAACGGCTATGAACGTGACCATGTGGCGATTCGCCTGGTGGTCGGCGTCGGCCTGGATGACTTCAATTGCGAGCAGAAAGAGCTGCCGCACCTGCTCGAACACCTGCTGTTCAGCGGCATCGACGAAACCGGCGAGGGCGGCCTGGAAGAGCGCCTGCAATCGCTGGGCGGTGAATGGAACGCCTACACCAGCAGCGCCGACACCACCTTCGTCATCGAAGCCCCGGCGCGCAACCAGCGCAAAATCCTTGACCTGCTGTTGGCGGTAATTCGTGACACCCGCATCGATGCCAAGACCCTGGCCACCGCCAAGCGCATCATCGAGCGCGAGGATGGCGGCCACTATGGCCACCTGCAGCGCTGGCTCGACCGCCAGGACATCGGCCACCCCGCCAGTGACCAGCTGGCCACCGAACTGGGCCTGAAATGCCCGGAGCGCTCCAACCTCGACGACATGACCCTGGAGCAGGTAACCACCTTGCGTGACCGCTGGTACGCGGCCAACAACATGACCCTGATCGTGGTCGGTGGTCTCGACCGCCTGCTGCCGGCCTACCTGGAGCGCACCTTTGGCGAACTGCCCGCCACCGAGCCGGAGGAACGCCGCACCCTGGAAAGCATCGGCCAGAAAGCTGAACAGCGCCGCGACCTGACCCGCGGCTGGCTGGGCGACAGCGTCAAGCTGCACTGGCTGTACGTCGAACCAGTGCTGGACAACGATCACCAGGCCACCCTCGACCTGCTGTCGCACTACCTGGACTGGGCGCTGTACGACCAGCTGCGCCTGCGCAACGGGCTGTCCTACGGCCCCTCGGCAAAACGCGAAAGCTTTGGCGACACCGGCCTGCTCAGCCTCAACGCCGACCTGGAGCGCGAGGACATCGACCAGGCGGTCGAGGTGATGCAGAAGTTGTTCGACCACCTGCGCAAGGAAGGCCTCGACCCGGACACCTTCGAGCGTATCAAGTACGCCAGCGTCGCCAAGGAAAGCTGGAGCACCCAGGGCAACAGCGCCTTGGCCGACTACTACTGGGGCGCGCTGAACGACTATAGCGACGGGCGCTTCGCCAACCCGGTGCGCAAGCTGCGCCAGGTCAGTCTGGCGCAGGCCAACGCGGCGCTGAAGCAGTTGCTCAAGGAAGATGGTTATGTACGTATCGAGAAGCCCTTGCTTGGCTACGATGAACTCTACGGGCTGGTTGCCTTGCTGTTGGGGCTGATCCTCGCTGCGGGGCTGTTGCGCTGGCGTCGGCATGGTCCGGAAAAACCGAGTGGTGCTACACGCTAGCGGTGTATCGGCGGTATCCTTTTGCCAGTACCGGCCCTTTCGCGGGTGAACCCGCTCCCACAGGTATCGCAGCGTGCTCCCTGTAGGAGCGGGTTTACCCGCGAAGAGGCCGGCACAGCCACCCTATCCTTTCTGTTGTAGTCCCCAATGCCCCAAATACCCCACATCGTCCAGCGCATCATCGAACTGCTCAAACGCTACCCCGGCATCATCGCGCTCTGCGGTTTCCTCTCCGGCATCGGTAGCTTCATCCTGGTCGACCGCCAGGCTGGCCTGGCCAGCTGGATAGCCGTGCTCATGCTGGTCAGCTGGCTCTGGCTGATGCTGGAAAACACCCTCACCGGTCTGTTCGCGCGCATCTTCAACCGCGAAATCCCGCAGCCGCTGCTGCGCTACGCGACGCAGATGATCCATCAGGAATCACTGTTCTTCGTGCTGCCGTTCTTCTTCATCACCACCACCTGGAACAGCGGCCAGCTGGTATTCACCGGCCTGCTCGGCGCCGCCGGACTGATTTCGATCATCGATCCGCTGTACTACAAATGGCTGGCACCGCGGCGCTGGCTGTTCCTGGCTCTGCATACCCTGACCCTGTTCGCCGCCCTGCTGACCGCACTGCCGATCATCCTGCACCTGACCACCGCGCAAAGCTTCAAGCTGGCCCTGATCGCAGCCATGGCCCTGTCGTTCCCCAGCCTGGCCAGCAGCTTCCCGATCAACAACTGGCGCCGCGCCGTGGCCCTGGTACTGGTCACACTGTCGGTCGGCGGCGGGGGCTGGCTGCTGCGCTCCTGGGTGCCACCAGCGACCTTGTGGATGACCGAAGTGGCGGTCAGCACCGAAGTGCTGAACCGCCAGCCGGGCGATTCGCTGCATGAAATTGCCGCCAGCCGCATCCGTAGCAGCGGCCTGTACGCCTACACCGCCATCAACGCGCCACGCGGCCTGAACGAGCGGATCTACCACGTGTGGCAAAAGGACGGCCAGGAGGTCGACCGTATTGCCCTGGACATCCACGGCGGGCGCAAGGAAGGCTACCGGGCCTGGACCCACAAGCAGAACTTTCCGCCGAACCCGGTGGGCAAGTGGCAGGTGAGGGTACTGACCGAGGATGGGCAGGTCATCGGCGTGCTGCGCTTCAAGGTGGTCGATGACGCACCGGCGCAATGATTGAAAGGGGCTGCTTCGCAGCCCCCGGTGCCCACAGACAGCACATAATCACCAAACAGCCCATGCCCGCTGCGCTATGATCAGCCCCTAAGCCTTAGTGCCGAGTCAGTAGCATGGAGCCGATGACCACCCCCAGCGCCACCCTGGACACCAGTAGCCAACCGGCCTGCCTGCGCATTACCGGTGACTGGACCCTGGCGCACTATGCCAGCCTCAAGCGTGAAAGCGAGCGCCTGCGCGAGCAGTACGCTGCCGATACCGTCGCCGACCTCAGTCAACTGGGCCGCCTGGACACTGCCGGTGCCTCGCTGCTGGCCGAACTGCTCGGCTCCGAGCGCCTGTCGCGCTGCACCCACGACCTGCCCGAGGCCAGCCGTGCCCTGCTCAAGAACGTCTACTGTTCGGTGCAGGACTACTGCATCCCGGTCAAGGAACCCGAGCGTAACGTGCTGCTGTTGCTGCTGGAGCGCATCGGCTGCGCCGTCGGCACCTTGTGGCAAGACAGCATGCAGGTGCTCGGCTTCGTTGGCTTGATCCTCGAGACGCTGCTACGCCGCGCCCTGCAACCGCATCGTTGGCGCTTTACACCAGTCGTGGCGCACATCGAACAGACCGGCCTGGACGCTGCCCCCATCGTCGCCCTGCTGACCTTCCTGGTGGGCGCAGTGGTGGCCTTCCTCGGCGCCACGGTGCTGGCCGATTTCGGCGCGACCATCTTCACCGTCGACCTGGTGGCATTCTCGTTCCTGCGCGAGTTCGCCGTGCTGCTGACCGCCATCCTCATGGCCGGCCGCACCGCCAGTGCGTTCACCGCGCAGATCGGCTCGATGAAGGCCAACGAAGAAATCGACGCCATCCGCACCCTGGGCCTGAACCCCATGGAGCTGCTGGTGGTGCCGCGAGTACTGGCGCTGTTGATTTCGCTGCCCTTGCTGACCTTCATCGCGATGATCTGCGGCATCGTCGGTGGCGCGGTGGTGTGTGCGTTGACGCTGGACATCTCGCCAGCCATGTTCCTGTCGCTGCTGCAAAGCGACATCGGCGTGCAGCACTTCCTGGTCGGCCTGGCCAAGGCACCGTTCTTCGCCTTCCTGATCGCCGCCATCGGCTGCCTGGAAGGCTTCAAGGTCAGCGGCAGCGCCGAATCGGTGGGCGCACACACCACCTCGGCAGTGGTGCAATCGATATTCGTGGTCATCGTGCTGGACGCGGTGGCCGCCCTGTTCTTCATGGAGATGGGCTGGTGAGTGGCCAGGAACGTGTGATCGAGGCCCGCGGCATCTGCAACCGCTTCGGCCGCCAGAGCGTGCACGAAAACCTCGACCTTGACCTGTACCGCGGCGAGATCCTCGCCGTGGTCGGTGGCTCGGGCAGCGGCAAGTCGGTGCTGCTGCGCAGCATCATCGGCCTGCGGCGGCCCAACGACGGGCAGATCAAGGTGTTCGGCCAGGACCTGTCCGGCCTGCGCGAAGAGCAGCGCTCACTGGTCGAGCGGCGCTTCGGCGTGCTGTTTCAGAAGGGCGCGCTGTTCTCTTCGCTGACTGTCACCGAAAACGTGGCATTGCCGCTGATCGAGCACGCCGGGCTGTCCCGCGCCGATGCCGAGCACCTGGCCGGGGTGAAACTGGCCCTGGCCGGGCTGCCAATCTCGGCCGCCGACAAATACCCGGCCTCGCTGTCCGGGGGCATGATCAAGCGCGCCGCGCTGGCCCGGGCACTGGCACTCGACCCTGACATCCTGTTCCTCGACGAACCCACCGCCGGCCTGGACCCGATCGGTGCCGCCGCCTTCGACCAGTTGATCCTTACCCTGCGTGACGCCCTGGGCCTGTCGGTGTTCCTCATCACCCACGACCTCGACACCCTGTACACCATCACCGACCGCATCGCTGTGCTGTCGCAGAAGAAGGTCCTGGTGGCCGGCCCGCTGGCCGAAGTCGAGCAGACCGACGACGCCTGGATTCAAGAATACTTTCATGGCCCACGCGGGCGCGCAGCCGAGCAGGCCGCCACCCGTGCCGGGCAGGAGCGCTGAGCAATGGAAACCCGAGCCCATCACGTCCTTATCGGCCTGGTCACCGTCCTGGTGGTGGCCGGAGCCATGCTTTTCGGCCTGTGGCTGACCAAGTCCAGTGTCGACGATGCCTTCAAGGACTACGAAGTGGTGTTCAACGAGGCCGTCTCCGGCCTGTCACGCGGCAGCCCGGTGCAGTACAACGGCATCAAGGTGGGCGACGTGTCCACCCTGCGCCTGGACCCGAAGGACCCACGCCGGGTACTGGCACGGGTGCGCCTGAGCGCCGACACCCCCGTGAAGGAAGACACCCAGGCCAAGCTGACCCTGGCCGGCGTGACCGGCAACTCGTTCATACAGCTCAGCGGTGGCACCCCGCAAAGCCCCGAGCTGAAAGGCAAGGACGGCAAATTGCCGGTGATCATTGCCTCGCCCTCACCAATCTCGCGCCTGCTCAATGACAGCAGCGACCTGGTGACCAACATCAACCTGCTGCTGCACAACGCCAACCAGATGTTTTCCGAGGACAACATCGGCCACCTCAGCAACACCCTGGCCAACCTCGACAAGACCACCGGCGCCTTCGCCGGCCAGCACGGCAGCATCGCCCAGGCCATCGAGCAACTGGTGCAAGTGGGCAAGCAGGCCAGCGCCACCCTGGCCGAAACCCAGGCGCTGATGCGCAATGCCAACGGCCTGCTGGGCAGCGAAGGCAAGCAGGCGATCGGCAGCGCCGAGCAGGCCATGCAGTCGCTGGCCGAGAGCACCGCCACCATCAACCGCCTGCTCGAAGACAACCACGAAGCCATCGGCGACGGTGCCCAGGGCCTGAACCAGCTGACCCCGGCGATTCGCGAGCTGCGCGAAACCCTCAACGCACTCAAAGGCATTTCCCGGCAACTGGAGGCCGACCCTAGCGGCTACCTGCTCGGCCGCGACAACAACAAGGAGTTCCAACCATGAAACCGTCGCTGCGCCTGCTGGCCCTGGCGGCCGCGCTGAGCCTGGCCAGTGCCTGCTCGATCCTGCCGCAGAGCGAGCCCGTCGACCTGTACCGCCTGCCGGTAAACCAGCCCAGCCGCGCGGCGTCGGCACTGGACTGGTCATTGCGGCTGAACAAACCGCTGGCCAGCGAAGTGCTGGCCGGGCCACGGATTGCCGTGATTCCCCAGGGCGATGTGGTCAGCAGCTACAAGGGCGCGCGCTGGAGCGATGCAGTGCCGGTGCTGCTGCGCAACCGCCTGCTCGACGGTTTCCAGCGTGACGGCCAGGTACAGCGCCTGAGCGCCGACGACAGCAACCTGCAGGCCGACTACGAGCTGGCTGGCGAGCTGCAGGCGTTCCAGGCCGAATACCGCGCGGGCGGGGCAGTGGAGGTGGTGATCCGCTATGACGCACGCCTGGTCCAAGGCCGCAACCAGCGCATCCTGGCCAGCAAACGCTTCGAAATCCGCCAGCCGCTGGCCGACAAGCAGGTGTCAGCGGTGGTTGCCGGCTTCGGAAAGGCCTGCGATCAGCTGGCCGGGCAGGTGGTGAGTTGGACCATTGCGCAAGCAGACAGCGTTCCCGCTCGCTGAAGCCCTCCCTGCTTTTTGTGGGAGCGGCCTTGTGTCGCGAAAGGGCCGCGAAGCGGCCCCGGCAATTCTTGCATGAGCGCCGAAATCCTGGGGCCGCTGTGCGGCCCTTTCGCGACGCAAGGCCGCTCCCACAACGGTCCGCGTCAGGCGAAGAACCAGTAGCAGACGAAGATCGCCGCGATCACCCCGGACAGTTCGGCCAGCAATGCGCAGCCGACCGCGTGACGCACGCGCTGGATACCCACAGCACCAAAGTATACCGCCAGCACGTAGAAGGTGGTTTCGGTACTCCCCTGAATCGTCGCTGCGACCAGCGCAGGGAAGCTGTCCACGCCGTGGGTCTGCATGGTCTCGATCAGCATCGCCCGCGCCGCGCTGCCGGAGAACGGCTTGACCAGCGCCGTGGGCAGGCCCTCCACGAAGCGGGTGTCCAGGCCCAGCCAGGTCACCGCATGGCGGACACCGTCCAGGGCCAGCTCCAAGGCGCCTGAAGCCCGCAGCACACCCACCGCCACCAGCATAGCCACCAGGTAAGGCAACAAGCCCTTGGCTACGTCGAAGCCTTCCTTGGCGCCTTCGACAAAGGCTTCATACACCTTCACCCGTTTCAAGGCACCGACCACCAGGAACAGGATGATCACGCCAAATAACGTGAGGTTGCCCAGGATCGACGACAGGCTGGCCAGCGCGGCCGCCGACAGGGTGCCCAGAAATGCCATGAAGCTGCCCAGCAGCACGGCACCGGGAATCAGGTAGGCGAGCACCACAGGGTCCCACAGGCGCAAGCGCTGCATCACCGCCACCGAGAGCAGGCCGACCAGGGTCGAGACGCTGGTGGCCAGCAGGATGGGCAGGAATACCATGGTCGGGTCCGCCGCACCTTGCTGGGCCCGGTACATGAAGATGGTCACCGGCAGCAGGGTCAGCGACGAGGCGTTGAGTACCAGGAACAGGATCTGCGCATTGCTCGCCGTGGTGCTGCTGGGGTTCAGCTCCTGCAGCGCGCGCATGGCCTTCAGGCCGATCGGCGTGGCGGCGTTATCCAGGCCCAGGCCGTTGGCGGCGAAGTTCATGGTGATCAGGCCCAGGGCCGGGTGGCCGGGTGGCACTTCCGGCATCAGCCGGGCGAACAGCGGGCCCAGCACCTTGGCCAGCCACTCGACGATCCCGGCCTTCTCGGCGATCTTGAGAAAGCCCAGCCACAGGGTCAGCGTGCCGAACAGCAGTACCATCACCTCGACCGACAGCTTGGCCATGGCGAAGATGCTCTCGACCATCGACGCGAAGATGCCGGCGTTGCCGCCTACCAGCCACTGGGCCATGGCGGACACTGCCGCCACCAGGAAAAAGCCAAGCCAAAGGCCGTTGAGCATCCGTGTGTTCCCCCTGAAAAATGCCCGAATGATAGCGTATCGGGGCTCAAGGCTGGAGACCGCAGGCGAGGGCTGCGCCCTCGTATCGCGACACAAGGCCGCTCCCACAGAGATCGGCGAACGCCGGCCATTGTGGGAGCGGCCTTGCGTCGCGAAAGGGCCGCAAAGCGGCCCCAAGATCTCACAGGCAACAAAAAGCCCCGACAAGTCGGGGCTCTTGGTCAAACAGCAGTCAGGCTCAGCGCTTGGCGGTTTCGCCAACCATGGCCGCTTCCTGCTTGCCGGTCATCAGCGAGGCGTAGTACTTCTCGCCCTTAGCGGCGTCGTACATACCCTCCCAGCGGGCGATGACCAGGGCTGCCAGGGCGTTGCCCACAACGTTCAAGGCAGTACGGGCCATGTCCATGATGCGGTCGACACCGGCAATGAAGGCCAGGCCTTCCAGCGGGATGCCCACGCTGCCCAGGGTGGCCAGCAGGACCACGAAGGAAACACCCGGTACGCCAGCGATGCCTTTGGAGGTCACCATCAGGGTCAGCACCAGCAGCAGCTGCTGGCTCCACGACAGGTCGATACCGTACAGCTGGGCAATGAAGATGGCCGCGATGCTCTGGTACAGGGTCGAACCGTCGAGGTTGAACGAGTAGCCGGTCGGTACCACGAACGAGCAGATCGACTTCGGTGCACCGTACTTCTCCATCTTCTCGATCACGCGCGGCAGCACGGTCTCCGAGCTGGAGGTGGAGTAGGCGAGGATCAGCTCATCTTTCATGATGCGCATGATCTTGATCACCGAGAAACCGAACAGGCGGGCAACCAGGCCCAGCACCATGAAGGCGAAGAAGGCGATGGCGAAGTACACCAGCAGTACCAGCTTGGCCAGCGGCAGCAGCGAGCTGAAACCGAAGTTGGCGACGGTCACGGCGATCAGGGCGAACACGCCGATAGGGGCGTAGTTCATGATCATGTGGGTAACCTTGAACATGGTCTCGGAAACCGCCTGGAAGGTACGCACCAGCGGGTCGCGCAGCTCTGCCTGCAGGCTCGACAGGCCCAGGCCGAACATCACCGAGAAGAAGATGATCGGCAGCATTTCACCACGCATCAGCGCTGCGAAGATGTTCGACGGGATCAGGTTCAGCAGGGTTTCGATGAACGCGTGCTCATGCTGCACTTCGGCTGCGGTGGCCTGGTACTTGGAGATGTCCACTGTACCCAGGGTACTCATGTCGATGCCTGCACCCGGGTGGAACAGGTTGGCCAGCATCAGGCCGACGACGATGGCGATGGTGGTCACCACTTCGAAGTAGATGATGGTCTTCAGGCCGATGCTGCCCAGTTTCTTCGCGTCGCCAACGCCGGCGATACCCACGATCAGCGACGAAATCACGATCGGGACGACGATCATCTTGATCAGGCGAATGAAGATGTCACCAGCGGGTTGGAGGACGTTGCTGATCCACCATGCCTTTTCTGCACTGAAATGATTCAGTAGAGCGCCGATTGCAACACCCAGGACCAGACCGATGACGATCTGCCAGGCGAGGCTCAGTTTTGCCTTCTTCATGTCTTTACCCTTTGTTCTAGTGGTCATGGCACCCAACGGAAACGCGCGTAACAGAGCCGTTGGCTAGGCTACGGGCTGCAGATGCTTCCGTCCGGCGACTTCATGTAAGGACACCGCAGGCGAGCGACAGAACGCTCGGGCCAGCGAAAAAGGCGGCAACTATTGCGATGGCAAGGGGGGAAATCTAATGCCTGAAACGCATGACCCATGCCGTTTATGCATAGTGTTTCTGACCAAAACGGGAGGTTCGCAAGTGCTTGATTTACAACGTTCGGAATCCCGAACAAGACCAAACCGCCATATTTAGGCAGATTTGGCAGGGTAAAAAAGACAGAGGAGATGGCTTGTTCGACAATCCGAATGGCTGATATGCCGCTTGAACAAGCGCCGGGCTGATCGAAAAAAAATGATGTATGGTCGAAACAAAATGTGTCTCGGAGAGGAAATCGCGCAGGGGGAAGGAACGTTTCCTACATGGCTCCTCGGAAGTCAGGTCTGGTCAGGTGCCCCTATGACACCACCGACCTGAACTTCCGATTCCGCCTTTTCCTGACCCGGCCCATTGCTGGAGGCACTCCCTGTACCCCTAGGCCACTCCGATCCTGCAACAATCAGAACAGCCCGGCCCCTTGGTCATGTGCTGCCCCTCCTCGGGGCGGCGCATCATAGAAGGCTGAAATATAGAAAGGTTCAGCTTCTATTACGTGACAGTGCATGACATTTCATCCGTACCGGTGCAAATGCTTAGTACCAGTTCGGGTCACGCTTGAGCTGCTCCCGCAGCATCGCCTTCATGCCGTCGTCCGGCTCACCCAGCCAGCGGTACTGCGCGTGGCGGGTAGGCGACTTGTCATTTGGCAAACCCTCGGGTACCTCCACGAGCATCCCGTAGGCATCGTCTTTGTCCCAGCTGAACGCCACGATGAGGCGCTTGTAGGTGCAGTTGTCCTGGCCTTCGCACAACGGGCCGACCAGATACTTGTCGCCGTCTTCGGTAACGGCGGACATCTGCTGCTGGGCACTGCCGGTCAGATTGACCACCCAATCGGGCAGGCGTTCCTCGCCTTTGATCGTGTCCTGCCAGGTTTCCCGGTACTCCGGGTCCGAGCCGAGCAACTGATCGACCCGGACCTGGCCGTCGTTGGCCGCCATCGCCGCCGCACTGCCACCCAATAACAGGGCGGCAGCCAGGGTTGTCCAATGCTTCCTGCCCATCTTCAACCTCGTCCACGTCCAAAGAAGAAGGAGGCTACAAATAGCACCAGGAAGACAATGAACAGAATCTTCGCGATACCCGTGGCAGCACCCGCGATACCACCGAAGCCCAGTACGGCGGCAACAATGGCGATGATGAGGAAAGTGATAGCCCAACTCAGCATGGTGGTTCTCCTTTCTTTATCGGAATCGGTCCTGCCGAAGGTCAGAACACCCAGCGGTCCTGGCGTACGGCATTCTCCAGGGTGGCCGGTGAAACAATGGCCTGGCCGGATGGCAGCGGGTCAGCGGCCTTGACCAAGGTATGGGCACGGGTCGCCTGAATCTGCGTCAACAGGGCGGTCTGCGCCGCCACCTGCTCGGCCAGGCGTGCACTCTGCCAGCTGTAATAAAAGAGGCCAGCGGCCAGGGTCAGCAGCAGCGCCAGGCCGAATGACAGCATCTGGCGCAGGGGCAGTGCGGCGTTCTGCGAGCGGTTGACGGATTTGCGGTTCATGCCGGCTCCTCCTGCTGTAATTCTTGTTCACACCTGAACAGGTAATTGCAGCCTGCATGCCAGCCTTGCACTTAAAATAAAATCCTTTTAAATCATATATTTAAGAAAATCCTGCAAGATCGGCAAGAATGTATCCTGCACGATGCCACGCACGGCATCGTGCGAATTGCACGATCAGCCCTCGACCTTGGTCGCTACCTTGAGCAGGTCGGCATCCACCCCGCGCACGCCGATGATCTGCCGTGCGATCTCCACGGCAATGGTTCTCTGCTCGCTGCTGACGACCTCTCCCGACAGCCGCACGAGGCCCTCTTCACTGGCCACTTTCAGGTTCAGACCATCGAGGTTGCGACTGAAGCGGTAGCTGTTCTGAATCTTGTCGATGATCCAGCTGTCGCTCGGTTGCGGCCCGGTCTGTGCCCCTACCGGAGCTTCCCGGGCCTTGGCCATGGCAGCGGTATCGAGGCTGACCAGGTTGTTGACCAGGTGCACGCCCTCGGTGGTACGCGCCACCACGCCAGCCAACTCCTTGGCCTCGGCGCTGTCGACCTTGCCGCGCAGGGTCACCACACCCTCGCTGCTCTGTACATCTATAGGCGCCTTCTCGGTGATACGGGTCCATAGCAGCCGCGCACGGATCACTGCGGCCAGGGTGGCATCTTCCAGGCGCTGGGCGTAGGCACGCAGCGCCAGCGGGCGTTCCACCAGCTGGGCATTGACCCGTAACTGGTTGTCCACTTGCTCGATGCCACGGGTAGCCAGGGCCACATGCTCGGCCAGCTGGCGCTCAACGTCGTTCTCCACCTCACCGGAAAGCCGCGCCCGCTTACCGTCCACCTCGACTTCAATACGGAACGGGTCGAGCATGCGGTTCAGTGACAGGGCCGTTTGCAGGGCCCCCTCCAGGCGGGCGTCCTGCACCGGGCCGGCGAATGCCGGGGTGAACACCGGCAGCAGGGTGGCTGCCAACATGGCGGTGCGGATGGAAAAGGACATGGCAGTGCCTCCTTTTGTAGAGCAAAAGCTAAAAATCCTCGCAACCAATGTGCCACCGTGCCCCTCTAAGGAAATCATCGGAATAGCACGGCCTCCAGGCATTGATTGGCCATTGGCTAGCATGCAAAGGACAGGTTCCTTCACAATTGACCATGCAACTTGCCCGATTTTCCCCACACTAAATGAAGATCTACCCTTAAGGAGCGCAGCACATGGAGTCAGCTCAGGACAACCAAGGCCGCATTCTGCTGGTGGATGACGAGTCCGCGATTCTGCGCACCTTCCGCTACTGCCTGGAGGACGAGGGCTACAGCGTGGCCACGGCCAACAGCGCTGCCCAGGCCGAAACCCTGCTGCAGCGCCAGGTGTTCGACCTGTGCTTCCTCGATTTGCGCCTGGGCGAAGACAACGGCCTCGATGTGCTGGCGCAGATGCGTATCCAGGCCCCCTGGATGCGGGTGGTGATCGTCACCGCGCACTCGGCGATCGATACGGCAGTGGACGCAATCCAGGCCGGTGCCGCCGATTACCTGGTCAAGCCGTGCAGCCCCGATCAACTGCGCCTGGCTACCGCCAAGCAGCTGGAAGTGCGCCAGCTTTCCGCACGCCTGGAGGCCCTGGAAGGTGAAGTGCGAAAACCCAAGGACGGCCTCGACTCGCACAGCCCGGCCATGATGGCGGTGCTGGAAACTGCCCGCCAGGTCGCCACCACCGACGCCAATATCCTTATCCTTGGCGAGTCTGGCACCGGTAAAGGTGAGCTGGCCCGGGCCATCCATGGCTGGAGCAAGCGCGCGCGCAAAGCCTGCGTGACCATCAACTGCCCGTCACTGAACGCAGAGCTGATGGAAAGCGAGTTGTTCGGCCACACCCGTGGCGCCTTCACCGGAGCCAGCGAAAGCACTCTGGGGCGGGTCAACCAGGCTGACGGGGGCACGCTGTTCCTCGACGAGATCGGTGATTTCCCACTGACCTTGCAACCCAAACTGCTGCGCTTCATCCAGGACAAGGAATACGAACGCGTCGGCGACCCGGTCACCCGCCGCGCCGATGTGCGTATCCTCGCCGCCACCAACCTCAATCTCGAAGAGATGGTGCGCGAAAACCGCTTCCGCGAAGACCTGCTGTATCGATTGAACGTCATCACCCTGCACCTGCCGCCCCTGCGCGAGCGCAGTGAAGACATCCTGACCCTGGCCGACCGCTTTCTCGCCCGCTTCGTCAAGGAATACTCCCGACCTGCCCGTGGTTTCAGTGATGAAGCCCGCACAGCCCTGCTCAATTACCGCTGGCCCGGCAACATCCGCGAACTGCGCAACGTGGTGGAGCGGGCCAGCATCATCTGCCCGCAGGAGCGCGTAGAAATCAGCCACCTGGGCATGGGCGAGCAGCCCGCAGGCAATGCCCCGCGCGTCGGCGCCGCGCTGAGCCTGGATGAGCTGGAACGCGCCCACATCGGCGCGATACTGGCCGCCAGCGACACCCTGGATCAGGCCGCCAAGACCCTGGGGATCGATGCCTCCACCCTGTACCGCAAACGCAAGCAGTACAACCTATGAGGTGGCCGCCCATGAAGCTGCGCACGCGGCTTTTTCTCAACATTTCGGCGCTGATCACCGTGGCCTTGCTCGGGTTGCTGCTAGGCCTGGTCAGCGTGCTGCAGATGGCCACGGTGCAACAGCGACTGGTTCGCGATACCACCCACGCCCTGGAAGTTGGGCTGAAGTTGCGCCAGAACCTTGGCGAACAGTTGACCCTGATCCTCGATGACTCGACCGCACCGGAGAACCTGCGGCTGTTACAGGACAACTTCCAGACGCTGCTTAACCAAGCGCTGGAACAAGGCGGCGAGCGCACCGGCTTCAGCAAGGCGAGCAGCAACTACCAAGCCTTCCTCCAGGCTTACCGCGATAGCCCTGCACCCGCCCGCAGCATGGGGGTGGAGCAACCACTGGGCGCAGCGTTCAACCAGGTCCGCACCGACCTGATCGACTCCCACAGGCAGGCCCTGGAACATATCATCCGCAGCGAGGAGCACACCCGCGACCACGCCCTGCTGGTCAGCGGTGTACTTGGCCTGATGGGCCTGGTGGTGCTGGTACTGGGCTTCATCACCGCGCACAATATCGCCCGGCGCTTCGGCCAGCCGATCGAAGCCTTGGCCAAAGCGGCCGACGAACTCGGCAAGGGCAATTTCGACGTCACCCTGCCGATAACCCAGGCCACCGAACTGAACCAGTTGACCCGCCGCTTCGGGCTTATGGCCGATGCCTTGCGCCAGCACCAGGCCACCAACGTCGATGAACTGCTGGCCGGTCAGCAACGCTTGCAGGCCGTACTGGACAGCATCGACGATGGCCTGCTGATCATCGATCGCCAGGGTCGCCTGGAGCACCTCAACCCGGTGGCGCAGCGCCAGCTGGGCTGGACCGACAGCCGCGTGGGCAGCAGCCTGGCCGAAGCCCTGCAGCGCCCGGAACTGGAACAGCAGCTACGCCAGGTACTGCGCGGCGGCAACCTCGACCGCCAGCCGGACGACCTGAACATGGAGGTCGATGACGAAACGCGCCTGCTCGCCTGCAGCCTGACCCCGGTCAGCCACCCGCAAGGGCCGATCCTTGGTGCGGTAATGGTGCTTCACGATGTAACCGAGCAGCGAGCCTTCGAACGCGTGCGCAGCGAGTTCGTACTGCGCGCCTCCCACGAACTGCGAACCCCGGTGACCGGCATGCACATGGCCTTCGGCCTGTTGCGCGAGCGGCTCAAGTTCCCACCCGAGGCACGCGAGCATGACCTGCTGGAAACCATCGGTGAGGAAATGCAGCGCCTGACCCAGTTGATCAACGACCTGCTCAACTTCAGTCGCTACCAGAGCGGGATACAGAAGCTCGACCTGGCGCCCTGCGCCATCGACGAGCTGCTGGAGCGTGCACAACGGCGCTTTGCCGAGCCGGCGGCGCACAAGCAGATCGAGTTGATCACGGAGCTGGAGCCGCCATTACCACGTATCCAGGCCGACGTCGCCCAGCTCGACCGGGTGCTGGACAACCTGTTGCACAACGCCATCCGTCATACCGCCAGCGGTGGGCGTATCCGCCTGCATGCGCGACGGCATGCGGAGCGGGTGATCATCAGTGTCGAGGACAACGGCGAGGGCATTGCCTATGGGCAGCAAGGGCGCATCTTCGAGCCATTCGTGCAGGTAGGGCGCAAGAAAGGTGGCGCGGGGCTGGGGCTGGCGTTGTGCAAAGAAATCGTTCAGCTGCATGGCGGGCGCATGGGCGTTTTTTCCAGACCGGGGCAGGGGACCCAGTTCTACATGGCGCTGCCGGTCTGAATGAGGCCGGTGCAGGATCACTCAATGCTCAACCCGCCGCGGCAGCCGTCCGCGGGTCACCAGTTCGGCAAACTGCCGGGCATTCAGTGGCCGGGCAAACAGCCAGCCCTGGCCATAATTGACCCCTTCGCTGTTCAGCAGCACCGCCTGGTCTTCACACTCGATGCCTTCGGCAATCACTCGCAGGTGCAAGTCATGAGCCATGCGGATGATATGCGGGGCAACACCGCTGCTGGCAGCGTCATGCCCCAGGGCATCGATAAAGGCCTTGTCGATCTTCAGGCAGTCCACCGGCAGGGTCTGCAGGTAGGCCAGGCTGCAATAACCTGTACCAAAATCGTCGATCAGCACCTGATGCCCCACCGCGCGCAGCGCCTGCAGGTTGTCGCGGGCCACCACCACGTCGATCAGGCCGCGCTCGGTCACTTCAAAGGCAATCTGGCTGGCCGCCACCCGATGCAACGCCAGCAAGCGTGCCGCCACCCGGCCAATGCGCGGCACCATCACATCGCAGGCCGCCAGGTTCACCGAAATGTACAAGTTGGGGTGCGAGCGTAGCAGTTGCCCTAGCTGTTCCAGCACACGCTGCAGGACAAAGTCAGTGATCTGGCAAATCTGCCCAGTGTTTTCTGCCAACGGGATGAACAGGTCCGGGCTGGTCAGGGTGCCGTCCGGGCGGCGCCAGCGCACCAGCGCCTCGGCCCCCACACAGCGCCGGCTGTCGAGCTCGAAGATCGGCTGGTAGAGCACCTGCAGTTCGCCGCGGCGCAAGGCATTCTGCAGTTCCGAGCTCATCGACCGCCGCTGCAGGATCAGTTGCAGCACCAGCCAGCCGATGCAGCAGGCAGCCAGTACACTGCCGGGGAACAGAAGCCAGAGCATGCCGTTCATCCTCAACGGGAGGCTCGCCCGCGGAGCAATCAGCACCAGCTGGTAGTCCGGTGACTTGGTCGGCATGCGGTAGATCAGGCGGTCGCTGAGTTCGAGCAGCGACTTGTGGCTGGTCGACCAGGCCGAGGGGGGCGGCCATACCTGCGGCGGGCCCAGTACGGGGATAGCACGGGTACCGTTATCCAGCACCACCACCAGGCTGCCGCCCGGGGGCAGGTCGACCACATCGGTCAGGTGCCCACGGGAGGTGGAGACCACGAATTTGCCCCGTCCCAGCATCAGCGCGGCCAGGTTCTCGTTCGGCTCGGTCGTGGTGTTCAGCCAGTAGCTGTAGGTCGGCCCCTGAATGTCGGGTACCCGCAAGGGTTCGAACGCCCGCTCATCACCGCGGTTGGAGCAGGCAACATCACCATCCACATAGGCGGCTTCATAAATGAAGCGTGAACTCAGGCCTACCTGCTGCAATGCCGTCAGCATCGCCGGGGTGCAGCCGCGCAAGGGCTGCGCCTGCAGCAGGTCGACCCCTTCACGCAACTGGCCAAACACCTGTTCGAGGCGCTCGAGAAAGCGCTCGCCCTGGGCGTTCATCTGTGCGCTCTCGCTTTGCTTCATCTGTTGCAGGGCAATGCCGATGCTGGCGGAGAGCAACAGAGCTGCGCTGGCCAGTGCTGCCAATGTGGCCAGCATCCAGGGACGGTAAAAAATTTGGCGCAGCGAGACGATGAGGGCTGACATCGAAGACATCCAGTTGATAACAAAGGTATAGCAACTGAATCAGGAATCACCCTCACCGTTGGGCGCTTTGCTACAGCCTTCGCAGGCCGCTCCTACACAACAGCCAGGCCCCCGCCTGGCAGATCAACGCATCCGGTTGAGCACCTGCAGCATCGCTGCCGTCTGCGCATCTGGCATGCCATCGAAGCGCTGCGGGCGGAAACGCATCTGGAACGCGGCGATCACGTGGCGGGTGGCAACATCCAGTACCCCAGTCTGCTCGATCGAATAGCCAAACCGCGCCAGCTCCTGCTGATACCAGCCAACGCTCGGCGGGTTGACGCTGAAATAGGCCTGTTGCCGTGCCACCGCATTGGCATCCGGCCACACACCCAGCCCGGCGTCGGCCAGGCGCTTCCAAGGGAACAGCGGCCCCGGATCCAGCTTGCGCAGCGGCGCGATATCGCTGTGGCCAATAATGTGCCGCGGCTCGATGTTGTTACGTTTGACGATGTCCTTGAGCAACGCGATCAGCGACTGGATCTGCGCTTCACTGTAAGGGTGCCAGACCCGGCCATTCGGCGTGTCGGTGAAGCCCGGGTTGACGATTTCGATACCGATGGAGGAGGAGTTCAACCAGGTCCGCCCCTGCCACTGGCTATCACCGGCATGCCAGGCGCGGCGGCTTTCATCCACCAGCTGGTACACCGTTGCCGGGCCGTCACCAATCAGGTAATGGCTGCTGACTTCGCCATGGGTCAGCAACGCCAGGGAACGCTCCAGCGAAGCATTGGTGTAGTGCAGGACAACGAACTGGATGCGGTTGTCCTGGTTGACCGAAGGGTGGCTACGGTCGATGCGCAGGCCCGTCGAGCAACCGGCGACGGACAACAGCAGGAAGGAAATCAGGGTTTTTTTAAGCGTGGAAAGCACGTCAATGGCCTCAGCGAATGAGCGCTACAGTATAACGTGCTCCCCGCGAGCAGTGCTTGCCGCGAGTCAGCGGCTGCGTCTATGCCTGCTCGACGCGATTGCGCCCCAACTCCTTGGCCCGGTACAGCGCCGCATCGGCGCGCTTGAGCACCTGGTCGCCGCGCTCGCCGGAACGGAATTCACCCAGCCCGATGGATGTGGTGATCACCACCCGCTCGCCCTTGAAGTGGAACGGGCACGCCTCGACCGTGGCCCGCAGTACCTCGGCTACCTGGGCGGCGGTGGCCGGCGGGGTCTGTGGCAACAGCAGAACAAACTCCTCGCCGCCAAAGCGGGCGATGAAGTCACGCCCGCGCAGGCGCTTGCGCAACTGGTCGGCAACGATCTTCAGCACCTTGTCTCCGGCCAGGTGCCCATAGCTGTCGTTGATCCGCTTGAAATGGTCCAGGTCGAGTATCGCCATCGCCAGATGGCCGCCGTGCGCCTGCCAATCGAGCATCTCGCGCTCGACCCGCTCGCTCCAGGCTGCACGGTTGGGCAGGCCGGTAAGCGGATCGAGCAGGGCCTTCTGGCGCTGCTCTTCCAAGTGCTCGCGGTAACCGAGCGCCTCGCGCTCCATGTTCGCCACCCGCTCCGACAGCCCTTGCAGGCGCCCGGCCAGCTCTTGCTCGCGGCGATCGCGCTCGTGCTTGTGCTCGTCCATGGTCACCAGAAGGCCTTCCAGGCGGTTGTCCAGGATGTGCTTGAGGCTGTCGACGTCGACGGCACCTTGCACACTGCTCTGCAGCCCGTCGACATGCTCACGCAGCTGGGTATCCAGCTCGCGGGCGGCCGAGCTGTTGTCGGCATGGTCGGCGCTGGCCTCGTGCAGGTGGCTCTGGAAACCTTCCAGGCGTTCGTTGAGCTGCTGCAGGTAGGTTTCGAATTCGTGCTGGCCGCTGTCGGTGATCGCCAGCATGAGTACAGCCAGGTCATCCAGTACCGGAATCAACTCATACCAGTTCAAGCCGCGGGCAACCCGTTCACGCATGTCCAGCGCCTGGGCCTTATGTCGCTCCGGCAGGCTGAGGTCATCCAACAGGCCGATCAGGGTTTGCTCGATGTGCGCAGCAACCTGGCTGTAGGGCGGCTCCACCGCATAGGGCAGGGCATAGGGACCGTCTTCGCCGAAGGCTTCTTCGAGTGTTTGTGCCGGTTTTTCGTCAGCCGGCGGCTTGCTGGCGGCAACTTCCGGCGCTGGCACGGCATTCGGTAGCGGCAACGGGGCTGGCGGCAGTTCGGCCGTGTCGATCAGCGCCGGGCCAGATACCTCCAGCTCGGGCGCCTCGACAACAGAAGCTGAAGAGGGTGGCAGCGGCTGCAACGCATCCACGTCGTCGACATCGACACTGCCCGGTACCGCCAAGGGCTGCGCTTCGGCAACCGGCAGCGCCACAAGCGCTGGCTCGCCCTGCGTGTCATCCTCGCGGCTGCCGAACAAGCGCTGCAAGAATCCGGGCCGGGCATCTTCCCCCGACTTGCCCAAGGCTGACAGTGCGCGGCCCTGCAAGCCGCTCAACTCGCCCAGCAATGGTGGCAAGTCGCGTGACTGGGCCACGCCGCCGTCGAGCTTCTTCGCCAGTTTTTTCAACGGCCGCGAGACATCGTTTGGCAGCGGCAGACCTTGCAATTGGCTGACCAGTGCGGTCAGCGCATCGCTGACCTGGTTCATGCGGATTTCCCGGCGCTGTTCGGAGTCCAGCACCGCCTTCTCAAGGCGCGGTATCAGCCCGGCAAGGCCGGCGTCCATGTTGTCGCTGCGGATGACCTCGCGCATTTCCTTCATGCACTGGTCCACCACCTTGTCACTGCCTTCGGCAGCCAGGGTGCTGCGTACCAGGCCGCGGCGCAGCAGGTCGAGACGGGCGTCCCAACGGCGCTCGAGCTTTTCCTGCTGCTCGATGCTTTTCAGGTATTTCTCTTTCCAGCGCTCAGCGTCTTCAGTCATGCCCGGGTCCGCAAACGGTGATGGCAATTAGCTCAGGACCGGCAGCGTATCCACAGTCAATGCATCAGGCAATCGAATCTCGACAGCAACGGGAAGGTGGTCTGAAATTGGCTGCGCCAGCACCTCGACACGCTCCAGCGTGAGGCTTGGGCTGAGCAGGATGTGGTCCAGGCAACGCTGTGGGCGCCAACTGGGGAAGGTGGCCTCGACTTGCGGGGCAATCAGGCCCAGGTCGCGCAGCGGCGAGTGCTCCAGCAGGTCGGTGGCGTGGGTATTCATGTCGCCCATCAGCACCTGGTGGCGGTAGCCGCCAATCAGCTCGCGGATGTAGCCCAGCTGCAGGGCGCGGGTCTTGGCGCCGAGGGCCAGGTGCATCATCACCACGATCAGCGCATCTTCGCCCTCGCCAAAACGCACCAGGATCGCACCACGCCCAGCCGGGCCGGGCAAAGGGTGGTCCTCGAGCAACTGCGGCTTCAGGCGGCTGAGCACGCCATTGCTGTGCTGGGCAAAACGCCCAAGGTTGCGGTTGAGTTGCTGGTACCAGTAGGGGAAGGCGCCCAGGTGGGCGAGGTGCTCGACCTGGTTGACGTAGCCCGAGCGCAGGCTGCCGCCATCGGCCTCCTGCAAGGCCACCAGGTCGAAGTCGCCCAGCAGTTGGCCAATCTTCTGCAGGTTGCCGGCACGCCCGTTGTGCGGCAACAGGTGCTGCCAGCTGCGGGTCAGGTAATGCCGGTAGCGCTCGGTGCTGATGCCCACCTGGATGTTGAAACTGAGCAGCCGCAGGCGACCATCCTCGGGCAGGCCAGGAGCCTGCAGGTGATGCTCGTTGACCTGCGGCTGGTGCAGGCCAATGCCACGCGCGGTTCTGAAGCGGCGCATGGGTTACGCCGCTTACTTAGCGGCGCGCTCCTTGGCGATCAGCTGGTCGGCAACGTTCAGTACGCCTTCCGGCCCGCCGGCGGTACCCAGGTCGAAACGGTACTTGCCATTGACCACCATGCTCGGAACGCCGGTGATCTCGTACTTCTTCGCCAGTTCCTTGGCCTGGTTGACCTGGCCCTTGATGGCGAACGAGTTGAAGGTGGCGAGGAACTTGTCCTTGTCCACGCCCTGGGTGGCGAGGAAGTCGGCCATGTCCTGCGGATCGGTCAGGCGCTTGCGCTGGTTCTGGATGGCATCGAACACCGCGGCGTGCACCTTTTGTTCGACGCCCATGGCTTCCAGGGTCAGGAACATCTGGCCGTGGGCGTCCCATGCACCACCGAACATGGCCGGCACGCGCTTGAAGTTGACGTCCTTGGGCAGTTTCTCGACCCATGGATTGATGGTCGGCTCGAAGTGGTAGCAGTGTGGGCAGCCGTACCAGAACAGCTCGACCACTTCGATCTTGCCAGGCACGGAAACCGGAACAGGGTTGCTCAGCTCGAGGTATTCCTTGCCGGCGACAGGCTCGGCGGCCTGGACGGCAGTCATACCGAATACGCTGGCAGCGACCAGCGCGGCGCTGAGAATCAGTTTACGCATGCTTTACTCCTGGGCAGTCATTGGTCGCCACGACGCGACCTGCACTGAGACAGGCCGGGAAGGGGCCGAGTTCTGTAGTTTAACGGGTACGGACGGAAAAAAGGGCGGTCCAGCCGCCCTTTCATCATTGGCCCACAACATTAACTGAAAGTTAATGCGCCGCTGACGCAGCCCCTGTAGGAGCGCGCCGCTAATCAGTGCAGGCCCTGGATGTAGCTGGCCAGCGCCTCAATGTCGTGGTTGCTCAGCTTGCCGGCGATGGTGCGCATGGTCATGGCATCGCCATCGTTGGTGCGGTTGCCTTCGCGGAAGTCGGTGAGCTGCTTGGTCACGTACTGTGCGTGCTGCCCGCCCAAGTGCGGGAAGCCGGCCAGGGCGATACCCGCGCCGTTCGGCGAGTGGCAGCCGGTGCAGGCAGGCATGCCTTTTTCCAGGTCGCCGCCGTTGAACAGCGCCCGGCCACGTTCGACCAGCTTGGGATCGGCGGCGCCCACGCTACCTTTCTGGCTGGCGAAGTAGGCGGCGATGTCGGCCAGGTCCTGGTCGCTGAACGCAGCCAGCATGCCGGTCATCTCCAGCACTGTACGCTTGCCCGACTTGATATCGTGCAGTTGTTTTTCGAGATAGCGCTGACCTTGGCCGGCCAGTTTCGGGAAGTTCGGTGCCAGGCTGTTGCCGTCGGGGTTGTGGCAGGCACCACAAACGGCCGTTTTGGCCTGGCCGGCGGCGGCATCGCCTTTGACGGGTTGCGCAGCAGTGGCCGCACCTGCGACACCCAGGGTCAACAGCAGACTCACGACTAGTTTGTTCATCAGCTAATCCAACACGGCTAAGGGTGAAATGTTATGTATCGGGACTGCCACTCATCCAAAGGATGACCAAACGGTAGTCCTCGGCACTGCAGTCCATGCACAATCCACGCGGCGGCATAGCCTTGAAACCCTGGGTCACGTGCTTCACCAGTACATCCATGCCTTGCGCCAGCCTTGGCTCCCATGCTGCCCGGTCACCCTGCCTGGGTGCCTGTGGCAACTGCCCGGTGTGACAGGCCGCACACGTGCGGTTGTACAACACCTCGGGATCCTGTGTAGCCTGTGCGCTGAAAAACGGCAGGAACATACCGACAGCAAGCAGCCATTTCGCCATGCGGAACGACCTTCAGGGTTGGGGGCCGCGCTGCGTTCTGTTGCGCGAGCTATTGTTCGACACCCCATGCCCGTTCTCCTTCGCCGGGAGAATGAGCACACAAAAACTGGGGCATTATATACTTCCGCCATCCAAACGGAAACGACACCGCTTGCCAGGCTCGGGTCTAAAGAGTCAGGCAACACCCACATCGGATATCCCATGCAAGTCAAGAACCCCATCCTCGGCCTCTGCCAGAAAGCCAAATTCGCCCTCAGCGCTGCCAAGGTCGAACAATGCCCGGACGACCAGGGTTACGAGGTGGCTTTCGCCGGCCGCTCCAACGCCGGCAAATCCAGCGCCCTCAACACCCTGACTCATGCCAGCCTGGCGCGCACCTCGAAAACCCCCGGGCGCACCCAGCTGTTGAATTTCTTCAGTCTGGACGATGAACGGCGTTTGGTCGACCTGCCAGGCTACGGTTATGCAAAAGTACCGATTCCGCTCAAGCAGCACTGGCAGAAACACCTGGAAGCCTACCTGGGCAGCCGGGAGTGCCTGCGTGGCGTGATCCTGATGATGGACGTGCGCCACCCGATGACCGACTTCGACAAGATGATGCTCGACTGGGCCAAGGCCAGCAGCATGCCGATGCACATCCTGCTGACCAAGGCCGACAAGCTGACCCACGGCGCAGGCAAGAACACCCTGCTCAAGGTGCAATCGGAAATCCGCAAGGGTTGGGGCGATGGCGTGACCATCCAGCTGTTCTCGGCGCCCAAGCGCCTGGGCGTGGAAGAGGCCTACCGGGTGCTGGCGGACTGGATGGAGCTGGAAGACAAGCCAGTAGCCTGAGGCCTGCACCGCTCGTTGTAGGAACAGCCTTGTGCTGCGAAGAGGCCATGACAGGCTGTATAAATCTGTTGGCGGTACCGGCCCTTTCGCAGCACAAGGCTGCTCCTACAGGGGGTAGCAGCGCCATCAGATCAAATTCCGGGCAAAAAAAACCCCGGACTTCGTATGGGGAGGGAGAAGTTCGGGGTCCAAGTCCGGACCGCTAGGGCGGGGTCCAGATATCTGCCAACACTTAACACAACATAGGAGCATCGAAAGGCTTCACCAGCCATTCAGTAACTCTGAGTTCCGCTTCACCGGTTTAGTTCCAACGCCCTGAAAACTATTTGCGATAGTTTCATGAAGCCTCAGCACCACTGGCACTGAGCGGTGCCAGGACCCGCGTCCCTATGTCACGGATCCTACACAGCTTCCCCGCTCGATCAGTGAGCTTCGTCCCAATTCGCACCAATTCCTGCCTCGACCAGCAGCGGCACGTCCAGCTGCGCAGCCCGGCTCATGTGCTGGCGAATTTCATCTTTCACCTGCTCCACCAGGTCCTCGCGCACTTCCAGCACCAGTTCATCGTGTACCTGCAGGATCACCCGGGCATCCAGCCCGCTCTCGGTCAGCCAGTTATCCACATTGACCATGGCCCGCTTGATGATGTCAGCCGCCGTGCCCTGCATCGGCGCGTTGATCGCCGTGCGCTCGGCGCCTTTGCGCAGGGCCGGGTTCTTGGCATTGATATCCGGCAGGTACAGGCGGCGGCCGAACAGGGTTTCGACAAAGCCTTGCTCCGCCGCCTGGGCGCGGGTGCGCTCCATGTAGGCCAGCACCCCCGGGTAGCGGGTGAAGTAGCGGTCGATGTAGTCCTGCGACTGCTTGCGGTCGACGCCGATCTGCTTGGCCAGGCCGAAGGCGCTCATGCCGTAGATCAGGCCAAAGTTGATGGCCTTGGCACTACGGCGCTGGTCGCTGGTGACGTCGGCCAGTGCCACGCCGAACACTTCTGCCGCCGTGGCACGGTGCACGTCCAGGTCATTGCGGAAGGCATGCAGCAAACCTTCGTCCTTGGCCAGGTGGGCCATGATGCGCAACTCGATCTGCGAGTAGTCCGCCGCCAGCAGCTTGTAGCCCGGGCTGGCAACGAAGGCTTGGCGGATACGCCGGCCTTCGGCAGTACGGATCGGGATGTTCTGCAGGTTCGGGTCGCTCGACGACAGCCGGCCGGTGGCCGCCACCGCCTGCTGGTAAGAGGTGTGGATACGCCCGGTACGCGGGTTGATCTGCCCCGGCAGCTTGTCGGTGTAGGTGCTCTTGAGCTTGCTCAGGCTGCGGTACTGCATCAGTACCTCCGGCAGCGGGTAGCCTTGCTCGGCCAGTTCGTCGAGCACCGCTTCTGCCGTGGATGGCTGACCCTTGGTGGTCTTGCTCAGCACCGGCATGCCCAGTTTGTCGTAAAGGATGGCGCCCAGCTGTTTGGGCGAGCCGAGGTTGAATTCCTCACCGGCCAGCTCATAGGCACGCTGCTCCAGCTCGACCATCTTCACCCCCAGCTCACCACTCTGCACCCGAAGCAGCTCTGCATCGACCAGCGCCCCCTGGCGCTCGATCTTGGCCAGCACCGGCACCAGCGGCATCTCGATGTCCATCAGCACCGGCTGCACGCTCGGCGTCTGCGCCAGGCGCGCCTGCAGCGCGTGGTGCAGGCGCAGGGTGATGTCGGCGTCTTCGGCGGCGTAGGGGCCAGCCTTGTCCAGGTGGATCTGGTTGAAGGTCAGCTGCTTGGCGCCCTTGCCCGCGATGTCCTCGAAGGCGATGGTGGTGTGGTCGAGGTACTTCAGCGCCAGGCTGTCCATGTCGTGACGAGTGGCGGTGGAGTTCAGCACGTACGACTCGAGCATGGTGTCGTAGGCAATGCCGCGCATTTCGATGGCAGGCGAGCCGTTGGCGAGGATGTTGATGTCGTACTTGGCATTCTGCCCGACCTTGGCCTTGGCCGGGTCTTCCAGCAGTGGCTTCAGCGCCAGCAGCACGGCGGTACGATCCAGTTGAACCGGCGCCCCCTCATAGTCGTGGGCCAGCGGCACATAGGCCGCTTCATGCGGTTCGACGGCAAACGAAAGACCGACCAGCTGCGCCTGCTGGGCGTCCAGACCGGTGGTCTCGGTGTCGAAGGCGAACAGTGGCGCCTGGCGCAACTTCTCCAGCCAGAAGTCGAGACGGGCCTGGTCGAGGATGGTTTCGTACTTGGGCTCGGCCTTGGCCACTGGCTCCGCGACCGGCGCAATATCATCACCGGCCTTGGCCGCGTCGCGCTGCACCTCGGCGACCCAGCTCTTGAACTCCATCTCGGTGTACAGCGCCAGCAACGCCTCACGGTCAGGCTCGCCGCACACCAAGGCATCTACTTCGATGTCCAAGGGTACATCGACCTTGATGGTAGCCAGCTCATAAGACAGGAACGCCGCGTCGCGGTGCTCTTCCAGCTTGGCCGGCAGGGTCTTGGCGCCGCGAATGGCCAGCGTCGGGACCTTGTCCAGGTTGGCGTACAGGTCACTGAGACCGCCGCCGATGCCGGTCAGCAGCCCCACCGCGGTTTTTTCGCCCACGCCCGGCACGCCGGGGATGTTGTCGACCTTGTCGCCCATCAACGCCAGGAAGTCGATGATGTGTTCCGGGCCGACGCCAAATTTCTCGTAAACGCCGGCCACGTCCAGCACGCTTCCGGTCATGGTGTTGACCAAGGTAATGTGCCCGTCCACCAGCTGCGCCATGTCCTTGTCACCAGTCGAGATGATGACCGGCCGGCCCAGGGCCGCACTGCTGCGTGCCAGGGTACCGATCACGTCGTCGGCCTCGACCCCCTCGACGCACAGCAGCGGGTAGCCCAGAGCCTTGACGCTGGCGTGCAGCGGCTCGATCTGCACCCGCAGGTCGTCCGGCATGCTCGGGCGGTTGGCCTTGTATTCGGCGAACATGGCATCGCGGAAGGTGCCACCCTTGGCGTCGAACACCACCGCGAACAGGCTGTCAGGGTATTGCTTGCGCAGGCTCTTGAGCATGTTCAGCACCCCCTTCACCGCGCCGGTCGGCATGCCCTTGGAGGTGGTCAGCGGCGGCAGCGCGTGAAAGGCGCGGTACAGGTAGGAGGAACCGTCCACCAGGACGAGGGGCGCTTGGCTCATGAGCAGAATCAACCTTTTCGACGGGTCCGGCGCTAGAATAGCCAGAATCATTGACGACAAAGGGACAAGGTTATCATGCGTACACTCAATCGCCTGTTACTGCTCGGTCTGTTGGCAACCATGCCGGTCGTCACCCTGGCGGCGGACGACGCCCCCTCGGCCGATCCCGAGGTGACCATTCGCACGGAAGGCGACAAAACCATCCAGGAGTACCGGCAGAACGGGTTCCTGTATGCGATCAAGATCACGCCGAAAAACGGCAAGCCTTATTTCCTGGTACGCGCCGATGGCTCTGATGGCAATTTCATTCGATCCGACCAGCCGGACATGCTGATTCCGTCCTGGAAGATCTTCGAGTGGTAATCTGACGCGCACCGTTCACATCAACCCGGCACTTCCCGGCGGAAGTGCCCGTATGGGCAAATTTTCATCATGTCAGTCTTCACCCCCGTGACCCGGCCTGAGCTGGAAACCTTTCTGGCACCGTACGAGCTGGGTCGCTTGCTCGATTTCCAGGGCATCGCCGCTGGCACCGAGAACAGCAATTTCTTCGTCAGCCTCGAACAGGGGGAGTTCGTCCTGACGCTGATCGAGCGTGGGCCCAGCGAGGACATGCCGTTCTTCATCGAGCTGCTCGACACCCTGCACGCTGCCGATATGCCGGTGCCCTATGCGATACGTGACCGCGACGGCAATGGCCTGCGCGAGCTGTGCGGCAAGCCGGCGCTGCTGCAGCCAAGGCTGTCGGGCAAACATATCAAGGCACCGAACACCCAGCACTGCGCCCAGGTCGGCGAGCTGCTGGCGCACATTCACCTGGCTACCCGCGAACACATCATCGAGCGCCGCACCGACCGTGGCCTGGACTGGATGCTGGCTTCGGGTGTCGAGCTGCTGCCGCGCCTTACCGCCGAGCAAGCCGCGCTGCTTCAGCCGGCGCTGGATGAAATCAGCGCGCACAAGGCACAGATCCTGGCCCTGCCACGGGCCAACCTGCATGCCGACCTGTTCCGCGACAACGTGATGTTCGAAGGCACCCACCTGACTGGTGTGATCGACTTCTACAACGCCTGTTCCGGGCCGATGCTGTATGACATTGCCATCACCGTGAACGACTGGTGCCTGGATGAACACGGCGCGATCGATGTGCCACGCGCCCAGGCGCTGCTGGCAGCCTATGCGGCGCTGCGGCCGTTCACCGCGGCCGAAGCCGAGCTGTGGCCGGAGATGCTGCGGGTAGGCTGCGTGCGCTTCTGGCTGTCGCGCCTGATTGCAGCGGAATCGTTTGCCGGAATGGACGTGATGATCCACGACCCGAGCGAGTTCGAAGTGCGCCTGGCGCAGCGCCAGCAGGTGGCTTTGCACCTGCCGTTTGCCCTCTAGTCCAACTTCTGCTTCTTCGCGGGCATGCCCGCTCCCACAGGGATAACACAAACCTCAAGGTTGTCGTTGTACCTGTGGGAGCGGGCGTGCCCGCGAAGAGGCCGGCACAGCCTTACAGCCCCCGGCAATTTATGCTGCGGCGCTGAAATCCCGGGGCGGCTGCGTAGCCCTTTCGCGACACAAGGCCGCTCCTACAACGGACGTGCGCTGCTTCAGGCTTTTCTGATTTTGTCTCGAATGGTTGTCCGGTTTCAGGATTGGGAAATATCCTACGAGCCGCGCCCCCTGCCATCACCTTCTCAGAGGGAACCAGTGCCTCTAGGCTTCATCCATCGCCGAATAACTTGGCGATCGGGTGTGGTAGCCCGGATGCATTTGTTCCATGACAGTCTATGGCGGCTGTGCGTGGGAGGCTTTCGAGCCCGCCTGGATTGGAAAATGCCCGGGTCTACCACCTCGCGTACAGTCGCCACCCATTCACGTGGTAGTGATGGTTGGTGACAATGAGGAGCATTTTCCAATGGCTAAGAAAATCGTCCCCGATCCACCTTTACCCTGCACCTCCACCCGCCCCTTTGGCCGCTGCGATGCTGGCCACGAACCACTGTTCACCGTAAACCCGAACATTTCTGCCGAGGATGCCTTGGTTCACGTAGCCCTGTACCTGCGTGGCGCCTATGAAACGGGCTCCAAAGCCTTGGAGTACCTGCGCGAAGAAGGCCGTGGCATGTATTGGTCTAGCCTGCATTCCATTGAATTGGCGGAGGGGTTGGTGGAGGCGATACTCGATGGGATCGAGTCGTCGCCTGAACCGCAGAAGAAGGTATGAGGCTGGTGGTGTTTGGCGGGGGATTGGGTGAGGGCTGACAGGTGCCCGCCTTGAGGTTTACAGCGCCTGTGAGATCGAGCGCCGCCCGCGCGGCGCTTCGCGGGACAAGCCCGCTCCCACATCTGTTTCGGGCCAGTCACTCCTGTGAAGCCACCTCTGTCCGCCTTGTGTGTTCCATTCGATATCGAAGGGTACGCCACTGCATCTCATCAATCTCCAGCCATACACCAAGGCTGCAAACCTGGCGCAGGAGTAATTGGCCCAAAACAGATGTGGGAGCGGGCTTGTCCCGCGAAGCGCCGCGCGGGCGGCGCTCGATCTCACAGGCGCTGGAACCCTCAAGGCAAGCACCTGGTCGCCCTGATGCAATCTCCTGCAAGGCCCGGCTTACAGCTGCTCCAGGCACCCAACCAGGTCGCTGCCCAGTTTCTCCAGCAAGCGCTCATAGCCTTTGCCATCCACCAGGTCGGTACCGCCCAGGGCATCCAGCTCGGCCAGGCGCACCGGCAGCCCTGCTGTCAGGGTCTCGGCCAGCCGCGGCCGCAGCGGTGGTTCGCTGAACACACAGGTCTTGCCCA
The DNA here is from genome assembly GCF_002165135.1 of Pseudomonas sp. SID14000. Taxonomy (GTDB): domain Bacteria; phylum Pseudomonadota; class Gammaproteobacteria; order Pseudomonadales; family Pseudomonadaceae; genus Aquipseudomonas. The sequence continues at coordinate 298,729 of NZ_NFZQ01000005.1, read as the reverse complement.
CTTCCTGCAGGCGCTTGCGCATGGCCGCCACATGCTGTGCACCCGGCTGCACCTCGGACGCCACGCTGAACACCCCGGTATGCTTCAGGCCATACTCGGCCTCGAAATAATCGAACGCTTCGTGGAACACGAAGTACGGCTTGCCGGCAATCCCGGCCACCCGCGCCTTGATCCGCCCATCCAGTGCGTCCAGGCGTTCGTCGAAGGCCTTCAGGTTACTCTGATAGCGCGCCGCATTGGCCGGGTCGACCTGCGCCAAATCTTCCGCCATTTTCGCGGCAATTACCCGCGCGTTGACCGACGATAGCCACAGGTGCGCGTCCAAACTGCCCGGACGGTGGTCGTGGTCATGGTCGTCGTGGTCTTCTTCCTCATGGGAATGGCTGTCCTCGCCAAAGTGTCGCAGCTTCATGCCTGGTAGCTCCTGCACAGCCACCGTGGGCTTGCTGCGATTGCCCAGTACCCGCGGCAGGAAGCCTTCCATGTCCGGGCCGATCCAGTACAGCAGGTCGGCATCACCCACTCGCCGAACGTCGGACGGGCGCAGTGCATAGTGATGCGGCGAAGCGCCCGGCGGCAGCAATACCTCAGGGCTGCCAACACCGTCCTGCACGGCGGCGGCAATCTGCTGCAAAGGTTTGATACTGGTCAGCACGCGCACGTCAGCCTGGGCGGAAAATGCGATGAAAGCGACAAAAAGGACTAGGAATCGGGACACGGTGAATACTCGAGTCGTCAGAAACAGGTAACATAATAACGTCTCCGTCCAGAACCGTCGCTGCCCATGTCTATCACGCCACTGGCCAATCGTCCTCACGATCACTCCCATTGCGTACACAGCGCACTGGCTGAAGCCGACGCCTTGTGCACCCGCCAGGGCCTGCGCCTGACCGCGCTGCGCCGTCGCGTGCTGGAACTGGTGTGGCAAAGCCACAAGCCGCTGGGTGCCTACGACATCCTCGCCGTGCTCAGCGAGCAGGACGGCCGCCGGGCTGCGCCACCCACGGTGTACCGCGCGCTGGATTTCCTGCTGGAAAACGGCCTGGTGCACCGTATCGCCTCGCTCAACGCCTTCATCGGCTGCAGCCATCCGGAACACCTGCACCAAGGCCAGTTCCTGATTTGCCGGGCCTGCCATGTGGCCATCGAACTGGAACAGGACAGCATCAGCGAAGCCATCATCAGCAGCGCCAAGGGCGTGGGCTTCACAGTCGAGACCCAGACTGTGGAAGTGGTCGGCCTGTGCAGCAATTGCCGGAGCGCGGCATGAGCGATGCACTGATCCGCCTGGAGCAGGTCGGCGTCACCTTCGGCGGCGAGGCGGTGCTCGACAGCATCGACCTGTCGGTCGCACCTGGCCAGATCGTCACCCTGATCGGCCCGAACGGGGCGGGCAAGACCACTCTGGTGCGCGCCGTGCTCGGCCTGCTCAAGCCGCACCGCGGCAAGGTATGGCGCAAGCCGAAGCTGCGCATTGGCTACATGCCGCAAAAAATCCAGGTCGATGCCACGCTGCCGCTGTCAGTCCTGCGCTTCTTGCGCCTGGTGCCCGGTGTAGACCGTGCGGCAGCCTTGTCGGCTTTGCAGGAAGTGGGCGCCGAGCAGGTTATCGACAGCCCGATCCAGACCATTTCCGGCGGTGAGATGCAGCGCGTGCTGCTGGCCCGCGCCCTGCTGCGCGAACCTCAGTTGCTGGTGCTCGACGAGCCGGTGCAGGGCGTCGACGTGGTCGGCCAGACCGAGTTGTACAACCTCATTACCCGCCTGCGCGACCGCCACGGCTGTGGCGTGCTGATGGTTTCCCACGATCTGCACCTGGTGATGAGCGCCACCGACCAGGTGGTGTGCCTGAACCGCCACGTGTGCTGCTCGGGCCACCCGGAGCAGGTCAGCGGCGACCCGGCATTCGTCGAGCTGTTCGGCCAGAACGCCGCACCCAGCCTGGCCATCTACCACCACCATCACGACCACAGCCACGACCTGCACGGCTCGGTGGTCGCCCCTGGCACCCATGTTCACGGAGCGCACTGCAAGCATGGCTGATTTTCTTCTCTACGCCCTGCTTGCCGGTTTGTCCCTGGCGCTGGTGGCCGGCCCACTAGGCTCCTTCGTGGTGTGGCGGCGCATGGCCTATTTTGGCGACACCCTGTCTCACGCCGCCCTGCTCGGCGTAGCCTTGGGCTTTGCTCTGGACGTCAGCCCGGCGCTGGCGGTAACCGCGGGCTGCCTGCTGCTGGCGATCTTGCTGGTGACCTTGCAGCAACGCCAACCGCTGGCTTCCGACACCCTGCTCGGCATCCTCGCCCCCAGCACCTTGTCGCTGGGCCTGGTGGCGCTGAGCTTCATGCACGACGTGCGCATCGACCTGATGGCGTACCTGTTCGGCGACCTGCTGGCCATCAGCACCACCGACCTGGCCTGGATCCTCGGCGGCAGCGCGCTGGTCCTGCTGCTGCTCGCTGTGCTGTGGCGGCCGTTGCTGGCGGTCACCGTGCACGAAGAGCTGGCCATGGTAGAAGGCCTGCCGGTGGCCGGCCTGCGCCTGGCGCTGATGCTGCTGATCGCGGTGGTGATTGCCGTGGCCATGAAGATCGTCGGCGTGCTGTTGATCACCTCGCTGCTGATCATCCCTGCTGCTGCGGCGCAGCGTCACGCCCGCTCTCCCGAACAGATGGCACTGGGGGCCAGCCTTCTGGGCGTGGCGGCGGTATGCGGTGGTCTGGCCATGTCCTGGTTCAAGGACACCCCCGCCGGCCCGTCGATCGTGGTCTGCGCGGCGGTGCTATTCTTGCTGAGCCTGGCCTTGCCAAAACGCTGAAGAACAGGGCGCGTACAGGCGCGCCCTGCAACCTTTTCGCACGTAAAGGGTCTGTAAGACTTGTTTTCGAGCGTGCGCACCTGGGTGTAGACTTGCTCGCTTTTTGCGCAAATAGAGAGTCGCAGGAATGAAGCCGTTCGCCTCCCGTTATCTGCTTGTTGCCGCGTTTTCCCTGTTCCTGGCTGCGTGCTCCAGCGCACCGGTCGAACAGGCCACCGCACCTGCCCAAGCCGATGCCTGGCAGCAGTTGCAACAGAACATCGCCAGCAACGAGCTGGCCACCGCCGAAGACCAGCTGGCCGCCCTGCAGGCCCAGGCGCCCGATGACGCGCGTCTGGAGCAATATCAGCGCCAGCTCGCCGAAGCCTACCTGCAACGCAGCCAGATCTTCCTGCAGAAGGGTGATGTGAACGCTGCCGCAACCGCTCTGGCCCGTGCCCGCGCGCTGATGCCGCAGGCCCCGGCGGTGACAGGTGGCGACGCCGTGACCCAGGCCCGCAAGGCCGATCTGGAGAAGGCTGAAGCGGCGTTGAAAGCAGCCGAGGCCAAGCCGAAGGCGCGCATCATCGACCCGGCCGCACCGAGCACCGTCGTGGCCTTGAAGACCACCGACAGCCGCGCCATGCGTCGCCAGCTGGATGACATTGCCGCCGATGTTGTGAGCTATCAATGTGACGTGGTGTTTCAGGTGCCGCGCACAGAGGATGCGCCTTGGCTGAAGACCTTGCTGGAGAAACGCGTGCGCAAGATCGACAGCGGGTTCGAGCTGAAGCAGAAGCACGAGATTCAGCGGTCATTGCCGGCGCAGGTGGTTCTGGTTCCGCATCAGCGTTAAGAATCTGGGGGCGCTACGCGCCCCTTTCGCGACACAAGGCCGCTCCTACAAGGGAATGCGATCTCCTGTAGGAGCGGCCTTGTGTCGCGATGGGCTGCAAAGCAGCCCCCTTAGGCCGGCACAGCCTCCGCAGCCGCCTCCCGCTCCCACACCCGATGCCCCTCTACTGCTTTGACAAAGGCATCCACGGTCTTCTGGTTATCCCCCTGCAGCAACCCCTTGTCCTCCTTGAGCCCCAGGCTGCCCACCAGCTCCTTGGTCAACACCATCGCCTTCAGGTGCTTGTAGCCTTCCAGCAGGAAGTGCTTGGCCAAACCGCTGGCCGCCAGTGCATCGGTCGAAGCCTTGCCTGCAGGCACGACAATCCCATCGAACATGATCGATGGCATCCCCTCCATCGAAGCATCCACCGGCATCTGCTTGCCGTCTGCGGCCTTCACCGGTGCCGAGGTCGGCCCGAGCAGCATCGGCCGGGCACTGTGCGCTTCCAGGGCCTTGACTAGCTTGTCCACGCTGGCAGCGTCTACGCCATCTGCCACCAACACGGCAATCTTGCGCCCCTTGATGCCAACCGAACCCGGGTGGTTCATCTGGCTCAGGGCAGGCGACCGCGCAAGCTGGCTACCCTTCACTTGCACCGTGCCCGCGCTCGGCGCAGGCAAGCCCAGGTTGGCAGCCACTGCAGCCGCCAGCTTCAGGTCGATATTGGCGAGAATTTCATTCACTTCCCGAGCAGGAATCGTCTTCCGTTCCACTTTGCCCAGTTCAAAGCTGTAGGCCTTGATGATGTGCTGCTGCTCGGTCGGGCTCATGCTCTGGAAGAACAACCGTGCCTGCGAGAAGTGATCGCTGAACGACTCGCTGCGCTGGCGGATCTTGTGCGCATCGATACGCTCCTGGTAACTCTCGAAACCGCCATCCTGCGCGGCAGGTGGCGTTTCCTTCGGCCAGCCGCCGTCGATGGAATTGGGTTCGTAGGATGCGCGGCCCCTGTGCACCACATGCTGATGCAGGGCGTCGCGCTGGTTGTTGTGGTTGGGAGCGACGGGGCGGTTTACCGGTATCTGGTGGAAGTTGGGCCCGCCCAGGCGGCTAAGTTGGGTATCGGTATAGGAGAACAGGCGCCCCTGCAGCAACGGGTCGTTGGTAAAGTCGATGCCAGGCACGATATGGGCCGGGCAGAACGCCACCTGTTCCACTTCGGCAAAGAAGTTGTCCGGGTTTCGGTTCAGGACCATCTTGCCCAAGGGGGTAACCGGCACCAGCTCTTCCGGGATTATCTTGGTCGGGTCCAGCAGGTCGAAGTCGAACTTGTGCTCGTCGGCTTCCGGCACGACCTGCACGCCCAGTTCCCATTCCGGGTAATCGCCCGTCTCGATAGCCTCCCACAAGTCGCGACGCTGGAAGTCGGTGTCCTTGCCTGCCAGCTTCTGTGCTTCGTCCCATAGCAGGGAATGCACGCCCTGGCGCGGTTTCCAGTGGAACTTGACGAAGCTGGCCACGCCTTGGGCGTTTATCAGGCGGAAGGTATGCACTCCGAAACCTTCCATCATTCGCAAGCTGCGCGGGATCGCACGGTCCGACATCGCCCACATGACCATATGGGCCGACTCCGGCACCAGCGAGACGAAATCCCAAAAGGTGTCATGGGCCGAGGCGCCAGTCGGGATTTCGTTGTGCGGCTCCGGCTTTACGGCGTGGACGAAATCCGGGAATTTGATCGCATCCTGGATGAAGAACACCGGCATATTGTTGCCCACCAGGTCGAAGTTGCCTTCGTCGGTGTAGAACTTGACCGCAAAACCCCTCACGTCACGCACAGTGTCGGCTGAGCCGCGTGGGCCTTGTACCGTGGAAAATCGCACGAAAACTGGCGTGACTTTCTCCGGGTCCTGCAGGAAGCCTGCCTTGGTCAACTCGGCGTGGTTGCCATAGCTCTGGAAATAACCATGCGCTCCCGTCCCTCGCGCATGCACAATGCGCTCCGGGATACGCTCGTGGTCAAAGTGCGTGATCTTCTCGCGCATGATGAAATCTTCGAGCAGAGAGGGTCCGCGGTCACCGGCCTTCAGCGTGTTCTGGTTATCAGCGATGCGCACCCCCTGATTGGTACGCAGCGCACGGCCTGTGGCATCGCTGCGGTCAGCCTCCAGGCTCTGCAACTTGGCGTTGGTATTGGCCCGGTCCGGGGTCTGGGTGCCGGCGGCCTCGCTGTGCTTTGGCGCATCCGTGTTTTTGCTGGGCATGGTCGGCTCTCCTCATCAGTCTGCAGGCGTGCCCGTTCGGGCTTGTTCAGGTAGTGACCGGAGCGCTTTGCCGAGCGTTCAATCAGAATTACCGGTTGTCGCGATATGCCCGAAGGATTGGTGCATTACGAAATAAATGCTAAGAACAGCTATGGGAAAAGGCTAAAATGCGCGACCCCAGCTAACAGCTGACCCAAATTCCATGCGCCCCACAAGGTTCGCTACGTGATCGAGTTCCAACAGGTACATAAGACCTACCGCGTCGCCGGTAGGGAAATCCCCGCACTGAATCCGACCAGCCTGACTATCGAAGATGGCCAGGTGTTCGGCCTGATCGGCCATTCCGGCGCCGGCAAAAGCACCATGCTGCGCCTGATCAACCGCCTGGAAGAGCCCTCCGGCGGCAAGATCATCGTCGATGGCGAAGACGTTACCGCGTTCAACGCCAGCCAGCTGCGCGGCTTCCGCCAGCAGGTCGGGATGATTTTCCAGCACTTCAACCTGCTGGCCTCCAAGACCGTCGCCGACAACGTCGCCCTGCCACTGACCCTGGCCGGCGAGCTGTCGCGCAACGAAATCGACAAGCGCGTGACCGAGCTGCTGGCCCGTGTCGGCCTTTCCGACCACGCCAGAAAGTACCCGGCACAGCTGTCTGGCGGCCAGAAGCAGCGCGTCGGCATCGCCCGCGCCCTGTCCACCAACCCGAAGATCCTGCTGTGCGACGAGGCCACCAGCGCCCTCGACCCACAAACCACGGCCTCGGTCCTGCAATTGCTGGCGGAAATCAACCGTGAGCTGAAACTGACCATCGTGCTGATTACCCACGAAATGGATGTAATCCGCCGGGTCTGCGACCGCGTGGCAGTGATGGACGCGGGCCAGATCGTCGAGCAAGGCTCGGTGGCCGAGGTGTTCCTGCACCCGCAGCACCCCACCACCAAGCGTTTCGTCCAGGAAGACGAGCAGATCGACGAAGGCGAGCAGCGTGACGACTTTGCCCACGTGCCGGGCCGCATCGTGCGCCTGACCTTCCAGGGCGACGCCACTTACGCGCCCCTGCTGGGCACCGTGGCCCGCGAAACCGGTGTGGACTACAGCATCCTCGCCGGGCGTATCGACCGCATCAAGGATGTCCCCTATGGCCAGCTCACCCTCGCCCTGATCGGCGGTGACATGGAAGCGGCGTTCGCCCGCTTCAAGGCAGCTGACGTACATATGGAGGTACTGCGTTGATGGACGCCCTGAATTTCTTCGCCAACGTCGACTGGGCCGAAATCTGGCTGGCCAGCGTCGATACCATGATCATGCTGTTCGGCTCACTGTTCTTCACCGTGCTGCTCGGCCTGCCGCTGGGCGTGCTGCTGTTCCTCTGCGGGCCGAAGCAGATGTTCGAGCAGAAGGGTGTGTATGCGCTGCTGTCGCTGGTGGTCAACATCCTGCGCTCACTGCCGTTTATCATCCTGCTGATCGTGATGATCCCTATCACCGTCCTGATCACCGGCACTTCGCTGGGCGTCGCCGGTGCCATTCCGCCGCTGGTGGTGGGCGCCACGCCGTTCTTCGCGCGCCTGGTGGAAACCGCCCTGCGTGAAGTGGACCGTGGCATCATCGAAGCCACCCAGTCGATGGGCGCCACCACTCGCCAGATCATCACCAGCGCACTGCTGCCGGAGGCCCGTCCGGGCATCTTCGCGGCCATTACCGTGACCGCCATCACCTTGGTGTCTTACACCGCCATGGCCGGTGTGGTCGGTGCCGGTGGCCTGGGCGACCTGGCCATCCGCTTCGGCTACCAGCGTTTCCAGACCGACGTGATGGTCGTCACTGTTGTGCTGTTGCTGGTACTGGTTCAAGTCCTGCAGAGCGTGGGCGACAAACTGGTCGTGCATTTTTCCCGTAAGTAACCCCAATGGGGTCGGCCCGGCCGACCCGTTCGGGGGCCGTCGCGGCCCTCACAAGGAGTGATCAATGAAGAAGCTGCTTGCTGTTGTCGCCGCTGTCGCGGCCTTCTCGGCCCACGCCGAATCGCTGACTGTCGCCGCCACCCCGGTACCGCACGCCGAAATCCTCAACTTCGTCAAACCTGCATTGGCGAAAGAGGGCGTGGAGCTGAAGGTCAAGGAATTCACCGACTACATCCAGCCGAACGTGCAGGTTGCCGAAAAGCGCCTGGACGCCAACTTCTTCCAGCACCAGCCATACCTGGATGAGTTCAACAAGGCCAAGGGCACCAAGCTGGTGAGCGTTACCGGCGTGCACATCGAACCGCTGGGTGTGTACTCGGCCAAGATCAAGAAGCTGGACGAACTGTCCTCCGGCGCCACCGTGGTCATCCCCAACGACGCCACCAACGGCGGCCGCGCCCTGCTATTGCTGGACAAGGCCGGTGTGATCAAGCTCAAGGACAACAAGAACATCCTGTCTACCGTGAAGGATGTTGCCGAGAACCCGAAAAGCCTGAAGTTCCGTGAGCTGGAAGCAGCCACCATCCCGCGTGTGCTGACTCAGGTCGATGCTGCCCTGATCAACACCAACTACGCGCTGGAAGCCAAGCTGAACCCGGAGAAAGACGCCCTGGCCATCGAAGGCAGCGACTCGCCGTACGTGAACATCCTGGTTGCCCGCCCGGACAACAAGGACTCGGACGCGATGAAAAAGCTGGCCGCTGCACTGCACTCGCCTGAGGTGAAGCAGTTCATCAACGAGAAATACAAAGGCGCTGTGGTTCCGGCGTTCTAAGCCCACATCGCGCTGGATTCTTCGCGGGTAAACCCGCTCCCACAGGGATAGCGCAAGGCTCACGGCCTACGCTGCACCTGTGGGAGCGGGTTTACCCGCGAAGCTTTTGGGGCTGACTCAATCCCGCTTCACAAGCCCGGGCAACTGCGCCACCAGCTTCTGGTTGTTGAACGGCGCCCGAATGAACCCGCGCTGACGCCCATCCGGCCCCACAACCGCCAGGTTGCCGCTGTGATCCACGGTATACCCCGGCTTGCTGGTATCGGCCGGAATAAAAGGGATGCTCAAGGCATTGGCCAGCTTCTGGGTATCCTCGATCGACCCCGCCACCCCGACAAAATCCTTGTCGAAATAACCCAGGTACTGCTTCAGCTGATTCGGCGTGTCGCGGTTCGGGTCTACGCTCACCAGCACCACCTGCAGCCGGTCGACGGCCTCCTTGGGCAGCTCGCTCTTCACCTGGCGCAGTTGGGCCAGGGTGGTCGGGCAAATGTCCGGGCAGTAGGTGTAGCCGAAGAACAGCAACGACCATTTGCCCTTCAGGTCATCCAGTTGCACCGGCTGGCCGTCCTGGTTGGTCATGGTCACGTCGGCCACGGTACGGCTCTGCGGCAGCAGGATGATGCCGGCATCGATCAGCTCGGTGGGGTTCGGCTGGTCGCGGCCATTGAGCACCTTGTTGACGGTCAGGCCCAGGATCAACGCGACCAGGGCAACAAGGATGAAGACGGTTTTCTGGGTTCGGGTCATAGGTTCAGCAACAGGTAGTGGTCGAGGAGCAATGCGATGAACAGCGCGAACAGGTAGCCGACAGAGTACTTGAAGGTGCCGATCGCCGCGTGCGGCCGGCTGCCACGGTACAACACCCAGGCCCATTGCAGGAAGCGCAGGCCCAGCACCAGGGCGCTGGCCAGGTACAGCGGGCCGCTCATGTGGATGGCGTAGGGCAGCAGGCTTACCGCCAGCAATACCAAGGTGTACAGCAGGATATGTAGCTTGGTGTAGCGCTCGCCGTGGGTCACCGGCAGCATCGGGATATCGGCCTTGGCGTATTCCTCCTTGCGGTGGATGGCCAAGGCCCAGAAGTGGGGTGGGGTCCAGGCGAAGATGATCAGCACCAGCAGCAGAGGCTCGGCGCTGACATGGCCGCTGGCCGCCACCCAGCCCAGCAACGGCGGGGCCGCGCCAGCCAGGCCACCGATGACGATGTTCTGCGGCGTGGCACGCTTGAGAAAGCCGGTGTAGATCACCGCATAGCCGAGCAGGGAAACCAGTGTCAGCCAGGCGGTGAGGGCGTTGGTAAACACCAGCAGCAGGGCCATGCCCAGCAGCGCCAGCGCCAGGGCGAACAGCAGTGCCGGCAGCGGCTCGACCCGGCCCTGGGCCAGGGGCCGCTTGCGGGTACGCGCCATCAGTGCGTCGATGCGTCGGTCCACCACATGGTTGACCACCGCCGCGCCGCCTGCGCACAAGCCAATGCCCAGGTTGCCGAACAGCAGCACGCTCCAGCTGACACCCGCACGGGTGGCAAGGAACATGCCCGCCAGCGAGGTAATCAGCATCAGCACCACTACCTTGGGCTTGGTCAGCTCCAGGTAATCACGCCATCTGGCCCGCCGTGCGCTCAGAAGCGTCGCCACGAATCATTCCTCATGTGGTGGGAGATGCTTACGCCAGCGACAGGCCGCAGGCGCCAGCCATGGCCGACAGCCACACGAACCTTGTCGACCACACGGATGCGATAGTTCACCAGCACCATGCTCAGCAGCAACAGCGCCCCACCAGCGTTATGCGCCACGGCCACAGCCAGCGGCAGGTGCAGCAGCACATTGCTGATACCCAGGCCGACTTGCACCACCAGGGCCAGCAGCACCAACCGTGCCAAGCCAGGTAGGCCGCAGCGGCGCAGCTTCCAGCTGAGCATCAGCAGTACGCAGGTCACCAGCAATGCGCCCAGGCGGTGGCTGATGTGGATGGCCGTGCGCGCGTCACTGTCCAGCTGCCCGCCCAGATAGTTGGGCCCCACGTGCTGGGTCAGGTGGAAACCGTTGCTGAAGTCCGCCGCCGGCCACCACTGGCCATGGCAGGTGGGCAGGTCGATACAGGCGACGGCCGCGTAGTTGGCACTGACCCAGCCTCCCAGGGCGATCTGGCCGATCACCACCAGCAAGGCCAGCGCGGCGATCCGGCGCAAGCTCAATGGCAGTTTTGGCAAGGGCGCAAACGCCCGGGACAGACGCAGGGACAACAGGAACAACAAGCTCAGGGTAGTGAAGCCACCGAGTAGATGCGCAGTGACCACCTGCGGCCACAGCTTGAGGGTGACTGTCCACATGCCGAAGGCTGCCTGGGCGAGCACCACGCCCAGCAACAGCAAGGGCAGACGGTAAGGCTGGCCATCGCGGGCATGCCGGCGCAGCGCCTGCAAGGCGAGCAGGGCGATCACCATCGCCAGGGTGCCGGCGAAGTAACGATGGACCATCTCGGCCCAGCCTTTGGCGGCTTCCACCGGGTGCTCGGGGAAATGCAGCTCGGCATGGGCCAGCTGCGCTTCGCTCTTGGGCACGCTGATGAAGCCGTAGCAACCCGGCCAGTCCGGGCAGCCGAGGCCGGCGTGAGTCAGACGGGTATAGGCACCGAGCAGGACGACCAGCAGTGCCAGCAGGGTGGCGAACACAGCAAGGCGGAATCCGGGTCTGGCCATGGCAGGCTCCTAGCCGATGTTGGACAGCTTGAGCAGGTGGCGCAGGTCGTCCAGCACATGCTTGCCATTGACCTTGGCGTCGTAGCGCAGCACCAGGTTGCCGTGCGGGTCGACGATCCACAACTGCGGGCCGGCCTCGCCGACCTTTTGCAGGTAGCGTTGCGCATCCAGCGGGTAACGCTGCAACTGTGGGTATTCGCGGCCGAGCAACGCCTGGTAGTCGGCACTTACTGGATGGGCGGTCGCCAGCGCATGGCTGGCACGGCTGGCATCGCGGCCCAGGCCGACCTGGATCTGCCGGGCCAGGTACACCAGCCGCTGGCAATCATCGGCACAGGCCTCGGGTGCGCTCACAAGCAGTTGCCAGCGCTCGTCCTGGCCCGCCACGCCGAGATCGGAAAGGCTTTCACCGTTGCCGATCATGGCGCCGTGGTAACTGCGGCCCTCCGGCACCCAGAACTTGAGCTTGTACATGCTGGTGGCCAGAATCATCGGCCCGAGCACCACCAGCAGTATCAGCAGCAGCTGCAAACGCCCGCGGGCTCTGGGTTTGCTACGTTCAGGCACTTCCAGTGGAGTGGCGGTGGCCATGGCTTTTCTCCTTGTTGTGGTGCCAGCCGAAGTAGAGGTAGAGCAGTACCAAAGCGGTTGCCAGGGCAAACCACTGCACGGCGTAGCCCAGGTGTTTTTCCGGGCTCATGGCAACGACCGGCCAGTCAAGGCGATAGGTCGCCGGGCCGGGCTCCAGGCGCAACTCATGGGCGAAGCCTTCGCGATCGAGCTGTTGCCATAGCTGCATGGCATCCACGGCGGTCAGCAGGTGTGGCCACTGGCCGCCTGCAGGGTCGGGATGCAGCTGGAACGTGCTGCCAGGCGCGACATATACCGAAGCGTCCAGCGCCAACGCCTGGGCAGGGGTATCGAAATGCACCGGCACGCGGCGGTCCGGCCAGGGCAGCCAGCCGCGGTTGACCAGCAACCACAAGCCGCTAGCCTGGTCATGGAAAGGTTGCAGCAGCTCGACGCCGGCCTGGCCGTCGCGCATGCGGTTGTCCAGCAGCAGGCTGTGCTCGTCGTCGAAGCGGCCATAGAGGTGCACGCGGCGGAAGGCATTGTCCTGGCTCGCTGTCAGCTGGGCCGTGGCCACTGGCGCTTCGACCCGCCGCTCGGCATAGGCGGCCAGCAGCACGCGCTTTTCCTCGGCACGGCCGAGTTGCCAGCAGCCAAGCGCGATCAGCCCCGGCAGCAGCGCAAGCACCACCAAGGTTGGTACCCAGCCCGGACGAAACGGCCTCATCGGAGCCTCGTCGGGCTGATCGCTATACTTATCCACATCACCGCATCCCCCCGGAGTATCGCCATGCTCAAGGCCGCGATTGTCCTGATGCTGTTGGCCACGATTGCCAGCCTGTTCAGTGGCCTGGTGTTTCTGGTCAAGGACGATGAAAACTCGACCCGTTTGCTGAAAGCGCTGACCGTGCGGGTGACCCTGGCGGCCCTCACCATAGGCCTGGTGGCATGGGGCTTCATCAGCGGTCAGCTGGTCTCGCACGCTCCCTTCTGAAGTTCTCACCTACCCCTGTGAGAGCGGATTCTTTTGTCACAGCACATAGACAAAGATGAACAAACCCACCCACACCACATCGACGAAGTGCCAGTACCAACTGGCCGCCTCGAAACCAAAGTGTTTCTCCGGGTTGAAGTGCCCACGCAAGATGCGCACGAACATCACGATCAGGATGATGGTGCCCAAGGTCACGTGGGCGCCGTGGAAGCCGGTGAGCATGAAGAACGTCGCGCCATAGATCCCCGACCCCAGCGTCAGCCCCAGCTTGGTATAGGCCTCGTGGTACTCGTAGGCCTGCAACGCGATGAAGCTGGCGCCCAGGATGATGGTCAGCGCCATCCAGAATTTCAGCGGGCCACGGTGGTCACGGCGCAGGGCATGGTGGGCGATGGTAATGGTCACGCTGGAGCTGACCAGCAAGATGGTGTTGATCAGCGGCAGGTGCCACGGGTCGATCACTTCCTTGGGCGGCGGGAACAGTTTCGGGTCGGGCGTGTGCAGCAGCGGCCAGGTGAACTCGAAGGTCGGCCACAACATGTGCGCAACACCCTTGGCCCCTTCACCGCCCAGCCACGGCCCGGCCAGCACACGCACGTAGAACAGCGCACCGAAGAAGGCCAGGAAGAACATCACCTCGGAGAAGATGAACCAGCTCATGCCCCAGCGGAACGAGCGGTCCAGTTGCGGGCTGTACAGTCCCGCGCGGCTCTCCCGCACCACCGAACCAAACCAGCCGAACAGCATGTAGGCCAGGAACAACGCGCCGATGAAGAAGATCAGCGGCCCGTGCGACTCAGGGTGGCCAGCCTTCATGTCGTTGAACCAGGTGCCTAGGCCGAACACCGTGATGAACATGCCGATGGTGGCGATGATCGGCCACTTGCTCTGCGCCGGAACGTAGTAGTGCTCATGACTTGCCATTGCTGTTCTCCTTCCCTTAACGGGCGCCTTGGACGCCCTGAGCCGCGACATGCGCGACCGGCGGGTGGCGAGCGGTGATGTCGAACAAGGTATAGGCCAGTGTCAGGTGCTTGACGCTGGCCGGCAGGTCGCGGTCGACGATGAAGCGCACCGGCATCTCGATGCGTTCGCCGGGCTGCAGCACCTGCTGGGTGAAGCAGAAGCACTCGGTCTTGTGGAAGTATGCTGCCGCCTCGGCCGGAGTGATGCTGGGGATGGCTTGCGCACTCATCGGCCGGTCGGTCGGGTTGTGGGCGATGAAGATCATCTGGTTCACCGCCCCTGGGTTGACCTCCAGCTGGTCGGCGGTGGAGTAGAAATCCCAGACCATGTCGCTGGCATTGGTCGACATGAACTGCACCCGCACCGAACGCGTCGGGTCGCTGACCTGGCTGCCTGCGTACTGCCCGCCAGTCTTGCCGTTGATGCCGAAAGCCTTGCACATCACGTCGTAGATAGGCACCAGGGCAAAGCCGAAGGCGAACATCACCACCGTCAGCATCAGCAGGCGCAACACCAGGCGTTTTAGCGAAAGGCCGTTCATGGCACGGTTCCTATTTCACTTCCGGTGGTGTCTGGAAAGTGTGATAAGGCGCAGGCGAAGGGATCGACCACTCCAGGCCCTCGGCGCCATCCCAAGGCTTGGCCGGTGCCGGCACGCCGCCACGGATGCACTTGATGACAATGAACAGGAAGAAGATCTGCGTGGCACCGAACATGAACGCGCCGATCGACGACACCATGTTGAAGTCGGCGAACTGCAGGTTGTAGTCGGGGATCCGCCGTGGCATGCCGGCCAGCCCCACGAAGTGCATGGGGAAGAAGGCCATGTTCATGCCGACGAACGATAGCCAGAAGTGCAGCTTGCCAAGGGTTTCGTCGTACATGTGGCCAGTCCATTTCGGTAGCCAGTAATAGGCCGAGGCGAAGATGCCGAAGATCGCCCCGGGCACCAGCACATAGTGGAAGTGCGCCACCACGAAGTAGGTATCGTGGTACTGGAAGTCCGCCGGGGCGATCGCCAGCATTAGCCCGCTAAAACCGCCGATGGTGAACAGGATGACGAAAGCGATGGCGAACAGCATCGGCGTCTCGAAGGTCAGCGAACCTTCCCACATGGTGCTGACCCAGTTGAACACCTTCACCCCGGTAGGCACGGCGATCAGCATGGTGGCGTACATGAAGAACAGCTCGCCGACCACCGGGATACCGACCACGAACATGTGGTGGGCCCAGACGATGAACGAAAGGAAGGCGATGGCGCCGGTGGCGTACACCATTGAGGTGTAGCCGAACAGCGGCTTGCGCGAGAACGCAGGGATGATCGAGCTGACCGCGCCGAAGGCCGGCAGGATCATGATGTACACCTCGGGATGGCCGAAGAACCAGAACACGTGCTGGAACAGCACCGGGTCACCACCGCCGGCGGCACTGAAGAAGCTGGTGCCGAAGTGGATGTCCATCAGCATCATGGTCACCACACCGGCCAGCACCGGCATTACCGCAATCAGCAGGAACGCAGTAATCAGCCAGGTCCAGACGAACAGCGGCATCTTCATCAGCGTCATGCCCGGGGCGCGCAGGTTGAGTATGGTTGCGATCACGTTGATCGCCCCCATGATCGAACTGATACCCATCAGGTGAATGGCAAAGATGAAGAAGGTGACGCTGGCGGGCGCGTAGGTGGTGGATAGCGGGGCGTAGAAGGTCCAGCCGAAGTTGGGCCCGCCGCCCGGGCTGAACAGGGTCGAGACCAGCAGCAGGAAAGCCGCCGGCAGCAGCCAGAAGCTGAAGTTGTTCATGCGCGGCAGGGCCATGTCGGGCGCGCCGATCATCAGCGGGATCATCCAGTTGGCCAGGCCAACGAAGGCCGGCATCACCGCGCCGAACACCATGATCAGGCCGTGCATGGTGGTCATCTGGTTGAAGAACTCCGGCTGGACGATCTGCAGGCCGGGCTGGAACAGCTCGGCGCGGATCACCATGGCGAACGAGCCGCCGAGCAGGAACATGATGAAGCTGAACCACAGGTACATCGTGCCGATGTCCTTGTGGTTGGTGGTCAGCACCCAGCGCATCAGGCCCTTGGCCGGGCCATGCGCATGCTCATGGCCTTGGGCGTGGTCGTCGATCACTGCACTCATGTCCTGTCTCCTGCAATCCATTGATTGCCGCGAGTAACCCGGTTCATTGCGCTTCTGCCTGTTTCAGCGCCAGCACGTCCTTCGGCGTGACCATGTCACCCTTGTTGTTGCCCCAGGCGTTGCGCTCGTAGGTGACCACGGCGGCGATGTCGACTTCCGAGAGCTGCTTGCCGAACGCGGCCATGGCGGTGCCAGGCTTGCCGTGGAAGACGATGCCCAGGTGGGCTTCCTTCGGCCCGGTGGCGATCTTCGAGCCCTTGAGCGCCGGGAACATCGGTGGCAGGCCCTGGCCTTCGGCCTGGTGACAGGCCACGCAGGTGGTGTGGTAGACCTTGTCACCACGTTCCACCAGTTCTTCCAGGGTCCATTCCTTGCTGGTCAGCTCCTTGAGCTTGGCAGCTTCAGCCTTGCGCTCGCCCAGCCAGGTGTCGTAGTCGGCCTTGGACTTGACCTCGACCACCACCGGCATGAAGCCGTGGTCCTTGCCGCACAGCTCGGTGCACTGACCGCGGTAGATGCCGGGCTTCTCGATACGGGTCCAGGCTTCGTTGACGAAGCCTGGGATGGCATCACGCTTGACCGCGAAGGCCGGCACCCACCAGGAGTGGATGACGTCCGCAGCGGTCACCAGGAAGCGCACCTTGGCGCCCACAGGCAGCACCAGCGGCTGGTCGACTTCGAGCAGGTAGTGCTCGTCCTTGGCTGCCTTGTTGTGAATCTGCTCGGTCGGGGTAGCCAGGTTGCTGAAAAACTCCACATCCTGGCCCAGGTACTTGTAATGCCACTTCCACTGGTAGCCGGTAACCTGGATATCGATGTCCGACTCGCTGGTATCGTAGATATCGATCAGGGTCTTGGTGGCCGGGATGGCCATGGCCACCAGGATCAGGAAGGGGACCACGGTCCAGAGGATTTCCACCCAGGTGTGTTCGTGGAAATGCGCAGCCTGCTGGCCGGTGGAACGTCGGTGGATGACCATGGACCAGAACATCGCGCCAAAGACAACTACGCCGATGATCACGCAGATCCAGAAGATGGTCATGTGCAGGTCGAAGACGGCGTTGGAGACTTCCGTCGCCCCCGGGTGCATGTTCACGGTCCAGGCGGCGTTGGCCTGACCAAAAACCGACCACAACAGGAGGCCCATCCAGACATGTGGATGTCGCATCATTGCGGGTTCCCCTTCTCGTTCTTGTAGTCCCGGAGGCGTGGCCTGCGGCAAGAGGGAACGGTGGTCAAGACTGCCTGGCTTCGACGACCGAGCCCCTGCTAAAAGCAGTCGGGCCTCATCAACGAATCACGTTCACCGGGAGTATAGACAGCGACCAATGGCACGCAACGAAGCCAGTGAAATGAACTTCATGAAATGGCTGAATGCCCTGAAAACCGCGCACTTGATAGGCTATGGCGCAATAATAGCACTTCGATATGCCTGAGCATGCACACGTTTGCGCGACTTATAACAAATGCGTCTTAGGTATTCTGTATGCCCAGCTAATTTAGTGTCTTCCGTTTGAAACGTAATGTCCCTGGAGTTGTCATGAACATCGCCGCTGTACGCGAGCAGGTAAGCCAAGCCCACCAACACGAGAGCCAGACCGGCCAATTAAAAGCGCGTCTCGAGCTGCAACTGCCCCACCTGCACCCCTCGATCCACCTGCCTGAGCAGGACGCCCAGGGTACTTTGGCGCGCTTCGTCAGCGCCTACATCGACCAGGTTCCGGAACTGCTGGAGGCCGCCCATGAGGTCGCCCGCGAGGCCGGGATCGAATCGCAGATCAAACCGGTACTGAAAATTGCCGAGGCTTACTTCCTGCAGCCGCCCAGCGTGATGCGGGGGCATGTGGGCCTGGACTGCCTGCTGGATGAGGCCTACCTGGCGCACCGCCTGGTGGAAGAGGTGAACGACCTGTATATCCGTCACTTCCAGCAGCCGCTGATCCCGGTGGACACCACCGTCGCCAACCTGATTGCCCACCAGTTGATTGGCGAGACCTTTGCCAACCAGCTGGATGAAGTGGTGCATCACTCGGTGGATGAAATGTTGAATGACGAAAGCTTCGCGGTGGAATCAGTGGAGGCCTACCGCGAGAAATTGAGCAGCCCGGAAACGGGTGCGGCGTGGAAGCGCTGGCCGTGCCTGTCGCGGCAGCTGGGTGTGGAGCTGGGCCAGCCGGCCTGACCCATTGATATAAGCTGTCCCGGCCTCTTCGCGGGTAAACCCGCTCCCACAGGTACTGCACAGGTTTTGAACCCTGTGCAGTACCTGTGGGAGCGGGTTTACCCGCGAAGAGGCCAGTTCAGGCGATACAGGCTTTCAGCTTCAGGCCCCAACCCCCGCAGTAGTCCGCATCCGCCCCTCGATCCGCCGCTTCAAGCGCCGCTGCTCGATCAGCAACCGCGACCCATTGGCCGAATTGCTGCGGCCCCAGTCCTCCAGCAACTCAAGGCACGAGTGGTCGATATAGCTCAGGTTGCCCAACGGCACATGCAGCGTGGTCCCCGCCGGCACGGTATCCAGCACCTGGGTCAGCGCCGGTACCTTGAGGAAGGTGGCCGCACCACTAAGACGCAACTCCATGTGCCCAGCCTTCTCCAGGCTGACCAGGCCGATCTTCAGCCGCGCCGCCTTGAGCGCCAGCTTCAGCAAGGTCAGGGCAAAGCCCAGCAACACGCCGGTCAGCAGGTCGGTAAAGATGATCGCCAGCGCCGTTACCGCATAGGTGAACATCGGCATGCGGCCGTAGCGGCCCAGCCCACGAAACGCCTTGAAATCCACCAGCTTGACCCCGGTGAACACCAGCACACCCGCCAGGCTCGCCACCGGAATCTGCTGCAGCACGCTGCTGAGCGCCACCACGAACGCCAGCAGCCAAAGGCCATGGAAGATCGCCGAAGCCCGGGTCTGTGCGCCGGCCTGCACGTTAGCCGAGCTACGCACGATCACCCCGGTCATCGGCAACGCGCCGAGCACCCCGCACAGCATGTTGCCAATGCCCTGGGCTGACAGCTCACGGTCGAAGTCCGAGCGCTGGCCACTGTGCATGCGGTCAACCGCTGCAGCCGACAACAAGGTTTCGGCGCTGGCGATGAAGGCCAGAGCAAACGCTGCGACCAACAGGGTAGGGTCAGCCAGTTGCATCAGGTCACCAGGGCGGATCCAGTCGATGGCCTCAGACAGGTCGGCCGGCACCTGTACGCGGTTCACCGGCAAGGCCAGCCATATGCTGATGACCGTCATTGCCGACACGCCCAGCAGGGCACCCGGGACGAAACGCAGCCGCTGCGGCCGCAGGCGCTCCCAGCCCCACATGATGGCGATGGTGCCCAGGCCAAGCGCACCGGCCATCCAGCCGGAGCCGACGTTTTCCTGTGGCAGGGCTGCCGCCAGCGTCGCCGGGAACTCCAGCAGGTTCTGCATGCCGGAAGGCTGCGGCGCGGTGTCGAACATCACATGCACCTGCGACAGCACGATTAGCACGCCAATCCCGGCCAGCATGCCGTACACCACCGCCGGCGCGGTAACCCGGAACCAGCAGCCCAGGCGCAGGCGCCCGGCCAGCAACTGCAGCAAGCCGGCCAGTAGCAGGATCGGCCCGAGCATGGCCATGCCATGCTGGCGCACCAGCTCGAACACCAGTACCGCCAGGCCAGCGGCCGGGCCACTGACCTGCAGCGGCGAACCGGCAAGGAAACCCACGACAATGCCACCGACAATACCGGTAATCAGGCCTTTGGCCGGCGGCATGCCCGAGGCGATCGCAATGCCCATGCACAGCGGCAGGGCCACCAGGAAGACCACCACCGACGCCAGCAACTCACGCGGCAGGGCCGCTTTCAACTGTGTAATGTTCACCGTGTTTCTCCTTTCTCTGTCACACAGCCATTCCCCTGGCTGTGGGCACATTTGCCCCTGACGAGCGCGCAGGCGCGGGCCGCCAGCGGGCTTGCCGGCAGGCAGTCAGGGAATTCAAGGCAGCCGAAGGCCGCGCCACACCCCTGCAGGGTGCAGCCGGCTATCAAGGTTCCAGCGGGTGGATGGGGCGCTTAGTAGCGACCTCTCGGAGTAGCGCAGGGGACCGGCTCGCCAGCAGCCAGGGGCAGGAAGCTGTCGCTGGCGGCGTCGTAGGCTTCGATCTTGCTGGTCTCGATGTCGTAGACCCAGCCATGGATGAACAGCTCACCGGCTGCCAGGCGAGAGGCTACCGAAGGGTGAGTGCGCAGGTGGTGCAGCTGGGCGATGACGTTTTCCTTGGTCAGCACCTGCATGGTTTCGTGTTCGCTGCCGCAAGAGCAGTTGTTCTCGACCACGGTGCGGGCCACTTCTGCATGGCGCAACCAGGCGGAAACGGTCGGCATCTTGGTCAGCGATTGCGGGTTGAGCACCGCACGCATGGCGCCGCAGTCAGAGTGACCGCACACGATGATGTGGTGCACACCCAGTGCCAGCACGGCGTATTCGATGGCGCTGGAAACGCCGCCGTTCATCTGGCCATAAGGCGGTACCACGTTACCGACGTTACGGGTCACGAACAGGTCGCCAGGCGAACTCTGGGTGATCAGCTCGGGGACGATGCGCGAGTCGGCGCAGGTAATGAACATGGCACGCGGGGTTTGCGCGGTGGCGAGCTTCTTGAACAGCTCTTGCTGCTCGGGAAAAACGTCATGGTGAAAACGCAGGAAGCCGTCGACGATGTGCTTCAGGGCGGCATCGGCGCTCTCCGCGGGGACCTGCGGTACGACCTTGGATGGGTCCTTGATGGGCATGATTCATCCTCTTGACGGTGTATAGGTAAATCCATTTTACCCGTGAAAGATTCTGGCTATGCAGGGATTTAGATGACACGCACGGGCCATAGATCACAGTCGGTGGAGACTGATTTCCTACGCTAGCGGGGAAAACTTAACTGAAACTTAATTCAAAGGCTCTAGAACGGGCGTTCCAGATGAAAAAGGCGGGAACTGAATAATAGCAAAAAAACATCAACTGCCAAGAGCCATTACCGCAATTACTAACTTGGATTAGTTGCACTGAGGGCTGGCCATGCGCCCTTGTAGGAGCTTAGGGTTTCAGAACAGTGTCATCTGCCCACCCGGCGGGCAAAACGCCGAGCAATCCAGCGCCTGCGCTTCTCGCCCCTCGAACTCCAGCCGCTTCATGGCCTTGGCAAAGCGCTGCGCCAGCAACTCGGCAAATACCCCTTCACCGCGCATACGCGCACCAAACCGGCTGTCATACAACTCGCCGCCCCGGCTCTGGCGGATCAGGCTCAACACATGTGCCGCCCGCTGCGGGTAATGGTCGTGCAACCACTGCTCGAACAGCGGCGCCACTTCCAGCGGCAGGCGCAACATCATGTAGGCCGCGCTCTGGGCACCAGCCTCCTTGGCGGCTTCCAGCAGACGCTCCAGTTCACTGTCGTTGATCATCGGAATGATCGGGGAACACAGTACGCCCACCGGTACACCTGCCTCACGCAGCACTCGAATGGCCCTCAAGCGTGCGCTGGGGGAGGCCGCGCGGGGCTCCATCACCCGCTTGAGATCATCGTCCAGCGTCGTCAGGCTGATCATCACACGCGCCAGACGTTGACGGGCCATTTCCGCCAACAGGTCAAGATCGCGCAATACCAGCGAACCCTTGGTCACGATGGTGACGGGGTGACGAAAACGCAGGAGCACTTCGAGCAGGCGGCGAGTCAACAACTGCTCACGTTCAATGGGCTGGTAAGGGTCGGTGTTGGAGCCCAGGTTGATAGGCGCGCACACGTACCCCGGTTTGCTCAGTTGTTGCGCGAGCACCTCGGCGGCGTTGGTCTTGGCAATCAGCTTGGTCTCGAAATCCAGGCCGGGGGAAAGGTCCCAGTAGGCATGGGAAGGGCGGGCATAGCAGTAGATGCAACCATGCTCGCAGCCACGGTAAGGGTTGATGGAGCGGTCGAAGGGCAGGTCGGGCGAGGTATTGCGGCTGATCACCGATTTGGCCGTCTCTACCCGTACCTCGGTGCCCTGGGTTTGCGGCACCTCCTGGTACCAGCCGTCATCCTCCGCCACCGAATGGCTGGGGGCAAAGCGGTTGTGCGGATTGTGCGCTGTGCCACGGCCCTTTTGCGGTGCTGGAGGAATCATGGCCTACCTCGAATACTGTATTCATGTACAGTATCGCACATACCTGATTCTTTCCAGCACCTCCGGTCAGCGCACTCTCACTTAAGGCCATGCCAACGCAGGAAGGGCAGCTGGCTTGACTGCCGGCCGAGGAACGCCTCGATGCCTTCACGTAACGGTCGCGATGCCCCTGGGGCAAGCAATGTCTCCTGCAGCGCCCGGCCTGTGGCCCGGTCCAGCAGGCCATGGGCCTCGAAGCGGGTGAACAGGTCGAAGGCGTGCACATCTGACCATAGATAGGCGTAATAGCCGGCGTCGTAGCCGTTCACCAGATGGTCGAAGGCATGCGCCGGGTGTTCGAAGTCGGCCAGGGGCCAGTAGCCACAACGCTCACGGGCGTCGCCCAGGCGCTGCTCAAGGGACCGGCCATCATTCGGCGTGCCATGCAGGTCCAGGTCGAACAGCGCCATGCTCAGGTCGCGCGCGGTTTCTTCCACACCTTGCTGCCGCAAGCGGCGCAGGCACTCATCGACCCGCGCCCGGGTAAGCTGGCTGCCATCGTGCTGGTGCGACGAGATCGCCACCAGGTAATCCGCGTCCCAGACCCAGCGCTCGAACAGCTTGCCGAACAGCTCCACGCCATCGGTACCGAGTTCGGTGACGTTGGACATCACGTGGTTGGTCGTGCGCACCAGCAAATGGTGCAAGGCATGGCCAAACTCATGGAACAGCTTGCGCAGTGACAGATGGTCCAGTAACGGCTGGCTACCCGGCAGCGCTGCAGGCACGTCGCTGTAGACCACCACCGAGGCCGCCTGGTAGATCCCCTCGGCATCGACCCGGCGGTTGCGAATGTAGGTGGTGAACACCGAGTCAGGCTGCTTGCCGGCATGCTGTACGGCGTCGAGGTACAGAAAGCCGGTAAAGGCGTTGTCCTGCCACACCTCGAACGGTTGCACGCTGTCATCCCAGGTTTCCAGCGCCCTAGGCTGCAGCGTCACGCCAAACAGCTTTTCCGCCAGCTGCTGCAATGCGCTGACCACAGCATTCAACGGGAAGTATTCGCGCAAGTCTTCGGTGGAAAGTACCGTGCGCGACGAAGCCTGCAAGTAGGCAATGTCCCAGGGTTGGACATTCCCCAGCCCCTTGGCTGCGGCCTGCCGTTCGATCTGCGCGCGACACTTCAACATGGCAGGACGGACATGATCGGCCAAGTCATGAAGAAAGCCGCGCACCTGGGCAACCGAGCCCGCGCTCTTCGTATGCAGGCTCTGCTCCAGATGGCTGGCAAAGCCGAGCAGGTGGGCCTTTTCTTCCAGCAGCCTTGCCAGTTGCTCCAGGTGCCCGCGATTATCCTGCTGTTGGCCGAGGCCAACGCCTCGGGTGTTATAAGCCCGGTACACGCGCTCGCGCAGCTGCCTGTTGTCAGCATGTATGAGCACGGCGTCGGTGGCCACGCTTTCACATGCAATCAACCAACCTGACTCACCTGCCTGCTGTGCCCTTGTAGCCAGCTCGTCACGGATGCGTTGAGGTACACCGCTCAGTTCGGATTCATCCGTGATGCTCAGTCCTGGCCGGTTGATGTTGATGCGAAACGCCTCTCGCGCAGCGCCAATCTGTTTCAGCAGTTCGGCCAGGCGCACCTTGCCTGCTGGGTCGAGCGATGCCCCACTGGAGGTGAACTTGCGCAGATGCCAGTGCAACGTGGCGCGTTTCTGGGCATCCAGCTGCTTGCCAATGTCGCTGTTGTCCAAGCGCTCATACAGGGCCTGCAGTGCGGAATTGGTGAATTTCTGTTCGAACCGCTCCGTGGCCTTGGCGAAGAAGTCGAAAATGGCACCGGCCCAGGCTTCATCCCGCCCAACCAATGGCGAGGCAGCATACAACACCGTCAGAAGCTGACTATCCAGCCCGTCCACAGCCAGCACCATGTCATCCCAGGTAGGCAATGCCTGCTGGTCACGGATGATGCGTTCGATGCCTTGCTCGTGCGCCAACAGCACGTGGTCGAAGGCAACTTGCATGTTCTGAAGCGTAATCGACGGATAATCGACAGGGATATGGCTATCTTGCAGAAGTGGGTTGTCCATGGTGCAACACCTTGCTCGTATAAAAGAGCAGGCGAGCTTGCATGGCGAGCGTGCAGCAGATGGCCTGACTATCTACCACCCGGGCACGGCGCCCGGGCGGCATGACAGCTTTATTCAGCCGGCTTCTTCAGCTTCGGGTTGGGGAAGAACTGCACGGTCTGTACCTTGGCCGGCGCGGCTTTCGGTTCCAGATGGTTGACCCGGGTGCCGAGTTCCTTCGGCACCGACAGACCTTGCTCGTTGAGGGTGTCGGTAAAGCCGCAGGCCACGCACTCTCGGTGTGGTACACCGTCTTCGTTCCACATCATCAGCTTGTCGGTCTCGCTGCACGCCGGGCATACCGCCCCGGCAATGAAGCGTTTCTTGGTCTTGTTCACGGCTACCTCGCTCATGCTGCAGCGTCCTCGCTCAGGCCACTATGGCGCAGCAAGGCATCGATGGAAGGCTCACGGCCACGGAAGTCGACGAACAGCTCCATCGGCTCGCGCGAACCACCGCGTGCCAGAATCGCCTCGCGGAAGGCGTGACCGGTCTCGGCGTTCAACACGCCTTCTTCCTCGAAGCGCGAGAAGGCATCAGCCGACAGCACCTCGGCCCACTTGTAGCTGTAGTAGCCCGCTGCATAACCGCCAGCGAAGATGTGCGCAAAGCTGTTGGGGAAGCGGTTGTACGCCGGTGGGCGCATGACCGACACCTCGTCGCGCACGCCTTCGAGCACCTGCAGCACGCTACGGCCGTCGCCATGGGTGGCGTGCAGCTCGAAGTCGAATAGCGAGAACTCCAGTTGGCGCACCATCATCATGCCCGACTGGAAGTTCTTCGCCGCCAGCATCTTGTCCAGCAGGTCCTGGGGCAGGGCCGCACCGGTTTCGTAATGGCCGGAGATCAGTGCCAGGCCTTCCGGCTCCCAGCACCAGTTTTCCATGAACTGGCTCGGCAGTTCGACAGCGTCCCAGGCCACGCCGTTGATGCCGGATACACCGGCATGCTCGATGCGGGTCAGCATGTGGTGCAGGCCGTGGCCGAACTCGTGGAACAAGGTGGTGACTTCATCATGGGTCAACAGCGCCGGCTTGCCGGGCGCGGCCGGGGTGAAGTTGCACACCAGGTTGGCCACCGGGCTCTGCAACTGGCCAGCGGCTGTGCGGCGGCGGTCACGCGCGCCATCCATCCAGGCGCCGCCACGCTTGTTGGCGCGGGCGTAGAGGTCGAAGAAGAAGCGGCCGACGTGCTGGCCGTTTTCCTTGATCTCGAACAGGCGCACATCTGGGTGCCAACTGTCGAAGCCTTTTAGCTCGGCGATTTCGATGCCGTACAGGCGCTGCACGATGCTGAACAGGCCGCTCAGCACCTTGTCGATCGGGAAGTAGGCGCGCAGGGCTTCCTGCGAAACGCTGTAACGCTGCTCGCGCAGCTTTTCACCGAAGTAGCCGGCGTCCCAGCTGGCCAGCTCAGGGCAGCCCTGCTCGGCGGCATAGGCCTTGAGCTGCTCCAGGTCCTGGGCGGCGAACGGCTTGGAACGCTTGGCCAGGTCACGCAGGAAGCTCAGCACCTGGTCGCTGGACTCGGCCATCTTGGTGGCCAGGCTCAGCTCGGCGTAGTTCTTGTAGCCCAGCAGTTCGGCCAGTTCCTGGCGCAGGCTCAGGATTTCCTGCATCACCGGGCCGTTGTCGAACTGGCCGGCATTCGGGCCCTGGTCCGAAGCACGGGTGCAGTAGGCAGCGTACAGCTCTTCGCGCAGGGCGCGGTCGCTGGCGTAGGTCATCACCGCATAGTAGCTGGGGAATTCCAGGGTGATCAGCCAGCCGTCAAGGCCCTTGGCCTGGGCTGCGGCAGCCATCTGCGCCTTGGCCGAATCGGTCAGGCCGGCCAGCGCGGCTTCGTCGGTAACGTGCTTGGTCCAGGCCTGGGTGGCGTCGAGCAACTGGTTGGAGAAACGGCTGCCCAGCTCGCTGAGCTTGCTCTGCACTTCGGCGTAGCGCTGCTGTTTTTCCGCCGGCAGGTCGATACCCGACAGGCGGAAGTCACGCAGGGCATGCTCGAGAATAGTCTTTTGCGCCACGTCGAAGCCGGCGGCCTCGGGGCTGTCGATCAGTGCCTGATAGGCTTCGAACAGCGCACGGTTCTGGCCCAGTTCGGTAGAGTAGGCGCTCAGCGCCGGCAGGCACGACTCGTAGGCTTCGCGCAGCTGCGCGCTGTTGCACACCGCGTTGAGGTGGCTGACCGGGCTCCAGGCAGCACTTAGGCGGTCGTTCAGCTCATCCATGGCCAGTACCAGGCCGGCCCAGGTCGGGTTCTTGCCCTGCTTTTCGAGGATCTCGGCAATGGCTTTACGGTTGTCGGCCAGGATCGCTTCGATCGCCGGCAACACGTGTTCGGCACGGATTTGCGAGAAGGGCGGCAGATCGTAGGACTGCAGAAGCGGGTTGTTCGCACTCACGGTTTGGATACCTTGGCAGAAGAAACACTGCCCCATCTTAATTACAATCGACGCCGACCGCAGCAGGCAGCCTGCCTATCGGCACAGATGAGAGACGCTATCATGGCCATCCGAAGCTTCCAGCAACACACTCCGAAAGTTGGGCCCAGGGCCTTCGTCGACCGTTCGGCGGTAGTACTGGGGGACGTGGAAATCGGTGAAGACAGCTCGGTCTGGCCATTGACCGTGATACGCGGCGACATGCACCGCATCCGCATCGGCGCGCGCACCAGCGTGCAGGACGGCAGCGTGCTGCACATCACACACGCAGGTCCCTTCAACCCGGACGGTTTCCCGCTGATCATCGGTGACGAAGTGACCATCGGCCACAAGGTCATGCTGCATGGCTGCACCCTGGGCAACCGCATCCTGGTCGGCATGGGCAGCACCATCATGGACGGCGCTATCGTCGAGGACGAAGTGATCATCGGCGCCGGCAGCCTGGTGCCGCCAGGCAAGCGCCTGGTCAGTGGCTACCTGTACATGGGCAGCCCGGTGAAACAGGCCCGGCTGCTGAACGACCAGGAACACGCATTCTTCGCCTACAGCGCCAGCAACTACGTGAAGCTCAAGGACCAGCACCTGGCCGAAGGCTACGACCAACCGGAATGACCGCATTCGCGGGTAAACCCGCTCCCACAGGTACGGCGCCGGCCTCAGGCCCTGTGATATCCCTGTGGGAGCGGGTTTACCCGCGAAGAAGACCACTCAGCATTCAAAGTGGAACCCTGCAAATGCACCAGCAAAACATCCTCTTCGACCTGGACGGCACCCTGACCGACCCGCGCCTGGGCATCACCCGCTCGATCCAGTATGCCCTGGCCAAGCTGGGCATCGACGAGCCGGACCTGACCCGCCTCGAGCACTTCATCGGCCCACCCCTGCTGCAGGCCTTCATGCAGTTCTACAGCTTCGACGAAGCCAAGGCCTGGGATGCGGTGAACTTCTATCGGGAACGCTTCAGCGTCACCGGCCTGTACGAAAACCTGGTATTCGAAGGTGTACCGGAGCTGCTCGAGGCCCTGAACGGCCAGGGCCGCACGCTGTACATCGCCACCTCCAAACCGTGGGAATTCGCCCGTGAAATCGCCCGGCACTTCGCCTTCGACCACCACTTCAAGGTGATCTACGGCAGTGAGCTGGACGGCACGCGCACCAACAAGGTCGAGCTGATTCGCCACCTGCTTGATGAAGAAGGGCTGGACCCGGCGCAGACGCTGATGATCGGCGACCGCAAGCATGACCTGATCGGTGCGCGCAGCAATGGGTTGCAGGCAGTGGCGGTGGGGTACGGGTTTGGTAGCCAGGAAGAGTTGATGGCCGAAGAGCCGGCCTACCACTTTGCTACCTTGGCCGAGATGCATCAGGCATTTCTCAAGGCTTGATGGCTATTGGGGCTGCAAGGCGGCCCCAAAATCTCACCGGCGAACCATCAACCGCCGCAACGCCGCCTTCCGCTCTTCAATCGGCAACCGCCCCAACTGCTCCACCCGCTGATAAAACCGCGCCCAATCCCCGTCAACCTCGCGGAACACCGCCGCAAACGCCGGTACCCACTGGTCATACAGCCCGAACGGCAACAACTTGGCATTGTTCATCGGCCCATACATCCAGGCGTCATAACGCTTGTCACCACCCCACTGGCCATCCCGCAGCTGCCGGTATTCCCGCCTTAGTCGCTCGAACTCTGCCTGCTTGGCCGCCCGCTTCTGCACATCATCCAAAGGCCCGGCATAAATCGTCTGCAGCCGCTCGCGGCTGGTCAGTACCAGCCGGATGAACTGCTCACGCTGCTGCCCTTGCTCCCCTCCAACCGCAGCAAGCCCTCGCGCCACGCGCCATTGCCGCGTGCCTTCCTGCTCGACGAAAGAGGCAAACGACTCGTTGAACTCGGTGTCATCCTGCACATAGAAACGCTGGTGGGCCAGCTCATGGAAGATCAGCGTGGCCAAGCGCTCGTCGCTCCAACCGACCATCGACGACAGGATCGGGTCGTCGAACCATCCCAGGGTCGAATAGGCCTCCACGCCGCCCACGTACACATCCATGCCGTCCTGGCGCATCAACGCCGCCGCCCCACGCGCCGCGCCTTGCTGGTAATAGCCGCGATAGGCCACACACCCCGCGATCGGGAAGCAGTGCGTTACCGGCTGCAACGACAACTCGGGGGTGGCGAACACATTCCACACCACGTAGGGCCGGCGAAGGTCGGCATACACCCGGTAGCTGCGGTTGTCCGGCAGCTTCAGCTGCTGGCTGGCAAATGCCCGTGCCTGCCTGGCATGTTCCAGGCGCGCGCGCAATTGTGCGGAGGTGGCCGGGTCGGCCAATACCTGCTCCACCGGCTGCCGTGCACGCAACAACTGCCACTGGCCCTCGGCCAACTGCCCATAGTAGGCGGCGTTGCTGCAACCGTTCAGCAGGAGCACCGCCAGCAGCGGAACCAAACGGGTGAAAACAAGGTCGAGTGGCCCAGGGCCTGAGCGCTGCATAAGAATAAGTCGAAGCATCCGGGACTGTCTGACTCGCTCAAGGCCGATTCACTCCAAGACTATCTCGCCAAGGGGGCGTTTCGCTATGCGTGCACTGTTGGTCACCGGCTCACTGTTGCTGATATCCGCCTGTTCGACCTTGCCAGCCCCGGACCCGAACCAGGCCTGGATCGACCTCACGCCCTACGACAACACCTCGCTGCACGCCGTGCAGGTAGATGAACGCGACTGGGCCGACAGCCGTTATTTCGAAGTACAACCCGGCAGCCACGAGCTGACCGTGCGCTACCAGTTTCCGGTTACCCCCAGCAATATCGGCCCGGTCAAGGAGCCGTTGTGGCGTGATTGCCAGGTCAAGCTGACCTTCAAGGATTTCAGTGCCGGCCAGCGCTACCAGCTGCAGGCTGGCAGCATCGGTTTCCGCCCGTGGATAAAACTCTACGACCATCAGCAAAAACTGGTTGGCCAGGGCTTGCCTGCAGGCTGCCAGCGCACCTGAATCGCACAAACGGCGCTATGCTTGTAGCGTGTAAATCGCAAGTGGAGTCTTGCCATGCGCCAGCCCATGATGCTGATCGCCCTCAGTGCACTGGGGGCTTGCGCCAGCCCCTTGCCCCCCGTCGACCCCAAGCAGGCCTGGGTCGACCTGTACACCATGACTCCCGGCAGGTTGATCATGGCCGACCGACTCGACGGCCAGCGCCTGGATGATGGCCGTTACTTCCAGGTGACCCCGGGCAAGCACGAACTGGTAGTGCGCTTCGATTATGAGATCTATGGGGGAGGCCTCATGACCCAGCCCAGGGACCGTACCTGCTACCTGACCGTACGCTTTGACGACTTCAGGGCCGGTGAACGCTATCGCCTGGAGGCACGGGCCCCGGTGATGGAGCCGCAGGTGCTGCTGTATGACGGCAGCCGCAAGGTGGTGGTGAACGAGCCTAGCGAGGTGTTCTGCATTCCGTAATGCCGGGGCTGCTTTGCAGCCCCAAAATCCTGAATCTACCGATCATTCTTCTGATAAATGATCTTCTTGGTCCCACCATCGCAGGTCCCGACGACCATGTTCTGGTCCTTGACCTCACTGTTGGGCACAATTTCCAAGGTATAGGACGAAACACCCTGGGCCTGGA
Source organism: Pseudomonas sp. SID14000 (assembly GCF_002165135.1). Classification (GTDB taxonomy): domain Bacteria; phylum Pseudomonadota; class Gammaproteobacteria; order Pseudomonadales; family Pseudomonadaceae; genus Aquipseudomonas. The sequence continues at coordinate 268,411 of NZ_NFZQ01000005.1, read as the reverse complement.
TCTTGGCCTCGATCTCGGCTTTGAGCTCCTCGCACGGCTTGACCGCCGCCAGCGCAGATGTGGCGACCAGGGAAGCCAACACGGCGATTGCTACGCGAATCATGAAACGGCTCCTGAAAGGGCAGCGTGCTGCCGACGCTGTTTAGACTACAGCAAACCGCCCTCATTGCACTGCTTCAACCCACCAACGCCGCATCCAGGCTGATTTTCGCGTTCAACACCTTGGACACCGGGCACCCGGCCTTGGCCGTGTTGGCGATCTCCAAAAATTGCGCCTCACTCGCCCCAGGTACCTTGGCCCTGAGCACCAGATGCACCGCCGTGATGGCAAAGCCATCATCTTGCTGGTCGAGTGTCACTTCGGCAGCGGTGTCGATCCTGTCCGGGGTGAACCCCGCCTCGCCCAGCATCATCGACAGCGCCATCGAGAAACAGCCGGCGTGCGCCGCACCGATCAGCTCCTCCGGGTTGGTCCCGGGGGAGCCCTCGAAACGGGTGTTGAAGCCATAGGGGTTCTGCTTGAGCGCGCCACTTTCCGTGGAAAGCAGGCCTTTACCGTCCTTCAGGCCACCTTGCCAGATCGCCGATGCTGTCTTTTTCATGATGCCTCCTGGTCACGGGTTACATGCTTATGGCTTCAGAGGCCAGCCGCCTACGGCAAGTTCAGAGCAATCGCACGTCAAGCATTGAATCCGTCGAATGTGCCCATACAGAGTTGAAAAGGCCTGTGGCCAAACACCTTTGCGGAGGCTCCATGACGCAGCTGCGTGACCTGAAGATTTCCACCCTTGACCTGGTGCCGGTACGCGCCGACGCCGGCCCGGCGCAGTCGCTGCGCAACTCGCTGGACCTGGCGCAGCATGTCGAGCGCTTTGGCTACAACCGCTTCTGGGTGGCCGAGCACCACAACATGGACGGCATCGCCAGTTCGGCGACTGCGGTGCTGATCGGCTACCTGGCCGGTGGTACCTCGAGCATTCGCGTTGGCTCTGGCGGGGTCATGCTGCCCAACCATGCGCCACTGGTGATCGCCGAGCAGTTCGGCACCTTGGCCAGCCTGTACCCAGGGCGCATCGACCTGGGCCTGGGCCGCGCGCCGGGTTCGGACCAGATGACCGCCTATGCCCTGCGACGCGACCGCGCTGGTGGCCCGGATGACTTCCCGGATGATGTCGAGGAACTGTCACGCTACCTGGGCCCGCGTACTGATGATCAGAAAGTGATCGCCGTGCCAGGGCACGACACCGAGGTGCCGATGTGGCTGCTCGGCTCCAGCCTGTTCAGCGCCCAACTGGCTGGCATGCGCGGCATGCCCTACGCCTTCGCCTCGCACTTTGCGCCGCGCTTAATGCACGAGGCGATCCGCGTGTACCGCAACCACTTCAAGCCCTCTACCACGCTGGACAAGCCTTATGTGATGCTGGGCATCCCCATGGTGGTGGCGGAAACCGACGAAAAGGCCGAGTACCTGGCCACTTCGGTGTACCAACGCATCCTCGCGCTGATTCGCGGGCAGAGCCTGATGCAGAAGCCGCCAGTGGAAAGCATGGATGGGTTGTGGCTGCCTCATGAGCGGGACGCGGTGGGCAGCTTCCTCGGCCTGGCGATGATTGGCAGCCCGCAGAAGGTGCGGGCCAAGGTGGAAGTGCTGCTGGAACAGACCGGGGCGGATGAACTGATCTTTACCTGTGATTTGTATGAGCATGCGGACCGGATCCGGTCCTATGAACTGATGGCGCAGGCTCTCAAGACTGAGTGACCTTCTTCGCGGGTAAACCCGCTCCTACAGGGGTATCACAGGGCCTGAGACCGGCACCGTACCTGTGGGAGCGGGTTTACCCGTGAAGAATCCAACCCGTTAACCGCGGCGGTACACAATTTCCTTGGTACCAGCCTCGCAGCTGCCAATCACCTTGCCGGCCGGGTCGCCCTTGTCGACGATCTCCAGCTTGTAGCCGGTGACCCCCTTGTCATCCAGCTTGGCCGCAATCTCTGCCTTGAGCTCCTCGCACGGCTTGCCCGCTGCCAGCGCTCCACCGGCCAGGGTCATCAGGCCCAGCGCAAGAATCAGTTTGTTCATCACTCGCGTTCCTTGTGCAGATGAAATCGGAAAGGGCGCCCGTCAAGGCGCCCCCTTTCCTAAATACCCCATCATGCCGGGTTCATCCAGCCCGGCAGTGTTTCAGCTGTTGGCGATACGGAAACCGACCTTCAGCGTGACCTGGAAGTGCGCCGCCTTGTTGTCGCGGATATGGCCACGGGTATCTATCACTTCGAACCACTCCAGGTGCTTGATGCTCTTGCCTGCTTCAGCCAGGGCATTGTTGATCGCCTCTTCGATGCTGGTAGTCGAAGACCCAACCAGTTCGATCTTCTTGTAGGTGTGATGATCGGTCATGAGCGCTCTCCTTGAATAACGGTGAGATTCAGCCTAGCAGCGCAGGCCGGGTTTACCTGCGAGCTGTCACCGTTGGTGAAAGTTCGATCGCACTTTCGCTTCACCAGGCAGTCGCAACCTCTACAGCCCACAACGCGAAGGAGAGTCGACATGCACCGCAATTCGCTGCGTAAAACGTCCCTGGAAAGCATGGAAGCCGAAATCGAAAGCCTTCTGAAGACCCTGGAGAATCTCAAGCATGATGCTTCCGAAGAGTCCCAGAAGTCGGTGAAGGCCATCCGCAACAACGCCGAAAGCGCCCTCCGCCATTCCCGTAGCCTGCTGAGCGATGCCTACGAGGAAGTAAAGCACCGCACACGCCAAACCGGCATCGCTACACGCGATTACGCTCAGGAACACCCGTACACCACGGCGGGTATTGCCATCGGTGCGCTGGGCCTGCTGGCAGCCTACCTGCTGTGCAAGCGCAACTAGACTAAGCACTCTGTCGCGCAAGTTCTGCCCGTAGCCACTGCGCCAGTTGCTCCGCGCGCCCGTCCGCGGCGCGCCGGGGCACCCACAGTGCCAGCGCCGCGGGGGTAGCTGAAAAGCCCCACGGCGCACTCAAACGACCCGCCCGCAGGTCATCGGCGACCAGCGGTTGCGGCGCGATCGCCACACCCAACCCGGCCACGGCAGCTTCCAACAGGTAATACAGGTGCTCGAATGCCTGCCCATAGTGGAGGGTTGCAGGCTCCAGCCCCTGCTCCAGCGCCCAGGTCGGCCAGGCCTGCGGGCGCGAGGTGGTGTGCAGCAAGGCCTCGCCCAGCAAAGCCTTGGCCGGCGCGCCCTGCAAACGCTCGAAACCGGCGAAGTGTGGGCTGAGCACAGGCCCGATGCGCTCCTCGGCCAGCACATGTACCTGCATGTCGGCCGGCCATGGCGGCTCGGCAAATACCAGCAGCGCATCCAGCCCTGGCCGCCGCGGATCGAGGTCACCTTCACTCGCCGACAGGTGCAGGCGCAATTCAGGCAGATCCGCCTGCAACCGCCCCAGCCGCGGAATGAACCAGCGCGCCAGCAGGCTGCCCGAGCAACCCAGCACAAACGGCGCCTCGCTGACATCGCGGCTTAGCTCGGCACACACGCTGCGCAGGCGGTCGAAGGCTTCGCCACTGGCATCGCGCAGGCGCACGCCGGCATCTGTGAGTTTGATGCCGCGTCCGTCCTTCACGAACAGTGCTATCCCCAGGTGCTCCTCGAGCACCTTGATCTGCCGGCTGACGGCACCATGGGTGACGTGCAGCGCTTCGGCCGCCTGGCTGACGCTGTTGAGCCGGGCTGTGGCCTCGAATGCCCGCAGGGCGTTGAGGGGAGGGAGGTCGTGGGCCATTTTACCTGTGAGTTTTCCTGACAAGTTTGCGCAATCTTATCGGTTTTCAGCCGGGCTTGCCGTGGTTAGAGTAAAGCCCATCACTCATTCATTACGCCCTGGAGCGCCCCATGACCCAGTCCCAATACCGCCCCGGCCCCGACGCCAACGGCCTGTTCGGCTCGTTCGGCGGCCGCTATGTGGCCGAAACCCTGATGCCACTGGTGCTGGACCTGGCCCGCGAATACGAAGCGGCCAAGGCAGACCCCAAGTTCCTTGAAGAGCTCGCCTACTTCCAGCGCGACTACATCGGCCGCCCCAACCCGCTGTACTTCGCCGAGCGCCTGACCGAGCACTGCGGCGGCGCGAAGATCTTCTTCAAGCGTGAAGAGCTCAACCATACCGGCGCGCACAAGGTGAACAACTGCATCGGCCAGGTGCTGTTGGCCAAGCGCATGGGCAAGAAGCGCCTGATCGCCGAAACCGGCGCCGGTATGCACGGCGTGGCCACTGCCACCGTTGCCGCGCGCTTCGGCCTGCCTTGCGTAATCTACATGGGCGCCACCGACATCGAGCGCCAGCAGGCCAACGTGTTCCGCATGAAGCTGCTGGGCGCTGAGATCGTCCCGGTTACTGCCGGTACTGGTACCCTGAAGGACGCCATGAACGAGGCCCTGCGCGACTGGGTCACCAACGTCGAAGATACCTTCTACCTGATCGGCACCGTGGCCGGCCCGCACCCGTACCCGGCCATGGTCCGCGACTTCCAGTCGATCATCGGCAAGGAAACCCGCGCCCAGCTGCAAGAGAAGGAAGGCCGCCTGCCAGACAGCCTGGTTGCCTGTGTCGGTGGCGGCTCCAACGCCATGGGCCTGTTCCATGAATTCCTCGAAGAGCCAAGCGTGCAGATCATCGGCGTCGAAGCCGGTGGCCACGGCGTGCACACCGACAAGCACGCCGCCAGCCTGAACGGTGGCGTACCGGGCGTGCTGCACGGTAACCGCACCTACCTGCTGCAGGACGAAGACGGCCAGATCACCGACGCCCACTCGATTTCCGCCGGCCTGGACTACCCGGGCATCGGCCCAGAGCACGCCTACCTGCACGAAGTGAAGCGTGTCGAGTACGTCAGCATCACCGACGACGAAGCGCTGGATGCGTTCCACGCCACCTGCCGCCTGGAAGGCATCATCCCGGCCCTGGAAAGCTCCCATGCCCTGGCCGAGGCGATCAAGCGCGCACCGAAGCTGCCCAAGGATCACCTGATGGTCGTGTGCCTGTCGGGCCGCGGCGACAAAGACATGCAAACCGTCATGAACCACATGGCCGCCCAGGAGAAACAGGCATGAGCCGTCTTGAACAACGCTTCGCCGAGCTGAAAGCCGAAGGCCGCTCGGCACTGGTCACCTTCGTCACCGCGGGCGACCCGGGTTATGACGCCTCGCTGCAGATCCTCAAGGGCCTGCCGGCGGCCGGTGCCGACGTGATCGAACTGGGCATGCCATTCACCGACCCGATGGCTGACGGCGTGGCCATCCAGCTGGCCACCCTGCGCGCCCTGGAAGCTGGCCAGACGCTGGCCAAGACCCTGCAGATGGTTCGCGAATTCCGTGTGGATAACCAGACCACACCGATCGTACTGATGGGCTACTACAACCCGATCCACCGCTTTGGCGTGGAAAAGTTCGTGGCCGAAGCCAAGCAAGTGGGCGTCGATGGCCTGATCATCGTCGACCTGCCCCCAGAGCACGACGCCGAGCTGGCGACACCGGCCCAGGCTGCGGGTATCGACTTCATCCGCCTGACCACCCCGACCACCGACGATGCGCGCCTGCCGCGCGTGCTGGAGCGCAGTTCCGGGTTCGTCTACTACGTGTCGGTGGCCGGTGTGACCGGTGCTGGCTCGGCGACCACCGAGCACGTCACCGAAGCCATTGCCCGCCTGCGTCGGCATACTGACCTGCCGATCAGCGTTGGCTTTGGCATTCGTACGCCGGAGCAGGCTGCGGCCATTGCCCGCCTGTCGGATGGCGTGGTTGTGGGCTCGGCGCTGGTCGACAAGATTGCCCAGGCCAAGAGTGCCGAGCAGGCAGTCAATGATGTATTGAGCCTGTGCTCGGCACTGGCTGAAGGGGTGCGCGGCGCCCGCCGCTGAACCGCGTCACCTGCTTCGCGGGTAAACCCGCTCCCACAGGAACCGCGCCGCTCTCCAAGGCTGTGCAAAACCTGTGGGAGCGGGTTTACCCGCGAAGAGGCCGGCACAGGCTATAGAGACCTATCCCCCAAACATCGACAGATCCAGCGGCCGCACTGCCCCCATCCAGATCGCATGGTCCCGGTGGTCCGCCAGTTCATCCCCGGTCAGCGGGTGCATGAACACCACCAACCCATTCCGATACAATGCCAACCAAGGCAACACCACCCCCACTACCTCCGGCCCGAATGCCAGCTGGCAGCTCCAGTCCGGGTGCGGCCCGACCGGTTGCTGGTGCATGCGCCCCATGGTCACGGGGAACAGCCGCGAGGCCTCCTCGCACAGTTCACGGGCCTGCTCCATGGTCGCTGCGTCGTAGTAGACGTGGGCGTGGTAACCCTTGATCCTCTGCACGATAACTCCTGATTGCGGTCCAATCATCACCACTTGCAAGGGGAATGATGCCGTGAAAAACGCCGAAACCCCAGTGTTCAAACTAGTCCTGTTCGGGCCTGAAAGCAGCCTGGGCAATGCCCTGATGGTAGAGCTGCTGTCACGCCAGCACGAAGTCACCGCCGTGGTCGATGACCTCAACCGCCACGCCGCGCGCCCGGGCCTGCATTTCAAGATAGGCGGGCTGAGCAATGCCGACCAGGCGGAGCAGGGCGCGGCAGGCGGTTCGGCGGTGATTGCCCTGTTGTCGGCGCTGGCGCCGGGCGATCTGCCCGGGCAAGCCCGCATGAGCGAGGCGCTGGTGGCGGGGCTGAAACGTACGACTATACGCCGGCTGTTGCTGGTGGGCGATTTCGATGTGCTGGATGAGCCGGGCAAGTACAACGAGGTAGAGCGGGAGTGCGTGGACCAGGTGGTGGACGGGTTACAGCGCAGCGCGCTGCACTGGACGCTGATCAATGCCCCGCTGGAACTGCCCGGGTTGGGGATGGAGCATTTTCGCAGCACCGAGGGTACGCTTGAACCGGGGTTGGCTGAGCCGCTGCGGCACCTGGCCAGGGTCGCGGCGGGGATGGTGGATATGCTGGAGCTGGATTTGCACCGGGGCGAGCATCTGAACTTCGTGGTCTAGATTGCCGGCGATGGGCCGCAAAGCGGCCCCGGGGATGTCACAGGCTGCGCTCGCGCTCCAGCCAATCCACAAACCGCTGGATCAACGCACCACGCCGCTTGCGTGGCGGCAACACCGCGTAATACCCGCGCGCCGAACGCAAACTCCCCTCCAATGGTCGGCACAACAACCCTTGCTCCACCAGCCCATCCACCAGGTGCCCCCAGCCAATCGCCACCCCTTGCCCGGCAATTGCCGCCTGGATCAGCAACGTATAGTTATCGAACCGCAACTGCCCCGCCGGCGGCGGGCTGGTCACGCCAAACCCGCGAAACACCCCCGCCCAGTCAAACCAGCGGCTGGCCTGCTCACCTTTCAAATGCAGCAAGGGCAATCGTTGCAAAGCCACCGCTGACAAGGGTTTGCCATGAGTCAGCCGGGGACTGCACACGGGGAAAACCTCCTCATCGAACAGCCAGCGGCTCTCGCCCTGATGAAAGCGACCGTCGCCAAACAGCACCGCTACATCGATGTCCGGGCGCAGCATGCCCTGGCTGCGCTCACCGGTCACCAGGCTCACGTCCACCTGTGGATAAGCCTCGTGAAAACGCTGCAGCCGTGGCATCAGCCAGAACGCCGCAAAGGCGAAGTCGGTAGCCACCTGCAGCACTTCGCGCTGGCCACGCCCACTGGCCTGGGCAATACCGTCCTCCATGGCCTGCAGGCCCTGATGCACCTGTTCGAACAGCACCTGGCCAGCCTCGGTCAGCTCGATGCCACGGTAAATACGGTCGAACAAGCGCGTACCCAACTGCGCCTCTAGCCGTTTCACCTGCTGGCTCACCGCCGGCTGCGTGGTGCCCAACTCCAGCGCCGCAGCGGTAAAGCCGCGCAGCCGCGCGGCAGCTTCGAACACGCGAAAGGTATCCAGCGACAGCTCGGCAAGGTGCTCAAACATAAGCCTGGCTAATCCCAATCATTGCCCGCCATGGGCTTTACCCATGTTATCCACAGTCGCATCTTGGTAGGCAAGCGGTTCGCATAACCTTCAACGATGGAAGCCACCATGACGCGTCCGAATGTCCTGTTCATCATGGCCGACCAGATGGCAGCACCCTTGCTGCCAATCTACGCCCCTTCGCCTATCCAGATGCCGCACCTGACCCGCCTCGCCGAACAGGCGGTGGTGTTCGACTCGGCCTACTGCAACAGCCCGTTGTGCGCGCCGTCGCGCTTCACCCTGGTCAGTGGCCAGTTGCCCAGCCGCATCGGTGCCTACGACAATGCCGCCGACTTCCCTGCCGACGTGCCAACCTACGCCCACTACCTTCGCCGTCTGGGCTACCGCACCGCGCTGTCGGGCAAGATGCACTTCTGCGGCCCGGACCAGTTGCATGGCTACGAAGAACGCCTGACCAGCGATATCTACCCGGCCGACTACGGCTGGGCGGTGAACTGGGATGAGCCAGAAGCTCGCCCTAGCTGGTACCACAACATGTCCTCGGTGCTGCAGGCCGGCCCGTGCGTGCGCACCAACCAGCTGGATTTCGACGAGGAAGTGGTGTTCAAGGCGCGCCAGTACCTGTACGACCATGTGCGCGAAAACGATGGCCGGCCGTTCTGCCTGACCGTATCGATGACCCACCCGCACGACCCGTACACCATCCCCAGGCGCTACTGGGACCGCTACGAGGGTGTGGATATCCCCATGCCCCGCGCTGAGTTCGCCCAGACAGAACTCGACCCGCACTCGCAGCGCCTACTGAAGGTCTACGACCTGTGGAACAAGCCGCTGCCTGTGGACAAGGTCCGTGACGCCCGCCGTGCCTACTTCGGCGCCTGCAGCTACATCGACGACAACATCGGCCTGCTGCTGCAGACCCTGGAGGAATGCAACCTGGCCGACGACACCCTGATCGTGTTCTCCGGCGACCACGGCGACATGCTTGGTGAGCGTGGCCTCTGGTACAAGATGCACTGGTTCGAGATGTCGGCGCGGGTGCCGCTGCTGGTGCACGCGCCGAAGCGCTTCGCGCCAGCCCGGGTCAGCGCCTCGGTATCGACCTGCGACCTGCTGCCGACCCTGGTCGAACTGGCCGGCGGCACTGTGGATAACCACCTGCACCTGGATGGCCGCTCGCTGGTCGGCCACCTGCAAGGGCAGGGCGGCCATGACGAAGTGATCGGCGAGTACATGGCCGAAGGCACCGTCGGCCCGCTGATGATGATCCGCCGCGGGCCGTACAAGTTCGTGTACAGCGAAGACGACCCTTGCCTACTCTATGACCTGAGCCGCGACCCGTACGAGCGGGAGAACCTCACCGGCAGCCCGGAGCACCAGGCGCTGCTGCAGGCATTTGTCGATGAAGCTCAGCAGCGTTGGGATATCCCCAGCCTGCGCCAGCAAGTTCTGGCCAGCCAGCGGCGCCGCCGCCTGGTGGCCGAGGCGCTGGCCATCGGCAAACTGAAAAGCTGGGACCACCAACCGCTGGTGGACGCCAGCCAACAGTACATGCGCAACCACATCGATCTCGACGACCTCGAGCGCAAGGCACGTTATCCACAGCCCGCCCCCCTGGATTGAGAAGAGAGGCCGCCATGCACAAATTCTCCGCCGCCGTGTTCGCCCTGGCCCTGAGCCTGGGTACCGCCACGGCCCACGCCGCCGACAGCGACGCACAATGCAGCACCGTGAAAATGGCCGACCCCGGCTGGAGCGACATTGCCTCCACCAACGCCGTGGCCCGCCTGCTCCTGGAGAGCCTGGGTTACCGGGTGAAGATCGACAGCCTGGCCGTACCGATCATCTACGGCGGCCTTAAGGACGGCCGGGTCGATGCCTTCCTCGGCAACTGGATGCCGGCCCAACAGGGCTTTCATGACAAGTTCATCGCCAATGGCGATGTGCAGCAACTGGCGCGCAACCTGGAAGGAACCGAATTCACCCTGGCAGTGCCCGACTATGTGTGGAATGCCGGGGTGAAGGATTTCGCCGACTTGCAGAAACACGCCGACCAGTTCGACAAGAAGCTGTACGGGATTGGCTCCGGGGCACCAGCCAACCTGTCGTTGAAGGAAATCATCGACAAAAATGAGTTCAACCTTGGCCAATGGAAGCTGGTGGAGTCCAGCGAGCAGGCGATGCTGGCGCAGGTCGACCGGGCGGTGAAGAAACAGCAGTTCATCACCTTCCTCGGCTGGACGCCACACCCCATGAACGTGAAGCTGAAGATGCATTACCTGAGCGGCGGGGAGAAGTGGTTTGGCAGCAAGGGCGAGGTGTATACCCTGACCCGCAAGGGTTATCCACAAGCCTGCCCGAATGCGGCCAAGCTGCTGGGTAACCTGAAGTTCACGCTGGCCATGGAAAACACCATCATGGCCGAGGTTGTGGACAAGAAGATCAGCTTCGATGATGCGGCCAAGGCCTGGCTGAAGGCGCATCCCGAGTTGCTGGAAGGGTGGCTGGCCGGAGTGACTACCAAAGCCGATGGCAATGCGCTGGAGGCCGTCAAAGCCAAACTGTAACCTCACAAGCAAAACCTCTATCCCTGTGGGAGCGGGTTCACCCGCGAATGCGTCGGTAGATTCACTGCAGCATTCGCGGGTAAACCCGCTCCCACAGGGGACAGTGCAATTTCAGGATTGTGGATAACCCATGCATCGCCTTACTCACCTGCTGCCCTTCCTCACCTGGCTCCCCCGTCAATCGGGTCGCAGCCTGCGCCAGGACTTGCTGGTGGGCCTGAGCGGTGCAATCCTCGCCCTGCCGCAATCCATCGCCTACGCACTGATCACCGGCCTGCCCGCCGAATACGGCCTGTACGCCGCCATCGTGCCAGTATTGATCGCCTGCCTGTGGGGCTCGTCCTGGCACCTGATCTGCGGCCCGACCGCCGCCATCTCCATCGTCCTCTATGCCAGCATCAGCCCGCTGGCCGTGGCCGGCAGCGGCGACTATGCCACCCTGGTGCTGCTGCTGACTTTTCTCGCCGGCATCTTCCAGTTGCTGCTGGGACTTTTGCGCTTTGGTGCATTGGTCAATTTCGTCTCCCATTCCGTGGTGCTCGGCTTCACCCTGGGCGCCGCTGTCGTCATTGCCCTGGGCCAGTTGCCCAACCTGCTGGGCATGGACCTGCCCAGCCAGGCCACGGCATTCAAGACCGTGCAGGACCTGGCCAGCCATGCCGGCGAGGTCGACCTGCCTTCCTTGATTTTGGGCCTGGCCACCGTGGTGCTCGGCGTGGCCTTCAAATTCTGGCGCCCACGCTGGCCGAACCTGTTGATAAGCCTGATCTTGGTCAGCCTGCTGGCCTGGCTGCTGCCCGGCTTCTTTGGCCATGTACCGCGCGTACCGGCGTTCACCGGTCAGCTGCCACCCTTCAGCCCGCTACCCTTGCTGGATGTGGAACTGATCCTGCGCCTGCTGCCCAGCGCCGTGGCGGTGGGCATGCTCGGGCTAGTCACCAGCCTGTCGATCGCCCGCTCGTTGTCGGCACGTTCGGAGCAATTGATCGACGCTGACCAGGAAATACGTGCACAGGGGCTTTCTAACATCGTCGGGGCGTTTTTCTCGGGGTACCTGTCTTCCGGCTCCTTCACCCGCTCCGGGCTGAGCTACGACGCCGGCGCTCGCTCGCCCATGGCCGGGGTTTTCTCGGCGCTGTGGGTGGCGGTGTTCACGGTTGCTGGGGCCGGGCTGATCGCTCACCTGCCGATCCCGGCCATGGCCGGCAGCATCCTGCTGATCTGCTGGGGGTTGGTGGACCACCGGGGGATTCGTGCGCTGTTCCGGGTCAGCCGCTCGGAGTTCCTGGTGATGGCGCTGACAGCGGCGGCGACCTTGTTGCTGGAGCTGCAAACGGCAATCTATGCCGGCGTGCTGGCGTCGCTGTTCTTCTATCTGAAGCGCACCTCACGGCCACGGGTGCAGCAGAGCCGGGAAGGGGAGGCCGATGTGCTGCGGGTGGGCGGGTCGATCTTTTTTGGCGCTGCGCATTACTTGCAAGTGCGCTTGCAGCGCTGTCAGGGGCCACATGTGGTGATCGATGCGCGACAGGTGAACTTCATCGATTACTCGGGTGTGGATATGTTGCACCGCGAGGCGCGGCGGTTGCGGCGGGCGGGGGGGAGTCTGACCCTGCACCGGGCCAGGCCGCAGGTGATCGAGGAATTGCAGAAGCTGGAAGGGGTGGAGTTGTGCCCGATCCGGTTTGAGGAGTGATGGCTGAGATCCTGGGGCTGCTTTGCAGCCCATCGCGACACAAGGCCGCTCCCACAAGGGTATGGTGTACGCCGATCCAATGTGGGAGCGGCCTTGTGTCGCGAAAGGGCCGCAAAGCGGCCCCGACAATCTCAGCCGCGAGCCAGCTGCCGGCGCAACTCTGCCAAAACCGGCGCCGTATCCGGCCGTACCCCACGCCAGATAAAGAAGGCTTCAGCCGCCTGCTCAGCCAGCATCCCCAGACCATCCAGCACCTTGGCCGCCCCCAGCTTCTCGGCCCACTGGCAAAACGGCGTCGGCTCCTTGCCATACATCATGTCGTAGCAAACCGTGCGCCCCGCCTCGACCAGGCTGTCGGCAATCGGCGGCAACTCACCGGCCAGGCTCGCCGAAGTGGCATTGATGATTACATCCACCGGCTCCTGCAACCAGGCAAACCCGCTGGCTACCACCGGCCCCAGTTCATCGAACTCACGCGCCAACTGCTCGGCCTTTTCCACGGTACGGTTGGCAATCACCAGCGACTGCGGCTTGTGCGCCAGGATCGGCTCTAGCACGCCACGCACCGCACCACCGGCACCCAGGATCAGAATGCGTTTGCCCGCCAGTTCGACCCCGGCATTCACCGTGAGGTCGCGCACCAGGCCAGCGCCATCGGTGTTATCGCCCTGCAGAGTGCCATCGGCCAGCTTGCTCAGCGTATTCACCGCGCCAGCGCGCCGGGCACGCGGGGTCAGGCTGTCGCACAGGCGGTAGGCCTCTTCCTTGAATGGCACGGTGACGTTGGCACCGCTGCCCTGCTTGAAGAAGCCGCGTGCGCAGTCGCTGAACTCGTCCAGCGGCGCCAGCAGCGTGGCGTACTCCAGGTCCTGACCGGTCTGTTCGGCGAACAGGCGATGGATCAGCGGCGACTTGCTGTGGCCGATGGGGTTACCAAAAACGACGTACTGGTCCATGACGGCTCCTAGGTTATCCACAGGCTTACTGACCGAGCCAGTCGCGGTCCTGCAGGAAGTACTCGGTCAGGCGCGCTTCTTCGCTGCCGGGTGCGGCCTTCCAGTCGTAGCCCCAGCGCACCTGCGGCGGCAACGACATGAGGATGGACTCGGTGCGGCCACCGGACTGCAGGCCGAACAGCGTGCCACGGTCGTAGACCAGATTGAACTCCACGTAGCGGCCACGGCGGTATTCCTGAAACTCGCGCTGCTGCGGAGTGTAGGGGGTGCCCTTGCGGCGCTGGACAATCGGCAGGTAGGCGTCGATGTAAGCATCGCCAATGGCGCGGATGAAGGCGAAGCAGGTGTCGAAGTCCCATTCGTTCAGGTCATCGAAGAACAGGCCGCCGATGCCGCGTGGCTCGCCACGGTGCTTGAGGTGGAAATAGCGGTCGCACCAGGCCTTGTAGCGCGGGTACACGTCGGCGCCGAACGGCGCGCAGGCCTGCTCGGCCACACGGTGCCAGTGAATGCAGTCTTCTTCATTGCCGTAGTACGGGGTCAGGTCGAAGCCGCCGCCGAACCACCAGACAGCCTCTTCGCCTTCCTTTTCGGCGATGAAGAAGCGCACGTTGGCGTGAGAAGTGGGCACATGCGGGTTATGCGGGTGGATCACCAGCGACACGCCCAGGGCCTCGAAGCCACGGCCCGCCAGCTCGGGGCGATGAGCACTGGCCGACGGCGGCAAGCCTGCACCGAACACGTGGGAGAAGTTGACCCCGCCTTTCTCGATCACCTTACCGTCGCCGATCACCCGCGTGCGGCCCCCGCCACCGGCTTCGCGCACCCAGGCGTCCTCGACGAAGCGGGCGCCGCCGTCTTCTGTTTCGAGGGCAAAGCAGATGCGATCTTGCAGGTCGAGCAGGTAGGCTTTCACGGCCTCGGTGCGGCTAGTCATCGGGTCACCAGGAACGGGCAGGGAAGAATTCGCCGCGTAGCATACCACCGCCAGCCCGCGCGCCGCAGTTGACGGCGATCATGCAAAGGCGTCCGATAGAAGGCCTTTCCCGATCACGACGACAGGAGTGCGAGATGGCCAAGCGTATCCAGTTCAGCCAGCATGGCGGCCCGGAAGTGCTGCAGTTTGTGGAATTCGAACCAGCCCCACCCGGGCCACAGCAGGTACGTGTGCGTAACCATGCGATCGGCCTGAACTTTATCGATACCTACTTCCGCAGCGGGCTGTATGCGCCGCCGTCCTTGCCTTCGGGCCTAGGTACTGAAGCGGCGGGCGTGGTCGAGGCCGTGGGCGAGGGCGTGACCCGCCTGAAGGTGGGTGACCGCGTGGCCCATGCCGGCGGCCCGTTGGGCGCGTATAGCGAGGTGCATACGTTGCCGGAAGCCAACCTGGTGAAGTTGCCCGACAACATTAGCTTCGAACAGGCGGCGGCGGTGATGCTCAAGGGTTTGACCGTACAGTACCTGCTGAAGCAGACCTATGAGGTGAAGGCGGGTGACGTGATCCTGTTCCACGCAGCAGCTGGCGGCGTGGGTTCGTTGGCGTGCCAGTGGGCCAAGGCCTTGGGCGCCAAGCTGATCGGGACCGTGAGCTCTGCGGAGAAGGCCGAGCGGGCCAAGGCGCTGGGGGCGTGGGCGACCATCGACTACAGCCGTGAGGACGTGGCCAAGCGGGTGCTGGAGCTGACCGACGGCAAGAAATGCCCGGTGGTGTATGACGGTGTGGGTGCCGATACCTGGTTGACCTCGCTGGACTGCCTGCAGCCGCGCGGGTTGATGGTGAGCTTCGGCAATGCCTCGGGTGCGGTGAGCGGGGTGAACCTGGGAACTCTGGCGCAGAAGGGCTCGTTGTATGTGACCCGGCCGACGTTGGCGAGCTATGCCAACAATGCCGAGAATACCCAGGCCATGGCGGATGACCTGTTTGCGATGATTGGTAGCGGCAAGCTGGTTGTGGATATCCAGCAGCGGTATCCGCTGAGCGAGGCGGCCAAGGCGCAGGCAGAGCTGTCGGCGCGCAGGACAGTGGGGTCGACTGTATTGTTGCCTTGATTGGCAGAGGACCGTGTTAAGGCTGACAGGTGCCTGTCTTGAGGTTCCCTGCGCCTGTGAGATCGAGCGCCGCCCGCGCGGCGCTTCGCGGGGCAAGCCCGCTCCCACATTTGTTGCAACGTGGCCATGCCTGTGAGGCCATGGTTGTCAGCTTTGTTGGCATGGCTGGATTTCGAGGTGGGCATTGATGCCGCCCCGCCTGCCTCAAGCCAAGCACCAAGGCAGGCAACCATGGCCTCACAGGTTCGGCACGTTGCAACAAATGTGGGAGCGGGCTTGCCCCGCGAAGCGCCGCGCGGGCGGCGCTCGATCTCACAGGCGCTGAAACCCTCACGACGAGCACCTGTCAGCCCTCACACGATCGCCCGCCAGCCATCCGAGAAAAAATCACAACAATCTGCGGGGGACCTGGCCCTGACCTGTGGGAGCGGGCATGCCCGCGAACACGGGCGCAGCCCGTGCCAGGCACCGCGCTGGATTCTTCGCGGGCTCGCCCGCTCCCACAGGAGGTCGCGGCCAGGCCTGTGGATATGTATCAGCCTGGACGAACGACTTCGCCAGTGGCCAGGTTGCGAATCACACTCGGGTTCTTCCTCCCACCCAGCGCCCCGCCCAACACAAGGTCCAACTGGCCATGGAAATACTGCTCCACCCGCAACCGGGTCTTCGCCGCCGGGCGCCCGCCCGGATTGCACGAGGTGGAAATCAATGGCCCCACCAACGCACACAACTCACGCACCACCGGGTGGTCGCTGACCCGCAGCGCCACGGTGTCATGCTCCCCGGTCACCCACTCGGGCAACAGGTCCTGATGCGGCACCAGCCAGGTGTTCGGCCCCGGCCAGGTGCTGCCCATGCGATCGATCCAGTCTTCGGGGAAGTCCTCGAACAAGAAGTCGAATTGGCGGATGTTGTCGGCAACCAGGATCAGGCCTTTATCCACCGGCCGTGACTTCAGCGCCAGCAGGCGATACACCGCGTCCTCGTTCCACGGGTCGCAGCCCAGGCCCCAGACCGCTTCCGTCGGGTAGGCAATCACTGCGCCCGCCCGGATCTCACGTGCGGCTTGTTGCACACGAAAACTGCTCACCATTTCTGTTACTCCGCCTATATACCTTGCTTGTGAGCAGTGTACTTAGCCCGCGCGGGCAAACCAACGCCCTGCTTCATTGCTGACCCGGCCTTCCAGCTCAAGCTCGGTCAGCTGCGCCAGCACATCGGCCAGCGGCTGCTCGCTGCAGTGGGCCAGGCTTTCGGTGGTTTGCGGCGCGGCATGCAGCAGTGCTAGCAGGGGATGGTCGAATTTATCCACAACCGCGGGCGGCAGGTTCTGCCAGCCCTGCAGGCTTTCCAATATCTGCTCCACGCTCTCCACAAGCAGCGCGCCGTCACGGATCAACTGGTGGCAGCCCTTGGCCCCGGGGTGATGAATGGAGCCCGGTATGGCATACACCTCGCGGCCTTGCTCGGCGGCCAGGCGTGCGGTGATCAGCGAACCACTGGCCAGGCTGGCCTCGACCACCAGCACGCCCAGCGACAGCCCACTGATGATGCGATTGCGTCGCGGGAAGTTGCCGGGCAGCGGCCCGGCATCCAGCGGGTACTCGGAAACCAGCACGCTACCGTTGTCGATCATCGCTTGCGCAAGCGACTTGTGGCGCTGTGGATAAAGTTTTTGCAACCCCGTACCGAGCACGCCAATCGTGCCTCCACCTGCCTGCAATGCGGCCCGATGAGCGGCACCGTCGATGCCCACGGCCAAGCCGCTGGTAATGGTGAAACCTGCCTGCGCCAGGTAACGGGAAAATGCTGCAGCGGTGTCGAGCGCCGGGGGTGAAGCACGTCTGCTGCCCACAATTGCCAACTGTGGGCGCTCGAGCAAGGCCGGGTCGCCAGCGACGAAAAGCAGCGGCGGGGCATCGTCGACTTCCGCCAATAGTGGCGGGTAGCCAGGGCCGTCCCACATCAGTAAATGCTGGCCCGGGCGCTCTAACCAGGCCATTGCGGCCAGTGCACCTTCACGTACTTCGGCACTACGCCGAGCATCGATGGTGGCCTGTGGTATGCCCAATGCGCGCCAGGCACCGGCCGGTGCGCACAGTGCCGACGAGGCACTGCCAAAGGCCTCCAGCAAGGTGTTAAAGCGACGCAATCCTGTTTCCGGCAGCCGGTGCAGGCGTAATCGCGCCTCCAGTTCGGCAGGCGGAAGAGGCGACGAATGGTAGGTCTGCATATGGATCATCCTTGATCGAAATGGGGCCATCGACGTGGCTCAAGCTGTGGATAACTTTGTTGATAACGCTTTGACAACCTGTCCATCGAATGGGCTATAAGCAGCCCTTGGAAACCCTAGCCGAGCTTTGCCAGGTGCTGAAATCCCCGTTTCCCTTTATTATGTGTGCTCAGTTTTCAACCGAACGCACAGTGACTGCCTGACCTTATGGCCATCTTGAACATTCTCGAATTCCCGGACCCGCGCCTGCGCACCATCGCCAAACCGGTGACGGAGTTCGACGACGCCCTGCGTCAGCTGATCGACGACATGTTTGAAACCATGTACGAAGCCCCTGGCATCGGCCTGGCGGCCACCCAGGTCAACGTGCACAAGCAGGTCGTGGTCATGGACCTCAGTGAGGACCGCAGCGAGCCGCGCGTCTTCATCAACCCCACGGTCGAAGAGCTGACCCACGATATGGGCCAGTACCAGGAAGGCTGCCTGTCGGTCCCTGGCTTCTACGAGAACGTCGACCGCCCGCTGCGTGTACGGGTCAAGGCCCAGGACCGCGACGGCAAGCCGTACGAGCTGGAATGCGAAGGCCTGCTGGCGGTGTGCGTGCAGCACGAATTCGATCACCTCAACGGCAAGCTGTTCGTCGACTACCTGTCGCAGCTCAAGCGCGACCGGATCAAGAAGAAGCTGGAAAAGCAGCACCGCCAGCAAGCCTGATCCCACCTTCCAGAAGGCTTGCTCCGGCAAGCCTTTTTCTTTTTTGAAGCGAGAACTCCATGCGCATCGTCTTTGCAGGCACTCCAGAGTTTGCCGCCGAACACCTCAAGGCCCTGCTCGACAGCCCGTACGAGATCGTGGCCGTCTACACCCAGCCCGACCGCCCCGCCGGCCGTGGTCAGAAGCTTATGCCGAGCCCGGTCAAGCAACTGGCTGTGGCCCATGACATCCCGGTATTCCAGCCGCCGACCCTGCGCAACGCCGAAGCCCAGGCCGAACTGGCCGCGCTGCAGCCGGACCTGATGGTGGTGGTCGCTTATGGCCTGATCCTGCCGCAGGTGGTGCTGGATATCCCGCGCCTGGGCTGTATCAACAGCCACGCCTCCCTGCTGCCACGCTGGCGCGGTGCCGCACCGATCCAGCGTGCCGTGGAAGCCGGCGACGCCGAGAGCGGTGTGACCGTGATGCGCATGGAAGCAGGCCTGGACACCGGCCCGATGCTGCTCAAGGTAGCCACCCCAATCAGCGCCGAAGACACCGGCGGCAGCCTGCACGACCGCCTCGCACAAATGGGCCCGCCGGCTGTAGTCCAGGCCATCGCCGGCCTGGCCGACGGTTCGCTGCACGGTGAAGTGCAAGACGATACCCTGGCCACCTATGCGCACAAGCTGAACAAAGACGAAGCGCGTATCGACTGGAGCCGCCCGGCCGCCGAGCTGGAGCGCTTGATCCGTGCCTTCAACCCGTGGCCGGTGTGCCACAGCACCCTCGATGGCGAAAGCGTGAAAGTGCTGGCCGCCAACGTGTCCACAGCGACAGGCACCCCCGGCGAGATCCTCTCCGCCAGCAAGGACGGCCTGGTGGTCGCCTGCGGTGATCAGTCGCTGAGCCTGACCCGCCTGCAACTGCCCGGCGGCAAGGCGCTGAACTTCAGCGACCTGTTCAACAGCCGCCGTGAGAAATTCGCCAGCGGCAAGGTACTGGGCCAATGAACCCACGCCTCGCCGCCGCCCGTGCCCTTGCTGCTGTGCTCAGCGGCAAGGCCTCGCTGAACAGCTCGCTGCCGGCGCAACTGGACAAGGTCGATGAACGCGACCGCGGCCTGACCCAGGACCTGGCGTTCGGCACCGCGCGCTGGCAGCCACGCCTCGACCTGCTGGCCGCGCAGCTGCTGCAGAAGCCGTTCAAGGCCGCCGATACCGATGTGCAGGCGCTGCTGCTGGTCGGCCTGTACCAGCTGTTTTACAGCCGTATCCCGGCCCACGCCGCCATCGGCGAGACCGTCGGCTGCGCCGACAAGCTGAAGAAACCGTGGGCCAAGGGCCTGCTCAATGCCGTGCTGCGCCGCGCCCAACGCGAAGGCGAAGAACTGCTGGCCGGCATGGAACGCGACCCGGTGGTGCGCACCGCCCACCCGCGCTGGCTGCAGAAGTCGCTCAAGGCCTTCTGGCCGGAGCAGTGGGAGGCCATCTGTGCCGCCAACAACGCCCACCCGCCAATGATCTTGCGGGTCAACCGCCGCCACCACAGCCGCGACGCCTACCTGGCACTGCTGGCCGAGGCGGGCGTTGCCGCCAGCGCCTGCCAGTACAGCCGTGACGGCATCGTGCTGGCCGAAGCCTGCGACGTGCGCGGCCTGCCAGGTTTTGCCGAAGGCTGGGTAAGCGTGCAGGACGAAGCCGCGCAGCTGTCCGCCGACCTGCTGGAACTGGCCCCCGGCCAGCGCGTGCTCGACGCCTGCTGTGCACCGGGCGGCAAGACCTGCCATCTGCTGGAAGCCGAAGCCGGCCTGGCCCACGTGGTGGCCATCGACCTCGAAGCCAAGCGCCTGACCCGTGTGCGCGAGAACCTCGACCGCCTGCAGCTGGACGCCGAGCTGATCGCCTGCGATGCTCGCGACACCGCCAGCTGGTGGGACGGCAAGCCGTTCCAGCGCATCCTGCTCGACGCACCGTGCTCGGCCACCGGCGTGATCCGCCGCCATCCGGACATCAAACTGACCCGTCAGGCCGACGACATCCCGGCCCTGGCCACGTTGCAAGGCGAACTGCTCGATGCCCTGTGGCCGACGCTGGAAGTGGGGGGCATGCTGCTGTACGCCACCTGCTCCAGCCTGCCGACCGAGAACACCGAAGTGATCGATGCCTTCCTTGCCCGCACCCCGGGCGCCCGTGAGCTGGACCTGGCCACCGAAGCCGGTCTGCGCCAGCCCCACGGGCGCCAGTTGCTGGCCCAGGAAGGCGGCCACGACGGTTTCTACTATGCCAAACTGATCAAGATCGCCGCCTCACGCGGATAAGAACAAAAGGTAGGGAGTAGCGGATGAAGATCATCATCCTCGGCGCAGGCCAGGTAGGCGGTACGCTGGCGGAGCACTTGGCCAGCGAAGCCAATGACATCACCGTGGTCGACACTGACGGCGACCGCCTGCGCGACTTGGGCGATCGCCTGGACATCCGCACCGTGCAAGGCCGTGGCTCGCTGCCTACAGTGCTGCGCCAGGCCGGTGCCGACGACGCTGACATGCTGGTAGCGGTAACCAATAGTGACGAGACCAACATGGTCGCCTGCCAGGTGGCCTATTCGCTGTTCCACACCCCGACCAAGATCGCACGGGTGCGCGAGTCGGCCTACCTGACCCGTGAAGAGCTGTTCGACAACGACCATATCCCGGTCGACGTGCTGATCAGCCCAGAGCAGGTGGTGACCAACTACATCAAGCGCCTGATCGAGCACCCAGGCTCGCTGCAGGTGATCGACTTCGCCGAAGGCAAGGCCCAGCTGGTGGCAGTGAAGGCGTACTACGGCGGCCCGCTGGTGGGCCAGCAACTGCGCCAGATCCGCGCACACATGCCCAACGTCGACACCCGCGTGGCGGCCATCTTCCGCCGCGACCGCCCCATCACCCCGCGGGGCGACACGGTGATCGAAGCAGACGACGAAGTGTTCTTCATCGCCGCGAAGAAGGACATCCGCGCGGTGATGGGCGAGCTGCGCCGCATCGACGAAACCAACAAGCGTGTGGTCATCGCCGGTGGCGGTCAGATCGGCGAGCGCCTGGCCGAAGCAATCGAAAGCCGCTACCAGGTGAAGATCATCGAGATGAGCCCGGCCCGTTGCCGGCACCTCTCCGATACCCTGGAAAGCACCGTGGTGCTGCAGGGCAGCGCCTCGGACAAGGACCTGATGCTCGAGGAGAACATCGCCGACGCCGACATCTTCCTGGCCCTGACCAACGACGACGAGGCCAACATCATGTCGTCGCTGCTGGCCAAGCGCCTGGGTGCGCGAAAGGTGATGACCATCATCAACAACCCGGCCTATGTCGACCTGGTGCAGGGTGGCGACATCGACATCGCCATCAGCCCGCAGCTGGCCACCATCGGCACCCTGCTGGCGCACGTGCGCCGAGGCGACATCGTCAGCGTGCACTCGCTGCGCCGTGGCGCTGCCGAAGCTATCGAAGCGGTGGCGCACGGGGATTCGAAGTCGAGCAAGGTGGTCGGCAAGGCGATCGAAGACATCGCCCTGCCGCCGGGCACTACCATCGGCGCGATCATTCGTGACGAAGAGGTGATGATTGCCCACGACGACACCATGATCGAATCGGGCGACCATGTGATCCTGTTCGTTGTGGATAAAAAGCATATTCGGGATGTGGAGAAGCTGTTCCACGTCGGCTTGAGTTTCTTCTAGGAATACAGGGCATGCGCGAATCGCTGGAGAAGATGCTGGCCAAGGGTGTGGATAACCCATTGCTCCGGTTCGGGCTGGGTAAAGCCTGGCTGGATGAAGGCAATGGCGCTGAAGCGGCGGTGCATCTGGCGCGCTGCGTGGAACAGGACCCGAAGTACTCGGCGGCATGGAAGCTGCTGGGCAAGGCGCATCAGCTGCAGGGTGACCTGGCGGCGGCGCGCAAGGCCTGGGAGGAGGGGATCGTCGCGGCGCAGGCCCATGGGGACAAGCAGGCCGAGAAAGAGATGACTGTGTTCCTGAAGAAGCTCGACAAAATCTCAAGCTGACGCGGTCCCTGTGGGAGCGGGTTCACCCGCGAATGCGCCGGTGAAGCCAACATTGCATTCGCGGGTAAACCCGCTCCCACAAGGTACCTGCTACCACAGGCAGAAGTGCATTCAGCCTACTGGAAGAGCAGTGGATAACTCAGTACCAGCGCGCCTCGCCGGCCGGGCGCTTCTTGAAGCGCTTCATGCTCCACATGTACTGGCTCGGGTACTCGCGCACATAGCGCTCGACCACTTTGCTCATCGCCGCCGCCGACACCGTCACGTCGGTGCTGTACATCTCTTCCGGCGCCGCCTCCAGGAACACCTTGAAGCCCGAGCCATCCGGCAGCCGCAGGGCATGCAGGAACACCCCCACCGCCTTGCCCCCGGCCAGCATGTTCGGCACGAACTTGCTGGTCAGCGCCTGGGTTCCCAGGAACGGCACGAATACCCCCGCAGACTCCGCCGGCTCCGGATCGGCAGGAATACCCACCTGGCCACCACGGCGCACTTCCTTGATCACGCTGAGGATGCCTTCCTTGGTCGAAGGCGCCACGCGGTTGCCCATCTGCACCCGCTGCTCGCGCAGCAGGTCATCCACCGCCTTCAGCTTCGGCGGGCGGTAGAAGATGATTGGTTTGCACTGGTTGCAGTAGAAGTGGTTCAGCACTTCCCAGTTACCCAGGTGGCTGGTGATGCCAACCACGCCCTTGCCCGAGGCCAGGGCCTGCTCCAGCACTTCCAGGCCGTGCACTTCCTTGACCAGCTCCAGCGAGCGCTGCGGCGGCCAGATCCAGGCACAGGCGCTTTCGACGAAGGATTTACCGATATCCTTCAACGCGCGGCCCACCAGCTGCTCGCGCTCGACCGGGTCCATCTCCGGGAAGCACTTGGCCAGGTTGATACGCACGACATTGCGCGAGCCGTTGGGGATCTTCCACATCAGCCAGCCGATACCGGCGCCGACGCGCTGCACAGCGCCCCAGGGCAGCTTGGCAAACAGACGCAGCACCCCGACCATCAGGGCGCCCTTGAACTTTTCCACAGGCGAATTCCTTATTTCAGCAAGGCGCGCATTGTAACCCCTCAGCGCAACAAGGCGGCGTAGCGATCGCAATCGGTGGTGTGGTCCATGACCATGCCGGTGGCCTGCATGAAGGCGTAGCAGATGGTCGGGCCAACGAAAGTGAAGCCGGCTTTCTGCAGGGCCTTGCTCATGGCCTTGGCTTGGTCGGTAACCGCCGGCACTTCGCTGCGATCGCTGAAATGGTTGATCTTCGGCGCACCACCAACAAACGACCACAGCCATTCGGCAGGGTTATCCACAGCCAGCCAGGCCTGCGCGTTACGCCTGGCAGCCTTGAG
Source organism: Pseudomonas sp. SID14000 (assembly GCF_002165135.1). Lineage (GTDB taxonomy): Bacteria > Pseudomonadota > Gammaproteobacteria > Pseudomonadales > Pseudomonadaceae > Aquipseudomonas. Next base: position 244,860 of record NZ_NFZQ01000005.1, on the reverse strand, counting down.
CTTGAGGCGGTTGCGGATGATGCCGGCATCCTGCATCAACTCCTCGATGCGTTCGTCGCTCATGACGGCGAGTTTCACCGGATCGAAGCCGTGCATCACCTCGCGATAACGCTCGCGTTTGCGCAATACGGTGATCCACGAAAGCCCCGCCTGGAACCCTTCGAGCAAAAGCATCTCGAACAGCAATGCCGGGTCACGCTGGGGCGTTCCCCATTCCTGGTCATGGTAGGCCTGGTACAACGGATCGTCGGTACACCAAAAGCAGCGTGGCATAAGGCTCCAATGAGTAGAGGGCGAGGCGAATCAGGTTATACTCCCGCTCTTTACATCCGCATCCCCAGATACAGGTGAATTTCGTGAGCCAGCCTACGCCAGCCGTGCGTACCTTCCAAGACCTGATCCTCGCCCTGCAGAACTACTGGGCCGAGCAAGGTTGTGTGGTGCTTCAGCCCTACGATATGGAAGTAGGCGCCGGCACTTTCCACACCGCTACATTCCTGCGCGCCGTCGGTCCAGAAACCTGGAACGCCGCCTATGTGCAGCCTAGCCGTCGCCCTGCCGACGGGCGGTATGGCGAAAACCCCAACCGCCTGCAGCACTACTACCAGTTCCAGGTGGTACTGAAGCCCAACCCGGCCAACTTCCAGGAACTGTACCTCGGCTCGCTGAAAGCCATCGGCCTGGACCCGCTGGTCCACGACATTCGCTTCGTCGAAGACAACTGGGAATCGCCGACCCTCGGCGCCTGGGGCCTGGGCTGGGAAATCTGGCTCAACGGCATGGAAGTCACCCAGTTCACCTACTTCCAGCAGGTAGGCGGCATCGAGTGCTACCCGGTCACCGGTGAAATCACCTACGGCCTCGAGCGCCTGGCCATGTACATCCAGGGCGTCGACTCGGTGTATGACCTGGTGTGGGCCGACGGCCCGTTCGGCAAGGTCACCTATGGCGACGTGTTCCACCAGAACGAGGTGGAGCAGTCGACCTACAACTTCGAACACGCCAACGTCGAGAAGCTGTTCGAACTGTTCGATTTCTACGAAAGCGAAGCCAACCGCCTGATCAAGCTGGAGCTGCCGCTGCCGACCTATGAAATGGTCCTGAAGGCCTCGCACACCTTCAACCTGCTGGATGCCCGCCGCGCCATCTCGGTAACCGAGCGCCAGCGCTACATCCTGCGTGTACGTACCCTGGCCCGGGACGTGGCACAAAGCTATCTGCAAGCCCGTGCACGCCTGGGCTTCCCGATGGCTACCCCTGAACTGCGTGACGAAGTGTTGGCTAAGCTGGAGGCTGCACAATGAGTGCTCAAGATTTCCTGGTAGAACTGGGCACCGAAGAGCTGCCACCGAAGGCCCTCGCCAGCCTCGGTGAAGCCTTCCTGGCCGGTATCGAGAAAGGCTTGCAGGCCGCTGGCCTGAACTACACCGGCAAGCAGGTATACGCCGCGCCGCGTCGCCTGGCCGTGCTGATCCGCCAGCTGGACGTGCAGCAGCCTGACCGTAGCATCAACATCGACGGCCCACCCCTGCAGGCTGCTTTCAAAGACGGCGAGCCGACCCAGGCTGCCTTGGGCTTTGCCAAGAAATGCGGCGTGGAGCTGTCGGAAATCGACCAGAGCGGCCCCAAGCTGCGCTTCTCCCAGCACATCCCGGGCAAGGCCACCAGCGGCCTGCTGCCGACCATCGTCGAAGATTCGCTCAACGACCTGCCAATTCCCAAGCGCATGCGCTGGGCGGCCAGCCGTGAAGAGTTCGTGCGCCCGACCCAATGGCTGGTGATGCTGCTGGGCGATCAGGTGGTCGACTGCACCATCCTGTCGCAGAAGGCCGGCCGTGAATCCCGTGGCCACCGCTTCCACCACCCGGAAAACGTGGTCATCACCACCCCGGCCAACTACGTCGAAGACCTGCGCAAAGCCTACGTGCTGGCTGACTTCGCCGAGCGCCGCGAGCTGATCAGCAAGCGTACCGCCGAGCTGGCGATGCAGCAGGAAGGCAGCGCCATCGTGCCGCCGGCGCTGCTGGACGAAGTGACCGCCCTGGTCGAGTGGCCGGTGCCGCTGGTGTGCTCGTTCGAGGAGCGTTTCCTCGAAGTGCCGCAGGAAGCCCTGATCACCACCATGCAGGACAACCAGAAGTACTTCTGCCTGCTGGACAGCGAAGGCAAGCTGCTGCCGCGCTTCATCACCGTGGCCAACGTCGAGAGCCGCGATCCGAAACAGATCGTGCAAGGCAACGAGAAGGTCGTGCGCCCACGCCTGACCGATGCCGAGTTCTTCTTCAAGCAGGACAAGAAGCAACCGCTGGAAACCTTCAACGAGCGCCTGAAGAACGTGGTGTTCCAGGCTCAGCTGGGTACCGTATACGACAAGGCAGAGCGCGTTTCCAAACTGGCCGCCTTCATCGCCCCGCTGATCGGCGGCGACGCCCAGCGCGCCGGCCGTGCCGGCCTGCTGTCGAAGTGCGACCTGGCCACCGAAATGGTCGGCGAATTCCCTGAAATGCAGGGCGTTGCCGGTTACTACTACGCGCTCAATGACGGTGAGCCGGAAGACGTGGCCCTGGCCCTGAACGAGCAGTACATGCCACGCGGTGCTGGCGCCGAGTTGCCACAGACCCTCACCGGTGCTGCCGTGGCCATCGCCGACAAGCTCGACACCTTGGTCGGCATCTTCGGCATCGGCATGTTGCCAACCGGCAGCAAGGACCCGTACGCCCTGCGCCGTGCCGCCTTGGGCGTGCTGCGTATCCTGATCGAGAAACAGCTGGACCTGGACCTGACCGGCGCGGTCGAGTTCGCGGTCAAGCAGTTCGGCGCCAAGGTCAAGGCCGCCGGCCTGGCCGAGCAGGTGCTGGAGTTCATCTTCGACCGCCTGCGTGCGCGTTACGAAGACGAAGGCATCGACGTGGCCACCTACCTGTCGGTACGTGCCCTGCAACCAGGTTCTGCCCTGGACTTCGACCAGCGCGTACAGGCTGTACAAGCCTTCCGCAAGCTGCCGGAAGCCGAGGCCCTGGCCGCGGTGAACAAGCGCGTCTCGAACCTGCTGAGCAAGGCCGAAGGCGCCATCGCCGATCACGTCGAGCCGAAGTACTTCGACAACGCCAACGAGTTCTCCCTGTACTCGGCCATCCAGCAGGCCGACCAGGCTGTGCAACCGATGGCTGCTGCACGCCAGTACAGCGAATCGTTGGCCCGCCTGGCAGCCCTGCGTGATCCGGTCGATGCCTTCTTCGAGGCGGTGATGGTCAACGCCGAGGATGCCAAGGTACGCGCCAACCGTTATGCCCTGCTCAGCCGCCTGCGCGGTCTGTTCCTGGGCGTGGCCGACATTTCGCTGCTGGGGTAAGCCTTGAAACTGCTGATTCTCGACCGTGACGGGGTAATCAACTACGACTCCGACGCCTACATCAAGACGCTGGACGAGTGGGTGCCGATCCCTGGCTCGGTCGAAGCGATCGCGCAGTTGAGCAAGGCAGGCTGGACGGTGGCCGTGGCCACCAACCAGTCCGGTATTGCCCGGGGCTACTACGCGCTGACAACCCTCGAGGCCATGCACGCGCGCCTGCGTGCGCTGGTGGCCGAGCAGGGTGGCGAGGTGGGCCACATCGTGTATTGCCCGCACGGGCCGGATGAAGGCTGCGATTGCCGCAAGCCCAAGCCCGGCATGCTGCGGGCGATCGCCGAGCATTACCAGGTCGGCCTTGAAGGCGTCTGGTTCGTTGGCGACAGCAAAGGTGACCTGGAGGCCGCCCTGGCCGTCGGTGCACAACCCGTGCTGGTGAAAACCGGCAAGGGCGAGCGGACTCTGGAAAAAGGCGTCCCTGAAACTACACTGATTTTCGACGATCTGGCAGCTATCGCCAGAGAACTAATTTAAACGGTGCGCCTTCGGGCGCATTTTTCTCAGGCGGGCATGCCCCGCAATGGTACAAGCCACTATGTCGATCCTGCAGGCGATCAGAATCTTTCTTTTTTACCTGCTGCTGGGCACCAGTTCGCTGCTGTGGTGCTCGCTGAGCTTTTTCGTCGCGCCGTTCCTGTCATTCCCCAAGCGCTACAAGTTCATCAACGTGTACTGGTGCCGTTGCGCGTTGTTCCTGGTGCGCACCATCCTGGGTATTGACTACAAGATCACTGGCGCCGAGAACGTGCCCGATGAACCGTGCGTGATCCTGTCCAACCACCAGAGCACCTGGGAAACCTTCTTCCTTTCCCAGTACTTCTCGCCGCTGAGCCAGGTGCTCAAACGCGAGTTGCTGTACGTGCCGTTCTTCGGTTGGGCCATGGCCATGCTGCGGCCGATCGCAATCAACCGCGATAACCCCAAGGAAGCTCTGCGCCAGGTAGCCAGCAAGGGTGATGAGCTGCTCAAGCAGAAGACTTGGGTGCTGATATTCCCGGAGGGCACCCGCGTGCCGTTCGGCACCATGGGCAAGTTCTCCCGTGGCGGTACCGCGCTGGCAGTGAATGCCGGGCTGCCAGTGCTGCCGATTGCCCACAACGCCGGCAAGTTCTGGCCGAAGACAGGTTGGGGTAAGCGCGCTGGTACCATCGAGGTGGTGATTGGCGAACCGATGTACGCCAACGGGACCGGACCACGGGCCATCGCCGAGCTCAACGACCGCGCCGCGGCGTGGAACGAAGCGACCCAACGGGCCATGGGTTCGCTGCCGCCAGCAGAGGAAAATCCCCAGGAGCAGATGGCCTGACCATCTGTGGATAACTTGTGAACTGTTTTTGGATTAAATGCCTGAAGTGATAGCTAAGTGTTTGAATTAACTGTTTATTTCTGTGTATGACATTTTTCTGAAAATCGTGCATAAGTTTTTTTTGGGGCATAAGAAAACCGGCTTTTACAGCCGGTTTTTTTATGGGCTCGGTAGCAGGATTGCACCCTCTGTGGGAGAAGACTGTGGGAGCGGCCTTGCGTCGCGAAAGGGCCGCAAGGCGGCCCCAGCAATTCATGCATCACAGCTGAAATCCTGGGGCCGCTGCGCAGCCCAATCGCGACACAAGGCCGCTCCCACAACAAGCGCTTCAGCGCCTGAGCATTTGGTGCAGGCCTTGAGCTGCGTCAGATCTTGTCGATATCCACATCCTTGGTTTCTTTCAGGCAGAAGATCCCAACCACCAGGCTGACGCCGGTCACCAGCACCGGATACCACAGCCCGTAGAAGATATCCCCGGTATACACCACCAGCGCGAACGACACTGTTGGCAGGAAGCCACCGAACCAGCCGTTACCAATGTGGTAGGGCAGCGACATCGAGGTGTAGCGGATGCGGGTCGGGAACAGCTCGACCATCACTGCCGCCAGTGGGCCGTAGGTCATGGTTGCGATCAGGATCATCGCCACGATCAGCACCACCACCATCACCTGGTTGACCTGCGCAGGGTCGGCTTTAGCCGGATAACCAGCCTGCTCCACCGCCGCACGCATGGCCGCTTCGTCGAAGCCGTTGATGGTCTTGTCACCGATGTTCACCACCACATCGCTGCCGGCCACATCCACCGAGCTGTACGGCAGGCCCTGCTTGACCAGGAAGGTCTTGACCTTGTCGCAAGGGCTATCGAAACGCGCCTTGCCCACCGGGTCGAACTGGAAGGTGCAGCCTTGCGGGTCGGCAGTGACCACGATCGGCGCCTGGCGGCTGGCCGCGTCGATCTGTGGGTTGGCGTAGTGGCTCAGCGCCTTGAACAGCGGGAAGTACAGCACCGTGGCCAGCAGCAAGCCGAGCATCAGGATCGGTTTGCGGCCAATACGGTCGGACAACCAACCGAACAACACGAAGAACGGCGCACCAATGACCACGCTAATGATCAGCAGGGTGTTGGCCTGGGCCGGGTCCATCTTCAGCATTTGGGTCATGAAGAACAGCACATAGAACTGCGCCGTGTAGAACGTCACGGCCTGCCCGGCGTTGATGCTGAACAGGGCGGTGAGCACAACTTTCAGGTTCGGCCAGGAGGTAAACGACTCACGGATCGGCGACTTGCTGACCTTGCCTTGGGCCTTCATTTTCACGAACGCCGGCGACTCGTGCATGCTCATGCGGATCCAGGTGGAAATCGCCAGCAGTACGATCGACAGCAGGAACGGCAGGCGCCAGCCCCAGGTTTCGAACTGGTCGCCACTGATATAGCGGCTGCCCAGCACCACCACCAGCGACAGCAGCAGGCCGAGGGTGGCGGTGGACTGGATGAAACCGGTGTGGAAGCCGCGCTTGCCAGGCGGCGCATGCTCGGCCACGTAGGTGGCCGCACCACCGTACTCACCGCCCAGTGCCAGCCCCTGCAGCATGCGCAGGATCACCAGAATGATCGGTGCAGCGATGCCGATGCTGGCGTAGGTGGGCAACAGCCCCACTGCGAAAGTGGACAGGCCCATCAGCACGATGGTGACCAGGAAGGTGTACTTGCGCCCGATCATGTCGCCCAGACGGCCGAACACCAGCGCGCCGAACGGCCGCACCAGGAAGCCGGCGGCAAAAGCCATGAGGGCGAAGATGAAGGCGGTGGTGTCGTTCACGCCAGCGAAGAACTGCTTGCTGATGACCGCTGCCAGTGCGCCATAGAGAAAAAAGTCATACCACTCGAAAACTGTCCCGAGGGATGACGCGAAAATGATCTTGCGTTCTTCACGGCGGCTGGAGCTGCTGGCCACCGCACCCTGCTCTTGGATGTAATCCGACATCGTTGCTGTCCTCGGCCCGCAGGCCACAGTGATTATTCTTGTTGTTCCACTGTCGGCAGCTTCTGACCGCTAGCTGCCGGTACTGCACGCACCCGGGGGTCAGGGCGTCGGTATCGCGTCTTCGTTCAGATAGGTCTGGGTGGCAGCTCCTTTGAGAATCAGTTGCGCCGCCTTTTCGGCGATCATCAGGGTGGGTGAACAGGTATTGCCAGAGGTGATCTGCGGCATGATCGAGGCGTCCGCCACGCGCAGGCCGGGGATGCCGTGTACGCGCAGCTGGTTATCCACAACGTCCATTTCGCCATTACCCATGCGGCAGGTGCCGACCGGGTGGAAGATTGTGGTGCCAATCTTGCCGGCAGCTTCGAACAGCTCTTCTTCTGTTTGCAGGGCTGGACCCGGCAGGTATTCCTTTGGGTCGAACGCGGCGAGGGCTGGGGCCTGGACGATACGCCGGGTAAGGCGAATGGCATCGGCGGCGACGCGCAGGTCCTGGGGGTCGCTGAGGTAGTTGGGGTCGATCAGCGGCGTGCTGTTCATGTCGGTGCTGCGGATATCGATACGCCCGCGACTGGCCGGGCGCAGGTTGCACACCGAGGCGGTAAAGGCCGGGAACGGGTGCAGTGGCTCACCGAAGCGCTCAAGTGACAGCGGCTGCACGTGGTATTGCAGGTTGGCGGTGGCCTGCTCCGGGCTCGAACGCACGAACGCACCCAGTTGGCTTGGCGCCATGGCCAGCGGGCCGCTGCGGTCATAGAGGTAGCGCAGGCCCATGCCCACCTTGCCCCACAGGCTGTTGGCCATCTGGTTCAGGGTACGGGTATTGCGGATCTGATAGATCAGGCGCAGTTGCAGGTGATCCTGCAGGTTGCCGCCAACGCCTGGCATGTCATGACGCACGCCAATGCCCAGGCTTTCCAGTAACTGGCGCGGGCCGATGCCGGAGCGCTGCAGAATACCGGGTGAGCCCACCGCGCCCGCACAGAGGATGATCTCGCGACGCCCCGCAAACTCGTGCCAGGCACCTTTCCAGAACGCCTTCACCGCCCGTGCACGGGTATTGTTGAGCAGCACCTGGTCAACCTGGACGCCGGTCAGCACGGTGAGGTTGGGGCGGTCCTTGATCGGCCGCAGGAAGGCCTTGGAGGCGTTCCAGCGCACACCGCTGCGTTGGTTCACCTGAAAGTATCCACAACCCTGGTTATCGCCAGTATTGAAGTCCTCGACCTTGCCGATGCCGCTTTGCTCGGCGGCATCGCGGAAGGCATCAAGGATCGGCCAACTGTAGCGCTGGCGCTCGACCCGCCATTCGCCTTCACCACCGTGGTGCTCGCTGGCGCCGGCGAAGTGGCTTTCACTGGCCTTGAACAACGGCAGCACGTCCTGCCAGGCCCAGCCGTCGTTGCCTTGCTCAGCCCAACGGTCATAGTCGGCGGCCTGGCCGCGCATGTAGATCATGCCGTTGATCGAGGAGCAGCCACCCAGCACCTTGCCGCGTGGATAGCCCAGCGCACGACCGCCCAGGCCGGGCTGAGCCTCGGTCTTGAAGCACCAGTCGGTGCGCGGGTTGCCGATGCAGTAGAGATAACCGACGGGGATGTGGATCCAGGGATAGTTGTCACGGCCACCCGCTTCCAGCAGCAGTACGCGGCAGGAAGGGTCGGCGGACAAGCGATTGGCCAGCAGGCAACCGGCGGGACCGGCCCCTACGACCACGTAGTCGAAGACAGCATCGGCTGATGGCATGTGCAACCTCGGGCCTGATTATTATTCTTGTCCCGATCCATCTTAGTGAGTAATTTCGTGGAGGAAACACGAGATTTCGCGCAGCCGCTGTGCGTTTTAGCACAGTGGTAAGTCTGTACTGGCCTCTTCGCGGGCGTGCCCGCGAAGAGGCCGGAACGAACTGCAAAAAAGGATCAGCATGTTCGACTGGAACGATCTGCGGTTTTTCCTCGAGTTGCAGCGCAGCGGCCGCCTGCTTACCGCCGCCAAGCGCCTCAACACCACTCACAGCACCGTGGCCCGGCACATCGAGAACATCGAGCAATGCCTGGGTACCGCGCTGTTCGTGCAGCATGCCCAGGGCTATGAACTGACCCCCTCGGGCCAGGCCCTGCTCAAGCACGCCGAAGCCATGGAAAACGTCGCCCTGCTGGCGCAGGAAGAAATCACCCAGGCCATCACTCCGCTGGGCAAGATTCGCCTGGGGGTGACGGAAGGCATCGGCATCATGTTCTTCACCCCGCGCATGAATGCGCTGTTCGACCGCTATCCAGGCCTGGAAGTGGAGCTGGTGGCGGTGCCGCGCTTCGTCAGCATCCTCAACCGCGAGGCGGAGATCAGCATCCACCTGGAACGGCCCAACGCCGACCTGCTGATCACCCGCAAGCTCACCGACTATCGCCTGGCCCTGTACGCCAGCCAGGCCTACCTGGACCGTGCGCCCCCGCTGCGCAACCGCGAGGACCTGGCCCGGCACAACTGGATCGGCTACGTCGACGACTTGCTGTTCAGCCAGGAACTGCTGTTTCTCAACAGCTTCTGCCGGGCACCCAACGTGGTGTTTCGCAGCACCAGCGTAATCGCCCAGCAAACCGCCGCCCGCGCCGGGCTGGGCATCGCCGTACTGCCCAACTACATGGCCCGCCACGACCCGACGCTGGTGCGCGTGCTGCCTGGCGAAACCATCCAGCGCAGCTACTGGATCTGCACCCGCCGCGAACTGCACAAGTCGGTGCGCCTGCGGGTGGTGTGGGACTACCTGCTGGCGCTGTGCGCGGCGGAACAGAGCGAGCTGCTAGCCCAGTAGCGCCTTGCCGGCCAGCAGCAGGGCCGCCGCCCAACCGGCCACGGCAAACATCTGCTGCAAGCGCGGCCCGGCCAGCCTGGCCGCCAATGGCCGCGCCAGCAGCAGGCCGAGCACCGCGCCGACTGCAAACGGGGCGCCAACCTGCCAATGCATGACCCCCGCCAGGCTGGCGCTGACCACACTGCCGGTGGAAACCAGGGCGATTACCGCCAGCGAGGTGGAGACGATGCTGGTCATACGCAGGTTGGTATAGCGGTTCAGGGCCGGGATGATGACAAAGCCTCCGCCCACGCCGAGCAGGCCGGACAGCAGCCCGGCCAATGCGCCGGTGAAAGCCAGGGCGCGCGCGCAGGGCAGGGTCCAGCGCAAACGGCCCTGCAACGGGTTCAGCACGCAGGGTTCGATGTAGCGATGGGCGTCATTGGCTTCGCCGCGCAGTTCCTTGGCCGCCTTGCGCCAGATGCGCACGCAGGCGTACACCAGCACCCCGGCGAACACCAACTGCAGTGGCGCGTTCGGCAAGCGGTGCGCCAGCATCAGCCCGAACGGGGCGGCTGCCACACCTATCAATGCGATGAACAGCGCCGCCCGGTAGCGCACCAGACCCTGACGCAAGCCCAGCACAGCACCCACCGCCGCCGCCATGCCTACAGCCAGCAGGCCGACCGGTGCTGCCTCGACCATCGACAGCCCCAGGCCAAACACCAGCAAAGGCACTGCGAGAATGCCACCACCTGCACCGGTCAACGCCAGCACCGCACCGATGATCGCGCCCAGGCCCGCACCCAACAATTGATGTTCGATCACTGCCCACCCTCGGATACCAACGGCTGAGGGCGTGCCAGCCATTCACGGCCCTTGAGCATGCCTTTCCAGTACAAGGGTGGCAGCGCCCGCGCCTTGAGCAACCAGGCCAGGCGTGTCGGCTTGCGGCCATCGAGTAACCAATTGGGAAAGCTCGGTGCCAGCTTGCCTCCATAAGTGAACTCGGCCAGGACAATCTTGCCGCGCTCGACAGTGAGCGGGCACGATCCATAACCATCGTACTGGGCCAGGGTAGGCAGCCTGCCCAAGGCCACCAGCACATTATTGGCCACGACCGGAGCCTGCTTGCGAGCAGCGGCGGCGGTCTTGGCATTGCTGGTGTTGGCCACGTCCCCCAGGGCATGGACATTGGCGAACTGCCGATGGCGCAGGCTCTGCGGATCGACATCGACCCAGCCGGCGCTGTCGGCCAATGGGCTTTCACGAATGAAGTCCGGTGCCACCTGCGGCGGAACCACGTGCAGCATGTCGAAGGCCTCTATACGGGTTTCGCTGCTGCCATCGGCCAAGGTTCGCACGAAAGTGGCGCGCTTGTTCGGGCCGTCCACGGCTACCAGGCGGTGGGAAAAATTGAGGTCCACAGCGTACTTGTCGATGTACTTCATCAGTGCGGGCACGTAGTCCGCCACACCGAACAACACCGCGCCGGCATTGAAGAAGCTGGCTTTCACAGCCCCCAGGTGACCGTGTCGCAGCCAGTGATCGCAAGACAGATACAGCGCCTTCTGCGGCGCCCCCGCGCACTTTATCGGCATGGGTGGCTGGCAGAACAGGGCGCGGCCTTGCTTGAGCTTCTGCACCAGCTCCCAGGTGTAGGGCGCCAGGTCGTAGCGATAGTTGGAGGTGACGCCGTTGCGGCCCAGGGTCTCGCTAAGGCCATCAATGGCCGCCCAATCCAGCTTGAGGCCGGGGCAGACCACCAGCTGTTCATAACTGATGGCGCAGCCACCTTCGAGGAGGACCAGTTGGCCCAGAGGATCGAACCCCTGCACCCGTGCCTTTATCCAGCGAACACCGCGCGGGATGGTCGAGGCCATGGTGCGGGCAGTGCTTGGTGCCTTGAAAACACCAGCACCGACCATGGTCCAGCCGGGTTGGTAGTAATGCACCTCGGCGGGGTCGATCAAGACCACGTCCAGCGACGGGTCACGGCTGATCAGGCTGGAAGCAGTGGCGATACCAGCGGCACCGGCACCGACGATGACCACTTTGTGGTGGTCGGTATTGGCAGGGGACAACAAGGCAGGCATGGCGGTAAATCCTGGAAATCTGGTTATGGGGCAGGGCGGTCACAGCTTGTTCAGCGGAATCTTCAGGTAGCTCACACCGTTCTCTTCCGGTGCGGGGAACTGGCCACTGCGCATGTTCACCTGCACCGAAGGCAGGATCAGCACGGGCATGTCGAGGGTCTTGTCGCGGGCTTCACGCATGGCGACGAAGCTCTCCTCATCGATACCCTGGTGAATGTGAATATTGCTGGCGCGCTGCTCGGCCACGGTGGTGACGTACTGCATGGCGCGGCCACCTGGCAGGTAGTCATGGCACATGAACAGCCGGGTCTGGTCGGGGAAGGCCAGCAGGCGACGGATCGAGCGGTACAGGGTGCGGGCATCGGCCCCCGGGAAGTCGCAACGGGCAGTACCGTAGTCGGGCATGAACAAGGTGTCGCCAACGAACACCGCGGTCTCGCCAGCATCCTCGATCATGAAGCTCATGCACGCAGGCGTGTGCCCCGGGGTGTGCAGCGCTCGAGCATGCAGGTTGCCAATGCGGAAACCTTCCTCGTCTTCGAACAGTACATCGAACTGGCTACCATCGCGGGCGAAGCCGGGCTCGGCGTTGAACAGGTCACCGAACACTTTCTGCACCAGGGTTATGTGCGCACCAATAGCGGTATGACCACCGAGCTTTTCCTTCAAATAGGCCGCCGCCGAAAGGTGGTCGGCATGCACATGGGTTTCCAGTACCCATTGCACGCTGGCTTCAAGCTCGGTCACTCGCTGGATCAGGCGGTCGGCCGAGGCAGTGCAGGTACGCCCGGACTTGGGGTCGTAATCCAGCACACTGTCAATCAATGCGCACTGGCGGGTTTCACGGTCCATGACCAGATAGCTGATGGTCGAGGTCGCCTGGTCGTAAAAGGCGTCCACGTGCAGGTTGTTGCCGATGATCATCACGTTCTCCAATTTATCCGCCCAGCTTTGTACAGGCGTAGGCAGTGCCAGGAGGTTTATCAAGATGCATGCCAGGCATTCTCCCGCGCGCGGGCCAATGAAACCGGCCCGTTGCTGACAGTTGCCGACGACAGTGGCAGTGCAACTGGCAGTCGACTGTCAGCCAATGGCAGTGTTTGGCAGTCCTTGTTACCCTGCGCCGGTCATCCAAACGGTGCCGTCATGCCTGAAGCCCACCCCCTCATCCTAGCCCTGGTTTCCTATCTTGAGCACGATGCCCTGCCAACCATCGTGCTGGATACCGACTACAACATCCTGGCCGCCAACGCTGCCTATCGCCGCCAGTTCAGTCGCCATGAGCAGGCGCCATTGGGCGAAAAATGCCACAAGGTCTCGCACCACTACGCCGTGCCTTGCGACCAGGCCGGCGAGCATTGCCCGATGCGCAAGGCATGGCACAGCAAGGTGCCGGAGCGGGTGTTGCACATTCATCACACGCCACGCGGCCCCGAGCATGTGGATGTCGAGCTGCGGCCGATCCTGGATGAACAGGGCAGGGTGGTGGCCTTTGTCGAACGCCTGACCAGCATCACCCTCGCATCGGCGCAGCCCCAGGAGCAAGGGCTGGTCGGCCGGGCGCCAGCGTTCAAGGCGGCCCTGGCCAGCCTGCAGCGTGCGGCGCCAGCGCAGATCCCGGTGTTGCTGCAGGGTGAGTCGGGTACCGGCAAGGAACTGTTCGCCCGCGCGGTGCACATGGGCAGCCCCAGGGCCAACGGCCCGCTGGTTGTGGTCGACTGTACCAGCCTGACCGAGTCGTTGTTCGAGAGCGAGCTGTTCGGCTACGAGAAGGGCGCGTTCACTGGCGCCAACCAGCGCAAGATCGGCCTCGCCGAAGCGGCTCATGGCGGCACCCTGTTCCTCGATGAAATTGGCGAAGTACCGCTGGCGATGCAGGTGAAGCTGCTGCGCCTGATCGAGTCCGGAAGCTTTCGCCCGGTAGGTAGCCTGCGCACGGTGCATTCGGATTTTCGTCTTGTTTCAGCGACGCACAAACCGCTCCGGCAGATGGTGGCAGACGGCACCTTCCGCGAAGACCTGTACTACCGCATCAGCGGCTTCCCGATCCGCCTGCCGGCATTGCGCGAACGTGTGGAAGATTTACCCCTGCTAGCGCAGAGCCTGCTGCAACGCATGGCAGGCAAGCCGACGCCCAGGCTGAGCGACGATGCCTTGCAGCAGCTTGGGCTGCATCCATTCCCGGGCAACATTCGCGAGCTGCGCAACATTCTGGAAAGGGCACGCCTGTTTGCCGATGACGGGCTGATCCGGCCCGAGCATTTGCCGGAGGATATCGGGCCGTCGGGGGCGATCAAGGCAGGTGGCCGGCGCAATCACCTGGGTGAACTGGCGCAGGCACTGGAACAGTTCAAGGGCTCGCGCAGCGAACTGGCCCGTCACCTTGGCCTGAGCGAGCGCACTCTATATCGCCGGTTGAAAGAGCTTGGCCTGAATTGACGCGTTGGCTGCGCCGGCCCTATCGCCGGCAAGCAGGCTCCCACAGTGATGGCGCTTCACGGACCTTTACCGGACCTTTACCTCTGTCCTGACATTAAACAGAAAGGATTGTGGTCTGATCAGTTAACCGAACCTGGCAACCTGTCAGCTCCCGCCAGGCGTCAACATGCAGAGGACCGCATCAAATGAAAAAAACCCTAACCGTGATCTGCGCCGCGCTCATGCTCAGCGCCCCCTTGGCCAGCTTCGCGCAGCCGGGTCCACCTGATCGGCATGATGGCGGCCCTTCGCACCAAGGCAACCCGCCCCATGGTCAGCCACAGCACCAGGGCCGCCATGACAATGGCCGCGGTCCCGCTTACCGTGACCCGAACTTCCACCCACAACAGGGTTTGCCAGTTCCGCATCAGCAGTGGCAGCGCGGCCATGTGGTTGACCCGCATTACCGTGGCGACCGTTACTGGGTGACCGACTGGAAAGCACGCCACCTGTATGCGCCTCCGCGTGATCACCGCTGGTTGTATGTGAATGGGGACTATGTACTGGTCGCAATCACCAGCGGTGTGATCGTCAACATCCTCAGCGGTTACTGATTTCTACAGACACTAAAAAGCCCGCTTCCGCGGGCTTTTCAGTGTCTGACGATCTACACCGGATCAGAAGTCCAGGTTCGACACCGACAACGCGTTGCTTTCAATGAAGTCACGACGCGGCTCGACTGCATCACCCATCAGGGTGTTGAAGATCTGGTCAGCAGCGATCGCATCCTCGATGGTGACCTTGAGCATACGGCGAACGGTCGGGTCCATGGTGGTTTCCCACAGCTGGTCCGGGTTCATCTCACCCAGCCCTTTGTATCGCTGAATGGTGTGTCGCTTGGTGGTCTCGTTCATCAGCCAATCCAGGCCTTCCTTGAACTCGACGATTGCTTTGCGGCGCTCACCGCGCTGTACGTAAGCACCTTCGCCCAACAAGCTGGACAGCTTGGCACCAATGTTGACTACGGTACGGTAGTCATTGCTGCCGAAGAAGTCCCGGTTGAAGGTGACGTAGCTGGCCAGGCCGTGGGAGGTGATCTCCACTTCTGGCAGCCATACGTTGCGCTCTTTGTCTTCACGCAGGCTGGCTTTGTAAACCAGGCCGGACTTCTGGCTGTTGTTCAGACGCTCCTGGAACTGGGCCAACCAGGCTTGCATCACAGCGTGGTCACCCAACTGCTCCAGGCTCACCTCCGGCAGGTAGATGAAGTGCTCGGTCAGCTCTTCCGGGTACAAGCGCGACAGGCGCTTGAGGGTCTTCATGACGCTACGGAATTCATTCACCAGTGCTTCCAGCTGCACACCGGAAACCGCTGGCGCCGACTCGTCCAGGTGCAGGCTGGCATCTTCCAGGGCCGACTGGGTCATGTACTCTTCCATGGCCTCGTCGTCCTTGATGTACTGCTCCTGCTTGCCTTTCTTCACCTTGTACAGCGGTGGCTGGGCAATGTAGATGTAGCCGCGCTCGACGAGCTCCGGCAACTGACGGAAGAAGAAGGTCAGCAGCAGGGTACGGATGTGCGAACCGTCAACGTCAGCATCGGTCATGATGATGATGTTGTGATAACGCAGCTTGTCGATGTTGTACTCTTCGCGGCCGATACCACAGCCCAGCGCAGTGATCAGCGTTCCCACTTCCTGGGACGAGATCATCTTGTCGAAGCGCGCTTTCTCGACGTTGAGGATTTTACCCTTCAACGGCAGGATCGCCTGAGTACGACGGTTGCGGCCTTGCTTCGCCGAGCCACCCGCGGAGTCACCCTCCACCAGGTACAGTTCGGAAAGGGCAGGGTCCTTTTCCTGGCAGTCCGCCAATTTGCCTGGCAGGCCGGCGATATCCAGCGCACCTTTGCGGCGAGTCATCTCACGAGCTTTACGTGCTGCTTCACGGGCACGGGCAGCGTCGATCATCTTGCCAACGACGGCCTTGGCCTCGTTCGGGTTTTCCAGCAGGAAGTCGGCAAAGTACTTGTTCATCTCCTGTTCCACGGCGGTTTTCACCTCCGAGGAAACCAGCTTGTCCTTGGTCTGCGAGCTGAACTTCGGATCCGGCACCTTCACCGAGATGATCGCGGTCAGGCCTTCACGGGCGTCGTCGCCAGTGGTCGCCACCTTGTTCTTCTTGGCCAGGCCTTCCTGTTCGATGTAGCTGTTCAGGCTACGGGTCAGCGAAGAACGGAAGCCCACCAGGTGAGTACCGCCATCGCGTTGCGGAATGTTGTTGGTGAAGCACAGCAAGTTTTCGTTGAAGCTATCGTTCCATTGCAGGGCGACTTCAACACCCACGCCATCGTCACGCTGGACGTTGAAGTGGAATACCTGGGAATTGACCGGGGTCTTGTTGGTGTTCAGGTATTCGACGAATGCACGCAGGCCGCCTTCGTACTTGAAGAACTCTTCCTTACCGCTGCGCTCATCCTTCAGCAGGATGCCAACGCCCGAGTTGAGGAATGACAGCTCGCGGATACGCTTGGCCAGGATGTCCCAGCTGAAGTGAATGTTCTTGAAGGTTTCAGCCGAAGGCTTGAAATGGATGTGAGTACCAGTGCTTTCGCTGTCACCGACAACCGCCATCGGAGCCTGTGGTACGCCGTGAACGTAGGTCTGTTCCCAGATCTTTCCGCTACGGCGAACGGTCAGTACCAGTTTCTCGGACAGGGCGTTCACAACAGAAACACCTACACCGTGCAGACCGCCAGATACTTTGTAGGAGTTGTCGTCGAACTTACCGCCAGCGTGCAGCACGGTCATGATGACCTCGGCTGCGGAAACGCCTTCTTCTTTATGCACGTCGACCGGAATGCCGCGACCGTTGTCGCGCACACTGATGGATTCGTCCGGGTGGATGATGACGGTAATGTCATCGCAGTGACCGGCGAGGGCTTCGTCGATCGAGTTGTCGACCACCTCGAAGACCATGTGGTGCAGGCCGCTACCATCATCGGTGTCGCCAATGTACATGCCGGGACGCTTGCGTACGGCATCCAAACCTTTCAGCACCTTGATGCTGGAGGAGTCGTACGTTTGATTTTCGCTCATGCCTTCACTCCCGATGGTCGTGGGTCTGGGTGATACGGCCTTGTTCCACGTGGAACAAAGCAACTGGCGTTTCCGTCTGCCAGCCTTCCCTCAGTAATTCGTGATCTACACAGGTGATGAACACCTGGCAGCGTAATTCTTCAAGCAAGCGACACAGCGCGCGGCGATGCTGGTCGTCCAGTTCGGACGGCAAGTCATCCACGAGATAAATACAGTGACCGCGGCGAGCCTGACTAACGAGGTGGCCTTGGGCAATGCGCAATGCGCACACCACCAGCTTTTGCTGACCACGCGACAGGATGTCAGCCGCGTTGTTAGCAGCCAGACGAAGGCGCAGATCAGCGCGCTGCGGACCGGCCTGGGTATGGCCCATCTGCTGATCGCGAAGGAGAGAGGAGGCGAGTACTTCTTGCAGTTCCCGGTCCTTGTCCCAGCCTCGGTAGTAGCTCAGGGTCAACCCGTCCAGCTCGACCAGTTCGCTCAGGGTTCGCTCGAAGACGGGCTTCAAGGCCTTGATGTAGTTGCGACGGTATTCATCTATTTCCGCGCTGGCCAGGCACAGTTCCCGGTCCCAGGCGGCTTGCGAAGCTGGGTCAAGTGTACCATGCCGCAACCATGAGTTCCGCTGCCGCAGTGCCTTCTGCAGCCGTTGCCAGGCTGGCAGAAAACGAGGTTCCACGTGGAACACCCCCCAATCCAGGAACTGGCGGCGTATTTTCGGAGCGCCTTCCAACAGGCGGAAACTGTCTGGGTTGATGAGCTGAAGCGGTAGCAGTTCAGCCAGCTGCGCCGCGCTCCGCGCATTCTGCCCATCGATGCGAATAGTGAACTCCCCTTGCCGCTCGCGGGACACACCCAGGTTGCTGCTACCACCCTCGGCCAATTGCACTTCGCCGAACACGGTACAGGCAGACTGTTCGTACTGAATAACCGGATTCAGGCGGGTGCTGCGGAATGAGCGCGCCAGCCCGAGCAGGTGCACGGCTTCAAGCACGCTGGTCTTGCCGCTGCCGTTAGCGCCGTAAAGGATGTTGATGCGGGGGGAGGGTGAGAGTGTCACCGGGTGCAAGTTGCGCACCGCGGTGACCATGATACGTCGAAGGGACATTTCGCCTGCTACGGGTTACAGGCGCATCGGCATGACAACATAGGAAGAATCGTCATTGCCAGCCTCCTGCAGCAGGGCACTGCTGTTGGAATCGGACAGAATCAGACGAACTTGCTCGGTAGTCATCACGCCCAGCACGTCCAGCAGGTAGCTGACGTTGAAGCCGATTTCCAGCGAGCTACCTTCGTAGTCCACGCTGATTTCTTCTTCAGCTTCCTCCTGCTCGGGGTTGTTGGCCTGGATCTTCAGTTGGCCAGCAGCCAGTTGCAGGCGGATACCGCGATATTTTTCATTGGAAAGAATCGCAGTACGGCTGAAGGCCTCACGCAGCGCCTGACGGTCGCCGACCACCAGCTTGTCACCGCCCTTGGGCAGTACACGCTCGTAATCCGGGAACTTGCCGTCCACCAGCTTGGAAGTGAAGGTGAATTCACCAGTGGTGGCGCGAATGTGGTGCTGGCCCAGGACGATGCTGACCATGCCTTCCGGGTCGGTCAGCAGGCGCGCCAGTTCGAGGATACCTTTGCGTGGCACGATGACCTGGTGGCGATCATCCTGCTCGATCGGCGCGCTCATGGAGCACAAAGCCAGGCGGTGGCCGTCGGTGGACACTGCGCGCAGGGTGTTGCGGGAAACCTCCAGCAGCATACCGTTGAGGTAGTAGCGCACATCCTGCTGGGCCATGGCGAAACTGGTGCGCTCGATCAGGCGACGCAGCTTGCTCTGTTCCAGATTGCAGGTCAGCGAGCCCGGGCCTTCTTCCACGGTCGGGAAGTCATTGGCTGGCAGGGTCGACAGGGTAAAGCGGCTGCGGCCGGCCTTGACCAACAGTTTCTGCTCATCGACCTTGATATCGATCAGGGCGTCGTTCGGCAGGCTTTTGCAAATGTCCATCAGCTTGCGTGCCGGGACAGTGATTTCGCCAGGCTCGGCCGGCTCTTCCAGTTGCACGCGGCCTACCAGTTCGACTTCCAGGTCGGTACCAGTCAACGACAGTTGCTGGCCTTGCACGACCAGCAATACGTTGGACAGGACCGGCAAGGTCTGGCGGCGCTCGACGACACCGGCGACCAGTTGCAGGGGTTTCAACAGGGCTTCGCGTTGAATGGTGAAATGCATGGTCTAGTCCCTTGCCTTCAATTAGCTGCGCAGACGGCCATCAGGTCGTCAGCGTCCGCAGCAGGTTCTTGTAGTCCTCGCGGATGTCCGCGTCGGATTCCTTCAGTTCGTTGATCTTGCGGCAGGCGTGCAGCACGGTCGTATGGTCGCGACCACCGAACATGTCGCCGATTTCCGGCAGACTGTGGTTGGTCAGCTCCTTGGACAGGGCCATGGCCACCTGACGTGGACGCGCCACGGAACGCGAACGACGCTTGGACAACAGATCGGAGATCTTGATCTTGTAGTACTCGGCGACGGTACGCTGAATGTTATCCACACTGACCAGCTTGTCTTGCAGCGCCAGCAGGTCCTTGAGCGACTCACGGATCAGCTCGATGGTGATATCGCGGCCCATGAAGTGCGAGTGAGCAATCACCCGCTTCAATGCGCCTTCCAGTTCGCGGACGTTGGAACGGATACGCTGGGCAATGAAGAAGGCCGCGTCATGCGGCAGTTCGACCTTGGCCTGGTCGGCCTTCTTCATCAGGATCGCCACACGGGTTTCCAGCTCGGGTGGCTCGACGGCCACCGTCAGGCCCCAACCAAAGCGCGACTTCAGGCGCTCTTCCAGGCCTTCGATCTCCTTGGGGTAGCGGTCAGAGGTAAGGATTACCTGCTGGCCACCCTCGAGCAAGGCGTTGAAGGTGTGGAAAAACTCTTCCTGCGAGCGCTCTTTACGGGCAAAGAACTGGATATCGTCGATCAGCAACGCATCCACCGAGCGGTAGAAGCGCTTGAATTCGTTGATGGCGTTGAGCTGCAGCGCCTTGACCATGTCCGCGACGAAGCGCTCCGAATGCAGGTATACAACCTTGGCGTTCGGGTTCTTTTTCAGCAAGTGGTTACCCACAGCATGCATGAGGTGGGTTTTACCCAGGCCCACACCACCATAAAGGAAGAGCGGGTTGTAGCCATGCTTGGGGTTGTCGGCCACCTGCCAGGCAGCCGCACGCGCCAGCTGGTTCGACTTACCTTCGACGAAGGTGTCGAAGGTAAAGGTGCGGTTCAGGTAGCTGGTGTGCTTGAGCGCGCCTTCAACCTGCACGGTACGCTGTTCGGTCCGGGCACTGCCGGCCGGCGCCGAAGCCGGCTCGGCCATGGCATCGAAACTGTCCCGCGAGGATGGCTCGGCCAGTTCATCGACCAGTACAGGCTCGGCCGTCGTCACGGCGACCGGTTCGACCGCTGCCGGTACTGCCTTCTGTGCCTGGCCCTGCGTCTGGGTGTGCGCCAGCGAAGCAGCCACGGCGGCACTCACTGGCGCGTTGGGCGCCGCACGTGGTGCGGAGCTGCGCCGGCTACCAATCAACAAGGAGAGGGCAGGCGCAATGCCGCTGCCGTTTTCGCCTAACAGCTCGAGCAAGCGACCCAGGTACTTTTCATTGACCCAATCGAGAACGAAACGGTTAGGCGCATAGACGCGCAACTCGTCGCCTTCGGCTTCGACCTGTAGCGGACGGATCCAGGTGTTGAATTGCTGGGCAGGCAGTTCATCGCGCAGAAGCTCCACGCACTGCTGCCAAAGTTCCACTGACACGGATATCCCCTGAGTTTGAAAGCCGGATGAGGCAAAAACAAACCGCCATTGTACCGGTCGAGCGTTCAGTTATCCACATGTGGACACGCTAGGAACCGTGACAAAACAGCCATTTATCGACCTAAACGGCTTCATCACACTGTGAATAAGCCCTGTGGATAACCGACCATGAGGGCTATGCACAAGCCGAGGGTCAGCCCTGTTGATAACCCAGCTGTGGATAAGCGGCATTTTCATCCACAGCTTACGAGCACGAAAAAAACAAGCGCAGCACCGGTTCACAACATAGTTTCAAACCTCTGTATAGCCCGTATTTTCAGGCCTAAAGCAGGTTATCCACAGACGGTTATCCACTTAAGAGTTATAAGTTCTTCAGAAAAGCTTTTTATATGTCTCTTCTTTTTTTTCATGTTGTCCCCAATTCGTGTGGCCGATCAAGCACCCCTTGGCGATGGACGAGCAGGCACCGTCCATCACGTGCTCTATATGGAAAGACTGGTTGGAAATTGACCTACGGGCTTGCTTTCTCTAGAATCGCCGGTCTCTTAAAAAGGGGGCCATCCCGGCCCGTCGTCGACAAACCAGGTAACACGCCATGAAACGTACTTTCCAACCAAGCACCATCAAGCGCGCGCGCACCCACGGCTTCCGTGCCCGTATGGCTACCAAGAACGGCCGTGCTGTTCTGTCGCGTCGTCGTGCCAAAGGCCGTAAGCGTCTGGCCATTTGATTTTTCGGCACAGGTGGTGAGTCAGGACTTCAGTCGGGAAAAGCGACTGCTTACACCCCGACATTTCAAAGCGGTCTTCGACTCCCCAACCGGCAAGGTTCCAGGGAAAAACCTGCTGATCCTTGCTCGCGAGAACGGCCTCGATCACCCACGCCTCGGCCTGGTGATCGGCAAGAAGAGCGTCAAGCTCGCCGTTCAACGCAACCGCCTCAAGCGCTTGATGCGCGATTCCTTTCGTCTGAACCAGCAATTGCTTGCCGGCTTGGACATTGTGATCGTCGCGCGCAAGGGATTGGGTGAGATAGAAAACCCGGAATTGCACCAACACTTTGGCAAACTCTGGAAACGCCTGGCGCGCAGCCGGCCTACTCCAGCAGTTACCGCCAATTCCGCAGGGGTAGACAGCCAAGATGCGTAAACTGGCACTCGTTCCGATCCAGTTTTACCGTTATGCCATTAGTCCTCTGATGGCCAATCACTGTCGTTTCTTCCCCAGTTGCTCCTGTTACGCTTATGAAGCCATTGAAAACCACGGCCTCTGGCGTGGTGGGTGGCTAGCCGTTCGTCGCCTGGGGCGTTGTCATCCGTGGAACGACGGCGGTTTCGATCCCGTTCCTCCCGCTCCTTCCTCCCGAACTTCTTCGATAGCCGAGTAATCATGGATATTAAACGCACGATCCTGATCGTCGCCCTGGCAATCGTGTCCTACGTCATGGTCCTCAAGTGGAACCAGGACTACGGCCAGGCTGCCCTGCCGACTCAGAATACTGCTGCCAGCAATGTTGCCCCGGGCTTGCCGGATGGCGTACCGGCTGGTAATGCCGGCGCCAGCGCCGATGTACCAAGTGCCAACGCTGAAACCAGCGCAGCCGAACTGGCACCGGCCGCGGTCAGCAAGGACCTGATCCGGGTCAAGACCGATGTTCTGGAGCTGGCTATCGATCCGGTCGGTGGTGACATCGTCCAGCTGAACCTGCCGAAGTACCCGCGCCGTCAGGACCACCCGGACATTCCGTTCCAGCTGTTCGACAACGGTGGCGAGCGTGTCTACCTGGCACAAAGCGGCCTGACCGGCGTCAACGGTCCGGACGCCCGTCCAGCAGGTCGCCCGCTGTACGCTGCCGAAAAGAAGAGTTACCAGCTGGCCGATGGCCAGGAGCAACTGGTGGTCGACCTGAAGTTCAGCGACAACGGCGTCAACTACATCAAGCGCTTCAGCTTCAAGCGTGGTGAGTACGACCTGAACGTCAGCTACCTGATCGACAACCAGAGCGGCCAGGCCTGGAGCGGCAACATGTTTGCCCAGCTCAAACGTGACGCAAGCTCCGATCCGTCATCGAGCACCGCCACCGGTACCGCTACCTATTTGGGTGCCGCCCTGTGGACTGCTTCCGAGCCTTACAAAAAGGTCTCGATGAAGGACATCGACAAAGGTAGTTTGAAAGAAAATGTGTCCGGCGGCTGGGTTGCCTGGCTGCAGCACTACTTTGTTACCGCCTGGATTCCGGCCAAGTCGGACAACAACGTTGTCCAGACCCGCAAGGACAGCCAAGGCAACTACATCATCGGCTACACCGGCCCGGCTATCAGTGTTCCTGCTGGCGGCAAGGTCGAAACCAGCGCCATGCTGTACGCCGGCCCGAAAATCCAGTCCAAGCTGAAAGAGTTGTCCCCAGGCCTGGAACTGACCGTCGACTACGGCTTCCTGTGGTTCATCGCCCAGCCGATCTTCTGGCTGCTGCAACATATCCACAGCCTGCTGGGTAACTGGGGCTGGTCGATCATCGTGCTGACCATGCTGATCAAAGGCCTGTTCTTCCCGCTGTCGGCTGCCAGCTACCGTTCGATGGCGCGCATGCGTGCCGTTGCGCCGAAGCTTGCTGCACTGAAGGAACGCTTCGGTGACGATCGCCAGAAGATGTCCCAGGCGATGATGGAGCTGTACAAGAAAGAGAAGATCAACCCGCTGGGCGGCTGCTTGCCGATCCTGGTGCAGATGCCCGTGTTCCTGGCCCTGTACTGGGTACTGCTGGAAAGCGTGGAAATGCGCCAGGCCCCATGGATGCTGTGGATTACCGACCTGTCGATCAAGGATCCGTTCTTCATCCTGCCGATCATCATGGGTGCCACCATGTTCATCCAGCAGCGCCTGAACCCGACGCCGCCGGATCCGATGCAGGCCAAGGTGATGAAAATGATGCCGATCATCTTCACCTTCTTCTTCCTGTGGTTCCCGGCTGGTCTGGTGCTGTACTGGGTTGTGAACAACTGCCTGTCGATCGCACAGCAGTGGTACATCACCCGCAGCATCGAAGCAGCCAGCAAAAAAGCTGCTGCTTGACAGGCTACTGCGCTAGCCTGTGAATAAAAAACGCCCCCTAGTGGGGCGTTTTTGCTATCTGTCGTTTTTGTCGTAGAGGCTTTCCAGCATGAACACTGTGCGTGAAACCATCGCCGCCATCGCCACCGCCCAGGGCCGCGGCGGTGTGGGTATTGTCAGGTTATCCGGCCCTCTGGCTGCCAAGGCAGGCCAGTTGATCACCGGCCGGACGCTTACTCCGCGCCATGCCCATTACGGCCCGTTCCGCGACGAGGAAGGGCTGGTGCTGGACGAAGGGATTGCGCTGTTCTTCCCCGGGCCGAATTCGTTCACCGGCGAAGACGTGCTGGAACTGCAGGGCCACGGTGGCCCGGTGGTGCTGGATATGCTGCTGCAGCGCTGTGTACAAGTGGGTTGCCGGCTGGCCCGCCCTGGCGAGTTCAGCGAGCGCGCGTTCCTCAACGACAAGCTCGACCTGGCCCAAGCAGAAGCCATTGCCGACCTGATCGAGGCCAGTTCCAGCCAGGCCGCGCGCAATGCCCTGCGTTCGCTACAGGGGGAGTTCTCCAAGCGCGTGCATTTCCTGACCGAGGCGTTGATTGCGCTGCGCATCTACGTCGAGGCGGCGATCGACTTCCCTGAGGAGGAAATCGACTTTCTCGCCGACGGCCACGTGCTGGCGATGCTCGATACGGTGCGGGACGAGTTGTCCAAAGTACAGCGTGAAGCCGGGCAGGGGGCCTTGCTGCGTGACGGCATGACCGTGGTCATCGCCGGTCGGCCGAATGCCGGCAAGTCGAGCCTGCTGAACCAGCTGGCCGGGCGGGAAGCGGCCATCGTCACCGATATCGCCGGTACCACGCGGGACATCCTGCGCGAACATATCCACATCGACGGCATGCCGCTGCACGTGGTCGATACTGCCGGTCTGCGCGACACCGATGACCATGTGGAAAAGATCGGCGTGGAACGCGCGTTGAAGGCCATTGGCGAGGCAGACCGGGTGTTGTTGGTGGTGGACTCCACCGCGCCCGAGGCTAGCGACCCGTTCGCCCTGTGGCCCGAATTTCTCGACCAGCGGCCAGACCCGGCCAAGGTCACGCTGATTCGCAACAAGGCCGACCTGAGTGGTGAGCGGGTAGCGCTGGAACAGTGCGATGACGGCCATGTAACGATCACCCTCAGTGCCAAAGGGGATGATGCAGGCCTACAACTGCTGCGCGACCACTTGAAGGCCTGCATGGGTTATGAACAGACGGCTGAGAGTGGTTTCAGCGCCCGCCGGCGCCATCTGGATGCCCTGCGCCAGGCCAGCGAGCACCTGGAGCACGGTCGTGAACAACTGACCCTGGCTGGTGCGGGTGAGCTGTTGGCAGAAGACCTGCGCCAGGCGCAGCAGGCCCTGGGGGAAATTACCGGGGCATTCAGCTCGGATGACCTGCTGGGGCGGATTTTCTCCAGCTTCTGCATCGGCAAGTAATCCACAGCCAGGCAAGGCCAAGCGCCGCTCCTTCGGGAGCGGCTTTTTTTTGCCTCAAATTTCACAGCTCCTACGGAAATCGCGCCGCACCTGAAGGCTGTGCAGAACCCTGTGGGAGCGGGTGAACCCGCGAAGAGGCCGGTGCAGGTTCACATTTTTTCATTCGCCGACACCAATCTGCTCTCAGGAGCCCTGTGGAAAACTCGCCTTCAGCTCCGTTGATAAGCGGGTTTTTTTTCTGAGGACAAACCCGCCTGTGGGTAAACAGCCATTTAATCCACAGGCTAAATCGTGTTATCCAGAGCCCTCATGGCACTCCAGCCACAGGGTTTAAATTCTTTGGAAGTAGCGGCAATATTGGGCTGCAAGACTTTATCCACAGATAGGGCTGTGCATAAGAATAAACATAAAAACAAAACTTTTTTAAATTTTTCCTCTTTGATTTCTGTTGTCTGCCATTCATCCACAGACTGGTCAAATTTTGCTCAGACGGTTTCTTTAAAGGGTGTGAAGTCCCTATACTTGTCCGCTTACCTTCTCTATTCGCAAAAACAGGCACGAGGTGCGTGGTGGATTTCCCTTCCCGTTTTGAAGTGATCGTCATCGGCGGCGGCCATGCCGGTACCGAGGCTGCGCTTGCGTCCGCACGCATGGGGGTGAAAACCCTGCTGCTGACCCATAACGTGGAAACCCTCGGTCACATGAGCTGCAACCCCGCCATCGGCGGTATTGGCAAAAGCCATCTGGTCAAAGAGATCGATGCCCTCGGCGGCGCCATGGCGCTAGCCACCGACAAGAGCGGCATCCAGTTCCGCGTTCTGAACAACCGCAAGGGCCCGGCTGTACGCGCCACCCGTGCACAGGCTGACCGCGCCATCTACAAGGCAGTGGTGCGTGAAATCCTGGAAAACCAGCCGAACCTGTGGATATTCCAGCAGTCCTGCGACGACCTGATCGTCGAGCAGGACCAGGTCAAAGGCGTGGTGACCCAGATGGGCCTGCGTTTCTTCGCCGAATCGGTGGTACTGACCACCGGTACTTTCCTCGGCGGGCTTATCCACATAGGCCTGCAAAACCATTCCGGTGGCCGCGCCGGTGATCCGCCTTCGATCGCCCTGGCCCACCGCATGCGTGAACTGCCCCTGCGCGTCGGCCGTCTGAAAACCGGTACCCCGCCACGCATCGATGGCCGTTCGGTGGACTTCTCGGTAATGACCGAGCAACCAGGCGATACGCCGATCCCGGTGATGTCGTTCATGGGCAATGCCCAGATGCACCCACGCCAGGTGAGCTGCTGGATTACCCATACCAATGCGCGCACCCATGAAATCATCGCCTCGAACCTCGACCGTTCGCCGATGTACTCGGGTGTGATCGAAGGTGTCGGCCCGCGCTACTGCCCGTCGATCGAAGACAAGATTCACCGCTTCGCCGACAAGGAAAGCCACCAGGTGTTCATCGAGCCGGAAGGCCTGACCACCCATGAGCTGTACCCCAATGGTATTTCCACTTCGCTGCCGTTCGACGTGCAGCTGGAGCTGGTGCGTTCGATCCGAGGCATGGAAAACGCCCATATCGTGCGCCCGGGTTACGCCATCGAGTACGACTACTTTGACCCGCGCGACCTCAAGTACAGCCTCGAGACCAAAGTCATCGGCGGCCTGTTCTTCGCCGGCCAGATCAACGGCACCACCGGTTACGAAGAAGCCGGCGCCCAGGGCTTGCTGGCCGGGACCAACGCCGCGCTGCGGGCGCGGGGCCGTGACAGCTGGTGCCCACGCCGCGATGAAGCGTACATCGGCGTATTGGTCGACGACCTGATTACCCTGGGTACCCAGGAGCCGTACCGCATGTTCACTTCGCGTGCCGAGTACCGCCTGATCCTGCGCGAAGACAACGCCGACCTGCGCCTGACCGAAAAGGGCCGCGAGCTTGGCCTGATCGACGACCAGCGCTGGGCCGCCTTCTGCGCCAAGCGCGAGGGCATCGAGCGCGAGGAGCAGCGCCTGAAGTCGACCTGGGTACGCCCGAACACCGAGCAAGGCCAGGCCATTGTGGATAAGTTCGGCACCCCGCTCAGCCACGAGTACAGCCTGCTGAACCTGCTGGCCCGCCCGGAAATCGACTACGCCGGGCTGATCGAGGCAACCGGTGGCGAAGCGATCGATCCACAGGTCGCCGAGCAGGTCGAGATCCGCACCAAGTACGCCGGTTACATCGACCGCCAGCAGGATGAAATCGCTCGCCTGCGCGCAAGCGAAGACACCCGCCTGCCTGTGGATATCGATTACTCGACGATTTCCGGCCTGTCCAAGGAAATCCAGGGCAAGCTGGGCCAGACCCGTCCGGAAACCCTGGGCCAGGCTTCGCGCATTCCGGGCGTGACCCCGGCGGCGATTTCCCTGTTGCTGATTCACTTGAAAAAACGCGGCGCTGGCCGCGAATTGGAGCAAAGCGCTTGAGTTCCCTGGTCACCCCGCAACACGCTGAAGAGTTGTCCACAGGTGCGCGCCAGCTCGGTGTCGAGCTGAACGCCGAGCATCATGAAAAGCTGCTCGGCTACCTGGCCCTGTTGATCAAATGGAACAAAGCCTACAACCTCACCGCCGTGCGCGACCCCGACGAGATGGTGTCGCGTCACCTGCTCGACAGCCTGAGTGTCATGCCGTTTATCCACAGCGAGCGTGACAACTGGCTGGATGTCGGAAGTGGCGGTGGCATGCCCGGTATCCCGTTGGCTATCCTGCATCCTCACAAGCGCGTGACGGTGCTGGACGCCAATGGCAAGAAGACCCGTTTCCTGACCCAGGTGAAAATGGAACTCAAGCTGGACAACCTCACGGTTATCCACAGCCGGGTCGAAGCCTTCCAGCCGACACAACCATTCAGCGGAATCATCTCCCGCGCCTTCAGCAGCATGGAGAACTTTACCAACTGGACCCGCCACCTGGGCGACACCGGGACGCAATGGCTTGCAATGAAGGGGCTGCATCCTGCCGATGAACTGGTAGCATTGCCCGCAGACTTCACAGTGGAAAGCGAGCAGGCCCTGACCGTTCCAGGTTGCCAGGGCCAGCGCCATCTGCTGATACTGCGCCGCAAGGCATGACTGGGAACACACGCAACAATGGCTAAGGTATTCGCAATCGCGAACCAGAAAGGTGGTGTGGGCAAGACAACCACCTGTATCAATCTCGCCGCCTCGTTGGCCGCGACCAAGCGTCGTGTGCTGCTGATCGACCTCGATCCGCAGGGCAACGCCACCATGGGCAGCGGTGTGGACAAGCACGAGCTCGAGCACTCGGTCTACGACCTGTTGATCGGGGAATGCGACCTGGCCCAGGCCATGCATTACTCCGAGCACGGTGGTTTCCAGTTGCTGCCGGCCAACCGTGACCTGACCGCCGCCGAAGTGGTACTGCTGGAAATGCAGGTCAAGGAGAGCCGCCTGCGCAATGCCCTGGCGCCGATCCGCGATAACTACGACTACATCCTCATCGACTGCCCTCCATCGCTGTCGATGCTTACGCTCAACGCCCTGGTCGCCTCCGATGGCGTGATCATCCCGATGCAGTGCGAGTATTACGCACTGGAAGGTCTCAGCGATCTTGTGGATAACATCAAGCGCATCGCCGCCCGGTTGAACCCGGAGCTGAAGATCGAGGGCCTGCTGCGGACCATGTACGATCCGCGCCTGAGCCTGAACAACGATGTCTCGGCGCAGCTGAAGGAGCACTTTGGCCCGCAGCTGTACGACACGGTCATTCCGCGCAATATTCGTCTGGCCGAGGCCCCGAGCTTCGGCATGCCGGCACTGGCCTACGACAAGCAATCGCGCGGCGCGCTGGCATATCTGGCCCTGGCTGGGGAACTGGTACGCCGTCAACGCCGTCAATCCCGCACTGCACAAACAACTTAAGGAATCCGTATGGCCGTCAAGAAACGGGGTCTCGGACGTGGGTTGGATGCACTGCTCAGTGGTCCTTCCGTCAGCGCGCTCGAAGAGCAGGCTGTGAAGATCGACCAGAAAGAACTGCAACACCTGCCGGTCGAGCTGATCCAGCGTGGCAAGTACCAGCCGCGGCGGGACATGGACCCGGAGGCGCTGGAAGAGCTCGCGCACTCGATTCGCAATCATGGCGTGATGCAGCCGATCGTGGTGCGCCCGATCGATGGCAACCGCTACGAGATCATTGCCGGTGAACGCCGCTGGCGCGCCACCCAGCAGGCTGGCCTGGACAAGATCCCGGCCATGGTCCGCGAAGTGCCCGATGAAGCCGCCATCGCCATGGCGCTGATCGAGAACATCCAGCGCGAAGACCTCAACCCGCTGGAAGAGGCCCTGGCCTTGCAGCGCCTGCAGCAGGAGTTCGAGCTGACCCAGCAACAGGTGGCCGATGCCGTGGGCAAGTCGCGGGTAACCGTGGCCAACCTGCTGCGTCTGATCACCCTGCCCGAGGCGATCAAGACGATGCTCGCCCATGGCGACCTGGAGATGGGCCATGCCCGCGCATTGCTCGGCCTGGAAGAACACCGTCAGGAGGAGGGGGCGCGTCATGTTGTCGCACGTGGCCTCACCGTGCGCCAAACCGAGGCACTGGTCCGTCAGTGGCTCAGCGACAAACCTGATCCGGTCGAACCGAGCAAACCTGATCCGGATATCGCACGCCTTGAACAGCGGCTCGCAGAGCGCCTGGGCTCGGCCGTGCAGATCCGTCATGGCAACAAGGGCAAAGGTCAGTTGGTTATTCGCTACAACTCGCTTGACGAGTTGCAAGGCGTGCTGGCTCACATCCGTTGAAACAATTCCCGTTGTAGCGTGCAGTCGGAAATCACTACGAAGAGTTGAATAGGGGTTAATCCACCCCTATACTCTGCGCGCATTTTGTCGGCACAAATTATGCCAAGTCATAACTGACTTGTTGGTCGACTTCCGAGGAGCAGTTGTGATGGAAATCCGCACGCCAAACCGCCTGCCTTTCCATCGCTGGGCGGTTTTCCCGGTACTGCTGGCTCAATTCGTCGTACTGCTGCTGGCAACCTTGGTGTTGTGGCAGTGGAAAGGGGCGGTCAGTGGATATTCAGGCCTTTGCGGAGGTTTGATTGCCTGGCTACCCAATGTGTATTTCGCCTGGAAGGCTTTTCGCTTCAGCGGGGCCCGGGCGGCACAAGCCATCGTCAAGTCGTTCTACGCTGGCGAGGCAGGCAAGATGATTTTGACGGCAGTGCTTTTTGCACTGACCTTCGCAGGAGTGAAGCCACTGGCGCCGTTAGCAGTATTCGGCGTCTTCGTGTTGACCCTTTTGGTCAGCTGGTTCGCGCCCCTGCTGATGAATAAAAGACTTTCGAGACCTTAGGGCGTTTGAGGCAACCATGGCAGCAGAAACCGCTTCGGGCTATATCCAGCACCACTTGCAGAACCTGACCTACGGTCAACTACCAGACGGCAGCTGGGGCTTCGCCCATTCGGCTGCAGAAGCCAAGGCAATGGGCTTCTGGGCGTTCCACCTGGACACCCTGGGTTGGTCCGTCGCGCTGGGTCTGATCTTCCTGTTCATCTTCCGCATGGCGGCCAAGAAGGCGACTTCCGGCCAACCAGGCGGCCTGCAGAACTTCGTTGAAGTGCTGGTGGACTTCGTCAACGGCAGCGTGAAGGATTCCTTCCACGGCCGTAGCCCGGTAATCGCTCCGCTGGCGCTGACCATTTTCGTCTGGGTGTTCCTGATGAACGCCATCGACCTGGTACCGGTCGACTGGATTCCTCAGCTGGCCATCCTGATCTCCGGTGACTCGCACATTCCGTTCCGCGCCGTGTCGACCACCGACCCGAACGCGACCCTGGCCATGGCCTTCTGCGTGTTCGCCCTGATCATCTTCTACAGCATCAAGGTCAAGGGCCTGGGCGGCTTCATCGGTGAGCTGACCCTGCACCCGTTCGGCAGCAAGAACATCTTCGTGCAGATCCTGCTGATTCCGGTCAACTTCCTGCTGGAATTCGTCACCCTGATCGCCAAGCCGATCTCGCTGGCACTGCGTCTGTTCGGCAACATGTACGCCGGCGAGCTGGTGTTCATCCTGATCGCCGTGATGTTCGGCGCCGGCATTCTCTGGCTCAGCGGCCTGGGTGTGGTGCTGCAGTGGGCGTGGGCTGTGTTCCACATCCTGATCATCACCCTGCAAGCCTTCATCTTCATGATGCTTACCATCGTCTACCTGTCGATGGCTCACGAAGATAACCATTAAGACCGCCTGGCGTGTCTGATAGCCTTCCCCGCTCGTTTGGGGGGAGGGCTTAAAAAGTCCGCAAGGGCATGCTGTACCAAACGATTTGTTTTACCGCTTCAAACTAAAAAACCTAACCAATACGACGTAAAAGTCGGGAGGAAAGATGGAAACTGTAGTTGGTCTGACCGCTATCGCTGTTGCTCTGCTGATCGGCCTGGGTGCTCTGGGTACCGCCATTGGTTTCGGCCTGCTGGGCGGCAAGTTCCTGGAAGGCGCTGCTCGTCAGCCTGAAATGGTTCCGATGCTGCAGGTCAAAATGTTCATCGTTGCCGGTCTGCTCGACGCCGTAACCATGATCGGTGTTGGTATCGCTCTGTTCTTCACCTTCGCGAACCCCTTCGTTGGTCAGATCGCCGGCTAATCACTCGTTTCCACGAGTTGATTGGTGTGATGGACAAAGACCGAGCGAGGTGTTGGCGTGAACATTAATGCAACCCTGATTGGCCAATCCGTTGCTTTTCTGATTTTTGTACTCTTCTGCATGAAGTATGTATGGCCTCCGGTCATCACTGCCCTGCAAGAGCGCCAAAAGAAGATTGCCGACGGCTTGGACGCTGCCAACCGCGCAGCTCGCGACCTGGAGCTGGCCCAAGAGAAAGCGGGTCAGCAACTGCGTGAAGCGAAGGCACAGGCAGCCGAAATCATTGAGCAAAGCAAGAAACGCGCTGCTCAGCTTGTCGAGGAAGCCCGTGAACAGGCTCGCGTCGAAGCTGACCGTGTGAAGGCTCAGGCTCAAGCCGAGATCGAACAGGAACTGAACAGCGTCAAAGACGCCCTGCGTGCCCAAGTGGGTGCCCTGGCTGTTGGCGGTGCTGAAAAGATCCTTGGCGCCACAATCGATCAAAACGCGCATGCGGAGCTGGTTAACAAACTGGCCGCTGAAATTTAAGCGAGGGCGATCATGGCAGAACTGACCACGTTGGCCCGACCTTACGCTAAGGCTGCCTTTGAGCATGCCCAGGCCCATCAGCAACTGGCCAATTGGTCAGCCATGCTCGGCCTGGCTGCTGCGGTGTCGGAAGACGACACCATGCAGCGCCTGCTCAAGGCCCCGCGACTGACAAGCGCAGAAAAGGCCGCCGCATTCATTGAAGTCTGCGGTGACAAGTTCGATGCACAGGCACAGAATTTCATTCATGTTGCCGCGGAAAACGACCGTCTCCTGCTCCTGCCGGAGATTGCCGCCCTGTTCGACCTGTACAAGGCCGAGCAAGAGAAATCCGTGGACGTGGAAGTCACCAGTGCTTTTGCGTTGAACCAAGAACAGCAAGACAAACTCGCCAAGGTTCTCAGTGCACGGCTCAGCCGGGAAGTGCGCCTGCACGCGTCGGAGGATGCCAGCCTGATCGGCGGCGTCGTCATCCGCGCCGGCGACCTGGTAATCGATGGCTCGGTTCGCGGCAAGATCGCGAAACTGGCCGAAGCATTGAAATCTTGAGTTTGAAGGGGCAGCAGAGCAATGCAGCAACTCAATCCTTCCGAAATTAGTGAAATCATCAAGGGTCGCATCGAGAAGCTCGATGTCGGCTCCCAAGCCCGTAACGAAGGTACCGTCGTAAGCGTTTCCGACGGTATCGTACGGATCCACGGTCTGGCCGACGCTATGTACGGCGAAATGATCGAGTTCCCGGGCGGCGTATACGGTATGGCACTGAACCTGGAGCAAGACTCCGTAGGTGCGGTGGTACTGGGTGCGTACACCTCCCTCGCCGAGGGCATGAGCGCCAAGTGCACCGGTCGCATCCTGGAAGTTCCGGTCGGCAAAGGCCTGCTGGGCCGCGTCGTCGACGCTCTGGGTAACCCGATCGATGGCAAAGGTCCTCTGACCACCACCGAAACCGACGCGGTCGAAAAGGTCGCTCCGGGTGTTATCTGGCGTAAGTCGGTAGACCAGCCTGTACAGACTGGCTACAAGTCGGTTGACGCCATGATCCCGGTTGGTCGTGGCCAGCGCGAGCTGATCATCGGTGACCGTCAGATCGGTAAGACCGCCATGGCGGTCGACGCGATCATCAACCAGAAAAACAGCGGTATCTTCTGCGTATACGTGGCCGTAGGCCAGAAGCAGTCGACCATCGCCAACGTTGTGCGCAAGCTGGAAGAAGCCGGCGCCCTGGCCAACACCATCGTTGTTGCCGCCAGCGCCTCGGAATCGGCCGCGCTGCAGTTCCTGGCTCCTTACGCCGGCTGCACCATGGGCGAATACTTCCGTGACCGCGGTGAAGATGCCCTGATCGTTTACGATGACCTGTCCAAGCAGGCCGTTGCCTACCGTCAGATCTCCCTTCTGCTGCGCCGTCCACCAGGACGTGAAGCGTACCCAGGTGACGTGTTCTATCTCCACTCCCGTCTGCTGGAGCGTGCATCGCGCGTTTCGGAAGAGTACGTCGAGAAGTTCACCAACGGCGCAGTCACTGGCAAGACCGGTTCCCTGACCGCCCTGCCGATCATCGAAACCCAGGCTGGCGACGTTTCCGCGTTCGTTCCGACCAACGTGATTTCCATCACCGACGGTCAGATCTTCCTGGAATCGGCCATGTTCAACTCGGGCATCCGCCCTGCAGTGAACGCCGGTGTTTCGGTATCCCGCGTAGGTGGTGCCGCTCAGACCAAGATCATCAAGAAGCTGTCCGGTGGTATCCGTACCGCTCTGGCTCAGTACCGTGAACTGGCTGCATTCGCCCAGTTCGCTTCCGATCTGGACGAAGCGACCCGCAAGCAGCTGGAGCATGGTCAGCGCGTTACCGAGCTGATGAAGCAGAAGCAGTACGCGCCGATGTCCATTGCGGACATGGCTCTGTCGCTGTACGCCGCTGAGCGTGGTTTCCTGACTGACGTGGAAGTCTCCAAGGTCGGTAGCTTCGAGCAAGCACTGATCGCCTACTTCAACCGTGATCACGCCGAACTGATGGCGAAGATCAACGTGAAGGGTGACTTCAACGACGAAATCGACGCTGGCATGAAAGCCGGTATCGAGAAGTTCAAGGCCACCCAGACCTGGTAAGCCGCAGCGGGGGCTGCGGCCCCCGCTTGCTAACCTGATAGGTGATACATGGCAGGCGCAAAAGAGATTCGCAGTAAGATTGCGAGCATCAAAAGCACGCAAAAAATTACCAGCGCCATGGAAAAAGTGGCGGTCAGCAAGATGCGCAAGGCACAACTGCGCATGGCTGCTAGCCGTCCTTACGCGGAGCGTATCCGCCAGGTGATCGGTCATCTGGCCAACGCCAACCCGGAGTACCGCCACCCGTTCATGATCGAGCGCCCTGTAAAGCGCGCCGGTTATATCGTGGTGAGCAGTGACCGTGGTCTGTGCGGTGGCTTGAACACCAACCTGTTCAAGGCCCTGGTCAAGGACATGAACGAAAACCGCGAACAGGGCGTGGAAATCGACCTGTGCGTGATCGGCAGCAAGGGTGCGACTTTCTTCCGCATCTTTGGCGGCAACGTCGTAGCCGCGATCAGCCACCTGGGCGAAGAGCCATCGATCAACGATCTGATCGGCTCCGTCAAAGTGATGCTGGACGCCTACCTGGACGGCCGCATCGATCGCCTCTCGGTGGTATCGAACAAGTTCATCAACACCATGACCCAAAAACCGACGGTCGAGCAATTGGTACCGTTGGTGGCAACCCCGGATCAAGATCTCAAGCATCACTGGGATTACCTGTACGAACCCGACGCAAAAGAGCTGCTGGACGGCTTGATGGTGCGTTACGTGGAGTCGCAGGTGTACCAGGCGGTGGTCGAGAACAACGCTGCTGAACAAGCGGCCCGGATGATCGCCATGAAGAACGCCACAGACAACGCCGGTGATTTGATCAGCGAACTTCAGCTGGTCTACAACAAGGCGCGTCAGGCTGCGATCACCCAGGAGATCTCGGAAATCGTCGGCGGCGCTGCCGCGGTTTAACGGTTCAAATATTCAGAGGATCCAGCTATGAGTAGCGGACGTATCGTTCAAATCATCGGCGCCGTCATCGACGTGGAATTCCCACGTGACGTCGTGCCGAGTGTTTACAACGCGCTGAAAGTGGAAGGCGCGGAAACCACCCTCGAAGTTCAGCAGCAGCTGGGCGACGGCGTGGTTCGTACCATTGCGATGGGCTCGACCGAAGGCCTGAAGCGCGGTCTGGGTGTCGTCGACACCGGCGCTGCCATTTCCGTTCCTGTTGGTAAGGCCACTCTGGGCCGTATTATGGACGTTCTGGGCAACCCGATCGACGAAGCCGGCCCGATCGGCGAAGAAGAGCGTCGTGGTATCCACCAGAAGGCTCCTTCCTTCGCTGACCAGGCAGGCGGCAACGACCTGCTGGAAACTGGCATCAAGGTTATCGACCTGGTTTGCCCGTTCGCCAAGGGTGGTAAGGTTGGTCTGTTCGGTGGTGCCGGCGTCGGCAAGACCGTTAACATGATGGAACTGATCCGTAACATCGCCATCGAGCACAGCGGTTATTCCGTGTTCGCCGGTGTGGGTGAGCGTACTCGTGAGGGTAACGACTTCTACCACGAGATGAAGGACTCCAACGTTCTCGACAAAGTAGCCCTGGTCTACGGTCAGATGAACGAGCCACCAGGAAACCGTCTGCGCGTAGCGCTGACCGGCCTGACCATGGCTGAGAAGTTCCGTGACGAAGGTAACGACGTTCTGCTGTTCGTCGACAACATCTATCGTTACACCCTGGCCGGTACCGAAGTATCCGCACTGCTGGGCCGTATGCCTTCCGCAGTAGGTTACCAGCCGACCCTGGCCGAAGAGATGGGCGTTCTGCAAGAGCGTATTACTTCGACCAAAGAAGGTTCGATCACCTCGATCCAGGCCGTATACGTACCTGCGGACGACCTGACCGACCCGTCGCCAGCCACCACCTTCGCCCACCTGGACGCCACCGTCGTTCTGTCCCGTGACATCGCCTCCCTGGGTATCTACCCAGCGGTCGATCCACTGGACTCGACTTCGCGCCAGCTGGACCCGAACGTGATCGGCAACGAGCACTACGAAACTGCCCGCCAGGTTCAGTATGTTCTGCAGCGCTACAAAGAGCTGAAAGACATCATCGCGATCCTGGGTATGGACGAACTGTCCGAAGCCGACAAGCAACTGGTAGCCCGCGCTCGTAAGATCCAGCGCTTCCTGTCGCAGCCGTTCTTCGTGGCCGAAGTCTTCACCGGTTCGCCAGGCAAGTACGTTTCCCTGAAAGACACCATCGCTGGCTTCAGCGGCATCCTCAAAGGTGACTACGACCACCTGCCAGAACAAGCGTTCTACATGGTCGGCAGCATCGACGAAGCGATCGAGAAAGCCAAGAAACTGTAATCCCGGCGCCCCGAAAGGGGCGCTAATCAGGTTGAGGCAAGCAGATGGCTATGACAGTCCATTGCGATATCGTCAGCGCGGAAGGAGAAATCTTCTCCGGTCTGGTCGAGATGGTGGTTGCGCACGGCAACCTGGGCGATCTGGGTATCGCTCCAGGCCACGCGCCGCTGATCACCAATCTGAAGCCAGGTCCGATCACGCTGACCAAGCAGGGCGGCGAGCGCGAGGTGTTCTACATCTCCGGTGGCTTCCTGGAAGTGCAGCCGAACATGGTCAAGGTTCTCGCCGACACCGTGCAGCGTGCAGCCGACCTGGACGAAGCCTCCGCTCAGGATGCCGTCAAGGCAGCTGAGAAGGCCCTGCATGAGAAAGGCGCGGATTTCGACTACAGTGCCGCATCCGCACGTCTGGCCGAGGCCGCAGCCCAGCTGCGTACCGTCCAGCAGATCCGCAAGAAGTTCGGCGGTTAATTCCGCAGGCTTCATGTAGATTGAGAACAAGGGTAGCCATCGGCTACCCTTTTTCTTTTTTTGTAACCTATGAAACCGGTCATTTCACTGACCGCCCAGGATTGGTAGCCAGTAATGTCACTCGATATCGTTATTCTCGCCGCCGGCCAAGGCACCCGCATGCGCTCGGCGCTGCCCAAGGTGCTGCACCCGGTAGCCGGCAACTCCATGCTCGGCCATGTTATCCACAGCGCGCGCCAGTTGCAGCCGCAAGGTATTCACGTGGTCATTGGCCATGGTGCCGAGCTGGTTCGCGAGCGCCTTGCCGCTGACGACCTGAACTTCGTCATGCAGGACAAGCAGCTGGGTACCGGCCATGCGGTTGCCCAGGCATTGCCGGCCTTGACCGCCGACACCGTGCTGGTGCTGTACGGCGACGTGCCGTTGATCGAAGTAGAGACCCTGCAGCGTCTGCTGGCCAAGGCCAACGAGCAGCAGCTGGGCCTGCTCACGGTGACCCTCGACGACCCGACCGGCTATGGCCGCATCGTGCGTGACGAGCAGGGCAAGGTGACCGCCATCGTTGAGCACAAGGACGCCAACGATGCGCAGAAAGCGATCAAGGAAGGCAACACCGGTATCCTGGCCCTGCCTGCCGCGCGCCTGGCCGACTGGATGGGCCGACTGTCGAACAATAACGCCCAGGGCGAGTATTACCTGACCGACGTCATCGCCATGGCAGTGGCCGATGGCCTGGTGGTGGCTACCGAACAGCCGCACGACCCGATGGAAGTGCAAGGCGCCAACGACCGTCGCCAGCTGTCCGAACTGGAGCGCCACTACCAGTTGCGTGAAGGCCGCCGCCTGATGGCCCAGGGTGTGACCCTGCGCGACCCGGCGCGCTTCGATGTACGCGGTGAAGTGACTGTTGGCCGTGACGTGCTGATCGACATCAACGTGATTCTCGAAGGCAAGGTGGTCATCGAGGACGATGTGCAGATTGGCCCTAACTGCGTGATCAAGAACACCACCCTGCGCAAAGGCGCAGTGGTCAAGGCCAACAGCCACCTGGAAGGCGCCGTGATGGGCGAGGGCAGCGATGCCGGCCCGTTCGCCCGCCTGCGCCCAGGCAGCGTGCTGGACGCCAAGGCCCATGTGGGTAACTTCGTCGAACTGAAAAACGCCCACCTCGGGGAAGGTGCCAAGGCCGGCCACCTGACCTACCTGGGCGATGCCGAAATCGGCGCTCGCACCAACATCGGTGCTGGCACCATCACCTGCAACTATGATGGCGCCAACAAGTTCAAGACCGTGATGGGCGAGGACGTGTTCATTGGCTCGAACAACTCGTTGGTAGCGCCTGTGGAAATCATGGCGGGTGCGACCACCGCAGCCGGTTCGACCATTACCCAGACCGTTGAGGCTGGCGACCTGGCCGTGGCCCGCGCACGCCAGCGCAACATCTCGGGTTGGAAGCGGCCAGAGAAAATCAAGAAGAGCTGAGTTATACACAGCTGTTTCGATCGAAAGCCGACTTATGTGAATAAGTCGGCTTTTTTGTGGGCGAATCATCTCTAAGGGCTGGCACGATCCCTGTGGGAGCGGCTTCAGCCGCGAACACCGGCGAAGCCGGTGCCATCCCATCGCGTTGGATTCTTCGCGGGTGAACCCGCTCCCACAGGGTGCCCATTTTCCATTGGGATTTATCCACAGCTTGACGAATCGCTCATCTTAGGTTTTGATTGCC
The DNA here is from genome assembly GCF_002165135.1 of Pseudomonas sp. SID14000. GTDB lineage: Bacteria > Pseudomonadota > Gammaproteobacteria > Pseudomonadales > Pseudomonadaceae > Aquipseudomonas. The sequence goes on along the minus strand of NZ_NFZQ01000005.1, from coordinate 205,623 downwards.
ACCATTATCTTTCGAATCGAAACTTAAGCGCTCATGTCGAAACGAAACACCCCGCAGCGGCGGCACAACATCCTGGCTTTGCTCAGTGAGCAGGGCGAGGTGAGTGTGGACGCTTTGGCCAAGCGTTTCGCAACCTCGGAAGTCACCATCCGCAAGGACCTCGCTGCCCTCGAAACCAATGGCCTGTTGCTGCGGCGCTACGGTGGCGCTGTCCCGGTGCCACAGGAGCTGCTCGGTGAGCCCGCCCAGCCTGTGTCTTCCTATAAAAAGGCCATTGCCCGCGCCGCCGTAGCGCGTATCCGCGAACATGCGCGCATCATCATCGACAGCGGCAGCACCACGGCAGCCATGATCCCCGAACTGGGGCGCCAGCCTGGCCTGGTGGTGATGACCAATTCGATGAACGTCGCCCGCGCCATCTGCGATCTTGAACACGAGCCGGTGCTGCTGATGACCGGTGGCACCTGGGACCCGCATTCCGAGTCGTTCCAGGGCCAGGTGGCCGAGCAGGTGTTGCGCTCCTACGATTTCGACCAGCTGTTCATCGGCGCTGACGGTATCGACCTCGACCGCGGCACCACCACCTTCAACGAACTTCTCGGGCTGAGCCGGGTCATGGCCGAAGTCGCCCGTGAAGTGATCGTTATGGTCGAATCGGACAAGGTAGGGCGCAAGATCCCCAACCTCGAGCTGCCCTGGGGCAGCGTGCACACCCTTATTACGGACGAACGCTTGCCCGCAGCGGCACGCGAACAAATTCAAGCCCGCGGCATCAACCTGATCTGCGCCGCGATCAGCCAGGAGCAATAAACCATGTGTGGAATCGTTGGTGCCGTCGCCGAGCGCAACATCACAGCCATCTTGATCGAAGGCCTCAAGCGTCTTGAGTACCGTGGGTACGACAGCGCCGGCCTGGCTGTCCTAACCCAGAACGGTGAACTGCAGCGCCGCCGCCGTATCGGCAAGGTCAGCGAGCTGGAAGCCGCTGTTGCCGCCGAGCCACTGGCTGGCCAGCTGGGCATCGCCCACACCCGTTGGGCCACCCACGGTGCGCCGACCGAAGGCAACGCTCACCCGCACTTCTCGGAAAGTGAAGTGGCTGTGGTGCACAACGGCATCATCGAGAACCACGAAGAACTGCGCGAAGAGCTGAAGGGCCTTGGCTATGTATTCACTTCGCAGACCGATACCGAAGTCATCGTCCACCTGATCCACCACACGCTGAAGAGCATCCCGGACCTGACCGATGCCCTGAAGGCGGCGGTGAAGCGCCTGCATGGCGCTTATGGGCTGGCGCTGATCAGCGCCAAGCAGCCTGACCGCCTGGTTGCCGCACGTAGCGGCAGCCCGCTGGTCATCGGCCTGGGCCTGGGTGAGAACTTCCTGGCTTCCGACCAGCTGGCCCTGCGCCAGGTCACTGACCGCTTCATGTACCTGGAAGAAGGCGACATCGCCGAAATCCGCCGTGACCAGGTCTCCATCTGGGACCAGGACGGCCACAAGGTCCAGCGTGAAACCGTGCAGTACCACGAAGGTGCCGAAGCCGCCGACAAGGGCGCTTACCGTCACTTCATGCTCAAGGAAATCCACGAGCAGCCAAGCGTGGTGCAGCGCACCCTGGAAGGCCGCCTGGGCAAGGACAATGTGATGGTCCAGGCCTTTGGCCCGAAGGCTGCCGAACTGTTCGCCAAGGTGCGCAACGTGCAGATCGTTGCCTGCGGTACCAGCTACCACGCCGGCATGGTCGCCCGTTACTGGCTGGAAGGCCTGGCTGGCATCCCGTGTCAGGTGGAAGTGGCCAGTGAGTTCCGTTACCGCAAGGTGGTGGTGCAGCCGGACACCCTGTTCGTCTCCATCTCGCAGTCTGGCGAAACCGCCGACACCCTGGCCGCGCTGCGCAATGCCAAGGAACTGGGCTTCCTCGGCAGCCTGGCGATCTGCAACGTCGGTATCAGCTCGCTGGTGCGTGAGTCGGACCTGACCCTGCTGACCCTGGCCGGTCCGGAAATTGGCGTGGCCTCGACCAAGGCCTTCACCACCCAGCTGGTTTCGCTGATGCTGCTGACCCTGGCTTTGGGCCAGGTACGCGGTACCCTGGAAGTTGGCGTCGAAGCCGAGCTGGTTGAAGAACTGCGCTGCCTGCCGGCCCGCCTGGGCGAAGCACTGGCCATGGATGCCACGGTCGAAAAAATTGCCGAGCTGTTCGCCGACAAGCACCACACCCTGTTCCTCGGCCGTGGTGCGCAGTACCCGGTGGCGATGGAAGGTGCACTCAAGCTCAAGGAAATCTCCTACATCCACGCCGAAGCCTACCCGGCAGGCGAGCTGAAGCACGGCCCGCTGGCGCTGGTGGACAACGACATGCCAGTGGTTACCGTTGCGCCGAACAACGAACTGTTGGAGAAGCTGAAGTCCAACCTGCAGGAAGTGCGTGCCCGTGGTGGCGAGCTGGTGGTGTTCGCCGACGAGCAGGCCGGCATGACCAATGGCGAAGGTACCCACGTGATCAAGGTGCCGCACATCGCCGACGCCCTGGCGCCGATCCTGTACACCATTCCGCTGCAGCTGCTGTCGTACTACGTAGCCGTGCTCAAGGGCACCGACGTGGACCAGCCGCGTAACCTGGCCAAGTCGGTTACGGTCGAGTAAGTCGGAACCTGGGGCGCTTTGCTGGTTCCTGAGAATTAACACTGTCGCTCCGTGATTAAATCTGTCGCTAACAAAGGGGGCCGCTGCTGGCCCCCTTTGTCTCAACGCCTTCCCTGGCTGCCGTTGCTCTGTCTGCGGTCCCCTCTGTGACCTTAGCCGATCGAATCTTTTCGCCGGTGGTTCAGAAGTCCACGCTGGCGGAGAGCTGCACGGTGCGTGGCGCGCCCAGGCCAAGGCTGGACAGCAGCGGCATGCCCCAATAGGCCTTGTTGGTCACGTTATTCACCGTGCCACGCAAAGTCACCGGGTGGTCGGCGACCTGCAACGCATACCGCGCGCCCACATCGTAGATGGTGTAGCCGGGGATTGATTGGCTGTTGTCGGCGCTGATGTACTGCTTGGACACGGCACTGGCGTTGGCAGTCAGGGTGAGGCCTTCGAGCATCGGTGTGTCCCATTCCACGCCCAGCTTGCCTTGCAGCTTCGGCTGACCCGTGGCGATCTTGCCATCGTTGACGCCACCTGCGGTTTTGGTCAGCTTGGGGTCGACCCGGGCCACGCCGCCCATCAGGCGTACGTCGGTGAGCGGGGTGCCGAAGAAGCTCCATTCGATGCCTCGGTTACGCTGCTCGCCGCCGAACGAGAAAATGTTGGTGGCTGGGTCGGTGTAGCTGCTGGGCCGCTCGATCTGGTAAAGGCTGACGGTATGGGCGAAGTCGCCCAGGTCGAGCTTGACCCCGACTTCTTTCTGCTTGGACTTGTACGGCGCGAACACCTCCCCGGCGTTGGCGGCGCTTATCGGTGCGCTGGCGCCCTTGCTCAGGCCCTCGATGTAGTTGGCGTACAGCGACACCTCGTCGGTCAGCTTGACCAGCACGGCGGCTGCCGGAGTGGTGGCGCTTTCGTCGTAGCGGGAGGTGCGCGCACCAGTGCTGACACTGAAAGTATCGGTGAGCACCTGCTGTCGGCGCACACCAAGGGTCACCTGCAGACGCTCGTCGAGGAACGACAGGGTATCGGCAAGCCCGTAGCTGCTCAGACGCGTTTCAGTGTGCAGGATCGCCGGCCAGCTTTCCGGTGCCTTCGGGCCCCAGACCGGATTGTAGATGTTGGTCACCCAGTCAGCCCCGGGTACGGAGCGGCGGCCGTAGTCCTTCTCCTTGTCGGAGTAGTGGGTGGCGTTGAGCGACCACTGGTGACCGATGCCGAAGGTGTCCATATTGCCCCGGAGGCCGGCTTCGCCCGAGGTCTTTTCCAGGTCGATCTTCAACTGGCCCATGGTCGTCTCGAAGTCGCCGGCGGTGTTGATCACCTTGGACGAGATCGCGCCATTGTAGGCGTAGTCGGTGCGGCTGGTGCCCGCCGCCGCATAGGCGGTAATCGCGTCGTTGAGGTCGTACTCGCCGCGCACGATCGCGCCTTTGTCGCGGGTCTGCACATAGCCCCAGTCGGGGTTGAGCAAAGTGTCGGACTTCGGTGGACGGGGCACCGGCACGCCCCGGTCGATGCCGATGCCCCGGTTCTGAGCTTTGACGCGGTCTTCGCTCTGGTAAAGGTCGGCCGACAGTCGCGCGCGCTCACCCTGCCAGTCCAGGCCGAGGGAATTGAGCTGGACCTTCATCTGCTGGTGGTCGGTGGCAGTGTCGCCATCCCGGTAGACGCTGTTGAAACGTACACCAAGCTGCTGCTCGTCGCCGAAACGCCGGCCGACGTCCAAATGCCCGCCCAGTTGTGCATCGGACATGTAAGTGGTGGTGACTCGGGTCAACGGATCGGCCCCGGCGCGCTTGGGCACCAGGTTGATGCTACCCGCCACCGAGCCTCCGGGTGGCATGCCGTTGAGCAACGCGGATGGGCCTTTGAGTACCTCGACGCGCTCGAACATCTCGGGCGAGATGCGGTAGTAGGGCGCCATGCCGTACAGCCCGCCGATGCTGACGTCGTTGATGTTGGAGGCGAAGCCGCGGATCGAATAGTTCTCGCTGTAGGTTCCGGACAGCCCGTTGCTGAACACCGTGGGGTCGGTGGCGGCGATGATGTCGGTGATGTTCTGGGCCTGAATGTCTTCGATGTACTTGTCGGTGTAGCTGATGGTGCTGAACGGGGTGTCCATGAAGTCCTTGTTGCCCAGCAGGCCTACGCGCCCGCCGGTGGCCACTTGGCCACCGGCATACACCGGCGGCAGTGCGGCTTTGTCGAGTTTGCCCTCGACCATGGTTTCGCTCAGCTCCAGCTTTCCGGTGGCAGCTTCCTGGCGTGCCTGTCCGGTCGTCTCCTGTGCTTTGTCGGCTGGCTCTGCGGCTACAGCGCTACCGCCCAGGCCCAGTAACAGGGCCATATGCACGGCAGTGAAGGTGCGGTTGAACTGAAAGTGCGACGCCGCCCGTTGTGACACGGGGCGAACGCGCTGTGGCGAACAGCGTTCCGACATGCTGGATTCCTTTCGATGCGCAGGATGAGTGAAGGTATTCACAAAGGTTTCCGCGCCAGCAAAAAAAATCCTCAATAAAAATCATTAGCATTTAAGAATGAAGCCGTCGCCCGTGCCAGGCGACGGCCTCACCTCCTCGGTCGGGGCTGTGGCTCAGCCTTGGTAGCCGCGTATCACCTCGTCTGCCATGCGGTCCAGGCAGGTCACACTGGCGGTGCACAAATACCAGGTCTGGGCATCCACGAAGATCACCCGGCCGTTGTGCCAGGCCTTGGTCTTGCGCAGTAACGGGTTGTCCAGGCTGGCGAGGTCGAGCTGGGCACGGCGCTCCATCACGGCGGTGCGGTCGATGACGAAGAGGATGTCCGGATCGGCCTGCTGGATGAACTCATTGGAGATCGGTTGGCCATGCAGGCCGGTAGCGATGTCGGCGCTGGCCGGCTTGACGCCCAGGGTGTCGAAGATGAAGCCGTAACGCGACTGCACCCCGTAGGAGGTGAACGAGCCGTTGTTGTGCAGCACGATCAGCGCCTTTTCCGGACGGCCTTCGGTGACCTTGCGGGTCTGCTCGATCTTGGCCTGCATGTGGTCGATCTTCTCTTGCGCCAGATCCTCCTTGCCGAGCACCCGCCCGAGCACCCTCAGGTGTTGCTTGGCGGTCTCCAGGTAATTGCCGTTCTTGTTGGTCAGGTCCAGGTCGTCGTACAGGGTCGGCGCGATCTGGTTCAGCTCGGCGTAACTTTGTGCCTGCAGCGGCGAGATCAGGATCAGGTCGGGCTTGAGCGCGTGCAGGCGCTCTAGGTTGGGCTGGATGGTGGTACCGACGTCGGCGACGTCCGGGTTGTCGCGGTAGTGGCCGAGGAAGTCGACCACGTAGTCCTTGGCCATACCCACCACCGGCGCGCCAAGCTGATCGAGGCTGTCCAGCTCGCTCATGTCGAAGGCCACCACGCGGTTGGGAAGCTTGTCGATCTCGGTGGTGCCTAGCGGGTGCTTGATCGAGATCGGCTGGTAGCTGGCTGCGACCGCAGTTGCAGCCGGCTGCGGCGCGTCGTTGGTCGCCTTGGTTTGGTCACAGCCTTGTAGCGCGGCGGCGATGGCCAGCAGCGCAACGGCCAGGGTATTACGGTTGCCCGCGGTCATATCAGCTCCCTTGACGTGGTTGGGTTGAAGTAATTGCAGACGAAGCCCTGTTCGCTGCGCAGGATCTCGAACTCGAGGTCGAACAGCTCGGCCAGGCGCACGGCGTTGACCACCTCGTCTACCGGCCCGCTGCAGTGCACGGCGCCGCGTTTCATGGCGACGATGTGGTCGGAATAGTTGGCGGCGAAGTTGATGTCATGGACCACCATGATCACCGTGCGGCCTTGTTCGTCGCACAGCCGGCGCAGTGCCCGCATGATCATCACCGCGTGTTTCATGTCGAGGTTGTTCAACGGCTCGTCGAGCAGCAGGTAGTCGGTCTGCTGGGCGATGGTCATTGCCAGGAACGCCATCTGCCGCTGGCCGCCGCTGAGTTCGTCGATATAGGCCTGGCGCAGCGGTTGCAGCGCGAGGAAGGCAATGGCGTCGTCGATGGCCTGCCGGTCTTCGCGGGTCAGGGTGCCGCGGCTGTAGGGGAAACGGCCGAATGCCACCAGTTCTTCCAGGGTCAGGCGCAAGTTGAATTCCGGTGCCTGGCGCATGGTGGCCACGCGCTTGGCGTAGTCGCGTAGCGGGATCGCGGCCAGCGGCTCGCCGTCGAGGCTGAGCTCACCCTGGCCAGGAGCCTGCAGGCGCGCCATCAACATCAGCAAGGTGGTCTTGCCTGCGCCATTGGGGCCGATCAGCGAGGTTATCTGGCCACGCGGGAAGCGCACGCTGACATCGGTCAGCACCGGCTTGTTGCCGTAGGTCTTGTGGACATGGCGTAGGGAGATCATGCGGTGCCTCGTGTGCGAACCATAAGCGTGAGGAAGTACAGGCCACACACCAGGTTGATCAGGATGCTGACGGAGGTGTTGTAGTTGAACAACTGCTCGACCAGGTACTGGCTGACGATGAACAGGATGATCGCGATGGCGCTGGCCATCGGCAGCGTCACCCGGTGGCGGGCGGTGCGCGCCAGGGCGTAGCTGATGTTGGCAACGAACACGCCCATGAACGCGGTCGGCCCGACCAGGCTGGTGGACAGCGCTACCAACACGGCGATCAGCGCCAGTTGCAGGCGCACGCTGGCCAGATAATCGATGCCCAGGGACTGCGCCTGGTCGCGGCCTAACGCCAGTACGTCAAGGGTTGGTAGCAGGCGCTGGATCACCAGGCAGACCGCGCCTGTCAGCAGGCCCGAATACAGCACCTGTGTCGGCTGGGCCTTGTTGAAAGAGGCGTAGTTGAAGCCTTGCAGGATCGAGAACTCGCCGGGGCTTATCTTCAGTTGGATGAACTGGGTAACCGTGGTCATCACCATGCTCAGCACCAGCCCGAGCAACAGCAGCAGGTAGACGTTGTTGCGCCCGTCGCGCTGCAACCAGCGGTGCAGCCACCAGGAGTAGCCGAGCATCAGCGCAATCGACAGCGCGACATTGGCATGACGCCCCAGCAGCACCAGGCTCTGCGTGCCCAGCAGCAGGATCAGCAGGGCCTGGAACAGCAGGTAGACCGCTTCGTAACCCATGATCGCCGGGGTCAGGATGCGGTTGCCGGCGATGGTCTGGAAGATCACCGAGGCATAGGCCACGCAAACCCCGGCAATGATCATTGCCGCCAGACGGTTCAGGCGCTTGGGAATGACATAGTCAAAATCCAGGCTCGAGCCCAGCAGCACGAAGCCCATGGCCAGCAGCGCAGCCAGCAGCCAGATGCCGTAACGCACAAGCAATCTGTTCATCGGAATTGCCTGATCAGCAGGATAAGGAACAACACGCCGCCGACGCTGCCGGCGGTGAGACCGATGGGCACTTCGAAGGGGTAGATCAGCAGGCGTCCGAGAATGTCGCAGGCCAGCAGCAGCGAGGCGCCGCCCAAGGCCACGATGGGCAGGGTACGGGCCAGGTTCTCGCCGTAGCGCAGCGCCACCAGATTGGGTATCACCAGCCCGACGAAGGGGATTGCGCCGACGGTGATTACCGTGACCGATACGGTGACCGCCACCAGTATCAGGCCGATCGCAGCGTGGGCGCTGTAGTTCAGCCCCAGGCTGCTGGCCGTTCCCTCGCCCATGCCGAGCACGGTGAAGCGCTGGGCGAACAGGTAGGTGAGGGCGACGACTGGCAGGACCAGGTAGATGATCTCGTAGTTGCCCTGGACGATTCGCGAAAAGTCCCCCAGCAGCCAGGCCTGCATGCTTTGCAGAAAATTATGCCGGTAGGCGTAAAACTCGGCGAAGGCGCTGAGCACGCTGCCATACATCAGGCCGATCACCGGCACCAGAACGGTATTCTTGAAGCGGATGCGGCGGATGATTGCCACGTACAGCAGGCTGGCGATGAAGCAGAAGGCCAGGGCAAACAGCATCTTGCTGGTGGTGCTCGCCGCAGGCAGCGTGGTGACGGCGATGAGTATGCCCAGCTTGGCTGCGTCGAGCCCGCCGCTGGTGGCAGGTTCGACGAAGCGGTTGCGTACGATCTGCTGGAGGATCACCCCGCATACCGCCAGGCCTACGCCGGTGAGCACCAGCGCCGCCAGGCGCGGTAAGCGGCTGGCGGTCAGGGTCAGCCAGGCTTCGTCGGACAAGGCCAGCAGCGCTGACCAGGAAATCTGGCTGACACCGACCGTCAGCGACAGGCCGCACAGCAGCACAAGCAACAGGGGCAGCACGACGCGGTTCAAACACTGTCCTCGCTGACCGATTGTGCGGCGATCCGCCAGCCCTTGGCGGCGCGGCGCTGGGCCAGGAAGTGGGCGTAAAGGCCTGGCGCCTGAGCGAGCCGGGCAGGGGACCCCTGCTGGCTGATCTGGCCTTGGTCGAGCACCACGACCTGGTCGGCCATGGCCACCGTCGACAGCTGGTGGGCGATCACGATCACCGTGCGCTTGCCGCGCAGCCGCGCCAGCGCCTCGCTGATCGCGACCTGGTTTTCGGCGTCGAGCGCGGCGGTGGCCTCGTCGACCAACAGGATCGGCGCGTCCTTGATCAGCGCCCGGGCGATGGAAATGCGCTGGCGCTCCCCACCGGACAGCCGCGTGCCGCCTTCGCCGACCTGGGTGTCGAGCCCTTCGGGCAGGCGCTCCAGCATTTCCATGACCCCGGCCTCGCGTGCCGCTGCCAGGACCTCGGCTTCGCTGGCATCGGGCTTGCCGACGCGGATGTTGTCGGCAATGCTGCCCTGGAACAGGTAGGCATCCTGGAAAATCTGGCTGATTTGTGCCGCCAGCCGGCCGGCGCCGATCTGCCGCACGTCGACGCCACCGACCCGTACGCTACCCTGGCTGACATCGAAGAAACGGGCGATCAGGCGCATCAGCGTAGTCTTGCCCGAGCCGGAGGCGCCGACCAGCGCGGTCATGCTGCCCGGCTCTACGCGCAGGCAGATCTTGCGCAGGGTCTCGGGCTGGTTCTCGGCATAACGGAAGCTGACCTCGTGCAATTCCACCGAACCGTCGGCGGGCTCCTGCGGAGCCTGTGCCTGTGGCATCGGCTGCACCGCGAACAGCTCGCGAACCGTCGTCAGCTGGCTGCGCGCGCCGCGCAACACTTCGCTGTAGCTGGCCACCTCCAGCAATGGGTCGACGAAGCGGCTCAGTAGCAGCAAGGTCAGCACCAACGGGACCAGCGCGGCGGGCGCCAGGGGCTGCCCGACCAGATGGCCGAGCCACAGCAATGCGGCACCCAGTAGTGTGGCGAACACTGCCTGGACCGCCCAGGTATTGACCACCACCGACATCGCCGAAACATGGATCAAGCGGCGCGCGGCCTGCTGCTGGTCGGTAATGGCCTGCTCAAGAAAGTGGCTGCCGCCGTCCTCGCCATTGAACGCGCGCAGCACAGATTGCGCCTGGGCAAACTCGACCATGCGCTGGCTGGCTTGGGCGGTACTGGCGTGGTAGCGATCGTCGGCGCGCTGGCCCAGGCGAGCCGTCAGTACCAGCACCGCCAGCAACAGCGGCAGGGCGAGCAGCGCGATCAGGCCCATCCTGAGGTCAAGGGCGAACAGGGCCGCCACTACCACCAGTGGAGTCACCAGGCCGGTAATCAGCGGGGTGAACACATGGGCCGGCAATTGCGCCAGGGCCATCATGCCCTCGGCAGTCACATGGCTCAGGCGTGCTGTGTTGTGCGCGTCAAACCAGCCCACCGGCAGTTGCGCGACATGGTCACCAAGGCGATGGCGGCCCTGCTGCAGCACGGCGACGCCAACCCGGATACCCGCCCGTTCGACGCGCCGGCGCAGTGCCCAGCAGAGCACCACGCCCAGTACCAGCGGAATCAGCCAACGGCTGGCGGCAGGGAGGTCATTGGCCAGCAGGCTGGCCAGCACCGGCAGCACCGAGACGATGCTCAACCCGCAGAGCAGGCCGTAGACCAGCGTCATGCCAAGGTAGCGGCGAAAGATCCCGGCGTCGTTGCCGAGCAATCGGTTGAAGGTGTTCAGCATGGTGCTTGCGCCTCTTGCATGGCCTGTTGATAGCCACCCAGTGCCCACAGGCGGGCATAGTGGTCATTGCGGGCGAGCAGCTGGTGGTGACTGCCTTGTTCGCGGATGTGGCCGTTGTCGAGGACGATGATCCGGTCAGCGTGCATCACCGTGTCCAGGCGATGGGCGATTACCAGCACAGTGCGGCCCTTGGCGAAACGGGACAGTGCCTGCTGGATCTGCACCTCGTTCTCGGCATCGGCGGCGGCGGTGGCTTCGTCCAGCACCAGCACCGGCGGATCGAGCAGTACGGCACGGGCGATACTCACCCGCTGCAGCTCGCCACCGGAAAGCTGCGCATCCTCGCCGATGACCGAGTCGTAGCCGCGTGGTAGCGCCAGGATGCGTGAATGGATGTTGGCCAGGCGTGCGGCATGCTCGATCTCCTGCTGGCTGGCCGAAGGCCGGCCGAGGGCGATGTTGTCGCGCAGGCTGGCGTGGACCAGGCGTACGTCCTGCAGCACGAAGCCGATATGGCGATAGAGCTGGCGGCTGTCGATCTGGCGCAGATCGGTATTGCCGATGCAGATGCGCCCGGCGCAGGGGTCGAAGAACCGTAACAGCAGGCGGGCCAGGGTCGACTTGCCGGCTCCGGACGCGCCGACAATGGCAGTGACCGTGCCAGGCTCGAGGGTAAAGCTGATGTCGTCGAGCACCGGGGCCTGGCCATCGTAGCCGTAGACCAGGTGCTCGACATGGATCGGTGCGTCGGCCGCCAGGCGTGCCGGACCGCCTGGCAAGGTCTCGAGCACCGGGGTCTGAAGCAGGGCGTGCAGCCGTTGCGCCGCGCCGGTGGCGTGTTGCAGGTCATGCATCACGTAGCTGAGCAACAGCAACGGGGCGCACAGGCCGGGGGCGACCAGGGCGAACGGCAGCAGGCCCGCTGGGGCGATCCAGCCCAGGGCGCAGAACAGCGTACCGAAGCCCAGCACCACCCCCAGCACTGCCACCGGGGTCAGCATGGCGTGGGCGTTGGCAATGCCGCTGACCAGCGGCCGGGTGAAGTCGGTGAAGGCTGTGGCGAAGGCATCCACCGCCTCGCGGTAGCTGCCGTGGGCCTTGCCCTCAATGCCGAACGCCTTGACCACCGGGGTGCCGTTGATGAATTCGACCACTGCATTGTTGATCCGCGCCATGCCGGCGCCGAACGCCTGCAGGTTCTTGCCACTGGCCTTGGTAGCGCGGCGGAAAAACAGCAGGAACAGCGGGAAGGGCAACAGCGAGACCAGCGCCATGCGCCAGTCCATGGCGAACAGGTACAACGTCGAGATCGCTACCGCGCCGAAACAGCGCCCCACGGTGGTGTAGAAGTGCGCGGTGAGGCTATGCAGGGTGGCAACATCGTCCTGCATCACCTGCTTGACCTCGCCGGAGGCGCGGCTGGAGAACCAGCCCAGCGGCACCCGGGCCAGGCGCCGGGTGATGGCCCGACGCAGGTGGCGGGTGATGTGGTTGTCGGCCAGGTGTGCGAGGCTCTCGCCAAGGGACACCAGCAGCATCCCGAGCAGCAGGCTCAGCAGGCTGAGCCCTGCTACCTGCCAGACGTTGGCCTGGACCTGGGCCCAGTTGTCGGCGGCCTGTGGTGCAAGCACCAGTTGGGCGACATGGGCGATGCCAGCCAGTGGCACCAGGGTCAGCATGCTACCGACGGCGGCCAAGGTCCCGGCGATGATCAGGCGTTTGCGGATCGGCCGCAGCACCTGCGCTACCGTGCCGCTGGGGGTTGGGGTTGCCTCGCTTGCATCGTTGGCGCTCATTGAATCTCCTGAAATGACTACGGCAGGCTGCCCGTTGGGCGTGCCTGATGTCCTTGTCGCCTGGCGTTTCGCACTGTGCATACCGGGTATTCCGCATGGCGAGCTGAATTCCTCAAACAGCGTGTGGATGATCACGCGCCGCTTGAGGAGGCGAACGGGACGCAGGCACGCAACCCCGAAGCGATGTATTTCTCGACAGATGACACCGACACCTGCAGTTCGCTGGCGATATCGCGCTGCGCCATGCCGTTGAGCTTGTACATCAACAGGGCCTGGCGAGCCTTGGCAGGCTGGGCATGGAGGGCGGCCTCGATCTGAGTCAGGGTTTCCAGGAGCAGGGCGCGGGCTTCCTCCGAGGGGGCCAGCGGTTCGCTCTGTTCCTTGAGGCCATTGAGGTGTCCGGATTCGACTCGGCGTCGACGATAGAGATCAATCACCAGCCCCTTGGCGATCTGCGTGAGGTAGCAGCGGCTGACCTCGGCGGCGGGAACACTGCCGCGCTTGAGCAGTTTGAGATAGACATCGTGGACGAGGTCGGCTGCATCGAACGAGTTTCCCAGCCTGCGCCGCAGCAGGCTGTACAGCCAACTGTGATGTTCGACATACAACTGGCCCAATTGCTGCTCGAGCGTGAACGGTCCGTTGTTCACCACACTTCTCCCTGAATGCTGGCAATGCCCTGTTTTGACTAATGAGAATAGTTATGATTAATATTCAGAGCATACGGGGTTCCTCTAGACCATGCAACGCGCTCAGGGCGGCTATTACCTTGGCACCCGGTCCAGACGGGTGCCATCACCGGATCGAGGAAGGGGCGTCGGTATCCAGGCCGTCCTTTCCATCTGTTGTCTTGTTCGTTAAGGCGGGATTTTCCATGATGGAACGAAATCCAGAGGCTGCCGCGCAGCTTTCTGTCAGTGGTTTTGAAGAGCATGTATGGCTCACGCAGCAACAATATCCGGACCAGGCATTCAGGCACTTCAGCGCCTGGCGTTTCGCCGACGGCCTTGATCTGGCCCGGCTCGAACAGGCGTTGCAGGCAGTTGTCAGCCAACTGCCAGCACTCAATGCCCGCTATCGCTTCAACGATGACGGCGAACTGCACAAGGTGAGCGGCAGTGACTGGCGTGCTTGCGTCAGCGTCTCGCCGGTCGAAAGCGATGCCCAGGCCGAAGCGCGCTTGCAAACCTTGCAGAACCTGCCGTGGGATGCTGAACAGCAACCGCCGTTCAACGCCCTGGTGCTGTACAACGGCCAGACGTTGATACTGGCTTTCGTCCTTCATCAGGTGCTCGACCAGACTTGTCGCGAGGATGACCTCTACCGCCTGGTCATGGATGCCTATGCCGGCCGACCGCTCGGCGCGCCACACCTGCCCTGGCGCCAGGGTGCCGGCGGCGCCCCCGAGCCTGTCGCTGCGGTACCGGGCACTGGCAACGATATTGCCGCAGTCATTCTCGGCGAGTTCCGCACTGCCCTGGCCGAGCCCGGCATGACCGTGGACGACGACTTCTTCGATTTCGGCGGCCACTCGCTGCTGGCCACCCGCATTATCGGCAAGCTGTTGGGCAACCACGGCATCGGGCTGCAATTCAACGATTTCTTCAGTGCGCCGACGGCCCGGGCCCTGGCGGCGCGGGCGCAGGTGCAAGCGGCAGGTGCGGCGAGCGCGCCCGAGCAGGCACCGGAGCTGCAGACGGCACCTTTCGCCCTGGCCCAGGCCTCCCTTGGGCGCACCTATGCCGCCTTCGACTTCGGCACTATCTTCAACCTGCCGTTCGCCATGGACTTCCTCGACGAGGTCGACGAGGTGCTGTTCGAGCGGGCCTTCGCCGACCTGGTCGAGCGCCACGCCAGCCTGCGCACCACTTTCCACTTCGATGCTGACCAGGCTTACCAGCGCATGGTGCCGTTGGCTGGGTTGGCGAACTACAAGTGGTTCTGGCCGAGCGGCGAAGGCGAAGGCGCCTCGCTGGCCAGCGAGGCAGGTTACCGCTTCGACCTGGCTCGCGAGCTTCCGATGCGTGTGCGTTTCTTCCGCGACCCGCAGCATGGGCGCCAGACCTTGTCACTGCTGGTTCACCACATGGCAATCGACGAATGGTCGCTGAACGTGATCATGGAAGAGCTGGCCCAGGCGTACCTGGCCCGTGCTGCCGGTCGGGCGCCGACCTGGGCGACCCCGGCGCGTTCGTTCCATGAGTATGCGCAGCGCGAGCAGGCCCGGGGCATCGATCAACGGCACCTGGCGTACTGGACCGACATGCTGCGTCCCGCCACCCCGGGGTTGACCCTGCCCACCATCGGCGCGCCGACCGCAGTGGCGAACGGCGAGGCCAGCACCCGTGCCGAGTGGTTCGAGATTTGCCCGTCACAGGCGCTGATCGACGGCCTCTACGGCTTTGCCCGGCAGCACAACGCGTCGCTGTTCGGCGTGGTCTATAGCGCCATCGCCCTGGCCCTGCACAAAGTGGGCGACTTGCAGGACCTGGTGATTGGCACCTCTGCCTCCGGGCGCAGCGACCCGGCCTATTACGAAAGCGTCGGCTACTTCACCACCATGGTTGCGCACCGCGTGCAGTTCGACCGGCAACAGACCTTGGGCGCACTGATCGAGCACACCAGCCGCATGATCAATGACTCCATGGCCTACGCCGATGTGCCGATGGAGCACATCCAGCAGGCGCTGGGCATGACCCCCGCAGATGGCCTGTTGTTCGACGTATATGTGCAGATCCATGCCAATAATGCCCTCAACGGCGCACTGAGCACGCCCGAGGGCCAGGCGATTCGCTACCGTCAGATCGACCCGGACAAGAGCCAGTCGATGTTCGGTATCCAGTTCGAGATCATGGAGAACATGCTCGACGGCCAGCGCGCCTTGCGCCTGGTGGTGACCTACTGTTCCGATCGCTATAGCGCCGCGCAGATGGCGCGTGTCAGCGCAGCCATCGAGCGGGTGTTCGCGCAGTTCGTCAACCCGGCCTCCGGTAGCGTGCGCCTGGAGCAACTCAACGTCTGAGCCAGGTTTTGCGCAAGCAAGAAACGGGGCGCCAGGCGCCCCGTTTTCTTTTGCTGTACTTCGCTCAGGCGTCGTGCATTCCGTACTGCTGAAAGGCCGAGCGCCTTGGCAGACGGTAGTGATCGCGCCCCAGCAACTGGTTGAGGATCGTCGCGTTGCGGATCGCGGCGATGCCCAGATCGGGCGAGCCGACGCCGTGCTGGAAGATCTCTGCGTTCTGCACGAACACGCGGCCGCTGCCCTTGTCGCAGCGGCGCGCAGTGAAGTCCTCCTCGACAATGCAGTCACCTTGGTCGTCGGTTGCCAGCACACGGCCCTTGAGGCGCTTGAACCACTGCGGCCAGGCATGGCCATAGCCGGTGGCTGCGACAATGGCATCGGTCTCGAAGGCGCCGGTCTGTTCCAGCTCGCGATGGCGATAGCAGACCTTGAGGCGACCGGCCTGGTCCTCGAGGCGTTCCACTTCGCAGTTGGACAATAGCGTCAGCCCGGTTTCGGCGCCACCGATCGAGCGCTCGTAGATCAGGTCGTAGATGTCGCCAATGGTCGAGAAACTGATGCCTTTGTACAACAACCCTTGGCCAGCGACGATATCGCGTCGGCGTTCGCGGGGGATGCTGTGGAAGTAGGCCATGTAGGAAGGGGTGAAGCACTCCTGGCCGAGCTTGGAGTACTCCATCGGGTGGAAGCCCGGTGTGCGGGTGATCCAGCGGATCGACGCGCCTGCCGCGACCCGCTCCGGCGTCAGCTCGGCGAACAGGGCCAGCACGCATTCTGCGGCGCTCTGGCCGGAGCCGATGACAGTGACCTGGCGGCAGTCGCGCAATTGCGCCTGGCGCTTGCCGAACTCCGCAGAGTGCATGATCGGCGCACTGCTCTTGACCTGCGCCCAGCGCGGCAGGATCGGCGAGGTACCGATGCCCACGGCCAGGTGGCGGCTTTGGTAGTAGCGCTTGAACCCCGACAGCGACTGGCTCTCGATCAGGAAGCGGTCGGCCTGGGCGTCATAGCTGACGTCGCAGACCTCCTCTGCGAAATGGCAGCTCGCCAGCTGCTGCGAGGCCCAGCGGCAGTAGTGGTCATATTCGCGGCGCGGCACCTGGAAGTTGTCGTAGTAGTAGAACTGGTACAGCCGGTCGTGCTGGTGCAGGTAGTTCAGGTAGCTCAACGGATGGGTGGGGTCGGCCATGGTTACCAGGTCGGCGAGAAACGGCACCTGCAGGGTGGTACCTGGTAGCAGCAGGCCTTCGTGCCAGCGAAACTCGACCTTGCGCTCGAGAAATACGCCGCTTTTCTCGGGGTGGCGGGCCAGTAGCGCGGCCAGCCCCAGATTGAACGGGCCGATGCCTATGCCGGCGATATCTACGGTGGGTGTATCCTTCATCCAGTGTTTCTCCTACATCCTGCTGTCAGGGAAGGGCGGACGCCACGACGGCGCCCGCCTGGGGCGTAGCGGACTCAGGCGCCAGTGGCGCTGAGCAGTAGTTCGACATCTTCGGGGGTGCGGCAGCGCAGCAGTTGCCCAGGGGACAGGACCACGGCGAAGTGTTCCTGCAGGCGCGCAGCCAGGGTTTTCAGGTGCTGCGGGCGCAGGCCCAAGCTGAGGAAGTCCACTGCGCCGGCGCGTGGCGTGGCGCCGAGTACCGCCAGGTAGATTTCCAGTACCTGGTCGCGGACGCGCGACGTGACAGCACTGTCTACCGGAGCGTGGGCCTCCAGCAGCGCCCTGGCCCTGGGTCGATCGGGCTTGCCGTTCTGTGACAGCGGAAGCTCGGCAACGCTGACGAAGCGCGTAGGCACATGGGACTGCGCCAGCTGCTGATGCGCGTGGTTGCGCAGGTCGGCCACGCTTGGCGCACCTTTGGCGGGGTCGGCGACATACAACGCACCCAGGCTCACTTCGCCCTGGCGTGGGTCACCGAAGTCGACCACCAGCACATGACGCAGCGCCGGGTGGCTGGCCAGTGCCATTTCAATGTCCGGCAGCGAGACCCGCACCCCGCGCACCTTGACGTAGCCATTGACCCGGCTGTCGAACAGCAAGGTGCCATCGGCGCGGTAGCGCCCACAGTCGCCGGTGCGGAACGCGCGCACTGTCTGGCCGTTCTCGTCGTCGACCTGGACGAAGTCGCTTTGCAGCAGCTCGCCGCCCTGCAAGTAGCCCAGCGCCAGGTTGACCCCGATGGTGTAGATACGCCCGACCACGCCGGCGGGGCAATGCCGGCCCTGGCCGTCGAGTACCAGGTAGCCGTTGCCCGGCAGTGGGCGGCCGTAGGGTACCTGGCTGCGGTCTTCGGCAGTGATGTCGTGCCAGATGCTCCAGATGGTGGTTTCAGTTGGCCCGCCAAGGGAGACCAGGCGCGCTTGCGGCAACAGTTCGCGCAGCTCGCCGATCACCGCCGGCTTTATGTAGTCGCCACCTTGGGCGATCAGCCGCAGGCTCGCCAGGGTATGGCTTGCGCGGCAGGCCAGGAGCATCTCGAGCATCGCCGGCACCGAGCACCACAGTGTCACCCGGTACTGTTCGATCAACTGGTTCCAGCGCAGTGCGTCCTTGTCCTCGCCTGGCCCTGGCAGCACCAGGGTAGCGCCGGCGGCCAGGCTGCCCAGCACGTCGAATACCGACATGTCGTGGTGCAGCGGGGTCACCGAGAGGAACACGTCGTGCTCGGTCACGGCCCAGTGCGCCAAGGTGGCGCCAATCACGTTGGCGGTGGCGCGATTGTTCAGTACCACGCACTTCGGCTGGCCGGTGGTGCCGGAGGTGTACAGGTAGTAGGCCGGTGCCTCGCTCAGTGACAGGTCGGGCAGCGCCACGGGCGACGCCGCTGGCTCGGCCAGCAGCTCGGCACAGCGCGCGACCGGGTGGCCGAACGCCTCGCCCTCGGCCAGTACCACCAGGTCGGGCTGGCAGTTGTCCAGCAGGTAGCGGCGCCGTTCTTCGGGCGCGGCCGCGTCGATCGGCACCCAGATTACCCCGGTCAGCGCGCAGGCCAAGGTCAGCTGGGTGTGCTCCGGGCTGCGCGGCAGGCACAGGGCAAGTACCTTGCCTTGGTCGAGGCCGCGTTTGCGTAGCGCGGCGATCAGGCGTGCGACGCCGGCCCCCAGCTCGGCATAACTCAGGTGTCGTTCACCCTGGACCAGCGCCAGCTTGTGGTTGTCAGGGGTGAACAACCTGCGGGCGATATGTGCCAGGAAGCGCTCCTCACAGGCAGCGTCAGGTCGGCTGTTCAGGCAGTAGTGGCGGGTGTCGATGATGGTGTTGCCGTCGAAGGCAAACTCGCCCTGCTCGGCGATCTGCTCGATGGCCTTGTCCAGGGCCTGCAGGTAGCCTGCCACCAGCGCTGGCGCAAGCAGGTCTCGGGCATAGTCGACATCCAGGTGCAAGGCGCCTTCGGTGTCGGCCCAGAAGCGGATATCCATGGCCACCTGGGGTGTCTGGGTCAGACCAGCGTGCAGATGCATGCCGCTGTTGTCCGGTACCGAGGGCCAGGACAGGCCGTTGGTGATAACCACCGGCAGGACCGGGCCGGGGCCGCAGCGCTCGAACAGCAGACGGGCCAGGTCGACGCCGGAAAATGCCAGGTGGCGCAGGCCTTCGAGCACGTCCACCTGCAGGCGCGCGGCGCGTTCTGCAAGGCTCGCCGGACCGTTTTGCCAGTTGACGGCGATAAAGCTGGAGCGGTTGGCGAAGACGGTGTCGGTCTGGGGCGCCACCGGCACTGCAACGCACAGGTCACCCTCGGCCTGCCAGCGTGACAGCACCTCTAGCACCACCGCCATCAGCGTGGAATTCTTGAACAGGCGCTGGCGGGCGCCGATCTTGCTCAGCGCCGCGAAACGCGGCTTGTCGATGACCAGGCTCTGACGCGCGTAGCGCGAGGCACCGGCCTGCTCCAGAGGTACCTGCCAGGGCAGACGAGGGGCACTTTCTACCATGGCCAGCTTTGCCGCCCAGTAGGCGGCGGCTTCCTTGCGCGTATCGTTCCCGGTCGGCGTGGCAGCGCTTTCCCCGCCAGGGGCAGCCTGCACGCAGCCGTCGAACAGTTCCAGCATCAGAGTGGCGATCGAACGGCCGTCGAGGATCAGCGCGTCCATACGCACGAAGGCTACCAACTGGTCCTCGGCCAGGTGGAACAGCGTGACATTCCAGGGCGCGCGGTCCATTGCGAAGTGGGCGTGGGCATAATCGTCGCGACGTGCGTCGATGGCGCGCAGTGCCTGGTCTCGTGGCAAGTGAGCGAGGTCGACTTCTTCCAGGTTCAGCTGCTGCTCATCGCTGACGTACTGCCCCAGCCGCTGTGGGTCGATGCGGGTGCGCAGGCTCGGGTGGCGGGCGACCATCGCCTGCAGCCGTTCGCGCAGCAGCGCGGGGTTTATTTGTCCGCGGTATTCGCGAAATTCCTGCATGGCCACACCGCCAAGCGGCACCTGAGTGCCGCGACCGAGCAGGTAAGCCTGCTGCAGCGCATTCAACGGCTGGGCGCCGGCCTTGCGTGGCAGTGACTGGTCGAGCGCCGTCGGTTTCGCCGCCACGGCCTTGACCAAGGCCACGAAACGCTCGAAAAGCTCGCTGACCCAGGCCAGGGGCAGGGCGTCGAGGCGGATGTCCCAGTTGATCAGGATGCCGCCGTCGGCGCATGCCACCTGAGCATCCAGGGCCACCTGGGGTCCTTGCGATATCACCCAGTTCATGTCGCCGAAACTGCGTCGCACCTGTTCGGACAGCAACTCACCCTCAGGCAGGTCAAGAGCGCTGGTGAAGACCACCGGTGCCAGCTGTGGCGTGCCCTGCTGACGCGACAGGTCGCGCATCACGTTGACCCCGGAATAACTGCAATGGGCGAGCAGTTCGACCATGTTCCTTGCCACTTGATCGCACATTGCCGCCGGATTGGCCGCTGCGGCTACGTCGACATCGAGTATCAGCACATTGGCGAACTCTCCGACCATGCGATCTACGCCGTCCGCCAGTGGCGGGCGCCAGAACGCTGGCACGTTGAGGCGCAGGCGATGGTCCCCGGTGTGCGCGCCCAGCGTCGCGGCGAACAGCCCGAGCATCAGGTTGGACAGGGTCAACCGGCGTGCGCGCGCCAGCTGTGTCAGCGCCTGGCGTTCGCAAGCCGGGAGCCGTGTGGTCAGGCGCTGGCTGTAGGCCTGGGCGCACGGCGTCGTCGGCGGCGGCAGGGTTGGCGCCGGGGCGATACTACCGAGGCGCTCGCGCCACCAGCGCCGATCGCGCTCGTGTGCGGCCTTGAGCTCATCGTCGCTACACGCCCGGTCCCACCAGTCGAAGAAGCTCGGCGTAACGGGCAGGGGCAGGTCCGGGGCCTCGTAGCGGCGCGCCAGGTCTTCCATCAGCGTGCGGAAGCTCGACGGGTCGATGGCGATCATGTCGGTGTCGACGTGCAGACGGCATAGCCCGCCGGCCAGCAGGCTGACGCTGAAGCGCACGGGGTTGGCATGGCGCAGGTCCAGTTGTTGGTGGCTCCAGCGCTCGCGCTTTTGCAGCAGGTGCTGTTCGGCCTGTTGCAAGCTCATCGCGCACAGGTCCTCGACCTCCAGGTGTGGCGCCTGGTCGAGGGGGGCGATGTATTGCTGTCCCTGGTCGCTGATGCGCAGGCGCAGCATGGGATGCATCTGGCTGACCTGAGCCAGCGCGGTACGCAGTCTGTCCAGGTCGAAGCCGTGGCCGTCGAATTCCGCATACAGGTGAGCAGAAACTTTCCCTAGTGCCGCATGAGCAGTGCGCCCGATCCAACAGGCGGCTTGCATCGAAGTTAACTCTCTCATGGCTGACTCATATCACGTGATTGACAAGGCCTTGAAAATGGCGTCCTCTATTATTACAAACGATAATGATTAAGATTCAATATATATTTGGATCGATCTAGCACGGAGGCTGTACCACGATGAGCACGAACGTCCTCATGACGGGTGACATGGACGGGGCACAACAACAGGGGGGAACATTCTCGTTCACCTCGGGTGGCCGAGAGCTGGCTGTCAGCGGAGCCATGCAACGCGTTGAAACCCCTGCCGTTGACGGCGACGATGCCGGGGGTGCGTTTCAGAAGGCTCTGGCGCAGGCCTTCGAGCGTGCTCGCCAGGCCGGGCAGGCCAACCCGCTGATCGTCGGCGCCGTGCCGTTCGACCCGCGCGAGGCGTCTTGCCTGTATATCCCCGAACACAGTCGATGGAGGGACTGCGGCGATGTCGAGGCAGTGGCCGAAGGAAACCTGCCGACACTTGTTGAACAGCAGGATTTTCCCGGCGAACTGGGCTTCAAGCGGTCAGTTGAGCAGGCCATCGTCAACTTCCGCCATAGCGATGTGCGCAAGGCGGTATTGTCGACCCAGCGCGAACTGGTGTTTGCCGACCGGGTCGATGTCGACACCATCGTTCGCAACTTGCGGGCACAGAATCCCAGCGGCTATCACTTCCGTGTACCGATGGCCGATGGCGGCACATTGGTCGGGGTCAGCCCGGAGCTTCTGGTGCGCAAGGAGGGTGTCAGCTTTGTCTCCAATCCACTGGCCGGCTCGGCCAGGCGAATGTCAGATGCGGAAGCTGACCGGCGAAATGCCGAGTGGCTGGCGGCATCGGAAAAGGATCACTACGAGCACGAGTTCGTCACCAGCGACATTGCTGCGCGAATCGGCGAGATGTGCCTGCAACTGAACGTTCCGGCTCGGCCCTCGCTGGTCAGTACCCCGGCACTGTGGCACCTGTCGACGCGCATCGAAGGCACCCTGATCGACCCTCATGTCAACGCCCTGCAACTGGCCTGCCGGATGCACCCCACCCCGGCAGTCTGCGGCTACCCGACCGAACTGGCGCGGCGTCTGATCCGCTTTGTGGAGCACCACGAGCGGGGCCTGTTCAGCGGCATGGTGGGCTGGTGTGACGCCCAGGGTAACGGCGAATGGGTGGTGACCATCCGCTGCGGCACGATCAAGGATAACCGGGTACGGCTGTTCGCCGGCGCCGGCATCGTCGAATCCTCGCAACCCGACACTGAATGGGCGGAAGTCCAGACCAAGCTGCGCACCATGCTGCGCGCTTGCGGCGTTTCCCATTAATCCGACTCCCCGATGTGTGATCCCCTTATGACTCTTGAATTCAATCAGTGGCCCGAGGACCGGGCGCAAACCTATCGTGACCTCGGTTTCTGGATCGACCAACCGCTGTCGCAGATCCTCCATGACCGTTGCCAGGCCCAGCCCAATGCCGTGGCGGTGATCTGCGGCGAGCGCCGGTTCAGCTACGCCGACCTTGACCGGCTGTCCTCCAACCTGGCGTCGCGCCTGGCCGAGCGTGGCCTCGGCCAAGGCGACACGGCACTGGTGCAGTTGCCCAACGTTGCCGAGTTCTACGTCGTCCTGTTCGCCCTGCTCAAGGCCGGCATTGCACCACTCAATGCGCTGTACAGCCACCGCAAGCTGGAGCTGACCGCCTACGCCACCCAGATTGCGCCGAAGCTGCTGGTCGCTTCCCGTGAGCACGAGGTGTTCCGCGACGATAGCTTCATCGGGCTCTTCGAGCAGGTTGATACTCGCCCGCAGGTCACCCTGTTACTGGGCGAAGATGAGTCCGAGCGCAGCCTGGCGCAGTGGCTCGATATCCCTGCGGCAAAGGCGGTGGCCTATGCGCCAACTGCCGCCGACCAGGTCGCGCTGTTTCAGCTTTCGGGTGGCAGCACCGGCACGCCGAAGTTGATCCCGCGCACCCACAACGATTATCACTACAACGCCAGGGCCTGTGCCGCAGTCTGCGCGCTGAATGCCAATACCCGTTTCCTGTGCGCGATGCCGGCGGCGCACAACTTCCTGCTCAGCTCCCCAGGTGCCCTCGGCGTGATGCATGCCGGCGGTTGCGTGGTCATGGCGGCCAATCCGGAGCCGCTGGGCTGCTTCGAGTTGGTGCAGCGCCACGAGGTCAACACTGTTGCCCTGGTGCCCAGCGCTGTAGCGCTGTGGCTGCAAGCGGCGCCGGCACATCGCGATCAACTGCAATCACTGGAGTACCTGCAGGTTGGCGGGGCGGTGTTCGCCGACTCTCTGGCGCGCCAGGTGCCGACGGTGCTCGGTTGTCGCCTGCAGCAGGTGTTCGGTATGGCTGAAGGGTTGATCAATTACACCCGCCTGGATGACAGCGACGAGCGGGTGTTTACTACCCAGGGCCGCCCGGTCAGCCCTGGCGACGAAATCAAGATCGTCGACGAGGACGGTGTGCCGGTGGCCCCGGGCGTTGCAGGCATGCTCGCGACCCGCGGTCCGTATACCTTCTGTGGCTACTACAAGAGCCCGGAGCAGAACGCCAAGGCTTTCGACCGGGACGGTTTCTACTATTCCGGCGATCTGGTGCAGATGACCCCGAGCGGCGACCTGCGCGTGGTAGGTCGGATCAAGGACCAGATCAACCGCGGCGGCGAGAAGGTTGCTTCCGAGGAGATCGAGAACTTGCTGGTGCTGCACCCGGAGGTGACCCACGCTGGCCTGGTAGCCATGCCTGACGACAAGCTCGGCGAGAAGAGCTGCGCCTTTGTGGTGTCGCGCAACCCCGCGCTCAAGGGCCCGGCCCTGCGTCGCCATCTGCTGGAGCTGGGCATCGCTGAGTTCAAGCTGCCGGACCGCATTCGCATGATCGATGTCATGCCACTGACCGCCGTCGGCAAGATCGACAAAAAGCAGTTGCGCCACTTGCTGGCAGTGGAAACCACTCGCCAGTGGCTGCAGACGCGCCTGATGCAGTTGCTGGAAGACGGCGAAGATCTGGACCCACAGGAGAACCTGATCTTTTACGGTCTGGACTCGCTGCAGGTGATGAAACTGGCTAGCGAGTTGAAGGCGCGTGGCATTGACGTGAGCTTCGAGGAGCTGGCCGCCTCGCCGACCTTGCAGGATTGGTGGGCGCTGGTCGAGTCGCGGCAGAAGGCAGCCTGATACCCCCGCAGAGGGCCGCACGGTGCAGGTTGCGGCCCGCAAGTCAGTTTAAAAGGAGTTGGACATGACTATGTCATCCGCCGACAAGGCCCGGCTGGATGCCTTCTGGCAACATTGCCTGAAGCACCAGTACTTCAACATCGGTTACCCCGAGAACGCCGAATTCGACTACACCCCGCTGCATCGCTTCCTGCGGTTCTCCATCAATAATTGCGGGGACTGGGCGCAGCCGAGCAACTACATACTCAACTCCTTTGACTTCGAGCGAGAGGTCATGGCGTATTTCGCCGAATTGTTCGCCATCCCTCACGAGGACAGCTGGGGTTACGTTACCAATGGCGGCACCGAGGGCAACATGTTCGGCTGCTACCTGGCCCGGGAGATGTTCCCCGACGCTACCCTGTACTACTCGAAGGATACCCACTATTCGGTGGCCAAGATCCTCAAGCTGTTGCGGATCAAGTGCCGTGCCGTGGAATCGCAGCCCAACGGCGAGATCGACTACGACGACCTGCTGGCGAAAATAGCCGTTGACCAGGAGCGCCATCCGATCATCTTCGCCAACATCGGTACTACCATGCGCGGGGCCGTCGACGACATCCTGGTGATTCAGCAGCGCCTGGCAGAGGCAGGCATCGCGCGTGAAGACTACTACCTGCATGCGGACGCCGCGCTGAGCGGGATGATCTTGCCGTTCGTCGACAACCCGCAGCCGTTCAGCTTCGCCGACGGTGTCGATTCGATCTGTGTTTCCGGGCACAAGATGATTGGCTCGCCGATCCCCTGTGGCATTGTCGTGGCCAAGCGCGAGGCGGTTGAGCGTATCTCGGTGGAGGTCGACTACATCAGCGCGAGCGACAAGACCATCAGCGGGTCGCGCAATGGCCATACACCGATGATGATGTGGGCGGCGCTGCGCAGTCATTCGCCCGCGCAATGGCGTCGTCGAGTGCAACACAGCCTGAACACCGCTCAACACGCCGTCGACCGCATGAGGGCCGCCGGCATCGATGCCTGGCGCCACGACAACTCCATTACGGTGGTGTTTCCCTGCCCCTCGGCGCGTATCGCCAGGAAGTACAGCCTGGCGACTTCGGGCGACACCGCGCACCTCATCACCACCCCGCATCACCAGGACACGCGCATGGTCGACGCGCTGATCGACGAGGTCATTGCCGAACGGCAGCCTGGCGTATGGCGCGCCCCGCGCGATCACGCTGAGTCGCGCGACCTGCCGTTGACAGCAGCGGGGCGGGTGTTCGACGCGCGCTTCGATGTCATCTGAATACTCCACTTCGCACTTTAGAGACCCTCATATGTCGCTCCCGAAACAACCCGATGCCTGCACCAGCCTCGAAGACATCCGCGCTGGCATCGACTTCCACGACCGGCAGATCTTCGAGGCGCTGCAAAAGCGCCTGGGCTACGTCAAGGCCGCTGTGCAGTTCAAGGCCAACGAGCAAGCCATCCCGGCACCTGAGCGGGTGGCCGCCATGCTCCAGGAGCGCCTGGCCTGGGCCGGCGGCAGCGAATTCGATGCAGGTTTCATAAAAGCGTTGTATGAGCACATCATCCACTGGAATATCCAGCGGCAGATAATGCATTGGCGCTCACTGCACCCTGCAGGCGAAGGCGCCTGAACGCAGCGGCTCGAATGTGGGTGCTCGATCAAGGTCGAAGGCAGACGCATCAGGCGCACAAGGCCGCTCCCGCAGGGGCATTTTCCTGTAGGCGCGGCCTTGTTCCGCATCAGATCTGCATCGCCATCCCGTCCACATTCATCGCTGCCTGGCGCAAGGCCTCGGAGCGAGTGGGGTGGGGGTGGCAGGTGAGGGCGATGTCTTCCGCCGAAGCCGAGAATTCCATGGCTACGCAGAACTCGCCAATCATCTCGCTGACACTTGGGCCTACCAGGTGCACACCCAGCACTTCATCGGTCTGGGCATCGGCGATGACTTTGGCGAAGCCTTCGGTCTCGTGGTTGATCTTGGCGCGGCTGTTGGCGGTGAAGGGGAACTTGCCGACTTTATAGGCCCGCCCTTCGGCCTTGAGCTGCTCTTCGGTCTTGCCCACGGTGGCCAGCTCGGGGCGGGTGTAGATCACGCCGGGGATAAGGTTGTAGTTGACCTCGTGGGGCTTGCCGGCGATGCGTTCGATGCAGGCCACGGCTTCGTCTTCGGCTTTGTGCGCCAGCATCGGGCCGGAGGTGACGTCGCCAATCACCCAGATACCCGGTACGGAAGTGCGGTGGTGGTCGTTGCCGAGCATGCCACGCTTGTCGGTTTCCAGGCCCACGCTTTCCAGGTTCAGCCCTTTGGTATAGGGGCGACGGCCGATGGCGACCAGTACATAGTCGGCTTGCAGCGTTTCTGCGGTGCCGCCGGCGGCCGGCTCCAGGGTCAGGCTCACGCCATCGGCGCTGGCATTGGCCTGGGTCACCTTGCTACCCAGCTTGAACACCATGCCTTGCTTGGCCAATGCTTTCTGTAGGGTCTTGGCGGTTTCTTCGTCGGTGCCCGGGCAGATGCGGTCGAGGTATTCGATGACCGTGACCTGGCTGCCCAGGCGACGCCATACCGAACCCAGCTCGAGGCCGATCACGCCAGCGCCGATGACCACCAGGTGCTTGGGCACTTGTGGCAGCGACAGCGCGCCGGTCGAGTCGATGATGCGCTGGTTGTCGATGGTCACGCCCGGCAGTGGCGTAGGCTCGGAGCCGGTGGCAATGACGATGTCCTTGGCCTGCAGTGCGGTTTCGCTGCCGTCCCCAGCCTTGACCACAACCTTGCCGACACCATCCAGGCGGCCCCAGCCCTTGATCCAGTCGACCTTGTTCTTGCGGAACAGGTACTCGATGCCCTTGGTCAGGCCGGTCACGCTCTCGTCCTTCTGTTTCATCATCTGGGCGAGGTTGAGGGTGGGTTTGACTTCGATACCGAGGTGGGCGAATTCCTCACCACTGGCGGCTTCGTACAGCTCGGATGCATGCAGCAGCGCCTTGGAAGGCATGCAGCCCACGTTCAGGCAAGTACCGCCCAAGGTCGAGCGGCCTTCCACGCAGGCTACGCTCAAGCCCAACTGGCCGGCACGGATGGCTGCATTGTAGCCACCAGGGCCGCCGCCGATGATCACCACGTCATAGGATTTCATGGGTTCAACTCCAGGATGAAGAAGCGCAAGAGGGCCACAAGGTTAAGCTGAGATGCAAAAATTGTATACAATCTGCCGCATGGATAAGACCAGCCGGGTCTAGACCATGGTCTGGTTTAGAGGAAACATCCCACGAATGAACTACTCTGATCCGGCGACGTTCGAATTATCAGGCGTCGTGGCCAAATACGGACAGGAGGGTCGTTCATGCTTGCGCAACTTCCACCGGCACTGCAGAGCCTGCATCTGCCGCTGAGGCTGAAACTGTGGGACGGTAACCAGTTCGATCTGGGGCCTAGCCCGCAGGTCACCATCCTGGTCAAAGAGCCACAGCTGATCAGCCAGTTGAGCCACCCGAGCATGGACCAGCTGGGCACGGCATTCGTCGAAGGCAAGCTGGAGCTGGAAGGCGATATTGGTGAAGCCATCCGCGTATGCGATGAGCTGAGCGAAGCGCTACTGACCGATGCGGATGACACACCACCGCAGCGGCGGGCCCATGACAAGAGCACCGACGCCGAAGCCATTTCCTACCATTACGATGTTTCCAACGCGTTCTACCAGCTATGGCTGGATCAGGACATGGCCTACTCGTGCGCCTACTTCCGCGAGCCGGACAACACGCTTGATCAGGCACAACAGGACAAATTCGATCATCTGTGCCGCAAGCTGCGCCTGGACGCCGGTGACTACCTGCTCGACGTAGGTTGTGGCTGGGGTGGCCTGGCGCGTTTCGCTGCTCGCGAATATGGCGCCAAGGTATTTGGTATCACCTTGAGCAAGGAGCAGCTCAAGCTCGGTCGCGAGCGGGTCAAGGCAGAGGGGCTGGCCGACAAGGTCGACCTGCAGATTCTCGACTACCGCGACCTGCCTCAGGATGGCCGCTTCGACAAGGTTGTCAGCGTTGGCATGTTCGAGCATGTCGGGCATGCCAACCTGGCCCTGTATAGCCAGAAGCTGTTCGGTGCCGTGAGGGAAGGGGGGCTGGTGATGAACCACGGTATCACTGCCAAGCATGTCGATGGCCGCCCGGTCGGGCGTGGCGCTGGCGAGTTCATCGATCGCTACGTGTTCCCCCATGGCGAGCTGCCGCACCTGTCGATGATCAGTGCCAGCATCTGTGAAGCGGGGCTGGAGGTGGTAGACGTGGAAAGCCTGCGTTTGCACTACGCCAAGACCTTGCACCACTGGAGTGAGAACCTGGAGAACCAGCTGCACAAGGCGGCGGCGCTGGTGCCCGAGAAGACGTTGCGCATCTGGCGCCTGTACCTGGCCGGGTGTGCATATGCCTTCCAGAAGGGCTGGATCAACCTGCACCAGATACTGGCCGTGAAGCCCTACGCCGATGGGCACCATGACCTGCCCTGGACGCGTGAAGACTTGTATCGCTGAATTGCGACCAAGCACGCAAGCGCGACACCATACCCTGTGGGAGCGGGTTTACCCGCGAATGCGTCGGTACAGCCACTGACGTCTTCGCGGGTAAACACGCTCTCACAAGGGCCGCGATACCTTGCGAGGTGCGCAGACGCATCACAGAATCGGCGAAATCAGCCGCGCAATACGCATGCCCAGTTGCTGCAGCCGATGGGTATCGCGGCTGTCCTCCGCAGTAATTTCCCGTGCCTGTTCAAAGTCATTGATCAGCATGTTCTCGACCTGGTCAGCGAAGCCGCGGTCGACCGTCAGCAGGGTGATCTCGAAGTTCAAGCGGAACGAGCGGTTGTCCAGGTTGGCACTGCCGATCGCGCTGACATCGTCATCCACCAGTACCACCTTCTGATGCAGGAAGCCCGGTTGGTAGCGGAACATGCGTATACCCGCCCGTACCGCTTCGAAGGCGAACAGGCTGGAGGCGGCATAAACGATGCGATGGTCTGGGCGTGACGGGATCAGCACACGCACATCGACCCCACGTAGTACCGCCAGCCGCAACGCGGCGAATACTGCCTCGTCGGGGATGAAGTACGGGCTGGTGATCCACACGCGGCGGGTGGCTGAATGGATCGCCTCAAGGAAGAACAGCGAGCAGGTTTCCTGTGGGTCGGCCGGGCCACTGGCCAAGGCCTGGCACAGCACGCCGTTATCCGGGTAGGCGTCTGGCAGGATCAGCGGCGGTAGCTGGCGCGTGGCCCAATACCAGTCCTCGGCGAACGACTCCTGCAGGCAGGCCAGCACCGGCCCGCTGATCTGCACATGGGTGTCGCGCCAGGGTGAGAGCTGCGGGTGGCCACCAAGGTACTCATCGCCCACGTTGTGCCCGCCGATGAAACCGAGCAGGCCATCCACTACCACGATCTTGCGGTGATTGCGGAAGTTCACCTGGAAGCGGTTGAACCAGCCTCGACGGGTGGCGAAGGCATGGATCTGCACCCCTCCGTCGCGTAGCAGCTGGCTGTAGCTGGACGGTAAGGCATGGCTGCCGACGCGGTCGTACAGCACGAACACCTGCACCCCCTCGGCGGCCTTGCGCAGCAGCAGTTGCTGCAGTGCCTTGCCGAGGCTGTCGTCATGGATGATGAAGAACTGTACCAGCACCACGTCGCGAGCTTTTTCGATAGCGGCGAAGATGGCATCGAATGTCGCCTTGCCATCGATCAGTAGTTTCACCTGGTTGTTGGCCAGGCAGGGCATGCGCCCGAGCTTGGGCATGGCGCGCAAGGCCGCATAACTTTCTGACTCGCGAGCGGTAAGGGCTTCTTCTACCCAAGGCCGCCAGTTTAGGTTGGCCATGGCCACGTGCATTTCCTGGTTGGCCTGGCGCCGGGCCTTGATGTAGGCATAGAACGATCGGGCACCGAAGATCAGGTAAGGGATCAGGGTGAGGTAGGGGATGAAGAACAACGGCATCGCCCAGGCGATTGCGCCTTGGGCAGTGCGCACGGTGAACAGTGCGTGCAGTGCGGCGACGATACCCAGCAGGTGAACCAGGCCGAGTAGGTAACCGAAGAAGTAGGGGCTGTGGTAGTCCATATGCATCCTGCTTGCCGAGTACACTTGAGTAACAGAACACGTTCCCGGTCCGCCTTGCAACCTGCAGGTGGATTTGGCGTCTAAGGCTCAGCCCGGCCCGCTTGGCCGGTTTTTTTCCAGGAGCGTTCGTCCATGAAGATTCGTCTGCCACTGTTGGCCTTGGCCCTAGGTGTGAGCAGCCCGCTGGTGCATGCTCAGATGCTGCAGCCAGGCTTGTGGGAGTTGACCACCAGCAACATGCAGGTCGATGGCAAGCCGTTACCCGATATGGAGTTCATGCTCGGTCAGTTGAAGAACCTGCCGCCGGAGCAGCGCGCAATGATGGAAGGGGTGCTGGCCAAGCAAGGGGTGACTGTTGGTGGTAAGGGGGTGCGCTCCTGCCTGACGCCAGAACAGGTGGCAACCAACGATATCCCGCTGCAGGACCCGAAGTCAGGTTGTACTCAGAAGATCACCGACCGCACTGGCAATGTGTGGAAATTCCAGTTCAGTTGCCCCAAAGCACAGGGCAGTGGCCAGGCGACTTTCCTCAGTGACCGGGAATTCACCACTCAGGTCAATGGCACGTTCAACGCCTCGGGTGTGCAGCAGCAAGGCAGTATGAACACCCGTGCCGTGTGGTTGGGTAATGACTGCGGTTCTGTCAAGCCGCGTAGCTGATATCCCATTGCCACTGGCTGGTCGCGACAGCGTCGTGGGCATGCAGGCTTTCTGCATGCTCTACACGCAGCTTGAAGGCCGTGGCCCATTCTATTTGTCGTAGCGCCTTATGCAGGCGTCGTGCGGCGTCTTCGCAGAACATCAGGTTCTGGCCGTTGGCCAAGGCAAAGGCTTGTTCGTCTGCGCGTTTTACCGCGGTCTGTACCGCTGTCCCCAAGCTTGCTTCTATGCGATCGATCAGCTCGGTGATTGGTAGTTCCTGCTGATTGCTGCGCAGCCTTACCTGGATTTCCGCGCTACTACGTTGGCTATGGGGCGTCGCTACGATGCCTTCGGCGCTGCCAAGCCACTGCAGCACTGCAGATTTGTTGGCCTGCTCATCGCTGAAATGCGCCTGGAACTGTTGCTGAATCAGTTGCCGTGCAAGTGCAGCCGAGCACGGACAAGTCGAGGAGTAGGGGACGGAAACGGATAGTTCCACGTGGAACATTTCATTTTCGATCCTGGCATCGACGGTGACTGCATAGCTTTTCCAACCTTCCAGCGGGCTGATCAAAGCAGGCCGTTTCAGCAGATGCTTGAAGCGCAGACGCAGATAGGCCGCAGAAGAGAGGCCTTTATGGCTACCGAGAAAGTTGCACAGTAGCTGGCGTATGGTGAGCGGTGTCAGGGGCTGATGCTCCAACGACTCCAGGGCAAGATAAAGCCGCGACATATGGATGCCGCGTGAACTGCCGTCTACCAGACTAACGCCTGCATCGACAGTGGCGGCCGCTGTGCGCCCTTCGAACTGCACGGGTTGAGCGATCCCGCACATGCCCACCCAGTTCAGAGGCAAGGCATATTCCTGGGTTTGTGCGGCTATGTCGGGGAGCTTGAGCTGGGTCATCTGGCATTCCAAACAAAAAGGGCGATCAGCAGCCACCACCGATCAAGCGGCAATGCGGGAATGAAGCACGGTGAATAACAGCAGCACCATGGCGTGTGGCAGTTCATTTTCATCCCCGGTGGGCACTCGTCCGTCAAGAACGGCTTGGCGAAATTGTATTGTTACTTTATAACATTGTGCAATGCATCGTTTTGAATGCGCTCGCCTGAAGAGGTTTCGCCATGTCCAACCGTCTCCCCGTCACCGTGCTGTCCGGCTTCCTTGGCGCCGGCAAGAGCACCTTGCTCAACCATGTGCTACGTAACCGCGACGACCTGCGGGTTGCGGTCATCGTCAACGACATGAGCGAAATCAACATCGACGCCAGCGAGGTGCAGCGCAACGTCAGCCTCAACCGTGCCGAGGAGAAGCTGGTGGAGATGAGCAATGGCTGCATCTGCTGCACGCTGCGTGAAGACCTGCTCGAGGAAGTGGCGCGGCTGGCCGAAGAAGGGCGTTTCGATTATTTGCTGATCGAATCTACGGGGATCTCGGAGCCACTTCCGGTGGCCGAGACCTTCACTTTCCGCGACGAACAGGGGCGCAGTCTGTCCGACATGGCTCGGCTGGACACCATGGTCACCGTGGTCGATGGCTTGAACTTTCTGCGTGATTACCAGGCGGCAGACAGTCTGGCCAGCCGTGGCGAAACCCTGGGTGAGGAAGACGAGCGCTCGATCAGTGATTTGCTGATCGAACAGGTCGAGTTCGCCGATGTGCTGTTGCTGAGCAAGATCGACCTGATAAGCCAGCACGAACGCGAAGAGCTCATGGCCATTCTGCGCAGCCTCAATGCCCGGGCGCAGATCGTGCCCATGGTCATGGGCCAGGTGCCGTTGGCGCGCATCCTCGACACCGGCCTGTTCGACTTCGAGCAGGCTGCCCAGGCACCGGGCTGGCTGCAGGAGTTGCGCGGCGAGCATGTGCCGGAAACCGAAGAGTACGGCATTGCCGCCACCACCTGGCAGGCCCGGCGCCCGCTTCACCCACAGCGCTTTTTCGACTTTATCCACAAGCCCTGGAGCAATGGCCGACTGTTGCGTTCGAAAGGTTTTTTCTGGTTGGCCAGCAAGTACCAGGAGGCTGGTAGCTGGTCGCAGGCGGGCGGCATGATGCGCCATGGCCTGGCGGGCCGCTGGTGGCGCTTCGTACCGCGCGAGCAGTGGCCACAGGATGTGGATAACACCGCTGCGATCATGAAAAACTGGACTGCCGAGAGCGGTGACTGCCGCCAGGAACTGGTATTTATCGGGCAAAATATCAACTTCGTAAAATTATCCACAGACCTCAATGCATGCCTGTTGACCGATCAGGAAATGGACCTGGGGCACATGGGATGGTTGCGTTTGCCCGATCCCTTCGGTCCATGGCATGAGGCGTCGGCAGCATGAACCCCGCACGCAAGCCTGTGGATATCTGCCAGGTATTTGGAGAAACACCGCAGGTGCTGACCGATGTGCTGCAGGATGGCGTGAACCTGGCGGTGTGGCGCCGACGTTTGCCGCCGCAACTGGAGGACTTTGCCGCGCTGGTGCTAAGTCTTGGCCAGCCCTTGGCAGACCAGCGCGTCATCGATGTGGATGAACAGCACATGCCGGTACTGACCGAGCTGTTGCGCGAAGCGGCGGACTTGCACGGCTATGAGGCATTCGTAGCCGATGTGGCCTGGTTGGTGGCGGCCTATACCTGCCTGGTGGGTGCGCGGAGGATCGGATTGCGCCTGCGGGTACTGGCAGGCCCCATGTGCCCGCGCTTTCATGTGGATAATGTGCCGCTGCGTTTGCTCACCACCTACATAGGCCCGGGCAGCGAGTGGTTGCAAGAGCATGCGAGTCAGCGTGGTGAGTTACACACAACCCAGCCATCTGTGGATAACATCCAGCACCTGCAAGCCGGTGAGGTAGCCGTGCTCAAGGGCGAGAAGTGGCAGGGCAACGAAGGTGCAGGCCTGGTGCATCGTTCGCCCTCGGGGCAACAGGGGCGCCTTTTGCTCAGCCTTGACTGGCTGGCCTGACGGCGCATAGTGAGGCATCACCACTGCCCGAAGCCACCCATGCTGCAGAACATTCCGACCCACGTAATTGCCGGCCCGCTGGGGGCCGGCAAGACTACCTTGATCCGTCATCTGCTGGCTCAGCGTCCGGCCAATGAGCGCTGGGCTGTATTGATCAACGAATTCGGCCAGGTAGGTCTGGATGCCGCCTTGCTAAGCCGTGACGAAGACGGTATTGCCCTCGCCGAAGTTGCAGGTGGCTGCCTGTGCTGCGTCAATGGTATGCCGTTCCAGGTGGGTCTGGGCCGGCTGCTGCGCAAATCCCGGCCGGACCGGTTGTTCATCGAACCGTCCGGGCTGGGTCATCCCTTGCAGTTACTCGATCAGTTGCAGCAAACCCCTTGGGCTGGCGTGCTGACAATACAGCCATTGCTGATGGTCGTGGATGCGCAGTCGATGGTTCGGAACGAGCGCCTGCCGGAGGCTCAACAGCAAGCGTTCGATGCTTCTGAAAGCATTGTTTTCAACAAATCAGAGGCTGTGGATGAAATATATAAATCATTGATAAATAACAAATTTACTGGAAAGAAAATGTTCTGGACCGTCCAAGGGAAGCTGCCCCTGTCGGACCTTCCGGCGGTACCCAAGGGCATTGTTGACAGCTCGGTTGTGGATAACAGGATTATCGACAATCTTGTAAATCCTCCGGCAGCGCTATGGGCCGACCCTGGGCAGCCGATCTGTATTGCCCACCAAGGAGAGGGAGGTTGGAGCATCGGCTGGCGCTGGCATCCCGGCCAGCAGTTTTATCCACAGCGGTTGCAGGCGTTCTTGCGCGCCTGGCCATGGCGGCGGGCCAAAGGGGTTATCCACAGTGTGGAGGGCTGGCAATCATTCAATGGCCTGAACGGGGATATGCCTACCTGGCAGCCCAGCGACTGGCGCAGGGATACTCGGATCGAGCTGATTTTCGATCAGCCGCAATCGCAACCCGCGCTGCAAGCCGGTTTGAGCGAATGCCGCGTCAGCTGATCAGTTGCGCCAGCGGTTGTGCTCCTGGCGCCACTGCTGCATCTCGATGACATTGTCGGCGCGGGGCGGGGTCTTGATCTCGAACGGGTAGGGCGCCAGTTCGATCTGCACGCTGTGGGCACCGAATTGGGTCACGGTACCGGGGTGGCGTTGCTCGCCGGTGACGGTGAACTCGAAGGCATAGACGCGCGCCAGGCGCTTGCGGCCGTTGGCGTCACGGACAAAGGCGATACGTTTGAGTGCGACTGCATCGTCGAGCAGTTCGAGGTCGAGCTTGGCGCAATGTTGTTTGACCCGCTCCAGGGCTTTCTCGCGCAACCCGTGGTTGTGCCATAACCAGGCGCCTGCCGTGGCTACCAGCATCAGGACGAAGAGGTTTTCCAGGGTCAACATTTGCATATGCTCCAAACAGGTCGATCCAGCTTAACTGCGTCCCTGGCCTGTCGTACAGGTGGCAATCAAGTTCATACTGCGCTGCGCACAATCCTTGAAACAGCTTTGGAAACCTCCCGCATGAAACGTACCCCGCACTTGCTCGCCATTCAGTCCCATGTGGTGTTCGGCCACGCCGGCAACAGCGCTGCGGTGTTTCCCATGCAGCGTATCGGGGTCAATGTGTGGCCGCTCAATACCGTGCAGTTCTCCAACCACACACAGTATGGCCAGTGGGCGGGTGAAGTGCTTGCCCCGGCGCAAATTCCTGCGTTGGTGGAAGGCATTTCCAACATTGGCGAGCTGGGCCACTGCGACGCGGTGCTGTCCGGCTACCTGGGCAGTGCCGAGCAAGGGCGGGCGATTCTGGCCGGCGTTGCGCGGATCAAGGCGGTGAACCCAAAGGCCTTGTACCTGTGTGACCCGGTCATGGGGCACCCGGAGAAGGGCTGCATCGTGCCAGCGGAAGTCAGCGAGTTCCTGCTCGACGAGGCGGCCGCCAGGGCTGACATCCTGTGCCCCAACCAGCTTGAGCTGGACAGCTTCTGTGGGCGCCGGGCGCAATCGCTGGAGGACTGTGTGCACATGGCGCGTAGCCTGCTGCGGCGCGGGCCGCAGGTGGTGCTGGTCAAGCACCTGGCCTATCCCGGACGTGCCGAGGACCAGTTCGAGATGCTGCTGGTGACCGCCGAGCACAGCTGGCACCTGCGCCGCCCGCTGCTGGCGTTCCCGCGGCAGCCGGTGGGGGTGGGTGATCTGACCTCAGGCCTTTTCCTGGCCCGCGTGCTGCTCGGCGACAGCTGGTTGCAGGCGTTTGAATTCACCGCTGCGGCCACGCACGAAGTGCTGCTGGAAACCCAGGCCTGCGCCAGCTACGAGCTGCAACTGGTGCGGGCCCAGGACCGCATCGCGCACCCACGGGTACGTTTCGAGGCACAACTGCTGGCGCTTTAAATGGCGTCGGTTTTCAGGTCCTGATAGCGCTTTTCCAGTTCCTGGCGGATCTGCCGGCGCTGCTGGCCCTGCAGGAAGCGGCGCTTTTCTTCGCTGCTCTGCGGCTGGCGCGGCGGTACCGGTACCGGGCGACGGTTGTCGTCGACCGCGACCATGGTGAAGAAGCAGCTGTTGGAATGGCGCACCGAGCGCTCGCGGATGTTCTCGGTCACCACCTTGATGCCCACCTCCATCGAGGTGTTGCCGGTGTAGTTGACCGATGCCAGGAAGGTCACAAGTTCACCCACGTGCACCGGCTCGCGGAAGATCACCTGGTCGACCGACAGGGTGACCACATAGCTGCCGGCATAGCGGCTGGCGCACGCATAGGCCACTTCATCGAGGTACTTGAGCAGGGTGCCGCCATGTACGTTGCCAGAAAAGTTGGCCATGTCCGGGGTCATCAGGACGGTCATGCTCAGCTGGGCGTTTCCAGGTTCCATAGTGTGCTCACGGTGAGGTTGCGCTGAATCGGGCGAATGGGGGGCATTATCTGCAGACACTTCTTTCCCCTCTTTTGAATTTGCCTTCCTGGTACGGGACGTTGGCTGACGGTCCATCGTCACGCCGATCATGCCATCAGCGGCGCTTTTTCAGCCGATCTGTTTCTGCATATTGCACCGCCTTTTTGCGGTGAGGTGCGATGTTAACCTGACTAAACCCATGCGACGTGGGCTTTTCCTGCACTCAAAACAGTATGTACTTGCTGCTCGCTCAGGGTTGCCTTGGCAGAGGAGCGGTCTGCCCAGGCACCCAGCAACGGACGAGAAAAGGAGTATCACGCCATGCATGCCATCAGCTTCATCCAGGACCTGGCAGTCATCATGCTGGTTGCTGGCGTGGTGACCGTTCTCTTTCACCGCCTCAAGCAACCCGTGGTGCTGGGTTACATCGTCGCCGGCTTCATCATCGGCCCGCACACTCCACCGTTCGGTTTGATTCACGACGAAGACACCATCAAGACCCTCGCCGAGCTGGGGGTGATCTTTCTGATGTTTTGCCTGGGGCTCGAGTTCAGCCTGCGCAAGCTGTTCAAGGTAGGTGCCACGGCATTCATCGCGGCGTTCCTGGAAATCGTGCTGATGATCTGGATCGGCTTCGAGATCGGCCGCTGGTTCGGCTGGAACACCATGGACTCGCTGTTCCTAGGTGCCATCCTGGCGATTTCCTCGACCACCATCATCGTCAAGGCACTTAACGACCTGAAGATGAAGAATGAGCGTTTTGCCCAGCTTATCTTCGGCGTGCTGATCGTCGAGGACATACTTGGCATCGGCATCATCGCCCTGCTGTCGGGCATCGCCGTCAGCGGTACGGTCAGCTCGGGCGAGGTGTTCTCCACTGTTGGCAAGTTGTCGCTGTTCATGATCGTAGCGCTGGTCATCGGCATCCTGTTGGTGCCGCGGCTGCTGGCCTATGTGGCCAAATTCGAAAGCAACGAGATGTTGCTGATTACCGTATTGGGCCTGTGCTTCGGCTTCTGCCTGCTGGTGGTGAAGCTGGAATACAGCATGGTGCTTGGCGCCTTCCTGATTGGCGCAATCATGGCCGAATCGCGCCAGTTGCTGAAGATCGAGAGCCTGATCGAACCGGTACGCGACCTGTTCAGCGCCATCTTCTTCGTCGCCATCGGCCTGATGATCGACCCCCAGGTGCTGATCGACTACGCCTGGCCGATCGTGGTCATTACCCTGGCGGTGGTGTTGGGCAAGATGCTGTCGTGTGGCATGGGTGCGTTCATTGCCGGCAATGACGGACGTACATCGCTGCGCGTGGGCATGGGGCTTTCGCAGATTGGCGAGTTTTCCTTCATCATCGCCGCGCTGGGCATGACCCTGCAGGTGACCAGCGACTTCCTCTACCCGGTGGCTGTGGCGGTATCAGCAATCACTACACTGCTGACACCCTACCTGATCCGTGCCGCCGACCCGCTGTCACTCAAGCTGGGCAAGGTAGTGCCCAGCCGCCTGGCGCGAGTGCTGTCGTTGTATGGCGAATGGTTGCGTAGCATCCAGCCGCAGGGCGAGAGCGCCATGCTGGCAGCGATGATCCGGCGCATCCTGTTGCAGGTGGGGGTCAACCTGGCGCTGGTGATCGCCATCTTCTTCAGTGGTGGTTACTTCGCCGGGCGTATCGGCAACTGGCTCAGCGAGTGGCTCAGCGATGCCAGCCAGCAGAAAGCGCTTATCTGGGGGGCGGCGTTGTTGCTGTCGCTGCCATTCCTGATTGCCGCCTACCGCAAGCTCAAGGCACTGTCGATGCTGCTGGCGGAGATGGGGGTGAAACCGGAAATGGCCGGGCGGCATACCCAGCGTGTGCGCCGTGTTATTGCCGAGGTGATCCCCCTATTGTCGCTGCTGGTGATTTTCCTGCTGCTGTCTGCGCTGTCGGCGAGCATTCTGCCTACCAGCGAGCTGCTGCTGGTGATTGCCGTGGTGGCTGCGGTGGTGGTGGCCTTGCTGTGGCGCTGGTTTATCCGCGTGCATACGCGCATGCAGATTGCCTTGCTGGAGACGCTGGAGAACAGCCGCGAGAACATGCACTGAAGGGGGGTAATGCTCCCTGCGCAAGATTTCACCGTCGTCCGAGGGGATGGAGCGGTAGCGATGTCGCCCGGCGCAGAAAGCCTGGCGATTTTAACTACATTGATGGCACTGAGCCATAAATTTTCCTATTCCTGTGCCGGCCTCTTCGCGGGTAAACCCGCTCCCACAGGGACTGCACAGGTGTTGAGCATCGTGCAGTCCCCGTGGGAGCGGGTTTACCCGCGAAGAGGCCGGCACAGGCAGCATCAAATCAGAGGTTGGAATCAGCTCTCCAGCCAGACATCCCGCGCCCAGTGCCACACCGATTCCCAGCTGTCTTCGCCAACGATTTCCTCTTCGGCATCCCACAGCACCACGGTGCCATCCTCTTCGACGCAGTAGTAGTTGTCACCGTCCTGGCACAGCGGAATCAGGTCACGGGGTACGCCGGCGTCCCAGGCATTGGCGGCGACGTCGGGCAGGTAGGTATGAGACTGTGGGTCGGTTACGGTCACCGGCTCCAGTGAGCCATACACCACGTCACTGACGGTCAGCAGGAACTCTTTGAACACGAACGGAATGTTGATGAACAGCTGCTCTTCGATCTCTACCAGCTGGTCCTCGTCTGGAAGCTCCAAGGGCACCGGTACCGGCTCATTGGCTTCACGGAGTTGTTCGATCACTTCTTCCACGGTTCACTTCCTCTGACCTAGATGACAACGCTGCGCGTTATACCCTAGTAGGCCACTCTGGCAAAAGCAAAACCCCGGGACAGGCCCGGGGTTTTTTGTGCAGCAGGCAGCGGTTAACCGTTCTGACGGATACCGGCCACCAGCCAAGGCTGGTTTTCGCCCTGGGCACGGACCATGTGCCAGCTTTCGCTGAACACTTCGCCCTGGTCGAAGCGCGAGTTCTTCGACACGCCACGGAAGGTCAGGGTGGCATCGGTGCGGTCGGCGCGGTCGTCGACACCGTCCAGCTGCACATCGAGGTTGTCGATGTAGGTGGACTGGAAGCCATCACCCAGTTCAGCGCGCTCGCGCTTGAGGAACTCGAGCATCTGTGGGGTGACGAACTCGGCGATCTTGTCCATCTCGTTGGCGTCCCAGTGCTGCTGCAGTGCCTGGAAATGGTTACGGGCGGCAGCCAGGAAGTTCTGTTCGTTGAACCAGGCTGGGGCGTTGATCACCGGGGCTGCAGCGGCAGCAGGTTCGGCCGAACCACCGAAGATGGACGGCTGGGCAGGCTGGGCGTGAGCTTCACGGTGCATTGGTGCATGGCCCGGCATGGCCATTTGCGGTTGCTGCTGGCGGCGGCGCGCGGCGATGAAGCGGAACACCAGGAATGCGATCAGCGCCACGATCAGGAAGTCCATGATCTGGAAGCCTTCGAAACCATCGCCCATGAACATGGAAGCCAGCAGGCCACCGGCGGCGAGGCCGGCCAGTGGGCCCAACCAGCGCGAAGCACCGCTGGCGGCCGGGGCTGCACGGCCAGGTGCGGTCGGCGCGGCGGCAGGCGTGGTTGGCGTGGCCTGGCGGGTCTGGTGAATAGGCGCGGAGCCCGAGCTCTTGCCGCCGCCAAAACGCTTGGCGTTGGCGTCCAGGCTCAGCGTCAGGCCGACGCAGAGCGCCAGAGCGATGCTAAGAAAACGTTGCATAAGTGGGATATCCCCTGTTGTGGATTGCACGCGCGTCATGGTGCACAGGTTCCCGGGCACATGACCAGCGACATAATGTTTCGAGCTTTTGCCTGAATGTTACAAACCTGGCACGACCGGCCCTTCTAGGAGCGGCCTGCGCAGGTTTTTAGATGGCCTCGAGCTTGGCATACCCCAGCATCAGCCACTTGCTGCCTTCGGCAAAATTCACCTGCACCCGCGCCTGGGCGCCTGAGCCCTCGAAGTTGAGGATCACACCTTCGCCGAACACCGCATGTTGCACACGCTGGCCCAGGTTGAACGCAGTCTGCGGAATGCTGGCATTGGCGAACAGGTTGCTGTTCGTGGCCGTCTTGGTCCCGCCGAACGGGCGGCTGACGCTGTTGGACAGGCGCACCTCCTGAATCAGGCCCGCCGGAATTTCGCGTACGAAACGTGACACTTTGTTGTAAGTTTCGCTGCCATACAGGCGACGCGTTTCGGCGTAGGTCATGACCAGCTGGCGCATGGCGCGGGTGATGCCCACATAAGCCAGGCGGCGTTCCTCCTCCAGGCGGCCGGGCTCTTCCAGGCTCATCTTGTGCGGGAACAGGCCTTCTTCCATGCCCACCAGGAACACATACGGGAACTCCAGGCCCTTGGCGCTGTGCAAGGTCATCAGCTGGACGCTGTCTTCATGCTCGTCGGCCTGGGCATCGCCTGCCTCGAGCGAGGCGTGGCCGAGGAACGCCGAGAGTGGCGAGAGATCGGCATCTTCGTCGGTGGACTCGAAGTTGCGCGCTGCGCTGACCAGTTCCTCAAGGTTTTCTACCCGTGCCTGGCCCTTTTCACCCTTTTCTTCCTGGTGATAGATGATCAGCCCGGACTGCTCGATGGTGGTCTGGGTCATGGTATGCAGTGGCATGTCCACGACCCTGGCTGCCAACCCCTCGATCAGCTCGATGAACGCACCCAGGGCACTGGCGGCGCGGCCTTTCAGGGCTTTGGCGGCCAGCAGCTGGCACATGGCCTCCCACATCGACAGCTGGCTGTGGCGGGCGTGCTCGCGGATGGCTTCGACAGTTTTCTCGCCGATGCCACGTGGCGGCACGTTGATCACCCGCTCCAGGGCGGCATCGTTGCCACGACCTTCGATCAGCCGCAGGTAAGCCATGGCGTTCTTGATTTCGGCGCGTTCGAAGAAGCGCTGGCCACCGTAGATGCGGTAGGGGATGCGCTCGCGCAGCAGGGCTTCTTCCAGCACCCGCGACTGGGCGTTGGAGCGGTACAGGATGGCGATCTCGTTGCGCGCATTGCCCTGCTTGACCAGGCTCTCGATG
This sequence comes from Pseudomonas sp. SID14000, assembly GCF_002165135.1. Taxonomy (GTDB): domain Bacteria; phylum Pseudomonadota; class Gammaproteobacteria; order Pseudomonadales; family Pseudomonadaceae; genus Aquipseudomonas. The sequence continues at coordinate 163,539 of NZ_NFZQ01000005.1, read as the reverse complement.
GTTTCCACCACGTAACGCGCTTCGTCGTGCTCGTTGTAGGCCGCATACAGGGTCAGCGGTTCGCCTTCGCCCATGTCGGTCCACAGCTCCTTGCCCAGGCGCCCGCTGTTGTTGGCGATCAGCGCGTTGGCCGCCTTGAGGATGCCGCCGGTGGAGCGGTAGTTCTGCTCCAGGCGGATCATTTCGGCGTCGGGGAAGTCGGCAGTGTACTGGTGAATGTTCTCGATCTTGGCGCCGCGCCAGCCGTAGATCGACTGGTCGTCATCGCCCACCGCCATCAGGCTGTCACCGCCGCGCGCCAGCAGGCGCAGCCAGGCGTACTGCACGGCGTTGGTATCCTGGAACTCGTCCACCAGCACGTGGCGGAAGCGCCGCTGATAGTGCTCCAGCAGGCCCGGGTGGTCGCGCCACAGGTCCAGGGCGCGCAGCAGCAGCTCGGAGAAGTCGATGACCCCGGCGCGTTCGCAGGCCTGCTCGTACGCGGTATACACGTCGCGCATGGTCGACAGGAACAGGTCGCCCCCGGCCTGGATATGCTGCGGGCGCAGGCCTTCGTCCTTCTGCCCGTTGATGAACCACTGGGCCTGGCGTGCCGGCCATTTCTGCTCGTCCAGGCCCAGCTCGCGCATCACCCGCTTGATCAGGCGCTGCTGGTCGTCGCTGTCGAGGATCTGGAAGTTCTGCACCAGCCGGGCTTCCTGCCAGTGGGCCCGCAGCAGGCGATGGGCCAGGCCGTGGAAGGTGCCAACCCACATGCCCGCTGGGTTGATGCCCAGCAGTTGCTCGATCCGCTGGCGCATTTCTGCCGCGGCCTTGTTGGTGAAGGTCACCGACAGGATCGAGTGCGGCGATGCCTGCTCCACCTGGATCAGCCAGGCAATGCGGTGCACCAGCACGCGGGTTTTACCGGAACCGGCGCCAGCAAGCACCAGTTGACGCCCGAGCGTGGCCGCTACGGCCTGGCGTTGGGCATCGTTGAGGGAATTCAGCAGGAGGGAGAGGTCGTCTGTGTGCATCGGGCCATTCTAGGGCCCGGCAGGAAATGGGGCAAACTTCTACTGTATGAATATTCACCTGCCGCATGCCCGTTCATCGAGCCGATGGCAGGTGCCAGGTCGCCGCTCGGGCGACCTGGCCGTCAGTGGTTCAGTCGATCGTCTCTATGTTGCGTATTTCGCAGCGCTGCGAACCGTCGCCATGAATGATTTCCACGGTTTTCCAGGGCGTGCCGCCTGCACGTTCGAAAACCACGGTTTTTTCCGTCACCACTTGCGGGGTGATTGCGCCGCTATCGAGCAGTTGAAGCTCCAGCACTTCCCAGCCGCCCTTGTGGCGCACCTTGGGTTCGACCAGCACCGGTTCGATGGCCGGGCAGCCGACCGTAACGGTGCCGTGAACCCTGAAAACCTGCTTGCCGTTGGCGATGTCATTGATTGCAACGAGGTTGGTGATAGTAGCCATTGTCTGCTCCTGTCTCGGGTTGAAAGTAGCGCCAGCGCGCAGGGGCTACTTTCTGCCCTTTCACCTGCTACAGGAGCAGGGCAGTGCTTCAGCTATGCCAGTGCCTGCCATGCCTGGCCAGCAGGCTGTTGGCTTGCTCCGGCCCGTTGCTGCCTGCCGGGTACGGTCGCGGCGCCTGGAAGTGCTCTTCACAGCCCTTGATGATCGGGTCGATCCAGGCCCAGGCCGCTTCCACTTCATCGCGGCGCATGAACAGCGTCGAGTCGCCTTCCAGCACATCCAGCAGCAGCCGCTCGTAGGCCTCCCAGCGGCGCGTCTGGCTGAACACCTGGGCCAGGTTCAGGTCCAGGTCCACGGGTTCCAGGCGCATGCCCTTGCCCGGGCTCTTGGTCATCATGCGCAGGCTGATGCGTTCGTCCGGTTGCAGCTGGATCAGCAGCTGGTTGACCTGGCCACCATTGAACAGCTCGTGGGGCACCGGCTTGAACTGGATGACGATCTGCGATGAGCGCCGTGCCATGCGCTTGCCGGTGCGCAGGTAGAAGGGCACACCGGCCCAGCGCCAATTGTCGATGTGCGCCTCGATGGCGATGAAGGTTTCGGTGTCGCTGTCGTTGTCGACGTCCTTTTCGAAGTAATAGGCCGGCACTTCCTGGCCGCCGATGCGCCCGGCGCCATACTGGCCGCGTACCGTCTTGTCCTGTACGTCCTGGCCAGTGATGGGCTTGAGGGCGCGCAGGATCTTCACTTTTTCGTCACGTACCGCTTCGGCCTCGAACTGTGCGGGGGGCTCCATGGCCACCAGGCATAGCAGCTGTAGCAGGTGGTTCTGCAGCATGTCGCGGGTCGCCCCGGCGCGGTCGTAGTAGGCGCCGCGGTTCTCTACCCCCAGGGTCTCGCAAACGCTGATCTGCACGTGGTCGACCTGGTTGTTGCGCCACACCGGCTCCAGCAGGGCGTTGGCAAAGCGCAGGGCCATCAGGTTCTGCACGGTTTCCTTGCCCAGGTAGTGGTCGATGCGGAATACCTGGTTTTCCTCCAGCACTGCGCCAATCGCTTCGTTGATGGCGGTAGCCGATTCCAGCGAGTGGCCGATCGGCTTTTCCAGCACGATGCGCGCTTCGGCGTCGGCCAGGCCGGCGTTATGCAGGTGCCTGGCAATCGGCACGAACAGGTTGGGGGCGGTGGCCAGGTAGAAGATTCGCGTCAAGCCGCCGGGCTCGCCCAGGTAGCGCGCCAGGCGGCCGAAGTCGGCGCTTTGCGAAGCATCCATGGCGAAGTAGTCGATCCGTGCGGAAAACCGCTGCCAGACCTCTTCCTCGAAGTCGTTGCGGGCGATCTGTGCCCGGCAATGGCGTTCGGCGAGTTTGAGATAATCGTTACGTGGCAAGTTGCGTCGTGCCAGCGCGATGATCCGTACGGCAGGGTCAAGACGGGCCTCGCGAAACAGGTGGTAGAGCGCCGGAAGCAATTTGTGCAGGGCCAGATCGCCGGTGCCGCCGAAGACCAGAATGTCGCAAGGAATAGTCAAACCACCACTCTCCACGTTCGTTTAACTGGGCGGGTTGGCGTCCATGTAGTATAACTACAAGAAAGCTACAACCCGGCCAGCCGATCATAACCGAGTCCAGCCTGTGAATCTGTTGCAACATATCGCCCAATCGCGCCACCTGCTGCGCAAATCGGAACTGAAAGTGGCCGACCATGTGCTACTTGACCCGGCTGCCGTCATGCATAGCTCCATGGCCGACCTGGCGCACAGCGTGGGTATCAGCGAACCGACCATCGTGCGTTTCTGCCGCGCGATCGGGTGCTCGGGTTTTCAGGATCTGAAGCTGAAGCTGGCGCAGAGCCTGGCCGCGGGGGCCAGTTTCGGTCAGTTCGCCATTCATGAAGATGACTCGGTCGCCGACTACAGTCTGAAGATCTTCGACACCACCCTGCACACCCTGATGGAAGTGCGTGAACACCTCGACCCGCAGGCGCTGCAGCAGGCGGTGACCGCCATGGCCCAGGCGCAGCGTGTTGAGTTCTATGGCTTTGGTGCTTCCGGTGCGGTGGCGGCCGATGCCCAGCACAAGTTCTTCCGCTTGCTGCTCAGCGCGGCAGCCTATTCCGACCCGCACATGCAGGCGATGTCGGCGGTGACCCTGAAGCCGGGCGATGTGGCAGTGTGCATTTCCCAGTCGGGCCGCTCCAAGGACCTGCTGATCACCGCCAACCTGGTCCGTGAGAGCGGTGCCAACCTGATTACCCTGTGCCCAAGCCAGACACCGCTGGCAGAATTATCTACGGTCAACCTGGCGATCGACGTGCATGAAGACACCGAAATCTACACTCCGTTGACTTCGCGTATCGCCCACCTGGTGGTGATCGATGTGCTGGCCATGGGCGTGGCCATGGCGCGCGGGCCGAGCCTGGTCAACCACCTGAAGAGCGTGAAGCGCAGCTTGCGCAGCCTGCGCTTGTCGCCCAAGTCGATCAAGGCTACCGACGACTGAACTCCTGCACCGGCCTCTTCGCGGGCAAGCCCGCGAAGAGGCCGGTGCAGGCAGCAAAAATTCACTGTTTTGTCACCATTCCACAGCCAAACCGTAAACCACTCAAGCCAGTCTGAAACTCCCCGCATCCTATCAGGGAGACAGGCAATGGCTCGTGACTTCGACGGTACATACCAACCCAGCGCCAAGGCTCGCAAGCAGCAGGAAAAGGATCAGCGCCGCATGGAATACCGCCGCGCGATCGAGAGCTATTGCGACCAACGTCAACTGCTCCGCGACCTGGCAGACTACCCTGAGTTGCAAGAGCTCACGGTCTGGCAGGCGTCGGCGGCAACTTCCCTGAAAAACGCTCAACCAGCGCACTGATCAACGCCCGTTCGCTGCGGATGAACGCCAGGAAGGCCAAGGCCACTGGCGACTGCCGTTTGGCCTTGGACTGCACCACGCACCAGCTGCGGTACAGCGGCAGTTCCTCCACGGGCAGTTCCCTCAGCACACCGGTGGCCAGCTCCAGGTTGACTGCATGGCGGGTCAACATGGCAATGCCCAGACCGGCGATCACGCATTCGCGCTGGGCGTCGGCCGAGGCCACCTCCAGGGTCTGGGTGAAGTGCACGCGCTTGTCCTTGAAGTATTCCTCGCAAGCCTTGCGCGTGCCTGAACCTTGTTCGCGGACCAGCAGGGTATGAGGCTCCAGGTCCTGCAGGCGCAGCTGCTCCAGCTTGCACAGCGGGTGCTCGGGCGGTGCCACCGCGACGATCGGGTTGTTGAGGAATGGCAGAAAATCCAGACCCATGTCCTGCGGCACCATGGACATGATGATCAGGTCGTCGCGATTGTCCGACAAGCGGCGGATGGCCTGGGCGCGATTGACCACCGTCAGGGTCAGGTTGACCTCCGGGTGACGCTGCTTGAAGGCAGCGAACAGGTGTGGCACGAAGTACTTGGCACTGGACTCGATTGCCAGTTTCAGCTGCCCCTGCAATGAGCCCTGCATGTCCGACAGTTGCATGTCCAGGCTCTCCAGGCGCCCGAAGATATCGCGGCTGGCGCGTTGCAGGGCTTCGGCAGCTTCGGTCAGGTAGAGCTTCTTGCCCACGTACTCGAACAGCGGCTGGCCGATCAGTTCCTCAAGCTGGCGGATCTGTAGACTAACGGCGGGTTGCGTCAGCGCCATCTCTTCTGCCGCACGGCTGTACGAGCGCAAATCGCACACTTCGTTGAAGATCTGCAATTGACGCAAAGTCATACGCATCAAGGACTTACGCATTTTTCTCCGCCCTTCGGCAATACCTTGTTACCGAACTATAAGCTTTTGCTAATACAGCCTCTAACAAATATTGATTTTTGTTTATCGACCTACAGCGCTAGGGTGAATGTGCGACTGGCCAGCAACGTCTGGTCACGCGCCGACCGGTAGAACCGGCTCGACTGTTCCTACGGCTTTGGGAAGACTCCAGTGATAAAAAAAATCCTGATCGCCAACCGAGGTGAAATCGCAGTTCGTATCGTGCGCGCCTGCGCCGAGATGGGCATTCGCTCGGTGGCGATCTATTCCGACGCCGACCGACACGCATTGCACGTCAAGCGCGCCGACGAAGCCCACAGCATTGGTGCCGAGCCGCTGGCCGGTTACCTGAACCCGCGCAAGCTGGTGAACCTGGCTGTGGAAACCGGCTGTGATGCCCTGCACCCTGGCTATGGTTTCCTGTCGGAAAACGCTGAGCTGGCAGAGATCTGCGCCGAGCGCGGGGTCAAGTTCATCGGCCCGGCCGCCGATGTCATTCGCCGCATGGGCGACAAGACCGAAGCGCGCCGCACCATGATCGCTGCCGGTGTGCCGGTAACCCCGGGCACCGAAGGCAACGTTGCCGATATTCACGAAGCCCTGAGCGAAGGTGACCGCATCGGCTACCCGGTCATGCTCAAAGCCACCTCAGGTGGTGGTGGCCGTGGTATTCGCCGGTGCAACAGCCGCGAAGAACTGGAACAGAACTTCCCCCGCGTCATCTCCGAGGCTACCAAGGCCTTTGGTTCTGCGGAAGTGTTCCTGGAAAAGTGCATCGTCAACCCCAAGCACATCGAGGCGCAGATCCTCGGTGACAGCTTTGGCAACGTGGTGCACCTGTTCGAGCGCGACTGCTCGATCCAGCGCCGCAACCAGAAGCTCATCGAAATCGCCCCGAGCCCCCAGCTCACCCCCGAGCAGCGCGCCTACATCGGCGACCTGGCGGTGCGTGCGGCCAAGGCGGTGAACTACGAGAATGCCGGTACCGTGGAGTTCCTGCTCGCCGATGGCGAGGTGTACTTCATGGAAATGAACACCCGGGTGCAGGTGGAACACACCATCACCGAGGAAATCACTGGCATCGACATCGTCCGTGAGCAGATCCGCATTGCTTCGGGCCTGCCGCTGTCGGTCAAGCAGGAAGACATCCAGCACCGCGGTTACGCGTTGCAGTTCCGCATCAACGCCGAAGACCCGAAGAACAACTTCCTGCCCAGCTTCGGCAAGATCACCCGTTACTACGCCCCCGGCGGCCCGGGCGTTCGTACCGATACGGCGATCTACACCGGCTATACCATTCCGCCGTTCTACGACTCCATGTGCCTGAAACTGGTGGTGTGGGCGTTGACCTGGGAAGAAGCCATGGACCGCGGCCTGCGGGCCCTGGACGACATGCGCGTGCAAGGGGTGAAGACCACCGCCGCGTACTACCAGGAAATCCTGCGCAACCCGGAATTCCGTAGCGGCCAGTTCAATACCAGCTTCGTCGAAAGCCACCCGGAACTGACTAACTACTCGATCAAGCGCAAACCCGAAGAGCTGGCCCTGGCCATCGCCGCCGCCATCGCCGCCCACGCAGGCCTGTGAGGAACCCCATAATGTCCAAGAAAATTCACGTAACCGACACGATCCTGCGCGACGCCCACCAGTCCCTGCTGGCCACCCGCATGCGTACCGAAGACATGCTGCCGATCTGCGACAAGCTCGACAAGGTCGGCTACTGGTCGCTGGAAGTGTGGGGTGGCGCCACCTTCGACGCCTGCGTGCGCTTCCTCAAGGAAGATCCGTGGGAGCGTCTGCGCAAGCTGCGCGCGGCGCTGCCCAACACCCGCCTGCAAATGCTGCTGCGCGGCCAGAACCTGCTGGGCTACCGCCACTACAGCGACGACGTGGTCAAGGCCTTCGTCGCCAAGGCTGCGGTCAACGGCATCGACGTGTTCCGCATCTTCGACGCCATGAACGACGTGCGTAACCTGCGTGTTGCCATCGAAGCGGTCAAGGCTGCCGGCAAGCACGCCCAGGGCACCATTGCCTACACCACCAGCCCGGTGCACACCATCGAAGCCTTCGTGAACCAGGCCAAGCAGATGGAAGCCATGGGTTGCGACTCGGTGGCGATCAAGGACATGGCTGGCCTGCTGACCCCGTACGCCACCGGCGAACTGGTCAAGGCGCTGAAGGCCGAGCAGTCGCTGCCGGTGTTCATCCACTCCCACGACACTGCCGGGCTGGCCGCCATGTGCCAGCTGAAGGCGGTGGAAAACGGTGCCGACCATATCGACACCGCTATCTCCAGCTTCGCCTGGGGCACTAGCCACCCGGGTACCGAGTCGATGGTTGCCGCCCTCAAGGGCAGCGAATTCGACACCGGCCTGGACCTGGAGCTGCTGCAGGAAATCGGCCTGTACTTCTACGCAGTACGCAAGAAGTACCACCAGTTTGAAAGCGAGTTCACCGCCGTGGACACTCGCGTGCAGGTCAACCAGGTACCGGGCGGCATGATTTCCAATCTGGCCAACCAGCTCAAGGAGCAGGGCGCTCTCAACCGCATGAACGAAGTGCTGGCAGAGATCCCGCGTGTGCGTGAAGATCTTGGCTTCCCGCCGCTGGTGACCCCGACCTCGCAGATCGTCGGCACCCAGGCGTTCTTCAACGTGCTGGCCGGCGAGCGCTACAAGACCATCACCAATGAGGTGAAGCTGTACCTGCAGGGCGGTTATGGCAAGGCCCCGGGCGTGGTCAACGAGCAACTGCGCCGCCAGGCGATCGGCAGTGAAGAAGTGATCGACGTGCGCCCGGCCGACCTGCTGAAGCCGGAAATGGCCAAGCTGCGTGCCGACATCGGCTCCCTGGCCCGTTGCGAAGAAGACGTGCTGACCTTCGCCATGTTCCCGGACATTGGCCGCAAATTCCTCGAAGAACGCGAAGCCGGCACTCTGACCCCTGAAGTCCTGTTGCCAATTCCTGAAGCCGGCGCAGTGGCGTCCCATAGCGGCGAAGGTGTACCGACCGAGTTCGTCATCGACGTGCACGGCGAAACCTACCGCGTCGACATCACCGGCGTGGGCGTGAAGGCTGAAGGCAAGCGCCACTTCTACCTGTCGATTGACGGCATGCCGGAAGAAGTGGTGTTCGAGCCGCTCAACGAATTCGTCGGCGGCGGCGGCAGCAAGCGCAAGCAGGCTAGTGCCCCGGGCCACGTCAGCACCACCATGCCAGGCAACATCGTCGATGTGCTGGTCAAGGAAGGCGACATGGTCAAGGTCGGCCAGGCCGTGCTGATCACCGAAGCCATGAAGATGGAGACCGAAGTGCAGGCGGCAATCGCTGGCAAGGTCGTGGCCATCCACGTGGCCAAGGGCGACCGTGTGACGCCGGGTGAGATCCTGATCGAGATCGAAGGCTGAGATAAGCCCTCATCTACAAGCGGTTAACCTCTGGGGAGCGGATGCTCCCCTTTTTTTGCGTTGAATCTGTCGGCCTCTTCGCGGGTAAACCCGCTCCCACCTGGCCGGTACCGCCTTCAAGGCTGCTCCTACAGGCCCCCCACAAGCCTGAGGCCAGTGTTGTACCTGTGGGGGCGGGTTTACCCGCGAAGAGTCCGGCGGATCCAACACAACTTTTAACCTTTGCGGCACGCCTCAAGGGTTTCTACCTGACCTCCAGGTTGTTGGTTGGTATCGCTCAACCACCGCTCAAACCCCGCTGCCACCGCCGGCCACTCATCATCGGTAATCGAATACCACGCCGTATCCCGGTTGTGGTCCTTCACCACCAAGTGCTTGCGGAACACCCCCTCGAATACAAAGCCAAACCGCTCCGCCGCCCGCTTGGAGCGGGCGTTGGCGTTGTTGCACTTCCACTCCAGCCGGCGGTTGCCCAGTTCGAAGGCCAGCTTGCCCAGCAGGTACACCGCCTCGGTACCCTTGGGCGTGCGCTGCATGGCGGCGCCGAAGGCGACGTGGCCGATTTCGATGCGGCCGTGGTCGGGCACGATTGACATCAGGCTGAGGATGCCCTGGGCCTGGCCGCTGGAGCGGTCGATCACGGTGTAGAACAGCGGGTCGCGGCCGGCGGCGTTGCCTTCCAGCCAACGGGCGAAGGCGCCACGTTCAGCGAACGGGCCGTAGGGCAAGTAGTCCCACAGCGCCGGGTCGGCAGCCGGGCCTTGCAGCGCCTCCCAGAGGTCGTCGCCATGGCGCGCCGGGTCGAGCTTTTCCAGGCGGATGAAGCGGCCGTCGATGGGCTCTGCCTGAGGGGCTGTGGCGGGTTTCCAGTTCAGTGCGTCGGTCATGTTCGGCTTAAAACTCTTTGCGGAACTGGATGAAGCCCGAGCGCTCGGCAACCTGCTGGTACAGGCTGATGGCGGTGGCGTTGGTCTCGTGGGTCACCCAGTACACCTTGATGCAGTTGTCGGCCTTGGCTTTGGCGTAGACGTGCTCGATCAGCTGGCGGCCGATGCCCAGGCCGCGTTGCGCGCGGTCCACGTACAGGTCCTGCAGGTAGCAGGCGTTCTCGATGCTCCAGTTGGAACGATGGTAGATGAAATTGACCATTCCCACCGCCTTGCCATCGACCCAGGCCAGGGCCGAATGGGTCGGTTCGTTCGGGTCGAGCAGACGTTGCCAGGTGCTGAGGCTGACCTCTTCGGCCAATTCGGATTCATAGAAGTGCAAGTAGGCCTGCCACAGGGCAAGCCAGGCAGCGTGGTCTTGGGCGGTTACAGGACGCAGGGTGACGCTGGACATGGGCTATTCCTTCAGAGTTGGCGCATGTGCGCCGCGAGTTGGTTATCCAGGTAATCGGGGCTGGCGCTCAGGCCTTCGCGCACGCCGGCAATGTCTTGCTCGGAGCGGTTCTGGCTGAGCTTGCGCGCGCCTTGCAGGCGGGTGATGGGGAGGCGGATGCCGACAATGGCGCGGAGCATGCCGTCGAGGTAGTCATGCGGGGCGTCGGTGACTTTCCACGCTTCGCTGCGGCCTTGTTCGTGGCGGTCGGTCAGGCGGCTGACAATCGCCAGCAGTGGCTCGGCGTCGTGGATCACTTCGGCCTGTCCATAGGCGTGCACGGCCAGGTAGTTCCAGGTTGGCACCACCTTTGGGTTGTCGGCCTTGCTCGGGTAGTAACCAGGGCTGACATAGGCATCGGCGCCGGGGAACACCAGCAGGGCCTCGGTACCTTGCGCCAGGTCCTGCCACTGACAATTGGCCCGTGCGAGGTGGGCATAGACGGTGCCGTATTTGCCTTCGGCGATATCGACCAGCACCGGCAGGTGCGTGGCCAGCAGGCCGTGTTCGCCCTGGCTGACCAGAATGGCCAGGCGGGTGTCGAGCATGTGCTGGTGCAGGCGCCCGAGGTCGAGTTCCTGATGGGGTTTGCTGTTGTACATGCTCGGTTTCCTTGTGCAATGGCCCCATCCTAGGCAGGCTATTGGTTCTATGTAAGAGCCATTTAGAGCTATTTTTATAGGTCCAATGCCATGAGCGAGCGTCCCCTCGTATTGCCTTTCGACCCTGCCGGGATCGTTCTCGATCGCCGCCGCGGGCTCAGCCAGCAGCTGTACCAGGCGCTACGTGCGCGAGTACTGGACGGGCGCCTGAGCAGTGGCACGCGGCTGCCAGCCACCCGTGACTTGGCTGCCATGCTGACGCTGTCACGCAACAGCGTAGTGCGGGCCTATGACCAGCTGTATGCCGAGGGTTACATCGAAAGCCGGGTTGGTGACGGCACCTATGTCAGCCAGCTACCGAAGCTCACCACGTCAAAACTATCCACACAAATATCCACAGGGTTATCCCGGGGTTTATCAACAGACTTATCCACATATTCCTCGGAAAATACTGAGGTTTTATCCAGCAAACGGCGCTCCAGCGAGCCGCTTCAGCGACTGAAAAATTACCATTTGTCACCACCAAGAAGCGGTGCACCGCGTGCTTTTCGCGTCGGTATTCCGGCGTTCGACCTGTTCCCGTTTGACGTCTGGGCCAAGCTGCAGGCGGGTTTCTGGCGCAACCCGGCTCCTGCGCAACTGGGTTATGGTGACCCGGCGGGTGAGCCTTCGTTGCGCGAACTGATCGCGGCCTACCTGCGGCGCTCGCGTGGGCTGAGTTGTACGGCTGAACAAATTGTGATCACCAGTGGTGCGCAGCAGGCCATCAGCCTTTGTGCACAGTTGCTGTTGCAGCCAGGCGAGGGCGTGGCTGTGGAAAACCCGGGTTACCGCGCTGCTGGGCATGCCTTTGCGCTGGCCGGTGGCAGGTTGCATGGCATGCCGGTGGACGAGGACGGTATGGACTGTCGCCAGCTCGGGCAGTTGGCGGATTGCCGGCTGGCCTATGTCACGCCGGCCCACCAGTACCCGACCGGGGTGACCATGAGCCTGGCGCGACGCCTGGAATTGCTGGCTTGGGCCGAGCGCAGCGATGGCTGGATCATCGAAGACGACTACGACGGCGAGTACCGTTACAGCGGTGCGCCCTTGGCCCCGCTCGCGGCGCTGGACCGTCACGGGCGGGTGCTGTACGTCGGTACCTTCGGCAAGATCGCCTTTCCGGCGTTGCGCCTGGGCTACCTGGTACTGCCGCCGCAACTGGCGCAGGCGTTCAGCCAGGGCAGGGCGCTGGCGGTGCGGCATTCGGAGGTCAGTAGCCAGTGCGTGATGGCCGAGTTCATTGCCCGGGGGCATTTCCAGCGGCATATCCGGCGCATGCGCAAAGCGGCGTTGAGCCGGCGCAATGCGCTCAAGGCCGGCTGGCCTATGGATATCCCGGGGTTGGGCGGCATGCCGGAAGTGGCGGCCGGGCTGCATGTGAAAGTCGATGTGGATAACTTTGCGCGGGAGCAGGAACTGGTGGCCAAGGCTGAAGCGGTGGGCGTGGAGGTCACGCCGCTTAGCAATTTCTGGCTGGCGGACAGTGAGGTGCCTGTGGATAAAAGGGCAGGCTTAGTGCTGGGGTTTGCGGCGGTGCCGGAGGGAGAGATTGCCGAGGCATTGATGAAATTGCGCAAGGCTTGGCGGCCTATTCGCGGGTAAACCCGCTCCCACAGGTACAGCGCTGGCCTCGGGTGTGGCGCAGATCCTGTGGGAGCGGGTTCACTTGCGAAGCAGGCGACTCAGGTTCCGGACTTGATCCGCGTCCAGGCCCGGGTTCGCGCCCGCTCGGCATCCCGTGCCAGGGGCTTGAGGGTATACAGCTTGGCCATCGCCTCTGCCGTCGGGTACAGGTTGGGGTTGTTGCGAATCGCCGGGCTCACCTTGTCGGTCGCATCCTTGTTCGGGTTCGGGTAACCGACAAAGTCACTGATGGGCGCAATCACCTCGGGCTGCAGCAGGTAGTTGATAAATGCATGGGCATCTTCCGGGTTGGCCGCGTTCTTCGGGATTGCCAGCATGTCGAACCAGATTGGCGCACCTTCCTTGGGCAGGCGCATGTCCACCACCACGCCATTCTTCGCTTCGCGGGCGCGGTTGGCGGCCTGCGAGAAGCTGCCGCTGTAGCCCACGGCCACGCAGATATCGCCGTTGGCGATGTCGGCCATGTACTTCGAAGAATGGAAGTAGGTGATGTGTGGGCGAATCTTCAGCATCAGCGCTTCGGCTTCCTTGTAATCAGCCGGTTTGTCGCTGTTCGGTGGCAAGCCCAGGTACTGCAACGCCAGCGGCATGATCTCCGACGGCGAGTCGAGCAAGGCTACGCCGCACTGTTTGAGCTTGGCGATATTCTCTTCCTTGAAGATCAAGTCCCAGCTGTCCACCGGGGCATTGTCGCCAAGTGCAGCCTTGACCTTGGCCGGGTTGAAGCCGATCAGCACGGTGCCGTACATGTAGGGCACGGCAAACTTGTTGCCGGGGTCGTTGGCCTCGATCAGCTTCATCAGCGCCGGGTCCAGGTGCTGCCAGTTCGGTATCTTGCTGCGGTCCAGTGGCTGGAACACCCCCGCTTCGATCTGCTTGGCGAGGAACACGTTGGACGGCACCACCACGTCATAGCCGGAGTTGCCGGTCAGCAGCTTGGCTTCCAGCGCCTCGTTGGTGTCGAAGATGTCATAGACCAGCTTCACCCCGCTGCCTTTCTGGAACTCGGTGAGGGTTTGCGGGGTGATGTAGTCGAACCAGTTGTACACCCGCAGGGTGCGCTGTTCGGCCTGGGCCTGCAGGGCGCCGGTGAACAGGGTGGCGGCGATGAACGGGGCGAGCAGACGTTTGAGTCGGACCATTACCGGGCTCCTGGCTGGGCGCGCTGGAAGCCTTCCAGCACATTGACCGCATTGATGCCGATTCCTTCCACAGCGTAGCCGCCTTCCATCACGAACAGGGTCGGCTTGCCGAGCTGGGCGATGCGCTTGCCCATTTCCAGATAGTCCGGGCTTTCCAGCTTGAACTGCGAGATCGGGTCGTCCTTGAAAGTATCCACACCCAGCGAGATCACCAGCACGTCGGCGTCATAGGCGGCGATGCGCTGGCAGGCGTCCTCCAGCGCGGCGCTCCAGGCGGCCCAGTCGCTTCCGGCCGGCAGTGGGTAGTTGATATTGCAGCCCTCGCCGGCATCCTCGCCGGTTTCGTCGGCATAGCCGAGGAAGAACGGAAACTCGTCGCGCGGGTCGCCGTGGATCGAGGCGAACAACACATCGTTGCGGTGGTAGAAGATGTCCTGGGTGCCGTTGCCGTGGTGGTAGTCGACGTCGAGGATGGCGACCTTGCGCCGGCCCTGGTCGAGGAAGGCCTGGGCGGCTATGGCGGCGTTGTTCAGGTAGCAGTAGCCGCCCATGACTTCGCCAGCGGCGTGGTGCCCTGGCGGGCGGCACAGGGCAAAGGCCGAATGGGCGCCTTGCTGGATCGCCGCCTGGGCGGTGAGGGCGACTTGGGCGGCGCTGTAGGCGGCCTGCCAGGTTCCGGCGGTGATTGGTGCGCCAGCATCGAAGCTGTAGTAGCCCAGTTCACCGTGCAGGCCGGTGGGTTTTACCTGGCGCAGGGTACGTGCGGGCCAGGTGAAAGGCAGCAGGTCGCCTTCCTGGCCCATTGCGGCCCAGCGCGCCCAGGCGCCTTCGAAAAAGTCCAGGTAGTCGGCGCTGTGGATGCGCAGCAACGGTGCGCGGCCGAAGTCGGTGGGGCCCTGGATGTCGCCGAGGTTGCGCTTTTTTACCTGGTCGAGCACATGGTCGGCGCGGGACGGCATTTCGAAGCAGGGCATCAGCTTGCCGTCAATCAGCTCGCAGCGGCCATGGTGCAGGCGGTGGTCATCGGAATAGATCGTCAGCATTGTTGTTCTCCCTTGGACACTGGCGTGGGCCCATTTTCAGGGGGACGCCAGTAGGGGAGAACGACGCAAACGGCCAAAAGGGGATCGATGTGGCCAAGCTCTTTGGCTGGATTGTTGAAGGCCTGTACCGGCCCTTTCGCGGGTGAACCCGCTCCCACAGGTACAGTGCTGCACCTGAGTGGGTGCAATCCCTGTGGGAGCGGGTTCACCCGCGAAAGGGCCGGTACAGGTCAACCGCGGAAGTGACTGGGCGCGACGCCACTCCAACGCTGGAAGGCATGCCGAAAACTGGCGGTCTCGCTAAACCCCAGGCACTCGGCAATCCGATAGATCGGCATCTGCTCATCAGCCAGCAACTGCTTGGCCCGCTCGAACCTCAGTTCATCCAGCAGCTGTTGATAACTGCTGCCTAACGCCTGCAAATGCCGGCGCAGGGTACGCGATGAGCAGTTCATCTGCCGCGCCAGCCCTTCCAGCCCGGGCGCTGCATCCAGTTGCTGCGCCAGCAGTTGGCGGATCCGCCCCAGCCAGGCCTGGCGGCCGGTGAACTCCAGGTTCAGGCGCCGGCAGCGTTCGCTCATGGCCTTTTGGGTAATCGGATCGGCCAGCGGTAGAGGTGTGTCCAGCCAGCGTCGCTCGAAGGCAAATGCATTGTCCTCGGCGTCGAAACCGACCGGGCACTGGAATGCCCCGGCATAGAGCTCATGGTAGCCCGGCCGGGGGTGCTCGAAACGGGCGCCCAGCAGAGGCAGTGGGCGGCCAAGCAGGTCGTCGCAGATGACCTTCAGCGACACCAGGCAGAACTCGGCGTTGAAGGCGGTCAGCGCCGGGCTGTCGCGGTAATCGCTGGCGCGGAACCAGACGCGTTGGCCGTCGTTGAGCAAACGCAGCTTGAAGACTGTTCCCAGCAGTGCCGGATACTGGAGCGCCAGGCGCAAGGCGTCACCCAAAGTGGCACTGGAGAGCAGGGCGTAACCGAGCATGCCGTAGCACGACACATGCATGCGCCGGCCCAGTTCCAGGCCGATATCCTCGCGTCGGGCAACGGCGTTGGCGCACACCTGCAGTTCCTGCTGGGTGGTGATGCGCGCATCGGCATGACCCAGGTCTGCCGGGCCTATGCCGCTACCGGCCAGCAGCACCGACGCCTCGCAACCGTCTGCCTGGAAGACGTTGAGGATCAGCGAAACCGCGTTCAGGGTGGTCAGGTGGCTGTGCAGCATGCTGGGTAGTCCCGTTGGGCTGGGACGCATTATGGAGCAAGTTGTGTGCCGATATGTGCGGTCCAAGGGAAACCACAGCCTCTGAGCGGCCGCAAAATCCTTCAGGCAAAAAAAAAGGCCCGAAGCATAGGCTCGGGCCTTGGAAAGGTTGAGAGGTGTCTAGTCCCTCGACCTGGTGAGACTGTTTACAGCGGCCTGGTTACGCCTTCAGCGGAACCAGACGAGGAGCGATCATGTTTTCCGGACGCAGGATGTCGTCGAGCATAGCGTCGTCCAGCAGCTTCTCTTCGCGTACCAGTTCCAGTACGCCGCGGCCGGTTTCCAGGGCAACGCGGGCGATACGGGTGGCGTTTTCGTAGCCGATGTACGGGTTCAGGGCAGTGACCAGGCCGATCGAGTGTTCGACCAGTTCACGGCAGCGCTGTTCGTTGGCAGTGATACCGACGATGCAGTGTTCGCGCAGCATATCCATGGCGCGCTGAAGCAGGCGGATCGAGTCGAAGATCTTGTAGGCGATCAACGGCTCCATCACGTTCAGCTGCAGCTGACCACCTTCGGCGGCGACGGTCAGGGCCAGGTCGTTGCCCATGATGGCGAAGGCCACTTGGTTGACGGCTTCCGGGATTACCGGGTTGACCTTGCCTGGCATGATCGAGCTGCCTGGTTGACGCGCTGGCAGGTTGATCTCGTTGATACCGGTGCGCGGGCCGCTGGACAGCAGGCGCAGGTCGTTGCAGATCTTCGACAGCTTGACTGCGGTACGCTTGAGCATGCCGGAGAACAGCACGAAGGCGCCCATGTCGGAGGTGGCTTCGATCAGGTCGGCAGCCGGTACCAGCGGCTGGCCGCTGATGGCAGCCAGGCGCTGTACGGCCAGGGCCTGGTAGCCAGGGTCGGCGTTGATGCCGGTACCGATGGCGGTACCGCCCAGGTTGATTTCGGTCAGCAGTTCCGGGGCCAGCGAGCGCAGGCGCTGCAGGTCTTCGGTCATGGTGGTGGCGAAGGCGCGGAATTCCTGGCCCAGGGTCATCGGTACGGCGTCCTGCAGCTGGGTACGGCCCATCTTCAGTACGTGGTCGAACTCTTTACCCTTGGCAGCGAAGGCCTGGATCAGGCTGTCGAGGCTGGCCAGCAGGGCGTCGTGGCCCAGCAGCAGGCCCAGGCGGATGGCCGTCGGGTAGGCGTCGTTGGTCGACTGCGCCATGTTCACGTCGTTGTTCGGGTGCAGGTACTGGTACTCACCCTTCTGGTGGCCCATGGCCTCCAGCGCGACGTTGGCAATGACTTCGTTGGCGTTCATGTTGGTGGAAGTACCAGCACCGCCCTGGATCATGTCCACCACGAACTGGTCGTGGTAATCGCCTTTGATCAGGCGGGCGCAGGCTGCGGTGATGGCAGCGTGCTTGGCATCGCTCAGGTGACCCAGCTCACGGTTGGCGTCGGCAGCAGCCTGCTTGACCATGGCCAGGGCCACGACCAGCTTCGGGTAGTGCGACAGCGGAACACCGGAGAGGTGGAAGTTGTTGGCAGCGCGCAGGGTCTGGATGCCGTAGTAGGCATCTGCAGGAACTTCAAGGGTACCCAACAAATCTTTTTCGACGCGGAACGATGCAGCAGAAGACATGATGTATATCATCTCGATTTTGACCCGGCACATGCCGGAATGGCGCCAATCCTAGGCCTGAAGGTGATTTTGCGGCCAATGCTGTTGCACGCTAACCTATGCACAAACGGCATAGTGTTTCATGTGACGCCAATTGACATTTGAGCGTGTTCCATTTTGGTGCACGCCAGGAGATGTGCTTCGTGAACCTTGAAAGCAAATGGCTGGAAGACTTCAGCGCACTGGCTGCCACCCGCAGTTTTTCCCAGGCGGCAGAGCGGCGTTTCGTCACCCAACCGGCCTTCAGCCGGCGCATTCGTAGCCTGGAAGCGGCCTTGGGCCTGCAATTGGTGAATCGTTCCCGCACGCCGATCGAACTGACTGAGGCCGGTCAGCTTTTTCTCGTCACGGCACGTACTGTTGTCGACCAGTTGAGCGAAATTCTCCGCCATTTGCATCATCTGGAAGGCGGGCAGGGTGAGGTGGTGCAGGTGGCCGCAGCACACTCCCTGGCGTCGGGCTTTTTCCCGCGTTGGGTGGCCCAGCTGCGCAACGACGGGTTGAACATCGCCACCCGCCTGGTTGCGACCAACGTCGGAGATGCTGTGCATGCTTTGCGCGAAGGTGGCTGCGACCTGATGCTGGCTTTCTATGACCCGGACGCCGCCCTGCAGATGGATGCCGAAATTTTCCCGTCGCTGCACATGGGCACCACTGAAATGTTGCCGGTGTGCGCCGTGGATGCCGACGGCAAGCCGTTGTTCGACCTGGAAGGCGAGGGCAGCGTGCCGCTGCTGGCCTATACCGCCGGCGCCTTCCTCGGTCGCTCGGTCAACTTGCTGCTGCGCCAGCGCAACCTGCGCTATACCACCGTTTATGAAACCGCCATGGCAGACAGCCTCAAGAGCATGGCGCTGGAAGGCATGGGCATCGCCTGGGTGCCGCGCCTGTCGATGCGTGGTGAACTGGAGCGAGGCGAGCTGGCGATCTGCGGCGGCAGCCAATGGCACGTGCCGCTGGAAATCCGCCTGTACCGCTGCGCACTCGTGCGCAAGGCCAATGTAAGGCTGTTGTGGCGCAAGCTCGAGGGGGCGGCAATGGTTGACCCAAAAGTCAGTCAAAGCCCCGAAAAATAAGGGGCGACAGTTGGTCGCCGGGGTGCCTTAAACGCACCACCTTACGGTATACTGCGCGGCCTTTCGACCGGATGCGTCCGGTCCTGATCAGCAAACAAGCCACGCCGGTCGTCCCGCGTGGCTTGTTGTTTTTTGACGCGCCCAAGGGCGCACAAGCGAAGAGGCTCGACGATGAGTGCACTGGTTGGCGTGATCATGGGCTCCAAGTCCGATTGGTCCACCCTTAGCCACACCGCCGATATGCTGGAAAAACTCGGCATTCCCTACGAAGTGAAGGTGGTTTCCGCCCACCGCACCCCGGATCTGCTGTTCCAGTATGCCGAGGAGGCTGAGGGCCGTGGCATCGAGGTGATTATCGCCGGTGCCGGTGGTGCAGCCCACCTGCCAGGCATGTGCGCCGCCAAGACCCACCTGCCGGTGCTGGGCGTGCCGGTGCAATCGTCGATGCTGTCGGGTGTCGATTCGCTGTTGTCGATCGTGCAGATGCCAGCCGGCGTACCGGTAGCCACCCTGGCCATCGGCCGTGCCGGTGCGGTCAACGCCGCGCTGCTGTCGGCCAGCATCCTCGGCGCCAAGTACCCGCAGTACCACGCGGCGCTCAAGCAGTTCCGCACGGAACAGACCGACACCGTGCTGGACAACCCAGACCCGCGCCAGGCTTGAGGCTCAACCCATGAAGATCGGTGTAATCGGTGGCGGCCAGCTGGGCCGCATGCTGGCTCTGGCGGGTACCCCGCTGGGCATGAACTTCGCCTTCCTCGACCCGGCGCCGGACGCCTGCGCCGCGCCGCTGGGCGAGCACTTGCGTGCTGACTACGGCGACCAGGACCACCTGCGCCAACTGGCTGACGAAGTCGACCTGGTCACCTTCGAGTTCGAAAGCGTCCCGGCCGAGACCGTGGCCTTCCTCTCGCAATTCGTGCCGGTGTATCCCAGCGCCGAAGCGCTACGCATCGCCCGTGACCGCCTGTTCGAGAAGAGCATGTTCCGCGACCTGGGTATCCCTACCCCGGCCTTCGCCGACATCCTCTCGCAGGCCGACCTGGACGCTGCGGTGGCCAGCATCGGCCTGCCGGCCGTGCTGAAAACCCGCACCCTGGGTTACGACGGCAAGGGCCAGAAGGTGCTGCGCACGCCTGAAGACGTAGTTGGTACCTTTGCCGAGCTGGGCAGCGTGCCGTGCCTGCTGGAAGGTTTCGTGCCGTTCACCGGCGAAGTGTCGCTGGTGGCCGTGCGTGCCCGCGACGGCGAAACCCGCTTCTACCCGCTGGTGCACAACACCCACGAAAGCGGCATCCTGCGCCTGTCGGTCGCCAGCCAGGCGCACCCGCTGCAGGCCCTGGCCGAAGACTACGTGGGCCGCGTGCTCGAGCAACTGGACTATGTGGGCGTGATGGCCTTCGAGTTCTTCGAAGTCGACGGTGGCCTGAAGGCCAACGAAATCGCCCCGCGCGTGCACAACTCCGGGCACTGGACCATCGAAGGCGCCGAATGCAGCCAGTTCGAGAACCACCTGCGTGCCGTCGCCGGCCTGCCGCTGGGCTCGACCGCCAAGGTCGGCGAGAGCGCGATGCTCAACTTCATTGGTGAAGTGCCAGCGGTGGACAAGGTGGTTGCCATCGGTGACTGCCACCTGCATCACTACGGCAAGGCCTTCAAGGCCGGTCGCAAGGTTGGCCACGCCACCCTGCGCTGCCATGACATGGCCACCCTCGAGCGCAAGATCGCCGAAGTAGAAGCCCTGATCGGCAACTGATCGAACTTCTACCAGCGGCCCGCCCTCTGAAATGGCAACAAGCCAAAGCGCTGTCTAGGCTTTGGCTTGTTCCATCTTCACTGCAGAGGGATTGCCATGGGTATCATTGGAACCATCTTCATCGGCCTTATCGTCGGCCTGCTGGCCCGCTTCATCAAACCGGGCGACGACGGCATGGGCTGGATCATGACCATCCTGCTGGGGATTGCCGGCTCCCTGCTGGCCACCTACGGCGGCCAGGCTCTGGGTATCTATCAGGCCGGGCAGGCTGCGGGATTCCTTGGCGCGCTGGTCGGTGCCGTGATCCTTCTGGTGGTCTACGGATTCATCAAGAAACGCTAAATAGTGGTTAGAATGCCCGGCAATTCATTCGAGTTGCCGAGCATATCCATGCGTGCCTTTTTCCTCATCCCACTGCTGTTGGCCAGTACCTTGGCCCATGCCGAACTGCCGGAAACCGACTGGCTGGAGCTGATGCCCAAGTCGGACCAGCAGGCGCTCGAGCAAATGCCCGAAATCGACCACAACTCGCCGGAAGCCATGGGCACCTTTACCGACAAGGGCGGCCTGAAGCAGGGCAAGGGCCTGCCAGCGGTGATGTACTCGACCAAGACCGTGGCGGCCATGAACGGCAAGGACATTCGCCTGGGAGGCTACCCGGTGCCGCTGGAGAGCGACGCCAAGGGCAACAGCACGTTGTTCTTCCTGGTGCCATACCCGGGCGCGTGCATCCATGTGCCGCCACCACCGCCGAACCAGCTGGTGCTGGTGCGCTACCCGAAGGGCTTGAAGATCGATGACATCTATACACCGCTGTGGGTCAGCGGCAAGCTGAAAGTGGAAAAGGTCAGCAATGACCTGGCCGATGCGGCCTATGCGCTGGATGCGGGGAAGGTCAGGGTGGTGGAAGACGCAGACCTCTGATTGCCTGCACCGGCCCTTTCGCGGGTAAACCCGCTCCCACAGGGTCTCCACAAACCCTGAATATTGTGGAGACCCTGTGGGAGCGGGTTTACCCGCGAAGGGGCCCGAACAGGCACTGCAAAACTCAGATCATTTCACAGCCAATCCTGACCCCCAGTGAGCTGCTGCCCCCTGGCTTCAATTCCACCAGGTCATTCCACACATTCGCCGTCTCGATGCACAGCATCCGCTGCCACCCGTCATCGGCCATGTCCGGCAGTTCCTTGGCCCGTTCAGTCCAAGGGTTCCAGATCACCGCCGAGCGCGATCCACTACTGGTCAAGGTAATGCGCCGCTCCCAATGCGGGTCGACGATGCTCAGGGTTTGCGGGGGCGCCAGGTAGATCCGGTCAGTCTCCCCGGCAAACCCCAGCGGCCCCTGCTGCTGGCGCTGCTCCCAGTCAGCCAGGGTCTCGATATAGCCCAGCCCCTCAACCCCTTCGACCCGCACCTGGCGCACGTCACTGACGGCGAAGTAGCTGTGCAGGGCCTGGCTGATGGTAACGGGGGTATTGCCCATGTTGCGGCTGGTCAGGTTCAGTTGCAGGTCCTCGCCCAGCTCCACTACCAGCTTCAGCTCGACGTCATGAGGCCAGCCAGGCAGGTCACCCTGCGCTTCGGGCAGTTCGAATTCGATGCGCAGGCGGTCGCCCGCTTCCTCGATACCCAGCAATTGCCAGTCGCGCGCGCGCGCCAGGCCATGAGCGGGTGCCTGTTCGCCGCGGTACATGGCCTGCACAGCCTGGGGGTTGCGTTGCAGGTTGCCGAACCACGGCCAGCACACCGGCACTCCTGCGCGTACCGATTTGCCCTGACGGAAGATGGCCTGGTCGCTCAGCCACAGCAGCGGTGGCTGGCCAACGCGCTGGTAGCTGAGAATCTGCGCGCCCTGCTGGGCGATCAGTAGTTCGGCGTGGTCGCTGCTGATACGCCAGCAGTTGAGTTCGCCATGTTGCTCGGTTACAACCTGGAAGGTAGCCATTGCATTCATCTCATTGATTGCCAGTGGGCCTTGGACCCGGGCACATGCAATGAGTTTACCGCTGGCGTGGCTCAGCGACGAGGTACGGAACGGGTGCGGCCACTGCCGTCGATGGCGACGAAGACGAAGACCGCTTCTGTGACCTTGCGCCATTCGCTGGACAGCGGGTCGTCGCTCCACACTTCGACCATCATCTGGATCGAGCTGCGGCCGATTTCCAGGGTCTGGGTATAGAACGACAGCTGCGCGCCGACGGCGACCGGTACCAGAAAGGCCATGCGGTCGATGGCTACGGTGGCCACGCGGCCGCCGGCGACACGGCTGGCCATGGCGGTGCCGGCCAGGTCCATCTGGGCGACCAGCCAGCCGCCGAAGATGTCGCCAAACCCATTGGTCTCGCGCGGCAGTGCGGTGATCTGCAAGGCCAGGTCACCTTGCGGGATAGGATCTTCTTGTTCGAGCTCAATCATGCGATGGGGCCTCTGACCCGTGACGCTTTTCGTTGGTGTGGCGCAAAGGCCGGGTAAACGATTCAGCTTGAAACATACTACGCCGATTTCGTTTCACTGGGCGGCCGTAGGGAAACTCTGCGAAACCGCCTGACATAATGACCGGCGTTTTCGCACAACATCCCACGCTAGCAGCAACCTTTTCCTACGAACTGCCAGTATATAGAGCATAACGGCCAGCGACGACCGCGCATTCATGAATATGTGTAGGGATTTTGTATCGCTTTCGGCGTAGCTCGGCTATTTGCTATCTTCGCTTGTCTCCCAATCCAGAAGCCGCGTGCCAAGCGGCCTGCATGCCCACAAAGAGAACAACGAGCGATGACTTCCGTGCCGAGCAGTATCGAGCAGCCTTCGCGGCCGCTGACCCGCAGTGACTACAAGACTCTCTCACTGTCCGCCCTGGGTGGTGCACTGGAGTTCTACGACTTCATCATCTTCGTGTTTTTCGCCACGGTGGTCGGCAAGCTGTTCTTCCCGGCCGACATGCCCGAATGGCTGCGCCTGATGCAAACCTTCGGCATTTTTGCCGCCGGCTACCTGGCGCGGCCGCTGGGCGGCATCATCATGGCCCACTTCGGCGACCTGCTCGGGCGCAAGAAAATGTTCACCTTGAGCATCTTCATGATGGCCCTGCCAACGCTGATCATGGGCCTGCTGCCGACCTATGCACAGATCGGCATGTGGGCGCCGATCCTGCTGCTGCTCATGCGTGTGATCCAGGGCGCGGCGATCGGTGGCGAGGTACCGGGCGCCTGGGTATTCGTGTCCGAGCACGTGCCAGAGCGCAACACCGGCTACGCCTGTGGCACCCTCACCGCTGGCCTGACCGCGGGCATCCTGCTTGGCTCGCTGGTGGCGACCCTGATCAACAGTGTCTACAGCGCGCAGGAAGTGGCTGATTACGCCTGGCGTATTCCGTTCCTGCTCGGTGGTGTGTTCGGCCTGTTCTCGGTGTACCTGCGCCGTTGGTTGCACGAAACCCCGGTGTTCGCCGAGATGCAGCAGCGCAAGGCGCTGGCCGAGGAGCTGCCGTTGCGTGCTGTGTTGCGTGACCATCGCGGTGCGATCATCCTGTCGATGTTGCTGACCTGGATGCTGTCGGCCGCCATCGTGGTGCTCATCCTGATGACCCCGGCGCTGCTGCAGAGCATCTACCACATCAGCCCCACTGACTCGCTCAAGGCCAACAGCCTGGCCATCGTGCTGCTCAGCTTCGGCTGCATCGGCGCTGGCAGCCTGGCCGACCGCTTCGGCGCGGGCCGGGTGTTCGTTATCGGCAGCCTGTTGCTGCTGGCGACCTCCTGGACCTTCTACCACAGCCTGCCGACGCGGCCCGAGCTGCTGTTCCCGCTGTATGCGGTGACCGGCCTGTGCGTGGGCGTAATCGGTGCGGTGCCTTATGTGATGGTCAAGGCATTCCCGGCGGTGGTGCGCTTCAGCGGGCTGTCGTTCTCGTACAACGTGGCCTACGCGATCTTTGGCGGGCTGACGCCGATGGTGGTGACCGCGCTGCTGAAAGTGAGCCCGATGGCGCCTGCCTACTATGTGGCGGGGTTGTGTACCGTTGGTCTGGCCGTGGGCCTGTACCTGCTCGCCAACAAGCGTTAAGGCTGCTGGCCTCTTCGCGGCTAAAGCCGCTCCCACAGGAATCGCACCGGCTTCAAGGCAATGCCGTACCTGTGGGAGCGGCTTTAGCCGCGAAGAGGCCGGACCTGTTTTTCGGTGATGGCCTTTCATCCAATTGTCATATTCAGGTCATATCGTATTCATGCGGCCTACAGATACTTGGGCCCGTTCCATCCAACACCCCAATATTCCTGCTAGGAGCAAGGCATGAAACTGAAGCGTTTGATGGCGGCCCTCACCTTTGCCGCCGCTGGCGTTGCAACCGCCAACGCGGTAGCCGCTGTCGATCCTGCGATCCCGACCTACACCAAGACCACCGGTGTTTCGGGCAACCTCTCCAGCGTCGGTTCGGACACCCTCGCCAACCTGATGACTCTGTGGGCCGAGGCCTACAAGAAGGAATATCCGAACGTAAACATCCAGATCCAGGCTGCCGGCTCCTCCACCGCGCCACCCGCGCTGACCGAAGGCACCGCCAACCTCGGCCCGATGAGCCGCAAGATGAAGGATGTCGAGCTGCAGGCCTTCGAGCAGAAGTACGGCTACAAGCCGACCGCCATCCCGGTCGCCGTAGACGCCCTGGCTGTGTTCGTGCACAAGGACAACCCGATCAAAGGCCTGACCATGGCCCAGGTCGACGCGATCTTCTCCTCCACTCGCCTGTGTGGTGGCAAAGCCGACATCAAGACCTGGGGTGACCTGGGCGTGACCGGCGATCTGGCCAACAAGCCAATCCAGCTGTTCGGCCGTAACTCGGTATCGGGCACCTACGGCTACTTCAAGGAAGAAGCCCTGTGCAAAGGCGACTTCAAGCCTAACGTCAACGAACAGCCTGGCTCGGCTTCGGTCGTGCAATCGATCAGCTCCTCGCTGAACGGCATCGGCTACTCGGGCATCGGCTACAAGACCGCCAGCGTCAAGACCGTTGGCCTGGCCAAGAAGGAAGGCGGCGAGTTTGTCGAAGACAACGAAGCCAACGCTCTGAACGGCACCTACCCGCTGGCGCGCTTCCTGTATGTCTACGTCAACAAGGCTCCGAACAAGCCTCTGGCCCCGCTGGAAGCCGAGTTCGTCAAGCTGGTGCTGTCGCAAGCTGGCCAGCAGGTCGTGGTGAAGGATGGCTACATCCCGCTGCCGGCCAAAGTCGTCGACAAGACCTTGGCTGATCTGGGCCTGTCCCACGCAGGTAACGTCGCAAAAAAGTAAGTAACTGAGGGGGAGGCCGGTGCTGATGCCCGGCCTCTTCCACGAATTCCCAGCCCGAAGCCAGGCTCCCTGTGCGGCGGGCTTTCGTGCGTCACTGCTTTGTAATGTTTTTGTCATACGGGACCGCTAGGGTGTGCGCATGAATGATCTGGCCAACTCCACAATGACCCAAAATTCCCAGCCCGAGCGGATTGATTTCAATACGCCGGAGTTGCAACGCAAGCGCCGCATGCGTGCGCTCAAGGACCGCCTGACCCGCTGGTATGTACTGGTGGGCGGGCTTGCCGTATTGGCGGCGATCACCCTGATCTTCTTCTATCTGGCCTATGTGGTGCTGCCGCTGTTCCAGGGCGCCGAGCTGACCAGCAAGAAGGCGCTGGAGCCGACCTGGCTGCAACAGGATGCCGGCAAGCCGCTGATGATCGCGCTTGAAGAGCAGAACCTGGTGGGCATGCGCGTTTCGGACAAGGGCCAGGTACTGTTCTTCGACACCAAGACCGGGAACGAGCTCAAGCGCTTCGACCTGCCAGTGCCGACAGGCACCCAGGTCACTTCGATCAGTGCCGACCAGCCGGGCAGCCCGCTGGTGGTGCTGGGCTTGTCCAATGGCCAGGCGCTGGTGTTCCACCACACCTACAAGATTACCTACCCGGACAACAAGAAAACCATCGCCCCCGGCATTGACTACCCGTACGGCGAGCAGCCGTTCGTGCTCGACGAGCATGGCCGTGCGCTGGAGCATGTCAGCGTCAACGTCAATGGCGACACCCTGCTGCTGGCCGGTTCCACCGGCGCGCACCTGCAGGTGGTCGAGCTGACCCGCACCGAAAACATGATGACCGAAGAGGTCACCACCGAGCAGAACCGCATCGAACTGCCGCAGATGACCGAAACGGTGAAGAACATCTTCATCGACCCGCGTCAGCAATGGCTGTACGTGATCAACGGCCGCGCCACCGCGGACGTGTTCAACCTGCGCGACAAAAGCCTCAACGGCCGCTACAAGCTGTCTGAGAGCGCCGATACCGAAATTACCGCCACCACCCAGCTGGTCGGTGGCATTTCGCTGATCATCGGTGACTCCAAGGGCGGCCTGGCCCAGTGGTTCATGGCCCGTGACCCGGATGGCGAATCGCGCTTCAAGCTGATCCGTACCTTCCAGATGGGCAAGGCCGCGGTCGTGCAGATCGATGCCGAAGAGCGCCGCAAGGGCTTCGTCGCCCTCGACGCCGCAGGCGAGCTGGGCGTGTTCCACAGCACTGCGCACCGTACCCTGCTGGTCGAGCCGGTCGCCGAAGGCCCGGGCATCCTGGCCCTGTCACCCCGTGCCAACCGCATCATCATCGAAGAAGGTGGCAAGCTGCTGCCGCTGAGCCTGCGCAACCCGCACCCGGAAATCTCCTTCAGTGCGCTGTGGGGCAAGGTGTGGTACGAGAACTACGACGAGCCGAAATACGTCTGGCAATCGACTGCTTCGAATACTGACTTCGAGCCCAAGCTGAGCCTGTCGCCGCTGACCTTCGGTACCCTGAAGGCCGCGTTCTACGCGATGATCCTGGCGGCGCCGCTGGCCATTGCCGCGGCCATCTACACTGCCTACTTCATGGCTCCTGGCATGCGCCGCAAGGTCAAGCCGGTGATTGAGCTGATGGAAGCGATGCCGACGGTGATCCTCGGCTTCTTCGCCGGCCTGTTCCTCGCCCCGTACCTGGAAGGCCACCTGCCGGGCGTGTTCAGCCTGTTCCTGCTGATGCCGCTCGGTATCTTGCTGGCCGGCTTCGCCTGGACCCGCCTGCCCGAGTCGATCCGCCTGCGTATCCCGGATGGCTGGGAAGCGGCGATCCTGATCCCGGTCATCCTGTTCACCGGCTGGTTCGCCCTGACCATGAGCCCGCACCTCGAGAGCTGGTTCTTTGGCGGCGACATGCGCCTGTGGATCACCAACGACCTGGGGATAACCTACGACCAGCGCAACGCCCTGGTCGTGGGTATCGCCATGGGCTTCGCGGTCATCCCGAACATCTACTCCATCGCCGAAGACGCCGTGTTCAGCGTGCCGCGCAGCCTGACCCTGGGCTCCCTGGCCCTGGGAGCAACGCCCTGGCAGACCCTGACCCGCGTAGTCATTCTCACCGCCAGCCCGGGTATCTTCTCGGCGCTGATGATCGGCATGGGGCGTGCGGTGGGCGAAACCATGATCGTGCTCATGGCCACCGGCAATACCCCGGTGATGGAGCTGAACCTGTTCGAGGGCATGCGTACTCTGGCCGCCAACGTAGCCGTGGAAATGCCGGAGTCAGAAGTCGGCGGCAGCCACTATCGCGTGCTGTTCCTGGCCGCGCTGGTGCTGCTGATGTTCACCTTCGTCATGAACACCTTGGCCGAGCTGATTCGCCAGCGTCTGCGCAAGAAATACTCGTCGCTTTGATAGAAAGGTAGCGATCCGTGAAAAAGGATTCCCTCAAAAGCTGGTTCAAGAGCGGCGCCCCAGGCGTCTGGATGAGCGGCGGCGCGGTGGCCATGGCCGTGATCATGACCGTTGGCCTGCTGGCGGTGATTGCCGTGCGCGGCCTGGGCCACTTCTGGCCGGCCGATCTTGTCCAGGCCACCTACAAGGTGCCGGGCCAGGCCGATCACGTGGTCATTGGCGAAGTGGTGCAAAAGGAAGAAGTACCCCGCGCCCGCCTGAAGGGCGCCGGCCTGCCAGTGCCTGACCAGGGCCCGGAGTTCATGACCCGCGAGCTGATCAAGGTGGGCAACCGCGACCTCAACGGCAGCGACTTCACCTGGGTGGTCGGCGACTGGCTGGTCGACGAAAAGCACCCGACCGACCTGATCGCCCTGGAGCGCCGCGAGTGGGGCAACTTCTACGGCTACCTGGTCAGCGTCAAGGAAGAAGGCCGCGTGGTCGCCGAGGGCGCTGCCGCCTGGAACGAGCTGCAGGCCCGCCTCAAGCGCGCCAACCAGCTCAACAGCGAACTGCAAAGCCTCGAAAAGAAAGACATCGGTGCCATCAACCATGGCCTCGAGCGCCTGCGCCTGCAGGCGCGCAAGCTGGAGCTGGACGGCAAGCTGGACGCCGCCGCCCAGGCCGACATGGACGCCGAGCGCGCCGAGCTGAACAGCCGCTACAAGGCCATCGAAGACCGCCTGACCGGCCTGCACCAGGCTTTCGCCCGCGACAGCCTTGTGGCCCGCGATGGCGACGGCCGTGAAGTGGAAATCAACCTCAGCAAGGTGGTGCATGCCATCCAGCCGAACGCGATGTCGGGCTTCACCAAGCTGGGCACCTACTTCACCAAGGTCTGGGAATTCCTCAGCGACGATCCGCGTGAAGCCAATACCGAGGGCGGTATCTTCCCGGCCATCTTCGGTACCGTGATGATGACCCTTATCATGGCCGTGATCGTCACCCCGTTCGGTGTGCTGGCTGCCGTGTACCTGCGCGAATACGCAAGACAGGGGACGGTGACCCGCCTGATCCGCATCGCGGTGAACAACCTTGCCGGTGTCCCGGCGATCGTATACGGCGTGTTCGGCCTGGGCTTCTTCGTCTACGTGCTGGGTGGCTCGATCGACCGCCTGTTCTTCCCCGAAGCACTGCCGGCGCCAACCCTGGGTACCCCGGGCCTGCTGTGGGCATCGCTGACACTGGCGTTGCTGGCCGTGCCGGTGGTGATCGTGGCCACCGAGGAAGGCCTGGCGCGAATCCCGCGCACTGTACGCGAAGGCTCGCTGGCCCTGGGCGCGACCAAGGCCGAGACCCTGTGGAAGATCGTCCTGCCGATGGCCAGCCCGGCGATGATGACCGGCATGATTCTCGCCGTGGCCCGCGCCGCCGGTGAAGTGGCGCCGCTGATGCTGGTGGGTGTGGTGAAGCTGGCGCCGTCGCTGCCGGTGGATGGGAACTACCCGTACCTGCACCTGGACCAGAAGATCATGCACCTGGGCTTCCACATTTATGACGTCGGCTTCCAGAGCCCCAACGTCGAAGCCGCGCGCCCGCTGGTATACGCCACGGCGTTGCTGCTGGTGCTGGTGATCGCGGCCCTCAACCTTTCGGCCGTGTGGATCCGTAACCACCTGCGCGAGAAGTACAAGGCCCTCGACAGCTGATCCTGATTGCAAGCGTGCCGCCGGTGAACCGGGTGGCCCTTTGAACGAATTGTTAGCGTATGGAGTTGACCATGCAGCAAGAATCCCATACCCACGGCATCGACATGTCTGCCTTGGGTCGCGACAAGCAGAGCCTTCGCCTGGCCGAAGAAACCGTAGCCATCGAAGTGCCGGGCCTGAGCCTGTTCTATGGTGACAAACAAGCGCTGTTCGATGTGCAGATGAATATTCCCAAGCAGCGCGTGACCGCTTTCATCGGCCCCTCCGGCTGCGGCAAGTCGACCCTGCTGCGCACCTTCAACCGCATGAACGACCTGGTTGACGGCTGCCGCGTGGAAGGCGCCATCAACCTGTACGGCAACAACATCTACCGCAAGGGCGAAGACGTGGCCGAGCTGCGCCGCCGTGTTGGCATGGTGTTCCAGAAGCCCAACCCGTTCCCAAAGACCATCTACGAGAACGTGGTCTACGGCCTGCGTATCCAGGGCATCAACAAGAAGCGTGTGCTCGACGAAGCGGTCGAGTGGGCGCTGAAGGGCGCGGCCCTGTGGGACGAGGTCAAGGACCGTCTGCACGATTCGGCACTGGGCCTGTCCGGTGGCCAGCAGCAGCGTCTGGTCATTGCCCGCACCATCGCCGTGGAGCCGGAAGTGCTGCTGCTCGATGAACCGTGCTCGGCACTGGACCCGATCTCGACCCTGAAAGTCGAGGAACTGATCTACGAATTGAAATCCAAGTACACCATCGTCATCGTGACCCACAACATGCAGCAGGCGGCCCGTGTTTCGGACTACACCGCATTCATGTACATGGGCAAACTGGTCGAATTCGGGGATACCGACACTCTTTTCACCAACCCGGCGAAGAAGCAGACCGAAGACTACATCACCGGTCGCTACGGCTAGCAGC
The DNA here is from genome assembly GCF_002165135.1 of Pseudomonas sp. SID14000. GTDB lineage: Bacteria > Pseudomonadota > Gammaproteobacteria > Pseudomonadales > Pseudomonadaceae > Aquipseudomonas. The sequence goes on along the minus strand of NZ_NFZQ01000005.1, from coordinate 132,997 downwards.
CGCTCGGGACAGGTGCCTGGCCCCTGTGGGAGCGGGTTTACCCGCGAAGCAGGCGCTGCGGTGTCTGGCACCGGCTTCGCCGGTGTTCGCGGGTGAACCCGCTCCCACAGGATGTGTTTGCCAGGGTGGGCCAGGGTATGACACGAACAAATTGAAGCTTGCAGCTTCTTCGCGGAGCGAACGATGATCAACAAAGAAAGCCTTACGCATCACATTTCCCAGCAGTTCAACGCCGAGCTCGAAGAGGTGCGTAGCCACCTGCTGGCCATGGGCGGCCTGGTCGAAAAGCAGGTCAACGACGCGGTCACTGCGCTGATCGAAGCCGACTCGGGCCTGGCCCAGCAAGTGCGCGAAGTCGACGAGCAGATCAACCAGATGGAGCGCAACATCGACGAGGAGTGTCTGCGCATCCTCGCCCGTCGTCAGCCGGCGGCCTCCGACCTGCGCCTGATCATCAGCATCTCCAAGTCGGTGATCGACCTGGAGCGCATCGGTGACGAGTCGACCAAGATCGCCCGCCGTGCCATCCAGCTGTGCGAGGAGGGCGAGTCGCCGCGCGGCTACGTCGAGGTGCGCCACATCGGCGACCAGGTGCGCAACATGGTCCGCGATGCGCTAGATGCCTTTGCCCGCTTCGACGCCGACCTGGCACTGTCGGTGGCCCAGTACGACAAGACCATCGACCGCGAATACAAGACCGCCCTGCGGGAGCTGGTGACCTACATGATGGAAGACCCGCGCTCGATTTCGCGGGTACTGAGCGTGATCTGGGTCCTGCGTTCGCTGGAACGCATTGGCGACCATGCGCGCAACATCTCCGAGCTGGTTATCTACCTGGTGCGTGGCACAGACGTGCGTCACATGGGCCTCAAGCGCATGACGGCAGAAGTACAGGGCACCGCTGTCGTCGATGCCGAAAACGCTAATGTTCCGGCTGAACCTGACGATAAGTAAGGTTGCTCCCGAGCATCGACGCCCGGCCTTGGCCGGGCGTTTTCGTTTGCGGTCGAGGAGCCGGCAGGCACCCGCGAACGATGTGAAGAAGTCCCGGCGTGACCAGGTTGTAGCAAATGGCCATTATTCGGCGGTAGGCTAGTCGGGATTCAGAAGGAGTATCGATGAGTAAAGTGAATGTGCTGGTCGTGGATGACGCCCCGTTTATCCGTGACCTGGTCCGTAAATGCCTGCGCAATGCCTTCCCGGGCATGACCATCGACGACGCCGTCAACGGTCGCAAGGCCATGGCAATGCTGGGCAAGGAAGCGTTCGACCTGGTCCTGTGCGACTGGGAGATGCCGGAAATGTCCGGCCTGGAACTGCTCACCTGGTGCCGCCAGCAGCCTGAGTTGAAGAGCTTGCAGTTCATCATGGTGACCAGCCGTGGCGACAAGGAAAACGTCATCCAGGCGATCCAGGCGGGTGTTTCCGATTTTGTCGGCAAGCCGTTCACCAATGAGCAGTTGCTGACCAAGGTGAAAAAGGCCCTGACCAAGATCGGCAAGCTCGACAGCCTGATGGCCAGCGGCCCGGCACGGGTCAACTCGGCGTTCGCCAATGACTCGCTGAATGCCCTGACAGCCGGCAAGCCTGAAGCGGTGAAGGTCACGGCGCCAGCGCCGGCATCCGCACCCGCCAGGCCACTGGCCAATGCCCCTCGGCCCGCTGCTCCCGCGCCGACCGGTCGCGGTCAGGGCCAGTTGCGCCTGGCCAGCGGCATGCAGCCGTGCGTGATCAAGGCGCTGAGCCTGAAAGAGGCCCTGTTGGTGGTGCGCCGTGGCGAAGTGCTGCCGCAGGTGCTGGAAGGCGCGGTGCTGGACCTGGAGCAGGGCGAGAGCGCCGAAGTCGCGCGCCTGAACGGTTACCTGCATGCCGTCGCGGCACTGGAGCCCAAGCCAGGGAGTGACTGGTTGCAACTGACCTTCAAGTTCGTCGACCAGGATGCCCAGAAGCTCGACTACCTGTCGCGGCTGATTGCCCGCGGGACGGCGCAGAAGCATTTCACCCCCGGCGCCTGACCGCAGCCTCACACCGCACTTTTTGTAGGAGCAGCACAAGGCTGCTCCTACAAAACGCTGCGCAACCCAGGGCCATCCGACCAACTGTCATACCCGCCACAAAACCCGCTGCTAGGCTTCGACAGATCACAACTGTCAAAAAGCCACTATCATGCCCGCCCGCCTGCTGCTGTTCTGTGCATTGCTCATGGCCTCGGCGTCGAGCCTGGGCATGACCATTTACGAGATCACCGATGATGGCCGTGTGACCTCCTATTCCGACCGGCCTGGCCCCGGTGCCAAACCACTGGTGCGGTATGTACCCATGGTTGAAATACCCGAAGGCCAGGTGCTGCTGAACGCGATAACCTTCAACGGCGGCGTGAGCTTTTCGGCCCGCAACCAGCTGCATGTGCCGGTGGAAGTGGAGTTGCGCCTGGACAATCTGGTGAACGCGCAAGGTGGCAATGCCCCGCGTATCGTGCGTCGGGTGCTGCCGCCGCGCACTACGCAGATGCTCAGCGTGCTCAGGGGGCGGCCCGGGATGCTGCTGAATTACCGCTCGACCCTGCTGCAAGCCATGGGCGACCCTGGCAAGCGGCCCCAGGGCTTCCGTTACGCCTTCCCCTGGGTCGGCGGGCCGTTCCGGGTGACCCAGGGTCCCAATGGCCGTGTCAGCCATTTTGGACCCAAGGGGCGTTATGCCATGGATATCGCCATGCCCGAAGGCACTACCATCATCGCGGCGCGGGAAGGGGTGGTGGTGAAGACAGAGAACAGCCAGAGTGGGCGCGGGCCCAATCCGTCGGGCAATTTCGTCAGGATCCTGCACCCGGACGGTACCATGGGTGTGTATCTGCACCTGATGCGCGGTTCGGTGGTGGTGGCAGAGGGGCAACGGGTGCGGCAAGGGCAGATGCTGGCCAAATCGGGCAATACCGGCAACAGCACCGGGCCGCACCTGCATTTCGTGGTGCAGCGCAATGTGGGGTTGGCGCTGGAGTCGATACCTTATCGGTTCGACAGGCCGATCGGCGGGTTGCCTGACTTCACCGCGGGTAACCCTTGAGATAGTCGGGGCTGCAAAGCAGCCCCCCGGCCCTCAATCCAGCTTGAGCACCTTGGCCAGCACGATCTTCGGCCCTTTCATCTTCTTGATGATGATGCGCAGCCCTTCGACCTCCAGCACTTCCTCTTCTTCAGGCACGCGCTTGAGCGTCTCGTAGACCAGCCCAGCCAGGGTTTCCGCCTCGATATGGTCAAGGTCGACGCCCAGCAGGCGCTCGACCTTGAACAGCGGCGTGTCGCCACGCACCAGCAGCTTGCCCGGCTGGTAGGCGAGAATGCCGCGCTCGGTCTTGCGGTGCTCGTCCTGGATGTCGCCCACCAGCACTTCCAGCACGTCTTCCATGGTCAGGTAGCCAATTACCTTGCCATCGGCTTCCTCCACCAGTACGAAGTGCGCGCCGCCCTTGCGGAACTGCTCCAGCAACTGCGCCAACGGCATGTGCCGTGACACGCGCTCCAGCGGCCGGGCCAGGTCGTCCAGGTCGATAGTTTCGGGCAGATGCTCGAGTTCGGCCAGCTCCAGCAGCAGGTCCTTGATGTGCAGCAGGCCGGTGAATTCCTCACGCTCGGCGTCGTACACCGGGTAGCGGCTGAACTTGTGGCGGCGCACCAGGGCCAGGATCTGCTTCAACGGCGCATGGGCGTCGATGCTGACCATGTCCTCGCGCGAGTTGGCCCAGTCGACCACCTCCAGCTCGCCCATTTCCACGGCCGAGGCCAGCACGCGCATGCCCTGGTCGCTCGGGTCCTGGCCACGGCTGGAGTGCAGGATCAGCTTGAGCTCTTCACGGCTGTAGTGGTGCTCGTGGTGCGGGCCGGGCTCCCCTTGGCCGGCAATGCGCAGGATGGTGTTGGCGCTGGCATTGAGCAGGTAGATGGCCGGGTACATCACCCAGTAGAACAGGTACAGCGGCACGGCAGTCCACAGCGACAGCAGTTCGGGCTTGCGGATGGCCCAGGACTTGGGCGCCAGCTCGCCGACCACGATGTGCAGGTACGAGATGACGAAGAAGGCGACGAAGAACGAGATCGCCTTGATCAGCTCGGGGGTGTCCACGCCCACGTATGCCAGCAGCGGCTCGAGCAGGTGGGCGAACGCCGGTTCACCGACCCAGCCCAGGCCCAGCGAGGCGAGGGTGATGCCCAGTTGGCAGGCCGACAGGTAGGCGTCGAGCTGGTTGTGTACCTTGCGCAGGATGCTGCCACGCCAGCCATGCAGTTCGGCGATGGACTCGACGCGGGTGGCGCGCAGCTTGACCATGGCGAACTCGGCGGCAACGAAGAAGCCGTTGAGCAGCACCAGGAGCAAGGCAAAGATGATCATGCCGAAATCGGCGAATAACGAGGTGAGGCTGATACCAGGGGAAGGGTCCATGATGGAGTTTTTACGGGGTCCGTCTTCAAGATAGAGAGAAAAAAAGTGCCAGCTCTTGCTGGCACAGGGGGTCCAATGTAGCGGCTGGGGCCGTAAAAGCAAAGGGTGGCGGAATTATTGCGGTCCCTGTGGGAGCGGGCGTGCCCGCGAAGGGCTGCGCAGCAGCCCCGATCTCAAGCTTTGCCGTTAGCCAATTGTGCCGGCGCAAAGTGACAGGTAAAGGTACTGCCATGCCCCGGCACGCTGCTGATCTCCAGCTTGCCGCGGTGGCGCATCAGCACATGCTTCACGATCGCCAGGCCCAGCCCGGTGCCGCCGGTATTCGACGCACGGCTGGAATCGACCCGATAGAAGCGCTCGGTCAGGCGTGGCAGGTGCTTGGCATCGATACCCACCCCCGAGTCCTGCACCGACAGGTGCGCACCCTGGGCATCGGCCCACCAGCGAATACGGATGCTGCCTTCGTCCTGGGTGTACTTGACCGCGTTGAACACCAGGTTGGAAAAGGCACTGCGCAGCTCCGACTCGCTGCCCTTCAGCTGCACGCCGGGTTCAGCATCCAGGGTGATGCGCTGGTTGCGTGGTCCGGACAGGGCCTGGGCGTCGTTCTTGATCGCGGCGAGCAAGGCATCGACTGCCACTGGCTGGTTGTCCGACGGGTAGTCGGTGGCCTCCAGCTTGGCCAGCAGCAACAGGTCGTTGAGCAGCGTCTGCATGCGCGAGCCTTGCTGGCTCATCTGCTGCAGGGCTCGGTTCCAGCGCGGGTTCACGTCTTCGACGTTGTCCAGCAGGGTTTCCAGGTAGCCGGTAATCACCGTCAGCGGCGTGCGCAGCTCGTGGGACACGTTGGCGACGAAGTCCTTGCGCATCTGCTCCAGCTGGTGGATGCGGGTAACATCACGCACCAGCATCAGGTGCTCGTTGTTGCCGTAGCGGGTGATGTGCAGCTGCACGCGCATGCGGTCGTTGATCGGCGAGGGGATTTCCAGCGGCTCGAGGTAGTTCCCTGCCTCGAAGTATTCCTTGAAGCGCGGGTGGCGCACCAGGTTGGTCACCTGCTGGCCGCCGTCCTGTGGAGTCTTGAAGCCCAGCAGGGTCTCGGCGGCGCGGTTCCACCATTCCAGGTTGCCGTCGCTGTCGAGCATGATCACCGCGTCACGCAGTGCGGCGGTAGACTCCTGGACCCGGTCGATCACCGCCTGCAGGCGGCCGCGCACGCGCTGGTCGCGGCGTTGCAGGTGGTAGATGCTGTCGAACACCTCGCCCCACAGGCCGTAGCCATCGGGCGGTGCTTCGTCGGGTTGGTGGTTGCGCAGCCAGTCATGCAGGCGCAGCAGTTGCTTGAGGGTCCAGCCCAGGTAGAGCGCCAGGCCGATGGCCAGGCTCCAGCCATAGTAGCCGCTGACCAGCCCGCCGATCAGGCAGACGGTGATCAGCAGCAGCAGGTGACGAATCAGGGTCGCGTGCCAGTTCTGGTTCAATTGACGGTCCTTGTACAACGACGTGCAGCTTGGCGCTTTTCAGCTCGATCAGCTCTTGGTCGAGAAGCGGTAGCCGGTGCCCCGGACGGTTTGTACCAGATTTTCGTAGGCTTCACCCAGCGCCTTGCGCAGGCGGCGGATGTGCACGTCGACGGTGCGTTCCTCGACATAGACGTTACCACCCCACACCTGGTCCAGCAGCTGGCCACGGGTGTAGGCGCGCTCCTGGTGGGTCATGAAGAACTGCAGCAGTCGGTATTCGGTGGGGCCCATTTCGGCGGGCTTGCCGTCGATGGTCACGCGATGGCTGATCGGGTCGAGCAGCAGGCCGCCGACTTCGATCGGTGCCTCGCTGTCGCTCGGGCCGGTGCGGCGCAGCACGGCTTTCAGGCGGGCGACCAGTTCACGCGGCGAGAACGGCTTGGTGATGTAGTCGTCTGCGCCCACTTCCAGGCCCTGGATCTTGTTGTCCTCTTCACCCTTGGCGGTAAGCATGATGATCGGGATGTCGCCGGTCAGCTCGTCGCGCTTGAGGCGGCGGGCCAGCTCGATGCCGGAGGTGCCCGGCAGCATCCAGTCGAGCAGGATCAGGTCCGGCTTGCGGTCGACGATGATCGCGTGGGCCTGTTGGGAGTTCTCCGCTTCCAGGCAGTCATAGCCGGCCATTTCCAGGGCAACGGCGATCATCTCGCGAATCGGCGCTTCGTCGTCGACGATCAGAATGTTCCTGCCAACCATGCTCAAAACCTCTCCTGGATACGGTGTCTTGGCCCGCATTAGATAACGGAATTATTGCAGCTGTGTGACAGGGCGTTGGCCGTTCTGGCGACATTCCATGACTGAACTAGGCTTGAAAGGGCCGCATTTGTGGCAAGCCGAACTCAATCCCCCCCGAAATAATGGTGAATCCAATGACACGACAAACGCTGAGCTGGATGGCCCTTTTCACTGCGCTGGCGCTCCCGGGGGTGGCCTTGGCCGACCATGCGATGGAGAAGGGCGGGATGTTGGTCGATCATGCCGGCATGACCCTGTACACCTTCGACAAGGATGCGGGTGGCAAGTCGATGTGCAATGGCGATTGCGCCACCAACTGGCCGCCGCTGATGGTCAAGGCTAATGACGAACCGGCCAAGGACAAGTGGACAGTGGTGATGCGCGATGACGGCACCAAGCAGTGGGCCTATGACGGCAAGCCGCTGTACACCTTCATCAAGGACAAGAAGGCCGGCGATATGACCGGTGACGGCCTGAAGGACGTCTGGCACGTTGCCAAGCCTTGAGATTGCCGGGGCCGCTTTGCGCCCCATCGCGACACAAGGCCGCTCCTACAGGAGTGCGCGATACCTTGTAGGAGCGGCCTTGTGTCGCGAAAGGGCTGCAAGGCAGCCCCTGAATCTTCAATGCATTGCGTAATCCAGCACCACACCGATGAACACCAGCATCCCCGCCCAGTGGTTGTGCAGAAACGCCTTGAAGCACGATTCCCGGTCCAGCCTGCGCGTCGACCAGTATTCCCAGGCAAAGCACGCCGCCGCGCCCAGCAGCCCCAGATGGAACCAGCCACCCAGCTCGAAGCGGCTGCCGGCCAGCAACAGGCAGCCCAGCGACAGCAGTTGCAAGGTCAGGATGATGGTGCGGTCGGCGTCGCCGAACAGGATCGCGGTCGACTTCACGCCAATCTTCAGGTCGTCATCACGGTCAACCATGGCGTAGTAGGTGTCGTAACCCACCGTCCACAGCAGGTTGGCGATATACAGCAGCCAGGCGCTGGCCGGCAGCTCGCCACCCGCTGCGGTGAAGGCCATGGGAATGCCCCAGGAATATGCCGCCCCCAGCACCACCTGCGGGTAATAGGTGTAGCGCTTCATGAACGGGTAACAGAACGCCAGTGCCACCGCGCCGAACGACAGCCACACCGTGCGGCTGTTGGTGCACAGCACCAGCAGGAAGCTCGCTCCGACCAGGATGGCGAACAGCGCCAGTGCTTCGCGTGGCCGGACCCGGCCACTGGCCAGGGGGCGGTCGGCGGTGCGCTTGACGTGACCGTCCACCTTGCGGTCGGCAAAGTCGTTGATGCAGCAGCCTGCGGCGCGCATCAGCACCACGCCGAGGCCGAAGATCAGCACGTTGGCCAGGGTTGGTGAGCCGTTGCCGGCAATCCACACCGCCGACAAGGTCGGCCACAGCAGCAGGTAGATACCAATCGGCCGGTCCATGCGGCTGAGCTGGACGAAGTCCCAGGCCCGTGGGTGCAGGCGGTTGAGCGACTTGAGCAGTTGCAGGTACATCAGCGGTTTTCCTCCTTGGCCGCTTGCCATAATGCTGGCAGAAATACCTCCGCCACCAATAGGTCCAGGCCGCCACGTTCGAAGCGCGAACGACGGCCCCACAGCGCGGCATGGGCGGCTTCGCTCGGCAGCCAGGCCTGTGGATAACTGCATACCTCGATGGGGTGACGGATGAATGCCTGGTCGCAGAACAGCAACTCGCCCAGCGAGCGGCTACCCAGGGTTTCCAGGTCTAGCCCACCGCGCTCCAGGGCGCTGCGGCTGGCGACGCTGCGGGCGAACACCCAGGGTTGGCCATGGCCGCGCAGGTACACCTCACGCACCCAGCCTTCGGCGCCAGTGGTGATGCCCAGTGCCTGGCATTCATCGTCGCGCAGCGGCTGCCAGCCTTCGAACAGCGGGGTGACGGAGAAGTGGTCGTCGGACAGGCGGGTCAAGCGGCGGGTCAGCGAGCCCTCGTCGAACAGCCAGTCAAGGGTGGGCTGGTCGATGTCGGTCGCCAGCTGTGAATACGGCAGCCACGCGACAGCGGCTGCTTGCGGGGATTCGTACGACACGTCGGTCTGCTTGTTACAACCAGAGAGGCGGCGAGCTTAGCATGATTGCCCCAACTGCTTGCATACTGCCGACAGGGCCGCTACAAAGCCCCACGCATTGCGCGCTGGCTTCTTCGCGGCTAAAGCCGCTCCCACAGGGACCGCACAACCTCTGATGCTGTGCGGTCCCTGTGGGAGCGGCTTCAGCCGCGAAAGGGCCATCAGCAGTAACACAAAGCTCCAGCCTGAACCGAGGAAACCCACCCCCATGAAAAAGTGGCAATGTATTGTCTGTGGCCTGATCTACGACGAAGCCGAAGGCTGGCCCGACGACGGCATCGCCCCCGGCACCCGCTGGGAAGACGTGCCTGAAGACTGGCTGTGCCCCGACTGCGGCGTCGGCAAGAGCGACTTTGAAATGATCTCCATCGGCTAATCGAGGAAAGCACGACATGACGTCCCCTGTGGTAATCATCGGTACCGGCCTGGCGGGCTACAACCTGGCCCGTGAATTTCGCAAGCTCGATGCGCAGACGCCGCTGTTGCTGATCACCGCCGATGACGGTCGTTCCTACTCCAAGCCCATGCTGTCCACCGGCTTTGCCAAGCAGAAAGACGCCGATGGCCTGTGCATGGCCGAGCCGGGCGCCATGGCCGAGCAATTGAACGCCGAGATCCGCACCCACACCCGTATCAGCGGCATCGACCCGGGCCACAAGCGCCTGTGGATTGGCGAGGAGGCGGTGGAATACCGTGACCTGGTGCTGGCCTGGGGCGCACAGACCGTGCAGGTGCCGATCGAAGGCGATGGCGGCGATCGGGTGTTCCCGATCAACGACCTGGAAGACTACGCGCGCTTCCGTGCCGCCGCCGTCGGCAAACAGCGCGTGCTGATCCTCGGTGCCGGGCTGATCGGCTGCGAGTTCGCCAACGACATGAGCCTGGGCGGCTTCCAGGTCGATGTGGTGGCGCCGTGCGAGCAGGTCATGCCGACCCTGCTGCACCCGGCTGCTGCCGCTGCCGTGCAGGCCGGGCTGGAAGGTTTGGGCGTGCGCTTTCACCTGGGCCCGGTACTGACACGCCTGCAGCAGGTGGCTCAGGGCCTGGAGGCTCACCTGTCCGATGGTAACTTGATCGCCTGCGACCTGGTGGTTTCGGCCATTGGCCTGCGCCCGCGCACCGACCTGGCCGCCGCCGCCGGCCTGCGGACCAACCGCGGTGTCTGTGTGGACCGCCAGCTGCGCACGTCCCACGCCAACATCTTTGCCCTTGGTGACTGTGCCGAGGTCGATGGCATCAACCTGCTCTATGTGATGCCGCTGATGAGCTGTGCCCGGGCCCTGGCACAAACCCTGGCCGGCAAGCCGACAACGGTCGCCTACGGGCCGATGCCGATCACCGTGAAAACCCCTGCCTGCCCGCTGGTGGTCTCGCCGCCGCCCCAGGGCCACGAAGGCACCTGGCAGGTGGAGGGGCAGGGCAGTGACCTGAAAGTGCTATGCCTTGATGCTGAAGGCAAGCTACTGGGCTACGCCCTGACCGGGGCGGCCGTGATGGACAAGCTGGCCCTGAATCGTCAGCTGCCGGCCTTAATGGCGTAAATAGCCGGCGTTCTGTCGTATTTATCCTGTTGTTGCTTGCACAATGGCCGCCCAGATACTGGCGCGGCCCTGGTGCACGTGCCATTCTCACTTCCGTCAGCCGCAGATTAGAGCCTGCGGTGCCTTGAGCGCTGCTCCCAGGGCAGCACGGCATAACAACAAGAATTCCGTCAAAGAGGCTTCACTATGCGCAAACCAGAACTCGCCGCCGTCATCGCCGAAAAGGCCGATCTGACCAAGGAAAAGGCCAATCAGGTTTTGAACGCGATTCTCGACAGCATCACGGGTGCCCTGGACAAGGACACCGTGACCCTGGTCGGTTTCGGCACCTTTGAAAAACGCCATCGCGGTGCGCGTACCGGCAAGAACCCGCAAACCGGTGAGCCGGTCAAGATCAAGGCCAGCAATACCGTGGCCTTCAAACCAGGCAAGAACCTGCGTGACAGCGTCAACGCCCCAGTCAAGCCGGCCAAGAAAGGCAAGTGATCGCTCCCTGACAACCCCAGTGTCAGCCAAGCGGGCGCCCCAGGGCGTCCGTTGTGCTTTCTGCAGGCAAAATGTTTCGAACTTGCATAAATAGTTCTTGAAAAGGATAAACTGCGCGCCTTAGTCACTTTTAATTCGAGGCGCGTTGATGAAGTTCCGCTTTCTTCTCTGGGCCATGGGGCTGTTGATGGCCAGGGCCAGCCGTAACAACCCGGCGTTCCAGCAGCAGCTCAAGGGCAAGGACCTGGTGTTCCAGATGCAGACCCTGGACGGTAAGGTTGCCCGGCACTTCATCGTCAACAACGAACGCATCAGCAGCAAGGGCGGTGCACACCCGCAGCCGGCGTTCGCCATTGCCTTCAAGGACGCTGCTTATGGCTTCGCCACCCTGCAGGCGGGTAACAAGCAGTTGGCGTTCATGCAGGGGATTCAGGACAAGCACATCCAGATCAAGGGTAATCCGGCGCTGGTGATGTGGTTCCAGGGGTTGATGAAGTACCTGAAGCCGAAGAAGAAGGGCTGAAACTCAATAGGCCTGCTGACTCATACCCTGTGGGAGCGGGTGTACCCGCGAACACCGGCGACGCCAGTGCCATACACCGCGTCGCGATCTTCGCGGGTAAACCCGCTCCCACAGGGGCCAATCATGTCAGTGAGGTGCGTGGAACTGCGAAGCCAGCTCACGCAACAGGTTCTCTGCCTCGAGCACCTTGTTCACCACATCCTCGGCCTTGTCCCGGGTAATCCCCAGCCGCTCCAGCAGCTCGTCAGGAATCTCCTGCTGCGGCCCCGAGCCAATCCCCCGCGAGCGCAGCAGGCGGGTGGCCAGGCATACCAGATTGGGGAACGCTGAATACTCGCCGTCATAGGCCGGGTCGTGCTGGAAGCGCAGCGCGGTGGACAGTTCATCCGGCATGTCCCACAGCTTCATCAGCCAGGCACCGATCTGTTCGCGGCTGATGCCCAGCAGGTGTTGTTCCACGTAGGTGTGGCACAGGTGCGGGTTGACCTCCAGGTGGCGGCAGATCAGCGAGAAGTGCGGCGGAAATACATGCGCCAACAGCAAGTAGCCGAAATTGTGCAGCAGCCCGGCCAGGTAGGTCAGGCCAGCTTCCGGGCGTTCGGCTCGCGGCATGGCACGGGTCAGGCCATCGATGACTGCGGCAGTGTAGATCGACTGCTGCCAGTACGGTGTGGCCTGCTGCGGGTGGTCTTTCGGCAGGCTCAGGGTCTTGCCCAGCGCGAGGCCCAAGGCCAGGTTGATTACCAGGTCGAAACCCAGTACCCGCACGATGGCATCTTCCACAGAGCGAATCTTGTGGCTGGAGCCATAGTAGGGCGATGCCGCCCAGCTCACCACCTGTGCCGCCAGTGCCGGGTCGGTTTCGACCACTCCAGTGATGTCATCGATACTGGCGTTGGGGTCTACCCGCAGCTTGATGATCTTTTGCGCGGTGTCGGCCAATGGCGGGATTTCGATGGTTTCTTCCAGGCGCTTCTGAATGCGCCTGGCGGTGAAGGCCTGCACTGCCTGGCTGATTTCCCGGGTGTCGTCATGGGGGCGGTCCAGGTTGGGACTAATGGCCTCGACTGCTTGGCCGAAGCTGCTGGCGCTGGCTTTGACCAGCATGCGCTTGAAGTGCGTGCGCTCGATTTCCAGCAACAGGCCGGCTTCGCCGGACTGGATATACACGGTCTCGGCGTCGAGCAAGCTCTTTTCGTACTGGCACGGCGAGCTGGTCAGCGCAGGGATGCCCGGGAGGGCCTTGAGCTGGTGCTTGTCCAGCATTTGCTTCAGGCGTGGCACCGAAACCGCCGTGAGCTTGCGCCCGGTCAGTTCGGCCAGGCGGTCGAGGTCCAGCAGCTGGCTTTGCGGGAACAGCACCATCAGGGCCCCGACCTCGTCGTCGAGCAGCACGGCCTGTACCCGCGACGCTGCGGGCAGGTGCGGATGTTCGACCACCTCGCGGTAGGCCACGCCGAGGTTATCGAGCAGCAGCCGGATGACCGAGGGAGCGTGTGGGGTTGCGGTTTCCAGGGCAACTTCAGTCATGGTCCGTATCCACTGATTCTCTTAAACGCGAAGTATAACCAGCCTAGGAGCAAATCTGGATCCATTATGGAACTAGCGTCACACTTGGCCATATTGCTGGCCATGGCGCAGCCAGCGGTCGAGCAATGGGCTGACGTGCTCCGGCCAGCGTGCGATCAGGGCCTGGGCGGCGTCGCGCACGGCCGGCAGCAGGTCGGCGTCGCGCATCAGGTCGGCGACCTTGAACTGTAAAAGACCGGTCTGGCGGGTGCCGAGCATCTCGCCCGGACCACGCAACTCCAGATCTTTCTCTGCGATGATGAAGCCGTCGTTGGTTTCACGCATGATGCCCAAGCGCTCGCGGCCAATCTGCGACAGCGGCGGGTGATACAGCAGCACGCAATGACTGACGGCGCTGCCCCGGCCAACCCGGCCGCGCAGCTGGTGCAACTGGGCCAGCCCCAGGCGCTCAGGGTTCTCGATGATCATCAGGCTGGCATTGGGCACATCCACACCCACCTCGATGACGGTGGTGGCGACCAGCAACTGCAGGTTGCCGGCTTTGAACTCGGCCATGATCTCGGCTTTTTCCGCCGGCTTCATGCGGCCGTGGATCAGCCCAACCCGCAGCTCGCCCAGGGCGCTACCCAGCTCCTCATAGGTGCTTTCGGCGGCCTGGCAGGTCAGTTCTTCGGATTCTTCGATCAGCGTGCACACCCAGTAGGCCTGGCGCCCTTCGGCGCAGGCGGCGCGTACCCGCTCGACCACTTCGAAGCGGCGGCTGTCGGCCACCAGCACGGTGTTCACCGGGGTGCGCCCGGGTGGTAGTTCATCGAGCACCGAGGTGTCCAGGTCGGCATAGGCGCTCATGGCCAGGGTGCGCGGAATGGGCGTGGCAGTCATGATCAGCTGGTGTGGGCACAGTTCGCCGGCCACGCCCTTCTTGCGCAGGGCCAGGCGTTGCTGCACGCCAAAACGGTGCTGTTCATCGATGATCGCCAGGGCCAGGTGCTTGAACTTCACCTCGTCCTGGAACAGTGCATGGGTGCCGACCACCATCGGTGCACCGTTGGCGATCTGCTCGAGGGCGGTTGCCCGGGCCTTGCCCTTGAGCTTGCCGGCCAGCCAGGCCACTTCGATGCCCAGCGGTTCGAGCCAGCGCTTGAAGGTGATGTAGTGCTGTTCGGCGAGGATCTCGGTGGGTGCCATCAAGGCCACCTGGTAGCCGGCCTCCAGGGCTTGCAGCGCGGCTAGCGCGGCTACAACGGTCTTGCCGGCACCCACGTCGCCCTGTACCAGGCGCATCATCGGCTCGTGCTGGCTAAGGTCGTAGGCGATTTCGTTGGCCACCCGCTGCTGCGCGCCGGTCGGCTGGAAGCCCAGGTTGGCCAGGTATTGCGCCTGCAGGCGCCGGGCCTTTGGCAGCACCGGCGCGCGCAGGCTGCGCAGGCTTTCACGCAGGCGTTGCTGCGACAGCTGGTGGGTCAGCAGCTCTTCGAAGGCCAGGCGGTGTTGGGCCCAGTGCTGGCCTTCGGCAAGCTCGTCGAGGTCGGCATCGGCCGGTGGGTTGTGCAGGTAGCGGATAGCATCGTCCAGCGGCGCCAGTTGGTAGTCCCGGGCCAGTTCGTCGGGTAGCCAGTCCGGCAGGCTGCGCGGGCCGAGCAGGCCCAGGCTCTGCTGGCACAGCAGGCGCAGGCGTTGCTGGGTAAGGCCTTCGGTGGACGGGTAGATCGGCGTCAGGGTCTGCTCGACCGGTGGTGGCGGCTCGTCGCCGTTCAGCGCGCGGTATTCCGGGTGGTAGATTTCCAGGCCCGAGGCCCCGGGGCGGGCTTCGCCGTAGCAGCGCAGATGGGTGCCACGCTTGAGGCCTTCCTTCTGCGCGTTGCTGAAGTGGTAGAAGCGCAGGCTCAACACGCCGGTGCCGTCACCCAGGCGCACAACCAGGCTGCGGCGCTTGCCCATGGTCACGTCGGCGCCGCTGACCACGCCCTCGATCACCGCGTCCTGGCCCGGGCGCAGCTGGCCGATCGGCACCACGCGGGTGCGGTCCTGGTAGCGCAGGGGCAGGTGGAACAGCACGTCCTGCAAGTTCTCCAGGCCGACCTTGGCGAGTTTCTCCGCCATGGCCTCGCCTACCCCCTTGAGTACCGTGACCGGGACCTTCGACAGCTCACTCATGACTCAGGCCGGTTGTTCCGCAGGGGCTTTGGCGACCGAGCACAGGCGGATCGAGTCGGCGAGGATCTCGATGGCCTTCGGCCGCGGGAAGCTGGCGCGCCAGGCAATGGCCACGGTACGGAATGGTGCCGGTGCGGTCAGCGGGCGTACTTCGATGACGCCGGGGGCGTAGTGGTGGCTATGCACCGCCGACAGCGGCAGGATCGATACGCCAAGGCCCGAGGCCACCATGTGACGGATGGTTTCCAGCGAGCTGGACTCGACCGTGGTGTGCCTGGAGCCTTCACCACCCTTGTTCAGCGTTGGGCAGGCTTCCAGTACCTGGTCACGGAAGCAGTGGCCTTCGCCGAGCAGCAACAGGCTCTTGTCGTTGAGCATGGCGGTGTCGATGGTCTTTTTCGCTGTCCACGGGTGGTCGGCTGGCATCAGGGCGCAGAACGGCTCGTCATACAGCGGCAGGGTCAGCACGTCGGCTTCGTTGAACGGCAGGGCGATGATCACCGCATCCAGTTCGCCGTTGCGCAGCTTTTCGCGCAGTACATGGGTGAAGTTCTCTTCGATGTACAGCGGCATCTGCGGCGCCACGCGGTGCAGCTGCGGGATCAGGTGCGGGAACAGGTACGGGCCGACGGTGTAGATGGCACCGACCTTGAGCGGGGCGGTCAGCTGGTTCTTGCCGGCCTGGGCCAGCTCACGAATGCCCTGGGCCTGCTCCAGTACCTTCTGTGCCTGGGCGACGATGCTTTCGCCAACCGGGGTCAGGCGTACCGCGCTTTTGCTGCGCTCGAAAATCAACACGCCAAGCTCATCCTCGAGCTTCTTCACACCGACCGACAGGGTCGGCTGGCTCACATGGCAGCGTTCGGCGGCATGGCCGAAGTGCTGTTCCTGGGCGAGTGTGACGATGTAGCGTAATTCTGTGAGGGTCATAACGTGCGTCCATGAAGTTGCGAGCCCAGCATAGCGGCTGCAATCGATAGACGCACGTTATCAGACTTGCCGATTTGTGACAGAAACAAAAGTCTCAGCGGCGGTCCAGCGAGTAGACGAACGGTGCCACGACCTCGATCGTGCCGTTGTTCAGCAACTCGGGTGGCGGCTTGGGTACCGTGCCGGCCCGACGGATCATTTCAAGAGTCGCCCGATCCAGGGCGGCACTACCCGAGCCCCCGGCCATGGAGTACGACACTACCTTGCCTTCGGCGTCAACCACGAAGCGCAGGCGGTTGATGCCCTGCAGGCCGCGACGGCGCGCGTCTTCCGGGTAACGCTTGTACTTGGCCAGGTGACGCAGCAGGTCGCTTTGCCAGGTCGGCAGGGCATTGCTGTTGGACGCAATGCTCGGTGCCGGTGCCGCGGACTTCTGCGGTGGCGTGTTGCTGGGCGGTGCGTCTACCGTTTGTTCGGTTGGCGGTGCTTCCTTCGGCGGCTCAGGCTTTTTCTCAGGCTTCGGCGGCTGCGGCTTGGCCTTCGGCTTGGGCGGCTTGGGAATGGCGATCTTGGGTTTGGGTGCCTCGGCCAGCTTCGGCAGCGGCGGTTCCTCGACCGGCGCCGGTGGCTGCGGAGCCGCTTTGGGAGGTGGTGGTGGCGCAGGCTCCGGTAACGGTGCCAGCTCGACCATCATGGCTGCCGGGGGCAGTTCGATAGCCTGGGGCACCGACCAGTTGAGCGTCAGCAGCACGGCGACCACGTGCACGCCCAGCACGATCGCCAGGCTGCCACCGTAGCGCGCCATGTTTGAGCGCGTTCTAGTCATTTCTTGGCTGCCGTCTCGAGACCTACCAGACCGACTTTCAGGTAGCCGGCCGTGCGCATGTTGTTCATCACTTCCATCAGGTCACCGTAATCCACGCCTTTGTCAGCCTGGAAGAAGATGGTGGTTTCCTTGTCGCCCTTGGTCTTGGCATCGAGCATCGGGCCAAGCTGGTCGGGGGCAGGGACCTGGTCGTCGCCGACGTACAGCTTCTGGTCGGCCTTGACGCTGACGAACACCGGTTTCTCGGGCCTCGGCGCCGGCTTGGCGGTCGAGGCCGGCAGGTCGACCTTGATGTCGACCGTGGCCAGGGGGGCTGCGACCATGAAGATGATCAGCAGCACCAGCATCACGTCGATGAACGGCGTAACGTTGATTTCGTGGTTTTCGGCGAGGTCGTCGCCACCTTCATTGAGATGCAGGCCCATGGCTTACCCCACTTTCACCATGTGCGGGGCAACACGCTCGCTGCCTTGGTGGTCCAGGTCACGGCTGACCAGCAGCAGCACCTGGGCGGAGGCGTCGGACACCTGGGCCTTGTAGCCGGCGATGGAGCGGGCGAAGACGTTGTAGATGACTACGGCCGGGATCGCGGCGACCAGGCCCAGGGCGGTGGCCAGCAGGGCTTCGGCGATACCCGGGGCAACCACGGCCAGGTTGGTGGTTTGGGTCTTGGCGATGCCGATGAAGCTGTTCATGATGCCCCATACGGTACCGAACAGGCCGACGAACGGCGCAGTGGAACCGATGGTGGCGAGTACGCCGGTGCCGCTGCTCATGGTGCGGCCGCTGGCGTGTACCAGGCGCTCCAGGCGGAAGCTGACGCGCTCCTTGATCCCTTCTTTTTCACGGGCGTTGGCCGACAGGCGCATCTCTTCGAGGGCGTCGTGGACCAGAGTGTGGGCCAGGGTGCCTTCCTTGTTGGAAACGTCGCTGGCTTCTTTGAGGCTGGCGGATTTCTTCAGCAGGGCAATTTCACCACGCAGGCGACGCTTGGCGCCCATCAGCTCGAAGCCTTTGGCAATCCAGATGGTCCAGGTGATGATGGAGGCGATGGCCAGGCCGATCATGACCGCCTTCACCACAACGTCGGCGTTCTTGTACATGCCCCATGGGGACAGGTCATGGGCCATGCCCAGCGAGGAGTCTTCAACCAGGGCTTCGACGCTTGGGTCTACCGCGACCTGGGCAGCAGCCGGGGTGGCGGCAACTGCGCCGGTAGCCGGCGCTGCGGCCGGAGCAGAGGGTGCCGTAGTGGCAGCAGGCGCGGTGGCATTGGCGGTTGGCTCATCGGCCATGGCCACCGGGGCCAGCACCAGGCTGAGCGTCAGCGCGGCGATGGCGCGCCAGGCGCGCGACGGGGTTGGCGAAGCGGAAGGTTGAGTACGTGTCATGCTGGCCGGACCTGATGAAGAATGAAGTGAACGTTCTCCAAGGCCTCGAGGTAGGCCGAGAACAATTTGGTGGCCATTATTGCAAGTAATTCTTGTTAACAAAAGTAATCTTGTTGCTTTTTTCGCCTATGGTCTAGCTACCCATCGTGTAGCGTGGGCGGGCTGATCAATTGGTCCAGGGAGTTTAGAGATGTCAGGCCTTTCCGTGATGGTGGTGGGTTGTGGTGATGTAGGAGGGCGTCTTGCCCGGCAAATGCTTGCGCGCGGTTGGCAGGTGTGCGGCCTGCGTCGCTCGATCGGGCAGTTGCCTGCGGGTGTCGTGCCGGTGGCTGCAGACCTGTCCGAGCCCTCCATTCCCGCCGCCTGGCCGCAGCGTGCACCGGACTACCTGGTGTACTGCGTGGCGGCCAGCCAGCACGACGAGGCGGGTTACCAGGCGGCGTATGTTGATGGTTTGCGCCATGTGCTGGCCTGGCTGGCCGAGCGCGGCCAACGCCCACGGCGCCTGCTGTTCGTGTCCAGCAGCAGTGTGTATGCACAGAAGGACGGCGAGTGGATCGAGGAAGGTGCGGCCACCGAACCTGAAGGCTATTCCGGGCGGTTGATGCTGGAGGCTGAGCGGCTGGCACTGGCCAGCGGCATCCCGGCCAGCGTGGTGCGCCTGACCGGCATCTATGGCCCCGGCCGCGAGTGGCTGCTCAGTCAGGTGCGCCAAGGCTACCGCGTGGCCAAGGAGCCTCCGCTGTATGGCAACCGTATTCATGCCGAGGACGCCGCCAGCCTGTTGGCGTTCCTGTTGCAGGCCGATGCCGATGGCAAGGTGCTGGATGACTGCTACATCGGCGTCGACGACGACCCGGCGCCGCTGGCCGACGTGGTGGCCTGGCTGCGGGCGTACATGGGGGTAACCGAGTGGTCGGATGAGCAGCGGGTACGGCGTACCGGCAGCAAGCGCTGCAGCAATGCCCGGGCGCGGGCGTTGGGCTGGGCACCGGTGTATCCGAGTTACAAGGAAGGCTATGCGGCGATCCTGAAAGGCGGGTGCTGAGGCTACTGGCCTGTTCGCGGGTAAACCCGCTCCCACAGGTGCACCGCTGGTTTCAAGCCTGGTGGTGTACCTGTGGGAGCGGGTTTACCCGCGAAGAGGCCGGTGTGTTCGACCACGATTACAGCAGGCTTCAGTTCAGTTCCAGCACCCACTGGCGCTTGCCGGCCGCCAACACTGGCTTTTCATCCGGCTGCGCACGGTTTACTGCCTGGAAGATCTCCAGCTTGTCGCCATCGCGCTTGAGGATGAACGGCGCGCCACGCTGGTTACGCTCCAGCCACAGGCTGTCATTGCTGCCACCCATGTCCGCGCAATCGCCCGTCAAGCAGAGGGCGAAACGGTCTGGCCCTGGCAGGCCGGTGACATTGCCGGTGTCGCCGAAGCGCACGCTGGCACCTTTTCCCTGGCCTTCGACGATCTTCCAGTTGCCGCCCAGGTAGGCCTTGTACAGTGCCTTCTCGAAGCTACCGCCTAGCGGTGCATTTGCTGCAGGTGGTGATTTGACGCGCACGAAAGTCTGTTCACCGAAGGTG
Source organism: Pseudomonas sp. SID14000 (assembly GCF_002165135.1). Taxonomy (GTDB): domain Bacteria; phylum Pseudomonadota; class Gammaproteobacteria; order Pseudomonadales; family Pseudomonadaceae; genus Aquipseudomonas. The sequence goes on along the minus strand of NZ_NFZQ01000005.1, from coordinate 113,227 downwards.
GGGTTTGCCACTTTCAATTCGTCTCCACGCAGAATCAATCGGGCAGGTTCTCCACCTTCGGTACTAACCTGCCACTGGTCTTCATTGATGACCAGTTGACCATCCACGCCTTCGAAGCCGTTACTGAAGCTCGCTTTCTGGTTTGCAACGTCCAGCTTCCATTCGAGTTCAATGCCGTTTTTGTTAAGTGTCTGAGTAACGCGGCCGCTTTCGACCACCTCATCGATGGCATTCTGGTTGATCCAGGTGCCGTTCAGGTCTTCAGGTTTGTGGCTGGCGCAGCCGCCCATAAGCAGGGCTGCCAGCGCGAGGGGCAGTGCTTGACGCATGACGGGGTAACCTTGCAGAGAAGGGAAGGTGACGGGCAGGGCGCCCGTCACCGGGGGCATCATTCGATGACCAGGATGGCGTCCATTTCGACTTGGGCGCCCTTCGGCAGCGCGGCAACGCCGATGGCGGCGCGGGCCGGGTACGGCTGCTCGAAGTAGCGGCCCATTACCTCGTTGACCTTGGCGAAGTGGCTCAGGTCAGTGAGGAAGATGTTCAGCTTGACGATGTCCTTGAACGAACCGCCAGCAGCTTCAGCCACGGCCTTGAGGTTCTCGAACACCTGTACGGTCTGGGCTTCGAAGCCTTCGACCAGTTCCATGGTCTTTGGGTCCAGGGGGATCTGGCCCGACATGTAGACGGTGTTGCCGGCCTTGATCGCCTGCGAGTAGGTGCCGATGGCGGCAGGGGCCTTGTCGCTGTTGATGACGGTCTTGCTCATGATGACTCCTTGGTTGGCGGACTACGTACGCATGCGGGTTATGCGGACCACACCGGTCAGGGTACGCAGCTTCTTGATCACACGCGCCAGGTGCACGCGGTCGTGCACGCTGACCACCAGTTGGACCACGCTGATACGGCCGTCGCGTTCGTCCATGCTGATCTTCTCGATGTTGCCATCGGCGGCGTTGACACTGCTGGCCAGCAGGGCAATCAGGCCGCGCTGGTGCTCCAGTTCGACACGCAACTCGACGTTGAATTCACCGGTGATGTCCTTGGCCCAGGAGAGCTGCACGCACTTCTCCGGGTTGTGGCGGATTTCACTGATGTTGCGGCAGTTTTCCAGGTGCACGACCATGCCCTTGCCGGCCGACAGGTGACCAACGATCGGGTCACCCGGGATCGGCGTACAGCACTTGGCGTAGCTCAGCACCAGGCCTTCGGTACCGCGGATCGCCAGCGGGCCTTCCGGTGCCGGCAACTGCTCGCCTTCGGCCGACAGCAGGCGGCGTGCGACCACGTAGGCCATGCGGTTGCCCAGGCCGATGTCTTCGAGCAGGTCTTCGATCAGCTCCAGGCGGTACTCGGCGAGAATTGCCTGGATACGCTCCTGGGGGATCATTTCCAGGCTGCTGTCGAAGCCGGTGAGCACCTTGTTCAGCAGGCGCTCGCCCAGGCTGATGGACTCGGAGCGGCGCTGCTGCTTGAGCGCGTGGCGGATGTGCGTGCGCGCCTTGCCGGTAACCACGAAGTTGAGCCAGGCCGGGTTCGGTCGTGCGCCCGGGGCGCTGACGATTTCCACCGTCGAGCCGCTTTGCAGTGGTTCGGACAGCGGTGCCAGGCGGCGGTTGATGCGACAGGCAATGCAGCTGTTGCCGACGTCGGTGTGCACCGCGTAGGCAAAGTCGACGGCCGTCGAGCCTTTGGGCAGCTCCATGATGCGGCCTTTGGGCGTGAACACGTAGACCTCGTCCGGGAACAGGTCGATCTTCACGCTCTCGATGAATTCCAGCGAGTTGCCGGCACGTTGCTGCAGCTCGAGGATGCCCTTGACCCACTGGCGGGCGCGGGCATGACTGCCCTTGGGCTGCTCGTCGTCGTTGGACTTGTACAGCCAGTGTGCGGCGATGCCGTTGTTGGCCATCTCTTCCATCTCGCGGGTGCGGATCTGGATTTCGATGGGTACGCCGTGCATGCCGAACAGCGTGGTGTGCAACGACTGGTAGCCGTTGGCCTTGGGGATCGCGATGTAGTCCTTGAAGCGACCGGGCAGCGGCTTGTACAGGTTGTGCACGGCGCCGAGTACGCGGTAGCAGGTATCGACCTTGTCGACGACGATGCGGAAGGCGTACACGTCCATGATCTCGTTGAAGGCGCGGCGCTTGCCACGCATCTTCTTGTAGATGCCATAGAGGTGCTTCTGCCGGCCGCTGACCTCACCCTCGATACCGTCGGCGGCCAGGCAGTTGGCCAGCGAGTGCTCGATCTTGGCGACGATCTCTTTGCGGTTGCCGCGTGCACTCTTCACCGCTCGGTGGATCAGCGACGAGCGCATCGGGTGCATGGCCTTGAAGCCGAGGTCCTCGAACTCCACGCGCACGGTGTGCATGCCCAGGCGGTTGGCGATGGGGGCGTAGATCTCGAGGGTTTCCTTGGCGATGCGTCGGCGTTTTTCGCCGGACAGCACTTCCAGGGTGCGCATGTTGTGCAGGCGGTCGGCCAGCTTGACCAGAATCACCCGGATATCGCGGGCCATGGCCATGGCCATCTTCTGGAAGTTCTCGGCCTGCGCCTCGGCCTTGGTCTCGAAGTTCATCTGGGTCAGCTTGCTGACCCCATCGACCAGTTCGGCCACCGTTTCGCCAAACTGCTGGCTCAGGGCTTCCTTGGCGATGCCGGTGTCTTCGATCACGTCGTGCAGCATGGCTGCCATCAGGCTCTGATGGTCCATGTGCATGTCGGCGAGGATGCTGGCCACTGCCAGCGGATGGGTCACGTAGGGCTCGCCACTGCGGCGGCGCTGCCCATCGTGGGCCTGTTCGGCGTAGAAATAGGCGCGCCGGACCAGGTTGACCTGTTCGGGGCCAAGATAGGTCGACAGCCGTTCGGCCAAGGCTTCTATACCCGGCATGGGTTCACCTCCTGCCGAGGAAGAGGGCCTTGCGCCGTGCGACGTCGACCTGGCATCAATCAGACAGCCTCGTTGTTCTCGTCCTCGAACGCGGCGAACACCGGATCCTCGGTGACGATCTCTTCAGCGGCGATGAACTCGTTGGTGACGATGCCTTCGGCGATTTCACGCAGGGCAACAACGGTCGGCTTGTCGTTTTCCCACGCAACGCGTGGCTCTTTGCCGCCGGTCGCCAGCTGGCGAGCGCGCTTGGTCGAGAGCATGACCAGCTCAAAGCGGTTATCCACGTGTTCCAGGCAGTCTTCAACAGTTACGCGGGCCATGGTCTTCCTCAGTAGCAATTGCGGTGGGCGTGCAGCCCAATAGTGGGCAGGCGGACTCGATAGTTTAAAAAATCACCAGCCAATAGGGAAGCGCTGTTTTGTCGGGTGGTTACCTTCAAGCCCTATGTTGCCTTCTTCGCGGCTAAAGCCGCTCCCACAGGGACCGCATCGTTCTCAGGTTCATCACCGCACCCTGTGGGAGCGGCTTCAGCCGCGAAAGGGCCGGAACAGACACCCTATCACTTGAGCCTGACGATAACCTCAGAGCATCGCGTCACGCAACCGCGGGGTCAGCTCCTCGAACAGAGTCTGCACCGAGCGCAACGCCCGGCAATCCGGCCGGGTCAGCAGCCACAGCTGGGTGTCGCAACCCGGCAGCGGCCCGCTCAGCGCATCTACCCCGGGCAGCGCGTGCACCATGTAGTCCGGCAACGCCGCAACGCCAAGCCCGGCGGTAACCAGCTGGGCGATGGTCGACATGCTGCTGCACTGATAGCGCGGGCTCAACCCCGGATGCTGCTGGTTGCGCCAGACCACCGTGGGGTGGTCCTGCATCGAATCGTCGGGGGCGATCCACGGTACGCTGACAGGTGACTCGGCCAGGCGCTCGCGCCACTGCGGCTGGCCGCAGACCACGTAGGAGGTGGACCCCAGATTGCGGCCCACCAGGTGCTCCGGCGGCGTATTGGTCAGGCGCAGGGCAATGTCGGCATCGCGCCGGCTGAGGTTGGCGAAGGTGTTGGAGGTGCCCATTTCCAGCGACAGGGCCGGGTAGTTGGGCATGAAATCCGCCAGCGCTGGCAGCAGCAGGCTGTGCATCACCGCTTCGGTACAGGTCAGCCGTACCGTGCCGCTGACCACCTGCTCGCCACTGGTCATGGCGATGCGCGCCGCCTCCAGCGCCTGCTCGGCGCGCTCGGCCTGCTCGGCCAGGGCCTGGGCGGTGTCGGTCGGCAGGTAGCCCTTGCGGCTCTTGACGAACAAGGCGGTGCCCAGCGCCGATTCCAGCCGCCGGATCGAGCGGAAAACCGTCGACACATCGACCTTGAGCAACTCGGCAGCCTTGGCCAGCGAGCGGCCACGTTCCAGGGCCAGGACCAGGGAAAGGTCGGCATGGGTAATCTGATATTGCATTGGTGCACGCTCTGCTTGCCGAATTGCCAATGTCTGTTGCGTTTTGGCCATTTTATAGTGGAACGGCCCCCGGGAATCAATGTGCCCGGTCGGGTGACCAATCCCCACGATGGGAAAGTGAAAAGAACAACAGCTGCAACCATCGTCGCCCGTGAGGCGCCAGCCGTATCCCCACATCGCCGCAGCAAATCAAAGGATGTACAGCCATGACGTCGGTAACCCCGTGCGCCAGTTCTTCCAGCGAGATGAATGACTTCCTCCAGGCCCATCCGGACACGCAGTACGTCGACCTGCTGATTTCCGACATGAACGGCGTGGTACGTGGCAAGCGCATCGAGCGGGCCAGCCTGCACAAGGTGTACGAGAAGGGTATCAACCTGCCGGCATCGCTGTTCGCCCTGGACATCAACGGTTCCACCGTCGAGAGCACCGGGCTTGGCCTGGACATCGGCGATGCCGACCGCATCTGCTTCCCGATCCCCGGCACACTGTCGGACGAGCCGTGGCAGAAGCGCCCCACCGCCCAACTGCTGATGACCATGCACGAACTGGATGGCCAGCCGTTCTTCGCCGACCCGCGTGAAGTGCTGCGACAGGTGGTGAGCAAGTTCGACGACCTGGGCCTGGATATCTGCGCCGCGTTCGAGCTGGAGTTCTACCTGATCGACCAGGACAACCTCAACGGTCGCCCGCAGCCGCCGCGCTCGCCAATTTCGGGCAAGCGCCCGCAGTCTACCCAGGTGTACCTGATCGACGATCTCGACGAATATGCCGACTGCCTGCAGGACATGCTCGAAGCCGCCAAGGAGCAGGGCCTGCCCGCCGACGCCATCGTCAAGGAAAGCGCCCCGGCGCAGTTCGAGGTCAACCTGCACCACGTGGCCGATCCGCTGAAGGCCTGCGACTACGCGATCCTGCTCAAGCGTCTGATCAAGAACGTCGCCTACGACCATGAAATGGACACCACCTTCATGGCCAAGCCCTACCCGGGCCAGGCCGGCAACGGCCTGCACGTGCACATTTCGTTGCTGGACAAGAAAACCGGCAAGAACATCTTTGCCAGCGACGACCCGTTGCAAAGCGACGCGCTGCGCCACGCCATCGGTGGTGTGCTGGAGACCATGCCAGCGTCGATGGCCTTCCTTTGTCCGAACATCAATTCCTATCGCCGCTTCGGCGCGCAGTTCTATGTGCCCAATGCGCCAAGCTGGGGCCTGGACAACCGCACCGTGGCCGTGCGCGTGCCCACTGACAGCAGCGACAACGTGCGCCTCGAGCACCGCGTGGCCGGTGCCGACGCCAACCCGTACCTGATGCTCGCGGCGATCCTCGCCGGCGTTCACCACGGCCTGACCAACCAGGTCGAGCCCCAGGCACCGATCGAAGGCAACTCCTACGAACAGTTGGAGCAGAGCCTGCCGAACAACCTGCGCGATGCCCTGCGCGCGCTGGACGACAGCGAAGTCCTCAACCAATACATCAGCCCGGACTACATCGATATCTTCGTGGCCTGCAAGGAAAGCGAACTGGCCGAGTTCGAAGTGTCGATTTCCGACCTCGAGTACAACTGGTACCTGCACACGGTGTAACCCATGAGCGCAAATACGGTCCCCTTGATCGGTGTCAGCGCCTGCCGCCAGCAGGTGGGGAAGAACTCGTCGCATACGGTAGGCGACAAGTATATCGAGGCTGCCGGCTTTGCCGGCTTGCCACTGATCCTGCCGGCCCGTGACAGGGGCAGCGACACGCAGGCGCTGTTGGCCCATCTGCATGGCATTGTTTTTACCGGCTCACCTTCAAATATCGAACCGCATCATTACAATGGCGCCCCCAGCGCGGTGGGCACCCGGCATGATCTGGCACGCGATCGCCTGACTCTGCCGCTGCTGCAGGCGGCCATTGCCGCCGGTGTGCCGGTGTTCTGTATCTGCCGTGGCTACCAGGAATTGAACGTAGCCCTGGGCGGTAGCCTGCACCAGCGCGTGCAGGAACTGCCCGGCTACCTCGACCACCGTGAACCTGAGGACGCACCCCTGGAGGTGCAATACGGCCCTCGTCACCCCGTCGGCATCGAGCCTGGCGGGTTGTTCGAGCGCCTGGGCCTGGCGGCGCAGTTCGAGGTCAACTCGCTGCACAGCCAGGGCATCGACCGCCTGGCCCCGGGCCTGCGGGTCGAGGCACGGGCCCCGGATGGCCTGATCGAAGCGGTGTCCATGCCTGCGGCGCCGGGCTTTGTGCTCGGCGTGCAGTGGCACCCGGAGTGGCGATTTACCGAGAACCCGGTCTCGCTGCGCCTGTTCCAGGCGTTTCGCGAGGCCTGCATGGCCTACGCAGCACGGGAGGGCGCACGGCAGGAGGCATTCTGACGTCACCCGAAGGTCTCGGATGACTTGCTCCCGGCAGCAAGCTTTCAATGAGTGAAAGCGGGCCTTGTACGCAAGGCCTGTGAAAACAATTCCAAAATATACGGCAAATACTCATGAGCAATTACACAGAAGCCGGCCGCCCACCCGACGTGGCGACCGACGCGGGCAACACCCAGCGCAGCAAGGGCCTGGCCTCAGGCCGGCTGGGCTTGCTGGCCAGCGTGGTGCTGGGCATTTCCACCATCGCCCCGGTCTACACCCTGACCGGCGCCCTTGGGCCGACCGTGCGTGAAGTGGGCGCGCACCTGCCTGCCGTGTTCATCGTCGGCTTCCTGCCGATGCTGCTGGTAGCCTTGGGTTACCGCGAACTGAACTCGGCGGAGCCGGACAGCGGTACTTCGTTTACCTGGTCGGCGCGTGCCTTCGGCCCGATGATCGGCTGGATCGGCGGCTGGGGCCTGGTGGTCGCTACCACCATCGTGTTGTCGAACCTGGCAGGGGTGGCGGTCGACTTCTTCTACCTGTTCCTTGGCCAGATCACCGGCAAGCATGAGCTGGCGGCATTGGCCGACAACCTGCTCATCAACATAACCACTTGTTGCGTGTTCATCGCTCTGGCGGTGTGGATCTGCTGCCGCGGCATGACCACCACCATGACCGTGCAGTACGGCCTGGTAGCCCTGCAGTTGCTGGTACTTATCGGCTTCGCCTTTGCCGCTTTCGGCGAAACCACCGCGCCGCCACCGCTGGAATTCGATTTCGCCTGGTTCAACCCGTTCGGCGTCGAGTCGTTCTCGGCCTTTGCCGCCGGGCTGTCGCTGTCGATCTTCATCTTCTGGGGCTGGGACACGTGCCTGACTGTCAGCGAAGAGTCGGTGGGCAGTGAAGAGGTGCCGGGCAAGGCCGCCACCTGGACCGTGATGTTGATCCTCGGCCTGTACCTGTTTACCGCCATCGCCACCCTGCAGTTTGCCGGTATCAGTGAAACTGGCCTGGGCCTGAACAACCCGCGCATCCAGGAAAACGTGTTTGCCCACCTGGCCGGCCCGGTCATGGGGCCACTGGCGATCCTGATGTCCATTGCCGTGCTGGCCAGCACGGCGGCTTCGCTGCAGTCGACCTTCGTGGCGCCGGCGCGCACCCTGTTGGCCATGGGTTACTACGGCGCGGTACCGCAGAAGTTCGCCAGCGTCTGCCCGCGTTCGCAAACCCCGCGCTACGCCACTATCTGCGCCGGCCTGGCCGCAGGCCTGTTCTACGTGACCATGCGTACCCTGAGCGAGAACGTGCTGGCCGATACCATTACCGCGCTGGGCATGATGATCTGCTTCTACTATTCGCTGACCGCGTTCGCCTGCGTCTGGTATTTCCGCCACAGTCTGTTCGACAGCCTGCGCCACTTCATCATGCGCGGCCTGTGCCCACTGGTGGGTGGGGTGATCTTGTCGGTGATCTTTGCGCGTACCGCCATCGACAGCGCCTCGCCAGACTTCGGTAGCGGCTCGCATGTGGGCGGGTTGGGGCTGGTGTTCGTGATTGCCGCGATCATTTCGGTGCTCGGCATCGCGCTGATGATGCTGTCGCGCATGCGGGCGCCGGCGTACTTCCTGGGGGCTACCCTGCGTCAGCAGGCTACCCTGCCGTTGCAGGAATAAGGCTGGGGGCGCTTCGCGCCCCATTCGCAGCACAAGGCTGCTCCTACAATGGCGCGATGTACGCCGTCGATGTAGGAGCAGCCTTGTGCTGCGAATGGGCTGCAAAGCAGCCCATGCGGTCTTTCAGGAGAGCAGTTCTTTCAGCAGCCCGCTGTTGCGCTGTTGCTGCTTCTTCAGTAGCAGGCGGTTCGAGCGGAACACTGCCTTCAAGTCTTCCAGCGCCACGTCGAAATCATCGTTGATGATCACGTAGTCATACTCGTCGTAGTGCACCATCTCGCTGACGGCTTCCTTCATGCGCCCGGCGATGATCTCTTCGCTGTCCTGCCCGCGGCCGTCCAGGCGCTGGCGCAGGGCCTGCTGGCTTGGCGGCAGGATGAACACCGACAACGCCTGCGGCATCAGCTTGCGCACTTGCTGCGCGCCCTGCCAGTCGATTTCCAGAATCAGGTCGTAACCCTGGTCCAGGGTTTGCTGCAGCGCGCTGCGCGAGGTGCCGTAGAAATTGCCGAACACCTCGGCATGCTCCAGGAAGTCGCCTTGGGCGATCAGCGCCTTGAATTCCTCGTGGACGACGAAGTGGTAGTTCACCCCGTGCTGCTCGCCCGGGCGCATGGCGCGGGTGGTGTGCGAAACCGAGACGCGGATTTGCTGGTCGTCCTTGGTCAGGGCGGTGACCAGGCTGGTCTTGCCCGCGCCCGAAGGGGCCGAAACGATGTAGAGGGTGCCGCTGCTGTGGTTCATGGTCGGGGTGGCCTTACTCGATGTTCTGTACTTGTTCACGCATCTGTTCGATCAATACCTTCAGGTTGACCGCCGCTTGCGTGCTGCGTGGGTCGAAGGCCTTGGAGCCGAGGGTGTTGGCCTCGCGGTTGAGCTCCTGCATCAGGAAGTCCAGGCGCCGGCCGGCGGCGCCGCCACCCTTGAGCACCCGGCGCACTTCGGTGACGTGGGTGCTGAGGCGGTCAAGCTCTTCGGCCACGTCGCTCTTCTGGGCCAGCAGTACCATCTCCTGCTCCAGGCGCTGCGGGTCGAGTTCGGCCTGCATGTCGCCGAAGCGGTCGAGGATTTTCTGCCGCTGCGCCGCCAGCATCTGCGGCACCAGGGCACGCAGGGTGGTGACTTCGCTGGCCATGTTGTCCAGGCGTTCGTTGATCAGCCGGGCCAGTTCCTGCCCTTCGCGCTGGCGCCCAGCCTTGAGCTCGGCCAGCGCATCATCGAACAGCGCCATGGCTTCGGTATTCAGTGCCTGCGGGTCGCTGGCGTCGGCCACCAGCACGCCTGGCCACGACAGCACCTCCAGCGGGTTCAGCGGTGCCGGCTGCTTGATCAGGCTGGCCACTTCCTCGGCGGCGGCAACCAGCTGCGCGGCGCGCTCGCGGTCCACCTTCAGCGGTTTGCCGTTGCTGTCTTCGTTGAGGCGCAAGGTGCATTCCACCTTGCCCCGCGACAGGCCCTGGCGCAGGCCTTCACGCACGGCGCCTTCGAGGTCGCGCAGGGCCTCGGGCAGGCGCAGGTGCGGCTCCAGGTAACGGTGGTTGACCGAACGCAGCTCCCAGACCAGGGTGCCTTGGCTGCCGGCGCGCTCGACACGAGCAAAAGCGGTCATGCTGTGCACCATGGGGAGTACCTCGCGTAGATGAATGAACGGTGGGAGCCTCTCGGCTGCAAGGCGCAGGATTGTAGCGCAGTGGGGCCGTGGCGCCCAATCCACCCATGTTACAGAGGGGTGGCCTGGCCAGCAGGAAAAGGCGACGGGCTGTGCCGGGCGCGACAATAGGCATGTCTTCCCCGGGCTGCGGGCTTTATAATGCTCGGCAGATTCAAAGTCCCAGTACAGGTATCCCAGATGAAACGTCCAAGTGGTCGCGCCGCCGATCAGCTCCGCTCGATCCGCATCACCCGCAACTACACCAAGCACGCCGAAGGGTCGGTACTGGTCGAGTTCGGTGACACCAAGGTCATCTGCACGGTCAGCGTGGAAAACGGTGTGCCGCGCTTCCTCAAAGGCCAGGGCCAAGGCTGGCTCACCGCCGAATACGGCATGCTGCCGCGCTCCACTGGCGAGCGTAACCAGCGCGAAGCCAGCCGTGGCAAGCAGGGTGGCCGCACCCTGGAAATCCAGCGCCTGATCGGCCGTTCGCTGCGCGCCGCGCTGGACATGAGCAAGCTCGGTGACATCACTCTGTACGTCGACTGCGACGTGATCCAGGCCGATGGTGGCACCCGTACCGCGTCCATCACCGGTGCCATGGTCGCCCTGTGCGATGCTCTGGCGGTGATCAAGAAGCGCGGTGGCCTGAAGGCCGGCAACCCGCTCAAGCACATGATCGCCGCAGTATCGGTGGGCATGTACCAGGGCGAAGCGGTGCTCGACCTGGACTACCTGGAAGACTCCGCCGCCGAAACCGACCTGAACGTGGTCATTACCAGCGCCGGTGGTTTCATCGAAGTGCAGGGTACCGCCGAGGGCGCGCCGTTCCAGCCTGAAGACTTCAACGCCATGCTCGCCCTGGCACAGAAGGGCATGAGCGAGATCTTCGAACTGCAGCAGGCGGCGTTGGCCGACTGAACCCAGCCAGGGAGGTGCGGGGCATGAGCGAATCGAATCTGTCGATCACCCCGCCCAATGCCGAAATCCGGCAATGGGCGATGTTCTGCCACCTCTCCGCGCTGCTGGGCCTGGTGGTGCCGCTCGGGCACCTGCTGGGCCCGCTGGTGCTGTGGCACCTCAAGCGCGAGCAAGACCCTTTCATCGACGCCCAGGGCAAAGAGGCGCTGAATTTTCAGATCAGCGTGACCATTGCCGGGTTCATCTGCTTCCTGCTGATGTTCGTGTTCATCGGGCTGGTGCTGTTCGCCATGCTGATGGTCGCGGTGCTGATCCTGATCATCATTGCGGCGGTGCGGGCGAATGAGGGCAAGCCGTATCGCTACCCGATGATCTGGCGGCCGATCAAATAGCAATTGGGGCTGCAAGGCAGCCCCAATTGCTTTTAGATGGTCAACGTCCAGTCATAGTCGACGATCAGCGGCGCATGCTGGGAGAAGCGCGGCTGACGCGGCAGGCGGGCATTGCGCACGAAGCGGCGCAGGCCCGGGGTGAGGATCTGGTAGTCGAACCGGTAGCCCAGGTTGAGCATCTCGGCCTGCTCGTTGTCCGGCCACCAGCTGTACTGGTCGCCTTCACGGCTGACTTCGCGCAGGGCATCGACGTAACCCATCTCGCCGGTGATCGCATCCATCCAGGCACGCTCCGGCGCCAGGAAGCCCGGCGACTGCTGGCTGTCACGCCAGTTCTTGATGTCGAGCTTCTGCTGCGCCACGTAGAACGAGCCGCAGTAGATGTATTCGCGACGCTTGCGACGCTGTTTGTCCAGGTACTTGGCGAAGTCGTCCATCAACTTGAACTTCTGGTTCAAGTCTTCGTCGCCGTTCATACCCGAAGGCAGCAGCAGGCTGGCAATACTGACTTTGTCGAAATCTGCTTGCAGGTAACGCCCGTAGCGGTCGGCTGTCTCGAAGCCCAGGCCGGTGATGACTGCCTTGGGCTGCATGCGCGAATACAGGGCCACACCACCTTGGGCAGGCACCTCCGCGTCGCAGGCATAAAGGAAATAGCCATCGAGCTGGAAAGCTGGGTCATCGAGTTCAAAGGCCGAGGCGCGGGTATCCTGAAGGCAGATGACGTCGGCATTCTGGGCTTGCAGCCAGCTGAGCAAACCACGCTCGGCCGCAGCCTGAATGCCATTTACGTTCACACTGATGATCCGCATAAATGGCCCCAAAAATCTCGTGCGTGTATGATACCCGAGCTCAACCCATTTAGCTAAATCCGTGGTGTCCGGGACTATCCATGCAGCCGTATCAGCGCGACTTCATCCGTTTTGCCATCGATCGCGGGGTACTGCGTTTCGGTGAATTCACCCTGAAATCGGGGCGTACCAGCCCGTATTTCTTCAATGCCGGCCTGTTCAACACCGGTTCCGCCCTGGCCGAACTGGGCCGTTGCTATGCCGCAGCCATCGTCGACAGCAAGATCCCGTTCGATGTGCTGTTCGGCCCGGCCTACAAAGGTATCCCGCTGGCAGCGACTACTGCCGTGGCCCTTGCCGATCAGCATCAGCTCGATGTGCCATGGTGCTTCAACCGCAAGGAAGCCAAGGACCACGGTGAGGGTGGCAGCCTGGTCGGTGCACCGCTGGCCGGTGACGTGCTGATCATCGACGACGTGATCACCGCCGGTACCGCCATTCGTGAGGTCATGCAGATCATCAATGCCCAGCAGGCCAAGGCCGCTGGCGTGCTGATCGCGCTGAACCGCGAAGAGCGTGGCAATGGCGAGTTGTCGGCGATTCAGGAAGTGGAGCGTGACTTCGGTATCCCGGTGGTCAGCATCGTTTCGCTTACCCAGGTGCTGGAGTTCCTGGCTGATGACCCGCAGCTGAAGCAGCATCTGCCGGCTGTCGAGGCTTACCGGGCGCAGTACGGGATCTGATCCGGGCCTGGAAATGAAAAAGGCGACCTTCTTGTGAAGGTCGCCTTTTTTGTGTCGCCTGTTCCGGCCTATTCGCGGGTAAACCCGCTCCCACAGGATCTCCACAGCCCTCAAAGGCGGTGCTGTACCTGTGGGAGCGGGTTTACCCGCGAAGAGGCCGGGACAGGTTAACGATCAGCGCTGCTTGCGGTTGGTAATCAGGGTACCCACGCCGCTGTCGGTGAAGATCTCCAGCAGAACCGCATTCGGCACGCGGCCGTCGATGATGTGCGAGCTGTTCACACCACCCTGCACCGCATCCAGCGCGCACTTGATCTTTGGCAGCATGCCGCCGTAGATGGTGCCGTCGGCGATCAGTTCGTTGACCTGCTCGGTGGTCAGGCCGGTCAGCACTTCGCCCTGCTTGTCCATCAGGCCGGCGATGTTGGTCAGCAGCATCAGCTTCTCGGCCTTCAGCGCCTCGGCTACCTTGCCCGCCACCAGGTCGGCGTTGATGTTGTACGATTCACCATTGGCACCCACGCCGATCGGCGCGATCACCGGGATGAAGTCGCCCTTCACCAGCATGTTCAGCAGGTCGGTGTTCACGCTCACCACTTCGCCCACGTGGCCGATATCGATGATTTCCGGAGTGGTCATCTCGGGCGTCTGACGGCTGACGGTCAGCTTGCGGGCACGGATCAGCTCCGCGTCCTTGCCGGTCAGGCCAATGGCGCTGCCGCCGTGGCGGTTGATCAGGTTGACGATATCCTTGTTGACCTGGCCACCCAGCACCATCTCCACCACGTCCATGGTCGCCGAGTCGGTGACGCGCATGCCGTCGATGAAGTGACTTTCGATCGACAGGCGCTTGAGCAGGTCGCCGATCTGCGGGCCACCACCGTGGACCACCACCGGGTTGATGCCCACAGCCTTCATCAGCACGATGTCACGAGCGAAGCCGGTCTTGAGCTCCTCGCTTTCCATCGCGTTGCCGCCGTACTTGATCACCAGGGTCTTGCCGACAAAGCGGCGGATGTAAGGCAGTGCTTCGGACAAAACCTCGGCTACATGGGAAGCGGCATCGCGATCGAGGGTCATGCAGGGCTCCTGTAAGGAACAGATAGTCGGTCAGAACGGCAGTTGCAGCTCAGGCTCAACCCGCAGCAACTGGGTACGGAAAACATCCTTGATACGTTGCAATTCGGCGTCGCTGTCGGCCTCGAAGCGCAGTACCAGCACCGGGGTGGTGTTGGAGGCGCGAACCAGGCCCCAGCCGTGGGCGTAATCCACCCGTACACCGTCGATGGTGGTCAGGTTGGCTTCGCCCCAGTCGGCGTCGCGTTGCAGTGCATCAATGATGCTGAATTTACCCTCGTCGGTCACATCAATATTGATTTCCGGCGTGGAAATATCGTTCGGGAAGGCGGCGAACAGGTTTTCGGCGCTCTGCCCGGTCTTGCTGAGGATCTCCAGCAGGCGCGCGGCGCTGTAGATGCCGTCGTCGAAACCGTACCAGCGTTCCTTGATGAAGATGTGACCGCTCATCTCGCCGGCCAGCAGTGAGCCGGTCTGCTTCATCTTTTTCTTGATCAGCGAGTGACCGGTCTTCCACATCAGTGCGCGGCCACCGTGCTGCTCGATCAGCGGGGTCAGGCGGCGGGTGCATTTGACGTCGAAGATGATCTCGGCGCCCGGGTTGCGCGACAGCACGTCCTGGGCAAACAGCATCAGCAGGCGGTCGGGGTAGACGATGCTGCCAGTATTGGTGACTACGCCGACGCGGTCGCCGTCACCGTCGAAGGCCAGGCCGATGTCGGCGCCGGTTTCCTTGACCTTGGCGATCAGGTCCTCGAGGTTTTCCGGCTTGCCTGGGTCCGGGTGGTGGTTGGGGAAGTTGCCATCGACCTCGCAGAACAGCGGGATTACTTCGCAGCCCAGAGCTTCGATCAGTTGCGGTGCGACCACGCCAGCGGCGCCATTGCCACAGTCCACCACCACCTTGAGCTTCCTGGCCAGCTTCACGTCGTCGACGATCTGCTGGAAGTAGCGGTCGAGGATCTCGACCTTTTCCACACGGCCGTCGGCGCGGCTCAGGTTGTTGGTTTTCAGGCGAGTCAGCAGGGCCTGGATCTGTTCGTTGGCCAGGGTATCGCCGGCGATGACGATCTTGAAGCCGTTGTAGTCCGACGGGTTGTGGCTGCCGGTCAGCATCACACCCGACTTGCCGGCCAGCACATTGGCTGCGTAGTACAGCGCCGGGGTGGGCACCAGGCCAACGTCGCTGACCTGGCAGCCGGCATCGACCAGGCCCTTGATCAGCTGTTCGACCAGCATAGGGCCAGACAGGCGGCCATCGCGGCCGACCGAAACCTGCGGTTCGCCCTGGGCCAGGCTCTGCGCGCCGATGGCGCGGCCGATCCAGTAAGCGGTTTCGGCGTGAAGTGTCTTGCCGACCACGCCACGGATGTCATATGCGCGGAAAATGCTGTCTGGCAGTGCGGCGGGTACCAGGTGGGCCATGTCGTTCATCTCTGGAAGCTCCATTAGTCAAAGGCTTTCTGGGCAGGCGCAAACTGAACGCTTGGACGGTGGTTTCGCCAGAGAGTTCGCCATCCTTGGCCTGAACGGTCATTTCTCGGCTCAGTGGCTGCCGGAATGGCCGAAGCCGCCAGCGCCACGCTGGCTTTCATCGAATGCTTCGACGATGTCGAAATGGGCCTGTACCACCGGTACCAGCACCAGCTGGGCGATGCGTTCGCCCACGGCGATGGTGAACGGGGTGTTGCCGCGGTTCCAGCACGACACCATCAACTCGCCCTGGTAGTCCGAGTCGATCAGCCCGACCAGGTTGCCCAGCACGATGCCATGCTTATGGCCCAGGCCCGAGCGCGGCAGGATCACTGCCGCCAGGCCCGGGTCGCCGATGTAGATCGACAGGCCGGTGGGGATCAGCAGGGTCTGGCCTGGCTCGAGGACGGTGTCTTCCTTGAGCAGGGCGCGCAGGTCCAGGCCGGCGGAGCCGGGGGTGGCGTACTGCGGCAGGGGGAATTCGGTGCCCAGGCGTGGGTCGAGGATCTTGGCTTGAAGAGCGTGCATGTAACTTATTGAACCTGATTGAGCCGTTCGGCGATGAAGGCGACCAGTTGCCGGGCGATCTTGCCCTTGCTGGTCTGCGCGAAGAGAGTCTGGTGCTGCTGGCGGTCGATCACAGTCAAGGCGTTTTCTTCGCTGTTGAAGCCGATGCTGGGGTTGGCCACATCATTGGCGACGATCAGGTCGAGGTTCTTGTCCTTGAGCTTGCGCGTGGCGTAATCGAGCAAGTGTTCGGTCTCGGCGGCGAAGCCGACGCTGAACGGGCGGTCGGCGCGGCCAGCGATGGTGGCAAGGATATCGGGATTGCGCACCATCTGCAGCAGCATGCCGTCGCCGGTCGTAGGATCTTTCTTGAGTTTTTGCGTGGCAACGACTTCCGGGCGGTAGTCCGCAACCGCCGCCGAGGCGATGAACAGGTCGCACGGCATGGCCGCTTCACAGGCCGCGAGCATGTCCCGCGCGCTGACCACGTCAATGCGGCTGACCCGGTCGGGGGTCGGCAGGTGCACAGGGCCAGTGACGAGGGTGACCCGAGCCCCGGCTTCGGCGGCCGCTTCGGCCAAGGCGAAGCCCATCTTGCCGGAGCTATGATTGGTGATGTAGCGCACCGGGTCGATGTTTTCCTGGGTCGGGCCGGCGGTGATCAGCACGTGCTTGCCGGTCAGTGCCTGGCGCTTGAAGCTTTCCGCGGCACACCACGCCAGGTCGGTGGCTTCGAGCATGCGGCCCAGGCCGACATCGCCACAGGCCTGGCTGCCGGACGCCGGGCCGAACACCTGGATGCCACGGCTCTTGAGCAGCTCGAGGTTGGCCTGGGTGGCCGGGTCGCGCCACATCGCCTGGTTCATGGCCGGGGCCACGGCGACGGTGGCGTCGGTGGCCAGTACCAAGGTAGTCAGCAGGTCGTCAGCCATGCCTTGGGCCATGCGCGCCATGAGGTCGGCGGTGGCCGGGGCGATCAACACCAGGTCGGCCCACTTGGCCAGTTCGATATGGCCCATGGCCGCTTCGGCGGCAGGGTCGAGCAGATCCATGTGCACCGGGTGGCCCGACAGCGCTTGCAGGGTCAGCGGGGTGATGAACTCTGCACCACCACGGGTCATGACGACGCGCACCTGCGCGCCGTGCTCCAGGAGTCGGCGAATCAGTTCGGCGCTTTTGTAGGCGGCAATGCCGCCACCCACGCCGAGAACGATGCGCTTGCGATACAGCCGCTGCATAGGCTTGCCTTTTTCCAGTGAGAGCGGGCGGCGACGTTTGAAAATGCCTGCGGCGGAACGTCGCATGTACGAGGCGAAATAGATTAACACAGGGCCGAAATGGGCCGCAGCAAGGGCAGAGGAGCGGGATGAATATTAGGGAGTGGCCGGCTGAAGAGCGGCCGAGGGAGAAGTTGCTGCAGCGTGGGGCGGCAGCGCTGTCGGATGCCGAACTGCTCGCCGTGCTGTTGGGGTCGGGGGTTGCCGGGCGGAATGTGCTGGACCTTGCGCGGGGGCTGCTGGGGCGTTTTGGTGGGCTCAGGCAGTTTCTCGAGGCCGATCGCGCAGCAGTGCTTCGCGAGCCGGGCATTGGCGCTGTGAAATACGCACAGTTGCAGGCGCTATTGGAAATTGGCCGGCGTTATCTGGATGAGGACATCGAGCGCGCAGCGGCTCTCGAAAGCCCAGCGGCGGTGCGGCGTTATCTCAAGGCCATGCTGCGCCATGAGATCAGTGAAGTATTCGGTTGCCTGTTTCTGGATACCAAGCACCGGCCGTTGGCGTTCGAGATCCTGTTCAGGGGCACGATAGACCGGGCGAGTGTCTACCCGCGGGAGGTAGTGCGGCGGGCACTGCTGCACAACGCGGCGGCGTTGATCCTCAAGGGTTACATGTCAAGAAAAAATGTTGCATCTCTACCAGGCGTAAAGATACGTGGCTTGCAGGTAAATGAGGTTAAGAAACGTAACATCTCGCAATGTTGCATTTCCCGGGCCGCGTCGGGTTTGTGGCCCGCTCAGGCCGTTGGGTAATGGTGAGCCTAGGGCCTAGGGTCGTTTTATTGAGGTGGTCCTCTATTAGAGCCTACTGCTTTGCAAGAAGTCATCAATGAGTCATATTCCAGCCCGCACATTGGCGTCAATAAAATGGCTTTTTTGAGGTGTGCGATGTTTTTCTGACGAATATTGGGCGGATTCCCTTTCCTTCGGATGAAAGGGCTGCTAATCGGGGGGGGCATCGTTGATCCATAGTTGATTTCTGCATATAGTGGATCTAGACCAGGAGGAATGCGCTATGACGGCCGGTAAAGTTCTTATGGAACTGCTGCACAATCCCAAAGAGGCTTTGGGCCTCAGCCGACAAACCGGAGCAATCCTTGCCGATTGGTTGGAAGAGGCTTTGCTGAGCTCTTCGAACCAAAAAGCTGTTGAAATCCATGATGCTATTATCGAGACTTTCCAAGCAGCTCTGGCACAGTGCTCAGAAGAGGCAAAGAAGGTAATTCTTGCAAATGGCGCAGCTGATGTATTACTGAAAGAAGTTTACAGAATGGGTCAGCTCGATCTGGCTCAGCTTTTGGCTGCCCAATCGCTAGATAGACGAGTGAGTTCAGAATTCACTGAAGCTCTAACTGAGCGAGCCAATTTGTCCTATTTGAAAGCGCTGTGGGAATCTCCTAGAACAAACAAGGAACTCTCCATCACAGTGGGTCAAGCTGAGGAAACCGTGAGCAGAAAGCTTAAGCGCCTCAGAGAGTTGGGTATTGTCTACTCCAAGAAAGTTGGCACTGCTGTAATGAATTCAATTACCGCCTCGGCCAAGCAGTCACTTAATGATCTTGGTACGATTCAAACATTTGAGGCCGAACAACGCTTTAAGTCTAAGGCTGCTGTCAATCAGGCTTTTGAAAACAAAAAACTTTCTGCATCTAATTATATGCAGCATCAGCCTGGATTCAGCCGCTCGGTGGGGGCGCTTGCATTATGAAGCCCAAAATAGTCACGTTCTACTCTTACAAGGGTGGGGCTGGCCGTACGATGAGTCTTGCGAACGTCGCTTTCTTGTCCGCGCTTGATGGACTGCGAGTCTTAGTAATGGACTGGGATATGGAGGCGCCTGGTTTATCATATTATTTCCGCGGGCTTCACGACGCAGCCGAAGCAAAGTCACTCAAAGACACACGCGGCCTATTGGATATTTTTTGGGATTGGAGTGTAGAGGCGGAGCAAGCCGAGAGCGACGAAGACGTCCAAAATTTATTTAATAAAGCTGAATCGGGTGAAATCTTTGCGGCGTGCGTAAGGCAATTGGTAGAGCCTGGATTGTTCGGCAAACAACTAACCCTAGACTATTTTAGCGCTGGTGCGCTAAAAGTCGGAAAGGATGAATTGTTATATGAGGACGCGCTTTCCAGATTTTCATGGGGGGACTTCTTCGAAAGGTATGCTGGTGGCGCACTGCTTGAGCAACTCAAAATTTGGGCTAAATCTAATTACGATTTGATACTGGTCGACAGTCGAACTGGTTTTGCTGATGTTGCTGGTATATGTACTATGCAAATGCCGGATGAGGTCGCTCTATGTTTTGTACTTAACCGACAAAATATAGACGGCGTAGCGCGTGTGGCATCAGCAATAAGAGAACGGCGTAACGAAGAAATTACTATTCGCGCGGTCCCCATGCGCGTGAGTGGTGGTGCGGGCGATTCTTCAGAAGTTAGCGATGCTAAAGCTCGGGCGATAAGCGAGTTAGTGAGGGTGGGAGGTTTCTCAAGCACGGCCGTACATGAAGATTTCAAAAATTTAACCATACCCGCAGTGCTAAAATTTCCGTCATATGAAACATTAGCACCCTTCATAGTGTCGGATCCAAAATTTGACCAGTTGACATTAAACTATGTTCAGCTAGCTAGCCAGCTTGTAGGGAAAGTACTGCCGGTTCCAGTTTTGAATCCAAGGACACTAGAGCTGGTCAGGCGCAGGCTGCAGCCTCGTCACGCAACCGAAGAGTATCTTGATAATTTGCAATCGCGTGATCCAGAGTCCGCAGTTACCGATCTTCAGCAGTTGATGCAAAGTGCACTTGAGTCAGTCGTTAACGAAGACTATATTGATTCTGACTATGTGAAAGCTCTTGTTAAAGCTTGCGATGGATTGGCTGACAATTTAGGTGATTTGACCGAAATCATTTCAATAAAAATGTCAGCGGTTGATTTGCTTAGGGCGCTCGCCTTTGTCGCTCCAGATACATGGAGTTTGTTGCTTGTTGACAAGCTTGCGGAAATGGTAGATTACTACGGTTATGGATTAGAACACGAGTCACAATTAGCGCTTCTGGAAGAGCTTGATATTTTTCTGACTGACTCTTCTACGATTAATCTTAAACTGCGTAGAATTGAGTTCAGAAGGAAAGCTGCTTGGGTGTATGTCGAAGCCAAGAATATTGATCCGCTAAAGCGGACGATTGGGGAGATTATTACACTCAGGAAAGATTTGGCAGGCTTCAGACTTGCCCAGGATCAATTGGCGGAAGCGATCGCTACTGATGCAGATGTGCATCGTCTTAGGGCTGAAATCGAAATTCAGAAGGACTCCTACCAGCCTGCGCGTAGCGAGCTGTTAAACGCATTGACTGTTATCTCTCATTCTTCGGTAGCAAACGAGTCTGCGATGCTATCTAGAATGAAGTTCTACATTCATATACGATTGACAGAGTTTCCTAGGGCTTATATGAGTGTTCGGGAAGCAGCTGAGCACGCTGTGGCTGCAGCTTCGAATTCGTGGACATCGCAACATTTAGTTATCCGATTCATATCACTTGGCAGCTTTGTTGTGCAAAGTTCTTGTGATTCGTTGGCGGTGCAATTTTGCGAGGCGCTATTCAATACTGATAATAAAGTAAGTCTGCTGTTGGGTAATTATTATGGTCGATACCCTGAGCAGGCTCTAGAATTTTTCAAGATTGTTCGTGAACTTGTGGTTATCATAAGTAGGCATGAGGATAGGGCTCGTTCCTATCCAATCTGCTCATCGTTTTCTGACGCGGCATCGAACGTTCGAAAGGGATTAATTCGCCGTCGCCGTACCATGAATGATAAAACTTGGAGTGCGTTGGAGAACGAGTTCGACCTTTTGACGGGGCTCTTCGATCGAGTCGGTGTGCATGTTGAAACTCATGCAAGCGATCTCGAAAATCGACTGTTTATGCGAAATACACATCTTGGTCGGCCCGCTGAAGAGGACGAGTAATTAAATGTTATCGCCCGCTGACTTGTTCATTGAAAATTGGAACCATGCTCGTAAGTGGAGTGGTCCTGACGTCCAGAATTTTGTAACTCCGTGTGCAGAGTTTGAAATTTCAGTTCAAGAAAGCCTTCAGTTGACTGACGGATCTGACTCATATCAAGCCCTTCTGGATTTACAGAAAGGAGAGAATCCGAAAGTTCAAAATGGGAGGATGTTTTGCATTCTCAGGGCGATAGATAGCTTTTTTGAGATCGTACATCCTCGCACCCAGAGCCGTGCTAAGTTGATTGAAAAGCTGCCGCTTAATCATTGGTTGAGAAAGCTTGTTTATTCAAGGAATGAGGAGGGGGCATATTGCTACACGCAATCGCATCAGTTGGTCCCTCGGGGGCCATTGCTCAGATCTTCTCGTGAAGAGTTTGCATCTAGTGGATATGCATTCTCCGACCAGTTTGCGTTTCTTTCAGTTGTAGTGAGAGAAATGTCTATCGATGATAGGCCTATTCAGGTTTTCACCCGAGTCATTGATAGGTCTTTGAGTCAGGGGGCAGGACTATCACCTAGCTCAACGGGAGCTGAAAAGGTAGCCTTTATACCCGTCGCGCAGTTAGATGAACATTTGGTTATCACTCAGACCGAGTCAGATAACTGTTCCTATGTAGACTTTCGTCTTCATGAGAGTCTAGACGCGGCTGCAGTTATTGACGGCGTACTAGATGAGGTTGGGTTTGCTGATATCGTCATGTCAGGCGAACTGGTGGTCGACGCCGCTGCTGCGGATAGGCTGGGGCCTCTCCTTTCTGCAAAGCCTATTAGGACTAGGCTATTAATGGCCGGCTCAGGGAATACCGTCGAGACACAAGATGATCTACCCTGGAATGAAGCTAGAGTGCTAAACGGCTTGGGTGTCGAGCTTTGGCGGCAAAAGAAAATATGGCAGGCAGGTTTAGATGCAGCCCGGGCCAAAGACCTCAATCTAATTCCTGGCCCGACAGGTAGGCTCATGGAGAAAAATCATGCTGGGACAGAAGTTGTCGTAGCAGACATCGATAGCTTAGGCCGCTGTGTCATTTTAATCTGCCAAGATATTCAGTCTTATCCGTTAGCCTCGGACATCTTACGGAATTATCAACCTGACTGGGTGTTTGTGCCAATCATGGACTGGGGAACGGGCACAGAGCGTTGGGCTCATCAGCGCGCGTATGAGCTCAGTGCTATATCCCAGGCCAGATTTCTGATTGCCAGCAGCTTGTCAATGGTCGAAAAATTGAAGAAGAACGAGCAGCCTTGTGGGTTGGCTGTAGGCCCCAGAGTAGGGTTAGAAGGGGAAGACGGGCGTGTCTGCGAACCGGCATTTGTAAAATCGAGCCCACATGGCTACGGACTTGTCGAGTGGCGTTCTACTTGGGGGAAGACTGCGGTTGCGTTTAAACCTAACGTACAGAAAGATTCAGATGTGACAATAGTTCATTAATTTTCTGTTGCGCATATTCGTTTTTAACTCGAGTGTTGCAGGATGGGGGCGATGCAAATAACCGTGTGTGCAGAGCATTCTGAGCCCCAGTCCTGCGCATCCATCATTATTGATCTAGCCATTCCAATTGCTGAATGCGTTTGAAGGTCTCGTAAATCGAAATTATGTCGCCATGGGACATGACGTCAAGTGGTGATCGTCCATCAAAAAAAGTATTGTCGTTCTTTAGGCCGGGGAAGCTGTGCACATTCAATTGGTCTCTAAAGACTGTCCGTAGCGTTGCATGAATGCCAATTACCAGGCCGATACGCTCCTGCTGATCTATATCAAGCCTGCCACCTGCGTTTCGGCCTTGATTAACGCGGCGAAAAGTTGACTGGGAGATCCGAAGAATCCTGCATGCTTGTCGAGGTGACGCTTGCCATTTATCAATAATGCGAAGTGCTACCTTTAGACCGACCGAGCATTGCTCTTTAGAAAACTGTTTGCTTATCACAATATGCCTCTTACATTCCCTAGCCAAATACGCGCTGACTCCGCTAGCGACTGCCACTGGCTGAACCGCTATAAGCAAGCGCGGCCTCTTCTGCTCGTCAACCAAGTCTTTAATCGCCTCTGTGCAGAAGCGGCGATTTCGAAATCTCAGTGCAGATACACCGACCGTGACCCTCAGATTTCCACGCAAGGCTCATTCATCAACTTACTAAGCAATTGAGCTATCCAAGCCTGAAAAGCTTCCAATTCTGGGTCTACGTCAGTATCCACGTTGGATGCTTGGTAAATGCTTCGCTGGCTTTTGATGCTGCTGCGCGCAATTTCTTGGTTATCTGCAAAGAAGCGACCGGATGCGACATGGTAAGCATAGATATCGCAATGCCCACTAGCCGTTCCTACCTCCATTCTCATGAATTCTAAGATAGGCTCCACAGTCCAAACACCCTCCGTCCCCAGCTGAGGAGGCAGGGCAATCTGGACACCAACTACGGCCGCGTCTGAATTTGGTCTATCAAGCTTGTTCAGTAGGTCGAGAGCGATCTGCCCTGTTGGGCATATTTTTACGTCAATCACATCCTCCTGAGCGCTGAGGTCCAAAATACAAACAACGAGAAATGTCGACGAATCGTTGGAGCTCGCCCGTTCGCGGAATATCTCCACATCCACTCGCAGAGTCGGCATTTTTCACCTCCCAATCAAAATGAACACTATAGATTGTAGTCCTATAGGATTCAAAGAGGCTTGATAATTCCTTTTGTGGATTGAACGCAAATGGAGCTTAAGCAAGCCTTCGGTCAGGCGTTACGTAAGACCAGAGCAGCGCGTGGTCTCACACAGGAAGATTTTGCTGATGTGAGCAGCCGAACCTACATGAGCACGTTGGAGCGTGGTATTAAAAGCCCAACCCTGGATAAACTGGTGGAAATCGCTGCGAAAATGGATGTGCATCCACTCAGCCTGCTTACTGAAGTCTTCCTTCTCGTTGATGAGGAGGCTGACATCGAGGTGATTTTCTCCAAGATCAAGCGCGACCTAGGGAGGTAATGATCCTTCCCGGATCGTCGTCTCGCTCACGATTAGCACTCCATGCCAACGGTCAGGGCTTGGCCTTTTGGTTAGGATCAAGGAGACCTCCTCGCATCAAGTCAGCTCGGTGCAGTCTGAAATGGGTGTGACGATGCCGCCCATTTCGTGAAAAAGTTCCATCATGGAACTCTGTGCTATGGTGCTAGGATCCGCCATCATTCGACTCCTTGGCCTTTCGATCGTCTGTCCCACGAAGTATTTATGTGTCAGCGATCTCGACGGCTAGCGCGCGCAATCGGTTGAACCAACCCTGCTGGCGGTATATCCCATCCTCGGCCTTCGCTAGCGCCCTATAATGTCTTAATCTGGCGTGAGGGGACGGGGATGAAGCGAACATTGGAAGGCATGGCTAAAGCCGGTGAGCCGCTGCTGCGTGAAGCCCTTGAAGCGATAAGAGCACATCGAACTGCTCAGGATTTAGGTGCTCCTCGTGAAGAGGTAGAGCGCCTTGGATTGTTGGCAGACTCTCTATATCACGCCGTCGTGGATTTCCAGTTGCTGGAGACCGGCACCCTACCCGACTCGATACACTAACTCTGAAGCGCTGATTTCAATGAAAATCGAATTCCTGCTGCCTGATCACCCAGCCTACACCGAGGCGGTTGAGGCAATGCGCCGATACCACAAGGCTCAGGATTCAGGCGCGCCTGCGATCGAAGTAGAAAGGCTACGTATGATTGCTGAGTCTATGTTCCAGTCTGTAACAGACTACCAAATGAGAGTCTTCGGCCTTGCCGGCGGTACCGATCACTAATCGGCGAAAGTATCATGCGCTAGCGGCTGAAGCGATTGAGTTAAATCTGCTAAATAGCAGTTCGATGCGCTGATCGTAGCCAACAAAATGCTGCTGCCGTCATTGGCGATTGCTCCAGCTACGCGTGTCAACTATCTTGATCTGCCCAGCGAAATGAATTCACCTTTCAACGAGGCAACCGTTTATGCCTTTTGCTAACAACGAATGCGATGAGCTCCCAGAGCAATGCTCGTGCTCTGCGGACAATTCTGCTTTATACACAGCTCTTACTGGAGCTGTTGGGATCAGCGATATCGGTGAGAAGGCGGAATTCAGTATCGAGTCTGGCTACCGCTTGATTCGTGTCGACCACCGGCTGGATGAGGTGGGTGGACATGAGTTCGAGATCGCCCTGGTGGATGACGTCGAATTCTCGGTGGCTTATTATGCGAAAGTAACGCTACTGCAGATTCCTGCAGCGAGTAGCCGACCCGTCGCAAGACATCGGGTCTGGCGATCGGCAAGTATGCGCCATTCGCAAGTGCTTCGAGATATTTCTCGAGCGGTGCTTTATAGCTATCTCGTTCACGACTATGACCTTCTCTTCACGGAGGATGCGCTCATGGGTAACGGAAAATTTTACTGGTTCCGGCAGGTGTCTCGTGCGATAGAGCTAGGCCTTCACGTTTGCACCTACGATTCAACGAAACAGGTACTTGAGCCTATTTCAACTCAGCGCGCGCTGACGGATGTGCAGGACCAGACTTGGTCGGACGCGGCTCCTGAGAGCTTGCAAGCTCTCATCTCAATCTACCCTCTAGATAGACAGTAACTCAGTCAAGACCTCGATTTTTCCATCTACCAAAATGATCTTGTAGGGCTGAGGCGATGATCTGGCTAGCGACTATCAGTAGCAGGAATCGACTTTCACCCAGTTATGGAGGCAGCGCGGTTACACTACAAAAATAGGCCGCAACGAGTTCACCGCCGCTCTACAATCACCAGAAGCCTGAAAGGCTTTGCCCATAAGCAGGCTGTTTTACTACAGCAAACGCTCGGTTTCCCGCTGAGCGCTCGTTCTCTTTCTTATCAAAGTTATGGGCGAACCTGTTCGCGTTCCCTATGTGACTGAGAACGTCAATGGTAACCAAACCACATGTGGTGTGAAGGCGCCGCCCCAGCCTCGGTAGCTTAAGCCGCCCACGTTTGTGAGTCCTCGGTATTGATCTAGAATTTAGATTATTTTGGGTTTTTTTTATACTGATCATAAAGCTGATCGGGGGTGAATGAAGGGAAATGCTTTTCAATGTCAGTTGCAACTTCGCTGAAGTATAAGCGTGGGTCATGATTGTTCTCTCTTAGTTTGTTGCACGCGAGAATAAAGCTAAGAATCAAAATTCCATTTTCGTTTTTTAATTGTGAAACAATTGCCTCAAGTTCTGCGATGCGTAACTCCTGTGGTCTCCTCTTTGGAGCTAGTCGGGACCCTGCTCGATATTTCTCAAATTTATCCATTACGGACTTATCGCGCCAAAGGGTTTGACGGGATATCCCGAGTTCTTTCGCGAGTGATTCTTTAGTTAATCGGCGTAATGATCTGTTGACGATGTGTTCGTCTAAAATGGTGTGCGCTTTTTTGCGCCAATCTTTGAGTGTAACCATATCAAACACCATCTCCATATTCTGCGATGATAGTGTCGCAGCTTCTAACTATATCGGCTGCAAATGCAATATGCTGATCCAAAGGTTCGGCGTTATTAAGTTCGGCCAAAATACTGCTGGAAACGCATTTATAATTGGCATCGAGGGAGCTAAGCATTAAAAAATACTTGTCACGAAGCTTAATGATTGCATGTTTTGCTTCTTGGTCTTCAAGGTCTACCTGAAACGAAGTGCAAGCGCCAGAAGTGCCGTATCCTCGGACGCACATCAGGCCTTTGTCGCATGGTGAGACATATAGTTCCCGCGAGCAGGTACCCCAAGGGGTAAAGTGAAGTGCTCTAAGCTTTTCAGATATGAGAAACTCAATCTGGTTTTCCTCCATGTCATTTTCTCGCCATCTAACGACTGACCTGCCCAGAAAATCATTCGGCAAGTTATTGGGACGCATATATTTGCTCCTCGCATACTCTGCCCGTTCTTTGGCTGTTCGATAATCATAATGCCTTGTCTGCCTGGGGGCGCGTCCCATCCATAGGTCGACTGCGGCCTCAGAGGGGCCTGATCGCAAAATAGCTGTGGTGACCCACCTTCTGATAGCGTGAGGACTGAAAGAATAAGGCGCGCCTCGCTCATCTAAAATGCCAAGCCGTTTGAATGCGGTGATTTTTTGGCCCTTATCACATAAATAGTTGTAGTAATCAGAGCGCAGAATCGGCCGCGGAATGATACCCAGCTCAGCGCCGCCTGAGAAATGGTTCTCCCAAACCACAATAAGATGTTCG
The DNA here is from genome assembly GCF_002165135.1 of Pseudomonas sp. SID14000. GTDB lineage: Bacteria > Pseudomonadota > Gammaproteobacteria > Pseudomonadales > Pseudomonadaceae > Aquipseudomonas. The sequence continues at coordinate 85,821 of NZ_NFZQ01000005.1, read as the reverse complement.
CTAAGCTTCTTTTCCATGCCTACTCGAACATTGTTACCTTGGTACCCGTCAGCTGTTTTGTTTCCCTCGCCATCAAATTCTTCGTTGAAGTGGGCGGCAAGAAATCCGGCATATCGAGTCTTTAATTGGTCTATGAGTTTTTCAATATTTATCGCCACGCATGATTTACCGCCAGTGTTGCTAAGAGCGGATCGCTTTACATCAGTCCATTGGTTGTGCCACTTTGACTGGTCATTTACGATGTGCGCCGGGTCAAAGATCCCCTCGTCCGTCATCTCCTCCAGCAATTTCCTTAGGTCGGCAATAAACCAATTTGATTTGTTTATAGATGAAGCTGATGCGCCGGAATATGTCGATATATCGCCCCACAGTAGCTTGTAACCGCCAAAGTTTTTTGAGTAAGAAGACCAATCCCAATTGTTAAATCGTTCGTCCAGCCATGCTACGAGCTTTGCAGCCCCTTCACGTGGGAGCGGGACAGCGCAGCTATTTCGTCTCCCTCCCTGCGAGAACTCTTTGGCAGATACGGAGAACGTAGCGACGAGCTCATCAATGAAATAATGCTCCTCATGAGGAAGCTCAGCTGTATCGAGTTGCGCGATCCTGTTGGGCGTTAAGGGATTTATTTGTCGATACTCTGCCAACATCTTTTTTACGAAGGAAAAACCCGAAGCCTCGATCTCCTTGGCTCGCGCTCTGGGGCCTTCGCAAGAATCAAGCAAATAAGTAAAGGCTTCATTAATGGGTTCCACCCATATGTCTGCCAGAGCAGTGGCGGAGGGTAGAGCTCCTTTTTCAGTTGCGATTAAAGAATAATGATGTCCTGTTGTCTCGTCTTTCTTAACAGCTCGCTTTGGTAGGCTACATACTTCGCCGACGCGCAAGCCTAATGCCATTGCGAAACATAGTGACTCCAGGCGAATTCGATCGTACCCAAGAGCAGGCTCTAGCGACGGATTTGCTTTTAACAAAGACCGGGCTTGAGAAATCGCCAGATGGATATTTTCCTCGAATAGCGCTTCTCTTTTCAGCTTGTGCTCGCTTGAGGTTATGTCGAGAGTTGAACGTATAGGGTTTTCAATTCCATGCTTCCAATTTATTATTTTCTCAATGAAGCGGTGGTCTCGGCCATTGGTTGAGTATGTCAAATTGTTTAGATATTTCACAAAGTTTGTAAGGCTGCAGGCTCGGTGGTACGCGGTTGTGATAGTGCTCACAGACTTAATGTTTAGAATTGTAGAATTTAATGTGGCGCGCGAAAAATTTATCCATAGATGGTCATTGTTACCCACGGTGAGGGCTAGCCATCGGAAGCTATTAAGGCGGCAAATTACTAAGCTAGGAGAGCTTTTATCAAGAATGTTTCTGACGGTATAGCATCGAGCTATTTTTCCAGCTGTGTCGCTCAAATCTGACTTTGAAGTTTTCGCCTTCCGGCCCGACCCAATCTCGGAAAAAAGCAGCCTATGCCCTTTATATCCCCAAGATTCGTCACTGAACGATCCTGATACAATACCTTTCGCAGAAAGTTGCAGGAAAACCAATTTTGCGTTCGCGTATATGTGATTGAGGATATCAAGAGGCTGCATTCTTTCCCCTAGCTTCATATTCAATAGCCAGTATTAATGATTTAGCGCCGTGTATAGCTACTTCTAGTTGCTGGCTGATTGGACCTGTTGAAGTATCAGTCATCAAGGCTTGGAATTCTTCGATGTCAACCAGTGCTTGCCTGTGGTTCGCGTTTTTGTTTGGTCTGAAATTTACGCAAGAATAGCAACTTACGGTGGGGTGAAAGGGGCAGGCAGACCCACGTGTACACTTACCAAGGTTGCCTATATTGATTTCACTAGACAAGGTTTCGTTGGCGTTGGTCAGGCGCCCTTGCCACGCCTCAACTGCTCTAACAATATCAGGGCTTTCGGAATGGACTCGATTTATAAAGTCATGAAGCTCTAGGTTGTATCGAAAGTAATATTTTATTGAGTCGACGCTGACGTGATCCAGCGCTTCAGCAACCTCTTCGGGTGTGGCTCCAGCGAGTACCATGCTGGTTCCCTTGGTACGCCGGAATCTATAAGCGGATATGTTCAAGTAGTAATCATCAGTTTCTCTTGAACGGTCCTTGGTCCTTGGTATTCTAAGTTTATAGGTAAGGTCTCGCATCATCTTTGATATTGAGTGCGAGTCGCAATGTAATGCGTATGGTAGTAATTTTTCATTGCGACAGTAACGTTGTATTCTTAGGTCGCTGCGCGCCTTCGCAGGGAACAAAGGTGTACCCAGTTTTGCTGCTTTTTTCTCGCCTATATATAAGCTGATTCTAGTGCGCATATTTTCCGCAACTGTTTGTGCTGTCGGGATGTGGCACTGGATTGCTTCGGCAGTGTCGTCGGCGATATATCGTCTTACAAAATTGCTTTTCGCTCGCCTTAGAATTGATCGTTTAGTTCCTTTTACGCACGGTACAGAAATAAACGGACCAAGTTCGTCTACTCCTAAATCTTCAATATGCAGCAGCGCCATTTGAATTGGTCGAAGCCCCCAGTCCCTAGCCAGGTAATAAGCGGCTCTTTCGGCTGTAGTGACTTCGACGAAGCTCTTCATAGCTTCTTCTATGAAAGATAGCTCAGTTCTAGTAAAAGGCCCGAAGTCTGTATCTTGCATGCTGACTAATGCGCCAGTGCTTTGGCGTGCTCTACGAACTTGGGCCAATGAAAATAGTCGATGCTCGCTGAAACCAACTAAATCTTCCTCAAGCCCCCATTCATACAAGGATCTTGCCGATGCAGCCGGGGCGTAATCGGTACTTGCTGCCCCTTCGTGTACTAATTTTTCACACCATTGAAAAAGTGCTTCAGCGATGTCATTGCCGGTTGATCCATAGATCTCAAGAGCAGCTATCTTTGACCGCACGACAGCAATGGCTGTGACGTTCAAATTTCGCTCCAAGCTATCAATCGTCCATCCACGAATAATCCACTCAACGTAATCATTATCGTGGAATCGCTCACCCCACGTGACTTTGCGAGAAACATAAGCTAAATGTTCGAAATGTAGATTCTTGGCCCAGTCTCCGGTGCTGTCGACAAGGTCCACGACTTGACCGTAAACTGTTATAAGTGTACTGGGATAGGCTTCGGTTTCGACTCCGTAGGTAAGGGCGACGCTCTCAGCCAGTTTTACTGGGTTTAATGTCGGCTCGTTCATTATGGGGTTAGCCTTTCCAGAACTGCTTTCTTACCCCTAACCATTGCTCCCAGCTTCTCAGAAAGAGCGGTTTTCGTGTAGCGCCGTACCATCGGGCTGCCTGAGACCCATCCGCCCAAATAGCTCAACACCTCCTCCATCATAATGCCGGAAGAAACGCCATTAGCATCGATTTTTCGCCTTATTTCAGTTGCGCCTGTTGATCTGAGGCCATGTGGATGGATTCTAACTCCCAGCTGTTTGATTTCTGGAATCTGAGAAACTTTTTTCAAAATATGGTTGAGGCTCATCGCTGCTATACGTCTACCATCGCGAGAACTCAGAAATAGGGACGTCGTCGGGCGCTTCGGTATAAGAAACTCATCCCTTACATGATCAAGGTAGAACCTCAAGACACTCGCAAGCTCCAGGGAGATTGGAATTATGCGGCCTCTTGTTTTCATGCTCGCGCCATCTCTTCTTTTGAGCTGATTAACCGTCGTGGGCTTTTTGATCGTTACGGTAGGTTCGTACCCCAGATCTAGGTCTGTCGTTTCGAGCAAAACAAGCTCACTCCGTCTGGCAAATGTTTCCAAGGCAAGAGCAATGAGTGCAAAGTTCCTCACTTTTACTCTTTCTTCTTTGAAGCAGTTGCTAGGGGAGCCAGGGTCTATTGCAGCTAGAATGACATCTACCTCTGATTTAGTAAGGTCGGTAGAGCATCGGGGCTCAGGGGATAGGTTTGAATGGCGGGTCATTCTTTTTGTGAGTTTTTTTAACTGATTGTCGCGATTTTTTTCAGCCTGAGCTTGCTCTATGAGCGACAATTTGGCGTTTTCTATATTGTAATCGTAACTGAATTTGATATAGTCCCTGAAAGCTTCAAGTCGACGTTGGCATGTTGAGCGACTTGCTGGCCCACTCTTGGTAGTACAGAGTTTCTGTGCGATAGAAGTTAGCTCTGGGGTGGAAAATCCTCTGAAGCTTGAGAAGCGCTCTTCAATATCAATGGCTTCAAATTCCGCCCATTTATAAACTATTGATAGGTCTCTCAAATAGCTTTCAAGAGTATTAGGTCGCGCGGCAATCCTTAGCTCCTCTACCCAGAGGCTAGGAAGAATGAGTGGGACACCGTCTCGCAAGAGATAAGGGCAAATTTCATGGTCGCGAACAAAGCGACGTATTTGGTACGAGGAAGGAGGGTTATGGTACATACGAATGGCTCATGCAACGTTATGCGTTACATGTTACATAAGTGCCACAACCATCCTTCAGGCAACAACGAGCCGAGCCAGGATGATGTGCATTTGACCCTGTCGCTGAAGCGGGGGCTGGCGTTGATCGATGTGCGGGTGCTGGATCACATCATCATCGGTGACGGGGAGCCGCTGTCGATGGTCGAGCATGGTTGGATTGTGGCTTAGGCAGGTCAATGCGGTCAGGGCTGCCAGGTGCCTGTCTTGAGGGTTGTGGCGCCTGGGAGATCGAGCGCCGCCCGCGCGGCGCTTCGCGGGGCAAGCCCGCTCCCACATTTGTTGCAACGTGCCGAACCTGTCAGGCCATGGTTGCTAGCCTTGGTGGGCTAGCTGGATTTCAGGGTTGGCACTGCTGCCGTCCCACTTGTCTCAAGGCTTGCACCAAGGCTGACAACGCCTCTCCCACAGGCATGGCCACGTTGCAACAAATGTGGGAGCGGGCTTGCCCCGCGAAGCGCCGCGCGGGCGGCGCTCGATCTTCCAGGCGCCACAACCCTCAAGACAGGCCCCCCAAAGCTTACCGGCTCACCGACACCTTGCTGAAATCCAACCGCCCGAACGGGCTCACCTGATACCCCTCGACCCCTTGGCGCAGCAGGGTCGCCGCCGTCGGGTGCGCCAGCGGCACCCACAGCGCCTGCTGCTGGATCAGGGTTTGCGCCTGCTGGTACAGCCGGCTGCGCACGCTCTGGTCGTTGGTGGTGCGCCCGGCGCTGATCAACTGGTCCAGGCGGCTGTCGCAGAAGCGTGCGAAGTTGGTCCCCGACTGCACCGCGGCGCAGGAAAACTGCGGGCTGAGGAAGTTGTCCGGGTCGCCGTTGTCGCCCGCCCAGCCCATGAACAGCAGGTCATGCTCGCCCGCCTTGGCGCGGCGGATCAGCTCGCCCCACTCGATCACGCGGATCTCGGCCTTGATGCCGATCTTGGCCAGGTCGGCCTGCAGCATCTGCGCACCGAGGCTGGGGTTGGGGTTGAGCAGGCTGCCCGACGGGCGGGTCCAGATCGTGGTGCTGAAGCCTTGGGCCAGGCCGGCCTTGGTCAGCAGGACCTTGGCCTTCTTCAGGTCCAGCGGGTAGCCGGGCAGGTCCTTGGCGTAGCTCCAGGTGTTGGGCGGGTAGGGGCCGTTGGCGGCCACCGCGGAGTCTTCGAACACCGCCTTCAGGTAGGCCTGCTTGTCGAAGGCCAGGTTGATGGCCTGGCGCACTTCCGGTTTGTCCAACGGCGGGTGCTGGCTATTGATGGCGACGAAAGCGGTCATGAACGCCGGGGTGGTGGCCACCTTGAGGTTGCCGTCCTTGCCGGCTTCGGCGATGTCCAGCGGCTTGGGCGACAGGGCCACCTGGCACTCGCCGCGCTTGAGCTTCTGCAGGCGCACGTTGGCATCGGTAGTGATGGCGAATATCAGCGGGTCGACCGCCGGCTTGCCGGCGAAGTAGTCAGGGTTGGCGCGGTAACGCACCACGGCGTCCTTCTGGAAGCGCTGGAAGATGAACGGCCCAGTGCCGACCGGCTGGCTGTTGAGCTTCTCCGGCGTGCCGGCCTTGAGCAGTTTGTCGGCGTATTCGGCGGAGTAGATCGAGGCAAAGCCCATGCTCAGCGTGGCCAGGAACGTGGCGTCCGGGTGGTTGAGGGTGAAGCGTACGGTGTTCGGTGCGGGCGCCTCGATCGCCTTGATCAGGCTGCCCAGTTGCAGTGACTGGGCATGCGGGTAACCGCCCGGTGCGGTCTTGTGCCAGGCATGGGCGGGGTAGAGCATGCGCTGGAAGCTGAACAGCACATCGTCGGCGTTCAGGGCGCGGCTTGGCTTGAAGTAGGCGGTGGTGTGGAACTTCACGTCATCGCGCAGGGTAAAGTCGTAGATCAGGCCATCGGTCGATACCGTCCAGCTGGCCGCCAGGCTCGGCACCACCTTGCCTTGCGCCGCGTCGAACTCCACCAGGCGGTTCATCAGCACATCGGCCGTGGCGTTGGTGGTGGTCAGCGAATTGTACTGCACCACGTCGAAGCCTTCGGGGCTGGCCTCGCTGCAGACGCTCAGTGGTGCGGCCTGGGCAACACCGACGGCGAACAGGGCGCCGGCGGCGAACAAGGAGTTGAACAATAAGGAAAGGGCGGCGGCACGCATGGTAACTCCTTGGCTGTCAGTGGCCCATCTGCCAGTGCAGTCTGGAAAAGGCCTACCCTAGTGTGCCCGTCGGGAAATGACCACACCCTTTTTCACAAAATTGGCGACGAGCGGTCGACGGGTGGCGGGGCCTGCCGCTATGCTGGCCCGGCGCGCTTGGCCGGCGCCGGAAACGTATCTTCTGTTGTTGTGGCCAAGTCTTTCTGGTATAAAGCAGCGCTCTTTTCTAGGGGCTCGGCCTGTCGCGTCAGCGTATCCGGTCGGTAAGACCTCCAGAATCACGGCGCCCAGGCGCCAAAGACTGAGAGATTAAGCGGCCAACCCATGCCGGGTTGGGCATGTGGTTTTAGAGGGCTGAGTCATGTCGAGAGTCTGTCAAGTTACTGGTAAGGGTCCAGTAACCGGGAACAACATTTCCCACGCAAACAACAAAACCCGTCGTCGTTTCCTGCCGAACCTGCAGCACCACCGTTTCTGGGTTGAATCCGAGAAGCGTTTCGTGCGTCTGCGCGTATCTGCCAAAGGCATGCGCGTCATTGACAAGCGTGGTATCGACGTAGTGCTGGCCGAGCTGCGCGCTCGCGGCGAAAAGTTCTAAGGAGAACGTCATGCGTGAATTGATCCGTCTGGTTTCGAGTGCTGGCACTGGCCACTTCTACACCACCGACAAGAACAAGCGCACCACTCCGGACAAAATCGAGATCAAGAAATACGATCCGGTTGTTCGCAAGCACGTGGTGTACAAGGAAGCCAAGATCAAGTAATTGATCGGCGACCTGAAAAAACCCGCCTCCGAAAGGATGCGGGTTTTTTTATGCCTGTGCTGGCCTCAGATCACTTCTGCTCGAACATCACATAAATCTTGCGGCAAGGCTCCAGCACCTCCCAGGTGCCCTTGAAGCCGGCCGGGATGACAAACCGGTCACCGGCACGCAAAGTCTTGGCCCCACCGTCCTGGTCACGCAGCACCGAAACGCCCTGGACGATCTCGCAGTACTCATGCTCGGTGTAGTTCACCGTCCACTGCCCAACCTCGCCTTCCCACACGCCCGCGGCAAACTGCCCGCACGGGCTGGAATAATGGTTGTAGACGGCCTGGTCAGGCTCGCCCTTGAGGATTTTTTCCGCTGCCGGGCGGTAGCGTTCGGCCTCGGTGATGACCTGTGCGAAGTCGATGATGCTGTCGATGCTCATGTGCGGCTCCTGTTATTGTTTAATAAAATGCACATCAGTAGGCTTTTGAGCCTTCTGTGTCAAATATATTGATAGTTTACACTGCCTGGTTTAGGGTGTCGGTAGCCAAAATGCCCTCGACACTTGGGCAGAATTCTGACAACGCCTGTGAGTCCTCAGTGCGGCGTTGCACCTAAACAAGAGGAGGAGATTCGTATGACCACCCTGACTCGTGCGGACTGGGAACAACGTGCCCAGCAACTGAAGATCGAAGGCCGTGCCTTCATCAACGGCGAATACACCGATGCCGCATCCGGTGAAACCTTCGAGTGCCTGAGCCCGGTCGACGGACGCTTCCTGGCCAAGGTTGCCAGCTGCGACCTGGCCGATGCCAACCGCGCTGTGGAAAACGCCCGTGCCACCTTCAACTCCGGCGTGTGGTCACAGCTGGCCCCGGCCAAGCGCAAGGCCAAGCTGATCCGCTTCGCCGACCTGCTGCGCAAGAACGTCGAAGAGCTGGCGCTGCTGGAAACCCTGGACATGGGCAAGCCGATCGGCGACTCGTCCAGCATCGACGTCCCGGGCGCGGCCAATGCCATTCACTGGACCGCCGAGGCCATCGACAAGGTCTACGACGAAGTCGCCCCGACCCCGCATGACCAGCTTGGCCTGGTTACCCGCGAAGCAGTGGGCGTGGTCGGCGCCATCGTACCGTGGAACTTCCCGCTGCTGATGGCCTGCTGGAAGCTCGGCCCGGCCCTGGCCACCGGTAACTCGGTAGTGCTCAAGCCTTCCGAAAAATCGCCGCTGACTGCCATTCGCATCGCCCAGCTGGCCATCGAAGCCGGTATCCCGGCTGGCGTGCTGAACGTGCTGCCAGGCTACGGCCACACCGTGGGCAAGGCCCTGGCCCTGCACATGGACGTCGACACCCTGGTGTTCACCGGTTCGACCAAGATCGCCAAGCAATTGATGATCTATGCTGGCGAATCGAACATGAAGCGCGTCTGGCTGGAAGCCGGTGGCAAGAGCCCGAACATCGTCTTCGCCGACGCCCCGGACCTGCAGGCTGCTGCCGAAGCTGCCGCCAGCGCCATCGCCTTCAACCAGGGCGAAGTGTGCACCGCAGGCTCGCGCCTGCTGGTCGAGCGTTCGATCAAGGACAGGTTCCTGCCGATGGTGGTCGAGGCCCTGAAAGGCTGGAAGCCAGGCAACCCGCTGGACCCACAGACCACTGTCGGTGCCCTGGTGGACACCCAGCAGATGAATACCGTGCTGTCGTACATCGAGGCTGGCCACAAGGACGGCGCCAAGCTGCTGGCCGGCGGCAAGCGCACCCTGGAAGAAACCGGTGGCACTTATGTCGAGCCGACCATCTTCGACGGCGTGACCAACGCCATGAAGATCGCCCAGGAAGAAATCTTTGGCCCGGTGCTGTCGGTGATCGCCTTTGACACCGCTGAAGAAGCCGTCGCCATTGCCAACGATACGCCGTATGGCCTGGCCGCTGGCATCTGGACCTCGGACATCTCCAAGGCCCACAAGACTGCCCGTGCCGTGCGCGCTGGCAGTGTCTGGGTCAACCAGTACGACGGTGGCGACATGACCGCGCCGTTCGGTGGCTTCAAGCAGTCGGGCAACGGCCGTGACAAGTCGCTGCATGCGCTGGAGAAGTACACCGAGCTGAAGGCGACCTGGATCAAGCTGTAATCCCGAGGGGCCGCTTTGCGGCCCATTCGCGGCACAAGACCGCTCCTACAGGGGTATGCGTTCCCTGTAGGAGCGGCCTTGTGCCGCGAATGGGCTGCAAAGCAGCCCCAAGAAATCAAGAGGTCAAGGATGCGTTGGGGTACCTACTTCGCCGTACTGGCATCGGTGCTCAGTGTCGGGCTGGCGCTTGGTGTGAGCATGCCGCTGGTATCCCTGCGCCTGGAAGCCTGGGGCTACGGCAGCTTCGCCATCGGCGTGATGGCCGCGATGCCGGCGCTGGGTGTACTGCTAGGTGCCAGCCTGGCCAGTCGCCTGGCCGGGTGGGTCGGCGTGCCCTCGGCCATGCGCCTGTGCCTGTGGGGTGGGGCGCTGTCGATCGGTCTGGTCGCACTGCTGCCCAGCTACCCGCTGTGGCTGCTGCTGCGCCTGCTGATCGGCATGTCGCTGACCGTGGTGTTCATCCTCGGCGAAAGCTGGATCAACCAACTGGTGGTCGAGCAATGGCGTGGCCGCCTGGTGGCGCTGTATGGCAGCAGTTATGCCCTCAGTCAGCTGGCCGGGCCGCTGGTGCTGGGTTTTCTCGGCTCGGATGACGACTTCGGTTTCTGGGCCGCGACCGGCCTGCTGCTGGTGGCGCCGCTGATTCTCCTTGGGCGTGGCGGTGCGCCCAGTACAGAGGCCTGCAGCGTCACCTTCGGTGACCTGTTCGCCTTCTGCCGGCGTTTGCCGGTGATCGCCTGGGCCATTGCCCTGTTCGCCTCGTTCGAGGCGATGATCCTGACCTTGTTGCCGGTGTACTGCTTGCAGCAGGGCTTCAGCACCGAAATCGCCCTGTTCATGGTCAGTACCGTGGTGGTGGGCGATGCAGTGCTGCAGCTGCCCATTGGTGCGCTGGCCGACCATATGTCGCGCCGCACCCTGTTTACCGGCTGCGCGGTGACCTTGCTGTTGTCCAGCCTGGCGATTCCGCTGTTGTTGCACACGCCGGCGATCTGGCCGTTGTGGGTGTTGTTCGGGGCCAGTGCCGGGGGCTTGTTCACCTTGTCGCTGGTGCTGATTGGAGAGCGCTACCGGGATGATGCGCTGGTGCGGGCCAATGCCCATGTGGCGCAGCTGTGGGGCATTGGCTGCCTGCTCGGGCCGTTGCTGGCGGGGGCGGGAAGCCAGTGGATCAACGGGCATGCGTTGCCGTTGCTGATGGCGGTGGGGGCTGCCGGGTTGGTGATGTTGACCCGACGGCGCGGGGCCTTCGAGCCTGCTTCTGCCTGATGGTTTTTTGGGGCCGCTTTGCGGCCCATCGCGACGCAAGGCCGCTACAACATCTTCTCCAGGCCAACCGCCTTGCTGATCCAGGCATTGAACCGCCGCCACATCCCGCCCGGTTCGGATGTGAGCATGCGCCGGCTGCCATTTTCCTCTGTCACCCATACCATCTGGTTACCCACCAGCGTCGGCTGGTAGCTCAAGGCAGGGGCCATACCCTGTACCGCCAGCGCGCGGGTGTATTCGGCCAGCTCCGGGCTGTCCACCAGCACCCCGACCTCGGTATTCCACAACACCGAACGCGGGTCGAAGTTGAACGAGCCGATGAAGGTCTTGCGCCGGTCGAACACGATCGCCTTGCTGTGCAGGCTCGAGTCCGAGCTGCCATGGAAGCTCACACCGTGCCGGGCGCTGGGGTCGCCGGGTTGGCGACGCAGCTCGTACAACTTCACTCCATGCTCCAGCAGCGCCCGCCGATACGGGGCATAGCCGCCATGCACCGCCGGCACGTCGGTGGCTTCCAGCGAGTTGGTCAGCAGCTTGACCGAGATGCCCGCGTCGGCGCTGTGGGTCAGGTACAGCAGGCCGGACTCACCGGGCACGAAGTACGCCGACACCAGGATCAGCTCGTGGTGCACATTGCCCAGGTCGGGGGCCAGTTGCTGGGTCAGCAGCAGTTGCGGGTCTGGTTCGTCATCAGCCAGCACTTTACTCGGAGCATCCCATAGCGCCTGGGCATGGGCCCAGATCAACTCGTTGCGCCACACATCCAGGCGCGGCTGCGACTGGTAGGCCATCAAGCGGTCATACAGGGCTTTGCGCTGGGTCCTGGCCTCGGCCAGCGACACTTCCAGGCGGTGGCGGCTGGCGCGCAGGTCACTGGCATCCGGGTCATGCCAGAGGAAGTCGGTAATCGGCCGGCTCAGAGCGCTGTTCCAGTATTGGTCGAAACTGTGGCCGAGCTGTTCGGCCACCGGGCCGACGCCCAGCAAATCGATATCGGTGAAGTTGAGGTTGGGCTCGGCATCGAAATACTCATCGCCCAGGTTGCGCCCGCCGACAATGGCCATGCTGTTGTCCACCAGGAACAGCTTGTTGTGCATGCGCCGGTGCTGACGCGACAGGTTGAACAGGCGGCCCACGGCGCGCGTCACGCCGGTGCTGCGGCCCAGATGCAGCGGGTTGAACACGCGAATCTGGATGTTCGGGTGGGCATCGAGGGTGCCCATGATGACGTCCAGTCCGTCGCTGGTGGTGTCGTCGAGCAGGATACGCACACGCACGCCACGGTCAGCGGCGCGTAGCAGTTCATGCACCAAGGCACGAGTGCTGAGGCCATCGTGGACGATGTAGTACTGCAGGTCGATGCTCGCCTGGGCGTTGCGGATCAGTTCGGCGCGGGCGCGGAACGCCTCGTTGCTGTTGGGCAGCAGGCGAAAGCCCGAACGGCCGCCGTAGGGTGCAGCCTGGCGCAGTACCGAGCGGCCGAAGGCTGAGTCGTTGGCGGGCAGCGCCTGGCTGGTTTCGCGGGGCGTGCCGATACTGGCACAGCCGGCAAGGCCAAGTAGTAGCGCCAGCAGCAGAGGCAGGGCTCGCTGGAGTCTCAAGGGTGGATCGTCCTGTGCAGCAAAGGCTTAATGGGTTGGACCGTGGCGGGCGGCGCAAAGTTACGCGCCGGCGCTTTCTTCATCCAGTAGACGAAGGGCGGTTTCACCAACCTTGCGCACGGCGGCTTCGATCTGCGGTGTCGGCCGCGCGGCGAAGTTCATGCGAAGGCAGTGACGGAACTTGCCCGAGGCCGAGAAGATGCTGCCCACGGCAACCTGCACGTCCTGCTCAAGTAAAGCCCGGTTCAGGCGCAGCGTATCGAAATGTTCGGGTAATTCCACCCACAGCATGAAGCCGCCCTGGGGCCGGCTGACCCGGGTGCCCGCCGGGAAGTAGCGGGTCACCCAGTCGCTCATCAGGTCGCGGCTACGTTGGTACTGGCTGCGCATGCGCCGCACGTGGGGCTGGTAGTGCCCGCTGGCGATGAAGTCGGCAATGGCCAGCTGCGGCTGGCTGGCCGTGCTGCCGGTGCTGATGTACTTCATGTGCAACACCCGCTCCAGGTAACGCCCGGGTGCCACCCAGCCTATCCGCAGGCCGGGGGCGAGAGTCTTGGAGAACGAACTGCAGAGCAGCACCCGACCATCGTCGTCGAATGACTTGAGCGTGCGCGGGCGCGGGTAGGTGTAGGCCAGGTCGCCGTATACATCATCTTCCAGAATGGCCACGTCGTAGCGCTGGGCCAGGCTCAGCAGTGCTTTCTTGCGAGCCTCGGGCATGATGTAGCCGAGCGGGTTGTTGCAACTGGGGGTGATCTGGATGAGCTTGATCGGCCATTGCTCCAAGGCCAGTTCCAGCGCCTCCAGGCTGATACCGGTGACTGGGTCGGTGGGGATTTCCAGGGCTTTCATGCCCAGGCCCTTGAGGGTCTGCATGGCGCCGTGGAAGCTGGGAGAGTCGACCGCGACGATATCGCCCGGCTCACACACCGCGCGGATGCTGCATGACAGCGCCTCATGGCAGCCGGTGGTTATCACCAGGTCGGCCGGGCCCAGGCAGCAGCCGGAGTCGAGCATCAGCCTGGCCACCTGTTCGCGCAGGGCCAGGTTGCCGTGGATGTTGTCGTAGTACAGGCCGGGCATGTCCTGCCGCCGGCTTAGCTGGGCGAGGCTGCGCAGCAGTGGCTTGAGGGTGGGGCTGTCGATGTCGGGCATGCCGCGGCCGAGCTGGATCACGCCCTGGCGTGGGGTACTGCGCACCAGCTCCAGCACCTGCTCCCACTGCGAGATGTCCACCGGGCGTTGGGCCGGGCGGCTGACGGCGGGCAGGGCCGGCAGGTGGCGGTGGTCGTTGACGAAGTAGCCGGACTTGGGCCGGGGCGAGACCATGCCGCTGTCTTCCAGCATGCGGTAGGCCTGCTGCACGGTGCTCAGGCTGACCCCGTGCTCCACACTCAGGGCGCGCACCGACGGCAGGCGCTGGCCGGGGCGGTAGAGGCCCTGTTCGATGCGGGCACCGAGCAGTTCGGCGAGGTTGAGGTAAAGGGTCACGGCATACTCCTGCGCTGCAATGACATGGCGACCGGTACAGTTGCGGTGAAAATACATCATTCAGTCGGCCGACGGCCAATTCTGTATGGGAATAATAAGGCTGTATTGGATCTGTATTGCCGGTGCTGCCGACGCGCATGCTTTCTCCACAGTATCAACTGAACGAGAGGATGCGGTGATGGGTGGCATGAGCGATGTGCGCTTGCAACTGTTGGCCAAGGAACTGGAAGCCGGGCAGCAAGCCAAAGTGTTCAACGCGCCGGAAGGGTTGGGGCGTTGGGGGCTGATGCTGCATCGCTGGCACACCCGCAGGGCGCTGCTGCAGTTGACCGATGACGAGTTGCGCGATGTCGGGCTGAGCTGGGAGCAAGCCCGGACCGAGGGGCGTAAGCCCTTCTGGAAAGACTGATGCGATCTTTGTGGGAGCGGCCTTGTGTCGCGAAAGGGCCGCACAGCGGCCCCAGGATATTTGCATCACTGCATGAATTGCCGGGGCTGCTTCGCAGCCCTTTCGCGACACAAGGCCGCTCCCACAAGGGGCAGTGTGCAGCTTTCAGATCAGCTCTTTCAGGCGATGCCACAGCATCCCCAATGCCAGCAGTGGTGAGCGCAGGTGCTTGCCGCCGGGGAAGGTGATGTGTGGCACCTTGGCGAACAGGTCGAAACGCCCGCTTTCCTGACCACTGATGGCCTCGCCCAGCAGGCGCGCGGCCAGGTGGGTGGCGTTCAGCCCATGGCCGGAGTAGGCCTGGGCGTAGTACACGTTCGGCTGGCTGGCCAGGCGGCCAACCTGTGGCAGGCGGTTGGCGCCGATGCCGATCATGCCGCCCCACTGGTAGTCGATACGCACGTCGGCCAGTTGTGGGAACACCTTGAGCATCTTCGGCCGCATGTAGCCGGCGATGTCCTTCGGGTCGCGGCCGGAATAGTGACAGGCACCGCCGAACAGCAGTCGGTTGTCGGCGGACAGGCGGTAGTAGTCCAGTGCCACGCGCTGGTCACACACCGCCATGTTCTGCGGCAGCAGCGAGCGGGCTCGCTCTTCGCCCAGCGGCTCGGTGGCGATAATGTAGCTGCCGGCTGGCAGTACCTTGCCACCCAGTTCGCGGTTGAGGTTGTTGTGGTAGGCGTTGCAGCACAGCACCAGGGTCTTGGCGCGCACCCGGCCCTGGGCGGTGTGCACCTGTACTTCCGGGCCGTAGTCGATGCGTGTGACCTCGGACTGCTCGAACAGCTTTACGCCCAGGCGGCTGGCCACGGCCGCTTCGCCCAAGGCCAGGTTGAGTGGGTGCAGGTGGCCGGAGCCCATGTCGACCAGCCCGCCCACATAGCAGTCAGCGCCGACCACGCTGTGGATATCGTCCTTGCCGACCAGGCGCAGTTCATGTGCGTAGCCCAGGCTGCGCAGTTCTTCGGCGTCTTCGGCAAAGCCCAGCAGTTCGGCAGGCTTGTTGGCCAGGTCGCAGTAACCCCAGGTCAGGTCGCAGGCGATGGCATGCTTTGCGACCCGCTCGCGGACGATCTGCACGGCTTCCAGGCCCATCAGCTTCATGCTGCGCACGCCATCCTCGCCAATCACCGGGAGGAATTGTTCCAGGCCGTGGCCGACACCACGGATCAGCTGGCCACCATTGCGCCCGCTGGCGCCCCAACCGAGCTTGCGGGCTTCCAGCAGGATGACCGAGAAGCCGCGTTCGGCCAGTTCGATGGCGGTGTTCAGGCCTGAGTAACCGCCGCCGACGATGCACACGTCGGCGCTGTGCTCGCCTTGCAGGAAGGAATGGTCAGGGTGTGGCGCGCTGCTGGCGGCGTAATAGGAGGCGGCGTGCTGCGCGCTATGGATCATTGGGCAGGTCCTGAGGCTGGTGGGCTGAGGCGAGGAGGATAAGCCGGGGTAGGGTGGTGGGCAACCAGGCGAGGGCTGCGCCCTCGTTCGCGGGTAAACCCGCTCCCACAGGGACAGCGCAATGACTGATGCATCCACAATCCTGTGGGAGCGGGTTTACCCGCGAATGGGCCTATAATCGAACTTATCTATTTAGCTTTGTACCCAGCCATGTCCTGCAACCGCCACAAGATCCACTTCCTGCGCGAACTCATCCCTTCATTCGAGTGCGAACCCGGCTGCCACGACTGCTGCGGCCCGGTCACCACTTCGGCGGAAGAAATGGCCCGCCTGCCGCGCAAGTCCCAGGCCGAGCAGGACGCCGCCCTGGAGCGCCTGGACTGTGTGCACCTGGGCCCCAACGGCTGCACGGTGTATGAAGAGCGCCCGATGATCTGCCGCCTGTTCGGCACCACTCCGCGCCTGGCCTGCCCGCGTGGCCGTGGCCCTGAACAGATGATCGAGCCCGCCGCCGAGCAACTGGTCCACCAGTTCATTGCCACCACCCGCCAGGTGCTGGTCTGACTTCAGTCCGGGATCGGCAGGCAGAGGCTTTCCTTCACCTCTTCCATGACGATGTAGCTCTTCGATTCGCGTACGTGCGGAAGCTTCAGCAGGATGTCGCCGAGAAGCTTGCGATACGACGCCATCTCGGAAATACGCGCTTTCACCAGATAGTCGAAGTCACCTGAAACCAGGTGGCATTCCAGTACATGTGGCAGCTTGAGCACCGCGCGGCGGAACTCCTCGAAGGTGTCGCCTGATTTGTAGTCCAGGCTGATTTCCACGAACACCAGCAAGCTGCCCTTGAGGTGCTGCGGGTTCAGCCGGGCGTTGTAGCCCATGATGATGCCCTCGCGCTCCAGGCGGCGAACCCGCTCGGTGCAAGGGGTGGTGGAAAGCCCAACTTTCTCGCCCAGTTCGGTGAAGGAAATACGCCCATCACTCTGCAGGATACGCAAGATGTTACGGTCGATCTTGTCCAGTTCACGCTTGCTCTGGTGCTGGGTTCTCATAGGGGATGCCCCTCCGTGAAAGGCGATTTCGCCGAGAATTCTCGCCAATAATAGGCTTTTATATAGTGAATTGCACTGCTCTCAAATTCCTATACTGCGCGCATTAATGCCACTTCAATAAAAGTCTGCGGCGCGCCGCGTGCGAGGGATAAAACGATGCGAGTTCTGGTACTTGGTAGCGGTGTGATCGGAACCGCCAGTGCCTACTATCTGGCCCGGCAAGGTTTCGAGGTAACGGTGGTCGATCGCCAGCCGGCGGTGGCCATGGAAACCAGCTTTGCCAACGCTGGCCAGATCTCGCCTGGCTATGCTTCGCCCTGGGCCGCCCCTGGCGTGCCGCTGAAGGCCATCAAGTGGCTGCTGGAGCGCCACGCGCCCCTGGCCATCAAGCTTACCGGTGATGTCGACCAGTACCTGTGGATGGCACAAATGCTGCGCAACTGCACCGCCAGCCGTTACGCGGTGAACAAGGAGCGCATGGTGCGCCTGTCCGAGTACAGCCGCGACTGCCTCGACGAGCTGCGCGCCGAAACCGGCATCGCCTACGAAAACCGCAGCCTTGGCACCACCCAGCTGTTCCGTACCCAGGCCCAGGTGGATGCCGCGGCCAAAGACATTGCCGTACTGGAACAGTCTGGCGTGCCCTACGAGCTGCTCGACCGCGACGGCATTGCCCGCGTAGAACCCGCCCTGGCTGGCGTCAAAGACATCCTGGCCGGCGCCCTGCGCCTGCCCAACGACCAGACTGGCGACTGCCAGCTGTTCACCACCAAGCTTGCCGAAATGGCCGTGAAGCTGGGCGTGGAGTTCCGCTTCGGCCAGGACATCCAGCGCCTGGACTTCGCGGGTGACCGCATCAATGGTGTATGGATCGACGGCAAGCTGGAAACCGCCGACCGTTACGTGCTGGCGCTGGGCAGCTACTCGCCGCAGATGCTCAAGCCGCTGGGCATCAAGGCCCCGGTGTATCCGCTGAAGGGGTACTCGCTGACCGTGCCGATCACCAACGGCGACATGGCGCCGACCTCGACCATTCTCGACGAGACCTACAAGGTTGCCATTACCCGTTTCGACAACCGTATCCGCGTCGGCGGTATGGCTGAAATCGCCGGTTTTGACCTGTCGCTGAACCCGCGTCGACGCGAAACGCTGGAGATGATCGTCAACGACCTTTATCCTCGCGGCGGTGATCTGAGCCAGGCAAGCTTCTGGACCGGCCTGCGCCCGGCCACCCCGGACGGTACGCCGATCGTCGGTGCCACGGCGTTCCGCAACCTGTTCCTGAACACCGGCCACGGTACCTTGGGCTGGACCATGGCGTGCGGCTCCGGTCGCCTGCTGGCCGACCTGATTGCGCGCAAGAAGCCGCAGATCAGTGCCGAAGGCCTGGACATTTTCCGTTATGGCAACAGCCCGGGAGTGGCCAAGCACGGGCAGACTGCGCCGGCTCACCAGCAGTAATAGCCTGTACCGGCCTCTTCGCGGCTAAAGCCGCTCCCGCAGGGATCGCAACCTCCCGGACATTGTGCGGTCCCCTGTGGGAGCGGCTTTAGCCGCGAAGAACCCAACACTGTTTTCAACTTGTGAACCACCATAAGGCAGCCGCCATGCGTCCCGCCCGTGCCCTGATCGACCTCCAGGCCCTGCGCCACAACTACCGTCTGGCCCGTGAACTGACCGGTGCCAAAGCCCTCGCCGTGATCAAGGCTGACGCCTACGGCCACGGCGCCGTGCGCTGTGCCCTGGCCCTGGAGGCCGAAGCCGACGGCTTTGCTGTGGCCTGCATCGAAGAAGCGCTGGAGCTGCGCGCCGCCGGTATCAAGGCCCCAGTGCTGCTGCTGGAAGGCTTCTTCGAACCCAGCGAACTTGCCCTGATCGCCGAGCACGACCTGTGGTGCGTGGTGCACTCGCTGTGGCAGCTGGAGGCGATCGAAAAGACCCAACTGCACAAGCCGATTACCGTCTGGCTCAAGCTCGACAGCGGCATGCACCGTGTTGGCCTGCACCCCAAGGATTACCAAGAGGCCTACCAGCGGCTGCTGGCCAGCGGCAAGGTCGCACGCATTGTGCTGATGAGCCACTTCGCTCGCGCCGACGAGCTGGATGCCGACGCCACCACCCAGCAAATCGCCGTGTTCGAGGCCGCCCGCCAAGGCCTGGCCGCCGAATGCAGCCTGCGCAACTCGCCCGGTGTGTTGGGCTGGCCGCACGCCCCCAGCGACTGGGTGCGTCCGGGCCTGATGCTGTATGGTGCCACGCCGTTTGAAGTGGCCCAGGCCGAGGCCGAGCGCCTGCAGCCGGTGATGACCTTGCAATCGCGGGTGATCAGCGTGCGCGAGCTGCCCGCCGGCGAACCGGTGGGCTATGGCGCCAAGTTCGTCAGCCCAAGGCCAACCCGCGTTGGCGTGGTCGCCATGGGCTATGCCGATGGCTACCCACGCCAGGCGCCCAACGGTACCCCGGTGCTGGTCGCCGGCAAGCGCGCCCAACTGATCGGCCGAGTGTCGATGGACATGCTCAGTATCGACCTGACCGATGTGCCGGAAGCCACCGTAGGCAGTCCGGTCGAACTGTGGGGCAAGCATGTGCTGGCCAGTGAAGTGGCGGCGCACGCGGGTACCATTCCGTACCAGATTTTCTGCAACCTGAAGCGGGTACCTCGGGACTACGTCGGCGAATGACACGCTGAAGCGGACAGGTTGAAGGGCGGTGTGTTGTAAATACTGAACGGCATTGCCATGATATCGTTCACATCCACCCCCCTTTTCACCGTTTCAGGAGGCTCCAGCTTTGGACGTCGGCGAACGACTGCAAGCCATCCGCAAGCTCAAGGGCCTGTCCCAGCGTGAACTCGCCAAGCGTGCCGGTGTGACCAACAGCACCATCTCGATGATCGAGAAGAACAGCGTGAGCCCCTCGATCAGCTCGCTGCGCAAGGTGCTGAGCGGCATTCCCATGTCCATGGTCGAGTTCTTCTCGGTCGAACTGGAACCTGAAAGCCCCACGCAGATCGTCTACAAGGCCCATGAGCTGATCGATATCTCCGACGGTGCGGTGACCATGAAGCTGGTCGGCAAGTCGCACCCCAACCGTGCCATCGCGTTCCTCACCGAGGTGTACCCACCGGGTGCTGACACGGGTGCCGAAATGCTTACCCACGACGGCGAAGAAACCGGCATCCTGCTCGAAGGTCGCCTGGAGCTGGTGGTCGGCAACGAGATCTTCATCCTCGAAGAGGGCGACAGCTACTACTTTGAAAGCACCCGCCCGCACCGCTTTCGCAACCCGTTCGACCGGCCGGCGCGGCTGATCAGTGCGGCGACACCTTCAAACTTTTGATCCAGCGCAGTGCATTGATTCGGCAATACCCCTTTCCCGTGTAGGGTCGTTTCACGGCCTCTGGGTTCCCGCTATACTTTTCAACGCTCGCCGATCCGTGGCCGCGAGCGTGATTAGCCACCATGAGGGTGTTCGCGTGAACCAAATCAAGAAGATGCTGGCCGTACCAGCAGCCGTATTCGCCCTCTGGGCAATGAGCGCAACCGCTGCGACCAACGATGACATCGCCAAGCGCCTGGAGCCGGTTGGCCAGGTGTGCGTCCAGGGCCAGGAGTGCAAGGGCATGGAGGTGGCCGCCGCCGCAGGTGGCGGTGGTGCCAAGACGCCGGATGAGATCATCGCCAAGCACTGCAATGCCTGCCATGGCTCCGGCCTGCTCGGCGCGCCGAAGATTGGCGATACCGCGGCGTGGAAGGAACGCGCCGACCACCAGGGCGGCCTGGATGGCATCCTGGCCAAGGCCATTACCGGCATCAACGCCATGCCACCGAAAGGCACCTGCGCGGACTGCTCGGATGATGACCTGAAAGGGGCGATCAAGAAGATGTCCGGGCTGTGAGAAACAGCTGAATTGCATAAAGCCCGCCGTTGATGGCGGGCTTTGTCTTTGTGGTGCCTGTGCCGGCCCGCCAAAGCCCATGTCCAACCCCTGAACCCTTGGATGTCTCAGGAGGCCCCGATGCACCTCTGCTCCATCGACCAGGCTGTCGAGCAAGTCCTGGCGCGCCTGCCAGCTCACATCCACATGGGCCTGCCGCTGGGCCTGGGCAAGCCCAACGCCTTCGTCAATGCGCTTTACACCCGCATCCGCGAGCTGCCCGAACGGCAGCTGACCATCTACACGGCCCTGTCCCTCGGCCGCCCGCCACTGGGTGACGGTTTGCAACGGCGCTTTCTCGAACCCTTTGTCGAACGCGTTTTCGCCGACTACGAAGAACTCGCCTACCTCACCGACCTGCGCAACGACTCGTTGCCATCCAACATTCGCGTCGAGCAGTTCTTCATGCAGCCGGGCAGCCTGCTGCACAGCGAATCGGCCCAGCAGGATTACGTCAGCAGCAACTACAGCCACGCCGCGCGCGACATCAACGCCAAGGGCCTGAACCTGATCGCGCAGCTGGTGGCCGCCACCCCCGAGAGGCCCGTGAACCTGAGCCTGGCCTGCAACCCCGACATCACCCTCGACCTGCTGCCGATGATCGCCAAGCGTCGCGCCGCCGGCGAGACAATCCTCATGCTTGGCCAGGTGCACGCCGAGCTGCCTTACATGCCGGGTGACGCCGAGCTACCCATCGATACGTTCGACCTGCTGATCGACTCAGCCGAGCAACGCCGCCTGTACTCCACGCCGAACATGCCGGTCAACACCCAGGACCACTGCATCGGCTTGCATGCCAGCAGCCTGGTTCGCGACGGCGGCACGCTACAGATCGGCATTGGTGCCATGGGCGATGCAGTAGCTGCCGCATTGCTGGCGCGCCAGGCTGACAACGCCGGTTATCGTAGCGTGCTCGACGCGCTGGGTGTCGGCCCGTGGCAAGCGCTGATCGAACGGGAAGGGGGCCTGGGTACCTTCGCCCAGGGCCTGTATGGCTGCAGCGAGATGTTCGTCAACGGCCTGCTGGCTCTGGCCGAAGCGGGCCTGTTGCGGCGCCCGGCGGATGAGCAGGAGGCGGCAGTGCTGCATGGTGGTTTCTTCCTCGGTCCCCAGGCGTTCTACCAACGCTTGCGCGACATGCCGCTGGAGCAGCGCGCACGGTTTGCCATGACTCGTATCAGCTTCATCAACGAGCTGTACGGGCAGGAGGAGCTCAAGCGCCGCCAGCGCCACGATGCGCGCTTCATCAACACCGTGTTCGGCATGACCCTGCTCGGTGCCGGGGTGGCCGACCAGCTGGAGGATGGCCGAGTGCTCAGTGGCGTGGGCGGGCAGTACAACTTCGTCGCCCAGGGCCATGCGCTGGAGGGCGCGCGGTCTATCCTGCTGCTGCGCAGCTGGCGTGAGGCGGGCGGGGAGGTGACCTCGAACCTGTTCTGGAACTATGGCCATTGCACCATTCCTCGGCACCTGCGCGACATCGTGGTGACCGAGTACGGCATTGCCGACCTGCGTGGACAGACCGACAGCGAGGTAATTGCGCGGTTGCTGGCGGTATGTGATTCGCGGTTCCAGCCGGGGCTGATCGAGCAGGCAAAGGACGCCGGCAAGCTGGCCAGGGATTTTCAACTGGAGGCGCGCTTTACCGACAATACGCCGCAACGCCTGGAGGCGATCAGGGCGCGGCACTCGCGGTTGTTCCCGGAGTATCCGCTGGGCACGGACTTTACGGCTGAAGAACGGCATTTGCTACGGGCGCTGAACTGGTTGAAGAGCAAGTTCAAGCTGAGCGAGGTGCTGGAGCTGGGCAAGGCAGCGCTGGATGCGCCGGGGCCGGAGGGCTATGCGAGGCACCTTGCGCGGATGCAGCTGGATCAGCCGCAGGGGCTGAAGGAAGAGCTGTACCAGAGGCTGTTGCTGGCGGGTTTACAGGCTACAAGATAATTCCAGAGGCACACCGTCCCCTGTGGGAGCGGGTTTACCCGCGAATGCGATGGCACATTCGAAATCGCATTCGCGGGTAAACCCGCTCCCACAGGGATCACGGTGTGGCATCACTCGATGAAGCTGACCACACCACCTTCCAGCGACTTCACCCGGGCCAGCGACTCAACGCGATAGCCCTGGCTGTCCAGCTCGGCACGGCCACCCTGGAACGACTTCTCGATCACGATGCCCAGGCCGGCCACCGTAGCGCCGGCCTGCTTGATGATCGAGATCAGCGCCTGCGACGCCTTGCCGTTGGCCAGGAAGTCATCGATCACCAGCACGCGGTCGCTGCTGTTGAGATGGCGCGGCGAGATGGCCACGGTGTTCTCGGTCTGCTTGGTGAAGGAGTACACCGAGGCGGTCAGCAGGTTCTCGGTCAGGGTCAGCGACTGGTGCTTGCGGGCGAAGATCACTGGCACACCCAGCTTCAGGCCGGTCATCACTGCCGGGGCAATGCCCGAGGCTTCGATGGTGACGATCTTGGTCACGCCCGCGTCCGCGAACAGGCGGGCGAACTCGTCACCGATCAGCTGCATCAGCGCAGGGTCGATCTGGTGGTTGAGAAACGCATCGACTTTGAGAACCTGATCGGAAAGCACGATGCCTTCTTCGCGAATCTTCTGATGCAGTGCTTCCACTGTGGTATTCCTCGATGTAACAAAGGTGGCCGCACATAGCGGCAAAATTAAAGAGTAATGGTTGATCAGCGTTTGAGCATTGCCCGGATATCGGCCAGGGCGTTGTTGCCACGAGCGGCCTTCACTTCGACCGGTGCATCGTCCAGGCCCTCCCAGGCCAGGTCTTCCGGTGGCAGCTCATCGAGGAACCGGCTGGGCGTGCAGTCGATGATTTCACCATACTGCTTGCGCTTGGCGGCGAAGGTGAAGGCCAGGGTCTGGCGCGCGCGGGTGATGCCCACGTAGGCCAGGCGGCGTTCCTCTTCGATGGTGTCGGCCTCGATGCTGGAGCGGTGCGGGAGGATTTCCTCCTCCATGCCCATGATGAATACGTAGGGGAATTCCAGGCCCTTGGAGGCATGCAGGGTCATCATCTGCACACCTTCGGCGTTCTCTTCCTCTTCCTGCTGGCGCTCGAGCATGTCGCGCAGCACCAGCTTGCCGATGGCGTCCTCGATGGTCATGTCACCCTCTTCGTCCTTTTCGAGGGTGTTCTTCAGCGCTTCGACCAGGAACCAGACGTTGCTGATGCGAAACTCCGCAGCCTTGTCGCTGGCGGTCTGTTGGCGGATCCAGTTCTCGTAGTCGATATCGCGGATCATCTCGTGCAGCGCGGCAATCGGGTCTTCCAGGGCGACCTTGTGGCGCACCCCGTCCAGCCAGTGCTTGAAGCGCTGCAACCGCTCGGTGTAGCGGGCGTCCAGATGCTCGCCCAGGCCCAGCTCCTCGCTGGCGGCGTACATCGAAATGCCACGCTCGGTGGCGTAGTTGCCGAGTTTTTCCAGGGTGGTGGAGCCGATTTCGCGGCGCGGTACGTTGATCACTCGCAGGTAGGCGTTGTCATCGTCCGGATTCACCAGCAGGCGCAGGTAGGCCATCAGGTCCTTGACCTCCTGGCGGCCGAAGAAGCTGTTGCCGCCCGACAGGCGATACGGCACCTGGTGGTGCTGCAGCTTCAGTTCGATCAGCTTGGCCTGGTAGTTGCCGCGATAGAGGATGGCGAAGTCGCTGTACGGGCGGTTGGTGCGCAGATGCAGGGTGAGGATCTCCATGGCCACGCGTTCGGCCTCGGCTTCCTCGTTCTTGCAGCGAATCACGCGGATCTCGTCGCCCACGCCCATCTCGCTCCACAGCTGTTTCTCGAACGCGTGCGGGTTGTTGGCGATCAGCACGTTGGCGCAGCGCAGGATGCGGCTGGTGGAGCGGTAGTTCTGCTCCAGCATCACCACTTTCAGGGAGGGGTAGTCCTCCTTGAGCAGCATGAGGTTTTCCGGCCGGGCGCCACGCCAGGCATAGATCGACTGGTCGTCGTCGCCCACCACGGTGAACTGGTTGCGCATGCCGATCAGCATCTTCACCAACAGGTACTGGCTGGCGTTGGTGTCCTGGTATTCGTCCACCAGCAGGTAGCGCACGCGGTTCTGCCAGCGTTCCAGCACATCGGGGTGCTCCTGGAACAGCTTGACCGGCAGCAGGATCAGGTCGTCGAAGTCCACCGCGTTGAACGCCTTGAGCGTGCGCTGGTAGTGGGTGTAGACGATGGCGGCGGTCTGCTCGCGCGGGTTGCGCGCCTTCTCCAGGGCCTCGGCGGGCAGGATCAGGTCGTTCTTCCAGGCACCGATCATGTTCTTGATCTCGTCGATGCCGTCGTCGCCGGAGTATTCCTTCTGCATGATGTCCGACAGCAACGCCTTGATGTCGGACTCGTCGAAGATCGAGAAACCCGGCTTGTAGCCCAGGCGCTCGTGCTCCTTGCGGATGATGTTCAGGCCCAGGTTGTGGAAGGTGCACACCGTCAGGCCACGGCCTTCCCCCGGACGTAGCAGGGTGCCAACCCGTTCCTTCATCTCGCGCGCGGCCTTGTTGGTGAAGGTCATCGCTACGATGTACTGGGCACGGATGCCGCAGTTCTGGATGAGGTGGGCAATCTTGCGCGTGATCACGCTGGTCTTGCCCGAGCCTGCACCGGCGAGCACCAAAAGAGGGCCGCCGACATAGTCACGGGCTTCCTGCTGCCGGGGATTGAGTCGGGACATGCTAGAAACCGGGGTCGCCAGAAAATAGCCGCGCATTCTAACAGGCATGGGGCGGTTGTGGCGCGACCGTCTGACGTCTGAGTCAAATATGTAAACGGGATTTGCCGGCTGGCGCAGTTTCGCGCAGGATGCACGACAAAATACGTCGGGATGCTACGCCCGTAGAAACATGTATTAAAGTGAAAATCATTTTCATTAATGCAGTAGCATACCTGACCGTTCCGTTGCACCGTGAAGCCCTAAGGAGCCCGCTTGTCCACGCCTGTCGAACCATTGCGTTTGCTGCTGTTGGCCGATGAGCCGGAATGGGCCGGGCTGCTACGCGCGTGCATGCCTGCCCTGGGTGGCAGCGCCGTGCTGCTGACGGCACCGAACTGGGAGGCTGTCGACAGCCTGTTCAGCCATGATCGCCAGGCTGTCGTGCTTGCAACCCCGGCCCTGCAGCCCGCGCCCGGGCGCTGCGAGCTGCCGACCATCCTGCTGCTCGACCACGAACCCCAGGTAGCGCCTAGCGCCGTCAGCGACTGGCTGGTGCGTGACCAGCTCAATGCCGACACCGTGCGCCGCTCGCTGCGCCATGTGCGCGAGCGCGGCGTGCTGGTGGCCACCTTGCAGCGCCTGGCCGAGCAGGACCCGCTGACCGGCATCGCCAACCGCCAGGGCTTCCAGGCTTTGCTGACCGCGCGCCTGGCCGAGAACGACGGTCGCGGTCTTGCCCTCGGCCACCTGGATCTGGACAACTTCCGCCACGTCAACGATGCCCTTGGCCACCAGAGCGGCGACCGCCTGATCCTGCAGGTGGTGGCGCGGTTGAAGCAGCAACTGGAGGCGGGTGACCAACTGGCACGTCTGGGCAGTGACGAGTTCGCCCTGCTGATCGACACCCGCCGTGACGCCAACCGTGCCGAATGGATGGCCGAGCGCATCGTCGAGGCGCTGGCCGAACCCTATTGGATCGATGGCGAAAGCCTGTTGCTGGGCTGCAGCCTGGGCCTGGCCCATGCCCGCGCCCAGGGTGGGGCCGATCCGCTGATGTGGCACGCACACATTGCCATGCGCCAGGCAAAGGCCAGCCAGGGCTGCACGTATCATGTCTTCAATGAACGCATCAACCGCAACGCCCGCAGCCTTGCCGACCTGGAAAGCGAATTGCGCCGCGCCCTGCGTCGTGACGAGCTGGAACTGCACTACCAGCCGCGGCTGAACCTGGCCGACGGACGTATCGTCGGCCTCGAGGCGCTGGTGCGCTGGCGGCATGCCGAGCGCGGTCTGTTGCCGCCCAGCGAATTCGTGCCGCTGGCCGAGCAGAGCGGCCTGATCGTGCCGCTGGGCTACTGGGTGATTTCCCGTGCCCTGCGCGACATGCAAGCGCTATGCGAAGGTGGCCTGGAGCCGCTGCACATGGCGGTCAACCTGAGCTTCCGCCAGTTCCAGGACAGCCAGCTGCTGGCGACCTTGAGCCGCCTGATTCTGGAGCATGGCGTGGATGCCCGCTGGCTGGAATTCGAGCTGACCGAAACGGCGGTGATGCGCCGCAACGAGCTGGTGCGCCAGACCATGGACGCCCTGGGACGCCTGGGCGTGCGCTTCTCGCTCGATGATTTCGGTACCGGGTTCTCTTCGTTCGTGCACCTCAACAGCCTGCCGATTACCTTGCTCAAGGTGGACCGCAGTTTTGTCGCGGAAATGGAAATGCGCGAGGAGAACCGCAAGCTTGTGCACGCCATGATCAACCTGGCGCACAACCTCAACCTGGAGGTGGTGGCCGAAGGGGTGGAAAGCGAAGAGCAGATGGCGTTGCTGCGTGGGTTTGGCTGTGACCAGGTGCAGGGTTTCCTGGTCAGCAAGCCGCTGCCGGTGGGGGAGTTGATAGAGTTTTTGCTGCAGGCGACCGGCTGCCAGTTGGGCGCAGCCCTTTAGGGCCCTTTCGCGGGTGAACCCGCTCCCACAGGCTTTGCACAGGATTCAGACTCTGCGCATTCCCTGTGGGAGCGGGTTTACCCGCGAAGAGGCCCGCAAGTCAGGCCGAAGCCGTAACCGCGCCACCCATCCCGGCCTTACCCAAAAGCCGCTTCATGCGCCACTCAAAGCCAAAGGTCAGTGCCACCGCCGCACACGCCAACCCCAACGCCAGCCCCCACCACACTCCGACCGCACCACCGCCCAGGTTGAAGGTGAACAGCCAGGCACTCGGCGCCCCCACCAGCCAGTAGCAAACCAGCCCGATCAGGAAGGTGGTCTTGGCATCCTTCAGCCCACGGATCGAGCCCATCGCGATCGTCTGCATGCCATCGAACAGCTCGAACCACGCCGCCACCATCAGCAACTGCACCGCCAGCTGGAAGATCGCCGCAAATGCCGGGTCGTCACGGTCGATGAACAGCCCCACCAGTGCATCGGGCAGCAGCCAGAACAGCGCGGCGAAGGCAAACATGATCATCGCCCCGAAGCCGATGCCCACCCGCCCGGCGCTGCGCGCTGCCAGCAGGTTGCCGGCGCCGTAGTAAAGCCCCACGCGCATGGTGACTGCATACGATAACCCTGTCGGCACCATGAATGCCGTGGAGACGATCTGCAGGGCGATCTGGTGCGCCGCCAGCTCGGTACTGCCCAGCACGCCCATGCACAGCGCAGCGAAGGCGAACAGGCCGACTTCCACCATGTAGGTGCCGCCAATCGGCAGGCCCAGCCGCCACAGCTCGCGCAGGGCCGGCAACGACGGGCGCGACAGGCCCTTGCGCAGCGGGTAGGCGGCATAGGCCGGGTGCCAGCGAATATACAGCGCCAGGGCGATGGCCATGCCCATCGACACCACCGCGGTGACCAGGCCGATGCCCATCAGGCCCAGCTTGGGCAGGCCGAACATGCCTTCGATCAGCGCCACGTTGAACAGGTAGTTGAGCACCGTGCCGACCAGGCTGATGACCATCACCGGGGTCGAGCGGCCCAGCGCGCTGGTGAAGCCGCGCAAGGCCATGAAGGTCAGGTAGCCGGGCAGGGCCAGTGGCAGCAGGGTGAGGAATTCGGCGGCCGAAGCAACGTTCTCGGGCTTTTGCCCGAACAGCAGCAGTACCGGCTCCAGGTTCCACAGCACCAGCCCAGCAAACAGCGCCAGGCCCCAGGCCAGCCACAGGCCGCTCTGCGCCAGGCGGGTGGCACCCTCGATGTCGTTGGCGCCCTTGCGGATCGCCACCAGGGTGCCGACCGCCGCGATCACGCCCAGGCAGAAGATCGACACGAACGAGTAGCTCGCTGCGCCCAGGCCGCCACCGGCCAGGGCTTGCGGGCTGATGCGGGCCATCATCAGGGTATCGGTCAGCACCATCAGCATGTGCGCCAACTGCGAGGCGATCAGCGGCCCGGCCAGGCGCAGCAAAGCCTTGAGTTCTGTGGTGGGCGCGACGTGCATGGGGGCAGTCCTTTTTCCTGGGGTGATCAACGAAGGGCGATTCTGAGGCTTTGGTCAACTTTGCACAAAAGGATAAAAGCGATCATTGGCATGAGTCTGACTCATGCATATATGCTTCCCGGTGATTCACTCCACAGCTCCTCATGGCAGGTGCCTCATGTCCCGTCAGCTCCCCCCGCTGTATGCCCTGCGCGCATTCGAAGCCGCCGCGCGGCTAAGTTCCTTCACCCGTGCCGGCGAAGAGCTGTCGATCACCCAGAGCGCGGTCAGCCGGCATATCCGCACGCTGGAGGAGCACTTTGCCTGCCGCCTGTTCGTGCGCAGCGGCCGCAGCCTGCAACTGACCGAAGCGGCGCGCGTGCTGCTGCCCGGTGTGCGCGAAGGCTTTGCCGCACTCGAGCGGGCTTGCGATACCTTGCGCGGTGAAGATGACATCCTGCGCATGAAGGCCCCCTCGACCCTGACCATGCGCTGGTTGCTGGCGCGCTTGAGCCGCTTTCGCCATTTGCAGCCTGGCAATGAAGTGCAATTGACCAGCGCCTGGATGGATGTCGACCATGTGGACTTCAACCAGGAACCGTTCGATTGCGCGGTGTTGCTCAGCGATGGCGTGTTCCCGCCGGACTGGGAGGTGCGTAAGTTGTTCCCGGAGTTGCTGATCCCCGTGGGTGCGCCAGACCTGCTTGACGAGGAACCGTGGGACGAGCGCCGGCTGGCCTGCATCGAGTTGCTGCACCCCACGGTGGACAAGCGCGATTGGCGGGAATGGCTGGAGCGCATGGGGCTGAGTGACAAGGTTTCGCTCAAGGGCGGGCAGGTATTCGACACCCTGGAGCTGGGCATGATTGCCGCGGCGCGTGGCTATGGCATTTCCATGGGCGATTTGCTGATGGTGGCCGAGGATGTGGCACAGGGGCGCTTGAGCCTGCCTTGGCCGACGGCGGTGCCCAGCGGGATGGATTACTACCTGGTATGGCCGCGTACGCGGCCAGGGGGCGAGCGGTTGCGGCGTTTGAGCGCGTTTCTGGAAGAGGAGGTGGCGGCGATGGATTTGCCGGATGTGCAGATTCTGCCGCCCCTTTGATCGCCTGTACCGGCCTCTTCGCGGGTAAACCCGCTCCCACAGGTAAAGCGCAGGCCTGAAGGCGTGCAGCGGGCCTGTGGGAGCGGGTTGACCCGCGAAAAGGCCGCAATGCCTTACATCGAGCCCAGATTCAGAGCCTGTGCACACGCCTGCAGCGACCGGCGCTCACTCTGAGCATACAACGCCAGCTCATCCTGTACCTGCAGCCCCAGCGCCGCTTCGAACGCGTCGCGGTTGGCGTTGCTGCCGTACTCGGCCTGCGCATCGTCACCGAGGTTGGACTGGAAGATCCCCGCCGCACTCACCGGCAGGAAGTCCTCGTACACCAGTGCCTCGAAGTGCACGTGGCCAGCCTCGATCAGCCCTTCCAGTGTGGTCGGGCGGTCATCCTGGTCACGCGCGGCCAGGCCTTTCTCGGTGGCGAAGTAGCGGAAGTAGGCCAGGCCCTGTTCACGCATCTGCGCCAGGTCATCCGGGAATTCGGCAAAGGTATCCTTCAACAACGCCATGTAGCGTTCGGCATTGGCCTCGGCCGGGGCACCACCCAGGGCGGCGCGGGTGGCGTCGAGCAGTTTGTCGTACAGCTGGCGACCTTTCGGCGTCAGTGCCGCGCCGCGTTGCTCTATTTCGCCGAAGCGCGCGGTGTGGCTGCCCTGCTGGTCGCTGAACGCGACCTTTTCCTGCAGGGCCTTGAAGCTGGTCTGGCGCAGCAGGATCGGGTGACGGCGGGTGGGCGGGCCTTCGACCACGGCCTTCGGCGGAATGCCCTTGGCTGGCATGCCCAGCTGGATCGCATCGATGTCCAGGGTGCGCGGGGTCAGGTGGTTGATGTGCGGGCCCTTGAAGGCCACCACATCGGCGATCAGGCGGTGCTGGTCGTGCAACTGCTGGTACTGCTCGGCAGTGACGGTGGCGTCATGGTGCCAACGGAAGGTGTGCAGTGCTTCCTGCACGAACGCCTCGGCATCGGCGGCGTCAAGGCCACCATCGCGCTCGCATTGGTCGATCAGTTCGAGGACGCGGGCGGTGAAGATCTGGCGCTTGGCCAGGATGCTCTCTGCCAGCTCGCGCAGCTGCGGGTTGTCGATCAGCTCCAGGCGCAACAGCGAGGTGAATACGCGGAACGGGCTGATGTGCAGCGACTGCTCGTGCACCGCGCGGAAGGCGGTGGAATGCACTGGTACACCTGCTGAACTGAGGTCGTAGTAGCCGACCGGGTGCATGCCCATGACCGCGAACAGTCGGGCGATGGTGGCCAGTTCTGCGGCGGTGCCGACGCGGATGGCACCATGGCGCTCCTGGTCCAGGCGCTCGATTTCGCCGGTCCAGCGCAGGGCCTCGGCGACTTCGGGTTGCTGGGCCATGACCTGCTGGTTGATTTCGCTCACCAGCTCCAGCAACGTGCCATACAGGGGCACTTCCTGTTTGTACATGAGCGACATGGCGGCAGAGAACTGCGCGCGGATGCTGTCGGGGCTGACGAAATCGTGGGCGGGCATCGCTAGCTTCCTGGTTGGGTTTGGATACTTACATGAAAGCTGGGAATGCACTTGGCTCACAAGCGAAAAAAAGTGAGTGTGTCATTCCTTTTTTGATCGACCTCAAGGGCCCTTTCGCGGGTACCTCACAGGGCTCAGGCCTTGCGCGATACCTGTGGGAGCGGGTTCGCCCGCGAAGAGGCCCTCAAGCCTGAAGCTGCTCGCGAATCCACTCCACCAATGCCCTTACCTTGGGCACTTCCGCCGCATGCTCGGCATACGCCAGGTAATGCGCCCCGGCACTGCGCATCGCATGGTTCCACGGTACCACCAAACTCCCCTCGGCCAGCTCCTTCGCTGCCAGATAACGCGGCACCAGCGCCACCCCGCACCCGGCCTGCGCCGCGCTCAAGGCCATATAGAACGTATCGAAGCGCGGCCCGTGGTAGGCGCTGACGCTCTGCAGACCCAACTCCAGGAACCACTCATGCCAGGCCTCGGGCCGCGAGGTGCTCTGCAGCAGCACCAGTTCGGCCAGCTCCCCGGCATCGTTCAGTTCATGTCCGGCCAGCAGCTCCGGCGCACATACCGGCACCACCTCCTCACGGAACAGCTCCACGCAGGTCGCTCCCGGCCAAGTGCCCTGGCCATAGAAGAACACCACATCCGCCGAGCCCTGCAGCAGGGCGAACGGCTCCATCTCGTTGCGGATGTCCAGGTGGATGTTGCCGTGGCGCTTGCCAAAGCCCTTGAGGTGCGGGATCAACCAGCGCACGCCAAAACTCGGTTGAGTGGCTACCTTCAGTATCTCGGTCTGCTCGCCGTAGGTGAGCACGTAGCGGCTGGACATGTCGACCTGGGTGAGGATCTTGTTGACCTCGGCCAGGTACAGGCTGCCCGCCGGCGTCAGTTGCAGGCGACGGCGAATGCGCAGGAACAGGTGGTGGCGCAACATGTCTTCAAGCTGCGCTACCTGCTTGCTGACGGCACTCTGGGTCAGGTGCAGCTCTTCGGCGGCACGGGTAAAGCTCAAATGGCGGGCTGCAGCTTCAAAGCACTGCAGGGCGGTCATGGAGGGCACCAGGCGTTTGGACATAGCGGTCTCTGCGGCTCAAATCATTACCTGGCGGAATGATATGCGGAATAAAGGTCGTTTGTTGTACCTATGTGATCGGATTAATACTGATCCACATCATTTTTCCACCCCATCACCCGATGTAGGAGATGCACAAATGGTTGCTGGACTGCTCGAGCGCCTTGGCGTTGCTGCCGAGGCTTACACCCAGGGCGACTACCCTGTTCACACGCCGATCGACGGCAGCCAGATCGCCTCGGTGAAACTGCTCGGCAAGGCCGAGACCATCGCCCGCATCGATCAGGCCCAGAGCGCCTTCGAAGCCTGGCGCAGCGTGCCGGCTCCGCGCCGTGGCGAACTGGTGCGCCTGTTCGGCGAAGTATTGCGTGAGCACAAGGCCGACCTCGGCGAGCTGGTATCGATCGAAGCCGGCAAGATCACCCAGGAAGGCTTGGGCGAAGTGCAGGAAATGATCGACATCTGCGACTTCGCCGTTGGCCTGTCGCGCCAGCTGTACGGCCTGACCATCGCTTCCGAGCGCCCTGGCCACCACATGCGTGAAACCTGGCACCCGCTGGGCGTGGTCGGCGTGATCAGCGCCTTCAACTTCCCGGTCGCAGTCTGGGCCTGGAACACCGCCCTGGCCCTGGTCGCCGGTAACTCGGTGGTATGGAAACCGTCCGAGAAGACCCCGCTGACCGCCCTGGCTTGCCAGGCGCTGTTCGAAAAAGCCCTGAAAGCCTTTGGTGATGCCCCGGCTGGCCTGGCACAACTGGTGATTGGCGGCCGTGAAGCCGGCGAAGCCATGGTCGACGACCCGCGCGTACCGCTGGTCAGCGCCACCGGCAGCACCCGCATGGGGCGCGAAGTCGGCCCACGCGTGGCTGCCCGCTTCGGCCGCAGCATCCTCGAACTGGGCGGCAACAACGCCATGATCCTGGCCCCCAGCGCCGACCTCGACCTGGCCGTGCGCGGCATTCTGTTCTCCGCAGTCGGCACCGCCGGCCAGCGTTGCACCACCCTGCGCCGCCTGATCGTGCACCGTTCGATCAAGGACGAAGTGGTTGCCCGCGTCAAAGCCGCCTACGGCAAGGTACGCATCGGCGACCCACGCAAGGACAACCTGGTGGGCCCACTGATCGACAAGCAGTCGTTCGACGCGATGCAGGGCGCGCTGGCCAAGGCCCGCGACGAAGGTGGCCAGGTGTTTGGTGGCGAGCGTCAGCTGGCCGACCAGTACCCGAACGCCTACTACGTGTCGCCTGCCATTGCCGAAATGCCGGCGCAGAGCGACGTGGTTCGCCACGAAACCTTCGCCCCGATCCTGTACGTGCTGGCCTATGACGACTTCGAAGAGGCCCTGCGCCTGAACAACGAAGTGCCACAAGGCCTGTCGTCGTGCATCTTCACCACCGACATCCGTGAAGCCGAACGCTTCCAGAGCGCCTCGGGCAGCGACTGCGGTATCGCCAACGTCAACATCGGCACCAGCGGTGCCGAGATCGGCGGTGCATTCGGTGGCGAGAAGGAGACTGGCGGTGGCCGTGAGTCTGGTTCGGATGCCTGGAAAGGCTACATGCGTCGCCAGACCAACACCGTGAACTACTCGCGCGAGCTGCCGCTGGCGCAGGGTATCGTGTTCGACTGATCGGCTGATGCTGCATCGCCGGGGGCTTGGCCCCCGGTTCGCGGGTAAACCCGCTCCCACAGGTACAACACAGTTTTTGAAACCTGTGATGCACCTGTGGGAGCGGGTTTACCCGCGAATGGGCTGCAAAGCAGCCCCAACAAGAACAAATTGCTGGAGCCGGGCCATGTCCGAACTGCGTCAAGAATGCTTGTGGGAATTCGTCAGCAAACCGACCGTCGCCGTCCAGGCCCTGGCCGGTGAACACAAGGCCGATGTCTGCGTGATCGGTGGCGGCATCACCGGTCTGTCGGCGGCCATCCACCTGCTCGAACAGGGCAAGTCGGTGGTCCTGCTGGAGGCCTGGAAGATCGGTCACGGTGGCTCCGGGCGCAACGTCGGCCTGGTCAACGCCGGCACCTGGATCCGCCCCGACGATGTCGAGGCCACCCTCGGCCTGCAGCAGGGTAGCCGCCTGAACAAGGTGCTTGGCGAAGCCCCCGCTGAAGTGTTCGCCATGATCGAACGCCTTGGCATCGATTGCCAGGCCCAGCACAAAGGCACGCTGCACATGGCGCACAATGCCACCGGTATCGCCGACCTCGAGGCTCGCCACGAACAATGGCGCCGGCGTGGTGCCGATGTGGAGCTACTGACCGGCGCCCAGTGCCAGGAATATTGCGGTACCGACAAGATTTCCGCCGCGCTGCTCGACCGCCGCGCCGGTACCATCAACCCCATGGGCTACACCCAGGGCCTGGCCGCAGCGGTGGCACGCCTGGGTGGCAAGCTGTTCCAGCAGTCTTCGGTCGAAGGCCTGGAGCGTGACGGCGATGCCTGGCGGGTGAAGACCGCACGCGGTTCGGTGCGTGCCGACAAGGTGGTGATTTCCACCGGCGCCTACACCGAAGGCGACTGGAGCAACCTGCAGAAGCAGTTCTTCCGTGGTTATTACTACCAAGTGGCGTCCAAGCCGTTGCAGGGCGCTGCAGCGGACAAGGTGCTGCCACATGGCCAAGGCTCGTGGGACACCCGCACCGTGCTCAGCAGCATCCGCCGCGACGACCAGGGCCGCCTGCTGCTCGGCAGCCTGGGCCGGGTGGACAACAAGCCGACTTGGTTCGTGCGCAGCTGGGCCGACCGGATCCAGAGTCACTATTACCCTGAACTGGGCAAGGTCGAGTGGGAAATGCACTGGACCGGCTGCATCGACTTCACCCCCGACCACCTCATGCGCCTGTTCGAGCCGGCGCCGGGGCTGGTGGCGGTGACCGGGTACAACGGGCGGGGTAATACCACCGGGACCGTGATTGGCCGGGCGTTTGCCGAGTTCTTGCTGAAGGGGGAGGCGGGCAGCCTGCCGATTCCGTTTTCGCCAATGAAGGGCGTGAGTGCGCCCTCGCTGCGGACGGCGTTCTATGAGTCCGGGTTCTCGCTGTACCACGCGGGGCAATGCCTCAGAGTGGTGTTGTAAGCACAGGCCTCTTCGCGGGTAAACCCGCTCCCACAGGTACGGCGCAGTGTTCCGAATTTGCGCGGTCTCTGCGGGAGCGGGTTTACCCGCGAAGAGGCTGGCACAGGCTTACTTGTGCAACCAGCTGAGGAAGCCGCCTTTCTTGATCGAAACCGGCTTCTGCAGCAGCAACGACTCCCGGCTCTGCCGCCGGAACCGCTGCAACTTGCTCAATGCCGTCTGCACCTCGCCGCGTTGCACCAGGCAGCTCTTCACCTGTTCCTTGTCGATCCGGTACAGCACGCAACCGGTCAGCGTGCGGAACTCGGCCAGCGAGTCCTCTTCGTCGACGATCCCCTCGATCCCCAGTACCTCGCCCGGCCCCATGCGCCCGGCCTCGACCAGCTTGTCGCCATCGCGGATCGACGCCGAAACCACCCCGCTGCCAATCACCAGCAAATGATCGGAATGCTCGCCCACGCCCAGGATCACCTGGTCCGCCAGGTATTCCACCGTTGTCATGCGCTGGCTTAGCGCATCGCGCTCTTCACTGCTCAGCGAGCGGAACACCCGTACCTCGTCCAGCACCTCGCGCTGGCGGCTGCGCGGAGGTGTGGCCAGGTCGGCGTTCCACATCACCCCGCTGGCCTCCAGGTGCCGGTGGGCCAGGTCGAACAGCTGGTTGCGCGCGTCGCCCTTGGCGCCCGCATCGGCTACGAAGCCACTGGCTTCGTACTCCACTGATTCCAGCGTGGAGGCTTTCACCGTCACCTTCGGTTTTGGCGTTGCAAGAATGGCACTGACGCCTTGCAAGGCCTTTTCCAGTGCGTCGAACACTCGCTTGGGCCGCACCTTGGCCGGCACCACCACGCTGATCGACACCCCATGCACATCGGCCGGGCGGCTGTGGTTGAGCAGCCGGGCCTTGGCCGCTACCGAGTTCGGGATCACCGCCAGGCTGCCGGTGCTGGTGAGCAGGCGGGTGGCACGCCAGTCGATTTCCAGCACCTTGCCATCGGTGCTGTCGATGGAGATCGAGTCGCCAATCTGATATGGCCGTGTGGTGTTCAGGATGATGCCGCTGAACACGTCGGCCAGTGTGCTTTGCAGTGCCAGGCCGATGACGATGGCCATCACCCCCGACGTGGCCAGCAGGCCCTTCACCGGCAGTTGCAACACATAGCCTGCTGCTGCCACCACAGCAGCCAGAAAGATCAGTGCGCCCAGCACGTCCTGCAGCAAACGCCCGCCGTGGCTGCCGCGGGCCACCAGCAACACGCCGAACACCACTGTCACCGTGCGCGCGCCGAACAGCCACCAGCCAATCGCCAGTACCGTGGCGATCAGGTTGCGCGGGACATCATCGGGCCAGGGTGGTGGTTGCAGCGGGCTCATGCCGGCGGTCACCAGCACCGAGCTGAACAGCAGGAACAGCACTAGCCGCGCGCCGATGCGCCAGGCCCGGTGCTGGAGAGGGATCAATTGCCAGAGCACGAGGTCGAGCAGGATCAGGGCGGTGCCGAGCAATAAAGGGTATGACTGGATGAACGCCAGCATGGTGGTCTCGGGTGAGGGGAGGGCTGTGGGTAGTAATAGAGCAGGTTGGCCGGGCAGGCAATGGGGCCTGTGCCGGCCTCTTCGCGGCTAAAGCCGCCCCCACCGCTACTGCGCACGATTCAAATCCAGCGCAATCTCTGTGGGAGCGGCTTTAGCCGCGAAAGGGCCGGTACAGCCGATACAAAATCATCGTTCATAAAACAGAACGCTAGAGGCAAAAACCGCTATCTACCGCCGAAAAGACCATGGTTTTAATCTTCTCCACATGCGCGGTGCCCGCCAACCGGTGCCCGCCAAGGCAGCACACCTGTCCAATCCAGCGCCCGTCCGCCGTTGCACAGTGGATGCGGGCAAGCTCATCCCAAGGAACGCCGATGAACACCGCACTCCAAGACAACCGCAACGTGGTGACCCTGGTCATCCAGCACAAGGTTCGCGCCGCGTCGCTGGTGGCCTATGAAGCATGGCTCAAGCGCACGGTCAGCACCGCGCGCCGCCAGCCTGGGCACCTGGACGTCAACGTGATCCGCCCCGACGACGGCGGGCTGCACTTCACCACCGTGGTGCGCTTCGCCGATGCCAGCCTGCTGCAGGCCTGGGTCAACTCGGCCGAGCGCCAGGCGCTGGTCAGCGAAGTACTGCCGCTGCTCGAAGGTGGTGACCACACCCAGGTGCACGACGACCCGGAGTTCTGGTTCACCCCGCCGAGCACCAACGCAGCGCAACCGCCGCGCTGGAAGCAGGCGCTGCTGACCTACCTGGTGATCTGCCCGATGACCCTGGTGATTCCACAACTGCTGAGTCCGCTGTTTGCGCGCTTCCCGCAGTTGGGCGGTGCGATCACCGGCAACCTGATCGTCAACCTGTTCGTCATCCTGCCCGTGGTGTTCTACATCATGCCTTGGGTAACCCGCCGCTGCGCCAACTGGCTGCGCGGCTGAGCCAGGCCTTTACCTCGACATTTTCAAGGAGATACCGACATGAGCACGTTCGTTACCCGTGATGGCACTTCGATTTACTTCAAGGACTGGGGCAGCGGCAAGCCCGTGCTGTTCAGCCACGGCTGGCCGCTGGATGCAGACATGTGGGATTCGCAGATGGAATTCCTGGCCAGTCGCGGCTACCGCACCATCGCCTTCGACCGCCGTGGTTTCGGCCGTTCGAGCCAGCCGTGGAGCGGCTACGACTACGACACCTTCGCCGATGATATCGCCCAGCTGATCGAACACCTCGACCTGCGCGACGTGACCTTGGTGGGCTTCTCGATGGGTGGCGGTGACGTCAGCCGCTACATCGCCCGCCACGGCAGCGAGCGGGTGGCCGGGCTGGTGCTGCTGGGCGCGGTGACGCCGGTGTTCGGCAAGCGTGACGACAACCCTGAAGGTGTCGACCTGTCGGTGTTCGAGGGTATCCGCGCCGGCCTGCGTGCCGACCGCGCGCAGTTCATCGCCGATTTTGCGGCGCCGTTCTATGGCATCAACCATGGGCAGCAGGTGTCCCAGGGGGTGCAGACCCAGACCCTGAACATCGCGCTGATGGCGTCGATCAAGGGCACTTTGGATTGCGTGACCGCCTTCTCCGAAACCGACTTCCGTCCGGATATGGCCAAGGTCGATGTGCCGACTCTGGTGATCCACGGTGATGACGACCAGATCGTGCCGTTGGAGAGCACCGGCAAGCGGGCGGCGGAGCTGATTCGCGGGGCTGAGCTGAAGGTGTATGCGGGGGCGCCGCACGGGTTTGCGGTGACTCATGCACAGCAGCTGAATGAGGACTTGCTGGCATTCCTCCAGAAGTAATGGTGGGAGGCATTCGCGGGTAAACCCGCTCCCACAGGGGATACCGCAGTCTTACAGGCCTGTGGTGTCCCTGTGGGAGCGGGTTCACCCGCGAAGAGGCCAGCCCAGGCAGCACAAATGCCGAACGGGGCTAACCTTCAACCACCCACCGCACATCCATCCAAGCCTTGCCCCTACACCAACCGGCATGCTCTGCAGTTGCGCCTGCCGCCGCCGCACCCAGAGACGGAGAACTCCATGTCCCAGGACCGCAACGACAAGACCCGTCGCCAGTTCCTCGCCACCAGTACCGTGCTCGGTGCCGCTGGCGCGCTCTGGTCCGCATTGCCCTTTACCGGTTCCGCTTACGCATCCACCCAAGGAGGTTCCATGACCGCCGATCTGATTCTGTTCAACGGCAAACTGCACACCGTTGATCGTGAAAAGCCCACCGCGACCGCCGTCGCCATCAAGGATGGCCGTTTCATCGCCGTGGGCAACGACGCCGAGGCCATGGCCCACAAGGGCGCCACCACGCAGATCATCGACCTCAAGCAGCGCACGGTCATCCCTGGCCTGAACGACTCGCACCTGCACCTGATCCGGGGTGGCCTGAACTACAACCTGGAACTGCGCTGGGAAGGCGTGCCTTCGGTGGCCGATGCCCTGCGCATGCTCAAGGACCAGGCCGCGCGTACACCAACCCCGCAGTGGGTGCGCGTGGTCGGTGGCTGGAACGAGTTCCAGTTCGCCGAAAAGCGCATGCCCACCCTGGAAGAAATCAACCAGGCCGCGCCGGATACCCCGGTATTCCTGCTGCACCTGTATGACCGCGCGCTGCTCAACCGTGCCGCGCTCAAGGCCGTTGGCTACACCAAGGATACCCCCAACCCGCCGGGCGGCGAGATCCAGCGCGACAAGTTCGGCAACCCGACCGGCATGCTCATCGCCCGCCCTAACGCGATGATCCTCTACGCCACCCTGGCCAAGGGGCCGAAACTGCCGCTGGAATACCAGGTCAACTCCACCCGTCAGTTCATGCGCGAGCTCAATCGCCTGGGCCTGACCAGCGCCATCGATGCTGGCGGCGGCTACCAGAACTACCCGGATGACTATCAGGTGATCCAGGAGCTGGCCGACAACAACCAACTGACCGTGCGCATTGCCTACAACCTGTTCACCCAGAAGCCCAAGGAAGAGCTGGACGACTTCCGCAAGTGGACCTCCAGCGTGAAGCTGCACAGCGGTACCGACTTCCTGCGCCACAATGGCGCCGGCGAAATGCTGGTGTTCTCCGCTGCCGACTTCGAGGACTTCCTCGAACCGCGCCCGGACCTGCCGCAGACCATGGAGCAAGAGCTGGAACCGGTGGTGCGTCACCTGGTCGAGCAGCGCTGGCCGTTCCGCCTGCACGCCACCTACAACGAATCGATCACGCGCATGCTCGACGTGTTCGAGAAGGTAAACCGCGACATCCCGTTCAATGGCCTGCCATGGTTCTTCGACCACGCCGAAACCATCACCCCGCAGAACATCGAGCGCGTACGTGCGCTGGGCGGCGGTATCGCCATCCAGGACCGCATGGCCTTCCAGGGTGAGTACTTCGTCGACCGCTACGGCGCCAAGGCCGCCGAGCAGACCCCGCCGATCAAGCGCATGTTGGAGATGGGCGTGCCGGTGGGCGCCGGTACCGACGCCACCCGCGTGTCCAGCTACAACCCGTGGACCTCGCTGTACTGGTTGGTCAGCGGCAAGACCGTCGGTGGCATGGAGCTGTACCCGGAAGGCCTCAGCCGTGACACCGCGCTGCAGCTGTTCACCCAGGGCAGCGCCTGGTTCTCCAGCGAGCAGGGCAAGAAAGGCCAGATCAAGGTGGGCCAGCTGGCCGACCTGGCGGCGCTGTCGCTGGACTTCTTCAGTGTCGATGAAGAGGCGATCAAGGGCATCGAGTCGGTGCTGACCGTGGTCGACGGCAAGGTGGTGTATGGTGCGGCGGAATTCGACAAACTCGGCCCGCCCCAGGTGCCGGTGCTGCCGGAGTGGTCGCCGGTGACCAAGGTACCGGGCCACTGGCGCGTGGGCACGCCGTCGC
Source organism: Pseudomonas sp. SID14000 (assembly GCF_002165135.1). Taxonomy (GTDB): domain Bacteria; phylum Pseudomonadota; class Gammaproteobacteria; order Pseudomonadales; family Pseudomonadaceae; genus Aquipseudomonas. Next base: position 44,917 of record NZ_NFZQ01000005.1, on the reverse strand, counting down.
TGGCAGCCGCCGTGCACCAATGCAGCGGGCCATGCGGGGTGCATGCGCACAGCCATGAAAAGGCGCGGCATTCGAGCGTGCCGGTGAATGACTACCAGGGCTTCTGGGGCGCGCTGGGTTGCTCGTGCTTCGCGTTCTAAGCTGAGCTGATGAAAAGGGGGCCAGTTATTGGCCCCCTTTTTTGTTCCTACTGTGCTGGCCTCTTCGCGGGTAAACCCGCTCCCACAGGTACGGCGGCGCACTCAGGCCTGTGTTGTCCCTGTGGGAGCGGGTTTACCCGCGAAGAAGCCGGAAAGGCCAGCATCAATGGTGAGCCTTGTGCTCAGCTCCAGCCAACAGATGCCGAATCTTCACCTCCACCCCATCGGTCTGCAGCATCCGCACCCGCGCCTCGATCTTCAGCTCACCCCGGGTAACCCGGTGGTGATGCCGCAAATGCTCCAGCCACGATTCCTCGAAGAAGAACTCCAGCCACAACGCCGGGTTCGCACTGTCGCGCATCAACCCCCACGACAACGCGCCATTGCGCTTGCGCATCGCCTCCAGCTCCCGCGCTGCCTGCTGGAACGCCTCGGCCTTGGCCGGGTCGACGTGGTACTCCACGGTGACCATCACCGGCCCGCTTTCCTTGTCCATGTCGTCGCTCAGCAGCGGCGCCGGCCAATGCAGTGACGGCGTCAGCTCCTCGGCTGCGGTTTCCGGCAGCGTCACCTTGCAGGTCAGCAGCGTGCCCAGCGCCAGGCCACCTGCGGCCAGCAGCAGGCTCAAGGTGATCGTTGCATGGCTGGCCAGCGTTCCCCACAGCAACCCGCCGCAGGCCATGGCACCAAAGAAGATCAGGATGTACACCGACAACGCCCGCGCCCGAACCCAGGCTGGCACCGAGGTCTGCGCCGCCACCTGCAGGTTGGACAGCACGGCAATCCACGCCGCGCCGCTGAGCAGCATCGCCGGTAGCAGCGCGTAGAAGTTGCGCACCAGCGCCAGTGCCAGCAGGAACAGTGCATACAGCAGGCTGGCGAGCAGCACCAGGTGGTCGCGGCTGATGCGTTCGCGCAGGCGTGGCAGCAAGGTGGCACCGGCCACTGCGCCGATACCGATGGCCGCCAGCAGCAGGCCGAAATCGGCGGCGGTGCCATGCATCTCGCCACGTACGATCAACGGTAGCAGCGAGGTACCGGCGCTGGCGCAGAAAAAGAATGCCAAGGCGCGCAATATCACCGCCTGCAAGGGTTTGGCACTGCGCGCGAAACGCAGCCCGGTGCGCATGGCGCCGACGAAGCGCTCAGCCGGCAGCAGCGGCTCCTTCACCTCGCGCTTCCACAGGAACAGCACCAGGATCACCCCGGCGAACGAGATGGCATTCAGGGCGAAGGTCAGCCACGGGCCGACCATGCTCACTACCACGCCTGCCAAAGCCGGGCCGATAGCGCGCGACACGTTGATACCGACACTGGAAAGCGCCACCGCGTTGGCCAGGTCGTCCCTGCCCACCAGTTCCGGTGTCAGTGCACTCCAGGCCGGCATCATCAGTGCCGTGCCGATGCCCAGCGCCAGGGTAAGCACCAGCAGCAGGGTGACGTTCATCAGCCCGAGCAGGGTCAGGGTCGCCAGCACCACGGCCACCGCAGACATCCACAGTTGTACCAGCAACAGGTAGCGGCGCTTGTCGACGATATCCGCCGCCGCGCCAGCCGGCAGGGCGAGGAAGAACATCGGTAGCGAGCCGGCTACCTGGATCAGTGCCACATGCAACGGGCTGGCCGACAGCGTGGTCATCAGCCAGCCGGCGCCCACCTCGTGCATCCAGGTGCCGATGTTGGAGGCGATGGTGGCGATCCACAGCATACGGAAGGTGGTGTTGCGCAACGGGCTCCAGGCGCCTGAAGGGGACGTGCTCATGTCAGAAGCTGCCTTTGAGTGGGTATTCGATGATCAGGTAGATCCGGTCGATGTCATCGCCGGCCTGGGCCTGGTTGGCGCGGTGGCTGACGTGGGAAAACGATAGGCTCAGGTCCTTGGCGGCGCCGGACTGCACCACGTATTTCAGGTCGATGTCGCGCTCCCAGTGCTTGCCGCCGTCGCCGTACTGGCCCACATAGGCGCCGCCCGCCGGGGCATGGCTGCCGTCGATGCCACGGCCGCTGACATAGCGGCCCATCAGGCTCAGGCCGGGAGCGCCGAGGGTGGCGAAGTCGAGGTCGTAGCGCAGTTGCCACGAGCGCTCGCCGGGGCCGTTGAAGTCGGCGTACTTGATCGAGTTGGCCAGGTAGATGGAGTCGCCGCCGACGAAGTCGAACGGGGTATCGCCCTCGACCTTCTGGTAGGCCAGGCTCAGCGCTTGGGCGCCGAAGCTGTACCTGGCCAGCAGGCTGTAGGCGAGGGTGTCGATTGCCCCGGCACCGGCATTGCCGGTGTCGCGGGTCTTGTACAGGTTGCCGTCCAGGCGCCAATTGCCCTCGGCCAGGTTCAGGTTGAGGTAGGCCTGGCGCCAGGTGTCCTGCAGTTGCCCGGCGTATAGCGCACCACCGAACGGGCCTGCGGGTGCGAAGGTGGCGCCGGCCAGGCTGATGGCACGGTTGCGGGTGCTGACGCCGTAGCCGCTGAAGTCATCATGGCTGGAGCTGTTGTCCTGGTTGTTGAAGGCGGTGAAGCGCCCGGCCTGCAGGCGCCAGTCGGGCAGGTCGGTGTTGTCCAGGAACCAGCCGGTGGCGTACTCCGGGTGCAGGCGTTTGTCGCTGGTGTCGAACACCGGGGTTTCCACGGTCATTTCGCCGTAGCGTAGTTGGGTGTTGCCCAGGCGCAGCTTTAATGCGGCGCCGGCGCTTGAGTAGTCGGACTCGGAGCGGCCATCGCTGTCGCGCGGCAGCAGGCCGGTGCCGGCATGGCCGCGGCCGCCGTCCAGCTTGAGGCCGAGAAAACCGTGGGTATCGATACCGGCACCGAGCGTGCCCTCGGTGAAGCCGGAGCGGATCTCGCCAATGAAGCCCTGGGCCCATTCCTGGCGATAGTTCTGGCCGCTGCCGGAGGGCGAGCGGAAGTCGCTGTGCAGGAAATAGTTGCGGCTGAGCAGTGACCAGCCGGGTTCGTCAGCCTGGCTGAGCGCCGGGTACAGGGCGAGGGTGGCGAGCAGGGCGCGGCCTGGTCCGTGAGTGGCGCGGATCATGGGGGCTCCAGGGGGGATGATCCGGGATTGTGGATGAAGGATAGGCAAGGGGGCTTGTATGTGTGTGCTCTGGCTGGTTTTGCCTGTGCCGGCCTCTTCGCGGGTAAACCCGCTCCCACAGGTACTGCATAAGCCTTGGGGCTAGTGGTGACCTGCTCTCACAGGTACTGCACAGGCCTTGGGGCTAGTGGTAACCCTGTGGGAGCGGGTTTACCCGCGAAGAGGCCGGCACAGGCGGCAACCGGCTCAAGCCATGTCGCTGATGGCGAACTCTTCGGCCAGATGATCGATCAGCGCCCGCACCGACGGCAGCAAGCCCCGCCGTGACGGGAAGATCGCGTGCACGATGCCGCAACGCGGGTGCCAGTCCGGCAACAACTCCACCAGCCGTCCCGCCGCCAGGTCTTCACGCACCGCCACCCGCGGCAGGTGCGCAATACCCACCCCCGCCACCACGAAATGGCGCAGGGCAAACAGGTCGTCCGTCACCATGCGCGGTGTATGCGGGATGACGATGCTGCGGTTGCTGTCCTCACCCTGGAACAGCTCCCACTGGTATTCGCGCTGGGCACTGCCCCAATGCACGCTGGGCAGCGTGCCCAGCAGCTGCGGGTCGAAGCCCTTGGGCAACTGCTCCAGGTACTGCGGCTGGCCGACCAGGCACTGGGTACTGTTGCTCAGTACCTTCATCACCATGTCGGTGTTCTCCAGCGGCGGAAAGCGCACCCGCAGGGCGATGTCGAAACCCTCGTGCAGCAGGTCGACGCGGCGGTTGGTGCTCTCGATGAACAGCTCCACCTGCGGGTACTTGAGCATGTAGCGGGTCAGCATCGGCCCGACCCAGGAATTGAGCAGGGTAGTCGGGCAACTGATACGCACCAGGCCGCGCGGCTCGCTGCGGTTGCGCTCGATGATCTCTGCCGCACCCTCGGCTTCCACGCGCATGGCCAGGCAGCGGTTGTAGTAGGCCTGGCCGATCTCGGTGAGCGAGCAGTGACGACTGGTGCGATGCAGCAGACGCACGCCCAGGCGGTCTTCGAGGTCGGCGATGCGCCGGCTGAGCTTCGATTTGGGCATGTCCAGCGCCCGGCCAGCCGGGGCGAAGCCACCGTGCTCGACTACCTGGGTGAAGTAGTAGAGGGAGTTGAGGTCTTCCAATGATCGGTCTCCAGGTACTTGGTTGCCTGTGCCGGCCCTTTCGCGGCTAAAGCCGCTCCCACAGGTACTGCATAGGGCTCAAGCCCGGCGCCATCCCTGTGGGAGCGGGTTTACCCGCGAAGAGGCCGGCACAGCCCCTACAAATCTATCGTTCATAAAACGGAACGCTAAAGCCAAATTCTGCTATCTACCGCCACAAAGGTGATGATTTTAATCTGTGCCCATCAACGCGAAACACCCCCGAATGCTGAAAAATTCATAACCCTTAGGAGCACAGACCATGAGCAAATTCACCTACAACCGCCTGAACAAAGACGACGCCGCTGTCCTGCTGGTCGACCACCAGGCTGGCCTGCTGTCCCTGGTCCGTGACATCGAGCCGGACAAGTTCAAGAACAACGTGCTGGCCCTGGCCGACCTGGCCAAGTTCTTCAACCTGCCGACTATCCTCACCACCAGCTTCGAGCAAGGCCCCAACGGCCCGCTGGTACCAGAGCTGAAAGCCCTGTTCCCGGACGCCCCGTACATCGCCCGCCCAGGCCAGATCAACGCCTGGGACAACGAAGACTTCGTCAAGGCGGTGAAGGCCACTGGCAAGAAACAGCTGATCATCGCCGGCGTGGTGACTGAGGTCTGTGTAGCGTTCCCGGCGCTGTCGGCCCTGGAAGAGGAGTTCGAAGTGTTCGTGGTGACCGATGCTTCTGGCACCTTCAACGAAATGACCCGCGATGCTGCCCATGACCGCATGAGCCGCGCTGGCGCGCAAATGATGACCTGGTTCGGCGTGGCCTGTGAGCTGCACCGCGACTGGCGCAACGACATCGAAGGGCTGGCGGCGCTGTGCTCCAACCACATTCCGGATTATCGCAATCTGATTACCAGCTACAGCGCGCTGACTGCGGGTAAGTAACACCAAGTAATCTGATGGATGGCTTCCGCAAGGGGGCCATCGTTGACTTGGTCCAGGAGTGTTGTTAGCGTTTCACCTGAGCGCGAAACCAGCTGCCATTCAGCGGCAATAGCTGGTGTAGGAACCCCGTCGATGGCTGAATCATCAGCGTCGGGTGAGACCTCCACACCCCGGCTTGAGGGTGTGTATATGAGTATCAAGCACGAGCACAGGGCCACTGGTGACAGTGGCCCTTTTCTTTGCTCGGCAGATAAGCGTACCGCTTGTAGAGCAGTTTTCCATGGCGATGCTTATTCAGTGCCTTTGCATCGCACTGCATGAAATTCCACAGCATTTTGCCGTTATCGAGTGTCACGACCACTAGCATCTGCCGCTTGGTCTCGTACACGCCAATGAACGCCAGCCTGTAGGTGTCATTGGTGTAGGCGACCTGCCATACCTCAAATGGTCCGATCAGCGTATCCAGCGCTACTTTTACATAGCGTTCCCGGGCGTCTTGTCGCTTCTCGACGATGTGATGGATACAACTGCGTTGAATCTGGATGTCGCCCATTGGAGTTCTGACGGTTACTACGCTGGCTTCTTCACTGTTCAAACCCAGATGCTGCGCAGCAAGTTCGATTGCTGATTCATGCGAATCGGCAGCAGCCAATTCTTCGATAGCCCGTGTACGCCATTCACGCGCGAGCGTTCTGAGGTCAGGTAGTTGTTCGTCCAGCCAAGTGTTCTGGCCTTTTTTCTCGGCGACTTTCGCGGTGGGGTTGTTGGGGTTCAATGCGATACCTGGCTGCGATCAGTGCGGCCAAGTGAGCCTAGGGAGAAGGGTTTCCTCGAACAATCAGACGGGGATTGACCCGTTTTGTAAGGCGTTTCCTATATTGAGGCGGAGCAGGCCTGTTACCGCAGCCTGCTCTGTGCAAATGCAATGCACTTCAACTTACAGGCTGCGACTCAATCCCATCCAGCAATGCCTCAACCAATCCTTCTGCCATTTCGAGCGCATTCAGGTTGCTCCAGAACAGGCTCTTGCCGGTTTCATCAAGGTGTTCCAGGGCTTTGTAGCCACAGTCGTATGCGCCGCGCAGGTACTGGGCGACATGCACCAGGGCGTCGTGGGCAGAGACGCCCGGGTTTACTGTGAACAAAGGTGGATGGCCGGCATCGCAGCGGCTGAAAGCGCGTTGTGTGGTGCTGGGGAGGGGTGGATTGGGGACGATTCTTTTCATGGCAATTCCTTCTCTCGGGTTGAACTGCAACCACCCGTTTCCACGCAGAAGGCGGCAGTTGTGCGCGGGGTGGAAAACCGGTGAGAAGGCAAGCCGGTAGGCCAAAAGGCCTCACGCGCACAACTGCCATAACGGCAGCCCTTCATCAGATCCGGGTTTCCACACCCGATCGCTGAACCGACAGCGACCCGGCAAGCCTAGAGAGCAGGCTTTCCCCGGACAATCAGACGGGCTTCGACACGGTGCGTAGGATAATTCGTCAGGGTCAGCATTAACGTAGGAAATGGTTCGCTAGGAAGTAGGACCTTGCTGAGAGACGGACGATTTTTTGATGGTTTTTTGGTATCCGCGTAATGGCAGGGAGGTGACCGTCGGGAGGTTGCAGAATGGCCTCCAGGTGCCTGGCGATAGATTTCTGGCGCCTATGAGACCGAGCGCCGCCCGCGCGGCGCTTCGCGGGACAAGCCCGCTCCCACATCTGTTTCGGGCCAGTCACTCCTGTGAAGTCACCTCTGTCCGCCTTGTTTGTTCCATTCGATATCGAAGGGGGCGCAATTGCTCTTCATTCATCTTCAGCCATACACCAAGGCTGCAACCCACCTGGCACAGGAATAATTGGCCCGAAACAAATGTGGGAGCGGGCTTGTCCCGCGAAGCGCCGCGCGGGCGGCGCTCGATCTCAAGGCCGCTACATCTCTACAGCCATGCGCTTGAAACCCTCAATCCGCATCCGAATCAAACAACCGCTCCAACTCCGCCCGGGCCTCCTTGGCCGTCTGCATCACCTTGGCCCGGTCATCACGCACCTGCCCCTGGGCGACCAGCACCTCTTCGTCATGCTGGGTAAACCGTGCAATCCGGTCCGCCGCCTGCGCGTCGCTCAACCCCAACCCCACCAATGCCCGGCGGGTCATCTCCAGGCTGGAGTAGAACGTCTCGCGAATCGGCTCGGCGCCGACATCCGCCAACTTGTGCACATGCTGGCGGTTACGTGCGCGGGCCAGCACTTTCAGGTGTGGGTACAGGCGTTTCACCCGTTCCGCGGTGTGAATGGCAGCTTCCGGGTCATCGATGGTAATGATGAAGTATTCCGCCTCGCCCACCTTGGCCGCATGCAGCACTTCCGGGCGCAGCGGGTCGCCGTAGAACACGGGGACCTGTTCGAACATACGGGTCATCTCGATGGTGTCCACCGAGGTTTCCAGGGCAATGAACGGAATCTTCTGTGCCCGCAGGATGCGCGCGACGATCTGGCCCATGCGGCCCATGCCGACGATCACCACCCGTGGCGTGTCAGTCTGGATCTGCTTGTAATGCTCCGGCACTTCACGCGCCGGTTGCGGGCGCTTGAGGGCGTGGGCGCAGCCAATCATCAGCAGCGGGGTAATGGCCATCGACAGGGTGATGGTCATCAGCAGCAGGTCGTAGGTCTGGGTGTCGAACAGGCCCTGGCCCTTGCCCAGCTTGAACACCACGAAGGCGAATTCGCCACCGGCCGCCAGCACCATGCCCAGGCGCAGTGCGCTGGCGCTGTTCAAGCCACCGGCCAGGCGCCCGACGCCGATCAGCAGTACCAGCTTCACGGCCACCAGCAGCAGGGTCAGGCCCAGCAGCACCAAAGGCATTTCCAGCAGCAGGCGCAGGTTGGCGCCCATGCCGACGCTGATGAAGAACAGCCCCAGCAGCAGGCCCTTGAACGGTTCGATCTGCGATTCCAGTTCGTGGCGGTATTCCGAGTCGGCCAGCAGCAGGCCGGCGAGGAACGCACCCAGGGCCATGGATATACCGGCTTCTTCCATCAACCAGGCGGTGCCAATCACCACCAGCAGTGCGGTGGCGGTGGACACTTCCGGCAAGCCGGTGCGGGCCACGGTGCGGAACACCGGGCGCAGCAGGTAGCGGCCACCGACGATGACCACGGCGATGCTGGCGAACACCTTCAGGCCGTGTTGCAGGCTGTCGCCGTGGCTGGTGTCCGGGCCGCTGGCGGCCAGTAGCGGAACCAGGGCGATCAGCGGAATTGCGGCGATGTCCTGGAACAACAGGATGGCGAACGCCAGACGGCCATGGGGCGCGTTGAGCTGCTTGCTTTCGGCCAGGCTCTGCAGGCCGAGGGCGGTGGACGACAGCGCCAGGCCGAGGCCGAGCACGACGGCCGCCGGCAACGACTGGCCGAAGCCGAACAGGGCGATGGCACCGATCACCGCGCCGGTCAGCAAAACCTGGGCGGTGCCGACGCCGAACACGGACTTGCGCATCAGCCACAAGCGCTTGGGCGACAGCTCCAGGCCAATGATGAACAGCAGCAGGACCACGCCCAGCTCGGAAATGTGCGCCACGCTTTCGGTGTCGCGGATCAGGCCCAGTGCCTGCGGGCCAATGATTACGCCAGCAAGCAGGTAGCCGAGCACGGCCCCCAGTTGCAGGCGCTTGGCCAGGGGGACGGCGAGGACAGCAGCGAGCAGGAAGATCACCGCGGTTTGCAGAAGGCTGCCTTCGTGTGGCATGGGCTCGTACTCCATGAGCTGCCGGGGCAGCGTCAGATCAGTTTGGCGGGCAATTCTGGGGAATGTGGGAGGGCCAGACAATCTTCTGTGAGGAAGACACATTGTCCTGAATCAGGTGACAGTCGTGCTGGCCTCTTCGCGGGTTCACCCGCGAAGAGGCCAGCACAGGAAATCTGCATACTCAACTGCCACCAAACTGCGCCCGATACTGCGTCGGCGTCATGCCAATCCGCTCGCAGAACACCTTTCTCATGTGCCGGTCACTGCCAAACCCGCACTGCGCCGCCACCACCTTCAACGGCAGGTCGCTGCCTTCCAGCAGCTTGCGCGCCCGGTCAATGCGTGCGTTCTGCAAGTACTGCAGCGGCGTGATGCCCACCTCGCGCTGAAAGGTGCGGGCGAAGTTGCGCCCGCTCATGGCCACCAGGTCGGCCATTTTCTGCACGGTGAAGGCTTGCTCGATATGGTCGACGATATACGCCTGCACCCGGGCAATCGGCGAATCATCCCGCGGTACAGCCGCCAGCAGTGGCCCGTAAGGTGCCTGCCCGCCCTGGCGATGGCGGGCGACCAGCAGCACCTTGGCCACTTCCAGGGCCAGCGCCTTGCCGTGGTCCTCGGCTACTACCGCCAGGGCCAGGTCGATGCCAGCGGTGATGCCGCCCGAGGTAATCAGGCAACGGTCGATCACGTAGATCTGCTCGGTCTCGACCTTGGCCTCGGGGAACGCCTGTGCCAGACGCTCCACGTAGTTCCAGTGGGTGGTGCAGCGATAGCCGTCCAGCAACCCGGCCCGGCCCAGCAGGAATACCCCGGTGCAGATTGCGCCAAAGCGTTTGGCCCGGCGCACAGCCTGGGGCAGCCAACGCTCGATGCCTGGCAGGGCGATGTCATAGGCCCCCGGGCCGCCTGGCACCAGCAACAGGTCGACGGCCTCCGGCAAGTCCTCCAGGCGCAGGTCAGCCACCACTTTCAATCCGCAAGAGCCGCGCACCGCTGCCTGCCCTTCGGCCAGGGTCAGCAGCCGGTACTTTCGCTCGGCAGGAAGGAAGCGGTTAGCAATGGCAAACGCGTCCATGGGCCCGGTCACGTCCAGCAACAACACATCATTGAACAGCACCATGGCTACGGTACGGTGGGCGGGTTTTTCCTGCATGGCTCTTTTGCCTTGAATGCCGGCCGCCACTAGCGGCCTGAAGCTGAATACGAAACGCATCTTAAGGTATCGGCAAAACGGCCAGGGCCAGCAGTGCACAATTAACAACTATTCAGGTCTGGCTCAGGACTTTGTCATGTGCCGGGGGCGAGACTTTCTGCATTGAACAGGAGAGTCGCCATGCACCCCGGGAAGCCCCAAGCGCCGCAGCAAACCCCCGGCGCACTGACGCCTGCGCGGTTGCGCCGGGCCAAGGAACTGATGCTGCACAGCCCGTTGTCGATCATCGAAATCGCCGGGGTATGCAACCTCACCCGCAGCCACTTCTCCCGTGCGTTCAAGGTCAACACTGGCCTATCGCCCCAGGCCTGGCGCCTGTTGGCGCGCATGGAAAAGGCCAAGCGCCTGCTTGCCACCGAGGCGCCAATCACCCACGTGAGCCTGGAATGCGGCTTCTGCGATCAGGCCCATTTCACCCGTGCCTTCAGCCGCCTGGTCGGCCAGCCGCCCAAGGCCTGGCGTCAGGCGCAGGTCCACCCTTAAGCCGACCCTATCCGCCGGTATAGCCCCTTGTAGACAGTGCCGGCCCGTTTTCCCAACCCAAGGAGTCACCCCGATGAGCCAACCCGATTACAAGCGCCTGAACAAAGACGATGCCGTGGTGCTTCTGGTCGACCACCAGACCGGCCTGATCTCGCTGGTGCAGGACTTCTCGCCCAACGAGTTCAAGAACAACGTGCTGGCCCTGGGCGACCTGGCCAAGTTCTTCGGCTTGCCGACCATTCTCACTACCAGCTTCGAGCAAGGCCCGAACGGCCCGCTGGTGCCCGAGCTGAAAGAGATGTTCCCGGATGCGCCGTACATTGCCCGCCCCGGCCAGATCAACGCCTGGGACAATGAAGACTTCGTCAAGGCGATCAAGGCTACTGGCCGCAAGCAGCTGATTATCGCCGGCGTGGTGACCGATGTGTGCGTAGCGTTCCCGACCCTGTCGGCGCTGGCAGAAGGTTTTGAAGTGTTCGTGGTGACCGATGCTTCTGGCACCTTCAACGAAACCGTGCAACAGGCGGCCTGGGTGCGCATGACCCAGGCGGGTGCACAGATGATGAACTGGTTCTCGGTGGCCTGTGAGCTGCATCGCGACTGGCGCAACGACATCGAAGGGCTGGGTAACCTGTTGTCGCAGCGGATTCCCAACTACCGCAACCTGATGAACAGCTATGCGGCCTTGAGCGCCCGTTGATGTGAACCTGTACCGGCCTCTTCGCGGGTTCACCCGCGAAAGGGCCGGTACAGGCTTAGGAAGGATTCACAGGCAGCGTAAAGCGAATCCGGCACCCGCCCAGCTCCGACACCAGCGCCTGCAACTCCCCACCATGGGCCTGCACCACCGAGCTGCAGATTGCCAAACCCATCCCCATGCCGCCGATCTTGGTGGTATGAAACGCATCGAACACCCGCTCACGCTCATCCGCAGCTATCCCCGGCCCGTTGTCGTCCACGCAGACCTCCACATCATCCCCGACCACCGCCAACGCAATGCGCAGCACCCCATCGCTGCGATACCCCGCCAGCGCCTCCAGGCCATTGGTAATCAGGTTGAACACCAACTGCTGCAACTGCACCGGGTCGGCCATCACGCTCACCCCTGCCTGCAACCGCGTCTGCACGTCCACCGTGCCCTTGGCGGCATCGGCCGAGGTCAGGCGCACCACTTCGCGGATCAGTTCGTCCAGCTTCACCGCCTTGAGTTGCATTGGTGACTGCTTGGCCAGTGAGCGCAGCGCACGCACGATGTTGGCGGCCCGTTCGCTGTCGTTGCGGATGTCTTCCAGGCCAGCAATCGCCTCTTCCAGGTCGGGCTTGGCACGCTTCAGCCAGCGCAGGCTGGCAGCGGCGTTGGAAGCGATGCCCAGCAGCGGCTGGCTGATCTCATGGGCGATGGACGCCGACAGCTCGTTCATCACCTGCAGGTGTGCGGTGCGCGCCAATTCCGCGCGGGAGCGGCGCAACTCGGCCTCCATCTGGGCGCGGGTCTGGTTGTCTTCGGCCAGGCGCGTGTAGAACTTGGCAGTCTGCAGCGACACTGCCGCCTGCGAGGCGAGAATTTCCAGCATGGCTAGGCGCTGGCCACCGAACAGGTTCGGCACCAGGCGGTTTTCCAGGTACACCAGGCCGATCAGCACGCCCTGGATCACCAGCGGCAGGCATAGCACCGAACGGGCGTTGCGCGCCTGCAGCTGCTCGCGGAAGGCCTCGGGGCAATCGCGCTGGGCATCATTGAGCACCAGCGGCTTCTTGGTGCGCATGGTGGCGTTGATGATCGACAGCGGCGCCTGGGTCATGAACTTCTGGCAGTCGTCCATATTCACGTGCAGCCCGGCATCGTCGATGTAGGCGAGGGCAGCCATCTGGAATTCGGCACCGCTGACGATCAGCAGCGCACCGTGGTCGGCGCCGGAGTGCTGGGTCAGGTGGCCCATCAGGGTTTCGATCAGGCCTTCGAGCAGCACTTCCTCGGACAGTGCCCGTGCTGCTTCGATGCCGACTTCCAGGTCGAGCTTGGCCTGGTGGGTGGCGCGGTAGGTTTCCTGGATCGGCTGGGTGCGCAGGAACGGGTGCAAAGCCTCCAGCTGGTGCACCTTGCCGGTCGCGCCCCAGATATGGAAACAGTCACGGGCAATACGCAGGTGCAGGTTGGCGCCGGAGATCAGGCCGCTGGGGATGCACACCTCGGCCAGCTGTTCGTGGGCCAGCGCCTGCTCGTGGATGAAACCGGCGGCGGTGGCGGCGATCTGTGCCTGGTCGAAGCAGCGGATGGCGGCCAGGCCGTCGCCTTCGAGCTTGGCGATCACGCCTTCGATCAGCAACAGCTTGTTGCGGAAGGTGGCCGGGTTGAAGCTGGCCCAGCGGTCGAAGCGCTCGCGCAGGGCCTGCAGCTCGCGCAGCTTGTCGGCCAGGCTGCCAGCGGCCTCGGGGCTGCCCAGGGCCAGGCCGCGGAACAGGTGATAGTCGGCCAGGTTGATGTGCGCCGGTGCCGCCCAGGTGTTGTCTCCGGCCAGTGCCAGGTTGCGCATGGCCTGCGGGATATTGCCCAGGTAGAAGGCGCTCATGCCGGCCAGCAGGTACTGGAAGAACCGTGTGGTGGGCGATTTCGAGGCTGCGCCCGCGGCCGGGCAGGGCGTGCCGCTCAAGTTGGCGATGAATGCTTGCTGGGCCTGCAGGATCTGCTCGATATCGCGGTAGCCATGGCGGCGTACGGTGGCCAGGCCTTGCGCCACTTCCTCGACCACGTCCGGCAGGCAGCGGCCCATGAACAGCGAGTCGGAAACCAGGTGGTTGCAGGCATAGCAGCTCATCGCCAGGTCGCCGCTCAGGCGCACCGAGTCGACCGCGTCCAGCGCGGTGCGGCGGGCGAACTCCATGGGCGAGGTCCAGGCGCTGACCTGGTCCAGGGCCAGTAGCGCGCTGGTCAGGTCGGCCTCGAAACCGTGTCGCTCGATCAGCTTGAGCGCGGCCAGGCAACAGGCATGGCCGTCATGGTAGGCGCCGAAATGCTCGGCAATCATCACCCCGTACCAGGCCATGCCATAGGTGCTGCCCGGGGCAACGCCGTGCAGCAGCGACAGCTCCATGAGTTTGGCCAGGTGCAGGAAGCAGATGTCGTCCTTTACGAAAAACGATGACGACAGGGTGGCCAGCAGGCTGATCGCAACTGTCACTTCCTCCGAATCGGTGCACGGCAGCGACTCCAGGCAGTGCCGGCCTTTCTGTTCGACCAGAGCCTGTACCCGGGCATGACTGGCTTCGATCTGTTGCCAGTCGCCCCCCCGCACCGGGCTTGTACCCAGCAAGTCCAGGCCGGAGAGGGCGCTGTCGATGGCCGCCTGATAGTCGCCGCGCAAGGTGTACAGCAGAGCCTGCAGCCGGCACACCCGCGCCTGGTCCAGCGCCGAGCGTGCGCGCTGGCGGCATTCAGTGAGGCGGGCCTCGGCCGCGATCATTCGCGACAGTTGCATGTCGCACTCCGTCGCCATGCAGGCGATGGCAAAGCCATGCGTAGCGCGGCTTTCCAACGTGGCGCCGTGGTGCAGCAACTGCTCGGCCGTATGCAGGTAGCCAGCGGCCTGCTCGAAGGCGCCGTCGTCGCGTGCGCGTGATGCTGCTTCGCGTAAAAGCTGCAGGAACGCTTCGCAGTCATCCGCTGCAAACCCGCATGGGCTGGCGCGTTGCAGCTGGTTGGCGAGCTCGAACAGCAGCTCGTGCAAGTCATCTTGCCAGGCGTGGCGCATGGCCAGGGCAATATGTGCATGCAGCGGGGCACGCTCGCGCTCGGGCGTGAGAGCGTACGCGGCCTCCATCACCCGCTCATGGGCGAAGCCCAGGCCGTTCTGGCCAGTTTGCAGGAAACCCGCGCCAATCAAGGCTTTCAACGGTTCGCCGGGCACTTTGGCGAGGACTTGGTGAAGCAGTCGTTCATCGCAACGGCTGCCCGCAGCGCCAGCCACCCGCAGCAGGTCGCGCTGCGGTGCCGGCAGGCGCGCCAGGCGGTGGATCAGCAGGTCGGCGACATTGTCGGAATAGCGATGGCGGGCCACGGCCTGCAGGCACCATGACCAGCGCATGGCCTGGGTGTCGAAGGTGAACAGCTGGTCCTCCACCATGGCCCGGAGGATCTGATTGATGAAAAACGGGTTGCCCGCCGTCTTGCCGTGCACCAGTTCGGCCACCTGAAATGCGTCCTCGGGGCCGACGTGGTAGCGCTCGCCGATCAGCTCGGTCACCGCGCCCACGTCCAGGGGGTGCAGGTTCAGCGTGGTGCTGCGCACTGCTGGGGGCAGGGCAAGGGGTGTACTGCTGGCGGGCGCATCATTGCGCCGGGCGAAGATCAGCAGCAGGTTGCCGGGTGCGTGAGCCAGCAGTAGCGCCAGTAGTTGCTGGCTGGCGTCGTCGGCCCACTGCAGGTCATCGAAGAACAGCACCAGCGGCTGGCCGGGGCGGCTGAACACCTGCAAGAATTCGACGATCGACCGCAGTTCCTTCTGCAGTGCCAGGCGCGTGGGCTTGGCCGGCAGATCGGGGAGGGGGCCGAGGATCAGGTGCAGGTCTGGCGCCAGCTTGCCGAGCAGCCGGCCATGGCCTTTGATGCGGCGCAGGATCTCGCGGCGCAGGGTGTCGAGGTCCTGGCTGTTCTTGGCCAGCAACTGGGTGGTCAGCGCGCCGAGAATTTCGACCCAGGGTGCGTAGGGCACGGCCTGGGCCATACTGCTGCACTTGCCGACCGCCCAGTAACCCTCGGCGTTGGCCTTGAGCGCAGCCTCGACCAGGCTTGACTTGCCCATGCCGGCGGCGCCGTTGATGAACAGGGCATGTGGCTTGCTGTCGCGGCGCAGGGTCTTGAGCAGCAGGGCGATGGCCTTCTGTTCGGCGCAGCGGCCATACAAGCGTGCGCGGCTGGGCGTGACCGGGTCGGCACAGCCTGGTTCGAAGGCCTCCATGGTCTTGCTGGCGGCCCACTGCCGCTGGCAGTGGGCCAGGTCTACCGCCAGGGCCCGGGCACTCTGGTAGCGGGCGTCCGGTTCTTTGGACAAGGCCTTGGCCAGGATCCGGCTGAGGGGGGGCGGCACATTGTTGTCCACTTCGCAGGCTGCTCGCGGCTGCACGCCGGCATGCAGCTGGCGCCAGTGCTGGGTGTCGCGCCCCGTCAGAGGCAGTTCGCCCAGCAGTAGCTGGTAGAGGATTGCGCCCAGGGCATAGATGTCGGTGCGTCGGTCGCTGCTGCTACCGTGCGGGCAGATCTGTTCCGGTGCCAGGTACGCCCAGTTGCCGAGTGGGGAGCCCTGTTTGCTGATCAACTCCGGCGGGTCGGCGCGAAAGCAGCTCAGCCGTACCTGCTGGTTGGCGTGCAGGCACACATGTTCGGGCTGTAGTGCGCCGTGCAGCACATTGCGTTCGTGGGCCAGGGCCAAGGCATTGGCCGCGTTCACCGCGATCTCGAGAAACGGAGCCAGGGCCGTCGGGCCCTCAGCGATCAGGTCGGCGATGGAGCGACCGGTCGGGTACACCAGCAGCGGGCCTTCGGCCGAACGCACGAACGCCGAGGGGATCACTGCCCACTGTGGGTCCAGTTGCAGGCGGTAGTCACGTTCCAGGCGCTGACAGGCGGCGGGGGCCTCGCGCGGGGCGCGCACGGCGATCCAGGCCTGGCGGGTGGCAGGGTCGCTCAGGCGGAAGTAGCTGAGCTCGCCTTCCTGGCCCAGCGCGCTGATGTCGCACCGGTTCAGCCAGCCCTCGTCGACCGACTGGTCGTAATCGATGGGCCTGTGGGCAAGGCGTTCATCGAGCATAAAGCACCCCCTGCTAGCGACATCCTGATGCGCGAGTATACGCAGCGGGCCCAGTACGGATGCGGGCTGCAGCCTGCTTGGCAGGAACGGGCACGCTGTTGTCCGTTATCGTCCCCTGGGGGCTGACGGGCTTTTGTATAGTCCTCAGGCCAACCTATCCCTCGGGATAATTGTCTGAATGCGTACGCAGGCCTAGGCTGGCGGGGCTGCGAAAACGCCTTTGCCCGCGCGAGGAAGCCATGATCCGGATAGGTAATGCCCAGGTGTCGCTGGAGCGGCGCGAAGCCTTTGTTGACGGCAAGCCGATCCTGTTGGGCGGGCGTGCCTTCGAGGTGCTGGCGACGCTGATCAAGGCCAAGGGTCGGGTGGTCGGCAAGGACGAGCTGTTCAGCCAGGTGTGGGCCGGCACGGTGGTTGAGGACAACAATCTGCAGGTGCAGGTGTCCTTGCTGCGCAAGGCCTTTGGCGACCGCGACCTGATCCAGACCGTGCCGCGCCGGGGCTACCGCCTGGCCGCCGAGATCAGCCTCGAAGTACCTGGCAAGGCGCTGGACAAGTCGCCGCTGTGCGCCGTGGCCGACACTGTCGAGCTGTTCGATGAGCGCTTGAACGTGCCTGTGCTGGTGGTGGATGACGACCCGTCGGTGCGCACGGCGTTGGGCCGTCTGCTGCGCTCGCAGGACATCCCGCATCATTTGTTCGCCAGTGCCGAGGCGCTGTTCGAGGCCCGCCTGGAAACCCCCTATGCCTGCCTCTTGCTGGACATGCACCTGCCCGATTCCAGCGGCCTGGATGTACAAGACGCGCTGCGCCGGCTGGCGCTGCCCTGGCCGATCGTGTTCATGACCGGCTTCGGCACTATCCCGATGACCGTCCAGGCCATGCGTGCCGGAGCCGTGGAGTTCCTGACCAAACCGTTCGACGAAGACCAGCTGCTGAGACTGCTGCAGGCGGTGCGCACGCGTGCCGTGGTCGAAGGGCGCAAGTGGCGCCATGCGCGACAGGTGGAGGAAAAGTACCAGCGCCTGACCCAGCGCGAGCGCCAGGTGTTCTCGCTGGTGGTCGGCGGCCTGTCGCACAAGCAGATCGCCAGGCAGATCGGCACCAGCGAGGTGACGACCAAGGTTCACAAGAAGAACATCATGAACAAGATGCAGTCACGCTCGCTGCTGGAGCTGGTGGCCATGCACAACGTCATCGGGTCGCGGCCTGAGGGCCTGGGCGGCGCATGAGCAGAGCGGTGTGCATCGTCGACGACGATGCGTCGGTGCGCAAAAGCCTGGGCAACCTGCTGCGTTCGGCTGGGCTCGAGACCTTGTCGTTCGCTGCGGGGGACCTGTTCCTGGCCTCGGCATTGGCGCGGCAGGCGGGGTGTGTGCTGCTTGATCTGAAGATGCCTGGGATGAGCGGGCTGGCGGTGCAACGCGAGCTGGCCCGGCTGGGGTGGCGTTTGCCGGTGATCTGCATGTCGGCGCATTGGGATGAAGGGGCGGTGCGGGCGGCGATGGCGCTTGGGGCACTGGTGTGCCTGGGCAAGCCATTTTCCGAAGAGGTGCTGCTGAAGGTGGTTGAGGATGCTTTGGTGGGCAGCCAGTGAAGCCTGTAGCGGCCCTTTCGCGGGTGAACCCGCTCCCACAGGTACTGCGCTGGTCTCAAGAGCTGTGCAGTACCTGTGGGAGCGGGCAAGCCCGCGAAGAGGCCGATAGCTTCAACAGCCATCTCAGCATACTTGCGCAATCAATATGCTTGTAGCGAGGTAATGCTCGCCGCAATCTAACTGCTCCCTGGCCGGTACTGCAGCGCCTCGGCCAGATGTGCCCGGCCAATTGCCTGGCTACCCTCCAGATCCGCCAGAGTGCGCGCCACCTTCAGCAACCGGTGAGCCGCGCGCAACGACAGGGTCAGCCGCTCACAGGCTCCCTCCAGCCAGACCTGATCCGCCGCCACCAACCCACAATGGCGGCGCAAACCCTCAAGGTCGAGAAACGCATTCGCACACCCTTGCCGCTGCTGTTGCAGTTCACGTGCCTCGGCCACCTTGGCCGCGACATCGGCACTGGTTTCGCCGCAGGGCTGGTTGTTCAGCGTGGTGCTCTCCCGGGCCACGGTCAGGTGCAGGTCGATACGGTCCAGCAACGGCCCGGACAGCTTGTTGCGATACCGCGCGATCTGCTCGGTGCTACAGCGGCAGCGGCCAGTGGGGTCGCCCAGGTAGCCGCAAGGGCAGGGGTTCATTGCCGCCACCAGCTGGAAACGTGCGGGGAAACGCACCTTGTCGCGGGCCCGGGCGATCACGATCTCGCCCGACTCCAGCGGCTCGCGCAACACTTCCAGCACACGCCGCTCGAATTCCGGCAGTTCATCCAGGAACAGCACGCCATGGTGGGCGAGGGTGATTTCGCCCGGTTGCGGCCGGCTGCTGCCGCCGACCAGCGCAGGACCGGAGGCGGAGTGGTGCGGATGGCGAAAAGGCCGCTGCGGCCAGCTGCTCAGTGGCGTATGGCCACTGACCGACTGGATTGCTGCCACTTCCAGCGCCTCGTGCTCGTCCAGCGGTGGCAGCAGCCCCGGCAGACGGCTGGCGAGCAGGGTCTTGCCGGTACCGGGAGGCCCGGTGAACAGCAGGTTGTGCGCCCCGGCCGCAGCTAGTAGCAGTGCGCGTTTGGCCGCCAGTTGGCCCTGCACCTCGCTCAGGTCCGGGTACGGGCGTTGCTGCAGGATCAGGCCGTTGGCGGCATACGGCGGCAACGGCACCTGGCCGTTCAGGTGGGCGACCAGCTCCAGCAGGTGCCCCACCGCATACACCACCAGCCCGCCTGCCAGGCTGGCCTCCTCGGCGTTCTCCCGTGGCACCACCAGCGCCCGGCCTGCTTCGCGTGCCGCCAGTGCCGCGGGCAACACACCCTGCACCGGGCGCAACTTGCCAGACAGCGCCAGTTCACCCAGGCATTCGACCTCGGCAAGGGTGGCCGTTGGCACCTGGCCGTCGGCGGCAAGGATGCCCAGGGCAATGGCCAGGTCATAACGCCCGCCGTCCTTGGGCAGGTCGGCGGGGGCGAGGTTCTGGGTGATGCGCCGCTGCGGGTAGTTCAGCCCGGAGTTGACGATGGCGCTGCGTACCCGGTCCTTGCTCTCTTTGACTGTGGTTTCCGGCAGGCCGACCAGCGTGAGATGGGGCAAGCCGTTGGCCAGGTGGGTTTCGACGCTGACCGCCGGTGCCTGCACGCCCACCTGGGCGCGGCTGTGGACGAGGGCTAGGGACATGGACGCTCCGTTGTCGCTGAAAAGGGCCGCTTCCTGCGGCTATGCAAGAATAGCGAGCGCGGCCCGGAGCGGCGCAAGAAGTGTGCGTCGTGATTTTTCAGGCAGGGATTTCCCCTGCATTCTCACCCCGTTGGATTCGTGCCTGCTGCACGCCCGAGAGACTCAGGCGCGTACATAGACCCAGGCGGTCAGGCCCGAAGCGAGGGTGACGGCGACGCGCTTGTAGTCGGCGACTTCATAGCGGTCCGCCGCCGCCAGCTCTTCCTCGCTGATCTGGAAGACCATGCCGGCCACGCTGTCGTCGGCCTGGCTGCTGGGGGTAACGATAGGGTGATGGGACTTGCCGCTGGCCGCGAGCACGGCCGGGTCGGTGATCTCGACCCAGTCCTGGCGGTAGCCCAGCATGCGGTCGACCTGTCCGCTCAGTTCGCGGCCGAAGTTGGCCAGTTGCACGGCCTTGTCCTGCAAGGTGCCGTAGGAGAACAACAATACCGGGTAAGCGCTGGAGGGCTGCATTCACTCATCCTGTGGGGTCGGGTCAAGCCGGGCTTCCAGCTCGGCTACTTGTTTTTCCAGGGCCTCGAGGCGTGCACGGGTGCGCGCCAGTACGACCATCTGGCTGTCGAATTCTTCGCGGCTGACAAGGTCCAGCTTGTTGAAGGCACCTTGCATCAGCACCTTGAACTGGCTTTCCAGTTCTGCGCGGGGCTGGGCGCTATCGCTGCTGAACAGGCGCGAGGCCTGGTCGCTCAGGGCGTCGAGAAGGGCTTTGGGCGCGAGCATGGGGCTGTCCACTGATGCTGGGAAATGGCCGGCAGTGTAGCACGCATGCATGAGCATCCGGCTGCGTCGCTGGCTCCAGCAGAAAGCAGCTCTCCTCTTAACTGCACATTTTTCGAGCAATGCGTCAGGTCGAGGCGCACCGAAATTGTGCATGTTTTCCATGCTGGCGACTGGCCAATCCCGACCAATTCACATAACCCACTGTTTTCGCGTGCTTTGGCAGAACTGGCAAGGTTTCTGCAAAGACCAGTACGAGCCATGCACTGATGCAGTTCCTTGTGACCAGGCAGTGCGCACGCGGAGCCGGATGCCGACGACGCGTTACAAAGCCAACCGCTGCGCTTAGACTTGAGACGGGTTTGTTTTCCTGGGGCAAGTCCACCAAATCGGGAGAGAGTTTCATGAAGCTAGTCACAGCCATCATCAAGCCGTTCAAGCTGGACGACGTGCGCGAGTCGCTGTCGGAAATCGGCGTGCAGGGCATCACCGTCACCGAAGTCAAAGGCTTCGGTCGGCAGAAGGGCCACACTGAGCTGTATCGCGGTGCTGAATACGTGGTCGATTTCCTGCCCAAGGTGAAGATCGATGTTGCCATCGATGACAAGGACCTTGATCGGGTAATCGAAGCCATCACCAAGGCAGCCAACACCGGCAAGATCGGTGACGGCAAGATTTTCGTGGTGAATCTGGAGCAGGCGATCCGTATCCGTACCGGCGAAACCGATACCGACGCGATCTAAGCAGCAACAAAGCCTCACCAAACCCAACGCCCCAGGAGAAAACAACATGACTCTGCGTAAGATCGCAGGGCTAGGAGCCCTATTGTCCCTCGTAATGCCCGGGCTTGCCCTGGCGGAGGAAGCTGCCCCAGCGCTGAACTCCGGCGACACCGCCTGGATGCTGACCGCAACGGCGCTGGTGCTGTTCATGACCGTTCCGGGCCTGGCCCTGTTCTATGGCGGCATGGTGCGTTCCAAGAACGTGCTGTCGGTGATGATGCAGTGTTTTGCAATCACTGGCCTGATGAGCATTCTCTGGGTCGTCTACGGCTACAGCATGGCCTTCGATACCACCGGTATGGAAAAGGGTGTGCTCAACTTCAATTCCTTCGTCGGCGGCTTCTCCAAGGCGTTCCTCAGCGGCGTCACGCCCTCGAACCTGACCTCGGCTGCCGCGCTGTTCCCTGAAGCGGTATTCATCACCTTCCAGATGACCTTCGCCATCATCACCCCGGCGCTGATCGTCGGTGCCTTCGCCGAGCGCATGAAGTTCTCCGCGATGCTGGTGTTCATGGGCATCTGGTTCACCCTGGTCTATGCGCCGATCGCGCACATGGTCTGGAGCGGTGACGGTGCGTTGATGTGGGACTGGGGTGTGCTGGACTTCGCCGGCGGCACCGTAGTGCACATCAACGCCGGTATCGCTGGCCTGGTCTGCTGCCTGGTGCTGGGCAAGCGCAAGGGCTACCCGACCACCCCGATGGCCCCGCACAATCTGGGCTACACCCTGATGGGCGCGGCCATGCTGTGGATCGGCTGGTTCGGCTTCAACGCAGGCTCTGCCGCTGCCGCCAACGGCACCGCCGGCATGGCCATGCTGGTGACCCAGATCGCCACCGCCGCCGCGGCCCTGGGCTGGATGTTCGCCGAGTGGGTCGGCCACGGCAAACCGAGCGCCCTGGGCATCGCCTCGGGTGTGGTCGCCGGCCTGGTCGCCATCACCCCGGCTGCCGGTACCGTAGGCCCGATGGGCGCCCTGGTGATCGGCCTGGTCTCGGGCGTGATCTGCTACTTCTGCGCCACCAGCCTCAAGCGCAAACTGGGCTATGACGACTCGCTGGATGCCTTTGGCGTGCACGGTATCGGCGGCATCATCGGTGCCA
Source organism: Pseudomonas sp. SID14000 (assembly GCF_002165135.1). Classification (GTDB taxonomy): domain Bacteria; phylum Pseudomonadota; class Gammaproteobacteria; order Pseudomonadales; family Pseudomonadaceae; genus Aquipseudomonas. The sequence continues at coordinate 22,518 of NZ_NFZQ01000005.1, read as the reverse complement.
TCCTCACTGGCGTGTTCGCGGCACCGGCCCTGGGTGGCTTTGGCGCGGTCACCGACATCGGAGCCCAAGTCTGGATCCAGGCCAAGGGCGTGATCTTCACCGTGGCCTATACCGCCATCGTCACCTATGTGATCCTCAAGGTGCTGGATCTGGTGATGGGCCTGCGGGTCAGCGAAGAAGAAGAGTCGGTCGGCCTCGACCTGGCTCAGCACAACGAGCGCGGCTACAACCTGTAACCGCGGTGCGGTAAAAACTTGCCCGGCTTGCCGGGCATTTTTTTTGCCAGGTTTTTAGCATTTCCAGTACGGCAAACGGTTTATCCGACACGTTCGCGACGTAGGCAGAAAACTTACAAAACGCAGAGCATTCATGATGCTTTGCTTTTTCTGCTGGCGCGCTAGAATGCGCGCCGAAGGGTGTGTGACGAGTAGTCCACACGCTTCGCCAGCCTTTGCTAGGCTTGCCAATAGCGTGTGGCCAGCAGGGGCTAAAGGATTTGTCAGGTCCTGCCAGGAGCAGGGCCTGCTGGGTGCCGCCTCCCATCAGGAGCGCCGACCCTGGGGCAGTGGCCTAACCCACGGCCAGTTGAATTTTCACTGGTGGCTGCCGGTCTACGGCTGCACTGGTCTATAACTAACCTGCTTTTCGCAAGTCATGAGGTAGAACATGAGCGACGACGATCTGGAAAATGATGACCTCGAAGTAGGCGACGAAGACGAGGGCGATGAAGGCCTCGAAGCGGCAGCCGACGATGGCGCCGAAGACGCTGGCGATGACGACAGCAGTCCGGCACCCGTTGCCAAGGGCAAATCCAAGGCGGCGGTCTCGGTAGACGAGATGCCGAGCATGGAAGCCAAGCAGAAAGAGCGTGACGCCCTGGCCAAGGCCATGGAAGAGTTCCTCGCCCGCGGCGGCAAGGTTCAGGAAGTCGAGGCCAACGTGGTCGCCGACCCGCCCAAGAAGCCGGACAACAAGTACGGCAGCCGCCCTATCTGAGTGGCTGATCTAAAAAAGCCCGCCGTCGCTGCGGGCTTTTTTGTGCCTGTGGGTTTTGTGTTGCCTGTGCCGGCCTCTTCGCGGGCACGCCCGTTCCCACAGGGACGGCGCAGGACCGGAGGGCAGTGGTGAACCTGTGGGAGCGGGTTTACCCGCGAATGGGCCGCGCAGCGGCCCCTGTCAGCGCCAGCGCGCGAGGATGTCGGGCAACTGCGACAGGCGCTGGATCTCGGCATCCGGCGCCTGCTCGCCTACCCAGGTCTTGCCCAGCGGGTTGAACCACACCGCCCGCAGCCCGGCACGTTGGGCGCCGGCGATGTCATCGCCTGGATGATCACCGATGTGCACCGCCGCGCTGGCCTTCACGTCACCGCGGCGCAGGGCTTCGAGGAACGGCGCCGGGTCCGGCTTGCCAATGCCGAGGTCCTCGGCACACAGGGCGAAGCGGAAATAGTCCGCCAGCCCTAACCGGCTCACGTCGGCATTGCCGTTGGTGACCACTCCCAGGATGTAGTGATGGCGCAGGATCTCCAGCACCGGCTGCACCTCCGGGAAAATCTCCACCTGGTGGCGGGCATGCAGGAATACTTCGAAGCCTTCGTTGGCCAGCTCCTGCGCATGCTTCTCGCTATAGCCGACTTCTTCCAGAGCGTGGAACAGCACCCGTCGGCGCAGGGCGCTGATGCGGTGCTTCAGGCCGGGCTCGGCCTGCACCAGGCGCTCGCGGATGGCGAACAGGTGTTCAACCGGCACGCCGCCAAGGATTGGGGCGTTGGCTTCGAGCCAGTCGCGCAGCACGACTTCCGCGCTGGCAATCACCGGCGCGGTATCCCATAAGGTGTCGTCGAGGTCGAAGGTGATCAGCTTGATGCTCATGAGTCTGTGCCTTTGCTGCGTTTGGCCCGAGGGTGGGCGCTGTCGTACACCGCGGCCAGGTGCTGGAAGTCCAGGTGGGTGTAGATCTGCGTGGTGCCGATGTCGGCATGGCCGAGCATCTCTTGCACCGCGCGCAGGTCCTGGGACGATTCCAGCACATGGCTGGCGAAGGAATGGCGAAGCATGTGCGGGTGCAAGTGCTGGCCCAGCTCGCGCTCACCAGCCGCTTTCACCCGTTGCTGAACGGCCCGTGGGCTGATGCGATTGCCCTGGCGGGTGATGAACACCGCGCGGTCGCGCGGGTTGCCGATGCCGCGCAGGCGGTACCAGGCCTGCAAGGCCTCGCGGGCCTTGCGGCCAACTGGCAGCACGCGGGCCTTGCCGCCCTTGCCCAGCACCTGAACCAGGCCGGCGGCGAGGTCGAGGTGATCGAGGTCGAGGTTGGTCAGCTCGGACAAGCGCAGGCCCGATGAATAGAACAGTTCGAGGATGGCCTGGTCACGACGGGCGATGAAGTCATCATCGACACCGCCATCGAGCAATTGCAGGGCACGGTCGGTATCCAGCACCTTGGGCAGTCGGCGTTCGCCCTTGGGCGCGCTCAGGCCGCTGGCCGGGTCGTGCTGGCACAGGCCTTCGCGGTTGAGGTAGCGGTACAGGCCGCGCACCGCCGACAACAGTCGCGCCAGGCTGCGCGAGGATTGGCCATGATGGTGCTGGCGGGCGATCAGCTGACGCAGCTGCTGGATTTGCAGCGCCTGCCAGCTGGCAATGCCGCGTTCCTTGCAGTAGGCGACGACCTTGTCCAGGTCGCGACGGTAGCCCAGCAGAGTGTGCTCGGACACCTGGCGCTCGTTGCGCAGGTGGGCGCAATAAGCCTCCAGCTGGCGTTCCATCAACGTACCGGGCGCAGGGTCTGGGTAACGCGTGGCACAACGCGGCCAAGTACTTCGGCGATGTAGCCGAGGAACAGGGTACCGACGCTGCTCTTGTAATGTTGCGGGTCACGGCTGCCGATTGCCAGCACCCCGTGCAGGCCTTGGTATTCCAGGGCAGCCACGGCGCTGGAGCCCACTTCCCGGCGCTGTTCATCACCGAACAGGAAGGCCAGCTCGTGCTCGCGCAAGTTGCCGCTGACCGTCTTGCCGCCGCCCAGCAGGGCACCGATGGCCTGCTGCGCTTCGGCGTTGCTGACCCAGCGCCCGACCGGCGCGACGTTTTCGCCGAACAGGATCAGGCTGACGAAGGGCACCTGGAATTCCTGGCGCAGGCTGTCTTCGACCGCCATCACCACTTCTTCCAGGCTTCCGGCGTCGAGCAGGTCGAGGATCAGCCGGCGGGTCTTGTCGAACAGCCGGTCGTTGTCGCGGGCCACGTCCATCAGTTGTGACAGGCGGTGGCGCATCTCGATGTTGCGGTCGCGCAGCAGCTTGAGCTGGCGCTCCACCAGCGACACGCTGTCGCCACGCTGGTGAGGGATGCGCTGCTCGATCAGCAGCTCGTCGTGCTCGGCGAAGAAGGTGGGGTGGGCGCGCAGGTAGGCGACCACCGCTTCGGCATCGAGCTCAGCGGACTGCTGGGGTACAACCTGGGGCTGATCGGTCATGGCGGTTACTCGCTTAGAGACGAACCTGTCCTTCATAGACGCGTACGGCCGGGCCGGTCATCACCACGTGCTTGCCGGGGCCGGCCCATTCGATGTGCAGGCGGCCACCGGGCAGGTCGAGGGACACCGGGGAGTCCATCCAGCCCTGGCTGATCGCCGCCACGGCGGCGGCACAGGCGCCGGTGCCGCAGGCCTGGGTTTCGCCCGCGCCGCGTTCCCACACGCGCAGATTGGCGCGGTGGCGGTCTATGACCTGGAGGAAGCCGACGTTCACCCGCTGCGGGAAGCGTGGGTGGTTTTCGATCTTCGGGCCCAGTTGGTGCACGGGGGCGGTACGCACGTCGTCGACACGCAGCACGGCATGCGGGTTACCCATGGATACGGCGGCAATCGAATGCACCTGGCCGTCGACTTCCAGTGGGTAGCTCAGTGCCTGCTCGTCGGCGACGAAGGGGATTTCGGCAGGGATGAAGCGCGGTGGACCCATGTCGACACTGATCTGGCCGTCGTTTTGCACGTCCAGCTCGATGATGCCGCTCTTGGTTTCCACGCGGATGCGCTTTTTCGCGGTCAGGCGCTTGTCCAGCACGAAGCGGGCGAAGCAGCGCGCACCGTTGCCGCACTGCTCGACCTCGGAGCCGTCGGCGTTGAAGATGCGGTAGCGGAAGTCCACTTCCGGGTTGTTCGGCGCCTCGACGATCAGTAACTGGTCGAAGCCGATGCCGGTGTGGCGGTCACCCCATTGCTTGGCGTGCTTGGGCTGGATATGCGCGTGCTGGCTGACCAGGTCGAGGACCATGAAGTCGTTGCCCAGCCCGTGCATCTTGGTAAAACGCAGCAGCATGGGCTTACTCCGGCAGCAGGCTTTCGCCAGCGTACAATTCGGCGATGGTCTCGCGGCGGCGTACTTCGAAGGCCTGGTCGCCGTCGACCAGGATTTCAGCGCAACGGCCACGGGTGTTGTAGTTGGAGCTCATGACAAAACCATAGGCGCCTGCGGACTGTACGGCCAGCAGGTCACCTTCGGCCAGGTTCAGCACGCGGTCCTTGCCGAGGAAGTCACCCGTCTCGCAGATCGGGCCGACCAGGTCATAGGCACGGCCTTCGCCTGTGCGAGGCTTGACCGCGCTGACGCCCATCCAGGCCTGGTACAGGGCCGGGCGGATCAGGTCGTTCATCGCCGCATCGATGATGGCGAAGTCCTTGTGTTCGGTGTGCTTGAGGTATTCCACGCGGGTCAGCAGGACGCCGGCGTTGGCCACGATGTAGCGGCCCGGCTCGAACACCAGGGCCAGGTCGCGCTCGCCGACGCGCTCGCGGATAGCCTTGATGTAGTCGGCCACCAGCGGCGGCTCCTCATCGCGGTAGCGCACGCCGACACCGCCACCCAGGTCCAGGTGGCGCAGGTGGATGCCGCACTCGGCCAGACGGTCGACCAGCACCAGCAGGCGATCGAGGGCATCGAGGAAAGGCTCGACGGTGGTCAGCTGCGAACCGATGTGGCAGTCGACACCGACCACTTCCAGGTTCGGCAGCTGCGCGGCGCGCACGTAGATGGCCTCGGCGTCGGCGATGGCGATGCCGAACTTGTTTTCTTTCAGGCCGGTGGAGATGTACGGGTGGGTGCCGGCGTCGACGTCCGGGTTGACCCGCAGCGAGACCGGGGCAACCTTGCCCATCTCGGCGGCCACCACTTGCAGGCGCTCCAGCTCGTCGGTGGACTCGACGTTGAAGCAGTGCACGCCGACTTCCAGGGCTCGGCGCATGTCATCGCGGGTTTTGCCGACACCGGAGAACACCACGCGGTCGGCACGGCCACCAGCGGCCAGCACGCGCTCCAGCTCGCCGCCGGAAACGATGTCGAAGCCTGCGCCCAGGCGCGCCAGCACGTTCAGCACACCGAGGTTGGAGTTGGCTTTGACCGCGAAGCACACCAGGTGCTCGGTGCCTTGCAGGGCGTCGGCGTAGCTACGGTACTGGGCCTCGATGTGGGCACGCGAATAGACGTAGGTTGGGGTGCCGTAGCGTTCGGCAATGGCCGACAGGCCCACGCCTTCCGCGAACAGCTCGCCGTCGCGGTAGTTGAAAGCGTTCATCTGGTTTCCTTACTGCGCTGGCGACTGCTCGGGCTCGGACTGCAGCTCGGGCTGCTGCTCCTGCGTCGGGGCCGGCTTGGCTTTTGGCTGGTACTGGTGCGACTTGTGGCTGGCCTTGCCGTCCTTGCCGTCTTCAGGCAGGTACAGCGGGCCTTTCTGGCCGCAGGCCGAAACGAGGCAGGCAACAGCGACCAGCGCCGCGAGGGAGGAAATCAGGCGCTTCATGGGTGAAATCCTTAGAAATATGCAGTATTGCGACCGAGTATACCGAGCGACCGACGGCTTGCCTATGCAAGGGCCGGCCCGCCGGGCGGGCTATTCTTACCGCCTGCAAGGGCCCTTTCGCGGCTTGTAGGAGCAGCCTTGTGCTGCGAGAGGCCGTTACTGCTGAAGAATATCTGTTGCCTTACTGGCCTCTTCGCAGCACAAGGCTGCTCCTACCGGGTACTGCACTGGCCTCGGGCCTTGCGCTATCCCTGTGGGAGCGGCTTTAGCCGCGACGGGGCCAGTTAAGGTAGCGGCTAAACCTTTGCATTCGGCGGCAAGCGCCCGTATCTTGCCGGGCTTGCCTGTAACGCAGCCAATTTCGAGGTTCCTGCAATGAGTTTGAGTGAAGCGCGTTTCCATGATCTGGTCGACGCGACCCAACAGGCCCTGGAAGACCTGTTCGACGAGAGCGGCCTGGACCTGGACATGGAGAACTCCGCCGGCGTCCTCACCGTCAAGTTCGAGGGCGGCGCCCAGCTGATCTTCAGCCGCCAGGAGCCGCTGCGCCAGCTGTGGCTGGCCGACCGTTCCGGCGGTTTCCACTTCGACTACGACGAAGACAGCGGCAAGTGGGTATGCGAGAAGAGCGAGGAGTTGCTGGGCGAAATGCTCGAGCGCATCGTCTGGGAGCGGGCCGGCGAGAAGCTGGACTTCGACGAGATCTGACATGAGCAGCACCCAGGTCCGGCCGCCCAAACCGCTCTACAGTAACGTCAGTCCTGCCGTGCCGTCGCCGTGCATCAGCGTTTGCCGGCTGGACGAACAGCGGGTCTGCACGGGTTGCCACCGGCATGTCGAGCATATCCGGGAATGGCGCTCGGCCGATGACGAACGGCGCCGGCAGATTTGCCGCGAGGCCCAGGCCCTGCGCGACCAGGCTAAGGCACACTGATCGCAGGGGCTTGAGTATTTACCCGGCTGTGGTAACGTCGGGTTCTGCGTCGGTGACGCCAAAGCCTTTACAAACCCCGCCCCTGGGCGGGGTTTTGCTTTATCTGCACGATGAAAACCGCCTGTTCAAAGGAGTCTGACTGGATCATGAGCACCAAGCCTTCCCTCATCCTCACCCGATTGGACGTACAACGTCTGGAGCGTCTGATTGACAGCCTCGACGAGAGTACGCCGGGTGTGCTCGCCTTGATGGGCGAGCTGGACCGCGCCGAGCAGGTGGTTGGTCACGAGGAAGTCCCGGCCGGCGTGGTGACCATGAACTCGCGCGTGCACTGCCGTGAGGAAGCCAGCGGCAAGGACTACCACCTGACCCTGGTGTACCCGAAGGATGCTGGGCCGGAAGGCAAGGTCTCGATCCTGGCGCCAATTGGCTGCGCCTTGCTGGGGTTGTCGGTGGGCGAGCAGATCGACTGGCCGGCACCGGGGGGCAAGACCCTCAAGCTGAAGCTGCTGGAAGTCGAGTACCAGCCGGAAGCAGCGGGCGATTTCGACCTGTAAGCCCCGAGAGGCCGCTTTGCGGCCCATTCGCAGCACAAGGCTGCTCCTACAGGTTGAGATGCGATCCCATGTAGGAGCAGCCTTGTGCTGCGAATTCAGGATCCCTCCGCCAAGACCTGCTCCAACCCCTCATTCAAAGCGTGTTCAAGCTCCCGCTTGTAGCGCAGGTACAGCTGCGTCGACCCCAGCTGGTCATCCAGCATCTCGGACAAATCCAGGTCGGTGATGTAGCACCGGTACTGCCCGGCACTGCGCCGCTGCCCAATGATCTGCCTGGCCACCACCGCATACAACTGCTCACCATGCTCCAGCTCGGAAAACTCCTGCTGGTCGCAATACAGCGTCACATGCGCTGCGCCCGCCACCCCGGCCTGGATGATCGCCTGCACCTCATAGTAAGGCTGGTCGCGACCCTCGACCGGGGCCTGGCGCGGCTCGATGCTGCGCGCCTTGCCTGGCCCGGAAGGCAGCAGTTGCGCGTAGTGGATGTCCAGCGAGGCCGGTCGCAGGTTATCCAGCGGTAGCCGGGCATCACGGCGCATCACCACCGAGCGGAGAAAACGCTGCAGTGGCAACAGCAGGTGGGCTTCGTCGTGCAGGGGCAGGCGTTGCTGCCACAGGGCGTTGTATTCATCCAGCACATACAGCTCTGCCCAGCCACCTTGCAGGCGGTAGAACACCTGGATACAGGCCGGCCGGCCCTGCTCCAGCACCAGGTGCAGGTCGTGGTCCTGCAGGGCGTTGGCATCCAGATACAGCGGGCTGTAGGCGCTACGCTCTTCGCCCAGGTGGTTCAGCAGCGCTTCATGCTCGGCCAGGGTGGTCAGGCCGACGTGCCCGGCCATCAGCTCCAGTACGTGGGTGTGCTGGGCCACCTGCAGCAGGTAGCGGTGGTTCAGGCCCTGGTCCAGCAGTAGTTGCGCGGTGTCGAAAATTTCCTCCACGCGTTGGCCGATGGCCTGGGCGCGGCTCTGGCAGAAGCAGCGCACCCGCACCCTCGGCCGGTGGCCGCGCAGCACGGGGCTGTTGAGAAAGTCACGCAGGCAGCGCACCAGCGCATGCTCGCCGTCATAGCGCTGGACCAGCACCTCGCTCCAGCTGTTGAGGGTGATCTGATCCAGGGTCAGTACCAGGTTCTCGCGCACACCTGCATAGCTCAATGAGTCGGTGCGCTCGGTGGTCATCAGGATGTTCAGGTCGCGGTGGTGGCGCAGCGGGTCGATGGCGACGTTGATCAGCAGCAGCACTTCGTCGGCAACGCTCGGTTGCAGCAGGCGCACTTCGCTGACGGTCGGCAAGGGCAGGGGGATGCTCTGCTGCAGGCAGCCGATCAGGTTGAACAGCTCGAATTCGCTGAGGTCGCTGATACCCGGGTGCAGCGCCAGGCGCGTGCTGCTGTCGATCACCCCGTTGCGATGGGCCCAGGTCAGCAGTTCGAGCAGCTCGCGGCAGCGCTTGAGCGGGCTGAATTGATCCACCTCATGGATGCTCAGGTTGCCGGTGTACAGCTCCCAGTGGTGGCTGCCGGGCTCCTTGCGGTTGGGCGCCTGGACCAGGGTCAGGGTGTCTTCGGCCAGGTCCGGTGCGATTCCAGGGTTGATCACTTCGACCTTGCCGGCGCGGCGCTCGAAGGCCGCGTATAGACGCCGGCCCAGCACATTGAGATCGCGCTGGTCGGCGCGGCTGCTGGCTTTCTGGGTGCGGGCGAACTCGCTGAGGAAGCGGTAGCTGTGGTTCAGTTCGGCCACCAGTTGCCGACGCTCGACGGCAACTTGCTGCACTTTCCATTGGTTGCGGCTGTCCAGCAGGGCCAGCTGGCGCTCGTCCCAGCCCCACTCGTCGGCCAGGCGCTGCAACAGCCGGCGCTGCCAGCCATTGGCTCGGGCCGGATCACTGAGCTTCTTGTTCACCTTCAGGTACAGGCTGCGCCGCACCAGCTCCAGGCGCGCGGGCTCGCCACGCTGCAGCAAGTAGCGCTCGATGCGCCGGTACACCATCACGTAGGGGTCCAGCTCGTCGAGGTCGAGCTGGTTGGCAAACACTGCCTGCTTGTAGTCCAGGCTCAGGCAGCGCACGCCGGGGTGTTCGCTGGCATAGGCCTCGGTCAGCAGCAGCTTGAGCAGCGACTTGTAGGGCGAATCTATGCCTTTGAACAGCTGCCACAAGCCGGCGCCGACGAACTCGCCGGGCGGAATATGTGCCAGGTTGCCGAGGTCGAGGGCGTCCTGGTTGCGGATGAAGCGCTTGGACAGCAGGGTCTGGGTGTAGGCGTGGTAGTGGTGCTCCTGGTAGACCGGCACCAGCCACCACAGCGGCGTGCGGCCAGCCAGCCAGATAGTGGTGCGGTAGAACTCGTCCAGCAGCAGGTAGTGCTGGGTGGTGCCGCAGTCGTCGGAGCCGAGCTGGCCCTCGCGTTGGCCCAGGGCGAAACCTTGCGTGTCGATCAGGAAGAAGTGCGCTTCGGCACCCAGGCTTTCCGCCCACGCCTCCAGCAGTTGGCATTTGCGGCGCAGTTCGCCCAGCAGTTCGTCGGCCAGGCCGGGCGCATGGCACACCCACAGGTCCATGTCGCTTTGCTCGGCCTGGGCCAGCGAGCCCAGGCTGCCCATCAGGAACAGGCCGTGTATCGGCCGAGGTGGATTGCCATGGCGGGCCTTGTAGGTGAACGAGCGGGCCAGGCGCTGGGCCTCGACTATCAGGTCGGCACTTGGCTCGTAGCCCGAGACGCCAGCGGGGGTGTTGCCGGAGACATAGCCCGGCAGCAGCGGGTGGTTAACATGAAACAGCAGTGGCAGCAGCGTCAGCACTTGTTGCTGGCGCGTCGACAGGCCCTCCAGGGCCCGCTGCAGCCGGCCCTGGTTGAGCCGCAGGAAACGTGCACGCAATGTCGCCAGGACCTTGCGGTCGATACCTTCATCCAGGTCGGGGCGGATTTCGTGGGGGTGGTTCATTGCGTACTCGGGCAGGCCAGCGGGGCTGTGGCGAGTGTAGCCTGAGTGGCGGGGGTGGATAAGCGGCAATTGAAATATTGGCGCCATTTTTCCAACGCGCTTGAGCTGCTCCAGCTTTCGCTGCGCTTGAGGCATGATGGGTGCCTCAAGCTGATTGCGAGGTTTTCCGATGCGTGTGTGGATCGATGCCGACGCCTGCCCCAAGGCGGCCAAGGATCTGATCGTCAAGTTCGCCCTTAAACGCAAGTTCGAGGTAGTGATGGTGGCGGGCCAGGCTGTGGCCAAGCCGGCGTTCGCGATCGTGCGCCTGATCGTGGTGCCCAGCGGCATGGATGCGGCCGACGATTACCTGGTGGAGCACGCCGTGCCCGGCGAGCTGGTGATCTGCAGTGACGTGCCGTTGGCCGACCGCCTGGTGAAAAAGGGCGTGGCGGCGCTGGACCCGCGCGGGCGCGAGTTCGACGAGCGCAACATGGGCGACCGCCTGGCGGCGCGCAACCTGTTCACCGAACTGCGCGAGCAGGGCCAGGTCGGGGGAGGGCAGGCGCCTTATGGCGAGCGCGAGAAGCAGGCGTTTGCCAATGCGCTGGACCGGATCATTGCCCGGTTATCCAAACCCTGAAGCGACCCTGCTGGCGGGCGACGTGTGGGAGCGCGTCAGATTCTGAATCTTGCACCCGTTACTCGTGGGTCAGCTCCAGCACCCGATCCACCAGCTTGTAGATCCCGCCAGCCGCTTCACTGATCGACTTGGCCTCCATGTACGCCGGGGTGGTCACCAGCTTGCGCTGGGTGTCTTCGACAATATCGTGCACATCGCACGGTTCATGGGTGCCACCCATCTTCTCCACGGCCGCTGCGGTACCTGCATCGGTACCGATGGTGCAGACCACGCCCGGCCCGTAGATCTTCGCCGCCAGCGCCGGCGAGATGCAGATCAGGCCAACCGGCTTGCAGGCGTCGGCAAAGGCTTCGGCCAGTGCCAGTACGTCGGGGTGGACGCTGCAGTTGGCGCCTTCCACGGCAAAGTTGGACAGGTTCTTCGCCACCCCGAAACCGCCCGGCACGATCAGCGCATCGAAGTCTTCGGCCTTGGCTTCGCGGATGTCCTTGACCTCACCGCGGGCAATGCGCGCCGATTCCACCAGCACATTGCGCGACTCGGGCATTTCCTCGCCGGTCAGGTGGTTGATCACATGCATCTGCGCAATGTTCGGCGCGAAGCACTGCACCTGCGCACCACGCTGGTCGAGGCGCAGCAGGGTGATCACGCTTTCGTGGATTTCGGCGCCGTCATAAACGCCACAGCCGGAAAGAATCACCGCTACTTTTTTTGTCATGCTTTTTACTCCAGTGTCGAGGCGCTAAATGTCCTCTAGTTTGGCAGATGTAGCGATAGGGGGTTCCGTGCGGCTTTATCTTATGCTTGGCGTGAGTTGTATGGTGCCTGTGAGATCGAGCGCCGCCCGCGCGGCGCTTCGCGGGGCAAGCCCGCTCCCACATTTGTTGCAACGTGCCGAACCTGACAGGTCATGGTTGTCAGCCTGGGTGGGCTGGCTGGATCTCTGTGCTGGCATTTCTGCCCCCCATTTGCCTCAAGCCTTGCACCAAGGCTGACAACGCCTCTTTCACAGGCATGGCCACGTTGCAACAAATGTGGGAGCGGGCTTGCCCCGCGAAGCGCCGCGCGGGCGGCGCTCGATTGACGCATCACCTGAGAAATTCAAGCCAGGCACCTGGCCGGCGCATTGGGCTTAGCGGTGGTCGCGCCGCTGGCCTGGTTCCTGTTCGTGGTCTACAGCCTGTTCAGCCTCTGGGGCCTGGGGCATGCCCGCCGCCTTGCGCTCCGCACGCAGGGTACGGAAGCGCCGGCGCAGCCATAGCAGGCCACCCAGCGCCAGCAGGCCACCCAGTACCCATAGCTCGTAACGCTTCACGTTGCCCAGCAGGCCTTCGAGGATGGCGCCGAAGTGATACGCGGCCGCGCCCAGGGCCGCTGCCCAGATGGCTGCGCCGATACCATTCAGCAGCAGGTAGCGGCGTGGCGGATAGCCCGACAGGCCAATGGCTACCGGCATGACCGTGCGCAGGCCGTAGACGAAGCGGAAACTCAGTACCCAGATGTCGGGGTGGCGACGGATGTGGTCCAGCGCCCGGTCACCCATCGCCTGCCAGCGCGGTTTGCGTGCCAGGATCCGGCGCCCGTGGCGACGGCCCATGAAGTACCACAGCTGGTCGCCGGCATAGCTGCCGAAAAACGCCACCAGGCACACCAGGTTGATGTCCATGTAACCGCGGAACGCAAGGAATCCCGCAAGCACCAGAATGGTCTCGCCTTCGAAGAAGGTGCCTAGAAAAAGGGCGAAGTAGCCGAAATCCTGCAGGAATTGTTGAAGCATTTTCTGAGGTGCTGGCGAAATGAACGCGAAGCCTACCCCTTCGCGCGCGTTCGTGAAAGTGTCCAAATGTGTCTCGACATGAACATTTCCTGCTCGGAGAATGCCAGAAGCTATGCGCCATGGCTTGCCCTGGCGTGTAACACAGGCGTCATAATGGGTGCTTATCTTGCCGCTCAATAGATGATAGGGCGTTAACGTCCTCAGGAACGCCAGATGAATAATGAAGTGCTAACCCCTGTCGCGATCAAGGATGCTCAGGAACTCCCCGAAGAGATGATGCAGACCCCGCCAGACCTGCCGCCGGCGCCCGTGCCTGCCGTGGAGCCTGCGGCTCCGGCGCCTGCGCCGGCGATCATCGTCCCAGGCCTGGACGACAGCAGCCTGTACATTCATCGCGAGCTCTCGCAACTGCAGTTCAATATCCGTGTGCTGGAACAGGCGCTGGACGAGAGCTACCCGCTGCTCGAACGCCTCAAGTTCCTGTTGATCTTCTCCAGCAACCTCGACGAGTTCTTCGAGATCCGTGTCGCCGGCCTGAAGAAGCAGATCAACTTCGCCCGTGAACAGGCCGGAGCCGATGGCCTGCAGCCGCACCAGGCGCTGGCGCGCATCAGCGACCTGGTGCACAGTGAAGTGGAGCGCCAGTACGCGATCCTCAACGACGTGCTGCTGCCCGAGCTGGAAAAGCACCATATCCGCTTCATCCGCCGCCGTTACTGGACACCCAAGCTCAAGACCTGGGTGCGCCGCTACTTCCGTGACGAAATCGCCCCGATCATCACTCCGATCGGCCTCGACCCGACCCACCCGTTCCCGCTGCTGGTGAACAAGAGCCTCAACTTCATCGTCGAGCTCGAAGGTGTCGACGCCTTCGGCCGCGATTCGGGCCTGGCGATCATCCCGGCCCCGCGCCTGCTGCCGCGGGTCATCCGGGTGCCGGAAGATGTGGGTGGCCCAGGCGCCAACTACGTGTTCCTGTCGTCAATGATCCACGCGCACGCCGATGACCTGTTCCAGGGCATGAAGGTGAAGGGCTGCTACCAGTTCCGCCTGACCCGTAACGCCGACCTGGCACTGGACTCCGAAGAGGTCGACGACCTGGCCCGGGCCCTGCGCGGCGAGCTGTTCTCGCGTCGCTACGGTGATGCCGTGCGCCTGGAAGTGGCCGATACCTGCCCGAAACACCTGTCGGACTACCTGCTCAAGCAGTTCAGCCTCAGCGAAAGCGAGCTGTACCAGGTCAACGGTCCGGTCAACCTTACCCGCCTGTTCAGCATCACCGGCCTGGACAGCCACCCCGAGCTGCAGTACACGCCGTTCACCCCGGCGATCCCCAAGCTGCTGCAGAACGCCGACAACATCTTCAGCGTGATCGGCAAGCAGGACATCCTGCTGATGCACCCGTTCGAGTCCTTCACGCCGGTGATCGACCTGCTGCGCCAGGCCGCCAAGGACCCGCACGTGCTTGCCGTGCGCCAGACGTTGTACCGCTCCGGGGCCAACTCGGAAATCGTAGACGCCCTGGTGGACGCGGCGCGTAACGGCAAGGAGGTCACCGCGGTGATCGAGCTGCGGGCGCGTTTCGACGAAGAGTCCAACCTGCAGATGGCCAGCCGCCTGCAGGCCGCCGGTGCGGTGGTGATCTACGGTGTGGTCGGCTTCAAGACCCACGCCAAGATGATGCTGATCCTGCGTCGCGAGCAGGGCGAGATCGTGCGTTATGCACATCTGGGCACCGGCAACTACCACGCTGGCAACGCCCGCCTGTACACCGACTATAGCCTGCTGACCTCTGACGACGCCCTCACCGAGGACGTCGGCAAGCTGTTCAGTCAACTGATCGGCATGGGCAAGACCCTGCGCATGAAGAAACTGCTGCACGCGCCGTTCACCCTGAAGAAGGGCATGCTCGACATGATCGCGCGGGAAACCCAGTTCGCTCTCGAAGGCAAGCCGGCGCATATCATCGCCAAGTTCAACTCGCTGACCGACGCCAAGGTCATCAAGGCGCTGTACAAGGCCAGCCAGTCAGGCGTGAAGATCGACCTGGTGGTGCGTGGCATGTGCTGCCTGCGCCCTGGCATTCCGGGGGTTTCGCACAACATCCAGGTGCGCTCGATCATCGGCCGCTTCCTCGAGCACACACGGGTGTTCTACTTCCTCAATGGCGGCGAAGAGCAGATCTACCTGTCCAGTGCCGACTGGATGGAGCGCAACCTCGACAAGCGCGTCGAGACCTGCTTCCCGGTGGAAGGCAAGAAGCTGTTGCTGCGGGTGAAGAAGGAACTGGAAGGCTACCTGACCGACAACACCCACGCCTGGACCCTGCAGCCGGACGGGCGCTATGTGCGCAGCACGCCGACCGGCAACCAGAACCCGCGCAGTGCCCAGGCGACCCTGCTGGAGCGCCTGAGCAACCCGGTCCTCAACGTACGCTGAGGGCGAAGCCGACCCGGGCCAGCCACTCCGCCTCGTTGGCGAAGTCGGCCTGGGTCAGCTGGTTCTGTTCCAGCCAGCCCTCAGGGAAGGCGACATCAAGGCTGTCATCGGCAGCCTTGAGCTCGACCTTCGGCATCTGCTGGTTGCCACGGATGTGATGGAACAGGATGGCGAAGCGCAGCAACACGCACAGGCGCAGCAGCTTGACCCCTTCCTCGCCCAGTTCGGCGATCTTGTCCTTGGGGATGTTGCGGCGGTGGCCGCGCACCAGCAAGGCCATCATCTGCTGGTCCTCGCGAGAGAAGCCCGACAGGTCGGAGTGCTCGATCAGGTAGGCGCCGTGCTTGTGGTAGTGGTAGTGAGCGATATCCAGGCCGATTTCGTGCACTTTAGCCGCCCAACCCAGCAGATCGCGCCAGTTCCCGTCTTTCAGGTCCCATGCGTCGGCCACTTGGTCGAAGGCGTGCAATGCCTTGCGCTCGACACGCGCGGCCTGGCCTTGGTCCACGTGGTAGCGTTCCATCAGCGAGTTCAGGGTGCGTTCGCGCACGTCTTCGTGGTGGTGGCGGCCCAACAGGTCGAACAGCACGCCTTCGCGCAGGGCACCGTCGCAGTGGTCCATGCGCTGCAGTTCCAGGGCATCGAAGATCGCTTCGAGAATCGCCAGGCCAGCCGGGAAGATGGTGCGGCGGTCCGGCTTGACGCCTTCGAAGTCGATCTTGTCGACCTCACCCAGCTTGAACAGCTTGCGCTTGACCCAGGCCAGCCCCTCGGCGTTGACCTCGCCATTGCCCAAGCCGCCAGCCTTGATGGCGGCGCCGATGGCACGAATGGTGCCGGATGAGCCGATGGCCTCGTCCCAGGTCAGGCGGTGCAGGGCATTCTCGATGCTCATCAGCTCCAGGCGCGCGGCGGTGTAGGCCTGGGCGTAGCGGGCCGGGGTGATCTTGCCGTCGCGGAAATAACGCTGGGTGAAGCTGACGCAGCCCATCTGCAGGCTCTCGCGCAGCAGCGGCTCGAAGCGCTGGCCGATGATGAACTCGGTACTGCCCCCGCCGATATCGGCCACCAGGCGCTTGCCGGGGGTGTCGGCCAGGGTGTGCGACACGCCCAGGTAGATCAGGCGCGCTTCCTCACGGCCGGAGATCACCTCGACCGGGTGGCCGAGGATGGCTTCGGCGCGCTGGATGAATCTGTTGCGGTTGCGCGCTTCACGCAAGGCGTTGGTGCCGACGATGCGCACCGAGCCGGCGGGCATGCCGTTGATCAGCTGGGAAAAGCGCTTGAGGCAGTCCAGGCCTCGTTCCATGGCTTCTTCGCTGAGCATGCGCTCTTCATCGATGCCGGCGGCCAACTGAACCTTCTCGCCGAGCCGCTCGAGAATGCGGATTTCGGTATGGTGGGCCTTGGCCACGACCATGTGAAAGCTGTTGGAGCCAAGGTCGATGGCGGCAATCAGGGACAGGTTCTTCGCGATGGTATGCGGCATGATCTGGTTGTTCTCGGTCGTTAACCCGGCAATCGTGCCACGATAGCAGGCTATCGCCAACGCGTGACATACAGCCGTTGAGCTGGCATTGATGCAAGGCAATGTGCCATTCGATGCTATGACGCTTGTATGACAGTTTCGATTCGCGGCGTCTTGCACAACTATAGTTACACTCAATCGTCCGCGGCTTCCTGTAGGAGACGGGTGCGGCTATGATGGGCAACGTTTTTATTGCTTACGACCTTGGAGATTTCCATGAGCGACAAAATCAAACACGTCACCGACGCCAGCTTCGAAGCCGACGTACTGCAGGCTCAAGGCCCGGTGCTGGTCGACTACTGGGCTGAATGGTGCGGCCCATGCAAGATGATCGCTCCGGTTCTGGACGACATCGCTGCGACCTACGAGGGCAAACTGACCGTCGCCAAGCTGAACATCGACGAGAACCAGGAAACCCCGGCCAAGCACGGCGTACGTGGTATCCCGACGCTGATGCTGTTCAAGAACGGCAACGTCGAAGCCACCAAGGTCGGCGCTCTGTCCAAATCGCAGCTGGCCGCGTTCCTCGACGCTAATCTGTGATGTGAAAAAGCCCCGCAGATGCGGGGTTTTTTTTGCCTCTGCAAAGGCAGTCTTGCCCATGTAGGAGCAGCCTTGTGCTGCGAAAGGGCCGGTAAGGCTGACGTTGTCGCTGCGGCTGATGGCCTCTTCGCAGCACAAGGCTGCTCCTACTGGCAGGTGTGTGGCAGCTGTAAATGGCAGGGCAAAACCACTAGACGCAGAAAAAAGCAAGTGTTACATTCGGCCTCGCACTGCTTTTCCAGTGCCCTCTACACGCCGTCGCCGAAGCATCCCTAATTCGAATCAGTACGCGATCCTGTCGCCATCTAGCGGCGCGGCCTCATTAAGCCAGAAGCTTAATTCTCCCTTCTTACATGATTACGTCATTCCCCTTATGAACCTGACTGAACTCAAGCAAAAGCCGATTACCGATCTTTTGGAAATGGCCGAACAGATGGGCATCGAAAACATGGCCCGTTCGCGCAAACAGGACGTGATTTTCGCCCTGCTGAAGAAGCACGCGAAAAGCGGCGAAGAGATCTCGGGTGACGGCGTGCTGGAGATTCTCCAGGATGGTTTCGGTTTCCTGCGTTCGGCTGATGCGTCCTACCTGGCCGGCCCTGACGATATCTACGTCTCGCCCAGCCAGATCCGCCGCTTCAACCTGCGTACCGGCGACACCATCGTCGGCAAGATCCGTCCGCCGAAGGAAGGGGAGCGTTACTTCGCCCTGCTGAAGGTCGACACCATCAACTTCGACCGCCCGGAAAACGCGAAGAACAAGATCCTGTTCGAGAACCTGACGCCGCTGTTCCCGAACAAGCGTCTGAAGATGGAAGCCGGTAACGGCTCCACCGAAGACCTGACCGGTCGGGTCATCGACCTGTGCGCCCCGATCGGCAAAGGCCAGCGTGGCCTGATCGTTGCCCCGCCGAAAGCGGGCAAGACGATCATGTTGCAGAACATCGCGGCCAACATCACCCGCAACAACCCCGAGTGCCATCTGATCGTTCTGCTGATCGACGAGCGCCCGGAAGAAGTGACCGAAATGCAGCGTACCGTACGCGGCGAAGTGGTTGCCTCCACCTTCGATGAGCCGCCAACCCGCCACGTACAGGTTGCCGAGATGGTGATCGAGAAGGCCAAGCGCCTGGTCGAGCACAAGAAGGACGTGGTCATCCTGCTGGATTCCATCACCCGTCTGGCACGTGCCTACAACACCGTGATCCCGAGCTCCGGCAAGGTACTGACCGGTGGTGTCGACGCCCACGCCCTGGAGAAGCCGAAGCGCTTCTTTGGTGCCGCGCGTAACATCGAGGAAGGCGGCTCGCTGACCATCATCGCCACCGCGCTGGTCGAAACCGGCTCGAAGATGGACGAAGTGATCTACGAAGAGTTCAAGGGCACCGGCAACATGGAGCTGCCGCTGGACCGCCGTATCGCCGAGAAGCGTGTGTTCCCGGCCATCAACATCAACCGTTCCGGTACCCGCCGCGAAGAGCTGCTGACTGCCGACGACGAACTGCAGCGCATGTGGATCCTGCGCAAGCTGCTGCACCCGATGGACGAAATCGCCGCCATCGAGTTCCTGGTCGACAAGCTCAAGCAGACCAAGACCAACGACGAGTTCTTCCTGTCGATGAAGCGCAAGTAAGCGTTTCAAGCCAGGCAGTAATTGGGGCCGCTTTGCGGCCCTTCGCGGGCACGCCCGCTCCCACAGGTTCAGTGTGATCCTTGTGGGAGCGGGCGTGCCCGCGAAGGGACGCGAAGCGGCCCCAATGCATTTTTGCCCCCAAACAAAGCCAGAACGGCGCTACACTCTGCACCCCGACCGATACGGCCAACACGAGGCTTCTGCATGCAGTATCGCGACTTGCGCGACTTCATCCGTGGCCTGGAACAGCGCGGCGAGCTCAAGCGCATCCAGGTTCCGATCTCTCCCGTCCTGGAAATGACCGAGGTCTGCGACCGCACCCTGCGTGCCAAGGGCCCTGCATTGCTGTTCGAAAAGCCGACCGGCTTCGATATCCCGGTGCTGGGCAACCTGTTCGGCACCCCGGAGCGGGTGGCCATGGGCATGGGCGCCGAGTCGGTCGATGAACTGCGGGAAATCGGCAAGCTGCTGGCCTTCCTCAAGGAGCCCGAGCCGCCGAAGGGCCTGAAGGACGCCTGGTCCAAGCTGCCGATCTTCAAGAAAGTCGTGTCGATGGCACCGAAAGTGGTCAAGGACGCGGTTTGCCAGGAAGTGGTGGTCGAGGGTGACGATGTCGACCTCGGCGCCCTGCCGATCCAGCACTGCTGGCCGGGCGATGTGGCGCCGCTGATCACCTGGGGCCTCACAGTAACCCGCGGCCCGAACAAGGATCGCCAGAACCTGGGCATCTACCGCCAGCAGGTGATCGGTCGCAACAAGGTCATCATGCGCTGGCTCAGCCACCGTGGTGGCGCCCTGGATTACCGCGAGTGGTGCGAGAAAAACCCTGGCCAGCCGTTCCCGGTCGCCGTGGCCCTGGGTGCTGACCCGGCCACCATCCTCGGTGCCGTGACTCCGGTGCCGGATACCCTCTCCGAGTACGCCTTCGCCGGCCTGTTGCGCGGCAACCGCACCGAGCTGGTCAAGTGCCGGGGTAGCAACCTGCAGGTACCGGCCACTGCCGAAATCATCCTGGAAGGCGTGATCCACCCGGGCGAGATGGCCCCGGAAGGCCCGTACGGCGACCACACCGGCTACTACAATGAAGTGGACAGCTTCCCGGTGTTCACCGTCGAGCGCATCACCCACCGGCAGAAACCGATCTACCACAGCACCTATACCGGCCGCCCGCCAGATGAGCCGGCGATCCTCGGTGTGGCGCTGAACGAAGTGTTCGTGCCGATCCTGCAGAAGCAGTTCCCGGAAATCGTCGACTTCTACCTGCCGCCGGAAGGCTGTTCATACCGCATGGCGGTGGTGACCATGAAGAAGCAGTACCCGGGCCACGCCAAGCGTGTGATGCTGGGTGTGTGGTCGTTCCTGCGACAGTTCATGTACACCAAGTTCGTTATTGTCACTGACGACGATATCAATGCCCGTGACTGGAACGATGTGATCTGGGCCATCACCACGCGCATGGACCCCAAGCGTGATACGGTGATGATCGACAACACCCCGATCGACTACCTGGACTTCGCGTCGCCGGTATCCGGGCTGGGGTCGAAGATGGGCCTGGATGCCACGCACAAGTGGCCGGGCGAGACTACACGCGAATGGGGACGGGTCATCGTCAAGGACGAAGCCGTCACCCGCCGTATCGATGAGCTGTGGGATCAATTGGGAATAGATTGATGCAGGTAACGTTGCAGCCGTCCGGGGCGGTGCTGGCGCTCGAACCCGGGGAACGGATCCTGGATGGAGCGCGGCGGCTGGGCTATGACTGCCCGAACAGCTGCCGCAATGGCAATTGCCATGTCTGCGCCGCGTTGTTGGTTGAAGGCCGGGTACGCCAGGACGGCGAAGTCCGCGACCATGGCGAGCTGTTCACCTGTATTGCCGAACCGCTGGAGGACTGCGTGTTGCTCTGGGATGGTGTGCTCGCCCTGGGCGAGCTGCCGGTGCGCAAACTGGCGTGCAGTGTCAGTGAGTGCGTCGAGGTCGGTGGCGACGTCTGGCGCGTGCGCTTGCGCGCGCCGGCCGGCAAACCGCCGCGCTACCATGCCGGGCAGTACCTGATGATCGAGCGTGAGGGTGGCAAGCAGTCGGCGTTTTCGCTGGCTTCCGCGCCCCATGCCGGGCGCGAACTGGAGCTGCATGTGCTGGCACGCGAGCCCAGCGCATTGCAACTTATCGCCCAGCTGCAGCGCGAGCGCCTGGCACGCATCGAATTGCCGTTCGGTGACACCCACCTGGCCGAATTGCCCGACGGGCCGCTGGTGCTGATCGCTGCCGGCACGGGCATGGGCCAGATGCACAGCCTTGTCGAGCACTGCCGGGCCCAGGGCTTCAAGCACCCGGTACACCTGTACTGGGGCGTGCGCCGGCCCGAGGACTTCTACCAGATCGAGCACTGGGAAGAATGGCAGCGCCTGCCAAACCTGTTCCTGCACCAGGTGGTCAGCGACCTGTGTGGCTGGGAAGGCCGTTGCGGCATGTTGCACGAGGCGGTCTGCGAGGACATCGCCGACCTCAACAGCGTGCATGTGTATGCCAGCGGCTCGCCGAACATGATCTATGCCACGCTCGATGCCTTGGTCGAAGCCGGTATGGATGCGCATCGCATGCGTGCGGATGTGTTTGCCTACGCACCACGCGGTTAATAACCGAAGTTTGCAAGTCTGGGTATAAGGCGGTAATTGTTACCGCCTTGGCTAATAACTTTCACAGTTGCCGAAACAGTATTTCCAGTCGTCGGAAGCGCGGATGAAACTCTGGCGCGAGGGCTTGAGTATTCTTGCATTTCTGTCCTATGGTTACTGCAAGCGCCCTTGGTACAGAGGCCTTGGGCCGCATCGTAATCGAATCTCGCTACATCCGTAGTTCACAGGGATAATGGCGGCAGCTTATGTCGGCACTTGAAAGTATGTCCTGGGAAGTTTCATATCCTCCGACACTCGACTTCGGTCAGCAACATACTCGCGAACAATTGTTCAACTCCATGAAGACAACCATGTCTCGCCATCAGGGTGGGCCGGTATGGCTGTTCGCCTATGGTTCGTTGATATGGCGGCCGGAGTGCAACTCCGTGGAGCGTCAACGCGCGCGGGTACATGGTTACCACCGTGGCTTGTACCTGTGGTCGCACGAACACCGCGGCACTCCGGAAACCCCCGGGCTGGTGTTCGGCCTGGACCGCGGTGGCTCCTGCAGTGGCTTTGCCTACCGGCTGGATGAAAGCAGCCTGGACGAGTCGCTGATGGCCCTGTGGCAGCGCGAGATGCCGTACCCGGCGTACCGGCCACACTGGCTCAGCTGCCGGCTGGGTGATGGCAGCAAGGTGCAGGCCCTGGGCTTCGTGCTGGAGAGGCATTTGCCGTGCTATGCCGGGAACCTGCCGGACACCCTGCTCAGCCAGATCCTGGCCAATGCCAAGGGGCGCTATGGCACTACGCGTGATTATGTCGAGCAGACCTTGAATGCCCTGCGCAGCCACCAGATGCCTGATCGCAACCTGGAGGCGCGGTTCAGGCGCTGCCATAACCTGCGGGAGGTTTGATTGCCTGTGCCGGCCTCTTCGCGGGTGAACCCGCTCCCACAGGTACTGCACATTCCTTGAGGGCGGTGCGGTCCCTGGACTGCCCCCAAGAAGTTGGACACCAATCCAACCCGTGGGGGATCTATGGGTAAATACACAGAGCAGTTCAAGCTCACGGCTATCACCGCTTACCTAGAGGGCAACCGGGGCTTTCGCAAGGT
>NZ_NFZQ01000059.1 GCF_002165135.1 Pseudomonas sp. SID14000 | reverse complement strand
CGAGGCCAGCCGCAACCACCGCAACGGGCTGACCATGTCCGGCCTGCCGCTGGCCGACGGCCCGAGCGCGACCGGCTCCAGCCTGGGCAGCTACGGCAACAACACCGTGTCCAACAGCAAGCTGGTCGACAACGCCCGGTACGGCGTCGAGGTGATCGGCGGGACCAACATCGGCGTCAACGCGAACGACCTGCAGGGCAACGACATGGGCGTCGTCGTCCGGGGTGGCGCCGAGGACGTCTCGGTGGTCGGCAACCGGGTCACCGAACCGATCCGGCAGGGCATCGCGATCCGCGACGGGGTCACCAAGTCGGTGATCACCGGCAACATCGTCAGTGGCGGCAACACCAGCGTGTACCTCCGTGACTCGGCCGCCACGGTCCAGCGCAACACCTTGTCGGACGCCGACTCGCACGCCATCTCGCTGGTCGGCTCGGTGAGCGAGACCAAGGTCACCGAGAACACCATCAGTGGCCGCGGGCCGAGCGCGATCGACACCAAGCGCGCCGCGGACGTCAACATGCACCGCTGGAAGAACGACGAGGGCAACTGGCACGACACCACGCCGTTCGTAGTCACCCTGAAGCGGTTCCTGCAGCCGCTGACGGCGATGTGGCTGTTCCTGGCCGCCCTGCTGATCTTCACCGCCGCCCGCGGCGCACGCCGGATCCGGCGCGTCGTCCACCCGTACGCCGACAAGTCACCGGTGACCGACGGCCGGACACTGTCCGCCGGCTCGGTACCGGTGTCCAACGAGAACCACTTGGGAGCCAGATGACCCGGCTGAGCCGGCT
>NZ_NFZQ01000058.1 GCF_002165135.1 Pseudomonas sp. SID14000 | reverse complement strand
GAGAGCAACCTGGCCCCCGTAGTACAAGGGCCCCTGGTCGAGTTCGTCCAGGAGCCCTACGAGTACTGGTCGGAGCGTTCAGCCCTGCCTTGGATCTGAAGCGCTAGAAGGTGTGTTCGTCGGCCGGGAAGCTACCGGCGGTGACTTCGGCGGCGAAAGTGGTGGCGGCGTTGGTGAGGATGCCGCGCAGGTCGGCGTACTGCTTGACGAAGCGCGGCATCTGACCTGACCGCATCCCGGCCATGTCCTGCCAGACGAGCACCTGGGCGTCGGTGTCGCGGCCGGCGCCGATGCCGATCGTCGGGATCGAGATGCGCTTGGTGATCTCCGCGGAGACGTCGCCCGGCACCATCTCGAGGACCACCGAGAAGGCACCGGCCTCAGCCAGCGCGACCGCGTCGTCGATCAGCGCGGCCGCCTGGTCGCCGCGGCCTTGCACGCGGTAGCCGCCGATCGTGTGCTCGCTCTGCGGGGTGAAGCCGATGTGGGCCATCACCGGGATCCCGGACTGGGTCAGCTTCTCCACCGCCGGTACGACGGTCCGCCCGCCCTCCAGCTTCACCGCGTGCACGCCCGCCTCCTTCATGAACCGGACTGCGGTGTGGAAGGCCTGCTCGGGCGATGCCTGGTACGAACCGAACGGCAGGTCGGCGACGACCAGCGCTCGCTCGACGGCGCCCGCGACCGCCCGCGAAAGCGGGATCAGCTCGTCGACGGTGACGCGCAGAGTCGACTCGTAGCCGAAGACGTTGTTCGCGGCGGAGTCGCCGACCAGCAGCACCGGGATGCCGGCCTGGTC
>NZ_NFZQ01000057.1 GCF_002165135.1 Pseudomonas sp. SID14000 | reverse complement strand
TGCAGGTCGGTCGCACCCGCTGCGAGCAGCGACTGCCAATGCGTCGCCAACGTGTCGGCGTGCGGGGGTAGCGGCGGGAGCGCGGTCACATACGCGCCGATCCGCTCACACCCCAGCCGGCGCAGGTCCTGCACGCGCCCAACCCCCGCACCGGTCAACTCCCAAGCAGGAGCGATGAAACTATCGATGCCATCGGCAACCGAATCGACAGCAGCGGCAGGCCCGGTCGCCCAGGCATCAGTCGCCGCATGCAACGAGAGCTCCCGTACTCCGGCCGCCCGCGCCTCGGCTACGACCGCATCCCTCAGCAGGCCAGCGGCCCGGCGACGAACCTCCAGTACCACCTTCGCCTCAGCCCCGATCGCATCCTCCACCGAGACGGCAGCGCCCCCGATTCCCTGACACACCAGCGCCGCCAGCCGGGTCGACTCCAGACCAGCCACCGCGTACGACGTAGTACAGGCTGAGCAGAAGCAGATCGCCAACAAGGCCTGGTCGGCGGAAGACCAATCGGCACCGGCCGTCTTCTCGTGCGCGCCGAGGTGCCCGACCCCCATCGGCCCGCACGCCTCGAGCACCATCGCCTCGACGCCGGTCTGCCGGGCGACCTCGCCGACCAGCACCCGCGCATAGTCGCGGACCTCCTCGGAGGACGGGCACAACGCATAGTCGTAGACATCTCCGAACGCATTGCGAACGCAGACCGACTGGTCGAGCCGCCCGACCGCCGAGCTGTGCGTCAGTACGACCCAAGCCTTCACCGGCAGCGAGAGCTGGGCGGCAGCGCGGTTGAACGCTTCCTCCCCCG
>NZ_NFZQ01000056.1 GCF_002165135.1 Pseudomonas sp. SID14000 | reverse complement strand
GTGACCGACACCACCGACGAAGTGGTGGCCAAGCTGACCGCGACGCCTTCGGTCACCGAAGGTGGCGAGATCACCTACACCATCACCCTGACCAACAAAGACGGTCTGCCGATCAACAACCACTCGGCCCTGACCTTCACGCTGAGCGACGGCAAGACGGTTATCACTGTACCGGCCAACGGCACGACTGGTTCGGTCACTGTGACTGCCCCGGACAACGTGTATGTGGGTGCTAACGATCCGGTCGTGAAGTCCATTGCTACCGTTGATGGTGCTGATGTTGGCAAGTTCGAGCAGCTGACCCTGGACAAGACTCCGGTCAGCACCACCGTCACCGACGAGCCGGGTACTCCGGGCAACGAAGGCGACCTGGTACAGGTCACCATCACTGCCGATCAGGCGTCGGTGGCCGAGAACGTCAATCCGACCTTCACCGTGCACATCAACCAGGCGCTGGCCCATGACCTGGTCGTGACCCTGAGCAACAACGCCCAGGTCACCATCAAGGCTGGCGAAACCAGCGCCCCGTACACCCACGCTGCACAGGGCGATGACGTCTATAACGACGCTGGCCAGATCAGCCTGGGCATTAATTCGGCTGTGGATGCAACCGGTGCGACTTTCGAAAATCTGCAGCTGGGTGGCGCCGCTTCGGTTCAGGTGACCGACACCACCGACGAAGTGGTGGCCAAGCTGACCGCGACGCCTTCGGTCACCGAAGGTGGCGAGATCACCTACACCATCACCCTGACCAACAAAGACGGTCTGCCGATCAACAACCACTCGGCCCTGACCTTCACGCTGAGCGA
>NZ_NFZQ01000055.1 GCF_002165135.1 Pseudomonas sp. SID14000 | reverse complement strand
CTCGGCCGCCCTGCGGAAGGCGTCGGCCGCCTGGCCCAGCCGGTCGGATCCTCCGGTGTGCCGGAAGTTCAGCCGTTTCGCCTCGCCCAGCTCCAGCCAGGCGCGCGCCCGCACCAGCGGAGCGCCGCCGTTCCTGGCCGCGAGCCCGAAGATGTGCTCCGCCTCCCGGAGATCCACCAGGTCCTCACGGGTCCGGTAGCGCAGCAGCAGCGCCCGGCCCAGCATCATAAGCCGCTGGGTGAGCCGGGGATGGCCGGCCGGGGGGTGCATCCGGCAGTCCCGCAGCACCCGGATCGCGCGCGAGACGAACGCCGCGCCGCCCGCCAGCTCCGCCCGCTGGAGCAGGACCGCGCCCCACTCCTCCATCAGCTCGCCGTACTCGGGACGGTCCCGCAGCATCTGCCGGCCCGCCTCCTCGAACCGGTCGGCCGCCTCGTCCAGATACGACGGCGGCCCGCCCGCCGTGTACCGGTGCACCCACAACCGGGCGGACCGGACCAGCACCTCGGCCCGGAGCGACTGCTCCCTGACGTCCTCCAGCGTCCGCGCCACCAGCCTGCCGGCCTGCTCCAGCCGGTCGCCCGCCAACAGCAGCGCGTCGGTCAGCAGCAGTTGGACCCGTACCCGGTCCTCGATCGGCGCCTGCTCGGCGGCCAGCGCGGCACAGGCGTACTCCAGCGACTCGGCGGCCTGCCCGGCGTACACCCGGGACCGTTCGCCGTCCTCGCCCGTCCCGGCCAGCATCAGCAGCGCCCGCCCGCGGGCCAGCGACAGCCCGGCCGGCCGGGGGATGTCCTCCCCGGCCCAGGGGCGGCC
>NZ_NFZQ01000054.1 GCF_002165135.1 Pseudomonas sp. SID14000 | reverse complement strand
GATCAGGAAGCGGACGCCTTCGGGGGCCTCCACCGAGAAGCCGCTGCCGCGGCCTTTGACGACGTCGACGGTGAGGTGGGTGTGCTTCCAGTACTCGTACTGGTTCTTCGACATCCAGAACGAGATCGGCCGGGCTAGCCCGGCGACGGCCAGATCGCCCAGCTGGATGTCCGCGTTGCCGGCTTTGAACTCGCCGTCCGGGTAGCACATCGGGGAGCTGCCGTCGCAGCAGCCGCCGGACTGATGGAACATCAGCGGGCCATGGATCTCGGTGAGACGGCGGAGCAACTCCGCCGCCTCCTCCGTGTAGGAAACCCTGTCGACCATGGGGGTTAGAAGAAGCCGAGCTTGTCGGGCGAGTAGCTGACCAGCAGGTTCTTGGTCTGCTGGTAGTGATCGAGCATCATCTTGTGGTTCTCGCGCCCGATCCCGGAGTTCTTGTACCCGCCGAAGGCCGCGTGCGCCGGGTAGGCGTGGTAGCAGTTCGTCCACACCCGGCCGGCCTGGATCTCGCGGCCCGCCCGGTACGCCGTGTTCATGTCGCGCGTCCAGACCCCGGCGCCCAGCCCGTAGAGGGTGTCGTTGGCGGTCTTGATCGCGTCGGCGTAGTCGTCGAACTTGGCCACCGAGACGACCGGGCCGAAGATCTCCTCCTGGAAGATCCGCATCTTGTTGTCGCCCTCGAAGATCGTCGGCTGGATGTAGTAGCCACCGCTCAGGTCGCCGTCGAGCTCGGCCTTCTCGCCGCCGGTGATCACCTTGGCGCCCTCGGCCTTGCCGATGTCGATGTACGACAGGATCTTCTCGTACTGGTCGTTGCT
>NZ_NFZQ01000053.1 GCF_002165135.1 Pseudomonas sp. SID14000 | reverse complement strand
GAGGTCGTGACCGACACCGAACGCTTCGAGGACCAGCCGGGATCTGGGCGCGCCCTCCTCGTCCTGCCACTCGGTGGTGCGGAAGCGGCCGGTGACGACCACCGGGTGGCCGCGTTCCATTGACTGCTTGACGTTTGTCGCGAGCGCTCGCCAGCACTCGACGGTGAACCAGTTCGTCGGACGGTCCGTCCAGCCGCCGGAGCTACGGTCGAACTGGCGCGGCGTGGTGGCCAGCCGGAACGTCACCACCGGCAGGCCGTCGGACACCTCCCGGTACCGGATGTCGCTGCCGATCCATCCCTGTACTGCCACATAGGTCTCGGTGATGCTCATGTCGTCCGCCTTCCTCGGGGTCGCATCTGTGCTGTCACCAGAGAAGATGCCCGGCTTCTCGCCGATTCCGGGAACGACTTCAAGACCTGGGGAAAACCTTATGCGGGCCGCAGTTTTCCGGTGAGCTACAACGCTTCTGGTCGACGGGAGCAGGCCCGCGCCCGCCGGCAGGCCGTAGTACTGGCCGCCAAGGAGCTGTTCGAGCGTGATGGTTTCAGGGCGACGACTATCGCTGCAGTAGCCAAGTGGGCCAGTGTTTCGGCCGAGAGCGTCTACAAGGGCTTCGGCACGAAGGCGACCCTGACGGACGCAGTCTTCAACGAGGTCTGCAGCGCACCTGGCCCCTGGAGCGGTACGCAGCCTGGACCGCCCAAGGGATCACGGGCGCCATCTGCCCGTGAGTCCCGTACTACGTCAGCCGCGGGCGACCGCGAGCTTGTCGCGACAGATCGTGTAGGCGTCCAGCTCCTCGCGAGCCGGGGCGACTACGTGG
>NZ_NFZQ01000052.1 GCF_002165135.1 Pseudomonas sp. SID14000 | reverse complement strand
CCGTCTTTGTTGGTCAGGGTGATGGTGTAGGTGATCTCGCCACCTTCGGTGACCGAAGGCGTCGCGGTCAGCTTGGCCACCACTTCGTCGGTGGTGTCGGTCACTTGGACCGTAGCGGCACCACCCAGCTGCAGATTTTCGAAAGTCGCACCGGTTGCATCCACAGCCGAATTAATGCCCAGGCTGATCTGGCCAGCGTCGTTGTAGACGTCATCGCCCTGTGCAGCGTGGGTGTACGGTGCACTGGTTTCGCCAGCCTTGATGGTGACCTGGGCGTTGTTGCTCAGGGTCACGACCAGGTCGTGGGCCAGCGCCTGGTTGATGTGCACGGTGAAGGTCGGATTGACGTTCTCGGCCACCGAGGCCTGATCGGCGGTGATGGTGACCTTGACCAGGTCGCCTTCGTTGCCCGGAGTACCCGGCTCGTCGGTGACGGTGGTGCTGACCGGGGTCTTGTCCAGAGTCAACTGCTCGAACTTGCCGACATCAGCGCCAGTGACCGAGGCGATCGATTTGACCACAGGGTCGTTGGTGCCGGTGTAGACGTTGTCCGGGGCAGTGACGGTAACCGAACCAGTCGTGCCGTTGGCCGGTACGGTGATAACAGTCTTGCCGTCGCTCAGCGTGAAGGTCAGCGCGCCGTGATTGTTGATCGGCAAGCCGTCTTTGTTGGTCAGGGTGATGGTGTAGGTGATCTCGCCACCTTCGGTGACCGAAGGCGTCGCGGTCAGCTTGGCCACCACTTCGTCGGTGGTGTCGGTCACTTGGACCGTAGCGGCACCACCCAGCTGCAGATTTTCGAAAGTCGCACCGGTTGCATCCACAGCCGAATT
>NZ_NFZQ01000051.1 GCF_002165135.1 Pseudomonas sp. SID14000 | reverse complement strand
GGCGAGCTTGTCCCCGGCCGGCAACACCGGCCCGCCGAACAGATCGGCGTACACCCAGCGCACGTGGTACTGGTCGCGCAGCACCCGCAGCACTTCGGGAGTCGGCTCGTAGATCGCCTGGTTGGTCAGCTCGACGCGGTCCGGCCAGGGCGACGGCTGCTGGTTGTAGCGCAGGCCGCCGACGCCGTGGTTGATCATTGCCTGCGAGGTGTAGCCCCAGCCTTCGAGGAAGGTCCGGCGGCCGGCGATACCGCTGACGATGTAGCCGCGGGCGTCGCAGCCCGGGCCTTGTTTGCCGGCCGGCCGGCACCAGGTGTTGCTGACGACGACGTCAGTCGGCTCGGAGTTCTTCGCGAGCCAGAGCGCGGCGGCTTCCTCGTCGGGATAGACCCACCAGGTGGCGGAGGTGAAGGTCTTCGCCTGCTTGCCGCCGTTGAGGTGCAGGTTCTGCTCGAAGCTCTTCGCCGACGGCACGACCAGCAAGGTCAGCAGAACCAGCAGCCCACCGAGACCGGCCAAGCGTGGTACTCGCTTCACCAACAACAACCAGACAAGCATGAGCACCGCAGCTACGCCGACGACCACAAGCAGAGGCCGCGCAACCAACGCAATCCGCCGCAGTTGCGAACCGCTGGGCAACGCGTCGGTGGTCAGCAGAACGAAGGCAAAGAGCGCACCAAGCACCACGGCCGCGACGCCAACCCCCGCCAAAACCGCGCGGTTGGGGGTGGAGGCAGGGCCGTCCTCAACCTCGCTTGCGCGACCGGCGCGCAATGCCGGGCGCGCGGCGGCGTACGACCTGGCGATTGTTGCGGCGAGCCAGCCTGCTGCGGCCAGGCTGAAGGGGACAGCGCTGTGGACGAAATAGGCCTCGCTGATTGAGGGGTGGTCGACGAGGAGGAATCCGGCCCAGCCT
>NZ_NFZQ01000050.1 GCF_002165135.1 Pseudomonas sp. SID14000 | reverse complement strand
CTGCCGCTTGGCGCGCGCCTCGAAGTACCGGCCTGCAAGGATGAAGGTCGTGACGCCGGCGGCGACCTCGAGGTAGATCTCCTCGGCGCCGCTACCCCGCGAGGGGATCAGCGTGAACGGCATCTTCATCCCCGGCGCGCCCGCCTCGCCGAGGAACAACGCGTAAAGCGACCAGACGAAGGAGCTCAGCACGCCGACCGAGATCAACGTGTCCATCGTCGCGGCACCGTGCCGCAGATTCGTCCAGGCGGCCTTGTGGAACGGCCAGGCCGCCCACGTGACCACCGGTGCGGCCAGGGTCAACGAGGCCCACTGCCAGAAGTCGAACTGCAGCGCGGGAATCATGCCCAGGGCAATCACCGGCACGGCGAGCGCGATGCTGGCGATCAGCCGCTCACGCAACGGCCGCAGCTCGTCGACCGGTTCGGGGCCGTCAGCAACAGGGGGAGTTGGCAACGAGGCGGAATAGCCGGTTGCCTCGACGGTGGCGACGAGATCTTCGGTACTGATGCCTTCGGCAAACGTCACCTTCGCCTTCTCGGTGGCGTAGTTGACGGTCGCGGTGACGCCGTCCATCCGGTTGAGTTTTTTCTCGACCCGGTTGGCGCAGGAGGCGCACGTCATGCCACCGATGAGGAGCTCGACGGAGTTGTCCGGTGTGGTCATTGCTGGGCCTCCTTTCAGTGGCCGTGCGGAGTTTCTTCTTCGGCGCCGGGCAGTTCGCTCGGCGGCACGATCGCCGTACCGTCGCTGCCGACGGTCACGGTGAACTCGGCGGTGCGCACCTTGCCGGCGTGCTGGAAGTCCAGGAACAGGCTGTACGTGCCGGCGGTCGGGAACGTCGTGCCGAACTTGATCGCCGGCCCGCCCTTCATCCCCGCCTTCGCCTCGGCGGACGGATGCGTGTGCAGGTAGGCGAGATCGCCACCACGCAATGACACCAGGTGCCCGAAAGCCCCGAGATACGGCTGCAGGTCGGTGACCGGCTTGCCCGCCT
>NZ_NFZQ01000004.1 GCF_002165135.1 Pseudomonas sp. SID14000 | reverse complement strand
CATGGATGACCAGCTTCTGGCCCAGAGCGCCTTGCATGAACACGTAGACATAGCCCGGTCGCAGCGCGCGCAGGGTGTAGGCAGAGTGTTGCAGCGGCCCGAAGCCTTGTTCGAGGTTGAAGCCTGCGTCGGCATAGCGGCAGGCGGGCATATCGCCGGTGCGCGGCACGATGGCGTAGCGCACCGGCAGGATGGGGATGCGTGCGCTACAGGCCGGCCCGGAGGTGGCGCTGCTGACACTGGCGTCATTCATGGACGGGCTCCTTGCTTTCGATCAATGCGTGCAGTTCGCGGAGGCGGCTCTGGGGTGACTCCTTGAGGTTGGTGTAGATCTTCCCGGCCTCATCGTTGCTCATGAGCCACATGTGCCTGGCGATCAGCCTGATGAACTGCCCGGCGACTTCCTCGTCGCGAAAGTTGAGGGCTTTCAGTTGCGGCAGCAGGCTTTCAATCCAGTGCCTGATGTCGGCCAGTGTGTGGCGGTCGTGTTGTGGCAGGGCTAACACCTCGTGTGCCAACGTGAGCACGAAGTGTTCATGCATGCCTGCTTGCAGCCGCTCAAGTTCAAGTTTGCGCAGGGAGAGTGGGGCTTGCGAAAAAGAACGGGCAGTGGTCGGGCTGCGTTCAAGTGTTTTCCACTCGTGAGCCGGCCCCCAGTTGACTCGCCAGGCTAGCGAACACACAGGCCCAAGCCAGGTAGTCCGATGGTCGTCATCCAGCGCATCCAGCCAGGCTGCAAGGTGGTCTGGCTTGAACTGGAAAGTGGCCAGCCCCCGATCCGGAAGCGAGATCTGTACAAGGCTGGAGAAATGGTCTGCCAGCTCGGCAAAGCCAATATCGGCATTCAGTGCGATGGCACCGCCAATGGGCATCCAGGTAGATATTGCATGAGCAAGCAGTTCGGGCGCGTCTGACACGTTTACCAGCAACGGCCCAAAGTCATGGCGGTCATCTACAGCACTACCCCGCCACAGCCACGCATGCTGGGTGTTGCGGCTGACTTCATTGATAAGTTCAAGTACCGAAGGGGCATAGGCCGGGACCAGCTCGCCATTCGGGAGTATCTGGGATATTGGCTGGTAGGCCGAGTGCTCGAGCACAATGGTCATGAGCAGCAGAAAGCGCGCATTGTTCCCGAAATGCACGCTTGGCAGCGTGTTTGAGGGCGCAGTTTTCATTGACCTTGCCCTCTGATGCAGCGGCAGTCGGGCAACGGGCAGGAACCATCGGGGCGGCGACCGCACTGACGATCCAGCGGGTTGCCATTGACCGGCGCACCACTGATGGAAAACAGGTTGGTTGCCCCGTCTGCCGATTTCAGCATCTGGCCGTTGATTCGTATTGTCGGGCTGTCCAGGGTGATGCCTGTTTCATCGATCTGAATGGAGCCCCCAGGGCCTTTGATGATCACAGCTTCTGCTGTGCAAAGCTCATAGCGGCGGGTACGCCTGCGGATTTCGCCCCGGGCTTCAAGCTCGGCATGCCCCTCGACCTGCTGCTCGAGATTGCCGCCGATACTGGTGTGGTGATTGGCTGCGATCTGGTCGTGGCGGTGATTGCCGATGGCTTCAATACGATCCTTGGCTATCTTGATTGTCTGGTTTCGACCAATGTCGAGAGCGGCGTCATGCCCGATAGTGACGCGCTCATCATTGCCAACCGTTTCAGTGCGGTCACGGCCGATCAGAATCGATTCGTCGTTATTGACCTGTTCCTTGCGGTCATTGCCGACCTGAGTCGTCTCATCGTGCCTGACCACAATGTTCTGGTCCTTCTGTGCATGTATGTAGACTTCTTCCTGGCCCAGTTCATCTTCAAAACGCAGTTCGTTGAAGCCATCGCCCTTATGCGTCTGGCTTTTGATCGTCATACGTGTTTTGTGTCTGGGCAGGTCGTAGGGCGGCAACTGATCACCGCAGTAGGTGCGCCCGGTGATGATTGGCTGGTCGGGGTCGCCATTGACGTACTGGATGATCACGTCCTGGCCAATACGTGGAATAGCCATCGAGCCCCAACTGCCTCCGGCCCAGCCTTGGGATACCCGCACCCAGCAGGAGCTGAATTCGTTGTCCTGGCTTTCACGGTCCCAAGGGAAGCTGACCTTGACTCTGCCCCATTCATCGCAATAGATCTCTTCACCGCGCGGGCCTACGACGGTCGCCATGTGCGGCCCGTCGACGCGAGGTTTATTCAGCGGAGCAGGGCGCCACTCCGTTCTGCCGGGGACGAGCTGTGCGATCTGCTCGTAGCGTGTGCTCTGGTCGACGCCGGCGGCTTCTTCTTGCAGGCTGGTGAACTGGCTGCCTTCATGAGTGACCGTAGTTACTCGCCAAAGCACGTTGAAATCAGCGCGCGGGTGGCCTCCAAGTGTAAAACCGAGGCCGGGCTGCAGGCGTACATCATCACCCCCGACTTCAGCAACACGCACATCGTGTCGCAGTGCGGTGATGCGGTTTTCAGTGAACGGTTTGCCAACGGCATCGCGCTTGTAGCGGCCAGGGTAATCGAAGCGTTCGTACTCGCTGGATTGATGTTCCAGGAAGGGGCCGGCGGCTCTGTGCTCCTGGCGATAGGCCGGGTTGGTGAAGGTGTAGTCGCGCTGAACCTGACGTGCCGTGCGCACCTGCTCGCTGTAGCGCAAGCGCCGCAGGCAGGGTTTCGCCTGGGCGCCACCGCTATTGGCTCTATAGAGGACCGTATTGGGATCGAGCAGCCCGTCCACTTCGAGAAAGCGCTCGTCTTCATCCTTGGCCTTTTTGATCCCATGGCTGATCAGGCCGAGCGATTGCAGCCGGTCTGTGATGATCAGTTTGTGGAGTTTTTCACTGTGCTCGAAGCGGTAGATGAAGCCTTCTTCAGCAGCCAGGCGAGCGATGAACTCAAGGTCGGTCTCGCCGGCCTGAACGCAGAATTCGCGAATCTGGTGGTCCATGCTTGCCCGCAGTTCGTACTGTGCGATGCCTTGGCGCTGGAGCATCAATTCAAGAATTTGCGGAACGGTCTTGTGCTGGAAAATACGCCAGTTCGAGCGCAGGTTGGCGCGCGCCAGTTGCGGTTCGACTACCGCGCTATAGCGTGTGCGATGAGGGCCACTGTCGCCTTGGTTGAACGTGCTGATTAGACCATGGACATACCGCAAAGGGCAGTTTGCACGGGAGATGGTGAACAGTGCAGGTTTGTCGAGTAAATGACCGAAGTCTAAATCGTTTTCATGGCTGATCAATTCCAGCTCTAATTGGAAATTAGTGCTAATGCCTTCCTTGAGTGTAAAGGAAGCCACCTCGAACTCTAATCGGCTAGCGAGAGGTCGGAAGCTGTAATGCAGGTCAGATTGGCTAGGCATAAGAATTCCTTGTCTGCCGTCTGATAGTTTGAAGGGTGCCCAGGCAGCAAGCTGCCCGGAACACCCGGTACCTTAGAGGAGTGTTGGCGTTTCAAGTCTTTTGCCAGTCATCGGATCCTTCGGTGCCGCAGACCTCATGGCATTCTGTGATTTTCCGGTAGGAGAACCAGACTTCAACCTCCTGGTGCCGGGGCGTCGGTGTATCTTCTTGTGCGTGGGGCTGCTCGGTTCTCAGTTTGATGATGGTCGCGTCCGTAAGTGTAGTTCTGTAATACAGCTCATTTGGATCTTCGCTGGTTGCTCTGTATTGTGTGATTACAACTTCTGGGAGCAACTCTGCCTTGCAGATCGATTCCAGCAGCAAGGGCTTTGATTTGTTGGTTGTGAAGGTGACTTTGTAAGGGCCATGAACGCGCTTTCCCGAGGGCTGGCCGTTCTGTGGATCGATCGGGGTGTTTATCTCGTGCTCGATTTTTTGCACCATGATCTCATCTGCGAACTCCGATTGATAAATGTTGCCAATCGACTCGGAAGTGCTGGCGCCCTCACTGATGTTGCCTTGTACCTTGCCGTTGATTTTTAAATAAGCTGGTGATGCCATGATGTGCTCCCAATTTCAGTAGGTATACACGCCAATATTTATAAAGGCGTGGCCATCGGAAACGATGGATTTTTTAACGAGGTGGAGCCTCGCCAATTCGTTGAAGGCAGTGGTGCCGAATTTCAGCTACTTACTGCTGTAAAATTCCGTTGAGTGATTCCAGCACCTCGGTGGTAATCAGGTGCAGGCGATAGCTATAGATTCCATAGGCCACGGCCATGGCAAGGACGGAAATGACCAAAGGGCTCCACCACGGCAATTGCCGGTTCATACGGAAGTTGCGCGGAGCCACATTGGTGTAGGGGTCACATATCTCTTCCGGGGTAGGCCCGCGCAGTTCACGTAACATCCCGTGAAGCTGGTGGATGAGTGCGTTCAGCGTTTCTTCGCCCTTTGGCGCAATGGCGTACTTGCCCCTCAGGCCAAGGCACAACGCGAAGTACATGAACTCCAGTACGTCCTGGTAGCGAGCGGGCTCCTGCATCAAGCGGGACAGCACCGTAAAAAATTTCTCCCCACCCCAGGTTTCGTCATGGAAGATGCTGAGCAGTGGTTCCTGGCTCCAGCAGCTGTTCTTGCCCCAGGGCCTTTCCATCACCGCTTCATCGATGTACAGACACAGAGCGTACGAATATGCCAATGCTTGAGCGGGCTCGTAGCCGTGTTGGCGCATTTCTTCCTGAATGTTCTCGATCTGCTTGCGCACTTTCTGGTGTACATCTTTGATGTTTGGCAATTCATCCAGTGTGCGCAGGCGTATGGCCAGGCCGAACAGTGGTGCAGCAGCATCCAGCATCAGATTGTCGTAGCCCCCCCGTAGCTGGAAGTGTGGATCAGCCGGGTAGCCTTCATGAACGGGCTCTGGCTTTGGCTTCTGCTCAGGGGCTTCAGACGTTATCGAAGTGGGTAATGGCGTCTTGAGCTTCGAGTGCAGCCGCGCCCCTTCGACATTTTTGGCATCGGGTGCAATGCTTTTTTCTTCCATCTCATTCACTCCTGATTGCCCAAAATTGCAGCTCAAGCCCAGGGAAGTCCCCTGCAATGTGGATACCGAAGCCGTTCGCGGTCTTCATGCATACCCACGCCGGGTCCCGCCGATCCAGTTCGAAATAGCTGAAGCCAGCGTGAAAAGGCAGGTCGCGAGGTGCCACCGGCAATGGGGTCAACGGGATGCCTGGTAGTTGCAATGGCACCAGCTCGTTCAGTGATTCGAGTGAAGTAACTTTGGCTTTCTGCACGAACATCTGGCGTAGCACCTGAGGAGGCAGGTGGGCGCGCACCGCAAGGATGAAGTCAGCCTCATCGATCAGTCGGTGGTCCTCC
Organism: Pseudomonas sp. SID14000; assembly: GCF_002165135.1. Lineage (GTDB taxonomy): Bacteria > Pseudomonadota > Gammaproteobacteria > Pseudomonadales > Pseudomonadaceae > Aquipseudomonas. The sequence goes on along the minus strand of NZ_NFZQ01000004.1, from coordinate 370,419 downwards.
AGCGTGGTCGTCATCACGCCATAGTCCAGTGTCTTCAGTGGTAACGACACGGCGCGCGGTTGCAGGACAGTACTTAGTGCTCGGCGAAGCGTGTCTTCCAGCGGCTTGAACGAGGTGCGCAGCGCTGTGTGGTGATAGGCGGGGTATTCCTGTGGCAGCCGATTTTCGTCGGTGAAGGTCACAAGTTCGCCACAGGCCTGGCTCATGCTCAGGTAGAGCTGTTCGGGGTGTGTCTGGGTTTGCCTGGCCAGGTGCTGGAAGCAGGGCCACCAGCGGTTCATGGCTTGCAACAGGTTGAAGTCGCGAATATCAGCGATGCCAGACTGGCCTGCTCCGCCAATGCGTGCAGCGAGGTTGCGCCCCCTTTCGCACATGGTGTTGGTAATTTCCTCAAGAAAGCGTTGCAGCGCCGGTATTGCCCGCACTGTCACGCAGGTGGGGTAGAACGCTTCATCCAGCTGCAGGCTGCCATCGGGGCGGCGTTCCAGGATTCGTGCCAAGGCCAGGCGGGTGTAAGCGCTGCTGTCTTCGGCCTTGCGTTTGAGCTGCAGGTTGGGGACGGCCAGGTCGACCTGCACCAGATCGCCGTCAGCGCTATGAGTATCCTTGATTTCCTGTGCCTGGGCGATGTAGCGAAAGTTGGCGGCATTGTCGGGCCAGCTCACTTCACGGCCACCATCGGTGCGCAGGGGCAGGCATAGATACACTTCGCTGTCCTTCGAAGCGTCATCTTCGATTTCCAGTGGCGGTGGTGGTGGACGATCAGCCGGGATATCGAACACCGTGCCGTCTGGCATGATGCCTCGGGCCCGGGTAATGGCGATTTTGCCCAGGGTGAGGTACTCGTCATTCAGCTGAAGTTCGCTGAACCCGTAAAAGGCTGCATTGAGGCTACCAAGGCGTTGGTGCAAGGCCGCCTCGCTGGCCCGGGCCGCCTGCTGGAAATGCTGGGGTTTGACGAACAGGCCCTCAGGCCAAAGGACGGGATTACGTGAACTCATGTGCGCTCCATGTCAGTGTGAGTAAGCGAGAAGGGCAGGACTGATAGCGCCATCAGTCTTCTTCCTTGAGCAGGATCTGCGTGTCGTTGACCAACACCGACAGAATGATCTGGTGTCCGCGTGGAGGAATGCGCAGCACTTGGCGCCAGGTTGCGTTTTCCTGGCTTCGGTAGTCACCGATTACTGCTACGAAGCGGGTCTCGGGCTCGATGGGCGCAAAGGGGATGAACTTGAACTGGCCTGGGCGCAGCAAGTAATCGTCATCACGAATGTAGGTGTTGCGCAGTACCTTGGCCGGGTCCTTGTCCAGCAGTTGATACACGCTGTTGCGTAGCAGAGAGTCGTCGCTTAGCTGCAGGATCTTGATGGCAATGGGCGTAGCGACCGGCTCTGTGGCCAGGGTTGTAGCGCGCGGCAAGGTAAGCACCACTGTCGGGTCGTCGTAGCTGCCGGGTGTGCTTTCCTCCAGTGGCGAATAAGCCAGCTCAGTGCCTTCATCCTCGTCCATGACGGCAGGCGAAACAGCGGGGAATTGCTCTTGGAGATATTCGAACAACGTTCCGACTTTTTCGGTCAGTGCGTAGGGGTCTCCTGCACTCAGGCTCACGGCGTAGGGGCTGGGCTCCAGGACGCTCTCATGTTCAGTTGCGATATCGAGGCTGTTCGGGTTGCCGTTGAGGGTAGGGCTGGCATTGATGCTGAACGCGACCTTGGTTGGGTGATCCTTGGGCGGTCCAATGGGCAGCGAGGGGTCCATGATTACTTGGCTCACTCTGCTCAGGGAAGTGCAGCCTGAAAGCCCGATTAACACGGCCAACAGGGTGACTGCGAGCGGATGTCGCGTCATGAGTGTCCTCCTGCAATCAGGCGCTGCAGTGGGGTTTCGTGCGATAACCCCATAACGGTCACTGCATCCAATGCCGCCAAGGGATCATTCCCCACGCCCAGCTCGAAGACCGAGTAGATCTCAGTGGTATCCCGGGCGGCTGGAGGCATTGGTTGCCAAGTCCCGGTCGGCATATCGGCTATCAACTGGTCGAGTACCCTTTGGCCAGGGTTGAGCAGGTCCTCAAGTGAGCGCGCATCGGTTTGTGAGTACTGAACCAACAGCCGATAGGCGCCGACACGAAGCTGATCACCCTCAAGAAGCCGTCTCGCAGTTATCTCTCCCAGGCTGACGATGCTGTCGTTCAGATAGGTGCGATTGCAGTGATCGATCACACAGAAGCTGCCCTCGATCCAGCGGATTTCGCAGTGAATTGGTGCGACGGTCTGGTCACGATCATTGATCAGCCAGGTGGCTGCCTTGCTGCCGATGGTGCCGCCCGTGCAATCGAACCGATGCCGCGCGGTGACGGTGTGCTGCAATTGGTCGAGATTGGTGATGTTCAAGGTCAACGTACTCATGAGCGCCCCCGGAACTGGACGACGGGGCTGATCTGGCCGTGGCGGTCATCTATGAAACTAGTCCAGCCCAGATGGGCTCCTCGGCTGCGGTGCAGGCAGAAAGGCGAAAGAGCGTTCTGCTTAAGGCGCAGTTCCAGGTCGTAGGCCAGACCATCACGCAGCAGAAAGTCGATTAGTGCGCGCAAGCGGCCGAAATTGATGCCGGTGGGTAGCAAGTCGCGCAATTGCGCCTGGTCCAGTTCGCTGATCACGATAGTGAACTTGCTGCTGCGGGTGCGCGTGCGGCTGCCGACCATGAACGTGCTGCCCAGCTCGCCGTTGCTGCGCCCGAGGCTTACAAGCTGTTTGGTCGTAGTGGGTACCGAGCGGGTTTCAAACTCGCGGATCTGTACATGCTTGAGGTCGAAACAGTGGGCAATGATGCCGGCCACGGTTCCCGGTGCACGACTGCGACTGGCGATGACGCCGGCAAAACTCAGCAGCCGGCTCCACGGCAGTGCGGTGTCCCCTCGCAGCTGCTTGTCGTTCAAACCAAGCAGAGCAAAGATGTACTGTGAGAACCCATCGGTGGCTCCCGGCTGAAAGCGGATGTAGTAGCGATATTTACGCCAGATGCGATGCAGCAGGCTGAGCAGGTAGTGGTTGAAGAAATCGAAGAAAGCCGGCCGCACACCAATACCCTGTGCATGCTCGTATGCCACCTGCTCCAGGTAATAAGTGGGCAAAGGCGAGTCAGTACCGTGCAAACCCATGAAAGTGGCGCACACGCGATAGCGCTGTTCCTCGCCGGGCATCCGTTCGGCTTTGTATACGTCCGAAACGGGGAAGGTCAGGCGCGGGTCGCTGGCAAGGCGCACACGTAACCGGGTGGCCTCGCTCGACCAGCGTGGTTCAAGGTCATCACCATGCAGCCCGTGCAAGCGCTCCAGCAACTGAAAGAAGTTGTACTGGTGCGCCTCGGCGAGCAGCTTGTCGGCTAGATCAGCGGTTGTTTGCCGGTCTGGATTGGCCATGTGTAGTGCTCGTTATTGGTGGTGTTGATCACTTCCAGTTGATGGAAGGAATTGATGCTGGCGTACAGCGCGAAGAAGTGCGCGAGCACGCAACTGAACAGATACAAGTCGCCTTCGCAGAGGAAGGCGGCCTGGTCCAGCTTCAGCCGGGTGTGCAGACCACGAATGGGTTGCCCCTGGATGAGCCAATCTAAGGGTGTTGTGTGAACATCACGGATGCCATCGAGGCGCTTGCGGGTGGTGCGTGTTTGCTGGATGTCGTGCAACGCGGCGAAGTCATAGGCGCGAATGACCGCTTTCAGTGGGTCGACCGAGAGCAGCGACAGGTAGTTGAGCGACATGTTGGAGATCAAGGCCCACTGCAACTGGCCATCCAGCACCGGCCTGTACGGGCGGGTGGGGGCGCAGATGTTGGTGTAGGTAGCCAGGGGCGGCGTGATTTCGGTGAGCACGTTGATGTCATCGATGCCCAACGCCAGTGGCAGGTCGCGATTGGTGCAGGTCAGGTCGATGGATGCTGTTTCCAGCTCGCCAATGTAGGCGTTGGCATCGGCACGCACGAAAGCGATGCGATGTGTGACGCCATCGCCGCGCAGGGATTCTTCGAGCTGGTAGCGGTAGTACAACGCCGTGCGCCCTTGTACATGTTCGATTTCATGGGCGAACGACTCGAAGGGGCGGAAGGTTCTCAGGTGCTCGCCGGTGCTGCCGTCAGTCGTGGTGCGGGTACTGATCACTTCATCGATGCTGAAAATCTCGTAAGCGTAGCGCTCTGCACCTTTAGGCTTCAGCTCGACCTGTGCGACATCGCTGGATAGGTCGATGGGCTCGGCGCTGTGCTTGAACAGGTTGACTGCAGGTGTGCAAAACAGCCTGAAGTCTGCCTTGCCGACACGCAGCAAGTCGGGAAGCTGGCGGGTGAAGTGCAGCTTGATACGTACCTTGGCGCTTTGGTCTGCGGGCCACAGGCTTTCCAGTCCAGTCACAGCGAAGAAGTGAAAGCGTTGTGGGAAGATGAAGTACTCCTGCAGGATCCGGTAGCCATCGAAGACGTTCTGCGGATAGGGCAGCAGGGCTTCGTCAGGGTTGAAACCCGGAAAGGCGATGCTGCTGGCCGGCAATCGGCGAACCTCGCCATTGATGGTCACGCTGACATACTCGAGGTATTGAGAGATCCATAAATAGAGCGTGCGGGCGGTGCGGTGATTACCGCTGAGGTGGAAGTCGAGGCTGGCACAGCCCAAGGTATTCAATGGCCGCTCGACCAGGGTTTGAAGATCGATGTGAACCACGGAGCTGTCGAGGGCCTGGGTTTCGCCTACTGCGTCGATTTCGAACGGATGAATGTTTACTGCTGTGCAGGTGCGAAATTCACAGGCGACACCGTCCACGGGTTTTGAGAACAACCTTGAACCCTTGGCGATCTGTTGTGACTGGCTGAGCGATTGCTTGCGTGGTGTGAACTGGATGATCGTTACACTGGGCAGCGGCCGAAGGTAGTTGGGCCACAGCAACTGCAGCATAGGGTGCGTCAGCTCTGGCAGGTCGTCTTCCAGCTTCAGTCGTAGCTTGGCCGTCAGGAACGCAAAGGCTTCCATCAGGCGTTCGACATCGGGGTCGCTACCGCCGTTGCCAAGCAGCCGAGCCAGCTGTGGGTTGTCCTTGGCGAAGTCGTTTCCCAATTCATGCAGGTAGCGCAGTTCTTCGTTGAATCGGTCTTTCAGTGACATGGGTCACCTCACTCGGGTATGGCGGTTGTGTCCGTTGACCAGCAGCTCCAGTTGCAGCTGCTCCGTGTGGTCATTGACCTGCACCTGGCAGTCCAGCCTGAAATGCAACTCCAGCGGGGAGTAACAATCGGGCACTGCTTTGAGCGCATGCACTTGTATGCGTGGTTCAAAGCGCTGGATGGTGCGGCGAATATCAACGCTCACTTGCTCAAGCAGATCGCCGCTGCTGGTGTCGTGCCCGTTGACGTCGCGCAGGCCCAGCTCAGGGCTGCTCTGTGAGCAACCTTGGCGGGCGTTGAGCAGTGTTTCGAGATGGCGCTTGATGGCCGCGAACTTGTGGGAAGCGTTCTCCTGCCGAGATGGCGCCCGATTGGCAGACTGGTCCGCCATCAATCGATCGAAAAAACCTCTCATTGCGTGTCGAGCCGCCCGACCAGGGAGATTTCGAAGTTCGCACCCATGTATTTGAAGTGCGGGCGCACGGCGAGCGAGACCTGGTACCAGCCTGGATCACCGGCAACGTCTGAAACTTCAACGCTGGCAGCTCGTAGCGGCCGACGGCAGCGTACATCGGCAGAAGGGTTCTCCTGATCGGCGACATACTGCTTGATCCATTTGTTGAGCTCGCATTCAAGATCGCGCCGTTCTTTCCAGCTGCCGATCTGCTCGCGCTGCAGCACCTTGATGTAATGGGCCAGCCGGTTGACGATGAACAGGTAGGGCAACTGAGTGCCGAGCTTGTAGTTGGTCTGGGCCTGTACGCCTTCGGGTGTCTTGGGGAAGTTCTTCGGTTTCTGTACTGAATTGGCCGAGAAGAAAGCGGCGTTGTCACTGTCCTTACGCATGGTCAGGGCGATGAAACCCTCTTCGGCCAGTTCGAACTCTTTTCGGTCGGAAATCAGCACCTCGGTAGGGATTTTGGCCTGCAGTTGCCCCAGGGACTCATACAGATGCACCGGCAGATCTTCGACGGCACCGCCCGACTGCGGGCCGATTATGTTCGGGCACCAGCGGTAGCGGGCAAAGCTGTCGTTTATGCAACTGGCCAGCAGGAAGGCGGAGTTGCCCCATAAATAGTTGTCATGCCGGCCGGCGATGTCTTCGTCGTAGTTGAAGCTCTCGATTGATTTCTCCTCGTGGTGGTAGGCGGAGCGAAGCATGAAGCGCGGTCCGGTCAGTGCGGTGTAACGGGCATCTTCACTTTCTCGGAAAGCGCGCCATTTGGCATGCCGTGGGCCGGCGAAGATGTCCTTGATCTCCTTGAGGTTGGGCAATTCCTCAAAGCTGCTGAGGTTGAAGAACTCCGGAGAAGGGGCCGCCAGGAACGGCGCATGCGACATGGCACCAACGGAGGCCAAGTAGCGAAGTAGCTTGATGTCCGGGGAGGAGGGGCCGAAGTTGTAGTTGCCGACCATGGCTGCAACCGGTTCGCCGCCAAATTGGCCATATCCTTGGGTGTAGACGTGTTTGTAGATGCCACTGCAGGTAATATCGGCCGCGTTCTCGAAATCATCGAGCAGGTCTTCCTTGCAAACATGCAAGACGTCGAGCTTTATGTTCTCGCGGAAGTCCGTGCGGTCCACCAGAAGTTTCAGACTGCGCCACGAGGATTCAAGCTGTTGGAACTCAGGCTGATGAAGAATGGTATCCATCTGTCTGCTGAGCACCCGATCCAGCTCTGCAATCATCTGGTCGACGCGATGCTTGTTGATCAGTTGATCTGGGTCATTGCTCTTGAGGATTTCGGCGATGAACGCAGATACTCCCTGGCGAGCAACCTGATAGCCCTCTTGAGCAGGTGCCAATTTGGTTTCTGCCATGATCTGGTCGAGCAAGGCAGTGTTGCTCAATGCCTCGCTAGTTGATTCGACGGCGATGTTGGTGTTGCTTGGCTTCGGCATTGGGACGCTCCGTTGTCTCAGTCTTCTTTTGGCGCCTTGAGCACCAGGTCGAGTTCTTTCGCGAGTTGTTTACGGGCTTGCTCGTTGTTCAACAGATGTTGCAGCTGCTTGCGAAAAGTTGGCACGTTGCCCAGCGGGCCTTTCAGGGCGACTAACGCCTCGCGCAACTGAAGCAGTTTGTTCAGCTCTGGTACCTGGCGAGCGATGCAGTCGGGCCCGAAGTCGTTGATCGACTTGAACTGCAGATGGACTGCCAGTTCTGCATCCGGGGCTGCACTGAGCATGGACGGCACGGAGATATCCAGGCGCACCTCGGCATCGCTCAGCACATTGTTGAAGGTGTGCTTGTCAATGTGCATGACCGCACGATCTTCCAGGGCGCGGTTGTCATCCAGGCCGAAGTCGCCCATGACAAGCATCTTGTGAGGTAGCTCTACTTCGGCCTGTTCGCCACTGGTGGCCGGTACGTATTTAATGTTGATGCGCTCTTTAGGCGCAACGGAGCCGGAGGATTTACTCATGGCCTGATATCCTTGCTTGTCTTTTTCATATGTAGGAAGCGTCCTACATGTTTGCGTTTATTGGTAAACGCGTGGCGGTGTCTAAGTTTGCTGATGCATAAAAACCATGCGCTTGAAGTGCGCTGTGAGTCGAGTGCAAAGATGTAAGGAAATATTTGTTTGTGTTACCTGTTTGCGATGTACTAGGCTCCAGGCGTTTCGTTCGGTTTGATGTTTTGAATCTTGCTTGTTTCGGTTGGATTATCTTGTAGGAAAGTGCGATTTGTCATGTAGGACGTATTTGTTATTTTGAAAGGAGAGTGGACTTACGATGATTGCTCGCTATTCCTGTAGCACTGTTCTCTCGTTGATATTTTGCCTGCCGCCGGCGTTAGCGAGCCCAGTGCGGGACTGCCCTGGGATCGTGTCTAACGTGGAGCGTCTGGCTTGCTTTGATGAAGCAGCGAAGACGCCTGCATATGTAATAAAGCGACAGTGGTCAGCACCCGAGCAGGGAGCAGCGAGTGTGTTGCGGGTGATGGCAAACGAAGCCGCGCGAGAGCCAGATGACCTGACTTTCATCGCAAGTACGGATGAGGGGGACTTGCGGATGCATGGGTTAGTGATATCAGCACCGGCAATTGCCTCGGCCGAGCCACGCCCGTACCTGGCTATCAGCTGTGTGGAGGGTATTTCCAGGCTGCAGTTCATTAGCGCGCGGCCCCTGGACGCGAGATGGGTGAGGGTACAGTTGCAGGGGATGCGTGGAGCCACGGTTGCAAGGCCCTGGCAAGTGATGGAAAACGGCCAGGTACTGGATGCGGGGCGAGGGCTGCCAGCCATCGAGCAGATCAAGAAGCTGATCGGAGCTCAACGCATACGGCTGCTCAGCGACAAACCCGAGGTTGATGGCCTCATGTTCGATGCCCAGGGGCTCGACCCATTGATCAGCAAGGCGCGTAGCACATGTCGCTGGTAACTGGGTGGGGGGAAGAGCAACTCACCCGGTTGCTTATGCCGATCGATCCGGCAGTACCGGCTGGCCTGTTCGACATGGAGGACGAAACCTACCAGGCCATTGACCAGGAGATGGTCAAGCTGGGTGGGCTACAGGAGGCGTCAATCGACTGGAGCTACATCGAAGAGGCGTCCTGTCAGTATCTGGGCAAACAGTGCAAGCACTTGCGGATCGTCGCACACCTGGGTGTCGTGTGGCTGCGCAGCGGTTGTTGGGAGCGCTGGGGAGTCACCCTGGCGTTGCTAGCCGGGATGGTGGAGTGCTATTGGGAAGCCGCTCATCCAAAACCGGGGCCCAAAGGCTTCCTGGGCAAGCGCAAGCTGGTTGGCCTTGTGCTTGATCGCTTGATCGAAACACTGCCGCGCCTGGACCGTTTCACGTACACCCCTGCTCTTGCGCTGACCGCGCAGGACGCGTTGACGCGTTTGACCCGGCAACGAGACGCCGCACAGCTGGATGCAGCTGTTCTGAGCAGGCTGGAGCGGCTGTTACTTGAACAAACGGACCTTGCCAACGGTGTTGGCGAGGTTGCTGCGCCCATTGCAAGCACCCAGCCAGCGTCAATTGCTGATGTCATTGCAAGGCCAGTGCCCCGGGCTTCGATTGGCAACGAGCGCGAAACGCGGCGTGCCGTGTTGAGTATGGCCGAGCTCATCAATCAGCAGGATCCCTACGACCCGGTTGGCTACCAGCTACGTCGCTTCGGCTTATGGGCCCATATCCAGAGCGCGCCTGCAGTCAGACAGCGGCCCTGCACGGGACTGATAGCGGTACCGCCGGAAGTTGTCGCTGGCTACGAAAATGCTGCAGCTGGCACTTCGATTGATGTTGCGTTACTGCATCGGATCGAGAAAAGCATCACTGCAGCCCCTTATTGGATTCGCGGCAGCTTCCTGGCTGCGACTATAGCGTCCCGGCTGGCGATGACCGAGGTTAGCGAAGCCATTCGCAGCACGACAGCGCGGTTTGTACAACGCCTTCCTTCGTTACAGCAACTGTGCTTCAGCGATGGCACGGTGTTCGTCGATGGCCAATGCCTGGCTTGGCTCAAAGGCAGAGAAAGAGTGGCTGACCGAGGCGCTGCCTTTCAAGAGTTCCGCAGTCTGCGGGAGGAGCTCATCTCTCAGCTGGAGGGTATTGGTGTAGAGCAGCTTCTCTTGAGGCTGCAAGGGATGCAAGCAGATCTCCATTCCCCTCGTGAACGCTCCCACACCACGCTGATCGCCGCCGACTTGCTGACGACGCGAGGTGTTTCCTGGTTGGCCCGGGAATTATGCGCCGGAGTAGCCCGGACGATGCAGCAAACCACTGCTGCTGCCTGGGAACCCGAGGTTTTCCAAGGGCTCCAGCACTATGCGACGTCTTCAGCAATGGCAGATCAGAACAAGGATCCGGAGCCCTCATGAACCCACTATGGAAACAACTCAAACGCTGGGGCTTGCCCCTGGTTACCCGCATTGGCCTGGCGATGCCGATGCTGCTCGGGCTTGGCGCCGTGCTGATGCTGATCGCCATCTGGTGGCTCGGGCCGCAATGGATGTGGCGTGAGCAACAACCGCTAGCCGATGTGGCTCATCGCATCGTGGCGAGCCTGGTGCTCGTGGTGGTACCGCTACTTTGCGGGCTTATTGTATTGAGCACGCGCTTTCGCCATCTGCAAGCGGAACGCAAGGAGGCAGTGGCCGTCGAACTGGATCGCGCGTTACCGTTTGTCCACGCCCAAGAGAAGGCATTGAACCAGGGGCTTGCGCGATATCTCGACAGTGCCGGCGGGCGCAGAGCCTTGTACCGGTTGCCGTGGTATCTGGTGTTGGGTGATGAACATTCCGGCAAGAGTAGCTTCGTTGAGCGTACCGACCAGAATTTCTCCCTGACCCGCATCGACCGGGCCCAGGTGCGCGGCCACCAAGTTGAAGAGCTTGCCTACCCGGTAGGCTGGTGGGTCAGCAATGACGCGGTGATTATCGACCCACCTGGTGTTTTCATCCGCCAGGAAGCATCGGCAGGTTCGTTATTCGAGAACTCAAATGCCCCTGAATCTTCCCTGCCGTCCGGAACTCCGGCCAAGTTGTGGAACCACCTGCTGGAATGGCTGCTGCGCAATCGAAGTCAGAGAGCCCTCAATGGATTGGTGCTGGTCATCGACCTGCCGGCGCTGTTACATGGCACATCCGAGCAACGTATTGCTTTGGCTCACGTCCTGCGCACGCGTCTGTACGAGGTGAGTAGCCAGCTTGGTTCGCGCTTGCCATTGTATGTGGTGTTATCCAAGTTCGATCTGCTGGATGGCTTTGACCAGCTCTACAGCAAGCTCTCAGCTTCCAGGCGGGAGAAACTGCTGGGGTTCACGTTCAAACTGGATGCGGTCGATTCGTTCGACGCCTGGTTGGACGAATACGATGAATGCTACGGTCGCTTGGTCAGGGAGCTATTCGAGCAGGTATTTGACCAACTTGACGGGCTGGGCAGTGCACCGCCCCGGGCTCGGTTGTTCTCCTTGCATGCGCAACTGGTTGGCCTGCGCCCGATATTGCTGGGATTCCTGCGTGAAACGTTGGCGAGCGATCGGTTCACCACACCGGCACTGGTACGTGGCGTCTATTTGTCGTCCGTCGTGCAGCAAGGCGATATGCTCAATGCATTCGTTCGTGAGGCGGCACAACCCTACGAGACAAAGCTTCCCCTGCGTGAAGGCAAGGGGCAAGGCAAGGCATTGGTCTACTTCATTCAGCAGGCCTTCCGTAGAGTCATCTACCAGGAGGCCGGCCTCGCCGGCGACAATGTCAGGGTGGCACGTAACAAGCGCCAGTTGTTATGGATGGGTTCCGGTGTAGGTATCCTTGCGTTCTGTGTCGCCATCGCCACCTGGCAGCGCTATTTCGATATCAACGGCACCAAGGCAGCCAGCGTGCTTGCCAAGAGCCGGGAGTACAGCCATCACCAAGTGGACCAGCGCCTGGACCCGACCGGGCGCAACCTGCTGGAGCCACTGGACCAGATCCGTGATGCAGTAGCGGTATTTGGCGATTATCGAATGGCCTGGCCGGGTGTTGCTGAATTTGGCCTGTACCAGGGGCGCACTATTGGCCCCTCGATTGATGAGGCCTACCTGAGTTTGCTCTCCAAGCGCTTCTTGCCGGCCTTGGCCAGTGGTGTGATCGACGCCATGAACGCCGCTTCCCCAGGCAGTGAGCAGCAGATGGCCACGCTCAGGGTGTACCGGATGCTCGAGGATCGGCAGAACCGCCGGCCAGAATGGGTTGAGGACTGGATGGCCCGCCAGTGGCAACAGGCTTTCCCGGGCCAGGGGCAACTGCAGCGCAACCTCATGCAGCATCTGAAATACGCCTTGGCCTATGCCGATACCGAGCTGCCACAGTTCCGTCAGCGTGTCGCCGAAGTGCAGCAGACCTTACGCAAGGTGCCGCTGCCGGAGCGGGTCTATGCAAGCCTCAAACAACAGGCCCAGGAGCAGCTGCATACAGGCTTGGACCTGCGTCATCAGGTGGGGCCAGCTTTCGATGTGGTCTACCAGCCGGCTTCTGGCTCCAGGCTGGGCGATGATGGTGTCTTGCTTGCGCCTATGCTCACCGCCAGAGGCTTCAAGGAATACTTTGAACCGCGTAGCCAGCGGTTCGCCGAGATGGCGATGATCGACCAGTGGGCGTTGGGTGAGCGAGGACAGCTCGATTACTCGGACACCGACCGTGAGGTGCTGACAGAACGCCTGCGTGACCTTTATAGCATCGATTACATTGATAGCTGGCGGCGTGCCTTGAATGCCTTTTCGATAGCTGATTTCCGCGATCTGAACCATGGCGTCGCGATCCTGGAGCAGTTGACCGGGCCCGCTGCTCCGCTGCATCGGCTGCTGAATACGGTGAGGGACAACACTGCGCTTTCATTGCCTGCGGGGCTTGATGGTGCGGGCGAGGCAGAAGCGCTTCGACCAGGGAGTAGCAAACCCGAGATGCAACAAGCTCTGGCAATCCAGCGGGCATTTTCGGGACTTGGTGTCATGTTGCAGTCAGCAGGTGACAAACCAAGCTACTACGATGAGACCCTCGCTGCCATTGCGGCCGTACATGACTATGCCAGGGCAGTTCAGGACAGCCCGGACCGGGGCAAGGCCGCTCTACAAGCTGTTCACCAGCGTTTCTCGATGACAGGGCACGACCCGATCAGCACCTTGCAGCGAGTGGCAACGGGCTTGCCGGAGCCCGTCAACCAGCAAGTCCGAAAGGTGGCAGATCAGACTGCGCAAGTGTTGAATGTTGAAGCATTGCGCGAGCTGGAGCGACGCTGGGATGCTGAGGTTTACAGTTTCTTCCAGCAGCGCCTGGCAGGGCGCTATCCTTTCGTGGTGAGGGCCCCCGACGCTTCCCTGGATGACTTCGAGGCGTTCTTCGGGCCAAAGGGGCGTCTGCAACAGTTCAATGATCAGTATTTGAAGATCTTCCTGAAGGAAAACCTTGAAGCCCTGCGGTCCGGTCAGCAGGGGCAGTCGCTGATTCGCGACGATGTGATCGAGCAGCTGGAGCTGGCTGACCGTATCCGCGAAAGCTTCTTCGATCAGCGCGGTAATCTGAGCGTGCAGCTCAGCATCGAGCCGTTGGGATTGAGTAAGAATCAGCGCACCAGCTTGCTGGATCTGGATGGCCAGTTGATTTCCTACACTCATGGTCCGAGCCAGATCACAGGTATTGTCTGGCCCAATACTCAAGGGCAGCAAGTGCGCAGCAGTCTTACCTTGCTCAGGCAGAACGGCAATAGCAGCAGCCTGGAGTACCGCGGTCCATGGTCGATGTTCCGCCTGCTCAGCCGTGGCTCGCTCAATGGCAGGACAGCAACCAGTGTGGATTTGAGCTTCAGAACGGGTGACGGGGTGATGCGCTACCGGTTGAATGCCGAGAAAGCCTATAACCCGATTACCCAGGAGACTTTCAAGGGCTTCCGATTGCCACGCGGTTTGTTGCAACAGCCACCCAAGGTGGCGCAGGGGAGGCAGTCGGGTGAGCAGCGCTTATGAAGATTCATATGGAGCCTATAAGCTGCTCAACGCTTTACCGACCAGGTAACCGAATGTCATCCCCGGCCCCAAGGTAATACCGCCGCTTGGGTAATACCCGCCCATCACGCTGTGCATGTCGTTGCCCACCGCATACAGCCCCGGAATCGGCTGCATCGCATGGTCCAGCACGCGGGCGGCACTGTCTGTTGCCAGGCCGGCAAAGGTACCCAGGCTGCCCGGCAACAGTTTCACTGCGTGATACGGCCCGTTCAACAATGGTCGCAGCGATGGATTGGGTACCTGCAACGGCTCGCCCTGGGTCCGGTTGTAGGCCGATACGCCACGCTGGAAAACCGGGTCCTCCCCCTGGGCTGCATGGCGGTTGAAGCCGTCCACCGTGCGCTGCAACTGCTCGGCATCGATCCCGCAGCGCTGCGCCAGTTGCGCCAGCGTGCGACCGCTGTGCAGGTAACCGCAGCGTTGATAGTGGCGGGTGGGGAAAGGGAAGGGCTTGGCCCAGCCAATACCATAGCGACGTTGCGCGGCGTGGTCGCAGATCAGCCAGGCTTCCGGCGCTTCCCCCTGCGGCGTGGCGGCGAACAGCGCGTTCATGAAGTCGTGGTAGCAATCGGCCTCGTTGACGAAGCGCCGGCCATCGCGGCGCACGGCGATGAAGCCGGGCTTGGCGCGGTCGATCAAGTGCGGGAAATGGCCGAAACTGCCGTCGCTGCGCGGCACCTGTGACACAGGTGCCCAAGCGCCTGCATGGGCCGCAGTCGTGGGGACCCTGCCACCGGCCTGTTCGCCCAGGCGCAGGCCGTCGCCGCTGTTTTCCCATGGTGCGGCGGAGTAATGCAGGTCACCGTCCGGCGCATGGGGCATCAGTTGCGCGATGCGCTGGCAATCATGCGCAAAGCCACCGCAGGCCAGCACCACACCGCGGCGGGCGTGGATCACCTGGCCGTCGGCAAACTGCGCGCCGCTGACCCGGCCTTCGCCCAGCAGGCGGCTGGCCGGCTTGTCGGTCAGCAGCGTCACGCCAAGGTCCAGGGCGCTGCGCAACAGGCGTGCCACCAGCGCGTTGCCATTGACCAGTTGCAGGCCACGCCGGTGCAGCAGCAGGTCGCGGGCATGGTGCAGCAGGCGCTTGCCCACATGCAGCGCCGCCTTGGGCGAGCGCGTGGCGTTGAAGAACGCAGTCATGTCGGCGCCGCCGGCAATGCCCATGCCGGCCAGGCTGACGATGTCCAGCGGTGGGCGCAGCTTGTGCAGCCAGGGCCCGAGCAGGCGCCCGTCGTATGGCAGTGCGCACAGCGAACGGCCACCGCGTGCGCTGCCGTCGCCTTCGCGCATGTCGGGCATGCGGCTGCCGGACTGGAACTGGACGGCAGTGTGCTGCTGAAAGAACGCTACCATCTCCGGGCCGTGACGCAGGAAGGCGAGCTGGCGCGGGTCCAGGTCGCTGACGTGGGTTTGCGCGCGCAGGTAGCGCTCCGGGGCATCGTCGCGCTCGACGATGCCTTCGGCGATGGCCAACGGGTTGCGCGGAATCCACAGCCAGCCCCCCGACCAGGCGCTGGTGCCGCCCAGCTGGTTGGCTTTTTCCGCGACGATCACCTGCAGGCCGTGATGTGCGGCAGTAACGGCGGTCGCCAGGCCAGAGGCACCGGAGCCGATGACGAGTACGTCACATTCGAGGGGTTGCATGGTGGGGTTCCGCTCAGGCGTTGGAGGAAGGTTTTACTGCAGCGGCGAAAAACCGGTGGGCCGCAGCAGGCGCGACTGCAAGCGCAGCACCGCGCCCAGCTCGCGATTGCGTCGTGAGAACTCTACCCAACGCGGGTCCGCCGCCATGGCTGCGCGCCGTGCCACGCGTTCGTCGAGGCTGGCATAGCCCCAGATATGCACCACCTGGTTGACCTCGCCGAACTCGCTGGTGAAAAAGCCGACCAGGTTACCCAGGTGCTCGCTTTGCACTTCCAGCGCGTGGCTTTGGTACAGGCTCAGCCAGTCGGCCATTTTCAGTGGGTCGAGGGTGTAGGTTCTCAGTTCGTAGTACATGCTGGGGTCTCCCTGTGGGTGGTCGGCGCCTGCAGGCGCGCGACGATGTGGTTGGCAGCAAGCCAGCCGAAGGTGAGGGCAGGGCCCAGGGTGATACCGGGGCCGGGGTAGGTGCCTTTCATCAGTGAGTTCATGTCGTTGCCGACTGCATACAGCCCGGTAATGGGGTGACCATTGCGGTTCAGCACATTGGCATCGGCATTGGTTACCAGCCCGCAAGCCGAGCCGAGGTCGCCAGTGTGGAGGCGGATGGCGTAGAACGGTCCGCGGGTCAGCGGCGCCAGGCACGGGTTCGGTGTGTGTTGCGGGTCGCCCATGTAGCGGTTGTAGCTGTTGCCGCCTTTGCCGAACGCGCGGTCGATGCCGTTACGGGCGTCGGTGTTGAACTGCTCCAGGGTCTGCATGAACACTTGTGGGTCGACGCCGATGGCCTGGGCCAGGGCCTGCGCTGTTGTGGCGCGGTGCAGGTAGCCAGCGTCGATCAATGCCTGGTTGTCCACCGGCTTTGGCCGTGCCAGGCCCAGGCCGTAGCGGTTCATCGCCTCGGCATCGCAGACCAGCCAGCAGCTGGCAATGCCGTTGGCGAACATGGTTTGCACGAAGTGGTGGTAGGAGTCGGACTCATTGACGAAGCGTCGCCCGTCCGGGTTTACCGCGATCACGCCCGGTTTGGCGCGGTCGGTGACCAGGTGCGGAAAGCGCTCATGCTCGCCACTGGCATGGCGCAGTTCGGAAACCGGCGCCCAGAAGAAGTTGGCCACCAGGCCCTCACCCTGGGCTGCGGCCACGGCTTGGCCAAGGCGCAGGGCAGCACCGTCATTGGTGGGCGGTGACATGGTCAGGTGCGGCGCTTGCCGGACCGGCCGGTAGCTGTCGGCGAGCGCGCCTGCAGCGAACCCGCCCATGGCGCACACCACTCCGCCACGGGCCAGCACCCGTTCACGGCGCCCTTCGCGTTGCACTACCACGCCGGCGACCACGCCGCGTTCGACGATCAGCTCCACGGCTTCGCTGCGCAACCACAGCTGCGTGCCATGGGCGAAGGCGCTGCTGGCCAGGCGGGCGATCAAGGCGTTGCCAGTGGTAAGCCGCGTGCCGCGCGGGTGGTGCAAGCGGTCCCGCGCGTAACGCGCCATCAGCTTGAGGCAATGCCACAGCGACCTGGGCGAGCGGCGAATACTGAGAAAATGCTGGATATCCACGCGGTTGACCATCATGCCGCCGAACAACAGCATGCCAGGCGGCGGCATCTGTAGGTCATTGAAGTGCGGGCCGAGCTGCTTGCCGTCGTACTCGACCATCTCCAGCGCCCGGCCAAACTGGGTGGCACCAGGTGCGTCCGGGTAGTAGTCCGGCGAGTACGGGCGCAGGGCGTAGCGCAGTTCGGTGTTCTGCTCCAGCCAGCGCAGCGCCTGGTGGCCATGCTCGATGAAGGCGTCGATCAAGGCGGGGTCGTAGCCATCGCCGATGACCTGCTTGAGGTAGGTGCGGATGGCCTCGGGGGAGTCCTTGACACCAGCGGCGCGGGCTTGATCGGTACCATAGAGCCACACCGCCCCGCCGGAAATCGCCGAGGTGCCGCCAAAGTGCTCGGCCTTTTCCACCACCAGCACTTTCAGCCCACGGCGGGCGGCCGTGGCGGCAGTGGCAAAGCCAGCGGCGCCACTGCCCAGCACGACCAGGTCAAAGTTGTGTTGCGCGAGTTCAAGCGTCGGCATGGCTTCAGATCTCCAGCGGCGTGACGCCCATGAAGGCGCCCAGATGGCCGAGTTGGGCGAAGGCCATTTCCGGGCCGGTCTGTACCGCGCAGCCAACCTGGCGTGCCCGGTTCAGCAGCGGGGTGATCTCGGGCGAGGTGACCACGTCGGCGACCAGCGTTTCGGGTTGCAAGGTGGCGAGCAGGGCGGCAGGCAGCGGCAACTCCGCGCTGCTACCCATGCCGACCGGGGAGGCGTTGACCAGCAGATCGAAGCCTTCCAAGCCGTCGACCCGGGTGACGATTTCGACCGCGGGGAAGGCATTGCCGAGCAGTTCGCATACAGCGCCGATGCGCGCCGTGCTGGGGTCGCTGAGGGTGACGCTGGCGATGCCGGCCTCGCCCAGTGCATAGGCGATGGCACTGCCGACCCCACCACAACCGACCACCAACGCGCGCTTGCCCGTCGGATCGAAGCCATGTTTGCGCGCTGCACCGAGGAAGCCGGCGCCGTCCACGTTGTCGCCCAGCAGGCGACCGTCACGCTCACGGCGAATGACATTGACCGAGCCGAGGGCGGCTGCGCGTTCGCTCAGGCCGTCCAGGCGGTTGGCCAGGGCCTGCTTGTACGGCACGGTGACCACGCAACCGCGCAGGTTCTGCCAGCCGCGCAGTGTGTCGGTAAAGGTATCCAGCGCGGCTTCCTGCAGGTCGATGGGCAGCATGGCGAGGTTGCAGTTGTTGTTGGCGAACCAGGTATTGAAGTTTTCGGGGGACTTCACCTGGGCAATGGGCGAACCGACGATGGCGACCAGTTCAGTAGAACCACGAATCATGCTGACCTCCTTATTGGCGTTGTTATGGAGGGCAAGGGTGAGGCAAGGGAGTGTTGGCAACAATGCGCTGATCGGGTCTTTAGTGCGCTAATCGCGCTATCGATCCGGTTATCGCGTTAACCGGCTGTTTTCACCCCTTCTTGCGAGTCGAATTGATGAGCAACCCCGCTATCCACCCCCGTGACCTGATCGCTGGCTTGCAGAAGGGCCTTGCGCTGATGCAGCAGTTCAGCGCCGATCAGCCGCGCCTGAGCGTGCCCCAGGCAGCCAGGTTGTCCGGCCTTAGCCCCAGTGCCGCGCGGCGGTTTCTTTTGACCTTGGTGCACGAAGGCTTTGCCGAAACTGACAGCCGCGAGTACTGGCTGACGCCCAAGGCCTTGCGCCTCGGTCAGGCGTATGTGGACTCGGCGCAGCTGCCGCGCATGCTACGGCCGATTGTCGAGCAAGTGGCGCGGCAGACCCAGGAGCATGTATCGGTGGGTACCCGAGATGGTGATGAGATTATCCACCTGGTGCGCAGCCGCTACAGTCATGTGGCCTCGTTGTCGATCAGGCCGGGTTCGCGGGTGCCGATGTATTGCACCGCTGGCGGGCGCGTCTGGCTGGCCTGGCTGGATGAGGGGGAGCGAGATGAGTACTTTGCGCGTAACCCGCTGCGGGGGCTGACGCCTTATACACAGACGGACCGGGTGCAGCTGGAGGCGGAGTTGCTGCGCGTGAAGGGGCAGGGGTTCTGTATCGTGGATCAGGAGTATGAAATCGGCATGCGTGTATTGGGTGTGCCACTGCTGGATCGGGCCGGCCGGCTGAAAGCGACGTTGACCATCACCACCCATGCTTCGCGGTTGAGTGTGGATGAAATACGCTTGCGGTATTTGCCGACCCTGTATGAGGCGCAGGCGCTGTTGCGGCCGGTGCTGGATTGAGGCGGTACGGTTCGGGAGTTCCTGTGGGAGATCGCCCAGTCCTTTGGGCTGCGCTGTCGCGTAGAGCACTGAATTCGCAAGCGGCCCGCGTACCCTGTGGGAGCGGCTTTAGCCGCGAAGAATCCAACACAGTGCCTGGCACCGGCTGCGCCGGTGTTCGCGGGCACGCCCGCTCCCACAAGGTCCCTGCCAACTCAATGAGTTATGTGTTGTTCTATGAGAAACGGGCGTGTCGAACCGCCGCGAAGCGTCCAAAACGGTGTATGGGACCGGCTCCGACCGTGGTGGCACTGCTCAAGCGCGAGGCTGCGGCGATTGGCGAGCGGATCAACCCGTTCAACCCGGTGCTGCGCCGGTATTCGCATGTGTTTGGTTGAGGACTAGGATCTATGGCGGAGCCCCCAGGTTATTCGCATCATCATGCGCTGCGGAAGACGAATCTTCGATGGTGGTCAAGGTAGGGGGTAGCCTCTGGATGCACCAAGCGCAAAGGCTTGGGTAGGCCCAGGACACTGAGGTGTGCGGCGCTGAGCTGTGGGCTGATGAGCATCTGACCGCTATCCTCGAAGCTGATCAGGCCTTTGTCGAACAGCGCATCCAGATTTGCTGACAGAAGAAGGCCATTGTGGCTGTCAAGCCGTTCAACGGCGTTAGAGTCTGCCCAAGGTTTGATATGCGATGCCCTGAGTACGCTCAAGCAGTCGAGCCCAGAAACTGCGCAGGCACCGTTCCACTTTTGCAGCAGGTCCAGGCGGAAGCGGCCCTGGCCACGGCGTGCATTGATGGTTGCAAGGGCAGTAGTGGCGTGCGCATGCACCTCAGGTGTTTCACCTGATGGTAACGATTCCTCCGGTGCACATTGAATGGCATCGTGTATGCGTGTCCACTGTTCGGTCCGCTGTGATTGCGGAATACTCTGCATCAACTTACCTACAGTCGCCAAGTCGAGTTGGGTGTAGCTTCCGAACATGTTGAGCAGTCGTTCTTTGCCGGTTATCTGCTGAGCGTTGAGTGTTACCGGGTTGTCGAGCCACCAGAAAAGCTCTTCCGGGCACAGCCAGTTCGGTATCCAGTGAAGGTCTGTATCCCAGTGCTCAAGGAAGGCCTCACGGTCTTGCTCGTAGCGGGTCTGAACGTTTGGAATCTGCCAGGCATCTTTCCACAGTTGCCGAAGTGACAACTTACGCACGATGCGCTCGCGCTCTTTGCGGAATGCATCCCCCATCAGGCCCATCGCACTGCCCGCAATACCCACAAGCTGTTGGATGCCGTCATGAGATGCGGTCATGAAAATGAAGGTCTGGCCGACGTTTTCTTGAACCGGGGCAGTCCCTACGCCTTCGGTATGAAATACACGATAGCGCCGTCCACCTTCTTCCAGCAGCATGCGGGAGGCGTTGTTCCATTCTTCATGCCCATAGCCTGTCGCTTTGGGGTAACCGCTGGTGGCATGATGTCCCGCAGGTTGCTGATAGTGTCGAGGGTTCCAGAAAACGGGCTTTTGTAGGAAGAGTGCCATTGATAGTCCCTTGTGAATGACAGAGGCTGAATCAAGGCATTGTGCCATCTTCTGGTGTCGGCTGGTTGAGCACGACATTGAGCTCAGTCCATCGTCGCGATGGAAAACTGATGGATGTCGACGAAGCAGGCAACGCGGTGCACGGCACCGGCTTTGCCGGTGTTCGCCGGGCCCGCTTCCATACAGGCCTACTCCGTCGCCTCGGCCACGCCCTGGTCTTCACCCAGGAACCCGCCGCTCTGGTGCTGCCACAACCGCGCATAAGTACCATTCCTTGCCAGCAGTTCCGCATGGGTGCCTTGCTCGATGATGTGCCCTTCATCCATCACGATCAGCCGGTCCATGGCAGCAATCGTCGACAACCGATGGGCGATGGCGATGACGGTCTTGCCCTGCATCATTTCATCCAGGCTCTCCTGAATGGCCACTTCCACTTCCGAGTCCAGCGCACTGGTGGCTTCGTCCAGCAGCAGGATCGGCGCGTTCTTCAGCATCACCCGGGCAATGGCGATGCGCTGGCGCTGGCCACCAGACAGCTTGATGCCACGCTCTCCCACCAGCGTGTCGTAACCGCTGTTGCCCTGGCGGTCGCTGAGCTGGCTGATGAAACCATCGGCCTGGGCATTGGCCGCAGCGGCACGGATCTGCGCCTCGGTCGCATCGGGGCGGCCATAGGCGATGTTATCGCGAATCGAACGGTGCAGCAGCGAGGTGTCCTGGGTGACCATGCCGATGGCGGCGCGCAGGCTGTCCTGGGTGACCTCGGCCACGTTCTGCCCGTCGATGCGGATTTCCCCGCTGTCCACGTCGTAGAAGCGCAGCAGCAGGTTGATCAAAGTGGACTTGCCAGCGCCGGAGCGGCCCACCAACCCGACTTTCTCACCCGGGCGGATGTGCAGGCTCAGGTTGTCGAGCACCTGGCGCTCGCCGTTGTAGTTGAAGCTGACCTTGTCGAAACTCACCGCGCCCCCCGTGGTTACCAACTCGGCAGCATCCGGCGCATCCTTTACCTTGGGGCCGCGGGTGAGGGTGGCCATGCCGTCCTGCACGGTACCGATGTTCTCGAACAGGGAGGTTATCTCCCACATGATCCAGTGCGACATGCCGTTGATACGCAAGGCCATGGCGGTAATCGCCGCCACCGCTCCGGCGCCGACCTGGCCTTGGTGCAACAGCCATAGCGCATAGCCGCCGGCAGCAATGATCAAGCCCACCACCAGCGCCTGGTTGACGATTTCGAACTGACTGACCAGACGCATCTGGCGAAAGCCGGTCTGTTTGAAGTCCTCCATGGCTGCGCGCGCGAAGTGCGCTTCGCGATTGGCGTGCGAGAACAGTTTCACCGTGGTGATGTTGGTGTAGGCGTCGGAAACCCGTCCCGTCATCGACGATCGGGCATTGGCCTGCTCCTGGCCGACCTTGCCCAGGCGTGGTACGAAATACAGCATGGCCAAGCCGAACAGTACGACCCAGGCAATGAATGGCAGCATCAGTTGCAGGGCAAAGCCCCCGGCCAGGGCAATGATCGCGATGAAGTACACGCCGATCCCGGGCAGGATTTCGATGATGGTAAACAGCACATCGCGCACTGCCAGCGCCGTCTGCATTACCTTGGTGGTGACCCGGCCGGAAAACTCGTCAGAGAAGAACGACAAGCTCTGGCGCAGCATCAGCCGGTGAAAGTCCCAACGCAGTCGCAGCGGCAAGTTGATCGCCAGTACCTGGTGCTGAACCATGGTACGCAGCGCCACCAGCCCGATGCTTACCAGCAGGACGATGCCGATGCCCCACAGCACACGGGTTTCTTCGGGGCCAACGGTGCCGCCGGCCTGCCAGGCCGAGAGCAGGTCGACCACCTGGCCGAGGAAGGCAAACAGCCAGGCTTCATAGATCGATACCCCGGCACTGAGCAATGCCAACGCCAGGATGTAGCCTCGGGCGCCGCGGGTACAGGCCCACATGAAGCGCAACAGGCCCACCGGCGGCGGCGGCACCTCGTCGGGTGGGAAAGGATCGAGCCAGCGCTCAAAGATACGAAGCATGCTTGTCTCCGAAGCATCAGTTCTTGCTTGACCGGTAGCCATAACGCACAGCGAGGTATTCGTCTGCCGACAAGCCGGGCGGGGGCTGCAAAGCAGCCTCAGTCAAGCCGGCAAACCTTAACTGACTGACACTGACCCTACGCCTGTTGTTAACAAAGCTTTGCAATTTATTACATTTCGGCTTGATTTCATTTTGCCTGAGCGCTGTATAATTGACGTGTTTTGATGTCGGCTCATGAATTTGTCGTTTTTTTGACGTAAGTCATGAAGCGTCAGCTGTGGATGAGCCACACTTACCTTTCAAGCCATTTCAATTTACTTTGCAGAGTCAGTGTTTTGACAAATGGAATGCCGTGGTTGGCTATTTCCGGCTTAGGCGCCGAAAGCAGCCAGCTTCATGTACAAGGACTGTATTGGTTGGCCTGTGACAGCACAGAAGATGCCACCTTGCTATGCCGCCAGGTGGTCGGAGGGTTGCCCGAGCACGTTCGGGCAGCCCTGATCGCCGATGCGCAAGCGATGGGTGACGTGTTGGGTGCGCTCGATGCTGCGCAGGGCCCCGCCGGACTGGCGCTGTACGAAGCCAACCCGCAAGCCGCCCTGCGCCTGGCCGATGACCTGCCGCGTATCGATGCCGCCGGGCGTGTGCTGGTGTTGTTGGTGCCTGCCGACGTTTGGGGTAGCGGCAACGTCGAACGCTGGTGCGATACGCTGCGCCCGGTGTTGTTGGCCGAAGCCGCGTTATTGCTGGTCATCAGCAGTGGCCAGAGCGCCGGCCTGGTAGACCGCCTGCGCGCATTCAACCAGGCCGTCGATGGGCTGGCCCAGGTGTATCGCGGCAAAGGCGGGGTGCGCTACCTGCAGCATTTCTGGAGCAACCCACTCGGCAAAACCGGCACGCGCGATGTGGAACTGGCGCGGCTTGACGCCGGCTTTGCCGCTGCCGGGGCGCCGCAGGCACACACCGATACCGGTGGCGACGAGCTTTTGTGCCTGGCCCAGCGCCAGGTGCTGGAAGGTGCGCCAGCCTTCTCCGAGCACTGGCAGGTCTGCGACGGGCTCGAGGAACTGGGTGCCAAAGCCGGCCGGGCGGTTTCCGCCACGGTCATCTTTGCCATGGACGGTGGGCAGCGCCTGGATAGTCTGGCGCGCCAGTTGCACCGCTTGCGCCAGTTACGTGGCAGTGCTCTGAAGCTGGTGGTGCGCGAGATGGCGCCAACCCTGCGCTACCAGGATGAACAACTGCTGCTGGCCTGCGGGGCCAGCCAGATCGTACCGTTCGGCGCCAGCCTGTCGCGCTTCCTGACCATGGTCGAGAGCATCCAGGGTTACCTCTGGCGCCGGCACCTGCCAAGTGATTTCGATGCCTTGCTCGCACGCCTTCGGCCGTTGGCCATTTGCGGGCTGGTGGCGCCGCGCGCGTTCGCCGAAGCCGTGCAGACCATGTGGCACGGGGTGCGCAACGGCGAAATCGTTCACCAGTTGCTGGTGTTGCGTCCGGCCCCTGGCCTGACCCCGTTGCAAGCCTGCTCGCGCACGGTGTTCCGCCGCGACGGCGACATCGCCTGCGTGGTAGGCGACATGTTGTTTCTGTTCCTGTTCGCCTGCCGCTCCGAAGGCGTCGAGCAAGCGCTTGACCATATCTTCCAGTTGTCGTGGAAAGAGCTGTTCATCAGCCAGGAGGTGCTTGCCGGTATCGATAGCCTGGCCACTCCGGCCTTCCTCGACGACCAAGTACCACGGCCGCCCCGGCTCGACGCGGCGGCGCACCTGCCCGCCCAGGCACGGTCGGCCCTGGCGCCGCGCCGGGTCGTTCTGGGTAAGCGAGGTAGGGCATGAATTTCGTGCAATTGCTGCAAGTGATCGGCATCACGGCGCTGGTCACCCTGGCGCTGCTCCTGCTGCTGGTGCGCCTTTGCGCCATGCTGCGCGGCTGGTTGCGCCGCCGTCTTCCACCCCGTTACCTGAAACCGCTGGGCGTACGCCACCGCGCTGCACGCCGGGAACCCCGTAATGACTAATACATCTGCCACTCTCCCGGTACCGGCCCGGTGGCCTGGGCTGGGAGGATGGAACCTCTATTTCCTGGCCAAGTTCCTGCTGGTCGCCCTTGGCATGCTCGATTTCCAGGCGCTGCCGAACCTGCTGTTTGCTGCGTTTCTGCTGGTGCCATTGCCGGGCAAGTGGCTGCGTATTGCGCGGCAACTGGTGGCAGTACCGATTGGCATCGCGCTGTTCTACCAGGACACCTGGCTGCCGCCCTTCAGCCGCCTGCTGGCGCAGCCGGGGGTATTGGATTTCTCGTGGGACTACCTGCTCGAACTGCTTGGCCGTTTCATCAACTGGAACCTGCTGGGCGCGCTGGTGTTGTTGCTGGTGGGCTACCTGTACCTTCGCCATTGGTTGCGCCTGAGCACCCTGAGCCTGCTGGGGCTTGCGTGGCTGGCTGTCGGCGGCCTGCCATCACTGGGGTTGAACGCGGCCCAGGCGCCCGGCGCAGCGGCTGCCAGCTCCGCGGAGCAGGCGCAGGCCACTACGGTTGCCGATAACGCCACGCTCGACAGTTGGCTGGAGCGGTTCTTCGCCAGCGAGCGTGAACGGGTGACAGCATTCCCGACCATGAAGGCCGATGAGCAGCCGTTTGACCTGCTGGTGATCAACATCTGTTCGCTGGCCTGGGATGACCTGTCCGCTGTCGGGCTGCGTGACAACCCGCTGTTCTCGCGCCTGGACGTGATCTTCGACCAGTTCAACTCGGCCACATCCTACAGCGGGCCGGCTGCCATCCGCGTGTTGCGTGCCAGTTGCGGGCAGTCGTCCCACGCCGGCCTGTACCAGCCCGCCCCGGAGCAGTGCCTGTTGTTCCAGAACCTGGCCAGGCTTGGCTTCCAGAGCAACACCTTGCTCAACCATAGCGGCCGCTTCGACAACTTCATTGGCGACATTACCCAGCAACACATGCCGCAACCCGGCATGCGCAACACCGACTTCCCGCGGGCACTGGTCGGCTTCGACGGTTCGCCAATCGCCAGCGACCTGGAGGTGCTGCGCCGTTGGTGGAGGCAGCGCAACAGTAGCCCGGTCGAGCATGTATCACTGTTCTACAACAGCATCAGCCTGCATGACGGCAACCGTATCGTCACCGCCGACGGTGGTACGCGGGTGGCCGATTATGCCACCCGTGCCACCCGCCTGCTCGGCGAACTGGGCAGCTTCCTCGATGAGCTGGAGCGCAGCGGCCGCCGTGTGGTCGTGGCCATCGTCCCGGAACATGGCGCCGCGCTGCATGGCGACCGCATGCAGCTGTCGGGCATGCGTGAAATCCCCACACCATCGATTACCCATGTGCCGGTTGGCCTGAAGTTCATCGGCATGAGCCAGCCTGCTCGCAATGAGCCGCTGCACGTCTCGGCACCCACCAGCTACCTGGCGCTGTCCGAGCTGATCTCGCGCGTGTATGCGGGCCTGGGCCAGCAGCAGGTGCTGGATGTGCCCAGCCTGCTGAGCGACCTGCCGACCACCGTACAGGTCGCGGAAACCTCAGGTGCACAGGTACTGAACTACCAGGGGCGCGCCTACATGCGCCTGCAGGGCCAGCCCGACTGGCAGCCTATCCCGAAGGAGCGCCCATGATCACTGGCAAAGCAGACCCGGCCGACCGCAGCGACGATATCGCCCAGTTACGCCAGCACCTGGACATGCCGGACCTGAACTATCAGGACATCTCTATGCTGGTGGGTGTCCAGCAGGCCCTGCAGCGCTGGCCGCTGCTGGGCGAAAGCTGCCGGGCCAGCGCCCAGGGCACGTTGTATGCGACGGCGTCGCGGCGCGAGGTGCTGTTGCCATGACCAGCCTGGCGTTGCATGGGGTACGCGGTGGCCTGGGGCGCAGCGCCTTGCTGGCTGCGCTGGGTTATGCGCTGCAGGGCGCAGGTGAGCGGGTGTTGCTGATCGACCTGTGCCCGAGCAACCTGCTCGGGCTGCACTTCAACCTGCCCCTCGACACGCGCGAGGGCTGGGCGCTTGCCGAGCGGGAAGGGCGGCCGTTCAGCGATGCCATGTACGAGGTGTTCGATGGCCTGTGCCTGATACCGTTCGGCTATCTGCCTGCCGGCACACGGCAGCCTTTGCCCGACGCTCAAGCCTGGAGTGCTCGCCAGGCCGAGCTGGCCGAACACTTCGACTGGTTGCTGTTCGACCTGCCGCAACTGCCGGCCGATGCCGGTGGCCAAAGCGTCGAAACCGATGTGCGTGTGTTGGTGGCGGAGGCCGAAATGGCCAGCCATCTGCTGCTCGGGCGCCGCCCGACCGAGCACTACGACCTGTTGCTGGTCAACCGTTACGATCCGGCCAGCCGCTTGCAGAGTGACCTGTTGATGGTGTGGCGTGACCTGTTCCGTGATCGCTTGCCAATCCAGGTGGTGCACCGCGACGAGGCCTTCCTCGAGGCCCTGGCGTGCAAGGCACCGCTCGGCCATTATGCGCCGCAGAGCCTGGCTTGCCGGGACGTGCAGAGCCTGGCGGTGCGCTGCCTGACGAGGCGCCAGTCATGACCCTGACTCCCCTGTCGGCTTACAGCTGGTTCAGCGCTCGCGGTGCACGGCAGCCGATCGCCTGGCTGTTTACCCTGGGCGTGTGGCTGGCCTTCCTGTTCCTGCGCCTGGAGTCACCTGCCTGGCAGGCCCTGTTGGCCGAGCGACAGCGCCTGTACCCGCAACTGGAGGGCAAGCGCCCAAGCCTGGGCGACCCACTGCGCCTGCTGATTCAGAGCCTGTGGCTGCTGGTCCGGCGCCAACCGCTGCCACGTGAACCGGGGGTTGCTCGCCATGCCTGGGCCGCAGTGCGTGCGCAGCTGCGCAGTATGCGGCAGGTACTGAGCCACTGCCGTGGCCTTTTGATCGACCGCCTGCAGCAGCTGCCTGCGCGCTACCACGCCAGTGCTTTCAAGCAGGAAGCCTCGGCACGTCTGCGCGGCTTGAGCGTGTTCGCCCGGTGGGCGTTCTACAGCGTGCTGACCTTGGGTGCCATCGGCCTGGCCGTACTGTGCGTGACCGAGCCGTTCGGTTATCTGGCGCAACTGGTGTTCATCTGCCTGTTGCTGGGCATCGCCATGCTGGTGCGGCACATACCGGGCCGCTTCCCGACCCTGATGCTGATCGTGCTGTCGACCCTCATCTCCTGCCGCTACCTGTGGTGGCGCTACACCTCGACCCTGAACTGGAACGACACCATCGGCCTGGTGTGTGGGGTGATCCTGCTGGCGGCAGAAACCTATTCGTGGTTCGTGCTGATCCTGGGCTACATCCAGACCAGCTGGCCGTTGCAGCGCAAGCCGGCGAACCTGCCGGCAAATCCGGCGCACTGGCCGACCGTCGATCTGATGATCCCCACCTACAACGAAGACTTGTCGGTGGTCCGCACTACAGTGCTGGCTGCCCTGGGCCTGGACTGGCCGCGCGAGTGCCTGCGCATCTATATCCTCGATGACGGCCGGCGCGACGCGTTTCGTGCGTTCGCCGACGAAGTAGGGGTGGGCTACATCGTGCGGCCGGACAGCAAGCATGCCAAGGCAGGCAACCTCAACCATGCGCTGGGCGTGACCGACAGCGAGCTGATTGCCATTTTCGACTGCGACCACGTGCCGGTGCGTTCCTTCCTGCAAATGACCGTGGGCTGGTTCCTCAAGGACCCGAAGCTGGCGCTGGTGCAGACGCCGCATCATTTCTTCTCGCCTGACCCGTTCGAGCGCAACCTGGGCTCGTTCCGCCGTCGCCCCAATGAAGGGGAGCTGTTCTACGGCCTGATCCAGGACGGCAACGACATGTGGAACGCGGCGTTCTTCTGCGGCTCGTGTGCCGTGCTGCGCCGTACCGCGCTGGAAAGCATCGGCGGGTTCGCCGTCGAAACCGTGACCGAAGATGCCCATACTGCCTTGCGCATGCACCGCCAGGGTTGGTCATCGGCCTACCTGAGCATTCCACAGGCGGCTGGCCTGGCCACCGAGAGCCTGTCGGCGCATATCGGCCAGCGCATTCGCTGGGCCCGTGGCATGGTGCAGATCTTCCGCACCGACAACCCGCTGTTCGGCCGCGGGCTAAGCCTGTTCCAGCGGGTGTGCTATGCCAACGCGATGTTGCACTTCCTGGCCGGCCTGCCAAGGCTGGTGTTCCTGACGGCGCCGCTGGCGTTCCTGTTGCTGCATGCCTACATCATCTATGCACCGGCGTTGATGATCCTGCTGTACGTGCTGCCGCACATGATCCACGCCAGCCTGACCAACTCGCGCATGCAGGGCAAGTACCGGCAGACCTTCTGGGGCGAGGTGTACGAGACCGTGCTGGCCTGGTATATCGCCCGCCCGACCACGGTTGCGCTGTTCGCGCCGAAGAAGGGCAAGTTCAACGTCACCGCCAAGGGCGGCTTGATGACGCAAGAGCAGTTCGACTGGCGTATCGCCCAACCCTACCTGTGGCTGGCGGCGCTAAACGTAGCCGGCCTGGGCTTTGCCGTGTGGCGCCTGTTCACCGGCCCGGCGGCGGAAATCGGCACGGTGATCGTCAGCTCGCTGTGGGTGATCTACAACCTGCTGATCATCGGTGCCGCCGTCGCCGTGGCCGCCGAAGTACGCCAGGTGCGCCGCGCCCACCGGGTGCGGATGCGCTTGCCGGCGGGGCTGGTGCTGTCCAGTGGGCACGCCTTCCCCTGCGCCCTGGTTGATTACTCCGACGGCGGTGTCGGCCTGCAATTGCACCAGGGCCTTGAGTTGAAAGCGGGGGAGCGGGTGCGCCTGCTGCTAAACCGTGGCCAGCGCGAGTTCGCCTTCCAGGCCTGTGTCACCCGTACCGTTGGGCAACACGTGGGCCTGGTGTTCCACGACCTCAGCCAGCAACAGCGTATCGACCTGGTCCACTGCACCTTTGCCCGCGCCGATGCCTGGCTTGGCTGGAGCGAGCAGCACGAGGTCGATCGCCCGCTGCGCAGCCTGGTCGACGTGCTGAAGCTGGGTGGTGTCGGTTACCTGCGGCTGGTCGAGCACATGCCGCCATGGGTGCGGGCCTGGCTGCGCCCACTGTATGCGCTGGCGCACTGGCTGGCCAGCTACAGGCCCCGCACACCGTGGCCTGTCCCTTCCATGAACCCTGTTGATCGAGACGCATGATGACTGGTTATCCCGCGCGTACCTGGGGCCTGGCGATGGCGCTGTTTGCTGCCTTGTCGCAGAGCGCCGCTGCCGCTTCTGTAGCCCCGTTTGCCGAGCCAGCCGTACCCACGGTACCGAACTGGCCGGTTGCGAAAACCTTCGAGCAGCTCGGGCATGCGTCCGACAGCCTGTTGCTGGGGGTGCGTAACAGCGAGCATATCGAATTCGGCTTGCGGCGCGACCGCCTGGCCACAGACGCCAGCCTGCAGCTGGACTACACGCCTTCGCCCGCGCTGTTGCCGAACCTGTCGCATCTGCGCGTGTACCTCAACGACGAGCTGATGGGGGTGGTGCCGGTGGAGAAGGATCAGCTTGGCCAGCGCGTGCGCCGCCAGCTGCCGCTGGACCCGAAGCTGCTCAGCGATTTCAACCGGGTACGCCTGGAGTTCGTCGGGCATTACACCGACATCTGCGAAGACCCGGCGAACAGCGGCCTGTGGTTGAACCTGAACCGCAAGAGCCAGGTGCTGCTGCACGAACAGGCCCTGGCCCTGGACAACGACCTGGCGTATTTCCCGCTGCCGTTCTTTGACGTGCGTGACACCGGCAAGGTAACGCTGCCGGTGGTGTTCAGCGGCGTACCAAGCCTGGGTGAGCAGCGTGCGGCGGCGATCCTGGCGTCCTATTTCGGCAGCCAGGCCGGTTGGCGCAAGACGACTTTCCCGGTGCTGTATAACAGCCTGCCGGCCCGAGGCGACAAACCCACGCCGAGCATCGTGTTTGCCAGTAACGACCGTCGCCCGGCCTTCCTCGCCGACCTGCAGCAGTTCCCGCCGGTCGACGGGCCGGTGCTACAGATGATCGACCACCCGGACGACCGCTTCAGCAAGGTGCTGCTGGTGCTGGGCCGCAACGACGACGACCTGGTCAAGGCCGCCACGGCGCTGGCGGTTGGCAACAACCTGTTCCGTGGTGCCCGGGTAAAGGTGGAGCAGATGACGGCACTGCAACCGCGCCAGCCCTACGATGCGCCGAACTGGACACGCACCGACCGCCCGGTACGCTTCGCCGAGCTGCTCGATTACCCCGAGCAGTTGCAGGTCAGCGGCCTGCAACCGCAGCCGGTGACTTTGGAGCTGAACCTGCCGCCCGACTTGTTCGTGTGGCGTAACCAGGGCATTCCGCTGCGTACGCTGTACCGCTACACGGCCCCGGCAGTGACCGACGAATCGCGCCTGAGCATCAGCGTCAATGACCAGTACATCACCAGCATGCCGCTGGTGGGTAATGACCGTCGCGGCGGAACGCTCGAGGAAATGCGCCTGGCGGTGCTGTCAGGGGACAACACCGCATTGACCGAGAAGTCGCTGGTACCGGCGTTGAAGATCGGCGACCGCAACCGCCTGCGCTTCGATTTCAGCTTTGCCAGCACCCTGGGCAGCGCCCAGCGCGACCGCTGCCAGACTTCGTTGCCAGTGGACGTGCGTGCGGCGATCGACGACAACTCGACCATTGACCTGTCCGGCTACCACCACTACATCGCCATGCCCGACCTGCGCGCATTCGCCCGCAGCGGCTTCCCGTTCAGCCGCATGGCCGACCTTTCCGAAACGCTGGTCATCATGCCGGCCAAGCCCACGGCGATGCAGGTGGGCACCTTGCTCGATGCGGTCGGCGGGCTGGCCGGGCAGATCGGCTACCCGGCGCTTGGCCTGCGGCTGGTCGATGACTGGAAGAAGGCCGCAGCGGCCGATGCCGATCTGCTGCTGCTCGGCAGCCTGCCCGAGGCCCTGGGGGATGCGCCCAACCTTGGCCTGCTGCTCAGCGCCCAGCGGGACTGGCTGCTGCAAGGCCGTAGCGCGGGACTACCGGGCAGTCAGCGCTTCGATACCGCGCCGGTGGCCGCGAGCAGCCGTGTGGCAGTCAGCGCGCAGGCGCCCATTGCGGCCATCACCGGGTTGAAGTCGCCGTTCCACGAGCAGCGCAGCGTGGTCGCCCTGCTGGCCAACAGCGATAGCGATTACGCGTTGCTGCGCGATGTGCTCGGCGATGTGGGCAAGCTCGATGCGGTAGCCGGTTCGGTGTCGCTGGTACGCAGCAGCGGCGTCACCAGCCAGTTCGTCGGCGAGCACTACTTTGTTGGGGCGCTGCCGTGGTGGCTGCTGCTGTGGTTCCACCTGTCCGAACACCCGGTGCTGCTGGCGGCGATTGCGGCCATTTGCGTGGTGCTGTTCGCCTTCCTGTTGTGGCGGGCCCTGCGCTGGGCAGGCAAGCGCCGCCTGGGTGAGGCGGGGTGAAGATGCGCCAGTTGCTGGTAGGGCTGGTCGCTTTGGGCCTGCCCGTTTTCGTCAACGCCGCGCCGGCCTGCCCATGGCCCGCCTGGGACCGCTTCAAGGCCGAACTGGTGAGTGTCGACGGTCGGGTTATCGACCCGAGCGACGAGCGCCTGATCACCACCTCGGAAGGGCAGAGCTATGCGCTGTTCTTTGCCCTGGTTGGCAATGACCGGCAAGCCTTCGCTCAGTTGCTGCGTTGGACCAGCAACAACCTGGCGGAGGGCGACCTGGCCCGGCATCTGCCCGCCTGGCTGTGGGGCCGTAACGGCCAGCATCAGTGGCAGGTACTGGATGCCAACAACGCCAGCGATGCCGACCTGTGGATTGCCTACAGCCTGCTGGAAGCCGGGCGATTGTGGGACGAGCCGACCTACACGCAGCTGGGCCAGCGCCTGCTGTGGCGTATCGCCGCGCAGACCGTGCGCAAGCTGCCGGGCCTGGGGGTGATGCTGCTGCCGGGAGACTACGGCTTCGAGGATGCCCGCGGTGTCCGCTTGAACCCCAGCTATTTGCCGCTGCAGTTGTTCGAGCGCTTCAGCCTGGTCGATCCGCTGTGGGGCGAACTGGCGGCCAACACGCAGCGCTTGTGGCTGGCTTCGTCGCCAAAGGGCTTTGCCCCGGACTGGCTGTTGTGGACGCCAGCCGGTGAACCGGCAGCGGACCCGCAACACGGCAATGAAGGTGACTACGACGCTATCCGCGTCTACCTGTGGGTCGGCATGCTGGCCGAGGACGCGACGGGGCGTGCCGAACTGGTGGCCCACTATGCCCCTATGGCGGCATTGACCACGCGCCAAGGGCTGCCGCCAGAGCATGTGGATGCGCATAGCGGTGTTGCCAGCGGCCATGGCCCGACAGGTTTCTCTGCAGCGTTGCTGCCGTTGCTGGCGGCATCGCCAGAGCATGTCGCGGGCCTGGCGGCCCAGCGTCAGCGTTTGCGCGAGCAGCCAGCCGAAGCCAAGGCCTATTACAGCCAGGTGCTGGCGCTGTTTGGCCAGGGCTGGGACCAAGGCCGTTACCGTTTTGACCCGCACGGCCGCCTGTTGCCGGCCTGGAGTGCGCCATGCAGCGAATGATTGGTGTGCTGATGCTCGCGGCGGTGACCTGCCAGGCCACGGCGCAACCCAAGGATGCCGACGAACAGCGCCAATGGCTGCTGGACCAGGTGCGTCGAGGCGAAGCGCTGCATCGTGACGACCTGGTGCGCAATGCACTGGGGCGGCTGCAATTGCTCGAGCCACGCAACCCGGATGTGTTGCTGGCAGCCTTGAGCCTGGCATTGCGTGAAAAGAACAGCACCGAGGCCGAGCAGTTGAGCGCCCGGATCAGTGCCATCGCGCCTGGCAGCTTGCAGGCACGCCAGGCCAGGCGCCTGCTCGATCTGCAGCAACCGGAGCGCGCGAGGCGCTTGCAGCAGGCCCGTCTGCTGGCTGTCACCGGGCGCAATGAAGAGGCGCTGGCGGCCTATGAACAACTGTTCGCAGGCGAACCGCCAAGCCTTGAGCTGGCCCTGGATTACTGGCGCGTGCGCGGCAACCTGCCAGGCCAGCGCCCTGAGGCGATCAGGCAGTTTCAGCAACTGGACCGGCAGTACCCGGGCAGTGCCGGGCTACGCCAGACCTTGGCCGGCTGGCTGTTCGCGGAAAATCGCGACCGTGAAGCCTTGGCCTTGCTCGATCAGCTGGCGCGCGACCCTGTTGCACGGGATGCCGCTGCCCAGCGTGAGTTCGACTACCTGTCCGGGCAAGCAGTGAGTGCCGCTAGTGCGGCGGCCTGGCAAGCGTTCCTCCAGCGCTACCCTGCCTCACCGCTGCTGGCGCAGGCCAGTGAGGCCCTGCAACAGCAGCGCAAACTGCTGGCCGACCCGTCCTGGCAGGCAGGCCAGCGGGGCATGGCATTGCTCGACAAGGGCCGTAACGCCGAAGCCGAGGCGCAGTTGCGCCGGGCGCTGCGCCAGTACCCGGACGATGCCCGTTTGCATGGCGCCCTGGGTTATGCGCTGATGCGGCAAAGCCGCTATGAGGACGCCAATGTGGCGTTCCGCGCGGCAAGTGCCAAGGAGCAGGACACCTACTGGATCAGCCAGTGGAAGGACCTGGAGTCGTCCAGCCGGTATTGGGCGCTGCTCCACAAAGGTGAGCGGGCACTGCAGGCGAAAGACATGCGTGGTGCGCGCGTCTTCTACCAGCAGGCACGCCGGCAGAACCCGAAGGAGGAATTCGCCTTGCTGGGGCTGGCGGATGTCTCGCTGGCCGAGGGCGATACAGCGGCCGCCGAGCGGCAGTTCCTGCAGGTTCGGCGAATGGCACCGGATAACGAAAGTGCCGTGCGCGGGCTGATGCGTGTGTACCAGGGGCAATCGCCCGACAAGGCGCGGGCGTACCTGGACAGCCTGCCGCCTCGGCAGCAAGCGCAGTTCGCCAGCCTGCGCCGCAACCTGGAGCTGGCACGCCTGCGCCAACAAGGTGATGCAGCCCTGCAGCGCGAAGACTGGGCCGCGGCCAGCCTTGCGCTGGGCCAGGCCACGGCCTTGGCCCCCGACGAGCCGTGGCTGGTCTACCAGCTGGCCAACAGCCTGCGCCATCTGGGGCGCACCGCCGAGGCCGATGCGGCATTCGCCAGGATCGTGCAGCGCCAGCCGGGCGATCCATCTACCCGCTATGCCCACGGCCTGTTCCTGGAGTCGAGCGACCGCGATGCGCTGGCCCTGGACAGCCTGGGCGCGGTGCCCCAGGGCGCCTGGAGCAATGACATGCATGCGCTGGAGCAGCGTATCCGCCGTCGCATGACCTTGGCCTCGGCGCAGCAGTTGCAGGCGCAAGGCCGCACGGCTGAAGCGACCAGCCTGCTCGAGGCCAGCCTGGCGCGTGGCGAAGGCAGCAACGACGACCTGATGCTGTTGGCAGACTGGGCAGCGGCGAACGGTGATCCTGCCAAGGCGCGCGGCTATTACCAGCGCGTGCTTGCCGCGCAGCCTGGGCAACCCCAAGCGCGCCTTGGCGTGATCGAAAGCGCGGTGGCCGAAGGCAACCTGGCACAGGCCCGGCACATGCTGGCTGTGCAGGTGCCCCAACTGGCCGCCGATGACAGTAACGCCCAGAGGCGCCTGGCGGCGGTGTGGGTCGCCTTGGGTGAACACGACCAAGCGGCCAGAATGCTCGACCAGATCGCGGCGCAGCAGTCGCGTCCCGATCCATTATTGCGGCGTGACGCTGCCCGCCTGGTGGCACAGGATGACCCGCAACGGGCGCTGGACCTTTACGCCGCAGCGATGGCCGATGCGCAGTTGCTTGAGCGTACCGCCGTGTCGCCACGGGATGACCGTGCACTGACACTGTCCAGCCGTGAGCAGGACGGCGACGACTGGCTGGCGCGCAGCCTGCGCAGCGACGTCGATGCACTGTATCGCCAGCGCAATACCCATGTGACGCTGATGCACGACTACGGTTGGCGCGAGGACGACGGTACGCCGGGCACGTCCGAACTCAGCACCCAGTCGACCTTGCTGCATGTCGATACTCCTTGGCAGGACGGCACCGCCTTTGCGCGGGTGGAGCGCATCGGCATGGATGCGGGCTCATTCGAGCAGAACAACCAACAGCGCTATACCCCGGATTTCGGTAGTTGCCAGTTTGTTGGCCGCACCGCTGACGGGAAATCGCTCCCTGCGTGCGAGGGCGGTTCGCAAACGGCGGACGGTAGCGTTCTGGCGCTGGGTTGGCAGGGCAGCCGCTGGGCCTTCGACCTGGGTACCACCCAAGGCTACGCCATCAACAACTGGTTGGGTGGCGCGACGGTCAATGGCGACCTCGGTCAGGTCGGCTGGTCGCTGACCACTTCGCGGCGGCCGATGAGCAACTCGCTGTTATCCTTTGCGGGGGCACGTGACCGCCCGACGGGCGTGCGCTGGGGCGGGGTCACGGCCAATGGCGCCACGCTCGGCCTGAGCTGGGACCAGGGCGGTGATAACGGGGTCTGGGCCAGCCTGGGGCACCACTGGCTGTATGGCGAGAACGTTGCCGACAACCAGCGCACCCGGGCCATGGCTGGCTGGTACCACCGGGTGGTGGAAAAAGCCGACGAGCGCGTGCGCGTGGGCCTGACGCTGATGCACTGGCGTCACGACAAGGACCTGGGCGGCTACAGCCTGGGGCAGGGCGGTTACTACAGCCCGCAGCGCTACACATCGGTTGGCGTGCCAGTCAGTTATGCCTGGCGCAACTACGATTGGTCGGTGCTGCTGGAAGGCTCTGTCAGCTGGTCCCAGGCCCACAGCGGCCGCAGCCGCCTGTACCCGGACGCGCACGTCAACCGCAAGGTGCTGGCGCAGTATGACGTTGACACCAACATCGACGCCACGAACGACGCCAGTGACAGCAGCGGGCTTGGCTACCGCCTGCGTGGGCTGTTCGAGCGGCGCCTGAGCGACCATTGGGTGTTGGGCGCCGGCTTCGACTGGCAGCACAGTGATGACTATGCGCCTAGCCATGGCATGCTCTACCTGCGCTACCTGTTCGAGCCGTGGCGGGGTAACCTGGCACTGCCGGTGACACCGCTGGAGCCCTATAGCGAGTGGCGTTGACGAAGATGTGTCCCCTGTAGGAGCCGCTCCCACAGGGGACGCGGATCGCTTGCGAACTCAGTTCTCTACGCGACAGCGCAGCCCAATGGGTTGGCTGTCTCGGTGTTGACACCGGGTACGCCGCCGCCCCATTATCCAGCCATACCAACGCAACGGGCTTTCCGGCATGTCCATTTCCAACCACGCCATTTCCGCTTCGGGCTTCATCGCCCAGGCAGGCGCGTGCGTTGCCGTTGCCAAGAAATCCAAGAAACAGCCGCTCATCTGACCGAGGCGCGCTGTCTCGTCAGGTGGGCTGACGAGACAGAAGGCGCCAGGTATCCCTGCCAGACCACTTCGACTCTTTGCCCTGCTGACGCTGACTTTCGGTCAACATCAGGAGTTTTTGCATGTCGAATTTCCGTGGTATCTGGATCGCCCTCGTCACGCCATTGCGCGCCAATGAAATCGACTTCACCGCCCTGGAAAAACTGGTGAAGAAGCTGCTCGAAGAGGGCGTAGCCGGTTTTGTGGTGTGCGGTACCACGGGCGAGGCGGCGGCGCTGTCCAAGGCCGAGCAACTGGCCGTGCTGGACGCTGTGTTGGCCTGGGTGGAGCCAGGCAGGGTGGTGATGGGCCTGTCGGGTTACAACCTGCGCGAGCTGTTGGCCTTCCAGGCTGAAATCCAGCAGCGTGACATTGGCGGGCTTCTGGTCCCTGCACCGTGCTACATCCGGCCTTCGCAAGCCGGCATCGAGGCGTTCTTCAGCACGGTGGCGGATGCCGCTAGCGTACCGGTGATTGTCTACGACATTCCCTACCGCACCGGAGTACGCATCGAGCGTGAAACCCTGCGCCGCATCGTGCGCCACCCGCGCATTGCGGCGGTGAAGGACTGCAGTGGTGACAGCGAGACCACCATGGCCCTGATCCAGGACGGTCACGCCCAGGTGCTGGCCGGTGAGGACGTTCAGATCTTCAACAACCTGTGCCTGGGCGGTGCGGGGGCCATTTCGGCTTCGGCGCATGTGCGGGCCGACCTGTACGTGCGCATGTTGCAGCAGGTCGACCATGGCGACTGGGTAGCCGCGCGAGGGACGTTCTACCAGTTGCTGCCGTGGATGAAGATGGCCTTTGCCGAGCCTAACCCGGCCGTGATCAAGGCGGCATTGCAGATGCAAAACCTGATTGCCGACGAGCTGCGCGAGCCCATGCAGGCCTGTACGGAAACGACCCGGGGCAAGCTGCAAGGCGTGCTGGGCTCACTCGGCGCCTGAGGCGGCTGCAGCACGTGGCAGCAGGGGCTTTTCCATCGGCTGGTAGGCCAGCCCGGCAAACTCGCCCACTTCGCCTGCCAGGTTGAAGCCGTAACGCTGGTAGGCAGGCACCGAAGACAAC
Organism: Pseudomonas sp. SID14000; assembly: GCF_002165135.1. Taxonomy (GTDB): domain Bacteria; phylum Pseudomonadota; class Gammaproteobacteria; order Pseudomonadales; family Pseudomonadaceae; genus Aquipseudomonas. Next base: position 332,323 of record NZ_NFZQ01000004.1, on the reverse strand, counting down.
GATGCCCTGACCGTGACGACTTCAACCCTGGCATGCTCAAGTGCGGCGCTCATGAGGCGCCTGCCGATGCCTTGCCGTTGCCACCTTGGTGCAATGAACAGCATCGTCACGTGGCGGCCTTCCTTGAGTTCGATCAACCCCGTGATTGCACCGTCCATGACGCAGACCAGCATCAGGTTGTCGTCCTGCATGCGCTCGGCAAACGCCTTGGGTGCGGCCACCTTGGTGAAGGTTTCTACGCCTTGCGCTGACAGCGAGGGCGCGACCGCCTGCATGAAGGCATCCAGGCACAAGGCGCTGGCGTGGGGGAGGTCGTCAGGGGTGAGTTTGCGTATGTGCATGGCAGTCGTCCGTATCTGGTATCGTCCTTTTGCCAACTTTAACCTGTTATTGGATCAAGGACCGAGCCATGATGACTTCACCGGAAAAAATCCTTTTCCTGCCCGGCGCCTCTGGCAACATTGCCTTCTGGCACCCGGCTGCCGCAGCCATGAGTACGCCAGCAATCGTCCGGCACATGGGCTGGCCCGGTTTCGGCAACGTGCCAGCCAACCCGAATGTTTCCTGCCTGCAGCACCTTGCCGCCCTTGCCCTTGGCGAAGTCGACAGGCCCACGGCCTTGGTGGCGCAGTCCATGGGTGGGGTGGTTGCGGTGCTCCTTGCGCTGGAGCGCCCAGGGTTGATTACGCACCTGGTCCTGAGCGTGACTTCAGGCGGCCTGGACCTTTCTGCCTTTGGTGCTGCTGACTGGCGTGCAGAATTCGAGGCGCAGAACCCCAGGCTGCCACGCTGGTTTCTCGATGACCGCACTGATCTGTCGGCGCGCCTCTCCGAGTTGCGCATGCCTGTACTGCTGCTATGGGGCGGCGCAGACCCGATCAGCCCGGTCGCTGTTGGCGAGTGCTTGATGCAGTTGATACCAAACGCCAGCCTGGAGGTGTTCGCCGATGCCGGCCATGACCTTGGCCATAGCCATGCCGAAGCGGTCGCGCGCCTGATTGACGCACACCTTGCTTCCTGACGGCTGTTTCAAGCTGCCGTAGCCACGACCGGCCTGGCTTCGCCAATCAGGATGTCTTCAAAGAATGCCCCGACCGGTTCGCTAGGGTGGCATAACTGAATTTCCAGCACCCATACGACCGCGCTCGGGACGATTTCCACCTCGGCCAGTTTGCCTTGCCCATACAGCACATGCGGGAAGTCGGCGATGCGATGCCCGGCCAGGTTGCGTTCCAGCTGCCAGCCTTTCGCCTGGGCACTGCGCTCGGCGAAGTCATACAGCTCGCGCCCGGTCAGGCCGCGGCCCCATGCCTGGCGCGTTTCGTCGAACACTTCATGCAGTGCCTGGACGCAGGCGTGGTGCAGGTCGTGCTGGCCAAACACGAAGGTGTCGCCATAGTCGCCCTCATAGCCATTCCATACCGGGCCGACATCGACCACGACGATATCCGTGGCGCGTAGTACACGCTGCAGATCAATCCCTTGGCGCGGCGTGCGTACGGTGTCGTCGCCAAAACGGATGTAGGTAGGGTGCCAGGTGTGCGACGCGCCCATTGCCTGCAAGGTTTGCGCGGCCATCTCCAGTGCCTGGGCGGTGGTCATGCCAACTTGTAGCTGGCTGGCGATCGCCGCTACGGCCCGTACCGACTGCTCGCGGGCTGCGAGCATGCCGTCCAGTGAGTAGCGCGGGCCGACTTTTTCCAGCTCCGGGTCCAATGGGTTGGCCGTTGGAGCCTCGGGCACCAGTGCGCCGCTGGCAACGAAAGCCTCGGCGACAAAGCGATGGGGCTGCAGGCCAGCCGCCAGGCACTGCTCGCGAGCCTGGCTGATCATCGCGGCATTGCCGCAGGCATAGACCTGGGTATCAGCCCAGCGATGGGCCTGGGCCAGCGCCACCTGTTGCACCCGCGCCTGGTCCGACAACACCGGGTGCCAGCGAAAGTGAGCGTGCGCACGGCTGGCCTTGTCGAGGAATTCACGGTCATAGAAGTCTGCGCTCGATCTGCCGCCCCAGTACAACGTGACCTCGGCATCGCCTGCCAGGGCGGTCAACAGCAATGGCTTGATGCCGGCGTAACCTGTACCGGTGGCGAACAGCACCAGGGGGCGCTGGTCCTCGTGCTGCCAGGTGCAGGCACCGACCGGCCCTTCGAGCGTCAAGGTGTCACCTGCTTGCAGGGTGGGCAGCAGGCGTTCGGTAAACAGGCCGCCACTGACCTTGCGGATGTGAAACACCAGTTGCCCCTGGTCCTGGGCGGGCAGGTTGGCGATGGAAAAACAGCGGCTGTCACCGTTGTCGAGCCGGAAGCGTACGTACTGGCCAGCCCGTACTACCAAGGGCTGTGCAGGCTGCAGCACCAGTTCGACGATATCAGCGCTCAGTTCGCGTTTGCCGTGGACCTGTGCGTGGATTTCCAGTTCCGGGGTTTCCAGGGACCAGCCGGGAATTTCCAGGCACATGTCACTGCAGGCGTGGCTCTGGCACAGCAACATTTCGTCGGCTGCCAGGGGGTAGCAGGGCGCGGGCGTGTCTGCTGCCCGCTGCTTGTCCCGATACTGCCCCGACACCACCTTGACCTTGCACGACCCACAGGCGCCGCGGCGGCAGGAGAAGGGCACCGGCAGGCCGCTGGCCAGCATGGCGTCGAGCAGCAATTCCTGGCTGGCGTCGAAGGTTTTGCCCGAGGGCGACAATTCAATGACATGGCGGTTCTGCATGAGCACCTCGGGGCAAATGGAGGTTCGATTGTTGCTATAGTCCAGGACCAGTAGAACCTCCAGTTTTGGTTAATTCACATGGTCCAGCTTCGCAAATGGCAGCCGCTGCTCAAGCTCGACGGGGCGCAGCCGCAGGCTTCGTACAGGCAGATTGTCGAGGGCCTGGTCGCCGCGATCACCGAGGGCCGCCTGCGCCCCGGCACGCCGTTACCCGGCACGCGGGAAATGGCGCAACTGCTGAACGTCAACCGCAAGACGGTGATCCTCGCCTACGAGGAAGCCGAGACCAAAGGCTGGCTGGAAAGCGTGCAGCGCCGCGGCACCTTCGTCAGTCGGCAGCTGGCGGCTGGCGCCCTGGCCGAGCCCGACGCAGCGCAGTCCTTTGCCCTGGTGCTGCCAGAGGAGCCTGCTGTTGCCTATTTCACGGCCAACGAACAGGCTGCCACGCAGCAGGATCGGCCGGGTGCGCTGTTCTTCGACAACGGCGCCTGTGACCACCGCCTGTTGCCGCAGACCGTTCTGCACCGTTATTACCGCAATGCCTTGCGCAACAGCTTCGCCGCCAACACCGTGCGCCACGGCAGCGCGTGTAGCAGCCATCACCTGCGCAGCGCCTTGGCCGACATGCTGCGGCACAATCGCAGCCTGAACGTTGGCGCCGAGCATATCTGCCTGACCCAGGGTGTGCAGATGTCGCTGTACCTGGTGGCCAGCGTGCTGCTCAAGCCCGGTGACGTGGTGCTGGTCGAGCGCCTGAGCTATCCGCCTGCGTGGGAGATCTTCCGCCAGCTGGGTGCCCGGCTGGTCACAGTGGACCTGGATGACGAGGGTTGCCGGGTCGACCAGATCGATGCACTGTGCCGGCTGCACAAGGTGCGCATGCTTTACATCACACCCCATCACCAGTTCCCGACCACGGTCAGCCTGCCTGCCGGGCGCCGGCAGCAGTTGCTGGAGCTGGCGCGGCAGCACGACTTTTGCGTGGTCGAGGAAGACTACGACCATGAATACCACTTTGCCGGACGACCTTACCTGCCGTTGGCCAGCGACCGTCAGCAGCAGCATGTGATCTACATTGGTTCATTGTCCAAGTCCTTGGGCAGTACGTTCCGTTGCAGCTTCATCGTGGCGCCGACAGAGGTGGCCGCGGTGCTCGAACGCAGGGCGACGCTGACCCTGGGGCAGGGCGATGCGGTGATGCAGCAGATGCTGGCGGACTTGATCAATGATGGCGAGCTGAAGAAACACTTGCGTCGGGTTGCCCGGGAGTACCGCCGGCGTCGGGAGACCCTGTTGGCTTGCTTGCGCGATGCCTTTGGCGAGCAGGTAACTGTAAAGGTACCGGAAGGCGGGTTGGCGCTGTGGGTGAGGTTTGCCGACTCGATCGATGTGGATCAGTTGGTTGGCAAAGCGCTGGCGTTGGACCTGGTGGTACGCAGTGGCCGGCAGTTTTCGCCGTCTGGTCATGCGGAAAATGCCTTGCGCCTCGGGTTCGCCTCGCTGGATGTGGATGAAATCCGGCTGGCCACACAACGTTTGGCGCAAGCGGCGAAGGCGATTGCAACATCGGTCCTGTAGGCGCAACGGTCTTGCTCGAGATCTAGAAGCTAGCGCAATCCCTGCGGGAAATTACCCAGCCCTTTTGGGCTGCGCTGTCGCGCAGGGAACCAATATCGCTCGTCTGACGTGCTCCTACAGAAACTCGCTGAACCAGCCGGTGCCATCCACCGCGTTACCTGATCAGGCTTGAGCGGGCTATTTGCGCTGCCACACTTCGCCTTGTTCGCTGACCACCCAGGGCCTGTCCGCGGCATCGACAAGCACTCCACCCACCCAGCGCTGCGCTGGGTTGTGGTCAAGCCAATGCGCCTGCCCCGCAAGCACCTGCTCGGCAAGCGCGGTCAGCCGCAACGGCCGTTGTGCCCAAGACTCACCCGGGCCTTCCAGCAGCAGCGGGTGCGGCGCATGGATCAGGGGCTGCAGCAGAACATGGAACATCAGATCGCCCAGGTAAGGCAGCGGTTCATCCTGCATCATCAACTGGGCAAACACACGGTCGGCCGGCAGCTCGCCGCGTGACGCCAGAACGCGCAACAGCAGGCGCTCCGTGAGGCTCAAACCGTCGTTCGCCCCCGGCAGTTCCTGCAGTTGCCGCGCAAGGGCCCGGCCCAGCAACGGCAATACCGCATGCTGGAGGCCCGCCAGGGCTGCCCAGGCCCTGGGGGCCGGCGCGGTATAGGCCGCCCATGCCTGGCGGGCCAGGGCCAGCGCGTCCTCACCCAGTGCGCGACGTTGTGGCCACAACCAGGCAAGCAGGTCCGGGGCCAACTGGCCGATACCGATGAAGCGCTCGACGCCAGGTACCTGGGTGATTTCGATCAGCTCCAACCGGCGCGGCAGGCTGGGCAGGCTGGCGAGTACGCGGATCAGGAACAGCTGGTCGTAAGCGTCACCCTCGCACCACAGCACCATCTTGCTGTCGCTGTTCAACCCGGCCAGGGCGGTGCGCTGTGCCGCCTGGCGTTGCTCGATGTCCTGGGGGGGCAGGTTGAACGCTTGCTGTATGTAAGCGGCTCGAACCTGCCAATACTGCTCCTCGGGCAGTGCGCAGACTGGCCCCATGACCATGGGGTCGTCGAACATCTGGAAGGCACCGGCAAAACCGGCCGTGCGCAAGCTGTGGGCGATGTCGTTGCCGCAGCGCCAATGCTGCACGGCAGCCTCGTCATCGGCGGTGAAGCCAGGGTGGCGTGCCGCGAACGCGATGGCATCGGCATGGGCCTTGAGCTTGGGCCAGCTGGCAAAGCCGGCCTCGCGGGCCACCAGCCATTGGGTATCGGCAAGCCGGTAGTCAGGGCCAGACAGGCCGAGTGCGCGCAGCTGCTCGCGGGTATCGTCGGCCTCGTGGCTTTTCAGGGCGCTGAGCAATCGCTTGGCGCGTTTGCGCAAGGCGGGCAGGTCGAGCAAGCCGTGGTGGCGGGATGCATTGATGGCGGGCATGCCAACTCCTTTGGGGCTCGGTCCGCCGACAAGCCGGGAGCTGGTATGGGAATGTGATGACGCATGGCTTGGGCAACCCCTTGGCGCGGACCGCAGGCGCAGCCAGCGCCCTGGCGCCGACTTTACCGGGTAATGCGAGCGGGTGCAAAGCATCGACTTCCTCGGCCGATGAGGATAGCCTCGGTGCAATGCTGCTGAACAGCCAATAGAAAAATCATCACCATGCCTGCAGGTTTCCCCGGGTTGCCCTCACTCAATGCGCTACGGGTGTTCGAAGTGGTGGCGCGTCACTTGAACTTCCGCCTGGCCGCCGAGGAGCTCGGCGTCACCCAGGCGGCCGTTGCCCAGCAGATTCGAGGGCTGGAGGCCGGCCTGGAGGTTCGCCTGTTCGAGCGTTTGCCGCGCGGCCTTGGCCTGACCGATGCCGGGCATGCCTACAGCACCAGCGTGCGCAGCGCCTTGGCGATGATCGACGAAGCCACGCGGCTGCTGCGCCCGGCGCCATCCCATCTCACTGTCAGCGTCACGCCAACCTTTGCTTCGAAATGGCTGATCCCCAGGTTGGGGCACTTTGCCGAGCGCAACCCCGAGATTGACCTACGGGTGCTGGCCACCGACCGGCTTTCTCACTTTCATACCGATGGTGTGGACCTGGCCGTGCGTTATGGCCAGCCGCCGTTCGGCGCCGGGCTGAACGCCGAGTTGCTGATGGAGCCGCCGCTGGTCGCGGTGGCAAGCCCGGCGTTGTTGGCGGAGGTCGGCTGGCCAGAGGGTTTTGCCGCCTTGCAGCGCTATGTGGCGCTGCACGATGCGCACAACTACTGGCCGCAGTTCTGCGCCGCGGTGTTCCCGGGCCACCCGGCACCTACGGCGAAGACGGTGCGCTTCAACCAGACCTCGCTGGCCATCGAAGCCGCCATTGGCGGGCAGGGCATCACATTGGCCAGCCATGCCTTCGTCAGTGACGACATCGCCGCCGGCCGGCTGATGCAGGTGTTCCCCCAGCAACTGCGGCTGGACAAGGCGTTCTACCTGGTATGGCCGCGCAAGGGGCAGCCGCCAACGGCCCTGCAAATCGTCAGGGAGTGGCTCAAGACTCAGGCTGACGAAAGAAAATCTACTGTCTAGACGAAGCCCGGCTGCCTCCCTGCGCACCTGTGTGGCTGCTAGTGTGAATGCACTTGCAAACACGTGGTTCCATCGCCGAAGGAGGCAATATGTCTGTGGAAAAAGTAGCCATCATCACTGCCGGTGGCAGCGGCATGGGCGCGGCAGCGGCACGTCGCCTGGCTGCCGATGGCTTCAAGGTCGGCATTCTTTCGTCCTCGGGCAAGGGCGAAGCGCTGGCCAAGGAGCTGGGTGGTATTGGTGTTACCGGCAGCAACCAGTCGGTCGAGGACCTGCAGCGCCTGGTGGATGCCGTGGTCGAGAAGTGGGGGCGCGTCGATGTGCTGGTCAACAGCGCCGGCCACGGCCCGCGCGCGCCGATCCTGGAGATCAGTGACGAAGACTGGCACAAGGGCATGGACACCTACCTGCTCAATGTCATCCGCCCGGCACGCCTGGTGACGCCAATCATGCAACGGCAGAAGGGTGGGGTGATTATCAACATCTCTACCGCCTGGGCATTCGAACCCAACGAAATGTTCCCCACATCGGCGGTGTTCCGCTCGGGCCTGGCGGCGTTCAGCAAGATCTTCGCCGACACCTATGCTGCGGACAACGTGCGCATCAACAACGTATTGCCTGGCTGGATCGACAGCCTGCCGGCCACTGAACAGCGTCGCGACAGCGTACCGCTCAAACGCTATGGCACCAGCGAGGAAATCGCCGCCACCATTGCGTTCCTGGCCAGCGAAGGGGCTGCCTATATCACCGGGCAGAACATCAAGGTCGATGGTGGCCTGACGCGCAGTGTCTGACCGTCGTCAGTGCGCAGTCGTCGGGAGCATGCCGGACCGCTGGGCGTTCTGCGCGGCTTCTATCAGCTGCAGGTTGCGGCTGCGTAGTGCGTGATTGTTGCCAACACGCAGGTTGGAGCGCAGCGCCAGGGTTTGCGCCTGTTCGTACTGCCCTTGCTGAAGGCGCAGGACGCCAAGGTAGTGCAGCGTTGCCGGGTTGTTCGGCTGAATGTGCAGCGCCCGCTCCAGGGTGGCCGCCGCCTGGTCCAGTTGGCCGTCGGCATACTGTTGCGAGGCGGTTTCGATCAGCATGGTCGACGCATTGTTGCTGCGTGCGGGCGCGGAGCGCTCGCCGGCCAGTGCGCCTGGTGCCGTGATTGCGCTGAACAACAGGAGCAAGGCTGACAGAAAAGGTGTGCTGGGCATCGACGAGAGACTCGGCAGAGCTTGGGCGGGGGAGCAACTGTCTTACCAAAGGAATGCGCCATACCTGTGGAGCGGGCGCACCCGCGAACACCGGCGCCGCGTCGCCTGCTTCGCGGGCATGCCCGCTCCCACAGGTACGGCGCCGCCCTTGAGGCGTGCGAAGTATTTGTAGGAGTGGCCGGCGCGCGCCTTCAGTTATCGGTCATGCTTCGAAGAGGATCGCCCTTGCTTGTTGTGCTCCTTGGAGTTGGCAATGGCTGACCGGGTAGTACCACGGCCGTTGTCATCGTTGCGCAGGCTTCCATAGTGGTTACCGCTCTCGCCATGGTTGCGCGTGGCCTTGCCGGCATGGTCACTCTCGTAGCCGGCACCATTGCCGTTGATGCCGCCCTTGCCGCCACCATGTCCACCGCCATTGCCACCACCTTTGGCATACGCGGAGCCGATCGGCGAGACGTCGGCAGGCAACAATGCAGTTGCGCCGAGCGCCAGGGCACAAGTAAAGACGGCTACCAGGGTTTTTTTCATGTTTGTTCGCCTCCAGAAGGCGCAGGGGGGAGCTGAAGTGCGGATACGACCTAAGGTTGTCTTTTAAGTTCCACAGTGCGCAGCCGTCCGACGAAGTCGGCTGCCAGGCTCCTTCAGTACCTGGCAGCCTTCACCTCATCGATCGTTCTTCGAGGAGTTTTGGACCGCGCCGCTCAGCCCTTTGGCATTATGATCACCGGGCGTAGTCCCCGAGATAGCGGTAGATTTCGTCAAGCCGCGAGTATCCTTGGATTGGGCAACGCCTGAGGTGGTGGTGCCATGGCCGTTGTCCTGGTTGCGTGAGCTTCCATAATGATTGCCGCTCACACCATGATCACGGGTGGCCTTGCCGGCATGATCACCCGCAAGACCGGCGCCATGTCCATTGTGCCCACCCATACCGGCGCCACGTCCACCGCCATTGCCGCCGCCGTGGCCACCACCACCACCGTGGCCACCGCCACCGCCTTTGGCATACGCGGAACCCATAGGCGAGATATCGGCAGGTAACAGTGCCGTTGTGCCCAATGCCAGGGCACAAGCAAAGACGGCCACCAGGGTTTTTCTCATGTTTTTTCGCCTCCAACGGCGCAGGTAGAGCTCAGGTGCTGGTAAGACATGTGGCGGCTTTGCAAGTTCTGTCGTCCTGACGGAAGGATGATGCTCCATGACAGCTCAGATCTCGACCTGGGTGCCAAGCTCGATGACCCGGTTCAGCGGCAGCTGGAAGTACTTCAGGTTGCTGTTGGCATTCTTCAGCAGGAAGGCAAACAGGTGCTCCCGCCAGCGGGCCATGCCCATCTGTTTACCTGCAATGACCGTCTCCCGGCTGAGAAAATAGGTAGTGCGCATGGGGCCGAATTCAAGGTCAGCACGCTGGCAGCGGCTTAACGCCAAAGGCACGTCGGGCTCTTCCATGAAGCCGAAATGCAGGCTAACGCGGAAGAAACCTTCACCAAAGGCCTCGACCTCGCAGCGCTTGCCAGCGCTGACTCGGGGCTCGTCCTCGAACACCACGGTCAACAGCACCACCTGTTCATGCAGTACCTGGTTATGCAGCAGGTTGTGCAGCAAGGCGTGAGGCACCGCCTCGGGCCTGGCGGACAGGAACACGGCAGTACCGCCCACGCGGTGAGGCGGCTGGGCCTTGAGGCTGCCAATGAACAGGTCCAGCGGCAGTGAACTCTCGTCCAGCCGCTCGACGATGATCTTTCGTCCACGTTTCCAGGTGGTCATCAGGATGAACAGCGCCACGCCCGCAATCACCGGAAATGCACCGCCCTGGAAGATCTTCGGCGCATTGGCGGCAAAGTACAGGCTGTCGACCAGCAGGAACGCCAGCAGCATCGGCACCGCCAGCCAGCGTGGTGCCTTCCACAGCAACAGCACCACTGCCGAAGCCAGTAGCGTGGTGATCAGCATGGTCCCGGTCACAGCCACGCCATAGGCTGCCGCAAGGGCCCCGGACGACTCGAAACCGACCACCAGCAATACCACGCCAACCATCAGCGCCCAGTTCACCATGCCAATGTAGATCTGCCCCTGTTCCTCGCTGGAGGTGTGCTGGATGAACATGCGTGGTACGTACCCCAGCTGGATGGCCTGGCGCGTCAGCGAGAACGCACCGGAGATCACGGCCTGGGACGCGATGATGGTGGCCAGCGTGGCCAGCCCCACCATGGGTAGCAGGGCCCATTCGGGCGCCAACAGATAGAACGGGTTGCGCACTGCCTGTGGGTCGCCGAGGATCAAGGCGCCCTGGCCGAAGTAGTTCAGCACCAGGCCGGGTAGCACCAGCAGGAACCAGGCCCGGGCAATGGGTTTGCGGCCGAAGTGCCCCATATCGGCGTAGAGTGCTTCGGCACCGGTCAGCGCCAGTACCACCGCGCCGAGAATCGCCACCCCCATGCCCGGGTGCAGCAGGAAGAACTTCACCGCCCAGAGCGGGTTGAGTGCCTGTAGCACTTCCGGGCGCTGGACGATGCCATGCACGCCCAGCGCACCCAGCACGATGAACCACAGCACCATGATCGGCCCGAAGAGGATGCCGATGCGCGCGGTGCCGTGCTTCTGGATCAGGAACAGTGCCACCAGCACTACCAGCGAAAGCGGTACGACCCAATGCTCTATACCGTCGAAGGCCAGTTGCAGCCCCTCGACGGCCGATAGCACGGAAATCGCCGGCGTGATCATGCTGTCGCCGTAGAACAGCGCGGCGCCGAACAGGCCGAGCAGCACCAGTATCTTGCCCAGCCGTTGGTAGGGCGCTGCCGCCCGATGCGCCAAGGCAGTCAGGGCCATGATGCCACCCTCGCCCTGGTTGTCGGCACGCAGGATGAACAGTACGTACTTGAGCGACACCACCCAGAGCAACGACCAGAACACCAGTGACAGCACACCGAGTACACCGGCCGTGTTGGCCTGCACGCCGTAGTGCCCGGCGAACACCTCCTTGAGGGTGTATAGCGGGCTGGTGCCGATGTCGCCGTACACTACGCCGACAGCGGCGACAAGCATGCCGATGGGGTTGGACTTGCCGGGAAGGGATTGATTTGCGATGACGGTGGACTGACTCACGAAGGGCTTCTCTGGTCTGGCGGGTAGAAATGCATGCCATCCATGGGCATCGCGCGCCCAGTATTCCTTCTGGCTGTCGGTTCAGCCGTAAAAAGAGCGTAAAAAATCGTGCGACCGCCTCGTGAACCGAACGAGCCCCTGAGGCGCCAGCAGATCGGCACCGGCGTGGCTAACGCCTATTCATGAGCCCCATCATCACGCCATGGCCCAGTAGGGTTGTCTGGTCCGGCCCGACCCACCAGGCAGGCGCGACGATGGATGGCGCGGACCTCGATGGAGGACACTCAAGTGTCCTCCACATCGCATGCACCCTATGGCGATACCAGCACATCACACTGGGACTCGTTCAGCACATGCTTGGTGACGCTGCCTATCAGCAGCTCTTCAAGCGCGCTTTCCCCTTGCCTGCCGACCACGATCAGGTCGCATTCCAGCTCTTGTTCCTGCTCGACAATCCGCCAGCCAGCATCACCGTGCACCACGATTTGCCGGGCAGCGGCCACTCCGGCGGTTTCGCTCAAGGCCGCGAGTTGCTTTACCGCATCTTTGCGGATGACATTGCGATAGTGCGTGAGGGTATCGTGGTCGAGGTGGGTGAAGCGCATGCTGCCTTCGAACGGCGCCTCGTATACATGCAGCAGAATGATCTCGGCCTGTGGGGCAATGGCTTTTGCCAGTTCGATGGCACGCAGTGACGAAGACGAAAAATCAACCGCAACCAGCAAGGTGCGGTACGCATCACGGGGGGCCTGCTTGACCACCAGCAAAGGGCAGGGCATGCGGTTAAGCATTTTCTGCACAGTGGAGCCCAGCAGCAGTCGTCGTGCCACGCTCTGGCCCTTTGCCCCACATACCAGCAGGTCGCTGCGTTTGTCCTGCGCTACGCGGGTGATCTCGGTGGCCACCGAACCGTGCGCGACTTGCACGCCGGCGGCGATGTCATAGCGCTGGAGCAGCATTGCAGCCAGTGCGCGAATTTTTTCGCCAGCGGTATCCAGTACGCCCTTCAACAGATCGTCACCAGGAGCCAGCAGCTGTTTCAGGCGCTCGAAGGGGGCCGGGTTGGCAACGTATAGCAGGTCCAGTGATGCCTGCTGCGCCTTGCTCAAGTGCGCAGCGCGCTCCGCCGCGTTGCGGGCAGAGGTGGACAGGTCGGTAGCTACCAGTACATGGTTCAGCGGGCTCATGTGGGGTTCCTTATCCAAAGGCACGCATGGTGTCGATGGCGATGCCTTGAGCACAATGCGGCTGGTGGTTGTCGATTCGTTCCTTACTGACAGCCATGGTCTCGCGAACCCGGCCCGGCGGCTTGATGTGCGTCAATGGAGTGAGGGGCCGAGCTTGAGTTGGCCAATCTGACTCGTCTGCAGAAGTGGATTTAGCCGCGAAGAGGCCGACTTGGTGAATGGGCCTGCTCGAACGCCGCCAGCATCCTTTGCCGCGTCAGCGGGTCGGCAGGAATCAGGTGCTCGATGCGCAGGGATTCCACGGTGATGTCCAGCGGCATGCCGAAGGTGGTGAAGGTGGACATAAACCTCAGCTCACCTTCCGGGGTGTTCACACGTGTCAGTAGCACCGGCGTGGCACTCGTCGCCTGCGTGGGGTTGCATGGGGCTGGCAGGTCGCGCAAGCGCCTTGCCAGTGCCGGGTTACCGGCGGCTTCCCTGGACGCGCGTTGCCAGGCAACGGCGCGGATCTCGGCTGCATTGGCCAAATGGTCACCCAGGCCGCCGGGGTGAAGCAGTGTTTCCAACAGATTGAGGCCTGACGCCGCCGGTGCGGTAACGCCCGCCATCGCCATCAGCACGCCGGTGCTGGCATTCGCGGCGATGACGTTCCAGTTGCTGTCGATGACGATCGCAGGTGCCGGGTTGTTTGCCTGCAGGATGTGCTCGATGGCGGCATGCACCAAGGCCAATTCAGGCGCATCGAGCGGCGAGGCGGCGTAGCGGGGGGCGTACCCGGCCGCGACGAACACCGCGTTGCAGTGTTCCAGTGGCGCGCCAAGGGCCGAAAGCAGCGCATGCAGTGTGCCGGGGCTGGCTTTGGCGCGCCCTGTCTCCACGCAGCTCAGATGACGCTGCGATAGGCCAGCCAGCAGCGAAAGCTCAAGCTGGCTGAGTCCGGCCTGCTGGCGCAGGTAGCGCAGTTGCTGGCCCGCCGATGTGCTGGGCGCAGGACTTTTGCGATGGAATGGATGATGACTCATGCGTTGACTCTGACCGTTCTTGAGTACAGCGTCCATGACCTCACAGGTCATTGAGCGCAGACAACCCTATCACTACCCTGCCGGGAGACCCTACTCAGGAGAGGACGATGGGCTTACGTATCTACGCGCTGGCGTTGCCGGGGAGCGCCAGCCATGAGTAGCGCCTTGGCTGTATACGCGCTGTGTGTGGTCGTGCTGTTCTTCAAGATGTTCGCGGTTTCCTGTTATCAGGGGTATTACCGCTTGCGCTTCGTGGTTTTCACCAACTCGGAGGATGCCGCCGTTTTCAAGCGAACCGCGCAGGTAGCGGAGCGGCCGGAGGTAGCTCGAGCTGCCAAGGTGTGGGCCAACGACCTGGAAAATATCCCTGCATTCTTCGCCCTTTGCGGGCTGGCCATTGCCCTCGATACAGCAGTGGGGCCCAACGCCTGGCTGAGCATCGTGTTCACTCTTGCCAGGGTCTTGCACACGTGGGCCTATCTTGCAGGAGCGCAGCCGTGGCGTACGGTGTTGTATGGCATCGGGGTCGTTTGCCTGTTGGGCCTTTGCGTCATTATCACAGCGAGGGTGGTGAACGCTTTCGTCTTGTGACACCGCCTGGCTGTCGGGACACAGAGACGTTGCGATTGTTTGCATGAGTCAACTTGATGCTTCCCTGTAACGGTACTAATACTAAGGGTCGGGAGGGGATGATCATGCAGACACGATTTGTTGTGGTTCCCGCTGTGCCGCTCAAGAAAGAGATTTACCCTCGCAGTCTTGGCTTCCCCGTGACGTTAGGGGAGGGTTATGACCTTTATGACACACAAGAAAAGCTGCGCCTGACCCTTAACTACCCGACACGCGCCGAGGCGGAATTCGTATGCGCGTCCCGAAACAGTTGCCGAGATGCTGATGCGGCGGATATCGCCGGGAATGGTTGATGCTGATAACGCCTTGCGGGCCTCGCGTGCACCGGCTTAGCCGGTGCCATGCATCGCGTTGCGTTCTTCACGGGGCGCGCCAGGCAGGGCTTGCGTCATGCCTGCGCGAGCGCTTGCACCAATTGTGCCTTGGTCATGGTGGAGCGCCCCTTGATGTTTTTACTGCGCGCTTCTTTCATCAGGCTTTGCTTGCTTTGGGTTTCCAGGGAGCTGCCCGATGTGCGGGAATGACCCTGGCGTGACTTCGCTGCACGTTTGGCAGAGTCCGAACGGGCAGTTCTCTTCTCGCTGGAAGGTGTGGTTTCACCCGAGCCTCCCTTTTTCTCACCACCCCCGGACTGTTTGTTGACGGTGGCCCAGGCACGCGCCTCGGCCTGGTCTTTCGGCACGCCTTTGTGCTCGTAGCTTTCCTCGATATGTTCGGCCTTGCGCTTCTGCTTGTCGGTGTACTTGTCCTTGGCGCCGCGTGGCATGGCATTCACTCCTGGCTGGTTTGCATGAGCGGTTGAATGCCGGGGTAACGCCAGAGTGCCCGGTAATCGACGAGCGGTGCCATGAAGCCTGTCGCGCACTGAAAACGGTCATTCAATCGACACATTAAGGCCTTAGGGTTGAAGTATCAGGCATTCCAAGGCTCCAGCCCCTCTGGTCCCGTGATGGCACCTTCAGGCGGCTCTACCATGCGGCCTGCCATTGAGCGGTCACAAAGCTGTAACATTGCTGCTGCAAAGTGTGCCGGCCATCACACGGAGCGCTTTTCGATGATACGCCTGATGAAGTCTGCTGCACTTGCCGTTGCCGTTTCTCTTTGCGCCACCTCGGCATCCTTTGCCGCAGAGAACGTCCGCCTGACCGGTTCCGGCGCCAGCTTCCCGGCACCGATCTACCTGACCTGGTTCAAGGCCTTCAGCAAGGAAACCGACGGTGTCACCGTTGACTACCAGTCCAAGGGGAGCGGGGCGGGTGTTCAGGACTTCCTGAATAAAACCGTCGACTTCGCCGCCAGCGACTCGGCAATGAAAGCTGAAGAAATCGCCAAGGTCGGCGAGGGCGTGCAGTTGCTGCCAATGACCGCCGGTGAAATCGTCCTGGCTTACAACCTGCCGGGCAACCCTAAAGGGCTGAAGCTGCCACGCGATGTGTACTCCAACATCTTCCTCGGCAAGATCACCCAGTGGAACGACCCGCAGATCGTCGCGGCCAACCCTGAGCTGAAACTGCCAGCTACCCCGATTACCGTGGTCGTGCGTGCCGACTCCAGCGGTACCACGGCGGTATTCACCAAGCACCTGTCGGCCATCAACGCTGACTTCAAGCAAGCGCTGGGTGAAGGCAACACCGTCAACTGGCCGGCCAGCGACAAGTTCATCAAGTCGCCGAAGAACGATGGCGTAACCGCCACCGTCCGCCAGACCCCAGGCGCCATCGGCTACATCGAGTATGGCTTCGCCAAGCTGGCCAAGGTCGACTTCGCCCAGCTGCAGAACAAGGCCGGCCAATACGTCGTGCCGAACGCCGAGAGCGGCGCCGAGGCGCTGGCGGCGGTGAAGATGCCGGAGAACCTGGTGGCCTGGCTGCCTGACCCGGACGGTGCCAAGTCCTACCCGATCACCTCCTACACCTGGATGATCTTCCGCAAGGACAACGGTAACCCGGCCAAGGCCAAGGCCATGCGCGAAATGGTCGAATACAGCCTGACCGAAGGCCAGAAGATCGCCGACTCGATGGGCTACATCCCGCTGCCACCATCGGTTGTCGATCAGGTACGCAAAGCGTCCGCCAACATCCAGTAACACGCCCAGGCGCTCCCGGTGTGGTCTGGTGGCCATACCGGGTGTGTTTGCCCTCTGTCCCGGAACTTGCCAATGAACACTCCTTTCGCCATCCCGGCCAATCCCGACTCCGCGTGCCAGCCACCGTCTGCGAAAGACTTCCTGGTTGATCGCACCTTCCGTGCGCTTGCACGCATCGGTGTGGTGCTGGTGCTGGCGCTGGTCTTCGCGCTGGTCTACGAAGTGGGCCGCAAGGCACTGCCAGGCATCGAGAAGCACGGCTTTGACGTGCTGTTCGGCAGTGTCTGGGACGTCAACCAAGGCAAGTACGGTATTCTGCCAGCGATCTGGGGCACGCTCTACAGCGCCCTGATCGCCCTGTTGATCGCCGGTTTCTTCGGCGTCAGCATGGCCATCTTCCTGACCCAGGACTTCCTCCCGGCCAGGCTGGCGGCGGTGTTCCGCACCATCGTCGAGCTGCTCGCTGCCATCCCCAGCGTCGTCTATGGCCTGTGGGGGATCTATGTGGTCATCCCGGCCATTCGCCCGCTGACCACCTGGCTGAACAGCGAGCTGGGCTGGATTCCCTTTTTCGGCACTTCCCTGAGCGGCCCCGGGCTGCTGCCTGCCGCGCTGGTGCTGGCGATCATGATCCTGCCGACCATCGCCGCCGTTTCGCAGGACGCCCTGACCAGCGTGCCGATGAAGACCAAACAGGCCGCCTACGGCCTGGGCGCCACCCATTGGGAGGCCATCCTCAAGGTAATGGTGCCATCGGCAGCCACCGGCATCTTCGGTTCGCTGGTGCTCGGCCTGGGCCGTGCGCTGGGTGAAACCATGGCGCTGGCCATGCTGGTGGGCAATGCCAACAACATTTCCCTGTCCTTGTTCGCCCCGGCCAACACGCTGGCGGCCTTGCTGGCCCTGAACTTCCCGGAGGCCGGCCCGAACGAGGTCGAGGTGCTGATGTACGCCGCACTGGTACTGATGTTCATCACCCTGCTGGTGAACGTGCTCGGCTCGATGATCATGCTCTACGCCCAGCGGGGTAACAAATAATGACTAACCTCACCACCCCTGCAAACGCGTTGCCCAGCCTGCAGCGCAAGCTGGAAGGCCGTTCCCTGCGCAGCCTGGTGTTGACCACGCTGGCATGGTTTGCGGCACTGGTGGCCAGCGTGCCGCTGATTTCCGTGCTGTACATGCTGATCACCCGCGGCGGTGCACGCCTCAACCTGGAGGTGTTCACCGAGCTGCCACCCACCGGCTTCGAAATGGGCGGGGGCTTTGGCAACGCCATGGCCGGTACCTTCGTCATGGTCGGCATTGCTGCCGCCATCGCCGTGCCGGTCGGTATCCTTGCCGCGGTGTTCCTGGCCGAACTCGGCCCGGACAGCAAGCTGGCCAACGCCGCGCGCTTTGCCGCCAAGATGCTCACCGGCCTGCCGTCGATCCTGGCCGGCGTATTCGCCTACGCCCTGGTGGTGATGACCACCGGCACCTACTCCGCGCCGGCTGGCGGCGTGGCCTTGGCGGTACTGATGCTGCCCATCGTCGTGCTGACTGCTGAAGAGTCCATGAAGATGGTGCCCAAGATCATGAAGGATGCCGCCTACGGCATGGGCTGCACCCGTGCCCAGGTGATCTGGAAAATCGTCCTGCCTACCGGCCTGCCGGCCATCCTGACCGGCGTCATGCTGGCCGTGGCCCGTGCCGCCGGCGAGACTGCGCCGCTGCTGTTCACCGCGCTGTTCAGCAACTACTGGATCCTGCATGACGGCGACCTGGCGGTCATGAACCCGACGGCCTCGCTTGCCGTACTGATCTACAACTTCTCCGGCATGCCATTCGACAACCAACTCGAGCTCGCCTGGGCAGCCTCGCTGGTATTGGTGATGATCGTGCTGGTAATCAACATTCTGAGCCGAGTATTCGGCAAGCCCAAGTATTGAGAAAGGGAGCATCCGAACTTGAACGTATCCACTGCGCCAAAAGCCGCTCCCGTGGTCAGCGAAGCCCCCATTGTCATGGACTGCAAGCTGGACAAGATCTTCTACGGCAATTTCATGGCCGTTCGCGACAGCCATGTACCGATCAGGAAGAACGAGATCACCGGTTTCATCGGGCCTTCGGGCTGCGGCAAAAGTACCGTGCTGCGTAGCCTCAACCGCATGAACGACCTGGTGAAGGGCTTCCGCTTCGAAGGGCACGTGCACTTCCTGGGCCAGGACGTCTACGGCAAAGGCGTCGACCCTGTGGTGGTGCGCCGCTACATCGGCATGGTGTTCCAGCAGCCCAACCCGTTCTCGATGAGCATCTTCGACAACGTCGCCTTCGGCCTGCGCCTGAACCGCTACAAGGGCGACATCGGCGACCGCGTCAAGCACGCGCTGCAGGGCGCCGCGCTGTGGGACGAAGTGAAGGACAAGCTCAAGGTCAGCGGCCTGGCCCTGTCCGGCGGCCAGCAGCAGCGTCTGTGTATCGCCCGCGCCATCGCCACCGAGCCGGAAGTGCTGCTGCTGGACGAGCCCTGCTCGGCGCTCGACCCGATTGCCACCCGCCGGGTGGAGGAGCTGATGGTCGAGCTGAAGAAGGACTACACCATCGCCCTGGTGACCCATAACATGCAGCAGGCGATTCGTGTGGCAGATACCACCGCGTTCTTCTCGGTCGACATTTCCAAGGGCACCCGCACCGGCTACCTGGTCGAGATGGGCCCGACCACGCAGATTTTCCAGAACCCGCGTGAACAGCTGACCGCCGACTACATCAGCGGCAAGTTCAGCTGAGGCCGTATGTGCCAAGGTAGCCAGGTGTTGCAGTCAGGAAGGCTGCAACACCTGGCCGCATTACCTTCCGTCAAGTGTTACCAGGGATTTCCAATGCGATCGACGCGTCGTCTTGATCTGCCAGCGGTAGAGCGCGCACTGCGCGAGGTGCAGGCCCGCTTTGCCGAACTCAGCCAGCACTTCACCGAACCGCGGGATCCGTTTACCGACGAGGTGCTGCTGAATGTGGTTGAAGGCTATGCCCTGATTGACGACTATGTCGCCCGGGGTGTCGACCTGTTCGACCTTCAGCAACTGAACCTGATGCTGGAGATCAATGCCACTGTGCTGTGCGGCAGCGACCCGGCACGCAGGCTGGAGTTTGCCCCGCACCTGGCGGCGACCGAGGCGCACTTTTTCAATAATGTGGAGGGCGGCATCAAGGACCTCTACAACTGGTATTGCTCTTATGGCAGCGACTCGATCTGGAAGCGCGCGGCGGGTGTCTACGTTCGAATTCTCAGCAAGCCGCAGCTGTTCATCGAAGGCAACAACCGCACGGGGTCGCTCATTGTCAGCTACTTGCTGATGCGCGCCGGGCTACCCCCATTCGTGCTGTCGCTGGACAACGCCGAGGGTTACTTCAACCCGTCCTCGGTCATACGCAACTCCGCCAAGCATGGTGTCAAGGCTTTGTACGAATTACCCAAGATCAAGAAAAAGTATGCAGCTTTCCTTGAAGCGAACGCACCCAAGCCCGGCAAGTTCTTCCTGAGCGGAACGGCCGTGCCTGCACGCGAGAGGTGCCGCTGATGCAAAGGTCGTCACTGCTCCAGCGCGGGCGGCAAGCCATCGAGCGTACGTTCAATCGCCCGCAGGTACGCATTTCTTTCGATATCGACGATACGCTCGCCTGCCAGGCCGACCACGCCGCCGCCGAGGACAGCAAGTTGCCAGCGTTCGTCCACCGCTGGTTGGGTGAACCCCTGCGCAGTGGCACGCGGTCGCTGATCCGCGACCTGCGCCGCCAGGGCTGCAGCATCTGGATCTACACCTCGTCGGGGCGCACGCCGTCCTACATCCGCCGTTGGTTGATGCTCTACGGCATCCGTGTCGATGGCGTGGTCAACAGTGACCGGCACCAGCATATCCTGGCCGTGAACGGGCTTGAGAATGCACCCTCGAAGTTGCCGTCGGCCTTCGATATCGACTTGCATGTCGATGATTCCGAGGGTGTGCGGCTGGAAGGCGTCGACCACGGTTTTCGTGTGGTGGTGGTGTGCCCGAAGGATGAGAACTGGGCGCAGAAAGTGATGGATGCGGCGGTCGATGTCCAGGCACAGCTGGCCTGGCAGCAACCGCACCGCTATCAGATGCCGGTGCGGCAGCGTTCGCAAGCCCTCGCGTCCTGAGGGCTTCAAGGTACTTTTCTCGTTACGCCTCTTCGCTACTTGTTGCCCCCCACATCTCCATGCGCGGCTTCCCGTTTTCAGGTTCGGCTTGACTCGTGAAATTTTTCATGTAATTTTTCATGAAAAATAACTCAAAAAATTTCACGGCAGTTTCAAGCGATGAAGATGCACGAAGAGGTTGAAGCCCTCGCGATCCTTATTCATGACCTGCGCAAATTCAAGAACCTGACCCTGGGCGAACTGGCCGGGCGCATCAATCGCTCGGTCGGCTTCCTGTCCCAGGTCGAACGCGGTGTTTCGCGCCCTACGGTGGCGGATCTCACTGCCATCAGTGAGGCGCTCGGCGTATCAACCGCGTACTTCTACAACCTGAGCAAGCCACGCACCATCAGCTGGGTCACGCGCCCCCACGAACGGCGGACGCTGTACCTCGAGTCGGGCATCACCGATGTGCTGGCTTCACCCACCATATCTGGCGCGTTCTCCATGCTCGACAGCCATCTAGAGCCAGGCGCCAGCAGTGGCGAGCTGTATCTGACTGACCGTTCGGAGCAGGGCTGTTTCGTGCTCGAAGGCGAACTCACGGTATGGCTGGACCACGGCGACGCCGTGACCCTGCAGGCCAACGACTGCTTCCAGTTGCCCCCTCACGCGCAGTTCCGTTACGCCAACCTGACGGAAAAAACCGCCCGCGTGCTCTGGGTCTTCAATTGAATTCGTTCACCTCACAAGGACAAGAAGATGAGTGTCGTCTTTCCGGATCTGCTGACTGAAGTGCGCTCGTTCCGAGCAGAACACCCAGAAATACGTTATGTCGACCTGATTGCACTGGATATCCCCGGGCACTTCTACGGCAAGCGCTACCCCATCGACATGCTGGAAAAAGTCGCAGCCGGCACGCCGCTGAAGTTGCCGCAGAACTGCGTGCTGCTGGGCACCCAGGGTGGCCTCTACCCAATCGGTGACTACTGCTTCGCCGATGGTGACCCGGATGCCGCCCGCCGCCTGGTGCCGGGTACCCTCAAACCGGTGCGCTGGGAAAAGGAAGTGATCGCGCAGATGCTCATCACCTCCGACGGCACCGCCAAGCCTATCGAGTTCGAGCCCCGTGAAGTGCTGGCCCGGGTGATCCAGCGTCTGGCCAGGCGCGGCATCCGTCCGGTAGTGGCCTTCGAGCTGGAGTTCTACCTGTTCGACCGCAAGCTCGATAATGGCCTGCCACAGTACCCACGCGACAAGGCGACCGATGACCACGACGACCAGCCGAACATGCACATCGAGCGGCTGTCACGCTTTGCACCGGTGCTGCACGAGATGGTCGATGGCGCCAACGAGCAGGGTGTGCCGGCGAACGTCATCACCGCGGAGCTGGGCCCAGGCCAGTTCGAGATCAACTTCTCCCACAGTGACGATGCCCTGAGCGCGGCGGACTGGTCGGCGATGTTCTGCCGCAGTACCCGCGGTATTGCGATGAAACACGGCTACCGAGCCAGCTTCATGAGCAAGCCGTACCTCGACGCGCCGGGCAGCGGCATGCATGTGCACGTCAGCCTGTACGACGACGCTGGCAACAACATCCTGGCCGGAGATCAACAGCGCAAGCTGCGCCATGCGGTGGCAGGGTGCCTGGAGCTGCTGCCCCACTGCATGCCGATCTTCGCCCCGAACCACAATGCCTACCGCCGTTACGGCGCCATGGTCAACGCGGCGAGCAAGGCCAGTTGGGGCTTCGAGGATCGCGATGCGTGCATTCGCATCCCCGACTCCGACCCGCGCAACCTGCGCATCGAACACCGCATTGCCGGTGCCGATGCCAACCCGTACCTGGTGCTGGCGGCCATTCTGACCGGAATGGAGTATGGCCTGGATCGTGGCGTCGAACCGATCGCCCCGCTGAACGACAACCGCCAGAGCGGCATCGATTTCCCCAAGGATGCCTTCAGTGCGCTGGCCGCCATGCGTCACCACCCGGTGATCAACGAGGGCCTGGGCAGTGAGTTCGTGATGGTCTATTGCGAGAACAAATACCAGGAGCAACTGGACTTCATGCGCCACATCGATGCCCGCGAATACCGCTGGTTCCTGTAGGTGCCGAGGTTCGAACAGCGACGCTGCACCTGCCTTTCTACTGTTTCAATACAACGCGCAATATGGATTTGCCGGAGGAAGATATGCCACGTGTGCCCGTTATCGGCATCACCGCATGCACCAGCATGATCGAGCTGCATGCAACCCAGACCATCAGCGAGAAGTACGCGCGCGCGGCGGCCAAGGCAGCATGTGGGCTGCCCATTGTGATACCCAGCCTCGCAGACCTGATGGACAGCGCTGATATTCTCGACGTGGTAGATGGGCTGATCTTCACCGGCTCGCCGTCCAATATCGAACCGTTCCACTACAACGGCCCGGCCAGTGCAGCGGGCACCCATCACGACCCGCTGCGTGATGCCACCACGTTGCCGTTGATGCGTGCGGCCATCGCCGCCGGTGTGCCAGTGCTCGGCATTTGCCGTGGTTTCCAGGAAATGAATGTGGCGCTGGGCGGCACCCTGCACCAGAAGGTCCACGAGACCGGCGTGTTCATGGACCACCGCGAAGGCAAGGGGGAGCCCATCGAAAAGCAGTATGGCCCGCGTCACGCCTTGCATATAGAGCCCGGCGGCATGCTTGACCGCATGGGCTTGCCGGCGATCATCGACGTCAATTCCATCCACGGCCAGGGCATCGATGTACTGGCCCCAGGGCTGAGGGTGGAGGCGCTGGCACCCGATGGCCTGGTGGAAGCGATTTCGGTCGAGAACAGCAAGGGTTTTGCCCTGGCCGTGCAATGGCACCCCGAGTACCAGGTCATGGACAACCCGCATTACCTGACCATCTTCCAGTCCTTCGGCAAGGCTTGCCGGCATCGCTCGGTACTGCGCCAGATGCTGTTGAAGTCCGCCTGAATAGTGACTGTTCCCAATTACAAAAAGTACCTGTGCAGCACGGCTGCGCAACTCGATGGAGTGAAGTCAATGAGTGAGCAGAATTCGCAGACCCTCGCCTGGCAAGCGATGAGCCGCGACCATCATCTGGCCCCGTTCAGCGATGTCAGGCAACTGGCCGAGAAAGGCCCGCGCATCATCACCTCGGCCAAGGGGGTGTACCTCTGGGACAGCGAAGGCCACAAGATTCTCGATGGCATGGCGGGCCTTTGGTGCGTGGCGGTGGGCTATGGCCGCGATGAGCTGGCCGACGTCGCCTGCCAGCAGATGAAGCAGCTGCCGTACTACAACCTGTTCTTCCAGACTGCGCATCCGCCCGCGCTGGAGCTGGCCAAGGCCATCGCAGATGTGGCCCCGCAAGGTATGAACCATGTGTTCTTCACCGGTTCCGGCTCCGAAGGCAACGACACCGTGCTGCGCATGGTCCGCCATTACTGGGCGATCAAGGGCCAGAAGAACAAGAAGGTCATCATCGGCCGTATCAACGGTTACCACGGCTCCACCGTGGCCGGGGCGAGCCTGGGCGGCATGAGCGGCATGCACCAGCAGGGCGGGCTGATCCCGGATATCGTGCACATCCCGCAGCCGTACTGGTATGGCGAAGGCGGCGACATGACCGAGGCCGACTTCGGCGTATGGGCGGCCGAACAGCTGGAGAAGAAGATCCTAGAAGTTGGCGTGGACAACGTCGCTGCCTTCATCGCCGAGCCGATCCAGGGCGCTGGCGGCGTGATCATCCCACCGCAGACCTACTGGCCGAAGGTGAAGGAGATCCTTGCCAGGTACGACATCCTGTTTGTCGCCGACGAAGTGATCTGCGGTTTCGGCCGTACCGGCGAGTGGTTCGGCTCTGACTACTATGACCTCAAACCCGACCTGATGACCATCGCCAAGGGCCTTACCTCCGGCTACATCCCCATGGGCGGCGTGATCGTGCGTGACGAAGTGGCCAAGGTCATCAGCGAAGGCGGTGACTTCAACCACGGCTTCACCTATTCCGGCCACCCGGTGGCGGCTGCGGTAGGCCTGGAGAACCTGCGGATCTTGCGTGACGAACAGATCATCGAACAGGTACACGACAAAACCGCTCCTTACCTGCAACAACGCCTGCGCGAGCTGGCCGACCACCCACTGGTAGGCGAAGTGCGCGGCCTGGGCATGCTCGGCGCGATCGAGCTGGTGAAAGACAAGGCCACCCGCGCCCGCTACGAAGGCAAAGGTATTGGCATGATCTGTCGCCAGCACTGCTTCGACAACGGCCTGATCATGCGCGCCGTGGGCGACACCATGATCATCGCGCCGCCGCTGGTGATCAGCATTGAGGAGATCGACGAACTGGTGGAAAAAGCCCGCAAGTGCCTGGACCTCACATACGCGGCTGTTCGCTGAGCGTCTGGGTCTGATACCTGTAGGAGCGGGTTTACCCGCGAAGCAGACGCCGCGGTGGATGGCACGGACTTCGTCCGTGTTCGCGGGTAAACCCGCTCCCACAGGGATCGCACCAACTTCTAGAGTCTGGGCTAGACAGTCGCAGGCATATCGTTGCCGGCATCTTGCAATGCCGCGAAGTATCTTGCTTTGTGAGATGAATCATGTACTTTTCAGGGCATCAATTTTCCCGTCCGAAAGTCGCGATTCAACCATGAAAGTGCACGAAGAGATCGAAAGCCTGGCCGTACTGATTCGCGACCTGCGCAAGTTCAAGGGCCTGACGCTGGGCGAACTGGCCCAGCGCATCGGCCGTTCGGTGGGCTTTCTTTCCCAGGTCGAACGGGGCGTATCCCGCCCAACCGTGG
The DNA here is from genome assembly GCF_002165135.1 of Pseudomonas sp. SID14000. Classification (GTDB taxonomy): domain Bacteria; phylum Pseudomonadota; class Gammaproteobacteria; order Pseudomonadales; family Pseudomonadaceae; genus Aquipseudomonas. The sequence continues at coordinate 307,309 of NZ_NFZQ01000004.1, read as the reverse complement.
CCGATCTCACGGCGATCAGCGAAGAGCTCGGCGTCTCCACGGCCTATTTCTACAAGCTGGACAAGCCCCGCGAACTCGACTGGGTCACCCGTCCTCACGAGCGTCGTACCCTTCACCTGGCCGGTGGCATCACCGATGTGCTGGCATCCCCCACGATAACGGGTGCGTTCTCCATGCTCGACAGCCACCTGGAACCTGGGGCCAGCAGTGGCGAGGAGTACCTGGACGACAGCTCGGAGCAGGGCTGCTTCGTGCTCGAAGGCGAACTGACCGTCTGGCTGGATGGCGGCGAGCCGGTAACGCTGCGCGCCAGTGACAGTTTTCAGCTGCAACCCCACGCCAGTTTTCGTTACGCCAACCTCACCGACAAGCCCACCCGCGTGCTCTGGGTGTTCAGCTGACGGAAGAACCCAAGCCATGCCCGCTCTGGAGTCACCAGGCAATCGGTGTGCCGTCCCACGCCCAGAATGTACCGCTCTGCTTTGGGCCGTGTCGGCTCACGAGCTCTAGAATGCATGTCGCGGCAAATGCCGGCGAGAACAGTTTTCCCGGGGCCACATTGCCCTGAAAGGGCTGGGAAAGGCGGGTGTCGGTGGTCCCGGGATGCAGCAATAGTATCGTGGCGGCGGGGTTCAGTCGTTTGAGCTCGATGCTTGCAGTGCGCAGAAGCTGGTTGAGCGCGGCCTTGCTGGCGCGATAGCTGTACCACCCGCCAAGATGATTGTCGCTGATCGACCCGACTCGCGCCGACAGTGCCACAAAGGTCATCGGTTGCTGTCGCAACAAGGGCAGCAAATGCCTGAGCAGCAGGACAGGTGCGAAACAGTTGGTCGTGAAACTGCTCAGCAGCCCCGCCATATCCACCTGTGTCAGGGCTTTTTCGGCCCGTGCGGGTGCTTCTTGCAGCACGCCAATTGTGCAGAGTACCAGGTTCAGCTGGTTGCAACAGGCGCTCACCCGAGCTGCCAGTGTTTGCAGTGCCACTTCGGAGCACGCGTCGCAATCGATACGAATCAACTGACGCGGGTGCTTGGCGAACAAGGCATCCAGCGCGGGGCTGCTGGTGGCATGTCGCGAGACGGCAAACACCCGCCCGATATCGTCGCGCGCCAGCAACTGCGCGCACAGTGCAAGGCCAATCCCCTGGCTGGCTCCGCAGACCAGTACGTTGGCGGGAGAGTGAAGGTCATTGACAAGGCTCACTGAACTACCTCCTTTTCCGGACACCACCGAATGTCTGCCACTTTTACCAGTTCCGCCGACATGTCGCTTCGGGGCCGGTACGTAAAAATTGTACAAGCCTGTAAAAAGCTGTACATAATTACCAATATTGTACAGGTATTTGGAGTGCTCGAGGTCAATATGGGGCACACTGCTCGTTGGGCCTGGCTTTGCCTGCTACTGACAACCCTGTCCGAGGCGGCGGACTGGCGAGCGGAGCTCCCGGCGGCGCAACGGCTGGGCTCCGGTGAGTTCACCTGGTTCGGCCTGCGTCTTTACACCGCACAGCTATGGGCAGCAGGCCCGGTTCAGGACTGGAGCCGGCCTTTTGCCCTTGAACTCGCCTATCACCGAAGGCTGTCCAGAGACATGCTGGTAAAGGCCAGCCTCGAGGAAATGTACCGCCTGGATCCTGATAGCGTGACACCGCAGCGGCGCACGGCGTGGACCCAGGCAATGCAGCAGGCGTTTGTGGATGTACGCCCTGGGATGCGCATCACCGGCTTGTACATGCCGGGGCAGGGGTGCCGCTTCTACGTCGATGGCAAACTCAGCCGTGCAATCGCCGACCCGGTCTTTGCCCGGGCGTTCTTCGCCATCTGGCTCGATCCGCGGGCCAGGGATCAACAACTGCGTCAGCGCCTGCTGGAGGGTATGCCATGAATCTGCATAGCGGTAACGTTGACCAGCCAGGGGTAGCCTGAACGATGCGCCTGGGCCTGGTACTGGGTGACCAGCTGACGTTCGACCTGGCAAGCCTGAGGGCCCTCGATCCTGCCCGCGATGTTGTGCTGATGGCAGAAGTGGAGGGAGAGGCCCGGTACGTGCCGCATCATCCACTGAAGATCGTTCTGATCTTCAGCGCCATGCGGCACTTCGCCCAGGCACTGCGTGAGCGCGGTTGGCAAGTGCATTATGTGCAACTCAACGATGACGGCAACAGCGGTAGCATCGTTGGCGAGTTGCGGCGCTGGCAGCAAGCCCTGGGAGCCACGCACATTCACCTGACCGAGTGCGGTGAATGGCGCCTGGAGCAGGCGTTGCGCGATGCCGCACTGCCGCTTGTGTGGCATCGCGACACGCGATTTCTTTGTTCTCGCGAAGCCTTCGCGCGCTGGGCCCGGGAGCGCGGCCAACTGCGCATGGAGCACTTCTACCGTGGCATGCGCAAGCGTACCGGCCTGCTGCTGGAGCCTGACGGCAGCCCGGCAGGTGGAACCTGGAATCTCGATGGCGACAATCGCAAGGCCTTGCCGCGCCAGCTACGTGGCCCCTTTGCCGCGCATTTCGAGCAGGACGAGATCACGGCGGCGGTGATAGCCCTGGTACGCCAACGCTTCAGCGACCACTACGGAGCCATCGACGGTTTCGATTACCCCGTGACCCATGCCGAGGCGCTGCAGCTCTGGCAACACTTTCTGGAGTTCGGCCTGGCGGCGTTCGGTGACTACCAGGACGCAATGGCCGAGGGCGAGCCGTACCTGTTCCATGCGCGCATCAGTGCGGCGCTGAACATCGGGCTTCTGGACGTACGTTGCCTGTGCGACGAGGTCGACAAGGCCTGGCGCGAGGGGCGAGTGCCGCTCAATGCGGCAGAGGGCTTCATCCGCCAGTTGATCGGCTGGCGCGAGTATGTGCGCGGCATCTATTGGCTGCGCATGCCGGAGTATGCCGCGCTCAACTACCTGGGCAACGAGCGGGCGCTGCCGGAATTCTACTGGACCGGGCGCACCCGCATGCGCTGCATGGAGCAGGCCATCGGCCAGACCCTTCGCCTGGGCTACGCTCACCATATCCAGCGGCTGATGGTCACCGGCAACTTCGCCTTGCTGGCCGGTATCGCCCCAGCCGCGATTTGTGAGTGGTACCTGGCGGTCTACATGGATGCCTTCGACTGGGTCGAGCTGCCCAACACGCTTGGTATGGTGATGTACGCCGACGGCGGCTACCTGGGGTCCAAGCCTTACTGCGCCAGTGGTCGTTATATCCAGCGCATGTCCGACCATTGCAAGGCCTGCAGTTACAGGGTTGACCACGTGACCGAGGAGGATGGCTGTCCGTTCAATGCCTTGTATTGGCATTTTCTGATTCGCCATCGCTCCGAACTTTCGGCTAACCCGCGTCTGGCGCTGGTCTATCGAAGCCTCGATGGCATGGCGGCTGACCGTCGCGATGCCGTGTGGCAGCGTGGCCAGTCACTGCTGGCACAACTCGATGCGGCGCAGCCGATATGAAAAAGGGTCTTTTGCCCAGCAAGATCTGCGTGGTGTGTGGGCGGCCGTTCAACTGGCGCAAGCGCTGGGCGCGTTGCTGGGCGCAGGTGCGCTACTGCTCCGAACGATGCCGCAAGTCAGCACCGCACCGCGAGGCGCGCGAGCAGGGGCAGGGTAGCGGCCCATATCGGCACCAGTAACAGGCCGGTTTCCAGCGTGCCCATGGGCAAGTCGACATTTGCCAACCTCGCACCGCTCAGATAGGCCAGAGGGCCGCCAACTGCACCCACCAGCGCACCGAGCCGCCAGTGCCTGTCGGCCCATGCCAGGCTGTGGCGCATGCCGCTGGCCAGCACCAGCCACAGCAGCGCAAGCCACAGCGGCAGTGGCCAGGTGTCGAAACCGAACACGCCCAGCGCGCCCAGCACGCTGTCCAGCACACATCCCACCGGCGTTACGCGCAACAGCGCCTTGACCTCTGCGTGGACGTTCGGGCACAGGCTCAGGTGCACGGCCAGGCCAGGAATCACCAGCAACGACAGGAAGGGCTTTTCGGCCCCCAGTACGCATAGCCACCAGCCAGCCTGTAGCCACAAGGCATTGGCGAGCAGCCAGCGACGGCTCATCAGGCACTGCCAGGCAAGGGCGCGCGCCGTGCCTGGGGCGCTGCCCAGAGCAGATGCGCGACACCGATGGTGCGCTCCTCGAAGCCGCCTTGGCAGTAACACAGGTAGAATTCCCACAGGCGCTGAAACATGTCGTCATAGCCCAGGTCCGTCAACGCTGCGCGTGCCTGGCGCAGGTTTTCTCGCCAATGCCGCAGGGTGCGGGCATAGTCCTGGCCGAAATCTTCCATGTGCAAGAGGTTGAGTGCGGTGTGCCGGCTGGCAGTTTCCAGCAACACGCTCAACGAAGGCAGGGCGCCACCGGGGAAGATGTAGCGCTGGATGAAATCGACCGACCGCCGCGCCTGTGCATAGCGCTGGTCGCGAATGGTGATCGCCTGCAACAGCATCAGGCCGTCGGGCTTGAGTAGCGAGGCACACTGGCGGAAGTACACCGGCAGGTAACGATGGCCCACGGCCTCGATCATCTCGATCGAGACCAGTTTGTCGAAGGTGCCTTGAAGATCGCGGTAGTCTTCGCGAAGCACTTTCACGCGCTGCTCCAGCCCCAGTGCCTGAACGCGCTGCAGGGTATGGCTGTATTGCGCTTCGGAGAGCGTCGTCGTGGTCACTCTGCAGCCATATCGGGTGGCGGCGTGGATCGCCAGGCTGCCCCACCCGCAGCCGATCTCCAGCAGGTGGTCGTCAGGGCACAGTTCCAGCTTCTGGCAGATGCGCTCCAGCTTGTGCAACTGAGCTTGCTCCAGCGTCTGTTCAGGGTGTTCGAACCGGGCTGCCGAATACATCATGGTGGGGTCCAGCAACCGCTCGAACAGGGCATTGCCCAGATCGTAGTGCGCCAGGATATTGCGGCGGGCACCGCGCCTGCTGTTGCGGTTGAGTTTGTGCTGCAACCGCAGGGCAGGGCGGCCGAAGCGGGCCAGCCCCCCCTCGAGTGCGTCAAGTACCTCGAGGTTTGCGACAAACAGACGAGTCACCAGCGCCAGGTCGGGACTTCGCCAATAGCCGTGGATGTAGGCTTCGCCAGCACCGATCGAGCCATTGCCGGCTATCAGGCTCCAGGTGATGTCATCAAGGATTTCCACCTCGGCCTGAAACGGGCTGTCGGCGTCACCGAAGCTCCATTGCTGCCCGTGACTGAGCAGGCGCAGGTGGCCATGGCGCAGACTGCCCAGGCGGGCGAGCACGGCGTTTCGTGCCAGGCCACCGAACAACGGCCCGAGGCCGGCGAACTTGCTAACGCTCAGGGTGGGGTTCGACATCATCAGGGTCCTCGCAGGAATGGCCGAGCGCCAGGTCACTCTGGCTGGGCGTGTGGTCATGGATGGGCGTGCGTTTGAACAACAGGCGCAGTGCCTGCCAGTAGATGGCCGCGACGGTGCGCAGGCTCATCCAGGGGAAGGCCAGTACGTATCGATGCACGGCGGCTCTATCGAGCGGCTGGCGCTGCAGGGCCAGGTCGGCTTCGAATACCTTCCGATCGGCTTGCCAGTTCTCCATGTGGATGCGCACATGCTCTTCGTCCAGGGCAAAGTGCAAGCGATAGTCCATGTGCAGTGGCATGAACGGCGACACATGAAAGGCCTTGGTGACGGTGAAGGGCCTGGCGAGGTTTCCACTGACCGGCAGCACGTAATGGAAGCGTTCACGCCATGGCGTGTTTCGCACCTCCAGCAGGATTGCCGTCAGTCGTCCGTCGCGGTCATGGCAGAAATAGAAACTGACCGGGTTGAACGACAGCCCCCAGCAACGCAATTGCGTGAGCAGGTGCACCGGCCCCTCAGGCATATCTCCCGTCGCGTTGTACACCAGCGAGCGTGCAGCCTGGGCCAGCGTCTCGCCGCAGCGGGTCCGAGCTGGCAGGTAATCTGCCGGGTGCCAGCTGAGCGGCGCCAGACGCCAGCGCCACAGCCAACGTGACAGGCCTGTCAGCCAGGCTTGCTCGTCCAGGTCCAGGTAGAACATGCCGATCCTGTAGCGGAAGGCGTGGGGGCGCGGCGCCAGGCGCCGGTGGCTGACCCAGCCCACGCAAAGGCTGCTGTTCACAGCTGCTCTCCGAAAAGCGCGGCTACCTTCAACGCACTGACTACGCCATCCTCGTGAAAACCGTTGCCCCAGTAGGCGCCGCAGAAGTAACTGTGGCGATGGCCCTGCAGCTGCGCCTGGCGCGCCTGCGCGGCGCACGCCGCAAGGCTGTACTGCGGATGGTCGTACTGGAAGCGGGCAATGATCTGCGCCGGATCCACCAGCGCGGTCTGGTTGAGGCTCACGCAGAAAGTCGTCGGCGCCTGGATGCCTTGCAGAATGTTCATGTTGTAAGTCAGCGCGGCAGGCGCCTGCTGTGGCCCGCCGAGACGGTAGTTCCAGCTGGCCCAGGCGCGTTTGCGGCGGGGTAGCAGACGGGTATCGGTGTGCAGCACCACATCGTTGCTGGCATAGCCGATGGCGCCGAGCACTTCACGCTCCTGCACGCTCGGCGCTTCCAGCAGCGCCAGGGCCTGGTCGCTGTGGCAGGCAAACACCACATTGTCGAAACGTTCGGTACCGGCAGCGCTCAGGAGGGTGACGCCCCCTTCGTCGCGGCTGACCCGGTAAACCTTGCAGCCGAGGCGGATGCGCTTGGCAAACGGTCGGCACAGCGGGGCGACATAGCTGCGTGAGCCGCCTTCGATCACGCGCCACTGTGGGCGTTGGTTGACTGACAACAAGCCGTGGTTGCGACAGAACCGCACAAAGAATGCAAGTGGGAAGCCGAGCATGTCCGCGCGGGACATCGACCAGATCGCCGAGCCCATCGGTACGATGTAATGATCGATGAAGCGCTGCCCATACCGCTGCGCCTGAAGGTAGGCGCCCAAGGTAGTGTTGGCATCGATACGCTGGTTATCCAGGTCGGCGAGCGCCTGGCGATTGAAACGCAGAATATCCCGTAGCATCCCCCAGAACCCCGGGGAGACCAGGTTGCGGCGTTGGGCGAACAGGGTGTTCAGGTCGTGCCCGTTGTATTCCAGGCCGGTGGCCGGATCATGCACGGAGAAACTCATTTCGGTTGGCTGCGAGGCGACCTTCAGGTGGTCGAGCAAGCGGATGAAGTGCGGATAGGTCCAGTCATTGAAGACGATGAAGCCGGTATCTATTGCATGGCGTTCACCCTGCCAGATCACATCGAGGGTATGCGTGTGGCCCCCGATCCATTGCTCGGCTTCGAAAACCGTGACTTCATGCTTGCGTGACAGCAGGTGAGCGCAGGATAGCCCTGCGATGCCACTGCCGATGATTGCTATACGCATGGCTCAACATTCCTGTTCATGACGGGCAAGGCGTTGCCCCAGCGCCAGGCGCAGGCGCGCGGGCAGTGCGCCGAGCAGGCGCAATACCAAGGTGAAAAACCTGGGGAAGTTGATTTCCAGCGGGCGTTCAGGAAGGCGCTTGGCGATATGCCTGGCTGCTCGCTGCGCCGACCATAGCTGGGGCATGGGGAAATCGTTGCGACGGGTCAATGGCGTGTCTACAAAGCCCGGGCTGACGAGGGTAACGGCGATGCCTTCGCGGGCCAGGTCGATCCGCTGCGACTCCACCAGATAGCGCACGGCTGCCTTGGACGCGCCATAGGCGCCGGCGCGGGGCAGGGCCAGCCAGGTTACCGAACTGCCCATCACCACCAGGTGAGGGTGTTGGCCGGCGCGAAGCAAGGGCAGGGCCGCTGCCAGGCAGTAGCTGACAGCAAGGAAATTGGTACGGACCACGCGCTCGACCAAGGCAGGGTCGAAATGGCCCGGTTCCAGGTACTCGCAGGTGCCTGCATTGAGGATCACCCGGTCCAGCGCTCCCCATGCCTGCCCGATACGGGTTGCGATCCCGGCTACCTGCACAGGGTCGTCAAGATCGCCAACAGCCAGCAGTACCTGACCGGGAAAGTGTTCAGCCAACGGGGCAAGGCGGTCCGCATGTCGTCCGCCCAGGGCAACCTGGTGGCCTTGCTCCAGCAGGCATCGTGCAAGTTCGGCACCGATGCCGCTGCTTGCGCCAGTCAGCCAGCAGCGGCTCATGTGATCCGGCCTTTGAGCCAGCGAATCGCACCGCCCATTACCGGAACATGTTCGTAGAGCAGGGCCGCAGCGTCGAAGTAGTCCTGGTGAAAATGGACCCTGTCACGCCATTGCAAGTAACTGCATCCTTGCAAGGTGATCTGCTGACCGCAGGCCAGGCGTGGGTGGCGGAACTGCAGGGTCCAGCGCAGGTAACCTTGCCCGGGCCTCACCTCGTCGACGCTGGAAAAGGCATAGCGGATATCGTACGAGTTGGCGTACAACTGCGCGAAGTATGCCCGCAGAGCCGGCAGCCCCTGAATCTGATGCAACGGATCGCGAAAGGTGACATCGTCGCTGTACAGCTTTTCAAGGGTGTCGAGGCTACCCCCGTCGAGTCTGGTGAAGCGCTCGGCGAATTGCTGCAGATACGCTGACATGCTGGGCTCCAGAAATCCTGTACAAAAATGGAATGTTGTACAGGTATAGCTGAAGTCTAAGCCTAAATCTATACAAGTCAACGATCTTGTATAGGTTTTGTCTCAGCGCTCGGCCTGGCCCAATTGTCGGCGCAATTCATCCACCTCGGCCTCCAGCTCGCGTAGCTTTTCCTCAGCGAGAATCTGCGCTGTGACGTCGCGCTGGATGCCGATGTAGTACGTCAACTGGTCCGCTTCGTTGTGCACGGGCGTAATGGATAACTCGTTCCAGAACAGGCTCCCGTCCTTGCGGTAATTGCGCAGCACCTGGCAGCAGGGGAGGCCTTCACGGATCGCCTCGCGGATAGTTGCGAGACCCGCCTGGTCATGATCTTCGCCCTGAAGAAAACGACAGTCCTGATACAGGATGTCCTCGGCGCGATAGCCGGTCAGGCGTTCGAAGGCGGGGTTGACGTAGATCAGGATGCTGTCGTCGCCTTCTTGCTCGGCGACGACGATGCCATCGTTGGAGTGCTCGACCATCAGTTGCAGGAGTTTCGCGTTGATCATAGGGCCCACCTACAGGCATTTCGTATGCGAAGTGCGCAGCTTGGCCTGCGTGTAGAAGGCCTTGGCGCCGTTTGTTGCATGATGAACCAAGGAGGCTCGCCGCAGAAAGTGCATATGGGGTTAGAATGTGCCACCACCCGGATAAACCCTCATCATGACTGACGCCACCCCAGCCGATTTGCTACCCATGCGCGATGTGGTCAGCCTGACGGGCATCAATCCGGTGACCTTGCGCGCCTGGGAGCGGCGCCATGGGCTGATAAGCCCGCAGCGCACCGAGGGCGGCCATCGCCTGTACACGGGGCGGGATGTCCAGCGCATACGCGACATCGTGCGCTGGACCGCCAATGGTGTGCCCATCAGCAAGGTAGGCGACATTCTCGCAGGCCAGCCAGATGCGCCCGTGCAGCAGCCGTCGGTCTTTGACGATTGGCGAGCCGCCGTGGCGCGCGCAACCAAGGCATTCGATACACAAGCGCTGGAAAGCATCCATGGGCAGTTGTTTACCATCCTGCCCAAGGCCACCGTGCTGCGCGAGGTACTGATGCCGGTCTGGCATGGCTTGGCGACAGGCATTGCGCCGGGCCAGCGTAGCCAATGGCTGTTTCTGGACATGTTCCTGCGCGCCCGCCTGCTGCTGCGCCTGCAGATGAACCAGGCCGATGCGCCGCGCGTGCTGCTGGCGGGCACCGAGGGGCAAGCTGAACTGCAGGTATTGTGCACCGGGCTGTTGTTGAGCGGCGAGCAGCAACGCATCGAAGTACTCGGTTGCGGGCAGCCGCTGGAAGAAATCCCCATGCTGTGTGCGGCGATGCAGCCTGCGGCACTGGTGATCAAGGTCCAGGTGCCGGTGGACCCTGCCTTGGCCAGGCGCCTGCGTTCGCTGCAAATGCAGATCGCTTGTCCGCTGGCCTTGATTGGCGAGGGGCTGGCCGATTCGCCACCCGCCTGGCAAGGCCTGCCGTTGTGTCTGCTGGACGAGCAACGGGCTGATGCCTCAAGCACGCTAAGCGCGTTGCTCAGTGGTGCCCTGGACCTTTGACCGGGGCTCGCTCGAGTCTGCCGTATTGATCCTCGCCTGCTCCTGTGGGTTACGCCAGAAGTCTTGCCTCTGGGTGTAACCCGGTCCTGGGCCGGAATCATCACGCCCCGTGCGCTGGCCCAAAGCACCTGGCAGCCCATTCCAAGGCAGCGTTTCTGGCTGTTTGCCTGCTTCTGATAATCGCCTCCGACATCCCGTCCCCGTTTCGGAGCGCGCCATGTACAACAATAAGAAACTGTCCCCACGCTTGCTGGCGGCTGTTACCGTCAGCCTGTCGACCCTTTGCCTGAGCAGCTTCGCCCAGGCCGAGATTATGCTGTACGACAAGGACCAGACGACGTTTTCCACCGACGGCTATATCAACGCCTTCTACGTCAACAGCGATGTCGACCGGCAGGGCGAGCAGTTCGATCGCCGCCAGTCACGGGTGAAGATGGGCTTTTTGCCCAACTACCTGGGCTTCAACATGGGCAAGCAGGTGGATGACCTGAAGCTCGGCGCGCGTGCCTCGTTCTGGGTGACCATCAACGACAGCGAAACCAACGGTACCGATACCGCCAACGATGTGCGCCAGTTCTACGGTACCGTGGCCAACCCCGAGTGGGGCGAGGTGTTGATCGGCAAGGACTTCGGGCTCTTCGCCCGCTCCAACATCCTGCTCGACGAGTTGCTGGCCGGTTATGGCCAGGTCAGTGACACCCTGGGGCTGGTGGACGGCGGCGGGGTATCGTTCGGCAACATCGGTAGCGGCTACCCGTACCCGTTCCCCACATCGCAGATCACCTACCGCACGCCAGTGATGGACGGCCTGCGGGTGGCGGTGGGCATCATGGACCCGGTGGACACCAACGACAGCAGCCCGACCGGCAAGGCCTACCAGGAAAACCCGCGTACCGAGAGCGAGATCACCTACCAGTTCGACCTGGGTGGGGCGCAGGTCTACAGCTGGGTCAACGGCAGCTACCAGACCTCCGACAACACCGACCCGACGGTGCAGTCGGTCACCTCCAAAGGTGTCGGCTATGGTGTGCAGGCGAAGATGGGGGGGCTGTCGCTGACCGGCTCGGGGTTCCAGGCCAAGGGCATCAACCCGTTCTTCACCAACAACGCTGGCGAACCTACCTTGCGCAATGTCGACAGCGATGGCTACTTGCTGCAGGGCTCCTACAAGGTCGGCAAGAACCGTGTGGCGCTGTCCTATGGCAAGACCAAGGATGACGGCAACGGCGCGGTGGGCAGTGGTGCGGATTACGAAACCCGCGGCGTGGCGCTGTTCCATGACGTCAACGACAACCTCAAGCTGGTTGCCGAGTACAACCAGTTCTCCATCGACGGGCATGAAACCAGTGACCAGAACGAAGACACCGATACCTTTGCGGTGGGGGCGGTGTTGACCTGGTAGGCCCTCGGCTTCGACTCAAGATTGCCGGGGCTGCACAGCAGCCCCGGCAATCTTCGGTGAAAGCAATTACAACCATGGAACCGCCCACCCGCTACCCAAGTAGCATTCGTCCCCGGTACCCACCTTCGTACACTGAACCCTCAGCCACCCCGCGCCGGAGACCACGATGCAGCAGGCTCACAACGACGGTGTGGTCAGCGCCATGTCCCAGGCAACCGACGCTCGGCAGGCAGCCCAGGAGCTGGCGGCGCAGCTGCTGCATCCGCACCTGGGCTTCGTGCTGTTCTTCTGCTCCGCCGAATACGACCTGCAGGCCTTGGGCGAGGCCCTGGAGCAGGGCTTTGGCGGCATCCGTCTGGTCGGTTGCACCAGCGCCGGCGAAATCACCCCGCTGGGCTATGGCCGCAACTGCATAACGGCGGTAGGGTTCGATCATCGGCACTTTTCCATCGCCACCGAGCTGATCGATGAAATGGAGCGCTTGAGCCTGATCGACGCCCAGCAGATGGTCGAGCGCCTGGTCGGCACCTGCCGCAGCAACACCCTGGCGCCGATCAAGGGCCACAGCTTTGCCCTGACCCTGTTCGACGGTTTGTCCAGCCGAGAGGAGATGGTCCTTGCCGCCCTCAGTGCGGCCCTGGGCGACATCCCGCATTTCGGCGGCTCGGCCGGCGACGACAACTACCTGACCCGCACCCATGTGTATTTCAGCGGTGCGTTCCACCACGGCGCGGCGGTGGTAGTGCTGGTCAACACCTGGCTCGACTTCGAAGTGTTTACCACCCATCACATCCTGCCGCGCCAGGAAAAGCTGGTGGTCACCGGCGCCGACAATGCCCTGCGCCGGGTCTTCGAACTGAATGCCGAGCCTGCTGCCGAGGAGTACGCCCGGCACATCGGTGTGCCGGTGGCCGAACTCGACCATCGGGTATTCGCCGCCCATCCGCTGGCCGTGCGCATCCATGACCAGTATTACGTGCGGGCGATCCAGCAGGTGCACCCGGACCTGAGCCTGAGTTTCTACTGCGCGGTGGAAAACGGCATCGTGCTCACCGCCATGACCCCGGGCCCGCTGTTGCCCAACCTGCACCAGTTGTTCGACGGCTTGCAGCAGCGCCTCGGCCCGCTGTTGCTGACCATCGGTTGCGATTGCTTCCTGCGGCGGCTGGAACTGCAAGCCCATCACGGCCTGGAACCGATCGGCACGTTTCTGCGCGAGCAGCGGGTGATCGGCTTCAACACCTACGGAGAACAGTTCAATGGCATGCACATCAATCAGACCTTCACCGGGGTCGCCATTGCCCGCAACCGGCCTCCTGTCGGTCGCTGAACTGCAGGCCGAGGTCGCCCGGCTGCAACAACAGAACCACAAACTGCAGCGCATCAACGGTGCGCTGATCGAACGCATCGAGTCCGGCGTAACGCGTGGCAACGACCCCTACGCCGCGTTCCAGCATTCTGTGGTGCTGGCCGAACAGGTGCGCGAACGCACCGAAGCGCTGAACCAGGCCATGGCTGAGCTCAAGGCCGTCAACCACCTGCTCAGCGAGGCCCGGCAGCGGGCCGAGACTGCCCACCAGCACCAGATTCGCCTGATCACCGACCATGTACCGGCGCTGATCGCCTACCTGAATGCCGACCTGGTCTACGAATTCACCAACAAGGTCTACGAAGAATGGTACTGCTGGCCTCGCGGCGTGATGCTGGGCCAGAGCCTGCGCGATGCCCACAGCGAGCAGCATTACCAGCGCCTGGAGGCGTACGTGGCGCGGGCGCTGGCGGGGGAGAGCGTAACCTTCGAGTTTGCCGAAACCAACATCAACGGCCAGGAGCGCTACATGCTGCGCTCCTACGTGCCGAACCGCCTGGCCAACGGAGAAGTGGTGGGCATCTTCGTGTTGATCCGCGACATCACCGAGCGTCGCAATACCGCACAGGCGCTGCACCAGGCCTATCAGCACCTGGAGCAACGGGTTCGCGAGCGCACTGCCGAGCTGACCAGCCTCAACGAGCAGCTGCTGCGTGAAATCGAGGAGCGCAGCCGGGTCGAATCGCGCCTGCGTGAGGCCAAGCGCGAGGCCGAGCAGGCCAACCTGTCGAAAACCAAGTTCCTTGCAGCAGTCAGCCATGACCTGCTGCAACCGCTGAATGCGGCGCGGCTGTTCACCAGTGCCTTGCTCGAACACCGTGAGCCGCAAAACAGTGCTCACCTGGTACGTAATGTGAGTAACTCCCTGGAGGATGTGGAGAACCTGCTAGGTACCCTGGTGGATATTTCAAAGCTCGATGCCGGCGTGATCAAGGCCGATGTCGCCCCGTTCGCCCTGCGCGAGCTGATGGACAACCTTGCTGCCGAGTATGCCCAGGTAGCGCGCAGCGAAGGGCTTGAACTGCATTTCGTAGGCTGTTCTGCCGTGGTGCGCAGTGACATCCAGCTGCTGGCGCGGATCCTGCGCAACCTGCTCAGCAATGCCATTCGTTACACCCCCAGTGGCCGCGTGGTGCTGGGCTGCCGGCGCCAGCGTGGAGGCCTGCGGATCGAAGTATGGGACAGCGGGATAGGTATTGCCGAAGAGCACCTGGAGGAAATGTTCCAGGAGTTCAGGCGCGGGGATGTGCAGCGCCCGGATCAGGACCGTGGGTTGGGCCTGGGCCTGGCGATCGTGGAAAAGATCGCTGGCATCCTTGGCCACCGGATTCGGGTGCGTTCGTGGCTTGGCAAAGGCTCGGTGTTCGCGGTCGAAGTGCCGTTGAGCGCCACCGCGCCCAAGGCCCAGCCGAGCCAGGCCATCAGCGAGCCGATGCTCGAGCGCCTGCGCGGGGCGCGGGTGTGGGTGCTGGATAACGATGCGGCGATCTGCGCTGGCATGCGCACTCTGCTGGAGGGGTGGGGCTGCCGGGTGATCACCGCGCTGTCGGAGGAGGACCTGGCGCGCCAGGTGGACAACTACCATGCCGAGGCCGACCTGCTGATCGCCGACTACCATCTGGACAACGACTGCAATGGCGTCGATGCCGTGGCGCGGATCAATGCCCGCCGCGCCCAGCCGCTGCCAGCGATGATGATCACCGCCAACTACAGCAACGAGCTCAAGCAGCAGATCCGCGAGCTGGGCCACACCCTGATGCACAAGCCGGTGCGGCCGATGAAGCTGAAGGCGGCGATGAGCCATTTGCTGGGCAGCCAGGACTTGCCGTGATGCCAGACAGTTGCGCCCAAAGGCTGCACAGTACCTGTAGGAGATAGCCTGGGTAATGGAGCAGGGAACAGGTCAGCGCCGCAGGTAATCACCGAAATCGATATCACCGGCACTGAGGATGGCCTGCACCCGGTTGTGCACGTTGAGTTTGCGCAAGATCGCCGAAACGTGAGCCTTGACCGTGGTCTCGGCGATATCCAGGGTGTAGGCGATCTGCTTGTTGGACTCGCCCTTGGTCATGCGCTCGAGCACCAACAACTGCTTGCGGGTCAGGGCCTGGAGCATCTCCGGGGGGAAGCTCGGGGCATCGCTCAGGCGCCGGCTGGTGTTGCTTTTCTGGGCGCGAATGATGTCAGGCGGCAGGTAGACATTGCCGTTAAGGATCTGCTCGATCGCTTCGATCATTTGTGAGCGCGGCGAAGACTTGGTGATGAAGCCCACTGCACCATAAGTGATGGCCTGCAGCACGATCTGCTTTTCCTGCTCGGCCGAGACGATCACCACTGGCGTGGTCGGAGCCTCGTTGCGCAGGGTGATCAGGCCATTGAGACCATGCATGCCGGGCATGTTCAGGTCGAGCAGGATCAGGTCGAGGTCGTCGTGCTCCTGGGTCAGCGCCAGGGCACTGTCCAGGTCGGCGGTTTCCATGACTTCGCTGCCCTGGAAGCCATCGCTGATAACGTTGTGGATGGCTTCGCGAAACAGGGGGTGATCGTCGGCAATCAGAATTTTGTACATGGCCTTTTCACCTCGTTTTTATTGGATGGGGCGGGCACGCATTGGCAGGCAATGAATTCAGGGGAAGGGTTCCGGTTGCGCCGGTTGCAGTGGCAGGTTGGCTTGCTGCCAGGCGTCCAGGCCGTCGCGGTACCAATACAGATTCGTATAGCCCAAGGCTTTCGCGCGTTTTACCGCGTTCCAGCTTAACCAGCAATCGGAGCGGCAGTAAAAGACCAACGGTTGCTCCGTGCGCCCGGCGGTAGCTTTTTGCAGGTTGCGCGCGAAGTAATCGTGCCACGCCTGGCTCAGCTCGCCGTCGCCGGTGTTGGCCAGCCAGTGGCTGCCGGGGATGTTGGTGTGGGGTTCATCTTCGATGAAGCGGCCGTGCAGCCATTGGCGACGATAGACGTCGATCAGCACCGGCTTGGGGGTGTGCCCCAGCAGATTTTGCAGCATGGCGGTGTCGATGACCTGGCCGCCTTCGACCTGCGGTGGGGTCGGGCTGCGGTAGAGGGTAGTGCGATAGCCTTCGGCGGAAAACAGCGGTGTGCTGTCGGCCTGGGCGATACCCAGCGTCAGGCTCAGCGAAAGCGCTGCCAGCAATGGGCGTGGCAGCCGGGGCAGGGCACGTGGCATGGAATTTATCCTTTTTGTTATAGGCCCATTACATGCCAGTGGCGGTGCATTGTGAATGCGACGATCAGACAGCAAAGGCAGTACTAAAGTAGTAGATGGCCGTGCGCGCAACCCTGTGGGAGCGCTAAGCAAGGGATCGCTGCCGCTCAGCGCGGCTTGCGCAGCGCCGCATGCTGGGGGTTGAAGGTGAGGATCGCCAGCAGGCTGAACAGCACGGTCAGCCCCAGGCATACCGCCAGCGCCAGCGGGTTGAAGCGTTCATACAAGGCAAAGCGCACCAGTTCCACGGCATGGGTGAACGGGTTCACCGCGCACAGCCAATACAGCCACTGGCTGGCCTCGCGCATCTTCCACAACGGGTATAGCGCCGAGGACAGGAAGAACAGCGGGAATATCACGAAGTTCATCACCCCGGCAAAGTTCTCCAGCTGGCGAATCGCATTCGACAGCAACAGCCCCAGCGCGCTGAGCATCAGCGCCACCAGCAACAACGCCGGCAGCGCCAGCAACAAACCCGCGGCCGGTGGTTGCACGCCATACAACCAGGCGATGGCGAGGAAGGCGTATACCTGCAGCAGGGAGATCAGCGAGGTTGCCAGCAGCTTGCTGCCGAGCAGGAATGGCCGCGGCAACGGGCTGGTCAGCAGCACGCGCATGCTGCCCATCTCCCGGTCATAGACCATCGACAGCGAGCCCTGCATGCCGTTGAACAGCAGGATCATGCAGGCCAGGCCCGGAATGATGTACACCTCGTAGGGGATGTAGGTGTCGTAGGGCTCGATGATCGCAATGCCCAGGGCCGCGCGAAAGCCGGCGGCGAACACCAGTAGCCACAGTAGTGGGCGCACCAGGGCGCTGAGGAAGCGTGTGCGCTGCAAGACGAAACGCAGGCATTCGCGCAGGAGAATGCCGTGGAAGCACTGCCAGTAAGCATTCATTGGGCATTCACTCCCGGGGGCGCGCTGGTCAGGCGGGCAAAGGCATGGTCGAGGTCACCGCCGTGTTCCCGGCTCAGGGCATCGGCCGAGCCGCTGGCCACCAGGCGCCCCTGATGCAGAATCAGCAGGTCGTCGCTGGGTTGCACCTCATCCAGCAAATGGGTAGTCCACAGCACGCTGAGGTGCTGCTCGCGGCACAGCAGCCGCAGGTGCTGGTTGAGCGCCAGGCGGCTGGCCGGGTCAAGGCCGACGCTGGCCTCGTCGAGCAACAGCAAACGCGGTTCGTGCAGCAACGCGCGGGCAATCTCCACCCGGCGGCGATGGCCGATGTTCAGCGCCCGGACCGGCTCATGGCGCCGTTCATCGAGGCCCTGGCGGGCCAGTTCGGCATCGACCCTGATATTGCCCTGGCGGCGCGACAGGCCGTGCAGCGAGGCGTGGTAACGCAGGTTCTGCTCCACGCTCAGGTCCAGGTCCAGGGTGCTTTGCTGGAACACCACGCCCAGCTGGCGCAAGGCCGCGCGCGCCGCGTTGCGCAGCGAGCAGCCGCACACGCGGATGTCGCCGTGTTGCAGGTCGTACAGCCGGGTGAGCAGGGCGATCAAGGTCGACTTGCCCGCGCCGTTGGGGCCCAGCAAGGCGGCGAAGCGCCCGGGAGCCAGGCTGAAACCGACCTGCCTTAGCGCCTCGCGCTGGCCGTAGGCAAAGCTCACGTCACTGACTTCGAGGGTATTCATGGCGTCACCACCACGCCCCAGGGGTAGCGGCCGACCTTCACTGACTTGAGCACCTTGAGGTTTTTTGCATCGATCACCGAAACGTCGCCGCTGACTCCGTTGGTGGCCAGCAACTGGCTCTGGTCCGGGGTGAACGCCAGTTGCCAGACCCGCCGGCCCACCAGCAGGTAGTCGAGTACCTCGTAGGTCTTGGCATCGACCACCGCCACATGGTTCGCCGGGCCCAGGGCGACGAACGCGTACTTGCCATCGGCGCTGAGCTTGATGCCCACCGGCTGGACCTTGTCCGGGTGCACGCCCTTGATCTGGAAGTTCAGGGTTTTCAGCACCTGGCGGGTGGCGACGTCGAGGATGGTTACCGTGCCGCCGATTTCCGCCGAGGCCCACAGCCGTGAGCCGTCCTGGCTGAACTCGACGAAGCGCGGCCGTTGGTCCACCGGGGTGCTTTGCGCCAGGGTCTGGGTGCTGGTGTCGATCCAGTGCAGCATGTTGGTGGTTTCGCTGGTGTTGACCGCCCACTTGCCATCCGGGCTCACCGCCATGCCTTCGGGCTCGATGCCGACGTCGATCTGCCCGAGCACCTTGTCGGTCTGGGTATCGATCACAGTCACCAGTGCGTCGTCCTCGTTGGATACGTACAGCCAGCGGTCGTTGGGGTGCAGGGCGAACTGCTCGGGATCCTTGCCGGAGGGCAGCTCCTTGATGATCTTGCGGGTGGCCACGTCCATCACCTGCACCCGGTCCGAATCGCTGGCGCAGATGTACAGCAGCGTGTTGTCGTGGGACAGCAGCAGGCCGCGCGGGCGCTGGCCCACCGGCAGGGTCTCGGTGACTTGCAGGGTCTGCATGTCGATCAGGCTGAGGCTGTTGTCCTTCTCGTTGGAGACCCAGGCGGTGGCGGCGACGGAATGCCCGCTGGCAAGCGCCAGGGCGCCCGACAGCAGGCTGGGGCAAAGCAGTGCCCGGTGAAGGGGGGAGCGGCGCATGGCGAAATCCTTTTTGTTGTGGTTATCGGGTCAGGGGTAGCCGCAGGTCACTTCGGGCTTGTCGTAGCCCAGGCTGTCCATTTCGTTGAACGGGTGCAGGAAGCCATCCTGCGGCGAGGTGCTGACCAGGGCCCGCGGCTGCACCAGCGGGATCGGTTGGCGCAGCTCGCCGTTCCACGGGCGGTAGCTGAGCTTGCGGCCCTTGAAACCGTCCAGCGGCAACTGCTCGCTGAGCAGCAGTTGCTGCAGGGCACGGGGCTCGGCCTGGCGCAGTTTGTTCACTGCGCTGGCGACGCTGCGCACGGCCATCCAGGCGGCGAAGTCGCGGTCGTTCATCCAGCGCCCGGCCTGGGCTTCGAAGCGCTTTTGCAACTGCGCTGCGCCGAAGGTTTCCACGGTCTTGTGCCAGCCAGTGGGGGTCAGGCCCTGGGTGCCGGCCACTGGGCGCGGGTACCAGGTCTGGTAGGGCAGGTACTCGCCGAAGTCGCCGCGCTCGTCGGCCACCAGCACTACATCGTATTCGGCAGTTTGCGTGAACAGCGGCATCTCGGCCTGGGCGCTGCGGCGCTGGTCGTTGTCGAATGTCCAGGTTTTCTCCGCGACCAGTTGCATGCCAAAGCGCTTCACCGAACGGCGCAGAGCTGCGGCGTAGGCCCGGTCGTCGTCGGTCTGCCCGACGACCAACAGCGCCCGCTGCCATTTGCGCAGCACCATGAATTGCACCAGAGCATCGGACAGCATGGCCCGGCCGGGCAGGGTGTGCAGCACATTGCCCAGGCACTGGCTGCTGCGCAGGCTGTCGTCCGGGCTGCCGGCGTTGAACAGCAGGCTGTCGGGCAGGGCGGCAGACAGCGTGCGCAGGCTGGAGGCCGGGGCATTCACCACGAACAGCCGCAGGCCTTGGTCATGCTGGGCCTTGGCGGCTTGCAGCAGGGCTTCGGGGCTGTCGACGCTGGCCTTGGCCAGGTGGAACTCCTGCTTGAGAAAACGCCCGGTGCTGTTGCTGTCGACAATTGCCAGTTCGGCACCCTGCAGCCCGGCATCGGCGGGCTCGGGGATGATGTTGGAAAGTAGCGGGCCGGGATCGGGGCGATAGCCCAGGTAACCGATGCGCACCTGCAACGGTTCGGTGGCCGGGCCCTGGAGCTGCGCGGCGGGTGCCGAAAGCGCAGAAAACGTCGTGGCCAGGGCCAGCAGGCAGGTCAGGGCAAGGTGGACAGGCTGGCGCATAAAGCAACTCCACGGCAGATGGCGCCAGCATAGGAAGCCTGCCGAGGGGCGGAAATATGCAGAAAGTAGCGCTCGGCCGGTACCAAGGTAGTAATTCACCGCGTGGGCCCCGGTTTTACGATGGGCGAAGCCCCCAAAAAGGAGAACCGCCCATGCGCCTTGTCAACCTGTCGGCCCTGTGGCGGATCAACCTGTGGGTCACGTGCTGCTTTGCGATGGTGACGCTGGCCTGCGCCGGGGTGCTATTGCACCAGGCAGTAGCTGATGTGGAGCGAGAGTTGCAGTCCGCCGAAGCCGTGGTGGCCTACCTTGGCGACACCGCCGAGCGGGACCCGCAGAGCCTGCAGCCACGGCTGACGCAAAGCCTGCGCCATGTCCGGGTGCACTGGCTGGCGCCGAATGAGGCCGCGCGCCTGCCGCAAAAGACCGGCCTGGATGCCTGGCTGGGCCGCCAACTGCTTGGCCAGCGCCACGACAGCAGCCGGCTGCTGGAGTTGGGTGACGGCCGCCGGGTAGTGATTGCCGTGGATGCGCTGGATGAAATCGAAGAGGTCCGCGACTCCCTGCAGCAGCTGTTGGGGCTGTGCGGCCTGGCGTTGTTGCTGAGCTTGTTGACCATCCGCTGGGCGGTGCGGCGGGGCATGGGCTTGCTGGATGACCTGCTGCAGGCCTTGCGCCAGGTCTCGGGAGGGCAGTTGACCGCGCGTCTGCGCGAGGCCGGCCTGCCGGAGGCGCGTCAGTTGGCGGAGCACTTCAACCACATGACCGCGTCTCTGGAGCAGGCCCAGGCCGACAATACCCAGCTGACTCAGGCCCTGCTGGCGGTGCAGGAGCAGGAGCGCACCCAGCTGGCGCAGACCCTGCACGACGACCTCGGGCAGTACCTGGCGGGTATTCGCGCCCAGTTATGCCTGCTGCGCATGGTGGCCGACCAGCCCAGCGCGGTGGCGCAGACGACACATGCCCTGGAGCTTAATTGCGAATGCCTGCAGCAGGGTTTTCGCACCCTGGTGCATGACCTGTATCCGCTGGCGTTGCAACACATGCCGCTGGCCGAAGCCTTCGGCCTGTTGGTGAGCCAATGGCAGGCCAGCCACGGTATCGATTGCCGCCTGCAGGTAAGCGAGCAGCTGCCGGCGCTGCCCGGAGCGAGTCGGACGCATTTGTATCGCTTGCTGCAGGAGGCGTTGACCAACGTCGCCCGGCATGCTGGCGCCAGCCAGGTGCGGGTACGCCTGCAGCGCAGCGCCAAGGGCTTGCGCCTGCTGGTTCGCGACAACGGTTGCGGTGCGAGCCAGCCCCAACGCCCCGGGGTTGGCCTGCACTCGATGGCCGAGCGCGCCCGCAGCCTGGGCGGTGAACTGCGCATCCTCAGCCGTCCGGGTGCTGGCTGGGCGCTGGCCCTGAACATTCCCATGGAGGTGTGATGAATATCGTGTTGGTCGATGACCACGCCGTGGTCCGCCAGGGCTACGCCAGCCTGCTGCGGGCGGTGCTGCCGACAATACAGGTGCGTGAGGCTGCCAGTGGCGAAGAGGCGCTGGCCCGGGTTCAGGAGCAAGTGCCCAACCTGGTGATCATGGATTTCGGCCTGCCAGGTATCAGCGGCCTGGAAACCACCCGGCGTCTGCGTCAGCGCCTGCCGCAACTGCGGGTGCTGTTCTTCAGCATGCATGACGAACTGCCGTTGGTACGCCAGGCGCTGGATGCCGGGGCTTCGGGATACCTGACCAAGAACTCGGCGCCCGAAGTGCTGATCGAGGCGGTGCAACGGGTGTTGGCCGGGCATGCCTATATCGAACAGCCCCTGGCCACCCAGCTGGCCTGCACCTCACAGCACAATGCCAGCGACCCGCGCCTGCAGCGCATGACCCAGCGTGAGCTGGAGATTTTCGTGATGTTGGCCAAGGGCACACCGGTGCGGGGGATTGCCGAGCAGCTGTGCATCAGCGCCAAGACCGTGTCCAACCACCTGACCTTGCTCAAGAGCAAGTTGCAGGTCAGCTCCCATGCCGAGCTGGTGCATCTGGGGATTGATCTGGGGGTGGTGCGGGTGGCGGGGTGAGGCATTCTGCTATCTGGACTTTGCGCAGAGCCTTGTAGGAGCGGCCTTGTGTCGCGATGGGCCGCAAGGCGGCCCCCAGGGGCTTCAGCGTCAACGCAGCAATCGTCGGGGCTGCTTTGCAGCCCATCGCGACACAAGGCCGCTCCTACAGGGGGGCCTGCGTAACGCAGGAATATCGGGCTCAATTGTCCCAGGTCTCGGGGCACCCCTTGCACCCCTCCATGTTGGCCTCCTGAAAATTCCCGTAATGCTGGCGCGCCCCGCGCAAGTCGGCGCGGGCCAGGTTGCTCTGGCCAAACTTGGCCTCCTGCAGGTTGGCATCGCCAAGGTCGGCCTCTTGCAGGTCAGCCTTGCTCAGCCAGGCCATTTCCAGGTCCGCCGCCCGCAGGTTGGCCTGCTGCATCTTTGCCCCTGACAACCTGGCGAACTGCAGGTACGCAGCGCTGAGGTCGGCCTTGGCAAATTGCGCACCCTGGGCAAACAGGCCCCAGCCCTGAACGGCCACGAGCCGGCTATGGCTCAGGTCGGCCAGGCGCAGGTTGCTCTGCTGCAGGCTGGCGCGGGTCAGGTTGGCGCCCTGCAGGCGGGCCTTTTCCAGGTTGGCCAGGTCCAGCCGGGCATGGCGCAGGTCGGCATCGCGCAGGTCGGCGCCGGCCAGGTTCATCTTGCGCAGGTCCTGGTTGGCCAGGTTGGCGCCACGCAGGTCGGCCCCCGGGCACTGGCTGGCTTCGGCAATCACGCAACCATTGATGGTCAGGGGGGTATCGATGCCAGCGTCGTCGGCATTGTCGGCCATGGCAGGGGATAGCACGATCAGCAAGGCAAGTGGCAGGTAGTTCATGGTGAAAGGCTCCTGGCAGGAGAAAGGCAGAAGCGGGGAGGGGCGCAGGCCCGCTCCCCGCCCAGGTCAACGCTGTGCAGTCTTGTTGTCCCAGCTGGGGATCTTGAACACCCAGAACGAACCGCCCTGGGCTACCGGCTTGGTCAGCTCGGCCATGTCGCCGCCCCACAGCGGCACCGCGCCGCCGTAGCCCACGGTCACGCCGATGTACTGCTCGCCGTCCTGTTCCCAGGTGATCGGCGGCGAGACGATGCCGCTGCCGGTCTGGAACTTCCACAGCTCCTTGCCCGTTTTGGCGTCGAAGGCCTTGAAGAAGCCGTCGCCGGTGCCGGTGAACACCAGGTTGCCCTTGGTTGCCAGCACGCCGGCCCACAGCGGCAGGTGCTCCTTGTGCTCCCACACAAGCTTGCCGGTGCTCGGGTCCATGGCGCGCAAGGTGCCGACGTGGTCGTCGTACATGCGCTTGATGCGGAAACCCATGCCCAGGTAGGCCGAGCCTTTCTTGTAGTTCACTTCCTCGGTCCAGTACTCCTCCTTCCACTGGTTGCCGGGGATGTAGAACAGGCCGGTGTCCTGGCTGTAGGCCATGGGGTTCCAGTTCTTGCCGCCAAGGAACGGTGGCGAGACTTCCACCGGCTTGCCCTTGGTTTCGCCCGGCAGCGGTTTGGCCGGGCGCTGCCCTGGGTTCTCCACCGGTCGCCCGGTCTTGAGGTCGATGTGGCTGGCCCAGGTGATGTTGTCGACGAAGGGGAAGGCGTTCTGCAGTTTGCCGTTGCTGCGGTCCACCACGTAGAAGAAACCGTTGCGGTCGGCGTGGCCAGTGGCCTTGACCAGCTTGCCGTCCTTGTCCTTGTAGTCGAACAGCACCAGTTCGTTGTTGCCGGAGAAATCCCAGGCATCGTTGGGCGTGTGCTGGTAGAACCACTTCACCTCGCCGGTGCTCGGGTCGACGCCGACCTGCCCTGAGGTGTACAGGCTGTCGAAGTCATGCGGGTTGCCGTCCTTCGACGTACGTGCCCAGGTGTTCCAGGGGCCGGGGTTGCCGGCGCCAACAATGATGGTATTGGTCTCGGGGTCGAAGCTGGCGCTTTGCCAAGGCGCGCCGCCGCCGTGGCTCCAGGCTTCGACCTTACCGGTTTCGGTGGTGGAGTCGTCCGGCCAGGACGGCGCTTTGACGTCACCGGTCGGCGTGCTGTCCTTGCCGTTCAGGCGGCCCATGTGGCCTTCGACGAAGGGTCGCATCCAGACCTCTTCGCCGGTTTCCGGGTCGCGGGCGAACAGTTGGCCGACCACGCCGAATTCATCGCCGGAGCTGCCGTGGATCAGCAGCACCTTGCCGGTGGCCTTGTCCTTGATCAGCACCGGCGCGCCCGTCATGGTGTAGCCGGCACTGTGGTCGCCGAATTTCTTGTTCCACACCACTTTGCCGGTGCGCTTGTCGAGGGCGATGACCCGCGCGTCGAGGGTACCGAAGTAGATCTTGTCACCGTAGATTGCCGCGCCGCGGTTGACCACATCGCAGCAGGGGCGAATGTTGTCCGGCAGGCGGTGGTTGTAGGTCCACAGTCGCTTGCCGGTTTTCGCATCAAGGGCAAATACCCGCGAATAGGAGCCAGTGACGTAGACCACGCCGTCGCTGACGATGGCCTGGGATTCCTGGCCGCGCTGCTTCTCGTCGCCGAAGGAATAGGACCACGCCGGGGTCAGCTTGAACACGTTCTTGTCATTGACCTGGGCCAGTGGGCTCCAGCGCTGGGCGTTGGTGCCCATGCCGTATTGCAGCACGTCCTGGGTGGTCAGGTGGTCGTTGGCGATGTCTTCCCAGGTCACGTTCTTGCTGGCAGGTGCCGCTGGGGCGGTGGCCGCTGTGGCCACGTTGCCCAGGGCCAGGCTACCGGCCAGCAGCAATGCCCGCACGCTCAGAGCCAGAGGGGAAAGGGCGGGTAGCGTTCTTGTTGTCATGGTTGCAGTTCCCAGTGGAGGTTTTGGCCTGCACAGGGTGGGACGGGGCGGGCGTTGCCGGATACGGAAAAAGTCCCGCCCTTGCCGGGAATAGTTCCCGCAGGGCACCTCATTTGGCCCTTCGCCACAAGCCCTACTACCAAGGGAGTAAGGCGCGGCCACCAAAGCAGCATTCGGCCGCCTGCGGGCTGTTTCTAAGATGGCGGCACGGCCTCTGTGGTTGAGGCCTGGCGTGCAATCGTGAGGGCATAAAAATGACAACAAAACGCAACGTCTTGCTGGCTGCCGGGCTGCTTGCCAGTGCAGTGCTGACCGGCACGGCCTGGGCACATGGCAACGTGGTGCCCCAGGCCGTGGAAACCCAGGGCCTGACCCCGATCAAGGACGCCGGCGTAACCCTGGATGGCGACGGCTGGGCGGCGGTCAACCCGTATCGCACTTCTCCCGAGCGCGATAAGGCGGTGGAAATCGGCGCCTCGGCCTACAACCAGAACTGCGCCGCCTGCCATGGCCTGGAGGCCAAGTCTGGCGGTATCGCCCCGGATTTGCGCATGCTCGATGCCGGCGAGGCCGGGGATGAATGGTTCGTCGAGCGGGTGCGCCACGGTGCCGTCCGCGACGGCCGGGTGTACATGCCGAAGATGGCCGACTACCTGAGCCAGGAAGCCCTGTGGGCGGTGCGCACCTACCTGGACAGCGTGCACGTCGAGGAATGACGGCCATGCGTCTGTTGGCGGTGCTGTTCAGCGGCCTGCTGTTGTGCTGCGCGGCGGTGCAGGCGCAGGTGCGCAGCTACGACGCGATCATCGCCGCCGGTGAACTGAAGGTAGCGGTGTACAAGGACTTCGCGCCCTACAGCTTCGAGGACCACGGCCAGCCGCGCGGTGTCGACGTGGAACTGGCCCAGGCCCTGGCCACGGCTTTGGGGGTGCGCTTGCAGCTGATCTGGGCGCCACCTGGGGAAAAGCTCGACGACGATCTGCGCGACTACATCTGGCGCGGCAGCCCGCTGCGCCACCAGCAACTGGCCGACCTGATGATGCGGGTGCCGTACGACCACGCCTACGCGCAGCGGCGCAATGAGATGGGCGAGTTGGAAAACGCCCAGGTGGTCATGTTCGGCCCCTATCAGGAGGAGCGTTGGCAGGTTGCCTACGATCGCCGCCGCCTGCCCTCGGTGGCCAGTGTCGCGGTGTTCCAGCAGCACCCGATCGGGGTCGAGGTGGACAGCGTGCCGTCGTTCTACCTGACTTCTGTGTTCAACGGCATGCTGAGTGCCAAAACCCATCATTACCCCAATGTGCAGCAGGCCTTCGGTGCCATGCAGGCCGGCCAGGTGGACGCGGTGATGGCGATGCGCGGTGAGGTTGACTGGCAAGTGCACCAGGCTGCCGACCCGCAACTGGCCCTGGCGGAAAACGCCTACCCGAACCTTGGCAAGCAGGCCTGGGAGATCGGCATGGCGGTGCATGAAAGCAACCGGCAGCTGGCCTATGCGGTGGAGGAGGCGCTTGAGGCGTTGATTCGTGATGGGCGGATGAAGGCGATTTATGCCAGTTACGGCCTGCGTTACCAGGTGCCGGAGATGTACCAGTAACAAGCTGTGCAGGCTTGCGGGTTTCTAAAGGCAACACATCCCCCTGTGGGAGCGGGCAAAGTCAGTGAGATCCGTGTTGATTAATGGGAGTAGGCGATGAACTGGCGAGCGACTTTCCTGCTGGCCTGCTGGATGCCCTGGGCCGTGCAGGCCCAGGCCAGCGAGCCGAGTAACCATAAGGACCCGGTGCCGTCGGTGATGTGGGACTTCTACCACAAGCAGCTGCTGGGCCAGGCCGCGTTCGTCTTCGATGACCGGGTCAAGCTGCTGGCGCCGCCGTTTGCCGAGGACGCCCGCCAGGTGCCGCTGGAGATCGACGCCCGGGCGTTCAGTGGCGAGGTGGTGCGGATGCTCGCCTGGGCCGAACTCAACCCGCTGCCGCGCATTGTCGACTTCCAGCCCGGCGAACGTGTGTTGCCCTGGTTGTCGATCCGCATCCGCGTCGAACAGGCCACGCCATTGCGTGCTGCGGTGCTGACGCGCGACGGCCTGTGGCATGTCGGCTCGACCCTGATCGATGCCGCCGGCGGCGGTTGTACCGCGCCCAGCGTGGTACGCACTCAGCCCGGTTGGGAAGAGCACCTTGGCGAAGTCCTGGGCGGGCGCTACCCGCGCGGCGACAGCAGCCGCCTGCGCCTGCAGGTGGCCCACCCGATGGACAACGGCCTGGTCAGTGGTATCCCCGAATTCTTCCTCAACCATGCCGAGCTGCAGGATGCTGACGGCCAGCGCCTGGCCAGCCTGGAGCTGTACCCGGCGGTCAGCGAAAACCCCAACCTGGGCTTCGACATCCAGGGCCCCGGGCCGACCCGGTTGGTGTTGCAGGACAACAGCGGCAACCAGTTCGAGGCGGCAGTGCCCTGAGCGTGCTGCCCGACTCCATCCCTGACCAGAGGCGCCCGTCATGCGTTGCATTCTGCTATTGCTGCTGTGCCTGGGCCTGCCGGCCTGGGCAGACCTGGACTATCAGCTCAAGCCTCGACAGATCGCCGAGGGCACCTGGTTGCTGGAGGGCAGCACCGACAATTTCGCCAAGGATAACGGCGGCAATATCGTCAACACCGCGTTCATCGTCACCGACAGCGGTGTGGTGGTGATCGACAGCGGGCCGTCGAAACGCTACGGCGAAGCCATGCGCCAGGCCATTGCCGCCACCACCGACAAGCCGGTGGTCGAAGTGCTGCTGACCCATCATCACCCTGACCATGTGCTGGGCAACCAGGCCTTTGCCGATGTACCCATCGGCGCCCTGGCCGGTACCCGCGAGCTGTTGCACCAGCAGGGCGAGGCCATGGCCGAGAACATGTACCGCCTGGTCGGCGACTGGATGCGCGGTACCGAGGTGGTGTTGCCGACCCGGATGCTGGAACCGGGTATCCACGAGGTGGGCGGGCACCGCCTGCGGCTGCTGGCGCTGGGCGGGCATACCGGTGCCGACCTGGCGATTCTGGATGAAAGCACCGGCGTGCTGTTCGCCGGCGACCTGGTGTTTCACGAGCGCGCGCTGACCACGCCCAACACTCCGGGGCTGGAGGTGTGGCTGAAGGACCTGGACACCTTGCAAGTGCTGCCCTGGAAGCAGCTGGTACCCGGTCACGGGCCGCTGGCCAGCGATGCCGGGCCGTTTGCGCAGATGCGTGATTACCTGGGCTGGCTGGATGGGTTGATGCGTGACGGCGCGGCGCGTGGCGATGACATGGCCGAGATGATCCGCAGCCCGATACCCGAGCGGTTTGCCGGTATCAGCCTGACCCGATACGAGCTGATTCGCAGTGTCAGCCACCTGTATCCCCGCTACGAACGCCAGCAGCTGCGGCGCATGGACAGCAAGGGCTGACGAGGTCTCTGGACTTGCGCCCATAGCTGAAACTGCCGGGGCTGCTTTGCAGCCCTTACGCGACACAAGGCCGCTCCTACAAGTACCGCGCAAGTTCACTGATACCAAGGAACTAGAAAACTCCGCACTGCGGGCAATTGTTGGCAAGCAGGTCGGGACCAAGAATTCCCGACACACCGGGAAGTTTTCCCGGATACAACAAAAAACCAAAGGTAGCCGTCATGACCCGATCCCCACGTCGTCCCGTGTTCGCCTTGAGCCTGGTGCTCAGCGCCATGCTGCTTGCCGGCGCGGCCCACGCCGCTGTCAGCAATGAAGAAATTCTCCAGGACCCGAAGAACCCGCAGCAGATCGTGACCAATGGCCTGGGCGTGCAGGGCCAGCGCTACAGCCCGCTGAACCTGCTCAATGTCGACAACGTCAAGGACCTGCGGCCGGTCTGGGCGTTTTCCTTCGGCGGTGAGAAGCAGCGCGGGCAGCAGGCCCAGCCGCTGGTCAAGGACGGGGTGATGTACCTGACCGGCTCCTACTCGCGGGTGTTCGCCGTGGACGCCCGCACTGGCAAGAAGTTGTGGCAATACGATGCGCGCCTGCCCGATGACATTCGCCCGTGCTGCGACGTGATCAACCGCGGTGTGGCGCTGTACGGCGACCTGGTGTTCTTCGGCACCCTCGATGCCAAGCTGGTGGCGTTGAACAAGGACACCGGCAAGGTGGTATGGAGCAAGAAGGTGGCCGACCACAAGGAAGGCTATTCCATCAGCGCCGCGCCGATGATCGTCAACGGCAAGCTGATCACCGGCGTCGCCGGCGGCGAATTCGGCGTGGTGGGCAAGATCCAGGCCTACAACCCGGAAAACGGCGAACTGCTGTGGATGCGCCCGACCGTGGAAGGGCACATGGGCTACGTGTACAAGGACGGCAAGGCGATCGAGAACGGCATTTCCGGCGGCGAGGCGGGCAAGACCTGGCCCGGCGACCTGTGGAAGACCGGTGGCGCGGCGCCCTGGCTGGGCGGCTACTACGACCCGGAAACCAACCTGATCCTGTTCGGCACCGGCAACCCGGCACCGTGGAACTCGCACCTGCGTCCGGGGGACAACCTGTATTCCTCGTCGCGCCTGGCCCTGAACCCGGACGATGGCACCATCAAGTGGCACTTCCAGAGCACGCCGCATGACGGCTGGGACTTCGACGGCGTCAACGAGCTGATTTCGTTCAACTACAAGGACGGCGGCAAAGAGGTCAAGGCCGCCGCCACTGCAGACCGCAACGGCTTCTTCTACGTGCTGGACCGCACCAACGGCAAGTTCATCCGCGGCTTCCCCTTCGTCGACAAGATCACCTGGGCCACCGGCCTGGACAAGGATGGCCGGCCGATCTACAACGAGGCCAGCCGGCCGGGGGCGCCGGGTAGCGAGGCCAAGGGCAGCTCGGTGTTCGTCGCTCCGGCGTTCCTCGGTGCCAAGAACTGGATGCCGATGGCCTACAACAAGGACACCGGGCTGTTCTACGTACCGTCCAACGAGTGGGGCATGGACATCTGGAACGAAGGCATCGCCTACAAGAAGGGCGCGGCGTTCCTTGGCGCCGGCTTCACCATCAAGCCGCTCAACGAAGACTACATCGGCGTGCTGCGCGCCATCGACCCGGTCAGCGGCAAGGAAGTGTGGCGCCACAAGAACTATGCGCCGCTGTGGGGCGGAGTGCTGACCACCAAGGGCAACCTGGTGTTCACCGGTACGCCGGAAGGCTTCCTGCAGGCGTTCAACGCCAGGACCGGCGACAAGGTCTGGGAGTTCCAGACCGGCTCCGGCGTGCTCGGCTCGCCAGTCACCTGGGAAATGGACGGCGAACAGTACGTTTCGGTGGTTTCCGGCTGGGGCGGCGCGGTGCCGCTGTGGGGCGGCGAAGTGGCCAAGCGGGTCAAGGACTTCAACCAGGGCGGCATGCTCTGGACCTTCAAGCTGCCCAAGCAACTGCAAACGGCAAGCGCCAGTCGCTAAGCCGACAACCTGCCGCTTGCTGCCAGGGACCCTGCGGCAAGCGGCCCTACTACCAAATGACGAGAGCCCCGCTGCCAACGATGCATTCGCCCGGCAGGCGGGGCTTTTTACCATCGGCTCATCGCCTGTCGCTGGACAGGCATCGACCCGCAGAGGCTCAGCATGATCTACGCACAACCCGGAACCCCAGGCGCCATCGTCTCCTTCAAACCACGCTACGGCAATTTCATCAACGGCGAGTTCGTGCCACCGCTGGGCGGCCAGTACTTCACCAACAGCTCGCCGGTCAACGGCCAGCCGATTGCCGAGTTCCCACGCTCTGGCGCCCAGGACATCGAGCAGGCCTTGGACGCCGCCCATGCCGCAGCCGAAGCCTGGGGCAAGACTTCGGTGCAGGATCGCGCCCTGGTGCTGCTGAAGATCGCCGACCGTATCGAACAGAATCTGGAAGTACTGGCCGTTACCGAGAGCTGGGACAACGGCAAGGCCGTGCGCGAAACCCTCAATGCCGACGTGCCGTTGGCGGCGGATCACTTCCGTTACTTCGCCGGCTGCATCCGCGCCCAGGAAGGCGGCGCTGCCGAGATCAACGAAGGCACTGTGGCCTACCACATCCACGAGCCGCTGGGTGTGGTCGGGCAGATCATCCCGTGGAACTTCCCGCTGCTGATGGCCGCCTGGAAACTCGCCCCGGCCCTGGCCGCCGGCAACTGCGTAGTGCTCAAGCCGGCGGAGCAGACGCCGCTATCGATCACCATTTTCGCCGAGCTGATCGCCGACCTGCTACCTGCAGGCGTACTGAACATCGTCCAGGGCTTTGGCCGCGAAGCCGGCGAGGCCCTGGCCACCAGCAAGCGCATCGCCAAGATCGCCTTTACCGGTTCCACCCCGGTGGGCTCGCACATCATGAAGTGCGCGGCCGAGAACATCATCCCGTCCACCGTCGAACTGGGCGGCAAGTCGCCGAACATTTTCTTCGAAGACATCATGCAGGCCGAGCCTGCGTTCATCGAGAAGGCAGCCGAAGGCCTGGTGCTGGCGTTCTTCAACCAGGGCGAAGTGTGCACCTGCCCGTCGCGGGCGCTGATCCAGGAATCGATCTACGAGCCGTTCATGGCCGAGGTGATGAAGAAGATCGCCAGGATCACCCGTGGCAACCCGCTGGACACCGCGACCATGGTCGGTGCCCAGGCCTCGGAGCAGCAATACGACAAGATCCTTTCCTACCTGCAGATTGCCCGGGAGGAGGGCGCGCAGCTGCTCACCGGTGGTGGTGCCGAGCGGCTCGACGGCGACCTGGCCAGCGGTTACTACATCCAGCCGACCCTGCTCAAGGGCAACAACAAGATGCGCGTGTTCCAGGAGGAGATCTTCGGCCCGGTGGTGGGCGTGACCACCTTCAAGGACGAAGCCGAAGCGCTGGCGATTGCCAACGACAGCGAGTTTGGCCTGGGCGCGGGGCTGTGGACCCGTGACATCAACCGTGCTTATCGCATGGGCCGCGGGATCAAGGCAGGGCGTGTGTGGACCAACTGCTACCACCTGTACCCGGCGCATGCCGCGTTCGGCGGCTACAAAAAGTCCGGGGTGGGCCGTGAGACGCACAAGATGATGCTCGATCACTACCAGCAGACCAAGAACCTGCTGGTGAGCTACGACATCAACCCGTTGGGCTTCTTCTAATCTCTCAAGCGCCGATCCGCAAAGGTACGCGGACAATGTGGGAGCGGCCTTGCGTCGCGAAAGGGCTGCATGGCAGCCCCAGGTTTTCAGTCATGCGGCACAGATTGCCGGGGGCCGCCATGCGGCCCTTTCGCGACGCAAGGCCGCTCCCACAGGTATCGCGCAACCTTTTAGGATTATTGCGCAAGGATTCACAGGCCCCCTACCAACGCACCCCGCAAACCTCTCCCAAAGTAGCATTCGGCCCCGTCGCCCCTCGTGCATTAATGCCTCTACCGGAATCGCCCGGCACAAGAAGAGGAATGCCCCATGTGGACTAAACCCGCCTTTACCGACCTGCGCATCGGCTTTGAAGTGACGATGTACTTCGCCAATCGTTGATGCCTGTCCGGCCATCACCGCGATGGCCGGTTCTTCATTGCACAGGCCTGCTGTGAACCTGATCGATCGCGAGCAAGCCCTGGCCTTGCGCAAAGGCTTCCGCCTGCGCTGGGAGCCGCGCCAGGCGTGCCATGTGCTGCTGTACCCCGAGGGTATCATCGAGCTCAACGCCAGTGCCGGCTGGGTGCTCGAGTTGCTGGACGGCCAGCGTAGCGTGGCGGCGGTGATCGACAGCCTTGCACGGCGTTTCCCCGGTGTGCCGGGCCTCGACGAGGATATCCTGGCGTTTCTGGAGGTGGCCCGTGCCAAGTACTGGATCGAATGAGCCGTGGCCCGGCTTTGGTCTGGTTGCTTTCGCTGCGGGATGCTTTACGCTGGCGGTTACCTTCCAGAACAATAAGAACAGGCTTTCCGATGAGCCAGAGTTTCAGCCCGCTTCGCAAGTTCGTTTCGCCTGAGATCATCTTTGGTGCCGGCTGCCGGCATAATGTCGCCAATTACGCCAAGACCTTCGGTGCGCGCAAGGTGCTGGTGGTCAGCGACCCCGGTGTGATCGCCGCCGGTTGGGTGGCGGACGTGGAGGCCAGCCTGCAGGCCCAGGGCATCGACTACTGCCTGTATAGCGCTGTATCGCCCAACCCACGGGTCGAGGAGGTGATGCTCGGCGCCGAGACCTACCGGCAGAACCACTGTGATGTGATTGTCGCGGTCGGCGGCGGCAGCCCGATGGATTGCGGCAAGGCCATCGGCATCGTGGTCGCCCATGGGCGCAGCATCCTCGAATTCGAAGGCGTGGACATGATCCGCGTGCCCAGCCCGCCGCTGATCCTGATCCCGACCACGGCTGGTACCTCGGCGGACGTTTCGCAGTTCGTGATCATTTCCAACCAGCAGGAGCGCATGAAGTTCTCCATCGTCAGCAAGGCGGTGGTGCCGGACGTGTCGCTGATCGACCCGCAAACCACCCTGAGCATGGACCCGTTCCTGTCGGCCTGCACCGGCATCGATGCGCTGGTGCATGCCATCGAAGCCTTCGTTTCCACCGGCCACGGCCCGCTGACCGACCCCCATGCGCTGGAAGCCATGCGCCTGATCAACGGCAACCTGGTGGAAATGATCGCCAACCCCACCGATATCGCCCTGCGCGAGAAAATCATGCTGGGCAGCATGCAGGCGGGGCTGGCGTTTTCCAATGCGATTCTGGGGGCGGTCCATGCCATGTCGCACAGCCTGGGCGGGTTCCTCGACCTGCCGCATGGCTTGTGCAACGCGGTGCTGGTGGAGCACGTGGTAGCGTTCAACTACAGCTCGGCGCCGGAGCGTTTCAAGGTGATTGCCGAAGTGCTGGGCATCGATTGCCGCGGCCTCAACCATCGACAGATCTGCGGGCGCCTGGTGGATCACCTGATCGCGCTGAAGCATGCCATCGGCTTCCATGAAACCTTGGGCCTGCATGGGGTGCGCACGTCCGACATCCCGTTCCTGTCGCAACATGCGATGGATGACCCGTGCATCCTCACCAACCCGCGTGCGTCGAGCCAGCGCGATGTCGAGGTCGTCTATGGCGAGGCCCTCTGACGAGCAGCAGCGGGCACTGGCCGGGCTGCTGGGGTTGGGCGACCACTCGGCACGCAAGAGCCATTACCCGGAGCTGGCGGCGCGCCTGGACGAGCTGGAGGCCGAACGTAACCGCTACAAATGGCTGTTTGAAAACGCCGTGCACGGGATTTTCCAGGCCAGCCTGCAGGACGGCATGCGTGCCGCCAACCCGGCATTGGCACGTATGCTCGGTTACGACAATCCGCAAGCGTTGCTGTTTCCGCTGACAGACCTTGCTGCCGACCTGTTTGTCGGCGGGGCCGAAGAGCTGCACGCCGTCACCGCGATCCTCGCCCGTGAACGCAGCCTGCACGGCTACGAAACCCGCTTGCGGCGCAAGGATGGCAGCCACCTCGATGTGCTGATGAACCTGTTGCTCAAGCCCGGGCAGGAAGGGTTGGTGGAAGGGTTTGTCGCTGACATCACCGAACGCAAGCTGGCCCAGCAGCGCCAGCAACAACTGAATGACGAACTCGAGCAACGGGTGGCCGCCCGCACCGAGGAACTGCTGGAGGCCAACCGCAACCTGCAACAGCAGATCGCCGAGCGCAAACAGATCGCCCGCGCCCTGCGCGATGCCCGCGACGCCGCGGAAACCGCCAACCGCAGCAAGGACAAATACCTCGCTGCCGCCAGCCATGATCTGCTGCAACCGCTGAATGCCGCGCGGCTGCTGATTTCGACCCTGCGCGAAAGGCCATTGCCAGAAGCGGAAAAAGTGCTGGTGGAGCGCACCCATCAGGCTCTGGAGGGCGCCGAAGACCTGCTGACCGACCTGCTGGACATTTCCCGCCTCGACCAGGCGGCGGTTAAACCGGATGTGGCGCTGTACCGCCTCGACGAACTGTTCGGGCCACTGGTCTCGGAATTCCGCTCGGTGGCGGATGCGGCAGGCCTGAAGCTGCGCGTGCGCATCGCTGACTATGCCATCCGTACCGACCTGCGGCTGATGACACGTATCCTGCGCAATTTTCTCAGCAACGCCTGCCGTTATACCGACCAGGGCAGGATTCTGCTGGGGGCCAGGCGCCGCGGCAGCCACTTGCGCCTGGAGGTATGGGATACCGGGCGGGGCATCGCGGCGGATCGGCTGCAGGCCATCTTCCTCGAGTTCAATCAACTGGACGTTGGCCGTGCCGCCGATCGCAAGGGGGTAGGGCTGGGGCTGGCCATCGTCGAGCGGATCGCCAAGATTCTCGGCTATCGGATCGAGGTGCGTTCGTGGCCGGGGCGTGGCTCGATGTTCAGCATCGACGTGCCGATCGGCGAAGCCATACCGCTGCCTATCCGCCAGGCTGCGCCGCAGCCGGGCGCCGGCAACCCGTTGCCGGGCCGCCGCCTGCTGGTACTGGACAACGAAGTGAGCATCCTCCAGAGCATGGGCGCACTGCTCGGGCAGTGGGGCTGCGAAGTGGTTACCGCGACCGACCAGGCCGGGGCCTTGCTGGCCTTGCAGGGGCGGGCACCGGAGTTGATCCTGGCGGATTTTCACCTGGACCACGGCGTTGTCGGCTGCGAGGTGGTCAGGTACTTGCGCGAACATTTCGGCGTCGCCATTCCCGCGGTGATCATCACCGCCGACCGCAGCGATCAGTGCCGACGCTCCTTGAACAAGCTCGGCGCGCCGTTGCTGAACAAACCCGTCAAACCGGGGAAGCTGCGTGCGGTGTTGAGCCAGTTGCTGGTCCAGGCCTGACCAGGCCTGAGGCCCGTCGGTCAAGCGATTTGGGAGCCGCCTTGCGGCCCATCGCCGGCAAGCCAGGCTCCCATGGAACTGCACATGACTCATTGAATTAGCAGGGACTCTGTGGGAGCGGCTTTAGCCGCGAACACCGGCGCAGCCGGTGCCATGCACCGCGTTGGATGCTTCGCGGCTAAAGCCGCTCCCACAGGGTACGCGTACCGCTTGCGAATTCAGTCCTCTGCCGCTGTTGCCTGTGCTTCCAGCAGGGCTGTACCGAGCGTGTGGTGATAGTGCTCAGGGCCAAGCAGCCGCAAGATACCGGTCCTTTCCAGCTTGCCGAACACCTTGCGGTTGGCTTCGCACAGTTTCACCACGATCTGGCGTTTGTGCAGTTGCTGGATCACTTCCTCCAGGGTTTGCAGCCCGGTGATATCCATGAAGGGCACCCGTTTCAGGCAAATCACCAGCAGTTCAGGGTCGGTATGCGTTTGTGACAGTGCGCGCTCGAAGGTTTCAGCGGCGCCAAAGAACAGCGGGCCTTCGATGGTGTACACCATCACGCCGGGGGGTAGCGATTTCTGGCCGTTGCTGTGCAGTTCATTGGCCAGTTCCTCTTCGACCACCTGCTGGACTTCGACGGATGATGCCATGCGGCGCATGAACTGAAGCATGGCGAGGATGACGCCGATGTTCACGGCGATCACCAGATCGCTGAACACCGTCAAGGTGAAGGTGACGAGCAGGATGGCGATGTCGGCTTTCGGTGCGCGTTGCAGCATGCGCTTGAAATGCTTCAACTCGCTCATGTTGTAGGCGACGACGAACAGGATCGCCGCCAGTGCGCAGAGTGGAATGTTCGACGCGAGTGGTGCGAGGAACAGAATGATCAGTACCAGTGTCACCGCATGGACGATACCGGCCAGTGGCCCGGTAGCACCATTGCGGATGTTGGTCGCTGTCCGGGCAATGGCACCTGTGGCGGCAAAGCCCCCGAATAGCGGCACGACCATGTTGGCGACCCCTTGGCCGATCAGTTCCTGATTCGAGTCGTGCCTGGTCCCTGCCATACCGTCGGCGACGACAGCAGAAAGTAGCGACTCAATGGCCCCCAGCATGGCGATCGCGAAGGCTGGCCCGATCAGTTCGATCACGCGCGCAAGGGAGACCTCGGGCCAGGTGAGCGACGGCAAACCCTGTGGAATCGCGCCGAAGGCGGTGCCGATGGTAGCCACGCCGTCAAAATGGAACAGGGATTGGGCCAGAGTCGCGAACACCATGGCTACGAGTGGCCCAGGCAGTCGTTTCAGCACGGGCAACCTTGGCGCCAGGATCAGCAGGGCAAGGCTGCATGTTGCAAGCAGCGTCGTGGCAATGTGGAGGTCCGGCAGGGCTTGCAACAGATGCCATAGTTTTTCGTGGAAGTGCCCGCCTTCAATTTCGGGCAGGCCGAAGAAATCACGCCATTGCCCCACCCAGATGATGATGCCGATGCCTGCGGTGAAACCCACGATCACCGGGTCGGGAATGAACTTGATGACTGCGCCCAGGCGGGTAATGCCAAGCACCAGCAGTATGGCGCCAGCCATCATCGTGGCCAGTTGAAGGCCCTCCACTCCGTACTTCGCCGTCACCCCTGCAAGGATCACGATGAAGGCCCCGGTCGGTCCGGCGATTTGCAATCGGCTGCCGCCCAGCAGGGAAACCAGCAGACCGCCTATGATTGCCGTGTAGATGCCTTGCTCCGGTTTGACCCCGGACGCGATAGCGAAGGCCATGGCGAGGGGAAGCGCGACAACGCCAACGATCAGGCCGGATACAAGGTTGCGCATCCAGTGTTCACGTTTGAACAAGCCGGCTTTCCAGGCTTCGCGTACCGCGATCATTGCAGGCTCCTTGATAAGATGCATGCACATAGTATTTAGCATGCCGTGCGCAGGAGAGCCCTAATGTTGCCAATGCCTGCCCCATTCACAAGGTGTTGAGCGGCGAAATTATCATCGCCAGCAAGCTGGTTGGATGAGGCCTGGCGCAGCTGCGGCTACAGGTGGATCCTTCGCGAAGGCGATATGCGCAGTTTGCAGGACCGCGCCTGGCGCAAGGCTTGCGCTGTACCTGTGGGAGCGGCTTCAGCCGCGAACACCGGCGAAGCCGGTGCCAGAGCCCGCGGTTGTGCAATGCTTCACTGCACCTCGCACGTTTCCTGCGAAGGCACACCGTAGGACACGTAATACGCCAGCCCCACGAAGATGGCCCCACCTACCGCATTCCCCAGGAACACGGCTACCAGGTTCTCCGCCAACTGCCCCCAGCTCAAGTACCCGGCAAAGATCGCTGCCGGAATCAGGAACATGTTGGCTACCACGTGCTGGAATCCGATGGCGACGAACGCCATGATCGGGAACCAGATGCCGAGAATCTTGCCGCTCATCTCACGGCTGGCATACGACAGCCACACCGCCAGGCATACCAGCCAGTTGCAGCCGATGCCGGACACGAAGGCGTGAAGGAAGTCGGCGTTGGTCTTGCTGGTCGCGCCCGCCAGCGTCTTGTTCAGGTAGGCCCCTTCGGTCAGGCCCAGCAGGTGACCGAAGCACCCGGCGACGAACAGTGCGCCCAACAGGTTGGCCACGGTCACCAGCAGCCAGTTGCGCGCTACGGCGCCTGGGCCGATACGCCGGGCGAACATGGCCAATGGCAAGCTCATCATGTTGCCGGTGAGCAGTTCGCCACCGGCCAGGATCACCAGGATCAGGCCAATGGGGAATACCGCCGCGCCCAGCAGCGTACCGAACGAGGCCCACTGCACCGGGATCATGGTGCTGACGTGGATAGCCAGGAGAAACCCCAGCGAAATGAATGCACCCGCGAGAAACCCCAGGACCAGTGTCGCATGGGTGGATAGGTGGGCTTTTTTGACTCCGCTCTCGATGACGAGCTCGGTGATACGGGAGGGGCTATTGACGGACATTTCGCAAACTCGAACACAGTGACGGCGACGCAACGGGTAGGCACGCCGTGGTGGGGCTGATCAGTACGGGGATAGGCTGCGAAGCTGGCCCAAAGGTGTAACGCACACCTTTGGGCCAGCTTCGAAGAGGGCGGCAAGCTACATGAGGCAATTTGACGCGGTCAAATCGATGGAATGGATGAGTTGATAGACCGCGTCGATGATGTCCGCAGGTCAGCGCGCGTAGATCTGCTTCCCTGCAAACCAGGTCTGTATCACCTGGGTATCGCGAAGTACCTCGGGCTCGACGGTGAGCACATCCCGGTCAACCACGATCATGTCGGCCTGCTTGCCAACCTTGAGCGAACCGGTCTGATGCTCCAGACGCATGGCCCGGGCGGCGTTGAGGGTATAGGCCTGGAACATCACCTGACGGTCGATGGTTTCAGCCGCGTTGAGCACACCTTTGGGCCCCTTGCGGCTGATGGCCTGGTAGATCGCTTTCCAAGGGTCCGGGGTGGTGATCGGCCAGTCGCTGGCGCCAGCAAGGGTGGCGCCATGCTTGAGCAGCGACCGTGCCGGGAACGTGTGCATGAACGCCATGGCCTCCACATACGGCTTGACCAGTTCCATGTTCGATTGGTCGGCGCTGGCCCAGTACAGCT
Source organism: Pseudomonas sp. SID14000 (assembly GCF_002165135.1). GTDB lineage: Bacteria > Pseudomonadota > Gammaproteobacteria > Pseudomonadales > Pseudomonadaceae > Aquipseudomonas. The sequence goes on along the minus strand of NZ_NFZQ01000004.1, from coordinate 268,074 downwards.
GCATCGCGGCAATCACGTCGAGCTGTTTGAAGCGGGTGTATTCCCTGGGGTTGACCATCTGTAAGTGGGTGATGGAGTGGGGGATGCCGCTGTGGCGATCACGCCGGGCCTGCTCGATGCCGTTGAGTGCATCGCGCACGGCGCGGTCGCCGATGGCATGCACGTGCACCAGCCAGCCACGGGCATCGGCGGCACTGACCAATTCACCAAAGTGCTGCGGGTCCAGCAGCAGTTCGCCATGCTTTCCGGAATTGCTGTAGGGTTCGAGCATTGCCGCCGTTTGCGCTGGCGCTTCGGCAACACCGTCGGCAAACACCTTGATACCCGGCAGGGTGAGGTTGTGTGCGCCGAGAAACTGCCGGCGAACCTCGTCCAGCTCGTCCAGGTCAGCGGGGCTTGCCCTGGAGTCAGCCATCAGCAGGGCGGCGACGTGGGCGGTCAGCTCGCCGCGTGCGGAGAGGTCCTTGTACACCGGCAGCACGCCCAGCGAATGGTTGTTCACATCGGCCCCCGGCAACTCGTTGGCCAGTGGGTCCATCCAGCCGGTGATGCCCAGCTGCTTGTAGTAATCCAGGGCCATGCGCCCTGCATTCAGCAGCGTGGCGTGGGGCAGCGCGGGGAGCAGGTCGGTCACCGGGTAGTAGCTGGCATCGGCGAGGAAACCGTTTGGTGTACCGTCCGGGTGTTGGCCAATGGTGTTGCGTGCCTCGGCAGGCAGGGCAGCGATGGTGTCGGCATCGATTGCGGCGCGCTTGAGCATGGCCTGGTTGGCCCAGCCGGTGTGCATGTCGTTGGCGGCGAACAGGATCGGTTGCGCGGCCCATTCGCCATGGTTGAAGCGCTGTTCCAGCGCCGGGATGTCATTCCAGTAGGTGCCCGGCACACCGCCGACGACAAGGAACTCGCCGCGCACGGCCTTGCCGTCGCTGCGCCACTGGCGCAGGCGTTGTTCCAGTTCGTCCAGGGCAACCTGCTCGCCGGCGAGGTCGGCCAGCACCCGCTGCAGGCCACCCTTGATGGCATGCGAGTGGGCGTCGAGCATGCCCGGCATCAGTACCTTGCCGCCCAGGTCGATGACCCGGGTGCCTTCGGCCTTCAGGTGTAGCACGGCCTGGTCGGAACCTACCGCGACGATTTTCTCGCCTTCGACGGCCACGGCCTGCTGCAGAGGCTGGCCGGGCTCGGCGGTGTAGACCTTGGCATTGTGCAGGATAAGGTCCACTGCCGCGAAACCTGGCATGCAGGTGCAGGCCAGGCCGGCGCTGATTGCCATCTTCAGGAGCTGCTTCATGCTGTGCCTCGTGCTTGTCGTGATGGCATCGCAGCCTAGCCAAGGGGGCAAGGGCGGATAAAGGCGAGGGCTGGCACAACTTTTTTTGTCATCGGGAAATAATCCCGAGCCCGCGATTGCCTAGCTGCAAGCAGTGGACTTCGCCGTGCCTATTCAAATCGCCCGCATTTGCGGATTTGATAGCGAGGGGCAGATACTCGCCACCTTCGTGTCACCCCAACCGTTTGTGCCGAACAGGAAGAAACCATGGACAAGATGATGGCCCTGACCATCTTCGTCGCTGCCGCCGAACATGGCAGCTTCAGCCGTGCGGCCGAGCAACTGGGCAAGACGCCGTCGGCCATCACCAAGGCCGTCGCGCACCTGGAGAGCGAACTGGGCGTGCGCCTGTTCGAGCGCACCACCCGGCGTATGGCGCTGACCGAGGCGGGTACCTTGTACCTGGAAGGCGCGCGTCAGGCGTTGATGCACCTGCAACGGGTGACCGAGGAAGTGGAGCAGTTGCAGCACGCGCTGCGCGGAACCCTGCGCATTACCGCACCGCCGTCGTTCGGCCCGGCATTTCTCAACCAGGTGTGCTGCCGCTTCATGCGCGAGCACCCGCAGGTGCGCCTGGAGGTCAACCTCAACGATGCCAACGAAGACCTGATCGATGGCGGCTACGACCTGTCGCTGCGCGACGGCCCAACTGACCAGCCGGAGCTGATCGCCCAGCCGCTGATCGAGAACCGCGTGATCCTTTGCGCCAGCCCTGCCTACCTGGCCCGACATGGCGAGGCGATCACCCTGGAAAACTATGCCCAGCACGACTGGCTGCTGCTGCGCCACCCGCTGCTCAACCGCAGCTTCTGGTGGATCGAACACGGCGGCCAGACGTTGCGTGTGCGCCAGCCCACCCCGCGCCTGGTGAGCGACAACTTCGACTTCCTGCTGGCCTGCCTGCTCGATGGGCAGGGCTTGCAGTTCGTACCCACCTGGTGCGCCGCGCCCTACCTGGCCAACGGGCAACTGGTGGAAGTGATGCCCGACTACTGGCGGGCGCTGAGCGCGTTTGGCCCTTGGGTACACGTGCTGTACCTGCCGCACCGGCGCAATACCCGCAAGGTGCAGGCGTTCATTGCCTTGCTGCATGAACATTTGCACGGGCAGGGGGCGCAGGCGCCGGCGTGGGGCTGAGTTTTTCCATCGGGGCACAAAAGTTGTGCGGGTTGTGGCGATGATCGATCGGGGGGCGCCTCGTTAGGCTAGCGGTGCTTGCCTGACCACCCCGGCCTGTACCAGGAGTCCCCCGCCTTGAAGATCCACACCCATGTCAGCGACATCCACCACCCTCTCGAGCGCGGCCACCAGATTGGCGCGCGCTTCGCCGAACAGATCCGTACCACCACTGCACTGTACCTGGGCTTTTTTCCACGGGTTGGCGTGCCCTTGAGCGAGGCGCAACGCATCGGCGAAAACAGCCTGGCTGCCCTGGAAACCTGGAGCCCGGGCCTGGCCGCTGAAGTGGTCGGCATGGCCCGCGGTGCCGACCTGCCGCTGTGGCAACTGGCGAGCCTGAACGCGCGCACCGAAGTGCTGGCGGCCCGCACCCGCCACAGTGAATGCTCCACCACCGTGCATGCACCCCGTGGCGCGCGTGCGCCGCAGACCCTGCAGACCTGGGACTGGCATGACAGCCTGTGCCCCCATGGTCTGATGCTGGCGCTGCACACCGAGCGCGGCATGAACGTCAAGCTGTTCTGCGAGTTCGGCATGCTCGCCAAGCTTGGTGTGAACAGCGCGGGCCTCGGCCTGCACTTCAATATTCTCCACCATGCCAGTGACAACGACCGTGGTGGTGTGCCGGTGCACGCCATCGCCCGGCGTCTGCTGGAGGAGGCCAGCAGTGTCGAGGAGGCCATCGAGCTTGCCCGGTCTGCACAGGTCAGTGCCTCTACCGTGCTGACAGTGTTCTCCCGGCAGGACAGCAGCCCGCGCGCAGCCAGCATCGAACTGAGCCCCGTGCGCACTGCCCTGGTGCTGCCACGAGAAGACGGCTGGCTGCTGCACACCAACCACTTCCTCGACCCACAACTGAGCCTGGGCGAGCAGGTCGCCGACCGTGCCGATACCCAATACCGCCTGGGCCACCTTGAGCAGGTGGTCGGCCAGATGGCCAGCGCTGACCTGCGTGCCCGGGCCGAGGCCATGTGCGGCGCCGAGGGTGACAGTGCGCCGATCTGCTTCCACCCGGACATGGCCATGCCCGATACCGAGCGCTGGGAAACCTTGCTCAGCGTCGGCATCGACACCGTACGCTGTGCCCTGCAGTACGTAGCCGGTACGCCTGTGCACCTGGCCAAGGCCGGCTTCGACACTTTCTGAGCCAACCCGGTGCCGCCAGCCCAAGGCGGCACCGCCGAACGAGAACAACAACAATGCATGCGCACCATTCCCACCCTGCGTCATCCCGCTCCGCCTTGCGAACCTTCTGCGTCTCCGGCCTGGGGACGGCGCTGGAATTCTATGACTTCATCATCTACGGCACTGCCGCTGCACTGGTGTTTCCCCAGGTGTTCTTCCCGCACATGGACCACCTGACCGCCACGCTGGTGGCCTTCAGCGCCTTCGGTGCGGGCTTTCTTGCCCGACCGTTGGGAGGGCTGGTGTTCGGCCACTTCGGTGACCGCATCGGCCGGCAGAAGGTACTGGTCGCGACCTTGCTGCTGATGGGCATGAGTACCTTCCTCATCGGCTGCCTGCCCGGCCATGCCAGCGTCGGCGTGGTCGCGCCGATCCTGCTGGTGCTGCTGCGCCTGGTCCAGGGTTTTGCGGCAGGTGGAGAGTGGGGGGGCGCCGCGCTGTTCGGCATCGAGTCTGCGCCAGCGGGGCGGCGCGGGTTGTGGGGTAGCTTCACCAGCATGGGGATCGGCGTGGGGGGCATCCTCGGTGCTGGAGTGTTCGCCATCGTCAGCGCGGCCTTCGACGACAACCTGGTCGATTTCGCCTGGCGCATCCCGTTCTGGCTGGGTGGTACCTTGGTGCTGATCGGCCTGTACGCGCGCCTGAAGGCGCCGGCAGCGGCCACTGCGCCACTGACCAAGCCCGTGCGTGCGCCGTTGGCCGAGGCCCTGCGCCAGCGTCCGCGGCAGCTGTTGTTGTGCACCGGGATCGCTTTCGGTTACTGCACCATCGCCTATATCGGCAGCACCTTCTTCCTGACTTACGCCACGCAGGTGGGCTTCGGCAGTACCGAGGCGTTGATGTTCGACCTGGCGCTGTCGGTCGCCATCGTGCTGTCGGCACCATTGTTCGGCTACCTGTCGGACCGCCTGGGGCGGCGCACGGTGATGAGCTTCGGCGCAGTGGCCATGGCCCTGGGGCTGTTCGTGTTCTTTTCCCTGGTGGGCATTAAGAGCTTCGCCATCGCCTTGTGCGCCTACAGCCTGACCGGCCTGCTGATGGGCGCGACCCAAGGGCCCATCCCGGCCTTCCTCGGCGAGCAGTTCCCGCGCAGCATGCGCTATTCGGGCATCTCGGCCAGCTATCAGGTCGGCGCCGCGCTGGGTGGCGGTACCGCCTCGAGCGTTGCTACGGCAATCCTGATTTTCACCGACCATGACCCGCTGGGCGTGGCGCTGTATGGCGCGGGGGCACTGGCACTGGTCGCGGTGTGCTCGCTGATGTTGCGCGAGACATCGCGCTTGAGCCTGGCGCAGATCGATGAGGAGGCGCCGGGGCACCTGGCGTCAGCGGCGTTGGGCACTCATTGACGGCATCTGTGCTGCCTGGCAGCACCCAGGGCGAGTTGCGGGTGCTGGCAGGCTGAAGGCGACAGACGGGTCGTTGGCTGCGCCTGGCGATCGGAATGGGGCTGTTTTGGCCTGACTGATGGCACTTCAGACACGGCCAGCCGCAAAACGAGAACTGCGAAACAGCGGAGTAGAGCATTCAAAGCCGCTTGTGAAGTTTGGATCCAGTTGCCGTGAAAACTTTCCAATCGGTCAAATTATAACAACTTAGCAAACTAACTAAGTTGACTAAGTGTACCGCCTGTCGGTCGTTTTGCTTGAGAAATGAACGATTTGGGCGACGCTGACTCCTATTTGCCAGCAGGTGCATTCAATGTGATTGCACCTCGCGCCTTTCCCCAGAACTTATGGACGTTCAACCTCATCGGCATCGCAGGGATGCTCATGGGGCTTTTATTTTCCTGGATAAATGGAGAAGTGCCATGCCCAACCGAGGCTCTTCGGGTGAGTCACCGTGTGCATTGAATAACGAATAACGAATAACGATCTGCTGTTTCAATTAACGATTTGAATTTGGTCTTGCCGCTGCGATTAAAGCGTTCGCACGCCTATTGCAAGGTCATCTAGCGCTAACGCATTACGTGGAGAAAACGTCGTGGAGATTAATACAATTATTAGCCTGTTCGGGCAGAAAGAATCCATGGAGCTGGTGCGGTTGTCGGTGATTTACGTTCATTTGCTGGCCTGTTGCATTGCCATCGGCCTGGTATTCGCCAGTGACGCCGAGATGGTCAGGAACTTATTGAAAGGTCATAAAGGGGCCGGGCATGACAGTCAGCATATGACGCGCTTGCAGAAGTCCGTGGCCAATGCCCTGATATTCCTGTGGCTCACGGGCGCCGCAGTGATTGGAATTGACTACCTTGATAAAGGTATGAACTATTTTGCCAATCCAAAACTTCAAGCGAAGGTCATTATTGTCATGTTGCTGACCTTCAATGGTATGTTGTTGCATCGTTATGTATTGCCTGCCTTGCTCAAAGCGGGCAACTTGCTCGACCTGAATTTTGGCGTGCGGATGTTCGCACTGTTCTCCGGTGCACTGTCGGGTGTGTCCTGGCTGTATGCGGCGATGCTGGGCGTCGGCCGGCCACTGGCCTGGAAATACTCGCTGACCGAGTTGCTGCTGGCCTATCCGGTGATGATCGTGCTCGGCTTTGCCCTGATGGCTGCCCTGACCCAGTGGGCGCGCAACCGTAGCCAGGCCGAACCGGTTCAAGCGCCTGTCTGGCGACTGGCAGGCATTCCTACCTGAATGCTTGAGTAATGCTTCAATGACGCCGCGAACCGGGAAACCTGGTTCGCGGCGAGCTTGTTCATGCGCAGCGCCTTGGCGGCTCCTACAAAGGCTGCGCCAAACGAGCGATTTTGTTTCTCTGCGCCACAGAGCAGCCTACCTGGTATCTTCACGGTATGCAGAACTTGCACAAGGCCTGTGGGAGCGGGCGTGCCCGCGAAAGGGCCGGAACAGGCAGTCGAGAAATTTCAGTAATTCAACAATGGCCATACAAGACTGGCCCGTGGCGTTGAATTTGAACGCCGCTGCGTGATGGGGCTCTTAATGCAAAGGACACCGTGAGGGCTTCGTCATGAGCATTGAACGCAGCATCCCCGAGCTCGAGGCCTGGTACGCTCAGTACGACGACATCAGTTACCGCCGTGAGTCACCGGATGCCTACCACCATGAACTGCTTCGCACCGCCGAGGCCCTGCGCGACGATGGCGCCATCGACTGGGACGACTGGCTGGCGCTCAAGGCATTGGCCGATGATGCCCATGTGCGCGCCCTGGAAGATGCCGTGCAGGCCCATGTGAGCGACCCCGACGCATGAAAACGCTGAAGATTGCCACGTTCAACATCAACGGCATTCGCAGCCGACTACCGGCGCTGCTGGCCTGGCTGGAGCGGGAAAGGCCAGACATTGCCTGCCTGCAGGAGCTCAAGGCGACGGATCAGCAGTTTCCTCACCAGGCGCTGGAAGCGGCGGGGTACGGCAGCCTCTACCAAGGGCAGCCTTCGTGGAACGGCGTGGCCATTCTGGCCCGAGGCAGCGAACCACTGGAAGTACGCCGTGGCCTGCCAGGCATGGAGGGCGACAACCAGAGCCGCTACCTGGAAGCTGCGGTGCAGGGTGTGCTGGTGGCATGCCTGTATCTGCCGAACGGCAACCCGCAACCCGGGCCGAAATTCGACTACAAACTCCGTTGGTTCGAGAGCCTGATCGAGCATGCGAAAGCGTTATATGGCAGTGGCCATCCCACGGTGCTGGCAGGCGATTTCAATGTCGTGCCTACCGATATGGATATCTATGACACACGCTCCTGGTTGAAGGATGCACTGCTGCAGCCCGAGTCACGCCAGTGCTATCAGAAACTGCTGCAGCAGGGCTGGGTCGATGCCATTCGTCATCTGTATCCGGACGAACGCATCTACACCTTCTGGGATTATTTCCGTAACCACTGGGCACGCAACGCCGGGTTACGCATCGACCACCTGCTGCTCAACCCCGACGCCGGGCCTTACCTCAAACGGGCGGGTGTCGATGCGTGGGTGCGAAACGAAGCCAAGGCCAGCGATCACGCACCTGTCTGGATCGAGCTGAGCGCGCGGCGTCGGCGGACTTAGCGCTGTTCGAGCGGGAGTGAGCCCGTGCTGTTGCGCGGGCCCTCGTTGACGTTCATTCAGGCGGGCGACAGCTTTCAACTACCGGAACCGTTGCCTGAGCCCGAGCCGCCGGAGCCCCCGGTCCCGCTGCCGGTGCTGCTACCAGATCCGTTGGTGGTGCCATCGCCTCCGGTCTTGTCGGTATCATTGCGATCGGTTCCGCCAGACCCCGTACCCATGGCGTCTCCCGGTGTTCCGGAGCCGGTCGCGCCGCCCTGGCCATTCATAGGTTGGCCGTCCTGCGTCTGCGTGCTGGGCGCCCGCTGATCGTTGATGTCAGTGGCCGCCAGGGCGACAGGCGCGCTGGCACCCAGGCACAGCGCCAGCAGCAGCGCATGAGGCTTCATGATCTTCACGGTGATACTCCTTTGCTGGTTGGTCACCTACTGTTTGGCCAGCAGCGTCCGTGGCCGTGCCGTGGGATCGACGAAATGCGTGAAGCGCGTATGCAAGGGGATGAGTCATCCCACCTGAATGGTTTGAGGTCCACGCCTTGATTCTTCTGGCAACGCCGTGACCTTGATCGCGCGTACCGGTACGGCGAACTTGGCACCGATCTTCGAGAAGCGTTCGAGCAGGTGGAAATTGATCGCTTGCTGGATGTCCATGTACAGGTTGTATCCGGGGTCCTGGACGATATAGACGCACTCGAATTCCAGCGCCTCTTTGCCGAAACCGCGCAGGTGGGCACGGTCGAAGCGCACCTGCTGCTGCGCCTTGATCGCGTCCTCGACAATGGCGGGCGCCTTTTTCACGGCTTCGGTTGGCGTGTCGTAGGACAGGCCGAACTCGAACACGATCCGTCGTTCCTGCAGGCGTTTGTAGTTCTGGATGGTGCTGCTGATCATGCTGGCGTTGGCCATGACGATCTGCTCGCCGCCCAGACTGCGGATGCGTGTGGTCTTCAGGCCCACGTGTTCCACCGTGCCGGCCAGCGGGCCGATGACGATGAAGTCGCCCACTTCGAACGGCTTGTCCACGGCGATGGACAACGAGGCGAACAGGTCGCCGAGGATGTTCTGCACGGCCAGTGCAACAGCGATACCGCCGACCCCCAGGCTGGCGACGAAGGCGGTGATGTTCACGCCCAGGTTGGAGAGCATCGCCAGCAGCACCACTGACCAGAGCAGCACCCGCGCACCCCATGCCGACAGGGTGGCCAGCGCACTGCCCGGGTTCAACCCGTCGGTGCGGTGCCGGGCGAAGTAGCGACTCAGGCCCAGGCCGATGGCGCGGTTTGCCCATAGCCCGATCTGCAATGCCGCGACCACGAACCACAGGCTACCGACCCGGCTCAGCCAGCGCTCGGGCAGGTCGAGCATGCTCAGGCCCACCAGCAGCGAGGCGAGAAACAGCAGAAAATTGCTGGTCCCGGCGAGTACTTTGGTCAGCACCTGGCTTAGCCCGCCGTCACGTTCGGACCAGCGTCTGACCCGCCGCTGCACGAAGCTGATGGCCCCCCGCGCCACGAGGAAGGTCAGCAAGGCTACCGTCAATGCCAGCAACAGGTTGAGCACGGATATTCCGAACAGGGTGGTATCGGTGAACAAGGCGATGATGCGATCACTCATGAGACGCTTGCCTCCTTCCGTAGGGATTGGCTGGCCGTGGGTGTTCCATGGCCGTGTTTTTCTTCCACCCGCGCAGGTTCATGGCGCACAGGCAGCCCTGCAGGAGGATCAGCGCCCAGGCTTGCGCCTGCCACCCCCAGATGGCCCACAGCACATTGCTGGCAATGAAGCAGCAGAAACCCAGCTTGCGCCGGCCAGGGCGCCGCGAACCGATGCACCAGGCGGCAAGCACCGTCAGAGCCATGGCCGGCCAGTCAAGCAAGTCGATCCAGTCCTCCATCACGCGGCACGCTGTTCGCCCTTGAGCAGCTTTTTCTGCGCCTCCATGGCCTGTCCGAGCTTGTCCAGTTCCTGTTTGCCCAGTAGCTTGCGGGCGGTCGGGAACAGCTCGCTTTCTTCTTCCTCGATATGGTGTTCCAGCAGCTCCTTCATGACCTTGACTCGCCCGGCGAACTCGACGGTACCGGTCTCGGTTTGCAGCAGGTCCGGCAGCACCAGCGAGTCGACGGCGCGATGTTCCTCCTTGGCTTCGTAATACATCTTCGCCTCTTCCTTGCCGCCAGCCTGCTTGATGGCGGGGTACAGGATTTCTTCTTCCAGCGCGGTGTGGATGGTCACTTCCTGCTTGATGCGTTCGAGCAACTCGGCGCGCTTCTTCACCGCGCGCTCAGTGGTAGTGGAGAGTTCCTCCAGCAGCTTTTTCACCAGCTCATGATCCTGGATCAGCAGTTCGATAGCGTTCATGAAACACCTCTTCAGGGTTGCAAAAATCACGATTGCCTTCGATGGAGTAAGGTGCGTGCGACAAGGTTCAAAGCGGATGATCAACGTACCGGGCCGCAGCTGCCTTGCACCCGGCAGGTAGGGTCACTCCTGCGGGATGATCGAGATCTTGCCGTTGCGCTCGACAATGGCGAACTTGATCTGCCCGACGCTTTCAATGCCCTGGCTGTCCCGAGCTGATTCGAGGATGTCGTCTTCGGTCAGCCGTGCCCGCCGCATTCGGTGGTGGAGAAAGCGCCCCTGATCCACGACCAGTGTCGCGTGGCCATCGACCAGCCGGGCCAGGCGCCTGGAGTTGAGCTTGGCCAGTGACAGGCCGACATCCAGAACGATCAGCGTAGCGATCACCAGCATGGCGTTGGTGAATGAGAAGTCCTCGCCCAGCAAGGCCTGCTGGGTCGCTTCACCAATGATCAGCAGCAAGACGAAGTCGAAGGTGGTCAGGTCGGCCAGCGAGCGCCTGCCAGCCACGCGAAACAGCAGCATCAGCGCGATATACATGCCTGCTGCACGGAGAATGGAGTCCATGTCGCACTCCTAGGGGTAAAGAAAGGTCGAGAAATGCACTGTGCTGCTCGGACCAGCCCTGACAACACCTTCGAGTGTGCCGACGTATTCGCTGCGCAGGGTCAGATAAAGGGTGGCGATCCCCTCTTTGCTGGTACCCAGCTGGAGCAGGAGCGACTGGCCATGGGAACGCGATGCTTGCGGCTCTGGTTGCAGCGTTTCGATGCTGGCTTCGCGCAGCAGGGTGCCGCCGAGCAACAACGTCACCGGCTCCCCTGCGATACCGCGAACCGTGATGCGCAGGTTGTCGGTGGTGCCGCTGCGGCTGAGGCGCTGATAGTCCACCTGCACCCGGCCGTCTTCACTCGAGACCTGTGCGTCACTGAGCGGGCCGTTGCCGAACAACCCGGCCAGGGCCAGCAGCACGATCAGCACCAGGGCATACCATCCGACCCGTTCGAAACGCCACACCCGCTGCTGCATCCGCATGTCTTCCTCGACGGGATGGTGCCTTGAAACCAGCTCCTCTTCGTCCATGCTCGCAGCCCCCTCAGGCGCGCTCACCGCGCAGCCAGCGTTGGTGGTAATGGGCCAGGTGCGACAACCCGTAGAGCGCACCCTGGCGGATGACCTCCGTGCGCTCGCCAAAAAAACGCTGGCTGCGAGTGAACACGGCCTGGGGCTCGCCGGCAAATGCCCAGGCGAAGCACACGGTGCCTGGGGCGATGGCATCCTGCGGCTCCGGCCCGGCGACACCCGTGCTGGCGATGGCGACGGTGGCGTCGCTGTCTTTCAAGGCGCCAAGCGCCATCTCCCAGGCTACGGGCTCGCTGGTCAGGCCGTAGCGTTCGATAGTCTGGGGATTGACGCCGAGCAGGCGTTTCTTGGCGCTTGGCGAGTACACCACGTAGCCGCTTTCCAGCACCTCTCCGGTTCCGGGTACTGCCGCCAGCAGCGCAACCATGGCGCCGGCCGTGCAGGATTCTGCGGTGGTCAGCAGCAGCTTGTGGGTCTTGAGGTAATCAAGGGCCTCGCATACGGGGTCGGTCGACATGGCCAGTCACTCGTGCGTTGTTTTGTGGTGGACGTGTTCCTTGCGGGATTGGTTCATTACGCGCGCCACCCATCAATGGCGGGGAAAGCTTCCTGAACTTTGTTCCATCTGCTGGCTTCCTCTTGGTAGGAGGGTGGCGGTGCGCACCACGCGCTGCTGCCGGAACATGCAGAGGAGAAGCGATCATGACCGAGCCTGTGACGTATTTCTGGATCGTTGTTGCGGCGATGATTCTGTTGGTCGACCTGTGGGCCATCATCAGTGTTTTTCGCAGTGACAAGCGCGATGTGACGAAGGCGATGTGGGCACTGTTGCTGTTGGCGCTGCCTGTTTTCGGCCTGGCCATCTGGGGTGTGCTAGGGCCGCGTGGAATCAAACGCGGTACCGGGCCGTCTTCGCCTGAACATAGCAAGGGTTAGGAGGGGAGATGAACAAAGAATCGCAGTCACCTCGCAGCGGAACCCAGGGTGAAGAGGAACGGGACAATGATGCACAGCGTCCTGATGGTTCAACTGGCACTTCGCATGATTCTACTGCGCAGAAAACAGCACGGGATGAAACACCGCGCAAACGTTGAGCCGGGCGTGGCCAGTTGCATGGGCGTTGCAGGGCCATCATCAGCGGCTCCCGGTCTGAATTCGCAAGCGGCCCGCATAGATAGCCTGTGGGAGCGGGTTTGCCCGCGAAGAATCCACCGCGGCGCATGGCACCGGCTGCGCCGGTGTTCGCGGCTAAAGCCGCTCCCACAGGGGCCTGCTAAATCAATGAGTCATGGCCTTGCAGGTTGGTCGCCTCGCGGCCGAAAGAAACTTTGGCGGCACTGCCAGGCTCAACCGTGCTCAAGCCGAGCGTAAAGCAATGAACAAGAATCCAGCATTGCAAACCAGCTTTGCCCAGTCGGCCACGCCATTTCAGACCGTGGGCTTGCTGGCAAGGCCTGTTTCAACCAGCCTCAGACCATCGAAAATCCCCGAAGTTTCGTTGAAAAAACAGTGGCTTGGAGAATTTTTCCAAGTCGTGTCATTCGTCGGATTTCCGTTGTAAGCCGCTGTCCAGAGCCTCAGGATCGCGTCCGTATCTCTTTGAGGCTTTTACAAATGAAGTACTCCTCGATTCTCTTGTTGTCCCTTGGCCTGCTGAGCGGCGTTGCGTCGGCCGGCGGCAATACCGGAGCAGGTATAGGTGGCGCATTGGGTGGAGTATTGGGCTCGGTCGTCGGCCAGTCGATCGGCGGCAGCACCGGCTCGGCAATCGGCGCAGGCCTGGGTGGTGCGGCCGGTAGTGCGGTAGGCGCCGACAAGCACAGCCGTGGCGAGGCGGCCATCGGCGGCGCACTGGGTGCGGCTGGCGGTAACGTGGTAGGTCGCAAGATGGGCGGCACCACTGGCAGCATGATCGGCGCAGCAGCCGGTGGCGGTGTGGGCGGTGCCCTGGGCAACCACATGGGCCGGGATTACGACGATGAAAGTGGGCACCGCTACCGTGATTACGACGACGATGACGACGATCGTGGCTGGCGCCGTCACCGCCATGACCGTGGCCATCATTATGGCTGGCGCAAACACCGTCACGACGACTGATCCCAGCGCTAAAAGCCCATCAGGAGGGCTGGCAGCGATAGTTGCGGCCAGCCAGACAAATACCGGTTCAGCGCTCTTCGCAAGTTCCGATAGCGGCTAGTATCCGTTCAAGAATTTCTGCTCCCATCAAAGTCATTCAACTGGGGGGAGGGGAGTGGGTAGGGTGTACCAGGGGGCTGCGGAGTCCATGTGAACATGTTTCTGCTTCCTGGGTAAGAACGGGGTATCGAGCGTGCCCAGCGCTATCGAAGTCCAGTCAGCAAACTCACCCTGGAGGCGTGACCAGAACAAGGTCGAGCCGCACTCAGCGCAGAACTCGCGCACTACCGTCGGTGATGAAGCGAAGGCCTTGATGCTGCTGGCGCCGCGAAGTATTCGCAGCATGCTGCGTGGAACGCTGCCGTACGAAGCAAATGCGGCCCCATGACCTTTGCGGCACTGGCTGCAATGACAATGGCTCACTGCTTTTGGCGGGACGAGCAGTACGTAAGTGACCGCTGCGCACAAGCAGCTTCCCTGGAATGTCTCTTTCATAGGCGCTTCCGTACCCGTTGTTCATTCGGATGCAAACGACGGCCGTTCTGCGAACCATGCCACCGCCAGTTCCTTGAACGCCTCAGCCGAAGGCGTCAGCGGATAGCGCTGATCATGCGCCAGTACGATGCTGTGCGTTGGCAATTTCTCCTCGGTCGGCCGACATACCAGCGCTTGACCATCATAACTACGGTCACCAAATGGCCGGGTATAGATCAGCGCCACTCCAAACCCGTTGGCGACGAGGCTACGTTGCAACTCGAAAGTGCGCACACGGTGCACAGCGGCGGGTGAGAGATCGTAAAAGCTGAACAGATCCAACACATGCTGCCAACTGTGGACCTGATCGGTGACTACCAGGGTGTATTCGGATAGCGCTTTGAGACTGACGCGCGACGCCTTGGCCAACGGGTGATCGGCCGACAGCAGTACCTGAGCAGTCAGCTGGCACAACTGAGTGCATTGAGTGTTCGGTGGTAAACCCAGATCGTAGGTGATTGCCAGCTCTATCGCCCCCTCACTCAGCCGCTTGCCAACATAATCGAAGCTGCCCTCGCGCATATCGACAGTGACCCTTGGGCAGGACTCCTGCATCCGCCGCACAATTTGTGGCAGGCAATAGGGCGCCAGATCTTCAAAACATCCGACCACCAATTCTCCGACACACTCTCCAGCATTGGCATTGATCTCGGCAAAGGTCCGAGCCTCTGTCAGAACGCGACGGGCCTGGACCATGACGGTACGACCGAACGGGGTCAGCGATATGCCGAGGCCACGTTGGCGTACGAAAATCGATTGGCCCAGTACCTCTTCCAGTTCGGAGATCGCCGCCGAAATGGAGGGTTGTGAAACATGAAGCTCCATGGCGGCAGTCGTCAGGTTACCGTGCTTGGCCGCTGCGAGCGCATAGCGAAGTTGTCGCAGTGTGAACTTCATAGGTTTTTCCGTTGTGATACATCAGGACATATTATTTTATCCTTTTTTGAGGTTGTGAAATATTTCTCCTACGCAGTGGCCACCGATCACAGGTACCACGCCGATGCCGATAGCAAGGCTCATCAGTCAGTTTGGCGACCCTCTTTGGGCCGGATGCCCTCGACTACTGCAATCCATGTTCTTGTTTGGGAGCGTCACAATGAAAACTACAAAGGCTCTGCTGACCACGACACTATCTTTCGCGCTGCTGGCGGCCGCTGGCACCAGCCAGGCGGCCGGTTGGTGCGAGTCTGGCAAACCGGTGAAATTCGCTGGTTTGAACTGGGAAAGCGGGATGCTGCTCACGGATGTGATGCAGTTCGTGCTGAAAAATGGTTATGGCTGTGATACCGATAGCCTGCCGGGTAACTCCATCTCCATGGAGAACGCCCTGAGCAGCAACGATATCCAGGTGTTTGCCGAAGAGTGGGTGGGGCGCAGCGAGGTCTGGAACAAGGCTGCGGCTGCCGGCAAGGTGGTTGGCGTCGGCTCGCCGGTCGTTGGCGCGGTCGAAGGCTGGTATGTGCCGCGTTATGTGATCGAAGGCGATGCCAGGCGCAAACTCGAAGCCAAGGCACCGAACCTCAGGACCATCGCCGATCTGGGGCAATATGCCCAGGTATTCAAGGACCCGGAAGAACCCGACAAGGGGCGCTTCTACAATTGCCCGGCCGGCTGGACCTGCGAGCTGGACAATAGCGAGATGCTCAAGCGCTACGGCCTGGAAAGCACCTATACCAACTTCCGCCCGGGCACCGGCCCGGCACTGGATGCCGCCGTACTGTCGAGCTACAAGCGTGGCGAGCCGATCCTGTTCTACTACTGGTCGCCGACGCCGCTGATGGGCATGGTCGACCTGGTCAAGCTGGACGAGAAGCCAGGCGTGGATAAAACCCTGACCATCAAAGTGGGCCTGTCGAAGGCCTTCCATGAGCAGGCGCCCGAGCTGGTGGCGGTGCTGGAAAAGGTCAATCTGCCGATCGATCTGCTGAACCAGAACCTGGCGCGCATGAGCAAAGATCGTATCGAGTCGCCAGAACTGGCCAAGTTGTTCCTCAAGGAGCACCCCGAGGTCTGGCATAGCTGGGTCAGCGAAGACGCAGCCAAAAAAGTGGACGCGGCACTCTGAGCGTGTGAACGCGTCCGGCTCCTGCCGGATAAGGCGCATGACAGTCCGCTTCATACACTTGCTCGAGAGAATCCCATGTTTCCCAAGAACTTCACGTTTTCCATTGCCGACTGGGTCAATGGCTGGGTCGATGCGCTGGTAACCAACTACGGTGACGTGTTCCGGCACATCTCCGACACCCTGCTGTGGGCCATCGTCAACCTCGAAGGCCTGCTGCGCACGATGCCCTGGTGGCTGATGCTGGCGATCGTCGCAGGTATTGCCTGGCATGCTACCCGTAAAGTCGTGACCACTGCCGTGATCGTCGGCTTGCTCTTCCTGGTTGGTGCGGTCGGTCTCTGGGACAAGCTGATGCAGACCCTGGCGCTGATGCTGGTAGCAACACTGATATCGGTCCTGGTCGGCATTCCGCTGGGTGTCCTTTCGGCACGCAGCGATCGCCTGCGGGCGGTGTTGATGCCGCTGCTCGACATCATGCAGACCATGCCCAGTTTCGTGTACCTGATTCCGGTACTGATGTTGTTCGGCCTGGGCAAGGTGCCGGCGATCTTCGCCACTGTCATCTATGCCGCCCCGCCACTGATCCGCCTGACCGATCTGGGCATTCGCCAGGTGGATGGCGAGGTCATGGAGGCGATCAATGCTTTCGGTGCCAATCGCATGCAACAACTGTTCGGCGTGCAGCTACCACTGGCGTTGCCGAGCATCATGGCCGGTATCAACCAGACCACCATGATGGCCCTGTCGATGGTGGTCATCGCCTCGATGATTGGGGCCCGTGGCCTGGGTGAAGACGTCCTGGTCGGCATCCAGACCCTGAATGTGGGGCGCGGCCTCGAAGCAGGCCTGGCCATTGTGATTCTGGCGGTCGTGATCGACCGCATTACCCAGGCCTATGGCCGACCACGGCATGGGGTGGGCAAATGAGCGCCAAGCAGACGATGAACAAGATCGAAGTCAAGAATGTCTTCAAGATATTCGGCGCTCGCGCCGAAGATGCCCTGAAACTGATCCGCCAGAAAAAAGCCAAGGATCAGGTCCTGGCCGAAACCGGCTGCGTGGTCGGCGTCAACGATCTCTCGTTGTCCATCGGCAGCGGTGAGATCTTCGTGATCATGGGGCTGTCGGGCTCGGGCAAGTCGACCCTTGTGCGTCACTTCAACCGACTGATCGACCCGACCAGCGGCGAGATCCTGGTCGATGGTGAAGACATTCTGCAATACGACATGGAAGCCCTGCGCGAATTCCGCCGGCACAAGATCAGCATGGTGTTCCAGAGCTTCGGCCTGTTGCCGCACCGTACCGTGCTGGACAACGTCGCTTACGGCCTGAAAGTCCGTGGCGAGAGCAAGGCCATGTGCGCAGAGCGTGCCCTGCACTGGATCAACACCGTGGGCCTCAAGGGTTACGAAAAATCCTACCCGCACCAGTTGTCGGGCGGCATGCGTCAGCGCGTCGGCCTGGCCCGTGCTCTGGCTGCCGATACCGACATTATCCTGATGGACGAAGCCTTCAGTGCGCTCGACCCGCTGATTCGCGCCGAAATGCAGGACCAGTTGCTGGAACTGCAAAAGACCCTGCACAAAACCATCGTCTTCATCACTCACGACCTGGACGAAGCGGTACGTATCGGCAACCGGATTGCCATTCTCAAGGACGGTCGCCTGGTCCAGGTCGGCACGCCGCAAGAAATCCTCTACCAGCCTGCGGACGAATACGTAGATCGTTTCGTGCAGCGTCGCGTAGCTTCGCTTTAAGGAACCGCGTGTATGTCGTTTGCCGAAAAAATCATCATCGCCGACGCGCCAATCCGTTGGCAGGAGGTGGTGGCTGTGGCCCGGCATGGCGCGAAGCTTGAGCTGGCCCCATCGGCCTGGGCGCGGATCGAAAACGCCCAGGCGATTGTCCAGCGCATCGTTTCCAGCGGTGACCGTGCCTATGGCGTCAACACCGGGCTTGGCGCCTTGTGCAATGTCTCGTTGCAGGACGAACAACTCAGCCAGTTGTCGCACAACACCTTGCTCAGCCATGCCTGTGGCGTGGGTACAGCGCTGTCGGACGAACAGACCCGGGCGATAATGTGCGCGGCGATCATCAATTTCTGCCAGGGCCGTTCCGGCCTTCAGCGTAAAGTGGTCGAGGCGCTGCTGACCTTGCTCAACCAGCACATCACCCCGCAGGTCCCGAAACAGGGATCGGTGGGGTATCTGACCCACATGGCACATATCAGCATCAGCTTGCTGGGCGTCGGCCAGGTCAGCTATCGCGGCCAGATCGTGCCGGCGCAGCAGGCCTTGGCCGAGGTCGGCCTGGCGCCTGTCAAACTGGGTGCCAAGGATGGTCTGTGCCTGGTCAACGGTACCCCTTGCATGACTGGCCTGAGCTGCCTGTCCTTGGACGACGCCACGCGGTTGAGCCAATGGGCGGATGTTATCAGCGCCATGAGCTTCGAGGCCCTGCGCGGCCAGCTCGATGCCTTCGACCCTGAAATCATCGCGATGAAACCGCACCCCGGCATGCAGCGCGTGGGCAGTAATCTGCGTCGCCTGCTCGAAGGCAGCGAAATCATTGCCAGCAGCCATGGCATTCGCACCCAGGACGCCTTGAGCATTCGCTCGATTCCGCAGGTTCATGGCGCCGCGCGCGATCAGTTGGAACACGCTGCGCGGCAGATCGAAACCGAACTCAACTCCACGACCGACAACCCGATGTTGCTGGGTACACCCGAGTCGTATCGGGTGGTTTCCCAGGCGAATCCGCACGGCCAGTCCGTGGCCATGGCGGCCGACTTGCTGGCAATCGCGGTGGCCGAGATCGGGGCGATTGCCGAGCGTCGTCTCGATCGCCTGATCAACCCGTTGGTCAGCGGCTTGCCGGCCTTCCTGGTCAGCCAACCGGGTGTGAATTCGGGCATGATGATTGTCCAGTACGTGGCCGCTTCACTGTGTGCAGAGAACCGTCAACTGGCACAACCGGCAGTCGTCGACAACTACGTCACCTCCGGCCTGCAGGAGGATCATCTGAGCATGGGCACCAATGCCGGGTTGAAACTGCACCGCGCCCTGGAGAACTGTACGCAGATCCTCGCCATCGAATACCTGTTGGCAGCCCAGGCATTCGAGTTCCTCAAGGAGCAGCGCTTTGGCGCAGGTACCAACGTCGCCTGGCGGTTGTTGCGCGAGCGGGTCCCGGCCTATGCCCAGGACCGTTGGCTGGCCCCGGATATCGCCAGCAGCGCATCGATCCTGAAGGATCCCGGCCTGCTTGGTGCTGCATTCCCCGAGCTGCTATGACAGATGCAAGTGCCTGCCGAACTTGTGGCTTCGAATCGTGCAGGTCAAAACCGATGCAATTGGGGGCAGACCGAATGCAAGTGGGGGCAAGTAAGCTCCCGCGCGACTCTCAGTTTTCGATGTGTTTACCGCGTTTTCACACCGCCTGTACCCATTACATACGTTCAACAGATGCTAACCCTGAAGGCTTTACGCATTCCCCTACAGCCAGCAGTCCAGAGCGGCCCGTACTTTGTCCGGCCGCTCAACCACAAGCATGTGCGTCTCTCCATGTATCAACACCAGCTCGGCGTGTTTAATGCTGCGTATGGCATCTTGCATCATCCTCTCGCCGAATATCTGATCGTCACGGCCCCCCAAAATCAGGGTCGGGGTGCCAGACTGATCAATAACGAGGTCTTCGTGAGCTGTCTCTAACAGCTCCAGGTATGCCTGAACAGTGGCGGGATCATTGAGGAAACGCCCGAGCCATGGCCCGACGAGGCGCGTAAACAGAGCAAAGCGAATGTTGCGCCAGCGAGATCGGTAGATGTTCGCGAAGGTGCCAAGCAACGCCTTGGTGTCCTCCTTGGCTACTGCCTCGATTTGTGACCTGACGATGTGCTGGCCGGAATCGGACAGCCCTAAAGCACTCGAAATCAGGACAAGCTTGCCGAAATGGCCGGGCATCAGTGCCGATAGACGGGCGGCAACGACCCCGCCAAAGGATATTCCGAGCAGCGAGACCCCTTGGGGATATCGGGTGCTCATAGCGACGCCCAGATGTTGGGACAGCTGGTTCAGGCTGCACGGTGGCGAATCGGGATAGTTCCACAATACGAAGCTACTTCCTTCGGGCAATGTTGCTGCGATGCGAGCCAGGTCCCTGGCAAGCCGCTTGGTCCGCGGCTTGTACATGAACCCCTGGCCTCCGTTAAGCACCTGTATTGGGCGCTCGTCGTCGCCGACCCGGCTGTAGCCAATGCCTGCGTGTATTCCTGAGTAAACAGGCCGACTGCCTATTCGAAATGGTAGACGCCGTTCATTAACCAAAATCATCATAGAATCGAGGGCCATATCCCTTGTGCAGTATGGTATGCGTTCAGGTTTCTCTGACAGTCTTGCTTTATCAACAGTTGACGGTATGTCATCAGATAGGGTGATGACGCTTACGTCTGGTATTTGACATCATCTTCATGCGTGTTCGATCAATGCAGGCTGTGGCGAAAGGGAGTCTCAAGCACGAAAGTGTTGCTGTTGTATCAGCCACTCGCGTACAGCTGGCGGAACAGCGTGGCCGATCTGTAACAATGGTTCGGCGTCATAGGCTGCCAGGACTTTCCGCGCTAATACCTCATCGTCTTGGCTCATGCGACGCAACAGGGCCTGCCATTGATCTATGATCTCCTGGACAGCGCCAGGGTCGGCACGCTCGCCGGCCTTGCGCAGACGGTTTGCACGAATGCTCAATGCTGCCCACTCTCGGTCCAGGGTCTTGTCCAGACGACTGATTTGCTCCTCACTGAGATGACGACGCAGCGCCGCCATGCGCAACTTCACAGCTGAGCCTATATAGTTGAGAATTTGTGTGTCCAAGCCAGTATGTGTCAGGCAATGGTCGCCACTTTCGTGAATTGCGCGCCAGCGTCGTATCCGATGCACATCGCCAGCCATCCACACCATTGCAGCATCCATCCAGCGTGCAGCCAGTCGCTGCACTCTAGCGCTCTGGATGTCCAACCGCAGTCGCAAGGCTTTGCGGACTTCGTGCACCAAGCGGTCAAAGCGATTTCGTACTTCCACCCAACGATGAAAGACTTCAAGCAACTCTGTTTCGCTGAACTCGGCACGGTAGCGCTCAAGTAGGGCCATGGTTCCGGGCCAAGGCGGTTCTTCGCTAAAAAATCCTGTTGATAGTCCTGCAGCAAGTTCTGCCAGACGACTTCGATGCAGGGCCATTACTGCTATTTCCTCATCAATACGCGCCATGCGCTCGGCGATGAGACCTGTACGCTCATGGGCAGGTTTGGCCATCAACTGGCCAATCCGCTCCAAGGACAACCCAGAGGCTTGCAGAGTCTGGATCGCTTTAACACGCAGCACCGCAGTTTCGTCATACAGCCGATAACCAGCATCAGTACGGCTGGTGGGCTTGATTAAACCGATGGCGTCATAGTGGTGAAGGGCGCGAACGGTGGTGCCACAGCGTTGGGCGAGGGCTCCAACCTGAAGAAATAGAGGTGGGACGATACTCATAGATCTCCTGATAGCATCTATCGGCGCAGCATTCCAAGTGGTTAGTTAGACCCGATACAACCCATCAAGGCTGCTACAAAGTTCTCCAGAAAAGCCGGCATGTCAGGTGCCAGCCATGTGCCTTGTAAACGGCTCGGTTCATTTTGCAAAGCACGAACGATCCGCTTGTGCGTTTCTGAATCTTCTCCCGCTGGCGTTGGCTCCGGTTATTCATCCGTCAGCAAGTTTGAGGGCTTACGTAGGGTGAGGGTCAACCCACCTCTGGCCAACAGGGACCGGGCTGATCGGGCTCGCGCGGCCGCACGACAGCAGTGCCAACAGCTGGCGTTCTTGCAAGCGGGGAGAGGTCTTGGCAAAGCGTGGAGGTTCAAGCTGCCCGAGGTGTCGGTAACAGGATCACCAGGGCGGCCGTGAACGTCCGTCCTGGCGGGGGCTAGCGAGGCTCGACCACGGTGGCATGCCTTGGTAGTGCAATTGAAATCAGGGCTGCCAGCAGAACGAAGACCGTGGAGATCCACAGGCAGGCTTCCAGCCCGCAAGCCTGGAATACCCAGCCGGAAAGCAGCGTACCGACCAGCCGCCCTAGCGCGTTGGACATGTAATAGAAGCCCACATCCAGCGATACCCCGTCTTCCTTGGCATAACTGACGATCAGGTAGCTGTGCAGCGACGAGTTCACGGCGAACAGCACACCGAACAGCATCAGCCCGCCAAGCAGCACCACCTCGGCCGACCAGCCTGCCGACAGGCCCAGGGCGATGAGCGCAGGCAGCCCGGCAAGGGCGATCGCCCAGCTGCAAGCCGCCCGACCGTCGGGCACATGGCCGCGCGTCTTGCCGGTGATGTGGGGGGCAAACGACTGAACGATGCCGTAGCCGATTATCCATGCAGCCAGGAAGCCGCCGACCAGCCAGAAGTCCCAGCCAAAAGTCGTGCTCAGGTACACCGGCAACGCCACGACGAACCAGACGTCACGGGCGCCAAAGAGGAACAGGCGTGCGGCCGAGAGGATATTGATGGCGCGGCTCTTGGACAGCATGTCGCGGAATTTCGGTTTGGCCTTGGCTTTGCCCAGGTCCTTCTTCAGCAGGATCAGACTGCCAACCCAGATCACTGCCAATACCGCCGCCATGACCAGCACCGCCAAGGTGAAGCCGAGCAGGGCGAGCAGGGCGCCGCCAAGGAAGAAGCCCACGCCTTTGAGCGCGTTTTTCGAGCCCGTCAGGATGGCGACCCACTTGTACAGGGTGCCTTGCTGGCTGTCTGGCACCAGAAGCTTGATGGAGCTCTTGGCGCTCATCTTGTTCAGGTCCTTGGCGATACCGGACAGCGCCTGGGCAACCATCACCCAGGGTACTGTCAGCCAGGTTGCCGGTACCGTGAGCATCAGCAAGGCCAGGACCTGCATGCCCAGGCCGATGTTCATGGTCCGGTTGAGCCCCAGGCGGGCGCCAAGGTAGCCGCCCACCAGGTTGGTGATTACACCGAACACTTCGTAGAACAGGAACAGCGCCGCGATTTGCAGCGGCGTGTAGCCCAGCGAATGGAAGTGCAGTACCACCAACATGCGCAACGCGCCGTCGGTGAGGGTGAAGGCCCAGTAGTTGCCGGTAACCAGCAGGTACTGACGCACTTCCACAGACAGGGCTGACAACGCCTTCATGATTGCCGTCTACTCCGTCATGCCGACCATTCGGGCCAGTTCCGCTGCACGGTTGGCATAGCCCCACTCGTTGTCGTACCAGGCGTAGATCTTCACCTGGGTACCATTGACGACCAGGGTCGATAGCGCATCGATGATCGAGGACCGCGGGTCGGTGCGGTAGTCGATGGACACCAATGGTCGTTCCTCGTAGCCCAGGATGCCCTTCAACGGGCCTTCGGCCGCCGCCTTCAGCAACGCGTTGACCTCTTCAGCCGTGGTCTCGCGCGCCACCTCGAACACGCAGTCGGTCAGCGAGGCGTTGGCCAGCGGTACCCGCACGGCGTGACCATTCAGCTTGCCGCGCAGTTCAGGGAAGATCTCGGCGATTGCGGTAGCCGAGCCCGTGGTGGTCGGGATCAGGCTCATGCCCGAGGCACGGGCGCGACGCAGGTCCTTGTGCGGCGTATCAAGGATGCTCTGGGTATTGGTCAGGTCGTGGATGGTGGTGATCGAGCCGTGGCGGATGCCCAGGTTTTCGTGAATCACCTTGACCACCGGGGCCAGGCAATTGGTGGTGCAGGAAGCGGCGGTGACGATACGGTGTTGCGCCGGGTCGAACAGGTGCTGGTTGACGCCCATCACCACGTTCAGCGCACCTTTCTCCTTCACCGGAGCGCAGACCACCACGCGTTTGACACCCTGATCCAGGTAGGCCTGGAGCACGGCTACCGACTTCATCTTGCCGCTGGCCTCGATGACCAGGTCGCAGCCCGACCAATCGGTGTCGGCGATCGCCTTGTTCGCGGTGACGTTGATGCGCCTGCCCTCGATCACCACCGAGTCGCCTTGTGCCCCGGCTTCACGATGCCAGCGCCCGTGGACCGAGTCGAAGTTGATCAGGTGGGCGTGGGTCTCGGCGTCGCCGGCCGGGTCGTTGATCTGGACGAACTCGAATTCTGGCCAATCCCAGGACGCGCGTAGCGCCAAGCGACCGATACGGCCAAATCCGTTGATGCCTACTTTGATTGCCATGTTCCTGTTCTCAAGTTGTGACTTCAGATGGATCGTTGATTGACACGCCTGGACAGCTCTTCGGCCGACTCCTTGCGCTCGGAGTAGCGGTCGACGAGATAGTCGGCGCGGTCGCGCAACAGCAGGGTGAACTTCACCAGCTCTTCCATGACATCGACGACACGGTCGTAGTACGGGGACGGCTTCATGCGGCCCGCTTCGTCGAACTCCAGGTAGGCCTTGGGCACTGACGACTGGTTGGGGATGGTGAACATGCGCATCCAGCGGCCCAGCACGCGCAGCTGGTTGACCACGTTGAACGACTGCGAACCGCCGCAAACCTGCATCACTGCCAGGGTCTTGCCCTGGGTCGGCCGCACCGCCCCCATGCTCAGGGGGATCCAGTCGATCTGCGACTTGAATACACCGGTCATCGCGCCGTGACGTTCCGGCGAGCACCAGACCATGCCTTCCGACCACAGCACCAAGTCGCGCAGCTCCTTGACCATGGGATGGTCGTCGGGCGCATCATCCGCCAATGGCAGGCCGGACGGGTTGAAGATACGCGTCTGGGCACCGAAGTGCTCCAGCAGGCGGGCTGCTTCCTCCGTCAGCAGACGGCTGAAGGAGCGTTCGCGGGTCGATCCATACAAGAGCAGGATGCGTGGTTTGTGGGTGGACTGCTGCGCAATCGCCAGTTTCTCGGCGGATGGCAGGTCGATCAGCTCACTGTCGATGTTGGGGATAGCGTGTTCGGTCATGGTTCTACTCCTGGGACAAGGCAGCGGATGCCTGATCGAACCAGCGACGCTTGAGCCACCAGGCCACGCCAACCAGCGAGATCAGTACCGGCACTTCCACCAAAGGCCCGATGACGGTGGCAAAGGCGACCGGTGAGGCAAGGCCGAAGGTGGCGATGGCCACGGCAATGGCCAGTTCGAAATTGTTGCTTGCCGCGGTGAAGGCCAGCGCAGTGGTACGGGGGTAGTCGGCCTCCAGCAGCTTGCCCATCCAGAAGCTGATGAAGAACATCACCACGAAATAGATGGTCAGCGGGATGGCGATGCGCAGCACATCCAGCGGCAGTTGCAGGACCATGTCGCCTTTGAGGCTGAACATGGCCACGATGGTCAGCAGCAACGCCACCAGCGTCAGCGGGCTGATCCTGGGAATGAATTGCACCTGGTACCAGGTTGCGCCCTTGCTGCTGATCAGGATCTTGCGGGTCAGGAAACCGGCCAGGAACGGGATACCCAGGTAGATCAGCACCGATTGGGCGATATCGAGGAAGCTGGTCTCGATAACACTGCCCTCCAGGCCGAACAGCGGGGGCAGCAGCCCCAGGAAAATCCAGGCGTACACGCTGAAGAACACAATCTGGAAAATGCTGTTGAAGGCAACCAGGCCGGCCACGTACTGGGTGTTGCCGCCGGCGATCTGGTTCCACACCAGCACCATGGCGATGCAACGTGCCAGGCCGATGAGGATAAGGCCGGTCATGTATTCGGGCCTGTCGGAGAGGAATACGACCGCCAGCCCGAACATCAGCACTGGGCCGATCACCCAGTTCTGAATCAGCGACAGGGCGAGGATGCGTTTGTCCTTGAAGACCTGGGGCAACTCCTCGTATTTCACCTTCGCCAATGGCGGGTACATCATCACGATCAGGCCGATCGCGATGGGGATGTTCGTCGAGCCCACCGACAAGCTGTTCAGCCATACCGGCAACCCCTGGAACAGGCTGCCCAGCCCGATGCCAAGGCCCATCGCCAAAAAGATCCAGACCGTCAGGTAGCGGTCGAGGAAGGAAAGTCGGCTTTTGCTCATGGTGGATCTCCCTGAACGTCTGAGCGTTCCGATGCATGCCAGCTCGGCCTTGAGCTGGGTGGCATCCAGTTGTTCGAAAGGCAATGCGAGAAATGCCGTGTTTTTTTTCGGCAGTGGTCAGCAGCAGGTAGCGACACGCTGAGGGCGGTCACCCATGGTGTCCAGTCGTTTGGCGCTGGTGTTCAGCCACTCGCGATTGGCCTCCAGCGTTGTCACCAGGACATCGCGTACCCAGGTGGGCAGTTCTGGATGCAGGCGGTAGTAAACCCACTGGCCCTGCCGGCGGTCTTCAAGCAGGCCGCAGGTGCGCAGTTGTGCCAGGTGGCGGGAAATCTTGGGTTGGCTTTCTTCCAGGGCGCAAATCAGCTCACAGACGCATAGCTCTTGCTCGCGAGCGATCAGCAGCATCATCCGAACGCGGTTTTCGTCGGCGAGGCATTTGAAGACCTGGGTCGGGGTCAGCGAGTCAGTCATGGCAGTTCTCGGCGTTTGCTGTTCGTGCTTGATATATATGGTTTTTCAAATATACGATTTTTCGCATGTATTGCAAGGCCTGCCAGATTGATTCCTGCAGACGAAAAGAAGGCCTTGTAGGAGATCGCCCAGCTTTTGGGCTGCGCTGACGCTTGGCGAACTGAATTCGCAAGCAGTCCGCGTACCCTGTCAATTCAATGAGTCATGTGCAGTTCTATGAGGGCGGGCCAGTCCGTTCCACCGTAGCGTCCTGTCGATCAAGGCTTGACCGCCCACCCTGTGCAAATACCTTTAACATGCTCAAGGACCGGCCCCCATCGTTGAAAGAGAGTTATATGGAGTTACGTCAGCTTCGCTATTTCCTGAGTGTTCTGGAGTACGGCAGTCTTGGCCGGGCGGCGGTCGAGCTCGGGGTCGGCGCCTCGGCATTGAGCCAGCAGCTGTCGAAGCTGGAGAGCGAGGTGAGTACCCGGCTTTTGACACGTTCGAGCACTGGCGTCTCGCCGACGGCGGCGGGCCTGGCCTTCGAATACCATGCGCGCCTGGCGCTTCGTCAGGCGGAGCATGCTGTCATGGCAGCACAAAGCGGCCGCATGAGCGGCTATGCCAGCGTGGGGTTGGCACCGACCACCGCATCGATTCTAGGCCTGGCGTTGATTGACAGGATGCGCGAGCGCTACCCCGACATCCGTCTGCACCTGGTGGAAATGTTGTCTGGTTATCTGATGAACCAACTCAATGGCAGACACCTTGACCTGGCGGTGCTGTTCCAGGCAGAGACGGGGCCGCGGCTGGATGTCCGGGCGCTTCTGACGGAGCGGCTGTTCGTGCTGGTTCCCGGCCCGCTGGTCAAGGCGGAGTGGGGCGAATCGCTCACATTGCAACAGATCGCGACGCTCCCCTTGGTGATGCCCAGCGCGCAGCATGGTCTGCGCACGACATTGCGCTCGATTTTCGAACGGGCCGGGCTTGAGGCCGGCATCGTCATGGAGGTCGATGGTCTGTCGCTGTTGATGGATTGTGTCTGTGCGGGCCATGCCGCCACCATCCAGCCCGGCGCGACGGTGGCCCGGGCGCATCAGGCGGGCTTGCGCGTGTTTGCCATCGATGAAGCACAGGCACAACGTCGCAATGTGATTGTCAGCCTGACCGATGACGAGCTCTCGCCGGCCGCGCTGGCCACACGGATCGTACTGCAGGAGGTCGCTCGGGAGCTGGTGGAGCAGGGCCGTTGGCCTGGAGCCCGGTTGCTTTGACCCAGAACGTGAGGTCACTCATCCAACCCCTTTAGAAAAACTGAATGCCTCCCCTCGACGATCGCGTTTCGCGCCCACCGGGCACTCATTAAAGTCCGTGGCCACGAGGAGCACCCGAACAATCGGCTCTTCGTGACCTGGAGGCGAAATGATCGATGTGCTAGTCATCGGAGGGGGCAATGCCGCCCTCTGTGCCGCGCTGATGGCGCGAGAGGCCGGAGCCAGCGTGTTGCTGCTCGAGGCCGCACCCCGCGCCTGGCGTGGTGGCAACTCTCAACACACGCGTAACTTGCGGTGCATGCATGATGGCCCGCAGGATGTGCTGGTCGAGGCGTACCCGGAAGAAGAGTTCTGGCAGGACCTGCTGAAGGTCACCGGTGGCCAGACCGACGAAAAGCTTGCGCGCCTGGTGATCCGCGCGTCCTCCAACTGCCGCGGGTGGATGCGCCGTCATGGTGTGCATTTTCAGCCCTCATTGTCCGGTGCGCTGCACACCGCACGGACCAATGCCTTTTTCATGGGTGGCGGCAAGGCGCTGGTCAATGCCTACTTTCGCAGCGCCGAAAACCTTGGGGTACAGATACGCTACGACACGCCTGTAGCCGACATCGAACTACAGGACGGACGTTTCGTTGCGGCCCATGTGCCGGCGCGTGAAGTTCAGGGGCGGCACCTGCCCGCCGAGCGCATCGAGGCGCGCACCTGCGTGCTTGCCGCCGGCGGTTTCGAGTCCAACCGACAGTGGTTGCGCGAGGCCTGGGGGCAGAACGAGCGAGGGGAGTGGCCTTCAGACAATTTCCTGATCCGTGGCACGCGTTTCAATGACGGGGTGCTGTTGCGCCGCATGATCGAACAGGGCGCCGACACGATTGGTGACCCGACCCAGGCGCACATGGTGGCGATCGACGCACGCGCACCGCTGTACGATGGCGGCATCTGCACGCGCATCGATTGTGTGTCGCTGGGCGTGGTGGTCAACCGCGACGGTCAGCGCTTCTACGATGAGGGTGAAGATTTCTGGCCCAAGCGCTATGCCATCTGGGGACGTCTGGTGGCTCATCAGCCCGGGCAGGTGGGGTTCTCGGTCATCGACCAGAAAGCCCTCGGTCGTTTCATGCCGCCGGTTTTCCCTGGCGCCACCGCCGATAGCCTGGAGGCGTTGGCCGGCCTGCTCGGTTTGCCTGTGCAGGCCTTCCTCGAAACCGTGCATGCCTACAACCGGGCCTGCCAGGTGGGCACCTTCGACCACACCCGGCTGGACGACTGTCACACCGTGGGCCTGGAACCGATGAAAAGCCACTGGGCGCGCCCGATCGATACGCCTCCTTACTACGGTTACCCGCTGCGTCCTGGCGTGACTTTCACCTATCTGGGGCTGCGCACCGATGAAACAGCCGCGGTTCATTTCGACAGGCGTCCCAGCCCGAACCTGTTCGTTGCCGGAGAGATGATGGCGGGCAATGTACTGGGCAAGGGCTACACCGCAGGTGTCGGCATGTCCATCGGCACCGCCTTCGGCCGTATCGCCGGCACCAGCGCCGCTGCGGCGGCGGGTCACGAACATCCAGAAAAAGAGAATCGCCATGACCGCGCAACTGCCTGAACCACGCCAGCCTGAAACCGCCCGGTCGGCCCTCGAACTGATCCCGGTGCTGAACCTGGAGGAGCGGGAAGTGGACCGGCAAATGCGGATCTGCAACGCCTGCCGGTACTGCGAGGGCTTTTGCGCCGTTTTCCCGGCGATGACCCGCAGGCTGGAGTTCGGCAAGGCCGACATCCATTACCTGGCCAACCTGTGCCACAACTGCGGTGCTTGCCTGCACGCCTGTCAGTACGCCCAGCCCCACGAATTCGCGGTCAACGTGCCCCAGGCGATGGCCAAGGTGCGCGGGCAGACCTACGCCGAGTACGCCTGGCCGACCCTCTTCGGACGGCTGTATCGGCACAACGGCACCTATGTCGCCAGTGCCTTGGCAGTGGCCTTGTCGCTGTTCCTGCTGCTGGCATTGTGGGCCAATGGCACGCTGCTACCCGGTCGGCTGGCGGGTAATTTCTATGCAGTCTTCCCGCACAACACCCTGGCGCTGATGTTCGGTAGTGTCTTTGTCGCTGCAGGCGTGGCCCTGGCGGTGGCGGTACGTCGCTTCTGGCGTTCGGTCTCGCCGGGCGAGGCGCTGGCGCAACCGGCCAAAGGGGCAGTGTTCGAGGCATCAAGCGCGGCGTTGACCCTGAAGTACCTGGACGGCGGGCACGGCCAAGGTTGCAACAACGCCGATGATCGCTACACGCTCTGGCGCCGACGCTTCCATCACTTCACCTTCTACGGCTTCATGTTGTGCTTTGCCGCCACGGTGGTTGCCACCGGGTATCACTACCTGTTGGGCCAGCACGCCCCGTACCCGCTGCTGAGTGCGCCGGTGTTGCTCGGAACACTCGGGGGTATTGGCTTGATCGTCGGGCCGGCCGGGCTGTTGGCGCTGAACCTGCGCAGGGCGCCGGAGCAGGGCGATGCTGCCCAGCGCCCCATGGACCGGGCCTTCATCCTGCTTCTGTTGCTGGTCAGCGCCACTGGTCTTGCCTTGCTGGGGCTGCGTGATACAGCGGCGATGGCGATCGTGCTGGCGATTCACCTGGGGACGGTCATGGCGCTGTTCATCACGCTGCCCTATGGCAAGTTTGCCCATGGCCTGTTCCGCAGCGCGGCGCTGCTCAAGTTTGCAATCGAGAAGCGCCGGCCCAGCCGGCTGGGCCTGGGAGGTGAGTGAGCCATGAACACAGCCCGCATCTCTCCTGCACCGCGCCGAGCCAGAAGCAAGCCGTTGCGTTCAACGATTGGGCCACTTGTCCAGCAGGATCGACACGAACTTCTCCGCTGCTGGCGACAGCGACGCCCCTCTGCGGTAGACCAACCCCAGGGTACGGGTTACCTGGGGTTCGATCAGCGGCACGCTGACCAGCGTCGGGTGGTCGGCGTTGGGCATGGCCAGGCTGGGCATGGCCGATACGCCCAGCCCGGCCTCGACCATGCCCAGCGAGGTGGACAGGTGCTGAACCTCATAGAACCACTTGGGCCGCAGGTTGAGCCCGGACAGGGCATGGTCCAGCAGCATCCGGTTTCCGCTCAGTCGGCCTACGCCGATCAGGCGGTAGTCGGCCAGCTCTGTCCAGGTGACGGCTTCACGGTTCGCCAGCTTGTGGTCCCTGCGGCAGGCCAGGACGAAATGCTCCTGTACCAGGGAGACGAACTCGATGTCCGGGTGCTGGCCACTCATCATGTTGATGCCGAAGTCGGCCTCACCCCGCAGCACGGCTTCGAGCCCGTCGTTGGCGCTGAGGTCCAGCAGACGAATGCGGATCTTTGGGTATTGCTCGTTGTAGTCGCGGATCACCGACGGCAGGAAATAGAACGCCGCGGTCGGGATACAGGCGAGGGTTACCTGGCCGGTCTGTCGTTCGGCGAGTTCGCGAATGCTCAGGATCGAGTCCTCGAAGTCATCCAGCAGGCGCCTGGCCTTGGGCAGGAAGTCACGCCCGACACTGGTAAGGCTGACACGACGGGTAGTGCGTTCCAGCAACGACGTGCCCAAGCCTTCCTCGAGCTTCTTGATCCGTCGGCTCAAGGCAGGCTGGGACAGGTGCAGCGCTTCTGCGGCTTCGTGGAAGCTACCGAGTTCGGCGATTTTCACGAAAGATCGTATGTCTTGCAGCTCATATTCCATCTCGGTTCGCTCTTGGCATTGGGCTCTTTATTGATGCTCAAATCGGAACAATGACTACGATATTTGCATTGGATTGATTTATCCATCCCTGTCAATCTTTTGTCCACAGCATCAATGATGTCCATTGATCAACAAGAGTGCGAAATCATGCAACGAATTCCTTGCGTACTCATGCGCGGTGGCACCTCCAAGGGCCCCTTTTTCCATGCATGGGACCTTCCTGCCAATGTGGTCGAACGCGACGAATTGCTGATCAACCTGATGGGTTCCGGGCATGAACTGGAAATCGACGGTATCGGTGGCGGTAGCCCGCAGACCAGCAAGGTAGCGATTGTCAGCCCCTCGCTGCATGCCGACGCCGATGTCGACTACCTGTTCGTGCAGGTCATGGTCGCCCAGCGCCGGGTCGATACCGCGCCCAACTGCGGCAACATGCTGTGCGCCGTTGGCCCGTTCGCCATCGAACAGGGCCTGGTCAAAGGCCAGGACGGCAAGACACTGGTGCGTATTCGCAACCTCAACACCGGTACTTTCGTCAATTCGCTGGTGGAAACCCCCGGCGGCATCGTGCGCTACGAAGGCCGTACGGCGATCGATGGCGTACCGGGCACTGCCGCCCCGGTGCACCTGACCTTCCTCGATGCGGTCGGCAGCAAGACCGGCAAGCTGTTCCCGACTGGCAAGGCCAAGGATGTGATCGATGGCGTATCGGTCACCTGCATCGACATGGCCATGCCGATGATGGTGATTGAAGCCAGCCAGCTGGGTGTCACCGGCTCGGAAACCCCGGCCGAACTCGACGCCAACGGCGGATTGCTCGAGCGCCTCGAGGCGTTGCGCCTGAAGGCCGGCAAGGCCATGGGCCTGGGTGATGTCAGCGGTATGGTCATCCCGAAGCCGGTGCTGGTGTCCAAGCCCCGCTATGACGGCACGTTGCAGGTTCGCTACTTCATGCCGCACAACTGCCATCGCGCCCTGGCCATCACCGGAGCGATAGGGCTGGCGACTGCCTGCGTCAGCCCAGGTACGGTCATCGGCGAACTGCTGGGCGAGGGCGCCGAGCAACTGGCCGAGGTACGCCTGGAACACCCAAGTGGCGGTATCGATGTCGCGCTGTCACGCAGCGGTGCTGATGGCAAGACGATTCAGGCCTCGGTGGTGCGAACTGCCCGGCGGCTGTTCTCAGGCTTCGTTTATGCCCCTACATTCCGCAGGTTGGCGGGGTAGGTCGGGCGGCAGCCCACACTTTTACATTTGCAACAAGCGCATCCGCACAATTTCAACAATGGGTGATGCCTCATGAGACTCGCCAAATCGCTGTACTTCCAGATCCTCTGCGCCGTCCTGCTGGGCGTGGTGGTCGGTCACTTCTGGGCGCAACAGGCCGTTGCGCTCAAGCCCCTGGGTGATGCGTTCATCAAGCTGATCAAGATGATGATCGCGCCGGTGGTCTTCTGCACCATCGTCACCGGCATTGCCGGGATGACCGACAAGCGCTCCCTCGGGCGTTTGATGAGCAAGACCTTGCTGCTGTTCCTGGTATTGACCGTTATCAGCCTGATGATCGGCCTGGCAGCGGTATACCTGTTCCGCCCCGGGGTCGGCATGAACATCGACCCGGCCACGCTCAGCACCGAGGGGCTCGGCCAGTACGCCGCGTCTGCGGCGAAACTCAGTGTTGTCGACTTCTTCATGCACATCATTCCCGACACGTTCATCGGGGCGTTCAGCAAGGGTGAAGTGTTGCCGGTGCTGTTCATCGCGGTGCTCAGCGGTTTTGCCCTGTCGTCCATGGGCGAGAAGGGCAAGCCGGTACTCGATGTGCTGGAGTCTGCCTCGACCATGGTGTTCCGCATTTTCGGCTACCTGATGCGCTTCGCCCCGGTCGGTGCCTTCGGTGCGCTGGCCTTCACCGTCGGGCAGTACGGCGTGACGTCCCTGGGCGCACTGGCCAAGCTGGTCGGTACGCTCTACATCGCCTGTGCGTTTTTCGTGCTGGTGGTGCTCGGCGGTATCTGCCGTGCCCATGGCTTCAGCCTGTGGAAGCTGCTGCGCTATTTCCGCGAGGAGTTCCTGGTGGTGCTCGGCACATCGTCCACCGAGCCTGTACTGCCACGCATGCTGGAAAAACTGGAAAAGCTGGGCTGCAAGAAAGGTGTGGTCGGGCTGGTGCTGCCAACCGGCTACTCCTTCAACCTCGACGGTACTGCCATCTACCTGTCGCTGGCGGCGGTGTTCATCGCCCAAGCCTGCAACATTGATCTGAGCCTCGGCCAGACGGTGACGATGCTGGCGATCATGCTGTTGTCGTCCAAAGGCGCCGCGGGTGTGACCGGTAGCGGTTTCGTTGCGCTGGCCTCGACCTTGACCGTCATTCACGACATCCCGCTTGCCGGGCTTGCCTTGCTGATCGGCATCGATCGCTTCATGTCCGAGGCGCGTGCGTTGACCAGCCTGGCCAGCAACGCCGTGGCCACCGTGGTCATCTCACTGTCGGAGAATGCCTGTGAGCGGGAAACCTTGCTGCGCCGCCTGAACGGCACTGCGGTTGCGCCGGCCGAGGCAGACGCGGCAGCGGCCGAATGGCCTGCCGAGCCTCGGCATCACGGCTGAAAGCCTCTTCCACCTCCCATTGTTGACTTAAAATCCCACTCAGCATCCCAGCGATGTCGAGTGGGGTAGGGGGCCGTCTGCCTTGCCGATGGCCGCAATAGAATAAAAACAAGAGATTAGACCATGCTCGCACTCCTGGGCCTGATCATGGTGGTGACCTTCACCTACCTGATCATGAGCAAACGCCTGTCACCGATCGTTGCACTCACCGTGGTACCCATTGTCTTCGCAGTGATCGGAGGCTTTGCCCCCGAACTGGGCAAGATGATGCTCGATGGCTTGAAGATGGTGGCGCCCTCGGCGGCCCTGTTGCTGTTCGCCATCCTGTTCTTTGGCCTGATGATCGATGCCGGCCTGTTCGACCCGCTGATCCGCAAGATCCTCAAGCGCGTCAATGGCGACCCGATCAAGATCGCCATCGGGACCGCGCTGCTGTCGCTGCTGGTGGCGCTCGACGGGGACGGCACCACCACTTACATGATTACCTGCGCGGCAATGCTGCCGCTGTACAAGCGCATTGGCATGAACCCGATGATCCTCGCCACGGTGTCCATGTTGTCGCTGAGCATCATGAGTGGCATGAGCCCTTGGGGCGGGCCGGCAACCCGGGCCATTGCCGCGCTCGGGCTGGATGCGACCGAGTATTTCATCCCGATGCTGCCGACCGTGATCGGCGGTGCGGCCTGGGTGGTGTTCACCGCCTACCTGCTCGGCCGCGCCGAGCGCCGACGCATCGGCAACATCGCCCTGGAGTCTGGGGGCGGTAACTGCTACATCAAGGAAATCCTCGGCGACAACCCGCACAAACGCCCACGGCTGGCGTATGTGAACCTGGTGCTGGTGATTGCCGTCATGACGGCTTTGGTGATGGGCGTCATGCACTCCGCACTGTTGTTCATGATCGGTTTTGTCGCGGCGCTGATGATCAACTACCCGCAACTGGATCTGCAGAAGGAGCGCATCCTCGCCCATTCGGGTAACGCCATGACCGTGGTGCTGCTGGTATTCGCCGCTGGCATCTTCGCGGGGATCTTCTCTGGCACCAAGATGGTCGATGCCCTGGCGCAGACCCTGGTCGACTGGATTCCCGAGGCGTGGAGCCACTGGTTCCCGCTGGTGGTGGCGCTGACCAGCATGCCACTGACCTTCGTACTGTCCAACGACGCCTACTACTTTGGCGTGGTGCCGATCCTCGCCAATGCCGCGGCCGCCTATGGCATTGACCCGGTTGAAATTGCCCGCGCCTCGGTGCTGGGCCAGCCGGTGCACCTGATGAGCCCGCTGGTGGCCTCGACCTTGCTGCTGGTGGGCATGGTCGATCGTGATATTGGCGACTTTCAGAAGGCCACCGTGAAATGGGCGGTGCTGACATCGCTGGTCATCACCGCGTTGGCCTTGGTCACGGGTGCCTTGTCCTTCTTCGTCTGATCTGCATCGGGCGCCGCTGGCGCCCACCTCATCCAAGAACAACAACAGAGTACCGAACATGTCCCGAACTGTTTTCCGCGGGGCCACCTGTGGCCTGCTCTGCGGCTGGCTGCCTGTGGCCGGCGCTGCCGGATTCATCGACGACGGCAAGCTCAAACTGCAACTGCGCAACGTTTACTTCAACGAAAACTTCCGCGACGAACAAGGCATGAGCGCCCGCGCTGCGGCAACTGCCAAGAGCGAGCGGGTGGAATGGGCGCAGGGTTTTTTGCTGGACTACCAATCGGGGTTCACCCAAGGTCCGCTGGGCCTGGGGCTCGATGCCCTGGGGCTTGTGGGCGTCCGTCTCGATTCGGGCCGTGGCCGCAGCGGTACCGGCTTGCTGCCGGTCCATGACGATGGCCGTGCCGCGGACGAGTTCGCCAGTGCCGGGGTAACGGCCAAGGCGCGACTGGGGCAGACCATCGTCAAGCATGGCACCTTGCTGCCCAAGACACCGGTGCTGGTGTACAACGATGCGCGATTGTTGCCGCAGACCTACCAGGGCACGCAACTGACCAGCACCGATGTCGATGGCCTGACCCTGACCGCCGGGCACCTGGACCGCTTCAAGCAGCGGGACTCCTCCAACAGCACGGGTCTGTTCCTGGATGGCTACGGTGGCAGCGAGTCTGGCGATTTCAGCTTTGCCGGCGCCGACTATGCCGTCAGCAAGCAGCTGCGCTTGAGCTATTACCACGGCCAGCTCGAACACTTCTATCGTCAGGACTATTTAGGCCTGGTCCACGACCTGCCATTGGCCGGCGGGGTGTTGACCACCGACTTGCGCTATTTCAAGAGCCGCGACAGCGGGGCCGCTCATGGTGGTCAGATCGACAACGACATGTTCAGTGGGCAGCTCTCCTACGCTCATTCCGGGCATACCTTCGGCGCCGGTTACCAGATTCTCGACGGCGAGGCTGGATTGCCATACATCAGCGGCGCGACGGTCTACTCGTTCAGTAACGTGGGCATCGGCAAGTTCATCGAGGAGGAAGAGAAAACCTGGATGGCCAGCTATGCCTACAACTTTGCCGCAGCCGGTGTCCCCGGGCTCACTTTCATGGCGCGCTACCTGAGCGGGGACAACGGGCGCTCCGCTGATGCCGGGCTCAGCGAATGGGAGCGTGACGTGGAGCTTGCCTATGTGGTGCAATCCGGGCCAGTGAAAGGGCTGGGCGTGAAACTTCGCAACTATGTCTACCGCTCTGATTTTTCCCGGGGGCGCGACAGCAACCGGGTCTACCTGACCTACGATATTGCGATCTGGTAACGCGGTCGTGCGAGCATGCGCTCCTTGGGCGCTTGCTCGCCGCGTTTCATGCTCCGGACGGCTGTGGCGTTTTTTTGCCCAGTCGGATCAGCTCATTGGAGAAACACAGCCCGAAGAGGATCAGCCCGGCCCCCAGGTACAAAGTGTCTCGCGGTACTTCATTGAGGATCACGAACGCCAGCAGCGCGGCAAACACCGGTTCGGTCAGTTCCAGTGCTTGAACTTGCGATGGCTTCAAATACTCGATGGCCTTGGTGGTACAGAAAAAGCCGAGGATGGTCGGCAACGCGGCCAGTGCCAGCAATGCCATGACCGCCGCCAGCGACAGCTCTCCCATGATGAACCCATCGGTCGCAGCCGGCATCAGCAGGTAAAGACTGCCGAAGAACAACAGCTGCCGAGTGAAATGCAGCCCCCCAGAGACGCCCATGCGCTTCATGGCAACCGAAAATGCGCCATAACCACAGCCGGCAATCGAAGCGAGCACTGCGCCTTGCAGTGTGAAGCCTTGTTCCAGGTCGGCTCCAAATATCACGGCAATGCCGGCTATCGCCAAGCCGGCGCCTACCGTCGCGTTGGCAGTGATAGGGTCCTTCAGGACTATCCTTCCCAGCAATATCGAGGATATGGAGGCGCTCGCCATCAGGATTACCACGACGCCCGCTGCGGCGTAATGGCTATAGGCCGAGGTTTCAAAGTGGAACAACACAAAAATGCCGAGAAAGGCGCAGACGGCTGCATGGAGCCACTTGGCCGTATGCAGGGGCCGCTTCAGGAACAGCAGCAAGGCTGACAGCAGCAGGCAGCCGAGCACGGTTTTTATCAGGGCGATGCTGCTGGAGCTGAACCCACTGTTCATCAGTACCTTGCTGAATACGCCAATTGTCGCATTCAGTGCAGCGGCGCAGAGTGCAAAGA
The DNA here is from genome assembly GCF_002165135.1 of Pseudomonas sp. SID14000. Classification (GTDB taxonomy): domain Bacteria; phylum Pseudomonadota; class Gammaproteobacteria; order Pseudomonadales; family Pseudomonadaceae; genus Aquipseudomonas. Next base: position 230,463 of record NZ_NFZQ01000004.1, on the reverse strand, counting down.
AAACGCCTTTGCCGAAATGAGATTGCATCAGTACATTCCTTGTCAATTGGCCTTATACATTCGCCCGGTCGACATGCAGGCGATTGCGGCCCGCTTGCTTGGCGATATAGAGCGCCTGGTCGGCGCGTTCAATTAGCGATGGCGGGCTGTCGAGGGCCGTTCCATCGGAGCAGGCGATGCCGATACTGGCGGTCACATGCCCGAAAGGGCTGCCTTTGTGAGGGATAGGTTGCAGGGCCAAACGCTCGAGTATCAGCCTGGCAACGACGGTCGCTCCGTCGATGTCGGTATCGGGCAGGATTACAGCCATTTCCTCACCCCCGTAGCGTGCCAGCAGGTCGCGAGGGCGGCGGATGCAGGAAGAGAGCAGGTAAGCCAACTGCTGCAGGCAGGCGTCGCCAGCCGGATGCCCATAGGTGTCGTTGTAACGTTTGAAATGGTCGATGTCGATCATCAGCAAGGTCAGCGTGGTCCCATCTCGATGCGCCGTGCGGATCTCCTGGGTCAGCGCCTCGTCAAAGCAGCGCCGGTTGGCAAGCCCCGTCAGCGCATCGTGCATCGCTTGGCGTTCGAGCTGTTGGTTGCTCTCAAGCAACTGCTGTTGGGTCAGCCGAAGTTCATTTTCGACCGCGCTTCGCCGGCTCATGGCTCTAATCAGCAGCCAGCCAATGGCCCCGGTCAGTGCGAGCAGCGCAGCGACCACCAGTGACGACAGCAGTGCCTCGAACCGCCAGGCTGCGAGTGCTTCCTGCTTGCCCAACGCGACCGTTGTCACCAGGGGTAGCTTGTCACTCTTGCGAAACGCATAGAGGCGTTCCACGCCGTCCAGGCTGGAGGTGAACGATGCGGTGCCCGCTGACTGGTCGATGAGGTACTTGGTGAAGATTGGCGACTTCGAAAAGTTGCGTCCCATGTCCTGTTCCCGAAACGGATAGCGCACCAGCATCGAACCATCGGCGTAGGACAGCCCGATGGCACCGTCATCACCGACGTCCAGCTTGCCGAAAAGCTGCAGGAAGTTCTCCACGCCAAGTGTCATGGCAACAACGCCGGCGAATTCGCCGCGCTCATCGTTGAATCGCCGGCTGACGGTGATCACCCAGTCCTGGGTGACGCGGCTACGGATTGGCAGGCCGATGAAGGGATCGGGGGACGGGTCATCACGGTGGTGTATGAAAAAGGCTCGGTCGCTGCTGTTGGCACCGACGGGGGTCGGACGGTTGGACGACATCAGCCAGCGCCCATCCTTGGCGTAGATGGTGATGCCGCTCATCGGCGGCATCAACGGTTGCTGACGCTTGACCAACTGCCCCAGGCGTTCGATCTGCTCAGGTCCGGCGCCCTCGGTTTCCAGGCGCTCAACCAGGCCGAGCAGCAGCATCGAGCTCTGTCGGACGATACCTTCTGAATAGGTGGACAGTGCCTGGGTCAGGTTCAGGCCATGGACGTTGATATCGTCCAGGGCGCGCTCGCGAGAGGCCATGACCTTCCACAGCGTTAACGAGGCGAGAGAACAACCGATGACCGATAGCAGTAGCACAACGAGCTGGATGTCACGCTTCACGTCAATTCACGCGCCTTTTTCCCTAAAGACCAAGTTGAGCGTCGACACGCTTTAACTAACCAGACGGTCAGGAAGTAACTATCCGGTTCATGCTCAAAAATATAACACCTAAATTGCTGGAATGTCCGACGTTGTTACGCGACGCCGTTATCTTCCAACAGGGTGTTCAGAAGAGTGAGCGTGACGATCAGGCAAGTAACCCATGATGTAGCGCACGGTATTTTCCAGCGTTCGCGACATGTCGGGATGTGCCAGCTGGTACTTTTGTTCCAGTTTCTTGCTATTACTCATGTCGAAGCGCTGCGTCTGAATAAAGTTCAATGACTCGGCGCTGATCGCGAATCGGGCAGCCAGCCCTGGAATCGTCAATAGCCACTTGAGCAACCCTATCGCTATATGACGGCGGGGTGGTTTGACCTCAAGCGTTTGTGCCAACTGTTCGAGCATACCCTGCAAGTTCGGTGTGTGCTCATAAAGCGCCAGGACTTGCCGGTTGGCCATCGAGGGGTCGAACGCCACGCAGGTTATCATCGTCACCAGGTAATCGACGCTCACCAATGGCAACCAGTGCCTGGCGGAACCGGGGACAGCTTTGAATCGGCCCAGGGCCAGGTTTCGAATGAGCCCGACCAGAGGTTGTCCTTCAAGGATGTGCCCACTCTCGCTGTGGCCACACACCGTAGCAGGATGAACGATCGTGTAATCTGCGCCTGCGTCCTGCATGTAACGGATGACTGCAAAATGGGATTCCAGCTTGCTGCCTTCGTAGCCACCTACACGGGCGTAGACTGCGGGCCAATTTGTGTTTTCAGGGTGCTCGTTATCAATCCCGATACGTTCAAGGTGGGTAAGGTTTTGCAGCATGTAGCCGCCCACCATCAGCAAGCGGATGCGCTGGCTCGCCGCGAGCCTGGCGACTCTCAGCGCCCCTTGTACATTGACTGCGCGGGCCTGCTCGATTGTCAGGCCCCAGGTAAACTGCGCCGCGAGGTGGAAGACCACAGCGGCCGAAGACACGCACTGTTGGTCTGCTTCGCTGAGCCCAAGCCCCTCCCTGCTGATGTCTCCCTCAACTGCATGGATATACGCAGGGTTACCTCCCAGCCGGCCTACCTGTTCTCTGAGGCGCTCAATGTTTTCAGGGTTGCGCATAAGCACCCAGGTCTTGTGCCCTGTCGCAGTAAGACGGGCCAGTAAATGTTGCCCCACAAACCCACTGCCGCCTGTGACGAAGCATTCCACGCTCATGTCTGAACCCTTGTTCGGATGATGGGCGCAGGCTAAGGTGTAGACCCTACTCTACAGTCAAGGATTTTTACTGTGAATATTGGAGAGTTGGAGCGCCGTAGTGGAGTCGGTCGTCATACATTGCGCTACTACGAGCAACTCGGACTTATCGTTGCCCATCGACAAGCCAACAACTACCGCAGCTATAGCGATCAGACCGTTGTTGATCTGGCCTTCATTCAGAGCGCCCAGAGCGGAGGTTTTTCACTCGCCGAGATCGGCGACATCCTTGCGGCCAAGCGGGGTAACAAGATCGATTGCGCGCAAGGCGCGGTCTTGGTCGCCAGCAAGATGGCCGAAATTCAAGCAAAGATCGCCACGCTGCAAGCCGCATATGTTTTTCTGGACGCGGAGCGTGTGAAGCTTGAAGCCAGTGCCATTGCCAACGGGCTGACAGTTCCTTACCTTTCTGCCCATGGGCATGCCTCGACGGCGTAGCCTGCCGGCGTGGTTCTCGCATCCTGGAACCGGTCCTCCAAATACGCCTTACGCCCACTCGAGCGGCTGACCGCGGGAGTGGAAGAGGGTGTTTATTCGCAATTATTTCTCATTTACACTTGGATCTTCTCTCCGGAGCCTAGCCCTCTTCCAGGATGCCTCGTGTCGTTCGATCCCGCCAAACCGACGTTGCTGTCTACATTGGTACGTCACTACGACGATCTGGTGGACCACATTCGCCGACGCTTCGGCGACAGGAGCATGGCGCGCGATGTCGTGCATGACGTGTGCGTGCAGTTGCTTGAGCGCGGTGAGAAGGAGGACGTTCGGACCCCACTGGCATTGCTGCGAAAAATCTCCAACGACACCGCCGTGAGTCGCTATCGTAGCGATCGTCGCCGAGTCGCCCGGGTGGAGGCAATCTCCGAGCTACCAGAGGTGGCCTGCCCGGCAGCCACCCCGATGAGCAGGTATGACACTGAGCGCGAGTTTCAACTGCTCGTCAACGCTATCGCAGACCTTCCACCTCGCTGCCAAGCCGTTTTTGTCATGCACAAGATTCACGAAATCCCCCAGGCAGAGGTAGCTGATCGCCTCGGTATTTCCATCAAGACGGTGGAAAAGCACGTACGCCTGGGTTTGGCAGCGTGCAGGCAACGGCTTGGACGCGATGAGGTGCACGCATGACGAACAAGCCCGAACAAGCGCCACTGGACGAGGCTCTGGGGCGACATCGTGAAGAGCTCAAACACCTGTTCCCCGTGCCGCCGTCCAGGCCAGCCTCCTCGAGAGCGGTAAAGTCGGCAGGTATCACGCTAGCGGTTGCGATCGCCTTTGCAGCCCTGGCCTGGCTGAACCCCGTCTACAAGAGCGAGCGTTTCGCTACCGCCATTGGTGAGCGGAGCGCTTTGCTGCTGGGCGACGGAAGCAAACTGCTGCTCGACAGCGGCACGCAGGTCGATATCAGTTGGCGTCTACTCAGCCGCGAAGTCGACCTGCGCGCTGGGCAAGCCCTCTTCGATGTGTCTTCGGCCGTGTACCGCCCCTTCGTAGTGTCCGCTGGCCTGGCGAAAGTCAAGGTGCTCGGTACGCTGTTCAATGTTCGCCGCCTGGATAACGACGAGGTTCGTGTGACCTTGGCCCGTGGGCGCGTTGACGTCGCCGTAGCTGCTGCAGGGCAAGCGCCTGTCACTCTCAGGCCAGGGCAGCAGGTGGACTCGATTGGCGGGCAACTGATGCCGGTTGCGAAGGTCGACGCCTCCAAGGCGATGGCCTGGAAAGATGATCGCATCGTGTTCGAGCAGACGCCGCTGGATGAAGCGGTATCGTTGCTGCGCCACTATCGCAAGGCATCCATTGAGCTGAACGACCCAAGCCTGGCTGCGCTCAAGGTGACAGGGGTCTTCGAGGTGCACAATGTCGACCTGCTGCTGGATCTGCTACCGAGCATCCTGCCCGTCGCCGTACTGCAACAAGGGGATGGCAGCGTCCGGATTCAACGCAAACCGATAAGAAAATAATTCTCAGGCGCAGGTAGGGTTTCTCGATTTCCATGGCGGCTATTGAAAAAAGCCAACTAAAAAAAGGAACTCGAGAAGTGCATTTTCCCCTCCGTAGTCGTCAACTACGCCTGTCATTGCTTGCCAGTAGCTTGCTCATCGCAATGTCGGCCCAGGGCCGGGAAAGGGTGAGCGTGGATCTCCCTGCCGCACCGCTGGGTGAGGCCATCAATGCCCTGGCACAGCAGTCTTCGGTACAGATCATCTTTGCCAGCGATCTCGCTGCAGACCGAAACACGCCCGCGCTGAAGGGGCGGTTCACGCCCGAGGAAGCACTTCAAACGCTACTCAAGGACAGTGGCTTGCAAGTACAGGCCAAGGATGAGCGCACCTTCGTCATCGTCGCGCAGGGTGCTCCAACATCCAGTCCCGAGACCCAAAGCGTGCCCGTGGAAATGGCGCAGATGGAGATTACCGCTTCACGCACCAGTAGCAGCCTGGTTTCCGCGACGCGGCAATCCACCGTTCTCGAGCATGAACAACTGCAAGAGCTGCGCCAGGGTTCAGAAAGCCTTGCCACGGTACTGGCCAAGGCGATTCCGGGCATGTCCGACTCCAGCCGCACCGTTACCGAGTACGGGCAGACCCTGCGCGGGCGCAGCATGTTGGTCATGGTCGACGGGGTGCCGCTCAATACCAACCGGGACTCGTCTCGCAACCTGGCCAACATCGACCCAGCACTGATCGAACGGGTCGAAGTCATCCGTGGCAGCAGCGCTATCTACGGCAGCGGTGCCACGGGGGGCATCATCTCCATCACCACACGACCTGCAGGTGGCGAAAACCGTGCCGAAACCAGCCTGAGCGCCACCTCGCCGCTTACCCGCCTGGGCAGCGACGGCCTGGGGGGCCAGTTCCAGCAATACTTCGCGGGCTCTCAGGGGGCGGTGGACTACTCGTTCGACTTCGGTACCCGCCACATTGGAGCCTCGTACGATGCGCACGGCGACCGGATTGCTCCGGAGCCGAGTCAAGGCGACCTGTTCGATTCGAACATTTACAACATTGGCGGCAAGCTGGGGCTGCGCATCGACGAGGACCAGCGAGTCCAGCTCGCTGTCAGCCATTACGACGCACGTCAGGACTCCGACTACGCTACAGACCCAAGCGTTGCGAAACTCCCCGCAGGCTCGGTGCCGGCCAATGCGATCAAGGGCCTGGATCTTGACGAGCAGAACCGCATTCGCAACACACTGGTGAACCTGGACTACGAGAATCTCGACATTCTCGGAAGCCGGCTTTCTGCCCAGATGTATTACCGGGACTACTTCACCCGCTTTACGCCGTTTGACGCCCGGGCCGTTGCCACCCGCGGCGGCAATGTAGACCAGATCATGCAGAACAGCGAAGTGTTCGGAAGCCGCCTGACCCTGCGCACGCCGCTTGGCGACAGCGGCAGTACCGAGCTGGTGTGGGGTGGCGACTATAACCAGGAACGCAGCGACATGCCGCTCGATGTCTTCGACCCTGCGGCTTATGACGCCAGTGGCGGCCTGGTCTTCGAGAAGACCGGCAAGCTCACTTACATGCCCCCGCTCAAGACTCGTAGCGCCGGTGCGTTCGCGCAGTTACAGCATCGTTTCGATGAGCATTGGTCGGTCGACGGCGGCCTGCGTTACGAATACTCCACCGCTGAATTCGATGACTTCGTTCCGTTGTCCGAATCCAGGGCTGCCTCCCCTGTGGCAGTGAAGGGGGGGCAGATTCATTACGATGCGGTGCTGTCGAACCTTGGCATCGTCTACTCGCCAGTGCTCGGCCAGGAAATCTACGCGTCCTTCAGCCAGGGCTTCCAGTTGCCTGACGTCGGCATTCAATTGCGAAATGCACGCCGTGGCTTCGACATCGACGCCTCGAACCTGGAACCGGTCAAAACCAACAACTATGAGCTTGGTTGGCGCGGTGAGCTGGGCAGCAACACCCTGGGCACCCTGGCACTGTTCTACACCACCTCCAAACTGGGAGACGTGCAAAGTTTCAACAATGGCCTGATTCTGACCCGAACCAAGGAGCGCATTTACGGTGCTGAAGCCAGCGTCGATTGGCTATCGGACGATGCGGTGTGGGGCGCAGGGGGTAGTGCGACCTGGATGCGTGGACGAGAGAAGCCGGATGGCAAGGGCTGGCAAGACATGACCGGCTATCGCGTTCCGCCCCTGAAACTGACCGCCTACATCCAGTACAAGCCGACCCTGGATTGGAGCAACCGCTTGCAAGCAACGTTCTTTGATGCCAAGGACTATAGGCTCGATGGAGTGGACAGTTTTGGACGACATCAGGTCAGTACCTATACGACAGTGGACCTGGTCAGCCAGTACCAGATCTCTGCTGACGACAAGGTGAGCGTCGGCATCCAGAACCTGTTCAATCGCGACTACTACCCGCTCTATAGCCAATTGCTGCGTAATAACAACAACACCAGCCACTTGCCGGCTCCAGGCACTGTGCTGACTGCCAGCTATACGCACAATTGGTAAGGTAGTGAAAAATCACCGGGCTCGATGTCGGGCCCGGTGGTCACTGGCATGTTTCACACCAATAGTTGGCATGTATGGGGCGGTAGCAGTCACTGGCGAGCGGCAGTTGTCGACCCGAAGCAAACATCAGGTGTAGCCGCAGTCGGCCCGTAGCTGGCATGCTTATCTGATCGCACGCAGGGAGTCTACGATGGAACGGTCTTGCACCACTTATTACCTGGAAATGGTCTCGGCTTCCGAGCTGAAGGAAAAACCACCGCGTCACGACCTCCAAATCATTGAATGTGAAGTGCCGCAGGCGGAATTCAATCGGTTTCTCTACAAGCTGGTAGGCACGCCTTGGGAGTGGGGCGATCTTGATACCTGGGGGATTTCTGACTGGCAGGCACTCGTTGAACAGGATTGCCACCGTACCTGGGTTGCCTATCACCGTGGTGCGATAGCCGGCTACTACGAGCTTTATCGCCCCGATGGCTGTAACAGCGAAATCCGTTACTTTGGGCTGGCACCTCAATTTTTAGGGAGTGGCTTCGGCGGAGCGCTCCTGAGTCACGCTGTTCGAACAGCGTGGGAATGGCACGGTACAGAGCGGGTGTGGGTACATACATGCACATTCGACCATCCTGCCGCGCTTCGGAATTATCAGGCGCGCGGATTCCGTATTTTCAAGCAGGAGGAGACGGAGCTAAGCCAATGAATGAAGCTGCCTGTGCGCAGCCGTCAGTTTCGAGCGACTTGCCCTGCCAAAGGCCATGGAGCCGCATTCGCTTCATACGGCCGCATTGCGCACATCATGCTGCGAGTATTTCGCGACGCCAATGAGCTCGCAAAGGACCCTCAATTGAGTACACCTCGTGCGTAAAGCTGATCGCTTGTTTCAATTGGTAAATCTGATTCGCGTCCATCAGCCAATCTCTGCTGAACGACTGGCTAGCCGAATTGGCGTTTCCGTTCGCTCAATCTATCGATACATCGACGACCTTTCCCTCAGTGGAGTCCCAATCTATGGTACCGCTGGCGTGGGATATGCCTTGGATGCCGATTTTGAGATGCCACCTCTAACGTTGAACAGGCTCGAACTGGATGCATTGATGCTCGGGATGGAAATGCTTTCAGCTTCCGCCGATAACGATCTAAGTGCTGCTGCAAGGATGTTGTTGAGCAAAGTCTCGGCCTCCATAGTCCATCACAAGGTTGACCCCAGCTCGGCAAAAATCAGGGCACTTGGAACAACGTCTTCCTCGACGCGTGGTCATCTTGCAACCCTTCGAAAGGCGATTGAAAGCGCTCAGGCGCTGAAGATAACTTATACCAGCTTGGACGGTGCGGTTTCGCAACGCCTCATTTTCCCCCTTGGCCTTTTCTACTGGGGAGGAAAGTGGACAGTTGGAAGCTGGTGTAGTGCCAGGGCAGCTTACCGCGATTTTCGGGTCGATCGCATAACCTCCATTGCTATTGCCCAACAACCATCACCCAACAATCCTGCCCTTGATCTCCAGGCCTATATGAAGCACCAGGCAAGCCAGTGGAAACCGATCACCACCACTGACACTACGCTGTCAGTATGAGCCACTGATAATGGGGACTCCTTGACACATAGAGGGTCATCCCCATGCAGCACACGTCTCACGTACTCGAATTAGCCATTTTCAAGGTCAAACAGGAGTGCGTTGCACAAATGCCTGCGCTCCGCGCAGGGCTTCGTGAAACGTTAAAGACCTTTCCTGGTTTGATCGACTACCGTGCCTACTGCCCTATGAGCGACGACCGCGTCTTCGCGGACTTGGCAATGTGGGACAGTCTTGAAAGCGCACAAAAAGTGGCAAAGGCGTTCAACGATGGAGATCCGAGATTCTCCGCTTATATGCACGCTATTGAAAACCTGACATTCATGAGCCACCTCGTTCCAGAGATGAGTTGACCCTGACAGATTGCCGGAGCAGGCAAGCGACGCCGATGTCTTTTTGTCAGGTATCGGTGTCGTCACTTCCGGTGGGTTTCTTCGTAAGCGTCTGGCCAATACACCTGAGCATTGCTCTCATCCCCGTGCTAGGGCTGCTGGGGAGCCTTCACAAATGACCAGATACCATCGTCAGCCTTAAGCTTACGTAAAGGTAAACACATCATTTCTCAATAGAGGACCTGCGCTTGGCGCATCTGTAGGGTGTCGATGCCAGCCCATAACCAGGGACGATTCAAGGCGGCCCGAGACCTCGAGCATCAGTTCATTGATTAGTTTGATTTTGATCAATTTCTTCATTGCCTTCCTGGCTAGAGTGAAAATCAATACGACGTAATAAGTCGAGGGGGTACCCCATGAACTGGTTCCGCCGTCGCCGCCGAAGCCTGTTGCGCCTCACCCTCGTGGTGTGGGTGTTGGCTGTGGCCGTAATGGCAATCCAAGGGTGCTTGGTACAACCGGATCACAATATAGCCGCGCCACACCATGCCGAGCAGTATGTGGTGGATGGTCATGCTCTCCACGCCAGTGGTTGCCTCCAGACCTGTGAGGAAACCGCCACGGCGATAAAGCCCACATGGCAGACTCCTGCATTAGACCCCGTCCATTGGGCCGTCCTTTTGCTGCTAACTGCGGCAGTAATAATAGTGCTTAACTCCGAGGATAAATCCTCCTTCGCCGCTCTTACACTGAAACGCCCCGCACCGCCGGAACGCCCAGCCCGCCTGATTTTTGTTCGTTCCAACGATTAACCCCCTACTTCAGAGTGGCCGGGCACCGGTCGCTCTGTCTGGTTGAGCACGGATCTTTCGCGACTCAGCTATTTCTACCTCACACGATGAGTATCCGGCATGGCGAGGTAGCTGACTGAGCCGACGCTGATGATTCCCTGGGCAGTAGGAGGTTGATATGGATCACGAACCACAAGGACAACAGTCAGAGTCGCAGGATGTTCCGGGCCATGGACACAATTTACAGCTCTTGCCAATTGAGCACACAACAAAAGGGGAGAGCCTTACCCTACCTACAATTAGCCACCTGCCCACTTGTGCATCTGTTTATGCCCTACGACCACGGCGACCCTCAGCGAAGGCACTAACAGCAAACACATCCGGCAAGTGAGGAGCACCAATCATGAACCATACTGAATCGGCCTACGGTCTCTGGTCGCTGGTCATCATCAACTCATTAGTGTTTGTGTTGTTCGCCTTCAGCTTCACACGGCCTAAGACGAGCCGCGATTGGCGCTCCTTTGGCATGTTCTCGGCGTTCCTGGTAGCTCTATTTACCGAAATGTACGGTTTTCCGCTGACCATCTACCTGTTGATGCCCTGGCTCTCTCGTAACTTCCCGGGCATCGACTTCCTCTCACACGACGCAGGGCATTTGCTCGAAACTGTTATGGGCTGGAAGGTCAATCCGCATTGGGGGCCATTCCACATTATCAGCAACCTGCTGATCGCAGGCGGCTTCTGGTTATTAGCAAGCGCCTGGCGTGTGCTCTACAAGGCCCAAAATACTGGACAACTAGCGCTCGACGGGCCCTATGCGCGGATCCGTCACCCGCAATATGTAGGCTTTGTACTGATCATGTTTGGCTTTCTCTTGCAGTGGCCGACATTGATCACCTTTATAATGTTTCCAATCCTCCTGTTGGTCTATGCCAAGCTGGCGAAGCAGGAAGAACAGGAGATGCTTGCGCACTTCGGCGATGCCTATCGCACTTACTGCGAACATACTCCGGCGTTCCTGCCTTGGTCATCCCCCCGCAGTCCCAACACACCTACTGGCGCTCCTCCAAGCTCAGGAAAGCAGTCATGAATGCTCCCTGGAGAACCGGAATTTCCCTGGCCCTGACCATGGCCATTTCCTACACCATCTGCGCGCTGCTTTATGCGTTATGGCCAGCGCAGGGTGTTGCTTTTCTTGGCGCCTTGTTCCATGGACTCGACTTTGGTCGCCTTCAAGCTCCGCAAGACTACAGTGTGGCGACTTTCGTCGGGCCACTCTTGGTCTTGAGTGTATGGGGCGCGACGGTCGGCACCTTGTTTGCCTGGCTGTCCGCCAAGCTCTGTGGAAGGCCTTGATAGCCGCTTCGAGTAGGAGGCAGCGATGAACGAATCACACATGCAGCACAGCCAACACCCGCAGGCGCTTGCATCAGAAAAAATGGCGAAAGATCCGATCTGCGGGATGATGGTAGATAAGACCAAAGCGTTGTCACGAGAACGTGGCGGGCGCCGCTATTACTTTTGCAGCGATACCTGCCTGCGCACCTTCGAGTCGCCAGAAAGTGAACTGAAGGCGATGAAAACCCGCGTGACCATTGCCCTCACAGGTGTACTGGCCTTGGCGCTGCTGCGTGCGGGCGCCTTCATTGCGTTGGCTGCTGGTGCGACGCTGCTGACTTGGGTGCCGATCCCGGCGCTACCGTGGTTCACGTGGGGAATTTGGCTTTTCCTCTTGGTCACTCCGGTGCAGTTCATCGGTGGCTGGAGTTTCTATAAGGGGGCGTGGAACGCCATTCGCACCCGTAGCATCAACATGGATTTTCTGATCGCCCTTGGCACGTCGGTTGCCTATTTCTACAGCGTCGCGGTGTTGTTCTTTCCGGATGCCCTGCCGGTCAAGGTAGCCGAGCGCGACGTTTATTTCGAGGTGTCGGCGGTCATCATTGCCTTCGTATTGCTTGGTAGGTACATGGAGGAAATCATCAAGAAGAAGTCCTCTGCCGCAGTACGACGCTTACTTGATCTCAAACCGGCGATCGCGCATGTGATTCGTGATGGCCAGGAAATCGACCTGCCCGCTGAAAGCGTTATGGCCGGCGAGTTTCTGATCGTCAAACCTGGCGAAAAAGTCCCTACCGATGGCGATGTCAGTGAGGGGCACTCAACGGTAGATGAGTCCATGCTGACCGGTGAGTCGATGCCGGTTGACAAGCACCCAGGCAGTCCGGTGATCGGAGGTACGCTCAATGGCAGTGGCGTGTTCACTTTCAAGGCGAGCAGGATCGGTGCCGACACCGCACTGGCACAAATCATCAAGATGGTCGAAGAAGCCCAGACCAGCACGGCGCAGATCCAACGGTTGGCCGATCAGGTCACTAGCTACTTTGTACCGTTGGTGGTGTCGGTCGCACTGCTGGCCCTGGTCGGCTGGTCTCTTGTAGGGAATTTCCCGCAGGGGTTATTGGCCTTTATCGCGGTGTTGATCATTTCCTGCCCCTGCGCACTGGGCGTGGCGACGCCCGCCGCGTTAATGGTCGGTGTTGGCAAGGGTGCCAATAACGGCATACTTATCCGCGGCGGCGAAGTGTTAGAGCGAGCAGAAAAACTGAGTACGGTGGTGTTCGACAAAACTGGCACTATTACCCGAGGCGAACCAAACGTAACCGATGTGATCCTGCTTGGCACAGCATTGGAAAACGAGGTCTTGATGCTCGCCGCCGCCGTGGAGTCTGGTTCAGAACATCCGCTCGGCGCAGCGATAGTCCGCGCTGCCCGGCATCGCGGCATCATTCTGCCGAAAGCGACCGGCATCAATGGGGTCGCCGGCCACGGCATCGAAGGCAGTATTGATAATCGAAAAATCTGGCTGGGCAACCGGCGTTTATTCTCCCGCAAAGGCATTTCGACCGAGGCTGCCGAGAAGCACCTCGCCAGCCTGGAAGCCGATGGCAAGACCTCCATGCTGGTCGGTGTGGACGAGCGTGTGGTCGGGGTGATTGCTGTGGCCGATACCGTTAAGCCCGAAGCGGTTGAAGCCGTCGCGGCATTGCAGGCAAGCGGCATCAAGGTCGTGCTACTGAGCGGCGACAACCACCGTACTGCCGAAGCGGTCGCGCGGCAGGTCGGCATCGAGCGAGTGATTGCCGAGGTCTTGCCGGACGATAAGGCCGCAGTGATCCGCCAATTGCAAAGCGAAGGGCAGGTCGTGGCAATGGTCGGTGATGGTGTCAACGATGCACCTGCCCTGGCCACCGCTGACATCGGCATCGCCATCGGCTCGGGTTCTGATGTAGCCAAGGAAACCGGCGGCATCATCTTGCTCAAGAATGATGTACGCGACGTGGTCTCCGCGATCAAGCTGTCACGCGCAACCATGGTCAAGATCAAACAGAACCTGTTCTGGGCGTTCATCTACAACAGCATCGGCATTCCAATCGCGGCCTTCGGACTGCTTAATCCCATCATTGCTGCCGCCGCGATGGCGCTCAGCTCATTATCAGTGATCGCCAACTCCGCGTTGCTAAAACGTGCCCATATTGGCTTAAGTCAGGAGGCCAAATCATGAAACGCGAGATTTTTGTTCTCTGCCTCCTCGTGAGTGTTGTGGGCATCGCCACCGTGCTTTACCTGTTGGGACTGACCGAAGAATCATTTGTCATAGCAGCAATTTTCCTGCTGTGCCCGATCTTGGTCGGTGTCCAACTTTTTCGAGGCGTCCGCCAATTTGATAAGGACATGGACGAGGCTAAACGGCAACTGAAAAGGAAGCATTTGCCTTGATACTTCATGCGATTCACTACCCTGAATGTTCGACGCATAGGACACGTAAACCGATGCTCTAGCTCGCTATGCTCGCGCCCACGATAGCGCTTCAGCAAAATTGGATGTGGCCTTGCGTCATGACCCTCCCTCCCGTTCCCTCCAAGGAGTGCCGTCATGAGCCATCATCACTTGTCCCAGAACCGCGCAAGGGGCACCAACTGGTACTTTTTAGGCTTCCTGGCCATCGCCGGTTATTTCCTGCTCACCGAGCATAGGGCTCACGTCCTTCCATATCTGCCATTCCTGCTGCTACTGGCCTGCCCACTGATGCACTTTTTCATGCACCGGGGACATGGGCATGGCGGACATGAACACGGTGAAAGGGGGGGGCATGACAATTGCTGTGGCCATCAGCACTCCAGCGCTCGCAATAGCCAAGAGGAGCACAACGGTCTACCCGATGAACAGACGAAATATCCCGATCACCCTGCATGACGTATCCGTCGTATGTCCGTAGTGCCATGACGCTAATCGATCTTCGGTTAGCTCATGGCCTGGTTTTTGAAACCGCTCATGAGCAGGATGTCCTGGCGAGAAGGGTGATCGCGTCCGCTTAAAGCTACGCGGACACCATCGCCCTTAATGCTGGAGTTCGAAAGGTGAGTTCGGCGGATGCTTGCCTGGCGCAAGCATTTTCCGGGGTGTGCAGGTGATGCTGGTAGTAATCTGAAAGCTGTTTTCTGTATATTTTTGAGATTAAACGCCAATTTTATAAAAATAATCACAATATTTGGTCTTTATCAGGCTGGATTATGCTGAAAAACGCAATCGACTTAAGCCTGGCATGGTGTAAATTGGATCCAATGTTTGCTCTTGCCCTCTACGGGCGACTACAGGGTGTGCACTGGCATAGGAGAAAGCCGCCATGATGTTGAAGGATCCTTCAAGTAAATATCGCCACTTCGCCACAGTCGACCTGCCAGACCGCCAATGGCCCAATCGGGTCCAGAAGGTCGCTCCCACTTGGTGTAGCGTCGACATGCGGGACGGTAACCAGGCACTGATCGAGCCGATGAACGCCGAACGCAAGCGTCGATTCTTCGACCTGTTGGTGAAGGTCGGTTTCAAGCAGATTGAGGTGGGTTTCCCGGCAGCATCGCAAACCGATTTCGACTATGTGCGTGAACTGATCGAGAGCGGTGGTATCCCCGAGGATGTCACTATCCAGGTCATGACTCAGGCCCGTACTCACCTGATCGAACGTACCTTCGAAGCGCTCAAGGGGGTGCCACGGGCCATCGTTCATGTGTACAACGCAACGGCTCCCGTATTTCGTGATGTGGTGTTCGGCGTGGATCGGGCAGGTTGCATCGACATCGCCACTCAGGCCACCAGGGAGATCAAGGCGCTGATGCAGGCCAATCCGCAGACGCACTGGACTTACCAATATTCACCTGAAACCTTCTGCTTCACCGAACTCGATTTCGGTCTGGAAATCTGTGAAGCGGTGATCGATGTATTCGAACCGTCGCCTACCAACAAGATGATCCTGAACCTGCCTACCACCGTGGAGGTTTCGACCGCCAACGTGTTCGCCGACCAGATCGAATGGTTCTGCCGGCATGTACGCAAGCGCGACAGCGTGATCATCAGTGTTCACCCGCACAATGACCGTGGCACCGGGGTATCTACCGCCGAGCAGGCTTGCCTGGCAGGAGCCGAGCGGGTCGAGGGCACCTTGTTCGGCAACGGTGAGCGAACCGGTAATGTCGATATCCTGACCTTGGCTATGAACCTCTATACCAGTGGCATCAGTCCAGCGCTGGATTTTTCCGACATCATCCACGTCCAGCGTGAGGTCGAGTTCTGTAACCAGTTGCCGACCCATCCGCGTCATCCCTATGCGGGAGAACTGGTGTTCACGGCATTCTCTGGCTCTCACCAGGATGCTATCAAGAAAGGCTTCGCCCATCGGCAGAAAAACCCCGACGGTTTCTGGGAGGTTCCGTACCTGCCGATCGATCCGGCCGACATGGGGCGCAGCTATGAGGCCGTCATCCGGGTCAACAGCCAGTCGGGCAAAGGTGGTGTGGCCTATCTGCTGGAGCAGCATGGTATCGTCCTGCCGCGCCGCTTGCAGATGGAGTTCAGCGGGCTGGTGCAGCAGGTTGCCGATAGTGAAGGGAGGGAGATCACCAGCGAGATGATCTTGTCGTGCTTCACCAGAAATTACCTGGAGCAGGGTAATCCATACGCCTTGCTGCACCCTATGGTCACCACTGACGAAGCCTGCACTTACCTTGACGCTCAACTGGTGGTCGACGGTGAACGCCTGGCGCTCGCTGGCAAGGGCAACGGCCCATTGGCTGCACTGGTCCATGCGTTTGCCCAGCAAGGTCTGGTCTTCGATATTGCCGATTACCACGAGCACGCTGTGCGCGATGGTGCTGAGTCCGAAGCGATCGCTTACATCGAGATACGTGTCAACAACCAGTTGCTGTTTGGCGTGGGTAGGGACGGCAGCACACTCCAGGCATCGCTCAAGGCTGTGGTGAGTGCTGTCTGCCGTGCCACGCGCCTGGGTTTGCTCAATACTGTGAATAGCATGACCGCCACGGCTTGAGGGGATAGTGCATGGAAGCATTGGGAATGGATTATGCGCATGCTGAAGTCGTGGGTAGTCACTGTCATGCACAGGATCAGTTGATCTACGCCGCAAACGGTGTCGTGCGTGTGTGTAGCGATGCTGGTAACTGGGTTATCTCATGTGGCCAGGCGCTTTGGGTGCCGGCTGGTGTCAGTCATGAGATGCGCATGGTGGGGGACGTGTCTGTGCGGACCTTGTTGCTGAGTTCGAGGGTCGATCACTGCCAGGTAATCGCTGTTTCCGGCTTGTTGCGCGAGCTGATTCTGGCAGCGTCACAAATGTTGGGGCAGCGCGATGAGTGTCTGGGTGAACATGTGCGTGCGCTCATTCAGCGCGAGCTGGAAGCGGCTCAGCGTATCAATGCTTATGTACCGATGCCAGAGCATGCAAGGCTACGCGCCTGGTGCGAGCACTTCCTCGATGAGCCCTCCCAGGAGCTGACGCTCGAGCAGTGCGGGGTGCAGTTGAGCATGTGTGCTCGTAGTGTCGCACGGCTGTTCCAGCGTGAGGTCGGTATGTCCTATGGCGAGTGGCGGGCCCGCGCCCGGATGATGCTTAGCCAGCTTCGTCTGGCTGACGGCTTGCCGATCATGAGCGTGGCCCTTGAGCACGGTTACCAGAGCGCCAGCGCTTTCGCAGCTGTGTTCAAGCGTATTCATGGTTATACCCCCAGCGACTGGCAGGTTGGTCTGCAGGAGGCGGCCATTCCGCGCGTGCATTGAGCCTGATTGCGAGCAGGGCGGCAACGCTCTGCTCGCTGCCTGGCAAAGTTGTCCCGGTTGCGCGCATGGTTGTCCTGCTGGCGGCAGAACCACCAGCGCTGCGCCGCTAAGCTGGCATCACGTTCCTTGAAGCGATTTCTGTGATGCAAGTACCGCGATCCTCTCCGTTGACCAGATTGCTTACTGCCGTTGGCCTGATGTCCGTATTGTCGGGCTGCGTTGACCATTCGCCGTTTGCCTCTTCTTCTGTGTCACCGTCAGTTGATGCACTCATGGATCTGCCCACTGGTGTCAGTGACCAGCCCGCGGTGGAGCGTTGGTGGGAGCTGTACCAGGATCCGCTCCTCAACAGCTGGGTGACGCAAGCCCTGGCACACAACCAGGACCTGGCCCAAGCCGATGCCAATGTCCGTGCAATGCTTGCCGGGATTGGTGAATTTGATGCCAGGCGTTGGCCCTCGACTGTGATGAGTTTTGCCGCTACCTACGGCAAGAGTGCAGATGACCAGACGCTGGCAGAGGCCACTGACAGCGATGCGCCTTCGCAATGGGAGTTCAACCCCGGTATCGAGCTGGCCTATCAGGTCGACATATGGGGGCAAGTGCGCAACGCGATCGAACGGGCTCGGGTCCAGGCTGAGGCGACACGTGAGGCCATGGAGCTGGTGCGTCTGCAGGTGGTTACCCAGACCACTCGCGCCTACGTTGACCAGTGCGTTTATGGTGTGCGTATAAAAGAAGCACGGCGGTCGTTGCAGACCCTCGAGCGCAGCGTACAGCTGAGTGACCGCCAACGTCAGGCCGGACTTGCCACCGAACTGGATGGGGTTCGCCTGTTGGGGCTACGCGAACAGGTCAAAGCGCAACTGCCGATGCTTGAGGCGCGCCGGCGTATGGCACAGTACGAACTGAGCATGCTCAGCGGCCAGGAGCCGGCAGCGCTCGTCGCCAAGGCTGATGCCTGCCAGCACATTCCAACCCTCAAAGCCCCGTTGCCCAGTGGTGATAGCTGGCACTTGCTGGAGCGTCGCCCTGATGTTCGCAAGGCAGAGCGCGAGTTGCAGGCGGCCGCTCTGGAAGTCGACATCGTCAAGGCCGATCTTTATCCGAAAGTGAGTTTTGGCGCCTCCTTGACCTCTTCCGATCATCATCTTTCCAATCTGGGCGACAGTCGCTCGGTGATGTTTGGCATTGGCCCGCTTATCAGTTGGGAGTTCCCCAACATCCAGGCCAACCGGGCACGGTTGAGCAAGGCCCGTGCGTTGCAGCAGGCACAGGTGGCGCATTACCGCGCAGTGGCGCTGACGGCGCTGAAGGACGTACGCCAGGCCTTGGCCCGTTTCGATGGTGAGCGGCAGCGGGCGCAGGCGCTGGGCGCGGCCCTGGCGCACAGCCAGCGCGGCTTCGATCTGGCGCAGTACAACTATCGGGCCGGTACCGTGGATGCGTTGCAGATGCTTGATGCCGAGCGTGACTTGATCAGTGTCCGGGCCCGGCATGTCGAGGCACAGGGGCGACTCGCCGGTGCGCAAATCAATCTGTTCAGGGCCCTGGGGGGGCGCTGGCAGCCTTCGTCGGCCTCGGGCACGGGACATGAAAACAATACTGGAATGCAACCATGAATGTAGCCGTTGAAAAACCGCTGCCCGCGGCTGACGCGCAGCTGGACCATGCCCCACATGGCAAGCGCGCCCGGCGGCGCCTGGCATGGATGGTCGGTGGTGGTATCGGGGTGCTGATGGTGCTGGGGGGCACGGGTTACTGGTTCAACACTGGCCGTTATCTGGAAACCACCGATGACGCCTATGTGCGCGCCGACTGGGTGGCGCTGAGCGCGCGCGTGGGCGGCTATGTCGCCCAGGTTGAGGTGGAGGACGATCAACCGGTCAAGGCTGGTGATGTGCTGGTACGTCTGCAGGATCGGGATTATCGCGCGCGTCGTGAACAGGCAGAGGCCGGGGTCGCTGAGGCTCAAGCTGCCCTTGCGGCCGCTCAAGCCATGCAGCGAGTGGCGGTTGAGCGTATCGACCAACAGCAGCAAGCCATCGTGCAAGCGGAGTCGGCGGTACGGAGCGCGCAAGCCGAGCGCCGTCGTAGTGATCTGGATATGCAACGTTATCGAGGTCTGGTGCGCGACAGTGCAGCGACGGTTCAACGCTTGGAGGCCGCCAGCGCCAAAGTCATCCAGGCGGATGCAGCCTTGCAGGCTGCACAGGCGAAACTGAGCGAGCAACGTTCGCAACTGGCGATCGTCAAGGCCGAGGCGGTGCATGCTGGCGCTGCGGTTGAACAGCAGTCGGCGGCCCAGGCCAGCGCACAGGCGCAGTTGGCCTTGGCCCGCCAGGATGAACAGGACACGCTGATCCGCGCACCTATCGAAGGTGTCGTCGGTCAGCGCCGGGTGCGGGCTGGACAGCACGTGGTCGCAGGCCAGCCGATGCTGGCAGTGGTCCCGTTGCAGCACACCTACGTAGTCGCCAACTACAAGGAAACCCAGCTCACCCACATGCGCGTCGGTCAGCCAGTGCGCATCAGTGTCGACAGTTATTCCAGCCAGACCTTGACCGGCCGAGTTGCCAGCTTCTCTCCAGCGTCGGGGAATGTCTTCGCCCTGTTGCCTTCAGACAACGCAACCGGCAATTTCACCAAGATCGTCCAGCGCTTCCCTGTACGCATCCTGCTCGACCAACCCGTGCAAGGGATGCAGATCTTGCCAGGCATGTCTGTGGTGACCACCGTCGACACGCGCCCTGCGGAGCCTGGCCATGAGCAGTGAGCAACCGGTATCGCTGCGGGCGTGGGTGGCGGTGATCGGTGGTTTGTTCGGCTGCTTCATGGCCGGTATGAACGTGCATGTCACCAGTGCAGCACTGCCGGAAATCAGGGGCTCATTGGGGGCCAGCTTCGAGGAGGGGTCGTGGATTTCGACCGCTTACCTGGTCGCGGAAATCGTCATGATCCCGCTGACGGCCTGGTTGGTGGAGGTGTTCTCGATGCGCCGCGTCATGTGGACCGGTTCGTTCATCTTCCTGCTGGCGTCGATCGCCTGTTCATGGGCGCCCAATCTTGAAACCATGATCATTATCAGGGTCATCCAGGGGGCGGCAGGCGCAGTGCTGATTCCGTTGTCCTTTCAGTTGATCATTACCGAGCTGCCGGCCAGCAAAATGGCCATGGGCATGGCGCTGTTCAGTCTTGCCAACAGCGTTGCACAGGCTGCCGGCCCTTCCATAGGGGGCTGGTTGACCGATGCCTACTCCTGGCGCTGGATCTTCTACCTGCAGTTGTTCCCGGGCATCGCCTTGCTGGCCGCCATTGCCTGGTCTATCGAAGCCAAGCCGATGAAGCTGGGGCTGCTGCGCCAGGGAGACTGGCTCGGGATCGTGGCCATGGTGATTGGCCTGGGAGGCCTGCAGATCGTTCTGGAGGAGGGTGGGCGACTGGATTGGTTCGGTTCGCGCTTCATCCTGGGTATGTCCGTCGTCGCTGGCATCGCCTTGGTCGTGTTCGTTGTCACGCAGCTCTATGGGAAGCGGGCATTCATCAACCTGCGACTGCTTGGACACTACAACTTTGGTGTTGCCAGCATTGCCATGTTCATCTTCGGTGGCGCCACTTTCGGCCTGGTATTCCTGGTGCCGAACTACCTCTCCCAACTACAGGGTTTCAGCGCCCGGGACGTTGGCGTGGCCCTGATTGCCTATGGCGTCGTACAACTCTTGCTGGCGCCTTTGATGCCGCGGCTGATGGGCTGGACCAGTGCGAAGTTCATGGTTGCCAGCGGTTTTCTGATCATGGCCCTCGGCTGCTGGATGGGGGCGAGCCTGACGGCGGACAGTGCCGACAACATCATCATCCCGTCGACTGTGGTTCGTGGTATTGGCCAGCCTTTCATCATGGTGGCGCTGTCAGTACTGGCGGTAGCTGGGCTGGACAAGCGTGAAGCTGGATCGGCCTCGGCTGTGTTTTCCATGCTGCGCAACCTCGGCGGTGCAATCGGTACCGCCGGGCTGACGCAGATCGTGGCAACCCGAGAGCGATATCACAGCGAGCGCATCCACGAGCATGTCACGGTATTTTCCCCCGGCTTGCAGGAGCGCATCAATCAGGCCATGGAGACCTGGTTGTCTCAGCAGCAGATGTTCGAGGGGCTGGCGGTCACCATCAGGCGTGAAGCCTACCTGATGGCCTATAGCGATGCGTTTTATGTGTCCTGCCTGGCGCTGCTCGGCTGTGCGGTGGCGGCGATGGTGTTGCGAGCACAACGGATGAACTGAAAGTAGAAAGCAAAAGGAATTCAAGGTGATTGGAATGGAATGTTCAGTCTGAGTAATTGAGTTTGCGGGTGGGTAGTATGCGATGAGGCGACTTATTTATAAGTTGCCGTTTTGTGGTGCCCGTATATAAATACGAGTGATCAAATTTAATCTGAATGACTATTGATTTGTAAGTATCCATGGCTTAGTTTTTTTCGGGCCGGTCCGGTAGGTGCGGTAAAACTTGAAAACAATACAGCTCTCGTCAACTAAGACCTTATGAAAGAGGTAAGCATGTCCGACCAGAAAGCCGTTCTTGAAAGCAAGAAAGCCGAACTAGGGAAACATCCGATTTTTGCCGAAATTGGTTCATTGGAAGTCCTGCGCACATTCATGGAAACGCATGTCTTCGCCGTTTGGGACTTCATGTCGCTGACCAAGCGATTGCAGCAAGAGTTGACCTGTACGCAGCTCCCCTGGCTTCCGCCATCCGACCCGGCAGCAGCACACCTGATCAATGAAATCGTGCTTGGCGAGGAGTCCGACCAGAACCTGCAGGGTGGGCACTACAGTCACTTCGAGCTATATCTGCATGCCATGCACGAGATTGGCGCCAGCACAGAGCGCATCGAGCATTTCGTTCGCCTGCTGCGTGGCGGCATGGACCTCAAGGAGGCGCTACACCACTGCCATGCGTCGCCGGCGGCGGTACGTTTTGTCGCCAACACCATCGAAACGGCCATCAATGCCAAGCCTCACGAGGTAGCTGCCGCCTTCCTGCATGGCCGGGAGAGTGTGATTCCGCGCATGTTCCAGACCATCCTTGATGATTGGGATATTGGTATCGACCAGGCTCCGACCTTCCGTTACTACCTGCAGCGGCACATCGATGTCGACTCCGATGATCATGGCCCGGCCGCCGAAAAACTGCTGGACCGCCTTGTGCAGGGCGACCCTCAGCGCCAGCAGGAGGTGTATGCGGCAGCCATCGATGCCGTGGCAAGCCGCCAATTGCTCTGGGACGATCTGCGCGCCGAGATGGCCGCGCAAATTGCCGAGTGTGTCGCATGAAGTTCGAGGTCATTGAGCAGGATCAGGCCAACTGGCAGCAGGTAAGCAGCGAGCGCGGCATCACCCTCACGGTGTTCAAGGACACCCTGGATGCCAAGACTCGCACCGGTATCCGCACGCGCCTTGTACGCTTCGCCCCCGGTGGTGGCACACGTGAAATCTACACCCACGACTATCACGAAGAAGTTTATCTGATCGAAGGTGATCAGACCGAACATGCCGCCCCAGGCCGCCCTGAGAAAACCTACGGGCAGGGCAGTTATTTCTTTCGCGCGGCCCACACAGAACATGGCCCGTTCCATTCGGAAGATGGCTGCCTGCTGTTCGAGGTCCATTACTATTGATCGGCAGGACGAAGCGAGATGAACGCACATGAATATCAGTCGTTCGCCGAAGTCTGGGAGCGACGAGCAACAATTCGCACGCGGCCGCGGCGGACGGTGGAGGACGACGAAAAGTTAATCTACCCCACCAGTCGTCAACCGCTGGTCACCAGTGCTGTATTTATGGAGAAGTGTCCGCACTTGCAGGAATTTGCTTTGGTGCAAAGTCTCTACAAGTTTATTAATGATGTGGTCATTTTCGAGACCGAGATCGTTGACAAGACGGCACGCAGTATTGCCAAGGATAACTTCCCCATCCGTTTTCCTTTTGCCTGCCGCTACGACGCCATGACTGTGGTGGTGGATGAGGATTACCACGCGTTGGTGGCCATGGACTACTTGCAGCAGACTATCGAGCTGACAGGTATTTCGCCTATAGCGTTGCCTCAGGAGATCGAGCTCAGCCGTTCGATTCCCAAAGCCATGGAAATGGCCCCGGAGCACTTGAAGGCCGCAGTGGAGCTGATTTGTGTGGCGGTAGCAGAAAATACGCTGACCAATGATGTGGCAGCGTTTGCACGCGACGACACCGTCAAGGAGTCCGTCAAAGGGCTGATGGCTGATCACCTGGCTGACGAGGGACGTCACTCGAGCTTCTGGGCACGTTTGACGCAAATCTATTGGAACAGCGCTTCACCAGAGGATCGCGCCACCATCGCTTCGATCCTGCCGTTGTTCCTGAGCCATTACCTGACCAACGACATCCAGAAATCCTTCGATCTAGCGCTAATCGAACAGCTGGACACAACGGAGCAGGTCAAGACGGCGCTGCGTCAGGAAGTCGAAGCCATGGACTTCCCAATCACTGCCGGGCACCCCCTGGTGGGCAACATCATGCGGTTTTTCCAAACGAGCACGATGCTCGAGGATCCAGTCGTGAAGACTGCGCTTGCCGCCTACCGGCTTTGACTTCATAGGAAGGAACTCCAATGAGACGTCTAGAAATTCTGCTCTGCGGGAGCAGCCAGGGGCTCGTGCGCCTGGCGAACGAGCTCCGGCTGATGGGGCACCAACCTCATCTGCTGGATACGGCGGCCAGCTTCGATCACTGGCAGCTCCACGCGTCGGACCTGGTAATCGATGATGGGACGCTTGCAAGCTGGCCAGAGTCGAGAAACACCTGGCAAGTCGCGCTTCGGGTTGTCGACAACGGTCTGGATGATCCGCTCCAGGACCTGCAACTGGCACTGCTTGCCCGCGAAGGCAACGGTACATGGCAATGCCTGGAGCGCCTGGAAATACCGGCGGATGTTTCGGGCAATGGCGCCGACCTTGTGGCCACAGCCTTGCAGGAGATGATTGAGGCCACCACCGCTCATGTCAGTGGCTACTCGCGCAGCGACGCGTACTTCAGCCAGTACCGCTTGCTGCCCAATGAGCCGAAGCCATTGGCAGGCCTGGGTGCTCTGGATACCTTGGCCTTTGCCCATCGCTGCAACATGAGTGCATCGGCTGCGCTGAGCCGGGCGGCAGGTGTTCCGTTCATCCAGCGTCTGGCTACCAGCCTGCGTGAACATCAACATGCGCCAGCTTTGCTGGTAGATGGTCACTACGTCAGCTACGGTGAACTGCATGCGATGAGCGTGGCGATCCAGGAGCGGCTGCTGCCGCTGTTGGTCGATGCTGGTGAACAGGCAGTCGTAGCTGTGGCGTTGGGCAAGGGTGTGGCGCTCTATGCTTCGATCCTGGCAGTGCTCGGTTGTGGTGCGGTGTATCTGCCACTTGACCCACAACACCCTGCCGAACGCCGGGCGCTGATTGTCGAGCACGCTCAGGCACGCGTCGTGATTCATGATGATCGCGTGGCACCTCCTGCAGCTTGCCGAGGGTTGCGTGTCGACCAATTGAGTGCCGTACATCAGGGTATCGATGGTCACGATGCGATAGCGCTTTCGGCCAGCCAATCGCTGCTGCGCGGTAGCTGGGAGGGCCAGCGCCCGTGCGTGGCGATATACACCTCCGGTACCACCGGGGCTCCCAAGGGGGTGCTGCTGACGGTTGCCAACATCAGCCATTTCTGCGCCTGGTATGCAGAGCATGTCGAGCTCGGGCCACAGGCTCGCGCCTTGCAGTTTTCGACCATCAATTTCGACGCATCGATGCTGGACATCTTCCCCACTTTTCTGGAAGGTGGTTGCCTGGTGGTCCCCAATGAGGATCAACGGCGTGACCCGCTAGCCCTTGCGCAACTGGTCGGGCAGGCGAAGGTCACCCACGCCTTTCTGCCGCCGGCGTTGCTCAGCATCATGCCTCTGCAGAGCCTGCACGGCATCCAGCATCTGATTACCGGTGGCGACGTCTGTGAACCGCATGTCATCGATGGGTTGGGTGAGCATTGCTGCCTTCACAATATCTATGGGCCTACCGAAACGACGGTGCTCGCAACCTGCCGGGTGATGCGCCCGGGGGACTCTAATCGTCTATTGGGCCTGCCTATCGCGAATACGCGGCTGTATCTGCTGGACGAGCAGGGCCTGCCCGTGCCTCAGGGGCAGGTGGGAGAAATCCACATCGCCGGGCCTGGTGTGGGGCTGGGGTACCTGAACAATTCCAGTGCCACCGAGGAGCGTTATCTGACCGGCAGTGGTGGCCTGCAGGGCGAGCGTCTGTACCGCACGGGTGATCTGGCGCGCTGGGGCGACCATGGAGTAGAGATCATCGGGCGCTTGGACAACCAAGTGAAGATCCGAGGGTTCCGTGTGGAACCTGAAGAAATCGAGCATGTTCTGCGCAGCAGCAACCTGTTCGTCCAGCAAGCAGTGGTCATCGATGACCAGCGACGTATCCTGGCGTTTTTTGCCGAGCCGCGCAGCTTGGATGCGCAGAGCGCTGCCCAAGCGTTGAAAGCTCATGCCGAGCGCCATCTGCCGGACTACATGCGCCCGGTATATTGGCGTCAGCTCGATACTCTGCCAGCCACAGCCAATGGTAAGGTCGATCGCAAGGCCTTGCGGCAGATGCCTGACGACGCTCGCGAGCGCCATGAGCGCAAGCAGCCTGTCACGCCGAGCATGCAACGCTTGCTAGGTATCTGGGCGAACCTGTTGGAAATCGATGCAGACGAGATCGGACTGGACGAGAGCTTTTTCAACCTTGGTGGCCATTCGATCCTGCTTTCGCGCATGCTCATGGACATTCGCGAGGCGTTCAGCAAAGGTGTTTCGATCAATCGCTTCATCGAAAAGCCCACGCTCAATAACCTTGACCGCTTGCTTGCGCAGGATGCGGCAGCCGATGCGGTGGTCAGCCCCCAGGCCTTGGCGGACGCCAATCTCAGTGTCGAGCTCGACATCTTGCCGCTCAGCGAGCAGGGAGATGTGCACAAGGTCATAGTCACTGGGGCCAATGGTTTCCTGGGCGTGCATATCGTCGAGGCCTTGCTTGAACTTGGCACCAGCGAGGTCGCCTGTCTGGTGCGTCCGTCAGCGGATTGCTCGGCCGAAGAGCGCTTCGCCCAGGCCCTGGTCGACAACCGCCTTGAAAACCTCGATATGAGCCGCGTCCGAGTGCTGGCGGCAGACATCAGCCAGCCTCGCCTGGGGCTCAGCGCCGAAGATTACGATCGGCTGGATCGCGACTACGGCTCGTTGATATACAACGCCGCCAACGTCAACCATGTGCTCGACTACGAGTCGCTCGTCAAGGACAACGTGGCACCGGTGGTTGAATGCCTGAAGCTGTGCGAAGGACGTAGCAAGAAGATCTTCAACTTCATATCCACCCTGTCGGCCTCAAGCAGCGTGGACGCTCAAGGCCGGGTGCTTGAAACACCGCCGGCAGCAACGCCGCCGATCTACATTCGCAATGGCTACAACCTCTCGAAGTGGGTAGCCGAGCGTATTCTGTGGAATGCCTGCGAGCGGGGGGTGAGGGTAAACATCTACCGCCCTGGGAACATCGCTTTCAATACCCGCACCGGCGTCTGCCAGCCGCACCAGAACCGTTTGATGCTGATGCTCAAAGGTTCACTGCAACTCAAGGAAGTGCCGCAGTTGTCGCTGAACTTCGATCTGATGCCGGTTGATTTCCTGGCGCGCTTCATCGGTTTCCATGCCAGCCGTCACAACAGTGCACGCGCTGTTTACAACCTGCATAACCCACAACCCTTGAGCTGGGACAACTACGTGGAAACGTTCCGTCTCATGGGGCACGACTTCCAGATGGTGCCTGTCAGTCGCTGGCAAAAGCGGCTGTCGACCATTGACAGCGGTAACGCATTGTTCGGTGTGGTCGGGTTCTACCTCAACGGCTTCGAGGAAGACATTGGCGACATCTCGATGATCGAACACGGCAACGCCTGGCACGGTGTAAACAACATGGGCGAAGAGTATCCGGCCAAAAGCCCGAGCCTGTTGCGCCGGGGCTGCGAGTTCCTCAAGGAAATCGATTTCATCTAACCACTCAAAGGAGTTGAACATGCAAAATTTCGAACCCGATACCCTGATCAAGAACCCGGTTGGCGAGCCTGTCGTAGCCAGCGTCACGATCAATGCAGATGCTCGCAAAGTTTGGGATATCGTGGGTAACTTTGCCGGTTTCCCCGTATTCATTCCGGCCCTTTCGCACATTGAAATGACCGGTTCTGGTGTACGTTCCGTACGCAAGAAGCTGTTCAAGGATGGCAATGTGGTGATCGAGCAACTCAACACCCATGACGATCAGAAGATGGTCATGACTTGGTCGTTGATCTACACATCGCTGAACATCGGTAATCTCTGGGCGTGCATGGAGGTCCAGGAGCAGGGGATAGGCCAGGCAATCGCCACCTGGACGATCATCGGAGAGCCTCATACCGGTACGGCGCAAGACTTGCCAGCTTTCCAGGCATTTCTCCAAGGGTTTGCGGACGGAGCCATGAACAACGTCAAGCAGATGTTCAACTGATCTGCGAGTTGTAGACCCAGGCCCGCTTGCTCATGTCGAGCAAGCGGGTTTCTTCAGTTGGACCAGGCCTTGTTTATCGTTAGAAACACAAGCAACTGTCTTTCTCCATGCTGTCTCAGATCTGCGGCAGTTAAGGCCTGGCCGGTGCAGTGGCGGTGCCTTCTCTGCTAACTGGCCCCTTTCTGGAACAACCCCCGCACCACCTCCCTCATCCAGCGATTTCCGCTGTCTTGCTGGTACCGTGCGTGCCAATGCTGCTTGACCGTGAAACCTTCCACTGCAAACGGGCAATCGTGCACCTGTAAACCATGCATGTCGGCAAGTGTCTGGCCGATGTGCCGTGGTAGCGTAGCCACCAGGTCGGTCGACCCGACAATCATCCCCAACCCCAGAAACGCCGGCAGCTCCAACATGATCCTGCGTTCGATGCCGGCCCGCGCCAGGCCAGCCTCCAGCAACTTCTGCCCGGTCCCGGCACTGATCTGTACGTGCCCCTCGGCTTGGTAGCGCGCCACGCTCATGCCTTTGCCCAAACGGGGGTGTCGCGGGTTGCTCAGGCAGACCCAGTCCTGCTCGAACAACACTTGCTGATACATCCCCGCACCCAGCCAGGGCACGAAGCCGATGGCCAGATCCGCCTCGCCCGACTCCAGCGCACTTTCGGTATTGCCATCGATGCGCGCGGCCTCCAGGCGAATACCAGGCGCGTGGGTACGCAGGTGGTTGAGGATGCTGGGCAGCAGGGTGATATGGCTGGCATCACTGACGCACAGGCGAAAGCGCCGCTGCGCTGTGGCCGGAACGAACTGCGGCTCCCAGGCGGTCAGGCGCCGCAGCGACTCCAGCACCTCGCGGCATGGCCCGATCAGCTGGTCTGCCCGCGGGGTAGGGGCCATGCCGCCCGGCGTGCGCACGAATAGCGGGTCGTTCAACTCTTCACGCAAGCGCCCCAACCAGATGCTCACGGTGGGTTGGCTCTGGCCGAGCTGTTCAGCGCTACGGGTGACGCTGCGGCATTGGTACAGCACATCGAACAGTTGCAGAAGCTTGGGGTCGGGCAAGGCGTCGCGCGCGCTCATTATTGCTAAATCCAATAGGCGTATTAAGCGCATTGTATAGCCGAAATAAGCCTCGCTGCATAAGGTAGTCGCAAACCACAGGAGGTCTGCGACGTGAAAATCTGCATTCTGGGTGCCGGCGCCCTTGGTTGCGCCATAGGCGCGGCCTTGAGCGAAGCAGGGCATGAAACCTGGCTGTTGAACCGTGGCCGCGCACATGTCGAGGCGATGAACCTGCACGGGCTGCGCGTGCAGGACGAACGCGGCGAGCGGCAGGTCCGGGTCAACGCGGCCTGCGACGCTGCCACCGTGGGCGTAGCCGACCTGGTGGTGGTGCTGGTCAAGTCGTTCCACACCAGCGAGGCGATTACCGGTGCCGGGGCGCTTATCGGGCCGCAGACGCTGGTGCTTTCACTACAGAATGGCCTTGGCCATGAAGACATCCTGGCCGAGATCGTGGGGCGTGAGCGGGTGCTGGCCGGCAAGACCTATGTCGGTGGCGTGCTGCTGGCACCGGGTTCGATCCGGGCCGGAGTAGCAGGCAAGCACACGTTCATCGGCGAGCTCGACGGCAAGCTGACGCCTCGTGTCCAGGCCATTGCCGAGGTCTTCAACAGCGCCGGGCTGGCCACCACGGTCAGCGACAATATCCTCGGCACCATGTGGGACAAGCTGCTGGTCAACGTCGCGACAGGTGCGCTCAGCGGTATCACCAGACTCGGTTATGGCCAGCTGTACAGCGAGCCGTTGCTGGAAAGCACCGCCAAGGCAGCAGTGGCTGAAGCCATTGCCGTCGCTGAACGAGCAGGCATCCGCCTGAGCCTCACCAGCCCGGATTCTGCATGGCGGCTGGCCGCCGAAGGCCTGCCGGCAAGCTTCCGTACCTCGATGCTGCAGAGCCTGGAGAAAGGCTCGGTCACCGAGATCGATTTCATCAATGGCTCCGTCGTGCGCTGGGGCCAGCGCCATGGCGTGGCTACGCCGGTCAACGCGACCTTGGTGGCCTGCATCAAGGGTATCGAACGCGCCATGGCCGATCAGCAGAAGGGGAGTAATCCATGAGCCAACCGAAAGCCTACCTTGAACACGTTGCGTTCTGGGTGCGGGACATCCAGTGGCACATCCGCTTCTTCAGCGAGGTGTGCGGCATGACCATGCGTGAAATACAGGGCGACGTCGAGCAGCCTGCACAGTACTGGACCCTCGGTGGCCTGCAGTTCATCCACCAGCCGGACTTTGCCGGCCCGGAAGGGCGCATGGCGCACCTGGGCATCATGTGCGAGGACCTCGAAGCCACCCTGGCCGCGGCACAGCGTTTCGGCGTCAGTGAAATGCCCCAGGGCCGCAACTGGCTGCGCCTGCCTGACGGTCTGGCGGTGGAGTTCATTCAGGCATTGCCGGCGAAATGCGTTGCCCAGGCACTGGCCATCGACCCACGTGCAGAGGTGGTGGCATGAGCGTGGTGGAAAAATACTGGGACGATGCCCGCGAAGGCGACGAATGCATCAGCCCCACCTACACCGTGACCCGTGAACGTATCCTGGCCTATGCCGACCTTACCGGCGACCACACGCCGGTGCATGTCGACGAGGCGTACGCCAACGCGAGTCACTTCGGCTGCCTGGTTGCCCATGGCCTGTTCGGGCTGTCGATTGCCGACGGCCTGAAGACCCAGTGCGAGTACCGCTTTGTACCGGGCATGTCGCTGGGCTGGACCTGGGACTTCGTGCTGCCGATCAAGGTCAACGATGTACTGCACGTGCGCATGCGCGTGGGGGCGATGCGCCCGAGCAACAGCCGACCGGGCTGGGGCATCGTGGTCTTGCCGTCGGAACTGATCAACCAGCACGGCGAAGTCGTGCAGCGTGGCGAGCACCGGTTGATGGTGCCGAGGAGAGTGCAGGCATGAGCCAGGCATTGCCATTGGCAGGTATCCGTGTCATCGACTATAGCCACTTCCTCGCCGGGCCCTATGTGGGCCGCTGCCTGGCAGCACTGGGCGCTGAGGTGATCAAGGTCGAACGGCCGGGCAGCGGCGATGCCGGCCGCCAGCACGCATTCACCCTCGACGAGCAGCAGAGCGGTTACTTCCTGCAATTGAACATGGGCAAGCAGGGCGTCAGCGTGAACATGAAAGACCCACGCGGCAAAGCGTTCATGCAGCGGCTGACCGACTCGGCCGACGTGTTCATCGAAAACTATCGCCCCGGCGCCCTGGACAAACTGGGCCTGGGCTATGCCGAGCTGTCGGCGCGCAACCCGCGACTGGTTTACTGTTCGATCTCCGCCTACGGCCACACGGGGCCGGATGCCCACCGCGCCGGCTTCGGGCTGATTGCCGAGGCCAAGAGCGGGATCATGCAGATGGTCGGCGTGCCAGGCGAAGCGCCGCCGTTGCTGCGAATTTCCTTGGGCGACATGTACACCGGCATTCATGCCGTGGCGGCGATCAATGCGGCGTTGCTGGGCCGGGTGAGCAGTGGCCGTGGCCAGCACATCGACATGGCCTTGTACGACACGCTGGTGTCGATGCATGAATACGCGGTGCAGTGCTACACCTTGTCCGATGGTACCGTCCTGCCCGAGCAGACCGGCCATGACATGCCGACCTCCACCCTGTACGGCGTGTTTCGCGCCGCCGATGGCGACCTGGTGATCGCTGCCCAGGTCGACGACGCCTGGAAGCGCTTTGCTGCGATGCTCGAAGCCAACGGTGGCCCGCCTGGGTTCGGCAGTGACAGCCGCTACCACAGCCTCAATGGCCGCAACGCCCATCGTCAGGCGATCCTGGCCGTGGTACGTGACTGGGTCGGCGCGCGCCGGGTAGCCGATATCCTGCAATTGCTCGATGACATCGACATTCCCAGCGCCAAGGTGCAGCGCATCGACGAAGTCGTGGCTGACCCGCAGATCCAGGCGCGCAACATGGTCATCGAGCAGCAGCACCCGCGCTACGGAACCTTGCGCCTGCCCAACCTGCCGTTCCGCTTTTCTGACTGCGACACCACGATCCACCAGGTGGCCCCGGACCTCGGCCAGCACAATGCCGAAGTGGCCGCCAGCCTTGGTTTCAGCCCTGAAGAAATCACCGCCATGCAGGCAGACGGTGTGCTGTTCACCCATGGAGATGCACGATGAGCGACCGCTATGCAGTGATCGGCCGACCGATCAACCACACCAAGTCCCCGTTGATTCACGGCCTGTTCGCCCAGGCCACCGGCCAGCACCTGGAGTATGGCGCGCTCGAGGGCGAGCTCGAGGGCTTCGAGGCCCAGGTACTGCAGTTTCGCAGTGATGGCGGGTTGGGCATGAACATCACCGCGCCGTTCAAGCTGCGAGCCTTCGAGCTGGCCGACCAGCGCAGCGAGCGCGCACAGCTGGCGCGGGCGGCCAATGCGCTGAAGTTCGAGGATGGCCGTATCTTCGCCGAGAACTTCGACGGTATCGGCTTGTTGCGGGATATCGAGGAGAACCTCGGGGAACCGCTGGGCAATCGTCGGGTACTGCTGCTCGGGGCCGGGGGCGCGGTGCGCGGGGCATTGCTACCTTTCTTGCAGGCGGGGCCGAGCGAGCTGGTGCTTGCCAACCGTGACATGGCCAAGGCGCTCACCTTGCGCAACGAAGTGGATCATCCAAGGCTGCGTATCAGCCGCTATGAGGAACTGGAGGGGCAGTGCTTCGACATCGTGGTCAATGCCACTTCCGCGAGCCTCACCGGTGAGCTGCCGCCGCTGCCCGAAGGTGTGCTGGGCGAGGCGCGTCTGGCTTACGAATTGGCATATGGCAAAGGCCTGACGCCGTTCCTGCGCATGGCCCAGGCGCAGGGTGTGGCGCGCCTGGCTGACGGTGTCGGCATGCTGGTCGAGCAGGCGGCGGAGGCGTTCGCCTGGTGGCGCGGGGTGCGGCCTGAAACCCGTGCCGTGATCGATCGCCTGACCATTCCCCTCAAGTAGGATCACGGTCCCTGTGGGAGCGGGCAAGCCTGCGAACACCGGCGCAGCCGGTGTTCGCACCGCGTTGGATTCTTCGCAGCTAAAGCCGCTCCCACAGGGTCCTGCCAATCAGTAGGGCGGTGCTGGCAGTTCGGCCAACAGTCTTTTCAGTCCGTCGCTCCACTGCCTGCGTATCTGCTCGTAATAGACATCGTCGCTGGCGATACGCTGGCGTTTCGGTGTTTCCAGGCTGTCCTTGTGATACACCAGCAGGTCCAACGGCATGCCCACCGACAGGTTGCTGCGGATGGTCGAGTCGAACGAGATCAGGCCACAGCGCAACGCTTCATCGAGTGGCATATGGTAGCCGAGATTGCGGTCCAGAATCGGCCGCCCGTACTTGCTTTCGCCCAGTTGCAGGAACGGGGTGTCCGGCGTGGCCTGGAAGAAATTGCCCTGGGCATAGACGTTGTATATGCCCATGGGGCCGCCGGCAATCTGGCCGCCGACGATGAACGAACTGCTCAGGTCGATTCCGGCCGACAGCTTGCTGCGATCACGGCTGACCACTTCGCGCAGGGTGTCGGCGACCAGTACCGTTGCATCGTAGAGCGTGGCAACGTTCAGCAGGTGGGGGCCGGGGCCCCGTGTGCGTTGCCGGAGCAGGTTCACCACCGATTGCGAGGTTGCCAGGTTGCCGGCGGTCTGCAGGACGATCAGGCGCTCCCCCGGCACGCCGAACACGAACAGCTTGGCAAAGCTGGCGATCTGGTCGATGCCTGCATTGGTGCGTGAGTCGCTGATGAAGACAAGCCCGTCCGCCAGGTGCATGGCGACACAATAGGTCATGCTGTTTCCCTTGTTTTTTCCATGAACGAATGCAGCACCTGTCACTGGCGGTGCACGTGTACGCTGGCCTGCATCGATTCGGCGCCGCCTCCGCGGCGCACGCCCCTGACCGGGCAGGCATCGAGGTAATCCAGGCCCACTGCCAGCTTCAGGTGACGCTCTGGCCGGGTAAGGCGGTTGGTGATGTCGAAACTGTACCAGGCGTCATCGACCCAGGCTTCGGCCCAGGCATGGCTGGCCAGGTGCTGCTCGTCTTCGGTACACAGGTAACCGGAGACATAGCGTGCCGGAATACCCAGGCTACGTGCGCAGGCGAGGAACGCGTGGGTATGGTCCTGGCATACCCCGGCAGCGCCGCTGAACGCTTCGATGGCAGTGGTGCCCACCGATGTGGTACCGGGGCTGTATGGCATGTGCTCGGCCAGGCCTTGCATCAGCCCGATCAGCGCCGCCCGGTCGCGGTGTTCGCCACAATGTCGGCTGGCGAACGCCTTGAGTGTGTCATCGGCCTGGGTCAGGTGGCTGCCGCGCAGGAATGGCAGGGGTGAATGTTCGCCGGCCTCCTGCTCGCGCTCCGGGTCGATTTCCACCTGGCCGCTGGCGGTCAGTGCCAGGTGCCCATGGGGTTTGTCCAGGGTCAGTACATGCAGGATGTTGCCATATGGGTCGATCTGGGCGTTGACCTTGCAGGGCAGGTCGAGTTGCCATTCATTGATGCGCTGGCGCTCGCTGCTGCGTGGCGTCAGGCGCAGGAACTGGATGCTGTTGCACACATCGCTTGCATAGCTATAGGTAGTGTCGTGGCGAATGGACAGTTTCATACGACCTCCAGATAGGAGTGATGGACCGCCTGGCCCAGTTGATTGATGCGCCCGATGAAGTCGCTCAACCACGGGTGCAACCCCGCTTCGAGGATTTCGTCGATCGCGGTGTAGCGCAGACGGGCGTTGAGCTCGGCTGCCATGCGCTGGGCGGCGCGCCCGGTGCTGCCCGGCAGGCAGGCAAGGATCTGATCCAGTTCCTCGATACAGGCATGCAGCGAGCGGGGCACATCGACCCGCAGTAACAGCAGCTCGGACACTGGCCGTGCACTGGGTGCGGCGCGGTAGAGCTCGTTGAAGGCTTCGTAGGAGGTCAGCGCGCGCAGCAAGGCGCTCCATTGGTAATAGCCACGGGCAGAGTCATCGCTGACCTCCTCGGAGGCCTCACCGAACATTTCATAGCGTGCATCGAGCAGGCGCAGGGTGTTGTCAGCCCGTTCCAGGAAGGTTCCCAGACGGATGAAGCTGTAGGCGTCGTTGCGCATGATGGTGCCTGAGGTCGCACCGCGGAACAGGTGCGAGCGTTCCTTGACCCAGTCGCAGAACTGGCTGATGCCATAACGGCCGAGGCCATTGCTGGCAATGTTGCGCATCTCGATCCAGGTAGCGTTGATGTTCTCCCACATGTCTGCGGTGATGCGGCCACGCACTGCGTGGGCATTGGTCCTGGCCGCCTGCAGGCAGCAATAGATGCTGCCGGGGTTGGTCGCGTCGAGAGCGAAGAAGTGCAGCATGCGCTCGGTGTCGAGCTCGGTGTGCCGGCGGCGGTAGTCGTCCAGCGTTCCGGATGCCAGCAGTGACATGGCCAGCTCGGCATGGCCGTCACTGCGGCCGGCCTGGGGCATCAGTGATAGCGAATAACTGACCTCGAGCATGCGCGCAAGGTTCTCTGCACGCTCCAGGTAGCGCGACATCCAGTAAAGGTCGGAAGCAGTTCTCGAAAGCATGGTTCAGTCCTCCACCACCCAGGTGTCCTTGGTACCGCCGCCTTGCGACGAGTTGACCACCAGCGAACCTTCCTGAAGGGCCACGCGGGTAAGGCCGCCTGGCACCAGTCGGGTTTCACTACCGGACAGCACGAACGGGCGCAGGTCGATGTGGCGTGGCGCGATGCCGTTGTCGACGAAGGTCGGGCATGTGGAAAGGCACAGGGTAGGTTGGGCGATGTAGGCGTGCGGGCGGGCCTTGATGCGGGCGCGGAAGTCTTCGATCTGTGCGCTGGTCGCCGCAGGCCCGACCAACATGCCGTAACCACCGGAGCCCTGGGTTTCCTTGACCACCAGCTCGGGCAGGTGGGCCAGGACATGGGAAAGTTCTGCAGGCTTGCGGCACTGCCAGGTCGGGACGTTGTTCAGGACCGGCTCTTCGCTCAGATAGAAGCGGATCATGTCGTCGACATAGGGGTAGATCGACTTGTCGTCCGCCACCCCGGTGCCTACCGCGTTGGCCAGCACCACGTTGCCGGCGCGGTACACCGAGATCAGCCCCGGCACGCCCAGCATCGAATCAGGATTGAACGACAGCGGGTCGAGGTAATCGTCGTCCAGGCGGCGATAGATCACATCCACCTGTTGTGGACCGGCGGTGGTACGCATGTAGACATGCTCATCGCGGATGAACAGGTCCGCGCCCTCCACCAGTTCGATGCCCATTTCCCGAGCCAGGAAGGCATGCTCGAAATAGGCACTGTTGAAGCGGCCAGGGGTGAGCAGCACGGCGGTGGGATTTTCCAGTGGGCTGGCGCTCTTGAGCGTGTCCAGCAGCAGGTTGGGGTAGTGGTCGATAGGGGCGATACGCTGTGCGGCGAACAGCTCGGGGAACAGCCGCATCATCATCTTGCGGTCTTCGAGCATGTAGCTGACCCCGCTGGGGGTGCGCAGGTTGTCCTCCAGTACGAAGTAGCTGCCATCCCCGTCGCGGACCAGATCGACGCCGGCGATATGGGCGTAGAGCCCACGGTGCAGCCCCAGGCCCTGCATGGCGATCTGGTAGCCTTCATTGGCCAGCACTTGCTCCGGGGGGATGATACCGGCCTTGAGGATGCGCTGGTCGTGGTAGATGTCCTGCAGGAACAGGTTCAGGGCATGCACCCGCTGGATACAGCCGCGCTCGACCATGCGCCATTCGCTGGCGCGAATGCTGCGCGGGATGATGTCAAAGGGGATCAGGCGCTCGGTGTCCTGTTTGTCACCGTACAGGGTGAAGGTGATACCGGCGCGGTGAAACAGCAGGTCTGCTTCGCGTCGGCGTTGTTCCAGCAGCTCTAGCGGGGTGTTTGCCAGCCAGCGGGCGAACTCCTGGTAATGCGGGCGGCAACTTCCGTTCGTTTCGTACATTTCATTGAAAAATGCCCGGGACATACCCACTCCTTGCCACCGTTGCCGGCAGCTTCATTGCGGTTCTTCTACGTGCTTCAGGGTGCGGCCTTGCTGGGGTCGGTGGGTGCTGTGTCTGCGGTGAACCTCGAATCCAATCAATTGCTGGTGCGTTGTGCACGCAAGAGGCCGTTGCAATGAAGGTGCCGAAAGCCCGGCGTAGCTCCGGAATGGCAACCATGGGGCGGTAAGGCATTGAAACTGTGAGGGTTTATTGCCGCATTCAACGACTGCGCCGCGCGCAGCGCACTGGAGCGGCCCGCAGGCGTGCCTCAAAAAAAGGCGCGTCATGCACCGAGCGGCAATATTTGGCCCGAATTGGAGCAAGCCCATGCTCGCCTCGGTGCGTACGTGTTGATTTTCTGTTGGTTCCGCTTGCTGTAGAAAAATAAATGTTTATGTTGAGTAATCTGTATGGCTGTTCGACCGGAGCAATGAGTACGCCAGGCTGATTGAAGAAATTGCAGGCTGCAGGGCTGGCATATGCCTGGTTGATTCTTCGCTTTATCGATACCGACACCCGATTCATCGGGTTGGACCGCCCTGAAGGTTGCCCGGGTGATGCGCTCGGCTTCGACTTCGATGGTGCCACGTACAGTCATGTCGGCAGCGCGTCTGTTTCGAAACCTTCATCGAACGTTTTGTTGTTCAGCAGCCCGGCCTGAGTCGCTTGGCCGCTGTCGTTAATTGTCATCGATGGCCTGCTGACGGCTTTCGCAAGCGAGGAAGTCCAAAATGGTTGATACCACCTCCGCAGTAGGCGGACAGCCTCAATCACAAGCTGCCCGGCAGCCGATTGGCTTGTTTGAAGCGTTTCTGTTCTGGCTCAAGCTGGGCTTCATCAGCTTTGGCGGGCCTGCCGGGCAGATCTCGATCATGCACCAGGAACTGGTCGAGCGCCGGCGTTGGATCAGCGAGAAGCGGTTCCTGCATGCGCTGAACTACTGCATGGTGTTGCCAGGCCCCGAGGCACAGCAGCTGGCCACCTACATCGGTTGGCTCATGCACCGCTCCTGGGGTGGGGTGATTGCCGGCGTACTGTTCGTGTTGCCCTCGCTGTTCATCCTGATTGGCTTGTCCTGGGTCTATATTGCCTTTGGCGAGGTCCCGGTGGTGGCGGGGATCTTCTATGGCATCAAGCCTGCAGTCACGGCGATCGTCGTTCACGCGGCTCACCGGATCGGCGCGCGCGCGCTGAAAAACGGCTGGCTGTGGGCCATGGCCGCAGCATCGTTCGTGGCCATCTTCGCCCTCAATGTGCCGTTCCCGCTGATCGTGCTGGTTGCCGGCATCGTCGGCTATGTGGGCGGTCGCTTCGCGCCCGGCAAATTCGCGATCGGTGGCGGTCATGGGGCTGCCAGGAGCAGTTACGGTCCGGCCGTGATCGACGATGACACACCAACGCCTGAGCATGCGCGTTTTCGGGTGGGGCATTTGCTGCGCCTGGTCCTGATCGGCGCAGTACTCTGGACGTTGCCCATGGGGCTGCTGGCGTTGACGTTTGGCTGGGACGGCACCTTGACGCAAATGGGCTGGTTCTTCACCAAGGCCGCGCTTTTGACCTTTGGTGGCGCTTACGCCGTACTGCCTTATGTCTACCAGGGCGCCGTCGGGCACTACGGTTGGCTGTCACCCACCCAGATGATCGATGGCCTCGCCTTGGGAGAAACCACGCCAGGGCCATTGATCATGGTGGTCGCCTTCGTCGGCTTCCTCGGTGGCTACGTGCATCCGATGTTCGGTGAGCAAAACCCGTTCCTTGCCGGTGCAGTCGCGGCGAGCCTCGTCACCTGGTTCACCTTCTTGCCGTCGTTCCTGTTCATCCTCGCCGGTGGCCCGTTGGTGGAGTCGACCCACAACGAAATGAAGTTCACCGCACCGCTGACGGGGATCACGGCCGCAGTGGTGGGCGTAATCCTGAACCTCGCCATCTTCTTCGGCTACCACGTGCTCTGGCCAAAGGGTTTCAGCGGGGCGTTCGACTGGCCTTGCGCACTGATCGCCATCGCTGCCGCAGTGGCCCTGTTCCGCTTCAAGCGTGGCGTGATCCAGGTACTGTTCACCTGCGCCTTGGCCGGCCTGGCGGTCCACATGTTGCGAGGTTGATAGTGCGGTCGTAGCCCGGGCCTGCACCGCCAGGCCAGGCGGCCCGCCTGGCCCAGGTGTCTAACCCCCCGTGACTGGTGGAAAGAAAGCGATGTCATCACCATCGCACAATGGTGTGTCCAGGGTGCACAGTTCCTGGTTGCGCGCGCACATCAGGTTGGCCTGGCCGAGGGTTTGCATCCATGGACCGCCACGGCCAACCAGGCGCTCACGCAGGTCGCGCAGGGTGGCCAGCGCGGGTTCCCATTGCAGTGTCTCGCCCTCGCTGCCGAGCAGTTCGCGATAGCGGGCGAAGTAGTTCACCCGGATCATGGCGCCACCTCGGCCTGGTACAGGCCCGAGCGCCCGCCGGACTTGCGCAGCAGGCGTAGCCAGTCGATCTGCAGCTGCGGTCGGCCGCTTTGCACATGTCGTTCAGGGGCAGGGCTGCCACGCTGGTTGCGGCTCAGCCCGTCGGTGACCTGTTCCGAGCTCGGCGACGACAGCTGCACCTGCAGTTGCGGGTAGCGGCTGATCAGCGGTTTGAGCAGGTCCATCACGTTGAACCCTGACAGCGGCACCATACCAATGCGCAGGCTGCCGACAATGCGCCCACGGCAGTTGGCAGCTTCGGCCTGCAGCCCGTCGTAGGCGGCCAGAAGGGTGCGGGTCCAGGCGAGGATCCGCTCGCCAGCCTCGGTGAAACCCTCGAAACGCTGGCCACGGTTGACCAGCATCAGGCCCAGTGAATCTTCCAGGTTGCGCAGGCGCATGGACAGAGTCGGCTGGGTGATATGGCACAAGGCAGCGGCCTGACCGAAATGCCGGGTCTGGTCCTGGGCAATCAGGAACTTGAGTTGTTTGATATCCATGGGGCGCCTTGCCGATCGGGATTGAAAATACGAAATCATCGAGGCATGGCACTTGAACAGGTGAACGCGGCCAGGCTTCAAGGCAGCGAAAAATAAAATGAAGTTTAAATATCGTCCAATGAGAAATAACGAAGAAGTGATAGAGCGGGTCGATGAAGAAATCTGATAGAGGCCGCTTATTATGTGTTGGGTATTATCGATTGGACACGTTGTCGGTGGCGCTCTAGTTTCCCGGGCGTATTGTCGAATTATCAGAGTGCCAGAATATGAGTGCCAAGCCCGATGCCGTGTTCGTTCCGCTGAATATTGCCGTGCTGACGGTCAGCGATACCCGTACGTTCGAAACCGATACTTCCGGCGTGCTGCTGGCCAGTCGCGCGGTGGACATGGGGCATCGCCTTGTGGCCAGGGTGTTGCTCAAGGACGACCTGTACAAGATCCGCGCGCAGGTCGCCGGCTGGATCGCCGATGATGGCGTACAAGTGGTGTTGATCACTG
Organism: Pseudomonas sp. SID14000; assembly: GCF_002165135.1. Taxonomy (GTDB): domain Bacteria; phylum Pseudomonadota; class Gammaproteobacteria; order Pseudomonadales; family Pseudomonadaceae; genus Aquipseudomonas. The sequence goes on along the minus strand of NZ_NFZQ01000004.1, from coordinate 190,232 downwards.
GTGGCACTGGCTTTACCGGGCGCGACAGCACCCCGGAGGCGGTCAACTGCCTGCTGGATAAGCACATCGATGGCTTCGGCGAGTTGTTCCGCGCCCTGTCGATCCTCGATATAGGCACCTCCACGGTGCAGAGCCGTGCCTTGGCGGGCCTGGCCAACGGCACCCTGGTGTGCTGTCTGCCGGGCTCCACCGGTGCCTGCCGTACCGCCTGGGAGGGCATCCTTGTCGAGCAACTGGACGCCCGGCATCGCCCGTGCAACTTCGTGCCCCACCTGAAGGTGGCCAACCCGTGCGGGACACGCTCGTGAGCGCATTGATGGCGGTCGATGAAGCGTTGCGCCAGCTCTTGGCGATGGCCAGGGCGACGCCGTTGACCGCGTGTGAGCAGGTCTCGCTGCGCCACGCCGATGGACGCGTGCTGGCCCAGGACCTGCGCGCGGCTATCGACTTGCCACCTTGGGCCAACAGCGTCATGGATGGCTACGCCATCTCGACGGGGTGAAAAGCGGCACCTCGAGGCAGCCCAGGGCGCCGAGCACGTCGCCTTCGATGATGCGTACGATGGCGTCCAGAGGCAAAAGCGGCAGTATTCGAAGTTCAGCGCGACAGCAGCTTAAAAACTGCAGGTAACAGCGTCCAATCATATTTAGTTACCAGTTCATCAGTGTTCTCTATCATGACTGGGTGATAGAGAATACTGATGAAGTCTTAATTACTTTTGATTTGACGATAGTGCGTCGCAAAAAATAGCCTGTACGTGTCAGCAGTGTCGAAGTTGATGGATCAAATGACGTCAAACTTCGAGCATGTTAATTTGCCTGTCGCGATCAAGGGTGACCCTGATGAACGAAGAAGAACATATCAAAAGTTATAATGGCCCGGCTGCCGGCTGGGGTGCACTGAAGAGCGTGACCAAGGCCTGGCTGGGCAGCGAGAACGCCGTCAAGAACATCCGCATGATGCTCAAGACCAACCAGGACAGTGGTTTCGACTGCCCCGGCTGCGCCTGGGGTGAGTCGCCCGAGAGCGGCATGGTCAAGTTCTGTGAGAACGGCGCCAAGGCGGTCAATTGGGAGGCCACCGGCCGCTCGGTCGACCCCGACTTCTTCGCCCGTTACAGCGTGAGCGCCTTGCTCGAGCAGAGCGATTACTGGCTCGAGTATCAGGGCCGCCTGACCCACCCCATGCGTTACGACGCCTCTACCGACCACTACGTGGAAATAAGCTGGGATGAGGCCTTTGCACTCATCGCCAAGCACCTGAACAGCCTCGAGTCGCCCGATCAGGCCGACTTCTACACGTCGGGCCGCGCCAGCAACGAGGCGGCTTACCTGTATCAGCTGTTCGTGCGTACCTTCGGCACCAACAACTTCCCCGACTGCTCGAACATGTGTCACGAGGCCAGCGGCCTGGGCATGTCCAGTACCCTGGGCGTGGGCAAGGGCACCGTGGTTTTCCATGATCTTGAGGAAGCCGACGCGATCTTCGTCATTGGCCAGAACCCCGGTACCAACCACCCGCGCATGCTCGAACCGCTGCGAGAGGCCGTGGAGCGTGGCGCCCAGGTGGTGTGTTTCAATCCGCTGAAGGAGCGTGGCCTGGAGCGCTTCCAGCACCCGCAGCACCCTTTCGAGATGCTCAGCAACGGCTCCGAGCCGACCAACACCGCTTACTTCCGCCCGGCTCTGGGCGGTGACATGGCAGTGCTGCGTGGCATGGCCAAGTTTCTTCTGCAGTGGGAGCGCGAGGCCCAGGCCAATGGCATGCCGCCGGTGTTCGACCATGCCTTCATCAAGGCTCATACCGACGGCATGGAAGACTACCTGGCGCAGGTCGATGCCACCTCGTGGGATCACATCGTCGAGCAGTCGGGCCTGAGCAAGGCAGAGATCGAGCTGGCGGCGCGCATGTATCGCAAGGCCGAACGGGTGATCATGTGCTGGGCCATGGGTGTGACCCAGCACCGGCACTCGGTGCCGACCGTGCAGGAAATCGTCAACCTGCAATTGTTGCGTGGCAACGTCGGTCGCCCGGGCGCCGGTCTGTCGCCGGTACGTGGCCATAGCAACGTACAGGGTGACCGTACCATGGGCATCGATGAAAAACCGCCGACCTGGCTGCTCGACAACCTGCAACGCCGTTTCGGCATTGATGTGCCACGTGGTCACGGGCACAACGCCGTGCTGGCGATTCAGGCGATGGAGGACCACCGTACCAAGGTGTTCATCGCCTTGGGCGGCAACTTCGCCCAGGCCACCCCGGACACCCCGCGGACCCACGCGGCGTTGCGCAATTGCGAGCTGACCGTGCACATCGCCACCAAGCTTAACCGTTCGCACCTGGTCACTGGACGAGATGCGTTGATCCTGCCTTGCCTGGGCCGTACCGAGATCGATGTCCAGGCCGAAGGCCCGCAAGGCATCACCGTTGAAGACACCTTCAGCATGGTGCATATCTCCCATGGCCAGTTGAAACCGCGCTCGCCGTTGCTGCGTTCCGAGCCTGCGATCATCGCCGGCATGGCCAAGGCCACTCTGGGTGACCGGCCGATCGACTGGGAGTGGGTGGTGGCTGATTACGCGCGCATCCGCGACCTGATCGCTGACACTATCCCCGGCTTTACCGACTTCAATGCACGCCTGCAACATCCGGGTGGCTTCTACCTGGGCAACGCCGCAGCCGAACGCGAGTGGAACACCCCCAGCGGCAAGGCGCAGTTCACTGCCACCCGGTTGCCGGCACAGTTGGTCAATGAAGCGGTGCTGGCACGTGGCGACAAACCTGACCTGATCCTGCAGACCCTGCGTTCGCACGATCAGTACAACACGACCCTGTACGGTCTGGACGATCGCTACCGTGGTGTGTTCGGCCTGCGTGAAGTGGTTTTCGCCAACGAGGCCGACATCCACCGGTTAGGCTTCGCGCCCGGTGACAAGGTGGACATGGTGTCGCTGTGGGAGGACGGGCTGGAGCGACGGGTCAGCGGCTTCACACTGGTGGCCTACGACATTCCCGCAGGCCAGGCGGCCGCCTATTACCCGGAGACCAACCCGCTGGTTCCTCTGGAAAGCTACGGCGACGAGACCTTCACGCCCACGTCGAAGTTTGTCGCCATACGCCTTGAGCGCGCACAGCCGGATGCTCTGATCCACGCCGTCGCCGAATAACCCTCACTTTCTTCATCTACCGACTGCAGGCCCGCGGGCGTGCGGCCCCTCCGTGGCTGCCGCCCGGGCAGGGGCCTGCCTGTCCACAAGGATATTGTCATGTCGAATCTGAGTGCACTGGACCTGGCGCGGCTTCAGTTCGCCTTCACGGTCTCGTTCCACATCATTTTCCCGGCCATCACCATTGGCCTGGCCAGCTTCCTGGCCGTGCTCGAAGGCTGCTGGCTGAAAACCGGCAACCCGGTCTACAAGGACCTGTACAAATTCTGGTCGAAGATCTTCGCCGTCAACTTCGGCATGGGCGTGGTGTCGGGCCTGGTGATGGCCTACGAGTTCGGGACCAACTGGGCGCGTTTCTCCGATTTTGCCGGTAGCGTGACCGGCCCTTTGCTCACCTACGAGGTGCTGACCGCGTTCTTCCTCGAAGCGGGCTTCCTGGGGGTGATGCTGTTCGGCTGGGGGCGGGTAGGGCGCAAGCTGCACTTTTTCGCCACGATCATGGTAGCCATAGGCACGCTTATCTCGATGTTCTGGATCCTCTCTTCAAACAGCTGGATGCAGACGCCACAGGGCATCGAGATAGTCGATGGCCGCGTGGTGCCACTGGACTGGTTCAAGATTGTCTTCAACCCGTCGTTCCCTTATCGGCTGGCGCACATGGCGCTGGCTGCGTTCCTGTCCACCGCGTTCTTCGTCGGTGCTTCGGCTGCCTGGCATCTGCTGCGTGGGCACGACACCCCGCAGGTGCGCAAGATGCTGTCGATGGCCATGTGGATGGTGCTTATCGCCACGCCCGTGCAGGTGGTGGTTGGTGACGCCCATGGCCTGAACACCCTGGAGCACCAGCCGGCGAAGATCGCTGCCATCGAGGGGCACTGGGAAAACAAGCCGGGTGAAGCCTCGCCACTGGTGCTGTTCGGCCTGCCGGACATGGCCGCTGAAACCACTCGCTACAATATCGAGGTTCCATACCTGGGCAGCCTGATCCTGACCCACAGCCTGGACAAGCAGATCCCGGCCCTGAAGAGCTTTGCCAAGGAAGACCGCCCCAACTCGACGATCATCTTCTGGAGCTTCCGGGTCATGGCCGGGCTGGGCATGCTGATGCTGGCCTGCGCGCTGCTGGCCCTGGTGTTGCGCCGCAACGCCGCGCTGTACCGCAACCGTGCCTTCCTCTGGTTCGCCCTGCTGATGGGGCCGTCGGGGCTGATCGCCATGCTGGCCGGCTGGTTCACCACCGAAGTGGGCCGTCAGCCATGGGTGGTCTACGGGATGCTGCGCACTACCGATGCGGCATCCAACCACAGCGCCTTGCAGATGAGCATGACCCTGGCGGCGTTCGTGATCATCTATTTCTCGGTGTTCACCGTGGGGATCGGCTACATGATGCGCCTGGTGCGCAAGGGCCCGGCCGCACATGACATTCCCCCGACCCCTGAGCAACCGGATTCGCTGGCCACTGCGCGTCGCCCGCTGTCCGTCGCCGATTGAGAAGGAGCAGGACAATGGCAATTCAAGGTATCGACCTGTCGGTCATCTGGGGCGTGATCATCGCCTTCGGCCTGATGATGTACGTGGTCATGGACGGCTTCGACCTGGGGCTGGGCATCCTTTTCCCGTTGATCAGCGACTCCAGTGATCGTGACGTGATGATGAATACCGTGGCACCCGTGTGGGACGGCAACGAGACATGGGCCGTGCTGGGCGCGGCGGCGTTGTACGGCGCTTTCCCGCTGGCCTACTCGGTGATCCTCGAGGCCCTTTACCTGCCACTGGTACTGGTGCTGGCCGGGCTGATCTTCCGTGGCGTGGCCTTCGAGTTCCGCTTCAAGGCCCATCCGGCCAAGCGCCATCTGTGGGACAAGGCGTTCATCGGCGGTTCGGTGCTGGCGACCTTCTTCCAGGGGGTAGCCATCGGCACCTACATCTCCGGCATCCCGGTGGTGGGCCGCCAGTTCGCGGGCACGGGATGGGACTGGCTGGCGCCGTTTCCGTTGTTCTGTGGTGTCGGCCTGCTGCTGACTTACGCGCTGCTGGGCAGCACCTGGCTGCTGATCAAGACCGACGGCATGCTCGAATCGCGCATGCGTCACTACAGCCGGCCGCTGACCTACCTGCTGGCAATGGTGATCGTGGTGATCTGTGCCTGGACTGCCTGGCTGCATGATGACATCGCCCAACGTTGGTTCGGTGCCAGTCACTGGCTACGTTCGGCGCTGATCGCGGTGCTGGCGGTGCTGGCCGTGGTGGTGATCCAGAAGGCCCTGCGCAAGCGTCACTCGCACCTGCCGTTCATCGCCGTGGTGGGGCTGGTGTTCCTGGGCTACCTGGGCCTGGCGATCAGCATCTGGCCGAACATCGTGCCGCCCAGCATCACCCTGTGGCAGGCCGCTGCGCCGCTGACCAGCCAGTTGTTCGCTCTGATTGGCGCGCTGTTCATCATTCCGATCATTCTGGGCTACACCTTCTGGAGCTACCACGTATTCCGCGGCAAGGTGCAGGCAGGGGATGCCTATCACTAGGTGTCGAGCGGTGACGCACGCTGGTGCAGGGGTACATCACCTGTACAGGCGTGCCTGACCGCGATGCTTCACTGCGGCGCTGCCAATGTCATTCGGCTCATTGAATGCGCGGCAATCCACCGAACTTTCAAAACTGCATCAAGGATAGCGTTTCTATGGATGATCTCGAAATCGAACCCCAGGCCGTCGACAGTGCGGTTACCCGCAGCGCAATCTTCCTGGTGGCGACGCTCAATCCCGGCAATGACAGCCGCGACCGCGTGCGTGCCCTGTGCGCCGACCTTGGCGGCCTGGTTCGCTCGGTCGGCAAACGGGTGCCGAGCGGTAACCTGTCTTGCGTCATCGGTTTCGGCGCGGCGGTCTGGGACGGCCTGTTCGGTGCCCCGCGACCGCTCGGCCTGCACGCTTTCAGGGAGTTCGGCAGTGGTCAGCGCAAGGCTGTCGCCACGCCGGGGGACATTCTCCTGCACATACGCGCCGAGCACATGGACCTGTGTTTCGAACTGGCCGCGCTGGTGGTCAAGCGCCTTGGGCAAGCGGTGACGGTGGTCGATGAGGTGCAGGGTTTCCGCTACTTCGACATGCGCAGCATCATCGGTTTCGTCGATGGCACGGAAAACCCTGGGGCGCGGGAAGTGGCCAGGTTCACGTTGGTCGGCGATGAAGATCCGCACTTCAGTGGCGGCAGCTATGTGCTGGTACAGAAGTACCTGCACGATATGAAAGGCTGGGAAGCGTTATCCACCGTGCAGCAAGAGCACATTATCGGCCGGACAAAACTTTCCGATATCGAATTGGACGCCTCGATCAAACCCAGCTGTTCGCACAGTTCGCTCACGACACTGGAAGAAGGCGGTCAGGAATTCAAGATCCTGCGCGACAACATGCCCTTCGGCCGCCCTGGTGCCGGAGAGTTCGGCACATACTTCATTGGCTACGCTCGTTCGCCGGCACCGATCGAGCAGATGCTGGAAAACATGTTCGTCGGCAAGCCGCCAGGCAACTACGACCGCTTGCTGGACTACAGCCGGGCGATGACCGGAGGGCTGTTTTTCGTGCCCTCGGTGGGCTACCTGGAGAGCCTTGGCGAATGACCCGTCATCGTGACTTGAATCAATGCGCCACAGGTTCACTATTCGTCCCAATAGCATGTTACGTAACGTAGTATGAATTCGCTGGGTCGAGCAATGAATGACAGCAACACCGGCTGGGGAACGTCAAGGTCGCAGATGCCAGATGATCCGATGCCCCAGGAAACTCACGGAGAAGACCTGGGCCTTTAAGTATCGCTGTTTGGGGTTGGTAACAGCTTGGCTACCGCCCAGTGTCTCGAAACCGACAGGTCGACCTGCCGGTTGCGAGTGATGGCTATCGAACCGGGGTTACCAGGCTCAACTAGAAGCGCCATTCTTCAGCACGAACCAGCTGACAAAACGGGCCATCGAGCGTTGCGTTGTGATGAGCAACGATATCCTCAGCTTTCATCACGGGCGTATCTGAACAGGTATGGCCGTCCGCGACGAGTACAGCATCAAAGCCAAGATCACGGGCAGCACGGCAGGTGCTGTCTACGCAGTACTGGGTTTTCATTCCCGTAATTACCACACCGGTAGCGCCGCAAGAGCGCAAACTGGCTGCCAGCTCGGTCATTTCGAAGGCGTTGGGCCTCCGCTTCTCGAACACTACTTCTCCACCCAGCAGGTTCAATTCCTCAGCAATCATTGTCAACGGACTACCTGATTCAATTGGAGATCCGGCTGGCCCGATATGGCGCGCGAGAAAAATCGGAGCTGCTGCGCTCCGCGCCTTATCCATTAGAGCATTCAAGGTTTCCAACAACTCCCCACAGCGCCAGGGCCGTTCAGTGCCATGAACAAGTCCCACTTGGATGTCGAGTATCAACAGGGCATACATGGATGCATCTCCTTGCGTTTGAACCAGCGACGCACGGGCATAAAAAAAGGCCCTATCCATCACTGGCGGGCCTTTGAAGTTCGTCTGCTATCAGCTCACGACACCTCACACGCTCCGCCTTCAGCGGTCGTGGTCGCGGTGGTCGAGGTGAGGTAATGGTTGGTCATGGATCGACACTAGCAATATCGCAGCGTGCTGACAAGCCAGATGCTGAAGTGCGCGGTTTGACAGGCAGGATAGTTGAATAGGCAGGCATTTGGTCTTGCGGACGGTTGTACAAGAGAAGAGGGTAACTGCCTTGCTCTAAAAGCTTGCGCGGTCCCTGTAGAAGACCCCCTAGCCTTTCCGGGTTGCGCTGTCACGCAGAGAACTCAATTCGAGAGTGCGACGTAGACTTTGTGGGAGGGGCATGAGCGCGAAGAATTCAACGCGGTGGTTGACACCGGCAGCGCAAGGTCCCTGCTAATTCAATGAGTTATGTACAGTTTAAACTATTGAATGACCTCCCTTCACCATGATTAAATCGCCGCCGGTTCACGCGCCCGCCAGGGCCTGAGCCAAGCAAGGTGCAAGGGTGGCTCGCAGCAACTGCCTAAAAAGCCTCTTGACATTTCGACAGCGCAAGAGGTGCGGTGGCGTAAATTTCACACATTAAATGGATGTTAAGAAACATATGTGGATGTCGAACGAGCGGGAAATTATTGGCAGTTACAAAATGCTGGGTAGCAAAGACCCGGATGCCATTTTCACGCAGAAAAACATGCTCCTTAAGGGTTCCAAATTCCTCAAGCTGGTCGGTTGGTTCTGTATCATTCTGGGGGTACCCATGCTGTTCTTGCTGGTGCCGGGCATCATCATGATTGCACTGGGTGGTTTCCTGTTGGTACGCGCCAACAAGAACATCAAGCTGATTGAGCAAGCAACCGAGGCGTATTGCCTTGAAATCGGTGTGACACCGGTTTAAACGCGAATCCAGGGGTGGGCCAACTCAACCTCAGGCCTTGCGCTGACCGTCCGCTACGGCCAGCGCAGTGACAAACTGCCTTGGAATTCGAACTCACCACACTGAGTGGTTTCTCAGCGATGACGAAAGCCGGCGCAGGGCATCCAGTGCCCGTCCGCTGAGCGTCGCTATCAGCCCTCGCTGCTGCTTCTGCCCAACGCATCGACGGCTTCGTCGATGAAGTGCCTGACCTTTGCCGAGGGACGACGGTCGGCTGGGTAGATCAGGTTGACGGGGTAGGTGGGTCCTTCGAAGTCCTCAAAGAGTACGACCAATTCACCTCGTTGCACGTAAGGCATGAGCACGTCCTCGACACAGAGCGTGATACCGAAGTCCGACAACGCCGCGTTCACCTTGGCCTGGGTGTTGTTGACGTTCAGTCGACTCGCAATGGGGATCGTGAACGTCTGCATGTTTTTGGTGAATCGCCAAAGCTTGTCCGTCATTCGATCGGAAAACAGGTAGCCCAGACAATCATGGTCCACGAGTTGCTCGGGATGGACCGGCGTTCCTCTGCGCGACAGATAAGCAGGGGATGCGCAGGCGAACATCCTGAAAGGCTTCAAGCCGCGTTGAACCAATGCTGCACTGTCGGCCAGTTGAGGTTTTCCCAAGCGGAAGACGACTTCGAATCCCTCTTCCACGATGTTCACAAACCGGTCTGTCAATTCCAGCTCGATTTCCGTTTCGGGGTAACGCGTTAGATACTGGGTAAGGAATGGAATTAATCGATGCGAGCCGTAATTGTAGGGCGCGCTGATCCTGATTTTTCCGCGTGGCGTTGAGTTCGCTGCCAGCGCCAGCGCGTCGGCGTCTTCAACGTCGTTCAGGATTGCCTTGCAGCGCGAATAGTATGCTTCACCCAAGGCGGTCAAGCTTTGACGGCGGGTGGTTCGGGTGATCAGTTTGAGACCTAGCTGAGATTCCAGATTGCCAACCTGTTTGGCAATCAGTTGCGGGGTTACGCCCAGTAGTGCCGCCGCTGCCGAAAACGAGTTTGATTCGGCTGCCGCCACGAACGCCGCCATACTTTTCAGCTTGTCCATATTTACAACCTTTAGTTGTCAATGTTGTTCTGTATCAAGCGTTTATCTTGAAGATCTTCCTGCTTAACATGTCCCGGGTCAATCAAAGTAAGCGTCTTGTACTTCTTGGAGCGGAGATCTGGAAATGGTGAACATATCGCATGAAACGGCGGAAGAGACGGAGCGCCGGCTGTTACGCGTGACGACCCAGGCGCGTGTCCGGTTCTTTACTGGCACATATGCGTTTTTGGAGTTTCCTTTGTCATCTTTTCCTCGTGCGGTAGATCCTGGCGCACTGGCCCTCGTTCGAGATGACAAGGTGTGGAGTCAACTGGTCCCTTGCGAAGCCGTCGACCAGGAGTTATTCGGCGTCTTCCGTTTCCATTTCCCCGAGGGCGCAGACAACAGCGGGTTTGTAGGCTGGTTGGCAACTCGTCTGAAACAGCGCTTTGGTACAGGTGTTTTCGTCACCTGCGGCCAACACCGAGATGAAGGCGGGATCTTTGATTATTGGGGCGTCCCGGCCAGTCTGGCTTCGGATGTCTTCAAGGAGATCCAGGCATTGGTTGATGGTCGGGCGGGGAAAATGAAGGGGGATCGATAGATACCCAGTTGTAAAAACTCGTTGGCTGAGGACTTGGCTCTAGTGTGCTCGAGACCGCGCTGGCTGATCTGCAGGAACTGCCAGCCAGGTACGGGTAGCCAGCTGCGCCTTGCGCGCGTTGCCTAACCCTTCGCGGCGAAACCTGCTGGGCAAGGGCCTGGCTCTGTGGCTGTTGGGGGCCGGTGGCGTCAGTGTGCTCAACCGCCTGGCCCCGGTGGCCGACCTGCTGGCCGACGCTCACACCGCCACCGGCGAGCGCAAGACCCTGCTGCTCGCCGATGGCAGCCGTCTGAGCCTCAACGCTCGTAGTGCGGCCGATATCCGCTTTGACGCCCGGCAGTGCCGGGTAATGCTGCGCGCAGGTGCCCTGCGGAATCGGCGTAAGCCTGATGTTGTGCTGGCGTAAGGCCTGGTTGCGCCGGCTGGGTCGGTGCTTTTGTCGCTGAACCCGCTCGCTGGCCTTAAGCGGCCTGTTGTAGGTGGCAGGGTTCGGGCCTGGTTCAAGGTCCTCCATGGCATGCCCCAGATATGTCCCCAAGTGTGGCAATCCTCTGGAACAGGGGCCCCCATGATCCATGAAAAGGCAGGGATGATCAGATGAGCAGCTTGCGCTCTCGACGTGCTCTTTTTTCGGGCGCCTGATCTGGAACTTTCGTGCTGTTTTAGGCAATCGATTTTGTCATTTAACGATCCCTGTCCAAGCACCATTGAGGTACCTAAGCCAAGGGTTACAGGGCGCGTCGGGATGGCAAGTTGACTCTCCCCTTAAGGGGAGACTTTAGACTCCCGGCCCTCGCTAGATTTGGCCTGAAAACAGCTTTTTTGGGCCTGATGACTTCATTCATTCAATGCTGCTTTTGTAGGGAAATATTCAATGAACAATCCATTGGAACTGGACAGCGTTATCAGCAGTACACGGGAGATTCTTGCGCAATTGCTGGTGATGGATAGGGACGACGTTGCAGAGCACAGCAGTATCGTAGACGACCTCAGTGCCGACTCGCTGGACATTGTCGACCTGAGCTTCCAACTGGGCCGTCAGTACGGTTGCACCTTGCCGAAAACCAGCGTGCTGGATCACGCGGTAGCGGTGTTCGGCGACGCCACCCGGTTTGTCGAAAAAGGCCGTATCACGCAGGACGGCGTGGCATTGCTGGAACAGAGCCTCAGCGCTTATGCGCCGGGCCAGTTGCGCGCGGGTATGCAGCCGGGCGAAGTCTTCGCGGCCACCACCGTACGTAACTGGGCGCAGCAATGCCATAACGTTTTCAACTACCTCCCCGAGACCTGCCCTGAGTGTGGCGCGGTTCACGCCCAACTCAATGAACGTAAACAAGTGGTGTGTGGCGGTTGCAGTGCCCGCCTGACCCCTCTGGACGGTGACTCGATCTCGCGTCTGTTGGTTGAGCAGTACGCGGCCACCCAGTTGAAAACCTCGGCGTAGGGGTTGCCTTGATGCAGGCCCGAGAGGTTCTGGTCACCGGCTATGGTCTGGTGGCTCCCACGGCACTGGATGCGGCCTCGCTGTTCAGGACGATCAGCGAAAAGCGTTCCTGCATTCGCCAGCACCCGGCGTTTGCCGAACTGGGGTTTGCTAACCCGGCGGCCGGATTTATCGATGAGCAACAATGGCAGGTCATCGCGGCGGCCTTCCCGGGTGATCTGCAGACCACCTCCCGCCAGGAATGGCTGGCGCATTACGTGGCCCGTCAGGCGCTGGCCCATGCCGGGTTGGCCGACGGCGCATTTGCCCGAGTCGCCAGCGGCATTTTTGTCGGGGCCAACAAACATTGCGAGAGCGGTGATTTGCGGGACGCCAGCCGTTACATGGACGATCAGGGGCGGGTCGATCTCGACCACTACCTGGATAACCACACCCTCAGCGGTGGGGCGTTTGCCCGGCGGGTCGATCAGCAAACCCGCTATCTCGCCGAATGGTTGGGTGTACGTGACCATATCTCCACACATTCCGATGCCTGTGCTGCCGGCACCATGGCCATCGGCAGCGCCTATCGAGCGATCGCCCGTGGCGAGATCGACCTGGCATTGTGTGGCGCGGTGGAGTTGATGGCCCATGAGTTGTCCTACTACAGCTTTGATGGGCTGGGCGCACTCTGCCAGCGAGTGGACTTTTCCCCACAAGAACAGAGCCGGCCGTTTATGCCGGACCGCTGCGGCTTTGTGCTGAGTGAAGGGGCGGCGCTGTTGGTGCTGGAATCCCGCGAGCATGCCGAGCGTCGTCAGGCCTGTTCGCTGGGCCGGGTGCTGGGTTACGCGAACCTGTGCGAGGCAGAAAAAATTACCTCCAGCAGTCGCGACGGCAGCAAGTATGCCGACTGCATGACGGCGGCCCTGGCCGATGCCGAACTGATCAGTGCGGCTGTGGACCATGTGAATGTTCACGGTACGTCGACCCAGGCCAATGACCGTTGCGAGGCCCTGGGCTTGGCGCAGGTCTTCGGCGAAACCCTGGAGCAGATGACGTTCACCGCCAATAAATCTGCCGTTGGGCATTCATTGGCCGGCAGTGGTGCCATTGAGGCGGTGCTGTCGTTGATGAGCATTCAGTTGGGCGTGGCCTTGCCGACCCTCAATTTTCAGCCGGAAAAATCTGAATTTCCGGAGTTGAAATTCCTTTGCGAACCGTTGCAGCAACCGATCAATGTCGTGCTCTCCAACTCCTTCGGGTTTGGTGGCGTGAACAGTTCGTTGGTGCTGGGCAGGGCATGAAATGACCAGATCCAATTCAATAGCCGTTTACATCACCGCTGCGTCGGTACTCAACGCCGCCGGTACTGAATGTGCGTCTCGTGACAGTCAACCTCAGGCGGCGCAACCGCTGGATTTCGACCCCGCACGCCTGGCCCATTGTGTTGCAGCGCCTGCCTTGCCGGCCGGTGTGTACGACCGCAAGTTGTCCCGCAGCCTTGAGCCTCAGGGGGCGCGTCTGCTGTATTGCGCCGGCCGTCTCGCCGAGACCTTGCGTGGGCTGGAACTGCCCGAGGGGCGGATCGCATTGACCGCTGCCATTCCGGAAGTGGATGGCCCGAGCTCGTGCTGGGATGCAGTGCGCGCCATTGGTGAACAACCGGCGGATCTCTTGGCGCAATTCTTTGCCCACACTCCGCCGCTGCATGCGCTGATGATGCTCAACAGCAGCGTCATGGCCCACGCGGCTGAGGCCTTGCGTTGCAAGGGCCCCATGGGCGGCTTTTGCTCCCAGGGCAATGCGGGGCTGGATGCTTTGATGGATGCCGCCGGCCATCTGAGCGAAGGCCGTGCCGATGCTGCCGTCGTCATCAGTAGCAGTCCGAACATCACTCCGGCGTTGTACCTGCGTGACGCTACTCACCCACCTGTGAACCCTGGCCCGTGGGTTTTCGGCGAAGGTGCTGCGGCACTGTTGCTGACGACCAACCCGGGCAGCGCTGCTCAATCTGCGTTGCGCATTGTCGGGTTTGCCCGTGGTTACAGCGCGCAACCCGAGCGTGGACTGGCGGTTGGTCGCGACGTCATTGAGCGTGCTTTGAGCAACGAAAAACTGTGCCTCAGCGATGTCGGGCAAGTCGTCGCCGACGCACAGGATCCGCAGATTGCCGCGTTGTTCAGCCAATCGGGGCACACCCTCGAACACTCAAAGGCGTTGGTAGGTGACTTGGGCAGCAGCGCCTTGCTCACCGAAATCGCTGTGACCTGGGCACTGGGTTCCAGCCGTTACACGTTGTTGCTCGAACACAGCCGAGGTGGGCATTGGGGCGCGGTGTTGCTGGCCAGAGCGTCGTCGGACAAAGAGACAATGGAGAGTTATCCATGAGCCCCACACGGATCGTGATCACGGGCATGGGCGCCGTCACCGGCTTCGGTTTCGAGTGGCAGTCCATGTGGCAAAAAATGTTGGCCGGCGAGCATTGCATTCGGCCATGGCAACCGGAAGGTGTCGAGGCGGGTGCTTTCCCCGTGCGTTATGCAGCGCCCGTGGATATGGGCTTGATGCCCGCGCACTTGAAAGACCATCCGGCCTGGGAGGGGGCGCTGGAAAAACGCACCCGCTTTGGATGGGTTGCGGCCACCCAAGCCATTGCCGACAGTGGCCTGAGCCCCGAACAGTTGCGCAGCGCGGCGGTATTGTCAGCGTCCGGCGTACCAGCTCATCGTTTGCAGGACATGCTGCTCAGCCTGGCGGACAACCCGGCGCAGGCGCCGTCCTGGGCTCAACTGATGGCGCGACAAGCGCAGGTCGATCCTGACGGTTCGCTGTGTCAGAGCAACGACCGCCTTGCGCGGGTGATTGCCGATGGCATCCGTAGTGAAGGCCCGGTGATCAATATCAGCAGCGCCTGCGCGGGAGCGTCCCAGGCCATCGGCAATGCATTCCAGATGATCCGCCGCGGCGAGGTCGAGGTGGCCATTGCCGGGGGCGCCGATTCGGTACTGAGTCTGGACACCATGACCGCGCTGTATCTGCTCGGCGCCGCCAGCAGCGAACAGCGTTGGGGCACCGAATTGTGTCGGCCGTTCGACCTCCATCGCAGTGGCTTGATCGCGGGTGAGGGCGGTGGTTTTGTCGTGCTCGAAACCCTCGAACGGGCGCTTGCCCGAGGGGCCACGCCGTACGCCGAAGTGCTGGGTTTCGGCAGCAGCCTGGATGCCTACAAAATCACCGCACCCGACCCGCAGGGCCGGGGAGCGGTGCTGGCGATGCAGGCGGCCCTGACGGATGCCGGGCTGGAGCCGCAACACGTCGATCTGATCAATGCCCACGGTACGTCGACACCCCTCAACGATGCTGCCGAAACCCTGGCGATCAAGACCCTGTTTGCCGAGCGCGAACATTATCGGCGGTTGTTGGTGACGGCCAACAAATCCCAGTTCGGCCACCTGATTGCGGCCGCCGGAGCCCCGGAGTTCATGCTCACGGCCCTGGCCTGCCGGGATGATCGGATCACGCCGACCCTGAACCTGCATGATGCCGACGAACAATGCGACCTCGACTACTGCGCCCATCAAGCGGTCAAGCGCAAGGTCGACGTTGCCCTGAGCAACTCCTTCGGTTTCGGCGGCCTCAACACCTCGCTGGCGCTGGGCAAGTACCGGGAGGCGCCGCGATGAAACAGGCGGTCGCGATTGCCGGTGCGGGTTGCGTGTTGCCCAGCGGCTGGGGCGTCGAGTCTTTTTGGGCAGCCGCGAACGAAGGGCGCAGTGCAATTACGGCGCTGAACGCCCGACGGTTCCGCAGCGAACGCGTGGTGGCGTTCGGGCAAATTCAGGATCAGGACCACCAACGCAGCCGACAAGACCTTGCGCAAAACCTTCAGCGTTACTGCACGCCGGCAGTGATTTGGGGGGTCAGCGCGGTACGCCAGGCGTTGGCAGAAGCAGGCCTGGCCGATGCGCAGCCGGATGTCCGTTTCGGTTTGTATTGCTGTCAGGGCGGCTACACCCATCCGTCTCTGGAATCCTATGCCGAGCTGTTGCACGGCTGTCTGCAGGACGGCGTCGCCGACATGGCGGCGTTCGCCAAACGGATCCTGCAAGACCGTGCCCAGGACCCTTTTCTGGTGCTCAAGAGCTTGAGCAACTGCTTGCTGGGTGTCACCAGCCTGGCGCTGAAACTGGTGGGGGAGTGCAACGCCTATATGCAAGGTGTCGCCGGCAACCTGGCAGCCTTGCGTGAGGCTACGGCCGCTTTGCAGGACAACCGAATTGACGCGGCAATCATTGTCGGTGCGGGCAGCGAGCTGGATGCGCTGGCGCTGTCCGGGTTGGTCCAGGCGGGTGCCATCAGCGCCAACGGCTCGAACACTCTGCTGCCGTTTGACCTTCGCGGCACCGGTGGCATTGCCGGGGAAGGCGCGGCAGCATTGGTGCTGCGTCGGCGCGAAGACCTGCCGGCCGGTCCTCAGGCCTGCCTCGCCGACATGACGGCCCATGCCACCCTCGGTCGCTTGAGCCTGCCCGACAGCCCAACCGATGTGTTGGTGTGCAGCGGCACCGGCGATGCACACAAAGACCGCGTGTTATGCCAGACGCTGGCCCTTGCGCGCGCCTCGCACATCACCAGTGGGTTGGCGATCAACGGCATTCTTAGCGCGGCGCCGAGCCTGGTGGATCTGATTCTTGCGCGTTGCGCATTGCAGGCCCAAAGCGTGCCGCCGATTGCCGGTTTGCAGCAGCCAGTGGCGAACCTGCCGTTTATTCAGGGCGCGCCCCACCCCGCGAGCCTTGCTCATTGCCTGGTGCTGAACCGCGACGACAACGGATTCAGCGCCGCCTATCAAGTGCTCTACAGCGCAAAGGTCACTCAAGACTGACGCTGGCGACCGCCTCTTTTTTATTTTTAAGGGATATGACATTCATGGATTATCGCGATTTCGTTCGGCCAAAATTCGTCGGCCTGCTCCAGGCACTGGGCCTGGGATGTGAGTTTCAGCGCGCCCTCGGTAGCCAGTTGTTCTACCGCAACCCCAAGGGCGACATGGTCACGGTCACCGACTTTCTCGGCGGTTACGGTGCGGCACTGTTCGGCCACAACGACCCGCAGTTTGTTGATCAGCTTTGTGCGCTGTTGCGCAACGACGTGCCGTTCAACGCACAATTGTCGATCCGCGGTGCAGCCGGGCAATTGGGGCGAGAACTCAGCGACGCCTTCAATCGTGAACTGAAGAACACCGAACGTTATATTTCGACTTTCTCCAACAGTGGCGCGGAGGCGGTGGAAATCGCTGTCAAGCACGCGGAGTTCCGTCGCCAGAAAAGCCTGCAAAAGCAGTTCGACGACATCGATTTCACCCTGGCCAGCCTGACCGCCAGCGAACGCGCTTACCGCGAGCTGGATGTGGCCGACCTCGACCTGCCGGCGGGTGTCCTGCCGGCCACCCTGAACAGCGTGACCTTGCGTCAGGTGGTTGAAGCCGTTCGCCAACACAACCTGGCGCAGTTGCACATCGAACCGGTATTTGTCGCCCTGCGCGGCAGCTTCCACGGCAAATTGGTCAATACCGTGCAACTGACCTATGGCCGTCAGTACCGGGCGCCGTTTGCCCGTTTTGGTCTGAACGTCGAGTTCATCGACCCACAGCAGCCCCGTCAGTTGCAGGAATTGCCTGCCCGGCACACGCACCATTGGTTGAGCCTGCAATGGGACGGCGAACGCCTGAACGTGGTGCAACTGCCGTTCAGTGGGATTACCGCCGTGTTGATGGAGCCGATTCAGGGCGAAGGCGGTATCAACGAGTTCGCGGCCGAGTTCTATCTGGGGCTGCGCAAGCTGTGTAACGAGCAACAATGCCCGCTGATCGTCGATGAAGTGCAGTCGGGTTTTGGTCGCACCGGGACGTTTCTTGCCAGCAGCCAGTTCAACCTGCAAGGCGACTATTACTGCCTGTCCAAGGCCCTTGGCGGCGGCTTGATGAAAATCGCCGCCACGGTGATCCGCAGCAGCCACTACGAAGGCGAGTTCAGCTACATCCACAGCTCGACCTTCGCCGAGGACGATGCGTCCTGCCATATCGCGCTGTCGGCATTGCGTCGGTTGTTCGCCAATGACGACGCGATGCTCAAAGACATACGCACCAAGGGCGCCTACCTCAAAGCCTCGCTCAATGAACTGAAGATGGCCTATCCGGATGTGATCGCCGATGTGCGCGGGCGTGGCTTGCTGGTGGGTTTGGAATTGCACGACTTGAGCGTCAGCAGCTCGCTGGTACAGGCGTCGGCCCAGTACAACGATGCCTTGGGTTACTTGATCGCCGGTTACCTGTTGCAATTCGAAGCGTTACGGGTAGCACCGTCGGGCAGCAACTCCAACGTGATTCGCCTGGAGCCGCCAGCCTGTATCACCCTGAGCGAAATCGACGGGATGATCGCTGCCCTGCAACGGGTCTGCGACATGCTGCGCCGTGGCGATGCGTTCCCGTTGGCGGCGGGTATCTGCGCGGACTCGATTCCCGCTGTGCCAGCCCGTCAGGACGATTTTCGGGTGGCCGAGCCCGTTGAAAACATCGATGCCAAGGTCGAAGTTGTCGCTCGGGTAGCGTTCATCAACCACCTGATCGATGCCGATATCCTCGGTGACGTCGATCCCTCGCTGGCAGCCCTGAGCCCGGAACAAAAACGCACGTTCATCAACCGCACCAAGCCTGAACGCCGCGCTGCGCCAGTCGGCCCGGTGATCATCCGGTCGCGCCTCGGCATGGCGGTGGAGTTCACGTTGTACCCGCTGTGCATGGATTCGGATGCCATGGCCGAGTACATCCTCAGCGGTGACCTGGACACCATTCGCGACGAAGTCGGCAGACGTATCACCGATGCCCGCGCCGATGGCTGCAGCATCGCCGGCCTTGGGATGTACACCTCGATCGTCACCAACAATTGTCAGGCGCTGAAGATTGCCGACATGGCGCTGACGTCCGGCAATGCCCTGACCATCGGCATGGGGCTCGAAGCCATCGAGCAAGGCTGCGTACAGCAAGGTCTGGCATTGCGCGAGCAAACCGCTGCCGTTGTCGGTGCCGCCGGTAACGTTGCCTCGACCTATGCCTCGGTGCTGTCCGCCACCGTCGATCACCTGATTCTGATTGGCAGCGGTCGTGACGGCTCGGTTCGGCGCCTGGAGAAAACTGCCCAACTGATTTACGCCGACGCGGCCCGTTCGATCCTCAAGGGCACGGCCGAACACGACCGGTTGGCGCAGCGACTGCTGACCCTTGATGGTTTTTGTGACTTGTTGCGCTCACATGGACAAAAAGCCGACCTCGGTTTGCACATCGCCCGTCTGGTGGATGAGCGCCTTGGCGCGAACGCTTTCATCACGGTCACCAACGATCTCGACGCCCTCAAGGGCGCACGGGTTGTCCTGTGTGCGGCCAATGCGCCTCAGCCATTCCTCGGCGCCGAACATTTCGCCGAGCGCAGCGTCATCTGCGATATCGCCGTGCCGCTGAACGTCCATCAAGACCTGCCGAGCCAACGCGAAGACCTGCTCTACATGCACGGCGGCATCGTCCAGACGCCGTTCGACGACGGCCTGGCGCCCAACGTACGGGCCTACCTGAAAAAAGGTCAGCTGTATGCGTGCATGGCCGAGTCGGTGTTGATGGGCTTGTCCGGTATGAGCCAGCACGGCTCCTACGGCGATATCAGCCGCGAGCAAGTTCAGCAGGTCCGCGCACTGGCCGCGACCCACGGCTTCACTCTCGCGCAATTCAAAACTCAAAACTCACTTTAAGGAGCGGTCATGGCTCAGAAAATAGCTGTCGTGACCGGCGGCAGTCGCGGCATTGGCAAGTCCATCGTGCTGGCCCTGGCCGGCGCGGGTTATCAGGTTGCCTTCAGTTATGTCCGTGACGAGGCGTCTGCCGCTGCCTTGCAGGCGCAGGTCGAAGGGCTCGGCCGGGAGTGCCTGGCCGTGCAGTGTGATGTCAAGGATGCACAGAGCATTCAGGCGTTTTTCGAACGGGTCGAGCAGCGTTTCGAGCGTATCGACTTGTTGGTCAACAACGCCGGTATTACCCGGGACGGTTTGCTTGCCACGCAATCGTTGAACGACATCACCGAGGTCATCCAGACCAACCTGATCGGCACGCTGTTGTGCAGTCAGCAGGTGCTGCCCTGCATGATGCGCCAGCGCAGCGGGTGCATCGTCAACCTCAGTTCCGTGGCCGCGCAAAAGCCCGGCAGGGGCCAGAGCAACTACGCCGCGGCCAAAGGCGGTGTAGAAGCATTGACGCGCGCACTGGCGGTGGAGTTGGCGCCGCGCAACATCCGGGTCAACGCCGTAGCGCCCGGCATCGTCAGCACCGACATGAGTGAAGCCCTGGTCGGCGCCCATGAGCAGGAAATCCAGTCGCGGCTGTTGATCAAACGGTTCGCCCGGCCTGAAGAAATTGCCGACGCGGTGCTGTATCTGGCCGAGCGCGGCCTGTACGTCACGGGAGAAGTCTTGTCCGTCAACGGCGGGTTGAAAATGCTATGAGCCAGGCACGCACGATTGTGATTACCGGCGCGGCCAAGGGTATTGGTCGCGCCGTCGCGGAGAATTTTGCAGCCCAGGCCGAGCACCTTTTGATCTTGCTGGATCTGGATCTGGCAACTTTGCAGGAGTGGGTCGCCGAGGGCGAATTTGCTGCTCGCATCGAAACACATCAAGCGAACATCGCCGATCTCGCCAGCCTGCAACTTCTGTTCAAGGACCTGGCCAAGCGGGTCGGCTTTATCGATGTGCTGGTCAACAGCGCCGGGGTCTGCGACGAGAACGAACCCGAAGACCTCGACAACTGGCACAAGGTGATTTCGATCAACCTCAACGGCACCTTTTACATCACCTCGTTGTGCCTGCCATTGATGGCGGATGGTGGGCGGATCGTCAACATGTCGTCGATCCTCGGCCGAGCGGGCAAGGTCCGTAACACCGCTTACTGCGCTTCCAAGCACGGCATCATCGGCATGACCAAAGCCTTGGCACTGGACCTGGCGCCACGGCGAATCACCGTCAATGCCATCCTGCCCGCCTGGATCGACACGCCGATGCTGCAAGGCGAATTGGCGGCTCAAGCGCGCATCGCCGGGATCACCCGCGAGCAAATCCTGCGCAATGCCAAGAAGAAGTTGCCCCTGCGGCGCTTCATTCAGGGCGACGAAGTGGCGGCCATGGTCCGTTATCTGGCGAGCCCGGAGGCGGGGGGCGTCACGGCGCAAAGCCTGATGATCGACGGCGGTGCCGGGTTGGGAATGTAGCCATGGCTCGACTGGGATTGAACCGCGGCCTGTTGGCCGCGCTGGTCAGCCTCGGCTCGCCGGTGGCGATCGCCGAGTGGTTGCCGGAGCATCATGAAGCGGAGATCGGCGTTGCCACGGCCGTGCGTCTGCACGGTGACGACCAGGTCACGCAAAAAGCCGTGTACCTCAAGTTCAGCCTGGAGGATGCCTGGGACAGCGGCTACTACAAGGCCAAGGGCCGAGCCCGTTACGACTTCCGTTATGACGGCAACAACCCCTACAGCGCTCAAGCCCGGGACGATTACCGGGCGACCGCCGATTGGCGGCACCTTTACTGGGGGCTCTACGTCGGTGACGGCGAGCTGACGGTGGGCTGGCAGCAGGTGGTGTGGGGGCGTGCAGATGAATTAAGGGTGCTCGATCAGATCAACCCGCTGGACTATCGCGAGGGTGTGATCGGTCTGTTGGAAGACAGCCGCATCGCCGTGCCGATGATTCGCCTGGTGCAGCCGGTCGCCGAGTGGGAGCTGGAAGCGCTGGTGATCACTGATTTCGTGAAAAACCAGGCGCCGGCCGTCGGCAGCGAGTTCGATGCACCAATCTTTGCCACACCCGATCCGCAGATGTTTGTCGTCGACTCGCGGCCCGGTTATGACGGTCACAGTGGCTTCGGTTACGGCGCCAGCGCCAACGGCCGGATCGGCAAGGTGGATGTCAGCTTCGTTGCTCTCAACGCCCGCCAACAGGACCCGGTTTACGCCGTCGAAGGCCAGACCGAAGAGGGCCTGATTCGCCTTGAACGGCAATTCCCGCGCTACTCCATGGGCGGCGTCGGTGTGGCCATCGATGCCGGCCACAGCATCGTGGTGCGCAGTGAAGTTGCCTACTTCGACAATTGGCGTGTCTCCAATCCTTACCGCGCCTACGGCAGCGACCAGACGGCGATGACCAAGTCGCTGCTGGGCGTCGATTACCTGCTGCGGGACTGGCTGATCTCGACGCAGTGGCAACAACAGCGGCTGCTCGACTGGCAGCCCGGCATGGTCCAGGACAAACGCGACGACCTGTTCACCGTGTCTGCCGAAGGCTCGCAGTTCCAGGATCGCCTTAAGACCCGCCTGGTTTTCGGCATGTCGCCGCCAGCGCAGGACGACAGTTTCGTTCAGGGGATCTTCACCTACAAACCGGTGGACTGGCTCAAGTTCGGGCTCGAAGTCGATGTGTTCTTCGGCAAGCCCGAGCGCCAGTTCGGTGCGTATGCCAACCGCGACCAGATGCGCTTGTCCGCCGGTTATCTGTTCTGACCACACCGGCGCCAGTGTACGAATCACTCAAACAATGAATAGGAAATCACCATGTTGCCCATCTTCAAGACCTTGACTGTCAGCGCACTGCTGTTGAGCGCCGCTGCCGCCATGGCAGCTGAAACCCCCACGGCCGACGACATCATTCGCCAGGCCCGGGACCGCGATGACGGCAAGAGCTTCATGTCCCAGGTCTCCCTGATCCTGCTCGACAAGCAAGGTAACAGCCGCATTCGCGAGTTCAGCTACCTGCAGAAGGATTACCCGGACAGCGACAAATTCACCATGTACTTCTCCGCGCCGAGTGATGTGCGTGACGTCGCCTTCCACATCGAAAACCCGCACGAAGCCCTGGGCCTCGAAGACAGTCAATGGATGTATTTGCCGGTCAGCCGACAGACCCGAAGGATTTCCACCACCGACAAACGCGGGGCGTTCATGGGCAGCGACTACTCCTATGCCGACCTCGATAAAATTCGTGTCGAAGACTATCGCCAAGCGCTGGTCGGCGAAGAGCAGTTGCAGGGCCGCGATTGCTATGTGATCGAACGTGAGCCGGCGACGCCTGCCGTGCTGGCCAAGACCGGGTACAACAAGCTCAAGGTCTGGATCGACAAGAAAAACTCACTGGTGCTGCGCCAGGACTTCTTTGATGTAAAGGGTGTGATGTTCAAGCAGATGCGCACCCTGAAGACTGAAACCATCGACCAGATCGACAGCATCACCCTCAGCGAAACCGAGGACTTCATCGCCGGTACGCGCTCTCAGCTGCGCTTCAACCAGTTGCAGTACAACGTCGTGCTGGACGACCGCCTGTTCACGCAGACCGCGATCAAGCGCGGGCTGAAAGCCGGCGACTTGCCGGAATACGCCGTGTCTGCCCGCTAAGCGCCGCTTTCGATTCATCTGGAACCTTAATTCGTGGAAAGATACCTGAACTTCGTCGAGCGCTATGCGCGGGCGATTGTGTTTGTGCTGGTGGCGATCACCGCCTATTTCACCTACACGCTCGGCGCGCTGATGTCGGACACCAATCCGTATCTGCTCAAGGACACTCATCCGGCGCGCAAGACGATCATTGACTTGCAGCGCGAGTTCACCGGCACGTATGACTCGGTCATGGTGGCGCTGAGCAACCCCAAGAGTGTCTTCAACACCACGTCGCTGAACGCCCAGTTCGAGCTGTCCCAGGCCATGCGCCGGTTGATGCTGGCGAACGATGAGGACCGTGTCGAACTGCAGCGCATCGTAGGCCTCCACAGTGGCGACCATGAAGCCCAGGGCTTGCTGATGCAGATCCTCGCCGAGGGTTTTTCGCAGAACGATTACGTTGCCGCCAAAGCGCTGCGCGACCATGGGGCTGCCCGGCACTGGGACGACCATGACCTCCAGTTCCTGAGCTTTCTTGCCGAACGGCTCAACCCGATCCAGGAAATGGCCTCGATGGCTGATCTGGAAAACATCAGCTTGAGTGCCGATGGCGAGTTGTGGATCCACAAGACCCTGCACGCCCTGGACATGGACCCGACCAAGGTCGAAGCGCAGATAATGGGCAACGAGCAGATGGTCGGTGGCGTCGTCTCGGCGGACAAGAAAGTCGCCATGGTCGTCGCCGAACTGGGCACCAAACAGGACGACGCTCAGGCTCAGTTGCGTGCCTATCAGCAGGTCCGCGAGATCATCGCGAAGTACCAGGCCTCTCACCCGGAGTTCACCGATGAGGTGTTCATCGCCGGCATGCCGATTTTCATTGCGGCCCAGCAGGAAATCATCGATCACGACCTGGCGATGCTGTTCCCGATCGTGTTCCTGTTGGTGACTGCCCTGCTGATTTTCTTCTTTCGCAAACCACTGGGCGTGGTGCTGCCGCTGTTTAATATCCTGTTCTGCACCATCTGGACCCTGGGCCTGATGGCGCTACTGCGTGTGCCGATGGACTTGCTCACCAGTGTCTTGCCGGTGTTCCTGTTCACCATCTGTTGTGCCGACGCGATCCACGTCATGGCCGAGTATTACGAACAGCTCAATTCGGGTAAGTCTTTCCGCGAAGCCAACCGTGAAACCCAGCGCCTTATGGTCACGCCCGTAGTTCTGACAACGGTCACGACTATCGCGACGTTCATGATTTCCACCACCAACAACATTGTCAGCATCCGCAACTTTGGCGTGTTCATGTCCATCGGCCTGACGGCGGCGCTGATTATCTCGTTGCTACTGATTCCGGCGTGGATTTCGATCTGGGGCAAAGATGCCGTCCCGCGCAAAGTGCAACTCAAAGAGTCGCTGATCTCCCACTATCTGGTGGTGTTCTGTGCCTGGCTGATTCGCTGGCGCAAGCCGGTATTGCTGGTGACCCTGCCGTTATTGGCGATGATGACGGTGTTCACGTTCAAGGTGGATATCGAAGACTCGGGCATTGCCTACTTCAAGAAGGACAGCCCGGTGCGGATGTCCGACGAGTTCATTAACCGGGCCGGAGTCGCGGGTACCTCGCCGGGCTGGATCGCCTTCGACACCAAGACTCCGCGTGGCGCGCTGACCACTGAAACCGTGCAGTTCCTCGAACGTCTGGACCAGTTCATCAGGGCCCAGCCGAACGTGAGTTACACCTATTCGGTGGCGACCTACATCAAGCGCATGAACCTCGTGCTCAACGACATGAACCCTGCTTTCCTGCGGGTGCCACAGGCGGTGGAGCAGGTGACGGTGGTCGATGATGACGGGAAACCGGAGACCTTCGACGTCGATGGCAATTCGCTCATCGAACAACACATCATGATGTTCGAGAACGGTGGCGGCACCGACTTGCAGAACGTGCTCAATGCCGATTACTCGAAGGCGGTGACGCTGTTCACCATGACCTCATCTGTGGCGGGCGATTACCAGGCGATGCTCGATAAACTGGACGCCTGGCTGGCCATCAACAAACCGGCCAACCTGCAAGTCACCCATGCCGGTACGCCGTACATCTGGACCGGGGTGTTGCAGGAAATCACCCAGGGTCAGGTGCTGAGCTTCTCACTGGCGTTGCTGGCCGTGACCTTGATGATGATGTTCTGGCTCAAGTCAGTACGCCTGGGCATCCTCGGAATGCTGACGTTACTGACCACGTCGGTGACGGTGTACGGCAGCATGTACCTGTTGGATATCGAGTTGAACATTGGCACCACACTGGTGACATTCCTGGTGGTGGGCGTCGTGGATTACGCCGTTCACCTGCTGTCACGGATCAAGATACTGGTGCAGAAGGGTATCGAGATCGACGAGGCTATCCTGACGGCCATGCAGGGCGTGGGGCGCTCGACGGTGGTCAATGTTGTGATCTTCTCGATGGGCTTTGTCGCGCTGCTGTTCTCCGCCTACAAACCCGTCATCGACCTGGGTGTATTGGTGATACTGGCACTGTCATCCAGCGGCGTCATGACTATTCTGTTGGTCACGCTGATTTCGCCATGGTTCTTTGCCTCGATTGTGCCGCAGCCAGCGGTACAAGAGGGCGAGCAGCCGGGGGGTGAGAGCGTGCCAGGCTGAATCGGCGGGGCGCCTGCGTGCTGAAAAGGGCACGGGGCGCCATGACCGCTCAGGGGGGGCAGTGCGGATTCACCGGGCTTTTTCCAGGTGCTCGAACTGGCATTGCTGCTGAGCATCCTTGAGGCTCAGCTCAAACTCAACCAGGCCGTCATGCACTTGCTGCAAGGCCTGGATCTGCCCCATCAATTCCTGTTTTTTGTTATCGATAGCCTGCATGGCCAGATCCCAGGGCAGCTCCTGGCCGCGATGATCCTGCAGAATGGCCTGCATTTCTTTGAGCTTGAAGCCGAGTTGTTGAGCGCATTTGATGAAGGTCAGCAGCTCGACACTTTGCTGGCTGTAGATGCGGTATTTGCCTTCGCGTTGCGGGGGTGGCAACAGGCCGATTTCTTCGTAATGTCGAATGCTTTTGACGGTAGTGCCCGACAGCTTGGCGGCTTTGCCGATGTACATGAAGATCCCTTTTTTGACGCATCAGAAGCGAAAAGATGTCGCGCGCTCGTACACGCGCGCGACATCTTTGCACAAGCGTCAGGGGGCGGGAAGCCGGGTTGGATAAGGTGTCACAGGAGGGAGACTTGGCTGGGCAGTGCAGGGGCACGGCCCAACCGGGGCCGATCAGCGGCTGGCGACTTCCTGGACTTGTTTGAGCCAGGCTTCACGCTGTTCCGGCTTGGAGCCCAATACCGGCCCGAAGGTCAAGGTTTTCAGAGGTTTTATGCCGCAGAACTCCAGGGTGGTCTTGCGCATTTGGTGCAGGCCCGGCATACGATACACCCAGCGGTAGTACCACGGCGGCGTGTCCATGGTCACCAAAAGGTGAGCCGTGCGGCCCTTGAGCAGCTTATCCGGGAAGGGTGAGCCCTTGCGGTACTTGAAGGCAAAACCGGGCAGAAACACGCGGTCGAAGAACCCCTTGAGTAACGCCGGAATGCCGCCCCACCAGATCGGGTACACCAATGTCAGGTGTTCGGCCCAGGTAATGTCGTTCTGTGCGTTGATCAAATCGGGCTCAAGCAACTGGACCTGGTTATAGCCATCGTGCAAGATCGGATCGAAATCCAGGGTGTCCAGACGCAGCAGACGCACCTCATGGCCTGCTTGCGTGGCCGCCTCGACATAACGGTCGGTTACGGCGCCGCAAAAGCTGGCGTTCGAAGGGTGGCCGAGGATTACGAGCATGCGTTTGCTCTTCATGACGAACTCCAGATAATGAAGTGCCAAGGGTAAAGTCTGCCCCTAACGGTAGAGTCAAGCCTTGCCGGTTACCGGTGGAGACAAACAGTCCAGCAGCGCTCGGGTGTAACCCGGAAAACCGTCGAATGAGCGGGCGCAGACACGCAATGTGCGTTGCGCCCAAGGCTCCGGCAGATCGCGCCAGATCAAGCGCGGATCATGGAGGGTGCGCCGGCATTTACTGGCTGCTGCCGGAGAGGCGCGCTTGTTAGGCCAGAAAACCAGGGGGTTGCTCTGGTTTTCAATAATCCGCGCCTGCAAATCGAGCTTTTCTGAGCTCGGAAGTCAGCTATTGCCGGGTGCTGGGTGACTTGTTCGGATTTCCCTAAAGACTATCAGGGTCGCCGAAGAACATCTGTATCCGCGACCGCAACCACCGTTCCGCCGGGTCATTGTCCTGCGCCCCACGCCAGGCCATGTGCAGCTCGAAACTACGCACCTCCAGCGGCAGATCCTCGGCCCGCAACCCACCCGCCGCGGTCAGCGCGTCCGCTGTGTAGTCCGGCACCGTAGCGACAATATCGGTGCCCGCCAGCAAACTCCCCAGCCCGTTGAACTGCGGCACCGCCAGCACCACATGGCGCTTGCGGCCAATCTCTTCCAGGGCCTCGTCGATGAACCCCGACAGGTCCCCGGCAAACGACACCAGCGCATGCGGCCGTGCGCAGAAGTCGTCCAGGGTGATGGTGCCCGGCACACTGTCGGCACGCAGCAGTTTCGGCATGCTGCGGCGCAGCACCTTGCGCTTGGCGTTGGCCGGCAGTTCGCTGGTGTAACTGACCCCCACCGAGATCTCGCCCGAGGCCAGCAGCGTCGGCATCAGCAGGTAATTGACCCGACGTACCACCAGCACGATACCTGGTGCTTCGGCGCGGATGCGCTTGAGCAACTGCGGCAGCAGGGCAAATTCGGCGTCGTCCGACAGGCCGATGCGGAACACAGCATTGCTGGTGGCCGGGTCGAATTCGGCAGCGCGGCTGACCGCAGTCGAAATCGAGTCCAGCGCCGGGGACAGCAGGGAAAATATTTCGTGGGCCCGGGCCGACGGCTCCATGCTGCGCCCGGTGCGCACGAACAGCGGATCGTCGAACAGGTTGCGCAGGCGCGACAGGGCCGCGCTGATGGCGGGCTGGCCGAGGAACAGTTTTTCCGCGGCACGGGTCACGCTGCGCTCGTGCATCAGCGTTTCGAACACGATCAGCAGGTTGAGGTCTACGCGACGCAGGTCGTTTCGATTCATCGGTGCGCTTCGCCTAAAGTGGGGCAGAGGTGAATCTTAAGGCCAAAGGCTGGTACCCTGCACGGGTTTAGGGGGACCAATCGCAGGGAAAGTCAGGTGCCCAATCGATGACAAGCATGTCGACTATTAATGACCACTGATGGTCTATCCGGCAAAGCCCGGATAGAGTTCGTGGTAATTAGAGGTTCACAATGGCGAGGTATGCGATGTCCCGCATGATCCGTTTCCACAAGTTCGGCGCTGCCGATGTGCTCCGTTGCGAGGAGCAGCCCGAACCGTCACCCGCTGCCGGCGAGGTACAGATCCGCGTCGAGGCGGTTGGCGTCAGCTGGTATGACGTGCTCTGGCGCCAGAACCTGGCACCGTCCCAGGCACGCCTGCCGGCGGGGATCGGCCACGAGATGGCCGGGGTGGTTACCGCGGTCGGCGAAGGTATCGAGGATATTGCCGTGGGCGACCGGGTTGCCAGCTTCCCGGCCACCAGTGCCAACGACCACCCGGTGTATGGCGATGTCATCGTGCTGCCGCGTACGGCCATTACCCGTTATCCGGATGTGCTCACCCCGATCGAGGCCAGCGTGCACTATACGCCGCTGCTGATCGCCTATTTCGCCTATGTCGACCTGGCCCGGGCAAAAGCCGGGCAGACCGCGCTGGTCACCGATGCCAGCCACTGCGCGGGCCCTGCCTTCGTGCAACTGGGCAAGGCCCTGGGCCTGAGGGTGTTCGCCGCCACCAAGGAGGCCGAACAGCGTGAGTATCTGCTGAGCCTTGGCGCCGACAAGGTGATTGTCACTGAAGAGCAGGACCTGCTGTTGCAGGTTGGCAAGTATACCGATGGCCGCGGCGTGGACATGGTCCTCGATGGCATGGGCGGGCCGCAGATGTCGCTGCTGGGCGATGTCCTGGCACCGCGTGGCAGCCTGGTGCTGTATGGCCTGCAAGGCGGCAATCAGACACCGTTTCCCGCCTGCGCGGCGTTCCAGAAGAACATCCAGTTCTATGTACATTGCATCGGTAACTTCACCGGCAAGCCGGAGTTGGGTATCAGCCAGGACCAGGTGGCGCTGCAGCGCGCCCTGCGCGATATCAACCAGTTCACCGCCGACCAGCTGCTCACACCGCAGATCATCAAGGTGTACCCGTTCGAGCAGGTGGTAGAGGCGCATCGCTACATGGACCAATGCCCGTGTGGTGGGCGTGTGGTACTGGACATGGCGCGACACTGACGGCTGTTTGCACTATCGGGAAACCCGGGCAGAGTCCCGGGTTTTTTGTGCCCGGTACAGAATGGCTGATGTATTAAAAGAATATTCCTACAATAAAAAACGAAGCGGACTGCATTTTTAAAGATTGCTTGGTGGGTTGTCGAAATATTCCGCCAAGTTTTTTGGCTTGAACTGTTTTCGCTTGGCAGTCAATGTGTATTCTCACTTCGGCTGAATGGTTTTTTTACCCTGATCTGTATCTTCTATTCGCTTTGCATCCCTCGATAATGGCTCAATGATGGTTTGCGCAAGGAGCGTGGGATGAGCATGGCTATGTCCGAGCCAGGGCAGTGTATGGCAGCGGCTGGGTGCCGCAGTGGTGCGTTTTTATCTATGGCATGGCGACAGTGACTGGTTACGTCATTACTTTCATTTGGTTGTAGGAAATTTCTTCTTGAGAAGTTCAGGGTATGTTGATGTTCAGGTCTTCTGTTCAATATGCGCTGGCTGCATGAAGTTGATGAGGTGATTTCGTGACGGCTATTCACGACCAGGCAATGCACTATATCTACCAGCAAGTACTCGAGCGCTTGCTTAGTCACATGTCACAAGCGCAGCGTGCTTCCTTGCAGTTACTGATACAACGTCTGCTGGTTGCTGCCGGCGGGCCCGAATACATCGGCACCTTCCGCTTGCTGGTGCTGCAAGGCAACGAACGCCGCAGTGCCCGGCTGCTGGCCATGCTGCGTGCGGCGCAACTGAGTATTGCCCAGCGTGCGCCGGTAACCTTCCAGCTGCGGGTGCTGGTGGTCAGCCTGCCTGCGGCTGCCAGCGCCACGCTCGAAAGCCATGAACGCTGCTTCAATGCGCTGTTCATGCAGGATGACCCGCGGGTGCAACTGCAAATGATCGAGGGGCGTGAGGTGGTGCCTTTCAGCCGGCACCCCTATGCCGGGTCCGAACGCTGGCTGTTGGCGAGGGACGCCATGCTGATGTTCGGTCATCTGGTCGATGCCAGGCCCGAAGCGCTGCTAGGTAGCCGTCTGCACCTGGAACTGGCGGGTGCCGTGGGTTTTGCGCTGCAGGCCCAGGCTCCAGCAGATGTATTGGTCACCGCCATCCCCGCGCGCCAGCGCCGCCGATACCTGGCCTGGGCCCGGCGCAGCTTGCGCCTGGCAGGGGAGCGTGGTGCGCATGTGGTGCATCAGTGCCTGGCGGCGCTGGCCCAGGGGCTGAGTCGCCTGCACGGCAGCGTGGGGGTACCGCTGGGCGCCTCGGCGGGGCCCGCATCGGGTGCTGCGCCGCAGGGTACGCCGGTGCGGGTAATTGCCATTGACGACCTGTTGCCGCCGTTGCTCGAAGAACAGCAACTCGACCTCATGCTCGGTTGTTGCTTCGAGGCTGGCCAGGATACCTGGCCATTGGCCGCGTTCGTCGAACCGTTGCTCCCGGCGCAGTTGCACGAACTGCGTGCGCGCAGTCTCCAGCCGCAGGCCAGTCGCCAGGCATTGCGGCTGGCTGGCCAGCCGGACGGCAACAAGCGGCGTGAGGCGCGTCAACTGCAGTTCGGCAAGGCTTACGGCATCAGCCAGATCCAACTGGTGTGCCTGCTATTCAGTCCGTTCGCCAGGCAGGGGAAAAACCTCGAGCGCTTTCTGCAATGCCGGCATGCCGACATGCTGGTGGCACTGCCTTATCTGCATCGGGCCTTGCAGGGTAAACCCTGCCCTGACGCGGTGAAGAACTGGCTGGTGAACACCAGTGGCCTGCCGCTGGGGCAACTGCGGATGATCTACGACGGACGCATGCCGCTGGCCGCCTGGCGCCTGATGAGCCACCTGGCCCGTCGCGATGTACAACTGAGGTTGCTGCCACGGGGAGTGTCGGTGCGGCGGCGTGGTCATGCGGGTCTGCCTTGATGGAGCAATCGGGCCCCGGTGAGTTCGCCTATCGCAAGGTCTATCGTTACCTGGAAGCCTTGATCGACCAGGCGCCAGGCAGTGGTCCGTGCCGTTTACCGTCGCTGCGCGTATTGTCCCGGCGGCTGCGGGTGTCATTGGCCACCGTGCAGAGTGCCTACAGCCTGCTGGAGGAAGAGGGCCGCGTGCAGTGCCTGCCGAGGTCGGGCTATTACGTACAGGGCGCTGTCAAGGGGGAAGCTGCAGCCGTGCTCCGGCAGTCACCTTTGCCGGAACCGCCGATGCTGGAGCGGACCTTGTTCTCGCACGAGCGGCGCCTGGCACGTCAGCGCATGCACAGTGTTGCCCCATGGGAGGCGCCCGGCAGCGCCCGCCTGCGCAATGCCGTCGCCGAGCGCTATACCCGCTCCTCCAACCAGTACTGGCGTGCCGAGGACGTTCAGCTGGCCCCTGATGTGCAGGCGTTGCTGGACACGTTGCTGGCGGCGCTGGCCCTGCAAGGGGGGACGGTGCTGGTCCACTCGCCTTGTTGCTGGCAGGTGCTGCGTGCATTGGCACGTGCCGGCATGCGTGTGCTTGAGGTGCCACTGGATACCCGTGGCAACCCGGACCTGCGCACCTTGGCCCGGCTGCTGGGGAGCGAGTCGGTGTGCATGTTGGTCATGCCGTCGTGCCTTGGCATGCCGCAGGGGCGGCTTTTTTCAGCGCACTACCAGCAGCAGCTTGGTCAGTTGCTTGGCCAGCACCCTGTCTGGTTGCTGGAAAACGATCTGGACAGCGGGCACTGCTACAGCGGGCCGCCGAGTACGCGCCTGCGTGATTGGGTCGATCCCCGCTGGCTATTGGTGATGGGGGCGTTCGAGGCCGCCGTGGGGGGCGAGGCGCCCTATGCCTACTTACTGGGCCATGATGCCATGCTGGCCAGGGCATTCGCTGACCGTGCATTTCGGCTTGCACCACTGCGCCTGCAAGCGCTGGCGCACATGCTGGGCAAAGGTGAGATCGAGGCGCAACTGGTGCGGCTGCGAGCGGACCTGCAAAAGCGCATGCAATGTCTGGCGCGTGCGCTGCAGGTGCAGTTCGGTCAGCGGGTGGCGTTGGAAATGCCGGAGGGTGGGCGGACACTGTGGGTGCGCTTTCGCCAGCCGCTGCCGTGGGAGGGTATTGCAGCAGCGCTGGCTGGTACAGCACTGCATGCACTGCCTGGCGAGCAGTTCAGCCTGCAGGGGCGCTACCAGCAGTACCTGGCGTTGGTGTGGCTGGGTGAGCACCCGGGGGAACTGCAACAGGCGGTAGAGCGCCTGGCCCAGGCGCTGGAACTGCGCTGCGGCCGGCCCGCCGGGGTTACATCTTGAGCTGCCGGGGTGCGTTGCCATCCATCGCTGGCCTACGGCTCTGGCGCAGCGGGGACAATGCGATACCTGTGGGAGCGGCCTTGCGTCGCGATTGGGCTGCAAAGCAGCCCCTAGCCGATCGTTGATCGTGGCACGACCCACGGCACTTGCCAGGCATACTGGTCTGTATGTATAACCAGTATCAATTTCAGCCGCCTGACCCCACTCCGTGATCGCCCATTCCGTCGACGACCCCTTCTATTACCTGCACAATTTCCGCCAGGTGCTGCTGTGGGTCGAACAGCGCTACGAAGACCTGCTAGACGATCAGGAACTGGCTTTCATCCGCACCTTCAACCAATTGGGCACCCCTGCACAGGCCCTGATGGTGCGCATGGTCATGCGCAAAGGCGAGCTGTTTCGCAGCGATCGTCTCGACTATGCCGAAATTGGCGATACCGGGCAGGCCCTGCAGCCGTTGTTGGCCCTCGGTTGGGTACGGGAACCCGGGCAACTGGCGCTGGAGCAATTATTCGCCTTGCTGCGCAAGGACGAACTTGCCCGCTGTTTTGCCCCGCTTCTGAGCCGTCCTCGCGCCGCAAAGCATGACCTGCTTGCACAACTTCAACCCTTGGGCCTGCAAGCCCGGTCATTGGCCGAATGGTTCCCGGACAGCGGCGTGCGCATCCTCCAGTGGTGTCTGCAACCCCTGTGCGACCGCATGCGCCTGCTGTTCTTCGGCAACCTGTACCAGGACTGGTCGGACTTCGTCCTTGCCGACCTCGGCTTGTTGCGCTACGAACAGGTGCCTTTCAGCACCGATTCGCGTGCCCTGCAGCAACGTGCCGAAGTCGACCTGGCCATGGCCTTGCACCAGTGCGCCGAGCGTCTGGAGCAGGGCGACGACCCGCTCTCGATCCTGGCTGCCCTGCAGGGCCTGCACAGCGACAACCCGTGGCTGGCCCGGCGCCATGCGCGCCTGCAATTTGCCCTGGGCCAGCAATTCGAACGCCTGGGCGACTGGGCGCAGGCCATGGCTGTCTACATGCAGTGCAGCCATGCCCAGGCGCGCATCCGCCAGGTGCGGGTGCTGGAGCGCAGCGAGCAGTGGCCCCAGGCCCATGCACTGGCACTGCAATTGGCGGCGGCACCGGCCAACGCCCTGGAAGTGCAGGCGCTGGAACGCATGTTGCCACGCCTGGCCCGCAAGCTCGGTGGTCCGCCACAGCGGCGCCAGCGTGTCGCGCCCCTGGAGCTGATAGAGCTGGAGCTGCCCCGGGAGCTGGCAGCACTGGGCGTGGAGGCGGCGGTCCGCCAGCATCTGGCCGAAGCCGATGGGCCGGTGCACTATGTGGAGAACACGCTGTTCAACAGCCTGTTCGGCTTGCTGTGCTGGGAGGCTATCTTCGCCCCGGTGCCTGGCGCGTTCTTCAACCCGTTCCAGGCCGCCCCGCAGGACCTGCACGACAGCGACTTCCAGCAACGCCGTAGCGCTCTGTTCGAACGATGCCTGGGGCGGCTCGACGATGGCAGCCATCACCGGGCGATTCTTGACTGTTACGTCGCCAAACAAGGCCTGCAGTCGCCGTTCGTGTTCTGGTCCATGCTCAGCGAAGAATTGCTTGAGCAGGCCTTGGCCTGCCTGCCGGCGGCCCATTTGAAACAGTGCTTCCTGCGCCTGTTGCAGGACATCCGCAACAACCGCGCCGGTATGCCCGACCTGATCCAGTTCTGGCCCGAGCAGGGCCGTTACCGCATGGTCGAGGTCAAGGGCCCCGGGGACCGCCTGCAGGACAACCAACTGCGCTGGCTGGAGTTCTGCCGGGCCCACGGTCTGCCTGTCGCGGTATGCCATGTGCGCTGGAGCGATACGCCTTGAGTTACAGCGTGGCAGTGCGCGCCTTGTGCGAGTTCAGCGCCAAGGTCGGCGACCTGGACCTGCGTTTCACGCCATCACCCACCGCCCAGGAGGGGATCGCGGGGCATCGTCGGGTGGTGGCACGACGCGCAGCGGGCTATGAGTCGGAAATTGCCCTCGAAGGCCAGTTCGAAACCCTGACGGTGCGTGGCCGCGCTGACGGCTATGACCCTGCCTGCAATCGCCTGGAAGAGATCAAGACACACCGCGGCGACCTGTCGCGCCAGCCGGCCAACCATCGCCAGTTGCACTGGGCACAGGCGAAGGTCTATGGCTGGTTGATGTGCCAGGCACGGCAACTGCCAGCCATCGAGGTGGCGCTGGTTTACCTGGACGTAGACAGCGATGGCCAGACGCTGATCAGTGAAACTTGCACGGCAGCCGAACTGCAGGCCTTCTTCGAAACCCAGTGCCAGCGCTTTCTGGCTTGGGCACAAGGGCAGGAACAGCGTCTGGCCGACCGTAACCGGGGCCTGCAGGCGCTGGGCTTTCCCTACCCGGCGTTCCGCCAGGGCCAGCGACAACTGGCGGAAACCCTGTACAAGGCGGTGAGTACCGGCCGTTGCCTGATGGCCCAGGCCAGCACGGGAATTGGTAAAACCCTCGGCACCTTGTTCCCCCTGCTCAAGGCCATGGTGCCGCAGCAACTGGACAAGTTGTACTTTCTCACGGCCAAGACCCCGGGCCGAGCCTTGGCCCTGGATGCCATTCGCCAGATCACCGACGCCACGCCACAGCCGGCCTTGCGCACGCTGGAACTGATCGCCCGCGACAAAGCCTGCGAGCATCCCGACAAGGCCTGCCATGGCGAATCCTGCCCCTTGGCTGCAGGCTTCTACGACCGCCTGCCGGCCGCGCGGGAGGCGGCGGCAGCGTTGCCCTTGCTCGACCGCGCCCAGCTGCGCGAGGTGGCCCTGGCGCACCAGGTGTGCCCGTATTACCTGGGCCAGGAGATGGCGCGCTGGGTAGACGTGCTGGTGGCGGATTACAACTACTACTTCGATGCCCACGCCTTGTTGTTCGGCCTGACCCAGGCCAACCAGTGGCGGGTCGCGGTGCTGGTGGACGAGGCGCACAACCTGGTAGAGCGCGGGCGCGGCATGTACAGCGCCAGTCTCGACCAGGGGCAGTTGCTGGCCCTGCGCCAGAGCAAGCCGCACGGGCTGGTCAGTGCGCTGGAGCGGCTGAACCGGCATTGGAACGCCCTCTACAAGGAACAGCGTGCGCCGTACCAGGCCAGAGAGTCGCTGCCAGACGCTTTGCTGCTCGCCCTGCAGCAATGCATCGGGCTGATCCAGGAGCAGATGAACCAGACGCCCGCGCAAATGGACCCGCAGGTGCTGCAGTTCTTCTACCAGGCGTTGCAGTTCAGCCGGGTTGCCGAGCTGTTCGACGAGCACTTCCTGTTTGACATCAGCCTGCGCCAGGGCCCGCGCAAGCGGCGGCTGGCCACGCTGTGCCTGCGCAATGTCACCCCGGCGCGGCTGTTGGGCCCGCGCATGCAGGCGGCGCGCAGTGTGATGCTGTTTTCCGCCACCCTGAGCCCACGGCATTTCTACAGCGACCTGCTGGGCATGCCGGCCGATACCGCCTGGCTGGAAGTAGCCGCACCGTTTCGCGCCGAACAGCTGGAAGTGCGCATCGCCAGCCAGGTGTCCACACGCTACCAGCAACGCCAGGCTTCACTCGCGCCGATCGTCGAGCTTATTGCCCGGCAATATGAGCGCATGCCGGGTAACTATCTGGCGTTCTTCAGCAGTTTCGAGTACCTGCAACAAGTGGCCGGGCTGCTGGCCGAGCGGTATGCGCAGATACCCTTGTGGGCCCAGGAGCCGGGCATGGACGAGGCGGCCCGCCAGGGGTTTCTCGACCGTTTTGTGGCGGATGGCTGCGGGGTGGGCTTTGCGGTGCTGGGTGGCGCATTCGGGGAGGGGGTGGACTTGCCGGGCACGCGGCTGATCGGCGCGTTTGTTGCCACCCTCGGGCTACCCCAGGTCAATCCGGTCAACGAGCAGTTCAAGCAGCGTTTGGGGCGGCAGTTTGGCGCGGGTTTCGATTACGCCTATCTCTACCCGGGCGTGCGCAAGGTCATCCAGGCGGCAGGCCGGGTGATCCGTGGTGACCAGGACCGTGGCGTTCTGGTTTTGATCGACGAGCGCTTCGCCGAACCCCGGGTGCAGCAGATGTTCCCAGGGTGGTGGCCGGTCGCCGGAAATTATCCTTGATCGGTTGACCGATCAGCCCGGCATGCCATCTACCCGGGGCTGCAGCAAAATGGGTAGGTAGTGGCGCAGGAACAGCAGCAGCGCCAGGCTCCAGCACAGTACCGAAAGGCTCACCCCCAACGGTGTGAACAGCGGCAGCACCACCCGTGCCAGTGTCGCCAGTTGTATCAAGGCAAAGGCCCAGGTAATGCTGGTCGGCACCTGCAGCGGCCTGCCGGTGTGGCCCAGGCTGACCCGTGCCATCATCGCCAGGATCAAGCCGCTCATGGCACCCACGGTCAGGGCGTGAGTCACCAGGCTCGGGCTCAGCGCCACTCCGGCGTGCCACAGCGCCATGCCCAGGCAGGCAATGGCAATCCAGGCATAGGCCAGGTGCAGCGACCACAGCAGGGGCACACGCCACAGGCCGCGGTCATGCCACAAGGCCAGGCGGGCAGTGTGCAAGGCGAACAAGGTGCCGAACAGCACGGCCAGGCCGATACGCGGCGTATCGGCCAAGCCCGAGGCAAAGGCCAGCGGTATCGCCACGCTGAGCAGCAGGCAGGTCCGGTCCAGCCAGGGACGGGCAGGGGCCGGGGCCATGTTGCCCAGGCCGCGCCGGGTGAAGAACGGGATCACCCGCCCGCCCAGCACGGTCATCATCGCGGCCACCAGCCACAACCCGGCAAACACCCCGCGGCGTTGCCACAGTTCGTCCTGACGCAGCCAGCCGGCCAGGGTCAGCCACTGGCAGGCGGCAATCAGCAGCACCAGGCCGACGATCGGGTAGTTATTACGCAAGCGCCGTTGCATGATCGGCCGTGCCAGGGCCAGTGCCACCAGCGGCAGGAAGCTGCCCTCGACCACTACCAGCAAGCCGCCCGGCAGCGGCAGGAACCAACTCGCCCGGCCCAGCAGCCAGAGCAGGAACAGGCCCTGCAGGGCGCGCCCGCTCAGGCCCGGGATACCGCTCCAGTTTTGTACGGCGGTCAACAGGAACCCGGCGACGATGGCGGTGACAAAGCCGTATAGCATCTCGTGGCGGTGCCAGGCGAGCATGCCGCCAGGTGATGTGGGGGCCAGTACCCCGGCCAGAACGCCGGCCCACAACAGCAAGGCGACCAGCGCAAACAAACTGCCCCCCAGGAAGAATGGGCGGAAACCCAGGCCCCAGACGGCCTG
Source organism: Pseudomonas sp. SID14000 (assembly GCF_002165135.1). GTDB lineage: Bacteria > Pseudomonadota > Gammaproteobacteria > Pseudomonadales > Pseudomonadaceae > Aquipseudomonas. Next base: position 152,205 of record NZ_NFZQ01000004.1, on the reverse strand, counting down.
GCGTGGGCGTGACTCGATTGGTTGCACAAGCATGGGCGGTCCTTCGTTCGTTCAGTAGGCTCAATTGGGGTAAGATCACGATCCGTGCCAGCTTCAAACCCCTTGTATATCAAGGTGATGGCACCTCTCTGGGTCCAAATGACATGCGTACTTTGCTGTCATTCAGACTTGCTTCTATGTCGTTTTGACTTGCTTCAGGGTTTGGCTGGTTCGCCGCTGGTCAACGCTTCGCTACAGGATTCACGTTTTGTCCGACCTCTCGAAAAATCCGCTGCTGCAGTACATGGCCCGCCTGGCCCCATCCAGCCAGCAAACCATGCGCTACATCCTTCAGGACGCCGCCGACCGGCTGGGTTTTGTCGACTGCAATATCGTCGATGTGCCTTGGCATCGGCTTGAGCCCGGCCATGTGATCGCCCTGGTAGCGGCGCTGCGTGCCGACGGTTACGCACCCAACAGCTCGTCGCTGTACGTCAACGCCATCCGCGGTGTGATGAACGAAGCCTGGCGCCAGGGCCTGATCGATCACGAGCAGTTGCTGCGCATTCGCGAGGTCAAGCCGGACACTGGCAGCCGCCTGCCGCCGGGGCGCAACCTGCGGCGCAGCCTGATCCGCGAGCTGATGGATGTGTGCGCGGCCGACCCGCGGCCCCAGGGTGTGCGCGACGCGGCGATCATCGCCTTGCTGTACGGCACCGGCATGCGCAAGTCGGAATCGGTGGACATCGACCTGGACCAGGTCGATTTCGAGGCGCGCAGCCTGCAGGTGCTGGGCAAGGGCAACCGCCAGCTGATCAAGTACGCCCCGCCATGGGCGTTCGAGAAGTTACAGGCGTGGCTGGACCTGCGACGCCAGGACCTGCCGGCAGGAGCCGAAGACGACCCGTTCCTGTTCAACCGCATCCGCCGTGGCAGCCACATCACCCGGGCGCGTATCACCAAGCATGCCATTTACTACATCGCCCGCCAGCGCGGCGCGCAGGTGGGCGTGAAGATCATGCCGCACGACTTCCGCCGGGCGTTCATCACCCGCGTGATCGAAGAGCATGACCTGTCGATCGCGCAGAAGCTGGCGCATCACGCCAATATCCAGACCACGGCCATCTATGATCGGCGTGATGACAACGAACGCCGGCGTGCGGTGGACCGCTTCGATTACTGAGGCTGTGCCGCTGTATAAAGGGCTAGCTCCAACCCTGTGGGAGCGGGTTCACCCGCGAACACGGGCGAAGCCCGTGCCATGCACTGGGTTGGATTCTTCGCGGGTAAACCCGCTCCCACAGAGGCCGTATCACAGCATCGGGTAATTTTTTGCTTTGAGATGGCCCGGCACCGAAACAGGGCCGAAGCACGCCCCCGCCTTGTGCGCAATCCCCCCGTATGCCCGATGCCAGAGCGGCTGGGGCAAACGTTTCATCTTCGTTCACCTGCGGAGTTGGCCCGCAACCTGCTATATCCAGCCTGAGAATTTGATCGAGTGGTCAGGCCGCGCGCGCTGTAGCCGTGCGTGCCTGCCCCTCTAAACGGCCAGCAGGCCACGGATTTCAGGGGCCGCAGGATGTCGCTCGCGGAGCAGATCGAACAACAGCAAGACGATGCAGGCTGGAGCGCCAACCTGCAGTTGCGCTTTGTCAGGCGCGACGAGGTGACCCGCCTTGGTGCGTGGCGGCATTTCGGACCTCTTTTGGTGCAGCGGCCGTTCTATCCGGAAGGTGCACCGTGCCATGTCTACGTGCTGCACCCGCCCGGTGGCATCGTCGCCGGCGACCGCCTGGAACTGGACATCCAGCTGGAACCGGGCAGCCACGCGCTGCTGACCATGCCCGGCGCCAGCAAGTTCTACCGCAGCATCGGCCCGACCGCGCGGCTGGCCCAGCGCTTTCACCTGGCTGCCGGCAGCACCCTGGAGTGGCTACCGCAGGACAACATCTTCTTCTCCGGCGCCCGTGCCAGCCTAGAAAGCCGTTTCACCCTCGAACCGGGGGCGTGCCTGCTGGCCTGGGAAACCCTGTGCCTGGGGCGCCCGGTGATGGGCGAGCGTTTCGACCAAGGTGCCCTCGACAGCCGCCTGCACATCGAACTGCCCGACGAAGTTGGCCTGCACGAGCGCCTGCGCCTCGAAGGCGGGCGCCTGGGCAAGCTTGGCGGCCATCCGCTGCTGGCCACCTTCTGCGCCGCACCAGCCGACCAGGCCGTGCTGGAGCAGGTGCGCCTGCTGCTGGACGAACTGGCCAACCCGGCCGGCGCGACCCTGCTCGGGTCGCTGCTGGTGATCCGCGTGCTAGACCACGACAACCAACACCTGCAACGCACCCTGCAACGCCTGTGGCATGTGCTGCGCCCGGCCGTCCTCGGCCTGCCGGCCTGCCCCCCGCGTATCTGGGCCACCTGAGAGAGCGCCATGGAGCTGACCCCGAGAGAGAAAGACAAACTGCTGCTGTTCACCGCCGCGTTGCTGGCGGAGCGGCGACTGGCCCGTGGCCTGAAGCTCAACTACCCGGAAGCCGTGGCGTTGATCAGTGCTGCCGTGCTCGAAGGCGCCCGTGATGGCCGTACCGTCGCCGAACTGATGAGCCTGGGCCGCGAAGTGCTGAGCCGCGAGCAGGTGATGCCCGGCATTGCCGAAATGCTCCACGACGTGCAAGTCGAAGCGACCTTCCCGGATGGCACCAAGCTGGTGACCGTACATGACCCCATTGTCTGAAGTTGCCCAGGAGCCCCGCATGATCCCAGGTGAAATCCAGGTCGCCGCCGGCGACATCGAGCTGAACAGCGGCCGTGCGACGGTCAGCGTCAGCGTGGCCAACCATGGCGACCGGCCGGTGCAGGTCGGTTCGCACTATCACTTCTACGAAGTCAACGAGGCGCTGGTGTTCGAGCGCGCGCCGACCCTGGGCTTTCGCCTGGACATTCCCGCGGGTACCGCCGTGCGTTTCGAACCCGGCCAGGCGCGTACCGTGCAACTGGTGGCCTACGCCGGCAAGCGTGAAGTCCATGGCTTTCAGGGCAAGGTGATGGGTGCGCTGGAGGGCAGGGCATGAGCCGTATTTCCCGGCAGGCCTATGCCGACATGTTCGGCCCCACCGTGGGCGACCGTGTACGCTTGGCCGACACCGCGCTGTGGGTCGAGGTGGAGCATGACTTCACCCTCTATGGCGAAGAGGTCAAGTTTGGTGGCGGCAAGGTCATCCGCGACGGCATGGGGCAGGGCCAGATGCTGGCCGCCGAAGCCATGGACCTGGTACTGACCAATGCCCTGATCATCGACCACTGGGGCATCGTCAAGGCCGATATCGGCATCAAGCACGGGCGTATCGCGGTGATCGGCAAGGCTGGCAACCCCGATGTGCAGCCGGGCGTGAACGTGCCGGTGGGCCCCGGCACCGAGGTGATTGCGGCCGAGGGCAAGATCGTCACCGCCGGTGGCGTCGACTCGCACATTCATTTCATCTGCCCGCAGCAGGTGGACGAGGCGCTGAACAGCGGTGTCACCACCTTCATCGGTGGCGGTACCGGGCCGGCCACCGGCACCAACGCCACCACCTGCACGCCCGGCCCCTGGTACCTGGCGCGCATGCTCCAGGCCGCCGACAGCCTGCCGATCAACATCGGCTTGCTGGGCAAGGGCAACGCCTCGCGGCCGGAAGCGCTGCGCGAGCAGATCTCGGCCGGTGCCGTGGGCCTCAAGTTGCATGAAGACTGGGGCTCGACACCGGCTGCCATCGACTGCTGCCTGGGTGTGGCCGAGGAAATGGACATCCAGGTGGCGATCCACACCGACACCCTCAACGAGTCCGGCTGCATCGAAGACACCCTGGCGGCCATCGGCGACCGCACCATCCACACCTTCCACACCGAGGGCGCTGGTGGCGGCCATGCGCCGGACATCATTCGTGCGGCGGGGCAGGCCAACGTATTGCCGTCCTCGACCAACCCGACCCTGCCGTACACGGTCAACACCGTGGATGAGCACCTGGACATGCTCATGGTCTGCCACCACCTGGACCCGAGCATCGCCGAAGACGTGGCCTTTGCCGAGTCGCGCATTCGCCGCGAAACCATCGCCGCCGAGGACATCCTCCACGACATGGGCGCCTTTGCCATGACCTCGTCCGACTCCCAGGCCATGGGCCGGGTTGGTGAGGTGGTGCTGCGCACCTGGCAGGTGGCGCACCAGATGAAGCTGCGTCGCGGGCCACTGGCGCCAGACACCAGCTACAGCGACAACTTCCGGGTCAAGCGCTACATCGCCAAGTACACCATCAACCCGGCACTGACCCACGGCATCGGTCACGAAGTGGGCTCGGTGGAAGTCGGCAAGCTGGCCGACCTGGTGCTGTGGGCGCCGGCGTTTTTTGCGGTCAAGCCCGCCCTGGTGATCAAGGGCGGGATGATTGTCACCGCGCCCATGGGCGACATCAACGGTTCCATCCCCACGCCTCAACCGGTGCACTACCGGCCGATGTTCGGCGCCTTGGGCGCGGCACGGCATGCCACGCGCATGACCTTCCTGCCCCAGGCGGCCATGGACCGCGGCCTGGCTGAGGAGTTGAAGCTGCGCAGCCTGATCGGTGTGGCCCATGGCTGCCGCCGGGTGCGCAAGCCCGACATGGTCCACAACACCCTGCAGCCGCTGATCGAGGTCGATGCGCAGACCTACCAGGTGCGTGCCGACGGCGAGCTGCTGGTCTGCGAGCCGGCCCGCGAATTGCCGCTGGCCCAGCGTTACTTCCTGTTCTGAAGGAGCACTGATGATTGTCTTGACCCGCCGTATAACCGACCCCGGCACGCTGGGCGAAAGCGGTACCGTCACCCTGGACGTGGACAGCCGCATCAAGAGTCGCCTGCGAGTGACTCTGGATGATGGTCGTGAGGCCGGGCTGATGCTCGAACGTGGTCACCTGCTGCGCGGAGGCGAACTGCTGGCCGATGCCGAGGGTACTCAACTGATCCGTGTGCTGGCGGCACCCGAGACGGTCTCCACGGTGCGCTGCACCGACCTGCACTTGCTGGCCCGCGCGGCCTATCACTTGGGTAACCGCCATGTGCCGCTGCAGATCGAACCCGGCCTGTTGCGCTTCCAGCACGACCATGTGCTGGACGACATGCTGCGTGGTCTGGGCCTGACGGTAGAGACCGAACAGGCACCGTTCGAGCCCGAAGCGGGCGCCTACCAAAGCGCGCCGCACGGCCACAGCCATGCTCACGGCCACGATCATCCGTTCGTGCGCCTGCCTGCCCATTCCTGAACCACCTGGAGCAACCGATGAAAAAGACTTTCGCCTTGTTTCTGCTGATGCTGGCGCTGCCAGCCTTCGCCCACCCCGGGCACGACAGCAACCCGCTGCAGGACGGCCTGCTGCACCCGCTGACAGGCCTTGACCACCTGCTGATGCTGCTGGGCACTGGTGCGCTCGCCGCGTTGACCCGGCGCAGCCTGACGCTACCCCTGGCAACCCTGGCTGCGATGTTCGGTGGTGCGGTGTGCGGCCACCTGTTTGGCGATGTGCTGGGCATGGAAACCCTGATTGCCGTGTCGCTTCTGGTGGCTGCCGGGGCAGTACTGCTGCCTGGTCGCCAGCTGCTGCTGGCCATGGCCATGCCAGTGTTCGCCTTGTTCCATGGCTGGGCCCATGGCGTGGAAGCCACACCCAGTGCGTTTTGGCAATTCAGCGCCGGCTTCGTCATGGTCAGCGGCCTTTTGCTGGCTGGCGGATTCGCGGTCGGTTGCCTGTTGCGCAGGCATAGCGGCTTGCAGAAGGCCTTTGGCGGTGGCTTGCTGGCCGGCGCTGCCTTGGTACTGGCCGGTTGATGGACAGTGACTTGGCGTTGCTGCGCCTGCTGCAACTGGCCAGCCCTGGCTTGCCGGTGGGTGGTTTCACCTATTCGCAAGGCCTGGAGTGGGCGGTCGAAGCGGGTTGGGTCCGGGACGTGGATGGTTTCGCTGCCTGGCAGCGCGAGCAGATCGACGACACCTTGGCCTGCCTCGACTGGCCGGTGCTGGCGCGCTTGTATCACGCCTGCCAGGCCGAGGACGCCGTGGCCTTTGGCCACTGGAGCCGCTTTCTGTTGGCCAACCGCGAAACCGCCGAGCTGCGCCTCGAAGAACAGCAGCGCGGCGCCGCACTGGCACGGCTGCTGGACGGCTGGCAACTGGGCCAGGCGCCGGCCTGGCGTGCAAGCCTCGAACTTACTCAGCTGGGCGGTATGGCCTGGTTGGCTGCGCACTGGGCTATTCCTCTGCGCCAGCTTGCCCTGGGCCATGGCTTTGCCTGGCTGGAGGGCGCGGTAATGGCCGGAGTCAAGCTGGTGCCGTTCGGCCAGCAGGCTGCCCAGACCTTGCTGCGCGATCTGGGGGCAGGGCTGCCTGCAGCTCTCGACCAGGCACTGGCCCTGGGCGATGACCAGCTTGGCGGCGGCCTGCCGTTGCTGGCCATTGCCTCATCGCGTCACGAAACCCAATACACCCGTTTGTTCCGTTCCTGAGGACTGCCTGCATGCAAAGCTATCAACAACCCCTGCGCGTCGGTGTCGGCGGCCCGGTCGGCTCCGGCAAGACGGCGCTGCTCGAAGCCTTGTGCAAGGCCATGCGCGACCACTACCAGATCGCTGTGGTCACCAACGACATCTACACCAAGGAAGACCAGCGCATCCTCACCGAAGCCGGGGCCCTGGAGCCGGAGCGCATCGTTGGCGTGGAAACCGGCGGCTGCCCGCACACGGCCATTCGTGAAGACGCCTCGATGAACCTGGCGGCGGTCGAAGCATTGGCGCGCAAGTTTGGCAACCTCGAGGTGATCTTCGTCGAAAGCGGCGGTGATAACCTGAGTGCCACGTTCAGCCCGGAGCTGGCCGACCTGACCATCTACGTGATCGACGTGGCCGAGGGCGAGAAGATCCCGCGCAAGGGTGGGCCGGGGATTACCAAATCGGATTTCCTGGTGATCAACAAGACCGACCTGGCGCCCTATGTGGGGGCTTCGCTGGAAGTGATGGAGCGCGATACCCAGCGCATGCGTCCGCAGCGGCCATGGACCTTCAGCAACCTGAAGAAGGGCGAGGGGCTGCAGGCGGTGATCGATTTCATCGTCGAGCGCGGGATGTTGGGTGTGCGCGGGTGATATAACGGGTTGAACGCCGTCTGGACCATGGCGCAATTCCTGTGGGAGATTGCCCAGCCCTTTGGGCTGCGCTGTCGCACAGATAACTGAATTCGCAAGCGATCCTGGTACCCTGTGGGAGCGGCTTTAGCCGCGAAGAATCCAACGCGGTGCATGGCACCGGCTGCGCCGGTGTTCGCGGCTAAAGCCGCTCCCACAGGGATATATGTTGCCTCACGTTATGTATGGCAGCAGTGAGGCTTGTCCGGCTGCCCTTCATAGCGGTCATGGTGCCGCACCCAGTCCATGGTCCCACCCTCATTGCGCCCCAGTGGCGCAATGTCGAGGAAGTTGTAGGTATTGACCAGGATATCCAGCCCGCGGGCATAGGTTGAGTAAGTGTGGTACACGCTGCCATCCGGTTCGCGGTAAAACGCACTCAGCCCGGGAAGCTCGCTTTCATCGCCGTCATAGGGCTCATAGTTGTACTGCCGCTGGCCCTCGCTGCCGACGCTGACGCCAAAGTCCTCGTTGAACCCGCTGCCATTTGACGAATACCAGGGGAACTGCCAGCCCATGCGCCGGCGGAAGGCCTGGAACTCGGCATACGGCGCCCGCGACACTGCTACCAGCGAGACGTCGTGATGCGCCAGGTGCAGATTGGCGCCGTCGAAGTGGTCAGCCAGGAACGAGCAACCCGGGCAGCCTTCGCTCCAGCCTTCGGCGAACATGAAATGATAAACCAGCAACTGGCTGCGGCCCGCGAACAGGTCGGGCAGGCTGAGTTCGCCGTCCGGCCCGTGGAAGCGGTAGTCCTGCTCCACCTTGACCCAGGGCAGGGCGCGACGGGCTGCGGCCAGCGCGTCGCGGTGGTGGGTAAAGGCTTTTTCGTGCAGCCATAGCTGCCGGCGGGCCGCCAGCCACTGGCTGCGGGAAACCACCGGGTGCCTGCTTTCGCTCGTGCTCATGGTGCTGTCTCCGCATTGGGGGATTCACACACTAGTCGAGCACGGGCGGGTTGAATCGACAGTCTGCCGTGGTCGGGCGATGAGTGGTACTGCTCAGCCCGAATGGGCAATATGCCCTTCGGTCAGCTCATCCGCTGCCTCATCTTCCCCAGGCAGTGCAGTGATCACGCTGAAGTCGCTGACTTCCACCTGACCACCGCCATAGCCCAGCAGATGGAAGGAAAACGCCTTGCGTGCAGTCGGGTTGTCGAAGCTGAACTCCATCTCCAGCGGCTCGTCCGCGGTGACTTTCACTTCCTCAGGCAAGCCCAGCGGTACGTCCTGCTCCAACTGCTTGGCCTTTAGCTGGATATAGGCTGCGCGTTCAGGGTCCAGTGAGCGTACCTTGACCCGCACGCGGGTATGCGAGCCCTCGGGCATTTCCAGGTACTGGGCGCCGATCAGGTTATCGGCCCAGTCATCGCGAATGCGTTTGCGCAGCTGTATCGGCGATGGGCCGCCGAACTGGTAACGCAGGTTGAGGGGTGTTTGCAGCAGGGACTGGTCGAGTACCCCGGCGAGGGCGCCGATCTGCTGGCCAAGCAGGCTGTCGCCCGGGCCGAGGTAGCGTGCCTGGTCGGCGATGAAGCCCTCGCTGGCGTAACGCCGGCAGCGCTGCTGGAAGTCGCATTCGGTGAACACGCCCAGGCCGTCGTGATAACGCAGCATGCCGTTGGTGTAGGAGATCATCTCTCGACCGCTGTCGTAGTCGCGGTACAGCGAGCGACCGCCGAGCGCCATCGGGATGGGCAGGGCAAAGTAGTCGAGCAGGGAGGTGGCCAGGTCGATATGCCCGTAGGTACCGCGCTTGATCTGGGGCAGCTGCTCCTGCTCAGGCGCCAAGGTGAGGTTGAAGCCCCAGGACGAGGCCAGGCGTACACCATCAATGCCGTGGGACTCGTCGGAAGTCACCACCACCAGGGTGTCCTTGAGTACGCCCTGGCGTTCGAGGTTATCGAGGAATGCACCGAGCGCGTCGTCCAGGTAGGCGACCGCCGCCTGTTTCGGTGTGTCGTAGCGCTCCAGGTACTCGGCTGGTGCCGAGTACGGCTGGTGGGTGCCCACGGTCAGCAGGGTCAGCATCCATGGCTTGTCCTGCTTTTGCAGCTGGCCGACGTAGTCCAGCGCACCTTCGAAGAAGGCCCGGTCATCCTTGCCCCAGGGGAAGTTCAGGTAGTTCTTGTTGCGAAACCACTCCAGGCCATGCACCGCGTCGAAGCCGATGTGCGGCATGATGCGGTCCTTGGCCATGAAGCGCAGGCCGGCACCCTGCAGGTAGTGGGTGGTGAAGCCGGCCTGGCGCAACTGCGCTGGCAGGCAGGCCTGGTTGCGTTCGTTCTGGGTCAGCAGTTCCATGCCCTTGGGCGTGCCGTTGGCCAGCTTGTCATAGTCACCGCACAGCATCGCGTACAGGCCACGGATGGTCTGGTGGGTATGCAGCACGTAGTCCGGGGTGTTCATGCCGCGTTCGGCCCACTGGCTGAGCTTGGGCATCAGCTCTTCGTCGAAGCGGCTGTGCAGGGCCTGGCGATTGGGCCGCAGGTAGGCCCCGGGGATGCCCTCGACGGTGATTACCAGCAAGTTGCGGGCGTTGCCTGGCCCGGTGAGCAGACGCTGGCCATGCAGGTCGGACTGGGTCAGGCCAGTGCTGGCCAGGGGCGTGAAGGTTTGCGTCTGGCCCATCCAGCCTTCGACCTGGCGCTGCAGGTTGCCGGCCCCGGCCGACAGCAGCTGGTGGGTGAGGTTGTATTGCCGCCATTGGTCGGCATCGGAAGGCACCAGTTGCTGGCTGCCCCAATGGGCGCCAAACAGCAGCAGCGGAATGGCCCAGGCCTTGCGTGGTAGCGGCTGGCTGCATTGTGTGCGGCTGCGCCAGGCGTTGACCAGCCAGGCCAGCAGGCCGGCGCCCATGGCCCAGGGCAGCCAGGCGTGGGCCAGGCCGCCACCGGTCGAATTTTCCATGAACTGGGGGTCGACCAGGTACGTCAGGTCGGCGCTGGTGGGCAAACGGCCCACCGCGCTCACCAGTTCGGCCGAAGCTACCCAGAGGGTCGCCCAGGCCAGTAATACGGGCAGTGCCAGCCACCACGGCCGACGGTGCAGCAGCAAGACCAGCAGGCTGCCAACGGCGAGGTCGGACAGGTAACCGAGCGGGTTGGACCAACCCAGCATGGCGCGCGTACCCAGTGGGATCACCAGTACCAAGGTTGCCAGGGAGACAAACCGGGTATGTGGGTGGTCTGACAGGTTCTTCACAAAAACATCCCTTTTGCCATTAAATCGTCATGCATCTGTGCTTGATGATAACAGGCCGGGGCAGGGAGGGCGGTCCGGGACAAGGCTGGTAACCAAAAGCCGGGCCCATTTACGCGGGCCCGGTCGGTGGCAAGTATCAGAAGTAGTAGGGGAATTTCAGGCTGAAGGAAAAGTCCGGCGCGTCATCGGTCAGACCAATGGCCAGGTTGGGCACGATGGTCAGGTTGTCGGTGGCGGCGATGGTCATGCCGATGTTGAAGTTGGCCGCGTTGTAGTCGCTGTTGGAGATCGACTGCCAGTCACCGCCATCCGGTTTGATCTTGCTCTTGCGGGCGAACTGGTCAGATACCGAGAACGACATGCTCATCTTCTCGTTCAGGGCAAAAGCGATACCGCCGCCGATCTGCCAGGAGTCGCCCAGCTTCACGTCACCCGGCACCTTGCTGTTGGCCTGCGGGCTGATGTCGCTGAACGAGTCTTCCATGTTGTAGGTGTAGGACAGGCTGCCGAACAGCACGGCCGGGTCGAAGGTCTTGACCAGCGAGATGCCCGGCGTGATCGACCAGACGCCGTTGCCGGTTGGCAGGCTTTCCGGCACTGACAGGTTGTCGTTGCCGGGCACTTCGCGCAGCTTGATGCCATACGGGTCCTTGCCGGTGGGTGCCTTGATGCGCAGGGTGGCCACGGCGTCGGGCCAGGTCTCCGACTCGTCGAGGAACTTGTAGGCCACGCCAACGTTGATGTCACCGATTTCCGGGTCGCGAGTGACGGTTTCGTCGGAGGTGCTCGGCCCGGCACCACCCGCGCCGCCAGAGGAATAGGTGGACTGGCGGTACACCACCGGTACGTTGATGTCGAACTGCCAGCGCTGCGCCACGTTGTAGCGCGCGGTCATGTCCAGGGTCCAGTTGTCTGCCTTGATCCGGTCGAGGTTGATGCTGCCGAGGAAGATCGAGTCCAGCGCCAGGAAGCCGTTGAGCACCAGTGCCCGGGTATCGTAGTGGGTGTAGGTGACGCCGGTCTCGAAGCTGAACTTGCCGCCGCCGAAGAAGCCGCTGGCCTCGTCATACAGGTTGGATACGCTCTGTGCCGGTTCGGCGTCGGCGGTCAGCGCCTGGCCATAGGAGCTGCCGGTGGTGCCCGGCGCGCCCGATGCCACTGTCTGGGCGCCCTTGACCCCTTCGGCGGGGGACCTGACAAGGCGTTTGGGCGGCGGTGCTGCCGGGGTTTCCTCGACCTGGCGTACGCGCTGCTCCAGCACCATCAGTGCCTGTTGCTGTGCCTCGTAGCGCTGCTTGAGTTCGAGCAGCTCTTGCTTCAGTGCTTCGACCTGCGGGTCGGCAGCTGCATAGAGCAATGTGGCCGGGGCCAAGGTGGTCAAGCACACAAAAGCGTTTAGCGTTAAAGATCGGTGCATGGAATTGCCGTCCCTGCCGACTACTTTTGATGAGACTGAGCGTAGATCAGTATCCGAAAGTGCGAAGACCTTTGAGCTGGTCGAGACTGCCGTTCAGCGATGCGGCTGTCGGCACGTTTTCGCGCATCACCACGTTCAGAGATGTGACGTTGTTGACGTGGTTGCCATTGCCAAGCAGCGTCGAGTTCTGCATCAGCCCGCCCTGGGCCAGGCGCTGTACGCTGCTGCCCTGGTTGTTGTTGGCACTGATGTTGAGTTGCACGCCAACACCAGTCGACGACACCCTGAGCGAGCCGGCACCGTTTTCGCCGACCAGGGTCTGGCCCGCTGCCAGCACCTGGCCCTGTGGTTGTGTGGCCGGTACCTGGTTGGCCTTGGTCACGTTGATGTCGACATTGTTGTAGGCGGTGTTGTTGTCACCGGCCGCGCGCACCACTTGGGTCACCCCTTCGGTGCTGTTGAGCCCGCTGCCGCCGGTGACCGTGCCGCTGCCGGCGGACGCAGTGCCGCTGGCGGTCGAGCCGGTGCCTTTTTCGTCGATAATCGACACATAGAACTGTGGCTTGATGGTCGACTGCTGGATCTGCAGGGTGGAAGTCGCGCCGATCACCTCACCGTTGGCGTTCTGCCAGGTGCTGGTCATGACAATGCCGAAACTGACGATGCGCCCCGGTAGTACATAGCGCCCGCGCAAGTTCGCCAACTCCTGGTCCTTCAGTTCGATGGGCTTGAACGTTTCGGCGTGGGCCGGCTGGCTGGCTGCCAGGCAAACCACAGCGAGCCAGATTGGATTCTTCATTGGGGTGCTCCCCGGAGCGTCGTGCTCCTTGTCGTTGCAAGAGTCGTTAGAAGAAGTCGCTTTTGATGAAACCGAAGTCCAGCAGTTCTGCGTCCTGCACCGGGGTGAAGTTGTTCACCCGGCCCTTGGCGGTCAGGGGCAGGGGCGGGTCGAGCAGAATGTTGTTCTTGTCGTAGCCCTGGCCGATCACGGCGAAGATGATGCCGTTCCAGCCCTTGAGAAAATCATCGACCTTGTAGCGCTTGTGGCCCAGTACCGGGTCACCGATGTACACCCAGCCCTTGTCCACCTTCTGCATGACCACGAAGTGCTTGTAGCCGCGCACCTCCATCAGCACCACGACCGGGATGCGCACACTGTGCAGGGTCTCGGGCGCCACCCGATAGCCGCGGGCACGCATCCCCAGGCTTTCTACGTAGCGTTTCATATCGAGCATCGAGAAGCCTTGCGTGCGCACCAGGTCCTGGTCGGCGTGGGCCAGCATGCCCTCGATGATCTGTTGTTCGTCCACATCCAGCCAGTAGGCCTGGCGCAGGATGGTGGCCAGTGCGGCGGCGCCGCAGCTGAAGTCGGTCTTCTGTTGCACCAGGTCGGCGAACTTGCGCTCGCGTACGCTCTGGATGGGTTTGAACACCACGGCACCGCCCGGCAATACGGACAGCGGCATTTGTGCCGCTTCGCTCACGCTGGCCAGGCACAGCAAAAACGCCAAGGCAATAATGCGCATGATCGGATGCCTTCCGGTTCTGTTGAAGAAAGGCCCCCCGAAGGGGGCCTCAAGCACAGCGATCAGAACGAGGTGTTGGAGATGGCCAGCGAGTTGCTCTGCTGGTTGCCCACACCGGCTGCCACGTTCACGCCCAGGTTGCCACTGCCACCGTTCACCGAACCGCTCAGGGTTGCAGTGTTGGTCACAGGGTTAGCCCAGCCGGTCGGGGTCAGTACCTGGAAGGACACGGTATTGCTCAACTCGAACGAGCTGCTTTCACGGATTTTCTTGTCCACGTCTTTCGACGATTTGGACTCGTTCTTGGCCGACTTCTCGAAGGAAGCGTCAAACGATTTCTTGAACGACGAATCGTAGGAGTTTTCGAAGGAGGATTCCTTCGATTTCTCATGCGACTTCTCGAGGCTCACATCGAGATTGGCATACAGATCAGCCTCTACAGATACGCTGCGGCTATGATCGTGACGGCCATGATCCACTGTGACGGTTTTTGAAGCATCCAGCGATGCGTCCAGGGTAGCGTCCAACGTCGCCTTGCTGTGGGAGCGGGCGTCGTATCTGTTGGAGCCTTTAGCATCCCAGCTGTTGTAACCTTTGGCATCGAAGTGCTTGGCGCCGGAGGCCATCCAGCTTGACGAGTCCTCCTTGTCAACATGGAGCTCGAAGTCCTTTTTGTAGGAGGACATGCCGCTGCTGGTCTTGGTGAAGGTCAGCGTATCAACCCGGTAGGTGCGGTCGGCGCTGTTGTTCACCACCAGGCCTGGGCCGTCCTGGTCGGCAGAGGCCGTGGCTGTGGCGTTACCCAGTGGTGCGTGGGTGTTGGCAATGGCCATGGTGTTTTTCTGCTGGTTCAGATCGCCGCCAGCAATGTTGATGCCCACGTTACCTTCGGCGCCATCGGCCGAGCCGCTCATGATGGCTGAAGACTGGGTGGACCAGTTGTCTACACGGTTGTTGTCGCTGTACTGGCGGACGTCAGCGGTGGCTTCGGCAGTGCCGAAGACGAAGCTGTTGTCCAGGCTGGAGTCGGACGCTGCGTTGGCAATGGCCGCTGCGTTGTCCTGCTGGTTGCCGTTACCAGCTGCGACGTTGACACCCACGTTACCGCTGGCGCCAATGGCCGAGTCGCTCATCTCGGCGTCGTTGATGGTCCCTTGGTTGGTGATACGGTTGTCGGTGCTGCTCTGGTTGTCCCAGGCATTGGCCGTTGCATACACAGGGATCTTGGTTGGAGGAGGAGGCTTGTGGTGACCATTGTTATGATGGTGGCCATTATGGTGGTCATTACGCCGATCATTTTGCCCAGCTTGTACAGCAACAGCCATGATCGCAGCAATTGCGAAAACCAGAGGCTTGATTGCCATCGAGGGTTTCATGGTGATTCTCCGTACTTTTTAGGTTAAGTGTTGTTCTTAACTGCATGGGTCAATCCGCGACCCGTATGCTCAAGGTGTTGGCCATTCGGTTTCCCACCCCGGCACTCTGATTCAACTGGATCACCCCGCGGCTATCGGTGAATGCCTGGTCACTGGTAGTGACCTGGCGATGGCCGAGTGAGGCGCCAGCTGGATCGGAGCTGTAGAGCAGCGCCACGTTCTGTTGCATGAGGACGCTGTCGTCGATGCTTTGCGGCTGGGCACTGAGGCTGATGCGCAGTGCGTTGGCTTGCTGGGTGCCGGCGCCGGCGCTCTGGTTCACCCCGAGGGCACCGCTGCCGTTGCTGAAGGCGTTGCCCTGAATGCTCGAGCGGGCATCCATCGCCGGGGCTGCGGGGGTGTTCAGGCGCTGACGGATCTGCGTAATGGCGCTGGCCTCGGGCCCCACGGCGAAGGCGCGCGCGTTGGCCTGTTGCTGTTGGTCACCGGCAGCTTGGTTGACCGCCAGGTTGCCCTGGTAACGGCTGCCCGAACTGTCGATGTCGGCGTTGTTGATTACGGGAACCGGGGATTGCGCGAAGGCCGAAGTACTGCACAACGTGGCCAGGATCAGCAGCGTGTGCTTCATCTCACTTGCCTCCGGTCAGGATCTGCAGTGGCGCCAGGCCGCGCTGCACACTCGAATTGACCATGTTAGAGATGCCATTGCCCGAGCCTGTGCCGCGGCCACCGGCCAGGTTGGGTAGTTGGGTCTGGTTGTTGAGGTTGCCGCCCAGGTTATTGGTCTGTTGGGTGACCAGTGTGCTGATGCCCGCACCGCTGCTGATGGTGGCGAAGTCGCCATCAGTCAGTTCGCTGGTTTGCTTGAGAATGTGGTCGGAAGGGTTGGCGTTGACAGTGGTGGGGTTCGGGTCGGGTCGTAACGGCGGGACCACGGCGTTGCGTGTCTGCACATCACGGGTGATCACTATGATGCCGTTGTCGGCCTGGGTGGTCAGGCTCAAGGAACCCAGCATGCAACCCATCAGCAACAGGTGATAAAGGCCTTTATCAGTTTTCCTCACGACGACAACTCCTTCTATGAGTGCTGGCGCTGTTCAGCCATGCGAAGGAGAGAGCAGAAGGTGTGCCGCTTTTGAGAAGTGTATCCAGATCAACAGCTTAAGGTGAGTGTATGACAAACTACGACGTATTCTGTCTCAGGCGTGAAACAGGTAATCGCGAGTGTTGCCGGCAAAGCCAGCGGTGGTCTTGACTGGAAGGTTTTTTGCAGAGGTGTTTCGCCGGCGTGACACTGTCCCCAAAGCAGGGGAAGGCCCCACGATTCCGGGGCCTTTGCCCCACCGGGGTGTGTCAGTGGATTAACACCCGGCGGGGCAGCATGGCGCATCGCTATCAAGGAGCTTAGCCACTGTTTGCAGGGCCATCAACTGGCGCTGTGGCCAATTGCCTTCAATTATTTGATAGGCCTGGTCATGCCGTTGCAGCCAGTGCAGGCTGTCGTCGAAAAAGCGCTGGCGATCGCTCAGTTCGGGCTGGCTGCGCTGGCCATCGGCAACCCAATCCACGCCTTGTGGGCTCAGCAACAGGTGCAGGTGGTAATGCCGTGCCAGCAACGCCGGTTCCAGCCAGGCCGGGCAGTCATCGAACAGGGCATGACTCCAGAGCATGTTGCTGAGCAAATGGGTGTCGAGAATCAGCAGCGGCGGCGCCTGCTCGCGGGCGCGGTCCTCCCAGGCCAGCTGGCCGCGGGCGATGGTGGGAACGTCGGCGTAGCAGGTGTCGCGGCATTCCTGGTCGATGAAGTGGCGCACGTATTCGGCCACCACCACGCCGCCGAAATGCGCCTGGATTACCCCGCTGAGCCAGCTTTTGCCGCTGGACTCCGGACCGCACAACACCAGTACTTTCGTGGCCTGCGCCGCGCTCATGGCTGCACCAGCGCTGGGTCGCGGCGCCATTCCAGCCAGCCACGCACGGCAATCAGGGTGAGCACGGCGAAGAAGCCCGCGGTGAAGTAAAGCTGCTGGTGCAGGTACTGGCCCACGTAGACGATGTCTACCACCACCCACAGCGGCCAGCACTGCAGGCGCTTTTGCGCCATCCACAATTGTGCCACCAGGCTGAAACCGGTCAGGGTGGCGTCCAGCCAGGGCAGGGCGGCGTCGGTCCAGTTGGCCATTGCCGCGCCCAGGGCGGCACTCAGCAGCACCCCGACGGCCAGGCCGGCGAACAATGCCGGGCGCTGCAGGAGGGAGACCTGGCGGGCGTCTTCAGCATGGCCCGGGCGCTTCCATTGCCACCAGCCATAGACTTGCAGGATGGCGTAGGCCAGTTGCAGCAGCATGCCCGAGTACAGCTTTACCTCGTAGAACAGCCAGCCATAGATCAGCACCATGACCAGGCCGATCGGCCAGCACCAGGCGTTCTGCTTGACCGTGAGCCAGACAGCGGTGACGCCGAGGACGGCGGCGACGAGTTCAAGGCCGGACATCGGCTTTCCTTGGAGACTGCGGGGGAGGGGCGCGATTGTAGCGGGTCGGTGGGGGAAGGTGTAGGGCGGAACAGGCAGGGATGCGATTGCTTCATGTGGGAGATGCCATAGCCGATTACCCCCACAAGGATCGCGATTCCCTGTGGGAGCGGCTTCAGCCGCGAACACCGGCGCAGCCGGTGCCATGGCACCGCGCTGGATTCTTCGCGGCTAAAGCCGCTCCCACAGGGTGCGCGGACCGCTTGCTATACCCGGAACTGGCGTAGCAGTTGCTCCAGCTCTTCGCTCAACCGCCCCAGCGCCGCCCCGGCGTCACTGGATTGCCGCGCCGCATCGGCAGTCTGCTGGGACAACCCGGCAGTATCCAGCACATTGCGGTTGATCTCTTCGACCACATGCGACTGCTGCAAGGTGGCGCTGGCAATTGAGGCATTCAATGCGGTGAGGTTGTTCAGCGCCTGGTTGATGGCGTCCAGGCTGGCACCGGCCTCGCGGGCCTGCTCGACGGTCTGGCGCGAGGCCTCGCTACTGGTGTCGATGGCCTTGACTGCAGCGTCCGACTGGCTTTGCAAGTGCTCGATCATGGTATGGATCTCGGCCGTCGACTGCGCCGTGCGCTGGGCCAGCAGGCGTACCTCGTCGGCGACCACGGCAAAGCCACGGCCTTGCTCGCCGGCCCGCGCCGCCTCGATAGCTGCGTTTAGCGCCAACAGGTTGGTCTGTTCTGCGATAGAGCGGATCACGTCCAGCACACCACCGATGCGCGTGCTGTGCCCGGCCAGGTCGCGGATCACCTGCACGGCCTGGTCGATGGTCAGCGACAGCCGGTCGATCTGCGCCAGGCTGCCGTGAATGGCCTCTTGGCCTTGCGCCACCTGCTGTTGCGCGATGCGCATTTCCCCGGCGGCCTGCTCGGCGGTCTTGGCCACGTCCTGCACGGCGTAGGTCACTTCGTTGACCGCAGTGGCCACCTGGTCCATCTGCAGCGATTGCTGGGCGCTGTGCTGTTGCGCGGCACCGGCATTGTCGCCGACATGCCCGGCGGACCTGGCCAGGGCGTGGGCGGCCCCCTGCAACTGGCCGACCACGCCTTGCAGCTTGCCGTTGAAACGGTTGAAATGCTCGCCCAAGTGGGTGATTTCGTCGCGGCCGTGAGTGTCCAGGCGCCGGGTCAGGTCGCTTTCGCCGCTGGCGATGTTGCCCATGGCCTGCACTGCCTCCTGCAACGGGCGGGCGATGCTACGGGCAATCAGCATGACCACCAGTGCCATCAGCACGGCAATGGCCACACCCACCAGCGAGGCGTCGCGCAACTGGCGGGCGAATTCGGCCTGCACGTCGTCAACGTATACACCTGAGCCGATAATCCAGCCCCACGGCTTGAACAGCTGGATATAGGAAGTCTTGGCCACCGGCTCGCTGGCACCGGGCTTTGGCCAACGGTAGTTGACCGGCCCGGCACCCTGCTGACGGGCCAGGGCGACCATCTCGTTGAACACGGCAAAGCCGTCGGGGTCGCGGATGGCCGACAGGTCCTGGCCGTCCAGCTTGGGGTTGGCCGGATGCATGATCATCTTCGGCCCCAGGTCGTTGATCCAGAAGTAGTCGTTCTGGTCGTAGCGCAGCGCGCGTACCACTTGCAGCGCCTGTTGCTGGGCGTCTTCGCGGCTTAGCGTGCCGGCCGCCTCCAGGCCTTGGTAATAGGCCAGCACACCGGCTGCGGTCTGCACCACATGGCGGGTTTTTTCCGCTTTGGCCTGGTACAGGTCACCGTGGATCTGGCGCAGCATCAGCAGGCCCAATACCACCAACATGGCCACTGCCACCAAAAGGATCAGCCACAGACGGCGGCTGATAGACATCGATCTCAGGGTTTTCATCCCGCAGCTCCCGCATTGTTCTTTTTATTCAGGCGCATCCAAGCATGCTTTGCGTCTGGCCCCCACTCGACTAATGGCTAAGTGCTATCCATCCAATAGTCTGCAGCAGGTTGTACAAGGCGTTTGCAAAGGCGCTCTGTTAGGATTTCGGCCGCGCAAGATGAAACCTTTAGGCGGCGTGAACTTTTCTACTGGCATTGCGCCCAACAGTCGCTGTAAAACAGCCGGGCCGCGTACGGCAATTTCAAGCAAATCAAGAACAAGGGGCCTGCAACGAGCAGCGCTCCATCGGGGGAACGATGGATTTTTGGACTGCCTTCCAGGCAATCATCTTAGGCGTGGTCGAAGGGCTGACGGAGTTTCTGCCGATCTCCAGTACCGGCCACCAGATCATCGTCGCCGACCTGATCGGGTTTGGCGGCGAACGGGCCATGGCTTTCAACATCATCATTCAGTTGGCGGCGATCCTGGCGGTGGTGTGGGAGTTTCGCGGCAAGATCTTCGACGTGGTATTCGGCCTGACCAGCCAGCCCACGGCGCGGCGTTTCACCGGTAACCTGTTGCTGGCGTTCCTGCCGGCAGTAGTGCTGGGCGTGCTGTTCGCCGACCTGATTCACGAATACCTGTTCAACCCGATCACCGTGGCGGCGGCGCTGGTGGTGGGCGGGGTGATCATGCTCTGGGCCGAGCGCCGCGAGCACCGTGTGGAGGTGGACCACGTGGACGACATGCGCTGGAGCCACGCGCTGAAGATCGGCTTTATCCAGTGCCTGGCGATGATCCCGGGCACTTCGCGTTCCGGCTCGACCATTATCGGTGGCTTGCTGTTCGGTCTGTCGCGCAAGGCGGCGACCGAGTTCTCGTTCTTCCTGGCGATGCCGACCATGGTCGGTGCTGCGGTGTACTCGGGCTACAAGTACCGCGACCTGTTTCAGCCCGGCGACCTGCCGGTATTTGCCATTGGCTTCGTGACCTCGTTCATCTTTGCCATGATCGCCGTGCGTGGCCTGCTCAAGTTCATTGCCAACCACAGCTACGCGGCGTTCGCCTGGTATCGCATTGCCTTTGGCCTGCTGATTCTGGCGACCTGGCAGTTCGGCTGGGTTGACTGGACGACGGCACATGGCTGAGGCCGCGCGGGGGCAAAGGGTAGAGGGCGTACGTAATGTGCGCCTGAAGCTGCTGGTGTTGGGCCTGCTGTGCCTGCTGCCGGGCCTGGGCGCGGCGCGCATGGCCTGGGTCGATCAGGCCTGGTGGCCGCTGGCGCTGTACCCGGCAATGAGCCTGATCAGCCTGTTGCTGTATTGGCAGGATAAACAGCAGGCGCGTACCCAGGCCTGGCGAACGCCCGAGAAAGTGCTGCATGCCAGTGAGCTGCTGGGCGGCTGGCCGGGGGCGCTGCTGGCGCAGCAGCTGTATCGGCACAAGACGCGCAAGGTGTCGTACCAGTTGGTGTTCTGGGGCATTGTGCTGGTGCACCAGGTGTTCTGGGCGGACTGGCTGTTTCTTGGTGGGCGCTATCTGCCTTTCAGTTGATATTTGACTGTGCCGGCCCTTTCGCGGGTAAACCCGCTCCCACAGGATTATCCACTGGTCTCAAGATTTGTGCTGTACCTGTGGGAGCGGTTTTACCCGCGAAAGGGCCGGAACAGGGAATTCACAACACCAACCCCACCTGCAACCGCTTTGGCAACCGCCGCACCACCAGCTGGTGCGAGCGCTGCAACAGGTCACACAGCTCCTCACGCCCCATGGGGTAGGGCTGCGCCATGCTGATCCACCGCGCCCGCGCCAGGTACGGCGCAGGCCGCACCCCTGGGCGGTCGCAATAGCCGAGAAACAGCTCGTCGGCCACCTTGAACGACAACCCCGCACCTGCCAGGTCGAGCACCGCGAACATCTTGTTGCCCGCCACCGAGAACACCCGGACGCCGCCCCATTTGTAGTCCTCCCGTGCACCCGGCAGGCTCAGGCAAAAGGCCGCTACCTGGGCTTCGCTCATGTTCCGCTCAGACATACTTCTCTCCACAGGCCTCGAACGACGCAGCCAGGTGATCGATCCATACCCGCACCGCAGGCAGCAAACCGCGCCGATGCGGGTATACCGCTTGCAGGTAGCCACCCGGTAGCGACCAGTCGGGCAGCAGGCGCACTAGTTCGCCGCGTTCCAGCTCTTCCTCGCAGAACATGCTGGGTAGCGCGGTAAAACCGAGGCCCGCCCGTACAGCAGCATTACGTACTACGAAATCGTCGATGGCAAGGCGCGGTTCCAGGGCAATTTCCTGCTGCTTGCCATGGGGGCCGAACAGGCGGAAGTGTACCAGCCTGTCCGCCTCGGCAGCGCCCAGCACCGGCAATGATGCCAGCTCGCCCGGTTCGCGGATGTGGTCGGCGAAACCGGGCGCGGCAACCAGCTGCATCTGTGCCTGGCGCAGACGACGGGTGACCAGGGCGGGGTCTTCATCACCCAGGTCTCGCACGCGCAAGGCCACGTCGATGCCTTCGGAAATCAGGTCGACTCGGCGGTTGAGTAGCACCATGTCCAGTTGCACCAGCGGGTACTGCGAGAGAAAACGGCTGATCACATCCGGCAGGAAGGCGTGGGCCAATGCCACCGGACAGGACACCCGCAAACGCCCGCGCGGTTCGCTGCTCATGCTGGCTACCGCTTCGTCGGCGGCCTCGGCTTCCAGCAGCATGGCCTGGCAGTGGTGCAGGTAGCGCTCGCCCACTGCGGTGAGCTTCAGTTGCCGTGTGGTGCGCTGCAGCAGGCGTGTGCCCAGGCGTTCTTCAAGCTCGGCGATACGGCGTGACAGACGCGACTTGGGAATACCCAACTGGCGGCCGGCGGCGGCGAACCCGCCGGCTTCGACCACGCGGGCAAAGTAGAAGAGGTCGTTGAGGTCTTGCATGGGAATGTCTCACTGTTCCACCTGTGGGACAATCTAACGCATTTTTGCTGACTTATCAGCCATTGGTGAGGCCGGTAGGATTCTCCCCATCGTGATCGCCCAACGCCGCGGTCTTCATTCACAGGAGAGTCCCATGAAACTGTTGCATATTGATTCGAGCATCCTGGGCGACAATTCCGCCTCCCGCCAGTTGAGCCGCGAAGTGGTCGAAGCCTGGAAAGCCGCCGACCCGAGCGTGGAAGTGGTATACCGTGACCTGGCTGCCGACGCCATCGCCCACTTCTCCGCGGCTACCCTGGTAGCGGCTGGCACCCCGGAAGACATGCGCGACGCTGCCCAGGCTTTCGAAGCCAAACTGAGCGCGGAAACCCTGGAGGAATTCCTGGCAGCCGATGCCGTGGTGATTGGTGCACCGATGTACAACTTCACCGTGCCGACCCAGCTCAAGGCCTGGATCGACCGCGTCGCCGTCGCCGGCAAGACTTTCCGCTATACCGAAGCTGGCCCGGAAGGCCTGTGCGGCAACAAGAAAGTAGTGTTGGTGTCCACTGCAGGTGGCCTGCACGCTGGCCAGCCGACTGGCGCCGGGCATGAAGACTTCCTCAAGGTGTTCCTGGGCTTCATCGGTGTCACCGACCTGGAAATCGTCCGCGCCCATGGCCTGGCCTATAGCCCTGAGCACCGCAGCCAGGCGATCGATGCTGCCCAGGCGCAGATTGCCAACGAGTTGTTTGCTGCTGCCTGATCCTGCTGTTTTGCACAAGCGCTAAAGGCTTGCGCAAACCTTGTGGGAGCGGCCTTGTGTCGCGAAGGGGCCGCTCCCACAATCAACCTCAGGCTACCGGAATAGCCGGGTCAGCTGCTGCCAGCGCCGCAGCACGATCGGCCGCTGGCGGATAGATCCATACCGTATTGATCTGCGCCTTCAACACCTTGGCTTCGGCCTTGTCCTCCGGTGGCGACACCGTGCGCTCCCACCCTTCGGTATACACCGCCCCCCAGGCCCCAAGGTCCAGGCAGGTCACGTACTTGGGCTGGCTGTAGGTCATCGGGGCCACGCCAATCAGCTCGGCCGCCGCATTGTTGCCCGCATGACGCCCCAGCGGAATCGCATGCTGGCAGGACATCACCGCGTAATTGCCAAGCTCGTCGCAGGCGGCGTAGGCCACATCACCCGCTGCGTACACGGCATCATTGCCTTTCACCTTGAGGTTGCCATCGACATGCAAGCGGCCCTGGCGGTCGCGCTCGCCACTGATCTGTTCGGTGAGCGGGTTGGCCTTGAAGCCCACGGTCCAGATCACCGTGCTGGCGTCGATGCGCTGGCCGTTGTCCAGCAGCACGCCGGCAGGGTCCATCGAGGCTACCGTGGTACCACAGATCCATTCCACGCCCAGGGCCGCGCAGGCCTGCTCGATGGCGGGACGGATGCCGTCACCCAGGGCCGCGCCGATCCTCGCGCCACGGTCGACCACCACCACGCGCAACGCCGCGTCCTCGCCGAGGATTTCGCGCAGGCGGGCCGGCAGTTCGGTGGCGGTCTCGATGCCGGTAAAGCCACCGCCGGCCACCACCACGGTATTGCGCGCCGGTGTGTCGGGCAGGTTGGCCAGTGACTTCAGGTGGGTTTCCAGGCGCGCTGCGCTGTCGAGCTTGTCGACATCGAACACGTGCTCGATGCCGGCCATGTCGGGCCGGTTGAGCACACTGCCGCAGGCCATGATCAGGCGGTCGTAGGGCAGGGCGCACTGGGTGCCGCTTCGGGTGCGGTAGCTGACGCGGCGGGCTGCTTCATCGATGTGGAAGGCCGTACCTTGCACGAAGCGGACGTTGACGGCATCGAACAGCTCTTGCAACGGCGCGGCCATGGTGTGTACGTCGGCTTCGTAGAACCGCGGGCGCACATGCAGCTCGGCCTGGGGGGCAAGCAAGGTGACCTCGACATCCTTGCTGCCATGGAAGTCAAGCTGGCGGACGGCGCTGAGCGCGCTCCACAGGCCGGCAAAGCCCGCGCCAATGATCAGGATCTGCTTCATGGTTGTGCTCCTCTAAAGTTCGGTTAACAAGGTAGACCCTGTTGCTGGATGTTGGGGAGCGAGCATGCTTCAGAATGTTGGCGGCGTGATCACCCAGATCACCACGGCATCCACCTCACCGGGGTTGCCATAGCGGTGCGGCTCCTGGCTGGAGAAGCTGAAACTGTCCCCTTCGCCGAGCTGGAAATGCCGCTCGCCCACCCACAGCTCGAAGCTGCCACTGAGGATGTAACCAGCCTCTTCGCCGTCATGGCTGTAGCTCTGCTGGCTGTAGCTACCCGGTGGGAAGCGCGAATGCAGGATTTCGAGCTGGCGGTTGGGTTGGGGCGTGAGCAGTTGATCGACGATGCCATCTTCGTAGTGCACGCTCAGGCGGCTGTTGCGCCGTACCACATAGCCCTGGTCCTCTGGCGCTGTGGTGGCTTCGCTGGCGAAGAACCACTGGATGGTCACACCCAGGCTGCGGGCGATGTTGAACAGCGCCGGAATCGACGGATAGGAGAGGTTGCGCTCCAGCTGGCTAATGTAGCCAGCGGTCAGGTCACTGTGCGTGGCCAACTCCGCCAGGGTCATGCCACGGCGCTTGCGTAGGCCGCGAATGCGGCTGCCGAGAAACTGCGGCGCGGCGCCCCCGGCTTCGCTGGCGGGGGGCTGGGGGAGTTGGCTCATGCACGTCGGTCCATCGTAAAAGCCGCAGTATGTACAGCCTCAGAGCGCCCAGGCAACCGTCAGGCCATCGTGAATCGCTTCTTCGACGGTACGTGGCGCCAGGCAGTCGCCAACCCGGCGCACCTCGACCAGGCCGGCCAGGTCGACGGCCAGGCGGTCTTCCGGTTGATGGCCCATGCACAGTACCAGGGTGTCGATGCCTTCGAAGATCATCGGCTCGCCGCTGGCGGTGTGCTGCAGGTACACCGTGTTGTCGTCGCTGCCATACAGGCGGGCATAGGGCGTGATGGGGATACCCAGGCGATGCAGTTCGCCGGCCAGTTGGTCGCGTACATACAGCGGCAGGCTTTCGCCGCAATGGGTGCCATTGACCGCAAGCTGCACCTGGTGGCCCTCGCGCACCAGGCGTTCGGCGATACCGGGGCCGATCCAGTCGCAGCGCCAGTCGATTACCAGCACCGATCGCCCCGGTTTTGCTTCATTACGCAGTATCTGCCAGGCATCCACCACCTGTAGATCACCGGTGCGCTCGAAGGCCGGCCAGTAGGGGATAGCACCGGTGGCCGCGATCACCAGGTCAGGGCGTTCACGCTCGACCAGTGCGCGGTCGACCCGGGTGTTGCGTACTACTTCCACGCCCGCCAGGGCCATTTCCCGCTGCAGGTTGGTGCTGGCGCCACCGAACTCGCTGCGCCGTGGTAGCAACTGGGCCAGCAGCACCTGGCCGCCGAGCTGCGGACCAGCCTCGTATAGCGTGACCTGGTGCCCGCGCGCAGCGGCCACGGCGGCGGCTTTCATGCCAGCGGGCCCGCCACCGGCCACGAGGATGCGCTTGGGGCGGGTGGTGGGTGTCAATTGCCCGTACTGCAACTCGCGGCCGGTTTCCGGTCGCTGGATGCAGGAAATGGGCAAGCCCCGGTGGAAATGGCCGATGCAGGCCTGATTGCAGGCGATACAGGCACGTACGTCTTCGGCCTGGCCATGCTCGGTCTTGTTCGGCATCTGCGGGTCGCAGATCAGCGCGCGGGTCATGCCGCAGACATCGGCCTGGCCACGGGCCAGAATCAGTTCGGCTTCCTGGGGCTGGTTGATGCGCCCGGTGACGAACAGCGGGATTTCCAGATGTTGCTTGAAGGTGCCGGCCTCCCGGGCCAGATACGCCGGTTCGATGGCCATTGGCGGCACGATATGCACGGCACCGCCCAGGGACGCTGACGTGCCGGCCACGATGTGCAGGTAATCGAGCCGGCCCTGCAAGGCAACCGCTGCGGCCAGCGACTCGTCCTCGCTCAGCCCCTGGCTGTCGCGCTCGTCGGCACTGATGCGCAGGCCGATGATGAACTGCTCGTCGGTGGCTGCCCGTACGGCGTCCAACACTTCGCGCAGGAACCTCAGGCGCTGCTCCAGTTCACCGTTGTAGCCATCTGTGCGCTGGTTTACTCGCGGGTTGAGGAACTGCGCGGGCAGGTAGCCATGGCTGGCCACCACTTCAACGCCATCCAGCCCGGCCTGGTGCAGGCGGCGGGCAGCACTGGCGTAGCCCTGGACGATTTCGTCGATCATCGCCTGGTCCAGCGCGCGCGGCATCACCCGGAAGCGTTCATTAGGCACCGAGGACGCCGAGTAGGCCACCGCCAGCAAGCCGTCCGCCGACTCCATGATTTCTCGCCCGGGGTGGAACAGTTGCGACAGCACCACGGTGCCGTGCTCATGGCAGGCCTCGGCAAGCTGGCGGTAGCCGTCGATGCAGGCATCGTCGGTGGCCATCAGCACATGCGAGGTATAGCGGGCGCTGTCATGCACCCCGGCCACCTGCAGCACGATCAGGCCGACGCCACCGGCGGCGCGGGCGCGCTGGTAGGCGATGAGCTTGTCGTTGACCAGGTTGTCGGTAGGCAGGCAGGTGTCGTGACCGGTGGACATGATGCGGTTTTTCAAGCGTTTGCCGCGGATCTGCAAGGCTTCGAACAGGTGAGGGAAGGCGGTCTGCATACAGGCGGCTCCGGTGCGCTGTCGTTATTCTTTTGGCTATGAAAGTTCAGTCTAAGTAAAAAATCAAACTGTTTTTTTACTGGTCTGGGTTCTCTCATCTTCACGGCGAGGGCATGACGAGCGGCAGTTCAATGAGCCGGGTGGGGGTTGAAACAGGGCGAGCGGGCTGACCCGGATGCAGTGCAACTGGCGTGGCGGTGTTGTTGCGGATACTGGAGCGGGTGGCGCCGGACTATCGTCGTTGATGTTCGGTGCGAGTGCCGTCCTTCCCTCGCACCGCGTTCGCGGCGCAAGGGCGAGATGTTTCTACGTTGATGGCGAGAGGACTCAGTGTGCGTCAGGCACGATCATCGCTGCCGGTGCCTCTTGCGCCCGCTGCCGTGCCACCCAGTAGTACAGCACGCTCGGCACTACCAGGCCGATTAGCCACGAGACATCCACACCGCCCAGGTGCGCGACCAGCGGCCCTGTGTACAGTTTGGTGTCGATGAACGGCATCTGTATCAGCACGCCCACGGTGTAGACGATGATTCCTGGCCAGTTCCAGCGGCCGTATCGGCCCTGCGGGTCGGCGAGGGCGGGTATGTCGTAACGCTCCTTGGTGATGAAGTAGTAGTCGACCAGGTTGACCGCGCTCCACGGCACGAAGAACGTCAGCAGGAACAGGATGAACGACTTGAACGCACTGAGAAACGAATGCTGGCCAAGCAAGGCCACCAGGGTCGCGGCGCCGACGATGCCCAGTACGAACAGCAGGCGCTGGGCACGGCTGATCGCCAGGTGGCCGCGGAAGCCGCTGATGATGGTTGCAATGCACATGAAGCTGCCATAAGAGTTCAGCGTCGAGATCGTCACCTTGCCAAAGGCGATGCAGAAATACAGCAGTGCTGCGGTGCTACCGGCGCCACCCAGGCCGACGATGTAGGCCACTTCGCGACCGGAGAACTGGGCACCGGCGATAGCGGCGGCGAACACCCCGAGGATCATTGATGCCTGGGCGCCGATCACCGAGCCCAGGCCTGCGGCGAGGAAGGTCTTGACTGGCGATGTACTGCTTGGCAGATAGCGCGAGTAGTCGGCCACATAGGGGCCGAAGGCGATCTGCCAGGACGCAGCCAGCGATACGGCGAGCAGGAACGATGCCCAACTGAAGTGGCGGTTGTCGAGTAACTGCCCGATGTCGGCCAGCATCATGATGCGACTGAACAGGTAGACGAAGGCAATGATGCCCAGCACGCTGGCGATTCGGCCGATCCAGTGGATCACCCGATATCCGGCCAGGGTGGCGAGCACGATTATGCTGGCGAATATCAGGATACCCGTGCTGTCGCTGACGTCGAGCAATTGGCCGATCGCCTGTCCGGAGAGCACCGTGCCGGTGGCGGTGAAGCCCAGGTACATCAGGCATACCAGCACCATCGGTATGGCCGCGCCGTAGACCCCGAACTGCACGCGGCTGGAAATCATCTGCGGCAGCCCCAGGCGAGGGCCCTGAGCGGCATGGAGGGCCATGACCGCGCCGCCGATCACTTGACCGAGCAGCAGGCCGATCAGCGACCAGAACACGTCGCCACCGAGCACCACGGCCAGGGCGCCGGTCACGATTGCAGTGATCTGCAAGTTGGCCCCAAGCCAGAGGGTGAACTGACTGTACACGCGTCCATGGCGTTCAGTCTCGGGTATGTAGTCGATCGAGCGCCGCTCGAGTACGGGTTTGCTGGGCATTCAGTGGCTCCGCTTCATTGTTCTTGTGTAAGCGAGTCAGTCATCGGCGGGGACGCGAGGCGGATGACCTCTTCATCATGTGAGCATGTATATACAAGTCAGGTCAAGCCGTGCCTTGCGAGTGAAACAGTAGCGCTGTTGCGCAATGATGGGCCGCAACTGTGCTGGTCCCTGGTAACGGATTAACTTTATGCTGTAACGAAATATGTCTAGAGAACCTGAAGAAGGAAGCTGCAATGCCACTCAAGGACCTGCTCACCGCGCTGGTGGTAATTGTCGCCTGGGGAGTCAACTTCGTAGTCATCAAGGTTGGCCTCGATGGCTTGCCGCCGATGTTGCTTGGGGCATTGCGCTTCTTGTTGGTGGCGTTTCCGGCGATCTTGCTGATCAAGCGGCCCAAGCTGCCCTGGCGCTGGCTGATCGCCTATGGTGCGACCATTTCGTTGGGTCAGTTCGCTTTCCTTTTCCAGGCCATGTACAGCGGCATGCCGCCAGGGTTGGCCTCACTGATTCTGCAGTCGCAGGCGTTCTTCACCCTCGGCTTCGCCGCGCTGTTCCTCGGTGAGCGACTGCGCCTGGCCAGCGTGCTGGGGCTGCTGGTGGCGGCCAGCGGCCTGGCACTTATCGGCAGCGAAGACGGCGGCCATGTACCGATGCTGGCGCTGGTGCTGACCCTGTGTGGTGGCGCCATGTGGGGCTTGGGCAACATCATTACCCGGCGCTTTGGTTCGGTTGACCTGGTGGCGCTGGTGATCTGGGGTGGTCTGATCCCGCCATTGCCGTTCCTGGCATTATCCTGGTGGCTGGAAGGGCCGGAGCGCATTGGCCATGCCCTGGCCAACATCAGCTGGAGTTCGGTATTGGCCCTGGCCTACCTGGCGTTTGTCGCCACCATGCTCGGCTACAGCCTGTGGAGCAAGCTGCTGTCGCGCCACCCGGCCGGCAAGGTGGCGCCGTTCTCGCTGCTGGTGCCAGTGATTGGCCTGAGTTCGTCGGCGTTGTTGCTGGGCGAGCGTTTGACCGCGACCCAGGGCTGGGGCGCATTGCTGGTGATGGCCGGGTTGCTGGTCAACGTGTTCGGCGCCCGCATTGGCCAACGGCTGCGCGCGGTCAGCGCGTAATCCGCTGCCTTGTAGGAGCGCACCTGCCGGGGGACCTGCGCTCTGTTAGAATCGGCCTCTTTTGCCAGGCCAATGGAGCGCACCCCCATGATTATTTCCACCACCAGCCAGCTTGAAGGCCGCCCGATTGCCGAATACCTGGGCGTGGTCAGCTCCGAATCGGTGCAGGGTATCAACTTCGTGCGCGATTTCTTTGCACGTTTTCGCGACTTCTTCGGTGGCCGTTCGCAAACCCTGGAAAGCGCACTGCGCGAAGCTCGGGAACAGGCCACCGAGGAATTGAAGGCGCGGGCACGCCAGTTGCAAGCCGATGCGGTAGTGGGGGTGGATTTCGAGATCAGCATGCCGTCCGTACAGGGCGGCATGGTCGTGGTATTTGCTACCGGCACGGCGGTGCGCCTGAAGTAGAGCGTCTGCCGCTGGTCGGTTCCAAGGCTTCAGCCTGGGCGGTCTGCAAATGACCAGCTAGTCTCACTTTCACTGGTCGCGTTTAGCTAGGCAACTGTTCTGGTTGCCGGCGCGTCCGCCACTGGAGGGAGACAGGGCATGAGCGAATCCTTTTTCGAAGACCTGAACGACGCGTTCCCGATCAACAGCCAGGTGCGTTGCGGCCAGGCGGTATTCCGCCTGGGCTTCGCCCACATGACGCTGGATGATTCCGAACAGCTCCAGCCTGCACACCTGCAGCGCAGCAAAAAAGGCCGCTTCATGCCGCGGGTTCCGCTGAAGAAGTGATCCCGCTCCAGCACAACCCCGCCGAATGGCGGGGTTTTTATTGCTGTTTCTTGATCCGCCTCATGGTATTGCCGGGTAGCGCTCGCCGGATGGTCACGGCTGTGGTTTTCTGACGCGGCATTCCAGCAACGGAGGATTGAATGCTCATGCGAGTCAGGGAAGAGACCTATTGGCAGTGGGCCGACGCCCAGTTGCACAGCCGCTGCCACGACGAAGCACTCAGTGACGGCACCACGCTGGATGTGCAGGTACGTTTGTCGCGCCTGGGTGCGACTCAACTGTTCCTGGGGCTGTATGCCCGAGATGGGCGGGCATTGCTGGAGGAGTATTACCCTGCACGGCCAGGCGAGACCATGACACGCGCCCTGGTGTGGGGGGTTGACCGCGCCCGGGCGCTGGCAACCGGCGCCTTGCCGCTGCCGGAACCCCGCAGCCAGCGGCGCCAGGCATGAAAAAGCCCGGCCTATGCGGGCCGGGCTCAGGTAAGGGTGGGAACCCTCAGTTGAGCGGTTCGATCACCTTGACTGCCTGCTGCTCACGGGCAGCGGGCCATTCTTGTTGCAGGGTCTGCAGGACGCGGCCAACGAACTCGGTGTCGGCGGCGGCCTTCTTGCCGACATAGCCTTGGCCACGGCGGTAGACCTTGAAGCGTGCACGCATGCTGGGCAGGTGCTCTTCGAATTCATCTTCGACGGTGTTCGGTGGCAAGCGGTCGAGGCGCACTTCACCGGACTGGCTGACCCACAGCAGGTGGTCGTCAAGGCTGTCCTTGCGTACGGCGAACAGCTGAGCCAATTGGTCGATAGTCGGATTGTCGTTCAAGTTCATCATAAAGCCCCCATTACCCATTCGTAGGTGATTTTTCACAGTTGGCGCTATCACGGTGTAGCGCACTACCAACGCTGCTACAGCAGCATCGCAACAGGGGCTTTCTCACGCTGCCTTTTGGACAGTTTCCCTCTCCACGGACGGCCTGCGTTACCGCGCAGGCCGCCTGGAACACCCTTGCCACCGCTCCCGATCGGGGAGACGACTTCATCATGCCCAAGGGCGATGAACGGCGTCAACCACTTTGTAGTGAAAATTTATGCTCACTACATCCTGTCGTTTTGTTCGACAATCGCTGCCGGCACTACAGCCCGGACAGAATGTCGAAGGCTGCGTGCACCCTGGCTTCATTCGGGTAATTTCGGTTGGCCAGCAACACCACGGCCAGTTGTTCGGCGGGCACGAATGCGGCGTAGGCGCCGAAACCATTGGTCGAGCCGGTCTTGTTGTACCAAGCTGCCGGCAGCGCGGGCAGGGCTGGTTGCAAGCGCGTGGTTGCCACCGGTTCACGGATAAGCCGTGGGCTGTTGCCATCGACCAGTGTGCCCAGCGTGACTGGGTAGGGGTAACGCTCCCAGCCCAGGCCCTGGGTCATGGCGCCGACCTGGAAGTAGCCCTGCTGGGTAATGGCGGTGGCTTGCACCAGCGCGGGAGGCAGGCCCTCCGGCTGCATGTGCAGACGCACATAGCGCAGCAGGTCGCTGGCGCTTGTCTTGATGCCATAGGCTTCGTCGGCGTAAGGGCCGGGGCCGACACGCACCGGTTTGTCGGCACCGTCGTAGCCTTGGGCATAAAGCCCCTGGGCGCTGGCCGGGACGTGCAGATAGGTGTTTTCCAGGCCCATTTTTGCCAGCAGCCCCTCGCTCATCAACGTGGAAAACGGCTGATGCTGCGCGCGGGCGGCCAGGTCACCGAACAAGCCCAGGCTGGGGTTCGAGTAGCAGCGCTGGGTGCCAGGTTTGGCGCGGGGCTGCCAGTGACGGAAGAAATCGACCACCTGCTGCGGCGTCTGCACTGCATCCGGGAACTGCAACGGCAGGCAGTCGGCACTGTAGGCACCCAGCTCCAGCACGCTCGCGTCGCCGATGGGCGTGCCGGCAAGGGCCGGGTGATAGCGCTTGGCCGGGTCATTGAGGTCCAGTTTGCCTTCGGCACTGGCCAGTGCGACCAGGGTGGCGGTGTAAGTCTTGCTAAGCGAACCGATCTCGAACAGCGTGTCGCGGCTGACCGGCACATTGTCGGCCTTGCTGGCCACGCCATAGCTGAAGTAATGCGCGTAGTTTCGAGCGTAGATCGCCACCGCCATGCCGCTGATGCCTTGCTCCTGCATCAACGGGCGGATGATCTGGTCGACCTTGGCCTGCAACTGGTCGTCGGCCTGGGCGGCACTGTGGCCCAGGATGAGGGTGACGGCTGCCAGTGCAGCCAGGCGAGAGAGGATCATGGGCGGGTCCTTTACTGGGGCATGTCCGTTGAGCGATACCGGTGGGGGTTCCGGCGTTAGCGGCGAAAAGCCGAGGACCTTATCGTCTGCCCTTGCACAATGACAAGACGGAAACTGTGATGAAGTATTTGCGAATGTTATTCGACAATTTCACCCTGGCCTTGCTCGGGGTGGTGCTGATTGCCACCATGCTGCCTTGCTGGGGCGATGGCGCGGTGTATTTCGGTTGGCTGACCAACCTGGCTATTGGCCTGCTGTTCTTCCTGCACGGCGCCAAGCTTTCACGCGAGGCGATCATCGCCGGGGCCGGGCACTGGCGCCTGCACTTGCTGGTGTTCTCCTGCACCTTCGTGCTGTTCCCGCTGCTGGGTCTGGCGTTCAAGCCGCTGTTCGTGCCGCTGGTGGGCAACGAGCTGTACCTGGGCGTGCTCTACCTGTGTG
Source organism: Pseudomonas sp. SID14000 (assembly GCF_002165135.1). Lineage (GTDB taxonomy): Bacteria > Pseudomonadota > Gammaproteobacteria > Pseudomonadales > Pseudomonadaceae > Aquipseudomonas. Next base: position 119,246 of record NZ_NFZQ01000004.1, on the reverse strand, counting down.
CCTTGCCGGCCACCGTGCAGTCGGCCATCGCCTTCACCTCGCTGGCGCGTGGTAACGTGCCAGCAGCCATTTGCAGTGCGGCGGCATCCAGCCTGCTGGGCATCTTCCTCACGCCGTTACTGGTGATGATGTTGCTGGGGGCCAGCGGTGATACCGGTTCTGGCCTGGATGCAGTGCTGAAGATTACCCTGCAGCTGCTGGTACCGTTCGTGGCTGGGCAGATCGCCCGGCGCTGGATCGGTGCCTGGGTCAAGCGCAATGCGCGCTGGCTCAAGGTGGTGGACCAGGGCTCGATCCTGCTGGTGGTCTACACCGCGTTCAGCGAGGCGGTGGTCACCGGGTTGTGGCACACGGTATCGCCGCAGCACCTGGCTGGATTGTTTGCCGTGTGCGGGATCTTGCTGGCGGTGGTGCTGTACGGTACCCGGTTGCTCGGCAAGTTGCTGGGCTTTGACCTGGAGGACCGCATTACCATCCTGTTCGCCGGCTCGAAGAAGAGCCTGGCCACCGGGGTGCCGATGGCCCAGGTGCTGTTCGTCGGCAGTGGCATAGGCGCGATGATCCTGCCGCTGATGCTGTTCCACCAGGTCCAGCTGATGGTCTGTGCGGTGTTGGCGCAGCGTTATGCCAGCCGTGAGCAGGTGGCTGAAGAGGCTTCGGCGGCGTAACGGTTGTGGGAGCGGCCTTGTGTCGCGAAAGGCCGCAAAGCGGCCCCGGCAATATATGCCCCACGCCGAACTCCGGGGGCTGCTGCGCAACCCTTTCGCGACACAAGGCCGCTCCCACAGGGTAAAGCGCCGCTGTTGCTATCTTGCCTGCCCTGAAGTGCGCTCGCGCAGCGCCTTGCTTACCTCGGCCTCGATCTTGTAGGCCGGCGCCTCCAGGTCGTCGTAGTTGCGCGTGTAGCGCCTGGCGAACTCTTCCACACCCAGCTGCTGATACTGCTGCACGTGCTTGAGCTCGTGTGCCCACAACGCCACGTTGTCCTCGGCATCGGCGGGGCGGCGGAAGATGATCGTGTCGATCAGCGTCACGGCGTTTACGTCGGGGTTCTGCAGCAGCGCATTGGCCGCGCTCATCTGCTGTTCGTCACCCACCCGGAAGCGCGCTGCGTCGAGCACGGCAAAGTCGTACCAGGGTTCCAGTTGCGCACGAATATGCAACGGGATCGGCTCGACGCCGCTGGCGGTGGCTTCGTCGCGGGCCTGGTGCAAGGCGTATGTCAGGCTGGACGAAGCCAGGACTTCCACGTCCTTGAGAATCTGCCCGGCCTGCCCGGGGTCGATGGGCGCACAGAAACACCCCATCAGGCACACCTGGTACTGCCCTGGTGGGCAAGCCTGTTCGGCGAGTGCAGGCAGGCTCAGCAGCAGCCCCAGCAGTAGACTAATCCGCTTCATGCAGGGCCTTCTCGACAAAGTGGCGGCTGGCGTCCAGTACCTGCGACTGCACGCTTTCAGTGGCCAGCATGCGCCCGACCAGCAAGGCGCCGACGCACTGGCTGATCAGCACCCAGGCCAATTCGTCGTCCTCCAGGATGGCGCTCCAGGCCTGGTGCAGTTCCACCAGCCAATGCTCGGCCACTGCGCGTACCGGGGGTTCGGCACGGGCAATCTCCACCCCCAATGGCGGCAGCGGGCAGCCGCCTTCGGCATTGTGCAGGTGGGCCAGGCTCAGGTACTGCTGCAGGCAACGGCCCAGGCGTTCGCGGCTGGCCTTCTGGTTGGCCAGGCGTGCCAGCGGGCTGTTGCACAGTTCCTGCCGCACTACCTCGGTGAACAGGTCGTCCTTGGACGGGAAATGGTTGTAGAAGGCACCACCGGTCAGGCCGATCGCCTTCATCAGCCCGGCCACGCCGGTACTGGAAAAGCCCCCGCGTTTGGCCAGGGCGCCGCTGCTGGCCAGCAGCCGCTCACGGGTTTGCTGCTTGTGTTCGTTGGTGTAGCGCATTCACTTGTCTCTGCAGGCGGGCTTGACGGTGGCGGCGATCATAACATAGCGTTCGTTTACTAAACGATCATTTACCAATGGAGGCAGGCATGGCAGAACAACAAAAAGTAGTGCTGGTGATAGGTGCGGGGGATGCCACCGGTGGTGAGATCGCCAAGCGCTTTGCCCGCGAAGGCTACATTGCCTGTGTGACCCGGCGCCAGGCTGACAAGTTGCAGCCGCTGCTGGACGAAATCCGCGCTGCCGGCGGTCAGGCCCACGGGTTTGGCTCCGATGCGCGCAAGGAGGACGAGGTGGCGGCGCTGGTCGAAACCATCGAGCGTGATATCGGCCTGATCGAAGCGTTTGTGTTCAATATCGGTGCCAATGTGCCCTGTAGCATACTTGAGGAAACCCCACGCAAATACTTCAAGATCTGGGAGATGGCCTGTTTTGCCGGCTTCCTCACCGCCCAGGCGGTGGCCCGGCGCATGGTCCAGCGCGAGCGCGGCACCATACTGTTCACCGGTGCCACCGCCGGCACCCGTGGCGCGGCGGGCTTTGCGGCATTCGCCGGGGCCAAGCACGCCTTGCGCGCCCTGGCCCAGAGCATGGCGCGCGAGCTGGGGCCGCGGAACATCCATGTCGCCCACGTGGTAGTGGACGGGGCGATCGACACCGCCTTCATCCGTGACAGTTTTCCCGAGCGTTACGCCCTCAAGGACCAGGATGGCATCCTCGACCCGGCCCATATCGCCGACAGCTACTGGTTCCTGCACGCCCAGCCCCGAGACGCCTGGACCTTCGAGCTGGACCTGCGCCCCTGGATGGAACGCTGGTAAACCTCTTTCGCCAAGCAAGGACCGTAACCATGCACAAGACTGTCGATTTCTTTTTTGACTTGGGCAGCCCGGCCAGCTACCTGGCCTGGACCCAACTGCCAGGCCTGTGTGCCCGCCAGGGTGCCACGCTGCGCTACCGGCCGATGCTGCTGGGTGGGGTTTTCCAGGCCACCGGCAACGCGTCGCCTGTGATGATTCCGGCCAAGGGCCGTTACATGTTCACCGACCTGGCGCGCTTCGCCGCGCGCTATGGGGTTCCGTTAGAGTTGCCGCCGGGGTTTCCGGTCAATACCTTGACCCTGATGCGCGGTGCAATGGGCACCCAGCTGCGTTCGCCGGAGCGGTTCGAGGCGTTAGTGGCGGTGCTGTTCAACGGGCTGTTTGTGCAGCACCGTAACCTCGGCGATAGCGCCGTCCTCGACAAGACGCTCAGCCAGGGCGGCCTCGACCCGCAGGCATTTCACGCGCTGGCGGGTGATGACGAGGTGAAGGCCGCGCTCAGGCACGCGACCGAAGAGGCAGTGGAGCGCGGGGTTTTTGGTGCGCCGACCTGCTTCGTCGGTGACGCGATGTTCTTCGGCCAGGACCGCCTGGACTTTGTCGAAGAGGCCCTGCGTCAGGGTGTCGACAGCATTACCTGAAGGCGCCCCTCCCACAGGGTTGGCGCGTTCCCTGTGGGAGCGGCTTCAGCCGCGAACACCGGCAAAGCCGGTGCCATCCCCTTGCATAAAGCAATCAGAAGTTAGCCGGGGTGTTGGCGCTGATGATCTCGGCCTCGTCCGGGCCGATGTTCTTGAAACTGTGCGGCAGGGTAGTGGGGATGTAATACCCGTCGCCCGAGTTGAGCACGCTCACCTGGCCATCGACCCATAACTCGACGGTGCCGCGGGTGACCAGGCCACACTCCTCACCCTCGGCATGCACGATCGGTTCGCCCGAGTCGGCGCCCGGTGCGTACAGTTCACGCAGCATGCGCATCTGCCGGCCTTCGACACTGGCGCCGACCAGCAGCATACGCAGGCCATTGCGGCCCAGGTCTGGCTGTTCACCTGCACGGAACACGTAGCGCTCTTCGCGCACCGGCTCGTCGAAGCTGAAGAACTCCGCCAGGCTCATCGGAATGCCTTCGAGCAATTTTTTCAGGGAGCTGACCGAAGGGCTGACGCGATTCTGCTCGATCTGCGAGATCGTCGAATTGGTCAGCCCGCTGCGGCGGGCCAGTTCCCGTTGGGAGAGGTTGTTGCGTTCACGCACCAGTTTGAGTCGCGTCCCCGTGTCCATAGCCGCCTTGTAATCAGAGGTGTCAAAAATAATGAGCGATGCGCATTAAAACACACTCTGCACGCTTGCGCGCTGTGCTTGTCAGACCCGCTGTTCGCGGGGCATCGGCCATAACCCGACCAGCAGCAACAGCGCAGCTACAGCCAGGAATGGCAAGCGTGGATCGGCGGCATATACCAAGGTGCCGGCCAGTGGCCCGATCACTGCGCCCATGCCTTGCGCGGCACCGATGGAGCCGGCCGTGGCGCCTTGCTCGGAGGCGTGCATGGCATTGGCCGCCAGCGCCGAAAACGCCGGGAAGACAAAGCCCATGCCCGCCGCTGCGACGAAGTAGCAAACCCACAGCCAAAGGGGCGTGGTGGCCAGCGAGCTGCAGGCAAAGCCCAAGGCCGAAACCGTGGCGCCGACCCGGATCATCTTCAGCGGTGGCCATTCCAGTTGGCGCAGCAGCACCTGCGCCAGAATCAGCGCCACGCCCACCGTGGTCAGGGCGATGCCAGCGGCCTGGGCGGCTTCGGCAGGGCCCAGGTGCAGGCGGTCGAGGGCGAAGAAACCGACGATGATCTGCGACACCGAGACGCTGAGCATGGCGCTGAACGCCACCAGCAAGGGGCGACGCAGACGCGGGTCGTTCAGCCGCACCGGGCTGGGAGCGTGGCTGTGCGGCAGCGCCTGCGGCTTGAGGGTAAACAGCAGGACCAGGAAGGCACTGGCCGGCAGCAGCGACATGATATGGAACGGCACGCTCAGGCTATGCCGCGCCAGCAGCGCCGCCAGCGCCGGCCCAAGCACCAGGCCGACGGCGTTGGCCGCTCCCAGCGAGGCCATGGCCCGGGCCCGGCGTTGCGGTTCGACATAGTCGGCGATCAGCGCATTGCAGCCCACCGGGATGGCAGCGTAGAACGCGCCGATACAGCCGCGCGCGACCATCAGGCCGATGAAAGACAGGCTCGCCCCCGGTAGCCAGCGCAGCGCGCCTTCGACGAACAGACACAACAGCCAGTAGGCCAAGGTGAAGCCAGCGCTGCCCAGCAGCAGGATGCGCCGGCGGCCCAGGCGGTCCGCCGCGCGCCCCCAGGGCCGGGCCAGCAGCACCCAGACCACGCCGGCCACGGTTACGGCGGCACCGGCCTGCCACGTGGCCATGCCGAGCTGGCGGGCGATCGGGCCGATCAGGGCGACGAAGGCCATCATCGACATGGTGCAGGCCATGTTGGCCACCAGCAGGGGACGCAAGTCCAGGGTGCTGGCGGGTGTAAGGGCGGCAGGATCCTTTGCGGCGTTCATAGGGCAGTCCAGGGTTGTACGGCAGATAGAAAGGCGATCTTGTTGAGAAATATTATCGATTGTCGAGCCCCTGGGCTGCCGTGACTCATTCGCTGCGACGCAGTGGGCCAGGCCACATGCTACGCAACACACCGTCGCGGCGCACCCACGCATGCATCAAAGCCGCACCCACATGCACCAGCACCGTGGCGAACAGCAGGTAGCCAGCCCAGCCATGGGCCTGACGCAGCACGGCGTACAACTGCAAGTCATGTGGGGCGATGGCCGGCAAGCCCAGCGGGCGTGGGTAACCACCGGCCGACAGCATGGCCCAGCCCAGCAGCGGCATGGCCAGCATCAGGCCATAGAGCAGCAGGTGCGAGGCCCCGGCGGCCCAGCGTTGCACTGTGGGCAGGTCGCGCGGCAGGGCCGGGTGGGGCAGGGCCAGGCGCACGCCGATGCGCAGCAACACCAGCACCAGCAGGGCCAGGCCGGTGGCCTTGTGCAGCCCGATCAGCACGGGGTGGCGCGGCGACAGGTCGGCGACCATGCTCACACCGATGAACAACATGGCCAGGATCAGCACGGCCATCAGCCAGTGCAACAGGCGGGCGAGGGGGTGGAAGACGTCGGTTTTCATGGGCGGGCTCCGGTGCCGAGCGATTCACGGCTGCGGCGGTTGAAGGATTCCGAGTAGGCCGCCGAACGGGCGGCGAGGATCGGGTCGGCGGAGGCCTGGATGCCCCGGGGCAGGATCAGCGGGTCGAAGTTGAGGTCGCGGCAGGCCCCTTGCTCGGGGCCGTCGGCGTGTTCCAGCACCAGCGTGCCGGCGTCCACGCTGCGCCGTTCGGCAGGCCAGGGGCTGGCAGGGTCGTCCACCGCATCACCAGGTTCCGCCAGCACCAGGCGCAGCGTCCAGCGCAGCGGACCTTGGGCCAGGCGTTGCTGCAGGTCGTGCTGCAGGAACTGTTTGTCATCGACTTGGGCAGGCAGGGCGGTAAACGCTGTTTGCGGCTCCAGTTGCCAGCGCACCGGGTGGGCCGCGCCGCCAGCGTCGATCAGGCGGAAGGCGTTGATGCTGTGGTACTGCGTACTGGCGAAGCTGTTGCTGGGCTTGTAGCTCGCCGCCCATTGGCGAAACGCCGCGCTCTCCGGGTGGGCGGCGAAGAACGCTTTCAGTTTGCCTGGGTCCGGTTTGCCGGTGGCCGGGTCTGGCGCACCCGCCAGCACCTGCTCATAGAAGGCTTGTGGCGTGCTTACTGCCAGCACCGGCGGGTTGTTCATGCCGGTACGCCAGACCTGCCCGTCGTCGGTGCTCAGCTCGATGGCCAGGCTGCGCACCGGTATGCCGGTATCCGGCGCGAACGGGTTGGCGCCGCCGATGGCGAAACGGCCGATCACTGGCACCCGTGGCTGGCTGAACGCCCGCGCCGTGGACAGGCTGGCGGCCTGTCCGCTGGGCTGGAAGTAGCCGCTGACGCACAAGCCCTTGGCGTGGTTCTTGCGATATCCCGGGTAATGCCCGGCCTGGGCTTCGAAGGTGTCGATGATGCGCTGTGGGGTCAGCCGGGTTTCGCCGAGCCATCCGGCGGCATACGCAAATCCGGCGCCTGCGGCCAGCATCACGGCGCCGATGGCAGCCAGACGCAGGGCCTTGGCTGGGCCGTGCAGGGGTGAGTTCATGGTCATCGTCCAGTTCAGTGAAGGTGCCGGTACGACGGCGCTGGGAATAACTTATTCCATCAAAGGGAATAGAATTTCCTCACAGGCGTCTGCCTCTTACACTGACAACCCCAGAGGCCGGGACTTTGCCATGCATGATCTGGACGACCACCAGTGGCGCGAGCTGCTGGCCCGCCTGCGCCGCTTTGCCGTATGGCTGACCCGCGAGCCGGGCAGTGCCGACGACCTGGTGCAGGCCACGGTCGAGCGGGCCTTGAGCCGGCGCGACCAGCAACGCGATGCCGATGCACTGCGGGCCTGGCTGTTCACCATCCTTTATCGGCTGTTCCTCGACGGTAAGCGCCGCGACCGCCTGCATGCCCGCTGGCTGTCCTGGTTCGGCCGTGCCGAACGTGACGACGAGCCGGTCGGCGGCAATCTCGAGGCCATTGTCCTGGCCCAGGCCGACCTGCAGGCGTTCGCTCGGCTCACGGCAGAGCAACGTGCGTTGTTGCTGCTGGTAAGCATCGAAGGTTTGAGCTACAAGGAGGCCGCCCAGGCCCTGGGCATCCCCATCGGCACTGTGATGTCGCGCCTGTCGCGCGCCCGCAATGCCTTGCGCGAACTGACCGAGTGCAACCCCCAGCCCCCAGCCTTGCGGAGACTGAAATGACGCGCCTGATCCCCAGCGAAGACGAATTGCATGCTTACGTCGACGAGCGTCTGCAGCCTGGCCGCCGTGCCGAGGTAGAGGCCTGGCTGGTGGCCAACCCGCAGGCAGCGGCCAAGGTCGAAGGTTGGCGTACCGATGCCCGCCGCCTGCGTGCGGCGCTGGCCGGGTTTGGCGAAGTGCCTGGGGCGCCGCAGCTGGACCTGGGGCAGTTGCGCCGGCAATTGCGCCAACGCCGCCAGCGGCGCTGGGCCACGGCGGCGGTGTTTTTGTTGGCGTTGGGCGTGGGTGGCCTGGGCGGTTGGCAGGTGCGCGATGCCACCTTGGCACGTGCCGATCTGCCGATGGCCGATGCCGTCCAGGCGCACCGCTTGTTTGCCGGCAGTGCGGCACTGGATATTCAGGCCAGCGACCGGGGCCAGTTGCGCGACTGGCTGGGGCGCCACTTCAACCGCGTGGGCCAGTTGCCGGACCTCGCGGGCTACGGCTTCAAACCGGTGGGCGCGCGCCTGCTCAGCAATGAGCAGGGGCCGGCGGCGTTGCTGGTGTTCGAGGATGGCAAGGGCCAGCGCATCAGCCTGTTCCTGCGCTCTCCGGGGGATCAGTACCGGCGCATGCCGGACGGGCAGCGGGTGGATGGTCAGCTGGAGGCGCGGTACTGGTCGCATGGGGCCTACAACTTTGCCCTGGTCAGCGCGGCCGACGATGTGCGCGGGGCGGGGGTGGGGGAGGCGTTGCGGTCGGGGTTGTGAGTGGGGGGAAGGTGCATGCCTTGGGCTTTGTGGTGCCTGTGAGATCGAGCGCCGCCCGCGCGGCGCTTCGCGGGGCAAGCCCGCTCCCACATTTGTTTCGGGCCAGTCACTCCTGTGAGGTCACCTCTGTCCGCCTTGTTTGTTCCATTCGATATCAAGGGTGGGCAACTGCTCCTCATCCATCTCCAGCCATGCACCAAGGCTGCAACCCACCTGGCACAGGAATAATTGGCCCGAAACAGATGTGGGAGCGGGCTTGCCCCGCGAAGCGCCGCGCGGGCGGCGCTCGATCTCACAGTCAATACAAGATCCAAGGCATGCACCTTGTGGCCCCACCACTAAACTCAGCTCAACTCCAGCCAGATCGGTGCATGGTCCGACGGCTTTTCCATCCCGCGCAGTTCATAGTCCACACCCGCATCCTTGATCCGCGGCACCAGGTGCTGCGAGGCCATGATCAGGTCGATGCGCAGGCCGCGCTTGGGCTCGTCCTCGAAGCCGCGGCTGCGGTAGTCGAACCAGCTGAAGCGGTCGGTCACGTCCGGGTACAGATGGCGGAAGCTGTCCACCAGGCCCCAGCCTTTCAAACGTTCCATCCACTCGCGCTCTTCGGGCAGGAAGCTGCATTTGCCGGTCTTGAGCCAGCGTTTGGCATTGTCCGGGCCGATGCCGATGTCGCAGTCCTGCGGCGAAATGTTCATGTCGCCCATCACCAGCAGTGGCTGGTCGTTGCGGAACTGGCCCTCCAGCAGCGTCTGCAGGTCGCTGTAGAAGCGCTGCTTGGCCGGGAACTTGGTGGGGTGGTCTCGACTTTCACCCTGGGGGAAGTAGCCGTTCATGATGGTGATCGGGTTCCCATCGGCATCGGCGAAGGTGCCCCAGATAAAGCGGCGCTGGGCATCTTCTTCATCGCTGGCAAAGCCCTTGTGCAGGCTCAGCGGTGCCTGGCGCGACAGCAGGGCCACGCCATAGTGGCCTTTCTGGCCGTGGTAATGCACGTGGTAGCCCAGCGCCTGCACATCGGTCAGCGGGAACTGATCGTCGCTGACCTTGGTTTCCTGCAGGCCGATCACGTCCGGCTGGTGCTTTTCGATCAGCGCCGCCAGCTGGTGCGGGCGGGCCCGCAGGCCGTTGATGTTGAAACAGACGATCTTCATGGAAAGATAATCCCGGTAAAAGGCGCGATGCTAGCCGACATCGCCTGCCATCACCAGCATGGCGGCTTCGGGAGCCTGCTGCTAACGTCCTTGCCAGGGGGTGAACGATGCGCGGTGAGGCACCTCCAAGGCACTGTATGCCCATTCCAGGAGGACTACCCGCAATGCCCGAAACCACTGCCGCTCCGGCCCGTGTCTGCCTGCTCGATGATGGCTACAGCCGCGAGGCGCGTTCGCTGCTGTACAACGCCTACCGTCACGAACCCACCTTCGCCTATATCTTCGAGGCCCAGCGCCCAGGATATGAGCGGCGGCTGCGGGTGATGGTGCGCGAATGGGTACGCCAGCACTTCTACCTGCAACTGCCCGCCATCGGCCTGCTGCTGGAGGACCGCCTGATCGCTCTCGCCCTGATCGTGCCGCCGCTGCGCCGGCTGGGCGTGGCCGACAGCTGGGCCTGGCGCCTGCGCATGATATTGGGCACTGGCCTGCGCTGTACGCGCCGCTACATGGACTACCAGGCCGCCCTGGCCAGTTGCCTGCCCACCGACAAGGTGCATGTGCTGCCGCTGTTGGGCGTGCACCCGCAATTTCAGGGCAAGCACTACGGCGAGCAATTGTTACAAGCTGTGCATGACTGGTGTGCAGACGACCCTGGCACCCAAGGTGTAGTGCTGGACACCGGCAACGAGCACTACCTAGCGTTCTACCAGCGCCAGGGCTATGAGGAAATTGGCGAGGTAGCTGTAGGACCAATCCGGGAGAGGGTGTTCTTCCATCCCAACCCGGTCTCGTCCAATTCCGCTTTTGCCTGAGCAGGCAGCGCGGCTGCTCCCTTGAGCGCCCGGCTCTGGTAGCATGCGCCGCATGACGTATTCAGGAAGATTGACCTGGGGCCTGGTTATCTGGGCTGCCAGTTTCGCAGCATGGGGCCAGAGCGAGTTGTTGGTAAAGGTCAAGCCGGCCAACAAGGCGCTCAAGGCCAATGTCGAAGGCTATATCGGTACCCTTGGCGACCGCGATGAAGAAGCGCTGCTGCGCTTCAGTCGCGGCGCCCAGGAGCAGGCGCGCAAAGCCGCGCAGGCACTTGGCTACTACCAGGCGCAGATCGATACCGAGGTCAGGCCCGCCAGCGAGGCTGACCGTTCCCCGCAACTGATCCTCACCATCGACCCCGGCGAGCCGATACGCCTGCGCAACGTGACCGTGCGCATTGAAGGCCCGGCCAGCGAGATGAAGGCCTTTCGCGTACCCGACAGCAAGGCCCTGCGTGCAGGCGAACAACTCAACCACGGCCATTACGAAGATGCCAAGCGGCTGATCCAGAACCAGGCGTCACGCTATGGCTTCTTCAGTGGGCGCTTCAGCCGCCAGCGCCTGGCGGTAGACCCCCAGGCTGGCGTGGCCGATATCGAACTGGTTTACCAGAGCGGCCCGCGCTATCGCCTGGGCGCCGTTACCTTCGGTGGCGACACGCCGCTGGACGACGACCTGCTGCAGCGCATGGTCTCGTTCAAGCCAGGTACCCCTTACGACTCTGAGCTGATTGCCGAACTGAACAATGACCTGCAATCGAGCGGCTACTTCGAAGGCGTGCGCGTGGATGCGGCGCCCACCGCCGCAGTGGGCGAAGTAGTCCCCGTCGATGTCCGCCTGGAAACCCGCAAGCCGCGCACCATGGGCCTGGGCCTGGGCTTCTCGACCGACGTCGGGCCACGCGGCAAGGCCAACTGGACCCGCCACTGGGTCAATCCGCAAGGCCATAGCTACGGCTGGGAAACCGAACTGTCGGCGCCCCGGCAGAACGTCGGCCTGTGGTATGACATCCCCCTCGACCCGCCGCTGACCGACAAGTTGCGCTTTGCTGGCGGCTACCAGAACGAAGAAATTGCCGGCACCGACACCCTCAGCAAACTGCTGACGGTGGGCCCCGAATGGCACAGCAAGCTGCCCAGCGGCTGGCAGCGGGTGATTTCCCTCAAGTACCAGCGCGAGGAGTACCGCCTGGGTGATGACTCCGGGTTGAGCAACCTGCTGATGCCGGGGGTGAGTTTCTCCTTCCTGCGCAGCGACAACCGCATCGACCCACATAATGGTTACCGCCTGCAGTTCGATGTCCAGGCGGCCAAGGAAGGGCTGGTTTCGGACACCAACCTGCTGCATGGCAACGTGCTGCTCAAGGGCCTGACCACGCTTGGCCATGACCACCGTCTGCTTGGCCGGGTGCAGTTCGGCGGCAGCGCGACCAATGGCTTCAAGAACAACATTCCACCGTCGCTGCGCTTCTTCGCCGGTGGCGACCAGAGCGTGCGTGGCTATGACTATCAGACCCTGTCGCCGAAGAACAGCGACGGTGACCGCATTGGCGGGCGCTACTTGGTGGCCGGTAGTGTCGAGTACCAGTATTCGCTGGCCGAAAAGTGGCGGCTGGCAACCTTCGTCGACCAGGGCAACTCGTTCAACGACCTGGAGCTACCAAGCCTCAAGACCGGTGTCGGTCTTGGTGTGCGCTGGGTGTCGCCAGTCGGGCCGCTGCGCCTGGACCTGGCCAAGGCGCTGGATGATGAAGGGGGAATTCGCCTGCACTTTTCCATGGGGCCTGAGCTGTGAAGCGCATGATCAAGTACATTCTGGCGGGCCTGCTCGGGGTAGTCGCGAGCCTGGGCCTGGCACTCGGCCTGCTGCTGGGGACCGAGGCTGGCAGTCGCTGGGTGCTGGGTAAAGTGCCCGGGCTCGACGTGACTGACTTCCAGGGCCGCCTGGCAGGTAGCTGGCAGGCCAGCCGGCTGAGCTGGGCCGATGGTAACAGCACGGTAGAGGTGCAGGCACCGCTGCTGGCCTGGTCGCCTGCATGCCTGCTGCGCTCTGCCTTGTGCATTGACCAGTTGCAGGCGCAGCGCATCGACATGGCCTTTGCACCCAGTGCCGAATCGGCCGACAGTGGCCCGCTGCAGTTGCCGGCCCTGCGTTTGCCGCTAGCCATCGAGCTGGGTGAGGTCAAGGTTGGCCAATTGCGGCTGGATGGCAGTGATCTGCTTGGCGACTTGCAACTGGCGGCGCACTGGACCAACACCGGGCTGCGCATCGACAGCCTGCACTTGCAGCGCGACGCACTGCAATTGAACCTGCAGGGTGACCTGCAACCCGAGGCTGAATGGCCGCTGCAACTCCAGGCGCAACTGCAACTGCCTGCGGTAGACGGCAAACCCTGGCAGCTGGCGCTGACCGCTACCGGCGAGTTGCAGAAAACCCTGAAGCTTGCCGGCGCCAGCAGCGGTTACCTTGATGCCACGCTGAACGGGCAAGTGCAGGCGTTGGCCGAGCACCTGCCGGCGACCTTGCAGATCCGCTCCGAGGCATTCAAGCCGGCAGGCTCGTTACCCAATACCCTGCAGTTCAACCAGCTCAAGCTCGATGCCAGCGGCGACCTGCTCCAGGGCTATCAACTGTCGGGGGCGGCCAGTCTGCCGGCCGAGCAGTCGCCGATCGCCTTGCTGTTGTCCGGGGTGGTCGACAGCAAAGGCGCCAGGCTCGATGCCCTGGACCTGAAGGCCAGCGATACCCAGCGGGTCAAGTTGCAAGCCACGGCTGACTGGCAGCAAGGTCTGGTCGCCGATGCCCGACTGGACTGGCAGGATTTCCCGTGGCTGCGCCTTTATCAACTTGAGGCGCCGCCCGAGGTCACGCTCAAGCGCTTCATGGCACAGGTGCATTATCGCGATGGCAACTACCAGGGCTCCTTCAATGGCGACCTGGATGGCCCGGCCGGCGCGTTCAGCCTGGCCAGCCCGTTCGAAGGTGACCTGAGCCAGGTGAAACTGCCGCAGTTGGCGCTGACCGCCGGGCAAGGCAAGGCCGCCGGTAGTGTCGCCGTGCGCTTTGCCGATAACCTGGCCTGGGATGTCGACTTGCAGCTGTCGGCGCTCGACCCGGCCTATTGGTTGGCCGAACTGCCGGGTACCCTGGCAGGGCCGCTGCGCAGCAAGGGCGAGATGAAAGGCGACGCCTTGAGCCTCGATGCCCAGCTTGACCTGAAAGGCCGCCTGCGCGGCCAGCCGGCAACGCTCAAGGTGGAGGCTCAAGGGGCAGGGCAGAACTGGACCTTGGGCGCCTTGGCAGTCCAGTTGGGTGATAACCGTATCAATGGCAGTGGCAGCTTGCAGCAACGCCTGGCCGGGCGGCTCGACCTCGACCTGCCGCGCCTGGGCCAGTTGTGGCCCAGGTTGCAGGGCCAGGTCAAGGGCCGGCTGGACGTCGCCGGTACCTTGCAGGCTCCGCAGGGTACGCTGACCCTGCAGGGCCAGCGGCTGGCCCAGGCGGAAAACCGTCTGCAGCAGCTGGACCTGGACGCCCGCCTGGACAACGCCCAGCGCGGCGTGATCGAGCTGAAGGCCAGTGGCATTCACCTGGGTGATACGGCATTGGGCACCTTGCAGGCCAACGGCAAGGGCGACATTCGCCAGCAAGCGCTGACCCTGGCGCTGGACGGCCCGCAACTCAAGCTCGACCTCGGCCTGGATGGCCAACTGAGCAAGGGCGACTGGCGTGGGCGCCTGGCCAGTGGGCGGATCCAGGCCGGAGGCCAGGACTGGCAACTGCAGGCACCGGCGCGCCTGCAGCGGCTGGCCAGCGGTCAACTGGACTTTGCTGCGCACTGCTGGCGCTCCGGGCAGGCCAGCTTGTGTGGCGACGACCAGCGCCTGGCCCCTGAGCCGCGCTTGCGCTACCACCTCAAGCAGTTCCCGCTGGACAGCCTGGCCCAGTGGCTGCCGAAGGACTTCGCCTGGCAGGGCCTGCTCAATGCCGACATCAATCTGGACATCCCGGCCAGCGGCCCCAAGGGCAACATCGTCGTCGATGCCAGTGGCGGTACCCTGCGCGTACGCGACAAGGAGCGCTGGGTCGACTTCCCGTACCAAGCCCTGCGCTTGGACAGTACGCTGGCGCCACGGCGCATCGATACCCGCCTGGCGTTCCGCGGCGAGCGTCTGGGCGAGCTGAACGTCAACACCCGCCTCGACCCACTGGGCAAGAACAAGCCGCTGTCGGGTGATTTCCGCCTGGTCGGCCTCGACCTGTCAGTGGCGCGCCCGTTCGTGACGATGGTCGAGCGCCTCGCCGGGCAGCTCAATGGCAGTGGCCGGCTGTCGGGCACCTTGCTGGCGCCGCAGGTCAACGGCAACCTGATGCTCAGCGGTGGCGAAGTCAGTGGCGCCGAGCTGCCGGTCAGCCTTGAGGACCTGTCATTGCAGGCATTGATTGCCGGTGAGCAGGTACAGCTAAATGGCGGCTGGCGCAGTGGCGAGGTGGGGCGTGGCCAGCTGAGTGGCAACCTCACCTGGGGCCAGGCACTGGGCATGGACCTGCGCCTGCAGGGCCAGCAACTGCCTGTCACGGTCGAGCCTTATGCGACGCTGGAGGTCGCCCCGGACCTGACCTTGCGCCTGATCGATGACAAGCTGGCGGTGACCGGTAAGGTCCAGGTGCCCAAGGGCACTATCACCGTGCGTGAACTGCCGCCGTCCACCGTCAAGGTTTCGGATGACACGGTGATCGTCGGCCACCAGACCGAAGAGGGCAAGCCACCCATGGCAATGGCCATGGACATCGATGTCGAAGTGGGCCGCGACAAGCTGTCGTTCAGTGGCTTTGGCCTCAAGGCCAACCTGCTTGGCCGTGTGCACATCGGCGACAACCTCGATACCCGTGGCGAGCTGAGCCTCGCCGATGGCCGCTACCGTGCCTACGGCCAGCGCCTGACCATCCGCCGTGCACGGCTGCTGTTCGCAGGCCCGATCGACCAGCCGTATTTGGACATTGAAGCGATTCGCAAGGTCGACGACGTAATTGCCGGTATCCGCCTGAGCGGCAGTGCCGAGCAGCCCACCAGCAAAGTGTTCTCGGAGCCGGCCATGAGCCAGGAACAGGCGCTGTCGTACCTGGTACTGGGACGGCCTCTGGGCGCCTCCGGCGAGGACAACAACATGCTCGCCGAAGCGGCGTTGGGCCTGGGCCTGGCGGGTAGCGCCGGCATCACCGGCAGCCTGGCCTCGAGCCTGGGCATCGACGACTTCCAGCTGGACACCGAAGGTTCGGGCAATACCACCAGCGTGGTCGCCAGCGGTAACCTCACCGAGAAACTGAGCCTGCGCTATGGGGTGGGGGTGTTCGAGCCCGCCAACACCATTGCGTTGCGCTACAAGCTGAGCAAGAAGGTCTACCTCGAAGCCGCCAGTGGGCTGGCCAGCTCACTGGACATCTTCTACAAACGCGACTTCTGAACCGGCGCGGGGCGGCCGTCAACGGACGGTGGCCGCCTCGATGAACTCATTGGTATCGGGTGAGGGCGGCGGGGTGGGGGCACGTACCGGGATGATCAGGCTGGTGTATTCCTCGATCAGCCGGTTCAGGGCTTCTGGTGGTTCGCTGGCCTGGAACTGCATGCGGATCTGCACTTCATCGGGGTCACGGCTCTCCCCCTGACGGCCTTGGCCGCCGATGGTGACCTTGAAGCTCGCGGCCTTGTTTTCGCCTGCGGTCAACAGTGCCTGTTGTGCTTCGGTGCCTTTGACCCTTACCGACAGGTCGACCTGCATGCGCTCAAGCGCCAGGCCTTTGGGCGATACCAATGCGAACAGCGGCACGCGCATGATGTGCTGGCCGTCCATGGCCACTTCGACCATCTTGGCTTTCATGGGGGCGCCCAACGCCTCGGTGTCGCACTCGAAGAACTGGTCGAACAGGTTGATGTACTGCTGCGCGATCAGGCTGTTGGTAGCGCTGGCGGCTTCCTGCAGGCCACGGGTGATTTCGCGCAGGTCGATGGACGTCATGGGGGCGGGGGATTTATCCAATGATTCGACTCCTCAGGCCAGGTGGTGCCCCCCTTTATGCTGGTCAGGGGGGCTGTTCGGGGCAGGGATGCGCGTCTCAAGGGGTGCCGGCACCAGGGGCAGGAGTGCCGTCGGCCGCAGGGTTCTTCAAGGTATCTGCCTGGGAAATTTCGTCCTGGCTGTCCAGTGTGGCGGTTTTGACGACGGTTGGCTTTGTCGCGGCATCGGTCAGGAAGTCGATTACCCGCATCATCGCTTCAGGCGGCTCCTGGCGCTTCAAGGTCGTGTTGAAAGCGTAGCGGGCGCGGGTGTCTGTCTTGCGGGTTTGCGTGGACTTGTGGCTGACGCTGCCTTTCACGTTCAGCCTGAATGGCCCCCAGCCCAGCGAACCGGTCGCCTCGGCGTCCATGTCCTTGCTGGAGATGTCTTCCGACATCTGGTTGATGACCAGCTCGAACTCGACATTACCTTCTTCGATGGCGATGTTCGGGTGGGTGATGGCTGCTACAAGCGGCACTTTCATGGTCTTGCTGACCACGCCCTTGTATTCGCCTTGTTCATCGACGATGGTTTCGTCGTAGTCAAACTGGATGGCCACGGCCTTGCCGTCCTGGACGCACACCTGCATCAGGAAGTCGGCGTAGGATTTGCTGGCGGTGACCTGGGCCTGGACCATGGCCTGCAGGGGGCCTGCAATCATGCGGTCCATTGGCAAGGCGTTGATGACGGATCCGATAAGGCTGTTATCTATCGACATGGCTGAATTCTCTTTCTGGTCGGATTCAAAAGGTGGCCGTCAATGGCGGCCACGATGCTTGGGCATCAGCGAGCGCAAGGTTCCTGGCGTTGATCTTCAAACGTCATTGAAAACGGCCTCTTCTGGTAGGGCGTTGCCAGAAGCGTTGGATCAGTGCTAAGTTAATTTTTTATCAAGTTTTTTGAAAAAAAAAGGTTTTTTGCCAGGTGAGTTTGGTTTTGTTTATCGGAGGGAAAAGACACTGAATGGAGGGGAAGGTTTGTCTTAAGTTGGCTTAACTGGGCCCGAGAAATTTTCGGGAAGATTGCGAGCAAGTTTATATGCAAAATCAAAGTGTCCAGCGCTCAGGCATTTAAATGATGGCGTATTCTTTAGATAAGGGTTGGGGTCAGGGTGTTGGGACAATATTTTTAAAAGGTACTGTGGTGAAATATTAATCCTGCTCGCGGCTGCGTTTATAGATATGTAGTTACTATAATAAAAAAATATGTCCGTTGCGAAGCTTTTTCTTAAGTTGGCAATTTTATTAAGGTGGAGTATCTCTTTGTTTCGAATGATTTTGAATTGTGAAAGTATTCGAGATTTTGGTATTCCGCATTCTTTGATTATTGCGTCAAGTGGGATTGATTCCAAAAATGTTTTTTTAATTTCTTCAAATTCGCCGAAAGAAAAACCTCTTCTGTAGTAAGTGCTTTGGTAGACGATAGGGCGTCTGTAAATAATGTCTCTTGCGAGCTTGGAGAACTCATGTCTCCCTATGCCTAGCTCTTTTTGGGCTTTATTAAATGTAACGGATTTGCCGTTTTTTCTGTAGGTTGTAAGCGTGGATGCATATTCGTATGGAATTTGAAAGTTAGTTTTCTTGACATCACTCTTTTTGACGATAGTGGTCGAAAAATCCCCGGCTCTGAAAGTGGCTGAAAGGATGCCCATTTCACTGAGTACTTCTATAATTTGATTTCCATGAATTCCGGTGGCTCTTTTTAAACTGCTTAGTGTTATGAATTTTCGTTTGAATGAAGATATATCTGCTGCTTTCAGCAAGCGCAAATTTCTGCGCCCGTATGTTGTGAAAACCCCACTGTTGGCAAGTAGGTGCATGTCTACTTTTCGGCAGCCTAGGCGCTTGCAAGCTTCTTTGAATGTGATGAGTTGTGTCTTCTGATTTGTATCTATAGTTGAGATTCTTAAGTTATCATCAAGTCTCAAGCTGCTTGCTTCAGGGTGGAGTTTTACTTGGGTTAAGTGTTCTCGCAATATGGGAAGCGAGTTTCTCTCAATGAGGTACGGTGTGTGTTCCCCAGGGTGAGCGAGATATGACGCCCCACTTTCAATGACTGCCTTTTGGATTGACGCGACTCTGAGTTTTAGTAATTTGCTAATTGCCCAAATGGAAATGTATTTGTCATGAATGATTTTGAGAGAGTCTTGTGAAATTCTGGTTGGTATAAGTGACTGGCTTTGTAGTTTTCTTAGGTGGCCAAGTCGGTAGAGTTTGATGACTAGGTTTTTCGGAACGTCTAGCGTTTGTTTGGCTTGTATAACGCTCACCGAAGCAACCAGTTCTTCCATATAATCATGGATGAAGGTCTGATATAGCTTGTGGATTTCAATGATTTCATCTGTACTATATCGGCCCTGAGTGGATTTCCTGAATGGCGCAAAAGCCTTTGTACGCCAATGGAAGTATGGAATATCTAGCATCGTGAGAAGCTCCACTTTGGTGAAGCTGATGCCGAGTATTTGTCCATGGTTGACCTGGTTCACAAAATCTAAGCTGGCAAGGGTAGTGGAGGGAATAGACTTGCATGATGCGTACGTTAGTTGGGCTATGATAGCTCTGTGATTCAGTGGGGTTGGGTAGTGAAAGTTTGTATTGAGCCTGTTGTACGCATTAGTAATGTGGCCGAAGGCTATGTCCATCGCGCACAATGCCAAAATGCGACTAGTTTGACTTGTATAAGTTTTGCTGCGGTACTTTAATTTTGTAAGCGCAAAAAAAAATTGTCCAAAAATGATTGGTCTTTGTTTTTTAGTACTGACATTAAAGTCAATTCAAGTTTAGCTGTGTCAGCTGTGACCGATTCACATTCGAGGCTTGCTCCGCAAGCACAGGATTCGCTCAACTGGGTAAACGGTGTGAATTTAATATGGCAGTGTGGGCAGGAAAACAGATATCGACGCATATGGATTGGGCAGTATTCTACGCATCTTAGATCTTTAACCTTAGGTTCCCATCCAACTTTTAGGCATTCGGTGCAAATGCCTGATGCAAGGCAGTTCAATTGTACGGCGGGAACTTCGCATCCGCCTATATCTATCGGGTGACCAGGCTTGAATGGTAGCTTTCTGTAAAAAGCAGGTAGGTATTCAATTTCCGGATATTCTCTCTGAAGAAGTGAGTGGAAATCACCTTGCTGCAATAGGAGTTCTACGCCTATTGTTAAATTGGTTCTTTTGCAAAAACGGTTCACGCTACTGAATCCATTGTTTAGCGCCACCCGTCGCAAGAGGCTTGAAGGGCTTTCCTCAGTGTATGGCGCGGGAATGTAATGAAATATTTTCATGATTAGTTTACCTGCCTGGAACACTCGGATTGGGACATGCTGAAGGGATTTTGCCGATCGGGAAGATTGTTTATAAGCTTAACCAGTGCATAAGATCTTGCTAGTAAATCTATTGAAAGGACCTTAGGGTTTTGGCTGAGGCATAGCTGTAGGGCATTGAAAGTGAGAAGTTTAATTATTTCAAGGTTTCCCAACGAAGCGAGGTAGATACGCTCCCTTATCCCCGGATCCGTGAGGTGCGTGCCAGGCCCAAGTTCGCCTATAGCGTACATCTGTGCATCCAGTTCTGTGAGTACAGTCTGGTATTCGCTATTCTGCAAATCACTGTAAGCAAGCAGATCAAGTTTTGCGTGAAAAGGAAATCTGCGGGCTAAGTCCGCGCGTCTGTAAATCAGGTTTTCACAACTGCGGTAATATAAAGATTCGGTGTCCTCTTCGTCACGCCCAACAAGAATGAAGGGGGTCGCTGTCTCGTCAAGCAGCCTTACGAGCCAGCTAATCACCGTTTCTTGCGTTTTAAAGGCGTCTTTCTTAATAAGAAATTGAAATTCATCAATCAGTACTGCCTGGACTTGGCAGGTGCGAAGCAGTGTTTTAAGTCTATGGGTCAAGTCGACCGTGTCGCCCTGAAGTTCGTCGCAGTCCAGGCTTATCAAAATTGTTTTCACTAAAGATTTGGGCGTGGTAGCAGGTGGGAGAGTGCATTTGACTACTGGGATGATTAATTGCTTATCATGCTTAAGGTGAACGTAGTGTTTTGAGGGGTAGGCTGCTTGAGTGAAGCTAAGTAGGGTGGATTTACCGGTGCCTGAAGGTCCAGTAATTAGAGCGCAATTAGGAGATCCGCGCAGTTGAGTGGTTTCAATAGCTTTCAAAATCAGCGCATAGCTGCTCCGATAGTTCTTGAAAAAAACTACTTGTTGGCTATATCGTTCTAGACGATCTTTAATTTCGGTATCCATTGTTATTGCTCCTCAGGATTGAATTTAGAGGGGGCTGGGCACGCTGCTATTACATCAGGGAGATCTTCAGCACGTACCCAATGCGTCGGCTCAAAAAGCCCGTCTTGTTTGGAGTTTACATCGTTGTTTTTTGGCGGTAACCTTTGACATGAAGGGGGCTTGCCAGTTCGTGCCTTGTTCTTGTTTTTCTTGACAATGCTTTGATTAATTCGTACTCGATGCTTCAATGCAATAGAGTGATTGAATGTACGTTTCTCCTCTTTTATTTTTTCAAGAATCTGAAGGTGCGTGCTGAACAATAACCCTTCTTGGTATTCTGGATTTACAGCGTGCACGGTGTGTAACTCGTCAGGATTGTCTGGATGGCAGACGAATGCTTTCCCGAGGTCACTTACGTCATAATAAATCGTTAATTTTTTGCGTTGACCTCTCCACAGGTTGAGAAAAGGAACGCTGGGGCAGGTCCATTGTAGCTTTTTGAATCCGACACGACCGTTAACCGCAAATGCACTTTCTTTACATAGGAACATCTGCTTAAGAGTTAAGTCAGAAAATTGGCGAGGAGGAAATAGGTTGTTTATATGGTTGTCCCAATAGAGATCGGGCGACGTTCCAATTTCACGATGGTAGCATTGGTGGTATACATTTTCGAGCCAATCCTGAAACGCGTGTTCGAGTTGATCCAGTGTGTAACAAGCTTCTGCTTCTGAGTTGTAGTCACCCTTTTCTTTTGGATTGGAAAACGTCGTGCCTCTCATGTAGTGAATGAGTTGAACTTCAAGCGTTCTAAAAAAACGCTCAATATGCGGCTTTTGATTTGGCTCTTCAGGTTCACAAAAAATGGGTGTGCTGCCCATGCTGGCAAGTATAATTTTGAGCATTTCCTTGACGAACTCAGCGCCGTTATCAATTACATAAGTTCTACACAGGCCAGTGCGTGAACTGTTAGAAGATAAGGAATTTCTCAGTGCGCTAAGTGTTGAATCAAGGGTCGGATTGTTCGTGGAAATTTTCCACCCTAGCACTCGTCGCGAGGCAACATTCATCAGGCAGGTAAGCCATGGCCTGCCACACCTGCCCCCATTTACATCTATTAATTGGATGTCTAATTGATGCGAGTCGCATTCTGCGCAATCTAACATTTCTATATGGGGTTGATTTTTTATCCCCCAGTAATGTCGCTTCCTTGCCTCTTTGCTGCCGCGTTGCTTCTGGGTTCGCTCATAATTGTCATATTCATTTAGGATTCTTCGAAGCGTGCTTGCCGAGGGAGTTAGTAATAAATCATTGACAGGGCGTCTAGAATTGGTCTCTGCGACAGCTGCCTGGATCTGCTCAATTATGTCTGTCCCAGAAAATGGGGTTTTAATTAAATAATATTCATTGATATGATGTTGAATAATCTCTTGAATAGCAAAAGGTTGGCGCAATAACCGCGGTGTCTTACGCCTGATGGAGCGGGTAACCAGTGAGATGGGATTTTGGTTTGAGCGAAAGTATGCCTTGATCCAGTTGTGTACGGTATTGTAGCAGGGGGGAGTCGGATCATTGATTGTGCTGGCGGTACTCGCAATGATGGTTTTTACCTCGCGTATAGGGAGCGGGCCATTTAATTGCGCCAATACTTGATCTACATAACTTTTGCGTCGCGAAAATGCATTGAGTTCAACCTGGGTCAGGCCTGCTAGGATCTTGTTGGGTTCGCCATTGAGGGGGGCTACTTGTGTTCGTATAAAACGTCCTTTTTGCCAGGCTTTTTGTAGCCGATGGTAGCGGTGATAAGTGATGGTCCCGCTACGCTCTAAGCTTCTCAACTGGTAGCGGTCGGCCACTATTTCCATCACCTCAAAAGCATGCCCGTAATAGTTGTAGTGCTCGCCAATAATTGGAGAAAACTCATCGTGGTCACTAGTCAAGGTGATCATCAGTAGTCTCCACTTTAACGACTGAGTTGATGGTCAATGGATGATTGAGGTCCGCATGCAAGACTTGATAGAACAAACCATAAGCAATAAGCCTTGGCTCGAAGCCGCTGGATAATAGTGAGGTAATGGAAGCGACCTGCTGTCTACACTTTCTTAAATTGAGCTTGAAGCTCTCTACTTCACTATCGGTCACGGTAAAGGAGTGATGATAGAGCATCCTAAGGTTTCTTGTTCTGTGTATATGTCGGATGTCTGAGTCGAGCGCGAACTCTAAAGAGTAGCCGCACTCTCTTAAAATGGAAGAGAATAATTCAAGCTTTTCTACGCTTCGGCCATATTTGAAGCGGTTTTCGCTCTTGACTTCGTATAATATAGTTTGGTTGTTATGAAGCAATACTTCAAAGTCCGGTGTATAACTGGCATGACTCTTATTTTCTGTAAGTTTGAAAGGCTGTGAGGTGTACTGTTTTACTGCTTTTCGCCGCTCTAACTCAAGGCAGAAATCGCTTTCAAGCAAGGAGTCACACATGACACCCATGTGGTTTTTACGTGAGGGAAAGCATGATACGCGTCGGCCATGGCGTCCATGAGCGATTCGCTTCACCGTCGATAGCGTAAATTCTTTCATCAACGCTTCAGGAATAACGATCATGGCTGCCTCCATAGTTCAGGAATATGTGAGATACGACGATATAGATCCAAATAACAATTAGAATCACCTGCAATTGTGAGGCCTGACAGTTTAATGTCATCCTTTCCTTATGGGCCCTTCGACGCCAGCCCGCCGTTATGGCTGGCGTTGTTTCGGTGTTAACAGATTGCGCGTATTCTCACTGTTTTCCAAACCCGTAAAACAATACATCGATTTTTTGGATTAAGGCTCTAACACAAGGGTCTCAGCAGGTACAGAAAGTTCCACCCCGGTTTTCACTGGGAACGTCTGCCAGCAAATTAGGTTGGTGATTGATGACTGATATCTGTGGGTACAACAGGCTGGTACGGCACTGCCGGGCCAAGCATTTCATTTTTACACTGGCGGCAAAAATCCACGTTGCGCCAAACGGGCCAGCGTTAGCACGTTGGTGGGAAGCAACCCACGGACCAACGGAAGACACGCAGCTCAATCGAAAATGGGATGCCTATTTTCAGGGCGCTTTGCCTAGCTCCGATTTGTTGAAGCTGTTGTTGAACGAGCTGCCAGAAATGTCGAACGGTCTCACCAGTCCGATTTGGTACGCCTTGTCCGATATCCAGACGCACCAATACAAAGCTTTTTGGAACTCCTGCGCCCACGCGGTGAGGATCCAGAACGCGCCGATTGGGTACTATTCGCAACGCCATATGCGTGAGGTGCGTGCATATCCCAACTTGGATAGCTTGGGTGTTTTCGTGTTGTTGTTGAGAGGGGACGCTCCTCAGTATCGTTATCATCGATTGGGGATTGCTAAATTTTTCACGCGTTACCTGTGCATAGCGCTCGTGGATTCTGTTTTAAAAAATATTGCCCGCGATATCTATCAGTTGATTGATATGTTGATCAGAACAGGCCAATTTGGCGACATCGCTCTTCAATGGTGGCCTGAAAATGCAGATGCATTTAACCAGCTAGTCGAGCGTTACGCCCAACTGGGTCGACGGCTCAGCGCCATTATTGGCATAGAAAGACCACAGTCAGACTTACTGCTGCTGCTGTGGCTAGTAACGGATGACTGGCAGTTGCTCTCGCAATTTCGTGAGCGACAGGACGCGGCCTCAATTCCAGATTCCTTTCGTCGAAAGTGGGCTCGACAGTGCCAGCGCTTTGCTTGCCCTTCAACGCAGCTGCTAACTGCTGAGTGTGAGACCAGAGTATTAACACCACCTGAACAACGGGTGTGGAACAGGCTGCTCTTGTGAGTTAAGTGCGGCAACACCAGCAAATCGATAGCCGTTTCCGGTAGACGTGGCGGTGCGGGCTGTTGGCACGGGGCAGTGGGTATTGCGATTCACCACGACACCCGTATAGCCAATCAAACCGTCGTCAGCCGGGCGAGGAGCTCATGTAGTTGCGCGAGTTGCAGCGTCATTCGCCGTAGTGCCTGCTTGTCTTCACGTCGTTCAAGCAGTGTGCGGTGCGCTCGCGCGCGCAAAGCCTGGATCTCATCCTGCAGAATCTGTCGCCCTGCTTCAGCGGTTTGTAGTGCGTTCATCAAGCGTGCATTGTCTATGAGTGCCTGCTGCAATTCGTGCTCCTGGCGGCGCAAGTCCTGCACGCGCATCTGTTGCTCGGCGTTGATGCGCTCAAGTTCAAGGTAGATCTGAGCCACTTCTTCCTGCTTGCGCATGAGAAGTTCGCGGGAGTGGCGTGCCTCCTGGTGCAAGAGCTGGGTCTGCCGCTCATGGCGCTGCATCTCCTGTTCACGTTGTAGGAGGTGTTGCTGTCGATAGTGGCTCAGCGCTTCGTGCGCTTGCTTATGCTTTTCTTCTAAGGAACGGATCTGCTGAGTGCGTTCTTCCAAGAGTCGCTGGGCATGCTGTGCGCCCGCCTTTAAGCGCGCACATTCACCGTCGACGGTTTGCAAGCGTTCGTTGAGTTCCTGCTCACGTCGCTGAGCGGCCTGACGTTCGACTCCCAACTCCTGATGGACTGTCTGCAATTGTTCCATCCGGGCTTGATCAATCGCGCGTTGTTGCTCGTAGGCCGCTTGCTGTCGCTGTAGCCGAGCACGGTCCTCGGCGACGGCCGCCTGGGCATCGGCAGCGAGGCGCTGGGCTAGACTGCCGATAAAGGTCTGCAGCTCGTCATCAAGGCGAATGCTCGGTGGGTGCGGTTCGGATGCCTGCAGCTCCTGCAGGTAGCGCAGGATGGTGCTTTTAGATCCCGTATTGCCGAGTTCTACCCGCACCGCCTCAATGCTTGGGTGTTCGCCGCGGGCGAGTAAGGTATCGCGTGCCCGTTGCACCAGAGCCTTGTTAATGCCTGCGCGTGCCATGAGCAGACTCCGACAATTTCGTACCGTACAAGCAGTATGCGCGTACAGGTACGATTGGCATATGACTGGGAGTTTCGGACCGACGAGCTGACGTTCGAGAATGCTGAATTCTCGAACACGATAGGCGTTTTGGCCGGATTGTGCGGCTGAACGCGGTACGCAGGAGGTCAGGTGAGCGACGCGGAGCGGTATCAGCAGGCGGCACGCCGGGCCAGCACCACGCGCCGCTATGCCCAGGCCATCGAGCACTTCGAAGGGGAGTGGGGCGGGCTGCTGCCGGCGTCGAGCGTCAGCGTGGTGCGCTACCTGGCGGCCTTCGGCCCCCAGCTGTCGGCCAGCACGCTGCGCACGCACCTGGCGGCACTCGCCCACTGGCATCAGCAGCGCGGGTTTGTCGATCCGACCAAGACGGCCCAAGTGCGCGACACCCTGCGCGGCATCCAGGCGCTGCACCCGCAGCCGGTGAAACAGGCGCCGGCGTTGCAGCTCAAGGTGCTGGAGGCCAGCATCGAGGGCTTGAGCGCCGACGTGCACAGTGCACTACCCGCACTGCGACTGCGTGCCGCCCGCGACCAGGCGCTGATCCTGCTCGGTTTCTGGCGCGCCTTTCGTGGCGACGAGCTGTGCCGGCTGCAGGCCGAGCACGTGCGGATCGAAACGGGAGAGGGCATGCAGCTGTTCCTACCCAGCAGCAAGACCGACCGGGACAACCGCGGGCGCAACCTGACCATGCCAGCGCTAAAGCGCCTGTGTCCGGTGCAAGCCACGGAGCAGTGGCTTGAGATCAGCGGGATCAAGCAGGGTCCACTGTTCTGCGGCATCGATCGCTGGGGACATCTCAGCGAGCAGCCGCTTAATCCCAACAGTGTGTCGCGTCTGTTGCGCCGGGCGCTGTTGCGCAGCGGGATCGAGGCGGAGGGCTATTCGGCACACTCGCTTCGTCGTGGCTTCGCCACCTGGGCCAGCCGCAATCAGTGGAGCAGCGAGGCTTTGATGGCCTATGTCGGGTGGCGCGATGTGCAATCGGCCTCTCGTTACATTGATCCTGCGGCTCCGTTTGGCGACTTGGTGCGTTGAAGGGCTTTATGGTGGCGGTCGGTGGACGCGGATAGCCCGGATGGCACTCAAACGAGATTCTATTTCTAGCTGAAGGCTTCTAAGTAACCAGCTCAGCTCGGGAATACCATCCCGTGGGGCCCAGCAAGATCAGGACAGAAATCACCTCCAGCAAGCGCTATTCCAGTTCATCGACTAATGTGTAGTGGCTATTGGCCTGAGGGCCTAGACAGTATCAGGAGCGGATGGATATGCGGGTTGCGCGGCTGCAGATTGAGAATTTTCGCTGTATCAAGCGTGCTGATGTTTTGTTGCCCCGCCTTGCCGTTATTGTGGGCGACAACAACATAGGGAAGTCGACACTGCTTGAGGCGATCGATCTCGTAATGGGTCCCGAGCGGCTCTCCCGTCGGCCGGTGATAGATGAGCACGATTTCTATGCGGGGGAGTATGTCGATCCACAGGGGCAGCCAGTATCCGCTGATTATCCTTGATGAGTTTCAGGACACTAACGAGGACGAGTGGCGGTTCATCCGCGCGTTGACTCGGCACAGTCAGGTGCTGGCTCTGGCTGACCCGGAGCAGCGGATCTACGAGTTCCGCGGCGCCAGTGCACTAAGAATACAGGAGTTTGAAGACATCTTCCGACCCGCTTTCTATACCTTTGGAGCGGAAAATCACCGGAGTGTGGGAACCGATATTGTCCAGTTTGGTAATGATCTGCTGACCGGGGTAAACAGGGGCAGGACATACGCCAATGTCACGGTGAAATCCTACGTTCCGCGCAAAGGGCAGCTTCATAAAGATTTCAAATTTGCCGTCCTAGCGGCTATAGCGCGGCTGAATCGAGGGGGAGGAGACTGGTCACTGAGCGCAGTGGAAAGAAAAGCTGGGTGCACTGGCGATGGCAGTGTCCAACGTTTCTTCGTCAAACCTTCGTTGAGTGGGCAGGTCAGACCATCAACAAGTCTTTCTGGGCTGGGGCCTATTACTGGTAGCAGCGCGCCAAAGGAAGCAGTTACCAGGCCGCTGTACGCGCACTTGCGTTCAAGTGGATTCGGATTTTGTACAGTTGCTGGCAAACGAGGACGCCTTACGATGAAAGCATCTATTTGAATGCGCTGAGGAAGCGCGGCTCACCGCTTCTCAAGACCCTCGATTTGGGTTGACTGACTTCCTTAGGGCGTGACGCAGCCGTTCGTGGATGGCAGCGATGGGCCAAATGCGGCCCCCTTTAGGCTTATGGCCACCCCCAATACGGCGATATCGCCGTCCGCTAAGTTGTGCCGGCGATGTTCACCTGCAACCTCATCGATGCGCTGTTCGACCAGGGCCTGGATTGCTGGGCTCCCTTGGTGCCTGGCAACAAGGCTTGCATTTGGCCTGCAACCTCGTGTTAAGAAAATGCAAAACTGTCGCAACACCCAAAATGCCATTTCGCTATTGCTAAAAAATTGAAGCTGTTGCAGAGAGGAACGGCGAGGCTTTGGGGCCCTCGCGTGCCGACGCTGGATAAGATGAGCACCATCTGGGCACAGCCCTTGACTATTTTAGTGCCGACATCGTGCTGTCAGGGTGCGCTAACGCACTGACGGCTGCCCCAATTGCTGACAAAGTACTTACTCCGACCGCTACGAGTACGGTGTGTACCGGTTCCACCATCCAGCGGCCCTTCGCGCTACCGTTGGAGCGTGCCCCATGAACGAAGATCAAGTGAAAGGCAAAGTCAAACAGGTTTCCGGCCAAATCAAGGAAAGCACTGGGAAGTTGCTCGGAAACAGGTCGCTGGAGAACAAGGGCAAGATGCAAAAGGTGATCGGAGAGTTCCAGGAATGTGCTGGTGACATCAAGGAGGAAATCAAGAAGGGAGGCTAGCCATGACTTTATGGCAGGAGCAAGCCAGCAGGTATGCGAGGCTGGATCTCCTGAGGTAACGAGAAGGTTCCGACCCGCGCCCCATGATCCCTGCGGGGCGGAGGTCGTCAAACACTCTATAGCGCGCTTGGTGAGGCACAACAGTGCCACATCCGAGCGACCAGGAAATCAGCCCATGATCACTCACTTCAAAGTCGACGGCCACTTGGCCTGCGGCCGCCATGGCACCAACCTCCTTTGCACTGACCAGCCCGGCCGCGTGAAGTGCCGCAACTGCAGAGTCACCGAGGTATTCCAGAGTGCCCGTAAGGACATGCGAAACGCTGCGCGCAGAGCCGCCCGGAAGTTGCTGAAACCCCATGAGAAGCTTGGCTGGCGTGCCTTTTGGTTGGAAAGACTTGCTAAAATGCCCGGCCTGCAGCGCCTCCCAAGAGGCTTCAGTGGCCAGCCGTACATCTAGTCCATGAGTACAGCGCAGCCAGGCCTGGCTGCGCTGTGCTGTACTGGCTTACCTTGCTTTTCACGTCGGCTCAGTTCGAAATCCCCGGATATCCATGGTCTTGATGGCAAGCCATGACGAAGTGTCACACTGCTCAGCGCTTGATCCTGGATATCTTGGTTCCCTCGATGCTGACTCCGGCCATAAGCCCCTGCTGGTCGAAGACGAAGGCATAGGCGTCATCCTTCAGTGTCGAGGTCGATAGGTTCTTCGCCACCCCTTCGTCCACCAACACTACGGTCGGCCCAACGCCGATCTCCCAGCCTTGGGTGTTGCTGAGATACTGGACGGCGTTTTCTGTCATCAGGAACACCACGTAGCCATAAGACTGAGCACCAGCCTGCAACCCCCAGGAGCCGGTCACGGTGTTGTAGTAGCCGTCGACCTTCTATCCCCTCAGTAGCTCGCCTTCCCCATAGCTGCCGCCGAACACCAGGCCTGCCTTAATCACTTTGGGAAACACCAGCACGGCCTTAGCACTGTGGGAAAGGGTCTTGGCGAACGGAGTGGCCTTGTAGAGGATCTGCAGGGCCTGGCGGGAGTCCTTGTCCAGATCCTCGGCAGTGGCCCCCCGCGCGTCGTTCATGAACCCCGCCGAGACGAGCGAGAAGAAGGCAAGCATGAGCAGAGCAACAAAAGCTCGTGAGATGATCATCGTCGGACTCCACAGGTAGTTGGGGACTCGGTCATGAGTGACCTGCGCTTGCAGGCCTTGTCCGAGTGTTCGCGCCGATGCACATCGCGGCGTTTCGATCATGATGTGGTGAGTGCGGCCATTCTTCCGTACGCCAGCGCACCTACGGCGCAATTTTTCCCGCGGACAGGGTTTGCCGACGGCGGCCTCGCTGTTGTCACGGAAGGAATAACGTTCAGCAGCCCATTCATGTCGCTGTGCCAGAGGAATACGCGCCGCCGCGTCGGTGCGTGGGCGCACAGACGCGGGCCCACCGCCGGCTGCAGGATGAAGCATATGCATAAGTACGAAACCGCACACAGGTACGGCGGCATGCTCAAGGGCTGCATTGTACCTGTGAGAACGGCCTTGCCGGGGCACCGTACCGGTCGGAAAGTGCTACAGCAGCCAGACAGCTGCGGTACCAGGACGACGGGTGAGTTCCTGTAGACAACCGGTAGGTAGATTTTCGATAGCGTACCGACCAACGATGCCGATGCTGCAAATATTGATTTGCCACTGCACCTCATGACGAGGGGAGCAAGAAGGCGAAACGCGTCCCTCCGGAGAGGCCAAGCGGTCGCTTCCCACGTCCGGCCTTACGTAAGGAGTCAATGGTAATGCTGACATTCCAAGATGCGAAACAACAGCTGATGTACGCGTTCGCGCCGCTCACCTGTACCCCTTCCAAGAGCTGGGACGGGTCGTTGAGCCTGCTTTTCCGAAACCCGGGCACGGAGGCCGTCGAAACCTTCGTCACCGCCATCGGACCTAAACAATGGCAGAGCGAAGTCGCGATCACAACACTCATAGTCGAGCTGCGCCTGGAGGCGAGAATGTGGAGTCGTAGCCACTTGTTTGCCAACGACCTAACACTTGCAGCGGGCAAACGACCCGCTGAACGTTCCACGGATCCAATATCAGCACCTTTACTATTGAAGGCTGGTGCAAGACCAGCAAGGAACTAAAATCCATCGCACTGGAAGATGTCCACTTCTGCCTCAATGGCAACGACCACCTGTTGCTGGAGCAGGCGCAGGAGCGCCTGCAAAGAACCCATGAACCGGACGTTATGGTAGACGTCAATCTGTCCACGCTGGAACTGCGTCTACCACCAGGCTATGGCCCGTTGTCCGACTGCCGAATGCGCGTCTACCTGGATTCGACCCTGCGCGGCCAGTTCCACCTCGTCGGCCACCCGGCCAACGACAGTAGCCTCATCTATAGCAACGCGATACTGATCAATCAGCTGATCTAACGACAGGCTTCGGCTACTGATGCTCTCAAGCGCGATGTGACTTTTGTACAGTCAAATGGCAGGGGGCTCGGGCGACAGGTAGGGCAGCAGCCGTTCAGTTTCTTTCTTCACCACGGCATAGCATTCGCAACTGAGCCGCTCCAGGTGTGCTCTGTCCAGCACCCTGATGTTTCCCCGGCTGTACTCGATCACACCTAGACGCTGCAATTTGCCCGCAGCATCGGTCACCCCTTCACGGCGGACACCTAGCATGTTGGCGATGAGTTCCTGGGTCATGCACAGGCGGTCTCCTGGCAGGCGATCTAGCGACAGCAGCAGCCAGCGGCACAGTTGCTGGTCGATGGAATGATGGCGGTTGCACACCGCTGTTTGAGCCATCTGGGTAATCAGTGCCTGGGTGTAGCGCAGCATAAGCATCATAAGTTCGCCATGGCGATTGAACTCGTCCTTGAGTCGCTGCCCCGGCAGGCGATAGGCATACCCTGCGCTTTGCACGATCGCTCGGCTGGGCGTGCTTTCACCGCCCATGAACACCGCAATCCCGACCAGGCCTTCATTGCCCACTACCGAGATTTCGGCCGAGGAGCCGTTCTCCATGACATAAAGTAAAGAGACAATCGAGTCGGTAGGAAAGTAGACATGGCGCAGTGCGTCGCCAGATTCGTAGAGTGCCTTGCCCAGTGGCAAGCTCACCCGTTCCAAGTGAGGCTCCAGCCGGCTGAACGTCTGTGCTGATAATGCAGCCAGCAGATGATTCTGTTGAGGGGTGGACGAGGGTTGCATGCTCGGGACCATCGAGGGCAGGTTTTGTCAAAACAAGATTAGCCCAGCAGGACTGCAGTTTCCCACCCAGGTCCGTGCGCTGTCGAACGGTTCAGTTCATAGGCAAGAGGCAGCGTTGGCACTGGGCGATTACCTGATGCGCCTTTCCATCATCCTTCAGTTGCAGTGTGGCATGGGCAAGCAACTGGCCATCCAGGCTGAGGGTCCGTTCGGCGCTGGCGCTGTTGCGCACTTCAATGCGGTAGTAGGTATTTCCAAAACGGTAGTGCAGTACACAACCTGGCCAGCCTGCCGGTAACAGCGGGCGTAGCCGCAGGGTGTCACCGCTACGTTGCAGGCCCAGCAGGCTTTCGGTTATTAGGCGATACATCCAGCCCGCGGAGCCCGTGTACCAGCTCCAGCCTCCCCGCCCTGCGTGGGGGGCTATGGCGTAGACGTCGGCGGCCATGACATAGGGTTCTACTTTGTAGGTATCGATCAGTGCGCTACAACCCTGGCGTATTGGGTTAATCAAGCGCAATAGCTCCCAGGCCCTGTCTGCGTCTCCTAGGTGGGCATATGCCATGCTCGCCCAGATCGCCGCATGGGTGTATTGTCCGCCATTCTCACGCACGCCAGGCAGGTAGCCCTTGATGTAGCCAGGGTCCAGATCGCCCTGGTCGAAGGGAGGATCGAGCAGTTTCACGATACCGATATCGCGTCTTACCAGGTGGTGATCCAGCGCCCCCATGGCGGCGCGTGCGCGCTCGGCCGACGCGACCCCGGACAGCACCGCCCAACTTTGTGCGAGCGAGTCTATGCGGCACTCCTGATTGCTTGCCGATCCCAGTGCCTGGCCATCGTCGAACCATGCGCGGCGGTACCAACCGCCATCCCAAGCGTGCTGCTCAAGGTTTTCGGCAAGGACGGCGGCTTGCCTGGTGCAGTGCACTGCGAAGCCAGTGTCACCATGGCGTAGAGCGAGGTCGCCGAACGCCCGCAACACCTCATGGCCGAAGAAGCCCAACCATACACTTTCGCCCCGACCTTGTTCGCCGATGCGGTTCATACCGTCATTCCAGTCGCCGCTGCCTATCAACGGCAGGCCATGGACTCCACACTGTAGGGCGTGCCCGAGGGCACGCTGGCAATGCTGGTACAGGCTCTCGACCAGGTGCGAGTGGGCTGGCAGGTCGTAATAGGATTCTTCGCCGACATTGAGTTCACGCCCTTCCAGGTAGCCGACCGGCTCGTCCAGTACTGCTTGGTCTCCCGTGATCTCCACGTAGCGGCTGGTCGCCAGCGGCAGCCAGAGCAGGTCGTCCGAGCAGCGGGTACGGACACCGCGCTGCATGGGTGGGTGCCACCAGTGTTGGACATCGCCTTCGACATACTGATGCGCGGCACACGCAAGGAGGTGCTGGCGCGCCGCCGCCGGGGCAGCGTGCAGCATTGCCATACTGTCCTGTAACTGGTCGCGAAAACCGATGGCACCACCGGACTGGTAGAAGCCGCTGCGCGCCCAGAAACGGCAGGCAATTACCTGGTACATCAACCAGCCGTTGGCCAAGACATCCAACGAGGGTTCGGGGGTTTCGATCCGCAGGGCGCCCAGGGTCTGGCGCCAGTAGATCTGAACCTTGTCGAACGCTTCCATGGCTGCCCGTAGGCCGCGGTATTGCTGCACACACCGGGTAGCGGTCTTGGCATCCTGCTCGGCCCCCAGGCGGAACACCACTTCACGGCTTTCGCCGGCCTCCAGCAGCACGCTGACCCGCAGCGCCGCGCAGGGATCCAACCCTCCGCCCGTGCGCCCCGACAACCGCGCCTGGCGCATGCCGGCCGGCGCTTGAGAATCGCCGTTGCGACCGAGGAACTCGCTGCGATCGCAGGTGATGCTATCAAAAGGCAGGTCGCAGTCGAGAAACGCCACATGTCCGCAAAACTCTACGGCATAGGTATTACGGGCGAACAAGGCACCGCTGACCGGGTCGGTCTCGCTGACCACATGCATAGCAGACTTGCTGCGCAGGTCGCCAAGAACCCACTCGGCGAAGCAGGTCACAGATAACCGTCGTACTCGCCTAGAGTGGTTGTGCAATTTGAGTCGGCTGAACTTGACCGGGGCATCCAGCGCTACATGCACCCAAAGCTCACTGCGCAGGTCATCCTCGGTATACTCGAACACGCTGTAGCCAAAGCCATGCCGGGTGCAATAACGGCCAGGGCCAGGACAGGGCTGCGGAGTCGGCGACCAGTAGTGCCCGCTGTCCTCGTCACGCAGGTACAAGGTTTCGCCGCTGGGGTCGGTGACGGGGTCATTGTGCCAGGGCGTCAACCGATACTCGTGTGCGTTCTCGTACCAGGTGTAGGCGCTGCCAGCCTCCGAGACCACGCTGCCGAACCGTGGGTTGGCCAGGATATTGACCCACGGTGCTGGTGGCGGCTTGTCGGGGATCAGAGGGATGACGTACTCGCGACCATCGGCACTGAACCCCCCGTAGGGGTTGGCAAGCATCAGCGCGAGCTCGCCCGTTGGCAGGTGGTTGGCGGGCTCGAGTCGGGTGTAGGCCGGGTTCGGCTGGAAGGCGGGTGGTACAGGAGGCTGACGGCGCCGATGCAGTTGCTCGGCCAGCGTGCCATGGCTGTCGTTGAGCACCAGCCGGGCTACCGAAAGCGTCAGGATCCTGTCCTCTTCGGACAACTGTTGTGCAGGGCGTACGAATATCCCACCGGGGCGATCGAGCAGGGCTGCCTCGCTGCCGGAGGCGACAATACCCATGATCAGCTCCTGCAACTGCTGACGGTAGCCGGCCTGGTCTTCGTTCCAGATCACCAGGTCGAGTGTCAGGCCCTTCTGACGCCAGTAGGCATGGGCAAGCACCATCTGCTTGACCAATTGAAGGTTGGCGAGGTCGCCAATCTGTACCAGCACGATTGGTAGATCCCCCGACAGTCCCTGGCTCCACAGGCCGGACTGGTTGCGCCCGTTGCTGGCCAGCAGGGCCCCGCTAGCTCGTAGGCCGGCATTGGGGTAGATCACCGATGCGGCCATTTGCTCGAACAGTCGCGCATCGGCCACCGAACCATTGAGTTGGCGCAACAGGACCTGGCTATGCGGCCAGGCGAGGTCGAAGACCCGGTCGGCTAGGTGGCGGTCGCGGTACTTGGCGACTTGCTGAAGGCAGGCGTCGCGGCTGTCGGCGACGCCAGTGACCAGGTCGACTGTTACTGTCTGGCCTGGCGTCAGGGTTATGCGGCAGCGGATCGCCACGATCGGATCGAGCACCGCCCCCGCACTGCCGGATAACGTCTCAGTGTCATAGTCCAGTGCTGCCGGTGCCACGAGGGTACGGCCGCGGCCTATGAAGCGGGCCCGATCTGTCTCATAGGACACGGCATCGATATCGGCGCCATGCACGGCCAGAACATGACACATCCACGGCACGGCGTCCTGCAGCGAGCGGGGCCGCCGGGTGCAGAGGATGGCCTGCAACGGCTGAATCAGTTCGGTCTGGATGAACAACTTGCTGAAGGCCGGGTGCAACGCATCGCTCAGTGCCGGCGCCAGCACCACTTCGGCATAACTGGTCAGTTCCAGGATGCGGCGCTCGTCGCCATGGTTGGTCAGGTGCAGGCGACGTAATTCGATGTCGTCTTCGGGGGAGACGGCAATTTCAGTATGGCAGTCGAAGTTTCGTTCGCGAATGCGGAATTCCGCCCGGCCGTCGCTGAAAATTGCCTCCTGGTTTCTGGTTCGGTGGTGGGTCGGCTGGTAGGTGTTGGACCAGTACGCGCCGCTGGCGACGTCGCGCAGATAGCAGAAGTTTCCTAAGTCGTCGTGGCTGGCGTCCTCGCGCCAACGGGTGACCGCCAGGTCGTTACGCCGACTGTAGCCACTACCCACGTGATTGACCATTACGTGGTAGTGGCCATTGGAGAGCAGTTGGACGGCGGGGTGTTGCCGGTTCGGTTCGCTGAATAGGCGCAGTCGTGTTTCGGCGGCGCACTCTGCGGCCTCCACGGCCGATGCCTGAAGTGAATGAAGGTACGGGGCTGCCGTTTTCGGGACTCGCTCTTGCAACAGCAGCATGCTGGCCTGGAACTGTGGGTCCGAGGCGAAGCGCCGTTGCATGGGCTTGCCAAGTAGTAGGGAGGTCAGGGCGAGAAAGCTCATGCCTTGGTGATGGGCCATGAACGAACGGATCACCACAGAGTCCTGCCCGGGTGGTAGCCGTGTCTCGCTGTAGTCAACCGCCTCGTACAGTCCGAAACGTCCGGCAAGTCCGAGCCTGCCAAGGCGCTGCAGGTTATGGCAGGCGGCAGTGGGCGCCACCATCAAGGCGAGCGCGCTGGCGTAAGGGGCAACCACGTGCTCTTCGCCCAGACCGCGCTTCAGGCCAAGGCCGGGAACACCGAATGCACGGTATTGGTAGTTGAAATGAGCATCCAGCGCATTGTAGGCCGACTCTGAAACCCCCCAAGGAATGCCCAACAGGTTGCCATGTTTGATTTGCCGGTCGACGGCGGCCTGGCAGGTTTGGTCGAGCAAGGTCCCCTCATAGCTGGGCATCACCAGCAGAGGCATCAGATACTCGAACATCGAACCGGACCAGGACAGCAGAACCGGTACGCCAGAATTGCTGGTGAGTAGTCGGCCAAGGGCGAACCAACTGTCCTGGGGTACCTGCCCCTGGGCGATGATCACGAAATTGGTCAGGCGCATCTCCGACGCCAGCAGGTCGTAGAATGCTGAATCCAGTCGATGCTCATCGGCGTTGTAGCCGATGGCGAAAAGATCCCGGTGGGTGTCGTAGAGAAAGGTGAAGTCCATGGTGGCCAAGGTTGTAATGCGCCTTGCCAAGGCTTGCGCTTGAGCGATGCGCTGGCTGGCCAGCGCTCGAACGTTGGTCACTGCCAGCCGTTCGGAGAGCGGCCATTGGCCCGGTTCGAGCTCTGCCAATTGTCGCCAACTCAACGGTGTCTGGGGCGCTAGGTCGTTGCCAGGGGGTAATTGGAAACCCTGCAACTCCGTGCACAGGTCGAGGCACTGCGTATGTAGGGCCTGCAACCAGAACACACAGTCATCGGTTTCCTCGGCCCCAGGTGATGGGGAAATCAAACCTAGCAGTTGCTCGGCCAGCAGCGACATCTGGGTGACTGGCAGGTTGCCTGATCGCTCATGGGCTTGCTGCACCTGTTCACGCAAAGCTTCTATCTCCCTTGCGTCACGGCCTGAGCGGCTGAAGGCGTCGAGCAGGGTGTCGAAGGTGTCGAGCAGCCCCAGGGTCAGGCGCTGGTCCAGCATGGGGGTATCTGCCATTTCCAGAAGCCCGGGTCTCAGCGTCAGGAGCAGAGCGGCCAGGTTGCCGCTGTCCACCGCCGAAACATACTGTGGTGACAGTGGTTTGAGGGTCTGGGTGTCGTACCAGTTGTAGAAATGCCCCCTGTAGCGCTCCAGGCGGCTCATGCTGTCGAGTATCTGCGCCAGGCGTTCGAACAGGCGGCCGGCACCCAGATAACCGAAGTCATGGGCCGCCAGGTGTGAGAGCAGGGCCATGCCCATGTTGGTCGGCGACGTGCGGTGAGCGATGCTGGCGAAGGGCGGCTCCTGGAGGTTATCGGGCGGCAACCAGTTATCGTCAGGGCCGACATGACGGTCGAAGAACGCCCAGTTGCTGCGGGCCAGCCGATGCAGAAAGCGCAGATCCTCAGCCAACGGTGTGAACGCGACCTGACCACGCGGACGGCTGAGCCACCAGGCAAGTGCCGGCCCGAGCAGCCAGAGGGCGAGGATGGGTGATGCAAGCAGCAGCACCCTAGGCTGCATCGACAACACGCTGGCCAGCACCAGTACCAGGGCTGGTTGCATCCATTGCTCGCGATAAACCGCCTGGAGCGTATCGGCGCTTGTGCGCTCCTCCTCCCGCGAGGGGTTCCATTGAAGCAGTCGATGTTTGCTGACGACCAACCGCCAAAGGGTGCGCAGGATGGCATCCAGGCTGTAGTTGGTCTCGAACGGTAACCAGGCCAGTGACAGACCGGCACGAACGAAGAAGGTGCCCGAGGTGCGCAGGGCCGCAAGCAAGTGTTCGGAAAATGGTACATCGGTAGTTTTGCGCAACAGCTCGAGCAATGAATCCAACAGTGGGCGAGTCAGCAGCAACCCCAGCAGTGCAAGCGTCCAGGGCAATGCCGAGGCGCTGGCCAGCCAGCCCCACAGCAGCACCGTTAACAGGGCTGCCGGCTCCAGGCTGCGGCGCAGATTGTCGAGGATTTTCCAGCGCGACAGTGCGTTTAGCGGACTTTGCGCGAGACCGTGGGTGCCTGTGCGCAGCCACGGTACAAGCCACGGCAGCAGTTGCCAGTCCCCCCGTATCCAGCGGTGGCGGCGCTTGATATCGACGCTGTAGCGCGCCGGATATGCTTCGAATAACTGCACGTCGCTGAGCAGGCCGGAGTGGGCATAGCAGCCTTCGATCAGGTCATGGCTGAGCACGCGATTGTCGGCAAAGCGGCCATCCAGTGCCTGTTCGAAGGCATCCACCGCGTAGATGCCTTTGCCGATGAAGGAACCGCTCAAGAACAGGTCTTGGTAGACGTCAGAAACGGCCTGGGTATAGGGATCGACACCGGCCTCGCTGCCGAACAGCCGAGCGTAGGTCGAGCGCGACACACTGGGTAGGCTGATACCTACCCGCGGTTGCAGGATCGCGTACCCAGAGCGCACGCGACCGGTCTGTGCGTCGAAGCGTGCGCGGTTCAATGGATGCTGCATGGCCCCGACGAGCTTCTGGGCTACACCGCGCGGCAACTGGGTGTCAGTGTCCAAGGTGATGACATAGCGCACGCGCTTGAGCTTTTGCAGATCGCCGACGATGCGCATGAAGCACCCGTCCCCGTGGCCACGCAGGAGGGCATTGAGTTCGGCAAGTTTGCCGCGCTTGCGCTCACGCCCCATCCAGCACTGTTCGGTTCCGTTCCACGCGCGTGGCCGATGCAACAGAAAGAAGCGTTCGCAGCCTGGGCTTGGGTACTTGTGGTTCAGCGCCCGGATACCTTCGCTGGCCAGGTCGAGGAGGGCCATGTCTTCAGGGCATGTCTGTTCAGGGGCATCCATGAAATCGCTCAACAGCGCGAAATGCAGGTGCTCATCACGGTTTGCCAGAAAGCGCACCTCCAGCCCCTCGACCAGTTCTTCTGCATCGCTTGCAGTGGCTAGCATGGTGGGCACCACGACCAATGTCTTGGCGTCAGCAGGAATCCCGGACGAGTAGTCCAGCCGTGACAGGAAGGAAGGTTTCACGGTCAGGGTCACCAGCCAGTTCACAAGGCCAATGGCCAGGCGGCTGGTCGTCAGCACTATCGGTAGGGCCATGACCGTGAGTACCCATGTGGGCCAGCCCTCAACGTCAATGGAACGTATGAAGCCCCAGGCCAACAGGCACGACAGCAGAATCACAGGCACCAGGTAGAATACCAGCGGCGCTCGGTGCAACAGGCGTTGCCACCGCTCGGCAAGTGGAATACGGGCCGCGAGCCGTCGCTCCAGCGATGGCAGGCCGCCCCCTGCCAGGTAGAAACCAACATGCTCGGTCTGGTCTCCCGGCCGGGGGGCTGCGGCCTGAGCGAGCTCAATAGCCGCCTGCGCCACTTCTTTCTCATTGAATGCGCTATGGCGTGCCACCTGTTCGACCACATGCCGATAGTGATCACGACTGGCAAAGTCCATCGCTGGGTATACCGAGGCCGGGTCCTGACGCAGGATCTGTTCGACATGACTCAGGTTTTCGACGAACAGCTTCCAATCGATGGTCGACAACAGGCGCAAGCTTCCGATGCTGTTGCTGATGGACACTTGGTCGATAGCCTGCTGCTGGGCATCGAGTTGCACATTGCGTTCGATGCTGAGCGCTGACTCGCTGAGCATCTGTTCGACCCAGGCAAGCGGTTGGGTCAGTGTAGTGCTGTGGCCTTGAAGACGCCTTGCCAGTTCGGCAACAAAGGCGGGGGTCATCGGTGGTTCCGAGCGGGCCATGTCCGCCACCACCAGCACTACGCTCTTGGCGTCGCGCTCGGCGGTTTCCCCGATCTGGTCGGCCCAGGCATTGGCCAGACCGCGGTCAGCCCAGTTGGCCATGACCCTTGCTGCCACCCGGCGCAAATTTTCGATCAGCGCCAGCCGTAACATAATCGGGATTGCCCAGAGTTCTCCAAGGGTCAGTGTCCCGACCTGCTGATAGGCCTCGACAAAAAGGCTGAGACTCTCAGCGTCGACCCGGCCATCGCCGTGGGAGATGGTTTCAAGCGCGATGTTGTAGACCCGTGGCAGGCCGGCCGAGGGGCCGTTGTCGAGCCGCGGCAGTTGCAGGCTGTAGTCTGTCGGCAGATGACGTTTGGCGATGCGGATATGGGTCTCGACTAGGTAGAAGTTGTCGAGCAACCATTGCGCCGCTGGCAGCGCTGGGCGCGAGCTGGGCAGAGCGCCAGCAAGGGAGGTACAACAGGTGGAGAGCATCCGCTCGTTGTCAGCCAGACGGTCGAGCAGCGAATCGTCTGCGGGCAGTTGGCTCAAACGATGTTGGCTAGCAAGCCAGGTGCCGTGTTCCGCCATCTGCTTGGCGCTATACAGCTCCGACCGGAGCAGGCTCTCGTAGGTGAACGAATGGCGGGGCGAACGCCAGGGGCGCGCATGGCTAGGCAGGCGTTTAACGAAGGCGAGCGCGCGAAGCCAAGGATTGTCCATGGTGTCCTGGAGTACCGAGATCTGGCCGGTCAGCACTCAGTTTGAGGGGAGGCGCAAAGGAGGTCTGTTCGGTAGCGAACAGACCAGTCATGGCATCGCGCTCATCCTGTTCCTATGCACCGCTCCAAAACCTGGAAGGGTGCTATCACCCCTCCATATCCGGCAGGGGCGTGGTGTTTCATCGCAGGAGCTTGAGTCTTGAACACTCTTTGGAACCACGCCGCTACATCGACCTGCAAAAAGAGGCCTGACCTTGCTTCGCAAATATATTTGGACGAATCCGATTATGGCGTGCTGTTGACGGCAGAAAGCGGGCGCATTGAAAGCGCCAACCCTACGTTTTGTCGGTGGATCGGTTACACATTCGAAGAACTCCACGGCATGCGAATTCAGCAACTGTTGAGTGTGGAGGCCAGGACCTTTCATCAGATGTACTGGCAACCCTTGATGGTGCTCCAGGGTGCGGTGGCGAATGTCAAGTTCGATCTCGTGCACCATGCGGGCTTCATACTGCCGATGATGTCGAGTGCCATTACCTGCATGCATTCAAAGGCCATCGTTCATGAGCTGACCTTGTTCAACACCGAGGAGCAAAGGTACACACGTGAGCTGCTGACTGCCCGGCTGCTGGCCGAGCGGTGCCTGGCGAAAAATTTGAAGGCACAGCGTGCACTGCTTTCCCGAAGCCGTGTCTATATCGTTCAGACCCCTGCGGACAAGCAGGCCATGCTCTCCAAACAGATGCTTGGTATCGTGAGTCATGACCTACGTACACCACTTTTAGCAATAAGCATGGCGGCAGAGCTTCTGGGGCGCCACCCGCACTCTACTGAAACGCTCAAGTTGCTCGGGCATATCAGCCACTCTGTGGCGCGTGCTCAGCGACTGGTGGCGGACGTTCTGGATTTCACGCTTATCCAGTCTGGGCGAGGTGTTCCCATTCACCCTACAGTCTCGGATCTACCGAGCGCCGTGGAAGGATGCCTGGAAGAACTACGTTTGGCATTTCCCCGTCATCAATTAACATACGCTCACGTTGGCCAGCGTCTCGCCCTGTTCGATAAGGACCGCCTTTTCCAAGTCATTGGAAACCTTGTCGCCAACGCCATTGCGTATGGCGACCCACAGTCACCGGTGAGTGTGAGATCTTGTAACCAAGATAAGACCGCCGTCATCACCGTCCACAATATGGGCGCTCCAATTCC
This sequence comes from Pseudomonas sp. SID14000, assembly GCF_002165135.1. Classification (GTDB taxonomy): domain Bacteria; phylum Pseudomonadota; class Gammaproteobacteria; order Pseudomonadales; family Pseudomonadaceae; genus Aquipseudomonas. Next base: position 77,597 of record NZ_NFZQ01000004.1, on the reverse strand, counting down.
CGCTGACCTTTTAGAGCGTTTATTCGAACCTCTGGTACGTGGGCAGAAACAGCCTGTTGAAATGCGTAATGCAGGGCTTGGGTTATTCATAGTCAGCCAAATAGCAAAGGCCCAGGCGGGACGCGTATCAGTCATTTCGACACAACAGGATGGCACCACTTTCAGTGTGACATTTTCTCAAATCTATGCAGACACGAACCCGACTCACCCTCTATCAAACACCTTAGATACATCTTGGGTCAGGGTAATGAGACCTGACCATACGAAACTCATTGTTTTCAGGAGCAAGAGATGAACAGCTCCCGCGAGCGGGACTGGGTTCGTCGCATGCTTACATCGGGTCAACCGATGCTTGCGCTTTGGACTTTCTGAAGGCGGAAGCTCGACCGACTAGCTAGGCCTATCGACGCTCAGCTACCTTCTCGAAGGCCAGATGATTCACCGCGACAGTGAGGGGTATACGGAGAAGCATAAGCGAAGCAAGCTGCCATCGAAACCGCAGATGCAAAAGCTTCGCAAGGTGTTCCGCTCGGCGTGGTGGGTTCGACCTCACATGCCCAGAACCTCGCCCTAGCCTGTGCTGCAGATGCCCAGTACTACGCAGGTGTTGGCGTAGATGCCGAGCCGATAGCCTTGCATCCGGAGTTATGGGGGATGACCGAGCAGGTCATGACGAGCCACGAACGGGCATGCCTGGAGGGCGTGTGCAAGGCGCAGCCTCACCGACAGCGATCCGTTCCTGTTGGCGTTGTTCGTCGTTCATGACTTTGTCCCGGGCATGTGCCGCCTTCGCCGGGTGCGTGTTAATCACAATTTGCATGGCTATTTGCAATTAACGAGCGTAATGATGCGGCTCACCCCATACTGGGGCTGGAGAAAATCCCTTGAATACCGAGCCGACCAATCAAGAAGTCGCTGCAGCAGTTGGAATTGACGAGACTCAAGTTGAGCGGTACCGAAGGGAAACGGTTCGACTTAACGAGGGCTCCTGGCTTGTTCACTTTTCCTATGAAATGCCTAGGGAGCTTCGTTATGGCTTTACTGGCAGCTTCACAGCGCTGATAACGGATACAAGTCAGCGCTACGACTCTAACCCTCGTGGCTAGATTCTTTACCCAGCGTGTGTCGCACTCATTCTTCGAACTGTCCTTGCCGGGAGGCATTCTCATCGGCGTAGGCGCTGACGGGTAGCGCGCAACTAAGCTTTTCTTCACTATCTGTTGATCAGCTCATGGAGCTTAAAATGAAGCATTTGCTGATGGTTTTTTTGCTAGCTGCCTCGGGTGCTGCGTAGGCCGGAATTTCGATGCTAAACGCGACGTGCCCCGGCAACATTAATGTTCATGCCGACAAGGGCGGTCCAATCTACATGAACGGCAAGGAAGGAAAGCTGAAGAAATTCAATGAGAGATCACCCAGCCCTTCCGGGCTGCGCTATCGCGCAGCAAACAGGATGGGCATGACGTCAGATCTCCACTGACATCGAGATCTAGAAAAGCATTCGCCGACTGATCCGGGTAGGTCACCCGCCGAATGCTTTGCTATGGTTCCCAAAGCGCGGGAAAGAGGCCGTAGACCGCACTGGTGTGCAGCTTTGCTCCCGAATGAGAGAGTGGCCCAAATGGCATCGACGTTAATCCCTGTCGGCACAGCTTGCTGTGACCACGTATAGAAGAGTGAACACTTCGCTGCCATTGACCCGCGCACCTGTTTTTTTGTCAGGAAGAACAGTGGGTTATCTATTGTTTGATAGAAGCTGCTACTTCGAAGCTGAGGGCAGTGGGGTACTCCACCCACGTGGACCGCAAGCACGCGTCCATCGAGGAGCTGACGCGCACCCATCGCTCGCCGGCCCCGGATCGCTTCCGCCAGTGCGCCATCCTGATCTGGGCCATGCCCAAGCTTCCTGGAGCCGATGGCAAGCGCAGTACGAGCGTTCTGCCAGCGGCCTGGTGCGAGATGGACAACTGGAGCAATGACCCGCACCCAATCAAGACTCAGGAGCGCTGGAGGAGAGACATCCTGCGCGCTCTGGAGCTTGAGGTAGACGCCGCGCTGGTGGAAGCGCAGCACATTCTCGACCATGAAGGCCATTTGGTCGCAAATGTCGCTTGACTGCGACTGAACCAATTAGCCAATGTACGTTCATCCTGACATTCCTGCGCATGTTGAGGAGTGATAAACAGAACCCGGCCACCGAGCCGGTTTTTTTTGCCCGAAGAGCGTCTCAAGAGTCCCTACGCTGCGCCAGTCTTATTAATTGTCCCGGTGGTCTGGTATTTCACCCTATGCCAGACTTAGGGCGCATACTCGATTTAGCTCAGATTTTCTGAGTTATTGAGAGGTACTTATGTCTAGTGACATTACCAAGCCAGATGGATCTCCGGGACTTAAATTGGAAGTTGAATCAGGTACAGAAAAGCGTGAGGGGTTGGACAAATCTAGCCCAGAGGATAGGGACGATTATATCGATCCCGACGCTACGCCTGAACAAGATCCTCAGTCCCCTGAACGTCAAAAAGCTTCAAATACGGAAAAGTTCAGTAATCAGCAGGCTGGTTGGACTTATCCTGGGCGTCGTTGGTAGAGGCGCCCAACCAAATACGGCTCTTCCGCCACATACGCGCCTCGAAGCTGATGACCCTCTGGGCTACACCCCAGATGATGACGAGCCAGGCCTTGATAAAGGTCCGGAGAGTGAACGGAGGCAGATGCGTACACATGATGGATCACTCGCTGAGTAATTCATTTATTTGAGCCCGTATAACCGGGCTCATCAGAGGTTTATATGACAGATAAAACATCGAGCCAGGGTGAAAGAAGTTCTGGCGAAAATACATCTCCCCAAGGCCCAAGGGCGGAGGGAAGTAAGGGGGCCAACACCGAGCGGGCTTCAAAGGCAGAACTCTATAGTCGGCACGACAAGGTTGCTGAGAAAGATGTCAAAAATGATCCGCGAAAGTCGTGAAGTAGAACATTTGAGCTGATTGAAGCGCCCAATGAATTGGGATAGCGCTAATAAATCACTAGCTAGCCGCCTTCGGGCGGTTTTTTTGTTCAGGTGAATTAGCTTCCCATCAGATCGACGGATGTACGCTTACCATTCTAAACCTCGGAACTTCCGGGGCTTTTCGTTATGTGCTGCTCCGCACGGTTGCCCGGTCCCTCAATAGGGCCTCCCCTCCGGGCCTTTTCTTCTAGGAACCACTCATGGCCGAACCAGCAAGTACGACTGCCGGCGTCCTGCTGGTGAAGTACGGCGTGATCATTGGTGGCTTCGCAGGCGCGATCCTCTCGCTGACCTTCCTGCGGGGTCTCACTCGAGGCCAGGCGGTCGCCGCCTTCTTCACCGGCTTCGCTTCGGCAGTCTTCTGCACCCCGCTCGCCATCAGCTACTTCGGCCTTGGCACAAGCGGAGAAACGCAGTTCGGCGTTTCCTTCATCATAGGCCTACTGGCAATGAACATCATCCCAGTCCTGAAGTCGGCGGTGAGTCAGTTTGGAGCCAAGGGGGCTACCTGATGAGCTCAACCCTGATTTCAGTCCTGATCGGCGCCAACACGCCACCATTTTAAGGCTGAGAACCTACCCATAACCACTAAACAACCCGACAGGGAGACGATCGAACGAGCCTTCCGGGCCGGGGCACCCCTTGCTGCATGAGACCAGCATCATATTTATGATTAACGCACCAATGCAGTGGATTGATCTATTGGCACCGGCTACCTTAAGGCTTCACCCAAGGAGTCCGGTCATGGCAGATAAATATGTTGGAAGAATAGTTGGGGTTGGCACGGATAATGTCGAGTACGTCATCTACATCTACCAAGACGAGACCGTTGAGCGCTCTTCGAGCGGAATGGTTCGACATGAAGGCTTGAAGCATTTCGAAATGCAGATGGGTGGTACCGTGAACAAGATCTCCGAAACGGAGTACGAGATCGTGGCTACGGGAGTGAGAGTCACTGTGCATGATGATAAGAGCTGATCGGGTCTGCCTCCCGTGCGAGCGCTTGGTATGGAGTGCCGCATGACACGCTGGATGGGGCAATCATCATGCATAGTTCGCGTTGAGCCAATCGTCTTTCGGCTCAGTTCTCCCTCCTGCACTGAATAGACTCCTGAAGCCCCGGCACCGCAACATCATTTCAAACACAAGGCGACCTATGGATAGGCCGTATCCTCCTACGTCACTTCTTGAATTGTCCGGGCTATCCGACTTCGGTATCCGCTTGGCTCCTGCCCCTGAAATATGGGATTGGCTTCAGGCCAAGATTCTTACCGACACCGGCAGCATCCATAGCCATGGGCTTGCGTGAAGATATTCAGTCCGACTTGGCCGAGTCATTCGATGATCCCGACGGTTTGGCTGATGCAGTAAGGCAACCAATACCTTACATTGATGACGCTCATCATCAAAGGCGCTTTCTGGTTTGATCTCGATCATCATTAGGTGAAGTCTGTTGGCCCTAAAGGGCGTAGGGCCGGCCGTTATCGCTCGCCTTGAGCAGATGGGCATTGACTCGCTAGCTGTGCTCAGCAAAGCGAATGCTTGTGACATCTTGACTCAGGCATCGGCAGCAGTGGGATCGAGTTGCTGGAAGAATAGCCCCCAAGCCCGGGCAGCCATCAACGCGGCCATCGAGTTTGCAAAGGACTCTCAGTTGGGCACACCTAGTGTGTAAAGCTGATCGCATATTTGAATTGATAGATCTGATTCGTGTTCATCAGTCAATCTCTGCTGAATAACTGGCTAGCCGAATTCAGTGGACCCAACAATCATCAGCACTTGCTAGGCGTCCGAAATCGGTTCTCATGAAGGGCAGCTCTGGTTCGTTATCTGCCATCCAATTAGTGGAGTCGCTCGTATCGGTTCGCCCAAAGTTATGCTGAGCCTATGAACCACGCCTGGCGGTTCGTCACGTCCAGATGAAAAACGAACGCCTCACCGTATCAATTGCAGTCTTACAACAATTCCCTCATCGCACCCTAATCCTAATGGCCGCCCCAGTCGTCGACCCCGTGCAACTTGGCCCAATCGGCCGGGTGTTGACTGAGCGTGCTGAACGCCAAAGTCCCGCAGCGACCAGGTGCAATCCACGTCTGACGACACCAGATGACTTCAACCGGCATTCCCTCCAGGTACACATCAAGCGGGCGACGTTGAACGACCCGGCAACCGGCGACACCAGTACACGGGGTGTGAATGACCGCCTACAAGAGAATTGAGCCAGGCAAATCAATAGGCGAGGGTGCTCGACTAATTGTGCAGAAGCGGTAAAGGCATCCGGTGGCCTGGGTGGCTTTCGTCGCCATAACCACCATATATGTATTATTTAGTACGTTGACGTATAATAAAATAATTTCTCGGCCAATAAGATCGGATAAGATTTAAATATCGCACCTAATCGGGAACTAGAGAGCACACGGCGGTAAGCCCTGCGGACTCGGGAATGGTGAGGGAACTAGGGTCCGATGGCCCGTCTACAGGCCTACCTGTAATTGTGCGACCGGGCTGATGCTCGAGCGGGAGAGTTAGCAAAAGAGTGTGACCGAGATGGCTGGACCGCTCTGTGAATCGTCCCATAATGTTCTGGTCCCATAGCTGGATCGGCTTATGCAACAAATTTTGGAGGGTTTGGCTCTTGCTGGCGAACCCTTGCTCCGTGACGTACTTGAAGCCATACGTGTAAATTGCGGTGCAGGACAAAGTAGCTCACCTGCAGAAGAAATTGAGCCTCTACGTCTGCTGGCCGACTAATTTTACTATGCTGTCATTGATTATCAGTTTGTCAAAGCTGGTCGACCACCGTCTACCATCCAATGAGATACCCCCACGGTGTATGCCAATGAGAGACAAAACACCAGTCCTTCTGCCCGATGACCCCATGTACGCCGACGCAGTGGCTGCGATGAAGCTGTACCACGATGCACAGGTGGCAGGCCAATCTGCCAAGGAGGTCGAGCGCTTGCGAGTAATTGCTGAATCGCAGTTCCAAGCGGTGAACGATTATCAGCTCAGAGCTCTAGTTCGCCCTGGCTACCCTGTTAACTGACCGCCTCAATCAGTTTGGTGCCCTGGTTCCGGCCAATTCCCACCGCCTTTTCCCGTTGGAAACCATCGTAAATACTTTGCCGGCTGGCATCACGTCTTGACGATCCTTCCAGTCGTACACTGGATGTGCTGGATCCTGCCATGATTCTACGGTTTCAGGTGAGAGCACTAAAGCGTGGTGTCGTAAATAACGATCAACATTTGATTACCTGTCACGAGTGTCAGAGTTTCACCGCCCAAAATTAACCGGGCAACTTATGCTGGGGTTTCTGTATGAGGATACAGTTTTTCACCTACCCATTCGCTCGCGTGACTCCGTTTCACTGATTGAAGGGGCATCATGACGCGATCCTAAAGTGGACTCCATTCATTGCTCCGGCTGACTCGGACGTTCCATGTTGTGCCTGAATGCTTTAAATTAGCCCCATCCTTTTTATCCGGTGTTGAGGAAGCATTTATGCTTTGGCGAGGGGCTGAACTTTGAAGCGGATGCCGCGGGGGCGTTAAATTCAGGAGGATGGCCGTCCATGACTTGCGGTTATTGTTATATCGTTTGCCATTGTCCATTCATGGGCATTCAGAGCTATTGATATTGAACCGCTCGCAGCTCGTAAATACCTGCGTCTCCAACGCAGTGTTCTGCCTCTGCAGTGAGAAGCGATCTGGATAAAGGGGTTGAGGTCAGTCATGTGAGTATCCTTGTTTAGTTCCATGGTGGAGCTTTTTTGGAATTATGAAATTGTGGTTTGTGAGACTGAGCGATACACTTCCGATTGATTAAGGCTGTAAGGTGTCGTGATGAAGAGACGGCTGTGGTGACCGAGAGGCGGCTGTGGTAAAAAGCTAATTCGAGGCATATAATATGCTGGCGCTATATTTCAGTGGGAGTACGTATCATGTTGAGCAATCAACGCCTTTCTGGTGAGCAATGCTCAGTTGGACTTAGGGTCGCGCTTCGAATAATTGATGCCTGGCAAGCTACACCTCGCCAAGCCTGTAAGATACTCCGAATCTCGCCTTCGACGTTTCGGCGCGCGATGCGGGAAGGCGGATGTGGCGGCAAACTCGATTTGGATCAGCAGCAGAGGATTGGCCTGGTGATTGGCATACATGGCTTTTTGAGGGGGACGTTCGCTAACCAAGAAAATGTTAAGGGATTTCCAGGGATGAAGAATGAAAATTTTTTTTTTGACGGCAGGACACCGCTAGAGGTCATGGCTCAGGGTGGCATGATCTCTCTGTATGAGACCTACAGGCGCATTGAGCAGATTCACTGTGGCGAGCTCATGGGTAAATGACGCGGAGGTCCCGGTTTTGATTCGACAGAAGCCTGCAAGAACACCACTCAGTGCCTTTCCTACCCCCTGGAATCTGAGCCGCACATCCAGGCCCGCTGGTCGTGAACTCGAGGCTACACTGACGTAGCGTCATACAGCCCTGATACCCACATTCATGGTGTTCAGGTGGGTTGCCTAGGTGGCATGGCATTGCATAGCAGGAAGCTATATGTCGAGTTTTGAGGGAAAAGTTTCTGCAGACGGCAAGGCGGGGTGTTGGAGAAGGTAGGCTTGCAGCCCAATGTCGACGCTTTACTCCGCTCTATGACTCGGACGACTTTTTATCGCGAACGATTGTAGATTCTGGGGGCTTCCGATAGCGTTGATGGTCACAGGAATGCCCCTCCCACCGAGATACCACCATGACCTCTACCACTGAACAGTGCTCTGCCGAGCTGGAGACACTCACGCGCACAGCAGACAATGCCGCCATGTATGCTGCTCTTACGGGCGCCGAAAGGGTGTGTAGTATCGGTGAACCAGTCAGTAATACTGTGCCTGGGTACCGTTTGGTTCGAGTTGATGATCGACTGAACACGGTTGGCGGCGATGAATTCGAAATCGCATTAGTCGACGATACCTCAGCATTAGTCGCCTATTATGCTAAGGTCACGGTGGTAGATTTTCCATGTAGTGGTAACCGACCCGTTGCGCGCTGTCAGATCTGGCGATCTGCGGATATGCGACATACTCAAGTGCTTCTAGATATTTCGCAGAGAGTGCTTTTTGGCCATCTCATTCGGAACTACGATGTTCATTTGGACGAGGCCGGGATAACTGATGGTGGGAGATTTTATTGGCATCGCCAGATATCTCGCGCGATCTACGAAGGCCTGCATGTGTATCTGTACGATCCCATATCTCAAGAGCTTCGGCCCATGCATACCCAACGCGCGTTAAATGAAATTGAAGATCAGGCTTGGTCGGGCACCAATCAGAAGACTTTGCAAGCTATCATTTCAAAATGTGCTTGGAGTAGTAGCTAGTCTTGTGATTGGATGTCTGCGTTGTTTTGAACTCAAAATCAACCAGCCAAAGCTCCATCAAGACCGAGCACGCCAGTAACCACATATGCAGGACTATACGCCCCTGCTTTCGGTAATACGAAACCTTTTGGAATTTATTTAGATCAGGGACTTAAGGCCCTACAAAAAGCCTTTTCGTGCTGTAACTACTCGATGAAAGCTAACTTCGGCCTTCTGCAGCAAAGCGGAGGCGAAGCAGATTCCTATTACTCGTACTCCTGTTTCAAAAATCACTTCGCGAATGAGGCAGCAGGCTATATCTAAGGGGGTGCGCTTCTCAGGCTGCAATGAGGCCGATATTGAAAAAAGTCTCTGGGCCTTGGAAGCACTTGCACGAGGCGTCGATTCGCCCCAGAGCCTCAGCGTCAAAGGTCTGCGTAATCACGCAGACCAGTGTGGATGAATGCAGGCCGGTAGAATTTAGTTGTACAACCGATCACCTAGTGGAGCGGATGAGGATGGATCCATTTCAGGCCTGTTTGAAAAAAATTCAAACCAAATTGATAGCCTATGCCTGGCGACGGATATTGCCAATCTGGCGCAGGCTCAGGCCGTACTTGTCGGCCAGCAGGCTGCGGGACAAGCCGCTGGCGCTTTCTTTCTGGATCTGCAGGTTGCGCAACTGGCGCAGGAAGTGGTCAGCCTTGGGGATTTCCAGGGCGACACCGGCAAAGCGCTTGATCAGCGCATCGAGCGCTTCGGCCGGCAGCACGTCGGCAAGCTTGGTCCGCTCGCGGTGCTTGGGAATGTACTTGGGCCTGCCACCGTAGGCGCAGGTCAGCTGATAGGCGTTGTCGATGCCGATGCAGTCGATCAGGGCCTGCAGCGAGTGGGGCAGTTGGCTGATATCGATGTGGCTCAAGTCTGGCAATTGCATATGGCGCTCCTTCGGGGCGGATGGGCTGTGCTGCCCGATCACCAGCGGCGTTATGTCGAAGGTGTGACTGAATTTTCTGTGACAGCCGAGGCGCGTCGCTAGGCGGCATATGGGGTGGGGCTTGTAGCTTCAGCGAACAGGTTCTGCAGGCAGCGATATCCGGCGCTGTAGGACATGGCTCCAACATTTGGCTGTGGCGGGTGATTTCCCATCAGGTCTCTTCCTGTGTTCTGTGTTGGGTCCGGTAACCCTCAATTACACGGATAGCTGCTCAGCAGGCTGGCGCTGTGCAGGTAGGCTTGGGGGGTGTCGCGCATGCCTTGTGGCAGCGTGCGCCAGTCGACCACCAGGCACAGTGCATGCAGCGGCTGCCCGCCGCGCCGGCCGATGACCTGGTCGGCAAAGCTGCGGCGGTACAGTGCCTGGGTCTGCTGCAGCGCATGCACCTGGTCGGCCTGGGCCAGGGTTCGCCGGGCCAGTTCGGGTAGTTGCGACGGTGGTACGCTGAAGTGCATCGGAGCACCATTCGCCTGCAGGTATCCAGCCTGGCGCACGCGTTGCCAAAGTTGTTGCCATTGGCTGGCGCCGGCGTTGGCAGCCAGTTCGCGCCCCAGTTCGAGCAGTTGCTCGGCCGGGGTCTGGCGGGTGTCCAGTGCATGAAGGGAAAAGGGTGTCAGGAACAGCGATGCGAACAGCAGGGGTTTATACATGGTGCCTCCGGCATAGGTGCTTGGGAGGCCCATGCTTTCAGGCTGCCGCCGCCCCACCCAGCAGGAAATGCAGCGCCGGGGCCGGTGGCCGTTGTATCATTGCCGCGGCTCGTTGCGAGCCATTTGCCCCTGATGTTGCAAGGAACCTTCGATGACACACGTGCAGCGCCTCAAATATTCTCTTCTGATCATCCTGGTGGTACTGGGCCTGATGCTGGGCCTGTCCCACCTGCAGAAGCAGGGCACGATCAGTGAGCAGACCTTCCAGATGCTGGCCATCGCTATCGCTGTGGTGGTTGTGGTGATCAACGGCATCCTGCGGCGCAAGGTCAAGCCCTGACCTTGGCGGGCCGGCCAGATATGGCCGGCCATGCGCTCAGCGCGAAGGCGTTCGCTCCAGCACGGCGCGCGCGTGGGGGTTGAGGCTATAGCATTTGTCGTTGCCCAGCTGGATGACGCCCTCGGCGCACAGGCGCTTGAGCACTTCGCGCACGCTGAGGAACGACAGTGGGATATCCAGTTGTTCCAGTTGCGCGTGCACGCCGCGCACGCCAATGCTGCGGCCATTGCGGTCGGCGGCGTGCAAGGCATCGATGACCTTGAGACGGATCAGGCTGGTGCGCAGGCCGAAGCTGCGCAATAGCTCGCGGATCTGTTCGTTGCCGATGCGTTCTTCAGCAAAAGCATCCTGTCCCTTGGGCGCTTTGCCTGGGACGCGCCCAGCCTGGATCGAGGGTTGCGGGTTGTACATGTGAATGCTCCTTTTCGTGGACGAACCCGAAATATGGGTACCTCACTTATTAGGACGAATGAGAACGGAAAAACCGCAGCTCAATCGCGAAAAAAAGTGTCTGGTCCTGTTCAAGACGTTCCATTGCCTTGTAGTACGTAAAATTTTCATTTGGCCATTCTCGAACAACTGCAAGGCATTCCCTGGGTCAACACGCTGGCAGTGGGCCAGGCGGGCAAGGCGTTGTACCTGAACCGGTCAGTGGTGCCTTAGGTGTACAAGCAACTGCTGGGTGCATGCAGCAACCCGCAGGCCTTGGGCGTGTAGAACGTGATCTACAGCGTGCCTCACGGGCAGGGTAAGCGGCTAGCTACCTGCAACTGGGCCTCTTCGCGGGTTTACCCGCGAAGAAGGCGACTCGGCTGGTCAGGAAAACTCGAACGGCGCCAGTTGAAACCCTTGCTCGTCAACCTGCAAGGCCCAGCCGCGGCGGTCCCAGTCGCCCAGCACGATACGTCGTGCCGGTTGCCCGTCGACCACCAGCTTGTGTATCGCCGGCCGGTGGGTATGGCCATGCACCAACGTGCGCACGCCATGCGCCGCCATCACCTTCGGCACTTCCTCCGGCGTGACATCGACGATCTCGGTGGACTTCATCCGCGTTTGCGTGCGGCTTTCGCTGCGTAGCTTGCGTGCCAATTTGTAGCGGGCCGCCAGCGGCAGGTGCCGCAACACCCATAGGCTCAGCGGGTTGCGCAGCAAACGGCGCATTTTCATGTAGGCCAGGTCGCGGGTGCACAAGGTATCGCCATGCATCAGCAGCACCTGTTCACCACCCAGCTCGATCACGCTGGGGTCATGCAACAACGTGCAACCCGCAGCGTCGCAGAAGGCCTGGCCAATCAGGAAATCACGGTTGCCATGCATCAGGTAGATGGCCGTGCCGCTGTCGCTCAGCCGACGCATGGCCTGGCAGACCGACTGCTGGAAGGGCGTCATGGCATCGTCGCCGATCCACGCTTCGAAGAAGTCGCCAAGGATGTACAACGCCTTGGCGTGGCGGGCACGGCCATCGAGCAGATCAAGAAACGCCCGGGTAATGTCCGGGCGTTCTTCTTGCAGGTGCAGATCGGAGATCAGCAGGATCACTCAATGATCTCGGCTTTCTCGATGACCACGTCGTCTTTCGGCACGTCCTGGTGGCCAGCCTTGGAACCGGTGGCGACCTTTTCGATGGCATCGACGATTTCACGGCCTTCGATCACTTCGCCGAACACCGCGTAGCCCCAGCCTTGCACGTTCTTGCCGCTGTGGTTGAGGAAGTCGTTGTCGGACGAGTTGATGAAGAACTGCGCCGAGGCGGAGTGCGGCTCCATGGTGCGGGCCATGGCGATGCTGTACTTCTTGTTCTTCAGACCGTTGTCGGCTTCGTTCTGGATGCTGGCGCGGGTTTTCTTCTGGCTCATGCCAGGCTCGAAGCCGCCGCCCTGGATCATGAAGCCCTTGATCACGCGGTGGAACACGGTGCCATTGTAGTGGCCATCCTTGACGTACTGAACGAAGTTTTCGGTAGTCAGCGGCGCTTTCTCGGCGTCCAGTTGCAGGACGATGTCGCCGTGGTTGGTGCTCAGTTTGACTTTGGACATGCTGAAACTCGCTCTTTCAAGGCAATCGGAATTTGGGTGCGCAGGGCGCGGGTTATCACCTGACGCAGCATCAGGCGATCGCGACACATGGCGCGCACTGGCCATTTTGCCAGGCTACGGCAAAAAGCCGTGATAAATCACGCCAGTTTGTCCGGGCCCGACTGTCAGCAGCTTGACTGCTTCGGCTATGATAGGCCCTTTGATTCAATCGGCCTACCCAGGCCGGACACGTGCATTCAAGGATCCTATGAGCAAGCCCACTGCCGACAACGCGCCCAACGCCGCTGCCAAAGGCGCCCCCGCTGTCCCTGCGAACTTCCTGCGGCCGATCATCCAGGCCGACCTGGACTCGGGCAAGCACAGCAGCATCGTCACCCGTTTCCCGCCGGAGCCCAATGGTTACCTGCACATCGGTCACGCCAAGTCGATCTGCGTCAACTTCGGCCTGGCCAAGGAGTTCGGGGGCGTCTGCCACCTGCGTTTCGACGATACCAACCCGGCCAAGGAAGACCAGGAGTACATCGACGCCATCCAGAGCGATGTCAAGTGGCTGGGCTTCGACTGGGCCGGCGACGTGCGCTACGCCTCCGACTACTTTGACCAGCTGCACGATTGGGCGGTCGAGCTGATCAAGCGTGGCAAGGCCTACGTCTGCGACCTTACCCCTGAGCAAGCCAAGGAATACCGCGGCAACCTCAAGGAACCGGGCAAGAACAGCCCGTTCCGCGAGCGCAGCGTGGAAGAGAACCTCGACCTGTTCGCCCGCATGAAGGCTGGCGAGTTCAAGGACGGCGAGCGCGTGCTGCGGGCCAAGATCGACATGGCCTCGCCGAACATGAACCTGCGCGACCCGATCCTGTACCGCATCCGCCATGCCCACCACCACCAGACCGGTGACAAGTGGTGCATCTACCCCAACTACGACTTTACCCACGGCCAGTCGGACGCCATCGAGGGCATCACCCACTCGATCTGCACCCTGGAGTTCGAAGGGCATCGTCCGCTGTACGACTGGTTCCTCGACAACCTGCCGGTGCCGGCACACCCGCGCCAGTACGAGTTCAGCCGCCTGAACCTGAACTACACCATCACATCCAAGCGCAAGCTCAAGCAGTTGGTCGACGAAAAGCACGTCGAAGGCTGGGACGACCCGCGCATGTCGACCCTGTCCGGCTTCCGTCGCCGCGGCTATACACCGGCCTCGATCCGCAACTTCTGCGAAATGATCGGCACCAACCGTTCCGACGGTGTGGTCGACATGTCGATGCTCGAATTCAGCATCCGTGATGACCTGGACCGCACCGCACCGCGCGCCATGTGCGTGCTGCGCCCGCTGAAGGTGGTCATCACCAACTACCCGGAAGGCCAGGTCGAGCAGCTCGAACTGCCGCGGCACCCGAAGGAAGACATGGGCGTGCGCGTACTGCCGTTCTCCCGTGAGCTGTACATCGACCGCGACGACTTCATGGAAGAGCCGCCGAAGGGCTACAAGCGCCTGGAGCCGGCCGGTGAAGTGCGCCTGCGTGGCAGCTACGTCATCCGCGCCGACGAGGCCATCAAGGATGCCGACGGCAACATCGTCGAACTGCGCTGCTCGTACGACCCGGACACACTGGGCAAAAACCCGGAAGGTCGCAAGGTCAAGGGCGTGATCCACTGGGTGCCGGCCGAGGGCAGCGTCGAGTGCGAAGTGCGCCTGTACGACCGCCTGTTCCGCTCGCCGAACCCGGAAAAGACCGAGGAGGGCGGCAGCTTCCTGGACAACATCAACCCAGGTTCGCTGCAAGTGCTCAGCGGCTGCCGTGCCGAGCCGTCGCTGGCTCAGGCACAACCCGAGGACCGCTTCCAGTTCGAACGCGAAGGCTACTTCTGCGCCGACCTGAAAGACAGCCAGCCGGGGCGTCCGGTGTTCAACCGCACTGTCACCCTGCGTGACTCCTGGGGCAGCTGAGGAACCGCCGTGCTTACCATCTACAACACGCTGAGCAAAGCGAAGGAAGTATTCAAGCCGCTGGATGGCAACAAGGTGCGCATGTACGTGTGCGGCATGACCGTATATGACTACTGCCACCTGGGCCATGGTCGCAGCATGGTGGCCTTCGACCTGGTCACCCGCTGGCTGCGCAAGAGCGGCTATGAGCTGACCTACGTGCGCAACATCACCGACATCGATGACAAGATCATCAACCGGGCCAACGAGAACGGCGAAAGCTTCGACGCTCTGACCGCCCGCATGATCGACGCGATGCACGAAGACGAGCGCCGCCTGAACATCCTGCCGCCGGACCAGGAGCCGCGTGCCACCGACCATATCGCCGGCATGCACGCGATGATCCAGACCCTGATCGACAAGGGTTATGCCTACGCCCCGGGCAATGGTGATGTGTACTACCGCGTCGGCAAGTTCGTTGGCTACGGCAAGCTGTCGCGCAAGAAGATCGAGGACCTGCGCATCGGTGCCCGTATCGAGGTCGATGAAGCCAAGCAGGATCCGCTGGACTTCGTGCTGTGGAAGGGCGTCAAGCCGGGCGAGCCGAGCTGGGAATCGCCATGGGGGCCGGGGCGTCCGGGCTGGCACATTGAGTGCTCGGTGATGTCCACCTGCTGCCTGGGTGAAAGCTTCGACATTCACGGTGGCGGCAGCGACCTGGAGTTCCCGCACCACGAGAACGAGATTGCCCAGAGCGAGGCGGCCACCGGCAAGCAGTACGCCAACACCTGGATGCACTGCGGCATGATCCGTATCAATGGCGAGAAGATGTCCAAGTCGTTGAACAACTTCTTCACCATTCGCGACGTGCTCGAGAAGTATCACCCGGAAGTGGTGCGCTACCTGCTTGTGGCCAGCCACTACCGCAGCGCGATCAACTACTCGGAAGACAGCCTGCGCGACGCCAAGGGCGCACTGGAGCGCTTCTACCACGCATTGCGCGGCTTGCCACGGGTGGCGGCCAAGGGTGGCGAAGAGTTTGTCGAGCGCTTTAGCGTGGCCATGAACGACGACTTCGGCACCCCCGAAGCCTGCGCCGTGCTGTTCGACCTAGTGCGCGAGATCAACCGCCTGCGCGACAGCGACGTGGAGGCCGCTGCCGGCCTGGCCGGTCGCCTGCGCGAGCTGGGTGATGTGCTGGGTGTGCTGCAGCTGGAAGCCGACGACTTCCTGCGTGCCGGTGCCGAAGGCAAGGTGGATGCCGCTGAGGTCGAGGGCTTGATCCAGGCGCGCCTGCAAGCGCGTGCGGACAAGAACTGGGCCGAGTCCGACCGCATTCGCGACCAGCTGACCGCCATGGGTGTGGTGCTGGAAGACAGCAAGGGTGGGACTACCTGGCGTCTGGCTGACTGATCGGTGCAGTTGGGGCTGCTTTGCAGCCCATTCGCAGCACAAGGCTGCTCCCACAGTCCCTGTAGGAGCGGCCTTGTGCTGCGAATGGGCCGCATGGCGGCCCCCGGCCTTTACTTGGGCAGCCCCGCAAGCGGGCAGTGCAACACCAACCTGGCCCCACCCAGCTCGCTTTCCCCCACCTCCAGCCCGAACCCATGCAGGTCGACGATCGCCGCAACGATCGACAACCCCAGCCCGAACCCTGCATGGCGGTGGCCTTCATCGCTACGGTAGAAGCGCTTCAGCACTGCCGCCCGTTCCTCTTGCGGAATACCCGGCCCGCTGTCCTCGATGGCCAGGTTCAGGCCCTTATCGTCCTGCGTCGCAGTAATCCGCACCCGCCCACCCTCAGGCGTGAACTTGATGCCGTTGCCCACCAGGTTGGCCAGTGCCTCGAACAACAGTTCGCGGTCACCGTGCAATGCCGGCAGTTCAGCGGGCTGCTGCAGTTCCAGGCGAATGCCGCCATCTTCGGCCAGCGGCAGGTAGAAGTCGTGCAACTCCACCAGCAGCTCGTGCGGGTCAAGCTGGACGAAACCAGCCCGACGCTGGCGGTCTTCCAGTTCGCTGATGCGCAACAAGCCGCGAAAACGCGCCATCAGGGTGTCGGTTTCGCCGATGGCCTGGTCCAGCGCTTCGGCCTGGGTGGAGTCGACTTCACTCTGCTGGCGAATTCGGTACAGTTGGGCACGCAGTCGCGTGAGCGGGGTACGCAGGTCATGGGCGATGTTGTCGCACACGCCCTTGACCTCGTGCATCAGCCGCTCGATGCGGTCGAGCATGGCGTTGACGATGGCCGCCAGCATGTCCAGCTCGTCACGCCGGGCAGACAGCGGCAGGCGGTGGGTGAGGTCACCGGCGACGATCAGTTCGGCCTGGGCCTGGATCGCGCGGATGCGCTTGAGTGGCCGGCGTCTTAGCAGGTACCAGCCGGCAAAGCCCGGGATCAGGGTCAGCGAGATGCCCCAGAGCAGGGCGTGCAGAATGATCCGGGTGACCACGAACAGCGAGCCGTTGTCGCGCACCAGCACCAGCCAGCGGCCATCCTGCACCTTGATCGCCACCGCGTCGCAGCTGTCCCGCGGCATGTGTGGGTCGTCGGCGTCCAGGCAGCGGTTAAGTTCGTGAACTTTGCCATCCAGCCCCAGCTCGGGTGGGATGGCGCGAATACGCCCGCCGATCGGGTTGAGCTGGCTGTCGAACAGGCCATAGGCGTCGAAGCTGCGTTCTTCGAAGGCCTGGCTGGCAACAAGGGCGTCGTCCAGCTGTTTGCCACTCATATGTGCGAACAGGTGCTGGCGCTGCAACATGGAATGGCGGGTAAGTTTGTTCAGGTAGCTGGACACCTCGAAGTACAGCACCCCCATGAGGATGCTGCTCCAGGCCACGAACAGAAAGCTGTACAGCGCCAGCAGGCGGCTGGTCGAAGAGCTCCAGCCCTTAGACGGGTTCAGCAATGGCATAGCCGGAGCCCCGTACCGTACGGATCAGTGGCGTCTGGCCGGGAGAGTCGATTTTCTTGCGCAGGCGGCCGATGTGTACATCGATCAGGTTGGTGCCCGGGTCGAAGTGGTAGCCCCAGACTTCCTCGAAAATCATCATCCGCGTGATCACCTGGCCGCTATGGCGCATCAGGTACTCAAGCAGCTTGTACTCGGTGGGCAGCAGGTTGAGGGTTTGTTCGCCGCGGCGGGCTTCGTGGCTGATCAGGTCCAGTTGCAGGTCGGCGACCTGCAGCCGGGTCTGGGTCATGGGCACGCTATTGCGGCGCAGCAGTACTTCGACTCGCGCGGCCATCTCGTCGGACGCGAACGGTTTGGTCAGGTAGTCGTCCCCCCCGGCACGCAGGCCGCGTACCCGCTCGTCGACGTCGGAGAGGGCGCTGATCATCAGGATCGGTGTGGCGATCTTCAGGTTGCGCAGGGTGGTGACGATGGTCAGCCCATCGACCTCGGGCAACATGCGGTCCAGGGTGATCAGGTCGTAGCCGCCGGCAATGGCCTTGGCCAGGCCTTCACGGCCATTGTCGGCCCAATCCACCTCCAGGCCGTGGCTGGTAAGTTCGGCGACGATTTCCTGGCCGGTGACGGCGTCGTCTTCGATGGTCAGTACGCGAGGCATGCTGGTTTCCGGGCATCTAATGGAGACTTGATTGTGCCAAAGAATAGCCAAGCGGCGATTTAAGAAAAATTCATCTGGCGTCTTTTGCCTGCACTGGCCTCTTCGCGGGTAACCCCCCCACAGGTGCAGCGTCGCCCCCAAGAGCGGTGACATCCCTGTGGGAGCGGGTTTACCCGCGAAGCAGGCGCCGCGGTGTTTCAGCGTGCGCCGATACCCTCGGCATGCATGATCTGCGCAATGATCGGCACCGGAGTCATCAGGTGCGATCGCATCATGGCGCTGGCGCGCTTGGCGTCCCGGGCCAGAATCACTTCCACCAGTGCTGCATGCTCCTGGCGCTTGAGCTCCAGGGCCTGTTCGGAAAACACCGTCTGGGTCAGCCACAGGTGGCGGTAGCGCTCGGCCTGGTCGAACAAGTAGGTGCGTGCCTGCAGCAGGTGCTTGGAGCCGCAGCCCGAAGCAATGGCCGTGTGGAAAGCCTTGTGCCGTTCGTCCCACACATCCAGGCGCTGCTCGCGGGTCTTCACTTCCACCACCTTGGCCAGGGTATGCGAGTGGGCCAGTACCGACGCCTCCCAGGCGTCGTCGCCACGCTCGATGGCCAAGGTGATGATCATCGCCTCCAGGTTGGCGCGGGCATCGTAGATGTCGTTCATCTCGTCCAGCGACATGGGCGCCACGCGATAACCCTTCTGGCTGATCGCGTTGACCAGGTGCTCGGCCACCAACTGCGACAGCGCTTCACGCAGCGGGCCCACGCCCAGGTCGTAGCGTTCCTTCAGGGTGCTCATCAAGAGCTTTTCCCCAGGCTTGAACACGCCGCGAATGATGTCCTTCTTGAGCCTCTCATACCCGCTGAATGCTGAGTTTGGCCGGGGGGCGAGCGCTTCCAAGATCCTGTTCCTCAAACCGTTTTGCCGATCATACAGAAAGCGTTCGCTGGCGAAAAACAATGGACAAATACGCATTTTGTCGCTGAAGAATAAAAATGTAGACATTTAGCGTTTGTGGCGATATTTTTACCTCGCCCGCACTGATCCAGCTCATGCCCGGACGGCGCCACCCACTTTCTTTGCCAGGACACTGCCATGAACGCTTTTACGCAGATCGACGAACTTGTGATGCCACTGCCGCTCGAGCCGCGTGGTTACACCATCGCCCCCTCGAAACAGTCGCCGCGCCTGCTTGAACTCACCTTTGCCCGCGAAACGGTCGAAGCGTTCGTCCAGGCCGTTGCCCAGTGGCCGGTGCAGGCGCTGGAGTACAAGTCGTTCCTGCGCTTCCGGGTTGGCGAAATCCTCGACGAACTGTGCCAGGGCACCTTGCGGCCGGTGCTGCTCAATACCATCCTCAATCGCGCCAGCGGCGGCATGCTGATCACGCCGGTCGGCCTGGATGACGTGAGCCAGGCCGAGGACATGGTCAAGTTCACTACCGCCTGCGCACACCTGATCGGCCGCTCCAACTACGACGCCATGAGCGGCCAGTTCTATGCCCGCTTCGTGGTGGTCAATACCGACAACTCCGACAGTTACCTGCGCCAGCCGCACCGGGTCATGGAGCTGCACAACGACGGCACCTTCGTCAACCAGATCACCGATTACGTGCTGATGCTGAAGATCGACGAAAAGAACATGGAAGGCGGCAACTCGCTGCTGCTGCACCTGGACGACTGGGAGCAGTGCGACGAATTCTTCCGCCACCCGCTGGCCCGTCGCGAAATGCGCTGGACCGCACCGCCGAGCAAGAAGGTGTCCGAAGATGTGTTCCACTCGGTATTCGACACCGATGCCGAAGGCCGCCCGACCATGCGCTACATCGACCAGTTCGTGCAGCCGGAAAACTACGAGGAGGGCATCTGGCTGAACGCCCTGTCCGAGTCGCTGGAAGGCAGCCAGAAGAAGCTTTCGGTACCGGTTGGCGTGGGTAGCTTCCTGCTGATCAACAACCTATTCTGGCTGCATGGCCGCGACCGCTTCACGCCGCACGAAGGCCTGCGCCGCGAGCTGATGCGCCAGCGCGGTTACGTGGCTTTCCCCAAACCGCTGTACCAGCGCGGGCAATAATGACAGGGCGCGGGGCGGGCGCCCGCCCACGCGTCTTTGCACAAAACGATGCCACCAGGGCCCGCGCGGGCCTTGGTGAGCCAGTCAGGCAATGCCTGCGTGTGAGGTAAAGGCTGTGTACGATTTCATCATCATTGGCGGTGGCATTGTGGGCATGTCCACGGCCATGCACCTGATCAAGGTCTACCCGGATGCGAAGATTCTCCTGCTGGAGAAAGAGTCCGGCCCGGCCCGCCACCAGACCGGCCACAACAGCGGCGTGATCCACGCCGGCGTGTATTACACCCCCGGCAGCCTCAAGGCGCGCTTCTGCCTGGAAGGCAACAAGGCCACCAAGGCCTTTTGCACCCAGCACGGTATCCGCTTCGATGAGTGCGGCAAGCTGCTGGTGGCCACCAACGACCTGGAAATGCAACGCATGAAGGCGCTGTGGGAGCGCACCGCGGCCAATGGCCTGGAGCGCTACTGGCTGTCGGCGGCCGAGCTGCGCGAGCGCGAGCCCAATATCGTTGGCATGGGCGGCATCTTCGTGCCCTCCAGCGGCATCGTCAATTACGCCGAAGTGACTGCAGCCATGGGCGCCGAGTTCCAGCGCGCCGGCGGTGAAATCCGCTATGGCGCCGAGGTGGTCGGCCTGCAGGAACTGGCCAGCGAAGTGGTCGTGCGCACGCGTGGCGACCATCATGGCGACGAGCTGCGCAGCCGTTTCCTGGTGACCTGCTCGGGCCTGATGGCCGACCGCGTGGTGAGCATGCTGGGCTTGCGTACCGAGTTTGTCATCTGCCCGTTCCGCGGCGAGTACTACCTGCTGCCCAAGCAGCACAACCAGATCGTCAACCACCTGATTTACCCGATTCCCGACCCGTCCATGCCGTTCCTGGGCGTGCACCTTACGCGCATGATCGACGGCACCGTCACCGTTGGCCCCAACGCCGTGCTGGCGATGAAGCGTGAGGGCTATCGCAAGAGCGACGTCAGCCCCGGCGACCTGTTCCAGACCCTGACCACCCCCGGCATCCTCAAGGTGCTGGCGAAGAACTTCCGCCCAGGCCTGATCGAGATGAAGAACTCGCTGTTCAAGGGTGGCTACCTCAAGCAGGTACAGAAGTATTGCCCAAGCATCACCAAGGCCGACCTCACGCCTTACCCGGCCGGTGTACGTGCCCAGGCCGTGTCACGTGACGGCAAGCTGATCGACGACTTCCTGTTCGTCAACACGGCGCGCAGCGTCAACGTGTGCAACGCGCCGTCGCCGGCCGCCACCTCCGCCATCCCGATCGGCGCCTATATCGTTGACAAGGTATGTGAGCAGGTCTGCCGCCAGGGCGCAGCTTTCCCCAAGGCCGACCTTGCGCCCCGTCAGCGGGCAGCCGGCTGACAAACCCGTAACAGGTTCTGCGGTTTCGTTTTACTCAACCCGTTCTGCCCTACTCACCATCTAGGGCAGGGCGGGCTTTTTCGCGCCTGCGTCGGTGACGTGCAAGCCGGCGGCCCCAGCGTGGGCATGACAAAAACAACAAGGTAGCGCCATGCAAACCCACAAGAACAATTTGAGTCATGGATTGAAATCACGGCATGTCACCATGCTGTCCATCGCCGGCGTGATCGGCGCCGGCCTGTTCGTCGGCTCCGGCCGTGCGATTGCCGAAGCAGGGCCCGCCACCATCCTGGCCTATATCCTGGCCGGCGCACTGGTGGTGCTGGTGATGCGTATGCTGGCTGAAATGGCCGTTGCCTCGCCAGACACTGGTTCGTTCTCTACCTATGCCGACCTCGCCATCGGCAAGTGGGCCGGCTACACCATCGGCTGGCTGTACTGGTGGTTCTGGGTACTGATCATTCCCATCGAGGCCAATATCGCCGCCACCATCATCAACTCCTGGGTTCCTCAGCTGGAGATCTGGGTATTGTCGTTGGTGATTACCCTGTTGCTGACCGCCACCAACCTGTTCAGCGTGAAGAATTACGGTGAGTTCGAGTTCTGGCTTGCGTTGGTGAAGGTAGTGGCCATCGTCGGTTTCATCGCGCTGGGTGTGTGCGCCATCTTCGGCCTGCTGCCAGGCTCCGGTGTCAGCGGTGTGTCGCGCCTGTGGGATAGCGGCGGTTTCATGCCCAACGGCTTTGGTGCAGTGCTGAGCGCCATGCTGATTACCATGTTCTCGTTCCTCGGGGCTGAGGTGGTGACCATCGCCGCGGCCGAGTCCGACGAAGCAGGCAAGCATATTTCCAAGGCCACCAACTCGGTGATCTGGCGGATAACCCTGTTCTATATCCTGTCGATCTTCATCGTCATCGCGCTGGTGCCGTGGACCGACCCGCGCCTGGCCACCGAAGGCTCCTATGTCACGGTGCTGGACACCCTCGGTGTGCCACATGCCAAGGCCATCATCGACTTCGTGGTGCTGACCTCGGTGACCAGCTGCCTCAACTCCTCGCTGTACACCGCCTCGCGCATGGTCTATTCGCTGAGCCGTCGCGGTGACGCCCCTGCCTGCGCCCAGGTGACCAGCCGCAGTGGTACGCCGGTGGTGGCGGTGCTGCTGTCTACCGGTGCGGCGTTCCTGGCGGTGATCGCCAACTACCTGGTGCCGGCCAAGGTGTTCGGCTTCCTCATGGCCAGTTCGGGCGCCATTGCCCTGCTGGTGTACCTGGTGATCGCCATTTCCCAACTGCGCCTGCGCCAGCGCCTGGCCGCACAAGGCAAGACCCTGGGCTATCGCATGTGGCTGTTCCCGTGGCTGACCTGGGGCGTAATCCTGTTCATCAGTGGCGTGCTGGTGCTGATGCTGTTCCGCCCGGACCACCGTCTGGAGGTGATATCGACCATGGTTCTGGCGGTGTTGGTGGTATGTTCGGGGTTGCTGGTCACACGGCGTCGAGCGCGCGGGGTGGCAATTGGTAGCGTAGGGCAGGGCGTCTGATGCGCTATCAGTGAAGACAGACGAGCAAGTCGCCCCTGGCTGTGAGAGGATGTCCGCCATCACAGCCAGGACCCCGAACGCAGCCTGATGAAGACACCGAAAAGAATCGAACCCCTGATCGAAGACGGCCTGGTCGACGAAGTACTGCGGCCATTGATGAGTGGCAAGGAAGCCGCTGTGTATGTGGTGCGCTGCGGCAGCCAGGTGCGCTGTGCAAAGGTCTATAAAGAAGCCAACAAGCGCAGTTTCCGCCAGGCCGCCGAGTACCAGGAGGGCCGCAAGGTGCGCAACAGCCGTCAGGCCCGGGCCATGGCCAAGGGCAGCAAGTACGGCCGCAAGGAAGCCGAAGACGCCTGGCAGAACGCCGAAGTGGCAGCGCTGTTCCGCTTGGCCGGCGCCGGTGTGAGGGTGCCCAAGCCCTACGACTTCCAGGACGGCGTGCTGTTGATGGAGCTGGTGACCGATGCCGACGGTGACGCGGCGCCACGCCTGAACGACGTGCACCTCGACGCCGAAGATGCCCGGGCGTTCCATGCCTTCGTCATTCGCCAGATAGTACTGATGCTGTGTGCCGGGCTGGTGCATGGCGACCTGTCGGAGTTCAACGTGCTGCTTGGTCCGGACGGGCCGGTGATCATCGACCTGCCGCAGGCGGTGGATGCAGCGGCCAATAACCATGCCTTCAGCATGCTGCAACGCGATGTGGCCAACATGGCCCATTATTTCGGGCGCTTTGCCCCGGAGCTGAAAAGTACCCGGTATGCGCAGGAAATGTGGGCCTTGTACGAGGCGGGCGAACTGCGCCCGGACAGCCCGCTGACGGGGCTGTTCGAGGATGACGAGCAGGCGGCTGACGTGGCCGGGGTGATGCGCGAGATCGATGCGGCGCGGCTGGATGATGCGCGCCGGCGTGCCGCGCGGGTCGAGGCCGAGCATGGGGTGGCCAGGGCAGAGGAGCCTGCGCCGCCCTGGCTGCAGTAATAGGTTGCCTTGAGGGCTGCACAGTTCTCTGTAGGAGCAGCCTTGTGCTGCGAAGAGGCCTGCAAGGCAACATATCACCCTCGGCTGTAATGGCCCCTTCGCAGCACAAGGCTGCTCCTACAGGACCTGCGCAGGCCGTTAAGGCAAGATAGGGCCATCGCAGGCTTGTTGCTGTTGACGCAAGACAATATCTCGTCATCTGGCCTTTTCACTGGCGCGCGACAGGCATAAGGTATACGCCGTTCAAATTCCCTGGAGCTGTCATGTCCAACCAATTCCCGTCCGTTCGTCCACGCCGCCTGCGCCAGAACGAGTCCCTGCGCACGATCTTCCAGGAAACCGAGTTCCGCCTTGAAGACCTGATCCTGCCGATCTTCGTCGAAGAGGGCATCGATGACTTCGTGCCGATCACCAGCATGCCGGGCGTCAACCGCATCCCCGAGAAGCTGCTGGCCCAGGAGATCGAGCGCTATGCCCGCGCCGGTATCAAGTCTGTCATGACCTTTGGCGTTTCGCACAACCTGGACGCCGTTGGCAGCGACACCTGGAACGAAAACGGCCTGGTCGCGCGCATGTCGCGCATCTGCAAGGACACCGTGCCGGAAATGGTGGTGATGTCCGACACCTGCTTCTGCGAATACACCAGCCACGGCCACTGTGGTGTGCTGCACGACCACGGTGTAGATAACGACGCCACCCTGGCCAACCTGGGCAAGCAGGCGGTCATCGCCGCTGCCGCCGGTGCCGACTTCATTGCCCCTTCGGCAGCGATGGACGGCCAGGTCCAGGCCATCCGCAGCGCGCTGGATGGTGCCGGCTTCCACGATACCGCGATCATGGCTTATTCCACCAAGTTCGCATCGTCGCTGTATGGCCCGTTCCGTGAAGCCGGCGGTACCGCGCTGAAGGGGGACCGCAAGAGCTACCAGATGAACCCGATGAACCGTCGCGAAGCCGTGCGTGAGTCGCTGCTCGATGAGCAGGAAGGGGCGGATGTGCTGATGGTCAAGCCGGCCGGTGCCTACCTCGACGTGATCGCCGATATCCGTGCAGCATCGCGCCTGCCGCTGGCGGCGTACCAGGTCAGCGGCGAGTACGCGATGATCAAGTTCGGCGGCCTGGCTGGCGCCATCGATGAAGGCCGGGTGGTGCGTGAAAGCATTGGCGCGATCAAGCGTGCAGGTGCCGACCTGATCCTGACCTACTTCGCCATGGACCTGGCCCGCGAAGGCATCTGATTTCAGAGCGCGCCGCTTTCGCGGCGCGTCGCCGGCAAGCCAGCTCTCACAGGTGATCAGCGCGGCATGTAACCGCGCTGCCAGGAACCGGGGATGAACCGCGACACCATGGCCAGTACACAGGCCAGTGCACAGCTGCCGGTCATTGCCAGCAGGCCCAGGTGGTGTTGCAGCCAGGCACCCAGGGCGGCACCCAGCAGCATGCCGCCCCAGGGCACCAGTTGCACCCGCCAGCCATTGCGCCGCTCGCCCAGCAGCCAGCGCCCCAGGCCACGGCCGAAGCGCGACAGGGCGCCGGTGACGTACGTCAGGCCGATGGGCAGGCCGTTTACCTGTTCAACCACGGCATTGATCATGCCCATGGCCAGTGTGGCCGCGAGCAACGCCGGAAAGGTGACCGCCAAGGGCCATGCCGCCGCGAAGGCCAGCAGGGCGGCGACTACCAGCAGCACCGGCCAGGCCCTGCGGCGGAAACCACGTGCCAGCAGCACGCCCAGGGCGTTGCCGACGACGAAGCCCAGCACCGCGGCACTCAGGCGCAACACCAGGGCCAGGTCCGCTTCGCTGATGGCGACGGCCAGGCGAGTGGTGTTGCCACTCATGAACGACACGAAGTCACCCAGCGCCAGCAGGCCGATAGCATCGGTCATGCCGGCCAGCACTGACAGGCCGGCCACCAGGCCGAGACCGACACGACCACGCAGAATTTGCAGGCGCAGCCGTTTGGCCGTGCGTGCGGGGAGGGTGGTAGGCAGCATGGGCGGGCCTCAGGGCAGCAGTTTTTCGCGGGCCAGGGTGCCTTTGATAGTGCGTTCCACCACATCGACCAGGACCATGGTCTGGTGGTCCACTTCGATGTTGAGTAGCTCGCCGGCCTTGTAACTGGCGAAGGTGGTCTGGCGCAGGGTTTCCGGGATCAGGTTGATGGTGATCACGTTGTCCTCGACATCGGCGACGGTCAGGCTGCAGCCGTTGACCCCGATGAAACCGCGCGCGAACACGTACTTGCCCCATTCCGGTGGCATGCGGAACTTGATGAAGGCGCCGGTTTCCTTGATGGAGAGCTCGACGATTTCAGCGGTGGTGGCGATGTGGCCGGCCATCAGGTGGCCACCGACTTCGGCGTTCATCTTCGCCGAGCGTTCAATGTTGACGCCCTGGCCGGCCTTGAAATTGCGCAGGTTGGTGCGCTTGAGGGTGGCGGTCATGGCGTCGAACCTGACCTGGGTGCCGTGGATTTCGGTGACCGACAGGCAGGTACCTTCAACACTGACGCTGGCGCCGATCTTCAGCTCGTCGAGCAGTTCCGGGGTGAGGTCGATGGTGAACTGGTTGTGGCCCGGGTAGGTGGTCACATCAAGCAGAGGGCGGACGGCCTGGACGATGCCGGTGTACATGGAGTTGCTCCTGGGCACGGAAAAGAAAACTTCCGAACGCTATGCCCGTGGAGCGGTAAAAGCAAGCTGGCCATTTGTCTGGGTACTTGAAACCCACAAGCAGCTGTTCAGGGCAAACACAATTCATACGTGGCCACCGCTAACCGTCCATCCTCGGTCAAATCCCCTTCGACCGTTTCATTGATCATGTCCACCACCGGCCCTGGCGTGAACCCGGTCAGTTGCAGCTCCTCGGCAATCACTTGCAGGCTTGCTGATTTTCTTGCCGGACTGGGCTGCCACTTCTACGGCCTGTCCGTCCCGTTGCTTGCCTTGCCGTGCCAGGCCTTCGAGTTGCGGAATCAGCATGCCCTCCGGCAAATGCCGCCAGAACCGCCCGGGCATGTGCAGGCGCAAGGCATCGGGGTTGAGGCGTGCAGGGTTGAAGGTATGGCGATAGTAGGTGCGCCATAGCTCGGCGCCGGGGTCTTCGATGTTGCGCGCCCACTGGCGCCAGGGCTCGGGGCACTGGCGCCGGTAATCGAATGCCTGGCCATCGAAGTGTATGCCGTCGCGCGCCGTGGCAATCATCCAGCGCAAGCGCCCCAGGCGGTCGGCGAAATGCGCACTGGCGCTTTCCAGAATGTCATGCGCCGGCTCGTGATAGGCCACCAGGTCAAGTTGCAGCTGTTCAGCCAATACTTCCGGTAGTGGCACGAAGCGTACAAAGGCATGCAGATGGTGCGCTTCGCGAGTGACCTGGTTGATCCGTCTTTGCAGCTCACTGCCCAACCGGTCACCCGCCAGCATCGCAGTGCGGTCACCGTGGGCCACCCGCCACAGTACTTCGTAAAGCAAATTCCAGCGTTGCTCGCCACGGTAGCGGGCGGCCTGTTCGAGTTGGCTCAGCAGCGCCGCTGGCACTTTGGCCCGGAAAGGACCGGAGCCTTCCGGGAGCGCTGTCGGTACGGCCAGCAAATCCGCCACCGGCCCCTGCGCCCAGGTGACCTGCGACGGGTCGATGCCATGCCCCAACAACACCCGAGCCTGATCACGCCAGGTGGCAAACAGGTCGTCGCAGTCGAGCGCGATCATCCCCACAAGCCCATCTGCACCGGCGCTTGCGGCTCACGCAAGCGCGCCCTCAGCAGGCCGCTGCGCAGCTCGGCCTGGGCCGGGCGGTAGTCGCTGGTGACAATGAACGGCCGCGCCTTGTCCAGCACGCAGCGCAACTGAATCAGGTCGTCATAGCGGATGCGCCGCTCGCGTCGCAGGGCAACCAGGCGCTGCACACTCCGCAGGCCGATGCCGGGGATGCGTGCCAGTAGCGCCGGCTCGGCACGGTTCACGTCCAGTGGGAATACTTCGCGGTTGGCCAGAGCCCAGGCCAGCTTGGGGTCGATGTCCAGCGCCAGGTTGCCGCCCTGGCCCAGCAGTTCGCCGGCCTTGTAGCCATAGCCTCGGAGCAGGAAGTCAGCCTGGTACAGGCGATGCTCACGCATCAGCGGCGGTGCGGCCAGGGGTACGCTGCCCGGGCTGTCGGGGATGGGGCTGAAGGCGGAGTAGTACACGCGCTTGAGGCCGTAGCCCTGGTACAACGATTCAGCATTGCGCAGTAATGTGCTGTCGTCGGTGCTGTCAGCGCCAACGATCACCTGGGTGCTTTGCCCGGCTGGGGTAAAGCGCGGCGCCTTGGGTTCGTGGGCCACGGCCTGCTGGCCCAGGTGGATCACGCCCATGGCCTGGCGAATGGTATGCGCCTGTTTCTCCGGCGCCAGGCGTTTCAGGCTGGCGTCGGTCGGCAGTTCGATGTTGACGCTGAGCCGGTCGGCCAGGTGCCCGGCCTCTTCGATCAGCAGCGGATCGGCATCGGGGATGGTCTTGAGGTGGATGTAGCCCCGGAAGTCGTGTTTTTCGCGCAGCAGCCGGGCCACGCGGATCAACTGCTCCATGGTGTAGTCCGCCGAGCGGATGATGCCAGAGCTGAGGAACAGGCCGCTGATGCAGTTGCGCCGGTAGAAGTCCAGGGTCAGCCGGACCACTTCCTCGGGGCTGAAGCGCGCGCGTGGCACGTTGCTGGAGCGGCGGTTGACGCAGTACTGGCAGTCGTAGAGGCAAAAGTTGGTGAGTAGCACTTTGAGCAGTGATACGCAACGCCCGTCGGGGGTGTAACTGTGACAGATGCCCATGCCATTTGTGGCACCCAGGCCGTCGGCGCCGCGCGAGTTGCGCTTGGGCGCGCCGCTGCTGGCGCAGGAGGCGTCGTACTTGGCAGCATCGGCAAGGATGCCGAGTTTGGCGATGAGTTGCATGGGGCTGACCTGTAAAACTGAATATTCATACAGTATTTTGAGATGTGGTTGATTGCAAGTGATTGCGCGTCAGTCGTGCCCGACTAAATCCCTCATCTAAGCTTGTGTCTGTACTGACGGACAGCAACGAGGTACGGGAGACGTTATGAAGATCACCATCAAGCCGGTACTGGCGCTGACCGGGCTGGCCTTGGCATTCGGCATGCTCGATGCCCGCGCCGCGGAAACCAGGAAAGTCGATATCATGCTGGTGGGCGGCGGCATCATGAGTTCAACCCTGGCAGTCTGGCTCAATGAACTGGAGCCGGGTTGGTCGATGGAAATGGTCGAGCGCCTGGACAAGGTTGCCGAAGAAAGCTCCAACGGCTGGAACAACGCCGGCACCGGCCACTCGGCCCTGGCCGAGCTGAACTACACCCCGGAGAAGGGCGGCAAGGTCGATATCAGCAAGGCAGTGGAGATCAACGAGTCGTTCCAGATCACCCGCCAGTTCCTCGCCTGGCAGGTGAAGCAGGGCGTGCTCAAGAACCCGCATTCCTTCATCAACACCACCCCGCACATGAGCTTTGTCTGGGGTGACGACAACATTCGTTTCCTGAAAAAGCGCTACGAGGCACTGCAGGCAAGCCCGCTGTTCAAGCCCATGCAGTACTCCGAGGACCCCGCGCAGATTCGCAAGTGGGTGCCGTTGATGATGGAAGGCCGCGACCCCAACCAGAAACTGGCCGTGACCTGGACGCCGATCGGCACTGACGTCAACTTCGGCGAGATCACCCGGCAGTACGTAGGTTATCTGCAGACCCGGCCGAACTTCGATCTCAAGCTGTCGAGCGAAGTGCAGGCCATCACCCGCAACGAAGACGGCTCCTGGCATGTCGAGTACAAGAACCTCAAGGACGGCAGCAACGCTGCCACCGACGCCAGGTACCTGTTCATCGGTGCTGGCGGCGCGGCGCTGCCGCTGCTGCAGAAGTCGGGCATCGATGAAGCCAAGGACTATGCCGGCTTCCCGGTCGGAGGTTCGTTCCTGGTTACCGACAACCCGGCCATCGCCCAACGTCACATGGCCAAGGCCTACGGTATCGCCGCCACTGGTGCGCCACCGATGTCGGTGCCGCATCTGGACACCCGTGTGCTCGATGGCAAGCGCATGATCCTGTTCGGGCCGTTCGCCACCTTCTCGACCAAGTTCCTCAAGCAGGGCTCGCTGCTTGATCTGTTCGCCAGCGCCAGTGTGCACAACGCCTGGCCAATGGTAAGGGTCGGGGTGCGCGAGTTCGACCTGGTGCAGTACCTGATCGGCCAAGTGCTGCAATCTGACGATGACCGTTTCGAAGCATTGCGTACCTACTTCCCTGAGGCGAAAAAGGAAGACTGGCGGCTGTGGCAGGCGGGCCAGCGGGTGCAGATCATCAAGAAAGACGAGGCACTGGGTGGCGTGCTCAAGCTCGGCACTGAGGTGGTGACGTCCAAGGATGGCAGCATTGCCGGGTTGCTGGGGGCTTCGCCCGGCGCTTCGACCGCACCGCCGATCATGCTCGACGTGCTGAACAAGATGTTCAAGGACAAGGTGGCATCGCCGCAGTGGCAGGCCAAGATCAGGCAGATCATCCCGACCTACGGCATTCGCCTGAACGACCACCCGGACCAGTTGCATAAGGAGTGGGCATATACCAACGAGGTGTTGCAGCTCAATCCTCCCGAGAGCGCCGTTACGCCTTAGCAAGGTACCGTGCGGCCCTTCGCGGGCAGCTCGCTCCCATGGAGCTGCAATATTTTTTCTGCGCGGCAGCGCAGCCCAAAAGCGCTGGGCAATCCCGGGAACCTGGACTACCCCCGAAAAAGTTGGCGCGATCCCCTGTGGGAGCGGGTTTACCCGCGAAGAATCCAACGCGGTGCATGGCACCGGCTGCGCCGGTGTTCGCGGCTAAAGCCGCTCCCACAGGGGTTCCTGCTGATTCAATTAGTTATGTGCAGTCCATTAGAGCGGCATGCGAGCCCGCCCAGGCGAAGTGGTAGACGTGGCTGGGAGATGTCAGGATGCGCAGTTGCGCGTAACTCTGGCTTTTCAGTTGCTTCAGCACGCTCAGGGTGTGGTCGCTGCTGCCGGCATCGACTACCAGTACTTCGTAGTGTTCAGCGGCCAGTGCCGTGCGTATTTCCATCAGCAGTGATGGCAGGTTGTCGACCTCATTCTTGGCAGGAATAA
Source organism: Pseudomonas sp. SID14000 (assembly GCF_002165135.1). Lineage (GTDB taxonomy): Bacteria > Pseudomonadota > Gammaproteobacteria > Pseudomonadales > Pseudomonadaceae > Aquipseudomonas. The sequence continues at coordinate 46,611 of NZ_NFZQ01000004.1, read as the reverse complement.
GTACCGAGAGGTCAAGTGGTTCTGTCATGAGGCTACCTGTGATCTTGTTGGGATTGCGCGGCTCAAATCCGGTAGAAATCCCGGTACCAGCCAACGAAGGCGTTGACGCCATGTTCCAGCGATGTGCCCGGGGTGTAGTCGATCCAGCGCGCCAGCGAATCGATGTCGGCCCAGGTTTCCAGCACATCTCCCGCTTGCAGCGGCAGGTAGTCGCGCCGGGCTTTGGTGCCCAAGGCATGCTCCAGGCATTCGATGAAGTGCAGCAGCCGTACCGGCTCGCCTCGGCCGATGTTGAACAGCTGGCAGGGCGGTTGCCCGCCGGCCGGCAGTGGAGGCTTCAGGCGCAAGCGCACAATGCTCTCGACGATGTCGTTGATGTAGGTGAAGTCGCGCCCCATCAGGCCGTTGTTGTAGACCTCGATCGGCCGGCCCTCGAGTATTGCGCGGGTGAACTTGAACAAGGCCATGTCGGGACGGCCCCAGGGTCCGTAGACAGTAAAAAAGCGCAGGCCGGTGGTCGGCAACCGGTACAGGTGTGCGTAGCTGTGCGCCATCAGTTCATTGGCGCGCTTGCTGGCAGCATACAGCGACACGGGTTGCTCGACCGGGTCGTCGACGCTGAACGGAAGCTTGGCGTTGGCGCCGTACACTGAACTGCTCGAGGCGTAGATCAGGTGGCGCGGCGGCTGTTGGCGGCAGGCTTCGAGAATGTTGAGAAAGCCGACCAGATTGGCCTGGCCGTAGGCGCCGGGGTTGTCCAGCGAATAGCGCACCCCGGCCTGCGCCGCCAGGTGGATCACTTCACTGAACGCTTGCCCGGCGAACAGTTGTTGCAGTTCGCTCGGGTGGGCGATATCGACGGCGTGGAAGCGGAAATTGGCAAAGCCGAACAACTGCTGCAGGCGCGCCAGCTTTAGCTGGACGCTATAGTAGGCATTGAGGTTGTCGATACCGATCACCTCGATGCCCGTTTCGCACAGGCGCCGTGCAAGGTGGTAACCGATGAAGCCTGCCACGCCGGTAATCAGTACGGGCATGCTGGCTGCACCTGGCCACGGCCGATGCCGTAGTAAGTCAGGCCGGCGGCGGCCATGTGCTCGGGCTCGAACAGGTTGCGCCCGTCGAACACCACCCGGTCGGCCAGTTGCTGTGGCACCTTGTCCAGGTTGAGAACGCGATAGTCCTGCCATTCGGTGACGATCACCAGGGCATCGGCGCCGTGCAGTGCATCGTCCTTGCAGGGCACCAACTGCAGGTCGGTGCGCGGGCCATAGTGCCGCTGGATCTCTTCCATGGCCTGCGGGTCATGGGCTTGCACTCGTGCGCCGGCGGCCCATAGCGCTTCCAGCAGGACCCGGCTGGAGGCCTCGCGGATGTCGTTGGTATTGGGCTTGAACGACAACCCCCACAAGGCGAAGACCTTGCCCCGCAGGCCGCGTGGGTAGTGGCGCTGGATCTTGCTGAACAGCCGGCCCTTTTGCTGCTCGTTGACCGACTCCACCGCACGCAGCAGTTGCGGCTCGAAGCCTTCGGCCTCGGCGCTGCGGCGCAGGGCTTGCAGGTCCTTGGGGAAGCACGAACCGCCAAACCCGCAGCCGGCGTAGATGAAGTCGTAGCCGATGCGCGGGTCCGAGCCAATGCCACGGCGCACCATTTCGATGTCGGCGCCCAGGTGTTCTGCCAGGTTGGCGATTTCGTTGATGAAGGAGATCTTGGTCGCCAGCATGCAGTTGGCCGCGTACTTGGTCAGCTCGGCGCTGCGCGCATCCATGACCATGAGTTTTTCGCGGTTGCGGCTGAATGGCAGGTACAGCTCGCGCAGCAGCTCGACCTCGGCAGGTTCCGCGCCGCCGATGATGATGCGCTCCGGGCGCATGCAGTCGTCAACTGCCGAACCTTCCTTGAGGAACTCGGGGTTGCTGATGACGTGGAAACGGCTGGTATCGGCCACGGCTTGGGCGATGCGTGCCTTGATGCGGTGCACCGTGCCGACCGGCGCAGTGGATTTGTTGACGATCACCTTGGGGCCGTCGGCATGTTCGAGGATGCTGTCGATCACGGCGAACACGTGCTTCAGGTCGGCGCTGCCATCGGCCTGTGGTGGGGTGCCGACGGCGATGAACTGCAACCTGGCGTAGTTGGCCGCTTCGCCGGCGTCGGTGGTGAAGCGCAAGCGACCGCTGGCCAGGTTCTTCTCCAGCATCGGCGCGAGGCCGGGCTCGAAGATCGGGCAATGGCCTGTATTGAGGCTGGCGACCCGCTCGGCGTCGACATCCATGCACAACACCGAGTGTCCCACCTGGGCCAGGCAAACTGCCTGAGTGAGGCCGACATAGCCGGTACCGAAAACCGTGACCTTCATTTGACAGCTCCTTGGCGAGAAAGCTGAAAAAAAATGTCACAGCGTTGTTTAGAAATTGTTACCAGCGCAGGCTGTTGCCTCCTCGGCGACGCTCCGTAGCTGTTGGCGGAACCAGCGCCGCAGGGGATCGGCATGGGTGCGTTCGTGCCAGATCTGCATCACCTCGATGGCAGGCAGTGTCAGCGGCAGTGGGTACATGATCAGGTCGTCATCGCGCTCGGTGGCTTCAACGGCCAGCGAGCGCAGGCAGGTGAGCAGCAGGTTGGTGCCACGCAGCAGGCGCGTGGGGGCCACGAAGCTCGACAGGCCAGCCACGACCCGTCGTTGCATCCCCAGGCTGCGCAAGGCTCGGTCGACCAGGCCATCGAGGTCACCGGTGAGGGTGGTGAGCAGGTGGTCGCTGGCGAGGAAGGTATCGAGGTCCAGGCCGTCGCCCAGGCCTGGATGGTTGCGCGAGGCCAGCACTACGAAGTTTTCGCTGAGCAGGCGCTGTTGGTGGAAGGTCTCCGGCAGGTCGGTGAAGAAGCCTGCAACGGCCAGGTCACAGGTGCCTTTCTCCAGCTCCTCGCGAGGTAGCTGGCCGCGGGTATTGTGGGTGACCAGCGTCAGGTTCGGTGCCTGGTTGCGCAGGATCGGCAGCAGCCTGGGCAGCAGCGTCTGTTCCACATAGTCGGTGCTGTACAGGTGCAGGCGGGCAGGGCGGGCGAGGAAATCCTGCCCTTCGCAGCGTTCATAGAAACCTTCCAGGCCCACCACCAGGCGTTCTACCTCCGGTGCCAGTTCGTGAGCGCGTGGTGTCGGGGTCAGGCCCCTGGGGGCACGGACGAACAGGGGATCGCCAAACTCGTGGCGCAGCTTGTTGAGCTTGTGACTGAGTGCGGGCTGGCTCAGGGCCATGCGCTGGGCAGCGAGGGTGCCATTGCGCTCCTGATACAGCACATGGAACAGGTACAGAAGATTGAGGTCCTTACTGGTGATATTCATTTTCTGGATCACAGGCATGCGGGCTTTCGAATTATCGAATCATAGCCTTGCCGTTAGCATGAACGCATCCCGCTAACGTGAGCGGACCCTATTTGCCTGATCAGGAGATTGTTGCATGACCAAGATGTCCCGGCTCGCCTTGGCTGTTGCCGGCACCCTGCTTGCCGCTGGTGCCCATGCCGCGCCCAAGGGCGAGGTGCTGGTGCTGTTGTCCAGCGAGCACCAGCTGCCGCTGCAGGACGGTAAACACTATGCCACCGGCTACTACCTCAACGAGTTCGGCGTGCCTGCCGACCAGTTGCTCAAGGCTGGTTACAAGCTGGTGCTGGTCACCCCCAAGGGTAATGCGCCGCGCGTCGACCAGCGTTCGATCGACCCAAGCTACTTTGCCGGTGATGCGCAGGAGATGCGCCGGATCGAGAAGGTCGTGCAAGGCCTGCCGGGCATTGACGATACCCTGTCGGTGAGAGAGGTCCTGGCAGGTGACCTGGGCCGCTATGCCGGGCTGTTCATCCCCGGGGGGCATGCGCCGTTGATCGACTTGGCCAACAATCCGGACGTGGGCGCCTTGCTGCGGCATTTCCACCAGGCCGGCAAGCCCACAGCCGCCATCTGCCACGGCCCCATCGCCTTGCTCTCGGCCCAGCAGGACCCGGCAAGCTACCAGTCGGCGCTGGCGCGTGGTGAAAAGCCGGCAGCCAATGACTGGTTGTACAAGGGCTACAAGATGACCATTTTCTCCGACCCCGAGGAGCAGGTGTTCGAGGGTTCGCTCAAGGACCAGCGGCTGTTGTTCTACCCGGCCAACGCCATGGCAATGGCTGGGGGCGACATGGGCTACGCCAAGGCCTGGCAACCCAATGTGGTGGTGGACCGCGAACTGATCACCGGGCAGAACCCGTTCTCGGACAAGGCGCTGGCCAAGGTGCTGCTGGAAAAGTTGGCTGGGCAGGCAAAACCCTCTGATCAGGGCATCTAAACTTACAAGTGGCTTGCGTTGGGTAGCGCCAGGCAGGCCCATACCATTCAATCGACCACCGCCTCCCCGGAGCGGATGTCCCTCGCTGGCGATGGCCTTCTTGCAGAGGAGGGCAGGTCATGGACGAGGCAAGGCTTCACGACTTCATGGGCAAGCTGGTGGGCGACATGGGCGCTGCGGCGACCTTGGCCAACGTGATTCTTGGCGATGAGCTGGGGTTGTACCGGGCCATGGCCGACAGCCTGCCGACTACCCCCGAGGCGCTGGCGGAAAAGACCGGCTGCCACCCGCGGCTGGTGCGCGAATGGCTCTGCGCCCAGGCCGCCTCGGGCTACATGGTGCATGACAAGGGCCGTTTCGTGTTGCCCGAAGAGCAGGCCATGGCCCTGGCGCTGGAGGATTCCCCGGCCTACATGGCCGGTGGTGCCGCTGTGGTGGCTGCGCTGTTCCATGACAAGGACAAGCTGGTCGCGGCCATGCGCGGTGACGGTGGGCTGGCCTGGGGCGATCACCACCCATGCATGTTCAGCGGCACCGAACGGTTCTTCCGGCCGGGCTACCGCACCTTCCTGGTTGCCGAATGGTTGCCGGCGCTGGAAGGCGTGGTCGCCAAGTTGCAATCGGGCGCCAAGGTGGCGGATGTGGGTTGTGGGCATGGTGCTTCGACGCTGGTCATGGCTCAGGCGTTTCCGGCATCCACCTTCATCGGCTACGACTACCACGGGCCTTCCATCGCCATCGCCAACATGCGCGCGCGCGAGGCGGGGTTGGCAGGACGGGTGAGCTTCCAGCAGGCCAGCGCCAAGGACTACCCGGGGCATGACCATGACCTGGTGTGTTTCTTCGATTGCCTGCACGACATGGGCGACCCGGTGGGGGCTGCGAAGCATGCATATCGTGCATTGAAGGCCGACGGCACGGTGATGCTGGTGGAGCCTTATGCCGAGGATTCGCTGGAGGGCAACCTGACCCCGGTTGGGCGCTTGTTCTATGCGGCATCGACGTTTATCTGCACGCCGAATTCGTTGTCGCAGGAGGTGGGGTTGGGGCTGGGTGCGCAGGCTGGGGAAGCGCGGTTGCGGGCGGTGTTCGAGGAGGCGGGTTTCAACCGGTTCCGGCGGGCGACGCAGACGCCGTTCAACCTGATCCTGGAGGCTCGGAAATAGAGGTAAGCCTGTGCCGGCCCTTTCGCGGGTAAACCCGCTCCCACAGGTATTTCACAGGTCTGTAGGAGCGGGTTTACCCGCGAAGAGGTCGGGCCTGCAAAAGCAGAAGGGGCGCCTTGATGGCGCCCCTCTGTCTTGCTGCTTAGGCTTCAGCGTCCCAAGGACGATCACCTTTTTCATCTTTGACGCGGGTCGGCAGGCCCATCACGTCCAGTGCCTTGAGGAACGGCTCGGCTGGCAGTTCCTCGACGTTGACCATGCGCTTGGCATCCCACTCGCCACGGGCAACCAGCAGGGCGGCAGCCACTGGCGGTACCCCGGCGGTGTAGGAAATACCCTGGCTGTCGGTCTCGGCGTAGGCTTCTTCGTGGTCGGCCACGTTGTAGATGAACACCTCGCGTGGCTGGCCATCCTTGGTGCCCTTGACCAGGTCGCCGATGCAGGTTTTGCCGGTGTAGCCCGGGGCCAGCGAGGCTGGGTCCGGCAGCACGGCCTTGACCACTTTCAGCGGTACAACTTCCAGGCCTTCGGCGGTTTTCACCGGCTGCTCGGAGAGCAGGCCCAGGTTCTTGAGCACGGTGAACACGTTGATGTAGTGCTCGCCGAAGCTCATCCAGAAACGCACGTTCGGCACGTTGAGGTTCTTCGAAATCGAGTGAACTTCGTCGTGGCCGGTCAGGTACAGGTTCTGCGAGCCTACCACTGGCAGGTCGTCGGTACGCTTGACCTCGAACATGGTGTTGCTGGTCCACTGGCTGTTCTGCCAGCTCCACACTTGCCCGGTGAACTCGCGGAAGTTGATTTCCGGGTCGAAGTTGGTGGCGAAGTACTTGCCATGCGAACCGGCATTGACGTCGAGGATGTCGATCGAGTCAATGCTGTCGAAATACTGTTGCTGCGCCAGCTTGGCGTAGCTGTTCACCACACCCGGGTCGAAACCGACGCCGAGAATGGCGGTAATGTTCTTTGCCTGGCACTCTTCAAGGTGTTTCCACTCGTAGTTGCCGTACCACGGCGGTGTCTCGCAGATCTTGCCCGGTTCTTCGTGGATGGCGGTGTCCAGGTAGGCGACACCGGTATCGATGCAGGCACGCAGCACCGACATGTTGAGGAAGGCGGAACCAACGTTGATCACGATCTGCGATTCGGTCTCACGGATCAGCGCCTTGGTTGCCTCGACATCGAGGGCATTGAGCGAGAAGGCCTGGATGTCGGCGGGTACCTTGAGGCTACCCTTGGCCTTGACGCTTTCGATGATGGCCTGGCATTTGGAGATGTTCCGTGACGCGATAGCGATACGACCCAGTTCGTCGTTATGCTGCGCGCACTTGTGGGCCACCACCTTGGCGACACCTCCTGCACCAATGATAAGAACGTTCTTCTTCAATTTATCCCTTGCTCCTTACTGAAAGCCGGTCTTACGACAGGCTGGAAACGTAGTCTTCGAAACCGAACTCGCGCACCACTTCGACGCTGCCGTCGAGTTGCTTGACCACGATGGATGGCATTTTCAGACCGTTGAACCAGTTTTTCTTGACCATGGTGTAACCCGCCGCGTCGACGAACGACAGGCGATCACCGATGGCCAGCGGACGATCGAATTGGTATTCGCCGAAGATGTCACCGGCCAGGCACGACTTGCCGCAGACCATGTAGGTGTGCGCGCCGTCGTTGGGGGCCATCTTGGCGTTGAGGCGATAGATCAGCAGGTCGAGCATGTGCGCTTCGATCGAGCTGTCGACCACGGCCAGGTGCTTGCCGTTGTACAGGGTGTCGAGCACGGTCACTTCCAGCGAGGCACTGTTGGTGATGGCCGCTTCGCCCGGCTCCAGGTACACCTGCACGCCGTACTTTTCCGAGAAGGCTTTCAGGCGCGCACAGAAGGCGTCCAGCGCGTAGTCTTCACCGGTGAAGTGGATGCCGCCACCGAGGCTGACCCATTCGACCTTGTGCAGCAGGTGGCCGAAGCGCTCTTCGATGTGCGTGAGCATCTTGTCAAACAGGCCGAAGTCGCCATTCTCGCAGTTGTTGTGGAACATGAAGCCGGAGATCTGCTCGATCACCTGTTCGACCTTGACCGGGTCCCATTCGCCCAGGCGGCTGAACGGGCGGGCGGGGTCGGCCAGCAGGTAGTCGGAGCTGCTGACCTGCGGGTTGACGCGCAGGCCGCGGACTTTGCCTTCGGACTGTGCGGCGAAGCGTTGCAGTTGGCCGATCGAGTTGAAGATGATCTTGTCGCAGTTCTCGAGCATTTCCTCGACCTCGTCGTCGGCCCAGGCCACGCTGTAGGCGTGGGTTTCGCCGGCGAATTTCTGGCGGCCGAGCTTGAGCTCGTACAGCGACGAAGAGGTGGTGCCGTCCATGTACTGTTGCATCAGGTCGAAGACCGACCAGGTGGCAAAGCACTTGAGGGCGAGCAGTGCCTTGGCACCGGAGTGTTCGCGCACGTAGGCGATCTTCTCCATGTTGCCCAGCAGCTTGGTTTTATCGATGAGGTAGTACGGCGTCTTGATCATTTAAAGGCCCCCGGCCAGGCCGGCCAAAAAAAGGACACGCATTGTGCCTTCACTTGCCGCAGACCGAAAGGGTGGGTTACGCATTTCGTCGTGGTTGACGCCGTTGCGAGGGATTTTTCCGGTTGCGGCGGGCTTAGTAGAACAGCGGCATGTGACTATCGTAATCAGCAACCGGGTGCCGCAAGGAGAATCCGATGAGTGTTGCATTGGATGGCACCGGCTCCGCCGGTGTTCGCGGGTGAACCCGCTCCCACAGGGAATGCGCTTGCTTCAGACCTTGCGCAGTCCAATCTGTGGGAGCGGGTTTACCCGCGAAGAGGCCGGTACAGGTAACCTCAATCAACCTGCTTCAACCACGCCTGGATCTGCTCCAGCGTGGCGGTAGCCCCACCACAAACCACCACCAGCACATTCTGGTACTGCGCCAGGGCGCCTGGTGCATAGGCCAACGCCAAAGCCGCCCCACATGCAGGCTCCACCAGCACGCGATGGTCTCGCAAGAACCGTTCGCAGGCTTCCAGCGCAGCGCGGTCACTGACCAGATGGCTGTGCACCGGATGCTGCTGCACGCACACCAGCGCCTGGTCAGCCACACGCTTGGCCCCCAGCGACGTCGCCACCGAGGCAATACGTTCCAGCTCCACCGAATGCCCCGCCTGCATGGCCGCATGCAGCGATGCCGCGCCTTCGGTTTCTACCGCCAGCACCGGTACATCACTCCAGCCGTTGCGCTGCAGCCCCTCGACCACGCCACTGAGCAAACCGCCACCGCCCACCGACAACACCACGGCATCCGGCCTCACGCCGGCCTCGGCGACTTCATCCACCAGGCTGGCATGCCCGGCCCACAGCAGCGGGTCGTCGAATGGGTGAATGAAGGCGTCACCCGGGCCGACCAAGGTCTGCGCCAGGGCGTTGGCCTCTTGCCAGGAGCTGCCATGCACCACTACCTGTGCGTCCTCCAGGCGCAGCAGTTCCTTGGCCCGCTCAGTGGTGGTCTCGGGCACCACCACGGTCACTGGCACGCCCAGCTTGCGCCCGGCATAGGCCACTGCCAGGCCCGCGTTGCCGCCCGAGGAAGACACGAAATGCCGCGCGCCACGGGCATGGTGCACCTCGCAGGCGTGGCCCACGCCGCGCAGCTTGAACGAGCCGCAGGGCTGCAGGGCCTCGAGCTTGAGCCAGACGTTGCGGCCAGCGGCCAGCGAAAGCGGCCGGGATTCGATCAGGGGGGTATGAATATGCAAGGTCATTGGCTGGCTCCGCGCAGTTGCTCAAGGTAGTTGTAAACGGTGTAGCGGGTCACGCCAAGGGCGCTGGCGGCCTTTTCCACGCCGCCCTTGACGATGAACAGGCCACGCTCCTGCATCACTCGCACGGCCTCGACCTTGGCCTGCTTGTTCATCCGCCCTTGGTCGCTGCGCTGCAGAGATGCCTGGATTATCTCGCTCATCAGCAGTTCCATGTCGGCGGGTTCACTGACGGCAGGCGCAGCCCCCAGCGGCTGGAACTGCTGGAGAAAGTTCATGGCAGCGTCCAGGCCTGTGACGTCGGTGTTGACGCAGAGGCTGGCGAAGGGGTGGCCGCTGCGGTCGCGGAAGATCGCCGTGGCGCTGCGCAGGGTGCGGCCCTTGAGGGTGGTGGGGTAGTCAGGCAGCACTACCGGCTCACAGCCGTGCTGGTCGGCCGAAGCCTGCATCAGTGCCTTGAAACCTTGGTCCTGTTCCGGGGCAGCGAGGATCGGGCTACCGACGCTGCGGCCGGAAAGGTGCCCGTTGACGATCGCCACCACGGAGTGTTCCGGGTGGTCGAGGTCGTGCAGGAGGATTTCCATGTTGCGCGCAGCAACGCTGCCCATGGCCTGGATGGCGGCCTTGAGGACGGTGAGGGTGAGCTGGCGTTCTTCGCTGGGGGAGATAGGCATGGCAGATCACAAATCAACGTTTTGTGTATTTTTACACATAAAGTTGAATTTCGCGATTTGCTTTTTCAGGTCCATTTCGCGGGTAAACCCGCTCCCACAGGGACCCCACAGTACTCAAGACCTGTGGTGAACCTGTGGGAGCGGGTTTACCCGCGAATGGGCCGCAAAGCGGCCCCTTCAGGCCTCAGCTCAGGGCCGGGGTACGCGGCGGGATCATCCGCCGCGAGCCGGTCGCCTCGAAGGCTGCGCCAAAGCTCAGCAGCGCATTGTCGCTGTAAGCCCGGCCGGCAAAGGTCAGCCCCACCGGCATGCCGATATCGGCCATCACACCCATCGGTACAGTCACGGTCGGCACCCCCAGGTGACGGATCGCCAGGTTGCCGTTGGCCACCCAGATCCCGTTGCTCCAGGCGATGTCGGCCGATACCGGGTTGATGTCGGCATCAGCCGGGGCCACATCGGCCACGGTGGGGAACAGCACCGCGTCCAGGCCCAGGTTGTCCATCCAGTCTTCCAGGTCAATCTTGCGGGTCTGTTCCAGGCCGCGCAGGCCGTCAGGCAGGGTCTCGATCTGGTCCCAGGTCTTCAGGCCACGCTTGGCCATGTTGACATACTCGTCCATGCCGGCAGCCAGGTCGTCCTCACGATTGGGCAGGGTGCCTGGGTCGTGGGGGAAGATCTGTGGTCCGTCGACGTCGGCCAGGCGGTTGAGCTTGGGATCATCGTTGGCGCGCAGGAAGTCGTCGAAGGCCCAGCCCGACAGCTCCCACAATTCGTCATGCAGGAACTCCTTGCTGACGATGCCACGGTTGTACACGGTCGGAGCGCCCGGGCGGTCGCCTTCGCAGTTGGACACCAGCGGGAAGTCAACTTCCAGTACTTCTGCACCAGCCGCTTCCAGCGCCTGACGGGCCTGCTGCCACAGCTCGATCACCGTGGCGCGGGTGTGGATACGCTGGCCAGTCGGGCCGCCAATGCCAGGTTTCTCGGAAGTTCCGGCCTCGGCATCGGCATTGATGTACATGCGCGGCACACCAAAGCGCTTGCCCTTGAGCACAGTGGCATCCACGGCCAGGTCCAGGTACGAAGCCGGGCGCACCGTGGAAGCCGCCGGGATTGGCACCCAGGGTTGCAGGCGCCACAGGTCACCGCGCTTGTCGGCGTCGTCAGCTACGACTACGTCGAGAATTTCCAGCAGGTCGGCCATGGTGCGGGCATACGGCACCACCACGTCCATGGTTGGTGTCAGCGGCCAGTTGCCACGCACCGAAATCACCCCGCGCGACGGGGTATAGGCGCACAGACCGTTGTTGGACGCCGGGCCACGGCCGCTGGACCAGGTCTCTTCGGCCAGGCCGAAGGCACTGAAGCTGGCGGCGGTGGCGGTGCCGGCACCGTTGGACGAGCCCGAGGCGAACGGCGCGGTCAGGTAGTTGGCGTTGTACGGGCTTTCGGCGCGGCCATATACACCGCGCTGCATGCCACCGTTGGCCATGGGTGGCATGTTGGTCTTGCCCAGGCACACGGCGCCGGCGGCGCGCAGGCGTTCGATGGTGAAGGCGTCGCGTTGAGCCACCAGGTCCTTGAAGGCCGGGCTACCGGAGGCAGCGGTCAGGCCTTTGACCAGGTAGCTGTCCTTGGCGGTGTAGGGGATGCCGTCCAGCGGGCTCAGGACCTGGCCCTTGGCGCGACGGGCGTCGGAGGCTTCGGCCTCTTTCAGCGCCTCGGGGTTGCGTACCACTACGGTATTCAGGGCAGTGGCGGTGTCGGCGCCATCGTATGCGTCGATGCGCGCCAGGTAGGCCTGGACCAGCTCGACCGCCGTCGTGCGGCCCGACTCGAGCGCGTCGCGCAGCTCGGCAATGGAAACCTCGGTTACCTCGATCATGCGTTCACCAAAAAATGTGCAGGTGGGGGCTAATGCGAGGAGTGTACAAGAAGGGCTTGGCGGGCGCAGGTTTGCGCGGGGGCAAATGGTTTTTTGCAGGCGGGCATTGTCGGGGCCTGTATCGGCCCCGATTGCTGCTCACTCCAAGTCTGCCGCCGCATGCCGCTCCGGCACCTGGCTGTCTTCATCTCCCCAGGTTCGGTTCACCCGGGTACCGCGTTGCACCGCCGAGCGCAGGGCAATTTCCTCGGCCCAGCGCTGCACATGCGGGTACTCGTCAACCGCCAGGAACTCCGCTGCGCCATACAGGTTGCCGCGCACCAGCTGGCCATACCAGGGCCACACGGCGATGTCGGCGATGCTGTATTCCTCGCCGCCCAGGTAGCGGCTTTCGGCGAGGCGCCGGTCGAGCACATCCAGCTGGCGCTTGGCTTCCATGGTGAAGCGGTTGATGGCGTACTCGAACTTTTCCGGCGCATACACATAGAAGTGGCCAAAGCCACCGCCCAGGTAGGGCGCGGCGCCCATTTGCCAGAACAGCCAGTTCAGGCTTTCGGTGCGTGCAGCCGGCTCCTTGGGCAGCAGGGCGGCAAACTTTTCCGCCAGGTACAGCAGGATCGAGCCCGACTCGAACACCCGCACCGGCGGCTCGACGCTGCGGTCGAGCAGGGCGGGGATCTTCGAGTTGGGGTTTACTTGGACAAAGCCACTGGAGAATTGGTCGCCCTCGCCAATGCGGATCAACCAGGCATCATATTCGGCGCCCTGGTGGCCCAGCGCGAGCAGCTCTTCGAGGGCAATGGTGACCTTGACGCCATTGGGCGTAGCCAGGGAGTACAACTGCAGCGGGTGCTTGCCCACCGGCAGGTCCTTGTCGTGAGTCGGGCCGGCAACCGGGCGGTTGATGTTGGCGAACTGGCCGCCGGATGCTGCGTCGTTGCGCCAGACCTTGGGTGGCACGTAGGCGGGCTTGCTCATGCATGAATCTCCTTCAATGGCGCGAAACGGTCACGTAGAGACGTGGACCTGCATCTATGCCACGGGTTCGACGAAAAGTGCAAATGCATAGGACGCGGGCATGCATTGCATGACTTCGGTTTCATCCAGGTTTCATCCGGTGCAGCCCAGGCCGGTTCTATGCTGGGCTATCTCTTCGCCCTGCAAGGAACAGCCGGCCGATGACTCTCCCACGCTGTGTGTTGCTGCTGGCCCTGCTCGGCGGCCTGCTGGCCAACGCCGAGGCCGCACCTTGGGTTGCCGGCCTGCACCACATGAGCCTGGCCGACCCGGTCGACGCCCGGCCCATGCAGGCGCTGGCGTTCTACCCGGCCACTGGCAGAACGCGCAGCAGCCGTATGGACGGCTATCTGATCGACGTGGCTGAAGAGGCGCCGGTCGCGTTGGGCCAGTTCCCGTTGCTGGTGTTGTCCCATGGCAATACCGGTAGCCCGCTGGCCTTGCATTACCTGGCGACGTCACTGGCGCGTCAGGGCTTTATCGTGGTGGCGGTGGTGCATCCGGGGGACAACGCGCGTGACCACAGCCGCCTGGGCACCCTGAGCAACCTGTATGGCCGGCCGCTGCAAGTCAGTGCCGCCATCACGGCCGCCCGCGATGATGCCTTGCTGGGGCCCTACCTGAATGACGGCAAGGTGGGGGTGATCGGCTACTCGGCCGGTGGTGAAACCGCTTTGATTCTCTCAGGCGCGCGCCCTGACCTGGACCGCCTGCGCCAGTATTGCCTGGAGCGCCCGAACGACGCTGATGCCTGCAAAACCCACGGCGTACTGATTGCCGACCGCAGCGAGCTGGTACCCGAGGCCGACCAGCGGGTGGGGGCGGTAATGCTGATGGCGCCGTTGAGCCTGCTGTTCGGGCGCCATGCTCTGGTCGGGGTGCAGGTACCGGCGTTGATCTACAGTGGCGACAGCGACCAGCTAGTGGCTGTGGACCGTAACGCAGAAGCCCTGGCCCGCAAGCTGCCGGTCACACCGGACTACCGCCTGTTGGCCGGCGCCGGGCACTTCGTGTTCATGGCCCATTGCGATGCCGAGCAGTATGTGAGGATGCCGGCGCTGTGCAAGGACGCAGCAGGCGTGGACCGCCGGCACATCCACCATTCTCTGCAACGCGAAACCGCGGCGTTCTTCAGCCAGGCGCTGGGCGCGCCGCAGCCGGCTGAGCGTTCAGCCGCGATTGGCGCGCCGCGCCAGTAACAGCGTCAGGCCGCCACCGGCCACGGCAAGCAGGGCCGCTACACAGTAGATCGAGGCAGGGACCAGGCCGATAGCAGGGTCAACACATCGCAGCTGGCAACCCCCAGCAAACCGAAGCGAATGGCCTGCTTGTCCCCGAGGGTATCCGTGATCCCACAGGGTTTGCATAGGCCTCAAATGCTACGCAGTCCCTGTGGGAGCGGGTTTACCCGCGAATAGGGCAGCCCGGCCAGTGCAAATGGTCGGGCCCTTTTCAATCAGACCAGCACACCCTGGCTACGCAGGTAATCGTCGTAGGTACCGCTGAAGTCCACCACGCCATCAGCCGACAGCTCGATGATGCGCGTGGCCAGCGACGACACGAACTCACGGTCGTGGCTGACGAACAGCAGGGTGCCCGGGTAGTTTTCCAGCGCCAGGTTCAGCGCCTCGATCGATTCCATGTCCAGGTGGTTGGTCGGCTCGTCCATCACCAGCACGTTCGGCTTCTGCAGGATCAGCTTGCCGAACAGCATGCGGCCTTGCTCACCACCGGAAATCACCTTCACCGACTTGAGGATCTCGTCGTTGGAGAACAGCATGCGCCCGAGGGTGCCGCGGATTACCTGCTCGCCGGAGGTCCACTGGCCCATCCAGTCGAACAGGGTCATGTCGTCTTCGAAGTCGTGGGCGTGGTCCTGGGCGTAATAGCCCACTTCGGCGCTGTCGGTCCACTTCACTTCACCCTTGTCCGGGGTCATTTCACCGACCAAGGTACGCAGCAGGGTGGTCTTGCCGATACCGTTGGGGCCGATGATCGCAACGCGTTCGCCAGCCTCGATGGTGAAGCCCAGGTCCTTGAACAGCACCTTGTCGTCGAAGGCCTTGGCCATATTCTCGACGGTGACGGCCTGGCGGTGCAGTTTCTTGGTCTGTTCAAAGCGGATGAACGGGCTTACCCGGCTCGACGGCTTGACCTCGGCCAGCTGGATCTTGTCGATCTGCTTGGCTCGCGAGGTGGCCTGCTTGGCCTTGGAGGCGTTGGCCGAGAAGCGGCTGACGAAGGTCTGCAGTTCGGCGATCTGGGCTTTCTTCTTGGCGTTGTCCGACAGCAGCTGCTCGCGCGCCTGGGTGGCAGCGGTCATGTACTCGTCGTAGTTGCCCGGGAACACGCGCAGCTCGCCGTAGTCCAGGTCGGCCATGTGGGTGCAGACACTGTTGAGGAAGTGTCGGTCGTGGGAAATGATCACCATGGTGCTGTTACGCGCGGTGAGGATGGTTTCCAGCCAGCGGATGGTGTTGATGTCCAGGTGGTTGGTCGGCTCGTCGAGCAGCAGCACGTCCGGGTCCGAGAACAGCGCCTGGGCCAGCAGCACACGCAGCTTCCAGCCTGGTGCCACTTCGCTCATCGGGCCGAAGTGCTGTTCCAGCGGAATACCCAGACCCAGCAGCAATTCACCGGCGCGGGATTCGGCGGTGTAGCCGTCCATCTCGGCGAATTCGGTTTCCAGCTCGGCGACGGCCATGCCGTCTTCCTCGGTCATTTCCGGCAGCGAGTAGATACGATCGCGCTCGGCCTTGACCTTCCACAGTTGGCCGTGGCCCATGATCACCGTGTCGATAACGGTGAATTCCTCGTAGGCAAACTGATCCTGGCGCAGTTTGCCCAGGCGAGTGTTCGGTTCGAGCATGACTTGGCCGCCGGACGGCTCCAGGTCACCACCGAGGATCTTCATGAAGGTCGACTTACCGCAACCGTTGGCGCCGATCAGGCCGTAGCGGTTGCCGTTGTTGAATTTGACGGAAACGTTTTCGAACAGCGGCTTGGAGCCGAACTGCATGGTGATGTTGGCGGTGGAGATCAAAGGGCTTACCTATCAGTCACTTACAGAGCTGGCTTTCAAGCTGATACCGATTTGATACCAGTTTTGAGTTTTTCCAGCTCGCTCCAGTCGGAGCTTGAGTTGAGCCAACGGGCATACGTCGACAGCAGCATTTGGACGCTGTGACCCAGCTGTTGGGCGATAAATGCGGGGTTGAGGCCGGACATTAAGCATATTGTCGCATAGGTGTGCCGGCAGTTATATGGGGGACGACGCCGAATGCCCAGCTCATTCAGCACCGGCACCCACTGTTTGTGCAGATCGGAGGTCTGTTTCACGTGCTCGGCGTTCTTCGACGGCGGGAACAGGAACGGCGTTTCGGTCACCGCTCCCTTCCCATGCCTGCGGCGGTCTGCGTATTCCCGGGCGAACTGGATCGCGCGCAAGGCCCGGTCATTCAGCAGCACGAAGCGATCCCTCCCTGTTTTTGTCCTTTCCTCCACCTCGCCCAAGGCGACGGTCCTCTTTGCGTGCACCGTCCTCTTTTCCATATCGATCACATCCCAGCGTACTGCCAAGGCCTCCGACAAGCGGAGGCCGGTGAAGAACATGAACTCGAACAGCGCGGCATAGATGAGGCTCGGCCAATGCTTGTGTTCGTAGAGCTTGTCGATGATGGTGTTGGCTTCGGCTAGGGGGAACGGGTCGATCTCCTTACGCGACCGCTTCGGCAATTCAATCACCTCGGCGGGGTTCTTGGTCAGCAGGCCTTCTCGGGTTGCCGCAGCCAGGATCGTCGACAACCTGGTGATTGCATTGCGCTTCACGTTTGCCGAGGTCCATTCGGTTTCTGTGATGACGCGGCGGAGCAGGGTGGTAGTGATCAGGTCGATACGGACCATGGCCAGGCGCGGCACCCAGTACAGGTTCAGGGCGCTTTTGTAGTTGTTGTGCGTTCCCTGGGTGATTTCGCGGCTATCCAGCCAGAGTTG
Organism: Pseudomonas sp. SID14000; assembly: GCF_002165135.1. Classification (GTDB taxonomy): domain Bacteria; phylum Pseudomonadota; class Gammaproteobacteria; order Pseudomonadales; family Pseudomonadaceae; genus Aquipseudomonas. Next base: position 29,782 of record NZ_NFZQ01000004.1, on the reverse strand, counting down.
AGCGTACTCACCGAAGGTCGGCTTACCGCCGACCGCGGCCTGTGAGCTGGGGAACAGCTCGGCGTACTTGTCCTGGTCAAGGAGGCCGAGCTTGGTGAGGCTTGTTACCTGATCGCGAAGGCTGGATGCAGCTTTGATGCCTTTCTGTGTCGGGGGATAGGGGAGCGTTTCGCATCGACGGACACCGTCCCATGTGAAACGAATGCGGAGGGAGTTGCGGAAGATCTCGACCCCTCTGGGTAGATCCATTGGCTTTCCAGCCATTCGTCGTATCTCCTTTTGCTGTAAATGATGCGGCCGCCATGCTTCATCCAGACGCCTTCAGGAATGATGCCTCGCAGGCGGCGGTGCTCAAGAGAGAGTTTGGTGCAGCCGAGTAGGTCGGCCATGCGTTGTTCGGTGACCTTGTCGATGTCACCGGTGCTTTCGGTTTCCATGGAATGGTCTCCACGCCTCCTTTCCGGGATCATGGCATCAGCTCCTTTGGCACCTGGATGGAGTCGCCGAGCTTGTGGTTCACGAGGCCCCGGCAGAAGGCGATTAGGGCCGTGGGTCCGTAGCACCAGACCCCGGCTCCGGCCGGCCCACCGGCGTAACACAGATCGGCAGGCAGCCCGGGAATGTGCTGAGCGGTGCCGCTGTGCTTGTCGATCAGTTGACCGCCGTGCTCCCAGTTTGAAGAGGGCCTGAATCCGTAGCCCATCTCGACGCCGCGGATGCTGACACTGGTATGGAGATGCATTTTTCCAGAGACTCGATGGTTGCCCAAACTTTGGAAATGCCATCCTTAAAAGCATCACAGTTCACAGGGAACTGAATCGCGTATCCGATCTTTCCGCGCAATGCTTCCAGCAAGCCGAAGAAAGGTTCGGCATCAATGCACGCCACCGGCTCGCCCTGGTGCTGCTCGGCAGGCGCTACGACCGGCATCGGCCCCAGGCCAACTACAGGCAGGCCCATGACCACCGAATCCCTCTCTGCCTCTTCTTTGGTCCACCAGATGGCAGTACCAACCATCCAGGCTATTGGCTCGGGGTGGGGCTGTGGGGCTGGGTGCGTTTCGCGGTAGCCGGCCAAGAACAGCAGGTAGTCTCCGTGGGTGCGCTGGTCTTCGAAACCGGTGCTGTCCTTGCGCAGGTCCGCCTCGCTCAGGCCGAGCGGGTTGAGCCTGATGAACAAATCGCGTGGGTCGGTGTTGCTGGATCGGTTTTCTGTGGGCATAGGGATACCTCTCGAGATTGGACTAGAATCAGGAATGGACCATCAACTGCAGGCCTAAGGATGGCTTGCTTGATATGTGGCTGCGCAGCAAAAGAAATACCGCCAGCCTCAACTTTCATCGAAATCGACTGTCCGGAGTGCGGTTTCTTCGGGTTGCCGAAGGAACTCGCTGACAAGATCAAGAGTGGAGAGTGCCGTCTTCATGTCAGGCGTAACCGGGACTATCTGGCAATGCGGAACGAGCAGAAACAGGGGCCCTGGATAACGCCAGTCGACATCAATATCTACCAGCTGCTCCGACGGCACGGAATCGGCGACGGTGACTGACGCCGTTCAAGCGGCATTTATCGCCAGGCGTGGATAGTCAACCCATCCGACTCTTGGCATCTTGGTTTTCGGATTTATTACCGCGTTGCCCTTGGCATCGGTGAGTGCGCATCGGGCTCGAATGCGAAGATCCCGACAGTCACCCTGTTTGCGCGCAAGCTCGATGAACTGATGCGCGTACTGGGGGGCGTCGAACAGGTTGCTTAGCTGCTTGACCTTCTCGCCGCTCATGAGTTTGTCGGCGTACTTCGCGACGGCCTCTTTCCACTGGGCTGGCGTGAGCTGCAGGGGGGCGCCAGGCTTGCCGGGTTTGCTGGTTTTGACGCGCTTCTTGGCCTCGGCCAGCGCTACATCACGGGTCATGCCGAACACTGCGAATGTGCTCATGGTGATCTCCATTGCAGGCGCCGCCCTCGCCGGGGAGGCGTTATCGTTGAATAGGGAAGGCGCTGGCGGGCAGCGCTTGGTGTCAGTTTTTGCGGAAGGATTTGATCTTTGGTATAACGCCCGACCATTTCACAGGAAGGATCCTTATGAAACGCACCATCATTGGCGCCATGCTCGTTGCTGTTACTGCGCTGTCGTTGAGCGGCTGCTTCGAATCCGAGGCCGAGGAGAAGGCGAAGGAGCAGCAAGAAGCCAGCGAGAAATTTTGGAAAATCACTCCGCCAGACGAGAGCCAGGACCAAGGGTTTAAGCCATGATCCGCGCCTTCGCACTAGCTATCATTGCTTTAGTCAGCGCTGGACTACTCAGTGGGTGTCTGGAGTCAGAGGCAGAGAAGCAGGTCAAAATCGACGAGCAGAAGTCGAAGGACTTTTGGGACATGGGCGGTCCTACTGATCGCAGCAAGAGCAAGGGTTACACGCCCTGATGCACCGCTTCTCTTAACGCCGCCCACATTGGCGGCTTTTTTATGCGCGTTGGCGCGGGCCACAGTACGCGCTGTGGGGGCCCGTATCCCTTCCGATCAGCTCAGGAAGGTCCAGCCCCTGAGGGCCGACATCCACATCGGTGACCACCACAGCGAGCCGCTGGGCAGGGTGTCGACTCAGGCCTGGGTCTTCAACCCTTCGCCCGGGCCAGACATCATCCCCCGGCTGCACGATGCCAAGGTCAACGGCATGGCTCAGCTCGGTATCAACATAAACGGGCTCGAAGAGATCGACGGCGTGTTGTACGCGCAGTCGTGGTGGTGCAGAAAGGAATGATGGGCGGGCTACCACAGGCCTGGGTGTCCGAACTGGACGATCAGGTGGCCCTGCTCGAGGATCCCGATGGGCGCGCTGCCGTGCTCAGTGAGATGGCCTATGCTGCGCGTCGGCGGCGGGAGGTCGGTGACGGAGACCTAGCCGAGATGCTGGAGATTGTCGAGTCGGCCAGGTTGTGGGCGCTTGGCGAATCTGAGAGGGTGTGGGAGTGGTCGGCAGAGTGCCGAAGGAGTGCGAAAATCGATTCCAAAACTGAAATGGCGACCCTTGCAGTATGCGGCCTGTAGCCGTGCCGTTTCGTCGTTGTTTTGGAATCGATTTTGCCTTGCAGGCAGCATGGAGTGAAGGTTTATAACGCGGTCTTGAAAACCGTTGAGCAGAACCTACGCCTGGGCCGCACCTGTTGGGCGGCTCGATTGGTCTCTGCGAACGGCTGCTTTCGACCCTTTGCAGCCGTTCGAGATGTCTGCGAAACCAAGGGCGATTCATTTATCGATAATGAGCTCGAGCGAGTCTTTGGAGAATTGGACAAGCTCATGCTCCAGGCCCCGTTTGCTGAACTTGATTTTTACTTGGGTGTACCCTTCCTCATAGGTGTACATCCAATTCGCATGAACATCCTTGTTGCGAAGGCTCCCGCACTCCCGAAGAACTGATAAGAGCGATGAGAGCCACGTAGGCCGATCGTCTCTTTCCGAGGCGGCGTCTAACGGCTGGGTCGACCGTTGGTCTTGTGGCGAGAAGTGTCTGCCGTGCCTCGGCCGACATGGCCGAGGCACGATGCAAGAGTTACTCGTGGTGCGGCTCCCCCAGGAACGTCAGCGAACTGAACAGACTCTGCTGGGCTACCGGTCCGCCTTCTGCCAGTGGCAGGGTGGCCTGCGCCGCGACGATGTTGAGGCCCTCGTTGCGTACGGTGATGTGTGCCTTGCCTTGCTTGTCGGTGGTGGCGCTGACCTGGTGAGGCGAGCCTCGGTAATCCCCTTGCAGCGGTATATTCGCAGCCGGTTTGCCATCGAGCAGCACCTGAACTTCCAGCGTCTTGCCTGGCCCAACTTGCAGCGGGTCACTGAGCGGGACGATCGCCAAACGCAGCATGTCCAGTTTCGGCAGGCGAGCACCGCTTTGGTAAATGGCCAGGCTGTACTTGAAGCTGTGGGTGGAGGCGATCGCATCCTTGACCTGGGTGCGGTCCTGATTGACCCATTGCTTGTCCGGGCGCTGCGACCAAGGCCCGTTGTCCAACAGCACGGCAAGTGCCGCAGGTGGGGTGAGCGGTTGCAGGACCGCATGATCCGCCAGGCGTTCGACAGTGACCGGGACCGTCTTCCCGGCTGCGTCGAATGCCCAGGCGCGCTTGATCTTCTCCGCCTTATAGGCGTTGTCCTCGGCACCGTGGCCGTACACGGCCTCGATGTTGCCGCGTCGCTGCTCGGTCCACAGGCCGTGGGCACTGGCGTTGGCGCTGATCACCATGGCCACCAAGGCGGCCACTTTCAACGATGGATGCATGATGGTTCCTCAGCTCAAAGATTCAGGGTCAGGCTCACACTTAAGTTGCGCGGCTCCCCGGGCAGCACCCAGGAGCTGTTGTACGAGCGTTCGTAATACTTGCGGTCGAACAGGTTGTTGAGGTTCAGGCCGACGGTGACTTGTTCGCTGGCCTTGTAGTGCGCCAGAAGGTCGACCGTGCTGTAGGCGTCCAGGGTGAAGTCGCTGCCGGCCTGGCCTGAGCGTTCGCCAACGTAGTTCACCGCTGCGCCCACATCCGAGCCGCGCAGGGCGCCCTCCTGGAATTCATACACGCCCATCAGGCTGCCGCTGTTGCGGGCGATGCCCAGCAAGTCGCTGCCCTTGGGCAGGGCCGCGTCGCCTTTGGTGACTTCGGCGTCGATATAGGCGTAGGCACCGATCACCCGCAGCGCGTCGGTGAGCTGGCCGCTGAACTGCAGGTCCAGGCCTTGGCTGCGCGCCTCGCCGGCCGCCACGCTCTCGCCAAGTGCGTCGGTGGTGATGACGTTCTCCTTGTCGATGTGGAACAGGGCGATGGTCGCGCCCAGGCGGCTGTCGAGCAGGTCCAGCTTGACCCCTGTCTCGTAACCCAGGCCCTTTTCAGGTTTGTACACCTGGCCCTGAGTGCCGATGGTATTGGGTTTGAACGAGGTGGAGGCGTTGGCGAATACACCCACCTGCGGGGTCAGTTGGTACAGGACTCCGATGCGCGGTGTGGCGACCTCCTTTTCCTGGCTGTTGCTGACGCCAGTGGCGCGGTTTTGCGAAGTCTGCTCGAACCGCTCCAGACGCACGCCCAGCAGCCCGCGAAGGCGCTCGGTGAATGCGATCTGGTCTTGCAGGTTGAGTGCGTAGCTTTCGGTGTGCTCGAAGAAGTCGTTGGGCCGGGTGATGGCTGGCTTCGGCTTGCCGTAGACCGGGTTGTAGATGTCCAGCCCATACCCTGCGGAGGTGGCACTTTGTGGGTACTTCTGGCTGTTGCGGTAGTTTTCGTACTCCAGCCCGACCAAGGTCTGATGCTGCCAGCCGCCCAGCTCGAACTGGCCGTGCAGCTCGGCCTGGGTGATGTTGTCGTTCCATTCGAAGTCGCGTTCGCGATAGAAACGCGTGATGGTGGTGCCGACCAGGGCCTGGGGTTCGGAACTGTTGCCCTTGAGCGTCCCCTGGGTATAGTGGTTGGCCAGGCGCAGCTTCCAGTTGTCGTTGAGAACGTGTTCCAGTGCGACGTCGAGGGTCTGATTGTCGTTGCGGATCTCGCCGTCATTCGGCTCGCCAAGGAAGGTCGAGCGCTTGACCGAGCCCATTTCGCCATTGACCGCCGGAATGCCGCGGTCGAACACCGACTCAGTGCGGGAAAACTCGGTGTCGATCATCAGCCGGGTGTCGGGCGACAGTTGCCAGCTCAGGGAGGGGCTGACGATACGGCGTTCGCTGCCGACATAATCACGGAAGCTGTCGTTGTCCTCGACCGCGAGGTTGATCCGGCCCAGCAGATTGCCTTCGCTGTCCAGCGGCGAGTTGGCATCCAGGGCAGTGCGGTAGCGGTCCCAGCTGCCTGCGCTGAGGGTAAGGGTGCTGAAGGCTTCAGCCTGAGGGCGCTTGGTGACGATGTTGACCAGCCCGCCAGGGTCGCCACGGCCGTAGAGACTGGCAGCAGGGCCTTTGAGCACTTCGATGCGCTCGATGTTGGAGGTGTCGGGCGCGCTGTAGCTGCCGCGGTTGATGGCGAAACCGTTCTTGTACAGCTCGCCGGTGGTGAAACCGCGCACGCTGTAGTTGAGGAAGGTCAGGCCGCCGAAGTTGTTCTGCCGCGACACCCCACCGGCAAAGTCCAAGGCGCGGTCGATGCGGGTGGTGTTGAGGTCCTTGATTACCTGTGCAGGCACCACGTCGATGCTCTGCGGCGTGTCGCGAATGTCGGTATCGGTTCGGGTCGCCGTGGCCGAGCGGTTGGCACGATAGCCTTGCACCGGCCCGTCGACGCGCTCTTCGAGGTAGGCATCGGTGATCGAGGTTTCGTTCAGCAACAAGGGTTCCGCCGCTGAAATCGGCTGGCCGAACAAGCCTAAGGTCAGGCCGGCCAGAAGGGGGGCACGAGGGTTCACGTAAAGTCTCCATCTATCACGCTAAAACGTTGCATTTTTGCCCATCCTGACCTGGGTACTTACCTGCCCATCCGTGAGTTGATTGGCCTGTGCTGTCTGAACCAAGCGACACAGGCCGCACTGTTTACGCAGACGCCCGATGCGAGCGGCCTAGCTCGCGTCAGACCTGGACTGAATCTTGATGAAGAAATTTCATCAAACGGCTACGCATGGTATAGGATGTAATAACGTAACACTACTATCGTGCGCACAAATTTTTGGAGATGTAACTTAAAGGTGTTGTGTAGGGAACTTGGGAACCACCCCATCTACCGTCCTGTGCTGTTACACGACACCTCGGCGAACGTGTTCAAAAGGCTGTGAATGGACACCCCTAGGTGTCTACGAAACTACGGGCGATTCAGGCTTCTGGCCGATTTCAGCCGGTTGCCTACGGTCGGTTTGACTCCTTCCTTTGGTGGCCAGTCGTTTGCTCTCCCACTTTTAAGACGTAGACGAGGGTCTGCTTTGGGTCGATTGCAGTCACTCGCGACTGGCGGCTTTCGACCCGAAGCCGACATTGAGCGGAAATGGATTGGGTGCTCGCGTAATTCTGAAATAGGATGGAGCATCCTCATTTAAGATTGCGCACTAGCGGCAAGCATATTCATGGAACGAAAGGCAAACCCGTCATCCACCTCTGATTGGGTCATACGCAGCACTACACCTGGCAGTGTGGAGCGCATTGAAGCGTGGTTTGGGGGCCATGGCTACGACCCGCATCGTCACGATACATATTCGATAGGCCGTACCCTTTCCGGGGTTCAGAGCTTTCACTACAAGGGAGCGCTGTGCCACGGCGTGCCAGGCAACACACTTGTATTGCATCCCGACGAAGTGCATGACGGCATGGCTGGCACTGATGTGGGTTTTCGCTACCGGATGGCCTACATCGACCCGTCGCTGATACAGAACGTTCTCGGGGGAGAACCGTTGCCTTTCATTGCTGGCGGGCTCTCCTGCGACCCGCGCTTGTACCACGCCAGCGAGGCTTTCGTGCAGGCACTGGATCATCCTCTAGAAACACTAGAGGAACAGGACGCCGTTTATGACTTGGCAATGGCGCTTCGTGCAGTCGGCGGCAAGCCACGTGGCCGCAAACGTCTGGATTACCGCTCTGCCGAGCGTGCCAGGGAGTTCATCATGGAGCACCTTCAAGAGGGCATCACGCTGGAGATGCTGGAACAGGCGAGTGGGCGTGAGCAATGGAGCTTATCGCGAGACTTTCGGGCCCTCTACGGCACCAGCCCATACCGTTTTGTCACGCTAAGGCGCCTGGACTCTTTCCGCAGACTGATTCTGGATGGCTTCACACTGGTCGATGCCGCCCTCGCAGCAGGCTTTCATGATCAGAGCCACATGACCCGGCACTTCACGCGCACCTACGGCGTGCCGCCTATGCGTTGGCTGGAACGCTTACGCACTGTTCGCTGAGTTGCAGGATCGTACAAGAACAGCGCGCTTTCCATTCGATAGGCTGGCCACTCCAACTTAGAGAGGATCAGCTATGTCCAGCATGCATCAGCAATTGGTACCACAACCTGTGAATCTGACTCAGAAAGCTTCTCTAATCGAGCAGCAATGGAGTCCAAGGGTCGTCGCGGAAATGAACGACTACCAATTCAAGGTGGTACGCATCGAAGGTGAATTTATCTGGCATTCACACCCGGAAACTGATGAAGCTTTTCTAGTGCTTGAAGGTCTCTTGCGTATCGACCTCCCCGAGGGCTGCGTTCATGTGAAGCCGGGTGAACTGTATGTCGTGCCACGTGGTGTAGAGCACAGAACAGCGGCACAAACGGAAACAAAACTTATGATGATTGAGCCGCGAGGCGTGTTGAATACCGGTCATGAAGGCGGGGAGCGAACTGCGCTGAATGACATCTGGATCTGAGTCGACATCGAAAATAGTGGCTAGCCTCATCAGAACGTGAAGCGGACAGCTATCCGAGAAGGTGGCCGTTTGAACTGGCCTCATGATTTAAGAGCGCAGCTCTCACCGGTGTGGCATAGACCAGGAAGCTGGCGCACCTCGGTTCGGAGCCAGCTATCGGGCGATTAGGCCGGAACAGGCTAGAGAGCCCTGGTCAATGTCCGCTATGGGTCGAAAGCGGACAGCCAACGGCGGCTACCAGGTGATACCAATTTTGATACCACTGACGGGGAAATGAGGGGGGGCAGGAGGGGTGTTTTGCCGAATAAACTCAACCCCTTAGCACCGCCAGACACCCCTAGGAAACTGCATGGTGATGTTGGCGGTAGAAATCAAGTGCTTGTCCTGCGGGGGTTCCAGAGGTGTATTTAGGCCCTCTCGTCAGTTTTGGGCCAATTCTGGGCCAATTCGACTCGGGGGCGGCAGCTTCTCCAGCTCCCTCCAGTCCGAGGAGGAGCTGATCCATTTCGCGTAGGTAGAAAGCAACATCTCAACGCTGTGACCAAGCTGGCTGGCGATGAACGTGGGGTTCATCCCAGACATCAGGCACATGGTGGCGTAGGTGTGGCGGGTGTCGTACTGACGGCGTTCACGGATGTTCAGCGCCTTGAGCGCCGATTTGAAGTGGCGGATTGTAACACTTGGCTCGTTGATCCACAGCCCACCTTTGCTCGGCTGGAGCACAAATGGGCTGACTGACACATCGTGCGTAGCTCACTCTGGAGAAGCACCTGTCAGGACACTAGCTCGAGGGGCCTTGATTCTTGCTCTGCCACAACTTGGTTACGGCCTTGTTGTTTGGCACGGTAGAGGAGTTGATCTGCCCTATGGAATGCATCGTCCATCGAGCTGCCGGATCGCCAGAGCGCGACCCCCAGCGAAACAGTAATGTGACCAACAGCCTCCAAGGCAGTAGACGCGATCGAGAGGCGTAATCGCTCCGCGATGTCTACCGCCGCAGAGATTGAACTGTTGGGAATCAGCAAAACGAACTCTTCACCCCCTACGCGGCAAAGCAGATCGGTAGGCCTAGAGTTCTGTTTCATCAGTTCCGCAACAGCTTTGAGCGTCTCGTCACCGACATCGTGGCCAAAGGTATCGTTCACCTGCTTGAAATGATCAATGTCTACAGAAATCACCGCAATGGTCTTCTTCGACTCCTGCCAGGGTGCGAGTGTATCTTGCATTGCTCGACGGTTTGCTAGTCCGGTGAGTGGATCACTTTGAGCCTGACGGTTGAGTCTGCCGATTTTTTCCTGCAATAGGCTGACGCTAAGCAAAAGTGCCCGACGTAACTGCCAACTTTCCAGGTAGTCCCCAGGAATGGCGCTGATGCGCTCATAGCTTTCTGGTGCGTCCAGGCGTTTGGCGCTGTCCGCCAATCGGGATAACGGTTCGGAGATTTTCGACCCAGACCACCATATTATTAGCAAACCCAGAAGACCCAATGGCACGATCCCTTTAGCCACCTTTAGGGCAGTAACGCTTAAAGTACCCTGAACAACAGCCATTGGCTGTTGCGAGACAATACCCCAATGGCTGCTGGGTATACCCGCGTAACCAGCAAGCATTTCATTTCCATCCCGGTCGACTGCCTCGAGTGATCCATTGGCCTGACTCAGTGCAGCATCTACAATCCGATCACGGCCAATTAGTCTGCCGATTTGCTGAGAGTCAGGGTGGTAGAGTACACGCCGCTGGCTGTCCACGAGATAGACATAGGCCCCATTTTCCCGACGGTTCAAATCCATCAGCACTCGAAGCGTATTCTGCTGCTCCAACCTTAGAGTACCCCCTACTAGCCCGAGATACTGCCCATTGGTATCGAAGATCGGTTGGGATACGAACACCACTAAATTGCCAGAGATTGAGTGAAACGCATTACTGATCATTGGCTCGCGCCGCTCTAGCGGTTCACGGCTTTGCAGAGATTGGCCGTTTAGCTGCAACCGCTCTGGTGCAGATGCGACGATGGTACCGGTAGCGTCTGAAACAAGTACTGAGTTGAAGCTGTTGTCTTGCTCAAGCAACCGTCTAGCCTCGACAGCCAGCAGATGCCGGTCATGGAAGTTTCTTGAAACCACGGCAGAGCCATATTTAAGGCGGTCAAGATCAGAACTCAATACCCCCTCTACAGCGGTAGCTATTCGTGTGGCGTAAGTACGGTTGCTTTCCAGTGCGCTCTCAATAAGTTCTTGCTCTTGGGTCTGGAACATTACCCAGAATGTGTGGGCAAGAGTGGCAGCGGCACTGAACAGCACAAATGCGATAAGCACGATGCGTAGGTTTAATCTAGGTTTCTTCTGAGAAATCACTCGGTGTTCCATTAATATTCAGATCTAGCCTGCTGAAAACTCTGCCTCAGGGGAAGAAAGCACGTCCGGGCTCCTCTGACTCTTTGGCAACACCAGCAGTTCACAAAAACAGTAGTTAGTGTCTCATGCGCGAGCCCTCGCCACCAAGGAGGCCCCCTGTTGAGCATGCCTGGCACGCAAAAAACACAGTGGTTCACACAACTGCACGACGTCGAGGTGAACGGCACGGCCCAACTTGGCATCAACATCAACGGTGTCGAGGAGATCGACGGCTTGTTGTGTGTGCAGTCGTGGTGGTGCCGGAACGAGTGAGTCGCCGTGGGAAGGCTCGACAATGTGGGGCTGGATGCCAGGCGATCAGCTCGCCCCATAAGCACAGCCAAACGCAGGGCTCGATTTGCGACCGACTTGTGCCTAAATTGGGCACATCAATCGCTATCACAGCTCTGCGTTCTGCCGTACCGGCAGTTGTACGCGAAACGTTGTTCCGACGCCGACCTGGCTTGAAACGGTTATCTCTCCACCGTGTTTCTTTACAATGCCGTATGAAAGGGACAGGCCTAACCCGGTACCTTGACCGACGGGTTTGGTGGTGAAAAAAGGATCAAAGATTTTCTTAACGTTCTCCGGTGCTATCCCCGCGCCCGTATCTGTAACTTCGATGCACACCCAGGCGCCTTGATGAGCAGTGCCCAAGGTGATGGTGCCTCGCTCGGGGCCTATGGCTTGGGCGGCATTAACCACCAGGTTCATGATCACCTGGTTGATCTGCGACGGCAGGCATTCGATCTCGGGCAACGGCTGGTACCGCTTTACCACGTCTGCTTTGTATTTCAGCTCACTCGCGACGATGTTCAGAGTGGAGTCAATGCCCTGTTCCAGATTAGCCAATTGCCACTGCTGATTGTTGTCTACGCGCGAGAAGTCTTTGAGGTCTTTGACGATCTGCGCCACTCGACCGATTCCGTCCTTGGATTCCTTGATCAGGATGGGGATGTCTTCCATGAGGAATTCCAGGTCGGTCTGCTCGCCAAGTCTTTGCAAGGGCGCAGCGATTTCGCTTGGGCCGAGCATCAGTGCGGCCTGGCGATAGGCGTCGAGCGTCGCAACCAGTTGCTGGAAGTACCTTTCCAGAGTGCCCAGATTGGAGGACACGAATCCGATCGGGTTGTTGATCTCGTGCGCGACGCCAGCGGCCATCTGCCCCAACGAGGCGAGCTTCTCCGATTGCACCAGCTGGCTTTCCAGCTGCTTGCGCTCGTCTATCTCGCGCTGCAGCGCTTCACCGGCCTGGGTCAGTTGCTGGGTACGCTGTTCTACCCGTTGTTCGAGCTGGTGCATTTTCAGCAAGGCTCGTTGGGTCATTTCCCACTTGGTCAGCAAGGCGCTGGCCATTTGCTGGACTTCGATGTTGTCGAACGGTTTTTTCAGGATCAGCAGTCGGTCGTGCGCCTGCAGCCGGTCGAGCAACTCGTCCCAGGAGTAGTCCGAGTAGGCGGTGCACACGACTACCTGCAACAGCGGGTCCTCTTCCCACAGGTGCTCGATGGTTTGGGCTCCATCCCATCCGCCTGGCATTCGCATGTCGACGAAGGCCAACGCGTAGGGCTTGCGGTTTTGCAGTGCCTGCTTCAGCAGGCTGAGTCCCTCCTCACCGCCATAGGCTGAGTCGAGTTCGAATACCGGTCGTTCGTGCTTGACCTGCTCGCCAAATAACAGCCCCTCCATCTCGTCCAGCTCAGTGGTCTGCGACCTGGACGGGGAAAGGATCTTGCGAAAATCCTCGTGGATAGTCGGCATGTCATCGATCAGCAGGATCCGACGATTGGTCAGGTCACTCATGCAGGCTCCGTCACCGCGATTAGCGGGATCCGCAGGGTAAAGAGAGCACCCAGGCCAGGACCATCGCTGTGTGCGGTGAGGTGACCATTCATCTCGATGGCGGCCAGGGCGCAGCTGTGCAAGCCGAAGCCATGCCCGTCCTTGCGAGTGGTGAAGCCGTGGGCAAAGATCTTCTGCAGGTTTTCGGGAGCAATGCCTTCGCCTTCGTCCAGCACGCTAATTTCCAGAAGGACCCCATCAATGATGCAGGTCCTGAGGATCATCGTCCGCTGATCGCTGCCGGGGCCGGACATGGCGTACTTGGCGTTGCTGATAAGGTTGATCAGAATCAGCAGCAGCCGATGCCGGTCGCCCATCACCAGAGGCAGTTCGGCAAAGTCGCGCACCACCGTTACCTGGTGCCGGACCAGCGCTCCTGCGTTCATGCGCAGCGCGTCTTCGACCAGGTCGTTGACCGACAGCGGCTCTGGCACACTTTTGGCCCCGGCATAGGACTGCTGGGTGGCCACCACTTCCTTGATGTGGTCGATGCTCTTGTTCATCCGCTCCAGCTCGATCACGATCTCCTGCTGCTCGTTGGTGATCGCCTCGGTCAACTGGTTGAGGTAGCCGGGAAGCAACCGGCCTTTGGGGTCTTCGTCGAGAAAACGACCGATGTCACCGGCATGCTCGCGGAACAGTTGCATGGCCTTGCCCAGGCCCTGGGTTTTGCTACTGCGCAAAGTTCGAGCGATGAGATCAGAGGATGTGTTCACGCTGTTGAGCACGTTGCCCACGTTGTGCAACACATTGGTGGCGATCTCCGCCATACCAGCTTGGCGGGCAGCGTTGAACAGTTCGCTCTGAGCGTTTCTGAGTTCCAGGGTGCGATCCTCGACCCGCTGTTCCAGGACGTCATTGGAGGCCTGCAACGCGTTGTTGACCCGTCTTACCTCGGCGAAGCTCCGCACCAGTAGCGCAGCCAGGCAGATGACCGAAAACATCAGCAGGCCGGATAGCCACAAGGTGTAGAGATGGTATTTACGGTCGATCTTTTCAACCTGTTGTTGATTCCTGTCCAGGAGGTTGGTGATAGCATCCAGGCGTTCGGCGACGGGAATCGCCTCGATGTGCTCGAGAAGGCGGTTGACGATCGGTTGCTCGCGCAGGATCAATGCCACGTGATTGCTCAACAGATTGAGGGGCGTCTGAAACTCCTTGGGCAGGTTCTCCACGTTAACAGCTAAGGCGCCTAACCCCACCTCTATCTCTGCCGCCTTGTCCGCAGAGGTAACCTGTGCGAACTCCAGGGCACTTAGCAAGAGATCATAAGTGTCCGTGACGAATGCCTGTACTTCCTGCCGATTCGGGGGCGGCATTTTGTTTAGCTGGGCCTGAATACCGTCCTCGGCTGCGGGTAGAAAGGCCAACGAGTTTCGCAGCACGGCATTGTGCGATTTGAATTGCTCCACAAGCCGAGCCTTTTCCCCAAGCGCAGAGAGAAAACCGTCATGGGCATCACGCCACTGGTCTGAGTTGTCGCGGCCTTGTTCGGCTTCCCGCTTGTCGAAGCGTGCCCATAGCTGCTTCATTTCCTTGAGCGGGTTCACAAGTGGATCGTAATTATGGGAGATGGCTACCCGGGCCTTGAGCACTTCATTTTCCCATACAGCATCCTGTTGCTTGAGCTGACGAATAAGATCCCTGGATTCGTTGTAGGCCTGGGTCTGCTCTGACCCGGAATTCAGGTACAGGTACAGCAGCATGGACGACAGTACAAGGACCATCCCGCTGAATAGAATCAGGCTTATGCGCCGAGAAATTACCCTCATGGCTGAACCACGTTTTCAGCAGTGAGTGTTTTGAGGAACAGTATGATGAGCCTGCGGTCCTCGTCGGTTGGGATTCGCCCAAGCTGATACTGAAACATCACGTCAATCGCACGTTCAAGCGTAGGCGCCGAGCCATCGTGGAAATAGGGAGCGGTCATCGCCACGTTGCGCAGGCTCGGCACTTTGAACACCCCCCGGTCGGCTTCCTCTCCGGTCACGTTGAAGCGGCCTTGGTCTGCCTCGGTGGGGTTACCACGGTCAGCGATGTAGTCGCCGAACACGCCAAATTTCTGGAACATGTTGCCCCCAATATTTACTCCTTGGTGGCAGGCGATGCAGCCATAGTCCTTGAAGCGCTGGTAGCCGTATTTTTCCTCAAGGGTGAGAGCCTCGGTATCGCCCTGCAGGTAACGATCGAAGCGCGCGCCTGGGGTAAGAAGCGTCCTTTGGTAATCGGCCAACGCGGTCAGGATATTGTCCTTGGTCACAGCATCCGGGTAGGCGTCCTTAAACGCCTGACGGTAACGCTCGTCTCCGGCAATGCGCTGCTCGATCACGCCCCAGTCTCCACCCATCTCGTGAGTGCTGGTGATCACGGCATTCCCCTGCTCCTCGAGTGACTCGACCCGGCCATTCCAGAACTGTCGGAAATTGAGGCTGGCATTGAATACCGTTGGAGTATTGAGCTGCAGCGGCTGGCCATCGACCCCAACGGAAAACGCCCGGTCATCGGCCCCGTACTTGTCCAGACGGTGACAGCTGGTACAGGACAGGGTGCCGTTGAGCGACAGCCGTGGATCGTTGAACAACAGGCGGCCCAGCTCGACGCGCCCAGGCGCCAGAACCGGAATAGGTGGCAGCGGTTTGAGCGGTTCATCCAGAGGCTCGGCTCCGGCGTTCGAGCACAGCATGAGTAGCACCAGCGGGCTCAGGTAACGTCGCAAGCGCTCAAAGCGACGAACAGAAGTAAAGCAACAGGTATTGTGCGCGAACATCCGGGAGAATCCTTTGTCCCTTGGCTGACGGATACGCAGTTGGGTGGTGCCATGCCATCAGGTTAGATGCCTTCCGGATTTTTCGCCTGTCACCAGCCCCGTCTTGCCCCCGGCACCTATCGCAGAAAAATGATCTAGCCTTTGAACAGGCGTTCGTTGAACACGAGTGCCACCATCGATCGACCGCGTGAGGCCTGCCATGGAAGCGCAATCGACCCTGACCCCACCCTGTCGGCCAACCGTGTTGCTGGTAGACGACGAGGAGCCGATCCTCAACAGTCTGCGCCGGCTATTGCGTGGCCAACCCTATGACGTGTTGCTGGCGACCAGCGGCGAACAGGCTCTGGCGCTGATGGAAGAGGGCCCGGTGGACCTGGTGATGAGCGATGCGCGCATGCCGGGTATGGATGGCGCCACCTTGTTGGCGCAGATCCATCAGCGATACCCGTCGACCGTCAGGATCATGCTGACCGGCTATGCTGACCCAGGCGCGATCATCAAGGCTGTTAACGACGGTCGCATCCATCGTTACATCAGCAAGCCCTGGAACGACGACGAGATGTTGCTGACCTTGCGCCAGGCCTTGGAGCACCAGCATTCCGAACGTGAGCGCCAACGCCTGGAGCTGCTGACACGTCGGCAGAACGCCCAGTTGAGACTGCTCAATACCAACCTGGAGAAACGAGTTGCGGCACGTACTGCTGAGCTACAGCAGACCGCCGACATGCTCGACTTAGCCTATGAAGAACTGAAACACAGCTATGTTACCGGGACCGAAGTGTTCTCAATGTTGGCTAACCTGCGGCTGCCTCCAGCCAAGCAGACCAACCGGCAGATCATCGAACTGGTACGTTGCTACTGTAGGGTGCACGCCCTGGACGAGGCGACAAGTCGCGATCTGGCCATGGCTGCGGCGCTGTACAACATCGGCAAGTTGAGTTGGCCGGACAGCATGATCGCTGCCCCTTCGGACCTGCTGATGCACAGCGACCGCGAGCGCTACCGCGACTATCCTCGCCAAAGTGAAACACTGCTCATGACCCTTGAGCCTATGAAGGATGCCGCGCGTCTGATCCTGCACCACCAAGAACACTGGGACGGCAGCGGTTTCCCCGACCGACTTAAGGGCGAAGCTATCCCGTTCGGCGCCCGCTTGCTCAAGCTGGCCGTGGACTTCGTTGAGCTGCAACGGGGTTTGATTCTTGAACGACAGATGAACAGTGATGAGGCCTTGCTCTACCTGCGCAAATACGCCGGCCGGCTGTATGAACCGGCGCTACTGGAAGATTTCGTTGAAGTCTGCGCGTCGCTCCACAGCGATCTCACCCTGGTGGATCCTGACGTCCAGGTCTGCGCCACTCGCGACTTGGTACCGGGAATGGTGCTCGCGCGCAACCTGAATGCCGACAACGGCATGTTGCTGCTTAATGCCGGTAAGATTTTGAGCGCCGCGCTGGTGGAAAAACTGGTGGCTTTTGAATCTATGGAGGGTGGTAAATACTGCATTTTTGTCCGGATCCCTTCGGAGGAAGGTATGGCGCCTAGCACCAGACTTGGCTCCGTACTGAGTTGAGGTGCGTTGGAGCGTTGCAAACATTTGTGCGATAACCCCACGAGCACATGCAGCAGAGTACCTCCTGCAAGGCCGCTTTCATCCCATGGCGGAGAGGGCGATTTAAAGCTTGTTGAAAGGGGGCGACACGCCAATGATCTCGGCAGCGGGCGACGGGAATCGTGTATAGTGAGCTTCGGGTCTTTTTCTTGGCCCTAACCGAGGTAACAATTATGCACCCGACCTTCTCCCCAGAAACGCAGCGGGCCCATCAACGCTTGAGTGAGCAAATTGAAGTATTCATTCGTGATGGGGGCAATATTGAGCAGATCCCAACTGGTATGAGCGGTACATCGACAATGAAACCGAAGAACTCATGGCCGAGCGAGCGCACCGCCAAGGTTTAAGGCACGCAAGCAACACCGAGATTCGGCTGACTCATGCCTCAAAGAAATGCCCGGCTATAAGCTGGGCATTTATAATGATTTGATAGTTAAATCTGGCGTGGCAAGTACTAGATAATCTCCTCAAGTGTAATGGTGAGGGTAAAGCTTCATATCGTATTCCAGTTTCTCCGCATCAGTCACCCGTTTGCGAACCTCGGCATAAAATTGCTGGCTGTGATTCTGAAATCTTTTATAGTTTTGCGCACTTGCTCTCAGGGCTGCCTTAAGCGCGTGTCCGCTCAGGCCCTCAGCTTTTTTTTGAGAAGTCAAATATTTTTGCCAGCTGTTTTCTACTTGCAAGAGTCCTTGTGCAAGCGCTTGCGTCTCTATTGTCGCCATTGGTTCATCCTCTTCAAGACCAATTCTGGCCAGGTGGTATGGATCGCTAGAGCGACGATGTAGAGGCATGGTGCT
Source organism: Pseudomonas sp. SID14000 (assembly GCF_002165135.1). GTDB lineage: Bacteria > Pseudomonadota > Gammaproteobacteria > Pseudomonadales > Pseudomonadaceae > Aquipseudomonas. The sequence goes on along the minus strand of NZ_NFZQ01000004.1, from coordinate 12,059 downwards.
GAGGCCATCGAAAAAGCGCCCGAACCTGCAGCTTAGCTTGTATGTAGTGCTTGGGGGCAATTCAGCGCCAAGCGGCATCTGGCGCATGTGTTTCGGCGGAGAGTGACGGGGATTGCGCCTGGCAAAATCAACACATCCCCATGGTTGCGCCATGATGGAACGGGAATTGCTGGAACTCTGGGGCATCGATCATGCGGAGTACGCAGAAATGACTCAGAATGACCGCTACTACATGATCTTCGTTGTGGTTGCTGTGCTGGTGCTGGATCTGGCGGCGACTTTTGTGTTTCTGAAGGTCATCGCCTGACCCCCATTTCTGGGCCAGCACACCCGAAATCGGGGTCATCTGCAGGGTGACAATCCGGTTTGGGACAAGTACTGCCCGCCCTCTGGCTGGTTCATGGCCCCACTGCACCGCGAGCCCTGCGTCGACCGCCAGCTGAAATCTCGCACAAGAAAACCAGCGGCGTGGTTCTGCCTGAACATCCCCGGTCCAACATAAGCACAGCCTGGCTGGAGGGACGCACACGTAGCCCGTTCTGCAACCGATATTGCAAACAGGTATATTGCCCGACTGACATTGAGCAGTAACATGAACAAGTGAAAACCAAAAAAGGGATGGGGCTTGGCAACACTTTCTCAAGTTGTTCGATGGGGCAGCAGGAGCGTGTCGCATGAAGAACTCAAGATCGGTAGCAGGCGTAATACTGATGTCCTCATTCGCCGCACTGTTCGTCGTAGGCTGCTCACATGACCCCGATGTGCGTAAGGGCCATGGGTATGCGTCTGGAGCCACAGAAAGAAGTTCGCCGGCGTACCTGGGATGCGTCAAAAGCGAACTTCAAGGGAATGTGAAAACCTACCAGGTCGATGGCGATAACTCGGTCAAGCTGTTCGTCGATAGCACCGACCCCAACAAGGCAGGTGGCCTGGTCGAAGTGCGGGAAACGGGAACCGGGCATCACTTTACGGCCTATCAACGCGATGCCTGGTACGACCATGGCAGGCTGCTGGACGCCGCGCTGATGTGTTCAAAAGCATGATCAACTGACCGTCAAGCACAAAAAGCCCGCCCATGAGTGCGGGCTTTTTGCATTTGCCTGTCCCAGGCGCAATAATCCACCCATTTGAATGGAGAGCACGGTGTTGGAATCGAGAAGTGTTGTCGCTGAAATGTTCATTGGAATGCCGGTGCACTTCTGGGTGTTGCCGGCTGCCGGCCTGATCGCCTGGTTCGGTCTGAAATGGGCCGAGCAATCCGATAAACGCGCCGCTACGCTGCGGACTGTGACCTACCTGCTGCTCATCGCACTGGCTGTATTGCCCAACGGCTTTTATACACTGTTTCCACCTTCACCCGACATGCCCAAGCTGAATCGCGAACCGCTACCCAACTACGAAGGCCGCTTTTACTTGGACGCTTTCTACGTGTTTAGTGGGTGGGCACTGAGCAAAGTGGCCAAGCTCAAGTTTATCTGGAATAAGTCCGAAAAAGCCGCTTGACTGTCGGGTCTGACTGGGATCTTGTCTCAGGTCGGCTCGATTTCGAACGGGTCATTGAAATAAATCCATCTATCTTGCTGTCGATTTTACATGCCTGCGTTCATTTGAGTGGGCCCAGTGGGAAGTACTATCCGTTCGCACCTATCGAAATGGGAGAAGGTGCTTTCACTCATGGCTCCCCAAAATCCGATCAACTTTCATTCCCGATCAAGAAGTAATTTGCGTTTTTTGACGATGGAACGCATAGAAGCGGCTCGTCAGGGCTGATAAGCCCTTGCATTGTGCCACATGGAACATCTAGATCGGGAGCAGTCTTCCCGAACTATTTATAATAGCCTGACTGGCGTTTTATGAGGGGCGTGCTATTTCTGGAGATTACTAGTGCGATCGCTCGGTCGTGCCGTTGACAAAAGGACTGTCAGCTATGTCGATTCAGGCCAAGGTATCTCCCCTCGCTCAAAGTGTTACTTCTGCCGCCCCCATCGCAATCCCCAGCAACGGAATACTGACTCTCACCCAGAGCAGTAACGTTGTTCTGGATGTTGCTCCCGAAAGTGTGATGGGTTACGCAAAAAGCGGTGCCGATCTGATCGTACAACTGAAGTCCGGCGAAAACCTGCGCATTGCCAACTTCTATGTCGAGGGGCAGCCTGTAAGTCAGTTGTACCTGGTAGAGCGGGACAAACTGCTGGCCGTCGACCTGCCGCCGGTCGCTGGTGATGGGCCGCTGATTGCGGGCTATGTGCCGCAGGAAAGCCTGGCCGGGTTCGAGTCGCTTACAGCCGCCGATGGTACCACTGCCGGGCTAAGCCCCGGGGGGGCACTGCTGGCTGGCGCTGCGATCATCGGTGGCGGCGTCGCGATCGCCAACAGCAACAGCGGTGGCGGTGGCGGTGGCGGCAGTGATGATGGCGGTGTGCCGCCTGACACCACGGCCCCAGCGCCGGCCAGCGGCCTGCAGATTGCCACGGATGGCAGCAGCATCAGCGGCACCGCCGAGCCGGGCGCTACCGTGGGCATCGACAGCAACGGCGACGGGCAAACGGACGTCAGCGTGGTGGTTGGCCCTGACGGCAACTTCCAGATCCCATTGAACCCGCCACTTACCAACGGCGAAACGGTTTCTGTGGTGGTGACCGATCCTGCTGGCAACAGCAGCCCGGCCGCGACCGTGCAGGCCCCAGACTTCCCCGATGCGCCGCAGATCAACCCGAGCAACGGCACCAGCCTCAGCGGCACCGCCGAGCCGGGCAGCACCGTGGTCCTTACCGACGGCAACGGCAACCCGATCGGCCAGACCACCGCCGACGGCAACGGCAATTGGTCGTACACCCCGGACAGCCAACTGCCCGATGGCACGGTAGTCGAGGCAGTGGTCGAGGATGCAGCCGGCAACAGCAGCCCGCCCGCCAGCATCATCATCGATGGTGTGGCGCCATCGGCACCTGTGATCGACCCGAGCAACGGTATCGAGCTCAGCGGGACCGCCGAGGCGGGCAGCAGCGTTACTCTCACCGATGGCAGCGGCAACCCGATCGGCCAGACCACCGCCGATGGCAACGGCGTCTGGAGCTACACCCCCGCGACGCCGCTGCCCGACGGCACAGTGGTCAACGCCACCGCAACTGATCCGGCCGGTAACACCAGCGGGCAGGGCAGTACCACGGTGGACGGCGTGGCCCCCGGCGCGCCCACCATCAACCTGAGCGATGGCAGCAGCCTCAGTGGCACCGCCGAGCCAGGTAGCACCGTGGTCCTCACCGACAGCAACGGCAACCCCATCGGCCACACTACGGCCGACGGCAGTGGCAACTGGTATTACCCCACGGATAGCCAACTTCCCGATGGCACGGTGGTCAACGCGGTGGTCGAGGATGCCGCCGGCAACAGCAGCCCGCCAGCCAGCACCACCATTGATGGCGTGGCACCGTCGGCACCCTCGATCAATCCGAGCAACGGTACCGAGCTTAGCGGTATCGCAGAGCCGAACAGTACCGTGACCCTCACTGATGGTGGCGGTAACCCGATCGGCCAGGCGACGGCCGATGGCAGTGGTAACTGGAGCTTTACCCCGACCACGCCGATCGCTGATGGAACGGTGGTCAACGTGGTGGCCCAGGACGCAGCCGGCAATACCAGCGCACCGTCGAGCACCACAGTGGATTCGCAGGCCCCGGCCGCGCCAGTGGTCGAGCCGAGTAACGGCAGCGAAATCAGCGGCACCGCGGAGCCTGGCAGCACCGTCACCCTGACCGATGGCAGCGGCAACCCCATCGGCGAGACGACCGCCGACGGCAACGGCGACTGGAGTTTTACCCCAGGTACCCCGCTGGCCAACGGCACTGTGGTCAACGCCACGGCGACCGACCCGGCCGGCAACACCAGCGGGCAGGGCAGCACCACGGTGGACGGCGTGGCCCCCGGCGCGCCCACCATAAATCTGAGTAACGGCAGCAGCCTCAGCGGCACCGCCGAGCCGAACAGCACGGTGACCCTCACCGATGGCAGTGGTAATCCGATTGGTGAAGTCACCACCGACGGCAGTGGCAACTGGACCTACACCCCAACCACGCCGATCGCTGATGGCACTGTGATCAACGTGGTGGCCCAAGACGCGGCCGGCAACACTAGCGCTCCGACGAGTACCACAGTGGACTCCCAGGCCCCGGCCGCTCCCGCGATCAACCCGAGCAACGGCACCGCGATCAGTGGCACCGCCGAACCGGGCAGCACCGTGACCCTGACCGATGGCAGCGGTAACCCGATCGGCCAGATCACCGCCGACGGCAGCGGCAACTGGAGTTTCACCCCCGGCACGCCGTTGGCCAACGGCACCGTGGTGAACGCCACCGCGACCGACCCGACCGGCAACACCGGTCCGCAGGCCACCACCACGGTAGACTCGGTGGCCCCGGCCGCGCCGGTGGTCGAGCCGAGTAACGGCAGCGAAATCAGCGGCACCGCGGAGCCTGGCAGCACCGTCACCCTGACCGATGGCAGCGGCAACCCCATCGGCGAGACGACCGCCGACGGCAACGGCGACTGGAGCTTTACCCCAGGTACCCCGCTGGCCAACGGCACTGTGGTCAACGCCACGGCGACCGACCCGGCCGGCAACACCAGCGGGCAGGGCAGCACCACGGTGGACGGCGTGGCCCCCGGCGCGCCCACCATAAATCTGAGTAACGGCAGCAGCCTCAGCGGCACCGCCGAGCCGAACAGCACGGTGACCCTCACCGATGGCAGTGGTAATCCGATTGGTGAAGTCACCACCGACGGCAGTGGCAACTGGACCTACACCCCAACCACGCCGATCGCTGATGGCACTGTGATCAACGTGGTGGCCCAAGACGCGGCCGGCAACACTAGCGCTCCGACGAGTACCACAGTGGACTCCCAGGCCCCGGCCGCTCCCGCGATCAACCCGAGCAACGGCACCGCGATCAGTGGCACCGCCGAACCGGGCAGCACCGTGACCCTGACCGATGGCAGCGGTAACCCGATCGGCCAGATCACCGCCGACGGCAGCGGCAACTGGAGTTTCACCCCCGGCACGCCGTTGGCCAACGGCACCGTGGTGAACGCCACCGCGACCGACCCGACCGGCAACACCGGTCCGCAGGCCACCACCACGGTAGACTCGGTGGCCCCGGCCGCGCCGGTGGTCGAGCCGAGTAACGGCAGCGAAATCAGCGGCACCGCGGAGCCTGGCAGCACCGTCACCCTGACCGATGGCAGCGGCAACCCCATCGGCGAGACGACCGCCGACGGCAACGGCGACTGGAGCTTTACCCCTGGTACGCCGCTGGCCAACGGCACCGTGGTCAACGCCACGGCGACCGACCCGGCCGGCAACACCAGCGGGCAGGGCAGCACCACGGTTGACGGCGTGGCCCCCGGCGCGCCCACCATAAATCTGAGTAACGGCAGCAGCCTCAGCGGTACCGCCGAGCCGAACAGCACGGTGACCCTCACCGATGGTAGCGGCAATCTGATCGGCCAGGCGACGGCCGATAGCGGTGGCAACTGGACCTACACCCCAACCACGCCGATCGCTGATGGCACTGTGATCAACGTGGTGGCCCAGGACGCGGCCGGCAACACTAGCGCTCCGACGAGTACCACAGTGGACTCCCAGGCCCCGGCCGCTCCCGCGATCAACCCGAGCAACGGCACCACGATCAGTGGCACCGCCGAACCGGGCAGCACCGTGACCCTGACCGATGGCAGCGGTAACCCGATCGGGCAGATCACCGCCGATGGCAGTGGCAACTGGAGTTTCACCCCCGGCACGCCGCTGGCCAACGGCACCGTGGTAAACGCCACCGCGACCGATCCGACCGGTAACACCGGCCCGCAGGCCACCACCACGGTGGACTCGGTGGCCCCGGCCGCGCCGGTGGTCGAGCCGAGCAACGGCACGGAAATCAGTGGTACTGCTGAAGCTGGCGCGACGGTCATCCTGACCGACGGCGGCGGCAACCCGATCGGCGAGACGACCACCGATGGCAGCGGTAACTGGTCGTTCACGCCCGTTACGCCGCTGGCCAACGGCACCGTGGTTAACGCCACGGCGACCGACCCGGCTGGCAACACCAGCGGGCCGACCAGCGTCACCGTCGACGCCATCGCCCCACCTGCACCGATCATCAACCTGAGCGATGGCAGCAGCCTCAGCGGTACCGCCGAGCCGAACAGCACGGTGACCCTCACCGATGGCAGTGGTAATCCGATTGGCGAAGTCATCGCCGACGGTAGCGGCAACTGGAGCTTCACCCCAGCCACGCCGCTGCCCAATGGCACGGTGGTCAATGCCACGGCAAGCGACCCGGCCGGCAACACCGGCCCGGCAGCGACGGTCACCGTCGACGCCAGCGCGCCGGCTGCACCAATCATCAATCCGAGCAACGGCACCACGATCAGTGGCGCCGCCGAACCGGGCAGCACCGTGACCCTGACCGATGGCAGCGGTAACCCGATCGGCCAGATCACCGCCGACGGCAGCGGCAACTGGAGCTTCACCCCAGCCACGCCGCTGCCCAATGGTACAGTGGTCAATGTCACGGCAAGCGACCCGACCGGCAATACCGGTCCGCAGGCCACCACCACGGTGGACTCGGTGGCCCCGGCCGCGCCGGTGGTCGAACCGAGTAACGGCAGCGAAATCAGCGGCACCGCCGAAGCCGGGGCCAAAGTGATCCTCACCGACGGCAGCGGCAACCCCATCGGCGAGACCACCGCCGACGGCAATGGCGACTGGAGCTTCACCCCGGCCACACCGCTGGCCAACGGCACGGTGGTGAACGCCGTAGCCCAGGATCCGGCTGGCAATACCAGTGGGCCGAGCAGCGTCACTGTTGACGCCATCGCGCCGCCTGCGCCAATCATCAACCCGAGCAACGGCACGGTGATCAACGGTACCGCCGAGCCGAACAGCACGGTGACCCTCACCGATGGCAGTGGTAATCCGATTGGTGAAGTCACCACCGACGGCAGTGGCAACTGGAGCTTCACTCCGGGTGCGCCACTGCCCAGTGGCACGGTGGTCAATGTCACGGCGAGTGATCCGGCCGGCAACGCCGGCCCGGCAGCGACGGTCACCGTCGACGCCAGCGCGCCGGCTGCACCAATCATCAATCCGAGCAACGGCGTGACCATCAGCGGTACGGCTGAAGCGGGCGCCACCGTGACCCTGACCGATGGCAGTGGTAACCCGATCGGCCAGATCACCGCCGACGGCAGCGGCAACTGGAGTTTCACCCCCGGCACGCCGTTGGCCAACGGCACCGTGGTAAACGCCACCGCGACCGACCCGACCGGCAACACCGGTCCGCAGGCCACCACCACGGTGGACTCGGTGGCCCCGGCCGCGCCGGTGGTCGAGCCGAGCAACGGCAGCGAAATCAGCGGCACCGCGGAGCCTGGCAGCACCGTCACCCTGACCGATGGCAGCGGCAACCCCATCGGCGAGACGACCGCCGATGGCAATGGCGACTGGAGCTTCACCCCGGCCACACCGCTGGCTAACGGCACGGTGATCAACGCCGTAGCCCAGGATCCGGCTGGCAACGCCAGTGGGCCGAGCAGCGTCACTGTTGACGCCATCGCTCCAGCTGCACCGATCATCAACCTGAGCGATGGCAGCAGCCTTAGCGGTACCGCCGAGCCGAACAGCACGGTGACCCTCGCCGATGGCAGTGGTAATCCGATTGGCGAAGTCATCGCCGACGGCAGCGGCAACTGGAGCTTCACCCCAGCCACGCCGCTGCCCAATGGCACTGTGGTCAATGCCACGGCAAGCGACCCGGCCGGCAACACCGGCCCGGCAGCGACGGTCACCATCGACGCCAGCGCGCCGGCTGCACCAATCATCAATCCGAGCAACGGCGTGACCATCAGCGGTACGGCTGAAGCGGGTGCCACCGTGACCCTGACCGACGCCGGTGGCAACCCGATTGGGCAGATCACCGCCGACGGCAGTGGTAACTGGAGTTTCACCCCCGGCACGCCGTTGGCCAACGGCACCGTGGTGAACGCCACCGCGACCGATCCGACCGGCAACACCGGTTCTCAGGCCACCACCACGGTGGACTCGGTGGCCCCGACTGCGCCAGTGGTCGAGCCGAGTAACGGCAGCGAAATCAGCGGCACCGCCGAAGCCGGGGCCAAGGTGATCCTCACCGACGGCAGCGGCAACCCGATCGGCGAGACTACCGCCGACGGCAATGGTGACTGGAGCTTCACCCCGGCCACACCGTTGGCCAACGGCACGGTGATCAACGCCGTAGCCCAGGATCCGGCTGGCAATACCAGTGGGCCGAGCAGCGTCACTGTTGACGCCATCGCCCCAGCCGCACCGACCATCAACCTGAGCGATGGCAGCAGCCTCAGCGGCACCGCCGAGCCGAACAGCACGGTGACCCTGACCGATGGCAGCGGCAATCCGATCGGCCAGGTGATGGCTGATGGCAGCGGCAATTGGAGCTTCACCCCAGCCACGCCGCTGCCCAATGGTACTGTGGTCAATGCCACGGCGAGCGACCCGGCCGGCAACACCGGCCCGGCAGCGACGGTCACCGTCGACGCCAGCGCGCCGGCTGCACCAATCATCAATCCGAGCAACGGCGTGACCATCAGCGGTACGGCTGAAGCGGGCGCCACCGTGACCCTGACCGATGGCAGTGGCAACCCGATCGGCCAGATCACCGCCGACGGCAGCGGCAACTGGAGTTTCACCCCCGGCACGCCGTTGGCCAACGGCACCGTGGTGAACGCCACCGCGACCGATCCGACCGGCAACACCGGTCCGCAGGCCACCACCACGGTGGACACGGTGGCCCCGGCCGCGCCGGTGGTCGAGCCGAGTAACGGCAGCGAAATCAGCGGCACCGCCGAAGCCGGGGCCAAGGTGATCCTCACCGATGGCAGCGGCAACCTCATCGGCGAGACCACCGCCGACGGCAATGGCGACTGGAGTTTCACCCCGGCCACACCGCTGGCCAACGGCACGGTGGTGAACGCCGTGGCCCAGGACCCGGCCGGCAACACCGGCCCGCAGGGCAGCACCACAGTGGACTCGGTGGCACCCGCCGCGCCGGTGGTCAACCCGAGCAACGGCACGGTGATCAACGGTACCGCCGAACCGAACAGCACCGTGGCCCTCACCGACGGCAATGGTAATCCGATTGGCCAGATCACCGCCGACGGCAGCGGTAACTGGAGCTTCACTCCAGCAACGGCGCTGCCCAATGGCACCGTGGTCAACGCCACGGCGACCGATGCCGCCGGCAATACCGGCAATCCTGGTGGTACCACCGTGGACTCGTCGCTGCCGTCGATTCCGCAGGTCGAGCCGAGTAATGGCTCGGTGATCAGCGGCACCGCCGATGCGGGCAACACCATTATCCTCACCGATGGGAACGGCAACCCGATCGGCCAGGTCACTGCCGACGGCAGCGGCAACTGGTCGTTCACGCCCGGCATACCGTTGCCGGATGGCACCGTGGTCAACGCGGTGGCGCGCAACCCCGGTGGGACCGAAAGTGCGCCGGCGGTCATTACCGTGGATGGCGTGGCGCCGGCGGCGCCGGTGGTCGAGCCGAGCAATGGCAGCGAGATCAGTGGTACCGCCGAAGCCGGGGCCAAGGTGATCCTCACCGATGGCAGCGGCAACCCCATCGGCGAGACGACCGCCGATGGCAGCGGTAACTGGTCGTTCACGCCCCTTACGCCGCTGGTTAACGGCACGTTGATCAACGCCGTAGCCCAGGATCCGGCTGGCAATACCAGTGGGCCGAGCAGCGTCACTGTTGACGCCATCGCGCCAGCCGCACCGATCATCAACCTGAGCGATGGCAGCAGCCTCAGCGGTACCGCCGAGCCGAACAGCACGGTGACCCTCACCGATGGCAGTGGTAATCCGATTGGCGAAGTCATCGCCGACGGTAGCGGCAATTGGAGCTTCACCCCAGCCACGCCACTGCCTAATGGCACAGTGGTCAATGCCACGGCGAGCGACCCGGCCGGCAACACCGGCCCGGCAGCGACGGTCACGGTCGACGCCAGCGCGCCGGCTGCACCAATCATCAATCCGAGCAACGGCACCACGATCAGTGGCACCGCGGAGTCTGGTAGCACCGTCACCCTGACCGATGGCAGCGGTAACCCGATTGGCCAGATCACTGCCGACGGCAGTGGCAACTGGAGTTTCACACCGGGCACGCCGTTGGCCAACGGCACCGTGGTGAACGCCACCGCGACTGATCCGACCGGCAACACCGGTCCTCAGGCCACCACCACGGTGGACTCGGTGGCCCCGACTGCGCCAGTGATCGAGCCGAGCAACGGCAGCGAGATCAGTGGTACCGCCGAAGCCGGGGCCAAGGTGATCCTCACCGATGGCAGCGGCAACCCCATCGGCGAGACGACCGCCGATGGCAACGGCGACTGGAGCTTCACCCCGGCCACACCGCTGGCCAACGGCACGGTGATCAACGCCGTAGCCCAGGATCCGGCTGGCAATACCAGTGGGCCGAGCAGCATCACTGTTGACGCCATCGCTCCAGCTGCACCGATCATCAACCTGAGCGATGGCAGCAGCCTTAGCGGTACCGCCGAGCCGAACAGCACGGTGACCCTCGCCGATGGCAGTGGTAATCCGATTGGCGAAGTCATCGCCGACGGCAGCGGCAACTGGAGCTTCACCCCAGCCACGCCGCTGCCCAATGGCACTGTGGTCAATGCCACGGCAAGCGACCCGGCCGGCAACACCGGCCCGGCAGCGACGGTCACCATCGACGCCAGCGCGCCGGCTGCACCAATCATCAATCCGAGCAACGGCGTGACCATCAGCGGTACGGCTGAAGCGGGTGCCACCGTGACCCTGACCGACGCCGGTGGCAACCCGATTGGGCAGATCACCGCCGACGGCAGTGGTAACTGGAGTTTCACACCGGGCAGCCCGTTACCCAACGGCACCGTGGTAAACGTCACCGCGACCGACCCGACCGGCAACACCGGCCCGCAGGCCACCACCACGGTGGACTCGGTGGCCCCGGCCGCGCCGGTGGTCGAGCCGAGTAACGGCAGCGAAATCAGCGGCACCGCGGAGCCTGGCAGCACCGTCACTCTGACCGATGGCAGCGGCAACCCCATCGGCGAGACGACCGCCGACGGCAACGGCGACTGGAGCTTTACCCCTGGTACCCCGCTGGCCAACGGCACCGTGGTCAACGCCACGGCGACCGACTCGGCCGGCAACACCAGCGGGCAGGGCAGCACCACGGTGGACGGCGTGGCCCCCGGCGCGCCCACCATAAATCTGAGTAACGGCAGCAGCCTCAGCGGTACCGCCGAGCCGAACAGCACGGTGACCCTCACCGATGGCAGTGGTAATCCGATTGGCGAAGTCATCGCCGACGGCAGCGGCAATTGGAGCTTCACCCCAGCCACGCCGCTGCCCAATGGCACGGTGGTCAATGCCACGGCAAGCGACCCGGCCGGCAACACCGGCCCGGCAGCGACGGTCACCGTCGACGCCAGCGCGCCGGCTGCACCAATCATCAATCCAAGCAACGGCACCACGATCAGTGGCACCGCCGAACCGGGCAGCACCGTGACCCTGACCGATGGCAGCGGCAACCCGATCGGCCAGATCACCGCCGACGGCAGTGGCAACTGGAGTTTCACACCGGGCACGCCGCTGGCCAACGGCACCGTGGTGAACGCCACCGCGACTGATCCGACCGGCAACACCGGTCCTCAGGCCACCACCACGGTGGACTCGGTGGCCCCGACTGCGCCAGTGGTCGAGCCGAGCAACGGCAGCGAAATCAGCGGCACCGCCGAAGCCGGGGCCAAGGTGATCCTCACCGACGGCAGCGGCAACCCGATCGGCGAGACGACCGCCGATGGCAACGGCGACTGGAGTTTCACCCCGGCCACACCGCTGGCCAACGGCACGGTGGTGAACGCCGTGGCCCAGGACCCGGCCGGCAACACCGGCCCGCAGGGCAGCACCACAGTGGACTCGGTGGCACCCGCCGCGCCGGTGGTCA
>NZ_NFZQ01000049.1 GCF_002165135.1 Pseudomonas sp. SID14000 | reverse complement strand
AGGATGACGGCCCGAGCATCAGCACCACCGGCACGGAACCGGTCCTCACCGTCGATGAAACGGACCTGACGACCAACGCCACGCAAAGCTTCGCCGCCAACTTCACCTCGGCCTTCGGCGCCGATGGCGCCGGTACGCTCACCTACGCCCTGGGCGTGGTGGCGGGCGCCTCCGGCCTGGTCGACACGGCCACTGGCGAGGCAGTCAACCTGTCGCTCAACGGCACCGTGGTGGAAGGCCGCACGGCCACTACCAACCTCCTGGTGTTCACCGTCAGCGTCGCCAGCAACGGTTCCGTTACCCTCGACCAGCTCCGCGCCATCGTGCATCCCGACACCAGCAACCCCGATGACTCGAAGACCCTGACCTCCGATAACCTGGTGACCTTGACCGCGACCAAGACCGACAAGGATGGCGACAGCGCCCAGGCCACCCTCAACATCGGGCAGAACCTGGTGTTCAAGGATGACGGCCCGAGCATCAGCACCACCGGCACGGAGCCGGTCCTCACCGTCGATGAAACGGACCTGACGACCAACGCCACCCAAAGCTTCGCCGCCAACTTCACCTCGGCCTTCGGCGCCGATGGTGCCGGTACGCTCACCTACGCCCTGGGCGTGGTGGCGGGTGCCTCCGGTCTGGTCGACACGGCCACCGGCGAGGTAGTCAACCTGTCGCTCAACGGCACCGTGGTGGAAGGCCGCACGGCCACTACCAACCTCCTGGTATTCACCGTCAGCGTCGCCAGCAACGGTTCCGTTACCCTTGACCAGCTCCGCGCCATCGTGCATCCCGACACCAGCAACCCCGATGACGCGAAGACCCTGACCTCCGACAACCTGGTGACCTTGACCGCGACCAAGACCGACAAGGACGGCGACAGCGCCCAGGCCACCCTCAACATCGGGCAGAACCTGGTGTTCAAGGATGACGGCCCGAGCATCAGCACCACCGGCACGGAACCGGTCCTCACCGTCGATGAAACGGACCTGACGACCAACGCCACGCAAAGCTTCGCCGCCAACTTCACCTCGG
>NZ_NFZQ01000048.1 GCF_002165135.1 Pseudomonas sp. SID14000 | reverse complement strand
CAAGAAGGTCCGTACCGAGCTGCTGGAGATCGCGTACTACGAAGCCGGGCCCGCGACCGGTCCCGTGGTACTGCTGGGACACGGCTGGCCATACAGCCCGTACGCCTTCGTCGAGGTCGTACCCGAGCTGGTACGCCGTGGGTACCGCGTACTGACGCCCTTCCTGCGCGGTCACGGGCAGACCATCTTCCTGTCGGCGGACACGTTCCGCTCCGGGCAGCAGGCAGCGCTCGGCTCGGACTGGATCGCTTTTATGGACGCGCTGAAGATCCCGCGCGCGGTTTTCGCCGGCTACGACTGGGGCGGTCGCGGCCTGTGCGTCGCTGCTGCCCTCTGGCCCGAGCGCTGCGCCGCACTGGTCTCGGTGGACAGCTATCTGGTCCAGAACCTGGATCCCAAGCTCGCCGTGAACCCGGCGGCACCGGCGGTCGAGGCCGCCCAGTGGTACTTCGACTACCTCACCACTGAGCGCGGCAAGAACGGCCTGACCCAGAACCGCAAGGAGATCGCCCGGGTCGTCTGGACCAAGAACTCCCCCACCTGGCGCTACACCGAAGCCGACCTGGACCGCGCGGCCTCGCTGATGACCAACCCGGACTACGTCGCCGTCGTGCTCCACGTCTACCGCCACCGCCGCCTCACCGAGCCGGGCGACCCCCGGTACGACCGCCTGGAGGCTCTGCTCCGCAAGCAGCCGCCGATCACCGTCCCCACCGTGACGCTCGACGGCAAGGACGACGGCAACTTCCCCTGGACCGACGGCAAGCCGTCCGCCTTCCACTTCACCGGCCCCCGGGTGCACCACGTAGTACAGGGTGCCGGTCACAACCTGCCGCAGGAAAAGCCACAGGCGTTCGTGCAGGCGATCTTCCAGGCGGCCCGCCTACACTGACATCGTCGTATGGCCGGTCGTCCGTAGGAGGACTCTGAAATGCCCGATTCGCGTACTCAGACGATCGCCTATCCGGCGCCCGGCTCGCGGCCGTCGCGGCGTGATCCTGAGCCGTTGGCGCCGCACGTGATCGTGTTGTTCGG
>NZ_NFZQ01000047.1 GCF_002165135.1 Pseudomonas sp. SID14000 | reverse complement strand
CGCCGGACAACGTCTACACCGGCACCAACGACCCTGTGGTCAAATCGATCGCCTCGGTCACTGGCGCTGACGTCGGCAAGTTCGAGCAGTTGACCCTGGACAAGACTCCGGTCAGCACCACCGTCACTGACGAGCCGGGTACTCCGGGCAACGAAGGCGACCTGGTACAGGTCACCATCACTGCCGATCAGGCGTCGGTGGCCGAGAACGTCAATCCGACCTTCACCGTGCACATCAACCAGGCGCTGGCCCATGACCTGGTCGTGACCCTGAGCAACAACGCCCAGGTCACCATCAAGGCTGGCGAAACCAGCGCCCCGTACACCCACGCTGCACAGGGCGATGACGTCTATAACGACGCTGGCCAGATCAGCCTGGGCATCAAGTCTGCTGTGGACGTTGATGGCCGTACCTTCGAGAACCTGCAACTGGGCGGCGACGCTTCGGTTCAGGTGACTGACACCACCGACGAAGTGGTGGCCAAGCTGACCGCGACCCCTTCGGTCACCGAAGGCGGCGAGATCACCTACACCATCACCCTGACCAACAAAGACGGTCTGCCGATCAACAACCACTCGGCCCTGACCTTCACGCTGAGCGACGGCAAGACGGTTATCACTGTACCGGCCAACGGCACGACTGGTTCGGTTACCGTCACTGCCCCGGACAACGTGTATGTGGGTGCTAACGATCCGGTCGTGAAGTCCATTGCTACCGTTGATGGTGCTGATGTTGGCAAGTTCGAGCAGCTGACCCTGGACAAGACTCCGGTCAGCACCACCGTCACCGACGAGCCGGGTACTCCGGGCAACGAAGGCGACCTGGTACAGGTCACCATCACTGCCGATCAGGCGTCGGTGGCCGAGAACGTCAATCCGACCTTCACCGTGCACATCAACCAGGCGCTGGCCCATGACCTGGTCGTGACCCTGAGCAACAACGCCCAGGTCACCATCAAGGCTGGCGAAACCAGTGCACCGTACACCCATGCTGCACAGGGCGATGACGTCTATAACGACGCTGGCCAGATCAGCCTGGGCATCAAGTC
>NZ_NFZQ01000046.1 GCF_002165135.1 Pseudomonas sp. SID14000 | reverse complement strand
GCCATTTCAGCAGTGCGGCATCGCTACGGGCAACCGGGTTTCGCCTGGCCTGAACCGTACCTTTCACTGTCCGGAGTTGCGGTGTGACGCAGAACGGCCGGGGCAAGGTCATCCGGGTGACGTTGATCGCGTCGCTCCAATGCCCTCGCGGCTGCTGACGACCAGCTGACAAAAACAGCCTGTACGCCGGCCAGCGGCGTACAGGCTGTTGACGTGCTGGCGGTCAGTCCTCGTCGGACTTGCCGGACTCCAGGTTGGTCTTGATCAGGGCCATCACCGTGCTGTCGGCCAGCGTGGTGACGTCGCCGACCTCGCGGTTCTCGGCGACGTCGCGGAGCAGCCGGCGCATGATCTTGCCGGAGCGGGTCTTCGGCAGCTCGGCCACCACCATGATCTGGCGAGGCTTGGCGATCGGCCCGATCTCCTTGGCGACGTGGTTGCGGAGCTCCTGGACCACGTCCGGCCCGCCGTCCCCGGCCTCCGTGCGCAGGATCACGAAGGCCGCGATCGCTTGGCCCGTAGTCGGGTCGGAGGCGCCGACGACGGCCGCCTCGGCGACCTTCGGATGCGACACCAGGGCCGACTCGATCTCGGTGGTCGACAACCGGTGGCCGGACACGTTCATCACGTCGTCCACCCGGCCGAGCAGCCAGATGTCGCCGTCCTCGTCCTTCTTGGCGCCGTCACCCGCGAAGTACACGCCCGGCCAGCGCGACCAGTACGTCTCCTTGAAGCGCTCGTCGTCGCCCCACAGCGTCCGCAGCATCGCCGGCCACGGCTTGTCGATGATCAGGTAACCGCCGGAGCCGTTCGGTACCGACTTGCCCGCGTCGTCGACCACGTCGACGCTCACGCCCGGGATCGCCTTCATCGCGGCACCCGGCTTGCCCGCGGTCACGCCGGGCAGGGGGGAGATCATGTGCATGCCGGTCTCGGTTTGCCACCAGGTGTCGACGACCGGCGTCTTGTTGCCGCCGATGTTCTCCCGATACCAGATGTAGGCCTCAGGGTTGATCGGCTCGCCCACCGACCCCAGCACTCGCAGGGTGGAGAGGTCGAACTTCTCCGGGATCTG
>NZ_NFZQ01000045.1 GCF_002165135.1 Pseudomonas sp. SID14000 | reverse complement strand
GAGGGCGGCGGTGAGGGCGAGACGCGCGCCGGACATGCTCAGGGGGTGACCCAGGGCGATGGCGCCGCCGTTCGGATTCACGTGCTCCGCGTCGTCGGGGAGACCGAGTTCACGCAGTACTGCGAGGGACTGGGCCGCGAAGGCCTCGTTGAGCTCGATCGCGCCCACCTCGGACAGGGCGACGCCGGCGCGAGCCAGTACCTTCCTGGTCGCGGGAACCGGACCGATGCCCATGATCCGCGGCGGTACCCCGGCTGCCGCCGTGGCGACGATCCGGGCCAGCGGGGTGACGCCGAGCCGCTCGACCGCCTCGCCGCTCATGACCAGCAGCGCGGCGGCGCCGTCGTTGACGCCCGACGCGTTGCCCGCGGTGACCGTTCCGGGATCCCGGAACGGAGTCTTCAACCCGGCCAGGGTCTCCAGCGACGTCTCGCGCGGATGCTCATCGACCTCCACGAGCGTCACCGCGCCACGCTTGCCGGGCACCTCCACGGCGACGATCTCTTCGGCCAGCCGCCCGTTCGCTGCCGCCTTGGCCGCACGCTGCTGACTGCGGAACGCGAAGAGATCCTGGTCCTCCCGCGACACCGAGAAGTCGGCGGCGACGTTCTCCGCGGTCTCGGGCATCGAGTCGATCCCGTACTGCTTCTTCAGCACCGGGTTGACGAACCGCCAGCCGATCGTGGTGTCGAAGATCTCCGCCTGCCGGGCGAACGCGCTCGTGGCCTTGGGCATCACGAACGGGGCCCGGGACATCGACTCGACGCCACCGGCCAGCACGATCTCGTTGTCACCAGCAATGATCGAGCGAGCGGCCGCGGCGACCGCGTCCAGCCCGGAGCCGCAGAGCCGGTTGATGGTCGAGCCCGGCACGCTGTCCGGCAGTCCGGCCAGCAGCAGCGCCATCCGGGCGACGTTGCGGTTGTCCTCGCCGGCCTGGTTCGCGCAGCCGAGGAAGACGTCGTCGATCGTCGCCGGGTCGAGGCTCGGGTGCCGGGCGAGCAGGTTGCGCAGCGCGTGCGCCGCGAGGTCGCCCGGGCGCACAGTGGCGAGCGCGCCGCCGTACCGGCCGATCGGGGTGCGGACGC
>NZ_NFZQ01000044.1 GCF_002165135.1 Pseudomonas sp. SID14000 | reverse complement strand
CGAGGCAGGCAACGTCGGCTGGCCGTAGTGCACCGCCGACAACGAGCCGTTCAACGACTACGACTTCGAGACCAACGAGTCCGGCGAGCCCTTCGACTGCGCCGCGCCGAAGAACACCTCGCGGCACAACACCGGCCTCACCGACCTGCCGCCGGCCCAGGCCGCCTGGATTCCGTACGACGGCGACGGTGAGCGCGACCTGCCCAGCGTGCAGACGTGGGTCCGCGACTGGTCCGTCCGCGACCACTGCGACTCCGACCCGCGGGTGAGCCAGTTGGGTGACGATGTCCTGATCACGAAGTACAAGGGTTGCAAGGCTGACGTAGTACACGTTGCGGTGACGGACGGCGGGCACTCGTGGCCTGGGTCGGATGCTGCTTCCGGGCCTGGTTACGTGACCCAGACGTTCGAGGCGCACGAGCTGATCGGTGCCTTCTTCGCGGCTAACAAGTTGAGGACCTGAGATGACTACGACCGCTACCGAACCGAAGAAGGACCTGCCACGCCTGGTCCGCGGCATGGCTGTGATCGAGCGGGCCGGCAACGCGTTGCCGCATCCGTTCTGGTTGTTCTGGATCCTGTCCGCGATCCTCGCCGTGGTGAGCGCGATCCTCGCGGCGCTGGACGTCTCGGTGGTCTCGCCGAAGGACGGCAAGGTCGTCGCGGTACAGAACCTGCTGTCCGGCGACGGCCTGCAGATGGCTGTCTCGACGGCGATCTCGAACTTCGCCGAGTTCCCGCCGATGGCCACCATCGTGGTGGTGATCATGGGCGTCGCGCTGGCCGAGCGGACCGGGTTCCTGCAGTCGCTGATGAAGGTCAGCGTGTCCCGGGTGCCGACCTCGATGGTGGTCTTCGCGGTCGCCTTCGCCGGCACGATGGCGCACGTCGCCTCGGCGGCGGCGTACATCATCCTCGTGCCGCTGGGTGGGCTCGCGTTCCGCGCGGTCGGCCGGTCGCCGATCCTCGGCATCGTGGTCGCCTACACGGCGATCGCCTCCGGGTACGACGCCAGCCCGATCCCGACGCCGAACGACGCGATCTTCGCCGGGATCACCGAGGCGGCGGCCAAGACGATCGACCCCGGCGCGTCGATCTCGCCGCTGTCGAACTGGTTCTTCAACATCGCCTCGTCGGTACTGCTCGCG
>NZ_NFZQ01000043.1 GCF_002165135.1 Pseudomonas sp. SID14000 | reverse complement strand
CCCGCTTGTATGGTTAGACTTGAAGGGGGGGTGGGACTAAATGCCCGATTCTGACTGTTCACAGCAGTACAGACCGTGGGAGACATCGCCCCACCCCTTCCACCAAAGCGCCGATAAAGAATGCATCGTTTGCAAGCGACGATAGAAGCAAGCCAGCGCCTCTTGGTGAAACCCCTTCAAGCCGAAAAACCATAACGTGAGGAGCCGCCCATGGCAATGCAGGTAGGTAAGTTAATCGTGGGTGCGGATGTCGCGAAGGCTGAGCTGGTTATCCACCACGATGACCGCGACGAGATCATCAGGCTGAAAAACTCCAAACTCGAGATCAGAAGGTGGCTCAAGCAACAATCCCTCAACACCGCTATCGCTGTTGAGGCGACCAATGTCTATCACTTGGACCTGGTTGAATTGGCCCACAGCCTAGGCTTCGAGGTGTATGTCATCGATGGTTTTCAATTGAGCAACTACCGGAAAAGTGTTGGGGGACGGGTTAAAACCGACCCCTCCGATGCTCGGTTGCTGTCTCGGTTTTTAAAAAATGAAGGCGAGGACCTTCGCCCTTGGAACCCGCCTCCCGCTGTCTACGGCAAGCTTCAGAGCCTCCTGCGACGCAGAGCCGCCTTGGTGACTGCGCGTACGGCAATGACTCAGAGCTGGGCTAATGAACGCCTTTTGAAAGCCGCCTTCGAAGTCTTCGTGAAATCGATAGATCGGCTGGACCAATTGATCCAAAAGAAGATTAAAGAAGTGCTGCGAGAAGCTGGCCTCCACGAGCAAGTCGCTCGCTGCCAAGCGGTAGAGGGTATTGGTTTTCTAACTGCCACAGCACTGGTGATGGCGTTTATGAGGGGCGAGTTCAAGAGCAGTGACTCGTACATAGCATTCTTGGGAATGGATCTACGAGTGAGTGATTCCGGTCAGAAGAATGGACGCCGTCGCCTCACCAAACGAGGTTGTTCAGAAATCCGTCGTCTGTTGCATAACGCGGCGATGGCCGCCAGTAGGTCAGCTGCTTGGAAAGGGCTGTACGAACAACATCGGAATGCTGGTAAAGCAACCACCCAAGCTCTGGTAATCCTTGCTAGAAAGCTCGCGCGGGTGGCATTCGCCCTGATGAAAAATCAGGACGAATATGTCACCAAAGGCGGGAAACTGGCTTGCTGAAAACCATAGAATCTCCCACA
>NZ_NFZQ01000042.1 GCF_002165135.1 Pseudomonas sp. SID14000 | reverse complement strand
TCAGGCGACCGGGATGATCACGATCCAGGCAGCGGTCGGCATGGCCGAGGCACTGCTGTTATTACAGGCTCATGCCTTCGGCTCCGAGCGACCGTTGCTCGAGGTGGCGAAGGACGTGGTCGCCCGGCGGCTTCGTTTCGGGCCGGAAGGCGATCATCATGGATGAAGCACGTGAAGTGCGCTCACCGAACGGAGGCGTTGCGATGAGCAGGGAACAGCGGCTCGCCGCGGTGTTCGTCGAGCTTGCGGACACACTGGTCGCCGACTTCGACGTGATCGACTTCCTGCACACGCTGACTGAGCGCAGCGTCGAGTTGCTGCACGCGGACGCGGCGGGCCTGATCTTGGTGGATCCGCAAGGCAAGTTGCAGGTGCTGGCCTCCACCACCGACCAGGCCCGGGTGCTGGAGCTTTTCGAGCTGCAGAACTCTCAAGGCCCCTGCCTGGACTGCTTCAGGACCGGCCGTCCGGTGGTGAACGTCGGCCTGGCTGAGGTCGCGGCTCGCTGGCCACGCTTCCAGGCGGCCACCACGGCCGCGGGTTTCCGATCGGTGCATGCGTTGCCATTGCGCCTTCGGGGGCAGGTGATCGGGGCGATGAACCTGTTCTGCAAGGACCGGTCCAGCCTCACCGACGATGACGTCTCGGTGGGCCAGGCGCTGGCTGACGTGGCGACCATCGGCCTGCTGCAGGAACGCACGGTGCGGCACAGCGAGATCGTCGCCGAACAACTGCAAGCGGCGCTGAACAGCCGCGTCCTGATCGAGCAGGCCAAGGGAGTACTGGCCGAGCGATCCGGGGTCGACGTGGACGAGGCGTTCGCGTTGCTGCGGGCCTATGCCCGCAGCAACGGTAGCCAGCTCAGCGCCGTCGCCGTGGCGGTCATCAGCGGCACTGTGACAGTGACCGCGCCCTGATCAGGCGTCGGCCGTGGTGAGGGCCGTGGCCTCGGCCTCGGAGTGAGCGGCCGGCGTACGGAGGTGGGCGAGGGGCTTCCAGCCGGTGGCCAGTACGCCGATTGCGAGTAGTACTGCGAAAGCACCGACCCAGAAGGGGACCTGGACGTTGATCTCCTCGCCGAGCTTGCCGGCCAGCCAGGGCGCGACCGCGCCGCCGGAGAACCGGACGAAGCTGTACGCCGCGGAGGCGGTGCCGCGCTCGACCGGTGCGGCCGCCATCACGGCCTCGGTGATCAGGGTGTTGTTCACGC
>NZ_NFZQ01000041.1 GCF_002165135.1 Pseudomonas sp. SID14000 | reverse complement strand
TGTTCTGGTCAAGTATTTCCGGACACCGGTTACGGTGATCAAGCCGCCTGCTGCTCCATAGCTATTGGTGACAGGTAGTCGTTGTAGCTGTGGAGCCTGATTCGGTTGTAGCGCATGAAGAAGCTGGTCATGTCCTGCTTGGCTTCTTCAATTTCCTTGTAGCCCTTGGGCGGCACCCATTCTGACTTGAGCGTCCCAAAGAAACGCTCTGTTGGTGCGTTGTCCCAGCATTGTCCCCTGCGACTCATGCTTTGCGTTATCCCATGCTCAAGCAGCTCGGATTGGAAGCGCTGGCTGGTGTATTGGCAGCCTTGATCCGAGTGAAACATCAAGCCTGCATGCTTGCCCCTAACCCCTACTGCCATCCTCAGCGCCTTGCTAACCAAGTTGGCGTCGTTGATCAGGGAAAATGCCCAGCCAACGATCCGACGCGCGAACAAGTCAATCACTACTGCCAGGTGATACCAGCGCTTCCCGACCATCAAACTGGTCACGTCACCGCACCAGACCTGGTTAATTGCTGTTGGCTCAAAGTTACGCTCGAGCAGGTTCTTGGCCACAAACGCTTCAACGCCTTTGGAGCGATTCCGATGCGGACGGCGTTGCTTGCTTTCCAGATTTGCCTCCTCCATGAGTTTTCCGGCCAGATACCGCCCCACCTTGAGCTGCTGGGCCTTCAGGTACTCAGAGATCATTCTCGCGCCCGCGCTTCCCCTGCTTTCGACGTGCAGCTGAACTACTTTCTCTCTGAGTTCGTCACGCTTGGTATTCGGCGCTGAACGACGGCGAAGCCAGTCATAAAACGCGCTACGGGATACGTTCAGCGCACTGCAAAGGAGGCTGGTCGGATACGAGCCTGACTCTCTCAGTTCCTCAATCAGGAAAAACGATCGGGATCCGACATCAAGAGAGCCGTAGCCTTTTTTAAGATTTCAGCCTCGGTCTCCAGGCGCTTGATCTTAGCTCGCAGCTGCTGGAGCTCTCGCTGTTCGTCGCTGATCGCTTTGGTACCGGCTACTGGCTGGCCCTTCTGTCGCTCTTTACGTACCTGATCAACCCAGCGGCGCAGGGCTGTAGGGCCGACGTCCATTGATGCGCAGACGTCGGGAATCGAGCAGTGGTCATCAAGAACCATGCTGGCAGCACGTTGCTTGAACTCGCGGGTGTAGGTCTTTCGTTCTTGCATGGAACCTCCTGATTGGGCGAATCATATCGCCCTTAAGAGGTGTCCGGGATCATTAGGCCAGTTCA
>NZ_NFZQ01000040.1 GCF_002165135.1 Pseudomonas sp. SID14000 | reverse complement strand
GAGCCGGTATCGCGGCTGCGCAACTGGCCGTTCGCTTCATACTCGTACTTGATCTCGCCCCGCAGCTTGTCGAGGGTTCGCACCAACTCTCCAGCCGGGTCGTACTGGTAACGGCGGTGAATCGGGTTGTAGGCATGCTCCACCAGCAACGAGGTATTGATCCCAGTGTTGTGCACCTGCGAGAGCTTGTCGGCCGGCAAGTTCGAGGCAAACTGCCAGGCCTTGCGCCCCATCGCGTCATAACCGAAGCAGCTGGTGAGCTTGCCCTGAGTCCGATACACCTCGCGATGCAGGTCATCACGCTCCATATCGCTGATGACCTGGCCATCCAGGTTCAGCTGGTGCAGGTGCCCACTGCCGTAGTACAGGTGGTTGACCTTGCGACCATCCGGCAGGGTCAATGTGGTCAGGTTGCCGAGCGGATCGTACTCGTAGCCGAGCGTGCCGTCGGGGGTAATTTCTTTGGTCAGCCGCCCCAGCAGATCGTAGGCGTACTCCAGCTTCTCTTCCGTGATCCCAAGCTGCTTGCCGATCCCGGTCGGTTGCCGCTCGATGCTCAGCAACCGGTCGCCGTCGTCGTACGCGAAGTTCTGGCTCGCATCGCGATTGATCTTGGCGACCAGACGGCCAATGGTGTCACGCTCGAACAGCGTATGCCGCTCCGGCCGCTCGGCATTTTCGCCATAGCCAATCTCATCCAGTCGGGTCAGATGGCCGCCGAGGTTGTAGCTGAAACGCCGGGTCAGGTTATCCACCCGCACTTCTTCGCTCAGCCGGTCCGAAGCGTCATAGGCAAAGCTGTACGTGGCGTTGTTCTCATTGACCAGCGCGATCAGGCGCACGGCCTTGTCGTACTCGTAGCGTACCCGCTGGCCCTTGGCATCCTGGCGGCTGCTCGGCAGGCCACGCGCCGTACGCATCAGGCGTGTGGTCTGGCCCTTGCCGTCGGTGTGGCTGATTACCTGGCCGTAGACGTTGTAGGTGAAGGTTTCCGCGGTACCGTCCGGGTGACTGATGCGCAGCACTTCGCCGTCGGGCTTGCGCTCCAGGGTGGTGGTCTGGTTCAGCGCATCGGTCACCGCGACGAGGTGCTGACGCTCGTCGTAGCGGTACCAGGTGCTCTTGCCCGAGCAGTCCTGATAACGCTCGACCTGGGCCAGGGTGTTCCACCACAGGTACTTGGACTTGTAAGTTGCATCGATGATGGTATGCGGCAGGCCGTCATCGCTGTTCAGGTACTCGGTCATCTGGCCGAGGGCATCGAATTCGGCGAGCAGGTTGCCCTTGTC
>NZ_NFZQ01000003.1 GCF_002165135.1 Pseudomonas sp. SID14000 | reverse complement strand
CCACCTTGCGAAAGCCCCGGTTGCCCTCTAGGTAAGCGGTGATAGCCGTGAGCTTGAACTGCTCTGTGTATTTACCCATAGATCCCCCACGGGTTGGATTGGTGTCCAACTTCTTGGGGGCAGTCCAGGAATACCTCCAGCCCAGCGCTTGTGCCGTACCTGCTGGAGCGGCCAGTGCAGGCAATTACTCGGCCGCTGGCGCTTCGAGCAACTCGGCCAGCGCATCCGGCTGGCTCTTGAACGCCCGGGCGAATACATCGCGGTTTTTGGCCATGTAGATACCGGCTTCCTCGACCTGCTGC
Organism: Pseudomonas sp. SID14000; assembly: GCF_002165135.1. GTDB lineage: Bacteria > Pseudomonadota > Gammaproteobacteria > Pseudomonadales > Pseudomonadaceae > Aquipseudomonas. The sequence continues at coordinate 391,668 of NZ_NFZQ01000003.1, read as the reverse complement.
TCGGTCAGCGAGGGCACTGCCTTGTGCAGTACTTCGGCCAGGCGCTCGGCCAGTTCGAGCATCTTGTCGTGACGGTCTGCTTCGGCCTTATCCATGAACAAGCGCTCCGGGTCGCGGCTGCTGCGGTACACCACTTCGACGGCCATTCATCACCTCTATGCCTTTTGCTGGGTTTATACTGTATCTATATACAGTAATGGCAATGTTGATTGGTTCGCAAGCAGAAATTGTAGCGTGGCGCAAAGGGCTTACTGCTTCATGCCCAACTCAGCATCATCCATTAGCGCCTTGGCCATCGCGCTCAAGTAGTGCGCAGCCCAGATCATCATCGGTTTCTCGTCCATCAGGCCGGTGATGGTCAGTTCGCGTACATAGCCCATCAGCTCTGAGGACTGCTCGCGGGCGTCCCGGCAAGGGATGCCTGGCTCGATGCGGAAGAGTGGGTGGGTGCCGTTTTCACCTTGGAAGAAGGTGGTTTTGCCGACGGTGAATTGGGTGTCTTCTGTGGTCATTTTTGAATCCCCTGAAAATTCTCGACTGCCTGGACGGGCCCTTTCGCGGGTGAACCCGCTCCCACAGGTACTGCATCTACCTCAAGGCCTGTGGAGATCCTGTGGGAGCGGGTTTACCCGCGAAGAGGCCAGCCCAGACAACGCAACACTCAAACCTCAGTGCAAAGTCCGAGGCTCAGCGGGCATCTGCACCTGAACTAGTGCCGACTCAAGCAAAGCCCGCAACGTCTCCAGCTCATGCATTGAGGTCATCATCAAAATCGATGCTGGCGACTTGGGCTGAAGCAACAAGGCCTGATGCATCACGGTGGCTGCGCACAACGCATAGTCCGTAGCCTGGATCAGGGTGTCTTCAAGGGAATGGGGGGTGTGGGGTGGATCGGGGACTACTTTCAGCATGATGAAGGCCTGTTCAAAGTTGGGGCCACCACCTCCTGCTGTCAAACAGGAAGGCGGCAGCTGTGCATGGGTTGACAGACCGGTGAACAGAACCAAAAGCCGGCGCACACGAGGTGCCCCATGACAGCTGCCATAAAGGCAAAGCCATGTGGTTAGTTCAGGGCGGCCTGTCAAAGCCGGTCGCTGTTTGGCAGCGACGATCCGAGACTAGTGCTCATCCCCGAACACCACAATGGCAGGGAGTATCTTTGGGAAATGCCCTACAAGGAAGGGGTTAAATCTGATTTTTCCCAGCACAGGGCCGTGTTTTTGGCAACTTGCCACGCCTCAACGTGCCTTGCGGCAATCGGTCGCCTTCCAAGGCAGGGGTCTGGCCCTTTAACTGCATGGCACAAGCGTCACAGCGGTGACGCATCATCCTTCAAGACGTATCGGGGAATGGAACATCGTGAACATCAAATGGGCAGAAAAGCTGCGCAAGGGCCTGCACGGCTCGGCCGACTCGCTGGGCAACCTGTGCGTCGAGGCATTCCATTACCTGGCACTGTTCGGCATTGGCGCGATCACCGCCTATGCGGCGGTGATGACGTTCATGGACATGCTCGGCAAGGGCGGGGTCAGTGTCGATGACATCCTGCTGCTGTTCATCTATCTGGAGCTGGGGGCGATGGTCGGTATCTACTTCAAGACCAACCACATGCCGATCCGCTTCCTGCTGTACGTGGCCATCACTGCGCTGACCCGCCTGCTGATCGGCGACGTCTCGCACCACAAGGCGCCGGACGCAGGGCTATTGTACGTGTGCGGTGGCATCCTGCTGCTGGCGTTCGCGATCCTGGTGGTGCGCTACGCCTCGTATCGCTACCCTTCGACCAAGGCGCTGGATGCCAGCGGCAAGGAAGTGGAGGAGGGCAAGTAGCCCTCAGTTGGCAATGAAGTGGCGCGGCTCGTGGCGTGCGTCGCGGGTCAGCGCTGCCAACACCTGCAGGGGGTTCTGGCTGAGTTCGATGGCCAGGCCCAGGCGGATGCTGTCGATTACCCGCTGCAGGCGCACCGGGTCATTGCGCTGGGCCTGGGTGATGAGACGCTTGGCGACCACGCCGGCGTCGTCGGACAGGGTCAGCATGATACTGCCGTCTAGGTTTGCAATGCTCAGGTTGACCCGGTATTCGGGGGCGAATGCAGCACTGATTCGTTCGAATGGGTTGCTCATCGTCTTGCTTCTGCGCTGAATGAATGCAGAGGTTGACCGGGAAAATCGTCGGTTGGTTCAGCGCCATTGATCGATACAAACAAAAACGCCCGGCATCAGGCCGGGCGTTTTGCATTGCCGATCAGGCGTCCGGGTCACTCAGTTCCAGGGCGCCGCGCTTGCTGCGCAGCTTGCCGTAAAAGTGTTCCAGCGCGTGGTTGAGCTTGGCAGCGGCACCATCGACCGCCTGGTCCAGCGAAGTGGCGGTGTGGGTCACGGAAATCGGTTGGTGGCCTTTGGGGCGAGCCTCCATCTGGCAGCGTTTGTCATGCGGTCCGGGCTTGGCGCCGTTCTCGTCGCGCAGGTGAACCTCGATGCGGGTGAGGTCGTCTTCGTAACGTTCCAGCGAGTTCTGCAGTGTGCTGCGGACCCACTGGTCGAGCCGGGCGTTGCCTTCGAAATGGTTGCTGCTGTTGACCTGGATTTGCATGATTCAATCCTTATTCAGCTTGCTCGCATGGAGACGCGCCTAGGCCTTTGAGACCCTTGGTATTTCTGCGTCTCTTGACTCTAAGGTCAGGCAACCGCGAAACGAATTCAAGCCCTTTTTGAAAATAAATTTCTTGTTGCATGCAAGGCGGCAGGCGGCGCATCGTTCGGCCTTTGCTTATGAGAATTGAAATCATTATTATTGCAGCCCCGAAAACGCCCGGACCTTCGCCATGACGCGCAAAACCGCCGGCCTCTCGCTCAGCTATCGCCTGGCCGTGACTTCACGCAGCCTGGCCGCACTGCTGGGCGGCTATCTGCTGGCGTCCATGGCCAGCGTCTGTATTGCCCTGTTAGCGCCACTGCCACAGGTTGATGCCACGCTCACCGGTCTGCTGTTGTCATTCGTCTTCTACCTGCTGGCGTTCATCTGGTGCTTCGCCTGCCGCAGCGCATTGCGTGCCTGGCTGGGCGTGCTGGCGCCCAGCGTATTGCTGGGGGTGATCAGCGGGTTGGCCTACTGGATGAGAACCCCATGAAAGAAGGCTTCCGCCAGGCCATGGCCTGGCTGCACACCTGGACCGGACTGATCTTCGGCTGGCTGTTGTTCGCCATCTTCCTCACCGGCACGCTGTCGTATTTCAAGGAAGAAATTACCCACTGGTCGCAGCCAGAAGTGCGCAGCCATGCACTGGACCCAATCCATAGCCTGGAGGTGGCCCAGCGTTACCTGCAGGACAACGCCGGGCACTCGGGCACCTGGCTGATCCGCATGCCCAACGCACGCGAGGCCGCCTTGAGCGTGGGCTATCGCGACCCCAATGGCGGGCCGCGCGGCTTCGCCAGCAAGACCCTCGATACCCAGACCGGCCAGCCGGTTGAGGCACGCGACAGTCGCGGTGGCGAGTTCTTCTACCGCTTCCACTTCCAGTTGCAGATGCCTCACCCCTTCGGCCGCTGGCTGTCGACGTTCTGTGCCTTCATCATGCTGCTGGGCCTGGTCACCGGCATCATCACCCACAAGAAGATCTTCAAGGAGTTCTTCACCTTCCGCCCCGGCAAGGGCCAGCGCTCCTGGCTGGACGGGCACAACGCCATCGGTGTGCTGGTACTGCCGTTTCACCTGATGATCAGCTACAGCAGCCTGGTGCTGTTCATGTACATGGTAATGCCGGCGGGCATCATGGCCAGCTACGGCAATGACACCGGCAAGTACTTCAACGACCTGTTCGGTCGTAACGATGCGCCCAAGGCGGCCCATGTGGCCGCGCCGCTGGTACCGTTGCCGAACCTGTACGCCAAGGTGCAGGACCTGCAACCGGATACGCATATCGGCCGTATCCAGGTGGACAATGCCGGCGACAGCAATGCCCGCGTCACCTTCACCCAGTCCGCTGCCGACCATGTGGCCTATCGACGCAGCGCCAGCTGGACCTTCGATGGCGCCAGCGGTGCGCTGCTGAGCCAGGGCAAGCCGGAGAGCGGGGCGATGATGACCGCCTTCAGCTTTGCCGGCCTGCACATGGGCAATTTCGCCGGGCCCTGGCTGCGCTGGCTGTACTTCTTCTTTGGCGTGGCCGGTACTGCGGTGATCGGTACCGGGTTGGTGATGTGGCTGGGCAAGCGCCAGCTCAAGCATGCCAAGAGCGAACGCCTGCCGGGCGAACTGCGCCTGGTCGAAGTGCTCAATATCGCCAGCATGAGCGGCCTGCTGCTGGCCGTGGCGGGCTACTTCTGGGCCAACCGCCTGATCCCCATGGGCGTCGAAGGCCGGGCCGACTGGGAGGTCGATGCCTTTTTCATCACCTGGGGCCTTTCGCTGGTGCATGCCGTGCTGCGCAGCGGGCGCCGGGCCTGGGGCGAGCAACTGGCGCTGGGCGCGCTGGCCTTTACCCTGCTGCCGCTGCTCAATGGCCTGAGTACCGACCGGGGCTTGAACCATTCGCTGCAGACGGGTGACTGGGCCATGGCCGGCTTCGACCTGACCGCGCTAGGCACCGGCCTGTTCCTGGCCTGGCTGGCCGGCAAGATGTTGCGCAGCCCGAAGCCGATAGCCAAGCGCGCCCCTCGTGCAGCAAAAAAACCGAGCACTGAAACGGCGGAGGCAAGCTGATGCTGGGGAATGCACTGATCGCCTTCGCAGGTTTCGTCGCCTTGTGCCTGGGAATGGAGAAACACTTCGCCGACCTGCTCGGGCGCAAGCCGCACCCGGGGCAGTTGCGCCTGTTGCGTAGCGCCGGCTGGCTGTTGCTGGTGCTGTCGCTGGTGCTCAGCGTGCACCTGCGCGGTTGGGCCCACGGCCTGGTGGAGTGGACCGCAGTGATGATGGCCGCGGTGACCCTTTGGGTGTTTGGCCTGCCATACCAGCCCCGCCTGCTGCTGGGCCTGGCTGCCGTCAGCGTGGTGCTGGGGCCGCTGCTGTTCGTGTTCGCCGAGTGACCCGGTGAGCGAGCCAGGCGAAATGATCGAGGCGGATGCCGAAAGCGGCGGCGGGCGTGCGCGCTTCGTCCAGGTGTTCCAGGCCCAGCGGGCACGCATGGAGGCGTTGGTGAGCCGCCGGGTCGGCTGCCGGGCCACCGCATCGGACCTGGTCCAGGAGTTGTTCCTGCGCTTTTGGCGCCGCCCTGAGGTCAAGGTCGAGGCGCTGGACACCTACCTGCTGCGTTGCGCCGGCAACCTGGCCATCGACCACCTGCGCAGCGAAGGCAGCCGTGAACGCGTGGTCGAAGCTGTGCTGCCGGTGGATGAAGCGGCCATGACCCAGGCGCCGGAGCAGGCCGTGGAGGTCGACCACGACTTGCAGCGCATCGAAGCTGCCTTGCGCGCCTTGCCTGAACGCACCCGGCAGATCTTCCTGCTCAACCGCATCCACGGCTGCAAGTACGGCGAGATCGCCAAGGCCATGCAACTGTCCCAGAGTGCTGTGGAAAAGCATATGATGCGCGCCCTCGAAGCGTGCAAGGCGAGTGTTGCCGAGCCCGCGTCCACCCCACGCCGGCCAGGGAGTGCCCGCCGATGAGCCGTTTACCGCAGATTACCGAGGCGCAGTCCCGGGCCGCGCTGCAATGGCTCAGCCGAATCAACGAGCAGCCCGCGCAGGCCGAGGGGGCGGCGTTCAAGCGTTGGTTGTTGGCCGACCCCGGGCACCGTGCGGCCTATGACCAGGCCCAGGCGCTGTGGCAGAGCAGCGCCGCTCCGGCGGCGCAGCTGGCCGCCGAAGAACAGGAAGCCCTGCAACGCTACCTTGATGCCATGGCCAGGCCGCCGGCCCGTGGCGCGTGGTGGCGGGGAGCAGCGCTGGCGATGGCGGCCTGCATGGTGCTGGCTGTCGGCGTTGCTGGTGGTTGGCATCCGGGTTACTGGTTGCAGGAATTGCGATCGGACTACAGCAGTGGCAGGCACGTTCGTCAGGTGACCTTGGCCGACCAGTCGCAGGTGACACTTGATGCGGCCAGTGCAATTGCGGTCGATTTCGCCCACGGCGAGCGTCGTGTGCGACTACTACATGGTGCAGCGTTCTTTCAGGTCACGCATACCGGCGAGCCGTTCCTGGTCGAAGCAGGTGGCGGCGAGGTGCGTGTGCTCGGTACCCAGTTCGAGGTGCGCGAGCAGGGCGAGGGCGCCCAGGTCATGGTGCGCAGCGGGCGTGTGGCGGTGAGCCCGGCACAGGGCGCCTTGGCGCGTGAACTGACGGCCAATCAGCAGGTGGCATACTCCGCAGGCCGGGTAGGTGACACTCAGTCGGTGGACAGCGACAACCGTCTGGCCTGGCGCCAGGGCTGGCTGAATTACTACCAGGTGCCGCTGGCGCAGGTGGTCGAGGACTTGGGGCATTACTATCCGGGGCGCATCCTGTTGCTCGATGGTGACCTGGGGCAGCGCAAGGTCAGTGGTAGTTTCCCGGTGGCCGAGCCGTTGCTGGCGCTGGATTCGCTGGGCAAGGTAATGGGCTTTTCGCGGCAGACTGTACTGGGGCGGTTGACCCTGATCCGGTAGTCGCCTGTGCCGGCCTCTTCGTGGGTGAACCCGCTCCCACAGGAGGGGCGCAAGTTTCAAATCCTGTGCAGTACCCGTGGGAGCGGGTTCACCCGCGAAGGGGGCCGCACAGGCAAAAATATTTTCAGATAGCGGGTGAGGTAACAGGACGTGGCATCCGTGTAATGAGTGGAAGTGCGATTCATTCGCAGTCATATCCCTCTCACAGGTCAGCGTCCATGAAGTTCACCCCGCGTTGTGTCCCCCTCTGGCTAGGCCTTTCCGTGCTCCCGGCACTCGCTGTCGCCCCCCTGGCCTGCGCCGCCGAGCAACAGCAGGCGTACGCCTTTGCCCAGCCGGCGCAACCCCTGGCCCAGGCACTCAGCGCCTTCAGCCGCACCACCGGTCAGAGCGTGGTCTACACCCTGGAACTGCCAGGCGTGCAGGCGCCGGCGCTGAACGGCAGGTACAGCGCCGAGCAGGCCCTGCAACAGTTGCTGGGCACTACCGGGCTGGCCTGGCGCCGCGTCGATGCACGCACCCTCACCCTCGAAGCGGTGGACACCTCCGGCGCCCTCAACCTGCAGGCCACCACCGTGACCTCGCAACTGGACGAATACAGCTACCAGCCCCCGGCCACGGCCTCGATCATGCGCGGGCAAGGCCCGAGCCAGGACATCCCCCAGGCGATCAACGTGGTACCGGCTCAGGTCATCCGTGACCAGGCCCCGCGCAACCTCGACGACGCCCTGGCCAACGTCAGCGGCATCACCCAGGGCAACAACTTCGGCGGCACCTCCGACACGGTGATGAAGCGCGGCTTCGGCGACAACCGCGACGGCTCGATCATGCGCGATGGCATGCCGGTCGTGCAGGGCCGCAACCTCAACGCCAGCACCGAGCGGGTCGAAGTGCTCAAGGGCCCGGCCTCGCTGCTGTACGGCATCCAGGACCCGGGCGGGGTGATCAACGTGGTCAGCAAGCGCCCACAACTTGAGCAGTACAACGCCCTGACCGTGCGTGGGTCCACCTACGGTAGCGGCAAGAACGGCAGCGGCGGCGGGCTCGACAGCACCGGTGCGCTGGGCGACAGCAACTTCGCCTATCGCCTGATCGTCGACCACGAAGATGAGGACTACTGGCGCAACTACGGCGTGCACCGCGAATCGCTGGTGGCGCCGTCGCTGGCCTGGCTGGGTGAAGATACCCAGGTGGTGCTGGCCTACGAGCACCGCGAATTTCTCTCCCCCTTCGACCGTGGTACGGCGTTCGGCAACAACGGCCATCCGCTGGACATCCCTGCCACGCGGCGCCTGGACGAGCCCTTCAACGACATGGAGGGGCGTTCCGACCTGTATCGTCTGGAAGTCGACCACCAACTGGCCGATGACTGGAAGCTGCACTTCGGCTACAGCTTCAACCGCGAAACCTATGATGCCAGCCAGGTACGGGTGACCGGCGTGAATGAACAAAACGGCACGCTGTCGCGCAGCATCGACGGCACCCACAACGCCATGAGCCGTGACCAGTTCGCCACCCTGAGCCTGGCCGGCAATGTGGAACTGGCCGGGATGCAGAATGACCTGCTGTTCGGTGTCGATCATGAAGACCGCAAGATTTTCCGCGGTGACATGATCCGGCAGACCGCCCAATCCACCTTCAGCTATACGAATCCGGTCTACGGTCAGGAAGTGGAGGGCACCACCGTAAAAGCCAGTGACAGCGACCAGACCGACAAACTACGCACTGACGCGTTGTTCGTGCAGGACGCGCTGCACCTGGATGATCACTGGATCCTGGTGGCTGGTGCGCGCTTCCAGCAGTTCGATCAGTACGCTGGCCGTGGCCGCCCGTTCAAGGCCAACACCGACATCAATGGCCAGGCGTGGGTGCCGCATGCAGGTATCGTCTACAAGGTGGACGAGCAGCTGTCGTTTTATGGCAGCTATAGTGAGTCGTTCAAGCCCAACTCCACCATCGCGCCGCTGGTCGGCAACGTGGTGCTTGACTCGTCGGTGGCGCCGGAAGAGGGCAAATCGTGGGAACTGGGCGCCAAGCTCGACATGCCGGGCCGCCTCACGGGTACCCTGGCGTTGTTCGATATCACCAAGCGCAACGTGCTGGTTTCCAACTTTGATACCAGTACGCGCGAAACGGTGTACAGCAATGCCGGAGAGGTCAGCTCACGGGGTGTCGAGCTGGACCTGACGGGGCAGTTGAGCGAGCGCTGGAGCCTGATTGGCAGCTATGCCTTCACCGATGCTGAAGTGACCAAAGACCCGGACCTCAAGGGCAACCGCCTGCAGAACGTAGCCCGGCACAGTGGTTCGCTGTCGGCGGTGTATGACTACGGCAGCCTGTTCGGCGGCGACCGGTTGCGTCTTGGCGCTGGGGCACGCTACGTAGGCGAGCGGGCTGGTAACTCGACCAATACCTTCGACTTGCCGTCCTATACCGTGGCCGATGCCTTTGCCAGCTACGAGACCAGGCTCGACGAGCACAAGGTGCTGGTGCAGCTGAACGTGAAGAACCTGTTCGACAAGGTTTACTACAGCTCGGCGGTGAACCAGTACTTTGTGGCCATTGGCGATGCACGGCAGGTGAGCTTGTCCAGTACCTTCGAGTTCTAGGCCAGCCTGTACCGGCCTCTTCGCGGCTAAAGCCGCTCCCACAGGTACTGCATTGCCCTTGAAGGTGGCGCGGCCCCTGTGGGAGCGGCTTTAGCCGCGAATGGCCGAACGGTATTCGCCCGGTGTTGCACCGAGCGCCTGGCGGAACCGGTTGCTGAAATGGCTGGCACTGGCAAACCCGCACAACAGGGCAATCTCCCCCAACGGCATCACCCCCAGCCGCAACAGCTGGCAGGCCCGATGCAGCCGCCGAGCCAGCAGATACTGGTGCGGCGGCAGCCCGAAACTGGCGCGGAACATACGGGCAAAGTGGTATTCGGACAGGTTGCAGCGCAAGGCCAGTTCACCCAGGGTAATGGGCTGGTCCAGGTGCGCTTCGATGTAGTCGACCAGTTGCCGGCGCAGTCTCGGTGCCAGCCCGCCTTTCAGGCGCAGGCCCTGACGCAGCCCGACCTGGCTGAGCAGCGCATGGTCGACGATCTCGTGCGCCAGGCTGCTGGCCAGCAGGCGTTCGCCAGGTTCATCCCAGTCCAGGGTTATCAGCTGGCGAAAGCGCGTGGCCTGCTGCGGGTCATCGAGGAAGGTCGCTTCCTGCAGTTGCAGCTCACGCGGTTCACGGTCGAGCAGGCGCACACAGCCCAGGGCGAATTGCGCCTCGCTGACATACAGGTGTGCCAGGCGGATCGCGCCATTGACCACCCAGTTCGACTCGTGCCCGGCCGGCATCACGCACAGCTTGTCGGGCGCCCCTTTGTCGCCCGGGCGCTGGCGGCGGAAGGTGCCGGTGCCGTCGGCGATGTAGCACGACAGGGTGTGATGACTCGGTGCCTGGTAGTCGCGGGCATCGTCGCGGTTGCTCCACAACGCTGCTGCCAGCCCGTCGCCCAGGTGCGCGCTCAGCTCCAGCCGGGCGTGGGGCGAGGCGTGCATGGCGTTGAATACTTGCAGTTGGGTGAGTGGGGTCATGGGCGGCTCCTCTTGCCAGCCATCCTACTGCGCCTTGGGCAGGCTTACAGCTAGCAGCGGGACAAATGCGCAAGTTTGTGCAAGCGCGTGGGTGTTCGACAGGAGAACACTGAAACGCCTCGGCGAGGGCTGCGCCCTCGATTCGCGGGTGAACCCGCTCCCACAGGGACCGCGCCAGCCTCAAGGGCAGCGTGGTCCCTGTGGGAGCGGCTTGAGCCGCGAAGCGCCGGGCACCGATCTTGAAAGGCCCAAGGAACCGCCGCCATGAACCTGTCACTCTACCTGCTAACTGTCCTGATCTGGGGCACCACCTGGATCGCCCTGAAACTCCAGCTGGGCGTGGTCGCCATTCCGGTCTCGATCGTCTACCGCTTCGCCCTGGCCGGGCTGATCCTGTTCGCCTTCCTGCTGCTCACCCGCCGCCTGCAGCCGATGAACCGGCGTGGCCACCAGATCTGTCTGGCCCAGGGCCTGTGCCTGTTCTGCGTCAACTTCATCTGCTTCCTCAGTGCCAGCCAGTGGATCGCCAGCGGCCTGATCGCCGTGGTGTTCTCCACCGCCACACTGTGGAACGCGCTGAACGCACGGATCTTCTTTGGCCAGAAGATCGCCAGCAACGTGCTCGGCGGTGGCGCCCTGGGCTTGTTCGGCCTGGGCCTGCTGTTCTGGCCGGAGCTTTCCCACCACGCGGCCAGCCGCGAAACCCTTTACGGCCTTGGCCTGGCCCTGCTTGGTACGCTGTGTTTCTCGGCAGGCAACATGCTGTCGAGCATGCAGCAGAAGGCCGGGCTCAAGCCCATGACCACCAATGCCTGGGGCATGGTGTACGGGGCAGCGATGCTGGCGGTGTTCTGCGTGGTCAGTGGCGTGCCGTTCAGCATGGAATGGAACGTGCGGTATATCGGCTCGTTGCTGTACCTGGTGGTGCCGGGCTCGGTGATCGCCTTTACCGCCTACCTGACCCTGGTCGGGCGCATGGGGCCGGAGCGGGCAGCGTACTGTACGGTGCTGTTCCCGTTGGTGGCGTTGAATGTGTCGGCGGTGGCCGAGGGGTATCAGTGGACGGCGCCGGCCCTGCTGGGGCTGGTGGCGGTGATGGCGGGGAATGTGCTGGTGTTTCGCAAGCCCAAGGCCAGGGTGGCTGAGGGTGTAGTGGTGGCCAAATAGGTAATGTGTTGCCTGCACCGGCCTCTTCGCGGGTAAACCCGCTCCCACAGGTACCCCACAGACCTCAGAGCCTGTGCAATACCTGTGGGAGCGGGTTTACCCGCGAAAGGGCCGGTGCAGGCAGTAAAAGGCTATCAGCCCTTCCACACCTGCGGGTTCACCAGGTCCCGCGGCCGCTCACCCAGCAGCGCCGCACGCAGGTTGTCGATTGCCCGGTTGGCCATGGCTTCGCGGGTTTCGGCAGTGGCCGAGCCAACGTGCGGCAAGGTCAGGGCATTGGGCAGCTTGAACAGCGGCGAGTCGCTCAGCGGCTCTTTCTCGTACACGTCCAGGCCCGCACCGCGAATGGTGCCGTTCTGCAGTGCCTCGATCAGCGCAGCTTCGTCCACCACCGGCCCGCGGGCGATGTTGATCAGGAACGCGCTCGGTTTCATCAGTTGCAACTCACGCGCACCGATCAGCTTGCGGGTCGTATCGGACAATGGCACCACGATGCAGACGAAATCGGCTTCGGCCAGCAGTTGCTCCAGGCTGCGGAACTGCGCCCCCAGCTCTTGCTCCAGCGCGGTCTTGCGGCTGTTGCCGGAATAGATGACCGGCATGTTGAACCCGAACCGGCCGCGACGGGCAATGGCGGCACCGATGTTGCCCATGCCGACGATGCCCAGGGTCTTGCCATGCACATCGCTGCCGAAGTGGGCCGGGCCCACGGTGGCCTGCCAGTTGCCGGCCTTGGTCCAGGCATCCAGCTCGGCGGTGCGGCGGGCGCAGCCCATGATCAGCGAGAAGCCCAGGTCGGCGGTGCTTTCGGTCAGCACGTCGGGGGTGTTGGTCAGGGCGATGCCGCGTTCGTTGAAGTAGTCCAGGTCATAGTTGTCGTAGCCGACCGACACGCTAGATACCACTTCCAGCCTGGCCGCGCCTTCAAGTTGCGCCCGGCCGAGCTTGCGGCCAACGCCGATCAGGCCATGGGCTTCGGGCAGGGCTTCGTTGAACTGGGCGTTGATGTCGCCGAGCTTGGGGTTCGGCACGATCACGTTGAAGTCTTGCTGCAGGCGCTCGGCCATGGCCGGGGTGATACGGCTGAAGGCCAGGACGGTCTTTTTCATCGGGCAACTTCTTCTCTGCAAGGCTAGGGGAATGCCGGGCAGTTGACCGCGATGCGGTCATTCGCAGCACAAGGCTGCTCCTACCAGGGACGGCGCTGGGCGCTTTTGTAGGAGCAGCCTTGTGCTGCGAATGGAGGGCGGAGCCCTCCCAGGGGCCTGGCGCTGGAAACAATGGTTAGCAACCTACCATTGTCTGCCCTGGCAATGCAGCAGCTTTTTAGTTGGCGATCATCACCTGATGGGTTTTCAGGTCCGCCTCATGGGCTGCCAGAATCTCCGGTAGCGAGTTGCGCAGGTACTCGACCCAGGTCTTGATCTTGGCATCCAGGTACTGCCGCGACGGGTAGATGGCGTACAGGTTCAGCTCCTGCAGCCGGTACTCGGGCAGCACCCGTACCAGGCTACCGTCGCGCAGGCCGTCGATGGCCGAATAGATCGGCAGCACGCCCACGCCCATGCCGCTGCGGATTGCGGTCTTCATGGCATCGGCAGTATTGACCATGAACGGCGAGCTGGTGATGTTGACCATTTCCTGGCCTTCCGGCCCGTCGAACAGCCACTTTTCCAGCGGGATCACAGGGCTGACCATGCGCAGGCAGGCGTGCTTGAGCAGGTCGGCAGGCTTGTGTGCCACGCCGTGGCGGGCGATGTAGGCGGGCGAGGCGCAGACAATGCTGTAGGTAATGCCCAGACGCTGCGACACGAACCCCGAGTCGGGCAGCTCGGTTGCCAGCACGATGGACACGTCATAGCCCTCGTCGAGCAGGTCGGGCACGCGGTTGGCCATGGTCAGGTCGAAGGTCACGTCCGGGTGCGATTCGCGGTAGCGGGCGATGGCATCGACCACGAAATGTTGGCCGACACCGGTCATCGAGTGCACCTTCAACATCCCGGCCGGGCGGGCATGGGCGTCACTGGCCTCGGCCTCGGCTTCTTCGACATAGGTAAGAATCTGTTCGCAACGCATCAGGTAGCGCTTGCCGGCTTCGGTCAGCGCAATGCGGCGGGTGGTACGGTTGAGCAGCCTTGTTTGCAGATGGGCTTCCAGGTTGGAGACCGCCCGCGACACGTTCGCGGTGGTCGTATCCAGTTGCCCGGCGGCAGCGGTAAAGCTGCCGAGTTGGGCTACGCAACTGAAAGCACGCATGTTTTGCAGGGTGTCCATGGGTCACTCTCGATGTAGAGGACAAAATTGTGTCACGAAGTAACGTAAAAAAGATGAAAAGTTGCCTTCGACCAAAGGCGGATTATCGCTGTTTTGGTAACAAAGATTCGCAGGAATCCACGCTTATCGCCAGTGCTGCCGCCCCCTAGAATTGCCCGGCCTCTTCACCTCTTCCTCGGGAAATCGCAGCTGTGCCGCGTCGCATCATCAGAACGCTCAATGCGTTCAGTGCCTGTGCCCTTGCCCTCACCTTGAGCGGCTGTATCGGAACCTGGGGCATTGCCCCGCAAAGCAAGACGCTGCAAGCCAACACCCTGACAACCGATGCGGCCATACGCGAAGCCGCGACCGACGCCCACTGGCCCGACCAACAGTGGTGGCACGCCTATGGCGACCCACAGCTGGACCGCTGGGTTGCCCTGGCCGTGGCCGGCAGCCCGAGCCTGGCCATGGCTGCGGCGCGGGTACGCGAAGCCAGGGCCATGGCCGGTGTGGTCGAGTCGGCGGAAAAGCTCCAGGCCAATGGCCAGGCCACGCTCAAGCGCCACAACTGGCCTGAAGACCAGTTCTACGGCCCGGGCGCGCTGTCCGGCGCCAACACCTGGGACAACAACGCCGCGATTGGCTTCAGCTACGCGCTCGACTTGTGGGGCCGCGAACGCAATGCCAGCGAGCAGGCTGTGGACCAGGCGCACATGAGCGTGGCCGAAGCCCGCCAGGCGCAGCTGGAGCTGCAGAACAACGTAGTGCGCGCCTACATTCAGCTGAGCCTGCACTTCGCCCAGCGCGATATCGTCAAGGCCGAGCTGGAACAGCAGGAGCAGATCCTGGCCCTGGCCAAGCGCCGTCTGGATGCCGGCATCGGCACCCATTTCGAAGTCAGCCAGGCCGAAGCACCGCTGCCGGAAACCCACCGCCAGCTCGACAGCCTCGACGAAGAAATTGCCTTGGCCCGTAACCAGCTGGCCGCCCTGGCCGGCAAGGGCCCGGGCGAAGGCGCGCAGTTGCAGCGCCCGAGCCTGGCCCTGGCCGCGCCGCTGAAGCTGCCGTCAAACCTGCCGGCCGAACTGGTCGGCCAGCGCCCCGACGTGGTTGCCAGCCGTTGGCAGGTAGCCGCGCAGGCGCGTGGCATCGATGTTGCTCACGCCGGCTTCTTCCCCAACGTCGACTTGGTCGGCAGCCTTGGCTTCATGGCAACCGGCGGTGGCCCGCTGGAATTCCTCACCGGGCGCAAGTTCAACTACAACGTCGGCCCGGCCATCAGCCTTCCGATCTTCGACGGTGGCCGCCTGCGCTCGCAGCTGGGCGTGGCCTCGGCGGGCTATGACGTGGCCGTGGCGCGCTACAACCAGACCGTGGTCGGTGCGCTGAAGAATATTTCCGACCAGCTGATCCGCCGCGAGTCGATGAAAGAGCAGTCGCACTTCGCCGCCGAGTCGGTCGCGGCCGTGCAGAAAACCTACGACATCGCCATGGTCGCCTTCCAGCGTGGTCTTACCGACTACCTCAACGTGCTCAACGCACAGACCTTGTTGTTCCGCCAGCAACAGGTACAGCAGCAGGTGCAGGCCGCCCGCCTGATCGCCCATGCCGATCTGGTCACCGCCCTGGGCGGCGGCTTGCAGGCCGGTCAGGACGTACCGAAAGAGGAGCGCCAGGTAGCGCCGAAAACCCCGGCCACCCTGGCCATTTTCGACAAGAAGCCGGATAACGCCGAATGAGCACTTCCAGTTTGCCCTTGCGCTGGCTGCAGAGCCTGGAATGGCGCCGGGGCTTCTTTGCCTGGGCGCGCACCGACGGGGTGACCTGGGTGTACATCTTCAAGGTGCTGACTGCTGCGTTCATCACCCTGTGGCTGGCCATGCGCCTGGAGCTGCCGCAACCGCGCACGGCGATGATCACCGTGTTCATCGTCATGCAGCCGCAAAGCGGGCATGTTTTTGCCAAGAGCTTCTACCGGGTGCTCGGCACTCTGGCAGGCTCGGCGATGATGGTGGCGCTGATCGCCATCTTCCCGCAGAACACCGAGCTGTTCCTGCCAAGCCTGGCCCTGTGGGTAGGCCTGTGCTCGGCCGGAGCCATGCGCTACCGCACCTTCCGCGCCTATGGCTTCGTGCTTGCCGGCTACACTGCGGCGATGATCGGGCTGCCGGTGCTGGAGCACCCTGACCAGGCCTTCATGGCGGCAGTATGGCGGGTGCTGGAGATCGCCCTGGGCATTCTGGTGTCGACCTTCGTCAGCGCCGCGGTCCTGCCGCAGTCGGCCAGTGCCGCCATGCGCAACGCCCTGTACCAGCGCTTTGGCGTGTTCGCCGGGGTGGTGGTCGAAGCCCTGCGTGGCGACAGCCAGCGGGACCGCTTCGAGAGCAGCAACGTGCGCTTTGTCGCCGAGGCAGTGGGCCTGGAAAGCCTGCGCAACGTCACCGCCTTCGAAGACCCGCACATGCGCCGGCGCTCTGGCCGCCTGGTGCGCATGAACAGCGAGTTCATGGCCATCAGCACGCGCTTCAATGCCCTGCACCGTTTGCTGGAGCGCCTGCGCGCCCGTGGCCCGTTGCAGATTGTCGGTGCCATCGAACCGGGCCTGAACACCCTGGTGGAGCTGTTGCAGCCCTACGTGGGCCGGGCGCTGACCGACGCCGATGCGCTGCGCCTGACCCTGGAGCTGGCCGCCTACAAGGAAGGCCTGCAGGCCCAGGTGCGCGGCCTGCGCGCCGAGTACCTGGCGACCGAGCCGAGCGAGTCTGACCTGCTGGACTTCCACACCGCCTTCGAGCTGCTTTACCGCTTCGTCGACGAAATGTACAGCTACGCCGAAACCCACGCCTCGCTGGCCGCACACCGGCACGAACGTGAGCAGTGGGATGAGCCCTACGTGGCGCAGACCAGCTGGCTGGTATCGCTGGCCGCCGGCGTGCGCGCTTCGGCAGTGCTGTTGCTGCTGGGCAGTTACTGGCTGCTCAGCGACTGGCCCAGCGGCGGCATGATGACCTTGATCGCTACCGTCACCGTGGGCCTCTCGGCGGCTTCGCCGAACCCCAAGCGCATGTCGTTCCAGATGGCCTGCGGCACGGCCATCGGCGCCTTCGTCGGCTTCTTCGAAACCTTCTTCGTGTTCCCCTGGATCGACGGTTTCCCCTTGCTGTGCATGGTGTTGGCGCCAGTGTTCGTGTTGGGGGCGTTTCTCTCCTCCCGCCCGGCTTATGCCGGTTATGGCATCGGCTTGCTGGTGTTTTTCGCCATTGGTTCGGTGCCGAACAACCTCACGGTGTATGACCCGTACACTTTCATCAACGACTACATCGGCATGGTCATTGGCATGTTCGTCTGTGCGGCGGCCGGGGCGATCATCCTGCCGCCCAACAGCCGCTGGTTGTGGAACCGCCTGGAGCAGGAACTGCGTGAGCAGGTACTGTTCGCCATCAGCGGACGTCTGCGTGGCCTGGGGTCGGCCTTCGAAAGCCGCACCCGCGATCTGCTGCACCAGGCTTATGGCTTGGCAGCCGGAAAGCCGCAGGTACAAAGCCAGTTGATGGGCTGGATGTTCACCGTGCTGGAAATCGGCCACGCCATCATCGAGCTGCGCAAGGAGCAGGCCCGCGCCCCGGTGCACCCGGCGTACGCCGAGTCGCAGCCGTGGCGCCAGGCCATCCGGGTCATGGGCCGTGCGCTGACCCGGCTGTTCCTGCAGCCAAACGCCAGCAACCACGAGCGCGCCTTGGTGGCGGTGGACCATGCCATCTCTCGCGTGCAGGCCACCGACGAGCCGTTCGCCCGGCACTTCGACACGTCGGTGCTACGCCGGGTGCAAAGCTACCTGCACTTCATCCGTTCTTCCCTGCTCGACCCACAGTCGCCGTTGGCACCGGCGAAAGGACTGCACGATGCTCCGTGAAACCATGCCCCGTGAAATCGCCTTCCATGGCGTGTACATGCCCACCATGACCTTGATGTTCCTGTTCGCCCTGGGCCTGGCCTGGGGCCTGGACCGGTTCATCGCCAGCCATGATGGCTACCGCTTCTTCTGGCACCCGGCGCTACTGCGCCTGAGCCTGTTCGTCTGCCTGTTCGGCGCCCTGGCGCTGTCGCTCTACTGGTGAGAATCCTTCGATGAAAAAGTTCTTCAGCCTGATCGCCACCCTGTTGGTGCTGGCCTCTGCCGTGGTGATCGGTCGCCAGTTGTGGCTGCATTACATGACCACGCCCTGGACCCGCGACGGCCGTGTGCGTGCCGACATCATCAACGTCGCTGCCGATGTGCCTGGCTATGTGGTGAATGTGCCGGTCAAGGACAACCAGCGGGTGAAGAAGGGCGACCTGCTGATCCAGATCGACCCCGAGCACTACCAGTTGGCAGTCGACCAGGCCAGGGCGCTGGTTGCATCGCGCAAGGCCACCTGGGAGATGCGCAAGGTCAACGCCAAGCGCCGTGCCGACATGGACAACCTGGTGATCTCCAAGGAAAACCGCGACGACGCCAGCAACATCGCCAACTCCGCCCAGGCGGACTATCAGCAGGCCCTTGCCGAACTGGCCGCGGCCGAGCTGAACCTCAAGCGCACGCAAATCTTGGCCACGGTGGACGGCTACGTGACCAACCTGAATATCCACAAGGGTGACTACGCGCGTACCGGCGAAGCGGTGATGGCGGTGGTCGACGAGAACTCGTTCTGGGTGTACGGGTTCTTCGAGGAGACCAAGCTGCCGCATGTGAAGGTGGGTGACCAGGCCGAGCTGCAGATGATGAGCGGCGAGCGCATCAAGGGGCATGTGGAGAGCATCGCCCGTGGCATCTATGACCGCGACAATCCACAGAGCCGCGAGTTGATCGCCGATGTGAACCCGACCTTCAACTGGGTACGGCTGGCGCAGCGGGTGCCGGTGCGCATTCACATCGATGAAGTGCCGGACGGTTTTTTGCTGGCGGCGGGGACGACTTGTACGGTGGTGGTGAAGCCGAGTTCGCCTTGAGAAGTATGTCGCCTGGGATCAAGCGCCGCGCGGGCGGCGCTCGATCTCTCAGGCGATACACCTCTCAAGTCATGCACTCGCCGCCCCCACCAACACCGGTACTTGCACCCGATCAATCACCTTCGCGCTGATCGAGGGGTCCAGCAGCCGCCCCAGCCGCGACAGGTGGCGGTGGCCCATGATGATCAGTTCACAATTCAGTTCCTGCGCCGTGGCCACGATCGCCTCGACCGGCTGCCCGGCCACCATGCAGCCCTGGCAGGCGAATCCGGCTTGCTGCAAGTCGCGCACTGCCTCGGCCACGGCGTGGTCGGCCTGGTGCTGCTCTTCGCAGGCGGCGGGGTATTCTTCCAGTTCTTCTGCAGTGTAGGGCGCAGGTTGGTCGTGGACGGCGAAGGTAGAGTCGATGGCCAGCAGCACGTGCAATTCGTGCTCGCCGGTGCGGCAGTAGCGGCGGGCGAGGGTGAGCAGGGCGGTGGATGCAGGGGAGGCATCGATAGCGATCAGGACGGGGCTGGGCATGTGGAATCCTTGTTCCAGGCTGGCTAAGGGGTTGTCTGTTCTGGCCTCTTCGCGGGTAAACCCGCTCCCACAGGTGCGCCACAATATTCAGAATCTGTGCAGCCACTGTGGGAGCGGGTTTACCCGCGAAGAGGCCGAACCTGCCGTTCCTCATTCTTGGCTCAACCCACCCTCAGGATAAATGCCCCACCACGCACGAGCGCATTGCGTCTGGTGCAATCCACCAACCTGCTACCATCGCCATTCCCCACAGCGGTAACGGAAAACGGCCATGCAACTCCCGGACATGAACCTGCTCGTCGCCCTCGATGCACTGCTTGACGAGGGCAGCGTGGTCGGCGCGGCGCAGCGCATGAACCTGAGCCCGGCGGCGATGAGCCGGACCCTGGGGCGTATTCGCGATGCATTGGGTGATCCGATCCTGGTGCGCGCCGGGCGTGGCCTGGTGCCGACGCCACGGGCGCTGGCCCTGCGCGAGCAGGTGGCGACACTGGTGGAGCAGGCTGGCGAGGTGTTCCGCAGTGCTGACGAGGTCGACCTGCCCAAGCTCGACCGAGCCTTCAACATTCGCACCAATGACCTGTTCATCGCCCTCTACGGCGCCCAGTTGCTGCGGCGCATGCACGAGCAGGCGCCGCGCACGGTGCTGCGCTTCGTGCCGGAAAGCCCCGGCGGCGATGACGACAGCGTGCTGCGCGACGGGCGTACCGACCTGATCATCAGCTCGACCGTGGACCTGGGGCCGGAGATCAAGGTGCAGAGCCTGTTCCAGACCTACTACGTGGGCCTGGCACGGCGTGACCACCCGATTTTCGAGCAGCCGATCACGGCGCACAGTTTTGCCAGTTATCCACAGATCAGCGTGTCCCGCCGTGGTCGGGCCAATGGGCCGATCGACGTGGAGCTGGCCAACTTCAGGGTGCAACGGCGGGTGGCGCTGATTACCCCGAGTTTTCACTCGGCGCTGTTCTCGCTGCCGGATTCCGACCTGATCCTGCCGATGCCGGCAAACATCCTCAACAGCGTGCACAAGCTCGGGTTGCCGCTGCGTTCGTTCGAGATCCCGGTGCCGCTGGAGCGGGTGACCGTGCTGCAGGCCTGGCACCCGCGGTTTCACAATGACCCGGCGCATCGGTGGTTGCGGCAGACCCTGAAGGCCTGTTGCAGCGTTGACCCTTGAGTGATGTTCTGCCTGGGCCGGCCTTTTCGCGGGTGAACCCGCTCCCACAGAAGACATCTCAAGCCTTGAGAGGTGTGTTGTACCTGTGGGAGCGGGTTCACCCGCGAAGCAGGCGACTCGGTTTTGAAGTGGATTGCGCCTGACGCAACATAAACCTATCGAGAAGTCAGTTTTCGTCAGCATTCGACCTTCTTAGACTTGCTCCAGTCGCAAATTGTTGCTGGAGATGTCTGCCCATGAGTTCCCTGTCCGCCCCGTCTGCCGCGATTGCCGCCGCCCCTGCGCCGGCTGCCCCTGCGCAGACTGCGTTTGGCCTGCAGGTAGTGGTCGGGCTGTTCGGTGTGTTGCTGGCCGTATTGTGCGCGGGCCTCAACGAGTCGGTGACCAAGATCTCCCTGGCCGATATCCGCGGGGCCATGGGTATCGGTGCCGACGAAGGTGCCTGGCTGCTCGCGGTTTACAGTGCCGCCTCGGTCTCGGCCATGGCCTTCGCGCCATGGCTGGCCACCACGTTCTCACTGCGGCGCTTCACCATGAGCGCCATCGGTCTGTTCGCCGTGCTCGGCCTGCTGCAACCGTTCGCCCCCAACCTGCACAGCCTGATGCTGCTGCGTGTGCTCCAGGGCTTTGCCTCTGGCGCCTTGCCGCCGATGCTGATGAGTGTGGCCCTGCGCTTCCTGCCACCGGGCATCAAGGTCTATGGCCTGGCCTGCTATGCGCTTACCGCCACCTTCGGCCCCAACCTCGGCACGCCGCTGGCAGGGCTGTGGACGGAATACGTCGGTTGGCAATGGGCGTTCTGGCAGATCATCCTGCCCTCGGCGCTGGCCATTGCCTGCGTCGGTTGGGGCCTGCCGCAGGACCCGCTGCGCCTGGAGCGCTTCAAGCAGTTCGACTGGCGCGGCGTGCTGCTCGGCTTGCCTGCCATCAGTTGCATCGTGCTGGGCCTTTCGCTGGGCGACCGCTGGGGCTGGTTCGATTCGCCGCTGATCTGCTGGCTGCTCGGCGGTGGCCTGCTGTTGCTGGTGCTGTTCATGTACAACGAATGGTCCGAACCGCTGCCGTTCTTCCAGTTGCGTATGCTGTCGCGGCGCAACCTGAGCTTCGCCTTGGTGACCCTGGCCGGCGTACTGATCGTGCTCTCGGGCGTAGGCAGCATTCCGGCGGCCTACCTGGCGCAGATCCAGGGCTACCGCCCGGCGCAGACCAGCCCGCTGATGATGCTGGTCGCCATGCCGCAACTGATCGCCCTGCCACTGACGGCGGCGCTGTGCAACATCCGTGCGGTGGACTGCCGCTGGGTGCTGGGCATCGGCCTGGCGATGCTGGCGGTGTCCTGTGTCGGCAGCAGCTTGCTGACCAGCGAGTGGATCCGTGGCGACTTCTACCCGTTCTACCTGCTGCAGGTGTTCGGCCAGCCGATGGCGGTGTTGCCGTTGCTGATGCTGTCCACCAACGGTATGACCCCGCAGGAAGGCCCGTTCGCCTCCGCCTGGTTCAACACCGTCAAAGGCCTCGCCGCAGTGATTGCCGGTGGCCTGCTGGACGCCTTGGGCACCCTGCGCCGGCACTTCCATTCCAACCATCTGGTGGACAGCCTGGGCAACGCCCCGCAGGTCGACGGTAACGCTGCTGGCCTGGCCAAGCGCATCCACGAGCAGGCGCTGGTGCTGACCTCGGCCGACCTCTACCTGGCCATGGCCTGCATTGCCGTGGTCCTGATCTGCCTGATTCCTTTCGTGCCTACCCGGGTCTATCCGCCGCGCGCGGTGGCTTGAACCCTGGATGAATTCGAGAACCACTGAAATGACCAACAACCGCAAAACCCTGTTTATCGGCTCGGTGCTTGCCGTGGCCGTCCTGGCCGGCATCGTCGGCCCCTGGATGTTCGGCAGCGACCACCGCCAGAGCACCAATGACGCCTATGTGATCGCCGATTACACCGTGGTCGCGCCCAAGGTCGCCGGCTTCATCAAGGAGGTGCTGGTGGAAGACAACCAGCAGGTCAAAGCCGGCCAGTTGCTGGCGACCATCGATGCCCGTGACTACCAGGCCGCGCTGGATGCCGCGCAGGCGCAGCTGCTGGTGGCCCAGGCGCAAAGCGCCGATGCCCGTGCCACTCTCGAGCGCCAGGCGTCGCTGATTGCCCAGGCTGAGGCCGCAGTGAAAGCGGCCCAGGCCGAAGCTGCGTTCGCCGACCATGAGGTCAACCGCTACAGCCGCCTGGCCGAGCAGGGGGCCGGCACGGTACAGAACGCCCAGCAGGCGCGCAGCGGGGTCGACCAGGCCCGCGCGCGCCTGGCCAATGCCCAGGCGGCACTGGTGGCGGCGCGCAAGCAGGTGGATATCCTTACCGCCCAGGTGGCCAGCGCCGACGGCCAGCTGAAGCGGGCCGAAGCGGGGCTGGAAAAGGCTCAGCTCGACTTGTCCTACACCCGCATCACCGCGCCAGTGGACGGCATGGTCGGCGAGCGCGCCTTGCGTGTCGGTGCCTACGTCAACCCGGGCGCTCGCCTGCTGTCGGTGGTGCCGTTGCAGCATGCCTACGTGGTCGGCAACTTCCAGGAAACCCAGCTGACCCACGTGCAGCCCGGCCAGGCGGTGAGCATCAGCGTCGACACCTTTGCCGGCGAGAAGCTGCAAGGCCATGTGGAAAGCATCGCCCCGGCCACCGGCGTGACCTTCGCCGCCGTAAAGCCGGATAACGCCACCGGCAACTTCACCAAGGTGGTGCAGCGCATCCCGGTGAAAATCGTTTTCGATGATGGCCAGCCGCTGCTTGCCCGCCTGCGCGTGGGCATGTCGGTGGAAGCGACCATCGACACCCGTGGCGACAAGCTCGACGGCAAAGA
This sequence comes from Pseudomonas sp. SID14000, assembly GCF_002165135.1. Taxonomy (GTDB): domain Bacteria; phylum Pseudomonadota; class Gammaproteobacteria; order Pseudomonadales; family Pseudomonadaceae; genus Aquipseudomonas. The sequence goes on along the minus strand of NZ_NFZQ01000003.1, from coordinate 368,539 downwards.
GGTAAGCGCACGATGAAACCGGCATTATGCTTGAGCCCGTTGCTGCTGGCCGTGTTGATGGCTGGCTGCACCCTGGGGCCGGACTTCCAGCGCCCTGACAGCCAGGCACCGCAACAGTGGGCGCCGCTGCAAGGTGAGGCGGCGGCCAGCCAGCCGCAGGCCGAACCGCTGGAACTGCGCTGGTGGGAGAGCTTTCACGATGCACGCCTGAGTGCCTTGATCCAGCGCGTTGCCGAGCGCAACCTCGACCTGCAGATGGCCAGTGCCCGCCTGCTGCAAAGCCGCGCCCTGCGCAGCACCGTGGCGGCCGACGAAGTACCGTCGGTGGACGTGAACGCCGGCTACAGCCGCGCGCGCAACAGTGCCGAAGGCCTGAGTGACCCGTCCGGCAAGGCGGGCAAGGAAGCCTTCAACCTCTGGCAGGGTGACCTTGTGGCCGGCTGGGAGCTGGACCTGTGGGGCCGTGTGCGGCGCCAGGTCGAGGCTGCCGATGCCACGGTCGAAGTGGCCGAGAACGACCGCCGCGGCGTGCTGCTGGCATTGCTTTCGGAAACCGCCGGTAACTACATCCAGCTGCGCGCCGTGCAGCACACCATCGATGTGACCCGCGACAACCTCAAGGTCGCCCAGCACAGCCTGAAACTGTCGGAAAACCGCCAGGCCGAAGGTGTCGCCACGCGCCTGGACGTGGCCCAGGCCAGTGCCCAGGTCGCCTCGATCGAGTCGCGCCTGCCAAGCCTGGAAGCGCGGCGCGATGACCTGATCAACGCCCTCAGCCTGCTCGCCGCCGAACCGCCGCGCAGCCTGCAGGACGAGTTGATGCAGGGCGGCGAACTGCCAGCGCCGCAGCAGAAGTTTGCCATAGGCTTGCCGTCCGAACTGGCCGAACGCCGCCCGGACATTCGCCTGGCCGAGGCCCGCCTGCATGCTGCCACTGCCAGCATTGGCGTGGCCAAGGCTGACTTCTACCCCAGCATCCGGCTGTCGGGCAATGTCGGGTTCCAGGCCATGCAGCTGTCCGATTTCGGCGCGTGGGATTCGCGCCGTTTCGCCTTTGGGCCGCAGCTGTCGCTGCCGATCTTCGAGGGTGGCCGGCTCAAGGGCACCCTGGAACTGCGCGAGGCGCAGCAGCAGGAAGCGGCGCTGAACTACCGCAAGGTGGTGTTGGGGGCCTGGCATGAAATCGACGATGTGCTACGCCTGTACAACGCCAGCCAGCTGCGTCGCGACCACTTGGCCGAGGCAGTGAGGCAGAACCGTATCGCCCTGGAAACCGCCCAGCGACAGTATGTGGAAGGGGCGGTGGACTTTCTCAATGTGCTGACGGTGCAGGGTGCATTGCTGGCCAGCGAGGAGCAGTGGATCGACAGTTCGGCGGCGGTGTCGCAGGCGCTGGTGGGGCTGTACAAGGCCCTGGGTGGTGGCTGGCAGGCGTTCGACGAACAGCCTGTGAAGAAGGCATAGAGGCAGGAGGCCGAAGTGGTCCTCAACGGTCGCACCCAGGCCCGCATCATCGGCATCGCTGCCGACCTGGGCACCCAGACCGGTGCTTCACCGTTCGCCTGTCGCGCCACTATGCCCAGGGCATGGCCGAGCGCAAATGGAGGCGGGTGGTGTTCCTGTCCAGTGAGTCGGCGCTGCAGATCGCGACCGAGATGATTCATTACGGCATGACCAAGACTGCGTTGCTGGCGGTGTCGCGCGGGTTGGCCGAGACCCTGGCTGGCACCGGGGGGGCGACTGAAGAGCTGGAAGCCAACTTCCTGGCCGAGCACCGGCCGACCTCGCTGATCAAGCGGCTGGCGACGGTGGAGGAGGTGGCGAACATGGTGGTGTACCTGGCATCGATGCAGGCCAGTGCTACTACCGGGGCTGCCTTGCGGGTGGATGGCGGGGGGCTGCGTTCCATTGCCTGATCTGTTTTGCCTGTACCGGCCTCTTCGCGGGTAAACCCGCTCCCACAGGGAGAGTGTGATTCCGAAGATTGCACTGTACCTGTGGGAGCGGGTTTACCCGCGAAGAGGCCAGCACAGGCAACCCATCAATCAGAGCGGGCGCAGTAGGCCAAACCGCTTGCGCAACGCCCAGTCCAGCACCCGCCGCGGCAGTAACCGGGCCATCAACGGCAACGCCGTACTGCCATTTCCCAATCGCACCACCGCCGGCACTGGCGACTTCCCGACCGCTGCCAACACGCCCTGGGCAAACACCGCCGCTGAAGTAGGTTTGTCCTGCGAAGCCCGTGCACGAGCCTGCACCTGCTCGCGCAACGGCCACCATGCCGAATCCGCCGCCAGCACCTGCTCGGCCTGGCGCTTGGCATTGCTGGCGAACTGCGAGGCAATTGCCCCTGGCTGCACTTCCATGACCTGCACACCAAACGGCGCCAGTTCCAGGCGCAAGGCATCGCTCAGGGCGTGCACGGCTGCTTTCGAGGCGCAGTAGGCGCCGGCGAACGGGGTGACCAGCACGCCTGATACGCTGCCGATGTTCACCACCAGGCCCCGTGAGCGGCGTAGTTGTGGGAACAATGCGCGGGTAACGCCAACCACGGCGAATACGTTGGTTTCGAACTGCTGGCGCAGGGCATCCACACCGCCATCGAGCAACGGGCCCATGGCGCCGTAGCCGGCGTTGTTGATCAGGATATCAAGGTTTTCCAGCTCCTCGGCCAGGCGGGCCAGCGCTTCGCGGTCGTTCACATCAAGTTGCCGGGCGGTGTAGCCGGCGGCACTCAGCTGTGCGACATCCTCTGGTTTGCGAGCGGTGGCCCAGACATGGTGGCCGGCATCGCGAAAGGCGTCGGCCAGGGCGCGGCCGATGCCGCTGGAACAACCGGTGATCAGGACGGTGGGCATGGTTGGGGCCTGTTGTCGGGGAGGATTGGTTTTTCCTGTGCGGGCCTCTTCGCGGGTAAACCCGCTCCCACAGGTACACCACAGAATTTGAGACCTGTGTTGTCCCTGTGGGAGCGGGTTTACCCGCGAAGAGGCCCGCACAGGCGATTACATTAGTTGGCAAAGGTACCTTGCAGGTGCTCGGCCCGAAATTCCAGGGTCTGCGGCCGGTACCCGGAGCGCAGGGGCGGCAACGGCAGGCAGTCTTTCCACTCGGCCCCAGGCTGCAGTTCACCCGGCCCACGGTAGCGCGGGGCGTTGTAGGTGTTCTCGGCCAGGTTCACGGTATCGCCCGGTGCATAGGCCGCCACCCGCCAGCGCAGCTCGGTCAGCGGCACGTCGTTGCCGTTCTTCATGCGTACCTGCAGGGCACGGTCGGCGGGGCAGTGTTCGGGGGCGTAGCTCAGGCGCAGGTCCAGGCGGGCCAGTTGCGAGGCTTCGCGGGTGTCCTGCCAGACGACGAACAGGGCCACCAGGCCCAGGCCGCATACGGCAGCCAGCGAGATCGGCAGGGCCTTGGCCGGGTAGCGCAACAGCAGCACCAGCCAGGTGAGGATGAGGAATGCACCGATGATCATGGGGCTTGCAGACCTTGGTTGCGCGGGGTCTGACCATCGTAGCCCGAAATGGGGAGTGGCTCAAAAAGCGGGGCCGCAAAGCGGCCCCAGAGTCTTGCTTACTGCGCGATGGTCTTCACCGAAATGCCACGCTCGATCGGTGTGGAGGTACGCCCATACACATCCTCGAAGCGCTCGATGTCGTCCTCGCCCAGGTAGCTGCCGGACTGCACTTCGATGATCTCCAGCGGGATCTTGCCCGGGTTGCGCAGGCGGTGGACCGAAGCGATCGGGATGTAGGTCGACTGGTTCTCGGTCAGCAGGAACACGTTTTCGTCACAGGTCACCTCGGCGGTGCCGGATACCACGATCCAGTGCTCGGCGCGATGGTGGTGCATCTGCAGCGACAGGCTGGCGCCCGGTTTGACGGTGATGTGCTTGACCTGGAAGCGGCCGCCCATGTCCACCGAGTCGTACGAGCCCCACGGGCGATACACTTCCAGGTGGTTCTGGGTTTCGCTGCGGCCCTGCTCGTCGAGGGTCTTGACCATCTGCTTGACGCCCTGGACCTTGTCCTTGTGGGCAATCATCATGGCGTCCTTGGTTTCGACCACCACGATGTTCTCCAGGCCGATCACCGACACCAGCTTGCCGTTGCCGTGGATCATGCAGTTGTGGCTGTCCTGCACCACCACATCGCCCTTGGTGACGTTGCCGTTGTCGTCCTTCTCGTGCACTTCCCACAGCGACGACCAGCAGCCCACGTCGCTCCAGCCGGCCGACATCGGCACCACGCAGGCGCGCTGGGTCTTTTCCATCACCGCGTAGTCGATGGAGTTGTCCGGGCAGCAGGCGAAGGTGGCTTCGTCGATGCTCAGTACATCACCGTCTTCCTGGCTGCGCTCCAGGGCCAGCACGCAGGTATCGTAGATGTCGCCGTCGTGCTTTTTCAGCTCTTCGAGGAAGCGGCTGGCACGGAACAGGAACATGCCGCTGTTCCAGAAGTAACCGCCGGCCTCGACGAACTCGGCGGCGCGTTTTTCGTCGGGCTTCTCGACGAACTGCGCCACGCGCGCCACGCCTTCAGGCAGCAGGGCGTCCTGGCTGGAACGGATGTAGCCGTAGCCGGTTTCCGGCTTGGTCGCCGGCACGCCAAACAGCACCATCTCGCCACGCTCGGCGGCCACGGTAGCCAGGGCCAGGGCGCGTTGCAGGGCCTTCTGGTCCTCGATCACGTGGTCGGCGGGCAGCACCAGCATCAGCTCGTCGCGGCCTTCGTTGACCAGCTTCATGGCAGCCATGGCCACAGCCGGCGCGGTGTTGCGGCCGAACGGCTCCATCAGGATGCCCTGGGTTTCCAGTTTCAAGGCAGCGAGTTGCTCCTGGACGATGAACTTGTGGTCCTTGTTGCAGACCACGATCGGCGTGTCCATGCCTTCGAACACCAGGCGCTCGAGGGTTTGCTGGAACAGCGTGTGTTCACTGGTCAGGGCCAGGAACTGCTTGGGGAACTGCTTGCGCGACAGAGGCCACAGACGGGAACCGCTACCACCAGAAAGAATTACCGGGATCATCATGTTTCTCCAATAGTCGTTGAGAGGCAGGGGAATCAGTTGCTAGCCACGGGGCGAGTTACCCACACCGGCGACAGGGCGTTGCCGGAACCCGTTACGTACAGCACTGCGGCTTCGCCGCGCTCCAGGGCGACGGGTTTGACGTCACCCACTTTCTTGTCTCCTTGGTACAGCGCCAGGTTGACCTTGACCGGGTTGATTTCGCGTTCGCCACGGCCGTTGGCGGCTACCGGCTTGACCACTTCGGTCTTGCCGTCGGCGGTCTTCAGGGTCAGTTGCTGGTCGCTCAGGTTCTGCACGCGAACCAGGGCTTTCTGCTTGTTCTTGAACGGTGGTTCTTCGATCAACTGGGGGTTGCCGCTGGCGCTGTTGACCAGGGTGTAGTACTTGTCCGCGGCCAGCTTGACCGGCACGCTCTTGCCACCGACCTGGGCGGTGTAGTCACCCCCTGGCAGGAAGCTGAAATCGCTGCTGGCCTGGGCGCCAACCTGCTTGATCTGGGTGTTGCCGACCGAGGCTGCAGTCGGTGCGCTGGAAGCGTTGTACAGGCGCACGAAGGTCGAGCCTTTCGGTGCGCTCGGGCCATACAGCGCGGCGTCGGCACCGGCGAAGGCCTGCATGGAAGCCAGGGAGAGGCCGGCTGCGAGGGTGAGGGCTTTGGCAATGGAAGTCTTGGTAGTCATGTATGCGTTCCTCTGATTAGTGGTTCGTCCGGGTGGACGACAAGGCCAGGTTTTCTTCGGATTTACGGGTGTTTTTCAGTTGGGCGATCCACTGTGGATCGAAGCTGCTAAGGTCGTTCTTCATTGGCAGATAACGTTCGGGGAATTCCCACACCACCACCTGGGGGGCGGCGTTCTTGAAGGCATCGCTTTGCAGGTACTTGAGCATCGGCAGCAGCGGGCCATGGCCGTCTTCGGCGTAGTTGGCCACGTCGCTGCGCAGGGCCTGCTGCAGCGCGCCGAGGAAGTTCCAGTGCGGGTTGGCGCTGTAGCTGGTGCCCACCAGTGCAACCGGGATCTGCGTGTCGGCGAACAGTGCGTCACCGGCTTCACCTTCGGCCCCGACCGGGCGAGTGGTGCGCTGCTGCAGGTTGTCCGGGGCCGGCAGCAGGTTGCTGAACAGCGGATCCAGTGGCAGGAAGTTGGTCAGGTCGCCCTTGTATGGCGCGGTGCTGCCGGCTTCGGTGATGAACGCCTGCGGGTCGCCATTGAGCAGGCTCTGGCGGCTGACCGCTTCGGCCAGTGCCTGCGCCGCCACTTCGGCGCCCATCGGTGTCCAGTGGGTGTCGGTGCGCAGGAACACCTGGCCGCGGGCCTTGGCCTGCTCCAGAGGTGCCATCAGGTCCGGGGCGAACACGTTGGCCTGGCGCACCTGGGCATGGAACTGGTTGTACAGGTCGTCATGCAGGCTGGTCGGCAGCTCATTGCCCAGGTACTCGGCGTACACCCGCGCCTTGGCCGGCACGATCGCCAGCACCAACTGGCTGCCGTGCTGCTGCAGGGTGTCGCGCACGCCACGGATCAACGCCAGGTTTTCCTGCATCAGCTGCTCGGCACCGGCGGTGGGCTTGAACTCCTCGTCACTGAACAGCCACTGGTCGCGGCCCAGAACCACGCCGGGGCGGCCTTCGTTGAACAGCTTGAAGTCCATCGCCGCCCACAGGTTGGTACCCAGGCGCTTGATCGGGAACTGCTCGTCGTAGTGGGTCTCGGCGGCCTTGGCGAGCTTGCCGTTGAGCAGGGTCATCTGCTCGGTACGCTGGAAGCTTTGCAGGCCACCGGTGGACCACACGCCCATGCCCACCAGCAGGCCGAGGAACGACAATGAATAGGTAATGCGTAATGTCCGGGTCATGTCATCAACCTCAGAACTGGAAGTAAAGGAACGGCGAGTAGCTCTGCGCCGAAAGCTTGAGGATCGAGGCCACGAACAGCAGCAGCACCAGGGCGCGGGTCATTACCCGGGTCCAGTCCAGGCCGAGCGAACCGTCATTGTTGACCTGTACCGCGGTAGCCTTGGGCGTTGGTCTGGCGTTGCGGTAGAAGTCGCGCAGGCCGAAGAACGCCAAGGTGATGTAGGCGACCACCAGGGTGGCTACCTGCAGGCCGGTGAGCTGGGCACGGTTGAGTTCCGACAGCTGCCAGTCGCCGAAGCTGAACATGGCGCCGTACATGCGACCGGCCACTTCCAGGTTCTCGGCGCGGAAGATCACCCAGCCAACCACCACCAGCAGGAAAGTGAACGCCCACTTCACCGGGTTGAAACGCTGCGGGTTGGTGTCGATGCCCAGCGCGCGCTCGATGGCCAGCCACATGCCGTGCCAGGCGCCCCAGATGATGTAGGTGAAGTTGGCGCCATGCCACAGGCCGCCCAGCAGCATGGTCAGGAACAGGTTGCGGTAGGTGTTGAAGGTGCCTTTGCGGTTACCGCCCAGGGTGATGTACAGGTAGTCGCGCAGCCAGGTCGACAGGCTGATGTGCCAGCGTCGCCAGAACTCGGTGATCGACTGGCTGATGTACGGCTGCTTGAAGTTCTCCATGAAGCGGAAGCCCATCATCAGGCCCAGGCCGATGGCCATGTCGCTGTAGCCGCTGAAGTCGAAGTACAGCTGCGCGGTGTAGGCCAGGGCGCCGAGCCAGGCATCCCCGGTGCTCGGGTTCTGCAGGGCGAAGCAGTGGTCGGCCACTACCGCCAGGGTATCGGCGATGAACACTTTCTTGATGAAGCCCTGCATGAAGCGGGTGCAGCCTTCGGAGAACTTGTCCAGGGTGTGGGTGCGGTTGTTGAACTGGTCGACCAGGTCCTTGAAGCGCAGCACGGGGCCGGCGATCAGGTGCGGGAAGATCGCCACGAACGCCGCGAAGTCGATCAGGTTGCGGGTGGCCGGCGTATCGCCGCGGTACACGTCGATGATGTAGCTGATCGACTCGAAGATGTAGAACGAGATACCGATCGGCAGCAGCACGTGGGTGAGGATGAACGGCTCAAGGCCGAACGAGGTGATGATCGCGTTGAGGCTGTCGACGCCGAAGTTGGCGTACTTGAAGTAGCCGAGGATCGCCAGGTCGACACCGACGCCGAGCAGCAGCCAGCGCTGCGCGGGCTTGGTACGCACACCGGCAGCGCCGACTTTCAGGCCGATCCAGTAGTTCCACAGGGTGACCCCGGCGAACAGGGCCAGGAAGTCCACCCGCCACCAGGCGTAGAAGATGTAGCTGGCGACCAGCAGCAGCAGGTTGCGATAACGTTGCCCGCTCAAGTAGTACAGGCCGAGGAAGATCGGCAAGAACAGGAACAGGAACACGTTGGACGAGAAGACCATCCCGGTTCTCCTTTTTGTTCACAGCATCCGGGGCAAAGCGCCCCCCAAACCCCCCACATGTTCGTGGCGGGCTACCTAGATTCCTGTGGGAGCGGGTTTACCCGCGAAGAGGCCGGCACAGGCACCGCACATGGCAGGTCTGGCCTTTTCGCGGGTAAACCCGCTCCCACAGGGGTTTTGCGTTACTTTTTCGATTCCGCGCTCGGGTCGTAGACCCGGGTCAGGTCGCCGCCCAGCCGGAAGCTGTTGAACGGCTGCATGCCACGCTTGCGTTGCAGGGTGTCGCCACTGCACGCATACAGGCTGCAGTAGGGCTCCATCCACGCGTACTTGCTGTCGATCTTCAGGTCTTTCATGTCCTGTTTCTCGCCATTGCGGGCCTTGAACGCGCTGGGGTCCTTCGCACCGTTCAGCACCCGCTGCGCCAGACGCTGCAGGGCATTGTTGTTCTCGCCGCGCACATCCACGCCGTTGACCTGGGCGAAGCTGGCGATCATCGCCAGCGGCGGCAGGGCATAGTTGTGATAGGCCAGGGCGCGTTGCTTGCGTTTCAGCTCGTTGGGCAGGAAGCCCTGCTCGTCTACCTGGTTGGCACCAACCCGGTATTCCTTGACTGCCCAGTCGAACAGGTCGCGACGGTCGGTGGCCACGGCACTGGCCATTACCGCCCAGGCTGCCCAGTAGCTGTGGTTGTTGATCTTCTCCAGCGGCAGGTCGCTCCAGTCGCGTACGACTTGCGAGGCCAGGCGGGCGAACCATTTTTCGATCAGCTCGGCCTCGGGCTGGTGCGCGGCCAGCGGCTGCGAATTGGAGAATTTCAGGCGCAGCCACGAGCCGCTCATGCTGCCCAGCGCCCATTTGCGCATCGACTTGCCGGTGTGGTTGTAGTCGGTGGACATCAGTGCATCGGCGCGGGCCCAACTGCCTAGCCAGGCCAGGGTGCAGTCGAGCTGTGCCGGGCGGCCGTCACGCATGTACTGGCCGATCATCTTGCTCACGCCTTTCTCAAGGGTGGTGATGTCTTCGGTAGATTTGCGAAAGGCCTTTTCCGAATCGGCATTGAGCGTGGCCCGCGCCTTGTCCGAGCCTTCGTACTTGCTGCGGAACTGCAGGGCGCCGGTGTACGGCTTGGGCGCAGCCTCGCAGCGGAAGTTGCCGTCGCCGGTCTTGAGCTTTTCGATCCCCTCGTAGTAACCCTGGGGTGGTACCAGCGCGGCGTGCGCGGTACCGCCGCACAACGCAAGGGCAAGCAGGGCGGGGCGGGAAATTCGCTTGAACGGGATCATGGTCGCCTCACTGGCCGGCCTGCGCGGTCTGCGCAGGCACGGCGAAGTTGTTGCGTTTGCAGAGCTTGGCTTCGACCTTCTGGGTACCGCTTTCCGGCCCCTGCACCTCGAACGCCAGCAGGCTCTGGCTGGCCCAGTCCTCGTCTTCGCGCATCTGGAAGACGAAGCGGCCATCGGTGTCGGAGGTTTCCGGTTTTTCCAGCTTGATGTCCTCGTGGCGGCCGTTGAGGTACCACAGGGTGGCCTGCAGCACCTTCACCGACGGGTCTTCGAACTTCACATCCATTTGTATGTTGCGGTTGACCAGGTCCTTGAGCACGCCACCCTTGCCGTTGACCATCAGCTCGTTCTTGCCGGGCTTGAGGGTGGCGCTGGCGCTCATCAGTGCCGGGCGGTCATCGCAGCCGTTGTCGAGCAGGCCAAGGATCTGCCGCCAGATGGTTTCCTGGTCCAGGCGATACAGCGGGGAGAATTCCCAGATCAGGATCTTCGGCGGGTTCTTCTGGAATTCCTCGCTGCCCAGGTACTGGATCATCGAGCCTTCCAGGCCACCGCCGGGGAAGGCGACGTTCAGCACATCGGCACCAATGTACTGTTGCAGGAAGCCCGCGAAGTTGTAGTTCTTGCCACTGTGGCTGGTACCCACCAGGGTGATTTGCGCGTTGCCGGCGTCACCGAACAGGTCGTCACCGCCACCGTCGGAGCCTTTCGGCTCGGTGGCGAACTGGTCCATGTACTGGACGGCGTAGCTGGTGCCACAGAGCTGACCGGCGACGTTATGCAAGGTGCCGGTCTTGCCCATGCGCCCGGACTTCCTGGTTTCGAACTCCTTGCGCGGGATGCCTTCGAAGGCCGGCATCTTGTGTACGGTGTCGGCCACGATCTTCGCCGCGCGCTCGGCGCCGTACGGCGTCCAGTGCTGGTCGCCACGGAAGTAGAAGTCCTTGCCCTGGTCGGCAGCGGCCAGCTGTTCGTTGGTCAGCGGCGACAGGTCTGGCACGTTGTAACCCATGCTGGCGAAGCGCTTGAGCATGGCCTGGTAGTTGCCCAGGGCCTTCTGGTAGTCGAAGGCGGCTTTTTCCGCCGGGTTGAGCATGTTGCGGTTCACCAGGCCACGGGTCGGCTGGTACACCACCACCAGTTCCACGCCGCGTTTCTTGAACGCGTCGTGCACTTGCTGCAGGCGTTTGTAGCCGGCCGGGGTGGTGTTGAACTCGGTGCGCAGGTCTTCGCGGGTACGGAACAGCCAGTCGCCCTGAGCCTGCACCAGCGTGGTGAAGTTCTGCTGGTAGCGGGTGGTATAGCGGCTGGCGTCATGCGCTTCAGGGCACAGCTGGCAGCAAGGCTCGGCGCTGAAAGTAGGGGCCTTGACGTCTTCGGCGCGCACGCCCTGGCTTATCGCCAGGAGGGCGGCGGACAGGCCCAGCAGTTTCATCAGATGTGGTGTCATGGTCTGGGCTTCCTTAATCGATCATTTCGGTCTGGCGTTCGACCGGGTCGATCAGCACAGCCTTTTGCTGGCGTACCAGCAGGTCGAGGATTTCGTCCTGGCGTTCGCCGAGGATGCCGTTGAGGCTGATGCCGCTGGCCTTGCGTGGGGCGAGCATGGACACCTTGTACAGTTCCACCGAAAGCGGCGAGTCGATCGACAGGGGCCCGGAGCCGTTGGCCGCCAGTTCGCCACCGACCAGGATCAACGACACCTTGGTGTCGAACGGGTCGAGGGCGATGTCGCGGTCGGTATCGGACAGGTCCTTGATGTGGCCGTACACACCCACCAGGCCGTTGGCCATGGCGACGTTTTCGTACAGGCGGATGTTCACGCTGTTACGCACGCGGATGCCGTGGCGGCGGTTGTTGATCAGCTTGTTGCCCCAGATCAGGTTGTCGCCACTTTCGTACAGGGTGATGCCGTCGGTGTGGTTGCGGTAGATCTCGTTGTAGGCAATCAGGTTGTTGACGCTGTTACGGTCGATCACCACGCCCGAGAGCTTGTTGTCGAAGCTCTTGTTGTTGATGATCCAGCTGTCGTTGACCTCACGCGAAACGATGATGCCGTGCTTCTTCTTGGTGCCGTACACCGTGTTGCCGGCGATGATCAGCCGGTGCGAGCGGTCGTGCGGGTCGATGCCGTAGACGATGTTGTCGCGGTAGGTGCTGTCCTTGACCACGAAGTCCTGGGTCTCGTAGCAGTAGAAGCCGTACCACATGTCGCTGAACTCAGAGCCGATGATCCAGCCGGTGGGTTCCGCGCGGCCCATGCGCTTGGCCATGTTCGGCGTGTACTGCGAGATGCTCACGCCGTACGATTTGGACTTGGCGTAGCCGAAGCTGGCCATCCTGGTGTTGACGATGTAGGTCTCGGTACCGCCCCACGACAACAGGAACGGGCGGAATTCCTTGGGCGAGCGGAAGGTCGCCGGGCCGTTGTCCTTTTCCCGCCAGCCGGTCACCTGGGTGTCGGTGACGAACAGCTTGCCGTCGTTGACCAGGAACGAACCGCCTTCCTGGGACAGGCGCAGCTGCTTGACCTTGCCGTCGATCTCGAGGATGCCCTTCTGCCCGACCACGATCGGCAGGCGCGCCAGGTAAACGCCCGGCTCGACTTCGCTGAGGTACTGCTTGGGTACCTTCTTGCTCAGCTCGACCAGGTCGACATGGCCGTCATCGACGAAGATCGCCTGCGGAATGCCATGCTGGCGCTGGACCCACTCGGCCGCCTTGTTGTCGCCGCCGACGAATTCCTTGAGGGAGTCCTCCTGGAACATGCGGCGCAGGCTGACCTTGCCCTTGTGGCGGCGGTCGATTTTCTTCTGCACCGCCTCTGCTGTGTAGCCGGTCAGGTCAGGCAGCTTTGGCGGGTCCATGTGCAGCGGCTCGATCGGTGCGCTGGAGACCGTGTAGGTCTTGGCCTGTTGCAGTTCCTTGGCGATCACCTTGGGCTCTGCGGCAGCGACCAGGCCACTGGCCAGCAGCAAGGCGCTGGCCAACAGGCTGTGACGTAAGTGCGGGTGAAGGTTCATAACGGTAAGTCCTCTACCGGCCTCAGAAGCGCCAGATCACGTCGACGAAGGCGCGGTGCATGTACGAATCCGCTTCCTTGCCGTAGGCATCGCCTGGCTTGAACACGCCGGCACGCAGGCGCACCAGGGCAGATGGCTCGTCGATGGCCTGACTCATCGAAGCCGGCAGCAGGCCTTGCTTGAAGTACTTGGTCACGACCACGTCCATTTCCTGGCCAAGGTCTTTTTCGCCATCGACCAGCGGGCGATTCACACCGTTGTCGTTGACCACCGCGTTGATGCCGCTGGAACCGATGTTCTGGTTGCCATCGACACGCCAGAACTTGTGGTAGATGAAGCTGGCGTCGTAGTCGTCGCGCAGCTGCCAGGAGGCGAACAGGGTGGCCGCCTGCAGGTTGCCCAGCTCGCCACGGAAGGCTTCACCGAAGCGGTGCACGCGCGAACGGGTACCGGTGTAGTTGGAGCGGTTGCTCTCCAGGCCGGTCTGCTCGTAGTTGCTCGAACCGTCGTCGCCACCACCGCCGCTGCCACGAGCGTAGGCGGCGCCGACCTGCCATTGCGGGTCGAGGCGCAGGCGGATGCCGAGGTCGGTGGCCCAGGCGTTGACGTCACCGCTCTGCTTGCCGGTGGCTACGGTTTCGTCGCCGACGACCTGGCTGCTGAGGGTGTCGCGGTCACCGGTCAGCCAGGTGACGCTGCCCCAGTAGTTGACGGTGTGGTCGTTGCGCCAGTTGTAGGCGTCGCTGTTGGCTTCCAGGCCCAGCCAGGTGAGGTCGCCGGTGCGGGTCTTGTCCAGCGCATCGACGGTTTCACCCGGGTTCTTCAGGCTGCCGCCGTCATGGGTGTGGTGGGCGCGTACGCCGACCCAGTGGCCAGGGGTCCACTGCGTGGCGACGTTGCCGTAGAGGTGCGTGCGGTCCTTGTCTTCCGGGGCCAGCTCGGTGAGGTCGGTGCGGTATTCGCTGAAGCGCTGGGCCACGCCAAGGTCGGCCTTGAGCAGGGTGGTGTCGAAGGTCCAGTTCAGCGCTTCGATGTTGGTGTCACGCCACATGCCATCGTCGCTGCGCAGGCGCTGGCGGCCGAAACGCAGCTGCTCGCCGGGGTAGGCGGTGAGGCCGCTGTAGCCGACCCAGAATTCGCGCATGGCCAGGTAGCTCTTGTCCTGCTCGCGGCCGTCGGCGGCGGTGTCGGTGCTGGTGCCGTCGTCGTTCTGGCGCAGGGTGTCGGTTTCGATGGTGTCGGTGGCGGTGACTGCCTGGCCCATGGCATAGGCGCTCCAGTTGCCACGTTCGCCATATACCCAGGGGCGCAGGTCGAGACCCAGGCCGCTGACGTCGCCGCCGGAGCGGGTGCCCAGGTCACGGTCGTCTTCCGACTGGCCGGTGATCTTCACATCCAGGCCGAAGTTCTTTTCAGCGGTCATTTCCGCCAGGGTCGGGCAGGACCACAGCAGGGCGAAGCTCAGGCCGATGCCAGCTTTCACGAAGGGATTGAGCGTCATAGCGAGTCCTCACCGGTTACTTCTTTTTCGTCGTCTTGCAGGGCTTCGATGGCCAGGGTGCTGTTGGCGCCCTGGCTCATGCTGCCGCGCGCCTGCTTCTCTTGTGCCAGCAGTTGCTGGGCCTGGCTGCGCTGGTCAGGCGTAAGTTGCTGGTCGAGCTGCTGCAGCAGTTCAGCGGACTGCGGCGTCGGGTTGGCCTGGGCCAGCTGGGCGAATACCCAGGCGTTGCCCGGTTGCGGGCGAATGCCGTGGCCTTCACTGAACAGCTGGGCCAGGGCGTAGTCGGCGCTGTTCTGCCCGCCACGGGCGGCGGCCAGCAGGTGGTCGACGGCCTTCTGTGGCTCGACGTTGCCCAGGTAGCCGCGGCGGTACAGCTGGCCCAGGTAGTAATGGGCGCTGACTTCGCCGGCGTCGGCGGCAGCCTGCAGGTGTTGTTCGGCTTTGGCCGCGTCCGCAGGCACGGTCTTGCCTTCGTAGTACAGGCGGCCCAGCAATAGTTCGGCGCGTGGCTGTTCGGCTTCGCGGCCCTTGTCGATGTAGGCCATCAGCTGGTCGGTATCGCCCAGCTCGGGGAAGTCGTACACCAGTTGTGCCAGGCTGACCCAGGACGCCGGGTTGGCCGGAGCCACCTGTTCGAGCAGGTCCTTGGCGGTTTTCTCGTCGGTCTGGCCGAGGCTGCGGTCAGCCAGTACCCGGGCAACGCTGTCGACCCGGGTGGCTGGTACTGCGCCACGGGCGTAGGCAGCCTTGAGCTGGCCGAGCAGGGCAGCCTGCTGGTCGGCCTGGCCACGCTTCTGGTACACGGTGGCCAGTTCGACGTAGCAGATGTCGGTGCTGTTCAG
This sequence comes from Pseudomonas sp. SID14000, assembly GCF_002165135.1. GTDB lineage: Bacteria > Pseudomonadota > Gammaproteobacteria > Pseudomonadales > Pseudomonadaceae > Aquipseudomonas. Next base: position 353,534 of record NZ_NFZQ01000003.1, on the reverse strand, counting down.
CGCGGCCTTGCAGATTTTTTCCACTTCGCCCAGATGCTGGTCGTAGGTGCCCTGGGTGCGGTACAGCAGCACCTGGGCCAGGCCCGCTTCCGGGTTGCCGGCGGCGCGCCACTGGTCGATCTGCTGCTGCGCGTTGACCTTGGGGAAGCTCTGCGGGTAAGTCAGGTAGAGCATCGCCAGCGGGATCAAGGTGTTGCTTTCGCCCTGCCTGGCGGCTTGCTTGAGCAGGGTTTCGGCTTCTTCGCGCTCGGCCTGAGTGCTGTCGGGCTTGGCCACCAGCAGGCGGCCAAGGCGCGCCTGGGCACGCGGCGAAGTGGCGGCTGCGGCGCGGTAGGTGGCCTCGGCTTCCTTGATTTTCGCCGGATCGCGGGTGGCAACCTTGATGTCGGCCAGGCCCACTTGCGCTTCGCTGTAGCCCAGGTCGGCCAGCGCCTTGTAGTTGCGCTCGGCCAGAGCCGTGTCACCGCGCTTCATGGCTTCGTTGGCCAGGCGCTGGTCGGGCAGGCCCGCACAGCCGGCCAGCGTGATGGCAGCAGCCAGGGCACACAGGCCCAAGCTGGCGCTTTTCTTGTGGGGAATCATGTTGTGATCCTCTTACAGCCCACGGGCCATGGCTTTGTCGATCAGCCAGTTCAGCGACGGGCCACGGTCGCTGTTGACCGAAGCCGGGCGGCCGGCGAGTTCGGCGGGCAGGGTGCTGTCGGGCTTGATCTGCACGCGGATGTCGGCGGCCAGGTCTTCGCTGTTGAGGCTGGCGCTGCTGACGATCTGGCCGGTGCGCACCTCGTCTTCGCCGGCTACCTGGAAGTTGACCCGGGTACCTGGCTTGACCTCGTCGAACTGGCGGTAGGTGAAGCGAGCCTCGATCATCGGGTTGGTGGTGCGCGGGATCAGCTGGAAGATCGGCTGGCCCTTGGCGGCGTACTGGCCGTTATCCACCAGCTGGCGGGCGACCACGCAATCACAGGGGCTGGTGAGGGTGCCGGACAGCTGCTTGCCGAACAGTTCCTCGATCTTCGCCGGCTCCAGCTGTGCGTCTTCCAGGTTGCCCTTGAGCATGTCCAGCATGCTGGTGGTGAAGCTGGCCAGTGGCGCGCCCTTGGCAATTTGCCCACCGCTTTCGACCAGGCTGTTCACGGTGCCGTCGCGCGGCATGGTGATGGTGGTGGTGGGTACCGCGACCACGCCGGCTTCGGCATGGCTGACGAAGTACATGCCGTACAGCGACTTGGCGATGAAGCCGAAGGCGGCGACACCGACCACGAATACGCCCAGGGTGACGGTGACCGCCTTGAGGCGGCCGAAGGCGCTCAGGCCGGCACCGCCGTCCTTCTGCTTGCGGGCCTTGGTGAAGTTGTCGCGCTGCAAGGTGCTGAGCACATCGCCCGCAGTGATCAGCTCACCCGACAGGTGCGAGGTGATGAGGTGGCGCAGCGTGGCGATGTCGCGTGGCTCAAGGTTCTGGAACTGCGCGCCGGTACGGCCGCTGCCCGGGTTGTAGGAGCGCACCTGGAACTCGATGTCCATCGACAGGCCGAGGTTGTCGACCGTGAACTGCAGCCGTCCGCGTAGTACGTCGCCAACCGACAGTTGTTGCTTGGTGTGGAAGCTCAGGCCACCGGCGGAGAGGTCGTCGACCTTCACATCGTGGGCCTGGCGCTGAGGGTCGAGGAACCGCAGCTTGGCGGGGATGCGTACCCGGGCATGCTGGCGCTGGGCTTCGGACTCATGCACGACGTTGACGTTCACGGCGGTATTCATGTGGTTTGTTCCTGTTAGTTCCGATCCGGGTTGGGCTCACACGACCATGAACAGCACAGCGACGAAGATGCTGGCAGCCGAGAAGGTCATGGTCCGCGAGGACCAGGTGTTGAACCATTGTTGAAAGCTGGCGAGGTCACGCTTGAGGGCAGTGGGCTGACGCGTCCAGGACTGCTTGTCGAGGCGGAAGAACACGTAGATCTTCATCAGCGCGCCGATGATCTGGTTGTAATAGAGAATCAGCGGGTAGGCCGGGCCTACGTTGTGGCCGGAGCACAGCAGCATGATGGTGAGAATCAGGCGGGTGATGCCGATCCACAGCAGGTACACCAGCAGGAAGCCCAGGCCGAACTTGAGGCTGGCGATCACTGCCACGGTCAGGCCCAGCAGGCTGGTCCACATCGACACGCGCTGGTCGAACAGCACGATGCTGGTGAACAGCCCCAGGCGGCGCAGGCCCAGGCCAAGCGCGCGGGAGTTCTGCCGCAGGTTGTTGCCGTACCAGCGGTACATCAGCTTGCGGCTGGCCTTGAGGAAGCTCTTCTCCGGCGGGTGCTCGACTGTGTTGATGGCGGCGTCCGGCACGTAGAAAGTGTCGTAGCCCAGGCGCATCAGGCTGAACCAGCTGGATTTGTCGTCACCGGTGAGGAACTTGAAGCGGCCCAGGCGCCAGTGCATCAGCGAGTCGCTTTCCACGTCGGCGATGAACTCGGGGTTGGTCACCACGCTGGCGCGGAACATCGACATGCGCCCGGTCATGGTCAGCACGCGCTTGGACAGGGCCATCGAGCACATGTTGATGTGGCGCTGGGCGAAGCGCAGCTTGTGCCACTCGCTCATGATGTAGCCGCCACGCACTTCGCAGAACTCGTTGGTGGTCAGGCCGCCGACGTTGGGGAACAGCTTGAACCACGGCACGGTCTTGCGTACCACGCCATCGCCCAGCACGGTGTCGCCGTCGATCACCGCTACCACGGCGTTCTCGTCCGGCAGCATGCGCGAGATCGCACGGAAACCGTAGGCCAGGCCGTCACGCTTGCCGGTACCGGCGATGCGCACGATGTCGAGTTTCACGTGGGCTGGCGGGTTGTATTTGGCCCACAGGCTTTTCACCAGCAGTTCGTCCGACATCTCTACCAGCGAGCAGACCACGGTGGTGGGGAAGCCACAGTTGATCGCCTCGCGGATCACCGAGCTGTACACCTGGGCGGTGGTGAGTGCTTCGATGCGGAAGCTGGTCACCATCAGGTACACGTGGGACGGGTCGGCGTCCTTGCCCATTTTCTGCACCTTGCGGCGCAGGTACGGGTACACGCCGTAGAGGAAGATCATGCCGCGGATGAAATGGGTGGCGCCCATGGAATAGCGCCAGATGCCGACTGCGCCGACCAGGAAGATGAAGTGCTTCGACTGCGAGTCGAAGATATCGGCTGGCAGGGCCAGGGCGATCAGCATGAGCAGGCTCATGTAGAGCAGCCACCCGGCGCACTGCAACAGCACTGTCTGGAGCCTTTGCATGTTCAGCATCCGTCGAGAATTCGGGAAAGGGTGGGCAGCGGTGGTTGGGAGATCACCGCTGCCCGGCCAGCACTTACCAGCAGATGCCTTCGGTACGGCTGGTGGCGCAGGTCGGTTTGCTCATGAAGCCGACCAGGTCGATCACGTGCTTGCCGGCCGGTGCTTGCTGGGCCAGTGCACGGAACTGCTCGTCACGGTTGCCCAGGACGATGATGTCGGCGTTGTCGATCACCTTCTGGAAGTCGGCGTTGAGCAGCGACGACACGTGCGGGATCTTCGACTCGATGTAGTCCTTGTTGGCGCCGTGGACACGGGCGTACTGGACGTTCTCGTCGTAGATGTCCAGCTGGTAGCCCTTGCCGATCAGGCGCTCGGCCAGTTCCACCAGCGGGCTTTCACGCAGGTCGTCGGTGCCGGCCTTGAAGCTCAGGCCGAGCAGGGCGACCTTGCGCTTGTCGTGGGCTTCGATCAGCTCGAAGGCGTTCTGCACCTGCGACTCGTTGCTGCGCATCAGCGAGTCGAGCAGTGGTGCGCGTACATCGAGGCTGGCGGCACGATAGGTGAGGGCGCGCACGTCCTTGGGCAGGCACGAGCCGCCGAAGGCGAAGCCAGGGCGCATGTAGTACTGGGACAGGTTCAGCACTTTGTCCTGGCACACCACGTCCATCACGTCACGGCCATCCACGCCTACGGCCTTGGCGATGTTGCCGATCTCGTTGGCGAAGGTGACCTTGGTGGCGTGCCACACGTTGCAGGTGTACTTGATCATCTCGGCCACTTCGATCGGCTTGCGGATGATCGGTGCGTCGAGCTCTTCGTACAGGGCCTGCAGGATGTCGCCGCTGGCGCTGTCCAGTTCGCCGATGACGGTCATCGGTGGCTGGTCGTAGTCCTTGATCGCGGTGCTTTCACGCAGGAATTCCGGGTTGACCGCGACGCCGAAGTCGACGCCGGCTTTCTTGCCCGAGCAGTCTTCGAGGATCGGGATCACCACGTTCTTCACGGTGCCTGGCAGCACGGTGCTGCGTACCACGATGGTGTGACGGCGCTCGCTATCGCGCAGTACGTAGCCAATTTCGCGGCACACCGATTCGATGTACTCGAGGCCCAGGTCGCCGTTCTTCTTGCTTGGGGTGCCCACGCAGATCATCGATACGTCGCTGGCACGGATGGCTTCGGCGAAATCGGTAGTACCGCGCAGGCGGCCGTTGGCGATGCCCTGTTGCAGCAGTGCTTCCAGGCCAGGTTCGACGATGGGGGACTTGCCCTGATTGATCAGGTCGATCTTGGTGCTGGACACGTCCACACCGATCACTTCATGGCCTCGCGCCGTCAGGCAGCCTGCACAGACTGCACCCACATAACCCAAACCAAAGATGCTGATACGCATCGCTATCACCTCATGTGTTTATCACGCCGGCCTCTCCGGAAAGAGCCGGACTGGGTTGATTAACAACAGTTTTCGGGCGCACGGACCCATGGCGAAACGCACACTTCGCCGAGCGCAGGCAAAATAAATCCGGAGCGCAAAAAGTTATGCACTCAAATGTGGCAGTAAAAAGCCATTAATTAAAAAACGTGCCCTGGAATGCAGCCGTCTTTATTGCAATGCGCTACGTGGCGCGTTGCTGTGCTTGTTTTTTCAAGTGGAAAAATCCTTTGAAATCAACCACTAGGACGAATTGTAAGGGACGCGTCTCTCCTGCGTGGACAGGGGCTTCGGGGGTTGCCGTCATACCTGTCGAAGTTGTTGGGGCCGGTAGTGGATACCTGCCGTTGTCATCTGTAAGTCATCTCTCACAGCCCGGGGGCAGGAAAATCGTTACGGCACTATGAGCGATTCGTCGTAGCAGAAGTTCCGGGGAGGGTTCGGCGCGGATGAAAGATTTCTAAATATTTTTTCAGTGGCGAACAATTTCAATCTGATAGCACGCGGGTGTTTTGCCCCTATATATAAAGGGCGAAACTGTTGCGAGATATTTTTATGCCAGCATCCAAAAATTTTTTTCAAAATTCGTCAAAAAAGGTATGAACGGTCTTATGGCGTTTTGCGATAAGGCTCCATGTGATGGATTTTTGGCGTCGAACAAATGACATGCTGGCAATGTGAAGCCTGCTCCGTGCCGAGGCCGCGTCTTAACACATGTGGAAACACATCATGGCCACATGAAAACTAAGGCTTTTGCCGCGCCGGCCGTTACCCCTTCTGGACGCTCTGTGGAGCTGTCCATGAACGAAGGAGCGTCTTGGGCAGCCTCGGGCCATTAGCCACCGAGGGCGTCTCATCCATTCATCACATGGAAGAGACGAGAGAAAGCCAAATGAAGAAGACATCGCAAATCCTGCTCGCCAGCGGTTCCTTGCTGCTGGCTGGCATGGTGCAGGCGGGGCCAAACGTTAACGTCACCTTCAAGAACCTCGGTGGAGAAAATGCCATCCTTAAAATGGTCACCTCCAATGAGAGCAGTACATACCAAATAGCGCGGCCGAAGCCCGATAGTAGTGTGGCGTCGAACATGCAAACGATTTTCGATGTGCAACGCGTTGTCAGCCCCGAGGTGAATGCAGCGATGGTGCGTTATACGCAGGGTCGAAAGACTTGCGCATTCGGTACCACCTTTCAAATGAGGTTGATGCCAGGCGGGATAAAGCAACCAGAATGGACCAAAACCGCTACGCCGAGCGGCGGTGCTATTTGTACAGCCAATATTACTCGCAAAAATGCGGACAATTCATGGTCCGTTGAATTCACTATGAAGTAGTTGTGAGTTCTTGAGTCAGGTGGCAGTACGTCTAGCGGGAGGTGGCGTACTGTTGCTGAATCATAATTACTGTTTGCGCGAGGTGAGGTATGCAATTCCCTAACAGTATCGGTTTCGCAAAAGTAGAAATTGCCGGAGCTGTACCGGTCCGGCGCACAATAAGCAATGAAACGGGCTCAAGTCCGCTGAAGCCTGAAACCGAGGAAAAGCCCGAGGATTCAGAGATTTCCAGCCTTTCACGCCAGCTCAGTGCTGCCGCCCGACGCGCAGCAGCTCGAGAGAGTCAATTCTCTCGAAGTGAGCTTTCGGCGCTGGCTGCGCGAATCCTGGATAAACTGACAGGTGCAAGTTATTCATTCAGTAAATCCTCTTATGATGAATTTCTACCCGATACTGATGATATCGAGTTGCTTGATCGAGCGCGACGAGCAACCGACTTTTCGAACGGTCGAGGCCCAAACCCATTCGAGGGATTATCCACTGATCAACTGAGCTTGATCACATATGACGAAAGCGGTGATTTTACTGTCAATGAGCGAAGAGCGGCCAGATTGGAGTTGGCCAGTCGGCGATCGGAATGGCAATCGTACATAACACACAAAATGGAGGGTGAACGCCAAAGAACCGGGCGTGCGGAGCAAGGTATATATGAAATTATTGATTATTACAAAGCACTTCCCCGAATAGAGGAGGCTCAAATCCAAGGAAATTGGGAGGCAGACTACATGATGTTGCTTTCTCAATACGAACTGGAATGGCCAGCATTCAATACATCACTGATCGAGATGGTTGCCAATGAGTGGACTCAGCAGAATGCGTCTTCGTACGTGCCTGTAGAGTTCGCTGACGAAGTCGGTAAACCTGCGGAGGACAATGGATGAACTCGAGCATTTCTCTGCATGGCTTCACCCGACTGCTCGGGGGCCAGACCATCCTGCATGATGTCTCGTTTTCTATTTTCCCTGGCGAGTCATGTGCCATCACTGGCCCCTCCGGTTCAGGCAAAAGCACCTTACTTAACCTGATCGGCCTGCTCGACCAGCCGTGCCGGGGGCGGCTGGTACTGGACGGTTGCGACATGACGCATGCCACTGCCAATCAACGCGCCATCACCCGAAACCGCCTGCTGGGCTTTGTATTCCAGAGCTTCAATCTGCTGCCCCGCCTGTCCATTCTCGACAATGTCGCGTTGCCATTGAGTTACCGCGGCATCGGCCTGGCCTCAGCACGGCGGGCTGCGACGCTGCAGCTGGAAAAAGTCGGCCTGGCCCATTGTGCCCGGAACCGGCCCGCAGATCTGTCCGGCGGCCAGCGCCAGCGTGTGGCGATCGCCCGGGCGCTGGTCACCGGGCCGCGGATTTTGCTGGCCGACGAGCCCACCGGGAACCTTGATTGCGAAACGGCTCAGGAGATCATCGGGCTGCTCTGCAGGCTGAACCATGAGCAGGGCATGACCTTGCTCATGGTCACCCACGACCCGGCCATGGCGCAGCGCATGCAGCGGCGCATGCAGGTGCGTGACGGTGGCGTCTTCGATGCATGAGGCCTATGGGCCAAGTTGGCCGCAACGCATCGGCGAGGCACTGGGCAGCGTGCGGCAGCTGGGCGTCAGAGCCTGGTTTGCACTGTCGGGCATAGCGATTGGCTGCGCCGCGCTGGTGGCTTTGATGAACATCGGCCATGGTGCCGCGCAGCATGTCCGGCAGATGTTCCAGGGGTTGGGCAGCGACTTGCTGGTGGTCAGCCTGGAGGGCGCTACCGCGCCGGGTGGCACTTTGGGTATGGAGGCAGAGCCTTTGCCGCCTGGTATTCGAGCGGCGGCACCTTTGGCAACCGCAGTGCAGGCGCTGAAGTTCGATAGAACAAGCATCGAGGTCATGGTCGCAGGCAGCACCGCGCACCTGGCCGAGGTTCTGGATCTTGAGGTTGGCCAGGGGCGATTGCTGTCCCGCTACGATGACCAGGCTGCGCATCTGCTGCTGGGCGCTTCGCTGGCGAGACAGTTGCGGGTACGGGAGGGGGATCGGGTGCAGTTGGGCAGTTATCTGTTCGATGTGGTCGGGGTGCTCGGGCGCCGTGGTTACAACCCCATGCTGCCGGTGAACTTCGACGACGCAGTATTGATGCCACTGGCGGGCATGCATCGCCTTAGCCCCGCGCCAGCAGTCGGAACGCTTGTCGCGCTGGGTGACACCGCGATGGACCTGACGCAGGCTGCCGCTTCGCTGTCGCACTTTCTGCAAGCACGATTGCCGGGGTATGAGGTGGAGGTCCAGTTGCCCAGGCAAATGCTGGAGAGCATGGCCGGCCAGTCGCGCATGATGACCTGGATGCTCGTGAGTACCGCTGCCATCGCGCTGGTGCTTGGCGGGGTCGGGGTGATGAATGTCATGGTGATGAATGTGGCGCAGCGCCGTCGGGAAATAGGTGTGCGCGTTGCCTTGGGTGCACGGGGGCGCGACATCGCCTGGTTGTTCCTGCTCGAAGCATTGCTGCTAGGGGCAGCCGGGGCGCTGCTTGGCGTTTTGCTCGGATTGGCCGCAGCCTGGTTGTTCGCGCTGGCTGCCGGTTGGCGCTTTGCCCTCCATGCCGGGTCGCTGCCTGCAAGCATGGGCGCGTCGCTGGCGCTGGCGCTGTTCTTCGGTCTGCAGCCTGCGTTGGCTGCAGCGCGGCTGCAGCCGTTGCAGGCGTTACGTGATGACTAGGGGGGTGGTGCCGGTCCTCCTGTCGCCGCTGCTGGTACTGGCCGAAGAAGGCCTGCAGCCGTCGCGCCCGGCTTTGCAGCACGTGTCACCGGTAAGTGCCTTGTCGACCCTGCATGGCGAACCCGTGGATATCGAACTGGCCGATGCGATTGCCCTGGCGTTGCGCGACAATCGTGCGATCCGGAGGGCCTACCTTGAGCGCATCGCGCAGAAGTTCGAGCTACGGGTGGCACATGACCAGTTTGCGCCGCAGTTGGCACTCAAAGCCCGCTACCTGGCTAATCGCAACCACGCCGATCACTATCAGGAGGCACGGCTGGCCCCGACAGCCAGCCTGCTCACACCCTACGGTACGCGTTTGAGCCTTGACTGGGCTCGTGGCCATACCCGTGCCGATGGTGCCGGGCGACGTTACAGCGATGGGGCAAACTTGACGATCATCCAGCCCTTGTTGCGTGGTGCCGGGCGCGACATTGCCAGTGCGCCACTGCGTCAGGCGCGCCTGGCCGAACAACTGAACCGACTGGCGCTCAAGGACGACGTCTCTGCGGTCATTACCCGCACGATCATGCTGTACCGCGCGCTGCTGCGCGCGCAGGAGCAACTGCGTATCGCCGAAGATGGACTGGCGCGGTCACGGCAGTTGGTGGAGGTGAACCGGGCACTGATCGCTGCCGGGCGCATGGCTGCGTTCGATATCGTCCAGGCGCAGGCCGAAGTCGCCAACCAGGAGATGGCACGTGAAAGCAGCCGCAACCAGTTGCAGCAGAGTTGTCAGGCATTGGCACAGCTGTTGGCAATAGACCTGTCGACACCGCTGAGAGCCGTGGAGTCTCTGCATGTCGAGCGCCTGCAGGTGGACGCCAGCCAGGCACTGGCTCGCGCAGAAGCGTGGCAACCGGCGTATCTGATGCAACAGCTGGCTGTCGAGCAGGCTGCGATCGATCTGCAGGTGGCGGATAACGCCCAATGGTGGGATCTGTCGTTGGTCGGCGGGGTCAGTCAACTGCGCGAGCGGCCAGGCAACGGTACCTCCGGGGAACGCTATCTCGGGCTTGAACTGGAAGTACCCATTGGTGACCTCGACCGGCGTCAGGCCTGGGTGCGGGCCCAGGTGGCCATGGATCAGCAGAACCTGAACCTGGCCGAATCCCGTCAGCAACTCCAGCGCGAAGTGGGCACAGCTGTGCGGGACGTGCAGGTGCGCTGGCGCCAGGTGGAAATTGCCGAGCGCGCGTTGGCCTTGTCGCAGCGCAAGCTCGATATCGAGCAGGAGAAGTTGGCCGCAGGGCGTTCCAGCAATTTCCAGGTGCTAAGTTTCGAAGGGGATCTGCGCTACGCGCAAAGTACCCGTCTGGATGCCATCCTCGATTACCTCGAAGCCCAGGTGGTACTGGACCAGGTGCTGGGAGCGACGCTCGACAGCTGGAACGTGGCGCTCAATGACTAGGCGGTGGTGGTGGGTGCTGGGGGGCAGCACAGGCATGCTGGTATTGCTGCTTTGGCAGGCGTGGCCGGATACCTCCGCAAGGGACGCGCAACGCTGGGTGCAGGTCGAACCACAGCCGTTGGCGGTGCATCTGGGGTTGGTTGGCAGGCTTCAGGCAGGCCGCCAGGTGACCCTCAGTGCGCCCTTCGATGGCGTGCTGACCTCGCTGCTAGTAGCTGAGGGGCAGCAGGTGGCCGCCGGGCAGCCATTGATGCACCTGGACACCACGCAGCTCGATATCCAGCTGCGCCAGGCCGAGGCCGAGCGCCTGAAGGCCACGGCATTGGTCAGCCAGCTGCGCGGTTGGCAGTCTGGCCCCGAAGTGGCGCGCAGCTTACGTACGCTGGCGGCGGCGCGCGCCACGTTGGCGGCTGGCCAGGCGGCGCTGGATGAAACCCGACGGCTGCTGGAGCGAGGTATCGTTGCCCGTACGGAAGTTGAAAGCCTCGAGCAGTTGCAGCAAGCGCAACGGCAGGCGGTAATGGATGCGCAGCAGGACCTGCAGCTGACCCAGGCCCGGGGCCAGGGGGACGCGTTGAGGATTGCCGAAATGGAGCTGGAAAGTGCCGAAGCACATTGGCGGGCGTTGCTGGCGAGGCGTGATCTCCGGGTGGTCAAGGCGCCGTTTGCCGGCCTGTTGTCCCGTGCAGATGGCAGCGCAGCCAGGCTACGGCCACTTCAGGAGGGTCAGGCGCTTGTCCAGGGCATGCCACTGTTGACTTTGAGCAGCCTTGAGCATTTGCAGGTGGCTGCCAAGGTGGCAGAAAGCGACCTGGGCGATCTGCGCGAAGGCATGGAGGTGCAAGCCTTCATTGCAGGTCATGTGCTTGCCGGGCGCCTGGCACAGATCGGCCAGCAGGCGCGTGACGATACCGAACAAACGGCATGGTACGACCTACGGGTTGACCTGCAATTGCCTGAAGACGCCACACGGCAGAGTTTGCGCCTGGGAATGAGTGCCCGGTTGGCGGTGCTGATACATCGCGAAGCCGGTGCGATGGTGGTGCCTGCCGAGGCCTTGCAGGAGGATGATGCGGGCAGGCATTACGTGGTTTATCGCCAGGCTGCGCAACAGGCGCCGCGCCGGGTTGTGGTCAGACCGGCAAGGGCGGTGGTGCAAGGGGTGAAGGTAGACGGGCTGGAGGCGGGGTTTGTGCTGATACCGTAGGGCCGCTGTGCGGCCCTTTTCGCGGGTCAACCTGTGCCCTCAGGTATTGCGTTGGCCTCGAGCGCAACGCAGTTTCTGTGTGAGCGGGTTCACCTGTTACAGGATCACTCGGACGGATGATCGCGCAGGAACACCAGGTGGTCCGGTTTCGACTGCTCGGCGCTGTAGTAGTAGCCCTGTACATCGAACTGCTTGAGTTGTTCCGGGTCGTTGATACGCCGCTGGATCACGAAGCGGCTCATCATCCCCCGTGCCTTCTTGGCGTAGAAGCTGATGATCTTGTACTGGCCGTTCTTCAAGTCCTTGAAATCGACGTTGATTACCCGAGCCTTCAATGCGCTGCGTTTCACCGCACTGAAGTACTCGTTGCTGGCCAGGTTCAGCAGCACGTCATCGCCCTGTTCGGCCAGGGCCTGGTTCAGCCATTCGCTGATCCGCGTGCCCCAGAAGGCGTACAGGTCCTTGCCGCGGGCGTTGGCCAGCTTGGTGCCCATTTCAAGGCGGTAGGGTTGCATCAGGTCGAGCGGGCGCAACAGACCGTACAGGCCCGAAAGCATGCGCAAGTGCTGCTGGGCGTAGCTGAAGTCGTCCTCGCCCAGGCTCTCGGCGTCGAGGCCGGTGTACACGTCACCCTTGAACGCCAGCAGTGCCTGCTTGGCATTGGCAGGGGTGAAGTCCGGGGTCCAGCTGCCGAAGCGCGCGGCATTCAGGCCGGCGAGCTTGTCGGACAGATGCATCAGTTCGCTGATCTGCGCCGGCGACAGGTCGCGCAGTTGCTGGATCAGTTCCTGGGAGTCGTCCAGGTACTGGGGCAGGGTGTAACGCTCGATCACCGGCGGGGTGTCGTAGTCGAGGGTCTTGGCGGGGGAAATCACCGTCAGCATCGGGTCGGCTCCTGGCATCGTTGGCCGGGAATTCTACGGGCTGGGCGGTGCAAGTCCAAACTATGGCGACGATAGTCACAGACCATGGCCTATCCAGACGCTATAGTGCGCGTTTCGCCGTTGCGGAGCCTTCAACCGTGCGTATTGCCTCTGCCTTGCTGGCCGCTCTGCTGAGCCTGGCCGTGCAAGCCGCCCCGTCACCCCAGGTGAGCCTGGACCGCAGCCTGTGGCCCGAACAGCTGGACAGCCCGGCGCTGTTCGATGTGGCCTCGCGGGCCGAAATCCTCTCGTTCGCCCAGGTGCTGCACGAAAGCGAGCAGCTCGACGACGCAGCGCTGGCCGCACGCTTGGGGCTGCGGCAGATCAACCTGCAGAAGGTGCGCCTGGTGCGGGCGCGCATGTGGCAGCGGTTGTGGGAGGGTTATCAACAGGCGCAACGCAGTTGCGAGCAGGATGCGTCGTTCTGCTACCCGGTAACGTCGATGACGGAGTTGCGTACACAAGCAGTGACGTTTGCTGCCGATGTCGGCACGTTCTATATCGGCTGGATCGAGCCGAGCCACCAGTTCCATGTGCGCTACCTGGACGAGCAACTGCGCAAGGCTGCGTTGCTGCCACAGACCAGCAGCGAGGTGGAGCGGCTGTCCTCGCGCGAGCGCAACGGGGATGAACTGAACGATCGCATGTTCCTGCTGACCTTCGTCGGCGGGCCCGGGCCGAAGGACGGCAGTACCGACCTGCTGGCCGATTACCTGCGCCGGCAAAAGCTTGAAGGTACGTTCTTCGTACTCGGCAACCGCCTGCGGCAACGCCGCGACGCCGGGGCGGCGAATGCCTTGCGCCAGCTCTATGGCGGGCAGTGTGTGGGGATCCAGGGGTGGGAGTACCGCTCCCATGCGCAGTGGACCGATTGGCAGGACTCGCTGCGGCGTAGCCAGGCGCGGGTGCAGGCCGACCTGCCGGAGCAGTACGTACCGTTGTTCCGGCCGCCTTATGGGCAGCGCCGGGCCGATGGCGAGGCATTCATGGCCAGCCAGCAGTTATGGGTGTCATTGTGGGACATCGATGCCCAGGATGATGGCGCATTGAGCGCTGAGGCCTCGGCGCAACGGGTGCTGACCTTGATGTTGCTGTGGCGCAAAGGGGTGATCCAGTTCCATGACAGCCTGCCCAAGGCGCAGCCGGCGGTGGAGTGGTTGTTGCGCAATACGGCGCAGAGCGGGATTGGTTGGGAAGATTGCCAGGGATATGCCAACCGGGGGTGAGAGGGGGCCGCTGTGCAGCCCATTGCCGGCAAGCCAGTTCCCACAGGTACCGTGCATGGCTTGCTGGCGATGGTTCCGGCAAGGCCAGCCTGATTTTTGACTGTAGTCCTCATGCGCCCCCTCGCCAACCCCTGTTCGTCATTTGGAAAAATAAACTTCACCTACACGTAAAAAGACTTTTTTTAGTCATCATTTTTGCGGTATGAAGAAGCCAGACAGCCGATTCCTGCAGCACAGGTGGCGTCATCCAGGCCCACCTAGCCAGGTTCGCTTCCCGCCCGTAACAACGCGGATACGGGGAGAACGGCAGTCACTCTGCGGCGTAACAGACCACGCCGTGTGGCTTCGACATAAGGTGACCGAGTATGGATGACCAAGGACGCAACTCTTCCTCCAGCAAGCCTATCCTGTATGTGCTCGATACCAACGTCCTGATTCACGACCCCAACGCGTTACTCAACTTCGAGGAGCACCATGTCGCCATCCCGATGACGGTGCTGGAGGAACTCGACAAGCTCAAGACCGGCAAACAGAGCATCGCTGCCGAATGCCGCCAGGCCATTCGCCTGATCGACCAGACTCTTGGTGACGCCTCGCCCAGCGATGTCGAGCAGGGCGTGCCGATCCAGCGTGGCAAGAGCGGGCCCAAGGGCTTCCTGTCCATCCTGATGACTCCGCGCAACGAGCCGAACAAGCTGCTGCCGGAAAACCTCAACGACAACATCATCATCAACCAGTTGCTCGAAGTACGGGCCCGGCGCACCGACCTGGACGTTGTGCTGGTCACCAAAGACATCAACATGCGCCTTAAGGCGCGTGCCTGTGGCATCGCGGCCGAGGACTACAGTACCGACCAGTTGGTCGATGACGTGTCCTTGCTGTCCAAGGGCTACCATTCGGTCACCGGCTCGTTCTGGGACCGGGTGAGCAAGGTCGATACCCGCCAGGAGCGTGGCCGCACCTGGCACCGCGTGCAATTGATCGACAACCTGCCGGCGGTGCATATCAACGAGTTCATCATCGATGAACAGGGCTTCGTCGGCTGGATCAAGGGTATCCGCAACGATGAGCTGCTGTTGCTCGACCTGCACCAGGAGCCGCTGCTGCACCAGGAAGCCTGGGGCCTGAAGCCACGGGACATCCACCAGAGTCTGGCGCTGTTCGCTCTGCTCGACCCGGATATCCACCTGGTCAACCTGACCGGCGCCGCCGGTTCCGGCAAGACCATCCTGGCCCTGGCCGCAGCCATCGAACAGACCATGGTCAGCAAGCGCTACCGGCGCATCATCGCCACCCGCAGCGTGCAGGGGCTGGACCAGGAGATCGGCTTCCTGCCGGGCACCGAGGCCGAGAAGATGGAACCCTGGCTGGGCGCCATCACCGACAACCTCGAAGCCTTGCACATGGATGACGAAAGCACCCATGGCAGCGTCGAGTACATCCTCGAGCGCGTGCCGTTGCAGTTCAAGTCGCTGAACTACATTCGTGGCCGTAGCTTCCAGCAGAGCCTGATCCTGATCGACGAGTGCCAGAACCTGACGCCGCACCAGATGAAAACCATCATCACCCGTGCCGGCTCCGGGTCCAAGGTGGTCTGCCTGGGCAACCTGGCGCAGATCGACACCCCCTACCTGTCCGCGACCAGCTCGGGCCTGACCTACCTGACCGAGCGCTTCAAGGACTTCCCTCATGGCGTGCACATCACCCTGCAGGGTGTGCCACGCTCGGTGCTGGCCGAGTACGCCGAATCACATCTGTAACCCTCTCCGCCGGGCGGTTCGCCGCCCGGCCTTTTCGCGGGCACGCCCGGTTGACGCACCCCTCTGCTCAAACCTGACTCACAGGTTTACACTGCGAACTCCCTTCACAGGAGCAGAGCAGTGCTGACACATCTTGATTCCCAGGGGCGGGCCAACATGGTCGACGTCACTGAAAAGGCCGTGACCGAGCGCGAGGCCACCGCCGAGGCGCGGGTGCGCATGTTGCCGCAGACCTTGCAGATGATCGTCGACGGTGGGCACCCCAAGGGCGACGTGTTCGCCGTGGCGCGCATTGCCGGCATCCAGGCGGCGAAGAAAACCAGCGACCTGATCCCGCTGTGCCACCCGCTGATGCTGACCAGCGTCAAGGTCGAACTCAGTGCCGAGGGGCAGGACACCGTGCGCATCGTCGCCCGCTGCAAGCTGGCCGGGCAGACCGGCGTGGAGATGGAGGCGCTGACCGCCGCCAGCGTGGCCGCGCTGACGATCTATGACATGTGCAAGGCTGTGGATAAAGGTATGGTCATCGAGCAAGTGCGCCTGCTGGAAAAACTTGGCGGCAAGAGCGGCCACTACAAGGTGGAGGCGTGATGAAGGTCAAAGTGATGTACTTCGCCCGTTACCGCGAACTGTTGGGCGTGGATGCCGAGCGGGTGGAGGGCGTGTTCAAGGTGCTCGATGATGTGCGCCAGGCCTTGGTGGCCAAGGGCGGGCAGTACGAAGTGCTGGCCGAGCAGAACCTGATGTGTGCGCGCAACGAAGAGCTGTGCAAGCTCGATGAGCCACTGGAAGAGGGCGATGAAATTGCGTTCTTCCCGCCGGTGACCGGAGGCTGAACATGGCTGTGCGAGTACAGGAAGGCGCGTTCGACCCGGGGGCCGAGACCAATGCCATGCATGCGGCCAATGTCGGCGTGGGCGCGGTGGTCGGTTTTGTTGGCTATGTGCGGGATTTCAACGATGGCCGTGAAGTGGCGGGGATGTTCCTCGAGCACTATCCGGGCATGACCGAAAAGGCCCTGGCCAAGATCGTGGTCGAGGCCGAGCAGCGCTGGCCGTTGCTCAAGGTGGAGGTGCTGCACCGCATCGGTGCACTGGGGCCGGGCGAGCCGATCGTGTTCGTTGGCGTGGCCAGTGCCCATCGACAGGCGGCGTTCGATGCCTGCAACTTCATCATGGACTACCTGAAGACCCGGGCGCCGTTCTGGAAGAAGGAAAATACCCAGGAAGGGGCAAGGTGGGTGGAAGGGAAGCAGAGTGACCAGGACGCCGCCGAGCGCTGGTAGATCCTTGTTTGATGGCCGGGGCGGAGCCCCGGTTCGCGGGTGAACCCGCTCCCACAGGGTCCCTGCTAATTCAATGAGTTATGTGCAGTTCTGTGGGAGCGGGTTTACCCGCGAAGAGGCCGGCACAGGTCAATGATGCTTGCGCGGCACCGGCTTCAGTAGTTCATCCGGCGGCATTTCGCATTTGATCTTGCGCCCCAGCAGCTCTTCGATCGCCGGCAGCTGGTACGAGTCATCCTCACCGGCAAAGCTGATCGACACACCACTGGTGCCCGCACGACCGGTCCGGCCAATGCGGTGCACGTAGTCGTCCGGGTCTTCCGGCAGGGTGAAGTTGATCACGTGGCTGATGCCATCGATGTGAATGCCGCGCCCGGCCACGTCGGTGGCCACCAGCACGGTGATTCGCCCTTCGCGGAAGTTTTCCAGGGTACGGATACGCTTGTGCTGCGGCACGTCGCCCGACAACTGCGCGGCATTGATGCCGTCGCGCACCAGTTTTTCCTCGATGCGCCGCACTTCGTCCTTGCGGTTGGCGAACACCATCACCCGTTCCCACTTGTTCTGGGTCACCAGGTTGTACAGCAGCTTGTACTTGTCACTGCCGGCCACCGCATACACGTGCTGCTCCACCGTTTCGCTGGCAACGTTTTCCGGCTCGATCTCGACGATGGCCGGGTTGGTGGTCCACTGCTTGGCCAGGTTCATCACGTCGTCGGTGAAGGTGGCGGAGAACAGCAAGGTCTGGCGCTCGCTTTTCGGCGGCGTTTGGCGAATGATCTGGCGCACCTGGGGAATGAAGCCCATGTCGAGCATGCGGTCGGCTTCGTCCAGCACCATCACCTCGACCATGTCCAGGTGCACCTCACCGCGCTGGTTGAAGTCCAGCAGGCGCCCCGGAGTGGCCACCAGGATGTCGCAGTGGCGCGCTTCCAGGGCCTTGAGTTGCTTGTCGAAGTCCATGCCACCGACGAAGCTCATCACGTTCAGGCCGGTGTACTTGGTCAGGGCGATGGCGTCCTTGGCGATCTGCACCACCAGCTCGCGGGTGGGCGCGATGATCAGTGCGCGTGGCTCGCCCATGTAGCGTTCCTTCGGCGGCGGTGTCTGCTGCAGTTGGGAAATGATCGAGATCAGGAACGCCGCAGTCTTGCCGGTACCGGTCTGGGCCCGGCCGATGGCGTCCTGGCCACGCAGGGTGTAACCCAGCACCTGTGCCTGGATTGGCGTGCAGTACGGGAAGCCCAGGTCGTGAATGGCGTGCATCAGCTCGTTGGACAGCTTGAAGTCGTGGAAGCGGGTCTTGCCTTCCTGCGGCTCGACCACGAAGTCTTCCGGTTTCCACAGGCTGGCCTGCGGTTTGGGCTTGCGTTCCCGACGCGGTTTGTCCTTGGCCGCCTTGTCGGCGGCTGGCGAAACGGCGGCAGGCTGTTCAGCCTGGGGGGCGGGGGTGGTGCGTGGGGCGGCCGGTTTTGCCGCAGGCCGGGCCTCGCTGGCGGGCGCGGGCGCAGGTGGCGTCACGCTGGCAGCAGGAGCGACGGCCTGTGGCGCGGCGTCTCCCTTGCCGAATATTTTCTTGAGTGCCTTGAGCACGATCGTCTCATCAACTGGTTAAGGAATGTACGCCGGGCAGTGTAATGCAAGATTCAGGTGCGGCGTAGTGGAATAGCCTTACAACTACAGGCGGCACTGGCTTATTGCAATTGCTTGCCAAGCCAGTCTTGGATGTCGTTCAACTCTTCCACCGCCACTTCATGCTCCATCGGGTATTCGTGCCAGCGGGCGGCGACACCCCAGGTATTCAGGTACTCGAAGGCGGTGCGGCCCATGGCAGGTATCACCACCGGGTCGTGCACGCCGTGCAGGCACAGGGCCGGGGTGCGTTGCTGGCAAGCGCTCAACTGATGTTGGTCATTGAAGGTGGGGGCGTAGGTGGACAGGGCGATCACGCCACCCAGCGCTTCTTGCCACTTTATATAGGCAGTGTGCAGCACTACCGCGCCACCCTGGGAGAAACCGGCCAGGAAGATCCGCGACAGGCTGATGCCTTTGGCCTGCTCGGCCTTGATCAGGGCAATGAGCTGCTCGGCCGATTCTTCCAGCTGCGCTTCGTCGATGGCGCGGGCCGGGGTCATGGCCTTGATGTCATACCAGCTGGGCATGGCGTAGCCGCCGTTGATGGTTACCGGGCGGGTGGGCGCCTGGGGCATGACGAAACGGGTGCTGAGCAGGCGCTCCTGCATGAATTCGGCCACTGGTAGGAAGTCGTAACGGTCGGCCCCCAGACCGTGCAACCAGATCACACAGGCGTCTGCGGTTTTCTGCGGTTCGAGAATCAGCGGGTTGGTCATGACTGCTCCGAAATTGTGCGGGTCTTGTTCTGACGTGCGTAAAAAGAAGGCGCTGGAAATGATTGTCTGAAAAAGAATGTCGCAACGATACAACTTTCCCTACTTGACGAGCGCTTAAACGCTACAGCCAGAAATTTTGGTACGCGCTTTGCAATTCAACCTGTGATGCAAAGGGCAGGCCGTGACGGTAACACCCTTTGCACGCGAAGGCTGTCACAGAACAGCCCATTGCGCCATTGACCCAATAACAAGCCAATACGGGTCGGACACGCCTCAAAAGGGTGCGGTGCAATTCCGGCTCGATACAACAAGAGCGATTTGGAGGTTGTGAATGAAGATGTTGAAAACCACCCTGGCAGTCCTGACCGCTGCCGCCGCGCTAGGCGCCGTGAGCAACGCCCAGGCCGGCGCCACCCTTGATGCGGTAAAGAAGAAGGGCTTCGTCCAGTGTGGCGTGAGCGACGGTCTTCCAGGCTTCTCGGTACCTGATGCGCAGGGCAAGATCGTTGGCATCGACGCCGACGTGTGTCGCGCTGTGGCCGCCGCCGTGTTCGGCGACGCCACCAAGGTCAAGTTCAGCCAGCTCAACGCCAAGGAACGTTTCACCGCCCTGCAGTCGGGCGAAGTCGACGTGCTGTCGCGCAACACCACCTGGACCAGCTCGCGTGATGCCGGCATGGGCCTGGTATTCGCCGGTGTTACCTACTACGACGGCGTTGGCTTCCTGGCCAACAAAAAGCTGGGTGTATCCAGCGCCAAGGAACTCGATGGCGCGACCATCTGCATCCAGGCCGGTACCACCACCGAGCTGAACGTGTCGGACTACTTCCGCGCCAATGGCCTGAAGTACACCCCGATCACCTTCGACACCTCGGATGAAAGTGCCAAGTCGCTGGAATCGGGCCGTTGCGACGTGCTGACCTCCGACAAGTCGCAGTTGTTCGCCCAGCGCTCCAAGCTGGCCGCGCCGACCGAGTACGTGGTACTGCCGGAAACCATCTCCAAGGAACCGCTGGGCCCGGTGGTGCGTAAAGGCGACGAAGAATGGTTCAGCATCGTCAAGTGGACCCTGTTCGCCATGCTTAACGCCGAAGAGGCGGGCATCACCTCGAAGAACGTCGAGGCAGAGGCCAAAGGTACCAAGAACCCGGACGTCGCCCGCCTGCTGGGTGCGGATGGCGAGTACGGCAAGGACCTCAAGCTGCCCAAGGACTGGGTAGTACAGATCGTCAAGCAAGTCGGCAACTACGGCGAAGTGTTCGAGAAGAACCTGGGCCAGAGCACCGACCTGAAGATCGACCGTGGCATGAATGCCCTGTGGAACAACGGCGGCATCCAGTACGCGCCACCTGTGCGCTGATGGCTGCACCCTGCGGCGGCATCCCGCCGCCGCAGGCTGTTCGGAACCCTACTGTCCGGGGCACTTCATGCAAAATCGAATCGGCGCACAAAAGGGGTTATCCCTGAGCGATCCACGTGTGCGCGCGTGGCTGTTCCAGATTCTCACGATAGTCTTCGTGGTCGGTCTGGGCTGGTATCTGTTCCACAATACGCAAACCAACCTGCAACACCGGGGTATCACCTCGGGCTTTGACTTCCTCGACCGCAGTGCCGGCTTCGGCATCGCCCAGCATCTGATCCCCTATGTGGAATCCGACAGCTATGCGCGGGTGTTCGTCATCGGCCTGCTCAACACCCTGTTGGTGACCTTCATCGGCGTGGTGCTGGCGACCATCCTCGGCTTCATCATCGGTGTGGCGCGACTGTCACCGAACTGGATGATCAGCAAGCTGGCGACCGTGTATGTGGAAACCTTCCGCAACATCCCGCCATTGTTGCAGATCCTGTTCTGGTACTTCGCTGTGTTCCTGACCCTGCCGGGACCGCGGGGCAGTATCAATATCGACGACACCTTCTTCATCAGCAACCGTGGCCTGAACATGCCCGGCGCGTCCATGGCCGAAGGCTTCTGGCCGTTCGTCGTTGCCGTGGTCCTGGCGCTGCTGGCCATCGTGGTAATGGTGCGCTATGCCAACAAGCGCTTCGACGAGACGGGCGTGCCGTTCCACAAGTTCTGGGTGGGGCTGGCGCTGTTCATCGCGATTCCGGGCGTTTGCGTATTGCTGTTTGGCAGCCCGGTGCACTGGGAAGTGCCGCAATTGAAAGGATTCAACTTCGTCGGCGGCTGGGTGCTGATCCCCGAGCTGCTGGCGCTGACCCTGGCGTTGACCATCTACACCGCTGCGTTCATCGCCGAGATCGTGCGCTCCGGTATCCGTTCGGTCAGCCATGGCCAGACCGAGGCCGCGCGCTCGCTGGGCCTGCGCGAGGGGCCGACCCTGCGCAAGGTGATCATCCCCCAGGCACTGCGGGTGATCATTCCGCCGCTGACCAGCCAGTACCTGAACCTGGCGAAGAACTCGTCGCTGGCGGCCGGTATCGGCTACCCGGAGATGGTCTCGCTGTTCGCCGGTACCGTGCTCAACCAGACCGGCCAGGCCATCGAGGTGATTGCCATCACCATGAGTGTCTATCTCGCCATCAGCATCAGCATTTCGTTGCTGATGAACTGGTATAACAAGCGCATTGCGCTGATCGAGCGGTGAGGATACGCCCGTGAATGCCCATGTTTTCAAACCCGACATGCCGCCACCGGTGAAAACCGTCGGCGTGCTCGCATGGATGCGTGCCAATCTGTTCTCCAGCTGGCTCAACACGCTGCTGACCCTGTTCGCCATCTACCTGGTGTGGCTGATCGTGCCACCATTGCTGCAGTGGGCGTTGCTTGACGCCAACTGGGTCGGCACCACCCGCGCCGACTGCACCAAGGAAGGCGCCTGCTGGGTGTTCGTGCAGCAGCGCTTCGGCCAGTTCATGTACGGCTACTACCCGGCGGAGTTGCGCTGGCGCGTGGACCTGACCGTATGGCTTGCCGTGCTCGGCGCCGCGCCACTGTTCATCAAGCGCTTCCCGCGCAAGGCCTTCTACGGCCTGGGCTTCCTGGTGCTGTACCCGGTGCTGGCCTACACCCTGCTGCATGGGGGGGTACTGGGCCTGGAAAACGTAGCGACCAGCCAGTGGGGCGGGCTGATGCTGACCTTGGTGATTGCCACCGTGGGTATCGTCGGCGCCTTGCCACTGGGCATCCTGCTGGCCCTTGGCCGGCGTTCACGGATGCCGGCGGTGAAGGTGGTGTGCGTGACCTTCATCGAGTTCTGGCGCGGCGTGCCGTTGATCACCGTGCTGTTCATGTCGTCGGTGATGCTGCCGTTGTTCCTGCCCGAGGGCATGAGCTTCGACAAGCTGCTGCGGGCGATGATCGGCGTGATCCTGTTCCAGTCGGCGTACATCGCCGAGGTGGTGCGTGGCGGTCTGCAGGCCATCCCCAAGGGCCAGTACGAAGCCGCCGCGGCCATGGGCCTGGGCTACTGGCGGGCGATGGGCCTGGTGATTCTGCCGCAGGCTCTCAAGCTGGTGATCCCCGGCATCGTCAACACCTTCATTGCCCTGTTCAAGGACACCAGCCTGGTGATCATCATCGGCCTGTTCGACCTGCTGAACAGCGTCAAGCAAGCCGCTGCCGACCCGGCCTGGCTGGGCATGGCTACCGAGGGCTACGTGTTCGCCGCCCTGGTGTTCTGGATTTTCTGTTTCGGTATGTCCCGCTACTCCATGCATCTGGAGCGCAAGCTGGACACTGGCCACAAGCGTTAGGAGTTTCGAAATGAGTGAAGCGATCAAGCAGCCTGCCGGCCCCGAAGGCATCATCCAGATGCAGGGCGTGAACAAGTGGTACGGCCAGTTCCATGTGCTCAAGGACATCAACCTGAATGTGCGTCAGGGCGAACGCATCGTGCTTTGTGGGCCGTCCGGTTCGGGCAAGTCCACCACCATCCGTTGCCTCAACCGCCTGGAAGAGCACCAGCAGGGGCGCATCGTGGTCGATGGTGTGGAGCTGACCAACGACCTCAAGCAGATCGAGGCCATCCGCCGCGAGGTGGGCATGGTGTTCCAGCACTTCAACCTGTTCCCGCACCTGAGCATCCTGGAAAACTGCACTCTGGCGCCGATGTGGGTGCGCAAGATGCCACGGCGCAAGGCCGAGGAAATCGCCATGCACTACCTGGAGCGGGTGCGTATTCCGGAGCAGGCGCACAAATACCCGGGGCAGTTGTCCGGTGGCCAGCAGCAGCGTGTGGCGATTGCCCGCGCATTGTGCATGAAGCCCAAGATCATGCTGTTCGACGAACCGACCTCGGCGCTGGACCCGGAAATGGTCAAGGAAGTGCTCGATACCATGGTGGGCCTGGCCGAGGATGGCATGACCATGCTCTGCGTGACCCACGAGATGGGCTTTGCCCGGACCGTGGCGAACCGGGTGATCTTCATGGACAAGGGCGAGATCGTCGAGCAGGCGGCACCGGATGACTTCTTCGACCGGCCGCGCAGTGACCGGACCAAGTTGTTCCTGAGCCAGATCCTGCATTGATGTAGCCGGGGGCCGCTTTGCGGCCCATTCGCAGCACAAGGCTGCTCCTACAAGGGAAATGCGATCTCCTGTAGGAGCAGCCTTGTGCTGCGAATGGGCTGCGAAGCAGCCCCAGACACCCGATCGCGGCCTTACTTCTCTTCCGTGGCGACTGCCGGCGCCGGTGGCGGCCGCAGTCCCACCTCGGCAATCAGCTTCAACTGCTGCCCATTGCGCATCACCTCGATGGTGATCTTCTCGTTGGGCTTGATCCGCGCCACCTGGTTCATCGACTTGCGCCCGTCACCGGCTGGCTCGCCGTTGATGCTCAGGATCACGTCACCCAGCTGCAGCCCGGCCTTCGCCGCCGGCCCTTCGCGGAAAATACCCGCTACCACGATGCCCGGGCGGTCCTTCATGCCGAACGATTCGGCCAGTTCCTGGCTCAGCGGTTGCACTTCGATGCCCAGCCAGCCACGGATCACCTGGCCATGCTCGACGATCGACTTCATCACCTCCAGCGCCAGTTTTACCGGAATGGCAAAACCGATGCCCTGCGAACCGCCCGACTTGGAGAAGATCGCGGTGTTGATGCCGATCAGGTTGCCGTTGGCATCCACCAGCGCACCACCGGAGTTGCCCGGGTTGATCGCCGCGTCGGTCTGGATGAAGTCTTCGTAGTTGTTCAGGCCCAGTTGGTTGCGGCCCGTGGCGCTGATGATGCCCATGGTCACGGTCTGGCCGACCCCGAACGGGTTGCCGATGGCCAGCGACACATCGCCGATGTGAATGTTGTCGGAACGGCCGATAGTGATCGCCGGCAGGTTCTTCAGGTCGATCTTCAGCACCGCCAGGTCGGTTTCCGGGTCGCTACCAATCACCCGGGCCAAGGTTTCGCGGCCATCCTTCAGGGCTACGACGATCTGGTCGGCGCCACTGGTGACGTGGTTGTTGGTCAGCAGGTAGCCCTCGGGGCTCATGATCACCGCCGAACCCAGGCTCGACTCCCAGCGGCGCTGCTTGGGCAGGTTGTCACCGAAGAAACGGCGGAATTGCGGGTCTTCGAACAGCGGGTGGGCGCTCTTGTTCACCACCTTGGTGGTGTACAGGTTGACCACCGCCGGGGCGGCCAGGGTCACGGCATCGGCGTAGGACACCGGGCCCTGCATGATCCGCGAGGTCTGCGGTGCCTGCTGCAGGTTGACGTCCTGGCTGGGCAGGCCGACCCATTGCGGGAAGCGCTGGATGATCAGCATGGCGATCAGTAGGCCGGTAAGCAGGGGCCAGCCAAAGTAACGCAAAGCCTTGAACATGAATGAATCCTGGAAAGAGCGGGGGACGTTGGCCGCGCGGTGGGGCTTGAGCGCGCGCGATCATACACCGGTTCCCCCAGTGCCGGCGACGGCTCATAATGGCCGGCATTATACGGGCGTTGCATGGGCGTTGTGCCCGAGAAAAACGCAGATTTCGAGGAGATTTTCATGGCCGTCGCTCTGAACACCCTGGTCGAGGAAGCCGAGCGTTACCTGGGCAGCGCGAGGATCCAGGATTATTGCCCCAACGGTTTGCAGGTAGAAGGCCGGCCGCAGGTCAGCCGCATCGTCAGCGGTGTCACCGCCAGCCAGGCGTTGCTGGATGCAGCGGTCGAAGCCGAGGCCGACCTGGTGCTGGTGCACCATGGTTATTTCTGGAAAGGTGAAAATCCGTGCGTCACCGGCATCCGGCAACGGCGGCTTAAGACCCTGTTGAGCAACGATATCAGCCTGCTGGCGTTCCACCTGCCGCTGGACGTGCACCCGGACGTGGGCAATAACGTGCAGCTGGCGCGGCAGCTGGACATCACCGTCGAAGGGCCGCTGGATCCGGAGAATCCCAAGGTGGTCGGGCTGGTCGGCTCGCTGGCCGAGCCAGTGACCGCGCGCGACTTCGCCCGACGGGTACGGGAGGTGCTGGGGCGTGAGCCGTTGCTGGTCGAAGGCGAGCAGATGATCCGCCGGGTCGGTTGGTGCACCGGCGGCGGGCAGGGCTACATCGACACGGCGATCGCGGCCGGGGTGGACCTGTACCTGACGGGCGAGGCATCGGAGCAGACCTACCATAGTGCCCGCGAGAATGGCGTCAGCTTCATTGCCGCCGGGCACCATGCCACCGAGCGCTATGGGGTGCAGGCGCTGGGTGATTACCTGGCGCGGCGGTTTGCCGTGGAGCACCTGTTCATCGATTGCCCGAACCCGATCTGAGATCGGCGTCAGCTTCTTCGCGGGCGCGCCCGCTCCCACAGGGGCAGTGTTGTTTCCAGGCCTGCGGGATCCCTGTGGGAGCGGGTTTACCCGCGAAGAGGCCAGGCCTGCTGGCCCAAACCCGCAGTCATATCGTTAGACTTTTTCGATCTAGCCGGCCTCCTAAATAGAAGCAGCCGCTGTGATAAAGTGGCTCGCTCGAACACGGCCCGCAGGCCGTCCATAAGATCGTTTTTCGTGAGTAGCCATGGTCGACAAACTGACGCACTTGAAACAGCTGGAGGCGGAGAGCATCCATATCATCCGCGAGGTGGCCGCCGAGTTCGACAACCCGGTGATGCTGTACTCGATCGGCAAGGATTCCGCCGTGATGCTGCACCTGGCGCGCAAGGCCTTCTTCCCGGGCAAGCTGCCGTTCCCGGTGATGCACGTCGACACCCAGTGGAAATTCCAGGAGATGTACAGCTTCCGCGACAAGATGGTCGAGGAGATGGGCCTGGAGCTGATCACCCACGTCAACCCCGAGGGTGTGGCGCAGGGCATCAACCCGTTCACCCATGGCAGCTCCAAGCACACCGACATCATGAAGACCCAGGGCCTGAAGCAGGCGCTGGACAAGCATGGTTTCGACGCCGCCTTCGGTGGCGCGCGCCGCGACGAAGAGAAGTCGCGGGCCAAGGAACGCGTCTACTCGTTCCGTGACAGCAAGCACCGCTGGGACCCGAAGAACCAGCGTCCCGAGCTGTGGAACGTGTACAACGGCAAGGTCAACAAGGGCGAGTCGATCCGTGTCTTCCCGCTGTCGAACTGGACCGAGCTGGACATCTGGCAGTACATCTACCTCGAAGGCATCCCGATCGTGCCGCTGTATTTCGCCGCCGAGCGTGAAGTGATCGAGAAGAACGGCACCCTGATCATGATCGACGACGAGCGCATCCTCGAACATCTCACCGATGAAGAAAAAGCGCGCATCGTCAAGAAGAAGGTGCGTTTCCGTACCCTCGGCTGCTACCCGCTGACGGGCGCCGTCGAATCGGAAGCCGAAACGCTCACCGACATCATTCAGGAAATGCTCCTGACGCGCACGTCCGAGCGCCAGGGCCGAGTCATCGACCACGATGGCGCCGGTTCCATGGAAGACAAGAAACGTCAGGGCTACTTCTAATTTTCAGGGTTACTCCATGTCGCACCAATCCGATTTGATCAGCGAAGACATCCTCGCTTATCTGGCTCAGCACGAGCGTAAAGAACTGCTGCGTTTCCTCACCTGCGGCAACGTCGACGACGGCAAGAGCACCCTGATCGGGCGCCTGCTGCACGACTCGAAGATGATCTACGAGGACCACCTCGAGGCCATCACCCGCGACTCGAAGAAGGTCGGCACCACCGGCGAGGAAGTCGACCTGGCGCTGCTGGTCGACGGCCTGCAGGCCGAGCGCGAGCAGGGCATCACCATCGATGTCGCCTACCGCTACTTCTCCACCGCCAAACGCAAGTTCATCATCGCCGACACCCCGGGCCACGAGCAGTACACCCGCAACATGGCCACCGGCGCGTCCACCTGCGACCTGGCGATCATTCTGGTCGATGCCCGCTACGGCGTGCAGACCCAGACTCGCCGCCACAGCTACATCGCCTCGCTGCTGGGCATCAAGCACATCGTGGTCGCGGTCAACAAGATGGACCTCAAAGGCTTCGACCAGGACGTCTTCGAGTCGATCAAGGCCGACTACCTGAAGTTTGCCGAAGCCATCAACCTGACCCCGAGCAGCCTGCATTTCGTGCCGATGTCGGCGCTCAAGGGCGACAACGTGGTCAACCACAGCGAGCGTTCGCCGTGGTACGCCGGCCCGACGCTGATGGAAATCCTCGAAACCGTCGAAGTGTCGGCCGACCGCAACTTCACCGACCTGCGGTTCCCGGTGCAGTACGTCAACCGTCCGAACCTGAACTTCCGTGGCTTCGCCGGTACCATCGCCAGCGGCGTGGTGCACAAGGGCGACGAAATCGTCGTGTTGCCGTCGGGCAAGAGCAGCCGCGTCAAGTCCATCGTCACCTACGAAGGTGAACTGGAAAACGCAGGCCCTGGCCAGGCCGTGACCCTGACCATGGAAGACGAGATCGACATCTCCCGTGGCGACCTGCTGGTGCATGCCGACAACGTCCCACCGGTAACCGACCAGTTCGACGCCATGTTGGTGTGGATGGCCGAGGAGCCGATGCTCCCGGGCAAGAAATACGACATCAAGCGCGCCACCAGCTACGTGCCGGGCTCGATTGCCAGCATCACCCATAAGGTCGATGTGAACACCCTGGAACAAGGTGCTGCCAGCGCGCTGCAGCTGAACGAGATCGGCCGCGTCAAGGTCTCCCTGGACGCCTCGATCGCCCTGGACGGTTACGACAGCAACCGCACCACCGGTGCGTTCATTGTCATCGACCGCCTGACCAACGGTACCGTCGGCGCCGGCATGATCATCGCCCCGCCAGTGCTGCCGCACGGCAGCACCGGCCATCATGGCAAGCTGTGCCATGTGGCCACCGAAGAGCGCGCCCTGCGCTTCGGCCAGCAGCCAGCCACCGTGCTTTTCAGTGGCCTGTCCGGCGCTGGCAAGAGCACCCTGGCCTACGCCGTGGAGCGCAAGCTGTTCGACATGGGCCGCGCGGTATACGTGCTCGACGGCCAGAACCTGCGCCACGACCTGAACAAGGGGCTGCCGCAGGATCGCGCCGGCCGCACCGAGAACTGGCGCCGCGCTGCCCATGTGGCGCGCCAGTTCAACGAAGCCGGCCTGCTGACCCTGGCTGCGTTCGTGGCCCCGGACGCCGAAGGCCGCGAACAGGCCAAGGCCTTGATCGGCAAGGAGCGGCTGGTGACTGTTTACGTTCAGGCCTCGCCGCTGGCCTGCCGCGAGCGTGATCCGCAAGGACTGTACGCTGCCGGTGGCGACAACATCCCGGGTGAAAGCTTCCCGTACGATGTGCCGCTGGACGCGGACCTTGTGATCGACACCCAGGCCACCAGCGTGGACGAGGGCGTGAAGCAGGTGCTGGATGTGCTGCGTCAGCGTGGCGCGATCTAAGCGCTAGCCTGCAAGAAAAAACCCGCTTCGGCGGGTTTTTCTCGTTCCCACAGGCCTGCATGGTCCCTTGCAGGAGCGCAAGTCGTTCAGATGTGTTTTTCCGATACCGGAATCACTCGCCGTTCCTTCACTGCCTTGTAGGAAAAACTCGAGTAGATCTCCTTCACCCCCGGCAACCGCTGCAGCACCTCACGGGTGAACTCCCCAAACGACTCCAGATCCCGCGCCAGGATCTCCAGCAAAAAATCATACCTGCCGGAAATATTGTGGCAGGCGACGATCTCGGGAATCTCCATCAGCCGCCGCTCGAACGCCAGTGCCATGTCCTTGGTATGTGAATCCATCATGATGCTGACGAACGCAGTCACGCCGAACCCCAGCGACTTGGGCGAGAGGATGGCCTGGTAGCCGGTGATGTAGCCGTTGTCCTCCAGCAGCTTCACCCGCCGCCAGCAGGGCGAGGTGGTCAGTGCTACCTGGTCGGCAAGTTCGGCAACGGTGAGGCGGGCGTTGTCCTGCAGGGCAGCGAGCAGGGCGCGGTCGGTGCGGTCGAGGCTTGAAGGCATTTTTTGCCCTCCTGGTCCGGGAATTATTGTTTTTGTTCCAGCAAGCACGCGGATGCGTGGGCAACTTTGGAAAAAATCGGGCAGCTCGTTGGCATAAGCTTATAGCAAACCACAAGAGGCTGTTGCCATGCGCGACTCCCATAACAACACCGGTTTTTCCACACGCGCCATTCACCATGGCTACGACCCGCTTTCCCACGGTGGCGCCCTTGTGCCGCCGGTGTATCAGACCGCTACCTATGCCTTCCCCACCGTGGAATACGGCGCTGCCTGCTTCGCCGGGGAGGAGCCGGGGCATTTCTACAGCCGCATCTCCAACCCTACCCTGGCCCTGCTGGAACAGCGCATGGCCTCGCTGGAGGGCGGCGAGGCGGGGTTGGCACTGGCGTCGGGCATGGGGGCAATTACCTCGACGATATGGACCCTGCTGCGGCCCGGTGACGAGCTGATCGTCGGGCGTACTCTGTACGGCTGCACCTTTGCCTTCCTGCATCATGGCATTGGCGAATTCGGGGTGAAGATCCGCCATGTCGACCTGAACGATGCCAAGGCTCTGAAGGCGGCGATCAACAGCAAAACGCGGATGATCTACTTCGAAACGCCAGCCAATCCCAACATGCAACTGGTGGATATCGCCGCAGTGGCCGAGGCGGTACGCGGGCATGATGTGCATGTGGTGGTCGACAACACCTACTGCACACCCTACCTGCAACGGCCGCTGGAGCTTGGGGCGGACTTGGTGGTGCATTCGGCAACCAAGTACCTTAGTGGCCACGGTGATATCACTGCGGGCCTGGTGGTGGGGCGCAAGGTGCTGATCGACCGCATTCGCCTGGAAGGGTTGAAGGACATGACCGGTGCGGTGCTTTCACCACACGACGCGGCGCTGCTGATGCGCGGGATCAAGACCTTGGCCCTGCGCATGGACCGCCATTGCGCCAATGCCCAGCAGGTGGCGGAGTTTCTGGCCCGGCAACCGCAGGTGGAGCTGATTCACTACCCAGGGTTGCCGTCCTTTGCCCAGTACGAGCTGGCGCAGCAGCAGATGCGTTTGCCGGGCGGGATGATCGCCTTCGAGCTCAAGGGGGGGATCGAGGCCGGGCGCAGGTTCATGAATGCCCTGCAACTGTTTGCCCGGGCGGTGAGCCTGGGCGATGCCGAGTCGCTGGCGCAGCACCCCGCGAGCATGACCCATTCCAGCTATACGGCGAAGGAGCGGGCGCATCACGGGATATCGGAGGGGTTGGTGCGCTTGTCGGTGGGGCTGGAGGATGTGGACGACCTGCTGGCGGATGTCGAGCAGGCATTGCAGGCTTGCAGCTAGGTTATCTGGGCTGCCCTCTTCGCGGGTAAACCCGCTCCCACAGCGCCAACCCTGTGGGAGCGGGTTCACCCGCGAAGAGGGCAGTGAATCCAGCGCACAAAAAAGGCCTCTTGCGAGGCCTTTGTCATGTTCGGCAGATCAACGCTTGAGCCCGTAGCTCTCGTCGAGCATGCCCGGCGAGTTCGGTGCTTTCGGCGCATAGTCGCGCGGCACTTCGGCGGTGTCCTTCGGCGGGGTCAACCGGTCACGTGGGCCCTGGCCGCCTTCGGAATGCAGGGCGGCAAGCAGGCGCTGACGAGTAACCTCATCAAGGGCCAGGCTGTTGGCGCCTTCGGCCAGGTGGTCCTGCACGTCCTGGTAGCTCTGGGTCAGCTTCTTGACCAGTACCGCAGTGCTGTTGAAGTGGGTGACCACTTCGTTCTGATAGCTATCGAAGCGCTTCTGGATGTCATCCAGCTGGCGCTGGGTACTGCTTGGCGCGGCATTAGGCAGCAGGCGAGCCACGACGAAACCAACCACCACACCGATGACCAGGGCCAGGGTCGGCAACAACCAAACAAGGAGCGAGAGTTCCACGAGTCCTTCCTCTATAAACGGCTTTGCTTTACGTTAACGGCTCAGACCTGCGCTGTATACCGCGAGCGATCGCAAATCAGAACAGAATTCCTCACCTAGACGAATCGACCCCTCCCGAGGTCACGGAGTAGTGCCTTGCTTGTCCGCGAAACCCCCTTGTTCATCGATGGCCCCAGCGGCCAGCTGGAAGCCTTGTACCTGGACGTGGCCGAACCCCGCGGCGCGGTACTGATCTGCCACCCCAACCCGGTCCAGGGTGGCACCATGCTCAACAAGGTGGTCTCTACCCTGCAACGCACCGCTCGCGACGCCGGTTATGTGACCTTGCGGTTCAACTACCGTGGCGTCGGCCAGAGCGCCGGTAACCATGACATGGGCGCTGGCGAGGTGGCCGATGCCGAGGCCGCCGCAGCCTGGCTGCGCGAAAAACACCCGGGCCTGCCCCTGGTGCTGATGGGCTTCTCGTTCGGCGGCTTCGTCGCCATCAGCCTTGCCGGCCGCCTGGAGGCCGCCGGAGTAGAGCTGCAGCAGCTGTTCATGATCGCCCCGGCGGTCATGCGCCTGACGGCGGAATTCCCGCTGCCGCAGCTCTGCCCGATAACTGTGGTGCAGCCGGACGCCGATGAAGTCGTCGCGCCGCAGCTGGTTTACGATTGGTCCCACAGCCTGTCGCGCCCCCATGAGCTACTGAAAGTGGCAGAATGCGGACACTTCTTCCATGGCAAGCTGACCGATCTGAAGGATCTGCTGCTGCCGCGCCTTTCGAACTGAGCCAAGCCTGAATAAGCGAACACCCATGACCACGCGCATTCTTACCGGTATCACCACCACCGGCACTCCGCACCTGGGCAACTACGCCGGCGCCATCCGCCCGGCGATCCGTGCCAGCCAGCAACCCGGTGTCGACTCGTTCTATTTCCTGGCCGACTACCACGCCCTGATCAAGTGCGACGACCCGCTGCGCATCCAGCGTTCGCGCCTGGAAATCGCCGCCACCTGGCTGGCCGGTGGCCTCGACCCGGACAAGGTGACCTTCTACCGCCAGTCCGACATCCCGGAAATCCCCGAGCTGACCTGGCTGCTGACCTGTGTCAGTGCCAAGGGCCTGCTCAACCGCGCACACGCCTACAAGGCCTCGGTGGACAAGAACCTGGAAAACGGCGAAGACCCGGATGCCGGCGTGACCATGGGCCTGTACAGCTACCCGGTGCTGATGGCCGCGGACATCCTGATGTTCAACGCCAACAAGGTGCCGGTCGGCCGTGACCAGATCCAGCACGTGGAAATGGCCCGCGACATCGGCCAGCGCTTCAATCACCTGTTCGGCCAAGGCAAGGACTTCTTCGCCCTGCCGGAAGCGGTGATCGAGGAGAGCGTGGCGACCCTGCCGGGCCTGGACGGGCGCAAGATGTCCAAGAGCTACGACAACACCATCCCGCTGTTCACCAGCGCCAAGGACATGAAAGACGCCATCTCGCGCATCGTCACCGACTCGCGCGCGCCTGGCGAAGCGAAAGACCCGGACAACGCGCACCTGTTCACCCTTTACCAGGCCTTCTCGACGCCGGAGCAATGCGCCGGGTTCCGTGAAGAACTGCTGCAGGGCCTGGGTTGGGGCGAGGCCAAGCAGCGGCTGTTCCAGCTGCTGGACGGCCAGTTGGCCGAGAAGCGAGAGTACTATCATCAGCTGATCGCCCGCCCGGCAGACCTGGAAGACATCCTGCTGGCTGGCGCCGCCAAGGCCCGCAAGATCGCCACACCGTTCCTCGAGCAACTGCGCGAGGCCGTTGGCCTGCGTTCGTTCCGTAGCAGCGTGCAGGCGAGCACCGAAGTGAAGAAGAAGGCCGCCAAGACCGCGCGTTTCGTCAGTTTCCGCGATGAAGACGGCAGCTTCCGCTTCCGCCTGCTGGCCGCCGACGGCGAACAACTGCTGCTGTCGCGCAGCTTTGCCGACGGCAAGAGCGCTGGGGCCGTGAGCAAGCAGTTGCAGCAAGGTGGTGAGGCGGATGTGCGTGTCGAAGGCCTGGGCTTCGGCCTGTGGCTGAACGGCGAGCAGGTTGCCGACGGGCCGCAGTTCGACAGCACCGAAGCCCGTGATGCGGCCATCGAAAGCCTGCGTGTAGCCCTGGCACCACAGCAGGACTGAAATATCGCACCCGCCTGTACTGGCCTATTCGCGGGTGAACCCGCTCCTACAGGTATTTCTCCTGTGGGAGCGGGTTCACCCGCGAACACCGGCAACGCCGGTGCCATACAGCGTAAATGAGGCATATTGACGCAAGTCGCATTGCCATTAAGCGGGCCTGTCGCTACAGTGACGGCCCGTTTTTTGTTGCCTCGCTAACGAATCATGACGCCCCTAGAACGATATCAAGCAGATCTGAAACGTCCCGACTTCTTCCATGACGCGGCGCAGGAAACTGCGGTGCGTCACCTGCAGCGCCTGTACGACGACCTAGTACACGCGCAGAACAACAAGCCGGGCGTGTTCGGCAAGCTGTTCGGCAAGAAGGAGCAGGCCCCGGTCAAGGGCCTTTACTTCTGGGGTGGGGTAGGGCGCGGCAAGACCTACCTGGTCGACACCTTCTTCGAGGCGCTGCCGTTCAAGCAGAAGATGCGCACGCACTTCCACCGCTTCATGAAGCGTGTGCACGAGGAAATGAAAACCCTCAAGGGCGAGAAGAACCCGCTGACCATCATTGCCAAGCGCTTCAGCGATGAAGCCAAGGTGATCTGCTTCGACGAATTCTTCGTGTCGGACATTACCGACGCGATGATCCTCGGCACTCTGATGGAAGAGTTGTTCAAGAACGGCGTATC
This sequence comes from Pseudomonas sp. SID14000, assembly GCF_002165135.1. Lineage (GTDB taxonomy): Bacteria > Pseudomonadota > Gammaproteobacteria > Pseudomonadales > Pseudomonadaceae > Aquipseudomonas. The sequence goes on along the minus strand of NZ_NFZQ01000003.1, from coordinate 319,509 downwards.
GCTGGTGGCTACCTCCAACATCGTGCCGGACGGCCTGTACAAGGACGGCCTGCAGCGCGCGCGCTTCCTGCCAGCCATCGCCATGATCAAGCAGTACACCGAAGTGGTTAACGTCGACAGCGGGGTCGACTACCGCCTGCGTCACCTGGAGCAGGCCGAGCTGTACCACTACCCGCTCGATGACGCGGCGCATCAGAGCCTGCGCGCCAGCTTCAAGGCGCTGACCCCCGAGTGCACTCAGGCGGTCGAGAATGACGTGCTGATGATCGAGAATCGCCCGATCAATGCCCTGCGTACCTGTGACGACGTGGCCTGGTTCGACTTCCGCGCCCTGTGCGACGGCCCTCGCAGCCAGAACGACTACATCGAACTGGGCAAAATCTTCCATGCCGTGTTGTTGAGCAATGTGGAGCAGATGGGCGTCACCACCGACGACATCGCCCGTCGCTTCATCAACATGGTGGACGAGTTCTACGACCGCAACGTCAAGCTGATCATCTCGGCCGAGGTGGAGCTGAAGGACCTGTATACCGGTGGGCGCCTGGCCTTCGAGTTCCAGCGCACCCTGAGCCGGTTGCTGGAGATGCAGTCGCACGAATTCCTGGCGCGGGCGCACAAGCCGTAAGTTTTTTGGGGCCGCTTTGCGGCCCCATTGGCCTCAAGCCTCCTGCATGAACTGCTGCCGGTACTGGTTCGGCGACAACTCCGTATGCTGGCGGAACAGCCGCGCAAAGAAACTGGCATCGTCATAACCGACCTCGTAGCTGATGGTCTTGATGCTCTTGCGCGTGCTCGACAACAACCCTTTTGCCGTCTCGATCCTTAACCGTTGCAGGTAGTGCAGCGGTTTGTCACCCGTCGCGCCCTGGAAGCGGCGCATGAAGTTGCGGATGCTCATGCCGTGGTTGCGAGCCACGTCCTCGAAGCGGAACTTGTCGGCGAAGTGCTCCTCCAGCCAGTGCTGGATCTGCAGGATGATAAGGTCCTGGTGCAGCTTCTGCCCACCGAAGCCCATGCGCCCTGGGGTGTAGTTGCGCTGCACTTCGTAGAGGATGTCACGGGACACGGCGCGGGCCACGTTGGCGCCGCAGAAACGTTCGATCAGGTAGATGTACAGATCGCAGGCTGAAGTGGCACCGCCAGCACAATAGATATTGTCGGCATCGGTCAGGTGCTTGTCCTGGTTCAGGCGTATCTTCGGGAAGCGTTCGGCAAAGCTGGTGAAGAAGCGCCAGTAGGTGGTCGCTTCCTTGCCGTCGAGCAGGCCGGACTCGGCCAGCCAGAACACGCCACTGGCCTCGGCGCACAGCACCGCGCCACGGGCATGCTGTTCACGCAGCCACGGCAGCACCTGTGGATAACGTTGCAGCAGGTTGTCGAAGTCGTCCCAGAAGGCCGGGAGGATGATCACATCGGCGTCGTCCAGGCCGCCGTCGACCGGCAACTGCACATTGCTGAAGCTGTCCACGGGCTGGCCGTCCGGGCTCACCAGGCGGATCTCGAACATGGGCTGCAGGCCCAGGCCCAGCTGTTTGCTGTAGCGCAAGCTGGCGAGGTGGAAGAAGTCCTTGGCCTGCATCAAGGTCGAAGCGAACACCTTGTCAATGGCCAGGATGCTGACGCGCCGCAGCGACGCGGGGGATTGGGTAAACATCATTGTCATTGTTCTTATAGGGTAGAGTGGTCAATCACCGGCTGGATCGTCTTATTTTTTGGCGATTGTGTCTAGCCCGTGAAGCAGGGGCTGCAAAGCAGCCCCTTTCGGCTCAAGGCGCCGGGTTCGGCTGCTCCTGGTGAATCGCCTCGATCGCCGCCAGCAGTTCATCACTCAGGCTCAGCTCGAGGCTGGCCAGGTTGCTGTCCAGTTGCTCGAGGCTGGTCGCACCAATGATGTTGCTGGTCACGAACGGTTGCCGGGTGACGAAAGCCAGGGCCATCTGTGCCGGGTCCAGGCCATGCTCGCGGGCCAGTTGCACATAGCGGCTGCAAGCCGCCACGGTCTGTGGGTTTGAGTAGCGGGCAAAGCGGCTGAACAGGCTAAGGCGTGCCTTTTCCGGGCGTGCGCCGTTCTCGTACTTGCCGGAAAGCATGCCGAACGCCAACGGCGAATAGGCCAGCAGACCGCACTGCTCACGGATGGCCACTTCCGCCAGGCCCACTTCGAAGCTGCGGTTGAGCAGGTTGTACGGGTTCTGGATCGACACCGCTCGCGGCCAGCCGCGGCTTTCGGCCAGTTGCAGGAACTTCATGGTGCCCCACGGCGTTTCGTTGGACAGGCCGATGTGGCGGATCTTGCCCGCACGCACCTGTTCATCGAGCACTTCCAGGGTTTCTTCCAGCGGGGTGAAGTGGTCCTGTGGCAGGTGCTGGTAGCCCAGCTTGCCGAAGAAGTTGGTGCTGCGCTCGGGCCAGTGCAGCTGGTACAGGTCGATGCGGTCGGTCTGCAGGCGCTTGAGGCTCTCGTCCAGCGCCGCGACGATGTGCTGGCGGTTGTGCTTGAGCTGGCCGTCGCGGATGTGGCTGATGCCGTTGCCGGGGCCGGCGACCTTGCTGGCCAGCACCCAGTCGTCGCGATCGCCATTGTCACGGAACCAGTTGCCGATGATGCGCTCGGTGGCGGCGTAGGTTTCGGGGCGGGGCGGCACCGGGTACATCTCGGCGGTGTCGATGAAGTTGACCCCCGCGGCCTTGGCCCGGGCAATCTGCGCGAAGGCTTCGGCCTGGACGTTCTGCTCGCCCCAGGTCATGGTGCCCAGGCACAGGGCGCTGACAGTGAGGTCGGTACGGCCGAGCTGGCGGTATTCCATCGGGTAGACACTCCTTAGGCAAAGAAGCCCATCAAAGCAGGTTGAAATTTTTCGTGCAATCTGGATAATTCGGCACCTCTCCGTGTGGCGGAAGTGATGCACCGCCACGCAGGAAGAACCCCGTCGAACATTGGCGTGCCTGACCCGAGCCCCCAAAGCGTCAGCGTTCGGCTGCGCGCTTGCCCTTGGCAAGCTGTGCACTATCCAGTAAGATTCGCCGTCTATTTTTCGCTGGGCGGCCTCTGAGGCTTTAGAGAATGAAAACTTTTACTGCTAAACCGGAAACAGTAAAGCGCGAGTGGTTCGTAGTCGACGCCGCTGGCCAGACCCTGGGTCGTCTGGCTACCGAAATCGCTAGCCGTCTGCGTGGCAAACACAAACCAGAATACACCCCTCACGTTGACACCGGCGACTACATCGTCGTTATCAACGCTGAACAGGTTCGTGTGACTGGTGCCAAGTCTTCCGACAAGATGTACTACTCCCACTCCGGTTTCCCGGGCGGCATCAAGGAAATCAACTTCGAGAAGTTGATCGCCAAGGCCCCTGAGCGTGTTATCGAAACTGCGGTCAAAGGCATGCTGCCGAAGAACCCGCTGGGTCGCGACATGTACCGCAAGCTGAAAGTGTACGCGGGTGCTGCTCACCCACACACTGCTCAGCAGCCTCAAGAACTGAAGATCTAACGGGATAGTTCATTATGTCGGCGACTCAAAACTACGGCACTGGCCGTCGCAAGACCGCAACCGCTCGCGTATTCCTGCGTCCGGGTACTGGTAACATTTCCATCAACAACCGTTCTCTGGACGTGTTCTTCGGTCGCGAAACCGCTCGCATGGTTGTTCGTCAGCCGCTCGAGCTGACCGAAACCGTCGAGAAGTTCGACATCTACGTCACCGTTTCCGGTGGTGGTGTCAGCGGTCAAGCCGGTGCGATCCGTCACGGTATCACCCGCGCTCTGATGGAATACGACGAAACCCTGCGTGGCGCTCTGCGTCGTGCTGGCTACGTCACCCGCGACGCTCGTGAAGTCGAGCGTAAGAAAGTGGGTCTGCGTAAAGCGCGTAAGCGTCCTCAGTACTCCAAGCGTTAATACCGCTTCGGCAGTCGAAAAAAGCCCGGTTCCCTGGAACCGGGCTTTTTTTATGTCTTGAACTAACCTGTCAGCATGTCAGTGCCCACTTGTCGCATAGACGCAGATCAAGCAAAGCGCGGGTAGTCGCCCCTGTCCGGGGTAATCACCTTGTCAGTGTGTGGATTTGTTTCTTACCATGGCGGCCAATTTTTAGTGCCACTGACACAACCTAAGTACAGGGTCTGGTTCAACAGGCCAAGCAAGCTGATGGGAGAGGACTGAATGAGCAATGACGGCGTCAACGCAGGCCGGCGCCGCTTCCTCGTAGCCGCGACATCTGTTGTCGGGGCAGCGGGGGCAGTGGGGGCTGCGGTACCGTTCGTGGGGTCATGGTTTCCCAGTGCCAAGGCGAAAGCCGCGGGTGCACCGGTGAAGGTCAATATCGCCAAGGTCGAGGCCGGGCAGCAGATGGTGGCTGAGTGGCGTGGCCAGCCTGTGTTCATCGTGCGGCGAACGGACGAGATCCTCGGTAACCTGAAAAAAGTCGTCGGTGACCTGGCTGACCCTGAGTCCAAGGCCTCGGTACAGCCGAACTACGTCGATCCGCAGGTTCGTTCGATCAAGCCGGAAATCCTCATCCTCGTCGGCCTGTGCACGCACTTGGGCTGCTCGCCCACTTTCCGTCCGGAAGTCGCACCCGCCGACCTCGGCCCGAAATGGGTCGGTGGCTATTTCTGCCCATGCCACGGCTCTCACTACGACCTGGCTGGGCGTGTCTACAAGTCGCAGCCGGCGCCTCTCAACCTGCCCGTGCCACCGCACTCTTACGAGTCGGACGAGATCGTCGTCATCGGCGTTGACCAGGAGAACGCATGATGAGCAAGTTCATGGACTGGATTGATGCTCGCTTCCCCGCCACCAAGATGTGGGAAGACCACCTGAGTAAGTATTACGCGCCCAAGAACTTCAATTTCCTGTACTTCTTCGGCTCCCTGGCGCTGCTGGTGCTGGTCAACCAGATCGTCACCGGTGTATGGCTGACCATGAGTTTCACGCCCTCGGCGGAAGAGGCGTTCGCCTCGGTCGAGTACATCATGCGTGACGTGGAATACGGCTGGATCCTGCGCTATCTGCACTCCACCGGTGCATCGGCGTTCTTCATCGTTGTCTACCTGCACATGTTCCGCGGCCTGCTTTACGGCTCCTACCAGAAGCCGCGTGAGCTGGTGTGGCTGTTCGGCATGCTGATCTACCTGGCGTTGATGGCTGAAGCCTTCATGGGCTATCTGCTGCCGTGGGGCCAGATGTCGTACTGGGGTGCCCAGGTGATCATCTCGCTGTTTGGTGCCATCCCGGTGATCGGTGGCGACCTTACCCAGTGGATCCGCGGTGACTATCTGATCTCGGGTATCACCCTGAACCGCTTCTTCGCCCTGCACGTAGTCGCCCTGCCAATCGTGATTCTCGGCCTGGTGGTGCTGCACATCCTCGCCCTTCACGAAGTGGGTTCGAACAACCCCGATGGCGTCGATATCAAGAAGAAAAAGGACGAAAACGGTATCCCGCTGGACGGTATCCCGTTCCACCCGTACTACACCGTCAAGGACATTGTCGGTGTGGTTGTGTTCCTGTTCGTGTTCTGCGCCGTAGTGTTCTTCTTCCCGGAAATGGGCGGTTACTTCCTGGAGAAGCCGAACTTCGAGCAGGCCAACGCCTTCAAGACCCCCGAGCACATTGCGCCTGTGTGGTACTTCACGCCGTTCTACGCGATCCTGCGTGCGGTGCCTGACAAGCTGATGGGTGTCATCGCCATGGGGGCTGCCATTGCCGTGCTGTTCGTGCTGCCCTGGCTTGACCGCAGCCCGGTGCGTTCCATGCGCTACAAGGGCTGGATCAGCAAGCTCTTCCTGCTGGTGTTCTGCGTGGCCTTCGTCATTCTCGGCGTGCTGGGCGTACTGGCGCCGACACCTGGGCGTACCTTGCTGTCGCAGGTGTGCACGGTGTTGTACTTCGCCTACTTCCTGCTGATGCCGTTCTACACAAGGCTCGAGAAGACCAAACCGGTTCCGGAAAGGGTGACTGGCTGATGAAAAAGTTGATTGCAGTATTTTTGCTGGCAGTGATGCCTGCCTTTTCCTTCGCGGCCGAAACAGGTCTGGAGCTGGACAAGGTTGATATCGACCTGACTGACAAGGCCGCCATGCAGGACGGTGCGCGTACGTTTGCCAACTATTGCATGGGTTGCCACAGTGCCAAGTTCCAGCGTTACGAGCGGGTGGCTGATGACCTGGGTATCCCCCACGAGCTGATGCTCGAGAAGCTGGTGTTCACGGGTGCCAAGATCGGTGACCACATGCAGATCGGCATGAAGCCCAGTGATGCCAAGACCTGGTTCGGCGCTGCACCGCCCGACCTGACCCTGGTGGCCCGGGTGCGCGGTACCGACTGGTTGTACACTTACCTGCGCAGCTTCTATGAGGACCCGTCGCGGCCTTATGGGGTTAACAACAAGGTGTTCCCGAACGTTGGCATGCCTAACGTGCTGGTCGGCCTGCAAGGCAACCAGGTGGTCGGCTGCAAACAGGTGCAGACCGTGACCGATGGCAAGAAGCAATTCGACCCGTTGACCGGCACCCCGATCACCCATGAAGCCTGCGACCAGCTGACCATTACGCCGAATTCCGGTACCCTGACGACCGAGCAGTTCGACGAGAAGGTCAAGAACCTGGTGACCTTCCTGGCCTATTCGGCCAACCCGGTCAAACTGGAAAGCCAGCGCATCGGTACCTACGTGTTGCTGTACCTGGCTTTCTTCTTCGTATTCGCCTACTTGCTCAAGCGTGAATACTGGAAGGACGTGCACTGATCACGCAGTAGTTTCTGGTTGTTGAACGCGCCCGTGGTGGCCTGGCAGATCTGCCAGGTCGCCACGGGCGCGTTTTCATTTACAGTTGCACAAGCATCTCGTGCGAGGAGCCGCTACATGGGCGCAACCAACAGGTTAGCCTGCTATTCCGATCCCGCTGATCACTATTCTCATCGGGTACGCCTAGTGCTGGCCGAGAAGGGGGTCAGCGTGCAGGTCATCGATGTCGACCCCGCCCGCCTGCCGCTGAAACTGGCTGAGGTCAACCCATACGGCAGTGTGCCGACCCTGGTCGACCGTGACTTGGCGTTGTATGAATCGACCGTGGTGATGGAATACCTCGAAGAGCGTTACCCGCACCCGCCGCTGATGCCGGTTTACCCGGTTGCGCGCGGCAACAGCCGTCTGCTGATGCACCGCATTCAGCGCGACTGGTGTGCCCTGGCCGATACCGTGCTCGATTCGCGCAGCAGCGAGGCTGCCCGCACCGAGGCGCGCAAGGCCCTGCGCGAAAGCCTGACCGGCGTTTCGCCGCTGTTCAATGAATTCGCCTGCTTCATGAGCGATGAGCAAAGCCTGGTGGATTGTTGTCTACTGCCCATACTCTGGCGTTTGCCGGTGTTGGGCATCGAGTTGCCGCGGCAAGCCAAGCCGCTGCTGGATTACATGGAGCGGCAGTTCGCCCGCGAGCCTTTCCTGGCGAGCCTGTCCTCCGTAGAACGTGAAATGCGCAAGCTTTAAGGAGCCGTTGATGAACTCCAGTCGCCCCTATCTGGTTCGAGCACTGTACGAGTGGATCGTCGACAACGATTGCACGCCCCATATGCTGGTCAATGCCGAATTCCCTAAGGTCCAGGTGCCGGATGGTTTCGCCAGTGATGGCCAGATTGTGCTGAACATCTCGCCAAGCGCTGTGCGCAGCCTGCACATGGACAACGACGCGGTCAGCTTCGAGGGCCGCTTCGGTGGCGTGGCTCATTCGCTGTTCGTGCCGGTTGGCGCCATCCTGGGTATCTACGCCCGAGAAAATGGCCAGGGTATGGTCTTCGAGTTGGAGCCGCCCCTGGATGACGATGAGCAGCAGGACGATGATGTGCAGCCGGATGACGATGGTCCGCCAGAGGGTGGTGGCCAGCCGCCACGTCCGACTGGCCGACCAAGCTTGAAAGTGGTCAAGTAACAAAAAAGGCGATCCAACCGGATCGCCTTTTTCTTTACTGCCAACCCTGGCTTACAGGTCGCTGATGGTGCGAACCTGGTCCTTGTTGATGCGGGTACGTTTGCCGTCGAGTTGCTGGAACTCGTAGAAACCGGAGTCGGCGTCGAATTCCGGTACGTCGACCGTCTGGATTTCACGGCCGTCGTTGAGGATGATCTGGCTAGGGGTGGAGCAGCCGGCCAGGGTGGCGACGGTGCCGAACAGCAGGGCTGGCAGCAGAAGCTTTTTCATGCGGTGTTTCCTGGGTTTACGAAAGGTGGGGCAGTGTTTTTGCCTGTGCTGGCCTCTTCGCGGGTAAACCCGCTCCCACAGGAATATAACGAGCCTCGAGAGCTGTGAAATCCCTGTGGGGGCGGGTTTACCCGCGAAGAGGCCGGCACAGGCAATCAGTGAATCAGTCGATGTACTCGAACAGCTTGACGATCTTCTGTACGCCCGAAACGCCCTGTACCACGGCAGTGGCCGAGTTGGCCTCCTGCTGGGTTACCAGGCCGAGCAGGTAGACGATGCCATTCTCGGTAATTACCTTGATGCGCGAGCTGGGCACGGCATTGTCGGTCAGCATCTGGGCCTTGATCTTGGTGGTCAGCCAGGCGTCGTTGTTGCGCGCCAGGATGGAGGAGGGCTGCATAACCTGCAGCTCGTTGTGCACTTTCTTGACCCGCTGCACCTGGCTGGCGGTTTGCTCGGCGAGGCTCTTGAGGTCGGCGCGCGGGGTCTGGCCGGCCAGCAGGACGATGCCGTTATAGCTGCTGACAACGATGTGCGAACCTTTGTCCAGGTCAGGGCTGGCCTTGGCGATATTGACCGAGGCCTTGGTTTCGATCAGCGAATCGTCGATCTTGCTGCCGATGGTGCGCGTGCCGCGATCATCTTCGATCGGTGAATTGCGGGTAGAGGTCAGTACCGAGCTGCAACCAGTGACGCTCAGGCACAGGGTCAGGGCCATAAGGCCGAGGCGCATAGGGGTCATTCTTCACTCCCGAACAGTTGGCTGTCGATCAGATCACACAGGCAGTGGATCGCCAGCAGGTGGACTTCCTGGATGCGTGCGGTAACCGCCGAAGGTACGCGTATTTCCACGTCTTCGGGCAGCAGCAGCGAAGCCATGCCGCCGCCATCGCGCCCAGTCAATGCTACGACAATCATTTCGCGGTCATGTGCGGCCTGGATCGCCTGGATCACGTTGGCCGAATTGCCGCTGGTGGAGATCGCCAGCAGAACGTCGCCAGGCTGGCCCAGGGCGCGGATCTGCTTGGAAAAGACTTCGTTGTAGCTGTAGTCGTTGGCGATCGAGGTCAGGGTCGAGCTGTCGGTGGTCAGCGCGATGGCCGGCAGGCTCGGGCGTTCACGCTCGAAGCGGTTGAGCAGCTCCGAGGAAAAGTGCTGGGCATCACCGGCCGAGCCGCCGTTGCCGCAGGCGAGCATCTTGCCCTCGTTGAGTAGCGCGTTGACCATGACCAGGCTGGCCTGCTCGATGTGCGGTGCCAGGATGTCCATTGCCTGTTGCTTGGTATCGATGCTGGCCTGGAACAGCCGGCGAATTCGGGTTTGCATGTCCATCTGGTGACCTTAAGTGGGGCGGTGGCCGGCGCTACGCGCAACAATGACCAGCCCGCAAACATAGAGCAAAAAAATCGGAGTGGGTTCAGCATTCGAAGGCGTTTTTCAGCCATTGAAGCGGTCTGCCTGCATGGTGGCTGCCCTGCAGGGCGACTACGTCGAAGCGGCAGGGGTGGTTGCCCCAGTGGGGTTCCTTCTGCAGGAACAGGCTGGCGGCTAGCACCAACCGTTTCTGCTTGCGCCCGTCGATACTGCCGAGGGCGCCACCGAAGCCCGCGTGTAACCGGTAGCGGACCTCGACGAATACTACTGTATCGGCGTCGAGCATGACCAGATCAAGCTCGCCGCCTTTGCATCGCCAGTTGCGTGCCAGCAGCTGCAGGCCCTGCCCTTGAAGGTACTCAAGGGCCTGGGTTTCTGCTGCCTGCCCGGCGCTGGTGGGCGACGCTGCTGCCATCAGCGGACGGTGTCAGGCAGGCGCCGGACCTGGCCGCCGGCGAACTCAGCCCAGGGCAACTGGCGCTCGACACGCTGGTTGGCGTTCATGCTCAGGCTGCCCGAAAGGCCCAGCACGCGGTTGTCCGGCAGCGCTTTCAGCTGGCCCAGACGCGGCGCCAGGCTGTAGGCATCGATGCCCATGGCATACAGGCGGCCCAGGCTGCCGGCGGCTTGCGGCCACTGCTGCACGACCTGCTGGCGCAAGCTGTTGCTGGTGTCGAGCAGCCAGGGCGTTTCGCAGAAGCGGATGCCATTCATGTCGTTGTACTGGTTGACGTCACCACTGGCGCTGTACAGGTTCGAGGTGGCGTAGACCGGTACGTCACCGGCGTACTGGAAGTTCAGGGTCGGTTTGATCTGCTGGGCCTGTTGCGGGGTCGAGGCGAGGAAGATGAAGTCGATGTCCTGGCGGCGCGACGGCTGTGCAGCAATGCTGCCGCCGACGGTGCTCTGCAGGCTCTTCGCGCGGCCTTCGCTCTGGCGTAGCTGGAACAGGTCGGCGATCTGCTGGGCCAGGGCTACCGGCTGGGCGATGCGCTCGGCAGCGAGCAGGGTGCCACCGTTGCCTTCCCATTCCTGGCGGAAGGCGGCAAGCACGCGGTCGCCCCATTCGCCGCTCGGCACCAGGGCCACGGCGCGGACCATGCCATCGGCGCGCGCGCGACGGGCCACTTCACGGGCTTCGTCTTCGGCAGCCAGGCCGAACTGGAACAGCTGTGGCGGAGCCTTCTGGCCGGCGTCGGCGTAGTTCAGGGCCAGGGTAGTGATCGGCAGTTGTGGCTTGGCGGCCAGCTGCTTGACCAGTGGTTTTTCCAACGGGCCGATGACCAGCTGTACGCCAGCGGCCTGGGCCTGGCGATAGAAGTCATCGAGCGAGCCGATGCGCGAGCTGTCGAATACCTGTACGGCTGGCGCCTGCTGGCCGGCTTGCTGGGCCTGGAAGTGCGCAGCCATGAAACCGTCACGCAGGGCGCGGGCAACACCGGCCAGCGGGCCTTCCTGAGGCAGCAGCAGGGCAATCTTGGTCAGCGGCTGGCTGGCCAGCTCCTTGAGCTTGGTCAGCGCCAGCGGCAGCTGCTGGGCGGCCGGGTGGTCCGGGTGCTGCTTGATCCAGGCCTCGATAGCCGCTTGCTGTTGCTCCAGGGTGCCGGCGCTTTTTACCGCGAAGGCCAGGCTGGTCCAGCCGGCCAGGGTCAGGTCGTTGCCTGGCCGCTGCAGTTGCTCTGCCGGCAGCGAGGCGACCAGGGCCCAGATGGCGTCATTGTTGGCGCTTGCGGCCTGACCGCTGAGCAGCGGGGCCAGCAGCACGCGCTGTTGCGCAGCGGCCAGGGCCTGGCCATCGGCTTCGAGAGCGGCTGCATGCACGCTGTAGGTGCGCACTTGCTGTTCTTCCGGCAGTTCGGCGACGCGCTGCAGGCTGGGGTGGGCCAGGGCGGTCAGGGCAGCCTTGGGCTGGTTGCGGCTCATCGCAAGCTCGGCACCGAGGGTGCTGGCGAATACTTGCTGGGCCGGTTTGAGCGTGTCCAGCGGCACCTGCTCGAGGATGCGTGCGGCGCGCGGGAAGTCCTTCTGCTTGTAGGCCAGGTCGGCTGCGCTCAGGCGCAGCAGGGCGGCGTCTTCCGCGGACTTGCTGGAAGCAGCCTTTTCGAGCAGTTGCTCGATGCTGGCGTCCGGGGTGCGTGGCAGTTCGCCCAGGCTGGATGAGGGCGAGCTGGCGCAGGCTGCCAGCAGGGCAGCAAGGCAGAGGGCTGTGAACAGCCGCAGGCAAGCGATCATGTAAAGGTCCTGTTACTCGATCAAGGTGGCCGGCAATTGTACCCAAGCGCTGGCCGGGGCGCGATGTTGCCGTGTCGATCCTTCACTATAGGTTGCCTGCCATCGGTCGCAGGCGAACTTCTTTGCGCCCTGTTGCAGGCGCTCGGGCTACAATGGCGCCTTTGATCCGAATGACAGGTGTGCGCAGTGACTGATGTGGCAGGGGCTTCGAAATCCACCGTGGGGACGCTGTATGTGGTCGCAACCCCCATCGGCAACCTCGACGACATGAGCGCTCGGGCGCTGAAGGTGCTGGCGGACGTGGCCCTGATTGCGGCGGAAGATACTCGTCATTCGATCCGCCTGCTGCAGCACTTTGGCATCGACACGCCGCTGGCGGCCTGCCATGAGCACAACGAGCGTGACGAGGGCGGGCGTTTTCTCACCAAATTGCTGGCGGGTGAGAACGTGGCGTTGGTCTCCGATGCCGGCACGCCGCTGATTTCCGATCCGGGCTACCACCTAGTGCGCCAGGCACGGGCTGCGGGGGTGAACGTGGTGCCGGTGCCAGGGGCCTGCGCTCTGATCGCCGCACTGTCGGCGGCCGGCCTGCCGTCGGACCGCTTCATCTTCGAAGGTTTCCTGCCGGCCAAGGCGGCAGGGCGCCGGGCACGCCTGGAGCAGGTAAAGGAAGAGCCGCGTACGCTGATCTTCTATGAGGCCCCGCACCGTATCCTGGAATGCCTTGAAGACATGGAGGCGGTATTTGGTGGCGAGCGCCCGGCGCTGTTGGCGCGCGAGCTGACCAAGACCTTCGAGACCCTGAAGGGTCTGCCCCTGGCCGAGCTGCGGGCGTTCGTTGCCGGTGACAGCAACCAGCAGCGCGGTGAATGCGTGGTGCTGGTCGGTGGCTGGAGCGCGCCGGAGGGCGAGCAGGCGATCAGTGCCGAGGCTCAGCGGGTGCTCGACCTGCTGCTGGCCGAGCTGCCGCTCAAGCGGGCGGCGGCGCTGGCTGCGGAAATTACCGGAGTGCGCAAGAACCTGCTGTACCAACTTGCCCTGGAAAAGCAGAAAGCCGAGTAGTGGCAAATTGATATAAATACCGGTATTGCTTGTTCTCCGGCGCCTGTGTCGTTAATCTTGGCGGCGGAGAGTCGATCGGACAGTCGCTGCCTGCTTTTGTTCCACAACAGCAGGGGGAGGAAAGTCCGGGCTCCATAGGGCAGAGTGCCAGGTAACGCCTGGGAGGCGCGAGCCTACGGAAAGTGCCACAGAAAATAACCGCCTAAGCACTTCGGTGCCGGTAAGGGTGAAAAGGTGCGGTAAGAGCGCACCGCACGGCTGGCAACAGTTCGTGGCTAGGTAAACCCCACTCGGAGCAAGACCAAATAGGGTTCCATCAGGCGTGGCCCGCGTCGGAACCGGGTAGGTTGCTAGAGGCGTCCAGTGATGGCCGTCGTAGAGGAATGACTGTCCTCGACAAAACCCGGCTTACAGATCGACTCTCCACCTTTCCTTCCCTGCTTGATTCGATAGCAGATGCTCTCTGGTAATACCGAAAAAATCTTACTCTTGATAAATCACTTTAACTTCGAACTCCATTCGCTTGAGTGGATTTGATTTTTCTCGTGTTTTTTTCTCCCTGGTAGTCCTTCCGCATTCCTTTATTGCGCTAAATCTCGGTCCTGTAAGGCTTTTCCTTCCGAACGTGCCTTGACGGTGCTGCGGGCGGATTCCTATAGTGTGCGCAAGTGGCAGAAAGTGGGATGAAGTGGGTTTTCTGGCACAAAAAAGCTAACATTGTGGGGAATCGCAGCCGTGTTCCGCGGAGCCAACGCCGTCAGCCTCGATGCCAAGGGCCGTCTCGCCATGCCGAGCCGGTACCGTGACGAGCTCGATTCGCGTTGCAATGGTCAGCTGATCGTGACCATCGACGCCGTAGACCCCTGCTTGTGTGTTTATCCCCTCGATGAGTGGGAACAGATAGAAGCCAAGTTGCGTGCCTTGCCATCGTTGCGTGAGGAAAACCGCCGCCTGCAGCGTTTGCTGATCGGTAATGCGGTTGACCTGGAGCTCGATGGCAGTGGGCGTTTCCTGGTGCCGCCCCGCCTGCGCGAGTACGCCAAGCTCGACAAGAAGGCGATGCTGGTGGGGCAACTGAACAAATTCCAGCTGTGGGATGAAGATGCCTGGAACGCGGTTTCGGCAGCCGACCTTGCAGCTATTCAACAACCGGGCGCCATGCCCGACGAATTGCGTGACCTGATCCTGTGACCATAGATAGCGGCTTCAACCACATTACCGTTCTGCTCGACGAAGCTGTCGAGGCATTGGCCCTGCGCGCCGACGGTTGCTATCTGGACGGCACCTTCGGCCGTGGCGGGCACAGCCGGCTGATTCTCAGCAAACTCGGGCCGCAAGGGCGGCTGCTGGGTTTCGACAAAGATCCACAGGCGATTGCCACGGGGCAAGCGCTGGCGGCCGAAGACGGCCGCTTTGTCATTGTGCAGCGCAGCTTTGCCGAGCTGGGCGCGGAAGTGGCCGAGCGCGGCCTGGATGGCAAGGTCAGCGGCGTATTGCTGGACCTGGGCGTGTCCTCGCCGCAACTGGATGACCCTGAGCGGGGCTTCAGCTTCCTCAACGATGGCCCGCTGGACATGCGCATGAACCCGGACCAGGGCATCAGTGCCGCCGAGTTCATCGCCACTGCGCCTGAAGAAGAAATCGCCCGCGTGTTCAAGGAGTACGGCGAAGAGCGTTTCGCCAAGCGCATGGCCCGCGCCGTGGTGCAGCGCCGCGAACAGCAACCGTTCACTCGCACCGGCGACCTCGCCGAGGTGCTGAAGGTGGCCAACCCGGCCTGGGAGAAAGGCAAGAACCCGGCGACCCGCGCCTTCCAGGGGCTGCGTATTCACGTCAACAACGAACTGGGTGACCTCGAGGCGGGCCTCGAAGCCGCGATCGATGCGCTGGAAGTGGGTGGCCGCCTGGCGGTGATCAGCTTCCACTCGCTGGAAGACCGCATCGTCAAACTGTTCATGCGCAAACTGGCCAAGGGCGAGGCTGACAACCTGCCGCGCAACCTGCCGGTACAGCACAAGGTCTTCGAGCCGAAAATCAAGCTCATCGGCAAGGCTCAGTTCGCCTCCGACGAAGAGCTCAAGGCCAACCCGCGGGCGCGCAGCGCCGTGATGCGGGTGGCGGAGAAGCTGCGGTGAGCAGGCTGTTTGCCAAACCCTTGCCAGGCGGGAGCTTCCTGATGCTTCTGCTGTTCGTTGCCGTGCTGATTTCGGCCATCGCGGTGTCCTACAGCGCGCACTGGAACCGTCAGTTGCTCAATACCCTGTATGGCGAGTTGAACGAGCGCGACAAGGCCCAGGCCGAGTGGGGTCGGTTGATCCTCGAGCAAAGCACCTGGACCGCCGCCAGCCGCATCGAAAACCTGGCTTCCGAGCAACTGAACATGCGCGTGCCTTCGGCTGACGAAGTAAGGATGGTGGCGCCATGATGAAGCTCGAAGGCGCTCTCTACCCGTGGCGTTTCCGCGTGGTGATCGGCTTGCTGGCGCTGATGGTCGGTGCCATCTGCTGGCGCATCATCGACCTGCAGGTGGTCGACCGTGACTTCCTCAAGGGCCAGGGCGATGCGCGCAGCCTGCGTCACATCCCTATCCCGGCGCACCGCGGTCTGATCACCGATCGTAACGGCGAGCCGCTGGCGGTCAGTACGCCGGTCACCACCCTGTGGGCCAACCCCAAGGAAATGCAGGCCTCCAAAGACCGCTGGCCACAGCTGGCCGCAGCGTTGGGGCAGAACCCGCAGCAGCTGACCGAGCGCCTGACCCAGCAGGCCAACAAGGAGTTCATCTACCTGGTCCGCGGCCTGACCCCGGAGCAGGGTCAGCATGTACTCGACCTGAAGGTGCCGGGCGTTTACGGCCTGGAAGAATTCCGCCGCTTCTACCCGGCCGGTGATGTCACCGCGCACATGGTCGGCTTCACCGACCTCGACGACCACGGTCGCGAAGGGGTGGAACTGGCCTATGACGAGTGGCTGGCCGGTGTACCCGGCAAGCGGCAGGTGATCAAGGACCGGCGCGGCCGGCTGATCAAGGACATTCAGGTAACCAAGAACGCCAAGGCCGGGAAGACCTTGGCGTTGTCGATAGACCTTCGCCTGCAGTATCTGGCCACCCGCGAGTTGCGCAACGCCATTGCCGAACAGGACGCCAAGGCCGGCAGTCTGGTGATCATGGACGTCAAGACCGGTGAGGTCCTGGCCATGGTCAACCAGCCGACCTACAACCCCAACAACCGTCGCAGCATGTTCCCGGCCGCCATGCGTAACCGCGCGATCATCGATGTGTTCGAACCGGGTTCCACGGTGAAACCGATTTCCATGAGCGCGGCGCTGCAGAGTGGGCGCTGGAAGCCGACTGACAAGGTCGAGGTGTACCCGGGCAGCCTGCAGATTGGCCGCTACACCATCAAGGACGTTTCCAAGAGCGAAGGCCCGATCCTCGACCTGACCGGCATCCTGATCAACTCCAGTAACGTCGGCATGAGCAAGATCGCCTTCGACATCGGCGGCGAGGCCATCTACCGGGTCATGTCCCAGGTCGGCCTGGGCCAGTACACCGGCCTTGGCTTCCCAGGCGAGCGCGTCGGCAACCTGCCCAACCACCGTGAGTGGCGCAAGGCCGAGACCGCGACCCTCTCCTATGGCTATGGCGTGTCGGTGACCGCCCTGCAGCTGGTGCATGCCTACGCGGCGCTGGCCAACGACGGCAAGATGGTGCCGCTGTCGATTCTCAAGGTCGACAAGGCCCCGGAAGCTGTGCAGGCCATTCCGAAGGAAACCGCCGAAACCGTTCAGGGCATGCTGCAGCAGGTGATCGAAGCACCGCGCGGCGTGTTCCGCGCCCAGGTACCGTTCTATCACGTGGCGGGCAAGTCCGGTACCGCGCGTAAAGCCACCGTGGGCTCCAAGGGTTACACCGAAAACGCCTACCGCTCGCTGTTCGCGGGCTTCGGGCCGATGAGCGACCCGCGCTACGCCATCGTCGTGGTGATCGACGAGCCTGGCAAGGGCGGTTACTTCGGTGGCCTGGTTTCGGCGCCGGTGTTCAGCAAGGTCATGTCCGGCACCCTGCGCCTGATGAACGTGCCGCCAGACAACCTGCCGCCACCAGCACCCGTCGAACAATCGCAAGTCAATGCAGCAGCAACCGCCAAGGGAGGGCGTGGATGATGACAATGCCATTGAGCAAGCTTTTCGCTCACGCCAGCCGTGACCCGCTGATCCGTGAGCTGACCCTGGACAGCCGCAATGTGCGCCCGGGTGACCTGTTCCTGGCCGTGCCGGGTGCCAAGGTCGATGGCCGCGAGCATATTGCCGATGCCCTGGCCCGTGGCGCTGCCGCTGTGGCCTATGAAGAGCAAGGGGCGAGCGTCCTGCCAATCACCGACGTGCCGCTCATCCCGGTCAAGGGGCTGATCGCCCAGCTTTCGGATATCGCAGGTCGCTTCTATGGCGAACCGAGCCGCCAGCTGAACCTGGTGGGCGTGACCGGTACCAACGGCAAGACCAGCGTCACCCAGCTGGTAGCCCAGGCGCTGGACATGCTTGGCCAGCGTTGTGGCCTGATCGGCACCCTGGGTACCGGCTTCTATGGCGAGCTGCAGAGCGGTCGCCTGACCACGCCCGACCCGATCGCCGTGCAGTCGACCCTCAACGACCTCAGGAAAGGCGGCGCCAAGGCAGTGGCCATGGAGGTTTCCTCCCATGCCCTGGAGCAGGGGCGTGTCGCCGCGCTGGAGTTCGACATCGCGGTCATGACCAACCTGTCCCGCGACCATCTGGACTACCACGGCAGCATGGAGGCCTACGAGGCCGCCAAGACCAAGCTGTTCGCCTGGCCGGGCCTGCGTTGCCAGGTGGTCAACCTGGACGACGACTTCGGCCGTCGCCTGGCCGCCGACTTTGCCCGCCGCCCGAGTGCCGACCATATCGAGACCCGGTTGCTCAGCTACAGCCTGGAGAGCCCGGAGGCTTCGCTGTTCTGTCGTGAGGCCGTGTTCAATGACGATGGCGTGCGCGCCACCCTGGTCACCGCCCAGGGTGAGCGTACCCTGCGCAGCCAGTTGCTGGGCCGCTTCAACCTGAGCAACATGCTCGCCGCCGTAGCGACGCTGCTGGCGCTGGACTATGCGCTGGATGAAATCCTCAAGGTCACCCCGCAGCTGCAGGGGCCGGTCGGCCGCATGCAGCGCCTGGGCGGTGGCGACAAGCCACTGGTGGTGGTCGACTACGCGCACACCCCGGACGCCCTGGAGAAAGTGCTCGAAGCCCTGCGCCCGCATGCGCACGGCAAGCTGCTGTGCCTGTTCGGCTGCGGCGGCGACCGTGACCGCGGCAAGCGTCCGCTGATGGCCGCAGTGGCCGAGCGCCTGGCCGACCGCGTGCTGGTCACCGATGACAACCCGCGTAGCGAAGATCCTCTGCGCATCTTTGAAGACATCCGCCCGGGTTTCGCCAAGCCTGCCGAGGTCGAGTTCGTTGCCGGTCGTGGCGAAGCCATCGCGCACCTGATCGCCACCGCTGCTGCCAACGATGTGATCGTGCTGGCCGGCAAGGGGCACGAGGATTACCAGGAGATCAATGGCGAGCGCCATGACTTCTCCGATTTGACCGAGGCCGAAAAGGCACTTGCAGCCTGGGAGGCTCCACATGCTTAAACCGATGTCACTCAGCCAGCTGACCACAGCACTGAGTGGTCGACAAGTCGGTGCCGACGCCACGTTCACCGGCGTCAGCATCGACAGCCGCAGCGTAGGCTCCGGGCAACTGTTCGTCGCCCTGGCCGGCCCGCGCTTCGATGGCCACGACTTCCTGGCCGACGTGAAGGCCAAAGGCGCTGTCGCGGCCCTGGTCGAGCGTGAAGTAACCAATGTCGACCTGCCGCAGCTGCTGGTCGCCGATTGCCGCCTGGCCCTCGGCCAGCTCGGCGCGCTGAACCGTGCTGCCTTTGACAAACCAGTGGTGGCCATTACCGGTTCCAGCGGCAAGACCACGGTCAAGGAGATGCTCGCCAGCATTCTGCGCACCCGTGGCCTGGTGCACGCCACCCGCGGCAACCTGAACAACGACCTCGGCGCGCCGCTGACCCTGCTGGAGATCGCCCCCGAGCACAGCGCCGCGGTGATCGAACTGGGCGCCTCGCGCATCGGCGAGATTCGCTACACCGTTGGCCTGACCCGGCCTCAGGTGGTCATCATCAACAACGCCGGTACCGCCCACGTTGGCGAGTTCGGCGGCCCGGAAAAGATCGTCGAAGCCAAGGGCGAGATCCTCGAAGGCCTGGGCGAGGGCGGCACCGCCATCCTCAACCTGGCCGACAAGGCCTTCGATATCTGGCGCAAGCGTGCCGGCAACCACCGCATCTTCAGCTTTGCCCTGGACAACCCGCAGGCTGACTTCCATGCCAGCGACATCGGCCGTGATGCCCGTGGTTGCCCGTCGTTCACCCTGCATGGGCCTGATGGCAAGGTGGCGGTGCAGTTGAACCTGCTGGGTACCCATAACGTCAGTAACGCCCTGGCTGCCGCCGCCGCTGCCCATGCCGTTGGTCTGAGCCTGAGCGGCATCGCCGCCGGCCTGGCTGCCGTGCAACCGGTCAAGGGCCGCACAGTGGCGCAGATCGCGCCAAACGGTGTGCGCGTGATTGATGACAGTTACAACGCAAATCCCACCTCCATGTGCGCAGCCATTGATATACTCGCCGGCTTTTCCGGGCGCACCATCCTGGTGCTTGGGGATATCGGCGAACTGGGGCAATGGGCGGAAGAAGGCCACCGTCAGGTGGGTGACTACGCGCGGGGCAAGGTGGACGCCCTGTACGCAGTGGGTTCCAACATGACACACGCGGTCAAGGCGTTCGGTGCCAATGGCCGCCATTTCGCTACTCAAGCTGAGCTTATCGAAGCCGTTGGCGCCGAGAATGCCAGCGACACCACTATCTTGATCAAGGGCTCGCGCAGCGCTGCGATGGAAAACGTCGTGGCGGCATTGTGCGGTGCCAGCGGGGAGAAACATTAATGCTGCTGCTGTTGGCCGAGTATCTGCAACAGTTCCACAAAGGCTTCGCGGTCTTCCAGTACCTGTCCCTGCGCGGGATCCTGGGTGTGCTGACCGCGTTGTCCCTGGCGCTGTGGCTGGGGCCGTGGATGATTCGTACCCTGCAAATTCGCCAGATCGGCCAGGCCGTGCGTAACGACGGCCCGCAATCGCACTTGTCCAAGTCCGGAACCCCGACCATGGGTGGGGCGCTGATCCTGTCTGCCATCGCCGTCAGCACCCTGCTGTGGGCCGACCTGACCAACCGCTACGTGTGGGTTGTGCTGATCGTTACCCTGGCGTTCGGTGCCATCGGCTGGGTCGACGACTACCGCAAGGTGATCGAAAAGAACTCGCGTGGCCTGCCGAGCCGCTGGAAGTACTTCTGGCAGTCGGTATTCGGCCTGGCTGCAGCCATCTTCCTGTACAAGACTGCACCGACCAGCGTCGAAACCACGCTGATCCTGCCGTTCGTCAAGGATGTCACCATTCCGCTGGGCATCGGTTTCGTCGTGCTGACTTACTTCGTCATTGTCGGTTCGAGCAACGCGGTCAACCTCACCGACGGCCTCGACGGCCTGGCGATCATGCCGACGGTGATGGTCGGCGGTGCCCTGGGCATCTTCTGCTACCTGTCGGGCAACGTGAAGTTCGCCGAATACCTGCTGATTCCCTATGTGCCGGGCTCGGGCGAGCTGATCGTGTTCTGCGGCGCGCTGATCGGTGCCGGCCTGGGCTTCCTGTGGTTCAACACCTACCCGGCGCAGGTGTTCATGGGTGACGTCGGCGCGCTGGCGCTGGGCGCCGCGCTGGGCACCATCGCCGTGATCGTCCGCCAGGAAATCGTGCTGTTCATCATGGGTGGCGTGTTCGTCATGGAAACCCTGTCGGTGGTGATCCAGGTTGCCTCCTTCAAGCTGACCGGCAAGCGCGTGTTCCGCATGGCGCCGATCCACCACCACTTTGAACTCAAGGGCTGGCCAGAGCCACGGGTGATCGTCCGCTTCTGGATCATCACCGTGATCCTGGTGCTGATCGGCCTTGCAACCCTGAAACTGAGGTAGATGAGCGTGTCTTTGATCGCTTCCGACCAATTCCGCATCGTTGTCGGCCTCGGCAAGAGCGGCATGTCCCTGGTTCGCTTCCTGGCGAGCCGGGGCATTGCCTTTGCGGTCGCCGACACCCGCGAGCAACCGCCGGAACTGGACACCCTGCGCCGTGATTACCCGCAGGTGGAAGTGCGCTGTGGTGAACTGGACGTGGACTTCCTGTGTCGCGCCAGCGAACTGTACGTAAGCCCTGGCCTGGCCCTGGCTACCCCGGCCCTGCAGCAGGCGGCCGCGCGTGGTGTGAAGCTGTCTGGCGATATCGAACTGTTCGCCCGCTACGCCAAGGCCCCGATCATTGCCATCAGCGGCTCCAACGCCAAGAGCACCGTCACCACCCTGGTCGGCGAAATGGCCGCCAAGGCGGGCAAGCGCGTGGCGGTGGGCGGCAACCTCGGTACCCCGGCGCTGGACCTGCTGGCCGATGACGTCGAGCTGTACGTGCTGGAACTGTCCAGCTTCCAGCTGGAAACCACGGACCAGCTCAACGCTGAAGTGGCCACCGTGTTGAACATCAGCGAAGACCACATGGACCGCTACAGCGGTCTGCCGGCCTACCACCTGGCCAAGCACCGGATCTTCCGTGGTGCCCGCCAGGTCGTGGTCAACCGCCAGGACGCGCTGAGCAGGCCGCTGCCGGTGGAAGGCCGACCGTGCTGGACCTTCGGCCTCAACCAGCCGGACTTCAAGGCTTTCGGCCTGCGCGAAGTGGACGGCGAGAAATACCTGGCGTTCGAGTTCCAGGCGCTGATGCCGGCGCGTGAACTGAAGATCCGTGGCGCCCACAACCAGAGCAACGCCTTGGCGGCGTTGACCCTGGGGCACGCTGCCGGCCTGCCGTTCGAACCGATGCTCGAGGCGCTGCGCGAGTTCGCTGGCCTGGCCCATCGTTGCCAGTGGGTGCGCGAGCGCAACGGCGTAAACTGGTACGACGACTCCAAGGCCACCAACGTCGGCGCTGCCCTGGCCGCTATCGAAGGCCTGGGTGCCGACATCGAGGGCAAGCTGGTGCTGATCGCCGGTGGCGATGGCAAGGGCGCCGATTTCGCCGCGCTGCGTGAGCCGGTCAAGCGCTTCTGCCGCGCCGTGGTACTGCTTGGTCGTGATGCCGAGCGCCTGGCCGAAGCTCTGGGCGATGGGGTGCAACTGGTACGCGTGAAAACCCTCGACGACGCCGTGCAACAGTGCGCCGAACTGGCCCGTGCGGGTGATGCCGTGCTGCTGTCGCCGGCATGCGCCAGCCTCGACATGTTCAAGAACTTCGAAGAACGCGGGCGCCTGTTTGCCCAGGCAGCGGGAGGCCTTGCATGATCTTCGGCATCCTCAAGCCTTACCCGTCGCCGCTGATCAGCGGCCGTGGCATCGACCTGGACTTTCCAATGCTCGCCGGCTGCCTGGCATTGCTGGGCCTGGGCCTGGTGATGATCACCTCGGCGTCCTCGGAAGTGGCTGCGGTGCAGTCGGGCAACCCGCTTTACCACATGTTCCGCCACCTGGTGTACGTGTTCCTCGGCCTGGTTGCCTGTGGCGCCACCATGCTGGTGCCGATCGCCACCTGGCAGCGCATGGGCTTCCTGATGCTGCTGGGTGCCTTCGGCCTGCTGGTGCTGGTGCTGGTGCCCGGCATCGGTCGTGAAGTGAACGGCTCCATGCGCTGGATCGGTTTCAGCTTCTTCAACGTCCAGCCTTCGGAAATCGCCAAGGTGTTCGTGGTCATCTACCTGGCCGGCTACCTGGTACGCCGGCAGACCGAGGTGCGCGAAACCTGGATGGGCTTCTTCAAACCCTTCATCGTGCTGCTGCCCATGGCTGCCCTGTTGCTGATGGAGCCGGACTTCGGTGCCACCGTGGTGATGATGGGCGCGGCCGCGGCCATGCTGTTCCTTGGCGGGGTGGGGCTGTTCCGCTTCAGCCTGATGGTGGTGCTGGCGGTGGTCGCGGTGTTCGTCCTGGTGCAGGCGCAGCCGTACCGCATGGCGCGCCTGATCACCTTTACCGACCCCTGGTCCGACCAGTTCGGTTCGGGCTACCAGCTGACCCAGGCGCTTATTGCCTTCGGCCGTGGCGAGTGGCTGGGCGTTGGCCTGGGCAACAGTGTGCAGAAGCAGTTCTACCTGCCTGAAGCACACACCGACTTCGTGTTCTCGGTACTGGCCGAAGAACTCGGCGTGGTCGGCTCGTTGCTGACCATCGCGCTGTTCGTGTTCGTGACCGTGCGTGCCCTGTATATCGGCCTGTGGGCCGAAAAAGCCAAGCAGTTCTTTGCCGCCTATGTCGCATTCGGGCTGGCATTCCTGTGGATCGGCCAGTTCCTGATCAACATCGGCGTGAACGTCGGCCTGCTGCCGACCAAGGGCCTGACCCTGCCGTTCCTCAGCTATGGGGGCAGTTCGTTGGTGATCTGCTGTGCCTGCGTGGGGCTGTTGCTGCGTATCGAGTGGGAAAGCCGCACGCACCTTGGCAGCGAGGAACACGAATTCAGCGAAAGCGATTTTGCCGAGGAGACCAATCATGGCCGCTGACGGCAAGAACGTACTGATCATGGCGGGCGGTACCGGGGGCCACGTGTTCCCGGCCTTGGCCTGCGCCCGTGAATTCCAGGCACGCGGTTACAGCGTGCACTGGCTGGGCACCCCGCGTGGCATCGAGAACGAACTGGTGCCCCAGGCTGGCCTGCCGTTGCACCTGATCCAGGTAAGCGGCCTGCGAGGCAAGAGCAAACTGTCGTTGCTCAAGGCGCCGTTCACCCTGGTCAAGGCCGTGCTGCAGGCGCGGCGCATCATGCGCCAGCTCAAACCGGTGTGCGTGCTCGGCTTCGGTGGCTACGTGACCGGCCCCGGCGGTGTGGCTGCGCGGTTGTGCGGCGTGCCGCTGGTCATCCACGAGCAGAACGCCCGGGCCGGTACCGCCAATCGGTTGCTGGTGCCACTCTCTGCGCGGGTCTGCGAAGCTTTCCCGAACACCTTCGAGGCAAGCGACAAACGTCGCACCACCGGCAACCCGGTGCGCCAGGAGCTGTTCATGGACGCGCAACGCGCGCCCCTGGTCGAGCGCCGTGCACGTCTGTTGGTGCTCGGTGGCAGCCTGGGTGCGGAACCATTGAACAAATTGTTGCCTAAGGCCCTGTCCGAAGTGCCTGCTGCGCTGCGGCCAGAGGTGTTCCACCAGGCTGGCAAGCAGCACGCGCCGATCACCGCCGAGCGTTATCAAGAGGTGGGCGTCGAGGCTCAGGTAGAGCCCTTCATCAAGGACATGGCCCAAGCCTATGGCTGGGCCGACCTGGTGGTGTGCCGTGCCGGCGCCCTGACCGTCAGCGAGCTGGCGGCAGCGGGCCTGCCTTCGGTGCTGGTGCCATTGCCCCACGCGATCGACGATCACCAGACCCACAACGCCCAATATCTGGCCCGGGAAGGCGCTGCCTTCCTGATGCCACAAGCGACGACTGGCGCAGCGCAGCTCGCTGAACGCCTGAACGAGGTGCTGATGCAACCCGAGAAACTCAACGTCATGGCAGGCACCGCACGGCGCCTGGCCAAACCTGCCGCAACCAGCACCGTGGTCGATATCTGCCTGGAGGTGGCCCATGGTTGAGAGCCAGAAAGCCATGCCCCAGCCGAAGATGGGCCGTATCCGTCGTATCCACTTCGTCGGTATCGGCGGCGTGGGCATGTGCGGAATTGCCGAAGTGTTGCTGAACCTGGGCTATGAAGTGTCCGGTTCCGACCTGAAAGCCTCGCCGGTCACCGAGCGCCTGGAATCGTTCGGCGCCGAGATCTTCGTCGGCCACCGCGCCGAGAATGCCGCCACCGCCGATGTGCTGGTGGTGTCCAGCGCCATCAACCCGGCCAACCCGGAAGTCGCCACCGCCCTCGAGCGGCGCATTCCGGTGGTGCCGCGTGCCGAGATGCTCGCCGAGCTGATGCGCTACCGCCATGGCGTGGCCGTTGCCGGTACCCACGGCAAGACCACCACCACCAGCCTGCTGGCCTCGGTGTTCGCCGCCGGCGGTCTGGACCCGACCTTCGTCATCGGTGGCCGCCTGACCGCTGCCGGCACCAATGCCCAGCTCGGCACCAGCCGCTACCTGATTGCCGAAGCGGACGAGAGCGATGCCAGCTTCCTGCACCTGCAGCCGATGGTGGCCGTGGTCACCAACATCGATGCCGACCACATGGCGACCTACGAAGGTGACTTCAACAAGCTGAAGAAAACCTTCGTCGAGTTCCTGCACAACCTGCCATTCTACGGCCTGGCCGTGATGTGCCTGGACGACCCGGTGGTGCGCGAGATCCTGCCACAGGTCAAGCGCCCGACCGTGACCTACGGCTTCAGCGAAGAGGCCGACGTACGCGCCATCAACGTACGCCAGCAGGGCATGCAGACCCATTTCACCGTGCTGCGCCGTGACCGCGAGCCGTTGGAGGTGTCGGTGAACATGCCCGGCAACCACAACGTGCTCAACGCCTTGGCCACCATCGCCATCGCTACCGACGAAGGCATCACTGACGAGGCCATCGTCCAGGGCCTGTCCGGCTTCCAGGGCGTCGGCCGTCGCTTCCAGGTATACGGCGAACTGCCGGTCGAAGGCGGTAGCGTGATGCTGGTTGACGACTACGGCCACCACCCGACCGAAGTGGCCGCGGTGATCAAGGCCGTGCGCGGTGGCTGGCCAAGCCGCCGTCTGGTGATCGTCTACCAGCCGCATCGCTACAGCCGAACCCGCGACCTGTACGACGATTTCGTCCAGGTGCTGGGCGATGCCAATGTGCTGCTGCTGATGGAAGTCTACCCGGCCGGCGAAGAGCCGATCCCCGGTGCCGACAGCCGCCAGCTGTGCCACAGCATCCGCCAGCGCGGCAAGCTGGACCCGATCTACATCGAACGTGGCGTCGACCTGGCGCCGTTGGTCAAGCCACTGCTGCGCGCTGGCGACATCCTGATTTGCCAGGGTGCCGGCGATGTCGGCGGCCTGGCCCCGCAATTGATGAAAAGCCCGCTGTTCGCAGGCGCCAAGCAGGAGAAGTCGAAATGACAAGTGCCTACGACAAGCTGCACTCGACCCTGGACGTCAAGGCGTTCGGCCGCGTCGCGGTGCTGTACGGTGGCAAGAGCGCCGAACGTGAAGTATCGCTCAAATCCGGCGCCGCAGTGATCGACGCACTGACCACCGCCGGTGTCGACGTGGTCGCCATTGACGTGGGTGACGACCTGCTCGACCGCCTGCAAAGCGAGAAGATCGACCGTGCCTTCATCATCCTCCACGGCCGTGGCGGTGAAGACGGCAGCATGCAAGGCCTGCTCGAGTGTCTGGGCATCCCCTACACCGGTAGCGGCATCCTTGCCTCGGCACTGGCCATGGACAAGCTGCGCACCAAGCAGGTGTGGCAGAGCCTGGGCATTCCGACCCCACGCCACGCTGTGCTGGCGAGCGAAAGCGATTGTTTGCTGGCCGCTACGGAACTGGGCTTCCCGCTTATCGTCAAACCGGCCCATGAAGGTTCCAGCATCGGCATGGCCAAGGTGAATAGCGCCCAGGAGCTGGTCGCCGCCTGGCAGGATGCCGCTAGATACGATTCCCAGGTATTGGTGGAGCAGTGGATCCACGGGCCGGAGTTCACTGTCGCGGTATTGCGTGGCCAGGTGCTGCCGCCGATCGCCCTGGGTACGCCGCACGTGTTCTACGACTACGACGCCAAGTACATCGCCAACGATACCCAGTACCGCATTCCGTGCGGCCTGGACAGCGTCAAGGAACAGGAACTGATCGACCTGACCGCGCGTGCCTGCGATGCCATCGGCATCGAAGGCTGGGGGCGGCTGGACGTGATGCAGGACGAGCAGGGCCGGTTTTGGCTGCTCGAAGTCAACACCGCACCCGGCATGACCGACCATAGCCTGGTGCCCATGGCAGCTCGCGCGGCCGGCCTGGACTTCCAGCAACTGGTGCTGGCGATCCTGGCCGAAAGCGTGGCAACGCGAGGTTAACAACCATGCAAGGCGCGATGATACGTCAGCAGCAACCCGTTACCGGCCGTAGCAAGCCGGTGCCGCGTGGTGCCAGCAGGCTGGTGGCCGACGAGCCCGTATCGGCGCGCCTGCCGCGGCCAAGCCTGGGTGGCCTCAAGCGCCTGCTGTGGCCGGCGCTGCTGGTGGCGGCCGGGTTCGGCGCCTACGAGGGCGCCATTCGGCTGATGCCATACGCGGACCGGCCGATAACCAAGATCGACGTGCAGGGCGACCTCAGCTATATCAGCCAGCAGTCGGTGCAGCAGCGTATCGCGCCCTACGTGGCGGCGAGCTTCTTCAGCGTCGACCTGCCGGCGATGCGTGCAGAGCTCGAGCAGATGCCGTGGATCGCCCATGCCGAAGTGCGCCGGGTATGGCCCGACGAAGTGGTGATCCGCCTGGAAGAACAGTTGCCGGTGGCACGCTGGGGTGATGAGGCCTTGCTCAACAACCAGGGCCAGGCCTTCACCCCGCGCGAGCTGGCCAACTACGAGCACCTGCCGCAGCTGGCCGGGCCGCAGCGTGCTCAGCAACAAGTGATGCAGCAGTATCAGGTATTGAGCCAGATGCTGCGCCCCCTGGGCTTTTCCATCGCTCGCCTGGAGCTGCGCGAGCGAGGCAGTTGGTTCCTGACCACAGGCGCGAGCAGCGCCGGGCCGGGTATCGAGCTGCTGCTGGGGCGCGACCATCTGGTGGAGAAAATGCGCCGTTTCATTGCCATATACGACAAAACACTCAAAGACCAGATCACCACTATCGCCCGCATTGATCTGCGTTACTCCAACGGACTTGCCGTTGGTTGGCGGGAACCGATTGCACCGACGACGGCCCAACCCGCCGTTGCGAAGAATTAGAGAGAGGCAGGACCATGGCAAACGCGCATAGCGGCAAAATGATCGTCGGGCTGGACATCGGCACCTCCAAGGTGGTGGCGCTGGTGGGCGAAGTGGGCGAGGACGGCACCCTGGAAATCGTCGGGATCGGTACCCATCCGTCCCGCGGCCTGAAAAAAGGCGTGGTGGTGAACATCGAGTCCACCGTGCAGTCGATCCAGCGCGCCGTGGAAGAGGCACAGCTGATGGCCGGCTGCCGTATCCACTCGGCCTTCGTCGGCGTGGCAGGCAATCACATCCGCAGCCTGAACTCTCACGGCATCGTCGCCATCCGCGACCGCGAGGTCAGCCTGGCCGACCTGGAACGCGTACTTGACGCCGCCCAGGCCGTGGCCATCCCGGCCGACCAGCGCGTGCTGCATACCCTGCCGCAGGACTACGTGATCGACAACCAGGAAGGCGTGCGCGAGCCGCTGGGCATGTCTGGCGTACGTCTGGAAGCCAAGGTCCACGTGGTCACCTGCGCGGTCAACGCGGCGCAGAACATCGAGAAATGCGTCCGCCGCTGCGGCCTGGAAATCGACGATATCATCCTCGAGCAGCTGGCCTCGGCCTACTCGGTGCTGACCGACGATGAAAAAGAGCTGGGCGTGTGCCTGGTGGACATCGGTGGCGGCACCACCGACATCGCCATCTTCACCGAGGGCGCGATCCGTCACACCGCGGTGATCCCGATTGCGGGCGACCAGGTGACCAACGACATCGCCATGGCCCTGCGTACTCCTACCCAGTACGCCGAAGAAATCAAGATCCGCTATGCCTGCGCCCTGGCCAAACTGGCTGGCGCGGGCGAGACCATCAAGGTGCCGAGCGTGGGTGATCGCCCACCGCGCGAGCTGTCGCGCCAGGCCTTGGCCGAGGTGGTGGAGCCACGTTACGACGAGCTCTTCACCCTGATTCAGGCCGAACTGCGCCGCAGCGGCTACGAGGACCTGGTGCCGGCCGGCATCGTCCTCACCGGCGGCACCGCGAAGATGGAAGGCGCCGTGGAACTGGCCGAGGAAATCTTCCACATGCCGGTACGCCTGGGCGTACCGCACAGCGTTCGGGGGCTTAGCGACGTGGTTCGCAACCCGATCTATTCCACCGGCGTGGGCTTGCTCACCTACGGCCTGCAGAAGCAGACCGAAGACCTGCCCCTGACCGGTAACAGCAGCAACAACAGCTATGGCGATGAACCGAAGGCTCCAGTGCTTGAACGCTTCAAGCGCTGGGTCCAGGGCAACTTCTAAGTTTCAAAGCAGTAGTGGTAGGCGCGACAACTAGAGAACTGTAAGGAGAGGGAAAATGTTCGAGCTCGTAGACAACATCCCGCAAAGCCCGGTCATCAAGGTGATCGGTGTTGGCGGTGGTGGCGGCAACGCCGTCAACCACATGGTCAAGAGCAGCATCGAAGGCGTGGAATTCATCTGCGCCAACACCGATGCCCAGGCGCTGAAAAACATCGGCGCGCGCACCATCCTGCAATTGGGCACTGGCGTGACCAAGGGCCTGGGTGCCGGCGCCAATCCGGAGGTCGGCCGTCAGGCCGCACTGGAAGACCGTGAGCGCATCGCTGAAGTGCTGCAGGGCACCAACATGGTGTTCATCACCACTGGCATGGGCGGTGGTACCGGCACCGGTGCAGCGCCGATCATCGCCGAAGTGGCCAAGGAAATGGGCATTCTCACCGTTGCCGTGGTGACCCGTCCGTTCCCGTTCGAAGGCCGCAAGCGCATGCAGATCGCCGATGAAGGCATCCGCATGCTGGCCGAAAGCGTCGACTCGTTGATCACCATCCCCAACGAGAAGCTGCTGACCATCCTGGGCAAGGATGCCAGCCTGCTGTCCGCCTTCGCCAAGGCTGACGACGTACTGGCCGGTGCCGTGCGCGGTATCTCCGATATCATCAAGCGCCCGGGCATGATCAACGTCGACTTCGCCGACGTGCGTACCGTGATGGGTGAAATGGGCATGGCCATGATGGGTACTGGCTGCGCCAGTGGCCCGAACCGTGCGCGTGAAGCCACCGAGGCAGCGATCCGCAACCCGCTGCTGGAAGACGTCAACCTGCAGGGCGCCCGCGGCATCCTGGTGAACATCACCGCGGGCCCGGACCTGTCGCTGGGTGAGTACTCCGACGTGGGTAGCATCATCGAAGCCTTCGCCTCCGACCACGCCATG
Source organism: Pseudomonas sp. SID14000 (assembly GCF_002165135.1). GTDB lineage: Bacteria > Pseudomonadota > Gammaproteobacteria > Pseudomonadales > Pseudomonadaceae > Aquipseudomonas. The sequence continues at coordinate 289,443 of NZ_NFZQ01000003.1, read as the reverse complement.
GTCAAGGTCGGCACCGTGATCGACCCGGACATGCGTGACGAGCTGCACGTGACCGTAGTGGCCACTGGCCTGGGCGCGCGCATCGAGAAGCCTGTGAAGGTGGTCGACAACACCCTGCAGACTGCCCAGCAGGTGTATGAGGCGTCCAACCCGGCGCCGGTTCGCCAAGAGCAGCCTGCGGTCAACTACCGTGACCTGGAGCGCCCGACCGTAATGCGCAACCAGGCCCATGCAGGTGCTGCCGCAGCCGCTAAACTGAACCCTCAGGATGACCTGGACTACCTCGATATCCCGGCATTCCTGCGTCGTCAGGCTGATTAATGGAATTTATCAGGGGTATAAAGGTGATTGGTATTCATCAAAGGTTGGGTCTGTTATCATCCCCAGCCTTTGTTGATACCTGTTCGCAATTTGCGCTGAAGCGGCCAATGCCATGATTAAACAACGCACCCTGAAGAATACCATCCGTGCCACAGGTGTCGGTCTGCACTCCGGGGAGAAGGTTTACCTGACCCTCAAGCCTGCACCTGTTGACACCGGCATCGTCTTCCGCCGCGCCGACCTCGACCCTGTGGTCGAAATCCCGGCGCGCGCGGCCAACGTCGGCGAGACAACCATGTCGACGACGCTGGTCAACGGTGACGTCAAGGTCGATACGGTCGAGCACCTGCTCTCCGCCATGGCGGGCCTGGGCATCGATAACGCCTACGTCGAGCTCTCCGCCTCGGAAGTGCCGATCATGGATGGCAGCGCCGGACCCTTTGTATTCCTGATTCAGTCTGCCGGCCTGGAAGAACAGGACGCAGCCAAGAAGTTCATCCGCATCCTGCGTGAGGTAACTGTGGAAGAGGGCGACAAGCGCGCCACTTTCCTGCCTTTCGACGGCTTCAAGGTGAGCTTCGAGATCGACTTCGATCATCCGGTGCTTCGCAACCGGACCCAGAGCGCCAGCGTCGACTTTTCCAGCACCTCGTTCGTGAAGGAAGTCAGCCGCGCGCGTACTTTCGGTTTCATGCGTGACATCGAGTACCTGCGCAAGCACAACCTTGCGCTGGGTGGCAGTGTCGAGAACGCCATCGTGGTCGATGAGGACGGCGTGCTCAACGAAGACGGCCTTCGTTACGAAGACGAATTCGTCAAGCACAAGATCCTCGACGCCATCGGCGACCTCTACCTGCTGGGCAACAGCCTGATCGGCGAGTTCAAGGGCTACAAGTCCGGACACGCGCTGAACAACCAGCTGCTGCGCAAGCTGATCGCAGAGAAAGACGCCTGGGAAGTGGTCACTTTCGAAGATGCCAGCACGGCACCGATCTCGTACATGCGCCCTGTTGCGGCCGTGTAAGTTCGAACACTCTCTAGTTCATTGAGGCCACCTTCGGGTGGCCTTTTTTATGGTTTGTCCTGGGCGTGGGCCGCCAATCGTTCCAGTGCTGCGCGCAGCTTGGGGTCAGTGATGCCATCGGCGGTGTCGCGCAGGCTTTCGGCGGCGCTGCGGGACAATTCGGCAGCATGCCCGCCGCGCTTGGCCGGCACCAGCGGCGGCTGCACCTTGTACAGGATACGCCTGAGGTTGCCGAAGGCTTCCATGGCCTGTAATGCTGCCAGCAAGCGTTTCTGCTGATAGCGCAGGCGGGTGGCCCAGTGGCCGTCGGTTACCACCAGCAACAATGTGCCATCGCGCCACGACGCCACATGGCAGTGCTCGCGGGCGGCCGGTTGCAGCTGGCTTTCCAGCAGACGCTGCAGGTGCTCCAGGCGTTCGGCCTGGTTCAGCAGCAGGCGCAGCGGGCGGACCTGGCGGAGCAGGGCCGAGGGCGGCTGGGCGGGGGAGGGTTTGTAGGCCATGGGGGTACGCATGAGGTTACATGGTCCGCAGTCTAACATCTCTATAGCCTGTACTGGCCTCTTCGCGGGTGAACCCGCTCCCACAGGTACGGCACTGCCCTTGATGTGTAGGTGATCCTGTGGGGGCGGGTTTACCCGCGAAGAGGCCGGCGCAGATAACAAAAGACAAGACTCATTCTCGATACGTTTCATCTTCCCGAACCTTGAACTCAGGGAAAATGCCCCTATCTAAATCAGGCCCCCGCCAAAACGCTGTACAAGCATCGTGGAAATCCACCACTTTCCTCTCCATCGTTTCCGGGTAGAATGCTCGTTCGCATGCGGCCTCAGGGCTGCACGGGCGACTCATGGGGCCGCCCTCCATCCCTACGTGTGGAAGATCCTGCCGATATGTTTGCGCCTTTGTTAAAAAAACTTTTTGGAAGCAAGAACGAGCGTGAAGTTAAACGCATGCTCAAGACGGTGAACATCGTCAATGCTCTCGAAGAGAAGATGGTGGCCCTCTCCGACGAGCAACTGCGGGGCAAGACCGCAGAGTTCAAGGAACGCCTGGCCAAAGGCGAGACACTGGACCAGTTGCTGCCTGAAGCCTTCGCCGTGGCCCGTGAGGCCGGCAAGCGCGTGATGGGCATGCGCCACTTCGACGTGCAGCTGATCGGTGGCATGACCCTGCACGAGGGCATGATCGCAGAAATGCGTACTGGTGAAGGCAAGACCTTGGTCGGTACCCTGGCCGTGTACCTCAACGCACTGTCTGGCAAGGGCGTGCACGTGGTCACCGTCAACGATTACCTGGCCCGCCGTGACGCCAACTGGATGCGCCCGCTGTACGAGTTCCTTGGCCTGTCGGTCGGCATCGTCTCGGCCTTCCAGCCGCCGGAAGAAAAGCGCGCCGCCTACGCATCCGACATCACCTACGGCACCAACAACGAATTCGGTTTCGACTACCTGCGCGACAACATGGCGTTCAGCCAGGAGGAGAAGTTCCAGCGTGAACTGAACTTCGCCGTGATCGACGAAGTCGACTCCATCCTCATCGACGAAGCGCGTACTCCGCTGATCATCTCCGGCCAGGCCGAGGACAGCTCCAAGCTGTACATCGAGATCAACCGCCTGATCCCGCGCCTGAAGCAGCACATCGAGGAAGTGGAAGGCCAGGTCACCCAGGAAGGCCACTTCACCATCGACGAGAAGAGCCGTCAGGTCGAGCTGAACGAAGCCGGTCACCAGTACATCGAGGAAATGCTCACCCAATCCGGCCTGCTGGCCGAGGGCGAGAGCCTGTACTCGGCGCACAACCTGAGCCTGCTGACCCACGTCTACGCCGGCCTGCGGGCGCACAAACTGTTCCACCGCAACGTCGAGTACATTGTCCAGGACGGCCAGGTACTGCTGATCGACGAACACACGGGCCGTACCATGCCCGGCCGTCGCCTGTCCGAAGGCCTGCATCAGGCCATCGAGGCGAAAGAAAACCTGAACATCCAGGCCGAGAGCCAGACCCTGGCATCGACCACCTTCCAGAACTACTTCCGCCTGTACACCAAGCTGTCCGGCATGACCGGTACTGCCGACACCGAAGCGTTCGAGTTCGCCCAGATCTACGCCCTCAACGTGATGGTCATTCCGCCGAACAAGCCGTTGGCGCGCAAGGACTTCAACGACCTGGTGTACCTGACCGCCGACGAGAAATACGCCGCGATCATCGCCGACATCAAGGAAAGCATGAAGCAGGGCCGCCCGGTGCTGGTAGGTACGGCGACCATCGAAACGTCGGAGCACATGTCCAACCTCCTGAAAAAGGAAGGTATCGACCACAAGGTGCTCAACGCCAAGTACCACGAGAAGGAAGCCGAGATCATCGCCCAGGCGGGTGCGCCAGGCGCGCTGACCATCGCCACCAACATGGCCGGCCGTGGTACCGACATTCTGCTGGGCGGTAACTGGGAGGCCGAAGTGGCGGCCCTGGAAAGCCCCACCGCCGAGCAGATTGCCCAGATCAAGGCCGACTGGCAGAAGCGTCACCAGCAAGTGATCGAGTCGGGTGGCCTGCACGTGATCGCTTCCGAGCGCCACGAATCGCGCCGTATCGACAACCAACTGCGTGGCCGCTCCGGCCGTCAGGGTGACCCGGGTTCCAGCCGCTTCTATCTGTCGCTGGAAGACAGCCTGATGCGTATCTTCGCCTCTGACCGGGTGAAGAACTTCATGAAGGCGCTGGGCATGCAGTCGGGCGAGGCCATCGAGCACCGCATGGTCACCAACGCCATCGAGAAGGCCCAGCGCAAGGTCGAAGGCCGCAACTTCGACATCCGTAAACAATTGCTCGAATACGACGACGTGGCCAACGAGCAGCGCAAGGTGATCTACCACATGCGCAACAGCCTGCTGGCCGCCGAGAACATCGGCGAAACCATCGTCGAATTCCGCAAGGAAGTACTGGACGCTACCATCAGCCAGCACATTCCGCCGCAGTCGCTGCCCGAGCAGTGGGACGTGGCCGGTCTGGAAGCTTCGCTGGCCAGCGATTTCGCCATGAAACTGCCGATCCAGCAGTGGCTCGACGAGGACGATCACCTCTACGAAGAGACCCTGCGCGAGAAGCTGCTGAACGAGATCACCAGCGCCTACACCGAGAAGGAAGACCAGGCCGGTATCGAAGCCCTGCGTACCTTCGAGAAGCAGATCCTGCTGCGTGTGCTGGACGACCTGTGGAAAGACCACCTGTCGACCATGGACCACCTGCGTCACGGTATTCACCTGCGTGGTTATGCGCAGAAGAACCCGAAGCAGGAGTACAAGCGCGAATCCTTCAGCCTGTTCCAGGAACTGCTCGAGTCGATCAAGCGCGACACCATTCGTGTGTTGTCGCACGTTCAGGTGCGCCGCGAAGACCCGGCCGAAGAGGAAGCCCGCCTGCGTCGCGAGGCCGAGGAACTGGCCAGCCGCATGCAGTTCCAGCACGCCGCTGCTCCGGGGCTGGAAAGCGAGCAGCTGAGCGAGGAGGGTGCTGAAGTGGCCGTCGCCTCGGCACCGGTGCGCAACGAGCAGAAGCTGGGCCGCAACGAGCCGTGCTGGTGTGGTTCGGGCAAGAAGTTCAAGCATTGCCACGGGCAGATCGAGTGATCTGACCAGGCTGTTGTAACCTGAAACATCCGGGGCCGCTTTGCGGCCCATTCGCGGCACAAGGCCGCTCCTACAGGGACCGCGCCAGCCCCAATGGTTGCGATGTCCTTGTAGGAGCGGCCTTGTGCCGCGAATGGGGCGCGAAGCGGCCCCGCTCTTCCATCACCTGTTCACCGTATTTTCTAGGAGCGCTCTAATGGCTGTTGGTCTTGGTCCTTTGCCCACCCTGCACCCGGTTCCGGGTTTTGAACTCGGTATCGCTTCTGCCGGCATCAAGCGCCCGGGGCGCAAGGATGTGGTGGTCATGCGCTGTGCCGAAGGCTCCAGCGTGGCGGGCGTGTTCACCCTCAATGCCTTCTGCGCAGCGCCGGTGATCCTGTCCAAGCAGCGTGTGCAGGGCACCGTGCGCTACCTGCTGACCAATACCGGTAACGCCAACGCCGGCACCGGCGCGCCAGGCCTGGCCGCCGCCGAGCGCACCTGCGCCAAGCTGGCCGAACTGGCCGGCGTACCGGCCGAGTCGGTACTGCCGTTCTCCACTGGCGTAATCGGCGAGCCGCTGCCGGTCGAGAAGATCGAAGGCGCGCTGCAGGCTGCCCTGGATAACCTGTCGGAAAACCACTGGGCCGAAGCCGCCACCGGCATCATGACCACCGACACCCTGCCCAAGGGTGCCAGCCGCCAGTTCCAGCACGATGGCGTGACCGTTACCGTCACCGGCATCAGCAAGGGTGCAGGCATGATCCGCCCGAACATGGCCACCATGCTCGGCTACATCGCCACCGACGCCAAGGTGGCACCAAAGGTGCTCAAGGACCTGATGCTGGACGGCGCCAACAAGTCGTTCAACCGCATCACCATCGATGGCGACACCTCGACCAACGACTGCTGCATGCTGATCGCCACCGGCAAGGCCAATCTGCCGGAAGTCACCGAAGCCAGCGGCCCGCTGTTCGAAGCGTTGAAGAAGGCGGTGTTCGAAGTTTGCATGGAAGTGGCCCAGGCCATCGTCCGTGACGGCGAAGGCGCTACCAAGTTCGTTACCGTGCAGGTCAATGGCGGTGGCAACCACCAGGAGTGCCTGGACGTCGGCTACGCCGTGGCCCACTCGCCGCTGATCAAGACTGCGCTGTTCGCCTCCGACCCGAACTGGGGCCGTATCCTCGCCGCCGTTGGCCGTGCTGGTGTACCGGAGCTGGATGTGAGCCTGATCGATGTGTACCTGGACAGCGTGTGCATTGCCAGCAAAGGCGGCCGCAGCCCGAGCTACACCGAAGACCAGGGCGCCAAGGTCATGGCCCAGGAAGAGATCACCATCCGTATCGAACTGGGCCGTGGCCAGTGCAGCGAAACCATCTGGACTACCGACCTGTCCCACGAGTACGTGAAGATCAACGCCGAGTACCGTACCTGATGTAATTGGGGCCGCTTTGCGGCCCTTTCGCGACACAAGGCCGCTCCCACAAGGTCCAGCGTACACCGCCCCATGTGGGAGCGGCCTTGCGTCGCGATGGGCTGCAAGGCAGCCCCAAAATTCCCAAACGATGGAGCCGAACCATGAGCTATCACCTGATCATCGGCGACAAGCTGTATTCCTCCTGGTCGCTGCGTGGCGCCCTGGCCCTCGAGCTGGCTGGCGTGCCTTACGAAGAAACCCTGATCAAACTCAACCAGCCTGACACCCGACAGCGCATCCTCGCCTTCTCTGCCACCGGCAAGGTACCGCTGCTCAAGACCGGGCACGGTGTGATCGCCGACTCCTTGGCCATCGCCGAATATCTCAACGAACAGCACCCCGAAGCCCAGCTATGGCCTGCCGACGTAGCGGCCCGTGCCCAGGCGCGTTCGGCCTGCGCACAAATGCACAGTGGCTTCCTCGCACTGCGCGGCGCCATGCCGTTCGACCTGTCGCGTGATCAGGCGCTGGACAGCGTGCCGCTGGAGGTACAAATCGATATAGACCGTATCGTTGCGCTGTGGTCCGAATGCCGTCTGGTGGCCAAGGACAGTGGCCCGTTCCTGTTCGGCAAGCCGAGCCTGGCCGATGCCTTCTTCGCCCCGGTGGCTGTGCGCCTGCGCACCTACCGCGTCGAAGTGCCTGCGGAGGCGGCGGCCTATATCGAAACCATTTACCGGTGGCCGGCCTTCCAGGCCTGGCAGCGGGCTGGTCTGACGGAGCGTGAAGGGTGAAACGGATTCATGTTGTAGCCGCTGTCATTCGCGGTGCTGATGGCCGCATTCTGATCGCACGCCGTGCCGATACCCAGCACCAGGGCGGCCTGTGGGAATTCCCGGGCGGCAAGGTGGAAGAGGGTGAGGGCGTCGAGGCAGCGCTGGCCCGCGAACTGCGTGAGGAGCTGGGCATCGAGGTAAGCCGTTCGCGCGCGTTGATCAAGGTCAGCCACGACTATCCGGACAAGCAGGTGCTGCTGGATGTGCGCGAAGTCGAGGCATTCACCGGCGAGCCGCATGGCGCCGAGGGCCAGCCGCTGGAATGGGTTGCCCCCCGCGATTTGCCCCAGTACGAATTCCCCGAGGCCAATAAACCGATCGTTGCGGCCGCGCGCCTGCCAGACCAGTACCTGATCACCCCAGATGGCCTGGAAGTGCCGCAGATGCTCAAGGGCATCCAGAAGGCGGTGGCCAGCGGCATTCGCCTGATCCAGTTGCGTGCCCCGGACATGTATGACCCCAAGTACCGCGATGTGGCGGTGGATGCGGTCGGCCTGTGCGCGGGCAAGGCGCAGCTGATGCTCAAGGGGCCGTTGGAGTGGCTGGGTGACTTCCCTGCCGCCGGTTGGCACCTGACGGCTGCACAACTGCGCAAGTATGCCGCCAACGGCCGGCCGTTCCCCAAGGAGCGCTGGCTGGCGGCGTCCTGCCACAGTGCCGAAGAGCTGGCGCTGGCGGAGCAGATGGGCGTGGACTTTGTCACCTTGTCGCCGGTGCAGGCGACCCGGACCCACCCCGAGGCGGTGCCGTTGGGGTGGGATGAGGCGCAGCGGTTGATTGCCGGGTTCAACAAGCCGGTCTACCTGCTGGGTGGGGTAGGGCCGGGCGAGCGTGAACAGGCCTGGGAAGCGGGGGCGCAGGGTGTTGCCGGCATCCGGGCGTTCTGGCCCGAGATCTGAGTCGCCTGTAATTGGGGCCGCTTTGCGCCCCTTCGCGACACAAGGCCGCTCCTACAAAGGAATCGCGTAATCCTGAATGAATCGCGAACCCCCTGTAGGAGCGGCCTTGTGTCGCGACGGGCTGCAAAGCAGCCCCAGAAATATCAGCCTTTTGGTTTCTCAGCAGGCTGCCACAAAACCTCAGCCACCCCTTGCCGCCGCCCAATGATCCGGGCCGCCACGAACAGCAGATCCGAAAGCCGGTTGATATACGCCAACCCAACCCCCGCCAACGGCTCCAGCGCATTCAGCTGCTGACACCGCCGCTCCGCACTGCGCGCCAGGCTCCGGCACACATGCGCCTGCGCCACCAGCGCCGAGCCACTGGGCAAGATGAAGTTCTTCAACGGCCCCAGCTCTTCATTCCACACATCGATCGCCGCTTCCAGGCGTTCCACTTCCGCCAGGTTCAACGCCTGATAACTGGGCATCGCCAATTCACCGCCCAGGTCGAACAGGCGGTGCTGACACGGCGCCAACACTGTGCTCACTTCATCCAACCCTTGTTCGGCCAGCCCCGCCAGCAACAAACCCAGCTGGCTGTTCAAGCTGTCCACCTCGCCAATCGCTTCGATCCGTGGGTGGTCCTTGGGCACCCGGCGCCCGTCGCCCAGGCCGGTTTCGCCTTTGTCGCCGGTGCGGGTGTAGATCTTCGACAGACGGTAGCCCATGTCACTTCTCCGTTTTGGCCGGCGCCGCCGTTGCCGGCTGGCCGAGGGGCAGGCGCAGGGTGAAGCAGGTGCCCTGGCCGGGCGTGGACTGCACTTCCATCTGCCCCTTGTGGTTGTTGGTGATGATGAAGTACGAGACCGACAGGCCCAGGCCGGTGCCCTGGCCGATTTCCTTGGTGGTGAAGAACGGCTCGAAGGTGCGTTTGCGCACCCCCTCGGGCATGCCGACGCCGTTGTCCTCGACCTGGATTTCTGCCCATGGCGGGTTCAAGCGGGTGCGCAGGGTGATGCGCCCAGGCTCGCTCGGCTGAGGTCGCTGGTGGATGGCCTGGGCGGCGTTTTTCAGCAGGTTGAGCAGCACCTGCTCCAGTTCGTTGGCGGTGCACGGTACCGGCCCCAGCTCGGGGTCGAACTGACGCACGATGGCTTGGCCCTTGAAGTCGAAGCCGATGGCCAGGTCGAAGTCGTTGCTGGCAATCTCCACTGCCTGGTCGATCAGCGCCGGCAGGTCGCACGGCGCCAGCTGCCGGTTGCTGCGGCGGCTGAAGCTGAGCATGTGGGTGACGATCTTCGCTGCCCGGGCACCGGCCTGCTGGATGCCGTCGAGCAATTGCGGCACTTCGCGGCTTTCCAGATAGCGGTTGACCATGGGCAGGTCGATGCCCAGTTCTTCGGCCTGCTCCAGGTTGCGCGGCAGCTCTGGTGACAGGCGCCGGCGAATGTTCTGCACGTTATGCAGGATCGCACCCAGCGGGTTGTTGATCTCATGGGCCATGCCGGCGGCCAGGCCGCCAACCGAAAGCATCTTCTCGGATTGCACCATCATTTCTTCCAGTGACAGGCGCTGGGTGATGTCGTCGATGCGGATGACCACGCCACGGCCGCCGCCACCGGTCAGCGGGTAGAAGGTCAGGGCGTAGTGGCGCAGGTCGTCGCCCTTGGGCCAGGTGACCCGCTCGATCTTCGCCACCCGGTGTTTTTCCACGGTCTCCTTCAACTGCGGCAAGAACGGCTTGAGCGGTTCGAAGGCGATGAAGATCGGCTGGTTCAGCGCTTCGTCCAGTGGCGTGCCGGAAAGCACCGTGGCTTCGTGGTTCCATTGGGTCACGTAGAGCTGTTCGTCGAGGGCGATCAGCGCCGAGGGCATCGAGTCGATAATGCTGTTGAGGTAGTTCTGGAAGCCGGTGAGCTTTTTCTCGATCTTGCTGCGCACCTGGACTTCCAGCTCCAGCTTGCGGTTGGTGTGGCGGGTTTCCTCGGCCAGGCCCTGGGCCTGGTCATAGGCTTCCTGGAATTCGTCGCGGGTGCGCTTGAGTTGCTGTTCGCGGGCTTCGATGCGCGAGAGCATGGTGTTGAACGCTTCGGCCAGGCTGCCGATTTCGTCGTCGTTGCCTCGCTGGGCACGCAGGGCATAGCTCTCTTCGCGGGTGACCTGGCGGCTGAGCTCTTCGAGCTGGTTGATCGGCTGGGTGATCAGGCGTTTGATCTGTCGGGCGATGACGATCCACAACAGGATGCTGAACACCAGGATGCCCAGGCTGGCGCTGAGGGTACCGGTGTAGAAAGCCGTGGGCAATTCGCTGCTTGCCACCAGCAGCAGGTGCGCCGGCGGGTTGGCGTCACGTGGCATGCGGATCAGCTGGGTGCTGCGAAACTCCATCAGGCGCCAGCCGTCGATGTCGCGAAAACGCCTGGGCAGGGCCAGCGGCTCGCCGTGCTGCAGCTGCGCCAGTATACGGCCATCACCACCGTAGACGGCGGCGGCGCGCAGCGGCGTGTAGCTGTCCAGTTCCTTGAGCAGGGCGCTGGCGGTGTCCGGGGTGTCGCCGGCGCGGGCCGCCAGCTGCGGGTTGGCCACCAGTCGGCCGATGGTGTGCAGCGCCTGTGGCGCCATGCTTTCCTGGGTGATCCAGTATGCGGCGCTGATGAAGGTGAGGTTGGCCACCAGCAGGATGGTCACCAGCAACACCAGCAGGGCCGCCAGCAGCTTCTGCCCGACCGGGAGGTTTTCCAGGCGTTGGCGCAAGGTCATGGGCTAGGCAATGTCCGTATCCGGTTGAAAGGGCCGCGTCAGTCGCAGGGCAAACCACGCACGCGCAGGTTATCGACCAGGCGCTGCAGCAGGCGTTCCAGCTCTGGCAGCTGCAGGCCATGACGGCCAGCGGCGCGACAGGCGTGGCCAAGCAGGTAGTGCACCTCGGTGCGCCGGCCAGCGCGTACGTCCTGGTACATGGAAGAGTAGTTGGCCGCGGTGGCTAGGATCACCCGCTGTACTTCTTCGTCCAGCCCGTCTGCCGCTTCTGGCTGGCCACAATGGTGCAGCAGCTGGGACAGCTCGACGCACAGGGCATCCACTTCATCCAGGTGCCCCAGCAGCCCGCCGTTCTGGCAGTCATGCAGCACGGTCAGCGGGTTGATGGCGCAGTTGAGCGCCAGCTTGCGCCACAGGCGAGTGAGGATATCCACCGTCCACTCGGCGGGGATGCCGCCCTCGTGCAGGTCATCGAACCAGGTCGGGATGGTCGGGTTGCGTGGGTCGCCCAGCCAGTTGAAGCCGTGGCCGGCAAAGCGTACCTGCCAGTCACCCTCGCGGAACGCCCCTTCGGTACTGGAGGCGAAGATGCAGCGCACGTGGGGCACCAGGTCGGCGACTTCGTCCTGGCTGCCCAGGCCGTTCTGCAGCAGCACCACTTCGGCGCCCTCGGCCAGGCGCGCTGCCACGCCGGCAATGGCCGGTGCAGCGTCGTAGGCCTTGCAGGCCACCAGCAGACGGTGGATCGGGCCGTGTGCCTGCGCGGTTTCGGCGGGGATGGCGTAGTGGTGGGGCTGGTCCTGTTCGACCAGGGTAAGGCCGCCGGCCTGCTGGTAGGCCTGCAGCCGTTGCCCGTCACGCAGGATCAGGCGCACTGCCTTGCCGGCGCGCGCCAGGCGGCAAGCCCACAGGCTGCCCAGGCTACCGGCGCCGAGAATATGCCAGGTGCTGCTCATATGCGTTTCGCAACCCGTTATAATGAGCCCGCATTTTAACCGTCAAACCCGGCGCGCTCCATCTTCAGGCTGAGCGCGCTTTTATTTTGGGAGAACAACCATGCCTTCGTTCGACGTGGTATCGGAACTGGACAAGCACGAAGTGCAGAACGCGGTCGACAACGCCATCAAGGACCTGGACCGTCGCTACGACCTCAAGGGCAAGGGTACTTTCGAGTTCAAGGACAAAGAGCAGACTGTGATGCTCACCGCCGAGGAAGAGTTCCAGCTCGAAGCGATGCTGGAAATCCTGCGCCTTGCGCTGGTCAAGCGCAAGATCGACGTGAAGTGCCTGGAAACCAAGGACCCGTACGCCTCGGGCAAGGAAAAGAAACAGGAAGCCAAGTTCCGCGAAGGCATCGACAAGGACCTGGCGAAGAAGATTGTCGCCACCATCAAGGATGCCAAGCTGAAAGTGCAGGCCGCCATTCAGGGCGAGCAGGTACGCGTTACCGGCAAGAAGCGTGACGACCTGCAGGAAGCCATTGCCCTGCTGCGTACCAAGGAATTCGACATGCCGTTGCAGTTCAACAACTTCCGCGACTGATCGCAGGGTTGTCCGGAACCCCGATGGCGTAATGATGTCCATGGGGGCCATGGCCGCCGAACCGACGGCGGCCTGCTATACGTGTGCATGCCCTTCGGCATCAGGAGATGAATATGGATTTGAGCGCTGAAGTCGATCAACTGGTCCGCCAATCGCAGACCTGGGTCCCCTTGATCATGGAATACGGCAGCCGTCTGCTGCTGGCCCTGCTGACCTTGGCGATCGGCTGGTGGCTTACCAACGTGGTCAGTGATCGACTCGCCAGGCTGGTGGGTTTGCGCGTACAAGACCCGGCATTGCAGGGCTTCATCCGTACCCTGGCTAACATAATCCTCAAGGTCATGCTGGCGATCAGCGTTGCCTCGATGATCGGCATTGAGACCACTTCGTTCGTGGCCGCGATTGGTGGTGCCACGCTGGCCATCGGTCTGGCGTTGCAGGGCAGCCTGGCAAACTTCGCCGGTGGTGTGCTGATCCTGCTATTCCGCCCGTTCCGCATCGGCGACTGGATCGAGGCGCAAGGCGTGGCCGGTACCGTCGACAGCATCCAGATCTTCCACACCGTGGTGCGTACCGGTGACAACAAGACCGTGATCATGCCCAACGGCAGCCTGTCCAACGGCATCATCACCAACACCAACCGCCAGCCGACGCGCAAGGTGGTGTTCGACGTGGGCGTGGACTACGAGGCCGACCTGCAGAAGGCCCGCAATGTATTGCTGGAGCTGGCGCAGGACCCGCGTGTGCTGCCTGACCCGGCGCCGCAGGCGGTGGTCGCGACCCTGGGCGACAGTTCGATCACCGTGTCGTTGCGCTTGTGGACCAAGACTGCCGATTACTGGGATGTGATGTTCATGCTCAACGAGCATGCGCGTGACCGGTTGAAGGCCGAAGGGATCGACATTCCGTTCCCGCAGCGGGTGATTCGCGTGGTGCAGGAGACTGCAGCGCAGTAATACCGCGTTGTCATTGATCGGGGCCGCTTCGCACCCCTTCGCGCCGAACCGCCGCGAAGGGTCGCAAAGCGGCCCTGGCTTTTTGTGCCCGGGATTACACTTGTTCACAGCAATACCCTGCCATTTCTGGCATATAACCTGGCCCCACCTGCCACACCCGATACGCCATCATGAAACCACTGCTGTACATTACCCCCCTGCGCGCCTTGCTATTCGGCCTGACCCTGGCCCTGTTCGAGCTGCTCACCTACCTGGCCAGCGACGCCGTCATGCCGGCCATGCCGGTGGTGGTCGGCGATCTGAACGCCAGCCCCGAATACATTCCCCACGCCCTCAACCTGTACCTGCTGGGGGGCGTGGTGCTGCAATGGCTGATCGGCCCGCTGGCCGACCGCTATGGCCGGCGCCCGTTGCTGCTGATTGGTTGCGCGTTCTTCGGCCTGGCCTGCATGGCCACCTTCTGGGTCCACGACATTGGCCTGTTCAACTTGCTGCGCCTGCTGCAGGGCATCGGCCTGGGCTTCGTGGTCACGGTCAGCTACCCGGCCCTGAACGAAGCCTTCAGCGAAGCCGACGCCGTGCGCATGATGGCGCTGCTGGCCAATATCGCCTTGCTTTCGCCACTGCTCGGGCCGCTGGTGGGCACCTTGCTGCTGCAGTGGCTGGATTGGCGCTGGCTGTTCGTGGCCTTTGCCATCGGCGCGGTTCTGGCCTGGCTGCTGCTGTACCGGCTGATGCCGGAAACCCTGGGCGTGGAGCGGCGTGACGGCTCGCGCCTGGCGTTCACGCCGATCCACCTGCTGCCGCTGCTGGCCGGTTACGGCCAGTTGCTGGCCAACCGCCGTTTTGTCGCTGGTAGCGCGGCCCTGGGCCTGGTCGGTCTGCCGCTGATCGGCTGGATCGGCCTGTCGCCGGTGCTGCTGATCCACGACGAGGGGCTAAGCACCATGGCGTACGCCTTGTGGCAATTGCCGGTGTTTGGCGGGCTGATCCTTGGCAACCTGATCATCAACCGCATCGCCGACCGCTATCCGCTGCCGGCGCTGGTGCGGGGTGCATTGTGGCCATACCTGGCCGGTCTGTGCCTGATGGTGCTGGCGACCTGGTACTGGCCGAGCGTGACCAGCGTGGTGGCTGGCATGTCGCTGTACGCGCTGGGGTTGGGCGTGGCCAACGCGGTGCTGTATCGCATGACGCTGTTTGCCAGCGAGCAGAGCAAGGGCCTGGTCTCGGCCATGCTGGGGATGATCACCATCGCCTTGCTGGGGCTGGGTGGGGCGGTGCTGGCGATGATCGGTGCCGGGGCCAGTTTGTTGCACTTTGCCCTGGCGGCGGGTGTGGCGGGTGCCTTGGCACTGTGGCCGCTGTGGTTCGTCGTGGGTGGACGGCCTGGGGAAGGAGCTGTTGCTCAGTAATCTTTATTGCCTGTACTGGCCTCTTCGCAGCACAAGGCTGCTCCTACAGGTACACCAGGGCTTTCGGAACCTGTGATGTACCTGTAGGAGCAGCCTTGTGCTACGAAGAGGCCGGTACAAGGTGGTACAAAGCTGTCAGGGCCGCTCGGCCGCTGAACCTTCCTCTGCCACCGGCTTGCCTGGCCCGGCCTCCTGGCGCCACTGCAGGGCAATCAGGATCAGGGTCGGCACGCCCAGCAGGGCAGTGATCAGGAAGAAGTCGTGGTAACCGAACTTCTCCACCATGACTCCCGAATATCCCCCGATCAGCCTTGGCAACAGCAGCATGATCGAGCTGAGCAACGCGTACTGGGTGGCCGAGAACTTCAGGTTGGTCAGGCTAGACAGGTAGGCGACGAAGGCCGAGGTGGCCATGCCGGAGCTGAAGTTGTCCAGCGAGATGGTCACCACCAGCATTTGCAGGTTCGGGCCCATGTCGGCCAGCATCAGGAACAGGATGTTGGTGCCCGCCGAAGCCGCACCACCGATGAACAGGATCGGCATGATGCCGAAGCGCACGATCAGCAGGCCGCCAACCCCGGCGCCGACCAGGGTCATGATCAGGCCGAAGATCTTGCTGACGCTGGCGATCTGGTCCTTGGTGAAGCCCATGTCGATGTAGAACACGTTGGCCATCACGCCCATCACCGTGTCCGACATGCGATAGGTGGCGATCAGACCGAGCAACAGCAGGGCCTGCCAGCGGTAGCGGGCGATGAAATCGTTGACCGGGGTCAGCACCGGAGCCAGGCCGCGGCGGCCCAGGCTCGACAGGCACGCCCAGGTCAGCAGCACGTAGAGGATCAGGCGCAGGAAGGCGCGGTCTTCCAGCAGCAGGTCCAGTGGCGTTGCATCGCCGGAGATGACGCTGGACCAGCCGGTATTGAACATCTGGGTGAAGCTGGCCGGTACCGAGACCAGCAGGATGATCAGCACGAATACCGAGGCCAACTGGTGCACCAGCCCATAGCGCGCTGCCGACAACTGGGTACGCATGGGTACGGGCGGTTCGCGCATGATCAGGGTGGTGAACACCGCGGGTAGCATCATTACCGCGAACATGACGTAGGTGCCGGCCCAGGCCTTGTGCAGGTAGCTGAAGCCGGTGGAGCCGAACCACTCGGCGAAGAACAGGGCGCCAGCCGTGGCCAGCAGGGCCGCCACTCGGTAACCGGCCATGTAGCTGGCGGCGAGCGCGGCCTGGCGCTGGTCGTCGGCGATTTCCAGGCGGTAGGCATCGACGGCGATGTCCTGGGTGGCCGAAGCGAAGGCCACCAGCACCGCCAAGGCGATCAACCATGACAGGTGTTGCTGCGGGTCGCACAGGCTCATGCCGACCAGCCCGATCACCACCAGCGCTTGCGACAGCAACAGCCACGAACGCCGGCGCCCCAGGCTGCCGAGCAGCGGCAGGCGCCATTGGTCGAGCAGCGGCGACCACACCCACTTGAAGGCGTAGGCCAGGCCGATCAGGCTGGCATAACCGATGGTCTCGCGGGCCACGCCCGCTTCGCGCAACCACACCGAAAGGGTGGAGAACACCAGCATGTAGGGCAGACCGGCAGCGAAGCCGAGCAGCAAAAGTACCAAGGTTGACGGGCTGGCATAGGCAGCAAGCGCAGCGCGCCAGGTTTTACGGGGCATGGGCCAACATCTGCCTCAAGTTTACGAAAACAAAGCGCGCACTCTAACCGCTGTGCTCCATCGGGCGCCAGCCATGGCGCGTCATATCCACACGATTGTTGGTTACATTCACACCCTCCGCGCGCAGCCGCGCCCGTTGTTCATCCCCCGACGGGGTACCCAGTGCCAGGCTCAGCCGACCACCTGCGCCGAGCACCCGGTGCCAGGGTAGACGGGTGTCAGCGGGCAGTTGCCCAAGGGTGCGCCCGACCCAGCGTGCTGCCCGCCCAAGCCCCGCCAGCTCGGCCAGCTGGCCATAGCTGACCACCTTGCCGGCCGGCACTTGGCCGAGTACCGAATACAGCGCCGTTCGTCGGCCCTCGGCGGAGTCGAGGGCGTGGTCATATCCATCAGACATCAGGCCCTCCCTGGGCTGCAGATGAAACCGGACCGGCGGTCTGGCAAATGAGAGTTGAACTCAACGGCATGCTCCCGGTCTGTCCTTGCTCTGGTCGTCGTTATCTGGATAATGCCCGGCTTTTTTCGTCAAATCGAACCCGTAGTCTGCAAACAATAGCCCGCTTATGTATTCTAGATCCTTGTTGTGCCTGCTTGCTGTTTCCCTGTGCGCCTCTCCGGTGTTCGCCGACACCGTGTGGATGAAGAACGGTGACCGGCTCAGCGGCAAGATCAAAGTCTTCGACGGTGGCAAGCTGCTGCTGGAAACTCCCTATGGTGGTTCCATCGCCCTGGACTGGAAAGAAGTCCAGACCCTGGAGAGCGACCAGGAGATGCTGGTCAAGCAGGACGCCTACAGCGGTGAGCGGGCCAAGTCGCTGAAGGCCGCCGAGCCCGGCAAGGTGACCTTGGCCAATGGCGAGGCGCCGAAGACCGTGGAGCTGGCCAGCATCGAGCAGATCATGAAGCCCAAGCCGCTGGTCGAGGACTTCGTGTGGAAGGGCAACGTCGACGTGGCGCTGGACTACAAGCGCGCCGAGAACGACACCGACGACTACGACGTCGGCTTCAAGACCAGCGCCCGCCACGGCCGTTGGCGGCACAACGCCGAAGGCGAATACAACCGCGAGACCAAGGACGACGTCACCACCACCGACAACTGGAGTGCCGAGTACGCCCTGGACCGCTTCCTCACCGAGAAGTGGTTCTGGCAGGGGCGCATGGAGTACAAGCGCGACCGCATCGAAGACCTGGCCCGGCAGCGCACCGTGGGTACCGGCCCGGGTTACCAGTTCTGGGACAACGAGTTGGGCGCGTTCTCGCTGGGTTCGCTGATCAACCGTACCGACTTCGAATACCAGGATGGTTCCAAGGACAACTTCTATTCCGCAGCGGTGAAGTGGGACTACACCCGCTACCTGATTGGCAAGAACGTGCAGCTGTTCACCAATGGCGAGTTCGCCAAGCCACTGGGTGGCGTAGCCGACTACGCGCTGGATGCCGAGGTTGGCCTGCGTTACAAGGTCACCGAGTGGGCCTCGCTCAACCTCAAGGCGGAGAAGGACATCATCACCGGTACCCGAGAGAGTGACCTGGACAAGACCCGCTATACAGCGGGCTTCGGCGTTACCTGGTAAACCGCCGGGGGCGCGTTGCGCCCCTTTCGCGACACAAGGCCGCTCCCACAAAGGCAAGATGTACATCGGTCCATGTGGGAGCGGCCTTGTGTCGCGATGGGCTGCAAAGCAGCCCCATTGGCACTGGATCTGATAATGCTTATCTTGTCCCATCCAGCCCGATATCAGGAGCCGCCCGCAAGTGAGTACTAACGCCATCCGTCCCGCCCGGGAGCTGCTGCTGAAGGAATACCGCGGCGTGCTTTCGACCCATTCCAAGTCGATGCCCGGCTACCCCTTCGGCTCGGTGGTGCCGTACTGCCTGGACGCCCAGGGCAACCCGCTGATCCTCATCAGCCGCATCGCCCAGCACACCCACAACCTGCAGAAAGACCCCAAGTGCTCGCTGCTGGTGGGTGAGCGCGAAGCCGAGGACGTACAGGCCGTGGGGCGCCTGACGGTGATGGCCGAGGCGCACAAGCTGGTGGAGGCGGCCGCCATCGAGGCCTCCGCCGAGCGCTACTACCGCTATTTCCCGGACGCAGCCGACTACCACAAGGCCCACGACTTCGACTTCTGGGTGCTGCAGCCGGTGCGCCACCGCTACATCGGCGGCTTCGGCGCCATCCACTGGCTCGACCAGGTGACCCTGGCCAACCCGTTCGCCGGCAAGGCCGAGGCGAGCATGGTCGAGCACATGAACAATGACCACGTCAACGCCATCGCCCATTATGTGGAACTGACCGATTTGCCACGCCATGCGCCGGCGCAAATGGTCGGGGTGGACAGCGAAGGCATGCACCTGCGTATCGGCCAGGCGGTGTACTGGTTGCCTTTCCCCAGCACTTGCAACACGCCGACACAAGTCCGCGAAGCCCTGGTTTTGCTGGCCCGCGCCGACCAGTGGCCGGTTGCGTCGGAAGTCGAGGGTTGAAAAGCCGGGCGCACGCATCCATTTGTTGGTCTTACAGGAAGGTTCTCTTCCAACGAGGATTGCTTTGATGCGTGCTTTTCTACTGCTGTTTCTCCTGTTTCCCGTGCTGGAGCTGTTCGTCTTTGTGAAGGTCAGTGCCGCCATCGGTTTCTTCCCGGCGCTGCTACTGATCATCGCCGGCTCCGCCCTGGGTGTGCTGGTGATGCGGGTGGCCGGGCTGGCGACTGCACTGCGCGCCCGTGAAAGCCTGCAGCGTGGCGAACTGCCCGCCGAGGACATGTTCCAGGGCATGATGCTGGCCGTTGGCGGTGGCCTGCTGTTGCTGCCAGGTTTCATCAGCGACGTGCTGGGCCTGCTGTGCCTGTTGCCATTCACCCGTCACCTGGCCGCGCGCAAGTTGCGCGAGCGTGCCGAGGCGCAGTCGATGCGCCAGCGTGCGTTCCAGGACGACCCGTTCCAGGCCCGGCCGCGTGAGGGCGGGCACCAGCCGAATGTGATCGAGGGCGAGTACGAGCGCCGCGACAAGTAATACCCGGGGCCGCTTCGCGCCCCTTTCGCGACACAAGGCCGCTCCCACAGGGGACGTATACCTCCTGTGGGAGTGGCCTTGTGTCGCGAAAGGGGCGCGAAGCGGCCCCAGCTTTTTGCGGGATCAAGGCGCTAATGAAAAATTTTCTGCAGCAAGCCTTGTAATTGAATATGGCGGCCTCATGTAGTGGTCACCGCAAGGTTTCTGGTGGCAACACCAGTCATTACTCAGGCGGTTCGCCTAGGGCGAGCGGCCTTCCGGCAACGCCGGAATTGCATCAAACCGCCGGTGTCGACACCGGCCGATGAAAACCACTATTTGGGAGAGATCGACAATGAAGCTTCGTCCTCTGCATGACCGCGTCGTCATCCGTCGCAGCGAAGAAGAATCGAAAACCGCTGGCGGTATCGTCCTGCCGGGTTCGGCCGCTGAAAAACCAAACCGCGGCGAAGTCGTCGCCGTCGGCACCGGTCGTATCCTGGACAACGGCGAAGTTCGCGCGCTGGCCGTGAAAGTGGGTGACAAAGTGGTTTTCGGCCCTTACTCGGGCAGCAACACCGTGAAAGTCGATGGCGAAGACCTGCTGGTCATGGCCGAGAACGAAATCCTCGCCGTTATCGAAGGCTGATTTCCCGACTTCCCGTTACTCCAAAGAAATTCCAAGGATTAAACGATCATGGCTGCTAAAGACGTAAAATTCGGCGATTCCGCTCGTAAGAAAATGCTGGTTGGTGTCAACGTTCTGGCTGACGCGGTAAAAGCGACCCTGGGCCCGAAAGGCCGCAACGTGGTGCTGGCCAAGAGCTTCGGCGCGCCGACCATCACCAAGGACGGCGTTTCCGTCGCCAAGGAAATCGAGCTGAAAGACGCCTTCGAGAACATGGGCGCCCAGCTGGTCAAGGAAGTTGCTTCCAAGGCCAACGACGCTGCTGGTGACGGCACCACCACCGCTACCGTCCTGGCTCAGGCCATCGTCAACGAAGGCCTGAAAGCCGTCGCTGCCGGCATGAACCCGATGGACCTGAAGCGCGGTATCGACAAGGCCACCGCTGCCGTTGTTGCCGAACTGAAGAACCTGTCCAAGCCATGCGCCGACTCCAAGGCCATCGCCCAGGTAGGTACCATCTCCGCCAACTCCGACAACTCCATCGGTGAAATCATCGCCGAAGCCATGGAAAAAGTCGGTAAAGAAGGCGTGATCACCGTTGAAGAAGGCTCGGGCCTGGAAAACGAACTGTCGGTCGTAGAAGGCATGCAGTTCGACCGTGGCTACCTGTCGCCGTACTTCGTCAACAAGCCGGACACCATGGTTGCCGAGCTGGAAGGCCCGCTGCTGCTGCTGGTCGACAAGAAGATCTCCAACATCCGTGAGCTGCTGCCAGTTCTGGAAGCCGTTGCCAAGGCCGGCCGCCCACTGCTGATCGTTGCCGAAGACGTTGAAGGCGAAGCCCTGGCTACCCTGGTAGTCAACAACATGCGCGGCATCGTCAAGGTTGCTGCGGTCAAGGCTCCGGGCTTCGGCGACCGTCGCAAGGCCATGCTGCAGGACATCGCCGTCCTGACTGGCGGCCAGGTCATCTCCGAAGAAATCGGCCTGTCCCTGGAAACCGCTACCCTGGAGCACCTGGGTAACGCCAAGCGCGTCATCCTGTCCAAGGAAAACACCACCATCATCGACGGCGCTGGCGCCGACACCGAGATCGAAGCACGCGTCAAGCAGATCCGCGCCCAGATCGAAGAGACTTCCTCGGACTACGACCGTGAGAAGCTGCAAGAGCGTCTGGCCAAGCTGGCTGGCGGTGTTGCCGTGATCAAGGTCGGTGCCGGCACCGAAGTTGAAATGAAAGAGAAGAAAGCCCGCGTTGAAGACGCCCTGCACGCTACCCGTGCAGCCGTTGAAGAAGGCGTGGTGCCTGGCGGTGGTGTGGCCCTGGTTCGCTCCCTGGCTGCCCTGGCCAACCTCAAAGGCGACAACGAAGACCAGAACGTCGGTATCGCCCTGCTGCGTCGCGCCGTTGAAGCGCCGCTGCGCCAGATCACTGCCAACGCCGGCGACGAGCCAAGCGTGGTTGCTGACAAGGTCAAGCAAGGTTCGGGTAACTTCGGTTACAACGCGGCTACCGGCGAATACGGCGACATGATCGAGATGGGTATCCTGGACCCAGCCAAGGTTACCCGTTCGGCGCTGCAAGCTGCTGCTTCGATCGGCGGTCTGATGATCACCACCGAAGCCATGGTTGCCGACCTGCCGGAAGACAAGCCAGCTGCTGGCATGCCTGACATGGGCGGCATGGGTGGCATGGGCGGCATGATGTAAGCCAGCCTTACCCCCTGCACCATCAAAAAGCCCCGGGTCGCGAGAACCGGGGCTTTTTCTTTTCGGCGTGTTTTGTGTGGCGCCTGTGAGATCGAGCGCCGCCCGCGCGGCGCTTCGCGGGGCAAGCCCGCTCCCACATTTGTTGCAACGTGGCCATGCCTGTGGAAGAGGCGTTGCCAGCCTTGGCACAAGGCTTGAGACAAGTGGGGCTGCAGCAATGCCAACTCAGAAATCCAGTCAACCCAACAAAGCTGACAACCATGGCCTTTCAGGTTCGGTACGTTGCAACAAATGTGGGAGCGGGCTTGCCCCGCGAAGCGCCGCGCGGGCGGCGCTCGGTTTACGCACCACATCTAACTCAAGGCAGGCACCTGGCTCAGGCGACGCTGCGCTCGACGGCGGGCACCTCAGCTACCCCACGCCGATAAAGAACCAGGTAATACGACCCCAATCCGATCAACCAGCAGAACACCGCTGTCCACACGTTGTGCGACAGGAAGTGCGCCCCCTGCATCATCCGTCCCAGTGACAGCACCGACCCGGCCACGAAGGCTACCGTCAACGCCACCCGTGCCAGCCGCGGCTTGCGATCACGCAACATGAAGAACAAACCAAACAGGCAGAACCCGGTCGCGGCATGCCCACCCGGCCAGCACAGCCCGGGCTTGTCGGTCACCGGCCGTGGTTCCAGCAGTTTGCTGTAGGTTTCCTTCCCGCCAAACTGGGTCAGGCTCCACGGGCATTGCACCTGGGTCACTTTCTTCAGCGGCGTGACAAATGCCGTGGACAGGCCCAGCGCAAGCACCAGGCAGCCTAGCTCACGGCGCCAGCCGAACAGGCGCTTCCAGAAGAAGCTGGCAGCAAAGGTCACCAGCGACAATACCCCCAGCAGGATCACCCCCTGCTTGACCCGGTCATGCAGGATGTTCTCCAGCAAATAGCTGTGGCGGCCGATGAACTGCCCGGCAGCAGGGTCGAAGAACAGGTTGGCAATGTCCATGTCGACCGAGGTCAGTTCAAGCAGGATCAAGCCCAGCGCGGTCGCCAGGGGTAGCCCCAGATACAGCCAGAAATTGATCGGGCGAGGTCGGGTTGGTTGCAGCATGACGGCTCCAGGGCGCAAAAAAGATCGGGCATTGTCGGCCGCCCGCTATCCTGTGTCCGTGAAGGATCAGTGAAAAAACCGTCAAGTGCGGTGAATTTTCCCTGGGGCTGGCACCCTGCAGGCATAGGCCTTAAGCTGCGCCTGCCGCGCACCACAGCGAGAAGCGCCGCACAGGAGAAACCGATGCGCATTCTTTTGGTTGAAGACAACCGCGATATCCTGGCCAACCTGGCCGATTACCTCGGCATGAAGGGCTACACCGTCGACTGCGCCCAGGATGGCCTGTCCGGCCTGCACCTGGCTGCCACCGAGCACTATGACCTGATCGTGCTCGACATCATGCTGCCCGGCATCGACGGCTACACCCTGTGCAAGCGCTTGCGCGAAGACGCCCGTCGCGACACGCCGGTGATCATGCTCACCGCCCGCGACCAACTGGACGACCGCCTGCAAGGCTTCCGCTCCGGTGCCGACGATTACTTGCTCAAACCCTTCGCCCTGTCGGAGCTGGCCGCCCGCATCGAAGCGGTGCTGCGCCGGGCACAGGGCGGCGGGCGCCGCACCCTGCAGGTGGCCGACCTCAGCTATGACCTCGATACCCTTGAAGTCACCCGCCAAGGCCGCCTGCTCAAGCTCAACCCGGTTGGCCTCAAGCTGCTGGCAGTGCTGATGCAGAAAAGCCCGCACGTATTGCGCCGTGAAGTGCTGGAAGAAGCCCTGTGGGGCGATGACTGCCCCGACAGCGACAGTCTGCGCAGCCACGTGCACCAGCTGCGCCAGGTGATCGACAAACCGTTCGAAAAACCGCTGCTGCATACCGTCCATGGCGTCGGCTATCGCCTCGCCGAGGGCCGTGATGGAGTTTAAGCAAAGCCTTGCCCAGCGCATCATCATCGCCTTTGCCCTGATGAGCGCGCTGGTGGCCGGGGCCTTCGCCTTCGGTATCGTCGGCACGGTGCACCTGGTCGAAGAGCGGCTGATTTCCTCGGTGCTGGGTGGTGACCTGCAGCGCCTGCTGCGCATGGACAGCGTCAGTGACTGGAGCCACCGGCCACGCCCCGACCAGCTGTTCTATTTCAGCGGCGGGCGTGACGACTTCGAGCTGCCCAAGGACCTGCGCCACCTCGACCGCGGCTTCCACGAGGTATTCCGCGACCAGCTTTCGTACCACGCCATGGTCGAGATCGTCGATGGCCGCCGCTATGTGCTGCTGCAGGACCAGAGCGACTTCGAAGAGCGCGAGCGCGTGCTGTTCGCGGTGGTGGTGGTGGGCTTCGTGCTCAGCCTGGTGCTGGCGGTCATTCTCGGCTGGCTGGTGGCGCGCCGGGTGATGGCGCCGGTGATCCGCCTGGCGCGCCAGGTACGCCACCGTGACCAGTTGCTGGGCCTGGCCCCGCCGCTGGCGCCGGACTATGCCGCGGACGAAGTCGGCCAGTTGGCGGTAGCCTTCGACGATACCCTGGGCCGCCTGCGCGATGCGCTGACCCGCGAACGGTTGTTCACCAGCGACGTCAGCCACGAACTGCGCACGCCCTTGATGGTGCTGGCCACCTCGTGTGAACTGCTGATGGAGAACCCGACGCTGGACGCCCGCTCGCGCAGCCAGGTGGAGCGCGTGGCGCGGGCCACGGAAGAAATGCGCGAACTGGTCAAGACCTTCCTGATGCTGGCCCGGGCACAACGCGACGAGGGTGCAGTGGCTTCGCGGGCCACCCTGAGGGAGGTGGCCGATGAACTTGTCGGTGTCTGGCGCGACACCATCGAGCAGAAGGGCCTGGCCTTGTATTACGATGGCCGTGTCAGTGCCAGCCCGGTGTTGTACAACGCCACCTTCCTGCAGTCGGTGATGGGCAACCTGTTGCGCAATGCTGCGCACTATACCGACAGCGGTTACATTCGCTTGAGCCTGGAAGCCAATGGCTTCAGCGTGGAAGACAGCGGTGTGGGCATTCCTGAAGAGCAGCGCGAAGCGATGTTCAAGCCATTTGTGCGCGGCGATGAGCGGCGTGGCGAGGGCCTTGGGCTGGGCTTGTCGCTGGTGCAGCGGATCTGCGACGACCAGGGTTGGCAGGTGACCCTGACCTCGACCTTGCCGCATGGTTGCCGTTTCCGGGTTGACTTGAGCAATACCGCATCCAAAGGCGACCCGGAAGCGCTGGCTGAGTATCAGTTGTAACGAACCGTCCGGCGCTCAACATTTTTTTCACATCGGCATGACCTGATTCCTACGCTTGCTTACCTAATGTGGGTGGAATGGAGTCAGGAGATGCCCTATGCGTAGCCCCATCAAGCTTGAGTTTTCCGAGAAGTACGACAAAGAACATGCCCGCGAGTACTTTCTCAAGCACCAGGCTGGCCTGGCGCGACGCCTTTCCCACAAGCGAGATGAGCAACTGGCGCGTCGCGCCTTGGCATTGGCTGGTGAGCCTGGCCTGGTCCTCGACCTGCCATGCGGTGCCGGCCGCTTCTGGCCGTTGCTAGCAGAAAAGCCCAATCGGGTGATCATCGGCGCCGACAACTCCGAAGCGATGATCGAGACAGCCTGTACCGCACAAGCGCCAGAGGTGGTGGCACGGGTACGCCCTTTGCAAACTTCGGCGTTTGCTATCGACCTGCCGGACAACTCGGTGGACAGCATTTTCTGCATGCGCCTGTTCCACCACATTGGCGAAGCGGCGCACAGAAAAACCATTCTTTCGGAATTTCAAAGGGTTAGCCGTGATAGTGTGATCCTGTCGTTGTGGGTGGATGGAAACTTCAAGGCTTGGCGCCGGAAAAAGCTGGAAAAGCGCCGCAGCGCCAGGAAGGGCGACCAGGATAATTACCAGAACCGTTTTGTGTTACCGGCCGACACGGTCGAAGAAGAATTCCGAGCCGCCGGCTTCAGAATCCAGGAACGCCTCGACTTCCTGCCGTTCTATGCCATGTGGCGGGTCTATGTATTGCGTAAGGGGTAGTGTTTGATGGCTGTAGCCCAGAAAGGGGAGTCGCGGTTCGATTTTTACTGGCGCCAGCAGGGCGAGTGGGTCGAGGAGCCTAACCAGCGGCGCGGTGGCGAGAGTGGTGTGCAACGCCTCAGCGATGGCAATGGCAAGCTGCTGTATGCCAAGCGCCAGGTCGGGCATATCTACCGTAGCCTCCTGCACCCTTTCGGCCGGCCGACCGTATTGCGTGAACTCGATGCGTTGAACAGCTTCGAGCAACTGGGCGTGCGTGTACCGCGCATCGTCTTCTGTGGCGCCGAGCGTGATGCCGATCACCAGTGGCGTGCGCTGTTGGTGAGCGAAGCACTCGACGGCTTCGTCGAACTGGACACCTGGCATGCCGAAGGTGCCCGTGAGCGTTATCCGCAAGTGGTGCATGAGCGCATGCTCAAGGACCTGGCGGACAACCTGGCACGCATGCACCTGGGACACTGGCAGCACGGCTGCCTGTATGGCAAGCATGTGTTCATCAAGGTTATTGGCGAGGGCGATCAGGCCCGGGTCGAAGTCGCGCTACTGGATCTGGAAAAGTGCCGGCGGCGCATCAGCTGCCAGCGCGCGGCGAGCAATGACCTGCGCCAGCTGCGCCGCCACTCGTCGATCAATGACGCAGAATGGCAAACCCTGCTCTACTTTTACCAGATGGCGTTTGGCAGCGCTGTCAAAGGGTTAGGGTAATGAAACTAGAAATAGCTCGAGCTTTGTTCCTGGTAGCTGGACTGGCGGTGACCACCGTGGCAGTGGCGGCCTGGGAAGAGCCGAGGCCGACCGTGTTCAGCAAGGCCGAGATGGCCGACCAGTGCGCGTTGCCGCGGGATGTGAAACCGCAGCAACAGGCCAAGGTCGCGCCAGATCATGACCTGTTGCTGTTCCTGTTCGGCATGCGCCAGGGGTTGCGGCCGTTCGGTTGAACCCGGTGGTAGATGGAAATGCCTTGCCGGCTTCTTCGCGGGTAAACCCGCTCCCACAGGTACGGCACCGGATCCGAAATTGGTGCAGTACCTGTGGGAGCGGGTTTACCCGCGAAGAGGCCGGTTCAGGCAACCGATGTCTCTCTGGCCACCTCCTTGTGCGCCAGCAAGGTGTAGATACAAGGCAGCACAAACAGGGTAAACAGCGTGCCAATCGACATCCCGGTGGCAATCACCGTACCGATGTCAAAGCGGCTGACAGCCCCCGCCCCGGTCGCCAGAATCAGCGGCACCATGCCGAACACCATCGCCGCCGTGGTCATCAACACTGGTCGCAGGCGAATCGCAGCGGCTTCCTCGATCGCTTCACGCGCGCCCAGGCCGAGTTCCTTGCGCAACTGGTTGGCGAACTCGACAATGAGGATGCCGTGCTTGCTGATCAGACCGATCAGCGTCACCAGCCCGACCTGGGTGTAGATGTTCATGCTCGATACGCCAAGGAACAGCGGCAGCAGCGCGCCACAGATCGACAACGGCACTGTCACCAGAATCACCAACGGGTCGCGGAAGCTTTCGAACTGCGCCGCCAGCACCAGGAAGATGATCGCCAACGCCAGGCCGAAGGTCACCCAAAGCGCGCTGCCTTCCTGCACGTACTGGCGGGCCACGCCGGCGTAGTCGAAGGCGAAACCTTCCGGAGCCTCTTCGCGGGCGATACCCTGCACGGTCTTCAGTGCCTCGCCCAGGCTGACCGTGGGCACGCCCTGGATGATCGCCGAGTTCAATTGCTGGAACTGGTTGAGCTGGCGCGGGCGGGCGCGGTCGGTGAGGGTGATCAGGGTCGATAGCGGCAGCAGCTGGCCCTGGTCGTTCTTCACGTAGTAGTTGTTCAGCCAGCCGGGGTTGTCGCGGTACGGTCGCTCGACCTGGGCAATCACCTTGTAGCTGCGGCCTTCGAGGGTGAAGCGGTTGATTTCCGCCTCGCCCAGCAAGGTCGCCAGGCTACTGCCCAAAGTATCCATCGACACCCCCATCTGCGCCGCCTTGGCCCTGTCGATATCCACCACCACCTCGGGCTTGTCGAAGGCCAGGTCGATGTCGAGGAAGGCGAACTTGCAGGACTCCTGGGCGCGAGCCTTGATGCGCTGTGCCACATCCAGCAGTGCGGGGTAGTCGCCAGCGCTGTTGATCACGAACTGGAACGGCAAGCCCTCGCCGGTGCCGGGCAGTGAGGGCAGGTTGAAGCCGAAGATCTGCAGGCCAGCGATTTCCTCGAGCTTTGCCTGCACCAGTGGCAGCAGTTCCATTTGCGTGCGCTCGCGCTCGTTCCAGGGCTTGAGCAGGAAGCCACCGATGCCGGTCTGCACGCCATTGAAACCGTTGATCTGGAACGACGAGTAATACTCGGGGAAGGTCTTGAACAGCGGGGTGAATTCGTCGGTGTAGGCGTTGAGGTAATCAAGGTTGGCCGGCTGCGGCGAGCTGCTCATCATGAAGATCACCCCCTGGTCCTCGTTGGGCGCCAGTTCGTTCTGGGTGAACTTCAGCAGCACCGGGATCAGGCACAGGATGATCACGGCGAACACCAGCACCACCGGCCGGCTGTCGAGGGTTGCGTGCAGCAGGCGCTGGTAGCGCACCTTCAGGCGTTCGAACAGCACGTCCAGGCGATGGGCCAGGCCGCTGGGGTTCTGCTCCTGGCGCAGCAGAAGGGCACACATCATCGGTGACAGGGTAAGGGCAACGATACCGGAGATGATCACCGCACCGGCCAGGGTCAGGGCAAACTCCTTGAACAGGGCGCCGGTGAGTCCGGTAAGGAAGCCTATCGGTGCATACACCGCCGCCAGGGTGATGGTCATCGACACCACCGGCATGGCGATTTCGCGGGCGCCCTCGAGGGCTGCGTCGAACGGCGACTTGCCTTCTTCCATGTGCCGGTGGATGTTCTCCACCACGACAATCGCATCGTCCACCACCAGCCCGATAGCCAGCACCATGGCCAGCAGGGTCAGCAGGTTGAGCGAGTAGCCCATCATCTGCATGAAGAACAGCACGCCGATCATCGACAGCGGGATGGTCACCACCGGGATCAGCACCGAGCGCAGGGCACCGAGGAACAGGAACACCACCACAATGACGATCAATACCGCTTCGCCGAGGGTCTTGATCACTTCATCGATGGAGGCCTGGATGAACAGCGTGGCGTCGTAGGCGATCGATACCTTCAGTGCCGAGGGCAACTGGCTTTCCAGCTCGGGCATGATGTGCCGCACTTCCTTGATGACGTCAAGCGGGTTGGCGGCCGGTGTGGCCTTGATGCCGATGTACACCGATGGGGTGCCGTCGAACGAGCTGACCGTGTCGTAGTTTTCCGCACCCATCTCGACCCGTGCCACATCGCCCAGCAGCACGCGGCTGTCGCCACTGGTCTTGACCGGCAGGGCGGCGAACGCCTCGGCTGACTTCAGCTCGGTGCTGGCGTTGATGCTGGTGACCACGTATTCGCCCTTCACCTCGCCGGCGGCGGAAAGGAAGTTGTAGCGACGCACGGCATTGGTCACGTCGGTGGCCGACAGGCCGTAGCCGGCCAGTTTCACCGGGTCGATCCAGATGCGCATGGCAAACACCTGGTTGCCGAGGATTTCCGCTTCGGCCATGCCCGGCAGGGTCGCCAGCTTGGGCTGGATCACCCGCGACAGGTAGTCGGTGATTTGCGGGTTGCTCATCTCCTTGCTGTAGAAACTGATGTACATCAGCGCCGAGGCATCGGCGGCTTCCTTGCTCAGTACCGGGTCTTCCGAGTCCTGGGGCAGCTTGTTGCGCACTTCGTTGGCCTTGGCCAGCAGCTCGGTGAACAACCGGTCGCTGTCGGCGCCGACGCGTGCGTAGATGGAAATGATCGAGAAGTTCTGCCGGCTCACCGAAGTCATGTAGTCGATGCCTTCGGCGCTGGCCAGGCTTTGCTGCAGCGGCTGGGTGATATAGCCCTGGATGGTCTCGGCATTGGCACCGGGGTAAGCGGTGGTCACCGTGATCAGGGCGTTTTCCATTTGCGGGTACTGGCGGATCTGCAGCTTGTTCCAGGCCTGGAAGCCCAGCAGCAGGATCAGCAGGCTGACCACGCTGGCCAGCACCGGGCGGCGGATGAATGGGTCGGTGAACGCCATGCCAGCCTCCTGTCAGTCCTTGCCCGGCGCGCCCTGTGCGGGCTTGAGGGCTTTGTCCTGGCCGATGCGGATCGCGGCGCCGGGGGTAAGCTTCAGTTGGCCGGCGGTGACCACCTGTTCCCCGGCCTGCAGGCCCTTGCTGACCACCACCATGCCGTCACGGCGCTCTCCGGTCTGCACCGTGCGCTGCTCGGCGGTGAGCTGCGGCTGGCCGTTGTCGTCGTTTTCCGGCTTGCCGTCCTTGTCCTTTTTCGGTGTGGCGACATACACCGAGTTGCCATACAGGGTGTAGGTGATGGCGCTTTCCGGCACTACCACTTGCGGCTGCGGGTTGGGCAGCAGGATCAGCAGGCTGGCGAACATGCCCGGCAGCAGCTTGCCGTCCGGGTTGGCCATGGTCGCGCGCACCAGCAGGTTGCGCGTGGTTTCCTCGACCTTGGGGTTGATGGCGCTGAGGCGGGCGGGGAAGGTCTGGCCCGGGTAGGCAGCCACCTGCACCAGCACCTGCTGGCCCAGGCTCAGGTGCGGCAGGGACTGTTCCGGGACGTTGAAGTCGACGTAGAGGCTGGACGTGTCCTGCAGGGTGGCGATCACCGTGCCGGCGGCCAGGTAGTCGCCAACGTCCACCTGGCGAATGCCAATGGTGCCGTTGAACGGGGCGCTGATGCTCTTCTTGGTCTTTGACGCCTTGAGCTGATCGACCACCGCCTGGTTGCGCCGGTACTGGGCGGTGAGGCGGTCGAACTCGCCCCGGGAGATGGCCGAGTCGCCGACCAGCTGGCTGCCACGGCCGAAATCGACCTTGGCCAGGCCCAGGTCGGCCTGGGCGGTGCCGAGCAGGGCGGTTTCCTGGTCGTCATTGAGTTGCAGTAGCAGTTGCCCGGCCTTGACCTGCTGGCCCGAGTCGAAGTGCAGGGCCTTGACGATGCCTTCCACCTCCAGGCTCAGCTCCACGCCCTGTAGCGCCTTGAGGCTGCCGACGGCAGGCAGGCGCTCTTGCCACGGGCGCTGTTCGGCCAAGGCGGCCGCCACGGTGATTGGCGGCTTGGGGGCAGTGAACATCTGGATCTGCTGGTAGATCGAAAAGGCTTTGTAGCCCCCCAGGGCCAGCACGATCAGCAGAACCACGGCCAACATGATGAGCATGCGGCGGCGCAGCATAGGTCCGGTTCCTTGGATTCGGTTGTTATTCGCTTGGACACGACAACGGGCGATCCTGCCCACGTGGATGGGGGAATTATTGACTGTTTTTTGATGGAAGGGGAGTGGAATGCCGGTAAGGACCCCTTCGCGGCTAAAGCTGCTCCCACAGGGACCGCGTAGTCAGCGGGTTGCGCGGTCCCTGTGGGAGCGGCTTTAGCCGCGAAGAGGCCAGTACGGCCAACCCGAAAATCAGACGAGATGCAGGTGGTTGTCCCAAAAACCGGACGGCAGGTTCATCGGCTGCCCGACCAGCTCGGCCTTGCGGCAATCATAGAACCGGCAACGGCCCTGCCCGGAGGTGACGACAAAACCGTCCTGCACCGCGCCCACCCCCGCGCAATCGGGCATTGGTGCATCCAGCCGTACCGCGCCGCTGTCCAGGTCCCAGACGAACAGGCGGTTGGCCCGTGGCGCAGTCAGCGCTACCAGCCGCAGCTCGCTGTGAATAGCCACGCTGGCGGTGTACTGGGCCATGGCCTGCAACTGCCGTTCTGGCACCGGGAAGGCCTTGAACGGCTCACCCGGGCGCTTGATTGCCAGCAGTTCGGCGGTTTCATCGGCATCACCCATGAACTGCTGGCAGGCGGCGATGGTGCCATCGCTGCCCACCGCCAAGTGGCGCACGCTGTTCATCGGCTGGGCCAGGGTTTCCTTGCTCAGCAGGGTACCGCCGCGCTGCATCAGCACCAGGCTCGGTTCCATTGCGTCGAGGTTCATCTCCACACGGCTTTCGGCTTCGGTGCGGATACCGCCGTTGGCCACGACCAGCGTCTCGCCGTCCGGCAGCCAGGCCACTTCGTGCGGGCCAATGCCGTGGGTCGGAATCTCGCCGCTGTGCACCAGGCGCTCGCCATCGAAGCGATACACACCGAGTACGCCACGCCCCGGGTCGGTGGTGTCGTTCTCGGTGGCATACAGCCATTCGCCACCTTTGTGGATGACGGCGTGGCCGTAGAAGTGCCGGTTCGGCTGTGAGGTGACGGTCTGCAGCAGGCGCCCGTCGCGCAGGTCGACCAGGTAGCTTTCGGTGCCGGGGCGGCGGGCGACGAACAGGGCGATCGGCAGTTGCGGGTGATGGATGATGGCATGGCAACGTTGGGCGACCTGGGTGCTGAACACCTGGGTGCCGTCCAGGCGGAACCCGACCGCGTAGTGCTTGCCGTCGCCGTCGTCACGCGCCGACAGCAGCAGGGGCTCGCTGCCTTTGTTGCGGAACAGGCTCCAGCCGCCCAGGGTGAGGGCGCTGAGCAATACGCTACCGAGTTTGAGGGCCTGGCGTCGCAGCATGATCAGTCACCGTCGTTGGCATTGAAGCCCAGCTGGATGTTCAACGCCTTGGCCAGGTCGCCTTCGTGCAGGCGGTGGACGGCGTTGAGGCTGTCGTAGATCTGGTTCAGGGTTTGCTGGCCAGCGTCGTCCGCCAGCAGCTCGCCCAGGGTTTTCTGGTTATCGGCCAGCAGTTTGAGCGAGGCAGCGTAGGCGGCGTCGATCTTGTCCGCCAGGGCTTTCTGATCGCTGGACAGCAAGCCGCGCAGGCCTTGGTTGTCGACCCCGACCCAGACCGCTTCGGCGGCCTTGAGGCTGGCCTCCAGGCTTTTGAGCGAGTTGTGGCTGCGCCAGGCTTCGGCCTGCAGTGGCTGCGGGATACCCTTGCTCTGGCGGCCCATCGGCGCACCGAGCTTTTTCTTCAGGCTGTCCAGGGCGGTGACCTGGGCGCGTAGCAGGTCGGCGATGGCCTCGTGGGAATCGGCGTAGCGCTGGTTGGGGAACTTGGTCATCTGCGAGAGCATGCCGTCGGTGCTGTTCCAGCCCTTGAGGATCTCTTCGGCCAGGGCCTTCTGGTGTTCACCGATGGCCACCAGCAGCGGGCAGTAGCGGGCTTTCTGCTCGGCAGTGGCGATGTCCGGCTTGCTGTCGAAGAGGATGTACTCGTAGGCCGACAGGCCACGTACCACCACGCTGGCCTTGCCCAAGGCCGCGGCATCGACCGGCTGGTCGGTGCTGACCAGCTGCTCAACCTGGCGGCCGACAAGGTTCTTCTTGTCGGGCCAGAACTGTACCTGCCAGGCGCGGTTGCCTTCGGCCAGAGGGCCGACCAGCAGCGGTTGCAGCTCGGCCCATGCCTTTTGCGCGTTGAGGAAGTCGGCACGGGCCTTGTCCAGGGTTTCCTTGCCTTCGCAGTAAGCCAGGGCGCTAGCGGCCAGCATGCGGTCGGCTTCGACCCAGCGGCTGTAGGTGGGCAGGATTACCTGCTTGGCGATGGCAGCGGAGGTCACGGCTTGCGGGTCCTGCGGCGAGCAGGCGCCGAGGGCGAGTGCGGCGAGGCTGGTGAACAACAGTTTGGGTCGGAACATGCCCGGCTCCTTTGCGCTTTAAAGTGAGTTCAGGAAAGCCAGCAACGCGGCACGCTGCCCGGCATTGAAAGTGAGTACGAAATTGCGTGCCGCCTCGGCCTCGCCACCGTGCCAGAGCACGGCTTCGAGCAGGTTGCGGGCGCGGCCATCGTGCAGGAACTGGCTGTGGCCACTGACCGTTTCGCTCAGGCCTATGCCCCACAGTGGCGGGGTGCGCCAGTCCTGGCCGTTGGCTGCGAATTCGGTGCGTTCATCGGCCAGGCCCGGGCCCATGTCGTGCAGCAGCAGGTCGCTGTAAGGGCGGATCACCTGGTTGGCCAGTTCCGGCTCGGCGGCGTTCGCGGCGGTGGTGAACTGTGGTGTATGGCATCCCTGGCAACCGGCCTGGTAGAACAGGTTCTTGCCCGCCAGCACTTGCGGTGAGCCCACGTCACGACGGGCCGGTACGGCCAGGTTGCGGGTGTAGAAGGTGACCAGCCGCAGGATGTTGTCGCTGACTTCCTTTTCGCCGTCGGCACCGTCGCCGTTGGCTGCGGCCAGGCAGTCGGCCTGCGCCGGGGTGCAGTCGTCGTTGGGCTGCAGGGTGGTGGTCAGGCCCATGTCACCGGCAAAGGCGTGCACGTTCTGCTGGTTTACGTTGGGCTGCCCGGCCTTCCAGCCGAAGCGGCCGACCACGGTCTTGCCCAGGGCGTCGTCCCACACCCGGTTGGCCCGGCCACGGATGCCGTCGCGGTTACGGTCGTCGGGGTCTTCGTTGGCCAGCAGGTCGGCTTCGGGGATGGCTTCGAGCAGGCCCAGGCCGATCATCGGCGGTGCCACCCGCGCCGAAAAGCGTGTGTCGGGGTGCATCACGCCATAGCCGAGCTGGGTGATCTGCAAGGCCGGCTTGCGCAGCTCGACCTGGTGGCCGTCCTTGAACGACACCGTTTCGCTGGTGTAGCTGACCCGCACCTTGCCTTCCGGTGTGACGCCCGGGATGGCCATGTCCTGCAACTGGGTGCCATAGACCGGCTCCGGCACCACGCCAAGGCGTTCAACCACCTTGGCAAGGTAGGGCTGGTCGGGGATCGAAAGGCGTACCAGCATCGATACGGCGTTGCTGTCGCCTGGCTCTGGCGGGTGGCCTCGGCCGTCGCGCACGTGGCAGTTCTGGCAGGCATTGGTGTTGAACAGGGGCCCCAGGCCGTCACGTGCGGTGGTGGTGGATGGGGCGATCACCCAGGGGTTGCGGAAGAAGCTGTTGCCTACGGCGAAGTCCAGGCGCCGCTCGGGCGAGAGGTTGGCCGAGGGCAGGGAATAGGCATGGCGGTCAGTGCGCTGCACGGTGGCTTTGCCGCCCGACAACGCTTCACCGGGCTCGGCCTGGGTGAAACGCGGGGCGTCGTCACAGGCGGCGAGGGCAAAGGTCAGCAGCAGGGGGGAGAGTCGGGACAGCGACAAGGACATCGAGAATCCTGGGCGTGAGCGAAAAACCGGCGTGCAAGCTTAGCAGGGTGAGGGAGTTTGAATAAGAGCAATTTGCAATTGCTGGATGAAATCGGCGCCAGTTGGCCATGCAGGCATGCTCGGTCTCTTGTGGGAGCGGCCTTGTGTCGCGAAAGGGCCGCAAAGCGGCCCCCCGCATTGTTTGCATCGGTGCCGAAATCCTGGGAATGCTTTGCAGCCCTTTCGCGACACAAGGCAGCTCCCACAAGGGTGTGTGTTGCCTGAACGAAAAAGGCGACCCGAAGGCCGCCTCTTCCAGAACCACTACAGCAGGATCAGAACTCGTGATCCGCGGTATCCGGGTTCAGGTTGGCAATGCCCAGCTTGCCCGCGGCCTGCTCGATCGCACCGGTCTGCTTGACCAGGGCGGCGATGGCGTCGCGTACGATCTGGTTGCCGGCAGCGTTGTCGGCTGCGATCAGCTGGTCGTAGTGCTCGCCCTTGAGAGCGTGGTCGACGATTACCTGGATCTTGGCTTCGGTGGCTTCCAGGTCGGCCTTGAGGGTGGCGTCGGCGGCCGGGTCGACCTTGGCCACCAGCGACGACAGGCTCGGGCCGGTCACCTTGCTGCCGTCCGGTCGGGTGTACTCGCCCAGGTAGACGTTGCGGATGCCCTTGGCGTCGTAGAAGTGCGAGTAGTGGGTGTTGTCGCTGAAGCAGTCGTGCTCGTCTTCCGGCGAATTGGCTTCAAGCGAAACCTTCATGCGCTCGCCAGCCAGTTCGCCCAGCGACAGGCTGCCCATGCCGAACAGCATCTTGCGCAGGCCGTCGTTGACCGACTCGGCTTCCAGCTTGGCGCGGTAGTTGTCGGCGACGTTCGGTGCCCAGTTGCCGACCATCTCTTCGAGGTCCTTGACCAACAGGTCGGTGACCGCTTTCAGGTAGGCACGACGGCGGTCGTTGTGGCCACCGGTGGCGCCGTTGCCTTCCAGGTAGTCCGACGCTGGACGGTTGCCCGCGCCCGGGCCGGTGCCGTTCAGGTCCTGGCCCCAGAGCAGGAACTCGATGGCGTGGTAGCCGGTGGCGACGTTGGCCTCGGAGCCGCCCAGCTCGTTCAGGCTGGCCAGCTTCTCGGGGGTGATGTCCTTGACGTCGATCTTCTCTTCGCCCACCTGGATCTCGGTATTGGCGATGATGTTGGCGTTGGCCGCCGGGTTGCCGAGGGCGTGCTCATAGCTCTTGTCGACGTAGTCGATCAGGCCTTCGTCCAGCGGCCAGGCGTTCACCTGGCCTTCCCAGTCATCGATGATGGTGTTGCCGAAGCGGAAGGCTTCGCTCTGCAGGTAAGGTACACGCGAGGCGACCCAGGCTTCCTTGGCTGCCTTCAGGGTTTCGTCATTGGGCTTGGCCAGGAACGCGTCGACTGCGGTCTGCAGGGTCTTGGCGGTGCTCAGCGAGTCGCTGTACACGGCGTAGACAAGCTCGGCGTAGTGTTTGACCACGGCTTTGCCGGCAGCTTCGTCGACAGCCCCGGGCGCCGTTGCAGTGGTGCTGGCGGCAGCAGGTGCCTGGGCTTGCGGCGCGGCGGCCTTGTCGTCCTTGCCTTCACCGCAACCGGCGAGAGCGATGGCAATGGCCAGCAGACTGGCGGAGGCCAGAGGCATTCGAATCATTATTGGTTTCCTGCGTCGTGTGGTTGGACCAAGGGGTGGACCGTGCGCCGTGGCACGCGAAACGGCAACATCATGCGAAAGATTTGCATTTGCTGTAAAGGGGCGGGCGTGCAATTCGTGTAAATGCCAGTCACGGCCTGTAACCGGTCAGGCGGCTCAGAGTATCGAAACCTGATTGCGCTGCGCCTGCTTGAGGAAGTTGGTCAGCTCACGGGCCGACAGCGGCTTGCTGTAGTGGTAGCCCTGGCCTTCGTGGCAACCCTGGGCGACGATGTAGGTTTCCTGTTCGGCTGTTTCCACGCCTTCGGCGATCACCTGCATTCCCAGGCTCTTGCCCAGCTGGATGATGGCGCGAACGATGGTGGCGTCGTCATCGTCGTCCAGCAGGTCCTGGACAAAGCTCTTGTCGATCTTGATCTTGTCCAGCGGCAGCGATTTCAGGTAACTGAGCGATGAGTAGCCGGTACCGAAGTCGTCGATGGCAATCAGTGCTCCGGAGCGGCGCAGGCTCAGCAGGTGCTGGGCGGCGGTGCTGATGTCTTCCATCAGGCCGGTCTCGGTGACTTCCAGCTCCAGGCTGCGTGGCGGCAGGCGGTAGGCCTGCAGCAGGTTGTTGACTACCCGTGGCAGTTCGTTGTGGTGCAGTTGCACCGTGGACAGGTTGACTGCCATGCGCAGGTCGCTGAAGCCCATGTCATGCCATTCGCGCAATTGCCGGCAGGCCTGGTCGAGCACCCATTCGCCGATGCTGATGATGCTGCCGTTCTGTTCGGCCAGGGGAATGAACTGGTCTGGCGGTACCATGCCCAGTTCCGGATGCTGCCAGCGCAGCAGTGCCTCGACACCGACCACGCGGTGATCGCGGTAGCTGATCTGTGGCTGGTACACCAGGTACAGCTGGTTGCGCGGCAGGGCTTCGCGCAGGTCCTTTTCCAGTTCGCGACGGCGGCGCATCTCGCTGTCGACGCTGGCGATGTAGAACTGGTAGCGGTTGCGTGAACGGGCCTTGGCCAGGGTCATGGTCTGTTCGGCTTTCTGCAGCAGCTTCTCGGTGCTGTCGCCGTCTTCCGGGAACAGGGTGATGCCGATGGTGGCGCGCAGGCGAATCTGCCGGTGGTGGTCGAGGTCGAACGGCACTTCCAGGTCGTCGAGGATACTCTGCGCCAGTTCGGCCGCTTCGTAGGGCTGCTCGATATTGGCCTGCACCAGGGCGAACTGGTCACCGCCCAGCCGGGCCAGGGCGCCCAGGCGGCCGCTGTGGGCGCGCAGGCGGTCGGCCAGGGCCAGCAGCAACTGGTCGCCGACCTGATAGCTGAACTGTTCGTTGATGCCCTTGAAGTCGTCCAGGCCCACGCACAGCACTGCCACCCGGTGTTGCAGGCGGCTGCCGTCGACGATGATCTTGTCCAGTTGCTGCTGCAGTTGCTGGCGGTTGGGCAGGCCGGTGAGGAAGTCGTACTGAGCCATGCGTTGCAGGCTGTTTTCCGCTTCGTGGCGCAGGTGAGTGTTACGCTCGATCGAGGCCAGTAGCTGGTTGGCGGTATTCACCCACAGGCCCAGTTCGTTCTTCTCGTGGCCCTTGAGCAACGGCAGTTGGTGCTGGCTGGGGCGGTCAGGGTTGATCTGGGTGAGGTGCTCGATGATCTTCGACAGCGGTTTGGTCAGCAGCCAATGGTAGACCAGATACAGCACCAGGCCCATGGCCAGGGCCCGCAGCACGCCGGAAATAAAGATGATCACGGCGTTGATCAGGAAGTCTTCGCCGTAGGACGAGGTGTCGAGGGTGATGCTCAGGTCGCCGTAGTATTCGCTGTAGGGGCCGCGGCCGACCAGTTGCGTGGTGTAGGTACGTTCCTGGCCGAGGATCAGGTCGGTCAGCCAGCGCATGGGCATGTCCTGCAGTGGGCGGGACTTTTCTGCCAGCATGGTTTCGTTGGGGTGGCCGATGGAGGCCATGCGTACCGATTCGTCCTGGAACAGGCCTTCCATTACCTGCATGCCCATTTCGCGGTCGAGGCTGTACACCGCCTGGGTCGAAGGGTCGCGGAACATGTCGAGGATGCGGTGGGCATCGTTGTTCACGGCCTGGCGGGTCTTGTAGGTGTCGTAGATGATTTGCGCACAGCTGAGCACTACGCCCACCGCCAGCGCAGACAGCAGCACGACCCTGAGCAACTTGACCGACAAGCTGTTCCGCAATTCCAGCTTCAATGGGGTTTCCTTAATCCATGCGCATGGCATCATTTTGCCATCAACGATGACGATACACTACCGGCCAACCTTGAGCAGTGTATCGGTTGCCTGACCCCGCAACTTGAATGCGCTGTATCAATCGTCCAAAGCTTTGATGTTAGCGTGGTATGCGGGCTGAGCAAGCGTTTTGCGGGTGGGGCGCAGGTGAAAACTGTGCTGGCCGATTGGCGCTCCAGTTGGTTTTGTCGTGGGACGCGGCGACGTTGGCGTTTGGTGATGTCACCGTGCTGCGGCTGAACGGTTGTTATGTATGCGCGGTGATAGCAGGCGAGTCGGCCAAGTGAACGGCGTTGGGAAAGAACTGCGGTGTCAGTAGGGTGGCAGCCATCAACAGCGGCAGTAGGCCCATGATGCTGAAATACACTGCCTTGTTGACGTTGGCAAAGTCGCGTCGTACCAGGGGCCAGAAGGCCAGAAAGATCACACTGAGTAGTGCCAGCCAGGCTTGGCGTGGGATATAGGCCCAGCCGTTGTCGCCGGACTCCCAGATCGCCCAGCCGTAGGTGGCCAGGGATGCTACGCCGTAGAGATAGATGCCGAGCGACTTCTTCAGGCCCATGAGTGCCGCTGCCAGCAGTAATGCGGTACCCATCATCGCGTAGTAAGGCGAGCTGGCGGCACTGACCAGCACGCCTCCCTGGCAGGCCAGCATCAGGCCAAGCAGGGCCAGCAGAATCGTGTACACCCCGAACAGTAGGCTCGAGATCCTCGTCCCTTTAGCCAACATTCCTTGATCCATTGCAATCATCCCTGTGTGATTCGGTGCCCCAGTGCATCCGATCGATGCGAATAATTGCTTGTTGTTGCAATGAAATACAATAAGTGACGCTAAATTTACTTCCGCTGCTGGTTTTCAGGTATTGTTTTGTATCTTGTGTGAATTGGGTGCAATAGCTAAGCTGCCCCTCTGATCTGGCGCGCGGGTAATGAAAGGAAGGTGGAGGAATGGGTTACGCCTGCTGGCTTTCCTGCAAGGCATCCTGACGGGTCTTGAGCCGGCCGACTTCGTCCAGGTGCTTCCAGAGAAATTGAGCGGCTTCCTCGCGCCGACCGGACTCGATCAAGTCGAGCAGGTGCAGATGCTCCAGGCATTGCGTCCTCAGGCGACTGCGGTCGACGTTGGCTTTGTAACTCATGAAGCGTCTGAGCTGGTTTTGCCTGCGTATGGCATCGATGAAGAAGAGGTTGCCCGAGCATTCCACGATCATTTCGTGAAACCGGGCGCCAATTTCGAACAGTTGGGCACGTGACAGCGTGTGAATTTCGCCGTCGAGCATGGCCTGCTGTTGCGCCCTTGCCTTGGCAAATGCGGCCTGGTTGACCTTGTAGTCCGGCTCGCGCAGTGCGGCCGGCTCGATGGCCATGCGGAAGCGGTAGCTCTGGATGTGGGTCTGGGCGTTGTGTACGAATTCGTTGAGGCTCCAGCCTTGTCCGGGCTTGCGCTCGACCATGGCTTCGCTTGCCAGCCGGTTGAGGACCTTGAGCAGTTGCCCGCGGGGCACGGAGTAGCGTCGCAGTAATTGGGCCTCAAAGAACTCGGCAGGGATTTCCCCGCTGAGTATGTCGTCCACCACGCGCAGGTAGAAGTCTTCGAACGGGTCGCAGGTGGGGGTGGTTTCCTGGATCTGCCCGGCGTCCTGTTTCAAAAAATAGCCGCGATTGGGCTCCTGCACCGCGATGTTCCACTCGGCAAGCAGGGCAAATACCCTGCGAATCGGGGAGCGGGAGACATCGAAGGCTTGGGCGAAGGTCTGCTCGCGCAATGGCTCGCCGGCCTTCATCGACCGGGTGCGGATCATCTCGATGACGCGAGGGGCCAACTGCAGGGCGAGGTCTTTCTTGATCACAGGCTGAATTCCGAAGGGTTGACTTCAGTCGACCCAGCAGATTTGGGGCGAACTGAGGCAGGAAAATACCACACACGGAGGATGTGAGTATTTGTACGCAGCGAGCTGGCGCAGTTGCTGCCAGCGCAGTGCCGGAGCCGCGACTCAGGCTTTGGATCGATGAATGTTTTCTTCCCGGGATGGATCTATACACATGCTCAAATTCAATGCTCACCTCGGCTTCCAGTTCAACGAACTGCCTTTTATGCAGCGTATCGAAGCCGCCGCTGCCGCAGGATTTCGTGCGGTGGAATTCCCGTCGCCCTATGAATTCGATGCGAGCCTGTTGGCTGATCAACTGGCGCAATATTCGTTGTCACTGGTCCAGTTTGCCGCACCGGCTGGCGTTACCAAGGGCATTGCTGCGGTGGCGGGCAAGGAGCCCGAGTTCCGTGACGGGTTGCGCCAGGCAGTCAGCTATGCCCGCACACTGGCGTGTGCGGATGTGCACCTGATGTCCGGGATAACCGACGAGGATGGCGCCGACAAGGTCTATGCGAGCAACCTGGACTATGCCGTGAAGTATTTCGAGGACCAGGGGCTGCGGCCATTGATCGAGGTGATCTGCGCGCAGGAAATGCCGGGGTATTACCTGTCCGATTTCAGCAAGGCGCAGCGGGTGCTGGAGATGCATGCGAGTGTCGGGTTGATCCTTGATCTCTACCATGCACAGTTACTGACCGGAAATGCTGCCGATGTGCTGTCGCAGTTCTTTGATCGGACGGTGCATGTGCAGGTGGCCGACTGTCCGGGGCGGCATCAGCCGGGGACGGGGCAGATGGATGTTGCTGGGTTGTTTGCGGCTCTGGAGCAGCGCGGGTATGCGGGGTGGGTTGGGTGTGAGTATCGGCCTACGGGTGCTACTGCGCAGAGCCTTGGCTGGCTTGAGCGGTACGTTTCCTGAAGGCACCGCAGCCCCCATGAAAAAATCCGATGCCAGGGGACTGGCATCGGATTTTCGAAGAAGCCCGGCGCGGATGGCAATGCTGGAATGACAGCATTGCGGCACGGGGCCGGGTCTTTCGTCAGGGCTGAACGACTCAGGCCTTGAAGGTCTTGCCTTCGAACTGTTCGGCAACGAAGGCCCAGTTGACCAGGTTCCAGAACGCCTCGACGTACTTCGGACGCAGGTTGCGGTAGTCGATGTAGTAGGCGTGTTCCCAGACATCGCAGGTCAGCAGCGGGGTGTCGCCGCTGGTCAGCGGGCAGCCGGCGCCGATGGTGCTGGCCAGGGCCAGGGAACCGTCAGCCTTCTTCACCAGCCAGCCCCAGCCGGAACCGAAGGTGCCAACCGAAGTCTTGGTGAACTCTTCCTTGAACTTGTCGAAGGAACCGAAAGCGGCGTTGATGGCGTCAGCCAGGGCACCGGTCGGCTGGCCACCGGCGTTTGGTGCCAGGCAGTTCCAGTAGAAGGTGTGGTTCCAGACTTGAGCGGCGTTATTGAAGATGCCGCCCGAAGAGGTCTTGACGATCTCTTCCAGGGTCTTGCCTTCGAATTCGGTGCCTGGGACCAGGTTGTTCAGGTTCACGACATAGGTGTTGTGGTGCTTGTCGTGGTGATACTCCAGGGTTTCCTTGGAGATGTGCGGCTGCAGGGCATCGTGGGCGTACGGCAGCGGCGGCAATTCAAAAGCCATGGTAGATCTCCTGATTCAGGTCTGTTTGCGGTTTGCGCAAGGCCGATCACGGGCGGCCCGATAAGCGTCGGCGAATCTGTACTCTTTGCGACGCAAGGGCTGGATCATAGCACCGGGCCCGGCGCATAACCACGCAACAAAGATAGGGAATAGAGGTTCCAGAGCGGGTGGGGCGTGCCGACCAGTGGTGCTCGGCTTACCCCTTGTGGCGCCTGGCAGATCGAGCGCCGCCCGCGCGGCGCTTCGCGGGGCAAGCCCGCTCCCACATTTGTTGCAACGTGCCGAACCTGCCAGGGCATGGTTGCTTGCCTTGGTGCCGGTCTTGAGGCAGGTGGGGCGG
The DNA here is from genome assembly GCF_002165135.1 of Pseudomonas sp. SID14000. GTDB lineage: Bacteria > Pseudomonadota > Gammaproteobacteria > Pseudomonadales > Pseudomonadaceae > Aquipseudomonas. The sequence goes on along the minus strand of NZ_NFZQ01000003.1, from coordinate 246,726 downwards.
CATCAATGCCCACCTCGAAATCCAGTCATGCCAACAAGGCTGCCAACCATGGCCTCACAGGCATGGCCACGTTGCAACAAATGTGGGAGCGGGCTTGCCCCGCGAAGCGCCGCGCGGGCGGCGCTCGATCTGCCAGGCGCTAAAAATGTTGTGACAAGCCCAGGGTCAGTTGAAGATCAACTGCGCCGCCACCGCGAACATCATCACCGCCACCATCAGGTCGAGCATGCGCCAGGTCGCCGGCCGTGCCAGCCACGGTGCCAGCCAGGCCGCGCCGATCGCCAGGGTCGAGAACCACAGCAGCGAGGCACTGGCGGCGCCGGCCACGTAGGCACCAGGTGCGGTCTGCTGGGCGCCCAGCGAGCCGATCAGTAACACCGTATCGAGGTACACGTGCGGGTTCAGCAGGGTCACTGCCAGGGCGCTGAGCAGCACGGCACGGCGCGAGCGCATGCCTTGGCCTTGCTGGTGTTGCAGGCTCTGGCTTGAGCAGGCGCTGCGCAAAGCCTTGCTGCCGTACCAGATCAGGAACACCGCGCCGCCCCAGCGAGCCACCGCCAGCAAGGTCGGGTTGTGCGCCAGCACTGTTGCCAGGCCGAACACTCCAGCCGCTACCAGGATCGCGTCACAAATGATGCACAGCGCCGCCACCGGCAGGTGATGCTCGCGACGCAAGCTCTGGGCGAGGACGAAGGCGTTCTGTGCACCGATGGCCATGATCAGGCCGAAGGCCACGAGCATGCCGTTTAGATAGCTTTGCCACATGGCGTGCTCTCCAGAAATGAATTGCCGTAAAAGATGCTGGCCATTGTGATGAACCACGCTGTATAAGAAAAACAAATAAAGCTGATCTGTCATTAGGAAAATCGATGTTCGACTACAAGCTGCTGGCTGCCCTCGCTGCGGTGATCGAACAGGGTGGATTCGAACGCGCGGCGCAGGTACTGGGCTTGTCGCAGTCGGCCATCTCCCAGCGCATCAAGCTGCTCGAGGCGCGAGTCGGGCAGCCGGTGCTGGTGCGTGCCACACCACCAAGCCCGACCGAAGTCGGCCGCCAGTTGCTCAACCATGTACAGCAGGTGCGTCTGCTGGAACGCGACCTGCAGCGCCAGGTGCCGGCGCTGGACGAGGAGGGCATGCCGGAGCGCCTGCGCATTGCCCTCAACGCCGACAGCCTGGCCACCTGGTGGGCCGGCGCGGTGGGCAACTTTTGCGCACAGCAGAACGTGCTGACCGATCTGGTGGTGGAAGACCAGGAAGTGGGCCTGAAACGCATGCGTGCGGGCGAAGTGGCGGCCTGCCTGTGTGGCAGCGAGCGGCCGGTGGCCGGGGCGCGTAGCCTGCCGCTGGGCGCCATGCGTTACCGGGCGCTGGCCAGTCCCGGGTTCATGGCGCAGCATTTTCCGCAGGGCTTCGCCGCCAGCCGCCTGGCTCGTACCCCGGCGATCGTGTACGGCCCAGACGACTTCCTGCAACACCGCTACCTGGCATCACTGGGCATCGAGGGCGGCTTCCTGCACCACTTGTGTCCGTCGTCCGAAGGCTTCCTGCGTATGACCGAAGCCGGTCTGGGCTGGGGCCTGGTGCCCGAACTGCAGGCTCGCGAGCAACTGGCAGGCGGTCAGTTGGTAGAAATCTGCAGCGATACCCCCATCGATGTGCCGCTGTACTGGCATCATTGGCGCAATGGCGGGCAACTGCTCGCGCAACTGACCGACCACCTGCGGCACACCGCACGGCAATGGCTGGTGCCCTTGTAGGCACGGCTGGCGTCAGTTGCATCTGAAATCTGGCAAGACGGAGTCTTACATGCGAATTCTGGTCACCGGCGCGAGTGGCTTCATTGGCGGGCGCTTTGCGCGCTTTGCCCTGGAGCAGGGCCTGGACGTGCGGGTCAGCGGCCGTCGAGCCGAAGGGGTCGAGCACCTGGTCAAGCGCGGGGCCCAGTTCATCCCTGGCGACCTGGGTGATGCCGAGCTGGCCCGCCGCCTGTGTCAGGGTGTCGAGGCGGTGGTGCACTGCGCTGGCGCGGTGGGCAACTGGGGGCGCTACCAGGACTTCTACCAAGGCAATGTGGTGGTCACCGAAAACGTGGTCGAGGGCTGTTTGAAGGAGCACGTACGACGCCTGGTGCACCTGTCGTCGCCGTCGATCTACTTCAATGGCCGCTCGCGCCTGGACATCCGTGAAGACCAGGTGCCGCGCCGTTTCCACGACCACTACGGGCAGACCAAGCACATGGCCGAGCAGAAAGTGTTCGGTGCCCAGGAGTTCGGCCTCGAGGTGCTGGCGCTGCGCCCACGCTTCGTCACCGGCGCCGGCGATGCCAGTATCTTCCCGCGGCTGATGCAGATGCAGCGCAAAGGTCGTGTGGCGATCATCGGCAACGGCCTGAACAAAGTCGATTTCACCAGCGTGCACAACCTTAACGAGGCGCTTCTCAGCGCCCTGTTCGCCGACGACCGGGCGCTGGGGCAGGCCTACAACATCAGCAATGGCCAGCCACTGCCGCTGTGGGACGTGGTCAACTACGTGATGCGTCAGATGCAACTGCCGCAAGTTACCCGTTACCGCTCCTATGGCCTGGCCTACAGCCTGGCCGCGCTGAACGAGGCGGCCTGCATGTTGTGGCCGGGGCGCCCGCAACCGACCCTGTCGCGCCTGGGGATGCAGGTGATGAGCCGCGATTTCACCCTGGATATCAGCCGCGCCCGGCAGTACCTGGACTACCAGCCCAAGGTCAGCCTGTGGACGGCGCTGGATGAGTTCTGTGCCTGGTGGAAGCACCAGCCGCCGGGGCAATGATGTCGCGGGGCGGACAATGGTCATCAATGCGCCGCGCTGGCGGTTTATACTCGTGCCTCTTTGCGACTACCGCGGTTGAATGTATCCATGCGTAACCATGCTCACGATGACTACGATGACGTGCCTACCCTGCGGGCCGGCACCCATGACGATGACGAACTGATGCCGGCGCACGTGGTGCGTAGCCGCCAGAAAGCCGCTCGCGGTGCCAGCACGGCGCCGCTGTGGGCATTGCTCGGGGCCTCGTTCATTGCCTTGGCGGGCCTTGGCTGGTGGAGTTTCCAGCAGATCTCGCTGATGGAACAGCAACTGGTGGCAACCCAGGAAAGCTTCGCCCGCATCAGCGAAGAGGCGGCCGGGCGCCTGCAGGCGATCAGCGGCAAGGTGGCGGCCAGCGAATCCGGCGCCACTACCAACAGCGAGGCGCTGAAGCTGCAGCTGCGTCAGTTGCAGAAGGGGGTGGCCGGGCAGACCGGCGACCTGGGCAAACGCCTGGAGCAGGTGTTGGCCGATACCCGTGAACAGCAGAAGGTCGTGACCGAGCTGCAAAGCCAATTGCAGACGCAATTGAAGCTGGTGAATGGCGAGCTGGCCGCATTGCGCTCGGGCCAGGTCGATGGTGGCAAGCTGGATACCCAGCTCAAGGGCCTGAACGAACAGGTTGCGGCGCTGAAGGCCGCGCAGGTGGATGGCGCCAAGCTGGACGGGCAGCTCAAGAGCCTGGGCAGCGAGGTGGCTGCGCTGAAGAAGCAGGGTAACCCGAGTGCGGCCATCCAGGACCTGGAACAGGACATTCTGGTGCTCAAGAGCCAGATCGACAACCGCCCGGCTGCGGCAGCGTCCGGTGGTGCTTCGGTGCAGGAGTTCGATGCCTTCCGGGCGCAGACGACCCGCAACCTGAATACCTTGCAGAGCCAGATCCAGAACCTGCAGCAGCAGATCAATGCCCGGCCCTGAGATCACCTGAGCCTTCTTCGCGGGCACGCCCGCGAATGGCCCTCAATCACAACCGCGGATAGTCGATATACCCCACCGCCCCCTTGCCATAGAAGGTCTCCGGCCGCGCCTCGTTCAACGGCGCATCCGCTGCCAGCCGCGCCGGCAGGTCAGGGTTGGCGATGAACGGCACGCCAAACGCTACGGCGTCCGCCTTGCCACTGGCCAGGGCCTCATTGGCACTGGCCTTGTCAAACCGTTCATTGACGATATACGGGCCACCGAACGCCTCCTTGATCAACGGGCCGATGCTGTCATCGGCTTCCTTTTCCCGCGAGCAGATGAAAGCAATGCCCCGCTTGCCCAGTTCACGGGCCACGTAGGTAAAGGTTTCGGCGCGGTCAGCGTCGCCCATGTCATGGATATCGGCACGCGGTGACAGGTGCACGCCTACACGGCCCGCACCCCACACCTCGATGGCCGCATCGGTCACTTCCAGCAGCAGACGCGCACGGTTTTCCAGCGAGCCACCGTAGCGGTCGGTGCGCTGGTTGGTGCTGCTCTGCAGGAACTGGTCGAGCAGGTAGCCATTGGCACCGTGGATCTCCACGCCATCGAAACCGGCAGCCTTGGCATTCTCGGCACCGCTGCGGTAGGCCTCGACGATGTCGATGATTTCTTCGGTTTCCAGCGCGCGTGGGGTGGGGTAGTCACTGAGCGGGCGCACCAGGCTTACATGGCCCTTGGGCTGGATCGCGCTGGGGGCCACCGGCAGCTCGCCGTTCAGGTAGCTGGGGTGGGAGATGCGGCCAACGTGCCAAAGCTGCAGGAAGATGCGCCCGCCAGCGGCATGCACGGCCTTTGTCACATTGTTCCAGCCACGCACCTGCTCGTCGTTCCAGATACCAGGGGTATCCGGGTAGCCGACGCCCATGGCGCTGACCGAGGTCGCCTCGCTGAGGATCAGCCCGGCGCTGGCGCGTTGTACGTAGTATTCGGCCATCAGCGCATTGGGCACGCGGCCTTCATCGGCCCGGCAGCGCGTGAGCGGGGCCATGATGATGCGGTTGGGCAGTTGCAGGTCGCCCAGGGTGATCGGATCGAAAAGCGTGGTCATGACGGTTACCTGCCTGTTCAGAGTGCTTGGCGCAGTTGTTCGAGAAACGCCTGGATGGTGGCTTCGTTACGTTTGAAGAAGTGCCATTGGCCGATCTTCTGGCTGCTGATCAGCCCGGCGCGCTGCAGGGTGGCCAGGTGGGCGGAGACGGTCGACTGCGACAGGCCGCAGCGTTGGTCGATCTGCCCGGCACACACACCGTTCTCGGTGCTGTGATACTGGTCGGGAAATTGCGTTGCCGGGTCCTTCAGCCAGCTGAGGATTTCTCGCCTGACCGGATGGGCCAGCGCTTTTATGATTTCGTCGAGATCGAGAGGCATGGGTTGAGGCTCGTTGTAGCGGTATATCGCGATAAGGCGAAATGTAAATCGTGATTCCTCGATATACAAATACCAAGAGGTTCTGAGCTGAGCATGAATCGCTATATCGCGTTATAACGATATATTACCCAGCGGTGCTAGACTGCGCTCATGAACTACCTCGCACACCTGCACCTTGGCGGCCCGGCGCCGCAACAACTGCTTGGCAGCCTTTATGGTGACTTCGTCAAAGGCTCGCTGGAAGGGCGCTTCCCGCCTGCGCTGGAGGCGGCCATCCGTCTGCACCGGCATATCGACAGCTATACCGACCAGCACCCGTTGGTGCTGGCGGCGCTGGCGCGTTTCCCACGGGAACGGCGTCGTTTTGCCGGCATCGTTCTGGATGTGTTTTTCGACCATTGCCTGGCGCGGCATTGGCGGGATTATGCCGAGCAGCCGCTGGAGCAGTTCACCGGGGACTTTTATCGGGTGCTGCTGGCTGAGCCTGAGTTGCCGGGGCGGCTGGCGCGGATTGCGCCGTTCATGGCGGCGGATGACTGGCTGGGGGCGTATGGCGACTTTGCCACGCTGGAGCAGGTGTTCAACGGCATTGCCCGGCGCTTGTCGCGGCCAGAGGGAATGGTCGGGGTGATGGGTGAGCTGGAGCAGTTGTATGAGCCGCTGATGGCGGACTTCAGGGAGTTTTACCCGCAGTTGCAGGTATTTGCGGCGGCGGGGCGGATGTCTGACAGTTAATGCTGGGTTGGCATTGCCGGCCTCTTCGCGGGTAAACCCGCTCCCACAGGTACACCACAGAGTTCAGGATGTGTGCGGTCCCTGTGGGAGCGGGTTCACCCGCGAAAGGGCCAGAACAGATAGTGCAAAAGCTCAGGCAGCCCGCGCCTGCCGTCGTGGCGCCAGCTCAACCTCTTCAACCCCGAACAACGCCAGGTGAATCGCCTGCTGCGCCTGTAACGCCAGCACCGCTCGCTCCTTGCCCACGCTACCGATTGGCCGCAACAGGTGAATGCATACCTCACCCCGTGGCTGGGCGAACAGGCGCATCAGGTGCGACACCAGGTCATCATCGCCGATGAATGGCGCAATCGGGTCGGTCTGGCCATTGCGCAGGTACTGGATGGCGACCGGCTGCACCGCTACGCCGCGGTCGATGGCGCCTGCCAGCAGGCGGCCATGGAAGGTGCGCAGGGTACGGCCGCTGGTAGTAGTGCCTTCCGGGAAGATCAGCAGCGGTCGGCCCAGGCCCAGCTGCCCGGCGATCTGCTCACGCAGGCGCTGACTGTCGCCCCCGCCACGGCGGATGAACAGGGTGCCGGCCTTTTCCGCCAGCCAGCCGGCCATCGGCCAGTGGCGCACTTCAGCCTTGGACAGGAAGGACAGCGGCAGCAGCATGCCGAGCAGGGGGATATCGGTCCAGGACACGTGGTTGCTGACCCACAACATCGGCCGTTGTGGCAGTTCGCCGATCACCCGTACTTCGAAAGGCAGGGCTGCGACCAAGCGCTTCATGAACAGGCAGGTCCAGCGCTGGCGACGCTCGATGGGCGCCTTGAGTCCCAGGCGTTCGCCCAGGGCGATCAAGCTGGCCATCAGCATGCCCAGCAGCAGTACCAGCAGCAGTCGAGTCAGGCGGGTCAGTGCCCGCAACTTCGGCATCAGACCGCTGCCTTGAAGTGGCGGGCGTAGCGCGGGCACAGCTCGTCGCGCTTGAGCAGGATGAACACGTCGGCCACCTGGAAGTCTTCGTCCCAGCACGGCTCACCGCAGATCTTCGCGCCCAGGCGCATGTACGCCTTGAGTAGCGGTGGCATTTCGGCAATGACGTTGTTTGGTAGGGCCAGGTTGGGCAACGGGTTCTTTGGCTCGGCCCGCAGGTGTTCGGTGCACAGGTAGCGGTCACGCAGGCGCTGCATCACCGCATGGGCCTGTACCCCGCCATCGTGCATGGGGATGCTGGCGCAGCCCATCAGATAGCTGTAGCGGCCTTCGTTGAGCACTTCGGCCAGTTCGCCCCAGAGCACGGCGATGGTGCCGCCGTTGCGGTAGTCGGAGGCTACGCAGGTGCGGCCCAGTTCCAGGATCGGGCCCTGCAGTTGCATCAGGCCGTGCAGGCTGAATTCTTCTTCGCTATAGAAGCGGCCCAGGCTACTGGCGGCCTGATGGTCGAGCAGGCGGGTGGTGGCAACCAGCTCGCCGGTGTTCAGGTCGCGTACGCCAATGTGGCGGCAGTGCACGTCGTAGTCGTCCATGTCCAGGCCTTGCTCGGCACCTTTGAGCCTGGCCTTGAATTCGGCGCTGAACACTTTGTAGCGCAGGGCCTGGGCTTCTTGCAGGGCCGCGGCGCCAACCAGGCGTTCGGCTTGCAGACGGCGTTCGGTGCTGTTGTCGCCAGCGTGAGCGATCCGAGTCATTACGAGTCTCCATAAGCCAGCCATGAAGGGTTGCGGCCGGTCGGCTTTGTTGTGCAAAGTCAGCCTAGGTAGACGGGGTGTCACCCCTGTGAATCTTTGGTGATGCTTGCGTGACACCCTCTGAGTCTTAACAGAAAGCCCCTCAGCAAGGAGCCGACCGATGGCCTGGTTGCAACGACTCAACGACCCGCTTCGCCAAGCGTTGGCGGGCACCCTGGGCGAAACCTACGCAGCGCTGCTCGAGCGCCTTGGCCCGGTTGCCCCGTTCGAACTGGCGGTGCTCGGTGGGCGCGCAATGGCCACCCCGGGCCTGGCTTTCCTGGTCGGCTACCAGGCCGCCTTACGCGTGCTGTGGCCCAGTGCCCCACCCAGCCTCGGTGCCCTGTGTGCCACCGAACGGCGCAGCGTGCGGCCGGCGGACATGCGCACGCGCCTGGACGGCTTGCGGCTGACCGGCAGCAAGGACTTCGTCACTGCAGGCCTGGAGGCGGAATGGCTGCTGGTGGCGGCGCGCTGCGAGGCGACGGGCGCGGCCCCACAATTGAACCTGGCAGTGGTCTACCCCGGGGAGCCAGGTGTGACGCTGGAAGCGCTGCCGACCCTGCCGCTGATGCCGGAGGTGGGGCATGGGCGATTGATACTGGAGCAGGCGGCGTGCGAGTTGCTGGCCGGTGATGGTTGGGATGCTTATGTAAAGCCGTTCCGTTCGCTGGAGGACCTGTATGTGCTTACGGCGTTGACGGCCTGGCTGTATGGCGTGGGGCAGGAGTGTGCCTGGCCACAGGCCCTGCGCCTGCAGTTGCTTGGGTTACTGGCTGGGTGTGCCGAGGGCAGCCGGCAGTGTGCCGATAGTGTTGGCTGCCATTTGTTGCTGGGGGGCCTGTTTGCACAGTTCCAGGCGCTGCGGGGGGAGATCGATGCCGCGTTGGCGGCGGGGCCAGCGCATTGGGCGCAGATCTGGCAGCGTGACCAGGGGGTGATGGCGCTGGCGGCGGCGGCGCGGGAGAAGCGGCTGAACAAGGCGTGGGCTGCTGCGGGGTTGTCATGAATGCCTGTTAGATTTGTGTGATTCCATGAATCGTGGGGCCGCTTTGCGGCCCTTTCGCGACACAAGGCCGCTCCCACAAAAGCAAGAGCAGCGCTGTTCCCTGTGGGAGCGGCCTTGTGTCGCGAAAGGGCTGCGCAGCAGCCCCAAAAGTTGCGAGCCTGAAACGGGATGCTGAAAAGTCTGCTGCTGCTTTTTTGCATGGCTACGGGAACCGCCAAAGCCGAGGTCTGGCCAACTCCGGACTGGCCAATCGACAACACCTCCCTCGATTGGCAAGCCGTCGACGCCTACGCCTTCCCCGCACGCACCACCCCCGAGCGCAGCGGCATCCGCACCGACGCGCTGCTGATCATTCGCGACGGTCGCATCCTCCATGAACGCTACGCCCCCCCGACCAGTGCTGCCACCGCGCACCTCACCTGGTCGATCAGCAAGAGCGTCCTTGCCACGCTGCTGGGCGTAGCCCAGGGCGAAGGCCGCTTCCAGCTGCAGGACCCGGTTACCCGCTTCTACCCGCCCATGCAGGCCCATCCTGGCGTGCACATGGTCGACCTGCTGCATTGGGCCAGCGGCCTGGACTGGCAGGAGGACTACGAGTACGCCCCGCTCAAGTCCTCGGTGGTGGCCATGCTGTATACCCGTGGCCGCGAGGACATGGCGGCCTATGCGGCAGCGCGGGAAACGGTGGCCAGCCCAGGCCAGCGGTTTCTTTACTCCAGTGGCGACAGCAACCTGCTGGCCGCCGCGCTGTACGGCATGCTCGATGCTGGTCAGTACCCCGACTACCCCTGGCATGCGCTGTTCACCCCGCTGGGTATCGACAGCGCGGTATGGGAGCGCGATCGGGCGGGTACCTACGTGGGCTCGTCCTATCTGTACCTCACCGCTCGCGACCTGGCACGCATCGGCCTGCTGATGCAGCGCGACGGGCGCTGGCAGGATCGGCAATTGCTGCCCAAATCTTGGGTGGCCTTCAACCGCACGCCGTTTGCCGAGGCCGAAGCGGTGCCCGGCGAAGCCAACCCCGGCGGTCACTGGTGGCTGAACCAGCCGTTGGCCGGTGCTGCACGGCCGTGGCCGAGTGCGCCCGCAGACACCTACGCAGCTCTTGGCCACTGGGGCCAGGCGCTGTACGTGCTGCCCACGCAAAAACTGGTGATCGTGCGTTACGGCGATGACCGCGACGGCAGTTACCAGCACGACGAACTGCTCAAGCGGATACTGGCGGCGCTGTCCGGGGAGGGGGCATGAAGCGGGTAGTGCTGCTGGTGTTTCTGGGGCTGGTGTACTGGGTCTGGCACGAGCGCCAGGCCTTGGCGGACTTCCCCGGCATCCTTTCGGCCTACTCGGCCAAGGAATATTGCTCGTGCCGCTTCGTCATGGGTTTCGAGCCAGCGTATTGCCAAGGCTACGTGAAGCAATGGCTGCCGCTGAGCCTGCTGGAGGAAAACAGCCAGCAGCGCCAGGTGACCGCCGAAGGCCTGGGCCGACGCAACCAGGCCGCCTGGCAAGGCCCGCGCGAGGGCTGCCGCTTGCTGCCGTGAAGGCGGGCGGGTAAGGTTGGCGGCCTGGTTTCACGAGATCTGTCATGTTCAAGCTGCCCCGCCTTTTACCTGCCTTGTTGCTGGCTTTTTGCCTGCCCGCTCACGCCAACTGGCACCTCGATGGCGAGTCTTCGCGCCTTTCGTTCATTACCGGCAAGAACGGTAACACCGCCGAAGTTCACCGCTTTCTGGTGCTGCATGGCACGGTCGACCGCAAGGGCGTGGCCGGGCTGAGCATCGAGATGGATTCGGTGAGCAGCGGCATTCCGCTGCGTGACGAACGCATGCGCGAGGACCTGTTCGAGGTCGAGCGCTTTGCCGAAGCCAAAGTGCAGGCGCAACTGGACCTGCGGCCGATCAACGACCTGGCCAACGGTGCCCAGATCGAGCTGCGCCTGCCGCTGACCGTAACCCTTCACGGCCAGTCGCACAGCTACAACGCCTTGCTGCTGGCCACCCGCCTGGACGAGCGACGCTTCCAGGTGGTGACCCTTGAACCCCTGGTGCTGCGCGCCGAGGATTTCGGCCTGCTGCCAGGGCTGCAACGCCTGCGCAAGTTCGCCGGGCTCACGTCCATCAACCCGTCGGTACCGGTTAGCGCGGTGCTGATCTTCACCGCACGCTGACATGGCAGGGCCGGTCTTTCCCTGGCGGGATGGCAACCAGTTCGAACTGCTGATCGACGGCCCCGAGTTTTTTCCGCGCATGCTCCTGGCGATCGTGCGCGCCGAGTTCCAGGTCGATCTGGAGCTGTACCTGGTCGAGGCCGGTGATTGCGCGGATGCGGTGGTCGAAGCGCTGGAGCAGGCCGCTCGACGCGGCGTGCGGGTGCGCTGCCTGTTCGACGACTACGGCTCGCTGGCTTTCAACAGCAAGTTGCGTCAGCGCCTGTTGGATGCAGGTGTGTACCTGCGCTGGTATAACCGCCTGCGCTGGAAGCGTGGTCTGCGCAACCTGTACCGCGACCACCGCAAGCTGCTGTTGGTGGATGAGCGCTGGGCCGTGGTGGGCGGTACGGGCGTCACTGACGAGTTCTGGACGCCTGGCGAGGCGACCAGTGAATGGCACGAGGTGATGGTACAGATGCAGGGGCCGGTGGTGAACGACTGGCAGTTGCTGTTCGACCGTCAGTGGCACGCCAACAACCGTCGCACAGCCTGGCGCCCAGCCGAGGGCTTTGGCCTGCCGCGCCTGCCCAAGGTACCTGCACAGGGGCAGGGCATGGGCCGGGTAGCCTATGCCGACGCCCGCCAGCATCAGGACATCCTGCATTCGCTGGTGCGGGCGATCAACAGCGGCAAGCAGCGAGTGTGGCTGGCCACACCCTACTTCCTGCCGACCTGGAGCGTGCGCCGGTCACTGCGCCGGGCTGCCAGCAAGGGCGTCGATGTGCGGCTGCTGCTGACCGGGCCGCGTACCGATCACCCCTCGGTGCGTTACGCCGGGCACCGCTATTACCCCCGTTTGCTGCGCGCCGGGGTGCGCATCTACGAGTACCAGCCGTGTTTCCTGCACCTGAAGATGGTGCTGATCGACGACTGGGTCAGTATCGGCTCGTGCAACTTCGATCACTGGAACCTGCGCTTCAATCTCGAGGCCAATATCGAGGCCCTCGACCCGCCGCTGACAGCTGCCGTGCAAGCCAGCTTCGAGCGTGATTTCGCCTTGAGCGAGGTGGTCGACCTCGGCCATTGGCATTCCCGGCCGCTGTGGCGGCGGGTGAAGCAGCGGGTATGGGGCTGGCTGGACCGGTTGGTGGTCAACTTGCTCGACCGTCGCGACTGAGACCGGCTATCGTGCAGTGACTGTCTCTAGGCAAGCGAAGGAGTGGGTGCGATGACGGCTAAGAAGATTCTCATGTTGGTCGGCGACTACGTCGAAGATTATGAAGTCATGGTGCCGTTCCAGGCACTGAGCATGGTCGGGCACACGGTACATGCGGTATGCCCGGAAAAGGTCGCGGGGCAGACAGTGCGTACCGCGATTCATGATTTCGAGGGCGAACAGACCTACAGCGAAAAGCCGGGGCACAACTTTGCCTTGAATTATGACTTTGTGCGGGTGCGGGCCGAGAGTTACGACGCGTTGTTGATCCCGGGTGGCCGTGCGCCAGAGTATCTGCGTCTGGATGAAAAGGTGCTGGAGCTGGTGCGCGCATTCGACCAGGCCGGCAAGCCGATCGCGGCGGTATGCCATGGTGCCCAGTTGCTGGCAGCGGCCGGTGTGCTGGAAGGGCGTGAATGCAGTGCGTACCCGGCGTGTGCGCCGGAAGTGCGCCTGGCGGGTGGGACATTCATCGATATCGCGGTGGACCAGGCGCATGTGGACGGCAACCTGGTGACGGCACCGGCATGGCCGGCGCATCCGGCGTGGCTGGCGGCTTTCCTCAAATTGCTGGGCACTCGTATCGCCTGACCGGGCCTCTTCGCGGCGGTTCGACGCCTCGATAAACCCGCTCCCACATGTACCTCACTGCTCTCAAGTCGTGTGGGATCTCTGTGGGAGCTGGCTTGCCGGTGATGAGGCCAGTGCAGGCAACACAGCTCAACCAGGCTCAGGCCACCTGCTCGACCCAGTCATTGAGGTTGTAGTAGTTGGTCACCCGGGCAATCTTCCCGCAGTGGATATAGAAGAACGCCCCCGCCGGCAGTACATAGGTTTGCCCGTTGGCCGCCGGCAACCCGTCGTCATCGGCCAGATATTCCCCATGCACGGTGAACTCTGCCGCCGCGCGGCTGCCATCGGCGTTCTGCATCACCACGATATCGGCCAGGCGTTCGCGGTAGCAGCGGTTCATCTTGTCCATGAACGCGGCAAACCGGGCCTTGCCCATCTGTCGCTCGCCCTGGTTGATGTCGTGGATCACATCCTCGCTGAGCAGGGCGAGAAAGGCCGGCATGTCTCCGGCGTTGAAGGCGGCGTAGTAAGCATTTACCAGTTCGGTAGCGGTCATGGAACAATACCTGTCGTGGAGGGAAAAGGCGGGTCGTTGCTCCGGATGATAGGGTTTCCCCTCAAGCCCGGCTTAGCCGAGCGCGTCATCCACATCGACAAAACGACCGCCAAGCATGGAAATACGCCTGTTGCACGGCGCTGCTATCGCGCCTTACATCGATGACCTCGCTCGCCTGCGCCTTACCGTGTTCCGCGAGTTTCCCTACCTTTACGACGGCACCCCGGAGTACGAGGCCGACTACCTGGCCACCTATGCCCGCTCCGGGCGCAGCCTGGTGGTGCTGGCGCTGGACGACGGTAAGGTTGTCGGTGCCTCCACCGGCCTGCCGCTGGTCGATGTCGCCCCCGAGTTCCAGCAGCCGTTCCTGGCCCAGGGGCGCGACCCGGCCAGCGTGTACTACTTCGGTGAATCGGTGGTATTGCCCGAGTACCGTGGCCGGGGCCTGGGGGTGCGCTTTTTCATCGAGCGCGAGTCCTACGCGCACAAGCTGGCCGAGTTCGACTACTGCGCGTTCTGCGCGGTCGAGCGGCCAGGTGTGCATCCGCGGCGGCCTGCGGACTACAAGCCGTTGCATGGCTTCTGGCGTAACCGCGGCTTCTTGCACGACCCGTCACTGCGCACCAGTTACGCCTGGCGCGACCTGGACGAGCAGGAAAGCTCCGACAAGCTGATGTCGTTCTGGCTCAAGGAACTGCCGATATGATCCGCCTGGCGGCCTGCCAGTACGCCATCGAGCTGCATGAAACCTGGGAGGCCTATGCCGATCATCTGCAAGGCCTGTGCGCCGAGGCGGTGGAGGCGGGGGCCCGCCTGCTGCTGTTGCCGGAGTACGCCGGGCTGGTGCTCAGCGGGCAGCTGAGTGCCGAACAGCGAGGTGACCTGAAGGCCTCCATCGCCGGCATCCAGCCGCTGATCGAACCCTGGAAAGCCCTGTGCGAGAGCCTTGCCCGACGCTGGGGTATCTACCTGCAACCGGGAAGCGTACCTGTGCTGGACAGCGATGGGCGGTACCGCAACCGTGCCTGGCTATTCGGCCCCAAGGGCGTGCTGGGCTACCAGGACAAGCTGATGATGACCCGCTTCGAGCGGGAGCAGTGGGACATAGCCGCGGGCCAGGGACTACAGGTGTTTGACACCGAGCTGGGGCGCCTGGGGATCCTGATCTGCTACGACAACGAATTCCCGATGCTGGCCCGGCGCTTGGCCGAGGGTGGTGCCGACCTTATCCTGGCGCCGAGCTGTACTGACACCGAGGCGGGTTATCACCGGGTGCGCATTGGCGCGCAGGCGCGGGCGTTGGAGAACCAGCTTGCGGTGTTGCAGAGCCCTACGGTGGGGCTGGCGCCCTGGTCGCCGGCGCTGGATGAGAATATCGGTCGGGCAGGCTTGTTCGTGCCGCCGGATCACGGGATGCCGGGGGATGGGGTGGTGGCCTTGAGTGAAGAATTGAGCCCTGCCACTAGTCAGTGGCTGGTCTGTGAGGTGGACCTTGAGGAAGTACGGCGGGTGAGGCGGGAAGGGCAGGTGTTTACCCGCAGGGATTGGCCGGAGCAGTTCGAACGAATTGTGTAGAACAGGGGCGGCCTCTTCGCGGGTGAACCCGCTCCCACAGGTAGCGCGTAGCCCCAGGCTTGCGCTGTCCCTGTGGGAGCGGGTTTACCCGCGAAGAAGGCGACACGGTTACATCAGGCTTACTTCACTTCGACTGCCAGGCTCTGGGCAATCTTGCTCTGCCACAGGGCAGGGCCAGTGATGTGTACCGACTCACCGTTGCTGTCCACGGCGACGGTCACCGGCATGTCCTTGACCTCGAACTCGTAGATCGCTTCCATGCCCAGTTCGGCGAAGGCCAGGACCTTCGATTTGCGGATGGCCTGGGCCACCAGGTAGGCAGCGCCGCCGACGGCCATCAGGTACACGGCCTTGTTGTCCTTGATTGCCTCGATGGCGGCAGGGCCGCGCTCGGACTTGCCGATCATGCCCAGCAGGCCGGTCTGCTCGAGGATCTGGCGGGTGAACTTGTCCATGCGGGTAGCGGTGGTCGGGCCGGCCGGGCCTACCACTTCGTCACCGACCGGGTCGACCGGGCCGACGTAGTAGATGAAGCGGCCTTTCAGGTCCACCGGCAGCTCTTCGCCACGGTTGAGCATTTCGACCATGCGCTTGTGCGCGGCATCGCGGCCGGTCAGCATCTTGCCGTTGAGCAGGATGGTTTCGCCCGGCTTCCAGCTGGCGACCTCTTCCGGGGTGATGGCGTCGAGGTTGACGCGACGGGCGCTCGGGCCGGCTTCCCAGACGATTTCCGGGTAGGCGTCCAGCGACGGCGCTTCCAGCTCTGCCGGGCCGGAGCCATCGAGCACGAAGTGGGCGTGGCGGGTGGCAGCGCAGTTGGGGATCATGCACACCGGCAGCGAAGCGGCGTGGGTCGGGTAGTCCATGATCTTGACGTCGAGCACGGTGGTCAGGCCACCCAGGCCCTGGGCACCGATGCCCAGCTGGTTGACCTTCTCGAACAGCTCCAGGCGGATTTCTTCCAGGCGGTTCTGCGGGCCACGGGCTTTCAGTTCGTGGATGTCGATGGACTCCATCAACACTTCCTTGGCCATCACGGCGGCCTTCTCGGCGGTACCGCCGATGCCGATGCCGAGCATGCCAGGCGGGCACCAGCCAGCGCCCATGGTCGGGACGGTCTTCAGTACCCAGTCGACGATCGAGTCGGACGGGTTGAGCATGGCCATCTTCGACTTGTTCTCCGAGCCGCCGCCCTTGGCTGCGACATCGACCTCGACCTTGTCGCCGGGGACGATGGAGTAGTGGATCACTGCCGGGGTGTTGTCCTTGGTGTTCTTGCGGGCACCGGCCGGGTCGGCCAGGATCGAGGCGCGCAGGACGTTTTCAGGCAGGTTGTAGGCGCGACGCACACCCTCGTTGATCATGTCGTCGACGCTCAGGGTGGCGCCGTCCCAGCGTACGTCCATGCCCACGCGCACGAACACGGTAACGATACCGGTGTCCTGGCAGATCGGGCGGTGGCCGGTGGCGCACATGCGCGAGTTGATCAGGATCTGGGCGATGGAGTCGCGGGCAGCTGGCGACTCTTCACGCAGATAGGCCTCGTGCATGGCCTGGATGAAATCGACGGGGTGGTAGTACGAGATGAATTGCAGGGCGTCGGCGACGCTCTGAATCAGGTCGTCTTGCTTGATCACGGTCATGCAGCGCGCTCCTCTTAAAGACGGGAACATTCATATAGACGCTCGACGGTGCCGACCAGCGTGTCGAAACGCCTTGCAAAGGCGCGCCGGCAGCATGGCCGACGCAAAGGCGCGGCAGTATAGCGTGCCTCACGGTGTGAAACACCTGCGAGTAGTCTGGACCATGGTCGGCAGGGGGGCAGGCATTGTTCTTGCTGGCTTGCTGTAGAGATAGGATGCTTGGAGGGGGCCGCAAAGCGACCCCAGAAACCCAAGCGCTGGAAGAGATAGCTGAACATGCCCGAACTTTGCGTGGGCGAGCGCCGCTGGGCGGTGCCGACCGGCAGCAACCTGCTTGATGCCTTGAACGAGGCCGGGCTGAACGTGCCCTACAGTTGCCGCGCCGGCAGTTGCCATGCCTGCCTGGTGCACTGCCTGGCCGGGCAACCGCTGGATGCCATGCCCGAGGCCCTGGCGCTGGACAAGCATGCCTTGGGCTGGCGTCTGGCTTGCCAGTGCCGTGTGGTCGAGGACCTGCATGTAGCGTTGTTCGACCCGCAACAGGATGGTGTGCCGGCTCAGGTCTGTGCCCTGGACTGGTTCGGCGATGTGTTGCGCGTACGGCTGCGGCCCGAGCGGGCACTGCGTTACCAGGCGGGGCAACATGTGGTGCTGTGGAATGGCGTGGTAGCGCGGCCTTACTCCTTGGCCAGCCTGCCGGGCGAAGATGATTTCCTCGAGTTTCATATCGACTGCCAGCGCCCCGGTGCCTTTTGTGACAAGGCCCGTGGCTTGCAACTGGGTGATGTGTTGCGCCTGGGCGAGCTCAGGGGCGGTGCCTTGCATTACGACCCGGACTGGCAGGAGCGGCCGCTGTGGTTGCTGGCGGCGGGTACCGGGCTGGCGCCGTTGTGGGGCATCTTGCGCGAGGCAGTGCGTCAGGGGCACCAAGGGGAAATCAGGGTCATGCATGTTGCGCGCGAGCGCGTTGGGCATTATCTGGCCGAGCCGTTGCGAGAGATGGCGGATGTGAATGTCGAGCTGGTACTGGCAGAGCAGCTGGATGAAGCGTTGGCCGGGTTGCGGCCGTCATCGCGGCAGACGGTGGCGCTAGTGTGCGGGGCGCCGGGGAGTGTCGAGCGGTTTGCCCGGCGGCTGTTCATTGCCGGGGTGCCGCGGGGGCAGGTGTTTGCCGATGTGTTTGTCGAGCATGTCTGAGTGAGCAGGGGAGGGCTTTGCCCTCCTTTCGCGACACAAGGCCGCTCCTAGGGAATGCGTATCCCTTGTAGGAGCGGCCTTGCGTCGCGAAGGGCCGCAAAGCGGCCCCCTTTCAAGCAGGATCAACCGACCAGCGGATCACCGACATGCAGGATCTTCATGCCATTGGTGCCACCGATGGTGTGGTAGCTGTCACCTTTGGTCAGGATTACCCAGTCACCTTGCTCCACCAGGCCACGCTTGAGCAGTTCGTCGACCGCTGCCTGGCTCACCTTGTCGGCCGGCTGCGAGGCCGGGTCGAAGGCGATCGGGTACACGCCGCGGAACATCGATGCGCGCGCCTGGGTGGCGCGGTGCGGCGACAGGGCGAAGATCGGCACATGTGAACGCAGGCGCGACATGATCAGCGGGGTGTAGCCACTCTCGGTCAGGGCGATGATCGCCTTCACGCCCGGGAAGTGGTTGGCGGTGTACATGGCCGCCAGGGCGATGCTTTCGTCGCAGCGCTCGAAGGTGGTGTGCAGGCGGTGGCTGGACTTCTGGCTGGTCGGGTGCTTTTCGGCACCCAGGCAGATGCGGGCCATGGCCTGGACGGCTTCGATCGGGTAGGCACCGGCGGCACTCTCGGCCGACAGCATCACCGCATCGGTGTTGTCCAGCACGGCGTTGGCCACGTCGGACACTTCGGCGCGGGTCGGCATCGGGTTCTGGATCATCGACTCCATCATCTGGGTCGCCACGATCACCGCCTTGTTGTTGCGACGGGCGTGCTGGATGATCTTTTTCTGGATGGCGATCAGCTCGGCGTCGCCGATTTCCACGCCCAGGTCGCCACGAGCGACCATGACGGCGTCGGAGGCGAGGATCAGCTTGTCGAGGGTCTCGTCGTCGGCCACCGCTTCGGCGCGTTCGATCTTGGCCACCAGCCAGGCGCTGCCGCCGGCTTCATCGCGCAGCTTGCGCGCGTATTCCATGTCGCTGGCGTCACGCGGGAAGGACACGGCCAGGTAGTCCAGGTCCATTTCCGCGGCCAGTTTGATGTCGGCCTTGTCTTTTTCGGTCAGGGCCGGTGCGGTCAGGCCGCCACCTTTACGGTTGATGCCTTTGTGGTCCGACAGCGGGCCACCGATGATCACCACGCAGTGCAGGGCATCTGCGGTGGCGGTCTCGACGCGCATGACCACGCGCCCATCGTCGAGCAGCAATTCGTCACCAACGCCGCAGTCCTTGACCAGGTCGGGGTAGTCGATACCGACGATGTCCTGGTTGCCTTCGGTCAGCGGGTGGGCAGTGGAGAAGGTGAACTTGTCACCGATCTTCAATTCGATGCGCTTGTTGGCGAACTTGGCGATGCGGATCTTCGGACCCTGCAGGTCGCCCAGCAGTGCAACATGGCGGCCGTTCTTTGCGGCGATTTCTCGGATCAGGCGCGCGCGGGCCTTGTGCTCGTCCGGAGTGCCGTGGGAGAAGTTCAGGCGTGCCACGTCCAGGCCGGCGAGGATCAGCTGTTCGATCACTTCCGGCGAGTTGCTGGCGGGGCCAAGGGTGGCGACGATTTTGGTACGGCGGATGCTCATGCACAGACTCCTATAGTGAAGCGCAGCGAAAGGCTACTCCTGAATCTCGCTGTAGTCATTGTTCCGTTGCACTACCTGCGACCAAGGCAGGGTGGCATTTGAACGGGCAGGGTATCCTTGCAAAAGGGTGTGAAGATTTGCCGGCAAAGGCCGATACACTGGCATCAAAGGAGACCCCCATGCGAGCCCTGATCGTTTTAGCTCTGGCGGCCAGTGCCGTCGGCTGCACCCGCTGGTCCATGGACCACCACCTGAACAATGCCTACCGCGCCTACGACCGTGGCGATTGCGCACGGGTCATGCTCGAGCTGTCGCAGGTCGACCGCACCAGCCGTGCGCGACCGTTCATCCACCCCGAGGTGTCGCTGCTG
This sequence comes from Pseudomonas sp. SID14000, assembly GCF_002165135.1. GTDB lineage: Bacteria > Pseudomonadota > Gammaproteobacteria > Pseudomonadales > Pseudomonadaceae > Aquipseudomonas. The sequence continues at coordinate 227,229 of NZ_NFZQ01000003.1, read as the reverse complement.
CGTGGTCAGTGCCTGGAACGCCAGGCCTTGTACGTGGATGCCGCGCAGACTTACCAGTACCTGATCCAGCAGTACCCGGGCAATGAGTATGCCTATCGCGCCCAGGCACGCCTGCAGACCTTGGAGAAACTTGGCCATTGGCGCGGCGCCGAAGCTGCCGTGGCCAACCCGGTGACCGCCGCACCTTGGCGTTAACACCAAGGTTTGAATTTTTTCACGGGATTTGCAGTGCATGCTGAGCTAATCTGTAACTCAGGTGTTACAACAACCGCCAGTTCCACGTATTCCTGGCATCGGATACGGACTGCACTTGCGATCATGTTCAACAAGCGCCACATCGAACGCCATCAGTTGCCTTGTGTCCTCAAGGTGTTCAACCGCTTTACCGGTCAGGCGATCGGTCAACTGGGCAATGCCTCTGAAGACGGGCTGATGCTGATCAGCCAGCTACCTGTGCTGGTCGGGCCCGACTACGATCTGCAATTGCGCCTGCCGCTGGTCGGCGGCGGGCATCAATTCGTCAACCTTACCGCCAGCTGCCTGTGGTGCCGCGAAGACCAGACACCCGGGCACTACGATTCGGGCTTCATGCTGCTGCAGGCGCCCCGCGAGTACGACGAATTCGTCCACTCGTTGCGCGACTTTTTCAGTTTTCGCCCTGCCAACGCTTCCGCCTGAGCCCCGAGCCCACGAAGCCTTGGCTCGCTGGAGTCGCGCCAGAATCGCGCTAGAATCGGGTCGACCTCGATACAGGACGACCCCGTGACCTCCAGCATTTTCTGGCACGACTACGAAACCACCGGCATCAACCCGCGCTGCGACCGGCCGCTACAGGTGGCTGGCGTGCGCACCGACTTCGACCTCAACGAGATCGACGAGCCGATCAGCCTTTATTGCCGGCCTTCCGACGATATCCTGCCGCACCCGGCCGCCTGTCTGGTGACTGGCATCACCCCGCAATTGTTGGCCGAGCAAGGCCTGTGCGAAGCCGAGTTCATGACCCGGGTGCACGCGCAACTGGCGCAACCAGGTACCTGTGGCGCCGGCTACAACACGCTGCGCTTCGACGACGAAGTGACCCGCTACAGCCTGTACCGCAACTTTTTCGACCCTTATGCCCGGGAGTGGCAGGGTGGCAACAGCCGCTGGGACCTGATCGATATCGTGCGCACAGCCTATGCGTTGCGCCCGGATGGCATCGAGTGGCCGCAACAGGATGGGCGCACCAGCCTGCGCCTGGAGCTGCTGAGCAAGGCCAATGGCATCGACCATGGTCAGGCTCACGAAGCGCTTTCCGACGTGCGGGCGACCATCGCCCTGGCCCGCCTTATCCGGCAGAAACAGCCCAGGTTGTATGACTGGCTGTTCCAGTTGCGCAGCAAGCATAAAGTGATGGAGCAGATCCGTTTGTTGCAGCCATTGGTGCATATATCCGGGCGCTTTTCGGCTGCACGTAATTACCTTGGTGTCATATTGCCATTGGCCTGGCACCCACGTAATCGTAATGCGCTGATTGTCTGCGACCTGCATCAGGAAACCTTACCGCTACTACGGGAAAGTGCTGAAGTTCTACGCCAGCGTTTGTATACCCGCCATGAAGAACTGGCCGAGGGAGAATTACCCGTTCCGCTCAAACTGGTGCAGATCAATCGCTGCCCGGTGCTGGCGCCACTCTCGGTATTGCGCCCGGCCGATCAACAACGGTTGGGCCTGGACTTGACGTTGTTACAATTGCGCGGCGAAGAACTGGCCAGGCAACAGGCGCAATGGCAAGACAAGCTGGAGTACATCTACGGCAAGGAAGACTTCGCCCCGAGTGAAGACCCGGAACAACAGTTGTATGACGGATTTCTGGGGGACCGTGACCGCCGTTTATGTGAGCAAGTTCGTGCGCTGGAACCGGCGCAGTTGGGCCGTGGGCACTGGATGTTCGATGACCCGCGCCTGCCCGAACTGTTATTCCGTTACCGGGCGCGCAACTTCCCCGAGACCTTGACCGGTGAAGAGCGGCAACGCTGGTTCAGCTTCTGCCAGCAGCGCCTGAGCGACCCGCAGTGGGGCGCGCCGAATACGCTGGGCGACTTCGAACAGGCCCGGCAGCAGGCCTGGGAGGGCGCCGACGAGGCGGGGCGGCGAGTGCTGGAGGCCTGGCAGGTGCATGCCCGGCAACTGCAGGCACAGTTTGCAATTGGCTGAGGGCTGACAAAAAACGCGGACAAACAAAAACGCCGGCAATGTGCCGGCGTTTTTGTTTGCGATAAGCAGCAGGGGTGTGTGGACAATCAGTCCAGCAGGGTCGCCCAGCTTTCAACCACATCGCCACCCCACTTGGCTTTCCACTCTTTCAGGGTCTTGTGGTTGCCGCCTTTGGTTTCGATCACTTCATTGTTGTGCGGGTTCTTGTATTGCTTGACCTTGCGCGCACGCTTGGTAGCAGTAGTCTTGACCGCACCACGAGGTGCCTTGCTCAGTTTCGACTCTGGGTCGAGCAGGGCAATCACGTCGCGCAGCGACTTGGAGTACTCACCCATCAGGGCGCGCAGTTTGCCTTCGAACTCCAGTTCTTTCTTCAGCTTGTCATCCTGCGACAGGTTGGCCAGGCGGGCCTGAAGTTCCTTGATGGCTTCTTCGGTAGCGCGGTACTCGTTGATCAGGGACATGGAGTGTTCCTTAATGCGTGTTCAGAAATGTGTGGAGCAATAATAGACAGGCAATACTCGCAAGTAAACATATTGTTGGGCAATTAACTGTTAACTAAGGTGTGACAACCATTTCTCTACGTGAACAAAAATTTACAATTAATCCGGCATTTCCTCATGCCTGTCAGAGAATGCCGGCAATGCATCTCGTCCAGGTACACAGGCTACGGCCACTGCGATCAATACTGCGTTTTTCCTGGCGGGCCGCTAGAATGAGCGCCTTTGCGAAGTTCTGGAGTCTCATTCATGCGCACCTATCGTCTGGTGATCGCCTGCCCCGACCGTGTTGGCATCGTGGCGAAAGTCAGTAATTTCCTGGCCTTGTACAATGGCTGGATCAACGAAGCCAGCCACCACTCCGATGAGCAGAGCGGTTGGTTCTTCATGCGCCATGAAATCCGCGCCGAATCGCTGCCGTTCGGTATCGAAGCCTTCCGCGAGGCGTTTGCGCCGATCGCCGAAGAGTTCTCCATGACCTGGCGCATTACCGACTCGGCACAGAAAAAGCGCGTAGTGCTCATGGCCAGCCGCGAGTCGCACTGCCTGGCCGACCTGCTGCACCGTTGGCACACCGATGAACTGGACTGTGAGATCCCTTGCGTGATCTCCAACCACAACGATTTGCGCAGCATGGTCGAATGGCACGGTATTCCGTTCTTCCATGTACCGGTCGACCCCAAGGACAAGGCACCGGCCTTTGCCGAAGTGTCGCGCCTGGTGCAGGAGCACGCCGCCGACGTGGTGGTGCTGGCCCGCTACATGCAGATCCTGCCGCCGCAACTGTGCCAGGACTATGCTGAGAAGGTAATCAACATCCACCACAGCTTCCTGCCGTCGTTCGTCGGCGCCAAGCCCTATCACCAAGCCGCCCTGCGTGGTGTGAAGCTGATCGGTGCGACCTGCCATTACGTCACCGAAGAGCTGGACGCCGGCCCGATCATCGAGCAGGACGTGGTACGTGTCAGCCATGCCGACAGCATCGACGACATGGTCCGGTTTGGCCGTGATGTGGAGAAGATGGTGCTGGCCCGTGGCCTGCGTTATCACCTGGAAGATCGGGTGCTGGTGCATGGCAACAAGACTGTGGTGTTTGACTGACAGAGTCGGGTTGTCGGTGAGATCTTGGGGCTGCGCAGCAGCCCCGGCAATCTTGAGGGATACCCAATGACCAAGACCCGCAACAACCCCACCGCCTCACCCCCACCCACCCTCGGTGAAGGCTGCCTGGCCCGCTACGACCCTGAAGCCCTGGCCGACACCGATGGCACCGATTTCCCCGGCGCTGCCGAACTGTGGCAGCAGCTCAACCCACCTGACGCCGCCAGCGCTCCAGCAGCGGGCGCGCCAGCAGGCACACGAACACCGGCCCACCCGCCAGCAGATAAAAGTAGTAAGTGACCGCCCGCCATATCAGGATCGCCGCAGCCGCGGTCGAACTGCCCACCAGTGGTGTCAGCAGGCTGGCGGAAGTCAGCTCGGCGGCACCGGCACCGCCAGGTAGCAGGCTGAACTGGCCGGCACTGAGCGAAAGCATCTGCACCAGGAAGCTGGGGATCCACGCCAGGTCTACCCCCAACCCTCTCAAGACCAGGTACAACACGCTGTAGCGCAGGCCCCAATGGGCGCAGGTCAGGGTGAACACCAAGGTCAGCGTGCGCTTGGGCAGGCGCCAGGTCTGCAGCAGCGCGTCGACGAAGTGCAGCAGTTTGCGCGCCCAGCGGCGTTTGCGCTGCCGGCTCATGCCCAGGCGGCGCAGCAACTTGCCGTTCACGCGCATCACCGTGCGTCGGTAGCGCAACAGGCCAATCACCCCGGCCAGTGCCGTGCACAGCAGCAACGCACTGCCCAGCAACATGTTCTGCTGGCTGTGGCCCAGGCTGTGGAACAGCGAATAACCGGCAATCGCCAGCATCGCGCAGAAAAAGAACACCAGGTCATTCAGCTGGTCCATGGCAAACACCGCGCCGCTGCGTGCCGGGCCGATACGGTCGCGTGCCAGCAGGGCGATCAGGGTCAACGGGCCGCCGCTGCCGCCGGGGGTGGTGCAGATGGCGAACTCGGTGGCCATCACCACGCCCAGGCTGCGCAGGCGCCCAAGCCTTGTGCCTTGCTGGCCGAGCAGCAGGCGCAGGCGAATGGCGTTGATGACCCAGCACAGCAGGATCATGCCCAGCAGGGTCAACATCAGGCTGGGGGCGAAACGCTGCAGCCTCGGCAACAACTCGCTGCCACCGAGCAATGCCGGTACCAGCCACGCCAGGCGGTTCATGCGTTGGCCTGGCGGTCGAGCCAGGTGGACTTGGTCAGGGGCTCACGCCCCTGTTCCAGCAGCGTGTGCAAGGTGTTCAGCCAGTAGTCGCGCGACGCGCGATGACGCATGTCCACCGGGTGCAGGCCCAGGCGCAAGGTCTCGGCGTCGCGCCAGCGCCGGCATTGCCAGTCGCACAGCACCCGTGACAGGCTTCGGCGCCAGGCGCTGCGGGCGCTCCAGACCAGCCCTGGGGCCTTGATCGCGGTGAAGTCCGGCAAGCGGTACAGGTGCTGCGGCGTGCTGGTGTAGCGCAGCGGCAGGCGGCGCAGTGCCTGGCGGGTGCCTTCGCTCATCAGCCAGGCGGGCGCGACGAAACCGGCCACTGGCCAGCCCTGCTGGCCGAACAGGGCCAGGCCGTGCTCCAGGCGTTGCAGGGCCTGCTGCTGGTCGAGGGCGTAGAACTCGCCTTCATGGGTATAGATGCGACGCATGACGTATTCGCCGGGCGTGCGCGGTGGCGGGCCGTTGTCGGCATGGTAGAAACCATGCAGAGCGAGTTCGTCACCTCTGGCCAGGCGCCGTTCGAGCAAGCGGCAGAAGGTGGGTGAGCGCTGCAGGGGGTTGCAGTGGTGAAAGTCTGGCACCACCAGCCAGGTCATGGGGATGCCGCCGATGGCGTCGATGGCCTGGACGAAGGGTTGGTAGTCGGGCCAGGTCTCGGGTGCGACATCGTGCAGCACCAGCATCAGGCTGCGCGATGTGGGTAGTGGCTCAACCATGGGCACGAACCTGCGGCTGGTGGCCGAGCACGGCCTGGTAGTGCTGCAGCAGGCCGGCTACCACGTTGTCCCACGAATAGTGCTGCTCGACATGGCGTCGAGCCTGTGCCCCGAGTTTACGCACACCGGCCTCGAACGCCTCTTGCACAGCCGTCGCCATGGCTTGGCTATCGTTGGGGCGGCACAAGCGCCCGCACTGTTCGTTGACGATTTCGCCGAAAGCACCGGCGCGCACCGCCACCACCGGCGTGGCGCTGGCCATCGCTTCGAGAATGACCAGGCCGAAGGTTTCCTGGTCGCCGGCGTGCACCAGCAGGTCGGCGCTGGCCATCAGCCGGGCGACTTCTGGTGCCGGGCAGAAGTGATCGATCACACTGACGTTCTGCGGCACGTTGGCCGGCATGTTCGAACCCACCAGCAGCAAGTGGTAGGGGTGGCCCAGATGCCGCATGCACTCGAGCAGCACCGGCAGGTTCTTTTCCCGCGAGCCACGGCCGGCATAGATCAGTAGGCGACTGGTATCGGCAATGCCCAGTTCGGCACGCAGTTGCGGGTCGCGCTGGCTGGGGTGGAAGGTGGCCAGGTCGACGCCCAGGCGCTGCACGTGCACATCCCGCACTCCCAGGCGGCGCAACTTGTCGGCCATGACCTGGCTGGGGGCCAGGACCCGGTCGAAATTGCCGTACAGCTTGCTGACGTAGGCCTCGACATTGGGGGTGAACCAGTTACCCATGCGGTTACTGACCAGCAGCGGCAGATCGGAGTGGTAGAAGCCGATCACCGGCACATCGAGTTTGCGTCGTGCCTCCAGCGCAGCCCAGGCGGTCAGGTAGGGGTCGCCGACTTCGATCAGGTCGGGCTTGAGCCTGCGCAGCACATTGCACCAAGGGGCCAGGCGCACCGGGAAGCGGTAGCCGTTGCCGAACGGCAGCGGCGGTGCGGGCACCTGGTAGATGCCATCGGCGTGTTGCGCGCTGGCACCAGGTATCAGCAAGCTGTGACGCACGCCCTGAATGGCGCCGAGGCGGTGGTGTTTGGCATCAAGATAGGTACGTACGCCGCCGCTGGCGGGGGCGTAGAACATGGTGATGTCGGCGATGTGCACGATCAGCATCCCTCCGGGATCGTCTTCGGGTCTGTCATCTGGCGCTAACGGGCCGGCGATGACGCGCCTAAAGGTGGACCTATCAGAAGGATAGTTTGTTCGATCGAGGTTGGGCGGGCGGGAAAGGCGGGGAGCGGTGTGGGCTTCTTCGCCGGTTAACCCGCTCCCACAGGGATTACACAGGCCCCGGGGTCTGTGCAGTTCCTGTGGGAGCGGGTTCACCTGCGAAGCAGGCGACGCGGTTTGCGATCAGATGCGGAAGCTGCCCACCAGCTGCTTCAGGCGGCCGGCCTGCTGCTCCAGGTCAGAGCAGGCGCGCAGGGTGGCCTGCAGGTTTTCCACGCCTTCCTGGTTGAGCATGTTGATCTCGTTGATGTCCATGTTGATCGCCTCGACCACGGCGGTCTGCTCTTCGGTGGCGGTGGCCACCGACTGGTTCATGCCGTCGATTTCGCCGATACGTACGGTAACGCTGTCAAGCCGCTCACCGGCCTGGTTGGCGATCTGCATGCTGTCCTGGCTATGGCGCTGGCTCTGGTCCATGGTCTCGACCGATTCGCGGGCGCCGACCTGCAGTTCTTCGATCATGGTCTGCACCTGTTGCGCCGACTCCTGGGTGCGGTGCGCCAGGTTGCGTACTTCATCGGCGACCACGGCAAAACCACGCCCGGCTTCACCGGCACGGGCCGCTTCGATGGCCGCGTTCAGCGCCAGCAGGTTGGTCTGCTGGGAAATGCTGGTGATCACCTCGAGGATCTGGCCGATGTTGACGGTTTTGCTGTTCAGCGTCTCGATATGCGCGCTGGAAGTGACGATCAGGTCGGACAGGCGGTTCATTGCCGCAATGTTGCGTTCCACCACCTGCTGCCCTTCTTCGGCCAGCAACCGCGCCGAGCTGGCGTGCTGCGAAGCCTGGGCGGCGTTGCTGGCAATTTCCTGGGCGGCGGCGCCCAGTTCGTTAATGGCGGCGGCCACGCTGTTGGTGCGGTTGGACTGTTCGTCGGAGTTGGTCATCGACGAGTTCGAGGCGCTGATGACCCGCAGGGCCACTTCGTTGACCTGCTCGGTGGCCGAGGACACTTCGCGAATCGAGCTGTGAATACGCTCGACGAAACGGTTGAAGGCGCTGCCCAGGATGCCGAATTCGTCGTGGTTGTGGATACGCAGGCGCTTGGTCAGGTCGCCTTCACCTTCGGCGATGTCTTCCATGGCGCGGGTCATAGTGTGCAGCGGCTGCATCAGCACACGGATCAGCAGGCCAAGCAGGCCGATGATGATCACTACCGCCACCAGCGTGGCAATCACTGCCGAGGTGCGGAAGGTGCTGAGCATCGAGAAGGCCTTGTCCTTGTCCACCGACAGGCCGATGTACCAGTTGGCCGACGGCAGGCCGGTGATCGGAGTGAAGGTCAGCAGGCGGGCCTGGCCTTCGCTCTGCACTTCGGTCAGCTCACTGGTCAGTTTCGGCGTGTGCTGCGGGAACAGGTCCGACAGCGACTTCATCACCAGGTCTTTGTCCGGGTGCACCAGGATCTTGCCCTGGTCGTTGACCAGGAAGGCGTAGCCCATGCCACCGAAGTTCAGCGAGTTGATGATCTGCACCAGGCCGTCCAGGGCCAGGTCACCACCGACCACGCCGACACTGCTGGAAACTTTGTTGATGATGCCGATGACCATCTTGTTGGTGGCCATGTCGATGTACGGCTCGGTCAGGATCGCGCCGGCGGCGTTCATGCCGTCCTTGTACCAAGGGCGGGTGCGTGGGTCGTAGCCGTCGGGCATCTTCGTGTCCGGGCGCACGCTGAAGCCGCCGTCGACCTTGCCCACGTATACCGTGAGAAAGCTTGAGATCAGTGCATTCTGGCCCAACAGAGTTTCTGCGTTGGCCGGGTCCTGGGCAATGTTCTGTGCCAGGTTTTCCACCAGCTTGATACGGCCTTCGAACAGGTTGCGGATGTTGGTCGAAGTGGAAGCGCCCATTTCAGCCAGATAGTTTTCCAGGTCCTCGCGGATCGCATTACGCTGGAGGTAATCGTTGTAGAGCGTGAACAGGCTGAAGGCGAGTATCACGATCAGTGATGCGGCCAAAAGAATCTTGTGGCTGAAACGAAGGCTTTTGTTCATGGCGTAATCGGTTCCGCTAAGGTTTTATATCAGGCGTTTGCACGCGTGGAGTCGCAAAGCAGTGCAACATCCCGAAAAGTCCCTTTTCGGTTGTCCCTCTCTATTAAGGCGAATATCACCCACAGGTATCGGCCGAATTAGGGTAAAGCTTGAGCAGAGGATTAAAGAGATGTCGGAATTTTCGACCATCGTTGTAGGCGCTGGCCCGGATGGCCAGCCAATTGGGCAGGCGATGAGGCTGGCCAACCGCCATGGCCTGGTGGCGGGCGCGACGGGTACTGGCAAGACCGTCACCCTGCAGCATCTGGCGGAAGCGTTCAGTGACGCGGGGGTGGCCGTATTTGCCGCCGATGTCAAAGGCGACCTGTGCGGCCTGGGCGCTGCTGGTACGCCGCAGGGCAAGGTGGCCGAGCGTATCGCCGGCATGCCCTGGCTGGGGCACACGCCCCAGGCTTACCCGGTGAGCCTGTGGGACATTGCCGGGCAGGCCGGCCACCCGCTGCGGACCACCCTCAGTGAAATGGGGCCGCTGCTGCTGGGCAACTTGCTGGAACTGACCGACAGCCAACAGGCGGCGCTGTACGCGGCGTTCAAGGTAGCCGACCGTGAAGGCCTGCTGCTGCTCGACCTCAAGGACCTCAAGGCGCTGCTCGCGCACCTGAAGGACAATCCGCAACTGCTGGGCGAAGACAGCGCGCTGATGACCACCGCCTCCACCCAGGCCCTGTTGCGCCGACTCGCTACCCTGGAGCAGCAGGGCGCCGAGGCGCTGTTCGGTGAGCCGGGGTTGCAGCTTGAGGACCTCTTGCGGCCTGACCCGGATGGTCGTGGACGTATCCACCTGCTGGACGCCAGCCGGTTGGTGCATGAGGCACCCAAGGTGTACGCGACCTTCCTGCTGTGGCTGCTGGCTGAGTTGTTCGAACAGTTGCCCGAGCGCGGCGATGCCGAAAAGCCGGTGCTGGCATTGTTCTTCGATGAAGCGCACTTGCTGTTCAACGATACGCCCAAGGCATTGCAGGATCGCCTGGAGCAGGTGGTGCGGCTGATCCGCTCCAAGGGCGTGGGGGTGTACTTCGTCACCCAGTCGCCGGGGGACTTGCCGGATGCGGTGCTGGCCCAGTTGGGCTTGCGCATTCAGCATGGCTTGCGGGCGTTTACTGCCAAGGAGCAGAAGTCGCTGCGGGCGGTGGCCGATGGCTTTCGCCCCAATCCGGCGTTCGACACCCTGGCGGTGCTGACCGAGCTGGGTATTGGCGAGGCGTTGGTGGGAACCCTGGAAGAGAAAGGCACACCAGCGATGGTGCAACGAGTGCTGATTGCACCGCCGCAATCGCGTATCGGGCCCTTGAGCGCGGCTGAGCGCAGTGCGCTGGTTGCCGCTTCGCCGCTGGCGGGGCGTTACGACAAGCCGGTGGACCGTGAATCGGCCTATGAAATGCTGACCCAGCGCAAGGGCGAACCGGTGGAGCCGGTGCCACAACCCAAAGCTGATGAGGAGAGCTTTGCCGACACGGCCGGTGAGTTTTTGCAGAGTGCGGCGGGGCAGGCGATCAAGTCGGCGGTGCGCCAGGCGGCCAACCAGTTGGGGCGGCAACTGGTGCGGGGGTTGATGGGGTCGTTGCTGGGGGGCAGGAAAAGGTAGGTTGCCTGTACCGGCCCCTTCGCGGGTAAACCCGCTCCCACAGGTTCACCACAGATATCAAGAGCTGTGCATTACCTGTGGGAGCGGGTTTACCCGCGAAGGTGCCGGTACAGAAAAAAGGCGACCCGAAGGCCGCCTCTTTCAGAACCGTATCACTCAGCCAATGGCTTTGGACGCCAGCCAGAACAGGCCGGCCGCCAGGCCCATCGACGCAGGCAGGGTCAGTACCCAGGCCAGCAGGATGGTCTTCACGGTACCGCCTTGCAGGCCGCTCTTGTTGGCGACCATGGTGCCGGCCACACCGGACGACAGCACGTGGGTAGTCGATACCGGCAGGGCGAAGATGTTGGCCATGCCGATGGCGCAAGCCGCGGTGATCTGCGCCGACATGCCCTGGGCATAGGTCATGCCTTGCTTGCCGATCTTTTCGCCAACGGTCAGTACCACGCGCTTCCAGCCGACCATGGTACCCAGGCCCAGGGCCAGGGCGACGGCCACGATCACCCAGAACGGGGCGTACTCAGTGGTGGCGGTCAGGTCTTTGCGCAGTTTTTCCAGGTCGGCCTTTTCACGGGCCTCCAGGCCTGGCAGTTTGCCGACTTTCTTCGCCGTGTCGTCCAGGCACAGCAGGTAGCGGCGCACTTCGACACGCTGGTCGGCACTGAGGCTGTGGTAGTCGGTCACGCCCTGCAGCGAGGACTGCAACGCGGCAATGGTCGGCTCAGTCTGTTGCGGGTTGCAGCTGAACTGCTCCGGCAGGTCGCTGGACTTGGCCTTGCCCAGCGCCAGGAACTCGCCCAGAGTGGCGGCGTTGCGCTGGTAGAACTGGCTCATGTGCAGGGTGGCGTCACGGGTACGCTCGATCTGGTAGGTGGTGCTGTTCAGGTCGAGGACGAACTTGGCCGGGACGATACCGATCAGCACCAGCATGATCAGGCCAATGCCCTTCTGGCCGTCGTTGGAGCCGTGCACGAAACTCACGCCCATGGCCGAGACCACCAGTACCAGGCGGTTCCAGAACGGTGGGTGCTTCTTGTCGTCGAGCTTGCGGCGCTGCTCGGGGGTCTTGTGCATCTTTGACAGCGGGCGCCACCACTTCAGGCCGATCAGAACCAGGGCGGCAACAGCGAAGCCGGCCATGGGCGAGACCACCAGCGACATGGCGATGTCGATCGCCTTCTGCCAGTTGACACCGTCGCCCAGCGGGATGTCGTTGATCAGGGCATTGGCCAGGCCGACGCCGAGGATGGAGCCGATCAGCGTGTGCGAGCTGGAGGCGGGGATGCCGAAGTACCACGTGCCCAGGTTCCAGGTGATGGCCGCAGCCAGCAGCGAGAAGACCATGGCCAGGCCGTGTCCGGTGTTCACATTGATCAGCAGTTCTACCGGCAGCAGGTGCACGATGGCATAGGCCACCCCGACACCGCCGAGCAGAACGCCAAGGAAGTTGAACACGCCGGAGAAGAACACGGCGAGGTGCGGCGGCATGGCTTTGGTATAGATGACGGTAGCTACCGCGTTGGCGGTGTCATGAAAGCCATTGATGAACTCGAAGGCGAGTACGAAGGTCAAGGCGAGCAGCAGGCTCACCAATACCCAGGCATCCAGTCCGCTGAATAAATCGATCATGAAGGTTGTCTGGCGGTCATAGGGGGGCGGGATTATGCCAGAAAACCTTGGCAATCGATGCATCTGCGACAGACCGATGGCAATCTTCCTGACGCAAGTGCGATGTGTGCGGCGGTAGGTACAGGTAGGTAAATGTCCGCTAAAAAGCACAAAATCCGGCTAAATCAGACAAAAAATTGAAGAAAAAGCCGCTTCGCCACTATTCAAACGGCCGTATGAAATTTGTGTGATTCCATTTCATCTTCGGCCTGACAGTAAAGATCGACCGCGCCCGGGCAGGCCGGGCGACGACGCGCTGGCGTGGTCCCGGGAGTCAGGGATTGTCGCTGCGCAGTTCCTTCTCCATACGTTCCAGTTCCTGGCTGAAGGCTTGGTCGCGCACGCTGGCACGCTTGCGCCAAGGTTTGCGTTCCGGATCCGGTTGGGCGGCGTAAGTAGTGACTTCGCCACCGTAAACGTCCTTGTAACGTTCAGCCTGGCGCTCGAGTTCCGCGCGCAGTTCATCTTTCGTCACAGTAGTACCTGAATTAAGTTTGATGACTGTTGTTATGCGTTGTGCAGCGTGCACATACCTTGCTGGCCGCAACGGCTTGATACAGCGGAAGGCTCCATTGCCAAGGCATCGTCGAGGCCTGCGTAATCGATTATAGCAACCGAGATTTCGCCGAACATCGTTATTTACCTAACCCTGACATCACCTGACGCAAGTAACGGGATGCATCCGACAACAGTTTGGGCCTTTCATGCAAGTTTGAAAGGCGAGACTGATAGAAGTTCGCTGCAGTGCATTAGCGGGACCATCAACAGGGTATGGAATGAAAAACGGCCTCGCCAAAAGACGAGGCCGTTGCCTGGGGACTTCTACGGTGGGTACCTGACCAGTCTCTCCAAAGAAGCCACAAGTGGCATGAGAAAGGTATAAGTAAAAGTGTCAGCGGTCAATTGCGATTATCGGCCGTTTGTTCGATAATCGCACGAGTGGGCGTTTTTTTGAGGTGTGCGATGAGTGACGAAACCCTGGCCAACGATTCCGTCAATCCAGAGTCGGCCAATCCGGAGCAGGCACGATCTGCCTCGGCAGCCCTGGCACCGCCGATCGTGGCTTCCCCGGCCAAGCGCATCCAGGCCTTTACCGGCGACCCGGATTTCATGACCTCCCTGGCGCGTGGCCTGGCTGTGATCCAGGCCTTCCAGGAACGCAAGCGCCACCTGACCATCGCCCAGATCAGCCACCGCACAGAAATCCCCCGGGCGGCGGTGCGCCGTTGCCTGCACACGTTGATCAAGCTGGGTTATGCCACCACCGACGGGCGCACCTATTCGCTGTTGCCCAAAGTGCTGACGCTCGGGCATGCGTACCTGTCGTCGACACCGCTGGCGATTTCTGCCCAGCCTTACCTGGACCGCATCAGCGACCAGCTGCACGAGGCGGCCAACATGGCTACGCTCGAAGGTGACGACATTCTTTATATAGCCCGCTCGGCCACGGTGGAGCGGCTGATTTCGGTCGACCTCTCGGTGGGCGGGCGCCTGCCTGCCTATTGCACATCCATGGGGCGCATTCTGTTGGCGGCCATGGACGACACCAGCCTGCGTGAATACCTGGAACGTGCCGACCTGAAGGCGCGTACCAGCCGTACCTTGCATGACCCCGAGTCACTGTTCGCCTGTATCCAGCAGGTACGTGCCCAGGGCTGGTGCGTGGTGGACCAGGAGCTGGAGCAGGGGCTGCGTTCGATTGCAGTGCCCGTGTATGACGCCTCGGGGCAGGTGTTGGCGGCGTTGAATGTGAGTACCCACGTTGGGCGGGTGACGCGCAGTGAGCTGGAGCAGCGGTTCTTGCCGATTTTGTTGGCGGCGAGCCGGGACCTTTGCCATCAGTTGTTTGGCTGAAGTGCCCCCGGGCGCTTTGTGCCCCCAAAATAAAACAGTAAAAACCCTTTCCTGTGCGATAAACGCACAGTGTCGTTCGCGGTGAATTGCGCCGCCTCCGCCTGCTGATTAATGTCTCTCGCAACGGTCGGCTGTGCCGACCGAACAAGAAAAACATCAGAGGCACTTACCATGAATACTGTCCCCTCGCTGCCGCGGCCGCACCCGCGCGCAGTACCGTTGTATCCAGGCTGACGCCAGCTGCATTCCTCCAACTATCGTCCTCTGTACCGGTTGATCGCGTGCAGTGGTCCGGCTGTGCCCCTCATTCTGGATAACAACAATGAACCAAGCGCAAACCAACGTCGGCAAAAGCCTCGACGTCCAGTCGTTCATCAATCAGCAGCCGCTGTCCCGCTACCAGTGGCGGGTTGTACTGCTGTGCTTCCTGATCGTCTTCCTCGATGGCCTGGACACCGCTGCCATGGGCTTCATCGCCCCGGCCCTGTCGCAGGAGTGGGGGATTGACCGCGCCAGCCTCGGCCCGGTCATGAGCGCTGCATTGATCGGCATGGTGTTCGGTGCCCTCGGTTCCGGCCCGCTGGCCGACCGTTTTGGCCGCAAGGGCGTATTGGTCGGCGCGGTGCTGGTATTCGGCGGCTTCAGCCTGGCCTCGGCCTATGCCAGCAACGTCGACCAGTTGCTGGTGTTGCGCTTTCTGACCGGTCTGGGCCTTGGCGCAGGCATGCCCAACGCCACTACGCTTTTGTCTGAATACACCCCCGAGCGCCTCAAGTCGCTGCTGGTGACCAGCATGTTCTGCGGCTTCAACCTGGGTATGGCCGGTGGTGGTTTCATTTCCGCCAAGATGATCCCGGCCTACGGTTGGCACAGCCTGCTGGTGATCGGTGGCGTGCTGCCGTTGCTGCTGGCGCTGGTGCTGATGGTGTGGTTGCCGGAGTCGGCGCGGTTCCTGGTGGTGCGTAACCGGGGTACCGACAAGGTGCGCAAGACCTTGTCGCCCATCGCGCCGCAGGTCGTGGCCGAGGCGGGCAGCTTCAGCGTACCGGAACAGAAGGCGGTGGCCGCGCGCAACGTGTTTGCGCTGATCTTCTCCGGCACTTACGGCACGGGCACCATGTTGCTGTGGCTGACCTACTTCATGGGCCTGGTGATCGTCTATCTGCTGACCAGCTGGCTGCCAACCTTGATGCGCGACAGCGGCGCGAGCATGGAGCAGGCTGCTTTCATCGGCGCCCTGTTCCAGTTCGGTGGCGTGCTGAGTGCCGTCGGCGTGGGCTGGGCCATGGACCGCTTCAATCCGCACAAGGTGATCGGCATTTTCTACCTGCTGGCCGGGGTGTTCGCCTACGCCGTGGGGCAGAGCCTGGGCAACATCACCGTATTGGCCACGCTGGTGCTGGTCGCCGGCATGTGCGTGAACGGCGCCCAGTCGGCGATGCCGTCGCTGGCGGCGCGTTTCTATCCCACCCAAGGCCGCGCCACGGGGGTATCGTGGATGCTGGGTATCGGCCGCTTCGGGGCGATTCTCGGGGCCTGGAGTGGTGCGACGTTGCTGGGGCTGGGTTGGAACTTCGAACAGGTACTGACAGCGTTGCTGGTGCCGGCGGGGTTGGCGACCGTGGGTGTGATCGTGAAAGGGCTGGTGAGCCACGCTGACGCGACTTGAGGCCCGGGGGCCGCTTTGCGGCCCTTCGCAGCACAAGGCTGCTCCTACACAGGCGACGCCGCCCCCTGTAGGAGCAGCCTTGTGCTGCGAAGAATTCGACACGGTAGTGAATGAGTAGCAGGACAACAAATTGTTCGATAATCGCACAAATAGTCGATTATCGGATTGTAAGCCACCCACCAGTCTCCTTAATCTGAGCTCACCGAAGCACCCTGACCAGGAGTCTCCAAATGGCTGCAATTCTCCCGCTTCACGAAGCCGTGAAGCAGTTCATCCAGGATGGCGATACCGTCGCCCTCGAAGGTTTTACCCACCTGATCCCGACTGCCGCCGGCCACGAGATCATCCGTCAGGGCAAGCGCGACCTGACCCTGGTGCGCATGACTCCGGACCTGATCTACGACCAGCTGATCGGCGCCGGTTGCGCCAGCAAGCTGATCTTCTCCTGGGGGGGGAACCCAGGTGTCGGTTCGCTGCACCGCCTGCGTGATGCCGTCGAGAAACAGTGGCCGCACGCCATCGAAATCGAAGAGCACAGCCACGCCGACCTGGCCAACGCCTATGTCGCCGGTGCATCTGGCCTGCCGTTCGCCGTGCTGCGTGCCTACGCCGGTTCCGACCTGCCGAAGGTCAACCCGCTGATCAAAAGCGTCACCTGCCCGTTCACCGGGGAAGTGCTGGCAGCGGTGCCGTCGGTGCGCCCGGACGTTACCGTGATCCACGCGCAAAAGGCCGACCGCAAAGGCAACGTGCTGCTGTGGGGTATTCTCGGTGTGCAGAAGGAAGCCGCCCTGGCCGCCAAGCGCTGCATCGTCACCGTCGAGGAAATCGTCGACGACCTGCAGGCCCCGATGAACGCCTGCGTGCTGCCGACCTGGGCCCTGAGCGCGGTATGCCTGGTACCTGGTGGTGCGCACCCGTCCTATGCCCACGGCTACTACGAGCGTGACAACCGCTTCTACCAGGCCTGGGACCCGATTGCGCGCAGCCGCGAATCGTTCACCGCCTGGATCGACACCTACATCCGTGGCACTGCCGATTTCAACGAATTTAAGGCCAAGCTGGCCAGCACTGCGGAGGCCGCACAATGAGCTACTCCACTTCCGAAATGATGACCGTCGCCGCAGCCCGTCGCCTGCGCAACGGTGCTGTGTGCTTCGTCGGCATCGGCCTGCCATCCAAGGCTGCCAACCTGGCGCGCCTGACCTCGTCGCCTGACGTGGTGCTGATCTACGAATCCGGCCCGATCGGGGCCAAGCCAAGCGTGCTGCCGCTATCGATCGGTGACGGCGAACTGGCCGAAACCGCTGACACCGTGGTGCCGACCGGCGAGATCTTCCGCTACTGGCTGCAAGGTGGGCGCATCGATGTCGGCTTCCTCGGTGCCGCCCAGGTCGACCGCTTCGGCAACATCAACACTACCGTGGTCGGTGATTATCACGCCCCGAAAACCCGCCTGCCGGGTGCTGGTGGCGCACCGGAAATCGCCGGTTCCGCCAAGCAGGTGCTGATTATCCTCAAGCAGTCGCCGCGTGCCTTCGTCGACAAGCTGGACTTCATCACCTCGGTTGGCCACGGTGAAGGCGGTGACTCGCGCAAACGCCTTGGCCTGCCAGGCGATGGCCCGGTCGGCATCATCACCGACTTGTGCATCATGGAGCCGGAAGCCGGCACCCACGAATTCGTCGTCACCGCCATCCACCCGGGCGTGACCCGTGAGCAGATCATCGCCGACACTGGCTGGGCGATCCGCTTTGCCGACGATGTGCAGACCACTGCCGAACCTACCGAAGTCGAGCTGTCCGCCCTGCGTGACCTCGAAGCCCGTACCGCCGCGGCCCATGGCCAGGTGGCAGGAGAAGCCTGATGCGTGACGTATTCATCTGTGACGCCATTCGCACCCCGATCGGCCGCTTCGGCGGCGCCCTGGCCGGCGTGCGGGCCGACGACCTTGCCGCCGTGCCGCTGAAAGCGCTGATCGAGCGCAACCCCAGCGTGCAGTGGGATCAAGTTGACGAAGTGTTCTTCGGCTGCGCCAACCAGGCCGGTGAAGACAACCGCAACGTAGCGCGCATGGCGCTGCTGCTGGCCGGCCTGCCGGAGAGCGTCCCGGGCGTTACCCTGAACCGCCTGTGCGCGTCGGGCATGGATGCCATCGGCACTGCCTTCCGCGCCATTGCCAGCGGCGAAATGGAGCTGGCGATTGCCGGTGGCGTCGAGTCGATGTCGCGTGCCCCGTTCGTCATGGGCAAAGCCGAAAGCGGCTACTCGCGTAACATGAAGCTTGAAGACACCACCATCGGCTGGCGTTTCATCAACCCGCTGATGAAGAGCCAGTACGGCGTGGACTCCATGCCGGAAACCGCCGACAACGTGGCTGACGATTACCAGGTTTCGCGCGCTGACCAGGACGCTTTTGCCCTGCGCAGCCAGCAGAAGGCTGCTGCCGCCCAGGCCGCCGGTTTCTTCGCCGAAGAAATCGTGCCGGTGCGTATCGCGCACAAGAAGGGCGAGACCATCGTCGAGCGTGACGAGCATCTGCGCCCGGAAACCACACTGGAAGCCCTGACCAGGCTCAAGCCGGTCAACGGCCCGGACAAGACCGTCACCGCCGGCAACGCTTCGGGCGTGAACGACGGTGCTGCGGCGTTGATCCTGGCTTCGGCCGAGGCGGTGAAGAAACATGGCCTGACCCCACGTGCCCGGGTACTGGGCATGGCCAGCGCCGGTGTTGCACCGCGAGTGATGGGCATCGGCCCGGTGCCGGCGGTGCGCAAGTTGACCGAGCGTCTGGGTGTGGCGGTGAATGATTTCGATGTGATCGAGCTTAACGAAGCCTTTGCCAGCCAGGGTTTGGCGGTGCTGCGTGAGCTGGGTGTGGCCGACGATGCGCCGCAGGTGAACCCCAACGGCGGTGCCATCGCCCTGGGCCACCCGCTGGGCATGAGCGGTGCGCGCCTTGTGCTGACCGCGCTTCACCAACTGGAGAAAAGTGGTGGGCGCAAGGGGCTGGCGACCATGTGCGTAGGCGTAGGCCAAGGTTTGGCGCTGGCCATCGAGCGGGTTTGACCTGTACCGGCCTCTTCGCGGGCAAGCCCGCTCCCACAGGATAATCGTTGCCCACTGCACAACGGGACCTGTGGGAGCGGGCTTGCCCGCGAAGAGGCCGGTCCTGTCAGGCACAAGGCCAGTTGCCAGTCAGATAGCGAACCGAGTGTGTAACCAGGGGTGTCTAGAATTACCTGCGCACCATGATAATTAAGGACATGGCATGACCAACCAACTGTTCGACGCCTACATCACCGCGCCGGCCATGCGCGAGATCTTCTCCGACCGTGGCCGCCTGCAGGGCATGCTCGATTTCGAAGCGGCGCTGGCGCGGGCCGAGGCGGCTGCCGGGCTGGTCCCGCACAGCGCGGTGGCGGCCATCGAGGCGGCCTGCCACGCCGAGCGCTATGACGTTGGCGCGCTGGCCAATGCCATCGCCACTGCTGGCAACTCGGCGATCCCGCTAGTGAAGGCGTTGGGCAAGGTGATCGCCAGTGGCGTGCCCGAGGCCGAGCGTTACGTGCACCTGGGCGCCACCAGCCAGGACGCGATGGACACCGGCCTGGTCCTGCAACTGCGCGCTGCCCTCGAGCTGATCGAAGCCGACCTGGGCAAACTGGCCGACACCTTGTCGCGCCAGGCCTTGCAGTACGCCGACACGCCTCTGGTGGGGCGCACCTGGTTGCAGCACGCCACCCCGGTGACCCTGGGCATGAAACTGGCTGGTGTGCTGGGCGCCTTGACCCGTCACCGCCAACGGCTGCAAGAGCTACGCCCACGCTTGCTGGTGCTGCAGTTTGGTGGCGCCTCGGGCAGCCTGGCCGCCCTGGGCAGCAAGGCGATGCCGGTGGCCGAAGCCCTGGCCGAGCAGCTCAAGCTGAGCCTGCCCGAGCAGCCCTGGCACACCCAGCGCGACCGTCTGGTGGAGTTTGCCTCGGTGCTGGGCCTGGTGGCGGGTAGCCTGGGCAAGTTCGGCCGAGATGTCAGCCTGCTGATGCAGACCGAGGCGGGGGAACTGTTCGAGCCCTCCGCGCCGGGCAAGGGCGGTTCCTCGACCATGCCGCACAAGCGCAACCCGGTGGGCGCCGCAGTACTGATCGGTGCCGCGACCCGAGTGCCGGGCCTGGTCTCGACGATGCTCGCTGCCATGCCCCAGGAGCACGAGCGCAGCCTCGGCTTGTGGCATGCCGAATGGGAAACCCTGCCGGATATCTGCTGCCTGGTCTCCGGTGCACTGCGCCAGGCCCAGGTGATTGCCGATGGCATGGAGGTGGATGCCGTGCGCATGCGCCGTAACCTCGACCTGACCCAGGGGCTGGTGCTGGCCGAAGCGGTGAGCATCGTCCTCGCCCAGCGCCTGGGTCGCGACCGCGCCCACCACCTGCTGGAGCAGTGCTGCCAGCGCGCCGTAGCCGAACAGCGCCACCTGCGTGCCGTGCTGGGTGACGAGCCGCAGGTCAGCGCCGAACTGTCTGCCGAAGAACTCGATCGCCTGCTCGACCCTGCCCATTACCTGGGGCAGGCCCGCGTCTGGGTAGCGCGCGCCGTGTCCGAACATCAACGTTTCACTGCCTGAAGGAGACCGCTGTGGCGCACTTGCAACTGGCCGATGGCGTTTTGAACTACCAGATCGATGGCCCGGAAAACGCCCCGGTGCTGCTCCTGTCCAACTCGCTGGGCACCGACCTGGGTATGTGGGACACGCAGATTCCCCTGTGGAGCCAGCACTTGCGCGTGCTGCGCTACGATACCCGTGGCCACGGTGGGTCGCTGGTCACTGAAGGCCCTTACAGCATCGAACAGCTGGGCCGTGACGTGCTGGCCCTGCTCGATGGCCTGGACATCGCCAAGGCGCATTTCGTCGGCCTGTCTATGGGTGGCCTGATCGGCCAGTGGCTGGGCATCAATGCAGGCCAGCGCCTGCACAGCCTGACCCTGTGCAACACCGCCGCCAGAATCGCCAACGACGAGGTGTGGAACACCCGCATCGACACCGTGCTCAAGGGTGGCCAGCAGGCCATGGTCGACCTGCGCGATGCCTCCATCGCCCGCTGGTTCACCCCTGGCTTCGCCCAGGCCCAGCCAGCGCAAGCCCAGCGCATCTGCCAGATGCTGGCGCAAACCAGCCCACAAGGTTATGCCGGCAACTGCGCAGCGGTGCGAGATGCCGATTACCGCGAGCAGTTGGGCCGTATCCGGGTGCCAGCGCTGATCGTTGCCGGTACCGAAGACGTGGTGACCACCCCGGAGCACGGCCGTTTCATGCAGGCCGGTATCGAAGGTGCCGAGTACGTCGACTTCCCGGCGGCACACCTGTCCAACGTCGAAATCGGCGAGCGCTTCAGCCGCCGCGTGCTCGACTTCCTGCTGGCTCACTGAGGACAACGCCATGGACGAGAAACAACGTTACGACGCCGGTATGCAAGTACGCCGCGCAGTGCTTGGCGATGCCCACGTGGACCGCAGCCTGGAGAAACTCAACGACTTCAATGGCGAGTTCCAGGAGATGATCACCCGCCACGCCTGGGGTGACATCTGGACCCGCCCGGGCCTGCCACGGCATACCCGAAGCCTGATTACCATCGCCATGCTGATCGGCATGAACCGCAACGACGAGCTGAAGCTGCACCTGCGCGCGGCAGCCAACAACGGCGTGACCCGCGACGAGATCAAGGAAGTGCTGATGCAGAGCGCGATCTATTGCGGCATTCCGGCGGCAAATGCCACTTTCCACCTGGCTGAGTCGGTGTGGGATGAACTGGGTATAGAGTCGCGACAGCAGTAATGCCTATACCAGCGGTAGGGCCATGGAGTGTTTACATGGCCGCATTCTTCTGCCGCATGGCCACCGGGCCGGCGTTGGTCTCGACAGCACGCTTCAGGGCCGGGCACAGGCCCAGCATGAACGCAGCTTCTGCCACCACGAACAGCGGCCCGATGATCAGCCCGCTGACATCATCGACAAACGCCGGCTTGCGGCCTTCGTAGTAATGGCCAACGAACTGGATGATCCAGCCCACCACGAACGCCCCCAGCCCGGCGCCGAGCCACAGCGCTGTCGTCTGCATCGCCAGCACCTGGCCGACCCACAGGCATAGCCCCAACAACAACCCCATCACCAGGCCGAAGCGCAGGTCCAGACGCAGGTAGAACCAGACCGAGGCTGCCGCCGCCGGCAGGGCAGGGGACAGCCACATGCCGGCCACCTCCCAACCCGGGCGCGACAGCAGGATGGTCACCGCCAGCACGATCATCGGGATACCGACGAAGTGGGTGGCGATGTTGCGTGGGTCGCGGTGGTAGCTGGCGTATTGGCTCAGGTGGTCGACGAGGGTTTTCATTGTTGTGCCTCCCTGGTTGCCTGATCGAGGTGTATTGCCTGTTCTGGCCTCTTCGCGGGTAAACCCGCTCCCACAGGGTCACCACAACTCCTGAGGGCTGCGCTGTACCTGTGGGAGCGGGTTTACCCGCGAAAGGGCCGGTACAGGCGACCGATATAGCTCAGGATAGCCCGCCCCTGCCACCATCATCAGCTCAGCGAATGGCAGCAGACCGCACCGGCCTATCCAGCCCCATCAGCGTCTCGATCATCGCTCGCGCCGCCGGCGACAGCCGGTAGCCGCTGCGGCTGACCACTCCGCAACGCACGCTCAGCACCTCCAGCGCCGGCGGCAGGTTGCGCCAGTGCAGGCGCACCAGGCGACCGCTGGCCAGGTCTTCGGCAACGGCCTCTTCGCTGGCGCTGCCGATGGCGTCGCTGGCCTGCACCACGCTGCGCAGCACTGCCAGGTGCTCGGTCTGCAGGTGCGGGGTGAAGTCATCTGCAGCACTGCCGAAGCTGTGTTCCAGGCTCGGGATGGCGCGACTGAAGGCAGGTTGGGTGATGCCCATGGCCTCGGCGGCGCGGACGAAGCTGCGGTATTCGGTGAGGGCGATGAAGTAGCGCAGCTGACGGAGGTCCATGTCACGGCTCTGGGGCGGGGATCAAGCGCCTATTCAAGCGGTTGCTGCATATGTCGTCAAAGAAGGTTTATTGATTTGTTTATATCTTAGGGTTATTTGTTGTGGCATCTGGTCTCTTCGCGGGTAAACCCGCTCCCACAGGTTCGGCACAGATTCTGAAACTGTGGCGAACCTGTGGGAGCGGGCGTGCCCGCGAAGAATTCAAAGCAGATTCAGCGGGTAACTCACGATCAACCGGTTCTCGTCGAACGAGTTGGTGCTGAAGTCCCGGCGCATGGTGGAGTTGCGCCACTTCAGCGACAGGTCCTTGAAGCTGCCCGACTGCACCACATAGGCCAACTCGGTTTCCCGCGCCCATTCCTTGCCATCGTCCACGCCGCCTGCGGTGACGTTGTCACCTTTGATGTAGCGGTTCATCAGGGTCAGGCCTGGCACGCCGACGGTGGCGAAGTTGAAGTCATGACGCACCTGCCAGGAGCGTTCCTTGGCATTGTCGAAGCTGGAGTTGTAGCTGTCGTTGGCCAGGGTGCCGCCGCTGGTGCCGTTGACCCGCATCCAGGCGTTGTCGCCGCTGACCTTCTGCAAGCCGACGTAGAAGGTGTGGCCCTGATAGCGCGCCGAGAACATGGCCGAGGCGGTGCGGTTGTCCAGTTCGCCAGCGCGTTCGGCGCCGTCTTCCTTACCGATGAAGTAGCCCAGGTTGGCGCCCAGGGTCCAGTCGCCCAAGGGTTGGCTGTGCACCAGATTGAGGTATTGCTGGCGGTAGATGTCCTTGAGCTGGGCGTCCCACAGGCCGATCATCGTGCGCTTGTCGTTGAAGGTGTACTCGCCGCCGCCAAAGTTGAAACGGTCGGAGGTGAACGCTGCCTTACCGTTCAGTGACATGTCTTCCATGCTGGCGTCGTTGCGTGGGCTGTTGCCGCGGAACTGGCCAGCGTACAGGGTCAGGCCAGCGATTTCCTTCGAGGTCAGCTGGCCGCCGCGGAAGGTTTGCGGCAGCGAGCGGCCGTCGTCCGAGCGCAGGATCGGCAGTACCGGCATCCATTCACCCACTTTCAACTCGGTTTCGGACAGCTTGGCTTTCAGTGCCACGCCTAGGCGGCCGAAGTCATCGGCGGGGCGGCCATCGTCGTGCACCGGCAGCAAGTGGGTGTTGGTGGTGCCTTTGCCGCCGTCAAGCTTGACCGAGTACAGGCCCAGTACGTCCACGCCAAAACCGACGGTGCCCTGGGTGAAGCCTGAGCGGGCGTCGAGGATGAAGCTCTGCGTCCATTCCTCGGCCTTGGCCTGCGAGTGGGCCGGGTCGACAAAGTTGCGGTTGATGTAGAAGTTGCGCAGGTTGAGGGTGGCCTTGGCGTCCTCCAGGAAACCACCGTTGTCGGCGGCGAACACGGGGAGTGCGCAGGACATGGCCAACAGGCCGGGCAGCAGCTGGCGTGCGGGTTGCAAAGTGCTCATCTGTCGTGGATCTCTTGTTTTTATGGGCGAGCCGGTGCGCTGCAGGATGCGGCCTGCAGGTGCGGGTCTTTTGGGATGAACCGGGGCAACGTTGCGTGGAGAGGATGGTGCGGGGTAGGGCAGGGGTGAGGCAATTCGCCGCAAACGGAAACGGGCGATAATCGAACGGAATGTTCCGGTTGGTTAATTGTTTTTCTGTACTGGCCTCTTCGCGGGTAAACCCGCTCCCACAGGTACTGCACAGCCTTCAGAATTTATGCAAAACATTGTGGGAGCGGGTTTACCCGCGAAGAGGCCGCCTGCACAGGCAACCGACAAACAAAAAGCCCACCGCTACAGGTGGGCTCTTTGCTGTCACAGGGCCGATCAGCCTTTCGGTGCTTCCACCGATGCCTGCTGGTTGGCCTGCCCGGTCTGCTCGTACCAGCCACCGCCAAGCGCCTTGTACAGGTTGACCTCGCTGGTCAGCTGCGACAGGCGGTCGCCGATCAGCGCCTGCTGGGCGCTGAACAGGTTACGCTGGGCGTCGAGGAAAGTCAGGTTGCTGTCGATACCGATGCGATAGCGGCGTTCGGCCAGGCGGTAGTAGTCCTGGTTCGCCTGTACCAGGTCGCGTTGCGCCTGCAGCTGCTCTTCGAAGGTCTTGCGCGCCGCCAGGCCATCGGAGACTTCCTGGAAGGCGGTCTGGATGGTCTTTTCGTACTTGGCGACGTTGATGTCCTTCTGGATCTTCGAGTAATCCAGGCTGGCCTTCAGGCTGCCGGCGTTGAAGATCGGCAGGTTGATCTGCGGCTGGAACAGCCAGGTGCCTTGGCCGCCCGCGAACAGGTGACCCATGTCGGGGCTCAGGCTGCCGGCGTTGGCGGTCAGGCTGATGCTCGGGAAGAACGCTGCACGGGCCGCACCAATGTTGGCGTTGGCGGCTTTGAGCAGGTGCTCGGCTTCCTGGATATCCGGGCGACGCTGGAGGATGTCCGACGGCAGGCCGGCCGGTACTTCGGCCAGTTGGTCGGCATTGAGCTCCAGCGGCTTGGCCAGGTCGGCGGGAATGCCGGTGCCCAGCAGCACGGTCAGGCTGTTGACGTCCTGGGCGACCAGGCGCTGGTACTGCGAGTACTTGACCCGGGCGCCTTCCACGGCGGTGCGCGCCTGGCTGACGTCGAGTGCCGAGGCTACGCCGACTTCGTTGCTGCGACGGGTGAGGTTGTAGCTTTCCTCATAGGTCTTCAGCGTTTCTTCGGTCAGCTTGAACAACGCCTGGTCGGCCTGCCAGGTGTAGTAGGCGTTGGCCACGCTGGCCACCAGGCTGATCTGCGTGGAGCGACGTGCCTGCTCGCTGGACAGGTAGGTTTCCAGGGCCTGCTCGGTCAGGCTGCGCACACGGCCGAACAGGTCCAGCTCATAGGCGCTGACGCCCAGGGTGGCCGAGTACTGGCTGGTGATGCCCGCCTGACCGGTTTGCGACATGTTCGCCGGCACCCGCTGGCGGCTGCCGCTGCCGTCGGCCGAAACCGCCGGGAACAGGTCGGCGCGCTGGATGCGGTACTGCGCACGGTAGGCATCGATGTTCAACGCGGCGACGCGCAGGTCGCGGTTGTTGACCAGCGCGGTCTGGATCAGCTGCTGCAGTGCCGGGTCGTGGAAGAACTGGCGCCAGCCCTGCTCGGCGGCGGCAACCTCCGCCGACTGCGTCGGCGAGTACGCAGGGCCTTGCGGCCACTGCGCAGCCACCGGCGATTCCGGGGTCTGGTAGTCAGGGATCAGCGAGCAGCCGCCAAGAATGAAAGCGGTTACTGCCAGGGACAACAAAGACTTGGTCATTGCCCAGCCTCATAACGTGGAGTTTCAGGGGTGACGTCTTTTTCCGGCTCTTTGCTGCCGAACAGTGACGACACTGCGACGAAGAACAGTGGTACCCAGAAGACAGCCAGCACGGTCGCACTGATCATGCCGCCGATCACGCCAGTACCGATGGCGTGCTGGCTGCCGGCACCGGCGCCACTGGCGATGGTCAACGGTACCACGCCGAGGATGAACGCCAGCGAGGTCATGATGATCGGGCGCAGACGCATGCGGCACGCCTCGATCGCCGCGTCGTACAGGCTGCGGCCTTGTTCGTGCAGTTCCTTGGCGAATTCGACGATCAGGATGGCGTTTTTCGCCGCCAGGCCGATGGTGGTCAACAGGCCGACCAGGAAGTACACGTCGTTGGACAACCCGCGCAGGCTGGTGGCGATCAGGGCACCGATGATACCCAGTGGTACTACCAGCACCACGGCGATCGGGATCGACCAGCTTTCGTACAGCGCTGCCAGGCACAGGAACACGAACAGTACCGAGAGGGCGAACAGCGCCGGCATCTGCGAACCGGAGAGTTTTTCCTCGTAGGACATGCCGGTCCAGGAGAAACCGATACCACTTGGCAGTTCGCCAGCAATGCGCTCGACCTCGGCCATGGCTTCACCGGTACTGTAGCCCGGGGCCGGTGCACCGAGGATTTCCATCGCCTCGACGCCGTTGTAGCGCGACAGCTTCGGCGAACCGTAGGTCCATTCGCCCTTGGCGAAGGAAGAGAACGGCACCATTTCGCCAGCGCCATTGCGCACGTACCACTTCTGCAGGTCTTCCGGGCTCATCCGCGCGTTCGGCTCGCCCTGGATGTACACCTTCTTGACCCGGCCACGGTCGATGAAGTCGTTGACGTAGCTGGCACCCAGGGCAATCGACAGGGTGTTGTTGATATCGGCGATGGTCACGCCCAGGGCGCTGGCACGTTCGTCATCGATGGTCAGCTGGTACTGCGGCTCATCGTTCAGACCGTTCGGGCGCACGGCGCTGAGGATCTTGCTCTGCGCGGCCTTGGCCAGGAACTGGTTGCGTGCTTCCATCAGCTTGGTATGGCCGACACCACCGCGGTCCTGCAGGAACACGTCGAAGCCGGTGGCGTTACCCAGTTCGAGCACCGCAGGCGGGGCAAAGGCGAACACCATCGCATCGCGGAAGGTGAAGAAGTGCTGCTGGGCGCGCTGGGCAAGGGCGAATACGCTGTTTTCCTTGGAGCGCTCATCCCACGGCTTGAGCATGATGAACGCCATACCCGAGCTCTGGCCGCGGCCGGCAAAGTTGAAGCCGTTGACGGTGAACACCGAAGCCACGGTGTCGGCCTCTTCGTTGAGCAGGTACTCACGCATCTGGTCGACCACCACCTGGGTGCGCTCGGCACTGGAACCGGCCGGGGTCTGCACCTGGGCGAACAGTACACCCTGGTCTTCTTCCGGCAGGAACGCGGTAGGGATGCGGGCGAACAGCCAGATCATGCCGACCACGATCAGTGCGTAGGCCAGCAGGAATGGTGCCTTGTTGCGAAGGATGGTGCCTACGCTGCGCTCGTAGCCGGTAACACTGCGGTCGAAGTTGCGGTTGAACCAGCCAAAGAATCCGCGCTTGGCTACATGATGCTCGCCCTTCTTCAGCGGCTTGAGCATGGTGGCGCACAGGGCCGGGGTGAAGATAAGCGCCACCAGCACCGACAGGCCCATGGCCGAGACGATGGTGATGGAGAACTGCCGGTAGATCACACCCGTGGAGCCGCCGAAGAACGCCATGGGCAGCAGTACTGCCGACAGCACCAGGGCGATACCCACCAGGGCACCCTGGATCTGCTCCATCGAGCGCTTGGTCGCTTCCTTGGGCGGCAAGCCTTCCTCGGACATCACCCGCTCGACGTTCTCCACCACGACGATGGCGTCGTCCACCAGCAAGCCGATGGCCAGGACCATGGCGAACATGGTCAGGGTGTTGATGCTGAAGCCGGCAGCGGCAAGGATGCCGAAGGTCCCCAGCAACACTACCGGTACGGTCATGGTGGTGATGATGGTGGCGCGGAAGTTCTGCAGGAACAGGTACATCACCAGGAACACCAGGACCACGGCTTCGATCAGGGTGTGGATCACGCCGCTGATCGATTCGGTGACCACCGGGGTGGTGTCATACGGGAATACCGCTTTCACCCCGGGCGGGAAGAACGGTTCCAGGTCGGCGATGGTCTGGCGCAGTGCCTTGGCGGTGTCCAGGGCGTTGGCGCCAGTGGCCAGCTTTACTGCCAGGCCGGAGGCCGGCTTGCCGTTGAACTGGGCGCTGACGGCGTAGTTTTCACCACCCAGGCCAACCTGGGCGACATCACCCAGACGTACCTGCGAACCGTCGCTGTTGACCTTGAGCAGGATCTTCTCGAACTGCTCGGCAGTCTGCAGGCGGGTCTTGCCGATGATGGTGGCGTTCAGCTGGGTACCCGGCATGGCCGGCAGGCCGCCGAGCTGGCCGGAGGACACCTGCACGTTCTGCGCGGCCACGGCGGTCTTGACGTCGACCGGGGTCAGCTGGAACTTGTTCAGCTTGGCCGGATCGAGCCAGATACGCATGGCGTACTGCGCACCGAACACCTGGAAGTCACCTACACCCGCGGTACGCGAGATCGGGTCCTGCATGTTGGAGACGATGTAGTTGGCCAAGTCATCCTTGGTCATGCTGCCGTCTTCGGACACCAGGCCGATCACCAGCAGGAAGTTCTTCACTGCCTTGGTGACGCGAATACCTTGTTGCTGCACTTCCTGCGGCAGCAGCGGGGTGGCCAGGTTCAGCTTGTTCTGGACCTGCACCTGCGCGGTGTCGGGGTTGGTGCCCTGCTCGAAGGTGGCGGTAATGGTCATGCTGCCGTCGGAGTTACTTTCCGACGACACATAACGCAGGTTGTCGATACCGTTGAGCTGCTGCTCGATCACCTGGACCACGGTGTCCTGCACGGTTTGCGCCGAGGCGCCCGGGTAGGTCACGGCGATGGCGATGGCCGGCGGCGCGATGCTGGGGTACTGGTTGATCGGCAGCTTCAGGATCGACAAGGCGCCGACCAGCATGATCACCAAGGCGATCACCCAGGCGAAGATCGGGCGATCGATAAAGAACTTCGACATGGTTTACTCCGCTTTGGCGTCTGCTTTCGCCGTGCTGGCCTGAACAGGGCTGGCCGGCTTCTTGACGTTGGTGGCTTCGCTGACCTTGACCTCGACGCCCGGGCGCACGTACTGCAGCCCCTCGGTGATCAGGCGGTCCCCCGGGTTCAGGCCTTCCTCGATCAGCCAGTCGCTGCCCAGGGTACGGTTGGCTTTGAGCTGACGCAGTTCGACCTTGTTCTCCTGGTTGACCACCAGCGCGGTTGGCGCGCCTTTCAGGTCGCGGGTCACGCCCTGTTGCGGGGCCAGGATGGCGTTGGCGTTGACCCCGGCCTTGAGCCGCGCATGCACGAACATGCCTGGCAGCAGGGTGTGATCGGGGTTGGGGAACAGGGCGCGCAGGGTTACCGAACCGGTGGTCTCGTCGACCGCGACTTCGGAGAACTCCAGGCGGCCCTCCTGCTGGTACAGGCTGCCATCTTCCAGCACCAGTTGCACCGAGGCGGCGTTGTCGCCGGCCTTTTGCAGCTGGCCGCTTTCCAGGTCACGGCGCAGCTTGAGCAGCTCGGCGGTGGACTGGGTGACGTCGACGTAGATCGGGTCGAGTTGCTGGATGGTGGCCATGGCGTTGGTCTGGCCATTGCTCACCAGTGCACCTTCGGTGAACGAAGAACGGCCGATACGACCGCTGATCGGTGCCAGGACCTTGGTATAGCGCAGGTCGATCTGCGCACTTTTGAGCGAAGCCTCGGCCTGCAATCGTTTGGCATTGGCGTCGTCGTATTCCTGCTTGGAGACAGCCTGTTCGTCGATCAGCTGCTTGTAGCGCTCGGCCAGCGAGCGGGTGGCCTGCAGGTTGGCCTGGGCATTGGCCAGGGTGGCTTCGTACACGGCAGGGTCGATCTGGTACAGCTGCTGGCCTTCCTTGACCTCGCTGCCTTCCTTGAACAGGCGCTTGAGGATGATGCCGTTGACCTGCGGACGCACTTCGGCGACGCGGTAGGCACTGGTACGCCCCGGCAATTCCGAGGTCAGGGTGAAGGTTTGGGGCTGGATGGTCACGACGCCGACCTGAGGAGCCTGCGCCGCTGGCGCTGCTTCTTCTTTCTTACAGCCACTGAGCAGGGTTGCCAGGGCGACGGCGGAAACCAGAGCGGTAACGGCTGGCTTGAATTGCATGAGGATCCTCGGGTCGCTGGAGCTGGGAGACGCTCAAGAGTAATGGAAGAGTCTTGGTATGGAAAAATTGCTATCCGGTGGATAAATAGCTTGCTAAGGAATATACTTACATTCATGGTTGTTTGTAAATACCGCTGGGTTGTACTCAGGTACTGCCTCAGCCCTTGATTAGCTCATCCGCGAGGCACATTGCAGAGGTGCCCCCGGAGTGTTGCCCCTGCGCGCCGCGCGTTCGGGGTAGATGAGGTTTGTACTGCCATGGTCCGTCGAACCAAAGAAGAAGCCCAGGAAACCCGTGCCCAGATCATCGAGGCGGCGGAAAAGGCCTTCTACAAGCGCGGGGTTGCGCGAACCACCCTGGCCGACATCGCCGAACTGGCGGGTGTGACGCGGGGGGCGATCTACTGGCACTTCAACAACAAGGCCGAGTTGGTGCAGGCGCTGCTCGACAGCCTGCATGAGACCCATGACCATCTGGCGCGGGCAAGCGAAAGCGAGGACGAAGTGGACCCGCTTGGTTGCATGCGCAAGTTGTTGCTGCAAGTGTTCAACGGGCTGGTGCTCAATGCCCGAACCCGGCGTATCAATGAAATCCTGCATCACAAGTGCGAGTTCACCGATGACATGTGTGAAATTCGCCAGCAGCGCCAAGGTGCGGTGCTGGATTGCCACAAGGGCATCACCCTGGCGTTGGCCAATGCCGTACGTCGGGGGCAGTTGCCAGGCGAGCTGGATGTCGAGCGCGCGGCGGTAGCCATGTTTGCCTACGTCGATGGCCTGATCGGGCGCTGGCTGTTGCTGCCTGACAGTTTCGATCTGTTGAAGGATGTCGAAAAATGGGTCGACACCGGGCTGGATATGCTGCGCTTGAGCCCGGCTCTGCGCAAATAACACTTTGTTAAGGATTGTTAGGGAGTGTTTCCCCTTTGTATTAAGGGGGGATTAATGCTTTCGGGTGACCTTGAACAAATCACAGATCCTGTGGGAGCGGCCTTGTGTCGCGATAGGGCTGCGCAGCAGCCCCGGCAATTTGTGCATCACTGCTGAAATCCTGGGGCCGCTTCACGGCCCTTTCGCGACACAAGGCCGCTCCCACAGAGATCGCGTAGCTTCTAGCGTCCGCGCAGTTGCCGGTCGGGCAATGCAAGCGCTGCAAACAGTCCCAGCACAGCTACCCCGGCACTCCCCATCAGCAAATGCCGGAACGTTTCCAGCAACCGCCCTTGGGTCACCAGGTCCACTTCACCGGCCTTCAGGCTCCCCAGCAACGGATTACCCAGCGACTCGAACCCGCCCTGGTGCAGCAGCGCCAGCAGCAGGCTGGACATGCACGCCACGCCCATGGCCCCGCCCAGCGAACGGAACAGGTTGGTGGTGCTGGTGGCCACGCCGATGTCCTTGCTGTCCACCGCGCTTTGCGTACCTACCAGCGAGGTCGGGAACTGCAGCCCGCAGGCGATGCCTGTCAGCAGCATGAACAGCGCACTGGGCAAGGCCGACTGCGGTGGGGTCAGCGCCATGGCGAAAATGGCCAGCGGCATCAGCAGCGCGCCGGCCAGGATCTGCGGCTTGTAGCGCCCGGTCAGGCTGGTCATGCGCCCGCCGGTGAAGGCACCCATGGGCAGACCCATCACCAGCGGCAGGAGGTGCAGGGCAGCACTGTCGGCGCCGGCGCCGGTAATGCCCTGGTAGCGCAACGGCATGAGCATGGTCAGGGAGATCGACTGGAAGCTGGCGAAGAAGATCACGCCCCAGCACAGCACCGCCACGCGATTGCCGAACAGGCCGAGTGGCAGCAGCGGCTCCGGGCAGCGGCGTTCATGGGCGATGAACAGCACCAGACCCAGAGCGGCGCAGGTGAACAGGGCCAGTACGGCCGGGTCGACCCAGGCGTGGCCCTGGCCGACCAGGGTAATGCCCAGCAACAGGCTACCCAGGCCGAGGATCAGCAGTACGGCGCCGAGGTAGTCCACCTGCGCCTCGCGGCGCTGTGCCGGCATACCGCCAAGGGCACGGCGGATCGCCCACAGCGCAACCAGCCCCAGCGGCAGGTTGATCCAGAACACCCAGCGCCATGACAGGTATTCGGTCAGCCAGCCGCCCAGCACCGGCCCGGCGACGCTGGCCACCGCGTACATGCTGCTGAAGTAGCCCTGGTAGCGGCCGCGCTCTCGCGGGGGTACGAAGTCGCCGATGATCGCCTGGCTCACCGAGACCATGCCGCCTGCGCCAATGCCCTGCAGTACCCGGGCCAGCAGCAGTTGCTGCATGTCCTGGGCCAGGGCGCAGGCGATCGAGGCCAGGGTGAACAGGCTGATGCCGGTGAGGATCATCCGGCGCCGCCCGTACAGGTCGCCCAGCTTGCCGTAGATTGGCACGGCCACGGTCATCGCCACCATGTAGCCGGAGATGATCCAGGCCAGCAGGCCGACATCGTTGAACTGAGCCGAGATCGCCGGCAGCGAGACGGCGACGATGGTCTGGTCCAGTGCGCCGAGGAAGATGACCAGCATCAGGGCGGTGAGCACGTTGCGCAGAGTGGTGGGGGGCAGGGCGGCGGTCACGGGAATACCTTGTTTGTCTTTGGCGGCCTCTTCGCGGGTGAACCCGCTCCCACAGGTATGTCGCTGTTCCTGAGGGCAACGCCGTACCTGTGGGGGCGGGTTTACCCGCGAAAGGGCCCTCGGATTGTAACCTGAGTTAGGTAGCTTCCTATGTACTATCTGCATCCCCTATGCAAGATCGGCATTGGCGCATTCATCCAGTGCTGCATGGCTGCGTGATATCGTTGGTGTGCCGCAGAGGCCGAAAACCGGGGCTTGCACCAGCATGGTGCAACATTATGCCGCAGGCTTTTCGCGCCGCTGTCTCCCACACCTTTTATTCCTCTGCCTGCATGTCGAGCATGACCGCCCAGATGGCGACGGTTGGAACAGGCCAGGTAGACCCGATTACAGGGGTCGGTAGTTACCGTTCGAATTTCAACTTTTTTTGCGGAGTGATCATGCCCAAGGCTTCCCATCAAGATCTGCGTTTTGCCTTCCGCGAGCTGCTCGCTTCAGGTTTCTGTTATCACACCGCATCGGTGTTCGACCCGATGTCGGCACGCATTGCCGCAGACCTGGGCTTCGAGGTCGGCATCCTCGGTGGTTCCGTCGCTTCGTTACAGGTACTGGCCGCACCGGACTTCGCCCTGATCACCCTCAGCGAGTTCGTCGAGCAGGCCACCCGTATTGGTCGCGTGGCGCAACTGCCGGTACTGGCTGACGCCGACCACGGTTATGGCAACGCGCTGAACGTCATGCGCACGGTCGTCGAACTGGAGCGCGCCGGTGTGGCTGCGCTGACTATCGAGGACACCCTGCTGCCTGCCCAGTTCGGGCGCAAGTCCACTGACCTGATTCCGGTTGAAGAGGGCGTCGGCAAGATCCGCGCGGCGCTGGAGGCGCGGGTCGATTCGTCGCTGTCGATCATTGCCCGGACCAACGCTGGCGTGCTCACCACCGAAGAAATCATCGTACGTACCCAGAGCTATCAGAAGGCCGGAGCCGACGGTATCTGCATGGTGGGGGTGAAGGACTTCGAGCAGCTTGAGCAGATTGCCGAGCACCTGACTGTGCCGCTGATGCTGGTGACCTACGGCAACCCGAACCTGCGCGACGACGAGCGCCTGGCGCGCCTGGGCGTGCGCATCGTGGTTGATGGTCACGCGGCCTACTTTGCCGCGATCAAGGCCACCTACGACTGCCTGCGGCTGCAGCGCGGCCAGCAGAACAAGTCGGAAAACCTCAGCGCCACCGAACTCTCGCATACCTATACCCAGCCCGAGGACTACATTCGCTGGGCCAAGGAATACATGAGCGTCGAGGAGTGACAACGCCATCCCTGTAGGAGCGGCCTTGTGTCGCGAAAGGGCTGCTTAGCAGCCCCGACAATATTTGATGTGGCCAAGATCCTGGGACCGCTGCGCGGTCCTTTCGCGACGCAAGGCCGCTCCCACATGGGCCTTACAAGTCCCGATCCCACTCCGGTTCGTCCCTGAACCGCTGCACCAGGAAATCCAGCATGCTGCGCAAGGTCGCCGGCATGTGCTTGCGCGAGGTGTACACCGCATTCAGGTTCAACTCGCGCGGCTTGGCCTCGGGCAGCAGGCGCACCAGTTCGCCCCGGCGCAGGGCCTCCGCGGCCTGGTAGGTCGGCAGCATGGCGATACCTGCGCTGGCCAGCGCCGCTTTCTGCAGTGTCATCGCCTCGTTGGCACTGATGTTCCCCGCCACCGGTACGGCGATCTGCTGGCCGGCCACCTCGAAATGCCACAGGCTGTGGCCGAAGTAGGCATGAGTCAGGCAGTTGTGCCGGCTCAGTTCCTCTACCCGTTTTGGCGTACCGTGCTCGCGCAGGTAGGCCGGTGCCGCACACACTACCGAGCGGCACACGCTCAGGCGCCTGGCGATCAGGTTGGGGTCCAGGTCATTGCTGGTGCGGATGGCCAGGTCGATGCGCTCGTCCACCAGGTTGACCGTGCGATCGAGCATCTGCAGTTCCACCTTTACCCCGGGGTAGCGCCGGACGTAGGTGGCCACTGCATCCACCAGCTGGGCCTGACCGAACGAGGTGCTGACGCTGATGCGCAGCGCGCCCTTGGGCGCGTCATCCGGCTGCTGTACCGCGGCCTGCAGGTCGCCGGCCAGTTCCAGCAGTTGTCGGCAGCGGGGCAGGGTTTCCTGGCCGGCGGCGGTAAGGCTGAGCTTGCGTGTGGTGCGTTGCATCAGCCGTGCGCCAACCCAGTCTTCCAGCTCTGCCAGGTAGCGCGACACCACGGGGCGGGACAGTTGCAGATGATCCGCTGCCGCTGACTGGCTGCCCAGGTCGACGACGGTGACGAAAACGCGCATGGCGTTGAGACGGTCCATGATTTGCCCGATTTCAGAAACAAACTATGTTCGAGCATCGCATTTTTTGTCACGGATTGGGCAACTAAGCTGTTGAGCATTGTTCATCTGACAGGTGTTTGCGATGTCTCTTTTCACTCCCTTGCGTGGCCTGCTGCTGGCCTGCGTGACCCTGGCCGGCCCGGCGCTGGCTGCCGAGCCCTTGCGGCTGGAGGTGTACAACCCCGGGCACGAGGCGATTTTCCCGGTCAGTTCGGTGATCGTCAGCGGCGAGCACGACGCCATCCTCGTCGATGCCCAGTTCGGCAAGACCCAGGCCGAGCAGCTGGTGCAGCGCCTGCGGGCAGGCGGCAAGCAGCTGACTGGTATCTACATCAGCCATGGTGACCCGGACTACTACTTTGGCCTGGATACCCTGACCCAGGCCTTCCCCGACGCCAAGGTGCTGGCTTCGGCCGCCACGGTTGCCCATATTCGCCAGACCATGGATGCCAAGCTGGCTTACTGGGGCCCCCAGATGGGCGCGGACAAGCCGGCGCGGCTGGTGCTGCCGAAGGTACTCGAAGGCAACCGCCTGATGCTGGAAGGGCAGGCCCTCGAGGTGGTCGGCCTCGACGGCCCGCAACCTGACCGCAGTTTTGTGTGGATCCCGTCGATCAAGGCGGTGGTCGGTGGCGTGGTGGTGTCGGAGAACATTCATGTGTGGATGGCTGACACGCAAACGGCCAAGTCCCACGCCGACTGGCTCGGCACCCTGGCGCACATCGAAGCGCTGGCGCCGCGCACGGTCATCCCCGGGCACTACCTGGGGGACAGCAGCCGATCACTGGAGGCCGTGCGTTTCACGGCGAACTACATTCGTGATTTCGATGCCGAGGCCGCCAAGGCGAAAGATGCCGGTGTGTTGATCGTGGCGATGAAGCGACGTTATCCGGGCCTGGCCGATGAAAGCTCGCTGGAGCTGGGGGCCAAGGTCGCCAAGGGCGAGATGAAGTGGTAATTCCGTTCAACTGATGGAGAGTGTCCCATGAGCAAGATCGCAATCATCGGTGCCACTGGCCGCGCTGGCAGCCAGTTGCTGGAAGAGGCCCTGCGCCGTGGCCACAGTGTGCTGGCCATCGCCCGCGATCCATCACGGTTGCAGGGGCGGGACGGGGTGACCGTCAAGGCGCTGGATGTCAGGGACAGTGCGGCCCTGCAAGCGGCGGTCGCGGGTGTGGACGCGGTGCTGAGTGCGGCGCATTTCTCGACCATCGAGCCGCACGCCATCATCGAGCCGGTCAAGCGGGCCGGCGTCAGGCGCCTGCTGGTGGTGGGTGGTGCCGGCAGCCTGTTGCTGCCGTCGGGGCATCGGGTGATCGACAGCCCGGACTTTCCCGAGGCATACAAGGCTGAGGCCACTGCCGGGGTGCGCTTTCTGGAGGTGTTGCAACGGGAGCCGAACCTGGACTGGACCTTCCTGTCGCCATCGGCGGAGTTCGTTGAAGGTGAGCGCAGCGGGCATTACACGCTGGGCAAGGATCATCTGCTGATCGGTGCAGATGGCAGAAGCTGGATCACCTTTGCCGATTACGCGATTGCCATGCTCGACGAGCTGGAAAAGCCGGCGCATTCGCGGCAGCGTTTTACTGTCGGCTATTGAGTCGCTCCCTTCGCGGGTAAACCCGCTCCCACAGGTACTGCACTGATTTCGATGCCGGTGTAGTACCTGTGGGAGCGGGTTTACCCGCGAAGGGGCCATTACAGGCTGGCCCGATCCTCCAGCCAATCCAGCAACTCCACTAACCCCGGCGGCAAGCTCTTGCTCTGGCTTACCAGGTAATACCCCTTGCCGGTCATCACTTTCAGCGCAAACGGCATGCACAACCGCCCTCCGCGCAAGTCATCACCGATCAGCGACCAGTCGCCGATGGCCACGCCGGTCCCCTGTGAGGCCATGGCCATCGCCATGTCCAGTGTCTCGAAATGCTGCTTTGGCCCTTGGGTGGCCAGCGTCACCCCGGCTGCCTGCAGCCACAACCGCCAGTCGTGCTCATCTCGCGACGGGTGCAGCAACATGTGTCGCGCCAGGTCCTCGACCTGCTGCAACGGTACCGGCCCCTCACGCAGTGACGGCGCACACACCGGTGTCAATTGCTCATCGAACAGCTTGCGCACGCGTAGCCCATGGTTCGGTGCATCGCCATAGACCACTGCCGCATCGAAACCCTCGCGGCGAAAATCCACCCCATGCTGCACCGTGGTGGTCAGCTCCATCGGCACGTCCGGGCGTAGCGCCTGCCATTCCATCAGGCGTGGCAGCAGCCAGCGCATCACGCAGGTCGGTGCCTTGAGCTGCAAGGTAGCGCTGCGCTCACCTACCTCACGCACCCCTTGCTCGATCAGCGCGAACACCTGCTGCACACGTGGCAGCCAGTCCTGACCTTCACGGGTCAGGATCAGCCCACGGGCCTGGCGCTGGAACAAGGCATAACCCAGATGCTCCTCAAGGGCCGCGATCTGCCGGCTGACGGCGCCCTGGGTGATATGTAACTGCTGCCCGGCACGGGTGAAGTTGCAGTGCTGGGCGGTGACCAGAAAGGTATGCAGGGCGGGCAGAGGCGGGAGGCGTTTCATTGCACTAAGCCATGATTACAGGACATGGCTAGTATGTGTTTTTTTGCATTGTGGCGATAGTCGTGGCTGGGTCCAATAAGGGCATAACCCAACAAGATTCATGGTGAAACCCGATGGCAACCTGTGGCGAAGTATTGGTCAAACTCCTCGAAGGCTATGGCGTGGACCATGTCTTCGGCATTCCTGGTGTACATACCGTGGAGCTCTACCGCGGCCTCGCGGGCTCGTCCATACGCCATGTCACCCCGCGCCACGAACAGGGTGCGGGGTTCATGGCCGACGGCTATGCGCGGACCCGTGGCAAGCCCGGGGTGTGCTTCATCATCACTGGCCCGGGCATGACCAACATCACTACCGCCATGGGCCAGGCCTATGCCGACTCGATCCCTATGCTGGTGATTTCCAGCGTGCAATCGCGCGACCAGCTGGGCGGTGGTCGCGGCAAGCTGCACGAGTTGCCCAACCAGGCGGCGCTGGTGTCGGGGGTGGCGGCGTTTTCCCACACCTTGATGAGTGCCGATGACCTGCCGCAGGTACTGGCCCGGGCGTTCGCCGTGTTCGAAGGCGCCCGACCGCGTCCCGTGCACATCGAGATCCCGCTCGACGTGCTGGTCGAACCCGCCGATCACCTGTTGCCGGGGCGCCCGGTGCGTGGCAGCCGGGCGGGGGCGGCGCCGCAGGCAGTGGCGCAGATGGCCGAGCGCCTGGCCAATGCACGGCGGCCATTGATCCTCGCAGGTGGCGGAGCGTTGGCTGCCGGCGCTGCGCTTGCGCGCCTGGCCGAACACCTTCAGGCCCCGGTGGCGCTGACCATCAATGCCAAGGGGGTGTTGCCGTCCAGCCACCCGCTGCAGATTGGTTCGACGCATTCGTTGCCGGCCACGCGGGCACTGGTGGCAGAGGCCGACGTGGTGCTGGCGATCGGTACCGAATTGGCCGAAACCGACTATGACGTGACCTTCAAGGGTGGTTTCGAGATCCCGGGCAGCCTGTTGCGCATCGACATCGACCCGGACCAGACCGTGCGCAATTACCTGCCGGAGCTTTCACTGGTAGCCGACGCCACACTGGCCGCCGAAGCGCTGCTCGGCGCCTTGCAAACCCTGCCGCAGCCCATGCGCGAAAGCACCTGGGGCGTGGCGCGGGTGGCCAAGCTGCGCCAGGCACTGGCGGCGGGTTGGGACCAGCCGACCCTGAGCCAGACGCGTTTGCTGAGCGCCATCCTCGAGCGCCTGCCCAATGCCATTCTGGTGGGCGATTCCACCCAACCGGTGTACACCGGCAACCTGACCCTGGACATGGACCAGCCACGGCGTTGGTTCAATGCCTCGACCGGCTACGGCACCCTTGGTTATGCGTTGCCGGCGGCCATGGGCGCCTGGCTGGGCAGCGCGGAGCAGGTCGGCGAGCGTGCACCTGCGGTGTGCCTGATTGGTGACGGCGGTTTGCAGTTCACCTTGCCGGAGCTGGCCAGCGCAGTGGAGGCGCAGGTGCCGCTGATCGTGTTGCTGTGGAACAACCAG
The DNA here is from genome assembly GCF_002165135.1 of Pseudomonas sp. SID14000. GTDB lineage: Bacteria > Pseudomonadota > Gammaproteobacteria > Pseudomonadales > Pseudomonadaceae > Aquipseudomonas. The sequence goes on along the minus strand of NZ_NFZQ01000003.1, from coordinate 187,807 downwards.
GGGTACGAGGAAATCAAGAAGTACATGGTCAATCGGGCGATCGAGCCGGTGGGGGTGGATATCCATACGCCGGACTTCATTGGTGTGGCGCGGGCCTTGGGCGCGGCGGCAGAACAGGTGGCAGATGTGGCGCAGCTGCAGGTGGCGTTGGGGCAGGCAGTGGAGCGCAAGGGGCCGACCTTGATCCAGGTTGACCAGAATCAGTGGCAGGTGGCTGTGCTGGGTTGAAGTGAAGCCATTGCCTGTACCGGCCTCTTCGCGGGTAAACCCGCTCCCACAGGTACTGCACAGTTTTCAGTATCTGTGCAAAACCTGTGGGAGCGGGTTTACCCGCGAAGAGGCCGGCACAGGCAAAGCCGAACTCAGCCAGCAGTCGCTCGCAACCTGGCCACATCACGAATCGGCGGCGCGCCATACAGCCGGCTGTACTCACGGCTGAACTGTGACGGGCTTTCATACCCCACCCGGTAGGCCGCCACCGCCGCCTCGAGCCCGTCATTCAGCATCAGCCGCCGCGCCTCCTGCAGACGCAGTTGCTTCTGGTATTGCAACGGGCTCATCGACGTCACGGCCTTGAACCGGTGGTGCAAGGTCGAGGTGCTGAGGTTGACCTCCCTCGCCAGGTCTTCGATGCGCAAAGGCAACTGGTAGTTCTGGTTGAGCCAGGTGATGGCCTGGCAAACCCGGTGGGTCTGGCTGTTGGCCAAGGCGATTTCGTACAACCGATAGCCCTGCGGCCCACGCAGCAGGCGGTACAGAATCTCCCGACGGAACAGCGGCGCCAGCATCGCGATGTCGCGAGGGGTGTCCAGCAGGCGTATCAGCCGCAGCAAGGCGTCGAGCAACGCGGCATCGGTTCTTTCCACATACAAGCCACGACCGGAAGGCCGGTTGGGCACCAGCATCGGCCCGCTTTCGGCGATCAGCTGGCTGATTTCGGCCGGGTCCAGGTCCATGCGCAGTCCAAGGCTCGGGTGCTCGGGGCTGGCGTCGAGCTTTACGCCGCTAAGCGGCAAGGTTACCGAGACCACCATGTAGTGCAGCGGGTCGTAGGCATACTGCTCGTCACCGAGAAACAGGCTTTTGCTGCCCTGGGCGAGGATGCACAGCGCGGGTTGCGCCAGGGTTGGTACCGAGCGCACGTTTTCGGTGTAGCGCACCAGGTACAGGTCATCGATGGCCGATGCCGGGCCGTGAGGCTCCCCGGCGTGGCGGCGGATCAACTCGGCAAGCTCCTGGCGTTGCAGTTCCAGGCTCGGGTCGATGGACGTGGCGGTGGTCATGATGGCTTTCCTCTGCTGACCGACGCAGCATAGGTTTGGGCAATGAGGGGCGCTAGTCAAAAGCTGCACGCCGATTGCCTGATCCTGCCGCGCTGCAGGATCAGGCAATCGGCGTGCAGTAATGGCCTAACGCGTCGCGCGGGTGAGGCCCTAACCTTGGCACCCTGGTTTTTCCGTCCGCCTGCTTCAAGGAGATTGTGCAATGACCACGACACAACCGGTCACCCACCTTGCTTTCATTCGTGCCAGCAGCGGGCGCTCGGCAGAGCTGGGCGCGCGCCTGCGTGACCTGCTCGAGCCCTCATTGCGGGCACCGGGCTGCCTGAGTTTCACGGTGCAGCGTTCGCAGGCTGATGCTGATCTGTGGTTGCTCAGTGGTAGCTGGCAGGACCAGCAGGCGATGAGTGGGTACTTTGCTTCGCCGACGCTGGAGGTGTTTGGTGAGTTGGTGCAGGCACAGGTGGTCAGTAGCCTGGACTTGCATACCTTTGATTGATCTATCGACCTACCGGCGATAGGGCCGGTACAGGTGATTAGGGTAAGATGCTGCCCCTTGATCAACCAGGTAGATAGCAACATGGCACGTAGGGAGTTCCCGCATTTCGAAGCGGTTTCGGCGATGGTTCCGGTGGAAGGCGGCGGCTACAACGCGGCCATCGCGGTCAAGGCCCTGGGTATGGGCGGCGCGCCGCGCTTCCACAAGATTCTCGACGGGCAGGTGTTCAAAGGCGCCGTGGCCGCCGACGAAGCGGCCACGGCCGAGCTGCAACGCCTGCAGGGCGTCAGCGAAGAAGGTGAGCTGATCTGGTGATCAGGCCGGCGGCCTGGCCATCTTGAACAGGTTGCCCAGCTCGAAATAGTCCGCCGGGCCACCGCCACGCAGGATCGGCTCGGCGGCAGCGGTATCGTAGATGCCGTTCTTCAACAGGTACTCGGCAATGTGCACCGCCACCACTTCACCCAGGATCAGCCAGCTGGGCACCAGTTCCTGGTCGGCCCGCTTGAGCTGGACGATCTGGCTGACCTTGCACTCGAAGGCCACCGGGGTTTCGCCGACACGTGGCACGTTGACAACGCGCGACGGTGTGGCAGTGAGGCCGCTCAACTCGAATTCGTTTATCTCGGCTGCAACCGGTGCGCAGCTCTGGTTCATCTGCTCGGCCAGCGGGCGTGTGGCCAGGTTCCAGACGAACTCTCCGGTCTGTTCGATGTTGTTCAGGCTGTCTTTGCGCCCGACACTGCAGAAGCCAATGATCGGCGGGATGTAGTTGAAGGCGTTGAAGAAGCTGTAGGGCGCCAGGTTCAGGCGGCCTTCGCGGTCCTGTGAGGAAATCCAGCCGATAGGGCGGGGGCCGACGATGGCGTTGAACGGGTCGTGGGGCAGGCCGTGGCCTTTGGCGGGTTCGTAGTAATACATCTGTGCTGGGCTGGCTGGCCCTACCTCCTGATTAACGAGGCGCCTAGTGTGCCAAGCCTGTGCTCGCCTGCAAATGATCAAGCCCGGCCGAGGCCGGGCTGGGAGCTCGCATCAGAGATCAGCTGATGCGATTGGCGTTGGTGCGGTCGAAGCCATCTTCGGCGAAGCGTTGGCCACCGGTGCGGTCGAAACCGTCTTCGGCGAAGCGTTGGCCACCGGTGCGGTCGAAACCGTCTTCGGCGAAGCGTTGGCCACCGGTGCGGTCGAAACCGTCTTCGGCGAAGCGCTGGCCACCGGTACGGTCGAAGCCATCTTCAGCGTAGGCAGCGGATTGGCTCTGGGTCGCTGCGAAGGCGTGGGCGTTGGTGCGGTTGAAGCCATCTTCGGCGAAGGCGCCAGCAGCGAAAACCGAGAGGGCCAGGGTGAGGATCAGTTTGTTTTTCATGGTCGTTGCTCCAGGGGTTTTTGAGGTTGTTTTGTTTCTATGGGTTTAATCCTACGCCGATTAATTTGATTAAAAAGCGCAAATAGTAGTGCTTAAAAATCGAATTATTCGATGTATATTGGCGTGCATCTTGTGGCTCGGGCAGCGGTTCTGGCTCAGGATGTGTCCGCCCATGCGCCGACGTTCTGCCAGCCATTTCAGCTTGAGGCGGTGGAATTAATGGGGCGTTAAGGATGAAAAATCTGTCATTGAAGGCTGCTGAACGCATTTTTCATACATCACCAACCGATTTTTCAAATGCTGCTCAGCACCATCGCCGCACCTCAAACCGGAGCGGCACAACAATGAACAAACTTCCGCAAATCACCTTGGCCTTCTGGGTCATGAAGATCTGCGCTACCACCCTTGGCGAAACGGCGGGGGATTTGCTGTCGATGACCCTGAACATCGGCTATGCCCTCAGTTCGTTGCTGCTTATCAGCGTGTTCCTGCTGACCTTGCTCGGCCAGCTGTACTCGCGCCGCTACCACCCGATGCTGTACTGGCTGGTGATCCTCTCCACCAGCACTGCCGGCACCACCATGTCCGACTTCATGGACCGCACCCTGGGCCTGGGCTATGCCGCTGGGGCGGCCATTCTCATCGGCATCCTGCTGCTGACCTTCCTGGTGTGGCGCCTGAGCGGCAACCCGCTGGATGTAACCCGCATCAAGAACCGCACGGGCGAATTGTTCTACTGGGTTGCGATCCTGTTTTCCAACACCCTCGGCACCGCACTGGGCGATTACCTGGCCGATGACTCGGGGCTCGGTTTTGCCGGTGGTGCACTGCTGATCGGCAGTGCTATCGCCTTGGTAGTGGTGGCCCGCTACTGGACACGCATCCCTGGCGTGGTGTTGTTCTGGGTCGCGTTTGTGCTCACCCGGCCGTTCGGTGCCACCTTGGGCGACTTCCTCACCAAACCCCATGAGAAGGGCGGCCTGGACTTCGGCACGGTCGGCTCTTCGGCAGTGTTGGGCGGGGTGTTGCTGGTACTGGTGTTGATGGCCACCTGGTACCAGCGTCGTGAGCCGCGTCAGGCGTTGGAGATGTCCTGAGCCTGCTTTCCGATACCAGTGAGCCGATTAATTGGGCTATTCGGCTCACATGGTGAGCCGAATAGGATTTCTAATCGGCTCATCAGAAGGCTTCGGAGGTATGGCTTGATGTTTGCGCTGTTGCTGAAATCGAGCGCCGTCCGCGCGGTGCGTCTCGCATGCGCTGGAGCCCTCAAACCGTACACCTGGATTGCATGACGCATTCGCATGTATGAAAAAAGGCGCCCCGAAAACGGGGCGCCCTTCTTGATTACCGCAAGCTCACACTCACTCAGTGGTAATCCGCGAGTGCTGCTTGGTGTCCTTCATGGTCGCGTAAACCAGCAGCGAGCAGGCGATGCAGGCGGTGACGTACCAGTAGAAGCCGCTCTCCATGCCCGCGCTCTTGAACCACAGGGCCACGTACTCGGCGGTGCCGCCGAAGATCGACACGGTCAGGGCGTACGGCAGGCCCACGCCCAGGGCGCGGATTTCAGTGGGGAACAGCTCGGCTTTGACCACGGCGTTGATCGAGGTATAGCCACTGACGATGATCAGCGCCGCCATGATCAGGAAGAACGCGCCCCACCAGGTCTGGATGGTGTGCAGGGTGCTGAGGATCGGTACGGTGAACAGGGTGCCGAGCACGCCGAAGGCGATCAGGATCGGGCGCCGACCGATCTTGTCGGACAGGCCACCGATCACTGGTTGCAGGCACATGAACAGGAACAGCGTGGCGGCCGAGATGGTGGTCGAGTCGCTGATGCTCATGCCTACGGTGTTGACCAGGTACTTCTGCATGTAGGTGGTGTAGGTGTAGAAGGCCAGGGTGCCGCCCATGGTCAGGCCGACCACGGTCATCAGCTCCTTGGGGTGGCGCAGCAGGGTGCGCATCAGGCTTTCCTTGGCCTTTTCCTTCTTGGTGAAGGAGGCGGTTTCTTCCATGCCGCGACGCAGGTACAGGGCCACCACGGCGCACAGCGCACCGATCACGAACGGTACGCGCCAGCCCCAGGCATACAGCTGCTCTGTGGTCAGGGTCTGTTGCAGGACGATCAATACCGCCAGGGCGATGAGCTGACCGGAGATCAGGGTCACGTACTGGAAGCTGGAGAAGAAGCCACGGCGGTCCTTGCTGGCCATTTCACTCAGGTAGGTGGCCGAGGTGCCGTATTCACCGCCCACCGACAGGCCCTGCATCAGGCGTGCGATGACCAGCAGGATCGGCGCGGCGACGCCGATGGTTTCGTAACCCGGGGTCAGGGCGATGACCAGCGAGCCTGCGCACATCAGCAGTACCGAGGCCATCAATGCGGCTTTGCGGCCTTTGCGGTCGGCGTACAGGCCCATCAGCCAGCCACCGATCGGGCGCATGAGGAAGCCCACGGCGAAGATCGCGGCGGTATTGAGCAATTGTGCGGTAGAGTCGCCGGCGGGGAAGAAGGCCTTGGCGAAGTACAGCGAGAATGCGGCGTAGACGTACCAGTCGTACCATTCGACCATGTTGCCGATGGACCCGCTGAAGATCGACTTCAGACGGCTGGCGGTGGTTTTTTCTGCGGCAGGCGCGGTGGCCGCCCCGGTGGGCAGGGAGGTGGCATTATCCATCAGGGATACCTTCTCGTTGTTTTTGTGGAGCGCGCCTTGGCGCAGCTTGCACAGGTAATTGCAGAAGGTGTGCCAAATGGGTGCGGAGTGATCCAGATGGGGGCGGCTTGCGCCCTTCGCGGGCACGCCCGCTCCCACAGGGACCGCGGGACGCCTGACTCGTTGCGTTTCTCTGTGGAAGCGGGCGTGCCCGCGAAGGGCTGCAACGCAGCCCAAAAAAATCTTGTTTATGAGCGGTTCTTTGCTTATTGGCTGGGTGCGATAAGCGGATTTCCGCTCATTTGCGCCCTACAAATTCCTCGCGTATCAAACCATGCCGCTGCATCTTCTCGTTCAGCGTGCGCCGTGGCAGTTGCAAGGCCTCCATCACTGCCTTGATCTCACCCCCATGCTGGCGCAGCGCCGCGCGCAGACATTGCGCCTCGAACGCCTCCATCTGCTCGCCCAGCGACTGCCCGGCAGGCGCCACCTCGATGTTCGGCGCGCCCAGCCCCAATGCATGGCGTTCCGCCGCATTGGCCAGCTCACGCACGTTGCCCGGCCAGTCGTGCGACAGCAACTGCGCCAGTTGAGCGCCCGACAGCGGCGGGGCCTCACGGCCAAGCTTTTCGCCAGCGGCACGGGCAAAGTGCTCGAACAGCAGTGGAATGTCCTCACGCCGCTCCCGCAAAGGCGCCAGGCGCAACTCGGCCACGTTCAGGCGATAGGCAAGGTCTTCGCGGAAGCGCCCGGCGCGGGCTTCCTCAAGCAGATCGGGCTTGGTCGCGGCAATGATGCGCAGGTCGACAGCAATACTCTGGTTGGCCCCCAGCCGCTCGAGCTTCTGCTCCTGGATCACCCGCAACAGCTTGGCTTGCTGCGCCAGTGGCATGCTCTCGATTTCGTCGAGGAACACCGTGCCACCGTTGGCGTACTCCAGCTTGCCGATGCGCTTGCCCTGGGCGCCGGTAAAGGCGCCGCTTTCATGGCCGAACAGCTCAGCCTCGAACAGTGATTCGGGGATGGCTGCACAGTTGAGGGCGACGAAGGGCTTGCTGGCGCGCGGACCAAAATCGTGCAGGCAGCGCGCCACGCGCTCCTTGCCACTGCCGGTTTCGCCACGGATCAGCACATTGACCGGCAGGCTGGCCAGGTCCAGCACTTGCCGGCGCAGCTGTTGCAGGCCTTGGGACATGCCCAGTAGCGTGCTTTCCAGGCGTGACTTGAGGTCGGCCTGCTCGTGCAGCCGGCGGTTTTCCAGCACCAGCTGGCGCTTTTCCAGGGCCCGGCGCAGGCTGCCCAGCAGGTGCTGCGGGGTGAAAGGTTTTTCCAGGAAGTCGTAGGCCCCGCTGCGCATGGCTTCCACCGCCATGGGCACATCGCCGTGGCCGGTCAGCAGGATCACCGGCAAGTCGGGGTCGTCCGCCTGCAGGCGTTCGAGCAATTGCAGGCCATCCATGCCCGGCATGCGCACATCGCTGATGATCACCCCGGGGAAGTGCCGTGGCAGGTGCGCCAGGCACTCTTCGGCGCGGGCGAACAGCTGCACGCTGAAACCAGACAGGCTCAGCCATTGCTCGACAGCTGTTCGAATACTGGCTTCATCATCGACGACGATCACTGAATTCAACATACAGGCTCCAGGTCACGGGGCAGGGTCAGGCTAAGGCGCGCGCCGCCGGGCAGGTTTTCGGCCTGCAACTGGCCACCGGCCTCGTGGACGATGCCGTAGGAAATAGCCAAGCCCAGGCCCAGGCCTTCGCCCACCGGCTTGGTGGTGAAGAACGGGTCGAAGACCTTGGCCAGGTCGGCTTCGGCAATGCCGCCCCCCGAATCCAGCACGCTAAGGCGCCACAGCGCGCCGTCGGGCTCGATGCGGATCTCCAGGCGTTTGTAGCGCTTGTCGGCCATGGCGTCGAGGGCATTGCGCAGCAGGTTGATCAGCACCTGTTCCAGGCGAATGGCATCTCCGCGCACCCAGGCCGGGCGCGCCAGGTACAGGGCTACCTCCACTTTTTCGCTACGAATGCGCGCTTCCAGCAGGTGCAGGGCCTGGTCGACCACGGTAGCCAGGTCGAGGCGCTCGCGCAGGCCAACCGGGCTGTTGCGGGCAAACGTTTTCAGGTGGCTGGTGAGCGCGGCCATGCGCGTGAGCATCTGCTCCAACGGCTCCAGCGCCTGGCGTGCTTCGTCATGGCGGCCATGGTCGAGCAGCAGGCGCAGGGTTTCCAGTTGCATGCGCTGAGTGGTCAGCGGCTGGTTGATTTCATGGGCCATGGCTGCCGACATCTGCCCCAGCGCGGCCAGCTTGGCCGATTGCACCAGGCCCTCTTGGGCGGTGCGCAGCTCGCGGGTGCGCTCCTCGACCTGACGCTTGAGCTCCTCCCGGCTGCGCTGGCGCAGCCGGGCCAGGCGCAAGCGCTGGCTGACGAACAGCGCAGCGAACACCAGGCTCAGCCATACGGCGGCGGCGCCGAGGGCGGCATTGCGACCGTCGGCGGCTACCTGCGGCTTGCGCAGCAGATGCAAGGTCCAGTTTTCACCCTCCAGTGGCAGGCTTTCCCACAGGTACTCGGCGCTGCCCTCCGGGCCTTGCACGCGGCTGAGGGTGCTGTTGGCGGCAAAGCGGGTCAGCACCTGGTGCTGCAGCGGCACCAGCGGTTGCTTGTCGTACTGACGGGTTTCGGCCAGTTCGGCACGGTCGGCACCACTGAGTGGCAACAGTTCGCGGTAGCGCCAGCCGTCCTGGTTGGCGATGAAGGTGATGCCGCGGGCATCGCTGACCAGCAGGATATCGCTGCCCTGGCGCCATTCGCGCTCCAGTTCGGGGAACTCCAGCTTCACCACCATGGCGCCGAGGAAGCGGCCATGCTCGTCGTTTACCGCGCTGGCGAGGAAGTAGCCCGGCACGCCACTGGTCACGCCCACGGCGTAGAAGCGACCACTGCCCTGGCTGCGGGCTTGCTTGAAGTAGGGGCGAAAACCGTAGTTGGAGCCCACGTAGCTGCTGGGCAGCCGCCAGTTGCTGGCGGCGATGGCCAAACCGGTGCGGTCGAGCAGCTCGAGGGTGGAGGAGTTGGCGGCGCCATTGATGCGTTCGAGCTTGCGATTCAGGGCGTCCTGCACCGGTTCGCTGACCGGGCCGCGCAGGGCGGCGATCAGTTCCGGGTCCAGCGCCAGCACGGCGGGCAGGGCGCGGTAACGGTCGATCAGCGTGTGCAGGGCATTGGCGTACAGGCCCAGCTGCTGGCTGGCACGCCGGGCGTCGTCTTCCATGGCCTGGCGCTTGGCCTGGTGCATGGCCCAGCCGGCGCTGAAGGCTGTGCCCAGCACGATCAGCAGGGTGATCAGCCCCAGACGCAGGGCGCGAACGGAAATGGGCATGGGGCGGATCCGGATGAATGGGGCATCAGGGCCGGCCTCTTCGCGGGTTTACCCGTGAAAGGGCCGATACAGGCAAAACCTGTCAGTTACAGCAGTTCAAAGCGCTGCTGTTGCACCGCCTGGGAATCCAGCCCGACCTGGACATTGAACTCCCCTGGTTCGGCAACCCGCTGCAGCTGGCCATTGTAGAACTTCAGGTCTTCCTCGCTGATGCGGAAGCTCAATGTGCGCGACTCACCAGGCTTGAGCATCAGCTTCTGGAAGTTTTTCAGTTCCTTGACCGGGCGGCTCATGGACGCCGACACATCCTGCAAGTACAGCTGCACCACGGTTTCACCGTCACGCTTGCCGGTGTTCGTCACTGTTACCTTGGCCAGCAGTGTGTCGCCACGCTTGAGGTTGTTGTTGGACAAGGTCAGGTCCGACAACTCGAAGCTGCTGTAGCTCAGGCCATAGCCGAACGGGTACAGCGGGCCATTGGGCTCCTCGAAGTACTGCGAGGTGTAGTTGCCCGGCTTGCCCGGCGTGAAGGGCCGGCCAATACGGGTGTGGTTGTAGTACATCGGGATCTGCCCAACCGAACGCGGGAAGGTGATGGCCAGCTTGCCGGACGGGTTGTAATCGCCAAAAAGCACGTCGGCAATCGCATTGCCACCTTCGGTACCGGCGAACCAGGTTTCGAGGATGGCGTCGGCCTGCTCGCGCTCCCAGGCGATCGACAGTGGGCGGCCGTTCATCAGCACCAGCACAAGCGGCTTGCCGGTGGCTTTCAGGGCCTTGATCAGCTCGCGCTGGCTGGCTGGAATTTCCAGGGTGGTACGGCTCGACGACTCGTGGGACATGCCGCGGGACTCGCCTACTACTGCTACAACCACGTCGGACTGCTGTGCTGCCTTCACTGCTTCGTCGATCAGCACCGCAGGCGGGCGCGGATCGTCGACGATTTCAGGGGCATCGAAGTTGAGGAAGTTCAGGTAATCGAACATCGCCTTGTCGCCGGTGACGTTGGAACCTTTGGCGTAGACCAGCTTGGCCTTGCCCTCCACGGCGCGACGCAGGCCTTCGCGCACGGTCACCGAGTGTACCGGTTTGCCGTCGGCAGCCCAGCTGCCCATCATGTCGATAGGCGCATCGGCCAGCGGGCCGACCAGGGCAATGGTGCCAGCCTTTTTCAGCGGCAGGGTCTGGTTGCGGTTTTCCAGCAGCACCAGGCTGCGACGCGCCACGTCACGCGCGGCGTCGCGGTGCAGGCGGTCGTTGCCGTAGTAGTCCTTCAGGTCGGTTTCGGCCTTGCCGATGCGTACGTACGGGTCCTTGAACAGGCCCATGTCGTACTTGGCACCGAGTACTTCGCGCACCGCCTGGTCCAGCTCGCCCTGGGTAACTTCACCGGACTTCAGCAGACCTGGCAGCTCTTCGCCGTACAGGGTGTCGTTCATGCTCATGTCGATGCCGGCCTTGATCGCCAGCTTGGCGGCTTCGCGGCCGTCGCGGGCGACGCCATGGCGGATAAGTTCCTGGATGGCGCCGTGGTCGCTGATGGTCACGCCCTTGAAGCCCCACTCCTTGCGCAGCAGGTCGTTCATCAGCCAGGTGTTGGAGGTGGCCGGCACGCCGTTGATCGAGTTCAACGCCACCATCACCCCGCCGGCACCCGCGTCGAGTGCGGCGCGGTAGGGCGGCAGGTAGTCGTTGTACATTTTCGGCAGGCTCATATCGACCGTGTTGTAGTCGCGCCCGCCTTCCACCGCGCCATACAGGGCGAAGTGCTTGACGATGGCCATGATGCTGTCGGGGTTGGCCGGGCTGCTGCCCTGGAACGAGCGGACCATCACCTGGCCGATCTTCGAGGTCAGGTAGGTGTCTTCACCGAAGCCTTCACTGGTGCGGCCCCAGCGCGGGTCGCGGGCGATATCGACCATCGGTGCGAAGGTCATGTCCAGGGCGTCGGCAGCAGCTTCGATGGCAGCGGTGCGGCCGACTTTGGCAACGGCGTCCATGTCCCAGGTCGCGGCCATGCCCAGACCGATCGGGAAAATGGTGCGCTCGCCGTGAACGGTGTCGTAGGCGAAGAACATCGGAATCTTCAGCCGGCTGCGCATCGCCGCGTCCTGCATGGGGCGGTTCTCGGGGGCCGTGCGTGAGTTGAAGGTACCGCCGATGCGCCCGGCGGCAATTTCCTCGCGGATCTTATCCTTGGGCATTTCCGGCCCGATACTGATCAGGCGCAGCTGGCCGATCTTCTCGGCTTCGGTCATCTGGCTGATCAGATGGTCGATAAACGCCTGCTTGTCCTGCAGGGGCGGGGCGGAGGGGGCGGCGAGGGCCGCCTGACTGGCAAGGCCCATGGCCAGGCCCAGCAAAGACAGTTTCATCATCAATTCCGTTGTGGGGCCTTTGCCGTATCCACGTTGATACGTACGCGGCCGAAGTTTTCAGGCGGCTATTGTTGTACGATTTGCAGGCATTTTTTCCAGCGGCGGATTATGCCTGAATATCACGCCTGCGGACGAAGCCCCGAATGCCGGGACAACAACTATAAGAACGCTGAAGAGACCGAAGGCATGATTCCCCTCGACGAATACCATCAGCGCCAGATCGCTGAAGCCATTGCCCGTGCCGAACGGCACACCGATGCCGAACTGGTGACGGTGCTGGCCCGCCGGGCCGATGATTACGCTTATTGGCCATTGTTCTGGGCTGCCGTGCTGGCGCTGGCCGTGCCATGCCTGTTGCACTGGCTGCTGGGCTGGCCTGGGGGGCGTGGCTTGCTGGTGGCCAATGTGCTGCTGTTCGTCGGCTTGTGCCTGTTGCTGCGCAGCCCGCGCCTGGCCGGCTGGCTGATCCCTCGGGCTCTGCGCCGTTGGCGCGCCTCGCGCCTGGCCCGCCAACAGTTTCGCGAACAGAACCTGCAGCGCACGGCAGGTGCCACGGGTGTGCTGATCTTCGTCTGCGAGGCGGAGCGGCATGTGGAGATCCTGGTCGACCGCGGCATCGAGCACCACCTGGATGCCACCGCCCGCGCGGCCATCGTCGCCCGCTTTGCCGAACAGGTACGCCAGGGCCGCACCTTGCAGGGTTTTGTCGAGTGCATCGATGCGTGCGGCGAGTTGCTCAGCGAGCACGTGCCGCCTACCCATTCCCGTAATGAGCTGCCCAACCGCCTGGTGATTCTCGATTGAGTCGAACCCTGCGGATTTGATGTGCCCCCTGTGGCAGCGGGTTCACCCGCGAATGCTGCCTTGAGGCTAGCGACGCATTCGCGGGTAAACCCGCTCCCACAGGGTGTAGAATGCGCTCCCCGCTATCCGAGGCACCGTTTCTCCATGTCCGCCAGTTCTTCTGCCCCATCCGCGCCGGATGCGCGCACCCAGTTTCTCGACCTGCTGAATGCTGCCCTGCACGGCAATACCCTGGTCAAACTGGTATTGGCGCGCCATGTCGGTGCCGACCAGACCTTGCAACGGATCATTGCCAAGCCGCTGCTGGTCAAGGGCCAGCCGTGCCTGTCGCTGGTCTACCGCCATCAGACCCGCGACATCACCCGCAACCTGGCGCTTGACCAGGCCCAGACGCTGGTCGCCGAGCTGTTGCCGGACAGCTTTCGCAACGCCCACCTGTTCGACGCCGACGGTGAGGTGCAGCTGACCTTCAGCAAGAAGGGCAAGCCAATGCTCCAGCGCCACGGCGCACAGGCACCGCGTGAGGCAGCCACCAACAGCGGCCATGACCGCGAAAAGAAACGCTATCTGGAGCTGTCACGGCCGTTCCTGCGTGATCTCGGCGTGACTGACGCACAAGGCGCGCTGATCCCGTCCATGTCGCGCAAGTGGAAGCAGATCAACAAGTTCATCGAAGTCTTCGACCACGCCCTGGCCAGCGCCCCGGTGCCGGCGGAGCAGGCGCTGCGGGTGGCCGACTTCGGCTCTGGCAAGGGCTACCTGACTTTTGCCATGCACGACTACCTGCGCAACAGCCTGGGCCGTGAAGCGCAGGTGACTGGTGTCGAGCTGCGCCAGGATATGGTCGACTTGTGCAACGCCGCCGCCTTGCGCCTGGAGCACCCGGGCCTGGAGTTCCAGTGTGGCGACGTACGCAGCGTGGTGCCCGAGGCCATCGAGGTGATGATTGCCCTGCATGCCTGCGACATCGCCACCGACTATGCCATCCATACTGGCATCCGCTGCAACGCCGCGATCATCATGTGCTCCCCGTGCTGCCACAAGCAGATCCGCCCGCAATTGCACAGCCCAGGGTTGTTGCAGCCGATGCTGCAGTACGGCCTGCACCTGGGCCAGCAGGCCGAGATGCTGACCGACAGCCTGCGCGCGCTGTACCTGGAAGCCTGCGGGTACGAAACCAAGGTGTTCGAGTTCATCTCGCTGGAGCACACCAACAAGAACAAGATGATTCTTGCGGTGAAGCGGCGGCAGGTGGGGGACAACGTTGCGTTGCTGGAGAAGATTGCCCAGCTCAAGGCGTTCTATGGGGTTCAGGAACATTGCCTGGAAACGTTGTTGCGGGCGGATGGGTTGCTCTGACTGTTGCCACCGCTTGACCTGCTCACGCGTGCCTCTGTGGGAGCGGGCGTGCCCGCGAACACCGGCGAAGCCGGTGCCAGCCACCGCGTTGTATTCTTCGCGGGCATGCCCACAGCGCTCCCAAAGGGCTTGGCGTACTCCTATAGGAATAGCGAAACGCCCATTCTTCCAATCAGAAAGATCAAGAGGATTAAAAAGAAGGTGCGGATAAACCGGCTTCCGTAGCGTAATGCCAGGAAAGTACCCGTCAACGAACCTGCAACATTGCAGGCAGCCACCACACCACCGATTGCCCATAGCACATGGCCGGAGGGGATGAAGAAAAGCAGTGCCGCAGTAAATGTACCCAGGTTGACCAACTTTGCAGAGGCCGATGCATTCAGGAAGTCGAAACCAAAATACTTGACGAAAATGAACAGCAGCAAGCTGCCACTGCCGGGTCCAAAGATACCATCGTAGAAGCCGATGGTGCCACCAAAGAAAATACCCAGTACGATTTCTTTCTTGCCGCATTGTACAGATGTATGGGTTTGCCCAAGGTCTTTCTTGATGAATGTATAAATTGCCATGGTCACCAGAGCGGCGAAGACAATGTATTCCATCATGGCTTTGGGCGCCAGCGAGACAGAGTAGGCGCCCAGGAATGCAAAGACAAACGCAGAAAGTGCTGTCGGTAGCATCAGTCGCCATACGATCTTGATTCGTTTCGCATAGCTCAGGGTGGAGAAAATGTTACCCGCGAAAACAGCGATTTTGTTAGTACCAAATACGGTGGCCAAACTGTGGTTTGGCAGTGCGTGAAGGAGAGCGGGGACTTGCACAAGCCCTCCGCCACCTACTGCTGCATCAATTAGTCCGCCGCAAAAAGCGAAAAGGCCCAGAGTGATCAGAGCGTGCTCGAATTCCATGGGTGACACCAGGTTTATGAGTGGAGATCTATCGGCTCTTTGATACGGCAGTCAGGCGTGTGGCCGATAAAATCGGTCAGTTAAGTTGGCTCAAGACCTCGCGAAGGTTATAAAACGCCTTGCCAACACGTTGGTTGTAATCAAGCATGATCGTCTGCAGTCGAACTGGATCAAAGGTCAATCCTGTAACTCGGCCATAAGCTTGCGCAGCGGCCAAGGCATGCAGACCATGCTTGTTCTCGACTTCGCCGGAATGGCTGAGTACGTAGCCTTTTGCGTTTCTTAGCTCATTAGTATTTGAGCCAAGTGACGGGTTGATAGCCAAAAGTTTATCTTCAATGTGTTGGGCGAGAAAATTGTACTCGCGTCCATTCCAGAGTTCAGATGCGATGGACACCATCATGGCATCCATCATGGATTGCATATATTCGATAGAATTCATCGGAAGTCTATGCCCTGCTACGCCAACGCTGTAGAGGAACTCGGAGAAATCGTTACACTGCTTTACAGAGAATCGGTCTTGACTCCAGTCGGTTGCGCTGAAGGCGCCTGTCATGTTCGGGTACATCCCATCATGTCCCTCATGTCCTAAGCCGAAATCATCTTTTGCAACTTCGTGCATGTGAGCCATGACGATGCTATGGCGCACTTTGCGCGCAATAATGACATCACTGTTTTTTTGCTGAAGTCAACAGGTTTTTTCAGGGTGTTTGTTTCTGAGGCTAGTGAGGTGCTGACGGGTGGTGTTATTCCTACGGAAGTTTCTTTTAAATCTGTAGGAAAGTTCTTTTCTTTTAAGTGGGCTGGGTTTTATGCATTCATAGGTGCGATCACAGGCTTCGCTATCTTTTGGTTATCGTTGGGCTTTGCGAAATGGAGCTTGAATTTGTCTTGAGCTATCAGTTCTCTGCCTGTAGTCGTATAGATGCATTCCTCGACCTCTTGAGAGCGATGGACTATTTCGACGCCCTGATCTGCATCCCCTGTGATCGTCAAAGAAATGCAGCGCTGGCCCCCCAAGCTCCTGAGTCGCTCGACAAAGTGCTGCTTCTGGTTGACCACCGAAGCCTCGCTCAACGGCCGGATGGCAATCGACAGGTGTACCGGACGCGTTTGGTGTATAGCCGACCGGCGTTCCACAACGCCAGGCTGGCGCCGTTGCCTTTCAGCAGAGGGAGCCTTGGGCAAATGATCTATCAGCGGCTCTTGTGAAGCGCAGCACTCGGTGACACGTTATCCGGCACGGACGCATTTGCACCTTTCAGGGACTTGGCTTCGCTGGCTGGCGCGCCGAGCTGGCGGGCCTGGCGGTACTCGCTGGGCGTGCAGTTGCTGACCTGCTTGAAGGCGCGGGCGAAATAGGACGGGTCTTTGAAGCCAGCCTCATAGCCGATGCTGGTAATCGGCATCTGGCTGTTGACGAGCAGGTCCATGGCCAGGTTCATGCGCTTGCTCAGGATGTAATCCAGAAAACCCACGCCGTTGACCTCCTTGAACAGGCGGCTGAAGCGAGCCGTGGTCATGCCGCAGCGCTGCGCCAGGTCCTTTTGATCGATGCATTCGCGAAAGTGCTGGTCGATGTATGGCATGACCTTACTGAGTGCCTTGTGCTTTTGGTGTTCGCCGGTCAGGCGAATGCTGTCGGGCAGGGACGGCAGATGATCGATCTGCTGCGCATTGCCCTGACTTTTGATAGCGCGGCGTACTTCGCAAAGCTGCTTCAGTACATCGAGGTAGCGGTTCATTTCGCTGGTTGTAAGCGGCAACACCAGGTATTCCCATACCCGCGAACGCATGGCCCAGACTGCCAGTTCTTCGGAGTGCTGCACGGTGAACATGGTGACCGGGATGGACGGTGAGTTGCGTTTCACCTCCAGCAGAAGGTTGAGGTTAAGGGTGTCGGGGCGATCGAAATGCATGCAGATCATGTCTGCCTGCTGGCGTTCGGAATGCGCGACGGCCTTCGCCAGTTTGCAATCGCAGACTTGACTGAACTGTCCCATCAGCGCTTCGGTGGAATGATCGCGTGTCAGATCGAACCACAACAACAGCGGCTTTGTGCCCGGGTCAGACATCGTGACTTAACCTTATGCTGGGGAGTTTCCCTACGTGCAGCAGTATTGTCAAAGCGCTATTAACTCGCCGATGAATTTGGTTATTAACTTAGATCTCTTTTGCTTAAGGCGTTCTAAACGTTTTGTAAAACGCTGATGTTAGACAGGTTCCGCACCCGGTCTGGTCTTTGATCAAGACGACCGCTTGTCGGCTTTGAACAAACGTGCCAGAACCTTTCCCTGAACCGACTGCAAATGCGTACGAAAGTGCTTCTCATATTCGGGTTTCCTGTCTGTTTTACTGGCGGGATCGCCCACCTTCTCGATGCTGGCCAATGGCCGCAAAAAAGTCCTAGCGATTCGCAAAAATCTCCTAACGACTAAGGTCCCCCCCTGACTAGGATTCCCAACAGGTAGTGCACACGCCACTGCCCGAGAAGAAAAAAATATCCTTAGCGAGGTGAGCGAAATGAATCTGCAAACAATCCAGGCTTCGGTTATGAAGTTCGTCAAAGATGAAGATGGTCTGACCATCGTGGAATATGCCGTGGCAGGTGGCTTGGTAACTCTGGCTGTTGCCGCCTCGTTCGATACTTTGGCGGCCGCCATAACCTCTGCTCTCGGCAGGTTGTCGACTTGCATGGCCGGTGGCGCCTGCTAACAAGCCTGACGCACCTGACACAATTGGGGGATGGGACGATGTCCATAGAGCAGATGTCTACTTCAATCATGTTGCTAGTGCTGCTCGGTATTGCGGTGGTGAGCGACCTTCGTTGCCACCGCATTCCCAATCTACTGATTGTTGTTGGACTGGCTTTGGGCCTGATAAGCCAGGTCTATGCAAGCGGGGTCGACGGGCTTGGTGATGCGGCATTGGCCACCCTGATCGGCTTTGCGGTTTTGTTGCCCATGTACGCTCTGGGCGGGATGGCTGCCGGCGATGTCAAGTTAATGGCCATGGTCGGTAGTTTCCTGACCCCATTCACCGCGTTGTGGGCTGTTTTTTTCAGTTTGATGGCCGGTGCGCTGTGCGGTGTGCTGATTGTCTTGTTTCGCGGACAACTAAAGCAAACCTTGGCGCGCTATTGGTTGATAGCAAGTGCACGAGCTTACTTGGCACCGGCGGCAAATGAAGTAGCCGGCAAGCCGTTCCCTTACTCCGTGGCAATTTTGCTCGGAACCCTGGCCAGTGGCTATTGGCTTTATATCGGTCGGTAGCCCAGGAGGCTAGCCATGTATGCGATCAGCGACAGCAGTGCCTACTTCAATGATCGGGAAACGGTACAGCGCCTTGCACCACAGCCGCGGACTGTTTGTGAGACTGGACTGACTGAAAGCTTTCTTGGTGATTTGCTGTGCAAGCACCTGCACGACGCCGGTACGCTGGACCTGTCGCGGCTGGTTGAGCGCCTGGCGCTGACCGGTGCCGTGGTAGAGGAAGTGCTGGCATTTCTGCGCAAGGATGGCCGCGTTGAAGTCCTGGGCCAGGTTGGTGTGCAAACGGGGGGGCAGGTGCTGCGATACGGCCTGACCGAGCGCGGCCGCGGTACCGCCCGGGATGCACTGGCGCGCAGCGGCTACATCGGCGCGGCGCCCTTTCCGGTAAGTGCCTACCGTGACCTGCTCAAGCTGCAGACCATCCACCATGGCCGCATCAGTACGCAGGACATGCATGCTGCGTTCGCTGGCGTAGTGCTCTCGGAGAGCATGCTCGATCAACTGGGCGTAGCGTTGAACTCCGGGCGCGCCATCATGATTTACGGCCCTGCAGGCACCGGCAAGACCTACGTCAGCAGCCGCCTGATCCGCCTGTTCGCCGAAGCCATCTGGGTACCCCATGCCATCGAGATCAACGAGTCGGTCATCGAGGTGTACGACCCTCAGGTGCATCAACGCCTGGAGGAGCAGGGCCAGTCCGCCAGCCTGTTGCTCAACGAAGGCATCGACCGGCGGCTGGTGCGCTGTAAACGCCCGGTGGTGATTACTGGCGGCGAACTGGGCATGGAGCAACTGGATGTCCGTTTCGATCCCAGTACCCGCCAGTACCAGGCTTCCCTGCAACTCAAGGCCAGCAATGGCCTGTTCATCATCGACGATATGGGGCGCCAGCGCATGGCCCCGGCCGAGCTGCTCAACCGCTGGATCGTACCGATGGAGGAGAAGCGCGACTTCCTCAACCTGGGAGGCGGGCGCCATTGCGAGCTGCCGTTCGATCTGGTGCTGGTGTTTTCCACCAACCTGAATCCCCTCGAGCTGGCCGACGAAGCGTTCTTGCGGCGCATCGGCTACAAGCTGCAGTTCAGCTACCTGAAGGTCGATGAGTACGAACGCATCTGGCGCCAGGAATGCGAACGCCTGGGCCTGGCTTACGACCCGTCGCTGTTGCGTTATGCGCTACAGGCGCTATATGAGGCCGAAGGCGTGCCGCTGGTGCCCTGCCACCCTCGCGACCTGCTGAACATGGCGCTTGACCGCCAGCGTTACCTGGGCGGCGATGGTCCGCTGTCGGAGCAGGAGCTGAAATGGGCCTGGCATAGCTACTTCGTCCAGATCGACTTCCTTGGATAAGGAGATGCAGACATGAGTGCCCGTACGCTGACCCTGGTTGCCGTTTCCCTGACCTTGGGGCTTGGCGCCGCCTTGATGGCCAACAACTGGCTCAATGGTCGGCTCAACGCCGCCCCGGATGACAACATGAAGAACGTGGTGGTGGCCACGGTGGAGATCCCGTTCGGGCAGATGATCGAGGCCCAGCAGGTCGCTATCGTGCGCATGCCCAAGGATGCAGTGCCCGACGATGCCTTCGACAGCAATGAAAATGTGGTTGGCAAGATTGCCACCTTCGCCATGCTGCGCGGCGATGTGCTGCGCAGCGCACGCGTGGCTGAGCACTTGGGCGGCAGTACCCTGGCTTCGTTGATAGCCCCCGACAAACGAGCCATTTCGGTGCGGGTGGATGACGTGGTCGGGGTGGGCGGGTTCCTGTTGCCGGGCAACCGGGTCGATGTACTGGCGACCAAACGCAGCGACGGCAGCAGTAATGAATCAGAGTCCAGGACCATCCTTCAGGACTTGCGCGTACTGGCCGTGGACCAGACAGCGGGGACGGACAAGACCCAGCCGGTGGTGGTGCGTGCCGTGACCTTGGAAATGTCGGCCAAAGAGGCCGAGGTACTGGTCAAGGCGCAATCGGAAGGGAAGTTGCAATTGGCCCTGCGTAACCCGCTGGATGCACAGAAACAGCCACCAGCCGTTGCAGCTGTCGAACCGGTCAAGGTAGCGCCGCCAGTAGTCAAACCCCAACCGAAGCCGGTGGCAAAAGGTAACGGTGGAGTTGGTGCGATCACCATTATCCGCGGGACTGAAGTTGAAGTAGCGAAAACAAGGTTTTAAGGCAGCTGGCGTCCCAATAGCTAACCTTCGGCAGGAACAAGATCACCTCGCAAGGAGTTGTGCATGAATACTTTGCAGAGATTAGGGATGTACCTGTTGTGCGGGCTGGGTACGCAGCTGCTGTTCGCTGGCGTGGCGCAGGCTGCAGAACCGGGTGCGGGCTACAGCGCCATGCCGGCGGCCAACACCAACATGGTCCAGGTACCCATCTACAAGTCGCGGACGATCAGCACTCGTACACCGGTCAGGAAAATCTCGGTCGGTAACCCGGATATCGCCGATATCCTGATCACCAGCCCGACCCAGCTCTATCTGCTTGGCCGTTCCCTGGGCACTACCAACGTGTTGCTGTGGGACAGCAGCAACCGCTTGATCGAGACCATGGATGTGGAGGTCGTGCATGACCTCACCGGGCTCAAGACCAAATTGCACCAGCTGTTGCCCGAGGAGAACATCGAGGTGTTCAGTGCCCAAGGGGCGCTGGTGCTGCGTGGCCAGGTGCGCAGCGCTGCCGCCATGGACACGGCGATGAAGGTTGCCAAGACCTATGCCGCGCAAACCGCCAGCGTGGTGCAAGGCAAGGGTGAAGCTGCCGAGGCGACACCGACCCAGTCGCTGGAGGTGATCAACCTGCTCAGCGTCGGTGGCAGCCAGCAGGTGATGCTGGAAGTCAAGGTGGCGGAAATGCAGCGCAGCCTGATCAAGAACCTCAATATACGCTTCAATGCTCTTGGCACCTCCGGCAACTGGAGCGGTGGCGGGTTCAACAATGGTCAGGGGCTGGGCCTAAGCCCTGGTGGCGGGTCGATCCTTTCGCCTGGTTCGCTGATTGGTGGCGGCAAAGGCTTGTTCGCCCAGTTCCTGTCCGACGATTTCCTCTTCAACGTGGTGCTGGAGGCGTCCAAGGACAATGGTTCGGCCAAAGTGCTGGCCGAGCCCACGCTCACCACGCTGACCGGCCAGCAGGCAGAGTTCATTTCCGGTGGCGAGTTCCCGATTCCGATCACCGAAGATGATGGCATCACCATCGAATACAAGGAATTCGGTGTCGGCGTGAAGTTCCTGCCGGTGGTGCTCGACTCCGGGCGCATCAACCTCAACCTGAATGTCTCGGTGAGCGAGCTTTCCAACGTCAACTCGCTGGTACTCGACACAGGCCTGAACAGCATTCTGGGCGATGGTGTTACCCAGGTCATTCCATCGCTGACCAAGCGCAGCGCCGAGTCCACGGTCGAACTTGGCAATGGTCAGACCATCGCCATCGCGGGCCTGATCAGTGAAAACACCCGCGATTTCGTCAGCCGTTTCCCGGGGCTGGGCGACCTGCCGATACTCGGGCACCTGTTCCGCAGCCAGTCGTTCATCAACGGTGAAACCGAACTGGTGATTCTGGTGACGCCACACCTCGCCAAGCCTGTGGATGCCAAGGCGGTGCGCCTGCCCACCGAGAGGTTCGTCGAGCCCAGTGACCGGGACTTCTACCTGCTTGGCAAGACCAAGGGAAGTGAGCCTGGGCGAGCGGTACCCGTCAGCCTCGGGGTCAGCGGTGGCAACTTTGGCCATGATCTGAACTGATCGGAGAGAACCAGCATGAGAACCATGATTGTGTTTTGTGCGCTGCTATCGGGGTTGTCCGGTTGCATGTCATACGACGAAGGGCGCGTTGGCCCGCTGGGCTACAGCGTCTACCAGACCACTTACCAGCAGATTGCCGACAAGCAAGTGGCCGCCAACCCAGGTACCGAACTACCTGCCGCCGGCCCCGACGGGCCGTTGCTGGAGAAGGTGATCAATGGTTATCGGGGGGCGACCGGCGATGCGCAGCAGGTCGGTCAGCCAATCCAGATCCAAGTCACTGATTCAACTCGCTGATTGAGGGCGCGATCATGACTCCTCGAGCTCAACGGATGTTCACCGCGCCGCCGGCCCAACAGCGGGGGGCAGTGACTGTCATCATCGTGATCGCCCTGTTGGCGATATTGATGATGGCCGCGTTGGTGCTCGATGGCGGTCACATGTTGTTGAACAAGACTCGGCTGCAGAACGCCGTGGACGCCGCTGCCCTCAGTGGTGCCAAGACCCTGAGCCAGGTGATGGGCGCTGCCAATGCTGCCAGTAACGCGCGTGACGCCGCCCTCTCTACCCTGCAAAAAAATGCCAGTGCCACCGGCAACCAGGAGCTGGCGACGGCAATCGGCGGCAACCCTGGCGGATTTGCGGTGGTAGAACTGGCAGACAACGTCTATGGGCCTTTCTCCTACCCGGGGCCGGCCAATGCCACCTACGTACGGGTCTCGGTAGCGAATTATTCACTGGCGGGTTTTTTCTGGGACTTTGCCCAGTCATTCACCGAAGGCACCGCGACCACCAAACGTGTGACGGCAATTGCCACCGCGGGGCCGAGCCCGACCAGCCCATGTGATCTTGCGCCGCTGCTGGTGTGTGGCAACCCGGCTCAATACAACCCGGATGCCGGCATGTTCTGGGGTTATCGCTTTGGTGACCTGGAGGTCTTGAAATCAGCTTCCAAGAACAGCGACCCGATTGGCCCTGGCAATTTCCAGTTGCTCGATTTTGGCTCGGGCGGCAAGACCATTGGCGAGCTGATGGCCGGCGGCAGCTCAGTCTGCCGCAATGTCGGCGACAATGTGGCCACCAAGCCTGGCAACACGGTTGGCCCTTCCGTCAAAGGCCTGAACACTCGCTTCGGCGAGTATTCCGGGTCGCTCAATAGTTCGGACTATCCGCCCGACCTGGTGACGACCTATAGCAATCCGGTGATGAAGTACAACGATAAAACCACGCCTCACCAGGTGGAGCATCAGGGCCAAGTCGTCACTTCGAGCAATGGCAACCTGTCTGCAGGTGGCACGCCGCTGTTCGACTACAACGATTATGCCGCGCAGACGGCCGCATGCGTCGCAGGCGGGGGCACGGGGTGCCAGTCGAACGGGGTTTTCGAGCGGCGGATGTTGAAGATCGTGGTAGGCGACTGCTCGGGCAAGAACTCGGGGGCATCGTCGATTCCGGCCATCGGTTTCGGTTGCTTCTATGTAGTACAGCCGGCCGACAACTCGGGTGGGGATTCGCAGATCTTCGGCCAGTTCGTCAAGCAATGCGAGGGTGATGGCGTGCCTGGGCCTACACCGCAAGATGATTCTGGTCCGCAGATTATCCAGCTGTACAAAACCTTTATCAGTGGCAGTGGTTCACCGAGCACCGACTCCTAGGAGCGTGTCATGGAACTTCAACGGCTCAAGCGTGCGCAGCGCCAGCAAGGGGTGGCAATCGTCGAGTTCACCATCGCCCTGCCGCTGTTGCTCCTGACCTTGATGGCCTTCGGCGAATTTGGCCGCATGCTTTACCAGTACAACAGCTTGCTGCAGGGCAGCCGGGATGCCGCGCGCTTTGTCGCCAGCCAGGCCTGGAACTCTACCTTGGGCCAGGTCGAGGTGAGCGCCGATCTCGAGTGCATGACCAAGTACGTGGCAGTGTACGGTGCTCCTTCCACGCCGCCCTGCAGCCTGACCGGAATGCCGGCCAACACCACTGTGCAGGTGGCCAAGGTGGCGGGCACCAACGATCACGTGCAGGTGACCATCAGTGCTGTTTTTTCCCCGCTGATCGCCAACGGCATTCCGGCCTTCATCGGAGGCAGCACGGCGCTGAACTTTCCGTTGGTCGCCACCACCGTGATGAGGGCATTGTGATGAAGCGCAGAGGCATGCAAGAAGGTGTCTACGTCGTGGAGTTCGCGATCATCAGCGCATTGCTGTTCACGCTGTTGTTCGGGGTGCTGGAAATAGGCCGGCTGTACTACACCGTGAACGTACTGAATGAGTCCGTTCGGCGTGGTGCACGTCTGGCGGCGGTGTGCAACATCAGCGACCCGGTAGTGCTGCGTCGGGCGATATTCAACAGCGCCAGCGACAGTGGCGCCAGTACCCTGCTGGCCGATCTGGACACCTCGGACCTGACCCTGCGTTACCTGGACAAGAACGGTGCACAGGTCGCCAATCCCGGTGATCTGGTGAACGCCACCGGGTTTGCCTCTGTCCGCTATGTCCAGCTGACGCTGCAGAACTATCAATTCAGCCTGTTTATTCCAGGTTTTGGGGTGCCCATTACCCTGCCAGTATTCAAGGCGACCTTACCTCGCGAGAGCCTCGGGCGGCATACCGAGGCGGATGTCGTACCGGAGATCACGCCATGCTGAATCTTAGGGAATCTTCCGTATCCGCTACCTCCATCAAGCCCGGGATGCGTCTGTTGATCAGCAGCTCTGACGCCTTGGCCTTGCGTCAGTTGCAAGAAATCTGTCAGCGCATCTCCGGTCTGGAGGTGAATGTTCGTCAGGTGAGCAATGGGCATTCCGACCCACTTTTCGGGCTGGACCGGATGCCCGACTTCTTGCTCTTGCGCGTTGGCCACTTGTGGCGGGAGGAGCTGGCAGCCCTGTTGCAACGCCCGGCCCATGAGCGCCCGCCGCTGTTGGTGTGTGGCCTGCTGGACGATCGGGAAGGCATGCGCCTGGCGATGCAGGCCGGTGCCCGCGATTTTCTGCCGGAGCCTATCGTTGCCACGGAGCTTATCGCGGCCTTGAACCGTATGGTCATTGAGAGCCAGACCAGCAGCACGGCAACAGGCAAGCTGATCGCGGTGATGAATGCCAAGGGGGGCTCCGGCGGCACGGTACTGGCCTGCAACCTGGCGCATCAGCTCAGCCTCAAGGGCAACGCCCTCTTGCTGGACCTGGACCTGCAGTTTGGTAGCGTGTCGCATCATCTGGATGTGGCGCAGTCGCACAGCCAACTGGATGTGTTGCAGCAGATAAAAGAGATGGACGGGGTGGCACTGCGCGGGTTCTGTAGCCATTTCAGCCCGTCCTTGCATGTGCTTGGCAGCCGTGCCAATGAGCTGTGCCTGCCGCAAGATGTCCAGGCCGAGCAGCTCGATGCGCTGCTGCAACTGGCGCGTGCCAACTATGACTGGGTGGTGGCGGACTTGCCGCGGCAGATCGACCATATCACCGCCTCGGTGCTGGAGCAGGCAGACCGGGTGTACGTTGTCATGCAGCAGAGCGTCAACCATCTGCGTGACGCCAGTTCCCTGGCGCGCATCCTGCGCGACGACCTGGGCGTACGCGGCAATCAGCTGGAGGTGGTGGTCAACCGCTACGACAAGGCGGCGCCGGTCAGCCTCAAGGATATCGGCGAGGCGCTGCGATGCACCAATATCGTGAAACTGCCCAATGACTTCAGCGTCATCAACCAGAGCCAGAACACCGGTGTGCCATTAGGCTTGCAAGCACCTCGCTCCCCGATCGCCCAAGCGCTGCGTGGGTTGGCCGAGGAATTGGTTGGCAAGCAGGTAGACACTGATAGTGGACTGTTCAAACGCGCCTTCAAGCGTGTTTTTCGGGGGTGAACCATGCTTAGCGATTTCCGTAACCGTTTGCGCAAACAGGCAGTCACCCCTGAGGCATCGACGCCGTCGATGCTGGGTGGAGGCGTGAAGGACCCGGCAGAGGCGCTGATGGCGTGGGAACATTCAGCACCGGATGTTCTGTTTGAAACGAAAAGCCAGGTCACCTCGGTGGAAGCCGAGTGGCGGGAAAAAATCTATCAGCAGCTGCTCAAGGTCATGGACCTGTCCTTGCTCGACTCGCTCGAGCAGGCCGAGGCCGTGCGGCAGATCCGCGATATCTGTCAGCGCCTGCTCGATGAGCATTCGGCGCCAGTGAGCTCTGCCAGCCGCCAGTTGATCATCAAGCAGATCACCGACGAAGTGCTTGGCCTTGGCCCGCTGGAGCCGCTGCTGGCCGACCACACGGTGTCCGATATCCTGGTCAACGGGCATGACTCGGTGTACGTCGAACGGTTCGGCAAGTTGCAGCGCACCGATGTGCGTTTTCGCGATGATCAGCACCTGCTGAACATCATCGACCGCATTGTTTCCAGCCTCGGCAGGCGTATCGACGAGTCTTCGCCGTTGGTCGATGCCCGGCTCAAGGATGGTTCACGGGTCAATGCGATCATTCCGCCGCTGGCCATCGATGGGCCGAGCATCTCGATCCGCCGCTTTGCGGTGGACCTGCTCAATGCCGAAAGCCTGATCCAGGCGGGCGCGCTGACGCCGGCGATCGCCTTGCTGCTCAAGGCGATCGTGCGGGGCCGGCTGAACGTGCTGATCTCTGGCGGCACCGGCTGCGGCAAGACCACCATGCTCAATGTGCTGTCCAGTTTCATTCCCCATAACGAGCGCATCGTCACCATCGAGGACTCGGCCGAGCTGCAACTGCAGCAGCCACATGTAGTGCGCCTGGAAACACGGCCTGCGAACATCGAGGGGCGCGGCGAGGTAGGCCAGCGTGAGCTGGTGCGCAACAGCCTGCGGATGCGCCCGGACCGTATCGTGATCGGTGAGGTGCGTGGCGCCGAGGCGCTGGACATGCTGACGGCGATGAACACCGGCCACGATGGCTCACTGACTACCATCCACGCCAACACTGCGCGCGATGCGCTGGGCCGGGTCGAGAACATGGTTTTGATGTCTGGCGCGACGTTCCCGATCAAGGCCATGCGCCAACAGATCGCATCGGCCATCGATGTGGTGATCCAGCTCGAGAGGCAGGAAGACGGCAAGCGGCGGTTGGTCAGTGTGCAGGAGATCAACGGCATGGAAGGCGAGATCATCACCATGACCGAGATCTTCTCTTTTGTCCGCAATGGTGTGGGCGAGCAAGGCCAGGTGCTTGGCGACTTCCGGCCAAGTGGCATGGTCCCGGCCTTTCGCGATGCTTTGGCCAAGCGCGGGATCGAATTGCCGCTGACGATGTTCAGGCCTGAATGGATGGAGGCTCGTCAACCATGAGCCAGATACCCGGTGAATATATCCTGATATTTCTTGGCATGGTGTTCGTTGCCGTTTTTCTCCTTAGCCAAGGGTTGGTGGTGCCAGTGTTCGGCGAGGCGGGCAAGGTACGCAAACGTATCCGCAGCCGACTTGTGCTCCTGGAGCGTGCAAGTCATTTGCCGAACATGCAGACCGTGCTGCGGCAGAAATACCTGACGCGTTTGTCGCCGCTGGAGGCGCGGCTCGAACAATTGCCCTTCATGGCGACGCTGACGCAACTGATCGAGCAGGCCGGGCATGATTATCGGGCCTATCGGGTACTGCTGCTGGGGTTCGTGCTGGCAGCGGCTGCCGGAATGCTGGCCTGGCTGTTCTTTCCATACTGGTGGTTGGCGCTGGCGGCAGCATTCGTGGCGTTTTGGCTACCGCTGCTGAAAATCTCCCATGACCGTGGCAGGCGTTTCGTCAAGTTCGAGGAGGGTTTGCCGGATGCGCTGGAAGCCATGTGTCGGGCGTTGCGCGCTGGGCACCCCTTCAATGAAACCCTGCGTTTGGTGGCAGATGAACACAAGGGACCGGTGGCGCATGAATTCGGTCTGACTTTCGCCGATATCAACTACGGTAATGATGTGCGCAGGGCCATGCTTGGCCTTCTGGAGCGGATGCCAAGCATGACGGTGATGATGCTGGTGACCTCGATCCTCATTCACCGCGAGACTGGCGGCAACCTGACGGAAGTGCTGGAGCGTCTGAGCAACCTGATCCGCGGGCGTTTCCGCTTTCAGCGCAAAGTCAAGACAATGTCGGCCGAGGGGCGAATGTCAGCCTGGGTGCTGATAGCCATTCCCTTCGTATTGGCCGCAGCGATCGTTGTCATGAACCCTGCGTACTTGACGTTGCTGGTCAAGGACCCCGTTGGGCAAAAGCTGATCATGGGGGCTTTTGGCTCCATGTTGGTGGGGATTTTCTGGATTCGTAAAATCATTCGTATCCAGGTTTAGGCAGTTCTCGCATGGGGGCGTCGGTCATGGACTATTTGCTCGGTTTGTTGAGTCAGGTCACGGACAATGAGGCCCTGACTCGCCTGCTGGTCGTCGGTGCAATCGGGGTGAGCACGGTCATTGCGGTGGTCACTGTGACGTTACTGGTGCTGGGGTTGCAGAGCCCTCTGCAACGCCGTCTTGCATTGATTAAACGTGGCCACGCCAGCGTTGGAGTTGGTCGAGAGGCACCAGGCAATCTCCAGCTTTTACTGGAGCGGGTCGGTCGGCGCCTTGGCCCGTCTACGGAGGGGGAGGTGTCAACCACCCGAACCCTGTTGACCCACGCGGGTTACGGCTCGACGTCAGCGGTACAGGTGTACTGGGCGGTGCGTTTGCTGTTGCCGTTGATGTTGGTTGGTGCCTCGCTGTTGACACTGCCACTGGTTCCCAACCTTTCTTCGACCAAGATCCTCGCTGTGGTGCTCATGGGGGCTGCCGTTGGATGGCTGCTGCCGGCAGTGTATGTCGAAAAGCGCAAAAAGGCTCGGCAGGAGCGGTTACGTGCGGCCTTTCCTGATGCCCTGGACCTGATGGTGGTTTGCGTGGAGTCGGGCCTGGCGTTGCCCCAGGCGATCGAGCGGGTGGCCGAAGAAATGGCGGTCAGCCAGGCCGAGCTGGCCGAGGAACTGGCCTTGGTCAATGCGCAGATCCGAGCCGGCATTTCCAGTACCGAGGCGCTCAGACAACTGGCGGATCGCACCGGTCTGGAAGACATTCAAGGCTTGGTCAGCCTCTTGGCCCAGAGCATCCGCTTCGGCACCAGCGTAGCGGCCACCTTGCGCATCTATGCCGAGGAGTTTCGTGACCGACGTATGCAGGCCGCCGAGGAAATGGGCGCGAAGATCGGAACAAAGCTGGTTTTTCCGCTAATTTTCTGTCTGTGGCCAAGTTTTTTTCTGGTTGCCATCGGCCCGGTGATCATCGGGATACTTAGAATGTTCGGGAAGCTATGACATGAACAGGATCAGCTTGCTGTTGACCATGATAGCCGTGCTCTCGGGTTGCCAGAGCACGGGGCCAGACTTGAATGGGGTACGTTCTGTCTACTCCGGTGGCAATTCGGTGCTCTACCAGGTGCAGTCGCAGAGCAACTCGCCCGACCAGGCGATGCAGGTTGCGGCGATGGCTTACCAGGCCGGTGACCTGGACCAGGCGCTATACCAGTACTTGCGCGTCCTCGAGCTGGCACCCGAACGTTATGAAGCCCTGGTCTGGGTTGGCCGTATCCACCGCGAACGCGGCAATAACCAGCTTGCCGAGATGGCCTTCACCGAGGTACTGGGCAAGGCGCCTGAAAACCCCGATGCCCTGACCGAAATGGGCCTGCTGAATCTGTCCATGCGTAAACATGAGCAAGCCAAGGCGATGCTGTTGAAGGCCGTTGCCGTGGATCAGAAGCGCTTCGCCAAGGACCCGGCCAACACCCAGACAGGGGCGGCTGCGCTCAGGGTCGACAGCAAGTCACCGCTCAAGGCGTATAACGGCCTGGGTGTGCTAGCGGATCTGGCCGACAACTTCGCCGAGGCGCAGACGTACTACCGCCTGGCCGAGCTCATCGATCCACGTTCGGCGTTGGTGCAGAACAGCCTGGGGTATTCCTACTACATGGCCGGGCAATGGTCCGAAGCCGAACTCAGGTACAAGCGTGGTGTGAGCTACGACGGTACCTACAAACCGCTCTGGCGTAACTATGGGTTGCTGCTGGCTCGCATGGGGCGCTATGAAGAAGCAGTATCTGCCTTCGAACAGGTCGAAAAGCGTGCCGAGGCCAGCAATGATGTGGGCTATGTCTGCCTGGTGGAAGGCAAGCTGGATGTGGCTGAGCAGTTTTTCCGCAGCGCGATCGAGTTGTCGCCGGGGCACTATGCCGTCGCCTGGGAAAACCTGAACAGGGTTCAGCAGATTCGACAAATCCGTCAGATGGGCGGCGATGTAGCGATGCCCGAGCCAGTTGCAATTGGCCCGGCCGTGCAGGTGACAACCGCATCGGCGCCTTGATGGGGCGAGTGGTTCAGCGGGCAAGCCCTGATGCCTGGCAGATAGCGTTAACGGGGCCGCAAAGCGGCCCCCGATTGGTCCACTTCACCTGTGGGTGAGCGGTGCTTCAATAGCCAACGCTGCTTGCCCCAACGGATGCGTACAGGCATCAAAGAAATGCAGCACTGTCCCCGGCATATCCCCGAACCGATCGACGAAATGCTGCTTCTGGTTGATCACCGATGCCTCGCTCAACGGCCTGATGGCAATCGAAAGATGCGCCGGCCGGGCCAGCCGGATGGCTTCGAGCAAGTGCTGGTCACTGCTGTCCAGGTGCTGCCCGAGCAGGCATAACCCTTGGCTTTCCCGTGCCAGTTGCCCCAGGCACCAGCCCAGGTAGTCCGAGTTGCGGATGGTGCGCAGTTTCTCGTCGCTGCGGTCTTCGTTGATGAACAGAGGCACTTCGCCCGGGATGTTCACGGCAAAACCATCGAGCAGTTCGGCGCTGTCGGCGCTGCGTTGGCGGGTGGTGCCGTCGGGCAGCTTGAGCAGGTGCAGGCCGCCATGCAGGTGCATCACCCGGGTGCCTTCGCCGCTGGTGCGGCGCACGTCGAAGAAACCTTGCTCGTCGAACAGTTCGGCGAAGCCGTGCGGGGCGTGTTGCACCGCCCATGGTAGTAGCAGGTCGTAGTTGCTGGTGTAGACGCTGCGGTAGCCGCGCAGGGCCTGGTTGAGGGTTGCCAGGGTGGCGGCCGGCATGAGTGGCCACGGCAGGTGCACCGTGCGTATGGCGTGGATCAGCGCTTCCTTGATCGAGTAGTAGCGGTTCAGCGGTGCGGTGGAGTTGATGGCCAGCGCGGCGTTGACGCGCACGGTGTTGTTGAGGGCGCTGAGCACCGGTTCGAACAGTTCCGTACCCAGTGACTTGAACAATGCCTGGTCGCTGACGGCCAGGCCTTTCTTGCGACCGGCGCGTTGCGCTTCCTCGAACAGCGAGAAGTAGCCGAACGGCTTCCACAGCGCGCGGCTGGCGCCGTTGCCCAGCAGCAGGGCGTCGCAAGGGTGGCGGGCGGCGAGTTCTGGCCAGGGGGTGAGGGGGGCGTCGAGTGCGGGCATGCAGGGGTCCGTTGGGTGGAGCGGGAACGGGGGCGACTTTAGCATGTCATGCAAGGTGTGCGAGGGTTGGTGTCCAGGCAACTGCTTTGTGAAACCAGTAGCAACGACGCAATTCTTCAACCTTGTTCAGCCAGTTGCCCACGGCGACTCCTGTTACGCCACACCCGATATGCGCGGATGCCCGCCCGCACCGAGCCGAACAGCAGTTTGTCTTCCATCTCCCGTGCCATCCCCGAGCGCACCAGCATGCGCAGGAAGGTGCCGCGGGCGCGGGCGATGGCGAAGAAGATGCCCTGAGCCGCCAGGGTGTCGCGCACCTCGCGCAGGGCGGCGATGCCGCTGACGTCGATGCTGGTTACCGCTTCGGCATCGAACAGCACGGCCTTGGGCTGGTCCTGGCTCTGCACTGCTTCGAGCAGGCGCATCTTGAAGTAGTCAGCGTTGAAGAACAGGATCGCGTCGTCGAAGCGGTACACCACCAGGCCTGGCACGGTACGGGCATCCTTGTGTTTGCGGATGTCCACCTGGCCTTCGGTGCCCGGCAGCCAGCCCAGCACCGCGTCGGTGGGCTGGTAGATGCTGTACAGCAGGCGCAGGATCGCCAGGGTCACGGCAAATACGATGCCGGGCAGCACCCCCAGGCTCAGCACGCCAACGGTGGTCAGCAGGCACAGCCAGAACTCGAAGCGGCTCAAGCGGCGGATGTGCCTCAGCGACTTGATATCGATCAGCCCCCAGCCGGCCATCAGCAGCACTGCGCCCAGCGCGGCCTGCGGGATCCACGCCATCGGCGCGGTGAACAACAGCAGGATCAGGGCGATGACCAGCGCGGCGATGATGCCCACCAGCTGGCTTTTGCCACCGACCATGTCGTTGACCGCGGTGCGCGAGTCGGCGCCGCTGATGGCAAACCCCTGGGAAACCCCGGCTGCCAGGTTGCTTACGCCCAGGGCGACGAATTCGTGGTTGGCGTTGATCGCGTAGCCGTGCCGGGCGGCAAAGCTGCGTGCGGTGAGCATGGCGCTGCAGAAGCTGACGGTGGCGATACCCAGGGCATCGCGCAGCAGGCTTTTCATTTCTGCCAGGTTACTGTGGGGCCACGTCAGTTGCGGGATACCGGCAGGTACCGGGCCGAGGATGGCGACGCCGAAGCGGTCGAGGCCGAACAGGCCGACCAGCAGCATGAACAGCGCCACTACCGTCAGTGCCGCGGGCAGGCGTGGGTAGCGCCGTGGCAGCCAGATCAGCAGGCCCAGTGCGGCGACGCCGATGAGCAGCGTCACCCAGTGGATTTCGCCCAGGCGCTGGAGGAAGTTGATCAAACTGAGGATGAAACCGTCGCCCTCGATCTTGAACCCCACCACCTTGGACAACTGCCCGGCGATCAGGCTAAGGCCGATGCCGTTGAGATAGCCGATCAGGATCGGACGCGAGAAGAAGCTGGCAATGAACCCGGCCCGGGCCACGCCGGCGGCAATCAGCATCACCCCGACCAGCAGGGTGACAATCACTGACAGTTCGGCAATCCGGTGCGGATCGCCCATGGCCAACGGCGCCACGGCGCCGGCGATCATCGCGCAGGTGGCGGCGTCGGGGCCGACCATGAGCTGGCGTGAGCTGCCGATCAGGGCGTAGACCATCATCGGCAGCACACAGGCGTACAGGCCGTACTGCGGCGGTAGGCCGACAATTTGCGCGTAGGCGATGGCAATGGGGATCTGGATCGCCGCCACCGAAAGACCGGCCTGCAGGTCGGCGTGGAACCACTCGCGGCGGTAGTGCAGCAGGTTGGCAAGGCCCGGTAGCCAGCGGGAGAGAAACATGCGTCGTCCTTTCGAAATGTTTCACGAATCCATCCACGCATTGAAGCGGAACGGCAGGCAAATGGCCATGGGACAGGTCAAAGGGAGGGGCAGAAACGAAAAAAGGAGCCAAGGCTCCTTTTGACAGCGATGACGTTACTGGAACGCCATGCGGTAATGCGATGTGGAGCGGGTAGAGGGAATCGAACCCTCAACTAAAGCTTGGGAAGCTTTCGTTTTGCCACTAAACTATACCCGCATCTGCGCTGCACTTTTTACCAGAACCCTCCGCGAATTAGAAGCCCGAGTTATAAAAAAGCTTGTCGGCACCCCATAGGCTGCGGGTATCACCTACAGGGCGCCGATGCGCTCAGATGGCCAATGCATGCTGCCCCTGATGTACGTTCTGGTAGCGTTGACGAGGCTCGCGCACGGTAGGCTTAAGGAAGCCGAGCAGGACGCTGCGGGTGTCCTCGCAGGCGGCCTTGTTTTCCATGTCGAGGAAGTGGCCCGCGTCACGGATCACGCTGAACTGGCTCTTGCCTACATGCTTGCTGAACTGCCGGGCATCCTCGACCGTGGTGTACTCGTCGCGTTCGCCGTTGATGAACAGCACCGGGATGTCGATGTTCCGCGCGCCGTTCAGGGCCCGTTCCAGGTCATGCTGCAATACTTCGTTGATGTGGAAGTGCATCTGTGCGTACTCGTGGCTGTCCAGACTGCTGACGTGGCGGTAGTTGAAACGCTTGAACAGTGACGGCAGGTGCTTTCCGATGGTGTCATTGACCAGGTTTCCGACCTGATAGCGGTCGCAGGCGGCCAGGTACTGGCAGCCACGGTCCAGGTAGTCGCGCATCGGTTCGTTGATTACCGGCGAGAAGGAGCTCACCACCGCTTTCTTCACGTGCCGCGGCTGGTGCGCCAGCGCCAGCAGCGTGCTTGCGCCACCCCACGAGAACGACATCACGTGGTCTGCCTGGAAGTGCTCGATCAGCTCAAGGAGGATATGCGCTTCGGTCTCCTTGCTGATCAGGCGTTCCTGGCGATTGTGCGGCTTGGATTTGCCCGCATATGGCTGGTCGAACAGTACTACGTTGAACTGCGGGTGCAGGTTACGCACCGTCTGGGCGAACGAGGCCGTGGTGGCCAGCGAGCCATTGATCAGGATGATCGTTTTCTCGGCCGCATCCGCGCGATAGAACTCCGTGTAAACCCGATACTGACCTTGGATATCAAGTACAGCGATTTCTGGCCTCATGTCATCGACTCCTGGCGCAAAAAGGGTATTCGCGTCACCTAGGGTGCACGTTCTTTATGACAGGTAGGCATTTGCCTGAAGAGAAACCGGGGGGCCCTGTGTCGATCCTTGGCACGTGCGTCGACGGTATTGTTTTTGGCGGGCAATTTGCCGTGCCCCAAGGCATCGAGGCCCCGGGTGGCCGACAAAAGGTGTCTTCGACCGCAATCGTGACTTAGTAGTCACATGCGGACTGACGATTTGGATTCAAGCAGTGGGTGGGGAATCCCGCAAGTGCCGTTCGGGGGAAAATGTGACTTTTGGCGCTGGGCGGTCGTATGACGCACCCCGTGCGGCCTGTTCCTGCCTCTTCGCGGGCGTGCCCGCGAAGAGGCAGGAACAGGCTGACTAGACCGTGGCTACTTCTTCTGCCGTCAGCTCACGAAATTCCCCTGGCGCCAACCTCGGGTCCAGCCGTATCGCCCCCATGCTCTCGCGGTGCAACCCCACCACCTTGTTGTCGAAGTGGCCGAACATCCGCTTCACCTGGTGATATCGCCCTTCGACGATTGCCAGTCGCGCCTGGCGTGGCCCGAGGATGTCCAGTTGGGCGGGCAGGGTGGTGAGGCCTTCGAAGGCGAAGTAGAAACCCTCGAGGAACTTGGCCACATAGTGCTCGCCAATCTCGTCCTCGGTTTCCACCAGGTAATGCTTGGGCAGCTTGGTCGCGGGTTGGGTAAGCCGCCGTGACCACTGCCCATCGTTGGTCAGGATCATCAGGCCGGTGGTGTTGAAGTCCAGGCGCCCGGCAATGTGCAGGTCCTCACGCAACGCGGCGGGCAGCAGGTCGAGCACGGTGCGGTGTTGTGGGTCCTGGGTGGCGCTGACACAGCCAGTGGGCTTGTGCAGCATCAGGTAGCGCGCCGGGCGGCCAGCCTGCAGCAGCTGGTCGTCCAGCTCTACGCGGTTGAATTCGCGCACCTCGGCCAGCGGGTCGCTGACCACCTGGCCATCCACCCGCACACGGCGCTGTGCCAGCATCAGGCGGACTTGCTGGCGGTTGTGGCTGGGCAGGCTGGCGAGGAAACGGTCGAGGCGCATGGCAAACGGTCAGCGGGAAGCGGGGGAGCGGAGTTGTTCTTCAACGGCGGCGCAGCGCGGACACAGGCAGGCTTTGTCACGCAGCTCGGCGGGCAGGGCCTGGAGCACGGCTGGGTCGATGCTCACGCCGTAGCACCAGCAGGCCTGGGTGGCCCGGCGCGGATCGGCCAGGCTGCACTGGTTGAGGGCACCACAGGCGGGGCAGTGCTGGTTGTCATGCATGGCTGCCGCGCTCCTGTATCAAATTGTTGCAGAAATGGCACTGCACTTCGGCGCCACGGTCTTATTCAATGTCGATGATCGCATTTCACATCGACGCTCGCCAGCGCCGCTGTTCGGGCACTCCAGCGGTCCAGGAGGCCGCCATGTCCTATCGAATTCTGTTGATCGCCCTGTTGGGGCTGATGACCTCCGCCTGCGTTCCGTACTACGAGGACGGGGGCTATTACCGATCGGACCACTACTATGCCGATCGTTATGTGTCGCCGGGTTATTACCGCTACGACCGCTATTACGTAACGCCGCAACCGCGCTATTACTACCAGCCGGCGCCGCGCTACTACTATCGCTCGGCGCCAGCGCCTCATTACCGGTCTCATCCGCAGCCGGGGATGAAGCAGTGGTATGGCAACCCACGCTATGACTATGGCAACCGCCAGCGGTATGACTATGGGCGCGACCGGGACCGTCATGATTATCGCGGTGGCAGCCAGCGCTACCAGAATGACCGTTGGCACTCCAACGGGCGGGGGGATGGTGACCGGCGTTGGGACGGGCGACGCGGGCATGGGCAAGGGAGGAACTGGCAGCGGTAGATGAATTGAAAACCGGGGGCGCTTTGCGCCCCTTTCGCAACGCGAGGCCCCAGGCGCCTAACCCAGATCCGCCAGCGGGTGCCGTCCCTCCCACGCCTTGGCAAAATGTGCCTCGACCACCGCCGCCGGCACTTGCGCCACATCAGGCCAGTGCCAGTGCGGCTGGTTGTCCTTGTCCAGCAAGCGCGCACGCACGCCTTCGCTGAATTCCGGGTGGCGGCAACAGTTCAGGCTCATGCTGTATTCCATCTGGAACACCTGCGCCAACGACAGGTGGCGTGCCCGGCGAATTTGTTCCCACACCAGGTGGGCGGTCAGCGGGCAACCTTCATGCAACCGTTGGCCGGCATCTGCCAGCAGCGGGTCGTCGTGGTGCTTGAGCCCCTCCAGCGCGCGCCAGGCGGCGGCAGCATCGGCCACGTCAAGCAACTGATCGATCACCTGCCGTCGCGGCAGCCACTGGGCTTCGGGCAACTCGGCGCAGGCGCGATGCTGTTCGGCCTTGAGCAGGCTGTTCAGTTGCAGGGCGGTCTGTTCCTGCCAGTTCAATTGCAGCAGTTCCTCGATCAGCGCATCTTGCTGGTGTTCGCCCAGGAAGCGGTCGGCCAGGTCCAGGTCAAGGGCGTCGTGGGCATTGATCGGCGCGCCCGTCAGAGCGAGGAATAACCCCAGCTTGCCCGGCAGGCGGGCAAGGAACCAACTGGCGCCCACGTCCGGGTACAGGCCGATGCTGATTTCCGGCATGGCCAACCGACTGCTGGGGGTAACGATGCGCACATTGGCGCCTTGCAGCAGGCCCATGCCACCGCCCAGCACATGCCCGTGGCCCCAGCACAACAGCGGTTTGGGATAGGTGTGCAGGGCAAAGTCCAGGCGGTATTCGGCGGCGAAGAAGGTGGCGGCCAGCGGGGGCACGGTGCCCGGGTGGTCGCGGCAGGCTTGCACCAGCGCACGCACATCGCCGCCGGCACAGAAGGCCTTGGCACCGTTGCCGCGCAGCAGCACGCAGACGATCCCTGGGTCGCGAGCCCAGGCGTGCAGCTGTTCGCCCAATACCTCGATCATCGGCAGGTTCAGGGCATTGAGCGCCTTGGGCGCATCCAGGGTGGCGATGCCGATGCGGGCGCCATCGGCGCCGGTGAGTACCTCGCAATGAATGGCCATGGACTACCTCGCGCAAGTCATCGGACAAGTATGGCTTGCCTGGCCGAACATGCCGGTCGTCGGTCGGATCGTTTGACAAGCGGGAAGGGCTTACCTAGTGTCGCGCCATTGTTTATGGAAGGCCCCATGACTGACGACGATCGCATCAAACTCGAACCCAGCTGGAAGGCTGCCTTGCGCGCCGAATTCGACCAGCCCTACATGCATCAGTTGCGCGAGTTCCTGCGCAGCGAGTACGCCGCCGGCAAAGAGATCTACCCGCCAGGGCCGTTGATCTTCAATGCGCTGAACTCGACGCCGCTGGACCAGGTGAAGGTGGTCATCCTCGGCCAGGACCCGTACCACGGACCAGGCCAGGCGCATGGCCTGTGCTTCTCGGTGCAGCCGGGCGTGGCCACGCCACCGTCGCTGGTCAACATCTACAAGGAACTGCAGCGCGACCTGAACATCCCGATTGCCAGTCATGGCTACCTGCAGAGCTGGGCCGAGCAGGGTGTGCTGTTGCTCAACACGACCATGACCGTGGAGCGCGCCAATGCCGCGTCGCATGCCAAGAAGGGCTGGGAGTTCTTCACCGACCGGATCATCCAGGTGGTCAGCGAGCAGTGCCCGAACGTGGTGTTCCTGCTGTGGGGTTCGCATGCGCAGAGCAAGCAGAAGCTGATCGACGGGACCAAGCACCTGGTGCTGAAGTCGGTGCATCCATCGCCGTTGTCGGCTTACCGTGGGTTCCTGGGGTGCGGGCATTTCAGCCGGGCCAACAGTTTCCTCCAGCAGCGTGGGCTGGCGCCGATCAACTGGGCGTTGCCACCATTGTAATGGCCTGACATACCGCGTTGCCGTCTTCGCGGGTGAACCCGCTCCCACAGTTACTGCACTACCCTCAGGGCTTGTGTGGTCCCTGTGGGAGCGGGTTTACCCGCGAAGGGGCCGTCACAGTCATTCCGAGGTTGCATTCCACACCCGGAACAACGGCTCTGCCAGAAACAGCACGAACAACAAGCGCATCACCTGCAGCGCCGTCACCAGCGGCACCGACAACTGCAGGGTATCTGCCGTCAGGCTCATCTCGGCAATTCCGCCCGGCATCATCCCTAGTGTCAGCGAGCGTAAATCCAGCGCGGTCATCACGCTCAGTACCCAAGCGGCACTGCCGGCAATCGCCATGCACAACGCCGTGGCCACCAGGGTACGCCCAAGGAATGACGGTGCGCGGCGGAAGAATGCGCGGTTGAAGTGGCAGGCCAGGCTGCTGCCGATCAGCCATTGGCCGATCTGGCTGGCGCCGTTGGGCAGGGCAATCTGCAGGTTGCCAGCAAGGCTCACCGTGGCTGCCACCAGCAATGGCCCGAACAGCCACGGGTTGGGCTGGCGCAAGCGCTGCCAGAGCCAGGCGATGGCAACGCCCAGCGGGGCAATCAACGCCAGCCAGCCCCAGTTCACGCTGCCGGTGTGATTCAGCGGCACCCCATCACCCAGCAGGAACTTGAACAGCGCCGGCACGCACAGTACCACCGCCAGTACGCGCAGGCTCTGCGCCGCCGCCACCTGGCTGAGCACCGCGCCATTGCGCGCGCCAAGGTTGACCATCTCCCCCGAACCGCCTGGCATGCTGGCGAAGAACGCCGTGGCACGGTCCTCACCGGTGCGCCGCAGCAGCCATACGCTGATCACGCTGGACAGGGTAGTGAACAGCGCGCCGAAGAAGATCAGTGCGAAATGGCTGGCAACCTGCTCGATCACCGCTGGGGTGAAGTGCAGGCCAATGCCGATGCCAATGATCCACTGCCCGCACTTGCGGCCATTGGGGATATCCGAAAGCTGCCAGCGCGTCAGGCAGCGTACCAGGATGATCGCCAGTAGCGAGCCGACCATCCACGGCAAAGGCCAGCCGACCTTGCTGGCGGCAAAACCGCCAGCAAGGCCGACCAGCCCGGTCGCGACAAACAACGGCAACGAGCGATCAGGCATCGGCCATCGCCCGGCGCTGCAGGCTGCGTTTGCGCCAGCTGCGCAGCAGCGGCAGGGTCAGCATGCAGATGGTCAGCACCCATACCGACATGCTGATCGTGCTCGACCAGAGGATGCCCAGTTCGCCGTTGGAGATCGACAGCGCCCGGCGCAGGTTCTGCTCCATCAGCCCACCGAGGATGAAGCCGAGCAGGATCGGCGACAGCGGGAAGTCCAGCTTGCGCAGGATATAGCCCATGATGCCGATGCCGACCATCAGGAACAGGTCGAAGGTGGTGGCATGCACGGCGTACACACCGATCGCCGTGATGATGGCGATCACCGGCACCAGCGCCCAGTTCGGCACGGCGAGGATGCGGGTGAAGATGCGGATCATCGGGATGTTGAGGATCACCAGCATGATGTTGGCGACAAACAACGAGGCGATCAGGCCCCAGACGATGTCTGGTTGCTGTTCGAACAGCAGTGGCCCCGGGGTGATGTTGTACAGGGTCAGTGCGCCGATCATCACTGCGGTGGTGCCCGAGCCGGGTACGCCCAGGGTCAGCATCGGTACCAGAGCGCCACAGCAGGAGGCGCCAATGGCGGTTTCCGGGGCGGCCAGGCCACGGGCATCGCCCTTGCCGAATTTGCCTTTGTCACCGGCCAGGCGTTTCTCGGTCATGTAGGCCACGGCACTCGCCAGCGTTGCACCGGCACCTGGCAGCACACCCATGATGAAACCCAGCAGGCCGCAGCGGATATTGACCGTGAACACCGAGGCCGCCTCCTTGAGGTTGAACAGCATGCGCCCGGTGGCTTTGACCGCCTGATGGCCATGATGGGTCTTTTCCAGCAGCAGGAGGATTTCGCTGATGGAGAACAGGCCCAGCACCAGCACCACGAACTGGATGCCGTCGGCCAGGTGTACGCTGTCGCCGGTGAAACGGTACACGCCACTATTGGCATCGATACCGACTGCCGACAGGAACAGGCCGATCAGTGCGGCAATGAAGGTTTTCAACGGCTTGTCGCCGGCCATGCCGCCGAGGGCGACGATGGCGAACACCATCAGCACGAAGTACTCCGCGGGGCCGAAGGCGATTGCCCATTTCGCCAGCAACGGGGCGAACAGCACCATGCCGCAGGTGGCGATCAATGCACCGATGAACGAACTCCAGGCCGACAGCGAAAGCGCTACGCCAGCCAGGCCATTGCGGGCCATCGGGTAGCCATCGAGGGTGGTCATTACGGTCGAGGCTTCGCCGGGAATGTTCAGCAGAATCGAGCTGATGCGCCCACCGTACTCGCAGCCCAGGTATACCGCCGCCAGCAGGATCAGTGCCGATTCGGGTGGCAGACCGAGGGCGAAGGCGATGGGGATCAGCAAGGCCACGCCGTTGATTGGCCCCAGGCCCGGCAGCAGGCCGACCACGGTACCGATCAGCGTGCCGGTGAGGGCGGTGACCAGGTTGTAAGGGGACAGGGCGACGCCGAAGCCCTGGCCCAGGTAGCTCAAGGTATCCATGTGTCAGTTCTCCAATACGCTCAGCAGGCCAAGGGGCAGGGGCACGTCCATCACGCGGTCGAACAGCCAGTAGAGGAACAGGCTCATGCCTGCCACCACGATGGCGCTATGCAGCCAGCGGCCACCATACAGGCGGGCCATGGGTACGCCGACGAGGATGGCGCTGAGGATGAAGCCCAGGGC
The DNA here is from genome assembly GCF_002165135.1 of Pseudomonas sp. SID14000. Classification (GTDB taxonomy): domain Bacteria; phylum Pseudomonadota; class Gammaproteobacteria; order Pseudomonadales; family Pseudomonadaceae; genus Aquipseudomonas. The sequence continues at coordinate 146,948 of NZ_NFZQ01000003.1, read as the reverse complement.
TTCGAAGGTGCTGGCGAAAACGATCAGCAGGCCGACGCAGGTGGCGATCTTGATCAGGGTTTGGCGGTCCAGTTCCGGCTCGTCGTCCTTGCGCACGATGGGCGTGGGGCGAAACACCAGGTACAGCAGGCCCAGGCCCAGCAGGCCGAGCATCAGCAGCGGGTAGGCGCGCGGGCCCACCGGTTCATAGGAAAACGCCGCCTGGTAAGGCCAGGCCATCACGGCCAGGGCGGCGCACACCGCCAGCAGGGCCAAGGCGAAGATGCGTTGCAGGATCATCAGAGAGTCCTCGTTGGGATCGCTCAAGCGACATGCAAATCCTGTGGGAGCGGCCTTGCGTCGCGAAGCGGCCGCAAACCTGCCGCAAACCTGCCACTGCGATCTGTCTGAAGCATCGCATCGGCTGAGACAGGGGCCGCTGTGCGGCCCATCGCGGCACAAGGCCGCTCCCACAGGGATTGTGGTGACTCCGGCCAGTGTTACTGGATCAGGCCAAATTCCCTGGCCAGTGCCTTGTAGTCAGCCACTTGCTTCTTCACATAGCCGTCCAGCTCTGCACCGGTCATGGCGAAGGGGAACAGCTCGCGCTGGTCACGGAGCTTGGCGAAGTCTTCCGAGGCCAGCATCTTGTCGAATGACTGCTTCCACCAGGCGTAGTCCTCGTCGCTCACCTTTGGCCCCAGGTAGAAGCCGCGTACCACTGGCCAGACGATGTCGTAGCCCTGTTCCTTGGCGGTAGGAATGTCTTTCATCTCGGGCTCGTCCAGGCGCTTTTCCGAGAACACTGCGAGGATGCGCATGTTGCCGCTCTGAATGTGCGGCATGGAGTCGGAAATATCGGTCGAGCCCACCTGGATGTGCCCGCCCAGCAGCGCCGTGGCGATCTCGCCGCCGCCTTCCAGCGCCACATAGCGCAGGTCACGCGGGTTGATGCCGGCGGCCTTGGCGATCAGGGCGGTCTGCATCCAGTCCTGGCTGCCAACGGTACCGCCAGAGCCGATCACTACCTTGCTCGGGTCTTTCTTCAACGCCGCGACCAGATCGTCGAGGGTCTTGTAGGGCGAGTCGCTTTTCACCGCGATGGCGCCGTAACTGGTGCCCACGGCCGCCAGCCATTTCACCGCATTCTCGTCGAAGCGGCCGAACTTGCCCTGGGCCAGGTTCAGCAGCGAGCCACTGGACCAGGCCACCAAGGTGCCGGCATCGGCCGGGCGCTGGGCGACCACGGCGTTGTAGGCCACTGCGCCGACACCGCCGGGCATGTAGGTGACGCGCATCGGCTTGGTAAGGATCTTTTCCTGCACCAAGGCGCTTTGCACCAGTTTGCAGGTCAGGTCGAAGCCGCCGCCGGGCGAGGCGGGGGCAATGCATTCGGGGCGTTTCGGTTCTGCAGCGAGGGCGTGGCCGGCCAACAGCAGGCAGCCGGTAGCGAGGACGAGGCGGCGCAGTGAAAAGGTCATCGTCTATCTCCGTGGGCGTTGTTGTTATCGGGTTACCGCTATGGGGTTACCACAGCGCGACGCTGTAGCTCACCAGCAACCGCACCTCGTCCGCGTCGCGGGCAAAGTTGGAGCGGAAGGTGGCGTTGCGCAGGCGCACGGCGACGTTTTTCAACGGGCCGCTTTGTACCACGTACTTCATTTCGGTATCGCGTTCCCATTCCTTGCCCTCGCCACCCGCGGCGCGGCTGACGTTGTCGCCGCTGATGTAGCGGGTCATGAAAGTCAGGCCGGGCACACCGAGTGCGGCGAAGTTGTAGTCGTAGCGTGCTTGCCAGGAGTGCTCGTCAGCGCCGGCAAAGTCGTTGATCTGGACGAAGTTGACCAGATACGGGTCGGCGCCATCGACGTAAGGGAAGGCGCTCTCGCCGGACAGTTGCTGCCAGGCGGCGCTGATCTTGTGCCCGCCCAGGGCGTAGCTGAGCATGCCGTTGACGGTGGTGTTGTCGATGTTGCCGGCCTTGGCGGAGCCAGCGTCGTCACTCACAGCCAGGCGCAGGTCGACGCCGAAGGTGCCCGGGCCCCATGGCTGGGTGGCGACCATGCCGATGAAGTGCTGGCGGTAGATATCGTCGAGCTGGGCAAAGTGGTAGCTGCCGGTGATGCGATCGGTGAACTGGTAGTCGAGGCCGGCCAGGTCCAGGTTGTCGGCGCTGAACGAGCCACCGAAGCGGCCGTTCTTGTTGTTCAGAGCCAGGTCTTCCCAGTTGGTGTCGTTGCGGTCCTTGGCCTTGTCCAGTCGGCCGCCGGTAAAGGTCAGGCCCTTGACCTCCTTCGAGGTGAGCAGGCCGCCTTCGAAGGTTTGCGGCAGGATGCGTCCATCGTTGGGCTGCAGGGTCGGCAGTTCGGGGATCAGGGTGCCGACCTTCAGTTCGGTCTGCGACACCTTCACCTTGCCGGTCAGGCCGAGCTTGGAGTACTCATCGGCGGCCTTGCCGTCATCGTGGGTCGGCAACAGGCCGGTGTCGGTGCGGTCGGGGCTGGAGTCGAGCTTGATGCCAAGCATGCCCAGCGCATCCAGGCCGAAGCCGACGGTGCCATCGGTGTAGCCAGACTCGAAGTTGAGGATGAAGCCCTGGGCCCACTCGTCGCGCTTGGATTGCTGCGCACTGGTGCCGTCGCGGAAGTCGCGGTTGAAGTACATGTTGCGGGTTTCGAGGGTGGCCGTGCTGTCTTCGAAGAAGGCGGCCTGGCTCATCGGGGCGACACCGGCAAGCGCCAGGGCGCTGGCGATGGCGGAGGGGCGTGCGGCAAAGGAACGGGTAGGCGCGAACGCCTGCGGCTGCGATGACAGCATCACTGATGGCTCCGTTTATTGTTCTTATTCGTTGCACCTTGCTGGTGCTTTTTTCGGCGCGAAGAGCGACCGTAGTGCGATGCTAGGTAACCAACCTTTCGCTAACCTTTCAGCGTGAAAGGTTTGTCGACGGGGGCTTCACAGGCCCGCCGACAGCGGTACACTCCGCGCCACCGTCCCACCTGAGCAGGGAGAATCCGATGCGTGTGCTGCTGGTCGAAGACCACCTGCAACTGGCTGAAAGCGTGGCCCAGGCCTTGAAAAGCCATGGCCTGACCGTGGATGTGCTGCATGATGGCGTGGCCGCCGACCTGGCCCTGGCCAGCGAGGAATACGCCGTGGCCGTGCTGGATGTCGGCTTGCCGCGCATGGACGGCTTCGAGGTGCTGGCGCGCCTGCGTGGCCGTGGCAAGACCCTGCCGGTGCTGATGCTGACCGCGCGCAGCGACGTCAAGGACCGGGTCCACGGCCTGAACCTGGGTGCCGACGACTACCTGGCCAAGCCGTTCGAGCTGACCGAACTGGAAGCACGGGTCAAGGCCTTGCTGCGTCGCAGCGTGCTCGGTGGTGAGCGCCAGCAGCGCTGCGGGCCGCTGGTGTACGACCTGGATACCCGGCGCTTCACCCTGGGTGGCGATAACCTGACCCTGACCTCGCGCGAGCAAAGCGTGCTGGAAGCACTGATTGCCCGACCGGGCCGGGTGATGAGCAAGGAGCAGCTGGCCGCCCAGGTGTTCGGCCTGGACGAAGAGGCAAGCCCCGACGCCATCGAAATCTACATCCACCGCCTGCGCAAGAAGCTCGACGGCCACCCGGTGGCCATTGTCACTTTCCGTGGCCTGGGCTATCTGCTCGAGCACCGCGATGCGTGACAACGGCAGCCTGCGCGGGCGCTTGCTCGGCAACCTGGCCTTGCTGCTGGTGGTGCTGATGCTGGCCAGCGGCCTGAGCGCCTACTGGAACGGGCGTGAGGCCGCCGACACCGCCTACGACCGGACCCTGCTGGCCTCGGCGCGGACCATTGCCGCCGGCTTGTCCCAGCGTGACGGTTCGCTGAGCGCGGATGTTCCCTATGTGGCCCTGGATACCTTTGCCTACGACAGTGCCGGGCGCATCTACTACCAGGTGCTGGATATCCAGCAGCGGCTGATTTCCGGCTACGAGAACCTGCCAGCGCCCCCGCCGGGCACGCCGCGTACTGACGATTACCCGGCGCTGGCGCGGTTCTACAATGCCACCTACCTGGGCCAGGACGTGCGCGTGGTCAGCCTGCTCAAACCCGTGAGCGAGCCGAACATGAACGGCATGGCGGAAATCCGCGTAGCCGAAACCGAGGAAGCGCGGGTGCGCATGGCCCGTGGCTTGATGGCTGACACCCTGCTGCGCCTGGGGATGCTGGCGCTGGGTGCGCTGGTGATGGTGTGGTTTGCCGTGAGTGCCGCGTTGCGGCCGCTGGAGCGCCTGCGCACGGCGGTGGAAGAGCGCCAGCCGGACGACCTGCGGGCCTTGCCGGTGGTACAGGTGCAGCGTGAGCTGAGCCCGCTGGTGCGGGCTTTGAACCACTTCACCGAGCGTTTGCGCGGCCAGTTCGAACGCCAGGCGCAGTTCATCGCCGACGCCGCCCACGAGTTGCGTACGCCGCTGGCCGCGCTGAAGGCGCGGGTCGAGCTGGGCTTGCGTTCGGCCGAGCCGCAGGAGTGGCGGCAGACGCTGGAGTCCGCGGCCCAGGGCACCGATCGGCTGACTCATCTGGCCAACCAGTTGCTGTCGCTGGCGCGGGTCGAGAACGGTGCGCGGGCGATTGCCGAAGGCGGCGCGCAGCGCCTGGATTTGAGCCAGTTGGCTCGCGAGCTGGGCATGGCCATGGCACCGCTGGCGCACAAACGCGGGGTGGCGCTGGCCCTGGAGGCCGAGGCGCCGGTGTGGCTGAAGGGGGAACCAACGCTGCTCAACGAGCTGTTGAGCAACCTGGTGGACAATGCCCTGGCCCATACGCCAGCGGGTGGCAACGTGATCTTGCGGGTGGTGGCGCCGGCGGTGCTGGAAGTGGAAGACGACGGGCCGGGGATTCCCGAGGCCGAGCGTGAGCGGGTGTTCGAGCGCTTCTACCGGCGCAGTGCGCAGGGCAGCGGGCTTGGGTTGGCAATCGTTGGCGAGATCTGCCGGGCGCATCTGGCGCAGGTGAGCCTGCATGACGGTGCGAAGGGCGGGTTGCGGGTGCGGGTGAGTTTTATCGCGGATTGATGTGTTGCCTGTGTCGGCCCTTTCGCGGGTAAACCCGCTCCCACAAATATGGCGCAGCCTTCAGCAGCGGCGCGGTCCCTGTGGGAGCGGTTTTACCCGCGAAGAAGGCCGAACAGGCTGACACCGGTCAGCGCAACATGCTCCGCGCCTCGATCAGTTCATCCACTTCCAGCTCGGTGCCGTAGGGCAGGCCAAGGTGGCGGTACGCCGGCAGTGCCGCCAGCGGTCGGTGGCGTCCGCGCTGGCTGATACAGCGGGCGATCTGCACGATGTCGATGTAGTCGATCTTGTCGGTCTGTCGGTCCAGGTCCTGCACCTGGCTCGGCAGGTTGACCAGTTGCTCCGGAAACTCCCAGGCCTTGAGGATCTTGTTGCCCAGCACCGGCTGGATCTGTTCGATCACATAATGCAGGCACACCGGGTCGGACAGCAGTTCGTTGTGCTCTTCGGCATAGATCAGTACCGGCAGCGCGCCAATCTGGTGGACCAGCCCCCCGAGGGTGGCCTGGTCGGGCTTGAGTTGCGTGTAGCGGTGGCAGATTTCGTAGCTGATGCCCGCCACTTCCAGGCTGTTGGCCCAGATATCGCGTAGCTTTTGCTCTACTGCCGGCGCGCGGGCGTGGAAAATCTGCTCGATAACCAGGCCAATGGCCAGGTTGCAGCTGTAGTTGATGCCCAGCCGCGTAATGGCGGTGTGCAGGTCGGTGACCTCGACCGCCGCGCGCAGCAGCGGGCTGTTGACAACCTTGATCAGGCGCGCAGAAAGGGCCGCATCGCGACCGATCACCTTGCTCAGGGCCGCTACGCTGATCTCGCTGTCTTCCGCTGCCTCGCGGATGCTCAAGGCAACCTCGGGCAGGGTCGGCAGGACCAGGTCATCCTTTTCGATGGCATTGAGCAACTGTGCTTGAACCATCTCGGCCAGCTTGTTCATGGGCGTGTCTACCGCAGTCGGTGGTGCGGCCCCGCCACGTAGGCGGGGCAGGCTGGTCAGCGCTGGATTTCCCGGTCGCGGTCCAGTTCGTAGGGCAGGGTCAGCACTTGCAGGCGCGGGCCTTCGAGGCTGCCCAGGTGCAGGTTGTCGTCCTCCACCGCTTCGGCGCTGAGCACCGCGAGCAGTTCGCAGCCCGTGCCGCTGCTGGCAGCAATGACCACCTCACCGACCGACGAACCATGAGTGGGCGAGAAGATCTCGGCGCCCGGGGCCGGAATGGCCTGCTGGTCCAGTGCCAGGCGGTACTGGCGGCGCTTGAGCTTGCCCAGGTACTGCATGCGGGCAACGATTTCCTGGCCGGTGTAGCAGCCTTTCTTGAAGCTGACGCCGTCGACGGCCTGCAGGTTGATCATCTGCGGGATGAACAGCTCGCGGGTTGGCCCCATGACCTGACCGATACCGGCGCGAATCTGCCCCAGCAGCCAGTCGTTGAGGCTACCTTCGGGCAATGCCGCAGCCAGCGCCTGGCGAACGCTTGCGGCGCTGTCCGCCGGGGCCCACAGCTCTACGCGGCCAGCGGACACGGCAATGGCGATCAAGCCGTCGTGGCGTGCGGTGCTGCCGGCTGCTGGTGGCACATCGAGCCCCAGCGCCTGTAGCGCCGCATCGCCGCCGTGCAGGCCGAAGCGTGCCCAGGCAGCGCTTTCATCGGTCAGCGTGGCCTTGGAGAACACGGCGTACTTCTTGAGGTCGGCCAGTTGGGCGTCGAGCAGCTCGCTGGCCATTGCCAGCAGGTAGCCGTTGCCCTCTGGCAGGATGCGGAAACTCGACTGCATGCGTCCCTTGACCATGCAGCGGGCGCCGAGGCTGGCGTGTTCCAGGCTTAGGTAGTTGATGTTGCAGGTCAGCTGGCCTTGCAGGAACTTGCCTGCATCGGAGCCGCGGACAGCGAGGATGCCCTCGTGGGACAGGGGGCAGAAGAAAACGGAATCGGCCATGGGTCATCGCGGTGGCTAAAGACTGGCGGCCATCATAGAACGCCGGTAACAAAATAGGTAGGTGACTAGACCAACGCCCGGTGTCGCTTCGCTCGCCTGGCTGTATACTGACGGGCCATTCGAGGAGGGCCCCATGGTCGAACAAACTGAACTCAACCGGCTTTTCTGGCACAGCCGCCGCGGCATGCTGGAACTGGACGTACTGCTGGTGCCTTTCACCCAGGAAGTCTACCCCACGCTCAACGAGACCGACCGCGAACTCTACGTGCGTCTGTTGAGCTGCGAAGATCAGGACATGTTCGGCTGGTTCATGGAGCGCACCGAGTCCGAAGACCCGGAGCTGCAGCGCATGGTCCGCATCATCCTGGATCGTGTCCAGCCCAAGTGAGTGCTTCGAGTGCCGCTGGCAAGGTTCGCGCCTGCTGCTAGCGGCCTACCTGGGGTGCCAGGTACTGGCGTGGTTTGCCGTATGGGTGAGCCCGCTGCCCGGGTGGTTGGCCCTTGCTGCTGTCGCCGCCTGTATTGCCCACGCTGGCTGGGTCATTCCCCGACGTATTTTGCTGACGCATGAACATGCCGTCGTTGGCCTGCGCCGTGATGTGCGCGGCTGGCAGGTATTCAGCCGTGCCCGTGGCTGGCAGCCGGTTCGCTTGTGTCGGGACAGTGTGGCATTGCCGGGGCTGGTGGTGTTGCGCTTTGTGCGGGCGGGGCGCTGGTTGGGGGAGAGCCAATGCGTGCCACTGGATGCGCTGGGGGCTGATGAGCACCGGCGCTTGCGGGTGCGGTTGAAGTTCAGCCGGCGCAGGTGGGCAGGGGTGGGGGCGAGTCAGGGCTGACAGGTGTTCGTCGTGGCAGCTTCAGCGCCTGCGAGATCGAGCGCCGCCCGCGCGGCGCTTCGCGGGGCAAGCCCGCTCCCACATTTGTTGCAACGTGCCGAACCTGTCAGGCCATGGTTGCCAGCCTTGGTGGGTTGACTGGATTTCTGAGTTGGCATTGCTGCCGCATCACCTGCCCCAAGCCATGCCCCCCAGGCTGACAACGCCTCTCCCACAGGCATGGGCACGTTGCAACAAATGTGGGAGCGGGCTTGTCCCGCGAAGCGCCGCGCGGGCGGCGCTCGATCGGGGTAATCCAGGGTGTAATGCAGCCCGCGACTTTCCTTGCGTTGCATGGCTCCCACATTTGTTGCAACGTGCCGAACCTGTCAGGCCATGGTTGCCAGCCTTGGTGGGTTGATTGGATTTCTGAGTTGGCATTGCTGCCGCATCACCTGCCCCAAGCCATGCCCCCCAGGCTGACAACGCCTCTCCCACAGGCATGGGCACGTTGCAACAAATGTGGGAGCGGGCTTGCCCCGCGAAGCGCCGCGCGGGCGGCGCTCGATCGGGGTAATCCAGGGTGTAATGCAGCCCGCGACTTTCCTTGCGTTGCATGGCTCCCACATTTGTTGCAACGTGCCGAACCTGTCAGGCCATGGTGGCCAGCCTTGGTGGGTTGACTGGATTTCTGAGTTGGCATTGCTGCCGCATCACCTGCCCCAAGCCATGCCCCCCAGGCTGACAACGCCTCTCCCACAGGCATGGGCACGTTGCAACAAATGTGGGAGCGGGCTTGTCCCGCGAAGCGCCGCGCGGGCGGCGCTCGATCTCGCAGGCGCTACAACTTTCAGAGAGGACTAAGAATGGTGTCCTTGGCCTCGTCCAGCATCCCGGGGTAATCCAGGGTGTAATGCAGCCCGCGACTTTCCTTGCGCTGCATGGCTGACAGGATCATCAACTCGGCTACCTGCGCCAGGTTGCGCAATTCGATCAGGTCGCGGCTGACCTTGTAGTTGCTGTAGAACTCATCGATTTCGTCCAGCAGCAGGCGAATACGGTGCTGTGCTCGCTGCAGGCGCTTGCTGGTGCGCACGATGCCGACGTAGTCCCACATGAAACGCCGCAGTTCGTCCCAGTTGTGCGCAATTATCACGTCCTCGTCCGAGTCGGTGACCTGGCTGGCATCCCAGCCGGGCAGGGCCTTGGGCATTGCCACTTCATCCAGGTGCGCCTGGATGTCGGCCGCGGCGGCACGGCCATAGACGAAGCATTCCAGCAGCGAGTTGCTGGCCATGCGGTTGGCGCCGTGCAGGCCGGTGAAGCTGGTTTCGCCAATGGCGTACAGGCCCGGCACGTCTGTGTGACCGCGGTCGTCGACCATCACACCGCCGCAGGTATAGTGCGCCGCCGGTACCACCGGGATCGGCTGGCGGGTGATGTCGATGCCAAACGCCAGGCAGCGCTCATACACGGTGGGGAAGTGGCTCTTGATGAAGTCGGCCGGCTTGTGGGTGATGTCCAGGTACACGCAGTCCACGCCCAGGCGCTTCATTTCATGGTCGATGGCGCGGGCCACGATGTCGCGCGGGGCCAGCTCTTCGCGCGGGTCGAAGCGCGGCATGAAACGCTCACCATTGGGCAAGCGCAGCAGGGCACCTTCGCCGCGCAGGGCTTCGGTGATCAAAAAGCTCTTGGCCTGTGGGTGGTACAGGCAAGTCGGGTGGAACTGGTTGAACTCCAGGTTCGCCACCCGGCAGCCGGCCCGCCAGGCCATGGCGATGCCGTCGCCGCAGGCACCATCGGGGTTGCTGGTATACAGGTAGACCTTGGCCGCGCCGCCAGTGGCCAGCACGGTGAAGCGTGCGCCGAAGGTGTCCACCTCGCCGGTGTTGCGGTCGAGCACGTAGGCACCCAGGCAGCGCTCGCCGGGCAGGCCGAGGCGGCGTTCGGTGATCAGGTCGACCGCCACGCGTTGCTCAAGCAACTGGATGTTCGGGCGTTGGCGGGCCTGCTCCAGCAGCGTGGTGAAGATGGCTGCACCGGTGGCGTCGGCGGCGTGGATGATGCGCCGGTGACTATGGCCGCCCTCGCGGGTCAGGTGGAACTCGAAGCCGCCGTCGTCGACGCTGTAGTGCTCGTCGCGGGTAAAGGGCACGCCTTGCTCGATCAGCCACTCGATGGCTTCGCGGCTGTGCTCGACGGTAAAGCGCACTGCCTCTTCATGGCAAAGGCCACCGCCAGCATTGAGGGTGTCCTCGACATGCGATTGCACGGTATCGGTGTTGTCCAGCACCGCCGCGACACCGCCCTGGGCCCAGAAGGTCGAGCCATTGGCAAGGTCGCCCTTGCTGAGCACGGCGATTCGCAGGTGACTGGGGAGGTTCAGTGCCAGGCTGAGACCGGCGGCACCGCTGCCGATCACCAGGACATCATGTTGGAATTGTTGGCTCATGTCAGGACACTAGTATTCTTTGGAAGGGGCGCGGCACAATAGTCACGCGCCGATGGCATTGTGAAACTATCGTTAAAGCTGGCCGGGTTGCCTTTATAGCAGCCCCGGGTGGCCAATTTCCATGCCACCTGCTTGGTCGCGACAACCTTTGTGGGAACTTTCCGACACAGCCGGAAATCCTATGAAGGCTGCCCACGCGCCACAACTTGCCGCGGCGACGCAGGGCGGCAGGCCTGTCCGGGCTGTCCCTGCGTACTCGAAACCTGATTATCGACGTAGCCGGCCGTGACCGCGCCGCGTCTTTCGTGCAAGCCGACCAAGGGCTGCAGGAAACTTGCTTGGAGGGGAGAACTTTTGCGCAAAGCCCGAGTCTATGGTTGCAAGCCTGAACGATGGCTGTTGCAACGCTCCTTCGAGTTCACTGAGGAGTGTTCATGCTAACCCAGGAAGAGGATCAGCAGCTTGTCGAGCGCGTTCAGCGCGGCGACAGGCGAGCGTTCGATCTGTTGGTGCTGAAGTATCAGCACAAGATTCTCGGGTTGATCGTGCGGTTCGTTCACGACACCCACGAGGCCCAGGATGTAGCACAGGAAGCCTTCATCAAGGCCTACCGTGCGCTTGGCAACTTCCGCGGAGACAGTGCGTTCTATACGTGGCTGTACCGCATCGCCATCAACACGGCGAAGAACTACCTGGTGTCCCGTGGAAGACGGCCGCCAGACAGTGATGTGAGCTCCGAGGACGCGGAGTTTTACGACGGCGATCATGGTCTCAAGGATCTAGAGTCCCCAGAGCGCTCGTTGTTGCGGGATGAAATCGAAGGCACTGTCCATCGCACCATCCAGCAACTGCCTGAAGACCTGCGCACGGCGCTGACCCTGCGTGAGTTCGACGGGCTGAGTTACGAAGACATTGCCAGTGTCATGCAATGTCCGGTGGGTACCGTGCGCTCTCGAATCTTCCGCGCTCGGGAGGCCATAGACAAAGCCCTGCAACCTTTGCTGCAGGAAACCTGAGACAGCGGCGACAGCCAAGAGAGGAACCGCCATGAGTCGTGAAGCTTTGCAGGAATCGCTGTCCGCGGTGATGGATAACGAAGCGGACGAGCTTGAACTGCGTCGTGTGTTGAACGCCGTAGACGATGCTGAAACCCGTGCCACCTGGTCGCGTTACCAGGTTGCTCGCGCAGCGATGCACAAGGAGCTGCTGCTGCCTAATCTGGATATCGCCTCGGCGGTGTCTGCCGCGCTGGCTGACGAGGCCGTGCCGGCCAAGGTCAAGAAGGGCCCATGGCGCAGCATTGGCCGTCTGGCGGTAGCTGCCTCGGTCACCGTAGCCGTGCTGGCCGGTGTGCGCATGTACAACCAGGACGAGATCACTGGCGCCGAGCTGGCTGCACAGCAATCAGCCCAGCAGGGCCTGAGTGTGCCACAAGCCCAAGGCCCAGCCGTTTTGGCAGGCTATAGTGAGAGCAGTGAGCAACCGACCGGGCCGATGGCCAACGGCGTGCTGCAGAACCAGGCCGGCTGGGATCAGCGTCTTCCAGGCTACCTGCGCCAGCATGCCCAGGAATCTGCGCTCAAGGGCACTGAAACCGCATTGCCGTATGCCCGCGCCGCCAGCCTGGAAAACCGTTAAGTAAGGAGGATCATGCGCGCGCTACCTCTCCTGTCGCTGCTGATTGGCAGCTGCATGACGGTGCCAGCATTGGCGGCCAATTCCTCGCCAGAGGCGAGCGAGTGGCTGAGCAAGCTGGCACAGGCCGAGAAAAATCAGAGCTACCAAGGCTCTTTTGTCTACGAACGTAACGGCAGTTTCTCTTCCCACGAGATCTGGCACAGGGTCGACGACGGCAAGGTCAGCGAGCGGCTGTTGCAGCTCGATGATGCCGCCCAGGAAATCGTGCGTGTGGATGGCAAGGTAGAGTGCGTCAGTGGGGCCTTGGTCAGTGGTGTGACGATACCTCCGGACGCCGCACAGCGTGTGCTTGATCCGCTGAAACTGATGGGTTGGTATGACTTGAGCGTGGCGGGCAGGTCACGGGTCGCCGGGCGCGATGCCGTGATCGTGACGCTCACCCCGCGCGACCAGCACCGTTATGCCTTCGAATTGCACCTGGATCGTACCACCGGCCTGCCGCTACGCTCGTTGATGATCAACGACAAGGGGCAGTTGCTGGAGCGCTTCCAGATGACCCGCCTCGATACTGAAGTGCCCAGCGATGACGACCTGCGTGCCAGTGCTGCGTGCAAGCCGGTGCAGCATGTGGCTGCTGCCGGTAATGACACAGTCGCCGGCTGGCGTTCGGACTGGCTGCCGCCAGGTTTCGAACTGGTCAACAGCTCGGTACGCCGCGATCCGAAGCGTGACAGCACGGTCAGCAGCCTGATGTACGACGATGGCCTGGCACGCTTCTCGGTATTCCTCGAACCGGTGACGGATGAGGGCGGGACCGACATGCGTACCCAGCTTGGCCCGACGTCGGCGGTTTCCCGGCGGCTGAACACGCCCAAGGGCAAGGTGATGGTCACTGTGGTCGGCGAAATTCCGCTGGGTACCGCAGAGCGTGTGGCGCTGTCGATGCGCCCTCAGGATGGCCAGGCGCGCCAGTAATGGCGCGCTTTTGCGGGCCTGACGTGTGGGCCATGCCAAGGCACGCGGGCCTGCTGCTGAAATGAAATTAAAGCATTGTCATTTGCAATCCATCGGCAAATTTTCTATAGGTCAGGCTTCTTGGAGCCTGGCCTTTCCTGCTTTGTGCAGGGGCCTTTCTAAACTACCGCTCGTTGTGACGGGAGCCGTATGTCAATACCACGCTTGAAATCCTACCTATCGATGTTCGCCGCCGTGCTGATGCTCGGCCAGGTGCTCAGCGCCCAGGCCGAGGAAGGCCTGCCGGACTTCACTACCCTGGTCGAGCAGGCCTCGCCAGCCGTGGTCAACATCAGTACCAAACAGAAGCTGCCGGATCGCCGCATGGCTGCCGGGCAGATGCCCGACCTGGAAGGCCTGCCGCCGATGTTCCGCGAGTTCTTCGAGCGCAACATGCCGCAGCAGCCGCGTTCGCCGCGCGGCGACCGCCAGCGCGAGGCCCAGTCGTTGGGGTCGGGCTTCATTATTTCCAGTGATGGCTATGTGCTGACCAACAACCACGTGGTGGCCGATGCCGACGAGATCATCGTCCGCCTGTCGGACCGCAGCGAGCTGCAGGCCAAGCTGGTCGGCACCGACCCACGCACCGACGTGGCCCTGCTCAAGGTCGATGGCAAGAACCTGCCGACCGTCAAGCTGGGTGATTCCGAGAAGCTCAAGGTGGGTGAGTGGGTGCTGGCCATCGGTTCGCCGTTCGGCTTCGACCATTCGGTGACCAAAGGTATTGTCAGTGCCAAGGGCCGTACCCTGCCCAACGACACCTACGTGCCGTTCATCCAGACCGACGTGGCCATCAACCCAGGCAACTCCGGTGGCCCGCTGTTCAACATGAACGGTGAAGTGGTGGGTATCAACTCGCAGATTTTCACCCGTTCCGGCGGTTTCATGGGCCTGTCGTTCGCCATCCCGATCGACGTGGCGATCGATGTCTCCAACCAGCTGAAGAAAGACGGCAAGGTCAGCCGCGGCTGGCTGGGCGTGGTGATCCAGGAGGTCAACAAGGACCTGGCTGAATCGTTCGGCCTGGACAAACCGGCCGGCGCCCTGGTGGCCCAGGTGCTGGAGAACGGCCCGGCCGCCAAGGGTGGCCTGCAGGTAGGTGACGTGATTCTGAGCATGAACGGTCAGCCGATCATCATGTCGGCCGACCTGCCGCACCTGGTCGGCAGCCTCAAGGATGGCGAAAAGGCCAAGCTGGAAATCATTCGCAACGGCAAGCGCCAGAACCTCGACATCAGCGTCGGCGCACTGCCGGACGATGATGCCGACATTGCTACCGGCGTCGAAGGCAGCGCTGAGCGCAGCAGCAACCGCCTGGGCGTCTCGGTGGCCGATCTGACCGCCGAGCAGAAGAAAGCCCTGGAACTCAAGGGTGGTGTGGTCATCAAGGAAGTCCAGGATGGCCCAGCCGCGATGATCGGCCTGCGGCCGGGTGACGTCATCAGCCACCTGAACAACCAGGCTATCGGTTCGGCCAAGGAATTCACCGAAATCGCCAAGGAACTGCCGAAAAACCGTTCGGTGTCGATGCGCGTGCTGCGTCAGGGCCGTGCCAGTTTCATTACCTTCAAGCTGGCTGAATAAGCGGCTTCGCAACAGAAAAGGGCAGCTTCGGCTGCCCTTTTTCATGAAAATTCACAATTGCAAAGGCGAATGCTGTGTACAGCCCGATAGAGGAATCTCCCATATCCCGGCAGCTTAAGGTACAATTCCCGGCTATTTTTCGGCGGGCGTCCGGCTCGCAGCCTTTTCGAGTGTTGACCCGTGAGTGATTTGAGTCATATCCGCAATTTCTCCATCATCGCCCACATCGACCATGGCAAGTCGACGCTGGCCGACCGTTTCATCCAGATGTGCGGTGGCCTGTCGGCACGCGAGATGGAAGCCCAGGTGCTCGATTCCATGGACCTGGAGCGTGAGCGCGGTATCACCATCAAGGCCCACAGCGTCACGCTCAACTACAAGGCGCAGGACGGCAAGGTCTACCAGCTGAACTTCATCGATACTCCCGGCCACGTCGACTTCACCTACGAAGTCTCGCGTTCGCTGGCAGCCTGTGAAGGCGCGCTGCTGGTGGTGGATGCCGGGCAGGGCGTCGAGGCCCAGTCCGTGGCCAACTGCTACACCGCCATCGAGCAGGGCCTGGAGGTCATGCCGGTACTGAACAAGATGGACCTGCCCCAGGCCGACCCGGATCGCGTCAAGGACGAGATCGAGAAGATCATCGGCATCGACGCCACCGACGCCGTGGCCTGCAGTGCCAAGAGCGGCATGGGCGTGGACGAGGTGCTCGAGCGCCTGGTGCAGACCATCCCCGCGCCGGAAGGCGATATCGAAGCGCCGCTGCAGGCGCTGATCATCGACTCCTGGTTCGACAACTACCTGGGCGTGGTCTCGCTGGTGCGCGTGCGCCACGGCCGCGTCAAGAAAGGTGACAAGATTCTGGTCAAGTCCACCGGCAAGGTGCACCTGGTCGACAGCGTGGGCGTGTTCACTCCGAAACACACCCAGACCGCCGACCTGAAGGCCGGTGAAGTGGGCTTCATCATCGCCAGCATCAAGGACATCCACGGTGCCCCGGTCGGTGACACCCTGACCCTGTCCTCGACCCCTGAGGTCGAAGTGCTGCCAGGCTTCAAGAAGATCCAGCCGCAGGTATACGCCGGCCTGTTCCCGGTCAGTTCCGACGACTTCGAGGACTTCCGCGATGCGTTGCAGAAGCTGACCCTGAACGACTCGTCGCTGCAATACATGCCGGAAAGCTCCGATGCTCTGGGCTTCGGCTTCCGTTGCGGCTTCCTCGGCATGCTGCACATGGAGATCATCCAGGAGCGCCTGGAGCGCGAATACGACCTGGACCTGATCACCACTGCGCCAAGCGTGATCTACGAGCTGGAGCTGAAAACCGGCGAGACCATCACCGTCGATAACCCATCGAAGCTGCCAGACGTCTCGGCGGTCGCCGACTTCCGCGAGCCGATCGTCACTGCCACGATCCTGGTGCCGCAGGAGCACCTGGGCAACGTCATCACCCTGTGCATCGAGAAGCGTGGCGTGCAGCGCGACATGCAGTTCCTCGGCAGCCAGGTGCAGGTGCGCTACGATCTGCCGATGAACGAAGTGGTGCTGGACTTCTTCGACCGCCTCAAGTCCACCAGCCGCGGCTATGCTTCGCTGGACTATCATTTCGATCGCTACCAGTCGGCCAATCTGGTCAAGCTGGACGTACTGATCAACGGCGACAAGGTCGATGCCCTGGCATTGATCGTGCACCGCGACAACGCGGCCTACAAGGGCCGTGCGTTGACCGAGAAGATGAAGGAACTGATCCCTCGGCAGATGTTCGACGTGGCGATCCAGGCAGCTATCGGCGGCCAGATCATCGCGCGGACTACCGTCAAGGCGCTCAGAAAGAACGTACTGGCCAAGTGCTACGGCGGTGACGTCAGCCGTAAGAAAAAACTGCTGGAGAAGCAGAAGGCCGGTAAGAAACGCATGAAACAGGTGGGTAACGTGGAGATTCCACAGGAAGCCTTCCTCGCCGTGCTCAGGTTGGATAGCTAGGTCCTATGTCGCTAAATTTCCCGCTGTTGCTAGTCATCGCCGTCTTCGTCTGCGGCCTGCTGGGCTTGATCGACCTGCTGTTCCTGGCCCCGCGCCGGCGTGCGGCAATCGCCAACTACCAGGGCAGCGTCAGCCAGCCCGAGATGGCGGTGGTCGAGCGCTTGGGCAAGGAGCCGTTACTGGTCGAGTACGGCAAGTCGTTCTTCCCGGTGCTGTTCATCGTGCTGGTGCTGCGTTCGTTCCTGGTCGAGCCGTTCCAGATCCCTTCGGGGTCGATGAAACCGACCTTGGAAGTGGGCGACTTCATCCTGGTGAACAAGTTCTCGTACGGCATTCGCCTGCCTGTGATCGACAAGAAGGTCATCGAGGTGGGTGATCCGCAACGCGGTGATGTGATGGTGTTCCGCTACCCGAGCGACCCGAACGTCAACTACATCAAGCGTGTGGTCGGCCTGCCAGGCGACGTGGTCCGCTACACCAGTGACAAGCGGTTGTTCGTCAATGGCCAGCCGATTGCCGAACAACTGGTGGGCACCGAGCCGGGCACCCTGGGCAGCGCCGAGCTGTACAAGGAAAAGCTCGGCGAGGCCGAACACCTGATCCGCAAGGAAATGAGCCGTTACCGCATGCCGCCAGACCAGCAATGGACCGTGCCGGCAGGCCATTACTTCATGATGGGCGACAACCGCGACAACTCCAACGACAGCCGTTACTGGGATGACCCGAACATTCCGAAGGAACTGCACGGCATGGTTCCGGACCGGAACATCGTCGGCAAGGCCTTCGCGGTGTGGATGAGCTGGCCAGAGCCCAAGCTCAGCCACCTGCCCAACCTGTCGCGGGTCGGTCTGATCCATTGATACCCATCGGCGCTGGCCAGCAGGCAGCGCCGAATGCATTTCTGACATAGGCTGTGTTCTCAGGGATAGGGAGATTCGTCGCACGTCGCTACGGGCCACAGCCAAACAGTCTTTCAGGATGTTGATTTGAACAACGCGTTGAACAACGAACGGGTGGCTGCATGAGTGCTCCCCTTGCCCGTCTGGAGCGAAAGCTCGGTTATACCTTCAAGAACCAGGACCAGATGCTCCTGGCACTGACCCATCGCAGCTACGCCGGGCGCAACAACGAGCGCCTGGAGTTTCTCGGTGATGCCATTCTCAACTTCGTCGCCGGCGAAGCGCTGTTCGAGCGCTTCCCGCAGGCCCGCGAAGGCCAGCTGTCGCGTCTGCGCGCTCGCCTGGTCAAGGGTGAGACCCTGGCCCGCCTGGCCCGTGGTTTCGACCTGGGCGATCACCTGCGCCTGGGTTCGGGTGAGCTCAAGAGCGGTGGCTTCCGCCGCGAGTCGATTCTGGCCGACGCCCTGGAGGCGCTGATTGGTGCCATCTACCTGGACGCCGACATGGAAACGGCCCGGGAGCGCGTGCTGGCCTGGCTGGCCGATGAGTTCGAAGGCCTGACCCTGGTCGATACCAACAAGGACCCGAAGACCCGCCTGCAGGAGTTCCTGCAGTCGCGCAGCTGTGAGCTGCCGCGTTACGAAGTGGTGGATATCCAGGGCGAACCGCACTGCCGGACCTTCTTCGTCGAATGCGAAGTGGTGCTGCTGAACAACAAGAGCCGTGGTCAGGGCGTTAGCCGGCGTATCGCCGAGCAAGTCGCCGCCGCGTCTGCACTGATCGCCCTGGGCGTGGAGAATGGCAATGACTGATAGCAACCCGACCCGCTGCGGCTACGTGGCCATTGTCGGCCGCCCCAACGTGGGCAAGTCGACCCTGCTCAACCACATCCTTGGCCAGAAGCTGGCGATCACCTCGCGCAAGCCGCAGACCACCCGCCACAACATGCTCGGCATCAAGACCGAGGGTGACGTGCAGGCGATTTACGTCGATACCCCCGGTATGCACAAGGCCAACGACAAGGCCTTGAACCGCTACATGAACCGCAACGCCTCGGCGGCCCTGAAGGACGTCGACGTGGTGATCTTCGTGGTCGACCGCACCAAGTGGACCGACGAGGACCAATTGGTACTGGAGCGCGTGCAGTACGTGACCGGCCCACTGATCATCGCGGTCAACAAGACCGATCGCATGGAAGAGAAGGCCGAACTGATCCCGCACTTGCAATGGCTGCAGGAGCAGTTGCCGAACGCCGAAGTGATGCCGATCTCCGCACAGCAGGGGCACAACCTCCAGGCGCTGGAAGCACAGATCGCCAAGCACCTGCCCGAGAACGATCACTTTTTCCCGGAAGACCAGATCACTGACCGCAGCAGCCGCTTCCTGGCCGCCGAACTGGTGCGCGAGAAGATCATGCGTCAGCTGGGTGCGGAATTGCCGTACCAGATCACCGTGGAAATTGAAGAATTCAAGCAGCAGGGCCACGTGCTGCACATTCACGCGCTGATCCTGGTCGAGCGCGACGGCCAGAAAAAGATCATCATTGGCGACAAGGGCGAGCGCATCAAGCGCATCGGCTCCGAGGCGCGCAAGGACATGGAAGTGCTGTTCGACTCCAAGGTCATGCTCAACCTGTGGGTCAAGGTGAAAGGCGGCTGGTCCGACGACGAGCGCGCCCTGCGTTCGCTGGGCTACGGCGACCTTTAAATTCGCCTGACGGCTCAGGTTACTCTGTGGGAGCGGGTTTACCCGCGAATGCGTCAGTGGGTTCACCATCGCATTCGCGGGTAAACCCGCTCCCACAGTTGTCTGGGGCTTTTAGAGAGCGTTTATGGAACAACCTGTCGGCCAGCCAGCCTACGTGCTGCACAGCCGTGCCTACAAGGAAACCAGCGCGCTGGTGGACTTCTTCACCCCGCAGGGCCGCATGCGCGCGGTGTTGCGCCGTGCGCGTGGCAAGGGTGGCAGCCTGGTGCGGCCGTTCGTCCCGCTGGAGCTGGAGCTGCGCGGGCGTGGCGAGCTGAAGAATGTCGGGCGGATGGACAGCGCCGGCATCGCCGCCTGGCTGCATGGCGATGCCCTGTTCAGCGGGTTGTACCTCAACGAACTGCTCATGCGCCTGCTGCCCGCCGAAGCGCCTTTCCCGGCGCTGTTCGAGCACTACACCCTGACCTTGCAGGCCCTGGCCGCCGGTCGCCCGCTGGAGCCGCTGCTGCGCTCTTTCGAATGGCGGCTGCTGGATGAGCTCGGTTATGCGTTTTCGTTGCACCACGACGTCAATGACCAGCCGATGGTGGCCGACGGCCTGTACCGCTTGCGTGTGGATGCCGGCCTGGAGCGGGTCGAGCTGGTGCAACCTGGGTTGTTCCGCGGCACCGAACTGCTGGCCCTGGCCGAAGCCGACTGGGATGCCCCAGGAGCTTTGCTCGCTGCCAAGCGCCTGATGCGCCAGGCACTGGCGGTTCATCTGGGGGCAAAACCGCTGGTCAGCCGGGAACTGTTTCGCAAGCGCTGATCACGACGTATGCTGTGTGGCTCAATCTTCAGGAGAGCCTTTCGTGACTCACAGCAACCGCATGCTTCTTGGCGTAAACATCGACCACGTGGCGACCCTGCGCCAGGCCCGGGGCACGCGCTACCCTGATCCGGTCAAGGCTGCCCTGGATGCCGAGGAAGCAGGCGCCGATGGCATTACCGTACACCTGCGTGAAGACCGCCGGCACATCCAGGAGCGTGACGTGGTGCTGCTCAAGGACGTGCTGCAGACCCGCATGAACTTCGAGATGGGCGTCACCGAAGAAATGATGGCCTTTGCCGAGAAGATTCGCCCGGCGCATATCTGCCTGGTACCTGAAACCCGTCAGGAACTGACCACCGAAGGTGGCCTGGACGTGGCGGGCCAGGAGGCACGGATCAAGGCGGCGGTTGAACGCCTGTCGCGTATCGGTGCCGAAGTGTCGTTGTTCATCGATGCCGACGAACGGCAGATCGAGGCGTCGCGCCGGGTTGGCGCTCCGGCCATCGAGCTGCACACCGGGCGTTACGCCGATGCCGAAACCCCGACCGAAGTGGCCGAGGAACTCAAGCGTATCGTCGATGGTGTGGCGTTTGGCGTGGGGCAGGGGCTGATCGTCAATGCCGGCCACGGCTTGCATTACCACAACGTCGAGGCGGTGGCGGCGATCAAGGGCATCAATGAGCTGAACATCGGCCATGCGCTGGTGGCGCATGCGCTGTTCGTCGGCTTCAAGGCCGCAGTGGCCGAGATGAAGGCGCTGATCGTGGCCGCGTCGCGCTAATCATTGGTCGCCTGTGCCGGCCTCTTCGCGGGTAAACCCGCTCCCACAGGGATCGCACAAGCCTCAGGCCTGTAGGGTACCTGTGGGAGCGGGTTTACCCGCGAAGAGGCCGGCACAGGCAGCCGATCAATCGGTAGGAAACACCAGGGTAAACCGGGTAGGCCCCAAGGGGCTGCTGCTAACCTCGACCCGCCCGCCATGCAACTGCATGATCGATTTCACGATCGCCAGCCCCAACCCGGTCCCACCCTCCAGCCGCGAGCGCCCCGAGCCCACCCGGTAAAACCGCTCGAACAAGCGCGACTGGTGCTCTTCAGCAATACCAGGCCCCTGGTTTTCCACCGAAAGCTGAATTTCGCTACCCAGGCGCTCGATGCGCAACTCCACAGGCTTGCCACCGGGGCAGTGCCGAATGGCATTGCTCAACAGGTTCGACAACGCCCGTTGAAACATCAGCCGATCCCCCAATGCCGTCCCCCAGCCCTGAACACGCAGCTCAACGTCTTTCAGTTCGGCACTGAACGTGAACAGTTCGACAACCCGCGCAGTCTCGTCGGCCAATGCCATGGGTTTCAGCACCACCTGGGTTTGAGGCTGGCTGACCTGGGCGAGAAACAGCATGTCATTGATGATGCGGTTGAGCCGGGTCAGTTCTTCGATGCTGTCTTCCAGCACTTCCCGGTAATTCGTGTTGTCCCGTTCACGGGCCAGGGTCACTTGCGCCTTGCCCATCAGGTTGCTCAGCGGTGTGCGCAGTTCATGGGCCAGATCGTCGGAAAACTGCGACAGCTGGCTGACGCCTTGATCGAGTCGATCGAGCATCACGTTGATGCTGCTGGCCAGCTCTGCCAGCTCCAGCGGCAGGCCGGTCGCGGGCAGGCGATGTTGCAGGTCCTGGGCTGACACCTGCCCGGCGATGCGCCGGAAGTGCCGCAGTGGCTTCAGGCCACGTTGCATCAGCCACCAGGCGCCGGCACCGATCAGCAGTAACAGCAACGGCAGTGCGAGCAAGGTGGAGTGCAGGTAGGCCTGCAGCAGGGCGTTATCGTCGGCGCGGTTGAGCGACATCATCACCTTGACCGGGGTGTCGTCGCGCAGGCGCATAAGCCGGGTCACGGTGAGTATCTGGTTGCCATTGCTGTCGCGCCATGCATGAAAGGCCAGGCGGGCATCGGTGCGCAGTTCGCCGACCCGCGATTCCAGCGCTGGCCCGAGGCTGAGCAGGTGCGGGTGGCGGCCCTCGATGGCCAGCACACTGAGGCTGAGGTTGTCGTGCCCCATCACCAAGTCGAGCAAGGGATGGGCGCGGCTGCCCAGGTCTTCGCTACGCAGGTCTACGCGCAGGTTGTGTTCGACCTGCAGCATCTTGCGCGCCAGGTCCTTGCGTGCGCGGCTGTCCAGTTCGTGATCGAGAGCGAACACGGCCAGGCAGGCTAGCAGCAGCACCAGTGCGGCGCCCATCAGTGTCACGCCAAGGCCCAGGCGTAGTGACAGGCTGGCGTTTTTCAAAAGCGTGCCTCGAGCACGTAGCCGACGCCACGCAGGGTATGGATCAGTTTGTTGTCGAACGGGTCGTCGATCTTTGCCCGCAGGCGCCGGATCGAAACCTCGACCACATTGGTGTCGCAGTCGAAGTTCATGTCCCACACCAGCGAGATGATCTGGGTGCGCGACAGCACCTCGCCGGTCTGGCGCATCAACAGGTGAAGCAGGGCGAATTCCTTGGCGGTCAGGTCGATACGCTGCCCGGCGCGGTAGGCGCGGTGGCGGCCGGGGTCCAGCTCCAGATCGGCGACGCGCAGAGTGCTGGGCTGCAGTTGCTGGTCGTTGCGGCGCAGCAGGCTGCGGATGCGGGCCAGCAGTTCCGGGAACTCGAAGGGTTTGAGCAGGTAGTCGTCGGCACCCATGTCCAGGCCCTTTACCCGGTCGGCCAGGCGACCGTGGGCGGTGAGCATCATGATGCGCGTGGCCGATTCGGCGCGCAGCCGCTGCAGCACGGTCCAGCCATCGAGTTCGGGCAGGTTGACGTCGAGGATGACCAGGTCGTATGACTGCTGGCGGGCCAGGTGCAGGCCATCGGTGCCGGTGTGGGCGCAGTCGACCACGTAGCCGTTTTCGCGCAGGCCCTGCTGGAGGTAGTCGGCGGTACGCAGTTCGTCCTCGATGATCAATAGGCGCATGGGTGGGCTCGGTGTGATGACGGGGGGCGATTCTCGACCCTGTAGGGGCATCAGGGTCAAGGGGCAGGATGTTACGGCATGAGAATGGGCCTGCGGTGCAGATAACGGATTTGTAATGCTGCTGTTATCTGGCTGCCTGTTCCGGCCCCTTCGACGGTAAACCCGCTCCCTCAGGATCTTCACAGACGCTGAAATCTGTGCAGTTCCTGTGGGAGGGGTTTACCCGCGAAGAGGCCAGCACAGACAACACAGGGCCACATTGCAAGACTGTAATCCCCGCCTCACCTTGCCGTTAGCTAGCCCTCGCTAGGATGGCCCTGTCTGATCGGTTATCACGAGGCAACCACGATGAACCTGACCAAATTCCTGCTGTTGGCCACCCTTGCCCTGGGCAGTGCCAGTGTTTACGCCGAGGGCGGTGCGGAACGTTCGAAGCAATTCTGGCAAGCGTTCCGCGAAGACCAACAGCGCCTGTACGGCGACAAGCAACAGGCCGTTGCCGAGCGTGAGCGCAAAGCACAGGAGAAGGCCCGCGAGTTGGCCAAGGACTGAGGTAACAGCACATGCGCCGCGACAGCTCCTCGGCGCAGGTGTATTCATGCGCCCGTCCGGGCGCATTTTTTTATTTGCGCGCCAGCAGGGTGGCGCGGCGTGGGGCCGGCAGGCCTTCGATTGTCTTGCTATGGTCGTTCGGGTCAAGGAAGTCGCCCAGTGACTGGTAGCGCATCCACTCGGTGCTGCGTTGTTCCTCGACGCTGGTCACGCTTACATCGACGCAACGTACATCGCTGAAACCGGCACGGCGCAACCAGCGCTCCAGGGCCGGTACCGACGGCAGGTACCAGACGTTGCGCATCTGCGCATAGCGGTCCTCAGGTACCAGCACCTGGTTTTCGTCACCCTCGATCACTAGGGTTTCCAGCACCAGTTCACCGCCTTTGACCAAGCAGTCCTTGAGCGCCAGCAAGTGCTCGATGGGTGAGCGGCGGTGATAGAACACACCCATGGAAAACACCGTGTCGAAACCTTCGAGGTTGGCCGGCAGATCTTCCAGGGCGAATGGCAGGTGCCAGGCGGGCAGCTCGGGCAGGTATTGCTGGACAGCCTGGAACTGGCAGAAGAACAGCCAGTTGGGGTCGACGCCAATCACCATGTCGGCGCCGGCTCCGAGCATGCGCCACTGGTAGTAGCCGTTGCCGCAGCCCACATCGAGCACGCGCTTGCCCTTGAGGTTCAGGTGCGGGCCAACCCGGGACCACTTCCAGTCCGAACGCCATTCGGTGTCCACATGCACGCCGAACAGGTCGAACGGCCCTTTGCGCCAGGGCGACAGGCCCATCAGTGCCTGGCGCATCTGTGCACGGGTGGCGTCGTCGCAGTCGCAATCCAGGCGCAGCCCGTTGACCAGGTCGATTTCGCTTGGCTGCAGGGCGGGCAGGGCCTCCAGTGCGCCGCGCCAGCGGTCGAGGTCACCGTGACCCTTCTCCAGCTTGGCTTCCAGTTGCGCTTGCAGGCCTTGCGACCAGGAAGCCAGGGGCGTGCCCGCCAGGCGGCGGACGAGGGGGGACAGATCGATCATGGCAGGGCTATCAACGAGGCGAAGTTAAGGCATTGGAACCAAGGCACCACCTTCGAGAAACCGGCAGCGCGCAGGCGCGCCTGATGGGCTTCGAGGGTGTCGGGCCGCATCACGTTCTCGATGGCGCTGCGCTTCTGGGCAATTTCCAGTTCGCTGTAGCCATTGGCACGTTTGAAGTCCAGGTGCAGTTCATTGAGCAGGTCCTGCTGTTCAGCATCGGCGAAGCGCAGTTTTTCCGAGAGGATCAGTGCGCCACCGGGCAACAGCGCTTGTCTGATGCGGCCGAGCAGTTCCAGGCGCTGGTCGGGGGCGATGAACTGCAGGGTGAAGTTCATCGCCACCACCGAGGCGGGCTCGAAGGGCAAGGCCAGGATGTCGGCCTCCAGCACCTGCACCGGTAGCAGTTCCTGGAACATCGAGTCCTGGGCGGTGAGGTACTGGCGGCAACGCTCGACCATTGCTGCGGAGTTGTCCACGGCGATCACCCGGCAGCCGTCGCTGCGCACATGGCGGCGCAGCGACTGGGTGACGGCGCCCAGCGACGCGCCAAGGTCGTACAGCGCGGTGTGCGGTTGGGCGAAGCGTGCGGCCAGCACGCCGAGGTTCTCGACGATGGTCGGGTAGCCCGGTACCGAGCGCTTGATCATGTCCGGGAACACACGCACCACATCCTCGTTGAAGACGAAGTCGGGCACTTGCTCCAGGGGCTGGGCGAAAAGGCGGTCGGGTTGTTTGCTCACGGCGGGCTCGATACAGGGTGAAACGGATGCGCATTTTAGCCAAAGGCCGCGATTCTTGCCATGGCAGCGCTTCAGGGTCAGGGCGTTCATTCCTAAATTAGTGAACTTTCCTACGAACTTAAGTTAGCGAAGTGAATTTATCAAAGTTTCAGGGTGTGGGACTTTTATAGGCGTTTACAAACTAAAACTCTACGGACAAGGTCATGGTTGAATGATGAATGTTATGCCTGAGCAGGAAGGATTGCCCATTGAGGAAATCGATCTGGCGGTTAAGGCCAAGGTATTACCAGAGCGCTATTTTGCTTTTATTGGCAATCGTCTCAACAGTGGTCAGCAGGTGGGTAGCCTGTTGACTGCGGAAAACCTGAAAGTAATAAAGCAGTACGCCAACACCGTGACGCACTTGCCGCGTACCCGGACTGAGATAGAACAGGATGTAAATTACGATGCCATGGGGATCGATGCATCGCTGGTGCATAACTTGTATATAGCCCTGCACCGACATGTTGCTGAATGGGACAAGCTTGAGCGCAGTATCAAGCAATTGGGGCCGGAGATAGAACTGTTCGCCGACACGCTGGTGCAACGTGGCGGTGCCTTGCTGGACAACCTCGAGCGCAGCGAGGTTTTCCAGCAGATCAAGCGACGCAAGGCCGAGCGTGGCGCGGATGTCTACAACCATGACCTGACTGACGAAGAGCGTGAACAGATCACGGCTGTGCTTGGTAGTGGCATGAATGGACTGATCAGGGAAATCGAATATACCCGACGGTGCATTGGCGATGTCGATGTCCGGGCCAGCTGGTTCAACCGTGAAATCAGGGTTGAACTGAAGCCGCGCATGGCGCGTTTGTTGAAGCACTTCGATGAAAAACTTGCTGGTAACGATGTATTGGAGAAACGCCAGCAACTCGACCGTTGGGATGAGCAGATCGACCAGCTGAAGTCCGAGTATGACGCCAATGTGGGTTACGCCTTTACCGGCCTGGTATTGGGCCCGGTGGGGTTGCTGGTGACCGGTGGTGTGTTCGGGGTCAAGGCGGAACAGATTCGCGCGGCCAAGAACGCGCTGATCGGCCAGCGCAATGAACTGGCACGTGCGCTTGTGCAACTGGAGCCCGCTCGCAAGGACCTGGAACGGGTAAGAACACTGGTCCGGGACCTCGAGTTCAGGTGCAAGGACTTGTCGGTGGCCACCAAGCGGCTGGCGGATGTCTGGTTGTTCCTGGCTTCGTATGCCGAGAGTTCGGTCAACGAGTCAAAAGAGCTGGCCGATATCAATCAGCTTGAATCCTTTGTCCATGACTTTTCCGAAGTTATCAAACCATGGGCCAAGATAGGCAGTATTTGCCACACGCTGTCGGGTTTGTTCAACGAACTGATCGAGGAGTACGAGGATGCCTGACATGGACGTAACCAGGGTCGCGTTGATCATTCCGGATTTTATAACCATGCAAAAAGTGCAGGGGCAGATATTCCTGTTGATCAATACTTGGGACATGAACGTCCTGCCCGCGGCACGCGAGCAATTGGCAGATTTGCGTGCGTTGCTGGTGAGCGTTGAGCGTGCGTTCGAGGAGAGCCTGGTCGGCGGCATCGTGCTACTGGAAGATCGGACGTTTCCCCCGCTTGCGCAAGGGGCAACTACCGACGACAGGCTCGCCAATGTGATTGCCCGGTTGAACCAGCAGCATTCGCTCTTGGTAAGGCAGAACTTGAGGCTGGAGCTTTTTTCTTTGTCTGCCCTGAAAGAACAGGTCGCAACGCTCGAGAGCCGAGCCACCCTGCTGGGCAACCAAGTGGCGGAATTCGAACGTCGCTTGATGCATCTGCGGCAACAACGGGCGGATATCGTACAGGCTATCGAACTGTTTGAAAAACCGTCGATTGCCAGTGCATTGAAGGGCCTTATACCGACCGAAGCTGACATCGAGCGGATCTTTGGGGTAATCAGTGATCCGAAAATCGACACCGAACTGCTCAAGGCCGTGACACACAGGCTGACCGGCCACATCGATATGCTGGAGGGGGCCAAGACATTCGCTGACTTGAGCAAGGCGCGCTCCAGGCTCGATGTGAAAATCGGGGAAACGGTCGGCGACCAGGCTCAGGTACAGCTGTTACTGCAGGCTACCCAGAAGGAAATGAAGGCAATCCATGCATTGTCCGGGCTGGAGCCACTCAAGGATGAATGGCTGCAGGAACTTCGCAAAGTGGAGCGAGAGTGGCAGACCCAAGCCGGAAGGCTGTCTGCAATGATGGGCCATGAGGCCGCTACAATCGCGCTGAGCGACCTCTATGCCTACCTTGTGGCCGTGCAGGTTGCCTATGACCGGAGCTACAGCCTTTAGCGGACGATGATCTTGCAGTCGAATGTTTGCACGGGGGCGATATCTGTGGCCCAAGGCTGCTGGTAGACCAGTACCAACTGGGCATTGCCGGTGCTGCTGGCCTCGTAGCGCCAGGTGGAGGCGCCGGCGCTGCCGACTACGTCCTCGTCCTCGGGAGCGCTGTACACCTCCGGGCCAAGGCTGCGCAATACATTGGAGGCGGGGTTTTCGATGCGCCAGCGGTAGCCCGTGGACGGGTTGCTGGGCAGGGTCAGGGTGAGCACCTGACCAACCTGCAGGCGCGTCGGGCATTCGCTTTCGGCGTCCAGTTCTACGGGTTGTGTGGGCTGTTGGGCACAGGCAGAAATCAGGGCGAGGCTCAGGGGAACGAGCAGACGAGGGGCGGTCATGTTGGCTCCGGAGGCTGACGATGGCCTGAGGATAACCGATGATCGAGGAGATTTGTGTTGCCTGTGCCGGCCCTTTCGCGGGTAAACCCGCTCCCAAGGGTATCTCACCGGGCTCAGGCCCTGCGCTATCCCTGTGGGAGCGGGTTTACCCGCAAAGAGGCCGGTGCTGGTTAGAACAGGACTTTGGCCACGTCGGCAAAGCGCTTGGCGAAATGCACGGTCAGGCCTTCGCGCAGGTAGTCCGGCAGTTCTTCGTAGTCCCCACGGTTAGGCTCCGGCAAGATCAGCTCGAAGATCTTCTGCCGCCGCGCCGCAATCACTTTCTCGCGCACACCACCAATCGGCAGTACTTGCCCGGTCAGGGTCAGCTCGCCGGTCATGGCCACGCCCTTCTTCGGCGCCTGGTCACGGGCCAGCGACAGCAGGGCACTGGCCATGGTGATACCGGCACTCGGGCCGTCCTTGGGCGTAGCGCCTTCGGGCACGTGCAGGTGAATGAACGCTTCGTTGAAGAAACCAGGATCCCCCCCAAACTGCTTGAGGTTGGAGCTGACGTAGCTGTAGGCAATCTCGGCCGACTCTTTCATCACCTCACCCAGCTTGCCAGTCAGCTTGAAGCCGCGGTTGAGGGTGTGGATGCGGGTGGCTTCGATCGGTAGCGTTGCGCCGCCCATGCTGGTCCAGGCCAGGCCGGTGATGACGCCTTTGCCGGCCAGTACCTGCTCGCTGCGGAACACCGGTATGCCGAGCGCGGCCTCCAGGTCCTTGGTGCCGATCCTCAGCTTGGCATCGGGGTTGTCCAGCAGCTTGACCACGGCCTTGCGAACCAGCTTGCCCAGTTGCTTTTCCAGCTGGCGTACCCCGGCTTCGCGGGCATAGCCTTCGATTACCGCGCGCAGGGCACTGTCGCTGATGCCGAGGCTGGTCTTGGCCACGCCGGCCTTTTCCAACTGCTTGGGCCACAGGTGGCGCTTGGCGATGGCCAGTTTCTCTTCGGTGATGTAGCCGGACAGGCGGATCACTTCCATGCGGTCGAGCAATGGCCCGGGGATCGAGTCCAGAGTGTTGGCGGTGCACACGAACAGCACCTTGGACAGGTCCAGGCGCAGGTCGAGGTAGTGGTCGAGGAAGTCGACGTTCTGCTCCGGATCGAGGGTTTCCAGCAGTGCTGAAGCCGGGTCACCCTGGTAGCTCTGGCCCATCTTGTCGATCTCGTCGAGCATGATCACCGGGTTCATCACTTCGACGTCCTTAAGGGCCTGCACCAGCTTGCCGGGTTGGGCGCCGATGTAGGTGCGACGGTGGCCTTTGATCTCGGCTTCGTCACGCATGCCGCCGACGCTGAAGCGGTAGAACGGCCGCCCCAGCGATTCGGCGATGGACTTGCCGATGCTGGTCTTGCCTACCCCAGGCGGCCCCACCAGCAGCACGATAGAGCCGCTGATCTCGCCTTTCCACGCGCCCACGGCAAGGAATTCGAGAATGCGCTCCTTGATGTCGTCGAGGCCAGCGTGGTGCTGGTCGAGGATTTTGCGCGCGTGCTTGAGGTCGAGCTTGTCCTTGCCGTACACGCCCCAGGGCAGGGCAGTGGCCCAGTCCAGGTAGTTGCGGGTGACGGCGTACTCGGGCGAGCCGGTTTCGAGGATGGCCAGCTTGCCCATCTCTTCATCGATGCGCTTGCGCGCCTGGTCCGGCAGGGTCTTGCCTTCGAGGCGCTGCTCGAACTGCTCGAGGTCGGCGCTGCGGTCGTCCTTGGTCAGACCCAGCTCCTGCTGGATGACCTTGAGCTGTTCCTTGAGGAAGAACTCGCGCTGGTGCTCGCCTATCTGCCGGTTGACCTCGGCCGAGATTTCGTTCTGCAGGCGCGCGACTTCCACCTCTTTGCGCAGCATCGGCAGGACCTTTTCCATGCGCTTGAGCATGGGCACGCAGTCGAGCACTTCCTGCAACTGGCTGCCAGTGGCCGAGGTGAGAGCGGCGGCGAAGTCTGTGAGCGGCGACGGGTCATTGGGGCTGAAGCGGTTGAGGTAGTTCTTCAGCTCTTCGCTGTACAGCGGGTTGAGTGGCAGCAGCTCCTTGATCGCGTTGATCAGCGCCATGCCGTAGGCCTTGACCTCGTCGGTCGGCTCGGCGGGCTGATGCGGGTACTCGACCTCGACCAGGTACGGCGGGCGGTGATGCTTGAGCCAGGTACGGATGCGTACCCGGGTCAGGCCCTGGGCGACGAACTGCAGCTTGCCGTTTTCGCGGCTGGCGTGGTGCACCTTCACCAGCGTGCCGTACTGTGGCAGCGCCGAGGTATCGAAGTGGCGGTGGTCTTCTGGCGGGGTGTCCATGAAGAACAGGGCCAGGCAGTGGTCTGGCGACTTGGCAACCAGGTCGAGGGTTTCTGTCCAGGGGTCCTCATTGACGATGACCGGTAGCACCTGGGCCGGGAAGAACGGACGATTGTGAATCGGGATCACGTAGACCTTGTCCGGCAACTGCTGGCCGGGCAAGGCAAGCGCGTGGCCGGCTTCGGCCTGGTGGGTGGTGTGCTCGACTTCGCTGTGTTCGTCGGGATGTTCCGGGAAATCCTGCTGGTCGGTCATGGGGCACCTGCGTAAATGACTATGGTGCTTAGATGGGGCGGGGGGAGATGGGTTTCAATGGTAGATGAAGGGTGCAGAGAGGAGTGATGCCTGTACCGGCCTCTTCGTGGGTGAACCCGCTCTCACAGGTACGGCGCCGACCTTGGGCACAACGCCGTACCTGTGGGAGCAGGTTTACCCGCGAATGCGGCAGCAGGTCCACTGCCGCATCGCAGGATTACTCAGCCAGCTTGTAGGCGATGATGTAGTCGCCCATCCTGGTGCCCAGCGAGCCATGCCCGCCGGCAGTCACCAGCACGTACTGCTTGCCATCCTTGCCGGTATAGCTCATCGGCGTGGCCTGGCCACCCGCTGGCAGGCGGGCTTTCCACAGTTCCTTGCCGTTGTTCACGTCATAGGCGCGCAGGTACTGGTCCAGGGTGCCACTGAGGAAGCCGACGCCACCGGCAGTGACGATCGAGCCGCCCATGCTCGGCACGCCAACCGGCAGGCCGATCGGCACTGGGGTACTGTCGCGGGTGGTGCCATTCTTGTGCTTCCACACTACCTTGTTGGTGAACAGGTCGATGGCGGCGACATAGCCCCAGGCCGGGGCCTGGCACGGTACGCCCAGTGGCGACATGAACGGGTGCATGGTCACTGCGTACGGCGCGCCGGTGTTCGGCTGCACACCGCTGGTCTCGCTTTCGCGCTTGCTACCTTCGGCCACCTGCTCACGCGGGATCATCTTCGATACGAAGGCCATGTAGTTGGGCGAGGTGAACAGCAGTTGGCGCACCGGGTCGACCGACACGCTGCCCCAGTTGAACACACCGACGTTACCCGGATAGACCAGCGAACCTTGCTCGGACGGCGGGGTGTACTGGCCTTCGTAACGCAGCTCGCGGAACTGGATGCGGCACAGCATCTGGTCGAACGGCGTGGCGCCCCACATGGCCTGTTCGGTCAGCTCAGGGCCAAGCAGGTTCAGGTCGGAGCGGGCCTGGGTCGGCGAGGTGTGATCGCCCTTCACCGCACCTTGAGGAGTGGGGATTTCGCGGATCGGCACGATCGGTGTGCCGTCGCGGCGGTCGAGCACGTACAGGCTGCCTTGCTTGGTCGGCACGATGATTGCCGGTTTCACGCCGTCGTTGGTCTTCAGGTGGACCAGGGTCGGCTGGCTGCCGACGTCCATGTCCCACAGGTCGTGGTGGGTGAACTGGTAGTTCCAGCGGGCCTTGCCGGTGGCCAGGTCCAGGGCGACCACGCCTGCGCTGTACTTCTCTGCACCCGGGGTGCGATCGGCGCCCCACTGGTCCGGGGTCTGGTTGCCCAGTGGCAGATAGATCATGCCGAGGTCTTCGTCGACGCTGGCGATAGACCACATGTTGGCCGAGTTGCGGCTGTACATCTTGCCGGGTGCCAGTGGCTGGGTGTCGTCCGGGTTGTTGCTGTCCCAGTTCCACACCAGGTGCCCGTCGTGCACGTCATACGCTCGGATCACGCCGGACGGCTCGTTGGTCGACTCGTTGTCGGTGACATGGCCACCGATGATGACCAGGTCACGGGTGACGGCGGCGGGCGAGGTGGAGTAGTAGCCGCCAGCGGTGAACGGGCCGATGCCGGTGGTGAGGTCGATCACGCCTTGGTTGGCGAAGCCTTCGCAGACCTTGCCGTTGTCGGCGTTGATGGCGATCAGGCGGGCGTCCGCAGTCGGCAGGTAGAGGCGGCGCGGGCAGGCCTGGGCCACGGCCAGGCCGGCGTCGGTAATTTTCGGTGCCGGGCTGCCATCGCGGCTGACGTAGCGGTTTTCGTCATAGTACGAAACGCCGCGGCAAGTCATGTGGGCAAAGCCCTTGAAGGTGCCGACCGGGCTCTTGACCTGTGGGTCATAGCGCCAGATTTCCGCGCCGGTGTCCGGGTCCAGGGCCAGCAAGCGGCTGTGTGCAGTGCAGGCATAGAGCATGCCGTTGACCTTCAGCGGGGTGTTCTGGTTGGTCAGTTCCACCGGGTCGTTTTCGGTCGGCAGGTCACCGGTGCGGATGCGCCAGGCCTCTTCCAGGCGGTAGGCGTTCTGCGGGGTGATCTGACGCAGCGGAGAATAGCGGTCGCCGTGCTCGGTGCGGCCGTAGGCCTGCCATTCGCCGTCGGGCATGGCCGGGGCGGTGCTGGCCATTTCGCTACTGTCGCGGCCCAGTTCGCCGAACACTTCACCGGGGTGGGTGAACTGGCTGCCCAGCGCGCAAGCACCCGATGCGACCACTGCAATGCTGAGCAGCGCAGTGTTGGCCTTGCTGGCCGGGCCGATCAGCGGGCGACGTGCCCAGGGCAGCAGCAGGAGCACGCCGATGGCAAACCAGATGGCCAGGCGCGGCACCAGTTGCCACCAGTCCAGGCCCACTTCGAGCAGGGCCCACACCGTGCTGCCCAGTAGTACCAGGCCGTACAGGCCCAGGGCGATGCGACGCTGGGCCAGCAGCAGGATGCCCGACAGGGCAAAGCCGATACCGGCGATCAGGTAGTACAGCGATCCGCCCAGCTGGCTCAGCTTGATGCCGCCGGCCAGCAGGGCCAGGCCCATCAGCAACAGCAGCGCGCCGATCAGGCGCGGTAGCCAGCGGCTTCCATTGTTGGCACTTTCAGTGCTCATCGTAGGTTCTCCGTCAGGTCAAAAAGGGGGTTAGAAACTGCTCTGGATCTTCAGGCCGCCGATCAGGGCACTATCGACCTGCGACACCCCGCCGGGGTGGCGGATGTACTGCAGGTTGGGGCGTACCGTGAGCCAGTCGGCCAGGTGGATGCCGTAGTACAGCTCGGCGCTGTACTCGGTGTCCTGCACCGGCAGGAAACCGGGGTTGTCGTAGTCGTCGATGCCGGCGGCCTGGTTGGCCAGGCGTGCGTTCTTGCGATAGGCAGGGTTGACGTGCACGCGGGCCAGGGCGAAACCGATGTCGTCCTTGGCGCGGGCGTCGAAGGGCCCTTTGTATACCAGTCCTGCCTGCACATAGTTGTCGATGGCATTGGTCTTCTTGTCGTGCACCGTGGCGTTGGCGAACAGGCTCAGGCCACGCGACTGGTCGGACGCCAGCGAAGTCACCTGCTGCTGGGCGCCGAGCCACAAGCCGTGCTTGCTCGAACTGCTGCGGTAGGCGGCGCCGCTGAGGGCTGCCGGCTGCCCGTTGCTGTCCTTGAGAACATCCTGTGCCTTGGCATTACTGTAGTAGTAGCCGGCACGATATTCCCCCTTCAGGCCATTGACCCGTGGGCTCCACACCAGTTCGACCGGCATTACCGCGCCTTGGGTGCCGCTGCCGCTGAGCTTGAAGCCGTTGCCCGACTCCAGGTTGGAGGGGTTCTGCTCGAACACGCCGACCTGGGCGTAGAGCGCTTCGCTGAGGTTGTAGCGCACGCGCAGGGCCCACTGGCTGACCGGCCAGTTGTACCAGATGCCACCTACCCAGTTGCCTACCTGCGAGCCGCAGAAGGCCAGGTTCTGGAAGTCGCAGGGGAAGCTGTTGAAGTCTTCGCCTTCACCGAAGCGGCCGAATTTCACGTCCAGTGCACCATCGAAGTACTTCTGCTTGATCCACATCTGCGTCAGCCGCCAGGTTTCGCCACGGCCCCAGACCTCCTGGGCAGAGGTGAAGCCGCCAACACGCGGGTCGTTGATGCGGTCGTTGCTGATATTGTCGCCGTGGCGCTCGGTGATGGTCAGCTTGAATTCGGTGTCATGCCAGCCGAGGATCTTCTCCAGGTCCAGGTGGCTACCGAAGGTGAACTGGTCGCTGTAGCGCGCGGTGCGGTCGTGGTCGTAGCCACCGTGCAGGTTGCTGCCCATTTCGCCGGTGTAGCCGAGGGTGAAGTCGTAGCCTTTTTCAAGCAGTTCGCTGCGGGTGCCACCCCAGTCGCCGAGCATCCATGGGGAGTCGCTGGCGAACATCTCGCTGGCACTGGTGGAGGTCGCCAGGGCACTGAAGGCAAGGCCGATGTAACAGGTTTTGGGCAGTTGGAGCATGAGATAGCGCTATCTTTTGATTGTTGAACAAACGGCAAGCACATCGAAGGGCGGGCCCTCCAATGGATATGGCGACAAGATGGTTTCGATGAAGCGATTCAGCTTGCGGCGGGGAGGATATAGGGGAAGTTGTAAGAAAAAAAGACAAATTGTCGCAGTGGATTGTTGCTCATTGGGTAACAGTACAGCTGATGAGAGGGCACAGCGGGAACTGTGGGAGCGGGTTCACCCGCGAATGCGATGGTGGTCCTGGCATCGCATTCGCGGGTGAACCCGCTCCCACAGGGATCTCGCCAGCTTCAGGTCTTAAGTAAAACGGTTGATCCCAAAAGGACCCGGTAGATCAGAAGGTGGTACGCAGGCCCACTTCCACGCTACGCCCTGGTGCCGGGGCGATATCGCGCAGGATCGAGCTGGCATAGCGTACGGTCTGGTCGGTCAGGTTCTCGCCGCGCACAAACGCCAGCCACTGGCTCTGGCCAACTTCGAAGCGGTAACCAACGCTGGCCCCCAGCGTGGTGTAGCCATCGGTGCTGCTTTCATTGGCTGGTTTGCGGTGCTGCGACGCAGCATGCTGCACATCGACCCGCGCCTGCCAACGGTCCAGCTCCCAGACCAGGCCGCTGTTCACGCGCAGCGGGGCGATGCGTGGCAGCGGCTCGCCACTGTCGAGGTTTTTCGCCCGGGTGTAGTCACCGGAGAGTTCCAGCGCGAAGCTGCCATAACGGTTCTCGGCCAGTTGCCAGCGGTCCTGGGCCTCGATGCCATAGAAGCGTGCCCGCACGCCCTGGTACTGGTATTCCGGGAAGCCGTCGTGCTCATGACCATGGTCGTGGTCATGGTCATCCTCGTCATGATCGTGGTCATGTCCCTCACGTATGTTGCCGGTGCCGATCAGGCCGATGTAGTTGCGGAAGTGGCTGTAGAACACCCCGACACTGCCCTTGTGGGTGCCGTTGTCGAAACGCAGCGCCAGGTCGGCGGAAATGGCCTTTTCCTTGTTCAGGCCGGCATCGCCGACTTCAAAGGCCCCGGTGGCCACATGGGCACCATTGGCATACAGCTCGTAGAAGGTCGGGGCGCGCTCGGTGTAGCCGAGGTTGGCGGCCAGCGACCAGATCGGGTCGAGCTGGTACACCGCCCCGGAAGACAGGCTGAACGCGTTGAAGCTGCTGGCGCTGTCGGCGCCGACGAAGTTCTCGTTGCCTTTGGCATCCGGGTCGACTCGAGTGTGCTCCATACGTGCGCCCAGGCTCAGGTTCAGGCGCTCGGTGGCTTGCCACTGCTCCAGCATGAACAGCGCCAGGCTGTCGGTGTCGGTGTGCGGAACGAAGGCTTCCTCGCCCAGGGCGGAGAATTCGTTGCGACTGACCTGGGCGCCGATCACGCCCTCCACCGGCCCGAGCGGTTGGTGGCGTGCTTCGATGCGTGCTTCATAGCCCTTGTTCTTGAAGGTGGTGTGGACTTCGCCTTCTTCGATTTCACTGTGCTCGTAGTCGGTGTAGCCGGCATCGACCTTGACCGAAGTGAACGGGCCGTCCAGGTCACGCAGCTCGGAGGCGAAGGCGTAGTGGTCCTGCTTCATGTCCAGACGCACACCTGGTTCGGCCACCGAGCCATAGTTGCTATCGTAGCGGCTGTACGACAGGCCGGCGTAACCATGGTCCCAATGGTAGGCGCCACCCACCGCGCCACCGTCCTGGCGGCCGTCGCTGTTTTCCAGGCGGTGTTTGCTTCCGGGCTCGTCGGCATCACGTACCTTGGAACTGCGGGCGTAACCGGGGATGCGCAGGTCGTTGAACTGGCGGCTGTTGGCATCCAGGTGCAAGGCGAAGGCTCCGTTGCCGGCCTCCAGCTTGCCGGCGCTGCTGCGGGTGGTGTCGGCGCCACCGTAGCGCAGTTCACCGGCACCGTGGATGCCCTCGATGGGGGCGTCCGGGATGCGGTTGTCGAAGGTGCTGACCACGCCACCAATGGCGTTGCCGCCATAGAGCAGGGCCGCCGGGCCACGGACGATCTCGACGCGGTCGACGGTCACCGGGTCCAGCGGAACGGCGTGGTCGTAGGACAGCGACGAAGCATCCAGGGCACCGACGCCATTGCGCAGGATGCGAATGCGGTCGCCATCCAGGCCACGAATTACCGGGCGACTGGCGCCAGGGCCGAACCAGGTGGAGGCGACCCCGGGCTGCTTGTTCAGGGTTTCACCGAGGCTGGCGTGCTGTTGTTGCAGCAGATTGTCGCCTTCCAGCACGGTGCTGGGGGCGGCCAGCTGGCGGTTGCCCAAAGGGTTGGCGGTGATGACCTGGGGTTCGAGTTCCACGGCGTGGCTGGGTGATGCGGCCAACCACAGCGCGACGGCGAGGGGAGAGAGGCGAAGCGGTGTGTACAGCATGGGGATGGGGCGTTCCTTGGCAGATGCTTTTGTGTTGTTACAATATAACATCTCTATTTCAGCACAGCGGTTTTGCGCCTGGCCAGTGGTTTTTCTGACGACTCGCCTGATCCCACCCACCACTACACTCGTGTAAGGTGCGCATCTTTCCTATGGAGCACTGGCATGAGCACGGCCCAACACAACGCGCTGCACGGCAAGACCCTCGAACAGATCCTCACTGAGCTGGTGGCGCACTACCAATGGCAGGGCCTGGCCGAGCGCATCGATGTGCGCTGCTTCAAGAGCAACCCGACCATCAAGTCGAGCCTGACCTTCCTGCGCAAGACGCCGTGGGCACGGGAAAAGGTCGAGCAGTTGTACGTGAAGCTGCAGCGCCAGGCCTGACATGCCGCGCTATCCCTGGCTAACCGGCATGGCCGTGCTGGGCTGGTTCGGCCTGACCGTGCAGGTGTACCTGGTGCTGCTGGCGCGTTGGCAGGAACAGGCCAGCTTGGTGGGTGGCCTGATCAATGTGTTCGGGTATTTCACCGTATTGACCAATACCCTGGCGGCAACGGTGCTCAGTTATGCAGCGTTCGGTCGGGAAGGCCGTGCCAAGCGCTTTTTCCTGTCGCCTTCGGTGAGTTCCGCGGTGGCCGCCAGCATCGTGCTTGTGGCATTGGCCTACAGCGTGCTGTTGCGTCACTTGTGGCAACCGCAGGGCTGGCAATGGCTGGCGGACGAGTTGCTGCACGATGTGATGCCCGTGCTATATGCCTTGTATTGGTGGTGCCACGTGCCCAAGGGCAGATTGCGGCTATGGCACTTGCTGGTCTGGGCGGTGTACCCGGCGGTGTATTTTGCCTACGCGCTGTGGCGAGGGAGCGAGATTGGCGTGTATGCCTATCCGTTCATCGATGTGGCGAGCCTGGGGTATGGGCAGGTGTTGCTCAATGCCTTGGGGGTGTTGGCGGGCTTCTGGGGGATTGGGCTGGTGTTGCTGGCGCTGGATCGGTGGCGGGGGCTGCACAGATTGGCTTGACCTGCACAGGCCCTCTCGCCGGCAATAAATAATCACTCGTCGTCCGCGGTCCCGTCGGCACGCCAGTAGGCCACAGCCTTCAGCGCGTCCTCAGGCACGCCTTTCTCCAGCAACAGTGCCTTGACCTGGCGGGTCAAGTTTTTTTCCAGTGCCACCCAGCCGTACAACTGGCCTTGCGGCAAGGTCAGGTTCTTCACCAGTGCCAGCAAGTCTTCCTGTTGGCGACGTACCCAGATCACCTCCACCTGTGCCTTGCTCGGCAGTGACTGGCGTTCCTGCTCGTCTTCGATCTGGATGACAGCCAGCACTTGGCGGCCTGCGGGCAATTCCTCCAACCGGCGGCCAATGGCCGGAATGGCGGTTTCGTCGCCGATCAGCAGGTAGCTGTCGAAGATGTCCGGCACCACCATCGAAGCCCGCGGCCCGGCGATGTCAAGGGTTTGCCCGGGCGCGGCCTGGGCGGCCCAGGTGGAGGCAGGGCCATCGCCGTGCAGTACGAAGTCGATGTCCAGCTCGTTGACTACCAGGTCGATGCGCCGTGGTGTGTATTCGCGCATGGTCGGCCGTGCGCCACCGTCCCGCCCTAGATTACGGGCCTCGATCGCCTGTTGTTGCTCTGGCGTTTCGGCGAACAGCAGCTTGATATGGTCGTCACTGCCCACGCTGGTAAAGCCTTGTAGTTCGGCACCACCGAGGGTGATGCGGCGCATGCGTGGGGTCAGTTCGGTGACCCGCAGCACTTGTAGGCGGCGTTGGCGGATCTCGTGGTTGACGCGGTGAATGGTGTCACTCATGGGGTGTCTCCCTGACAGGTTCGGCCGGCCCGGAGGCGATGGCCTTGGCGGTGTGGTTGAGCAGGTCGCGGACCCGCTCGATTTCTTCCGGTGTCCAGCGGCCGCTGTGCATGTGCAGTGCGTGGCGCAGGTTGCCGACCGCTTCATGAATCTCTGGTGGGCGGTCGTGGCCGCGCAGGGCGCGTTTGCTGACTTCGATGCGCATGCGCACGCCGTCCAGGGCGACGGCCTGTTCGGCCAAGGCGATGCGGCCGGCTTCGGTTATGGCATAGAGGCGTTTGCTGCCCTGCACCTGGCCGCTGATCAGCTCGGCCTCTTCGAGGAAGTTGAGGGTGGGGTAGATCACCCCGGGGCTTGGGCTGTAGCTACCGTCGAACAGGTTTTCGATCTGGCGGATCAGGTCGTAGCCGTGGCCTGGCTGTTCGGCGAGCAGGGCCAGCA
This sequence comes from Pseudomonas sp. SID14000, assembly GCF_002165135.1. Lineage (GTDB taxonomy): Bacteria > Pseudomonadota > Gammaproteobacteria > Pseudomonadales > Pseudomonadaceae > Aquipseudomonas. The sequence goes on along the minus strand of NZ_NFZQ01000003.1, from coordinate 107,814 downwards.
TCAGCAGCTTGAGGTCGCCTGGGGCGAAGACGCGAGGGCCGCGTTCGCCACGACCGGGGCGCCGCTCGAAGGGGTCATGGGGGGTGTGTTCGCGCATGGGGGCAGGGCTCCGTCGTTTGCGATATATCGTAAGATATTACTCAAGATATATCTAAAGACAAGCCCTTAATTGCAGATGATTATCATCTAGTTGTTCGATGCCTCCCTTTGGGGCGTGTGCATTGCCACCTGCGGCGGTTTGCACTCATTCGGATTGCCCGGTTGCAGGTACGGCATGAGAATTGGAGCCATGCCCTTGAGTACCTGCACCGGCAGTGCCGAGGTGAACTTGAATGCCTCTGCCGAGCGCCCCGGCACGAACGCGGTCAATGTGCCGAAGTGGTTGTCGCCCAGGAAGAACACGAAGGTGGCGGTACGGTTCAGCGAGCGCGAGCCGATCAGCCGGCCGCCAGCACCAAAGCTTTCGATGCGGTTGTCACCGGTACCGGTCTTGCCGCCCATCACCAATGGCGTGCCGTCCTGCAGCTTGAAGCTGCCGGAAATACGCCGCGCGGTACCTGCATCCACCACCTGCGACATGGCGCCTTTGAGCGCGCGCGCTACTTCGACCGGCAGAATCCGCACACCCCGGTCCGGGTCGGTGACCAGCTTTGTCTCGTAAGGCGTGTTGGCCGCAAAGTGCAGGGTGTCGATACGCAAGGTCGGTAGGCGCACGCCGTCATTCTGGATGATGCCAACCAGTTCGGAGAGGGCGGCGGGGCGGTCGCCCGAGCTGCCGATGGCGGTGGCCAGCGACGGCACCAGATGGTCGAATGGATAGCCCACGCGTTTCCAGCGCTGGTGAATGTCGAGGAACGCTTCGATCTCGACCATGGTGCGAATGCGGCTGTCACGGGCGCCTTGGTGGCGGCTCTTGAACAGCCAGCCGTATACCTCCTGGCGCTCGAAACGGCTGGCATTGACCATTTCGGTCAAGGTCGAACCGGGGTTCTTCAGCAGGTAACCGAGCAGCCACAAGTCCAGCGGGTGGACCTTGGCGATGTAGCCCTGGTCGGGCAGGTCGTACTTGCCCGGGCCATAGGCGTCGTACATCTCCGACAGGCGGCCATCGGTCAGTTTGCCCAGGACGATCTTGTCACCCTTGAGGTGAGCGCGGACGAAGGCGTTGAAGGTTTCCTGGCCCGCCTCGGGGAACAGGTAGCGGTGCACGGCCGCCAACCGTTGCGGGGTCACGCGCATGCTGTCAAGAAAGGTGTCCAGGCGCTGCTGCGAGGTCTTGCGCTGGTATTTCTTCCAGAAGCGCATCAGGTAGTTGGTGCCTTCCTTGTCGGCGAAACGGGCCAGGTATTCCTGGCGGCGCGGGTCGGAGTCGTCCTTGAGCAACGGCACGCGGTTGTACGGCTGCTGGTAGGTCACGTAGCGCACCAGGTCGCGCATCAGGCGGATGAACGGCAGGTTGATCGATTCGCGCAACGCATCCTTGAGGGTAGGGTTGCGGCTGTTGTCTTCCTTGCGGAAGTTGTTGAACACATGCATGCCGCCGCCGGTGAAGAAGGCTTCGCCGGTGTTGGCCGAATACTTGCGCTCCAGCGCTGCATCGAGCATGGCGTCCAGGCCCTGGTTCTTGCTGTTCTGCGCCAGCCATTCCAGCGACCACTGGCTGATGCGGTCGAGTTCGGCGACTTCGACTTTCTTCAATTCGGCGGCAGGCTTGCCGGCGTACTTGTCGTGCAGTTCGGCGATGATCTCCAGGTAGGTGGTGAGCACCCGCAACTTGGCAGTGGAGCCCAGCTCCAGCTTGCTGCCTTCGTTGATATCGAAGGGTTGATCGGTGCTGTCGGTCTGCACCCGTACCCGCGAGCCATCGGCGGTGCGCTCGAACAAGGTGAAGCTGTAGCTCACCTGGTCGGTGGTCTTGGCAGTCAGCAGGCGTTCGCCGATCAGGCCGATCTGCGCCGCGAACTCAGGGTCGGCAAGGTTTTTCAGGTACTGGCTGACCTGCAGTTGCAGGTCGGACTGCAGGGTACTGGTGGCCGACAGATCGAGCCGGTCGAGGTCATACAGCGGGCGGTTGAGCATGGCCGCCAGGCGGTTGCGTGCCAGGCTGATACCCTTGTTGGTGACGATCGGCACGATGGTCGGTTGCGCCACCCAGTCGCGGTATACCGCCTTGCTGGCCAGTGCAGCGTCGGCCAGTGGCTGCTCGATGACCTTGTTGGCGGCCAGTACGCGGATGTGCGCGTCAGTCAGCTCGGCCAGCTCGATCCGGCCCTTGGACAGGTAGTGCGAGGGCCGACGCTGGGCAATCATCAGCGACAGCACCTGGCGTAGGGCCAGGCCGCGCGCGGCCATGCTCTCGGGGTCGCTGGCGGTGGAGTTCAGGGCCTGGTTGACCTGGTCGAAATCGGCGCCGTACCACACTCTCAGGCCTTCGGCCATGCCATGTACTTCACCGTGCCCAGGCACTGCCGACAGCGGCACGCTGTTGAGGTAGTCACGCACGATTCGCTGGCGCGCCTCGGTGGTGTCGGGGCCGCCCTGGTAAGCGCGCACGCTGGCGGAAATCATCTGGCGGATCTTCTCGGCGCCGGATACGGTCAGGCCGTCCGGTGAGTGGCGGTATTTTTCCAGCTGCGTGGCCAGGGTGCTGCCACCGGCGGACTGGCCGGGCAAGGCCAGGTACTTGGCTACCTGGCTGTAGGCGGCCTTGGCGAACCGGGGCCAGTCCACGGCCGGGTTGTTGCGTGGGTCCTTGGTGTCGAGCAGGTCGCGGTTCTCAATGAACAGCAGGCTGTTGACGATCACTGGCGGGATCGCTGCAAAGTCCGGGTACAAGTGTTGCGGGTATTTGTACTGGTAGAGCATGTCGCCGCGGCAGTCGGTGATCGACAGGCCTGCCTGGATCTTTTCGACATAGGGCGCGAACAGCCCATGATCGACGTAGTTCATCAACGCTGGTGAGAACCTCACCTGCTCGCTGATCAGGTAGTCACGCTTGAGCAGGCGCGGCAGGAATTCGCCCAGGGCGCTGTAGCCCAGGCGTTTGTCGAACGGCCCTTCACCGGGGTAGACGATGGCATCGCTGGGGCCGGGTTGCAGCGAATAGGTGAGGGTGCTGGCCAGCTTGCTGAATTCCCGCGACTGCAGGTTGGAGGTACGGAATTCGTCGTACGCAGCGAAGCCGATGGCCACCAGCGCCACCAGCAGGATGAGGATGATCAGCCGCCACCATAGCCGACGCTGACGGGGGGACTGGGGTTGTGGCGTCTCGGCCGGAGGTATTTCGGGTGCTTCCGTTCTGCTTGGTTCCGATTGCCACAGTGCGCCCATAGTCTTCTATCCGGCCAGGTATTTTCGTCTTGCTTGTCTGAAGCTTAGACGTTGAGCGGGTCAGGTGAAAAATTTGTAAGAGACGGAGAAAAGTGGCGTAGGGCTATGCGGCTTTAGTGTGGGTTTCTTCATACGGCGATGTTGCTATGGTGGCCGGGCGATTTCGGGGCCGCTTCGCGCCCCAGAGATCTTGCTGAATTTTCCTGTTTATACAGCGAAAAAAACTGCAACGGTCTTCCTATACTGCTCGCCCCCTTCGCCTTGCCGGGCGCTCTATTCCGGCACACGGGCTGGCACACGAAGCCAGCCCGGCAAGCCAACGTCACGCCTATCGGCCTGGCCGGTGCTGCACGAAGGTCAAATCCAATAACAAAATGAGGTTGTATTGCTATGTCAGTCGGCAACCACCCTGCCCACGGCCAGGCCACTGAAGGCGGCCCGCTCAAGCGTGAACTGGGCGAACGGCACATCCGCCTGATGGCGCTGGGCGCCTGTATCGGTGTCGGTCTTTTCCTCGGTTCGGCCAAGGCCATCGAAATGGCCGGTCCCGCCATCATGCTGTCCTATATCATCGGCGGCCTGGCCATTCTGGTGATCATGCGCGCCCTTGGTGAAATGGCCGTGCACAACCCTGTCGCCGGTTCGTTCAGCCGTTATGCCCAGGACTACCTCGGCCCGCTGGCGGGCTTCCTTACCGGCTGGAACTACTGGTTCCTGTGGCTGGTGACCTGCGTTGCCGAAATCACCGCAGTAGCCATCTACATGGGTATCTGGTTCCCCGACGTACCGCGCTGGATCTGGGCCCTGGCGGCGCTGGGCAGCATGGGGGCGGTCAACCTGGTGGCAGTGAAGGCCTTTGGTGAGTTCGAGTTCTGGTTCGCCCTGATCAAGATTGTCACCATCATCGCCATGGTCCTTGGTGGCATCGGCATCATTGCCTTTGGCTTTGGCAATGACGGCGTGGCAGTGGGTATCTCCAACCTGTGGAGCAACGGCGGCTTCATGCCCAATGGCGTGACCGGCGTGCTGATGTCGCTGCAGATGGTGATGTTCGCCTACCTGGGCGTGGAAATGATCGGGCTGACCGCCGGTGAAGCACGCAACCCGCAAAAGACCATCCCGCAGGCCATCGGCTCGGTGTTCTGGCGTATCCTGCTGTTCTATGTCGGTGCGCTGTTCGTGATCCTGTCGATCTACCCATGGAACGAAATCGGCAGCCAGGGCAGCCCGTTCGTCATGACCTTCGAGCGCCTCGGCATCAAGACCGCCGCCGGCATCATCAACTTCGTGGTCATCACTGCAGCGCTGTCGTCGTGCAACGGCGGCATCTTCAGCACCGGGCGCATGCTCTACAGCCTGGCGCAGAACGGCCAGGCCCCGGCGGCCTTTGCCCGTACCTCGAAGAACGGCGTGCCGCGCAATGCGCTGCTGCTGTCGATCGGCGCGCTGCTGCTGGGTGTGCTTGCCAACTACCTGGTGCCGGAGAAGGTCTTCGTCTGGGTCACTTCGATCGCTACCTTTGGCGCGATCTGGACCTGGGTGATGATCCTGCTGGCGCAGCTGAAGTTCCGCGCCGGCCTCAGCACAGCCGAACGCAAAGCACTGAAGTATCGCATGTGGCTGTGGCCGCTGAGCTCGTACCTGGCGCTGGCCTTCCTGGTCCTGGTGGTCGGCCTGATGGCGTACTTCGAGGACACCCGCGTGGCCCTTTACATTGGCCCGGCGTTCCTGGTGCTGCTGACGGTGTTGTACTACGCCTTGCGCCTGGCGCCGAAAGAAGCGCAGGGTGTGGCCAGCACGGCTTCCTGATCTGATATGGCTGGGGCCGCTTTGCGGCCCTTTCGCGACACAAGGCCGCTCCCACAAGAGATCGCGTACTCCTGTGGGAGCGGCCTTGTGTCGCGATGGGCTGCGTAGCAGCCCTAGGTTCAATCAGGCCGCCACCTCGCTGTGCGGCTCGAAGCTGTCCGCCCGCGCCAGCTGCCACATGCGCGAATAGAACTGGCCATTCACCTCGCCAGTCAGCAGTTCGCCCGGCTTCAAAAACACATGCATCTGCGAGAACAGCTTGATCTCGGTGGCCGAGATGCGTCGCACCAGGTGCTTGGCTTCCAACTGCGCCGGGTGCTCCAGGCCCGCTGCCGCAAGCATTTCGGCCAAGGCACGCAAGGTGTTGTGGTGGAAGTTCAACACCCGCTGGGCTTTATCCGGCACCACCAGCGCACGCTGGCGCAGCGGGTCTTGCGTGGCTACACCGGTCGGGCACTTGTTGGTGTGGCAGCTCTGCGACTGGATGCAGCCAATGGCGAACATGAAGCCGCGCGCCGAGTTGGCCCAGTCGGCGCCAATGGCCAGCACGCTGGCAATGTCGAAGGCGCTGACGATCTTGCCGCTGGCGCCCAGCTTGATCTTGTCGCGCAGGTTCAGGCCGACCAGGGTGTTGTGCACGAACAGCAGCCCTTCGCGCAGCGGTACGCCAATGTGGTCGGTGAACTCCACCGGCGCTGCGCCGGTGCCGCCCTCCTTGCCGTCGACGACGATGAAGTCGGGCAGGATGCCGGTTTCCAGCATGGCCTTGGCGATGCCCATGAACTCCCACGGATGACCCAGGCAGAACTTGAAGCCTACCGGTTTGCCGCCAGACAGCTCACGCAGTTGGGCAATGAACTGCATCATTTCGATGGGGGTGGAGAATGCGCTGTGGCGCGACGGCGAGATGCAGTCTTCGCCCATCAGTACGCCACGGGTTTCGGCAATTTCCTGGGTCACCTTGTGCTTGGGCAGAATGCCGCCGTGGCCGGGCTTGGCGCCCTGGCTCATCTTGATTTCGATCATCCGCACCTGCGGGCTGCGTGCCTGGGCGGCGAAGCGTTCGGGATCGAAGCGCCCGTCCGGCGTGCGGCACCCGAAGTAGCCGCTGCCCAGTTCCCAGACCAGGTCGCCACCGTGCTCGCGGTGATAGGGGCTGATGCTGCCTTCGCCGGTGTCATGGTGGAAATTGCCCAGCTTGGCGCCCTGGTTGAGGGCGCGGATGGCATTGGCGCTGAGTGAGCCGAAGCTCATCGCCGATATGTTGAAGATCGACGCCGAGTATGGCTGGCTGCACTGCGGCCCACCGACGATGACCCGGAAGCTCGCCGGGTCGGCCAATGGTGCCGGGCGCATGGAGTGGCCGATGAACTCGAAGCCGGACTCGTACACGTCGATCAGGGTGCCGAAGGGTTTGTCCGAGGCTTCGTTCTTCGCCCGCGCATACACCAGTGAGCGCTGGGCGCGGGAGAACGGCAGGGCGTCGCTGTCGGCTTCCAGCAGGTACTGGCGGATTTCCGGGCGAATGGCCTCGACCAGGTAGCGGATGTTGCCCAGGATCGGGTAGTTGCGGCGTACTGCGTGGCGTTGCTGCAGCAGGTCGAACAGGCCGATCAGGCTGAGGATGGCAGTGGTCAGGGTGAACGGCCACAACCATTCGTGTTGGGTGAAGGGCAGGCTCGCCAGGGTGAACAGCACACAGGCGGCGAAGAAGGCATAGCGACTGAGAAGTGACAGGCTCATACAGGATCCTTGCAATGGCGCGGTCAGGCTCAGGGCCTGGGGCAAACCCCGACCATAGCCAAGTTGCACGGCTGTGCAAATTAAAATCGGGGTAGCGAAAAAATAGTCTTCAGGCCAACACGGGCTTTTGTAGGAGCAGCCTTGTGCTGCGAAGAGGCCATCATTGCCGAAGACAATCTGTTTCCCTACTGGCCTCTTCGCAGCACAAGGCTGCTCCTACAAGTGCTGTGCATGCCCTGAAGTCAGCAAAAAAACATTCAGACAGTGTCGCGCAGCAGCTTCTGCCGCCAGCTTTCCTGCTCTTGTGCCGGCGCTTCGACCAGGTACGAATAGTGCCCGGCCACCCGCACCGCCACTGGCACTCCGTCGCGGTACAACAGGCGGTTGCCACTGATCGCCGGCACTTTCGCCCCCGGCAGCAACGACCCGACCAGGTTCAGCGGGTCACTGGCACTTACCATCACCAGTGCCCCGTCCTGCTCACGCCGCCGCACTTGCCGCAGCAACCCCACCGCCTCTGGCAAGGCGAACTGTTCACCGGCCAGTCCGGCAATGAAGCGCCCGCCACGAATCTCGCCACGCGCTTCAAGCCGGTGATAGCAGCGCAGCAGCTCGCGCCACGGCGGCAGCGCATCGCTTTCGCGCTCCAGCAGCCGCCAGCACACCACGCCATAGCGCCGTAGCAAGGCACGGGCGATGTGCTCCAGGCGCTGGCTGTCGTCCACGGCGCCCCTGCGCAACAAGGCCCAGCGCCCGGCATGGGACATGCTGCTGGACAGCGGCGGATGCCCGCGTCGGCTGTTGCGTGATGCGCGTTTCGCCGCAGGGGTGATCAGGCTGCGCAGGCCGGTGAAGCTGTCAGCCCCCACCAGTCCTGCGCCTACCAGTTCCTGCAAGGCCGTCTCCAGTTCGCTGGGCAGCAGGTGGGCATCGTGTGTCAGCTCGTCGAAGAACAGCGCACCCTGGGCTTGCAGCACCTCGTGGACGCGTTGCGCCCGTGGGCTGAGGCTATCCAGGGCTGGCACGGGGGCAAGGCTGCGCCACAGGCCAAGGTGCTCGCGCGGCAGAAGCACCAGCGGTGTGCTCGGCAAGGTGTTGCTCGACACGGTCGCCGCCAGCCGGCTCCAGGCGAACTGCCCGCTGCGGCAGGCGTCGTCGAGCCAGTGCGGGCAGTAGTCCTTGATGCGTGCCGGCAGCAGTTCGGCCTCCCAGGCGCCAGCGGCACTCGGGAAGCCTTGCAACTGGCCCAGTACCTCGGCCACGGCTTGCGGGCCGCACAGGCGTGTGTCGTTGGCCAGGTACTGCCAGTCGAACAGAAAGCGCATGAAGTCCTGCAGGCTGACCGGCTCGATCTCCCGGCGCAGGCGTTTGACCGTGTAGCGGTGGATACGCGCCAGCAAATGGCGCTCGCACCACTGCAGTTCGCTTGCGCCGGGGCTGAAATGCCCACGCAGCACATAGCCTTCGGTTTCCAGGCGGGCCAGTGCCTGTTCGATGGCCGGCAGCGGTTTGCCAAGTGCTGCCGCAATCTGCGCACGGGTCAGCGGGCCATGGCCGCTCAGGCGGGCTCGCAGCAGTTCGACCAGCGCAATGTCAGGCTCGATGGCCTGATCGAAGCCTGGCAGTACCTGCAACGCAGGTTCCAGCCGGGCGCCGGGATACAGCACTTGCAGCAGGCTCAACCGCTCACGCGCCAGCCACAGCTTTTCATCCACCAGGCGCAACGCACGCCCTGCCTTGGCCAACTGACGCAGCAGCAGCTCCCAGCTGGCATTGCCCTGCACTTCGTCCTGGCTGATGGCACCCAGGCCCATCAACGCTTCATGCATTTCATCGGCATTGCCCGGCTGCGGCCAGGCCTCGGCAGCGACGGCGGCAATGGCATCGGCGTCCAGCGCGCCCAGGTCGTCGCCGCTGTGCACCTCGTTCCAGCGTCGGTTGAGTACCGCCTGAGTGCGCCGTTCTTCCAGTGGTGCGTCATCCAGAAAGGCATAGGGTCGGGCATTGAGGATGGCTGAAGCCAGCGGCGAAGGGGCGGGCAGGTCACGGCACAGCAGGCGTACCCTGCCGCTTTCCATACGTCGCAGCAGCGCCAGCCAGCCTTCGCTGTCCATTGCCTCGTGCAGGCAGTCGTCCAGGGTTTGCTCGACCAGCGGATGGTCGGGAATCTGCCGCTCGCCGACGATGTTCTCCAGGCATGCGATCTGGTCGGGAAATACGGCGGCAATCAGGTCTTCGCTTTTCATCCGCTGGATCTGCGGCGCCACCTTGCGCCCACCGACAAACCGCGGCAAGGCCATGGCCACGCTGGCGTTCCAGCGCCAGCGCACGCCAAACAGCGGTGCATCGAGCAGAGCCTGGACAAGGATCGGCTCGGCGCTGCGGCTATTCAGGTAACGCCAAACGTCGTCCAGTTCGAAACTGTGGCTGGTGGACAGCGACAGCACGATGGCGTCCTCGCTTGCGGCCGCCTGCAACTCAAAATTGAAGGTACGGCAGAAGCGCTTGCGCAGGGCCAGGCCCCAGGCACGGTTGATGCGGCTGCCGTAGGGCGAATGGATGATCAGCTGGGTACCGCCGGACTCATCGAAGAAGCGCTCCATAACCAGCGTATCCTGTGAGGGCAGGGCGCCTAACACTTCGCGGGTACGGGCCAGGTAGTCGAGCAACTGGCCGGCGGCGGCTTCGCCCAGTTCGAAGGTGCCCTGCAACCATTCCAGCACCTCGACCTGGTTGTTGCCGGCCAGCTGTTGATCGATCTGCGCCTGCAGCCGGGCCACCGCAGCAGACAACTCGTCGCTGCGCCCCGGCGCCTCGCCCAGCCAGAATGGAATGGTCGGTGGCAGGCCCTGGGCATCTTCCACTCGCACCCGGCCTGGCTCGACGCGCAGGATGCGATAGGAGGCGTTGCCCAGTTGGAAGATGTCGCCGGCGATGCTTTCCACGGCAAAGTCTTCGTTGACGCTGCCGATGTTCAGTGCCTGTGGTTCGAGCAGCACGGCGTAGTCGGCGTTGTCGGGGATGGTGCCACCGCTGGTCAGGGCGGTCAGCTGGCTGCCACGGCGGCCACGCAGGGTGCCGCTGACCGCATCGCGGTGCAGGTAGGCGCTGCGCACGCCCTGGCGGCCGTTGTAGCCCTCGGCGAGCATGCGCAGCAGCGCCTGGTAGTGTTGCTGATCGAGTTCGGCGTAGGGCGTGGCCTGGCGCAGGCAGTCGAACAGGGCCTGTTCGTGCCAGGGCTGGTTGCTGGCTTCGGCGACGATCTGCTGGGCCAGTACGTCCAGCGGTGCACGGGGGATATGCAACTCGTCCAGCTCGCCCCGGCGTACGCAATCGAGCAGGGCCACGCATTCGATCAAGTCGTCGCGCGAGGTCGGGAACAGGCGCCCCTTGGGCACGCCATCGACCTGGTGGCCAGCGCGACCAACCCGCTGCAGCATGGCCGCGATCGAACCTGGCGAAGCGATCTGGCAGACCAGTTCGATGTCGCCGATATCGATGCCCAGTTCCAGCGACGCGGTGGCCACCAGCACCTGCAACTGGCCGTTTTTCAGGCGTTGTTCCGCCTCCAGGCGCAGCTCCTTGGCCAGGCTGCCGTGGTGCGCGGCGACAGCTTGCTTGCCCAGCCGATCGCTGAGGTGGCGGGTGATGCGCTCGGCCAGACGCCGGGTGTTGACGAATACCAGGGTGGTGCGGTGTTCCCGGGCGAGTTCGGCCAGGCGGTCGTAGACCAGCTCCCAGACATCGGTGGCCATCACCGCCCCTAAAGGCACTGGCGGTACTTCGATGGCCAGGTCGCGCTGCCGCGCATGGCCGACATCGACAATGGCGCAGGGGCGGCCGTTGCCGACCAGGAACTGCGCCACCCGCTCGACCGGGCGTTGCGTGGCCGACAGGCCGATACGTCGCAGTGGCTGGTTGCACAGGGCCTGCAGGCGCTCCAGGGTCAGCGCCAGGTGGGCACCACGCTTGTTGCCGGCCAGGGCATGGATTTCGTCGACGATCACCGTGTGCACGCTGGCCAGGCCTTCACGACCCGAAGCCGAGCCCATCAGTACGTAGAGCGATTCGGGTGTGGTCACCAGGATGTGCGGCGCCAGCTTGCGCATGGCGGCACGCTCCTTCTGCGGGGTGTCGCCAGTGCGCACGGCCGTGGTGATGCGCGGGGCGTTCAGGCCCTGGTCCGCGAGGGCCTGGCTGATGCCTTCGAGCGGGGCTTGCAGGTTCAGGCGGATGTCGTTGGACAGCGCCTTGAGTGGGGAAACGTAGACCACCTGGGTTTGCGCAGGTAGCTCGCCTTGCTGCTCCAGGCCCAGGCGGAACAGTTCGTCGAGCACGGCCAGGAACGCGCTGAGAGTCTTGCCCGAGCCGGTCGGCGCGGCCAGCAGCATCGACTGGCCGGCATGGATCAATGGCCAGGCCTGCGCCTGGGCATCGGTCACCGTGGCGAAATGGCGACGGAACCAGGTGCGCACAGCGGGGTGGAACAGCTCGAGCACCGGGTGGTGTTTGGCGGGCAGGTTCATGTGTTGGTTATGGAGGGTGTGGGGCGGGTTGGCAAGGGGCCGTTCGTCTGCCAGGTCGGCTATGACCTGTGCCGGCCTCTTCGCGGGTAAACCCGCTCCCACAGGTACTGCGCTGCTCTCTGGCCCTGTGGGGATCCCTGTGGGAGCGGGTTTACCCGCGAGGAGGCCGGCACAAGAAACACTGGCCTTGTCAGGCCAGGACCCCCATGGGATCCTCCCCGGCCATTGTTTCAAGCGAGCCCAGCCCATGCCCAAGACCATCCGCATCGCCGCCGCCCTGCTGATCGACCCTCAGGGCCGTACCTTGCTGGTACGCAAACGCGGCACCCAGGCCTTCATGCAGCCCGGCGGCAAGATCGATGCTGGGGAAACCCCGCTGCAGGCGCTGGTGCGCGAGCTGCATGAGGAACTAGGCCTGCACATCGACCCGACCCAGGCCGTGCACCTGGGCAAGTTCAGCGCCCCGGCCGCCAACGAGCCGGGCTTCGAGGTACGGGCCGAACTGTTCCGTGTCGACAGTGCCGCCGCCGTGCTCCCGGCAGCGGAGATCGAAGAAGTGGTGTGGCTGGCAGCTGACCAGGCCCCCGCCATGCAGCTGGCCCCCTTGACCCGCGACCTGATCCTGCCGCTGTACCGGCAGGTCGTCAGCGCACCGCGCTGACACCATCAAGGGTGGCGAACGAGGTGTCCTTGGCAGTCAGCAAAAAGTCGCGCATGTATGGCGCATCGAGCATGTCGGTGCGCACTGCGGCATAAAGCGTGGCGAACAGGCCTTTTTCACCCAGGCGCTTGCCCTTCACATACCCGCGCGAGCTGTACTCATGCAGCGCCCAGTGCGGCATGCCGCACACGCCACGGCCGCTGGCCACCAGTTGCATCATCATCACCGTCAGTTCCGATGTGCGCACAGCGGCCGGCTCGATGTCGGCCGGCTCCAGGAAGCGGGTGAAGATGTCCAGGCGGTCGCGCTCCACCGGGTAGGTGATAAGGGTCTGGTCGAGCAGGTCCTGCGGCACGATGTAGGGTTTGCTGGCCAACGGATGCTGGTTGGCTACCGCCAGCATCGCTTCGTAGGTGAACAGTGGCACGTAGGTGATGCCCGCCAGGTCCAGCGGGTCGGAGGTTACCACCAGGTCGAGGTCGCCGCGGGCCAGGGCCGGCAGCGGGGCGAAGGCAAAGCCGGAGGCCAGGTCCAGTTCCACTTCCGGCCAGGCATCACGAAACTGGTCGATGGTCGGCATCAGCCACTGGAAGCAGCTGTGGCATTCGATGGCCATGTGCAGTCGCCCGGCGGTACCACCGGCCAGGCGCGCAATGTCACGTTCGGCGCTGCGTAGCAGCGGCAGGGTGGCATCGGCCAGTTGCAGCAGGCGCAGCCCGGCGCTGGTGAAGCGGATAGGCTTGGTCTTGCGAACGAACAGCGGCAGGCCCAGGCGTTCTTCCAGCTCCTTGAACTGGTGCGACAGCGCCGACTGGGTCAGATGCAGGCGCTCGGCGGCTTCTACCAGGCTGTCGGCGTCGCGCAGGGCATGAAGGGTTTTCAGGTGGCGGATCTCCAGCACAGCTGACTCCGGGGTATGGATTTGAGGAAGTAGGGAATTAGTTGAGTTTCCCTCATGTTGCCACGCCTGTCGACTGGACGTTCGGCCGCACCGCCTGGCGGGAGTCATCAAACTGTCACTGAACTGTGGCAGCGCGCCCGAACAGAATTCATCAGACTCGCGCTCTAGTGGGGATCTGCATTCTGGTGTTTCTTTCATGCGGGCTTTTTGGCTATTTCTTTTCTTTGTATTGGGCGTACCTGCGAGTTTCGCCGAACAGCGTTGTGACGCCCAGGTGCCGGTGCAGCGGGCCGAGCTGGGCGCGGTCAGCCTTGTCTACCAGAGCGTCGGCGCGCCAGGCGACCCTGCCTTGCTGCTGGTGATGGGCCTGGGCGGGCAACTGATCCACTGGCCGGACGACGTGGTCGAGGCGTTGTGCCGCCAAGGCTTTCGGGTGATCCGTTATGACAACCGCGATGTCGGCCTGTCACGCTGGAGCCAGTTGCCACCATCAGCCAACCTGACGGTCGAACTGCTGCGCTACAAGTTGGGGCTGCCGGTGGCTGCGCCCTATACGTTGACTGACATGGCGGACGATGGCTTACGTCTGATGGATACGTTGGGTATTCGCCAGTTCCACGTGCTGGGGGTAAGTATGGGCGGCATGATTGCCCAGCACCTGGCGGCCATGGCGCCCGAGCGCGTGCGCAGCCTGACGCTGGTCATGTCCAGTTCAGGTGCTGCGGGCTTGCCGGCGCCGGATCCGGCGCTGGTGCAGCTGCTTGCCCGGCGCAGTGCAGCGAACCGCGAAATGGCCATCGCACAGCAGGCCGACCTGCTGGCGGCGCTGGGCAGCCCCGAGGTGCGTGACGACCGTGCAGCCTTGCTGCAGCAGGCGGCCGTGGCCTACGACCGGGCGTTCAACCCTGACGGGGCCAAGCGCCAGATCATGGCGATCCTGGCCGAACCGAGCCGCGTCGAGCTACTGAACCAGTTGAGGGTGCCGACATTGGTGGTACACGGCACGGCCGACCCGTTGCTGCCGGTCATGCATGGCGTGCACCTTGCGGCACATATTCAAGGTAGCCAGTTGCGTTTGATACCGGGGTTGGCGCACCGCTTCCAGGAGCCGTTCAAGGCGCCGCTACTGGGGGCTGTGTTGCCCTACCTGCAGGCGCATCGGCAGGATGTTACGCATATCGCAGGGCTCTGAATCCGCGTTGGCTTCTTCGCGGGTACGGCACAGACCTCAGGCAATGTGAGGACCCTGTGGGAGCGGGTTTACCCGCGAAGAAGCCAGCGCCGATTCCGATCAGTGCATCCGCACCCACAAGGTCACCAGCACGGTAGCTGCCATCAGCCAGGCCACCGTGGCCAGTGCCAGCGACGCCTCCAGGCGCAGGCGGTCAACCAGCACATACAAGGTAGCCAGGTACACGAAGTACGGAATGATCGACCACATGCCGAACAGGATGGTGGTCTTCAGGTCGGCAATGCTGCGCCCCTTGCCGACGATGTAGTGGGCAATCAGGGCGAAGGTAGGGAACAGCGGCACCAGCCCGGCGATATAGTAATTGCGCGTCTTCGACAGCACCGCCAGCAGCAGCACCACGCCCGCGCCCAGGGCCGCTTTGAATACCAGGTCCACGTTGTCTTTCCAGGTTGGGGTTGAGGTCAGCCAAGGCCGTATTTTTTCACTTTGTCGAACAGCGTGGTCTTGGCCATGCCCAGTTCCTGGCTGGCCTGGCTGAGGTTGCCGCCAGTGCGTTGCAGGGCATCGCTGAGCAGGTTGCGCTCGAACGCTTCCACCGCCTCGGCAAAGCCCAAGCCTTGGCTGGCACCACCGCTGGGGCCTTTCTTGAACGCCGGCAGGCCGAGGGCATAGCGCTCGGCGACGTTGCGCAGCTCACGCACGTTGCCCGGCCAGTCGTGGGCCATCAGGCGCGACAGTGTCTGGCTGTCCAGGGCAGGTGTCTCACGGTCGAAGCGCAGGGCCGACTGCTGCAGGAAGTGTTCGAACAGCTGCAGAATGTCTTCGCGGCGCTCGCGCAGCGGCGGCAGTTCCAGGGTTACCACGTTCAGCCGGTAATACAGGTCACTGCGGAACTGGCCGCTCTGACCCATGGCATCCAGATCGGACTTGGTTGCGGCGATCACCCGGCAGTCCACCGGAATGCTCTGGTTCGAGCCCAGCCGCTCCAGGGTGCGTTCCTGCAGCACGCGCAGCAGCTTGATCTGCAGGTTGATCGGCATGCTCTCCACTTCGTCGAGGAACAGCGTGCCGCCGTTGGCATGTTCGATCTTGCCGATGCGGCGTTTGCCGGCACCGGTGAAGGCGTTGGCCTCGTGGCCGAAAATCTCGCTTTCGAACAGGTTTTCCGGCAGGCCGCCACAGTTCAACGCCACGAACGGCTGCCCCTGGCGGCGGCTGAAGTCATGCAGGCAGCGGGCGACCAGTTCCTTGCCGGTACCGGTCTCGCCTTCGATCAGCACGTTGGCCGAGGTATCGGCGACGTTGGCGATCAGTTCACGCAGGTGCTCCATGGCCGGCGAGCGCCCAATGATGCGCCCCTCCAGGCTGCTTTGCCCGGCCAACTGGCGGCGCAGGGCCACCACTTCGCGCGACAGCCCGCGCTGTTCAAGGGCGCGGCGTACCACGTCGACCAGGCGCTCCGGGGAGAAGGGCTTTTCCATGAAGTCGTAGGCGCCATTGCGCATCGCGCCGACCGCCATGTCGATATCGCCGTGGCCGGTGATCAGCACCACCGGCAGGCTGCGGTCACGGGCCTTGAGGCGGTTGAGCAGTTCCAGGCCATCGATGCCCGGCAGGCGGATATCGCTGACGACGATGCCGGCGAAGTCGTCGCCGATGCGCTCCAGCGCCTGCTCGGCGCTGCCCACGCCTTCGCAGGCGATGTCTTCCAGGGCCAGCGCCTGTTGGCAGCCGAGCAGCACATGCGGGTCGTCTTCGACGATCAGGACGGTAAGTGGCGCTTGGTTCATGGATGCTCTGCCGATTCGCTAGGGGGTGAGACCAGGGGCAGGGCCAGTACAAAGGCTGTGCCGCCGCTGGCGGGGTGCTCGACGTTGAGGCTGCCCTTGGCGGCGGCGGCAAGGCTCGCCGACAGGGTCAGGCCCAGGCCCAGGCCGTGTTCGCCCGGTTTGGTGGTGAAAAAAGGTTCGAACAGGTGCTTGCGCGCCTCGACGTCGATGCCGTGGCCGTTGTCGCGCACCTGCAAACGGTACTTGTCGCCTTGCAGCTCGCCTTCTAGCCACAGTTGCGGCAGCGGCTGGGCCGCCATTGCATCCAGGGCGTTTCCGATCAGGTTGACCAGGATCTGCTCCAGGCGGGTCTGGTCGATGGCCAGCTGCTGGTCCTCGAACTGATTGTGCAACTGCAGGTGACAGGCGCTGATGCGGTTGGCCAGCACTTGCAAGGTAGCATCCACCGCCTTGGCCAGCGAGGCTTGGCCGCTGTCGTCACCGCGCCGGGCGAACGAGCGCAGGCTGGCGGTGATGCGGCCCATCCGGTCGATCAGGTCGTTCATGGTGCGCAGGTTGGTGCTGGCGGTTTCCAGCGCCCCGCGTTCGAGGAAGCGCACTGTGTTGCCGGAAAGGGTGCGCAGCGCGGCCAGCGGCTGGTTCAGTTCGTGGGCAATGCTGGTGGACATCTGCCCGATGGCAGCCAGCTTGCCGGCCTGTACCAGCTCATCCTGGGCGTGGCGCAGGGTCTGCTCGGCATGCCGACGCTCGCGAATCTGGCCTTTCAGGCGTTCGTTGCTGGCGCGCAAGTCGGCCGTGCGTTCGGCAATCCGTCGCTCCAGCTGGCTGTTGGCTTCCTGCAGTGCCTCGCGGGCTGCCAGGCGGGTGGCGATGACCTTGCGCCGTTCGTTCCAGGCGATGCCGAGGATCGCCAGCAAGGCGAAGGCCACGCCCACCAGGATGCCTTGTACCATGGATTCGCGGCGCAGGTCCTGCAGTGGGGTCAGCAGGGTGAAATGCCAGGGCGTATCGACCAGGCGCCGAGTCTGTGCCAGGTAGGCCATTTCGCCAGCCTTGCCCTGTGCGGTTTCGCTGTTGGCCGGGAAGGTCAGCTTTTCCACGCCATCGGCCAGGGCTTCCCGGGCCAGGGGCTGCAACTCGTTCAGCGGCCACCAGTAATACTGCAGGCTGCGGGCCAGGCGCTCCTTGATTTGCGGGGTCAGCGGGCGTACCGACTTGAGGCGTCGGGCCGGGTCGCTGGAAAGGATGATGATGCCGTTCTCGTCGCTGACGAACGCCTCCAGGCGGGCACGCTGCCAGCGCTCCTCGAGGGTGTCCAGGCGCACTTTGATCACCGCCACGCCAATGATCTTGCCGTGCTCTTCCAGGCCATGGGCCAGGTAATAGCCGGCCTCGCCGGTGGTGCTGCCGATACCGTAGAAACGCCCGGGCTCACCGCGCACGGCGGTCTGGAAGTAGGCGCGGAAAGACAGGTCCTCGCCGAGGAACGAGTCGGCGTCGCGCCAGTTGCTGGTGGCCTGGACCCGGCCGTTGGTGTCGAGGACGAAGATGGCCCGGCTGCGGCTGCGCCGGTTCAGGCCTTCGAGGTATTCGTTGACGATCTGCCGCGAGCCGCCGTCAGGGTCGGTAAGCAGGTGCGAGACGCTGTCTTCCAGCTCCAGCAGGCTCGGCAGGTAGGTGTACTTGCTGATTTCGCTTTCGACCGTGCGCGCGTGCAGCTCCAGCTGGCGTTCGCCATTTTCGCTGAGGGTGCGGATGCCGTTGCTCTCGCTGATCAGGTAGCCGGCCATTCCCAGGCCGACCATCAGCAGGATGATCAGTGGCGGCAACAGCATTTGGCGGAGCAGGCGGGATTTCACGGCAGGCTTGGCAGGGAGAAGAAGCGAAGGATCGCATTTCATCACAGTGGCCTTGTCACGACCAGCGCCTGCTGCCCGAAAGGGCAGCGGCGCCGACCGCTTCAGTGAAGCAAAATCAGTGTTGCAGGATCTTGCTGAGGAAGTGCTGGGTACGCTCGTGGCGGGCGCCGGGGTTACCGAAGAAGTCTTCCTTCTGGCAATCCTCGATGATGTTGCCCTTGTCCATGAAGATCACGCGGTTGGCCACTTTGCGGGCGAAGCCCATTTCGTGGGTCACGCACATCATGGTCATGCCTTCGTGGGCCAGCTCGACCATCACGTCCAGTACTTCGTTGACCATTTCCGGGTCTAGCGCCGAGGTCGGTTCGTCGAACAGCATGACGATCGGGTCCATCGACAGGGCGCGGGCGATGGCCACGCGCTGCTGCTGGCCGCCGGACAGCTGACCGGGGTGTTTCTTGGCGTGGGCACCGAGGCCGACGCGGTCGAGCAGGGCCAAGCCCTTCTTGGTCGCTTCTGCTTCGCTACGGCCAAGCACCTTGCGCTGGGCAATGGTCAGGTTCTCGGTGATGGTCAGGTGCGGGAACAGCTCGAAGTGCTGGAACACCATGCCAACGCGTGAACGCAGCTTGGGCAGGTTGGTCTTGGGGTCGGCGATGGAGGTGCCGTCGACCACGATGTCACCTTTCTGGAACGGCTCCAGGGCGTTGACGCACTTGATCAGGGTGGATTTGCCCGAGCCCGACGGGCCACACACCACTACCACTTCACCCTTCTTGACCTCGGTGCTGCAGTCGGTCAGTACCTGGAAGTCCCCGTACCACTTGTTGACGTTCTTGATGGAAATCATACGGCGATCCTTTTTTGCAGGCGCTTGACCAGCCACGAAGCGGAGAAGCTGATGATGAAGTACACGACACCGGCGAAGATCAGGAACTCATGGGAGCGCCCGATGATGTCGCCGTTGGAGCGTGCCGAATTGAGGAAGTCCACCAGGCCCACGGTGTACACCAGCGAGGTGTCCTGGAACAGGATGATGCTCTGCTGCAGCAGCAAAGGGGTCATCTTGCGGAAGGCCTGGGGCAGGATGATCAGGCGCATGGTCTGGCCGTAGGTCATGCCCAGGGCCTGGGCGGCGCCCATCTGCCCCTTGGAGATCGACTGCACGCCGGCGCGGACGATTTCGCAGAAGTACGCGGCCTCGAACATCATGAATGCCACCACGCAGGAGGTGAAGGCACCCACCGGGGTGTCCTCGCCGGTGATCCAGCGCAGCACGAACGGTACCGCCAGGTAGAACCAGGTGATTACCAGCAGCAGCGGGATCGAGCGGAAGTAGTTGACATAGGCACCGGCCACGTTCGACAGCAGCTTGCTCGACGACAGGCGCATCAGGGCCAGAATGGTCCCCAGTACGATGCCGCCGACCACGCCCATGACCATCAGCTGCAGGGTCATGACCATGCCTTCCCACAGGGCAGGCAGGGCCGGGATGATTTCGCTGAAATCCATGTCCATTTATTTGCCCCCTACGGAAATCAGGCCGGGCACCGAGACTTTCTTCTCGACCATGCGCATCAGCAGCATCAGGCCCATGTTCAGGGTGAAGTAGATCAGCGTGGCCAGGGTGAAGGCCTCGAACAGGTTGGCCGAGAATTCGGCGGTCTGCTTGGTTTGTGCCAGCAGTTCCATCAGGCCGATCAGCGACGCCACCGACGAGTTCTTGAACACGTTCAGGAATTCCGAAGTCAGCGGCGGAATGATGATCCGGTAGGCTTGCGGCAGCAGCACGTTGGTGTAGATCTGCGACAGGCTGAAGCCCATGGCGCGGGCGGCGGCTTCCTGGCCGCGGGGCAGCGCCTGGATCCCGGTACGCACCTGTTCGCACACGCGGGCGGCGGTGAACAGGCCCAGGCAGATGACCACGCTGATCAGCGCCGAGGTGGTCGGGTTGAGGTCCTGCTTGAACCATTCCTGCAGGCCTTCTGGCAGCAGGTCCGGCACCAGGAAGTACCAGATGAACAGCTGCACCAGCAGCGGTACGTTGCGGAAAAGCTCCACATAGGCGGTGGCGATACCCGATACCAAACGGTTCGGCACGGTGCGCATGACACCGAGGACCGAGCCCAGCAGCAAGGCGATGACCCAGGCGGAGATGGCGATGGCGATGGTCCAGCCCAGGCCGGTGACGTACCAGTCCAGATAGGTTTCGCTGCCCACGCCGGTGGACTTGAAGAACACGCCCCAGTCCCAGTTGTAATTCATCGGGATTTCCCCTCAGACGGTTGTTTCACGGGCACCTTCCAACATCCGAGGGCATACGGCCCTCGGATGAAAGGTTAGACACTAACGGGTGGCCTGCAGGTTTAATTCGCGCTTTGCAGCGCAACAGGCCATGGGCTGGTGGTCAGGACTTTTTCTCGTCCGCAGCCTTGTCGGTCGGCTCGGCGATCAGTTTCTTCAGCTCGTCGCTCATCGGGAACTGCAGGTTCAGACCCTTCGGCGGGATTGGCTGTTGGAACCATTTGTCGTAGCTCTTGTTGACTTCGCCCGACTTGAAGTAGCCGACGATGGCGTCATCGACCGCTTTCTTGAAGGCCGCGTCATCCTTGCGCACCATGCAGCCGTAAATCTCGTAGGACTGCGGGGTACCGGTGATGACCCAGTCCGACGGCTTGCGAGCCTTGGCCATTTCGCCGGCGAGCAGGGCGTCGTCCATCATGAAGGCCACGGCGCGGCCGCTTTCGAGCATGTTGAAGGCTTCACCGTGGTCCTTGGCGGAAATCACGTTCATCTTCATCTGCTTGTCGGCGTTCATCGCCTTGAGGATGCGTTCGGAGGTGGTACCGGCGGTGGTTACCACGTTCTTGCCGGCCAGGTCCGGGAAGTCCTTGTAGGCTGGCTGACCGTCCTTGACCTTGGTCAGCAGGCGGGTACCGACTTCGAAGATGCCGACCGAGAAGCCGACTTGCTGCTGGCGCTCGACGTTGTTGGTGGTGGAGCCGCACTCGAGGTCCACGGTGCCGTTCTGCACCAGCGGGATGCGGGTCTGGGAGGTGACGAGGTTGTAGCGGACCTTGATGTCCGTGCCCAGCTGCTTCTTCAGGGCGTCGACGACAGCCAGCTGGATGTCATGCGAGTAGCCCACGGGCTCTGGCTTGCCGGCCAGGTAGGAAAACGGGATGGAGGAGTCGCGGTGGCCCAGAGTGATGGTGCCCGAATCCTTGATCTTCTTCAGGGTGCCGGTCAGTTCTTCGGCCATGGCCGGTGAAGCGATCACAGCGGCCGCGATGGCGGCGCCCAGCAATTGACGAACGATACGCATCAAATTTTCCTCGACGTGTTTGTTTTTTTTATGGAGCCGTTGGCGGACTCTTTCGTTCAACGAATACAGCAGGAAGCGAGTGCATTCGGCTACCAAGTGTAGAGCATGAGTCGTGCCAAGCCCTGGCATTGATCATAACGCCTCGAATTCATTGGGAATCAACCTTTCGCACTCATCGTATGACGATAAGTTTCATTCGCCATTCCGAATGAGTGGCGGTCAGTCGTTCGGAAATCCGAACGGATTTGCCAGCCCTGGATCGCAATGCACGGGCGATCAGGACCGCTGCCATGCAGAGCCTGATCGCAGTGCTTCCAGCCTGGTCAGCGGGGCATGAGCCGCTCTTGTGGCGTCTGGTTCCAGCGCGCCCAGGCCTCGGTAGTGAGGGTGCGAATCAGCACTGACTCCTCGGCGGCAAGTTCGCGCATCAAAACCCTGGCCTGGTCTTCATAGCCCGCTTCCTGGCCGGCCACGGCCCGTGCCTCGAGCGCTTCCATTCGCTCGTGATAAGGCCTTGCGGTCGCCTCGAAACGGTCAGCATAGGTTTCTCGCAGGTAGTTCTGCCAGTAAGGGCGGCCTGCAAGCGCGTCCAGCATCGACAAGGTGCTGTAGCTTTGCAGTACTTCTATTTCTGCTGCATTCAGATCCCGCGTTGTCACGTGGGCGAATGATGCGAAGTGCATTTCATCCGGTGGTGCTGGCAAGTCAAGTGGCCCTGTCAGCCGCAGGCGATAGAAAAGCCGAACTTCGATTTCATCTACTCTGCGTCCTGCTTCGCGCAGGGCTTGGATGTGCCGGTTGGCAATATCGTCAAGCAGGTCCAGGCGGTGCAGCTGGCCGCCCAGATACAGCAGGCGGCTCTCTCTCATTTCCGCTGGCACTCCTTCGATGCCCTGGAAGGCCAGCACGCCCACTTCCATCTGGTTGAGCAGCAGCAACAGGCGGTCCTCGCAGGTACGCGGCCCGTCGGCCTCGCGAAACAACTGCTCGCGTAACGCTTCGTTGTTTTCGCAGGCTTCAAGGATGTGCCAGAGACGGCGTCGATAATGCCGCGGATGGGCCTCGAAGTCTTCGCTCTGGGCAAAGTCGGCCAGGAATCTGAACAGGCCTCCAGAGCCCGGCTCCTCGCTCAGGCGGTCCCAGGCTGCCTCCCGTTCTGCACGGAGGAGCTCGTTTCTGGACGCTACCCAGGTTGCACGGGTTTCCTCACCGATTGGCTCGTGGGCATACGACGCGCTGCCTCGGGCGCCTGTTCCGCTGGCACCCTGTGCTTGGTCCAGATACTCGATGCTGCCTTCGCTCAACGGATTGTCATGCAGGTTCAGCCGCTGCAGGCGCAGGCGCAAGCCGCGCATCTCGCGTTGCAGCTCGCTGATTCTGTTGTCGCGCAAGTCGATATGGGCGCGTAGCGCCACGCTCTGGTGGACCAGGCCAATGTCCGCCTGACCCGTTGCTCGCAGGCGCAGGTCCTGCACATGTGGCAAGGCCGAGAGGTCGGGCATGCCGTTGAGTGGGTTGTTGTTGAGTATCAGCGTGTTCAGGCGTTGCAGTTGAGCCAGGCGGCTGTTACCTGCGGCATCCAGTGCAATCAGGTTGTTGCTCAGGTTCAAGCGCCGTAGCTGGCCGAGAGCCTCGATGCCCTCGGGGACCGAAGTTAGCCGGTTGCCGCTGAGGTCCAGGTCCACGACGTTGGGAAACAGCCTGAGGAACCGCGCGTCGATCTGCTGCAAGCGCATGTTGCGCAAGGTCAGCCGGCGCACATGTCGGTATTCCACACCTTCCGGCAAACCTGGCAACGCATCGATGTGCTCGCCATCGATGGTCAGTTCATACTGGTCGTTGCCGTCCACCAGTTTGCGCCGCCAACTGCGGCGAAGGGTATCGGCTATGCGGCGTCTGCGAATGGCGTCGATTGGCGATTGCCAATCGGCCTGCCAGATCTGTAGTGTTTCGCGCAGGTCGGCAAGCTGGCGTTGCAGCGCCTGGTAATGGTCCCACAAGCTCTCCCCGCGCTGGCGCACCGCTTCCAGGTAGGCGTCCAGTTGCAGTTCGGAGAGTGTGGGGAATATTTGATGGATCCCTTGGCGAATAGCGCTCTGGCTGCTTTCACCACCGCCGCTGAGTGCATAGGCCAGCCTGCCGTCGGCGAAACGCCGGGGCGGCCTGATATTTGCGCGGATGCCGGACATACCGAGCAGGCTGGCCGTAGAGTTGCGATCCTGTTCGGCCGCCATGGCCAGTACGTCACGTAGTTGCTTGAGCTGCAGATTGCGGTTCCCCAAGCGGGTTTTCTGCTCGTCGTCCAGGCACCCCAGGACCGCTGCCAGCAAGGGCTTGCCCTGGTTATCTTCGCCTGCCAGGGCGTAGCCTTGCGTGTTTTTGACAATGGTTCGTACGTTCTGCGCCGTCTCGCTCTGGCTGGCAAATATCAGTAATCCCTCCTGGGCGCCGTGGCGTAACTCTATTCGCACAGAGTCTGGCCATGGGGCGTCCCGTTCGATGAGGCGCAGCGCCAATAGGTCGCTATCTGTGTTGGCCAACTTTTGCAGACGCAAGCCAAGGCAAGCCCGGTCGATACGGCTGGCGCTTTCATACCAGCGCGCATGTTGCGCCATGCTCAGTGGCATCCGTCCGGAAACTCGCAACTGTTCTATCTGGGCGGTACTACTATGGTCGATGATTTCCTGGGCGCCCCTTGGTGACAAACCCCGGAAAACCCCGATCAGCCTGGCCTGGTCGGCAGATTGCGGTGTTTGCCACGCCTGAAGTCGCTGCTCGAAGGCTTGTCCTTTCAGAGTTGGATCCTGCTGGTGCAGCTTGATCCGGTCGTGGAGGTCGAGCAGCCGCGCGGGTGGTGCAGCGTTCTCCAGGCAAAGTCGGCGCAGCTGGTCCACGTTGAGACCTGTGGCCTGTAGAAGCATCCGGCCATGATCTGACAAAGTATCGGCAAAGTGCTCCCCTTGCAGGCTTTCCAATAATACCGATACATCTTCCTCGGCAGGTAGGTAACGGAGGTTTCTGGCTAGCCTGATGCCACCGGCAGGCAACACCGTTGGCGCAAGACTGTCAACAAAAACTGTTCGTCGCAGCGTGTGCAGAGCCCCTGCGGTCAGGCCTGTGGTCGCCACGCCCTGGGCTATATTGAACAAATGCTCCAGCGCTCCTTGGCGATCACCTAGTTGCCAGTCCTGGTAGCCTTCATAGACGTCATCGAGCAATTGCGCCGCGCTGACGACCAATAGCAGGTCACCGAGCACCGGTACGACCAAAGCTGCCAGCCCCAGCAGGTTCAACCCGGCGCTCAGCATGCCCTGCAAGCGCCGGTGCCTGCTCAGGCGATCTTCAAGGTCCGTTGGAACAGCGAGGTAGGCTGCATCATCGAACATTCGCCCGAGTAATAGCGCTCGTACATGTGCGAACACATCCCCCTTGATGGGCAGGTTTCGCCCGTCGAGCTGCAGTTTCATCGCCCCAGGCGACGCTGTCAGCCGTTGTGCAAGTTCCTTGGCGAACTCGCTTGTGTCCCGTGCCGTGATGAAACGCCGAAAAAACTGACGGAATGAGCGCTGCTTGAGGCGAGTGGCCAGGTCGTTGTAAACATCGTCCCAACTGTCGTAGAAGCGCAGGCTTTGCCCGGGGGCATCGGGTATCCAGACGATGATCTCGTCGATGTCTTCAGCCGGAGCAGGGCGCCACTCAAGTGTGATGACCCCCGTCACGCGTTTGCCGAGCAGATAGAGTTGGCGAGCTGTCAGCGTGCCCTTGCCATAGGGTGCAAGTGCAGGTGCTTCGAGCATCGGCCGCAGCCGAAGCAGATCCCGCTCGTCCAGTTGCCCCTTGAATCTGGCCTCGTAAACCGCTGCCTGCATGCGCGTACGTACGCCGCTTTCAAACAGGTGCTTTATTGTCGTGCGCGCTTGATCGCCCGATTGGCCACGGCCAGCCTTGGGCTCGAGTACCGTCCTGAGCAGCGTCTGATACTTGCCGCCCAGGTCCAGTGAACGGCACAGGCGAACGAAGTGCTCGAAGGTCATGGCCAGCTTTTCGCCTTTCTCGCTCTCCAGATGCGCTTTGCGCAACAGCCAGGGTTCAGCTTCGTGTGCTTCGAAGTTATGCAGGGCAGCGGCCAACAGCGTTTGTCGCGTTCTATGGGTAACAGTCGGCGTATAGAAATGCTCCGCTGCCGAAGGCAGTTGGAACTCTTCGCTGACGACTACGTGCCCAAGTTGCGGGTCGACATGCCCCAGCCCCTGCACACGCAGGGCGCGTTCGAGCAGGGGCTTGGCGAAGTCTTCGAGGCGAGGGATTCTTTCGAGCAGATGGCCAAGCCTGTCCGCAGCCTGTTGCTGTGCACGCAAGGCCTTGCCGTAGGCTTCTAGGTGCATTGCATCGGCGCCGGTCAACCAGTCAGGTAGTTGCCGGGCGATCAGGGTGTCGACGGAATACGACGGGTTGTTTTCGGTGGGTGGCACGTGGTGATCTCCGGGTCTGAAAGACACCGGAGCATCACTGCCGGGGATGTGGTTTGGTGGTAGTTACTGCTGCGCCGACCTCCCACTGTGCCAGCCGGGCTCGCTGGCGACTGGCCGGACGTGCCAGGGGGCGCTGGATGAGCATTGATTAGTGCTCATCCCAAGCGCGCAAGGCTGTGTTTGCGGCAGTCGTTCGATCTACCACGCCCGCCGGGCACGATACATTTGAAGACTTCGCCAACGTTACCCAGCCATACCTGAGCAGCGTTCAGAGTCGTGAACTGGTAATCGAAGCCGTGAAAGCCTGATTGCCGCGTTCCAGTACGTGCGAGCAAGCCATGGCTCACGCCGCTTGGGTGCGCGCCTGTTGCTCTCGTTGCAGATAGTCTGCAAGCGCCTGTTGCTCGCCCGTGCTGGTGAACAGGCCCAGCTTGGTGCGGCGCCAGAGAATGTCTTCAGCGCTGCATGCCCATTCGTTGTGTACAAGGTAGTCCACCTCCCGGCCGAACAACCCACCGCCAATTGCCTGGCCCAGGTCTTCCGGCCCTTTAACGCCCTCCAGCAACTGCCATACACGGCTGCCATAGGTCAGCACCCAGCGCTTCGCGATATCGACAGGCAACCAGCCACAGTGCGCCAGCACCGCATCGACCAGAGCCTGCACCGTCGTCATGTGCTCACCACCTGGTAGCGGCGCGCCAGCGGTCCAGCTGCCACGCATCTGTGGGAAGTGCGGCTTGAGCTCGGCCATGGCCGACTCGGCCAGTTTGCGGTAGGTGGTCAGCTTGCCACCGAATACCGACAGCAACGGCGCTTGCCCTTCACTGGCGGACAGCCCCAGGGTGTAGTCGCGGGTGACCGCGGACGGGTTGTCCGATTCGTCGTTGCACAGTGGGCGCACGCCGGAATAGGTGTGCACGATGTCGCTGCGGCTGATCTGGTGGTTGAAATGGGCGTTGACCACCTTGAGCAGATAATCGGTTTCCTGCTCGGTGATCGCGACTTTGGCGGGGTCACCGCTGTACTCCCGATCGGTGGTGCCGATCAACGTGAAGCGCTCCAGGTACGGGATGCAGAAGACGATACGCTGGTCCTCGTTCTGCAGGATGTAGGCATGATCGCCTTCGTACATGCGCGGCACGATGATATGGCTGCCCTGGATCAGGCGGATGCCATAGGGGGCATCGAGCTTGAGGTCATCCTTGATGAAGCTGGCCACCCATGGCCCTGCAGCATTGACCAGAGCGCGGGCGCGAATGGTCTGCAGGCGGCCGTCAGCATGCTGCAGCTCGACCTGCCACAGGCCATCCACACGCTCCGCGCGCAGGCAACGGGTGCGGGTATGGATATGGGCACCTTTTTCACGTGCTGCCATCGCATTCAGCACTACCAGGCGGGCATCGTCCACCGCGCAGTCGGCATATTCGAAGCCACGGCTGATTGCAGGCTTGAGCGGGTAACCCGGGCCGAAGTGCAGGCTGCGCGAAGCACCCAGGCGCTTGCGTTTGCCGAGGTGATCGTAGAGGAACAGGCCGGCGCGAATCATCCAGGCCGGGCGCAGGTGCGGGCGGTGCGGCAGCACGAAGCGCATCGGCCTGACGATGTGGGGGGCTTTGGCCAGCAGCACTTCACGCTCGGCCAGCGCTTCACGTACCAGACGGAACTCGTAGTGTTCCAGGTAGCGCAGGCCGCCATGGATCAGTTTGCTGCTGGCCGACGAGGTGTGCTGGGCCAGGTCATCCTTTTCGCAGAGGAATACCTTGAGGCCACGCCCGGCGGCATCGGCAGCGATGCCCACGCCATTGATGCCGCCGCCGATCACGGCGAGGTCATAGCAGTCGGCAAGTGGGAGCTGGGACGAAACGGGCTGGGACACGGGCAAGGCCTCCTGGGACTGTTCACATCGAATATGAACATTAATGTTCGTTTTCGAAAATACTAGCGCAACAGAAAGCCGGTCGCCAGTCAGTCTTCATAGAAAAAACTGATCAGATGACAATGAAATGAACATTTACGAAAATATTGGATGATCGGTTTGAAAGGTGTAGCGCCTGCAGCCCTCACACCACCTCAAGCCGAATCTTGTACTGGTTCAGCAGCTGGGTGAGAGCGGGGGCTGGCGCCTGGTCGGTCACCAGGCAGTCGACCAGGCTAATCGAGCCCATGCGCACCATGGCGTTGCGCCCGAATTTGCTGGAGTCGGCGGCAAGGATCACTTGCCTGGCATTCGCAATGATCGCCTGGGATACCCGTACTTCCTGGTAGTCGAAATCGAGCAGGCTGCCGTCTTCGTCGATGCCGCTGATGCCCACCAGGGCGAAGTCGACCTTGAACTGATTGATGAAGTCTACGCTGGCCTGGCCTACCACACCGCCGTCGCGGCGTACCGTGCCACCCGCCACCAACACTTCGAAATCGTCCTTGGCGGCAAGGATTGCGGCCACGTGCAGGTTATTGGTGATGACCTTCAGGTGATGATGGTTGAGCAGCGCCCGAGCGATAGACTCGGTGGTCGTGCCAATGTTGATGAACACCGAAGCGTGGTCAGGAATCTGCTGGGCTACGGCGTCGGCGATACGTTGCTTTTCGTCGCGCATCTGGTCGGCGCGCATGGCGTAGGCAGTGTTCTCGATGCTCGAGTCATAGGCTGCACCACCGTGGTAACGGCGCAACAGGTTGAGCTCGGCAAGCTGGTTGATATCACGGCGGATAGTCTGCGGAGTGACGACGTACAACTGCGCCATTTCTTCGATACTGACATAACCGCGCTCGCGCACCAGTTCGAGGATTTGTTGTTGGCGAGGGGGCAGATTCATGGGCGGTCCTTTGGGGCTGCCGGACAAATGCTGCAATGATGCCGTAGGACGCGGACGACGACCAGTAGACTATCGGGGCGGCCGCGGGGACAAAGGCCCTGCATCGATCTTCTGGCCTGCGCTGCGCTTTTTTTGTGGGAGCGGCCTTGTGTCGCGAAAGGGCCGCTCCCACAGGTGGTGTAGCGCCTGTCAGGTAGGATCAGGCCTCGTGATCTTCCCAGTCACGAGTACG
The DNA here is from genome assembly GCF_002165135.1 of Pseudomonas sp. SID14000. GTDB lineage: Bacteria > Pseudomonadota > Gammaproteobacteria > Pseudomonadales > Pseudomonadaceae > Aquipseudomonas. The sequence continues at coordinate 79,158 of NZ_NFZQ01000003.1, read as the reverse complement.
CTCGACCGCCTTCTTCCAGCCGGCATACAACTTCTCTTTCTGCGCTTCATCCAGCTGCGGGCTGAACTCGCGCTCGATGATCGCTTTGTCGCGCAGCTCGTCCAGGCCGCTCCAGAAACCACAGGCCAGGCCTGCCAGGTAGGCCGCACCCAGTGCCGTGGTTTCGCGCATCTTCGGCCGCTCCACGCAGGTGCCGAGGATGTCGGCCTGGAACTGCATGAGGAAGTTGTTGGCCACCGCACCGCCGTCCACGCGCAGCTCGGACAGGCGCTGGCCGCAGTCCTGCTGCATGGCGTCGAGCACGTCGCGGGTCTGGTAGGCGATCGATTCCAGCGCGGCACGGATGATGTGGTCCACCTTCACGCCACGGGTCAGGCCGAACAGCGCGCCACGGGCATACGGGTCCCAGTACGGCGCCCCCAGGCCGGTAAAGGCGGGCACCAGGTACACGCCGTTGCTGTCCTTGACCTTGCTGGCGAAGTACTCGGTATCCAGAGCGTCGTTTACGATCTTCAGTTCGTCACGCAGCCATTGCACGGTGGAGCCACCGTTGAATACCGCGCCTTCCAGCGCATAGGCCACTTCACCACGCGGGCCGCAGGCGATGGTGGTGAGTAGCCCATGGGATGACTTCACCGCCTGGTTGCCGGTGTTCATCAGCAGGAAGCAGCCGGTACCGTAGGTATTCTTGGCCTGGCCCGGTTCCACGCACATCTGGCCGAATAGCGCCGACTGCTGGTCGCCGGCGATGCCGGCAATGGCGATACCGCTCTTGGTATGGCCGTAGACCTCGGAAGAAGGGCGTACCTCGGGGAGCATCTGCCGTGGGATGTCGAGGATTTCCAGGAGCTTGTCGTCCCACTGCAGGCTGTGGATGTTGAACATCAGCGTGCGCGAGGCGTTGGTGTAATCGGTGACATGCACCTTGCCGCCGGAGAATTTCCAGATCAGCCAGGTATCAATGGTGCCGAACAGCAGCTCGCCGCGCTTGGCACGTTCGCGGGCGCCTTCGACATTGTCGAGGATCCACTTCAACTTGGTGCCGGAGAAGTACGGGTCGGTGACCAGACCGGTGGTTTCGCGAATGTAGTCTTCATGGCCGTCGCGCTTGAGTTGGGCGCAGATCTCGGTGCTGCGGCGGCACTGCCAGACGATGGCGTTGTAAACCGGGCGGCCGGATTCCTTGTCCCACACCACGGTGGTTTCGCGCTGGTTAGTGATACCCAGTGCGGCGACCTGGGCGTGGCTGATGCCCGCCTGGGCCAGGGCCTCGACCATGGTCGCGCTCTGCGTGGCGAAGATTTCCATCGGGTCGTGCTCGACCCAGCCCGGCTGCGGGTAGTGCTGGGCGAACTCGCGCTGGGAGGTACCCACCACATTGGCGTCGCGGTCGAAAATGATGGCCCGCGAACTGGTGGTGCCCTGGTCCAGGGCGATGATGTAGTTCTTATCCTGGGTGTCTGTCATGGTCGTAGGCCTTGCGAAAATAGGGGGTCAGGGCTGGGCATGGTGCCGGCGTCAATTGACTTGAGTATCGCCCTGGGGATTGTCATTTGTCTCAGGGTTCACGGCGGCTGCCAATGGCAGGTTGCGGGCGATCAGGCCGCGATAGGTCGCGGCACCCAGGCAGGCACCAAGGATCGGTGCGAACACCGGAACCAGGAAATAAGGCATGTCCCGACCGCCAGTGAAGGCGATTTCGCCCCAGCCGGCCAGGAAGGTCATGAGTTTTGGCCCGAAATCGCGGGCCGGGTTCATGGCGAAGCCGGTCAACGGGCCCATGGCGCTGCCGATCACGGCGATCAGCAGGCCGATCAGCAAGGGGGCCATGGCGCCGCGCGGCAGGCCGTTGTTGTCGTCGGTCAGGGCCATGATCACGGCCATCAGGATGGCGGTAATGATCACTTCGACCAGGAAGGCCTGGCCGGTGGACAGCGACGGGTGCGGATAGGTGGAGAAAACAGAGGCCAGCTCCAGGCTGGCTTCGCTACCGCGCAACATGGCGTGGGCCTGTTCGAAATCGAAGAACAGGTTGCTGTACAGGGTGTAGACCAACGCTGCGCCGCAGAACGCGCCGCACACCTGGGCCAGCATGTAGAAGGGCAGCTTGCGCTTGTCGAAACCGGCGAACAGGGTGAGGGCGATACTCACCGCCGGGTTCAGGTGCGCGCCGGAAATACCGGCGGTCAGGTAGATCGCCATGCTGACGCCCACGCCCCAGATGATACTGATTTCCCACAGGCCGAAGCTGGCGTCTGCGACCTTTAGCGCGGCGACGCAGCCGGTACCGAAGAAGATGAGTAGTGCAGTGCCGAGGAACTCGGCCAGGCATTGGCTGGACAGCGTGGGTTGGCGTAGAGCAGTCGTCATGTATGACCTCGTTTTTTTTGTTGTGAGGCGCGTGGCGCTCGACAGCAAAGCCTGGAGTCTATCCCCGTTGATCCCAGGCAGATGTTGGAAATGCACCTTAAAAGTGCACCATTTATTCAGAAACGAAAAAATATAGACAAGAAACGCTGATGTCAAAGGTCGAAAGTGAACGCTCGGTCACGAACTGTCTGTTGAATTCAGGTGCGGATCCGCGTACTAGACGGGTGCGACTGAGGTGCGCTGGCTGCGATGTGGGAATTGTCCTAAAGTAGCCGCCGAGCTGTCCCCGACCGGAGCCCCTGCATGACCCCCGCCCTAGACCTGTTGAAGAAGCACCGAGCCGAGCATCGTGTGCACAGTTACGAACATGACCCCAAGTCGGCGTCATATGGCCTGGAGGCGGCGGAAAAGCTAGGCCTCGACCCGCAGCAGGTGTTCAAGACCTTGCTGGCGAGCAGTGAGAAGGGTGAGTTGCTGGTAGCGGTGGTGCCTGTGGTGGGCACGTTGGACCTCAAGGCCCTGGCCCATGCCGCCGGGGTGAAAAAGTGCGAGATGGCCGACCCGGCAGTGGCACAGCGCGCCACGGGGTACCTGGTGGGTGGGATCAGCCCGCTGGGGCAGAAGAAGCGCCTGCGCACCTTTATCGATGACTCGGCGCAGAACTTTGCAACCATTCATGTCAGCGCTGGGCGGCGTGGGCTGGAAGTAGAGTTGGCGGCAGCGGTATTGGCCGAGCATACCCAGGGCAAGTTTGCCGGGATCGGGCGGGGCTGAGAATTTTCGGGGCTGCTTTGCAGCCCTTTCGCGACACAAGGCCGCTCCCACAGGTACAACGCCGCCCGTGAATGGTGCGCTGTACCTGTGGGAGCGGCCTTGTGTCGCGAAAGGGCCGCAAAGCGGCCCCAGGGTTTCGAATCAGGTCGCCGAACTGTACCGACGCACGCCGTTTTCCTGCCGAGGCAACTGCGCTGCCACGCTGCCCGGCACCGGGAACAGCACCAGGTGATCGGCCTTTACCGCAATCCCCACATCCTCACCGACCTGATGGTCGTCATGGCTAGGGAAAATCGCCTCCAACTGGCTGCCGGTCGGCAACTGCAGGCGGTACAAGGTCGATGCACCCAGGAAGCTCTTGCCGACGATGTTCGCCCGCAGCGCACTGCCCGGTGCGTGGACGATATCGTCAGGGCGCAGCAGCACATCCACCGAGCTGCCCGGCGCCATGATGTAGGCGCGGTTGCCGCGCAGTTCACCCAGCTCGGTATTGACCGCCTCGTGGCTGCTCATCTGCCCGCGGATGAAATACCCCTGGCCAATGAAGCTGGCCACGAACGGCGTCTGCGGCTCGTGGTAAAGGTTGTAGGGCGTGTCCCACTGCTCCAGGCGGCCTTCCTTGAACACGCCGACCTGATCGCTTACGGCGAAGGCTTCTTCCTGGTCATGGGTCACCAGGATGGCGCTGGTGCCGCGGCTCTTGAGAATGTCGCGAACCTCATGGCTCAGGCGCCGACGCAGCTCTACGTCGAGGTTGGAGAATGGCTCGTCGAGCAGCAGCAGTTGCGGCTCCGGTGCCAGCGCACGGGCCAGGGCGACCCGTTGCTGTTGGCCGCCGGACAGTTCATGCGGGTAGCGCCCGCCCAGGCCGCCCAGTTTGACCAGTTCGAGCATCTCTTCGATGACCTCGGCCTGGCGCGGGTGCTTGGCGATGCCGAAGGCAACGTTCTGCGCCACGGTCAGGTGCGGGAACAGTGCATAGTCCTGGAACACCATGCCGATGCGGCGTTTTTCTGGGGCCAGGGTGAAGCCGGCCCGGGAAATGACCTCGCCAGCCAGCTGGATCTCGCCGTCATGTACCGGCTCGAAACCGGCGATTGCGCGTAAGGTGGTGGTCTTGCCGCAACCGGATGAACCCAGCAGGCAACCGATGTCGCCTGCGTTCAGGTGCAGATTGAGGTTCTGGACGATGCGCTGGTCGCCATAGCCGCAGGCGAGGTTGCGCAGGTTGAGCAGTAGGGGTTGACTCATGCGTGGTGGTAAGCCGGTTCTACAAGGAATTCGAGAAGGGCCTTCTGTGCATGCAGGCGGTTTTCAGCCTGGTCCCAGGCGACCGAGCGTGGGTCGTCGAGCAGGTCATGGCTGATTTCCTCACCGCGGTGTGCTGGCAGGCAGTGCATGAACAGGGCATCGGGTGCCGCCAGGTCGAGCAGTTCGCGGGTGACCTGGTAAGGCGCGAAATGCGCCAGGCGCCGTGCAGTTTCCTCCTCCTGGCCCATGGAAGTCCAGACATCCGTGGTCACCAGATGGGCGCCGTGCACGGCTTCCTTCGGGTCGCGCACAATTTGCACGTGGTCACCGCCAATGGCCATGAAGCGTGCATCCGGCTCGTAGCCTTCCGGGCAGGCGATGCGCAGCTGGAAGTCGAACTGCCTGGCCGCCTCGATGTAGGAGTTGCACATGTTGAAGCCGTCGCCGATCCACGCCACGGTCTTGCCCTGGATCGAGCCGCGGTGTTCGAGGAAGGTCTGCATGTCGGCCAGCAGCTGGCACGGGTGCGACTCGTCGGACAGGGCGTTGATCACCGGCACACGCGAGTTGGCGGCGAATTCGGTCAGGGTGCTGTGGGCGTGGGTACGGATCATCACTACGTCGAGCATGCTCGACAGCACGATGGCGCTGTCGCCGATCGGCTCGCCACGGCCCAGCTGGGTATCGCGCGGGGACAGGAAAATGGCCTGGCCGCCGAGCTGGATCATGCCGGCCTCGAACGACACGCGGGTACGGGTCGAGGATTTCTCGAAGATCATGCCCAGTACGCGGTTCTTCAGGGGCTCGAACAGCACGCCTCGCTTGCGCAGGTCCTTCAGCTCGATGCCGCGGCGGATCACACCGAGCAATTCGTCGGAGGTGAAGTCCAGCAGGGAGAGAAAGTGCCTAGCGCTCATGATTGACTACCTTATCTGCAACGGTATGCAGGTCGACCGTATGGTTTTTTTTGACAACGGGAGTGACCCGCGGCGTAAGCCGCACGGGGCGGACGAAATAGGGAAAGGCGCAATACTATAAGTAAATGTCGCCTGAAGCCAAGAGGGGAAACAGCTGCCCAGTACCAAAGGGTGTTGCAAAGGGTGTCTTTACCCGACGGGCAGTGCTGTTTTTTATTTGCTACAGAGGGTTGTACACGGCTTGCTGGCAATTTGGCAAATGGCTGTCGCAAATCGTGTGCCTGATGTCGGTGGATTCACGCCGCGAAGCGCACTGGCCGGTGGTAGAGACTGGGCGCATAGTCGATGTTCGACAACTCTCCACAACAACCTCTACAACAAGGCAGAGGCGGCCATGACCAAGACCCTGCATCACCGTGCCTGTCACCTGTGCGAAGCGATCTGTGGGCTGAACATCGAAGTCAGCCATGACGACGACGGTCGGGCACTGATCAGTTCGATCAAGGGCGACCCCCAGGATCCGTTCAGTCGCGGCCATGTCTGCCCAAAGGCCGTGGCCCTGCAGGACATCCAGAACGACCCCGACCGCCTGCGCCAACCGCACAAGCGGGTGGGTGAGCACTGGCAGGCCATCGGCTGGGACGAGGCCTTTACCCTGGCCGCCGACAGGCTGTGGGCGATCCAGCAGGCCCATGGGCGCAATGCCGTTGCGGTGTACCAAGGCAACCCGAGCGTGCACAACTACGGCTTGATGACTCACAGCAACTACTTTCTGGGTCTGCTGAAAACCCGCAACCGCTTCTCTGCCACCTCGGTGGACCAGTTGCCGCAGCACCTGGTCAGCCACCTGATGTATGGCCATGGCTTGCTGCTGCCGATCCCGGACATCGACCAGACCTGTTTCATGCTGATCCTCGGTGGCAACCCGCTGGCCTCCAATGGCAGCATCATGACCGTGCCGGATGTGGAAAAGCGCCTGAAAGCCCTGCGGGCCAGGGGCGGGCGCCTGGTGGTGGTGGACCCGCGTCGCAGCGAAACGGCGGCCATGGCCGACAATCACCTGTTCATCCGCCCTGGAGGGGATGCGGCCTTGTTGTGTGGCTTGCTCAACACTCTGTTCGCTGAAGGTCTGGCGCGTGGCTCGCACTTGCCGGTCTCCGGCCTGCAGCGGGTGCGCGAAGCGATCGCGCCGTTCAGCGCAGAGGCCATGAGCGCGCACTGTGGCATTGCCGCGGCAGACATCCGCCAGCTGGCGCGGGACTTCGCCGCAGCCGACAAGGCGGTGTGCTATGGCCGCATGGGGGTTTCGACCCAGGCCTTCGGCACCCTTTGCCATTGGTTGGTGCAACTGATCAACCTGGTGACCGGCAACCTTGACCGCGAAGGCGGCGCGTTGTGCACCGAGCCTGCCGTCGACCTGGTGGCGACCACCTCGGGCGGCCATTTCAACGCCTGGCAGAGCCGGGTGTCGGGCTTGCCCGAGTACGGCGGCGAACTACCCGTGGCGGCGTTGGCCGAAGAAGTGCTGACACCCGGCGAAGGGCAGGTGCGTGCCCTGGTGACGGTGGCTGGCAACCCCGTGCTGTCCACACCCAACGGCCGCCAGTTGGATGTGGCGCTGGAGGGGTTGGAATTCATGCTCAGCATCGACCTGTACATCAACGAAACCACCCGCCATGCCGACCTGATCCTGCCCTCCACCTCGGCGCTGGAAAACGACCATTACGACAGCACGTTCAACTTGCTGGCCGTGCGCAACGTGACCCGCTTCAACCGGGCGATCCTGGCCAAACCCGAAGGGGCACTGCATGACTGGGAGATTTTCGTTGGACTGGCACAAGCGTTCGCCAAGCGCGCCGGGCTGGAACTGAAACCGACCTCGGCGCCAGCGCAGATGATCGACCTGGCCCTGCGCAAGGGGCGCTATGGCGAAGCGACGCCCTGGCAGTTGTCGCTGGCAACGCTGGACAAGCACCCGCATGGTCTCGACCTGGGACCATTGCGCGCCAACCTCGCTGCGCGCCTGACGACTGCCAGCAAGGCTGTCGACGCGGCGCCCCAGGTGCTGCTGGACGACCTGCGCCGGCTGGCACAACAAGCCCCTCTGGCGCCGGGCGAACTGCTGCTGATCGGCCGTCGCCATGTGCGCAGCAACAACTCGTGGATGCACAATTTCCATCGTCTGGTGAAGGGCAAGCCGCGACATCAGTTGTTGATGCACCCGCAAGACCTGCAGCAGCGGCAACTGCAGGACGGCCAGCGGGTGCGTATCCGCTCGCGTACAGGGGACGTTGAAGTCGAGGTGCAGGCCTGCGAGGACATGATGCCGGGGGTGGTCAGCCTGCCCCATGGCTTCGGTCATTCTCGTCAGGGCGTGCACATGCAGATCGCCCAGGCGCAACCTGGCGTGAGCGCCAACGACCTCACCGATGAGCGCCTGCGTGACCAGGTTTCCGGCAATGCCGCCCTCAATGGCGTACCGGTGCAGGTAGAGGCCGCGTAAGGAACGGTAAGGCCGAGCATGCTGCTTGGCTTTCCGTTACAATGCGTCACCGTGCCGACGACCGCGTCGGAAAGTTCAGCCGAGGTGCTACATGGATATCATCGAAACGATCAAAGAGCAGATTGCCAACAACACCATTCTGCTTTACATGAAAGGCTCGCCGAATGCCCCGCAGTGTGGCTTCTCTGCGCGTGCATCGCAGGCCGTGATGGGTTGTGGCGAGAAGTTCGCCTACGTCGACATCCTGCAGAACCCGGAAATCCGCGCGAACCTGCCAAAATACGCCAACTGGCCGACCTTCCCGCAACTGTGGGTAGCCGGTGAGCTGGTCGGCGGCAGCGACATCATGCTGGAAATGTTCGAGAAGGGTGAGTTGCAAACCCTGATCAAGGAAGCGGTTGCCAAGGCCAAGGCTTCCGAGGCCTGATTTTCGGCAAGCATGAAAAAACCCGCTGATCGCGGGTTTTTTCATGGGGCGAATATTTATTCTTCGCCCATTTGCGACTGCAGGTAGTTCTCGATACCGATCTTGTCGATCAGCCCCAGCTGGGTTTCCAGCCAGTCGATGTGTTCTTCCTCGGACTCGAGGATATCTTCGAGCATGTCACGCGAGCCGAAGTCGCCAGCGGTTTCGCAATGAGCGATGGCTGCTTTCAGGTCGACCAGGCCTTTCTGTTCGATCTTCAGGTCACATTCGAGCATCTCTTTGGTGTGCTCGCCAATCAGCAGCTTGCCCAGGTCCTGGACGTTGGGGATGCCTTCGAGGAAGAGAATACGCTTGATCAGTTTGTCAGCGTGTTTCATCTCGTCGATAGATTCCTTGTACTCGTGCTTGCCGAGTTTGTTCAGGCCCCAATCTTCGTACATGCGTGCGTGCAGGAAGTATTGGTTGATCGCGACCAGCTCGTTTCCGAGGATCTTGTTGAGATGCTGGATGACGCTTACGTCGCCTTTCATGTCGGGTTCCTGCCCTGTAGAAGTGTGCCAATACAGGGAAGTTTGAGCCCGATACTTAGGTGTGTCAAACCTAAGTTCTTGAATAATAAGTGAAAATTAATGGAAATAAGAATGTTTGTGAACCGCGTTGAAGCGCTAACTTATTGAATTACGGGCATAAAAAACCGGACGCAAGGTCCGGTTCTTCAAATTCCGGGTTTTCAGGCTGCGGTAAATTCCACAGGGTAGGGCAGGGCTGCCTGGCTGATCTGGAGCTCGGTCAGGGTCTCGCGGACCACCTGCTTGGCCACGCAGGCACATTTGCCACACTGGCTGGCGACATTGGTCGCGGCTCGCACTTCCTTGTAGCTGCAGCATCCTTCGTAGATCGCATCGCGGATCTGTCCGTCGGTAACGCCGACACAAAGACACACATACATAAAGGCTGACCATCGTTGGTGGGCTCGATGGGGTGGAGCTTAATGTTAATGAGAATGCTTGTCAAAGGAGTTTGTGAAAGGGCCGTGCTTGAGCGACCGGCGGTTGCTTCGTCGTTGGAGTCGGCCTGTCATCAGAAGCCGTGTATGATGGTCGGCCTTTGTTGGATGTCGGGCAAGCCCGTCTGGCCCGGCAAACGGTTTTTCACCCTCATCAGGAGATTACAATGAGCGTACTCGTTGGTAAGAAAGCCCCCGATTTCACCGTTCCGGCCGTGCTGGGCAATGGCGAGATCGTCGACAGCTTCAACCTGGCTTCGGCCATCAAGGGCAAGTACGGCCTGGTGTTCTTCTACCCGCTGGACTTCACCTTCGTTTGCCCGTCCGAGCTGATCGCCCTGGACAACCGCATCCCTGACTTCCAGGCGCGCAACGTGGAAGTGATCGGCGTGTCGATCGACTCGCACTTCACCCACAACGCCTGGCGTAACACCCCGGTCAACAACGGCGGTATCGGCCAGGTCAAGTACACCTTGGTTGCCGACATGACCCACGAAATCTGCAAGGCCTACGACGTCGAGTCCGAAGGTGGCGTGGCCTTCCGTGGCGCCTTCCTGATCGACACCAACGGCGTTGTCCGTTCGCAGATCGTCAACGACCTGCCACTGGGCCGCAACATGGACGAGCTGCTGCGCCTGGTCGACGCCCTGCAGTTCCACGAAGAGCACGGCGAAGTCTGCCCTGCCAACTGGAAAAAAGGCGACAAAGGCATGAACGCTTCGCCAGAAGGTGTTGCTGCCTACCTGAGCGAGAACGCTGGCAAGCTGTAATTGCCGCCTGCATGAAAAAACCGGCCCTGGTGGCCGGTTTTTTTTGTGCCGTCCTGTGCCGGCCTCTTCGCGGGTAAACCCGCTCCCACAGGTGCCCCACAGGCCTCATCCATGGTGCGATCCCTGTGGGAGCGGGCATGGCCCGCGAATGCTTTTTCGACTCAGTCGTTGAAGTCGCGCCAGCCGCCCATCTCTTTCCAGCGGTTGACGATGCCGCAGAACAGCTCGGCCGTCTTCTCGGTGTCGTAACGCGCCGAGTGCGCTTCACGCCCGTCGAAATCGATGTCGGCACTCTGGCAGGCCCGTGCCAGCACGGTCTGGCCATAGGCCAGGCCCGCCAGGGTAGCGGTGTCAAAGCTGGAGAACGGGTGGAACGGGTTGCGCTTCAGGTCGTTGCGCGCCACCGCCGCGTTGAGGAAGCCCAGGTCGAAGCTGCTGTTATGGCCGACCAGGATCGCCCGCTTGCAGCCATTGGCCTTGAGTGCCTTGCGCACGCCACGGAAGATGTCGGTCAGCGCGCTTTCCTCGCTGACCGCCATGCGCAGTGGGTGGTCCAGCTTGATCCCGGTAAATTCCAGCGCCGCCGGCTCGATGTTGGCACCCTCGAACGGCTCTACCCGGTGGAAGTAGGTGTGCTCGGGGAACAGGAAGCCCTTTTCGTCCATGCCGATGGTGACGGCGGCAATTTCCAGCAGGGCATCGGTGGCGCTGTTGAAGCCACCGGTCTCCACATCCACTACCACAGGCAGGTAGCCTCGGAAGCGCTCGGCCATAGGGTGGCGCGAGCTGCTGCTGCCTTGGGTGTCGAGGTCGTCTTCGTACAGGTCTTCGCTCACGCGTTTTCCTCCAGCAGGCGCCAGCGCAGTTTTTCGCCGGCGCGCAGCGGGACCACGGTCTGCTCGCCAAATGGCAAGCTGTCCGGGGCGGTCCATTCTTCGCGGACCAGGGTAATGGTGTCGGTGTTCGCCGGCAGGCCATAGAAGGCCGGGCCATGCAGGCTTGCGAAGCCTTCCAGCTTGTCCAGCGCATTACGCTGCTCGAAGGCTTCGGCGTACATCTCGATGGCTGCGTAGGCGGTGTAACAACCGGCACAACCGCAGGCGGCTTCCTTGGCGTGACGGGCGTGCGGGGCCGAGTCGGTGCCCAGGAAGAATTTCGGGTTGCCGCTGGTTGCCGCGTCCAGCAGTGCCACCTGGTGAGTGTTGCGCTTGAGGATCGGCAGGCAGTAGAAGTGCGGGCGAATGCCGCCAACCAGCATGTGGTTGCGGTTGTACAGCAGGTGCTGAGCGGTGATGGTCGCGCCGACGTTGGCCGGTGCCTCGGTGACGAACTGCGCGGCATCGCTGGTGGTGATGTGCTCGAACACCACTTTCAGTGTCGGGAAACGTTCGACCACACGACGCATGTGTTCGTCGATGAAGCGTTTCTCGCGGTCGAACACGTCGATTTCGCTGCGGGTCACTTCGCCGTGCACCAGCAGTGGCATGCCGGCTTCTGCCAGCGCCTCGATGGCCGGGAAGATGTTGTCGATGCTGGTCACGCCCGAGTCGGAGTTGGTGGTGGCACCGGCCGGGTACAGCTTTGCGGCGTACACGAAGCCGCTGGCCTTGGCCGCGCGGATGTCCTCGGGGCTGGTGCGGTCGGTGAGGTAAAGCACCATCAGTGGCTCGAAGCGGCTGCCGGCCGGACGGGCGGCCAGGATGCGTTCACGGTAGGCGCCAGCCTCGGCGGCATTGCGCACCGGCGGAACCAGGTTGGGCATGATGATGGCACGGGCGAAAGTACGCGCCACGTCGCCAACGGTGTGGGGCAGGACGGCACCATCGCGCAGATGGATGTGCCAGTCGTCGGGACGCAGGAGGGTCAGGCGATCGGACATTGGGGATTCCAGGCGGGTCGAACTCAAGCCCCAATGCTACCGGAAAACCCTGGGTGGAGCACGGCTATCAAGTTTTCCGGCAGGCGCCCGATAGCCTGCAGGTAAGCCGTCAGAATTTGTGGAGCCGCCTGTGCGCCAGCGTTACCTAGCCCTGTTGACCCTTTTCGCCAGCCTGCCGGCCGGCGGGCTGACCTTCCAGACGCGCATGGAGAACATTGCCTGGCAGGTCGAGGGTGACCAGTTCGAATGCCGGCTGATCCAGCCGATCGACGGTTTTGGCAGTGGTGAGTTCGTACGCCGCGCGGGCGAGCAGCCGGTGTTCCAGCTGCGCTCGAACAGCAATGTACTGGGTGCGGGCACGGCCACCTTGCTGGCAGCCGCTGCGCCGTGGCAACCCGGGCGCAGCGACATCAATCTGGGCAGCGTGCGCATGGCTCGCACCGGGGTGCTGTTCAGTTCGTCCCAGGGCCAAGCCAGTCGCCTTATCAACGGCCTGCTCGACGGGCGCAGCACGGTGGTGCGCAATTACACCGGCGAGGCAGGCAAGCCGATGGAAGTGCGTGTGCTGCCGGTCAGCTTCACCAAGGCTTATAGCGACTACCAGACTTGTGTCGGCAAGCTACTGCCAATGAACTACGACCAGGTGCGCCAGACCCAGGTGCGCTTCCCCGGAGGGGGCATCGAGCTGGATGACGCGGCCAAGGCGCGGCTGGACGTGATCCTCGATTACATGAAGGCCGACCCGACGGTGAACCATGTCGAGCTCAACGGCCACTCCGACAATAGCGGCAACCGCCTGACCAATCGCGACACGTCGCGCCGCCGCGCATTGGCCGTGGCCGACTACCTCAAGGCCCATGGTGTGCCGGAAGAGCAGATTACCGTGCGTTTTCATGGTGAGCGTTATCCGTTGGCCAAGAACAACAGTGCTGCCAACCGGGCGCGTAATCGTCGGGTGAATATTGAACTGGATCGGGTGGCTGTGATCGAGAAGCCGGTGGAAAAGCCGGTTGAGCAAGCGGCGCCTGCTGCTCCGGCGCCAGCGCCAGCCAGTCCGCCTGCTGCCGCTCCGGCCTCGGGCGCGCCGGGGGCGAAGGTGCCCTGAAATCGGGTTGGCCATCGGGGGCATGGCTGGGGATTGCATCGGGGCCACCAGGTGTTCGCCACAGCATTTTCAGCGCCTATGAGATCGAGCGCCGCCCGCGCGGCGCTTCGCGGGACAAGCCCGCTCCCACATTTGTTTCGGGCCAATTATTCCTGTGCCAGGCGGGTTGCAGTCTTGGTGCATGGCTGGAAATGGATGAAGAGCAGCTTTGACCCCTTCGATATCGAAGGGAACAAACAAGGCGGGCAGAGGTGCCCTCGCAGGAGTGACTGGCCCGAAACAGATGTGGGAGCGGGCTTGTCCCGCGAAGCGCCGCGCGGGCGGCGCTCGATCTCACAGGCGCTGAAGATGGCGAGGCATGCATCTGGCACCCCTGACCAAATCCCCCTCCGCACCCCCGTCGCCCTTCCGAAACTTCCTGTCGCTTTGTCGTCAGAAGCTGTCGCCCCACTGTAAATTTATCCGTAACGTCGTTAGAATCGATGCCTTTCCGTACAACCCCGTGGAGTGATGGCATGGCGGACGTAAAAAAGGTCGTACTGGCGTATTCCGGCGGCCTTGATACTTCGGTGATTCTCAAGTGGCTGCAGGATACCTACAACTGCGAAGTGGTGACCTTCACCGCTGACCTGGGTCAGGGCGAGGAGGTCGAGCCGGCCCGTGCCAAGGCCCAGGCAATGGGCGTTAAAGAGATCTACATCGATGACCTGCGCGAAGAATTCGTGCGTGATTTCGTGTTCCCGATGTTCCGCGCCAACACCGTCTACGAGGGCGAGTACCTGCTGGGTACTTCCATCGCCCGTCCGCTGATCGCCAAGCGCCTGATCGAAATCGCCAATGAAACCGGCGCCGACGCCATTTCCCATGGCGCCACCGGCAAAGGCAACGACCAGGTGCGTTTCGAACTGGGCGCCTACGCCCTGAAGCCAGGCGTCAAGGTCATCGCCCCATGGCGTGAGTGGGACCTGCTGTCCCGCGAGAAGCTGATGGATTACGCCGAGAAGCACGGCATCCCGATCGAGCGCCACGGCAAGAAGAAGTCGCCGTACTCGATGGACGCCAACCTGCTGCACATCTCCTACGAAGGCGGTGTTCTGGAAGATACCTGGACCGAGCACGAAGAAGACATGTGGCGCTGGAGCGTCTCGCCCGAGAACGCCCCGGACCAGGCTACCTACATCGAGCTGACCTACCGCAACGGTGACATCGTTGCCATCGACGGCGTCGAGAAGACCCCGGCCACCGTCCTGGCCGACCTGAACCGTATCGGTGGTGCCAACGGCATCGGCCGTCTGGACATCGTCGAGAACCGTTACGTCGGCATGAAGTCGCGTGGCTGCTACGAGACCCCTGGTGGCACCATCATGCTCAAGGCCCACCGTGCCATCGAGTCGATCACCCTGGACCGCGAAGTCGCTCACCTGAAGGATGAGCTGATGCCGAAGTACGCCAGCCTGATCTACACCGGCTACTGGTGGAGCCCGGAGCGACTGATGCTGCAGCAGATGATCGACGCTTCGCAGGTCAACGTGAACGGTGTGGTACGCCTGAAGCTGTACAAGGGCAACGTCACCGTGGTCGGCCGCAAGTCGGACGACTCGCTGTTCGACGCCAACATCGCCACCTTCGAGGAAGATGGCGGCGCTTACAACCAGGCGGACGCTGCAGGCTTCATCAAGCTCAACGCCCTGCGTATGCGCATTGCTGCCAACAAGGGCCGCTCGTTGCTCTGATAGCTGGCATGTGCAGTAAAAGCCCCGGCCCAGGCCGGGGTTTTTTTTGCCTGTGAAATGCCTGGGGTATTCAATGGCCGTCGTTCGCCACCTGGCCATCGAGCGCGCTGATCGACAGTTGTGCGCAAAGGCGTTCATCCAGATTGCAAAAGCGCCACGTGCGCGCTGGCTGACGCGGTTGGGCAAGGGCTAGCAGCAGCTGTTGCTCCATCATGCGATAGGCATCGGGGCCGGAAAACATGAACGTGACTGGCTCGCCCTGTAGCGCTTCGCTGGCATTACCGGGCATTCCAGGTTTGGCCAGACTGTTTGCTGCCGGCGTGTTCTCGTTTGCCGTTTCGTTTGGCGAGGGGCCATAGAAGGACTTGTTATTGAAGTTGAGCGTGAGGAAGAACAGTGCCGTCAGGAAGAACGGGAAGCCCACCAGAAACCAGGTATAGAGATTTTGGCTGGACTCGCTGAGAAACGGCAGGGTGGCAAGGGCGGAGGCTTCGATAATCCCCGCGAAGATGGCAATGATCGTCAGTGGGGCGACAGGTTGTGCTTGGGGCATATGGGCCGTCTCCAGCGATTTTGCCCATCTTTAACCTACAGCGATGCTCAACTAAAGACTGGATTGTTTTCCGGGTGAAGAATAATCGCCAGCAATCCTCACAGCCTTGTTTGTTCAGCGTATTTGAGTTGCCTATTCCCTCAGATGATGGCCGGTTTTCAACTGGTGCACTTTTACAGGTGGATGATAAGTTTCATTCCGGCGGCAGGAATTTGATTGTTACAACTGCAGTAGTTGTGTGTAGGAAATTTCTGTAAGTGCTGTAGGTTTCATCTGTTCATGTATTTCACCGGTCAATCACCGCGCCAGCAAGGGTTCTGTCGGTTATCTTGGCAGGCCAAAGCAAAACAATGAATGAATGGATATCGCATGAATAAAGTGCTTATCGTGGATGATCATCCGGTCATACGCCTGGCCGTACGCATGCTGATGGAGCGGCATGGGTATGACGTCGTGGCGGAAACCGACAACGGGGTGGCTGCCCTGCAGCTGACACGGCAACACCTGCCGGATATCGTGGTGCTCGATATCGGTATCCCCAAACTGGATGGCCTGGAAGTGATTGCCCGCATGACTACCTTCAGCCCGGGCAGCAAGGTGCTGGTTCTGACATCGCAGGCCCCAGGCAACTTCTCGATGCGTTGCATGCAGGCGGGGGCGGCGGGATATGTATGCAAGCAACAGGAGCTCACCGAGCTGCTGAGCGCCATCAAGGCCGTTCTGTCGGGCTACAGCTACTTCCCCAACCAGGCCTTGCATGTGTCACGGGGCAGGGGAGGCGGAAGCGAGACGGATATGGTCAACCGCCTCTCGGCTCGCGAAATGACGGTGTTGCAGCAGCTGGCGCGAGGGCGTTCGAACAAGGAGATTGCCGACAGCATGTTCCTCAGCAACAAGACGGTCAGTACCTACAAGTCGCGCCTGTTGCTCAAGCTCAATGCGCGGTCGCTGGTCGACCTGATCGAGCTGGCGCAACGGCAAGGGTTGAACTGACCATCAAGGCCGTAAAGCCTCCGGCCAGGAGGCTTTGGCTGAGTTACAGGTCGCGGGCTACAGATCGTAGTCGAAGTCGGCCAGTTGCTTCTGCAGGCGCCTTTCTTCCAGCATGTTGTCGATGGTGCGGCGTTTGCTGAGGTTGGTCTTTGCGGTTTCCACCTGAGGTTCCGCTTCATCATCTGCGGCAACAAAATCATCATCGATCGACAGGTCGTCTTTATCGCTACTCATGAGTCGCTCCAAGCCAAGGGGCCATTGGCCGTCCTTATAACCAGAAAGCAGACGCTGGTAAAAAAGATTTTTTCAATCGCGACGAGTGGTTTCTAGCTATCGCCTCAATCGTCGGAGGTCTTGTGCTTGTACTCGCACAAGTCTTCGATCCGGCAACTGCCGCACCGTGGCTTGCGTGCCTGGCACACGTAGCGCCCGTGCAGGATCAGCCAGTGGTGGGCGTCGAGCAGGTAATCTTTTGGCACGAACTTGATCAGCTTTTTCTCCACTTCCAGCACCGTCTTGCCTGGCGCAATGCCTGTGCGGTTGCTGACCCGGAAGATATGGGTATCTACCGCCATGGTCGGCTGGCGGAACGCCGTGTTGAGCACTACGTTGGCGGTCTTGCGGCCCACGCCAGGCAGCGCCTCCAGGGCTTCGCGGGTTTGCGGTACCTGGCCGCCATGGCGCTCGATCAGCAGCCGGCAGGCTTCGATGACGTTCCTGGCCTTGCTGTTGTACAAGCCAATGGTCTTGATGTACTCGCTCAGGCCTTCGACGCCCAGGGCATAGATGGCCTCGGGGGTATTGGCGACCGGGAACAGGCGTGCGGTGGCCTTGTTGACGCCGACATCGGTGGACTGCGCGGACAGTGTCACGGCGACCAGCAGTTCGAACGGGGTAGTGTAGGCCAGTTCGGTCTTCGGGTCGGGGTTGTCTTCGTGCAGCCTGCGAAAGATCTCCAGGCGTTTGGCGGCATTCATGAAATCAGAGCTTTCCTTGACGACGTGGTTGGGCGAGGCCCGGACGCAGGCGATTGTACAAGGCCAACAGCAGTCCGAGCAGTAGCAAGGCGCCCGGGGCCAGGCTGGCCAGGTGCAGGCTGGCACTGTCGGCCAGCCATTGGCGGCTGGCACCAAGCAGCAGGCAGG
Source organism: Pseudomonas sp. SID14000 (assembly GCF_002165135.1). GTDB lineage: Bacteria > Pseudomonadota > Gammaproteobacteria > Pseudomonadales > Pseudomonadaceae > Aquipseudomonas. The sequence goes on along the minus strand of NZ_NFZQ01000003.1, from coordinate 61,732 downwards.
TGGCAAGCAGCGCGCAAAGGTGGCTGGCGAGCAGGCGCCAACGCCCTTGATCGGGCAGCAGGTGGTCGGTGGCCAGGCATTGCAGGCACAGCAGTGCGGGATAGTGGCCGAGGGCGAGTGCCAGTGGTAGCAGCCAGGCACGTAGCGCAAGTTGCAGGCAACTGGCCAGGGCCGCCAACAGCAGCAGGCTGGCCAGCACGTAGCTCCAGCTGGCGAGCCGCTGGCGCAGGGGGGCCAGCAACAGCTGGTGAAGGCTGCTCATCAGCACCGCACACACGCCGATGGTGGCGCCTTCGCCCAGTGTCCGGGTGGCGCCCAGCAGGGGCACAAGGCTTGCGCCGAGCAGGTAGAACCTATTCATGCGTGGCACCCTCCAGCAGCACGCTACGCTGCTCATCGAAATAACTCAGCGCCTCCTGCAGCGCGCCGATCACTGCCCGTGAGGTCACGGTTGCGCCGGCCAACTGGTCAAAGTCGCCCTGGTCGCGCTTCAGCGCCCAGCGATCACTCAGCTGGCGGTTGGCAAATTGCCCCAGCCAGTTCACCTGCGGATCACCCAGGCGTGCGCCCAGCCCGGGGCTTTCCTGTTGTTCGACCACCTGGCTGCCGATCAGTCGGCCGTCCGCGGCGATGGCCACGCTCAGCACGATCGGCCCGGCATAACCCTGGGCCTGGGTGACCAGTATGATGGCGGCCGGTTTGCCCGCCAGCGTCGCCCGGTAAGCTGCCAGGATACGGCTGTTTGGCCGCTGTGCGGCGGGCCTGGGCAGCGGGCTGTCCAGGGGCTGGTTGTCGTAACTGCCTTCTGGCAGCACCGCCAGCCGCTGGCGGGTATTCAGTTGTTTCTCGGCGTCGGTGATGGCCGCGCTGGTCCAGTGCTGCCAGGCCAAGGTGGCGGACAGCGCCAGTGCTCCGGTCAGCAGTAGCAGGCTCACATCACGCACCCAGTGCTTCATCGGGCAACCTGCTGGCGCTGCTGGGCCAGGCGTTCGAGGCTCGGCGCCATGAGGTTCATCAGCAGGATGGCGAACGCCGTACCGTCCGGGTAGCTGCCCCAGGTGCGGATCAGGTAGATCAGCAGACCCGCCCCCAGGCCGAACCCCAGCTTCGCCCACGCCTGCCGGGGGCCGGACACCGGTTCGGTGGCAATGAAGAACGCCGCCATCATGGTCGAGCCGGAGAACAGGTGCAGCAGGGGCGAGCCGTTGGAGTCCGAACCCGAGCCATTCCAGCCCATCAGGCTGAACAGGAACAGCCCTGCCAGCAAACCAACCGGCGCATGCCAGCTGATCACCTTGCGTTGCAGCAGGAACAGGCCGCCCAGCAGGAACGCCAGGTTGACCCATTCGCTGCCCTGTCCACCGATGTTGCCGAAGCCTGGGTGGCTGGCGAACAGTTCATCGATGGTCAGGCTGCGGTTGTGGCGCAGGCCGTCGAGCAGTGTAGGCCTGGCCCAGGCATCGATCTGCTCGCTGCCGGCAAATACCTGATGCAGGCTGTCGAGCAGACCAGGTGCTGGCCCTGGCCAATGGTTCATCTGCGACGGGAAGCTCAGCAGCACGAAGGCGTAGCCGACCATGGCCGGATTGAACAGGTTGCGCCCGACCCCGCCAAAGGCCTGCTTGCCGATGCCGATGGCAACGCTGGCAGCGACCACCGGCAACCACCACGGAGCCAGGGTGGGCAGGGCGGCGGCCAGCAGCACGGCGGTCACCAGCGCGCTGCCGTCATTCAGCGCCGTGCGCAGCGGTTGTGCTTGCAAGGCGAGCAGCAACGCCTCGCACAGCAGTGCGGCACTGGCGCACAGCAGCAGGTTCAGTAGCAAACTCCAGCCATGCAGCCAGAACAGCGCCAGCAGGCCAGGCATGCAGGCCAGCAACACCAGGCCCATGCTGGTGCGTAGCCGCGGATCGGGCTTGGCGGTCATTGGGCGAACAGCCCGTTGAAGCCGGAAAACGCCATGGCCATCACCCCGCCACCGAGCAGTTCGATGGGCAGGCCGCGCAGCGCCCCGGGGACGTCGACATGGGCGCTGCGCTGGCGCAGGTCGGCGAACAAGATCAACGCCAGCCAGAAGCCACCGCCGGCCAGCAGGCCTTGCAGCAGCGTGGCGAGCCATGTGCTGTCGTCGCTTGCCTGTTGCAGGGTCAACCCCAGTACTGCCGCATTGCTCAACAGCAACGCAGGCAACTCCGTCATCGGCCAGGTCGGGCGCCACCTTGTCAGCAGCCATGGCACGCCCCAGGCGAGCACGGCCAGCCAGGGCAACAACAGGAACAGGGCAAGGTCCTGAGCCTGCAACGGGGCAAGCACCACCTGCAACAGTAGCTGCGCGCCGAACATGCCCAAGGTGATGCACAGTGCGCAGGCAAGGCCGTGCACGTGCAGGTGCAGCCTGGGGAGTGGCTGTTGTTGCAGGCACAGGTGATTGACCAGCGCGGCGCTGATCAGGACCAGGATATAGTCGCTCATGAAATGACGATAGCCGGGAATCGGGGCGATTGTCCGGGTTCCGGAGTCATTGTGGGAGCGGGCTTGTCCGCGAACACCGGCAACGCCGGTGCCATGCACCGCGTAGTCCGTTTCGCGGGCACGCCCGCTCCCACAAGGTCCAGCAGGTTTTGTTACTTGATGCGCTGGCCTGGCTTGGCACCGCTGTCCGGGCTCAGCAGGTAAATCTCTTCGCCGCCAGGGCCGGCCGCCATGACCATGCCTTCGGACACGCCAAAGCGCATCTTCCGTGGCTTGAGGTTGGCCACCATCATGGTCAGGCGGCCTTCCAGCTGGGACGGGTCGGGGTAGGCCGACTTGATGCCGGAGAACACGTTGCGGCGCTCGTCACCGATGTCGAGGGTCAGTTGCAGCAGCTTGTCGGCACCCGGTACGGCTTCGGCCTTGACGATCAGCGCCACGCGCAGGTCGACGGCCGCGAAGGTGTCGAACTCGATTTCCGCCGACAGCGGGTCTTTGGCCAGCTCGCCATTGCCGACCGGGGCCTTGGCTTCGGCGGCCAGCAGGTCTTCCTTGCTGGCGGCGACCATGGCTTCGACCTTGGCCGGCTCGATGCGGCTCATCAGCGCCTTGAACGGGTTCAGCTGGTGGTTTTCCAGGCGCGACAGGTGGTCGTTCCAGGTCAGCGGGGCCACGTTGAGGAAGGCCTCGGCGTCGGCAGCCAGCACCGGCAGCACCGGCTTGAGGAAGATCACCAGCTGGCGGAACAGGTTGATACCCTGGGCGCAGATAGCCTGCACTTCATCCTGCTTGCCTTCCTGCTTGGCCAGCGACCACGGGGCCTTGTCGGCGATCCAGGCATTGGCGCGGTCGGCCAGCGCCATGATTTCGCGCATGGCGCGGCCGAAGTCGCGGCCTTCATAGGCGTCGGCGATCGACGGGGCGGCCGCCAGGAATGCTTCGGTCAGCTCCGGTGCGGCATCACCAGCCACCATCACGCCTTCGTTGCCCTTGTGGATGAAACCGGCGCAACGGCTGGCGATGTTGACCACCTTGCCGACCAGATCGGAGTTGACCTTCTGCACGAAGTCTTCCAGGTTCAGGTCCAGGTCATCGACGCCACGGCCCAGCTTGGCCGCGTAGTAGTAACGCAGGTATTCCGGCTGCAGGTGGTCGAGGTAGGTGCGGGCCTTGATGAAGGTGCCGCGCGACTTGGACATCTTGGCGCCGTTCACGGTCAGGTAGCCGTGCACGTTGACCGCGCTCGGCTTGCGGAAGCCGGCGCCTTCGAGCATGGCTGGCCAGAACAGGGCGTGGAAGTTGACGATGTCCTTGCCGATGAAGTGGTACAGCTCGGCTTTGGAGCCTTCGTTCCAGAACGCGTCGAAGTCCAGCTCCGGACGGCGTGCGCAGAGGTTCTTGAAGCTGGCCATGTAGCCAATCGGCGCATCCAGCCACACGTAGAAGTACTTGCCTGGCTCGCCCGGGATCTCGAAACCGAAATACGGCGCGTCGCGGGAGATGTCCCATTCCTGCAGGCCCGAGTCCAGCCATTCGGCCAGCTTGTTGGCTACTGCCTCCTGCAGCGTGCCGCTACGGGTCCACTGCTGCAGCATGGCCTGGAAGTCCGGCAGCTTGAAGAAGAAGTGTTGGGAATCACGCAGTACCGGGGTGGCACCGGAGATGGCCGATTTCGGGTTCTTCAGCTCGGTGGGCGCGTAGGTGGCGCCGCATTTTTCGCAGTTGTCGCCGTACTGGTCTTCGGCCGCGCACTTGGGGCAGGTGCCCTTGATGAAGCGGTCGGCGAGGAACATGCCCTTTTCCGGGTCGAAGTACTGGGTCACCGAACGGGTGGCGATGTGCCCGGCTTCACGCAGGCGCGTGTAGATCAGGCCCGACAGCTCGCGGTTCTCTTCGCTGTGGGTCGAGTGGAAGTTGTCGAAATCCACCAGGAAGTCGGCGAAGTCGCTGCTGTGCTCGGCCTGGACATTGGCGATCAGCTGTTCCGGAGTGATGCCTTCCTTCTCGGCGCGCAACATGATGGCTGAACCGTGGGCGTCGTCGGCGCAGACGTAGATGCACTGGTTGCCGCGCAGCTTCTGGAAGCGGACCCACATGTCTGTCTGGATGTACTCGAGCATATGGCCAAGGTGGATCGATCCATTGGCATAGGGCAAGGCGCTGGTGACGAGAATCTGACGTGGCTCGGACATGGTGGCTCGGCTACTTATCTGGCGACGGGGTAAAAATGAGGTTGATCGGCCACTATAAAGGGCTGGCGAAGATATTTCACCCCGCATGCGCATCTGCTGACGATTGACGGGTTAGGATAGGCGCCTGTTCTACATTCAGTTTGCCAATGGGAGTCTCCATGAGTGCCGTCACCCGTGCCGCCGTCGAGGGCGTGCTTCGCCAGTACACCGACCCCTACCTGAACCAGGACCCGGTCAGCGCCGGTTGCGTGCGCGCCATCGATATCCAGGGCGGGCAGGTCAGCGTGCAGTTGCAGCTGGGTTATGCCGCAGGGCTGTTCAAGGGGGGCTGGGCCCAGGTGCTGCAGACCGCCATCGGCAACCTCGAGGGCGTCAGCAATGCCCAGGTGTCGATCGACTGCGTGATGGCCGCGCACAAGGCCCAGGCCCAGGTGCCGGCCATGGCCAACGTCAAGAACATCATCGCCGTGGCCTCGGGCAAGGGCGGGGTGGGCAAGTCGACCACCGCGGCCAACCTGGCCCTGGCGCTGGCCCGAGAGGGGGCGCGAGTGGGTATTCTCGATGCCGACATCTATGGCCCCAGCCAGGGCGTGATGTTCGGTATCGCCGAAGGTACCCGCCCGCAGATTCGCGAGCAGAAGTGGTTCGTGCCGATCAAGGCCCATGGCGTGGAAGTCATGTCCATGGCGTTCCTCACCGACGACAACACGCCGATGGTCTGGCGTGGCCCAATGGTTTCCGGCGCGCTACTGCAGCTGGTGACCCAGACCGCCTGGGACGACCTGGATTACCTGGTGATCGACATGCCGCCAGGCACCGGTGACATCCAGCTGACCCTGGCGCAGAAGGTGCCGGTGGCCGGTTCGGTGATCGTCACCACGCCGCAGGACCTGGCGCTGCTGGATGCCAAGAAGGGTGTGGAGATGTTCCGCAAGGTCAACATTCCGGTGCTGGGCGTGGTGGAGAACATGGCCGTGCACATCTGCTCGAACTGCGGCCATGCCGAGCACCTGTTCGGCGAAGGCGGTGGCGAGAAGCTGGCGAGCCAGTATGGCGTCGACCTGCTGGCGTCGTTGCCGCTGTCGATGCTGATTCGCGAACAGGCCGATAGCGGCAAGCCGACGGCGATTGCCGAGCCGGAAAGCCAGATTGCCATGGTCTACCAGGAGCTGGCCCGTCAGGTGGGCGCGCGGATCGTGCTGCAGGAAGCGGCGGCACCGGCGATGCCGAGCATTACCATCAGCGAAGATTGACCTGTCAGGCCTGGTCGCCTGCTTCGCGGGTAAACCCGCTCCCACAGATATAGCGCAGCCTTCAAGTATCGCGCGGTCCTTGTGGGAGCGGGTTTACCCGCGAAGAGGCCGACTCGGTCTATCGGTCAGGCATAAAAAAACCCGCCGAAAGGCGGGTTTTTTTGAAAGCTAAAAAGCTAGATCGACTTAGGCGATCTGAACTTCTTCAGCCTGCATGCCTTTCTGGCCGCGGGTAGCGACGAAAGTAACAGCCTGGCCTTCTTTCAGGGTTTTGAAGCCGTCAGCTTGGATGGCTTTGAAGTGCACGAACAGGTCGTCGCCCGACTGAGGGGTGATGAAGCCGTAGCCTTTCTCATCGTTGAACCACTTAACAACACCGGATTGACGGTTGGACATTTTTCTGTCTCCTTGGACAATTTGATAACGGTCAGGAAAAACCCTGGCCGGGACTGAGCGCAAAGAGAGCAGAAAATTCAGCGATGGGCCGATCAGGATCGTGCATCAAACTAGAGATTCTCGGTGTCACGTGCAGCACAGTGGCGCCACCTTACCCCACTTTCCGCAACCTGCCAATGGTCAGAAGGCGCTTTACGCAATTTCGGATCGGCGGCGGCTGCAGCCCCCGCCCGGCGCGGGATGAGGGATGGAACTTTAACCTGGGCGCCGGGACCGGTAAGATGCGCGTCTCGATTTTCACCTCGCAACTCTCTCAGGACACCCCGCCATGAGCATCAAATCGGACAAGTGGATTCGCCGCATGGCGCAGGAACACGGCATGATCGAACCGTTCGTCGAGCGCCAGGTGCGCGGCGAACAGGACAGCCGGGTGATCTCCTTCGGCGTCTCCAGCTACGGCTACGACGTGCGCTGCGCCGACGAATTCAAGGTGTTTACCAACATCAACTCGGCCACTGTCGACCCGAAGAACTTCGATGCCGGTAGTTTCGTCGACATCAAGAGCGACGTGTGCATCATCCCGCCGAACTCCTTCGCCCTGGCGCGCACTGTCGAGTATTTCCGTATTCCGCGCGACGTGCTGACCATCTGCCTGGGCAAGAGCACCTACGCCCGCTGCGGCATCATCGTCAACGTCACCCCGCTCGAGCCGGAGTGGGAAGGCCACGTGACGCTGGAATTCTCCAACACCACCACGCTGCCGGCGAAGATCTACGCCAACGAAGGTGTGGCACAGATGCTTTTCCTGCAGTCCGACGAAGAATGCGAAGTGTCGTACAAGGACCGTGGCGGCAAGTACCAGGGCCAGCGCGGCGTCACCCTGCCGCGTACCTGAGCCGACGAGCGCGGGGAATTTCCCCGCCCCTTTGGCACTCTAACGGGTAACGCCGGTGCGCATCATGCGCAGCGGCTCTCCTCAGGAGCTGCCAATGAAACTCCACCCCGCAATCAGTGCCAAGCTGGCTGGCCTGCAGCCCAATCACGTCGGTTTGCTGTCATGGTCACTGCTGGCGTACCCGCTGCCTGTACAGGCGGGGGGCGTACCTCACCAGCCAGATCCCGATGACCCGCAGCCACCGGATCCCGGTGAAAAACCACCTATGGAGCCGGGCGAGCCGACCCTGCCTGACGAGCCGCCACCCGCGCCTGTGGCCTGAGCAACACTGCGACGGTTTGCCTGATCAGTTGCCCAGCAGGTAGCCGCTGCGGCATAGCTGCTCGCCGGCGACATGGGCGATGACCATGCCAGCGGTTGCCATGCGCCGCACGCTGCGGGCATACAGCAGGCCAGGCTGGCTGTTGTGCACGGCGGTCACCCGGTCGCTGAGCGGGTCGATGACTTCGGCAATCAACTGGCCGGCCTCAAGGTGCTGCCCCGGTTTTGCGTGGTACACCAGCAGCCCGCCCAGTGGCGCTATCACTGGTTCGACGGCGGCCAGCGGCGTGGCCGGGCAGCGCAAGGCGGGCAGGGCGGCTATGGCACCTTCGATTACCCCCGCGTGGGTCAGGAAGTCGAGGATTGCCTGGCAGTCCTTGCTGGCCAGGTCGTGGCTGACATCTGCCTGGCCACGCAGCTCGACGGTGACCGAGCAGCAGCCGAGCGGGATCGGGAAACGTTTGCCGAAGCGTTGCTGCAATTGCCACCAGACCAGGCTGAAGCATTCATCGAACGACTGCCCGCCCGAGTCGGTGGCCAGCAGGCTGGCCTGGGCCCCCAGGTAGCGGGCCAGCGGTTCAATCTGCGGCCAGGCATCGGGCGTGGTGTACAGGTGCTCGACCGCCTCGAAGTCGCAGTGCAGGTCCAGCACCATGTCGGCATCGCAGGCCAGGCGTTGCAGGATCAGGCGCTGGGCCTGCAGCGGCGTGCGCGTGGGGTGCGCGTCCAGCCCTCGGCGCAGGTATTCGCGGATCAGCGCAAGGTTGTGTTCCGGGTCCGCGGTCAGGTGCTGCTCGATCTGGTCACCGATATTGTCTGACAGATCGACGAAATTGCGGTTGAAATTTTCCCCGCTTTGCAGCTCGAAGCGCCCCAATGGCGCATCCAGCAACACCTGTTCCAGGCCGACCGGGTTGGCCACCGGGACCAGGATGACCTCGCGCTGCAGGCGGCCTTGCTGCTCCAGTTCGCCCAGGCGGCGCTTGAGGTGCCAGGCCACCAGCATTCCGGGCAGTTCGTCGGCATGCAGCGAGGCCTGGATATAGACCTTGCCACCACCGCGAGGGCCGAAGTGGAAACTGTGCAGTTGGCGCGTGACGCCCGGAACGGGGGAAAGCAGGTCGTGGGTCGAATGGTGCATGGTGGTCCTGGCTGCGTGGCGAAAACGGTCTGCGACACGGGTCGGCACACAGATAGAAGCATAGATTTGCCGGGTGTGCCTCTTTGCAGGCTCGGTGAACCTGTACTGGCCCTGTAGGGGCGAGCGTGTCGAGGCGTCGAACCGCCGCGAACACCGGCGCAGCCGGTGCAAGGCACCGTGTGGGATTCTTCGCGGGCACGCCCGCTCCCACACGGTATCGCACTGAGTTCTCTGCGCGACGGCGCAGCCCAAAGGGCTGGGCGATCTCCCACAGGGATCCCCCTGCTATTACCTGCCTGGCACCAGGGTCAAGCGTTGGTTGCCATACGCCCGCCCGAAGTTCTGCTGCTGCAGTGGCAAGCTCATGAAGCGCCCTTTGAACCAGGCATCCAGCCCGTCGCTGTAATGCTTGCTGGCCGGGTTGCCGGACTGCCCGCTGCTGGTCAGCACCTGCAACGGCTCGGCCTGGCCGAAGTCGACGATTATCCGTGCCGAAGCCGGCAGGCGGGTGTCGAAGTCGCTACCCCAGGCGTATGGCGTCAGGGCCAGGGTGGTGAAATCGCCACCGGCTGCCAGCGGCGAGCGGCTGATGGCATCGCCCAGACCATGGGAGGCCGGTGCCGGCCAGCGGTACTGGTGCAGCTTGCCCCACTGCCAGGTGCGGCGGTCTGCGCCCAGTCGCGCGGTGCCGGCATCCACCGCGCCAGCCAGGCTGCGGGCGAGGACGGCCGGCTTGTCTTCCTTCTGCGGGGTGTTGCGGTCATCCCAGAACGGGCTGTCGTCGCGGCCCAGCAAGTGGTCGGCCTGCGCCGAGAACGACAACCGCGCATTGCCGACGAAGGCCTGCCAGGCCGGGCCTGATTCCGGGCCCAGGTCGTCAAGGAAGGTTTGCCGGGCCACTTCCTGGAGGAATAGTTCGTACAGTGCGGCATCGGCTGACACCGGGCTCAGGCGGCCATCGAAGGCCTTGAGCCGGGCCAGCGCATCACGGGCCTTGTCGCGCTGCGCGGCGGGTAGGGCATCGATCGCCTGTTTGAGTGGCTGGGCCATGCCGGGAGCGTCGAACATCTGCTTGAGCTTGTCGGCCAGCAGAGTGGTCTGATCGTTCTGCAGGGCCATCAGGCTGCGGCTGTCATGGCGGCCGTTGCCGGCCAGCTGGGCCAGGCGTTCGGCCCGTTCCGGGTAATACCAGGTGCTGGACAGCTGCATGCCATAGCCCCGTGGCAGGCTGCGCTGGTTGGCGTGGCCGATCCAGCCTGCAGGTGGGTCCTGGTCGTAAGGGTGCAGCATCGGGTCGGCATAACCGTCCCAGTCGTAGCGCCCGTCCCAGCCCGGCGAGGGCAGCAGGCCCTGGCCTTCGCGGCGGTTGGGGTAGCGGCCACTGACCTGCCAGCCGATGTGCTCGGGTTCGGCGAAGACGAAGTTGAGGGCGGCGGCGGTCACTTCACGGGTACTGTCGAAGGCACGCTCCACGCTCTTGGCGCGGGTCAGGTCGAACAGCGCATCCAGGCTGCGATCGCCTTTGAACTGTGGCAGGTTCAGCGCCAGGCCCAGGCTGGCATTGCCTGGCTGGGCCAGCAGGGTGCCGTGGCGGGTGTCATACATCACCTCGCGCAGCGGGCGCTGGCCGCGGACGAAGAAGGTTTCGCTACGGGCGCGGGCCGGCAGCCATTTGCCGTCGGCCAGGTAGCTCAACTGGCTGCCCTGGTGGCGCAGTTGCTCCAGGTACAGGTCCTGGTTGTCGGCCATGACCGCGCTGCTGCTCCAGGCCAGCTTGCCGTTGTAGCCGGCCAGCACGATCGGCAGGCCGGGCAACGACAGGCCGGCGACTTGATACTTGCCGGTGTGGATCTGCACCGGGCTCAGGGCCCAGGCGGCTCGGCTGTCGCTGGCCAGCAGGCTCTTGCCACTGCGGCTGCGCTGCGGCGCCAGGGCCAGGTTGGCCGAGCCCGGGCTACCCAAAAGGTCGAGGTCGGCCAGCTTCTGGCTGGCAGCAGCCAAGGCCGGTAGCCCCGGTAACTGGCTGGCCAGGTTCAGGCCTTTGAGCTTGTCCACTTCTGCTTCGGCCAACGGCTCGTCCGGGGCACCTGGTAGCAGCCAGGCCAGCTTGTCGCTACCGGCTTTCTGCGCCAGGGCCAGGGCACTCAGTTCTTCCTGCAGGTTCACCGACTGGCTGAAGGCGTACAGGCTGAAGATCAGCGCCGAGTCTTCGGGTTTCCAGTATTCGGGGCGGTAGCCACTGCTGGCCAGGCCGGCAGGCAGTTTGTCGCGGTAGCGGAACAGGTAGGCGTTGACCCCGCGTGCGTACACCTCGAAGAAGCGCTTGAGCCGTGGCGAGGCGTCGGCGTACTGCTGGGCGGCGCTCTGCTTGAGGTTGGCCGCGCGCATCAGGCGGTCGATGTCCAGCGCATCGCTGCCGGCCAGTTCGGCCAGGCGGCCCTGGGCGAGCAGGCGCATGGCGACCATCTGCTCGATACGGTCGCCGGCGTGCACATAGCCCAGGCTGAACAGGGCGTCATGGAAGCTGCTGCTTTCGATCAGTGGCGCACCCATGGCGTTGCGCCGTACCGAGACGTTCTGCGCCAAGCCCTTGAGCGGCTGCACGCCGCTGGTTGGCGGCACGCTGTCCTGATAGCCGCCCGTCTGGCAACCGGCCAGCCCGAGCATGCCGAGCAGCGTGGCAGCGGTTACGAACCGCGGGCGGAAGGGAGGAAAGGCGGGGGCGGCCATGACAAGGGCTCCTGCAAGGCGTGGCGGGTTTGGAAAGGCGCTAAGGTAGTTAGCGCACAGGCGCCGTGCAAGGTCCCTGTGCGGATTATTTTCAGGCTTGGCGTGGGTTGTGTGGCGCCTGTGAGATCGAGCGCCGCGCGGGCGGCGCTCGATTTGCGCGCCACCTCAAAAATCAAGACATGCACTCAAACCTTGAAATGCTCGGCCACGGCGTCGGAAAAGTGCGTGCAATTGATGCGCGCATGGCGCTGATAGTCACGGCTGACGGCGAAGGCCGAGCCTGGCATCAATAGCACCTTGTGTTGTTCCAGGCGAACCATGAAGGGCTGCAGGTCGGTCAGTTCGGGGTGATGGACCCACAGGAACATACCGCCTTGCGGCGTTATGTCGAACTGCCAGCCACGCGCCCGCAACAACCGCTGGGTCTGTGCCTGCTGCCGGATCAGGCGCTGCTGCAGGTCTTGCATGTGCCGGGTATAGGTGCCGTCGGACAAGATGGTGTTGACGAAACGTTCGCAAAACGCCGGCACCGCCACGCAGGTCAGCAGCTTCAGGCGCGTCAGCGGCTCTATGAGCTCTGCCGAGCAGGCGATGTAGCCAACGCGCAATGAAGCGGACAGGCATTTGGAGAAGCTGCCGATGTAGATGACCCGCTCAAGGTTGTCCAGTTCGGCAAAGGTCTGGCGCACGCCCGGGCTGAAGTCGCCGTAGACATCATCCTCGACTACGAAGAAGTCGTGTTCCACCGCCAGGCGCAAGACGCTGAAGGCATTGTGCGGGCTGATATTGCCGCCCGTCGGGTTGTGGAAGGTACTGTTGCAGAAGAACGCCTTGACCTTGTGCCTGGCCAGGTGGTCCTTCATGTCTTCCACGCTCGGTCCGTCCTGGGTTCGCCGCACCCCGACCACGTGGCCACCGGCCAGCTGTATCAGCTTGATCAGGTTGCCATTGCCGGGCTCGTCGACGAACACGTGATCGCCTGGCTTGATCAACAACCGCGCCACCAGGTCCAGCGCCTGGGTGGCGCCCAGTGTGGTCAGCAACTGGCTTGGCCGTGTGTCGACACGGGTCAGGCGCTTCATGTGCGCGCATAACTGTTTGCGCATGGGCAGGTAGCCCTGGATGTCGCCATATTCCACCAGCGAACTCTGCTCCAGCCGCGCCGTGCGCCGAATCGCCTTGGCCAGCAGCTCGGTGTTACTCCAGGCAGGTGGCAACCAGCCGCTGCCCAGTTTGGTGTAGTACTGGCCACCTTGCAGCAGCTTGAACAGTGGGTCACCGGCCATGCTAGCGGGGGCATCCGCAATGCCTGCATTAACAGCGCCCGGTTGCCGGGTATTACTGGCGACGAAATAGCCGCGCCCAGGGACAGCGGTCAAAACACCTTCGCTAACCAGCCGGGCATAGCCGGAGACGGCATCGTGATGACTGCAGTCTGCCGCCGCCATCAGTTTGCGAATGGACGGCATGCGTTGGCCAGGCAGCCATTCGCCAGCTTCGAGGCGCTGTTTCAACTGGTCATGAAGGCTATGCAGGCGCATGTCGGGTCCAGCAACTGTTAGAAAAAACAGCCTAACAGTTAACCGGAAAGTGCGTCGACTGTTCGCATTTCAGCACGTGACAGATGCGACCATGCATCTGTCGGCACTTTTCGCGATGTCGAAACCACCCCGTCCACCTACCGTGAGCACATGCTATGTCGAGCACACTTCCGCGGCGCACGTATCTGTTTTTCACCGCGCAATCGATCAACCTGACGACTGCAGTCATGTCCGTGACCATGGCGGCCATCGTCGGGGCGGCACTGGCGCCTGCCGCCACGTGGTCCACGGTGCCTTACGGTTTCCAGTTTCTCTGTATGATGCTGGCTACCTACCCGGTCTCCGGGCTGATGAGCCGTATCGGCCGCAAGCGGGCGTTCATGCTGGGCTCCATACCTTTGGCGGTGTCCGGCATCACCGGTTATCTGGCCGTGCTGTATCAGCACTTCCCGACTCTGGTGATCAGCCATTCGGCATTGGGCATCTATATTGCGTTTGCCAACTTCAACCGCTTCGCGGCCACCGACAATCTGGCCCAGAACCTGAAGCCCAAAGCGCTTTCCCTGGTCGTGGCAGGTGGGGTGATAGCTGCCGTGGTCGGGCCGGCACTCACCGAGTGGCTGCGCGACGTTGGCGGGTATCCGCTGTTTTCGCTGTGTTACGCCGCCTTTGTCGGCCTGGCGGTGATGTCCTTGCTGATAGCGGCTTGCTTGCCAAGCGATAGCGGTATCGCCAGAAACGACGGTGCAGCGAAACCGGCTGGTACAGCCGCCGAGCCGCTGAGCCCTGTCGTTGCCGTGGCCATGGCCGTGGCCGCCCTGGGCTATGGGATCATGAACTTGCTGATGATCCAGGCATCGATGCAAATGAAACACATGCATGAGGACTTTTCCGACGTTCGCCTGGCGATTCAATGGCATGTGATAGCCATGTTTGCCCCGTCGTTCTTCACCGGCGCCATCATCCACAAGCTTGGGATCAGGGCTACCATCTGTCTCGGCCTGGGGCTGTTGATCGGCTGTACGGCCTTGAACATGTGGTCGCACAGCTACGCGATGATGACCTTGTCGCTGATAGCCCTCGGTTTGGGCTGGAACCTGATCTACGTGGGCGGAGGCGCGCTGTTGGCGCAAACGCTGCAGAACAGCCCGGCAGCGATGCAGATGCAGGGCAAAAACGATCTGGCCATTGCGGTGTTCGCGACCGTTGGCGCATTCAGCCCGTCGCTGTTGCTGGGCACGGTCGGCTGGGGCGGCACCAATGCCATTTGCATGGCCCTGTGCATCGTGCTGCTCATGGCAACCGCCGGGTTGTTGCAGCGTAAGGTATCAGGGCCTGCCAGAGCCAGCTAGGCAAGACGGCCCCGACTACCCACAGCGCGGCCCGCAGCAGGGACGCGCAAGTGCTGTTCAGGTCAGGCGCCGTGGCACTTCTTGAACTTTTTCTGGCTACCGCACGGGCACGGGTCGTTACGGCCAACGTCCTTCAGGGCGTTACGTACCGGCTCCTGGTGGCCGTGGTTGCAGTGCGGGCCGTGTACATGGCCATGATCGTGGTGGTGATCATGATCGTGGTTGCAGTCAGGGCCATGAACGTGGGGTTGTTGGGACATTGCAGGGTTACTCCGGGTTGTAATCACCGGGGATTATCTCACCACTGCGCGACAAGTGCAGGTCCCGATGGATGAGCAACCCGGTCGCCAGCTCGCCCTGCAGGCTGTAACGCAGCGGTTGCTCGCTTTTCAGCAGTTTGGCCAATGGTTTCAGGTGCTGCCACAGGTTAGTCCGTGCGGTGATCTTGAAAGTGCGCCGGGCATGCCCGCCTACACTGCGCCACACGCTGGTTTCATCCTGCACCAGCAAGAGGTCGTTGAGGCGTATGGCATACGACAGGTTGCGGATGAACAGGCGGCTATCATTGGGGTTGTCGACCCGCAGGTGCAGCACGAATTCCTGCTCCATCAACCTGGCCTTGACGGTCTCCACCTCGACCAGGTGCACCTCGGGTTCACGCCAGTCGTCACCGCCCCAACTGGCGCAGCCCGCCAGCAGTGCCAGCCATGCCATCAGCGTGGCGAGCAGCAGCGGGCGGGCGCGGGCGATCATGGTCAGTTGCCCACGTAACTGGCGCAGCATTTCTTGAACTTCTGGCCGCTGGCGCAGGGGCAGGGGTCGTTGCGCCCGGCCTTGAGCCCGACCGTAGGGTCGATGAAGTACCAGCGCCCGGCATGCTGGACGAATGCCGAGCGCTCGCGGTGCTGATGGTCGCCCTCTTGGTCGTGCCAGCGTGCGGTGAAGGTGACAAAACCGTGCTCCGGTTGGCCGCCCAGCACTTCTGCGCTTTCAACCTCCAGGCCCAGCCAGGTGCTCTGAGCGCTCCAGGCGGCCATGGCGGCACGGTCCAGGCCGGCTTGCTGGGCTGGCAGGGTGGTAGCCACCAGGTAGTCGATCAGGCCCAGCACATAGGCACTGTAGCGTGAGCGCATCAACGCCTGGGCATCCGGCGCCGGGGTGCCGGCATGGTAATGCCCGCAGCAGGCGTCGAGCAGGTTGCCACTGCCACAAGGGCAGACCGAGACACTCATCATCACCACCAGTACTTGCCGAAGTTTTCAGGGTTGGCCCAGAACTGAGAGGGGCATGGTGGCAGGCCAAGCGTAGCGGGCTTCATAGAGGACCTCAAGGAAATTGGTGACAAAGCTGGTGACAGTGTTGGTGACAGACGGCGAGACCGCAAGGGCGAATTGGCAGGGGTCCTTATCGCCTTTGCGGACCTGCGCGAGGGCCTACGGGGGGAATCTCGGGGAGTAGAGGCAATGAGATGGTCTCTGAGATTTTTTTGTCAGATTTTCGAGGACCCTTAGGGTGCCTATGCGTCCGTGCCCAGACAACGACATGGACAACAATGCAGACCCAGTAGGCAGCGTGTAGCGTGTCCATGAGGTTCTCCTTTACATTGGTTGATAGGCTCCTGCATGACCTTGGGGAGTCACCGAGGATACCGGCCATCTCTCGTAGCGGTGCCAGACTGACTTAAAGGCTTTACCATTGAAATCGCTTTGCTTGGCATCATGTGAGAAATAATCAATATCTATAAGGAATGCTTGTGCTTGATCAAGAGCGCGATAATTTGAGTAGCGATGACAGCGTAACTGGGCCTGATGATGCAGGGGCGTTTATAGGTGTGACCAATTTGGTCAAGGCGGCGAGGACTGAGGATGAGATAGGATGCGTTCTAAGGAGCCACTTGATAGCTGAAAGTATAATGGAGAAGTATTTGGTTAGTAGGACCCAAGAAAAGCTTTCGCGATTTTTCAGGTTCAAGGACGGCCGAATGAGTTTTGCCACAAAGGTCCAAATGTGTCTGGCCTTCGGCATGCCAGCCGAGTTTGGTGATTTCTTAGTAGTGCTGAATAAAATCAGAAATAAATTCGGTCACAATGTTGATTCCGAGTTGAACTCAAAGGATCTTGATGGATTAGCTGTGATTTGCGATAAATATGACTGGTCTGCAGACAAACCTATAAGAGCAAAAAAATTAGAGATCACCACCGATGGCGTCTCTAAGGAGTATCGGTATGGCGAGGTGAGTCGAAGAGTTGACTTTCTGATTATCTTTATTACCTTCCTACCTGTGTTTTCGGGTTGGGCCCTCTTTTTCTGTCGCCGTGACAACATCAATTAAACCCCTGCCGATCCCTCTTGGATCGGTCTTACGGGGCCCTCGTGGACGACAGCTCAAATCTGAGCCGTCCGATTAACTCAGCTTGATATTGGTGATCATTGGGAATGCCACCATCTCGGTCTGAAGGCCATCAGTAGTCAGTTTCACCTTGACCATGCCGTTGGCGATGATGTCCACCTCAGCCATGATCTCAAGGTCCCAGCCTTGGGCGTTCGGGTTGCGGGTCGCTTCGATGCGCCAGATGTTGCCGTCCCGGCGCTCACGGTAGCTTAGCGAGGTGAACAGCTTGGGCAACATGAAGATGCCGTGATTGGTACCAGTATAAAGTTGGATGCCTGCGCCGATGTGAGATTCGACATCATCACCGAGACCCGCACGTTGGGAAGCACGTTCAAGGACAGCCAACAGCGACACTGGCAGCAGGATCACGAAGTCACTCAGCGAGGTCCCTACAGTCTGGTTAACGTGGGTCGTGAGGATGTCGATGAGGTCCTCAGCGATCTCGGCAGGCTTACCCGTAGGCATGGCAACGGAGAAACTCTCGGTGCTTGGGGCAGTCGTCAAGATGGCAGCGACCTTACCGGCTGCACTGTAAGTAATGTCATCAAGCATCTTCTCAGCGGTCTGCTCCATGGACTGGACAGTGAAGCCCGCTTGAATGTTGTGGTCGAGAATGGTGACACGATGGCTGATGGCCAATGCCGTGTCGGTGGCCTCGGTGAAGATCACAGAACCAGCCAGGACTTCGCCCTTCTCGACGGTCTGGTTATCCCAATTCTTGCGAGGGTCGAAGGTGACGGTGCGGTCGGCCATGGTGAAGATCTGTTGTCCAGTGGCCTCAGAGCCAGCCGGACGGAACTCGCACGGGGTTGCCTCCATGGCAGCCTCTCGCCACCCATCGCCGTTCAGGTGCTCATCAAAGGCTTCCACAAGGGCCTCCACATAGACGGACACATCGGTGGCCGCTTGGGTCTCTGGGCGAACATCGGCAGTGTTGAATCGAATCGACCCGCTCAAGTGTCCGTTGCCATCGTGGTAGGTGGCAGTGGTGTAGGTCGAAGGCTTGGTGTACTGGAATGGTTGTTTCATGGGAATGGGTCTCCTGAATAATTGAATGAAGTGGTGTCGGGACTGGCGTGATTACCAACCACCACTATTGGCACGAGAGGCGGCTCGGATACGTTCACCCTGCTCACGAATGGCAGCGGCTCGGGCCACCCGATCAGCCTTCGCTTGGGCGATCTCACGTGGCGTATGCTCACGGCATCGCTCAGCATGGGCGTTGGCCTCAGCCTGCAAGCGAGCACGTTCCTGAGCCTTCTGGTACTGGTCTTGGCGGTACTCTCGGGCGACATCGGGAATCGCTTGGAGCGACAGACCGGCCTCATCGAACGCCTTAACGATCTCGAATTGCTGGCCCTTCACGGTCCCGCATTGGGCGACCAGCATGGGCAACATGATGTTCTCGACGTACTCACGGGTCTGGGTTTGGCCGCAGATGGTGACTTCGTTCTTCAGGACTTTGGTGATGGTGATTTTCATGGTTTGGGTTCTCCTATTGGGGACCCTTTGATTCGTCCTTGCGCCATAGACGCGCACGACCAGACGGCCAAGGAGAAAGCCTTCGCGGGCATCTTCAAGGACGATCAAAAGGTTCTGGGTTTCAAGTGGTGTTGATGACGCTGATTCAGGACATGGCGGGCCTGAAGGGCATCGAAGGATCAACCGTGGCGACGGTCGTCAAGGGCGGGCTGTGAGGGCCACAGGTACTGCATTGACAGCATGGTAGAAACGAATCAAATCGAGGCCGGTGGCCTTTAAGGTTTCCTCAAGGGGAACTAAGAGGAACGCGCCCAGTTTGCCTGACACATACTCAAGGCATCGCTCAGGGCCATTGCTGGTCCGAAGGTTTAGGATCTTGAAGTTAAAGACAGCCAGACGATGGCGACCGGTGGGCATGGCTGCCTCAATAGACAACAGGGTCTCTTGGCGTCCTTGTGGAATACCGTCAAGTACAAAGTGGTAATTCATTGAGACCTCCTTGAAGGCAACTGATCGAATAGGGGGTTATGATCGCAAGATCGATTCCAAAACTTAGAGGTAGAAATTAGATTATCTTTTAGTTCTTGTTTTCAGATTGATACAAAGATATTAATTATAGAGTTACTCAAAGAGAATCTCTAAGTTAAGGCCCCGTACAACTTGAGCGATACACGGTGGCCCCAATCCCGTGCATGGTCTACCCAACGGTGCCCTTCGTGGGCATCGGTTCATGGATCAAGACAATATCAAGCTGTGCTCCTTCCTACTGGAGCCAGACACTGAGGTCTGCTTATCGAGGACTGTTGGCGCTGGCTCGCATCACCGTAGTGGTGGCTGGTCTCTTATCGCTTGGTCGTCGCTGATCGGGATCGCAAGGATGCCCGGTAGGGATGGCAGGACACTTTGAGATTTCTTGGTGGTCTCTGTGTGTCCTGGCCATAGTGAGGGTTTTTAAATTCTGGTTGACAGCGGTACGTTGCTTGACCCTCTGAGACGCCCTTAAGGCGAATTAGCGACTGGTCTCGCCGGTGTTCACATTCAGGTACACCTTGTTGCTTAGGGTCATACCACCGCAATAAGTAAAATACATCCCCTTGCCTTTATTGGGAGAGGACATCCAGCCGCCCATTTCCTGAAAGTCACCCTCAGTGCAAGTCCCGTCATTGATTAACTTTCTTGCACCTTGAGAGAATTGCGTCTTGTAGAGCCGATAGTCATCTGACCCTTTAATAAGGGCATCATCACCGCTTGCCCCACTGGCCGGGTCTTGAGGGCGCTCCACAACCAAATCCTTGGTTTGAACCCACTCAGCAAACTTACCATCAGCAATGCCGTTAGAGGTTACGCACGCTGCATTACCTTCCTTCACATATTCACTTTTCCCGTTGACGCATGACGCTGAGTACCGTTTGGTTACCCTCACCCACCCAGCTTTCTTTTCGAGAACTTCGACGCCCTCTCTAAACATCAGACGACCTGCCACCCCGCAGTCAGTAGAAGGGCAAGTGTGGCGCTCAGTGCGGTCTGTATTAACCCACAACTGATTCTCTGCCATAGCTGGCAAGGAAACCATCTGAAATGCGACACAAAGAGTGGCACTTAAAGCGAAATGTCCTTTAGTCATTTGAAGCTCCTACGGTGTTGCGTTTAGGGTGTACAGGACGCTACTGGATGTTACCGCCTCCCTGCATCCTCAGACCAGTTTCCAGTATCAGGCTCAGAAGATCCATCCCAGAGCCATGGCGGCGCTTATGTTCCGATCATGAGTTCGCTGGTTTTTTTCAGAGCAGCACCACGGGCCATCTTGGTCGCCACAAAAAGCACTTCATGCTGAGGGTGACCCACGAGGACATCAAGCTCGATGCCCATGAAGTCGTATTGACATCACCCGGGTGTTGATGATCCGCTACGTGTGCCATCATACGGAGGATTTATGGCTTACTACACCGATAACTCAAAGTTTGACAAGATCACTAACCCAAGCGATGTGTGGTCAAAACAGTTTGGCCCTGCTGAAACTGTCCCTGCCTCGGGCATATACCGTTGCATCGGCTGCAAAAAGGAGGTCACCTCTAACAAAGGCGACAAATTCCCACCTCAAAACCATCACCAGCATGCAACATCGGCTGGCCCAGTAAAGTGGCAAATGAACGTGTGGACGAATACTGAAGGCAAGTGATGTTGAAGACTGCTCAACAGTTTCTGTGCGGACAGTTGAGCAGTTTCATTCATATAGCTACCTAAAAGCCTTCATCAGGGCCTGATGGAGCGTCCCGACAGGAACCCTCTGAGACCCCGCATAGAGGTCATAAGTGATGTTCCCTGAGCTATGCCCGGTGATGCTCTGCGCGATGACCTCAGGGGTCGCAGCGACCTTCAGCAGCCCCGACAGGGAATGCCTCAGCGAGTGGAACGACTGGTCACTGCCTGCCTTCAATCCCAGCGGCTCACGTAGGGCCTCATTGAGCGGCTTGTTGAAATAATGAGCCTTCGCCTTGAACAGCTTGCCGGGTTCCGATGCGACCCACCCAAGGAAGGTCTTGAGGGAGAACCCATAGGCCCCATCGACCAGAGGCACCTGTCGAACCGAGAAGTCATTCTTCAGGGTTTTACCTTGCTCATCTTTGTTGATGTCGATGACAGTGATGCCATCCACCTGCTTCACATCGGCCTGAGTCAGTTGGTAAAGCTCGCCAATGCGAAGCCCTGTGAGGACACCCAGAGACAGCGCCCAGCGCTTCCAGTCGGTCGCAGGCAAGGCATTAGCGTGGTTCATGATAGTTACCACCTCGTCACGAGAGAACGGCCTACGCTCGCTGTCAGCCCCTTTCTCGATCTTCAACCCCTTGTCAAAGGATCGCTCAAGGAAGCCATTGTTTACGGCCCAGTCCATGACAGTGGATAGCTGGGTCAGCAACTTGTTGACTGTCAGGACCTTGCGACCATCCATGACACGCTCCTTGAGCGCCACCATGTCAGCCCGCGTATGAGCCTTTATGTTGAGGTCTCCGAGAAGCCCCGAGAGCGTCCTACAGTTCGATTGGATGGCCTTTAGGGTTGAGCCTTCCACGTTGCCCTGGCGTTCCTTGATGAACAGTTCAGAGAGGCCCTCGAAGGTAATCGGGTCTGTCGAAGACGCATTTACAGATAGGGACACGGAAGGGGCTACAGACGTGCTACAAGACAGCTCCCCAATTATCTCTGTGAGTTCCTGAGGGCGACCCTCAAGACGCTCCTGAGCAGCCCTGAGAACCCGCTGGCCTGTGCCAATGGCTCGCTGCTGGCTCCCAGTGAACCGACCAAGCGAGGCAGCCTCAGCGAGGTGGTTGCTCATCTGGTCATAGATTTCCATGTAGAGGCCCCGTGAGTCCTCGCTATGGCCCTGTAGGGCGTCCTCAGCGATCTCCTTGAGTCGCTCCTTGAGGTCCTCCCACGAAGCCTCAGGGCGGTCGAGGTGGAAGACAGCCAGTGTCTTGAGGATGTCCTTGGAGAACTGCATAGCGGTTGGCCTATCGGTGGAACGGAGAGAGATGGCGAGACTACGGGTAGAGCATCCCCGAGGGCGAACCCTCAGGTAATAGATTCCTGACCGTCTGTAATGCCAGACCGAAAGGGCCTGAGATAGTCGTTGGTGACAAGGCTGGTTACAGGCTGGTGACAGTTGGCCCTGCTCGGGCATAGCTTCGATAGCGTTCATTGTGATGTAAGCCCTTGATATTCATGGGTTTACCACCAGTACTTGCCAAACATTTCCGGGTTGGCCCAGAACTTGGCATTGAGCCAGTCCGGCACCTGTTTGTAGTCATGTAGATCATAGGTGAACAGGCTCAATACCTGCTGGTCACGGCGGAATTTCTCGCTGGCCGACAGGGCCAGGGCAAAGAAATCGGTATCTTGCCAGCCACATGCGGCCAGGTCGGCCAGCACAGCGACCCGGCTGGCATTGAGGTTGCGAATGCCGCCGAGCAATTCCAGTCCGGTGCGTTTGGGCAGGTGCTCCAGGCAGTCCACCAGTACCGCCAGGTCAAAGCGCTGGGCTGCCAGCTCGGCCGGTAGCGGGCCTGGGGCGGCAGTGGCGATAGTTACCTGTGGGTGCGCCTGGGCGAAGGCGTCCAGCGCCGGGAAGCGCGTGCCCACCAGCAGCAGGCGTTGCGGGGTGAAGCGCTCGAGCAGGGCCGCCAGGGCCTGCTGCGGGGTGCGTTGGGAAAAACCGTCGGTCATTGGCAATCCTCGTTGAAGTCGTCCAAGACTAGCGGGCCGCAGCGTGCGGGCAAAGAGGCATGTGACCGTGTCGTGGCTTATTGGTGGCAGGGATCAAATGCTCGGTCTTTACTCCCAGAGATCGGCCTTATGCCGATTCCCCCTAGGAGAAGCAATGAAATGAGCATAGTACGCACAGCGATACCCCTGGTCCTGCTCACCAGTGTGTTGACTGGTTGTGCAGGTTTGCAAAAGACCGACTGGCCGAAATGTGCCGCCGTCGGGGGTGTAGGCGGCGCTGCCCTGGGCGCCATCGAGAGTTCCAGCTGGGCTGGTTGGGGCGCGTTGCTGGGCGGTGGCCTGGCGGCGGGCTATTGCTGGGCCCATGGCGATGGCGACGAGGATGGCGACGGCGTGCCGGACAGCCGTGACAAGTGCCCCGGCACCCCGCGCGGCGTGCAGGTCGATGCCAATGGTTGCCCGCCGGAGCCGGCTGCGGTGGTCGAGGAAGTAGTGGTGCAGAAGGAAGAGGTCATCGTCATCCGCGATGTGCACTTCGAGTTCGACTCTGCGCGCCTGACCGCCAGCGACAAGGAGCGCCTCAACACAATTGCCACGCGCCTGAAACAGGAAGCGCCGTCCGCCCGCCTGAGCGTCAGCGGCCATACCGACAGCGTCGGCTCCGACAGCTACAACCAGAAACTGTCTGAGCGCCGTGCCCACTCGGTGACCGATTACCTGGTCGAGAGCGGTGTGCCGCGCAGCAGCTTCGTGTCGGTGGTCGGCGCCGGCGAAACCCAGCCGGTGGCAGACAACGCCACGGCCGATGGGCGTGCCATGAACCGCCGTACCGAGATCAAGATCCAGCGGTAGAACGGCGTGCGCCCGTGCCTTGAGCAGTGGCACGGGCGTGCCTTTACGGCGGTCAGCCGTTCGTGGCCAATGACACAGGAGCATTCAGCATGAGTGTGACGTCGAAGGCGGCGCTGCCGCTGTTGGTGGCTGCCAGCCTGCTCGCGGGCTGCGCCACCCACAGCGATGGCAGCGCGCCTCTCAACCAAAGGACCTGGCCCATCTGCAGCCTGCTGGGCGGCCTGGTCGGTGGCGGCTTGGGCGCCATCGAAAGTTCGAGCTGGGCCGCTGGCGGAGGTGCCCTTGGTGCTATTGCCGGGGGGCTGATCTGTTACGCCCAGGATGGTGACGAAGATGGCGACGGCATTTTCGACCGCCGCGATCGTTGCCCCGATACCCCAGCCAACACTGCGGTCGACCACATGGGTTGCCCGCTGAAGCTGTACCCCGCATCGCCGCCTGTCACTGAACCTGAACCCTCGCCAGAGGTGATCATCCTGGATGACAACGGCGTGGTGATGTTCGCCTTCGATTCCGCCGAGCTGACCCCGGCGGCCCAACAGCGCCTGCAAGGCCTGGTAGCTAAACTCGATTCACCGACGGTGGCCAAGGTCAGCGTGATCGGGCATACCGACAACGTAGGCTCCGACAGCTATAACCAGGCACTTTCCGAGCGCCGCGCCAGCAGCGTGGCCGAGTACTTGATCGGCCAGGGGCTGGCGCCGGGCAAGGTCACCAGCCAGGGGCGCGGCGAGAGTGAACCGCTTACCGACAACGAAAGCGAGGAGGGCCGCGCCCGCAACCGACGGGTGGAGCTGCACCTCAACTGAGCAGTGCTGGCGCCTGCCTTGACATTGCAGTTAATGTTGGTCGAACGGCCCGCTCGAACGGGCCGTCTCGACATAACAACAATCTATAGGGGCGGGGTATGAAGTTCATCCTGGGCCTGGGCAAGGCCCTGACAGTCGCTTTCTGGGGTGTGGTGTTGTTCAATCAGTTGATGCCACAACCCTTGCCCTTCAATCTGCTGATCAATGCCGCCGGCATCGCCTTGCTGGGCCTGCACCTGCTCGAAGTGCTGTTCTTCAATGGCAGTCTGCGCGGGCGCAGCCACCGCTGGTTCGATCGTTTGCAGATCCTGTTGACGGGTATCTTCCATGTCATGTCCATTCCCCGTGCGCAGGAGGCGCCGAGAAATGCGTAATCTGATGTTGCTGGCCATGTTGGCCGTTCCCTTGGCCCAGGCTGAAAGCCTGGAGGTCGCTGCCAACTCCATGCTGCGCCTGCCCGACAAGTCGGCCAGCGTGCACCTTGCGCACCTGCGTGTCGCCGACGCCGCAACCCTGCTGCTGCCTGCCACGCTCGCGGAACTGAAGGTCGACCAGCTGGAACTGGGGCGCGATGCGCGTATCGCCATTGCACCGTCCGATAGCCCGTTGCTGATCGAGGCGCGCAGCGCGCGGCTGGGTGAGGGCAGCGAGTTCAGTGCGCCGGGGGCGGCGGGCACCTACCAGCGGGGAGCCCGCTCGGGTCGCAGCCTGGACCTGAAACTGGCTGAAGTGGATGCCGAGCGGCTGGCGATCGATGCCCGTGGCGGTGCTGGTGCGCCGGGTTACGTGGGGCTCGATGGCGCCAACGGCCAAGCCGGTGGCTGCACTTGGGGCCAGGCCAGTCGCGGTGCCAATGGCGATGACGGCGGCAACGGGCACGATGGCGCGCCGGGTGGGCGCATCCGCCTGAGCGTGCCGCAGGGCTTTGCGCAGGAACGCATCGTGGTGCGCCTGGACGGCGGCGCACCGGGCAAGGCCGGGGCGGCAGGCAAGGCCGGTAAAGGCGGCGCGAGCAAGAGTTGCCTGGTGTACCGTACCGATGCCGGTGCCAATGGCCGGCCGGGGCAGCCGGGCCAGCCTGGGTTGGCGGGGGCTGCAGGTGAGCTGATTCTGCAGCGCCTCTGAAGCCTTGCCGCTCCTACAGGGGCGGCGCAGATCCTGTCAGATCACCAGCCGAGAACTGGCCACGGCTACCACCGCCAGGCCCAGCAGCAGGTTGATTCCCACCATCCGCCGAATTCGCCCCAGTACTGCCGCACCCGCCGGCCAGTCCTCGGCCTGCACCGCCGCCTTCAGGTCCGGCAGCAGCAACGCCTGGATGCGCATGAACAGGGCAAACATGGCGATGCCCCCACCGATCATCACCTGCACATACTTCGGTGCGGTCTCGAAGCCGCTGAAGCGCATGTGCAACATGCCGATACCACTTATCGCCAAAATCGCCACGGCCAGCCAGACCCAACCGAAGAAGCGTCGGAAAACTTCCACCCACAAGCGCAGCCGGGCAGGCCCTTCAAGGGCTGCAACCGTTGCCGGGCGCAGTATCAGCCAGGCGAAGAACATGCCACCGACCCACACCAGGGCGGCCAGGACATGCAGTGTGTAGGGCAGGGCAAAGGCAAGCATCCGGATCTCCATGCGGCATAAAGGGCAATAGCGGGGTATGATAGCCGCCCCATGCGAAACACTGAAAATATATCCAGCCCTCCGGGCGCCTGCAGACCATGATCAGCAACGAACTCAAAGCCACCATCCAGGGCGCCTATACGCGTTTTCTCGAAGCCAAGAGCCTCAAGCCGCGCTATGGCCAGCGCCTGATGATCGCCGAAGTGGCCAAGGTGCTTGGCGACATCGCCTGCGACGAAGAAGGCCGCCGTTCCGGCGAACCTGCCGTGGTGGCAGTGGAGGCGGGCACCGGTACCGGCAAGACGGTGGCCTACAGCCTGGCAGCTATTCCGGCCGCCAAGGCCGCCGGCAAGCGCCTGGTGATCGCCACAGCGACCGTGGCGTTGCAGGAGCAGATCGTCTTCAAGGACCTGCCCGACCTGATGCGCAGCAGCGGGCTGAACTTCAGCTTCGCCCTGGCCAAGGGCCGTGGCCGCTACCTGTGCCTGTCCAAGCTCGATATCCTGCTGCAGGAGGGCCACGCCCAGTCGGCCACTGCCCAGCTGTTCGAGGAAGAAGGCTTCCACATCGAAGTCGACGAGCGCAGCCAGAAGCTGTTCAACAGCATGATCGAGAAGCTTGCCGGCAACCGCTGGGACGGTGACCGCGACAGCTGGCCCGAAGCCCTGGAAGACCAGGACTGGGCGCGTCTGACCACCGACCACAGCCAGTGCACCGGCCGTCATTGTCCGAACTTCCAGCAGTGCGTGTTCTACAAGGCCCGCGAAGGCATGGGCAAGGTCGACGTGATCGTCACCAACCACGACATGGTGCTGGCTGACCTGGCCCTGGGCGGCGGCGCAGTACTGCCCGACCCGCGCGACACCATGTACGTGTTCGACGAAGGCCACCACCTGCCAGACAAGGCCATCGGCCATTTCGCCCACTATTCGCGCCTGCGCTCCACTGCCGACTGGCTGGAGCAGACCGCCAAGAACCTGACCAAGCTGCTGGCCCAGCACCCGCTGCCCGGTGACCTGGGCAAATACATCGAGCAGGTGCCGGAGCTTGCGCGGGAAGTGCGCACCCAGCAGCAGTTCATGTTCACCCTGTGCGAGCAGGTTGCCGACTTCCGCCCCAGCGAGGATAACGAAGGTCGTGAGCGCCCGCGCTACCGCTTCGAAGGCGGCGTGGTGCCGGAGCAGATCCGCGAAGTGGGCATCGAGCTGAAAAAAGGCTTTGCCCGCCTCAATGATCTGTTCACGCGCCTCGCCGATCTGCTCAAGGAAGGCATGGACGGCGAAGTCAACATCGGCATCGCCAGCCACCAGGCCGAGGAGTGGTACCCACTGTTCGGTAGCCTGGTCACCCGTGCCCAGGGAAACTGGGAGCTATGGACGGCTTTTACCGCCGAAGACCCGGAAGACAGCCCGCCCATGGCCCGCTGGTTGACCCTGGCCGAGAGCGGTGCGCTGTTTGACATCGAAGTCAACGCCAGCCCCATCCTGGCCGCCGAAATGCTTCGCCGCAGCCTGTGGAGCGTGGCCCATGGTGCGCTGGTGACGTCGGCGACACTGACCGCGCTGGGCAAGTTCGACCGCTTCCGCATGCGCTCGGGGTTGCCGCGTGACGCGGTCACCTGCGTGGTGCCAAGCCCATTCGTGCATGGTGATGCCGGCCTGCTGCGGGTCCCCGACCTCAAGGCCGATCCGCGCGATGCGGCAGCGCATACCGCGGCGATCATCCGCGAGCTGCCGAATATCGTCGAAGACGCCCGCGGCGCGCTTGTGCTGTTCTCCTCGCGCAAGCAGATGCAGGACGTGTTCGATGGGCTTGACCGTGACTGGCGCAAGCTGGTTCTGATCCAGGGCAACCTGTCCAAGCAGGAAACCCTGAACAAGCACAAGGCGCGGGTCGACGATGGCCAGCACAGCGTGCTGTTCGGCCTGGCCAGTTTTGCCGAGGGTGTCGACCTGCCGGGCGCCTACTGCGAACACGTGGTGATTGCCAAGATTCCCTTTGCCGTACCCGACGACCCGGTCGAAGCGGCACTGGCGGAGTGGATCGAGGCGCGCGGCGGCAACCCGTTCATGGAAATTGCCGTGCCCGACGCCTCGCTGCGGCTGATCCAGGCCTGTGGTCGCCTGCTGCGAACCGAACAGGATCGCGGTGTCATCACCTTGCTTGACCGGCGCCTGGTCACCCAGCGCTATGGCAAGGCTATTCTCAATGCGCTGCCGCCGTTCCGGCGGGAAATTTCCTGACCGCCGGAGCACTTGCTCCGGCGCGTTGTCCATTACTCAGTCGTGGGCCATGAGGGCCCTGAAGGAGAGTCCAAGCCTTATGGTCCGCCGCACCCTGCCCGCCGTTTTTGTCCTGTTGTTCAGCTCGCCCTTGCTGGCTGGGCAGCAGATGCTGTTCAGCTTCGTGCGCCCGGCCTCGGTGGTCAACGTGGCGACCGAAGATGCCGGCATGCCGCAGTACAATGCGGAGCAGACGGCTGAAGGCGAAGTGTTGCGGCGCGTGGTGTTCAACCCGGCCCAGCGGCCCACCCTGCGCCTGAGCCCGCAAAGCGGTGTGTGGGACTGGTCCAGCGGGCAATTCCTGACTTTGCGCCTGCAAAGTGCGATGGATTGGGCGCTGACCGTGGATGTCATGGTGCAGGGCAGTGATGGCCGCACGTTGACCAGCCGCATCGACCTGCCCGCCGGTCCTGCACAAACCGTAATGGTACCGCTGAAGGCCAGTTCGCCGCTGAGCCAGGGCATGCGCGCCGGCCCGCCCATGCCCTGGAGCCATGGCGGCCAGCGCCTGCTGCTGACCAGCAGCGCTGGCGTGGTCGACCTCAAGCAGGTGGCTTCGGTCAGCCTGAGTATTCCCAACCCCAAGGTGGCGCAAAGCCTGCTGATCGAGCGGGTGGGCATCCAGGATGACGACCAGGCCTACAAGGCGGCATACCACCAGCTCATTGATGCCTATGGCCAGTCCACCCGCGGCCATTGGCCAGAGAAGGTTGCCAATGACAAGCAGCTCAAGGCGGCTGATGTGCGCGAGCAGCAACAGCTCAAAGGCTGGCTGGCAGAGCGTGGCAAGCAGCAACTGGACGCGTACGGTGGCCTGCTGGCCGGGCCAGCGTTCGAGGCCAAAGGTTTCTTCCGCACCGAAAAGCGTGACGGCCGTTGGTACCTGGTAACGCCCGAGGGGCATCCGTTCTATTCCCTGGGGGTGAATGCCGTGGCCGCGGATGGCGGGCGCACCTACGTAGCCGGGCGTGAAGGGATGTTCAAGGCCTTGCCGGGCGAGGGCGATGCACTGGCCGCATTCTATGGCGACGGCAACAACGACGACGGCAATGCCTCGTCGCAAGGGCGCAACTTCAAACAGGGGCGCTGGTTCGATTTCTATGCCGCAAACCTGCAGCGCACCTATGGCAAACCCTGTCCGCCCGCGGTAGAGGGGCAGCCGGCCAACTGCCCACCTTTGGCGCTGGATGCCACCCGCTGGCAGGCGCATGCGCTCGACCGCCTGCAAGCCTGGGGTTTCAACACGCTCGGCAACTGGAGCGAGCCGGCCCTGGGCCAGGCCAAGCGCATGCCGTACACCTTGCCGCTGTCGATCGTGGGGGACTACGCCAGTATCAGCACCGGCATGGACTGGTGGGGCAGCATGCCCGACCCGTTCGACCCGCGTTTTGCCATGGCCACCGAGCGCGCCGTGGCCATTGCCGCCCGCGATCACCGTGACGACCCCTGGCTGATCGGCTATTTCGCCGACAACGAACTAGCCTGGGCCGCTCCCGGTAGCGACCCCAAGGCGCGTTACGGCCTGGCCTACGGAACCTTGCGCCTGACCACCGATGTGCCGGCCAAGCGCGCCTTCCTCAAGCAGTTGCGCGACAAGTACCGTAACCAGGAAGGGCTGTCCAGGGCCTGGGGCATCGAACTGACCGCCTGGGAGCTGATGGAGGACCCGGGCTTCGAGGCTCCGTTGCCCGACCCGGAGCACCCGGAAATCGAGCGTGACTACCAGCACTTCCAGCAGGTATTCGCCGAAACCTACTTCAGGACCATTGCCGACTCATTGAAGTGGCATGCGCCCAATCACCTGCTGTTGGGGGGGCGCTATGCCGTCAGCACGCCGGAGGCGGTCAAGGCCTGCGCCGAGTTCTGCGATGTGCTCAGCTTCAACTTCTATACCCTCAAGCCGCAGGACGGCTACGACTTCGCCCGCCTGGCCGAGCTGGACAAGCCGGTGCTGGTGTCCGAGTTCCAGTTCGGCTCGCGCGATCGCGGGCCGTTCTGGCCGGGGCCGCTGGAAGTGGCGCGGGAAGAAGACCGCGGCCCGGCTTACGGCAGCTTCCTCAAGGCGGCCCTGGCGCAGCCGATGATCGTTGGCGCGCACTGGTTCCAGTACCTCGACCAGCCGGCCAGCGGGCGCCTGCTCGATGGCGAGAACGGCCACCTCGGGCTGGTGGCGATTACCGACATACCGTATTCAGGGTTTGTCGAGGCCGTGCGCAAGAGCAACCTGCAGGTTATGACCCAGCTGCGCTCCGAGTTGGAAAAACCTGCGCCCTAGGTAAAGAAAGGCTGACGCGGTCTTGCTTTTGTGGGAGCGGCCTTGTGTCGCGAAAGGGCGCTCCCACAGTGACCACCCAGCCCAAGCCAGTTTGCAAAACGCCAAACTACTGAAACAATGCACACCATTTTCGGAAATGGTCGTACGGAGAACAGCGGGTGCAGATCCAGGGTCACTATGAGCTGAAGTTCGAAGCAGTGCGCGAAGCGTTCGCCGCGCTGTTCGATGATCCCCAGGAGCGTGGCGCTGCGCTGTGTATCCAGGTCGGGGGCGAAACCGTGGTCGACCTTTGGGCTGGCAGTGCCGACAAGGACGGCCAGCAGGCCTGGCACAGCGACACCATCGCCAACCTGTTCTCATGCACCAAGACCTTCACTGCCGTCACTGCCCTGCAGCTGGTAGGCGAGGGCAAGCTGGCCCTCGATGCCCCGGTAGCCAACTACTGGCCCGAGTTCGCCCAAGCCGGCAAACAGGCGATCACCCTGCGCCAGTTGCTCAGCCACCGTGCCGGCTTGCCGGCCATCCGCGAGCTGCTGCCGGCCGAGGCGCTGTATGATTGGCAGGCCATGGTCGATGCGCTGGCCGCCGAAACACCCTGGTGGGCACCTGGCACCGAGCACGGCTATGCCGCCATCACCTACGGCTGGTTGATCGGCGAACTGATCCGCCGTGCCGACGGCCGTGGTCCCGGCGACTCGATCGTCGCCCGTACCGCCCGGCCGTTGGGGCTGGATTTTCATGTAGGCCTGGCGGACGACGAGTTCCATCGTGTGGCGCATATCGCCCGTGGCAAGGGCAACGCTGGGGATGCTGCGGCGCAGCGCTTGCTGCAGGTGACCATGCGCGAGCCAGAAGCCCTGTCGACCCGTGCCTTCACCAATCCGCCGGCGATCCTGACCAGCACCAACAAACCGGAATGGCGGCGCATGCAGCAACCAGCGGCCAATGGCCATGGCAACGCGCGCAGCCTGGCAGGCTTCTATGCCGGGTTGCTGGACGGCAGCCTGCTCGAATCCGAACTGCTCGACGAACTGACCCGTGAGCATAGCCTCGGTCAGGATCGTACCCTGCTCACCCAGACCCGTTTTGGCCTGGGCTGCATGCTTGACCAGCCCGACGTGGCCAACGCCACCTTCGGCCTGGGTGCCCGCGCCTTCGGCCACCCAGGTGCCGGTGGCTCGGTCGGTTTCGCTGACCCGGAGCACGATGTGGCCTTCGGTTTCGTGGTCAATACCCTTGGCCCTTATGTGCTCATGGACCCGCGAGCCCAGAAACTGGTACGGGTCCTTGCCAGTTGCCTTTGATCGGGTAATGCGGGTATTGCCCCGTCCCTTTGACTATCCTCAATGCCAACGCCTGAAGGGTGTAGGCAAAATTTCTTTCTATTTCATGGTGTATCGCTGATGTCTTCACACAAAACCTTAGCACTCGCCCTGTGCCTGACCGCCGTTACCGGGTGCGCCAGTCACTCCCAGGACGCCTCGAAGGACAGCGGCTCGAGCTGGTGGCCCTTCGGTTCGGACAAGGTTGCCGAGCAGGAAGTGAAGCAAGCCGTCACTGAAAACGTGGCCAAGGCCGACGCCAAGTCCGAGAATGCCAGCCGTTGGTGGTGGCCGTTCGGCGGTGAAGAGAAGCAGGCCAAGGGGCCGGTGGTACCGAAGATCGACCAGAAGGCCACCCAGGCCTGGCTGGACGAGTACGAGCCCAAGCTGCGTGAGGCAATCAAGGGCAGCAAGCTGGAACTGGAGCGCCGCGACAATGTGCTGGCCGTGACCATTCCGGTGGACAGCTCGTACAACCCTGACCGTCCGAACATGCTGCTGCCGATGACCCTGGGCCCGATTACCCGTGTGGCCAAGGCCGTCGAAGGTGATGCCAAGACCGCCGTGTTGGTGCTTGGCCATGCCGACAGCAGCGGTGTCGCTGCCGCCAACCAGAAGCTCAGCCTGGAGCGTGCCGCTTCGGTGTCGGCCATTTTCCGTCTCAGTGGCCTGCAGCGTGACCGCCTGAACCTCAAGGGCATGGGCTCGGAAATGCCGCGCGCCGCCAATGACAGCGCCGAGGGCCGCGCCCTTAACCGCCGTGTGGAAATGCTGTTGACTCCGCAGAACACCATGGTCGCCCTGCTGGCCAAGTACCAGCAAGCCGCCCCGGCGCGGGCCCCGATGGTGGCAGTGCAAGATGTCAAGGCGCCTGCTGCCAAGGCTGCCGACAGCAAGCCGGCTGCCAAGGCTGTGGCGAAGAAACCTGTAACCAAAGCCAAGGCCAAGTCGCCAGCCAAGACCACGGCCAAGAAGAAAGCTGCGCCGGCCAAGCCCGTCGCCAAGAAAGCTACCGCTGACAAAAAAGTAGCTGCCAATAGCCCTGCGAAGACCAACTGATCGTCAAGGAACGCAGCAATGACCCAATCCCTGGCCGATATGCGCCGCGACTACACCCGTGATGGCCTGGCGGAAGCTCAGGCCCCGGGGGAACCGTTCGCCCTGTTCCACCAGTGGTTTGCCGATGCGGTGAAAACCGAGCAGGTACCAGTGGAAGCCAACGCCATGACCTTGGCCACTGTCGATGGTGAAGGCCGCCCTCACTGCCGCATCTTGTTGCTGAAGGGGCTCGATGAGCGTGGTTTCACCTTCTTCACCAACTACGAGAGCGCCAAGGGCCAGCAGCTTCTGGTTAACCCCTTCGCCGCCATGACCTTCTTCTGGCCGGCGCTGGAGCGCCAGGTGCGTATCGAAGGGCGGGTGGAGAAGGTCACGGCCCAGGAGTCGGACGCCTACTACCAGGTGCGTCCGCTGGGTAGCCGCCTGGGGGCCTGGGCTTCGCCGCAGAGCCAGGTGATTGCCGGTCGTGAGGAGCTGGAGGGGCTGGTCAAGGCCACCGAGGCGCGCTTCTCCGACACCCAGCCGCATTGCCCGGAGCATTGGGGGGGGTATCGCTTGCTGCCTGAACGCATCGAGTTCTGGCAGGGGCGGGCCAGCCGCCTGCATGACCGGCTGAACTACCGGTTGGTGGATGGGCAATGGCTGCGGGAGCGGCTGGCGCCCTGAGATTGTTGGGGCCGCAAAGCGGCCCCGGCAATCCATCAGGCTACCCCGGATACCCCGCAGCCTCCCGTTCCAACCACCCCGCCAACTGCTTGCGCCCCACCTTCTCCACCCGCGCCTGCTCCAGCCTTTGCAGCATATACGCGCGTTTTCCAGCGTCCGGCCCAGCCAGCGACAACGCCAGGTCACGGTCGATCCAGCGGCGCATGCGCACATACAGCCACCAGTGGAAATACAGCCCCGCAACGGTGGTGACCACGACGATGAAGTAATCCATGGCTATCCTTGGTCTCACTTGAAATGGCCTCGACTCAGCCACACAGGCTGTACCTTGGCTGAATGAAAACAATTTTATTACGTTTGTGCCGTGACAGCCGTCAACGTGCAGCGTCTAATGGACATCATGACTTATGGAGACCTTACCTATGCGTAAATCCGCTCTGCTGGTGGCGACCTTTACCACCATGTCGCTGTTGCTGGGTGGCTGTGCCTCGAGCCTGACCGGTGACAGTTACTCCCGTGATGAGGCCCGCCGCGTGCAAACCGTGCGCATGGGTACCATCGAATCCCTGCGCCCGGTCAAGATCGAGGGTACCAAGACCCCGATTGGCGGTGGTGCTGGCGCCATCGTCGGTGGCGTGGCCGGCAGTGCCGTGGGAGGGGGGCGTGGCAGTATCGTCGCTGCAGTGATCGGTGCCGTTGCTGGTGGCCTGGCCGGTTCCGCCGCCGAAGAAGGCCTGACTCGTACCCAAGGTGTCGAAATCACCGTGCGTGAGGACGATGGCAGCATGCGTGCCTATGTGCAGGCGGTGCAGCAGAACGAGATCTTCCGCGTTGGCGACCGCGTGCGCATCATGACCGTCGACGGTACCAGCCGCGTCACGCACTGACCGTAGCGCAACAAAACAAAACCCCGACATGGCTTTCGCCAGTCGGGGTTTTTTCATGCAGGCCAAGTCAGCCGAAGCTGGGCTTGCGGCTGGCCATGGCGGTTACGGCATAGCCGAACACGGCCGCGAAGAATGAACCGGTGAGAATACCCATGCGGTCCATCCCGGCATAATCACTGCTGCCAGGCACAAAGGCGAGTGAGCCGACGAACAGGCTCATGGTGAAGCCGATACCGCAGAGTATCGCCACACCCAGCACTTGCCCCCAATTGGCGCCGGCAGGCAGTGCGGCCAGGCGCAGTTTGACCGCGACCCAAGTCAGGCCAAAGACTCCCACGGTCTTGCCCAGCAGCAGCCCGGCTGCGATGCCCAGGGGCACCGGGTGGGTGAAGCTTTCCACGGTCATGCCTGTCAGCGATACACCGGCATTGGCGAACGCGAATAGCGGCAGGATGGCGTAGGCGACCCACGGATGCAGGGCGTGTTCCAGGGTGAGCAGTGGCGAGTGTTCGGCAAGGTGCGTGCGCAGCGGGATGCACAGGGCCAGGGCAACGCCGGCCAGGGTGGCATGCACGCCGCTCTTGAGCACGCAGACCCACAGGATCAGGCCAACGATCATGTACGGCCCAAGCTTGACCACGCCAAGCCGGTTCATGGCCACCAGCAGTACCAGGCAGGCCGCAGCCAGCAGCAGCGACACGCTCGACAGGGTGCCCGAGTAGAACAGCGCAATGACGATGATTGCACCCAGGTCGTCGATGATCGCCAGGGTCATCAGGAACAGTTTCAGTGACACCGGCACGCGCTTGCCCAGCAGGGCCAGTACGCCGAGGGCGAAGGCGATGTCGGTGGCGGTCGGGATAGCCCAGCCGGCCACGGCTACCGGGTTGTCACGGTTGATGAACCAGTAGATCAGTGCCGGTATCACCATGCCGCCCACGGCAGCAGTGGCGGGCAAGATCACCTGTGAGGGTTTGGACAGGTGGCCGTCGACCACCTCGCGCTTGACCTCCAGGCCGATGAGCAGGAAGAACAGGGCCATCAGGCCGTCGTTGATCCACAGCAGCAACGGCTTGGCGATGTGCAGCGCGCCGACCTGGACGGCGACGGGGACGTCGAGCAGGCCGCTGTACAGGTAGGAGAGCGGCGAGTTGTTGATGACCAGGGCCAGGATGGCCGCAGCGATCAGCAGCAGGCCGCTGGCGGCTTCTAGCTGGAGGAAACGGGTTAACAGGCTACGCACGGGCTATGGGCTCTCCATGAGCAGTTGACGATTGGAACGGGCTTACACCCTAGCCTGCGGAGATATGCTTTCAAACAAAAACCATATTCGTTTTTGTTATATGGTGTTGCTGGCTAGGCTGAGGGAAGCCTAGATGCAGATGGGGAAGGAGGGGGGGGGAAGTCTGATGTTGGTTGTGGACTTTTCTGATGCCTGCAAGGGCCCTTTCGCGGGTTTACCCGCGAAGAGGCCCTGGCAGGCGACAAGGAATCAGAGGCCGAGCATATCCCGCGCCACCGCCTCGGCAATGCGAATCCCATCGACACCCGCCGACAGGATCCCGCCCGCATACCCGGCCCCTTCACCCGCCGGGAACAGCCCCTTCAGGTTCAGGCTCTGGAAATTCTCACCGCGGGTAATGCGCAGCGGCGATGAGGTGCGCGTCTCGATCCCGGTCAATACCGCATCATGCAGGTTGTAGCCCTTGATCTGCCGGTCGAACGCCGGCAGTGCTTCGCGGATGGCCTCGATGGCGAAGTCCGGCAGGCTCGGCGCCAAGTCGCCCAGGGTCACCCCCGGTTTGTAGGACGGTTCGACACTGCCCAGCGCAGTCGACGGCCGGCCGGCAACGAAGTCACCCACCAGTTGCGCCGGGGCCTGGTAGTTGCTACCACCCATCACGTAGGCGTGGGCTTCCAGGCGCTCCTGCAGCTCGATGCCGGCCAGCGGGCCGCCTGGGTAATCGCGCTCGGGGTCGATGCCGACGACGATACCGGAATTGGCGTTGCGCTCATTACGCGAGTACTGGCTCATGCCGTTGGTGACCACACGGCCCGGCTCGCTGGTGGCGGCCACCACGGTGCCGCCCGGGCACATGCAGAAGCTGTACACCGAACGACCGTTCTTGGCGTGGTACACCAGCTTGTAGTCGGCGGCACCGAGTTTCGGGTGGCCGGCGTACTTGCCCAGGCGCGCCTTGTCGATCAGCGTTTGCGGGTGCTCGATACGGAAGCCTACCGAGAATGGCTTGGCTTCCATGTACACGCCCTTGGCGTGCAGCATGCGGAAGGTGTCGCGTGCACTGTGGCCCAGGGCCAGCACCACATGGCGCGAGTGCAGCTGTTCGCCGCTCTCCAGCACCACGCCGGTCAGCTGGCCATCCTCGATCAGCAGGTCGGTGACCTTCTGCTGGAAGCGCACTTCGGCACCGAGGGCGATCATGTCCTGACGCATCTGCTCGACCATACCGGTGAGGCGGAAGGTACCGATGTGCGGCTTGTTGATGTACAGGATCTCGTCCGGCGCACCGGCCTTGACGAACTCTTCCAGTACTTTGCGGCCGTGGTGCTGCGGGTCCTTGATCTGGCTGTACAGCTTGCCGTCGGAGAAGGTGCCGGCGCCGCCTTCGCCGAACTGCACGTTGGACTCGGGGTTGAGCACGCTCTTGCGCCAAAGGCCCCAGGTGTCCTTGGTACGCTGGCGCACTTCCTTGCCGCGCTCGAGGATGATCGGCTTGAAGCCCATCTGTGCCAGCAACAGGCCAGCGAAGATACCGCACGGGCCGAAACCGACCACGATCGGGCGCTCCTGCAGATCGGCCGGGGCCTGGCCGACGAACTTGTAGGTCACGTCTGGCGCTGGGCCGATGTTGCGATCGTCGGCGAACTTGCTGAGCAGCTCGGCTTCGTTGCTGGCTTCCAGGTCGATGGTGTAGATGAACAGGAGCTCGCTGTTCTTCTTGCGCGCATCGTAGCTGCGCTTGAACAGGTTGAAGCTGAGCAGTTGCTCGTCGCGGATGCCCAGGCGCTGGACGATGGCTTCACGCAGGGCTTCGTCGGGATGGTCCAGGGGCAGCTTCAGTTCGGTGATTCGTAGCATGGCAGGGTCCAGTATCCCGGCCATGGGCGGCCGGCGGCTTTACACAAACCGCCAAGTATAAGCTGTTCGCCGCCCCGACTGGCAGGATAAAAGTGCCCGGCGATCAGTTGTCGCGCGCACCGCCGTAGTAACCGCAGCCCTGCAGGGGCTTGCCGTCGATGCGCAGTTCGGCGCGCAGGTGGTGGATGGCACCGGTGGCGGTGTCTACGCAGCGTTGTGGCGCGACCCACAGCTCCACGTGCTGGCCGTTGGCTTCGCTGGTCAGGGTCAGGCCACCGCCGGGCACTTCTTCTTCCAGGAAGGGCAGGGGCAGGGGTTCCTGGCCGACGCGATTGAGCACCATGCCTTTGCCGCTGGCCTTGATGTCCCAGTCTGGCTCGTGGCCGTTGGCGCGTAGAGTCAGCTGCTTGAAGTTGGGGTCTTCGCAAGCGCGGGTGGAAGGTTCCAGGCGGTACAGGCGGCGTACTTCCAGCCAGCCGTCGTTGTTGGCCTGCTTGCTGCCGGTGAGGCGGCCACGGACATCGGCGAACAGCTTGTCGTTGGCGTCCTTGGCGAGGTTGGCGGCTTCCTGCAGGATGCCGGTGGCGGCGACGTCGTTAATCACGAAAGTGCGGTTTTCGCTGCAGGGTTTGAACAGCAGCTGGCCACCGCCTGCACGCAGCTCGCCCTGCATGCGCGTAGTGCCGATGTTCGGGTCGCTGGGGGCGTCAGCCATGAGCTGGCAGCCGGCGAACAGGGGCAGCAGGGCGGTGAGCAGCAGGGTGGGGGTGAGGCGCATGGGGCGGGCTCCGGGGGAT
This sequence comes from Pseudomonas sp. SID14000, assembly GCF_002165135.1. Lineage (GTDB taxonomy): Bacteria > Pseudomonadota > Gammaproteobacteria > Pseudomonadales > Pseudomonadaceae > Aquipseudomonas. Next base: position 23,669 of record NZ_NFZQ01000003.1, on the reverse strand, counting down.
CTTTAGCCAAGGAGCTGGCACGTTACTCAGGCTTTGCCGGGATCACAAGTTTTCGGTCAACTGTGCTGGCCTCTTCGCGGGTAAACCCGCTCCCACAGAGATAGCGCAAGCTTGAGTGTGGCGCCGTACCTGTGGGAGCGGGCTTACCCGCGAAGAGGCCAGCACACACGATATAAAACCGGCAGGCAGAAAAAAGGGCCCGAAGGCCCTTTTCCCATCAACCCCCCAGGTACGCGTCGCGCACCTTCGGGTCGGTCAGCAGTGCTTCACCGGTACCCTCCATCACTACCCGGCCGTTCTCCAGCACATAGGCACGGTCAGCGATCTTCAGCGCCTGGTTGGCGTTCTGTTCCACCAGGAACACCGTCACGCCATCACGACGCAACTGTTCGATGATGTCGAAGATCTGCTGGATGATGATCGGCGCCAGGCCCAGCGAGGGCTCGTCAAGCAGCAGCAGCTTGGGCTTGCTCATCAGCGCCCGGCCAATGGCGAGCATCTGCTGTTCGCCACCGGACATGGTGCCGCCACGCTGGATATAACGCTCCTTCAGGCGCGGGAACAGCTGCAACACCTTGTCCAGCTGCTCCTGGTAATCGCCCTTGTCGGTGAAGAAGCCACCCATCGCCAGGTTTTCCTCGACGGTCAGGCGGGAGAACACGCGGCGGCCTTCCGGCACCACTGCGATGCTCTTGCGCATGATGTGCGAAGACGGCTGGCCGACCAGTTCCTCACCCAGGTACTTGATGCTGCCGCTGTGCGCCTGCGGCGAGCCGCACAGGGTCATCAGCAAGGTCGACTTGCCGGCACCGTTGGCGCCGATCAGGGTAACGATCTCGCCCTGGTTGATCTCCACGTTGACGCTGTGCAGCGCCTGGATCTTGCCGTAGAAGGTGGAAACGTTTTCGAACTTCAGCATTTACGCTTCCCCCAGGTAGGCTTTGATCACGTCAGGGTTGTCGCGGATCTCTTCCGGCGTGCCGTGGGCCAGGGGGGTGCCCTGGTTGATCACCACGATATGGTCGGAAATGCTCATCACCAGCTTCATGTCGTGCTCGATCAATAGCACGGTGACGTTGTGCGATTCACGCAGGTAGGCGATCAGCGCCTTGAGGTCTTCGGTCTCCTTCGGGTTCAGGCCCGCTGCCGGTTCGTCGAGCATGATGATGCGCGGCTGGGTCATCATGCAGCGGGCGATTTCCAGGCGGCGCTGCTGGCCATAGGCGAGGGTGCCGGCGGTACGGTTGGCGAATTCGGTCAGGTTGACCTTCTCCAGCCAGTACTGCGCGCGCTCCATGGCCTCCTTCTCGCTGCGGCGGAAGCTCGGGGTCTTGAACAGGCCGGCGAAGAAGTTGGTGTTCAGGTGGCGATGCTGGGCGATCAGCAGGTTTTCCAGCGCGGTCATTTCCTTGAACAGGCGCACGTTCTGGAAGGTCCGCACCACGCCCTTGCGGGCGATCTGGTGCCCGGCCAGGCCCTGGATCGGCTGGCCATCGAGCAGGATGGTACCGCCGCTGGGCTTGTAGAAGCCGGTCAGGCAGTTGAACACGGTGGTCTTGCCGGCACCGTTCGGGCCGATCAGTGCCACCACCTGTTTTTCCTTGACGGTCAGGCCCACGCCGTTAACCGCCAACAAGCCGCCGAAGCGCATGCTCAGGCCGCTGACTTGCAGAATTTCGCGGCTCATCGACGCAGCTCCATGTGTGGACGTTGCATAGGCAGCAGGCCTTGCGGACGCCAGATCATCATCAACACCATCAGCGCACCGAACATCAGCATCCGGTATTCGCTGAACTCACGCATCAGCTCGGGCAGCAGGATCATCACGATGGCCGCGAGAATCACGCCCAGTTGTGAACCCATGCCGCCGAGCACGACGATGGCGAGGATGATCGCCGACTCGATGAAGGTGAACGACTCCGGCGTGACCAGCCCCTGGCGCGCAGCGAAGAAGCTGCCGGCGAAACCGGCGAAGCAGGCACCCAGGGTGAATGCCGACAGCTTGATCACGGTCGGGTTCAGGCCGAGTGCGCGGCAGGCGATCTCGTCTTCGCGCAGGGCTTCCCAGGCGCGGCCGATCGGCATGCGCAGCAGGCGGTTGATCACGAACAGCGCCAGCAGGGCCAGCAGCAGGGCCACCAGGTAGAGGAAGATGACCTTGTTGATCGAGTTGTATTCCAGCCCGAAGAACTCATGGAAGGTCTGCATGCCCTCGGCGGCACGGCGTTCGAAGGTCAGGCCGAAGAGTTCCGGCTTGGGGATGTTGCTGATGCCGTTGGGGCCGCCGGTCCAGTCGGTGAGGTTACGCAGGAACAGGCGGATGATCTCGCCGAAGCCGAGGGTCACGATCGCCAGGTAGTCACCGCGCAGGCGCAGCACCGGGAAGCCGAGCAGGAAGCCAAAGGTAGCGGCCATCAGGCCGGCGATCGGCAGGCATACCCAGAAGCTCCAGCCCAGGTAGTGCGAGAGCATGGCATAGCTGTAGGCGCCGACGGCGTAGAAACCGACGTAACCCAGGTCGAGCAGGCCCGCCAGACCGACCACGATGTTCAGGCCCAGGCCCAGCAACACGTAGATCAGGATCAGCGTGGCAATGTCGACCGCACCGCGCGAGCCGAAGAACGGCCACACCAGTGCCGCGACGATCAGGCCCATGATCACGTAGCGCTGGGTTTTCGGCAGGGTCAGGTAGTTGCTGACAGCCGGCGGGATCAGCTTGCGATCCGAACGGCGGCCCATTACCGAGCTCCACTGCTTGTCGAACAGCACGCGCAGGAACATCAGCACCGAGCACAGGGCAATGATGCTGAGGTTGAAGGAACCCTGGCTGTGCACGGACAGGCTGATGCCGTCGATGCTCAGTTTCAGGCCCAGTACCGGGAACGCTACGGCCCATACCAGCAAGGCGCTGAAGAACGCCTGTTTGAGATTTCTGTTCATACTTTTTCAACCTCCGGGCGGCCCAGGATGCCGGTCGGCCGGAATAGCAGGACAAGAACCAACAAGCCGAATGCCACCACGTCCTTGTACTGGTCGCCGAAGATATCGGCACCGAACGCTTCGGCCACGCCCAGCACCAGCCCGCCGAGCATGGCGCCCGGAATGCTGCCGATGCCACCCAGTACCGCCGCAGTGAAGGCCTTCAGGCCCACCAGGAAACCGGCGTTGGGGTTGATCACCCCGTACTGCATGCTCAGCAGCACGGCCGCCACCGCCGCCAGGGCGGCACCGATGACGAAGGTGAGGGCGATGATGTTGTTGGTGTTGATGCCCAGCAGGTTGGCCATCTTGATGTCCTCGGCGCAGGCGCGGCAGGCGCGGCCCAGGCGGGAACGGGAGATGAACAGGGTGAGGCAGGTCATGGCCACCAGGGTGACGGCGAATACCAGGATCTGCATGTAGCTGATCAGTACCTCTTCTGCACCGCCTGGCCCGAACGAGAAGCTTCCGGGGATCAGGTTGGGGATGGACTTGTCCTTGGAGTCTTGCGACAGCAAGACGGTGTTCTGCAGGAAGATCGACATGCCGATGGCGGAAATCAACGGGATCAGGCGGTTGCTGTTGCGCAGGGGGCGGTAGGCAACCCGTTCGATACTGTAGCCATAGGCACTGGTGACGAAGATCGTCGCGACGAAGGCGACGGTCATGAGGATCGGCAGCGAATGGATACCCATCATGGCCAGGCCCGCCAGGGCGATGAAGGCCACGTAGGAACCGATCATGTACACCTCGCCGTGGGCGAAGTTGATCATGCCAATGATGCCGTACACCATCGTGTAGCCGATGGCGATCAAGGCATAGGTGCTGCCGATGGTCAATCCATTAACCAGTTGTTGGAAGAAATGGTAGATCTCAGGCATTACAGCGCTCCTAAAAACCTGATTTGCATTTCGCTGGCGGGGGTAAGGCCAGGAAACCGCGGGTGACGGTTTTAAGATTTTCAGGTGAGCCCGCCCCCGGATCGCGGGGATCAGGCCCATGAACCTCATAAAACAAAGCCCACTGCTCGCACAGTGGGCTCGTAGGTCAGCTATTAGTCACGCAGTTACTGAGGGGAGACTTCGGTCTTCGGCTTGCCGAAGTGCCATTCGTAGACCACGAACTTGAAGTCTTTCAGGTCGCCTTTGTCGTCGAACGACAGCTCGCCGGTCGGGGTCTTGAACTTGCCGGCGTGAATGGCGGCAGCCACCTTCTCGGTGTCGTCGGAGCCAGCAACCTTGATACCTTGGGCGATCAGCTCGACAGCCGAGTAGGCCGGGAACACGAACGGACCGCTTGGGTCCTTGCCGTCAGCCTTGATAGCGTCGACGATCTTCTTGTTCGCAGGGTCGGCGTCGAACGACTTCGGCAGGGTCACCAGCAGGCCTTCGGACGCGTTCTGGGCGATCTGCGAGATGGAGTCGTTGCCCACGCCTTCCGGGCCCATGAACTTGGCTTTCAGGCCTTTTTCCTGAGCCTGGCGCAGGATCAGGCCCAGCTCTGGGTGGTAGCCGCCGTAGTAGACGAAGTCGACGTTGTTCTGCTTGAGCTTCTGGATGATCGAGGAGAAGTCCTTGTCACCGGCGTTCAGGCCTTCGAAAACGGCAACCTTGGTGCCTTTGCCTTCCAGGGTCTGCTTGACCGCGGTGGCGATGCCTTCACCGTACTGCTGCTTGTCGTGCAGGACGGCGACTACCTTCGGTTTGACGTGGTCGGCGATGTAGTTGCCGGCGGCCGGGCCCTGGGCGCTGTCCAGGCCGATGGTGCGGAAGATCAGCTTGTAGCCACGGGCGGTGATTTCCGGGGAGGTAGCGGCCGGGGTAATCATGATCACGCCTTCGTCTTCGTAGATGTCGGACGCAGGCTGGGTGGAGCTGGAGCACAGGTGGCCGATGACGAACTTGACGCCGTCGTTGACCACTTTGTTGGCGACTGCAACGGCCTGTTTAGGGTCGCAGGCGTCGTCGTATTCCTTGGCTTCGAGCATCTTGCCATCCACGCCGCCCGCGGCGTTGATATCCTTGATGGCTTGCTTGGCGCCGATGAACTGCATGTCGCCGTACTGGGTCACGGGGCCGGTTTTGGGGCCTGCAATCCCGATCTTGATGGTATCGGCGGCAAACGAATGGCTGGCTACCCCGGCCAGAACCATTGCGGCGAACAGCTTGGAAATCTTGATCATAGTGCTCCACTCATTCTGTTGTAATTCTTATAGTCCTGGCGGCCAGGGCTACAGACCGGGCGGGATTTGCGGCGTGGCCATGCCAACGCGCAAGCCCACCTTCCCCCGGAACATGTCCCGGAACTGTACCGGTGCAGTGTAGAGCGCTGTTCGAGCGCTTGAAAAGCGGTCGAAAAGTGCCTGTTTCCTGGGTTGTCGCTTGATCGACACAAAGATACAGAAAGGCGCCATCAAACTGCCTGCATCTGTGACCCCGCCCCACAACTTCGGGATCCATCGACCAAATTACATATTTGAAACCGGGTTTTTCTGCAAAAATGCCGGCCTTTTTATTGGCCGATTTTTGCGGATACCACCCATGACTGATCAAACAAGCACCCTCTATGCCAAATTGCTTGGCGAGACGGCAATCATCGAGTGGAAAGCGCTGGAGCGCTTCTGGGCCAAGGGTGACCTGATTTGGGTCGACCCAAGCCTCGACCTGATCGCCGTTGCCGAGGCGATGGCCGAGAATCGCAGCGAGATCTTCGCCAAGTGGCGTAGTGATGGCACTGTTGGGCCGGTGACGGCCGAGCAGGCTCAGGACCTGCAAAGCCGCGATCCAGAGATCTGGGCGGTGGTGGTTTCGCCGTTCATCGTGATCCAGGTGAAGCGCCCGGCAGAGGTGTGATCTTTTTTGGTGCGCGAAAATGCGCAGCAGGCCTGTTTTGGTGCTTGAGGGCGCTCAGGACAGGTAGAGGGAAGTAACAATTCGGCGTGGCGGTAACAGTTTACGGGATGCGTAATGGGGGCTGCCTTGCAGTCCTGTTGCAGCGGGCGTGCCCCGCGAAGGCCGCAAAGCGGCCCGGATCGATATCGAATTTGTTTGGAGTCATTGATGAGCTCACAACTACCTTCGCTTGGATTCGCCGGCATCGGTCTGATGGGCTTGCCCATGTGCCGGCGCCTGCTGGCTGCAGGCTACCCACTGACTGTGTGGAACCGCAGCCCGGACAAGTGCGCCGCACTGGTCGCCGCTGGCGCGCGCCAGGCCAACAGCCCTGCCGAACTGTGCCGCGACAGCGAAATGCTACTGCTGTGCCTGGCCGACACGGCGGTAGTGCGCGAGGTGGTGTTTGGCGAGCAAGGCATTGCCCTGGGCGGGCGCAGCGGCCAATTACTGATCGATTTCTCCAGCCTGGAACCCACCGCCACCCGTGAGATGGCCGCCGAACTGGCGGCGCTGTGCGGCATGGCCTGGCTGGATGCGCCAGTGTCCGGCGGTACGCCCGGTGCCGAAGCCGGCACCCTGGCGATCATGGTTGGTGGCGAGGCGGCCGACCTGCAGCGCGCCCGGCCGGTGCTGCAGGTACTTGGCCAGCGCGTGACGCACATGGGGGCGGTGGGTGCGGGCCAGGTGACCAAGGCCTGCAACCAGATGATCGTGGCCTGCAATGCCTTGGTGATTGCCGAAGTGGTGGCCTTGGCTGAACAGTCCGGTGTCGACGCGACTCTGCTCGCCGAAGCGCTGGCTGGCGGCTTTGCAGATTCCAAACCGTTGCAGATCCTCGCGCCGCAAATGGCCGAGAGCCGCTTCGAGCCGATCAAGTGGCACGTGCGCACGCTGCTCAAGGATCTGGATGGTGCGGTCAAGTTGTCCCGCGAACAGGGGGCGGCGACGCCGCTCAGTGGCCTCGCTGCGCAATTGATGCGCCTGCACGGAAGCCAGGGCTATCTGCAAAAAGATCCGGCGACCCTGGTTGAACTGTACCGCCGCAAGGGGTGAGCACACTGCTCTGGCGCTGCAGCCGCTCCAGTAGTGGCCGCAGTTCGGCCAGCGGCTCCGGGCGGCCCAGCAGGTAGCCCTGCAGGTAGTCGCAGCCGTGGGCCTCGAGGAACGCCAGCTGTTCGTCGGTTTCCACGCCCTCGCTGACCACCTGCAAATGCAGGGTATGCGCCATGACGATGATCGCCTGGACGATCTCGCGGTCCTTCTGGGTACCCGGTACATCCTGCAGGAAGCTGCGGTCGATCTTCAGCACGTCCAGCGGCAGGCGCTTGAGGTAGGCCAGCGACGAGTAGCCGGTGCCGAAGTCATCGATCGACAGCGCCACGCCCAGGGCGCGCACGCGCTTGAGCAGGTTGACCGTGCGCTGGATGTCACCCATCAGGGCGTTCTCGGTCACTTCCAGTTCCAGCTGCCGGGGAGCGAGCCCAGCGTGGAACAGCGCCTTCTCCACCTCGTTGGGCAGTTCGTCGTGGCTGAGGGTGACGGCGGAGCAATTGACCGTGACCTTCAGGTTGCCGTCGCCATGGCGCTGCAGGTAGGCCAGATCGGCGCAGGCGTGGCGCAGTACCCACAGGTCGAGGTCTAAAATCAGGCCGTTGGCTTCGGCGATGGCGACAAAACGCTCGGGCCCGAGCAGACCGTGTTGCGGGTGTTGCCAGCGCACCAGGGCTTCCAGTTTGGCCACTTGCCTGCTACGCAGGTCGAAAATCGGCTGGTAGTGCACGCATAGCCCATGCTCCTCTAGCAGGGCCAGGCGCAGTTCTTCTTCCAGTTGCAAGGCAATCGACGCCCGGGTCTTCAGGCTGTCGTTGAAGAAGTTCAGGCTGTTGCGCCCGCTGCCCTTGGACTGGTACAGGGCGAGGTCGGCATGTTTGAGCAGCTCTTCGGCGGTGATGCCATCGTCGGGGAAGATGCTGATGCCAATGCTGGTGGTCATGACCATGCGTCGGCCGCCCAGGTCGATGGGCTCTTTCATCCTTTGCATGATGCGCTGGGCCAGGTGGCGGGCTTCGTCGCGGCTGTTGAGGCTGGTGACCACGCAGAACTCGTCGCCACCAAAGCGCGCGACCAGGTCGTGGTTGCGGGTGGCGGCCTTGATGTGGCTGGCGATCACTTTGAGCAGTTCGTCGCCGGCGTCGTGGCCGAGGCTGTCGTTGATGCGTTTGAAATGGTCGATGTCGAGGAACATCACCGCCAGGCGGCTTTCCGTGGCCTGGTGTTCGGCCAGGCGTTCGGCGAACACCTGGTTGAAACCGCGGCGGTTGACCAGGTTGGTCAGGGCATCGTAGTGCGCGGCCTGCTGCAGCGAAGCGCGGGCCTGGTCCAGTTGGCTGAGCAGCACGCTGACCCGGCGCAGGTCGTGCTCCTTGCTTTGCAGCTTCTTGTCGGCCAGTGCGGTACTGATGCTGGCACCACTGATCAGCAGGGTGATGAAGCCGATACCCAGCCCCAGTTGCAGGCTGTTGTCGCCAGAGGGCAGGCGCAGGGCAGTGTCGGCCGGGATGACCAGGGTCATGGCCGACATTGCGGTGAAGTGGGTGGCGACGATGCCGCCGGCCATCAGCACGCTGGCGCCGTACTTCATGGCCTGGTGCAGGGTACCGCTGCCCTGACGGAAGTAGCGGGCCAGGCACAGCGCCGTCAGGCTGGTGAGCAGGGCAATGGTGGTAGAGGCCAGCAGCAGGCCGCTCTGGTAGTACTGGCGGGCGCCGGTTTCCAGGGCGGCCATACCGACGAAGTGCATGAGGATGATGCCCAGGCCGATCAGCACTGCACTTTGCAGGTAATGGTGTGCGCGCATCTGGCTGCGGTCGAGGCTGTGCATGGCCAGCCAGGCAACGGCCAGAGCGATGAGCAGCGAAAGGATGGTCAGCGACGCGTCATAATGCACTTCCACTGGCGCCTGGAAGGCCAGCATGCTGATGAAGTGCATGGCCCAGATGCCACCGGCCAGGCAGCAGGCACCGAGCATGTTCCATTGCCGGTGGGCGGTCGGGTCTTCGCTGTGGGACTGGCGCTCGGCCATGTCCAGGGTGGCGAAGCAGGCCGCACAGGCGACGAAGTAGGCGAGCAGGACCAGGAACGGGTCATGCCGGCAATCGATGACAATGCGCCCGGTTGCCGGCAAATCGGCGAACAGTTGCAGCCCCAGCCATTCCATGGAGTGCCTCTTGGTCGAGTTTTCACTCGTCTGCGCTACAACCCTGTGCAGACTGTCCAGAGGCAGTATAGGAAGAGGTGTTTAACCCTTCCTGACTAATGGCACATTGATTCCTACGATTTGGTTATGAACCTGATCGCAGCCCGGAATATAGAGTTTGCCCCTGTGGGAGCGGGCATGCCCGCTCCCACAGGATGCAGCACAAGGCAGCCCTATGGGAGCTCTGGGTCGGGACTAGCCAGCCACCAGCACGCGAATGGCTTCCAGGCGCAGTGCCGCTTTCTCCAGCATCGCCAGGCCCTCTTCGCGCTGCTTGCGCAGCGCCTCGATCTCGCTGTCGCGCACGCTCGGGTTGACCGCTTGCAGCGCGACCAGACGGGCCAGCTCTTCGTCGGCTTCCGCTGCCAGGCGGCGTTGGGCCTCGGCCACGCGCTCGACGTGGGTCGGCATGACCTTGGCCTCGCCACTGCCGATGCGCTGGGCCAGTACGTCACGCTGGGCCTGGACGAACTTGTTGGCGCTGGCGCGCGGCACGCTTTCCAGCTGGTCGTTGAGGGTTTCGAAGGCAACGCGGGACGCGAGGTCGTTGCCGTTGGCATCGAGCAGGCAGCGCAATGCCGCCGGTGGCAGGTAACGGCCCAGTTGCAGGCTGCGCGGTGCCACTACCTCGCTGACGAACAGCAGTTCAAGCAGCACGGTGCCGGGTTTGAGCGCCTTGTTCTTGATCAGCGCCACGGCAGTGTTGCCCATCGAGCCGGACAGCACCAGGTCCATGCCGCCTTGTACCATCGGGTGTTCCCAGGTGAGGAACTGCATGTCCTCGCGCGACAGCGCCTGGCCACGGTCGTAGGTGATGGTCACGCCTTCGTCATCGCCCAGCGGGAAGCTGGCGTCGAGCATCTTCTCGCTCGGCTTGAGGATCAGGGCGTTCTCGGAATGGTCTTCGCTGTCGATGCCGAAGGCGTCGAACAGGGTCTCCATGTAGATCGGCAGGGCGAACTGGTCGTCCTGCTCGAGAATGGCCTCGACCAGCGCCTGGCCTTCGCCGGCACCGCCGGAATTGAGCTCCAGCAGGCGGTCACGGCCAGTATGCAGTTCGGCTTCCAGGCGTTCGCGCTCGCTGCGGGCCTCGGCCACCAGGGCTTCCCAGGCCTTGCTTTCGCCACCTTCGAGCAGCGGCAGCAGGCGTGGGCCGAACTGGTGCTGCAGGGCGTTGCCGGTAGGGCAGGTGTTGAGGAAGGCGTTGAGGCCTTCGTGGTACCACTGGAACAGGCGCTCTTGCGGGTTCTCCTGCAGGTACGGGATATGCAGCTGGATGGTGTGCTTCTGGCCGATACGGTCGAGGCGGCCGATGCGCTGTTCGAGCAGGTCCGGGTGCGCTGGCAGGTCGAACATCACCAGATGGTGGGCAAACTGGAAGTTACGGCCTTCGCTGCCGATCTCGGAGCAGATCAGCACCTGTGCGCCGAACTCTTCGTCGGCGAAGTAGGCGGCGGCACGGTCGCGTTCGAGGATGCTCATGCCTTCATGGAATACCGAGGCCGGGATGCCGGAGCGCACGCGCAGGGCGTCTTCCAGGTCCATCGCTGTCTCGGCATGGGCGCAGATCACCAGCACCTTGGTGCGCTTGAGCATCTTCAGGGTGTCGATCAGCCAGTCGACGCGCGGGTCGAAACGCCACCAGCGTTCGTCGTCGGCCACCTCGCCCTGGGCCTGGAAGGCGACTTCCGGATACAGCTCGGCGTGCTCGCCGGCTGGCAGGTCGCGGTACTGCTCGGGCGTGGCCAGTGGGTAAGGGTGCAGCTGGCGCTCCGGGAAGCCCTGGATCGCCGCGCGGGTGTTACGGAACAGCACGCGGCCGGTGCCGTGGCGGTCTAGCAGCTCGCGGATCAGGCGCGCACTGGCCTGGGTATCGCCATCGCTGACCGCGGCCAGCAGGGCTTCGCCTTCGGCACCCAGGAAGCCCAGGATGGTGGCGTGGGCCTTGGGCGACAGGCGGCCTTCGTCGAGCAGTTCCTGTACGGCTTCGGCCACCGGGCGATAGTGTTCGCTCTCGGCGCGGAAGGCGGCCAGGTCGTGGAAACGGTTGGGGTCGAGCAGGCGCAGGCGGGCGAAGTGGCTGTCCTGGCCGAGCTGCTCGGGGGTGGCAGTGAGCAGCAGCACGCCCGGGATCACCTGGGCCAACTGTTCAACCAGGCCATATTCGGCGCTGACCTGGTCTTCGTGCCAGACCAGGTGGTGGGCTTCGTCCACCACCATCAGGTCCCAGCCGGCGGCGAACAGCGCGTCCTGGGCCTTTTCATCGTCGACCAGCCACTCCAGGGCCACCAGCGCCAGCTGGGCATCCTCGAACGGGTTGCTGGCGTCGCTTTCGATGAAACGCTCGGCGTCGAACAGGGCTACCTGCAGGTTGAAGCGGCGGCGCATTTCCACCAGCCACTGGTGCTGGAGGTTTTCCGGCACCAGGATCAGCACTCGGCTGGCCCGGCCCGACAGCAGCTGGCGGTGGATCACCAGGCCGGCCTCGATGGTTTTGCCCAGGCCCACTTCGTCGGCCAGCAAAACGCGCGGCGCGCTGCGGTCGGCGACTTCGCGGGCGATGTGCAACTGGTGGGCGATGGGTTGGGCGCGGCAGCCGCCCAGGCCCCAGAGCGCCGACTGCATCTGTTTGCTGGTGTGCTGCAGGGTGTTGTAGCGCAGGCTGAACCACGACAGCGGGTCTATCTGCCCGGCGAACAGGCGGTCGCTGGCCAGGCGGAACTGGATGAAGTTCGACAGCTGGGTTTCCGGCAGGGTGCGCGGCTGGTTTTGCCCGTCCAGACCGTGGTAGACCATCAGCCCGTCGATATCCTCGACCTCGCGCACGGTCAGCTTCCAGCCCTCGAAGTGGGTGATCTGGTCACCTGGCGAGAAGCGCACGCGGGTCAGCGGCGCATTGCGCAGGGAATACTGGCGGGTGTCGCCAGTGGCCGGGTAGAGCACGGTCAACAGGCGGCCATCCTGCGCCAGGATGGTACCCAGGCCGAGCTCGGCTTCGCTGTCGCTGATCCAGCGTTGCCCCGGTTGATACTGCTGCGCCATACTGCCTGAACTCCCGCGATGAAAAAGCCGATTATGTTAACGGATCGGCCGGTCAGACCAAAGTGCCGAGCGCATCGAAAGGTGCCGAAGTACGATAGGTAGTGCAACAGTCTAGCCGCTTCATCGCCCCCCACCGCGCTGCCGACGAGGGCTCCGGATCGACATGTCTGCCAAGCACCGCTGGATCAGCACCTCGATGGCCGTGGGCAGCCTGTTGCTGCTGGCCGCCTGCGAGCAGAAAAACTTCGAGACCTTGCCCGCCATCCCGATGGAGCAGCTTGAGGTACTGGGTGTGCAGACGCCGATCAAGAGCGTGCACTTTCGTGACCGCGACGGTGAAGGCCTGCTGGTATTGAGCCGCAGCGATGGCCAGGCCAGCGACCCGGAAAGCGAGCAGGAGGTGGACAAGGTGGTACTCAGGGCCACGCTGTACGGACGCACCGCCGAAAACGACGCGTTCAAGGCGCGCTGGCAGATCGAGCAGGAAACCACCTGCCCGGGCCTGGACCTGGATGTGGACTTCTACAATGACGTCAGCGATGTCGGCGACCTGAACAAGGATGGCGTCGCCGAGGTGACGGTTGCCAGCCACGCCTTCTGCGGCGGGGGCATCGACCCGCACGACATCGCCATCGAAATGCGCGAAGGGCAGGCCAGCTACAGCATCACCGGCCAGTCGCTGATTATCCCGGCAGGTGAAGAGCCGATCGGCGGTGAGCGCGAGGACAGTGCCTCGCTCAAGGCTGCGCCGCAGCTGCTGCGCGAGCACATGGACGCGGTCTGGCAGCAGGTGTACAAGCGGCCCTGGAGCGAGGCCAGCTCGCCAACCGACGACGGCCCTGACGACGAAGCCGAATAAGTGTTGTGCATGCCATCAAGGTAAAACCGCACCTGCCGATACAGGGGGCATAGGAGAACGTCCATGTTGCCACCGATCATTCCGCTCAGTGCCGCCCCGGTGACCTCGCAACAGGACCCGGTCAAGCCGACTCCCGATATCAAGCCGGTGGTGCCGACGCAGCCTGCATCCGGCGAAAGTGCCATCGACCTCAAGCACCAGCGTGACCCGCAGGAGCAGGCGCTGCTGCTGCGCGATGAGCAGCGCCGCCAGCAGCAACGCCGACAGAAGGGTGACGACGAACGCTACAGTGCGATGCCGGGTGACGAGGTCAACGCCGACAATACCGTGCCGGTGGCGCCATTGATGGGTGAGCATGTACGCCAGGGGCTGCTGGTGGACATAGAAGTCTGACGCGGGGCTGGTCAGCGCCTGCGCCTGGCTTCATCATGCAAGTCTCAGTTGATCGTCGAGCCCAACCATGAGCCAAGACAACCTCATCGATTTCGATGCCGAACGCGCCAAGCGCGTCCACGACCTCAAGGAAAAGCGCCTGAACGAAATGCGCAATGCGTTCGAGCAGGCCCTGCCGTTGAACACCTCCAGGAAAAAGAAGCCCAAGGGCAAGCCGAAGAAGCGCTGAAACTTGACGCAGGTCAACCCTGCACCCGCCTCGCGTGCCCGGCCCCGGGCACCATTGACACCGATCAATTTTCCCCGCCCTAACATTGGTTAACTTGCACCCATCGGACAACGGCAAACGAATGGGGAGGCCAGCATGTTCTTCGACAATGTGGTTATCGCCGGTGTGGTAACGGTCGGGTTGATGGTCGCCTTCTTTGCCGGTCTGGGCATTTTCATCTGGAAGGACTCAAACAAGCGCAAACCGCGCTGACCTTCCGGGTACACGAGCACGCAAGGCATTTAGGGCGACTTCGGTCGCCCATTTTTTTTGCCTGCAATTTTTGTGTTGCCTCTCAGTAAAGATGATTAGCTAGCTAATTAATCGTTTCCGCTTTATCCTTCCCACCATTGTCTATCTTTCTACAAGACCATCCCCGCAAGGTCCGCCTCGTGCCCATCACCCTCCAGGCCCTGTTCGCCCCCAGCAGCCTCGCCCTCAAGTTCGCCATCAAGACCCTGCTCGGTGGTGGCCTGGCGCTGTGGCTGGCGATGCGCTGGGGCCTGGAGCAACCGTCCTGGGCACTGATGACCGCTTTCATCGTCGCCCAGCCGCTGTCGGGCATGGTGGTGCAGAAGGGCTTGGCACGGCTGGCCGGCACCCTGGTCGGTACGTTTGCCTCGGTGCTGTTCATCGGCCTGTTCGCCCAGACCCCATGGCTGTTCCTGCTTACATTGGCCCTGTGGCTGGCCCTGTGCACCGCCGCCTCCACCCAGCTGCGCAGCGCCTGGGCCTATGCCTTCGTGCTGGCTGGCTACACCGCGGCGATCATCGCCCTGCCGGCCATCGACCACCCGTTGCAGGTGTTCGACCAGGCCGTGGCGCGCTGCACCGAGATTTGCCTGGGTATCTTCTGTGCCACCGCCAGCAGCGCCTTGCTCTGGCCCATGCGGGTAGAGCAGCAACTGGGCGGGCAGGCCCGCCAGGCATGGCAGAACGGCCTGCAGGCCGCCAGTGCCATGCTGGGCGGTGAAGACGAGGCGCGCAAAGGCTTGCTGGAGAGCCTGGGGCGTATCGTTGCCATCGACAGCCAACGCGAACACGCCTGGTTCGAAGGCAATCGTGGGCGCCAGCGTGCCCGCGCCATTCGAGGCCTGAGCCAGAAACTGATGGTGCTGTTGCGCATCTCCCGCTCGGTACGCCGGCAGTGGCGGCAACTTGATGAGCGTGAGGCCGAACACCTGGCACCCTGGCTGGAGGAGGTGCGTGCGCTGCTGGGCAAGCCTGACCAGCCCAGCCTGTTGTTGCTGCGCCAGCGCATCTGGGATGTCGCCCACGATGAACAGATCAGCCCGGTGGAGCACTTCTGCCTGGCGCGTATGGCGCTGCTGCTGGATTACGCCATGGCCGCCAGCCAGGCGCTGGATGATGTGGAGGCGGGCAGGGCGCCCAAGGATGTGTCCCAGGGCCTGGCTGCGCACCGCGACTGGTCGCTGGCCTTGCTGTTCGGCTCACGCAGTGCGCTGGCCTTTCTGGTAATGAGCGGCTTCTGGCTGGCCACTGCCTGGCCTTCGGCACCGGGGGGCCTGGTGCTGACCTGCGTGGTCTGCAGCCTGTTCGCCAGCCGCGAGAACGGTGCGCAGATCGGTCTGAGCTTTTTGCGCGGGATCTGCCTGGCGATACCCACGGCGTTTCTGGTCGGGCAGATTCTGCTGCCGCAATGGAGCAGCTTCGCCATGCTGTGTCTGGGCATGGGCGTGCCGCTGTTTCTCGGTGCGTTGGGTATGGCTCACCCGCGGACTGGGGCCACGGCTACCTCCTATTGCCTGCACTTCATCGTGCTGGTGTCGCCGCTCAACGTCATGCAGTTCGGTGTGGCCAGCATGCTCAACAGTGCCTTGGCCATGCTGGTGGGAGTGTCGGCGGCGGTGATGGCCTTCCGCTTGTTGGTGTTTCGCCACCCGGCCTGGCTGGGCCGGCGCCTGCGCGCAGCCACCCAGAGCGACCTGGTGCGCCTGACCCGGCGCGACTTGCGCGGCGCTGACAGCTGGTTCGGTGGGCGCATGGCTGACCGCCTGATGCAACTGGCGCGGTATGCCGGCGAGCTGCCCGAGAGCGAGCGCAAGCGCTGGGATGACGGCCTGCATGGGTTGGATATCGGCGATGAACTGGTGCACCTGCGCATGTGCCTGGCGGTCGCCCAGGCCCCGTTGGGGCAGGCCGAGCGCGAATACTTGCAGCAGGTAGAGGCAGTGCTGGCCAAGGGGCCGGCGCCCGGGCGTGGTCAGCGCCTGGATGCAGCCAGCGAACAGTTCATTGGCGCCTTGCGCCAGCTACCCTCTAGCGATCCGTTGCGGTTGGCCGAAGGGGCCGTGCTGCAATTGCAGAAAAGCTGGGGCAAATGGTGCCGCTGGCAGGAGGAAGCCCATGGGGTTGCGTGAGTGGGAAGTGGGCGGCGTGCTGTTCAGTCCCTTCCTGGTTTATGTGTTACTGGCGCTGTTGCTTACCGGGCTGCTGCGTCTGCTGGTGCAGGCCACGCCGTTGGGGCGCTGGATCTGGCATGAAGCGCTGTTTGACGCGGCGCTGTTCGTTTGTGTGTTGTTCCTGGTAGTGCGACTGCTGGGAACTTTATAAAGGAGTGTTTCGATGCGTGCGGCCGTACGTACCTTGGTCACCTTGTGTGTAGTGGCCGTTGCCGTGTTCGCCGGCTATCAGCTGTGGCAGTACTACATGCTCACCCCCTGGACCCGCGATGCCCGAGTGCGCGCCGATGTCGTGGTGATCGCCCCCGATGTGTCTGGCTGGGTGCGCGAGCTGAAGGCCCGAGATAACCAACAGGTCAAGGCCGGTGATCTGCTGATGAGCATCGACCGCGAACGCTTCCAGGCGGCCTTCTACCAGGCCAGTGCCGTGACCGAGACCCGCACCCAGCAACTGCGCCTGCGCGAGCGTGAAGCGGCCCGGCGTACTGCCCTGGGGCCGGAGGCGATCAGTGCCGAATTGCGGGAAAACGCCCAGATCAATGCGGCCATTGCCCGCGGTGAGCTGCATGAGGCTGAGGCGCAGTTGCAGGTTGCCAAAATCAACCTGGCGCGCAGTGAAGTGCGGGCACCGCGCAGCGGGCATATCACCAACCTGCGCCTGGCCGAGGGCAACTATGTGAATACCGGGGAGCCGGTGATGGCCCTTGTGGACGATTCAACCTTCTATATCCAGGCCTATTTCGAGGAAACCAAGCTGCCGCGCATTCGTGTGGGGGATGCGGTGAAGGTCTGGCTGATGGGGGCGGGTGAGCCGATGCAAGGCCATGTGGAGAGCATCAGCCGTGGTATCACCGACCGCAACAGCAACCCGGACAGCCAGTTGCTGCCGGAGGTTGAGCCGACCTTCAACTGGGTACGCCTGGCGCAGCGGATACCGGTCAGGATTCGCCTGGACCAGGTGCCGGAGGGGGTGACCCTGAGCGCGGGGATGACCGCCAGTGTGCAGGTGCATGAGCAATGAAGCAGGGGGCCACTTTGTGGCCCCGGATTCTCGAATTCAGAGGAACATCCCGCACCACTCCGCCACCCAAATCAGTCTCGATCGCCCCCGGCGCCAGAATGTTCACGCGAATGCCACGCGACCCCATTTCCTTGGCCTGGTAGCGGGTCAGCACTTCCATCGCTTCATGCAGTGGCTGGGGGAGGTGCTGCATTCGCAGGTTGATGGTGGCTGCTGATCGATGAAAAGCGTAGCGTCTGTGCGGTGGCTTGCGCTAGGCTGCCAGTCACGAGTTGCCCGGCAGAGGCGACCCTTTCCTGTCTGGCGTGCGTATCTTCCGATTTCATTGCGAGGTTACGTCATGGCCATCACTTCCCAGGATATTTGCAACGCTGCCGACCAGCTCAAGGGCTTTGTCGGTTTTCATGGCAAGCGCGGTGTGCATATCGTGCGTTTTTCCGAAGATTCGTTCGGCATGGACGTGGCCGACGCCAGCATCACGCCTTGTAGCGAGTTTGTCTGGCGGCCCGAGCAAGGGCTGCGCATGGCCCTGTGCCGTGAACGGCTGGCGCTGTTGCTGGAGCAGCACGTGGATGACCGTTTGAACATCGGTGAACCGCTGCGCACCTACCTGAGCCGACGCGACCTGCCAGAAATCGTGGCTGAGCGCAGGTTGCAGCGGAATTCCGCTCTGTAACAGCGGAGCAATCGCCTCGCTCGAACTTCGAAAGCCTGCACTATCCCTGTGGGAGCGGGTTCACCCGCGAACACCGGCGAAGCCGGTGCCATGTACCGCGCCGCATTCTTCGCGGGTGAACCCGCTCCCACAGGGGTAATCATTCAAACCAGGGCAAGACAGTTACTTCCACGCGCTACAGGTAGGGCGCCGAACGCTGGGATGCCTGCTGCAACAACGCCTTGAGCCCCGCACTGTCCAGCGGCCGGCTCAGGTAATAGCCCTGCACCTCATGGCAACGGTCCTTCTCCAGTGCCATGAGCTGCTGCTCGCTCTCCACCCCTTCGGCCGTCACCGTCAGGCCCATGGCTTCGCCCAGGTTGATGATGGCCTGGACTACGGCGCGGTCGCTGCCGCCGGTGTTGTTCAGCCCGCTGATGAAGCGTTTGTCGATCTTGATGCTGTCGAACGGGTAGGTGCGCAGGTAGCCTAGCGACGAGTAGCCTGTGCCGAAGTCGTCCATGTTCAGGCGCACGCCCAGCTCCTTGAGCGATAGCATGGTGCCTAGCGCACCTTCGATGTCGTTGAGCATCACGTTCTCGGTAATTTCCAGCTCCAGGCGCTGGGCAGGGAAGGCGGTTTCCAGCAGGATCTCGCGCACATCGGCCACCACATCGCTGCGCAGGAACTGCGCAGGCGACAGGTTCACCGAAACCAGTACGTCGGCAGGCCAGTCGTGGGCTGTGCGGCAGGCTTCGCGCAGCACCCAGCGGCCCAGTGCGACAATGATGTCGCTCTGCTCGGCCAACGGAATAAAGGTATCCGGCCCCAGCAATCCCTCCTGCGGATGCTGCCAGCGCAGCAAGGCCTCGACCGCGACGATGCGCAGGTCGCTAAGGCGGTAGCGCGGCTGGTAATGCAGCGCGAACTCCTGATTGCGCAGGGCCCGCCGCATGTCGTTCTCGAGTTGGCGGCGGTACTGGATCTGCTGGTTCATTTCGGCAGCGAAATAGCGCCAGGTGTTCTTGCCGTCGGCCTTGGCCTGGTACAGGGCGATGTCGGCACAGCGGATCAGCTCGCCGGCATCGAAGCCCTGGGTGCGGGTCTGGGCGACACCGATGCTGGCGCCAACGTGCAGGGGCTGGCTATCGAAGACGATGGGTTGCTGCAGCAGGCTGATCAGGCGCGCACAGAAGCGGTCGATCTCGCTGCGGTTGTCCATGCCACTGAGCACCAGGAGGAACTCGTCTCCGCCCAGGCGTGCGACCAGGTCGCCATCGCGGGTACTGTCGCGCAGGCGGGTTGCTACCTCTTGCAGCACGGCGTCACCGGCGGCATGGCCGAGGGAGTCGTTGATCGGCTTGAAGTTGTCCAGGTCCAGCAGCAGTAAGGTCAGTGGCGGTGAATCGCTGCCGCGCAACAGTGCCTGCTCGAGGTGTCGGGCGAGCTTGTTGCGGTTGGCCAGCCCGGTCAGTGGGTCGTGCAGCGACAGGTGCTGGATGCGCGCATGGGCGTCGACTTCGTCGGTGATGTCGCTTGCGGTGCCGCGAAAGCCGACGGGCTTGCCGTCGTACCAGATGGCGCGGGCCGAAACCCGGCAGTAGCGGTTCTGGCCATTCTGGTCGCGGTAGGTGCAGCGCAGGTTGGCCAGTTGTTGTGGGTCGGCCGCGGCCAGGGCATCCAGCCACGGCGAGAGCGGTGTGGTATCGCAGGCCAGCAACTGATTGAGCGGGTGGCCGAGCCAGTCGTTTACCGGGTAGCCGGTGACGTTGACAAAGCGTTGTGACAGGTAGGTCAGGCGTTGATGCCGATCGGTTTCCCAGATCCAGTCGGAGGCCGACTCGGCTACCGCACGAAAACGCTGCTCGCTGGCCTCCAGTGCCTGGTTGCTCTGCTGCAGATGGGCGAGCGTGAGCTCGATCGCCCGCGAACTGCGCAAGGCATGGCGGAACAGGTACAGCATGACCAGACCGAGTATCAGCAAGGCACCTGCCAGTGGGGGCAACACAGCTCGCAGCAACTGGTGCCCTGGCAACGGGCTGCTCCAGGAGAGGTGGTAGCCCGTATCGCCGAGGTCGATGCGCAGGTGGCCGTGCTCACCCACATCATCTTTTTCCACATGCATGCCAGTCAGGCCGGCACCGCTGCTCAGTTGCGCCAGCTTGTCCTCGGTGAGCTGGTCGACGAACAGCATCACCGGCGCCTGACTGACCTCGCTATCGGTGACATCCCGGTCCGGGCGCACCGCCGCCGCACTGAGCACGGCCGGCCAACCGTTGAACAGGACGAAACGGGTGATCTGTTCGCGTGGTATGGCTGCAGCCCGGGCCTGGTCGATGATTGGCTGCAGCGCTGCATCAATATAGGTATTGGCCGCTGCCTGGGTAGGCTGGCCTTTGAACAGCGCGTAGGTGGTGCGTGTGTCCTCCACCACGAACACCCCTTCATAGCCGCTGGCGCTGTACAGCGATTCGCCCACGTTCTTTTCTTCGTAGGCCCATTTCCAGTCGGCCTGGCCCGCCAGGTGTTCAAAGGCAGCATCCCACACGGCGTAGCTGGACAGGAACTGGCGCGAGGCAAGCAGGCGTTGTTCCAGCGCCTTGGACGCCTGCAGGGCACTGCGCTGGCGCTCCTGATGGTCAAGAGTACCCGCGATATTGAACAGGGCGCCGAGGATGACCAGGCAGGCCAAGCCGAAAACTGCGCTGAAGCCTGCAATGAGGTGACGCACCTGGAAGCGCGGTGTGGGGCTGGAGGGTGGAAGGTTGGCGGTCCTGGCCATGCGGGCTCCTTCAGGCAGCCTCCCGCCAGGCAGTCAGGAAGGAGGTTCAATCAGGATAGGCCAGCCTGAGCGCCGCAGCGTCGCTGCGGGCAAAATTGATCTGGTCCCGGCCAGCATGCTTGGCGGTGTATAGTGCCTTGTCCGCCTGTTCGAGCCAGTGTTCGGGTGACTCCAGGTCGGCTTCGAATGCCGACAGGCCGATGCTTAGACTGATGCGCAGGTGCGGCAACTGCGGGTTACGGTAGCTGGCGACCCGCTCGCGCAGGCGCTCCATGGCCTGGCAGGCTTGGGCCTCGCTGGTGTCCGGCAAGATCACACAGAATTCGTCACCACCGTAGCGCCCGGCCTGGTCGCCTTCGCGCAGGTTGCGCCGCAGCTCGGCGCTGAGCTGGCGCAGCACACAGTCGCCGACCACGTGGCCGAAGGTGTCGTTGATGGTCTTGAAGTGGTCGATGTCGATCAGGGCAATCACCGCGTGCCCTTGCTGCTGCTGGCAGGCCTGGAACTTCAGCAGCAGCAGGTCTTTCCAGGCGCCGTGGTTGAGCAAGCCGGTCAGGCTGTCGGTGAGGCTCAGGGCGCTTAGCTGGCGCTTGTGGTCGGCCAGTTTGATGGCCAGCTGGTAGCAGACCCAGCCCAGCGCCAGTGGGTAGAGCGTCAGCATCGGCAGGCAGGCATAGATCTGCAGCGGCGTGGCGTTCAGTTGCAGGCCGGGGCCGAGCAGCAGGATCGCGACGAGCATGCCGGCCAGCTGGGCCAGCACCCCGCGAACGACCAGGCGTTTGCCGCCGGCGGCGACGTTGTTCATGGTCATCATCGACAGCACGGTCACGCTGGGCAATGGGTTGAATTGCATGGCGGCGGTCCAGAACCCACCCATTAGGGAGTCCAGCACCAGGTTGCGCTGTTCTGCGTGGTAAGGCGCGGCCGAACGGGTAGCCCACAGGTAGGCCGCATGCGGCCACAGCAGACCGTTGAACAGCACCAGCAGCCATACCCAGGTCGGCGGCGACAGCGGTGCCATGGCGGCCATGACGCTGAACAGGCCGATCCCAAGGCCGATGACACGCGGCAGGTAGATGCGTTTGACGAATGAAAGGCCTTTGCCGCTGTGTTTATCCATCATGGTCATCGTTCTCCTGCCGGAGTACCGTTTATCGCATAACTCGCATGAACATTGTTGAACAGTGTTTCATCGACGAAAAATGACCTTACAAGCCAATTCACGGTTGATCCGATCATTGTGGGGTAGCATGAAGGCTTTCCTGTTGCTCGGATTGTTGCTGATGGTCCCTTTGGCCAACCCTGCCGGCGAGCCGGCGCCCCAGCGGGAAGGACGTTTTCACAACCAGGCGTCGTTGCCACAGGATGGCGTATTGAAAAAGCTGCGCATCGGGCTCAAGTACGTGTTCCTGCGCAAGCCGCCGGAAACCCGGCCAACCACCCCGTTCAGCCTCCAGCCCATGACCCGCCAGCAGGTGCTTGACGCACCCGACCGTAGCCTGTGGCGCCTTGGCCATTCCACGGTATTGCTCAAGCTGCGCGGGCGCTTCTTCATTACCGACCCGGTGTTCGCCGAGCGCGCCTCGCCGGTGCAGTGGGCCGGCCCACTGCGTTTCCATGCGCCACCCCTGTCGCTGGACCAGTTGCCGCCGTTGGCTGCGGTGGTGCTGTCCCACGATCACTTCGACCATCTGGACGAACAGGCGATTCGCCAGTTGGCACCGCGCACGGGTATGTTCCTGGCGCCGCTGGGTGTCGGCAACCTGCTGATGACCTGGGGCGTAGCACCGGCGAAGGTGCGGCAGTTGGACTGGTGGCAGGAAAGCGAGGTCGAGGGCGTGCGCTTTGTTGCCACCCCGGCGCAGCACTTTTCCGGGCGCGGGCTGCTGGACAGCAACCGGACCTTGTGGGCGTCGTGGGTGATCGTCGACGAGGATGTGCGAGTATTCTTCAGTGGCGATACCGGCTACTTCGATGGATTCAAGCAGATTGGCGAGCGTTTTGGACCGTTCGACCTGACCCTGATCGAGACCGGGGCCTACAACGTCGCTTGGCCCGATGTGCACATGCAGCCGGAGCAGAGCTTGCAGGCCCATCTGGATTTGCGCGGGCGCTGGCTGTTGCCGATTCACAACGGCACCTTCGATCTTTCCATTCACGGCTGGCAGGAACCGTTCGAACGCATCCTGGCGCTGGCCAACCAGACACAGGTGCGTTTGAGCACGCCGCAGATGGGGGAGCGGGTCAGCCTTGACTCTCCGCACGCCGGGCAGAACTGGTGGCAGCCGCGGCCTGTGCGTCAGCGGGGGCAGGCGAATGAGCGCGTGGTGGCGGCGCGCTGAGCCTCACTGGTTGTGAAAGGTGCCTGCCTTTGTTCTTCTGGCGCCTGTGAGATCGAGCGCCGCCCTCGCGGCGCTTCGCAGCACAAGGCTGCTCCTACATCTGTTTCGGGCCAGTCTCTCCTGTGCCTGGCGCGCGCGACCGTCTTGTCTGTTCCATTCAATATCGAAGGTTGCGCCTGCTGTTCTTCATCAATCTCCTGCCATGCACCCAGGGTGCGCGCGCCAATGGCGCAGGAATAATTGGCCCGAAACAGATGTAGGAGCAGCCTTGTGCTGCGAAGCGCCGCGCGGGCGGCGCTCGATCTCATAGGCGCAGAAGGTGTTGTGGCGAACACCTGGTGGCCTTGATACGGTCTTCGCCTGGAATATTTCGAATAAATGAAATTAGAGGTTGACGGGGTTCTGAATCCCCTTATAATGCGCCCCACTTCCAGCGACATCGGAACGACAAAATTCTTGAAATTCAATGAGTTAGGTTGTTCAGGGAGAGCTGAAAGGGCTGCGATCAAATGATCGCCAGCGGTTGAGATGATGGTTGACAGCGCTTCTAAACGCTGTATGATTCGCCTCCCGCTACGAGAGATCGCAGCGAGTCAAGTGTTTGAAGCTAAACGAGTTTCTCGCAAAAAACTTCAAAATAAACGCTTGACAGCAAATGAGGAAAGCGTAGAATGCGCGCCTCGGTTGAGACGAAAAGCTCTTAACCAAACGCTCTTTAACAAATCGAATCAAGCAATTCGTGTGGGTGCTTGTGA
>NZ_NFZQ01000039.1 GCF_002165135.1 Pseudomonas sp. SID14000 | reverse complement strand
CTCTTGGCCATCGCCTTCGCCAAGGTCGTAGTTCCGAAGTTCGAGAAGGCTTATGCCGACCGGACCGCGGCGATCGAAGGCGGAATGAACGAGGCCAAGGCGGCCCAGGCCGAGGCGAAGGCGGCCCTCGACAAGTACAACGCGCAGCTGGCGGAAGCACGCCAGGAAGCCGCGAAGATCCGCGAGGACGCGCGTGAGCAAGGCGCGCTCATCATCGCGGAGCTGCGTGAACAGGCCAACACCGAGGCCGAGCGGATCGTGACGCACGCGCGGGCCCAGATCGACGCCGAGCGCGCCCAGGCCGTCGCCTCGCTGCGCAGCGAGGTCGGCACCATGGCGACCACGCTGGCGGGCCGGATCGTCGGTGAGTCGCTCGAGGACGAGGCGCGTCAGCGCCGGACCGTCGAGCGCTTCCTGGCCGATCTGGAGGCCTCGGAGTCGGCCCGGCAGGCCGTCGGAACGGACGGCTGATGCGCGGCACATCGAGGGAGTCACTCGCCAAGGCCCAGGAGGCCCTGGCGAGTGTCACCGTCACCGAAGGCCTCGGCGCCGAGCTGTTCTCGGTGGCCAAGCTGCTCGACGGCAACGGCTCGCTCCGGCGCGCCCTGACCGACCCGGCCCGCCCCTCGGCGACCCGGACCGGTCTGGCCCAGCAGTTGCTCGGCGGCAAGATCTCCGCCCAGGCGCTGGAGGTCCTGACCGCCGCGGTGGCCGGCCGCTGGGTCAGCGGACGTGACCTCGGCGACTCGCTCGACGAGCTGAGCGTGCAGGCCGATGTGGCCTACGCCGACGGCCAGCGCAAGCTGGACGACGTCGAGGACGAGCTCTTCCGGCTCGACCGGATCGTCACCGCCGAGCGGGCGCTGAGCGACAAGCTGAGTGACCGCAACATCCCGGTGGCAACCCGCCAGGAGCTGATCCACGGACTGCTGCAGGGCAAGGCAACCGACGTCACCGTGCGGCTGGCCGAGCGCGCAGTGGACGGTCGGGGCCGCAACTTCGCGGGCTCGATGCGGTCCTACCAGGTTGCTGCCGCCGCCCGGCGCAGCGCCAGCATCGCGACCGTTCGCGTCGCCGCCGACCTGTCCGAGGCCGACCGCACCCGGCTCGCCGCGGCGCTCGGCCGGCAGTACGGGCGCGACATCCAGCTGAACGTGATCGTCGACCCCAAGGTCGTCGGTGGCGTCCGGGTGGACATCGGTGACGAAGTGATCGACGGAACCATCGCGGCCCGGCTCGACGAGGCGCAACGGCGCATCGCGGGCTGACCTCTAACGACATAGCGGCGCTAGTGGTCAGCAAGCCTCTAGA
>NZ_NFZQ01000038.1 GCF_002165135.1 Pseudomonas sp. SID14000 | reverse complement strand
TGGACTGCCCCCAAGAAGTTGGACACCAATCCAACCCGTGGGGGATCTATGGGTAAATACACAGAGCAGTTCAAGCTCACGGCTATCACCGCTTACCTAGAGGGCAACCGGGGCTTTCGCAAGGTGGCACAACACTTTGGCATCGATTTCAGCCTGCTTCGGCGCTGGGTTGCTGGCTACCAAGTCGATGCCAGCCTCAGCCCTCGCTCGCATCGTCGCCGCTACACCGAGGAATTCAAGCGGCAGGTGCTCAAGTACATGCTTGAGCATCGCCTGTCCTTGCGCCAAACAGCGGCGCACTTTGGCCTTGGACAGTCCTCACAGATAGGCATTTGGCTGCGGCAGCACTACAGTGGCAGTCCTGTAGCCACTCTCGCCAAACAAAGAAAATCAGCCGTGCCGAAGAAAATTAAGCCCATCAAGCCGACAGACACCAATGACACAGAGAAATCTCGTGAGCAGTTGTTGAGCGAGCTCGAGTATCTGCGCATGGAGAATGATGTCCTAAAGGAGTTAAAGGCTCTGCGAGAGGAGAAGGAGCGAACACGGACGAAAAAGCCCTGATCGTCTGCAAATTCAGGCATAAATATCCGCTGCTTGACCTCTTGCAGATGGTGGGGTTGGCACGCAGTACCTTTTATTACCAGGTCAAGTGCCAGCAAAAGCCGGACAGGCACGCTTCGCTCAAGGAGTTGGTGCAGCGTGTCTATCACGAGGAGAAAGGGCTGTATGGCTACCGCCGAATTGCCCTTGCCATCAGGAACCAGGGGACCTTGGTCAACAAGAAGGTCATTGAACGGTTGATGGCTGAGCTTGGTTTGCAGTCCGTTGTACGCCCGAAGAAGTATCGATCCTATCGCGGCATTGTCGGCAAGGTGGCCATGAATTTGCTGGAGCGGAATTTCGTTGCGCAACGCCCCAACCAGAAGTGGGTGACCGATGTCACTGAGTTCAAAGTGGCCCAGCAAAAGCTCTACCTGTCGCCCGTGATGGACTTGTACAACGGTGAGATCATCGCCTATGAAACAGCTTGCCGGCCTACCTATGGCTTGGTCGGGAACATGCTGGAAAAGGCGCTCGATGGGTTGGGTGAAAAGCCCAAGCTAGTGATCCACTCAGATCAAGGATGGCATTACCAGCAGCCCCAATACCGCCATAAGCTCGCAGCGCGCGGTGTGAAGCAGAGCATGTCTCGCAAGGGTAATTGTCTGGATAATGCAGCGATGGAAAGCTTCTTCGGCACACTGAAGTCAGAGTTCTTCTACCTGAAGCGCTTTGAAAGCGTCGAAGAGCTGAAGGCAGGCCTGGAGGAGTACATCCATTACTACAACCATGACCGCATCAGGCTGAAACTCAATGGCCTGAGCCCTGTCAGCTACAGGACTCAGGCTACTGGCTAAAACTGTCCAACTTTTCGGGGGCAGTCCA
>NZ_NFZQ01000036.1 GCF_002165135.1 Pseudomonas sp. SID14000 | reverse complement strand
CGGTGACCGAAGGCGTCGCGGTCAGCTTGGCCACCACTTCGTCGGTGGTGTCGGTCACTTGGACCGTAGCGGCACCACCCAGCTGCAGATTTTCGAAAGTCGCACCGGTTGCATCCACAGCCGAATTGATGCCCAGGCTGATCTGGCCAGCGTCGTTGTAGACGTCATCGCCCTGTGCAGCGTGGGTGTACGGTGCACTGGTTTCGCCAGCCTTGATGGTGACCTGGGCGTTGTTGCTCAGGGTCACGACCAGGTCGTGGGCCAGCGCCTGGTTGATGTGCACGGTGAAGGTCGGATTGACGTTCTCGGCCACCGAGGCCTGATCGGCGGTGATGGTGACCTGTACCAGGTCGCCTTCGTTGCCCGGAGTACCCGGCTCGTCGGTGACGGTGGTGCTGACTGGGGTCTTGTCCAGGGTCAGCTGCTCGAACTTGCCAACATCAGCACCATCAACGGTAGCAATGGACTTCACGACCGGATCGTTAGCACCCACATACACGTTGTCCGGGGCAGTCACAGTGACCGAACCAGTCGTGCCGTTGGCCGGTACAGTGATAACCGTCTTGCCGTCGCTCAGCGTGAAGGTCAGGGCCGAGTGGTTGTTGATCGGCAGACCGTCTTTGTTGGTCAGGGTGATGGTGTAGGTGATCTCGCCACCTTCGGTGACCGAAGGCGTCGCGGTCAGCTTGGCCACCACTTCGTCGGTGGTGTCGGTCACCTGAACCGAAGCGGCGCCACCCAGCTGCAGATTTTCGAAAGTCGCACCGGTTGCATCCACAGCCGAATTAATGCCCAGGCTGATCTGGCCAGCGTCGTTATAGACGTCATCGCCCTGTGCAGCGTGGGTGTACGGGGCGCTGGTTTCGCCAGCCTTGATGGTGACCTGGGCGTTGTTGCTCAGGGTCACGACCAGGTCGTGGGCCAGCGCCTGGTTGATGTGCACGGTGAAGGTCGGATTGACGTTCTCGGCCACCGAGGCCTGGTCGGCAGTGATGGTGACCTTGACCAGGTCGCCTTCATTGCCCGGAGTACCCGACTCGTCGGTGACGGTGGTGCTGACCGGGGTCTTGTCCAGAGTCAGCTGCTCGAACTTGTCGACATCAGCGCCAGTGACCGAGGCGATCGATTTGACCACAGGGTCGTTGGTGCCGGTGTAGACGTTGTCCGGGGCAGTCACAGTGACCGAACCCGTCGTGCCGTTGGCCGGTACAGTGATAACCGTCTTGCCGTCGCTCAGCGTGAAGGTCAGCGCGCCGTGATTGTTGATCGGCAAGCCGTCTTTGTTGGTCAGCGTGATGGTGTAGGTGATCTCGCCGCCTTCGGTGACCGAAGGGGTCGCGGTCAGCTTGGCCACCACTTCGTCGGTGGTGTCAGTCACCTGAACCGAAGCGTCGCCGCCCAGTTGCAGGTTCTCGAAGGTACGGCCATCAACGTCCACAGCAGACTTGATGCCCAGGCTGATCTGGCCAGCGTCGTTATAGACGTCATCGCCCTGTGCAGCATGGGTGTACGGTGCACTGGTTTCGCCAGCCTTGATGGTGACCTGGGCGTTGTTGCTCAGGGTCACGACCAGGTCATGGGCCAGCGCCTGGTTGATGTGCACGGTGAAGGTCGGATTGACGTTCTCGGCCACCGACGCCTGATCGGCAGTGATGGTGACCTGTACCAGGTCGCCTTCGTTGCCCGGAGTACCCGGCTCGTCGGTGACGGTGGTGCTGACCGGAGTCTTGTCCAGGGTCAACTGCTCGAACTTGCCGACGTCAGCGCCAGTGACCGAGGCGATCGATTTGACCACAGGGTCGTTGGTGCCGGTGTAGACGTTGTCCGGCG
>NZ_NFZQ01000035.1 GCF_002165135.1 Pseudomonas sp. SID14000 | reverse complement strand
GGCGTCGGGTTCGGCACCAACTGCTCGAAGTTACCGCCCGTGGCGCTTTCGATGGTCACGCTAACGGTCGAGCCGTTGTTGTAGACGTCGTTGGCCGGGGTCTCGAAATCAACGCTGCCCTGGGTCTCGCCGGCTTCGACGGTGATGGTCTGGCCGTTGGACAGGGTCACGGTCACCGGGGTCTGCGCTGGGTTGCTCAGGGTCACGGTGTAGGTGATCACGCCACCTTCGGTCACCGACGGGTTCGCCGTCAGCGTCGCGGTGGTGGTGTCCACCGAGTCGTTGATGGTGGTCTGAGCCGGCGTCGGGTTCGGCACCAACTGCTCGAAGTTGCCACCGGTAGCACCGGTAATCGTGGTGCTAACGGTCGAGCCGTTGTTGTAGACGTCGTTGGCCGGGGTCTCGAAATCAACACTGCCCTGGGTCTTGCCGGCTTCGACGGTGATGGTCTGGCCATTGGACAGGGTCACGGTCACCGGAGTCTGGGCTGGGTTGCTCAGGGTCACGGTGTAAGTGATCACGCCACCTTCGGTCACCGACGGGCTCGCCGTCAGGGTCGCGGTGGTGGTGTCGACCGAGTCGTTGATGGTGGTCTGAGCCGGTGTCGGGTTCGGCACCAACTGCTCGAAGTTACCGCCCGTGGCGTTCGCGATGGTCACGCTAACGGTCGAGCCGTTGTTGTAGACGTCGTTGGCCGGGGTCTGGAAGTCGACGCTGCCCTGGGTCTTGCCGGCCTCGACGGTGATGGTCTGGCCATTGGACAGGGTCACGGTCACCGGGGTCTGCGCCGGGTTGCTCAGGGTCACGGTGTAGGTGATCACGCCGCCTTCGGTGATGCTTGGCGAAGCGGTCAGGGTCGCGGTGGTGGTGTCGACCGAGTCGCTGATGGTGGTCTGAGCTGGCGTCGGGTTCGGCACCAACTGCTCGAAGTTACCGCCCGTGGCGCTTTCGATGGTCACGCTAACGGTCGAGCCGTTGTTATAGACGTCGTTGGCCGGGGTCTCGAAATCAACACTGCCCTGGGTCTTGCCGGCTTCGACGGTGATGGTCTGGCCGTTGGACAGGGTCACGGTCACCGGGGTCTGGGCTGGGTTGCTCAGGGTCACGGTGTAGGTGATGACGCCGCCTTCGGTAATGCTTGGCGAAGCGGTCAGGGTCGCGGTGGTGGTATCCACCGAGTCGTTGATGGTGGTCTGAGCTGGTGTCGGGTTCGGCACCAACTGCTCGAAGTTACCGCCCGTGGCGTTCTCGATGGTCACGCTAACGGTCGAGCCGTTGTTGTAGACGTCGTTGGCCGGGGTCTGGAAGTCGACGCTGCCCTGGGTCTTGCCGGCCTCGACGGTGATGGTCTGGCCATTGGACAGGGTCACGGTCACCGGGGTCTGGGCTGGGTTGCTCAGGGTCACGGTGTAGGTGATGACGCCGCCTTCGGTGATGCTTGGCGAAGCGGTCAGGGTCGCGGTGGTGGTATCCACCGAGTCGTTGATGGTGGTCTGAGCCGGCGTCGGGTTCGGCACCAACTGCTCGAAGTTACCGCCCGTGGCGCTTTCGATGGTCACGCTAACGGTCGAGCCGTTGTTGTAGACGTCGTTGGCCGGGGTCTGGAAGTCGACGCTGCCCTGGGTCTTGCCGGCTTCGATGGTGATGGTCTGGCCGTTGGACAGGGTCACGGTCACCGGGGTCTGGGCTGGGTTGCTCAGGGTCACGGTGTAGGTGATCACGCCGCCTTCGGTGATGCTTGGCGAAGCGGTCAGGGTCGCGGTGGTGGTATCCACCGAGTCGTTGATGGTGGTCTGAGCTGGCGTCGGGTTCGGCACCAACTGCTCGAAGTTACCGCCCGTGGCGCTTTCGATGGTCACGCTAACGGTCGAGCCGTTGTTGTAGACGTCGTTGGCCGGGGTCTGGAAGTCGACGCTGCCCTGGGTCT
>NZ_NFZQ01000034.1 GCF_002165135.1 Pseudomonas sp. SID14000 | reverse complement strand
AGCCGAGCAATGGCACGGAAATCAGTGGTACTGCTGAAGCTGGCGCGACGGTCATCCTCACCGACGGCGGCGGCAACCCGATAGGCCAGACAACCGCCGACGGCAGTGGCAACTGGTCGTTCACGCCCGCGATGCCGCTGGCCAACGGCACGGTGATCAACGCCGTGGCCCAGGACCCGGCCGGCAATACCAGCGGGCCGAGCAGCGTCACTGTTGACGCCATCGCCCCAGCCGCACCGATCATCAACCTGAGCGACGGCAGCAGCCTCAGCGGTACCGCCGAGCCGAACAGCACGGTGACCCTCACCGATGGCAGTGGTAATCCGATTGGCGAAGTCATCGCCGACGGCAGCGGCAACTGGAGCTTCACCCCAGCCACGCCGCTGCCCAATGGTACAGTGGTCAATGTCACGGCAAGCGACCCGGCCGGCAACACCGGCCCGGCAGCGACGGTCACGGTCGACGCCAGCGCGCCGGCTGCACCAATCATCAATCCGAGCAACGGCGTGACCATCAGCGGTACGGCTGAAGCGGGTGCCACCGTGACCCTGACCGATGGCAGCGGTAACCCGATCGGGCAGATCACCGCCGATGGCAGTGGCAACTGGAGTTTCACCCCCGGCACGCCGTTGGCCAACGGCACAGTGGTAAACGCCACCGCGACCGACCCGACCGGCAACACCGGTCCGCAGGCCACCACCATGGTGGACTCGGTGGCCCCGGCCGCGCCAGTGGTCGAGCCGAGCAACGGCAGCGAAATCAACGGCACCGCCGAAGCCGGGGCCAAGGTGATCCTCACCGACGGCAGCGGCAACCCCATCGGCGAGACGACCGCCGATGGCAACGGCGACTGGAGCTTCACCCCGGCCACACCGCTGGCCAACGGCACGGTGGTCAACGCCACGGCGACCGATCCGGCCGGCAACACCAGCGGGCAGGGCAGCACCACGGTGGACGGCGTGGCCCCCGGCGCGCCCACCATAAATCTAAGTAACGGCAGCAGTCTCAGCGGTACCGCCGAGCCGAACAGCACGGTGACCCTCACCGATGGCAGTGGTAATCCGATTGGCGAAGTCATCGCCGACGGCAGCGGCAACTGGAGCTTCACCCCAGCCACGCCACTGCCTAATGGCACAGTGGTCAATGCCACGGCAAGCGACCCGGCCGGCAACACCGGCCCGGCAGCGACGGTCACCGTCGACGCCAGCGCGCCGGCTGCACCAATCATCAATCCGAGCAACGGCGTGACCATCAGCGGTACGGCTGAAGCGGGCGCCACCGTGACCCTGACCGATGGCAGCGGTAACCCGATTGGGCAGATCACCGCCGACGGCAGTGGCAACTGGAGTTTCACACCGGGCAGCCCGTTACCCAACGGCACCGTGGTAAACGCCACCGCGACCGACCCGACCGGCAACACCGGCCCGCAGGCCACCACCACGGTGGACTCGGTGGCCCCGGCCGCGCCGGTGGTCGAGCCGAGCAACGGCAGCGAAATCAGCGGCACCGCCGAAGCCGGGGCCAAGGTGATCCTCACTGACGGCAGCGGCAACCCCATCGGCGAGACGACCGCCGATGGCAGCGGCAACTGGTCGTTCACGCCCGTTACGCCGCTGGTTAATGGCACGGTGATCAACGCCGTGGCCCAGGACCCGGCCGGCAATACCAGCGGGCCGAGCAGCGTCACTGTTGACGCCATCGCCCCAGCCGCACCGATCATCAACCTGAGCGACGGCAGCAGCCTCAGCGGTACCGCCGAGCCGAACAGCACGGTGACCCTGACCGATGGCAGCGGCAATCCGATCGGCCAGGTGATGGCTGATGGCAGCGGCAATTGGAGCTTCACCCCAGCCACGCCGCTGCCCAATGGTACTGTGGTCAATGCCACGGCGAGCGACCCGGCCGGCAACACCGGCCCGGCAGCGACGGTCACCGTCGACGCCAGCGCGCCGGCTGCACCAATCATCAATCCGAGCAACGGCGTGACCATCAGCGGTACGGCTGAAGCGGGCGCCACCGTGACCCTGACCGATGGCAGTGGTAACCCGATCGGCCAGATCACCGCCGACGGCAGCGGCAACTGGAGTTTCACCCCCGGCACGCCGTTGGCCAACGGCACCGTGGTGAACGCCACCGCGACCGACCCGACCGGCAATACCGGTCCGCAGGCCACCACCACGGTGGACTCGGTGGCCCCGGCCGCGCCGGTGGTCGAACCGAGTAACGGCAGCGAAATCAGCGGCACCGCCGAAGCCGGGGCCAAAGTGATCCTCACCGACGGCAGCGGCAACCCCATCGGCGAGACCACCGCCGACGGCAATGGCGACTGGAGCTTCACCCCGGCCACACCGCTGGCCAACGGCACGGTGGTGAACGCCGTGGCCCAGGACCCGGCCGGCAACACCGGCCCGCAGGGCAGCACCACAGTGGACTCGGTGGCACCCGCCGCGCCGGTGGTCA
>NZ_NFZQ01000033.1 GCF_002165135.1 Pseudomonas sp. SID14000 | reverse complement strand
TGTTCCACCACAGGTACTTGGACTTGTAAGTTGCATCGATGATGGTATGCGGCAGGCCGTCATCGCTGTTCAGGTACTCGGTCATCTGGCCGAGGGCATCGAATTCGGCGAGCAGGTTGCCCTTGTCGTCGTAGCGCGCTCGCCAGGTGCTGCCGTCCGGATAGCTGACCTGGGTCACCAGCGTGGTCAGGTGGTGATATTCGTAGGTGGTCTTGCGGCCCAGCGGGTCGGTTTCTTCCAGCAGGCGGGCGTATTCATCGTACTTGAAGGCGAGCCGGTTGCCGTCCGGCAAATCCAGGCCAACCATGTTGCCCTGCTCGTCCAGCTCGATGGTGTAGCGTTCGCCACCGTAGTCACGGCTGGCGACCACGCGGTGATCGGCGTTGTACTGCACTTCCAGCTCGCGGCCGAGCACGTCGGTGGCCCAGCTGGTGCGGGCGTCGAGGTCGTAGCGGAAATGGTAGTGCTCGCCATCGCTGGTCCAGTGCTCGACCACCCGTGGTTTGCCACCCTGGGTTTCCCAGCGGTAGTGGCAGCCCAGGCCCAGGGCTTTGCTGTGAGTGACCATCAGGCCTTCGGCGTAGCTGAAGTTGCGCACGGTGCGTGCCGTAGCGGTTGATTACCGTCGTCAGCTAGCCGTGCTCGTCGTAGCGGTACTTACCACGCGCTTGATGTCGGTCGGGCCAAGGGCATTCTCGTCGCGGTGCAGCGGTATCTCAGCGTTAATGTCTTGTACTTCGTCAATAGGACTGAGGTTTACGCCTCAGTCCTTGACACTCTGGGTTTTTAAGGAGCATTTGGATACACAATCGCCTTCACGGCGTGAATCAAACTGCTTCAACTTCCTTGAAATCCAAACCTTTCAAGCCTATCCGCTTTGCCGCCTCTAAAAACCTATCAGACACATAAATAGAAAGTGGGTTTTCAGCTACGCGAAAAACGTCGAACCCCTGTACTGCCTGATGATTCAATACTAGCTTGTAAACAACCAGGCCGTTAGGGTACTCATCAAATTCCGACAGTTCTTTATTAAGTGCGCCATCAATTTTCGCATCAACCACTACACCTAAATGATCTGGGTTTGGGGATAGAACATCTACATCCACAAAAGAGTCAGAAGCTATAGATTGAAGAAGGCTTTTAGCCTTGGACGTCAAAACAAGCACGGGACTGAAGAAAGTAAACACATCAGAGCCATCCTTTTTTCTCTTGTCGTCAGAGTTAAACTCTAACTCATACTGCCTGGAAAACACAGCACTGGAATCTTTACCAAAGGCATACTGCTGTGCGGCATCATACAAGGCCAGTTCGTCTCCCTTACCGACAAGTGTTTTAAATTCATCGCTCTGAGTTATATAATAATATTTCATAATCATCCAAAAATGTCTTTCCAGCTGGACTCTCTAGGAGCATTCAATAATTTTTGCCGGATATTTCCTATCGCTTTGAGCACTGCATCCTTACCACCTGCGGCATCGGCATTTGCTATAATTTTATTGACAGATTCAAAGTAACTATTAGGATGCTTCCCGTTGTGCAGTATCCCTGGCACACTGATATCAGTGTTAAATCTATTTGGCAAGAAAACCCCGTTAGCCGCGCCGTCAACGTCAATTCCATGCTTATTCAAAATTGCCCTAGCAGGGGCGGCGAGTTTTGCGCTATCTCCGACAATATGGTGGGCCGCGGTGTTTTGAGGTCGCGCCACACCGCTACTTTCCAGATTTTTCCCCAGCGCTTTTGAGCACCAGCCCAAGGGGTCTATCCAGCCAATAGAATTCGGAGCGTAGCTATATAAGTTTCTCCCACCAGACAAACCAATTGGATCCTGAGTGATAAACCTACCAACTTCCGGATCGAAATACCTAAAGGTGTTGTAATGCAGCTCCGTTTCACAATCTAGATACTGCCCCTGGAAACGTATGTTCTGCATGACCTTGTTGACCGTCAGCTGCTCTATCTCGCCCCATGAGCGATAAGTCGCTTGCCAAACGATCTGCCCGTCGCTATCGGTCAATTCCAGCGGCGTACCAATTTGGTCGGTATGGAAGTAATAAAGCTTCTGCCCTTCCCCTTCCGCCTGATCTACCCTCGCTAACGGCGCATAGCCACCCGGCTCGTACACATACAAGATGCTCTGCCCAGGCGTCTCTTCTCGCAGCATCCTCAAGCCTTGCCACAGGAAGCGCTTCTGTTCAACCTGGCCGTTGATCTCTGCCTGTTTAGCCACCCGCCGTCCAAGACTGTCGTACCGGTATTGCCCAGAGCTCTCTAACTTGCCGTTGACCACCGTTTCAGCCCGAACCAGACGGTTCTCGCAGTCATAGGCAAAGCTCTGCAGCTTGCTGTGCCCCGAGCGCTTCTCGATCAGGTTGCCCCAAGGATCATAGCGGTACTCCTGGTCCCGCCACTGCCTGATCCGGTTGTTCCTGACCTTGTCAAATTGGCGCGCATTGAAGTCCAGACGGTTGGCTGCCGGGTCGTAGCGGAATTCTTCGCTGCCTACCAGCGAGCCGGTATCGCGGCTGCGCAACTGGCCGTTCGCTTCATACTCGTACTTGATCTCGCCCCGCAGCTTGTCGAGGGTTCGCACCAACTCTCCAGCCGGGTCGTACTGGTAACGGCGGTGAATCGGGT
>NZ_NFZQ01000032.1 GCF_002165135.1 Pseudomonas sp. SID14000 | reverse complement strand
CTTTTGTCAGATCGTTCTTTAAAAATTCGGATATGTGATAGATATAGACTGATGACCAGTTTCACTGCTGGTTAATCAGGCTAAGGTAAAATTTGTGAGTTCTGCTCGAAAGAGCAACATGCGAATTTTCGGCGAATGTCGTCTTCACAGTATAACCAGATTGCTTGGGGTTATATGGTCAAGTGAAGAAGCGCATACGGTGGATGCCTTGGCAGTCAGAGGCGATGAAAGACGTGGTAGCCTGCGATAAGCTTTGGGGAGTCGGCAAACAGACTGTGATCCAGAGATCTCTGAATGGGGGAACCCACTCAGCACAAGCTGAGTATCTTGTACTGAATACATAGGTGCAAGAGGCGAACCAGGGGAACTGAAACATCTAAGTACCCTGAGGAAAAGAAATCAACCGAGATTCCCTTAGTAGTGGCGAGCGAACGGGGACCAGCCCTTAAGTTGATTTGAGATTAGTGGAACGCTCTGGAAAGTGCGGCCATAGTGGGTGATAGCCCCGTACACGAAAATCTCTTGTCAATGAAATCGAGTAGGACGGAGCACGAGAAACTTTGTCTGAATATGGGGGGACCATCCTCCAAGGCTAAATACTACTGACTGACCGATAGTGAACCAGTACCGTGAGGGAAAGGCGAAAAGAACCCCGGAGAGGGGAGTGAAATAGAACCTGAAACCGTATGCGTACAAGCAGTGGGAGCCTACTTTGTTAGGTGACTGCGTACCTTTTGTATAATGGGTCAGCGACTTATATTCAGTGGCGAGCTTAACCGAATAGGGGAGGCGTAGCGAAAGCGAGTCTTAATAGGGCGTTTAGTCGCTGGGTATAGACCCGAAACCGGGCGATCTATCCATGGGCAGGTTGAAGGTTAGGTAACACTGACTGGAGGACCGAACCGACTACCGTTGAAAAGTTAGCGGATGACCTGTGGATCGGAGTGAAAGGCTAATCAAGCTCGGAGATAGCTGGTTCTCCTCGAAAGCTATTTAGGTAGCGCCTCATGTATCACTCCAGGGGGTAGAGCACTGTTTCGGCTAGGGGGTCATCCCGACTTACCAAACCGATGCAAACTCCGAATACCTGGAAGTGCCGAGCATGGGAGACACACGGCGGGTGCTAACGTCCGTCGTGAAAAGGGAAACAACCCAGACCGTCAGCTAAGGTCCCAAAGTCATGGTTAAGTGGGAAACGATGTGGGAAGGCTTAGACAGCTAGGAGGTTGGCTTAGAAGCAGCCACCCTTTAAAGAAAGCGTAATAGCTCACTAGTCGAGTCGGCCTGCGCGGAAGATGTAACGGGGCTCAAACCATGCACCGAAGCTACGGGTGTCATCTTTGATGACGCGGTAGAGGAGCGTTCTGTAAGCCTGTGAAGGTGAGTTGAGAAGCTTGCTGGAGGTATCAGAAGTGCGAATGCTGACATGAGTAACGACAATGCGAGTGAAAAACTCGCACGCCGAAAGACCAAGGTTTCCTGCGCAACGTTAATCGACGCAGGGTTAGTCGGTCCCTAAGGCGAGGCTGAAAAGCGTAGTCGATGGAAAACAGGTTAATATTCCTGTACTTCCAGTTATTGCGATGGAGGGACGGAGAAGGTTAGGCCAGCCTGGCGTTGGTTGTCCAGGTTTAAGGTGGTAGGCTGAAATCTTAGGCAAATCCGGGATTTCAAGGCCGAGAGCTGATGACGAGTTGCCTTTAGGCGACGAAGTGGTTGATACCATGCTTCCAAGAAAAGCTCCTAAGCTTCAGATAACTGGGAACCGTACCCCAAACCGACACAGGTGGTTAGGTAGAGAATACCAAGGCGCTTGAGAGAACTCGGGTGAAGGAACTAGGCAAAATGGCACCGTAACTTCGGGAGAAGGTGCGCCGACGAGGGTGAAGGACTTGCTCCGTAAGCCCATGTCGGTCGAAGATACCAGGCCGCTGCGACTGTTTATTAAAAACACAGCACTCTGCAAACACGAAAGTGGACGTATAGGGTGTGACGCCTGCCCGGTGCCGGAAGGTTAATTGATGGGGTTAGCGCAAGCGAAGCTCTTGATCGAAGCCCCGGTAAACGGCGGCCGTAACTATAACGGTCCTAAGGTAGCGAAATTCCTTGTCGGGTAAGTTCCGACCTGCACGAATGGCGTAACGATGGCGGCGCTGTCTCCACCCGAGACTCAGTGAAATTGAAATCGCTGTGAAGATGCAGTGTATCCGCGGCTAGACGGAAAGACCCCGTGAACCTTTACTATAGCTTTGCACTGGACTTTGAATTTGCTTGTGTAGGATAGGTGGGAGGCTTTGAAGTGGGGACGCCAGTTCTCATGGAGCCATCCTTGAAATACCACCCTGGCAACTTTGAGGTTCTAACTCAGGTCCGTTATCCGGATCGAGGACAGTGTATGGTGGGTAGTTTGACTGGGGCGGTCTCCTCCCAAAGAGTAACGGAGGAGTACGAAGGTGCGCTCAGACCGGTCGGAAATCGGTCGTAGAGTATAAAGGCAAAAGCGCGCTTGACTGCGAGACAAACACGTCGAGCAGGTACGAAAGTAGGTCTTAGTGATCCGGTGGTTCTGTATGGAAGGGCCATCGCTCAACGGATAAAAGGTACTCCGGGGATAACAGGCTGATACCGCCCAAGAGTTCATATCGACGGCGGTGTTTGGCACCTCGATGTCGGCTCATCACATCCTGGGGCTGAAGCCGGTCCCAAGGGTATGGCTGTTCGCCATTTAAAGTGGTACGCGAGCTGGGTTTAGAACGTCGTGAGACAGTTCGGTCCCTATCTGCCGTGGACGTTTGAGATTTGAGAGGGGCTGCTCCTAGTACGAGAGGACCGGAGTGGACGAACCTCTGGTGTTCCGGTTGTCACGCCAGTGGCATTGCCGGGTAGCTATGTTCGGAAGAGATAACCGCTGAAAGCATCTAAGCGGGAAACTTGCCTCAAGATGAGATCTCACTGGGATCTTGAATCCCCTGAAGGGCCGTCGAAGACTACGACGTTGATAGGTTGGGTGTGTAAGCGCTGTGAGGCGTTGAGCTAACCAATACTAATTGCCCGTGAGGCTTGACCATATAACACCCAAGCAATTTGCTCGCGCAGATTGCGGTGGTGAAGATGATACGAACCGAAAGTTCGCAACCACAAATTCACATATCCGAATTCGCTGGAGTGTCTACCCAGACCTTCTGGCAACAGAATTTCTTGACGACCATAGAGCATTGGAACCACCTGATCCCATCCCGAACTCAGTAGTGAAACGATGCATCGCCGATGGTAGTGTGGGG
>NZ_NFZQ01000031.1 GCF_002165135.1 Pseudomonas sp. SID14000 | reverse complement strand
AGACCCAGGGCAGCGTCGACTTCCAGACCCCGGCCAACGACGTCTACAACAACGGCTCGACCGTTAGCGTGACCATCGAAAGCGCCACGGGCGGTAACTTCGAGCAGTTGGTGCCGAACCCGACGCCAGCTCAGACCACCATCAACGACTCGGTGGATACCACCACCGCGACCCTGACCGCTTCGCCAAGCATCACCGAAGGCGGCGTGATCACCTACACCGTGACCCTGAGCAACCCAGCCCAGACCCCGGTGACCGTGACCCTGTCCAACGGCCAGACCATCACCATCGAAGCCGGCAAGACCCAGGGCAGCGTCGACTTCCAGACCCCGGCCAACGACGTCTACAACAACGGCTCGACCGTTAGCGTGACCATCGAAAGCGCCACGGGCGGTAACTTCGAGCAGTTGGTGCCGAACCCGACGCCGGCTCAGACCACCATCAACGACTCGGTGGATACCACCACCGCGACCCTGACCGCTTCGCCAAGCATCACCGAAGGCGGCGTCATCACCTACACCGTGACCCTGAGCAACCCAGCCCAGACCCCGGTGACCGTGACCCTGTCCAATGGCCAGACCATCACCGTCGAGGCCGGCAAGACCCAGGGCAGCGTCGACTTCCAGACCCCGGCCAACGACGTCTACAACAACGGCTCGACCGTTAGCGTGACCATCGAGAACGCCACGGGCGGTAACTTCGAGCAGTTGGTGCCGAACCCGACACCAGCTCAGACCACCATCAACGACTCGGTGGATACCACCACCGCGACCCTGACCGCTTCGCCAAGCATTACCGAAGGCGGCGTCATCACCTACACCGTGACCCTGAGCAACCCAGCCCAGACCCCGGTGACCGTGACCCTGTCCAACGGCCAGACCATCACCGTCGAAGCCGGCAAGACCCAGGGCAGTGTTGATTTCGAGACCCCGGCCAACGACGTCTATAACAACGGCTCGACCGTTAGCGTGACCATCGAAAGCGCCACGGGCGGTAACTTCGAGCAGTTGGTGCCGAACCCGACGCCAGCTCAGACCACCATCAGCGACTCGGTCGACACCACCACCGCGACCCTGACCGCTTCGCCAAGCATCACCGAAGGCGGCGTGATCACCTACACCGTGACCCTGAGCAACCCGGCGCAGACCCCGGTGACCGTGACCCTGTCCAATGGCCAGACCATCACCGTCGAGGCCGGCAAGACCCAGGGCAGCGTCGACTTCCAGACCCCGGCCAACGACGTCTACAACAACGGCTCGACCGTTAGCGTGACCATCGCGAACGCCACGGGCGGTAACTTCGAGCAGTTGGTGCCGAACCCGACACCGGCTCAGACCACCATCAACGACTCGGTCGACACCACCACCGCGACCCTGACGGCGAGCCCGTCGGTGACCGAAGGTGGCGTGATCACTTACACCGTGACCCTGAGCAACCCAGCCCAGACTCCGGTGACCGTGACCCTGTCCAATGGCCAGACCATCACCGTCGAAGCCGGCAAGACCCAGGGCAGTGTTGATTTCGAGACCCCGGCCAACGACGTCTACAACAACGGCTCGACCGTTAGCACCACGATTACCGGTGCTACCGGTGGCAACTTCGAGCAGTTGGTGCCGAACCCGACGCCGGCTCAGACCACCATCAACGACTCGGTGGACACCACCACCGCGACGCTGACGGCGAACCCGTCGGTGACCGAAGGTGGCGTGATCACCTACACCGTGACCCTGAGCAACCCAGCGCAGACCCCGGTGACCGTGACCCTGTCCAACGGCCAGACCATCACCGTCGAAGCCGGCGAGACCCAGGGCAGCGTTGATTTCGAGACCCCGGCCAACGACGTCTACAACAACGGCTCGACCGTTAGCGTGACCATCGAAAGCGCCACGGGCGGTAACTTCGAGCAGTTGGTGCCGAACCCGACGCCAGCTCAGACCACCATCAACGACTCGGTGGACACCACCACCGCGACGCTGACGGCGAACCCGTCGGTGACCGAAGGTGGCGTGATCACTTACACCGTGACCCTGAGCAACCCGGCCCAAACCCCGGTGACCGTGACCCTGTCCAATGGCCAGACCATCACCGTCGAAGCCGGCAAGACCCAGGGCAGCGTCGACTTCCAGACCCCGGCCAACGACGTCTACAACAACGGCTCGACCGTCAGCACCACGATTACCGGTGCTACCGGTGGCAACTTCGAGCAGTTGGTGCCGAACCCGACGCCGGCTCAGACCACCATCAACGACTCGGTCGACACCACCACCGCGACCCTGACGGCGAGCCCGTCGGTGACCGAAGGTGGCGTGATCACTTACACCGTGACCCTGAGCAACCCAGCCCAGACTCCGGTGACCGTGACCCTGTCCAATGGCCAGACCATCACCGTCGAAGCCGGCAAGACCCAGGGCAGCGTTGATTTCGAGACCCCGGCCAACGACGTCTACAACAACGGCTCGACCGTTAGCGTGACCATCGAAAGCGCCACGGGCGGTAACTTCGAACAACTGACGCCGAACCCGACGCCGGCTCAGACCACCATCAACGACTCGGTGGACACCACCACCGCGACCCTGACCGCTTCGCCAAGCATTACCGAAGGCGGCGTCATCACCTACACCGTGACCCTGAGCAACCCAGCCCAGACCCCGGTGACCGTGACCCTGTCCAACGGCCAGACCATCACCGTCGAAGCCGGCAAGACCCAGGGCAGTGTTGATTTCGAGACCCCGGCCAACGACGTCTATAACAACGGCTCGACCGTTAGCGTGACCATCGAAAGCGCCACGGGCGGTAACTTCGAGCAGTTGGTGCCGAACCCGACGCCAGCTCAGACCACCATCAGCGACTCGGTGGACACCACCACCGCGACCCTGACGGCGAACCCGTCGGTGACCGAAGGTGGCGTGATCACTTACACCGTGACCCTGAGCAACCCAGCCCAGACCCCGGTGACCGTGACCCTGTCCAACGGCCAGACCATCACCGTCGAGGCCGGCAAGACCCAGGGCAGCGTTGATTTCGAAACTCCGGCCAACGACGTCTACAACAACGGCTCGACCGTTAGCGTGACCATCGAGAACGCCACGGGCGGTAACTTCGAGCAGTTGGTGCCGAACCCGACACCAGCTCAGACCACCATCAACGACTCGGTGGATACCACCACCGCGACCCTGACCGCTTCGCCAAGCGTCACCGAAGGCGGCGTCATCACCTACACCGTGACCCTGAGCAACCCAGCCCAGACCCCGGTGACCGTGACCCTGTCCAACGGCCAGACCATCACCATCGAAGCCGGCAAGACCCAGGGCAGTGTTGATTTCGAAACTCCGGCCAACGATGTCTACAACAACGGCTCGACCGTCAGCACCACGATTACCGGTGCTACCGGTGGCAACTTCGAGCAGTTGGTGCCGAACCCGACGCCAGCTCAGACCACCATCAACGACTCGGTGGACACCACCACCGCGACCCTGACCGCTTCGCCAAGCATCACCGAAGGCGGCGTGATCACCTACACCGTGACCCTGAGCAACCCAGCCCAGACCCCGGTGACCGTGACCCTGTCCAATGGCCAGACCATCACCGTCGAAGCCGGCAAGACCCAGGGCAGCGTCGACTTCCAGACCCCGGCCAACGACGTCTACAACAACGGCTCGACCGTTAGCGTGACCATCGAGAACGCCACGGGCGGTAACTTCGAGCAGTTGGTGCCGAACCCGACACCAGCTCAGACCACCATCAACGACTCGGTGG
>NZ_NFZQ01000030.1 GCF_002165135.1 Pseudomonas sp. SID14000 | reverse complement strand
GCAGGAAGTGACCGAGGGCGTTTTCGATGCGTTGCAGCGGCACTTCGCTGTTGGTGTCCGGCACTTCGCCGAAGTAGAAGAACAGGTTGTCGAGGGTTTGCAGGATGTAGTGGCCGCCCTCGGTGCATACCAGGTACACCTGTTCGTGCGGGTTGTAGATGCGCCCGGCGGCACATGCAGTGAAAGAATATCGGCTCTACCTATACTTTGGCAGAGCCAAATAAACTATTAGTTATTAAAAATCGAATCCTTATCACCCTAGCACTCACAACAAAAACTTTAAATTAAAAACAACACATAACCGCACATCGAAAATCAGATCCAAACACTAAAAATGTTGACGCAGCGCCAATTCAAGGTTCCTCTGGACCTTCGTCGAGCTTATTCGCCCTCATATAACCCAACATACTTCAAACCATTATAATTCGATTTTAGCGGCATGGAAATTACCGTGCCACCATCAGAGTACCAGAAAATTGCATTAGCCTTAGTAATTCCAAGTCTCAAACACTCCGCCTTTAGATCCTCAATGCAACTGGAATCAACCGCAGATTCAAGCAAGATCTGCTCTAAATTCATTTCCTCCGCTTTTCTTGGTATAATCCCTATGAAATCTTCGTCATACCATCTCACACCAATATCTTTGCAAAACCCACAAACCTTATATGCTGGATCATCCAAATCCACAGAATAGTCCAATTCAAAATACTTTAGATATTCATCCTCCGAAGAGAAATTTGTACCTACCCAAACATGAACTTTTTCATACCGATCAATATCATAATAGTCCATTTAGCATGCTCCTAGCTTCATGTGTTTGCTGTGATGTGAATCGATCACGCTAAGCGCTTGAGCTTTGCTTTGCGCACCATTCAGGTCTTTAATTAAATTATTATGGAACAGCCTTCCAGCCCTACTACCATGCTGTTCGACTTCGCCGTTGATTTCCACCTGCTTGGCTATTCGCCGCCCCAGGCTGTCGTAACGGTAGTGCCCAGTACTCTCCAGCTTGCCATTGACCAACGTCTCAGCACCCACCAGCCGGTTCTCACAGTCATAGCTAAGCTCTGCAGCTTGCTGTGTCCCGAGCGCTTTTCGATCAGGTTGCCCCACGGGTCGTAACGGTACTCCTGATCCCGCCACTGTTTGATCCGGTTGTCCTTGACCTTGTCGAACTGCCGCGCATTGAAGTCCAGGCGGTTGGCTGCCGGGTCGTAGCGAAACTCCTCGCTGCCCACC
Organism: Pseudomonas sp. SID14000; assembly: GCF_002165135.1. GTDB lineage: Bacteria > Pseudomonadota > Gammaproteobacteria > Pseudomonadales > Pseudomonadaceae > Aquipseudomonas. Next base: position 5,578 of record NZ_NFZQ01000030.1, on the reverse strand, counting down.
AGCGAGCCGGTATCGCGGCTGCGCAACTGCCCGTTGGCTTCGTACTCGTATTTGATCTCACCCCGTAGCTTGTCCAGCGTGCGCACCAGTTCACCCGCCGGGTCGTACTGATAGCGACGGTGGATCGGGTTATACGCATGCTCCACCAGCAACGAGGTATTGATCCCAGTGTTGTGCACCTGCGAGAGCTTGTCAGCGGGCAGCATCGAGGCGTATTGCCACGCCTTGCGTCCCATCGCGTCACAACCGAAGCAACTGGTGAGCTTGCCCTGAGTCCGGTACACCTCGCGGTGCAGGTCATCACGCTCCATGTCGCTGATCACCTCGAAGCAACTGGTGAGCTTGCCCTGGGTCCCGTACACCTCGCGGTGCAGGTCGTCACGCTCCATGTCGCTGATCACCTGGCCATCCAGGTTCAGCTGGTGCAGGTGCCCGCTGCCGTAGTACAGGTGGTTGACCTAGCGACCATCCAGCAGGGTCAATGTAATCAGGTTGCTGAGCGGGTCGTATTCATATTCCAGTGCACCACCCGGGGTCAGCTCCTGCGTCAGTCGTCCGAGCAGGTCGTAGCTGTAACTCAATGCCTCTTCGGTGATGCCCAACTGCTTGCCCGCACTGTTCGGCGGGCATTTAAGTGAGAGATGATTGCTCCTTAGAATACACGTCAAATTTCGTACAACAAGCGCAGCTTTGATCGTCCTAAGCTGCGCTTTCTACCTAACACTTACACTACCCACTAGTTCTTGAAGAGGAACCCTCATAGCCAAGACTCCCATCATTACTGCTGCAGAAACATCTCAACTAACGCGCACCCAAAACAACCATTAGCAAAATCTCGCCATCTAGAACTCTAGAAAAGCATCATTCTCAAAATAATACTTAAAGGCCTCAAAGTAATCCTCAACAGTGGCAGCAGGAAGTTGCTGATCAGTATAATCAATTACATCCTGTATCATTGGCGTATCTAGTGTTTCGATCCACCCTTCACTGGCTACCTGCGGCGGGAGATAATCAGTCGAATCTGGAGAAAAGTCACGACTATCTAATGAAAATGCACCCTTTGTATCCAAGGTCCAACTTGTGTTTGGCAAATAGAACCAAGAGTCCGGCATTTTATCCAGATTCTCTAGGACTTCCCGTATGCTATAAGTTCTCATAATCACCTTAACATGATGTGTTTTGTAATGCCTTGAATCCACCCTTTTGATTAGGGTGCAAACTGGCCTGCACCGGTCCCTTCGCCTGATGTTGTGCTCTCGGAATAAGCTCGATATCTTTAGGGGACTGAGCATTATGGTGCCAAGAGTGGTTTGGCGGGCTCCTGTCACTGAAGCCTCCTCTGGGGCCGGGCTGAATATGCTCCACTACTTCAGCGGGCAAAGCAGCCTTAAGTTCAGGGTATTGTAGTGTCCGCTTGTATAGTTCTTCATTAGCATATTTGAAATGCGCCCCCTGTTCGAGCCATGAATTTCTTGCGGCATCTCTACACTGGTCCATACGCTATATTGTGAACTAGATAGCGGACGGCCGCTACCGTCTATACCAGACCATCCCAGTGGATCAATCCAATTGATGGGATTGAGCGCATAAGAATATAAATTTAGCCCGCCTGTCAATCCAATCGGGTCTTGAGTGGCAAAGCGCCCAGCTTCCGGATCATAATATCTGAAGGTATTGTAGTGCAGCCCCGTCTCACCATCAAAATACTGACCTTGGAACCGTAGATTTTGCTCGACATCCTTAGCTGGCAGACTATCTATCGCACCCCAAGAACGATACGTCGCCTGCCAAACGATCTTCCCATCACTGTCCGTCAGCTCCAGCGGCGTACCAATCTGGTCAGTATGGAAGTAATAAACCTTCTGCTCCTCTCCTTCCGCCTGATCGACCCGCGCCAACGGCGCAAAGCTACCCGGCTCATACAGGTACAGAATGCTCTGCCTCGGCGTCTCCTCCCGTAGCATCCGCAAGCCTTGCCAGAGGAAGCGCTTCTGTTCGACCTGGCCATTGATCTCCGCCTGCTTGGCCACCCGCCGCCCCAGGCTGTCGTAGCGATAATCGCCTCGGCTCTCCAGCTTGCCATTGACCAATGTCTCCGCCCGCACCAGCCGGTTCTCGCAGTCATAGCTAAAGTGCTGCAGCTTGCTATGCCCCGAGCGCTTCTCGATCAGGTTGCCCCACGGATCGTAACGGTACTCCTGATCCCGCCACTGTCTGATCCGGTTGTCCTTGACCTTGTCGAACTGCCGCGCGTTGAAGTCCAGCCGGTTGGCCGCCGCGTCGTAGCGGAATTCCTCGCTACCCACCAGTGAGCCGGTATCGCGGCTGCGCAACTGGCCGTTAGCTTCGTACTCGTACTTGATCTCGCCCCGCAGCTTGTCCAGCGTGCGCACCAGTTCACCCGCCGGGTCGTACTGATAGCGACGGTGGATCGGGTTGTACGCATGCTCCACCAGCAACGAGGTATTGATACCGGTGTTGTGCACCTGCGAGAGCTTGTCGGCCGGCAAGTTCGAGGCAAACTGCCAAGCCTTGCGCCCCATGGCGTCATAGCCAAAGCAGCTGGTGAGCTTGCCCTGGGTCCGGTACACCTCGCGGTGCAGGTCATCGCGCTCCATGTCGCTGATCACCTGGCCGTCCAGGTTCAGTTGGTGCAGGTGCCCGCTGCCGTAGTACAGGTGGTTGACCTTGCGGCCATCCGGCAGGGTCAATGTGGTCAGGTTGCTGAGCGGGTCGTATTCATAGTCCAGTGCGCCACCCGGGGTCAGCTCCTGCGTCAGTCGTCCGAGCAGGTCGTAGCTGTAGCTCAATGTCTCTTCGGTGATGCCCAACTGCTTGCCCGCACTGCTCGGCTGGCGCTGAATGCTCAGCAGCCGATCGGCATCGTCGTATTCGAAATCCTGTCGGGCATCGCGGTTGACCTTGGCCATCAGCCGGCCAATGGCATCACGTTCGAACAGCGTGTTGCGCTCTGGCCGCTCGCCGTTGTCGCCGTAGCCAATCTCGTCCATGCGCACCAGATGGCCGCCAGCGTCGTAGCCGAAGCGCCGGGTCAGGTTATCCACCCGCACTTCTTCGCTCAGGCGGTCCGAAGCGTCGTAGGCAAAGCGGTAGGCTGCACCGTTCTCATTGACCAGTGCGGTCAGGCGCAGGGCCTTGTCGTACTCGTAACGGACCCACTCGCCCTTGGCGTCCTGGCGGCTGCTCGGCAAGCCGCGCGAGGTGCGCTGCAGGCAGGTGGTCTGGCCTTTGCCATCAGTGTGCGTCAGCACCTGGCCGAGGGTGTTGTAGGTGAAGCGTTCGGCAGTGCCATCCGGGTGATGGATGCGCAGCACTTCACCGTCGGGTTTGCGTTCCAGCGAAGTGGTCTGGTTCAGCGCATCGGTCACCGCGATCAGGTGCTGGCGTTCGTCGTAGCGGTACCAGGTGCTCTTGCCCGAGCAGTCCTGATAACGCTCGACCTGTGCCAGGGTGCTCTACCGTAGGTACTTGGACTGGTAGGTCGCGTCGATGATGGTATGCGGCAGGCCGTCATCGCTGTTATGGCTCGGTCAATAGATCGGACAAACCCAATGCCCCAGGTCATTTGCCTTTATAACTAAAAAGAAATGGGGCTAAATCAGCCCCACTGAATCGATCATGTTTTTAAAGATCTACACCCTCGAAGCATTAAATCATCAGGAAAAATAACGACCACAGCCCAGCTCAAGCAGCTCAATCACATTTTAAAACTCAACGAGCAACCAGTTCAAAATCAAGATGACTCACATCGGAACCATCAGCAATTACTGGCAGAACTGGGGCAGAGATAAACTCGAGTCCATATCCGTATTCCGAACCATATTCACGAAGCCCTGCATATCCCTTGATGGACAAACTATAAATACCAGGCTCAACATCAATATAATCATTACTCGGAAGTCGAGAAGCATACTCGGCTTTGTAATTTAGGAAAAAATCTTCATCCCAGTCAAATAGCGCATTGAGATCCGAAACAATCAGGACACCAGAAACTATTACCAAAGGAAGTCCTGAATACTCGAATACCGGCTCAGGCAAATCATCCACCCCCACATTTTGACACTCTGTAAAAACAGAGTATTCTTGCTCCGAAATTTGGTATATAGGAAAAACCACTCCCTGTTCAATCGCCTGCTGCCCAAGCGCTTCGTCTTTCAAAAAAGCATTAAAGATATTTGTATCTGTTAACCCTTTGCTTTTTATGAAAGCCGCAAATTGTACCGGATCAAACAATACTATTCCTGGAGCATACAGCTCTATCAACGCACTCCGTTTCATTACCCGCATCCTCCTGCAGAATTGTTACCACTGCCTTTGCCAAGCGACTTAGTTAGGGCCTCACCAATAGTTACATCTTTCGCAAGCACTTGTCCGGTACGAGGAATTTTTAACGTGCCCTTTTGAGGGAACCCCTCGTAAGCCTTGTTTAGCTTCTTAACCAATTCTTCAGACGTCCCTTCAAACTTTTTGTTAAACGGTACACCTTCTTTCTTTATTGCGTCATGGAATTGCTGATGTAGCTTATCAGAACCTTCAATCTCATTGGGGAACCATGATGGCGAGTCGAGCTTGGTACCTAGCTCTGGGAACCCATGGGTGTTTGCATGAGCACGGGGGAACGGATGGTGCCCCATACCGTCAGGTTTCAAGGGCTTCCAAAATGGCATCCACCCCCAAGGATCGATCCAGGATAGTGGATTGGGGACATATTGATATAAATTTAGACCACCATTGAGGCCAATAGGATCCTGAGTGCAAAACCTACCTATTTGCGAATCATAATAACGAAAAGTATTATAATAAATTCCCGTTTCAACATCATAGTATTGACCTTGAAAACGTAGGTTCTGCTCAACTCTATTGACGGTTATCTGCTCTATCTCACCCCATGAGCGATACGTCGCCTGCCAAACGATCTTGCCATCACTGTCCGTCAGCTCCAGCGGCGTGCCAATCTGGTCAGTATGGAAGTAATAGACCTTCTGCTCTTCCCCTTCCGCCTGATCGACCCGCGCCAACGGCGCATAGCTGCCCGGCTCATACAGGTACAGGATGCTCTGCCCCGGCGTCTCCTCACGCAACATCCGCAAGCCTTGCCAGAGGTAGCGCTTCTGTTCGACTTCGCCGTTGATTTCCGCCTGCTTGGCTACTCGCCGCCCCAGGCTGTCGTAGCGATAATCGCCTCGGCTCTCTAGCTTGCCATTGACCAATGTCTCGGCACGCACCAGCCGGTTCTCGCAGTCATAGGCAAAGCTCTGCAGCTTGCTGTGCCCCGAGCGCTTCTCGATCAGGTTGCCCCAAGGATCATAGCGGTACTCCTGGTCCCGCCACTGCCTGATCCGGTTGTTCCTGACCTTGTCAAATTGGCGCGCATTGAAGTCCAGACGGTTGGCTGCCGGGTCGTAGCGGAATTCTTCGCTGCCTACCAGCGAGCCGGTATCGCGGCTGCGCAACTGGCCGTTCGCTTCATACTCGTACTTGATCTCGCCCCGCAGCTTGTCGAGGGTTCGCACCAACTCTCCAGCCGGGTCGTACTGGTAACGGCGGTGAATCGGGT
>NZ_NFZQ01000002.1 GCF_002165135.1 Pseudomonas sp. SID14000 | reverse complement strand
GCCTGACGGTGTCGGCCTATCAGCATCAACTGCGCGACCTGATGCCCGCCGAGCAGCTGGAACACATGAAACCGGCACAAGGGCCCGAACAGGAACGCGTACCGGCGTGCTACAAACTGGATGCCGAGCAGCTGAGCGTGCAAAGCCGCGACTTCCATCATCGCAACTTGGTGGCCATGCTGCTGAACAAGACGCTGGAAAGCCTGTACCCGGCGGATGCACCTTCACCGGAACTGGCCGAGTTCCGCCTTGGCACCGAGCGCCGCGGCCCCGCCCTGTCGCCGTCCGAGTCACGTTTTCAGGCCCTCACCCACGAAGACTACTCCCCCAACGGCGCCCGTCTGGCAAAGCGCCTCGACCTCGCCAAGTACCGGCGCTTCCTCACCGAGCGTGATGAACTCGAACGCCGGATCATCGCGTTGCGCAACCAGGCCTTGCAAGCCAGCCACGATCACGACGCCTGGCTCGGGACCGCCGAGCCCGAGCATGTCGATAATCCCTATAGCCTGGCTGCGGCCCTGGCCTGCTACGACCGCGACGAAACCACTTCCGCCCGCGGCCTGGAAATATCCTTGGCGCTGCTGATTCAGTCGATGGGCCAGCCGGCGCCCGGCACCGAAGAACTGGACCCGCGGCTCAAACGTCTTGAGCAGTGGCTGGATCAGCACGACAGCCCGCTATACACCGCCCTGGCGCCGTTCAACCCGTTCAAGGACAAGGCGGATTCAATCGGCAGCTTGCTCGGCGCCAGCGATAACGTGATCGAAGGGTTGGCGGGTCGTTTTCCCGCAATGGCCAACATTACTGATCTCACTGCCCAGTCGATCAACACCGTGGTGCTCAAGCGCCTGCGTGGGCAGACCCGCTGGGATGCCAGTCATGGCCTGCGTCAGCAGGTGCTGTTGGCGGCGCGCGAGGCCAATGCCGAGAAAGCGCTGGGACTGCTGGCAGCGCGTTACCAGATCACCGAGCAGGCCATCCGGGACAATCCCTTTAGCCAGGAGGTGGAAAAGTACCTGAAGAGCGGTATGGCGCAGGTTGAAGAGATGAAAGAGCTACGCATCTCGGGAAGCCGGACTGTGTCAATCGAACTGACCACCACCGCGCGAGTGAAACCTAACTTTCTCGGGTTACTCACGTCGGGCGGCGGCGGTGGATTGAATGCGGGAATGCTGTGGTTCAACGTGATTTCGCTCAAGACCGCCTACAACAGCCTGCAGCAGAGCGATGCACCGGAATACACCATGGGGTTCGCTTCTTCGATTTTCGGGGTGATCGGTGCGGCGGCAGCGACATTAGTCAGCGTGCGGGCAACGCAAAAGGCCGTGATGCTGAGGTTGAGCTCAACGGCGCCTGGCATGGCCTTTGGCAACGGGATTATAAAATTCTTAAGCAGTAATCTTTACGCGCGTTTGACAGGATACCCAGCGATAGCATTTAGCCTGTTCTCTGATTTCGCCAAAGCGTGGCGCCAGAACGAGAACGGAAACCAAGGTGCCGCCGCATACACGCTGACAGGTGGAATAACCATGGCACTTGGATCTGCTGTCGTCCTTGAGGCTGGGCTTGCAATTGCTGGCGTTACAACGCTAGTGCCCTTTGCCGGATGGGCCGCGGCTGCGCTGGTACTTGTAGGAACCGTAATCATTGCAGGAGGCCTCTACCTTCACGCGAAAGCACATGAGCGTCTTCACAACCCAATTGAACTTTGGGCAACGCGTAGCATCTTCGGCAATCGCATTAACGATGGAGAAGTCCGCGCTGAGCTCTCCTTAGACCATGATGAGAAACTACCTGCATTCCCCACAGTGCACGCAGAAATCAAAGCTTGGCACGACGAGCACTATGGGCCAAAACTACTGTCAGCTGAACAGGCCTTATCACTCGGTGCAAGCAAAGTCGATACCCTATGGCACGATAACAATCACTGGGCACCGCCAAACTGGACAGCTATCACTCATAACGAAGTGGCCACATCTCAACCGACCGTTGAGTTCGCAGTACTTCTCCCGGGTTTCGTGATCGGGACAAGCCAGTGGTCTGGAAGTTTAAGCGCCTTCCGTGAGGGCTTAGGACTGGACGTATTTCCAATCGCCCCAACCGGTCAAATTGTCGGCGCCGGGTTGGTTCTACATTTCGAAAAAACGTTACACAACCAAAGCCACGTCTCACTGCATCTATCCTACAGCGCCAACCAAGGGCTAGACGAAGACAATGAGATCCATTCAACTTTCCGTCTTGAGCGCTGATCATGGCAACCATTTGGCTATTCAACACAACATCCGACTCAGGTCATAAACCTGCTATTAACGGACAGTTATTAAGCTTTTCCGAAAATATTCTATACCTACGAAATCCTTGGGTAACAGACTCTGTATTCATGGGAAAGCTGTACTGTGCATTGATCCTCGCACTGATGATCGGATTCTACCCTGTCCTACTATCCGACAAAGCCTGGAAGCCATCTACCTTCAACCCTATCTTGATCACCGGAACAGCGCTTGGGCCGTTCATCTTCCTTCCGTTCCTAGTTTATCGGATATATTTCATAAAACGATTATCAAGTTTATGCCTTAACCGGAAAACTCAAAAAATCTACTATCAACGCTTGAGAAAATTAATAATTTTTGATTGGAATAATACCGGCGGAGGTATTTTTAAACGTACTGAATTTGGCGGTTCATCGTTCAGCACTAGCTACGCCCTCGCCTTTGCCCCTCGCCGAAAGGACGGCAGCCTTCACCAAAAGGATTGCCTCTGGGTCGACAGCAACGAACCCACCGAACCCGGCGTCAAGCACGTCGCCGAAGTCTGGGAATACCTCCGCCACTTCATGGAGCACGGCCCGGACAAACTTCCCCCACCTGGCGAACCCAACTGGTGGCACAGGCCGCTTCACGCCATCTGCCTGACCCCGGCAGAAGCCTGGCGCCACTACGCCCCTTGGCGAACCGGCGAACCCGGTGAAATGCAAGGCAAGAAGAACTGGCAATTACCGTTCTGGGCCGTGCTGTTCCCTTACAACCTCTCCGTCGCCATCTGCTGGTACGGCGTCTGTCGACTGTTCAACGTCAGAGCAGCCCCACCGCCCCCAGAAGCCTTCGAAGAGGCACCTCTCCGACCAAGCAAAAGGAAGCGCAAATGAAACCAATCGTACTCGTAGGTCACCGTCATAGCTGCCCGCTCCATGGCGACGGCAACGTGAAAACAGGTGCTAGCGCAACATTCGTCGATGGCAGAGCCGTCGCACGTGTGGGCGACCGCATCAGTTGCGGTGCTGTCATCGAAACAGGCGCTGCCTGCACGATCATCGAGGGACAACCAGCGGCCAGGGAAGGAGACACAACCAGCCACGGAGGGACTCTGATTGAGGGAGATCCAGGCTGGCTCATTGATTGACAGCATAAGCCAGCCACTTCGACGATAGCGGTTGAACAGCCGCAATCAAATCCCGGACAGAAACAGGTCCTTAGGCTGAAGCCTGTCAGTCGAGCCTTCTGGGCCGCCCTGCGGCCCATCACCGGCAAGCCAACTCCCACCAGCATGCCCATACCAACTTGCTCTATTTCAAAAAATGTCGCCGGGTAGGAATATACTTACACAGGCAACTAAAAACCAAACAGGCCCAATAACGGCAACACCACCATAGGCACCTAAAAACATTCACAAATTATTTCATTGCTTGCATTCCCACTTAACACCCACTGACACTACATCCATCAACCGATGGAGACACGACATGTCCAGACTTGCTGAATTTCGTGCACTCGAGCGCCTTCTCGCTGCCAAAAAGTCCGAACTCTACTTCATAAAAATCAACCCCCACCTAAAACGCGAATTTGAATTCGAAAGCAAACTCCACGCGCTGCTTGATGAATACCAATTCGACTTATCCCATGTCCTGGCCATTAGTGAATGTGAAAGCAACAAAACTCAACACCCGTGGTTACCACTTCCACCACTCCCACGTTTCAGGTCGCGGCAAAGCAAATACTACATAAACCCGTATACCGGTGAAGTGGTAGAAGCGAAAAGCACTTTACACAAAACCCTTCAAATCTGGATTCAGCAATACGGCCGCATGGAGGTCGAACGCTGGGCAACTGTATGGTTCTGATTGCTCTAGCGACAATTTATGCCCCACCCAGAACACGACCTGCTTGCGGTATTGAGCAACCAGGGGCCACGCCATCTACCCTCAATATACGTTGACCCGTTGCCTCACCCGCAGGCCAACGCAACCGTTCGATAACCGAACACTAGCCCCTCCCTTGAATTGACGCTGCCGCCTTCACTGCTCACCATGCACCGGCCTTGCGTGCCCCCTGCCTGGGAATCCGGTCACGTATCCGTAGCACCGCAGCTGAATACAATTTCAAGAAACGAGCAGTTTATGAACCACTCCAAGATCACCCCCGCCGCCCCCCGGATGCCCCAGGGTTCGATCGGCGACAAGCTTCGCGGCGCCTTCGGCGTCGGCAAGACCCGTTGGGGCATGCTTGCCCTGGTGTTCTTCGCCACCACCCTGAACTACATCGACCGTGCCGCGCTCGGCATCATGCAGCCCGTCCTGGCCAAGGAAATGAGCTGGACGGCGATGGACTACGCCAACATCAACTTCTGGTTCCAGGTCGGCTACGCGATCGGCTTCCTGCTGCAAGGCCGGCTGATCGACAAGGTCGGGGTAAAACGCGCGTTCTTCTTCGCCGTGCTGCTGTGGAGCCTGGCCACCGGCGCCCATGGCCTGGCCACTTCAGCCGCCGGCTTCATGGTCTGCCGCTTCATCCTCGGCCTGACCGAGGCCGCCAACTACCCGGCCTGCGTGAAGACCGTGCGCCTGTGGTTCCCGGCTGGCGAACGGGCCATCGCCACCGGCCTGTTCAATGCCGGCACCAACGTCGGCGCCATGGTCACGCCAGCCCTGCTGCCGCTGATTCTGGCCGTATGGGGCTGGCAGGCCGCGTTCATTGCCATGGGCAGCCTTGGCCTGGTGTGGGTGGTGCTGTGGCTGCTGAAGTACTACAACCCTGAGGATCATCCACGCGTGCGCCAGAGCGAGGTGGCATACATCCAGCAGGACGACGAACCCGAGCCAACCCGCGTACCGTTCAGCCGCATCCTGCGCCTGCGTGGTACCTGGGCGTTCGCGGTGGCTTATGCGATTACCGCGCCGGTGTTCTGGTTCTACCTGTACTGGCTGCCGCCGTTCCTCAACCAGCAGTACAGCCTGGGCATCAACGTGACCCAGATGGGCATCCCGCTGATCATCATCTGGCTGACGGCGGACTTCGGCAGCATCGGCGGCGGTATCCTGTCTTCCTGGCTGATCGGCCGTGGCGTGCGCGCCACCACGGCGCGGCTGGTGTCGATGTTGATCTTCGCCTGCACCATGGTCAGCGTCATGCTTGCGGCCAACGCCAGTGGCCTGTGGGTCGCGGTGGCGGCCATCTCGCTGGCGGTGGGTGCGCATCAGGCGTGGACGGCGAATATCTGGAGCCTGGTGATGGACTACACGCCCAAGCACCTGGTGAGCACTGTGTTCGGTTTCGGCAGCATGTGCGCGGCAATTGGCGGGATGTTCATGACGCAGATCGTCGGTAGCGTGCTGACCGCTACCAATAACAACTATGCCGTGTTGTTCACCATGATTCCGGCGATGTACTTCCTGGCGCTGGTGTGGATGTACTTCATGGCGCCGCGCAAGATCGAGCGCGCCTGACCGCGCTGGCCACTTTCCTCTACGGGGCCCTTGCGGGCCCTTTTTTTGAGCAATCTGATACACGCACTGTGTGGGGGCCGCGCCTGACTCAAGACATGCGCTCGCACAAGGCCCCTGCCAAGTCAGTGAATCATGTGCAGCTCTGTGGGAGCGGGCGTGCCCGCGAATACGGGCGATAGCCCGTGCAATGCGCCGCGTTTTATCAGTCAGACTCTGGCCAACACTGCCATGGCCTTCTCCAGCGCCATGCGCGCACGCTGTTCGCCGCTTATGCCCTGTTCCAGCAACTGCCGTGTGGGGATCTCCAGGCTCAACGGCACACTTGGCGGCAAGCCGCGCAACAGGCCGACCAGATCGGCATCGCCCTCGCCCGGAAAGCGCCGCTCGTTGCGTGCCTGGCGCAGGATCTCGTCCATGTCGGTCGGCACCGGGCCGGCAACGTCGCACAGCTGGGCATAGCGCATGCGCTGCGGTGCCAGTTGCGCCAGATCGTCCAGAGAAGCGCCGGAACGGTTGAAGTGGAAGGCATCCACCAGAACGCAGCCATTGGCGCGGTCGGCATTGGCCACCACACGCATGGCCCCAGGCAGGTCACGCACATCTGTCCAGGGCATGAATTCCAAGTGCGGATAAATGCCGTAGCCTGCCGCCAGGTCGCACAGCGCGGCAAAGCGCTCGGTCAGACGCGCTTCATCCGGATCGTTGCCGGCCACCAGAAGCTCCGTGCCACCCAGCTCGGCACCCACCGCCAGAATCGGCTCGAAATCGACCACAGCGGTGTCCGGCTTGAGCCGCAGGATTTCCAGGTCGAGCACCTTGATGCCAGTGTCGCGCAGGCGCGCCTGGGTCTGCCGGCGCAGGTCGGCATCGGCCATCAGCGGAAAATGCTGTTCCTGCTCGGTGGCCGGCACCAGGCGCAGGCCAACGTGGCTGTAACCGGCGCGGGCTGCAGCCTCGACCATGTCCGGCGGGGACATTTCAAGTACCGTCAGCGCTGCCAGGGAGAAAATTCGATCAGTCATCATGGTCACCAGGCAAGTCAGGCAATTTGCTCGGGCGCACAGGCCCGGCCACTTTCCGCTGCCTGGCGGATCGCCTCGATCAGCGCCAGGGTGCGGCCACCGTCGGCGGCATCGATCAGCGGCGCCTGTTCGCCCCGGGCAACCCGCACGAAGTGCTGCAACTGCAGGGTCAATGCCTCGCCGACCGGGATGCTTTCCTCACTCTGCAACAACGGCGTATGCCAGCCCGCCCCGGCCTCGGCATAGTGCCAGCGCTTGAGTTGCGGAATGCTCAGCGCCCCTTCGGTACCGGCCAGCAGGTAGCATGGCTGGCCATCCTGGCGCGGATATACCGGGCTTTCGCCGGAATCCAGCTCCCAACTCCAGGGCGCAGCCACCGCGTCGGAGCCGGTCAGGCTACCCAACGCACCATTGGCGAACTGCAGTAGCACCGCCGCGCTGTCTTCATTGGCAAAACCGCGCACATCGTTACGGGTGAATGCCTGCACCTGTACCACCTCGCCGCACAGGTGGCGCAGCAGATCGAGGTCATGGATCAGGTTGGTCAGCAGGAAGCCAGCACCCGGCTCGCGGCGCCAGGGGGTTTCAAAGTAACTATCGGGCTTTTGCAACTGCCACAGCGCGGTGACGTTGATCAGCCGGCCCAGCTTGCCGTCGGCAATCACTTGGTGAGCCTTGGCGATCAGCGGGTTGTGCCGGCGATGATGGCCCACCAGTACCGGTACATTGTGGCGGCGCGAGGCTTCCACCAGCGCGCGGACTTCATCCAGATGCACGCCCACCGGCTTTTCTACCAGCACCGGTACGCCAGCCTCGACGCAATCCAGGGCGGTGGCGACATGCAGGTTGTTCGGGTTGGCGATGATCACTGCCTCGGGGCGCACGTGCTCCAGCATCTGGCGGTGGTCGGCAAAACGGGGGACGCCGCATTCGGCCGCGAAGGCCTCGGCCTGCGGGCCCGGGTCGGCCACGGCGCACAGCTGCGCCTGCGGCACATTGAGCAGATGCTGGTAATGCTGGCGGCCCATGTTGCCGACGCCGATCAAGGCAATACGAAGGGGTGCGTTCAACAGTCTGTCCTCTTGTCATTGTTGTCATATAGATTCTGAAACCATGTTCCACAATCCATACTCGACAATTTAGAACCATGTTCAGCTTTTCAGAAGAACCGGCAGAACAGACTGTGCGGTAATCGACCGGAAATGCACCGTCAAGCGAACAACTCGCTGGCCCGGCTGGCCGCCGACAGCTCCTCCGCTGCCGCCAGCAACAGCGGCGCCAGCTCTGCCAGGCGGTTTTGCGCCAGGCGCGCACTGGGCCCGGCGATGCTCAGTACGCCGATCACCTCGTTACTTTGCGGGCGGCGCACCACCGCAGCCAAGGCCGAAGTGCCAATGGCCGAGGTTTCCTCGACCCAGGCATAGCCGCGCTCGCGGGCGCGGTGCAGGTAGGTGAGCAGCTCGTCGGTGGAGCGAGGCGCATTCGGGCCGAACTGCGCCGGGTCGGCTATGCCCTGGCGCAACACCATCTGCAGCGCCTGCTCATCGTCCAGGCTGGCCAGCCAGGCATGCCCGGAGGCGGTATAGAACAGCGGCGCGTCGCGGCCCATGTCCGGGTCGTAGCGTAACCCGGAACGGGCGCCCTGGGACTTGGCGATCCAGGTCTGGCGGGCACCGTCGATCACACCAAGGCGCACCAGTTCGCCACTGTCCTGGGCCAGGCGGTCGAGAATCGGCTGGATGATGTCGGCACCGCTGCTGGCCAGGTAACGAAAGCCCAGCGCCACCAGCTTGGCCGACAGCTGGTAGCGGCTGTTGTCACGGTTCTGCCGTACATAGCCCAACCGCACCAGTTCGGTGAGCATGCGATGGGCGGCGCTTTTGGGAATGTCCAGGCGCTCGGCCAGGGTTTGCAACGGCAGCCCCTGCGGCTCACCGGTAAGGCTTTCTACAAGACTGAAGGCGCGTTCGATCTGACTACCAGCCATGACACAGGTCCCTGAAATTTTTTGCGAATTCTAGAAGATGATTCCACACCACCGATAGCCGCCGCAGCCGGGGCAGCACGAACTGTCCGGTTATCGCCCATTACTTGTCTGACATGGTCATCACACCCTTGCGGGCCGATCCACTGCCAATAAGAATGTGGAACATTGTTCCAATAACAACACAGGAATCCCGCGATGCCTTCCGCTCCCTTCAAAGCCGAATGCGATGTACTGGTCATAGGTTCTGGTGCCGCCGGGCTGGCTGCGGCCGTGACGGCCGCCTGGCATGGACAGAAGGTGATCGTGGTAGAGAAAGAGCCAGTATTCGGTGGCGCCACTGCCTGGTCCGGCGGCTGGGCCTGGGTACCGCGCAACCCGCTGGCACGCCGGGCCGGCATCGAGGAAGACATCGAGCAGCCGCGCACCTACCTGCGCAATGAACTGGGGGCGTATTACAACGCCGAGCGCGTCGACGCCTTTCTCGAGGCGTGCCCGCACATGGTGGCGTTTTTCGAAAAGCACACGGCACTGCAGTTTGCCGACGGCAATGGCATCCCCGACATGCATGGCGACACACCGGGTTCGGCCGAGGGCGGGCATCAGGTGATCGCCGCCCCCTATGATGCCCGCGAAGTTGGCGCGCTACTGCCACGCCTGCGCAAGACCCTGCGCGAAACCTCGTTCATGGGCATGCCGATCATGGCCGGTGCCGACCTTGCCGCCTTCCTCAACATGACCCGCTCGCCCAAGGCCTTGCTGCACGTGTGCAAACGCTTCGGCCGCCACTTGTACCACCTGGCCCGGTATGGCCAGGCGATGCATTTGGTCAACGGCGTAGCGCTGGTGGCCCGCCTGGCCAAATCGGCGCAGGACCTGGGCGTGCACCTGCAGGAGTCAGCACCAGCCAAACGCCTGCTGCTCGAGGATGCCCAGGTGCGGGGAGCGCTGGTGGCAACACCGCTGGGTGAGCAATTGATTCGTGCCAAGGCCGTGGTGCTCGCGGCGGGTGGTTTCCCCAACGACAACGCCCGGCGCCGGCAACTGTTCCCGCGCGATGCCAGCGGCCACGACAACCTGGCCCTGCCACCCAAGGGCTGCTCGGGCGATGGCCTGCGCCTGGGCGAATCGGCCGGCGGCGTGGTCGCCACCGACCTGGAGTCGCCGGTGGCCTGGGCACCGGTTTCGCAAGTGCCGCACCGCGACGGCAGTGTTGGACATTTCCCGCACATCATCGAACGCGGCAAACCGGGCATCATCGGTGTATTGGCCAACGGCAAGCGTTTCGTCAACGAAGCGCACGGCTACTACGACTATGTATCGGCGATGGTCGCGGCGGTGCCGCAGGGCGAAGAGGTGTGTTCGTGGCTGGTCTGCGACCATCGCTTCCTGCGCCGCTACGGCCTGGGCCACGCCCGCCCGGCACCGCTGCCGGTGTGGCCGCATGTGCGCAGCGGCTATCTCAAGCAAGGCGCCACCCTTGAACAGCTGGCCGAGATCTGTGGCATCGACCCGGTAGGGTTGCGCGCCACGGTCAGCGATTTCAACAAGCATGCCCGCAACGGCCAGGACCCGGCCTTCGGCCGTGGTTCCACCCCCTTCAACCGCAAGCAGGGCGACCCGCAGCACAAAGGGCCAAACCCTTGCGTGGCGCCCATCGAGCATGGGCCGTTCTATGCGGTGAAGGTGCAGCCCGGCTGCTTTGGCACCTTTGCCGGGCTGCGCACCGACGGGAATGCCCGGGTGCTGGATGAGGCCGGGCAGCCGATTGCAGGCCTGTATGCTGCGGGTACCGACATGGCCAGCGTGTTTGGCGGCTGGTATCCGTCGGGTGGCATCAACCTCGGCCCGGCGCTGACCTTTGGCTATGTAGCTGGGCGGCATATTGCCGGGGTGCGGGGGTATGAGTGATTGGTCCTGTATGCCGAAAGGAATGCAGCGCCTGTCAGATCGAGCGCCGCCCGCGCGGCGCTTCGCGGGGCAAGCCCGCTCCCACATTTGTTGCAACGTGGCCATGCCTGTGAGGCCATGGTTGTCAGCCTTGGCGCACGACTGAAGATAGGTGGGGCGGCAGCCGCGCCAACGAGGAGGTTTCGTCAGGCCAACAAAGCGGGCAACCATGGCCTGACAGGTTTGGCACGTTGCAACAAATGTGGGAGCGGGCTTGCCCCGCGAAGCGCCGCGCGGGCGGCGCTCGATCTGACAGGCACTGAAACTGCCACGGCAAACGCCTTGCGGCCATCATGCGACCTGAAGGCAAACTCTCACTGCTTGTGGATGGGTGCCGTTTTCGCCTTGGTAGAAGGTGGTCTTGCCGACGGTGAGTTGGGTGTCTTCTATGGTCATTATTCAGTCCCCCTGAAATATCTCGAGTGCCTGAGCCGGCCCTTTCGCGGGTAAACCCGCTCCCACAGGTACTGTGCAAGTCTTGAAGTCTGTGGTGATCCTGTGGGGCGGGTTCACCCGCGAAGAGGCCAGCCCTGGCGACACATCAATAAAGCCTTAATGCAAAGTGCTGCGCCCATCGGGCATCTGCATCTGGATCAAGGTGTCTTCGAAGGAATGAGGGGATGTGGGGTGGATCGGGGATAACTTTCAGCATGAAAGACCGGCGGAGTTGATCAGTTACCGGCGCACGCGAACGTGCCCTACGCACAGCTGCCATTGAAAGTTCAGCCATGCGATCAACCCGAGGCGGCCTGTCAAAGCCGATCGCTGATGTGCAGCGACCCGCCGAGACTAGAGCGCTGCCAAAGCGGTCGCAACGGGAAACAGGCGGCGTGAGTATCTTTGGGAAATGGCCTATAAGGAAGGGGCTAAATCTGATTGTTCGTTCAGGCCGGGCAACGCATCTGTTCCAACCAGTAGGCCACATCCACCTCGTCGATCTGCTCGGCACGCAGGAACCGCTCGGCATACTGGCGATACACCCCGCTGCTGAGAAACAGCTCCAGCAACTGGCCGTCAATGTGCCCGTCGCGGGCCATGCCCACCAGGATCTTCACCGACTCGGACAAGGTCTTCGGCGCCTTGTAAGGCCGGTCGGCCGCGGTCAGCGCCTCGAAGATGTCGGCAATCGCCATCACCCGTTCGGCAATGCCCAGGTCCTGCTCGCCCAGCCGGCGCGGGTAGCCGCTGCCATCCATTTTCTCGTGGTGGTTGCCGGCGATGTCCGGAACCCGCTTGAGCTGGCGCGGGAATGGCAAGGAGCTGAGCATGATAATGGTCTGCACGATGTGCTCGTTGATCTTGAAGCGTTCCTCATCATTCAGCGTGCCGCGGCGGATCGTCAGGTTGTACAACTCGCCGAAATTGCTGGCGTGGGCCGGCAGGCGCATGTCGAAGCCCCAGCGGTTGCGCGGGTCGTCCTTGGCCACCGGCGGCTTGCGGGTGCCCCAGGGCACGCGATGCTCAGGGCGGTCGGCCAGCAGCGGCTCATCTACCGGCAGTGCAGGCTGCGGCACGCCGGCAAAGCGTTCCGCTTCATCACGGGAGATACCCAGGCGGTTGTCGAAATGGCGCTGCCAGCGACACTGGCCGATCTGCTGCAGGCGCTGGATGTCGGCGTCCTGCATGAACTCGCCGCCGATATTGGCCTGGGCGACGAAGGCGAAGTCGTCCTGCAGCCGGACCTGGCTGCGCGTCAGGGTAGCTTGTAACACTTGCGGGTTGGCACCATTGGCCAGGCCTTGCCAGTAGGCCAGCTCGGCATCGCGCCACAGCACTTCGAAGCGCATGCGTACCTCGTGGATGCGGTTGTACAGGGTTTCCAGCTTGGTCGCTTTGTCTACCACGTACTCGGGGCTGGTGACCTTGCCGCAATCATGCAGCCAGGCCGCTACACGAAATTCGTAGCGCTCGGCCGCAGTCATGCTGAAGCTGGCATACGGGCCGCTGTCGGCCGCCACCGCCTGGTCCAGCAGCATTTGCGCCAGTTGTGGCACCCGCTCGCAGTGGCCGCCGGTATAGGGGCTCTTGGCATCGATGGCGTCGGCCAGCAGCTTGATCATGGCATCCAGCAGGCGTTGCTGGGCTTCGGCCAGCTGGCGCGTTTCGATGGCCACTGCCACCACCCCCGACAACTCCTCGACAAAGCGCCGGAAGGGCTGGCCCGCCTGTTCACGTACATGTTCATCATCCAGTTGCAGGACCAGGATGCCCAGCAGCGCCTGGCTACGGTCATTCAGCACCAAGGCCAGGCTGCGCTCATGCAGGCCGAGGGCCCGAGTCACCGCCGCGGCCAGGTGCTGCTGGGCAGCTTCATCCACGGCCAGCTCGCCCGGGTACTGCTCGCCACGGCAGGAGGCGGCCAGGCGCAGCAGCGCGTGCTCGGCATCGAACAGGTACACCACGCCGGCGTTGACCCCGGCGGCTTCCACCAAGTGAGTCAGCACACCGTCGAGCATGCGCTCCAGGTTGCGCTCGCGGCTGAGTGTGAGAGTAATCGCCTGGAAGCTGCGGATGGTGCCAGACATGCGGCTCAACACGCGGCTCAATTCGCGCACTTCGGACACCCGCGAATGCACCCCGACTTCGCGGCTGAAATCAAAACCGGCCAGGCCTTGCAGCTGTTCGGCCAGCAGCCGCAGCGGGCGGCCGATACGCCGACCAAGCACCCCACCGAGCACCAGCAGCACGGCCACCAGCGCTGCGGCCCAGAGTAACTGCTCGAACAGCACCGTGCGCGCGCCGGCCAGCAATTCATGGCCTGGCACGGCAATCAGCACCTGCAGGTCCTGCCCGGCCAGGTTGGTCAGTTGCACACGCATGCCGTACCAGGTCTGGCCGTCCACCTGATAAGGGTGCGGCCAGGTGCCTTGCGGCAGGTCAGCGTAAAGGTGCTCCAGGCTGGGAATGCCCAGTTCGCCGATGCGCGACAGGCGCACGGCCTGCCCTTCGTGCACGATCACCCGGTGCATGTCCGGGTAGGCCACCACGTTGCCCTGGTCATCGACCACGACGATCTCGGTGCCGGGGGTCATGCGCAGGTCCTGGGTCTCGCTGGCCAGGTCGTCGACCGAAACGTCCATGCCGATCACCGCCCCGCCGTCGATGCTGCGCTGGGCCATGGTCAGGCCAATCTCACGGGTGGTGAAGAACACATAGGGGTGGGTCAGCACGGTAGTGGGTTGGGCGCTGGCTTCGACAAACCATGGGCGCGTGCGCGGGTCGTAGCGGTATTCGGGCTTGGCCTGGGCCTGCAGCAGGTTCAGCGCCCGGTCGTAGAAGCGCCACTCGCCCTGCACCGCCCCGCGCTCACGGCTGACACTCTGCACCAGGAATGCAGTGCCCGGCGGCGCGGCGAAACGCTGCAGCAACTGCGGGTCGCGCAAGCGGCGCACCAGCAGGAACTCACCGCTGGGGTAACCCATGTAGGCAGCGCTGAGCATGCGATTGGCGTCCAGCGTCTCGACCAGTTGCGGCAAGCGTTCCAGGCGCTGCGCCGCGGTTTGCGCGGCCGGGTTGTGAGCGAGCAGGCGGATACTGCTGTGCACCGGGTCGACCAGGCGCCGGGCGCGCTCGTCGATGGTCTTGCCTATTTGCTGGGCAGAATCACCCGCTGCAGCCACCAAGGTCTGGCGAATGCCGCGATAGCCCTGCCAGGCCAGGGCGGCGCCGAGCAGCAACATGCCCAGCACGATGGCCAGTGCCACCAACCACTGTAGTGAAATGCCACGTCCGGCGTTGCCAGCAGCACGACCATTCGACACGCAGCCCATCTCAGGTACTCCATGTATGGCGATTTGACGGGGCAGCCAGAACGATCATGCAGGCCGAAGCCATTCGCAGGCAGCGAGACGGGACGCATGGCGGCACGCAGCCCTGCCCCATCTTGGCAGCAGTGTAGAGCGGACCCGAGCTCTCTGCCGGGTTGGCAAGAAAATTTAACGGAGCGCAATGAAAGATCCGGCCACCGTGTCGGAAGTATCAGGCGCGCAACTGGTACCAGGTGGTCTTGAGCTGCGAATACTTGTCGAACGAGTGCAACGACAGGTCGCGGCCAAATCCGGACTGCCTGCCACCGCCGAACGGCACCGTGACGTCCAGCGCATCGACCGTGTTCACCGACACGGTACCGGCCTTCAGCGCCCGCGCCACTCGGTGAACCTGGTTGAAGTCATCACTCCACACCGACGCCGCCAGGCCATAGACGCTGTCGTTGGCCTGGCGCACGGCCTGCTCTTCACTGTCGAAGGCGCTGATCGCCAGCACCGGCCCGAACACCTCCTCCCGCGCCAGGCTCATGCAGCCATCGACATCGGCGAAAATGGTCGGCTCGATGTAATTGTCCGAACCATCGATAGTCAGGCGCCGACCACCACACACCAACCGTGCCCCGTCCTGCCCAGCCCGGGCAATGGCGGCCTCGATGCGACTGGTCTGCTCGGCATCGACAATTGCCCCGGCACGGCTTGCCGGGTCCAGCGGGTTGCCTGGTAGCCACTGGCGGGCCTTGGCCTGCAGGCGCTCGACGAACTCGTCATGGATAGAGCGCTGGACGTACAGCCGCGAGTTGGCCGAACACACCTCACCTTGGTTGAAGAAGATGCCGAATGCCGCCTTTTCCGCAGCCAGGTCCAGATCCTGGCAGTTTTCAAACACCAGGTTGGGGCTCTTGCCGCCGCACTCCAGCCACACCTGCTTGAGGTTGGACTGGGCCGAGTACTGCATGAAGTACTTGCCCACCTGGGTGGAACCGGTGAACACCAGGCAATCCACGTCCGGGTGCAGGCCCAGCGCCTGCCCGGCCTGCTCGCCCAGGCCCGGCACCACATTCAGCACGCCTTCCGGCACCCCGGCCTGCAACGCCAGCTGGGCCAGGCGCAGGGCCGAGAACGGTGATTGCTCGGCGGGTTTGAGCACCACGCTGTTGCCGGCAGCCAGCGCCGGGGCGAGCTTCCAGGCAGCCATGTCGAGCGGGAAGTTCCACGGCACTACTGCGGCAACCACGCCCAGGGCTTCGCGGGTGATGGTGGCCAGCGCGTTGGACGCGGTGGGTGCCACTTGGTCGTACAGCTTGTCCAGCGCCTCTCCGTACCAGGCGAACACCTGCGCCGAGCCTGGCACGTCGATGTTGTAGGCGTCCATGACCGGCTTGCCCATGTTCAGCGAGTCCATCAGGGCCAGTTCTTCACGATGGGCCATGATCAGCTCGGCCAGGCGCAGCAGCACTTTCTTGCGCTCACCCGGGGCCATGCGCGGCCATGGGCCTTGCTCGAAAGCCCTGCGAGCGCTGGCGACAGCCAGGTCGACCTCGGGTTGGCCGCAGGCGGTGACCTGTGCCAGTAGCTTGTTGGTAGCGGGGTTGATGGCAGCGAAGGTCGCGCCGTCCTGTGCGTTGACGGGCTTCCCGTCGATCAGTGCGTTGGCCGGGAGGTAGAGGTCCGAGGCACGTTGTTGCCAGAATTCGAGGGTGTACATTTGTACTCCAGGCGACCGTCGTGGCGGTCTTTCTTGCGCAAGTAACAGGTACCACACAGTCCGCAAGCACACCGCACTTCCTCTGTGGGAGCGAGCATGCCCGCGAATCAGGCGACACGGTGGATGGCACCGGCTTCGCCGGTGTTCGCGGGCTTGCCCGCTCCCACAGGGAAATGCGTTGCCCTTGTCAGCGGTTCAGAGCTTGCCGACCAGCCGCGCCGTGCGGTCTACGGCAATCCGGGTCTTTTCCACCAGCTCATCCAGCTCGCTGTGGCTGGCGATCAGCGCCGGTGCCATGATCATCCGGCCAAGGGTAGAGCGAATGATCACCCCCTCCTCGAAACCAAAGGTGCGGCACTGCCAGGCCAGGTCATTCTCGTTGGCGAAGCGCTTGCGCGTCGGCTTGTGCTCGGCGAACTGCAACGCCGCCACAAGCCCGGCGCCCTGCACCTGGCCGATCAAAGGGTGGTCGGCGAAAACCTCGCGCAGGATGCGCTGCAGGTACGGCCCGGTGTCGTCCTTCACCTGGCGCACGATGCCTTCGTCACGCAGCGCTTTCAGGTTGGCGATGGCCACCGCCGCCGCCACCGGGTGGCCGGAATAGGTCAGGCCGTGGGCGAACACCCCGCCCCGCTCCACCAGCGCCTCGGCAATGCGCTTGCTCAGCACCAACCCGCCCATGGGCACGTAGCCGCTGGTCAGGCCCTTGGCGATCGACAGGGTGTCGGGCTCGAAGCCGAAGTACTCATGGGCGAACCATTCGCCGGTGCGGCCAAAGCCGCCGATCACTTCATCGGCGCACAGCAGCACGTCGTACTGGCGGCAGATGCGCTGGATCTCTGGCCAGTAGCTTTCCGGCGGGAAGATCATGCCCCCCGCGCCCTGGAATGGCTCGGCAATAAAGCCGGCGACGTTCTCGGCACCCAGTTCGAGGATCTTTTCCTCCAACTGCAGGGCGCAGCGGCGGCCGAACTCGGCCGGGGTCAGCTCACCGCCCGCGGCGTACCAGTACGGTTCGTCGATGTGCGCCACATCGGGGATCAGCCCGCCCATTTCGTGCATGAACTTCATGCCACCCAGCGCCGTGGCCGCCAGGGTCGAGCCGTGGTAACCGTTCCAGCGGCCGATCATGATCTTCTTGTTCGGTTTGCCGACCACCTGCCAGTAGCGGCGCACGGTACGGATCAGCACCTCGTTGGCCTCGGAGCCGGAGTTGGTGTAGATGGCGTGGCTGTAGTGCCCCGGCAGCAGGCTGAACAGCAGCTCTGACAGTTCGATCACCGCCGGGTGAGTGGTGTGGAAGAACATGTTGTAGTAAGCCAGCTGGTCCATCTGCGCGGCAGCAGCAGCGGTCAGGTCGCGGCGGCCGTAGCCGAGCTGTGTGCACCACAGGCCGGACATGCCATCCAGGTAGCGCTTGCCCTCGCTGTCCCACAGGTGCAGGCGTTCGCCACCGACGATCACCCGCGGCCCTTCGGCGTTCAGCGCCTTCTGGTCGAGGAAGGCATGGATGTGGTGCGCGGCATCGGATGCCTGGTAGTCGCGGGTCTGGCGTTGCGGGGCGAAAGGCGCATTCATTGTTGGTTTTCCTTTGCGGTGGGTTGCAGGGCTGCTGGCGCTCAGCGCAGCTTGCCCATGTAGCTTTCCAGCGGGTCCTTGCCCAGCACGCCCTGGGCATTGGCCAGCGCGTCGATGAACAGGGAGAACAGCTCGGACTGGGTGCCGATGTCGAGCTTGGCGTAGACGTTCTTGCGGTGTGACTTGATGGTGTCTTCCGACACCCCAAGGCGCTCGGCCAGCGACTTGGTCGAGTGGCCACGCAGGATCAGCTGGGCGATACGGCATTCACGCTCGGTCAGCAACGAGCTGCCGAAGTTGTTCAGGGCTGCGTGGATGCGCTGCTCGAGGATGTTCTCGAAACGCCCGGTGCGGCTGTCCAGCCCGGCGAAGTGCTTGCTGAGCACCGCCAGCACCCAGGGCGTGATACGCCCGAACAGCGCACGGGTTTGTCCATCGAGCTTGTCGGTGAATGCCAGGGATACCGCCAGGCTCTGCCCGGGTGCGACCTGCAGGATGTAGTTGAGCTCATCCTCCAGGTGCGAGTGCCGGTAGAACGACTGGTAGTACTCGCTGACCTCGAAATGGTCGGGTGCCACTTCGAACAGGCCGTAGCAACCGGACTCGACCTGCTCCACGCAGGCACCGTAGAACGGGTCGAGCAGATAAAAGCCGGACAGGTAGCGGCTGACATTGCCCTCGGGCTGCCAGGGCGCCTTGTCATCCTGCTCGAACAACGCGCAGGGCATGCCGTCGTGCGGGTACAGGTACACCGTGGTCGCCTGGATCGGCCGGATTACGCCAAGTGCAGCAAACAGGGTGGCAGCAAAGCCCGGCCGCCCGATCGCCTCGGTGACCTTGGCCAGGTGCTCGAACCACTGTTGCGAAAGCAATTGATCAGTCACTGTGGGCCTGCCGTATCAAGTAGAGGCACCGCCGCCAGTGCGGTGCATTGTTGGCCAGATACTCCCATGGCACTGCAAACACCGAAATCACCCTTTGGGGTGAGCACACACCGCTTTCTCAGGGCTCACCCCAAAGGGTGATTCCGGGTACCTGCGGGGTGTGGGAGCATCAACCCGCCCCAGCGCTGCGAGCCACCCGCTCGACCTCCTTGCACACCTCCCACCGGTATCGAGCCCGCTCGCATGCCGCGGCGTCCTGCATCCATTTCCAGGAGTTAGCAATGCATACAACAACAAGTACAGCCCATAGCCCTGCACATAGCCCGTCGCAATCCACCGCCAGCAATGGCCGTTTCCGCAAGTCCATGGGGCTGCCCGCCCTGGTGCTGTTCGGCCTGGCCTACATGGTCCCCCTTGCAGTATTCACCACCTATGGGCTGGTCACCCAGATGACCAAGGGGCACCTGCCCATCGCCTACCTGCTGACCCTCGCCGCCATGCTGCTGACCGCCTACAGCTATGGCCGCATGGTCCAGGCCCACCCCTACTCCGGCTCGGTCTACACCTACACCCGCAAGGCCTTCGGCAGCCACATCGGCTTCATCACCGGCTGGACCCTGCTGCTCGACTACATCTTCCTGCCGCTGCTCAGCTACCTGCTGATCGGCATCTACATGTCGGAGTACTTCCCGGCCATCCATGCCTGGGTGTGGGTGACGGGCTCCATTGCCCTGGTCACCTTCCTCAACCTGATCGGTATCGAGTCGATCACCCGGGTCAACTGGATCCTGGTGGTGGCGCAACTGGTGTTCATCATCGTGTTCGTCGCCCTGTCCATCCACAACCTCAGCGGGCAGGCGCAGCCGGTGTCACTGCTGGCACCCTTCCACCACGAAGGCTTCAGCGTGCCGTTGATCATGACCGGCGCCGCCGTGCTGTGCCTGTCGTTCCTGGGCTTCGATGCGGTCTCGACCATGGCCGAGGAAACCAGCAACCCGACCTACCGCATTCCGGTGGCAATCCTTGCCGTGTCCCTGATCGGCGGTATGTTGTTCCTGGTGGTGTCGTACTGCGCACAGATGGTGTTCCCTGACTGGGGCAGCTTCGCCGACCCGGACTCGGCTTCGGTGGATGTGATGCGCCGGGTCGGCGGTGAGCTGCTGGTGACTGCCTTCACCGCCACCTACGTGGCTGGCTGCTTCGCCTCGGCCATGGTGTCCCAGGCCAGCGTGTCGCGGGTGCTGTTCGCCATGGGCCGCGACGGTGCGCTGCCCCGTGCGTTCGGCCAGTTGGTGACGAAAAAGCGCGTACCGGCCACGGCCATCCTGCTGGTCAGCCTACTGTCGCTGATTGCCTTGGTGATTACCCTCGACACGGTGGCCAACATGATCAGCTTTGGCGCGCTGTTCGCTTTCTCGGCGGTGAACCTGGCCGTGGTCAAGCACTACCTGATCGACCATAAGCTGCATGGTGCTCGCAACTACCTGCTGTACGGCGCCATTCCCGGCCTGGGCTTCCTCAGCACGCTGTGGCTGTGGAGCAGCCTGACCAGCCTGTCGTTCACCATCGGTTTGTGCTGGATGGGCATGGGCCTGGTGGTGCTGCTGGGGCTTACCCGGGCGTTCCGGGTGAAGCTGCCGGAGTTGCAGATGGCCGAGTGACACACGCGCTTTCGAGCATTTGCGCGGTCCCTGTGGGAGCGGGTTTACCCGCGAATACCGGCAAAGCCGGTGCCATACACCCAGTCGCCTGCTTCGCGGGTGAACCCGCTCCCACAGGGGGCCGTGCATACGATGGAAACTTGTGGAGAAGGCCATTGCGATAACGATCTGTTATCACCTGATCGGCATTAATCATTATTCAGCACGCATTTCGCCCCCTACAGTCCCAGCCCATCGACTGTCATTGCCAACGGGAAACGAAATGTCCATCGAACATCGCCTGAACCACATCGCCGGCCAGCTCAGCAGCAACGGTGACGTGCTGCTGAACAGCGTCGACGCCCACACCGGCGAGCCATTGCCATACGCCTTCCACCAGGCGACCGGCGACGAAGTCGATGCCGCCGCGCTGGCCGCCGAAGCCGCCTACCCGGCCTACCGCAGCACCAGCCCGGCACAGCGCGCCGCCTTCCTCGACGCCATCGCCAACGAACTGGACGCACTGGGCGATGACTTCATCCAGCATGTGATGCGCGAAACCGCACTGCCCGAGGCACGTATCCGCGGTGAGCGCGCCCGCACCAGCAACCAGTTGCGCCTGTTCGCCGATGTGGTGCGCCGTGGCGATTTCCTCGGTGCGCGCATCGACCGTGCCCTGCCCGAGCGCACCCCGCTGCCGCGCCCGGACCTGCGCCAGTACCGCATCGGCGTCGGCCCGGTGGCCGTATTCGGCGCCAGCAACTTCCCGCTGGCCTTCTCCACCGCCGGCGGTGACACCGCCTCGGCGCTGGCGGCCGGCTGCCCGGTAGTGTTCAAGGCCCACAGCGGGCACATGCTCACCGCTGCCCACGTGGCTGCGGCCATTGACCGCGCGGTGGCCGGCAGCGGCATGCCAGCAGGCGTGTTCAACATGATCTATGGCGCCGGCGTGGGCGAAGCACTGGTCAAGCACCCGGCCATCCAGGCGGTCGGCTTCACCGGTTCGCTGCGTGGTGGCCGCGCCCTGTGCGACATGGCGGCGGCGCGTCCGCAGCCGATCCCGGTGTTTGCCGAAATGAGCAGCATCAACCCGGTAATTGTCCTGCCCCAGGCCCTGCAGGCCCGTGGCGAGCAGGTAGCCGGCGAACTGGCCGCCTCGGTAGTGCTGGGTTGCGGGCAATTCTGCACCAACCCGGGCCTGGTGGTGGGCATCAAGTCGCCGCAGTTCGAACGCTTCGTGCATACGCTGGTGGCACGCATGGCCGACCAGGGGCCGCAGACCATGCTCAACGCAGGCACCCTGCGCAGCTACCAGAACGGTATACAGCACCTGCTGGCGCACCCGGGCATCCAGCACCTTGTCGGCCAGCCACAAGCCGGCAACCAGGCCCAGCCGCAGCTGTTCAAGGCGAACGTTAGCCTGCTGCTGAACAGCGACCCGCTGCTGCAGGAAGAAGTGTTCGGCCCAACCACCGTGCTGGTGGAGGTGGCCGATGCCCAGCAACTGGTCGAAGCGCTGCGCCACCTGCAAGGCCAGTTGACCGCCACCCTGATTGCCGAGCCGGACGACCTGCGCGTCTTCGCCACGCTGGTGCCGCTGCTGGAGCGCAAGGCCGGGCGCCTGCTGCTGAACGGCTACCCGACCGGCGTCGAGGTATCCGACGCGATGGTGCATGGTGGGCCATACCCGGCCACCTCCGATGCCCGTGGCACTTCGGTCGGCACCTTGGCCATCGACCGCTTCCTGCGCCCGGTGTGCTTCCAGAACTACCCGGATGCGCTGCTGCCGGATGCGCTGAAAAACGCCAACCCGCTGGGGATTGCGCGGTTGGTGGATGGCGTCGCCAGCCGTGGGGCGGTTTGATCTGACATTGAGGTAGCCTGAGCCGACCTCTTCGCGGGTAAACCCGCTCCCACAGGTACTGCACAGCTCTTGAATTCTGTGTAGTACCCGCGAGGAGGCCAGTACAGGATCACCAGGCCTGTATACAATCTGCAAAGACCTTGCTTACAATGCCATGCGCCTATGACATCGGTAATCGCCGATGCGTATTGCGACAGGCTTAAGCCATGTCATCTACAACTGTTCCAAAAACGCTATTGGTCAAAAACGCCGAACTCCTGGTCACCATGGACGGCGAACGCCGCGAGATCAAGAACGGCGGAATGTTCATCGAAGGCAACCTGATCCGTCAGGTCGGCCCCAGCGATACCCTGCCACAGCACGCCGACGTGGTGCTGGACATGGCCGGCAAAGTGGTCATCCCTGGCCTGGTCAACACCCACCACCACATGTACCAGAGCCTCACCCGCGTGGTGCCGGCGGCCCAGGACGGCGAGCTGTTCAACTGGCTGACCAACCTGTACCCGATCTGGGCGCGCCTGACTCCGGAAATGATCGCGGTGTCGACCCAGACCGCCATGGCCGAACTGATATTGTCCGGCTGCACCACCTCCAGCGACCACCTGTACATCTATCCCAACGGCTGCAAGCTCGACGACAGCATCCACGCCGCCGACGAGATCGGCATGCGCTTCCATGCCGCGCGCGGCAGCATGAGCGTGGGCCGCAGCCAGGGTGGTCTGCCGCCTGATTCGGTGGTGGAAAAGGAAGCTGACATCCTCAAGGAATCCCAGCGCCTGATCGAGGACTATCATGACGCCAGCCACGGCTCGATGCGCCGCATCGTGGTGGCGCCCTGCTCACCGTTCTCGGTCAGCCGCGACCTGATGCGCGAAGCAGCCGTGCTGGCGCGCCAGTACGGGGTGTCGTTGCACACCCACCTGGCCGAGAACGTCAACGACATCGCCTACAGCCGCGAGAAATTCGGCATGACACCCGCCGAATATGCCGAAGACCTCGGCTGGGTTGGCCACGACGTGTGGCACGCTCACTGCGTGCAGCTCGACCAGCATGGCATCGAGCTGTTCGCCCGCACCGGCACCGGTGTCGCCCACTGCCCATGCTCGAACATGCGCCTGGCCTCGGGCATCGCCCCGGTGCGCAAGATGCGCGACCATGGGGTCCCGGTGGGCCTGGGGGTCGACGGTTCAGCATCCAACGACGGCGCCAGCATGATCGGTGAAGTGCGCCAGGCCCTGCTGCTGCAACGGGTGGGCTTCGGCCCCGACGCAATGACCGCACGCGAGGCGCTGGAAATTGCAACGCTTGGCGGTGCCAAGGTGCTCAACCGCAATGACATCGGCGTGCTGGCCCCAGGCATGGTGGCTGACTTCGTCGCCTTCGACCTCGGCCACGTGGCCTATGCCGGCGGCCACCACGACCCGCTGGCAGCGCTGGTGTTCTGCACCCCTACCCAGGTGCACACCAGTGTCATCAATGGCCGTGTGGTGGTGAAGGACGGCCAGCTGACAACGGTCGACCTGCCACGTGTGCTGGAGCGCCACAACCAGTTGGCACGGCAGTTGGTCAGCGGCGAATAAGCTGCCATTTGGGCCGCCTTGCGGCCCATCGCCTATCAGAGGACCATGACCATCTCATGCCAAGCCATGCCGCCGTGGTCCGATGGCGATGGTTTCACGTACTGATACCCCAGCTTCTGGTACAGCGCCACATGCTGCTCCTTGCACATCAGGTGAATGGTCTGCTTGCCCGCCACCTTCATACGCACGATGAATTCATCCATCAACCGCTTGGCGTAGCCTTTGCCCTGATGCGCCGGGTCCACCACCACCGACATGATCACCACGTTTGGCGCCGCCGGGTCATGCCCGACCAGCTCCTTGAATGCCTCATCGGACATCACCACTTCGTGGGCACAGCCGCTGTTGATGAAACCGACGATCTCGCCCGCGATTTCCAACACCAGGAAACCTTGGGGATACTGCGCAATGCGGGTGCGGATCTTCTCCAGCGTGGCCGCCTCATCGCCTTCATAGGCACCGATCTCGATGGCGTAGCAGCGTTCGGCGTCGGCGGCTGTGGGGGTGCGGAACTGAGGGGCGCTCATGGCGTATTTCCTAGGTAATGGCTAAAAACAGCCACCATGGTAAATGAGCGCTTGCCGGACTTCACCACGCCATACACCAGGTGCAAAAAATCGTACAACTTGTTGCCGATGCGAACTTTTTCCCGTTTTCCGGTCTATGTGGGAGGCACAGAAAGGTAGCGGAACGCGAGACAAGGTTCGCCGACCTCCTGCTGGCCAGATGGCTCAATTGTTATCAGAGGTTGGCTTCGCTCATGAAAATACATGTCGCAAGGTTGATGCTGCTCGGCCTGTTCTCGTTCGCGGCGATGGGCACGGCGTCGGCAACACAAATGAAAGCGCCCGTAGCGGCGGCCCCGGCAGTTCAACCACCGTTGCAGCCTGCCGGCAACCCCTGGTCCAGGGTGGCCAAGGTGGCTGATGTACAGCCGGCCACGCTGCTGGCCCACGATGACGACCGCTGGCATGATCACCGCAGCGACTGGCGCCGCGAACAATGGCGCCGCGAGCAGGCCCGCCGTGACTGGGAGCGCCGGCGAGACTGGGAACGTCGGCGAGACTGGGAACGCCGCCGCGACTGGGAGCGCCGCCATGAGCGGGCCATGCACCACCGCTACCATGACGATCACGGTTACTACCGCCGTTGATCGTTGATCCGCAATTGCCGCGTTCGATGTGGGAGCGGCCTTGTGTCGCGAAAGGGCTGCGCGGCAGCCCCAGCATTGGTTGCCGTGATGCTGGAACCTGGGGCCGCTCTGCGGCCCTATCGCGACACAAGGCCGGTCCCACAGGGCGCGTGACTGGCATCAGTTCTCCGTAACGCCTGGGGTATCCGCTGCTGCTTCGGCTTCCATCTTCAACCGGTCGGCCTTGCAAATGTACCTGGGCTTGCGCGGCGCCAGTTTGGCGCTGGCCTTCTTGGCATGTGCCTGCAATAGCTGCTTGATCTTCTTGCGACGGTTCATTTTCACTCGACCTGTCATTCTGGTTTGGCTGAACACATCATACCTTGCCTGGGCCAGCGTCTCGTTGACGTTATTTTCACACCCGGCAGATTAGCGTCACGCCCTTTCCGGCCACGGGAACATCCGCTGGCCGCCAAGCTACGACGAGGCATACGTGTCACACACTATCCCCCCCTCCTCGCCCAAGCGCGTGGACTGGGCCGGCCTGGGCTGGCTGCTGCTGTTCTTCTGGTACTTCTCGGGCGTGACCCAGGCGTTGCTGCTGTTCAGTGGTACCACCGGGTTCGCCGGTTTTCGCGATGCATTCTTCCTCAGCAGCCTGTGGCTGGCCCCGGTACTGCTGCTGCCACGCTTCACCCGCGCCACGGCGGCGATCATCGGCCTGGTACTGTGGGCCGCTTCGTTGGTGGGCCTGAGCTACTTCGGCATCTATCGCCAGGAGTTCTCGCAAAGCGTCATCTTCGTGATGTTCGAGTCCAACACCGCCGAGGCCGGTGAGTACTTCAGCCAGTACTTCAGCGTCTGGCTGGGCCTGGCGTTGCTGTTGTACACGCTGGTGGCTGTGCTGCTGTGGAAGCGTGTACGCCCGGTCAGCCTGCCGCTGCGCAGCCGCCTGCCGGTGGTCGCACTGCTGTTGTTGGCCAACCTGGTGTACCCGTTCTACAAGCAGATGGTCACCCAGGAACGCAACTTCGCCGATGCGGCCGAAAAGGTGCAGCAACGCATGGAGCCCGCGGTGCCCTGGCAACTGCTGGTCGGCTACCGCCAGTACCGCCAGCAGCTGGACAACATGCAAAAGCTGCTGGCCCAGAACGCCGCGCTGCCACCCCTGCAGAACCTGCATGACAGCAGCGGTGCAGCGCCACGCACACTGGTGTTGGTGCTGGGCGAATCCACCACCCGCGAGCACATGCACCTTTACGGCTACAACCGCGACACCACGCCCAACCTCGACGCGCTGGCCGCCAGCGACAAGCGTCTGACGGTGTTCCGCAACGTGGTGTCGCCACGCCCGTACACCATCGAAGTGATGCAGCAGATCCTCACCTTCGGCGACGAGCAGAACCCGGACCGCTTCCTCACCGACCCGTCGCTGATCAACCTGATGAAACAGGCCGGCTACAAGACCTTCTGGATCACCAACCAGCAGACCATGACCAAGCGCAACACCATGCTGACCACCTTCTCGCAGCAAACGGACGCGCCGGTGTACCTGAACAACCAGCGCAACCAGAATGCCAGTCAGTACGACGACGTGGTGTTGGCGCCGTTCGAGAAGGCCCTGCAGGACCCGGCGCCAAACAAGTTCATCATCGTGCACCTGCTGGGTACGCACATGGACTATCGCTACCGCTACCCGAACGACTACGCACACTTCAACGACCGCCAGGGCGTGCCCGGCAAGCTGACGGCCGACCAGGTGGAAACCTACAACTTCTACGACAACGCGGTGCGCTACAACGACTATGTGGTGTCGAGCCTGATCAAACGTTACTCGGCCAGTACCCCCAATGGTTTCCTGCTGTACCTGTCCGACCACGGCGAAGATGTGTACAGCTCTGGCAACAACGACCGCCTGGGGCGCAACGAAGGCGCGCCAACCCGGCCGATGTACACCATTCCGTTCCTGCTGTGGACTTCGCCCAGCTGGCAGGCCGCGCACCCGCGCGACTTGCAGGCGATGGCCGACCGCCCCTACAGCAGCTCGCACCTGATCCATACACTGTCCGACCTGGCCGGGCTGAGCTATGACCGTTATGAACCGGCCAAGAGCCTGGTGAGCCCGCAGTTCGTGGTGGCACCACGCTGGATTGGCGACCCGTACCGCAAGGGTGGCCTGCGCGAGTTCGACCACCTGCCGCTGGACAAGGCCGAGCGGGTGCGGGAGACGGTCAGTAGTGGCAAGACACAGAACGCTGGGCGCCTGAACTGATTGTTTTGTGTTGAAATTGCCGGGGGCGCTTTGCGCCCCTTTCGCGACACAAGGCCGCTCCCACAAGTGCCCATCAGGCAGGTCGGGCACAGCTGCCCTGCCTTGCACCCTCCCGCACCGCCTCGGCCAGTTTGCGCAGGTTGGCCTGGTGGGCATTGACCAGGCTGGCGATGCTGTTGTCCGCGGGCGTCTGCAGCGAGGTACGGCAGGTGAGTTCGGCCGCATTCGAGCGTGTCAGACGCCATACTGCCTCCAGGGATGCGTAGCGTCCCGGCACGCTATCGAAGCGCTGCACATCCACCCGCAGCAACGCCTTGCCGCCACCCACAGGCCCGCCCAGCTGGTCCTGCAAGGCACTTCGGAATTCATCCACCAGGTTGGCCCCCCACCACTCCGTCTCGAGTATGGCCAGGCCGCTCTGCCCTTGCCGCACCACCAACTGCGGGCGGTCCACCTGGGGCGGCACGACCACCCTCGCCACCTGGATGCGCTGGCCGCCGTCACGTACCGGCTCGCTCGGTACCAGCGTGTGGTAGTTGTTCGGGGTACTGCTGCAGCCCCACAGCACTGCCAGCAGGCCGGCGCTACATACATTGCGCAGTCGATGCATCGGCTGTCTCCTCAGGGTTCAAGGTCTTCGGCACCGGCCGCTTTCGGCCGACCGCGAATCAGCGACTCGGGGTGCCGCCCCAGGTAATCGGCCAGGTCACGCAGCGAACGCGACATGCGCTCCAGCTCATCCAGGGTTTCGCCCATCCGCTCGCGCTGCGGCGAGTCCTCGGAGATGGCCGAATTGGCCGTGCGCAGGGTCTTGTGCACTTCGTCCAGCGCCACTTTCACGTCCGGCAGCGTCTGGCCATTGAACTGTTTGAGGCTGGCGCGCAACTCACGCAGGCTGCCGTCCAGATTGTTGGCGATGCTCTCCAGCGGCAGTTTGCTGATGCGCTCCACCACCCGCTGCAGCTGTTCCTGCAACTGCTCCAGGCTGCCCGGCAATGTGGGGATGGTGATGGGGTCGGCGGTCTTGTCGAAGGTCACCTTGGGGGCATCCGGGTAGAAATCCAAGGAAATGAACATCTGCCCGGTGATCAGGTTGCCGCTACGCGCCTGGGCCCGCAGCCCGTGCTCGACGAAAGTGCCGATCAGCCGCCGTGCGCCGTCCATGTCGCCTTCGGCATGCTTGAACACGGCCAGCATCTTGCGGTGTACCGGCCCCAGCCGCTGCGGATAGATCACCGCATCGACCACTACGGGGAAGGTCTGCCGGGTGGCATCGTAGTCGAGCTGGACCGAGGTGACCCGGCCAAACTCCACCCCCTTGAACTCCACCGGGGCGCCCACCGACAGGCCACGCATGGCCTGCTCGAAACGCAACTGCAGGTACTGTGCCTGGCCGCTGGGCGGTGCCAGGGCGGTATCGCGGTCGGCAAACAGCTGGAAGCGCGCCTGGTCGGCAGCGGGCTCGGTTTGCGGGGCGAAGTCGGGCGAGCCAAAGGCCAGCCCGCCCACCAGGATCGACGACAGTGATTCGGTATCGATCTTCAGGCCGTTGGCGCCGATCTGCATGTCGACGCCACTGGCGTTCCAGAAGCGGGTATCGGCAGTGACGAAGCTGTCGTAGGGGGCCTGCACGAAGACGCCAATCTCCACGCCCTTGCCATCGTCCTGCAGGGCAAAGGACACCACCTCACCTACCGGGATCTTGCGGTAGTAGATCGATGAGCCAATATCCAGCGACCCCAGATTGCTGGCGGTAAGGACAAAGCGCTTGCCCTTTTCGTCGTAGGTGATCGGCGGTGGCAGCTCCAGGCCGACAAAGGACTTCTCCGGCACTTTCGATTCGCCGGAATCCGCGCCGATGAAACTGCCCGACAGCAACGTGTCCACGCCGGACACGCCGCCCACCCCAATGCGTGGCCGCACCACCCAGAAACGCGCGCCCTGGGTGGCGAACGCGCGGGCGTCGTTGGACAGCTGGACCTTGGCAACCACGCTCTTCTTGTCCTCGGCCAGGTCCACCGTAGTGACTTCGCCAATCACCACGCTGCGGTACTTGACCTGGGTCTTGTGCGCCACCAGCCCTTCCCCGGTGTGGAAGGAAATGGCGATGACCGGACCTTGCTGCATCCAGTTGCGCACCACCAGCGAAGCGCCGATCAGGATCGCCAATATCGGCACGATCCATACCAGCGACACACTCCAGCGCCGGGTACGCACTTCAACCTGGCCCGCGCCCTCGGGCTTGTCAGTCTGTTGCACCATCAGTACGGCCTCCCTCGTTGGCACGGCTATCCCAGATCAGGCGTGGGTCGAAGCTCATCGCAGAAAACATGGTCAGTACCACCACCATGCCGAAAAACAGGATGCCCACCCGCGGCTCGATGGTACCCAGCCCGTGCAGTTGCACCAGCGCCGCCACCAGTGCCACCACCATCACATCGAGCATCGACCAGTAACCGATCAGCTCGACGAAGCGGTACAACTGCGAGCGCTGCCGGCAGGCCCAGGCGGAACCGCGCTGGGCGGTGAAGAGCAACAGGCCGAGCGAGAAGAACTTGATGGCCGGCACGCCCACACTGGCGATGAAAATGATCAGCGCAATGTCCCAGGCGCCGGCCTCCCAGAACTCCAGCACACCACCGCCAATGGTGCTTGCGCTGCCGCTGCCGAGCATTTCGGTGTGCATCACCGGTAGCAGGTTGGCGGGGATGTAGAAAATCAGCGCCGCCAGCAGAAACGCCCAGCCGCGGCTGATGGCATTGGCCTTGCGCCGGTGAATGGCAGCACCACAGCGGTCGCAGGTGCGCGCGCCGCTGCCCAGTTCGCAGGCCTGACCGCAACCATGGCACAGGCACAGGCCCAGGTCGTCGGCCTTGGCCGGGGTATTCATACCTGCTCCCACAAGTCGCGGATGTCCTTGCCGGCGATATGGATGATCAGCATGCTCAGCGCGGCCAGGGCCAACAGGCCGATGCCGGGGATCACATCGAGCAACCCCGCCAGCTTGATCACCGCCACCATCGCCCCCAGCAGGCACACCTCCAGCATGCTCCACGGCCGCAGGCTCTCCAGGCTGCGCATGCACAGGGCAAACCCGGGAGCGCGCTGGCCAGCCAGAGCGAAACTCAATAGCCAGCACAACACGGTAATCTGCAGCACTGGCGCAAAGATGATCGCCAAGGCCATGACCAGGGCGATGAAGGTGATACTGCCGTGGCTGAGAATCTGTACCGAGTCCCATAATGTCGCCGAGTGGGTCAGCCCTTGCATGCCGATGGTCATCACCGGGTAGAAGTTGGCGAAAACCAGCAGGATGCCCCCCGTCACACTCAGGGCCAGCCGCTGCTGCACGGTCAACGATGTGTGCCGGTACAGCACGCCGCCACAGCGCGGGCAAAGGGCGCGCTGGTGCTTGAGCAACGGCGCACGGTGGTACACCGTGTCACAGTACTCACAGATGATCAGCTGCTGGGTCTGGCTCATGGGGTTTCCACAGGTAGCCCGGATTCACGCCGTGATACGCAGGCGAACCACGTTTGATATCCGGTTTAGACCATCCCGGCAAAACTGCCATCATCGACAGCAAAGAGAACTATCCTGTGAAACGGGATCCCCACCCGCTGGAGGTTTGCCATGCGTACGTTCACGTGGAGTTACCTGCTGGTGCTGCTGTGCGCGGCATCGGCGGCCCAGGCGCAGTCGGTGGTACCGCTCAAGGGCCAGAGCAGCCAGCAGATGCAAATGGATATCAATGATTGCAATACCGTCGCGACCAATGCCGCGAACAGTGCCGCGACCTCCAGCGACCCACATGTCGGTGGCCGCGTACGCGGTGCCGCCGCTGGCGCGGTTGCCGGTGCGGCAGGCGCGCAGGTGCGCGGCAACCAGCACGACGAGCTGTATGACCGGGTCGGTGACGATGCCAAGGAGCAATACCGGCAGAACCGCGCCGGCGAAGTGGCCGCTGCCGGTGCTGCGGTCGGTGGCATGCGCCAGCGTCAGGATCGCCGTCAGGACCGGCGCGGCCAGGACGAAGCGAAAGCACAGGCCCATGCCAGTGCCTACGCCGGCTGCCTGCAAGGTCGCGGCTACCAGGTCAACCCCTGATCAGCAGGCACGCCATGCCTCGGCAGGAGAATGCATGGCGTGCCCGTTTCAGAACTTGGCCAGTTCTTCCCGGCAAAACTCGACGAACAACTGCGCCGGCTTGGTCAGTTGCACCCGTTTCAACCACGCCGCCGCCAACCCTGACAGCGCCACTGGCTCGGCGATATCCAGCATGGCCAGGCGTTGCCCGTCGTAGGTGTACTCCGAATGCGGCCGCGTCACCAGCAGCGAAAAGCCGAAGCCCTGCCCGACCATGCCGCGCACCATCTCGATCGACGGCGAGCTGAAGACGATGTTGGGCGTCAGGCCCATTTCGTTGAACAGGCTGACGAAGTAGGTACGGCTGGGGGCCACGTCCAGCAGGATCATCGGCTCCGGGCACAGGTCGCGCAGCGATACCTGGGCCTGGCCGGCGAAGCGGTGATTCTCAGGCAGCAGTACATAGGGCTTCTGCGGCGGCATCAACGGCTCGGCCTCGATGGTACCGTCCAGGTCATGGTCGTAGAGAAACGCCAGGTCGAAGGTACCGGCAGTCAGGCCCTGGATCAGGTCCTGCTGCTCGCCGTCGCGCAGGCGGATATCCACCCCCGGGTAACGCTGGCGAAAGCCGGCAATCAGGCGTGGCAGGTACAGCGGTGCCACCGTTTCGAAGCAGCCGATGTCGATTTGCCCGGCCACGGTATCGTTGTCGGCCAGGGCGTTCTGCTCGAATTCGTGGGCCATCTGCAGCAACGACTTGGTCTTGGCATAGAAGCGCTTGCCGCTGGGCGTCAGCGAGACGCCCTGAGCATGGTGGCGGATGAACAGCTGCACGCCGAAGCTCTCCTCCAGGCTCTTGATGGCCGTGGAGATGGAAGGCTGGGCGATGTACAGCTGACGTGAAGCCTCGGCCACGCTGCCGGCCTCCACAGTGGTGACGAAGTACTTGAGTTGTCGCAATGTGTAGGCCGCCACGGGCACCTCTCTGACGCCGGTCTGGGCGCGCTGGGATCATGCCTGACACTTTACCCTTGGCAGCGGGTGGGCGGGGGCTGGGTAATGAAGGATTTACCTATGGCCTGAGCAGGTTTTTACGAGGGGACGCCGTGCGCCCCCCCCCCCCCCCCCCCCCCCTTGCTTCACTCGAAATCGATGTTCGCGATTACACAGTCATCACCGATCAGTTTGTACCCTGGCGCACAGGGCATGCCGACGACTGGCCCTATACCGCGCTTGCGCCTGGACAACGTTACCTGCGGTTCTGCATTTTCAAGGTGTTCGTGGTCGAGGGTGTCGTCCGGTTGGTTCTTGGGTTCTTCTTGCATGGGGTTCACTCCTTGGGTTAGGTGGTATTGCCCGATCAACGCTACAGCCCCCATCGCCACCAACCCATCTGGAACTTTGACCGTGAAGAGAAATGCTGTCGGATCGCGTTGCATTGTTCGCGAGTGAACCCGCTCCCCTGGCCAAATGCCCCTGATTGTCTTTACTGGTACTCAACGGCTCCAGGCATACGGTGTGCGTTCATGAAGATCATAGTCACCAGCATCCTCGTCGACGACCAGGCCAAAGCCTTGGCTTTCTACCACCACGTACTCGGTTTCGAGCCCAAGCACGACATCCCCATGGGCCGACACCGCTGGCTGACCCTCACCTCCCCCAACGACCCCAACGGCGTCGAGCTGCTGCTCGAACCGGATGTGCACCCGGCCGCCAAGCAATACAAGACCGTACTCAAGCAGGACGGTATTCCCGCCACCTCGTTCGGCGTGCGTGACATTCAGGCCGAATACACCCGGCTGTGCGCAGCGGGCGTGCAGTTCACCCAGCCACCGACCGCCATGGGGCCCGTCACCGTAGCAGTGTTCGATGACACCTGCGGTAACCTGATCCAGATCGCCCAGAAACACTAGCAACGTTCAGGGTCCCACGGGCAGGCGCAGGGTCGCGCGCAACCCGTGCGGCTGCTGGTTGCGCAACTGCACGCTGCCACCCAGGTGCGTCATGATGGTGTTGACGATCGACAACCCCAGCCCCGCGCCATTGGTCGAGCCCTTGCTGTAGAAGCGCTCGAACACCCGCTGCTGGTCGGCCACGGCGATGCCCGGCCCTTCGTCGTCGACGCTGACCAGCAGGGCCTGCCCTTCGCGCTGCAGCGTCACGGTGACCCGGCCGCCCGCCGGCGAGTGGTCCACGGCGTTGGTCACCAGGTTCTGCAGGGCAATGCCCAGCGCGCTGGCGTCGGTGTGCACGTGATAGTCACCTGCTACGATGTCCAGCGAAGGCTCCAGCCCGCGCTCCAGAATCCATGGGGTCAACTCGGCCAGGGTCTCGGCCACTACACCCTCCAGGTCCACCCGCGGCCAGTCACGCCGACCTGGTCGCGGCTCCAGGCGGGCCAGGGTCAACAGCTGGTTGACCACCCGGGCAAGGCGATCGACACCGCCCATCAGGAACTGCAGAGACTTGTCCCGCTCGGCCGCGCTGGCTGCATTGAGGGCGTTCTGCGCATGCAGGCGCAGAATGGCCAAGGGCGTGCGCATCTCGTGGGCGGCATCGGCGATGAAGCGGTGCTCGCGACGCAGCAGGTCGTCGATCTGCCCGAGCAGCCGGTTGATCGCCGCCTGCATCGGTTCCAGTTCCTTCGGCAGCGGTACCAGTTGCAACGGCTCGAGCGACTCAGCGTGGCGGGCGCGGATCACCCTGGCCATGTTCTGCAAAGGCCGCAGCCCCCAGCCAATGGCCGCCCAAACCAGCAAGGCCAGGGCCAGGCTGCCGAACAGGAATGGCAACAGCGTGTGCCGCACGATGCGTTCGATCAGGTCGTCACGCACGTCGTTGCGCTCGCCCACCCAGATCACCCACTGTTTTTCCGGCACCGGCAAGACGAAACTGCGCCAACGACGCCCATCCACCACCACGTCGGCAAACCCCGGCGCCCGAGGTGGCTGCCCCAGTTGCGGGGCGCTGGGCGTGTGTACCAGCAACCCTTCGTCATCGGCCCACACCTGGAAGGCCAGCTTGCTCTCGTAGCGGTGCCCCACCCCAACGTGCCCGGCCTTGCTCAAGGCCTCGTCGAAGGCGCGGTACAACTCGTCACGGCTCTGTCCCTGCACCGGCAGGCTCATGATGCCCTGCAGCAGCCGCGCGTTCTGCGCCAGGTGGGCATCGTACACCTCGTTAATTTCGTGGCGACTGTCGTGGTAGTTATACAGCGCCAGTAATCCGCTGCCGCCAAGCAACAGCAGCATCACCCGCCATAAGGTGCGTTGACGCAGCGAACTCATGCCTTGACTTCCACCAGATAGCCGATCCCGCGTACGGTACGAATCAGGCCGTTGAACAGCTTTTTGCGCAGGTGGTAGATGTTCACTTCCAGGGTATTGCTCTCCGGCTCTTCATCCCAGCCATACAGCAACTGGGTCAACCGCTCGCGGGTGAACACCTTGCCCGGCTGGGCCAGCAACTCGTGCAGCAACAGGTATTCCTTGGGCGTGAGCACCACCGGCTGGCCCAGGTACCGCACCTGCTGGCTGACCGGGTCCAGACACACCCCGGCATGCTCTATCAGCACCTGGGCGCGGCCGCTGCTGCGCCGCAGCAGGGCCCGCAAGCGGGCCTTGAGTTCGTTGAGGTCGAAGGGTTTCACCAGGTAGTCGTCGGCGCCTGCGTCCAGCCCGGCGATGCGGTCGTCGGTGGCGTCGCGGGCGGTCAGCACCAGCACCGGCAGGCTCTTCCCGGCTGCGCGCAAGCGCCGCAGCAGCTCGATGCCGTCCAGACGGGGCAAGCCCAGGTCGAGGACGGCCAGGTCGAACTCCTCGTGGCACAGGGCATGCAAGGCGCTGGCGCCATCCTGCAGCCAGTCGAGGGTGTAGCCCTCGCGGCGCAGGCCGTCACAGATACCCTCCCCCAATGCGGCATCGTCTTCTATTAGCAGCAGGCGCATGCTCAGTCCTGTTTGTCCCTGATCGCTTTGAGTAAAGCATCGATTTCACCGCGCCGGCCCTGGTCGGCCAGTTCCCGCCCGGGCCGGGGCGGTGCCTGCAACGCCTTTTGCAAAGCGGCGCGGGCTTCGTCGTAGCGGTTCTGCCGGTACAGATGATCGGCCCAGAAGTAGTTGCTGTCGATACCGTCAGGGTTGATCGCCAACGCCTGGCGCAGCATGGCCTCGGCCTTGGCCTGGTCGCCGAAGCTCAGCGGCCAGCCGGGCACCTGGTCGTACAGCGCACCCAGGCTGGTGTAGGCCGAGCCCTGCAGCGCCTTGGGGTCCACGGCCAGGGCCTTTTCCAGGCTGACGCGGGCGGCCTTGACTTTGCTCAGCGCGCCCAATCCGCCGGTGGCACCGGCCCAGCTGCTGTTGACGATGCCGTCCCAGATCAGCGGCTCGGCCGAACCCGGGTGCTGGCGCACCAGCGCCGCCGACTGTACCGCCAGGGCCTCGAACGCCCCGGCACGCTGGGCTTCGGGCAGATTGTAGCGGATCACCGCCCAGCGCTGCTGGATGGCATTGAGTTGCTGGGTACCGTTCTGGTCGAGGGCCCAGGTGAATGGGGCGATGGCCAGCAGGCTGGCCAGTATCAGACGCTTCATTTGCTCGACTCCTTGCTGTGCCAGGTGCTGTAGCGACGGATCAGCGGCAGTTGCTTGCGCAGGGCACGGTCGACCACACCCGGCAGCATGCCGTTCAGGCGTACGAAAAGTTTTTCCGGCCAACCCAGGTACAGTTCGTTGCGCTCGGCCTGCACCGCGTCGAGCACCGCCCGGGCAACATCCTGCGGGTCATCGACACCTACCTTCAGCGCCTGGTTCAGGGCTTGTGCGGCGCTGCTGTTCATCGACGTACGGGTGGTGCGCGGTGCGGCATACAGGACGTTCACCGAGGTGTCGGCCAGCTCGCGGCGCAGCGCCTCGGAAAACCCGCGCAAGGCAAACTTGCTGGCGCAGTATGTGGCATAGCCCGGGTAGCCGATCGAGCCGTAGATCGAGCCCACGTTCACAACCAGGGCACTGGGCTGCTCGCGCAGCAACGGCAGGCACAAGCGGGTGAGCTGCACGGCAGCCTTGATGTTCAGGTCGAACAACTCGTCCAGGGCCGCCTCGTCCATCTGTTCGAGCAAGGCGAAGCGGTTGACCCCGGCGGCGTTGATCAACAGGTTGCAACAACCCATCGCCCGCGCCGCTTCCAGTACGTCGCGGCGGCCTTCGGCGCTGCGCAAGTCGGCCTGCTGCCAACGCAGTTGCCCGGGGTAGCGCGCCATCAGCTCGGCCAGCTTGCCCTGCTGCCGGCTTACCGCCAGCACCCGGGCGCCGGCGCTGCACAGCTGGTCGGCCAGTTCCAGGCCGATGCCGCCGCTGGCGCCGGTGAGCACCGCCACGCAATCAGGCAAGCGCATGCTGTGCCTCCTGCTGCGCGGTACGCGGCAGCCCTTCGAACATGGCGGTGTACAGGTGATACACCACT
Organism: Pseudomonas sp. SID14000; assembly: GCF_002165135.1. Lineage (GTDB taxonomy): Bacteria > Pseudomonadota > Gammaproteobacteria > Pseudomonadales > Pseudomonadaceae > Aquipseudomonas. The sequence goes on along the minus strand of NZ_NFZQ01000002.1, from coordinate 443,700 downwards.
TTGGCGGCATGGATCACCGCCTGCTGGTCCTCGGGCTGGTCCAGGCGGTTCATCAGACTGCGGTAGGTAGCCATATGGTCCTGGTCCAGGGCACCGTGGGAACTCAGGTAGCTGAACGCCCGGTCCGGCAGGCCGAGGCTGCTCTGCAGGGTACCGGCAGCCTGGGTGGCCAGGGCAATGCTGGTACCTTCGAGCACGTTGACCATGCCGAACAGCCCGACCGGGTTGCCACGGGCAATCTGATCGTAGAGAAATGCCACCATCAGCTCGATGGGCAATGCCGGGCGACCGCCCGCCACTTGGTGCGGGTCGCCACCGCAGGCGGCGATGTCATCGAGAATCCAGCGCTCATGGCCGTACTCCTCCTCGATGTACTCGCACACTGCGCCGCGCAGCCACTCCAGCCGCTGCGGCAAACGGGCCCCGCAGGCCATCATCAATGGCACGGTGTGCCGCACGTGGTGGTAAGCCTGGGTGAGAAAGGCAACATAGGCCTCGAGGCTGGCCTTGCCGGCCAGCGCGTCACGGATGACCGGGACGCTGAACAATGCCGTACGCTCGTCGGCGGTTTCCTGTTGCAGCATATCGAAGAAAAGCATGGCAACCTCGTGGGTCATTGAAGGTCGGATAACAAGGCGTGGTAACACCGCAGGATCTGCTCGCGGCGTGGCCGGCCGTTGGCGGTCAGGGTTTGCCTGGCAGCACTCAAGGGTTCGGGCAGCCGCCGCCAGGCATGCACCCGGGCATAATCCGGCAGCCCGGCATTGGCCTGGCGGACGGCCTGTTCCAGGGTGTGATCATCGGCCTGCGGGTCCAGCGGCCAGACCAGCGCCAGGTTGTGTGCCAGGCCCTCGCCATGGACGAACGCCTGGGCGATCACCCCGCCCTGGGTCAGTTCGGCCTCGACCCACTCGGGGTTGACGTTGCGCCCGAAGCTGGTGCTGTACTGGTGCTTCTTGCGCCCGGCCAGGTACAGGAAGCCGTCGCTGTCGAAGTGGCCCAGGTCACCGGTCGGCAACCATGGCTCGCTGAAGGGTTGCTCGCCCAGGTAGCCGAGCAACGCCGAACCGGCCACCTGCACTTCGCCATCTTCGGCAATGCGCACCTGCACATGCGGCAGCGGCCGCCCGACACTGCCCGGACGGTGCGCCCCGGGGCGATTGAGGCATACCACCGAAGCGCATTCGGACAAGCCATAGCCCTCGAACACCGGCAGCCCGACGGCCTCGGCTCGGGCCAGCAGGCTCGGCGCCACCCGCGCGCCGCCCACCGCCACGAAGCGCAACGGGCCAACCCGCATCAGGCCGCGCTCGATGGCGGTGACCAGCCCAAGCAGCAGTTGCGGCACCAGGATGAGGCTTTCGGCACCACTCAAGGCGATGGCGCCCAGCAATTGCTTGAAGTCAACCTGGCTGGCACCGCGAAAACCCAGCTGCGCCTGTGGGTACAGGGCAATGCTCGCCCCAGCCAGCAGGGCTGCGTACAGGCCCAGGTTTTCCAGCAGCACCGCCAGGGGCAAAACCGCCAGGTACTTGCCCGGCGCCGTAGGTCGGCTGGCGGCCTCCAGTTCACGCGCTACCCGCAGCATGGCATCGGCGCTCAGGCAAACGCCCTTGGGTGCACCGGTGCTGCCAGAGGTGTAGGTAATCTTCGCGGTGCCCGGTGGCAAGGGCACGTCCGCTGGCAGCTGCCGGCTCCAGAAGTGCTCACCGGCGTTGAAGCCGCTGGCGTGCAAGTCGTCGGCGAAGGCCTCATCGGCCAAGGCCAGCACCGCCCCGCTCTGTGCCAGGCAGTGGCGGCGCTGGGCACTGCTGAAGAACGCCGGCAGGATGACGATGGGGCGTGCCGCGAACAGCGCCGCCAGGTCCCAGAGCAACGCCTCGGGGCCGTTTTCCAGGGCCAGCGCGAAGGTGCCTGGCGGCTGTGCGCTCAACCAGGCCTGACGTTGCTCGACCTCGTCCAGCAACTGGTGATAGGTGAATCGCCCGGCAAGGCCCAGCAACGCCAGTTGCGTCCCTCGCTGGCGAGCATGCTGTTGCAACACTTCCCTGAACAGCTGGCGCTCATGCGGCATGGCCGGCCTCCTGCATGCTCGCGGGCAAACCCAGCCGCTCGAACACTCCGCTGTGGGCAAGGGCAGCATGGCCGTAGCCGATGCTGCCGACGAACACCTGAGGATGCTGCGCGTAGTAGCTGCCCCAACTGCCGGCGTCGCCGTTCAGCCGACCAGGGTCGGCCACGGCCAGCGCCGTGGGCACCAGGCCCAGGCGATGAAAGCTGTTGACCAGGGTCGCGGCCCCGGTGAAGGCCACCCACTGCAAGCCGCGGGCGGCAAGCAACCAGGTCACGGCAATGATCATGATCCGCGCGCTGCCGGCGCTGAGCGCGGCCAGGTTGCCCACTTCGACCAACTGCGCACGGCTCACCGGGCTGGCCGACAGCCGGGTCACGGCCACCTCCAGCGGTTCATCCAGGTAACGCTCGATGAAGGTCGGCCCACTGCTGGCCGGGCGTATGCCGACGGCGGCCATCAACCGCCCATGGCTGTCATGCAGGCCGAGCAGTTCGGGCAGGTAGTGCTGCACATCGGCATGGTGCGCGCAGGCAAAGCGTGCGTGAATGAATTGCTCCAGCTCTTCGCGCCCGGGTTCCCCGGTGTGTTTCAGCGTCAAGTGGGCAAGGCGATTGCCATGGCTGCCGATAGCCAGTGGAAACAGGCTGGAGCTGTCTGCCTGGGTCATGGCAGTCCCCCTTTCAAGTCAGTTGTTGGGGGTAGTATCCGGGGGCAATCTGAAGCCAATCTGAAGTGCTACATTTGCCATTGCCCTCACGCGCACCAACAAGGAAAACAGATGCGCCACGAATTCAGCGAAGTGCTCAACGACCTGGTCGACTACTTTCTGCTCGGCGATATCCAGCTGCTCGAGCGCTTCAAGCAAGAACATGAACTGCCCGACGACCTGGCCCATGCGTTCACCCACGGCGACAGCGGCGACCAGGCCGTGCGCGAAGGTGTCGTGCTGCCGCTGGCCGGGGTCGATAACCTGCCCTACCGCATCCTGTTCACCCTGGACAACCACACCCCGGCCCTGTGCGAACCCGGCAGCCGCCTGAAGCACCGCCGCAATGGCTATGTGCTGCAGGTCGAGCACGGTGCGTTGATGCTGTACACCTGGCGCATCCTGCAGCACTTCACGCCCAAGACACTGGGAGACCTGATGGCACGCTACCAGGTGCCGGGGCGGCCGATCATCGAACTGGACAATGGCTGGTACGACGTGGAGGTGCTGGCGGGTGCGCTGGTGCGTGACGGGCTGTACGAGCCGGCGTTCGAGTTCGTGTTGAAGAAGCGCTGGAGCCGGGGCGAGGCTGCTGGGGTGGATACCGGGTATGTCTTTGGGTTGCGTGGTTATTTCGACTGATAGGTTGACTGTGCCGGCCGCTTCGCGGGTGACCCGCTCTCATAGAACTGCACATAACTCATTGAATTAGCAGGGACCCTGTGGGAGCAGCTTTAGCCGCGAACACCGGCGCAGCCAGTGCCATGCACCGCGTTGGATTCTTCGCGGCTAAAGCCGCTCCCACAGGGTACGCGGATTGCTTGCAATTTCAGTTATCTACGCGCCCCCCGCAATCCCGATCGGGTACCACAAGCCGTAATAGATATCTCCGGTCGCCACCACCATGGCAAACGCCACCGTCGGCAGGAATGCGGTCGGACAGGCTGCCGAAGAAGATGAAGAACGGCGTGCCGATCAGCAGCGAACCGGCTGGAGGGAGCGTTGCGAAGGTTACTCATGACGCCTCCGCTGCTGGTACCGGCCCTTTCAGCTCGACCTGGTTGCCATCCGGGTCGTAGCAGTACAGCGACAGCCCCTCACCTTCAGCGCCATAGCGCTTTTCGGCAGGTTCAACCTTAACCCCTGCGGCTTGCAGGTAGGCCCTCAGTGCTGGCTCGTCGAACGGCTCGATGCGCAGGCAGAAATGGTGCAGGTTGCGCCCCTCGGCCCCCGGCGCCGCCCCACCAGGCTTACCCAACGGGCCGTCCAGGGTCACCAGGTCGATCATAGCCGTACCGGTGGCCAGATGGACCATGCCCAGGTCTTCGCGCACGCGGCTGACCGTGCAGCCGAGCAGTTCGGTGTAAAAGGCGACGCTGCGCTCCAGGTCGCTGACCCGCAGGACGAGGTGGTCGATGTGCTTGATGGCGAATGGTCGCATGCCAAGGCTCCTTGTGGCCGCTGGATTCCTGTGGGAGCGGGCGTGCCCGCATTAGCTCATTGGTTTGCCAGGGGCCTGTAGGAGCAGCCTTGTGCTGCGAAGAGGTCGGTACTGAAAATGCTTGTCTGTTGCCTTTACCGGCCTCTTCGCAGCACAAGGCTGCTCCTACAAAGGACGCGCCAAGCGAGTGAGATCTGTTGTCTGCGCAACAGCGCAGCCCAAAGAGCTGGACAACCACCCACAAGGGATCATGCAAGCTCGATGAGATTCACCACCATAGCCCACGTGCGCATGACATGACCATATCCAGTTACTCGTTTACCAACCGTTGCAGCACGCCCCCTTCATGGCGGGCCAGGATCCGCAGCAGCTGGTCGACCAGCGACCGGTCCGGCGCATCCAGGTGGAAGTGGTGCCCGCCCGGGTGCCAGGAGATCTTCGCCTGGCTGGGCAAGGCCGCCTGGCGCCGGGTAAAGGCCTCACCGGTGAATGCCCCCTGGCGGCCGAACAGCAGGTACAACGGGCAACGGATCTGGCTGAGCAGGTCGCAGGCTTCGCGCTCGGTCAGCGGCATGGGTTCGGGCAGCACCAGGCGCGGGTCGTGACGCCAGCAATAGCCCTCGCCCAGCTGCAGTAGGTCACGCAGCGCCAGCAGCCGCGCCGCCCCTTCCGACAGCCCGGTATCCAGACGCTCGCGGCGTTGCTCCAGGGCTGTGTCCAGGTCCTCGAAACGGCCGACGTCCGGCTCGGCAAAGCCTTGCAGCTGGCTGCGCTGCACCATGCGTTTGAGCCGGTAGGCCCGGGCCAAGTGCTGCACACGGTCATCCTCGGCCACCGTGAACGGTGCACCCATGCCGTCGAGGAAGGTCATGCTGGCGATACTGCTGGTCATGGCCGCCAGCAGCGATGCCACCCCGGTGCCCATGCCATGTGCCAGCACATGAAATTGCGCCAGGCCCAGGCGGTCAGTCACCGCCAGCATATCCTCGGCATGTTCCCACAGGTAGTAGCCACTGTCGTGGCGGCGATGGTCCGAGCGACCGTGGCCGACCAGGTCGGGGGCGACCACGAAGCAGCCGTCGAGCATCGGGGCCAAGCGCTCGAACGAGGCGGCGTTGTCCAGCCAGCCATGCAGGGCCAGCACGGGGATGCCGTCTTCCGCCCCCCAGGTCCGTACCGCTATTTCAATACCGTCGAGGTCCAGCAGGTGATCCTTGGGACTGCACAGCGAATGCATCGTAGTTCTCCCTGATAGAGCGCCGGCCCATGGCCAGGCATCACATGACGCCGGCCCATACCCCACACACCGGCATCATCCACACGACATGCCTACCCCATGCCTTGCTCCACCATCTCCCAACAGTCCTGCCCGCGCTGCTCCCCTACCGACCCTCTCGTGCACAGGACCGACCTGTGCATTCAACTAAATACCACCGCATGCCGAGGCGAAACCTGTCGACTTGGTGCCGAACGATGTACCCCGACCATACCCGCCGCATCGTGCAAAGCATCCGCAAGGACTGCCTGGACGAAAACGGCACGCTACGTCGGGTTCCCCTCAATGAGGAAGCCTATGTCAACGCTACGAACGCCTTGGCCCAGGCACAGCAGGAGGTGGAAGCCGGGCTACTGCTGAGCCTTACCCGGCAAGCGGACATCCTCGATACCTGAACGCTGATCAACGACCACGCAGGTCTTCGAAGAAGGCCTGCCGCCCATCCACCTGGCTAGACGCACGTGGCGCTGCCGCCGCCTCTGCGTTGGCCGCCTCCACATGCCAATAGCAGTGCCTGACCGCGCGGGTTACCGCCACATAGGCCAGGCGCTGCACCTCTTCCTTCTGCGCGGTATCGAACGGCTGGGCATCACCGGCCTTGCCCAACCCGGCCTGGCGATACACCTGGTTCTTGTAGGGTGAACTGGTCAGGTACTGGCAGTCGCCCAGCATGAACACTGCATCGGCCTGTAAGCCCTTGGCACTGTGGTAGGTCAACTGGCGCAGCCGGCGCTGCTCGGCCGGCAACGCCGCCTCGGCGTGCAGCACGCCTTGCAGGTGCTCGCTCATCAGCGCCCTGTCGCTGCCCTTGCGGTACAGCATCATCACCGACTCGCCACGCTGGTAGTGCTCGATCAGCGTTTCACCCAGGGCTGCCTCGTCACGGTCGAACACCTTGACCGGCGAACCTGGCAGCTCGGCCGCCGGGCCGCTGGCCCGAGCTTTCTTTCCGGCAATCGCCGGGGTGCCCTTGACCAAGTGTTCGGCCGCGTCGATCACCTGCTGCTGGCAACGGTAGTTGTCGACCAGCATCACCCGGGTGTTGGCCGGCGACGGGAAGGCCTTGGTGAACTCCATGAAGTACTTGGGCGAACTGCCACGCCAGCCGTAGATCGACTGCCAGTCGTCGCCCACGCACAGCAAGGACGAATGCTGGGCATGGCGCCCGGTATGCATCGCCGGTCCTCGCCGACGGATCTCGGCGAGGCTGGCACGCAGCCAGCTGACGATCTGCGGTGACACATCCTGGAACTCGTCGATCATCAGGTGTGCCAGCGGCCGCAGTAACGGGTCGGGCAGCAATTGCAGGTTTTCCGGGTTGTTTTCGCCGAACAAGGCGAACATGCGGTTGTAGCTCATCACCGGCGGCGACTGGTCCAGCAGGTGCGCCTCCAGGGCCTTCCAGTACAGGGCCAGGGCCTCGAAGAACAGCGCATCGCTGTCACCGGACGGGAAGCTCATCGCCGCCACGGCAGTGTTCACCTCCAGGCCGAGGTTCTCGATGAAATTCGCCGCACCGACAAAGGCATCGAGCAGCGGCGCCGGGGCCAGTTCGCCCTTGACCTTGTATTCGAAGCCGGGGCCGGCCACGGCGTCACCGGCCAGCGAAGCAGCCAGGCGCCGGGCCATGGCGTAGTTGTCGAGCCAGATCAGCGGCTGGTCGCAGAAGGCCTGCAACAGGGTGCGCTTGACCGCCCATTCGGCGCGCACCGCCAGCTTGGCGCCAGGGCGCTGGTACTGCGCGCTTTCCGCCGGGTCGAAGCCCAGCACGAGCAAAGGCCCCTGGCCGGCCAGACGGCCATGCACATGAAAGCGGCTGCCACGGATCTCGACGGTCTCGCGGCAAGGTTCGATACCTTTGATCGGCCAGGCGCCGGCGGCGAACCACAGATCCTCGATGACGTCGCACAGCTCTTCGTCACGCTGGGCAGCCAGCTGGGTTACCTGGGCGCGCTTCTGCACATCGGGGTTATTGGGGTCCAGCGGCTTCAGCTGCAGGGCTTCGCTGCGCAACAGGCCGACCAGCTCGGCAAAACGCGGGCTCTCGCCCAGCAGTGTGCTGTAGCACTGGTTCAGCTGCTGGCGCTGGGCATCGTTCAGACGCAGGTCGAACGGGTTGCTCTCGGCATCGGCTTCACGCCCGGCCGGCATCTCGTTGCCCAGCGTTTCGAACGCGCGCACCTGGCCAAAGCCCGGCAGGCTGCGTACCAGCGGCAGGATGCGCGAATGGAACGTGCGCACCAGCTCGCGGGCCTGCAGCGGTTGCAGGTTGATCTGCCACAGGGCGAACACCTGCAGCAGGCGCTTGATGAAGTCCTTGCGCGACTCGCGGGTGAAGGTGACTACGGTCATCGCATCCAGCTCGTAACCCAGGTAATGGCGCAACAGCAGGATGCGCAGCACCAGCGAGGTGGACTTGCCCGCCCCGGCCCCTGCCACCACGCAGGTGGACGGTGTGTCGCTGAAAATCAGCTTCCATTGCGCGGCACTGGGTTGCGCCTCGGCGGGCAGGCGCTGGGCGACATCGGCCTTGAAGCGCTTTTTCAGCTCGGCAGTCAGGGGCAGGCGCCAGTCATCGAACAGGTTGTCATCCCGGCCCGGCACCGCGGCGATGTCGGGCCGGGTATCGCGGATCACCAGCACCTGCCGCCCGGCCTCGTAACCTTCCACCCGCCCGCGTTCGAACCCTTCACGCACGCCATCGGCATGGCCACTGCGCTGGCCACTGGCGTGGCCGAGGAACCAGGAGTCGCGGTGCTGGGCCTGCAGGCGGGTCAGACCACGCCCCAGCAGGCGGGCCGCCAGGCGGCGAAACCAGGGCAGCTGGGCAGGAGGGGTAAGGTCGGCGGGGGCCTTGGGTTGCTCGTGGGCCACGGTCACTCCGTTGAAAAACAAAATCAGCGGGCATGTTCGCCGCATCGACAAAAAATCGCCAGCGAATGCTTGCATATCAGTGGATTAGGCGATGAAACGGATAAAATACTCCATCCGCATCAATCAAATTTACTGATTATTTTAAGCCGATATTTACGCTTATTTTCGATGCTTTTTTGACGCATCATGGCCTCATTCCACTGATTAAAGGAGCACGACCATGCTGCAACTGCGACCATTCGAAAGCCTCGGCCACGCCAACCACGGCTGGCTCGACGCCCACCACCATTTCTCGTTTGCCGAGTACTACGATCCGGCGCGCATGCACTGGGGCAACCTGCGGGTGTGGAACGACGACCTGATCGCTGCCGGCAGCGGCTTTCCGCCGCACCCACACCGCGACATGGAAATCATCACCTATGTGCGTGAAGGCGCGATCAGCCACCAGGACAGCCTGGGTAACAAAGGCCGTACCGAAGCCGGTGACGTACAGGTGATGAGCGCCGGTACTGGCATCGTGCATAGCGAGTACAACCTGGAAGATGTCGACACACGTATTTTCCAGATCTGGATCGTGCCGGAGCGCACCGGTGAAGCACCGCAGTGGGGTAGCCGGCCGTTCCCTAAAGGTGAGCGTGGCGAAGGCTTCGTGACCCTGGCCAGCGGCCGTGCGGGCGATGAGGACAGCCTGCAGATCCGCACCGATGCGCGGCTGGTGGCTGCCACCCTGCGTGCCGGTGAAACTGCCGAGTACCGTTTCGATGCCGCACGCCGGGGCTACCTGGTGCCGGCCAAGGGGCTGGTGGAGGTCAACGGGCTGCGGGCCAAGGCGCGCGATGGCGTGGCGATCGAGCAGGAGGAGGTGCTGCGGGTGACCGCCATCGAGGACAGCGAGATCGTGCTGGTGGATGTGGCTTGAGGCCATACCTCTGGCGACCTCTGCAGGAGCAGCCTTGCGCTGCGAAAAGGCCGGTGCAGACGACAACACTTGCTGCGCCTGTATCGGCCGCTTCGCAGCACAAGGCTGCTCCTACATGGACCGCGCTGGTCTGGAAGGAAAAGGTCAGCCTCATCCTGGTGACTACATCAACTAGCCTTGCGCGGCCAGTTCGGCCAGCACCTCAACCGAGGTGGTAACCTGGCGGAAGTGGTGCTGCCAAAGCTCGATCCCCAGCTTGCCCGACCGGTCCAGCGAAGCCCCTACCGTCATGTCGGTGACCAAGGTGGGCATCAGCCCCGCATCGAACAGGGCAAAACCGGCGGCCAGCACACAGGTTTCAGTCTGTAGCCCACACACCAGCACCCGTTCCACACCCAGTTGCCGGATGTACTCGATGGCCTCGGCGCTCTGCCCGTAACCATGCTTGACGAATACCTGGTCAGCTTCGACCAGGCTCTCGTCTTCGGCCGCCGGGTGCCAGCCGAGTTGACGCTCGAACGGCGTGACCTGTTCGTCGTGCAACTCGATCGAGGCGATGGTGGGGATGGTGGCCGACAACCGGCGCAGGCCATCGACCAGCCACTCGGGCGGGCTGAAGGTGGACTGGACATCGACGATGAGCAAAACCTGGCGCATGGGCGGATTCCGGGCATGGGCAAAGGGCGCGGAGTATAACGCGCGCCTCCGGGCCATTGTCGATTTGCACATGGGGCCGCTTTGCGGCCCGTCGCGACACAAGGCCGCTCCTACAGAAGATACGTGATCCCCTGTAGGAGCGGCCTTGTGTCGCGACGGGCTGCGCAGCAGCCCCGGCATTTCAAGCAAACAACTTACCCTTCAGTTCCTCAAACCGACAGGTTGAAGTCCGCTGCAGTCACTGTGGTTGCGTCCGCCACTCCCACCAGGCGGATGGAGTCGGTAGCACCGATGCTGACCAACGTATCCGCGCCGTCATCGGCGATGGTAACGTTGGCGGCAAAGGTGGCCGCGGTGATGTTGAAGGCAGTGATATCCAGCAGGTCCTGCCCACCCGTCGCATCGCTATCGAAGTTGATGATCAGGTCATTGCCGAAGCCCGCGGCGAACTGGAAGACATCGTTGCCATCAGTGGCCATCATCGTGTCATCGCCCGCGCCGCCGTTGACCGTATCATCGCCAACCGCACCGTTGAGGAAGTCATTGCCGCTACCACCCGACAGGATGTCGTTGCCATCATCGCCGAACAGCGTGTCGCTACCCGCCCCACCGTTCAGGATATCGTCACCGAGACCACCGTCGAGACTGTCGTTGTCGTCACCTGCGTCCAGGGTATCGTTGCCAATGCCACCCAGCAGTTGGTCGTTACCCGCACTACCGGTGAGGGTGTCATTACCTGAGCCACCGGTGATGACGTTGTCCAAGGCATTACCGGTACCGGTGAAGTTGGCGACGCCAAAGTACCTCAGGTTCTCCAGGTTGCTGCCCAGCGTCCAGCTGGTCAGCGTGGTGCGCACCAGGTCGGTACCACCGCCGGCCTGTTCCACGAGCACATCCCCGGCATTGTCGACCACATAGCTGTCGTTGCCGGCGCCACCCACCAATTGGTCGATACCCGCACCACCATTAAGGAAGTCGTTTCCGGCACCACCGACGATGGTATTGGCCAGGGCATTACCCACACCGATGAAGTTACCGATGCCGGTAAAGCTCAGATTCTCCAGGTTAGCGCCCAACGTGTAGCTTGCCAGGCTGGTCTGCACCTGGTCCGTGCCGCCGCCAGCCGCCTCGGTGACGGTGTCACCCACGTTGTCGACGACATAGGTGTCGTTACCGGCACCACCCGTCATCGTATCTGCACCTGCCCCACCGTTTAGGACATCATTGCCCGAGCCACTGGTAATGACGTTGTTCAGGCCGTTACCGGTACCGGTGAAGTTTGCGGCACCGAAGTAGGTCAGGTTCTCCAGGTTATTGCCCAGCGTCCAGCTGGTCAGCGTCGTGCGCACCAGGTCAGTACCAGCCCCCGCCTGTTCCACGACTATGTCCCCGGCATTATCGACTACATAGCTGTCGTTGCCGGTACCACCCACCAACAGGTCGATACCCGCGCCGCCGTTGAGGAAGTCGTTTCCGGCGGCGCCGACGATGGTGTTGTCCAGGCCATTACCTACACCTGTGAAGTTGCCAGTACCGGTAAAGCTCAGGCTCTCCAGATTAGCCGCGAGTGTGTAGCTCGCCAGGCTGGTGCGCACCAGATCGGAACCTCCGCCCAACACCTCGACGACGACGTCTGCGGCGTTGTCGACGACAAAGGTGTCATCACCAGCTCCGCCGATCATGGTGTCCGTGCCGAGCCCACCGTCGAGTGTGTCGTTACCGGCGTTGCCGGTGAGGATGTCATTACCTGAACCGCCGGTGATGACGTTGTCCAGGGCATTACCGGTACCGGTGAAGTTGGCGACGCCAAAGTACCTCAGGTTCTCCAGGTTGTTGCCCAGCGTCCAGTTGGTCAGCGTCGTCCGCACCAGGTCAGTACCGGCGCCTGCCTGCTCCACAGGCACATCGGCGGCATTGTCGACTACATAACTGTCGTTACCGGCACCACCCACCAGCTGGTCGATACCTGCACCACCGTTGAGGAAGTCGTTTCCGGCACCACCGACGATGGTATTGGCCAGGGGATTACCCACTCCGATGAAGTTGCCGGTGCCAGTAAAGCTCAGGCTCTCCAGGTTAGCGCCCAGGGTGTAGCTTGCCAGGTTGGTCTGCACCTGGTCAGAGCCCCCGCCAGCCGCCTCGCTGATAGTGTCACCCACGTTGTCGACGACAAAGGTGTCGTTGCCGGCACCGCCCGCCATCGCATCTGCACCCAACCCACCATTGAGCACGTCGTTGCCCGCACCGCCGTCGAGGGTATCGTTGCCCTCACCGCCATCGAGCGTGTCGTCGCCATCACCACCGAACAACTGATCGAACCCGGTCAGGCCAATGAGCGTGTCGTTACCGGCCAGACCAAGCAGCACATCGTCACCCACGGTGCCGGTCAGAGTATCTGCTGCGGTTGTACCGACCAGCGTCACGCCTGGCACCGCAGGCACCTCCGCCGTCGGTGCAGAGGTCACCGTTTCCAGGGCGCCGAAGCCATCGGTGTAACGCACCAGCACGCGCAGTTGGAAGTGCCCTTGCGACGGACCTGGGGTGAAGGTAGCGGCAGTTGCACCGGCAATGTCGGTAAACGTCGTACCGCTACCTTGCTGCCACTGGAAGCTGAACGCACCCAGCCCGTCCAGATCGGCAATACCGCCGGTAAGTGCCGTCAGTGTCTGCCCCTGGTCTGGCGTAGTGTCACTGATCAACACGGCACCGGTAGGCGCATCGTTGACGTTGGCCACCGGGTCGAGGATGTCGGAGGCGATGCTTTCCTGCACGCCGAAGTCATCCACATAGCTGACCAGTACCCGCATGTTCTGCCCCACTTGCTCCTGGGTCAGGACAAAGGTGCTGCTGATGGCACCGGCAATATTGACCCAGCCGAGCCCCCGGTTGGACTGCCACTGGAAGGTGAACTGCGGGTTGCTCAGGCCGTCGGCATCGACGATGGTTGCCGTGTTGGCGGTGAGGGTCTGGTTCTGCACCAGCAGCCCGGTCACGGTCGGCCCGGCGCTCGGCGCGCTGTTTGGCGACGAATCGACGATTTCCAGCGTACCCTTGGCATCCTGGTACACCGCCCGTACGCGGATGTTCAGCCCCGCCACATCATCCGTGACCCGGTAGGTGGTGCCGGTCGCCCGCGAAACCTCACCGGCGGCGACGAAGGTGATGTCTTCGTACACCCCCGAGCCTGGCAGGGTCTCTACTTGCCAGTAGTAAGCCACAGGGCCGTTGATGGCGCCGCTTGCGTTGGTGGCGCTGACGTTGTCGGCATCGTGCACCGCCAGGTTGCTCACCCGCAGCAGTTGGCCACTGACCGATGTGTCGTTACGCAGACCGGTGGCAGCATCGAGGATCGCCAGGTGGCCCGTTGGGCCGGCGTTGACGGCAGTGCCCACGCCGGAGGCCTGCGAGCTGTCGGAGAACTGCAGGCGCTCGATACCGGTCAGACGGTCGACACCATCGCGCCCGTCGACCAGGTCGGTGACGATCACCGAGTTGCCGTCGACCACCACGCTGTAGTCGGTGGACACCCCCGAGAACACCGCCGTGTCGTAGCTGTCGGTGCCGTTGAGGATTTCACGGACGATCACCAGCTGGCCCGGGTTGTAGGTGCCATTGAGCATCAGCGGCACCATTGGCTCCATGCTGTCGTAGCTGGCGATTTCCGGGCCGGTGCCGTCGCTGTTGGCGCGCACGCTGATGCGCACGTTCAGCCACTTGTCACCGTCGAGGATGTCGTCGCCGCCCCGGCCTTCAATCAGGTCGCTACCACTGCCGCCGAGGATGATATTGCCACCATCGTAGAACGTCGCCCCGGCAGCCAGCAGGCCGGCCAGGCCGTCGATCAGGCTGATGTTGGTCAACACGCTGCCGTTGGCGCCGTTGGTCGGCAAGGTCGCAGCGGTTTCGCTGTCACCGCGCAGGAAGTCACCATGGGCAGAACCGGACAGGCCTTCCATGATGTCGAAACGCACCAGCGCGGACGCGCCCGACCCCGGTACCGGCGGCACATCGAAGAAGCGGTCACTGAAGTCGATGGTGACGCCCTGGGCCAGGCCCTTGAAGGTCGCCCAGTCGTAGCCGGAGCCACCAATGTAGCGGTCACCGAAACCAAGGCTGCCGACCATGATGTCGTCGCCGCCTTCACCGTTGAACTTGTCGTTCTCGTTACCGCCGATGAACACGTCGTTGCCGATGACCGGGTCGTTGCCGAGCGGGTCGAAGTTGTCGCCAGGCGCACCGTCCGAGGTGCCCTTCTCGATCCAGTCGTCGCCTTCGTTACCCATGTCCTGCTCGTTGGCCTTGCTGCCCAGGATGAAGTCGTTGCCCTGGCCGCCGATGGCTTCGGAAGCGTCCTCACCGGTAACGATGAAGTCGTTGCCGAAACCGCCGATGATCAGGTTGACGCCATTACCGCCGTGCAGCACATCGTTGCCGTCGCCGCCCTGGATGTTGTCGTCACCACCCATGTCGCTGATGATGTCGTCGCCGGCACCACCACGCAGCTGGTCGTTGCCATCGCCACCTTCGATGCGGTCGTTGCCACCATCGCCCCAGACCGTGTCGTCACCCTCGCTGGAGACCAGGATGTCGTCACCGTCGGTGCCACCCAGCACGATGTGCTGGTCACCGGAATAGCGGATGTAGTTGGTGTCCGGGCCTGCTGTCAGCGGGCTGTCGCGGAACACCACCTGCTCGCCGTTTTCGCCCAGGGGGTCGGCACTGCCAAGGCCTTCGTTGAACTGCTTGCTCTGGTCCACTTCCAGGTAGAAGCCTACGTCAGAGAACACCAGGCCAGGGAGGTGGGTGGCCGAGGTGTTGGCCATGATCAGCTTGGCGAACGAGTTGCTTTCCAGCTCGGCGTTCATCGACAGGCCGGCGGTGCGCTCCAGGTAGTAGAAGCGGTCGCCGTCCTGCAATTTCTCCATCTGGTTCTCGAACACGAAGTTGAAGGTGCTGCCGAGCATCCCGCCGAACGGGGTTTTCGCTTCGGCCAGGCCGCCGATCCACAGGTCGATGGCATCGACCCCGGTCACGGTTACCGCCCTCAGGTCATCGGCGGTGCCAAGCACGCCATCCTTGCCAGGCAGGGTGACGTTGGCGTAGGCGCCGGTGCTGTTGAGGAAGTCCAGGCGATCGGCTGGCGCACCGTCACCGCCGAACACCAAGGCCATGGCCGCTGCGCGTTTTTCCAGTAACGTGACGGCTCCGGTGATGGTGCTGTGGGTGCCGTAGGCGGCGATGAAGTTGATCAGCGACTCCGGATGCTTCAGGTGCTGCACCAGGTCGACCCAGCTGGTGTACGGCTTGAGCTGGGTGTCGCCGGTTTGCGCGTAGATGTCGCGGCGCACGGCGTTCAGCGAGGGGATACCGACATCGCGGCCACGGGCGATGTTGATCGCCGGCAGGTCCAGCGGCAGGCCGAGCAGGTTGTTGCGCAGCGCCTCGGTGACGAACTCGTCGATTTCGTTACCGGCCTGGCGGGTGACCCCGCGCACGATGGCGCTGGTGGCATCCTCGGGGGTAACGCCACTGGCGGCATACGCCAGCGGGTTGAGGAACGCCGCGATCAGGCCCAGTTGCTGGTCGGGGTTGGCACTGTTCGGGTCGCCGATGACGGTGAAGTCGACGTTGAAGCGGTCGACGGTCTCGGTCAGCATCGAGTGGCCGAAGCGGTACACGGTGTGGGCGAACTCGGCCACGATCGACGCATCGAGGTCGACGTCATACACCTGGGTCGGGGCGAAGAACAGGTCGACCCGCGGTTGCACGGTGCGGGCGAACTCCTCGAACACCAAATGCTGGTACTGCATCTCGGTACCGAACTTGGCCGCCTGGAACAAACGCTCGCCATTCCACACCAGCGCGTCGATCTCGGCCTGGCTGGCCGGCAGCGCGGTCAGCGGGTTGAGCAGCCACTCGTTGATGAAGGCCAGGTCGCCCGAATCGAGTACGGTGTCCTTGGTCTGGGCCACCAACCGATTGTGCTCGGAGTGGAAGATCGCATGCACGGCGGTCAGGCCGATGTTCTCGTTGACCCGGCCGTCGCCGGCGATGTAGTGCGCATCGAGCAGTTCGTTGTCGTAGGCCAGGTTGGCACCGGTCTGCGGGTTCACTGGCACGGCATTGCCCGCATCGGTATCGGCATCAGGTACCAGCACGCCATTACTGAACACCGGCACGGCATTGTGGGCAATGTCGGCAAGGAACTGGTGACCGGTGCGTACGGCGTTGGTCAGGTCGATCGGCGCCAGCGGGTTGCCCTCGATCTGCTCGTCATCGGCAGTGCCGGCAATGCCGTCAGCCCCTTTCATCACCACCATAGGGAAGCCGTTCGGCCCCTTGATGAAGTTGCCGTAGGCGTCAGTAGCCAGCAGCGGCACGTTGTCGACATCGGCATCGGTCAGGTTGATGCCAAGCAGGTCACGGGCCTGGGCCTTGACCACTTTCCAGGTCGCCATGCCACCGATTTCCGTATCGTCCGCGGTACCGTACTTGCCATCTGCACCCAGGTCACGGTTGGTGATCAACCGGCCAGTGGCAACCGGGCCAGCGTCGGTCATCAGATAGGAGCGCAGGAACACCTGGTGCGAAGGGTGCGAGCTGTAGGTCTGGTTCTGGTCCACGAATGGCGTGGTGGTGTTGGTGTGCTCGTGAATATCGTCGGCGTTACCGAGGATGCCATCTGGCCCAGGCAGGTTGGTGGCACGGGTCACCACCATGAAGTTGGTGAAACCGCCCTCCACGTACAGCGGGTCATCCGGTTGCAGCGGGATGTAGATGGTGCCCGAGCCCCCTTTGGTGACCAGGTCCAGGCCATGGTCGAAGAACTGCCCGAAGAAGGTCATCCAGGCGTTGAACGGCGCGGACAGGCCAGCATCGGCGGCGGTGTTCTCGAACAGGTACACGTCGTGGTCGTCGGCGGTGCCGAACTGGCCGTCCAGGCCCGGGCTGGCGACGATGCGCACGCCGTCCTTGAGCACGTCGTCGTTGCCCACGGCGCCGAAGTTGAGCACGCCGTCCACACCCGGGTCGTATGCGGTGGCATAGGCCGCCGGGTTGTTGGAGGTCTGGTCGACGATCAGGTTGCTGATGGTGCGCGGCTGCGAGTCGAACACCGGACCGCTGGTCTGCTCGTACGACGAGCCCGGAATGGCCGGCGAACCAGGACCGAAGAAGCCGGCCGGTGCACCTTCAGCCGGGTTGAACACCGGGTCGGTCACTCGTGGGAAGACATTGTCGGCGGCACCAAACTCGGTGTTGTTGATGCCGTTGAGGTTCATCAGGTTGTTGTTCGAGCCATCCACCGTGCGCAGGCCCAGCGCCGAACGAATGTTGGGCAGCAGCGAGAGGATGTCAGCCCCGTTGGCGTCGGCCTCGGCGATCCTGATCTGGTCGAGGATGAAGTTGAGGTCGGAGCGCACCATGTTCAGGCCCGGACCGCCTGCAGTGGCATCCACCACCGGCGTGGCCGGCGTCGGTACCACAGGCGCGCCCGGCTGCACCACGGCGGTGGGCTGGGAGAACAGCACTTCGGTAGTGCCGTGGGCGTCCTGGTAGATCGCCTTGACCCGCAGGGCCAGCCCGGCCAGGTCTGGCGACACCTTGAACGTGGTGCCGTCGGCGCTCTGGAACGCCAGGTCGCCTGCCGGCAGCAGGATGATGTCTTCGAACACGCCACTGCCCGGAGTAGCCTCGAACTGCCAGTAGTACGACACCGAACGGTCGGCGAGCGTGCCCAGTGGGTTACCGGCGCTGATGTTGTCGGCATCCAGCACGCCAGCCACGTTTACCGTAAGGACATCGCCCACGGTGATCGCACCGCCGTTGCCGTCGGTAATGGCCGGGCTGCCGGTAGGCTGCGCATTCAGCCCTTCCACCAGTACGCGCTGGCCGTCGGAGAACTGCAGACGTTCGATGTGCAACAGCGTATCGACACCATCGCGACCGTCCACGGTATCGGTCACGGTCCACACATCGTCGCTGGTATCAGCGGTGCCACGGGTGTTCTGGGTGACCACGTACTCATTCTGCAAGCCGGAGAACACGGCCGTGTCGAAGGCCGCGCCACCGGTCGAGGTGCCGGGCAGGATTTCCCGCACGGCCTTCAGCTGGCCGGGGCTGTAGGTACGGTCGAGCATGAACGGAATCATGTCGACCATGCTGTCGAAGCTGGCGATCTCAGGGCCGGTGTGGTTGACGTCTTCCGGCGCGTACACGGCGATGCGCACATTGAGCCACTTGTCGCCGTCGATCAGGTCATCACCGCCACGGCCTTCGATCAGGTCGCTGCCGTTGCCACCGAGCATGATGTTGCCAGTGGCAAAGCCGGTGGTTGGCAACCCGGCGTCTGCCAGGAACTGTTGCAGACCCCGGATCAGCGCAACGTTGGTCAAGGCACTGCCGGTGGCTCCGCCATGGTTGAGGATGGTCACGGCATCGACGTTGTCGCCCTTGAGCACGTCGGCGAAGTTCGAACCGGACACACCCTCGACCTCGGCGAAGCGGTCGAGGATTGAGGCTGGCGAAGCGCCTACCGGCTGGAACACACCAGTGTTCTGGGGCGGTGCGTTGCCATGGGGTTGGGCCAGCGCGGCCAGGGTCAGGTCGACGGTGACGCCAACCTGGTCATTCTTGTTGATGATCCAGTCGAAACCGGACATGCCATCCATCTTGTCCTGGGCGTCACTGCCGACGAAGATGTCGTCGCCGCCCTCGCCGATCATCTCGTCGAAGCCACCGCCACCGACGAAGATGTCGTTGCCGATCACTTCGTCACCCAGCAGCGGTGCAAAGTTGTCGCCGGGCGCGCCGTCCTGGGTGCCCCTCTCGATCCAGTCGTCACCCTCGTTGCCGGTAGGCGGCAGGTTGGTCTTGGCTCCGAGGATGAAGTCATCCCCTTGGCCGCCGAAGGTGGTGCTGATGTCTTCGGTGGTGATGATGAAGTCCTGGCCGTTGCCACCCAGGATCAGGTTGCCGCCCACCAGCATGCTGCCAACGACGATCACGTCGTTGCCGTCGTTGCCTTCCAGGCGGTTGTCGCCGAACGAGTCGGTGATGATGTCGTCACCGGCACCGCCCAGTACCGCATCGTTGCCGGCGCCGCCTTCCAGGGTGTCGTTGCCGCCGTCGCCATACACCGTGTCGTCGCCCTCGCCAGCAACAATGATGTCGTCGGCCGCGGTACCACCCAGAACCACGTGATCCTCACCGGTGTAGTGCAGGTAGTTGCTGTCTGGCCCCACGGTATCGGGGTTGTCACGGATCACCAGCGGCACCACTTCGACGCCGTTGATCATGATGCCGCCCGTCGGGTCGGCCCGGCCATCTGCGCCCAGCCCGGTGAACTGGTTAGCCTGGTCCACCTCAAGGGTGAAGGTCGGTGTGAGGAACACGGTATTGGACAGGTGCGTGACATCGGAGTTGCGCATGATCAGCTTGGCAAAGGAGTTGTTCTCCAGTTCAGTGCCAAAGTTCATGCCCGCGGTGCGCGCCAGGTAGTAGAACCGGTCGCCGTTCTGCAGGGCTTCCAGCTGGGTTTCGAAGACGAAGTTGAAGGTGGAACCGAGCATGCCGCCGAATGGCATTTTCTGCTCGGCCAGGCCGCCGACCCAGAAATCGATGTCATCGACACCGGTCACGGTCACGCCAGTGATGTCGTCGGCAGTGCCGGCGATGCCGTCCGCGCCGACCAGTGTCACATTGGCATAGGCGCCGGTACCGTTGAGGAAGTCCAGGCGGTCCGCAGGCGCGCCGTCACCGCCGAGCACCAGTGCTACGGCAGCGGCGCGCTTGGCCGCTTCGGTGTCCGCCCCGGTGATGGTGGCGTGGGTGCCGTAGGCGGCAATGAAGTTGATCAGCGACGCCGGGTGCTTGAGGTGATCGGCAAGGTCGGCCCAGCTGATGTAAGGCTTGAGCTGGCTGTCGCCGGTCATGGCGTAGAAATCGCGGCGCGCCTCGTTCAGGGTGGGAATGCCGGTGTCACGCCCTCGGGCGATGTTCAGCGCGGGCAGGTCCAGCGGCAGGCCAAGCAGGTTGTTGCGCAACGCCTCGGTGACGAACTCGTCGATTTCGTTGCCCAGCTGGCGGGTGACGCCGCGGATGATCGCGCCGGCAGCCTCGTCGGCAGTCGCACCACTGCCAGCGAATGCCAGCGGGTTGAGGAAGGCGGCTATCAGGCCAAGCTGCTGGTCGGGGTTGGTCGGGTCGCCGGATACCGGGTTGAACGCCGGGTCGAAACGGTCGACGGTTTCGGTCAGCATCGAGTGGCCGAAGCGGTAAACCACGTGGGCGAACTCGGCGAGGATGGCCGGGTCGATCGAGGTGTCGTAGCCGTTGGGGGCGAGGAATTCGTCGATCTGCGGCTGGATGGTGCGGGCGAACTCTTCGAACACCAAGTGCTGATACTGCATTTCGGTGCCGAACTTGGCGGCCTGGAACAGCCGCTCGCCGTCCCATACCAGCGCGGCGATTTCGGCGGGCGTGGTGGGGATGGCAGCAACATCATCGATCAGCCATTGGTTGAGGAACGCCAGGTCACCGGCGGCCAGCAAGGTGTCCTTGGTCTGCTGTACCAGGCGGTTGTGCTCGGAGTGGAACACGTGGTGCACGGCGGTCAGGCCGATGTTTTCGTTCACCCGACCGTCACCAGCGATGTAGTGAGCGTCGAGCAGTTCGTTGTCGTAGGTCAGGTTGTTGCCGCCCGGCCCCACCGGTTGCGCGTTGCCCACGGCGGTGTCGGCGTCGGCCTGCAGCACACCGTTCACGATCACCGGTGCAGCGTTGTGCGCGATGTCGTCAAGGAAGCCATGCCCGGTGCTCACGGCATTGGCCAGGCTGATCGGCGCGTCGCGGTTGCCTTCGACCAGCGTGGTGACGTCGTCGGCGGTACCGGCGATGCCGTCGGCGCCATTGTTCACGCGCATCACCACCTGCGGCATGCCGTTGGGCCCGCGCAGGAAGTTGCCGTAGGGGTCGGTGGCCAGCAGCGGCACGCTGTGCACGTCGGCGTCGGTCAGGTTGATGCCGAGCAGGTCGCGGGCCTGAGCCTTGACCACTGCCCAGGTGGCCATGCCACCGCTTTCGCCATTGCCATCGTCGGCGGTGCCGAAGCGGCCATCGGCGCCCAGGTCACGGTTGGTGATCAGCCGCCCGGTGGTTACCGGGTCGCCTGCGGCGTTGAGCGTGTACTCACGCAGGAATACCTGGTGCGAGGGGTGCGAACTGTAGGTCTGGCTCTGGTCGACAAACGGCGAGGTGGTGTTGGTCTGGCCATCGTCGGCGGTACCCACCACACCATCGGCGCCTGCGGTACGCACGGCCCGCGACAGCACCATGAAGTTGGTCGGGCTGCCCTCAACGAACAGCGGGTCGTCCGGTTGCAGCGGAATGAACACGAAGTCGGTGCTGCTCTTGGTCACCAGGTCCAGACCGTGGTCGAAGAACTGCCCGAAGAAGGTCATCCAGGCGTTGAAGCCGGCGGTCAGGCCGACGTCGGGCGACACGTTGGGGATGAAGAACACTTCCTTGTCGTCAGCGGTACCGAATACTCCGTCGATGCCGGGGCTTATCACCGGGGCGGCGCCACCATTGGCTTCGACCGCGGCCGGGTTGTTCGCCGTCTGGTCGACGATCAGGTTGCTGATGGTGCGTGGTTGCGAGTCGATGACCGTGCCGCTGCTGGCATAGTCGCCGCTGAAGGAGGGACTGAGCAGACGCAGGAACGAGTTGTCGGCGGCGCCGAACTCGCTCTGCCCGGTCACCAGGTTGTTGTAGCTGCCGTCCACGGTACGCAGGCCGAAGGGCACCTGGCTGTTGGGCAGCAGGTCGATCAGGCTGGCGCCATCGGCGTGGGCTTCGGCGATGAAAATCTGCTGGAGGATGAACTCCAGGTCCGACTTGCTGAAATCTGCCATTTCTATTGCCCTCGATCTGTCCGGAGATGACACAGGGCAACAGGGTCCTTCCCACGCCCAGTCAGTGTTGACGTGCGCAGATACTGGTTCGGTGTTCCAGGCGTAGCGGGCACAACACGCTTGTGCAGGCCCCACTGGCCTCATCATCGCAAGCCGGCACCCGCTGTCCGGGGGCCTTGTTAAGCATGCGATACAGCTGTAACGCACATGCATCGACCCCAGCTCGCACAGGGCCCGAATACTTCAGAACTAAAGTCGCAGGCGAAAAGCTTGTCAATATTTCGTCGAAAATATCATCGCCCGATGATAATGCGATGCAAATGGCTGTTTTATTGGCACTTATGAAAACTTAAAAGACTTTATAGAGCGAAACGATATTACCGTGTATGTCGCTGCAACCTACGCTCCAGCATGTGGGAGCAGCGCAGCGTTTTGGAGCATCCGCCATAAGAGCGATCCGCCTGCGAGCCAACCAGAAGCCACGATTACCGCTGCACGGGGCGCCGCAAGGGCTTCCCGAATGGTGATAAAGGGAGGGCCCCGATGCACAAGCCACCACGCACTCGTTCCGAGCTGGCCGACGTGCTGTTCCGCCTGCGCCGCAGCTTTTTTGCCTTGGCCGCCTTCAGCGGCGTCATAAACGTCATGATGTTGACGCCAGCTATTTATATGTTGCAGGTGTACGATCGCGCCCTGGTCAGCCGCAACGTCACCACCCTGACGATGCTCACCCTGCTGGTGATCGGCTTGTTCATGCTGATGTCGGCCCTGGAGATGGTCCGCACCCGCGTACTGATCCGAGTGGGCAACTTCCTCGACATGGACCTCAACCGACGCATCTTCAGCGCCGCCTTCGAGCGCAACCTGAGCCGCGCCGGTGGCAACCCGGCCCAGGCCCTGCAGGACCTGGCGCAGGTGCGGCAGTTTCTGACCGGCAACGGCCTGTTCGCCTTCTTCGATGCCCCCTGGACGCCGATCTACCTGCTGGTCAGCTACCTGATCCACCCACTGCTGGGGCTGATCACGCTGATCGGCTCGCTGATTCTGGTGGGCCTGGCCTACCTCACCGAGAAAGCCACGCAAAAACCCTTGGCCGAGGCCAACCAGGCCGCCCTGTCGTCAGCCAGCTACGCCAACAACAACCTGCGCAACGCCGAAGTGATCGAAGCCATGGGCATGCTGCCGGCGATCGGCAAGCGCTGGTACCAGGGCCACTTGCGCATCCTGCAGATGCAGACCCTGGCCTCCGACCGCGCCGCGCTGATCAGCAGCACCGGACGCTTCGTGCGCATTACCTTGCAGTCGGTGATTCTCGGCGCCGGCGCACTGCTGGCGATCGAGGGCAAGATCACCCCTGGCATGATGATCGCCTGCTCGATCCTCACTGGCCGTGCCCTGGCCCCGGTAGAACAGGTGATCGCCGCGTGGAAGCAACTGCTGGGCTGCCGTTCCGCCTGGGGCCGGCTCAACGACCTGCTGGGCGACTTCCCACAGCGGCCACCGAGCATGTCACTGCAAAGGCCGATGGGCATGCTGGCCGTGGAAAACGTGATCGCCGGTGCCCCCGGCACCAGCAACAATATCGTGCGCGGGGTCAGCTTCAGCCTGGTCCCGGGTGAAAGCCTGGGCATCATCGGCCCTTCGGCCTCGGGCAAGTCCACCCTCGCCCGCCTGCTGGTAGGCGTTTGGCCGACCCAGGCCGGCAAAGTACGCCTGGACGGCGCCGACATCTTCACCTGGAACAAGGCCGAACTTGGCCCCTGGCTTGGCTACCTGCCGCAGGATGTGGAGTTGTTCGAGGGCACCATCGCCGAGAACATCGCACGCTTCGCCGAAGTGGACAGCGAGGCAGTGATCCGCGCTGCCCGCAGCAGCGGCGTGCACGACATGATCCTGCGCTTCCCGCAGGGCTACGATACCCGCCTGGCAGCCGACGGCAGCCCGCTGTCCGGTGGCCAGAAGCAACGCATTGCCCTGGCCCGTGCGCTGTATGGCGAGCCGAACCTGGTAGTGCTGGACGAGCCCAACGCCAACCTCGATGACGTTGGCGAAAAGGCCCTGGTCGATGCACTGGCAGAACTCAAGGCCCGCGGGGCCACGGTAATCCTGATTTCCCACCGGCCCAATGTGCTGTGCGCGGTCGACAAGGTGCTGATGCTGCGTGATGGCGCTGTACACATGCTCGGTAGCCGCGACGAAGTGTTCGCGGCACTGCGCAAGGCGAGCGTGATCCCGACAGCGACCGCTGCGCCGCTGGCGTCGGTAAAATTACGGGAGTGACCGATCATGCAGATGACCCAACACACCGAATTGATTCCCGCCGAGGCCCGCAACGAGATCGACCTGGACATGGGCCGGCCGGCACGCTGGGGCGTATGGATGGTCATCGCCGGCTTTGGCGGCTTCCTGCTGTGGTCGTGCCTGGCGCCCCTGGATGCCGGGGTAGTCGCCACCGGCACGGTCAAGGTAACCAGCAACCGCAAGGCGGTGCAGCACCTGACCGGCGGTACAGTCGAGGCGATCCTGGTGCGCGAAGGCGATGTGGTGAAGAAAGGCCAGGAGGTGGTACGCCTCGATGCCCTGCGCGCGGTGGCCGAACAGGGCGCAGTCAGTGCCCAGTACATTGTCAGCAAGACCGTGGAAAACCGCCTGGAAGCCGAGCGCGATGGCCGCGACAAGGTCACCTTCGACCCAGCCCTGCTCAAGCACTATGGCAACGACCCGCGCCTGCTGGCAGCCATGAACCTGCAACAGCGCCTGCTGGACACCCGCCGCGCCGCCCTGGCCGGTGAGCTGAGCATCCTCGAAGAAAACCTGGCCGCCACTTCGGTGCAGCTCAAGGGCCTGCAGCAGGTGTACGGCGCCCGCGCCTCGCAGATCGGCTTCCTCAACCAGGAGCTGCAAGGTACTCGCGTGCTGGCCGCAGAAGGCTATGTACCACGCAACCGCCTGCTGGAGCTGGAGCGCAACAATGCCGACCTGTCTGCCGGCCAGGCCGAAAACCTCAACAACATCGCCCGGACACGCAGCCAGGCCACCGAAATCAAGTTGCGCATGCTGCAACGCCAGCACGACTACCTCAAGGAAGTGGAGTCGCAGCTGACCGATACCGCCAAGGAGAACACCACCCTGGCCGATCGCCTGCGCGCGCTGGACTACGAAGTGACCCATACGGTGATCCGCTCGCCGATCGACGGCATGGTCCAGGCCCTGAGCATCGCCACGGTCGGCGGCATCATCCAGCCTGGGGCCAAGATCATGGAGGTGGTGCCGCTCGACCAACCGTTGCAGGTCGACGCGATGATCCCGGTACAGGCCATCGACAAGATGGTCCCGGGCCTGGACGTGGACATCGCCTTCCCGGCCTTCAACCATGCGCAAACGCCAAACATCCCGGGTCGGGTCAAGACCGTCTCCGCCGACCGACTGATGGACGAAGAAAGCAAACAGCCGTTCTACCTGGCCCAGGTGGAGGTAACGCAGGACGGCATGGGCCTGCTGGGTAGCAATCACATCCGCCCCGGCATGCCGGCCACCGTCACCATCAAGACCGGCGAGCGCAACCTGCTAAGCTACCTGCTAAAACCGATGCTCGAACGCGTGGACGCCTCGTTCAAGGAGCAGTGAATGAATCACCGGTGCCTGATGCTTTGCCTGTTGGGGTTGTCCGCACAGACCAGTGCCATGGACCTGAAACAAGCCTGGGACCTGCTGCAGTACCAGGGCCCGATCTACCGCGCCGCGGTGCACGAGAAAGAAGCCGGCAGCGAGAACCGCGCCATCGGCCAGGCCGGCTTGCTGCCACAGATCAACGCTGCGGGCTACTTCAACAAGGTCAATGGCAGCCAGCGTCAGAATGGCCGGGACAGTGACCTGGACTATGACTCCAAGGGCGCCAACGTGCGTTTGCGCCAACCGCTGTTCAACAAGCAGAAGATGGCCGAATACCGTCAGGGCCAGCAACGTGCCGACTACAGCGTGGCGGTGTTCGACGCCAAGAGCCAGGACGCCGCGGTGCGCCTGGCCGACGCCTACTTCGACGTGCTGCTGGCCAGCGAAACCATCACCCTGGCCAAGGCCAAGCTGAATGCCTTCGAAGAGCAGCTGGCGTCGGCGAAGCGGCGCATGGAGCTGGGTGCCGGCACCATCACCGACATCGACGAGTCGGTGGCCCGCCGCGACCTGGCCGAGGCCGACCTGATCGAGGCCCAGGACAACCTGGTCAACGCCCGCCGCAAGCTGGAGGAATACATCGGTGAAACCCCGCAGTCTCTGACCACCTTGCAGCCAGGCTTCAACACACCGCCGCTGATACCTGGCAACCTGCAGGACTGGCTGGTCAAGGCCCAGGCCGACAGCCCGTTGATTCATGCGCGCCGCCATAACTACGAGCTGGCCGAAGAAGAAGTGAAGCGCGCCCGCGCCGGGCACTGGCCGACCCTGGATTTCGTGGCGGGCTACACCGCCGGCAGCAGCCAGTCGATTTCCGAACTGAACCAGCGCAACCACTACAGCTCGATCGGGCTGGAACTGAACATTCCGCTGTACAGCGGAGGCGGTACCAGTGCCCTCACCCGCCAGGCCAGTGCCAACAGTTCCAAGGCCTTGGATGAACTGGACGCCACGCGCCAGGAAGTGATTTCCGGCACCACCCGCGAGTACCGCGGCGTGCAGAGTGGCGCCTTGCGCATCCAGGCGCTGGAAAAGGCCGTGGCGTCCAACGAACGCTCGCTGCTTTCGGCCCGCAAGGGCTTCAAGGAAGGCGGCACCAGCACCAACTCGGATGTGCTCAATGCCGAGGAGCTGCTGTATGACGCCCGGCATGACCTGTTCGAAGCGAAGCTGAACTACCTGATGTCGCGGTTGCGCCTGGCATCGTCGGTGGGCAGCCTGGGGGATGATGATATCGACCAGATCAACGACTACCTCGGGCCGGAGCTGGTGGTGAGCAACTGACTGCAAATCGGTATCCCTGTGAAGCATCGCCCGCCCAACGGAAATGACCATGCGCAGCCCTGAAGACGCCTTGCTCGACAGCTGGCAGCACAACGCCCAGTCCTGGATCGATGCGGTGCGCAGTGGCGCCATCGACAGCCGTCGCCAGGTCACCGACCAGGCCATCCTGCTGACCATCCTTGGCCGCCAGCCCGAACGGGTGCTCGACCTGGGCTGTGGTGAAGGCTGGCTGCTGCGGGCGCTGGGCGACCGTGGTGTCGAGGCAGTAGGCGTGGATGGTGACAGGACGCTGGTGGATGCCGCGCGCGCTGCGGGTTCCGCCGAGGTGCACCTGGCCAGCTATGCACAGCTGGCCGCGGCCCAGGCCTATGTTGGCAAGGACTATGACCTTATCTGTGCCAACTTCGCCCTGTTGCAGCAGGACATCATCCCGCTGCTGGCAGCGATGAATGCGTTGCTGGCGCCCGGCGGTGCGCTGGTGATCCAGACCCTGCACCCATGGAGTGTGGCGGATGGGAATTACCAGGATGGCTGGCGGGAAGAATCGTTTGCCGGGCTCGCCGGGGATTGGCAAGTGATGCCTTGGTACTTCCGCACCCTGGCCAGCTGGCTGAACGCGCTGGACATGGCGGGGTTGCGGCTGGTCGGTTTGCAGGAGCCACAGCACCCGCAGAGTGCGCTGCCGCAGTCGTTGCTGCTGGTGGCTGAGGGGCGCTGAACCACTGTGGCTTTACCGGCCTGATCGCCGGCAAGCCTTTCATAGAACTGCACA
The DNA here is from genome assembly GCF_002165135.1 of Pseudomonas sp. SID14000. Classification (GTDB taxonomy): domain Bacteria; phylum Pseudomonadota; class Gammaproteobacteria; order Pseudomonadales; family Pseudomonadaceae; genus Aquipseudomonas. Next base: position 416,113 of record NZ_NFZQ01000002.1, on the reverse strand, counting down.
TAACTCATTGAATTAGCAGGGACCCTGTGGGAGCTGCCGGCGACGAGGCCGGTACAGGCAAGCCACTACAGGACCGGCTTGCGCACCGCCCCGCTGCGGGCCTTGGCCATGGCCGCCAGGCGCACCGCGACGTTGGCCGCACCGTAACCGGCATAACCACCCTTGCGCTGGATGATCTCGAAGAAGAAACGCTCCTCGAACGGCTCGGTGTACACGTGGAACAGCTCGCCACCCTGGGCATCGCGGTCGTACAGCACGTTGTAGTAGGCCAGTTCGCTGAGGAACTCGTCGTCAAAATCGAAGCGTGCCGCCAGGTCGTCGTAGTAGTTCAGCGGGATCTCCAGCAGCGGCACCCCGGCCAGTTTGGCACGCGCCACTTCACGGAAGATGTCGTCGCAATCGAAGGCGATGTGGTGCACCCCCGACCCGCGGTAGCTGGACAATGCATGGGCGATGGCGGTGTTGCGGTTTTCCGAGATGTTCAGCGGCAGGCGCAAGGTGCCGCACTGGCTGCGCAGGGCGCGGCTCTTGACCAGCCCGTAAGGGTCCGGCAGCACCACTTCGTCGTCGGCCGCGAAGTCGAACAGGCTCTTGTAGAACAGCACCCAGCTGTCCAGCGACTCGGCCGGCAGGGCCAGGGCCATGTGGTCAATGCGGCGCAGGCCGCCGGTGGCCGTGGCGCTCTTGTCCAGGCTGAAGTCGGTGTCGTACAGGGTCTGGCCAGCCGTGCCCTGCTCCACCAGGTACAGCAGGCTGCCATCCGGCGCACGTACCGCCGGCACTTCGCACTCGTTAGGCCCGACCAGGCCGCGGAACGGCTGGCCACGGAAGGCCGTGGCGCGCTTCAGGGCGGCTTGCTGGTCCTTGACCCGCAGCGCGGTGGCGCACAGCGACGGCCCGTGGGCCTCGAAGAAGTTGTGGCCGAAGGAATAGGGTTCGGCGTTCAGCACAATGTTGATATCGCCCTGGCGCAGCAGCTGCACCTCTTTACTGCGGTGCTTGCCAGCTTCGGCAAAACCCAGGCGCTTCAGCCAGCTGCCCAGCCGCGCGCCAACGGCCTCGTCGACTGCGAATTCGAGGAACTCCACACCGTCATAGGCACTGGCCGCCGGTGGGGTGAACAGCACACCCGGCTCGATCGGCGTGCCTTCCTGCTCCAGGCGCAGGCGGGTCTGCTCTTCGAGGTACAGCAGCGAACGCAAGCCGTCGGCGGCATTCTGCCGGGGCGGCGCGGCGCGGAAACCGTCGTTGAAGATTTCAAGGGACAGCGGCCCGCGGTAGCCAGTGGCGAGGATTGGCGCCAGAAAACCGGCCATGTCCATCTCGCCCTGCCCCGGGAAGCAGCGGAAGTGGCGGCTCCACTCCAGCACATCCATGGCCAGGATCGGTGCGTCGGCCATCTGCACGAAGAAGATCTTGTCACCGGGGATGTCGCGGATCGCGCTCGGGTCGCCCTTGAGCGACAGGGTATGGAAACTGTCGAGGATCACCCCGAGGGCCGGGTGGTCGGCCTGACGCACCAGGTTCCAGACTTGCTGGTAGGTGTTGATGTGGCGGCCCCAGGCCAGGGCTTCATAGCCAATGCGCAGGCCGCGTTTGCCGGCGTGCTCGGCCAGCAGGCGCAGGTCGTCGACCAGCACCTGTTCTTCATCCAGGGCGTCGGCCTGGACGTTGCTGCACACCAGCACCAGGTCGGTGCCCAGTTCCTGCATCAGGTCGAACTTGCGCTCGGCGCGGTCGAGGTTTTTCTGCAGGCGGTCGCGGCGGCAGCCTTCAAAGTCGCGGAACGGCTGGAACAGCGTGATGGCAATACCCAGGTCGGCGCACATCTGCCGTACCTGGCGCGGGCTGCCGGCGTAATAGAGCAGGTCGTTTTCGAAGATCTCGACGCCGTCAAAACCGGCGGCGGCGATGGCTTCGAGCTTTTCCGGCAGGGTGCCGCTCAAGGACACGGTAGCGATCGAACGCTGCATGGCGGGAGTTCCTTGTTGTTAGAGGGAGACGGTGCCAGACAGGTAAAAAACCACTGTCACAGTTTATGGCACGATCGATTATTCGCAGGTAAAGTCGACGCTTCAATCTCTTTGTACGGAATGGTTAGTTTTTCGTTCGATTATCGCACAGTACCCGATTTAGCGAATTGCCAGTCCGCTGGCCCGTGGTCAACATGATCCACAGACGCAGGCACACCGACCCATTGCCTCCTGCCTTGGCTAACCTCCGGCGGAACCTGCGCTAACAACAATAACAACGGAGACAACGATGGCTCACTCCAGCTCTCAAGCCAAGAAAGCGACCGCCAGTGGATGGATAGGCTCGGCACTCGAGTACTACGACTTCTTCATCTACGCCCAGGCCGCTGCGCTGATTTTCCCGCAGATCTTCTTCCCTAACACCGACCCGAAAATGGCCATCATTGCCTCGCTGGCCACCTACGGCGTGGGTTACCTGGCGCGCCCGTTCGGCGCCTTCGTGCTGGGCCACTGGGGTGACACCCGCGGCCGCAAGAACGTACTGCTGCTGTGCATGTTCCTGATGGGCCTGTCGACCATGGCCGTAGGCCTGCTGCCTACCTACCACGATATCGGCCTGCTCGCCCCGGCCTTGCTGGTGGTGCTGCGGCTGGTCCAGGGCTTTGCCGTGGCCGGGGAAATCTCCGGTGCCAGTTCGATGATCATGGAACATGCGCCATTCGGTCGACGGGGCTACTACGCCAGCTTCACCCTGCAAGGCGTACAGGCTGGCCAGGTACTGGCGGCGGCCGTGTTCCTGCCACTGGCCTACTTCATGCCCAGCGAAGCCTTCAACGACTGGGGCTGGCGCATTCCATTCCTGATGAGCGCCATTGTGCTGATTGCCGGTTTCATCATCCGTAAGGAAGTGCACGAAACCCCGGCATTCGTGAAGGAAGAGAAGCAGGACAAAGTTGCCAAATCGCCGATCAGCGAGGCCTTCCGCCACAGCTGGAAGCACATGGTGCTGGTGATGTTCATGGCCTTGATGAACGTGATCCCGGTGGTGGCCACCATCTTCGGTGCGGCCTACGCGGTACAGCCGGCCTATGGCATCGGCTTCGACAAGAGCGTGTACCTGTGGATTCCGGTAGTCGGCAACATCGTTGCGGTGCTGGTGATTCCGTTTGTCGGCAACCTGTCCGACAAGATCGGCCGTCGCCCGACCATGATCGCCGGTTGCCTGGGCTCGGGCCTGCTGGCCTTCCTCTACCTGTATGCGATCAGCATCCAGAACGTACCGCTGGCGTTCGCCTCGTCGATCGTCATGTGGGGCATGGTCTACCAGGGTTATAACGCGGTATTCCCCAGCTTCTACCCAGAGCTGTTCCACACCCGCTATCGCGTTTCGGCCATGGCCATCGCCCAGAACATCGGCACCATGCTGACCGCCATGCTGCCAGCGCTGTTCGCCCTGGTTGCCCCGCCCGGCTCGGACAACATCCCGCTGGTGGTCGGTGGCCTGGCGTTCTTCATCACCTGCATGTGTGCCCTGGCGGCCTACATTGCCCCGGAAACCCATCGCCTGACGATGGAAGACCTGGGTAACCCGCAGGCCAAGCCAATGGAGAAAGAGGCTTACGAGGCTAGCCGCAAAGGTAGCTTGCAGGCAGTGAGCCACTGACAGGTTGTCGGGGGCCGCAACGCGGCCCTCGGCAATTTCAGCCCTTGACCACTTCCTGCAGGCGCTGCCAAAGCCTCTCGACATCCCCCCGCTCGGTCGGCAACGCCCCGATCGACACCCGCACCATCCACCGCCCCTCCAGCGTCGCCGGCGTCACATAAGCCTCCCCGGACGCATTCAGCCGCTCGGCCCACCCCTTGGTATGCGCATCCAGCGCCTCCCCTTCAAGCCCAGCCGGCCGATGGCGAATACACAACGTCTGCAACTGCACCGGTGCCAGCACCTCCCACTGCCCAGCCGCCACAACCTGCCCGGCCAGCCATTGGGCATTGTCCAGGTCACGCCGCAGCCGTGCCTGCAACGCTTCAACGCCCTCGCTGCGCAGCATGAACCACAGCTTCAACGCGCGGAACCGGCGGCCCAGCGGGATACCCCAGTCACGCAGGTTCTTCACCTCGCTGTCCACCGCCGACTGCAGGTAGCTGGGGTTGGTGCTCATCACCCGGATCAGGTGCTGTGGGTCACGCACGTAGTAGATCGAGCAATCGAAAGCCACGCCCAGCCACTTGTGCGCATTGACCACCAGCGAATCGGCGAGCTCGATACCGTCCCACATCCAACGGCATTCAGGCAGGATCATCGCCGAGCCGGCCATGGCCGAGTCCACATGCAGCCACAAGCCATGGGCCTGGGCGATTTCGCCGATCGGACGCAGCGGGTCCAGGGCCGTTGTGGCGGTGGTGCCGGTGGTCGCGACCACGGCGCAGGGCTGGTTGCCGGCGGCCAGGTCCTGCTCGATCGCCGCCTGCAGTGCTTCCGGGCGCAGAGCGTAGCGTTCGTCGGTCGGGATCAGGCGGATGTTGTCGCGGCCAAAACCGGCCAACAGTGCGGCTTTGTCCACCGAGCTGTGGGCATGGGCGCTGACATAGACGATCAGCGGCCTGGCCTGGGCTTGCAGGCCGCCGCGCACCAATGCGTAGTCGCTGGCGCGCTCCCGGGCACAGATCAGGGCCACCAAGGTGCTGGTGGAGGCGGTGTCCTGGATCACCCCGCTCCATTGATCAGACAGGCCAAGCAGCTGGCGCAGCCAGTCGAGGGTGGTTTCCTCCAGTTCACTCAGGGCCGGGCTGGACTGCCACGACAGGCCCAGCACGCCCAGGCCGGTGCTGAGGAAGTCACCCAGTACCGAGGACAGGGTGCCGTTGGAGGGGAAGTAGCCGTAGAAGTCCGGGTGCTGCCAATGGGACAGGCCGGGCATGACCAACTGGCTGACGTCGTCGAGGATCGTTGCGAAAGGCTCGCCTTGCTGAGGGGCCTGTGCGGGCAAGGCGGCCTTGAGGTAGCCGGGCTCGACCTGGGCCATGACCGGACGCTCGCCGACGGTTTGGCGGTAGTCGGCGATCAGGTCGATCAGTTGGTGGCCGTACTGGCGGAATTGTTCGGGGGTCACCTGAGGTCTCCTGTGGGTTGTTCGCTACCTGCACTGGCCTCTTCGCGGGTAAACCCGCTCCCACAGGTATGGCATCGCTTGTGGGAGCGGGTTTACCCGCGAAGAGGTCGGTACAGGCAACACATTGCCCCCAGTCTAGGCAGCTATCCCAAAGTGAATAACCCCGCTTCGCGCATAGCTGCTATGGCAAACCCGCATGCCCGCCCTGCACGCCGAACTGCGACCGGCGCCACAACTCGAACACCCGGTTGCGCAACCAGCGGTGCTCGGCCGAGGCCTGCAGGCGCTGGTGCCATACCACCCAGTAGCGCTGGCTGTGGTCGATGAAGCCCAGCGGCCGCCAGGCCAGGTCATTCAAGCGGCACAGCTGCCGGGCAATATGCTCGGGGACAGTAGCCAGCGCCTGGCTGTTGGCGATCACCTGCACGGTGGCGGAGAAGAATGGCACTTCCAGGCTGACCCGCCGTTGCAGGCCCTGGGCGCGCAGGTGGCGGTCGATGAAGCTGTCCTTGTCGCCACCGCCGGAAATACGCACATGCTTGTGCGCCAGGTAGTCAGCCTGGCTGAGCGCGCCGTGGGCGGCCAGCGGGTGGTCATGGCGCATCAGGCACACCGCGCGGTCCTCGCCCAACAGGCGCCCGTGCAGGTTAGGTGGCGACTCGTCGAACAAGGTGGTGGCCAGGTCGATCTCGCCGCTGGCCAGCAAGGCGTACTGGCCGGCCTGCCAGGTGCGGTACTCCAGCGATACGCCCGGCGCTTCGCGCTCCAGCGCGGCCACCAGCAACGGCAGCATGTGCTCGGCCACATAGTCTGACGCGGCCAGGCAGAAGCGCCGCTCGCAACGCGCCGGGTCGAATACTGCAGGCTGGCGCAGGGCATGCAGCTCTTCGAGGACCTGGCGCAAGGGTTCGACCAGGGCTTCGGCGTGTTCGCTGAGCACGTAACCGCGGCCCTGGCGCACCAGCAACGGGTCGTCGAAGGCTTCGCGCAGGTTGGCCAGCTGGCGGCTAAGGGCAGACTGGCTGACGCCCAGGCGCTCGGCGGCGTGGCTGAGGTTCTTCAGCTGCAGCAGGTGGTCGAGGGTGCGCAGGTGGGCGAGGCTGAGGGAGGCGAAAGCGGGGTTCATCGAGGTTCGGCTCCAGACCGCTGGCGAGGGCTTTGCCCTCGTTTCGCGACACAAGGCCGCTCCCACATGGGTCATGCGTTCCCCTGTGGGTGCGGCCTGATGTCGCTATGGGCCGCAAAGCGGCCCCAGACACGCAGATCAGTCAGTCAGACCAACGTAAACGTTCTGCACGTCATCGTTCTCGTCGATCGCCTCGAGGAACGCTTCTACCTCGGCCAGCGCTTCAGCACTCAGGCTGGCCGCGCTCACCGGGTTTTTCGGGGTGTAGCCGATCTTCGCCGAAGTCACGGTAAAGCCATGCTCCGGCAGGGCCTTCTGCACCGCGTCCAGGTCGGTGGTGTCGGTGATGAACAGGGTCGACCCCTCTTCGTCACCTTCCTCGAAGTCCTGGGCACCGGCTTCGATGGCCGCCATTTCCGGGTCGGCGTCGCCGTTCGGGGTGGCTTCGATCAGGCCGACATGGTTGAAGTCCCAGGCCACCGAACCGCTGGCGCCCAGCTGGCCCTTGCGGAACAGCACGCGGATTTGTGCGACGGTGCGGTTGACGTTGTCAGTCAGGCACTCGACGATCAGCGGTACCTGGTGCGGGGCGAAACCTTCGTAGCTTACCGCCGAGTACTGCACGGCATCGCCGTCCAGGCCCGCGCCCTTGCGGATTGCGCGCTCCAGGGTCTCGCGGGTCATCGAGGCCTTCTTGGCCTGCTCGATGGCCAGGCGCAGGCGTGGGTTCATGTCCGGGTCGGCGCCGGACTTGGCGGCGATCTGGATCTCTTTGGACAGCTTGCCCATGATCTTGCCTTTGGCGTTGGCCGCGGCTTCTTTATGTTTGGCTTTCCACTGTGCGCCCATGTCGACTCTCTTGTTTCAGCGGCCGGTTCAGGAAGCGACCGGCCAAAAGTGGGTGCAGTTTATACGCCCTCTGGCCGGTGTTCGACAAGAAATCTCATCAGCCTTTATCGGCTTTGCCCGCCGCCGCGGCAAACCGCGCCAGGCGCACATCCAGCCTCCGCGGCCGCAGCCCACGGTCCTCGGCCCGCTCCTTGCGGCGGATGGCATTGCGCACCATCAGCGAGCCCAGGTAGCGGATCGGCTCGGGCGGAAACAGCCCCAGCGGCCCCTTGACCAGCGGCGAACGGGTCCATGGGTTGTCCAGCCCCAATGCCAGCGACGACAGAATCTGCCCGCCCATGTGGCACGGCCCAACGCCGCTGCCGGAGTAACCAAAGCCGTAGAACACGTTGCCCTGCCCGTCCAGCCGGCCAAAGAACGGCAAACCGGTGACCGAGCGATCGGACGGCCCGTTCCAGCTGGCCGCCAATGGCACCTCGGCCAGCGCCGGGAAAAAACCGCCCAGGCTTTCGCGCAGTAGTGGCTGGTACGGCGACGGTTGGTCGAACACCGGCAACATGCGCCCGCCATAGGCGAAGGTATTGCCGCCCTTGCCGAGCATCAGCCGACCATCGGAGGTGTTGTGGTAGTAATGCACGAAAATCCGCGAATCGAGCACGCTGATGCCACTGTCGAGGCCGACCTGGTGCAGCAGTTCGGGGCAAGGTTCGGTGATCACCATGTCGCTGGAAACAATCGCCACGCTGCGCTCGAACTGCGGGAAAGCCCGCGCCATCCAGGCATTCAGGCCCAAGACCACGCGGTCGGCGCGTACCGTGCCATGGGCCGTGCGCACCTGCACCTGGGCGCCGTGCTCCAGGCCGGTCATGGCGGAGCCCTCATGGATGCGCACGCCGCGCTGCAAGGCCACCCGGCGCAGGCCGCGCACCAGCTTGCCGGGTTGCACAGTGGCCGCGGCCGGCGAGAACCAGCCTTCCAGATGCCGCGCCGAACCTGCCAGGCGCTGCACCTGCTGTAGCGGCAGGCGGCGAAACGAATTGATTCCCTTGTGCTCCAGCGCAGCGATCACCGCGTCGGTGGCGCCGACCTGGGCGGCGTTGGTGGCGGTGTACAGCGTGCCGTCCAGGCGGTAGTCGCAGTCGATGCCATTGGCCGCGCAGAACGCACCGATTTCACCGATGCTGCGCTCCGATTCACGCACCAGGCGCACCGCCTCGGCCACCCCGAACAGCCGCTCGAGGGTGAAGTACTTGGCCGACCAGGACAACGCGCAGCCACCATTGCGACCACTGGCACCGGCACCGCAGATATCGGCCTCGATCAGTACGATATCCAGGGCCGGCACCGCCTCCTTGAGCATCAGTGCGGTCCACAGGCCGGTGTAGCCGCCGCCGACGATGCACACATCGCAACGGGCATCGCCTTGTAGCGGCGGGCACACCGCCTCTTGCGCCGAATCCAGGGCCTGTTGCAGCCAGAAGGGTCTCATTCGCTTGCTTTCCTTTCAGGTACGCAGTGGCTTGATTGCCATGCTGGTATTCGGTGCCACGTCGGTGCTTTGCGCAGCGCTGGCCGGGCGGCTGTTCCAGTGCGGCAGCAGCACCAGCGCCGAGAACAGCGCGCAGCCGGCGAACACGATGAACACCGTGACCCCATCGAAGTACCCCGGCAGCAGCCCGCCCAGCACCGCCCCCACCGAGCCACAGCCGTTGACGAAGCCAGCCGCGGTGGCACCGGCCTTGGCGGTGCCGAAGTCGATGGCCGCAGCGCCGCTGATCATCGAGTCCGGCCCATACAAGGTCAGGCCCATGACGAACAGCAGGCCCACTACCAGGATCACGCTGCCGGTGTGCATGGCCGCCATGAACACTGCCAGGGCCACGGTAAGCAGCAGCAGGCTGATGACACAGGCCGGCATGCGCCGGGCGCCAAACAGCTTGTCAGAGGCCAGGCCGATGATGATTGGGCCGAGCAGCCCGGCCAGTTCGAAGGCTGTCGGGATAATCGCTGCACCTACCTTACCCACCGAGGGCATCTGCTCGAAGACGATCACCGGCCCCCACAGCAGGATGGCGTAGCGCGCAGGCTTCAACAGGAAGTACGCCAGCCCCAGGGTCAGCACCGTGCGGTTGCGCAGGATCTCTTTCAGCGGCGCCCACACGCTGCACAGGTTGCTGGCCGGGGCCATGCTTTGCGGCTCGGGCTCCACCGCCGGCAGGCCGACGTCTTCAGGCTTGTTGCGTTGCAGGAAGAAGAACAGCACGGCCACCAGCGCCACCACTGCGGCACTGGAGAAGAACGCCGCGTGCCAGCTACCGACCAGGGTATAGGCCCACCAGCCGGCGAACGGCGAGGCCACCAGACCGCCGAAGGCATAGCAGGAGCTCCAGAGGCCCAGCACCCGCCCACGCTGCGAAGCGGGGAAGAAACTGCCGATGTTCTTGCACAACCCGGCCCAACCGGTGGACTGCGCCAGGCCCTGCACGAGCATGCAGGTGGCGAAGATCGGGAACGTGGCGTAGCTGCCCATCACCACCGCAGCAGCAGCAGAAATCAGCAGGCCGCCGAGCACCACCACGCGCGGGCCGAAGCGGTCGGCAAGCATACCCCAGGTGAACTGGCCCACGGCGTAGGCGGCCAGGTAGATGGCGTCGAGGTTGGCCATGGCGGCCTTGTCGAGCATGAAGTCGGGGTCTTCACCGATGCCCAGCTTGGCCACCGAGAAGGCTTTGCGGGTGAAGTAGAAGGCGGCGTAAGCCAGCCAGGTAATGGCGAAAATCTGGATGCGCCAGCGTTTGAACGCGGCTAGGGAGTGATTCATGTAAGTCTGACCTCTTGCTCAAGTGTGCCGGCAGAATGTGAAGAAACGCCTGTCTTGTTCTTGTGTTACGCACAGCGATGACGAGGCTGTCATCCGGTCAGATGGCGCCGTGTGGGTGCCATGGCCCTGGCGGTACTTGTGGTGCCAGCGTCGGGCTGACATGCATGGAAACAGTTGCGCTAAGATAAATAAAATCGATTTATCGTATTTCACACATAAGCTCAGCTTGTTACTGAGGTGGCCATGTCGGTTTCCCACGCACAACTCAAGGCCTTCCATGCCGTGGCGGTGCACGGCAGCTTTACCCGCGCTGCCGAAAAGCTGTTTCTTACCCAGCCCGCGGTGTCGGACCAGGTGCGCAAACTGGAGGAACGCTTCGGCGTGTTGCTGTTCCACCGCAACAAGCGCTCAGTGCAGCTCACCGACCTCGGCGAGCGCCTGCTGGGCATCAGCCAGCGTCTGTTCGCCTGCGAGGCCGAAGCCCATGAACTGCTGCAGGATTCGCGTGCGCTGCACACCGGCAGCCTGGTACTGGCGGTGGATGCGCCGGTGCATGTACTGCCGCAGATCGCCCGCTTCTGCCAGCGCTACCCGGGCATCCAGGTGAAGATCGAGACCGGCAACACCGACGAGTCGCTGGCCCGGCTGTTCAGCTACCAGGCCGACCTGGCCCTGCTGGGGCGGGACGTTGACGATGAGCGGCTGCACTGCCTGCCGCTACGCCGCGACCCGATGGTGGCGTTCGTTTCCCACCAGCACCCATGGGCCAGCCGCGGCTCGATCAGCCTGGCGGACCTGGACGACATGCCGCTGGTACTGCGCGAGCCCGGTTCGGTGACGCGGCAGACGCTGGAAGAAGAGATGCAACGGGCCGGGCTGCGGGTTCGCCCGGCGATCCAGGTGGAAGGCCGGGAAGCGGCGCGGGAAGCGGTGGTGGTGGGGATTGGTGTAGGGGTGGTGTCGGCGGCGGAGTTTGGTGCGGATGCGCGGGTGTGTGCGTTGCCGATCGTCGATTGCCAGCGACACCTGACCGAGACACTGGTGTGCCTGAGTGAACAGCGCACGCGGCGAGTGGTGGCGACCTTCCTGCAGATGGTGGAGGAAGGGCTGTAAGCCTGTGCCGGCCTCTTCGCGGGTAAACCCGCTCCCACAGATCCCCCACAGTTCTCAGGTTCCGTGGAGTACCTGTGGGAGCGGGTTTACCCGCGAAGAGGCCAGTACAGGCAACCCATCTATGCTGGGAAGAACTCAATTCACAAAACAACTCCCCATGCTCTACCGCCTTGCCGCCGACGCCTTGGTCTTGCTGCACCTGGCCTTCATCCTGCTGGTGCTGTTCGGCGGCCTGCTGGTGCTGCGCTGGCGCCCTGCCCTGCTGCTGCACCTGCCGGTCCTGGCCTGGGGCTTGGCGGTGGAATGCCTGCACCTGGGCTGCCCGCTGACCACCTGGGAAAACCGCATGCGCAGCGCTGCCGGTGACGCAGGCTACCAGGGGGGCTTCGTCGAGCACTACATCTGGCCGTTGATCTACCCCGCCGGGCTGACCCCGCACATCCAGCTGCTGCTTGGCACTTTGGTGCTGCTGCTCAACCTCGGCATCTACAGTTACGTGGCCTGGCGCTGGCGCCGCCCTAGCGGGTAGCGATTACGAACAGCCGCGGGAACGGCAACAGCACCTTGCCATCGGTGGCCGGCGGGTAGTCGCGCTGCATCGCCTGCAGGTACATCTGCAGGAAATCCACCTGCTCCTGCGCCTCCAACCGCCCCAGATACGGACGCAAGGCAGAACCCTTGAACCATTCCACCACGGCTTCGGCGCCGCCGGCCAACGGGTGATGGTAGGTGGTACGCCACACATCCACCCGCGCACACAGCGGGCTGAGCAGGTCGTAGTAAAACGCCGCGCTGTGCCGTGGCGGCAGCTGGAAATCGGCAAACTTCGCCGCCCAGGGACCTTGGCTGGCGATTTCGCGCAGTTGCCGATGGGCCGGCTCGTCGAGGTTGTCCGGCGTTTGCACAGCCAGGCTCGCGCCTTCGCTCAGCTGGCGCACCAGGTGCGGATACAGCGAGGCATGGTCGGGTACCCATTGCAGCGAGGCATTGGCCAGGATCAGGTCCTGCGGCTCGGGGGCGGACCAGCCCGTAATGTCTGCATTGATCATGCGCACGCGGGGGATGCACAGCCGTTTGCGCTCGCGCGCCTTGTCGATCATGTCCGGGTCGCTGTCCAGGGCCGTCACCTGGGCATCCGGGCACCGTTGCAGCAGCACCTCGGTAGAATTACCGGGGCCACAGCCCAGGTCGGTGGCGTGGCGTACCGGGCGTGCCGGCACAGCGGCGAGCAAATCGCGCACGGCGCGGGTACGCTCGTCTTCAAACTGCGAATACTGGGTGGCGGACCAGGCCATGTGAAGCTCCTTTGGGCGGGCAATGTGTTCAGCATATGCCATGTAACGGGCTGCCATATACCCTAGGCCCAACAACGCAAAACGGCCGGATACCCAAGGGAACCGGCCGTTTCGAAAGCGAGTGACGCTTAGTGCTGCTTGCCAGTACGGATCTGGTGCACCACACCCATCGCTACCACGATTGCTGCAGCGATACCGGTGGAGATCACCAGGATCTGGTAGTCAGGCATGAAGGCCATGGTCACCAGGGCGGCCACGATGAACGCGATCACCAGGTAGGTCAGCCACGGGAACAGCCACATCTTCAGACGTACTTCCTTGCCTTCGGCAATCAGCTTGCGGCGCATGCGCAACTGCGAGAAGGCAATCACCAGGTACACCAGCAGGGCGATCATGCCGGTGGTGTTCATCAGGGTTTCCAGCACGTCTTTCGGGCGCAGGGTCTCGCTGAAGTTGATCAACGCGCACACCACGGCCACGGCGCACGAGCCCATGATCGCGTACACCGGTACACCGGTGCCGGCGCGGGTGATCTTGAAGAACGACGGCGCGTCGCCACGCTGGGCCAGGGAGAACAGCATGCGCGAAGCGGTGTAGTGGCCCGAGATCAGGCAGCTGCTCACCGAGGTCAGCACCACGAAGTTCATCAGCAGCTCGGCATATGGCACGCCCAGCAGTTCAAGGGTGCGGCGGTAGGCGCCATAGCCGGAAGCGCCCAGGTGCGGGTCGTTCCACGGTACCAGGCAAACGATCAGGAAGATCGACCCCACGTAGAACAGGCACACACGCCAGACCACCGAGTTGGTCGCCTTGACGATCTGCGCGGCCGGGTCCTTGGCTTCAGCTGCAGCGATGGTGACGATTTCTGCACCGAGGAAGGCGAACATCACCCCGAGCAAGGCACCGACCACGGTGGTGATGCCGTTGGGCATGAAACCTTCGGCGGTGAGGTGGCTGATGCCACGCACTTCACCGAACTGCCAGATGTTCAGCACCGCAGCGGTACACACGATCAGGAAGCAGACGATCGCGATCACCTTGATCAAGGCGAACCAGAACTCGAACTCACCGTAGTGCTTGACGTTGAAGAAGTTGACGGTAATCAGCAACAGGGTCGTGGCCAGCACGAACACGTTGACGCTGACGTCGGGGAAGAAACCATGCAGGATCTTGCCCGCCACATAAGCTTCCCAGGCCATGAGGATGACCCAGTACCACCAGTACAGCCACCCGATGGTGAAACCGGCCCAACGGCCAATGGCGCGATCGGCGTAGGTGGAGAACGAACCGGTGTCTGGCGAGGAAGTCGCCATTTCACCCAGCATGCGCATGATCAGCACCACCAGGATGCCGCCTGCCAGGTAGGCCAGGACAGCGGCTGGGCCGGCGCTGTGAATCACGCTGCCGGAACCGACGAACAAGGCGCCGCCGATAACCCCGGCGATCGACATCATCGTCAGGTGGCGCGACTTCAGCGAGGCACTGAGCTTGCTCTCGTGCCCGCTTTTCGCGGTGGTGGTTGTGGATGTTGCGTCCATCAGTTGTGTACCCCGTGCTTCTTTTTATCCAAGGAAAACTGTGAAACCCGATGGCTGGCGGTTTCACCTGTACATCAGTGCTAATGCGCGCAGGATGGTGTGAGCGAACACACGCAGGCCTTCCATGGCGGCCTGCTGACGCGCCCCAGAGCTGGCGCCTGGGGCGAACTGAACATGCTTTAGGTGGCGATATCTGACACCTAATGTAAAAATGTCCGACGCAGAGAGCCATGCACAGTGGCATGAAACTCGCACTGCACTGTACAGGTCGCCCATGCAATACACCTTGCAAACGCCGGGCGATACGCACCCTGAAGGCCCCGAATGTTCGAATTACATCCAGACTCCTCGACCCCGCTGGTGAACCAGATCATCGACGGGCTGCGCGAGCTGATCGACAACCAGACCCTCAAGCCAGGCGCCAAAGTCCCCTCGATTCGCGCCTTTGCCGCGAGCTATTCGGTGAGCACCTTCACCGTGGTCGAGGCCTACGACCGTCTGGTCGCCCAGGGCCTGCTGGTAAGCCGGGGCAATGCGGGGTTCTTCGTCAACCGCGCGGCGGGCGAACTGCTGGACCAGCACAATGCCGAGGCTGATACCAGTCGACCAACGTTCAACTCCGAGTGGTACCTGCAACAGATCTTCGAAATCCGCCAGTTGCCGTTCAAGCCGGGGTGCGGCTGGCTGCCTAACGACTGGATGTACGAAGACGGCCTGCGCCGCGGCCTGCGCCAGGTGGCTGGCAGCCCGCTGGAGCTGTCGGGTTACGGCGACCCCATGGGCCTGCCGGAGCTTCGCGCATTGACCGCGCAGAACCTGCAGCAGGAACTGTCGATCGTCGCCAACCCGGCGCAGCTGATGCTTACCCACGGCGCCAGCCAGGCCCTGGACCTGGCCGCGCGTACGCTGGTGCGCCCGGGCGACGTGGTGCTGGTGGACGACCCCGGCTACCCCAACCTGATGAGCATCCTGCGTACCCAGGGCGCGACCCTGGTCGGCGTGCCGCGCACACCGGCCGGCTACGACCTGAACCAGCTGGAGCAGTTGCTCACCCATCACCGCCCCACTGCGTTCTTCACACAGCCGCACCTGCACAGCCCGACCTGCTCGCGTACCCCGCTGCCGCAGCTGCACCGCCTGCTGCAACTGGCCAGCCAGCACGGCTTCCGCCTGGTGGAGAACAACCTGTACGCCGACATGGTCGCCGAACCGCAGCCATGCCTGGCCAGCCTCGACCACCTACAGCAGGTGGTATACGTGGGGAGCTACTCCAAGAGCATCTCGCCCAATGTGCGCGTTGGCTACATGCTGGCCAACCCCGAACTGATGCAGAAGCTGCTGCACCTGAAGATGCGCTCGGGCCTGACCACTTCACAGGTGATGGAGCGCGTGGTGTATGCCGCGATCATCGACGGGCGCTGGCGCAAGCACCTCAAGCGCCTGCGCCAGCGCTTGGCCGAAGCGCACCAGGAAGTTGGCCGGCATCTGCATCGATTGGGCTTCGAGCTGTTCATCGAGTCGGATGAAGGGATGTATATCTGGACCCGCCACCCGGCGATTCCGGACAGCGCGGCGTTGCTGGATGATGCGCTGGAGAAAGGCATCATGCTCGGGCCCGGGCAGTTGTTCATGGTCGATGCCAAGGCGACCGGGTGGATGCGGTTCAACGTGGCGTTCAGTACCGAGCCGGCGATGTGGGAGTTGTTGGAGAAGGTATTGGTGAAGCATGTGCGGCGGGGTGGGGTGTAACGGATTGCGGGGTGTTCGCCACAACACTTTCAGCGCCTGAGAGATCGAGCGCCGCCCGCGCGGCGCTTCGCGGGACAAGCCCGCTCCCACATCTGTTTCGGGCCAATCCCTCCTGCGAGCTCACCGTGGCTCGCCTTGTTTGTTCCATTCGATATCGAGAGGAAGCGCAACGGCTTTTCATCTATTTACAGCCATGCACCAAGGCTGCAACCCATTTGGCACAGGAATAACTGGCCCGAAACAGATGTGGGAGCGGGCTTGTCCCGCGAAGCGCCGCGCGGGCGGCGCTCGATCTCACAGGCGCTGAAACTATCATGGCAAGCACCTCAAGCACCTGCGCCAGCGCTTGGCCGAAGCACACCAGGAAGTTGGCCGGCATTTGCATCGATTAGGCTTTGAACTGTTCATCGAGTCGGATGAGGGAATGTATATCTGGACCCGTCACCCGGCGATTCCGGATAGCGCGGCGTTGCTGGATGATGCGCTGGAGAAAGGCATCATGCTCGGACCCGGGCAGTTGTTCATGGTCGATGCCAAGGCGACCGGGTGGATGCGGTTCAACGTGGCGTTCAGTACGGAGCCGGCGATGTGGGAGTTGCTGGAGAAGGTATTGGTGAAGCATGTGCGGCGGGGTGGGATGTAGGGGGAGATGTGTGTGGCGGGGTATTCGCCACAACATCTTCGGTGCTTGTGAGACCGAGCGCCGTTCGCGCGGCGCTTCGCGGGCCAAGCCCGCACATTTGTTTCGGGCTAGTCCTTCCTGTGAGGGCACCGCTGTCCGCCTTGTCCCTTTGGTATTCAAGATTGCGCCGCTGCACCTCATCAATTACCAACAATACCACCTGGCTTTTTACCAGTAGCGCATAACGATTGATTCAGATAAATGACTCCATTACCTGGCTAGATAACAAATTAATGGAGCCCTAAGAATGCTATATCTATATAACAATGATGAGATTGCCACCACCCTGCACGATAACGGTACATCTTCGATTCTGCGAACTAACGTTCATGCACTACTCTTCGTACATAAACAATCAGGCAGTGAACGTACAGAACTGCTCGCGCGTGACGTGAAAGGCTCAACCTTGACGCTGTTGACCATCAACAGCACGGCACCGGTAGCTTTCAATCCATGGGGATATTTTCAGGCGGCTGGGGGCATGCTGGCGGGATTCAAGGGAGAGTACTGCGATCCTGTTACCTCTGATTACTTGCTAGGCAACGGCTATCGCGGTTACAACCCGATGCTGATGAGATTCACAAGCCCGGACTCAGTGAGCCCATTCGCAGCTGGCGGTATCAACTGCTACGCCTACCTGTCGGGGGACCCTGTAAATGCCTCTGATCCGACGGGGCATATGCGGGCCAAGGTTCTGCTGAGGGAGCCCAATCTGGGGGTATTTACGTCCAGAAAACGATTCTGGAAGAAGAAAGAGCTCAACATCTATGCTCACGGAAAAAATTCCAAGGTCGCCGGAATGGATGCAGATGCACTTTACGAACACCTGTCCCGCCAGAAAATCAGCTTTGATGGCTACGAAAAAATACACGTTATCGCTTGTCACTCTGGGGAACCTGGACCAAACGGGCAACTGTCGTTCGGCCAGCATTTTTCAAATAAAACCCGGAAAATCGTAAAAGCATATAGCGGAACCGTCAGCACGATATCCAATCCACAACAAGATAACCAATACACAAGAATCAAAATCCTGCGACAAAACATTTATAAAACCAAAGACTTCAACTACACCCCAGTCACGTTTCAACCTATGGTTGAACAGGCCTCAATCATTCGGAGTCGCACGTAATACACCTGCAAGACGGCCCTTTCGATCAGGGTGCCCCAAGGGGACATCAAAGAGGTGAAGAACTGGACACGATGATGGCCAATTAGTAGCATCCGCTCCAACTGAACGTTACGGACAATCTCAGTCATGGATCGAGCTACCGGGGTCATTCGACGCCCAATTCATCACCCCATCCGCCCCTTGATCACTTGGGAAGAAGCATGGAAAGGGCCCGACGAGGGCTTGATCCGGTGCTGGGAGATTGGCCGTGAGCGGGCCCTGACCCAGCCAGAACTTGCCCGGCACTGCATCGATGGTGCACTTCCGGTGCTAGGTTGGAAAGGTGGCCATGATCGCGCATTGAAGAAACCGATGAAATACGGCTCGTTCAAGTATCTGGCGCAATGGCAGGGCCTTCGCGGCGAGGACCTGTTCATCGATACGCGAACAGAGCTCACCCTGACCTGTAAACACACCGGCATGCTAACCACCTTCACACCGGACCAGGAAAAGTACGCCAATGCTGTGATCCTGACGGAATAGAAACGAGGAACAGGGAATGGTCGCGAACATTGCGATCGTGAGCGAGGCACATTGGCAGCGTGCGG
Source organism: Pseudomonas sp. SID14000 (assembly GCF_002165135.1). GTDB lineage: Bacteria > Pseudomonadota > Gammaproteobacteria > Pseudomonadales > Pseudomonadaceae > Aquipseudomonas. The sequence goes on along the minus strand of NZ_NFZQ01000002.1, from coordinate 398,138 downwards.
TGTTTGGTTGATGGCCATGATGGCGCTCAGTGAGTTGTTTCTTGATCTGTTCGCCACGGAGTGGCCTAGATAGAGCGCCCTATTTGGGTCTGGATACAGGACACCCACAAGTCATCACCACTCAGGCTCAGAGGTGGACATGACAGCCGAAATGCGGTCTTTGTGGGAGATCGCCCAGCCCTTTGGACTGCGCTGCCGCGCAGAGAACTGAGTTCGCAGGCGGTCCGCGTACCGTGTGGGAGCGGGCGTGCCCGCGAAGAATCCCACACGGTGCCTGGCACCGGCTGCGCCGGTGTTCGCGGCTAAAGCCGCTCCCACAGGGTCCCTGCCAACTCGATGAGTCATGTGCAGTTCGATGAGGAGCGGCCGGGGTCAGGCTGTTGCCATGACCGGGTAGTCAGTCAGGCCACGGGCATCACCACCGAACAGCGTGGCCCGCTCGTGCTCGGCCAGGGGCGCATTCAGCTTCAGCCGTGCCGGCAGATCCGGGTTGGCCACGAAAGGCCGGCCGAACCCGACCAGGTCAGCCCAGCCCTCCTCCAGTGCACGCCGCGCACGTTCGCCGGTGTACTTGCCGGCATACACCATTACCCCTGGGAACACCGTCCGCAGTTGTTGCTTGAAGTCCACCGGCATGTCCGGCGCGTCATCCCAGTCGGCTTCGGCAATGTGCAGGTAGCCGATGCCGATCTCGCCCAGGCGCCGGGCCGCTGCGGTATAGGTGGTGACCGGGTCGGCATCGACACAACCATTGAGCGTGGTCAGCGGCGCCAGGCGTACACCTACACGCTGGGCGTTGCCCGTGCCTTCGACCAGCGCGCGGGTGACCTGGTCGAGGAAACGCAGGCGGTTTTCCAATGAACCACCATAGCGGTCGGTGCGGTCGTTGGCGCCGGAATCGAGGAACTGGTTGACCAGGTAACCATTGGCCGCGTGCAACTCGACACCGTCAAAACCGGCCGCCATGGCATTGCGCGCAGCCTGGCGGTACTGATCGATGATCTCGGCAATTTCCGCTTCGCTCAACGCGCGCGGCCGGGAGGCCTGGACAAAGCCTGGGGTGCCGTCGGCATTGTCGATGAACACATTCACGCCTTCGGCTTGCATCGCCGAGGACGACACCGGTGCCTGGCCGCCGAGCAGGCTGCTGTGGCTGAGGCGGCCGACGTGCCAGAGCTGGGCGAAGATGCGCCCGCCCGCGGCATGCACCGCCTCGGTGACCAGGCGCCAGCCATCGATCTGTGCCTGGGTGTAAATGCCCGGGGTGCGGGCGTAGCCCTTGCCCAGTGGCGAGATCCAGGTGCCTTCACTGACGATAAGCCCGGCACTGGCGCGTTGCGCGTAGTACTCGGCCATCAGCGCGGTCGGTACATCGCCCGGCTGGGCGGCGCGGGAACGGGTCATCGGCGGCATCAGTACGCGATTGGGCAGGTTCAGGGCGCCGAATTGCAGGGGTTGGAACAGCGGATCTTGAGTCATGGCGAGCATCTCCGTAAGTCGAATCAGGGGTCAGGCGCGGCTGACGACAGGTTGTGGCTGGGCAGGTACGCGGCGGTCGAGGCGGCCGCTGTACAGGGTCAGGGCCAGGGCACCGAGGGTGACCAGCGCGGCGATCCACGGGGTGTGGCCGAGGCCGAGCTGTTGCACCACCTGGGCACCGCCCCAGGAACCACCGGCCACACCCAGGTTGAAGGCGGCGATATTGAAACCGGCAGCCACGTCGACGGCGTCGGGGGCGACCTTTTCCGCCTGCTGTACCACGTACACCTGCAGGCCTGGCACATTGCCGAAGGCCACCGCGCCCCAGGCCAGTACGGTCAAGGCGAGAGGCATTTGAGAATCACCTGTGGAAGGTTGGGATGGGTGAATTCTCGAGGGACATGGAGATGGGAAAAAGGTAGGGGCGGGACAATGAGTTTTGATCTGGAAGCAAAGGTTGCGACTGGGCTGTTGCAAAAGGGTCAATCTTTTGGGTTGCCCGCGAATGGAGGGCAAAGCCCTCCCCTTGCGTTGAAACCACCAAGTCCTGGTCAGCATGCTTAACCGACGAAGTGAACGCATCCCAGGCTGGCAAGATCAAGACCGCGCAAGTCATAATTACTAATAGTTAAGTCCCTGGAGGTCTCATGCAAGATCTACGTCAGTTGCGCTACTTCGTGGCCGTCGCCGAATGCGAGAACGTCGGCCGGGCCGCCGAGCAGCTGCATATTTCCCAATCTCCCCTCAGCCGGCAGATCGCCCAGCTGGAAAACAACCTGGGCCTGGCCCTGTTCGAACGGCGCAACCAGCGCCTGTACCTGACCAGGGACGGTCGCACCTTCCTGGCCGAGGCGCGTGGCCTGCTCAAGCATGCCGACCGCCTGGAATCGCTGGGCAAGCGCCTGGGCCGTGGCGAGGAAGGCGGGCTGTGCATCGGTTACGTCAACCATGCCATCCATGCCGGCGTGCTGCCGGGCGCTGTGCGGGCGATTCGGGGCGAGCGCCCGAACATTCACATTGCGCTGTACAACATGACCCCCAACGAACAGTTCGAAGGCCTGCGTCAGCGCAGCCTGGACATTGCCCTGGTTTGCGAGCCGCCGCCAAAGAATGACCCCGACCTGCGCGGCCAGCCGGTGCTGGATGACCCACTGCTGCTCGCCATCCCGGCCGCGCACCCGCTGGCCAGCAAGGCCGAGCTGACCCCCGCCGACCTGCACGAACAGGACTGGATCATCACCGGTGGCCAGCCCGACCAGGGCCACAAGCGTGACGATTTCATCGCCCGCTGTGGCGATGCCGGCTTCACCCCGCGCCTGTCGCTGGAGGCCAACGACCCGTTGAGCGTGCTAGGCCTGGTGTCCGCCGGCCTGGGGCTGGCCATGGTGCAAAGCAGCCTGTCGGCCAGCGCCGGGCCGACCGTGGTGCTGCGCCAGCTGGACTGGTTCCAGCCCAGCGAGCAGTTATGGGCGGTCTGGCACCAGGTCGACTTGCGGCCAATCGTGGGCATTTTCCGCGAGCGGGTGCTGGCCTTGGCAGACGCAAGGCTCGACAAGTCGATACAGGTCTGAACTAAGTCGAATTCCGTCTTTTACAGTCTCATTGCGCATCACTAGGATGGCTCCATCGATGCAACTCACCCACAGGAGCCATTCCATGAACATCGACCTCGGCGGACGCACCGCCATCATCAGCGGCTCGACCGGCGGTATTGGCCTGGCTATCGCCCGCGGCCTGGCCCGCGCCAACGCTGACGTAGTCATTGCCGGCCGCAGCCAGAAGTCGCTGGATGCCGCCCTGGCCGAACTGCGCGAGCAAGGCGGCCGTGGGCAGATCCACGGCGTGGTCGCCGACCTGGGCACCGCCGCCGGTGCCGAAACCCTGTTCGCCGCCCACCCACGGGCCGACATCCTGGTCAACAACCTGGGCATCTACGACGACGTCGACTTCTTCGAGGTGCCCGACAGCGAGTGGACGCGCTTCTACGACACCAACGTGCTGAGCGGCGTGCGCCTGGCTCGCCACTATGCCCCGGGCATGGTGGAGAAAGGTTGGGGGCGGATCCTGTTCATCTCCTCGGAGTCGGGTATTGCCATCCCTGCAGACATGATCAACTACGGCGTCACCAAGGCTGCCAACCTGGCGGTTTCGCATGGTCTGGCCAAGCGCCTGGCCGGCACCGGGGTAACCGTGAACGCCGTGCTGCCCGGCCCGACCCTGACCGATGGCGTGGCCGCGCTGGTAGCCGATGCAGCCCAGGCGTCCGGGCGCAGCATTCGTGAAGAAGCCGACAACTTCGTGCGTACCGCACGACCGAGCTCGATCATCCAGCGCGCCGCCGATGTCGACGAAGTCGCCCACCTGGCCGTGTACCTCGCCTCCCCTTACTCCTCCGCTACCACGGGCGCAGCGCTGCGCGTCGACGGCGGCGTGGTAGACAGCCTGGCTATCTGAATTCAACCGGGGGGTGCTCTGCCGAAAGAGGGCAAAGGCGCAGGGGGGACGCGCCTCTACTAAAGGCCGTGTGCGAGAACTTGGATACCATTCGGTGACAAGGTATGCTGGGCGATAGCTAAACGCCACTATCCAAGGCAGGCTTCATGCCTGCCTTCAAGGACGAGCCCTTTGCCCAGCCACCCTACCCGTCACACCATCGCCCGCCAGTGGCAGTTGCTCAAGCTGCTGCCCGGCCGTCACCCGGGGATGAGTTCCACCCAGTTGCAGGCAGCTCTGAAAACCGCGGGCCATACCACCAGCAAACGCACTGTCGAACGCGACCTGATCGAGCTCGCGGCGCTGTTCCCGCTGCAGTGCAACAGCAAGGGCATGCCCTACGGCTGGTACTGGCAACCGGGCCTGAGCCTGGGCGAAGCGCAGCAACTGCAGCCCGATGCGCTCACATCCCCGAAACAGATCGAGTTGCACGCCTGGGTCGACGACGCGCTGGCCCGGCGCCTGGATGCGTCACCCCTGTCGGCAGATATGCAACTGAAACCGCAAGCGGACGGCGGCGCCAGGCTGATAGCCACCGTCGACGACAACCGCGCGCTGATGGGCTGGCTGCTTTCCCAGGCCGGCTCGATCCGCGTGCAGGCACCACTGGTACTGCGCCAGGCCATGCTCGAGCAGCTGCGCCAGAGCCTGGCGTTGCACGAGGATGGTTGTTGACCGGCAAGCAAAAGTCATTGTCCCCCGAGCCGCTTTTTCCCACAGGTGGCCCTGCGCAGAATCTACTCCTGACAACGCCTCACTATCAGGAGTACCCGATGCAACGCTTCAAGCCCCTGCTGCTCGCCGTCGCCCTGGCGAGTACTGCCCAGGCCACCCTGGCCGCCGACTGGCAGACCTCACCCTACGGCAAACAGGATGAAATCGGCGCCGCCAACCTGCTCACTCCCGAAGTGGTCAAGCAGGCGGTCGGCCTGGTCAAGACCGGCAAGACCTACCCGCTGGCCGTGCCGGTCAGCAAAGACCTGCCGGCCTTCCGCCACCGCAGCTTCCACCTGTACAACATCCAGCCTGGCGAGCAGGCCGGCCAGACCCTGGGCCGCAACAAGTTCAGCTTCAACGATGAACTGGTCAACGGCTGGACCGGCGTCGGCACCCAGCTCAACAGCATCGGCCATATCGGTATCGACAACGTCTACTACAACGGCAACAAGGCTGCCGACTTCGTCACCGTCGAAGGCGTGACCAAGCTGGGTGTGGAAAAAGTACCGCCCATGGTCACCCGCGGTGTGGTGCTGGACATGACCGCGCACTATGGCAAGGCCATCGTGCCGGGCGGCACCTCGATCACCGTCGATGACATCAAGGCCGTGCTGAAGAAAGAAGGCATTACCCTGCGCAAGGGTGACGTGGTGCTGTTCAACACCGGTTGGCTGGAACTGATCGGCAAGGACAACCAGCAGTTCCTCGCCACCGAACCGGGCATCGACCTGCCGGCGGCCGAGTGGCTGGCGGACCAGGGCATCGTTGCCTTTGGTGGCGACACCTGGGCATCGGAGGTGTACCCGAACCCTACCGGTGAAGAATTCCCGGTCAACCAGTTCATGCTGGCCAAGCGTGGCATCTACAACCTGGAGCTGATCGACACCCGTGCGCTGGTCAAGGACAAGGCGTTCGAGTTCCTGTTCGTGCTGGGGCAGCCGCTGTACAAGGGCTCGACCCAGGTAAACATCAACCCTGTAGCGATTCACTGACTATCAGTGCCATTGGGCTCTGACCTGTAGGAGCAGCCTTGTGCTGCGAAGGGGCCGGTATGTCTGACAGATTTCTGTAAGTCATACCGGCCTCTTCGCAGCACAAGGCTGCTCCTACAAGGGGGAGCGTTCGGGCCGTTAGAACGTACCGGGGAACGCCCCACCATCGATCAACAGATTCTGCCCGGTGATGTACCCGGCATGCGCACTGCACAGGAACGCGCAATACGCGCCGAACTCGCTGGCATTGCCAAAGCGCGCCGCCGGGATGGCATTGCGCCGCGCCTGGGCGGTGGCTTCCACATCGCCACCTGCCGCCTTCAAGGTCTTCTGCAGGCGCGCTGTGTCGAACGCCCCAGGCAGCAGATTGTTCAGCGTCACGTTGCTGCCCGCCAGGCGCTGCTGACGGGCCAGGCCGGCGATGAAGCCGGTCAGGCCACTGCGTGCGCCATTGGACAAACCAAGAATATCGATCGGCGCCTTCACCGCGCCGGAAGTGATGTTCACCACCCGGCCGAAGCCGCGCTTGGCCATGCCATCGACCACCGCCTTGATCAGCTCGATGGGGGTAAGCATGTTGGCATCCAGTGCCTTCAGCCAGTCCTCACGCCCCCATTCACGGAAGTCACCCGGTGGTGGGCCACCGGCGTTGTTGACCAGGATATCCACCTGTGGGCAGGCCGCCAGCAGCGCCTGGCGTACTTCGGCGTCGACGACATCACCGGCTACGGTGCGCACCTCGATGCCCGGGCAGGCCGCGCGCAACTCGGCGGCGGTCTGCTCCAGGGTGGCCTGGGTACGGGCATTGATGACCAGGTTGACGCCTTCTTTGCCTAGTGCTTCGGCGCAGCCTTTGCCCAGGCCCTGGCTGGCCGCGCAGACGATGGCCCAGCGGCCGGTAATGCCTAGATCCATTGGGTTGCTCCTTGATGCAATGCAGTTACAAGGTCACTGGATCGGCGAAAACGCGGCAGGCATCAACAGCTTCGACTCCATCCGCACCAGCATCGGGAAGGCCACGGGGATGAAGCGCTCCAGCCAGTCTGCATCGCGGTACAGGGCAGCGCGGCGCTCGATGCGGTCGTCAAGGCTCTCGTAGGCCCAGATGTGCACCACCTGGTTCAGTTCGCCAATCTCGGTGTACCACCAGCCCACCAGCTTGGCGTAGCGGGAGATCACCGGCAAGCCTTCCTTTTCGAAGTGCTCCAGGTATTGCTTCATCTTGCCGATGTGCAGGGTGTAGGTACGCATTTCATAGAACATGGTCGTGGTTCCGCTAAAGGTTCAAAGGTTGCCGTGGTAGGCGTCGGTGATCAGGCGCTCGACATCGCGCGCGGTGGTCAGGCGTGGATTGACCAGCACGTTGCCGCTGCGCATCGAGTCGCTGACCATCTGCGGCAAGAACTCCAGGTCCACGCCCAGTTCACGGATGGTCGCGGGGATACCGATGGCCTGGTTCAGGGCCACTACCGCATCTACCGTACGCGCTGCAGCCTGCTCCACGCTGAGCCCGGTCACATCAGCGCCCAGGGCAATGGCGATGTCGCGGAAGCGCTCCGGACAGGCCGGCAGGTTGAACTTGATCACGTATGGCAGCAGGGCGGCGTTGGCGATGCCATGGGGGATGTTGAACACCCCGCCGAAGGTGTGAGAAATGGCATGCACGTTACCCAACCTGGATTGCGAGAACGCCACCCCGGCCAGGAACGAGCCCAGCAGCATCTGCTCGCGGGCGGCCATGTCGGTGCCGACGAAGTAGGTTTTTTCCAGGCTGCCGGCAATCATGCGAATGGCTTGCAGGGCCATGGCCTGGCTGATCGGGTTGGCCTGGCGCGACACATACGACTCGATGGCGTGGGTCAGCGCATCCATGCCGGTGGCGGCGGTGATGGCCGCGGGCAGTTTCAGGGTCAGTGCCGGGTCGAGAATGGCCAGACGCGGGAACAGCTGCGGGCTGACGATCACCGTCTTGAACAGCGTGCGCTTGTTGGTGAACACGGTCGACGCGGTGCATTCGCTGCCGGTACCGGAGGTGGTCGGGATGGCGAAGATCGGCAGCGGCGGCTGGAGCAGTTTGTCGTAACCCTCGTAGTCGAGGATGTTGCCAGGGTTGGTGGCCATCGCCGCCACGCCCTTGGCGGTGTCGATGCTGCTGCCGCCACCCACGCCGATCACGGCGGTGCAGTTACGCTCTTTGAGCAGCGCCACGGCAGCGTCCAGCACGTCGGTGCCGGGGTTGGCTTCAACGGCGCAGAACAGCTGGTAGTCGATGCCCGCCTGCTCCAGCGAGGCGAAGAAGCCGGCCAGGATGCCAGCGTCGATCAGGCCCTGGTCGGTGACCACCAGCAGGGTGCCGTCCATGTACGGCTTGAGCAGCGCACCGGCCTGGTCGGCCAGGCCCGCGCCACATTTGGCAATGGTGGGGAAATGAAACTGGAATTGGCTCATGAGGGGTCCTCAGGCAACTGCGTTGTTCTTGTTGTGCCCACCGTGACGCTGGCGGGCCGTGCCGAGGCAATCTAGAGCGCGGGCCAGGCCCGTCGATAATGAAAAGAGCTGATCCGCCAATAACCACTGCTTATCCCCTGCCCGGGTAATAAGCAGGCGTTATTGGCGGATCAGCTCTTTTCATTACCCGCCCCGCCAGCAGCACTCCAACAATCGGCCTGCGTAGCTGCTACGCCTCCCGATAATCACAACAACGAGCTCCTGCGATGAAGACCATCCCCTCTCCGGCCGACCTGGCGCTGACCGCTGCGCCCCCGATGACCACGGTGCGCTGGCGCATCTTCCTGATCCTGTTGCTGCTGACCGCAATCAACTACATCGACCGCGCCTCACTGTCGGTGGCGCTGCCGCTGATCGCCCCCGAATTCAACCTGACGCCAGCCATGGAGGGGCTGATGCTCAGTGCGTTCTTCTGGTCGTATGCCTTGATGCAGATCCCTGGCGGCCTGCTGCTGGACCGCTTCCACACCCGCGGTATCATTGGCGCGGCAACCGTGGCCTGGGGCCTGTTCCAGGCGCTGGGCGCGGCCTCGCACAACTGGCTGGTACTGCTGCTGACGCGCATCGGCCTGGGCGTGGCCGAGTCACCGATCATGCCCGCCGGGGCCAAGCTCAATGGTGCCTGGCTGACGCCCAACGAACGTGGCCGTGGCGCGGTGCTGGTGGATGGCGGCGCGCCGCTGGGCAGTGCCTTGGGGGCGATCCTGATTTCCGGGTTGATTGCCTGGCTGGGTTCTTGGCGTTTGGCCTTCGTGGTGGCCGGGGTCGGCACCGTGTTGGCCGGCATCCTGGCGTGGAAGTACATCCGCAACCACCCCAGCGAGCACCCGGGGGTTAACGAAGCCGAGTTGCGCCACATCACCGAAGGCAACGCCAGCGCTCATGCTGCGGCAGCCAAGGCCAGCCTGCCGCTGCGCGAGCTGCTCAAGGACCGTTCGATCTTTGCCATGTTCGCCGGCTACAGCTGCATCCTGGCGGTGTTCTACGGCCTGCTGACCTGGATGCCGAGTTACCTGCACAAGGCCCATGGCCTGAACATCTCGGCCATGGGTGGGGCGACCTTCCTGATCTTCATGTGCGGGTTTGTCGGCGAGCTGATCGGTGGCTGGATCGGTGACCGCTGGCGGGCCAGCGGTGCCTCGCCGAACCTGGTAATGCGCACCATGTTCAGTGGTTCGGCGCTGGTAGCGGCACTGTGCATCCTGGCAGCAGCCTATGTGGGTGAAACCGTCGCGGTGATCAGCCTGCTGTGCGTGGCGATGTTCTTCATCCGTTGGTGCGGAATGTACTGGTGCCTGCCGGCGATCATCGGCGGGCCGTCGCGCACCGGTGTGCTGGGTGGCACCATGAACTTCTGCGGCAACATGGCTGGGGTGCTGGTGCCGATCGTGATCGGGCTGATCGTGCAGTTCACCGGGGATTACTTCTTTGCGTTGATCTTCTTTGTGGTGGCGGCGGTGTTGATTGCAGTGTTTTCCAGCTTGATCGATTACCGCGAGCGGCGGTTCTGAGGTAAGACCGGTTGGGCCGCGCTGTCGCACAGATAACTGAATTCGCAAGCGATCCTCGTACCCTGTGGGAGCGGCTTTAGCCGCGAAGAATCCAGCGCGGTGCATGGCACCGGCTGCGCCGGTGTTCGCGGCTAAAGCCGCTCCCACAGGGTCCCTGCTAATTCAATGTGTCATGTAGGGCTCAACCGGCCGTAAGCTCCTCCACCAGCAACCGCGCCGCCGGCGACAGCGGCGCTGCCACCCGGTGTACGATACCGAACGGCTCGCTCAGTGCCCGCAGCTGCACTGCCAGCGACACCAGCAGCCCGCGCTGCTCGGCGTAGGCCGCCACCGCGCTGGGGATCACCGCCACCAGCGTTGGGTCATCCTCCAGCAGCATGAAGGTGGCGAAAGTGGAAAAGGTTTCCAGCGGGTAGCGCGGCACCTCCACCCCCGCCTCGCTCAACTCACGCTCCAGCGCCTGGCGCATGGGCATGTTGGCCGGGTAGACAATCCAGCGGTACTGGCTCAGGTCGCCAACTTCCAGCCCCGCCACCCCGGCCAGCGGGTGCAGTGGGTGCGCGACCACCGCCAACGGCTCCTGGGCCAGCTCGACAAAGGCGTAGTCTGCCGCGTTGCGGCCCAGCCCCGGCCGGCAGATGGCCAAGTCCAGGCGCCCTTCATCGAGCTGGGCCAGCAAATTGGCACTGGTGTTCTCGGCGATCTCCACCGCCAGTTGCGGCTGCTTGCTGCGCAGCCGCCCGAGGGCGCCGACCAGGATCGGCATGGCACCCATGATGCTGCCCACCGCCAGCCGCCCGCCCTGGCCCTGGACGATGCCCAGCACCTCTTCGCGCAAATGCCCCAGGTCGCTGTGGATCAACCGCGCGTAACGCACCACGCAACGGCCTATGTCATTGGCAACCAGGCCGCTCGGGAGGCGCTGGAACAACGGCACACCCAGCACCTCCTCCACCTCGCGCAAGGCCTTGGTGGCCCCGGGCTGGGAAATCGCCATGGCCTCGGCCGCCTTGTGCAGGGAGCCGCAGCGGTCCAGTTCGATGAGCAGGCGTAACTGACGCAGGCGCAGGCGGGAGAAAATGGAGTCCAGAGAAGGGATCATCGGGCAGGCTCGGCATGGCTCTTGTAATGCCCAGCACTATAGAGAGTCGCAAACGAGCGATTGTTGAGTATGCAGCAAATGACCTTTGCCCAAGATGCACGCATGTCCGCCTTCCCCTGTAGGAGCAGCCTTGTGCTGCGAAGAGGCCAGTACTGCCTGAACATGTGTATCGCTCGTACCGGCCTCTTCGCAGCACAAGGCTGCTCCTACAAAGGTGTACGGCTGAAAAACAGGGTAACGATCTGCCGGCGTTGGTAGCGTCTGAAATCTCTATTGTAGGTATCCCACACTGAACGGATGCGAGGAACACTACATGGATCGTGCTGAGGCCAACCTGCTACGGCGGGGGCGTTTTTCCGAGCCTGGCAGGCTGTACCTGCTAACCACTGCCACCCAGGCACGCAAGCCGCTGTTTCAGGATCTTCGTACGGCTCGCCTGGTCATCAGGGAGCTGAGGCAGTCGGAACGCCTTGGCGCTTGCCGCTCACTTGCCTGGGTGCTGATGCCTGACCATTTGCATTGGCTGGTAGAGCTGCATGCCGTCACATTGAGCAGCCTGATGCGGCAGTTCAAATCACGATCTGGTACGGCATTGTGCAAGGCGGGCGTGAGCCCGGGACAAGTCTGGCAACGCGGGTTTCATGACAGAGCGCTGCGCCAGGACGATGATGTGCGCAAGGTAGCCCGATACATCATTGCCAACCCTCTGCGGGCCGGCCTGGTAGCAGAGATTGGCGATTATCCGCACTGGGACGCAGTATGGCTCACTGACAGCCTGCACAACTCCTTGTAGGAGCAGCCTTGTGCTGCGAAGAGGCCAGTACTGACTGAACATGTGTATCGCTCGTACCGGCCTCTTCGCAGCACAAGGCTGCTCCTACAGGTGAGGCGTTCAGTGCCGGTTACGGCGCGACAGGCAGGCATACCCCAGGCCCAGCACGCTGGCCGCCAATACACCCAGCAGCACCATCAGCTCGCGGCTGTAACGGGCCACCCAGGCCGGGAAGCCGATAACTTCGCGGTACACCTGTACGTCAGCCTTACCATCGGCGTGACTGATGCTGACCCCGCCCTGGCGGATCTGCGAATAGTCCGCATCGAAATACACCCATACCTTGCACGTGCCACCCGGCTCGACGACGGGGATATCCACTTGCATGGTGGAGGTTTCCAGGATGGTGTCATTGCCAGCAGCATCACGTACCTGCACCAGGCCTTTGGCCGGCAGGCGGATTTTCACCTGGCGCACCTGCGCATCACCACTGTTGCGCAACTCGATGAGCAAACCGGTGCGGTGGTCGACCAGCCCGGCCTCGAAGGGCTTGGCGAACAGCTGGGCATACGGCGCCTGGGCCATCTCGATCAACCGCTCGACCTGATCGTGGCTCAGCCCTCCCTCGCTGATGGTGTTGATACGCCCCTGCAACTGCTCGTACTTGAGCTGCTCGCTGGCCTTGCTGATACGTTCGCTGAACTGGCTGGGATAGGTGAGGTAGGCATAGGTCAGCGATGCCTCCAGACGCGGGTTACCTCTGAGCACCCCATAGGCGGCCAGCAGAACTACCAGGCCAAGCAGCACGGCTACGAGGAGTTTCCCCACCTTGTCCCAGCTCAATGCGAACTTCCTTCTATCGTGATACAGACGATTCAAACTGACCAAGGGTGCCAAGTTCACGGCCCCCAGGCAAGCCTGACTAAGGCTCTTGCTCGCCTGCCCGTGCCTGGCGCAACTGCTGTAACTGGCCGTCGATCAGCGCCTTGGCCATGCCTGCCAGGTAGTAGGTGGCCTGCATCATCACCTTGCGGTCGCCGGGCCGGTCGATGGCCTTGCGGGTGAGTTCGGTAATGCAACCCATGATGCTCGAGGCCTCCATCAGCGCCGTCCGCATTGGCAGTTGCGCCTTCATCTGCACCAGTTCGGCACCGCCGTTGCCAAAACGGCCCGCTGCGCGCACGACATTGAGGTTGCTGTTTTCTTTCGGGGTGTCTTTGTCCATGTCCATTCCTCGGGTTACGAGCGTGCCGAGACTAGGGCGCTGCCCGCCCCGCCACAATCACCTTGGGGGTGGAAAGGCTTACTTTCGGAAATGGACTACAAGAACCCTACAAAGGGACGCTCTGCCACCGGTCAGGCTATTGACCGGCACCCGGCGGTGACGGACGATCAACCTCCCTCACACAAGGACGAACACCATGCTACGGATACTGGGCAGAGCCTCTTCCATCAATGTACGAAAAGTCCTGTGGGCGTGCGCCGAGTTCGAGGTTCCGTTCGAGCGCGAAGACTGGGGCTCGGGCTTCAAACCCACCGACAGCGCCGAATTCCTCGCGTTGAACCCCAACGCCATGATCCCGGTGATCCAGGATGGCGACTTCACCCTGTGGGAATCCAACAGCATCATCCGCTACCTGGCCACGCGCTACGGCGCCACCGCGTTCTACCCGGGCGAAGCGCAGGCGCGGGCCAGGATCGACCAGTGGATCGACTGGCAGGCCTCGGACCTCAACCGTGCCTGGAGCTACGCGTTCATGTCACTGGTCAGGCACTCGCCCGCCCACCAGGACCCACAGGCCCTCGCGGCCGGTTGCGCGGACTGGGCGCGCTACATGCACATTCTCGACCGCCAGCTGGCGGCCACCGGTGCCTATGTGGCCGGCAGCCAGTTCACCCTGGCCGACATTCCCATCGGCCTGTCGGTCAACCGCTGGTTCGAAACGCCGTTCGAACACCCGCACCTGCCGGCCGTGCGCGACTATTACGAGCGGCTGAGTGAGCGCCCGGCCTATCACCTGCATGGCCGCAACGGTACGCCGTGATGGCAGCAGATTAACAGCTAGTACAGGACCTTGGGGCTGCCTTGCAGCCCATCGCGACACAAGGCCGCTCCCACAGGGACGGCGCTCGCTTGACTTGTGGGAGCGGCCTTGCGTCGCGAAAAGGGGCGCAAAGCGCCCCCAGGACCTCAGCCCCTTAAACCGCTGCCCGATCCCCCAACGCCACCGCCCGCCCACGCCAGGCAAACATCAAGACCATTACCAACCCAACCGCCGCCATCGCCGCCCCCGCCAGGGAAACTGCCGAATACCCCAGCCCGGCATTGATCACCGCCCCACCCAGCGCCGCACCTATCGCGTTACCCAGGTTGAACGCACCAATATTCACCGCCGACGCCAGGTTGGGCGCATCCTTGGCCGCCTCCATCACCCGCATCTGCAGCGGCGGCACCAGGGCAAAGCTGGCAGCGCCCCACACCAGGATCGCCAACGCAGTCGGCAGCGGCCAGTTCATCACCAGCGGGAACACCAGCAACACCGCAATCAGCACGGCCAGTGACAGCATCAGGGTGCGGTCGATCGAGCGGTCCGCGGCCTTGCCACCCCACACGTTGCCCAACGTCAGGCCGACACCGAACAACACCAGCATGGCCGTGACGAAGGTGGTGGAGGCTGCCGCCTCGCTGTGCAGGATCGGCGCGATGTAGGTGAATACCGTGAACATCGCGCTGGAGCCCACCACGGTCAGCAGCAATGCCGCCAGCACCGGCCCGCGGCCCAGCACGCGGATTTCGGCCATGGCCCCGTCACCCTTGGGCGACGGCACATTGGGCAGTGCATACCAGAGGGTTGTCATTGCCACCAGGCCAAGCCCGGCGATGCCCCAGAATGCCGTGCGCCAGCCCAGCATTTCACCGAACCAGGTCGCCAGCGGCACCCCGCCGATGGTGGCCAGGGTCAACCCCATGAACATGGCGGCCACGGCCCCGGCGCGCTTCTCGGGCGGTACCACGCTGGCCGCGACGATCGAACCGATGCCAAAGAACGCGCCGTGGTTGAGCGAGGTGACCACGCGGGCGACCAGCAGGCTGGCATAGTCGCTGGCCAGCGCCGACATCAGGTTGCCCAGGGTGAAAATGGCCATCAGACCGATCAACAGGTAACGCCGCGGGATCTTCACCGTGGCCAGGGTCATCAGCGGAGCCCCGATCAGCACACCGATCGCATAGGCACTGACCAACAGCCCGGCAGCCGGGATGGAAACGCCAAGGTCGGTGGCGATGCCGGGCAACATGCCCATGGGGGCGAACTCGGTGACCCCGATGCCAAAGGCACCGATGGCGAGTGCGACAAGTGGTGGATTGATACGCATGGCAAGCTCCTTATCTATGCTGCAAATGCTACGATCCGAAGCCGAGCCGCACTAGACTGCGTTTTTGCGAACCACCTTTGCTTAAGAGGCACAAATGGACTTCAGTGGAAGATCCGGAGAGATGGAAATATTTGCCAAGGTGGCACAAGAGGGTAGCCTGTCCGCCGCCGCCCGGGCGCTGGGGCTGACGCCTTCGGCGGTCAGCCGCATCCTCGCGCGCACCGAACAGCGGCTGGGCACCCGCCTGCTGCTGCGCACCACCCGCGCGATCACCCTCACGCCCGAGGGCGAAGCGTACCTGCGCGGTGCACGGCGGGTGCTGGCCGACATGCTCGAAGTGGAAGAGGCCATCACCGACCAGGGCGTGCCACGTGGGCGCTTGCGAGTCAGCGCAGCGCTGGGCCATGGCCGGCTGACCGTGGTGCCGTTGCTGGCGGCGTTCAGCGCGCGCTACCCGCAGGTGCTGGTCGACCTTACCCTCAGTGACGAAGTGGCCGACATTCTCGGCGGCCAGGCCGACGTGGCGCTGCGCTTTGGCCGCCTGCCGGACAGCTCGTTGAGCGCCCGCGCCATTGGCGAAACCGGCCAGGTGATCGTCGCCTCGCCCGAGTACCTGGCGCGCTGTGGTACACCGCTTGTGCCGGAGGACCTGGCCCGGCACAACTGCCTGCGCTTCAACTTCCGCCGCGCCGCCCCCGACTGGCCGTTCTGCCGCGACGGGCAGGCGTTCTCATTGAAGGTGACAGGCAATATCGAATGCAGCAGCGGCGAAGCCCTGGCGCAGTTGGCCAGGCTCGGCGCCGGTGTGGCACGCATCGGTACCTTTACCGTCGCCGATGACCTGGCCAACGGGCAGCTAGTGCCGTTGCTGGAGGCGTACAACCCCGGTGATCGGGAGCCGATCCATGCAGTATTCGTGGGCGGCCCGGCGATGCCGGCGCGGGTGCGGGTGTTCGTGGATTTTCTGGTGGAGCAACTGTCAGGCCTGCGCTGTCGCGTAGAAAACTGAATTCGCAAGCGGTCCGCGGACCCTGTGGGAGCGGCTTTAGCCGCGAAGAAGCCAACGCGGTGCATGGCACCGGCTGCGCCGGTGTTCGCGGCTAAAGCCGCTCCCACAGGGTCCCTGCTAACTCAATGAGTCATGTGCAGTTCCAAGAAAGCGGCATCCGCTGATCAGGCAGTACAATGACGCACTTTTACATCAGCCATGCAAAGGACCGCCCATGCTTTACGTCGTCATGCTCGGAGGCCGCCACCCCGGCGCCAAGATCGAAGTCCACGATGTGGTGTTCGCCCAGGCCGACACCTTCGAACAGGCCTACCCGCAATTGCGCCAGGCCTGGTTCGGCAGCCCGCAAGGTTTGCACATCGACTCGTGGCTGGAAGTGCACGGTATCGACGGCCAACGCATTGAACTGCGCCCGAACGCCCCCGCCCCTGGTGCCCTGCGCCTGTACTTCATCAACCTCGGTGGCTACGAACGCGAGGTGTTCGGCGAGGCCCACCGCTACCTGCTGGTCACCGCCCACACCAAAGCCGAGGCCAAGGCCCTGGGCAAGCAACGCATGCAGGCAGAGTGGCTGAAGCCGCATACCGATGCCTTGCTGGATGTCGACGATTGCCTGGCGATCGACCAGGTGGCAGGGCAGTTCGTGCACCTGGTCGAAGGCGCGCATGAGCCGGTAGTGGTGCGTAGCGACTACATCCTGATCTGACGCCGACAGCCCCCCGAAGCGCGCGGTACACTTGCCTTCAGCTCACGCTCAGGAGTTGTTTCATGCCCTACCCCATCGAACAGAAACTGGTCATCGGCGTTGCTTCGAGTGCGCTTTTCGACCTCACCGTCTCGGACGACATCTACCAGACCCAGGGCGTCGAGGCTTACCGCCAGCATCAGCAACAGAACCTGGACGAACCGTTCCCCAAGGGCGTGGCATTCCCGTTCATTCGCCGCTTCCTGAGCATCAACCAAGCCTTCCCCGAGCAGTTGCCGGTGGAGGTGGTGCTGCTGTCGCGCAACTCGCCGGAAACCGGCCTGCGGGTGTTTCGCTCGATCAACCACTACCAGCTGGACATCACCCGCGCGGCGTTCATGTCGGGCCGCTCGCCCTACGAGTACATCCCGGCGTTCAACGCCTCGCTGTTCCTCAGCGCCAACGAAGAGGATGTGCAGAAAGCCATCGACGCCGACTACCCTGCCGGACGAGTACTGCCGACGCGCATCTACGATGACGAGATCGACACCGAACTGCGGGTGGCCTTCGACTTTGACGGGGTGATTGCCGATGACGAGGCAGAGCGCGTGTACAAACGCGACGACAACCTGGACGAGTTTCAGGAGCACGAGCGGGCGCGCAAGGGCATCCCGCATTCGCCGGGGCCGCTGGCAGACCTGTACCGCAAGCTTTCGCTGATTCGCATGCTCGAGGACCGTAAGTTGGCCGAGGACCCGGCATACAAGCGGATTCTGCGGATTGCGATCGTGACGGCGCGCAATGCGCCTTCCCATGAGCGGGTGGTAACGACGTTGAAAAACTGGGGCGTGTCGCCGGACGAGTGCTTCTTTCTGGGGGGGATGGAAAAGCCCAGGGTGTTGTCGATCCTGAAGCCGCATGTGTTCTTTGATGACCAGCGCAGCCATTTGCAGTCGCCGGCGGGGGATTTGCCGATGGTGCACGTGCCGTTTGGGGTGGCGAACAGGGAGGCGTTGCGAGGGCCGGCACTGCCGGGGGACTCGCGACAAGCTGCGGCATCTGACGCAACTGCCTTGTAGCAAGCGTTCGAGATTCCTGCGTTGTCCTGATTACACTGAATGATGTCAATATGGCATCATTCGCGCACGAATCCTACATGCTATCCCGAAGACGGGATCTACAAGCAGTCGCCAACAGTACACAGGAGTACCCATGGCCAATGAAATGACATTGAGCAAGTTGAACGAGGCGCTGGATTGGGCCTATGACAAGGCCATGAATGGTATTCCGGGAACCGGTACAGCTCTGGAGTTTGCGCAGGAGTACCGCAGGAATAACGATACCATCCTCGACGCCGCCAACTCCCTGATCCGCTGGCAGAATACCAAAGCCGCCACCTCTGGCTTTCTTACTGGTCTGGGCGGGATCATTACCTTGCCAGTGGCGGTACCCGCCAACGTCGCCAGCGTCATGTATGTCCAATTGCGCATGATCACAGCCATCGCCTATCTCGGCGGCTACGATCCACGTGATGACCGGGTCAAGGCATTGGTATACACCTGCCTGGCTGGCAATGCCGCCAAGGACATTCTCAAGGATGTAGGGGTGGTCATGGCGACCAAGCTGGCCACTAATTACATCAGCAAGATCAGTGGCGCTACCCTGGTGAAGATCAACCAGGCCGTAGGCTTCCGCTTGCTGACCAAGTTTGGCACCACTGGCGCGATTAACCTGGGCAAGGCAGTGCCTTTGCTCGGCGGCCTGGTAGGCGCAGCGTTCGACTCGGTGACAACCAATACCGTCGGCAACGTCGCCAGGGACCTGTTTGCCGCAAATCCGGCCCCCAAGCCCACTGCTGCTGCGAAAGAAGAAACGTTCGCCGATTAACCCGTGGACGGTGACTGCAACCGCACCAGCGTGCTCCCTTTTGTGGAGGGTGTGGCCAAGCTGTACGGCGGCACCTACAACCTGCTGGCCCAGGCACTGGACGCCAGCCGCGGCTGACCCACCTGGCGGGTGCCGAACGTACGACGCGCCGTGCGGCGATCTACCGCACGGCGCGTCGCCCCTTCTCTAAACGACGGTAAAGGTCATCTGGCTGACAACGGCCATGGCCTTGGGCTTGATCGCCGAGACGCCTTGATCCCCAAGCGCATCGTAGTGATGCAGATTGACCAGGTTCTCAGCGATTGCCCGTTCAAGTTCGGCTCCAGGGTTGATCGGGTAACTGAAAGTGACCGACAGACTCGCACCAGCTTCCACCTTCTGGTTGTCCGGGTTCCAGAACTGCACCGCAAGGTTGGCTGAATAACCGGCGGGCAGCGTGAAGGTGGCGCCGGTCTGCATCCCATCGCCCCCCAGCGTCAAAGGCCCGAGCAACACCGGCACCTGCTGGGATGTGAGGGTATCGCACAGCAGACTGACCCGCGTGCCCTGCAAGCCACTGGCGAACAAGGTGATGGTGATCGGAGACGTGCTGAAGTTTGCCGGTACGGTCAGGCGCTGACGACGTATCCACTGGGTAGCGGTGACCGGAGTCTGGGTACGGATGCCAAACGTGGGGGTCTGGCCAATCAGCTTCGCAAGGTCCAGCCAGTCACTCACCGACGGAATCGTGGCCACCAGTGCGTTCGCGCTCACCTGGGCAATCAGGTTGAAATAACTGTCTGGCGGCAACGCCGGGGGCGTCCAGACGAAGGGCTCTTCACCGACGCCGATATGCCCTGCGGGCGCACTTACCGGTGTGCTCTCGTGGCCGCTGACGGTGCACAAGGCATTTCCCTTGAACGTGGCCGGAAGCAGAAATACTTGCGCGGGTGCATAGTACAGCGAGAAGGCATTGGCATCGTTATCGCTGCCACCGTTCATGCCACGCAGGTAATAGTAATTGGGCACGGCTGCGACAGGTTGCGCGTTATAGGCCTGCTCCCAACTGCTGACGGTGCTGAACACATTCTGCGCATTGGCTACCGGCTCGCTGCTCTGGATTATGTCCGGGCATTGCCCCAGCGGCCCCTTGAACGGCACGCTGCCGGTTGAGGCCAGGTTGTTGCGCAAGTAAAGCGTCTGGCTGGCATCCAGGCTGTTGCTGAACAGGTTCAAGACTGATTCACTCATGACGATTCACTCCCTGTTAACCATCAAATGACATGCAAGCCGTCAGCACCCAGCAGTACCACCGGGCGCGGACGAATATCGGCCACTTCGGTAGCGGCATAGGCCCGGTGCAGCGCGTGTGACATCGCGAAGTCCACCAACCCCCGGTCCAAAGCTTCCTGCAGTTCTCGAGGCGTACCGTCGGCGTAGTACGTCGGGGTAATGTCGAGCGCCGCACCGGGCTGCGAATCAGGGCCGTTGTTACGGTACAGATTGATGGTAAGCAGCGCACTGTAACCAGGGTCCAGGGTGCAGCGCACGCCGACGAATTGGCCCGCAGGTGGCATGGCGACGTTGTTGATGGCGATTGGCTTGCCAGTCGAGTCCGGTTGGCTGCAGCTCATCGTCAGGGTCCAGCCAGTCGCCGGGAAGCCCAGGTTGGTGATTTGCAGTGAATACTCGCGGCTGCCTGCCGTCACGTCGCTGGGGATGATCAGTTGGGAACTCATCTGCCGGGTTGGCGAGCGCCCCGACTGCATCGACACATTGCGCCAGCCGAACTGCAGGTTGTTGGTGATCAGCGCCGACATGTCCAACTGGGTGAATACATCCGGAAACGGATTGCCCGCATTGTTCATCCAGGTGATGAAACAGTAGTGATCACTGCCACCGCCCGGCGGTTGCGGGTTACTCCAGACAAAGGTATCGCTCGCCACGCCGATGCTCGACGACGCGAGGCTGACGATGGATGAATCGTAGTAAGGCTGCGTGCCGTCCGGGTGATCGCGGTCGGTGGGAATGCCATACTTCGCCCACTCGCTGGGCCACTGGATGGAGGCACAAGGTACCCCATACAGCTGCACCTTGGTGGTGCTACTGACAGCCGCGCCATTGCGCCCACGCACATAGATGTAATTGGGCGTGCCCTGTGTGATGGTGCCCGGGGACTGCGTTGCGTAGCTGTTCGCCGTGGCCAGCGCCGTCTGGAAGTTGGCGACCGGCTCGGTGCCGGCTATCCAGATATCCGGCGAAGCCGACAACGGCGAGCGGGCCGGCACGGTGCCATCGCTATTCAGGTTGGGGCGCAGGTAGATACCCTTGTCATAGGTGCCACTCAAGGCCGCGGCCCTGCCCAGCGACTGGACAGTTGGCCCGCGCAGCACCTGGCCATGACCGACAACGGGTGGATTCTTGGTTACGATCAACATTGCCAAACTCCTTTTTGGACTACTACGAACCGGTGCCGGTGCGCATTGCACTGGCATCGACGAGGGAAGGTTTTGTTGCAGCAGACACCGATACCACGTTGAGCACCGTGGCCGAGGTGTAACAAATGGCATCCAGCGCGGCCTGGCCCACTAGCGAAAGGCCCTTGCTGGCAGCCACCACCTTTTTCAGGCGCAGTGGTTTGCACACTTCCGGCAGGCACGGCACGATGTTCAGCGCCACCGCCGAGCCGCTTTGCCCCAGAGAGGCAGGGATAGCTACACCCAGGTGGCCCAGGCCGTAGATGAACGTGGCCATCACGCCCACATCGTCACGGTTTTCAGGCATCTTGCTTGCCGCCACTACGAACACGCCATCCAGCAGCACCCCCAGGCAGGTGTAGATCCACAGCGTGCGGCTGGCACCATCGGCCGTGACGCAACCCGGTGCGCCACTGGAGAAAATCCAGGGGCAGCTGCACAACTGCGCGGCGGTTTCCAGGGTAAGCGCCACATAAGCAATGATTGCAGGCGGGCCGGCATCGGGCGGCATGCTGTCGCCCAGCGCGGTAAGGCCACCGTAGAAGAAATAGGCAACCGAACCCAGCACCCCCGTCACCAGCGCCAGGTCCCTCGGCAAACACCCGGTCCAGCCATCGCCGACGGTTGCCAGTGCCTGGCTGCCCGCAGGCTTGAGCCCGGTCGCGCGGAGCAGCATGTCGGCATTGAATGCGGCCTTGAAGCGCTGCACGCTCGCCTCGTCCGGGAAAGGCGCCTGGTTCTGCATGACCTTGAACAGGATCGTGCCCGGCACCGCCAGCACCAGAGCCATCAGGTCGAGGGTAGTCAGCTCCGAGCCATTGGTGATCAGCCGGTACAAGTCGCTGACGAAGGGGATATTCCACTTCGCGTTCATCAGCGTCTTCAGGCTGGCGATCAGCGTGGCCACTGTTCGCAGCATGGCGTCGATCACCGCTTGCACGCCAGAAAGCACTGCCTGCAGCACACCTTCGACCACACTCATCAACGCCGCCAGCAACTTGCGGAAAATCTCGTCCGGCGCAGTGCCCAGGTCTTGCAAATACGCGAGTGCCTGCTCGAACGCCGCGGTGGACTCGGTAAAGTCAGCCAGGCGCGTGAGCTCATCCAGAAACTGGTTGAAGGGCCCGTCAGCCTGGCTGAGCAATGCTGGGCCAGCCAGGCTGGTCTGGGCGACGGAGGCATTGTTGACCAGGCCATTGTAGACAATGTTGTTGGCGCAGGCCCTGGACGTTGCCGGGTCGTCAGGGGTGTTTGCCTGCTCGTAGCCACCCAGGCTGTAACTGCCGGCGATGGTGTTGCGCGCCTCTGCAAACCATTGCTGCAACTGACGCTGCAAGGTGTCGATGCCACCGTCCACGATACGCTGAATACCGCCAGTGGCGCCGACCAGGAAGTCGAAACCGGTGTTGACGATGTGGGCAATCGCGTCATGGGTACGCAGCATGTCACCCCAGTTGAACAGGAATGCCAGCCATTCGTACAGGTCCTGGAAGAACACCTTTACTGCCGAGAACACGGCCTCGGCCAGGTCGAATGCCTTCTCGACCGTGTCAACCAGGGTTTCGAACAAGTACGTGACACCATCGATCACGAAGTGAAACGCCGCCTGCACGCCGGCGCTGACCGTGGTCACCACATAATCGAGCACCCTGATGATGCCTTGCGCGACACCGGCGATGAAATCACCGATATCGGTCAACCAGCTGAACCATCCGGCCGATAGCGAAGCGCTGCGCAGCGCCATCAACACGCCGGAGGCCGCATCGCTCGACAAGTCGGTGAAACGGACTTCACCGTCACGCACGCTCAGGTGCCAATGCTGTTCCGGCACCGTTTCAAGAGCAAGCATACGCTCCGTGAGGTGGCCATCGCGTCGCAGCAGTACGCCTGCGCGTGGCCGGCGGGGGTCTACATAGGGTATTGCCGATGCCTGCATGTAGGCCGGGCTGGCCAGGCGCATGCTGCGGCTCACCGCCTCGGCCACCGCGTTGGCGGTTTCCTGCTTGTGGTATTGGTCACGCAGCAACGGCGCACCGCTAGCGAGTTTGGCGCTCATCAGTTCATCGCCGGTCGTGACGCTGATCCGCTCCTGGACCTCGGCATCCTGACGGATTTCGATACGCTCGCCCGGCGACATCAAGGATGGCACTTTAAGCAAAATGGCCGGCGCGGCCAGGCTGCTGACCTGCTGGGCTATGGAGAGGATGCCGGCACTGTTGGTCAGCAAGCGCACCGGCCGACGCGGCGTCACATAGTAGACACCGCCATTGATTGCCAGACGGGATGGCGCCTCGGTCCAGACCTCTACAGGTGTTTCGGCCAAGGGAGTGCCCACCTCGCTGAACAATGTCACGTCCGTGCTGTATGAGGCAAAGTCCTCGATGCTGCCCTGGGCCTGCACCTCCAGCGCTGCGGTCAGCCAGTTGCCGCTGTTGGCTTCGCGGGTAAGCTGGACCACATTGTTCTGCTGGCTCTTGAGCGCGAATACTGCCAGCCCGCCGTCTTCCACCGTGCATTGGAACGACTGCACGCCGCTGTACACCGGCGTAGGCTGAGACCACCCTGTTACTGACGGCGCATGCTGGCTGGCGTGATAGAGCGTATTGTCCACCCCCAGCAACAGCGCATCGAGCGACGGCAGTAGCGCGACCTGCTTGAACGACGACGCTGTAGTGAGCTGCGCCCAACTGTAAGGTCGGCTACCGCCACCGACCAGGCAGTAGGCATTACCATCGGCGAGAATAGCCAACACCTGGGTATTGCCGACCTGATCGGTAGTCGCGGCCACATCGACACTGCGGAAGTTGGCAGCAATTGCCGGACGCGAAAGCTGCCCGGTGCTGAGGGTGTATTCGAGAATGACAGTGTCGAACACCGAAAACGCGACATTGCTGTCACTGTTGCCGGTCCACACGGCGTTAAGGCTTTGCAGTTGCAACGTGGTGCCGTTGAGGGCCGTGGGCGCCTGGCTGCCCCACACGCCCCAACTGAAGTTGTAAAGCGTACCAACCAGTGCCTTGGCCTCGACCAGCACACCAACGTACAACTTGTTGTGGATACGCGTGGTGGTAATGCGCGCGATGCGAATGGCGTTGGACGGCAGCGGCACATCGATCAGCTTCACGGCGGACCAGCGCGTCGCCGATGTCGGCTGTTCGACACAGTACAGCAGGTTGGTGCCCTGTGCCGCGAATACCACGATGTCCCCGCTGGGGGTGAGGCCGGTGCTGATCACCTCGCCGGTCAACCCGGTCAGCGTTGCGCTGTTGGCGGTCGGGCTATGTGGATCGGGATAAATGTTCCAGACCTGGGTGTCGCTGCCACTGGTAAACAACTCCACATCCCCATGCCCATTGACGATGGCGGATGCCGAACTGCCACCGTGAACGGCGCTGGCTACCCGGTAGTTCTGCATGAAGCGGGACTCAGGAACGACGGTGACGGATGATCGGGCAAGCGAAGACGAAGACTCGAATCTTTCCATGATTTGCTCCGTTGGTGGTTGATCCATCAACGGACAGGTTAGGAGCTATAAGAGAATAGGATTCGTTTATTTTGGAATATTGGAGGTAGCGATTTGCTATCGGACAGCGGTCGCCTGGCCTGCGAACGGCTGGGTGTTTATGGATATCGGCACGTTGCGAACAATCAATTTGGAGACCGTCTCGGCAGTCCCTTGCCGGACGCTAACGGTTCAATGCCTCAAGCATTGGCGGACACGTGTGGAGCACGCAAACCCCACAACCGTAACCCAGGGATAGCAGAACCAACCCGCTCACCCGCGAACACCGGCACAGCCGGTGCCATACACCGCGTTGGATTCTTCGCGGGCACGCCCGCTCCCACAGGATCACACAGCCTTCACTGCAACCGCAGCACCTGTGGGAGCGAGTTCACCCGCGAACACCGGCGCAGCCGGTGCCATACACCGCGCTGGATTCTTCGCAGGTGTAACACCGCTGCTTCGCACAACGCGCGAGCCTGTCGATCAGAACACCGACCATCCAATCCGCGAACTGAGCAACTCAAGCGCCGCCATCCCCGCCAGGGAGTTACCCGCAGCATTCAACTCCGGCGACCACACGCACACCGTGAATTGCCCCGGCACGATCGCCACAATCCCGCCGCCCACGCCACTCTTGCCTGGCAACCCCACCCGGTAGGCGAAATTCCCGGCTTCGTCATACAGCCCGCTAGTGGCCATGATCGAGTTCACCTGCTGGGTCTGGCGGCGGGTCAGAATCTGCTCACCGCTGTGCTTGCAGAACCCGTCGTTGGCCAGGAAACAGAACGCCCGAGCCAGATCGAGGCAGTTCATTTGCAGCGCGCAGTAACTGAAGTAACTGCGCAGCACCGTCTCCACCTCGTTATGGAAGTTACCGAACGACTGCATCAGATAAGCCATGGCCGCGTTGCGCGCGCGGAATTGATACTCCGAATCAGCGACACGGGCATCAATGGAAATGTGGGGATTGCCCGACAGCCGCCGTACAAAATCGCGCATCGACAAAGTGGGTGCTGCGAAGCGCGACTGGTTGATATCGCAGATCACCAACGCCCCCGCATTGATAAAGGGGTTGCGCGGCCGACCACGCTCGAACTCCAGCTGCACCAGCGAGTTGAACGGCTGACCGGAGGGTTCATGACCAAGCCGTTGCCAAATGGCTTCACCCGAGTGGCCAATCGCCTGAACCAGGCTGAACACCTTGGAAATACTCTGTACCGAGAACGGCACCAGTGCGTCGCCTGCGCAATGATAGCTGCCATCGTTGCCATAGACCGCGATACCCAACTGGTTCGCAGGCACATCGGCCAGCGCAGGAATGTAGTCAGCCACTTTGCCCTTGCCGATCAAGGGACGTACTTCTTCGAGAATCTCGTTCAACAGCGTTTGCATGGAAGGCCCTGTATCAGTCCCCCAGACGACGGCTAAGGGGTAGCATTCTTGACGAAGGTTGGCCGGCAGAAATCACACACTTGGCAAGAAATTCCCGACCAACCCTGTAACGCGTGGCGTCTCGCCATCACCTATGCTGTGCTTGTCTCGACGGATAGAGAACATGCAACCGCCAGGGTGCACAAGCAACTAACCAAGGAATGGAGAGTCAACAATGCCCGCTTGCCCCTTACCCGCTGACGAAGCGCTGCGCCAGCGCACGCTCGATGACATGAACCTGGTCGATACGCCAGCCGAGCATTACCTCGATACCTTGGTACGGCTCACCCAGGACCTGGCCCACGTGGATACCGTGCTTATCAGCCTGATCGATCAGGACCGCCAGTGGTTCAAGGCCCGCATAGGGCTTGAGGCAAGCGAGACGACGCGCAGTATTTCCTTCTGCGGCTACGCCATCCTCGGTGACGATACCTTGATGGTTCCCGACGCGAAAAGCGATAGGCGATTCGTCGACAACCCGCTCGTGCTGAACGCGCCCTATATCCGCTTTTATGCCGGCCACCCCTTGCGCGCCGGGAACGGTAAAGCCATCGGTACGCTGTGCATGTTCGACCCGCGCCCGCGCGTGCTCAGCGAGGCTCAGCATGCGAATTTCAGGGACCTGGCCACGCTTGCCGAAGGATATCTGCAGTTGCGTACCTTGGCACAGGTGAACCGCGATCTGCGGCTTGAAATGGATCGCGAGCAGCGCAAAGCCTTGCTCGACCCTTTGACGCAACTGTGGAACCGCGGCGCGCTGTCGGCGTTTGAAGAGCATGAACGGAAACTGGCAGAGGTGAACGGCCTGCAGCTGGGTGCGGTGTATGCAGACCTGGATCACTTCAAATCCATCAACGACAAGTACGGCCATGGCGGCGGTGACAAGGTGCTTTGCGAAACTGCCCGGCGCCTGCGCGCAGCACTTCGCCCCGATGATCTGTTGGTGCGCCATGGGGGTGAGGAGTTCGTTGCTATTTTGCAGGTTAAGGACAGTGAAGAGCTGACGGGGATTGCTGAGCGGATTCGCGAACAGGTGGGTGCCAGCCCGATGCAGTTGCCCTGTGGCCAACTTAAGGTGAGCGTGAGCGTAGGGTGCACCCTGTTTGCCAAGGGTGAGACGTTGGATGACGCACTGGAACGCGCTGACAAGGGGCTTTATGACGCCAAACAGAATGGACGAAACCGGGTTGTCTATGTAGCGCCGTAACTCGAGCCGAGCACGATCCGGGCTGTACGGCATTTTTTCTGCACATCAGCCCGAAACTAGCGGGAGGTTTTGTGGCGAACGTAAAGCGCAGCCGTGCCCCCGGAAACCGGCCGTGCCTGCAACTCGAATACATGTGGATGGCCCTTGATCAAATCACTCAGCTTCTTGAAACCATGCGTGCGCGAATCGAACTCAGGTCGGAGCTTGGTCATGTTGGCGCCCAACGCACCCAGGTTCGCCCAGCCCTCCTCGTCAGCGAGATCGTCCAGAATCTTGCTGATAAAGCTAACTGGAGCTTTGGGCTTTTTACGAGCGACTACTTCTGTGTTCGGCTTACCGGTCCCTGCAGTAGCATCAACCTCCACCGCCACTTCCTCACTGGCAGAAGGCAAGACCTCCTCCCGCAAAAGCTCGGTGTAGATAAACTTGTCGCAGGCAGCCACGAATGGTTTCGGTGTTTTTTCCTCCCCAAACCCATAAACAGTCAGACCTTCCTCACGCATGCGCGAAGCTAGCCGAGTGAAGTCGCTGTCGCTCGAAACCAGGCAAAAACCATCAAAGCGCCGGGTGTAGAGCAGGTCCATCGCATCAATGATCAACGAGCTGTCGGTTGCGTTCTTCCCTTTTGTGTAGGCGAATTGCTGTATGGGTTGAATGGAGTAATCGAGAAGAACCTTTTTCCAGCCACCCAGTTGGGGGCCGGTCCAGTCGCCATAGATACGTTTCACGCTCGCCACACCGTACTTGGCAATTTCCTCGAACAGCCCCTCAACGATGGCGGCCGGGGCATTGTCGGCATCAATCAGTACAGCGAGGTGTTTCTGTGAGTGGTTCGCGCTGTAAGTGGCCATGACCCGTCCTTGAAAAGAATCAACCATATCGTCAACGGTTCCAGAAATCTCCCCCTTTTCAATATCCAATCGGATCGGCTTGCGGGGGCTTCTGAGCCTGTATTCCCTGGCGCAGTCACCGGTAATCCATCCGGCAGCTGCACAGTGAAGAAAAATCGGCGGAAAAACAGCCACAGACCAATCGCATTCTTGACTGTTAAAGGGTTTGGGGTTCACGCGCTTCAGCCTGCACCGCTGGCCCCGATCTCATCCATGAAATCCGCAAGAAACACTTCAAGCCGAGCATGACGTTCAGCAGCCAGCCGAGCCCCTTCAGCAGTTTTAAAGCCTGACGCAAGCTTGAGCAGCTTGGTATGAAAGTGCTCGACCGTATACGCCTTGTCCTGATACTCCCTCCCCCATGCAGTGGGGTTCTCGAAATCGTACAGCGCCGACCCCATTCGCCCGGAAACGTAAAAACACCGGGCGATACCCACTGCACCTATGGCGTCCAGGCGATCACTGTCCTGAAGAATCCTGGCCTCAAGGGTGAGTGGTTCGAAGCCAGCCGAGTAGCTGTGGGTTTTGACTGCATGCGCCACCTGTTCGATGCGCTGCAATGGCCAGCCCATATCAGCCAGGATCGACGCTGCCCTTTGTGCGGACAGCGTTGACGCCTGCCCACGCAAGGGCGAGTTCTTTTCTACCGCAACACAATCATGCAGCACTGTCGCTGCAAGCAGCACTTCCAGGTCGCCGCCTTCTACGCGCTGTATTCGTTGTGCGTTGACCCATACGCGATGGATATGGGACAGGTCGTGGGAGCCATCTGGCTGGTCAGCCGGTAGATACTTCAGCAGGTCAGCGGCAAAGCGCTGGAAAGGGGCAAAAGCTTCGATAGTCATCTTCGGTGCATTCCATGGGCTGTTACTTGGCGTCCTTTGCAGGGGGCTGGCCCGTGACCTGCCTTGGTCCAGATGCGAGCGGGTCAGTTTCAAGGCTTGAGTGGCGAAAGTCCATGCTGGACCGTTTGTTGGCATCGCGACATAACTGGATACAGGGATGCGTGAGTGGAACGCTTTTTGAGAGCCACAAACCGTTAACAGAGCAGCCGACGTTGCATGCTGTAAAGGTGAATGGGCAAAAAAAGTCAGAATTAACCCCTTCCTTGTAGGCCATTTCCCAAAGATACTCCCTGCGCCTGTTTTTCGTTGCACATGGAAATCGTGAACCATAGTCTCGACCTGCCGCTACCAATTGGCGGCACGGTTTTGACAGGCCGTGGTTCACTGAGAGCATGTGCAATGCCAGTTATGGCAGCTGTGCGTGGGGCACCTTTGTGTGCGCCGGGATTCTCAGTGCCCCCGGTCTGTCAACCCACAAACAGCTGCCACCCTTCCGTTTGACAGCGGATCTGCGGCAGCCCTTTAAGGCACTGAGAGGGTTTATGCTGAAGATAGTCCCTGATCCACCCCACAATGTTCTATCCCTTGAAGACACCCTGATCCAAGCCACCGATTACGCGCTGTGCGCGGCGACCGTTGTGCATCAGGCAATGTTGCTGCAGCCCAAATCGCCCGCGTCGATTCTGATGATGGCCTCGATGCATGAGCTGGAGACGCTGCGAGCTTTGCTTGAGTCCGCAATAGTCCAGGTGCAGATGCCTACTGAGCCTCGAACTGTGCACTGAGGCTTCATTGATGTGTCGCTTGGTCCGGCCCTACCGCCGGGAGGTCTGGCTCCCACATAGATCTGAGCTGCGCCACAGATCTCGAGGCCTATGCAGTAGCTGTGGGAGCAAGCTGGCTTGCTGGTGATGAGGCCAGACCAGGCACTAGTGATTTCGGGGAGATTGAACAATGACCACAGAAGAAACCAAATTCACCGTCGGCAAAACCACCTTCTACCAAGGGGAAAACCAGACCCATCCGCTGTTCCGCATCGAAGCAGGCATCCCCTGCCAGAGCGCCCGCGAGCAAGCCTCTGAGCTTATGGGCTATGCACGGGATATGACTCTGGACGGCTTGATGGAAGACAAACCCCAACTGATCTGGGCTTCGCATTACCTCTGCGCATTGGCTAAGGCGCTGATGGATGATGCCGAACTGGGCATGATGCGCTGAATTGCCCTTCCCTCACTGGATGCCTTCAGAACCTAAATCCATCCCGTTTTGAAGGCGCTCCAGCTGCCCCCACGTTCACAGCCAGGTAAAGCTCGCGTGCGCTTAGCTGTCTACCGAGACTCGATTACCCATCGGCCGCGCAACATTCCTTTCAGCTCGTCAACACTCAGAGTCTTATCTCTCTTGCGATGGACAACCGCGTGACAGTTGGCACACAACGTCACGAGATCTGTCTCAGGATTCACGGCCTTCTCCCCACCAAAGTCCGAAATCGGTACTACGTGATGAACGTGAATGAAGCCCTTCGCGTGTTCGCCGTATGCCTGTTCGAAATCAAACCCGCATGCCTTGCAGTCAAGCCCGTGGATGGCGATGGCCTTCACCCTCAGATCTTTCCGGCGCTCGTAACGGGTTCCAAAGTAGCTTGTTTTGCTGCCTTCACTGGCCGATTCAAAGGTAAGTGGGTCGCCTTCCGTATCCGGTACATCCGCGTCGACCTCCGAAGGCAGGAGCTTTGCATGGCTTAAGATGGCATCGTAATCGGATTGAGAAATTGGCCGAACGCCATCACGCCAGTAGTTACTCATACGGCTGGCGGGGATAGTCTCCAGGTACTCGCCGTCAATTTTCGAGGGGACAGCGTCTTCAAACGGCGTGAAGTTTTCGATCAGAGCAAACAGATCACCCTTATCGCTCCTCCGATCTGCGTAGACCTGACCTATACGTGCCTTACCAAAATAATGCGGATCGGCGCTGAGGCGGACGGAAGCAAAGGCTTTGTCCTTGATGCGCCCTTTGTAGTAGATCACCTCGGTTCCCTCCGCGAGCCATGCTTGGTAGCGCTTGGGGAAGTGATAGACAGCGCCTGTCTCGTCTTCCCACTGTGATGTATCGTTTTCAACGATGACGACGGGCATTTCCTTTTCCTCTCGACTGATGGCAAAAGCCTATCAAAAAAGAGGAAATTTCCTACGGGACAATGGCAAAAATCGATAGCATCGCGTTACGGTCCACTTCGCTACGCCAAACGCCGCTATGCGTGCATTTTTCTAACTGAGGATTACCATTACCGACTTACCCTCATCTAGGGCATCTGGCCAGCCTTGATCAGAACACCGAACATTCGATACTTGAATTCAGCAATTCAAGCGCCGCCATCCGAGCTAGGGAGTAGCCGGCAGTGTTCAGCTCAGGTGCCATACGCACACGGTGAATTGACCTGGCATGATCGCCACGACCCCTCGCCTACACCACTCTTGCCTAGCACCCCCACGCGGTAGGCGAACTTGCAGGTCATACAGCTTACTGATGGTCATGACAGCATAGGTGCTGCGAATCGCGACCGGTTGATATCGCAGATCCCCAACGCATTCACGTTGATGCATATATAGTTAGTACAAAGAATCGATCAATTATCGGCTTCAAGGCATACGAAAACACGACACATCAACAGCTTGAGTTAGGGCGAAATTCAATCATAATAGAAACAATATAAAATATGCTAACCTTCCAATACCAGGTGCTTAGTAATCCTCAACCAGTGCTTCCCCTTCCAAATTAAAACAACTGGGCTTAGCGATATTGTTTCGCCAAATCAAAATTTACTTTTTTTTTGCCATCTGATAAAATCGCGCGCGAGACCGAACACCTACGAGGATTCCAGTGTCCGCAAAACAAGCAATAGCTTCTACTGAGAATTCTCAGCAGGTCAGCGCCACGAGAAAAAAGAGCCTGGGAGCCTATTACACCCCAAGCAACTTAAGTCGAATTCTATGCCAGTGGGCGATTCGTTCAAGCAACGATAGCATATTAGAACCCAGCTTCGGCGGCTGTAATTTTCTAGACGAAATCGCTTTACGACTCAAAGAAATTGGAGCTGCAGACCCGCTTGCAAATGTTCACGGTTGTGATATTGACACTCATGCATTTGAAAAGCTCAAAGCTTTACCCTATAGTTACCCAGATTCAAATTTTCTCCACGAGGATTTTTTATCGTTAAGTACGGAAAATTTTTGCAGCGAACAAGCTACTGCTGTGATTGGGAACCCCCCCTATATCGGACACGCACAAATCAATGAAAAACAAAAAGGTACAATCAGCGCCTGGAAAGCCAAATTTAAAACCATAGTTGATGCCCGCTCAAGTCTTTGGGTTTATTTTATCCTGCATTCACTTGAATTCATTAAGCCCGGAGGAAGAATTGCTCTGGTGCTTCCTGGTAGCTTCCTGTCCGCTGACTATTCGAAAAAATTGCACACCGCACTGAAATCAGCATTTGAGAAACTATTGGTGATTTCTCTTTCAGAACGAATTTTTTTAGATGAAGGAGCCGAAGAGAGAACAGTTATACTCCTGGCAAGGGGATTTAATAAATCAAAAAAAGCTGCGGGAGATATGCGATTCCATCATGCTATACGAGTTACTGACATCTCCCAAGCGCTGAGGACATGGAATGACAACTCATCGGCCCTGGAACCTTTTATCGACTTTGGCGCAGGTTCGTTCGTAACGCGTGACACTATTAATTTATTTGCTGCAACTCGCAATATTTTCCCTTGCGTCACCTTAGGAACCATCGCATCCATAAATATTGGAATCGTTACCGGCGACACAAAATTTTTTATTAGAACACAGACCGAATGGACTAAAAGCGGAATCGACAAGAAGTACCTTAAATTCGTAGTGCCAAAAATTAAAAGTATCCAAGGCATACACTTAACACCCGAACAAGCTTCAAATCTAGTAAAAGCAGATGAACGATGCCTGCTACTCAACACCAAGAGCAAAAAGCTATCAGCTGAAGTATTGCTCTATTTATCATCTTATCCCGAAGATTTAAAGCAGAAAGCCACCTATACAAAACGCGCAGTTTGGCACCAGCCGGATGACGAAAAAATACCTGACGGATTCATGTCCTTTCTTACCCACTATGGACCTCGGCTTGTAATCAACTCTAGCAAAGCCAACTGCACAAATTCAGTGCATCGAGTATTTTTTAACGCTTGCATTACTGAAACCCAAAAGAAAACGGTCGCTATTTCGATACTTTCATCTTTTACTCAGCTACACGCAGAGATAATCGGACGCCCTTGTGGCTCTGGCGCCCTCAAGCTAGAACCAAAAGATGCTATGGCTCTAGCAATTATACTTCCGACCCAGCCGAATCCGCTTGTAGTTGATAAAACATTTGAGCAGATACAGTTCCTGCTTTCGGCTAACATACCCGATGAAAAAGAAATTCGGAAACTAGCGGACTCATTTCTAAAAAACACACTTAACAAGAATACTCACTGGGAATTAGACATATTTGACGAGGCACTGAACAGCGCTAGAAATCATAGAAAAGGCGAACTAAAATAGGGAAAGCATAAATGGACGCTCTACATTTAAAAAACATTCTTAAAAGCGAGCTAGATTTAGATTCTGTGGATTTCAGCAAAATATTGATGTTGGCAAACGAACTTGCTAAAACCGACACAGACAATGTTCGCTTTTCTATCGACGCAAGTCACATATCTCGCCTAGGCAGGGAACTCGTTTCGAAGCAAGAAACTGCCGTAGCAGAACTGATCAAAAACGCTTACGATGCCGATGCCACTTATATAAAAATAACATTTATAGACTCGAATTCTATTGGCGGCTCACTAATAATTGAAGACAACGGCTGCGGGATGAACAGAGAGCAGTTGATAAATGGCTTTATGCGAATATCAACTAAAGATAAAAGTATCAATCCACTCTCAAGCAAATTCAAGCGACAGCGGGCCGGGCGCAAAGGAATTGGACGTTTCTCTGCTCAGCGGCTCGGATCTCATTTACAGATTCTGACCAAAAGAGAGGATGAGAAACATGGCTTTTCGCTAGAAATTGATTGGGCCCGCTTTGAAAATGGAGATTTAACTCATATATCTAATAAGCTCACTCTTCAGGACAGCATCCCGACCGGTACTCACCTCATAATATCAGGATTGAAAGATTCCTGGAGCTTAGCTCAGATCCAACGGACCTATAGATATATATCAGAACTTATCCAACCATTTTCACTTCCGTTTGCACCTGAAAAAGCAGCAGGTGACCCAGGATTTAAAGTTGAGTTTTTCCAACGTATCCACGGTGAAGAAAAAATTGTAGCCGATGAGCAAAAAAGCATATTAGACCACGCTTACGCTGTATTTTCTGGATATATTTCCAGCAATGGAACACCTTACTACTCGATAAAATCTACGCGGTTTGGAATTGCCGAAAACGACCTGATTCTTACTCCCGACCCCAAAGTTAGAACCGTTTATGATAACAACGTGAGTGATTACTCTAATTTGGTTGGTGTTAGCTTTAGAGCTTATTATTTTATTGACGACTTATTACCAACGGGATCTCGTGGTGCTGTTAGGAATGTGCTGAAGAACCACGGCGGTATTAAGGTTTACAGAAATGGCTTTAGAGTCCTACCGTATGGAGAACCAAAGGACGATTGGCTCGGTTTGCAGCGGTCATCCGCTCTACGACAGCTGCTTCCTCCGCATCACAACTCAAACTTCCTTGGTTTTGTTCAGCTTAATGATGTTGATGGAATAAATTTTGAAGAAACTGCAAGTAGAGAAGGGTTAATTGAAAACCTCGCTTTCTTCCAACTACAAGATTTTCTTTACAAGGCGTTAATGAAGGGTGTAATTGCTATTGCTCACGCTCGTAGTAGAAAGGTATTTTCAACAGACACATACATTCAAGTAAAAGAGAAAGAAAAACCCACCGCTACAGCTCTAGTGGAAGAGATTAAAGAGCTGATTGAGGATTTGAGTTATCACGCCGAATCAACTGATATACCTTTAAATGAATCATCTTGGAAAAACCAGGCAAGTAGTAAAATTTCAAGCATTTCAGAAAAAGCCGAACAACTAGGTAACGTTTCTGAGTCTCTTCTCAAAGAAATTGGCATGCTTCGCGTACTAGCGAGCCTTGGGTTAACAATAGGTGAATTCACACACGAAACCCGACACGTACTGACAGCCTTATCTGCGGGAGTACTTGAGCTTGCTGACGGAAGACCTACTGAAGAGACGTTAAGGAATCTCAAAAGCAACATATCCTCCCTCCAAGCTTATATGCGATACTTCGACAAAGCTGTAACTCAGAACTCTCAAAGAACACTTGAAGTACACGAAGTAAGAGATCTACTATCGGATTTCGAAAGAATTGTTCATTCTCCACTTCAACGTCAAAATGTTGAACTCGCCATTACAGTGAAGGGATATGACCTATTTGTGAAGCCCAGCCATCGCTCAGAATGGGCGTCAATATTCTTCAATTTATTCACAAACTCACTGAAGGCTATTAATCGAGCACGCACCTCCGGAAAAATTCAAATCAATGCCGGTGAAATCGATTCGTCAACGCTGTATATCGAATTTTCTGACAACGGTGATGGCATTCAGCCGGACCATAAGGATAAAGTGTTCGATGCATTCTTCACCACATCTACTGCTGCAGATGCATTGGCAGATGAAGAAACACAAGTTACAGGCTCAGGCTTAGGCCTCAAGATAATTCGAGATATCATAGAAGATGCTGGGGGTGAAGTATACATTCATCAACCACCAACAGGGTTTAGCACCTGCGTCCGAATTGAATATCCACGCGCAACCGATGAGGAAATACCAGATGAGCTTCGTTAAGTACCTTTGTATTGACGATCAGCCCCAGCAGTTCATCCAGCCAATGCTAGATAGACTGGCCGGTACTAATGGAAACTTAAAATTTCACCGAATGCAGCCTCAAAAGCTCGAACAGCAACTCGATGTGATTCGAGAAATGGAGCGCAACTCTGAAATTTTCGGTTTATTACTCGATTTACGCCTTGATGAAGAGTTCGACGAAGCAGGCAACAAAGTCTTTTATCGGGGCCCCACGCTAGCACAGGAACTTAGAAGCCGTATGGCCGATGGAGAAATTTGTAGTTTCCCAATAGTTCTTTGGTCTATGAATGATAAAATAGTTCATTCATATTCTCCTGACAGCAGCTCGCATGATCTATTTGATGCAGTTTATGCGAAAGACGACGGCATGCATCAACTAGAGGGCAAATTTGTCTCTAGCGCTTTGGTAGCTTTAGCACAGGGTTATAAATTTCTTCGAGGCCTTTCAAAAAAAGGAAATACAAAAATTTCGGGCGCAGTCGAAGTACTTAACTTGCTTCCAAATGAAAGAGACCTATTGGACCCCCGGCTTGTTAATTCATTTTTCTCTGTTTCCCCGGTAACAGCGGCAAGCATCGTAGTATCTCTTATCTCAAACAACGGTACGCTTATCGACGAAGACGTTTTAGCTGCAAAACTAGGCGCTGATATAACGGCATCCGGTGAAAGCTGGGACGAATTAAAAGTCATAATTAAAGACACTTACTATACCGGACTATTCCATAATGGATGGGACCGCTGGTGGTCTCACAGGGTAGAGGCAATTGCTTTTGAGAAGCTTAAGCTAAAGACTTCACTTCGCCGACTCGATGCCGCTGAACGTATAACAGAGTTGAATAACGCCTTCAACTTGAGCCTGGTCCCGGCCAGTCCAATCGAACCTGGCTACAGCACCAATTATACGACAAAATGTTTTGCTACCAACAAACCTCTTGACAGCAGCGACGGCTTTAAGATAGCCAGCAATACACAAGACCCATGGTTGGATAGCTGCTATATATCTACTCACGCATTATTGGCCCGGATTAATAAAGACACCTGGCATCTAGACCCTTTAGAACTGGAGCGCTACAAAGGACTTAAGGAAAAGCTCAAAAATGAAGAAGAAAATTAATAGCGCCTCATTTCGCAGAGACCTGTCTTCTGAGCTGAGATCTTTCGCCACTATTCTCAACAGGAATCTATCCATTGTTTTCAATGACATTGGTGCATTGACGCAAGCAGCCAGCATGTGCGCAGGAAACATGCCATATGGAAAAGATTCGTGGGGATATAGCGTTGATAACTTAGTGCTTCGTATAAAGACCCCAAGGAAGACTATTCCAGCTACGGTCGGTGACTTCCTAAAAGTCAAGGTCGATTTTAAGATTGGTGGACTGTGCTCTACAATCTTATCGGAACTCATAAGTGAGTTAGAGCTAAACATAATAATTTCCACAGAAGACAATAAGCTTATAGCTAGCTGGCATTTTGATCGACATATATTCAAAGATGGGGACGGTGAGCCTGAGGATGCCCATCCTTTATATCATTTCCAGTTCGGGGGTAGAAACCTTAATATCTTGCAAGGAAATCATGGGGGAATTTTGATCTTACCATCCCCTAGAATCGGTCACCCCCCGATGGATATTATTCTCGCCTTGGACTTCGTGCTATCTAACTTTGCTGGTGGATACTGGAAAGCGCTTCGTAGCGAACGAGATTATGGAAATAAGATTCGAGACTCCCAACAACGCTATTTACGACCTTACATAGAAGGCCTTAACTCTTGGTTCACTTCATCCGGAAGTAGGGACTTTTCGACGGAGCTTTGGCCCCACTTTATATAAACTTTGGCTTGCCGAGATCACTGATTACTCTATGAACTCGGCTGCCCTAATGTTTAGGTCTCAGTTCTGCGGCCCTGCCGCATTATTTATTTGGGTTCTACCTCGCATTCGGTAATGCATTGACTAGAGATACTCCTACGCCATTTCCCGAAAAGTCAGATAGTTACGCCACAGATCATGTATGTAAGTAATTGCGGCGATCGAAGCCTCATGCTGGCCTACGATTAATTTGTCGAGCTGAATTTAAAATTTATTCTCAACTGCTTAGTCCCGCCGTCCATTTCACAACTTGCGCCAAAGTCGCCGTTAATAGGGCCGATCAAACAGTTGGGGCATGCAAGGCTTGGGTTTCCGCTTCATCGAGCGCAGCGGGATTAAGGGTTTCATTCGATATTGTCGCAGTAGCGGCGTAGCGCTTCGACGTCGCAGCCCTTGTCGGTAAGCAACCATTTGCAGCGCTTACGTAGCCGGCTACGCTGGCTTGATAGTGCTGAAGTCGTCCAGAAATGGTTGGACCTAGCTGATGCCACAGGCTCGACCAAGAGGAAGAAGCGCAACAGCGTCCCATTGGCACCGCAGATGCCTGTTGGTTGTCAGGTCCGCCGCGACTGCGGCCTAGAACGTGATCGGCAGGCTCCTCTCCGAACGCCAGATGAGGTTCGGGTAGCGCGGATAGCAGTTGGGTTGAAAACAAAAAGCCCAGTCATAACCGACTGGGCTTTTTCGTTTCAAATAATGGTCGGGACGGAGTGATTCGAACACTCGACCCCTTGCACCCCATGCAAGTGCGCTACCGGGCTGCGCTACGCCCCGACTGGGCTTTGAAGCATGCTCTCAATGCTACCGAGAACGTTGAAGAATGTACCCTAACCTCCTGATAAATGAAAGCTTTTTCTCAAAAAATTTTCCATTCACCAACAACCCAGCTCACTTCTTCAACACCACCAACACATCCTCCAACTCGACAATCATCTGCCGAATCAGCTGCTTGTACTGGCTCGACTCATCCTTAGCCTCATCACTGGAGAGCCTCAACCGAGCCCCGCCAATGGTGAACCCCTGGTCATAAAGCAGCGCACGAATCTGGCGAATCATCAGCACATCCTGCCGCTGATAATACCGCCGGTTCCCCCGCCGCTTCACGGGATTGAGCTGATCGAACTCCTGCTCCCAATACCGCAGCACGTGCGGTTTTACCGCACAAAGCTCACTCACCTCACCAATGGTGAAGTACCTTTTGCCCGGTATGGGGGGCAGTTCGTCGTTATGGCTTGGTTCCAGCATAGGCCTCAACCCGGGCCTTCAACTTCTGCCCTGGACGAAAGGTGACGACGCGCCGTGCGGTGATCGGGATTTCTTCCCCTGTCTTGGGGTTGCGGCCCGGCCGCTGGCGTTTGTCGCGAAGGTCGAAGTTGCCGAAACCGGACAGCTTGACCTGCTCGTTCTCTTCAAGTGCGTGCCGAATTTCTTCGAAAAACAGCTCGACCAGCTCCTTGGCCTCACGCTTGTTAAGCCCCAGCTCCTCGTACAGCCTTTCGGCCATCTCAGCTTTCGTCAGAGCACCCATGCCGTTATTTCCTTAACGTGGTGTTCAACCTTTGTTCGAGCGAGGTGAGGATGTTTTGCAGTGCGGCGTTCACCTCATCGTCGTTAAGAGTGCGCGATGGATGCTGCCAGGTCAAGCCAACGGCAAGGCTTTTTCTATCAGGATCAATGCCTTTACCCTGGTAGACGTCAAACAGCCTGAGGTCTGTAAGCCATTCGCCTGCATTGTCACGAATTACTTCAAGCACCGCGCTAGAAGCTACATCACGTCCTGCGATCAACGCCAGGTCGCGACGGGTTT
Organism: Pseudomonas sp. SID14000; assembly: GCF_002165135.1. Classification (GTDB taxonomy): domain Bacteria; phylum Pseudomonadota; class Gammaproteobacteria; order Pseudomonadales; family Pseudomonadaceae; genus Aquipseudomonas. The sequence continues at coordinate 358,688 of NZ_NFZQ01000002.1, read as the reverse complement.
CTGGGAACTTGGACAGCTCGCTGAATTTCGGCAGGCGGCCTTCGACCACGTCACCCAGCACCAGCTCGAACAGGAACACCGGGCGGTCCAGGTCCAGGGCTTTTGCCAGCTCTGGGTGGATGGCGCCGAGGTAGCCGACCAGCTTGCCGTCACGCTCGATGGCGGCGGTCTGGCCTGGGTGCAGGGCTGGGTGCTTGCCGGCGCTGAAGGTGAAGTCGCTCAGGGCGCCGGAGTAGCCCAGCAGGGCTTCCACGTCGGCCTTCACGTCGAAGAAGTCGACGCCGTCGCGGCCGTTGGCCCAGCCTTCTGGCAGGCGGCTGCCGGTGACAACGCCGGCGATCATCGGCTGCTGCTTCAGGTCGCCGAGCTGGCCGACGAAGCGCAGGCCGCTTTCGAACAGGCGCACGCGGTCTTGCTGGCGGTTCAGGTTGTGCTGCAGTGCCTTGACCAGGCCCGGCCACAGGGACGCACGCATGGCGGCCATGTCGCTGGAGATGGGGTTGGCCAGCAGCAGCGGCTCTACGCCCGGGCTGAACAGTTCGAACAGTTTCGGGTCGATGAAGCTGTAGGTGATGGCTTCCTGGTAGCCGCGGGCAACCAGCAGGCGGCGCAGGGTTGGCAAGTCGCCGCGGGTTTCCGGCTTGCCCTGGGGGGCCAGGCGGGCTTGCGGGTAGCGAACCGGCAGGTTGTTGTAGCCGTACAGGCGGGCCAGCTCTTCGATCAGGTCCACTTCCAGGCTGATGTCGAAGCGGTGGCTTGGGACGTTGACGGTCCACTGCCCTTCCCCACTCTTGGTGGTGGTCAGTTCCAGGGCGTTGAGCAGTTGCTCGACCTGGGCTGGGTCCATTTCCATGCCGAGCATCTGGGTGATGCGTTCGGCGCGCAGGGTGACCGGGGCCACTTGCGGCAGGTGCTGTTCGCTGACGGCTTCGACCACCGGGCCGGCTTCGCCGCCGACGATGTCCAGCAGCAGCTGGGTGGCGCGCTCCATGGCTTCGCGGGCCAGCTGCGAGTCCACGCCGCGCTCGTAGCGGTGCGAGGCGTCGGTGTGCAGGCCGTAGGAACGGGCTTTACCGGCGACGGAGATCGGCTCGAAGAAGGCGCTTTCCAGGAACAGGTCGCGGGTTTTTTCGGTGTTCACACCGCTGTGCTCGCCACCCATGACGCCGGCAATGGCCAGGGCGCGGGTGTGGTCGGCGATGACCAGGGTGTCGGCGCGCAGGGCGACTTCCTGGCCATCGAGCAGGACGAGCTTCTCGCCCTCTTCGGCCATGCGTACGCGGATGCCGCCGTTGATTTCTGCCAGGTCGAAGGCGTGCATCGGCTGGCCGAGTTCGAGCATCACGTAGTTGGTGATGTCGACGGCGGCGTCGATGCTGCGCACGTCGCTGCGGCGCAGGCGCTCGACCATCCACAGCGGGGTCGGCTTGCTCAGGTCAACGTTGCGGATGACGCGGCCCAGGTAACGTGGGCAGGCAACCGGGGCGCTGACTTCGACCGGGCGCACTTCGTCGTGGGCAGCCGGTACGGCTGGCACTGCCGGGCGGGTGACCGGGGTGTCGTACAGGGCGCTGACGTCGCGGGCGAGGCCTGCGATGGACAGGCAGTCACCGCGGTTAGGGGTGAGGCCGATTTCGATGCTGGCATCGTCCAGGCTCAGGTACTGGCGAATGTCTTCGCCAACCGGGGCGTCAGCCGCCAGCTCGAGCAGGCCGTCGTTCTCTTCGCTGATCTGCAGCTCGGCAGCCGAGCACAGCATGCCGAAAGACTCGACGCCGCGCAGCTTGGCCTTCTTGATCTTGAAGTCGCCTGGCAGTTCGGCGCCGATCATGGCGAACGGGATCTTGATGCCTGGGCGGGCGTTAGGGGCGCCGCACACGACCTGGAAGGTTTCCAGGCCGTTGCTTACCTGGCACACGCGTAGTTTGTCGGCGTCCGGGTGTTGTTCGGTGGCGAGGATTTCGCCCACGACGATGCCGCTGAACTGGCCGGCAGCGGGGGTAACGCTGTCGACTTCGAGGCCGGCCATGGACAGGCGAGCGACCAGTTCGTCACGGGAGACTTGCGGGTTTACCCAACCGCGCAGCCACTGTTCACTGAATTTCATGCTGTTCTCCTAGAATGTGCGTCGATTGGGCCTAGCGGAATTGGGCAAGGAACCGCAGGTCGTTATCGAAGAACAGACGCAAATCGTTGACGCCGTAGCGCAGCATGGCCAGGCGCTCGGCGCCCATGCCGAAGGCGAAGCCCTGGAACTCTTCAGGGTCGATGCCGGACATGCGCAGCACGTTCGGGTGCACCATGCCGCAGCCCATCACTTCCAGCCAGCCGGTCTGCTTGCACACGCGGCAGCCTTTGCCGGAACACATCACGCACTGGATGTCGACTTCGGCGGACGGCTCGGTGAAGGGGAAGAACGATGGGCGGAAACGTACCGCCAGTTCTTTTTCGAAGAACACGCGCAGGAATTCTTCGATGGTGCCCTTGAGGTCGGCGAAGTTGATATCGCGATCGATCAGCAGGCCTTCGACCTGGTGGAACATCGGCGAGTGGGTGATATCCGAGTCGCAGCGGTATACGCGGCCCGGGCAGACAATGCGGATTGGCGGCTGGGTGGACTCCATGGTCCGCACCTGCACCGGCGAGGTGTGGGTGCGCAGCAGCATGTTGGCATTGAAGTAGAAGGTGTCGTGCATCGCCCGGGCCGGGTGGTGGCCAGGGATGTTGAGCGCTTCGAAGTTGTGGTAGTCGTCTTCGACCTCTGGGCCTTCGGCGATGCCGTAGCCGATATGGGTGAAGAACTGCTCGATGCGCTCGAGTGTACGGGTGATCGGGTGCAGGCCACCGGTGGCCTGGCCACGGCCTGGCAGGGTGACGTCAATGCATTCGGCAGCCAGGCGAGCGCTGAGCTCGGCTTCTTCGAAGGCAGCCTTGCGGGCATTGAGCACAACGGTGACGCGCTCTTTGGCGTCGTTAATCAGCGCGCCGACTTTCGGCCGCTCTTCGGCTGGCAGGTTGCCCAGGGTCTTCATCACCTGGGTCAGCTCGCCTTTCTTGCCGAGATAGTTCACCCGGATCTGTTCCAGGGTATTGATGTCTTCAGCGCGCTCCACAGCCTCGAGGGCTTGGGAGACCAACGCATCCAGGTTTTCCATGTACAGACTCCAGATACGAAAATAGGGGAAGAGCTTTGAAGGCTCTTCCCCTATCGATGACGTTCAATGCCCGACGGCGCTAGCGCCGCCGGGTGATTGTCGCGGGTACTTAAGCCAGAACGGCTTTAGCTTTCTCGACAATCGCAGCAAACGCCGCTTTTTCGTTCACTGCCAGATCGGCCAGAACCTTACGGTCGATTTCGATCGAAGCCTTTTTCAGGCCAGCAATCAGACGGCTGTAGGACAGACCGTTGGTGCGGGCACCGGCGTTGATACGAGCGATCCACAGTGCGCGGAACTGACGCTTCTTCTGACGACGGTCACGGTAGGCATATTGACCAGCCTTGATGACAGCCTGCTTGGCAACGCGGAATACGCGCGAGCGTGCACCGTAGTAGCCTTTAGCCAGTTTCAGAATTTTCTTGTGACGCTTACGAGCGATGACGCCACGCTTAACACGAGCCATGAGTAACTTCCTCTATCTAAACCAGAATTAACGTACGCGCAGCATGCGCTCGACTTTTGCCACGTCAGACGGGTGCAGCAGGCTGGCACCGCGCAGTTGACGCTTACGCTTGGTCGACATTTTGGTCAGGATGTGGCTCTTGAAAGCGTGCTTGTGCTTGAAGCCGGAAGCGGTCTTCAGGAAGCGCTTCGCAGCACCGCTCTTGGTTTTCATTTTTGGCATGTTGGAACTCCGCATTCGATAAAATTACACAATAATCATCAGGCCTGCCGTGCCCGGGAGATTACTTCTTCTTTTTGGGGGCGATGACCATCATAAGCTGGCGTCCTTCCATCTTCGGATGCTGCTCAACGGAGCCGTATTCGGCGAGGTCGGCTTCGACCCGCTTCAACAGCTCCATGCCCAGCTCCTGGTGGGCCATCTCACGGCCGCGGAATCTCAGAGAGATCTTGGCCTTGTCCCCATCGGTAAGGAAACGTACCAGGTTGCGTAGTTTTACCTGGTAATCCCCTTCTTCCGTCCCTGGACGAAACTTGATTTCTTTAATCTGGATCTGCTTCTGGTTTTTCTTGGCTTCGTTGGCCTGCTTCTTCTTCTCGAAGAGGTGCTTGCCGTAGTCCATCACCTTGCAGACGGGCGGTTGCGCGTCGGCGGAGATCTCCACCAGATCCAGCTTCGCTTCATCAGCGATACGAAGCGCTTCATCAATCGAGACGATGCCAATCTGCTCGCCGTCAGCGCCAATTAACCGAACCTCGCGTGCCGAGATATTCTCGTTGATCGGGGCTTTCGGTGCAGTTCGTTTATCGTTTCTCATTTCACGCTTAATAGTCATTACTCCGATTCTAGGCGACCGCGCTGGGCGACAGCGCTGTTGAGCAGCTGCGTGAATTCAGCCACCGGCATGGAGCCGAGGTCTTTGCCTTCACGGGTGCGTACGGCGACGGTCTGCGTTTCGACTTCGCGATCCCCTATAACCAAAAGGTACGGGACCTTGAGCAAAGTATGCTCGCGGATTTTAAAGCCGATCTTCTCATTTCTCAAGTCCGACTTGGCACGGAAACCGCTACCGTTCAGGGTATTTTCCACCTCGAGGGCGAAATCGGCCTGCTTGTCGGTGATGTTCATGATCACGGCTTGGGTTGGTGCCAGCCAGGCCGGGAACACGCCAGCGTAGTGCTCGATCAGCATGCCGATGAAGCGCTCGAACGAACCGAGGATTGCACGGTGCAGCATGACCGGGCGAACACGGCTGTTATCTTCGGCGATATAGCTGGCATCCAGGCGTTCTGGCAGGTTAGGGTCGTACTGCAGGGTACCGCACTGCCAGTTACGGCCGAGGCAGTCGCGCAGGGTGAACTCGATCTTCGGGCCATAGAAGGCGCCCTCGCCCGGCTGGTATTCCCACTCCAGGCCCGATTCGTTCAGGGCGTCGGCCAGTGCGCCTTCGGCACGGTCCCACAGCTCTTCGGAACCCACGCGCTTGGCCGGGCGGGTCGACAGCTTCATGGCGATGTCGGTGAAGCCGAAGTCCTTGTACACGTCCAGGGTCAGCTTGATGAAGTCGGCGGCTTCTTTCTTCACCTGTTCTTCGGTGCAGAAGATGTGCGCGTCGTCCTGTACGAAGCCACGCACGCGCATGATGCCGTGCAGGGCGCCGGACGGCTCGTTACGGTGGCAGGCACCGAACTCGGCCAGGCGCAGCGGCAGGTCGCGGTAGCTCTTCAGGCCCTGGTTGAACACCTGCACGTGGCACGGGCAGTTCATCGGCTTGACCGCGTAGTCACGGCTTTCCGACGAAGTGGTGAACATGTTCTCGGCGTAGTTGGACCAGTGGCCGGAACGCTCCCAGAGGATGCGGTCGACAACCTGCGGGGTCTTGATTTCCTGGTAGCCGTTGGCGCGCTGGACCTGGCGCATGTACTGCTCGAGCACCTGGTATACGGTCCAGCCATTGGCGTGCCAGAACACCATGCCCGGGGCTTCTTCCTGCAGGTGGAACAGGTCGAGCTGCTTGCCGATCTTGCGGTGGTCGCGCTTTTCCGCTTCTTCGATGCGCTGGATGTACGCCGCCAGTTGCTTCTTGTCGGCCCAGGCGGTGCCGTACACGCGCTGCAGCTGCTCGTTCTTGGCATCACCGCGCCAGTAGGCGCCGGACAGCTTGGTCAGCTTGAATGCCTTGAGGAAGCGGGTGTTCGGCACGTGCGGGCCGCGGCACATGTCGACGTATTCTTCGTGGTAGTACAGGCCCATGGCCTGCTCGTCCGGCATGTCTTCGACCAGGCGCAGCTTGTAGTCTTCACCACGGGCCTTGAACACGTCGATGACTTCGGCACGCGGGGTCACCTTCTTGATGACGTCGTAATCCTTGTCGATCAGCTCCATCATGCGCTTTTCGATGGCGGCCATGTCTTCAGGGGTGAAGGGGCGCTCGTAGGCGATGTCGTAGTAGAAGCCTTCGTCGATAACCGGGCCGATCACCATCTTGGCGGTCGGGTACAGCTGCTTCACTGCGTGGCCGACCAGGTGGGCGCACGAGTGACGGATGATCTCCAGTCCCTCTTCATCTTTAGGGGTGATGATCTGCAGGGTGGCGTCGTTGCTGATCAGGTCGCAGGCATCAACCAGCTTGCCGTCGACCTTGCCGGCCACGGTGGCCTTGGCCAGGCCGGCGCCGATGGAAGCGGCGACTTCGGCTACGGATACGGCATGATCGAACGAACGCTGACTGCCATCGGGAAGAGTAATAACGGGCATGGCGCCTCCTCTCCTAGTGGTGACCCCTACCAAAGGTCACGTGGGTTGGGATGAGCCAGTACAAGATCCGACCTGCCTTCCTCAGCGGGAAGCCTGCCTCACAGTGGCAGAAGCCTTTCGGCTTGTCAGGGACGAACCAGAGTGACTGGAAAGAAAAAAGATAGCTGCAAGTTGTAGCTGCAAGCCGGCCATGCTAGCACGCGGGTTGCACAGCAGGCAGAAATATTTGGAAATTACAGACTTCGGCTGAACTTACACGGAAAAATTCCTATCAGACCTTGGGAAGCAACCTACTCTTGATGAGACCTTAACCCAAGGAGTAACTGGTTATGCGAGTTCCGTCTCTTCTGGCCCTGGCGGCCGCTGGGGCCCTGCTGCTGCCCATGGCTGCGAACGCCGGCAACTTCCCGCCCGGAAAGGAGGCCGGCTACATGGCCCAGTGCACGCAGGTGGCCAGCGGCCAGGGCGTTGATGCTGCGACCGCGAAAAAACACTGCGAATGTGGCGCCCAAGCCATCAAAAAGAATTTCACCGACGCGGAGATTGCCGACCTCGACAGCAAGGATGGCGTGGACGCCAAGCTGATGCAGAAGGCCCAGACGGTCGTGAGACAGGCCTGCGCAGCAAAGAGCTGAAACCTTAAAGCCAGAGCAGATCAGCCATTCTTTGAGCTGAATCAATATCCTGCGAAGGTAAAAGGCGCTAGATGCGCAGAATTAGACTATGATGTGTCCCGTGCTCCGTAGCCTCGGCCGCATTGCACCACTGAAAAACTAAATGTTCTGGAGATTCACCCCATGTCCAATCGCCAACAAGGCACCGTCAAATGGTTCAATGATGAGAAAGGCTACGGCTTCATCACCCCAGCAGGCGGCGGCGACGACCTGTTCGTACACTTCAAGGCCATCGAAACTGACGGCTTCAAGAGCCTGAAAGAAGGCCAGACTGTTTCCTTCGTCGCCGAGCGCGGCCAGAAGGGCATGCAGGCTGCACAGGTTCGTCCGGAGTAATTCGGATAGCTGTAAAAAAACCCGCCCTTGTGGCGGGTTTTTTTATGGGTGCTGCATGGGCTGACGGGGCTGGCCCATGCGGGCGCGGCTTTTCTTGTGGGAGCGGCCTTGTGTCGCGAAAGGGGCGCGTAGCGACCCCAAGGTTTTCAGCTTCGCAGCATCAATGGCCGGGGCCGCTTTGCGGCCCTTTCGCGACACAAGGCCGCTCCCACAAGGACCGCGTATCAACCGCAGTTGACGCGAATCACCTTGCCCTGCTCGTCCACATTCAGGTTCAAGCGCTCGGAGCGGTACTCCAGGGTGACCACATCATGCGGTTTGAGAATGCGGGCCATTTGCGAGCCACTGGCTTTCCGCGCCTGCTCCAGCAGTTCGGCACTGGCTGGCTTGCCAATGGCGAAATCGGCGCCGCTGGCTTCGCAGCGACCATCGTTGCCAGCTGACGCGACTGGGGCTGCGCCGCCAGCAGAACTGCCACCAGTGCTGCAACCAGCCAGGACAGCAGCCACCGCCAGGGTTGCCAGGTAAGCACGGGTACGGAACATGAAGCCTCCTAAATCGGTCCGGGAACTGTCTGATCCGACAGTTCCGCTCATCTTTTGTTGCACAACCGGTCAAGTCTGCCTGAACTCGCCAGCAGAGGCGAAAACGCAATCGTGACCGGATTTTGCACAAGCCGCTGCGTTTGCCATATGCTTAAGCCGCAAGGTCACTGACGCAAAGTCATGATTTAGTGCAAGAAGTGGAGCGCACCCCGCCTCCATCGAACACCAGGGTCAGTGTTCGCCCCTTCGTCCCGGGCCCCAAGCGAGAGCCTTTCATGAGCAGCCACAGCATCGAAGCCGATATCAAGGTCAAATGGGCCGAGGGCCAGAGCGCGTACAGCCCTGGCACGCCGGAGGAGTTGCTGCTGATTGCCATCGACCTGCTGGTGCGCGATCGCGGCGCCGAGGCGGCACGCAGCTTCTTCGACCAGGTGTTCGAGCGCTACGCGCCGCACACGGCTATTCCAATCGAGCCAAACGGGCGCTGAGCAGGTCGAACAGGCCCTGGGCATCGCCCTGCTCCACCCACATCACATTGGCAGGCTGCCTGAGCACGCCGTACCAGTCGGCAAGGGTCTGGCCGAAGCTGGGGCCTTCGCGGCTGTCGATGCTCATATGGATGCGCCGGCCGCTGAACAGCTCGGGCTTGAGCAGGTAGGCGATCACGCTGGCGTCATGCACCGGGCCGCCGGGCATGCCGTACAGGTCCATATCGTGGGTAATGTAGGCATTGAGGATATCCACCACCCGTTTGCTGGCCTGGTTGTTCACCGCTGCCAGTTGCTTGAGGCGGGCGTCGCTGGTCAGCAGCTTGTGGGTGACGTCCAGCGGCAGGTAGGTCAGTTGCACACCGCTGGCCAGCACCACTTCGGCGGCATGCGGGTCGGCATAGAGGTTGAATTCCGCCGCCGGGGTGATGTTGCCGCCGTTGAAATGAGCGCCGCCCATGACCACCACCTGCTTGATGCCTTTGACGATATCCGGGCGCTGGATCAGCGCCAGGGCCAGGTTGGTCTGCGGGCCGAGCATGGCGATGGTGATGCTGTGCGGCTTGGCGGCGCCAAGGGTGTCGACCAGGTATTGCACGGCATTGCCCTGGGCCAGCGGCGTTTTCGGTTCATGAACCTGGATGCCGGTGAGGCCTTCCTCGCCGTGGACGTCGGCGGCGTAGATCGGCTTGCGCACCAGCGGGCGAGCGGCGCCGGCGTACACCGGGATGTCTTCGCGGCCGGCCCATTCGCGGGCCAGGCGAGCATTGCGCGAAGTTTTTTCCAGGCGCACGTTGCCGGCCACGGTGGTGATGGCGCGAATGTTGAGTTCCTCGGGCGAGGCCATGGCCAGGAATAGCGCGACCACGTCGTCGGCGCCTGGGTCGGTATCGATGATCAGGTCGATGGGGGCGGCCTGGAGGGTGGTGGCTGCGGCCATGAAGGCGATTCCTTATAGCAGGGGTTTGAGCATGGGTGGCACTCCTGTTGCCTGGATTGGTATTCCTGAAACACCGCAAATCCCTGTGGGAGCGGGTTTACCCGCGAAGAAGGCAGCGCGGTGGATGGCACCGGCTTCGCCGGTGTTCGCGGGTGAACCCGCTCCCACAGGGGGGCTGCGCTGACAGGAGGACGAGCTAGAAAGTCACGCCGGAAATCAGCGCGATGTTGCTGTAGGGCTGGCACTCGCCAGTGCGCACGACCGCACGAGCACTGCGCGACAGCACTTTGAAATCTTCATGGCTCAGCCATTCGCGCTTGCCCAGTTTGCCCTTCAGGCGCTCGATCTCGACCAGTGCCGGAGGCACCACTTTCTGCATCTCTTCGGCCAACACATGGCGCTCCACCTGCAACTCGCTCAGCACCGCCCGCAGTACACTGGAAAAATCCGGTAACCCAGGCGTAACGGCCAGGTCGATCAGTTCGACGCCCGGCGGCACCGGCAGCCCGGCATCGCCGATCACCAGGATGTCACCATGCCCCATACCGGCAATGGTCCGCGACAGGGCGATGTTCAGCAGTGGGGTTTTCTTCATGGTGTCAGTTCCGCCAGGTAAGGGATCGACGGCTGGGCGCCGGCGCGGGTGACCGACAAGGCCGCGGCGCGCTGACCGAAGACGATGGCTTCGCCCTCCTCCAGGCCGCGTACCAGGCCAGCGGCAAAGCCACCAATGAAGGTGTCACCAGCTGCGGTGGTGTCCAGCGGCTGCACCACCGGCGCGGGGAAGTGCTGGTGGCCCTGGGCGGTGACCAGCAAGGCCCCTTGCGCGCCCAGGGTAATGATCACTTTGCCCGCCCCCAGTTGCAGCAAGCGCTCGCCGGCGCGCCGGGCACTGTCCAGGTCGGTTATCGCAATACCGCTCAGGGCTTCGGCTTCGCTTTCGTTGGGCGTCAGGTAGTCGATGTGGGCGAACCAATCCGCCGGCAAGGGGCCGGTCGCGGGTGCCGGGTTCAGGATCACCTGCTTGCCCAGCTCACGCCCCCTGGCCAATGTCCAGGCCACGGTGTCAGCCGGCACTTCCAGCTGGCAGATGATCACCTCGGCCGCCTGCAGCAGCGCATCGAAGCGCTGTACCGACTGCGGCGTAAGCAGGCCGTTGCTACCGGGGATAATGACGATGCAGTTCTGGCTGGCGGCATCCACGGTAATCAGCGCCACACCGCTGGACACGCCTGGGCAGGTATCGACCGCCCGGCAGTCGACACCCTCTACATACAGGGCCTGGCGCAGTTGCTGGCCATAGGCATCGTCGCCGACGTTGCCGATCATTGCCACGCTGCCGCCCAGGCGTGCCACGGCCACTGCCTGGTTGGCCCCCTTGCCGCCCGGCACGGTGAAAAAGCTTTCGCCGGGGAGTGTTTCGCCGGCACGGGGCAGGCGCTGGGCGCGGGCCACCAGGTCCATGTTGAGGCTACCGACTACCACAACCTTGGCATTCATGACATTTCCTTAGCATTAGCGGCAATCGTTGAACAGGTCCGAGCGTGGCCCGGTGGACTCGCGCAGCACGATGCGCGGGGCGACGATACGTTGCTCTGCCGCACCCTGCCTAGGTGTGCCGATACGCGCCAGCAACAGCGACGCGGCGCTCTCGCCCAGCTCGCGGATCGACTGGCCCACCGTGGTCAACGGTGGGTACACATAGCGGCTGAGCTCGATGTCGTCGAAGCCGATCACCGACAGCTCGCCGGGCACGTTGATATTGCGTTCGGCCGCGGCACGCAGCACGCCGAAACCGATCATGTCGTTGCCAGCGAAAATCGCCGTGGGCCGTTTGCCCTCCAGCAAGCGGGTTGCCACTGCATGGCCACCGGGGCTGGTGAAGTCGCAGTGCAGCACACGGTTGCCCAGCACCGGCACACAGGCCTCGGCCATGGCGCGGCGGAAGCCGCTCAGGCGCAGCTGGGTAACGCCGGTCTCGGCGGGGCCGCCGATGTAGGCGATGTCGCAGTGGCCAAGCTCCAGCAAGTGTCGGGTGGCCAGGTAGGCGCCCTGCTCGTGGTCAATGCGCACCAGGTCGGCATCCACGCCGTCCAGTTCGCGGTCGACGATCACCATTGGCGTGCGCACGCCAGCCAGGCTTTGCAGCAGGTCGCTGTCCTGCCCCACCGAGGCCACCACCAGGCCGTCGATGCGCTTTTCCAGCAGCACGCGCAGGTAGCTGCGCTGCTTCTGCGGGTTGTCGTCGGAGTTGCACAGGATCACGCAGTAGCCGTTGCGCTCGCAGGCGTCTTCAATGCCCCGCGCCAGCTCGGCGAAGTACGGGTTGACGCTGTTGGGCACCAGCAAGCCGATGGTGGCCGTGCTGCGCGCCTTCAGCGAACGGGCCACGGCGCTGGGCACGTAGTCGAGCTCGGCGATGGCGGCCTCTACTTTCAGCCGTACCTGCTCGCTGACCGGCCGGGTCTTGTTCAGCACATGGGACACGGTGGTGTAGGAAATACCCGCCAGTGCCGCGACGTCTTTGATGGTTGCCATGTTCTCAGTTCCGCCGGCCTGCACGCCGGCTACGGTAAGTGTCGAGCACCACGGCGATGACGATCACCGCCCCGGTGATGATGCGCTTGGTCGGTTCGCTGGCACCGATCTGTGCCAGCCCGGCGGCCAGCACCGAAATGATCAGTACACCAAAGAAGGTACTGATGACCGAGCCACGCCCGCCCATCAGGCTGGTACCGCCAATCACCACGGCAGCGATCACCTGCAGCTCCAGGCCGGAGCCGGCATTGGGGTCGGCGGCTTCCAGGCGCGAGATCTGGAACAGTGCAGCCAGGCCGGCGAGCAGGCCCATCAGCGCGAACACCAGCACCTTGTACGGGCGCGGGTCGATGCCGGCCAGGCGCACGGCCTCTTCGTTGGTACCGATGCCGATCAGGTAGCGGCCGAACACCGTGCGGGTCAGCACCAACTGGGCCAGCACGATCACCAGCAGTGCGATGATGAATGCCGGCGAGATGCCGAATGCGATGGGGTTGGAGAACCAGGCATAGGCATCGCCGATATAGGCAGTGCGCGAGTCGGTGAACTGGTAGGCGAGGCCGCGGGCCATTTCCAGCACGCCAAGCGAGACGATGAACGACGGAATGCGCCAGGCTACAGTGACGCCGCCGGTGATGCTGCCGGCCAGCGCGGCCACGGCCATACCCAGCAGGGCCGAAGGCAGCACGCCCCAGCCCCAGCCGAGGATCGCCACACTGACCGTCGAGGCCGCCAGCGCCAGCACCGAGCCCACCGAAAGGTCGATACCGCCGATGATCAGCACGAAGGTCATGCCCACCGCCAGCACCATCAGGTCGGGGATCTGGTTGGCCAGGGTACTGAAGGTGTTGTACGACCAGAAGTGGCTGCTGAGGAACGAGAACAGCACGATCATCGCCAGCAAGGCGCCGGCCAGGCCCAAGTAGGTACCCAGGCCAAGGTAGGTAGCACTGCGGCGCACCGGTGCGGCGCCTTGGCTGTCGAGCGGGGTGGTTTTCATGCATCCATCCTGGGGGCTGCATCATGCAGCAGTGCGTCACGTTTCTGATAACCGGCGAAGGCCGCGGCCAGCAACTGGTCCTGGCTCCAATGGTCACGCTCGAAGGTGTCGACCAAGCGCCCGGCCGACAGCACGGCGATGCGGTCGCAGATCAGCATCAGTTCGCGCAGGTCGCTGGACACCACCACCAGGGCCTTGCCCTGGCGCGCCAGTTCGGCCAGCAGGCCATAGATGTCGAATTTGGCGCCGACGTCTATGCCACGGGTGGGCTCGTCGAACAGCAGCACCCGGCAGTCGCGCTCCAGCCAGCGACCGATCACCACCTTCTGCTGGTTGCCGCCCGACAGCTCACCCACCACCTGCTGCGGGCCGGCACTGCGAATGCGCATGGCCTGGATCTGGCGCTCGGCCAAGGCCTTTTCGGCCTCGCCATCGAGCACACCGGCCCGTGATACCGCGCCGAGGTTGCCCAGGGCGATGTTGGCGCTGATCGACTGCGTCAGTAGCAGGCCCTCGCCTTTGCGGTCTTCGGTGATCAGCGCGATACCGGCCTGCACGGCGGCCCTGGGCGAGTCGATGGTGACCGCCTGCGGTGGCTGGCCGAGCGCGATACTGCCACTGTCGGCGCGGTCGGCACCGTAGATCAGGCGCAACAGCTCAGTACGGCCGGCACCGATCAGGCCGGAGATGCCGAAGATCTCCCCTGCCCTGACATCGAACGACACTTCACGCACCTTGTCCGCGCGGCTGAGCTTGTCCACCTTGAGCAGTGGCGCGCCGATCTGCCGGCGGCCCAGGTCGATATGCTCGCCCAGCTCGCGGCCGACCATCAGGTTGACCAGTTCGGCGCTGCTGTAACGCTGGATCGGCTCGTCGCACACCAGCTTGCCGTCGCGCAGCACGACGATGCGCTGGGCCACGCGTTGCAGTTCTTCCAGGCGGTGGGAGATGTACACGATGGCCACGCCACGCTGGCGCAGGCGCTCGATCTGGGTGAACAGCAGCTCCACCTCGCGCGCGGTGAGCATGGCGGTGGGTTCGTCGAAGATCAGTACATGGCAGTCGCCGATCAGGTTGCGGGCGATCTCAACCATCTGCTGATGGCCGATGCCCAGCTCGCCAACCGGGGTGTCCGGGTCGATTGCGTCGAGGCCGACCTGGGCCATGGCCGCCGTGGCCAGTTGGCGCAGGCGCTTTTGGCTGATCCAGCCGAAGCGACCGGGAAGGTTGTCGAGGAACAGGTTTTCGGCCACGGTCAGCGTGGGCAGCAGGTTCAGTTCCTGCATGACCATGCGCACGCCGAGGCGCTCGGCCTCGCTGCGGCTACCGGGCGCGTAGGCCTGGCCGCGGTAGCGCATGTGCCCGGTAGTGGGGGGTTCCAGGCCACTGATGAGCTTGGACAGGGTACTCTTGCCCGCGCCATTCTCGCCGGTCAAGGCCAGCACTTCGCCGGCCCGCAGGTTCAGGCTGACCTCGCCGAGCACAGGCTGGGCGTAGGTCTTGCCCAGGCCGCTGGCGGCGAGCACCACTTCATTGGCCGATGCAGGCATGGCCGTTTCTCCTGCCAGCGATCAGGGCTTGGTAATGAGTTGGACCGGGGTCTGGATGACGTTGTCGGCATCCACATCCGGCTTCTCGCCCTTGACCATTTTCAGCGCCGCCTGGATGCCGTACACCGCCTGCTGGCTGGCCGCCTGGTCGAGGGTGGCGAGCACGCGGCCATCGGCGAGCATCGGCTTGATGGCGTTGATGTTGTCGTAGCCCACCACTTGCACCTGCCCGGTCTTGCCAGCGGCACGCACGGCCGACACGGCGCCCAGTGCCATGCTGTCGTTGCCGGCCAGCAGGGCTTTCAGGTCGGGGTATTCGTTGAGCATGGAAGCAGCGACGGCGTTGCCTTTGTCGATTTCCCAGTTGCCGCTCTGCACCGAGACGATCTTGATCTGCGCGGCTTCCATGGCGTCCTTGAAGCCGGCAGTGCGCTGCTGGGCGTTGGTGGTGGTCGGCACGCCTTCGATGATGCCGACCTGGTCGCCGGCCTTGAGCTTCTCGTTGGCCAGGAAGTCGCCGACCAGGCGCGCGCCCTTGCGGTTGTCGGGGCCGACGAAGGGTACGCTGATGCCTTTGCTCTGGAGCAGTGCCGGGTCCAGGCGGTTGTCGATGTTGATCACCACCACGCCCTGGTCCATGGCCTTCTTCACCGCCGACACCAGCGCCTTGGAGTCGGCCGGAGCTATGACCAGGGCCTTGGCACCAGCGTTGACCATTTGCTCGACGATGCGGATCTGCTCGCCGGTATCGGTCTCGTTCTTGATGCCGTTGGCAATCAGCTCGAATTCATCGGCGTGAGCTTTCTGGTAGTCCTTGGCGCCGTCTTCCATGGTGCGGAAGAACTCGTTGGCCAGCGACTTCATGACCAGGGCAACCTTGGGCTTGTCTTCGGCGTGGGCGGCAGAAAACGGCAGGGTAAAGGACAGCGAGGAAATGACCGCGAGGGCCAGCAGACGACCGGGGAACGGCAGTTTCATGGACGATGACTCCGAATCTTGTGTTTTTTGTCGGATCGCAAACGTTTGCTTTGACCAACTATGGAAACAGGACCGGGTTTTGTCAAATACGTCTGGCTATCGGAGGTCAAGTCGAGCCCGGGGCAGTTTATCCGGATTTTTCCGAAAAACCGAACGTATTTTCCTGCATTTGTTCGGAATCCCGAACGGAATACGCCCGCATGCGGCCTTGTATCGCGAAGCGTCGCAGCGGATCTTCCGGGAGATTTGGATAACGCCGGGCACGGATCGGCTCAGGCTTGAGCACAGCTTTCGCCTGACAAGCTGTTGCGAAATTACTTACGGTGAAATACTGTATGCGCATACAGCAAAACAAGGAAATGCTTGTGTCCAGCACCGCCTCCTCCACCCCGAGCAGCTATGAACAACTGGGTGTGCGCATTCAGAAGATCATCAACAGCCCCACCGCCCAGCGCAGTCGCGCGGCGCTGATCTTCCGCCTGGAGCAGGAAACCCCGGAAGACTGGGAAACCCTGCTCGAGGAAATTGCCGAAAACGACAATGTCACCCTCGCCCACCGCGACGATGGCGGCGTGCAGATTTTCTGGACTGTACCGAAGGAAGACTGACCGCGCATGAGAGTTTCGCTTTTCGCGGCTGTTTGCCTGTTTCTGACCACCCCCTTCGGCCCATGAGCAAGCAGTACAACCTGCGCATGTCCCGGCAGGACCGCCAGTTGTTCGAAGCCTGGAACAGGACCTACCCGCCGCAAGCCTGGGAGCGACAACGCAACCAGCAGGTGGCCTGTGTGATGGGACGGGGCAACGAGTTCGTCGGGCCGGTCAACCTCAAGACCTGTGGCTGAACCTCAGACCAACGCCTGCAGGTAGGCGCTGGCTTCGCGGTAACGCGCCAGCCGTGCCAGGTCAGCGGGGCCCGGGCAAGGGATGCGCGAAAGGTCGCTGTTGTCGGCCAGGTCGGCCAGTTTGACCGTACGCGCCAGCGGATCACCGCCCAGGCGCACCACGAAGTCCTGGTAGGCCTCGCCCTCACGGCGGCTGAGCGCCAGCAAGGCGGCAAGGATTTTCAGCGCGAAGCCCTCGCGCGCCAGGTCGGACAGGGTCAGCGAAGTATCTTCGATCACATCGTGAAGCACTGCGACAATCCGTTGCTCAGGTGTAGAAACCCGCATCATCACACGTAACGGGTGGAGGATATAAGCAGCCCCACCCTTGTCGTACTGCCCTTCATGCGCCCTGGCGGCCACGGCAATGGCCCGCTCCAGTGTAGACATGAGGCCCTCCCCGTTCGGCATCTTCCTGCCAAGCATAGCCAAACTTGTGCGAACAATGTCTAGCGCAGGTGTGACCACTCAAAATCCAGAAGCTGGCGCGGCCTTTGTAGGAGCAGCCTTGTGCTGCGAAGAGGCCGGTACGGGCAACAGATATGCATTACCAGTAAGGCCCCTTCGCGGCACAAGGCTGCTCTCGTAGAACTGCGCATAGCTCATTGAGTTAGCGCTCGCGAATTCAGCCCTCTACGTGACAGAAAGGGCTGGGTTTAGCGTGCTGCGCCGTGCTGGATGACCACCGAATCGGTGCCCAGTTTGGCCATCACCTCGGCCTTGCGTGCTTCGGCTTCTTCACGGCTCGGGAACGGCCCCATCAGCACCACCGGCTTGCCGTCGCGATACTCCACCGAGGACGGAATGCCCTTTTCGATCAAGCGTGCGGTCATGTCGCTGAGTGCACCCATGTTGGCGCCCTGGATCACTTCCACATCCCAGCCTTGCGGGGCCGGTTGGCCAGCCAGGGCTTCGGCGCGGCGTTGCAGCTCGGCGCCGCCACACATTTCGCGGATGCGCAGGTTGTTGCCGCTGTCGTCTACGATGATTTCGTATTGGCCATCACGCTTGATCGCCACATAGCTGCGGTAGGCCTCGTACTGCCCGGCATCATCCTTGCCGCGGACCTGACCGCAGATGGTGCCTTGGGTGTCAATCCGCACGTTACCGAACTTGGCGGTCTTGGGGTTGTGCAGGTGTTCGGCCACCTGTTTGTGCACGCCTTCGACCTCGTTCTCACAGCCCGCCAGGGCGAACACTGCCATTACCACAGCCAGTTTGCGCACGCGTGTACCTCCAGATTCGAAGGAGCGGATTCTAGCACGCCGGGCAATACCCCGAACCGCGACCAAACGTTACACGCTGCTTCATGCGTGAATTCCAGCGTCATGATCACTAAGGCTGGGAGAGAGGTTGTCGCAGGATTATGCTGAACAATCCCTTGCTAACTGGCTTTTGTTCTCTGCCTGATAGACTTGAATGGCAGGGCTGAATCGCCCCTTTCTCACTCGACATTGCCGTAGCGCAGGCAATACTGCTGACAATGTCCAAACGAGCTTGCTCAATGCCGCTTCCTGCACTGCGTTTCATCGCCTTCATTATTGGTGTATTCCTGATCACTTTGGCCATCAGCATGGTGATCCCGATGCTGACGCTGCTGCTGCATGACCGCAGCGACGACCTCGGCGCATTCCTCTGGTCGAGCCTCATCGTCCTGTGCGCCGGCCTGGTCATGGTGGCTCGTGGAGTGCCCGACACACCGCAACTGCGGGCCAGGGACATGTATTTCCTGACAACGGCGAGCTGGGTCATCGTGTGCGCATTTGCGGCCCTGCCGATGGTGTTCATTCGGCACATCAGCTATACGGACGCGTTCTTCGAAACCATGTCGGGAATCACCACAACCGGCTCGACAGTACTGACCGGTCTGGACAGTGCATCGCCGGGGCTGCTGATCTGGCGCTCTCTGCTTCACTGGCTGGGAGGCATTGGCTTTATCGGCATGGCCGTCGCGATCCTGCCATTACTGCGCGTGGGCGGCATGCGCCTGTTCCAGACAGAGTCGTCGGACTGGTCCGACAAAGTGACCCCGCGCTCGCATGTGGCGGCCAAGATGATCCTGCTGGTCTACCTGAGCCTGACAGCACTGGGGACATGGGCGTTGTGGGCGGCCGGAATGACCCCGTTCGAAGCCATCAATCATTCGATGTCACTGATTTCGACCGGAGGATTCTCCACTTCGGATGCCTCACTGGGGCATTGGGTGCAACCTGCAGTGCATTGGGTGGCCGTGGTCATCATGATTCTCGGCAGCCTGCCCTTCACCCTGTATGTGGCCACATTGCGTGGCCATCGGCGCGCCCTGCTCAAGGACCATCAGGTTCGCGGTTTTCTGGGCTTCCTTGTCTTCATGTGGGTCGCTGTCGGAACCTGGCTGAGCTGGCACAGCGACTTCTCCTGGTGGGATGCGTTTCGTATCGTTGCGGTCAATGTGACCTCGGTGGTGACCACCACAGGCATTGCCGTCGGTGATTACACCCTTTGGGGCAGCTTCGCGATCATGCTGTTCTTTTATCTGACGTTCGTCGGCGGCTGCTCAGGCTCTACCGCTGGCGGTCTGAAGATATTTCGTTTCCAGGTGGCCGCGGCCTTGCTTGTCAGCAGCCTGAAACAATTGATCCACCCAAGGGCAACGATCTCGAAGAAATACAATGGGCACCCCATCGATGAAGAGATCGTGCGCTCAATGCTGACGTTTTCGTTCTTCTTCTCGATCACCATCGCGGTCATCGCCCTTGGCCTCTCTCTGCTGGGGCTCGACTGGATGACGGCGTTGAGCGGGGCAGCTACCGCCGTGTGCAACGTTGGACCGGGGCTGGGTACACTTATCGGGCCTGCTGGTAATTTCGCCTCGTTATCAGACGCTGCGAAATGGCTGCTGACGATTGGCATGCTCCTTGGGCGGCTCGAAATCCTGACCGTACTGGTACTCGTCTCTCCAGCTTTCTGGCGATTCTAGGCCAGACGTCAAGCAGGTGAGAAACATTAGGTTTGGTACTTTTCGTTCATCTGAGAATAGTTGTTCGGTAGACTACCGGATGGGTGCCAGCTGCACGGTGCAGTGGGGGCAGGTTAAAGAACAGCGCAGGTCGGGCCGCCATGCGGGAGTACTTGCGCCTATGCATAAACAGGAATTGCCTCGCGCCCAGGAACTGGCCGAGCGTGCCTTCGCCAACCTTGAACGCTTTCTGCACATTGAAGCGGTCAGCGGCATTGTTCTGCTGGTTGCAGCTATTGCTGCGCTGATCTGGGCGAATTCCCCAGCCGCCGAAAGCTACGACGGCCTTTGGCATACACCGTTGACGATCGGCGTGGGTTCGCTGATCTATTCGCAGTCCCTGCATTTCTGGATCAATGATGGCTTGATGACCATCTTCTTCCTTGTCGTGGGCATGGAGATCCGTCGCGAGATCCACGAGGGCGCACTGTCCAGCCTGCGGCAAGCCACGCTACCCATGGCCGCCGCCGTCGGCGGTGTAGCCGTACCCGCGCTCCTCTACCTGGGTTTTGGTCACGCCTCGGCAGAACAACAAGGCTGGGCCGTGCCGACGGCTACAGATATCGCCTTTGCGGTAGGCGTACTGGCGCTGCTCGGCAAGTCGATCCCGTCCAACGTCCGTGTGTTTCTACTGGCCCTGGCGATCATCGATGACATCATCGCAGTGCTGATCATCGCGTTCTTCTATTCGGGCGGCCTCGATTACAGCGGTTTCGGGGTTGCGTTGATCGGTCTGTTAATGGTGATCGGGCTTCAGAAGATAGGTGTTGGCTCTGCCTACGCGTATATCATTCCTGGCGCGATCACTTGGCTGGGCGTCTTGTTGACCGGAGCCCATCCGACCCTCGCAGGCGTTGTGCTGGGCCTGATGACGCCTGTGACCGCAATGCCGATGCGTGAGCGCCCGCTGGATGCAATTACCCGCTTCACCGGCGAGTTGCTGGGACGTGCCAAGGCACCTGAACAGGATGCCAGCGACCTCATGGACCCTTTGAAACGCCTGCGCCTGGCCCAGCGCGAACTGGTGCCACCAGTAGTGCGCATGCAGGGAACCTTACACCCCTGGGTTGCGTTCGGCATCATGCCGGTGTTTGCCTTGGCCAATGCCGGGGTAAGCCTATCGGGTGTCGATCTCTCCGCCGAGTCCCGCCAATGGGTCATGATCGCTGTCGCTGTCGCGCTGGTGGCAGGCAAACCCTTGGGCATCGTCAGCGTCAGTTGGCTGATGGTCCGCTTGGGCTGGTGCGCGCTTCCTGCCGAGGTCAACTGGCGCAGCATTGTCCTGATTGGGCTGCTGGCCGGCATCGGTTTCACCATGTCGATCTTCATCGCCAATCTCGCGTTCGTCGACCATGGCTCATTAGGGGCAGCCAAACTCGGCGTACTATCCGCTTCGGTGATCGCAGCCATGCTCGGCTTGGCCTGGGGTGCGTGGATTATACGAAGAGCATCGTCTGCTACCAAAGCAAGTGCGACCACCTAGCAGCAATCTCACCCTGGCGATCCATTGCCATTGAGCAAGTGGATCGCCACAAGCCTTGGAAACGCCCTCTCGCCGGCTGCGCGCCCGATTACTATCGCTCCCCATGGCTGCGTGGGGCCCCCTGCTTATTGGTGGTTCGACTGACCGGGATCCAGGCGGGAGGTTTTGCAATAGTTTTGCAAAAGCAAAAAGGGCGACCCTTTCGGATCGCCCTTGCTGCGCCCGGAAAACCGGGACTTTTGTTTGGTAGGCACAATTGGACTCGAACCAACGACCCCCACCATGTCAAGGTGGTGCTCTAACCAACTGAGCTATGTGCCTGTCGTGTGGTGCGCATATTAGTGATCGAATGCGTACCTGTAAAGCGTTTTTTTGAGAAAAATCAAAAACTTTCGAGATTCAAGCATAGGGGCGCACTGTGCGCCGCAGGCCGCATGAAACCCCAATGAAAAAAGGGGTGACCCTTGCGGATCACCCCTTCTTCGATTTGGTAGGCACAATTGGACTCGAACCAACGACCCCCACCATGTCAAGGTGGTGCTCTAACCAACTGAGCTATGTGCCTGTCGTGTGGTGCGCATTCTACTCATTCCAAAAACCCTGTCAACACTTTTTTTCACGCTAACCTACTGAATCTTAAACTTTTTATAGAAAGGCGCGCTGACAGGGACCGAGTAAAGGATTTTCAACGGACGACTAGCGGGTGTTTATTATTATTGATAGCATCGGTACATTCGTTAAAAATATAAAACACGAGGTTCCTGCAGCATGGCTAATACCCCCTACCCCCAGTCCTACTACGCCGCCTCGGCCAACCCGGTGCCGCCACGTCCGGCGCTGCAGGGTGAGGTGGAAACCGATGTGTGCATCATCGGCGCCGGCTACACCGGCCTGTCCAGCGCCCTGTTCCTGCTGGAGAACGGCTTCAAGGTAAGCATCGTCGAAGCGGCCAAGGTCGGCTTCGGCGCGTCGGGCCGCAACGGTGGCCAGATCGTCAACAGCTACAGCCGCGACATCGACGTCATCGAACGCACCGTTGGCCCCAAGCAGGCTCAACTGCTGGGCCAGATGGCCTTCGAAGGCGGGCGCATCATTCGTGAGCGCGTGGCCAAGTACAACATCCAGTGCGACCTGAAAGACGGTGGCGTATTTGCTGCCCTCACCAGCAAGCAGATGGGCCACCTGGAGTCGCAAAAGCGCCTGTGGGAACGCTTCGGCCACAACCAGCTGGAGCTGATGGACCAGAAGCGTATCCGCGAAGTGGTCGCCTGCGACAACTATGTGGGCGGCATGCTGGACATGAGCGGCGGCCACATCCACCCGCTGAACCTGGCCCTGGGCGAAGCCGCCGCGGTCGAGTCGCTGGGCGGCATCATTTATGAGCAAACCCCGGCCGTACGCATCGAGCGCGGCGCCAACCCGGTGGTGCACACCCCGCAGGGCAAGGTCCGCGCCAAGTTCATCATCGTCGCCGGCAACGCCTACCTGGGCAACCTGGTGCCGGAGCTGGCCAGCAAGTCCATGCCATGCGGCACCCAGGTAATCACCACCGAGCCGCTGGGCGACGAACTGGCGCGTACCCTGCTGCCGCAGGACTACTGCGTCGAGGACTGCAACTACCTGCTCGACTACTACCGCCTGACCAGCGACAAGCGCCTGATCTTCGGTGGTGGCGTGGTGTACGGCGCGCGTGACCCGGCCAACATCGAGGCAATCATCCGTCCGAAGATGCTCAAGGCCTTCCCGCAGTTGAAGAACGTGAAGATCGACTATGCCTGGACAGGTAACTTCCTGCTGACCCTGTCGCGCCTGCCACAGGTTGGCCGTATCGGTGACAACATCTACTACTCCCAGGGCTGCTCGGGTCACGGCGTAACCTACACCCACCTGGCGGGCAAGGTGCTGGCCGAAGCCATGCGTGGCCAGGCCGAGCGTTTCGACGCCTTCGCCGGCCTGCCGCACTACCCGTTCCCGGGTGGCCAGATGCTGCGCGTGCCGTTCAGCGCCATTGGTGCCTGGTACTACAGCCTGCGTGATCGCCTGGGTTTCTGATGTAGGCAGGCCAGGCCTCTTCGCGGGTAAACCCGCTCCCACAGGGATATCACTGGACCTGAGGGCAGCGGGTTTCCTGTTGGAGCGGGTTTGCCCGCGAAAGGGCCGGAACAGGCCAAGCTACTTGTTCAGGCTACTCACAGCCTGCTTCGCCGCAATCTCCTGCCCCGCCCGGGCCAGTTCATCCGCAGCTTGCAGCCAGCGCTGGCGGTCCACCTGTGCCGGCAGTTGCCGCGGTGGCTGCACCAGCACCGCCCAACTCCCAAGCTTCGCCCACGCCGACGCAAAGTCATCGAACGCCATCACCTGCCGCCGGTGCATGCCCGAGCGCAACAGCACCCGCTGCTTGTAGCGATCGTAGCCGATCAACACGGCATAGCGTGGCTCGCTCCACCAGGCCGAACCATCCTCGTAACGCAGCAGCACCGGGTTGCCCGCCGCCACCTGGATCAGCAGCGCGTCCAACTGCTTGTCCAGCGGATACACCACCATGCCGTAGTCACGCGCCACGCGTGGGATGCCGGTGTCCAGCGCCTCGGCGCCCAAGGGCAAGTTCAACGGCTTGTCCAGCAACCCTGGGGTGATTGGCGCGCCCTGTTGCGACAATACCGCCGCCAAGGCCATGGCCCCACTATGGTTGGCGTTACCACGGTAGAACGGCACGCTGCTGATCTCGACCCGCTGCGGCAGGCCCTTGAGGTTGGCGGGCGGGGCACTGGCACAACCGGCCAGGCTGACCGCCACCAGGCAGGCAGCCAGCAGCCGACGGGGGGCGGATTTGAAGGAATGTTGCTGCATGGACACTCGCTTGCTCCAACGCCGGGCAGGCAGCGCCCGGCTCTGGCCACCGATCATAGGTCGGACAGCGGCGCGGGTATAGTCCGACACTGGTTAGGAGCAAATCGGACCAAGCAATAGACCTTTGGTCAATGGAACGTCACAGGCGAAAGGCTAGACTAAAGGAGTGTCTGGAAGGCCAGCGTCGGCAGACCGAGCGCGGCTTGTAGAGATGGAGGCACAGATGAGCCTGACCGTGGCAATCCTCATGCTGGTGGGCATGTGGCTGAGCGTCGCAGCCGCCATGCTGTGGGGTGTACTGCGCATCGTGCGGCGTCATTCCCACCACCACCTGCCACCGCAGGTCGCCGCCAAGCCACAGCCTGTGCGCCGGGCGCGGCGGCATGCCGGGGTGCACTGACTTCAGTTTTTCTTAACCCCCTTCGCGGGCTTGCCCGCGAACGGGGCGCAAGCGCCCCGCCTTTTCACATCAACCTTCAGCCGCCTCACGCTTCAACCGTGCCCGACGGGCCAGGATGTTGAGGATCTCGATCGCTGTCGAGAAGGCCATGGCCGCATACACATAACCCTTCGGTACATGGGCGCCAAAACCTTCGGCGATGAGCGTCATGCCAATCATGATCAGGAAGCCCAGGGCCAGCATCACCACGGTCGGGTTGTCGTTGATGAAGTTGGCCAGCGGGTCGGCGGCCACCAGCATGACGATCACCGCAGTGATAACGGCAATGATCATGATCGGCAGGTGCTCGGTCATGCCCACGGCGGTGATGATGCTGTCGACCGAGAAGACGATGTCCAGCAACAGGATCTGGAAGATCGCCGCGGCAAAGCCCAGGGTAACCGTCGACGACACCTTGGCTTCTTCCTTGGCACCGTGCGGGTCGACGTTTTCGTGGATCTCCTTGGTCGCCTTCCACAGCAGGAACAGGCCACCGGCAATCAGGATCACATCCTTCCAGGAGAAGGCATTACCGAACACTTCGAATACCGGGTCGGTCAGCTGGACGATCCAGGCCACCGTACTGAGCAAGGCCAGGCGCATGACCAAGGCCATGCTGATACCGATACGGCGCGCCTTGGAGCGGTACTCCACCGGCAGTTTGTTGGTCAGGATGGAGATGAAGATCAGGTTGTCGATGCCCAGTACAACTTCCATGGCCACCAGCGTAGCCAGGGCAACCCAGGCGGTAGGGCTAGCGACGAGTTCCAGCAAGTATTCCATTGTTCAAATCCTGCAGCAGCGGTTGGGGTCAGATTTCCTGGGTGTCTTCTTTCTTGTCGGCGTCCTTGGGCTTGTGCCCTTCGCTGCCGATGGCCTCGCTCAACGCCTGCTGCGCGGCCTTGTTGGTGTCATCGATGGCCTGCTTGGCCGACTGCGCGGCCTGGTCGAGCATCTGTTGGGCGGATTTCTCGGCCTGCTCGCAACCGGCCAGGGTAAACAGGGCCAGGGCCAGTACCAGCGGCGTGCCGATGGATTTGAGTTGCAGCATGGGTTCCTCGCTTGTCGATATTCCGGCGGCGCACACGGCGCCTGATGGAGCCGCATTGTAAAGAGCGTAATACATCAGGAAAATTCGTATTTTCAGCGGTTATACTTCGGGTTTTACGAATCCGGAAAAGCACCGATGCTCAACTATCGGCAGTTGCACTACTTCTGGGCCGTGGCCAAGACCGGCAGCATCGCCCGCGCCAGTGAACAGTTGAACCTGACCCCGCAAACCATCAGCGGGCAAATCAGCCTGTTCGAACAGACTTACGGTCTGGAGTTATTCCAGCGCGTGGGGCGGCAGCTGGAGCTGACCGAAACAGGACGCCAGACGCTGATCTATGCCGAGCAGATGTTTCAGCTGGGCGGCGAGCTGGAGGCCATGCTGCGGGCCGGCCCGCAGGAGCAGATCCTGTTCCGCGTGGGTGTGGCGGACGTGGTGCCCAAGTCCATCGTCTACCGCCTGCTGGCACCGACCATGGAGCTGGACGACGTGCTGCGTATCAACTGCCGTGAAGACAAGCTCGAACGGCTGCTGGCCGACCTGGCGATCCAGCGCCTGGACCTGGTGATTTCCGACAGCCCCATGCCCAACCACCTGGACATCAAAGGCTATAGCCAGAAACTGGGCGAGTGCGGCTTGAGCTTCTTCGCCACCCCGGCGCTGGCACAACGCCTGGAAGGGACCTTTCCTGCCTGCCTGCAGGATGCGCCCTTGCTTATTCCCGGCCAGGAAACCGTGGTACGCAGCCGCCTGCTGCGCTGGCTGGGTGAGCAGCAGGTGCAGCCACGGATCGTCGGCGAGTTCGATGACAGTGCCTTGATGCAGGCGTTCGGGCAATCGGGCAGCGGCATCTTCGTCGCGCCCAGCGTGATTGCCGAGGAAGTGTGCCGCCAGTATGGCGTGCAGTTGATCGGCCAGACCGAGGCCGTGCACGAGTCGTTCTATGCCATTTCGGTGGAGCGCAAGGTCAAGCACCCGGGGATCGTGGCGATTACCGAGGGCGCGCGGCGAGAGTTGTTTCACTGGTAGCCGTGGTGGCCTCTTCGCGGGCAAACCCGCTCCCACAGGTTCATCACAGTCTTCGAAACCCTGTGGAGATCTTGTGGGAGCGGGTTTACCCGCGAAAAGGCCGGAACAGCCCTACAAGGCTCTATGGTAAAGTCCCGCACTTTCCAGATTCCGAGACCCCGCTGCACATGACCCCCGTCCTCCGCTTCCTCAACCGCACCAGCCTGGTGACGCAGATCGTCATCGGCCTGATCGCAGGCATCGCCCTGGCCCTGCTTGCGCCCGCCATTGCCCGCGACATGGGCTTCCTCGGGAAAGTGTTCGTCAGCGCACTCAAGGCGGTGGCCCCCGTGCTGGTGTTCATCCTGGTCATGGCCTCGATCGCCAATCACCGCCACGGCCAGGAAACCCACATTCGCCCGATCCTCTGGCTGTATCTGCTGGGCACCTTCGGCGCTGCGGTAGTCGCCGTGCTCGCCAGCATGCTGTTCCCGTCGAACCTGGTACTGAGCACCGGCGAGGCTACGCTGAGCGCGCCAGGCGGCATCGGCGAGGTGCTGCAGAACCTGCTGCTGAGTGCGGTCGACAACCCGATCAACGCCCTGCTCAACGCCAACTTCATCGGTGTGCTGACCTGGGCCGTAGGCCTGGGCGTTGCCCTGCGCCATGCCGGCGAAACCACCCGCACCGTGGTCGAGGACCTGTCCAATGGCGTGACCCTGATCGTACGCGTAGTCATCCGCTTCGCCCCGCTGGGCATCTTTGGCCTGGTCAGCGCTACCCTGGCCCAGTCGGGCCTGGACGCCCTGCTCGGCTACCTGCACCTGCTGGCGGTGCTGATCGGCTGCATGATGTTCGTGGCGTTGGTGATGAACCCGCTGATCGTGTACTGGAAAATCCGCCGCAACCCCTACCCGCTGACTCTGCTGTGCCTGCGCGAAAGCGGTATCACCGCGTTCTTCACCCGCAGCTCGGCTGCCAACATTCCGGTCAACCTTGCCCTGTCGGAGCGCCTTGGCCTGCATGAGGACACCTACTCGGTGTCGATCCCGCTGGGTGCGACCATCAACATGGCCGGCGCCGCCATTACCATTACCGTGCTGACCCTGGCGGCGGTGCATACCCTGGGTATTCCGGTGGACCTGCCGACCGCTGTGCTGCTCAGCGTGGTGGCAGCGGTATGTGCCTGCGGCGCCTCGGGCGTGGCCGGTGGCTCGCTGCTGCTGATTCCGCTGGCGTGCAGCCTGTTTGGCATCCCTAGCGAAATCGCCATGCAGGTGGTGGCGGTGGGCTTCATCATCGGCGTGCTGCAGGATTCGGCGGAGACGGCGCTGAATTCTTCGACCGATGTGCTGTTTACTGCGGCGGCGTGTCAGGCAGAACAGCGTAACGCCTGAGTTTGCCTGGCACCTGTGGGGGCAGGTTCACCCGCTCCCACAGGTGCCAATTGCCTAACACGATGGCATTACCTACCCTAGTGGCCTTTCCCCAGCAATGAGACAGGGCCATGTCAGAACACGAAACCGCCGGCGAAGGCCGCTTCAACAGCATCGAGATCCGTATTCTCGGCTCGCTGATCGAGAAGCAGGCCACCAGCCCGGAAAGCTACCCGCTGACACTCAATGCCCTGGTCCTGGCCTGCAACCAGAAGACCAGCCGCGAGCCGGTGATGAACCTCACCCAAGGCCAGGTCGGCCAGGCCCTGCGCGCCCTCGAAGGGCAAGACATGACGCGCCTGCAGATGGGCAGCCGCGCCGACCGCTGGGAGCACCGGGTGGACAAGGCGCTGGAACTGGTGCCGGCGCAACTGGTGCTGATGGGCCTGATGTTCCTGCGCGGGCCGCAAACCCTCAATGAACTGCTGACCCGCAGCAACCGCCTGCACGACTTCGACGATACCGAGCAGATCCAGCACCAGCTGGAGCGCCTGGTCTCGCGCGGCCTGGCCTTGCACCTGCCGCGCCAGGCCGGCCAGCGGGAGGACCGCTACACCCATGCCTTGGGTGACCCGGCGGAAATCGAGGCGATACTGGCTGCGCGGCAGCAGGAAGGTAGCGCACGCAGTAGCGGCGGCAATGTGTCGGAAGAACGCATCGAAGCCCTCGAGGCCCGCATCGCGGCGCTGGAAGCACGCCTGGCCGAACTGGAAGGCTGAGCCGTCACGGCTCGGGGTCGGGGAAGTTGCGGCAGCTTTTGCGCTCGGCCAGCTCCTGGTCACTGGGGCGCTGATCGACGAACACGGTGCGGCCGTCGGCGTAGATTTCCAGGTAGCCCCAGTGCAGGTCCTGCTCTTGCTGCCCGGGCTGTGGGGGGACTAGCCACCAGGGTTCGCGGCTGATCAGGGTCATGGGTGTGATTCCTGAGGGGGTCTACAACAATCATAGACATCCTCGGGCTTTGCTTGTACCGGCCCTTTCGCGGCTAAAGCCGCTCCCACAGGGATCTGCACAGTTTTCAAAATCTGCGCAGTACCTGTGGGAGCGGCTTTAGCCGCGAAAGGGCCGGTACAGGCTTACGCCGGTGCCGAAGTGCGGATCAGGTGGTCAAAGGCCGCCAGCGAAGCCTTGGCCCCCTCACCCACCGCAATCACGATCTGCTTGTACGGCACAGTCGTCACGTCACCCGCCGCAAAAACACCCGGGATGCTGGTTTGGCCCTTGGCGTCGACGATGATCTCGCCACGTGGCGACAGCTCGACGGTGCCTTTCAGCCAGTCGGTGTTCGGCAGCAGGCCGATCTGCACGAAAATGCCTTCCAATGCCACTTCATGCTGCTGGTCGTTGGTGCGGTCCTTGTAGCGCAGGCCGGTCACTTTTTCGCCATTGCCCAGTACTTCGGTGGTCAGCGCACTGGTGATCACTTTCACGTTCGGCAGGCTGTGCAACTTTCGCTGCAGTACCGCATCGGCACGCAACTGGCTGTCGAACTCGATCAGGGTTACCTGAGCGACGATACCGGCCAGGTCAATAGCCGCTTCCACACCCGAGTTGCCACCACCGATCACCGCCACGCGCTTGCCTTTGAACAGCGGGCCATCACAGTGCGGGCAGTAAGCTACGCCACGGGCGCGGTATTCCTGCTCGCCCGGCACGTTCATTTCGCGCCAGCGGGCACCGGTGGCCAGGATCACGGTCCTGGCCTTGAGCGAGGCGCCGCCGGCCAGCCGTACTTCGTGCAGGCCGCCATCGGTGGCCGGGATCAGCGCTTCACCACGCTGCAGGTTCATGATGTCCACGTCGTACTGCTTGACGTGTTCTTCCAGCGCCGTGGCCAGCTTCGGCCCTTCGGTTTCCTGTACCGAGATGAAGTTCTCGATGGCCAGGGTATCGAGCACCTGGCCGCCGAAACGCTCGGCCGCAATACCAGTGCGGATGCCTTTACGCGCGGCATAGATGGCTGCCGAGGCGCCGGCCGGGCCACCGCCGACCACCAACACATCGAAGGCGTCCTTGGCGTTGATCTTCTCGGCCTGGCGAGCACCGGCGCTGGTGTCGATCTTGCCGAGGATTTCTTCCAGCCCCATGCGGCCCTGGCCGAACACTTCGCCGTTCAGGTAGATGCTCGGCACCGCCATGATCTTGCGCGATTCCACTTCCGCCTGGAACAGCGCGCCGTCGATGGCCACATGGCGCACGTTGGGGTTGAGTACCGCCATCAGGTTCAGCGCCTGGACCACGTCCGGGCAGTTCTGGCACGACAGCGAGAAGTAGGTTTCGAAGGTGTACTCGCCTTCCAGCGCCTGGATCTGCTCGATCACTTCGGCACTGGCCTTGGAGGGATGGCCGCCGACTTGCAGCAGTGCCAGCACCAGCGAGGTGAATTCGTGGCCCATGGGAATGCCGGCGAAGCGCAGGCTGATGCTTTTGCCATCAAGGGCAGCACCCGGGCGATTCAGCGAGAACGAAGGACGACGGGCATCGGTACCGTCCGCGCTGAAGGTAATGAGGTTCGACAGGCCGGCAATTTCCACCAGCAGGTCGTGCAATTCGCGGGACTTCGCGCCGTCGTCGAGGGAAGCAACGATCTCGATCGGCTGGGTGACCCGCTCCAGGTAGGTTTTCAGTTGCGATTTAAGCGTGGCGTCCAACATACGGGGCGATTCCTTTTTCAAAACTCGGATACAAAAACGCCCAGGCGAGCTCGCCCGGGCGTTTTGGCGGGGCGGTAATTACTTCAGCTTTGGCGGCTGCTCACCGCCCGCGACTGGCGCATGGACTTAGATCTTGCCGACCAGGTCCAGCGATGGCGCCAGGGTGGCTTCGCCTTCTTTCCACTTGGCCGGGCAAACTTCGCCTGGGTGAGCGGCAACGTACTGGGCGGCCTTCACTTTACGCAGCAGTTCGGCAGCATCGCGGCCTACACCACCGTCGTTCAGTTCGACGATCTTGATCTGGCCTTCCGGGTTGATCACGAAGGTACCGCGATCGGCCAGGCCGGCTTCTTCGATCAGCACGTCGAAGTTGCGCGAGATGACGTGGGTCGGGTCACCGATCAGTGGGTATTCGATCTTGCCGATGGTGTCCGAAGTGTCGTGCCAGGCTTTGTGGGTGAAGTGGGTGTCAGTGGACACGCCGTAGATTTCCACGCCCAGCTTCTGGAACTCGGCGTAGTTGTCAGCGAGGTCACCCAGCTCGGTCGGGCAGACGAAGGTAAAGTCGGCCGGGTAGAAGAACACGACAGACCACTTGCCTTTCAGGTCTGCTTCGCTGACCTGGACGAACTCGCCCTTATGGTAGGCGGTGGCGTTGAACGGTTTGACCTGGCTGTTGATGATTGGCATGAGAGACGCTCCTTCATGGGGTTGGAATCAGTTGATGGAGAGAATCCTAACCGCTGGTCCCGATAAAGGCTCATTGGCAAAGCTCATGCTTGTGATTGGTTTTCGCTATAAACGGGGTGTATTAATAGAAGGGAATGGGCTGAGCAAAGGATTGCGCAGTGTGTAGCCTTTGCAGCGGCTGCTTTTTGTGGGAGCGGCCTTGCGGCCCTTTCGCGACACAAGGCCGTTCCCACAGGGGAATATGTTCAGCGCGTGGCTGTGCGCATGGTCACGAACTCTTCGGCAGCCGTCGGGTGCACGCCAATGGTTTCGTCGAACTGCTGCTTCGTCGCACCGGCCTTCAGGGCAACGCCCAGGCCCTGGATGATCTCGCCCGCGTCGGGGCCGACCATGTGGCAGCCCAGCACCTTGTCGGTCTCGGCATCTACCACCAGCTTCATCAGGGTCTTTTCCTGGATGTCGGTCAGGGTCAATTTCATCGCGCGGAAGCGGCTTTCGAACACCTGCACCTTGTGCCCGGCCTCTAGTGCCTGTTCCTCGGTCAGGCCCACGGTGCCGATGGGCGGCTGGCTGAACACCGCGGTGGGGATGTTCTGGTAGTCCACCGGGCGGTATTGCTCGGGCTTGAACAGGCGCCGCGCTACGGCCATGCCCTCGGCCAGAGCCACCGGAGTCAGTTGCACGCGGCCAATCACGTCGCCAATGGCCAGGATCGACGGCGCGGTGGTCTGGTACTGCTGGTCAACGCGAATGTAACCGCGTGCATCCAGCTCGACGCCAGTGTTTTCCAGGCCCAGGTTGTCCAGCATCGGGCGCCGGCCGGTGGCATAGAACACACAGTCGGTGACCAGCTCGCGGCCATCCTTGAGGGTGGCCTTGAGGCTGCCGTCCTCGAGCTTGTCGATGCGCTGGATGTCGGCATTGAACTGCAGGTCGAGGCCGCGTTTTTCCAGTTCTTCCTTCAGGTGCGTGCGCACCGAACCATCGAAACCACGCAGGAACAGGTCGCCACGGTACAGCAGCGTGGTAGCCACCCCCAGGCCCTGGAAAATGCCAGCGAACTCGACGGCGATGTAGCCACCACCCACCACCAGCACCCGGCGTGGCAGGTCCTTGAGATAGAAGGCTTCGTTGGAGGTGATGGCCAGTTCCTTGCCCGGGATGTCCGGTACCTGTGGCCAGCCACCGGTGGCGATGAGGATGTGCTCGGCGGTGTAGCGCTGGCCTTCCACTTCCACTTCATTGGCACCGGTCAGACGCGCATGGCCCTGCAGCAGGGTGACCCCGCTGTTGACCAGCAGGTTGCGGTAGATGCCGTTGAGGCGCTCGATTTCCCGGTTCTTGTTGGCAATCAGGGTGCCCCAGTCGAAATGCCCTTCTTCTAGGGTCCAGCCGAAACCTGCGGCCTGCTCCAGTTCGTCGGCAACGTGCGCGCCGTACACCAGCAGTTTTTTCGGCACGCAGCCGACATTGACGCAGGTACCGCCCAGGTAGCGGCTCTCGGCAACCGCCACCTTTGCACCAAAGCCGGCGGCAAACCGCGCCGCGCGTACACCACCGGACCCGGCGCCAATCACGAACAGATCAAAATCGTAGGCCATGTATTCAGTCTCCTAGGCAGGCGCCCAGCATAACGCCGTTGCCCGCCGCAAACAAAAAAGCCACCCCGAAGGGTGGCTTTCAGGCCAGCAGGACTTATCAGTAAGCCTTGCCAGTCTTGTAGTAGTTCTCGAAGCAGAAGTTGGTCGCATCGATGTAGCCTTCGGCGCCACCGCAGTCGAAACGCTTGCCTTTGAACTTGTAGGCGATCACGCAGCCGTTCTGCGCCTGTTGCATCAGTGCGTCGGTGATCTGGATCTCGCCACCTTTGCCCGGTTCGGTGTTGGCGATGATGTCGAAGATGTCCGGGGTCAGGATATAGCGGCCGATGATCGCCAGGTTCGACGGGGCATCTTCCGGCTTTGGCTTCTCGACCATGTTGGTGACGCGGAAAATGTCGTCACGGATCATGTCGCCGGCGATCACGCCGTACTTGTTGGTTTCCTGCGGGTCGACTTCCTGGATGGCGACGATCGAGCAACGGAACTGCTTGTACAGCTTGACCATCTGGGTCAGTACACCGTCACCTTCCGGGTTCACGCACAGGTCGTCCGCCAGCACCACGGCGAACGGCTCGTCACCGATCAGCGGGCGGCCGGTGAGGATAGCGTGGCCCAGGCCTTTCATTTCGGTCTGGCGGGTGTAGGAGAACGAGCACTCGTCGAGCAGGCGACGGATACCAACCAGGTATTTTTCCTTGTCGGTGCCCTTGATCTGGTTTTCCAGCTCGTAGCTGATGTCAAAGTGGTCTTCCAGAGCGCGCTTGCCGCGACCTGTGACGATGGAGATCTCGTTCAGACCGGCATCCAGTGCCTCCTCAACGCCATACTGGATCAGTGGCTTGTTGACCACCGGCAGCATTTCCTTGGGCATGGCTTTGGTAGCGGGCAGGAAGCGAGTGCCGTAGCCGGCTGCCGGGAACAAGCATTTTTTGATCATATACGTCCTTACAAAAGGCTAGGCCTGTGGAATTCGGCGCAGTCTAATCAGGCGGCAGTCACCTTACAATGCCCCCACCCGTGCCGACCGATGCCATGATAGAGATAACCCAGTGTAGATAGTTCCGGGGGATCGTAAATATTGCTGTCATCCATGACCGTTGGATGACAGCAAATGGGGATCGCCTCAGCTACCGGTGCCCTGTCCGATCAGCACGCCATCGACCTTCTGCCCATACAGGTTCACCCCGTCATTGGCATGGAACTTCACTCGCGTCTTCTCGATAGAACCTTCCACCAGCCGCGGATCCTGCGGCCGTTCGTGGCGGTTGATCCAGGCTGCCACATCCCAGGCCTGCTGATCACTCAGGCTGCCCGGTTTGCCAAGCGGCATGTTGTACTTGATGAACGACGCCGCGGTGTTGATGCGGTGCATACCGGCGCCCCAGTTGTAGGAATCCTTGCCCCACAGCGGCGGCATCACATACTCGCCCGCCACCTTCTGCCCTTCACCGTTGTCGCCGTGGCAAATCGCACACTGCTCGCCATAAACCTGCTGACCACGCTTGAAGTCGTATCCACCCTTGGGCTGCGGCACCTCCGGGTAACCACGCCCGGCAATCTCCACGCCGGTCGGGGCCTTGGTCGACAGCCAGTACGAATACACCGCCAACGCCGTCATCTGCGGGCTGTCGGCCGCAGGCGGCTTGCCGTTCATGCTGAACTGGAAGCAGCCCTGGATACGCTCGGCGTAGGTATTGACCTTGTCGTTTTTCTTGCGGTATGCGGGGTACATCGGGTACGCCCCCCACATCGGCGCGGAATGCGCCAGCCGCCCCTGGTCAAGATGGCAGTTGCTGCAGTTCATGCCGTTGCCCACTGCCTCGGGCATCAACCTGCGGGTGTCGACGAACAGAGCATGGCCCTCGCGCACCATCTTGCCAAAGGCGTTGTCCGGCAAGTCGCTTTCCGCTGGCGGCACGAACTGTGGCGCGGCCTGCACGCCAGGCACCTTCAACTGCGACTGGTCTTCCATGGCAATCTGGGCGGCCTGGGCGCTGCCCATGGCCAGCAGCAGCAGGGCTGGAATCATCGGTTTCATGGCTTGACCTCCTGGCTGGCTGGGCGGGCGAAGAACTCGGCAACGGCCTTGATCTCGTCATCGGTCATGGCTTTGGCCACGCCGACCATCAGCTGGTTGGGGTCGTTGCTGCGGTTGCCGTCACGCCAGGCATTGAGCTGCGCCACAAGGTAACTGGCGGGCTGGCCGGCCAAAGGCGGGAAGTGCTCGCCAACCCCGCCACCGCCTGGGCCATGGCATTGCACACAGCCAGGAATCTGCCGGCTCCAGTCGCCGTACAGGGCCATGCGGGTGGTTGGGTCATCGGCAATCTGTTGCCGACGCAGGTCGCCTGCGGGGTCTGCCGGCAGGCTGGCCAGGTAGGTGCTGACCGCCTTGATCTCATCCTCGGTCAGGGCCTTGGCAAGCGGCTCCATCACCGGCTGCTTGCGGCTGCCGCTGCGCCAGTCATGCAATTGCTTGCTGAGGTAGGCGGCCGGTAGCCCGGCCAGGCGCGGGAACCCGGCAGCGGCAATGCCCTTGCCGTCCGGGCCATGACAACCCAGGCAAGCCATGGCGGCGGGATTGGCCCCGCCCTGGGTGAAGACTTTCTGGCCATCGGCGGCATGCGCCGTGGGCCAGGCCAGGATCAGCAGGCTGCCGATCACGGCGCGACTCAACGGTGTCATCACGAATCTCCTTTTCTATTGTTATAAGCTTAGGCTTAAAACATATAAGCAAAAGGAGCATTATCCGTTGCCCTGGATCAACTACCAGAGATGCATTGGGTGGCTGCGGTGCGCACATCGCCCAGGCGCAGCGGGAAGTTGTTAAGCCGCTCATGCAGCTTGATGCTGCTGCCGCTGCCACGCTTGTCGATATCCACCAGCGCCGCCGGGCCCACGCCCGAGCTGATCTTCTGCGGCACGATCAGCCGCAGGCCATCGCCACGCTGCTCTTCCACCAGCGGGTCGCGGGTATCGGCCAGTTTCTGCTTGACGCAATCGGCATACGCGCGCGGGGACTTGCCGGAGATGACATCCAGCGTTTCACGCGATTGTTCCAGTTCCGTAACACTCACACAGCCACCCAGCGTCACCGCCAGCGCCGCCACCATCCATTTCATTTGCAGCACCTCTGCCTTCAAGAATCCGGTTCGACCACGGCCAGGCCGTTTTGCTCCCTGCTTTGGCAGATTTATCTGCGCCTGGCGGAACAGCGCGGCAGTGTAACCCGACATCGTGGTATCGTTTGCCTTTGCAGAACCAATCCTTGCGGAGCATCACATGAAATTCGTACACCAGCGCGAGCACCTGAACGAGGACGACATCGTCGTCATCGAGTGCTCCCAGCGCTGCAATATCCGCCTGATGAACGACGCCAACTTCCGCAGCTTCAAGAACGGCGGCCGTCATACCTACCACGGTGGCCATTTCGACAAGTTCCCGGCGAAGATCACCGTGCCCAGCACCGGTTTCTGGAACATCACCATCGATACCGTGACCACCCGCCCGATCTCGGTTACCCGCAAGCCAACCTTGACGCACAAGATCAAGATCGTCCGTCGTTCGTCGTCGAAACTCAGATAAGGCCACCATGACCCAGACCACCAAGTACGTCATCAAGTACAAACTCGACGGCCAGCGCCGCTGGGATTTCGCGCTGATGCCCGATGCCTCCCTCGAACAAGCCCTGGAAGCCCTGCGCAAGATCCACGGCGAAGACGCCGAGAAGATCAGCGACATCCAGGTCAGCAAAGCCTTGTAAAAAGCTGCCCCCGCCGCACCGCTCGCCCGCGCAAGGAGAACCGCATGAGCCACTGGCCCGACCGCCGCATCCTCGACCTGCTGGGCATCGAGTTGCCCATTCTCCAGGCCCCCATGGCCGGTGCGACGGGCTCGGGCATGGCCATCGCCGTGGGCCTGGCGGGTGGTTTGGGCGCCCTGCCCTGCGCCATGCTCACCGGCGACCAGGTGCGGGCCGAGATCGCCGCCTTCCGCGCCAGTTGCCCGGGCCGCCCGCTGAACCTGAACTTCTTCTGCCACCAGCCGCCAGCGCCCGATGCCGAGCGCGATGCGCGCTGGAAGCAGGCGCTCGCGCCGTATTACAGCGAGGTGGGTGCCGACTTCTCGGCCCCTACGCCGGTGTCCAACCGCGCGCCTTTCGACGAACAGAGCTGCCAGCTAGTCGAGCAACTGCGTCCGGAGGTGGTGAGCTTCCACTTCGGCCTGCCCCAGTCCGACCTGCTGCAACGGGTAAAGGCTAGCGGTGCCAAAGTGCTGTCCAGCGCCACCACCGTAGAGGAAGCCGTGTGGCTGGAGCGCCACGGCTGTGATGCGATCATTGCCATGGGCTATGAAGCGGGCGGCCATCGCGGCATGTTCCTCAGCGAGGACATTACCAGCCAGATCGGCACCTTCGCCCTGGTGCCACAGGTGGCCGATGCGGTCAGCGTGCCGGTGATTGCCGCCGGTGGTATCGGCGACCACCGCGGCCTGGTGGCGGCGCTGGCCCTGGGCGCCTCGGCAGTGCAGATCGGAACGGCTTACCTGTTCTGCCCCGAGGCCAAGGTCTCGCCGGCGCATCGCCAGGCCCTGGACAGCGCGCCCGCCAGCGACACGGCGCTGACCAACCTGTTCACCGGCCGACCGGCGCGTGGCATCAACAATCGCATCATGCGTGAGCTGGGGCCGATGAGCGACCTGGCGCCACGCTTCCCACTGGCCGGTGGGGCGTTGATGCCTTTGCGGGCGATTACAGATCCGCAGGGTAATAGCGATTTCAGCAACCTGTGGTCGGGGCAGGCGTTGCGGCTGGGCAGGCATATGCCGGCGGGCGAGTTGACCCGGGAGATTGCCGAAAAGGCGCTGGCCGTGCTCGGCCACCAGGCGTCTGCATAAGCAGGCTCGGCCTCTTCGCGGGTAAACCCGCCCCCATAGGTACTGCGCAACATTCAACTATTGTGGCGACCTTGTGGGAGATGGCCCAACCCTTTGGGCTGCGCTGTCGCGTAGATAACTGAAATTGCAAGCAATCCGCGTCCCCTGTGGGAGCGGCTTTAGCCGCGAAGAATCCAACGCGGTGCATGGCACCGGCTGCGCCGGTGTTCGCGGCTAAAGCCGCTCCCACAGGGTCCCTGCTAATTCAATGAGTTATGTGCAGTTCTATGAGAGCGGGTTTACCCGCGAAAAGGCCTGGCCTGCTGACGCATTACCTGACCCCTTCCCGGCCCATGGCCTATCGCTATATAGTTAAGGATATAACGATAGCCCCTAGGAGCTGCCTTAAATGCGTATCCGCCCGTACCGCCTGGCTGGCACCGCCCTGGCCAGCCTGCTCGCCTTCAACACTGCCTGGGCCGATGAAGTTCAGGTCGCGGTCGCAGCAAACTTCACAGCCCCCATCCAGGCCATCGCCAAAGACTTCGAAAAAGACACCGGCCACAAGCTGGTTGCCGCCTATGGCGCCACTGGCCAGTTCTACGCACAGATCAAGAACGGCGCGCCGTTCGAGGTATTCCTCGCTGCCGACGACAGCACCCCGGCCAAGCTCGAGCAGGAAAAGGCCATTGTCCCGGGTTCGCGCTTCACCTACGCCATTGGCACCCTGGCCCTGTGGTCGGCCAAGCCCGGCTATGTCGACGCCAACGGCGAAGTGCTGAAGAAGAACGCATTCAAGCACCTGTCCATCGCCAACCCGAAAACCGCACCTTACGGCCTGGCCGCCAGCCAGGTGCTGGACAAGCTGGAGCTTACAGAAGCCACCAGGCCCAAGCTTGTCGAAGGGCAGAACATCACCCAGGCATTCCAGTTCGTCTCCACCGGCAACGCCGAGCTGGGCTTTGTCGCCCTGTCGCAAATCTACAAGAACGGCAAGGTCGAAAGCGGCTCGGCCTGGATCGTTCCCTCGTCCATGCATGAGCCCATTCGCCAGGACGCGGTAATCCTCGAAAAAGGCAAGGACAACCCTGCTGCCAAGGCTTTGGTCGACTACCTGAAAGGCCCGAAAGCCGCGGCAGTGATCAAATCCTACGGTTATGAAATCTGATGCCACTGGACGCCAGTGACCTGGGTGCCATCTGGCTGACCGTGAAACTGGCCAGCCTGACCACCCTGATCCTGCTGATCGTCGGCACACCCATCGCCTGGTGGCTGGCGCGCACGTGCTCGTGGCTGCGCGGGCCGGTAGGCGCGGTGGTGGCCTTGCCGCTGGTGCTGCCACCCACGGTGATCGGCTTCTACCTGCTGATCGCCCTCGGCCCGCATGGTTGGCTGGGCCAGGCGACCCAGGCACTGGGCCTAGGCAGCGCTGTGTTCAGCTTCACCGGGCTGGTGATCGGCTCGGTGATCTACTCCATGCCGTTCGTTGTCCAGCCCCTGCAGAATGCCTTCGGCGCCATTGGCCAGCGCCCGCTGGAAGTGGCCGCCACGCTGCGCGCCAGCCCCTGGGACACCTTCGTCCACGTAGTGCTGCCGCTGGCTCGCCCAGGCTTCATCACCGCCGGCATCCTCGGCTTCGCCCATACCGTGGGCGAGTTCGGAGTGGTGTTGATGATTGGCGGCAACATCCCCGACAAGACACGCGTGGTCTCGGTGCAGATCTTCGACCATGTCGAGGCCATGGCCTATTCGCAAGCACACTGGCTGGCCGGTGCCATGCTGATGTTCTCGTTCCTGGTGCTGCTCCTGCTGTACGCTGGACGCCGCGGCAAAGCTGGCTGGAGCTGAAATGAGCGCATCGATTGTGGCGCGCCTGAAACTGGCGCGCGACGACTTCACCCTGGACGTCGACCTGCACCTGCCCGGGCGCGGCATCAGCGCGCTGTTCGGCCACTCCGGCTCTGGCAAGACCAGCTGCCTGCGGTGCCTGGCCGGGCTGGAACGGGCCGCCAGCGCCTACATCGAAGTCAACGGCGAAGTCTGGGAGGACAGCGCCCGCGGCTACTTCCAGGCACCGCACCTGCGCCCAGTGGGCTACGTGTTCCAGGAGGCCAGCCTGTTCCCGCACCTGTCGGTACGCGGCAACCTGGAGTTTGGCTGGCGCCGGGTAGCCGCTACCGAGCGCAAGGTCAGCCTCGACCAGGCTTGCCAGCTGCTGGGGATAGGCCACTTGCTGGCACGCCGGCCAGTGACCTTGTCTGGTGGCGAGGCGCAGCGGGTAGGCATTGCCCGCGCCCTGCTCAGCAGCCCGCGCCTGCTGTTGATGGACGAACCGCTGGCTGCCCTCGACGGGCCTCGCAAACGGGAGATCCTGCCCTACCTGGAACGCCTGCACGACGAACTGGACATCCCGCTGGTGTATGTCAGCCATGCCCAGGAGGAAGTGGCGCGGCTGGCCGACCACCTGGTGTTGCTGGAACAAGGCCAGGCGGTGGCCAGCGGCCCGATCGGCGAAACCCTGGCCCGCCTCGATCTGTCGCTGGCCCATGGCGAGGATGCCGGCGTAGTGTTCGAGGGCCTGGTGGTGGGGCATGACCCGCATTACGACCTGCTCGACCTGCGCCTGCCCGGCAACGACGGGCCGCTGCTGCGCATCGCCCACCCGGCCCAGGTGATGGGCAGCACCCTGCGGATCAAGGTGCAGGCCCGTGACGTCAGCCTGGCCCTGGCAGCC
Source organism: Pseudomonas sp. SID14000 (assembly GCF_002165135.1). Lineage (GTDB taxonomy): Bacteria > Pseudomonadota > Gammaproteobacteria > Pseudomonadales > Pseudomonadaceae > Aquipseudomonas. Next base: position 318,559 of record NZ_NFZQ01000002.1, on the reverse strand, counting down.
GACAGCACTTCGAGCATCCTGAACCGCCTGCCGGTGCGCGTGCGCGAAAGCCGCCCGGCCGCCAACCCGGCCCATGTGCTGGTCAGCCTGGATGCCGGCGGCAATGCCCTGCTCGCGCGCATCACCCGCTTCTCGGCAGACCAGCTCGGCCTGCACCCGGGCCAGGTGCTGTTTGCCCAGATCAAGTCGGTGGCCTTGCTGGGCTGAGCATCGGCCCCGTGGCTGGTGTCCATTGATCAGAGACCTGATCGAGGCCTGCCAACCATGCTCGACTGCCCCCTGCCGCCCACCCTGCACTACGTCGACGACAGCCAGCCGGGCCTGACCCGGCGGCGCTGGCGGGGCCGCTTCATCTACCTGGATGCCGATGGCCAGCGGGTGCGCGACAGCGATACCCTCGCTCGCATTGCCGCACTGGTGATCCCTCCGGCCTATACCGATGTGTGGATCTGCGCCGACCCGCAGGGCCACCTGCAAGCGACAGGTCGCGATGCCCGTGGCCGCAAGCAATACCGCTACCATGTGCAGTGGCGCGAAGTACGCGATCAGCACAAGTACGGGCGCATGCTGGCGTTTGCCCAGGCCCTGCCGAAGCTGCGCGCACAACTGCAAGCCCACCTTGCCAGGCCAGGGCTGGACCGGGAAAAGGTGATGGCGCTGGTGATCAGCCTGCTGGACCACACCCTGATCCGCATCGGCAATCAGCGCTACCTGCGTGACAACCAGTCCTATGGCCTGACCACCCTGCGCAACCGCCACGTCGAGGTGAAGGGCAGCAGCATCCGCTTCCAGTTCCGCGGCAAGCGCGGCGTCGAGCATGACGTCAGCCTCAACGATCGGCGCCTGGCCAACCTGCTCAAGCGCTGCATGGAACTGCCAGGGCAAGCGCTGTTCCAGTACCTGGACGAAGACGGCCAGCGCCATAGCGTCGGCTCTAGCGAGGTCAACCAGTTTCTGCAACAGCTGACTGGCGCCGACTTCACCGCCAAGGACTACCGCACCTGGGCCGGTAGCAGCCTGGCCCTGGACCTGCTCAGGCCCTTGGCCTGGGAGCCCGAGAGCGAAGCCAAACGCCAGGTCGCCGCCATCGTCCGCCAGGTTGCCACACGCCTGGGCAATACACCGGCGGTGTGCAGGCGCTGCTACATCCACCCGGCCGTACTTGAACACTATGCCCTGGGGCGTCTGGCCAACTTGCCGAAAAACCGTGTACGCAAAGGCCTGGACCGTGAAGAAGTGGCCTTGCTGGTATTTCTTCAGGCACTCGAGGAACAGGATGACCATTGAACAGGTCTATTCAGCCGATGATGCGAAGAAATTTCCCATTACCAGCCAAGCCCCCTATTCTTGCCATCGAGCACCTTGGCCTACAAACCGCTAGCGGTTTGCTTCGGCACCTGCGACTGAAGACACGCAACAGAATTTGTCTGTCGGGGAATTACTATCCGCCGAAAGCGTCTTTAATGAGAAGGAAGAGGGACAAGCTCCCGCCGACGTGGCAACTAGCCCGACGGACTTTTACATCACCAAGGAGAACTACATGCTGATACTCACCCGCAAGGTTGGCGAAAGCATCGTCATCAACGATGACATCAAAGTCACCATTCTGGGCGTCAAAGGGATGCAGGTGAGGATCGGGATCGATGCACCGAAAGATGTCCAGGTCCATCGCGAAGAGATCTTCAAGCGTATCCAGGCCGGTAGCCCCGCCCCGGAAAAGCACGACGACTCGCACTGAGCGACCTGCCTCAAGCCGCACGGACGCGCTTGATCGCCCCGCGCCTCAGGTGCCCAGCAGTTCGCGCACCTTGGCGATCATACAGTCCATGTCGAACGGTTTGTCGAACACCGCGGCGAACAGTTCCGGGCATCCCTGGTTGGCCTGCGCGCCACTCATGAGGATGACCGGCAACTCGCTCAAGGCCGGGTCTTCACGCATCGCGCGCACCAGCTCCTCACCGTTGAGCAGCGGCATCATGTAGTCGGTGATAACCAGCTGCACGCGCTTTTCCTTCAGCGCCTCCAACGCCTTGCAGCCGTTGCTCGCCTTTTCTACCAGGAAACCTTCATCCTCCAGGGCGAAACCGAGGATGTCGGCGATCAGGTACTCGTCATCGACGATCAGGATGGTGTTCATCGGCCCACCCCGTCACCCACTCCCCTGCGGCACCGGCGTTCCCGAGAGCACACCACAGGCACCTTCGAACGCCTTGCGCAGGGTAATGCCCTGCGGCCCGATCAGCAGCTCATGCAAGGCAGGGTCATGGTGGCTGTCACGCACCTTGAGGATCGACAGCATGCGCCGCAGTTGCGAATCCAGTTCGACGAAGCGCATCAGCATCAGGTTGTCGACGATGCTGGACAGGTCCGGGGCCGGGGCGCTGATTTCCGCGCCGAAGATGTCGCGCATTTCCCAGGTCAGCATCACGCTGACATCGCGCGCGCGCAACTCGCCGGTCAGGGCGCGGAAAAACGCATTGAGCCGGGCCGGGTCGGTGGCCAGGCGGCTGAACGCCCCCAAGCTGTCGATCAGCACGCGCTTGCTGCCTTGCGCCTCGACCCGCTCCAGCAGGCGCGCACCAACCTGGTCCAGCAGGCCCTCGGTGGTCGGCTGCCAGCACAGTTGCAGGCTGCCGCTTTGCTCCATGGCGGCAAAATCGTGCCCCAGCGTCGCGGCCTTGATACGCAGGCGTTCCGGCGTTTCGTAGAAACCGAAATGCAGCCCCGGCGCCTGCGGGGTGCTGGCGCCGAGAAATGCCAGGCCCAACGACGTCTTGCCAATCCCCGAGGGCCCGATCAGCAAGCTGACCGAACCGGTGGCCAGGCCGCCACCGAGCATTTCATCCAGGCTTTCCACCCCGCTGCTGATGCGCTCCAGGATGGCGCTGCCCGCCTGGCTGGGGTGGCTGAACAGGGATTCCAGGCGGGGGAAGACGTGCATGCCAGCTTCATCGATGAGGCATTCATGGCGCCCTGACAACGCCGCGCTGCCCCGCGTCTTGCGCAGCTGGATATGGCGCACGGCGCGGCTGCCGAACAGTTGCTCGCCCAGTTCGATCACGCCGTCGACCATGGTGTGCTCCGGGCTGCCCTCTTCCAGCCGAGCGCTGGTCAGCAGCAGCACGGTACAACCGGCAAAGGCCGCATGGCCCTGCAGTTCGGAGACGAACTTCTTGGTGTCTAGCGCGGTTTCCGCACGCACCCGGGCATTGAGCACGCCATCGACGATCAGCAGGCTGGCCTGCTGGCGGGCGATTTCCTGGCGCAGCAGCCGTACCACGGCGTCCAGGCCTTCCTGTTCCAGGGTGTCGAAGGCACTGACAAACTGGATCGGGTCGCCGACCAGCGCCGGGTCGAAGAACTCCAGGGTCGCCAGGTACTGAAACAGCCGCTCGTGCGACTCGCTCAGTAAGGTGGCCACCAGCACCCTGCCACCGGCGCGCACATGCCCACAGGCCAACTGGTTGGCCAGGATGGTCTTGCCGGCCCCCGGCGGGCCCTGGATGATGTAGGACGCGCCGGCCACCAAGCCCCCCTGGAGCAATGCATCGAGCCCTTCGATCCCCGTCACCAGCCGCCTGAGTGCCTGTGCCATGGTGTCTACCTGTCGAGTTGGCTGTCCGTCCGATCCTGATGGATTGGCAAGTAAAGCTGCATGCAAGTTCCCCGCCCGGGCTCACTGTCGACGCAGATGGCGCCACCACTCTGCCGGGCAAAACCATACACCTGGCTAAGCCCCAGGCCGGTGCCCTTGCCAAAGGGCTTGGTGGTGAAAAACGGCTCGAAGATCCGCGGCAGTACCGCTGGCGCGATACCCTCGCCGTTATCTTCCACCTCGAAACGCACAAACCCGCCGCGCAGCCCTTCCACTTCGCCAGCCAGTTCGGCCACATCGACCGTCAAGCCGATTCGGCCCTGCCCTGTGATGGCATCGCGGGCATTGAACAACAGATTGAGCAGCACCATCTGCAATTGCCCGGCATCCACCTCGATCAGGGGCAGGTCCGGTTGCACCAGCACCCTCAGGTCAATCGAACCAGGCAGCGCATGCTCCAGTAGACCACGGGTGGCGGCAATAAGGTTCGCCGGGGCAACGCAGGCCACATCAAGCTTGCGGTGGCGGGCAAAGCTGAGCAACTGCTGGGTCAGTTCGGTACCCCGCTGCCCGGCATCGAGAATGTGCTGCAACATGCGCTGGGCGCGTGCCGGGTCCTGAGTGGCCAGCGCCAGCCGCGCCGAACTGATGATGATGGTCAGCATGTTGTTGAAGTCATGCGCCAGGCCACCGGTCAACTGGCCGAGGGCCTCCAGCTTCTGTGCCTGGAATAGCTGTGCGCGCATCGCGTCCAGCTGCAGCGCCGACTCACGCCGATCTGTGATGTCCCGGGTCACCTTGGCCAGGCCGACGACCTGGCCCTGGTCATCGCGAATCACATCCAGCCCGACCAAGGCCCAGAACTGCGTGCCATCCTTGCGTACGCGCCAGCCTTCATCCTGCGCCACGCCCTGCTCCAGCGCCTGACGCAGCAAGCGCTCCGGACGGCCCTCGGTGCGATCCTGCGGGGTGAAGAACAACGAGAAATGCTGGCCGATCACTTCATCGGCACGGTAACCCTTGATGCGCTGCGCACCTGCATTCCACGACACGACATGGCCGGTCGGGTCGAGCATGTAGATGGCGTAATCCACCACCGACTGAACCAGTTGCTCATAGCGGTGGGCAGGCATGATGGCGTGGTCGAGACAGTCAGCTGAAACCATGCGTACTCCACCGGCACAGCGGAAGGGAAAAATAAGCCTAGCCGAACAAGTGCGCCTGTGAGCGCCCGCGTGGTCAGCCCTGTGTGATTGACCCCGTGTGGCTGGCGAGGTTCAGCGCTCAGGCTCCACCAGTACCGGGCTGACGCGCCGTGGCATCGCCATTTTCAGCAGCCACAGGCCGACCAGCAGGATAAGCCCGCCACCGGCCAGGGCCATCAGCCGCTGCGGTTGAGGGTGTTCGGCATCGAACCCCAGCATCAGCAGGTAACCGCCCAGGCTGATCAGGCTGAGGTAGAGAAATGCCCCCAACAACACCACCTGCACGAACAACAGTCGCCAGAATAGCCGTGGGCGCACGATACGCCCGGAAGCAGCGGACTGAGTCATCACCGCACACTCTTTGGATCCATAAGCAGGGCAACAGTGGTGTAATGACAGCAAGGTGTCAATTGCCCAATCGATCGACCCTTCGTTCTGTTGATCATAGGTGCTGCGGTTGACTCAACTATAACAATGGGTTATAAAGCGCGCTTGATTGCGAAGCCCTTCTGCTTAGAAGCGAGCTGGTCGTTGCGACCCCTTCAAGCGTGCGAGTGTGGTGGAATTGGTATACACAGCAGACTTAAAATCTGTCGGCGTGAGCCTTGCGGGTTCGAGTCCCGCCACTCGCACCAAACTTCTTTGAAAAGGCGCCCTTGCGGCGCCTTTTTGCTGCCTGCCAGCAATTCTTGGCGCAACTGCTAGAGTGGAGCTTGTACCCGTCCACTGGAACGCCACCATGCGCTACTCCCTGTTCGATGGTCAACGCGACATCATTATCCTGATTGCCCGCGTGCTGCTGATGATCCTGTTCGTCCTGTCTGGCTGGGGCAAGCTGACCGGCTTCGAAGGCACGGTTGGCTACATGACCTCACTGGGCGCCCCTGCCCCCATGCTGGCAGCGGCAGTTGCCGTGCTCATGGAGTTTGTCGTCGGCATCCTGCTGATCCTCGGTTTCTACACCCGGCCGCTGGCCTTCCTGTTTGCGCTGTTCGTGCTGGGCACGGCGCTGCTGGGCCACCCATTCTGGAGCATGGTCGACCCTGAGCGCAGCGCCAACATGACCCAGTTCCTGAAAAACCTCAGCATCATGGGCGGCCTGCTGTTGCTGGCAGTGAGCGGCCCTGGGCGTTTTTCGCTAGACGGGCGCTGAGTCAGTCGTCTTCGCAGTCGTCGAACCAGGCTGGGTGATCGCGTTCCTCGTCATCGAGGTCATCCAGCGTTTCCTCGTCTTCCTCCACCTCGTCCTCGGCGCCTTGGGCATCCGCTTCAGGCTCCACATCGTCGTAGAGGAATTCGTGGTCAAGCAGGTGATCGTGCTCGGGTTCGTGCAGGTCGTCTTCGTGCATGCTGGCTCCTGGGCTAGTGGCAGGCCTGTATAGGCCGATCAGCCGTGCAGGTCAATGCGCTATCGCTTAATGCTCGGTTAACCAGCCGGGTCCAGTCTGCAGGCTCTCCCTTCAAACGTTGCTTGCCCGCCTTTCATGGCGGGCTTTTTTATCCCCTTGGTTTTCCCTTCATCCAGGCCCTGAACAGCAGCGCCCGGCACCGCAATGACCGGACCATGGCGAAAGTGTTCTGGAACTGGGCCATGCATGACAAGCTCGTGACCTGACCTTCACGAAATACTGACATCCGGGAGGGCACACTGACCCTGCTCCGTATGTTCTTGCAGCCCGCCGCATTATTGCCGCGGGCTTTTCTTTTTGCCTGACAGGCATACACAAGGCCGCTCCAAGTGCCTGCGCAAGGCAGGTACATAGGTGCACGCCCCACCCCAGACCATGACCTGAAGCAGTTTTGCCTCACCAGGCAAGGGCTATGCTGAACCGGCAATTACTCAAGCTCACTCGGATAGACACGGAGGCTCATATGAAAGCTGCTGTTGTTGCGCCAGGCCGTCGCGTGGCTGTGGTGGAGAAAACCCTGCGCCCCCTCGAGCACGGTGAAGCGCTGCTGAAGATGCAGTGCTGCGGTGTGTGCCACACCGACCTGCATGTGAAAAATGGCGACTTCGGTGACAAGACCGGTGTAGTGCTAGGTCATGAAGGCATCGGTGTGGTCCAGGAAGTAGGGCCAGGCGTCACCTCGCTCAAACCGGGTGACCGCGCCAGCGTGGCCTGGTTCTACCAGGGCTGCGGGCATTGCGAGTATTGCACCAGCGGCAACGAAACCCTGTGCCGCGAAGTGAAGAACTCCGGGTACACCGTGGACGGAGGCATGGCCGAAGCCTGCATCGTCAAGGCCGACTACTCGGTCAAAGTACCCGACGGGCTCGACTCCGCTGCCGCCAGCAGCATTACCTGCGCCGGCGTGACCACCTACAAGGCGGTGAAGACTTCCAACATCCGCCCCGGTCAATGGATCGCCATCTACGGCCTTGGCGGCCTGGGCAACCTGGCGCTGCAATATGCCAGGAATGTCTTCAACGCCAAAGTGATCGCCATCGACGTCAACGACGAGCAACTGCGCTTCGCCAGCGAGATGGGCGCCGACCTGGTCATCAATTCACGCACCGAGGATGCCGCCAAAGTCATCCAGGCCAAGACCGGTGGTGCCCATGCCGCCGTGGTTACCGCCGTCGCCAAGGCTGCGTTCAACTCGGCCGTCGACGCCCTGCGCGCCGGGGGGCGGCTGGTTGCTGTCGGGCTGCCATCGGAAGCCATGAACCTGAATATTCCTCGCCTGGTGCTGGACGGTATCGAAGTGATCGGCTCGCTGGTCGGCACCCGCCAGGATCTGCAGGAAGCTTTCCAGTTTGCGGCGGAAGGGAAAGTGGTACCGAAGGTGACCCTGCGACCGATCGAGGATATCAACCAGATCTTCGAGGAGATGCTGGAGGGCAAGATCAAAGGGCGGATGGTGATCCAGTTCGCTTCACAGCAGAAGAATGGCTAACCCGTCGGGGTGAAGGTATGAGCATCCGCAGCTTGGCGAAAAACCTGCCAGCCGATCCGGCCAATGACGGCTGGGTGCTCGGATGGGGCGTGCTGAGAGACCGGCATCCCTGGCATTTCGTCGATGTCTATGCCGACCAGAAGACTGCCAGGGCCGAGGCTGAGCGCCGCGGTGCTGGCTATGTTGTGGAGTTCGGTTCGCATCGCCTGGGATCGGATGAATTCGTCTGTGGGATATCCCCGCCTGAAGGCTAGCGTTTGAATGGGCGCAGCGGCGGGGACGCCAGGGCGCCCCGCCTTTGATCATGCCAGCATCCGTCGCATGATTAGCTCGCCATCTATGACTTCGCCGGTCTCGACGAAGCCTTCGGAGGCATAGAGACGTTTTGCCCCAATGTTCTCAGGGGCGACGCCAAGGGCAACGCCGGGGCCACCCGGCAACGGTTGCAGGTATGCCAGCAGCGCCCGCAGGGCAGCGCGGCCATAACCGCGGCCTTGGTGGCGGTGGTCAATCATCAGGCGATAGATCCAGCGGCTGTTCTCATCCGGATCGAGGGCATGCATCAGGAAGCCGACCATTTCACCGGTCTGCATGGCGCGCACGGCCAAGGGTTCACACCAGGGGCTATCGGCAGCCTGTTCCAGCGATTCGGCGTTGCTGGCAATGAAGTCGGATTGGTCGTCGCGTACTCGCAATGTACGACAGTGGGCTTCCTCCTCAGGCGAACTGAGGGCAACAAGAAGCACCGGTGGGCAAAGAGTGGACATGTTGGATTCTCCGCGGGGCAGCAAGGGCCCCTCCAGAATTTCGTTGACGGTTCATTAACGGACACATCATTGGAAACTGGGTCATAGGGCACCTCCTTGTTCGCGGATGGAGAGACAGTCGGCTGATCCGGCCGACCGGGGCGTCATTCTAGGGGGCTGCCTGGGGCTAGCACAAGCGTTCCTTCGGGGCACTGAAGGCGGCCTGAAGAAGCAGCCGCAACACACAGGGCTGCAGCCCCTCACGGAGGGCTGGGTCGGTAGCAATCGTCCGCGACTGGCGGCTATCAGAGGCGCCATTCTCGGACGGCTCCAGATTGTCACACCTGTCGATCAGCTCATCCGTCTTTATGGTCTGGGTCGAAAGCAGACGGTTGTAGATGAGCGCTGTCGAGACAATGCAGCCAGTTGCGACCATCCTCAAATCACCCCGTTAATGAACGCTCGACACAAACGAATCCATCACAGACCATTGAAAGCAACCACAAGGATGCCCAGGAACGCATGCCATGGATCGCCTTCCGACGCTGTTCACCGATCGTCTTGTTCTCACGCCACTCCAATTGCAGGACGCCCCCATCATCCAGGAGTTGTTTCCGCAATGGGAGGTAGTGCGCTATCTGGATCGTCGTGTCCCATGGCCGTATCCAGAAGATGGAGCACTGGTCTATGTGCGCGATTTCGCCCTGCCGGCCATGGCAGCGCGTCGTGAATGGCATTGGATGATCCGCATGCGCAACGATGCCGAGCGCACCATTGGCAGCATCAGTTTGTTTGAACAGCCTGGTAACAACAGAGGCTTCTGGCTTGCGCCGCAGTGGTGGGGAAAAGGCTACATGCGTGAGGCATGTCGGATCATCAACGCGTATTGGTTCGAGACATTGTCACGCCCAGTGATGCAGGTTCCCAAAGCGGTTGCCAACCACGCGTCCCGCAGGGTCTCAGAGTACGAGGGTATGCGCATGGTGGGCGCACGAGAAGGTGAATTTGTCTGCGGGCTGATGCGCGTCGAAATTTGGGAGATGACACGAGCTGAGTGGCTTGGCAGGTCGATAGGTTGAAAGCAGCCGTTCAGTAAAGGCATGAAACCAACAACTTGATAGACCTAGAATACGTCCACAGGATCGGACGTGAACATCTGGCCGATGCTTTGCAACATCGGCCGACATGCTCTGGCCGGCATTACCCCTTGGTCAGATCAACCAATGGCGTCTGCCGCACTTCGGTTTCGCGCCCATCCTGAATCTCGCTCACCTGCTTCAGGGCCTTGTCCACCGCCACCTTGTCCGCCAGCAAGCTGTAGCTGATATGGAACTGCCTGTGTTCCTTCGGTCCGATTGTCGGCACCAGATTCAGTGGCCTCTGGTAACGCCGGTTGTAGGAAAAACTCGTCCCCGGCTCCAGCCCCGTGACATAGCCCTGGCCTTGGGTATCGGTATTCTTCCACAGGGAAAATACCGGCAACGTCCGAGTATTGAAGCCGACCGAAACCCCCAGACTGCCAGCCTTGTCATGCAACACGGCCAACGTATTGCCCTGGGCATCAGCATAAGGCACCACGTTGTAAACCGTCTCGTCATAGTCCTTGGTGGGTGCTCGGTAGGTTTGCCAATCAGGCAGATCACCCCTGGCCTTGTCATTGAACGGCGATACCTGTTTCACCGGCGCGGCGAAACGAGCGCCCTGCTCCAGGAACGGGGTGCTGAAGTTACTGTGATAGAGCGCCTGGTATTCCTTTGGATAGTCGCCGTTGTTGGTCAGGGTGTCGTTGAGGGCGAACATCACGCTGCCAGGTTCGGTGACCAATTCGGTCACGACGGAGAAATCGACCTTCTTGAACGCCTGCTCTTTCAGTTCACCACGCAAAGTGATGGCGTACGGTGGTTTCTCATCGATGTGCAGGGTGACTTTGTTCGCGGGAATGTTGGCGGCCCGACCGTGCAGGGTCAGCAGTTCGCCGTTGTCGATGCCGGGGTGGCCGACCCATTCGTAACCGCAGCGAGCGACCAGCTCGTTGAAACCTTCCAGCCAGCCCAGACCATTGCGCCCATTGAGTTCGATGAAGGACGGGTTGACCACTTCCTTGACCGGCGAGTCCCAGCCCATGCGCACATTACCGACCGAAGCCTGCAATACGTTCATTCCGCGAGTCGGTACTACCGAAAGCTTCATCGTACCGTTATCGATGTCGACGATGCTGACACCCTCTTGCCGACCACCGTGCAAGGTGCGCAGGGTAACGCTGAAGGGCTTGTCGGTTTTTACGCCAAGTAGCTGGCTAGTGATTTGCCAATTCTGGGCGGCTTTGTCGGTATCGAGCAGGACGTAATCCCAGGCCATGGCGTGGGAGGCAGCAGACAGGGCGCTGAAAGCAACGAAGAGTTTGAGTAGGGGCATGGCAGTAGCCTTTCTTGGAGTTGTGCCCTTTTATAGCCACGAAGAAACGTTTCAGCAAGCACGACAAGCTCCGGCAGGTCGACCAAGGTGGTATCTCGCCTGCCCCATCTCGACGGCCTTCTCGGCGGATGCGCCCATATCCATTTCCACAGGCCGATGTCGCCTACAACAATCATCATGAGCTTGCCACCATCGAGGACGATTGCAGATGCGTCGACCGTCCCCGATAGGGCGTACCAAAGTAGGCCACCACCAGCGCGTCATAGCCACGGAGCGCGCCGGGCATGAAGAACTTCACGCCATTACCTCAGTTGTTAGCGCCACAATTCGGCGTATCAGTGTCATGTAGCGCGAGCAGTGCTAGGCTCCTGGCTGACTCGCCATCCAAGGAAAGGGAAATGAGCTTCGACTGGCACGCTGGACCGATTACCCGCACTACTCCGCTCGACAGCAACTACCGCAACACGCAGAAGGTCCGGCAGTTCCTGGTGAGGGAATGTGGCGCTGGTTTCAAGTTCGATCGCGCCTTCATGTCCTGGATCAAGAGTGGCGCCCCGTCCACCATGGGTGATGTAGCAGATGAGTGGTTGCGGACGCACTAGTGTGGTGTTTCAGAAGCACTGCTGAAAATTACTTGTCCAGTGCCCGTGCTGCACAGGCGACTGAGGCAAGGATGCCCTCGGCCTGTTTATGCCACCGAGATGGCTTCGGGTTTTGGTTGTAGGTTTCCAGGTAGTGCTCGATCGACGCTTCAAGATCTTTAACGCTGACATGTGCCTGGCGCTTGATCCACTTCTCGCTCAGCGTTGAGAAAAACCGCTCAACCAGATTCAGCCATGACGCCGAAGTCGGCGTGAAGTGGATGTTGTAGCGCGGCCGCGCCGCAAGCCATGCCCTGACCTTGTCGGTTTTGTGTGTTGCGTAGTTATCCATGATCAGGTGAATCGGCATCTCAGCAGGGCTGATGCGTGAATTTCTCTCAAGAACGCGAGGAATTGGGGGCCCTTGCGGAGCTTGAGTGATGATCTACAGGGCCTAGCTCAAATTTTTAGTGGTACTTCTGAAACACCACACTAGGGCCTCAGTAAGTCGATCCATGGTTTTCTGCCGCTGAAAAACCCGGTTTGCGGGCCTTGGGACGGATGCACAAAACTGCGCTTCCGCTGATTGCAGTGCCCGAAGAATTGGGAAAACCCAGGTGTTGCGAATACAATCGCGCGGTCTAATGGAAGGCTTACCGATGAACGAACGTTACTCACATCTTGATGGGCTGCGCGGATTGGCGGCGCTAGCTGTAGTTTTCTGCCACTTCGTACAGCTATATCTGCCTGCTGCCTTTCTCCGAACAGCACCTGACCATTTTGGTGAGTCGCTGATATCGGCATCACCGCTCAACCTGATATTCAACGGAAACTTTGCGGTAGCAATATTTTTCGTCCTCAGCGGCTTTGTTCTTGCGGCACCTTTCTTCAGCAACAAAAATTCAACGTGGTATTTGAAAGCAGCAATCAAGAGATACCCCAGACTGGCAATACCAGCACTGGCATCCACATTGATACCCTGCCTCATCTACATTGCATTCGGCTCAAACTTTGCAGCCACAACCGAATTATCCGGATACCCTAAAAAGGAATATTTTTCAGGTTTTAACAGCATCACGACAGCAGTATGGCAAGGGCTAATAGGGGCGTTTCTATTCGCCGAGCAAGACTACAACCGGGTCCTTTGGACAATTCGCACTGAACTCATAGGTTCATTTGGGGTATTCGCCCTCCTGCCAATCCTGGGGAGGTACCGAGCGAGAATCATTGCCTATACAGCCCTCGTAGTCATCCTGAAAGATTCCTACCTGCTCGGTTTTGTACTCGGAACCTTAGCAGCAGACCTAGTCATTGGATATCGTGCAGTTATGAATCGATCGGCGTCGATCATCGCTCTCATGGTCGGCCTCTATTTAGGCACATTCCCATATGTTGGCCAGGAACTCTTGATATGGCGACCAATTTCCTCAATCCCCATGAAAAATATTTTTGTTATTTCCCATATCGCAGGAGCCTTCTTGTGCATCATTGCACTTCCTGGACTACCATCACTCCAACGCGCGTTAATGACCAGGACCTGCGCCTTCCTTGGAAGAATTTCATACTCCATGTACCTAATCCACTTTACCATTCTCGGTTTTCTTGGATCATTTATCATAATTCATTTCTCATCCTTCGGTTACGGCACATCACTGATAGTCGCCATGACCATTCTGCTTCCGGTAACAGTAGGAGTATCCTATGCGTTCACCCTACTGATAGATGAACCATCAATACGACTCAGCAACTATATTTCCAAGTCACTGACAAACAAAGCCAACGTACCATCACCAACATTATAGCGAGCATCGCAAATACAATATCGGCTGGCATTCAAGGCAAGTACAAGGCCACCGCCTTGAGCGGTATGGCAACTTTCTTTTCCTTACCTGTGCTATTTGCCTTGCCCTTTTTGCCGCCGTTGCATTTTATGATCGTGGCCCAGCCCGAGGCGGTAAATCGTCCAGGGCCTGGGCCAGCAGCGGGCGGTACTGGCCGGCATTCAACCAGATGCCACAGCCACCGCCCAACGCCATCAGCATGTTCCGGCCGGTACCGGCAACAGCAGATTGCCGCTCCTGCCGCCGTCTCCCGCCGAAGGTACTGAACCTTGTGAGCAGCTCACCCTTAGTCTTGGCCTTGGCTGCCCGCCCCTCCTCGTAGATACCAAGCAGCGCGGTCAGCTAGTGCTAGCGTTGACCATATGACGCGGATCGATCAGCTGCGAACGGTCAAATGTTGAGCTTGCCATCGGCCTGGCTGACCAAACTCAATGCCCAGTCGGCCTTGGTACCAGGCCAGGCACCAGGCAGGCACTGGGAGAGATCATGGAACGGGCCGAAGTCGAGGAAAACGGAGAGGCCGTAACTCTGATGATCCATCGAATCCATGAACCAGGGCCTGAAGCGGCCCGCCACTTCCTTAGTGCTGAGCGCCACGAAATCGTGATATCAGAATTCGTGGAACGCCGCCTGGATCAGTTCCAGATCAGCCGCCAAATGCAAGAGCCGAGCCTGATACTCGGCGTTCTCCTGCCAGAGCGGCACTGTTTGCTCCGACCGAGCCGCCTGCTAGCCAACGACAATCAAATTTGATGGTCTGGTAGCGCGTAGTCAAATTTGTATGAGTGCTGACCATCGGTGATCGTGATGACCATGCTACCAGTTAACCCGGAAAGCGCGTCAGTACCAGAATCAGGTACGACGGTGATGGACTGAATGGGTATCCCACGACTCATAGTCGAACTGTGTTGAAGTACGAAGCTACCTCTGCGACCGTGCAATGCTCCATGTACAGTTTCCATGGCAACGTAGCCGGCAGAACCTTGAATACCGCTGCGGAATGACAACATCTCACCTTGACTGGTGGCTTCAAGCTCACCGTGAAATTGCTTGTCTAGAGACATTCGGCCAAGGCCAGTTTTTTCAGCGGCGTTGCTTAAAAGCTCCGGGTTGAGTGTGATTTCAAACGGCCCGCTGGCTGTGTGGTTCATTTCAAATTCCTTTTGATCCGGTCACATCCCGGTCACCCTAACGAAAAGCCCCGGCGGTTGCCAGGGCTTTCATTGATGTCTGTAGCTCAGGGTTTGCCCCCCAGCGCTCATTGATGTCGTCCAGCACCTGAATCAGCCGGTCACATGCCACCGACTGCTTGAGCGCGAATAAATCCCCTGAAAACTCACCAGATTTTCGCAGGTCCATCAGCTGCACCTCTACTTTGCTGTGGCTGAACCCGGGATGTTGCCTACATGGGCTGATCCACGCCTATTGGGATGTGTAAGCGCCGGCCCCGTGAGAAAGTCCCCAGTTCGTTCCCGTTGGGCAAGCTGGGCTCCGGAATTGAACAACCCAAGCAATAGGTCTAAGCATTCTGCGCCATGCTCAGGCGATGCCGAATTGGAGTTCTATATAATTGTCCAGTGAATCTGGTCCCTGCCAGTCATGATAGACCTCTCGGCTTTCGTCGGTCAGTCTACAGCCGGCTGCACGAGCCCCTTCAATGAGCTTCGCATAACCATGGGAAAAGAGGTCGCTGAGGGGCCCTCGATAATCCTCACGGATGCAGCGTAAAGCCGGTAGCAGTTGATAACGAACCTCTCCGATCTGCCCTTCCAAGTTACCCTCCACTGGCAGGCAGAATTCAATCCGAAAACGGTCGCTGGAATTGTTAGGGATCTTGTGGGAAACGAAAACCCACGGACCGACGACCTCAAGCCCCAGATCTTCGGCCGCTTGAGCGATCTCCGCACAACATACTGACGCTTGCTCGGCGATTTCCGGGATGGATAACTCTCGGCCGATGAAAAGCACCCGCTGAGAGGCGATGCTTTTTTCCTTCATCTGTAGTTCCTCGTTTGCCAGGCAGTTCACTGCGGGGCCTCACATGACTTCCGAAAACTTATGGGTGCCTACTACCCCTTGTCAGAGGAGACAGCCTCATCGCAGCCTCGGGCGAGCAGAATAGTACATTTGCAGCAACATCTTGGAGAAAATCAACCTTTTGAGCGCCGAGTTGAGGGACGGTTACATCCGCAGCCTGCCTTTGGTTAAAGCGACTCGTTGAATGCCACCGTTCCACAGCTTGATCTGGTAATCCCGTTGATGTTGATACCGAGCTGTGCCGTGCCGTTGACCTTGGCGTCGCGCAGCCGGAGATGATGTCGGGCTCGGGTCCGGACGACTTGAATATCCAGGCCTGGGTCGAAACCGGCCCAACGGTTCACTGTGGTAGTCGCCGATGTGGATATCGGCCCGCAGGCCTGTGGTAGCCCGGCCATCATTCCTTCCTGCACCACCACGACTGCGCATACAGCACACCGTCGATCTCCTCGATCCCGTTTATGTTGATGCCGAGCTGGGCCATGCCGTTGACCTTGGCATCGTGCAGCCGGGGGATGATGTCTGGTCCGGGCGATGGGTTGAACACCCAGGCCTGGGTTGAAACCCGCCCCAGCGGCTCACTGTGGTGGTCACCGATGTGGATGTCGGCCCTCAGGGGCTGGATCTTCCTGAGCTGATCGGAAGGGATGGCCACGCCATTCACGCGGCGGCGAACGAGGAGGAAGTACATACCGCACCTAATACTGTATATCGACACAGTATTTCAGCATCAGGCAAAGCAACCGCGCCAGTACCGTTCGGCGAACTATGCTTGCTCAAGCAGGAGGGCGACGCATGTGTGGAAGGTTGAGCCAGTACCGAGGCATACATGACTTCGTTGAAACCCTGAGCCTGCCCGAGGCCTGGAGGAACAACGTCGGTGACCAGCCGCTTGGCAGGTTTAACGTCGCGCCGACCATGCCGGTGGCAGTGCTGCGGGTGGATGACGCAGGCCCGCGGGCGGACCTGGTGAGGTGGGGGTGGCGGCCGCATTGGGCCACCGACCGTGCTACACCGATCAACGCCAGGGTCGAGAAAGTGGCACACGGCCCATTCTTCCGGTCGATCTGGCCAAACCGGGCCATCACGCCGATCGACGGCTGGTACGAATGGGTTGATGAGGGTGGGCCGAAAAAGCAGCCCTACTACATCCGGCGCCGGGACGGGCGCCCTACCCTATGCGCCAGCATCGGCCAGTTCACCGGCAGCGAGCACGACGGGTTTGTGATCATCACCGCCGACGCCCAGGGCGGGATGGTCGATGTTCACGACCGCCGGCCGGTGGTGCTCTCTCCTGAACTGGCCCGGGAATGGATGGCGCCAGGCACGCCCAAGGAGCTGGCAGAGCAAATGGCGCTCAACCTGGAGGAGCCGGCTGAAGCATTCGAGTGGTACCGGGTGAGTACGGCCGTTGGCAATGTGCGCAAGCAAGGCGCCGAGCTGATTGAGCCGATTTAGTGAAGGGGCGGTAGATCCTTTCCCCTCGCCTTGGCGACAGCGCGCAACTGGTAATCGGAGACCGCTTGGAATAGCGACTCGGCTAGCAGGCGTAAGCGTTCGATCTCTTCAGGCGGCGCACCACGGTCCTGGGCTTGGTGGTACTCCCGCATGGCGTCGATGGCCTGCCTGGATCAGCGGCTCGCCAGCCTCGACCATCCCAATGAAGGTGCGCTTGTCCATTGCCCTGCTCCGTCCTGATAGACGACTCATTATAGGAGGCAGAGCCTTCAGGGGGACTGGCATCGCTCGCTTCATGGTCTGAAACCCTGCTCCCTGAATCGTCGACGGAGGACGCCCGGCGGCCATGAGCTGGCATGCGATCACCACCTGATAGAGTGAGTCAGCCGGGGCGCCAGACCTCTCGACATCCTGATGCGCACAAATGTCCTGTAGAGCTTCGCGAATGACCGGCTCACCAGCATCAATGAGTCCTAGGATGGTTCGTTCCATGACGCTGCCCTGATGGTTTGCCCTAGCGTTGTAGAATATTTAACGCACTGGGGTTCCGAGATCAGGAAACGCCATAGAGCTATCACAACGGATTTCAATCTGTCTTCGACTTGATTCTTTGCGCAAAGTCGTCGTCCCTCTCGAATTCATTTTCCCGTGGGACTTTAGCGATTTTTTTGGGAGGAGGTCATTGTACTTTTAAGGAGTTACGCGCCTAGATATCTGATTTGACTGGAAAGACCAACCTAACTAATCTGCGGCTACAGAAGTGAACCATCTTTGTGCGACAAGGAGTGTCGGCAATGTCCCTATATATTCGTTCGTCATTTCTCTTGGCCTGGACCCTACCCTTCACATTCAATGCACTGGCTGTCCAGCCGCCGCTAGACCCGCTCGAAACCCTCAATCGCATCAACCGCAACTACAACACCCTCAAAGACGCCTGCAGGGAACCCGACACCGGTGCCGCACGCGGTCATTACTACTGCAGTGGTGTGACCTTGCGCATGGTCAACGACGGACCGTTCAACCCTTGGGACTACAGCCCCTACGCGATCAAGATTGGCGCGACGTCCTATTCCTGGATCCGCAAGGATCTGAGCACTCGGATCCTCATTCACCCAGCCGGTTTCATCCTGCGCACACCAACCGATGCGGCGGCCTTGAAACTGCCGGTCAAGGAGCAGGGTTGGACCTGCATCTACGCCTTCGACGGCGGTACCGGACCGGAGCGTAAGTGGTACGGCTGCGGCTTTTTTGACGGTCGCGAACCGCCACGCGCCGCCCAGGGCACCATGACGAACCGCAATGCCGCGTTGGCCTACGGTACCTGCTCTGAAGCCGGGGTCAGCACAGCCGAGCAGTGGATACAGAAATACACTGGTTTGATGAAGGGACCTATCCAGTACAACCAGTGTTCCTGGAACGCGGAAAAACCTAGTGACTGGAACGCCATGATCCGGGTCCACGAGTCACGGGTGAAGGCCACCAACAAGGACCCCTTCGCCTACAGCGCCCAGGTCAACGAATTCATGCTCAAAAATGCCTCGGCTACTAACGACGGCAGCGAGAACATGAAGTACATCGATGCATTCATCTACAACGTCAACAGCACGCAAAACTTTGCCACCCGCGGTGACCAGGCGCCGCCGAAACCGGAAAACGGGCTGACCAGCGCGCGCAACTTCCAGAAGAAACTTCAGGCCCAAGGATACAGCGTACCCATCCTGCGACTGGACTTCACCAAGCCGCCGGAGCAGCGCTTTAGCTACGTCGCTGCCGACCAGGCGATTGACCTGACAGCCGCCAGCGGCGGACAGGTCACACCGATAGCACTTACGCAGCGATACATCGCTGCGGCCACCTGGGTCAAGCGCTACGACCCCGGCACCCGCCAAGATGAATGGACCTTGAGCGTAGTGCCCACGGCGGCGGGACGAGCCTTGCCCAAAGAGCAAGTCGGGGCGCTGTACGACCAGTTGTTTGCCCTCAGAGGCGCCGATAGCCAATGGCGCGACAATGAAAATTCCACCGACAGTATGCGCCAGCAATTGAGCTGCGTACTCGTCAATTATCGCAGCAAGACGCCCTGGAATCTCGAGCCTTTCCGGCCGACGCTGTCCGAAAGCGAAACCCGCGCTGCAGGATGCAATCCGGTCCCACGTTGAGTAGTCGGCTGTTTAGATTTTCGCTTAGCAGAAGAAAGGTGTAGTCACATTCGGGTGGCTATGGAAGTGCAGGTTATTTTTTGGCTAATCAGGGAGATACATGCCATGAGAAAGAGTTCGAACAGGATTGTCCCGATATTGGTGTTTCCGTTGTTTCTGTACACTGCGTCAGCTAGTGCCGAGTCCTGCGAAGAGACGCTGAAACAGGTGGAAAGTCTATACAACAGAACCGTCGACAGTTGCGGGAAAGACCCAGCATCTGACTGTTCGGGCCTGTTGATTAGGGGGACACACCGCGCCGACCCGGCAAAGGGCCAACAATGGGATGTATGGAACCCGAGCCCTAAGGCCCGGGAGCTGGGGACTTTTGCTGCGTCATGGATGCGTGTCGACGGTATCAGCTATGAGGACCCGGGCATGAGCACGCAGAACGGTTACATCATCAAGCCGATCGATCTAGTGCGCGCCCCCGAGACACCAGTACATATCTACTGCGCCTTCCCCAACGACGCCTGGACCGACTTCCGAGATGACCGGGGCTGCGGCAACAACCGCAACACCAACCAGACCGAGGCGGTATGTCAGGCCATGGCCCCGCCTATCACTAATGCCAATGCCTGGGTCGCGCACTTCACTAAATTCAACAACGACCGCAAGCAGGACCAGTTGCAATGTGGGTTCAACATGCGCAATCCCATGAGCAGTCAGGATAGGGTAGGTGCGTTTCAGAACTTCATGGGTGCTCGGCGCGCCATCAACACTCGTGAGTTCCAGACCCAGACCGAGCTGCGCCTGGGTAACCCAAAAGACGACGAATTACCAATCCTAGCGTTTTTCTATAGCGATGAACGAGGACTGAACGATGCCCTGGCTAATCAGCGCGACTACAAGAACAAGACCGGCAAGGACCGCAACATCGTCAGAATCAACTTCCCACGGACGCCCAACGGTAAGGCCAGCTTCTCCTGTATTCAAACCGCGCCGCTACCAACGCAGCAGTTCTGCGACAAGTACCTTCAATCCAGTACATGGGTACAACGCCCCGATCCGAAGCTAGGTCCGAACACTTGGTCGCTGCAAGTCGTACCCACCGCCTGCGGTCGCGCAATCAAGGACGATCAGACTGACCGGATGTTCGCGGAGCTATACAACAAGCACAAGAACGACGAGCAATGGCGGAAATACAGCATTAATGGTGGTTCGCTTCGCCGGCAATTAGTGTGCCACCTGGCAGCAACTTATGACAATAAACCTGTCAGGAATAAGCCCGAATGGAACCTTGAGCCAGCTCGCCCCTATGTTGACCAAGCTACAGCGGTAGCTCAGCACTGCAACCCCTATTGAGGCGATTGTAATCCCCGACCTGCCAGTACTTCTTAGGGCATCTCCGATCAAGTCACACCCGTGCTGATTTGATCGGAGATTCCTGGGCAGGAATAATGCGACCGCCAATCGGGTGGTTGAACAAACTTCAACCCTTAGTCAAGCATTAAGCGTGGCATTTTCTGGCGCACAAAGAAAAACCCCGCAGACGTTAATCTGCGGGGCTTTCGAATGGTGGAGGCCGAGGTCGGAATCGAACCGGCGTAGACGGATTTGCAATCCGGAGCATAACCACTTTGCTACTCGGCCTCAAAGGTTGGATCTAGCAGCTTACGCTTCGCTATCTCCTTGAAACGCTGAACCTTTTTCAAGGTTTGCTGCGTTTCGATGGGCGCCATTATGTCTGCATTCCTTTAACCTTGCAACCCCCTGAACAAAAAAAAATTTCAACAGGTTCAAGGTGTTAGCGCAGGCGGCCGAGTTTACTCCACAACCCCACCACGGTGTTCTCCACCGCGCCACTGGCAGCCATGCCGATTCGCTCCTGCAGGCTCTTGCGTTCGGCGTAATGCAGGTGGAACAGGTTGGCGTTGCGCGCGCGCTCGCTGAGGTACTCGTCGCTGGTTTGCAGCTCGTCCACCAGTTTGCGGTTTAGCGCCGCGACGCCAAGCCAGACTTCGCCGGTGGCCACTTCGTCGATGTGCAGCTGCGGACGATAGCGGGCAACGAAGTCCTTGAACAGCTGATGGGTGATGTCCAGGTCTTCCTGGAACTTCTCCCGGCCCTTCTCGGTGTTCTCGCCGAACACGGTCAGGGTGCGCTTGTACTCACCAGCGGTCAGCACTTCAAAATCGATGTCGTGCTTCTTCAGCAGGCGGTTGACGTTGGGCAGCTGCGCCACCACGCCGATGGAACCCAGTACGGCGAACGGTGCGCTGACGATTTTCTCGCCGATGCAAGCCATCATGTAACCGCCGCTGGCGGCCACCTTGTCGATACACACGGTCAACGGGATGCCGGCCTGACGAATGCGCGCCAGCTGCGATGCGGCCAGGCCGTAGCTGTGCACCAGGCCACCACCACTTTCAAGGCGCAGCACCACTTCGTCACGCGGGGTCGCGAGGGTCAGCAGCGCAGTGATTTCGTTACGCAGGCTTTCGGTGGCAGAGGCTTTGATGTCGCCATCGAAGTCCAGCACGAAGACCCGGCCTTTTTCCTCGGCCTTGCCCTTCTTCTGCTGTTTTTCCGCCTTGGCCTGCTGCTTGCGCAAGGCCTTGAGCTGGGCCTTGTCGAACAGGCCGGACTCCAGGCGCTCACGCAGGTCCTTGTAGAACTCGTTCAGGCGGGTGACCTGCAATTGCCCACCCGATTTGCGCCGCCCCTTGCCGCGCAGCCCGGCGATGGCCGACAGCACTATCAGGAGGGCGATGACCAGGGTGGCGGTTTTAGCGAGAAAGCTTGCGTATTCAGCAAGAAACTCCACGTTGACTCCTTAAAGACTTGCGCCACTACGGCGCGTAACTGTAGCAAGCATACCGTTGCGCCTGAGGTGCTGCCAGCCGCGGTAAACGCTGGCAACACCTTTCAAACAACCTTTTCAAACGCTTGTATGTTTTTTCGTTGACAGCCCGTGTGCCGCATCCTAACCTCGCAGCAACCTCCAACAGGCCGGAACCTTTCGTGGGCAACCTCTACCTGATCCGACATGGCCAAGCCTCCTTCGGCGCCGATGACTACGATGTCCTCTCGCCCGTGGGCGTGCGCCAGAGCCAGGCCCTGGGTGAGCACCTGGCCCAGCTCGGGGTGCGGCTGGACCGTTGCGTGGCAGGCGACTTGCGCCGTCAGCAGGATACCGCGCGTCTGGCCCTGGAAGCATTGCACGCCAATGGCTGCCTGGTGCCGCCTGTAGAGACCGATGCTGCGTTCAATGAGTTCGATGCCGATGGTGTGATCCGCGCCCTGTTGCCGGGGCTGCTGCCGCAAGAGCCCGACGCCCTGCACATCCTGCGCAATGGCGCGCAGCACCGCAGCGAGTTCCAGCGCCTGTTCGCACTGATGGTGCAGCGCTGGCACGATGGTGAACATGCCGACGATGGCCTGGAGACCTGGCAGGCGTTCACCACCCGCGTGCAAGGCGGCCTGCAGCGCGTACTCGATGCCGCCGCCAGCGGTGACAATATCGCCATCTTTACCTCGGGCGGCACCATTGCCGCCCTGCTCCACCTGGTTACCCATATTACCCCCAGCCAGGCGTTCGCGCTGAACTGGCAGATCATCAACACGTCGCTCAGCCAGCTGAAGTTCCGTGGCCGCGACGTGGCACTGGCTTCCTTCAACAGCCAGGCCCATGTGCAGTTGTTGAAGGCGCCGGAGCTTGTCACCTATCGATGAGCCCGGCTTGTTGTGTCCCTGCGCGGACATGTAAATCACTCTATAAGGAATGCGCCATGACCTCCGTAGCTGATGCCGTTAAAAAGATGCAAGAGAAGTTCAACCCATCCGCTGCCGCCGGCCTGGACCTGGTGTTCGGCTTCAACATCACCGACGAAGACAAGCACTACGCGCTGATTGTCAAGGACGGCACCTGCGACCTGCAGGAAGGCGAAAACCCGGATGCCAACTGCACCCTGGTCATGGACAGCGAAACCCTGAAAGGTATCGTCAGCGGCGAAACCGACGGCATGCAGGCGTTCATGGGGGGCAAGCTGCGCGTTGAAGGCGACATGATGCTGTCGATGAAACTCAGCGAGCTGTTCCCGTCCTGAGGGCTGGAAACAGCGGATGATCGAAAAACCGAAGCCTGACCGGCTTCGGTTTTTTTTTACCTGCCTGCTTCACATCAAGCGCTCCCACAGTTAGCGCGCAAGGTTTCAAGATTTGGGCACGCATGAAGACCTGTAAGTTTGGGGGTTATCAAGGCAGTTGATCGGGCAGCAACACCCTTACCTATATGGCACCTGGTACGCTTGTCCCAACCTGGGCAGACCATTAGATTAGCCAATAGTCCTTGCGATCGAAAATAAGGAAAACGCATGACGCTCACAGACCAGTCCACCCAGGTACGCCCCGGCGAAGAACTTGACGCGGCCGTCATCGACCCTTACCTCAAGGCCAACATACCTGGCCTGGATGGCCTGCCGAGCATCAGCCAGTTCCCTGGCGGCGCCTCCAACCTCACCTATCTGGTCAGCTACCCAGGCCGCGACCTCGTGCTGCGCCGCCCGCCGTTCGGGCACAAGGCCAAGTCAGCACACGACATGGGCCGCGAGTTTCGTATCCTCAACCAGCTGAACAGCGGCTTCCCCTACTGCCCCAAGGCCTACGTGCACTGTACCGACAGCAGCCTGATCGGCGGCGAGTTCTACGTGATGGAGCGGGTCAAGGGCATCATCCTGCGCTCGGATATTCCGGCCGAACTGGACCTCGACGCCAACCGCACCGAGGCCCTGTGCAAGAGCTTCATCGACCGCCTGGTGGAGCTGCACCAGGTGGACTACAACGCCTGCGGCCTGGCCGACCTGGGCAAGCCGGAAGGCTATGTGCAGCGCCAGATCGAGGGCTGGACCAGCCGCTATGAAAAGGCCCTGACGCCCGACGCCCCACGTTGGGAACAGGTAACCGCCTGGCTGCACGAGAAAATGCCCGCTGACCACCCGCGGCCCGGCATCGTGCACAACGACTACCGTTTCGACAACGTGATCCTCGATGCCGACAACCCCATGCGCATCATCGGTGTGCTGGACTGGGAAATGGCCACCCTCGGCGACCCGCTGATGGACCTGGGCAACAGCCTGGCCTACTGGATCGAGGCCGACGACCCGGCGCCGGTGCAACTGATGCGCCGTCAGCCGAGCAACGCACCGGGCATGCTCAGCCGCCGCCAGTTCGTCGATTACTACGCAGAGCGCGCCGGCATCCGCCTGGACAACTTCGATTATTACTATTGCTATGGCCTGTTCCGCCTGGCAGGCATCGTCCAGCAGATCTACTACCGCTATTTCCACGGCCAGACCCAGGACAAGCGATTCGCCCAGTTCATCCACATGAACCGCCTGCTGGAGCAGATGGCCTTGCAGGTCATTGCCAAGTCCAGCCTCTGAACCCCGACCTCGACGACGGATAACAAGGAAAAGAGCATGCCCAAGACCCACCTGTTCGACCTCGACGGCAAGATTGCCTTCGTTTCCGGCGCCAGCCGTGGCATCGGCGAGGCCATCGCCCACCTGTTGGCCCAGCAAGGAGCCCATTTGATCGTGTCCAGCCGCAAGCTCGACGGTTGCCAGCAGGTGGCCGACGCCATCATCGCCGCTGGTGGCAAGGCAACGGCGGTGGCCTGCCACATCGGTGAACTGGAGCAGATCCAGCAGGTGTTCGCCGGCATCCGCGAACAGTTCGGGCGGCTCGACATCCTGGTCAACAACGCCGCCACCAACCCGCAGTTCTGCAACGTGCTGGACACCGACCCGGGCGCGTTCCAGAAGACCGTCGACGTGAACATCCGTGGTTACTTCTTCATGTCGGTAGAGGCCGGCAAGCTAATGCGCGAGCACGGTGGCGGCAGCATCATCAACGTGGCCTCGATCAACGGGGTTTCGCCTGGCCTGTTCCAGGGCATCTACTCGGTGACCAAGGCGGCGGTCATCAACATGACCAAGGTCTTCGCCAAGGAATGCGCGCCATTCGGCATCCGTTGCAACGCCCTGCTGCCGGGCCTGACTGACACCAAGTTCGCCTCAGCACTGGTGAAGAACGACGCCATCCTCAACGCCGCGCTGCAACAGATCCCGCTCAAGCGCGTGGCCGACCCCAAGGAAATGGCCGGCGCCGTGTTGTACCTGGCCAGCGATGCCTCCAGCTACACCACCGGCACCGCGCTCAATGTCGACGGCGGCTACCTGTCCTGATCAGGCTTTTACTGCCACCAGCGTGTAACTCAGGGGCAGGCGCGCGGGCTGCTCGCGCAGGCGATATTCACCGTCGTCGCCCTTGACCATCTGCCCCGGCAGCGCCTCCCAGGGGATGCTCTGGTGCTCGACCAGGGCGGTCAGCTGCAGGCCGTGGGCCAGCAAGGCACTGATCACCTCGCCCAGGCCATGGTTCCACTCGTGGGTTTCGGTGTGGGAAAGGCGCTGCTCGGTTTCGACGTAGGTCTGGTCGTTGTGCCACACCGTCGGTTCCTCGTGCTCGAAATACGGGTATTCGAGTTGCAGGCGGTCCTGGTGGTCTTCATTGACTGCCATCAGCATCGGGTGCCCGTCGCGCAGGAACAACCGCCCGCCCGGCTTCAGCAGGGCCGCGACTGTACGCGCCCACGGCTCGATGCGAGGCAGCCAGCAGAGCGCGCCAATGCCGGTGTAGACCAGGTCGAACGTGCCAGCCGGCAGCACCTTGTCGGCGGCGTAGACATCGGACTCGACATACGCGATGGGTGCCGCACAGCGCTCGGCCAGCACCCGCGCCTCGGCCAGCGAAGCCGCGGAATAGTCCAGGCCACAGACCTTGGCGCCAAGGCGCGCCAGCGAGAGGGTATCGGTGCCAATATGGCACTGCAGGTGGACGGCGTTGAGCCCGTCGATATTGCCGAGCAATGGCAGATCGAAGCGGACGGTTTCGGAAAGGTGTTCGGGATGCTGGACGAGCCGTTCGACTTCGTAGTCGTTGGAAGCAGCGTGCAGCGGGGCACGTTCATCCCAGCTGGCACGGTTGAGTTGCAGTGAGCGGTCCATGGTGTCTTCCTTGATTCGGTAGGGGCTCATGCTAGCCCCCACCGATCTTCCCGCGACAGAACTGCCTTGCTAAAAATTGTAAAGCTTGCGCGCCCCCTGTGGGAGCGGCTTTAGCCGCGAACACCGGCGCAGCCGGTGCCATGCACCGCGTTGGATTCTTCGCGGCTAAAGCCGCTCCCACAGGGTACGCGGACTGCTTGCGAATTCAGTTCTCTAAGCGACAGCGCAGCCCAGAGGGCTGGGCGATCTCCCACAGGGAAATGCATCCTGCCAGCCGTTACAGGCAGGTCGCCGCCGCCGCCCGGCGCTGCAGGGCCACGCCGTCGTTCTTCTGCGCGTAGTAATCCACCCGCGCCCCACCGGCCTGCGGGTACACGTCCACGAACGCCTCGGCCTCACGGGTATACACCGTGAACCCACCCTGCTTGCGTGGTTCCAGGTAGCCACTGGCGTCGTCACCGAACACCTTTTCTTCCTGCCAGCTGAACTGGATGCACTGGGCCACCAGTTCCGGCGCCTTGTGCGAGTCGAGCTGCGCAGTCGGCTTGCCGCCGCGGGCCGTTTCCATGGTCGCAGAAGCACAACCGACCAGCATCAGCGCCGCGGCCATCGGCAGAATCGCACGCATGTTCCATCCTCAGGGTAAAAAAGAAAGCGACTCTAGCACTGGCAAGCATCGCGAGTGAATTGTCGCGCGCAGGTGGATGAGGCATGCCGCTCATCGCTGGCACGACAAATTTTTGCCTGCCTGCGAAACCAAATGGATCCTTTCCAGTCTCAGAGGGTGTGCCGTAAACCTTTGCGGATCAAGGATCTATATCGTGATGACCCGTCTTGCAAGCCTTTCGCTAATCGCCGTTGTCCTGCTGACCGCAGGGTGCCATAGCCATCGCTACCATGACGACGACGATGGCTGGCGTGACCGTGATCGTGACCATCGCCACCACCATCGGCATGACCGTGACGACGACGATGATGATGACTATCGTCGATACCGTGGTGACCGCTACTACCGCTAAAACGTCTTTTCAACCCTGAGCCGCCGCCCGTTGCGCGGCACCTTAACCTGATGATTCCTTTGAGGTTCGTATCATGCGTCTGACTCTGCCTTCCCTTGCCCTCGGCCTGCTGCTGTGCCAGGGCGCTTTCGCCGGTGACGGTACCGCCGCCATTGGCGGTGGCCTGGGTGGTGTTCTGGGTAACGTTGTCGGTCAACAGATCGGCGGCAAAACGGGGGCGGCCATCGGCGCCGGCCTCGGCGGCGCAGCCGGCAGTGCGGTAGGTGCACGCAAGGGTAACCGTACCGAAGCCGCCATCGGCGGTGGCCTGGGCTCGGCCGGCGGTTCGCTGCTGGGCGGCGCGGTGGGCGGCAAGACTGGCTCCACCGTGGGTGCCGGCCTGGGTGGCGCGGCCGGTGGTGCCATCGGCAACCACCTGGGCGACAACAACGGCAAGCACCGTCACCGTCACCGTCACTGATCCGATGACTCCGGGGCTGCTACGCAGCCCCTTTCCTTGCAGCACATCAACACCTCCTTCAGCACAATCCGGCACACTCGCTGCTACTGTCTATCGTGCCTCTGTGTGAAGGAACACCCCCTCCCCATGAACCAAGAGCTGCTCTGGGTCCTCGGCCTGCTGGCCATCGTCATCGTTCTGTTCGTCATCAATCGCCCACGCATGGACGTGGTCGCGCTACTGGTGATCCTCGCCCTGCCGTTATCGGGCATCCTTACCGTGGAGCAGGCGCTGGCCGGCTTCAGTGACCCCAACGTGGTGCTGATCGCCGCCCTGTTCGTGATCGGTGAAGGCCTGGTGCGCACCGGCATTGCCTACCGCATCGGCGAATGGATGAGCGAGCGGGCCGGCAACAGCGAGGCCCGCCTGCTGGTACTGCTGATGGTGGCCGTGGCGGGGCTGGGTTCGATGATGAGCTCCACCGGCGTGGTGGCCATCTTCATTCCGGTGGTACTGAGCATCGCCGCCCGCCTGCAGATTTCGCCCAGCCGCCTGATGATGCCGCTGGCATTCGCCGGCCTGATCAGTGGCATGCTCAGCCTGGTGGCCACGCCGCCCAACGTGGTGGTGCACAGCGAACTGGTGCGCCATGGTGAAGCGGGCTTCAGCTTCTTCAGCTTCACCCCGTTTGGCCTGGTGGTGCTGGTGCTGGGCATCGGCTACATGCTGCTGACCCGGCACTGGCTGAATGGCGAAGTGCGCAAAGATGGCCGTGTGGAAAGCCGCCGCACCCTGCTGGACCTGGTGCTGGACTACAAGCTCAACGGCCGTGAGCGGCGCCTGCGCATCCGCCCCCACTCGCCGCTGATCGGCCACACCTTGGGCGAACTGGAGCTGCGCACCCGGCATGGCGCCAACGTGATCGGCATCGAGCGCCAGCACAAGTTCACCACCCGGGTGATCGCCGCCGACTCCAACACCGTGCTGCACCAGGGCGACGTGCTGCTGCTAGACCTGTTCGCCAACCACGACGACCTGCGCAGCCTGTGCCAAAGCATGCAACTGGAGCCGCTGCACTTCAAGGCCGCCTACTTCATCGACCAGTCCCAGGAACTGGGCATGGCCGAGGTCTCGCTGCCACCAGGCTCGAAACTGCTCGGCAAGAGCATCCTCGAGCTGGCCTTCCGCACTCGCTTCGACCTCAACGTAGTCGGCTTGCGCCGCGAGCAGGAGGCGATCGAAGAACAACTGGTGGAAGAAAAGCTGCGCCTGGGCGACACCCTGCTGGTAGTCGGCCCATGGAAAGCCGTGCGCCAGTTGCAAAGCAAGCCCAAGGACTTCCTGGTACTGAGCCTGCCCGCAGAAATCGACCTGGTCGCGCCCGCCCGCACCCGCGCACCACAGGCGTTGCTGAGCCTGACAGTGATGGTCGGGTTGATGGTCAGCGGCGCAGTACCCAACGTCATTGCCGCGCTGATCGGCTGCCTGCTGATGGGCGCAGGCCGCTGCATCGACATGAACAGCGCCTACCGGGCCATCCACTGGCAAAGCCTGGTGCTGATCGTCGGCATGCTGCCCTTTGCCCAGGCACTGCAGAAAACCGGCGGCATCGACCTGGCGGTGGGCGGCCTGGTCAGCGTGCTGGGCGGTGCCGGCCCTAGCGCCATCCTTGCCTGCCTGTTCGCGGTCACGGCGCTGATCGGCCTGTTCATCTCCAACACGGCCACCGCGGTACTGATGGCACCAGTGGCCGTCAGCACCGCCGCGCAGCTGGGCATGTCGCCCTACCCGTTTGCCATGACCGTAGCGCTGGCCGCCTCGGCAGCGTTCATGACGCCGGTGTCATCGCCGGTCAACACGCTGGTACTGGGCCCAGGGCAATACCGCTTCGCCGACTTCGTCAAAGTCGGCGTGCCGTTCACCGTGCTGGTAATGCTGGTGACCGTGTTGATGGTGCCGTGGTTCTTCGGGCTGTGAGGTGATTGGCAACGAATGGAGGCAATTTGGCATTATCTCGACCGATCGCGGCAGATTGACATCAAGTACCTTGGCGAAACACACTTGTGCGCAATTGCCCCAGGTGCTTCAAGCCGTTGTCCTGGATTTCGTTTCCGCTTTGCCGGTCGAGCCCATGGTTTTTCCCGCCCAATCGCGCTTTTTGCACTACGTCGTTCTGCTCGGCCTGACCTTTGCCCTCACCCTGGGCGGTATCCTGGCCCGCCCGATCGAATCCCTGTCGCTGTTCTGGCCGGTCAATGCAGTACTAGCCGGGGTGCTGCTGCGCTACCCCCGCCAAGCCACGCTGACGGGCTTCGCCCTGGTCTGGCTGGCCATGGTCGGCGCCGACCTGTTGTGCGGCAGCGCCTGGGTACCGGCCTTGTGGTTCAACCTTTGCAACCTGGGCGTGGTGCTCACCCTCTGGCTGCTGCTCTCGCGCTTGCCGCGCCTGCACCGGCGCATGCGTACACCCCACGGCGTGCTCAGCGTGTTCGGCGCCTCTGCCACCGCGGCGATAGTGGCGGCCAGCATGGCGGCAGTAATGGCCACGCCATGGTTCGAACAGTCCTTGCGCGCCACCTGGCTGGCCTGGTTCAGTGAGCAGTTCTCGACCAGCATACTGGTGCTACCAGTACTGCTGACGGCGCCCTCGGCGCGAGCCCTGATACGCGGTGGCGCCCAGGCCATACGCCTGGCGCCGTTGCTGGTGCTGCTGGCCTCGCTGGCGTTCAGCATTGCCTTCGGCGGCCCCGGGGCCATTGCCTTCCCGATTGCCGCGCTGCTGTGGTGTGCCTGGACCTACTCACCGTTCCTGGTCTCACTGCTGACACTCACAGCCGGCAGCACACTGATCGTGGCGGTGGCGCAAAACCTCATGCATTTCAGCGTGCCACAGAGCGAGCCTGGGGTGTCCACGCTGATGTCGGCGCGCCTGGGCATCGCCATGCTGGTGCTCGGGCCGTTGGTGGTGGCCTGCGTCAGCCAGGCCAACCGCAGCCTGATGGCCCGTCTGGCACATCAGGCCACCATCGACCATCTCACTGGCGTGCTCACCCGCAGCGCCTTCACCCGCCGCGCCAACGCACTGCTCGACAGCCGCCAGCAACACGCCCAGGCACTGCCGCTGACCCTGATGATGCTGGATATCGACCACTTCAAGTCGATCAATGATGCTTACGGCCATGCGGTCGGTGACCAGGTGCTGCGCCAGTTTGCCGGCACCCTGCAGGACCAGTTGCACGATGGCGAACTGTTAGCCCGCCTGGGCGGCGAGGAATTCGTCGTGGTCCTCCCGGGCCTTGCGCCAGACAGGGCCAAGTTCACCGCCGAACGCCTGCGCCGCGCCGTGCAGGACCTGCATGTGGTGCAGGCCGACCAGCACCTGCAGATTACCGTCAGTATCGGCCTGGCCGGTTGCGCCGCCGACATGCCTGCCCCCACCATCGACGAACTGCTGGCGCGCGCCGATCAGGCGCTTTACCGGGCCAAGGCCCATGGCCGCAACCGCGTCGAGCAGGCCGAACCGCAACGCCAGGTGATGTGAACTAGCCGGCCAGCAAGTCCCACGACAACTTGGCGATCAGCACGCACAACAGCACCAGGAACAGCCCGCGGACAAAGCCCGCACCCTTGCGCACTGCCAGCCAGGTGCCGGTCAGCGCGCCGAGGATGTTGCACACCGCCATGGGCAAGGCGATGGCGTAGAGCACATTGCCCGATGGCACGAAGAACACCAGCGCAGCCAGGTTGGTGGCGATGTTCACCACCTTGGCCGACGCCGAGGCATGCAGGAAGTCCAAGGCGAAGAAGCGGATGAACAGGAAGATCAGGAAGCTGCCGGTACCCGGCCCGAACAACCCATCGTAAAAGCCGATTGCACCACCGATCAGCACCGCCAGGCACTGCTCCTTGCGGCCGATCTTTGCGGGTTTGTGCAGGGTGCCGAAGTCCTTCTTGCAGAAGGTGTAGATGGCCATCAGCACGATCAGCACCAGCACGGCCGGGCGCATCACGCTGGGCGGTACCAGCGACACCGTGGCGGCACCGGCAAACGACATGAGGAAGGCGCTGAGCGCAGCCGGCACGATCAACCCCCAGTCCAGCGTCACCCTGCGGATGAACGAGCGCGCAGCGAAGGCCGTGCCACACACCGACGCCAGCTTGTTGCTACCGAGCAATGCCGCCGGTTGCGCGGTAGGCAGCACGTTGAACAAGGCCGGGATCTGGATCAGCCCGCCGCCACCCACGGCAGCGTCGATCAGCCCTGCGGCGAAGGCGAACACGGAAAGCACAGCGATATCCATCATGACGCGGTTCCAGGCAGTGAAGACGCCTGCAAGGCTAATCAAAGTGCTGCGCTTGTGTTGAAATGCCACATTGCGAAAACTGCAACGAGGAGCAGGCAATGGCATTGGACATGCTGCGGGAAATCCAGGCGTTCGTCAGCGTGGCGCACAAGCGCAGCTTCGTTGCCGCAGCCCGCGCACTGGGGCGCTCACCCAGCGCGGTAACACGCGCGGTACAAACCCTGGAAGACAATGCGGGGAGCAAACTGCTCAACCGCAATGCCAATGCCGTAACCCTGACCGAAGCCGGTGAGCGTCTGCTGCCCCACGCCGAACGCTTGCTGGATGTGCAACGTGATGCCGCCGATGAACTGGCCGCACTCAGCGGCAGTGCACAAGGCTGGATCCGCTTCGCCGTACCGCAGGTGCTGGGTGAACATGTGCTGCCCCAGGTGCTTGCCGAGTTTTCCCGCTGCTATCCCCAGGTAACCCTGGACGTGCAGTACAGCGACGGGGCCCTGGACCCGCTGCAAGGCAAGTTCGATTTCGTGGTGCGCGGTGCCTTCCCGCAGTCCAGCGAGCTGATCGGCTACCCGCTGTGGGATTACCGACGCCACCTGTATGCGAGCCCTGAATACCTGGCCCTGGCCGGCACGCCACAACAACCTGAGGACCTCGAAGGCCATGCGCTGATCCTGCACACTGCCCCGCGCATACTCAAGGCCTGGCACTTCTGCCGCGACGGCCAGATTACCAGCCTGCGCCCCAGGCCCAGGTTGCGCCTGGACTCAGGCGACGCGGTGTACCACAGCACCCTGGCGGGCGCCGGCATTGCCCGCCTGGCCGCCTGGGTTGGCGAAGCGCAGGTCAAGGCCGGGCGGCTGGTGCGGGTATGCCCGCAATACCGTCTGACCTCCAGCAACGGCCAGGACCCGCAGATGCATGCCGTGTACCCCGCTGGCGAGCTACCGGCGAGGGTACGCGACCTGCTGGCGGCCCTGCGCCACGCTGGCCTGGCCTACTGAAACGCCCCCTGAAACGGCTGTTCAAATTCTGCTCAATTTAACAGAGCCCGCTGCAGACCTGGCTTGCAGCACTTTATCCACAGACCTACCCACGTTTTTTGTGGACAGATTTCCCAGTGCAAAGAATGACTTATCGTACAAATCGGTAGGGTGAATCGGCCAACAACCAAGAGGAATGGGCCCGCCCGAAAGACAGGCAGGCCGCGGGACTGTGGATGATGAACGTCAGCTTGGCGGAATGGTGCCAAGAATACCAATCAGAATGGTCAGCAGCAGAAAACCACCCAGGAATAGCGCAAGCTTGCCCATTGGAACCTCTACAAGTGTATGCGGGAATGGGCATATTGTCGGGCGTGGGCTGATACGGTTACAGATTCAGGTTTGTGGAAAAAAAGCGGATCAGATGCGAAGCGCCGCTCCCACAAGAGCAGCGCAGTCGCCCCCTATGCGTGACAGCAATTTTTGCAGTCATCCACGCTGTGCTAGGTTCAAGTGCTTGCCCCCCCGCCAAGGAGTGCCATCCCACCATGACTGCTTTCGCGACCAACGCAGCACTGTTGTTGATCGACCTTCAGGCCGGCATCCACCACCCGCGCCTGGGCCGGCGCAACAACCCCGAGGCAGAAGTACATATGGGCGAACTGCTGGCGGCATGGCGTCGGTCAGGACGCCCGGTGGTACATGTGCGCCACCTGTCCCGCTCGGTGGACTCGGTGTTCTGGCCGGGCCAGCCCGGTTGCGAATTCCAGCCCGCATTCACCCCGCTGGCCAGCGAAACAGTGTTCGACAAACATGTGCCCGATGCCTTCGCCAACTCCGGCCTGGAGCGATGGCTGCACACGCGCAGCATCAACGAACTGGTCATCGCCGGGGTGATTACCAACAATTCCGTGGAATCCAGCGCACGCTCGGCGGGCAACCTCGGTTTCGATGTGGTGGTGGTTGAAGACGCCTGTTTCACCTTTGACCAGTACGACCTGCAAGGCCGGCTGTGGCCCGCTGAGGATGTACATGCGCTGTCGCTGAGCAACCTGGCACTGGATTACGCGCGGATCCTGCGCACAGAGCAGGTACTGATTGATGGCGCGCTTCAAGTCAGCCGCTGAAGCTTCTGCGCAGGCAACCAGCCAAGCTCGCCATTGCCATGGCGCCGACACCAGACCCAGCCATTGAGCTGATGCACCATCTGCACCAACTGCCCCGGGTCGACATCCAGCTCATGCGCCGAGTAGTGGTCCAGCGCCCTGCCCTGGCACACGCTGAGCCGCTCGATCAATTGGGCCGGCACCCAGCCGGGTTCCTGGCCGGTGCAGGTGCACAGATACCAGTCCTGCCACCCTGGCTCGCCCTCGTAGCGCGGGCCGATGTCCAGCAAGGTGCCCCTGGCGAAGCGGATGGGCCGCGGGTACTCACTGCGGTGAGTTTCAATCACGACGTAATGCACGGGCCTCTCCATGGCCGGGAAAGCTAGCGATCGTAGCAGAAGCAGTAAAACTCGCTGCCATCCGGTGTTTGTATCTTTCGGCGTACCGACCCCCTGGAGGACGACACCAACGGCGCCCCGCCCCCACCGGCCGAAGCCTATGCGCAGCGCTCTACTGGCAAGTAGGGCTACCCCGGCTGATCAGCGGTGGCATCAAGCGCCGCAAACGTTCACCCAGGCAATGGTGGATGCAGATCACCTGTAGTTGCGGGTTAGCAATTGCTACATAAGATTTCGAAAAGCACGGCATGCCTTGGATTGAGCCGCGTTAAGGGCGTGCATTACCGAAAACCGCTTGCTCCCAGCTACCATGCGGCGTTGAGCCAGGTTTGAAAGACACGACTTGAAACGTAGTTTGTAGGATCTTTTACCGAGCAATGTAGGAAGAATCGATGTAGAGGGATTTGCCTGTATGAAACCTCAGTTTCTCCAGCAAAATCGAGCTGCTACGGTCCAGTTTTCCTACAACGGCACGGAAGCCTACAGCATGAGAAAAGCATGGACCCGTTCAATGCCTCGGCCCTGAAACTGCAGAAAAATTTGCTTAACCTGCGCCTTGAGCGCGATCGCCTGAGAAGGGAGGGCAAGGACAAGGAAGCGGACGAACTCGCTGCACCGATCGAGCGGATAGAGGCGGCTATTCGGCAATTACCGGATGACATGAAGCCAGTGACCCTGCAATAGAACCTGTGGGAGCGGGCATGCCCGCGAAGAATGCAACGCGATGCATGGCACCGGCTGCGCCGGTGTTCGCGGCTGAAGCCGCTCCCACAGGTACAGTACAGACCTCAAGCTTTACGCAATCCCTGCAGAATATTATCCATCTCCGCGCGCTGCGCATGCAGAGCACTGAAGGTGGTCCCGGGCGAGGCCAATCGATGGAACCCACTATCACGCACCACACTGATCGTGAACATCAACGTCTGCGGTTTTGTGGGTGACGGGATCTACCTCTTCTACTAGGATGACACGTCTGCATCAAACGCCTGCAGGCCGCTGATGAAGAGCATTTCGAGATCTCGGAGAACACCAGGCATAAGGATCGGCTTATCCGCCGGGACATAACCTATGCCCCGGCCTGGGTGCTGCTGGTGTGGAACGCCTATCTAGTCTGATTTATCCCGAATTTCGTAGCCATGGCCCTGCAGCAGCATTCACCAATTACATCTATCGGGATCACCAGTGTCACGTATCAAAAAGCTTGGTGTTTTTATCATTCTGCTCGTTGGTTCCGGCTATGCAGCTGTCGAATGGAAGAGGCACGCAGACTTTGAAAAGACCGGGGAGGACCTGGTCCGCCAGCTGGGCTCACAAATCGTTACCAATCTTGGGCAGATGAATGCCACTTGCAGGTCCGTGGCCAGGATTGACTCGGTCGCCCTTGATTCTGACGGGTTGCTTGGCATGAAGGGATCGGCCGTTCTGTACATTACCGGGAAGAACGACAGCGCTATTTCCATTAACTACCGCATGGAAACGGTGGGAGACAAGGTTTGGGTCCAGCCTACGGATCAGGTTTCCGCGCAGTTGTCAGTGATGCAATTTGGCTTGAGAAGCTGCGGCTAGAGCTCAGTAGCAAGCAGGGCGGAGGCGGTCAAAGAGGCAGTCACCGCCGGCGGCCAGGTGCTGGGCCACACCAAGGGCGACATAACCGAGTGGATTTATCGCCGAGTTGGAGCCCTGGCGAAACCGACCAAGTAAGAAGTATCGGAAGCGCTTCCGAAACAAACCATTCCCACGGACGCTCCCATGGATGGTTTTCTATGCCCCAAAAACGCAAAAAGCTCTGAGTAATCAGGGCTGGTCTCCCAGCAGAGGGAGCGTCTGAGCCACGTCAGTCCATACACAATTCATCTACAGCGTCTGGATGACCATGTCTATGGATGGTGAACATCTGCAATTGCTCATCACCGCCGCCCCCCAAAGTTCTTTGACCAGGCTTGCTGAATGGCGTGTGACAAAATCGATGAAGCTCGGAACAGCAGAATGACCAAGATCTAGTCGTTCAGCCTCGAACGACGAGGCGTCTGGCGGTCAAGCCAGTGTCATCAGCTACGCCCTACCTCTGCTGGACGAGGTCAGCATTTCTCCGAGCCAACTTGGCCGCCCGCGCAAGCGCTGTTAATGGTTGCTTGCAGGCAGGGCTACGACGGCTATGCGCTACGCCGCTACTGCGATATCAAATGGAACCCGAACATATCGATATTATCGATAGTAATTTGTATTTTTTTGCATAATAAAATCTGAAATTACGCTTCAAATAATCAAGAGAATATCGCTACGATGAATGCGCATCATTAGCTGATGCATTTGATTATTATTTACATGGAGCGTTTATGAAAATCGACTATTCCAATCCAATGTCTAAAGCCTTTACAACGGAACAAAAGGGGATGACTCTTGCCGAGGCGAGCCCAAATACCATGTTCAAAAAACTCAAGTCTGTTCTGTTCAACCTCGCTAACCCACCATGCTCTCCAGGATGGGCTCATGTTTGCGGTAGCGGCGGTTGGAATTGGTAAATAAGGCGATTGGTAAGTCTAGAAATCAAACTCACTGATTTTGAGTTAGGCATTTAATCGGCTGTACTAGACCCCTTTCGAAATTGAAAGGGGTTTCATTGCTTCAAGGAAGAAAATATGACATCTCTATGGACAATCCAACAATCACTACCCGATGACTTACCAGAATTTGCGATCGAAGCTTATAGCGACATCAAGCCTTACTTGGAAATTTTTCTAACCGGGAACCACCCGCACAGAAAAGGGGTGATGTGCCCTTTCATGCCCAAAGCTCTACGCTCGAATGAGATTTATTTTTCCTGCGTTGAAAATAGTAGATCAGACCAAGAAATTATCTCCCTGATTGAGAATTGCATTACCTTCTACAAAGCGCGAGCAAGAAAAACCCCTGGCGCCATTATAATTATATTTGAGCCTGACTTCGATATAGCTCGCCTTCTCCGGATACATATCGAAGCGAAGCCAACTTGTATAAAAAGTGAGTTGATGATCGGAGCGCTATATAAGGACAGCCCGGCCCCAAGCTTGCACTCTAAAAGCTACTTTCCACTTAGAACCCCTACCCCGACATTGGTGCTCAGGGATCTCACGTCACAGGATTTAATTTTTCTCAATCCCGACCATTACAATATAAAGCAGAAAATCGGTTTTCTCGACGCATTCATCAATAAATTCAGTTTCTATGACGGCAAGGGATTCATAGGAAAGCAGTTAGCTGAGGCAAAAGCATTGAGGAGCAGATACGCAAGAGCCAGAACGAGAAACGCTGGTGCCATAGCTATGTTGAGCGTCTCGATTATTTTATTTGCTTTGTTCGCCATAGGAAGTAGCTAAGCATGAAAGACAGAAGCTTTGTTCTTGCCATTTTGCTTGCAATTGCACAGCAAGCCTTACTAGCATTTTCTACATACTTCATTGCCATGGCAGGAGCTACTCTGTCCGACGGTGATTTAACGCTAGTTTTGCGCTACATCTCTTTCTTTTTTGGATTTGCGCTCTCTGCCTACATTGTAAGCTCATTGTCATCAATTTATGTTACGAAGGCTTCCAACTCCATATGGCTTAAGTACACAAAGTCGGCTTTGCGCGAAGCCTCTAGTGACATGCAATATGCTTCAGAAAAAAATAAAAAGAGCTTGGTTCAGTGGGTCAGCGGAGAGGCGGGTTCGACCATTACTCATGCCTGTGGATTTTACGTCGGACTGGTATCAACCTGCCTTAATATAATTATGACGCTTGCTGTGTTTTACTTATCAATAGGTTTAGAAATTACAATAGCAATTTCCATCTCACTCTTGATATCTGCCACACTAGTGGCTTTTTTAAAGAACCGGATAAAGAAGATTGCCGGGGACATGCAGCAAAAGAGGCTTGATGCGTTGCTGTCCATTGAACTCACTTGGGACTCAGCGACCCTAGGGAGTCTTAGAATGAAATCAGAGAGCTTTGAGTCCCTCGACACGAAAACGCGCTCGTATTTTGGCGAGGTAGACAGATACGTTTTACTAGAGCAGGCAATCGCATGTTTACCTATCGCTCTCGCGACCATTGTTGTGGCCGCGACCATCCACACTGCAGGCATCATCACTGCTGCAAGCGTGGGTGCCTTGGTGGCTATGCTGCCTAGAAGCCTGCAGGTATTCGGGAGCATCCACTCCTTAAGTATCTATTTCAGTCAGTTCCTCTTGGTTCGAGCCAAAATGAAGAACCTACATAGTTTCGTTTCTAAACTTGATAAGCATGACAGACTTTCTTCCATGAACTTAGATCACATCAAGATTGAAGAGCACCATTCATCTTATGCCGTCAAACCCTGCGAGCTCTTAGATCAACTAAAAAATGGATCAATCACAGTTGGTCGCTATTTGCTGAGCGGAAGTAATGGGTCAGGAAAGTCTTCATACCTAAAAAAAATAAAAGCTGCTGCAAAGGATTCTATTCTGATGACGCCTGAGGCGCAATTTATTAATCTTGACAATAATCTGTCAACGGGTGAACTGAGGCTTCTACAAATTGAAAAGGCTTTGTGTTCACCCCCACCAATCGTTATGCTGGACGAGTGGGACGCCAATCTAGATCTCGACAATGTGAGCCGTTTCAATGCCATCCTAGATTCAGCAGCAAAGAAAATTGTGGTCATCGAGTCTAGGCATAAGCGCTAATGTGCTCCGCCAAGTGTCATAGACGCTGCAGCTTATTAGCGCCACCGACACCATAGGTGGAAGCTTGGTGATACCTTTCATAGCCTCCCTGCACCGGTATACCTCGAATAGCCAGGAGGCGCTGCTCATGGAC
Source organism: Pseudomonas sp. SID14000 (assembly GCF_002165135.1). Classification (GTDB taxonomy): domain Bacteria; phylum Pseudomonadota; class Gammaproteobacteria; order Pseudomonadales; family Pseudomonadaceae; genus Aquipseudomonas. The sequence continues at coordinate 279,509 of NZ_NFZQ01000002.1, read as the reverse complement.
AAAATACGTATCAACCCTGGAAGAGCAAAGGCGGTGAGCTGAGGCTGACACAGGAAGCCTTCGAGGCCATCCCGAAGACCTGAGTCCATTGCCTAGATCTGCGGGGGGGCATCTGACTCCGCCAATCGGGATGCCTCCATTGCGAAGGCGCCCACACCGGAGGAAAACACCCGAGTTGCGGAAACGCTGAAGAATATGCGGAAGCGACCAGGTGCCGGGCGAGGAAAAAATCGAGACCCCAAAAACGCAAAAAGCCCTGAATAATCAGGGCTTTGAATATGGCGGAAGCGTAGAGATTCGAACTCTAGGATAGTTGCCCATCGACGGTTTTCAAGACCGTTGCCTTAAACCACTCGGCCACGCTTCCAGCTCGTTTTGCGGCCGCCATCATACCGTAATGAAACAAGCTGTCAAACTCTCTGTGTCGCGGGTTGTGGGAGCTCTGATAGACTCCTAGCATCTGAACGTTTGAAACCACAGGTTTACCAAGGAGTGTCGCCATGCGCGAACAGGATTACGCCGTACACCACGGCCAGCAGGTCGAGCAGCAGGAGATCAGCAAGGTCCTGCGCAACACGTACAGCCTGCTGGCACTAACCCTCGCCTTCAGCGGTGTCATGGCCTTCGTGGCCCAGCAGATGCGCGTCGGCTACCCGAACGTGTTCGTGGTGCTGATCGGCTTCTACGGGCTGTTCTTCCTTACCAACAAACTGCGTGACTCGGCCTGGGGCCTGGTCTCTACCTTCGCCCTCACCGGCTTCATGGGCTTCATCCTCGGCCCAATCCTCAACCGTTACCTGGGCATGGCCGGTGGCGCCGAGGTGGTCAGCTCGGCGTTTGCCATGACTGCGCTGGTGTTCGGTGGTCTGTCGGCCTATGTGCTGATTACCCGTAAGGACATGAGCTTCCTCAGCGGCTTCATCACTGCAGGCTTCTTTGTCCTGCTGGGTGCTATCGTGGCCAGCTTCTTCTTCCAGATCAGCGGCCTGCAACTGGCGATCAGCGCCGGCTTCGTGCTGTTCTCGTCAGTCTGCATCCTGTTCCAGACCAGTGCGATCATTCATGGTGGCGAGCGTAACTACATCATGGCGACCATCAGCCTGTATGTGTCGATCTACAACCTGTTTGTCAGCCTGCTGCAACTGTTTGGCATCATGGGTCGTGATGACTGATTGATTGCTGTACGAGAAAGCCCGCCTCGGCGGGCTTTTTTGTGGGAGCGGGTTTCGGGCTCAGGCTCTACCTGCTGGAGCAAACAGCACTCAATAACTGACCTTAAAGTCAGATAATCAGCCGAATGGTCGTCGATCATGCCGCCATCGTGCTTTTCCCTACCCCAATCCGCCATCACCCCGTAGAATGCGCTCCTTTTTTCTTCCGGGGCAGCTTTCCGCAATGAGTTCACACGAACACGGCCCAGGCGTGGCGGCGCCTGCCAATGAACTGGTGCTTGGTCTGGAGGACAAGCCACGGCTGTTGATCGGCCTGCTGGCAGCCCTGCAGCACCTGCTGGCTATCATCGTGCCAATCGTCACCCCTGGCCTGCTGATTTGCCAGGCGCTGGGTGTATCCGCACGTGACACCAACCTGATCGTCTCCATGTCGCTGGTAATCTCGGGTATCGCCACCTTCGTGCAGTGCAAACGCTTCGGGCCATTCGGCGCCGGGCTGCTGATCGTACAGGGCACCAGCTTCAACTTCGTCGGCCCGCTGATTGCCGGCGGGGCGCTGATGGTCAAGCAAGGTACGCCGGTAGAGGGCGTGATGGCGGCCATCTTTGGTGTGGTAATCGCCGGTTCGTTCGTCGAGATGGGCGTGTCGCGCATCCTGCCCTTCGTCAAACGCCTGATTACCCCGCTGGTGACCGGCATCGTGGTGCTGATGATCGGCCTGACCCTGATCAAGGTCGGCCTGATCAGCATGGGCGGTGGCTTCGGCGCCATGGCCAATGGCACCTTCGCCAATGGCGAGAACCTGCTGCTGTCGGGCGTGGTGCTGGCGATCATCGTCATCCTCAACCGCATCCCGGTGGTATGGATGCGCAGCTGCGCCATCGTTATCGCCCTGGCGGTCGGCTATGCACTGGCCGGCTATCTGGGCCGCCTGGATTTCACCGGCATGCACGAAGCCGCGCTGTTCCAGGTACCGATGCCGCTGCACTTTGGCCTGGGCTTCTCGTGGGCGCTGTTCATCCCGATGTTGGTGATCTACCTGGTGACTTCGCTGGAAGCCATCGGTGACGTTACCGCCACCAGCAAGGTGTCGCGCCAACCGGTCGAAGGGCCGGTGTGGATGCAGCGGATCAAGGGCGGTGTGCTGGTCAACGGGGCCAACTCGCTACTGGCCGGTTTGTTCAACACCTTCCCCAGCTCGATCTTTGCCCAGAACAATGGCGTGATTCAGCTGACCGGGATCGCCAGCCGCCATATTGGTATTTGGATCGCCGTGATGCTGGTACTGCTGGGGCTGTTCCCGAGCGTTGCCGGGGTGATCCAGGCAGTGCCGGAGCCCGTGCTGGGTGGCGCGGCCATGGTCATGTTCGGGGCGGTTGCGGCTTCGGGTATCAATATTCTGGCCAGCACTCGGCTGGACCGTCGTGCCCTGCTGATTATCGCTGTGTCCCTGGCCTTGGGCCTGGGTGTGGCGCAGGTGCCGGAGTTCCTGGCGCACATGCCGGCGGCGATTCGCAATGTGCTGGAATCAGGTGTGGCTACCGGGGGTATCTGTGCCTTGGTGTTGAACTGGTTCCTGCCGGAGAGCAAGGAACAGGCTTGAGCCTGGCGTCCTTCTGTTAGGGCCATGGGGCTGCTTTGCAGCCCGTCGCGACACAAGGCCGCTCCTACACGGGGCCGCGCAGGCCTGGAAATTGGTACAAGACAGAAAGCCCGCCCCGCCATGCACAAGCGGGCGCGGGCTTTTTTGCTTTATCATGGCACCATTCCTTTTGCATGAGTTATCCATGAAATTCGCTATCGCGGTGTTCTCCCCGGCCCATGCGCCCTCCTCGCGGCGCGCCTTGCGCTATGCCGAGGCGGTGCTGGCTGGCGGGCATGAGATTGCCCGGCTGTTCTTCTACCAGGACGGGGTACACAGTGCCTCGGCAAACGTGGTCACCCCCCAGGACGAACTGGATGTGGCCGGCCAATGGCGCGCGTTCATCGAGACCAACCAGCTGGATGCAGTGGTGTGCATCGCCGCCGCTCTGCGCCGTGGCGTGCTCGACGAGGCCGAAGCCAGCCGCTATCAGCGCCCGGCCGTGAACCTGCCCAAACCCTGGGAGTTGTCGGGGCTTGGCCAGTTGCATGAGGCGGCGCAGGTTGCCGATCGCCTTGTCTGCTTTGGAGGCGACTGAAATGACCAAATCCTTGTTGATCATCAGCCGCCAGGCGCCCTGGAACGGCCCATCGGCCCGTGAGGCGCTGGACATCGCTTTGGCTGGCGGCGCTTTCGATCTGCCACTGGGCATGCTGTTCCTCGATGACGGCGTGTTCCAGCTCGCCGCGGACCAGCAGCCCAGCGCCGTACAGCAGAAGAACCTGGCCGCCAACTTGCAAGCGCTGCCAATGTTCGGCGTCGAGGAACTGTTTGCCTGCAGCCACAGCCTGGCCCGCCGCGGCCTGGCAGCCGACACCCTGGCGCTGCCGGTGCAAGTGCTCGATGACGCGGCCCTTGCCGCGCTGATCGCCCGTTTCGACCAGGTGGTAACGCTCTGATGACGACCCTGCATGTAATTGCCCACTCCCCGTTTGGCGACGAGCGCCTGGCCAGCTGCCTGCGCCTGCTCGGTACCGACGACGCCCTGCTGCTGTGCGGCGATGCGGTGTACGCCCTGCGCAGCGGCAGCGAGCCGCACCGCCTGCTGCAAGCCGCCGGCCTGGCCCGGCGCCTGTTCGCCCTGGAAGAAGACGTGCAGGCCCGCGCGGTCGCCAACGAACTGGCCAAGGCCGTGGACTACGCCGGGTTTGTCGAACTGTCGCTGCATTACGACAAGGTCAACAGCTGGCTATGAATACCCTCAACGTTGGCGATCAGGCGATCGCCCTGGACAAAGACGGCTTTCTGGTCGACCTGCAAGACTGGTCACCTGCCGCCGCCGAGGCGTTGGCCGCGCGCGAGGGCATCCCGCTGACTGCAGACCACTGGGAAATCCTCGAACTGCTGCGCCAGTTCTACCAGGAATACCAGCTGTCCCCGGCCACGCGCCCGCTGATCAAGTACACGGCCCTCAAACTGGGCGCGGACAAGGGCAATAGCCCGCACCTGAATCGCCTGTTCAACGGCACTCCCGCCAAACTCGCCGCCAAGCTGGCGGGCCTGCCCAAGCCGACCAACTGCATATGACAGAACCTCGCCCGCTTACCCTGGAAACCCCGGCCGAGCACCCGTTCGCCGAGTTCGTACGCATTCTCGGCAAAGGCAAACGCGGCGCGCGCGGCCTGACCCGTGAAGAAGCCCGCACGGCCATGACCCTGCTGCTGGAAGGCAAGGTCGAAGACACCCAGCTCGGTGCCTTCCTCATGCTGCTGCGGCACAAGGAAGAAAGCGCCGAAGAACTGGCCGGCTTCACCGAGGCCCTGCGCGCGCACCTGCAGGCGCCGCGCATCGCCGTGGACCTGGACTGGCCCACTTATGCCGGCAAGAAGCGCCACCTGCCCTGGTACCTGCTGGCCGCCAGGTGCCTGGCCAACAATGGCGTGCGCATCCTGATGCACGGTGGCGGCGCCCACACCGCCGGGCGCATGTACACCGAGCAGTTGCTGCCCCTGCTGGAAATCCCGCTGTGCCGTGACTGGGCTGCGGTCAGCCAGGCCCTGGAGCAGCAGCACCTGGCCTTCTTCCCGCTGCAGGACTGGGCACCACAGTTACAGCGCATGATCGACCTGCGCAACACCCTGGGCCTGCGTTCGCCCATCCATTCGCTGGCCCGGGTGCTTAACCCGCTGGCTGCGCGTTGTGGCCTGCAGAGCATCTTCCACCCCGGTTACCAGGCGGTGCACCGCGAGGCCAGCCGCCTGCTGGGCGACCATGCAGTGGTGATCAAGGGTGATGGCGGCGAGATCGAGGTCAACCCTGATGTCATCAGCCACCTGTACGGCACCACCGCAGGCGAAGCCTGGGACGAGGAATGGCCAGCGCTGAGCGAACGCCGCCACGTGAAGCCGCCAAGCCTGCAGCCTGAGCAATTGCTGGCAGTCTGGCACGGCGAGGCCGAGGACAGCTACGGTGAAATGGCCGTGGTCGCGACCATGGCGTTGGCCCTGCGCAGCTTGGGCCAGGACCGTGAACAGGCTTTCGCCACAGCACGTGGCTACTGGAGTTCACGCAACAAATCGAATAACTAGATAGTAAGATTGCAGTCTTTGCGCTAGTTATTCGAACGATTTTCCCTAGACTGGGCTCCAACGACAGACAACTTTGTTCCGAGGAGCTCACCATGGGCCTTTTGATCGACGGCCGCTGGCATGACCAGTGGTATGAAAACGGCAAGGATGGCACGTTCAAACGCGAAAATGCCCAGCGCCGCAATCAGCTGCCCGCTCCCGAAGCCGGCCGTTACCACCTGTACGTCTCGCTGGCCTGCCCATGGGCGCACCGCACCCTGATCTTCCGTGCCCTCAAGGGCCTGGAGCCCCTGATCGACGTGTCCGTGGTCAGCTGGCTGATGCAGGACCATGGCTGGACTTTCGACCAGCAGCAAGGCTCCAGCGGTGACCACCTCGACGCGTTGCAGTACCTGCACCAGCGCTATACCCAGGATGACCCGCACTACACCGGCCGCGTGACTGTACCGGTGCTGTGGGACAAACAAGAGAAACGCATCGTCAACAACGAGTCGTCGGAGATCATCCGCATCTTCAACAGCGCGTTCAACGAACTGACCGGCAATACGCTGGACCTTTACCCAGAGCCACTACGCCCGACCATAGAGGCGCTGAACGAACGCATCTACCCGGCGGTGAACAATGGTGTGTATCGCGCAGGCTTTGCCACTACGCAGGAAGCCTACGAGGCTGCGTTTGACGATGTGTTCAACGAACTGGACTACCTGGAAGACTTGCTGAGCCGCAATCGCTACCTGGCCGGGGAATACCTGACCGAGGCCGATGTGCGCCTGTTCACTACCTTGGTGCGCTTCGACGCGGTGTACCACGGGCACTTCAAGTGCAACCTGCGCCGCCTGAGCGACTATCGCAACCTGTCGAACTGGCTGCGTGAGCTGTACCAGTGGCCGGGGGTGGCGGGTACAGTGGACATGGAGCATATCCAGAAGCACTACTACATGAGCCACAAGACCATCAACCCGAACGGGATCGTGCCCAAGGGGCCGCTGCAGGACTTCAACCTGCCGCATGATCGGGAGCGGTTGGCAGGCAAGGGGATTTGGCAGGCTTGAGATTGTCGGGGCTGCTTTGCAGCCCATTCGCAGCACAAGGCTGCTCCTACAGGGGATCGCTGTTTGCTGTAGGAGCAGCCTTGTGCTGCGAATGGGCCGCAAAGCGGCCCCAACGATTTCAGCTGTTCTGCGAGCCTTCGAACCAGGCCAGCTTGTCACGCAACTGCACCACTTCCCCGACAATCACCAGGGTCGGCGCATGCACTTCATGCTGGGCCACCAGGTCCGGCAAATCCGCCAGGGTGCCGGTGAACACCCGCTGATTACGCGTAGTCCCCTGCTGCACCAGCGCTGCCGGGGTACTGGCCGCACGGCCATGGCGAATCAACTCGGCACAGATGGTCGGCAAACCCACCAAGCCCATGTAGAACACCAGGGTCTGCGCTGGCGCCACCAGGTCATTCCAGGGCAGGTTGCTGGTGCCATCCTTCAGGTGCCCGGTCACGAAACGCACCGACTGGGCATAGTCACGGTGAGTCAGCGGAATCCCACCATAGGCGGAACACCCACTGGCCGCGGTAATGCCCGGCACCACCTGAAACGGGATGCCATGCTCGGCCAGCTCTTCGATCTCTTCGCCACCCCGCCCGAAGATGAACGGGTCGCCGCCCTTCAGGCGCAGCACACGCTTGCCCTGCCGGGCCAGATCGACCAGCAGGCGGTTGATCTGGTCCTGTGGCACAGCATGGTCGGCGCGGCGTTTGCCCACGTAGATACGCTCGGCATCGCGCCTGCACATCTCGATGATCGCTGGCGCCACCAGGCGGTCGTACAGCACCACGTCGGCCTGCTGCATCAGGCGCAAGGCACGGAAAGTCAGCAAGTCCGGATCGCCCGGGCCCGCACCGACCAAATACACCTCACCGCCCTGCTGCACGGGTGCACCGTCAACCATCGCCTGCAACAGGCGCTCGGCCTCGGCGCCCTGCCCGGCCAGCTGGCGCTCGGCGATCGGCCCCTGGAACACCGTTTCCCAGAAGCCGCGGCGCTGGTTGACGTCCGGGTACAAGGCCTTGACCTTGTCGCGGAAGCGTGCGGCCAGGCCGGCCAGTTCGCCGTAGGCGGACGGGATCCAGGCCTCCAGCTTGGCGCGAATCAAGCGCGCCAGCACTGGGGCATCACCGCCACTGGACACCGCCACCACCAACGGCGAACGGTCGACGATCGCCGGGAAGATCACCGTGCACAGGGCCGGTGCATCCACCACGTTGACCGGCAGGCTCAGCGCCTGCGCATCCGCCGACACCTGGGCATTGAGCCCAGGGTCGTCGGTAGCCGCGATCACCAGCCGGCAACCGACCAGGTCGGCTGCCTGATAGCCGCGAACCAGCACCTCACCGCCACCTTCCCGGGCCAGTGCGGCCAACTGGCCGTCGACATCCGGTGCCACCACGCGCAGCGCGGCGCCGGCATCGGCCAGCAGGCGCGCCTTGCGCAAGGCGATCTCACCGCCGCCAACGACCAGCACGCGGCCGCCCTGCAGCTTGTGGAACAGCGGCAGGTAATCCATTTAGCGGATGACCTCGACGCCGCCCATGTACGGCTTGAGCACTTCCGGCACACGGATCGAACCGTCGGCCTGCTGGTAGTTTTCCAGCACGGCAACCAGGGTACGGCCTACGGCCAGGCCGGAGCCGTTGAGGGTGTGCACCAGCTCTGGCTTGCCGGTTTCCGGGTTACGCCAGCGGGCCTGCATGCGGCGCGCCTGGAAGTCGCCGCAGTTGGAGCACGAGCTGATTTCGCGGTACTTGTCCTGGCTTGGCACCCACACTTCCAGGTCGTAGGTCTTCACCGCGCCAAAGCCCATGTCGCCGGTGCACAGGGCCAGCACGCGGTACGGCAGCTCCAGCAGTTGCAGCACGCGCTCGGCGTTGGCGGTCAGGCCTTCCAGGGCTTCCATCGACTTGGACGGCTCGACGACCTGCACCATCTCGACCTTGTCGAACTGGTGTTGGCGGATCATGCCGCGGGTGTCACGGCCGGAAGCACCGGCTTCGCTGCGGAAGCACGGGGTGTGGGCAACCAGCTTCAGCGGCAGTTGCTTGGCGTCGAGGATTTCACCGGCCACCAGGTTGGTCAGCGACACTTCGGCGGTCGGGATCAGGTAGAAGTCGGCCTCGCCTTCCCGGCTGATCTTGAACAGGTCTTCCTCGAACTTCGGCAACTGGCCGGTACCCTGCAGGGCCGGAGCCTGCACCAGGTACGGGGTGTAGTGTTCCTCGTAGCCGTGCTCGCCGGTGTGCAGGTTGATCATGAACTGCGCCAGGGCGCGGTGCAGGCGGGCGATAGGGCCACGCAACACGGCGAAGCGCGCGCCAGAAAGCTTGGCGGCGGCTTCGAAGTCCAGGCCACCGCTGACTTCACCAAGGGCGACGTGGTCCTTGATTTCGAAGTCGAAGGCCTTCGGCGTGCCCCAACGACGCACCTCGACGTTGTCGTCTTCGCTGGCACCGACCGGTACGCTGGCGTCCGGCAGGTTGGGGATAGTCAGCAGGATGCCGTCCAGCTCGGCCTGGATGCCATCCAGTTCGGTCTTGCCGGCAGCCAGTTCGTTGGCCATGCGCTCGACGTCAGCCATCAGCGGCGCGATGTCTTCGCCCTTGGCCTTGGCCTGGCCGATGGACTTGGAACGGGCGTTACGCTCGGCCTGCAGCTGCTCGGTGCGGGTCTGCACCGCCTTGCGGCGCTCTTCCAGTGATTCGATGCGCGCGACATCCAGGCTGAAGCCACGGGAGGCCAGGCGATCCGCCACTTCCTGAAGTTGGCCGCGTAACAGTTTGGAATCGAGCATATCGTTCTCTCGTTATGTGTAGGTGTTGGTTCAGAATCGGGTCAGGGACAGGCCGACCCAGGTCGCGAGCAGCCCGCCCACCACGCTGATGCCGGTATAGCCCAAAGCCAGGGGCACTTGCCCGCTTTCCAGCAGGCGTACGGTATCCAGCGAAAAGGAGGAAAAAGTCGTCAGGCCACCGAGGAAGCCGACAATCAGCCCGGCGCGCAGTTCTACCGGCACGATCGGCTTGTGCAGGAACAGGCCATAGAGCAGGCCGATCAGCAGGCAGCCAACCAGGTTGACCGCCAGCGTACCGAGATAGAAGTGCCGTGGCCAGTGGGCAGCCACCCAGTTGGTGGTAGCAAAGCGCAACAAGGTACCGGCAATACCGCCCGCGCTGACGGCGGCAATCAGTGCAATCACGGTTTTCTCCGCTGGCGTGGGCTGTTGCGGTCAAGGTCAGCCAGGTGGCGCAGCTTCTCGCCAATCTTCAGCTCCAGGCCTCGGGGCACCGGCTGGTAATACTGGCGCGGCTCGAGTTCCTCGGGGAAGTAGTCTTCGCCAGCGGCATAGGCATCGGGCTCGTCGTGGGCATAGCGGTACTCGTCACCATAGCCCAACTGCTTCATCAGCTTGGTCGGGGCGTTGCGCAGGTGCAGCGGCACTTCCAGCGAACCATGCTCGGCGGCCTCGCGCAGGGCGGCCTTGAAGCCCATGTAGACCGCGTTGCTCTTGGGCGCGCAGGCGAGGTAGGTGATGGCCTGAGCCACCGCCAGTTCGCCCTCGGGGCTACCCAGACGCTCTTGCACATCCCAGGCCGCCAGGCACAGGCTGAGCGCGCGCGGGTCGGCGTTACCGATGTCTTCACTGGCCATGCGCACCACGCGGCGGGCGATGTACAGCGGGTCGCAGCCGCCGTCGAGCATACGCGCAAACCAGTACAGAGCCCCATCGGGGTTGGAGCCACGCACCGATTTGTGCAACGCGGAAATCTGGTCGTAGAACGCCTCGCCACCCTTGTCGAAACGACGGCGGCTGTCACCGAGCAGGCTCTGCAGCATCTCGACGTCGATCTCGCTGCCGTCTTCAGCCAGGTCCGAGGCGTTTTCCAGGAAGTTGAGCATGCGCCGGCCATCGCCATCGGCGGCAGCCATCAGCATCTTGAAAGCATCGTCGCCAACCCGCAGGTTGCGCTTGCCCAGGCCGCGCTCTTCAGTCAGCGCGCGGTTGACCAGCTTGCGCAGCGCCGCCTCGTCCAGGCTCTTGAGCACGTACACCCGCGCCCGCGACAGCAGTGCGTTGTTCAGCTCGAACGACGGGTTTTCGGTGGTGGCGCCGATGAACAGCAGGGTGCCGTCTTCCACATAAGGCAGGAAGGCATCCTGCTGCGACTTGTTGAAGCGGTGCACCTCGTCGACGAACAGGATGGTACGGCGGCCGTACTGGCCAGCCTGCTGCTTGGCCACCTCAACCGCCTGGCGAATCTCCTTCACACCGGCCAGCACCGCCGACACTGTTTCGAAGTGCGCATCGCAGAACTGCGCCAGCAGCCGCGCAAGGGTGGTCTTGCCCACCCCCGGCGGCCCCCAGAAGATCATCGAGTGCAGCGCCCCCTGCTCCAGCGCCTCGCGCAGCGGTTTGCCGCGCGCCAGCAGGTGCTCCTGGCCGACGTACTCGTCCAGGTTGGACGGGCGCAGGCGAGCCGCCAGGGGCTGGGCGACAGGTTCGCTTCGAAACAGGTCCATGGCGAGCTCTGGTTACTCCTTGATGACGTCCGCGCCTTTAGGGATGTCGAACTTGAACTTGCTGTCCGGCACCGCCTGGTTGGCTTTCACGCCATTGAACAGGATGTTGGTGCGCTGGCCGACGCTGTCGATCAGCTGCATGTCGTTGATCAGGCCCTTGCGGAACGACACGCGCAGCGAGTCGAACAGGGTGTCCTTGGTCTTCGGCTTGAGGGTGAAATCCATCACTTCACCCTGCTCCTTCGAACTGATGTCGAAGCTCTGGCTGATCTTCGACACGTCACCGGACAGCAGCAGCGCCGGGGTCTGGTTCAGGCGCTGATCGAGCTTCTTGATGGTGGCCTGTTCCAGATCCGGATCCCACAGTGTGACGTTCTGGCCATCGGAGACTACCACCTGCTCCTGCGGCGCATCGGTGTGCCAGTAGAACAGGCCCGGGCGCTTGACGGTCATCTTGCCGGACGTTTCCTGCAGGCTGGTGCCGCCGGCGTCCAGAGTCAGCTGGGAGAAGTTGGCCTCGATGGTCTGCGACTTTTCCAGCAATTGGGTCAGGCGTTGTACATCTTGCTCACCGGCATAAGCCGAAACAGTGGCCGACACAGAAGCCGCGGCCAGGGCAGAAACCAACAGCATGCGAATCGCGCGCATGGGAGTCCTCATCGAGCGTTGAAAAGGCCGGACGCCACCGTTGGCGCCCGGCAAGGTGTTCATCAGTCGCGCGGGCCACCCGGGGCAATCACTTCCCGCGAGCCGTTGCTGTTCATGGGGGTGACCACGCCGGCCATTTCCATGGCTTCGATCATGCGGGCGGCGCGGTTGTAGCCGATCTTCAGCTTGCGCTGCACCGCCGAGATGGACGCGCGGCGGCTTTCCAGCACGAATTGCACAGCCTCATCATACAGGGCGTCGCTTTCCGAATCTTCGCCATCGCCACCACCACCTCCGCCGCCTTCAAAGCCGCTGCCGGCCTCTTCGACGCCGTTGAGGATGTCGTCGTTGTAGTCCGGAGCGCCGCGTAACTTCCACGCTTCCACCACGCGGTGCACCTCATCGTCGGAGACGAACGCACCGTGTACACGGATCGGCAGGCTGGTGCCAGGCGGCATGTACAGCATGTCACCGTGGCCCAGCAACTGCTCGGCCCCACCCTGGTCGATAATGGTCCTGGAGTCGATCTTGCTCGACACCTGGAACGCCATACGGGTAGGGATGTTGGCCTTGATCAGGCCGGTAATCACGTCCACCGACGGGCGCTGGGTGGCGAGGATCAGGTGGATACCGGCCGCACGTGCCTTCTGGGCGATACGGGCGATCAGTTCCTCGACCTTCTTGCCGACGATCATCATCATGTCGGCGAATTCGTCGACTACCACCACGATGGTCGGCAGGGTTTTCAGCGCAGGCGGCTCGTCGTCCATGCTCTCGCGGCGGTACAGCGGGTCATGGATGATTTCGCCAGCTTCCTGGGCGTCCTTGATCTTGCGGTTGAAGCCAGCCAGGTTACGCACGCCCATGGCCGCCATCAGCTTGTAGCGCCGCTCCATCTCGGCCACGCTCCAGCGCAGGGCGTTGGCGGCGTCCTTCATGTCGGTGACCACCGGGCACAGCAGGTGCGGGATGCCTTCGTAGATCGACAGTTCGAGCATTTTCGGGTCGATCATGATCAGCCGCGCGTCTTCCGGGCTGGACTTGAACAGGATCGACAGGATCATCGCGTTGACACCCACCGACTTACCGGAACCGGTGGTACCGGCTACCAGCAGGTGCGGCATCTTGGCCAGGTCGGTGATCACTGGCTTGCCGCCGATGTCGTGGCCCAGGGCCAGGGTGACAGGCGATTTCTGCTCATCGTACTGCGGCGTGGCCAGCACTTCGGAGAAGCGCACCATCTGCCGGTTTTCGTTGGGAATCTCGATACCCACGGTGGTCTTGCCTGGGATGACCTCGACGACACGCACACTGGTCACCGCCAGCGAACGCGCCAGGTCCTTGGCCAGGTTGGCGATGCGGCTGACCTTCACGCCGGCGGCCGGCTGGATTTCGTAACGGGTAATCACCGGGCCCGGGTGGATCGAGTCCACCGCCACTTCCACGCCGAATTCCTTGAGCTTGATTTCCAGCAGTTGGCCGACACCGGCCAGGGATTCTGGCGAGTACTCGATCTTCTTCTGTTCGGCCGGGTCGAGGATGGAAATCGACGGCAAGGTGCCTTCCACCGCGCTGTCGACGAACAGCGGTGCCTGTTTCTCCTTCATCACCCGCTTGCTCGGCTCCGGCGCCCTGGCCGGTGTCGGTGGCACGATCATCGGGGCCGCGGCAGGTTGCTCGCGGGAGACAATCGGCTCAAGTGGTGCCAGCGACTCGCGTGGTACCACAGGCTCGCGTGACAGGGTGGGCTCGCGGGGTTCGACCGGCTGGGCAGGTGTTTCTTCACGCCTGAAGATGCGCTCGCGCAGCGCCGGCTTGGCCGGCTCACGCTTGTCTGCAGCCACCGGCGCGGCCTTGACCACCACCGGTTCATCCTCGCGCAGCTGCGCTTCCAGGCGCTTGCGCTCGTTGCGTGCTTCCCACCAACGGTTGGCGGCGCCCTGCACCAGCTCGAACAGGTCAAGGGTGATCTTGCCGGTCAGGTCCATCACCTTGAACCACGACAGGTCGGTGAACACGGTCAGGCCGAACAGGAACAGGGCAATGAACATCAGCGTGCTGCCCTGCACGTTCAGCAGGTTGCGCGCCAGGTCGCCCAGGCTCTCGCCCAGTGCACCACCGGCGGAGAACGGCATGCTCGCCGGCGGGTGGAAATGGATATGCGCCAGCGCCGCGCCAGACAGCACCAGGAACACCAGGCCGATCAGCCGCCAGGAAAACAGCCAGCCGCTCCAGTCCCAGGGCTGGTGGCGCTCGCGGAAGATCTGCCAGGTCTTTATCGCCAGCAGCAGCGGGAAGATGTAGGCGAAATACCCCAGCACCATGAACAGGATGTCGGCGAAGTAGGCACCGGCACGCCCGGCGGCGTTCTGCACCTGGTCGACGTTGCTGGTGTGGCTGAAGCCCGGGTCCGACGTGTCGTAGGTCAGCAGCGCCATCCACAGGTACAGGCACAGGGCGCCGACAGCGATCAACGCACCTTCCTTGAGGCGATAATGCAGCTGCTGCCGCCACAGGGGGACGGGCAAGGGAGCTGGAGTTGCGGTGGATTTCTTCAAAACGCGTCTATTCCTGCGCGTGCTGCGCGTCCAATAGTGATCGGCCGACGGTGCGGCCAATGAACCACTACTTTTAACATTACTGCCCGCCCACTGCCATGACGGCACACCGTAAGGAGCTTGAGTGGGGGCGACTTTCGTATACCTGCAATTTGAGCACGCATTGTCTTCTGTGACAAAGGCTTATGCTGTGTTTTTGCACAGGTGTGACAGCAAATGTAGCGGATGGTGCCTGCGGTTTCATGAATGTGTAGGAAATTGCCTATTTTCATCGCCTGTGCCGGCCTCTTCGCGGGCTTGCCCGCTCCCACAGGTATTGCAACACCCCTGAAGGCAGCAGGGCCCCTGTGGGAGCGGGTTCACCCGCGAAGAGGCCACAACCATTGACCCTGCCATGCGCGCAAGCCATGCTGAGCCCTCCCCTCCCCCACCGCACGATAGACCATGCTCACCTGGCTGACCCGCGACTCGCTGACCTTCCCGCCCCTGGAAAAGGCCCTGCACGACCCCAACGGCCTGCTCGCCGCCGGCGGCGACCTGAGCCCCGAGCGCCTCGTACAGGCCTACCGCCATGGCTGCTTCCCGTGGTACCAGGACGGCCAGCCGATTCTCTGGTGGTCACCCGACCCGCGCACGGTGCTGTTCCCGGACCAGCTGCACGTATCGCGTTCGCTGGCCAAGCTGATGCGCCAAGGCCGCTACCAGGTCAGCTTCGACACCGACTTCGACGCCGTCATCGCCGCCTGCGCCGCGCCGCGTGATTACGCCGACGGCACCTGGATCACCGATACCATGCGCGCCGCCTACTGCGAGCTGCACCGGCGCGGCATCGCCCATTCGGTGGAGGTGCGCCAGAACGGCGAACTGGTCGGCGGCCTGTACGGCCTGGCCATGGGCCAGCTGTTCTTCGGCGAGTCGATGTTCAGCCGCGCCGACAACGCCTCCAAGGTCGGCTTCGTGACCCTGGTCAACCACCTGCGCCAGGCCGGTTTCGTCCTCATCGACTGCCAGATGCCGACCAATCACCTGCACAGCCTGGGCGCTCACGCCATCAGCCGTGCCGAGTTCGCCGGCTACCTGGCACGCCACCTCGACCAGCCCAACAGCGCCACTTGGGTTTCCTAGGCGAGTTCCCATAGCTGGCTTACACTTAAAACAAAGTCTCACCGAGGGGGTTGATCATGACAGAGTTGGCGCGGTTGAAGTTCTATGCCACTCAGCCCCACTCCTGCAGTTACCTGCCCGACGAACAGGCAACCACGCTATTCCTCGACCCCAGTCAGCCGATGGATGTGCACGTGTACGCCGATTTGTCGGAAATGGGCTTCCGTCGCAGCGGCGATCACCTGTACCGCCCGCACTGCCAGAACTGCAATGCCTGCGTGCCAGCACGCATCCCGGCTGCGCGCTTCATCCCCAACCGCCAGCAACGGCGCATCCTCAAGCGTAACGCCGATCTGACCGTGACCGCGGCACGCCCGGCATTCAAGGAAGAGTACTTCGAGCTATACCGGCGCTATATCGAAACGCGCCATGCCGACGGTGACATGTACCCGCCCAGCCGCGACCAGTTCTCCACCTTCCTGGTACGCGACCTGCCGTTCTGCTGGTTCTACGAGTTCCGCCTGGAAGGCCGCTTGATGGCGGTAGCGGTATGCGACCTGCTGCCCAACGGCCTGTCGGCGGTATACACCTTCTACGAGCCGGACGAAGAACGCCGCAGCCTGGGCCGCTTCGCCATCCTCTGGCAGATCACCGAAGCCCTGCGCCAGAACCTGGAGGCGGTCTACCTGGGTTACTGGATCAAGAACTGCAAGAAAATGAACTACAAGACGCAGTATCGGCCTATCGAGCTGTTGATAAATCAGCGCTGGGTCACCCTCAACTGAAAGGCATTGGCTTGATACACAGTTTTCGGGCATAATCCACGCCACTTTTTTGCCCGGTGCGGTTATGCGTCGGGCCAACACTGGATCCGAGGGCTCTACTGCATGTCGAAAGAAGACAGCTTCGAAATGGAAGGTACTGTCGTCGACACCCTGCCCAACACCATGTTCCGCGTGGAGTTGGAAAACGGGCACGTCGTAACCGCGCACATCTCCGGAAAAATGCGCAAGAACTACATCCGTATTCTCACTGGCGACAAGGTCCGCGTCGAGCTGACGCCCTACGACCTGAGCAAGGGCCGCATCACCTACCGTGCGCGCTAAGCTCAAGCCATGAAAAAGCCCGGCCATGTGCCGGGCTTTTTTGTACCTGTCAGATTGCAGGGGCTGCGTAGCAGCCCTGTGGGAGCGGGTTCACCCGCGAAGAGCCCAACGCGATGGATGGCACCGGCTGCGCCGGTGTTCGCGGCTAAAGCCGCTCCCACAGGTACAGCCCTGCCCCGTTTTCACGCAACCTCGGCCGTCGTCTCGAAGTCGAACACCAGCTCGCCATCACGCAGGTCGACATGCACCACGCCACCATGCTCGGCCAGTTCGCCAAACAGGATCTCCTCGGCCAGCGGCCGCTTGATCTTGTCCTGGATCAGCCGCGCCATCGGCCGTGCACCCATCTGCACGTCGTAGCCCGAGGCCGCCAGCCAGCCACGTGCATCATCGCTGACTTCCAGCAGCACACGCTTGTCTTCCAGCTGCGCCTGCAGTTCGATAAGGAACTTGTCGACGATGCTTTTGATCGTCTCGTGGCTCAGGCGGCCGAACTGGATGATGGTATCCAGGCGGTTGCGGAACTCCGGCGTGAAGCTCTTGCGGATGACTTCCATGGCATCGGACGCATGGTCCTGATGGGTGAAGCCGATCGACGCCCGTGCGGCGGTTTCTGCGCCCGCGTTGGTGGTCATTATCAGGATCACGTTACGGAAGTCGGCCTTGCGCCCGTTGTTGTCGGTCAGGGTGCCGTGATCCATCACCTGCAGCAGCAGGTTGAAGACTTCCGGGTGAGCCTTCTCGATTTCGTCGAGCAGCAATACGCAGTGCGGTTGCTTGGTGATCGCCTCGGTCAGCAAACCACCCTGATCGAAGCCAACATAACCAGGAGGCGCACCAATCAGGCGCGACACAGTGTGGCGCTCCATGTACTCGGACATGTCGAAGCGCACCAGCTCAACACCCAGTGCCTTGGCCAGCTGCCGCGCTGCTTCGGTCTTGCCGACGCCGGTCGGGCCGGCAAACAGGAACGAACCGACGGGCTTGTCTGGCGACTTGAGGCCGGCACGGGACAGCTTGATGGCGGTGGCCAGCGAATCGATCGCCTGGTCCTGACCAAATACAGTCAGCTTCAGGTCACGCTCGAGGTTACGCAGCAGCTCCTTGTCGGAACTGGTGACATGCTTCGGCGGAATCCGCGCGATCTTGGCAACGATGTCTTCGACCTGCGGCACGTCGATGCGCTTGACGCGGTTGGCCTCCGGCTGCAGGCGCTGGTACGCACCGGCTTCGTCGATCACGTCAATGGCCTTGTCCGGCATGTGCCGATCATTGATGTAGCGCGAGGCCAGTTCAGCGGCGGCGCGCAGGGCTTCGTCGCTGTACTCGATGTTGTGGTGGCTTTCGAAGCGCCCTTTCAGGCCACGCAGGATGCCCACGGTGTCTTCGACCGACGGCTCGCTGACATCGACCTTCTGGAAGCGCCGCGCCAGGGCACGGTCCTTCTCGAAGATGCCGCGGAACTCCTGGAAGGTGGTCGAGCCGATGCAACGAATTTCACCGGAAGACAGCAGTGGCTTGAGCAGGTTGGAGGCATCCATCACCCCGCCCGAAGCCGCACCGGCACCGATGATGGTGTGGATTTCGTCGATGAACAGGATAGCCTGCGGGCGCTTGCGCAGCTCGCCCAGCAGCGCCTTGAAGCGCTTCTCGAAGTCGCCGCGGTATTTGGTACCGGCCAACAGGGCGCCAAGGTCGAGGGAATACACCACGCTCTGCGCCAGCAGGTCAGGCACCTGGCCATCGACGATTCGCTTGGCCAGGCCTTCTGCAATGGCCGTCTTGCCCACGCCAGCCTCACCCACCAGCAGCGGGTTGTTCTTGCGCCGACGGGCGAGGATCTGCGCCACGCGCTCCACTTCCTGCTCGCGGCCTACCAGCGGGTCGATACGGCCGGCACGGGCCAGTTCGTTCAGGTTGCTGGCATAGGCATCCAGCGGGTTGCTCGAAGAGGCGGTATCGCCGCCCTCTTCGTCCTGCATTTCCTGGTCGCTTTCGGAATGCGAACCATGGCCTGGCACCTTGGAGATGCCATGGGCAATGTAGTTGACCACGTCGATGCGGGCCACGCTCTGCTGCTTGAGCAGGAACACGGCCTGGCTTTCCTGTTCGCTGAAGATCGCCACCAGCACGTTGGCGCCGGTGACTTCACGCTTGCCGGAGCTTTGCACGTGGAACACGGCACGCTGCAGCACACGCTGGAAGCCCAGGGTCGGCTGGGTTTCGCGGTCTTCGTCGTTGACCGGGATCAGGGGTGTGGTGGAATCGATGAACTCTTGCAGGTCGTGCTTGAGCTTGTCGAGATTGGCGCCACAGGCGCGCAGAACGGTCGCGGCAGCCTCATTGTCAAGGAGTGCCAGCAGCAGATGCTCGACGGTCATGAACTCATGACGCTTCGAACGAGCCTCCTTGAAGGCAAGATTGAGGGTGACTTCGAGCTCGCGGTTTAACATAGCTTCACCTCATACCCAAGTGGTCGGCGATTAACCGTCCTTCTCGATTTCACAGAGTAGCGGATGCTGGCTTTCCCTGGCGTATTGGTTGACCTGCATAGCCTTTGTTTCGGCGATGTCACGGGTAAACAATCCGCAAACTGCCCGCCCTTCGGTATGGACGGTCAGCATGATCTTGGTCGCCAGCTCGCGGTTCAAATTGAAGAACGTCTCGAGCACTTCGACGACGAAATCCATCGGCGTGTAGTCATCGTTGAACAAAACCACCTTGTACATCGGTGGCGCCTGCAGGATCGGCTTGGCTTCCTGAACTGCAAGACCTGAGCCGTCGTCCTCATTCGATTGCGGGCGATCCTGATTGAATGTTAGTCGAATCTCACTAGGTGCATGCATGGAAAGAATTTCATCATGAGCGACAGGTTAAGGTTGTGGATTGACCGCACAGGCCGCAGCCAGCGTAGGCGCCGGGCGACCTTGACTATCGGCAAAACGGTGTTACAACCAATAAGAACCCACCGTGGTCGATAAAGATCCGCGCAGTCAACCAGATTTTTCGCATGGTTCGTATGCGGATGAAGTGGATGATACTCCAGTCATGGAGTCCTTTGCAGAGGGACATAGGGATGGCAAGCGGTAAAGTCAAGTGGTTCAACAATGCCAAAGGCTATGGATTCATCAATGAAGAGGGCAAGGATGAAGACTTGTTCGCTCATTACTCGGCCATCCAGATGGACGGATACAAGACACTCAAGGCCGGCCAGGCCGTGAGCTTCGAAATCGTCCAGGGTCCCAAAGGCCTGCACGCGGTGAACATCTGCAGCGCCACTACCGCCACAACCGTCAGCCCGCAGCAAACCGGCAGCACTGCCGACGCCTGACTTGCCGCGCCGTCTGCCGACATACGAAAAGACCGGCCGCTTCTGGAAGCGGCCGGTTTTTCATTGCCTCACATATGCTTGATCATTTCATCGCCGAAGCCTGAACTGCTCACCAGCCTGGCGCCGTCCATCAGGCGTTCGAAGTCATAGGTCACGGTCTTGGCGGCAATCGCGCCGTTGGTGCCCTTGATGATCAGGTCGGCCGCCTCGGTCCAGCCCATGTGCCGCAGCATCATCTCCGCCGAGAGGATCACCGAACCCGGGTTGACCTTGTCCTGCCCGGCATACTTGGGCGCAGTGCCGTGGGTGGCCTCGAACATGGCCACGGTGTCGGACAGGTTGGCACCCGGCGCAATGCCGATACCGCCTACTTCCGCCGCCAGGGCGTCAGACAGGTAGTCACCGTTGAGGTTGAGAGTGGCGATCACGTCGTACTCGGCCGGGCGCAGCAGGATCTGCTGGAGCATGGCGTCGGCGATAGCATCCTTGACGATAACCTCGCGACCGGTCTTGGGGTTCGTGAACTTCATCCACGGGCCGCCATCGAGCAGTTCGGCACCGAACTCGTCACGCGCCACTTCGTAGCCCCAGTCCTTGAAGGCACCCTCGGTGAATTTCATGATGTTGCCCTTGTGCACCAGGGTCAGCGACTCGCGGTCGTTGTCCACCACGTACTGCAGAGCCTTGCGCACCAGGCGCTTGGTACCCTCGCGGGACACCGGCTTGATGCCAATGCCGCAGTCCTGGTCGAAGCGGATCTTGGTAACGCCCATTTCCTCCTTGAGGAACTTGATCACTTTGTTCGCCTCGGGCGAACCGGCCTTCCACTCGATGCCGGCATAGATGTCCTCGGAGTTCTCGCGGAAGATCACCATGTCCACATCGCCAGGTTTTTTCACCGGGCTCGGCACGCCCTGGAACCACAACACCGGGCGCAGACACACGTACAGGTCGAGTTGCTGGCGCAAGGCCACGTTGAGCGAACGGATGCCACCGCCCACCGGGGTGGTCAGCGGCCCTTTGATCGACACTACGTAATCACGCACGGCATCGAGGGTTTCCTGGGGTAGCCAGGTGTCCTGGTCGTACACCTGGGTGGCTTTTTCGCCGGCGTACACCTCCATCCAGGCGATCTTGCGCTTGCCACCGTAGGCCTTCTGCACGGCGGCGTCGACCACCTTGATCATTACCGGCGAGACATCGACGCCGATCCCGTCGCCCTCGATATAAGGAATGATCGGGTTGTCAGGAACGTTGAGCGAATGGTCGGCATTAACGGTGATCCTGGCGCCGTCGGTCGGAACCTTGATTTTCTGGTATCCCATGCTTGCACTACTCCGCTGTCGGGTGTGATTGGACATCATGCGATCCACTGAGCCTAAACCACATCTGCCGACCTGCAAGGCATGCGACAACCCGCCACATTGCCGCTTAGTCTTTGGTCTTATAAGTGGGCCTATATCACTTGGCCTTGCTGATTAGCCCGAATGGTTTGGTATACTGCGCCGCGACCGAAGGGTCATCGGGGCGATCCCTTGGAAAAATGCGGACCGCCCTCGGCCACGAATGGCCATGAAGCCTGGGTTGTTACCGCAGCTCGGCACTTGACGCTCGACTGATGCATCCACCATCACCGCTCGCAGCCTCTCGACTTTCCGCTCATGGCGTTGCCAGGGCGATGCGCCTACCCTGCGCACCACGAGACTCGAGCACGCTCAGCACACAGAGAGTTAACCCGCATGCCCACCCGTTCCAAGATCATCTATACCTTCACCGACGAAGCCCCCGCCCTCGCCACTTACTCGCTGCTGCCGATCATCGAAGCCTTCACCGCTTCGGCTGACATCGCCGTCGAAACCCGCGACATCTCCCTGGCTGGCCGTATCCTCGCCGCCTTCCCGGAGCAACTGGGCGCAGAGAAGCAAGTAGGCGATCACCTGGCGGAACTGGGCCAGCTGGCTACCACCCCTGAAGCCAACATCATCAAGCTGCCGAACATCAGCGCCTCGGTACCGCAGCTCAAAGCCGCGATCAAGGAACTGCAAGGCAAGGGCTTCAACATCCCTGACTACGCCGACGAGCCGGCCACCGCGCAAGAGAAAGAATCCCGCGCCCGCTACGACCGTATCAAGGGCTCCGCCGTGAACCCGGTACTGCGCGAAGGCAACTCCGACCGCCGCGCACCGCTGTCGGTCAAGAACTACGCCCGCAAGCACCCGCACAAGATGGGCGCCTGGGCTGCCGACTCCAAGTCGCACGTTGCCCACATGACCCACGGCGACTTCTACGGCAGCGAGAAAGCCGCACTGATCGAAGCTGATGACAGCCTGCGCATCGAGCTGGTCGGCAAAGACGGCAGCACCACCGTACTGAAAGAAAAGACCGCGGTAAAAGCCGCCGAAGTCATCGACTGCGCCACCATGAGCCGCAAGGCCCTGAAAGCCTTCATCGCCGAGCAGATCGCCGATGCCAAGGCCTCCGGCGTGCTGCTGTCGGTACACCTGAAAGCCACCATGATGAAGGTCTCCGACCCGATCATGTTCGGCGTCATCGTCGAAGAGTTCTACAACGACGTGCTGGCCAAGCACGCCGCCGCCTTGGCTGAAGTAGGCTTCAACGCCAACAACGGCATCGGCGACCTGTACGCCCGCATCAAGGACCTGCCCGCCGAGAAGCAGGCCGAGATCGAAGCCGACATCCAGGCCCTGTACGCCCAGCGCCCTGCCCTGGCCATGGTCAACTCCGACAAAGGCATCACCAACCTGCACGTGCCGAGCGACGTCATCGTCGACGCCTCGATGCCGGCCATGATCCGTGACTCGGGCAAGATGTGGAACGCCGCCGGCGAACTGCAAGACGCCAAGGCGATCATCCCGGACCGCTGCTACGCCGGCATCTACCAGGCCACCATCGAAGACTGCAAGGCCAATGGCGCCTTCGACCCGACCACCATGGGCAGCGTGCCGAACGTTGGCCTGATGGCACAGAAAGCCGAAGAGTACGGCTCCCACGACAAGACCTTCCAGATCAAGGCCGACGGTGTCGTTCGCGTAGTCGACAGCAAAGGCAAGGTCGTTCTCGAGCAGAACGTCGAAGCCGGTGACATCTTCCGCATGTGCCAGGTCAAGGACGCGCCGATCCAGGACTGGGTCAAGCTGGCCGTCAACCGTGCCCGCCTGAGCAACACGCCGGCAGTGTTCTGGCTGGACCCGGCCCGCGCCCACGACGGCGTGATGATCGAGAAGGTGCAGAAGTACCTGAAGGATCACGACACCAGTGGCCTGGACATCCGCATCCTGGCACCGGTCGACGCCATCAAGTTCTCCCTGGCCCGCATCCGCGAAGGCAAGGACACCATCTCGGTGACCGGCAACGTGCTGCGTGACTACCTGACCGACCTGTTCCCGATCATGGAGCTGGGCACCAGCGCCAAGATGCTGTCGATCGTACCGCTGATGAGCGGCGGCGGCCTGTTCGAAACCGGCGCCGGCGGTTCGGCACCGAAGCACGTGCAGCAGCTGGTGGAAGAGAACTTCCTGCGTTGGGACTCGCTGGGCGAATTCCTGGCCCTGGCCGCTTCCCTGGAGCACCTGGGCAACACCTACGACAACCCGCGCGCCAAAGTGCTGGCCAGCACCCTGGACCAGGCCACTGGCAAGTTCCTCGACACCAACAAGTCGCCGTCGCGCAAAGTCGGTGGCATCGACAACCGCGGTAGCCACTTCTACCTGACCCTGTACTGGGCCCAGGCCCTGGCTGCACAGAACGACGATGCTGCCCTGCAGGCACGCTTCGCACCACTGGCCAAGACCCTGACCGAGAACGAGGAGACCATCGTCGCCGAGCTCAACGCTGTCCAGGGCAAGCCGGCCGACATCGGTGGCTACTACGCCCCGGATGCCGAGCTGACCGCCAAGGTGATGCGCCCAAGCCAGACCCTGAACAGCGCCATTGCCGCCCTGTAAGGTTCGCTTGAAGTAACAGCACAAACCCCGGCCACGCACCGGGGTTTGTGCTTTCTGGACAAATGATATCTAGCGGCCAACACCTACCCTGTGGGAGCGGGTTTACCCGCGAATGCGATGCTGAAGCTACCGACGCATTCGCGAGTAAACCCGCTCCCACAGGGCCCGTGCCGGCCCTTATGGAGCTGTTCATGACCTGGCAACCCCACATCACCGTCGCCACCATCGTCGAACACGAAGGCAAGTTCCTCTTCGTCGAAGAATTCAAAGCCAACAAGCACGTATTCAACCAGCCCGCCGGCCACCTCGAACCCAACGAGACCCTGCCCCAGGCCGCCCTGCGCGAAACCCTCGAAGAGACCGCCTGGGAAGTCGAGCTCACCGGCGTAGTCGGCATCTACCTGTACACTGCACCAAGCAACGGCGTGACCTACCAGCGCATCTGCTTCGCAGCCCGCCCCGTGCGTCACCACGCCGACATGGCGCTGGACAGCGACATCGTCCGCGCCGTTTGGCTGACCCGCGACGAACTGCTGGCCGACCCCGCCCGCTGGCGCAGTGAGCTGGTGCCACGCTGCCTCGACGACTACCTCAAGGGCCCCTTGCACAGCCTCGACCTGCTGCGCGACTGACGCGCCGCCCCGGGTTTGATAGAATCGGATCTTTTCCCCCTTGATACACACCGGTAACCATGACCAGCCCAGCACTCAAAGACCCCGCCAAGACCCGCGTCATCGTCGGCATGTCCGGCGGCGTGGACTCTTCTGTCTCCGCCCTTCTGCTCATGGAGCAGGGCTACCAGGTGGAAGGGCTGTTCATGAAGAACTGGGAAGAAGACGACGGCACCGAATACTGTACCGCCCGTGAAGACCTGGCCGACGCGCAGGCCGTGTGCGACCGTATCGGTATCAAGCTGCACACCGCCAACTTCGCCGCCGAATACTGGGACAACGTGTTCGAGCACTTCCTCGAGGAGTACAAGGCTGGCCGCACGCCCAACCCGGACATCCTCTGTAATCGCGAAATCAAGTTCAAGGCGTTCCTCGACTATGCCCTGTCGCTGGGTGCCGACCTGATCGCCACCGGTCACTACGTGCGCCGCCGCGACACCGGTGAACTCACCGAACTGCTCAAGGGCCTGGACCCGAACAAGGACCAGAGCTACTTCCTGCACGCCGTCGGCGGCAAGGAAATCGCCCGCACCCTGTTCCCGGTCGGCGAGCTGGAAAAGCCCGAAGTACGCGCCATTGCCGAAAAGCATGGCCTGGCCACCGCCAAGAAGAAGGACTCCACCGGCATCTGCTTCATCGGCGAGCGCCGCTTCAGCGACTTCCTCAAGCAGTACCTGCCGGCCCAGCCGGGCGACATCGAAACCACCGACGGTGAAGTGATCGGCCGCCATCACGGCCTGATGTACCACACCATCGGCCAGCGCCAGGGCCTGGGCATTGGCGGCCTGAAGGACGCCGGCGACGAGCCGTGGTACGTGCTGCACAAGGATCTGACCCGCAACGTGCTGGTGGTCGGCCAGGGTAACGAACACCCGTGGTTGTTCTCCCGCGCCCTGCTGGCTTCGGAAATCTTCTGGGTCAACCCGGTCGACCTCAGCAGCCCGCGCCAGCTCACCGCCAAGGTGCGTTACCGCCAAAGCGACCAGCAGTGCACCCTGGAACTGACCGAAAGCGGTTACCGCGCGGTGTTCGACGAACCGCAACGCGCCGTCACCCCGGGCCAGTCGGTGGTGTTCTACGACGGCGAAGTGTGCCTGGGCGGCGGCGTGATCGAAGCCGCCGAGCCGTGGAGCCCGCGCGCATGAGCAACCTGCAGGAGCAGCTGATTGCGTTGGGTGGCGTGTTCCAGGCCGCTGTACTGGTCGACCGCATCGCCCGCACCGGCCAGGCCAGCGAGGCCAACATCGGTTGCATGCTGGGCAGCCTGCTGGTCCGTGACCCCAAGGACACCCTGGAGGTGTTCGGCGGTGACGACCTGAACCTGCGCGACGGCTACCGCGCGCTGGTCGGCGCGCTGGAGCGCGACCCCAGCAGCCTGCAGCGCGAGCCGCTGCGCTACGCCCTGTCGATGCTGGGCCTGGAGCGCCAGCTGAACAAGCGTGGCGACCTGCTCGACACCATCGGCAACCGCCTGCCGCAAATCCAGTCCCAGGCCGAGCATTTCGGCCTGGTTCATGAAAACGTCATCGCTTCCAGTGGAGCCTTGTACCAGGACACCCTGAGCACCTTGCGCCAGCGTATCCAGGTGCACGGCGACATGCGCTTCCTGCAGCAGGCCAGCAACGCCTCCAAGATCCGCGCCCTGCTGCTGGCCGGCATCCGCGCCGCACGCCTGTGGCGCCAGCTTGGCGGGCACCGCTGGCAGCTGGTGTTCAGCCGGCGCAAGCTGCTGAACGAACTGTACGACATGATGCGTTCGCCTTCCTGACACAGTAGGAGCGGCCGCTCCCACAGGCGCTCCTACACTGGGACCACGAAATGCGTTTTAGGCCCGACCTTTGGTCAGCCACCCGACTCGGGCGCAAAATTCATGTATGATATGCGCCCTTCCAAAAGCCTGACTGTCCGAGAACACCCCATGCAGCTCTCTTCGCTCACTGCGGTTTCCCCTGTAGACGGCCGTTATGCCGGCAAAACCCAGGCCTTGCGCCCCATTTTCAGCGAGTTCGGCCTGATCCGCTTCCGCGCCCTGGTCGAAGTACGCTGGCTGCAGCGCCTGGCCGCCCACCCGCAGATCGGCGAAGTGCCGGCGTTCTCCGCCGAAGCCAACGCCCTGCTGGACAGCCTGGCCACCGACTTCAAGCTCGAACACGCCGAACGCGTCAAGGAAATCGAGCGCACCACCAACCACGACGTCAAGGCGATCGAATACCTCCTGAAGGAGCAGGCCGCCAAGCTGCCTGAGCTGGCCAAGGTCAGCGAGTTCATCCACTTCGCCTGCACCAGCGAGGACATCAACAACCTGTCCCACGCCCTGATGCTGCGCGCCGGCCGTGACGAAGTGCTGCTGCCGCTGATGCGCCAGATCGCCGATGCCATCCGCACCCTGGCCCATGCCCACGCCGACGTGCCAATGCTGTCGCGCACCCATGGCCAGCCAGCTTCGCCGACCACTCTGGGTAAAGAGCTGGCCAACGTCGTGTACCGCCTGGAGCGCCAGATCGCCCAGGTTGCCGCCGTGCCGTTGCTGGGCAAGATCAACGGCGCCGTGGGCAACTACAACGCCCACCTGTCGGCCTACTCGCAGATCGACTGGGAGCAGAACGCCCGCGCCTTCATCGAAGACGAGCTGGGCCTGCAGTTCAACCCGTACACCACCCAGATCGAGCCGCACGACTACATCGCCGAGCTGTTTGACGCCATCGCCCGCTTCAACACCATCCTGATCGACTTCGACCGTGATGTGTGGGGCTACATCTCGCTGGGCTACTTCAAGCAGAAGACCGTTGCCGGCGAAATCGGCTCGTCGACCATGCCGCACAAGGTCAACCCGATCGACTTCGAAAACTCCGAAGGCAACCTGGGTATCGCCAACGCGCTGTTCCAGCACCTGGCCAGCAAGCTGCCGATCTCGCGCTGGCAGCGTGACCTGACCGACTCCACCGTGCTGCGCAACCTGGGCGTGGGCTTTGCCCACAGCGTCATCGCCTACGAAGCCAGCCTGAAAGGCATCGGCAAGCTGGAAGTCAACGAAGCCCGCATCGCCGCCGACCTGGACGCCTGCTGGGAAGTGCTGGCCGAGCCGATCCAGACCGTGATGCGCCGCTTCAACATCGAAAACCCCTACGAGAAGCTCAAAGAGCTGACCCGTGGCAAGGGCATCACCCCGGAAGCGCTGCTGACCTTCATCGACGGCCTGGACATGCCAGCCGACGCCAAGGCCGAGCTCAAGCAGCTGACCCCTGCTACCTACATCGGCAACGCGGCAGCACAGGCCAAACGCATCTAAGCTGAGCGTCGCGTTCAACGCCCGGCCTGGCCGGGCGTTTTTATTCCCGGACGAAAATTACATTTTTTCAATAGGTTGAACATGAATCCTGATACTCCACTGCAGCTGCTCGGCGGCATCTCGGCCCGCGAATTCATGCGCGACTACTGGCAGAAGAAGCCGCTGCTGGTGCGCCAGGCCTTCCCGGACTTCATCAGCCCGATCGACCCCGACGAGCTGGCCGGCCTGGCCCTGGAAGAGGAAGTAGAGTCGCGTATCGTGCTCGAGCACGGCGCGCACCCATGGGAGCTGCGCCGCGGCCCGTTCACCGAGGACACCTTCGCCGAGCTGCCGGAAAAGGACTGGACCCTGCTGGTGCAGGCCGTCGACCAGTTCGTCCCGGAAGTGGCCGAACTGCTGGAAAACTTCCGTTTCCTGCCTAGCTGGCGCATCGATGACGTGATGATCAGCTTTGCCGCCCCCGGTGGCAGCGTCGGCCCGCACTTCGATAACTACGACGTGTTCCTGCTGCAGGGTCACGGCCAGCGCAACTGGAAAATCGGCCAGATGTGCAGCAGCGACAGCTCGCTGCTGGAGCACGCCGACCTGCGAATCCTTGCCGAATTCGAGCAGAGCGATGAGTGGACCCTGGAGCCGGGCGACATGCTCTACCTGCCACCGCGCCTGGCCCATTACGGCGTGGCCGTGGACGACTGCCTGACCTACTCGGTCGGCTTCCGTGCACCGAGCGCCGCCGAAGTGCTGACCCACTTCACCGACTTCCTCGGCCAGTTCCTGCCCGATGAAGAACGCTACAGCGACGCCGACGCCCAGCCGGTCAGCGACCCGCACCAGATCCAGCACGACGCCCTCGACCGCCTGAAGGCACTGCTCGACAAGCACATGGGCGACAAGGACCTGCTGCTGACCTGGTTCGGCCAGTTCATGACCGAGCCGCGCTACCCCGAGCAGATCGTTGGTGAAGAACTGTCCGAGGAAGAGCTGATCGACGCCCTGGAACAAGGCGCCATCCTGATCCGCAACCCGAGCGCCCGCCTGGCCTGGTCGGAATTCGAAGAAGACCTGCTGCTGTTCGCCAGCGGCCGCAGCTGCCCGCTGCCAGGCAAACTGCGCGAGCTACTGAAGCTGGTTTGCGCGGCCGACGCCCTGCACATCGATAACCTGGGCGAATGGCTGCAGGATGAAGATGGCCTTATGCTGGTACAGCAGCTGGTCAAACAAGGAAGCCTGGGATTCGCCAATGAATAAGATTCGTGTGCGCCTTGCCGACTGGCACAAGGACAACGCCGACATCCGCCGCATCCGCGAAGCGGTGTTCATTGCCGAACAGCACGTGCCGCCGGAGCTGGAGTGGGACTCGGACGACCCGACCGCCGCGCACTTCCTGGCCCTGGAAGGCGACTACCCGATCGGCACCGCCCGCCTGCTGCCTGACGGCACCATTGGTCGGGTCTCGGTACTGAAAGACTGGCGCGGCCTGAAGGTGGGTGACGCGCTGATGAACGCGGTGATTGTCGAAGCCCAGAATCGCGACCTGAAGCAGCAGATGCTCAGCGCCCAGGTGCACGCCACGCCATTCTACGAGCGGCTGGGTTTTCGCGTAGTCAGCGAAGAGTTCCTCGAAGCCGGCATCCCGCACGTGGACATGGTACGCGACTCGCGCGCCTGATCCATAACCTCCCCACAAGGCCCCCTCGAATTCTGAAAATTGTGGAGGCCTTGTGGGAGCGGGTTCACCCGCGAAGAGGCCGGTACAGCCAAAGACACCCCTCCTGACAAAAAACCTGTACATCCATCCAGATAAAACTTGCCTCCGCGCCCCCGCTTGCGCATCCTATTGCCCATCACCCCCGATGAAGCGTCCCCGGCCATGCGCCTGTTCCTCTGCGAAAAACCCTCCCAGGCAAAAGACATCGCCAAAGTGCTCGGCGCCAACCGCAAGGGCGATGGCTGCTGGCAAGGCACCGACGTCTGCGTGACCTGGTGCATCGGCCACCTGCTGGAAACCGCCCCGCCCGACAGCTACGACGAACGCTACAAGCGCTGGAACCTGGCCGACCTGCCGATCATCCCGGAGAAGTGGAAGATGCTGGTCAAGCCCAAGACCGCCAGCCAGTTCAAGGCGGTCAAGCGCCTGCTCGGCGAAGCGCGCGAACTGGTTATCGCCACCGACGCCGACCGCGAAGGCGAAATGATCGCCCGCGAACTGGTCGAGCATTGCCGCTACCGCGGCCCGGTGCAGCGCCTGTGGCTCTCGGCACTGGACGACGCCTCCATCCGCAAGGCCCTGGCGCGCCTGCTGCCGGGCCACGAAACCTTCAACCTGTACCACTCGGCGCTGGGCCGCTCCCGCGCCGACTGGTTGATCGGCATGAACATGAGCCGGCTGTTCACCCTGCTGGGCCGGCAATCCGGCTATCAGGGCGTGCTGCCGGTGGGCCGGGTGCAAACGCCCACCTTGCGCCTGGTGGTCGACCGCGACCGCAGCATCGCCGACTTCGTGCCAGTGCCGTTCTGGGCCATCGACGTGCAGCTCGAACACGCAGGCTTTGGCTTCAACGCCCAATGGCGCGCCCCCGAGGGCGCCTGCGACGACCAGGGCCGCTGCCTGAACCAGGCCCTGGCGCAGCAGGCTGCCGCCGACATCGGCAAGGCGGGTACTGCCCGCGCCGTCAAGGTGACCACCGAGCGTGTGCGTGAAGCGGCACCCCTGCCCTTCGACCTGGGCACGTTGCAGGAGCTGTGCTCGAAAAAATTCGGCCTCGGCGCCCAGGAAACCCTCGACATCGCCCAAGCCCTGTACGAAACCCACAAGCTGATCACCTACCCGCGCAGCGACTGCGGCTACCTGCCGCAAAGCCAGCACGCCGAAGCGCCAGCCATCCTCGCTGCCTTGCAACGTGCCGATGCCAGCCTGGCGCCACTGCAGCCCTACCTGGAGCCACAGCGTCGCTCGCGGGCGTGGAACGACGCCAAGGTCAGCGCCCACCATGGCATCATCCCGACTGCCGCAGCCAGCGACCCATCGCGCCTGCCAGCCAAGCACAAGGCGGTGTACACCCTGATCCGCGCCCGCTACCTGGCGCAGTTCCTGCCCAACCACGAATACGACCGCACCCAGGCCGACTTCGACTGCGCCGGCCATGCCCTGCGCGCAGTAGGCAAGCAGATCGTCGAACCAGGCTGGCGCCGTGCGCTGCCCGAAGCGCTGACCCCGACCAAGGGCCGCGAAGCGCCACCCGCCCAGGTGCTGCCAGCGCTGCGCGAAGGCCAGGACTGCAGCGTACAGGGCCTGCAATTGAAAGACCTGTGGACCCAGCCGCCCAAACCGTTCACCGAAGGCGACCTGATCAAGGCGATGAAGAACGTCGCCAAGCTGGTGGATGACCCACGGCTGAAGCAGAAGCTCAAGGAAACCACCGGCATCGGCACCGAGGCCACCCGCGCCAGCATCATCCAGGGTCTGCTCGACCGTGGTTACCTGGTGAAGAACGGCAAGGCACTGTCGGCCACGCCTGCGGCGTTCAGCCTGATCGACGCCGTACCGCGCGCCATTGCCGACCCCGGCACCACGGCGATCTGGGAGCAGGCGCTGGACATGGTGCAGAGTGGCGAGATGACCCTGGAGGAGTTCGTTGCCCGGCAGTCGGCGTGGATGGGCAAGCTGGTCGAACGGTGCAGCGGCATG
The DNA here is from genome assembly GCF_002165135.1 of Pseudomonas sp. SID14000. Taxonomy (GTDB): domain Bacteria; phylum Pseudomonadota; class Gammaproteobacteria; order Pseudomonadales; family Pseudomonadaceae; genus Aquipseudomonas. Next base: position 248,237 of record NZ_NFZQ01000002.1, on the reverse strand, counting down.
CGCATGACCATCAGCGGCCCGGCGGCCGGGGCGGCGCCGCCGTGGAAGAAGAAGCGCAGGAGCGGCGGGAAAGGAAAAGCGGCCGCAGGCAAGCCAAGGCAGCCTCGAAAAAAGGCGACAACCTGAAGATTTTGCCCTCCCAGGTCAGGCCCTTTCGCGGGTCAACCCGCTCCCACAGGAACAGCGCCGACCTCAAGACCTGTGATGACTCTGTGGGAGCGGGTTGACCCGCGAAAGGGCCAGGACAGGCAACACAACAACCCCAGGCAAACCACAAAGCCGGCTAATGCATTGGCGCCATGAAATTTACCTGCTAAATTTTCATGAAAATAATCAAAACAATTTTCATGAGCCCCTTGCATGTTCAAACAATCCGCCCAGCACGTCGCCAGCTACTACGCCCAGACCTACCCCGCCAGCATTCCCCTGCACCCTACCCTGCAAGGCAGCCACGACACCGATGTACTGATCATTGGCGCCGGCTTCAGCGGCCTGCACACCGCCCTGCGCCTGACTCAGGCCGGCAAGCGTGTAACGCTGCTGGAAGCCAGCCGCGTGGCCTGGGCGGCATCCGGCCGCAACGGTGGCCAGGCACTGCTCGGCTGGTCCTGCGACATGCCACCGCTGGAAAAGGCCTTGGGCGTCGAACGCACACAACGCCTGTGGGCCAGCATGTGCTGGGCCGCCGACGAAATGAGTGAACTGCCTGAGCGCCATGGCTTCGACATCGACTACCGGGTGGGTAGCCTGTGGACCGCCGTGCTGCCACGCCGGGTGAAGATGCTGGAGGAAGCCCTGCACGATGCCCGACACAAATGGGGCTACGACGCCTTGCGCCTGATCGGCCGCGACGAGCTGCCCCAATGGATCGACAGCCCGCGCTACCAGGCCGCGCTATACGACGCCAAAGGCGCCCACCTCAACCCGCTAAAGCTGGCCCAGGGCCTGGCCAGTACCATCGAGGCGGCCGGCGGGCGTATCTACGAACAGAGCCAGGTGCTCAGCTACCAGCGAGCTGGCGACGGCTATGTCGCCCGTACCGACCGCGGCGAAGTACGCTGTCAGGTGTTGGTGCTAGCCTGCAATGCCTACATCGACCGCCTCGACCGTAACCTGTCGCGTCGCCTGTTGCCGGTCGGTTCCTACCAGGTCGCCACCGCGCCGCTCGACGCCGATTTCGCCCGATCATTGCTGCCGCGCAATAGCTGCGTGATCGACAACCAGTTCGTGCCCGACTATTTCCGCCTTACCCCGGACCATCGCCTGCTGTTCGGCGGCGGCTGCACCTACCTGGGCGGTATTCCCAAAGATGTCGCCAGCGCCACCCGCCCCTACCTGGAGCGGGTGTTCCCGCAGCTGGCCGGGGTGGCCATCGACTATGCCTGGGGCGGCCATATCGACTGCAGCATCCAGCGCACCCCGGATGTCGGCCGCGAGGGCCAGCGCTACTGGCTGCAGGGCTTCTCCGGCCATGGCGTGCTGCCGACCCTGGCCGCAGCCCGGGCCGTGAGCGACGCCATCCTCGGTGACGACGACCTGCTGACGCTGTACCAAGGCATCGACAACGGCCGCTTCCCCGGCGGCGACCTGCTGGCCGCACCGCTGGAAGCCGCCGCCAAGGCCTGGTACAGGATGCGCGATCGTATCTGAAGACGGCCGGCGCTTACTGCGCAGAAATCTCTCCTATTCTCAATAGCTCCCTTCGCTTCCTGCACACAGGAGACCCGACCATGAGCTATGTAACCACGAAGGACGGCGTACAGATCTTCTACAAGGACTGGGGCCCACGCGATGCGCCGGTCATCCATTTCCACCACGGCTGGCCGCTCAGCGCCGACGACTGGGATGCGCAGATGTTGTTCTTCCTCACCCAGGGTTATCGCGTGGTCGCCCACGACCGCCGCGGCCATGGCCGCTCCAGCCAGGTATGGGACGGCCACGACATGGACCACTATGCCGACGACGTGGCGGCTGTCGTCGCTCACCTGGGCATCCAGGGCGCCGTGCATGTCGGCCACTCGACCGGTGGTGGTGAGGTGGTGCGCTACATGGCCCGGCACCCTCAAGACAAGGTGCTCAAGGCCGTGTTGATTGCCGCCGTACCGCCATTGATGGTGCAGACTTCCGGTAATCCCGGTGGCCTGCCCAAATCCGTGTTCGATGGTTTCCAGGCCCAGGTCGCCAGCAACCGTGCGCAGTTCTACCGGGATGTCCCGGCAGGGCCGTTCTACGGCTACAACCGCCCCGGTGTCGAAGCCAGCGAAGGCATCATCGGCAACTGGTGGCGCCAGGGCATGATCGGCAGCGCCAAGGCCCATTACGATGGCATCGTGGCGTTTTCCCAGACCGACTTCACCGAAGACCTGAAGGGCATAACCCAGCCGGTGCTGGTGATGCATGGCGACGACGACCAGATCGTGCCGTACGAGAACTCCGGATTGCTGTCGGCAAAGCTGCTACCCAACGGCACGCTGAAGACCTACAAGGGCTACCCGCATGGCATGCCGACTACCCATGCCGCCGTGATCAATGCGGATTTGCTGGCGTTTATCCGTAGCTGACGTGATCGCCTGCACCGACCTCTTCGCGGGTAAACCCGCTCCCACAGGTACTGCACAGGTCTTGAAATGTGTAGGTAACCTGTAAGAGCGGGTTTACCCGCGAAAGGGCCGGCACTGGCAACCCATACACCTCAGGATTAACATGTTTCCCTTCTAGCGCGGCCCTTTGCCGCCCCTTGCCTCCCTGCCTGCCAAGAAACCATGCCCTTCGAACTCACCGTAGAACCCCTCACCCTGCTGATCCTGGCCCTGGTCGCCTTCGTCGCCGGTTTCATCGATGCCATCGCCGGCGGTGGCGGCCTGCTCACCACCCCGGCGCTACTCACCGCCGGCATGCCACCGCACCTGGTACTGGGCACCAACAAGCTCAGCTCCACTTTCGGCTCGGCCACCGCCGGCTTTACCTACTACAGGCGCAAGCTGTTCCACCCGGCACAATGGCGCCCTGCCTTGTTCGCCACCTTGACCGGGGCGTTGCTCGGCGCGGTCATCGCCCACTACATGCCGGCCGAATGGCTGAACAAGATGCTGCCGGTGATCGTCTTCGCCTGTGGCGTCTACCTGCTGTTCGGCGGCACGCCCAAGGCGCCGCTGGATGCCGATGCGCCGATCAAGAAGAAATGGCAAGTGCCGCAAGGCTTTACCCTGGGCTTCTATGACGGCGTTGCCGGTCCGGGTACCGGGGCGTTCTGGACGGTCAGCACCCTGCTGCTCTACCCCATCGACCTGGTCCGTGCCAGCGGCGTTGCGCGCAGCATGAACTTCGTCAGCAACATCGCAGCGCTGACGGTGTTCATCATTTCCGGGCAGGTGGACTACATCGTCGGCCTGTGCATGGGCCTGTCGGTGATGGTCGGCGCATTCTTCGGCGCACGCACGGCGATCAGTGGCGGCAGCAGGTTCATCCGCCCGGTGTTCATCACCGTGGTGCTGGCCTTGACTGTGCGCCTAGCGTGGCAGCACTGGTTCGGGCAGCCCTAAACGGCGAGCCACATACAAATCAATCAGATACCGGGCAATCGACCGGCCGGCCGGCAGCGGCGGCAGGTCGTGGACGCTGAACCACCTGGCGTCCTCGATCTCGTCCGGCTGCATGACGATATCGCCGCCGGCGTATTCGGCATGGAAGCCCAGCATCATCGAGTGCGGGAACGGCCAGCACTGGCTACCGACGTACTGGATACTCTTAACTTCCACCGCCACCTCCTCACGCACTTCACGCACCAGGCAGTCCTCGGCCGACTCGCCCGGTTCGGCGAAGCCTGCCAGGGTGCTGTACACCCCGGTGACGAAACGCGGCGAGCGCGCCAGCAGAATTTCATCGCCACGGGTCACCAGTACGATCATGCTCGGCGAAATGCGCGGGTAGCTGCGCAGGTCGCAAGGCTGGCAGTACATCGCCCGTTCCCAGCGAATCTGCGTCATCGCCTGGCCACAGCTGCCACAGAAGCGGTGCTCGCGGGCCCAGGTACCGATCTGCGCGGCATAGCCCAGCACTTTGTAGGTGTCGAAGTCTCCTTCGAGCATGAACGCACGCAGGCCGCGCCAGGCGCAGCCGGGCACGTCGGTGGCGCTGCGCAGCTCGAGCAGGAACACCGGTTGGTCGTCGAAATGGCCGATGCCGTGTTCGCACAGCACGTCGAGGCCCTGGCGCTTGAGCCAGTCGCGGGGAAACAGCGCGCCGTTGTCGTCCACCAGGAACCCTTCCGGGCTGCGGGCCACGGCCAACCCCCCGGTGATCTGCGGGTCGAGTACTGCGGTAGTCCAGCGTGCTGACATGTCGGGGGGTTCCTTTACTGCGCGTCCCCCGGCCTGATCAGTCGGCGAACGTCGGTTTCTGTTTGCTCATGTGCGCCGCCACCGCCACGCGCAGGTCTTCGGACTGCAGCATCGCGGCGTTCCAGGTGGCGATGTACTCCAGGCCATCGTCGATGCGATGGTCACGCATGTAGCTGAGCATTTCCTTGGTGCCGGCCACGGCGATTGGCGATTTTGCGGCAATCTCGCGGGCGATGGCAAAGACCCCGTCCATCAGCGCGGCCTGATCATCATAGACCCGGTTGACCATGCCAATGCGCAGCGCCTCTTCAGCCTCGACATTGCGCCCGGTGAAGGCCAGCTCACGCATCATGCCGTCACCGATGATACGAGGCAAACGTTGCAGTGTGCCGACATCGGCGGCCATGCCCATGTCGATTTCCTTGATCGAGAACTGCGCGTCCCCGCTGCAGTAGCGCATGTCGCAGGCCGAGATGAGATCGATGGCGCCGCCAATGCAGTAACCCTGGACCGCAGCCAGTACCGGTTTGCGGCATTTGTCCACGGCATTGAACGACGCCTGCAGGCGCAGGATGGTGCTGCGCAGGAAACGCGCATTACGGCCCACATCCTTGCCCATCTGCCCGGCCAGCGAGGCCAGCATCATCAGGTCGATGCCGGCGGAAAAATGTTTGCCGGCACCGCTGATCACCACTGCCCGCACCGCATCGGTGTCGTCGACCCACTGGAAGATGTCGATGATCTCTTCCCAGAAGGCCGCGTTCATCGCATTGAGCTTTTCCGGACGGTTGATCTGAACGTGGGCGATGCTGTCGGTCAGTTCGACCTTGAATGCGCTGTACTCGGTCACGGGCGGCACTCCTGCAAATGAAAGGTTCATGGCACGGATGGTAACCCAGCCCGATGACCGCACTTGTGCCAAAAACGGGACTCTACGCCTTGCCTAAGACGCGCTGATCCGGCACCGTGCGCCATCGCCGAATCATAAGGATACAAATTCATGTCGCGCTCCCTGACCGGCGCCCTCGCCCACAGCTTTCTGGGCCAGTCGCCGCTTTGGTACAAGGCAGTCATCTGCCTGTTCCTGGTGCTCAACCCGCTGTTGCTGCTGACCGTTGGCCCGGTTGCCGCGGGCTGGGCACTGGTGCTCGAGTTCATCTTCACACTGGGCATGGCCCTGAAGTGCTACCCGCTGATGCCGGGCGGCCTGCTGCTGGTCGAAGCCCTGCTGCTGCAGATGACCACCCCGCAAGCCCTGTATGAAGAGTTGCAACACAACTTCCCGGTAATCCTGCTGCTGATGTTCATGGTCGCAGGTATCCACTTCATGAAGGAACTGCTGCTGTTCCTGTTCTCGCGCATCCTGCTGGGGGTGCGCTCGAAGGCGACCCTGGCATTGCTGTTCTGCGTGCTGTCGGCATTCCTCTCGGCGTTTCTCGATGCGCTGACGGTGACCGCCGTGATCATCAGCGCCGCGGTCGGTTTCTATGCGGTATACCACCGCGTCGCCTCCGGGGCCAACCCGCGCGAAGACAGCGCGCTGGACAGCGACCAGCAAGTCGCTCATCTGCACCGTGAAGACCTCGACCAGTTCCGCGCCTTCCTGCGCAGCCTGCTGATGCATGGCGCGGTGGGTACCGCCCTGGGGGGCGTGTGCACGCTGGTGGGCGAACCGCAGAACCTGCTGATCGGCCATGAGATGGGCTGGCACTTTGCCGAGTTCTTCCTGAAAGTGGCGCCGGTGTCGCTGCCGGTGCTGGGCGCCGGCCTGCTGACCTGCGTGCTGCTGGAGAAACTGCGCCTGTTCGGCTACGGCACGCTGATGCCCGAGCCGGTGCGCCAGGTGCTGGCCGCTTATGCCGCCGAGGACGATGCTGCGCGTACCCCGGCCCAGCGCATCGCGCTGTGGGTGCAAGGGTTCGCTGCACTGATCCTGATCGCCTGCCTGGGGCTGCACGTTGCCGAGGTCGGCCTGATCGGTCTGATGGTGATCGTGCTGATCACGGCGTTTACCGGCATCACCGACGAGCACCGCCTGGGCCGTGCCTTCCAGGACGCCATGCCATTCACCGCGTTGCTGGTGGTGTTCTTCGCCGTGGTGGCGGTGATTCATCAGCAGCACTTGTTCATCCCGTTGATTGCCTGGGTGCTGGCGCTGCCGGCCGAGCAGCAGCCAGGCATGCTGTACCTGGCCAACGGCCTGCTGTCGGCAATCAGCGACAACGTATTCGTTGCCACCATCTACATCACTGAGGTGAAGCAGGTATTCCTCGACGGTGGCATGAACCGTGAGCATTTCGAGACGCTGGCGGTGGCGATCAACACCGGTACCAACCTGCCCAGCGTGGCGACGCCGAATGGGCAGGCGGCGTTCCTGTTCCTGCTGACTTCGGCGATTGCGCCGCTGATCCGGCTGTCGTATGGGCGGATGGTGTGGATGGCCTTGCCCTATACCGTAGTGATGGGTGGGCTGGGGTGGTGGGCGGTGACCTACTGGCTGTGATGTAGCCTGTACCGGCCTCTTCGCGGGTGAACCCGCTCCCACAGGTACTGCACAGCCTGCGAAACTGTGGTGATCATGTGGGAGCGGGTTTACCCGCGAAAGGGCCAGTGCAGACCACTCAAACAGCCCTGTCGATTCTGCTGCCTGCCATTCGACTATTCCATGCCCCCAGCCACCCCGGCTGCCAACAGGAGAGTCCCCATGCGCAAACTCATCGTAGCCGCCTTCATCAGCCTCGACGGTGTCATGCAAGCCCCCGGTGGCCCGCAGGAAGACACCAGCGGCGGCTTCACCTACGGCGGCTGGATCGTGCCCTATGCCGAAGCAGTCTTCGGCCAGGCGATGCAGGCCCTGTTCAGCCAGCCCTTCGAGTTGCTGCTGGGCCGACGCACCTACGACATCTTCGCCGGCTACTGGCCAAAGGTAAAAGACAACTCGGAAGACTTCTCCATCGCCAACCTGTTCAACAGCGTGCCCAAGCACGTGGCCACCCACACCCCCGCAACCCTCGACTGGCACAACAGCCATGCCTTGGGCACGGACATCACCGCAGCGGTTCGCACGCTGAAAAAGCAGGACGGCGCCAACCTGCTGACCCAGGGCAGCAGCGAACTGGTGCAGCAACTGCTGGCGGCGGGCCTGGTCGATGAACTGCAACTGCTGATCCACCCGCTGCTGCTCGGCCACGGCAAACGCCTGTTCGGCGACGATGCGGCAGCGGCGGCCTTCACCCTGCAGCACTCGCAGGTTTCGCCCAAGGGCGTGGTCATCGCCCGCTACGAGCGCGCAGGCGAAGTGCAGACCGGTTCGTTCTGAAAGGTACAATCCCGTACAACTTTTGCCTCTCGCCCGCATCGAAACACAGGTATGCCCCGTCCGTATCAAGGAGGTTCACCATGGCGCTGCGCACCACGTTGCTGCTTTCCTGCATGACCCTGGCCCTGCTCGGCTGCGCCGGCAACGATCACCCGGCAACGCCGCGTACCCAGCAGGTCGACCTGCAACGTTACCAGGGCACCTGGTACGAACTCGCGCGGCTGCCGATGTTCTTCCAGCGCAACTGCGTGCAGTCCGAGGCGCACTACGGCTTGCGAGAGGACGGCCGTCTCGACGTGACCAATCGCTGCCAGGAAAAGGACGGCCGGTGGAGCCAGGCCAAGGGCATCGCCGAAGCCCAGCAACCGGGTAGCACCGACAAGCTCTGGGTGCGCTTCGACAACTGGTTCAGCCGCCTCGCGCCCGGCCTGGCCAAGGGCGAGTACTGGGTGCTGTACCACGACCAGGACTACCGCGTGGCCTTGGTCGGCCACCCGAACCGTGAATACCTGTGGCTACTTTCGCGCACGCCCGCGGTCACCGACCAGCTGCGCGAGCAACTGCTGATGATCGCCCGTGAGCAAGGCTATGACACCAGCAAGCTCATCTGGCGGCAGGCCGAGTAGGCAAAACCTGGGGGCCATCGACGACATGCGGCAATCCGGCTAAGGTGTGCGCCCCGAACCACCTCGAAGGAACGAGCCCGTTGAGTACCAAGCCGCTGCCAGCACACCGTATCCGTTTTCTCGCCCTCTGCGTGTTCCATCACCAAGGCAAGATCCTGGTGAACGTGTTCAACGACCCGGCCACCGGCCAGACCCTGTGCCGGCCGCTGGGTGGCGGCATCGAGTTCGGTGAACTGGGCCGCGATGCCATCGCCCGGGAAATCGACGAAGAACTGCGCCAGCCGATCAGCGACGTGCGCCTGCTCGGCACCCTGGAGAGCCTGTTCACCTATGCCGGCAAGCCAGGGCATGAGATTGTGCAGGTGTACGATGCACGCTTCGACGACGCCAGCCTGTACCAGCAAGCCTGGCTGGACGGCCAGGAGTCCGACAGCAGCCCGTTCCGCGCCCGCTGGTGCGACAGCGCCGACCTGGCGCGCATCGGCGCGCTGGTACCGCAAGGGCTGCAGACGTTGCTGCGTGACCTGTCGCTGCTGGGCTGAAACAAGGAGCCAGACCATGGACCTGCTGTTCCTGGGCACCTCCGCCGGCGTGCCGACCAAGGCACGCAACGTCAGCGCCACCGCCGTGATCGAAGCCAGGGGCAGCCACTGGTACCTGGTCGATTGTGGCGAAGGCACCCAGCACCGGCTGCAGCACACGCCGCTGTCGGTCCGTGACCTGCGCGCCATCTTCATCACCCACGTGCACGGCGACCATTGCTTTGGCCTGCCGGGCCTGCTGGCCAGCGCCGGCATGAGCGGGCGCACCCAGCCGCTGGAGATTGTCCTGCCCACCGCCCTGCACGACTGGGTACGCCAGGGGCTGGTGGCCAGCGATACCTTCCTGCCGTTCGAACTGCGCCTGCTGGCCGTGGAAGATCTGGTGGAGTGGCGCAGTGACACCGTGCAGGTGACCAGCGTGCAGTTGTCGCACCGGGTGCCGAGTGTCGGCTTCGTGTTCACCGAACTCAACCCCGAACCACGCCTGGACATCTCGCGCCTGGAAGCCGAAGGCATACCCCGCGGCCCGCTGTGGGGCGACCTGGCCAAAGGCCTGACGGTGCAGCATGGCGGGCAGCTGCTGCACGGCAGTGATTACTTGCGCCCTTCGCGCCCGCCACGGCGGGTGATCGTGTGCGGCGACAATGACAACCCCGCGCTATTGACCGATGCCGCCAGGGGGGCGGACGTGCTGGTACACGAAGCCACGTTCACCCAGGCGGTGGTCGAGCGCACGGGGGTCACCTTCGGCCATAGCACCGCGGCTGCAGTGGCACGCTTTGCCGAAGCTGCGGGCGTGCGCAACCTGGTACTGACGCACTTCAGCGCCCGCTACCAGCACGACTCACGGCGCAGCCCGAGCATCGACGATGTGCGTGCCGAGGCGTTGGCCCACTATAGCGGGCGGCTGGTTCTGGCGCAGGACCTGCAGCGTTATCACATTGGGCGCGATGGCTGTCTTGAGCCCGCGGGATGAATTGTGGAGCTCGCAGGTGCTCGCCACAACATCTTCATCGCCTGTGAAATCGAGCGCCGCCCGCGCGGCGCTTCGCGGCACAAGGCCGCTCCCACATTTGTTGCAACGTGGCCATGCCTGTGAGAGAGGCGCTGCCCGCCTTGGTGCATGACTCTAGACAAGTGGGGCTGCGGTAGCGCCAGCCAAAAAACCGCGTCAACGCGACAAAGCGACAAAGCTCCCAACCATTGCCTGACAAGTGTGGCACGTTGCAACAAATGTGGGAGCGGCCTTGTGCCGCGAAGCGCCGCGCGGGCGGCGCTCGATTTCACAGGCGATGAAGATGTTGTGGCGAATACATGCGAAGCCCTCCACAACCCGCCGCTCCACTATGCCGCCAACCGCCCGCTGGCAATCGCCTCCGACGCCGCCAGCATCGCGCGCAGCAACACCGCGCAGCCTGCGGCCAGGTCCTCGGGCGTGGCGTTCTCGATCTCGTTATGGCTGATACCGTTCTCGCACGGCACGAAAATCATCCCCGCCGGCCCCAGTTCAGCCAGGAAGATCGCGTCGTGCCCCGCCCCACTGACGATGTCCATGTGCGGCAGGCCCAACGTCTGCGCCGATTCGCGCACGGCATCGACACACACTTGGTCGAAGTACAGCGCCGGGAAATCGGCCGTGGGTATCAGTTCATGGCTCAGGCCATGCCTGGCACAGGTCGCCTCGATCACCGCGCGCACATCGGCAATCATCGCATTCAACTGCTCACCCTCCAGATGACGGAAGTCCAGGGTCATGCGCACTTCGCCCGGGATCACGTTGCGCGAGCCCGGGTAGGCTTGCAGGCAACCCACCGTGCCACAGGCGTGCGGCTGGTGGCCGAGGGCAGTGCGGTTGACTGCCTCCACTACCGCTGCCGCGCCGACCAGGGCGTCCTTGCGCAGGTGCATGGGCGTAGGGCCGGCATGGGCCTCGACACCGCGCAGGGTCAGGTCGAACCACTTCTGGCCCAGCGCGCCCAGCACCACACCGATGGTCTTGCCCTGGTCTTCGAGGATGGGGCCCTGCTCGATATGCGCTTCGAAATAGGCCCCCACCGGGTGGCCCGACACAGCGCGCGGGCCGGCGTAGCCGATGGCGTTCAACGCCTCGCCAACGCTGACACCCTGGGCGTCGCGCTTGGCCAGGGTTTCCTCCAGGGTGAACTTGCCGGCGAACACACCCGAACCCATCATGCAAGGCGCAAAACGCGAACCTTCTTCGTTGGTCCACACCACCACTTCCAGCGGCGCTTCGGTTTCCACGCCCAGGTCGTTGAGGGTGCGGATCACCTCCAGCCCGGCCATCACCCCGAAGCAGCCGTCGAACTTGCCACCGGTGGGCTGGGTGTCGATATGGCTACCGGTCATCACCGGGGGCAGCTTGGGGTTACGCCCCGGGCGGCGGGCAAAGATGTTGCCGACAGCGTCGATGCTGACCGTGCAACCGGCAGCCTCGCACCACTGCACGAACAGGTCCCGGGCCTGGCGGTCGAGGTCGGTCAGGGCCAGGCGGCACACGCCGCCCTTGGCGGTGGCACCGAGGCGGGCCAGGTCCATCAGGGATTGCCACAGGCGGCTGGTGTCGATGTGGTGGGCAGTGGTCTTCAGGATCTCTTTGACTGGGGTCACGGGTTTCTCCTTCAGGCTTTTCTGTTGTCTGTTCTGGCCTCTTCGCGGGCTCGCCCGCTCCCACAGGTACAGCGTTGGCCTCGGGACCTGCGCTGTACCTGTGGGAGCGGGTTTACCCGCGAAGAAGCCAGCGCGGTCTCACGGCAAAGGCTTGACCACCCGCGCCGGGCTGCGCGCGACCACACGGGCCAAGAGGTAATACAGCGCCCCACCCAGCAGCGAACCGGTGAACCAACCGTAGTCGTAGAACCAGCTGAAACTGCTGTTGCCAATGGCCATCACGGTCAGTGCCACCGGCAACGCAAAGGCGGCAAACCCGGCCCAGTTCCACGCCGGGTACACGTCGTCACGGTACAACCCGGCCAGGTCCAGCTTCTGCTGGCGGACCAGGAAGTAGTCCACCACCATGATCCCGGCAATCGGCCCCAGCAGGCTGGAATAGCCCAACAGCCAGTTGGAGTACACGCTCTCCAGGCTCAGGTCGGAGACGATCCAGCCCAGCTTCTTCAACAACTCGTGGCCCATCAGCGCCAGGCCGATGAAACCAGTCAACCACACCGCGCGGCTGCGCCCGATCAGGCGTGGGGCGATGTTCTGGAAGTCGTTGGTCGGCGACACGATGTTCGCCGCGGTGTTGGTCGACAGCGTGGCGATCACGATCAGCGCCATGGCCAGGGCCACCCAGAACGGGCTGTGGATCTTGCCGATCAGGCTGACCGGGTCGGACACGGTCTCGCCTACCAGCGACGCCGAGGCTGCGGTCAGCACCACGCCCAGCGCAGCGAACAGGAACATGGTCAGCGGCAAGCCGAAGATCTGCCCGAGAATCTGGTCCTTCTGGCTGCGGGCATAGCGGCTGAAGTCGGGGATGTTCAGCGATAGCGTGGCCCAGAAACCGACCATGGCGGTAAGCCCGGCGCAGAAGTAGCTGAGCATGTTTGCCCCTTCCGGGCGCTTGGGCGGCTGGGCCAGCAATTCGGTCATCGACATGTGCGGCAAGGCCCAGAACAGCAGGCCGACACCCACGGCCACCAACAGCGGTGCCGACAGCGTTTCGAGCCACTTGATCGACTCGGCGCCACGCAGTACCACCCACAGGTTGAGGCACCAGAAGATCATGAAGCCGATCACCTCGCCGGTGCCACCCAGGGCCTTCCAGCCGTCGAACACCGAGCCCAGGAACAGGTGGATGGCCAAGCCGCCGAACATGGTCTGGATGCCAAACCAGCCACAGGCGACCACCGCGCGGATCAGGCATGGCACGTTGGAGCCAAGGATGCCGAACGACGAACGCAGCAGCACCGGGAACGGGATGCCGTACTTGGTGCCGGGGAAGGCGTTGAGGGTAAGCGGGATCAGCACGATCAGGTTGGCCAGCAGAATCGCCAGCAGTGCCTCGCCCACGCTGAGGCCGAAGTAGGCAGTGAGCACGCCGCCGAGGGTGTAGGTGGGCACGCAGATGGACATGCCCACCCACAGAGCGGTGATGTGCCATTTGTTCCAGGTGCGCTGGTGCACCTTCGTCGGGGCGATGTCGTGGTTGTAGCGCGGGCTGTCGAGGACATCGCTGCCCTCGGAAAGCTCGAACAGACCATCCTGCTCGACCACTTCCGATCTGCTCTGCTGCATGGGGCTTTCTCCAGATTTTCTTGTAGTTGTTTGCCCATCGGGCTAATGCGATGGCCGGAGTACACACGCTTTATGTGCTTAAAAATCTCGACCAGATTTTCATCTTGTCAAGTCAGTCAAATCTTCCGAGGGCCCCGTAGTCAGCGCCATCTAATAAATTAACCTTTAAATTTCAATTAGTTAAAAACCACAAAATTAATGGGAAAATTTTCTTGCTGAATCCCGGATCAGCATCTAGCCTCGATTCTTGTCAGGCCTGACAGGATTAACCACCCTGCCCGCCCTGTAGAAAATTCCAAGAACCGGCCCAGACCGGTCAGCCTGCGAGGAAAACGGCATGTCCCTGTTGATCCGTGGCGCCACCGTGGTTACCCACGAAGAGAGTTACCCCGCCGATGTCCTGTGTGCCGATGGCCTGATCTGCGCCATTGGGCAAAACCTCGAGCCCCCCACCGACTGCAATATCCTCGACGGTAGCGGCCAGTACCTGATGCCCGGCGGCATCGACCCGCACACCCACATGCAGCTGCCGTTCATGGGCACGGTGGCCAGCGAGGACTTCTTCAGCGGCACTGCCGCGGGCCTGGCCGGTGGCACGACCTCGATCATCGACTTCGTCATCCCCAACCCGCAGCAGTCGTTGCTGGAGGCCTTCCACACCTGGCGCGGCTGGGCGCAGAAAAGCGCCAGCGACTATGGCTTCCATGTCGCCATCACCTGGTGGAGCGAGCAGGTGGCCGAAGAAATGGGCGAACTGGTGGCCAAACATGGGGTGAACAGCTTCAAGCACTTCATGGCCTACAAGAATGCGATCATGGCCGCCGACGACACCCTGGTGGCCAGCTTCGAACGCTGCCTGCAACTGGGTGCGGTGCCCACCGTGCATGCCGAGAACGGCGAACTGGTGTATCACCTGCAGAAAAAACTGCTGGCCCAGGGCCTGACCGGGCCGGAAGCCCACCCACTGTCACGCCCATCCCAAGTCGAGGGCGAGGCGGCCAGCCGCGCCATCCGCATTGCCGAGACGCTGGGCACACCGCTGTACCTGGTGCATGTTTCCAGCCGCGAAGCGCTGGATGAAATCGCCTATGCCCGGGGCAAGGGCCAGCCGGTGTACGGCGAGGTCCTGCCAGGCCATCTGCTGCTGGATGACAGCGTCTACCGTGACCCGGACTGGGCCACCGCCGCAGGCTACGTGATGAGCCCCCCGTTCCGCCCGCGTGAACACCAGGAGGCGCTGTGGCGCGGGCTGCAGTCGGGCAACCTGCACACCACCGCCACCGACCACTGCTGCTTCTGCGCCGAGCAGAAAGCCATGGGCCGCGACGACTTCAGCCGTATCCCCAACGGCACTGCCGGCATCGAGGACCGCATGGCGGTGCTGTGGGATGCTGGGGTGAACAGCGGGCGCCTGTCGATGCATGAGTTCGTCGCGCTGACCTCCACAAACACCGCAAAAATCTTCAACCTGTTCCCGCGCAAGGGTGCCATTCGTGTTGGTGCCGACGCCGACCTGGTGCTGTGGGACCCGCAAGGCACCCGCACCATCTCGGCCAAGACACACCACCAGCAGGTGGACTTCAATATTTTCGAAGGCCGCACCGTGCGCGGCATCCCCAGCCATACCATCAGCCAGGGCAAGGTGCTCTGGGCCGACGGCGACCTGCGCGCGGAAGCGGGCGCAGGGCGGTATGTGGAACGGCCGGCGTATCCGTCGGTGTATGAGGTGCTGGGGCGCAGGGCCGAAGTGCAGCGGCCGACGCCCGTGAAGCGCTGAAGCCATTGGGGCGCACAGCGGCCCCAGAAACCACCGCAATGCTTGTCGCCTGCATCCAAAAAAAATAGAGAGGCTACAACCGTGATCGACGCCCTGAACCACTTGCCGCGCCCAAGAGCCGGCGCCGACCAGCTGGCCGAACGCTTCAGCGACCTGGCCCCTCCCCTCACCGCCCGCCAGGCCGCCGTCGAAAGCGCACGCTGCCTGTACTGCTACGACGCCCCCTGCGTCAACGCTTGCCCCAGCGAAATCGACATCCCGTCGTTCATCCACCGCATCAGCGACGAAAACCTGCAAGGTGCCGCCGAACGCATCCTCTCGGCCAACATCCTCGGCGGCAGTTGCGCCCGCGTCTGTCCCACCGAAATCCTGTGCCAGCAAGCCTGCGTGCGCAACAACGCGCAGGAGTGCGCACCGGTGCTGATCGGCCAGCTGCAGCGCTACGCCCTGGACAACGCCCACTTCACCGAACACCCGTTCCAGCGCTCGCCGGCCACCGGCAAGCGTATCGCCGTGGTTGGTGCCGGCCCTGCCGGGCTGTCCTGTGCCCACCGCCTGGCCATGCACGGGCATGATGTGGTGGTGTTCGAGGCCTGCGACAAGGCCGGCGGCCTCAACGAGTACGGCATCGCCCGCTACAAGCTGGTGGACGACTATGCCCAGCGTGAAGTGGAGTTCCTGCTCGGCATCGGCGGTATCGAGATTCGCCACGGTCAGCGCCTGGGCAGCAACCTCAGCCTGGGCGAGCTGCGCGACCAGTACGACGCGGTGTTCCTCGGCCTCGGCCTGAACGCCGTGCGCCAGCTTGGCCTGCCTGACGAAGAAGCACCCGGCCTGCTGGCCGCCACCGAATACATCCGCGAACTGCGCCAGGCCGATGACCTGAGCCAACTGCCCCTGGCCGACCGCTGCCTTGTGATCGGCGCCGGCAACACCGCGATCGACATGGCCGTGCAAATGAGCCGCCTGGGTGCCCGCGACGTCAATCTGGTGTACCGCCGCGGCCACGCCGACATGGGCGCCACCGGCCATGAGCAGAATATTGCCAAGGCCAACCAGGTACGCCTGCACACCTGGGCTCGCCCCGATGCCGTGCTGCTGGACGACACCGGCAAGGTGCGCGGCATGCGCTTTGCCCGCACCGAGCTGGCAGACGGCCGCCTGCGCGACACCGGCGAAACCTTCGAGCTGGCCGCCGATGCCATCTTCAAGGCCATCGGCCAACGCTTCGACGACGCCAGCCTCGGCGACCCGGTGGCCGCACAACTGGCTCGCGACGGCGAGCGCATCCGCGTCGACGAAACGATGCAAACCAGCCTGCCGGGCGTATATGCCGGCGGCGACTGCACCGCCCTGGGCCAGGACCTCACCGTCCAGGCCGTGCAACATGGCAAGCTGGCCGCCGAAGCCATCCATGCCCGACTCATGCTCAACGTGGAGGCAGCGTAAATGGCCGACCTGTCCATCGAATTTGCCGGCATCAAGGCACCCAACCCCTTCTGGCTGGCGTCCGCACCACCAACCGACAAGGCCTACAACGTGGTCCGCGCCTTCGAGGCCGGCTGGGGCGGCGTGGTATGGAAAACCTTGGGCGAAGACCCGGCGGCGGTCAACGTGTCGTCGCGCTACTCGGCGCACTACGGCCTCAACCGCCAGGTACAGGGCATCAACAACATCGAGCTGATCACCGACCGCTCACTGGACATCAACCTGCGCGAAATCACCCAGGTGAAGAAGGACTGGCCCGACCGCGCGCTGATCGTGTCGCTGATGGTGCCGTGCGTGGAAGACTCGTGGAAGTTCATCCTGCCGCTGGTGGAAGCCACCGGGGCCGATGGCGTCGAACTGAACTTCGGATGCCCCCACGGCATGCCGGAGCGCGGCATGGGCGCGGCGGTCGGCCAGGTGCCGGATTACGTGGAAATGGTCACCCGCTGGTGCAAGACGTACTGCTCGCTGCCGGTGATCGTCAAACTCACGCCGAACATCACCGACATCCGCCAGTCGGCCCGCGCCGCGCACCGTGGTGGGGCCGATGCAGTGTCGTTGATCAATACCATCAACTCGATCACCAGCGTCGATCTGGACCGTATGGTCGCCCACCCCATCGTCGGCGACCAGAGCACCCATGGTGGTTACTGCGGTTCGGCGGTGAAGCCGATTGCCCTGAACATGGTGGCGGAAATCGCCCGCGATCCGGAAACGCGCGGCTTGCCGATCTGCGGCATTGGCGGCATCGGCAGTTGGCGTGACGCAGCCGAGTTCATGGCCCTGGGTAGTGGTGCCGTGCAGGTGTGCACGGCGGCGATGCTGCATGGCTTCCGTATCGTCGAGGACATGAAGGACGGCCTGGCGCGCTGGATGGACCAGCATGGGCACCGTAACATCGAGGCGTTCCGTGGCCAGGCGGTGGGGCATACCACCGACTGGAAGTACCTGGACATGAACTACAGGTCGGTGGCGCACATCGACCAGCAAGCGTGCATTGGCTGCGGGCGCTGCCACATTGCCTGTGAAGATACTTCGCACCAGGCGATTGCCAGTACGCTGAAGGCGGATGGCACGCATGCCTACAGCGTGATCGAGGAGGAATGCGTAGGCTGCAACCTGTGCCAGATCACCTGCCCGGTGGAGGGCTGCATCGAGATGGTGGCGCAGGATACCGGCAAGCCGTACATGAACTGGACGCAGGATCCGCGTAACCCCTACCGCGAGGTTAGCTGAAACCCGCTCCCACAGGGACCGCGCCGTTTGTGAGGGCAGCAAAACACCTGTGGGAGCGGGTTTACCCGCGAAGGGCCGCGCGGCGGCCCAATCTTTCAGGTAATCGCCGATCTCAAGGCTCCAGCCCGATCCCCCGCAAGATCACACTGGTTACCGTCTGCACGGCATTTTCAAAAGCCATGTCCGACAACGCCTCCCCGCCATTGAGCAATGCCACCTGGTAACCAAAGTCGGCATAGTGCTGGGTCGAGGCCCAGATCATGTACAAAAGCGCCGACGGCTCCACCGGCAGGATGCGCCCCTCCTCCACCCAGCGGCGAATCTTGGCTTCCTTCAGCTTGGCCCAGGGCACCAGGCTTTCATCCAGATTCACCCCCAGTACCGGCGCCCCGTGCAGCATCTCTTCGGCCCAGATCTTCGAACCCAGCGGCCGCGAGCGCGAGTGGCCCATCTTCGCCCGGATGTAACTGGTCAGCACCACGCGCGGGTCGTCGAAGTTCTCGAAGCACAGCGCGTCCTGCTTCCACACATCCAGCAGGTCCTGCAGCACCGCGCGGAACAGGTCGTCCTTGGTGCTGAAGTAATAATGCAGATTGGAACGCGGCAACTCGGCCTGTTCAGCGATATCACCCATTGAGGTGGCGCCGTACCCCTTCTCGGCGAACACCTTTTCCGCCGCCTGCAGAATTTTCTCGATATTGCGCCGGCGGATTTCGATCTTGTGGTTGGCCATCAGGCTTGGGCCGTCCACACCGCCAGTTCATAGCCGTCCGGGTCGATGAAATGAAACCGCCGCCCACCGGGGAAAGCAAAGGTGGCCCGGCTGATTTTTGCCCCGACAGCTTCGATCCTCTGCTGCGTGGCCTCCAGGTCGTCGGCGTACAAGATGACCAGCGGCCCACCCGGGCGCACCGGCTCACCCGTGGTGAAGCCACCGGTCAGCCGGCCATCGCTGAACTCGGTATAGGAAGGCCCGTAGTCGGTGAACGCCCAGCCGAACACACTGCCGTAGAAGGCCTTGCTCCGTGCGATGTCGCTGACATTGAACTCGATGTTGTCGATCTGCCGGTCAGTACCGCGAATGCCCATGTGTGCTCCGTGCCGAAGGGGTTTGCCCTAGTCTACTCCGGTCGTTTCACACTTTTATATCAGGCAGCCTGAAACAACCGGGTAATCAGGGCATAGCCTTCGATGTGGGCGGGCATTGAGACGCCTTTGTGTGGTTGCCTGTGTTGGCCTCTTCGCGGGTAAACCCGCTCCCACAGGTACATCACAGGCCTTGAAACCATCGATATCCCTGTGGGAGCGGGTTTACCCGCGAAGAGGCCGGCACAGGCTTTACAAAAAAACTCAGCCCAAGCTGTGCCACTCCCGCTTGTCCCGCGCCAGCAATTCATTGCCGGCCTCTGGCCCGTCTTCACCGGCCGGGTATTCATGCACCTCGCCGCCCTGGGCCCAGGCATCGAGGAATGGCTGCACCGCGCGCCAGCCGTTCTCGATGTTGTCAGCCCGCTGGAACAGGGTCTGGTCACCGGTCAGGCAGTCGTAGATCAGCGTCTCGTAGCCAGTGGCCGGGTTCATCTTGAAGAAGTCCTTGTAGGCAAAGCCCAGCTCGACATTCTCCATCACCAGCTCCGGCCCGGGGCGCTTGGCCTGCAGGTCGAACCACATGCCTTCGTTGGGCTGGATCTGGATTTTCAGGTAATTGGGCTTGGGCCGCTCCAGCTCCGATTCACGGAACTGCGCATAAGGCGCAGGCTTGAAGCAGATGGCGATTTCGGTGTCGCGCACGCTCATGCGCTTGCCGGTACGCAGGTAGAACGGCACGCCGGCCCAGCGCCAGTTGTCGATCATCACCTTCAACGCCACGTAGGTCTCGGTCTGGCTATCGGCCGCGACATTGGCCTCGTGACGGTAGCCGGGCAACTGCTTGCGCCCTTGCTTGCCGGCGGTGTACTGGCCACGCACGGAGTTTTTCAGGGCCATCTTCGCCGACCACGGGCGGATGGCGCCGACCACCTTGGCCTTTTCGCTGCGCACCGCATCAGCGGCGAACGCGGCCGGTGGCTCCATGGCCACCATCGCCAGCAACTGGAACAAGTGGTTGGGCACCATGTCGCGCAGCGCCCCGGTGCTGTCATAGAACGCACCACGGGTCTCTACGCCGACGGTTTCCGCAGCGGTGATCTGCACATGGTCGATGTAGTGGTTGTTCCAGAACGATTCGAACAAGCCGTTGGAAAACCGGCTGACCAGGATGTTCTGCACCGTCTCTTTGCCCAGATAATGGTCGATGCGGTAGATCTGCCGCTCGCCCATCACCTTCAGCAGGCAAGCGTTGAGCGCCTCGGCGCTGGCCAGGTCGGTACCAAAGGGCTTTTCGACCACGACGCGGCGAAAGCCGCCGGCCGACTCGTCGAGCAGCCCGGCCTGCCCCAGGCGCTGGGCCACCTCGGGGAAGAAGCGCGGCGAGGTCGCCAGGTAGAAGATGGCATTGCCATGGCTGGTTTTATCGATGCGCCTGGCGAGGGCCTGGTAGGTGGCCGGATCGAGGAAATCCCCGGTCTGGTAATCCAGGCGCTTGGCCAGGCGTGCCCAGATCTTCTCGTCCAGGCACTTGGCCGTGCCCTCGCCACCTTTGTCACGCTCGACCATGAACGCATGCAGGCGCCCGGCGAATTCCTCGGCACTGGCCGGGTTGTGGTCGACACCGACGATACGCAGGTTGCGGTCCAGCAAACCGTCACGGCTGAGGTTGTACAGCGCCGGCATCAGCAGGCGCTTGACCAGGTCGCCATTGGCGCCGAACAGGAACAGGGTGCATGGCGGTGCGGCCGGAATGCTCTGCCTGGTCATTCGCCTTTCTTCTCGACATGGCCACCGAAGCCCAGGCGCATGGCCGAGAGAATCTTGTCACCATAGGTGCCCTGCTGCTGGCGCGAGCGGAAGCGGGCGAACAGCGCGCTGGACAGCACCGGCACCGGCACCGCCTGCTCGACGGCGGCGTCAATGGTCCAGCGGCCTTCACCACTGTCGGACACCGAGCCACTGAACTGCGACAACTGCGGGTCGGCCACCAGCGCATCGGCGGTGAGGTCGAGCAACCACGAGGTGACCACGCTGCCACGCCGCCATACTTCAGCGATTTCCGCCACGTTCAGGTCGAAACGCTGATCCTCCGGCAGTTCGTTACCGCCCTTGCTGCGCAGCAGGTCGAAGCCTTCGGCGTAGGCCTGCATCAGGCCGTATTCGATGCCGTTGTGCACCATTTTCACATAGTGCCCGGCACCCGCTGGGCCGGCGTGGATGTAGCCGTGCTCGGCGCGCTGGTGCTCGCCGCTGCGGCCATGGGTACGCGGGATGTCACCTACTCCCGGTGCCAGCGCCCTGAACAGCGGCTCCAGCCGCTCGAACACGTCCTTTTCCCCACCGATCATCATGCAGTAGCCACGGTCCAGGCCCCACACACCGCCTGAAGTGCCAACGTCCAGGTAATGCAGCCCGCGCTTGGCCAGTTCACCAGCGCGGCGCATGTCGTCCTTGTAGAAGGTGTTGCCGCCGTCGATGATTGCATCGCCCGGCTCCAGCATCTCGGCCAGTTGGGCGATGGTCTGCTCGGTGGGTTCACCAGCGGGCAGCATCACCCACACCGCGCGCGGTGCTTTGAGCTTCTGTACCAGCGCACCGAGGTCGTGCGCGCCCTGGGCGCCTTCGGCCTCCAGGCCGTTGATAGCCTCACGGTTGTGGTCATGCACCACAGTACGGTGGCCGGCGCGCATCAGGCGCCTTGCGATATTGCCGCCCATGCGGCCCAGCCCGATGATTCCCAGTTGCATGAGCCGATGCTCCCCTTTCGAAATAAATGACGACACAGTCCAGTTTTTCAGATTAGTCCAGCGAACCGCTCGAGGGTTCAGCGACGAACGGCGAGACAACGATAAACAAAAAAGTTCCCAAGCCCTGCGAAAGAATTCAGAATGCGCTCCGCGTGAAGCGTCTACGCTTTGACTTGTCACCAGCCAAAACCACGAGGTGTGCTCATGGGTACCTTGATGCCTGCAACCCCAACCCAGACCCTCTATGTCTCTGTGCGCCGTGATGAGCTGCGTAAATTGAAGGACGAACGTGACCAACTGCGTCAGCAGGTCGCTCAACTGAACCTGCTGCTGGCGCAACAGCGCGCTGAAGACAAAGCTGTGAGCCTTTGATTCTACCTTCCTCCCGTGGGGGCTGAATGGCTCCCACCCCTGTTGAATTCTCTCTACTCCACTTTTCCAGGTCCGGCCTCTTCGCGGGTAAACCCGCTCCCACAGAGAGCGCGCCACTTCTGAATTGCGCTCCGTTATGGTGCACCAGCCCACGCAAGCCACAATTTGGCGCACCACCAAAATCCTCTCGCTCCACACCTGTCCCACCCCTTTCACATCCAGTCACATACGCCAACGTTTGCGTCTATTCCGCGCATGGCAATAGTGACCAGTGGGTCACCTTTTTATCTATTTCTCTCCTACACTCGGGTTTCGGCCCGCCATTTGCTCAACGGAAGAGCGACGAAAAAAAGTCGAACTTTCGGGAACGCCGGCAGGTCAGGAACTAAGTAGGCCAAACGCAAGGGACATTCCCTGGCTCGGCCCACCCATCCCAACCAGTCCAATCGCCTTCGGCCGGAATGCCGATCGCGCCGTGCCTGCGCGCACGATCCTGGGGCATGGAACGCACTACGCAAAATTCAGAAGCAGAGAGAACCAACACGAAACATCGCCACGGGTGCCAACACCCAGCCAAGCATAGGGACGGAGAGAAGTATGATCAGTGCCGCTGTCGAGCCTCACGTAGATTCATTCACCCCGGACAACCGCGAACCGCTCACCCCGGACTTCGCCGCGACAGGCAAGGCACCCGGCGCCCAGCGCCAGCACAACCGCAACAAGCGCAAGATATTGTTCGTGACCTCAGAAATCGCCGACCTGGTGAAAACCGGCGGCCTGGGTGATGTGTCCGCTGCCCTGCCCCGCGCCCTGGCACACCTGCACGATGTGCGGGTGCTGATCCCCGGCTACCGCCAGGTGATGGAAAGCGACAACCCCATCCACATCGTCGGTGAACTGGGCGGCCACGCCGCCCTGCCGCCGTGCAAGATCGGGCGCATGGACATGGCCGACGGCCTGGTCATCTATGTACTGATCTGCCCCGAACTGTACCAGCGCGACGGCACCCCCTATGGCGCCAACAACGGCCGCGACTGGCCCGACAACCACATCCGCTTTGCCCGCCTGGGCCTGGCCGCCGCCGAAATTGCCGCCGGTGAAGGCAGGATCCACTGGAAGCCCGAAGTGGTGCACGCCCACGACTGGCCCGCTGGCCTGGCGCCGGCCTACATGCACTGGCGCGGGCTGAACACACCAACCTTGTTCACCATCCACAACCTGGCCTACCAGGGCGTGTACAGCCGCGGCTGCAGCCCGGAGCTGGCGATCCCCGAGCACGCCATGCAGCAGGAAGGCATGGAGTTCTACGGCAAGCTGTCGTTCCTCAAGGCCGGCCTGGCCTACTCCAGCCACATCACCACGGTCAGCGCCACCTATGCCCGGGAAATCACCACCCCGGAATTCGGCTGCGGCCTGGATGGCTTCCTCGCCAGCAAGGCCCAACAAGGCCTGCTCGGCGGCATTCCCAACGGCATCGACGAAAGCTGGGACTCGGCTACCGACAAGCACCTGCAGCACAACTTCAGCATCAACGATTGGGAAGGCAAGGCGCGCAACGCCCAGGCAGTGCGCGCGCTGTTCGAACTGCAGCCCTCCGAAGGCCCACTGTTCGCCGTGGTTTCGCGCCTGGTCTACCAGAAAGGCCTGGACCTGACCCTGGGTGTGGCCGACTACATCGTCGAGCAAGGCGGGCAGATTGCGATCATCGGCCGTGGCGAGCCGGAAGAGGAGCAGGCCATGCGCGAGCTGGCGCTACGCCACCCGGGTCGCATCGGCGTGCGCATCGGCTTCAACGAAACCGATGCCCGACGCATGTTCGCCGGCAGCGACTTCCTGCTGATGCCGTCACGCTACGAGCCGTGCGGTCTCAGCCAGATGTATGCGCAGCGCTTCGGCTCGCTGCCGGTGGCGCGCAACACCGGCGGCCTGGCCGACACCATCGAGTGCGGTGTTACTGGCTTCCTGTTCAATGAGTCCACCGTCGAGAGCTATCGCCAGGCACTCAGTCGCGCCTTCTATGTATACGGCAAGAAGGACCTGCTGAACGCCATGCGCTGCCTGTCGATGACCCAACCGTTCAACTGGTGCCAGGCCGTGGAACCCTATGCACGCCTGTACGAGGATCTGGTCAAGCAAGCGCAGCACAGCCATTACTGAACGGGGAGCAGAAGATGCACAGGCATGGCGCACACCTGCTGGACGCCACGTCGGCGCGCTTCGCCCTCTGGGCCCCGGATGCGCGCAGCGTGAGCTTGGAACTGGAGCAACAGCCGGCCATCGAGCTGTTGCCTGATGATGATGGCTGGTACACCGGCGTAGCCCCGTGCCAGGCCGGTGACCGTTACCACTACCGTATCGACGGTGAACTGCAGGTGACCGACCCGGCTTCGCGCTACCAGCCCGAGGGCGTGCAGGGGCCGAGCCAGGTGGTGGATGTGGCCAGCTACGTCTGGCAACACCCCTGGCAGGGCCGGCCCTGGCACGAGGCGGTAATCCAGGAACTGCATGTCGGCCTGCTCGACGGCTACGCCGGGGTCGCCCGGCAACTGCCTCGCCTGGCCGAACTGGGCATCAGCGCCATCGAGCTGATGCCGCTGGGGCAGTTCCCCGGCGAGCGCAACTGGGGCTACGACGGCGTGCTGCCCTATGCGCCGCAAAACACCTACGGCAGCCCCGAGCAACTGTGCGCGCTGGTCGATCAGGCCCATGGCCAGGGGCTGATGGTACTGGTCGACGTGGTGTACAACCACTTCGGCCCCGACGGCAATTACCTGCACCAGTACGCCAGCACGTTCTTCCGCGACGACCGGCAGACCCCGTGGGGCGCAGCCATAGACTTCCGTCGCCCGCAGGTTCGCGAGTATTTCATCCAGAACGCCCTGATGTGGCTGTGCGACTACCGCTGCGACGGCCTGCGCCTGGATGCCGTGCACGCCATCGACCAGCCCGACTTTCTGGTCGAGCTGGCGCAACGGGTACGCGCTGCTATGGAACCAGGTCGTCACGTATGGCTGGTTCTGGAGAACGAGCACAACCAGGCCTTCTTGCTGGAACAAGGCTTCGATGCCCAGTGGAACGACGACGGCCACAATGCCCTGCATGTTCTGCTGACCGGCGAAACCCAAGGCTACTACGCCGACTACCAACAGCGCCCCATCGACCAGTTGGCCCGCTGCCTTGCCGAAGGTTTCGTGTTCCAGGGCCAGGCCAACCGCCATGGCACGCCCCGCGGCGAACCCAGCGGGCACCTGGCGCCCACCGCCTTCGTGCTGTTCCTGCAGAACCACGACCAGGTCGGCAACCGCGCCCTGGGCGAGCGCCTGACCCGCCTGTGCCCGCCGCCGGCGCTACGGGCGGCCACCGGCCTGTTGCTGCTGGCCCCGATGATACCGCTGCTGTTCATGGGCGACGACGACGGCAGTTGCCGGCCGTTCCTGTTCTTCACCGACTTCCATGACCAGTTGGCCGACGCTGTGCGCGAGGGTCGGCGTAGCGAGTTCGCCCACTTCGCCGCCTTCGCCGACCCGGAGCAGCGCCAACGCATCCCCGACCCCAATGCCGAACAGACCTTCGAGGCCTCCCGCCCGCAGGCCACGGAAGTGGTCGCCGGCTGGCACGGCCTGTACCAGCAGTTGCTCGACCTGCGCCGCCGCCATGTGATCCCGCACCTGCCTGGCAGCCGTGCGCTGGGCGCCGAGGTACTCGGCGACAAGGCACTGACCGCACGCTGGCGCCTGGGCGATGGCAGCACCCTGCGCATCGACCTGAACCTGGCCGCCACCCCGCAGGCAGTCGAGCTGCCCGCGCCAGCCACCCGGCTGTTCGACAGCGCCGATACCCGGCACCCCGATACTCATCTGGCCGCGTACAGCTGCGTGGTCAGCCTGCTTCCCCCTGCCCAGGAGCGCCCATGAGCGAAACCGCCCTGCACCGTCTGGCGACCCGCGTCGGGCTAAGCCGCGACTGGATCGACGCCAACGCCCGGCCCCAGCGCGTCAGCGACGAGGTACTGCGCAATATCCTCGAAGGCCTGGGCCACCCAGCCGCCGATGACGCCGCCATTGCCGC
This sequence comes from Pseudomonas sp. SID14000, assembly GCF_002165135.1. Taxonomy (GTDB): domain Bacteria; phylum Pseudomonadota; class Gammaproteobacteria; order Pseudomonadales; family Pseudomonadaceae; genus Aquipseudomonas. The sequence continues at coordinate 222,376 of NZ_NFZQ01000002.1, read as the reverse complement.
CAGCCTGCGCGCCGTCGACGCGGCCGAAGACAGTGAGCACCTGCCGCCACTGCTGACCGCCGACCTGGGCCAGCCACTGCCACTGGCGCGCTACTTCAGCGCCGCCAGCGTCGCGCACTGCACCCTGGAGGACCACGCCTCACTCACCCTCAACCTCGACAACCAGGCTCGCCTGCCCGGTGAACTGCCCATCGGCTACCACCAGGTGGAAATCGACAGCCGCCGCTTCACCGTGGCCGTGGCCCCGCCACGCTGCCACAGCCTTGAAGACCGGGTGCAGCAGCCGCCCCCGCGCTGCTGGGGCCTTGCCGTGCAGTTGTACAGCCTGCGCCGCCCCGGCGATGGTGGCTACGGTGACTGCCTGGCCTTGGAGCAACTGGCCCGCGCGGCCGCCGAGCGCGGTGCCGATGCCCTGGCCATCAGCCCGATCCACGCCCTGTCGGCCATCGACCAGGAGCACTACAGCCCCTACTCACCCTCCAGCCGCCTGTTGCTCAATACCCTGTACGCCAGCCCCGCCGCGCTGCTGGGCGAGCGGGAGGTGCGCATGGCCATCGAAGCCTGCGGCCTGGAGCAGCAACTGGAAGACCTGGAGCAATGCCCGCTGGTCGACTGGCCGCGTGCCGCCAGCGCCCGCCAGCGCCTGCTCGAAGCCCTGTACCAGGGTTTCAGCCAGGGCGACCACCCGCTGCGCAAGGATTTCGACAGCTTCCGTGACGCGGGCGGCCAGGCCCTGGAACACCACTGCCGCTTCGAGGTGCTGCAGGCCCAAGCCGTGGAGCACGGCCTGGGCGCCGACTGGCGCCATTGGCCCAAAGCCTGGCACGACCCGTACCACCCGGAAGTAGAGGCCTTCGCCAACACCTACCCGGCCAAGATCGAGTTCCATGCTTTCTGCCAATGGCTGACCGAACGGGGCCTGCAACGCGCCCAGGAAGCAGCACGCGGCAACGGCATGGCGGTTGGCCTGATCGCTGACCTGGCGGTGGGTGCCGACGGGGCCGGCAGCCAGGCCTGGAGCCGTCAGGACGAGCTGCTGGCAGACCTGAAGGTGGGCGCACCGCCCGACATCCTCAACCGTGCCGGCCAGGACTGGGGCATCTGCGCCTTCTCGCCCGAGGGCCTCAAACGCAACGGTTACCGCGCCTTCATCGAAATGCTGCGGGCCAACCTCGCCCACGCCGGCGGCCTGCGCATCGACCATGTCATGGGCCTGCGCCGGTTGTGGCTGATCCCGCAGGGGGCCAAGCCCAGCGAAGGCGCCTACCTCAACTACCCAGTGGACGACCTGCTGCGCCTGCTGGCGCTGGAGTCGGTGCGCCACCAGGCAATCATCCTCGGCGAAGACCTGGGGACCGTGCCTGACGGTCTGCGCGAGCAACTGGCGGCCAAGGCCGTGCTGGGCATGCGCGTGCTGCCCTTCGAGCAGACCCAGCCAGGCCATTTCAAGCCGATTCTCGACTGGCCGGACAACGCCCTGGCCACCACCGGCACCCACGACCTGGCGCCGCTGGCCGGCTGGCTGGAAAACCGCGACATCGACTGGAACCACCGACTGCAACTGATCGACGCCGCCACCGAATTGCACTGGCGCCACGAGCGGCAGAAGGAGCACGACGGCCTGCGCCGCATCCTGGAGGCCAACTACGGCACGCTGGCGGACAACAACGCGCTGATCGACGCGGCCATCCGTTACGTTGGCCACACCCGCGCACCGCTGGTGCTGGTACCGCTGGAAGACCTGCTGGGCTGTGACGAGCAACCCAACCTGCCGGGCACCACCACCGGCCACCCCAACTGGCGCCGGCGCTTTGCCCGGCCGGTACGCGAGCTGCTCGACGACGAAGACGCCGCCAGGCGCCTGGAGTTGTTGGCACAAGCCCGCGAACAGGCCTGGGAGCGTGACCGATGAAACCGCTGACCGCGACCCTGCGCCTGCAGTTCCATAGCGACTTCAGCCTTGATCACGCCGTGCCGCTGGTGCCGTACTTCGCCCAGCTGGGCATCAGCCACCTGTATGCCTCGCCCATCCTCAAGGCCCGCACCGGCTCACGTCACGGCTACGACGTGGTCGACCCGACCTGCGTCAACCCCGAGCTGGGTGGCGAGGCGGCGCTGGAAAGGCTGGTCGCAGCCCTGCGCCAGCACGGCATGGGGCTGATCCTCGACACGGTGTCCAATCACATGGCCGTGGGCGGTGCCGATAACCCTTGGTGGCAGAACCTGCTGGCCTGGGGCCGGCGCAGCCCGTATGCGGAGTTCTTCGACATCCAGTGGCACTCCAGCGACCCGCTGCTGGCCGGCCAACTGCTGTTACCGTTCCTCGCCAGCGACTATGGCGTGGCGCTTGAAAATGGCGAGATACCGCTTCAGTTCGACAAGCACCTGGGGCTCCTGCAGGTCGCTCATTACGAGCATCGCTTCCCGATCTGCCCGATCGACTACGGCTGGATTCTCGCCCTGAGCCCGGAGCCGGCACTCCAGGCCCTGGCCGAACGCTTCACCGCATTGAGCGCGTCTGCCACCCCGCTGGCTGACGCCCTGCCCCTGCAAGCCGAACTGGCGCGCCTGATCCGCGAAGGCGCCGATATCGAATCGGCCTTGGCGGCATTCGACAGCCGTAGCGACAAGGGTTTCAAGCGCCTGCACCTGCTGCTGGAACGCCAGACCTACCGCCTGGCCAGCTGGCGCACCGCCGCCGACGACATCAACTGGCGACGCTTCTTCGACATCAACGAACTGGGCGGCCTGCGGGTTGAGCGCGCCGTGGTATTCGAGGCCACCCACGCCAAGCTGTTCGAACTGATCGAACGTGGCTTGGTGGATGGCCTGCGCATCGACCATATCGACGGCCTGGCCGACCCGCGCGGTTATTGCCGCAAGCTGCGCCGACGGGTCGATGGCCTGCTGGCGCGGCGGCCGTTGAATGCTGCCCTGGAGCATTTCCCGATCTACGTGGAGAAGATTCTCGGTGCCAACGAACACCTGCACCGCGACTGGCTTACCGATGGCACTACCGGCTATGAGTTCATGAACCAGGTCTCGCTGCTGCAGCACGACCCGGCGGGCGAAGCAGCGCTGACCGAGCTGTGGAGCAATGTGAGCGAACGCCCGGACTTCCCCGAAGAAGTGCGTCAGGCCCGCCATCTGGTGCTCAATGCCAGCCTGGCCGGCGACTGCGAATCGGTGGCCCAGGCGTTGTTGCAGGTAGCGCGCAACGACCTGATGACCCGCGACCTGACCCTGGGCGCTATCCGTCGCGCCTTGCAGGCGCTGGTGGCGCATTACCCGGTGTACCGCACCTACTTCAATGCCTGCGGGCGCCCGGCAGAAGACGAAGGGTTTTTCCAGCAGGCCCTGGCCAATGCCCGCCAGGACCTCGGCGAAGCCGACTGGCCATTGCTCGATCAGCTTGACAAATGGCTGGGCGGGCAAGCCTGGCGCCGCCTGCCGGCGGGGCGGGCACGCAAGCAGCTGCGCCACGCCTGCGTGCGCTTCCAGCAACTGACTGCGCCCAGCGCCGCCAAGGCCGTGGAAGACACCGCCTTCTACCGCAGCGCCCGGCTGCTGTCGCGCAACGACGTGGGCTTCGACGCCGAGCGCTTCAGCGCCCCGCTCGAACACTTCCACAACGAGGCCCAGCGGCGCCTGCGCGACTTCCCCGACAACCTGCTCGCCAGCGCCACCCATGACCACAAGCGCGGCGAAGACACCCGCGCGCGCCTGGCCGTGCTCAGTGAGCGCGGCCCGTGGCTGGCCAGCCGGATGGAACACTGGCGCGAACTGGCGACACCGTTGCGCACGCAACTGGACGACGGCCTGGCGCCCAGCCCCGGCGATGAGCTGATGCTGCTGCAGACCTTGCTTGGCAGCTGGCCACTGGACCTCGACCTGCACGATGACAACGCCCTGCGCCAGTACGCCGAACGCATTCGCCAGTGGCAGCAGAAGGCCCTGCGCGAGGCCAAGCTGCGCAGCAGCTGGAGCGCGCCGAACGAGGCCTGCGAAAGCGCCTGCGCCCGTTATATCGACGGCCTGCTGCTGGACAGCGAGAACCAGCAGCTGCGCAAATCACTGGCCGATGCCGCGCACCTTCTGGCCTGCCCCGGCGCCCTCAATGGCCTGGTCCAGGCCCTGTTGCGCATGACCACGCCGGGCGTGCCTGACCTGTATCAGGGCACCGAATACTGGGACTTCAGCCTGGTCGACCCAGACAACCGCCGCGCCGTGGACTACGCTTGCCGGCGTCGCACCCTGGACGATGCAACACCAGTAGCCGAGCTGCTGGCGCACTGGCGCGACGGCCGCCTCAAGCAGGCGCTGATCGCCCGGGTGCTGGACTGCCGCCAGGCCCACCCCGAACTGTTCCGCCGTGGTGGCTACCTGCCGCTGACCGCGCACGGCCGGCATGCCGATAAGGTGGTGGCCTTCGCCCGCCTGGGCGAAGGCGAGCGGGCCGTCATCATCGCGCCACGCCTGGCCAGTACCCTGCTGGCGGGAGCACCGATACCCCTGATCCCGGCACAGAACTGGGACGACACCCGGGTAAGCCTGCCGTTTGCCTTGTCGCCTGCCAACTCGACAGGACTTTTCCCCAGTGCTGCGGTCAGCTCTTCCAAGGAGCTGTTGTTGAGCGCCGTGCTGGCGGAGTTTCCGGTCAACCTGCTGATACAACAATCTTGAGCATCAGGAGCGTCATGATGAGTGTCGATGAAAAACGTATCCGCGAATTTGCCTACCAGATCTGGGAATCCGAGGGTAAGCCCACCGGCCAGGAGGACCGCCATTGGGACATGGCCCGCAAGCTGGCCGAAGCCGAGGCCTTGGCTCCCAAGGCGGCGCCGCGCAAGCGGGCACCGGCCAAGCCCAAGGTAGCCGCTGAGCCGGTTGAGAAGGCCGTGGCAGCGAAGAAGCCCCGGGCGGTGAAAAAGCCGGCTGCCGGTTGACCCGGCACTGGCCTCTTCGCGGGTGAACCCGCTCCCACAGGTACGGCGTAATGCTCAGGCCTGGCCCCATTCCTGTGGGAGCGGGTTCACCCGCGAAGAGGCCGGTGCAGGACTGCACAGTTCCCCCTCCGCCACGGCCACAGAGGACCGCCATGAGCCCCCGCATCCCGAAGAAAACCCGCTCGGTCGCCCCATCGCGCATCCGCGAAGGCCTGCCCTTCCCCCTCGGTGCCACCTGGGATGGCCTGGGTGTCAACTTTGCCCTCTTCTCGGCCAACGCCACCAAGGTCGAGCTGTGCCTGTTCGATTCCACTGGCGAGCACGAAATCGAACGCATCGAGCTGCCCGAATACACCGACGAGATCTACCACGGTTACCTGCCCGACGCGCACCCCGGCCTGGTCTACGGCTACCGCGTGCACGGCCCCTACGAGCCGGAGAACGGCCACCGTTTCAACCCCAACAAACTGTTGATAGACCCTTATGCCAAGCAATTGGTCGGCAGCCTGCAATGGTCCGAAGCGCTGTTCGGCTACACCATCGGCCACCCCGACGGCGACCTGTCGTTCGACGAGCGTAACAGCGCGCCCTTCGTGCCTAAATGCAAGGTGATCGACCCTGCCTTCACCTGGGGCCGCGACCAGCGCGTACAGATCCCCTGGGAACGCACGATCATCTACGAGGCTCACACCCGTGGCATCAGCATGCGCCACCCGGCGGTGCCAGAAAAACTGCGCGGCACCTTTGCCGGCCTGGCCAATGACGAGCTGCTCAGGCACATCAAGGAGCTGGGTGTTTCCAGCATCGAACTGCTGCCGATTCACGCCTTCGTCAACGACCAGCACCTGCTGGACAAGGGCCTGAACAACTACTGGGGCTACAACAGCATCGCCTTCTTCGCCCCCCACCCGCGCTACCTGGCCAGCGGCAAGATCGCCGAATTCAAGGAAATGGTCGCGCACCTGCACGACGCCGGGCTGGAGATAATCCTCGACGTGGTCTACAACCACACCGCCGAAGGCAACGAGCGCGGGCCAACGCTGTCGATGCGCGGCATCGACAACGCCTCGTACTACCGCCTGATGCCGGACGACAAGCGCTATTACATCAACGATTCCGGCACCGGCAACACCCTGGACCTGAGCCACCCCTGCGTGCTGCAGCTGGTCACCGACTCGCTGCGCTACTGGGCCGGCGAAATGCACGTGGACGGCTTCCGCTTCGACCTGGCGACCATCCTTGGCCGCTACCACGACGGCTACAGCGAGCGCCACGGGTTCCTCGTTGCCTGCCGCCAGGACCCGATGCTGAGCCAGGTGAAGCTGATCGCCGAACCCTGGGACTGCGGCCCGGGCGGCTACCAGGTGGGCAACTTCGCCCCGGGCTGGGCAGAGTGGAACGACCGCTTCCGCGACACGGTGCGCGCCTTCTGGAAAGGCGACGAAGGCCAACTGGCCGACTTTGCCTCGCGCATGACCGCCTCGGGGGACATGTTCAACAACCGTGGCCGGCGCCCCTATGCCTCGGTCAACTTCGTCACCGCCCACGACGGTTTCACCTTGCGCGACCTGGTGTCGTACAACCACAAGCACAACGAAGACAACGACGAGAACAACCAGGACGGCACCGACAACAACCTTTCGTGGAACTGCGGTGTCGAGGGGCCGACTGACGACCCGGGCGTGAATGCCCTGCGCATGCGCCAGATGCGCAACTATTTCGCTACCCTGCTGTTGGCCCAGGGCACGCCGATGATCGTCGCCGGTGACGAATTCAGCCGCACCCAGCACGGCAACAACAATGCCTATTGCCAGGACAGCGAAATCGGCTGGGTGAACTGGGACCTGGACCAGGAGGGTGAAGAGCTGCTGGCCTTCGTCAAGCGCCTGACCCGCCTGCGCCTGGCCTACCCGGTACTGCGCCGCTCGCGCTTTCTGGTGGGCGACTACAATGAGGCAATCGGGGTCAAGGACGTGACCTGGCTGGCACCGGATGGCAACGAGATGAGCGTGGAGCAATGGGAAGACCCGCACGGGCGATGCCTGGGCATGTTGATCGATGGCCGCGCGCAGGTCAGCGGCATTGCCCGACCAGGCGCCGAGGCCACCGTGCTGCTGATCGTCAATGCCCACCATGACATCGTACCGTTCAAGTTGCCTACCGTACCCGATGGGGATTACTGGAGCTGCCTGGTCGATACCGACCGGCCAGAGCTGCGCAAGGGGCAGCACCTGCAATTCGACAGCGCTTTCGAGGTGAAGGGGCGGTCGTTGCTGCTGATGGTGTTGCAGCGTGATGAGGAATGAACCTGACAGCCTGGTATCTGTCCGTTGTAGGAGCAGCCTTGTGCTGCGAAGAGGCCATTACCGGCACAGCAAATGGTTTGCCTTATCGGCCCTTTCGCAGCACAAGGCCGCTCCTGCAAGGATCCGCGCAAACCGTTGATTGAGGAGTAACCGTGAACCCCGAAGCCGGCAGTAAAGGTTTCGCCAGCGTCAACCAGGCCCCGGCCGTTAAGCGGCTGCGGGTGCTGACGGTGAATACCCACAAGGGCTTCACCGCCTTCAACCGGCGCTTCATCCTGCCGGAACTGCGCGAGGCGGTGCGCAGTACCCAGGCCGACATCGTCTTCCTCCAGGAGGTGCTCGGCAGCCACGACCGCCACGCCGCGCGCTACCCCGGCTGGCCGCAGACCTCGCAGTACGAGTTCCTCGCCGACAGCATGTGGAGCGACTTCGCCTACGGCCGGAACGCGGTCTACCCCGACGGCCACCACGGCAACGCGCTACTGTCCAGATACCCGATCATCGAACACCGCAACCTCGATGTGTCGATCACCGGCCCCGAACGTCGTGGCCTGCTGCACTGTATCCTCGACGTGCCCGGCCAGCGCCAGGTGCATGCCATCTGCGTGCACCTGTCGTTACTGGAAAGCCACCGCCAGAAGCAACTGCAACTGCTGCGCAAGCTGCTCGAATCCTTGCCTGCCGACGCCCCGGTGATCATCGCCGGCGATTTCAACGACTGGAAATCCCACGGCAACCGCACCTTGGGCCTGCAGCGCGACCTGCACGAGGCCTTCGAACGCCACCACGGCCACCTGGCCCGCACCTATCCTGCGCGCTTGCCGCTGCTGCGTCTGGACCGCGTCTACCTACGCAACGCCGAAAGCCATGGGCCGCGGATTCTGGGGCACAAACCTTGGTCGCACCTCTCGGACCATCTGCCGTTGGCGGTCGAAGTCAGGCTCTAGCAATCATTCTTCATAGCCACGGAACGGCAAATAGCGAACCCCGCTATAACCTGTTTTTTTATCATTTAAATCAAATGGTTGAGCAAAGTTACGGAACACGAACACTTCTTTAACGATTTCTTGACGCAAGCGGCTCCCTCTCCTTAGCTGAACATATCTGGCAGTAATGATCTCGCGCCGGGCCTCTAGCTCGCGCCTTCGTGCGCGCTGACGAAAGCCTGGCGTGCTGGTTTGGGTCGCCCACTGTTTTTGCCGTACAGCTCGTGACAACAGGCCAGGTCCTAGGGCTGTAACACAAAAACAAAGGAGATCCGCCATGAAAAGCACCTCGAAACCCTTGCGCTTCGACAGCATTTTCTACGCGGTTTCCACGTCGCTGCTTCTGGCAACCCCGGTGGAAACTATCGCGTATGAATTGCAGGACGACCCGGCCTCGCCCGGTTTCCTGCAACAACCGGCAGTACCACAGCTGTCGCTCGACCCGGTCAACGCCAGCGGTTTGAATATCAGTACCTTGAATGCGTTTTCGCACGAGATGAGCGAGCGCCATAGGCAAGCTGCACCGGACCTGGTCGCCAGCCAGTGGGCGCAGTTCTTCCCCGGCACTGCTCGCAGTGGCGCGCAGCCCCCCGACCAGCTGGAGGCCCCCAGCCAGCAATTGATGATCGGCCCGGACCTGTTCGTGCGTGAAACGGCAGCGGGCAATGTGCACCGCGCGGGGATCTTCGTGGGGCAAAACAACCTGCAGACCAATTTCAACGGCATGCGCCGGCTGCTGGGCGACAAGCAGCGCAATGCGGTGAACCTGAGCGGTGAAAGCCTGGGAGTGTACTGGAGCATGACCCATGAACAGGGCTGGCACCTGGATGCCGTGGCCATGGGTTCGCGCATCGACGTCAATGGCCGTGGCGAAAACGGCAAGCGGCTGGACGACAGCGGTCACGCGATGACTTTCTCGCTGGAAGGTGGCATCCCCATCGGCCTGGGTGGTGGCTGGGTGATCGAGCCGCAGGCGCAGTTGATCAATCAGCAGTTCTTCCCTGGCAGCCGGGCGCAGGAAGAGACCCTGCAGGCCTTCGACAGCCAGCCGAGCTGGAGCGGCCGGGTCGGTGCCAGACTGTCCGGGCGCTATGAAGTGCGCGGTATGCCGATCGAGCCCTATGTGCGGACCAACGTATGGTATGACTTCAGCAATGCCGATGAGGTGAAACTGGACCAGGTCGACAAGATCTCCAGCTCGCGCTACTCGACCACGGTGGAACTGGGGTTGGGGCTGGTGGCGCGGGTGACGCCTTCGGTGGCGCTGTTTGTCAGTGCCGATTACAGCAGTGACGTGGATGACAATGACCTGAATGGGTTGATTGGCAGCCTTGGGGTGCGGATGCGGTGGTAGGCAGGTTCGGCCCTTTCGCGGGTGAACCCGCTCCCACAAGGACCGCACAGGGTCTGAAGCTTGTGCAATACCTGTGGGAGCGGGTTTACCCGCGAAGAGGCCAGTACCAGCAACACATCAGGCTGGTTTCATTATCAGAACCCCAAGTGGCGGCAGGTTCAGGGCCAGCGACAGCGGCTGGCCATGGCTGGCTATCTCGTCACTCTCCACCACCCCCAGGTTGCCGACATTGGACCCGGCATACAGCTCGGCATCGCTGTTCAACAGTTCCTGCCAGCGCTCGCCGAACGGCACGCCAATGCGATACCCCTCACGCGGCACCGGGGTGAAGTTGGCCACCACCAGCACCGGCTCGCCACTGCTGCTCCAGCGCAGCCAGGCATACACGCTGTTCTGCGCATCGTCACCAATCAACCACTGGAAACCCTGCGGCTGGCAATCCTGCTCGTGCAGCGCCGGCACTTCGCGGTACAGGCGGTTGAGGTCGCCCACCAGGCGCTGTACCCCCTGGTGTTCAGGGTACTGCAGCAGGTACCAGTCCAGCTCGCCATCGTGGTCCCACTCACGCCACTGGCCGAACTCGCAGCCCATGAACAGCAGCTTCTTGCCCGGATGCGCCCACATGAAGGTGAGGTAGGCTCGCAGGTTGGCGAACTTCTGCCAGCGGTCGCCGGGCATCTTGTCGATCAGCGAGTGCTTGCCGTGCACCACTTCGTCGTGGGAGATGGGCAGGATGAAGTGCTCGGAATAGGCATAGATCAGCCCGAAACTCATCTCGTTGTGGTGGTAGGTGCGGTGCACCGGGTCGTTCTGGATGTAATGCAAGGTGTCGTGCATCCAGCCCATGTTCCACTTGTAGGCAAAGCCCAGGCCACCCTGCTGGGTCGGCTGGCTGACGCCGGGCCAGGCAGTGGACTCTTCGGCGATGATCAGCGCGCCCGGGGCCTCGTGGGCCGCCACGCCGTTGAGGTGGCGGATGAAGTCGATGGCCTCCAGGTTCTCGCGCCCGCCGTGGCGGTTGGGCACCCACTCGCCGGCCTTGCGCGAATAGTCGCGGTATAGCATCGAGGCCACCGCATCGACGCGCAGGCCATCGATGTGGAAGTGCTTCAGCCAGTGCAACGCCGAGGCCATCATGAAGCCGCGCACTTCGTTGCGACCAAGGTTGTAGATCAGCGTATTCCAGTCCTGGTGGTAGCCCTCCAGGGGGTTGTCGTATTCGTACAGGGCGGTGCCATCGAAACGCGCCAGGCCGTGTTCGTCGGTGGGGAAATGCGCTGGCACCCAGTCCAGCAGCACGCCAATGCCGCCCTGGTGGCAGGCGTCGACGAAGGCGGCGAAGTCCTCGGCGCTGCCGTAGCGCGAGGTGGGCGCGAACAGCGACAGCGGCTGGTAGCCCCAGGAGCCGCCGAACGGGTGCTCCATGATCGGCAGCAGTTCGATGTGGGTGAAGCCCAGTTCCTGAACGTACGGCACCAGGCGCTCGGCCAACTCGCGCCAGTTGTAATAACGCCCGACTTCACCCGCCTCATCCAGCTCGCAGCGCCACGAACCTGGGTGCAGCTCGTAGATCGACAGCGGCGCGTTGTAGGCATGGCGCTGCGCGCGTTGCGCCATCCAGTCGTGGTCTTGCCAGTCGTGGCTGAGCGGCCCCGCCACCTTGGAAGCGGTGCTCGGCGGCAGTTCGGTGGCGCGCGCCAGCGGGTCGGCCTTCAGGGGCAGTATGCCGTCCTTGCCCAGTACTTCGAACTTGTAGGTTTCGCCCACACCCAGGCGCGGGACGAACAGTTCCCAGACCCCGGCGCTGTGGCGCAGGCGCATGGGGTGGCGGCGGCCGTCCCAGTTGTTGAAATCACCCACCACCGACACCCGGCGCGCGTTCGGCGCCCACACCGAAAAGCACACGCCGTCGATGCCATCGGCCTGGATCGGCTGGGCGCCGAAGCGCCCGGACAGGTCGCGATGGTTACCTTCGGCGAACAGGTACAGGTCCATGTCACCCAACTGCGGGCCAAAGCTGTAGGGGTCTTCGGTGACCTGCTCGCCGCCGGCCCAGCCGATCTGCAGCAGGTACGGGTGTGCCTCATCGAGGTGCGCCCAGAACAACCCGGGCAGGCTGCCCTGCTCCATTTCGGCGAGGATGCGCCCGTCATGCCGGGCCAGGATGCGCACATTCAGGGCATTGGGCAGGAAGACACGGACCACCTGCCCCCCCGCGCCGTCGCCGTGGGGGCCGAGTACCGCAAATGGATCGGCGTGCTCGGCGCGGGCCAGGGCGTCGAGGTCCCGTTGCCAAAGGCCGCCGTTTTCACGCGTGGTTGCATTCATCTATGACTCTCCCCAGGTACTGATCAGTCCATGCAGACCATGCAAAGGCACGGCCAGCCAACTCGGACGGTTCTCGGCTTCGTATGTGATTTCATAGGCGGCTTTTTCCAGGCAGAACAGCTCCAGTGCGGCACGCTCGCCCTCGGCCTGCTGCCAGGCATGGGGCATGGCCGCAGTGGCCAGACCATAGGCTTCGACAAAGGCATGCCGCGACTGGTGCAGGTACTGCCTGGCAACCCGTTGCCGGGCTTGGCGTGCCGGGTCGGAAAGGTCGACCGCAGACGCGCTGCGCAAGATCATGGCAGCAGCATAGTCGAAGGATCGCAGCACGCCGCTGACATCCTTGTACGGGCTGTGTTTTGCCCGGCGCTCTTGCAGCGGCCGGGCGGGTTCACCTTCGAAATCGATGAGGTAGGCATCGCCCTGCACCACCAGCACCTGGCCCAGGTGCAGGTCGCCGTGCACGCGCATCAGCAGGCCGCCCTGGGCCTGACGGGTCAGGTTGGCAATGTGCTGGGCCAGGCCGTCGCGCTGTTGCTGCAGGTCGTCGACCAGCACCTGGCTGTCACTGTCGAGGCTGTCGCGGTGCTGGGCCAACAGATCGAGAGCATGGGTAAGTTCGGCACTGATCTGGGCACTCCAGCGCTCGCTGTCGTCGGCATCGCTTGGGCGCGGCTGAAAGGCCTCGTCACTGGTCGGTGCGGCCAATAGCAGGTGCATCTCGCCCAGGCGCTGACCTAGCAAGGCGGCAAAGCCGGTGAGTTCGGCCAGTGCGTCGGTGTGCGCGTCGGCGTCGAGGCTGGAAGGTTCCATCTGGTCGCGGATGGCCCGCTCCAGGGTGTTCTGGGTCCAGGCCCAGGCATCACCCTGGTTGCTCAGGTAGCCCTGGGCGATCATCAGCAGGTGTGGCGCGCCCTGCTCGTCCACCCGGCTGACCCAGGCCAGCAACGGCGAAATATTGGCAAAGCCTGCAGCGGTCAGGTAGGCACTCATTTCCAGCTCCGGGTGCACGCCCGGGTTGACCCGGCGGATCAGCTTGAGCACCACATGGTCGCCGATCACCACCGAGCTGTTGGACTGCTCGGCGCTGAGGTAGCGCACGGTGCTTTCGTCGTTCAACGCCAGGCCCGCCAACTGCTGCGTACTTTCGAAGCGCAGCTCGCCCTCACCGTTGCCACAAGGCAGTTGCATGCCCTCCTCACAGGCACGCAGCACCGCGCGGATGAACGGTTCGAGAACAAAGGCGTCGGTGATCAGGCCAACCTGATGGGCACGGCGTACCCGCGCCAGGGCCAGCTGTTGCGGCAGCGCGCTGTTGATCTGCTCTTCGGGCAGCAGGCCGAACGGCAGTTGGTAGCGGTTGGCCACACCGTCGCTGAGCACTTCGATTTCACCGAGCAGCACCGGCGTGGTGGCCGTGCCGAAGCGCACGCCGTAGCACAGGCGCACGGCGTCGATCGGCCCTTCCTTGCCGGCGAACCAGCGCCGCTTGGGCAGGTACTGCGGCAGGATGGCGCTTTGCAGGGTATCGCTGGCGGGGGCTTGCAGCAGTTCTTCCATGCGTTTGCGCAGTACCAGCGTGGTCAATTCGGGTAACCCCTCGGAGGCCTGGATGTGCCAGCTGGGCATGCGGTCGTGGGAGGCCAGCAGGAACCAGTAGAAGGCGTAGGGTGGCAAGGTCAGCAGGAACGGCAGTTGGCCGATCGGCGGGAAGGCGCTGCCGCCGAGCATCTCCACCGGTACTTTGTCGGCGTATTGTGACAATTCCAGTTCGGCCGCCTGGGCGGCACGGGAAACGTTGGCCACGCACAGGATGACCTCGGTGTTGCCCTCGGCGTCGGTGTACTCGCGCAGGTAGGCAAGGATGCGCCGGTTGTTCGGTGTGAGGGTGCGCAGGCTGCCACGGCCAAAGGCCTTTTGCTGCTTGCGCACCGCCAGCATGCGCCGGGTCCAGTTCAGCAATGAGTGCGGGTCGTTGGCCTGGGCCTCGACGTTGACGGTCTGGTAACCGTACAGCGGGTCCATGATCGGCGGCAGCACCAGGCGCTGCGGGTCGGCGCGGGAGAAACCGCCGTTGCGGTCCGGTGACCACTGCATGGGCGTGCGCACGCCGTCGCGGTCGCCCAGGTAGATGTTGTCGCCCATGCCCAGTTCGTCACCATAGTACAAGGTAGGCGTGCCGGGCATCGACAGCAGCAGGCTGGTGAGCAGTTCGATGCGCCGGCGATCACGCTGCAGCAACGGCGCCAGGCGGCGGCGGATGCCCAGGTTAATGCGCGCGCGGCGGTCTTCGGCGTAGTAGTTCCACAAATAGTCACGCTCGCGGTCGGTGACCATTTCCAGAGTCAGCTCATCGTGGTTGCGCAGGAAGATCGCCCATTGGCAGTTGGCGGGGATTTCCGGGGTCTGGCGCAGGATATCGGTGATCGGGAAACGGTCTTCCATGGCCAGGGCCATGTACATGCGCGGCATCAACGGGAAGTGGAAAGCCATGTGGCATTCGTCGCCCTCGCCTTCGCCGAAGTACGGGCGGGTGTCCTCGGGCCACTGGTTGGCCTCGGCCAGCAGCATGCGGTCGGGGTAGTTGGCATCGATTTCGGCGCGGATCGCCTTGAGTACGTTGTGGGTTTCGGCGAGGTTCTCGTTGTTGGTGCCGTCGCGCTCGATCAGGTAGGGGATGGCATCCAGGCGCAAGCCATCGACACCCAGGTCGAGCCAGAAGCGCATCACCTTGATCACGGCCTTGAGCACTTGCGGGTTGTCGAAGTTGAGGTCGGGCTGGTGCGAGTAGAAGCGGTGCCAGAAGTACTGGCCGGCGACCGGGTCCCAGGTCCAGTTGGACTTCTCGGTGTCGAGGAAGATGATGCGCGTGCCGTCGTACTTCTGGTCGTCATCCGACCACACATAGAAGTCCCGCGCCTTGCTGCCGCGCTTGGCATGCCGGGCGCGCTGGAACCAGGGGTGCTGGTCACTGGTGTGGTTGATGACCAGCTCGGTGATTACCCGCAGGCCGCGTTTGTGCGCTTCGGCGATGAAGCGGCGGGCATCGGCCAGGTTGCCGTAGTCGGGGTGCACGGCCTTGTATTCGGCGATGTCGTAGCCGTCGTCACGGCGTGGCGAGGGATAGAACGGCAGCAGCCACAGGGTATTGACGCCCAGCTCGGCAATGTAGTCGAGCTTGCTGATCAGGCCGGCGAAATCGCCGATGCCGTCGTTGTTCGAATCGAAGAACGACTTGATGTGCAGCTGGTAGATGACGGCGTCCTTGTACCACAGCGGGTCGTCGATGAAGGCTGCCGGGCGGGAACGCTTGGCCATGTGCGACTCCTTTCAATTCCAGGTTGCTCTGGCCCCAATGCACACGCAACTGACTTGACACGATCCCTGTGGGAGCGGGTTTACCCGCGAACACCGGCGAAGCCGGTGCCATGCTCCGCGGCGCCTGCTTCGCGGGTAAACCCGCTCCCACAGGGGATGGCGTGCACCGTGTTAACGGGCCTTTTCGATGCGCCAGATGCCGAACGGCAAATGCCAAGGCTCGATGCGCATCCATTGGGTCTTGCCGTACCACGACCAACGGTGGCCGTTCATCAGGTCTTCACCCTGGGTTTCGGCGTTGTCGTCCAGCCCCAGCTCCCACAGCGGCAGCTCGAAATGCGCCTCCTGGGCGTTGTGCGGGTCGAGGCTGATTGCCACCAGGATGTAGTTGTCACGCTCGGGCGTGCGCTTGGCGAAGTACAGGATGTTGTCGTTCCAGCAGTTGAAGAACGCTACGCCCAGGTGGGTCTGCAAGGCACGGTTCTGCCGGCGGATGCGGTTGAGCTGGGCGATCTCGGCGATGATGTTGCCCGGCTGGCTGAAATCGCGCGGACGGATTTCGTACTTCTCCGAATCCAGGTACTCCTCCTTGCCCGGCAGCGGCGTGCCTTCGCACAGTTCGAAGCCCGAGTACATGCCCCACAGGCCCGAGCCCATGGTCGCCAGCGCCGCACGGATGAGGAAACCGGCACGGCCGGAGGTGTGCAAAAAGTATGGGTTGATATCCGGCGTATTGACGAAGAAGTTCGGCCGGTAGCACTGGCTCCACGGCGGCTGGTTGAGCTGCTCGTAGTACTCGCGCAGTTCCTGTTTGTGGTTGCGCCAGGTGAAATAGGTATAGCTCTGCGCATACCCGATCTTGCCCAGGCGAGCCATCATCGCAGGCCGGGTAAAAGCCTCGGCGAGGAAGATGACCTCGGGGTGCTGGCTACGCACATTGGCGATCAGCCATTGCCAGAACGGCAGTGGCTTGGTGTGCGGGTTGTCGACGCGGAAGGTTTTTACCCCTTCCTCGACCCAGCCGACCACCACGTCACGCAGGGCCAGCCACAACGAGGGCACGGCGTCGGGAGCGTAGAAATCGACGTTGACGATGTCCTGGTACTTCTTCGGCGGGTTCTCGGCGTAGCGGATGGTGCCGTCCGGGCGCCAACTGAACCAGCCGGGGTGCTCCTTGAGCCAGGGGTGGTCCTGGGAGCACTGAATGGCGAAGTCGAGGGCGATTTCCAGGCCATGTTCGGCCGCCGCGGCCACCAGCCTGCGGAAGTCGTCGCGGCTGCCCAGTTGCGGGTGAATCGCCTCGTGGCCGCCTTCCGGGCTGCCGATGGCATACGGGCTGCCCGGATCGCCGGGCTCGGCTTTCAGGGCATTGTTACGGCCCTTGCGATGCTGCATGCCGATGGGATGAATGGGTGGGAAGTACAGCACGTCGAAGCCCATGTCGCGGATCATCGGCAGGCGCTCGTGCACATCATTGAAGGTGCCGTGGCGCTCGGGGCTGTCGGTGATCGAGCGCGGGAACAGCTCGTACCAGCTGGCGAATTGCGCCGCCGGGCGGTCGACATCGACGGGGAACTCACGGCTGCGGGCCAGGTAGCTGCGGTGCTCGGCGTCGCCCATCAGGCGGGCGGTGGCAGGGTCGAGAAACAGCGCCACCTGGTCGTCGGCATCCAACGTGGAAAGGCGCTGCTGTATGGCCTGGAGTTCCTCGCGCAGGGCACCGTTGCACAGCTCGATGCCCTTGCCCAGCATCAACCGGCCTTCCTCCAGTTCCAGCCTGACCTCGACACCGGCGTGGTACTTCTTCTCCAGGTCGTGGCAATAGGTGGCGAACGGGTCGATCCAGGCCTCGATGCTGAACAGGTGCGGGCCCAGTTCGATGGGGGTGAACTCGGCCAGCCACAGGTCGTTGCCCGGCGAGTGCATGGGCACGCAATGCCAGCGCCGGCTGTGGGCCTGGCGCCAGTGGAGCATTACCGCCAGGCGGTCGTGGCCGTCAGTGAAGACCTTGCTGCTGACGGCAACCACCTGGCCGCTGACCGCCTTGGCGGCGAACGCCCCAGCGTCGAGCACCGGCTGGGTGTCTTCGATAACGATGCGCGGCGCCAGCAGCGCCTGGGACAGGCTGATGGCCTGATCCGGGTGATCGTTGGCCATGGGCACGCTTTCGAAGGGCTCGTTTCGTGACATCGGACCTTGCTCCCTCAGGCTGGTAGCGGTAAGGGTTCAGAGCCGGGCACAGGCGTGGGGTTCAAAAAAAATGAGCGAACGGCAGCTGCCAGGGGTCGAAGCCTGCAGCACCTCTTCAATTACCCATGCGAGGTCAGGCCATGAACATTCCCATTCCACCGGAGACACCCGACCCCAACATCGACGACCCGAGCCTGCCGCCACCCGTGCCGGAAGAAGACCCGGACGAGCTGCCGATCAAGCCGACCGTGCCGCCGACGGTGGGCGACCCACCCAACCAGGAGCCACCGGTAGAGGCTTAAGGGTAGACCAGGATTCTGTGCTGGCAGGGCCGGCCTCTTCGCGGGTAAACCCGCTCCCACAGGTACAGCACCAACCTCGAAGGCGGCGCAATACCTGTGGGAGCGGGTTTACCCGCGAAAGGGCCGGCGGACCTGGCCGATCAACCGGCAGATACAGCCGAAATCTCCGCCACACTGATCTCCCGCATGCGGAACTTCTGCACCTTGCCGGTCACCGTCATCGGGTACTCGTCGACGAAGCGGATATGCCGCGGCACCTTGAAGTGTGCAATGCGCGCCTTGCACCAGCCCTGCAGTTCCTCGACCGTGGCGCTGTGCCCCGGGTGCAGCTTGATCCAGGCGACGATCTCCTCGCCATAACGGCTGCACGGAATGCCGATCACCTGCGCATCGGCCACCGCCGGGTGGGTGTAGAAGAACTCTTCCAGCTCACGCGGGTAGATGTTCTCGCCGCCGCGAATGATCATGTCCTTGTTGCGCCCGACGATGCGTACATAACCGTGCTCGTCCATCACCGCCAGGTCACCCGAATGCATCCAGCCAGCCGGGTCGATGGCATCCGCCGTGGCCTCGGGGTTGTCCCAGTAGCCGAGCATCACGCTGTAGCCGCGGGTACACAGCTCGCCGATCTCGCCGCGAGGGACGATGCAGCCGTCGGCATCCACCAGCTTGGTCTCCAGTTGCGGCTGAGTGCGGCCGACGGTGGTCACGCGCAGTTCCAGGCCGTCGTCCGGGCCTGTCTGCAGCGACACAGGGCTGGTTTCGGTCATGCCGTAGGCGATCTGCACTTCGGCCATGTGCATCTGGTCGATGACCCGGCGCATCACCTCGATCGGGCAGGTGGCACCGGCCATGATGCCGCTGCGCAGGGTCGACAAATCCATTTGCGCGCGCGCGGGGTGGTCGAGCATGGCGATGAACATGGTCGGCACGCCGTAGAGGATGCTGGCGCGCTCTTCGACGACGGCGCGCAGGGTGAGTTCGGCGTCGAAGGCGTCGTTGGGGTAGACCATGGTGCTGCCATGGGTGATGCAGCCGAGGTTGGCCATGACCATGCCGAAGCAGTGGTACAGCGGCACCGGGATCACCATGCGGTCGCTCGCGGTCAGGCCCAGGCTTTCGCCGACCATGAAGCCGTTGTTGAGGATGTTGTAGTGGCTCAGCGTGGCGCCCTTCGGCGCGCCGGTGGTGCCGGAGGTGTACTGGATGTTCACCGGCTGGTCGAACTGCAGGCTTTGCTGGCGCGCCGCATAGGCCTCGGGCGAGGTCTGCCCTGCCCGCTCGGCCAACGCTTGCCAAGGCAGGAACCCCGTCGGCGGGTTGGCGGCCAGGCTGACCACACCACGCAGGTCGGGCAGGCGTTCACTGGCCATTTCGCCCGGGGTGGCGCTGGCCAGCTCCGGTGCCAGTTCCTGGACCATGGCGTGGTAGTCGGACGTCTTGAAGGCATCGGCACACACCAGCCAGCGGCAGCCGGACTGACGCAGCACGTATTCCAGCTCGCCCACCCGGTAGGCCGGGTTGATATTAACCAGAATGGCGCCGACCTTGGCGCTGGCCAACTGCAGGATGCACCACTGGGCGCAGTTGGGCGACCAGATGCCGACCCGATCGCCGGTGTTCACGCCCAAGGCCATCAAGGCACGAGCATGCACCTCGACCTGCCCGGCCAGCTGCCGCCAGCTGTAGCGCAAGCCCTGGTGGCGCGACACCAAGGCCTCGCCATCGGCACAACGGGCCACGGTGGCGTCGAAGGCCTGGCCGATGGTCTGGGTCAGCAAGGCTTGGTCCTGACGACCGCGGGTATAGCTTGGTTGACTCATGGGTGTCCCTTCTTGTGGTTGTTCTGGGCACGACTGAAGCAAGCGGGGAATACTCTGGCGCAGATTTACGTTTACGTAAAGGTGATGAGTCGATTGACAGTGAGCTCATGCAGGTTTACGTTAACGTAAAGGTGAAAACGACATCGGGTTTGTCGGCGTATCACCGACCCTGTGGGAGCGGGTTTACCCGCGAATGCGATCATCCAGGCAATGACGGTGGCCCTGCTGACGCATTCGCGGGTAAACCCGCTCCCACAGGGCCGGTGGATAGCCCTTGAGCTACGGTGTTACCCAATTTCAAGAACAAGAAGGTGCCCCAGCATGCATTACCCCACCCTGAACTTCGCCCTGGGCGAAACCATCGACATGCTGCGCGACCAGGTGCGCACCTTCGTCGCCGCCGAACTGGCCCCGCGCGCCGCGCAAATCGACCACGACAACCTGTTCCCTGCCGACATGTGGCGCAAGTTCGGCGACATGGGCCTGCTGGGCATCACCGTGCCGGAAGAATACGGCGGCGCCGGCCTGGGCTACCTGGCCCACGTGGTGTCGATGGAAGAGATCAGCCGCGGCTCGGCCTCGGTGGCCCTGTCCTACGGTGCCCACTCCAACCTCTGCGTCAACCAGATCAACCGCAACGGCAGCCACGAGCAGAAGCTCAAGTACCTGCCCAAGCTGATCAGCGGCGAGCACATCGGCGCCCTGGCCATGAGCGAACCAAACGCCGGCTCCGACGTGGTATCGATGAAGCTGCGCGCGGAAAAGCGCGGCGACCACTATGTGCTCAACGGCAGCAAGACCTGGATCACCAACGGCCCGGATGCCAACACCTACGTGATCTACGCCAAGACCGACCTGGACAAGGGCGCGCACGGTATTACCGCGTTCATCGTCGAGCGTGACTGGAAAGGCTTCAGCCGCAGCAACAAGTTCGACAAGCTGGGCATGCGCGGCTCCAACACCTGCGAGCTGTTCTTCGATGGCGTCGAAGTACCGGAAGAAAACATCCTCGGCCAGCTTAACGGTGGCGTGCGCGTGCTGATGAGCGGCCTGGACTACGAACGCGTGGTGCTGTCCGGCGGGCCGACCGGCATCATGCAAAGCTGCATGGACCTGGTGGTGCCCTACATCCACGACCGCAAGCAGTTCGGCCAAAGCATCGGCGAGTTCCAGCTGATCCAGGGCAAGATCGCCGACATGTACACCCAGCTCAACGCCAGCCGCGCCTACCTGTATGCCGTGGCACAGGCCTGCGACCGTGGCGAGACCACCCGCAAGGACGCCGCCGGGGTAATCCTGTACACCGCCGAGCGCGCCACGCAAATGGCCCTGGAGGCGATCCAGATTCTGGGTGGCAACGGCTATATCAACGAATTCCCGGCGGGCCGCCTGCTGCGCGACGCCAAGCTGTACGAGATCGGTGCCGGCACCAGCGAAATCCGCCGGATGCTGATCGGCCGCGAACTGTTCAACGAAACCCGCTGAGCACAGGGGACGGGCGCATATGGCTACCTTGCACACCCAGATCAACCCGCGTTCGGCGGAGTTCGCCAGCAACAGCGCGGCCATGCTCGAACAGGTCCATGCCCTGCGCGGCCTGCTCGCCCAGGTGGCCCAGGGCGGCGGGCCCAAGGCCCAGGAGCGGCACACTTCGCGTGGCAAGCTACTGCCGCGCGAGCGTATCGACCGCCTGCTGGACCCGGGCTCGCCGTTCCTCGAAATCGGCCAGCTGGCCGCCCATGAGGTGTATGGCGAAGACGTGCCCGCTGCCGGCGTGATCGCCGGCATCGGCCGCGTCGAAGGCGTGGAATGCATGATCGTGGCCAACGACGCCACGGTCAAAGGCGGTTCCTACTACCCGCTGACCGTAAAGAAGCACCTGCGTGCGCAGACCATCGCCCTGCAGAACCGCCTGCCGTGCATCTACCTGGTGGACTCCGGCGGCGCCAACCTGCCACGCCAGGACGAAGTGTTCCCCGACCGCGAGCACTTCGGGCGGATCTTCTTCAACCAGGCCAACATGAGCGCACTGGGCATCCCGCAGATTGCCGTGGTGATGGGCTCGTGCACCGCCGGCGGTGCCTACGTGCCCGCGATGGCCGACGAAGCGATCATGGTGCGCCAGCAGGCGACCATCTTCCTCGCCGGCCCCCCACTGGTAAAGGCCGCCACTGGTGAGGTGGTGAGCGCCGAAGACCTCGGCGGTGCCGATGTGCACTGCCGCACCAGCGGCGTGGCCGACCACTATGCCGACAACGACGAACACGCCCTGGCCCTGGCCCGACGCAGCGTGGCCAACCTCAACTGGCACAAGCTGGGCAAGCTGCAGCGCCTGGCCCCGGTGGCACCGCTGTATGCCGCCGATGAGCTGTATGGCGTGGTGCCGGCCGATGCCAAGCAACCGTTCGACGTGCGTGAGGTGATCGCACGCCTGGTCGACGGCTCGGTGTTCGATGAATTCAAGGCGCTGTTCGGTACCACCCTGGTGTGCGGCTTCGCCCACCTGCACGGCTACCCGGTAGCGATCCTGGCCAACAACGGCATCCTGTTCGCCGAAGCCGCGCAAAAAGGCGCACACTTCATCGAGCTGGCCTGCCAGCGCGGCATCCCGCTGCTGTTCCTGCAGAACATCACCGGTTTCATGGTCGGTAAAAAGTACGAGGAAGGCGGCATCGCCAAGCATGGAGCCAAGCTGGTCACCGCCGTGGCCTGCGCCCAGGTGCCGAAGTTCACGGTGATCATCGGTGGCAGCTTCGGTGCCGGCAACTACGGCATGTGCGGTCGTGCCTACGACCCGCGCTTCCTGTGGATGTGGCCCAACGCGCGGATTGGCGTGATGGGCGCCGAACAGGCCGCCGGCGTGCTGGCCCAGGTCAAGCGCGAACAGAGCGAGCGCAGTGGCCACCCGTTCAGCGCCGAAGACGAAGCCCGGCTCAAGCAGCCGATCCTTGACCAGTACGAGCACCAGGGCCACCCCTACTATTCCAGCGCCCGCCTGTGGGACGACGGTGTCATCGACCCGGCACAGACCCGCGACGTGCTCGGCCTGGCGTTGTCCGCAGCGCTGAACGCACCGATCGAACAGAGCCGCTTCGGCATTTTCCGGATGTGACCATGAGCGATTTCAGCACCCTCGAAGTGATCCGCGACCCGCGCGGCTTCGCCACCCTGTGGCTGAGCCGCGAGGACAAGAACAACGCTTTCAACGCCTTGATGATCCGCGAACTGATCGTCGCCCTCGACCAGTTGGCCGAAGACGCCAGCCTGCGCTTCGTGCTGTTGCGCGGCCGTGGCCGACACTTCAGCGCCGGCGCCGACCTGGCCTGGATGCAGCAGTCGGCGCAACTGGACTTCAACACCAACCTGGATGATGCCCGCGAGCTGGGCGAGCTGATGTATGCCCTGCACCGCCTCAAGGCGCCGACCCTGGCTGTTGTGCAAGGCGCTGCCTTTGGCGGCGCGCTAGGCCTGATCAGTTGCTGCGACATGGCCATCGGCGCCGAAGACGCCCAGCTGTGCCTGTCGGAAGTGCGCATCGGCCTGGCACCGGCAGTGATCAGCCCGTTCGTGGTCAAGGCCATCGGCGAGCGTGCCGCGCGCCGCTATGCCCTCACCGCCGAGCGTTTCAGCGGCGTGCGGGCCCGCGAGCTGGGCCTGCTGGCCGAGGTGTACCCGGCCAGCGAACTGGACGCCCAGGTCGAAGCCTGGGTGGCCAACCTGCTGCAGAACAGCCCGCAAGCACTGCGCGCCACCAAGGACCTGCTGCGCGAAGTGGACGACGGCGAACTCAGCCCGGCCCTGCGCCGCTACTGCGAAAACACCATCGCCCGCATCCGCGTCAGCGCCGAGGGCCAGGAGGGCCTGCGCGCCTTCCTGGAAAAACGCCGCCCCGCCTGGCAAACCGATGACAAGAAGGAGCCGCGCCCATGAGCCGCCCCGCTTTGACCACCCTGCTGGTCGCCAACCGCGGCGAAATCGCCTGCCGGGTGATGCGCACCGCCAAGGCCATGGGCCTGACCACTGTCGCCGTGCACAGCGCCACCGACCGTGACGCCCGGCACAGCCGCGAAGCCGATATCCGCGTTGACCTCGGCGGCACCAAGGCTGCCGAAAGCTACCTGCTGGTGGACAAGCTGCTGGCCGCCGCCAAGGCCAGCGGCGCCCAGGCCATCCACCCGGGCTATGGCTTCCTGTCCGAGAACGCAGGCTTTGCCCGCGCCATCGAAGAGGCCGGGCTGATCTTCCTCGGCCCACCGGCCAGCGCCATCGACGCCATGGGCAGCAAGTCGGCGGCCAAGGCGCTGATGGAAGCCGCCGGCGTGCCGCTGGTGCCGGGCTACCACGGCGAAGCCCAGGACCTGGACACCTTCCGCGCCGCCGCCGAACGCATCGGCTACCCGGTGCTGCTCAAGGCCAGCGCCGGCGGCGGTGGCAAGGGCATGAAAGTGGTCGAGGAAGAAAGCCAGCTGGCCGACGCCCTGGCCTCGGCCCAGCGCGAGGCTCAGTCGTCGTTCGGCGATGCGCGCATGCTGGTGGAAAAGTACGTGCTCAAGCCACGCCACGTAGAAATCCAGGTATTCGCCGACCAGCACGGCAACTGCCTGTACCTCAACGAGCGTGACTGCTCGATCCAGCGCCGTCACCAGAAGGTGGTCGAAGAAGCCCCTGCACCAGGCCTGTCACCCGAATTGCGCCGGGCCATGGGCGAGGCAGCGGTACGCGCGGCCCAAGCCATCGGCTACGTGGGCGCCGGCACCGTGGAGTTCCTGCTCGATGCCCGCGGCGAATTCTTCTTCATGGAGATGAACACCCGCCTGCAGGTGGAGCACCCGGTTACCGAAGCCATTACCGGGCTCGACCTGGTGGCCTGGCAGATTCGCGTGGCCTGCGGCGAGGCCCTGCCGATTACCCAGGACCAGGTGCCGCTGATCGGCCATGCCATCGAAGTGCGCCTGTATGCCGAGGACCCGGCCAACGACTTCCTGCCCGCGACCGGCAAGCTGGCGCTGTACCGTGAATCGGCAGCCGGCGAAGGGCGACGGGTGGACAGCGGGGTCAGCGAAGGTGATGTGGTGTCGCCGTTCTACGACCCGATGCTGGGCAAGCTGATCGCCTGGGGCGAAGACCGCGAACAGGCACGCCTGCGCTTGCTGGCCATGCTCGACGAGTTTGCCATTGGCGGGTTGAAGACCAACATCGCCTTCCTGCGGCGCATTCTCGCCCACCCGGCGTTTGCTGCAGCGGAACTGGATACCGGCTTCATTCCGCGTCACCAGGAAGTTTTGCTGCCCGCGCCGCAAGCGCTGCCGGCAGGCTTCTGGGAAGCAGCGGCCGAGGCCTGGCTGCAGGGTCAGGCCGCACATCAGCGGGACGACGACCGCAGTTCGCCATGGGCCGAACGCAACGGCCTGCGCCTTGGCTTGCCGGCGCGCAGCAGCCTGCATCTGGTGAGTGGCGGGCAGGACCAGGCAGTTGCCCTGGAGCGCAGCGCTGCGTCTACCTGGCAGCTGGTGGGCGAGCAGTTGGTACATGACCAGGCGGGCGTGCGTCGCCAGCATCTGGCGATCCGCCGCGGTGGCACGCTGTACCTGCACTGGGAGGGTGAGATGCATGCCATCGAAGCCTTCGACCCGATTGCCGAGGCCGAGGCCAGCCATAGCCATCAAGGCGGCCTGGGCGCGCCCATGAACGGCAGCATCGTGCGGGTGCTGGTGGAGCCGGGGCAGGTGGTGGAAGCGGGTACGGCGCTGGTGGTGCTGGAAGCCATGAAGATGGAGCACAGCATTCGCGCGCCGCATGGCGGCACGGTGAAGGCGTTGTTCTGCCAGGAAGGGGATATGGTCAGCGAAGGGACGGTGCTGGTCGAACTGGCGGAGTGAGTTTGGGGCGCTTGGCTTGGTTTTTTTTGCGCCTGTGAGATCGAGCGCCGCCCGCGCGGCGCTTCGCGGGACAAGCCCGCTCCCACATTTGTTGCAACGTGGCCATGCCTGTGGGAGAGGCGTTGCCAGCCTTGGTGCAAGGATTGAGACAAGTGGAGCGGCAGTAGTGCCAACCCAGAACTACAGCCATGCCACCAAGGCTGACAACCATGGCCTGTCAGGTTCGGCACGTTGCAACAAATGTGGGAGCGGGCTTGCCCCGCGAAGCGCCGCGCGGGCGGCGCTCGATCTCACAGGCGCAGAAAGTGTCAAGGCGAATACCCGCGAAGCGCCGCGCGGGCGGCGCTCGATCGACAGGGCGCCGCAACACCCATGCCTTGCACCCGCCAACCCCGATCAAAAGACCCCATGCACCCGCACTACCACCCCCAGAAACTCGCAGCCATCCTCACACAACAGCGCCGGGTAGTTGCTGTTAAGTGCCTTCAGGTACCGTTGCCCACCTTCCTCCGCCAACTCACGGAAGATCGCCGGTTTGCCCGGCTGACGAGCAATAACCAGACGCCCTGGCTCGGCATCTACCCCAGGGTCCACCAACATCCGCATGCCCTGCGGCACACTGCGCCCACTGACAGCACTCATCGCATCATTCTCGACGGTCAGCCAGAACGCCTTGCCTTGGGCCAGGTAGTCCGTCTGCTCGAAAACGCCAGGCTCCGCGCCCTCTGCAACACCTGGCTCATCCCAACCCAGCACCGGGTAGCGGAAGCACACGATGTATTGCATGAGGTCCAGATCGTCATCGGCGCCATCCACCTCGTAAACGCTCGGCTCCCCGTCCTGCCCCTGAATGCGCAGCTGCAAGCTGACGCTGTAATGGGGCATGCCAATCTCGACGAGCGTGCGATTCATCGACTCGATCTTCGGCTGACGCCGCTTGTTCACCCAATGCCCCACGCTGCCTTGAGACACGCCAACGCGCTCGGCCAGCTGTTCTTGAGTGAGCCCTAGCTCTTCCATCCGGTTACGGACCAGGGCGATCCATTTATCCATATTCATCGCTGCCATGAGCCTCCTGCAAAGGCGTGCGTCACGATCAAACCCGACACGACCGCTGTAGGAGCGGCCTTGTGTCGCGACAGGGCTGCACAGCAGCCCCCGGCAAGCTAGAAAACCTCGTGCCCCCGCACGACCACGCCCAGAAACTCGCAGCCTTCTTCACACAGGACTGTCGGATAGCGCGTATTCAGCGGCTTGAGCATCTTGTCTCCGCCCTCCTCGACCAACTGCCGCAATACTGCCGGCCGCCCGGGCTGCCGCGCGATTACCAACCTCCCTGGTTCTGCCGGCAGGCCGGTATCCACCAGCACACGCATGCCCTCAGGCACGCTCTTGCCGCTGGCGGCATTCATCGAGTCGTTTTCTACCACCAACCAGAATGCATTGCCTGCGGGCATATAGTCCGTCTGTTCGTGGGCCTTGCTTGTCTCTGGCAAAGGCCCCTGCAAGTCAGCCCAACTCAGCACCGGGAAGCGAAAGCTCGCATACAGCAGCGCTTCGGCCGAAACCGGCTGTTCAGCCGCATAGTGACCAGGCGATTCGCGCACGATATCGCGCTCCACCACCATGACTTGGGCTTCCAGAAACACCAGCCCAAGTTTTTCGAGCTTTTCGTTGATGGTTTCCAGCGTCGGCCGCCGCGTGCCACGCAGCCAATGCCCCACGCCCCCCTGAGTCATGCCCAGGCGTTCGGCCAGCTTCAGTTGGCTGAGATTGTGTTCGCGCTTGTAGCGCTTGAGAAATGCGTTCCAGTTTTCCATGAGCGGCAACAATACGGACTGTATTACTCGCAGCAATACACAATCTGAATTATTTATTTTTCGATAGATAGTACAGACTGACCTATCCTGTGATTCCCGCGTGTTTGAAGGGACATCAGAAGGTATCGCGATGAAACATCCGAAAAACGACGAAACAGATCTCGACAGCGAAGCCGCCCGCCGCGCTCTCGACTACTACCTCAACCCCAACCCGCCGCGCCCCACCCTGGAGAACAGGATCTGGACCCTGCACGAGGGCGTAACCACCGACCAGGCCCAGGAGCACGCCATCGCCCTGCTGCGCTGCGCCGCCGCCACCGCACAGGAAACCGCCACCCATCAGCAGGGCAGCCAGCGCGAACTGACCTTCGCCCTGATGCACATGATGGACATGGCCCGCGCACTGCTGGAGCACAAACGCACCGGGGAACCGGGTTTGTAGACACGAAAAGAAGGGAGAGAACGTGATGGCCGGGTAACGGCAAAGGCCCCGATTGCCGGGACAAGGAAGCGCATCGGTAAAACTTTTTTACCGGATTAGCGAAAATTCATTTGACTGGCAAATGATAACGATTATTATTGCACTCAGCTGATCGCAAGATCTGCTGGATAACCTGGAGCTTAGGTCGCTCTCAGATTATCTCCTCATCAGGCTAATCACGGTTTTTGACCCGGCTTTTTGCTGGGTCTTTTTTTTTGGCTCTTCAGGCTAATGAAGATCGTGATGGCGCGCATGATAGCAAAGGTGTTTCAGGGCGTGAACGCTCATTACAAAACTTTGCGAAATCAGCACTTGAGAATCAATCTCGTTTCACCTACGCTGATCGTGCATCACGGAAGATGCCCCCACCCTCTCCCCTTACTAGAGCAAGGAGCTGTCCATGACCCGTCTGCTGCTGCCCCTTGAGCACCCAACCTCTGCTGCCGAACATCATGCCGACGACGCCCTGCTACACGCCCTGAAACGCCTGCCACGGCGTGTGCAACAAGTGTTCCTGCTCAACCGCCTCGACCAGCTGGACTTCGCCAGCATCGCCGCCCGCCTCGACCTGCCATTGGCGAGCATAGAGCGGCACATGGACCAGGCACTGCAGGCCGGCCGCTCGCGCCGGGATGTGCTGGCGAGTGTTGCCGGGCAATGGTACGTGCGCTTGCAGAGCCCACAGGTAACGGCCTGCGAGCGGATTGATTTTCGCCGTTGGCTGGATGCGGACATGGCGAATCTGCAGGCGTTCCATGATACGGAACTGCACTGGCGCAGCCTGTTGGCACCGGCACGGCATCTGGGCCAGGACGGCTGGTATCGGCAAGGTCGGGCGGCGCTGTCGTTGGGCGGCTGTTCGGTTGCGGTCGGGCTTGGCGTGGTGGCGTTGGTGCTGTTTGGTTTCTGGGCCTGATCAACACCCCAGCTACGCCGTAATCGTTTTCACCGAGGATGGCTCGCTTGCTATCAAGTTCGAGTGCTCGATAGCGTTTCCGTCAGGCATGCAAGCAGTAGCCATCCGCACAAACTGACACCCAGGAACAGCAGCCCCAGGCTCATCGGCAACGCGCTTTCGACGCCAGCAACCAGACTGCCAGCCAAACCACCACCTGCGAACAACAATGTCGTATTGAGCGACGCAGCCGCACCGGCCTGCTGCGGGTAACGCGCCAAGGCCTGGGTCGTTGCAGCCGGACGCACCAGCGTTGTCCCGGTCGTGCAGATGATCATCGGCAGCAGCAGCCCCGCCACCGTCAATCCTGCTACCTGTTCCCAGATCACCAGTGTGATGCCCCCGGCAGCTATAAGCAGGAACCCTGTCTTGATCTGAACCTGCGGGCTTACACGATTGTTCAAGTAGGTCGCGGCTGCTCCGCCAGCGATATACGCAAGCCCATAGGCGATAAATACCACCGAGAATTGATATGGCGTCAGCCCCAGGCTGTCCATCAACGCCAATGGCGCGACAACGATGACGGAAAAATGGCAGGCAAACGCGAGACTGGACAGCAGGGAGTGCGCAAGATAGGTCGTATCACGCAGCATGACCCAATAGCTGCGCATGCCTGAAGTACGGCCTCGCGATGCAGGCGTGTCCTGCAACAGTGCATACGAAAGGCATGAAACGACCACGGCGATGAAAGCGAATACCGTAAAGCTGCCCTTCCAGCCAAAGGATTGTTGGAGAAAAGCGCCTGCGACCGGTGACAACGAGATGAACAGCCCACTTGCGCTGGTCAGCAGGATCCGCATGGCATTGCGCTGTTTACCACTGTACAGATCCTGCACAAGCGCCTGGCCCAGCACGAAACTCCCGCACCCCACGGCCTGCAGCAAACGGAACGCCATGAACGTCTCATAGCGGGTTGAAAATACACAACCCACCGCCCCTGCAATGGACACACCCAGCCCAGCGAGCAACAACGGCTTGCGTCCCATGCCATCCGACAATGGCCCGATCACCAGTTGCGCCAAGGCAACACCAAACGCAAAGAAGCTCACCGAGTAGGCTATCTGCTGTGACTCGACGTGAAACTCGTCTGCGAGCGCAGGGAATGATGGCAGGATTACATCCAGCGGGAATACACCCAATAGACACAACAGAATCAACAAGGCCGAGCACAGAAAGCTCCTGGGTGAACACAAGGGCCGGTTCACGCTACTAACCCCGGTTTTCTTGTATTGCCGGAAAAGGTCACTGGAATCTCCCTGGAAGCGCCGAACCCTGATGGTAGCGACACCCTTAAGGTGTACAAACCGGACTGGGCAGTGAAACTTCCGATAGAGCCGTAGGACCTCTCCCTTGTCACTGATTGCCGATGAGTTCTGGTGCTACCTGGAAACTCTGCCGACGTGTTAGCCGGCCCCCAGCGACGTTCCAGGGTTCGAATCCTGACACTGTCGCCGGGCAAGCCCTTCCAGAAAACCGCTTAGCCTTCCAGCCCTTTCTTCAGCGCCGCCAGGCCATCTTCGTAGATGCCGGCAAACAGCGCGGTTGCTTCAGCATCGCTGATACCCACCGGCACGAACGAGCCGGACCATTCCACGCGAGACCCGCTACCTTCAGCCACCACACGCAGGGTCGACTGGTAGTCACGTACTGGCGCCGGGCCCGTGAGGATGGTGTAGCTGTAGCTGCGGCCGGCTTCGTTGAAGTCCAGCAGGCGCTCGATGATGGTGTCGCCAGCCACGCTCTTCAGGGTGCGGACGCGGCCGCCTTCGCTCAGGGTGCTTTCGGGAATGAACGGCAGCCAGTCGGGCAGCGCGTCGAAACCGCCAATCAGCTGCCAGACGCGATTGGCATCGGTTGCCAGGGTGATGGAAGCTTGTGCAGTTGCCATGGTGATTCTCCTCGGGGCGTGGCCCCATTGATTCGGGTAGACAGGGCCGCAATGCGGCCCTGCAAGATCGGTTTAAACAGCAGGTACCGGAGCCTGGGCGTTGATCAGCCCTTGCTGGCGCAGGTCGTTCCAGAAGGCCATCGGGATCACCTTGCTCAGGGCGGCGAAGTCTTCGTTGGCGTGCGCAGGGCGGGTGGAACCCGGGATCACCGAGACCACGGCCGGGTGGGCCAGGGCGAACTGCAGGGCGGCCGCCTTCACATCTACACCATGGGCATGGGCCACGGCGCGGATGCGCTCGAGTTTGGCCAGCACCGGCTGGGTGGCTTTCTGGTACTCGAAGTGCTCGCCGCCGGCGGTGACACCCGAGCTGTACGGGCCACCCACGACAATGCCGACACCCTGCTCCACCGCTTGCGGCATGACGCGTTGCAGCGCGCGGTCGTGGTCCAGCAGCGAGTAGCGGCCGGCCAGCAGGAAGCCGTCCGGACGGGCTTCTTCCAGGTCGAGGGTCAGCTCGATCGGCTCGACGCGGTTCACACCCAGGCCCCAGGCCTTGATCACACCTTCTTCACGCAGACGGGTCAGTACGCGGAAGGCACCGGTACGGGCGACTTCGAACTGGCTCAGCCATTCGTCACCGTAGAAGTCCTGGGCGATGTCGTGGATCCAGACGATGTCCAGGCGGTCGGTCTTCAGGCGGCGCAGGCTGTCTTCGATCGAGCGCAGGGTGGCGTCGGCGCTGTAGTCGTTGACGATACGGTTGCGGTTGCCGTGCTCGAACAGGCCGCTTTTTTCGCCCAGTTCACGGGCAGCCGGGTCTTCCAGTTCGTCGAGGATGATGCGGCCGACCTTGGTGCTGAGCACGTACTCGTCACGTGGGCGGCCGACCAGGGCATTGCCAAGGCGGGTTTCGGAGAGGCCGGCACCGTAGAACGGGGCGCTGTCGAAGTAACGCACACCGTTGTTCCAGGCGGCATCGATGGTAGCCTGTACTTCGTCTTCAGGTACGTTGCGGAACATGTTGCCCAGTGGGGCGGTACCGAAGCCCAGCGGGTTGGCGATAAGGGATTTGAGGTTCATGTGCATTTTCCTGATGAGGGAGTCGGTTGTGAACTCCAGTGGCTGCAATCCTATGCCCCACCCACCAAGACCGTCCAAGTCATATTTCGAACGACTTGAGACCTTTCATGCAACACCGTGAAATCTTCATTCGAACTGCTGCTGGGCATGCCGGTACTTGGCGGGGCCATGGCCGTGGCGTTACGCCGGATGGCGTAGGCCAGGCCAAGGCTGCCGAGGCTCAGCGGTTCCAGGGTGCCTCGGCACGTGCGTCGATGCCATAACGCTGCCGCGCTTCGGCGTGCTTGCCAGGATCGATGCCTGCCAATGCCGCCAGGGCAATGTGCTGACGATCAACCTCGAAGAAGCGACGCAGTGCAGAGCGCGTGTCACTCCGGCCAAAGCCGTCGGTACCCAGGGCGGTGAACGGCGCGCAGACATGGGCAGCGATCAACTGGGCATAGGCGCGCACGTAGTCACTGGCCGCCACCACCGGCACAGGCCCGGGCAGGCAGCGCTGCAAGTGGCTCTGCCCTTCGCGCTGGCTGCCAAAAAGGCGCTGGCGCTCTACCTCGCGAGCATCGCGTGCCAGCTCCGAGAAACTGGTGACACTCCAGATCTGGCTACTGATACCCCAGTCCTGCAGCAACAAATCGGCGGCGGCGATCACCTCCCGCATGATGGCGCCGGAACCCAGCAGGCGTACCGCAGGCTCATCGGCTCCGCGCGTGCCGTACAGGCGCATGCCGCGGATGACATCGTCGTGTTCGCTGTCCTGCAGCGGGGCCTGGGTGTAGTTCTCGTTGGTCACCGTCAGGTAGTAGAACTCATCGCATTGCTGCTCGAGCATGCGTCGGCTGCCATGGTCGATGATCACGGCCGCCTCGCTGGCGAACGCCGGGTCGTAGGCGCGGCAGTTCGGCACCGTGGAGGCGATGAGCTGGCTGGTACCGTCCTGGTGTTGCAGGCCCTCGCCTGCCAGGGTGGTGCGGCCAGCGGTGGCGCCAATCAGGAAGCCACGGGCTCGCTGGTCGGCAGCCGCCCAGATCAGATCGCCGATACGCTGGAAACCGAACATCGAATAGTAGATATAGAACGGCAGCATCGGCTCGCCGTTGACGCTGTAGGAGGTCGCTGCGGCGACCCACGAAGAGACAGCACCGGCTTCGGTAATGCCCTCCTCCAGCAACTGGCCGTCGGTGGATTCCTTGTAGTACAGCAATGCACCGGCGTCTTCCGGTTCGTAGAGCTGGCCAACCGGTGAATAGATGCCAACCTGGCGGAACAGATTGGCCATGCCAAAGGTACGCGCCTCGTCGGCCACGATGGGCACTATGCGTGGGCCGAGCTGCTTGTCCTTGAGCAGGTTGGTGAAGAGCCGGACCACAGCCATCGTGGTGGAAATCTCACGATCGTCAGGGGCCAGGGCGAACCGTGCATAGTCAGCGAGTGGCGGTACCGCGATGCTGGGGGCCAGGCTGGTGCGTCGAGGCAAGTAACCACCCAGTGACTGCCGACGGGCATGCAAGTAGCGCAGTTCGGGGCTGTCATCGTGCGGTCGATAAAAGCGCATCTCCTCCACTGCCTGGTCATCCAGCGGCAGCGCAAAACGGTCCCGAAACGCCTTGAGGGCCTCGACGTCCAGTTTCTTCTGTTGGTGCGCGGTGTTGCGCGATTCGCCGGCCTGGCCCATGCCAAAGCCTTTCTTGGTCTTCGCCAGGATGACCGTCGGGTGCCCCTTGTGGCGCTTCGCTGCGTCGAATGCAGCGTGCAACTTGCGAAAATCGTGGCCGCCGCGACGCAGGCCATCGATTTCGGCCGGGCTCATGTGAGCGACCAGCGCGTGCAGCTCCGGGTCCAGGTCGAAGAAGTGTGCAAGGTTGTAGGCAGCATCGTTGGCACCCAGGGCCTGGTACTGGCCATCGACGGTGCTGGCCAGGCGGCGCAGCAGAACGTGGTGGTGGTCCCTGGCGAACAGGGCATCCCAGCCCGACCCCCAGACCACTTTGATGACATTCCAGCCAGCTCCCTTGAACAGCGACTCCAGCTCCTGGATGATTTGCCCGTTACCGCGCACAGGCCCGTCAAGCCGCTGCAGGTTGCAGTTGATCACGAAGGTGACATTGTCCAGCTTCTCCCGTGCGGCAAGCGACAGTGCTGCGATGGATTCCGGCTCGTCCATCTCGCCATCGCCGAATACCCCCCAGACATGGCGACCTTCGGTCGCGGCAATACCACGGTGTTGCAGGTAACGCAGGAAGCGGGCCTGATAGATCGAGCTGATCGGGCCAATGCCCATGGAGCCGGTCGGAAACTGCCAGAAATCCGGCATGAGCCAAGGGTGGGGATAAGAGCACAGCCCGCCGCCGTCCACCTCCTGCCGATAACGCTCGAGTTGCTGCTGCTCCAGCCGGCCCTCCAGGAAAGCGCGCGCATAGACACCTGGCGCGGAATGCGGCTGGAAATACACCAGGTCGCCCTTGCCCTGTTCAGTATCGGCACGGAAGAAATGGTTGAAGCCCACTTCGAAGATTTCCGCGGCAGAGGCGTAGCTGGCAATGTGGCCGCCCAGCTCGCCATAGGCCTTGTTCGCCTTGGCCACCATGGCCAACGCGTTCCAGCGAATGATTGAGGTAATGCGCTCTTCCATCGCCAGATCACCGGGGTACTCCGGCTGCTGTTCCAGTGCGATGGTGTTCTGGTAAAGCGAGTAAGGGTTGGCCGCGATTCGAGCCCCCAGGTGGCCGGCGTGTTCGGCCAGGCGTTGCAGCAGGAACTCCACCCTCGCACTTCCCTCGACGCGAGCGACGCCCTCCAGGGCATCCAGCCACTCGTTCGTCTCGACGGTATCAATATCTTCAGTACCTTGATCGACGATCTTGGGCACTTGAATCGGGTTACTCATTTCACACGACCTCAGGTGATTGAAACGACAGCCGCAGGGCAACCGGCGATGTGCTCGCCGGAAGATAGGCTCAAGGCTATCAGATGCCAGCGCCTTCACGGCTGCATGCCCAACTCGCCATCGTCCATCAGGCCGGTGATGGTCAGTACCCGTACATAGCCCACCAGTTCCGAAGATTGCTCACGGGCATCACGGCAGGGAATGCGGTTTTCGCCCTAGCAGGAGGTGGTTAGCCAACGGTGAATCGAGTGTCGTCTGTGGTCCGTGTTCAATCCCCTGAAGATTCTCGGCTGCCTGGTCGTGCCCGCGAAAGACACCTAACCCCCTGCCACGCTACCGATGAAGTTCGCCAGCTCTGCTGTTCGGGGTGCCGCGAAAACCTCGCGCGGATGCCCCGTCTCGTGGACCTTGCCCTGATGCATGAAGACCAGCTTGTCCCCGACTTCCCGGGCAAAACGCATTTCGTGGGTGACCATGATCAGGGTCATGCCTTCACTGGCCAGCTGGCGCACCACACCAAGCACTTCATTGACCAACTCGGGGTCGAGCGCCGAGGTGATTTCGTCGCACAGCAACACCTTTGGCGACATGGCAAGCGCCCGGGCAATCGCCACGCGCTGCTGCTGGCCGCCGGAAAGGCGGTCCGGGTAGGCATCGAACTTGTCGCCCAGCCCAACCCTGGCGAGCATCTGCTCAGCCAACTGGCGAGCCTCGGCCTTGTCGGCCTTCTTCACCACCTGGGGCGCAAGCATGACGTTCTGGCCCACGGTCAGGTGAGGGAAGAGGTTGAATTGCTGGAACACCATGCCGACCTTCTGCCGTAGCGAGCGCAAGTCGGCACGGCTGGCATCCAGGTATTCGCCATCCACCTCGATCACCCCGTCGCTGATCGACTCCAGGCCGTTGAGGGTACGCAGGAAGGTACTCTTGCCGGAACCGCTACGGCCGATGATGGCGACCACCTCGCCCTCCTCGATCGCCAGGTCGACACCCTTGAGCACATGGTTGTCGCCGTAGTACTTGTGCAATGCGGACACTCTAAGCAGGGGCATGCAGCCTCCTTTCTAGGTAACGGGCGCTCAGCGAGAGCGGGTAGCAAAGGACGAAGTAACCCACGGCCACCAGGCCGTAGATCAGAAACGGTTCGAACGTGGCGTTGGCCAACATGCCGCCGGTCTTGGTCAGTTCGGTGAAACCGATGATCGAGGTCACCGCCGTGCCCTTGACCACCTGCACCGAGAACCCGACGGTCGGCGCGACGGCAATGCGCAGGGCCTGGGGCAGGATCACGTGGCGCAACTGTTCCAGACGGCTCATGGCCAGGCTGCCGGAGGCCTCCCACTGGCCATGTGGTATGGACTCGACGCAGCCCCGCCAGATCTCGGCGAGAAAGGCACTGGTGAACAACGTCAAGGCGATGGCCGCCGCCATCCAGGCCGAAACATCGATGCCGAACAGGGCGATGCCGAAAAACACCATGAACAGCTGCATCAGCAGCGGCGTCCCCTGGAACAGCTCGATGTAGCTCCTTGCCGCGCCACGCAACAGCCGGCTATCGGAGATTCGCGCCAACAGCAGTAACAGCCCGGCAATACCACCGCAGACGAATGCCACCAGCGACAGCAGCAAGGTCCATTGCAAGCCAGCGAGCAGGTTGCGCACGATGTCCCACAAGGTGAAATCCATTCAGCGTCTCCCCGTCAACACGCGCCGGCCGAACCATGTCAGCAGCTGGCGCACCAGGATGGCCATGACCAGGTACAAGGCCGTGGTCAGCAGATATGTCTCGAAAGCCCGGAAGTTGCGCGACTGGATGAAGTTGGCAGCGAACGACAGTTCCTCTGTGGCGATCTGCGAGCACACCGCCGACCCGAGCATCACGATCACGATCTGGCTCGACAGGGCCGGCCAGACCTTGGCCAGTGCCGGTTGCAGCACCACATGGCGAAAAGCCTCGAAACGGCTCATGGCCAATGCCGCCGCAGCCTCCAGTTGCCCTCTGGGGATGGCCTGGATACCCGCCCGAATGATCTCGGTGGAGTAGGCGCCAAGGTTGATCACCATGGCCAGTACCGCCGCCTGCCATTCCGTCAGCCGAACGCCAAGCGCGGGCAGGCCGAAGAAGATGAAGAACAACTGGACGATGAAGGGCGTGTTGCGGATCAGCTCCACGTAAAGGCCGAACAGGGCATCGAACGGCCGTAGTCGCCAGGCGCGCACCACCGCGCCAAGCACACCGATGGCCACCCCGAACAGGGTGCCGATCAACGTCAGCTCAAGCGTGAACACAGCCCCTTCGAGCAGCAGGCCGCCCTGGGCCAGCACAGGGGAAAAGTTAAATTGATAGGCCATGGGTCAACGACTCCAGGGCCATTCAAAGGTCGGCCGGCAATGGCTGCTTCAGCCATTTTTCGGCATTGCGGTTGAGGCTGCCGTCGGCCTTGGCCGCATCCAGGGTGGCGTTGACCTTCTCGAGCAAGGCCGGCTCCTGCTTGGCCAGGCCCACGTACACGGGCGAGTCCTTGAGCTTGACCTTCATCACCGGCACCTTGCTCGGGTTCTTCTCGGCAATGACGGCCATCACCACGCTGCCGCTGGCGATCAGTTCGACCTGGCCCGACAGGTAGGCGGCAATGGTCGAGTTGTTGTCCTCGAAGCGCTTGATGATCGTACCCTGTGGGGCGACCGCGGATAACGCCATGTCCTCGATCGAGCCACGCGTGACACTGATGGTCTTGCCGGCAACGGCACCGATATCGTCGATAGACGTCTCAGCCGGCCCGAACACTGCCAGGTAGAACGGCGCGTAGGGGCGGGAAAAATCGATCACTGCTTCTCGCTCGGCGTTCTTGCCCAGGCTGGAAATCACCAGGTCGACCTTGCCGGTAGTGAGGAACGGAATGCGGTTGGTGCTGTTGACCGGGGTCAGCGCCAGCTTGACGCCGAGCCTGTCAGCCAGTAGTTGCGCGGTGTCGATGTCCAGGCCACGAGGTTTGAGGTCCGGCCCTACCGAGCCGAAGGGAGGGAAGTCCTGGGGTACGGCTACCTTGAGCACGCCCCGGGCAGTGATGTCGGCCAGCGCATCGGCCTGGGCATGGGAAACGGTCATGACGCCGCCGCAAAGCAGGCTGGCCAGAAGCAGGGAACGGATTTTTTTCATGGGAAATGCCTCGGGTGCATGCGAAGAAGTTCGCCTTGCCCGAAAAGCACAGGCCGTGCCAGTGTTGCCCGGCAGCCTCGGAACATGCTCTCGCCTCTTGGCATCAGGCGGTCTTACTGGTCTGAACAGATAGCGCCCACTCCCTGCCATCGCCCCCCTTTCGTGCAACCACCTGCTCCGTTGCGTCAGCGTGGGGCGACACTTGCCAGGCAACCGGTAAAGCCTTTAAAAAGCGCAGACCCCTTGCCAGCTGGTCTGAACAGATGCTCGACACACTCCCCCGTGCAGTTCCGGAAATCGCTTTGCAGGCTATCCGCAAGCTGATCCAGGACGGCGACTACCAGCCTGGTGATGCTCTGCCCTCCCAACGCGATCTGGCAGAGCAGCTGGGTGTAAGCCGCGCCTCCCTGCGCGAGGCGCTGTCATCCTTGAGCGCCTTGGGGCTGGTGAGCGTACAACCGGGCAAGGGGGTATTCGTCCAGGCGCCACCACCCGCCACCGGCTTCTCCTGGCCCTATGCCGAACAGGTATCCGCTGTCGATACGTTCCAGTTGCGCTATGCACTCGAAGGGTTCGCCGCCGGCTTGGCGGCGCTGTACCTGACGGCAGCGGACATCGATGCGCTCGAAGCCAATGTCGAGTCGATGCGCCAGGAGCTGCGTGCTGGCCATTTCGAGGCCGCCGCG
The DNA here is from genome assembly GCF_002165135.1 of Pseudomonas sp. SID14000. Classification (GTDB taxonomy): domain Bacteria; phylum Pseudomonadota; class Gammaproteobacteria; order Pseudomonadales; family Pseudomonadaceae; genus Aquipseudomonas. Next base: position 183,987 of record NZ_NFZQ01000002.1, on the reverse strand, counting down.
CGCCTGGACTTCGCCTTTCACTGTCGCCTGCTGGAAGCGAGTGGCAACCACGCCATGCTGCAGGTGATCACCACCAACCAGGACATTTTCCTGGAGAGCCAGAAGCTGCCGTTCATTCGCCCTGAACGCGCCATGGAGACCTGGCAGGAACACCGCAAGATCCTGCGCCAGCTTGCCCGTGGCAACCAGGCCGGCGCGCAGCGTGCGATGCAGGAGCATATCCGCAACGCGGCATCGCGCACGAACGTGGTGTTCGCGTGCTGACTAGTCCGCCCTACTACCGGCATGACAACACCTTCGGTGACAACCAATTGCCGGGCGTCGCTGGACCTGAAGAACCTGACGAACAAGGCGTACGTGACGGCGGTGACGCCGGTGTACAACACGAACGGGTGTTGTTCTGGCCGGGGGATGGGGTTGGCGCGTAGGTGGCCGTCGAGGTCAGGTACTGAGCACATGATGCGGCCAGGTGCCTGACGACACGTCCAATCAAAGAGGCAACATCTGAATGGCGATGCTGTTACCGCTTGGCATCGTGCAATGCCCCACTCACGCGTATCCGCTCGCCAGCTCACAATTTATAGCCAATCTGCCGTAGCAAGCCCTTACGCCGCAAAATGTCCTCATCGCCTTCAATTTCAGTGGCACATACCCCATCCACTATCCCCAGGACTGCTCGCCCCTGTTCCGTCTCGGCGAGAATCACTTCAACCGGATTGGCTGTCGCACAAAAAATGCGGCACACCTCTGGAACCAGCTTGATGGTGTTCAGCACGTTCAGCGGATAGAAACCATCAGCGAGAAAAATGATGAAACTATGGCCAGCCGCAATGGTTTGTGCATTTTTCCGGGCAAGCTCGATCATCGTGGTATCGGTACCAGACCAGCGCACCAGGTGTTCGCCGGACGCCTCACAGAAAGCAAGTCCAAACTGGATACCTGGCACGGTATTTACCAACGCTTCGTGGATGTCCTCGACTGACTTGATAAAGTGCGTCTGGCCAAAAATGAAGTTCGTCGTTTCTGGCTTGTCGATTTTCAGAGCGATGAGTTGCATCAAGCACCTCCTTTCACGCTGTGGGCAGAAGGTTCTGGCGATAGATCAAGCTTAGCCACTCAGGGGCGACTATGGCCTGGCTGCGGGACTCTCCCTGGATGCAGCCCATAACGAAAAATGCCCCGTATCTTTCGATACGGGGCATTCTCTTGACGGGCTCTGGCAGATTGCCAGACTTTGCGCAGCGTGCGCATGCCCTTTTTCACAATTTGCAGACAAAAAAGAAAATCTGCAGATCTTTAATCTGGAGCGGGAAACGAGACTCGAACTCGCGACCCCGACCTTGGCAAGGTCGTGCTCTACCAACTGAGCTATTCCCGCGTCGTGATGGGTGCCATTCTAGCGATTTCTAAAACAGCGTCAACCCCTTGATTCAAAAAACTTTTATTTCTGCTCCGAGCCTTCGCGCAGGTGCGGCCAGGCGGCCAGCAGGTAGTGCACCATCGACCACAGGGTCAGCCCCGCCGCCACCAGCAGCAGCGCGTAGCCGAGGATTACCCAGAAGGTCACCGCCGGCGGGTTGGCCAGCAGGATCACCAGCGCCAGCATCTGGGCCGCGGTTTTCCACTTGCCGAGGTTGGACACTGCCACATGCGCCCGCGCGCCCAGTTCGGCCATCCACTCGCGCAGCGCCGACACCACGATCTCGCGGCCGATGATTACCGCGGCCGGCAGGGTCAGCCAGAAGTTGGCGTGGGTCTGCACCAGCAGCACCAGGGCCACCGCCACCATCAGCTTGTCGGCCACAGGGTCGAGGAAGGCACCGAACGGCGTGCTCTGCTGCAGGCGACGCGCCAGGTAACCGTCCAGCCAGTCGGTGGCGGCGGCAACGGCGAACACACTGCTGGCGGCCATATAGCTCCAGTGGTAAGGCATATAGAACAGCAGGATGAAGATCGGGATGAGCAGGACGCGTAGAACGGTGAGCAGGTTTGGAATATTCATCGGTACGACTGGCCGCAAGTTGAGCCCGCATTCTACTCGCTATGCAGGCTGGCATAAATCGACTCGGCAAGCTTTTTACTGATGCCGGGTGCTTTGGCGATTTCATCGATACTGGCGCGGTTGAGCTCCTGCAGGCCGCCGAAATGTTTCAGCAGGTCGCGCCGGCGCTTGGGCCCTACCCCGGCCACATCCTCCAGGCTGGACACCCGGCGGGCCTTGCCACGGCGGGCGCGGTGGCCAGTGATGGCGAAACGGTGGGCTTCGTCGCGGATCTGCTGGATCAGGTGCAGGGCCGGTGAGTCACCCTTGAGGGTGAACTCGTGGTGCACGTCGTTCAGGTACAGGGTTTCGAAACCGGCCTTGCGCGTCACGCCCTTGGCCACGCCAAGCAGGGTCAGGTCACTGAAGCCCAGCTCCTGCATCACGTCACGGGCCATGTTCAGCTGACCTTTGCCGCCGTCCACCAGCAGCACGTCTGGCAGCTTGCCCTCGCCGTCCTTGATGCGCCCGTAACGGCGGGTCAGGGCCTGGTGCATGGCGGCGTAGTCGTCGCCGGCAGTGACGCCTTCGATGTTGAAGCGGCGGTAGTCGGACTTAAGCGGGCCTTCGGGGCCGAACACCACGCAGCTGGCCACCGTGGCCTCGCCACTGGAATGGCTGATGTCGTAGCACTCCAGGCGCTGCGGCACCTCGTCCAGCTTCAGCACCTCGGCCAGGGCCTCGAAACGTGCAGCCATGTGCTGGCGGTTGGCCAGGCGGGCATTGAGCGCCTGCTCGGCGTTGGTTACCGCCAGTTGCTGCCAGCGGGCGCGGGTACCGCGTACCCGGTGGCTGATGGTCAGCTCGCGGCCGCGCAGCGTGTGCAGCGCTTCAGTGATGGCTTCGAAGTCTTCGTGCACCACGTTGACGATCAGCTCGCCCGGCAGTTCGCGCTCGGCATTGCCCAGGTAGTACTGGGAAAGGAACGCCGCCATCACTTCGGCCACCTCCTCCTCGATGCCTACCTGCGGGAAGAAGTTCTTGCTACCCAACACTCGCCCGCCGCGCACGCTGATCAGGTGCACGCAGGCGCCACCGGGGTTGACGAAGGCGGCGATGACATCGACATCGCCGCTGCCGCCTTCGATGTACTGCTGGTCCTGGACCCGGCGCAGCAAGGCGATCTGGTCGCGCAACTCGGCGGCTCTTTCGAAATCGAGGGCCATGGCGGCCTTCTCCATCTCGGCATTGAGCTCGTTGCCCAGTTGCTGGCTACGCCCTTCGAGGAACATCACCGAGTGGCGCACGTCCTCGGCATATTCCTCGGCGGTCACCAGGCCCGTGCAGGGCCCTTTGCAGCGCTTGATCTGATATTGCAGGCACGGCCGGGTGCGGTTGGCGTAGTAGCTGTCTTCGCACTGGCGCACCGAAAAGGCCTTTTGCAGCAGGCTGAGGCTTTCACGAATGGCCCCGGCACTGGGGTACGGGCCAAAGTAGCGGCCCTTGGCCTTCTTCGCCCCACGGTGAATACCCAGCCGCGGGAACTCGCCGTCGGAAAGGAACACGTAGGGGTAGGATTTATCGTCGCGCAGCAGGATGTTGTACGGCGGCCGCCATTCCTTGATCAGGTTCTGCTCCAGCAGCAGCGCCTCGGTTTCGTTGGCGGTGATGGTGGTTTCGACCTGGGCGATGCGAGCCACCAGCGCGGCAGTCTTGGGCGCCAGGCCGGTCTTGCGGAAATAGCTGGCCAGGCGCTTCTTGAGGTTCTTGGCCTTGCCCACGTAAAGCAGCCGGGCTTCACCGTCGAACATCCGGTAGACGCCCGGGCGGCCACTGCAGGTCGCCAGGAATGCGCTGGCATCGAAAACTTGGGACATGAGGTTTTACAGGCTTGCGTCGACCATACCGTGGCGAACGGCCAGCAAGGTCAGTTCGACGTCGCTGGTGACCGAGAGTTTTTCAAAGATCCGATAACGGTAAGTATTGACGGTCTTGGGCGAGAGGCACAACTTGTCGGAGATGATCTGCACTTTCTGACAGCCGACGATCATCAGGGCAATCTGGATTTCCCGTTCCGACAAGGCATCGAACGGCGAGCCCTGTGGCTGGAACGGTTTCAGCGCCAGCTGCTGGGCAATCTGCGGGCTGATGTAGCGCTGGCCGGCAAAGGCCAGGCGGATGGCCTGGACCATTTCGTCAAGGCCGGCGCCCTTGGTCAGGTACCCAGCGGCACCGGCCTGCAGCAGGCGCGTGGGGAACGGGTCTTCCTCACACACGGTCACGGCAACCACCTTGATGTCGGGGTGGCTGCGCAGCAGCTTGCGGGTGGCCTCCAGGCCACCGATGCCGGGCATTTTCACGTCCATCAGCACCACATCCGGCTTCAGCTCACGGGCCAGCTTGAGTGCCGATTCGCCCGAATCACCCTCGCCCACCACCTGCAGGCCATCGATGTCGGCAAGCATGCGTGTAATACCGGTTCGTACCAGATCGTGATCGTCGACCACTAAGACCCTAATCAAGCACACACCTCGTCAGCAGGGCGATTGGATCCCGTCACCTTAACAAAATTTTTCACGGCGGGCCTAACGCATTCCTTCCGTAAGAAACGCCTGACGTTCAACCATGAGCGGTCTCGCTGCCAGCCGGGATTTTTCATTGTTGGTCAACCGCAGCAGCAGGTGCCAGATTGCCGCCTGATCGTCACGCGACAACTGCCGGAAAGTCCCCAGCAAACCGGACTCATCGGTACTCAGCCCCTCGAGCGGTGCCGGGGTACGGATACCACTGAGCACATATAGCGCATCCACGCCCCTGGCCGCCAATGCCGCCAGGTAATCGACCCGCGGCGAGCGTTCACCACTCTCGTATTTGCCCTGGGCATTGGGTTCGACCCCGCCGATATCGCCAAACACGCGCTGGGTCATCCCCAGACGCTCACGCTCTTCCCGCAGCCGCGGACCGATTCCATTCATGGGGGGCTCCTTGTCCCTGTTCACACTCATGTACGGCCTACCCGCCTGCAGGCAGCCGTAAACGCCTGGGTTCACTATGCCCATGCTCACCAGTCGCGACAAGCCATCATTGCGCTATTAGTCGATCGTACGCTGCATGCGCACAAAGCATTCGTCCTCACCCATTTCGACGAAACCATGGCGCTGGTACAGCACACGCGCCGGGTTGCTGCGAAACACCATCAGCCGTAGCAGCGGCAGATGCCGCTGGCGGGCCCACAGCGCCAACTGCTCCAGGACCCAGCTACCGACACCGCGCCCACGGTACTCAGGCAGCAGGTGCAGCTCGCGGATGAACAGTGCCTGGCGGTCCTGGCTGAGGCTGCAGAAGCCGAGCACGGTGTCACCTTCAGTCACCAGCCACTGCTCGCGCCAGCCCCAGGCTTCGTCGAAGGCTTGCTCAAGCCACAACAGGTCGTATTCACGGTAGTACGGCAGCATGGCGCGGCGCGTGAGATCGCGGGCGAAGGTGCAGTGGGTGTCGTTAGCGGGGGTCAGTTTCAGGGACATCACATTTCGGACTCTTCGGTTTGCCAGGCCCGGCCCTATCGCCGGCACAACGAATATCAATCATTGGACGTAGCACACGGGCGAACTGCCGGGCCCACGCCGGTCCAGTTCGTCCTCCAGCCATTCAGCCAACACCCGGGCATTGTTGTGCTCGGTATCCTTGCCCGCATAAAGCAATGTCAGCGTGCCCTTTCCGGCCAGGTCCAGCAGCAGGTACCAGTGCTCGGGGTGGGCAGCCAGCTCTTGCTGGTAGCGCTGGGTGAAACCGGCGAAATCCACTTCACCCTGGTGAAACGCCTTGCGCAATTCATCCGAGGGTGCAACTTCGCGCAACCACTGTCCGTGCAGGTCTTCCTTGCGCTTGTTACGCGGCCACAGGCGATCGACCAGCACGCGCTGGCCATCGTCTTGCTCAACCGCATCGTAGACACGCTTGCAGCGAATCATGGGTTTCTCCTGCCACTACCGTCCGTCTTGAGCCTAGATAAATCATTGATCGAGGTCACGGCCGGGTTACGAATTGTTTCTATGCTCAAGGCCTTCGGCACCTTTGCCTCACCCCAACCGGAGCCACCATGGCAACCCCTTCACTGGCCAGTCTGCCGCAACTGGCCCAACGCGATGCCCGCCCGCAACTTGCCCACAAGCCCGGGCGAGCCACCCTGGTGTTGTTCTTCGGCCTGCTGCTGGCCGGTATCGCCTACACCGCCTGGAGCCTGAAGCAGGATGTGACGGCCAGCGGCACGGTAATCACCACGGTCACACCATTCCTGCTGCTGGGCCTGGCGTTACTGATTGCCTTGGGCTTCGAGTTCGTCAATGGCTTCCATGACACCGCCAACGCAGTGGCCACCGTCATCTACACCCATTCGTTGCCTGCCCCCATCGCCGTGGTTTGGTCCGGGCTGTGCAACTTCCTCGGCGTGCTGCTTTCCAGCGGCGCGGTGGCGTTCGGCATCATCGCCCTGCTGCCGGTGGAGCTGATTCTGCAGGTCGGCTCCTCGGCCGGATTCGCCATGGTCTTCGCCCTGCTGCTGGCGGCGATCATCTGGAACCTCGGCACCTGGTGGCTGGGCCTGCCGGCGTCATCCTCGCACACCCTGATCGGTTCGATCATCGGCGTGGGCGTGGCCAATGCGCTGATGCACGGGCGCGACGGTACCAGTGGCGTGGACTGGGCCCAGGCCAGCAAGGTCGGTTATGCCCTGCTGTTCTCGCCACTGATCGGCTTTGCCTGCGCTGCCCTGTTGCTGCTGGCCCTGCGCGCGCTGGTCAAGCGCAAGGCGCTGTACCAGGCGCCGGAAGGCCAGACACCACCACCGTGGTGGATCCGCGGCGTGCTGATCCTGACCTGCACCGGGGTGTCCTTTGCCCACGGCTCCAACGACGGCCAGAAAGGCATGGGCCTGATCATGCTGATTCTGGTCGGCACCCTGCCGATGGCTTATGCGCTAAACAAGACCATGCCCAATGAGCAGGCGCTGCAGTTTTCCGCCGTCGCCGAGGTAACCCGCCAGGCACTGGTGCGCAACGCCCCGCAAGCGGCACCGGCTGACCCGCGCCAGGTGCTGACCACGTTCATTGCCGAACCCAAGGCCAACCCGCAACTGGTACCGGCGCTGGCGGCGCTGACCGGCATGATCGGCGAAGAGGTCAAAGGTTATGGCTCGCTCAAGCGCGTACCAGCCGAAGCCATGGCCAACGTGCGCAACGACATGTACCTGACCAGCGAAGCCATCCGCCTGATCGAGAAGAACCAGCTGGTGGTGTTCGATGCCGACACACGCAGCCATGTGCTGCTGTTCAAAACCCAGCTGGACGACGCCACCCGCTACATCCCACTGTGGGTGAAAGTGGTCGTGGCCATCGCACTGGGGCTGGGGACCATGGTCGGCTGGCGGCGTATCGTGGTGACGGTAGGCGAGAAAATTGGCAAGACCCACCTCAGCTATGCCCAGGGTGCTTCGGCCGAAGTGGTGGCAATGTGCACCATTGGTGCGGCGGACATGTTCGGGTTGCCGGTGTCGACCACCCACGTGCTGAGCTCCGGGGTGGCCGGGACCATGGTGGCCAACGGGTCGGGGATTCAGAAGCGCACGCTGGTCAACCTGCTGATGGCCTGGGTGCTGACCTTGCCGGCAGCGATGCTGTTGGCCGGGAGCCTGTACTGGCTGCTGCATCACATATTCTGAATCTGTACTCCCACAAGATCAGTGCCAACTGTTCAAGCCGGGGTTTTCAGACCACGCTGCACCGCCGGCCGCTCGAGGAACGCCGCCAGCACCCGCTGCACTTCCTTGAACTGATCGAAGCCGACCAGGTCTCGGGCGTTGTAACGCTCAACCAGGTTACGCACCCACGGGAAGATCGCGATATCGGCAATGCTGTACTCGTCGACCATCCATTCCCGGCCTTTCAGATGCCGGTCCAGCACACCGAGCAGGCGCCTGGATTCGTTGACATAACGGTCCCGCGGGCGCTTGTCCTCGTATTCCTTGCCAGCAAAGAAATGGAAGAAGCCGACCTGGCCGAACATTGGGCCGATGCCGCCCATCTGGAACATCAGCCACTGCAGGGTCTGGTAACGCTGGGCCGGATCCTGGCTGAGCAATTGGCCGCTCTTCTCCGCCAGGTACTGCAGGATCGCCCCCGACTCGAACAACGGCAGCGGCTGGCCGCCCGGGCCATTGGGGTCGAGGATGGCGGGAATCTTGTTGTTGGCGCTAAGCGAGATGAACTCGGGGCTCAGCTGATCATCATTGTCGAAACTGACCTTGTGCGGCTCATAGGCCAGGCCGATCTCCTCGAGCATGATCGACACCTTGACGCCATTGGGCGTTGGCAGTGAATACAACTGCAGGCGCTCGGGGTGTCTGGCGGGCCACTTGCGGGTAATGGGGAAAGCACTGAGATCGGTCATGATCAACCTTGCCTGGGGGAATGAACCTCTCACTCTAGAGACATCCCCGGCCGCTGACCATCACCGACCACTTGTCCGCACGGGCGCGTCAAGCTTGGCCGTGGGCCTTGAGCTTGAGCTTTTCGGTATCGACGCGGACGAACACCGAATCGGCAGTCACTGTCAGCACATCGCCAGCCCAGACTTCGCAGATCACCCGGGTCTTGCGCCCGACCTCACCTTCCACACGCGCCTTGAGCAACAATTCGACGCCCATGGGTGTGGGCTTGAGGTAGTTCAGGCCGAGGCTGCCAGTGACACAGTCGATACGCGGCAGGCTGCCCGGTTCGCGGCCTTCGTTACGGTAGTGGTAAGCCATCGCCGTCCAGTTGGAGTGACAGTCGACCAGCATCGCCAGCAGGCCGCCGTAGACCAGTCCGGGCCAGCCGATGAAAGTGCTGTCGGGCGCATGCCGGCACAACAGGTGAATGCCGTCGGCGTCCCAATGGCTTTGCAGGTGAAGGCCGCTGGGGTGGGAGCAACCGCAGCCGTAGCAAGTGCCGTCGGGCGCCGCAAGGGCCTGGAGGGAAAGGGAGTGGTCGTTCATACGCTTCCTGTGCTTATTGATATGGGGGCGCGCAACGCCCCCACATTAAACCAGAAACATCAGGCCGTCTGGGCAACCACCCTGGCGCGCCGCTGGGTCAGCGAAACCAGCAGGATGAATACGGTCACCCCGGCAGTCATCAGCGTCTCGTAGCGGTAGGCATCGCTGAACAGCATGTAGCCCAGCACCATGACGATGGTGCCGATCACCAGCCAGGTCAGCCACGGGAACAGCCACATCTTCAGCTCCAGCGGCCGCCCTTCACGATCGGCACGGGCCCGCATGCGCAGCTGCGACACAGCAATCACCAGGTACACCAGCAAGGCGATGGCGCCCGTGGTGGACAGCAGGAAGCCGAATACCTTGCCTGGGAACACATAGTTGACGAAGCACCCGGCAAAGCCGGCCAAGGTCGAGAAGATGACCGCCACGGTCGGTACGCCAGAGCCGGAGATACGCTTGGTTACGCTCAGCGCCTGGCCACGGGCGCCCAGCGAATAGAGCATGCGCGACGCGGTGTACAGGCCCGAGTTCATGCAACTGGTCACGGCCACCAGCACCACGATATCCACCAGCAGCTTGGCGCCCGGCACGTTCAGCACTTCAAGCACACGCTGGAACGAACCCACCGCTTTCAGACCCGGGTCGTTCCAGGCCACCAACGATACCACCAGGAAGATCGACGCCAGGTAGAAGATGGCGATGCGGTACACCACCAGGTTGGTGGCGCGACGGATCTTGTCTTTCGGGTTGGCGGTTTCGTCTGCGGCAATGGTGACGATTTCAGCGCCGAAGAACGAGAAAATGGTGATCAGCACGCCACCGAGCACGGTACCAAAGCCGTTGGGCATGAAGCCACCGTTGTCCCACAGCCGGCTGACCCCGGACACCTCGGCCAGCGGCCAGACGCCGAACACCGCCAGGCTGCAGACGACGATGAAGGCAATGATCGCCACCACCTTGACCAGCGCGAACCAGTACTCGAAGGCACCGAAGTTCTTCACGCTGATCAGGTTGGTACCCGACAGCACCAGCATGATCAGGAACGCGAACAGCCACGACGGCACACCGGGGAAGTAGGCATGCAGGATGTCTGCGCCGGCAATGGCCTCGACCGGAATGATCAGTACCCAGAACCACCAGTACAGCCAGCCGATGGTAAAGCCTGCCCAAGGGCCGATGGCTTCGGAGGCATAGGTGGAAAACGAACCGCTGTTGGGGTTGGCGATGGCCATTTCGCCCAGCATGCGCATCACCAGCAAGACCAGCAGGCCGGTCATGGCGTAGGAGATGAGGATGGCCGGGCCGGCGGTGGCGATGGCGTTGGAGGAACCGATGAACAGGCCGGCACCGATGATGCCAGCAATGGAGATCATGGAAACCTGACGGGACGTCAGGCCGTGCTGCAGAGAGCGCTGTTTGTTGTTGTGTAGCGAAGCCATGAAGAACCCTCGAATGGGTCGGCCGCGGCGGAGCGGCGGAAGACTGGAGCAGAATTCTTATAAATTTCTGATGTTCGTTGTTGTTGTTTTCGCAAATGCCGGAACAGGTACTGACCTCCTCTTCGTACGACCGGTTGTAATCGTTGATCCAGGTCAGTATTAATCTATAGGCCGGGGTCAACAAACGACCTTTTCGAAACACATGATTCCTTTATGGAATGAACTCCTTCCTTTTTCGCTCGGTATTTGCCCGTCATGTCCAAACGCCTGATGCCTTCGACCACCGCCCTTCAGTGCTTCGAAGCGGCCGCCCGCCACCTCAGCTTCACCCGCGCGGCCCAGGAACTGCACCTGACCCAGAGCGCCGTCAGCAAGCAGGTGGCGCAGCTCGAGGACATGCTGTCGCACTCACTGTTCCAGCGCATTCGCCGGCGCCTGCACCTGACCCCGGCCGGCGCGCTGTACCTCACCGAAGTGAACAAGATCCTCACCCAGATCGATATTTCCAGCCGCTACATCCTCAGCTACGGCGACGAGACCGAAGTGCTGCGTATCGCCACCCAGCCCACCTTCGGCGCGCGCTGGCTGGTACCCCGGCTGAAGGGTTTTGGCGACCGCTACCCGCGCATTCACCTGGATATCCGCAACGAGCTGGAGCCGTTCGACCTGGTGCAGGCCAAGGCCGACATTGCATTTTTCTTCGGCCAGGGCACCTGGCCTGGGGCAACCTGCATAGAGCTGTTCAGCGAGGAAGTGGTGCCGGTATGCAGCCCGCAACTGCTGGCCGACCACCGTTTCGACAGCGCCCAGGCGCTGACCGAACACCGCCTGCTGCAGTGCGTGTCGCGCCCGGAGGCCTGGCACGAATGGTTCCTGGGGCTGGGTTTACATAGCCAGAACAGCTACCACGGGCCACGCTTCGACACGTTCTACCTGTGCATCCGCGCGGCCATTGCCGGCTGCGGAATCGCCCTGATTCCGCGCTACCTGGTGGCCGAAGAACTGAGCGAGGGCAAGCTGGTGGTGGCCTGGGACCACCCGGTGGCGAGCAATGGCCGGCACTTCATCGCCCACGCCGAGCATGCGGCCGAAGTGCCCAAGGTCAGGGCCTTCGTGCAGTGGATTCGGGAGCGGGTGGCCGAGGGGGATTGATTTGACCTGTACCGGCCTCTTCGCGGGTAAACCCGCTCCCACAGAGATCGCACAGCTTTCAAGTGTGGCGCCGTACCTGTGGGAGCGGGTTCACCCGCGAAGAGGCCAGTGCTAGCAATACATAATCAGCCAAGATCACGAATCCAGGGAATGACCGCAATCGAATAATTCGTTTGCGGAATAACCCGCCAACACGCTTGGATAATAAGAAATTCGAACAAAGGTCCGCGTGCCCATGAACCAGGAAAGTATCAGCCAATCCATTGCCATCGTTCACCCGATCACACTTTCCCATGGCCGTAATGCCGAAGTCTGGGACACCGATGGCAAGCGTTACATCGACTTCGTCGGCGGTATCGGCGTACTCAACCTGGGCCACTGCAACCCGGCCGTGGTCGAGGCGATCCAGGCCCAGGCCACTCGCCTGACCCACTACGCCTTCAACGCAGCCCCCCACGGGCCATACCTGGCACTGATGGAGCAACTGAGCCAATTCGTGCCGGTCAGCTACCCCTTGGCCGGCATGCTCACCAACAGCGGCGCGGAAGCTGCGGAAAACGCCCTGAAAGTAGCCCGCGGTGCCACCGGCAAACGCGCCATCATCGCCTTCGACGGCGGCTTCCACGGTCGCACTCTGGCCACGCTGAACCTCAACGGCAAGGTCGCCCCGTACAAGCAACGGGTCGGTGAACTGCCGGGGCCGGTGTACCACCTGCCCTACCCCAGCGCCGACACCGGGGTAACCTGCGAACAGGCCCTCAAGGCCATGGACCGCCTGTTCAGCGTCGAGCTGGCCGTGGAGGACGTGGCGGCGTTCATCTTCGAGCCGGTGCAGGGCGAAGGCGGCTTCCTCGCCCTTGACCCAGCCTTCGCCCAGGCCCTGCGCCGCTTCTGCGACGAGCGCGGGATCCTGATCATCATCGACGAGATCCAGTCGGGTTTCGGTCGCACCGGCCAGCGCTTCGCCTTCCCGCGCTTAGGGCTTGAGCCCGACCTGCTGCTGTTGGCCAAGAGTATTGCCGGCGGCATGCCACTGGGTGCGGTGGTCGGGCGCAAGGAACTGATGGCAGCGCTGCCCAAAGGCGGCCTGGGTGGCACCTATTCAGGCAACCCGATCGCCTGCGCGGCGGCCCTGGCCAGCCTGGCGCAGATGACCGACGAGAACGTCGCTACCTGGGGTGAGCGCCAGGAGCAGGCAATCGTGCGCCGCTACGAGCGCTGGAAGGCTTCTGGGCTGAGCCCGTTCATCGGCCGCCTGACCGGCGTCGGCGCCATGCGCGGGATCGAGTTCGTCAATGCCGACGGCAGCCCGGCACCGGCGCAGCTGGCCAAGGTGATGGAAGCGGCGCGAGCCAAGGGCCTGTTGCTGATGCCTAGCGGCAAGGCACGGCACATCATCCGCCTGCTGGCACCGCTGACCATCGAGGCCGCGGTGCTCGAAGAAGGTCTGGATATCCTTGAGCAGTGCCTGGCCGAGCTGAACTGATACTTACAAGCCCAGTTCTGCGGGAGTGAGCATGTCGGACTCGAAGGCAATCCAGCCGCCTTCGAGTTCGGCGTGGCCGTTGACGATCGGGCCATAGTAAGTCAGGCCGTTTTCCAGGGTCACGCAGATGTGCGTGGCGTTCTTTTCAGGGGCCGCGAGCGTACCGACGAAATGCACCTTCTTCAGGGTTTCGGTCACCGCTTCCAGGCCAACGCGCATGTTTGGGTTTTCCGAGGCTTCGGTGTCGCCGCCGCGGTCTTCGGCGCTGATGGTGATGGTGGCGATGTACGGGTACTTGGTGCTCAAGCGGGGTTACCTCAGTGGGTGTGTAGGCGTATGGGCGCGTAGAGTACGGCAGGTGATCTCCATTGTCTCTACTGGCCTCTTCGCGGGTAAACCCGCGAAGAGGCCGGGCCTGCAAAAGGTGATCTGAAGGGTCCGATCTGTTAGGGTGCCCGCCGATGCAAGCCACACCACACGAGGATACCGAGTGAGCGCCGAAGAACCCCTGATCGCCGACCTGTTCGAAGTCGACAAACGCCTGTCCCTCAAGCCCGTGGTGGACTTCAACAGCTACCTGCGCAATGCCTTCGGCGAAGGCCCGTGCCGTTGCCACCGCTGCACCGAAGGTGGCGACCAAAGCACCTACAGCCACGCCCACACCTTCACCTTCGACGGCCGCCAATGGCACCGCCGCTTCGCCAGCACCTCCGGCAGCGACGTCGCCCAGGCCCTGAAAAAAGCCTGGCTGTCGTACACCAAGGCCGATCTCAACCTGGTAGGTGCACTGGACCTGGCCACCCTCAAGACCTTCACCGAAGCCGCCCTGCACACGCGCCTGCTGGCCCTGCTGCCCGCCAGCGGCCTGGCCCGCGAAGTGGACGGCCAGTGGATGCTGCAAGCCCAGGCCGACTGACGGTCAGGCGGCAGGGCAGGATTCTCCCGGTCTGCTACCGTGGGAGAATCCGCTCATCCACAGGTAGTCCGCCATGGCCCGCACAACGCCCATCGAGCTGTACCGCAATATCGGCATCGTCGCCCACGTGGATGCCGGCAAGACCACGACCACCGAGCGGATCCTGTTCTACACCGGGGTCAACCACAAGATGGGCGAAGTGCACGATGGTGCCGCGACCATGGACTGGATGGCCCAGGAGCAGGAGCGCGGCATCACCATCACCTCGGCGGCGACCACCGCCTTCTGGCAGGGCTCGACAAAGCAGTTCGCCCACAAGTACCGCTTCAACATCATCGACACCCCAGGCCACGTCGACTTCACCATCGAGGTGGAGCGTTCGCTGCGCGTGCTCGATGGCGCGGTGGTGGTGTTCAGCGGCGCGGACGGGGTCGAACCACAGTCCGAGACCGTTTGGCGCCAGGCCAACAAGTACCATGTGCCACGCCTGGCCTACATCAACAAGATGGACCGCCAGGGCGCCGATTTCCTGCGCGTGGTCAGGCAGATCGACCAACGCCTGGGCCACCACCCGGTACCTATCCAGCTGGCCATCGGCAGCGAAGAAAACTTCGTCGGCCAGATCGACCTGGTGAAGATGAAGGCCATCTACTGGAACGACGCGGACCAGGGCACCAGCTACCGCGAAGAAGACATCCCCGCCGAGCTGCAGGCGCTGGCCGACGAATGGCGTGCGCACATGGTCGAGGCAGCAGCCGAGGCCGATGACGAACTGCTCAGCAAGTTTCTCGAAGGCGAAGCGTTAAGCATCGAAGAGATCAAGGCCGGCCTGCGCAAACGCACCCTGAACAACGAGATCGTGCCGACTATCCTCGGCTCGTCGTTCAAGAACAAGGGCGTGCCGCTGATGCTCGACGCGGTCATCGACTACCTGCCCGCGCCTTCGGAAATCCCGGCCATCAAGGGCACCGACCCGGATGACGAAGAAAAGCACCTGGAGCGCCACGCCGACGACAGCGAGCCGTTCTCGGCCCTGGCGTTCAAGATCGCCACCGATCCCTTCGTCGGCACCCTTACCTTCGCCCGGGTCTATTCCGGCGTGCTCAGCTCCGGCAACGCGGTACTCAACTCGGTCAAGGGCAAGAAGGAACGCATCGGCCGCATGGTGCAGATGCACGCCAACCAGCGCGCCGAAATCAAGGACGTGTGCGCCGGCGACATCGCCGCGCTGATCGGCATGAAGGACGTGACCACCGGCGATACCCTGTGCGACATGGACAAGCCGATCATCCTCGAACGCATGGACTTCCCCGACCCGGTCATTTCCGTGGCAGTAGAGCCGAAGACCAAGGCCGACCAGGAAAAAATGGGCATCGCCCTGGGCAAACTGGCCCAGGAAGACCCGTCATTCCGCGTGCGCACCGACGAAGAGACCGGCCAGACCATTATCTCGGGCATGGGCGAGTTGCACCTGGACATCATCGTCGACCGCATGCGCCGCGAGTTCAACGTCGAGGCCAACATCGGCAAGCCACAGGTGGCCTACCGCGAGAAAATCCGCAACACCTGCGAGATCGAAGGCCGTTTCGTCCGCCAGTCCGGCGGCCGAGGCCAGTACGGCCACTGCTGGATCCGCTTCGCCCCCGGCGACGAGGGCAAGGAAGGCCTGGAATTCATCAACGAAATCGTCGGCGGCGTGGTACCGCGCGAGTACATCCCGGCTATCCAGAAGGGCATCGAGGAGCAGATGAAGAACGGCGTGCTCGCCGGTTACCCGCTGATCAACCTGAAGGCGGCGGTGTACGACGGCTCATACCACGATGTCGACTCCAACGAAATGGCCTACAAGATCGCCGCCTCGATGGCCACCAAGCAGTTGTCGCAGAAAGGTGGAGCAGTGTTGCTGGAGCCGGTGATGAAAGTGGAAGTGGTGACGCCGGAGGAATACCAGGGTGACATCCTCGGCGACCTGAGCCGGCGCCGCGGGATGATCCAGGATGGTGACGAAACGCCGGCCGGCAAGGTGATCCGTGCCGAGGTGCCGCTGGGCGAGATGTTCGGCTACGCCACCTCGATGCGCTCGATGACCCAGGGCCGGGCCAGCTTCTCGATGGAGTTCACCCGCTATGCCGAGGCGCCGGCGAGCATTGCCGATGCCATCGTCAAGAAGAACCGCGGCGAATAAACCTTTCGCCTGCACCGGCCTCTTCGCGGCTAAAGCCGCTCCCACAAGGACATCACAGCCAGTGAATACTGTGCAGTACCTGTGGGAGCGGCTTTAGCCGCGAAGAGGCCGGCACAGACAACAACCAACCATCAGTGCTGCTCGCCAGCCCGCTTCAGCAGCTTCTTGCAGCGCTCCGACAGATGCACCACCCGCAATTGCTTGCCCGCCCTGGAATACCGCTCGCGCAAGGTCTTCAGCGCAGCAATCGCCGAGTAATCGACAAAGCTCAAATGCTGGCAATCCAGAGTCACATTGGCCGGGTCATTAGCCGGATCGAACTGATTCAGGAACTGCGTGGTCGAGGCAAAGAACAGCGTGCCATGCACCTGGTAATGCTTGCCTCCCTCTCCATCTTCACGGCTGTCGGCGTACAGCTCCCGCGCATGCTGCCAGGCAAAGTTCACCGCCGCGATGACGATGCCGAACAGCACCGCCACGGCCAGGTCGGTGAACACCGTGACCACGGTTACCGCGATGATCGCCAGCACATCGCTGGCCGGCACCTTGTGCAGCACCCGCAACGACGCCCAGGCAAACGTCTGCTGCGCCACCACGAACATCACCCCGACCAGCGCCGCCAGCGGAATGCGCTCGATCAGCGGCGCCAGGAACAGCACGAACAGCAGCACCATCACCCCGGCCACCACGCCCGACAGCCGGCCACGGCCATGGGAGCTGAGGTTGATCATCGTCTGGCCGATCATCGCGCACCCGCCCATGCCACCGCACAGGCCCGAAACCATGTTCGCCGCCCCTAGTGCCACGCACTCGCGGTCCGGGTAGCCACGGCTCTCGGTGATCTCATCGGTCAGGTTGAGCGTAAGCAGGGTTTCCAGCAGGCCGACCATGGCCATCAGTACCGCGTAGGGTGCGATGATCTTCAGGGTCTCAAGGTTCCACGGCACGTCCGGCAAGGCCAACTGTGGCAGGCCACCGGCGATGCGTGCCATGTCGCCCAAGGTACGGGTGGGCAGGTCAAGCAGGTAGACCAGCACACCAACGCCGAGGATCGCCACCAGCGCCGGCGGCACCGCCCGGGTCAGCTTCGGCAACACATAGACCACCAGCATGGTCAACGCCACCAGGCCGATCATCAGGTACAGCGGCGCACCGCTCAGCCAGTGCTCACCCTCCTTGAAATGCTCCAGCTGGGCCAGGGCGATGACGATGGCCAGGCCGTTGACGAAGCCGAGCATCACCGGGTACGGCACCAACCGCACCAATTTGCCCAGGCGCAACAGGCCGAACAGGATCATCACCCCGCCCCCCAGCAGCACCGTGGCCAGCAGGTACTGCACACCGTGCTGCACCACCAGGGCGACGATCACCACCGCCATCGAGCCGGCAGCGCCGGAAATCATCCCCGGCCGGCCACCGAATAGCGCCGTCAGGGTGCAGATGATGAAGGCGCCGTACAGGCCCATCAGCGGGTTGAGGTGAGCCACCAAGGCAAAGGCGATGCACTCGGGCACCAGGGCGAACGAGGTGGTCAGGCCGGCGAGCAGGTCGGCACGGAGTCGGGCGGGTTTCATGGGCATCCTGTGGCGCAGTCCGGATGGACGGATGGAAAACAAGGGGCGCGATGTTACGGAATTTGTCTGATAGCAGCCACCGCTCAAAGAGGTTCTGTAACGTGAAGCCAGCACAAGCCGGGCAAATTTGCCATCATGAACATTCCACCTGCGGAGATCATGGACATGCCGCTACGCCCCCTTTTCGCCTCCCTGCTGCTGGCCGCCAGCCTCACCGCCCAGGCCGCCACCGAGGTCGTACCGCTACAACACCGCAGCAGCGCCGAACTGCTACCCGCCGCCCAGGCCTTCATTGGCAAGGACGGCACGGTCAGCGCCTTCGAGAACAAGCTGATCGTCAACGCCAGCGCCGAACGCATCGACGACCTGCGCGCCCTGCTGCAACAGCTGGACACCGCCCCCAAGCGCCTGCTGATCAGTGTCGACAACAATGACAGCAACTTCCAGGACAACCGCGGCAACGCGCGCGTCATCCATTACGGGACCAGCAACCGTGACGGCGGCATGCAGCAGATTCAGGCCAGCGAAGGTCAACCGGCGCTGATCCAGGTAGGCCAGAGCATACCGATCACCAGCACCAGCACCGACGGCTACGGGCGCATTCAGAGCAATACCGAATACCGCAACGTGACCCAGGGTTTCTACGTCACCCCTAGCCTGAGCGGCGAAACGGTTCGTCTGCAAATAAGCAGCAATAATGACCGCATCAGCCAGGAACGCGCGGATGTAGTGAAAGTACAGAGCACCGACACAACAGTCACCGGAAAGCTCGGCGAGTGGATCAACCTGGCGGGGTACAATCAGCAGAGTCAGGCTGATCGCAGCGCGTCAAGCCTCAGCTACAGCACCCAGCGCGGTGAAAACATGACTTTACGTGTCAAAGTCGACCTTCTCGACTGATCCCAGGCAATTCAAGGCCTCGACCAAAGGCCTTGAAACTGACTGCCAAGTCGTATTAGACCAAAGATGTAGTAAGCGAAAAAAACCACTACAAAACATTTGACAGGGTCTTTTTCCCAAGGGCATGATGGCCTCGCTCCCGCTAATCAGGGGCCCTGGCAAGGGCCTTCGAGACGCACTCCTCCCACCCCTGGAGGCGCCTCGTGTCTATACGGCCCACAAGGCGGTTCGACGGGATTGCGACTGCAACGAAGAAGTTGTCCCGAGGGACGGAAGCGCATCACCGCAGTACTGGCAATCGCGCAGCACCGCAGCAAGGCAACCACGAGCCGACCTGCCGGAGCTCCTTTCGCCTGGCCTGCACACCCTTCCCCTTCGAGCCTTCGCGTTCGCCGCCGCACTCCTGCGAACAGGACAGCCGCCAGCTCCCTGATCTGCTCCGAGCATCAGCACAATTACCCCAAGATCGATGCGACGAGGTTTATTTCCATGGCACTGACACGCGAACAGCAAATTGCAGCCCTCGAGAAAGACTGGGCCGAAAACCCGCGCTGGAAAGGCGTGACCCGTACCTACACCGCCGCTGATGTCGTTCGCCTGCGTGGCTCCCTGCAGCCGGAGCACACCCTGGCCCGCCTGGGTGCAGAAAAACTGTGGAAGCTGGTCACCGAAGGTGCCCACCCGTCCTTCCGCCCAGAAAAAGATTTCGTCAACTGCATGGGCGCCCTGACCGGTGGCCAGGCAGTGCAGCAGGTCAAGGCCGGCATCCAGGCCATCTACCTGTCCGGCTGGCAGGTTGCCGCCGACAACAACTCGGCCGAGTCCATGTACCCTGACCAGTCGCTGTACCCGGTCGACTCGGTACCGACCGTGGTCAAGCGCATCAACAACGCCTTCCGCCGCGCCGACCAGATCCAGTGGAAAGCCGGCAAGAACCCGGGCGACGACGGTTACATCGACTACTTCGCGCCAATCGTGGCCGACGCCGAAGCCGGTTTCGGTGGCGTACTGAACGCCTACGAGCTGATGAAGAACATGATCGAAGCAGGCGCCGCCGGCGTGCACTTCGAAGACCAGCTGGCCTCGGTTAAAAAATGCGGCCACATGGGTGGCAAGGTGCTGGTACCGACCCAGGAAGCTGTACAGAAGCTGGTGGCTGCGCGCCTGGCCGCTGACGTGTCGGGTGTACCGACCATTATCCTGGCCCGTACCGACGCCAACGCCGCCGACCTGCTGACCAGCGACTGCGACCCGTACGACCAGCCGTTCGTGGTTGGCGAGCGTACCCGCGAAGGTTTCTACAAGGTACGCGCCGGCCTCGACCAGGCCATTGCCCGCGGCCTGGCCTACGCCCCGTACGCCGACCTGATCTGGTGCGAAACCGCCAAGCCGGACCTGGACGAAGCCCGCCGCTTCGCCGAAGCGATCAAGAAGGAGTACCCGGACCAAATCCTGTCGTACAACTGCTCGCCTTCCTTCAACTGGAAGAAGAACCTGGACGACGCGACCATCGCCAAGTTCCAGCGCGAGCTGTCGGCCATGGGCTACAAGCACCAGTTCATCACCCTGGCTGGCATCCACAACATGTGGCACGGCATGTTCAACCTGGCGCACGACTACGCCCGCAACGACATGACCGCCTACGTGAAGCTGCAGGAGCAGGAATTCGCTGACGCCAACAAAGGCTACACCTTCGTGGCGCACCAGCAGGAAGTGGGCACTGGCTACTTCGACGACATGACCACTGTTATTCAGGGCGGGGCTTCGTCGGTGACTGCACTGACTGGTTCGACCGAGGAAGAGCAGTTCCACTGATAGTGGGTTGCTGTTGAAGAAAGGCCCGGGGTTTGTGAAAGCCCTGGGCCTTTTTGCATGGGTTCAAATAGCAGCCTGTGACTGGAACAACCTCAAAGCTTCATGCCCAGCTCTGCGTCATCCATCAGCGCCTTGGCCATGGCGCTGAGGTAATGGGCAGCCCAGATCATCATCGGTTTCTCGTCCATCAGGCCGGTGATGGTCAGTTCGCGCACATAGCCCATCAGCTCCGAGGACTGCTCGCGGGCATCCCGACAAGGAATGCCGGGCTCGATGCGGAACAGTGGGTGGGTGCCGTTTTCACCTTGGTAGAAGGTGGTTTTGCCGACGGTGAACTGGGTGTCTTCTGTTGTCATTGTTCATTCCCCTGAAAATTCTCTACTGCCTGGGCCGGCCCTTTCGCGGGTAAACCCGCCCCCACAGGTGCTGTGCAAGTCTTGGCGCTTGTGATGAACCTGTGGGAGCGGGTTTACCCGCGAAGAGGCACACCCAGACAACACATCAATCAAGCCTTAGTGCAAAGTCCGAGGCCCTGTGTGCATCTGCGCCTGAACCAATGCCGAAGGCCTGATGCACCACGGTGGCCTGGATCAGGGTGTCTTCGAGGGAATGGGGGTTGTGGGGTAGATCGGGGACAACTTTTAGCATGACTCGCTCCTTTCTTTCCTGTTTGGCTGCCATCCGCCCGCTGTCAAACGGTTAGGTGGCAGCTATGCGCGGGTTGACAGACCGGTGGAAAGAAAGAAAGACCGGCGCACGCGAACGTGCCCACACGCACAGCTGCCATTGAGGCAAAGCGAGTGCACCTTCTTTCAATTCCGGCCTGTCAAAGCCGTGTCGTTGATGTGCAACGACTCGCCGAGACTAGAGCGCTGCCACAGCAGCCGCAACGGAAAAAAGGCGGCAAGAGTATGTTTGGGAAATGGCCTACATGGAAGGGGTTAAATCCGACATGTCAGGTGTTCTGCGCCCGATTGCGTCAGGGCGGCGAGGTGCCTGCCTTGGTTTTTGCGGTGCTGCGTAGATCGAGCGCCGCCCGCGCGGCGCTTCGCGGGACAAGCCCGCTCCCACATTTGTTGCAACGTGGCCATGCCTGTGGGAGAGGCGTTGTCAGCCTTGGCGCATGACTTGAGATAGATGGGACGGCAGCAGCGCCAGTCGAGAAATCAGGCCAGGGCAACCAGGCTGACAACCATGGCCTGACAGGTTCGGCACGTTGCAACAAATGTGGGAGCGGGCTTGTCCCGCGAAGCGCCGCGCGGGCGTCGCTCGGTCTCACAGGCGGCGCATTCCTTTCATCAAGCCCATGGCAGCCCCAACACAATCCAAAGGCATCACCAGCAAAACCCAAATTCAGGTCTATGCTTGAGGCAGCCCAGCCGCAAGGACCGCTCATGCCTCGCCCAAGCCACCTGACGATTCTCGCCCTGGTCGCCGCCGCCCTCTATATATATGCACTGGCCAGCGACAACACCCTGCTCGCCCTGCTGGCGAAACCGATCCCGGTACTGGCCCTGATCGCCTGGCTGCGCAGTGCTCGCGCCACACCTTATCGCCGCTGGATTACCCTCGGCCTGGCCTTCTCGGTACTCGGCGACATCCTGCTGGCCATCCCCGCCGACCTGTTCGTGTTCGGCCTGGCTGCCTTCCTCTGCGCCCACCTGGCCTACCTGCGCGCCTATTGCAGCCAGACCCTGCGTCCAGCCCTGCCCGCACTGCTGCTGAGCGCCATTACCGGTATCACTCTGCTCGGCGTGCTGGCCAGCCACGGCCTTGGCCCACTACTGATCCCGGTCGCACTGTACGCCCTGGCCATCAGCGCCATGCTCTGGCGCGCCCTGGCCTGTGGCGGGCTCGCCACGCTCGGCGCCTGCCTGTTCGTGCTCTCCGACAGCCTGATAGGCATCGACCGCTTCGTCAGCCCGTTCGCCGCCGCGCCATACCTGATCATCCTCACCTACTGGCTCGGCCAGTGGGCGATCGCTTCATCAGCCGGTCATCGCCCAATCGATAAAGTATTGACCCAGAGCGGTACGAGCGGTGTCAGAAGCTGCTAGAACAGGCGTTTTTTGCATTTGCAAGTAGCGGGAATCGTCAGATGAACTTTACAAGGGGCAGAAGAGGAGAAATATCAGGCACCAGACCAAATGATATCAATTATCATTACGAAACTTGCAATTCGTTACCCGTCGCAAGAAACATAATTAACAAAACCGCACGCAATGCCCTAATCTCAAGGCTTTCAGCCATTTACGAGCAGGTTTTGTACTTAATCCTACGAATAAATTTGCGACAGAAATTTTACTTGCACGGGGTTTACCCATAAAATCAGCGCGATTGATTCAGCTGCGACATTTGGTCACTGCATGTGCGACACCAGGTCGCCGCTCTACACTTATTTCAGACTGCAGAGCTGGGTCTCTGTATAAGGATCTCTAGCATGTCCGATTCGGCAGGACTCATCGCCCACAACTGGGGCTTTGCCATCTTCCTCCTGGGTGTCGTCGGCCTGTGCGCCTTCATGCTCGGCCTGTCCAGCCTGCTCGGTAGCAAGGCCTGGGGCCGCGCCAAGAACGAACCCTTCGAATCCGGCATGCTGCCCGTCGGCAGCGCCCGCCTGCGCCTGTCCGCCAAATTCTATCTGGTCGCGATGCTGTTCGTGATCTTCGATATCGAAGCCCTCTTTCTCTTTGCATGGTCTGTGTCCGTCCGCGAAAGCGGCTGGACCGGATTCGTCGAAGCACTCGTTTTCATAGCAATTCTGTTGGCTGGTCTTGTCTACCTATGGCGCGTCGGGGCACTTGATTGGGCTCCCGAAGGTCGCCGCAAGCGGCAAGCGAAGCTGAAACAATGAGGCTTTGGCATGCAATACAATCTCACCAGAATCGATCCGGATGCGCCCAACGAGCAGTACCCGGTCGGTGAACGGGAAACCGTCACCGATCAACTGCTAGAGGACCAGGTCCACAAGAACATCTTCATGGGCAAGCTTGAAGATGTGCTGCGTGGCGCGGTCAACTGGGGTCGCAAGAACTCCCTCTGGCCGTACAACTTCGGCCTGTCCTGCTGCTACGTGGAAATGACCACGGCCTTCACGGCGCCCCACGACATCGCCCGCTTCGGCGCCGAAGTCATCCGGGCCTCGCCGCGTCAGGCCGACTTCATGGTCATCGCCGGTACCTGCTTCGTCAAAATGGCGCCGATCATCCAGCGCCTGTACGAGCAGATGCTCGAGCCGAAGTGGGTCATCTCCATGGGTTCGTGCGCCAACTCCGGTGGCATGTACGACATCTACTCGGTCGTTCAGGGGGTCGACAAGTTCCTCCCCGTGGACGTCTATGTGCCTGGCTGCCCGCCACGCCCTGAGGCTTTCCTGCAAGGCTTGATGCTGCTGCAGGAGTCGATCGGCCAAGAACGACGCCCGCTTTCCTGGGTTGTTGGTGATCAAGGTATTTACCGTGCCGAGATGCCAGCCCAGAAAGACCTGCGTCGTGAGCAGCGCATTGCAGTAACCAACCTGCGCAGCCCCGACGAAGTCTGATCCAGCGACCTGCCGCCCGCTCCCCTGGAGCCGGCGGCCTGGCTTCATTCTTAACGTTTGCCCAAAGCGACCGAGACCATGACAGCGGACAACGCTATTTTCATTCCGCCCTACAAGGCTGACGACCAGGATGTGGTCGTCGAACTGCACAACCGTTTTGGCGCCGAAGCATTCGTCGCCCAGGAAACCCGCACCGGCATGCCCGTGCTGTGGGTCAAGCGCGAGCAACTCAAGGAAGTGCTCAGCTTCCTGCGCGGCGTGGCCAAACCGTACAGCATGCTGTACGACCTGCACGGCGTCGACGAACGCCTGCGCACCCAGCGCCGCGGCCTGCCCGCCGCCGACTTCAGCGTGTTCTACCACCTGCTGTCGATCGAGCGTAACAGCGATGTGATGATCAAGGTGTCGCTCAGCGAAGGCGACCTGAACCTGCCGACCGTGACCGGTATCTGGCCGAACGCCAACTGGTACGAGCGCGAAGTCTGGGACATGTTCGGCATCGACTTTGCCGGCCACCCACACCTCAGCCGCATCATGATGCCGCCTACCTGGGAAGGCCACCCGCTGCGCAAGGACTACCCGGCACGCGCCACCGAATTCGACCCCTACAGCCTGACCCTGGCCAAGCAGCAGCTTGAAGAGGAATCGGCACGCTTCAACCCGGAAGCCTGGGGCATGAAGCGCCAGGGCGCCAACGAGGACTACATGTTCCTCAACCTCGGCCCCAACCACCCTTCTGCGCACGGTGCCTTCCGTATCGTCCTGCAACTGGACGGTGAAGAGATCGTCGACTGCGTGCCGGACATTGGCTACCACCACCGTGGCGCCGAGAAAATGGCCGAGCGCCAGTCCTGGCACAGCTTCATCCCTTACACCGACCGTATCGACTACCTCGGCGGGGTAATGAACAACCTGCCGTACGTGCTCGCGGTCGAGAAGCTGGCCGGCATCAAGGTGCCACAGAAGGTCGACACCATCCGCGTGATGCTGGCCGAGTTCTTCCGTATCACCAGCCACCTGCTGTTCCTGGGTACCTACATCCAGGACGTCGGCGCCATGACCCCGGTGTTCTTCACCTTCACCGACCGACAGCGCGCCTACACCGTGATCGAAGCGATCACCGGTTTCCGCCTGCACCCGGCCTGGTACCGCATTGGTGGCGTCGCCCACGACCTGCCACGCGGCTGGGACAAGCTGGTCAAGGACTTCGTCGAATGGCTGCCCAAGCGCCTCGACGAGTACGAAAAGGCTGCCCTGCAGAACAGCATCCTCAAGGGCCGTACCATCGGCGTTGCCGCGTACAACACCAAGGAAGCCCTGGCCTGGGGTACCACCGGTGCCGGCCTGCGTGCTACCGGTTGCGACTTCGACCTGCGCAAAGCCCGCCCCTACTCCGGCTACGAGAACTTCGAGTTCGAAGTACCGCTGGCCCACAACGGCGATGCCTACGATCGCTGCATGGTCCGTGTCGAGGAGATGCGCCAGAGTATCCGCATCATCGACCAGTGCCTGCGCAACATGCCGGAAGGCCCGTACAAGGCGGACCACCCGCTGACCACGCCGCCGCCGAAAGAGCGCACCCTGCAGCACATCGAGACCCTGATCACGCACTTCCTGCAAGTCTCGTGGGGCCCGGTCATGCCGGCCAACGAGTCGTTCCAGATGATCGAGGCGACCAAGGGCATCAACAGTTACTACCTGACGAGCGATGGCGGCACCATGAGCTACCGCACCCGGATCCGTACCCCGAGCTACCCGCACCTGCAGCAGATCCCTTCGGTGATCAAAGGCAGCATGGTCGCCGACCTCATTGCGTACCTGGGCAGTATCGACTTCGTTATGGCTGACGTGGACCGCTAAGCATGAACAGCACGCTTATCCAGACAGACCGTTTCGCCCTGAGCGAAACCGAGCGCTCGGCCATCGAGCACGAAATGCATCACTACGAGGACCCGCGCGCGGCGTCCATCGAAGCCCTGAAGATCGTCCAGAAGGAACGTGGCTGGGTGCCGGACGGCGCCATCCACGCCATCGGCGAAGTACTGGGCATTCCGGCCAGCGACGTCGAAGGTGTCGCCACTTTCTACAGCCAGATCTTCCGTCAGCCAGTCGGCCGCCACATCATCCGCGTGTGCGACAGCATGGTCTGCTACATCGGCGGCCATGAATCCGTGGTCAGCCAGATCCAGAGCGAACTGGGCATCGGCCTCGGCCAAACCACCGCCGACGGCCGCTTCACCCTGCTGCCGGTATGCTGCCTGGGCAACTGCGACAAGGCCCCGGCGCTGATGATCGACGACGACACCTTCGGTGACGTGCAACCGGCAGGCGTTTCCAAACTGCTGGAGGGTTACGTATGACCATTACTTCCTTCGGCCCGGCCAACCGCATCGCGCGCACGGCCGAAACCCACCCGCTGACCTGGCGCCTGCGTGACGACGGCGAGCCGGTATGGCTTGCCGAGTACGAATCGAAAAACGGCTACGCTGCCGCCCGCAAGGCGCTGGCGCAGATGTCGGCCGACGACATCGTGCAAAGCGTCAAGGACTCCGGCCTCAAGGGGCGCGGTGGTGCAGGCTTCCCCACTGGCGTGAAGTGGGGCCTGATGCCCAAAGACGAATCCATGAACATCCGCTACCTGCTGTGCAACGCGGACGAAATGGAGCCGAACACCTGGAAGGACCGCATGCTGATGGAGCAACAGCCCCATCTGCTGGTCGAGGGCATGCTGATCAGCGCCCGTGCCCTGAAGGCCTACCGTGGCTACATCTTCCTGCGTGGCGAATACACCACCGCAGCGAAGCACCTCAACCGCGCCATCGAGGAAGCCAAGGCCGCCGGCCTGCTGGGCAAGAACATCCTTGGCAGCGGCTTCGATTTCGAGCTGTTCGTGCACACCGGTGCCGGCCGCTACATCTGCGGTGAAGAAACCGCACTGATCAACTCGCTGGAAGGTCGCCGCGCCAACCCGCGTTCCAAGCCACCCTTCCCTGCTGCCGTTGGCGTGTGGGGCAAGCCGACTTGCGTGAACAACGTCGAAACCCTGTGCAACGTCCCGGCCATCGTCGCCAACGGCAACGACTGGTACAAGTCGCTGGCCCGCGAAGGCAGCGAAGACCATGGCACCAAGCTGATGGGCTTCTCCGGCAAGGTGAAGAACCCGGGCCTGTGGGAGCTGCCGTTCGGCGTCACCGCCCGCGAACTGTTCGAAGACTACGCCGGCGGCATGCGCGACGGCTTCAAGCTCAAGTGCTGGCAGCCAGGCGGCGCCGGTACCGGTTTCCTGTTGCCCGAGCACCTCGACGCGCAGATGTACGCCGGCGGCATCGCCAAGGTTGGCACCCGTATGGGTACTGGTCTGGCCATGGCGGTGGACGACAGCATCAACATGGTTTCGCTGCTGCGCAACATGGAAGAGTTCTTCGCCCGCGAGTCGTGCGGCTGGTGCACCCCATGCCGTGACGGCCTGCCGTGGAGCGTGAAGATGCTGCGCGCACTGGAAAAAGGCCAGGGCCGCGCCGAAGACATCGAGACGCTGCTGGGCCTGGTCAACTTCCTCGGCCCTGGCCGTACCTTCTGTGCTCATGCACCAGGTGCCGTCGAGCCGCTGGGCAGTGCCATCAAATACTTCCGGTCCGAGTTCGAGGCCGGTGTCGCTCCCGCTGCGGCGGGCGATGCCCTGCGCCCCAACCTGGCCAAGCCGATCGTGGTCGGCGCATAACAAGATGATTGAGGCGGGTGGTCCGTGCCACTCGCCAGCTTGCCGGCAGGCCCGAGAAATCGTGGCGTGTCGCAAGCTCACCGATTTCCATTAGCCACGCCCGCTCACGCGGGCCAACGAAGAACTTTGAACAATGGCCACTATCCACGTAGACGGCAAAGCGCTCGAAGTCAACGGTGCAGACAACCTGTTACAGGCCTGTCTGTCGCTCGGCCTCGACATCCCTTATTTCTGCTGGCACCCGGCGCTTGGTAGCGTTGGCGCCTGCCGGCAGTGTGCGGTCAAGCAGTACACCGACGAGAACGACACCCGTGGTCGTATCGTCATGTCCTGCATGACCCCTGCCTCCGACGGCACCTGGATCTCCATCGACGATGAAGAATCCAAGGCGTTCCGCGCCAGCGTCGTCGAATGGCTGATGACCAACCACCCGCACGAC
Organism: Pseudomonas sp. SID14000; assembly: GCF_002165135.1. Lineage (GTDB taxonomy): Bacteria > Pseudomonadota > Gammaproteobacteria > Pseudomonadales > Pseudomonadaceae > Aquipseudomonas. The sequence goes on along the minus strand of NZ_NFZQ01000002.1, from coordinate 155,805 downwards.
TGCCCGGTGTGCGAGGAAGGCGGTCACTGCCACCTGCAGGACATGACGGTAATGACCGGCCACAACGAGCGCCGCTACCGTTTCACCAAGCGTACCCACCAGAACCAGGACCTCGGCCCGTTCATCGCCCATGAGATGAACCGCTGCATCGCCTGCTACCGCTGCGTGCGCTACTACAAGGACTATGCCGGTGGTACCGACCTGGGCGTGTACGGCGCCCACGACAACGTGTACTTCGGCCGCGTCGAAGACGGCGTGCTGGAAAGCGAATTCTCCGGCAACCTGACCGAGGTCTGCCCGACCGGCGTGTTCACCGACAAGACCCACTCCGAGCGCTACAACCGCAAGTGGGACATGCAGTTCGCCCCGAGCATCTGCCACGGCTGCTCCAGCGGCTGCAACATCAGCCCGGGCGAGCGCTACGGCGAACTGCGCCGCGTGGAAAACCGCTTCAACGGTTCGGTCAACCAGTACTTCCTGTGCGACCGCGGCCGCTTCGGCTATGGCTACGTCAACCGCAAGGATCGCCCGCGCCAGCCATACCTGGCCGACGGCACCAAGCTGGGCCTGGACGCCGCCCTGGACAAGGCTGCCGACCTGCTGCGCGGCCGCACCATCGTTGGTATCGGTTCGCCACGCGCCAGCCTGGAAAGCAACTACGGCCTGCGTGAGCTGGTCGGTGCCGAGTACTTCTACTCGGGTATGGAAGCCGGCGAGCTGGCCCGCGTACGCCTGGCCCTGAACGTGCTGAACAACAGCCCGCTGCCGGTTCCGACCCTGCGCGACATCGAAGACCACGACGCCGTGTTCGTGCTCGGTGAAGACCTGACCCAGACCGCTGCCCGCGTCGCCCTGGCCGTGCGCCAGGCCACCAAGGGCAAGGCCGAGGCCATGGCCGAAGCGATGAAAGTGCAGCCTTGGCTCGACGCCGCCGTGAAGAACATCGGCCAGCACGCGCTGTACCCGCTGTTCATCGCTTCGCTGGCTGAAACCAAGCTGGACGACGTCGCCGAAGAATGCGTGCACGCTGCCCCGGCCGACCTGGCTCGCATCGGTTTTGCCGTCGCCCACGCCATCGACCCGAGCGCCCCTGCCGTCGAAGGCCTGGACGCCGAAGCGAAAGCTCTGGCGCAGCGCATCGCCGACGCCCTGGTCGCCGCCAAGCGCCCACTGGTTGTAGCCGGTACCTCGCTGGCCGACCCGGCACTGATCGAAGCCGCCGCCAACATCGCCAAGGCGCTGAAGCTGCGCGAGAAGAACGGCTCGCTGAGCCTGGTGGTACCTGAAGCCAACAGCCTCGGCATGGCCATGCTCGGTGGCGAGTCGGTCGACGCCGCGCTGGACGCAGTCATCAGCGGCAAGGCCGACGCCATCGTCGTACTGGAAAACGACCTGTACACCCGCGTACCGGCCGCCAAGGTCGACGCTGCCCTGGCTGCGGCCAAGGTGGTGATCGTTGCCGACCACTCCAAAACCCCGACAGTCGATCGCGCCCACCTGGTGCTGCCAGCTGCTTCGTTCGCCGAAGGCGACGGTACCCTGGTCAGCCAGGAAGGCCGTGCCCAGCGTTTCTTCCAGGTATTCGACCCGCAGTACCTGGACAGCAGCATCCAGATCCACGAAGGCTGGCGCTGGATGCACGCCCTGCGTGCCACCCTGCTGAACAAGCCGGTCGACTGGACCCAGCTGGACCACGTCACCAGCGCCTGCGCCGAAGCCGTCCCGCAACTGGCCGGCATTGTCAACGCTGCGCCAGGCGCCGCATTCCGCATCAAGGGCTTGAAACTGGCCCGTGAGCCGCTGCGCTACTCCGGCCGTACCGCCATGCGCGCCAACATCAGCGTGCATGAGCCGCGTACCCCGCAAGACAAAGACACCGCGTTCGCCTTCTCCATGGAAGGCTACTCGGGTTCGGCCGAACCGCGCCAGCAAGTGCCGTTCGCCTGGTCGCCGGGCTGGAACTCGCCACAAGCCTGGAACAAGTTCCAGGACGAGGTCGGTGGCCACCTGCGTGCCGGCGACCCGGGCGTACGCCTGATCGAATCGCAAGGCGACCGCCTGCACTGGTTCAACGCCATTCCGGGCGCCTTCAGTCCGGCCCGTGGCACCTGGACTGCCGTACCGTTCTTCCACCTGTTCGGCAGCGAAGAAAGCTCCTCGCGCGCCGCCCCGGTGCAAGAGCGCATCCCGGCAGCCTACGTGGCCCTGGCCAAGTCCGAAGCCGACCGCCTGGGCGTCAACGACGGTGCCCTGCTGAGCCTGAACGTCGCCGGTGTCACCCTGCGCCTGCCACTGCGTATCAATGAAGAGCTGGGCGCTGGCCTGGTCGCGTTGCCGAAAGGCCTGGCCGGCATTCCGCCTGCCATCTTCGGTGCATCCGTCGAAGGTCTGCAGGAGGCAGCACAATGAGCTGGTTCACCCCCGAAGTGATCGATGTGATCCTCTCCGTGCTGCGGGCCATCGTGGTCCTGCTGGCGGTGGTGGTCTGCGGCGCACTGCTCAGCTTCGTCGAGCGTCGCCTGCTGGGCTGGTGGCAGGACCGTTATGGTCCAAACCGCGTCGGCCCGTTCGGCATGTTCCAGATTGCTGCCGACATGCTGAAGATGTTCTTCAAGGAAGACTGGAACCCACCCTTCGTCGACCGTGTGATTTTCACCCTGGCACCGGTAGTGGCCATGAGCGCCCTGCTGATCGCCTTCGTGGTCATCCCGATCACCCCGACCTGGGGCGTTGCCGACCTGAACATCGGCCTGCTGTTCTTCTTCGCCATGGCAGGCCTGTCGGTCTACGCAGTGCTGTTCGCCGGCTGGTCGTCGAACAACAAGTACGCCCTGCTGGGCAGCTTGCGTGCCTCTGCTCAGACCGTGTCGTACGAAGTGTTCCTGGGCCTGGCGCTGATGGGCGTGGTGGTGCAGGTGGGTTCGTTCAACATGCGCGACATCGTTGAATACCAGGCGCAGAACCTGTGGTTCATCATTCCGCAGTTCTTCGGCTTCTGCACCTTCTTCATCGCTGGCGTCGCCGTGACTCACCGTCACCCGTTCGACCAGCCAGAGGCGGAACAGGAACTGGCCGACGGTTACCACATCGAGTATGCCGGCATGAAATGGGGCATGTTCTTCGTCGGTGAGTACATCGGCATCATCCTCATCTCGGCGCTGCTGGTAACCCTGTTCTTCGGCGGCTGGCACGGCCCGTTCGGCATCCTGCCGCAACTGTCGTTCCTGTGGTTCGCACTGAAGACCGCGTTCTTCATCATGCTGTTCATCCTGCTGCGCGCCTCGATCCCGCGCCCACGCTATGACCAGGTGATGGACTTCAGCTGGAAGTTCTGCCTGCCGCTGACCCTGATCAATTTGCTGGTGACCGCTGCGATCGTGCTCTACAACACGCCAGCCGTCGCGGCCCAGTGAGGATTTGACCCATGTTCAAGTATATCGGCGACATCGTTAAGGGCACCGGCACCCAGCTGCGCAGCCTGGCAATGGTGTTCTCCCACGGGTTCCGCAAGCGCGATACCCTGCAGTACCCAGAAGAACCCGTGTACCTGCCGCCGCGCTACCGCGGCCGCATCGTCCTCACCCGCGACCCCGATGGCGAGGAGCGCTGCGTAGCGTGCAACCTCTGCGCGGTGGCCTGCCCGGTCGGCTGCATCTCGCTGCAGAAGGCCGAGACCGAGGACGGCCGCTGGTACCCGGAGTTCTTCCGCATCAACTTCTCGCGCTGCATCTTCTGCGGCCTGTGTGAAGAAGCGTGCCCGACCACCGCGATCCAGCTGACTCCGGATTTCGAAATGGCCGAGTTCAAGCGTCAGGACCTGGTGTACGAGAAAGAAGATCTGCTGATCTCCGGCCCCGGCAAGAACCCTGACTACAACTTCTACCGTGTTGCCGGCATGGCAATCGCTGGCAAGCCGAAAGGCTCTGCACAGAACGAAGCCGAGCCGATCAACGTGAAGAGCTTGCTCCCATAAGGACAGAAAGATGGAATTCGCTTTCTACTTCGCATCCGGGATCGCCGTGGTCTCCACCCTTCGGGTGGTGACCGGCACCAACCCCGTGCACGCCTTGCTTTACCTGATCATTTCGCTGATTTCCGTGGCCATGATCTTCTTCGCCCTGGGTGCGCCGTTCGCCGGCGCCCTGGAAGTGATCGCCTACGCCGGCGCCATCATGGTGCTGTTCGTGTTCGTGGTGATGATGCTCAACCTCGGGCCGGCTTCGGTCGCCCAGGAACGGGGCTGGCTCAAGCCCGGTATCTGGGCGGGGCCTGTGATCCTTGCCGCCCTGCTGCTGCTGGAGCTGCTGTACGTGCTGTTCGTCGCCCCGAGCGGTGCCGGCATCAGCGGCACTACCGTGGGTCCGAAAGAAGTCGGCATCAGCCTGTTCGGTCCCTACCTGCTGGTGGTCGAACTGGCTTCGATGCTGCTGCTGGCCGCAGCTGTCACCGCCTTCCACCTGGGCCGCAACGAGGCGAAGGAGTAAATCATGGGTGCTATCCCTCTCGAGCATGGTCTGGCGGTCGCCGGCATCCTGTTCTGCTTAGGTCTGGTTGGCCTGATGGTCCGCCGCAACATCCTCTTCGTGCTCATGAGCCTGGAAGTCATGATGAACGCCTCTGCCCTGGCGTTCATCGTCGCCGGTGCCCGTTGGGTCCAGCCCGACGGCCAGGTGATGTTCATTCTGGTGATCAGCCTGGCAGCCGCCGAGGCCAGTATTGGCCTGGCCATCCTGCTGCAGCTGTATCGCCGCTTCCACACTCTCGACATCGATGCTGCCAGTGAGATGCGCGGATGAACCTTCTCTTCCTGACTTTCGTCTTCCCCCTCGTCGGCTTCCTGCTGCTGTCGTTCTCGCGCGGGCGGTTCTCGGAGAACCTGTCCGCCCTGATCGGCGTCGGCTCGGTAGGCCTGTCGGCCGCCGTGGCCGCCTACGTCATCTGGCAATTCAACGTCGCCCCGCCTGAAGGTGGCGCGTACAGCCAGCTGCTGTGGCAGTGGATGTCGGTGGATGGCTTCACGCCGAACTTCACCCTGTACCTGGACGGCCTGTCGGTCACCATGCTCGGCGTGGTCACCGGTGTCGGCTTCCTGATCCACCTGTTCGCGTCCTGGTACATGCGTGGCGAAGCCGGCTACTCGCGCTTCTTCGCATACACCAACCTGTTCATCGCCAGCATGCTGTTCCTGGTGCTGGGCGACAACCTGCTGTTCATCTACTTCGGCTGGGAAGGCGTGGGCCTGTGCTCGTACCTGTTGATCGGTTTCTACTACAGCAACCGCAACAACGGTAACGCGGCGCTCAAGGCATTCATCGTCACCCGTATCGGCGACGTGTTCATGGCCATTGGCCTGTTCATCCTGTTCGTCCAGCTGGGTACCCTGAACGTGCAGGAACTGCTGGTGCTGGCACCGCAGAAGTTCCAGGCTGGCGACACCTGGATGGTCCTGGCAACGCTGATGCTGCTGGGTGGTGCGGTCGGCAAATCGGCCCAGCTGCCACTGCAGACCTGGCTGGCCGACGCGATGGCCGGCCCGACCCCGGTCTCCGCGCTGATCCACGCGGCAACCATGGTGACCGCGGGCGTGTACCTGATCGCCCGTACCAACGGCCTGTTCCTGCTGGCGCCGGACATCCTGCACTTGGTAGGCGTGGTCGGTGGCGTAACCCTGGTTCTGGCCGGCTTCGCCGCGCTGGTGCAAACCGATATCAAGCGTATCCTCGCCTACTCGACCATGAGCCAGATCGGCTACATGTTCCTGGCCCTGGGCGTTGGCGCCTGGGACGCGGCGATCTTCCACCTGATGACCCACGCCTTCTTCAAGGCCCTGCTGTTCCTTGCCTCCGGTGCGGTGATCGTTGCCTGCCACCACGAGCAGGACATCTTCAAGATGGGCGGCCTGTGGAAGAAACTGCCGCTGGCCTACGCCAGCTTCGTGGTCGGTGGTGCTGCCCTGGCTGCCCTGCCGATCGTGACCGTGGGCTTCTACTCCAAGGACGAGATCCTCTGGGAAGCCTTCGCCAGCGGCAACACCGGCCTGCTGTACGCCGGCCTGGTCGGTGCGTTCATGACCTCGCTGTACACCTTCCGCCTGATCTTCATCGCCTTCCACGGCGAAGCCAAGACCGAAGCCCACGCTGGCCACGGCATCAGCCACTGGCTGCCGCTGGGCGTGCTGATCGTGCTGTCGACCTTCGTCGGCGCCTGGATCACCCCGCCGCTGGCAGGTGTACTGCCTGAAAGCGCCGGCCACGCCGGTGGCGAAGCCAAGCACGCGCTGGAGCTCACTTCGGGCGCCATCGCCATCGCCGGTATCCTGCTGTCGGCCCTGCTGTTCCTGGGCAAGCGCCGCTTCGTCAGCGCCGTCGCCAACAGCAGTATCGGTCGTGTCCTGTCGGCCTGGTGGTTCGCCGCCTGGGGCTTCGACTGGATCTACGACAAGCTGTTCGTCAAACCTTACCTGCTGATCAGCCACATCCTGCGCAAGGATCCGGTTGACCGCAGCATCGGCCTGATCCCTCGCCTGGCTCGCGGCGGCCACGTCGCCATGAGCAAGACCGAGACCGGCCAGCTGCGCTGGTACACCGCTTCGATCGCCGTTGGCGCAGTGCTGGTACTCGGCGCTGTGGTAGTGGCCGCGGTATGACCATGAACTTTGCGAACCTTGCGACCCTGCAAAAGGAAACGAACCCGTCATGATTTTGCCTTGGCTGATCCTGATCCCCTTCATCGGCGGCTTCCTGTGCTGGCTGGGTGAGCGCTTCGGCGCCACCCTGCCGCGCTGGATCGCGCTGCTGACCATGTCCCTGCTGCTCGGCATCGGCCTGTGGCTGTGGGGTAACGGCGACTACACCCTGGCCCCCGCCCCGGGCGCCGAGCCGGCCTGGGCCCTGGAATACAAAGTCCAGTGGATCCAGCGCTTCGGCATCAGCATCCACCTGGCCCTCGACGGCCTGTCGCTGCTGATGATCCTGCTCACCGGCCTGCTCGGTGTGCTGTCGGTACTGTGCTCCTGGAAAGAGATCCAGCGCCATGTCGGCTTCTTCCACCTCAACCTGATGTGGATTCTCGGCGGCGTGGTCGGTGTGTTCCTGGCCCTGGACCTGTTCCTGTTCTTCTTCTTCTGGGAAATGATGCTGGTGCCGATGTATTTCCTCATCGCGCTCTGGGGTCACAGCTCCTCGGATGGCAAGAAGACCCGGATCTACGCCGCTACCAAGTTCTTCATCTTCACCCAGGCCAGCGGCCTGATCATGCTGGTGGCGATCCTCGGCCTGGTGCTGGTCAACTACACCAACACCGGCGTGATCACCTTCAACTACAGCGACCTGCTCAAGGCCGAACTGCCAGCTGGTACCGAGTACCTGCTGATGCTGGGCTTCTTCATCGCCTTCGCGGTGAAACTGCCGGTGGTGCCATTCCACTCCTGGCTGCCTGACGCTCACGCCCAGGCACCGACCGCAGGTTCCGTGGACCTGGCCGGTATCTTGCTGAAGACTGCGGCCTATGGCCTGCTGCGCTTCGCCCTGCCGCTGTTCCCGAACGCCTCGGCCGAGTTCGCACCAATCGCCATGACCCTGGGTCTGATCGGTATCTTCTACGGTGCCTTCCTGGCCTTCGCGCAAACCGACATCAAGCGCCTGGTCGCCTTCTCCAGCGTCTCGCACATGGGCTTCGTACTGATCGGTATCTACTCCGGTAGCCAGCAGGCCCTGCAAGGCGCGGTGATCCAGATGCTGGCCCACGGCCTGTCGGCTGCCGCGCTGTTTATCCTGGCCGGCCAGCTGTACGAGCGCCTGCACACCCGTGACATGCGCGAGATGGGTGGCCTGTGGCACCGCATCGCCTACCTGCCGGCCATCAGCCTGTTCTTCGCCGCCGCATCTCTGGGCCTGCCCGGTACCGGCAACTTCGTCGGCGAGTTCCTGATCCTGATCGGCAGCTTCGCCAGCGTACCGTGGATCACCGTGATCGCCACCACTGGTCTGGTGTTCGGTTCGGTGTACTCGCTGATCATGATCCACCGCGCCTATTTCGGCCCGGCCAAGACCGAAACCGTGCTGGCCGGCATGGATGGTCGCGAGCTGATCATGGTCCTGGGTCTGGCGGTACTGCTGATCCTGCTGGGCGTGTATCCGCAGCCGTTCCTCGACACCTCTGCCGCCACCATGAGTGGTGTGCAGCAGTGGCTCGGTTCCGCTTTCACTCAACTCGCTTCGGCCCGGTAAGAGCGCTATGGAATTCACCACTCAACACTTCATCGCATTGGCGCCGATGCTGATCACCACCATCACCACGGTGGTGGTGATGCTGGCGATCGCCTGGAAGCGCAACCACTCGCAGACCTTCCTGCTGTCCACCGTGGGCCTCAACCTGGCCCTGCTGTCGATCCTGCCGGCGCTGAAGGTTGCGCCGCTGGCGGTCACCTCGCTGGTCACCATCGACAAGTTCGCCTGCCTGTACATGGCGATCATGCTGGTGGCGACGCTGGCCTGCGTCACCCTCGCCCACGCCTACCTCGGCGAAGGCTCCAAGGGCTTCCCGGGCAACCGTGAAGAACTGTACCTGCTGCTGCTGATGTCGGCCCTCGGTGGCCTGGTGCTGGTCAGCGCCAACCACCTGGCCGGCCTGTTCATCGGCCTGGAGCTGCTGTCGGTACCGGTCTACGGCCTGGTGGCGTATGCCTTCTTCAACAAGCGCTCGCTGGAAGCCGGCATCAAGTACATGGTGCTGTCGGCCGCAGGCTCGGCCTTCCTGCTGTTCGGCATGGCCCTGCTGTACGCCGACGCCGGCAGCCTGAGCTTCGACCAGATCGGCAAGGCCCTGGCCGCCACCAGCATGCCAAGCCTGGTGGCCCAGTTGGGCCTGGGCATGATGCTGGTCGGCCTGGCCTTCAAGCTGTCGCTGGTACCGTTCCACCTGTGGACCCCGGACGTGTACGAAGGCGCCCCGGCACCGGTCGCCGCCTTCCTGGCCACCGCCAGCAAGGTCGCAGTGTTCGCCGTGGTCGTGCGCCTGTTCATGCTCTCCCCTGCTGCCAGCAGCGGCGTGCTGAGCACCGTACTGGCGGTGATTGCCGTGGCCTCGATCCTGATCGGCAACCTGCTGGCACTGACCCAGAGCAACCTCAAACGCCTGCTGGGTTACTCGTCCATCGCCCACTTCGGCTACCTGGTCATCGCCCTGGTCGCCAGCAAGGGCCTGGCCCTGGAGGCCATGGGCGTTTACCTGGTCACCTACGTGATCACCAGCCTGGGCGCCTTCGGTGTCATCACCCTCATGTCCTCGCCTTACGGTGGCCGTGACGCCGATGCGCTGTACGAGTACCGTGGCCTGTTCTGGCGCCGTCCGTACCTGACCGCAGTACTGACCGTGATGATGCTGTCGCTGGCGGGTATCCCGCTGACCGCCGGCTTCATCGGCAAGTTCTACATCATTGCCACCGGCGTCGAGTCGCACCTGTGGTGGCTGGTCGGTGCCTTGGTGATCGGTAGCGCCATCGGCGTTTACTACTACCTGCGCGTGATGGTCACCCTGTACCTGGTCGAGCCGAACCTGCGTCGCCACGATGCACCGCTGAAGTGGGAACAGCGCACCGGCGGTGTCATGCTGCTGGCTATCGCCATTCTCGCCTTCGTGCTGGGTGTGTACCCGCAACCGCTGCTGGAAATGGTCCAGCAAGCAGGCCTGCAACTGATCGGCTGATCGCCCCGGCAAAACAAGACACCCCGCTTATGCGGGGTGTTTTTTTATCTGCGCGTTTTTTATTTGTGAGCATGAAGGCTCATTCACCAGGGCTGTCCTGGGCGGCACCCTGCAGCGCTGCCTTACGTAAATCACCATTGGCCGAAGGCAGGTACACTTCCGGGTTGGGCATGCCGCTGGGCGAGAGTTCATGGGTCATTTCGAACTCGGCCCGCACTGACCAGCCACATGCCTCGGTGGTGCATTGCAAATAGGCGATCCGCAGGAAAATATGACGCCCTTCACTGGTGCGTATACGCATCCGGCTGTGGCAATGCGGGCAAACCAGCTTGTATGTACTCACGGCAAATACCTGCAAGCATTGTTCAGGTTTACATTCTGTGAGAATAGTCGTCCAGTTTTGTCAGTATTAGCTGCATATATAGGTGTATTCTTCAGTTTGATGCTTCTCATTGCAGGAATGCTCCTTAAATCGCAGGGCTGTATTCATAACGAGTAGTTTAAGCCCATGGAATATCATTAAACCAGTCATGGATATTTGTTATGAGTACCAACGTACTTGCTTCGGTGCTGACCAGACTGAAGCAACTGACCGCTACGGAATCTGATGCCGAGCTGTCCCGAGCGCTTTCAATCAGCCCGCAAACATTGAGCAGCTGGAAGGTGCGCGACAGCATTCCATATTCACTTTGCATAGATGTCGCCAGGCAGTATGCATGCTCACTGGACTGGCTTCTGCTGGGTGAACCCGAACCGCATCGCACATGCCTGGACGAAGAAGACTGGGAATGCGACATGCTCGCGCGACTGCGCACCTTGTCGCGTGCCGATCGTCAAGCCGTTCTCCTGCTGGTCCAGGACAAGCAACGCATCCAGCAGCTGGAACGGCAATTGAGCGCGCTGACCAGTCGCTTGCCCAATGCCGCCAGCGGCTAGCCCCGCCGGCGCCAGCGCTGGATGAGTTCGCGCGGGTCCAGCGTATCCAGCCAGACCATCACCTTGAGGCTGATGGGGATCACCACCACGGCAGCCACGAACGCCGCCATGCCACGGGTCAGCAAAGGCACCAGTGACGAAACCAGGGGCTCGAACAGGTGGCCCACCCCCACAGTCACGAACACCAGCAACAGTTTCTTGCCGAGCGTCAGGCGCCTGGCAGTGTTGGTGATCAACCGATCGCGCGCCGCACTCACCAACAAAGCCCCCAGAAGCGCGGCGAACAATACGTTGCCATCCACGCCCAGCAACTCCAGCAACGCCGAGGTCAAACTGTCGAGAACAGATTCCTCAGCCATGGGCAGCTCCCCGGTGCGCAATGGGCAGGTAAGCGTTCGAGCCGAGGTTATACAGGACCGCGGCTTCGACAAAGCGGATGTAGCACACCCGCAATGCACGCCCCTGGTCATGCCCGGCCACATCCTCGAGGCGCTTGTAGCCCCGCTCTCGCAACACCGCGCGCCAGCGCGCGAATTCGCGTGCCGCATCGATGGCGGCGCAGCGCGCGGCCACTTCCAGCGCCGCCTCACTGACAGGCCGCTGCAGGTTCAGCCGCTCACGCAGCCTGCCAAGGTCCACCCGTGGCCAGAACGGATCATGGCAATCGGCAAAGCGCGGTAACCGAGGATCGTTGCCCATGCTTCACCCCCTCACTGCTCGGCCAGCATGCCGTAGCGGATGGCCTTGATCACCGCAGCCACCCGGGTGGGCACATCGAACTTGCGCAGGATGTTCGACACATGGAAGTTCACCGTCGATTCCTTGCATGCCAGGATCTGGCCAATCTCCCACGAGCTCTTGCCATAGGCACACCACAACAGCACTTGCCGTTCACGTGGCGTCAGGCGAACCGGGGCGTCCGCCAGGGGTTGCTGCGAGTGTCGTGCGTTGTCAGTCATTTTTGAACTCCTCGGGTGAGTGAGGCATCGCTGCCGGATCTGCTGTCACCTTACGAAGCTCGCCCCCCCCTGCTCCACCGCTGCGGCTTGTAAAGAACTTTCATACAAGACCGTCTGACGAAGGCTGTCCGAGATTTGCCGACTTTCTTCGTGCTCCAAGCGGCATTTCGCTCGTCTCAAGGCCGTTGTCCATTCGCCTTTCGCCTGGAGTCGTACAATGCGTTGCGTTTTGCCCCTACCATCCTGCCTTGGCCTGCTGGCTGCTTTCGCTACCACCCAGCCCGCCCTGGCGGCACCTTCGGTCGAGCTGGGCCAGGTGCTGATCACCGATGAGGAGCAGAACGAACTGAGCGCAGCCAGCGAACGCCTGCGCGAAGTGCCAGGCGCCAGCAACCTGGTGGACATGCAGCGCGTGGGGCAAGGCCGGGTGGCCAGCAACCAGGACGTGCTGGCCTACCAGCCCGGGGTGTTCGCCCAGTCCGCGGGCAACGATGGCATCAAGCTGTCGATCCGCGGTTCGGGCATCAACCGCGCACCGGGGGCCCACGGTTCCGGGGTGTACACGATGTTCGACGGCCTACCCCTGACCGGCCCGGGCGGTACGCCCTACGAGCTGTTCGAACCGCTGTGGCTGAGCCGTGCCGAAGTGCTGCGCGGCGCCAACGGCTTCGACCAGGGCGCGCTGGCCCTTGGCGGTGCGATCAACTACGTCACCCACACCGGCTACGACGCCGCACCGCTGCAGGTGCGCTACGAAATCGGCAGCCGCGGCTACCAGCACCGGCACATCAGCTCGGGGCAGGTGCTGGGCAACCTCGACTACTACGTTGCCCTGACCGATGCGGAATATGACGGCTACCAGGCGCACAGCAGCGGCAGCGCCAAGGGCGTTGCCGCCAACGTCGGCTACCGCTTCAACCCGAACCTGGAAACCCGCTTCTACTTGCGCTACCGGGAAACCGAGAACGAGCTGGCCGGGCGCCTGACCAAGGAGCAGATCAAGCATCACCCGCGCGCGGCCAACCCGGCCTACCTGGCCCGCGACGACAGCCGCCCGCAACCGGGCAGCACCTGGGTGGGCAACAAGACCACCTTCTACCTTGACGACGATGCGCGCCTGGAGGCCGGCCTGGTCTACCACGACTACCCGATGGACCTGCGCGAAGGCCCGATGCGCCTGAAGGTGGCCTACACCGATGTCAGCGGCACCTTGAACTACTTCCGCCGCGACACCCTGTTCGGCCACGAGAGCAAGACCACCGTCGGCTGGCGCACCACCAAGCACCTGCCCAACAGCGGTGCATCGCAGTTCACCCGCAACGGCGACGTGTTCGGTGAGCGCACCCGTGACTTCACCTACCAGGGCTCGGACACCGTGCTGCATGTGGGCAACGACCTGGAACTGGTCCCCGACCTATGGCTGACCACAGGCCTGGCGATGATCTATACCCGCCGTGAAAGTGATGTCACCTACCCTGCCGAGGGCGGCAAGGTGAGCATGCATGACTGGGACTATGCACCACGCCTAGGGCTGCGCTATGACATCAGCCCGGACCTGCAGGTGTATGGCAACCTGAGCCGCTCGGTAGAGCCACCTCACCCGTGGTCGCTGATCTGGAGCTCGCCCAAAGTAGGCGGCAAGCAGATCCAGCCGATCGAGATGCAGAACCAGACCGCCACGACCCTGGAGCTGGGCGCGCGTGGCGATTCGACGCTTGGCCGCTGGGACCTGGCCTGGTACTACTCGCAAGTGCGCCACGAGCTGCTGGCCGTGGAAGTGGTGCCGAACTTCACCTCGGAATTCAACGCCAGCCCCACCGTGCACCAGGGCGTGGAGGCAGGCCTCGACAGTACCCTGTGGGAACGCGCCGGTACTGGCAAGCTCAGCCTGCGTCAGGCCTATACCTTCAGTGACTTCCACTTCCGTGATGACGACAAGTTCGGCGACAACCGCCTGCCGGGCATCCCCATGCACTACTACCAGGCCGAGCTGCGCTATGACTGGCCGAGCGGCTTCTATGCCGGGGTGAATACGCAGATGGCGTCGAAGGTGCAGGTGGACTACGCCAACAGCTACCACGCCGATGAATATGCCTTGCTCGGCGCGCGCCTGGGCTGGGACTCACCGAAGCAGGACTGGCAGACCTGGCTGGACCTGCGCAACCTCACCAACAAGCGCTATGCGGCGACGGTGGCCCCTACCTATGATGCAGACTTGGACAAAGCCCGCTTGACCCCGGGCGAAGGCTTCGCCGTGTATGCCGGGGTTTCCTACAGTTTCCGCTAGAACATGCCGCGCCCCGCTTCTGTAGGAGCAGCCTTGTGCTGCGAAGAGGCCGGTACAGATCCTGTTGATGCGTGATTTGTACCGGCCTCTTCGCAGCACAAGGCTGCTCCTACAAAGAGACCGTCCATTCAACGATCGCGGATCACACCGCCCTGTTCAACTTCACCCAGGAAGCGAACTTGTCAATGAATGCCTGCAAGAACGGCCGGGTCTTGTCACTGAGCTTGCCCGAATCCTCGAACAGGCTAGCCGCACCGCCAAGATAGGCCTCGGGCATCTGCATGCACGGCATATCCAGAAACACCAGCGACTGGCGCACGGCATGGTTGGCGCCAAAGCCACCAATGGCCCCCGGTGACACACTGACCACCGCCGCCGGCTTGCCACTCCAGGCGCTTTGCCCGTAGGGCCGCGAGCCCACATCGATGGCATTCTTCAGGCCGCCAGGTACCGAGCGGTTGTACTCCGGGGTGACGAACAGCACCGCATCACTGCGGCGGATCTCGTCGCGAAAACGCTTCCACGCTTCCGGCGGCGCTTCGGCCTCGACATCCTCGTTGTACAACGGCAAATCACCAATCTCGACGATCTTCAGGGCAAGGCTGGACGGGGCCAGCTCCGAGAGTGCGCGGGCGACCTTGCGGTTGTAGGAGTCCTTGCGCAAGCTGCCGACGACCACCGCTACCGAATACACCTGACTCATGGCAATTTCCAACCTTTGCTGGGGAAAGGGACGTTGTAGTTATAGATGACCGTTCCTCGGCACTTTGGTTTTTTTTCCACGGGGCGAAAACTTCCGACGCTGTTCCACGGTCTATGCCTGCAGACATTTCCCACGTAATTCAGAGGTTTCCACCCAAATGGCAGCAGTAATGATCGGCCAGTTCCACGCCCGTGACGCCGAAGGCCGCATCTACCCCGTGCACGAGTTCCAGGAGTCGACCCTGCAAACCGACGGCAGCACGCTGGGCGCCCCCATCACCACCTACCGCCTGGCCATCGGCGACAAGGTCAACCACCTGGGTGAAAACCGCTTCGAACTGGCGCGCAGTGGCGTCGAGATCATTCGCATTCCTTGATGCAATCCACCGTGTAGCGACCACTTTCGTTCTGCAGGCCATGCACGTCGGCGACGAAACCTGGGAAGCCCTGGTTGAACGCCCGGGCGAATGTCAGGTAATCGATTATCGAGCGGGTCGCCTCGGTGAACCGCTCCCCCGGCATGATCAACGGAATACCAGGCGGGTAAGGCACCAGCATCACCGCCGCCACCCGCCCCGGCAGCGCCTCGATCGGCACCGCCTCCACCTCCCCGCGCACCATCTGGTCATAGGCCTGGGCCGGGCTCACGGCCACCTCCGGCAAGCGTGTGAACAGCCGCTTCAACTGCTTGGCCGTGGCATTGGTGCGGTAGCAACCATGCAACTGATCGCACAGGTCGCGCAGGCCCATACCCTGGTAGCGTGAGGCATCGGCAACCACCACACTCGGCAGGCAGTTGCTCAGGGCAGTATTGCCGTCATAGTGGCGCTTGAACTCCAGTAACTCGGTCAGCAAGGTACTCCACTTGCCCTTGGTGATACCCATTGAGAACAGCACCAGGAAGCTGTACAGGCCGGTTTTTTCCACCACCAACCCGCGCTCCCAGAGGAACTTGCTGACCACCGCCGCCGGGATGCCATGTTCGCCCAGCGCACCGCCCGCGCTCAGGCCCGGCATCACCAGGGTCACCTTCAGCGGGTCGAGCAGTACATAGTCGTCTGCCACCTCGCCAAAGCCATGCCACTCCGCCCCCGGCTGCAGCAGCCAGTCCTGCGCGGCCAGGCGATGGATGCCTTCGGCGCTCGGCGGCTGCCAGATGCTGAACCACCAGTCGTCGGCGGCGATGTGCTCGCGCAGGTTAGCCAGGGCACGACGAAAGCTCAGCGCCTCGTCGAACATTTCTTGCAGCAGCGAACGCCCGGCCGGGCCTTCCATCATGGTCGAGGCCACGTCCAGCGAGGCAAGGATGCTGTACTGCGGTGAGGTCGAGATGTGCATCATGAACGCTTCGTTGAAGCGATCACGGTCCAACTGGCGCCTGGCCCCGTCCTGCACATGAATCATCGAGGCCTGGCTGAACGCGGCTAGTAGCTTGTGGGTGGAATGGGTGCTGAACACCAGCGGGCTGTCCGCGGCACAGGCCGTGCCCATGGCGTAACGCCCGGAGAAGAAGTCATGGAACGCCGCGTAGGCGAACCAGGCTTCGTCGAAATGCAGCACCTCGACACTGGCACCCAGGGTCTGCTTGATCAACCCGGCGTGGTAGCACAGGCCGTCGTAGGTAGAGTTGGTCACCACCGCCAGCTTGATGCGCTGCCCGCGATCACGGGCAAGGGGGTTGGCCTGGATCTTCGCCTGAATCGCCTCGGGGCTGAACTCGCTGAGCGGGATCGGGCCGATGATGCCCAGCTCGTTGCGCTCCGGGCACAGGTACAGCGGAATGGCGCCGGTCATGATGATCGCGTGCACCACCGATTTGTGGCAGTTGCGATCCACCAGTACCAGATCGTCGCGGCCGACCATGGCGTGCCAGACGATCTTGTTGGCCGTGGAGGTGCCATTGATGACGAAGAAGGTGTGGTCGGCGCCGAAGTTGCGCGCGGCCCTGGCCTCGGCTTCGGCCAAGGGGCCGGTGTGATCGAGCAGCGAGCCCAGCTCTGGCACGGATACGGACAGGTCCGAGCGCAAGGTGTTTTCCCCGAAGAACTGGTGAAAGGCCTGGCCCACCGGGCTTTTGCGGTAGGCCACGCCGCCGCCGTGGCCTGGGGTGTGCCAGGAATAGTTGGACTGCGCGGTGTGCTGCACCAGGGCCTTGAAGAACGGTGGCAGCAGGCCATCGAGGTAGGTGTGTGCGGCACGCGCCACCTGGCGGGCGAGAAACGGCACGGTATCTTCGAACAGGTAGAGGATGCCACGCAGCTGGTTGAGCTCGCTCATGGCCTCGGCGGGGGCGTTTTCCAGGGTCACCTGTTCGCCCAAGGCGAAAATCGGCAGGTTGGGGGCGCGCAGGCGGGCCAGGCGGATCAGCTCGGCCATGCTCTGCAGCAGGTGGGTATTCTCACCTGCGCCTTCGGCGGCGATCAGCATGCAGGCCAGGCCGTGGTGAGTGGCCGCGACCAGGCAGGCCTCGGCGTGGTCGGCGGCGGCGAGGATGGCAAAGCCGTCCTGCCGCAGCTCCTCGGCGATACCCCGCACGCGCTCGCCGGCGACGCTGTCGACCTTGATGGCGCGGTGGACGATAAGGATAGGGAACTTGAGGTCCTTGTACATCAGGCGGCTACCTCCGAAGGACATGGCGTCCATTTCAGGGTAGTTGACGTGCCTGTCTTGAGTGTTGAGGTGGCGCGTAAATCGAGCGCCGCCCGCGCGGCGCTTCGCGGGACAAGCCCGCTCCCACATCTGTTTCGGGCCAATTATTCCTGCACCAGTGGGTTGCAGCCTTGGTGCATGGCTGGAGATTGATGGGATGCAGTGGCGTACCCTTCAAAATCGAATGGAACACTCAAGGCGGACGGAGGTTGCTTCACAGGAGTGACTGGCCCGAAACAGATGTGGGAGCGGGCTTGCCCCGCGAAGCGCCGCGCGTGCGGCGCTCGATCTCACAGACATCAAACACCCCAAGGCAAGCAAAAAAATCAGCCCGCAGGTGCCTCGGTCAGAGTCTGCCACATGGATGGCCCACCCGCCGACTTGGCAATGGCCGCCAGGCGCTCGGCATGCGCCTCCAGCTCCTCGGCACTAGCCATGATCACGCGCCCAGGCACCCGCCCGGTAATACGGCGAATCTCGCTGCCGCCAGCACCCGTTCCTTCATCCTCGGCTTCTGCACCATGCCCGGCCAGCGACAGACTGGTCTGGCCACCAGTCATCGCCAGGTAAACGTCCGCCAGCAGTTCCGAGTCGAGCAATGCGCCGTGCAGCTCGCGCCCCGAGTTGTCGATATCGTAGCGTTTGCACAGCGCATCCAGGCTGTTGCGCTGCCCCGGGTGGCGCGAGCGCGCCAGCAGCAGGGTGTCGAGCACGGTGCAGTACTGCGAAACGTCCGCGCGGTCGTGCTGGCCCAGCAAGGCGAATTCGTTGTTGATGAAGCCAACGTCGAACGCCGCGTTGTGGATGACCAGCGTGGAACCCTGGATGAAGTCGAAGAACTCCTCGGCGACATCGCCAAAGCGTGGCTTGCCGACCAGGAAAGCATCGGTGATGCCGTGGACGTTGATGGCGCCCTCGTCACTCTCGCGGTCCGGCTGCAGGTAGACGTGGAAGTGCCGCCCGGTCAGGCGTCGGCCAATCACCTCGACACAACCAATCTCGATGATCCGGTGGCCTTCGCTGACCGGCATGCCCGTGGTTTCGGTATCGAGAATGACGAACCGTTTATCTTGCTGCTGCTCCACGCGGGGCGCTCCAACTTGCATCAGTTACAAAGATCGCAATTGTACCCCAGCTCAACGCTGGGCGCGCACCTCATCGACCCCACGGTTGGCCAGCTGGTCGGCGCGTTCGTTGCCGGGGTGGCCGATGTGGCCGCGCACCCACTTCCAGGTCACCTTGTGGCGGTTGACCTGCTCGTCCAGCTGCTGCCACAGGTCGGCGTTCTTCACCGGCTCCTTGGCCGCGGTTTTCCAGCCGCGCTTCTTCCAGTTGGTCATCCACTCGTTGATGCCCTTCATCACGTACTGCGAGTCGGTGGTCAGCACGACTTCGCACTCGCGCTTCAGCGCCATCAGGCCCTGGATCGCGGCCATCAGCTCCATGCGGTTGTTGGTGGTTTCGCGTTCGCCGCCCCACAGTTCCTTCTCGACGCCCTTGTAGATCATAAGGACGCCCCAACCGCCAGGGCCAGGGTTGCCCTTGCAGGCACCATCGGTAAACATCTCGACGCTTTCGCTCATGTACCACTCATGTTCAGTGCTTTTCAGTATCCGGGTTGGCCGCCGTGCGGTTGACCTTGGCCAGTGGCAGCGGCAGCAGCTTGCCCATCGGTTCGCGACGCTCCTGGCGCAACGGCCGCAGGCCCACCACCATCTTGCGCGCTACCAGCAGGTATACCCCGCCACCAGAGCTCTGCCAGCCGCCGGCCACCCGTTCCCAGCCTGCCAGGCGCTGCTGCCAGGCCGGTGAGGCAAGCGGCGGACGATAGCACCCGAAGCGGCGTTTCTCCAGCGCGAAGCCCAGCAGGTTGAGCCAGTCGCCCACCCGCGACGGCGAGATGCAGCGAGCCTTGCGCAAGGCATCATGGCTGAAGAAATGGCGCATACCCCAACTGCTCCAGGGGTTGATCCCGACGATCAGCAGGTGCCCGCCGGGGCGCACCGCACTGGCCGCCTCACGCAGCAAGCCATGGGGCGACAGGCTGAAATCCAGGCCATGCTGCAGCACCACCACGTCGGCGGCGTGCTCGCTCAGCGGCCACGCCTGCTCTTCGCAGACAATCTCCACCCCCGGCAGCGGCGCGCCGAGGCGCACGTTGCGCTGCACCTGGGGCGCGCTGGGCGGCGGTTCGGCACATGGCCCGTAGTGCACAAGGTATCCGCCGAAGAAGCGCCCGAGCTCTTCTTCCAGCAGTTTTTCCTCCTCCTTGAGCATCAGTTGGCCGAGTGGACCATTGAACCACTCACGGGCCAGGCTGATCAGCTTGACCCAGTCCGGGTCGGCCTGGGCAAAGGCTTGGTCGGTCATTGCGCTCTCCCTCGAAGGTTCTCGCACCGCGCCATCGCGGCTAAGATGGCCCTCATGTGCCACGCTAGGCGAATCGGATCCGCACCATGATACAGATCGATGCTCTCCCCGCTTTCTCCGACAACTACATCTGGTTGTTACAGGATACTGCCAAACGCCGCTGCGCGGTGGTCGATCCGGGTGACGCCGGCCCAGTGGAACGCTGGCTGTCAGCCAACCCCGACTGGGTACTGAGCGACATCCTGGTCACCCACCACCACAACGACCATGTTGGCGGCGTGGAACGGCTCAGGCAACTGACCGACGCCCGGGTCTGCGGCCCGGCCCGCGAGCGCATTCCCTGCCGTGACCTGGCGCTGGACGAGGGTGACCAGGTGACCGTGCTGGGGGTGACCTTCCAGGTGCTGGCCGTGCCCGGCCATACCCTGGGGCATATTGCCTTCTTCAGCGACCAGCCGGCGACGCCGCTGCTGTTCAGCGGCGATACCCTGTTCGCCGCCGGCTGCGGGCGCATGTTCGAGGGTACTGCCGAACAGATGCAGCCCGCCCTCGCCCGCCTGGCGGCCCTGCCAGAGCATACCGAGGTGTACTGCGCCCACGAATACACCCTGAGCAACCTGCGTTTCGCCAAGGCAGTGGAGCCTGCCAATCCGCACGTTCAACAGCGGTTCGAAGACGTTAGCCGTTTGCGCGCCGACAATCGCATCACCTTGCCCTCAACGATTGGCCTGGAACGCCTGACCAACCCTTTCCTGCGCACCGCTGAAACATTAGTTAAACAAAAAGCAGACGAATGGAAGGGGCATTCAAACCCCACGCATGTCGCTGTTTTTGCTGCCTTGAGGTCTTGGAAGGACACCTTCTGATAACCTCAAGATATATCGCAAGCGATGGTCAAAGGTTGACCAGGCCCGGAGCGGTTTCTAGAATCGCCGAAATTTTTCGCCCGGAAACCTGTGTCAGCCGATGTCTTCACGTAGCCGCAGAACCTCTCATTCCGTCGCCCTGACGCGCCTGGCCCAAATCAGTGCGCTGGCCCTGGCCGCCACCCTGGTGGGCTGCCAGAGCACCCGTCAGCTCGACGAATCCGATAGCGTTCGCGCGCACAACTACCAGGCGCGGATCAAGCACAAGCCTTCACCGCTGCTGGTCAAGCCGGCCGAGCAGGCGCCACAGGACGTGTGGGAACGCATGCGCCAGGGCTTTGCCCTGCAGGACAACATCGACGTCAACCCGCGCATCGAGCAGCAGCGCCTGTGGTTCGCCAGCAACCCAAGCTACATCGAAAGCGCCGGCGAGCGTGGCAGCCTCTACCTGCACTATATCGTCGAACGCCTCGAAGAACGCGACATGCCGCTGGAACTGGCCCTGCTGCCAGCCATCGAAAGCGCCTACAACCCGATGGCCTACTCGCGTGCCCATGCCGCGGGCATGTGGCAGTTCATCCCCTCCACCGGCCGCCACTTCAACCTGCGCCAGACCAACTTCTACGACGGGCGTCGCGACGTGACCGCCTCGACCAACGCCGCGCTGGACTACCTCAGCCGCCTGCACGACATGTTCAACGGCGACTGGCTGCTGGCCCTGGCTGCCTACAACGCCGGCGAAGGCACGGTCAGCCGCGCCATCGAGCGCAACGAACGGCTCGGCCTGCCCACCGACTACTGGAACCTGCCGCTACCGCAGGAAACCCGTGACTACGTGCCCAAGCTGCTGGCGCTATCGCAGGTAGTACTCACGCCGGAAGCCTATGGCGTGAACCTGAACCCGATCGCCAACGAACCCTACTTCGAGGCGGTGGCCATCAACGACCGCCTCGACCTGTCACGGGTAGCAGCCTTCGCCAACATTGACGAAGACGAGCTGATCCAGCTCAACCCGGCATTCAAGAAACGCATGACCGTGGACGGCCCGCAGCAGCTGCTGGTACCGACCGCCAAGGCGCAGTTGCTGAGCGACAGCCTGTCCAACCTCAAGCCCGAGCAACTGGTCAGCCTGCAGCCGAACAAGGCCGTATTCGCCCGCGCCGTGGCCGAAGCCAAGGCACCTGTGGCGGCGCGCAGCTACCGGGTCAAGCGCGGCGACAACCTGGGTGCCATCGCCAGGGCTAACCGCGTTTCGGTCAAGGACATCAAGCGTTGGAACCGCCTCTCCGGCAACAGCGTGCGCGCAGGCCAGGTCCTGGCACTGCGCGGTGGCAGCGCGCCGAGCGCTGCTGGCAATCGGGTAGCCGCCTCCGGGCAACGCTCCACGCAGTACAAGGTACGCAAAGGCGATTCGCTGTACCTGGTGGCCAAGCGCTTCAACGTGGAAATGAAGCACCTCAAGCGCTGGAACCCACGCAGCGGCCATGCCCTGAAGCCAGGCCAGACCCTCACCGTCTACCTTTCGCATTGATGCAGTGATCGTGGCCTTTACGCGGCCCTGTGGGAGCGGCCTTGTGTCGCGATAGGGCTGCGCAGCAGCCCCAGCAACCGATGCTGCGAAGCTGAAATCCTGGGGCCGCTCCGCGCCCCTTTCGCGACGCAAGGCCGCACCCGCAGGTACCGTGCCACCCGCGAAAACCGGCAAGGGGCTGTACCGCCACCCTCTCCTTCAAAACCTCTCTTTTTCCAACCCCACCAAGCTGTTACTGTACCCCGATCAAAGCCCAACGCCTCTGGATCGGATGCCGACTTGATACGTCCCCTCCTGCTGTCACTCAGCCTGGCCTTGAGCTTTCCCGCAGCCGCGATGGTGAGCGAAAGCCACGGATACGCGCAGTTCGGCACGCTCAAGTACCCAGCCACATTCACCCATTTCGACTGGGTCAACCCGCAAGCGCCCAAGGGCGGCACCTTGCGGGCCATGGCTTTCGGTACCTTCGACACCCTCAACCCCTATACCTTCAAGGGGTCGAGCCCGATTACCACGCCCAACTTCCAGCAATACGGTATCAGCGAGCTGAACGAGCCACTGATGGTCGGCACCGGCCAGTACGACCCGTCCGGCGACGAACCGACCTCCAGTTACGGCCTGATCGCTCGCTCGGTGGAGTACAGCGAGGACCGCAGCTGGGTGGTGTTCAACCTGCGCCCGGAAGCCCACTGGCATGACGGCAAGCCGATCACCTCGGCAGACGTGGCCTTCTCCTACCGCACGTTGCTCAAGGACGGCCACCCGATCTACCGCACCAACCTGCAGGAAGTGCAGCGGGTGGACATCCTCGGCCCACTGCGCATCCGCTTCGTGTTCAAGCGCGCCGGCAACCCGCTACTGATCCTGCGCCTGGGCGAAATGCCGGTGCTGCCCAAGCACTACTGGCAAAAGCGTGACTTCAAGGCCACCACCTTCGAGCCCCCGCTGGGCAGCGGCCCCTACCGCATTACCCAGGTCCAGCCTGGGCGCCGGCTGGTATTCGAACGGGTGAAGAACTACTGGGGCAAGGACCTGGCGGTGAACCGTGGCAAGTACAACTTCGACCGCGTGGAATACGAGTTCTACCGCGACGCCACGGTCGCCTTCGAGGCGTTCAAGGCCGGTGAGTTCGACATCTATATCGAGCACCAGGCGAAGAACTGGGCCAACGGCTACAACTTCCCGGCCGTGCGCCGGGGCGAGGTAATCAAGGCGCAAATTCCCCACCGCATCCCCACGCAAACCCAGGGCCTGTTCATGAACAGCCGCCGGGCCACCTTCAGCGACCCACGGGTACGCCAGGCGCTGGGGTTGATGCTCGACTTCGAGTGGACCAACCGCGCGCTGTTCAGCGGCGCCTACCGCCGCTCGACCAGCTACTACCCCAACAGCGAGTTTGCCGCCACTGGCCTGCCCACCGGCAAGGAGTGGCTGCTGCTGGCACCGTTCCGTGACCAGTTGCCGGCCAGCCTGTTCAGCGAGCCCTACAAGGTCAGCCACACCGATGGCCGTGGCATCAGCCGCCAGACCCTGCGCCAGGCCCTCGGCCTGCTCGCCGAGGCTGGCTGGAAGCTGAACGGCCAGCGCCTGGTCGACAGCAAGGGGCAGCATCTGCGCATGGAGCTGCTGCTGGTAAACCCCAACCTTGAACGCATCCTGCAACCTTATGTCGAAAATCTGGCCAGTATCGGCATCGATGCGCGCTTGCGCACCGTGGACCGCGCCCAGTACAAACAACGCCTGGACCAGTTCGATTTCGACATGATACTGATGACCCTGAACCAGACCCTGAGTCCCGGCCTGGAACAGTGGCTGTACTTCCATTCCAGCCAGGCCACGACCAAGGGCAGCAAGAACTATGCTGGGGTCAAGGACCCGGTGGTCGACCATCTGCTCGACACCCTGCTCGCCGCTCGCACTCGTGATGACCAGATCGCCGCCGCCCGTGCCCTGGACCGCGTGCTCTCATGGCAGTACTACATGATTCCCAACTGGTACCTCGACAATCATCGCCTGGCCTACCGCAACCGGTTCGCCTTCGTCACTACGCCGCCCTACACCCTTGGGCTGAACAGCTGGTGGATCAAGACTTCGGAGAAAGCCCAATGACGCCAACGCACCGACTGCGCCGGCTGGCAGGCAGCCTGTTGCTCGCCTGCCTGAGCCTTCCCGCCCTGGCCGCACCGCAACACGCGCTCACCCTGTATGACGAGCCGCCCAAATACCCGGCCGACTTCAAGCACTTCGACTACGTCAACCCGGACGCACCCAAGGGCGGCACCTTCCGCCAGTCCAGCTTTGGCGGCTTCGACAGCCTCAACCCGTTCATCAACAAGGGCGTTCCGGCCGAGAACATCAGCAGCATCTACGACACCCTGATGCGCCAGAGCCAGGACGAGCCGTTCACCGAGTACGGCCTTGTGGCCGGCAAGATCGAAAAGGCCCCGGACAACAGCTGGGTGCGCTTCTACCTGCGCCCCGAGGCACGCTTCCACGACGGCCACCCGATGCGCGCCGACGACGTGGTGTTCACCTTCAATACCCTGATCAAGGACGGCGCTCCGCTGTACCGCCAGTACTACGCCGACGTCGCCGAAGTGGTCGCCGAAGACCCGCTGAAGGTGTTGTTCACCTTCAAGCACAAGAACAACCGCGAGCTGCCGCTGATTCTCGGCCAGCTGCCGGTATTGCCCAAGCACTGGTACGAAAACCGCGATTTCAACCGCGGCAACCTGGAGATCCCGCTGGGCAGCGGCCCGTACAAGGTCGCCGAGGTCAAGGCCGGGCGCTCGGTGCGCTACGAGCGGGTCAAGGACTACTGGGCCAAGGACCTGCCGATCAACCGCGGCTTCTACAACTTCGACGTCATGACCTTCGATTCCTACCGCGACACCACCGTCGCCCTGGAAGCACTCAAGGCCGGAGCGTTCGACTATGCGCTGGAAGTCAGCGCGAAGAACTGGGCCACCGCCTACAACGTACCCGCCGTACGCGACGGCCGCCTGATCAAGGAAGAGTTGCCCAACGGCAACCCCACCGGCATGCAGGGCTTCATCTTCAATATCCGCCGCCCGGTGTTCCAGGACGTGCGCGTGCGCCAGGCACTGAGCCTGCTGCTGGACTACGAGTGGACCAACAAGCAGCTGTTCAACGGCGCCTACACCCGTACCGGCAGCTACTTCGAAAACTCGGAGATGGCCGCCCGCGGCCTGCCCAGCCCCAGCGAGCTGAAAATCCTCGAACCGCTGCGTGGCAAAGTCCCCGAGCAGGTATTCAGCGAAGCCTTCCACAACCCGGTCAGTGACGGCAGCGGCATGATCCGTGAACAGCAGCGCCAGGCCTACAAGCTGCTGCAGGAAGCCGGCTGGAAGATCGTCGACGACAAGATGGTCGACGCCCAGGGCAAACCGGTAAACATCGAGTTCCTGCTGGCACAGACCGAGTTCGAACGCATCCTGCTGCCGTTCAAGCGCAACCTCGCCGACCTCGGCATCGACCTGAACATCCGCCGGGTCGACGTTTCCCAGTACATCACCCGCCTGCGCTCGCGCGACTACGACATGATCGTCGGCGGCTACCCGCAGTCCAACTCGCCGGGCAACGAGCAGCGCGAGTTCTGGTCCAGTGCCGCCGCCGACAACCCCGGCAGCCGCAACTTCATCGGCCTGCGCGACCCGGCCATCGACCAGCTGGTGGAACAGCTGATCAACGCCGATTCGCGGCAGAGCCTGATCGACCACTGCCGGGCCCTCGACCGCGTGCTGCTGTGGGGCTACTACGTGATCCCCAACTGGCACATCAAAACCTGGCGCGTGGCCTACTGGAACCACATTGTCCACCCGGACGTTTCGCCCAAGTACGACATCGGCATCGACACCTGGTGGATCAAGCCCGGCGTGACCCCGGCCGTCAGCTCAGCCTCTGCGGACGAGGCCGAATAAAATGCTCGCCTACATCCTGCGCCGCCTGCTGCTGATCATCCCGACCCTGTTCGGCATCCTGATCATCAACTTCATCATCGTCCAGGCCGCCCCCGGCGGCCCGGTCGAGCAGATGATCGCCAAGCTCGAAGGTTTCGAAGGCGCCACCAGCCGCATTGCCGGTGGCGGCGCCGAAGTGTCCGTGGCCGGCTCCAACTACCGCGGCGCCCAAGGCCTGGACCCGGCGCTGATCGCCGAAATCGAGCGCATGTACGGCTTCGACAAGTCGCCGCCCGAGCGCCTGTGGATCATGATCAAGAACTACGCCCAACTGGACTTCGGCGACAGCTTCTTCCGCGATGCCAAGGTCATCGACCTGATCATCGAGAAGATGCCGGTGTCGATCTCGCTGGGGCTGTGGAGCACGCTGATCATGTACCTGGTGTCGATCCCGCTGGGCATTGCCAAGGCCGTGCGCCACGGCAGCCACTTCGACGTGTGGACCAGTTCGGCGATCATCGTCGGCTACGCCATCCCGGCATTCCTGTTCGCCATCCTGCTGATCGTGCTGTTCGCCGGCGGCAGCTACTTCGACTGGTTCCCGCTGCGCGGCCTGACCTCCAACAACTTCGACGAGCTGAGCACCACCGGCAAGGTGCTGGACTACTTCTGGCACCTGGTGCTGCCGATCACCGCGCTGGTCATCGGCAACTTCGCCACCATGACCTTGCTGACCAAGAACAGCTTCCTCGACGAGATAAACAAGCAATACGTGGTCACCGCCAAGGCCAAGGGCCTGAGCCGACCACGGGTGCTGTACGGCCATGTATTCCGCAACGCCATGCTGCTGGTGATTGCCGGTTTCCCTTCGGCGTTCATCGGCATCTTCTTCACAGGCTCCTTGCTGATCGAGGTGATCTTCAGCCTCGACGGCCTCGGCCTGATGAGCTTCGAGGCAGCCATCAACCGCGATTACCCGGTGGTCTTCGGCACCCTGTTCATCTTCACCCTGCTGGGGCTGGTGGTGAAACTGATCGGCGACCTGACCTACACCCTGGTCGATCCACGTATCGACTTCGCCAGCCGGGAGCACTGACATGGCCTTGTCCCCCCTCAACCGCCGGCGCTTCGAGCGCTTCAAGGCCAACCGCCGTGGCTGGTGGTCGCTGTGGCTGTTCCTGATCCTGTTCGGCCTGAGCCTGGGCGCCGAGCTGATCGCCAACGACAAGCCGATTGCCGTGCGCTACGACGGCGAATGGTACTTCCCGGCATTCAAGCGCTACCCGGAAACCACCTTCGGCGGCGAATTCCCGCTGGAAGCCAACTACAAGAGCCCGTACATCCGCGAACTGCTGGAGAAGAAAGACAGCTTCGTGCTGTGGGCACCGATCCCGTTCAGCTACCAGAGCATCAACTATGACCTGCGGGTACCCGCCCCGGCCCCACCGTCGGCGGACAACTGGCTGGGTACCGACGACCAGGGCCGCGACGTGCTGGCGCGGGTGATCTACGGTTTCCGCATTTCGGTGCTGTTCGCCCTGACGCTGACCGTGCTCAGCTCCATCGTCGGCGTGATCGCCGGCGCCCTCCAGGGCTTCTATGGCGGCTGGGTCGACCTGGCCGGGCAGCGCTTTCTGGAAGTCTGGTCGGGCCTGCCGGTGCTGTACCTGCTGATCATCCTCGCCAGCTTCGTGCAGCCCAACTTCTGGTGGCTGCTGGGCATCATGCTGCTGTTCTCGTGGATGAGCCTGGTGGACGTGGTGCGCGCCGAGTTCCTGCGCGGGCGCAACCTGGAATACGTGCGCGCTGCCCGCGCGTTAGGGATGCGCAACGGCGCGATCATGTACCGGCACATCCTGCCCAACGCCATGATCTCGACCATGACCTTCATGCCGTTCATTCTCACCGGTGCCATCGGCACCCTCACCGCCCTGGACTTCCTCGGCTTCGGCCTGCCGCCTGGCGCACCGTCGCTGGGCGAACTGGTGGCCCAGGGCAAGTCCAACCTGCAGGCCCCATGGCTGGGCATCAGCGCCTTCGCCGTGCTGGCGCTGATGCTGAGCCTGCTGGTGTTCATCGGCGAATCCGCCCGCGATGCCTTCGACCCGAGGAAGTGACATGAGTGAACAGAACCTGATCGAAGTGCGGGACCTGGCGGTGGAGTTCGTCACCGGTGACCAGGCCCACCGCGTGGTGGACGGCATCAGCTTCGACATCCGCAAGGGTGAGACGCTGGCACTGGTGGGCGAGAGTGGCTCGGGCAAATCGGTCACCGCGCACTCGCTCCTGCGCCTGCTGCCCTACCCCTTGGCGCGCCACCCCAGCGGCAGCATCCGCTACGAGGACAAGGACCTGCTGCAGCAGAACGAGAAGACCATGCAGCGCATTCGCGGTAACCGCATTGCAATGATCTTCCAGGAACCGATGACCTCGCTGAACCCGCTGCACTGCATCGAAAAGCAGATCAACGAAATCCTCCTGCTGCACAAAGGCCTGACCGGCAAGGAAGCAACCGCGCGCACCCTGGAACTGCTGGAGATGGTCGGCATTCCCGAGCCACGCAAGCGCCTGAAGGCCCTGCCCCACGAACTTTCCGGCGGGCAGCGCCAGCGGGTGATGATCGCCATGGCACTGGCCAACGAGCCGGAGCTACTGATTGCGGATGAGCCGACCACGGCGCTGGATGTGACCGTGCAGTTGAAGATTCTCGACCTGCTCAAGGAACTGCAGGCGCGTTTGGGCATGGCCCTGCTGCTGATCAGCCATGACCTGAACCTGGTGCGGCGCATCGCCCACCGCGTGTGCGTGATGCAGCGCGGACAGATTGTCGAGCAGGCCGAATGCGCCAGGCTGTTCAGCGCACCGCAGCACCACTACACGCAGATGCTGATCAATGCCGAGCCCAGCGGGCTGCCGGCGCACAACCCGGTGGGCGCGCCGTTGCTGGAGGTGAATGACCTGAAGGTGTGGTTCCCGATCAAGAAGGGCTTGCTGCGGCGCACGGTCGACCATGTGAAGGCGGTAGACGGGATCAACTTCAGCTTGCCGCAAGGGCAGACGCTGGGGATTGTCGGCGAGTCCGGATCGGGCAAGTCGACTTTGGGCCTGGCGATCTTGCGGCTGATCTCCAGCCAGGGCGGCATTCGCTTTCATGGGCAGAACCTGGAAGGGCTGAACCAGAAGGCCGTGCGCCCGTTGCGGCGCGAGATGCAGGTAGTGTTCCAGGACCCGTTCGGCAGCCTGAGCCCGCGCATGTGCGTGGAGGACATCGTCGGTGAAGGGTTGCGCATTCACCGCATCGGCACGGCGCAGGAACAGGAAGCTGCAATTATTGCGGCCCTGGAGGAAGTGGGGCTGGACCCACGCACACGGCATCGCTATCCGCATGAGTTTTCCGGTGGGCAGCGCCAGCGCATTGCCATTGCCCGGGCGTTGGTGTTGAAGCCGGCGCTGATCCTGCTGGATGAGCCTACGTCAGCGCTGGACCGCACGGTACAGCGGCAGGTGGTGGAACTGCTGCGCAATCTGCAGCAGAAGTACAACCTGACCTACCTGTTCATCAGCCATGACCTGGCGGTGGTCAAGGCGTTGAGCCACCAGTTGATGGTGATCAAGCACGGGCATGTGGTGGAGCAAGGGGATGCGCAGGCGATCTTCCATGCACCGCAGCATCCGTATACCCGGCAGTTGCTGGAGGCGGCGTTCTTGGAAGTTGAGGCAGGTTCGCCTTAAGTTTTGTAGAGTCCTCAAGATCGAGCGCCGCCCGCGCGGCGCTTCGCGGGTGTTCGCCTTGACACTTTCTGCGCCTGTGAGACCGAGCGCCGCCCGCGCGGCGCTTCGCGGGACAAGCCCGCTCCCACATTTGTTGCAACGTGGCCATGCCTGTGAAAGAGGCGTTGTTAGCCTTGGTGCAAGGCTTGAGGTAAGTGGGGCGGCAGCAGTGCCAACTCAGAAATCCAGGCAGCCCACCAAAGTTGGCCACCATGGCCTGACAGGTTCGGCACGTTGCAACAAATGTGGGAGCGGGCTTGTCCCGCGAAGCGCCGCGCGGGCGGCGCTCGATCTACGCAACACCGCAAAAACCAAGGCAGGCACCTCGCTGCCCTGACGCAATCGGGCGCAGAACACCTGACATGTCGGATTTAACCCCTTCCATGTAGGCCATTTCCCAAACATACTCCTGCCGCGTGTTTTCCGTTGCGGCTGCTCTCTGGGCTCTAGTCTCGGTTGGTCGCTGAAGATCAGCGATACAGCTTTGACAGGCTGTGACGGTTAATTCACGCAGGCAGTCTCCGCTTCATGGTGGCTGTGCGTGTGGGCACGCTTGCGTGCGCCGGAACTTTTGCGTGATTTACCGCCGGTCTGTCAACCCACGTACAGCTGCCACCCGACTGTTTGACAGCAGACAGGTGGCCGCACAGCCAATGGTTAATCACGATGCTGAAGATTGTCCCCGATCCACCCCAACCCCCCCCATTCCCTCGAAGACACCCTGATCCAGGCCACCGACTACGCGCTATGCGCGGCCACCGTGGTGCATAAGGCCTTGCTACTGCAGCCCAAATCGCCGGCTTCGATCCTGATGATGACCTCGATGCATGAGCTGGAGGCGCTTCGGATTTTGCTGGAGTCGGCACTGGTTCAGCTGCAGATACCCGCTGAGCCTCGGACTTTGCACTGAGGCTTTAGTGTTGCGTTGTCTGGGCCGGCCTCTTCGCGGGTAAACCCGCTCCCACACGATCTCCACAGGCCTTGAGGTAGATGCAGTACCTGTGGGAGCGGGTTCACCCGCGAAAGGGCCCGTCCGGGCAGTCGAGAATTTTCAAGGGATTCAAAAATGACCACAGAAGACACGCAATTCACTGTCGGTAAAACCACGTTCTACCAAGGCGAAAACGGCACCCACCCACTGTTCCGCATCGAGCCCGGCATCCCCTGCCGCGACGCCCGCGAGCAATCTTCAGAGCTGATGGGCTATGGCCGCGAACTGACCATCATCGGCCTGATGGATGAAAAACCGATGATGATCTGGGCTGCCCACTACCTGAGTGCGATGGCCAAGGCCCTCATGGATGACGCCGAGCTGGGCATGATGCGCTGATTGGCATCACAGGCCATTGCCCCCGACGCATGATCAGGTTAGCGGCCAGCAGTTCGTTGGCAACCGGCTGTATCTCTTCGACACGCACTTCACGCCCCACAGACTTCGAATACTCGGCCGCCGCGGCAGATCGGCTCGAAAGCCATCATCAAATTTCCTGACAACAATCGTCTTCCATCATCAGCCAGATCGGGCATAAATTCTCCACCGTCAACCCCAGCAGCAACGGTAGAGCCCCATGTCCAGCCCACAACACCAGCCCGCCTCCCCTGCCCTGGCCACGCTGATCCAGCGCTCCGGCCTGCCCAGCCCTGTGCTCAGCGAAGCCCAGGCACATGCCGTGCTGCAAGCGCACTACGGCATTGCCGGCAACCTCTCTGCAATGGGCAGCCAGCAGGACCTGAACTTCCGCGTAGACGCACAACAAGGCCGCTTCGTGCTCAAGGCCTGCCACGGCAGCTATGCCCAGCTGGAACTCGAAGCCCAGCACGCCGCCCTGGCCTACCTGCGCGAACAGGGCTTGCCAGTGCCCGCCGTGCGCCCGGCCAGCGATGGCCAGATGCTGCTGGCGTTGGAAATAGACGGGCAACCACTGCGCATGCGCCTGCTCGACTACATCGAAGGCCAGCCCCTGACCCGCCTCAAGCACATGGAACCGCGCCTGATGGCCGAACTCGGCGGGCTCTGCGCGCGGCTGGACAAGGCCCTGGCCACTTTCGAGCACCCGGGCCTTACACGCACCCTGCAATGGGACCCGCAACATGCCCAGGTACTGATCCAGCACCTGCTGCCCGTGCTGCGCAACGCCGAGCAACGCGCCCGCATCGAGCGGGCCACCCAGCTGGCCGCCGAGCATCTGGCGCCGCTGGTCGACCAGCTGCCAAGCCAGGCCGTGCACCTGGACATCACCGATGACAACGCCGTCTGGGCCCGCGATGGCGAGCGCCAGTGGCAGTTGCAAGGGGTGATCGATTTCGGCGACCTGGTGCGCACCTGGCGCATCGCCGACCTGTCGGTGACCTGCGCGGCGCTGCTGCACCATGCCGAGGGCGACCCGCTGCGCATCCTGCCGGCCGTGCGTGCCTACCAGGCGCTCAACCCTCTGAGCGAAGCCGAACTGCGCGCCCTGTGGCCGCTGGTGTTGAACCGCGCTGCCGTACTGGTGCTGAGCAGCGAGCAGCAACTCGCCGTCGACCCGGGCAACCAGTACACCCGCGACAACATCACCCATGAATGGGAAATCTTCGACACTGCCACCGCCGTACCTTTCGCGTTGATGGAAGCGGCCATCCTGCAAGCTGCAGGGTTGCAACCCGCCACGCCGGACCTGAGCGGCTGCGCACCCCTGCTCCCTGAACTGGATGGGCAGGCAGTGACGCGCGTCGACCTGGGCGTGCTCAGCGTGCATTGCGACGCGGGCAACTGGGAACAACCTGGCTTCGACCAGCACCTGCTGACCACACAGCCGGCCCCGGCCTGCAGCCTGCACGGGCAGTATCGCCTGTCGCAAACCCATATCGACCGCCCCGAAGAGCCGGCCACCTGCGCCCTTGGCGTCGAGCTACATGTACCCAACGGCAGCCTGGTGCAAGCGCCAGATACCGGCACCTGGCAGCGCCATGGCGACGGCCGTGGCTGCCTGCGCAGCGCGCACTGGGCCTTGTGGCTGCAAGGCCTGGAAGACACGCCCGCAGATGGCCAGGCCGTGGAAAAAGGCCAGCCGCTGGGCAGCAGTTGTGGCTTCCTCAGCGTGCAGCTGTGCCTGGATAACGGCATCCAGCCGCCGTTCTTCGCCACCCCATCCCAGGCAGCCGCCTGGCTGGCCCTGTGCCCGTCGCCAGCTGTGTTGCTGGGCTTCGACTGCAATGCCGAGCCGCTGCCCGACCCACAGGCCCTGCTGGCCCGCCGCGACGCCAGCTTCGCTCGCTCGCAGAAGCACTACTACGCGCAACCACCTCATATCGAACGTGGCTGGCGCAACTACCTGATCGACATGCAAGGCCGCTCGTACCTGGACATGCTCAACAACGTCGCGGTGCTGGGCCACGGCCACCCGCGCATGGTCGCCGAGTCTGCACGGCAGTGGTCGCTGCTGAACACCAACTCGCGCTTCCATTACGCGGCCATCACCGAGTTCTCTGAACGCCTGCTGGAGTTGGCACCCGAAGGCTTCGATCGGGTGTTCATGGTCAACAGCGGCACCGAAGCCAACGACCTGGCGATTCGCCTGGCCTGGGCCTACAGCGGCGGGCGCGACCTGCTCAGTGTACTGGAGGCCTACCACGGCTGGTCGGTGGCCACCGATGCCATTTCCACCTCCATCGCCGACAACCCGCAGGCCCTGGAAACCCGCCCGGACTGGGTGCACCCGGTCGAGGCGCCGAACACCTTCCGTGGCCGCTTCCGTGGTGCCGACAGCGCCACCGACTACCTGCGCGACGTCGATGCCAAGCTGGCCGACCTCGACGCCCGTGGCCGCCAGTTGGCGGGCATCATCTGCGAGCCGGTATACGGCAATGCTGGTGGTATTTCGTTGCCGGCCGGTTACCTGCACGAGGCCTATGCCAAAGTCCGTGCGCGGGGCGGCGTGTGCATCGCCGACGAGGTACAGGTCGGTTATGGCCGCCTGGGCGAGTACTTCTGGGGCTTCGAGGAACAGGGTGTGGTGCCCGACATCATCACCATGGCCAAGGGCATGGGCAACGGCCAGCCGCTGGGGGTGGTCATCACCCGCCGCGAGATTGCCGAAGCACTGGAGGACGAGGGCTACTTCTTCTCCTCGGCCGGTGGCAGCCCGGTAAGTTGCCGCATCGGCATGGCGGTACTGGACGTGATGCAGGAGGAAGGCCTGTGGGACAACGCCCGCGACACCGGGCGCTACTTCAAGGCACGCCTGCAGGCACTGGTCGACAAACACCTGCTGGCCGGCGCGGCGCATGGTTCGGGCTTTTACCTGGGGCTGGAACTGGTACGCGACCGTACAACGCTGGAACCGGCCACCGAGGAAACCATGGCCCTGTGCAACCGCCTGCGTGACCTGGGTATCTTCATGCAGCCGACCGGCGACTACCTGAACATCCTCAAGATCAAGCCACCGATGTGCACCAGCCGGGCGAGCGTGGACTACTTTGTCGACAGCATTGATCGGGTGCTGGGTGAAGGGCTGTAGGTGCTTGGCTTTGGTCTTTCAGCGCCTGTGAGATCGAGCGCCGCGCGGGCGGCGCTCGATCTCACAGGCGCTGACAATCCCCTGCCGAACCACTCTGCGCCCTGGTGCATTCTCAAACAAAAGCCCCATAATTTTCTTCCATAACACTCCCCCATCATCAGGTTTACTGACAATGGCCTTTACCAGCGACTCCCTGGCAATCTTCCTCGCGGTGCTGGAGGCAGGCTCGTTCTCCGCCGCCGCGCGCAAGCTGGGGCGTGTGCCTTCGGCCGTGAGCATGGCCATCGCCCAACTGGAGGCCGAACTGGACCTGGTGCTGTTCGACCGGGCCACGCGCAAAGCCTTGCCGACCAGCGCCGCCCTGGCGCTGGAGCCCCAGGCCAGGCAGGTGATCTGCCAGCTCAACCTGCTCGACGCCCAGGCCCTGCAACTGCACAAGGGCCTGGAAAAGCGCCTGACCATCGCCATGGCGCCCGAGCTGCAAACCGGCCGCTGGAGCCAGCCGCTGGAAATCCTCGCCCAGGAATTTCCCAGCCTGGAAATCGAGGTGCGCTCGGCCACCCAGGCCGAAGCCATCCGCCTGCTGCATGACGGCAGCGTGCAATTGGCGCTGGTCTTCGAACGGCCTGGTATCGACGAGCGCGAGTCATTCCTGGAGGCCGGCAGCCAGTTGCTGGTGGCCGTCGCCTCCCCCCGCCACCCGGCCGGGCAGAACAGCGGCACGCCGTTGCCGGAAGAGGCTTTCGCCGAACAGCGACAGATCATCGTGGCCTCGGGCAAGGCCACCGGGTCGGACCCGCGCATGGTGCTGTCGCGGCGCATCTGGCTGACCGACAGCTACCTGGCCACGCTGGATCTGGTGCAATCGGGCCTTGGTTGGGCCTATCTGCCGCAGCCGTTGGTCGAGCCGTTGATTGCTTCGGGCGCGCTGGCGGAGGTGCGCTTCGACAACATGGCCAGCCGATTGCGCTTGTGGGTGGACATCATCTGGGTGAAGTCGCGCCCGTTGGGCCTGGGTGCTCGGCGTTATCTTGACGTGATGCGCCAATGCTTTGAAACAGAATCCCCGAGGTCCTGAGCGATACGACTGTCTTGTCCGAAAGCGAAAAATCCTAAACTGGTTAGGAAGTCGTTGCCGTAACGCGCATCGACTGCAGCGGGCTGGTGCAGGACCATTTCGCACTGACATTTTTGATAGTTGCGTCGCTGTTGAGATTGGTCAAATCTTTAGCAAGGGTTGATCGGTAAAGAAGCAGTCGATGTCCAGATATTTTTACAGGGGTCAGCCATTAGCTACTAAGTTTACTGCGGACTGTGTGTTTGCTGGGGGGGGGGGTGACTTTGTATTAGGTGAAATTTCTGAAAAGGCGCAATCGCTGCTGGCGGTAGATCGGCACAATTCCATACTCAAGGTGCGGAGCAGTCGGCATTATAGCCATTATGTATTTGATCAGGTTGCATCTAGAAAGTCCCTCCTTGGACTCAGTGGTGAACATCGGGATTTCGCCTCTGGATTTTATTATTTTTGCGAGCATTCAAATTTCAGTTTAAAAGGCAAAAAAATAGAGTGTAAAACCCTCAGCATCGAGAGCGATACCATGATAAACAACACACAAAGGACATTAGACGATTCGCAGCACTCTGTGCCTGGCTCATACGGGCCATCTTTCCAGTTAACCATGGCGTATTCGCCATATGGTTACTGTGCTCGTGAGGTGGATGTAACGCCCGCGCTAGGTTTTAACGGTGAGCGGCAAGATCCAGCTGGCCAAGGTTACTTGCTAGGGAATGGCTATCGAAATTTCAATCCGATTTTAATGCGCTTCAACTCTCCAGATAGTATGAGTCCGTTCGGAGTTGGTGGGGTGAATGCATATTGTTTTTGTGTAGGAGACCCCATAAATCGACAAGATCCAAGTGGGCATGCAGGCTGGCCTTTGTTTCCAGAGAATTTTAGATTCGGAAGGTATAGACGAGTTGTTATGAACGCCTATCAGGAAGCCAGCCGATCAAGAGTGAGGCGGACCTCGATGCCTTCACTTCCTGCCAGACCTTCAAACGATGAGATTATAAAAAATTGGGATATGATTGCGTATCATGCCGGTGCGGCTGACAGTAAGAAAGGCTTGCAAGCGAACCTTGATCCGATATTTCAAGGTTCCCCTGGTCGTGAGGACTTTGGTTCGGGATTCTACGGTGCGCCGGAGCTTAACATACCCGTTGAAATTGCCAGGGCCATTCAAGAGTTTGATAAAAAAGACCCTATGATTTATTCAGTGTATACCGAAAATATGGCGCGTCTCAAGCTGGGAAGGGATTTTGAATTTTCCCAGCTTCCCGAACAGTTTACTCATCGTAGAGAAATGGAGATGGTTTTCAGGACGGCGGCATATCATATGCTTGCTGTCCGAGTAGGTAGGCCAGGTCGAATTGTGCTTCCTCGACCTAAAGAAGCCCCATTCTAGTGGGTGTTTCAGAAATACCGGTGAACATCTGAGCCAGGCTATGTAGAAGCTCACTATTCAAGGGCATCGATATGGGGCGACCAGCAACCGCCATTACCCTTCCCGAAACTGAAAAGTCGGAACTGCTACGCTGGATCAACTTTCGCAAAGGCCCTCAGGATGCTCGACTGCGCGCGGAGATAATCCTCACCTGTGCCGCAGACGAGTCAGGCAATGACATCACTCAGCGCTTGGGCACGAGTAAGGATGTGGTTCGCGGTGGCCCAGCGCTTCTCTAAATTGGGGCTGCTGGGGCTGAACCATGAACCGCGCTCTGGCCGACCACGCTTGTTTGTCGACAAGGTGCACGACATCGTTGGGCTCTACTTGAACCCACCTGAGCGAGCCCTGGTGATCCTGGCTGAATCTGGTTGAGAGGTTTTGCTCAACGCTGAGCGAGAAGTGGATCAAGCGGCAGGCACATGTCAGCCCAAAAGCGCCTTGCGAGAGACCGTGAGTCATCAGTTGCCAGATCCATTGGCAATCCAGCACGTCAGACTTGCGCCCCGTTATTTGCCGAGTAGCTCGGGCATTAACGAGATAGACCTCGAATCCCCGCTCGCTGAGGATTTCGTAAATCGGAATCCAGTAAACGCCTGTGGACTCCATGGCTACGACCTTGATGGCCAAGCTATCGAGGTAAAGGACGTGAGTGACTGAACGGCGTTCTCGTACCGGGGATCAACTTCACGCCGATACCGTGCGGATCACTCTCCCACGCGGGTGTGCTGACACACACCAGTGCTGGCTACGATCTCTGTCCCGCGCGCTCAAACCCTAACAAAGCAAAAGGCGGCTGGCCCTAATGGGCCAGCCGCCTTTTCTTTTTCAAAATGTCAGCGCCGCCGCAGATCTGAAGTCATGCGCCTCATGTTTGCTGCGCGACAGCGCAGCCCGGAAGGGCTGGGTGATCTCCCACAGGTACTGCGCAAGACTTGAAGGCAATGCGGTCAATGTGGGAACGGGCATGCCCGCGAACACCGGCACAGCCGTTGCCATGCTTCGCGCTGGATTCTTCGCGGGCACGCCCGCACACAGGGGTTACATGGTCGGAGCCACCAATCTGTACCCCACCCCCGGCTCGGTGATGATGAACCGCGGCGCCGTCGGGTCATCCCCCAGTTTCTGCCGCAGATGCCCGACCACAATCCGCAGGTAATGGGTGTCATCCACATGGGTAGGCCCCCAGATATCCTTGAGCAGCTGCTGCTGGGTAATCACCCGCCCCGGGTGCCCGGCCAGTTGCGCCAGCAGCGCATACTCCTTGCGCGTCAGCGCCACTTCCACGCCATCCAGGGTCACCCGGCGAAAGGCAAAGTCCACCATCAGCGGCCCAAAGCTGGCCGCCACTTCCGAGCCACCAGCCTGCGGCACCTGACGCAGCAAGGCACGTACCCGCGCCAGAAACTCCTGGATGCCGAACGGCTTGGTCACATAGTCGTTGGCGCCGCCATCCAGCGCGTCGACCTTCTGCACCTCACTGGCGCGCACCGACAACACCATCACCGGTACCGCGCTCCATTCGCGCAGGTCACGCAGCACCTGCTGGCCGTCCATGTCCGGCAGGCCCAGGTCGAGCACTACCAGGTCCGGCTTGCCCAAAGCGGCCTGGGCCAGCCCCTCCGCGCCGGTGGCAGCCTCGAGCACCTTGTAGCCTTGCGAGGCCAGGCTGATGCGCAGGAACTTGCGGATCTGCGGTTCATCGTCGATGACCAGGAGGGTGGCGGACTGACTCATGGGGCTTCGCTTTCAGCTTCAGGTTGAGGGGGCAGCGGCAAGCATAAAGTGATGCTGGTGCCCTGGCCATCGATGCCTTCGCCCACCAGGATCTGCCCACCATGGGCGCCGATCATGCCCTGGCAGATCGCCAGGCCCAGGCCGGTGCCCTGCCCGCCGCGGTCGCCGCGGGCTGCGGTGTAGAACATGTCGAAGATCTTCTCGCGGTCGGCCACGGGAATACCGGGGCCCTGGTCGCTGACGGCAAAGCGCAACTGGGCGTCCTGCACCGACACTTGCAGTTCCAGCCGGCCATTGCCTGGCGAGAAGCGCGCGGCATTTTCCAGCACATTGACCAGCGCCTGCTCGATCAACGCCGCATGCACGAACAGCAACGGCAGCTCGGCCGGCACGTCGGTGTGCACGCGCAGCGGTGCCAGCACCACGCGCAGGCGGTTAAGCGCACTGCCGACGATGTCAGCCGGGGCCACCCAGTCGCGGGCCAGCTTGAGGCCGCCGTGGCCCAGGCGGGTCATGTCGAGCAGGTTCTGGATGTAGCGGTCGAGGCGTTCGGCCTCGTTGCGGGTGCCCTCCAGCAGTTCACGGCGGTCTGCGGCCGGGATCGCCTCGCCCAGTGCCAGCAGGCTGTCGATGCTGCCGCGCATGGCGGTCAACGGGGTACGCAAGTCATGGGAAACGGACGCCAGCAAGGCGCTGCGCAGTTGCTCGGTTTCGCCATGCAGGCGCGCGGCCTCCAGCTGCTCGGCCAGGCGGGCGCGGGCCAAGGCCTGGGCCAATGGCTGACCAAGGGCGGTGAGCAGGCGCCGGCGTGGATCGCTCAGCGGCTGGCCAGAGCGTGGGCGCACACCGAGCAATGCCAAGGGCTGTTCATCCACCGCCAGCGGCCACCACCACCAGCGGCCATTGGGCAGGGTGTCACTGCCATGACCGGCGGCCTGGCCATGCTGCCAGGCCCACTCTGCAGCGGCGCGCTCGTTATCGCTGAAGGCATGGGCTTCGCCGCTGACCAGTTGCAACTGGCCTTCGACATTTCGCTCCAGCAGGCACACCTGCATGTCCTGCCAACCGTCCAGGTGCTGACCGGCGGCGTTGAACACCGCCTGGCGGTCGGTGGCCACGGTCAGCCGGCGCGACAGGTCGAGCAGTTGGCTGGTCTGCGCCTGGGTCTCGCGCAGCGCCTGCAACTGGCGGCGCTGACGGGCGGCCAGGTTGCCGGTCAGCGCCGCCATCAACAGGAAGAACACCAGGGTCAACACGTCTTCTTCGCGCTGGATCCTGAACGACAGGTTGGGCGGAATGAACAGGAAGTCGTAGGTCAGGAACGACAGCACCGCGCAAGCCAGCGCAGGCCCCAGGCTGCTGCGCACCGCCACCAGCAACACCGCTGCCAGGAACACCAGCGAGATGTTGGGCAGGGCCAGCACACTCGATACCGCCCAGGCCAGGCCCGCGGCCATGACCGTGGCCAGCAGCGCCAGCAGGTAATGGCGCCAGACCCACACTCGCCGCACCGCCGAACGTGGCGCTTGCGGCTGCGCGTCGCGGTCCAGCACGTTGATTTCCAGGCCGTGGCTTTCGCGCAGCAGTCGCGTGGCCACACCGGCACCGAACAGGCGCCGGCGCAGGCGGTCGCGGGACTGCCCGACCAGCACCAGGCTAGCCCGTCGTTCAGCGGCATGCTGGATCAGCGTGCGCGCTACTTCGCCGGCGCGCAGCAGCACCACCTCCCCGCCCAGGCGTTCGGCCAGTTGCTGGGCAGCTTGCAGGCGCTGGCGTGCGGTTTCGTCACGCAGGCGGCCGTTGTCCACGTGCACCAGGCTCCAGGGCAGGTGGCGGCGTTGGGCCACGCGGCTGGCATGGCGCACCAGGCGTTCCGCCTGGTCGTCGCCATCCACACCCACCAGCAAGCGCCCACGCAGGGCAGGAGCTTCCTGGCCGCGTTGGCGATAGCCGTGGGCCAGGTCGGCATCCACCTGGGCGGCGGCGGTTTGCATGGCCAGCTCGCGCAGGGCGGTGAGGTTGGTTTGTGAGAAGAATGCATCGATGGCGGCCCGCGCCTGCTCGGGCACGTACACCTTGCCTTCACGCAGGCGTTCGAGCAGCTCACGGGGTGGCAGGTCGATCAGCACCAGCTCGAAGGCTTCCTGCAGCACCCAGTCCGGCAGGGTTTCGCGCACTTGCACGCCGGTAATGTCGCGGACCTTGTCGTTGAGGCTTTCCAGGTGCTGGACGTTGACCGTGGTGTATACATCGATGCCGGCGGCCAGCAGTTCCTGTACGTCTTGCCAGCGTTTGGCGTGGCGGCTGCCGGGAGCATTGGTGTGGGCCAGTTCATCGACCAGCACCAGGGCCGGGGCTGCCTTGAGCAGGCCGTCGAGATCCATTTCCTCGAGGGTGACGCCGCGGTACTGGCTGCGCAGCAGGGGCTGCTGCTGAAGGCCGCCGAGCAGGACCTCGGTTTCGGCGCGGCCATGGGTTTCTACCACTCCGGCCAGCACCTGCACGCCCTGGCGTTGCTGGGCGTGGGCGGCCTGAAGCATGGCGAAGGTCTTGCCGACGCCGGGGGCGGCGCCAAGGAATACCTTCAGACGGCCCCGGCCTGTTCGCGGGAGGGTAGCCAACAGCGCGTCTGCGCGGGCGGAGTCACTCATCTTTCATCCTTTGCTATTTCCAGCAATCAGCCAACTCAGGGCCAGACACCGTAACTGTGGGAGCGGGTTCACCCGCGAATGCGATAGTGGTGCCACCGACGCATTCGCGGGTAAACCCGCTCCTACAAGGGGCCCTGCTAGCCCTTCAAGTCATCCATCAATGGCTGAGGTTTTCCAAGGCCTGGTTCAAGGCCAGCACATTGACCACCGGCGGGCCGATCAATGGGTGGAGGGTGGCCTCTTCCAGCAAGCCTTGCAAGCGCTCCACCGGCAATTGCCGTGCCGCCGCCACCCGCGGGATCTGGTAGGCCACGGCCTCCGGCGGCAGGTGCGGGTCGAGGCCACTCCCCGAGGTGGTCAGCAGTGTCTGAGGCACAGGCCCCTGCTGCGCCTGATACAACGCAGCCGCATCGCCCTTGACCCGCTCGGCCAGCGCCGGGTTGCTCGGTGACAGGTTGCTGGCGCTACTGGCCACGGTGGCATAACCGCCTGCCGATGGCCGCGCGTGGAACCAGCCATCGCCCTTGAAATCCTGGGCGATCAGCGCCGAGCCACGTACCTGACCCAGGTCATCGCGCACCAGGCTGCCATTGGCCTGGCTGGGGAAAGCCACCTGGGCAATACCGGTCACCGCCAAGGGATACAGCGCGCCGGTCACCAGCGTCATCAACAAGGCCAGGCTCAACGCCGGGCGTACATAAGCATTCATGGTGGCCTCCTCAGACCAGGTGCAGGGCATTGAGCAGCAGATCGATCAGCTTGATCCCGGCAAACGGCACGACAATGCCGCCCAGCCCATAGATCAACAGGTTGCGCTGCAGCAGGTGCGCCGCACTGGCCGCCTGCACCCGCACGCCGCGCAGCGCCAGCGGGATGAGCACGATGATGATCAGCGCGTTGAACACGATGGCCGACAGAATCGCACTCTGCGGGCTGGCCAGGTGCATCAGGTTGAGCACGCCCAACTGCGGGTAGATAGCAGCGAACAGCGCCGGCAGGATGGCGAAGTACTTGGCCACATCGTTGGCAATGGAGAAGGTGGTCAGCGCGCCGCGGGTCACCAGCAGCTCCTTGCCAACCTGAACCACATCCAGCAACTTGGTCGGGTCACTGTCCAGGTCGACCATGTTGGCTGCCTCGCGCGCAGCCTGGGTGCCGTCGTTCATGGCCATGCCCAC
This sequence comes from Pseudomonas sp. SID14000, assembly GCF_002165135.1. Taxonomy (GTDB): domain Bacteria; phylum Pseudomonadota; class Gammaproteobacteria; order Pseudomonadales; family Pseudomonadaceae; genus Aquipseudomonas. Next base: position 113,540 of record NZ_NFZQ01000002.1, on the reverse strand, counting down.
ATCAGCCTGGGCCAGTGCCGGGGCGTCGTTGGCGCCGTCGCCGCACATGGCCACCAGGCGGCCGTCGTTCTGCTCCTGGCGGATGCGCGCCAGCTTCTTCTCCGGCGTGGCCTCGGCCAGTACGTCATCCACGCCGGCCTCGGCGGCGATGGCGGCGGCGGTCAGTGGGTTGTCGCCGGTCACCATCACCGTGCGGATGCCCAGCTTGCGTAGCTCGGCAAAGCGCTCACGAATGCCGGGTTTGACCACGTCCTTGAGGTGGATCACGCCGAGCAGGCGCTTGTCGAGGCACACCAGCAACGGTGTGCCGCCGCTCTGGGCAATACGCTCCACTTCACGGGCCAGCGCCGGGGGCATTTCCAGGCGTTGCATGCCGACGAACGCCAGCACGGCATCGACGGCACCCTTGCGATAGCAGTGCTGCTGGAAGTCGATGCCCGACAGGCGCGTCTCGGCACTGAAAGCCACGGCCTCGAACTGCCCGGCGGACGGTTCGACGAAGTCGTGCAGCTGGCGCAGGTACTCGACGATCGACTTGCCCTCGGCGGTGTCATCCGCCAGAGAAGCCAGCAAGGCGCCCTCCCCCAGCTCGCGGGCAGTGATGCCCGGTGCGGCGTGCAACGCGCTGCAGCGGCGGTTACCGAAGGTGATGGTGCCGGTCTTGTCGAGCATCAGCGTATGCACGTCACCGGCCGCTTCCACCGCGCGGCCCGAGCGGGCGATGACGTTCAACCGCACCAGCCGGTCCATGCCGGCAATGCCAATGGCCGACAGCAGGCCGCCGATGGTGGTCGGGATCAGCGTCACCAGCAGCGCGGCAAGGAAGATCAGCGGCAAGCTGCCACCCACGAAGTGGGCGAACGGCTGCAGCGTCACTACCACGATCAGGAAGATCAGCGTCAGGCCGATCAGCAGGATGTCAAGGGCGATCTCGTTCGGGGTCTTCTGCCGTTTGGCACCTTCGACCAGGGCAATCATACGGTCGAGGGTTGATTCGCCGGGGTTGCTGGTGATGCGGATCAACAGCCAGTCGGAGACCAGCCGGGTATTACCGGTCACCGCCGAACGGTCGCCGCCGGATTCGCGGATCACCGGCGCGGACTCGCCGGTAATGGCGGCCTCGTTGACCGCAGCAATACCGTCGAGCACCTCGCCGTCACCGGGGATCATTTCGCCGGCCACCACGCGCACCACATCGTCCTTGCGCAACGCGCTGGCCGCGACGGTTTCGTAGCTGCCATCGCGCTTGCGACGCTGGGCGGTCAGGCCCTGGCTGCCTGCCTTGAGGCTGTCGGCGCGGGCCTTGCCACGGCCTTCGGCCAGGGCCTCGGCGAAGTTGGCGAACAGCACGGTGAACCACAGCCACAGGGCGATCTGCACGGCCACACCGGTACTCACACCGCTGCCGGGGGCAAAGCACAGTACGGTGGTCAGCACAGCAGTCAGGGCAACTACCAGCATCACCGGCGAGCGCTTGAGCTGGCGCGGGTCGAGCTTGACGAATGCCTGCACCAGCGCCGGACGCCACAACGCGGCGAAGCGGGTCTGGTCCTTGGCACTGTGCCGGGCTTGTACTTCAGGAATGGGCATGTTCATGGTCGGTCCTCAAAAACCCAGACTCAAGTGTTCGGCGATTGGCCCAAGGGCCAGGGTCGGCAGGAAGGTCAGGCCGCCTACCAGCAGGATGGTGACCAGCAGCAGGCCAGTGAACAGCGGGCCATGGGTGGGGAAGCTGTTCAGCCCCTGGGGCGCGCTTTTCTTCGCCGCCAGGCTGCCGGCCAGCGCCAGCACCGGCAGGATGTAGCCGAAGCGACCGATGAGCATGGCCAGGCCGATCATCAGGTTGTGGTACACCGTGCTGGCACCGAAGCCGGCAAAGGCCGAGCCGTTGTTGGCCGCGCCGGAGGTGTAGGCGTACAGCAGCTGGCTGAAGCCATGCGCACCGGGGTTGCTGACCGCACCCGCCGGGCCTGGCAGGCTGGCAGCGACGGCGCCGAGGACCAGCACGCCGACAGGCATCACCAGCAGGGTCGCCACCAACAACTGCACCTCGCGTGCCTGCAGCTTCTTGCCCAGGTATTCCGGGGTGCGGCCGATCATCAGCCCGGCCAGGAACACCGCGATCAGCACGAACAGCAGCATGCCGTACAACCCTGCACCGACGCCGCCGAAGATCACCTCACCGACCATCATGTTGACCATTGCCACCATGCCGGTCAGCGGGTTGAGGCTGTCGTGCATGGCATTGACCGAACCATTGGAAGCAGAGGTGGTAGTCACCGTCCACAGCACCGAACCGGTGGTGCCGAAGCGGCTTTCCTTACCCTCCATAGGGGCGCTTTGCTGTACCTGCGCGCTCTCGAGGGCGGGGTTGGGCTGGTACTCGGACCACAACGCCGTGCTGCCGCCGATCAGGAACAGGGCAAGCATGCAGGCGAGGATGGCGCGGCTCTGGCGCAGGTCCTTCACGTAGTGGCCAAAGGTGAACACCAGCGCCACCGGAATGAGGATGATCGAAGCCACCTCGAACAGGTTGCTCCAGGCCGTGGGGTTTTCGAACGGGTGCGCCGAGTTGACCCCGAAGAAGCCACCGCCATTGGTGCCCAGTTGCTTGATGGCGATCTGGCTGGCGGCCGGGCCCAACGGGATGGTCTGCTCGGTGCCTTGCAGGGTGACGGCGTGGGCGTAATCGGCCAGGGTTTGCGGTACGCCCTGCCACACCAGCAACAATGCCAGCAGCAGGCACAGCGGCAGCAGGCAATAGAGGGTCGCGCGGGTCATGTCGACCCAGAAGTTGCCCAGCGTCGTCGCGCTGCGCCGGGCGATGCCACGACACAGCGCCACCAACACGGCCAGGCCGGTTGCGGCGCTGACGAAGTTCTGCACGGTCAGGCCAAGCATCTGGCTCAAGTAGCTGACCGACGCCTCACCGCTGTAGGCCTGCCAGTTTGTGTTGGTGACGAAGCTGACCGCGGTGTTGAACGCCAGCGACCATTCCTGGCCGGGCAGGTGCTGCGGGTTCAACGGCAGGTAGCCCTGCAACAGCAGCACGGTGAACAGCAGCAGGAACCCGGTCAGGTTGAAGGCCAGCAGGGCCAGGGTGTACTGCTGCCAGTTCTGCTCCTGGCTGGAGCGCACACCCGCCAGCCGGTAGCAGGCCTGTTCGACCCGGCCCAGCACAGGCGAAAGCCAGGTGCGCTGGCCTTCCATGACCTTGAAGTAGAACCGCCCGAGCCAGGGTGCCGGTAGCAGCACGATGGCGAAAAATGCCAAGAGCAAGGCGAAGTCGTAACTGTGCATGGCCGCTCCCTAGCTGCGATCGGCGCGCAGCAGCGCCACCAGCAGATAAAACGCCAATGCCACTGCCAGCAGCAGTGACAGCCCGTCGAGCATGTTCATGTGTGGTTCTCCCCGTGGTGCGGCTTGGGCCGCTTTGGGGAAATTGTCCGAGCGAGGGGCGTAAAGGGGCGAGATCGAGGGGTGGGGGTGGCTATAAAGAAGGTGTAAAGATCAACGTTTTGTATTGTTTGTACCGGCCTCTTCGCGGGTGAACCCGCGAAGAGGCCAGTACAGGTTTATTGCTGAGGCGGCTGCTGCGCCGCGTTGCGGCTCCAGTCCAGCAGCAGGCTGTAGCCGACCGCCAGCAAGGTCGGCCCGATGAACAGGCCAATGAAGCCAAAGGCAATCAAACCACCGAACACCCCCAGAAGCACGATAACCAACGGCAGGTTGCCGCCACGGCTGATCAGGTACGGTTTGAGCACGTTGTCCACGCCACTGATGATGAAGGTGCCCCAAACTCCCAGGAACACCGCCATGCCGTACTCGCCCTTCCATACCAGCCAGCCGGTGGCCGGGATCCAGGCCAGTGGCGGGCCCATGGGGATCAGGCTGAGCATGAAGGTCACCAGACCCAGCACGATGGCCCCGGGTACACCGGCGATCAGGAAGCCGATCAACGCCAGCACGCCCTGTGCGGCGGCCGTACCGATCACCCCGTTGACTACCCGCTGCACCGTACCGGCCACCAGCTCCAGGTAGTACTCGCCGCGGTCGCCCATCAAGCGGTGCAGCAAGCGCAGGACGAACGCCGACAAGCGCGGGCCGTCGCGGTAGAAGAAGAACACGAACACCAGGCTCAGGGTCAGTTCCAGCACGCCACTGCCGATCTGGGCGCTACGTGCCAGCAACCAGTTGCCCACCTGCCCCAGGTGCGGTTTGACCGAGGCCAGCAAGGCCGCGCCGTGCTGGTCCAGCGATTGCCACCAACTGACCAGGCGCTCGCCAACGAACGGGATGCCACCCAGCCAGGCCGGGGCATCAGGCAGGCCGTCCACCTGCACGTCACGCACGAACGCCGTCGCATCGCGAATGTGATCGGCCAGGTTGAACCCCAGCCACACCAGCGGCAGCGCCACGATCAGGATCCAGGCGGTGGTCAGCAGGCTTGCCGCCAGGGTTTCGCGCCCGCCCAGCACACGCGTCAGCAAACGCATCAAGGGCCAACTGGCAAAGGCCAGAATGGCACCCCACAGTAGCGCTGAAATGAAAGGTGCCATTACCCACAGGCCGGCACCCAGCAGCGCCAGCAGCAGAATCTGGACCAGCAAGCGGTCATTGTTAGCCATGGTGGTGCTCTTCAACGGATCAGTTCAAGGTGCAGGCCGTCGGTAGGCGCGCTACCGACTTCGAGGCGGCTATTGCGCACCCCTGCCTTGACCAGCGCCTCGCGCCAGGCTTCAGCCTGGGCGCCACTGAGGCTGGCACGCAGGGTGCTGTCGAGGTTCAGGCTGCGAGCCAGCAGGTTGGCCCAGGTGTCTTGCGGCGCGGCCAGGTCAGGGTAGTCGAGCTTGCCGGTATCGCGCATCTCGCGCAGCACCGTGGCGGCGGTCGGCAGCAGTTCGCCCAGCGGGCTGCCGGCGACAAACTCTTCCACGTGCAGGTAAGCGCGGCGGTTGCCGCGGGTGACGCTGTACAGCGCGACCAGGGTGTCGGCCTGCTCCGCCGAGCGGCGCAGCAGAATGAACGCCTGCTGCTCGTCACCGCCGTTGAGGCGGGCATTGCCGAACACGTCATTGGCCCACAGGCTGGCCTCGCCGCAATCGCGGCCCTGGCACCAGAACAGCGGGTAGCCACCATCACGCTGCAGTGCTTCACGAGCGCTGGTAAAGGCTTCGCGGGCGGTACGTTCGACCGGCAGTTCATAGGTTACCGAGCTGACCTGGCCGCGGCTTTCTATCTTGTCCTCGACCCGCAGGCGGCCGCTGATCTTGCGCAGCGGGCCCATGGGGTAGACGCGCTCCTGCTCCACACCCGGACGCTGGTCGACTACCTTGGCGTCCACCGGCACCGGCAGGCTGCCGGCCCACGACACTGGGCTGGCGAACAGCAGGCAGGCAGCGAAGGCATTACGGATGGCAACAGGCGCGCTCATTGGCGAACCAGGCGGCGCTCAGCGCCGGGGTGAAGCTCCAGGATGTCTGGCAGTTGCATGGTTGTCTCCCTGTTCAACCCACCAAGCCTCGACACTTGTCCGGTGCAAGTCAAGCAAAGCCAAAAAAGCGATTGAAACAGTCTGCGACAAGGGCCGCGCCCTGCTCATCGTTCAGGTGCAGGTGATGGCCACCGGGCAGCGTCACCTGCTCAAAGGGTAGCTGTTCCAGCAACCCGGTGTGGCGCGCCAGCATGCCGTCGGCGGCCACCACCAGGCACGCCGGGCAGCTCACCCTGCGCACATAGGCCATGGCCTGGGCCTCGCTCAGGCGCACTGGCGATGGCAGGGTCAGGCGGCTGTCGCTGCGCCAGCTGTAGCCTCCGGGCACCGGCATCAGGCCACGCTGGGCCAGCAGCTCGGCGGCCTCGCGGCTGACCGCGACCATGCCTTTCATGCGCGCCTGCACGCCCTGCTCCAGTGTGGTGTATACCGACTTGCGCTTGCCATCCAGGCGCAACTGGGCCTGCAGTGCCATGCCCAACCGCTCACCGGCATCCTGCTCGGCGCCAGTCGGCGGGATGACGCCGTCGATCAGGGCCAGATGGCTGACCCGCTCCGGCAACGCGCCAGCCAGTTGCACCGAAATGATTGCCCCCAGCGAATGGCCCAGCAGGGCGAAACGTTGCCAACCCAGCTGCTCGGCCACCCGCAGCACGTCATGGGCGTAGTCGGCCAGGGCGTAGCCGGCACCGAGCGGCCGGTGCTCCGAGTAACCATGCCCGGCCAGGTCCAGGGCGACGATGCGCAGGCCTTTCAGTTGCGGCGCCAGGCGGGCGAAGCTGTTGGCGTTGTCCAGCCAGCCATGCAGGGCGATCACCGGCAGCCCGTCCTCGGGGCCGAACAGGTGCGCCGCCAGTTCGATATGGCCCAGGCTCAGGCGGATTTCCTCGACCTGCGCGCTCATGCCTGGCTCCAGCGGTCGAACAGGCCCTTGATCAGGCTGGCGGTGTCAGTTGGCCGCTCCAGCGGGAACATGTGCCCACCCGGCACGCTGTGGTATTCGCCCTTGGGCATGCCGCGCACGGCCAAGGTATGGTGACGGCGAATGACGTTGCTGCGCTCGCCGCGGACCATGGCCAGTGGCACCTGCAACTGCCGTGCAGGTGCAGGGCTGGTATGCGGGATGCTGCGGTAGATGCTGATTTCCGTGGCCGGGTCGAAGCGCAACTGCAGCCCCTGCTCCTTCGCCTGCAGGCCATGCTCGATATAGGCATCCAGGCAGTCGGGGTCGAAATGGCGGAACAGTGACTTGCCGGCGAAATAGTCCCGGGCACTGTCGCGGTCATTGAAGGTTTCGCGGCGCCCCAGGGTGCGGCCAGCCGGGGTGATACGGTCGATGAAGCCGAAGCGCTTGGCGGTGCGCAGCAGCCACTGGTCGGCGCGGGTGAGCACCGGCGAGTCGAGCATCACCACGCCGCGGTAATACTCGGGGCAGCGCAAGGCTGCGTGCAAGTGCAACACCCCGCCCAGCGAATGGCCGACGCCCCATACGGGCTGGTCTTGCCGGGCCAGGTGGTGCAGCAGTTCATCGACCAGGCTCTGCCAGTTGTCGTCCACCGGAAAGCGCGGATCGTGCCCGTGCTGGGCCAGGTGCTGCACCTGGTAGTCCGGCGCCAGGGCAGCGAACAGCTTGCCGTAGGTGGCCGAGGGGAAACCGTTGGCATGGGCGAAGAAGATCTGCTGCGACATGGCGCCAGGTCCGGATGGGGGATGATGGCCCATTGTCGGTATCGTGGGGCGGTTCGGCAACGTCCGGAAAGGTCATCGGCGAGGGCTATCAGGTCAGGCTTGTGGGCGCGGGCACTGCCTGTAGGAGCAGCCTTGTGCTGCGAAGAGGCCATAACTGCCGGAGAAGAGCTATTGCCCTACTGGCCTCTTCGCAGCACAAGGCTGCTCCTACAGGAAACCGAGATAGCCTGAGAACTCAGGCCGGCGAGTTGATCGCCCGAAGCGTCATCAGCCCAGCCAGCGGCCAGTCCCCTTCCAACTCCGCCAGGCTTGCAGTGCTCATGCCCGCTGGTTGCTGCTGGTGGCCATGCTCCAGCGCACCGACCAGGGTCCCCACCAGCGGCTGGTGGCTGACCAGCAGCACATGCTCCAGGCCCAGGCGCTCGATTTCGCCGATGACCTGCTGCACATCAGTGTCGGGCGTCAGCCAGGGCACGGTGCGCACCGGTTCGGCGAAACCCAGGGTGTCATGTACCAGGGCGGCCGTTTGCTGGGCACGGACGTAAGGGCTGGCGATGATCGCCTGCAACGGCTGCCCCAGCAGGCGGGCGGCGCTGTGCAGCACCTGCTCGCGGCCATGGGCGGTCAGCCGGCGCTCGGCATCGCTGCTGGCCCGCGACTCCGCTTCGCCGTGGCGCAGCACCCACAGCTTCACAGCTTGGGCTCCTCATCACGCACCGGGTGCGGGGCCGGGGCTACGGCGTGCGGCGCCTCGCCTTCCGGGGCACGCGGTGCCGGCCAGTCGGCGAACGGCCAGGGTTTCTGGTCACTGTGGAAACTGCCGAAGCGACCGATCTGCGCCAGGTACTGGCTCAGGCTGTCGCCGAAGTTCATCAGGCTTGCGCTGGGGGCGCCGTACACCAGGCGGTAGACCAGTTGTACCAGCACCAGGCCACCGAGCAGCAGCTCGGCCAGTTGCCAGACCACCAGGAACACCAGCATCCACAGGACCCGCAGGATGATCGACTCGCGCTGGGCGCGCTCGGGCGTATCGTTCATGTGTTGCTCCTTGCTGTTGTCAGAGCCGCTCAAGGCTCAGTTGAAACCGCTGATGGAAATGAAATCGACATCGGTCTTCGGCTCGGCACGCATCAGGTGCTCGATCACCTGGTTCAGCGTACGGCCTTCGAACAGAATGGCATGCAGGCCCGCCACCAGCGGCATGTACACCTGCACCTCCTGCGCCTTGGCCTTGAGCACCTTGAGGGTGTTGACGCCTTCGGCCACTTCGCCCAGGCGGTTGACCGCCTGCTCCAGGCTCAGGCCCTGGCCCAGCGCGTGGCCAACCTGGTAGTTACGGCTCTTGGGCGAGGAGCAGGTGACGATGAGGTCACCCACACCAGCCAGGCCGAGGAAAGTCATGGGGTTGGCGCCCTGGCTGACGGCAAAGCGGGTCATCTCGGCCAGGGCACGGGTAATCAGCATGCTCTTGGTGTTCTCGCCCATGCCCAGGGCCACCGCCATGCCGGCGATGATGGCGTAGACGTTCTTCAGCGCCCCGCCCAGCTCGACGCCAAAGCGGTCGGCACTGGCGTAGACGCGGAAGGTACGCCCGTGCAACACGGCCTGCACCTGCTGACACAGTTTTTCGTCCTCGCTGGCGACCACCGTCGCAGTCAGCGCATGTTCGGCGATTTCACGGGCCAGGTTGGGGCCGGACAGCACGCCGATGCGCGCCTCGGGGGCGATTTCCTCGAGGATCTGGCTCATCAGTTTGAAGCTTTGCGCTTCGATGCCCTTGGTCAGGCTGACCAGGCCCTTGCCGCGCAGCAGCTCGGCATGCGGGGCCAGCACGCTGCGCAAGGCACTCGATGGCAGGGCGACGAAAATCAGGTCGCTGGCCTGCAAGGTGGCCAGCAGGTCACTGACCGGTTCGACGCCATCGTGCAAGCGGATGCCCTTGAGGTAGCGCGGATTCTCGCGATTGACGCGCATGGCCTCGGCCTGTTCCGGGTCGCGCATCCATTGACGCACCGGCACACCGTTTTCCGCCAGCAGGTTCGCCACGGCGGTGCCGAAGCTGCCGCCTCCCAGAACTGCAACAGGTTGCTGTTCAGTCATATCCAATCCGTTAAAGCCAATAATAAGTGGCGACCCGGCCATTATACGGCAGTGCATGACATGCGTTCATCTGCGCGCTTGAAATCGAGCGCCGCCCGCGCGGCGCTTCGCGGGACAAGCCCGCTCCCACATTTGTTGCAACGTGCCGAACCTGTCAGGCCATGGTTGCCAGCCTTGTTGGGCTGGCTGGATTCCTGAGTTGGCATTGCTGCCGCCCCACTTGCCTCAAGCCTTGTACCAAAGCTGACAACGCCTCTCCCACAAGCATGGCCACGTTGCAACAAATGTGGGAGCGGGCTTGTCCCGCGAAGCGCCGCGCGGGCGGCGCTCGATTTTCGCCACACTGCACATCTCAAGAAGTACGCCCAACACTCACTGGCAAATACGCCAAGGTCAGTTACCATGCCTGTTTCAATCCTGATACAAGGCCGCTTTGTGTTCCCTGGCACGCCCCCGTACCCGCGCCTGCTCCTACTGACCGCCCTGCTCGGTGGCCCGGCCATGGCCGATGATCTGTTCATCGACAACACGGACCTGCCGCAGGTTCTGACCGCCACGCGCCTGAAACAATCCCCGGCCGCAGTGCCAGGCAGCATGACCGTGCTCGACAGCGAGCTGATCCGCGCCAGCGGTGCCCGTGACATCCCCGAGCTGCTGCGCCTGGTGCCGGGCATGATGGTGGGTTACAACGCCGGCAACCAACCCACGGTCAACTACCACGGCAGCAACGTCAACGACGCCCGGCGCATGCAGGTACTGATCGATGGCCGTTCGGTGTACCGTGCCGGCCTGGCCACGGTGGACTGGAGCGACATCCCCCTGGCCATGGAGGACATCGAACGCATCGAGGTGTTCCGCGGCCCCAACACGGTCAGCTACGGCGCCAACGCGCTGATGGCAGTGGTCAACATCCTTACCCGCAACCCCGCCGACAGCCATGGCACGCGACTGAAGATGACCCGCGGCCAGGATGGCATCAACGATTTCTACGCCAGCCACGGCTTCGGCTGGGAGGGCGGCGACATGCGCCTGTCGCTGTCCGGCCAGCAGGACGATGGCTTCGACGAGAACCAGTTCGGCCAGGACTACCGCGACAGCCGCCGGCTGACCCGCTTTACCCTCAACGCCAGTCACAGCCTGGCGCACGACCAGACCCTGGAATGGCAACTGGCGGCCAAGGAAGGCAGCAACCAGAGGCCTTATACCTATCAGCCGGTGTTCAAAAAATATGAGGCGGGAAACAACGCAGACGTCAATGCCAAGGACTACGCCGGCTCATTGCGCTGGACCAAGGATTTCAGCTCAGAGCACAGCCTCTATATCCAGGGCTCGGCTCAGCACTTTGACCGCCAGCAGGTCTGGCGCGCTTGCGATGCCTTGCAATCGTTCAGCCCCGAATTGACTCAGATCTGGCAAATCAACCCCGATTTTGCCGAGAAAGTAGCGCGCGGTATCGCTGGAGGAACGCCACTTTCGACCAGCGACCCCGTTCTGAGTGAGCTCCTGGATAAGGTGCAAAAGCAATGGAAGGAGAAGGACGGAGATCAACAGGTCTGCGGCGACGTCGACCAGAGCACCCGCGAAACCCGCTACGACCTGGAAATCCAGGACACCCTGAGCCTGACCGACAGCCTGCGCCTGCTCAGCGGCATGAACTACCGCTATGATCGTGCCGACTCGCAGACTTACTTCAACGGCAGCATCGACGACCAGACCTGGCGCCTGTTCGGCCAGCTGGAGTGGCGCGCCGACGAGCACTGGATCCTGCAGGGCGGCGCCATGTTCGAGGACTCACGCCTGTCCGACAGCTCGCTGACCCCGCGCGTGGCGGTCAACTACCTGATCACCCCGCGCCATGGCCTGCGTGCGGTGTACTCCGAGGCGGTACGCTCGCCCGATATGTTCGAGAACAACGTCAACTGGAGCTACACAGTCAAGAACCTGACCCCCAACGCTTTCGGCCTGCAGAACGGCGAGTACTTCGTCAAGACCCGCGGCCCGGGCGACCTCGACCAGGAACGCATGCGCTCGCGCGAGCTGGGCTACAACGGCTACTTCAGCGACATCGACCTGAACATGGATGTGAAGCTGTTCTACGACGAGATCACCGGCATGATCAGCGAGCCCCTGAAGAACAACCAGTACATCGCCAGCAACGCTAACAAGGCCCGCTTCAGCGGCAGCGAGGCGCAACTGGACTGGCGCCCGACCCTGCGCGACCGCCTGCGCCTGACCTACGCCTATGTCGATGCCTGGGCCAGCAACCCCGACGACCGCCGCCTCAGCGCCCGCAACAGCGGCTCGGCCGGGTGGATGCGCGAATGGGGCGACGGCTGGTCCAGCGCGTTGTTCTATTACGGTGACGATGCACTCAACCAGTATCGCTACGAGCGTCTGGACCTGCGCCTGGCCAAGCGTTTCCGGGTGCATGGCAGCAACCTGGAATTGGCGGCGCTGTGGCAACAACGCCTGGACGATGAGCCGACCACGGTAATCCAGAACCGCTACGACAGCCGCCACCGCCTGAGCGTCAGCGCGGAGCTGGAGTTCTGATGGCCCTGCTGCTGCGCCTGTTACTGTTGTGCCTGTGGCCGATGGGGCCGCTGTCCGCCAACGAAATCCTGTTGGTAGGCGCGGAAGACCAGCCCGGCATTCGCAGTTTCGTCGCTGCGCTGGAAAGCCGCCGGCCGCACGATCATGTGCACTTCCAGACCACCGCAGACCTGCCACGCCCGGGCAAGCTCAGGGCTGACCTGCGCCTGATCCTGCTGGACAACGCCGCACTGGAATGGCGCCTTGGGGAAACCGCCGGTCCGCCAGCCATGGCCATGCGGGTCAGCCGGGTACAGGCTGAACAGCGCCTGGGAAAGTCGCGTCCCGCGTTCCTCACCCTGCTGTGGAGCGACCCGCAGCTGGGCCGGCAACTGCGCCTTGCCCACTACCTGCTGCCTCAGGCCCAGCGCATTGGTGTGCTGTACGCTGAGCACAGCAGCTTTTTGCTCGAAGAGCTGCGCAATGCCGCCCGCCCGCTGGGCCTGGAGATCGTTGCCCAGGACTGGCCCGATCCGCGCGACAGCCGCCCTCTGCAACATTTGCTGGCCAACAGTGACGTGCTGCTGGGGCTGGACGACCCCGACCTGTACAACTCCAAGACTGCGAAAAACCTGCTGTTGAGCAGCTATGGCAGACAGATGGCACTGATCGGCCCGAACGCCGGGTTCGTACGCGCCGGCGCCCTGGCCAGCACCTTCAGCGACCAGGACGACTGGCTGGCGGTGCTCGACCAGTTGCTCGACCAGCCACCGGCGCGCTGGCCGCGCAGCCTGTACCCGACACGCTTCGGCGTCAGCGGCAACCAGCAGGTGGCGCGCGCCCTGGGCCTTGAACCGATCGATCCGAACGCCGCCGCCAAGGCCCTGGCCGAAGGAGAACCCACCCCATGAGCAAGCGCCTGAGCTGGGACATCCACACCCGCACCCAGATCATCAGCCTCGGCCCTGCCCTGCTGCTGACCTTGCTGCTGATCAGCTTTTTCACCTTCGTACGCATCCAGGACCTGCGCCAGGAACTGAACCACACCGGGCAACTGATCGCCAACCAACTGGCGCCAGCCTCGGAGTACGGGGTGATCTCGGGCAACAACGAAGTGCTCGAGGGCCTGATGCGCGCCACCCTGAGCATCCCCCACGTGCGCTTCCTCGAAGTGCAGGACAGCCGCAACCACATCCTGGTCTACGTCGAGCAGTCCGACGAAAGCGCCAACCGCGCACAGCGCGTCGAAGTGTTCCAGGCGCCCATCCGCCTGCAGCAAATCCGCCTGGACAGCGACTTCCTGCAACAGGGCAAGGCCACCACCCCGGCCATCGGCGACGACTACCTGGGCCGGGTGATCGTCGGGATGTCCGATGATGCCTTCAGCCAGCGCCAGCAGGAAATCGTGATCAAGGCCGGCATCCTCGCACTGTTCGCCCTGCTGTTCACCTTCTTGCTGGCGCGCCGCCTGGCCCTGAGCCTGGCCAAGCCGATCAGCGACATGGGCCATGCGGTCAAGGCCATCCAGCAGGGCGAGTACAACACCCTGTTGCCGGTGGTCGATGACAGCGAGCTGGGCCACCTGGCGCGCCACATCAATAACCTGGCCCACGCCCTGGAGCAGGCCAGCGATGAACAGAAGCAGGCCATTGCCGAGCTGATCCAGGCCCGCGAGGAAGCCGAACAGGCCAACCGCGCCAAATCGGACTTCCTGGCGATGATGAGCCACGAGTTGCGCACGCCGATGAATGGCGTGCTGGGCATGCTGCAATTGCTGGAAACCACGCCACTGAGCAACGAACAGGCCGAGTACACTGCGGTGGCCAGCGAGTCCACAGGGCACCTGCTCAAAGTCATCAACGACATCCTCGACTTCTCGCGCATCGAGCGCGCCGCACTGCAGCTGGAACACATCGACTTCAACCTGGGTGAGCTGATTACCAGTAGCGTCCAGTCGTTCCAGCACAGCGCCCAGCAGCGCGGCCTTGCCCTGCACCTGCAGCTGCCGGCTGGTACCGAGCAGTTGCAGGTTAACGGCGACCCCACGCGCATCCGCCAGATCCTGCTGAACCTAGTAGGCAACGCGCTGAAATTCACCGAGCGCGGCCAGGTACAGGTCGAGGCGCGTTGGCAGGTGCTCGACCGGCAACTGATCTGGCTGACCTGCAGCGTACGCGACACAGGTATCGGCATCGACAACGACCGCCTGGAAATGATGTTCGTCGCCTTCCAGCAAGCCGACAGCTCGATTTCCCGCCGCTATGGCGGTACCGGGCTGGGACTGTCGATCGCCCGCACCCTGGCCGAACGCATGGGCGGCAAGCTGCGCGGCGAAAGCCGTGAAGGCCTGGGCTCGACCTTCACCCTGGAGATGCCATTGGCCCTGGCCACCACTGCCCCGGTCTCGCTGACGCCGCCAAGCGCTGCACCAACGGCGGTGGCCGAAAATGATCAGGTGCTGCTGGTAGAAGACAATCCGGTCAACCAGAGTGTCATCGAAGCCATGCTGCGTAGCCTGGGGCTGACGGTATGCACGGCCGAGGACGGCCTGGAGGCGGTCGAACGGGTCAGCCGGCAGCGTTTCGCCGCCGTGCTGATGGACTGCCGCCTGCCACACCTGGACGGCTATGAAGCCACCCGGCGTATCCGCCAGCTACCCAACGGCGCCGGGCTGCCAATCATCGCCTTGACCGCCAACGCCTTGCAGGGCGACCGCGAGCGTTGCATGGCCGCCGGCATGGACGACTACCTGAGCAAACCCTTGCGCCGCACCGAACTGCAGCGCGTACTGCAGCGCTGGCTACCCGGTCGGACAACCGCGACTGGCGATAAATGCTAAAGTGCGGCAGTCTTAAACACTGGACAGGACCTTCATCGGACCTGAAAATAGATGTTTCAGTGCACACCTGTACTTCTTTAACCAGGTGCACTGTGACTTTCACCACAACGCAATAGTCTACCTGTAGGCTGCCGCCTCGGACGCGATGCGTATCGGGCCGGCCGGGAAGATTCATCCCCTGCCGCAGGGGGTTATTGAGGAGCTCGCATGACCAAACAACACGCCTTTACTCGGGAAGACCTGCTGCGCTGCAGTCGCGGTGAGCTGTTCGGCCCAGGTAATGCGCAACTGCCCGCGCCGAACATGCTGATGGTCGATCGCATCACCCATATCAGTGAAGAAGGCGGTAAGTACGGCAAAGGTGAATTGGTCGCCGAGCTGGATATCAATCCGGACCTGTGGTTCTTCGCCTGTCACTTCGAAGGCGACCCGGTAATGCCGGGCTGCCTGGGCCTCGACGCCATGTGGCAGCTGGTAGGTTTCTTCCTCGGCTGGCAGGGCCTGCCAGGCCGCGGTCGCGCCCTGGGTTCGGGTGAGGTGAAGTTCTTCGGCCAGGTACTGCCCGAAGCCAAGAAAGTCACTTACAACATTCACATCAAGCGCGTCCTGAAGGGCAAGCTGAACATGGCCATCGCCGATGGCTCGGTCAGCGTCGACGGCCGCGAGATCTACACTGCCGAAGGCCTGCGGGTCGGCGTGTTCACCTCCACTGACAATTTCTAAGGGTTATTCGCATGCGCCGCGTCGTTATCACTGGTCTGGGCATCGTATCGTGCCTGGGCAATGACAAAGCTACCGTCACCGAAAACCTGCGCAACAGCCGTCCGGGTATCCGTTACAACCCGGAATACAAGGAAATGGGGCTGCGTAGCCAGGTTTCCGGGTCCATCGACCTCAACCTCGAAGAACTGATCGACCGCAAGGTCTACCGCTTCGTCGGCCACGCTGCCGCCTACGCCTACCTGGCGATGCAGGACGCGATCAAGGACGCTGGCCTGACCGAAGAGCAGGTTTCCAACCCGCGTACCGGCCTGGTGGCTGGCTCCGGCGGCGCCTCGACCCTGAACCAGATGGAAGCGCTGGACACCCTGCGCGAGAAAGGCGTCAAGCGCGTCGGCCCGTACCGCGTTACCCGCACCATGGGCAGCACCGTTTCGGCGTGCCTGGCCACCCCGTTCAAGATCAAGGGCATCAACTACTCGATCTCGTCGGCCTGCGCCACTTCGGCACACTGCATCGGCACCGCCCTGGAGCAGATCCAGTGGGGCAAGCAGGACATCGTCTTCGCCGGTGGCGGTGAAGAAGAGCACTGGAGCCAGTCGTTCCTGTTCGATGCCATGGGCGCCCTGTCGACCAAGCGCAACGAAACCCCGGAACTGGCCTCGCGCGCCTACGACGCCGACCGTGATGGCTTCGTCATCGCTGGCGGTGGCGGCATGGTGGTGGTCGAGGAGCTGGAACACGCCCTGGCCCGTGGCGCCAAGATCTACGCGGAAATCGTCGGCTACGGCGCCACTTCCGACGGCTACGACATGGTTGCCCCGAGCGGCGAAGGTGCCATCCGCTGCATGCAGCAGGCGCTGTCGACCGTCGACACCCCGATCGACTACCTGAACACCCACGGCACCTCGACCCCGGTCGGTGACGTTGCCGAGATCAAGGGCGTTCGCGAAGTGTTCGGCGCCAATGCACCGAAGATCAGCTCGACCAAGAGCCTGTCGGGCCACTCGCTGGGCGCTGCTGGCGTACACGAGGCGATCTACTGCCTGCTGATGATGGAAAACAACTTCATCGCCGGCTCCGCCAACATCGACGAGCTGGACCCGGAGGTCGCCGACCTGCCGATCCTGCGCAAGACCGAAGAAAACGCCAAGATCGACACGGTCATGAGCAACAGCTTCGGCTTCGGCGGCACCAACGCCACCCTGGTGCTCAAGCGCTGGGAAGGCAAGTAAGACGCTGATGCGGTAAACGAGAACGCCCCGACTGGTTCGGGGCGTTTTCATTTGTGTCGCCTGTACCGGCCCTTTCGCGGGTAAACCCGCTCCCACAGGTACAGCGCCAGTTTCAAGAGCAGCGCGGTCCCTGTGGGAGCGGGTTTACCCGCGAAAGGGCCGACACAGGCGAAATACTATTGTTTGGGCAACACAGCCAGAAAATTCTCCCTGGCCACCTTGTTGGCAACTTGTTCCGGCAATGCATCCAGAAACGGCCTGAACCCGTGCATCTGCTCCCCAAGGCTGCCAAACCGCCCCACCACATCCGAACCCAGCATGAACCGCTCCGGGAATTTCTCGACCAGTGCCAGCCATTCCTTGCGCGGCACACCCCGGTCATCCAGCAGATAAGGTTCCAGCACACTCCACGACAGGTCGACATACAGGTTCGGGTAATCCTCCAGCAACCGCGTCAGCACCGGCAGCAGAAAGTCCATTTGCGTCTGGTGCCGGTGGATCTCCATACTGCTGCCGGCGTGCGCCCAGATGAACCGCGTATGTGGGTGATTGCGCAGCGGCTCCTCGATCTCTGTCAGGTAAAGCGGATTGCGCTCGCGCTTGGAGGTGATGTTGGAATGCAGCAGCACCGGCAAGTCGCGCTCGGCCGCCAGGTGGTAGATGCGCGTCATGGCCTCGTTGTTGGCGCGCGGCGTGTCACCGCTGGTCAGTGCCGTCAGGTCATCGTGGCGGGTGAACACTTCGCCAATACCCTGCCACAGCCCCGGGTACAGTTCGAGCATGCGCTCGATATGGCTGGAGGCGTTCTTGTCCACCGGATTGAAGCCGGTAAGGAACGGATGAAAGCGCTTGCGCTGCTCGTCGGGCAATTGCTGCAGCGCCGCGGCCACGTAGGTATCCGTGGCGCTGTACCAGTAGGCCTCGGCGTCATCACCGGCGTAATAGCGCGGGCGCTTGGGCTCGTCTTCGTGCCATTTCTTGGCCACCGGTACGCCGGAAATCATCGACTGCTCGATACCAGCGGCATCCATGGCCTTGATCAGCGCAGGCATGCCTTCGCTTTCCTGGAAGAAGTCGACGTAGTGCAGGTGCGCATCACTGTAGCGGTAATCGCGCGCCTGCGCCGGGTGGCACAGCCAGGTGGACAACAGCATGCAGGCCAGCGCTCTGGCGATCATGGGGCAGCTTCCTTCTCCGGTTATCAGCCCTGTAGACCGGCCGGCCAACGAGGCGGTTCAGCCGGGGCGGGCAAACCGCTATGCTTGGGGCATTTCCACATCGCCTGGAGCCTTCCCATGAGCAGCCCCTTGGTCATCCGCCCACGTGCCGAATCGGTCGAGGGCCAACCGATCCTGCGCCCGCTGCCGTCGGCCCAATGCCGCAGCGTCGGCCCGTTCGTGTTTTTCGACCATATGCTCGAAACCGACTATGCCCCGGGGCATGGCATGGACATCCGCCAGCACCCGCATATCGGCCTGTCGACCCTTACCTACCTGTTCGAAGGGGCCATCCTGCACAAGGACAGCCTCGGCTCGGACCAGCGGGTGCTACCTGGTGATGTCAGCTGGATGACAGCTGGCAGCGGCGTGGCCCACGTGGAGCGCACGCCTGAAGATGCCCTGGCCCATGGTTCACGCCTGCACGGGTTGCAGGTATGGCTGGCGTCGCCGCGCGAACATGAGCAAGGCGCACCCAGCTACAGCCATCACCCGGCGGCGAGCCTGCCGGTCAGTGACAGCCTCGGGGTACGCATCTGCATGATTGCCGGTAGCGGGTTCTGCCTGGAATCGCCGGTGCCAGTGCTCTCCCCTACCCTTTACGCGCATGTACAGATGCAACCGGCAACCACGCTACTGGTGCCGAACGAGCATGTGCAGCGAGCACTTTACCTGCTCGACGGTGAGCTGATGTTGAACGATGAACAGGTCGAGGCCTGCAACCTGATCGTGTTGCCGGAGGGTGAAGAGGTAACGCTGTACGCGGAGAGTGAGTGCCAGCTGGTGCTGATTGGTGGCGCGCCACTGGATGGGCCGCGGCGGATGAACTGGAATTTTGTCGCCAGTGATGTGGAACTGATCGAACAGGCCCGGGCCAAGTGGGCTGCGAGGGATTGGCCGGTGGTGCCAGGGGAAACCTCGCGAATCGAGTTGCCTAGGTGAAAGGGGGGCGTTTTTGCGACCCATTCGCGGGTAAACCCGCTCCCACAGACAGCGCAGTACCTGTGGGAGCGGGTTTACCCGCGAATGGGCTGCAAAGCAGCCCCATGCAACCTCAGCGCTGGAACACTTCGGTCAGCAGGTTATGCATCGCCCGGAACGCCCGCTCCGAGGTACGCCGGTCATACTGCATCTTGCCCGGCACATTGGCGCTCGGGTCGGTAAACGAGTGCACCGCGCCACCATAACTCAGCAATTGCCAGTCAACCTTGGCCGCGTTCATCTCGTCCTCGAACGCCGGCAGTTGCTCTTTCGGCACCAGCGGATCGGCGGCGCCGTGCAATACCAGCACCGAGCCCTTGATGCGCTTGGCATCTTCAGGGTTCGGCGTGTCCAGCGTGCCATGGAACGACACCGCCGCACGCAGATCGGCACCGGTACGGGCCAACTCCAGGGCGCAGCAGCCACCAAAGCAGAAGCCGAACGTGGCGACCTTGCCCGGCTCCAGCAACGCCTTCGACTGCCCCAGCAACTGCGCCAGGGCTTCCTGCATGCGCTTGCGCAGCTCGCCTCTGTCGTTCTTCAACGGCATCATCGCCGCACCGGCCTCTTCGGCATTGGATGGGCGCACCGACTGCCCGTACAGGTCGGCAATCAGCACCACATAACCCTTCTCGGCTACTTCCTTGGCGATGCGCTCGGCCCCTTCGCCAATGCCCATCCAGTTCGGCGCCATCACCAGGCCCGGTCGCCCCAGCACGCCCGGCTCGTAGACCAGGCGGCTTTCATATGCCTTGCCGGACAGGTGATAGACCAGCGATTCGACGATTACTTTGCTCATCAAGCACTCCTTTGGCACTCATCATCAATATGCTCGCCATGAAAAAAGCCCGCCGAAGCGGGCTTTCCTATGCATCAACTCAAGCAGACAGCTCGACCAGCAGCTTGTTGAGGCGACGAACGTAAGCCGCCGGGTCCTTCAGGCTGTCACCGGCCGCCAGGGCCGCCTGATCGAACAGGATGTGCGACAGCTCGGCGAAACGGTCTTCGCTCTGCTCGTTGTCCAGCTTCTCGATCAGCGGGTGGGTCGGGTTGAACTCGAAGATTGGCTTGGACTCCGGCACCTTCTGCCCGCTGGCTTCCAGGATCTGGCGCATCTGCAGGCCAAGGTCCTGTTCACCGATGGCCAGGATCGCCGGCGAGTCGGTCAGGCGGTGCGATACACGCACTTCGGCCACGCTGTCACCCAGCGCGCCTTTCAGACGCTCGACCAGGCCTTCCTTTTCCTTGGCGACTTCTTCCTGGGCCTTCTTGTCCTCCTCCGAATCCAGCTTGCCCAAGTCCAGGTCACCGCGGGCGACATCGACGAAGGCCTTGCCGTCGAACTCGTTGAGGTAGCTCATCAGCCACTCGTCGATACGGTCGGTCAGCAGCAGCACTTCGATGCCTTTCTTGCGGAAGACTTCCAGGTGCGGGCTGTTCTTGACCTGCGCGTACGACTCGCCGGTGAGGTAGTAGATCTTGTCCTGGCCTTCCTTGGCACGGGCCAGGTAATCGGCCAGGGCAACGCTCTGCTCGCCGCTGTCGTCCTGGGTGGAAGCGAAGCGCAGCAGGCCGGCGATCTTTTCCTTGTTGGCGTAGTCTTCGGCCGGGCCTTCCTTCAGCACCTGACCGAAGTTCTTCCAGAAGCCCTTGTACTGCTCGGGTTCGTTCTTCGCCAGCTTCTCCAGCATGTCCAGCACGCGCTTGGTCAGCGCGGTCTTCATCGAGTCGATGATCGGGTCTTTCTGCAGGATTTCACGCGACACGTTCAGCGACAGGTCGTTGGAATCGACCACACCCTTGATGAAGCGCAGGTACAGCGGCAGGAACGACTCGGCCTGGTCCATGATGAATACGCGCTGCACGTACAGCTTCAGGCCGCGTGGCGCTTCGCGCTGGTACAGGTCGAACGGCGCGCGGGCCGGCACGTAAAGCAGCGAGTTGTATTCGAGCTTGCCTTCGACCTTGTTGTGGCTCCAGGCCAGCGGGTTTTCGAAGTCATGGCCGATGTGCTTGTAGAACTCCTGGTACTCCTCGTCCTTGATCTCGGTACGCGGACGGGTCCACAGGGCGCTGGCACGGTTGACGGTTTCCCACTCTTCGGCCGGCTTTTCTTCACCTTCGACTGCAGCTTGCTCCTTCGGCAGCTGGATCGGCATGGCGATGTGGTCGGAGTACTTCTTGACCACGTTGCGCAGGCGCCAGCCGTCGGCAAACTCCTGCTCGCCCTTCTTCAGGTGCAGGACGATGCGGGTACCGCGCTGCGGCTTGTCGATGGTGGCGACTTCGAACTCGCCCTCGCCTTTCGACGACCAGTGCACGCCTTCTGCGGCCGGCTGGCCGGCACGACGGCTGTAAACATCGACCTTGTCGGCCACGATGAACGCGGAGTAGAAGCCCACACCGAACTGACCGATCAGGTGCGAGTCCTTCTTCTGGTCACCAGTGAGGTTCTTCATGAAGTCGGCGGTGCCGGACTTGGCGATGGTGCCCAAGTGGGCAATGACGTCTTCGCGGCTCATGCCGATGCCGTTGTCCTCGAGGGTCACGGTACCGGCGTCCTTGTCGAAGCTCAGGCGAATCTTCAGGTCGGCGTCACCCTCGAACAGCTCTGGCTTGGCCAGGGCCTCGAAACGCAGCTTGTCGGCAGCGTCGGAAGCGTTGGAGATCAATTCACGCAGGAAGATCTCCTTGTTCGAATACAGGGAATGGATCATGAGGTGCAGCAGTTGCTTTACCTCGGTCTGGAAGCCCAGCGTTTCTTTTTGAGTCTCCACACTCATGGTCTTCAAAACTCCGATCTGATGGCGGATGGCGCCTTGCGGCCGGTTCGGCCTGCGTTAGCGGCGGATGTCATGCAGATGGGGGCTGCCCGGATGATTTCAAGGGCTTTTCCGGTTCTATCTTGAAATGCGCGCGGGCCGTGGCAATCGGCGACTGCCTGTCGCCCTGCCAGGCGGTGATGGCCACATTGGTTATCCGCCGCCCCTGGCGCCAAAGCTGGCACTGGGCGTAGGTATCACGAAAATGCCCGGCGCGCAGGTAATCGATGGAGAAGTCGATGATCTTCGGAATGCTCGCGCTCTCGCTGTAGATCAGCAGGTACAGCGCTGCCGAGAGCTCCATGAACCCCGCGATAACCCCGCCATGGATGGCCGGTAGCAGCGGGTTGCCGATGTTGTCCTGGCTGGCCGGCAGACGGAACAGCAGGTCATCGCCCTCGCGCTCGCATTCGATGCCGATCAGGCCGGCGTAGGGGATCAGTGCCAGTAATGGCTGATAGTCTCCCACCGCGTGGGCGGCGTTGAGCTGTTGGCGAATCGCACGCGGAATCATGCCCCGCCCTCCTTCAGGCTGTTGCCGAAGCGGATGCCTCCCTTGATCTCCTGGCCCAGGCGCATGAACGTGCCCACCACCTGGCAGATCGGCTGGGCAGGATCGTCCTGGTAGGCCGTGCCACGGGTGAAGATTACATCGCGGGTAACCCGGTAGCACTGGGCGTGGCCGTAGATATCCTTGCCCGCCTCAGCCGGGTGCATGTAGTCGATGCGCAGGTCCAGTGTGGGGCACACTTCGAAGCGCGGCAGCACGCACAGCGTGGCCATACCGCAGGTGGTGTCCATCAACGTGGTCAGCGCGCCGCCATGCACGGCGCCGGTCTGCGGGTTGCCGACGATGGCCGGTGACCAGGGCAGAACCAGGGTCATGCCATCGGCATTGGCTTGCGCCACGCGCATTTGCAACAACTGACAATGTTTCAGGGCCGAAAGAAAACGCTCGGCCATGGCCATCAAGGTTGAATCGCTCATCGGCTGTTTCCCCGCGCATTGCCGCAGCTGCATAAAATCGTTGAAAAGTCCATATAGAACGGGGCGTTATATATGTGTAATCTTCGCGGAACTTATTCCGCGTAGTTGCACTCGAAGGAACAAGTCACTTATTCCACCAAGGAGAAACACCCCCATGCGTAAACCTTTTGCTTTTGCTCTGATGCTGGCCGCTGCCATGGGCCTGGCCGCTTGCGATAAAGCGAGCGAAGACAAAGCCCAGGACGCACAGCAACACGCCGAGCAAGCCCAGGAAAAAGCGGGCGAAGCTCAGGATAAAATGAACGAGGCTGCCAAGGAAAACGCCGAAGCCGCCAAAGATCAGGCCGAAGCCGAGCAGAAGGCCGCCGAAGAAGCCGCTCCGGCTACTCCGGCTCCGGAAGCCGCGCCAGCCGCCCCGGCAACAGAAGCAGCCCCTGCTGCCCCTGCTGCCCCAGCCGAACCTGCCAAGCAGTAATCGGCTAAAACAAAAAAACCCGACATTGTCGGGTTTTTTTGTGCCTGAAGTTTATGGATTAAACGTTTCACGTAGCAGGTGCGGTGGTTTCCTTGGCGGGCTCGAGCGAGACACTTTCAGTAGGTGTGAACACCATCACATCCAGCACATCCGAATGGAACTCACGGCGGTACAGAATCAGCACTACCCCGACACTCATGACCATGAACAACCATGGGCTGATGAACCAGCTCAACATGGCCATACCGAAGTAATAGGAACGCAGGCCGAAGTTGAACTGGTTGGCGGCAAGTGACAGCACCCGCGCTGCCCGAGAGGCGAATGCCTTGCGCTCCAGTTCATTGACCAGCCGTTCGCCGATCATCGGCGCCGAACCCACCAGTACTGCAGCGAAGTTGTATTGGCGCATGCACCAACTGAAGGTGAAAAAGGCGTAGACGAAGACCATGGCCAGGCACAGCAGCTTGATCTCCGACATGCCCTGGGAGGTCTGCTGAACCAGCGGCAAGTCGGCCAGCAGTGACAGCGCCCGGTCGGAGGCCCCGAGCACGGTGAGGATACCTGCAAGGATGATCAGGGTGCTGGAGGCGAAAAACGATGCGTTGCGCTCAAGGTTGCCGATCACGCTGGCATCGGCGATGCGGTTGTCGCGCAGCAGCATGCGGCGCATCCAGTCTTCGCGATACAGGTGCAGCACGCTGGCCAGGCACGCGGTGTCGCGGCCCTTCCAGATGGCATAGCGGGTGTAGCCGCCCCAGCACAGAGCGAACCAGGCGATGGCCAACAGGTTGTTGAAGTTGCTTTGGATGAAGTTCATGCAGGGTTCCCGAGAGGACCAGATACCTGAAGGATAGGGACCGGATTTCGACGCTGGCAAGCGGCAAAAGGCACACACCCACCCAGAAATCCGCATTGCCTGTTCTGGCCTCTTCGCAGCACAAGGCTGCTCCTACAGGTACGGCACTGTACTTGTAGGAGCAGCCTTGTGCTGCGAAGAGGCCAGTGCAGGCAAACAAAAAGCCCCGCATCCTCTCGGATACGGGGCTCTTGAGTTTCCACCCTTGGCGAGCACCCTTCGGCTTGTGGCCGGTGCCGCCCTCAGGCTTCGACTATCAGGCCAGCGCCTCGCGCGGCTTGCCGAGCAGGCGGTCGCAGGCCACGGCGCCAACCAGGGTCACCACCGAAGGCACCAGCCAGGCCAGGCCCTGGTCGCTCAGCGGCAGGTGCGCCATGAAGTCCGGCAGCACGTGGGCAATGCTGCTGCCCTTGATCGCATCGACCATGCCGAACAGCAGCGACACCAGCATCACCGGCGCCAGGATGCGGGTTGGCGAGTTCCACAGGTCCTTCACGAAGCTCAGCCCGACCACCACGATGCACGGCGGGTAGATCGCGGTGAGCACCGGGATCGAGAACATGATCAGCTTGGTCAGGCCGAGGTTGGAGATCAGCAGCGAGAAGCCCGCCAGTATCACCACCAGCGCGCGGTACGACAGCGGCAGGATCTGGCTGAAGTACTCGGCGCAGGCGCAGGTCAGGCCAACCGCGGTGACCAGGCAGGCCAGCGCGATCAGCACGGCGAGGAAGCCGCTGCCCAGCGAGCCGAAGGTGTGCTGCACGTAGGCATGCAGTACCGCCGCGCCGTTGGTGGCGTCAGCCGCGATGTCGTAGCTGGTGGCGCCCAGGCGGAACAGGCTGATGTATACCAGGGCCAGACCGACACCGGCGATCAGGCCGGCGATGATGGCATAGCGGGTGATCAGCCTCGGCGACTCGACACCACGCGAGCGAATGGCGTTGACGATGACGATACCGAACACCAGAGCACCCAGGGTATCCATGGTCAGGTAACCATCGGAGAAGCCCTTGGAGAACGCCGCGGCGGCATAGGCCGGCTGCGCCTCACCAATGGTGCCGGCAGGCAGCGCGAAGGCGGCGATGCCCAGCACCGCCAGGGCGATGATCTTCAACGGCGCCAGGAAGCGGCCCACGGTGTCAAGCAGCTTGCCCGGATACATGGACACGGCCAGTACCACGAGGAAGTACACCAGGCTGTAGATGAACAGCGCCAGCGGGCTTTCGCCGGTCAGCGGTGCAACACCCACTTCGAACGACACGGTCGCGGTGCGCGGGGTGGCGAACAGCGGGCCGACCGACAGGTAGCACACGGCCGCCAACAGGCCACCGAAGAACTTGCCGATCGGACTGCTCAGGGCATCCATGCCGCCGCCGACCTTGGCCAGGGCGACCACGGTGATGACCGGCAGGCCCACGGCGGTCACCAGGAAGCCCAGGGCGGCCATCCACACGTGCGGACCTGACTGCAGGCCGACGATAGGCGGGAAGATGATGTTGCCCGCGCCTACGAAAAGCGCAAACGTCATAAAGCCAAGCGCCAGAATGTCCTGGCCTTTTAAAACTTTCATTTAAGTTAGTACCACACTGCTGAAATCGGGATTCGAGAGGGGATTTCCCTTTGGATGAGGGGAAATGCTGCCCGGCTTGATAGGCCAGACCCGTTTAGCGTGTCGTTCCCTTTTGGGGTACGGGCACAGAGTGAGCGCGTAGGGTAACTGTTTTGTCACTTAAACGCACTGGCACAGTGCTGCTTGTCCGATGTGCGTATGTGTTTGTTGTCTGTGCGACCGGGGACAGGGGGGATTATCCTCGCATTGAAACTTTCGTCTGCGTGAAAACCCCTATCAAACCCATCGAAAAATCTTTGCTGACTGTACTGGCCTCTTCGCGGGTAAACCCGCTCCCACAGGTCCTTCACAATGCTCAAGGTTAGTGATTTCCGGTGGGAGCGGGTTTACCCGCGAAGGGGCCGGCCCAGGAATACCCAAACCCCGGAAACGACAAAGGCCACCCGAAGGTGGCCTCTGTGCGCGTGGGGGGTGTAGCAGTATTACTTCTTGACTTCCCAGCCAGTCAGCTCGGCCAGGGCCTTGCCGATATCAGCCAGGGAACGCACGGTCTTCACACCAGCGTCCTGCAGGGCGGCGAACTTCTCGTCCGCAGTGCCCTTACCGCCGGAAATGATGGCGCCAGCGTGACCCATGCGCTTGCCCGCAGGTGCAGTAACACCAGCGATGTAGGAAACCACAGGCTTGGTGACGTTGGCCTTGATGTAGGCCGCGGCTTCTTCTTCAGCCGAACCGCCGATCTCACCGATCATGACGATCGCTTCGGTCTTCGGATCTTCCTGGAACAGCTTCAGGATGTCGATGAAGTTGGAGCCCGGGATCGGGTCACCGCCGATGCCGACACAGGTCGACTGGCCGAAGCCGGCGTCGGTGGTCTGCTTCACAGCTTCGTAGGTCAGGGTGCCGGAACGCGAAACGATACCGACCTTGCCTGGCAGGTGGATGTGACCTGGCATGATGCCGATCTTGCACTCGCCCGGGGTGATGACACCTGGGCAGTTAGGGCCGATCAGGGTCACGCCCAGCTCGTCGCACTTGACCTTGGCATCCAGCAT
Organism: Pseudomonas sp. SID14000; assembly: GCF_002165135.1. GTDB lineage: Bacteria > Pseudomonadota > Gammaproteobacteria > Pseudomonadales > Pseudomonadaceae > Aquipseudomonas. Next base: position 86,968 of record NZ_NFZQ01000002.1, on the reverse strand, counting down.
GTCCAGGGTAGGAATGCCTTCGGTGATGCACACGATCAGCTTGATGCCACCGAAGGCAGCTTCCAGGATCGAGTCCTTGCAGAAAGGAGCAGGAACGTAGATGACCGAAGCATCAGCGCCGGTAGCTTCCACAGCTTCTTTCACAGTGTTGAACACTGGCAGGCCCAGGTGGGTGGTGCCACCCTTGCCTGGGGTTACACCACCGACCATCTTGGTGCCGTAGGCGATGGCCTGTTCGGAGTGGAAAGTACCCTGCGAGCCGGTGAAGCCCTGGCAGATGACTTTGGTATCTTTATTGATCAGGACGCTCATTACTTGCCCTCCGCAGCTTTGACAACTTGTTGAGCAGCGTCGGTCAGGCTGGTTGCCGCAATGATGTTCAAACCGCTTTCTGCCAGTACTTTAGCGCCCAGTTCGGCGTTGTTGCCTTCAAGGCGAACGACGACCGGAACTTTAACGCCGACTTCTTTCACTGCACCGATGATGCCTTCGGCAATCATGTCGCAGCGAACGATGCCGCCGAAGATGTTGACCAGAACGGCCGCGACATTGCTGTCGGACAGAATGATCTTGAACGCTTCGGTAACGCGCTCTTTGGTAGCACCACCGCCAACGTCGAGGAAGTTGGCCGGCTTGCCGCCGTGCAGGTTGACGATGTCCATGGTACCCATGGCCAGGCCGGCACCGTTGACCATGCAACCGATGTTGCCTTCGAGGGCAACGTAGTTCAGTTCGAACTTGGCAGCGTGGGCTTCACGAGCATCGTCCTGCGACGGGTCGTGGAAGGTTTTCAGCTTGGGCTGACGGTACATGGCGTTGGCGTCGATGTTGATCTTGGCATCGAGGCAGTGCAGGTCGCCGTCGGCCTTGATCACCAGCGGGTTCACTTCCAGCAGGGCCAGATCGTGATCCTTGAACAGCTTGGCCAGGCCAACGAAGATCTTGGCGAACTGTTGAACTTGCTTGCCTTCCAGGCCCAGCTGGAACGCCAGCTCGCGACCCTGGAACGGCTGAGCACCGACCAGCGGGTCGATGGTGGCCTTGAGGATCTTCTCAGGCGTTTCGTGAGCGACCTTCTCGATGTCCACGCCACCTTCGGTGGAGGCCATGAACACGATACGGCGGCTCGAACGATCGACTACAGCGCCCAGGTACAGCTCTTTGGCGATGTCAGTGCAGGATTCGACCAGAATCTTGGAGACGGGTTGACCGTTGGCATCGGTCTGGTAGGTAACCAGATTCTTGCCCAACCACTGTGCAGCGAACGCCTTGGCGTCTTCTTTGCTGCGAACCAGCTTGACGCCGCCCGCTTTACCGCGACCACCCGCGTGAACCTGGGCTTTTACTACCCACTCGTTCCCGCCGATCTTGTCGCAGGCTTCTGCAGCTTGCTCAGGGGTGTCGACAGCGAAACCCTTGGAAACTGGCAGGCCGTACTCAGCGAACAGCTGCTTACCCTGATACTCGTGAAGATTCATGCTTTTTACCGTCTTCGTTAGGTACTGCGCTTCGGCGCTGCGCCATCACTGGCGCCGCACCACCTGTGACCGTTGACCCCGGGTTTTCCCATGTGATCCGGTCCGGCGGACTTTCCGCGGTGAGTCATGCACGCAAGACTCACGACGGGCAGCCCGCCGTGGTTTCTTATAATTAACGCTTCTTACGGTTGGCCACGTGAATGGCGCCGCCATTCACTGCCAGCGCTGCTTCATGCAACGCTTCGGACAGGGTCGGATGGCTGAAGACCATCATGCCCAGGTCCTCGGCACTGGTGCCGAATTCCATTGCGATTGCGCCCTGCTGCACCAGTTCGGCAGCCGATGGGCCAATCACGTGTACACCCAGGACGCGGTCGGTCTTGGCATCGGCGATGACCTTGACGAAACCACCGGTGTCGTTGGCAGCCATCGCACGGCCGCTGGCAGCGAACGGGAAGGTGCCCACGTTAACCTCAACGCCCTCGGCCTTCAAGGCCTGTTCGGTCTTGCCGACCCACGCGATTTCCGGGTGGGTGTAGATGACCGACGGGATCAGGTCGTAGTTCATCTGGGCCTTGTGGCCCTTGATGCGCTCGACCACCATGATGCCCTCTTCCGAGGCCTTGTGGGCCAGCATCATGCCGCGTACCACGTCACCGATGGCGTATACGCCAGGTACGCTGGTAGCGCAGTAGTCATCGACGAAGATGTAGCCACGCTCGTCGATGGTCACGCCGCTGTCGGCAGCCAGCAGGTCCGTGGTCACCGGGCGACGGCCGACCGCGACGATCAGCTTGTCGAAGGTGATCTTCTGCTCGCCGTTGGCGTCGGTGTAGGTCACTTCAACTTCGTTGCCGTTGACTTTCGAGCCGGTGACGCGCGCGCCCAGCTTGATGTCCAGGCCTTGCTTGGTCAGGGTCTTCTGGGCTTCTTTCGACACGGCGGTGTCGGCAGCCATCAGGAAGGTGTCCAGGGCTTCCAGGACAGTGACTTCAGCACCCAGGCGAGCCCATACAGAGCCCAGCTCCAGGCCGATCACGCCAGCACCGATAACGCCCAGGCGCTTCGGCACGGCCTGGAATTCCAGGGCGCCGGTGGAGTCGACGATAACATTCTGGTCGACCGGCGCCGGAGGGATGTCGATCGGGCGCGAGCCGGAAGCCAGGATCACGTTCTCGGCTTCGATGACTTCGGTGGTGCCGTCAGCCTTGGTGACTTCGACTTTCTTGCCAGCCAGCAGTTTGCCGTGGCCCTGAATCGAAGTAACGCCGTTGGCCTTGAACAGGGTGGCAACGCCACCGGTCAGGTTCTTGACGATGCCAGCCTTGCGGCCAACCATCGCGGCGACGTCCATCTTCACTTCGCCAGTGGAGATACCGTGGACGTTGAAGCTCTCTTTGGCTTCCTTGTACTTCCAGGAGCTGTCCAGCAGCGCCTTGGAAGGAATGCAACCTACGTTCAGGCAGGTGCCGCCCAGGGCCAGCTTGCCCTCGGCGTCGGTGTACTTCTCGATACAGGCAGTCTTCAGACCAAGTTGTGCGGCCTTGATGGCAGCCACATAGCCGCCAGGACCTGCACCAATCACCACTACGTCGAATTTCTGGGTCATAAAAGATTCCTTATCAGCTACAAGCTACAAGCCGCGAACCGCGCGGCATGGCTTCCTGAGGAGCCAGGGCCGGCACGGTACGCAGCCAGAGGGTTAGATGTCCAGCAGCAGGCGAGACGGATCTTCCAGCAGGTTCTTGATGGTGACCAGGAAGGTTACCGCTTCCTTGCCGTCGATCAGGCGGTGATCGTACGACAGCGCCAGGTACATCATCGGGCGAATCACCACCTGGCCATTGATGGCCATCGGGCGCTGGATGATGTTGTGCATACCCAGAATCGCGGCCTGCGGCGGGTTGACGATCGGGGTCGACATCATCGAACCGAAGGTACCACCGTTGGTGATGGTGAAGGTGCCGCCAGTCATCTCTTCGATGGCCAGCTTGCCGTCACGGGCCTTCTTGCCGAAGGTGGCGATGCCGTTCTCGATTTCCGCCAGGCTCATCGACTCGGCGTTACGCAGTACCGGTACCACCAGGCCACGGTCGCTGGACACCGCAACACCGACGTCGGCGTAGCCGTGGTAAACGATGTCGTTGCCATCGATCGAGGCGTTGACAGCCGGGAAGCGCTTCAGGGCTTCGGTGGCAGCCTTGACGAAGAACGACATGAAGCCCAGGCGCACGCCATTGTGGGTCTTCTCGAACAGGTCCTTGTACTTCGAACGCAGGGCCATGACTTCGGTCATGTCGACTTCGTTGAAGGTGGTCAGCATGGCCATGCTCGACTGGGCTTCGACCAGACGCTCGGCGATCTTGGCGCGCAGGCGGGTCATCGGCACACGCTTCTCGGTGCGGTCGCCAGCAGCGACGACAACCGGGGCGGCAGCGGCGGCAGGCTTGGCAGCCGCAGCAGGTGCCGACTTCTTGTTGGCGACGGCAGCGACGACGTCTTCCTTGGTGATGCGACCACCTTTACCGGTGCCGGCAACGCTGGCCAGGTCGATGCCGTTCTCTTCGGCCAGCTTGCGCGCGGCCGGGGCGGCAACCGGGTCGTCTTCGCCAGCGTCGGCAGCAGCGGCAGCCGGAGCAGCAGCGGCAGCGGCCGGAGCGGCAGCTGGCGCAGCGGCGGCAGCACCGCCTTCAACGATCGAGCCCAGTACTTCGTCGGACAGAACGGTGTCGCCCTCGCCCTTGACGATGGCACCCAGTACGCCGTCGGCGGTGGCCAGCACTTCCAGGACGACCTTGTCGGTCTCGATGTCGACGATCAGCTCGTCACGCTTGACGGCATCGCCCGGCTGTTTGTGCCAGGTGGCAACGGTGCCATCGGCAACCGATTCCGGGAAGGTTGGGGCTTTGATCTCGATAGCCATTATCAGTGTTTCCTTAAATTCGGTTTCAGGTGCGCGAAGGCGTTAGACAGTGAACGCGTCTTGCAGCAGTTTTTCCTGCTGTTCGGCGTGCATCGAGGCGTAACCACAAGCAGGCGCGGCAGATGCGTCGCGACCGGCGTATTCCAGGACCAGTGCCTTGTTGTGGCGGCCCAGGATACGGCGCATGTGGTGCTGGCTGCTGTACCAGGCACCCTGGTTCATCGGCTCTTCCTGACACCAGACCGCATGCTTGAGGTTGGTGTACGGCGCCAGGATTTCCACCAGGTCGTCCTCAGGGAACGGATACAGCTGCTCGATACGCACGATGGCGATGTCTTCGCGGCCTTCGGCACGGCGTTTTTCCAGCAGGTCGTAGTAAACCTTGCCGCCGCACAGGACCAGGCGTTCGACCTTGGCCGGATCGAGGCTGTCGATTTCCGGGATCACGGTCTGGAACGAGCCTTCTGCCAGGTCTTCCAGGGTCGAGATGGCCAGCTTGTGGCGCAGCAGCGACTTCGGCGTCAGGACGATCAGCGGCTTGCGCAGCGGACGGATGACCTGACGACGCAGCAGGTGGTAGATCTGGGCCGGGGTGGTCGGTACGCACACCTGGATGTTGTGCTCGGCGCACAGCTGCAGGTAACGCTCCAGGCGCGCGGAGGAGTGCTCCGGGCCCTGCCCTTCATAACCGTGTGGCAGCAGCATGGTCAGACCGCACAGGCGGCCCCACTTGTGCTCGCCGCTGGTGATGAACTGGTCGATCACCACTTGCGCACCGTTGGCGAAGTCGCCGAACTGGGCTTCCCAGATCACCAGCGCGTTCGGCGTGGTGGTCGAGTAACCGTATTCGAAGGCCAGTACCGCTTCTTCCGACAGGAAGGAGTCGTACAGCTCGAAGCTCGGCTGACCCGGGAACAGGTTCTTCAGTGGTACGTAGGTGCTGGCGTCCTTCTGGTTGTGCAGCACCGCGTGACGGTGCGAGAAGGTGCCACGGCCGATGTCCTGGCCGGTCATGCGGATCGGGTGACCTTCGAACTGCAGCGTGGCGTAAGCCATGGTCTCTGCATAACCCCAGTTGATCGGCAAGCCACCGGCCTGCATCTTCTGGCGGTCTTCGTAGATCTTGGCGACCTGACGCTGAACGACAAAGCCTTCCGGCAGTTCCAGCAGCTTGGCCGACAGTTCCTGCAGGGTCTTGAGGTCGAAGCGGGTGTCGTGACGCGCAGTCCAGGCATGGCCCAGATACGGACGCCAGTCGACGAACAGCTCGCGGTTCGGCTCCTTGACCAGGCTCTTCACCACGTGCAGGCCGTTGTCCAGCGCGTTGCGGTACTCGTCGATCTTGGCCTGGGCGCGCTCGGCATCGATGCGGCCGGCCTGGATCAGTGCCTCAGCGTACAATTCACGAGTCGTGCGCTGCTTGCTGATCTGCTGGTACATCAAAGGCTGGGTGCCGTTCGGTTCGTCGGCCTCGTTGTGGCCGCGGCGGCGGTAGCAGACCAGGTCGATGACCACGTCACGCTTGAACTGCATGCGGTAGTCGATAGCCAGCTGGGTAACGAACAGCACGGCTTCCGGATCGTCGCCGTTCACGTGCAGGATCGGCGCCTGGATCATCTTGGCAACGTCGGTGGCGTACTCGGTGGAACGCGCGTCCAGCGGGTTGCTGATGGTGAAACCAACCTGGTTGTTGATCACGATGTGCACGGTGCCGCCGGTCTTGAAACCGCGGGTCTGCGACATCTGGAAGGTTTCCATGACCACGCCCTGGCCGGCGAATGCGGCGTCGCCGTGGATCGAAATCGGCAGCACCTTGTCGCCAACGGTGTCGTTGCGACGGTCCTGACGGGCGCGCACCGAACCCTCGACCACTGGCGAGACGATTTCCAGGTGGGACGGGTTGAACGCCATGGCCAGGTGCACTTCGCCACCCGGGGTCATCACGTTCGAGGAGAAGCCCTGGTGATACTTCACGTCACCGGAGCCCAGCTCGTTCATCTTCTTGCCTTCGAACTCGTCGAACAGCTCGCGCGGGTTCTTGCCGAAGGTGTTGACCAGAACGTTCAGACGGCCACGGTGGGCCATGCCGATCACGACTTCCTTGGTGCCGTAGGAACCGGAACGCTGGATCATCTCGTCCAGCATCGGGATCAGGCTTTCGCCGCCCTCGAGGCCGAAACGCTTGGTGCCCGGGTACTTGGTGCCCAGGTATTTCTCAAGGCCTTCACCGGCAGTCACGCGCTCGAGCAGGTGGGCCTGCACGTCAGCGGAAAACTCCGGACGGCCGCGCACGCTTTCCAGGCGCTGCTGGAACCAGCTGCGCTGCTCGGAATCGACGATGTGGGTGAACTCGGCGCCGATGGTGCGACAATATGTCTTCTGGAGCGCCTCGAAGATCTCGCGTAGGCTCGCCTCCTCTTTGCCGATGAACAGGTCGCCGGCACGGAAGGTCGTATCAAGATCGGCATTGGTCAAGCCGTAATGATTGATCGACAGGTCTACGGGCGCAGGACGCTGCCACAACCCCAACGGGTCGAGCTTGGCAGCCTGATGGCCGCGCATACGATAGGCCTGGATCAGTCGCAGAACTTCAACCTGCTTCTTCTCGTGTTCACTGCTCACGCTCCCGGCGGATACCGGTTGGGCGCGGCGCTGGTTCTTTGCCAGCAGTACGAAATGGTCGCGGATTGTCGAGTGCGATACATCGGTAGCGGTGCTGCCGTCGGCGGGCAACTTCTGGAAGTAGGTGCGCCACTCTTCTGGCACAGCGTTAGGGTCGTGCAGGTAGAGCTCATAAAGCTCTTCCACATATGCAGCGTTACCACCTGAAAGGTGGGCGCTTTCCCACATGCGCTGCATCACGCTTTCTTGCATGCTTGGTCACCCTCGGTTAGGGGACTGATCGGCGAGAGCCACAGCAAACCTGGAAAAGTCCGAATACAGCGACTGAACCACGCCACTTGGATCCTGCTGATTTTCCGGGTACCAGCCCGGAAGGCCCCTGCTGGTCTCATATCTTCATAGGTAATGAACGCAGGCTTTGTGAGCCCTTGTTCGGGTTTTACCTCGGTGCGGGCTCACCACCCGCACCGAGGCTTACTGCAGGTACAACGCTTTGTATCAGGTGCCGCTTTGCAGCAGCATGTTACGTACGTGACCGATTGCCTTGGTCGGGTTCAGACCTTTCGGGCAAACGTTGACGCAGTTCATGATCCCGCGGCAGCGGAATACGCTGAACGGGTCATCCAGGGACGCCAGGCGCTCCTGGGTCTTGGTGTCACGGCTGTCGGCCAGGAAGCGATAGGCCTGCAGCAGTGCGGCGGGGCCCAGGAACTTGTCCGGGTTCCACCAGAACGACGGGCAGGAAGTCGAGCAGCAAGCGCACAGAATGCACTCGTACAGGCCGTCCAGCTTGTCGCGGTCTTCCGGCGACTGCAGGCGCTCGATGGCCGGCGCCGGAGTGTCGTTCTGCAAGAACGGCTTCACCTTCTCGTACTGCTTGTAGAAGATGCTCATGTCGACGACCAGGTCACGAATGACCGGCAGACCCGGCAGCGGGCGCAGAATCAGCTTGTTGCCCTTCACCACCGCCGAGAGCGGGGTGATGCAGGCCAGGCCGTTCTTGCCGTTGATGTTCATGCCATCGGAACCGCAAACGCCTTCACGGCACGAGCGACGATAGGAGAAACCTTCGTCCTGCTCCTTGATCAGCGCCAACACGTCCAGCACCATCAGGTCCTTGCCGCCGGTATCGACCTGGAAGGTCTGCATTTTCGGCGCCGAATCGGTGTCCGGGTTGTAACGATAAACTTCGACTTGCAACATAGCGGCCACCCTTAGTAAGTCCGGACTTTTGGTTCGAAGGCTGGAACAGTCTTCGGCGCAAAGTTGACGCCACGCTTGGCGACGCGCTTCTCACCCGGGTAGTACAGGGTGTGGCACAGCCAGTTTTCGTCATCACGGTCTTCGTAGTCTTCACGGGCGTGAGCACCACGGGACTCTTTACGGGCTTCTGCCGCGATGGCGGTAGCTTCGGCGACTTCCAGCAGGTTCTGCAGCTCCAGCGCTTCGATACGCGCGGTGTTGAAGGCCTTGGACTTGTCGTTGATCTTGACGTTGGCGATACGGTCACGCAGACCGGCCAGCTGCTCGATACCCTTCTGCATGTATTCGCCAGTACGGAATACACCGAAGTAGTTCTGCATGCAGCTCTGCAGCTCGCGCTTCAGGCTGGCAACGTCTTCACCGGTGGTGCGCTCGTTCAGCTTGTTCAGGCGGTTCAGGGCAACATCGACGTCGGTGTCGCTGGCGTCGCGGTATTCCACGCCTTCGGTCAGCGCCTTCTCCAGGTGCAGGCCGGCAGCACGGCCGAAGACCACCAGGTCGAGCAGCGAGTTACCGCCCAGGCGGTTGGCACCGTGAACCGATACGCACGCTACTTCACCTACGGCGAACAGGCCAGGGATGATCTGGTCGTTGCCGTCGGCGTCCATGGTGATGGCCTGACCATGAATATTGGTGGCAACACCACCCATCATGTAGTGGCAGGTCGGGATGACCGGTACCGGCGCGACGACAGGGTCGACGTGGGCGAAGGTCTTGGACAGTTCGCAGATACCTGGCAGGCGGCTGTGCAGCACTTCCTCGCCCAGGTGGTCCAGCTTCAGCAGTACGTGGTCCTTGTTCGGGCCCACGCCGTTGCCGGCGATGATTTCCTTGACCATGGAACGGGCGACCACGTCGCGGCCGGCCAGGTCTTTCGCGTTCGGCGCGTAACGCTCCATGAAGCGCTCGCCGTGGGCGTTGATCAGGTAGCCACCCTCACCGCGGCAACCCTCGGTGACCAGTACACCGGCGCCGGCGATGCCGGTCGGGTGGAACTGCCACATTTCGATGTCCTGCACCGGCACGCCGGCACGCAGGGCCATGCCCACGCCGTCACCGGTGTTGATCAGGGCGTTGGTGGTGGAGGCGTAGATACGGCCGGCACCGCCAGTGGCCAGCACGGTGGCCTTGGACTTGATGTACAGGGTTTCGCCGGTTTCGATGCAAATCGCGATCACACCAACGAATGCGCCGTCCTGGTTCTTTACCAGGTCAACTGCGTAGTACTCGTTGAGGAATGTGGTGCCGGCTTTCAGGTTGCCCTGGTACAGGGTGTGCAGCAGCGCGTGACCGGTACGGTCGGAAGCGGCGCAAGTACGGGCAGCCTGGCCACCCTTGCCGAAGTCCTTGGACTGGCCACCGAACGGACGCTGATAGATACGACCGGTTTCGGTACGCGAGAACGGCAGGCCCATGTGGTCCAGCTCGAAGACCGCAGCCGGGCCTTCCTGACACATGTATTCGATAGCGTCCTGGTCACCGATGTAGTCGGAACCCTTGACGGTATCGTACATGTGCCAGCGCCAGTCGTCGTTCGGGTCGGCCGAAGCGATGGCGCAGGTGATGCCGCCCTGGGCGGATACAGTGTGCGAACGGGTCGGGAAGACCTTGGTGACCACGGCAGTCTTGTGACCGCCTTGAGCCAGCTGCAGCGCAGCGCGCATGCCGGCACCGCCGCCACCGATGATGATGGCGTCGAAGGAAATGGTTGGAATGCTAGCCATGGATCAGATACCCCAGAGAATCTGCACACCCCAGACGAAGTAAGCGAACATCGCAACGCCGCATACCGCCTGGAACAGGAAACGAATCGCAGTTGCCGACTTGCCGAACGACATAGGCGTCAGGTAGTCGGTCGCAATGGTCCACATGCCAACCCAGGCGTGAGCGCCCAGGGCAACGAGGGCCAGCAGACTGAAGATCCGCATCGCGTTGTTGGAGAACAGACCATGCCACTGGGTGTAGTCGATGCCTGGGTGGGCGACCACGTAGCCGATCAGGAAGAGGAAGTAAGCCGCGAGAACGACCGCAGAAACGCGCTGCGCCATCCAGTCATAGAGGCCCGAACGCGACAGGTTCGTGACATTGGTTACCATACCCAAACTCCCACCAGAACGATCAGCACCACGGAGATGACGATCACGATTTTCGAGCCCAGCTTGCCGCCTTCCAGCGTCTCACCGATACCCATGTCCATGATCAGGTGACGTACACCTGCCACGAGGTGATAAAGCAGGGCGGACAGCAGGCCCCAGGTCACGAATTTGGCCAGCGGGCTGGTCAGACACGCCTTCACCTCACCGAAGCCTTCCTCGGAACCCAGCGACTTGCCCAGTGCATAAAGCATGATGGCAAGGCCGAGGAACAGGATGACGCCGGAGATACGATGCAGGATGGACGTGTACGCAGTGACGGGGAGCTTGATGGTCCTTAGGTCTAGGTTTACAGGTCGTTGGCTTTTCACGGCTTTTTTCACACTGAAGAGCCCCTAGCGAATCAGGGCAAAGTTGTTGGTAAGTGTACTGGTCAGGTACCCACCACCCAGGGAACGGCGACCCCCAGCAGTTCGGGCTTGCAAGCCCCTGGCGGTCGGGTTGCGAGTATAGACAGTTAGGCTGCTTATGACAACGTGACGGGGTAGCCCAAATAGCGCATTGCCTTTAACCGACAAAAGGCGTAAATGGGCGAGAATTTCGCGAAAAATCAGGCCTCAATGCCTGTTTCAACAAGCCTTTAGGCAAATTGACATCTGAATTTATCCCTCTATAGTGGTGCGGGCCCTGCGTGGGGGGTCTGTCTGATGATTTCAAGCATTAATAGGAGGCCACATGGCTGACAAAAAAGCGCAGTTGGTCATCGAGGGCGCTGCCCCCGTCGAGCTGCCCATTTTAACCGGCACCGTTGGTCCTGATGTAATCGACGTCCGCGGGTTGGGGGCCACTGGTCACTTCACCTTCGACCCTGGTTTCATGGCGACCGCCTCGTGCGAGTCGAAGATCACCTACATTGACGGCGACCAAGGTATCCTGCTGCACCGCGGCTACCCGATCGAGCAGCTCGCCGAAAAATCCGACTACCTCGAAACCTGCTACCTGCTGCTCAACGGCGAACTGCCGAATGCCGAGCAGAAGGCCCAGTTCGTCAGCACCGTAAAGAACCACACCATGGTTCACGAGCAGCTGAAGTCCTTCTTCAACGGCTTCCGCCGCGATGCCCACCCGATGGCGGTGATGTGCGGCGTGGTCGGCGCCCTGTCGGCGTTCTATCACGACTCCCTGGACATCAATAACCCGCAACACCGCGAAATTTCCGCGGTGCGCCTGGTCGCCAAGATGCCGACCCTGGCCGCGATGGTCTACAAGTACTCCATGGGCCAGCCGATGATGTACCCGCGCAACGACCTGTCGTACGCGGAAAACTTCCTGCACATGATGTTCAACACCCCCTGCGAGATCAAACCGATCAGCCCGGTGCTGGCCAAGGCGATGGATCGGATCTTCATCCTCCACGCCGACCACGAGCAGAACGCCTCCACCTCTACCGTTCGCCTGGCCGGCTCGTCGGGTGCCAACCCGTTCGCCTGTATCGCCGCCGGCATCGCCGCACTGTGGGGCCCGGCCCATGGCGGTGCGAACGAAGCGGTACTGACCATGCTCGATGAAATCGGCGATGTTTCGAACATCGACAAGTTCATCGCCAAGGCCAAGGACAAGAACGACCCATTCAAGCTCATGGGCTTCGGTCACCGCGTGTACAAGAACCGCGACCCGCGCGCCACCGTGATGAAGCAGACCTGCGACGAAGTCCTGCGCGAACTGGGCATCAAGAACGACCCGCAGCTGGAACTGGCCATGCGCCTGGAAGAGATCGCCCTGACCGATCCGTACTTCATCGAGCGCTCGCTGTACCCGAACGTCGACTTCTACTCGGGGATCATCCTCAAGGCCATCGGCATTCCGACCAGCATGTTCACCGTGATCTTCGCCCTGGCACGTACCGTGGGCTGGATTTCGCACTGGAAAGAAATGCTCTCCAGCCCGTACAAGATCGGCCGCCCGCGCCAGCTGTACACCGGCGAGCAGAAGCGCGACATCGTTGCGCTGCAAGACCGCAAGTAAGCTTCAATTGCCGAACGCAAAAAGGCTGCCCTCGGGCAGCCTTTTTTATTTCTGCTCGACGCGATGCGGTTTTGTGGGAGCGGCCTTGTGTCGCGAAAGGGGCGCGGAGCGGCTCCGGGATCTTAGGCTTACCGCAATATTGCCGGGGCTGCTGCGCAGCCCTTTCGCGACACAAGGCCGCTCCCACAAGAAGCAGCCCCCACCAGGGCCGCCACCCCACAAAGCCGACACAATGCCTCAGTTTTTCTCAGCCCGCTCACGCAGCGCTTTCAGGGTATTGAACGGCGCATCCACCACGAACTTGTTGGCCACCATCGCCGGCACGCTACCACCCGGCTCGGTGTGTACCTGATAGGTCACTTCCGTGCTGTCGCCCTTGGGCACCAGCTTCCAGAAGCCTTCGACCTTCGCCACCCGCACGAAACCCTTCTCTTCCGGGATGTAGGTCGGCTCTTCCTTCAGGTTGCGCACCAGGCTGCCATCAGCCTGCTTCACAGTGGTCACATGCAACACCGAGTCCCGCGGCGTCACCGGCCATGGCGTATTGAACTGGGTGTAGGTCCAGCTCTGGTCACCTTCATGCTTGAGCAACTTCTGCGACTTGCACTCATGAATCCATTTGCAGGCACCTACCACGTCTTCCTGCAACGCCTGCACCTTGGCCAACGGCGCCTTGATCACGGTGACGCCTTGATAGGCCTTGTACTTGGAACCGGCCACTTCGCTGAGGGAAACCTTGATCCCCTCTTCATCCTTGGCCACCTGCCAGTTTTCCGCCCAGGCCGCAGGCGAAAGCAGAACACCCATGCCACACAGCAGAGCAATACGCGTGAACGATCTCATCATGTTTATCCTTGTTGTCGAAGATCCAGCCTGTCACGCCGCCGTCATCTGCTCCCACCAACCGAGTATCCTGATGGCCTCATCACGGTCACTGCCACACACCTCGACATCCGCCTTGAAACCGCCACACACCGCTGGCCGCTCGGGCTTGCCGAACAGGTCGCAGAGGTTGTCGACAGTCAGGTGCAGGCAGCGCTCGCCAGCCGGCTTGCCATTGGGCATGCGCGGCATTGCAGAGGTGATGGACGGGGCGATGCAGCAGGCACCACAACCCTCACGGCAATTCATGGCTATTCACCAAAATCAGGACTCCCTGGAACAAAACGGGACGAACGTCCCTGGATAGTAACCGCTCAAACAGGCGTTTGAAATTGCTGGCACAGTAAAAACTGTCGTGACCCGGCAGTCAGTTCACTGGCTACTGGCGGTACTCGAAATCGATGGCCGCCCCTTCAACGTCGCGACGGCTGTCATTGCGCAGTTGCAGCTGCATCTCGTTGCTGATCAGCCGGCCATTGAGCTGGAACGGGCTATCATTGGCCTCTGGCTTTTCAGTGAACATGGGTGGCAGCAAAGGCTTGCGTCGCTGGATCGGCGAAAGGCTGCCCACATCCGGTTCCAGATTATCGACCATATCGGCAGGCAGGCTGAGGTCGAGCTTTGCCTTGGGCAACGGCTTGGCAACCTCCTTGCTCACTGGCTTGCGTACCGGCTTGGCCTTGCTGTTACCGGCCTTTTTTACCGCCTGCTTCTGCACTGGCCTGGCTGTCGCCTTCTGCGCCGGCTTGGCCTTCTGCACCGGCCTGGCTGCCTGCGCCTGACCTGCCGGCTGCGCAGCCTGGGCAACACCAGCCAGACTGCAGAGCGGCACAAGGCACAAGATCAGGACAAAACGGCGCAAAGCATTCATGGCAAATGGACAGGCTGGCAGGAAAAGTGCGTATGCTCCCTGTTCCGCAGGCGCGTGGCAAGCCTACAAAAGTGCGGCCGCTGGCTCCCGGCATAATTGCTGGGCCAGCAAACCGAGAGTGATCACCGCGCGCTCGGCTTCCTTGTTCCAAGGTATACCGCAATTAAGGCGAATGCAGTGGTTGAATTGCTCGGTATTACTGAAGATCAGCCCCGGCGCAATACTGATGCCCTGCTCCAGCGCGCGCACATGCAGCTCCTGGGTATTGACCCGCCCGGGCAGGCTCACCCACAGGATGAAACCGCCTGTCGGCCGGGTCATCTGGGTACCCTCGGGGAAGTGCTGCTGCACCGCCAACTGGTAGGCACTGAGGTTCTTGCGGTACTCCTGGCGGATGTAACGCAGGTGCCGGTCATAGCCACCATTCTCCAGGTAGGCCGCCACACCCATCTGCGTCACGCTGCAGGCCGAGTGGGTGGTAAAGGTTTGCAGGCGCTGGATTTCGTCCTGATAGCGCCCGGCGATCATCCAGCCAACACGCACACCGGGGGACAAGGTCTTGGAAAAACTCGAGCAATAGATCACCCGGTCCAGCCGGTCGAATGCCTTAAGCGCCTTGGTCTTGCCCTGCTCGAACATCAGCTCGCCATAAATATCATCCTCGACGATCTGGATATCGAAGTCCGACGCCAGGCGTAGCAATTGCTTCTGCCGCTCTTCCGGGACAGTGCCACCCAGCGGGTTGCTAAGGCGCGCGGTCAGGACCAGGGCCTTGATCGACCACTGGTTGGCCGCCAGCTGCAAGGCCTCGAGGCTGATACCGGTGGACGGGTCGCTGGGGATCTCGATCACCTTCAGGCCCAGCAGATCGGCCAGTTGCAACAGCCCGTAATAGGCAGGCGATTCGGCGGCGATCAAGTCGCCGGGACGGGTCAGCACGCGCAGCGACATCTGCAGCGCATCGACGCAGCCATGGGTCACGATCACTTCACGCGGGTCGACCAGCACCCCGGCATCACGCATGCGAATGGCGATTTGCCGGCGCAGCGGCTCGAAACCGGGGCTGAACATATAGCTGAAGGCGCGCGGGCTGTGAAAGCGCGTCACCTTGGCAATCTGCTGGTGCAGGGCACGGACCGGCAGGTAGTCGACGTGCGGCACCGCGGCACCGAACGGGAACACGCCATCACGGCGCGCCTCGGTCAGTACCTGCTGGATGATACTGGCACGGGTGACCAGGCCGGGGCGCTCCACCCGGGCGATGTCCGGGGTCTGCGCGGTCAAGGCCGGGGTCTGGTGCACGTAGTAGCCGGACTGCGGTCGCGCACGGATCAGCCCCTGATCCTCGAGATTGGCATAGGCCTGCAGCACCGTAGCATGGCTGACATTGAGCTGGGCGCTCATCTTGCGCACGGAGGGTACCCGCTCGCCTGGCTGGTAGACACCGCGACGGATGTCATCGGCCAGTTGCTGGGCGATACGCTGATAAAGCAGCAGGTTGGTCATGGCTGGCTCTCGACACGCGGACGGGCTCGTTATTCTTGTGTAGCTCACTGACGGTAGAGGATACCGTAACAGTTGCAAAGTGTACTGGGACAGATCGCAGGATAGTCAACAATACAGTTGCGTGACAGCTATAGAAACGATCAAGCCCGACTAGCCCGACGAAAAGCCGGGGGCGCTTTGCGCCCCTTTCGCGACACAAGGCCGCTCCTACAGGTACTGCGCATACCTTGAAGTTAACACTGTACCTGTGGGAGCGGCTTTAGCCGCGAACACCGGCAAAGCCGGTGCCATCCACCGCGCCGCCAAGCGGTCAGCGTGCTGGCGCCAGCTTGCCCTTGTCATCGGAGAACACGATCTCGACGCGGCGGTTCTGCGCCCTGCCCCGCTCCGAGGCATTGGCCTCGATAGGGTACTGGTCGCCATACCCCTCGACCTGCAGGCGCTTCTCTTCGATACCCAGGTCCACCAGCATGTCGGCCACCGCTTGCGCCCGATCACGGGACAGCTTCAGGTTGTCCTCCGTCAGGCCGGTGCTGTCGGTATAGCCCTCGATCCGCACCACCCGGCGCGGGTTGAGCTGGAGGAACTGCACCAGTTTGAGCACGGTACGGCTGGCCGAGTTCTTCAGGTCGGCGCGGCCGGTGTCGAACAGCACGTCACCCAGGGTCATCACCAGACCACGATCGGCCTGCTCCGAGGCCAGGGCGGCGATCTGCGACTCGATCCACTTGCCCTGCTGCTGCACACTGGCCAACTTGGCCTCGCGCAGGGCCAACTGCAGCCGCTGGCGCTCCAGGTCGAGCTTGGCCTGGCGCTCCTGGTTCAGCGCCAGCCTGGCATGCTCGCTGGCAATCTCGCTGTAACGTTGGCTCAGATAGGCGTAATGGCGCACGTCGGCACCGGTGCCGATATAGCTGGACAGGCGCTCGGCGCGGGCCAGCGACTCGCCCGCGCGAATCACGTCACGTGGTGCGCTGCGCAGCACATTGGAATCATCCTTGACCTTCTGGAAGGCTGCGGTGGCATCATCCAGCGCTGCGCTGCTGCGCTGGCTGGCGCAACCTTGCAAACCTGCCGCCAGCGCCAGCATTGCCAGCGCGGCCAGAGGCATACGACGGATCATGGCTGCACCTCCAACTGCTTGCGCAGGCGCTTGACCCGCGACTGCAACAGTTGCACCTGCTCTTCACTCTTCTGGTTCAGCACCTGGGCCTCGGCCAGACGTGCATCCAGCTCGGCCTGCTCGGCACGCATGCGCGCATCGCGGTAGTTTTCGGCAAGCATATTGGTCTTGGCCCGGGCCAGCTTGTCTTCGGCCAGCTTGAGCGCTTCGACCTGCTCGGTAGCACCGACGGCCCTGGCCTGCTCCAGCGCCTGTTCGGAAATGCGCATCTGCTCGTTAGGGGCCGGATCGTTGGCGCAGCCAGCCAGGCCGAGCACGGCCAGGGCAAGGATTAGTGGTTGGGTTCTCACGCAATCTTCCTAATGTTTGGGGGCGTCCGTCGGCACCTGCAGCTGCGCTTTCCAGCGCTCGACATTACGTTGCAGCACGGCCTCGGACGCACCGGAGATCGGCAATTCTGTCAGTTTTTTCGCCAATTGCCCACGCAACCAGCTGTCATTGCAGGCCGAATTGTGCGACAGGGCCAGGTACAGGCCCGGCCGATCCACCGGCAGGCCTCGGGCGATCAGGTCATTGCTCATGCCCAGGCTCTGCGCCATGGCCATGCCCGAATAGCGGCCAGCGAGCACATAATCCACCTGGCCGAGCACCAGCTTCTGGAACGCCTGGGTCAGGTTCTGTGCCGGCACCAGTTTCAGCTGCGCCTTGGCGAAGGCGGTAAAGGCCGGGGTGAGTCGCGCGCGCTCGGACAAACTGCCCTGGTACTGGGCCAGGTCAGCCGGGCCCTCGAAGGCCAGTGTCGCGTCGTGGCGCGTCCACACCAGGTATTCATTGAGCTGCAGGGGTGGGTGGATGTAGTCCAGAGCGGTCAGTTGCTCCACCTGCATGGGGGTGTCGAGCAGCAGGTCCATCCGCCCGCTACGTACTTCTTCCAGTGCCTGGTCACGACGGCCGGCGCTCAGCACCTCCACCTTCACACCCAGCTCGCCAGCCACCTGGCGCAGCAGGTCGACATTGGCGCCGACCAAGTGTTTCGGGTCGTTCGGGTCCTGCCACGAATAGGGCGGCGCATCAGGGCTACCGGTCGCCACCAGGCGTTCGCACTTGCCTGCCGCCATGGCCAGCGGCGAAACCAGCACCGCCATGCATGCCAGCACCCTGCCTGCTTTGCGCAGCACCATTCCTCACTCCTTGTACAGACCCAAAAAAAACCCGGCCCCCTGTACGAGGGCCGGGTTCTTTATAAGTGAAGCAGGCAGATCAGACCAGCTTTTCCAGCTCCGGAACCGCTTCGAACAGGTCAGCGACCAGGCCGTAGTCGGCTACCTGGAAGATCGGCGCTTCTTCGTCCTTGTTGATCGCCACGATCACCTTGGAGTCCTTCATGCCAGCCAGGTGCTGGATCGCGCCGGAGATGCCGACGGCGATGTACAGCTGTGGCGCAACGATCTTGCCGGTCTGGCCGACCTGCATGTCGTTGGGCACGAAGCCTGCGTCGACCGCGGCGCGCGAAGCACCGACAGCAGCGCCGAGCTTGTCGGCCAGGCTGTACAGGTGCTTGAAGTTGTCACCGTTGCCCATGCCACGGCCGCCGGAAACGACGATCTTGGCAGCGGTCAGCTCTGGGCGGTCGGACTTGGCCAGCTCTTCGCCAACGAAGGCCGAGATGCCAGCGTTGTGCGCAGCGCCGACGGCCTCGATGGCTGCCGAGCCACCTTCGGCGGCCACGGCGTCGAAGCCGGTGGTACGCACGGTGATGACCTTGATGGCAGCGCTCGATTGCACGGTGGCAATGGCATTACCGGCATAGATCGGGCGCTTGAAGGTGTCGGCGGACTCGACCGAGATGATCTCGGAGATCTGGTCCACGTCCAGCAGCGCGGCAACGCGCGGCAGGATGTTCTTGCCGTTGGTAGTAGCCGGGGCCAGCACGTGGCTGTAGCCCTTGGCCAACTCGACGATCAGCGGCGCAACGTTTTCCGGCAGGACGTGGGCGTAGGCAGCGTTATCGGCAACCAGCACCTTGGCCACGCCAGCGATCTTGGCAGCAGACTCGGCAACGCCGCCCACGTTCTGGCCAGCGACCAGCACGTGAACATCACCACCGATCTTGGCGGCAGCGGCAACAGTGTTCAGGGTGGCCGGGGCTACGGCACCGTTCTCGTATTCAGCGACAACCAGGATAGTCATTTAGATTACCTTCGCTTCGTTCTTCAGCTTCTCGACCAGTTCGGCCACCGATTTGACCTTGATGCCCGCGCTGCGGGCAGCCGGGGCTTCAACCTTCAGGGTCTTGTTGGTGGAGGCGAGGGAAACGCCCAGCGCGTCTGGAGTGACGGTCTCCAGCGGCTTCTTCTTGGCCTTCATGATGTTCGGCAGCGACGCGTAGCGTGGCTCGTTCAGGCGCAGGTCGGTAGTGACGATGGCCGGCAGGTTCAGTGCAACGGTCTGCAGGCCGCCGTCGATTTCTCGGGTGACGTTCAGCTTGTCGCCAGCCACTTCGACCTTGGAGGCAAAGGTGCCCTGGGCGAAGCCGGTCAGCGCAGCCAGCATCTGGCCGGTCTGGTTGTTGTCGCTGTCGATGGCCTGCTTGCCGAGGATGACCAGCTGCGGCTGCTCCTTGTCGACAACGGCTTTCAGCGCCTTGGCCACCGCCAGGGAGTTCAGTTCGTCCGCGGCTTCGACCAGGATGGCACGGTCGGCACCCAGGGCCAGGGCTGTACGCAGTTGCTCCTGGGCAGTGGCCGGGCCGACGGAAACGACGACGATCTCGCTCGCAACACCCTTTTCCTTCAGGCGTACGGCTTCTTCCACGGCGATTTCGCAGAAGGGGTTCATGGACATCTTGACGTTAGCAAGGTCGACGCCGGAGTTGTCCGCCTTGACGCGAACCTTGACGTTGTAGTCGACCACTCGTTTGACAGCTACAAGAACCTTCATGGATTCCTCGTTACTCTCCGGTGAATAGATAGTCGCCTGGGACAGAGCCCTGCGATGCGCGTGGGTACAAGGGCACCTCTAAAAACGTACCGGGAGGCGGTAAGTTCACAGTGACCGAACAGTCTTGCCCGGACTCTTGCGACAATACTCACGGGTCATTTTCTGTCGTGGCGTGTAAACTCCACTACAAACCGGCCCAAGGCCGCAAAACCCTGCTCCACACCTGGTCTTTAGAGGTGTACCTGCGCCCGGCTGCAAGCCTACGGCGAACGTAAAACCGCTCGTATCTTGACCGTAACACCCAATCCGGTCAATACGGCAAATCGGTCACCCTCCAGCCGCGTTCCTTTGATTTTACTGGCCTGCGGCAAATTCAAACAAACGTTTGTATTGGACCCGCCAAGTGGTGTAGATATAATGCGCGGCCAAGACAAAACGGTGTAGTCCGTCATTTGCCCAGCTACAGTTCCGCCGTTGCGTAGAACCGCTGCGAATGCCCCGCGCACCCATAAGACAAAGCAACAGCACGAGCCTTGATGAGTAGGAGAGAACCTGTGGAACGCGAATACATGGAATTCGACGTGGTCATCGTCGGCGCCGGCCCGGCGGGCCTGTCCGCCGCCTGCCGCCTGAAGCAGAAGGCCGCCGAAGCCGGTAGCGAAATCAGCGTCTGCGTGGTGGAAAAAGGCTCTGAAGTCGGCGCCCACATCCTCTCTGGCGCAGTGTTCGAACCCCGCGCCCTGAACGAGTTGTTCCCTGACTGGAAAGAGCTCGGCGCACCGCTGAACACCGAAGTGAAGCGCGACGACATCTACGTGCTCAAGGATGCCGGCAGCTCGACCAAGGTACCTGACCTGTTCGTGCCCAAGACCATGCACAACCAGGGCAATTACATCATCTCGCTGGGCAACCTGTGCCGCTGGCTGGCCCAGCAGGCCGAGAACCTGGGCGTGGAAATCTACCCGGGCTTCGCCGCCCAGGAAGCATTGATCGACGACAATGGCGTGGTCCGTGGCATCGTTACCGGTGACCTCGGCGTGGACCGTGAAGGCAACCCGAAGGACGGCCTGTACACGCCGGGCATGGAGCTGCGCGCCAAGTACACCTTGTTCGCCGAAGGCTGCCGTGGCCATATCGGCAAGCAGCTGATCAAACGTTTCAACCTCGACAGCGAGGCCGACGTCCAGCACTACGGTATCGGCCTGAAGGAAATCTGGGAAATCGACCCGGCCAAGCACGAGCAGGGCCTGGTGGTGCACACCGCCGGCTGGCCACTGGACGTGATGGCCAAGGACAACACCGGTGGCTCGTTCCTCTATCACCTGGAAAACAACCAGGTGGTGGTCGGCCTGATCGTCGACCTGTCCTACGCCAACCCGTACCTGTCGCCGTTCGACGAGTTCCAGCGCCTGAAGCACCACCCTGTGATCAGCCAGTACCTCGAAGGTGGCAAGCGTATCAGCTATGGAGCCCGCGCCCTGGCCAAGGGTGGTCTCAACTCGCTGCCGAAGATGGTATTCAATGGCGGCGCCCTGATCGGTTGCGACCTTGGCACCATGAACGTGGCCAAGATCAAGGGCAGCCACACCGCTATGAAGTCTGGCATGCTGGCCGCCGAAGCGGTAGCTGACGCTCTGATCGCCGGCAGCGAAGGCGGTGACCAGCTGAACGGTTACGTCAGCGCCTTCAAGGCCAGCTGGCTGTACGAAGAGCTGTTCGCCAGCCGCAACTTCGGCCCGGCCATGCACAAGTTCGGCCCGCTGCTGGGCGCTGCGTTCAACTATGTGGACCAGAACTGGTTCGGCGGCAAGCTGCCGTTCACCCTGCACGACACCAAGCCGGACTACGCCTGCCTGAAGCTGGCGGCCGAGTCACAGAAGATCGACTACCCGAAACCGGACGGCAAGCTCAGCTTCGACAAGCTCAGCTCGGTATTCCTCTCCAGTACCAACCACGAAGAGGAACAACCCTGCCACCTGAAGCTGACCGACCCGAACGTGCCGATCGCCAGCAACCTGCCGCTGTACGACGAGCCGGCCCAGCGCTACTGCCCGGCGGGCGTGTACGAAGTAGTCACCCAGGAAGACGGCAGCAAGCGCTTCCAGATCAACGCGCAGAACTGCGTGCACTGCAAGACCTGCGACATCAAGGACCCGGCCCAGAACATCACCTGGGTCACCCCTGAAGGCGCTGGCGGGCCGAACTACCCGAACATGTAAGGCCCCTGCCCTTGCTGTAACGAAAAGCCCCCGGTTCTTACGAGCCGGGGGCTTTTTGTTTTACCTGTACCAGCGACGAGGCCAGAACAGACAACAGAAAACTATTTTTCACCACACATTACCGGCATCGGCTCTGCCGCAAACGCCAATGGCTCCCGACGCCCGAAATACAAGGCCGTCAGCAACCCCACCGTGCCCATGACCAGACAAAAGCCGACACACACCCACGGGCTCCAAGGCATCAGCGCAATCAGCGCCAGCGGTGTGGTGCTGGCCCAAAGCGCGTAGGCCACGTTATAGGTGAAGGAAATGCCCGATACGCGGATCTCGGCCGGGAACAGCCCTACCATCACTGACGGCACCACACCCACCACACCGCAGGACAGGCCAGCCAGCGTATAGGCCAGCCAGGTCATGCCCCACTGCCCCACCAGGCTGGCATACAACGCGCCGATGCCCAATGGCAGCAGCAGGCTGTAGAGCATCAGCGCGCGCCAGGCGCCTACGCGGTCGACCAGCAGCCCGGCCAGCACACAGCCGATATTGAGGAAGACGATGCCCACGCTGCTCAGGGCAAAGGTGTGCCCGGCACTCATGCCGAAACGCTGCTGCATCACTGTCGGGGTGATCACCACCAGCACCACCACGGCGGACGTAAGCACACAGGTCAGCAGCGCCGCCGGGATCAACGCCCGACGGTGTTCGCCCAACACCCGCCGCAGCGGGAAGGTCACCGGCTGCTCCTGACGCGCGCGCAGGGCAAGGAACACCGGTGTTTCGCTGAGCCAACGGCGCAACCACACGCCAATTACACCAAACACCCCACCCAGCAGGAACGGGTAGCGCCAGGCGTAGTCGAGGATTTCCTGCGGGGTGAACAGCTGTGCCAGCAAAGTCGCAGTCAGCGCACCCAGCAGGTAGCCGAAGGTCAGCCCGGCCTGCAGGAAACCCAGGGCGTAGCCGCGGCGCCCGGCTGGTGCATGCTCGGCGACGAAGGTCCAGGCGCTAGGCACCTCGCCGCCAACCGCTGCGCCCTGCAGGATGCGCAAGGCCAGCAGGATCAGCGGCGCCGCATAGCCGATGTCGGCGTAGGTCGGCATCACCCCGATCAACAGGCACGGCAGGGCCATCATCAGGATGCTCAGGCTGAAGACCCGCTTGCGCCCCAGATGATCGGCGAAGTGTGCCATCAGGATGCCACCCAGTGGCCGCGCCAGGTAGCCGGTGACGAAGATCCCGAAGCTTTGCAGCAGGCGCAACCATTCGGGCATTTCGGGCGGGAAGAACAGCTGGCTGAGGGTCAGCGCAAAGAACACGAAAATGATGAAATCGTAGATTTCCAGGGCGCCGCCCAACGCCGCCAGGCCCAGGGTCCGGTGATCGCCGCGGCTGAACCGGGGCGGGCGAGCGGTATCGATGGCAGTCATGGCAGGGTCCGCAAATCGGCAAAGGGCAAGAGGATAGCAAATAGCAGCCCCCTTGCCCCGCCCGCTGCGGCTTCAGCGGTTGAACACCGTGTGCGCGAAATTGGTCCGCGGCCGTGGCCGCACCGTAGCAGCCGGCATGGCACCCGGCAGCGGCAGCTTGCCGACCGGTAGCGGCGTATCGATGATCGCCATGAACGCCTCCAGCGCCTCGTTATCGGGCACCTGGGGCAGGCTCAGGCTGACGGCCTGGCGCTCGGTCTGCGGCACCGAGGGCACTCTCAACTGGGCAGAGTGATAAAGCAGGGCATGCTGGATCTGTGTGCTGACGCGGCAGAAGCGCGCCAGGTCGACCCCGACATGGCTGGCCAGTTCGATATTGCCCAACAGCAGGTTGAAAGGCTGCAAGGCACACAGCACCAGGCGCTGCAGCTCCTCGAAGCTCTCCACTGGCGCTATCCGGTAGTAGCCCAGGCCATTGAGCAGCCGTTCCAGCTGCAGGCGCTGGCACGGGTGGGCGTCGGCAATGAGGATGCGCAGGGTCTTGTTGGCCATGGTCGGACCTGGGCAGTTGGGTAATGGGTACGCTCCATGACCATACTGCGCCAGTAACGGCTACTGCCAACGCTACGTTTGGCAGAGGTCTTCTTTGATAGAAGTCGGGAAAGCCGTGGAAATCAAGTGATTGACTGACGGAATTTGAGCAATACCGTCGCCGCCACAGCTATACGCGCTCTTCTGGCACAGATCTCAGGGTTGTTGCAGTACCTGTGGAAGCAGGTTGACCCGCGAAGAGGCCGGGGCAAGCGATAAAGATCAATGCCCCGAGCGCGCCGGCACCTGCAAGAGCACTCGCAAGCCATCACTGCGGCTGTCGAACTTCAGGCTACCAGCACAACGCTGCACGATCGCCTGCACGATCGCCAGCCCCAACCCGCAGCCACCACTTTGCCCGTTACGCCAGAAGCGCTCGGTCAGGTGTTCCAGGTCCGACTCGGCAATCCCCGGCCCATGGTCGCGCACCAGAAAGCCCACCTGGCCGTCAGCCATCTGCACCTCAAGCTCCACCGTCTCGTTGCCGCCATGGCGCAGGGCGTTATCCAGCAGGTTGCGCAGCGCTGCCACCGCCAACGGTGCCGGCATGCCCAGGTAGATCTGCGTAGCTGCTTCAGGCAAGCGCAACACGATCCGCCGATTGTCACCGCCGCCGGCATCCTGTACCGCCTGCCGGGCCACCTGCTCGGCGCTGCACTGCACGCCATCCTCGAACGACAGGCTGCCTTCCACCCGCGCCAGCATCAACAACTGCTCAAGCGTGCGGTGCATGCGGTCAGCGCCCTGCTCGGCATGCTCCAGCGCCTGCTCGCGTACGGCGCCATCGGTCATCCGTGCTACCTGCAGGTGAGTCTTGATCGCTGTCAGCGGGCTGCGCAGTTCGTGCGCGGCATCGTCGGTCAGGCGCCGCTCACGTTCGATGGTCTGGGCAATGCGCAGGAACAGCTGGTTCTGGGTTTCCAGCAACGGTTGCAGCTCGCTGGGCATACCCGCCACCTGCAGTGGCTCGACGCTGTCCGCACGCCGGCGGCGCAAAGCATCGCGCATGCGGTTAAGCGGCTCCAGGCCCTTGCCCAGGCCGATCCACAACAACCCCAGGCTGCCAAGCAGCGCCATCAGCACCGGTGCCGAGGCCACCAGCAGGATCGACTGGTTCAGCGCCTCGCGCTCCATGTGCCGGTCGGCAGTGGTGATGCGCACATCGCCATGGTTGTAGGTAAAGGTGCGCCACAGCGCATCGTCGATGGTCTGGTCACGGAAACCGCTGCGTTCATCGTCCATGACGCCATCGTGCTTGTGGTTGCTGGCGAGGATCTCGCCACGCAGCGAACTGACCTGGCAGGCCATGCCATCCGGCACGCTGAACTGGTCGGCGGAAATGTGCGCCTCCCCACCCTTGGCGGTCAGCGGCTGCGGCAGCTGATCGATCAGCCCGGCGACCATGCGCGCCGAAGCCACCAGGCGCTGGTCGAGGGAGAACATCATCTGCTGGCGCAAGTCGCGCAGCATCCACGCGGCGGCCAACACCCAGATGATCACGAAGGCGCTGCCCAGGATCAGGCTCAGCCGTACCCGCAGGCTCATGATGCGGCCTCCTCCGGCGCCTGCGCAGGGCCCAGGCGGTAGCCCAGACCGCGCACGGTCTCGACGATGCCGTTGCCCAGCTTGCGCCGCAGGTGGTGGATATGCACGTTCAGGGCATTGCTCTCGACTTCGTCGCTGAAGCCGTACACGCAGTCTTTGAGCTGCTCACTGGACAGCACCCGCCCGGGGTTCTGCAGCAGCGCCTGGAGCAATGCCTGTTCGCGCCGGGATAGGTCGACCGGCTGGCCGGCCAGGGTTGCCTCGCAACTGCTCGGGTCATAGCGCAGCGGGCCGTGCTGGATCACATTCACCGCCCGCCCGGCCACCCGCCGCAGCAGGCTGTGCAGGCGTGCGGCCAGCTCGCGCAGGTCGAAGGGCTTGAGCAGGTAGTCGTCGGCACCGGCCTGCAGGCCATCGACCCGGTCGGTGACCGCATCACGCGCGGTGAGCACCAGCACGGGCAGTGTCTCGCCTTTCTCGCGCAGGCGGCGCAGCAGCTTCAGGCCGTCTTCGTCGGGCAGGCCAAGGTCGAGGATCATCACGTCGAACTGCGCCGCCTGCAGCATCGCACGTGCATCGGCGGCATTGCCCACACGGTCCACGGTCAGGCCCTGGGCGGCAAGGCCGGCGCAGATGCCGGCGGCGATCAGGTCGTCGTCCTCGCAGAGCAGAACGTGCATGGTGGGCTCCTGCAGTGGTGTGGCTGACATTGCACCTTGGGCGGATTAAGGGAGGATTATGGACCTTTTTGGAGGGCGTTCGCCTTCAGTCTTGCAGCGCCTGCGGCATATCCACATCCAGCAACACACCAGCATCATCCACTTCGACCACCACACAGCACCCCTGATGCGCCCGCAACACCGCCCGCGCCCCTTCATCCCCGCTCAGCCGCCCCAACGTCGGCCAGAAATCACGCCCGAAGATCACCGGATGCCCCTGCTGCCCCGCATGGCGCGGCAACACGATGGTCGATGCGGTAACCGCCTCCGCCAGCCGAAGCAAGGTTGCCGGTTCGATCCAGGGCATATCACCCAGCAGGATCGCCACCGCCTGCGCCTGGCTGTCGAGCAACGACCCGGCACCGGCAGCCAGGCTATGCCCCATGCCTGCGGCGGCCAGGGGACTGACGACAATGCGGCAAGCGGCAGGCAGCCCGAAATCCTCGCCCCGCTCGCCTTCGCGCAATACCACGCGCACGTCATCGAATGCTGCCCAGGCGCGCTCAACGCTATGCGCCAGCAGGCTGCGACCATCGGACAGGGCCGCCCGGCGCTTGTCAGCGCCAAAACGCCTGGCGCTGCCTGCCGCCAGCACCAGCGCGACGACGCTCACAGCACCACCCGACACTGCCGCAGGACCGCCCTGGAGTCCATCACACCGATGCCGAACGCTTCGGTACCTATCGCCTCAGGCATGGTCAACTCATCGATATCTGGCTCATGGAACAATGCAACCACCGCTGCGTCGGCATGGCAAGCACCGCTGGCGGCCTGGCACCGGTGTACTGGACCTGCGTTGGCAGGAAAGGGTTAACCTTGGGTTAATCGGCCCAAGCCAGCATGACCCCTTTCAACGTACTGCCAAGGCGAAGACATGCGCGTCCTCCTGCTCTTCCTGACACTGCTGCTGGCCGGCCCGTTACAGGCCAACCCGTTCGATGTCAAACCGGATTTCCTCCCGGTCAACCAGGCCTTCGTGCTGACCCACGACCGCCAGGCCGATGGCCAGATGCGCCTGTTCTTCCAGATCCAGCCAGGCTACTACCTGTATCAGAAACGTCTGAAGTTCGAGGGCCTGCCCGTCGAACAGCACCCGCAACTGCCAGTCGCCCTCAACCACCACGACGAGTTCTTCGGCGACAGTGCGGTGTACCGCGACCAACTCGAACTGTTGCTGCCGGTCAATGCCCAGGGCCAGCTGCGCCTGGGCTGGCAAGGCTGCGCCGATGCCGGCCTGTGCTACCCACCGCAAACCACGTTGATCGACCTGGGTGGCAGTGTGGCAACAGTGGCCGAACAAGCCAGTGACCAGGCCCTGGCCAGTGACCTGCAACAAGGCCACCTGGCCTGGAGCCTGCTGGCGTTCTTCGGCCTGGGCCTGTTGCTGGCCTTCACCCCCTGCTCGCTGCCGATGCTGCCGATCCTCGCCGGGTTGGTGCTGGGCAATGGCGCCAGTGCCCGGCGCGGCTGGGTACTGGCTGGGGTCTATGTACTGAGCATGGCCCTGGTGTATGCCGCCCTGGGCGTGGTCGCCGCGCTGCTGGGCGCCAGCCTGCAGGCCTGGCTGCAGCAACCCTGGCTGCTGGGCAGCCTGGCGGCGCTGTTCGTGCTGCTGGCCCTGCCGATGTTCGGCGCCTTCGAACTGCAACTGCCCGCGGCCCTGCGTGACCGCCTCGACCGCGCCGGGCACGGCACCCGTGGCGGCAACCTGTATGGCGCGGCGCTGCTGGGCGCGCTGTCTGGCCTGCTGATGGGCCCATGCATGACCGCACCGTTGGCCGGCGCGTTGCTGTACATCGCCCAGAGCGGCGACGTGCTGCAGGGGGCGCTGGTGCTGTTCAGCCTTGGCCTGGGCATGGGCGTGCCGCTGCTGTTGCTGGTGACCCTGGGCAACCGCTACCTGCCCCGCCCAGGCGCGTGGATGAACCGGGTCAAGGGCGTGTTCGGCTTCGTGTTCCTGGCCATGGCGCTGTATACCGTGCGCGGTCTGCTGCCCGCGGCATTGCTGCTGGCCCTGAGCGGCGCCTTGCTGATCGCCCTGGCCTGGGCTGCCTGGCCCGCCTTGCAGCGGCTACCGGCGCTGCGCGCAGTGCCACTGCTGGGTGCCCTGTGGGGCGGTCTGCTGCTGGTGGGCGCGGCGGCCGGTGGCGACGACCTGTGGCAACCGTTGCGCCCGTTCGCCGGTGGCAGCGCTTTGTCGGCCACCGGCCAGCATGCCGAAGACACCTTCGTCACCGTCAGCCGCCCCGAAGACCTGCAACGCGAACTGGAGGCGGCCAAGGCCCGTGGCCAGTGGGTGATGCTCGACTACTATGCCGACTGGTGCGTGTCGTGCAAGGTCATGGAAAAACAGGTGTTCGCCCGCAGCGACGTGCAGGCCGGCCTGGCCGGCGTACACCTGCTGCGCCTGGACGTGACCGCCGACAGCCCGGCCAGCCAGGCCATGCTGCAGCGCTACCAGGTACCCGGCCCGCCCAGCATCATCTGGATCGGCCCGGAAGGCGACGAACGCCGCGCGCGGCGCATCACCGGTGAAGTGGATGCGGCCGCCTTCCTGCAACACTGGACCCAGACCAGGAGCCAAGGCTGATGCTGACCGTAACCCTCGGGCCACTGACCATGGCCCTCAACCACCTGCTGATGCTCACCGCCCTGGTGATCGCCAGCGTGGTCGGCTGGTGGGTCGCCCGGCGTGGCGGCGAGAGCCCGGAATCGGCACTGTTCAACCTGTTCCTGATCGGCCTGTTGTGCGCACGCGCCGGCTTTGTGCTGGCCTACTGGCCGATGTACCGGGACGAGCCGCTGCAGATCATCGATATCCGTGATGGCGGCTTCCTGCTCTGGTCCGGCCTTGCCGGCATCGTGCTCGGCGCCCTGTGGCAGGGCTGGCGCCATCCGGGCCTGCGCCGCCCAATGGGCTGGGCGCTGTTCAGCGGCGCGTTGTTCTGGGGCCTGGCCAGCCTCGGTGGCCATTTGTACAGCAAGGGCACCGAACTGCCGGAACTGAGCCTGCGCAACGCCAGCGGCCAATCCGTGGCGTTGCATAGCTACCGCGGCAAGCCGCTGGTCATCAACATCTGGGCCACCTGGTGCCCACCCTGCCGGCGCGAAATGCCGGTGCTGCAACAAGCGCAGAGCGCTTACCCACACGTGACCTTCCTGTTCGTCAACCAGGGCGAGACCCCGGAAAACGTCAGCACCTTCCTCGCCACCACCGGCCTTAGCCTGACCCACGTGCTGTTCGACGGTACCGGCCTGCTGGCCCAGCGCGTCGGCTCCATGGCCCTGCCTACCACCCTGTTCTACGACGCCGACGGGCGCCTGGTCGGCAGCCATCTGGGCGAGCTGTCCCGGGCCAGCCTGCGCCATGCCCTGGAGCCTTTCGACCGTGCCACCGCGCCCGCCCCTGCCGCACAAGGAAACTGACATGCGACTGACTGCACTGCTACCCCTGTCCCTGGCCCTGCTGACTCCCCCCATCTTGCAGGCCGAAGAGCTGCCCAAGGCGATTGCGCAACTGCAAGCCAAGGGCGCCGTGATCAAAGGCAGCTTCGACGCGCCTGCCGGCCTGCGCGGGTATGCCGCCGAGTACCAGAACAACGGCCTGGCCCTGTACCTTACCCCTGACGGCAAGCATGTACTGGTCGGCAGCCTGTTCGACGAACAGGGCAAGGACCTCAGTGCCGAGCCGCTGAAGAAGCTGGTGTATGCGCCGATGAGCAAGGAAATCTGGGCGAAGATGGAGAAAACCGCCTGGATCGCCGACGGCAAGGATGATGCGCCACGCAAGGTGTACCTGTTCAGTGACCCCAACTGCCCGTACTGCAACATGTTCTGGGAGCAGGCGCGGCCTTGGGTGGAATCGGGCAAGGTGCAGTTGCGCCATATCATGGTCGGCATCATCCGCGAGGACAGCCCGGGCAAGTCGGCGGCGCTGCTGGCGGCGAAGGACCCGGCCAAGGCACTGCAGCAGCATGAAAAGGCCGGCAAGGCCAGCACGCTGAAGCCGCTGGAGCAGGTGCCGGAGGCGGTGCAGCAGAAACTGGCGGCGAACATGGCGCTGATGGAGGAGATGGGGTTGCAGGCAACCCCGGCGATTTTCTATCAGGATGAACAGGGCAACCTGCAGAGCCAGCAAGGCGCACCGCGGCCGGAGTTGCTTGGGAAGATTCTCGGCAAGCGCTGAAAGATACGGTGCCTGCACCGGCCTCTTCACGGGCGGGCTTGTCCCGCGTAGCGCCGCGCGGGCGGCGCTCGATCTCACAGGCACCACAAATGCCCTGACATGCCCCCGATCGCCCCTGCCCCCTACAACTGCAATCGCATGAAACCAATTACGCCTCTCATTTGACAATTATTATCATTCTGAATAGCTTGTCGCCCGTCGTAGGAAGCTTCCCAACTTTGGGGGCGTCCTCTCCCCCTCTGTAACAAGGTGATTTCCATGACGGAACAACTATCCACAAGTAAGTGCGATTCACCATTACTGCAGGCCTTCGTCGACAACCGCAACATCCTGGTCAAGATCGCTGCCCGTATCACCGGCTGCCGGTCGCGCGCCGAAGATGTGGTGCAGGACGCCTTTTTCCGGCTCATCGCCGCCCCGCAGATCACCTCGTCATTCAAGGCGCAGCTCAGCTACCTGTTCCAGATCGTGCGCAACCTGGCCATCGACCACTACCGCAAGCAGGCAATGGAGTTGAAGTACTCCGGCAGCGAGGAGGAAGGCCTGAACGTGGTCGTGCAAAATGCCTCCCCCGAAGCCACCCACATCAACCTCGCCGCACTGGATGACATTGCCGAGGCGCTGAACGAACTGCCCCAACGCACCCGCCATGCCTTCGAGATGTACCGGTTGCATGGCGTGCTACAGAAGGACATTGCCAAGGAACTGGGGGTGTCGCCGACACTGGTCAACTTCATGATCCGCGATGCGCTGGTGCATTGCCGCAAGACAGCCAATCGGCAGACCTGATCAAGCACAGGGTTCGGGCGCACGGCGTGGGTGGCGTTTGCCGTTGCTCAAAGGCATCGGCTTGGCTCACGGCAATGAAGATAAGGTTTACCGCTGAGAACGTTGCCACAACGCGGGAATTCAGTCTTTTGGTGCAGTCACTGTAATGCGGTAGGGCTCGAAGATGCGCGCCAGCTCGCCACTGTCGCGTAACCCGCGCAGCAACGCCGCGAACGACTGCTCGCCGATAGGCGCCCCCGGGCGCAGCAAGGCGTAGTGATGGTAGACCTGGTCAATGCGCTGCGAGGGCACCAACCGCTCCCGGCTGGCCGGATTGCGCGCCAGGAAATCGCTGAGGTAGGAACGCGTGACCAGGGCGATGTCGGCGCGGCCGGCCTGCACCATCAGCAGGTTGCTGTCATGGGAATAGGTCAGGGTCGCGTTGTAGGTCCTGCGCAGGTAATCCGGGTCGGGGTTGAAGCCGGCGAACGCATAGTGATAGCCGTTGAACAGCGCCAGGCGCTTGCCGTTCAGGTCGTCGAAGTAATGCGGGTCATGACCATTGGCCTGGCGGGCGACAAACACTTCGGCGTCTTCCAGGCACATGTCCACGGTCTTGTGGGGAATCTGCTGCCAACCCCATTGCGGGTTCTCGAAAATGGCCATGTCCGTACGGCCTTGCTGGAAGTCACCGAAACGCCGCTGGACGGACGTGGGTACCAGAACGAAGCGGTAGTGCTGCTGCACGCGGTTGAGCGCGTCGACCAACTGCGGTAGCAGGCCGGTGTCGGCGCCCTGCTCCGGGCGCACGGTGTAGGGCGGGAAATGCGCCGCGCCAATCTTCACTTCTACGGCACCAGCCGCCCATGACGGCGCCGCCGGCCAGAACACAGCCAGCAGCATCATACAAAACAGGGCCTTGAGGCCGGGCGCTGGAGTCAAGAAGGACACTCATCACGGTTCATGCCTGGGTCCGCCTAAGCTAGGCGTTTTCCGGGCCGGACACAACAGCCGGCTAGGTGGCCCTTTATGCCAAAGCCACGGGCAAATTGCCAGGGGGTGCCGGATGCCCGGAGTTTGGCTACGCTCTAGCAGGATCTGCAAGGGAGCCTGGTATGGGCCATTGGTTGGTGATCGACCTGGAAGCCACCACCGATAATGGTGGGTGGCCGGTCACAGAGATGGAAGTCATTGAAATCGGCGCAAGCCTGGTAACCCGCGAAGGCCGCGAGGTCGACCACTTCCAGCGCTTCGTAAAGCCCCGGCGGCGGCCGCAGCTGACCCCGTTCTGCCGCGAGCTGACCCACATCAGCCAGGCCAGCGTGGACAGTGCCGCATCGTTCCGCGAGGTGTGGGCAAGCTTCGAGCGCTGGCTCGGGCACCACCGTGGGCAGCTTCAGGCGTGGGTCAGCTGGGGCGACTACGACCGCCAGCAGTTGCACCAGGAATGGCAGCAACACGGGCTGGACAGCCTGCTGCGGACCCTGCCACACATCAACCTCAAGCAACGCTTCGCCAAGGCCCGCCACTTGCAACGGCCCACCGGCCTGAACAGTGCCCTGCAACTGGCCGGCATGCACTTTTGCGGGCAGCAGCACCGGGCCCTGGAAGATGCGCGAAATACCGCGCGGCTGCTGCCGTTGAGCCTGCCTGCGGGGGCTACCTGAAAGCAGATGACGGGGCCCCTGGGCTTGGGCATACTGGCCAGCCCTTTTTCATCCCCCCTTTTCAGGAGTCGCCCATGTTCCAGGTCAACGAGTACTTCAACGGCACCGTCAAGTCGATCGCCTTCGCGGGCGAAGAAGGTCCGGCCACTGTCGGTGTGATGGCCCCGGGCGAATACGAGTTCGGCACTGCCAAGCGCGAGATCATGCACGTGGTTTCGGGTGCACTGACCGTGAAACTGCCAGGTAGTGACAACTGGGAAACCTTCAAGGCGGGCGACAAGTTCAACGTGCCGGCTGACAGCAAGTTCCAGCTGCAGGTGAAGGTGGATACCGCTTACCTGTGCGAGTACCGCGACTAAGCGTCAGCCTGGTCCGGCCTCTTCGCGGGTAAACCCGCTCCCACAGGTACTGCACAGTTTTCAGATCCTGTGGTGAACCTGTGGGAGCGGGTTCACCCGCGAAGAACCCGGCACTAATCCTTCAGGAATGCTGCAACCTTCTCAGCCGCCGCCTGCAAATGCTGCTCATGGCTGAACCCCGAGGCCTTCAGCGGCTTCAGGTCATGGTCCCCCGCCACTAGCCAGCTCACTTCGATCGCCGGCGACAACGCATACCCTGCCACCGCCTCGCGGTTACCCAGTGCATCCCGCTCGCCCTGCACGATCAAGGTCGGCGTCTTCAAGTCGGCCAGGTGCTCGACCCGTGGCTTCTCCGGTTTGCCCGCCGCATAGAACGGATAGCCCAGGCACACCAGTGCATCAGCCCCCAACTCATCGGCCAGCAGGCTGGCCATGCGCCCGCCCATGGACTTGCCACCCACCGCCAGCCTTCCCGCGACCAAAGGTCGCACCTGCCGGTACACCTCGCGCCAGCATTCGAGCAACACCTTCTGCGGGTTCGGTGGCCGCTTGCCGCCGGTAACCCGGCGCTCGGCCATGTAAGGGAATTCGAAGCGCACTACCGCTACCCCAAGCGCCGCAAGCCTTTGCGCCATTTCGTCCATGAACCCGCTGTCCATCGGCGCACCTGCGCCATGGGCCAGGATCAGGCAGCCCTTGTAGCCGCCCTTGCTCTGAACGTGCGGAGGATCGCAGCGCAAGCCTGGGACATTTGCGACCTTCGCCCATTGATCCCCGTCAATACCGGCACTTTGCCCATTAATCATGCTTGCCTCGCTGTAAAGCCTGCCAAATAACCGTGGATGGGAACCCATACATGAACACAACCAGCAGTACCGCCTATAACTACAAGGTGGTCCGCCAATTCGCCATCATGACGGTGGTGTGGGGAATCGTCGGGATGGGGCTCGGCGTCTTCATCGCCGCCCAGCTCGCCTGGCCTTCCCTCAACTTCGACCTCCCCTGGACCAGCTTCGGCCGCCTGCGCCCCCTACATACCAATGCGGTGATCTTCGCCTTCGGCGGCTGTGCGCTGTTCGCCACCTCCTATTATTCGGTGCAACGCACCTGCCAGACCACCCTGTTCGCACCGGGCCTGGCCGCGTTCACCTTCTGGGGTTGGCAATTGGTGATCCTGCTGGCGGCCATCAGCCTGCCGCTGGGCTACACCAGTTCCAAGGAATACGCCGAACTGGAATGGCCGATCGACATTCTGATCACCATCGTCTGGGTGAGCTACGCCATCGTGTTCTTCGGCACGCTGATGAAGCGCAACACCAAGCATATCTACGTTGGTAACTGGTTCTTCGGCGGCTTCATCCTCACCGTGGCGATGCTGCACGTCGTCAACAACCTGGAACTGCCAGTCAGCCTGACCAAGTCTTACTCGGTCTATGCCGGCGCCACCGATGCCATGGTGCAGTGGTGGTATGGCCACAACGCCGTGGGCTTCTTCCTGACCGCAGGCTTCCTGGGGATGATGTACTACTACGTGCCCAAGCAGGCAGAACGTCCGGTGTATTCCTATCGCCTGTCGATCGTGCACTTCTGGGCGCTGATCACCCTGTACATCTGGGCAGGTCCGCACCACCTGCACTACACCGCGCTGCCCGACTGGGCGCAGTCGCTGGGCATGGTGATGTCGCTGATCCTGCTGGCACCCAGCTGGGGCGGCATGATCAACGGCATGATGACCCTGTCCGGCGCCTGGCACAAACTGCGCAGCGACCCGATCCTGCGTTTCCTGGTGGTGTCGCTGGCGTTCTATGGCATGTCCACCTTCGAAGGCCCGATGATGGCCATCAAGACGGTCAACGCCCTGTCTCACTACACCGACTGGACCATCGGTCACGTCCATGCCGGCGCCCTCGGCTGGGTAGCGATGATCTCGATCGGCGCGCTGTACCACACTATCCCGAAAGTGTTCGGCAAGGAGCGCATGTACAGCATCGGCCTGATCAACGCGCACTTCTGGCTGGCCACCATCGGTACCGTGCTGTACATCGCCTCGATGTGGGTCAACGGTATCGCCCAGGGCCTGATGTGGCGCGCGGTCAACAGCGACGGCACGCTCACCTACTCGTTCGTGGAAACCCTGGTGGCCAGCCACCCAGGCTTCATCGTGCGCTTCGTCGGCGGTGCGATCTTCCTCAGCGGCATGTTCCTGATGGCCTGGAACACCTGGCGCACCGTGCGTTCGCCGGCGCTCGATGTCGCCCCTGCGAACGCCCAGCTGGCTTGAGGAGACCTGCCTGATGAAACATGAAGTCATCGAGAAAAACGTCGGCCTGCTGGCCCTGCTGATGGTATTTGCCGTCAGTATCGGCGGCCTGACCCAGATCGTCCCGCTGTTCTTCCAGGACGTCACCAACAAGCCGGTGGAAGGCATGAAGCCCTACACCGCGCTGCAGCTGGAAGGCCGCGACATCTACATCCGCGAAGGCTGCGTGGGCTGCCATTCGCAGATGATCCGCCCGTTCCGCGCCGAAACCGAGCGCTATGGCCACTACTCGGTGGCCGGTGAAAGCGTGTGGGACCACCCGTTCCTGTGGGGCTCCAAGCGCACCGGGCCGGACCTGGCCCGGGTCGGTGGCCGCTACTCGGACGACTGGCACCGTGCGCACCTGTACAACCCGCGCAACGTGGTACCGGAGTCGAAGATGCCGTCGTACCCGTGGCTGGTCGCCCAGCAGGTCGACAACAGCCATACCGACACCAAGATGCGTACCCTGCGCACCCTGGGCGTGCCGTACACCGACGACGACATCGCCGGGGCCCGCGACGCGGTCAAGGGCAAGACCGAGATGGACGCCCTGGTCGCCTACCTGCAGGTGCTCGGCACCGCGATCAAGAACAAGAGGTGAATGCGATGGGAATGGACATCGGCATGATCCGCGGCCTGGGTACCCTGGTGGTGATGATCGCCTTCATCGGCCTCACCCTGTGGGTATTCAACCGCCGCCGCGACCATGATTTCGCCGAAGCGCGCCTGCTGCCCTTCGTCGACGACCGCCTGCCCTCTGCCGGACAGGAACCTGCTGCAAAAAGGAGTAACGGGCAATGACCACCTTCTGGAGTACGTACATCTGCGTACTGACCATCGGTAGCCTGATTGGCCTGACCTGGCTGCTGCTCGCCACCCGCAAGGGCCAGAGCAACAACACCGCCGACCAGACCATGGGCCACAGTTTCGACGGCATCGAGGAGTACGACAACCCGCTGCCCAAGTGGTGGTTCTGGCTGTTCGTCGGCACCCTGGTGTTCTCGGTCGGCTACCTGATCCTCTACCCGGGCCTGGGCAACTGGAAGGGCATCCTGCCGGGCTATGAAAATGGCTGGACCGGCGCCAACGAATGGCAGAAGGAAATGGACAAGGCCGACGCAAAATTCGGCCCGATCTTCGCCAAGTACGCCGCCATGCCCGTGGAAGAAGTGGCCAAGGACCCGCAGGCGCTGAAAATGGGCAGCCGCCTGTTCGCCTCCAACTGCTCGGTATGCCACGGTTCGGATGCCAAAGGTGCCTATGGCTTCCCCAACCTCACCGACAAGGACTGGCGTTGGGGCGGCGAGGCGGAAACCATCAAGGCGTCGATCATGAACGGTCGCCACGGCGTGATGCCGGCCTGGGCCGAAGTGATCGGCGAGCAGGGCGTGGCGGATGTGGCCGCGTTCGTGCTCACCAACCTCAATGGCCGCACCCTGCCGGAAGGGGCCAAGGCCGACCCGGCCAAGGGCAAGGAGATCTTCGCCGGCAACTGCGTGGCCTGCCACGGGCCTGAAGGCAAGGGCACTCCGGCCATGGGCGCGCCAGACCTGACCCACCCGCAGGCATTCATCTACGGTTCGAGCTTTGCCCAGCTGCAGCAGACCATTCGCTATGGTCGCCAGGGTCAGATGCCGGCGCAGGCGGAGATCCAGGGCAACGACAAGGTGCACCTGCTGGCGGCATATGTGTATAGCCTGTCGCAGGATGGTGCTGCTGAAACCGTCACTGCCAAGTAATACCGCCCAGGGCCGCTTTGCGGCCCATTCGCAGCACAAGGTTGCTCCTACAAGGGGACCGCGCAAGATTATGCGCCCCTGTAGGAGCAGCCTTGTGCTGCGAATGGGCTGCAAAGCAGCCCTCCCCCGCTCTACCCCCTCCTTGCACCCCCTCCGAACAGAACTAAGCTTGTTGCCTCAGTGGGCCTCGCTCCGAAAGGACCGAAGCAGACGCGGCGCGTAGCCTGTCGCCGTCCCGATTAAAAGCCTGACCGATCGATCAGAAAAAGACGAAAAACGGTACACATTACAAATATTTATTTGTGTACAATCGTCCAGACCCGATCGCTGCGGGACATCAGTGAACGGGCTCGGGCACGGGTCGGCGTACCAAAGTTGCGTTGCGGTAACCCCAGTGGTTATCAATACTGGCGCCGATTTTTCGACCAACAAGAACATCAAAACCGTGGAACCTTAGCAATGAGCACAGCAATCAGTCCGACTGCTTATAACTATAAGGTCGTCCGCCAGTTCGCCATCATGACGGTGGTCTGGGGGATCCTTGGCATGGGCCTCGGCGTCTTCATCGCCTCGCAGCTGGTATGGCCGCAACTGAACCTGGACCTGCCCTGGACCAGTTTCGGCCGCCTGCGCCCGCTGCACACCAACCTGGTGATCTTCGCCTTCGGGGGCTGTGCGCTGTTCGGCACCAGCTACTACGTGGTGCAGCGCACCTGCCAGACCCGGCTGATCTCCGACAGCATGGCCGCCTTCACCTTCTGGGGGTGGCAGGCGGTGATCGTCGGGGCGCTGATCACCCTGCCGATGGGCTACACCACCACCAAGGAATACGCCGAGCTCGAGTGGCCGCTGGCGATCCTGCTGGCCATCGTCTGGGTCACCTACGGGCTGGTGTTCTTCGGCACCATCGTCAAGCGCAAGACCAAGCACATCTATGTCGGCAACTGGTTCTACGGCGCCTTCATCGTGGTTACCGCGATGCTGCACATCGTCAACCACATCTCGCTGCCGGTAAGCCTGTTCAAGTCGTACTCGGCTTATTCCGGCGCCACCGACGCGATGATCCAGTGGTGGTACGGCCACAACGCCGTGGGCTTCTTCCTCACCACCGGCTTCCTGGGGATGATGTACTACTTCGTACCCAAGCAGGCCGAACGCCCGATCTACTCGTATCGCCTGTCGATCGTGCACTTCTGGGCACTGATCACCCTGTACATCTGGGCCGGCCCGCACCACCTGCACTACACCGCCCTGCCTGACTGGGCACAGTCGCTGGGCATGGTGATGTCGATCATCCTGCTGGCACCCAGCTGGGGCGGCATGATCAACGGCATGATGACCCTGTCCGGTGCCTGGCACAAACTGCGCACCGACCCGATCCTGCGCTTCCTGGTGGTGTCGCTGGCGTTCTACGGCATGTCCACCTTCGAAGGCCCGATGATGGCCATCAAGACCGTGAACTCGCTGTCGCACTACACCGACTGGACCATCGGCCACGTCCACGCCGGCGCCCTCGGCTGGGTGGCGATGATCTCGATCGGCGCCGTGTACCACATGATCCCGAAACTCTACGGTCGCGAGCAGATGCACAGTGTCGGCCTGATCAACGCGCACTTCTGGCTGGCCACCATCGGTACCGTGCTGTACATCGCCTCGATGTGGGTAAACGGCATCACCCAGGGCCTGATGTGGCGCGCCATCAACGATGACGGCACCCTCACCTACTCCTTCGTCGAAGCCCTGCAGGCAAGCCACCCTGGCTATATCGTCCGCGCCCTGGGCGGTGCGTTCTTCGCCACCGGCATGCTGCTGATGGCCTACAACGTGTTCCGTACCGTACGTGCCGCCAACCCGGCACAGGCCGAGGAAGCCGCCAAGATCGTCGTCGTGGGAGCGCACTGATGAAGCATGAAGCCGTCGAGAAGAACATAGGCCTGCTGGCCTTCTTCATGGTCATCGCCGTGAGCGTCGGTGGCCTGACCCAGATCGTCCCGCTGTTTTTCCAGGACGTCACCAACAAGCCCGTGGAAGGCATGAAGCCGCGCACCGCGCTGGAACTGGAAGGCCGCGATATCTACATCCGCGAAGGCTGCGTGGGCTGCCACTCGCAGATGATCCGCCCGTTCCGCGCCGAAACCGAGCGCTATGGCCACTACTCGGTGGCCGGTGAAAGCGTGTGGGACCACCCGTTCCTGTGGGGCTCCAAGCGTACCGGGCCGGACCTGGCCCGGGTCGGTGGCCGCTACTCCGATGACTGGCACCGTGCGCACCTGTACAACCCGCGCAACGTGGTACCGGAATCGAAGATGCCGTCGTACCCGTGGCTGGTCGAGCACAAGCTCGACGGCAAGGACACCGCGAAGAAGATGGAAGTACTGCGCACCCTCGGCGTGCCATACACCGACGCCGACATCGCAGGGGCCCGCATTGCTGTCAAGGGCAAGACCGAAATGGACGCCATCGTCGCGTACCTGCAGGGTCTTGGCACCATCATCAAGAGCAAACGGTGACGCTGATGGATATCGGGATGATTCGCGGCCTGGGCACCGTCGTGGTGATGGTGGCCTTCGTGGGCCTGGCGCTGTGGGTGTTCAACCCACGGCGTAAAAAGGACTTCGACGAAGCCACCCAACTGCCCTTCGCGGATGACCCCGAGGCTAGCAGGCACGTCGAGCAAGCAAAAGCTTCTGGGAGCAAAAAACAATGACAACCTTCTGGAGTCTGTACGTTACCGTCCTGACCCTGGGCACCATCTTCTCGTTGACCTGGCTGCTGCTGTCGACCCGCAAGGGCCAGCGCGAAGAGGTTACCGATGAAACTGTCGGGCATGCCTTCGATGGCATTGAGGAATACGACAACCCGCTGCCGAAATGGTGGTTCTGGCTGTTCGTCGGCACCATCATCTTCGCCCTCGGCTACCTGGTGCTGTACCCGGGCCTGGGCAACTGGAAAGGCGTCCTGCCGGGCTACTCGTACCTGGATAACGACAAGCAGACCGAGTTCTCCAACGGCCAGCCGGGCTGGACCGGCGTGCACGAGTGGGAAAAGGAAATGGCCAAGGCCGACGCCCGCTTCGGGCCGATCTTCGCCAAATTCGCCGCCATGCCCATCACCGAGGTGGCCAAGGACCCGCAGGCACTGAAGATGGGCGCTCGGCTGTTCGCCTCCAACTGCTCGGTGTGCCACGGCTCCGATGCCAAGGGTGCCTTCGGCTTCCCTAACCTCACCGACAACGACTGGCGCTGGGGCGGCGAGCCGGACACCATCAAGGCCACCATCATGGGCGGTCGCCACGGCGTGATGCCGGCCTGGGCCGAGGTGATCGGTGACCAGGGCGTGGCCGATGTGGCCGCGTTCGTGGTCAGCAAACTCGATGGCCGTACCCTGCCAGAGGGCGTGAAGGCCGATGCCGAGAACGGGCAGAAGATCTTCGCCGCCAACTGCGTGGCCTGCCATGGGCCTGAGGGCAAGGGTACGCCGGCCATGGGTGCGCCGAACCTGACTCATCCGCAGGCGTTCATCTACGGTTCGAGCTTTGCGCAACTGCAGCAGACCATCCGCTATGGCCGCCAAGGGCAGATGCCGGCCCAGGAGCAGTTGCAGGGAAATGACAAGGTGCACCTGCTGGCGGCGTATGTTTACAGCCTGTCGCAGCAGGCCGAACCGGCCAAGGCCGAGTAAGGCAGGCCCGGCCTCTTCGCGGGTAAACCCGCTCCCACAGGTACTGCGCTCGCGTCAGGATCTGTGCGGTCCCTGTGGGAGCGGGTTCACCCGCGAAGAGGCCGGTACTGAAAACACATTTGTTGCAGGCCCCATGACCTGGATCAATTGACACCCGCCATAACACGATTCATACCACGAACCCAACGCGACTAAAGGTCGCAGCTCGACCCCGTACTGCCATCAGCGGCGTATCATGGGCCGCAGAGCGCTAGCAGATTGCGCGAGACTGCGGCCGGCATGCACTGGCCGCGGCGTTTTTCCACTGCCGTGGGACTTGATGATGAGCAAGCAAATTCCGGTACATGACGTCACCCCGCCTGCCAACAAAGGGAAGGATTCCGTCGACCTCTACGCCTCCCGGGAAAAGATCTACACCCGCGCCTTCACCGGTTTGTTCCGACGCTTGCGCATGGTCGGCGGGGCAGTGCTGTTCCTGCTCTACTTCGGCACCGTATGGCTGAACTGGGGCGGCCACCAGGCCGTGTGGTGGAACCTGCCCGAGCGCAAGTTCTACATCTTCGGCGCCACCATCTGGCCGCAAGACTTCATCCTGCTCTCGGGCATCCTCATCGTTGCCGCCTTCGGTCTGTTCTTCATCACCGTATTCGCCGGGCGGGTGTGGTGCGGCTACACCTGCCCGCAAAGCGTGTGGACATGGATTTTCATGTGGTGCGAAAAGGTCACCGAGGGCGATCGCAACCAGCGCATGAAGCTCGACAAAGCCCCCATGAGTGGCAACAAGTTCCTGCGCAAGTTCGCCAAGCACAGCCTGTGGCTGCTGATCGGTTTCGTCACCGGCATGACCTTCGTCGGCTATTTCTCGCCGATCCGTGAACTGGCCACCGAATTCTTCACAGGCGAAGCTGACGGCTGGGCCTACTTCTGGGTCGGCTTCTTCACCCTCGCCACCTACGGCAATGCCGGCTGGTTGCGCGAGCAGGTATGCGTGTACATGTGCCCCTACGCACGCTTCCAGAGCGTGATGTTCGACAAGGACACGCTGATCGTTTCCTACGACCCGCGTCGTGGCGAAACCCGCGGCCCGCGCAAAAAGGACATGGACTACAAGGCTGCGGGCCTGGGCGACTGCATCGACTGCACCATGTGCGTGCAGGTCTGCCCCACCGGCATCGACATCCGTGACGGCCTGCAGATCGAGTGCATCGGCTGCGCCGCGTGCATCGACGCCTGTGACAACATCATGGACAAGATGAACTACCCCAAAGGGCTGATCAGCTACACCACCGAACACAACCTGTCCGGGCAGAAGACCCACATGCTGCGCCCGCGCCTGATCGGCTATGCCGTGGTGCTGCTGGTGATGATGGTCGGCCTGGCCACCGCCTTCGCTACCCGTTCGCTGGTCGGTTTCGACGTCAGCAAGGACCGTGTGCTGTACCGCGAGAACGCCCAGGGCCGGATCGAGAACGTGTACAGCCTGAAGGTGATGAACAAAGACCAGCGTGACCACGTCTACGTGCTGGACGCCACCGGCCTGCCGGACCTGAAGCTTGAAGGCCAGCGCGAGATCCGCGTGGACGCTGGTGATATCGTCAGCCTGCCGGTGCAACTGTCGATCGCACCCGAGAAACTGCCGTCGACCACCAACGAAATCACCTTCATCCTCAAGAGCGCCGATGACAGCGACGCCCAGGTTGAAGCCAAGAGCCGTTTCATCGGCCCACAGATCCGCTGAGAGAGATAACCACCAATGCCTGCCACCGCCGCCAGCCCCTGGTACAAGCACCTCTGGCCCTGGATCATCATCGGCATCCTCGCCACCTCGGTGTGCCTGAGCCTGACCATGGTCAGCATCGCCGTGCACAACCCGGACAACCTGGTGAACGACAACTACTACGAGGCTGGCAAGGGCATCAACCGCTCGCTGGACCGAGAACTGCTGGCACAGAACCTGGGCCTGAAGGCCGGCGTGCACCTGGACGAGCTGACCGGCGAAGTGGACGTGCGCCTGGCCGGCAACAGCGACCCGCAAAGCCTGG
Organism: Pseudomonas sp. SID14000; assembly: GCF_002165135.1. Classification (GTDB taxonomy): domain Bacteria; phylum Pseudomonadota; class Gammaproteobacteria; order Pseudomonadales; family Pseudomonadaceae; genus Aquipseudomonas. The sequence goes on along the minus strand of NZ_NFZQ01000002.1, from coordinate 43,997 downwards.
AGCTGAACCTGATTTCGCCGACCCAGCCGGAGAAAGACCGCAAGGTACTGCTGAGCAGGGTCGAAGCCGGGCGTTATGTGGGGCAGCTGGAAGACAAGGTCGACGGGCGGCGCTTCGTCGAGCTGCTGGGTAGCGAAGGCGGCCAGGTGTGGCGCTTGTTCGAGGAGGAAAAGGTCGAGCATGGTGTGACCTTGCAGCTGGGTGATGAAGCACTGCAAGGTGCCGAGCACCAATAATCGCACCTCCGCCGCTCCTTGTAGGAGCGGGTTTACCCGCTCCCACAGGTGCCGCGCCCAACCCAGCCGATTTGTTTAAGGCAATGATGTGATGACCCAGCCCACCCCCTGCTACCACTGCGCCCTGCCCGTACCCGCTGGCAGCCGCTTCACCGCTGTGGTCCTCGGCGAGCCCCGGCAGTTCTGCTGCCCTGGCTGCCAGGCGGTGGCCGAGTCGATCGTCGCCGGTGGCCTGGAGCACTATTACCAGCACCGTAGCGACAACAGTGCCAACCCCGAGGCCCTGCCCAAACAGCTGCAGGACGAGCTGGCCCTCTACGACCGCAGCGACGTACAGCAAACCTTCGTACGTCATGCGGGCAATCTGGCCGAAACCACCCTGCTGGTCGAAGGCATCAGCTGCGCCGCCTGCGGCTGGCTGATCGAAAAGCACCTGCGCAACCTGCCCGGCGTCGCCGAGGCGCGCCTGAACCTGTCCAACCACCGCCTGCTGCTGAACTGGGATGACAAGCAACTGCCGCTCTCGCGCCTGCTCGCCGAGCTGCGCCAGATCGGCTACGCCGCCCACCCCTACCAGCCCGACCAGGCCGCCGAGCAACTGGCCCGCGAGAACCGCAGCGCCCTGCGCCGCCTGGGCGTAGCCGGGCTGCTGTGGTTCCAGGCGATGATGGCAACCATGGCTACCTGGCCAGAATTCAACATCGACCTGTCGCCCGAACTGCACACCATCCTGCGCTGGGTGGCGCTGTTCCTCACCATTCCCATCGTGTTCTACAGCTGCGCACCGTTCTTCAAGGGCGCGGCACGCGACCTGCGTACCCGCCACCTGACCATGGACGTTTCGGTGTCGCTGGCCATTGGCCTGGCCTTCGGCGCCGGCATCTGGACCGCCATCACCGGCAGCGGCGAGCTGTATTTCGACACAGTGGGCATGTTCGCGCTGTTCCTGCTCACTGGCCGCTACCTGGAACGCCGCGCCCGCGAACGCACCGCCGCGGCCACTGCGCAACTGGTCAACCTGCTGCCGGCCTCGTGCCTGCGCCTGGACGTCCTCGGCCGCAGCGAGCGTATCCTGCTAAGCGAACTGCAGTGCGGTGACACGGTGCAGGTGCTGCCAGGCGCGGTAATCCCCGCCGATGGGCGCATCGTCGAAGGCCACTCCAGCGTCGATGAATCGTTGCTGACCGGTGAATATCTGCCGCAACCGCGCCGGGTTGGCGAGCGGGTTACTGGCGGTACCCTGAATGTCGAAAGCACCCTGAACGTGGAAGTCGAAGCCCTCGGCCACGACTCGCGGCTGTCGGCCATCGTCCGCCTGCTGGAGCGCGCCCAGACCGAAAAACCACGCTTGGCCGAAATCGCCGACCAGGCCTCGCAGTGGTTCCTGCTGTTCTCGCTGCTGGCCGCCGTCGCCATCGGCCTTTGGTGGTGGCACCTGGACCCGGCGCGGGCGTTCTGGATCGTACTGGCCATGCTGGTAGCGACCTGCCCTTGCGCACTTTCCCTGGCCACGCCAACGGCGCTTACTGCAGCCACCGGCACCTTGCACAAGCTCGGCCTGCTGGTGACTCGTGGTCATGTGCTGGAGGGCCTGAACCAGATCGACACAGTGATTTTCGACAAAACCGGCACGCTGACCGAAGGCCGCCTGACCTTGCGCAGCATCCGCCCACTCGGCAGCCTGCCTGCCGACCGCTGCCTGGCCTTGGCCGCGGCACTGGAAAACCGGTCCGAACACCCCATCGCCCGTGCCTTCGGCCGCACCGCCACACCCGCCGACGATGTGCAGACCGTACCGGGCCTGGGCCTGGAGGGGCTGGTCGAAAGCCAACGCCTGCGCATTGGCCAGGCCGCCTTCGTCTGCGCCCTGAGCGGCACGGAAATCCCTGGGGTGCCGGAGCCGCGCGGCCAGTGGCTACTGCTCGGCGACTGCCAGGGGCCCCTGGCCTGGTTCGGCCTGGACGACCGCCTGCGCGACGATGCCCCTGCCCTGCTGGCGGCCTGCAAGGCCCATGGCTGGCGCACGCTGCTGCTGTCAGGCGACAGCTCGCCAATGGTTGCCGAAGTGGCCGCGCAGCTGGGCATCGACCAGGCCATCGGCGGCCTGCGCCCGGATGACAAGCTGGACCGGCTGAAGGCGCTGCAGGCGGCCGGCCGCAAGGTGCTGATGCTGGGTGACGGGGTCAACGACGTGCCGGTGCTGGCCGCCGCCGACATCAGCATCGCCATGGGCAGCGCCACCGACCTGGCCAAAACCAGTGCCGACGCCGTGCTGCTGTCCAACCGCCTGCAGGCGCTGGTACAGGCCTTCGAGCTGGCCCGCCGCACCCGACGCAACATCCTCGAGAACCTGCTGTGGGCAACCCTGTATAATGGCCTGATGTTGCCGTTCGCCGCGCTCGGCTGGATCACCCCGGTATGGGCAGCCATTGGCATGTCGGTCAGTTCGCTGATCGTGGTGCTCAATGCCCTGCGCCTGACCCGCCTGCCCTTGGCATCGGGTTTGCCAACGAATGAAGCGCCCTTGCCCGGGAGGAAGTCACCATGCCCGCCCTCTATGTCATGATCCCTGCGGCCCTGCTGCTGGTCGGCGTGGCCGTGTACATCTTCTTCTGGGCAGTGGACAGCGGCCAGTACGACGATTTGGAAAGCCCTGCCCACAGCATCCTGTTCGACGATCAGGACCCGCGCCACCAGGCGGCGGTGAAGCCTGACGACAGCCAGGCCGACACCGACAAGGAACCCCCGCCCCGTGCCTGACCTGCTGCCCCTGCTGGGCTCGGCGTTGATCCTCGGCCTGCTCGGCGGCGGCCACTGCCTGGGCATGTGCGGCGGCCTGATGGGTGCGCTGACCCTTGCCATACCGCCCGAACAACGTGGCCGGCGCTTGCGCCTGCTGCTGGCGTATAACCTTGGGCGCATTCTCAGTTATGCCTGTGCCGGCCTGTTGCTGGGCCTGGCCGGCTGGGCCGTGGCCAGCAGCCCGGCAGCTCTGGGGCTGCGCGTGGTGGCAGCGCTGTTGTTGATTGCCATGGGGCTTTACCTGGCCGGCTGGTGGAGCGGGCTCACCCGCATCGAGACGCTGGGCCGGGGACTGTGGCGGCATATCCAGCCGGTGGCGTCGCGTTTGCTACCGGTGTCCAGCATGCCTCGGGCGTTGCTGCTGGGGGCTTTGTGGGGGTGGCTGCCGTGCGGATTGGTGTACAGCACCTTGCTGTGGGCGGCCAGCCAGGGCAATGCCGGGTACAGCGCGGCGCTGATGCTGGCGTTCGGCGTGGGGACCTGGCCGGTGTTGCTGGCTACCGGGCTGGCGGCAGAACGAGTAAACAGGTTGTTGAAGCGGCGCGGTGTGCGGGTGGCGGGTGGCGTGCTGGTGATGCTGTTTGGCGCCTGGACCCTACCTGGGCCACACCAGCATTGGCTGATGGGGCATTGATGGGGGCCGCTTGGCGACCCTTCGCGGGCAAGCCCGCGAAGGGCTGCAGAGCAGCCCCAATGCCCTTGATACAAATCAACACAGATTCCTACAGACGGCCATAGACTCCGGGCACTGCTGCTCTTTCCGGGGACCGCCCTCATGCTCGACGACCTACGTTGGGATACCGACCTGATCCGCCGCTACGATCTGGCCGGACCACGCTACACCTCTTACCCGACCGCCGTGCAACTGCACAGTGAAGTGGGCTCGTTCGACCTGCTCCACGCCCTGCGCGAGAGCCGTCGGGCTGTGCGGCCGCTGTCGCTGTACGTGCACGTGCCATTCTGCGCCAACATCTGCTACTACTGCGCCTGCAACAAGGTCATCACCAAGGACCGCGGCCGCGCCGCGCCCTACCTGCAGCGCCTGGAGCAGGAAATCCAGCTGATCGCCTGCCACCTCGACTCTAAACAGCGTGTTGAACAGCTACATTTCGGCGGCGGTACACCGACCTTTCTCAGCCATGTGGAACTGCGCCAGCTGATGGCCACCCTGCGCCGGCACTTCCATCTGCTGGACGACGACTCCGGCGACTACGGTATCGAGATCGACCCGCGCGAGGCCGACTGGTCGACCATGGGCCTGCTCCGCGAGCTGGGCTTCAACCGCGTCAGCCTGGGCGTGCAGGACCTCGACCCGGCGGTGCAGCGCGCGGTCAACCGCCTGCAAAGCCTGGAGCAGACCCGCACCCTGATCGAGGCCGCGCGCACCTTGCAGTTCCGCTCGGTCAACCTCGACCTGATCTACGGCCTGCCCAAGCAAACCCCGGAAGGCTTTGCCCGTACCGTCGAAGAAGTGATCCGCCTGCAACCCGACCGCCTGTCGGTATTCAACTACGCCCACCTGCCCGAGCGTTTCATGCCGCAGCGGCGCATCGACAGCAACGACCTGCCCAGCGCGGCCGCCAAGCTGGAGATGCTGCACGCCACCATCGACCAGCTGACGGCAGCCGGCTACCGCTACATTGGCATGGACCACTTCGCCCTGCCCGACGACGAGCTGGCCATCGCCCAGGAAGAAGGCACCCTGCAGCGCAACTTCCAGGGCTATACCACCCACGGGCACTGCGACCTGATTGGCATGGGCGTGTCGGCCATCAGCCAGATCGGCGACCTGTACTGCCAGAACAGCAGCGACCTCAACACCTATCAGGACAGCTTGTCCAACGCCCAGCTGGCCACCCAGCGCGGCCTGCTGTGCAACCACGACGATCGCATACGCCGGGCGGTCATCCAGCAGCTGATCTGCCATTTCGAACTGGACTTCGAGCCGATCGAACAGGCCTTCACCATCGATTTTCGCGGCTACTTCAACGACCTCTGGCCAGAACTGCTGACCTTGCAGCGCGACGGCCTGATCCGCCTGGACGACAAAGGCATCCGCATCCTGCCGGCCGGCCGCCTGCTGGCGCGCTCGGTATGCATGGTGTTCGACGCCTACCTGGCGATGCACAACCGCCAGCGCTTTTCGCGGGTGATCTGAAACCGAGTCGTTCAACCGCATGGACAAGTTTCCTTGCCAGGCACACCATGGGCACAGCGAGGGCCCCGGCGCACACCCGCCGGGGCCAGGCCAGCTCGCACTGAAACAGCGCACGCTGGCCTACAACCTACGCCGTGAGTTACCCTTACGTCTTATGTGTGCTTTCCCACAAGGATCGAATGAAAATGTCCGAGCCAGTCAAACTGCGCCCACACAACCAGGCCCATTGCAAGGACTGCAGCCTGGCCCCCCTGTGCCTGCCCCTGTCGCTGAACCTGGAAGACATGGATGCACTTGACGAAATCGTCAAACGCGGGCGGCCGCTGAAAAAAGGCGAGTTCCTGTTCCGCCAGGGTGACAATTTCGGTTCGGTCTACGCGGTACGTTCCGGCGCCCTGAAAACCTTCAGCCTTAGCGACAGTGGCGAAGAGCAGATCACCGGCTTCCACCTGCCCAGCGAACTGGTCGGCCTGTCGGGCATGGACACCGAGGCTTATCCGGTGTCGGCCCAGGCCCAGGAAACCACCTCGGTATGCGAAATACCGTTCGAGCGCCTCGACGAGCTGTCGGTGCAACTGCCGCAGCTACGGCGCCAGCTGATGCGGGTAATGAGCCGGGAAATCCGTGACGACCAGCAAATGATGCTGCTGCTGTCGAAAAAGACCGCCGACGAGCGTATTGCCACCTTCCTGGTCAACCTGTCGGCGCGCTTCCGCGCTCGCGGCTATTCGGCCAACCAGTTCCGCCTGAGCATGTCGCGCAACGAAATCGGCAACTACCTGGGCCTGGCGGTGGAAACCGTGTCGCGGGTGTTCACCCGCTTCCAGCAGAACGGCCTGATCCGTGCCGAAGGCAAGGAAGTGCACATCCTCGACCCGATCCAGCTATGCGCGCTGGCCGGTGGCGCAATCGAGGCCTGAGGCCGACGTTTAGCGGGTATACTTGGGCATTCGTTTTCCCAGGATACCCGCAACAATGCACAGCGACGCCTTCGATCTCAAAGCCCTGATCCGCCCGGTAGTGGACTTCCCCAAACCAGGCGTGATCTTCCGCGATATCACCCCGCTGTTCCAGTCGCCGCGCGGGCTGCGCTACGTGGCCGACCAGTTCATCGAGCGCTATGTCGAGGCCGAGTTCAGCCATATCGGTGCCATGGATGCGCGGGGCTTCCTGATCGGCTCGATCATCGCCCACCAGCTGAACAAGCCACTGATCCTGTTCCGCAAGCAGGGCAAGCTGCCGGCTGACGTGCTGAGCGAGGGCTACCAGACCGAGTACGGCGAAGCCTTCCTGGAAGTGCACGCCGACAGCCTGTGCGAAGGGGATTCGGTGTTGATCTTCGATGACCTGATTGCTACTGGCGGTACACTGCTGGCAGCGGCCAACCTGGTGCGCCGGACCGGGGCGCAGGTATTCGAGGCGGCGGCGATCATCGACCTGCCGGAGCTGGACGGGTCGCGCCGCTTGCAGGCTGCAGGTGTGCCGACCTTCTGCCTGACCGAGTTTTCGCTCAGCGAGTACTGAGTTGGATTTGGGGCCGCTTTGCGGCCCCAACAATTCTCGATCAGAGCGAAATTGGCCGACGCCCCGCAAACGCATGGGCCAAGGTCCCACCATCCACCAGCTCCAGCTCGCCGCCCAATGGCACGCCATGGGCAATCCGCGACGCCACCAGGCCCTTCTCGCTCAGCAACTGGGCAATGTAATGCGCCGTCGCCTCCCCTTCCACCGTCGGGTTGGTCGCCAGGATCACCTCGGTGAAGGTACCCTGCTCCTCGATCCGCGCCATCAGCTGCGGAATCCCGATCGCCTCCGGCCCCAGGCCGTCCAGCGGCGACAGGTGGCCCTTGAGCACGAAGTAACGGCCACGGTAGCCGGTCTGCTCCACCGCATACACATCAGTCGGCCCTTCGACCACACACAGCTGGGTATCATCACGGCGCGTGTCGGCGCATTGCGGGCACAGCTCCTGCTCGGTCAGGGTGCGGCACTGGCGGCAATGCCCTACCCCTTCCATGGCCTGGGTCAAGGCCTGGGCCAGGCGCAGGCCACCGCTGCGGTCACGCTCGAGCAGCTGCAGGGCCATGCGCTGGGCGGTTTTCTGGCCGACACCCGGGAGAATACGCAGGGCATCGATCAGTTGGCGGATGAGAGGGCTGAAGCTCATGGGAAAGGCCTGACAAACAAATAAGAGGCGGTTTATACCCAGCGGGGGGCAATGGCGTCAAATCCGCCCCACGACCTGTGCGGTCCGCCTTGTTTGTGGGAGCGGCCTTGTGTCGCGAAAGGGGCGCGCAGCGGCCCCGGGATTTCAGCTTCGCAGCTTGAATTGCCGGGGCTGCTGCGCAGCCCTTTCGCGACACAAGGCCGCTCCCACAAAAAAACAGACCGCACCAGGGTTGAAATCTCACCAACAAAAAACCGCCGCTGTTGTCAGCGGCGGTTTTCGGTAACGCAAATGCCCTTAGAACGGCATCTTGAAGCCCGGCGGCAACTGCATGCCGGCGGTCATGCTGCCCATCTTTTCCTGGCTGTTCTGCTCGACCTTGCGCACGGCGTCGTTCAGTGCAGCGGCGATCAGGTCTTCCAGCACTTCCTTGTCGTCCTCGTCAGTCGACATCAGGCTCTGGTCGATGCTGACACGCTTGACGTCGTGACGACCGGTCATCACCACGCTCACCAAACCACCACCGGACTGGCCGGTGACTTCGGCGTTGGCCAGCTCTTCCTGCATCTTCTGCATCTTTTCCTGCATCTGCTGGGCCTGCTTCATCAGGCCGGCCATGCCACCTTTCATCATGGGGGTATACCTCGATTGGGTCATGTGATGCGGCCCGGCAGCGGCCGGCCGCATGGTTATCCGTTACTGGCCCTGATTGGCCAGGGCTTCTACAGGCTCAATAGTATCCTGCCGTACCTTGGCGCCGAACAGCTTGATCATCTGCTGGATCAACGGATCCTGCTCGATCGATACCACAGCCTCGTGCTGGCGCTCTCTACGCTTGCGCGCCGCTGCCTGGGCCGGGGTTTCCTGCTCGGGCAGGATCAGCTCGATACGCAGATTAAGCGTGCGCCCCAGGTGCTGGTTGAGCGCTTGGTTCAGGCGCCGCTGCTGGGTGGCGTTGAACAGCGCACCCTGGCCAGGGTCCAGGTGCAGCAGCCAGTCGTCGCCATCGGCGGAAATCAACGTACAGTTTGCCGCGATGTTGCCTGTCATCCCGGAGACAGGCAACTGTGGGAACAATTCCAACCACTGCAGGGCCAGACCAGTGGCCGGCTTGGCCGCTGGCAGCGGTTCGGCTGCCGGCTTGAGCGCTTCTTCCTGCACATGTTCGGCCAGTTCGTCCAGGTAGCTGAAACCGACCGGGTCGCTCTCGCCGCCGTAATAGTCTTCGTCCAGTGGCGGCTCATCGTCGCGGTCCATGCCCACGGCAGCATAGGCGGACGGGTCGAAGGGCGGCTCGTCGTCGTGTGACGGGGTGGCAGGCGCCGGCGTGGGCTCAGGAGCCGGCGCAGGCTCGGCCATTATCGGTGCGGGCGCTGGTGCGGGCTCTTCCCATGGTAGATCAACCGGTTCTGGCTCAGGTTCGCTAACCGGGGCAGGCTCGGCTGCCAACACAGGCTCGACAACCGGCTGTGGCGCCGGTTCGACCGGTGCGGGGGCCTGCACGTGTTGCGCGGTAGCCGGTGCATCAGGCTCCACGACAGCAGCGGCCGGCGGCGCCACGGCAACCGCCGGCGCTGCCACCGGGTTTGCAGGATCAGCTGTGGCCTGGCTGATCCCCACTGGCTTTAGTACCGGCTTCGGCGCGTCGTCGGTGTCGGCCGGGCGAAACGCCAGCATGCGCAGCAGGACCATTTCGAAACCGCCACGCGGATCCGGCGCCAGTGGCAGGTCACGGCGGCCGATCAGGCCCATCTGGTAATAGAACTGCACGTCCTCGGCTGGCAATGCCGAAGCCAGCGCCAGCACCCGCTCACGGTCGCCCTGGCCGTTGTCCACTGCTTCCGGCAGCGCCTGGGCAATGGCCACGCGGTGCAGCACATTGAGCATCTCGGCCAGCACGCCAGCCCAGTCCGGCCCCTGCTCGGCCAGGTTGCGCACGGCCTCCAGCAAGGCCCGGGCATCGCCTTCGAGCAGCGCCTGCAGCACTCCGTAGACCTGACCATGGTCGAGGCTGCCGAGCATGGCCCGCACATCGGCGGCCAGCACCTTGCCTTCGCCAAAGGCGATGGCCTGGTCGGTCAGGCTCATGGCATCACGCATCGAGCCATCGGCAGCGCGGCCAAGCAGCCACAGGGCATCCGGCTCGAACGGCACGTTCTCGGCGGCCAGGACATGGCTGAGATGCTCGACCACCCGCTCCGGGCTCATGTTCTTCAGCGAGAACTGCAGGCAGCGCGACAGGATGGTGGCCGGCAACTTCTGCGGGTCGGTGGTGGCGAGGATGAACTTGACGTAGGGCGGCGGCTCCTCCAGCGTCTTGAGCAAGGCGTTGAACGAGTGGGTCGAGAGCATGTGCACTTCGTCGATCAGGTAGACCTTGAAGCGCCCGCGACTAGGCGCGTACTGCACGTTATCGAGCAGTTCGCGGGTGTCCTCGACCTTGGTGCGGCTGGCGGCGTCGATCTCGATCAGGTCGACGAAACGGCCTTCGTCGATCTCCCGACACACCGAGCAGGTGCCACAGGGTGTGGAGGTGATACCGGTTTCGCAGTTCAGGCACTTGGCGATGATGCGGGCGATGGTGGTCTTGCCCACGCCCCGGGTACCGGTGAACAGGTAGGCATGGTGCAGGCGCTGGTTGTCCAAGGCATTGATCAAGGCCTTGAGCACATGGGCCTGGCCGACCATTTCGCGGAACGAGCGCGGACGCCATTTACGTGCAAGAACCTGATAACTCATCGAAAAACCATCGTAGCCTGATCGAGCGGAAGATCGCTAATGCTAGCGGAGCGGGGGCAAAATTGCACCCTGCGCGAGTCGTCTAAGCTTTGATACTGGCGCGCTATCCAGGGAGGATTGCCTTTGCGAAGACTGCTGGCCCTGTTGCTGCTCTGGAGCACCTACAGCCAGGCTGAACAGCCCGTGTTGCGTTTTTCTGTCGCCGAAAGCTGGAGCATGCCGCTGGTGCGCATCGAAAGCGACCAGCCGGTGGAAGGTTTGCTGTACGACCTGATGCAGGCGCTAGCCAAAGAGGTGAGCGCACGCCCTGTGTACCATGTGATGGCCCGTCTGCGCTTGCAGGAGGCCATGGACCACGGTGATATCGACGTGCGCTGCTATGTCAGCAGCCAGTGGTTCGATGACCCTCCGAAGAATTTTGTCTGGAGCATTCCACTGATTCACCAGCGCGACCTGCTGGTCGGCCGCCCGGGTGACAGCCCCCCGCTATCTCCGCAACAACTGCCACCCCAGGCGATCGGCACGGTGCTGGGCTACACCTATTCGACCCTGCAACCATTGCTTGACCAGGGCCGACTGCACCGTGAAGACAGCCGCAACCAGTTGCTGGTGCTACAGAAGCTGCAGGCCGGGCGGTATCGGCATGCGGTAAGCAACCAGTTGTCGTTGCAGTGGTTCAACCAGGGCTTGCCGGCGGAACAGCGCCTGCAGGCGCTGGCGGTGCTGGAGGAGCAGGACCTGGGGTGCATGGTGCGTAACGACCCGGCGATACCGACCCAAGGGCTGCTGCGGGCGCTGGTGAAGATGAAGCAGTCGGGGGAGATCGAGCGGATTGTGCAGCGGTATGGGGGGATGGGCAACCAAGAACCCATGTCTGTGGCTCGCCCCTGAGCCACGCATACCTGATGAAAGACAAACCCGCCCGACGCTTGCACGCCCGCTGTGGGAGCGGGTGAACCCGCGAACACCGACAAAGCCGGTGCCTACCACCGAGTTGCCCTCTTCGCGGGCATGCCCGCTCCCACAGGATTGTGCGGCGCATTCACAATCTATACTGCAAGCTCAAGCTTGGTGGTGCTGTCAGCAGGCATGCTGAATGTGCGCTCGCGTTAACCAAGCACCCTGCCCTCACGCCAAAGCCAGCAAACCCGCACTCAAGAACATCCCCACGCCAAACACAAAATGCGTGGCCAAGCTCTTCAGGCAGTTGCGCACAGGCGTCGGCGTCCTCGACGCAAAGAACCCCGCGCCTATTGCCGGCTGCATGAAGCACAAAGGCGCCACGACCGTCACCACACCGACAACCAGCGCAGGCAACAATGTAGGCGCCAGCAACCACCCCTCCCCCACGATCACGACCAACAGCATCGCGAACAGCACGCCGATGGCGTAATGAATCCCCCACCCCAACGCCAGCTCATGCCGAACCGGCTCGGCCTTGGCAATCGCCTGGTGCCGCACACGCCCGTGCAACAAATGCCCCGCCCAACGCCCAACCATGGCGAAGTTCAACGTGGCGACACCCAGTCGCTTCAGCAACAGCCCCCACAGGTCCATCACCATCGTGGCACCTACGCCAATCAGCAAGGCAGCGGAAAACATCGTAGTAAACGTCATTGAACAAGTCCTCAAAGATTGACGGTCATCACCATGCCGCGCAGCATAGAAGTTGAAGTCAACTTCAAGTCAAGGGCCCGAAATGGACATTGCCGACGTCGCCAAACGCACAGGCGTACCCGCCTCTACGCTGCGCTACTACGAGAAGAAAGGCCTGCTCAAATCACTTGCCGGCCGCGGCCAGCGGCGGCAGTTCGCAGCCGATGTGGCAGACCGGCTGGCGCTGATCGCCCTGGGCCAGGCTGCAGGGTTTTCGCTGGATGAAGTGGGGGCGATGCTGGTGGACCTGCAGGTCGACCGGCAGATGCTGATAGCCAAGGCCGACGAACTGGATGCACGGATCCGGCGCTTGCAGGCGATGAGCAAGGGCTTGCGACATGCAGCGCAGTGCCCTGAGGAGGATCATTTGGCATGCCCGAAATTCCAGCGGCTGATGAAACTGTCGGCGCCGGGGCATGGAAAAAAACAGGACAGATCAGCAGCTGTCTTGAAACGGCCAGGATAAAACCACCAACGGACCACATCATCTGAACAGGATGATGGCCACATGATATCAATACGCCATTACTCAGTGTAAAGTTACGCGCCTCCGCGCCCAGCCGTGCGCCGAGAACAGTATTCACACTCAGGAAATGTCGCATGCCCACAATTCGAAATCTGACCACTGCCGCACTGATAGTGCTGACCACTGGTTGTGCTACCGGCCTCAATACGGCCCAAGAGTCGGAACTTGCCAGCTATCGCGCCAGAAACCTCGCTGTTGAAGAAAAAAGCCCAGGGCTTGCTGCCGGCCTTGGCCTGCTTCCAGGTGGGGGGTCGTTCTACGGTCGCGCATACGGCTTTGGCGTGGTGAACCTGCTGTTCTGGCCGCTTTCCATGCTTTGGGACCCGGTGAGTGGGCATGACGCCGCAGAGATGATCAACTACCAAGCCACCAAAGCTCACGTTGCAACGCTGAAAAAGCACGATATGGACGAGCTCGATGCCAAGCTGGAGTCTGACTCGATCGACCTCAAGCGCTACACGCTCGACAAACGCAGAATTGATGAAAAGTACAACCTGTAAGGGCATCTGCCGATCAACGCAGCGCTCGGCCTGAGGCCTGCATGCCCCAATGATGCCACGGGGCGGCTTTTCGATCGTTGAAGCCATACACGATGTATGGCTTTCGTCTTTGCATCACTGGCATATCACTCAAGGATTATTCAAGTGACCTACTTCCGTGTGTTTCTAGTCTCGGTATTTATCGCCCTTTGCACAGGCTGCGCCTCACCCGCCCAGATCTCCGGGATGTCCGTGACATCCGACCAGACCGATGCGCAGTTTTACGACCAACGCCTGCATCGCAACATCCAGGTAACCGAGGTAAATGGCGGGGACGCCACCAACCCGCTCTGGACTTCGGAGATCGACGGTCCCGACTTTGGTGCTGCACTCAAACAATCCCTTGCCAATGCTGATCTGCTTGGCGAAGCACCCGCTGCCTACACCCTGCGCGCCAACCTGCTACGCGTCGACCAACCCATTTTTGGCCTGGATTTCGAAGTCACCTGCGAGGCTGAGTACACACTGACCGAGTCAGCTTCAAACACCGTTATCTTTCGAGAGATCATTCGAACGCCCTTTACTGCTGGTGTAGGCGACTCCGTTATCGCGATCAAGCGCCTGCGACTGGCCAATGAAGGCTCGGCACGCACGAATATCAGCACACTGCTGAAGCGCCTCAAGGAACTCAAGCTTGAAGCCAAACAGGTTTCTTTAAAGTAATGAGTAACTGCTGATACCGGCTTTCGATGCGAGTAGGACGACAGCGCCTACTCCGCTACATAGGGAGACACGGCAGTGCTATGCAGCTGTCGCCAGTAGAGTATGAGAAACGCTATTTTCTGAGCTTGGAGAGTGTCTAGGAAACCAGGGGCGATTCAAACGTCACCGCTGCTCATAAGCCTCAAGCAGCCAAATCAACTGATCAAAAAATGATCATAAAGTCATATCCACCACGCAGATATGGCATTGAGCCATATAGAGTTCTTCGGTAAACTAGGCGAAATTTAGTACAGATTTTTTGTGACCTTCAAGGAGGATGAATGAAACTAATAAAATTTTCCGCATCAAACGTTCATGAATATTTAAATTTCAACATCAAGTTCAACAACGATGTCAATTTTATCGCCGGTCTAAATGGCTCGGGCAAAACTTCAGCATTAAATATAATCGCAGCACTACTGGCACCGTCACTAGAAGACCTTGGAAAAATAACATTCTCGTCTTCTGAATTATCTGTACTCACGGACGGAGGAATGCCTTTCTCGATTCATGCACTTCAGCTTGATGACCATCTGGGTATTTTTATCGAAGGGATTGATGCTCTTGCAGATGAAAGAATCATCGTCTCTCTTGATGATCTTAAGCAATCCACCGACCATTCGGTAACTAACAAATTTCGCTCAAACGCTGTCTTCAAATTTATTTCGAATTTACCTTCCCCTATGTACCTTAGCTTGGATAGGAGATTCATCAAGGAAGTAACTCCTTACGATAACTCACCATTCAATTTAAGCAAAATCTGGCTTGATAAAGCACCCGACATTGACCCCAATGCCGATATCGGGATGAAAGATGCTCTAGCATTGATCTCCAAGAAGAGTGCTGAAATCAAAGATAGACAAACAATTGAAGACAGAAGCCTTAGAAATAAAATTATCTTAGACTCTTTCTACATTGATCAGAGCGAAGGCGGGGCAATGGTACTGCCTGACAGCAAAAGCCTTCCACAGCTAAAGGCCAAACAAAAAACAATTAAAAACACGCTCATTAGTCTTGATTTCAAGAACGAAGAGCTTTCAGTCATGTATGATAAGTTCTTTGACAACCTTACAAGCATTCTGAAAAACGTTCATAGAGTGTTCGACAACAACACTAGCGGGACCAACGGATCTTTGAGTCGCAGCCCTACATCCAGAAAGAAGAATCTTGACACCGCAAAAGAAGTCAGCCCAAAAGTACCTGAGCCAATTAATCTTTCCATTGAATCGTCTCGTGTTCTTGGCACTTGGTTTGCCAACAGCCATCAGATGGCGAGGATCGACCGCCTCATAAACCTCATTGGCGAATATGAAAAGATAAAGTCTAACATTTATGAGCCACTTAAAAAATTTGTAAACCTGGTAAACTCCTTTCTTGCACAAACCAAAAAGAAAATAAGCATAACCAATCGCGGCGAAGTAAAAATATTCATATCGGATGTTGAAAAAAACCTCACCGTCCTATCTTCGGGCGAAAGACAAATATTGATTATGCTTGCTCATCTCTCCTTGAATTCGCATCTACCAAAGAGCGGTGTCTTTATCGTAGATGAGCCGGAGCTATCGCTGCACATTGCATGGCAAGATATGTTTGTAGAGGCTATACAAGCCGCTGGTCCCGACCTGCAAATTATTTTGGCAACACACTCTCCTGCAATCATTGGAGGCCGCAAGAAATACTACATACCTTTGAACGGTGGGATTTGACATGTCACTTGACGAAATCCCATCATGGTCTGCACCTGCTAGCGAGAGTATAGGTCTACTCTACAGGGAGCTTCAACCTATTGAAATTTATGTTGAAGACAGCAATTCAGAAGCATTCTATCTTGAGCTATTTAATAGGATGATGGTTGACGGACAGCAAATTAAAAAGATAGTCCCTCTACACGGACGCGACCATGTTCTGAAAAACTGCTCAGAGTATGACGGTGAAAGCCCTGCATTATTCTTAATCGACGGAGACCTGAACCTTTTGCTTGGCGAGCGGGAGCAAGGGTATTTGAACCTATTTCAACTCAACGCATACTGCATTGAAAACTATTTATTCTGCTGCGAGGCAGCACGAGAATTAATAGTTGAAGGTTCAGGCACCGTCAAACGTGAAGACGCTCTACCAGATCATGAATGGAATAATTATTTCGACCCAATCCATCCTGAATTGAAACAGCTCTTCATTGTATTTGCTGCCGCAAGAAAAGCAAAGCCGAGCCTGAAGACTGTTTCAAATGGGCTATCATCAATAGTCACCCAGCACACAAGGGCAGCCGGGCCAGTTATTGATATGGGAAAAATAATCAAGTTGAAATCAGATATTTCTGATGAATGCATTAAAGAAGTAGGCGAGCAAGATTGGAATTTGCTCATTCAAGAAATCACGGAGCTATCCAAAGACCTGAGGCCAATGGACGTGGTATCTGGAAAAGATTATCTTCTCCCACTTTTAACCTTCTTTATACGATCAAAAGTAACTGGATCTACAAGCATCCCTAGTCTTATGTTCAGGCTTGCCAAATATTGCTCTCTCGAACGCCTAGAGAATCTTAAAAACGCACTTCATGAGGTGATAAACGGTAAGACATTTGTCTCTCACTAATACTTACTTCAGATGCGTGCTTCTGCAAACTGAGGCACGCTAAGGCGAGACAAAGCTACTAATTTAGCGGAGCGAGAATATTTTTCAAGAATGGGAACTCCGGCACGCAAATCGAATCAATCTGCTTTCTTAGCTCGTCATCCCCGGAGTTATGCGTTCCCAGACAAAGATAGTAATTTCGCCCTTCATGGACAGCATAAACAATCCATTCTCCTGTCATCTCACCCGCACCATATCGTCGTCGATAGTTATCTTCAACTGCTTCCTTCGCAATTTCAGCAATGTCTTGCTCTCCTAAGAACCGCTCCTCGCCTGACGCCTCTGCCTCTCGAACCTTTTCTGTCAGCCCGGGAAGGCCATTTCTCTTTAGGCCGTTCAGTAAATTTTTCGCCATCGAAGACAAGCCAGGAATTAGATGATGCTTATGCCACAGCCCTTTGAGTGGCAATCTATCGAACCGAGCAGGTGGTTTGGTCGCACTCTGTTTCTCAGTATTCTCTAGCGCCTCAACTTCCGCCATGATCCGACTAGGAGAATTACCAGTAAGGAGCATTTGGCAATATAGCTGTATGACAAAGTAAGAACTGAACCTGTCCGGTGCAAGGCGATTCAGCCCGATGACCTCCCCGAACTCCTTGATCTCTGACGTCTTGTCTTCACCACCCAAGAAGATTTGTTCGAACATCTACAGCCCCTCACCTACCCCTTAGTAAGTAGCACAATGCCACACTCTCTGGACACATCGCCAGTTCCAATAAGATGCAGGTGGTGCATGGCTGCTGACCCTGTGCCAGACCAACACGCCTGAAGCTCAAGCGAGCAAGATTTTAACAACGTAAAAGGCCGAATCACGAGAGGCGGAGCCACAGAATAAGGTCATGGGGCCAGGCTGGGGTACGGGCAATTCAGATCGAGCAGGAGACCGCCTCTGATCCTGATGGTGGGCCAATGTACTCAATCACGCAGCTAGGCGACAACGCACTTCGGCGCTACCTTAAAAAAAGATAGGATATGTGAACTCGATTTAGCACGCCTCTGCCCCCAACGAAAAGGCCATGTGATGCAGACTAGCGAGATCATTAGCACCGCAGGACTACTTGTCACAGCAGCTGTAGCCACTGGTAGCTGGCTTTGGCAACGCTGGCAAGAACGCACCAGCGTACGTGTTGCAATCGTGGCCGAAGTATTGGCATTGAAAAAGATTGCTGAAGAAAGGAAATACCTTACCGGTCTAATCGAGATTGGGGAGGCTCTCCGCGCCTTGCCCGAAGAGGAGCGACCAGAGGCTTCGCTGCAAGTACGAATTCCAGAGCACTACTGCAGAGTGTACGTGGCTAACGTTGGAAGACTGGGCTACCTGCCACCGGAGGATGCACAACTGGTGGTCACCTTCTACCAATACGCCGATAGCGTAGTCCAGGATGTGACAGAAGGTGGAATCATCTACCAAGGTACGAATGACCCAGACACCTTCGCTGAGACAGCAAACATACTCCGCTTCGCAATAGACATCGCCGAAAAGCTGGCTGTGCGGCACACTAACAGGAGATGGGTACGATGGCTAGGAAAGACGTAAGCAGCTATGATGCACAATGCACCACTCAGGTGTACCTAAACGCTGTCACACTTCAAGATTATTGAGCGAGAAATCCTTGAGAATTCAAGGACTTGCGTAATGGAGGCAGCCCCACCAGCCACACCCCGGCACTCGATGTTCCCGCTATGGCTGCTCCCTTCCGGGCCTGACCAGGTTAACGGGTAATCAATGCGGGGGGACCGATGGGGCCACCACTACAAGGCTCGCTGAACAGCGAGTGGCGCCATTGTACCGGTCTTGGGGGCAGATACAACCTCTGGAGGAGAAAAAGTCATCATTTCTCAATGACTTGTCCGGGTTGGGGTGGACTGGGGCTGCCAATTCGCGGGTGAACCCGCTCCTACAGGGGTAGCGCTGACAGCAAGACCAGCGCAGGACCTGTGGGAGCGGGCAAGCTACAGGGGATTTGGCTTCAGACAGCAATTCCCTGCTCGCCCAGGAAGGCGACGAAGGCATCTTCGTCTAGCACCTTCACCCCCAACTCACTGGCCTTGGCCAGCTTGGACCCCGCCCCCGGCCCCGCCACCACGCAGTAGGTCTTGCCGGAAACCGAACCCGCCACCTTGGCCCCCAGGCTTTCCAGCTTTTCCTTGGCAATATCGCGGCTCATGCGCTCCAGGGTACCGGTCAGCACCCAGGTCTGGCCGGCCAGCGGCAAGCCTTCAGCCACTTTCTTCTCGTTACTCCAGTGCATGCCGAACGCCAGCAACTGCGCCTCGATGTCCCGGGCCAGCTTCTGGTTGGCTTCATCCTTGAAGAACTCGCGCACGGCTTCGGCCTGCTTGGGCGCCAGGGCCTGGCGCAGGTCGATACCGTCGGCAGCGATGATCTTGTCCAGGCTGTCGAGCTTGGCCACCAGCTTCTCGGCACCGGTCGGGCCAACCGAAGCGATGTCGAGCTTGGCAATCATCCCGGCCAAGGTGGTGCTGGCGGCGAATTCGGCAGCCAACTCGCCTTCGTCCTGCAATTGCATGCCGCTGTCGAGCAGTTGCCTGATTACCTTGCGGTTGTGCTCGTCTTCGAAAAAGTTGTGAATCTCGTACGCCACTTCCAGGCCGATGTCCGGCAGGTAGGTGAGCACCTGCGGCAGCGCCTGCTGCAGGCGCGCAAGGCTGCCCAGCGAGCGAGCCAGCACCTTGGCGGTCTCCTCGCCTACGTCCGGGATGCCCAGGGCATAGATGAAGCGCGCCAGGCTCGGGCGCTTGCTGGCCTCAATGGCATCCAGCAGCTTCCTGCTGGACACTTCGGCAAAGCCTTCCAGGCCGACGATCTGGTCGAATTCCAGCTTGTACAGGTCGGCAGGTGAGCCAATCAGGCCTTCATCCACCAGTTGCTCGACACTCTTCTCGCCCAGGCCGTCGATATCCATGGCGCGGCGCGACACGTAGTGGATGATCGCCTGCTTGAGCTGGGCACCACAGGCCAGGCGGCCGACGCAGCGGTACACCGCGCCCTCGCTGGTGGTTTCCTTGCCCTTGCTACGCTTGACCAGCTGGGTACGCTCGACCTGCGAGCCGCACACCGGGCATTCGCTCGGCACCTGCACCGGGCGGGCATCTTCCGGGCGGCGCTCCAGCACCACCTGCATCACCTGCGGGATCACGTCACCGGCGCGGCGGATGATCACCGTGTCGCCAATGCGCAGGCCCAGGCGGGCGATTTCGTCCATGTTGTGCAGGGTGGCATTGGACACGGTCACACCGGCGACCTTGACCGGCTTCAGGCGTGCCACGGGCGTTACCGCGCCGGTGCGGCCGACCTGGAACTCGACATCCAGCACCTCGGTCAGCTCTTCCATGGCCGGGAACTTGTGAGCAATCGCCCAGCGTGGCTCACGGGCGCGGAAGCCCAGTTCGCGCTGGGCGGCCAGGCTGTTGACCTTGAACACCACACCGTCGATTTCGTAGGGCAGGCTGTTGCGTCGTTCGCCGATGTCGCGGTAGTAGGCCAGGCATTCTTCGATGCCGGCAGCATGCTTGAGCTCGCGACTGATCGGCAGGCCCCAGGTCTTGAGCTGCTCGAGGATGCCGATGTGGCTGTCGCCGATGCTCGCGGACACCTGACCGACGCCATAGCTGCAGAACTCCAGCGGGCGGCTGGCGGTGATCTTCGAATCCAGCTGACGAAGGCTGCCGGCGGCGGCGTTGCGCGGGTTGGCGAAAGTCTTGCCGCCGGCTTCGGCCTGGGCGGCGTTTAGCCGGTCGAAACCGGCCTTGCTCATGTACACCTCGCCGCGCACCTCCAGCACCGCCGGCCACCCCTCGCCTTGCAGCTTGAGCGGGATGTTGCGCACAGTGCGCACGTTGGCACTTATGTCTTCGCCGGTGGTGCCGTCGCCACGGGTGGCGCCCTGTACCAGTTGGCCGTCGCGGTACAGCAAGCTTACGGCCAGACCGTCGAGCTTGGGCTCGCAGCTATAGTCGACCGCACCGGGCTGGTCGAGGCCCTCTACCACGCGGCGGCCGAACTCACGCAGGTCGGCTTCTTCGAAGGCGTTGCCCAGGCTGAGCATGGGCACTTCGTGGCGCACCTGGCTGAACGCGGCCAGGGCTGCACCACCGACGCGCTGGGTGGGCGAGTCAGGGGTTACCAGGTGTGGGTATTCGGCTTCCAGCGCCTTGAGCTCGTTGAACAGGCGGTCGTATTCGACATCGGGCACACTGGGCTCGTCGAGCACGTAGTAGCGGTAGTTGTGCTGGTCGAGCTGGGTACGCAGTTCGTGGATGCGGGTTTCGGCGGTCATGGGCTTGTCTTCTCTTGCAAAGCAAAAGAGCAGCCTGGGGGTGGTGCCGGGGGCTTGAGGTATTTATTGCCTGTTCCGGCCTCTTCGCGGGTAAACCCGCTCCCACAGGGACACCACAAACCTCAAGGGCTGTGATGTCCCTGTGGGAGCGGGTTTACCCGCGAAGAGGCCGGAGCAGGCGATAACAACACCCGAACCGACCAGCACGCCCTAAGGCTGCTCTTTCGTCTGGATCTGTCAGCGCTTCTGGGTCAGCGCACGGCGCTCGAACTCGACGATGCGCTGGCGGTAGTGCTCGATGGTCTGGGCGGTCAGCACGCTGCGCTGGTCGTCCTTGAGCTCACCGTTCAGTTCGTGCGCCAGCTTGCGCGCCGCAGCCACCATCACGTCGAAGGCCTGCTTCGGATGACGCGGGCCCGGCAGGCCGAGGAAGAAGCTCACCGCGCGAGTGCTGAAGTGGTCGATGTCGTCCAGGTCGAACACGCCAGGCTTGACGGCGTTGGCCATGGAGAACAGCACTTCGCCGTGGCCGGCCATGCTCTCGTGACGGTGGAAGATGTCCATTTCGCCAAAGCGCAGGCCGCTTTCCAGAATGTTCTGCAGCAGCGCCGGGCCCTTGAAGCCGCCCTCGTCGCGAGAGATCACGCTGATCACCAGCACTTCCTCGGCCGGCGGCAGCTCCTTGACGCTGCTGCTGGCAGGCGCCGCAGCGTTGCTGCGGGTATTCTCCGCGGCAAAGTCGTCATCGCTGTCGGCAAACAGGTCTGGCTCGCGTGGCTCGGCGCTCAGGTTCAGGTCGCCCTGCTGCGCATCCGCAGCAGCGGTGGCGCGCTTGCCGCGCTTGCTGGCCTTGGCCGGCCTGGGCTCGCGCTCGCGATCACGCGCAGAAGCGCTGAGCGACGGCAGGTCGCTTTCGTCCAGCTCAGGCTCCTTGTGGGTATCCAGCACCCGCGACGGGCCAAGCACTTCGGCATTGCCTTCCTCGTCCGGCAGGTTGGAATAACTGCGATCCAGACGGAATTTCAACTTGCCTTTCCCGCCGCGCATGCGGCGCCAGCCGTCGAAAAGAATCCCGGCAATGACAATGATGCCGATGACGATCAGCCACTCGCGCAGACCGATTTCCATGTAATTCCGTGCCTCTATAAAAATATGCTTGAAAACAAAGGGTTCAAAGCCCTTTAACACGTGGCGCCAACTCTATGTTCTGACAGGCGTTTTACCCACGCAAAAAACGAGTGACATTAAGCTAGCACGACCAAAGACAACTTTACACCGTCTGTCGCACATGGCGGGGGCATTTCGCTACAGAATGTGCCCTTATCGTCGAGCATCAGGCGTCGACCATGGCCATAGCCTCCTCCACGTCAACGGCAACCAGACGTGAACACCCCGGTTCATGCATGGTCACCCCCATCAATTGATCCGCCATCTCCATGGCAATCTTGTTATGGGTGATATAGATGAACTGCACGCTTTCACTCATTTCCTTGACCAGACGGGCGTAACGCCCGACGTTGGCATCGTCCAGCGGCGCGTCGACCTCGTCGAGCATGCAGAACGGTGCGGGGTTCAACTTGAAAATGGCAAACACCAGCGCCAATGCGGTCAGTGCCTTCTCGCCGCCGGATAGCAGATGGATGGTGCTGTTCTTCTTGCCCGGTGGTCGCGCCATGATCGTCACCCCTGTATCGAGTAAATCTTCGCCCGTCAGTTCCAGATAAGCGCTGCCACCACCGAAAACTTTTGGGAAAAGTGCCTGTAATCCGGCATTTATCTGATCAAAGGTATCCTTGAAGCGGTTGCGGGTTTCCTTGTCGATCTTGCGGATGACGTTTTCCAGGGTTTCCAGGGCTTCGACCAGGTCGGCGTCCTGGGCATCCAGGTAGCGCTTGCGCTCGGACTGCTGCTCGTACTCTTCGATGGCCGCCAGGTTGATCGCCCCCAGGCGCTGGATACGCGCCTCGAGCTGCTCCAGCTCCTGTTCGGTGCCCTGCTCGCTGGCTTCGGCCTCGAGGGTGGCGAGCACCCCTTGCAGGTCGTAGCCATCAGCCAGCAACTGCTCCTGCAAGGTCTTGCGCCGCACATCCAGCCCCTGGCACTCCAGGCGCAGTTGTTCCAGCTGGCCGCGCAGCAGTTGGGCCTGCTGCTCGGCCTGGGTGCGGCGCTTCTCGGCGTCACGCAGTTCGCGGTCGGCCTCATCCATGTGCAGGCGGGCCTGGCGCATTTCCTCATCGACGCCCATGCGCCGCTCCAGCAGTTCCTCCAGCTTCAGGCGCAGTTCTTCCTGCGGGGCCTCGCCCTCTTCCAGGTTCAGGCTCAGTTGCTCCTGGCGCTCGGTCAGCCGCGCAGCCTGCTGCTCCAGGCGCTCCAGGGCCTGCCGGGTGGAGTCGTGCTGGGCGCGCAGCGAGCCCAGGCGCACAGCCAGCTGGTGAGCGTGGTCCTTGTGCTGGCGGGCCTCCTGACGCACGCGATCGAGGTTTTCGCGCAGCGTGTCGCGGCGGGCCATCAATTGCTCGCGCTGCTCGGTGTCCTGGGCCATCAGTTCCAGGGCTTCCTGCAGCAGCAAGCGGGCTTCGCCCAGCTGCTCATGCTCCAGGGCACGCTGCTCTTCCAGTTCGGCCAGCTCTTCCTGCAGGCGCCGGCGGCGCAGTTCGACCTGCTCGGCACGTGCGCGGCCAGCCGACAGGCTGGCCTTCAGCTCGCCATGCAGGCGGTTTTCTTCCTGAGTGCGACGGCGCAGTTGTTCACGCTGTTCTTCCAGCTCCAGCTGCTGCACGCGCAGGGCCTGCAGTTGCTGCTCCAACTGCTCCAGCGCCACTTCCTGCTCCAGTTGCTCCTGGCCCAGGCGCTCGATCTCCTGGCCGCGTGCCAGCACGCCGCCTTCGGCTTCGCCGCCACGGCGCACCCGCAGGAAGTGTCGGCCAACCCAGTAGCCATCACGGCTGACCAGGCTCTGGCCTTCGCCGAGTGAGGCGCGCTGTGCCAGCGCCTGGGCAAGGCCCTCCACGGGCTTGACCTGGCCCAGCCAAGGCGCCAGATCGACACGGCCTTCGACCTTTTCCAGCAAGCTGCCGGGCAACGATGAACCAGTACCGCTAGCCACCAGCAAGCGCAATTCGCCCTGCTCGAGGCCGGTAAAATCAAGATTATTGAAGTCGTCCACCAGCACAGCCTGCAGATCGGCGCCGAGCACGGTCTCTACTGCAAGCTCCCAGCCTGGCTCTACCCGCAACCCTTCAGCCAGCCGCGGCTGTTGCTCCAGGCCTTGGCCCTGCAGCCAGTCCGCAGCACCTGCCCCCGGCTCCAGGGCGGCTTGCTGCAAGGCTTCGAGCGAGGCCAGGCGGCCGCCCAGGCGTTGCAGGTCACCCTGGGCCTGCTGTTGCGCCTGGGTAGCCTGTTGCAGTTGCTCACGCGCGCCTTCCAGGCGCTCGACCACCTGCTCTTCGGACAGCTGCAACTCTTCCAGCAACATTTCGCTGCTGGCCAGCTGCTCGGCCAGTTCGAGCATGGCCGCATCCTGCGGGTCGCTGCCCAGCAACTCGCGCTCTTCGCCCAGCTTGCGCTGGCGCTCGGCCTGGCGCTCCAGGCTGGCTTCCAGCTGCTGCAGGCGCGCCTGCTGCACTTCGGCCTGGCGGCGCGGCTCGGCGGAACGGCTGTTGAAGCTGTCCCACTGTTCCTGCCAGCCGTGCATGCACAGCTCGGCCTCTTCAAGGGCGGCGGCGGCCTCTTCGGCAGCGGCCAGGGTCATTTCCTGCTCAGGTTCGAGCATGGCCAACTCTTCGCCCAAGGTCGCCAGCAGGGTGCGGTCGTGGCCCAGGTGCGATTCGGTCTCCAGGCGTGTGCGCTCGGCTTCCTTGAAGTCATCCTGCAACTGGCGCAGGCGCTGCTGGCCATGCTGGATGCTCTGCTCGACCCGGGCGATATCACCGGCCACCGAGTAGAAGCGGCCCTGCACCTGATTGAAGCGCTCGGACAATTCGTGATGGCCATCGCGCAGGCGCTCGATGCTGGCATCGGCATTGCGCTGCTCGGCCACCAGCGCCTCATGTGACACATCCTGGTCGCCGATCACCGCCTCGCGCTGGCGCACCCGTTCGTCCAGGTCACGCCAGCGCAAGGCCGACAGGCGCGCCTTCATCTGGCGTTCCTGGGCCTTGTATTCGCGATACTTCTCGGCCGCCTGGGCCTGGCGGTGCAGGCGTTCCAGCTGGCGTTCCAGCTCTTCGCGCAGGTCGGTCAGGCGCGCCAGGTTTTCCTGGGTGCGGCGGATGCGGCTCTCGGTTTCACGGCGGCGTTCCTTGTACTTGGAAATGCCGGCGGCTTCCTCGATGAAGTTGCGCAGCTCCTCGGGCTTGGCCTCGATCAGCTTGGAGATCATGCCCTGCTCGATGATCGAGTAGCTGCGCGGCCCCAGGCCGGTACCGAGGAAGATGTCGGTGATATCGCGCCGGCGGCACTTGGCACCGTTGAGGTAGTAGCTGTTCTGCCCGTCGCGGGTGACCTTGCGGCGGATCGAGATCTCGGCGTAGGCGGCATATTCGCCGACCAGGGTGGTTTCGCTGTTGTCGAACACCAGTTCGATGCTGGCCTGGCTGACCGGTTTACGGCCACTGGAGCCGTTGAAGATGACATCGGTCATCGACTCGCCACGCAGGTTCTTCGCCGAACTCTCGCCCATCACCCAGCGCACGGCATCGATGATATTGGACTTGCCACAGCCGTTGGGGCCGACCACGGCCGCCATGTTGCTGGGGAAGTTGACCGTGGTCGGGTCGACGAACGACTTGAACCCGGCCAGGCGAATGCACTTCAGGCGCATCGGTCAGCCTCGGGCCAACGCCGCCAGCACCAGTTCGCAGCTGCGCTGGCCGTAGGCGGTGAGCACCTCGCGAATGCGCGGCAGGTCACGGGCGATAACAGCGTCGAGCAGGCGGGCGAACAGGTCCAGGTAGTCGATCATGTTGGCCTGGCGCTGCTCCAGGGACAGATAGTAGGCACGGCTCATGGCCGGCTGCAGGTTTTCCACGGTTTCCTGCAGGAACGGGTTGTCGGCGAACGGATAGGCCGCCCGCATGACCGCGAAGCTGTCGGCGACGAAGGCCTTGATGTCCAACTGGTCATGGGCCCGCTGCAGGCGCTGCTGAATTTCCAGGAACGGGCGCAGGTCGGCATCGGTGCGCCATTTTTGCGCAACCGCGTTACCCAGCAGGATGTAGAACTCGCTCATCAGTGCGCACAAGCTGCGCACACTGCGCTCATCGAGCTCGGTTACGTGGGCCCCACGGCGCGGCAGGATCGCCACCAGGTGGCGGCGTTCGAGGATCAACAGCGCTTCGCGCACCGAGCCGCGGCTGACGTTGAGTGCCTGGGTGACCTTCTGCTCCTGGATACGCTCGCCTGGCGCCAGCTCGCCACGGATGATGCGCTCGGCCAGGTAATCGGCAATCTGCTCGGAGAGGCTGTCCGGGGCCTTGAACGTCATGGTTTTCCTTCAAAATCATTGAACTGGGCACAAGGGGCGAATTGTAGCGTACTTGGCCAGTAATCGCGCAGAGGGGCCTGGCGGTTTATTTGACCTGCAAGGCAGCCACGCGCCCGGCGCGATCTATGCTTGGGATATGGGCAATGTGTGCGGCCGGACTTGGACACGAGCAATTTCTTGACCTTTGAGTCAGAAAAATATTGACCAGCTGGACAGCTCTTGCTTAGAGTCCGCCCAACAACAATAAAACCATTGCGAGGCCATCCCCGTGATCCAGTTTCTCGTCAACCAGGAATTGCGTAGTGAGCATGCCCTGGACCCGAACATGACGGTGCTGCAGTACCTGCGCGAGCACCTGGGCAAACCTGGCACCAAGGAGGGCTGCGCCAGTGGTGACTGCGGCGCCTGCACCGTGGTGGTCGGCGAACTGACCCAGGACGACCAGGGCAACGACAGCTTGCGCTACCGCAGCCTCAACTCGTGCCTGACCTTCGTTTCGTCGCTGCACGGCAAGCAACTGATCAGCGTCGAGGGCCTCAAGCACCAAGGCCAGCTGCACAGCGTGCAACAGGCCATGGCCGATTGCCATGGCTCGCAGTGCGGCTTCTGCACCCCCGGCTTCGTCATGTCGCTGTTCGCCCTGCAGAAGAACAGCAACGGCCCCGACCTGCACCAGGCCCAGGAAGCCCTGGCCGGCAACCTGTGCCGCTGCACCGGCTACCGGCCAATCCTCGACGCCGCCGAGCAGAGCTGCCGCCAGCCCTGCCGCGACCAGTTCGATGCCCAGCAGGCGCAGACCATCAGCCGCCTCAAGGCCATTGCGCCAACCCAGACCGGCGAGCTGAACAGCGGCGACAAGCGCTGCCTGGTGCCACTGACCGTCGCCGACCTGGCCGACCTGTACAGCTCGCACCCCGAAGCGCGGTTGCTGGCTGGCGGTACCGACCTGGCCCTGGAAGTCACTCAGTTCCACAAGACCTTGCCGGTGATGATCTACGTCGGCCATGTGGCCGAGCTCAAGCGCATCGAGAAAACCGCCAGCCACCTGGAAATCGGCGCCGCCACCCCGCTCACCGACTGCTACGGCGCGCTGAACGAGGAATACCCGGACTTCGGCGCCCTGCTGCACCGCTTCGCTTCGCTGCAGATCCGCAACCAGGGCACCCTGGGCGGCAATATCGGCAACGCTTCGCCAATCGGCGACTCGCCACCCCTGCTGATTGCCCTGGATGCGCAGATCGTCCTGCGCCAGGGCGAGCGCCAGCGGGTGATGGCACTGGAAGACTACTTCATCGACTACCGCATCACTGCCCGTCAGGACAGCGAGTTCATCGAGAAGATCATCGTGCCGCGCGCCACCAGCGACTGGGCGTTCCGCGCCTATAAAGTGTCCAAGCGCCTGGACGATGACATTTCCGCCGTGTGCGGTGCCTTCAACCTCAGCATCGAAGACGGTGTGGTCAGCGGTGTGCGTATCGCCTTCGGCGGCATGGCGGCGATCCCAAAACGGGCCCGTGCCTGCGAAGCAGCGCTGCGTGGCAAGCCGTGGAACCAGGCTGCCATCGAGCGCGCCTGCCAGGCCCTGGCCGAAGACTTCACCCCGCTCAGCGACTTCCGCGCCAGCAAGGAATACCGCCTGCTGACCGCGCAGAACCTGCTGCGCAAGTACTTCATCGAACAGCAAACGCCGCACATCGAGACCCGGGTGACCGCTTATGTCTAACCATCACGTAGCCAAGAGCCAGGCCGAGATGGCCGAACTGTTCCGCCAGGACCTGACCACCGGGGTCGGCCGCAGCGTCAAGCACGACAGCGCCGACAAGCATGTGTCCGGCGAAGCGGTGTACATCGACGACCGTTTGGAATTCCCCAACCAGTTGCACGTCTATGCGCGCACCGCCGACCGCGCCCACGCGCGCATCCTGCGCATCGACACCACGCCGTGCTATGCCTTCGAGGGGGTGCGCATTGCCATCACCCACGAAGACATCCCCGGCCTCAAGGACATCGGCCCGGTGGTGGCCGGCGACCCGCTGCTGGCCATCGACAAGGTCGAGTTCTTCGGCCAGCCGGTGCTCGCCGTGGCCGCCCGTGACCTCGACACCGCACGCCGTGCGGCCATGGCCGCCATCGTCGAGTATGAAGACCTGGAGCCGGTGCTGGATGTGGTCGAGGCGTTCCGCAAGAAGCACTTCGTGCTCGACAGCCACACCCACCAGCGTGGCGACTCCGCTGCTGCCCTGGCCAGTGCCCCGCACCGCATCCAGGGCACCCTGCATATCGGTGGCCAGGAGCACTTCTACCTGGAAACGCAGATTTCCTCGGTGATGCCCACCGAAGACGGCGGCATGATCGTCTACTGCTCCACGCAAAACCCCACCGAAGTGCAGAAGCTGGTCGCTGAAGTACTCGACGTACCAATGAACAAGGTGGTGCTGGACATGCGCCGCATGGGGGGTGGTTTTGGCGGCAAGGAAACCCAGGCCGCCAGCCCGGCGTGCCTGTGCGCCGTGGTGGCGCGCCTGACCGGCCAGCCAACCAAGATGCGCCTGCCACGGGTCGAAGACATGACCATGACCGGCAAGCGCCACCCGTTCTACGTCGAGTACGACGTGGGCTTCGACGACGACGGGCGCCTGCACGGCATCAACTTCGACCTGGCCGGCAACTGCGGTTACTCGCCTGACCTGTCCGGTTCGATCGTCGACCGCGCCATGTTCCACTCCGACAATGCCTACTACCTGGGCGATGCCACCGTGCACGGCCACCGCTGCAAGACCAACACCGCCTCCAACACCGCCTACCGCGGCTTCGGCGGCCCACAGGGCATGGTCGCCATCGAGCAGGTGATGGACCACATCGCCCGCCACCTGGGCCGTGACCCGCTGGCCGTACGCAAGGCCAACTATTACGGCAAGACCGAGCGCAACGTCACCCACTACTACCAGACCGTCGAGCACAACATGCTCGAAGAGATGACCGCAGAGCTCGAAGCCAGCAGCGACTACGCCGAGCGCCGCGAGTCGATCCGTCGCTTCAATGCCAACAGCCCGATCCTGAAGAAGGGCCTGGCGCTGACGCCGGTCAAGTTCGGCATTTCGTTCACCGCCACCTTCCTCAACCAGGCCGGTGCGCTGATCCATATCTACACCGACGGCAGCATTCACCTGAACCACGGCGGCACCGAGATGGGCCAGGGCCTGAACACCAAGGTGGCACAGGTGGTGGCGCAGATCTTCCAGGTCGATTTCAGCCGCATCCAGATCACCGCCACCAACACTGACAAGGTGCCCAACACCTCACCGACCGCCGCCTCCAGTGGTGCCGACCTGAACGGCAAGGCAGCACAGAATGCGGCCGAGATCCTCAAGAAGCGCCTGACCGAGTTCGCCGCGCGGCACTACCAGGTGACCGAGGAAGACATCGAGTTCCGCAACGGCCATGTGCGCGTGCGCGACCAGATCGTCAGCTTCGAGCAGCTGGTGCAGCAGGCCTACTTCGCCCAGGTGTCGCTGTCGAGCACCGGTTTCTACCGCACGCCGAAGATCTACTACGACCGCAGTCAGGCCCGCGGCCGGCCGTTCTATTACTTCGCCTTCGGCGCTGCCTGCGTGGAAGTGGTGGTCGACACCCTGACCGGTGAATACAAGATGCTGCGCGCCGACATCCTGCACGATGTGGGTGATTCGCTGAACCCGGCCATCGACATAGGCCAGGTGGAAGGCGGCTTCATCCAGGGCATGGGCTGGCTGACCACCGAAGAGCTGGTGTGGAACGCCAAGGGCAAGCTGATGACCAACGGCCCGGCCAGCTACAAGATCCCGGCAGTGGCCGACATGCCGCTGGATTTGCGGGTAAAGCTGGTGGAGAACCGCAAGAACCCGGAAGACACCGTGTTCCACTCCAAGGCCGTGGGCGAACCGCCGTTCATGCTCGGCATCGCCGCCTGGTGCGCGATCAAGGACGCCGTGGCCAGCATCGCCGACTACCGCGTGCAGCCACAGGTGGATGCACCGGCGACGCCGGAGCGGGTGTTGTGGGGTTGCGAGCAGATGCGCAAGGCGGTGGCTGCCGCGCAACCTGCCGAGCCGGAGCTGGAAACCGTCACCCAGTAACTCCGCCGGCCCGCTTTTTGTAGGAGCGGCCTTGTGTCGCGAAAGGGCCGCGCAGCGGCCCCAAAAAACTGTACAGCAACATGGATTTCTGGGGCTGCTGCGCAGCCCTTTCGCGACACAAGGCCGCTCCTACACAAAGCGGACCGCGTTGTCCTGAAGAGGAATTGCATCATGCACCAATGGATCAACGCCCTCGCCGACCACCAGTCCCGTGGCGAAGCCTGCGTGCTGGTTACCATCATCGAGGAGCGCGGCTCGACCCCGCGCAATGCCGGCTCGAAAATGGTCGTCAGCGCCAGCGGCCTGTTCGACACCATCGGCGGCGGCCACCTGGAATACAAGGCCCTGCACATCGCCCGGCAAATGCTCGAAGAGCACCGCACCACCCCGCATCTGGAGCGCTTCAGCCTCGGTGCCAGCCTTGGCCAGTGCTGCGGCGGCGTCACTGTGCTGCTGTTCGAACCCATGGCCGCGGTGCAGGCGCAGATCGCCGTGTTCGGCGCGGGCCATGTCGGCCGGGCTCTGGTACCCTTGCTCGCCGCGCTGCCCTGCCGGGTGCGCTGGATCGATTCGCGCGAGCAGGAATTCCCTGCCCTGATCCCAGACGGGGTGACCAAGGTAGTCAGCGAGGAGCCGGTCGACGAAGTGGCAGAGCTGCCGCCAGGCTGCTACTGCATCGTCATGACCCACAACCACCAGCTCGACCTGGAACTGACCGCCGCCATTCTCAAGCGCAACGACTTCACCTGGTTCGGCCTGATCGGCTCGAAGACCAAACGGGTCAAGTTCGAGCACCGCCTGCGCGAGCGCGGCTACGACGATGCCGTGATGGCGCGCATGCGCTGCCCGATGGGCCTGGCCGAGGTCAAGGGCAAGCTGCCCATCGAGATCGCCGTGTCCATCGCCGGTGAAATCATCGCCACCTACAACGCCTGCTTCGGCCAGCACGACGCTGCCGCCAATGCCGGCCCCATTGCCCAGTTGCTGCCGCCCTCCCGGCGCAGTCAAGCCATTTGACGAGTGTGTTATGACCGTTACCCGCAAAGCCTACCGTGCCGCCATCCTGCACAGCATCGCCGACCCGGCCGAGGTGGGCCTGGAGGCTTCCCATGAATACTTCGAGGACGGCCTGCTGGTGGTCGACGATGGCCGTATCCGCGCCGTTGGCCACGCAGCCGAACTGCTGCCGACCCTGGACGCCGATATCCCGGTCGAGCACTACCAGGACGCACTGATCACCCCGGGCTTCATCGACACCCACATCCACTTCCCGCAGACCGGCATGATCGGCTCCTACGGCGAACAGCTGCTGGACTGGCTGAACACCTACACCTTCCCCTGCGAAAAGCAGTTCGCCGACAAGGATCACGCCGACCAGGTGGCGAAGATCTTCCTCAAGGAACTGCTGCGCAACGGCACCACCACCGCGCTGGTGTTCGGCAGCGTGCACCCGGAATCGGTCAACGCCCTGTTCGAAGAGGCCGAGCGCCTGGACCTGCGCCTGATCGCCGGCAAGGTGATGATGGACCGCAACGCCCCGGACTACCTGACCGACACCGCCGAGTCCGGTTATACCGAAAGCAAGGCGCTGATCGAGCGCTGGCACGGCAAGGGCCGCCTGCATTATGCAGTCACCCCGCGTTTCGCCCCGACCAGTACGCCTGAACAGCTGGCGCTGGCGGGCCAACTGCTCAAGGAGCACCCGGGCGTGTACATGCACACGCACCTGTCGGAAAACCTCAAGGAAATCGACTGGGTCAAGTCGCTGTTCCCCGAGCAGAAGGGTTACCTGGACGTATACGACCACTTCGAGCTGCTGGGCGAGCGCTCGGTGTTCGCCCATGGCGTGCACCTGTGCGATGACGAATGCCAGCGCCTGGCCGAAACCGGCTCGGCCGTGGCCTTCTGCCCCACCTCCAACCTGTTCCTCGGCAGCGGCCTGTTCAACCTGCCCCAGGCCGAGCGCTTCAAGGTCAATGTAGGCCTGGGCACCGACGTTGGCGCCGGCACCAGCTTCTCGCTACTCAACACCCTCAACGAAGCGTACAAGGTGATGCAGCTGCAGGGCGCGCGCCTGCACCCGTACAAGTCACTGTACCTGGCCACCCTTGGCGGCGCCCGCGCGCTGCGCCTGGACGACCGCATCGGCAGCCTGCGCCCAGGCAACGATGCCGACTTCGTGGTACTGGACTACAAGGCCACGCCACTGCTGGACTACCGCATCCAGCAGTCCAACAGCATCGAGGAAACCCTGTTCGTGCTAACCACCCTCGGCGACGACCGCACTGTGCGTGAAACCTACGCCGCCGGGCGTTGCGTGCACCAGCGCTAAGGTTCTTTTGCCAGGCCCCGGTACAGCGCGCCGCCGATAGCAGCACCAATCAGCGGCGCCACCCAGAACAGCCACAGCTGCTGCAGGGCCCAGCCACCGACGAACAAGGCCGGCCCCGTGCTACGCGCGGGGTTGACCGAGGTATTGGTCACCGGGATCGAGATCAGGTGGATCAGGGTCAGGGCCAGGCCGATGGCGATCGGTGCAAAACCCGCCGGCGCCCGGGCATCGGTGGCGCCCATGATCACCACCAGGAACATCGCCGTCATCACCACTTCACTGACAAAGCCCGCCCCGAGCGTGTAGCCGCCGGGCGAGTGGTCGGCGTAGCCGTTCGAAGCCAATCCCGCAGACAGCTCGAAACCTGCCTTGCCACTGGCGATGAGGTAGATCACACCTGCCGCCAGGATGGCGCCAATCACCTGGGCGATCACGTAGGGCAGCAGCTCTTTGGCCGGGAAGCGCCCGCCCACCACCAGCCCGAACGACACGGCGGGGTTGAGGTGACAGCCGGAGATATGGCCAATGGCGAAGGCCATGGTCAGCACGGTGAGGCCAAAGGCGAAGGCGACACCGAGTACACCGATGCCGACGGGGGAACTGGCAGCGAGTACCGCACTGCCACAGCCACCAAGTACCAGCCAGAAGGTGCCGACCAGTTCGGCCCCCATGCGTTTACCGAGGGACATGCTCATGAATCCTTTCCTCAAGAAGTTGAACGCAACAGATGCGCAAGCCCAACTGCTTGATGAAGGTTTGCTCACAAGAATTTAGCAGACATCAGGCTTATGGCCAGAAATGGCTGGGGGCCGCTTCGCGCCCCATTCGCAGCACAAGGCTGCTCCTACAGAGGTTATGCGATCCCTGTAGGAGCAGCCTTGTGCTGCGAATGGGCTGCAAAGCAGCCCCCTTCAGTCAACCAGGCAAACGATCAACCCTTGGCAGAAACCTTGGGCTTTTTCAGCAGATGCGAGAACACCGCATGCAGATCGTCCGAGGCACTCTCCTCGTCCAGGTTCAGCTTGCTGTCGATGTGGTCCATGTGGTGCATCATCAGGCTCACCGCCTGCTCGGCATCGCGCGCCTCGATGGCATCGATCAGCTGCATGTGCTCGTCATACGAGCAATGCGAGCGGTTGCCACTTTCGTACTGGGCAATGATCAGCGAGGTCTGCGACACCAGGCTGCGCTGGAAACTGACCAGCGGCGCATTACCCGCCGCCTCGGCCAGCTTGAGGTGGAACTCGCCGGAAAGGCGAATGCCGGCACCGCGGTCACCACGGGAGAAACTGTCGCGTTCCTCACGCACCATCTGCCGCAACTCGTTGAGCTGTTCGAGGGTAGCGTGCTGCACGGCCAGTTCGGTGATGGCCCGCTCGACCATGCGCCGGGAGAAGAACACCTGGCGGGCCTCCTCCACCGTCGGGCTGGCCACCACCGCGCCACGGTTCGGCCGCAACAGCACCACGCTTTCGTGGGCCAGGCGCGACAAGGCGCGGCGGATGATGGTGCGGCTGACGCCGAAGATCTCGCCCAGCGCTTCCTCGCTCAACTTGGTGCCCGGGGCCAGACGCTGCTCGAGGATCGCCTCGAAAATATGCGCGTAGACGATGTCATCCTGGGTACCACTGCGGCCAGCCTTGCCGGCACGCGCAGGTTTCTTCAGAGGTTGCAGCTGTTCGTTCATGGGCTCTCGAGGCACGAAGGAAAGTATGGCGCCATTGTACACAGGCTGAGCCGTTTCTGCAGGTGGCCTTTTACCCATATAGCCGTTGTACGACGTATTGCGCACACAAAAGATAAAACATTATTTGCATTCTTTGTACACAAAAGCATAATCCACCGAGCAACTTCTTGACCCATAAGTCAACAAACCGGTCAGACGTCTGCCTTCCCTCGCGGAGCCGCCAAGTGCATTGCGCAGGACAATGGCTCTACAACAACAAGAAAGACTTGAGGAGTACTCGCTGTGGAAAGCCGCAAATCCGACGCCCCTACGCTGGATCTTGCCCCACCGCTCGAAACGAGCTGGCTGGAGCGGATTTTCAAACTCAAGCAGCATGGCAGCACCGTCAGGACCGAAATGATCGCCGGGGTGACCACCTTCATCACCATGGCCTACATCATCTTCGTCAACCCCAACATCATGGCCGACGCCGGCATCGACCATGGTGCCGCTTTCGTCGCCACCTGCATCGCCGCCGCGCTGGGTTGCCTGCTGATGGGCCTGTACGCCAACTGGCCAGTGGGCCTGGCGCCGGGCATGGGGCTTAACGCCTTCTTCACCTACACCGTGGTCGGCACCATGGGCTACAACTGGGAAACCGCGCTGGGGGCTGTGTTCGTCTCCGGCGTGCTGTTCATGTTCCTGACCTTGTCGAAAGTGCGCGAATGGTTGCTCAACAGCATCCCGGTCAGCTTGCGCCATGCCATGGGGGCCGGCGTCGGATTGTTTCTCGGGCTGATCGGCCTGAAAACGGCAGGCATCATCGTCGACAGCCCGGCCACCCTGATCAAGCTGGGCTCGCTGCACGAGCCGGGGCCGCTGCTGGCGGCCGTGTGCTTCCTGCTGATCGCCATCCTCAGCTACAAGCGGGTGTTCGGCGCCATCCTGATCAGCATCATCGGTGTCACCCTGGCCGGCTGGGGCCTGGGCCTGGTGAAATTCGGCGGGGTGATGTCGATGCCGCCGAGCCTGGCACCGACCTGGATGGCCATGGACGTGGCCGGCGTGTTCAACGTCAGCATGATCAGCGTGGTGCTGGCGTTCCTGTTCGTGCACATGTTCGACACCGCTGGCACCCTGATGGGCGTGGCGCAGCGCGCCAACCTGGTGGCGCCGGACGGGCGTATCGAGAACCTGTCGAAGGCCCTCAAGGCCGACAGTGCCTCCAGCGTGTTCGGTGCCGTGGTCGGCGTGCCGCCGGTGACCAGCTATGTGGAGAGTGCCGCAGGCGTGGCTGCAGGTGGCCGTACCGGCCTGACTGCCGTAGTGGTCGGCCTGCTGTTCATCGCGGCGATGTTCTTTGCGCCGTTGGCGGGGATGATTCCGGCCTATGCCACTGCCGGTGCGCTGATCTACGTGGCGATGCTGATGATGGGCAGCATGGCGCACATTCATTGGGACGAGGCCACCGACAGCATTCCGGCGATCGTGACAGTGATCATGATGCCGCTGACCTTCTCGGTCGCCGATGGTATTGCCCTGGGCTTCATCAGCTATGTGGCGCTGAAGGCGGGTACTGGCAAGTACAAGGAAATTTCGGCCAGCCTGTGGGTGCTGTGCGCGATCTTCATTGCCAAGTTCGTGTTCCTCTGACCCCTGCTGCACCAACCAAGGGCGCCTCGGCGCCCTTTCTTTATTTGGCCGGCATCAATCTGCTGACATGCACTGGCTTTTGTAGGAGCGGCCTTGTGTCGCGAAAGGGCTGCAAAGCAGCCCCAGGGTTTCAGCGCAGATGCACAAATTGCCGGGGCTGCTCCGCAGCCCTTTCGCGACACAAGGCCGCTCCTACAAGGGCCCGCGCTACCTATCGGATGGCAGCTGGCTTGCCGGCGACAAACAGCAGACGAAAAAAAGCCCGCCAGTGTGAGAGCGGGCCAAAGGACCTACGAAGATTCTTCTAGCGACCAACTAGCTTCCACGATAGGTCGAATAGCTGTACGGCGAGATCAGCAGCGGCACATGGTAGTGCTCCTGCTGCTCGTCGATGCCAAAGCGCAACACGACAACATCCAGGAACGCCTGGTCCGGCAGCTGTACACCGCGAGCGCGGTAGTAGTCACCAGCGCTGAACTGCAGTTGGTAAACGCCGGTACGGTAGTCGTCACCCTGCAGCAGTGGCGCGTCGACGCGGCCATCGCTGTTGGTCAGGGCGGTGTTCACCAGCTCCAGCTGCTGGCCTTCGACACGGTACAGCTCGACCTTGATCGAGCTGCCCGGGCAGCCATGCGCGGCATCCAGTACATGTGTGGTCAAACGTCCCATTGCTTGTCGCCTCTTGTTCAATCTGTGGGCAAAAAATACTCAGCCATCGCATCAGCATAGCGCCTGCGGCAGGCGGGAATGACGCCATTAAGACATTCAGACGCAAGATTGTACACAATTTTTTCACCCCATCTGTCGCACCCTGCGTTTCTTGCCTGTGAACGACCCATCGATCGCAAATACAGGCACGGTAACGACGCCAACGTCATTAGCTGACCAATCAGGCAGGTTTCTTGCACTGTTTTTCCAGGTCGCTCCGAGGCGACAAAAGGGAAGAAATGCGGAAAAACAGGCTTACAAATGATTTCAGAAGTTGTATACAATCAGCCCATCCGGTGGTGCGACATCCCGACGCGGTCCGCCCACCCCGCACAAACGCACAAGAAGGAAGACTGCAGTGAGCGCTGACTACCCTCGCGACCTGATCGGTTACGGCAACAACCCTCCTCACCCGCAATGGCCGGGCAATGCTCGCATCGCGCTGTCTTTCGTCCTCAACTACGAGGAAGGTGGCGAACGCAACATCCTGCACGGTGACAAGGAGTCCGAAGCGTTCCTCTCGGAGATGGTCGCCGCCCAGCCATTGCAGGGCGTGCGCAACATGAGCATGGAATCACTGTACGAATACGGCAGCCGCGCCGGTGTATGGCGCCTGCTGAAGCTGTTCAAGGACAGCGGCGTGCCGCTGACCATCTTCGCCGTGGCCATGGCCGCCCAGCGCCACCCCGACGTGATCCGCGCCATGGTCGAGGCCGGCCATGAAATCTGCAGCCACGGCTACCGCTGGATCGACTACCAGTACATGGACGAGGTCCAGGAGCGCGAGCACATGCTCGAAGCCATCCGCATCCTCACCGAAATCACCGGCGAGCGCCCGCTGGGCTGGTACACCGGCCGCACCGGCCCGAACACCCGTCGCCTGGTGATGGAGGAAGGCGGCTTCCTGTACGACAGCGACACCTACGACGATGACCTGCCCTACTGGGAGCCGAACAACCCCACCGGCAAGCCGCACCTGGTGATCCCCTACACCCTCGACACCAACGACATGCGTTTCACCCAGGTACAGGGGTTCAACTGCGGCGAGCAGTTCTTCCAGTACCTGAAGGATGCCTTCGATGTCCTGTACGCCGAAGGTGCCGAAGCACCGAAGATGCTGTCGATCGGCCTGCACTGCCGTCTGGTCGGCCGCCCTGCACGCCTGGCCGCACTGAAGCGCTTCGTCGACTACGCAAAAAGCCATGACCAGGTCTGGTTCGCCCGTCGCGTGGACATCGCCCGCCACTGGCACACCACTCACCCGTACAAGAAAGAGAACGCCTGATGACCGCCTTCAACACCCTCAAGCCATCCGCCCTGGGCCGTGACGCCTTCGTCAAGGCCTTCGCCGACATCTACGAGCACTCGCCGTGGGTAGCCGAAAAAGCCTATGACCTGGGCCAGCTGGGCGAACTGGACGAGATCGAGGCGCTGCACCAGCGCATGAGCGACATCCTGCTCAGCGCCAACCACGCCGACCAGCTGGCGCTGATCAACGCTCACCCGGACCTGGCCGGCAAGGCCGCCATCCAGGGCGAACTGACCGAATCGAGCACCAATGAGCAGGCCGGCGCCGGTATTCACCAGTGCACCGCCGAAGAGTTCGCCCGTTTCACCGAGCTGAACGATGCCTACAAGGCCAAGTTCAAGTTCCCGTTCATCATGGCGGTGAAAGGCAGCAACCGGCACCAGATCCTCGCCTCCTTCGAGAAACGCATCCACAACGATGTCGATGCCGAATTCAAGGAAGCCCTGGCGCAGATCAACCTGATCGCCCTGTTCCGCCTGCTGCAGCTGTAACCGGCACGGCAGCGTTCGAGCCGTATCCAGAACAACGACATATATAGAAGAGATAACCGCATGCGCACCCTGATGATCGAGCCCCTGACCAAAGAAGCCTTCGCCCCCTTCGGAGACGTGATCGAAACCGACGGCAGCGACCACTTCATGATCAACAACGGCTCGACCATGCGCTTCCACAAGCTCGCCACGGTCGAAACCGCCGAGCCTGAAGACAAGGCGATCATCAGCATCTTCCGCGCCGATGCGCTGGACATGCCGCTGACCGTGCGCATGCTGGAACGCCATCCGCTGGGCAGCCAGGCTTTCATCCCGCTGCTCGGCAACCCCTTTCTGATCGTGGTCGCGCCAGTTGGCGATGCACCTGTATCAGGCTTGGTCCGAGCCTTCCGCAGTAACGGCAGGCAGGGCGTTAATTACCATCGCGGCGTCTGGCACCACCCGGTGCTGACGATCGAAAAGCGGGATGACTTCCTGGTGGTTGATCGCAGTGGTTCCGGCAACAACTGCGACGAGCATTACTTCACCGAGGAACAGATGCTGATCCTCAATCCCCACCAATAAGAAAAGGTCGGTCATTCAAGGGCATACCCCGAGCGGGTGACCGGCAAGAGGTACATACTGTGGAAGCACACCTTCACGAATGGCTGAACCTGAGCATTCGCTGGGTTCACATGATCACCGGCGTCGCCTGGATCGGTGCATCGTTCTACTTCGTCTGGCTGGAGAACCACCTGAACCGAAGCAACCCGCGCGATGGGTTGTCGGGTGATCTCTGGGCAATTCACGGCGGTGGTATCTACCACCTGGAGAAATACAAGCTCGCCCCCCCGAAAATGCCCGAGAACCTGCACTGGTTCAAATGGGAAGCCTACTTCACCTGGATGTCCGGTATTGCCCTGCTGTGCGTGGTGTTCTACTGGAACCCGGCCCTTTACCTGCTGGCCCCTGGCAGCACCTTGAGCGGTGCCGAAGGCGTGGCCATCGGTATCGGCTCGCTGATTGCCGGCTGGTTCATCTACGACTTCCTGTGCGACTCGCCCCTGGGCAAGAAGCCAGCGCTGCTCGGTGCCGTACTGTTCGTGCTGATCATCGCCGCATGCTGGGGCTTCAGCCTGGTGTTCAGCGGCCGTGGTGCTTACCTGCATACCGGCGCGATCATCGGCACCATCATGGTTGGCAACGTGTTCCGCATCATCATGCCGGCACAGCGCCAGCTGGTGGCGGCGATCGAGAACAACCAGACGCCTGACCCGGTACTGCCGGCCAAGGGCCTGCTGCGCTCGCGCCACAACAACTACTTCACCCTGCCGGTGCTGTTCATCATGATCAGCAACCACTTCCCGAGCACCTACGGTAGCCAGTACAACTGGCTGATCCTGGCCGGTATCGCAGTAGCCGCGGTCCTGATCCGTCACTACTTCAACACCCGCCACGACAGCAACAAGTACGCCTGGACCCTGCCGGTCGGCGCTCTGGCGATGATCTGCCTGGCCTACGTCACCGGTCCGAAACCGATGGCCGTAAGCCCTGAGCAAGCCGCAGCGAAGAT
Organism: Pseudomonas sp. SID14000; assembly: GCF_002165135.1. Lineage (GTDB taxonomy): Bacteria > Pseudomonadota > Gammaproteobacteria > Pseudomonadales > Pseudomonadaceae > Aquipseudomonas. Next base: position 4,226 of record NZ_NFZQ01000002.1, on the reverse strand, counting down.
CGAATACCAGCCACTGCCCGCGACCGCAGTAGGTGGCAAGACCGCTGCCGAGCAACGCGCCGAGGACGCCGCCAAGGCTGCCGCAGCACCTGCCGCGCCGGCTGAAGCCCCTGCCCAGGCCACGGCCCAGGCTGGCGGCGAGAGCTTCGACAAGATCCACACTGTCATCCAGGAACGCTGCACCGTGTGCCACTCGTCCAAACCGACCAGCCCACTGTTCAGCGCTGCCCCTGCCGGCGTGATGTTCGACACCCCGCAGCAGATCCAGGCCCAGGCCGCGCGCATCCAGGCGCAAGCGGTCGCCAGCCAGATCATGCCGCTGGGCAACATCACCCAGATGACCACCGAAGAGCGCAAACTCGTCGGCGACTGGATCGCCAAAGGCGCCCCGGTGAACTGAAACACAATTGTCGGGATAACACCGCCCCCCTGTGGGAGCGGGTTCACCCGCGAAGAGGCCGGCAACCCCGGCCTCGAGGTCACGCAACAAGCAAGCATCGAGCGTTCAGTGTCAGGCGGAAACCCCAGGCTCTCTTCACAGTGAGCCTGCCGCCTGACGCTGCCGCTTGGATCCGAGAATAAAAACAAAACTCGAGGTGCTGCATGTCCAAGTCACGCAAGGCGTACATCCCAGTTGCCCCGCCGCGCGAGCCCTTGCCTCTGTTCCAACTGATCCTGGTTGGCCTGCAACACGTTCTGCTGATGTACGGCGGCGCGATCGCCGTGCCGTTGATCATCGGCCAGGCCGCCGGGCTGTCCCGTGAAGAAGTCGCTTTCCTGATCAACGCCGACCTGCTGGTCGCTGGCGTCGCCACCATCATCCAGTCATTCGGTATCGGCCCGGTGGGCATCCGCATGCCGGTGATGATGGGTGCCAGTTTCGCTGCCGTCGGCAGCATGGTGGCCATGGCCGGCATGCCCGGCGTGGGCCTGCAGGGGATCTTCGGCGCAACCATCGCCGCCGGGTTCTTCGGCATGCTGATCGCGCCGTTCATGTCCAAGGTCGTACGCTTCTTCCCGCCACTGGTCACCGGCACGGTGATCACCTCGATTGGCCTGTCGCTGTTCCCGGTGGCGGTCAACTGGGCTGGTGGCGGCCAGCAGGCAGATACCTTCGGCTCGCCGATCTACCTGCTGGTGGCCGGCCTGGTGCTGGCGGTCATCCTGCTGATCAACCGTTTCATGCGCGGTTTCTGGGTCAACGTGTCGGTGCTGGTGGGCATGGGCCTGGGCTACATCCTGGCCGGTTCCATCGGCATGGTCGACCTGTCGGGCCTGAAAGACGCGCCGTGGCTGCAAGTGGTGACCCCACTGCATTTCGGCATGCCGACCTTCAGCCTGGCGCCGATCCTGTCCATGTGCCTGGTGGTGGTGATCATCTTCGTCGAGTCCACCGGCATGTTCCTGGCCCTGGGCAAGGTGACCGATCGTGAAGTCACCCCAGGGATGCTGCGTCGCGGCCTGTTGTGCGATGCCGGCGCATCGTTCATCGCCGGCTTCTTCAACACCTTCACCCACTCCTCGTTCGCCCAGAACATCGGTCTGGTACAGATGACCGGGGTGCGCTGCCGCTATGTCACCATCGTGGCCGGTGCGCTGCTGATCCTGCTCAGCCTGCTGCCCAAGGCGGCCTTCCTGATTGCCTCGATCCCGCCTGCGGTACTGGGCGGCGCGTCCATCGCCATGTTCGGCATGGTCACCGCCACCGGGATCAAGATTCTCCAGGAGGCGGACATCGGCGACCGTCGCAACCAGCTGCTGGTTGCGGTGAGCGTCGGCTTCGGGTTGATCCCCGTGGTACGTCCGGAGTTCTTCGCCCAGATGCCACAGTGGATGGAACCCATCACCCACAGTGGTATCGCCATGGCCACGGTCAGTGCCCTGGTGTTGAACGTACTGTTCAACATTCTCGGTGGTGCCGACCGGGCGGTGCACAACGAAGCCTGTCACCAGCATTGAACAAAGGGGGCGGCGCACTGCCGCCCCCTCGACCTCGCCGTAAACGCTACACCGTCGGCCCGCCGGAATGGGCCTTCCGGGGCGCCTGCGCGCCAAAAAAACCAAAAAAACAATAAGTCCGGGAACCACAACATGAAACGCATCACCTCGTCCCTCTTGCTGGGCAGCAGCCTGCTGGCCACCCTCCCCGCCCATGCTGGAGAATGGCTGCAGTGGCATGGCGAAAGCCTGACCTACCTGTACGGCAAGGACTTCAAGGTCAACCCACGCATCCAGCAGACGGTAACCTTCGAGCACGCCAACAAATGGAAGTACGGCGACACCTTCATGTTCGTCGACAAGGTCTTCTACAACGGCAAGCCCGACCCGGGCAAAGGCGTGACCAGCTACTACGGTGAGTTCAGCCCGCGCCTGTCGTTCGGCAAGATCTTCGACCAGAAGCTGGCGTTCGGCCCGATCAAGGACGTGCTGCTGGCCATGACCTACGAGCGTGGCGAAGGCGACAACGAGGCCTACCTGATCGGCCCCGGCTTCGACCTGAATATCCCCGGCTTCAACTACTTCACTCTCAATTTCTACCTGCGCAACACCGAAGGTAGCCGCCCCGGTGACAACGTCTGGCAGATCACCCCGGCCTTCTCGTACACCATCCCGGTGGGCAAATCCGACATTCTGATCGACGGTTACATGGACTGGGTGGTCGACAACGACCAGACCCGCCGTGGCACCTACCACGCCAACCTGCAGTTCAACCCGCAGGTCAAGTACGACCTGGGCAAAGCCCTGAACCTTGGCGCCAAGCAGCTGTACGTGGGCATCGAATACAGCTACTGGAAGGACAAGTACGGCATCGACAGCCAAGGCAACATCGACAGCAACCAGAGCGTCACCAGTGCCCTGATCAAGGTGCACTTCTAGAAAGCTGACCAAACGCACAAGTTTGTTCCACTCTGCTCCAGGACGGAGCACTTGAGGCAAGGCGCGCAAGCCAGTAATCTGCGCGCCCCCTCGATCAGGGCAGGAGGGATTCTGCCTGCGTTTACTGACCGCTCAGTCAATGAATACGGGCGGTTGGCCAACGTGTTGCCAGCCTGAAAGACCCTTTTCATCCGTTCAGAACGAAGTCGAGCAGGAAGGTTTTGCCAGCCCAGGAAAGTTGGCTCAACCCTTGCCAGACAGCTGTGGCCCATCGAAAAAAACTGACTCAAAAGACAAAAAAGCGCCAACAACAAGCGCTGACAATAGATCAATCAAGGGAGCGACACTCGCAATGCGTACCATCAACAGCCTGATCCTCGCCGGCGGCCTGCTGGCTTGTGGCACCACCTTCGCCGGCGACCTGCTGCAATGGCAGAACAACAGCCTGACCTACCTGTGGGGCAAGAACTTCAAGGTCAACCCGTCGATCCAGCAAACCGTCACCTTCGAGCACGCTGATGGCTGGAAGTACGGCGACAACTTCATCTTTGTCGACAAGATCTTCTATCAAGGCCAGAAAGACGCCGGCAATGGCCCTAACACCTACTACGGCGAAATCAGCCCACGCCTGTCCTTCGGCAAGATCTTCGACCAGAAGCTGGCGTTCGGCCCGGTAAAGGATGTGCTGCTGGCGATGACCTACGAGTTCGGCGAAGGTGATACCGAGTCGTACCTGATCGGTCCTGGCTTCGACCTGGCCATCCCTGGCTTCGACTACTTCCAGCTGAACTTCTACAACCGCACCACCGACGGCAGCCGCGCCGGCGACAACGTGTGGCAGATCACCCCGGTATGGTCGTACACCATTCCGGTCGGTTCGTCCGATGTGCTGATCGACGGTTTCATGGACTGGGTGGTGGACAACGACGAGAACCGCCACGGCACCTACCAGGCCAACCTGCACTTCAACCCGCAGATCAAGTATGACCTGGGCAAGGCCTTGCACCTGGGCGAGAAGCAGCTGTATGTGGGTGTGGAGTACGACTACTGGAAGAACAAGTACGGCATCAAGGACAGCGATGCCTTCACCACTGATCAGAACACCATGAGCTTCCTGGTCAAGGTTCACTTCTGATCTGAGTACAGGGGCCGCCTTGCGGCCCATTCGCGGGTAAACCCGCTCCCACAGGGTCCGCACCGGATTCATGGCAGACGCTATACATGTGGGAGATTCTATGGTTTTCAGCAAGCCAGTTTCCCGCCTTTGGTGACATATTCGTCCTGATTTTTCATCAGGGCGAATGCCACCCGCGCGAGCTTTCTAGCAAGGATTACCAGAGCTTGGGTGG
>NZ_NFZQ01000029.1 GCF_002165135.1 Pseudomonas sp. SID14000 | reverse complement strand
GCTCGAACTTGTCGACATCAGCGCCAGTGACCGAGGCGATCGATTTGACCACAGGGTCGTTGGTGCCGGTGTAGACGTTGTCCGGGGCAGTGACGGTAACCGAACCAGTCGTGCCGTTGGCCGGTACAGTGATAACCGTCTTGCCGTCGCTCAGCGTGAAGGTCAGGGCCGAGTGGTTGTTGATCGGCAGACCGTCTTTGTTGGTCAGGGTGATGGTGTAGGTGATCTCGCCGCCTTCGGTGACCGAAGGGGTCGCGGTCAGCTTGGCCACCACTTCGTCGGTGGTGTCAGTCACCTGAACCGAAGCGTCGCCGCCCAGTTGCAGGTTCTCGAAGGTACGGCCATCAACGTCCACAGCAGACTTGATGCCCAGGCTGATCTGGCCAGCGTCGTTATAGACGTCATCGCCCTGTGCAGCGTGGGTGTACGGGGCGCTGGTTTCGCCAGCCTTGATGGTGACCTGGGCGTTGTTGCTCAGGGTCACGACCAGGTCATGGGCCAGCGCCTGGTTGATGTGCACGGTGAAGGTCGGATTGACGTTCTCGGCCACCGACGCCTGATCGGCAGTGATGGTGACCTGTACCAGGTCGCCTTCGTTGCCCGGAGTACCCGGCTCGTCAGTGACGGTGGTGCTGACCGGAGTCTTGTCCAGGGTCAGCTGCTCGAACTTGCCAACATCAGCACCATCAACGGTAGCAATGGACTTCACGACCGGATCGTTAGCACCCACATACACGTTGTCCGGGGCAGTCACAGTGACCGAACCAGTCGTGCCGTTGGCCGGTACAGTGATAACCGTCTTGCCATCGCTCAGCGTGAAGGTCAGGGCCGAGTGGTTATTGATCGGCAGACCGTCTTTGTTGGTCAGCGTGATGGTGTAGGTGATCTCGCCGCCTTCGGTGACCGAAGGGGTCGCGGTCAGCTTGGCCACCACTTCGTCGGTGGTGTCAGTCACCTGAACCGAAGCGTCGCCGCCCAGTTGCAGGTTCTCGAAGGTACGGCCATCAACGTCCACAGCAGACTTGATGCCCAGGCTGATCTGGCCAGCGTCGTTATAGACGTCATCGCCCTGTGCAGCGTGGGTGTACGGTGCACTGGTTTCGCCAGCCTTGATGGTGACCTGAGCGTTGTTGCTCAGAGTCACCACCAGGTCGTGAGCCAGCGCCTGGTTGATGTGCACGGTGAAGGTCGGATTGACATTCTCGGCCACCGAGGCCTGGTCGGCAGTGATGGTGACCTGTACCAGGTCGCCTTGGTTGCCGGTGCCCGGGGTGCCCGAGCCAGGCTCGTCAGTGACGGTGGTGCTGACCGGAGTCTTGTCCAGGGTCAGCTGCTCGAACTTGCCGACGTCAGCGCCAGTGACCGAGGCGATCGATTTGACCACAGGGTCGTTGGTGCCGGTGTAGACGTTGTCCGGCGCAGTCACAGTGACCGAACCAGTCGTGCCGTTGGCCGGTACAGTGATAACCGTCTTGCCGTCGCTCAGCGTGAAGGTCAGGGCCGAGTGGTTGTTGATCGGCAGACCGTCTTTGTTGGTCAGGGTGATGGTGTAGGTGATCTCGCCGCCTTCGGTGACCGAAGGGGTCGCGGTCAGCTTGGCCACCACTTCGTCGGTGGTGTCGGTCACCTGAACCGAAGCGTCGCCGCCCAGCTGCAGGTTTTCGAAGGTACGACCGTCGATGTCCGCTGCCGACTTGATGCCGAGGGAAATTTCGCCGCTGTCCAGATAGACATCGTTCCCCTGTGCCACGTGGACATAAGGTTCGCTCGAAGTCTGACCGGCTTTGATGGTGACCTGTGCATCGTTACTCAGGGTCACGACCAGGTCATGATCCAGTGCAGTGTTGATATGCACGGTGAAGCTCGGTTTGACGTCCTCGGTGACCGAAGCCTGGTCGGCGGTGATGGTGACCTTGACCACGTCGCCTTGGTTGCCGGTGCCCGGGGTTCCCGAGCCTGGTTCGTCGGTAACGGTGGTGCTGACCTTGGTTTCGTCCAGAGTCAGCTGTTCAAATTTCCACGCATCAGCGCCACTGACGTATTTCAGGCTCTGCTCGACCGGTGCGTTCGCACCGCTATAGACGTTGTCCGGAGCGGTCACGGTGACCGAACCGGTGGTGCTATTGGCAGGCACGGTGATGGTGGTCTTGCCATCGCTCAACGTGAAGGTCAGCGCCGAGTGGTTGTTGATCGGCAGACCGTCTTTGTTGGTCAGGGTCACGGTATAGGTGATTTGCCCACCTTCGCTGACAGACTCAGTCGCAGTCAGTTTTGCCACAACTTCGTCGATTGTGTCGGTAACCTTGACCGAAGCGTCGCCGCCTAGTTGCAGGTTTTCGAAGGTACGACCGTCGATGTCCGCTGCCGACTTGATGCCGAGGGAAATTTCGCCGCTGTCCAGATAGACATCGTTCCCCTGTGCCACGTGGACATAAGGTTCGCTCGAAGTCTGACCGGCTTTGATGGTGACCTGTGCATCGTTACTCAGGGTCACGACCAGGTCATGATCCAGTGCAGTGTTGATATGCACGGTGAAGCTCGGTTTGACGTCCTCGGTGACCGAAGCCTGGTCGGCGGTGATGGTGACCTTGACCACGTCGCCTTGGTTGCCGGTGCCCGGGGTTCCCGAGCCTGGTTCGTCGGTAACGGTGGTGCTGACCTTGGTTTCGTCCAGAGTCAGCTGTTCAAATTTCCACGCATCAGCGCCACTGACGTATTTCAGGCTCTGCTCGACCGGTGCGTTCGCACCGCTATAGACGTTGTCCGGAGCGGTCACGGTGACCGAACCGGTGGTGCTATTGGCAGGCACGGTGATGGTGGTCTTGCCATCGCTCAACGTGAAGGTCAGCGCCGAGTGGTTGTTGATCGGCAGACCGTCTTTGTTGGTCAGGGTCACGGTGTAGGTGATCTGGCCACCTTCGGTTACGGTTTCGGTTGCAGTCAGTGTGGCCACAACTTCGCTGATCGTATCAGTAACCTGAACCGAGGCGGCTCCCCCCAACTGCAGGTTTTCGAATGGACGACCATCGATATCCACCGCCGAGTTGATGCCGAGGGTGATTTCACCGCTATCCAGATATACGTCGTCGCCCTGTGCAACGTGCTCGTATGCTGCGCTGGTATCGCCAGCCTTGATGGTGACCTGGGCGTTGTTGCTCAAGGTCACGACCAGGTCGTGAGCCAGCGCCTGGTTGATGTGCACGGTGAAGGTCGGATTGACGTTCTCGGCCACCGAGGCCTGGTCGGCAGTGATGGTGACCTTGACCAGGTCGCCTTCGTTGCCCGGAGTACCCGGCTCGTCGGTGACGGTGGTGCTGACCGGGGTCTTGTCCAGAGTCAACTGCTCGAACTTGCCGACATCAGCGCCAGTGACCGAGGCGATCGATTTGACCACAGGGTCGTTGGTGCCGGTGTAGACGTTGTCCGGGGCAGTGACGGTAACCGAACCAGTCGTGCCGTTGGCCGGTACGGTGATAACAGTCTTGCCGTCGCTCAGCGTGAAGGTCAGCGCGCCGTGATTGTTGATCGGCAAGCCGTCTTTGTTGGTCAGGGTGATGGTGTAGGTGATCTCGCCACCTTCGGTGACCGAAGGCGTCGCGGTCAGCTTGGCCACCACTTCGTCGGTGGTGTCGGTCACTTGGACCGTAGCGGCACCACCCAGCTGCAGATTTTCGAAAGTCGCACCGGTTGCATCCACAGCCGAATTGATGCCCAGGCTGATCTGGCCAGCGTCGTTATAGACGTCATCGCCCTGTGCAGCGTGGGTGTACGGGGCGCTGGTTTCGCCAGCCTTGATGGTGACCTGGGCGTTGTTGCTCAGGGTCACGACCAGGTCATGGGCCAGCGCCTGGTTGATGTGCACGGTGAAGGTCGGATTGACGTTCTCGGCCACCGACGCCTGATCGGCAGTGATGGTGACCTGTACCAGGTCGCCTTCGTTGCCCGGAGTACCCGGCTCGTCGGTGACGGTGGTGCTGACCGGAGTCTTGTCCAGGGTCAGCTGCTCGAACTTGCCAACATCAGCACCATCAACGGTAGCAATGGACTTCACGACCGGATCGTTAGCACCCACATACACGTTGTCCGGGGCAGTCACAGTGACCGAACCAGTCGTGCCGTTGGCCGGCACGGTGATGACGGTCTTGCCGTCGCTCAGCGTGAAGGTCAGCGCGCCGTGATTGTTGATCGGCAAGCCGTCTTTGTTGGTCAGGGTGATGGTGTAGGTGATCTCGCCGCCTTCGGTGACCGAAGGTGTTGCGGTCAGCTTGGCCACAACCTCACTGATGGTGTCCGAGATTTCAACGGTGGCCGGGCCACCCAAGGCCAGCTTCTCAAAGGTGGCACCCGAAACAGTGGCGTCGGTAACGCTAAGGGTGATAGAGCCAGCGTCCTTGATGACATCGTCACCCTGGGCCGAGGTCTTGTACTCGACTTCGGTTTTACCGGCCTCGATGGTCACGGTGTCACCGTTCGACAGGGTTACGGTCAGTGGCCGGTCCAGCGCTTGGCTTACTTTCACAGTGAAGGAAGGCTGCTGGTCTTCGGTCACACTGCCATTGCCGACGATGCTTACAGTGACGGTATCGATGCTATCGCTGATAACGGTCGAAGCTGGCGTCGGGTTCGGCACCAACTGCTCGAAGTTACCGCCCGTGGCGCTTTCGATGGTCACGCTAACGGTCGAGCCGTTGTTGTAGACGTCGTTGGCCGGCGTTTCGAAATCAACACTGCCCTGGGTCTTGCCGGCTTCGATGGTGATGGTCTGGCCGTTGGACAGGGTCACGGTCACCGGGGTCTGGGCTGGGTTGCTCAGGGTCACGGTGTAAGTGATCACGCCACCTTCGGTCACCGACGGGTTCGCCGTCAGGGTCGCGGTGGTGGTGTCCACCGAGTCGTTGATGGTGGTCTGAGCTGGTGTCGGGTTCGGCACCAACTGCTCGAAGTTGCCACCGGTAGCACCGGTAATCGTGGTGCTGACGGTCGAGCCGTTGTTGTAGACGTCGTTGGCCGGGGTCTCGAAATCAACACTGCCCTGGGTCTTGCCGGCCTCGACGGTGATGGTCTGGCCGTTGGACAGGGTCACGGTCACCGGGGTCTGGGCTGGGTTGCTCAGGGTCACGGTGTAGGTGATGACGCCGCCTTCGGTGACGCTTGGCGAAGCGGTCAGGGTCGCGGTGGTGGTATCCACCGAGTCGTTGATGGTGGTCTGAGCTGGCGTCGGGTTCGGCACCAACTGCTCGAAGTTACCGCCAGTAGCACCGGTAATCGTGGTGCTGACGGTCGAGCCGTTGTTGTAGACATCGTTGGTCGGCGTTTCGAAATCAACACTGCCCTGGGTCTTGCCGGCTTCGACGGTGATGGTCTGGCCGTTGGACAGGGTCACGGTCACCGGGGTCTGGGCTGGGTTGCTCAGGGTCACGGTGTAGGTGATGACGCCGCCTTCGGTGATGCTTGGCGAAGCGGTCAGGGTCGCGGTGGTGGTATCCACCGAGTCGTTGATGGTGGTCTGAGCCGGCGTCGGGTTCGGCACCAACTGCTCGAAGTTACCGCCCGTGGCGCTTTCGATGGTCACGCTAACGGTCGAGCCGTTGTTGTAGACGTCGTTGGCCGGGGTCTCGAAATCAACGCTGCCCTGGGTCTTGCCGGCTTCGACGGTGATGGTCTGGCCATTGGACAGGGTCACGGTCACCGGGGTCTGCGCTGGGTTGCTCAGGGTCACGGTGTAGGTGATGACGCCGCCTTCGGTGACGCTTGGCGAAGCGGTCAGGGTCGCGGTGGTGGTGTCGACCGAGTCGTTGATGGTGGTCTGAGCCGGCGTCGGGTTCGGCACCAACTGCTCGAAGTTGCCACCGGTAGCACCGGTAATCGTGGTGCTGACGGTCGAGCCGTTGTTGTAGACGTCGTTGGCCGGGGTCTCGAAATCAACACTGCCCTGGGTCTTGCCGGCCTCGACGGTGATGGTCTGGCCGTTGGACAGGGTCACGGTCACCGGGGTCTGGGCTGGGTTGCTCAGGGTCACGGTGTAGGTGATGACGCCGCCTTCGGTGACGCTTGGCGAAGCGGTCAGGGTCGCGGTGGTGGTATCCACCGAGTCGTTGATGGTGGTCTGAGCTGGCGTCGGGTTCGGCACCAACTGCTCGAAGTTACCGCCCGTGGCGTTCTCGATGGTCACGCTAACGGTCGAGCCGTTGTTGTAGACGTCGTTGGCCGGGGTTTCGAAATCAACACTGCCCTGGGTCTTGCCGGCTTCGATGGTGATGGTCTGGCCGTTGGACAGGGTCACGGTCACCGGGGTCTGGGCTGGGTTGCTCAGGGTCACGGTGTAAGTGATCACGCCACCTTCGGTCACCGACGGGTTCGCCGTCAGGGTCGCGGTGGTGGTGTCGACCGAGTCGTTGATGGTGGTCTGAGCCGGCGTCGGGTTCGGCACCAACTGCTCGAAGTTACCGCCCGTGGCGCTTTCGATGGTCACGCTAACGGTCGAGCCGTTGTTGTAGACGTCGTTGGCCGGGGTCTCGAAATCAACGCTGCCCTGGGTCTTGCCGGCTTCGACGGTGATGGTCTGGCCATTGGACAGGGTCACGGTCACCGGGGTCTGGGCCGGGTTGCTCAGGGTCACGGTGTAAGTGATCACGCCACCTTCGGTCACCGACGGGTTCGCCGTCAGCGTCGCGGTGGTGGTGTCCACCGAGTCGTTGATGGTGGTCTGAGCTGGCGTCGGGTTCGGCACCAACTGCTCGAAGTTGCCACCGGTAGCACCGGTAATCGTGGTGCTGACGGTCGAGCCGTTGTTGTAGACATCGTTGGCCGGAGTTTCGAAATCAACACTGCCCTGGGTCTTGCCGGCTTCGATGGTGATGGTCTGGCCGTTGGACAGGGTCACGGTCACCGGGGTCTGGGCTGGGTTGCTCAGGGTCACGGTGTAGGTGATGACGCCGCCTTCGGTGACGCTTGGCGAAGCGGTCAGGGTCGCGGTGGTGGTATCCACCGAGTCGTTGATGGTGGTCTGAGCTGGTGTCGGGTTCGGCACCAACTGCTCGAAGTTACCGCCCGTGGCGTTCTCGATGGTCACGCTAACGGTCGAGCCGTTGTTGTAGACGTCGTTGGCCGGGGTCTGGAAGTCGACGCTGCCCTGGGTCTTGCCGGCTTCGACGGTGATGGTCTGGCCATTGGACAGGGTCACGGTCACCGGGGTCTGGGCTGGGTTGCTCAGGGTCACGGTGTAGGTGATCACGCCGCCTTCGGTGATGCTTGGCGAAGCGGTCAGGGTCGCGGTGGTGGTGTCCACCGAGTCGTTGATGGTGGTCTGAGCTGGCGTCGGGTTCGGCACCAACTGCTCGAAGTTGCCACCGGTAGCACCGGTAATCGTGGTGCTGACGGTCGAGCCGTTGTTGT
>NZ_NFZQ01000028.1 GCF_002165135.1 Pseudomonas sp. SID14000 | reverse complement strand
GCGTCGCCAGCAACGGTTCCGTTACCCTCGACCAGCTCCGCGCCATCGTGCATCCCGACACCAGCAACCCCGATGACGCGAAGACCCTGACCTCCGACAACCTGGTGACCTTGACCGCGACCAAGACCGACAAGGACGGCGACAGCGCCCAGGCCACCCTCAACATCGGGCAGAACCTGGTGTTCAAGGATGATGGACCAACACTTGCCTTCGGCAACCTGATCGGAACCGGGAGTACCCTGCCGCAATATGGGTTCTGGAACAATACGACCGGCGCCGACGGGCTGGGATCGACCGGTCTGGACATTTCGCTGGTGGGTGGCCAGTTCACGCTGGTCAGGCCAGACAACACCACTGCGACGGGCACAGGGACACTTACCGAGACGTCGCCTTCGCCCGACGCCAATGGCGCGTTCCACTTCACCGGCACCTTGACCGGGGACTTCGACAATAACGCCGCAACAGCCGACACCACGATCGACTACACGCTAACGGCCTTTGCCGATGGCAGCTACACACTGGACCTGGTGCAAGGCTTCAGTTCGGTCACTACGCTCAGCAGTGCCGACGGCTCGCTCGATGCCGGCGGCCCGGACCCTGTGCGTACCTTGCTGATTCCTGAAACGAATGATCCGACCATTCCTTCAGCATCCGAGGAGATCGTGTTCTTTTCCGCCAAAGCGCTCGCCTCGACGGATGACATCTTCACCGGCATAGGCCTCGGGGCCCCCGACCCGACCGAAGCCTCGCTACAAACCAATCCCCTGCCGTCGTACATCGACCCAGCAGCCATGAACGTCAGCACGTCCGGTATCGGCGTTGCCAACAACCTGCTCCAGGGCGATAACCTGGCAGCGATCAGCGCCGCCGATGAGAGCTTCGTGATCAACCCGGAGACCCTGTTGACGGGCATGAAGATCTTCATCGATAACTCCGTAGGAGGCTACAACACCGCGACCGAGGACCTGTACTACCGGATCTACTACGCGGATGGGACGACGTCTGACCTGACCGAGGTGAATACCCTGACACCAGAGGCTGGCGGCCAGGTGTCCTTCCTGGTCCAGAAGGAAGGCTCGGCGCTGATCGACGCCGTTCAACTGACAATGGCGCGAGGCGACATCAAGATCCCGGTGATTGAGTTCATCAAGGAAACCGAGAACCTGGCTAGCGACGTCAAATTGCAGTTCAGTGCGACGCTGACGGACAAAGATGGCGACTCCGCGACTAGCACGTTCGATGCCAACCTGTTCGCCAACGAACCGGACAACGCACCGTTCGACTTCACCCTGGTTGGCACGACTGGCCAGCGCGATGCCTTCAACGTCGACCTGTCGACCGATGAGCTCCTCTACCAGATCAGCGGGTTCGATGCTGGCGCGGGGCAACGAGACACGCTGGTGCTCAATGGTGATCCGAACGCCGTCGTCCAGTCGATCGACAACACTGGCCAAGACAGCATCGTCACCATTGCCGAATCCGGCGGGCAGACGACGACCATCACCCTGGTCGGGGTCGACATTGCCAACAACGACATCTTCAATGGCAGCGCCTGAAACATTGCGTACGTGAAAACCTGCGAGGGTGGCTTGGAAACCACCCTCGCAGCGTAATGTTGGTCAGTCAGGCAAATTGGGGCCGCCTTGCGGTCCTTCGCCATCGGTGAGTCCGTGCCTCGCCGCATACATCAGCAAGTCGATGCGGTTGGTGAGATTAAGCTTTTGATAGATGCTGCTGAGGTGATTGTGCACGGTGTGCTCGCTGATGCCCAAGCGCCCGGCGATGCACAGGTATTTGGCGGACGGGTCGCCAACGATGGCGCGAACGAGTTCCCGCTCGCGCAACGTCAGCCGTGCATGTTTCGCCTGGGCCGGACTGCACCTGAACGGTATATGCCTGGCCGAGGCATAGCCCGAAAGCCCACTGACCCAGGCTCTGTCCAGACCGATGTCGTAATGGTGGACTTTGATGATGGCCTGGATAATCGACTCCGTTGAGTCCTCCGCCAGCACGATGCCACGTGCGCCCGCCTCGATGGCCTGTGCAACGGGGACAGTTTCGTACACTCCCTTGAGCACCAGCACTTTCCTGTCGGCAGTGCGCGCGAGTCCGGCAAGTACCTCGAGCGGGTCCAGCGCATCTGGAAAAAAGCTGAAGAAAACGACATCAGGCCGCACCTGGTCGGCAAGATCCAGCGCCTGGGTATAGGTGGTGGCCTGGCCACTCACTTCCATACGGGGCTTTCTGGCATTTATCAGATCGTGAAGCCCCAGAAGCACCAGAGGCCGACAATCGATCAACATCACGCGTATCATTTTTTTATGGTCCGGCATCATCTTCCTGCCTCCCATGAAAAACGCTCCATGTCCTCCACTTGTCAGCCTTCTCTCGCAGGCCCTTCAAGCGGAGTCTAGGCCAGCCCTGCGTACTAGCAGCCCTCTCGCCATCAGGCAGCGCCTCAAGCCCCATGTGGACCGGTACTTAACCGGCCGCACCACGGGCTTTAAAATCAATGACTTAGACTTGTCTGGCGCCCCTCAGGGCACATTCCTGCACCGGACAAAAAGTCAATTAAACGACGGATGGCGTGAATTTAATATACGCCACACCAAGACAGTCAATTTTACGCCACGCATTGGACCTGGTTGCGCTTGATCTCGTAAAGTAATGTCGATCAGTTTTTCGCTGGCAAACAGCAGGTTTTGCCCGCGGACTTTAGCCGGATGGCGTCTGACCCGTTAAGATGGTGCCTCTTCAACCAGATGCAGATCACAATGTCCAACGACGCACCCATCGGCCCGGGCCGGCCCAAGGACCTGGCCAAGCGCGAGGCAATTCTTGAAGCAGCCAAGGCACTGTTCCTCAGCCTCGGTTACGCCAACACCAGCATGGATGCGGTCGCTGCGGCGGCAGGTGTTTCAAAGCTCACCGTGTACAGCCACTTCACCGACAAGCAGACCCTGTTCGGCTCCGCGGTCATGGCAACCTGCCAGATCCAGTTGCCCGACCTGCTGTTCGAGTATCCGGAAGGGGTACCGGTGGAAGAGGTGCTGCTGACCATTGCCCGTGGCTTCCAGGCGCTGATCAGCAGTGATGAAGCGGTCAAGCTAAGCCGCCTGATCATGGCTCAGGGCAGCCTGGACCCGAGTTTTGGCGAGTACTTCTACGCAGCCGGGCCCAAGCGCGTGCTGTCAGGGATGGAAGCACTGCTACGCGGGGCGCATGAGCGCGGGCTGCTGCGCATCGACAACCCGCTGCGTGCGGCAGAGCACTTCTTCTGCCTGGTCAAGGGCGCCCCGGATTACCGGTTGCTGCTCGGGTGTGCGGGGCCGCTGGAGGGTGAGGAAGCCGAGGCGCATGTGCGGGAGGTGGTGGGGGTATTCTTGCGAGCGTACCAACCCTGAAAGCATCTGCTGGCATACGCGGTCACTTTGTAGGAACGCGTATGCCAGTAACCGCGCCCCCAACCGGCGCACTACCTGACATTTTTGTCAGTATCCGACCAGGCACCCTCCTGACAGACTCTCATGTACCCCCACATGAGCGCACCACCATGCCAACGCAAATACTTAAACTCTTTTATAAGGGCAGCAAACTCTCGACAGTGCAGTCAGGCAGTACTCATTATTCAATTGTCAGCGCGAATAACCAGAACCTGTGCGAAACAAACAGCCAAACCAAGCAAACACAGCTTTTGGCCACCGATGCCCAAGCGTCAACAGTTACCGTCCATGCAGGAAGCCAAACGGCCATTGCCTACAGCCCTTATGGCGATGATAGTTTACCGGCCGCTCACCAGGTACTGTCCCGCTTTACCGGGCAAACCTGGCTACCCTCAGCCATCGGTTACCTGCTGGGTAACGGCCATCGCTTGTTCAATGTGGGACTGATGCGCTTTCACAGTGCAGACAGCTTGTCGCCATTTGAAAAGGGGGGAATTAATGCTTACGCTTACTGTACCAATGACCCCGTTAACAGATCGGATCCTAGCGGTATGTTTTCGATAGTAAAACTCATGACCGGAGGATATAGCTCAAATAAAATCTCTCATCGCCTGAATCAGAATAATCCCAATCTCACATCCCGAGAATACAAAATACTTCAAAAACACATTGCTACCCAAAAAGCTAAAGGGGCGAAGGAGACAAAATCCCACTCCCTCGAACTAAGAGAAAAAGGTGACGAAAGAATTCTCAACGCCACTCTCAAAGAATCCATATTAACGAGCCTTACGCCCGTAAAAATCAATGGTAAAACGCGATACATCGGCTCGACAAACCACAGGGACTCAATCGCCTCGATAGACTCAACATTATTCTGGAAAGATATATCAGACAGATTTGAAAAAATAAAAGCTGCAGGCAGGAGCGGCGTCACCCCTACCTCTCCTACCTTCTCCAGCATGCTAGGTCGGCCGTCGTCTACGTGGCCGAGAATTAGGCCACCATCGCAAAATTCCCTTGATTTCACAGGTAATTACATCGACAAGGAAGTAGAACAACTCCGCAATACCGTGGGTTAGCCTAGAGGCAAGGCTGACTAGATGGTTCGCAGATGCGATCAGACTCTCAACGCCTTCTTCGGATAAATGTCATACCGGCTCGACTTGCCCTCGAGGCTGTGGCTCGGCTTCGGCCCATCAATGATCGGTGCCTTGCGCGGCCGCTTCACCACCACCCGGTGGCTGGCCAGCGCAAGGGCGGCTTCGAGCAGGGCCGGGGCATCCAGGTCGTCACCCACCAAGGGCCGGAACACACGCATTTCCTTCTTCACTAGCGCACTCTTGTCCCGGTGCGGGAACATCGGGTCGAGGTAGATCACCTGCGGCGCCTCCCCTTCCCAGGCGCGCATGCGCTCGATGGCGTTGCCGGTCAGCAGGCGCATGCGCCCCACGATCGGCCCCACTTCTTCATCCGACCGCGCCCGCGCCAGGCCATCCTCCAGCAGCGCGGCAATCAGCGGCTGGCGTTCGATCAGGGTCATCTGGCAGCCCAGGCTGGCCAGCACGAACGCGTCCTTGCCCAGCCCGGCAGTGGCATCCAGCACCTGCGGACGGACGCCCTGGGCAATGCCCACCGCCTTGGCGATCATCTGCCCGTTGCCACCTCCGAAAAGCCGCCGGTGCGCGGCCTGGCCTTCGACGAAGTCCACCCTCACAGGCCCCGGGGCCTGCGGGCCCAACTGCTGGATCTGCAAGCCATCGACACCCACCTGCACGGCAAACCCGGCAGCATCGTCCTGCAGCGGCAGCTCAAGGCGCTCGGCCCACGCAGCGGCTTGCGCCTCGAATTCAGCCGACAGCGCCTCGACCCGGATACCTGTGCCCTGCTCTTCCATCATTCACACCTAGAAATTGAACCCAGCCGTTAATGTATCGGCCACCTCGGCCGATACAGGCAATAACCCGCTATTCTGCCAGAGCACAACGCGCGCGACTGCCATGTCAGATACTCTTCCCATCGGCTTGACCTACCTGTCGCCTGTCGGCAACTACAGTCAGCACAACACCCAGGCACTTGGGAGCGTCAGCCACCTGTGGCAGGATTTCTTTGCCCGGGCCATGGCCGAGCAGCAGGAAGAGCCCGTAGACAGCGTCAGCCAGTCGTTCGTGCAGTACGACAACGCCAGTGGCGAGCCGATCGGCGGCGCCCGTGCGCTGGCCCTGATCGACGCCCAGCGCGCCTGTCCGGTACACGACACCGAGGTGGCACCGCCAGAGCCACTGTTCCTGCCCAAGGCAGAACTCGAAGCCAATCTGCTGCCGCCCGCCCCCGAGCCGTTCAGCGCAGTCGAACTGATCGAACAGCAGCGCCAGCTCGATATCAACAATAGCTGGCTGCGCCCGGTGGTGATGAGCCAAGGTCACCCCATCGCCGAGCCCGGCCCTGGCCCTGCCCCGCGCTCGCTGTTCCTGCCGATCGCCGAGTTCGAGACCGATCTGCTGGACCCGGCCCCCGAGCCGTTCGACGACGCTACCCTGGCCAAGCAGCAGAACGACCTGGAGTTCGACATCCACTGGGCCCGCCCGGTGGTGCTGAACAACGTGCGCGCCCACGCCTGAGGTCAGCGGCGGAACAGCTCGTTGAGCTGGGCGAACGGCAGTGCCTGCTCCCCGTAGCCGAACGTACCCTCATCACGGATTTCCAGCGCGGCCCGGTGGAAGGCCCCCAGTGCAGCACGGGCCAGCGACGAGCCGACGCTGATACGGCGCACGCCCAGGTCCTGTAACTGGTTGACGCTCAGCGGCACGCCAGCCATGCCCATCAGCACATTCACCGGGCGTGGCGCGACGGCCTGCACCACCGCGCGGATCTCCTCGACAGTACCCAGCCCGGGCGCGTACAGCACGTCGGCACCGGCCTCGGCATAGGCCTGCAGGCGCAGGATGGTGTCGTCCAGGTCCATGCGGCCATGCAACAAGTTTTCTGCCCGAGCACACAAAGTGAAGGAGAACGGCAGGCTACGCGCCGCCTGCACGGCTGCGCGCACACGCTCCACGGCCAGCCCGAGGTCATAGATCGGCGCTTCACTGCGGCCACTGGCATCTTCGATGGAGCCGCCTACCAGGCCGGTCTCGGCGGCACGCAGGATGGTCCGGGCGCAATCCTCGGGCAGGTCGCCAAAGCCGTTCTCCAGGTCGGCGGCCACCGGCAACGGGGTGGCATCGACGATCTCGCCGGCATTATCAAGGGTATCTTCCAGGCTCAAGGCGCCTTCAGCGTCCGGCCGGCCCAAGCTGAAGGCCAGGCCGGCACTGGTGGTGGCCAACGCCTCGAAGCCAAGGCTGGCAAGCAACTTGGCCGAGCCGGCATCCCAGGGGTTGGGGATGACGAAGGCGCTGTCACGCTCGTGCAGGGCCTTGAAGGCTTTGGCTCGCTGGATTTGCACATCCATGGTCCAACCTCCGGCAGTCAGGGAAAGGTCAGAGTAGCCCCAGTTGTTCGACCTCGGGAGTGCGCGGCAATTCAGGTAGTGCGGCAAGGCCCGGCAGACGCTGCATCAGGCGTTGGTGAAAACGCTGGGCCAGCGCCGCGGCCAGGCGGTTGTCCGAGGTGTGGAGGAAGATGTAGGGGCTGCGTCCCTCCTCGATCCAGCCAGCCACCTTGTCCACCCACGGCGTGAGAAACGTCTCGTTGGCTTCCAGCTCCGGATGGCCGATGAAGCGCACCTGCGGGTGCTGGCTGAAGGCTGCCGGGCGTGGCGGTACCTTGGGCTTCTTCGCCTGCGCATGCAGCACGGCGGGGTCACGAGAGGTGCAACTGAACAAGGCACGCGGGTCGAGGCAGATACGCTCCACGCCGCGTTCGTGCAGCAGCCGGTTGAGCAGCCGCTCTTCTTCACCCTTGGCGAAGAAGGCCTGGTTACGTACCTCCACAGCCACCGGCACTCCGATCTCGTCAAGGAAGTGACAAAGCTCGCCCAGCCGTGCAGGGCTGAACTGGGCTGGCAACTGCAGCCAGTACGGCGCTACGCGCTGGCCCAGCGGGGCCATCAGGCGGGTGAAGTCAAAGGCAGGTTCGAGCTGATCTCGCAGGTCGCCCTCATGGCTGATGTCCCGAGGGAACTTGGCCGTGAAGCGGAAGTGTTGAGGCATGATCTGCGCCCAGCGCGCAATGGTGCCGGGTGCGGGACGTGCGTAGAAGGTGGTATTGCCCTCGACGGCGTTGAATACCTGGCTGTAGTAGCCAAGCATCTCACTGCTGCTGGCGTCGGCGGGATACAGGTAGTCGCGCCAGGCGTTTTCGCTCCAGGACGGGCAACCGAGAAAATAGGGCAGTGGTGATGGACTCATCCACTAAATGTACAGGTCGAGCCCCAGTACTTCCATGTCCCAGTCGGTGAAACCGGCGGTGCTCAGGTAGCTGGCCAATGCGGTAGCGGTGCGGCGGTCACGGGCGCGGGGGAAGATCATGTCCTGCTGGCGGGCGGGCAGGCCACCGCTGCGACGGCGGGCGCTGGCTTCCTGAGGGGTTGTTTCGGCCTCCTCGATCACCTCGGCATCGTCGATGGCCTCCTCACGCACCGCTGCCTTGCGCGGGGTGCGCTTGATCGGGTAGGACTGCGATGAGAAACCGTCGATACGCATGGCATGAGTACTCAGGACCAATGATGGCAATTTAGCAGCACCAGGATTCCTTCGCTAATGCTCGAGTGATAACTGGACCACAGATCGTACAAAAGGTTTTGGTGCAACCGACAAACAGCACTCAGCGCTTCTTGGGTGTCGCCACGTTATCGCGCAGGTAGACCGGTTGCGCCTGCTCGGCAACGATCGCCTCGCCGCGAGCCCAGGCAAAACTGGCCAGGCTGAGAATGTCCAGAGCGTTGGGCAAGGCACTGGGGTTGCTGGCCGCCACCTGCACCGCCAGGCGCTCGGCATAGCCCCAACCGGTGCCGGCACCGAACCATTTGCCACCGCTTCCCGCCGGCAGTGCCACCTGCTCGGGCGGCAGTACCGCCTCTTGGCCGACCAGGCGCATTTCACCTTCGGTGGCCTGGTAGCAACCCCAATACACTTCATCCATGCGCGCATCAATGGCGGCCGCCACCTGCTGCACGCCGTGCTCGCGCAGCGCACCCTGGGCCAATGCGGCCAGGTTGGACACTGGCAACACCGGGCGTTCCAGGGCGAAGGCCAGGCCCTGGACAACACCGATGGCAATGCGCACGCCGGTGAACGCGCCCGGGCCACGGCCAAAGGCGATGGCATCCAGCGCATTCAGCGCCACGCCGGACTCGGCCAGCAGTTGCTTGATCATCGGCAGCAGCTTCTGGGCATGCATGCGCGGGATCACCTCATAATGGCTGGTTACCTTGCCGTCATGCAGCAGTGCGACGGAACAGGCTTCGGTGGCGGTATCCAGGGCCAGCAGGGTGGTCATCGAACGGGTATCCAGGTGCGAATGAAAAAGAGCGGCAGTATAGAACAGCGGCGGCGTTGTGTCCCCAAGGGGCAGCTGTACGGCCATTGCCCGCTCGGCTGGCGCCGTCCCTGTAGGAGCGGCCTTGTGTCGCGATGGGCCGCAAAGCGGCCCCTGCAATTTTCGCGGCGAATCTGAGTTTTTGGGGCCGCTGCGCGCCCCATCGCGACACAAGGCCGCTCCTACAGGGATTGCATGTGGCAACAGGGCCAAAAACGACAACGGCCCGCAAGCGGGCCGTTGTCGAGGTGCGTCAGACGCTGGATCAGCTCAGGGCTGCCAGGACCTTGGCGGTGATGGCTTCGACCGAGCCGACGCCTTCGATGTGGCTGTACTTCGGCTTGCCGGCATTGGCGGCCGACAGCTTCTGGTAGAAGTCCACCAGCGGCTTGGTCTGGCTGTGGTAGACCGACAGGCGATGGCGAACGGTTTCTTCCTTGTCGTCGTCGCGCTGGATCAGGTCTTCACCGGTCTCGTCGTCCTTGCCTTCCACTTTCGGCGGGTTGTACTGAATGTGGTAGGTGCGGCCCGAGGCCAGGTGCACACGGCGGCCAGCCATGCGGCCGACGATTTCCTCGTCGTCCACGGCGATTTCGACCACGGCGTCGATGTCGACACCGGCAGCGACCATGGCTTCGGCTTGCGGGATGGTGCGTGGGAAGCCGTCGAACAGGCAGCCCTTGGCGCAATCAGGCTGGGCGATGCGCTCCTTGACCAGGCTGATGATCAACTCGTCGGAGACCAACTGACCAGCATCCATGACTTTCTTCAGTTCCAGGCCCAGCGGGGTGCCGGCCTTGACGGCGGCACGCAGCATGTCACCGGTGGAAATCTGGGGAATACCGAACTTTTCGGTGATGAACTTTGCCTGAGTACCTTTACCGGCCCCGGGAGCTCCCAGCAGAATTACGCGCATCTTGTGCTCCTCAAATTTTTTTATGAAATTCAATGGATTCGGCGACCAGGGCCAAGTCCGGAAAATCGGGTATGACCATAAATCGGTCAGAAGGCTGCTCAAGATACACAGCGCCCGGCAGCCAGACAAGCGTCCCAAAGTTGCAGGAATGCGCCACCTATGGCTGGCCTGGCAGGCGGTTGCGCCCGGCGCAACCACCCTCTTCACCCACTTGCATGCCCAGCACAGTAGTCACCCGGGAAGCCCCGGGCCTATCCTCAGCCGGTGTTGCGCAGGCCGGCTGCAATACCCGCCACAGTGACCAGCAAGGCCTGCTCCAATGGGCTGTCCAGAGCGGCTTCGCGGCTGCGCGACCGGGCCAGCAACTCGGCCTGCAGACGGTGCAGCGGATCCAGGTAGGTGTTGCGCAGGCTAATGAATTCCAGCGTCTCGGGGCTGTGCGCCAGTAGCACCGACTGCCCGGTCAGGCCCAGTACCACCTGGCACGACTGCGACAATAGGTCGCGCAGGTGCGCCCCCAACGGCAGCAAGTGCGGTTGCACTAGACGTTCGTCGTAGGCCTCGGCGATTTGCGCATCGGCCTTGGCCAGCACCATCTCGAGCATGTCGATGCGGGTGCGGAAGAACGGCCATTGCTCGCGCATCTGCGCCAGCAGGTCACCCTGGCCACGGGCCAGGGCATTGTTCAATGCCGTTTCCCAGCCAAGCCAGGCCGGCAGCATCAGGCGGGTCTGGGTCCAGCCGAAGATCCACGGGATGGCCCGCAGGCTCTCGATGCCACCGGCGCGGCGCTTGGCCGGGCGACTGCCCAGCGGCAGACGCCCCAGTTCCTGCTCCGGGGTCGACTGGCGGAAGTACTCGACAAAATCGGGGTTCTCCCGCACCACGCCGCGGTAGGCCTTGACGCCATCGGCGGCCAACTGGTCCATCACCTCGCGCCAGGCCGGCTGCGGTGGTGGCGGTGGCAACAAGGTGGCTTCGAGCACGGCGGCCAGGTACAGGTTCAGGTTTTGTTCGGCGATGCCCGGCAAGCCGAACTTGAAGCGGATCATCTCGCCCTGCTCAGTGGTTCGGAAGCGCCCCGCCACCGAACCCGGTGGCTGCGACAGGATCGCGGCGTGGGCCGGGCCACCGCCGCGACCTACCGTGCCGCCACGACCGTGGAACAGCAGCAGCTCGACCTGGTGCTCGGCGCAGATGCGCACCAGGTTTTCCTGGGCCCGGTACTGCGCCCAGGCCGCTGCCGTGGTACCGGCGTCCTTGGCCGAATCGGAGTAGCCGATCATCACCTCCTGCGGGCCACGCAGGTTGGCGCGGTAGCCAGGCAGGCCGAGCAGGCGCTGCATCACCGGGCCGGCATTGTCGAGGTCGGCCAGGGTCTCGAACAGCGGCACCACACGCATGGGCCGGGTCAGGCCAGCCTCCTTGAGCAGCAACTGCACCGCCAGCACATCCGAGGCAGCACCAGCCATGGATATGACATACGAGCCCAGCGAGGCGGCCGGCGCGGCGGCAATTTCCCGGCACGTGGCCAGCACCTCGGCGGTATCAGCCTGCGGCTTGAAGTGCGCGGGCAGCAGTGGCCGGCGGTTCTTCAGCTCAGCCTGGAGGAACTCGATGCGCTGCTCTTCATCCCAGTCGGCATAGCGCCCCAGGCCCAGGTAGTCGGTTATCTCGCTCAGCGCATCACGGTGGCGGGCGGCGTCCTGGCGCACGTCCAGGCGCCCCAGGAACAGGCCGAAGGTCACGGCGCGGCGCAGGCAGTCGAGCAACGGGCCTTCGGCGATTACACCCATGCCGCATGCGTGCAGGGACTGGTAGCACAGCTCCAGCGGCGCGATCAGGTCGCGGTTGTCTACCAGCACCTCGGCGCTGGCCGGCTGGTTGCTGGTCAACGCCGAATGCGCCCAGGCGCGCGTCGCCCGCAGGCGGTCACGCAGTTGCTTGAGCACGGCGCGGTAGGGCTCGGCGCTGTCACCGACACGCTCGCGCAGGGCGTCGCTGGCCTGCTGCATGGACAACTCGGAAGCCAGTGCATCGATGTCGCGCAGGAACAGGTCAGCAGCCATCCAGCGCGCCAGCAGCAGGACTTCGCGGGTGACCGCTGCGGTCACGTTGGGGTTGCCATCACGGTCACCGCCCATCCACGAGGCGAAGCGGATCGGCGCCGCTTCCAGCGGCAGGCGCAGGCCGGTAGCCTCCAGCAGGGCCTTGTCGACCTTGCGCAAATGGTTGGGGATGGCGTGCCACAATGAATGCTCGATCACCGCGAAGCCCCACTTGGCTTCGTCCACCGGCGTCGGTCGGGTGCGGCGGATTTCCTCGGTGTGCCAGGCCTCGGCGATCAGCCGGCGCAGGCGCTCGCGCACCTGCTGGCGTTCGGCCGGGGTCAGGTCGCGGTGATCCTGGGCAGCCAATTGACCGGCGATGGCATCGTACTTCTGGATCAGGGTGCGGCGGGCCACCTCGGTGGGGTGCGCGGTGAGCACCAGCTGGATGTCAAGCTTGGCCAGCTGCCGGGCCAGGGCATCATTGCTGTGCCCGGCCTGCTTCAGGCGCGCCAGCAGCTCAGGCAGCACCCGGGCCTCGAACGGCTCGGGCTGATCGGCGTCGCGACGGCGGATCAACTGGTACTGCTCGGCCATGTTCGCCAGGTTGAGAAACTGGTTGAAGGCCCTGGCCACAGGTAGCAAGTCCTCTTCGGCCAGGTCCGCCAGGGTCGAGCTCAGTTGTTCACCGGCGCCACGACGGTCGGCCTTGGCACTGTGGCGGATGCCCTCGATCTTCTGCAGGAACGCCTCGCCATGCTGCTGGCGAATGGTTTCGCCGAGCAACTCACCCAACACATGGACATCTTCACGCAAACGCACATCGATATCGGTCATTGGCCCTCTCTCCGGCGCGGCTCTGGCGCATTGCATCCCTTTAAGCCTTTACGCGATCCCCTGTGGGAGCGGCATACCTGGCAAGAGTGCCCACAGCCGGGCGACGATGGCAAGCCGTAATCGGCCAAAGCAAACTAAAGTGAAAGCACGACACGCCCATGCAATGCAGCCTTTTCAGGCGTCAACAGAGGCCACCATGAAAATCCGTGAACTCGCCCAGCACTGGGAACAGAATGCCGCCGGTCCCCTCAGCCCCACGGGCCATGTCCTGCACCTGGACCTGGAGTCAGAGGCGCGCCTGGCCGCGCTGATCGACATGTACCCCAAGCGCACCGCCGAAGAACTGCTCGGTGAACTGGTCGCAGCCGCTCTTGAGGAACTGGAAGCCAGCTTCCCCTATGTGCAGGGCCGCCAGGTCATCGCCACCGATGAAGAAGGCGACCCGCTGTACGAGGACATCGGCCCTACTCCGCGCTTTCTGTCACTGTCACGACAGCATCTGCACGCCCTGAGCAATCCTGGGGCTGATAGCGAATAGCGAATAGCGAAGGTGTAGGTCGTGAGTTTTGCAGCGCCCGGGAGATCGAGCGCCGCCCGCGCGGCGCTTCGCAGCACAAGGCTGCTCCCACATCTGTTTCGGGCCAGTATTGCCTGTGCCAGTGCACGCGACCGCCTTGTTCGTACAACGCGATATCGAGCCATGCGCCAAAGCGTTCGCGCACAAACCTCACAGGGATAATCGGCCCGAAACAGATGTAGGAGCAGCCTTGTGCTGCGAAGCGCCGCGCCCGCGGCGCTCGATCTCTCAGGCGCCACAAACCCCAGACATGATCAAATTTTTCTGAACTATCCGAAAAACGCATCAGTCACAGCCAATAGCCATCACGCTAAAACCCTGCACACCTGCCGTTGTGCA
>NZ_NFZQ01000027.1 GCF_002165135.1 Pseudomonas sp. SID14000 | reverse complement strand
GGTTCGGCACCAACTGCTCGAAGTTACCGCCCGTGGCGCTTTCGATGGTCACGCTAACGGTCGAGCCGTTGTTGTAGACGTCGTTGGCCGGGGTCTGGAAGTCGACGCTGCCCTGGGTCTTGCCGGCCTCGACGGTGATGGTCTGGCCATTGGACAGGGTCACGGTCACCGGGGTCTGGGCTGGGTTGCTCAGGGTCACGGTGTAGGTGATGACGCCGCCTTCGGTGATGCTTGGCGAAGCGGTCAGGGTCGCGGTGGTGGTATCCACCGAGTCGTTGATGGTGGTCTGAGCCGGCGTCGGGTTCGGCACCAACTGCTCGAAGTTACCGCCCGTGGCGCTTTCGATGGTCACGCTAACGGTCGAGCCGTTGTTGTAGACGTCGTTGGCCGGGGTCTGGAAGTCGACGCTGCCCTGGGTCTTGCCGGCCTCGACGGTGATGGTCTGGCCATTGGACAGGGTCACGGTCACCGGGGTCTGGGCTGGGTTGCTCAGGGTCACGGTGTAGGTGATGACGCCGCCTTCGGTGATGCTTGGCGAAGCGGTCAGGGTCGCGGTGGTGGTATCCACCGAGTCGTTGATGGTGGTCTGAGCCGGCGTCGGGTTCGGCACCAACTGCTCGAAGTTACCGCCCGTGGCGCTTTCGATGGTCACGCTAACGGTCGAGCCGTTGTTGTAGACGTCGTTGGCCGGGGTCTGGAAGTCGACGCTGCCCTGGGTCTTGCCGGCCTCGACGGTGATGGTCTGGCCGTTGGACAGGGTCACGGTCACCGGGGTCTGGGCTGGGTTGCTCAGGGTCACGGTGTAGGTGATCACGCCGCCTTCGGTGACGCTTGGCGAAGCGGTCAGGGTCGCGGTGGTGGTGTCGATGGTATCGGTCACCTGGGTAACCGCGGGTGTTTGCGGCACAGTCACCGTCAACCCACCGCCCCCGGTGGTGCCCGTTACGGTCGCCGAAATCTGGCCGCCATCGATATACGGGGTATCGTTCGCCGGGACCACGACGTTGACACTACCAGTGGTCTGTCCGGCAGGAATGACAATTACGGCACCGTTGGACAGGGTGACCACCAGGTTGGTGGTCGGCGCCTGGCCAACCGTAGCGGTATAAACGATTACACCACCCGCTTCGCTGATGGCCGGGGTAGCGCCAAGAACCAGGTCGGTAGCGACGCTGGTGTCTGTCGGAGGCGTAGTCACCTGGTTGTTGCTGGCGGTGTCCAGCACGCCAACCTCTTCGCTATCGAGCACGGCGGCAAAGCCCGGCCCGTCAGTAGGGAAGCCTACGGTAGGATCGACCCGGCCCGCGGTTTCTTCGAGCATGACAAAGCTGTGGCCACCGCCCAGCGCACCACCACCGCCCGCTGCCGATGGGCCAGCCGCAGTCGCTTCAAGCTCGGTAGTCGGGTCGACACCGGCAGCGATCGCCTGTTGCAACTCCTCCACCGACGGCGCCGCCTGTGCGGTCGCCTGGCTCAGGTCGGTGCTGCTGTCCGGCGCATCAGCGCTCCACTGGCTGTCGCGCCCCAGGTCGAGCAGACGGCCATCGGCCAGTTCCAAAGTAACAGCGCCGCCCGGGCCAGTGAGCACTTCCTCACCGGCCAGCAGACGGTCCCCTTCGATCAGAACACGCCGGATGCCCTCTGGGGATACCGCAATAACCTGGCCGACAATACTTTTGACGATGGCTACAACGCTGCTCATTGGACTCTCCGTGTGACCCGATGGGTACTTCCCTGCCAGAGCGGCACTTGCAAGCCACTTCAGGCGGAACTATGTCGATGATCTCTTGACGTTTTTTGACGTCAATATTCCGTCTATAACTATTTGGAATTGCCTAACTGCCAAACTATTGACCTTATAGACGCCATCCTAAACAATCACCAATGTAATGTCACATTGATATTTGAACCTTAGCCAAGCGTTTCTCTAGAACAAATGTCGTACATCATCGAAAGCGCGTTCACCGGTCACTTCACGTGCCTTTTTCCGCGCATCGGTAGCCGCAAACAAAGCAGCAGGACGACCGTCCATCGGCAGCAGTCAAAGATTCAGGTGTCAATATTCAGGTCACTCTCGCTCGCTCAGGCCACTGCTTGACTACAAGCATAAACCTTGCCTGAAGCCAGCCAGAAGTGGTCGGGAAGCCAGGCAGAGTCGGGGCCGTACGACAGCTCACGGCATCAGCAGCCCGTATCGCTGCATCACTCGGCACAGCGATTTGCCGTAGATCAAAGAGATAGCGAACAACTGCGCAAATACTGACAGCCTGAATATTAGAAAGCGTTGCCGATTGTTTAGCCCAGACCTGTCAGCGAGCTGCCTTCCAATAGATGAATTTTGACTAATTAGTTGCCGAAGACCGTCAACAAGTCAGCGTCTGGTTTCTGACAACGGTATAAGTCGATACCGACTACACCTCTGTCGCCAGCCGGATGGCAGGCTATGCTGCAAATTAGCTTCGGCCTGGATGCTGACTGGGTCAAAAATGAAACATCCACCACCCAGCATCGTCTGGTAAGAATGAAAACCGTAGAATTGTTTACTCAATACCGATTCAAGGCGACCATTGGCCGGTTGCCCAAGCGTCAGGGTGCCGTAGCCTTCACGACCACGGCCTGGCAGCACCATTGAACGCCAGGGTGAGCCGGCCTGAACGGCGGCACACCCACCCCACCCACCACAAGGATGAAGAGAGCGCCGCGTGGAATCCGAAGTCAGTCGAGTCCAACTCAGCCACGATCCACGCAGTCAGCATGACGATCCCCTGCTGGATAGTCTGCTGAGCCTGTGTGTCCTGCACCAGAAACCCGCCAGCCGGGTCATGTTGACCACCGGGCTGCCGCTGCCCGCCCAGCGCCTTAGCCCCGAGCTGCTACCTCGCGCAGCCGCCCGGGCCGGCCTGCAGGGGCGCCTGCTGCAGCGCAAGCTGGAGCAGATCCCGAGCATCGCCATGCCGGCCATGTTACTGCTCAAGGAAGGGCGCAGCGCCGTTCTGCTGGGCTGGGAGAACGAAGACACTGCACGCCTGCTGCTCAGCGAGAGCGATGGCGGCGAGGTGCATGTCAGCCGCGAAGCCCTGCAGAGCGATTACAGTGGCCGGGTGTTCTTCGCCCAGCCGCAGCACAAGTTCGATGTCAACCACGGCAACCTCATCCCGCGGGCGAAGTCGTGGTTCCGCGATACCTTGCTGCGCAGCAAATGGCTATA
Source organism: Pseudomonas sp. SID14000 (assembly GCF_002165135.1). Taxonomy (GTDB): domain Bacteria; phylum Pseudomonadota; class Gammaproteobacteria; order Pseudomonadales; family Pseudomonadaceae; genus Aquipseudomonas. The sequence continues at coordinate 11,456 of NZ_NFZQ01000027.1, read as the reverse complement.
TATCGACGCCATCGCCGCCAGCCTGGTGATCAACCTCATCGCCCTGGCCGCGCCGCTGTTCGTGATGAACGTATATGACCGGGTGGTGCCCAACCAGGCCACCTCGACCCTCTGGGTGCTGGCCGTCGGCATCGCCGGCGCATACATCTTCGACCTGATCCTCAAGGGCCTGCGCGGCTTGTGTCTGGACCTGGCCGGCAAGAAGACCGACCTGATCATTTCGGCGACGTTGTTCGAACGTATCGTCGGCATGTCGATGAAATACCGCCCGGCCAGGGTTGGCAGCTTTGCCCAGAACATTCACGAGTTCCAGGGCCTGCGTGACTTCCTCGCCTCGCTGACCCTGACCAGCCTGATCGACCTGCCGTTCACCATCCTGATCCTGATCGTCATCGCTATCATTGGCGGGCACCTGGTGTGGATCCCGATCATCGCCTTCCCGCTGGCCCTGGGCATCGGTTACGCCCTGCAACGGCCACTGATGGCGACCATGGAGCGGACCATGGCCCTGGCCTCGGAGCGACAGTCCAGCCTGATCGAAACCCTGGCCGGCCTGGATGCGGTAAAGGTCAACAACGCCGAAAGCGAACGCCAGTACATGTGGGAGCAGACCCTCGGCACTCTCAGCCGCCTGGAACTGCGGGTGAAGGTGCTGTCGAGCCTGGCGATGAACATCACCCTGCTGATCCAGCAACTGGCAGGCGTGGCAATGATCTGCGTCGGTGTGTACCTGATCATCGACGGCAACCTGAGCATGGGCGGCCTGGTGGCCTGCTACATGCTCAGCGGCCGAGCCCTCGGCCCGCTGGGCCAGCTCAACGGCCTACTCGCCCGCTACCAGCAGGCCAAGGTAACCATGGTCGCCACCGACCACATGATGGAACTGCCGCAGGAGCGCAACTTCGAGGAACGCCCGCTGAGTCGCAAAGTGCTGCAGGGCAGTGTTGAGTTCCGCGGGGTCGATTTCACCTACCCGAACCAACAGAACCAGGCCCTGAAGAACATCAACCTGACCATCCGCCCTGGCGAGAAAGTGGGCATTATCGGCCGCAGCGGCTCGGGCAAGAGTTCGCTGGCCAAGCTCATTGTCGGCCTGTACGAGGCCGATGGCGGGTCACTTCTGGTCGATGGCGTGGACATTCGCCAGATCGACGTCAGCGAACTCCGCCACAACATTGGCTATGTGCCCCAGGATATCCAGCTACTGGCCGGCACCCTGCGCGATAACCTGGTCAGTGGAGCCCGCTACATCGAAGATGAGTTGATTCTGCATGCTGCCGAGCTGGCAGGTGTGCATGAGTTCGCCCGGCTGCACCCTGACGGCTACGAGCTGCAAGTGGGTGAACGCGGGCAGAATCTGTCCGGTGGCCAGCGGCAGAACGTCGCCCTGGGCCGGGCACTGTTGCTCAACCCGCAGATCCTGCTGCTGGACGAGCCGACCAGCGCCATGGACAACACCGGTGAAGAACGCCTCAAGCAGCGGCTGCAGGCGGTGGTGGAAGGCAAGACAGTGCTACTGGTCACGCATCGCGCCTCGCTGCTGTCGCTGGTGGACCGGCTGATCGTGATCGATCGCGGGCAGATTGTCGCCGACGGCCCGAAAGCCGCGGTCATGGATGCGCTGAAAAAGGGGCAGATCAGTGTTGCATAAGCTGGATATGGGGCAATTCAAGGAAGGCCTTCGGCGCTATTTCAAAGGTTCCGACTCACTGGGCGGGCAGCCGCTGCCAGAGGTAAACAAGGCCCTGATCGAGGATGCGCCGCGGGTCGTGCGGCTGACCATCTGGGGCGTGATCCTGTTCTTCGTGTTCCTGATCGTGTGGGCCAGCGTCGCGCCCATCGACGAGGTTACGCGGGGTGAAGGCAAGGCCATTCCGTCGTCCAAGGTGCAGAAGATCCAGAACCTGGAGGGCGGCATCGTCGCCGAAATCTTCGCCAAGGAAGGGCAGATCGTAGAAGTGGGCCAACCGTTGCTGCGCCTGGATGAAACCCGCTTCGCCTCCAACGTGGGTGAAACCGAGGCGGACCGCCTGGCCATGGCCCTGCGCGTCGAGCGCCTGAGTGCCGAGGTCGAGGACAGCCCGCTGAAAATCGACGAAGCACTGCGCAAGGCTGCACCAAGCCAGGCGGCCAGTGAAGAGTCGCTGTACCAAAGCCGGCGCCAGCAACTGCAGGACGAGATTGGTGGCCTGCAACAGCAGCTGGTGCAGCGCCAGCAGGAGCTGCGCGAATACAGTTCAAAACGTGCCCAGTACGCCAACAGCCTGGAACTGCTGCGCAAAGAGATCAGCATGTCCGAGCCACTGGTGGCCACCGGCGCGATCTCCCAGGTTGAAGTGCTGCGCCTGCGCCGTGCCGAAGTGGAGAACCGCGGCCAGCTGGACTCCACGGCGCTGGCGATCCCGCGTGCCGAGGCGGCCATCCGCGAGGTGCAAAGCAAGATCGAAGAAACCCGCGGCAAATTCCGCAGCGAAGCGCTGACCCAACTGAACGAGGCACGCACCGAGCTGAACAAGGCCACGGCTACCAGCAAGGCATTGGACGACCGGGTGAACCGCACCATGGTCACTTCGCCGGTGCGCGGTATCGTCAAACAACTGCTGGTGAACACCATTGGCGGGGTGATCCAGCCTGGCAGCGATATCCTCGAAGTAGTGCCACTGGATGACACGCTTGTCATCGAGGCGAAGATCCTGCCCAAGGACATCGCCTTCCTGCACCCGGGTCAAGAGGCGACAGTCAAGTTCACGGCCTATGACTACACCATCTACGGTGGGCTCAAGGCCAAGCTGGAACAGATCGGTGCCGATACCATCACCGATGAAGACAAGAAGACCACCTACTACCTGATCAAGCTACGCACCGATCGCAGCCACCTGGGCACTGACGAGAAGCCGCTGCTGATCATTCCTGGGATGGTGGCGACGGTCGATATCATGACCGGCAAGAAGACCATCATGAGCTACCTGCTCAAGCCGATCATGAAGGCGCGTTCGGAAGCGCTGCGCGAGCGTTGATGATCCTGGCCACTGTATTCAGTGGCCTCCCTGGCCCTATCGCCGGCAAGCCAGCCCCCACAGATACAGCACAAAGTTCAAGGCATGCGCTGTACCTGTGGGAGATCGCTCAGCCCTTTGGGCTGCGCTGTCGCGTAGAGAACTGAATTTGCAAGCGGTCCGCTCCCACACGGTCCGTGCCAGAACTGCAAAACCGAAACTCAGCGCCAGGGTGCAGGCTCACCAACCAACTGCCCCTGAATCCCACCTACCCCCATCTCTCTCAATACCAGCCGCTCCCCTTCCGTCTCGACCCGCTCGGCAATCAGCGGCACGTCGATGCTGTGTGCCGCGCGCTGGACTGCTTCGATGAACAGCCGCTTGTGCTGCTCATGGTCAATGTTACGGATGTAGCTGCCATCGATCTTCAGGTACGCAAGGCCCAGGTGCGCCAGGTTGCCGATCATGCTGAAGCGCCCACCAAAGCGTTGCAGCGCCAGGCCGAAGCCAAGGGCGTGCAGGCGCCGGGTCAGCTGCTCCAGGGCAGACTGCTCGGGTAGTTGCTCTTCGCCAATCTCGAAAATCAGGCGCGGCCCCAGCGCCGTATGCTGGCCCAGCAGTTCGAAGACACGCTGCAGGGCCTTAGGGTCGCCCAAAGTGGCGGCAGACAGATTTAGCGCCAGCACCTGGTCATGCCCGCGCAGGTGCGCAAGCACCTTCTCCAGCACCAGCACGTCCAGCCGCGACATCCAGCCGAAGCGCTCCAGCCAGGGCAGGAAACGACCCGCCGGCAGCGCCTCGCCGAGGCCATCCTGCAAACGCGAAATCACCTTGTGGTGCAGTACCCGTTGCGCAGTGCCGCAGTCCACCACAGGCTGGAAGAACAGCTCGAAATGCCCGCCGACAAACGCCTGATCCAGCCGCTCGTGCCAGGCATGCTGGCTGTCCGCAGCGACCACAGCCACCCCCTGCTCGAGGCAGACCCAACCCGGCGTCGGCTGGTTCTCCGCGCGGGCCAGGGCTTCGTCGGCGAGCTTGAGCAGCGCTTGCGGTGCGTCCCCAGGGCTGTAGGGCGCAAGACCGATGCAGGCCACCGGGTCGATATCACTGGCGCCGGTTTCATGCAGACTCTGCAGGGTTGCTTCCAGGGCCTGGGCGAGCTGTACCGCCTCTTCATGCACCATGCCCGGCGCCAGCACGGCGAACTCGCCACCGCGGCTGCGGGAAATCAGGTCTTTGGTTTCCGGGTAGCTGGCACAGGTGCGACGCAACTGGTCACCCACGGCCTGTAGCAACTGGTCGGTCCGCTGGCCGCCAAGGCGGGCGTTCAACCCCGCCAGTCCCTGGACCCGCAGCAACAGCAGGTAGCCGGCGCGTGCCTCTTCCAGATTGCTGACCCGGGTGTTCAACTGCATCTCGAAATAACGGCGGTTGGACAGCCCGGTCAGGCTGTCCTGGTAGGACTCGGCACGCAGCCGCTCACTGCGCTCGGCCTGCTCGGTGAACAGTGCCTTGAGCTTCTCGACCATCTGGTTCATCGCCTGCACTACCCGGCGCAGCTCCGGCGTACGCGGCAACTCGGGCAGGCTGAGGAATTCGCGGCGGGCAATGGCATGGGATTGCTCGACCATGTAGTCCAGCGGCCGCAACTGGCGGCGCAATAGCAAGGCGCCTAGCACGGCACTGGCCGCGCCACACAGCAGCAACCAGCCCAGGCTACCCAGGGCGCTTTGCCAGAGCTTGGCAATGGCGAACATCGGGTGGCTGATCACTTCAACGCGCGCGGCCTGCTGCCAGCCACGGCTGACGATGGCATCGCCACCGGCGGCTTCCAGGCCGATCAGGTCCACAAACCAGCGCGGCACACCGGCGGGGTCCGGCTCGGCGTGGCGCTCCACCAGCACAGCATTGGAGCCCAGGTCGACGACCTTGATGCTTGAGTAGTAACCGCTGTCGAAGATCGAACTGACCATCAGTTCGACCATCGCCGGGTCGTCGATATTCGGCGTCAGCGACAGCGCCAGCGCGGTTGCCGCATCCTGGGCGTGCGAGCGCAACTGGTTGACGTACTGGCTGCGCGAGCTTTCCAGGCTGACCATGAAACTGCCACTGAAGGCGACCACCAGGAACAGGCAAATGGCCAACAGCAATTGTTTGAACAGTGACATCTGTGCTCCTTCAGTAAACCGGCTCGGCCGGGAACCCTTCGGCCTGCATTTTCTTCAGCAAATCCTGCCAGCGCGACAGCCGCTTGGTATCGCCGACCTTCTTGTTACCTGCGGCACCCGTCAGCCACAGCCCTTCACCATTGAAGGCGTACACCGGCACCAAGTCGGTACGTTGGCTGGCTGGCTTGATGGCATCCATCAGGCTGTCGAGCACCAATGGCTGTGCCTGTGGGTTTGAATAATAGGTCAGGACCATGTGCGCCCGGTTCTGCCGCAGCGCCTTGACGTACGTAATGCGTAGCTTTTCGCTGGGAACTCCCATGCGCCGCAGGCTGAAATACTTGGCGATGGCGTAGTCCTCGCAGTCCCCTGCCCCCTTGATCAGCGCCTGCACCGGCGTGGCCCAGTAATCGACCTCATGCCACAGGTCGATGTCCTCGACATAGTGCAATTGCTGGTTGAAGAAGCGGTTGACCACCTGCAACCGCTCAAGCTCCGAACCCTGCTTCTGCGTGGCCATCAGGTTCTGCCAGGCATCAATACGACCCTGCCCGGCACCCAACTGGCCATACAGGGCCTGTGACTTGCGGCTGATCTGGGAAAAGTCCCAATCCGCGTGCAAGCCACCCAGCAGCAGGCTACCCAGCAGCGCAGCAAGGCCAACACGTTGCACAACAGTTTTGAGCATCCAGGATATCGCCACTGCGAAGCCCTGTTCAGGCCAGTCGAAAGCAGCGATGGTGCGGCTTGCCACAGCAAAAGACAATGGCACCCTGCGATCATGCACCCGTTGGTCAGTCGACCTACACTTTCTGGTTAGAACCTTCTAGAGGTCGCTTCCTTTGACTGGCGACTTAATCCACCATAGCCGCGCTTTTTGGGGCGCCCGTTCCATTGAGGGTGCAGGTTTGACACCCCATGAGCTATTACTAGTGTTATTGGATCCAACTTTAGTCATCGTTGAGGCAGACGTCGCGTGGCCGAGAAAATCAAATTGAGCAATGTGCTGGCGAGCGAGCAGCTGTTGCCACACCAGGCCCGTAGCGTGATCGAAGAACGCCTGCGCAGTGCCATTCTTGATGGCCGCTTGCCCCCAGGTACTGCCGTGCGACAACAAGAACTCGCCACCTTGTTCGGAGTCAGCCGCATGCCCGTGCGCGAGGCCCTGCGCCAGCTCGAAGCGCAATCGCTGCTGAAAGTGGAGATGCACAAGGGCGCGGTGGTTGCGCCATTGATCGGCGAGGACGCGGTGGATACCTATGCCCTGCGCGTGCTGCTCGAGACCGAGGCGCTGCGCCAGTCCATTCCGCTGCTCGATGCCAGCGACATCGCCAGCGCCCGCGGATATATCCAGCAACTGGAGAACGAAACCCGCCACGCCGAAATCGGTCGCCTCAATCGCCTGTTCCACATGTCGTTGTACAACAAGGCGCCGAACAAGAAACTGCTGCGCCTGATCGAGGACGAACTGAACGAGGAAGAGCGCTTCCTGCGGTTTCATCTTTCGTCCATGGGCCTGGGCAAGCTCACCCAGGACGATCACAACGCACTGGTGGATGCAGCTAGCGACAAGGTGGTGGACGAAGCAGTAGCGGTGCTGGAGCGGCACCTGAATAGCGCATCGCGGGTAATCCGCAAGTACCTGGATACGCAACTGGGGCGCTAGCGGGTAGAGAGAGCGCGCACGGTACTGTCGGATGGGTTGCAAATTGATCGGCCCCCGCCAACAATGAGACTAATTATCATTCATGTCCATTGATGGCAGCGCCCTCCCCCATGCCCAGCAACGATTCCGTGCAAACGCTCTACAGTGACCACCACGGCTGGTTGCATGCCTGGCTACGCAGCAAGCTGGGCAACGCAGCCGATGCCGCAGACCTGGCCCAGGACACCTTCGTGCGCCTGCTGCAGCGGCGCGAACACTTGCAACTGAACACGCCACGGGCCTTCCTGCGTACAGTGGCGCGTGGGCTGGTGATCGACCACTGGCGACGCGAGGAACTGCATAGGGCCTATCTCGAGGCACTGGCACAAGTGCCAGAAGCACAAGCCCCCTCGGCCGAAACCCGTGAGTTGCTGCTGGAATTGCTGGAACGCATCGCGCGCATGCTCGACGGCCTCAAGCCCAAAGTACGCCGCGCATTCCTGCTGGCCCAATGCGAGGGGCTGAAGCACCAGGCCATCGCCGACCAGATGGGGATCTCGGTGCGAACCGTGGAGCGCTACATCGCCGATGCGCTCTACCATTGCTACCTGCTGCGCTACGCCGACGAGTGCTGACGCGATGACTACCGCACAGCCTGGCGCAACAGCGGTCAAGCAGGCCATCCAGTGGATGCTCAGGCTGCGCGAGAACGGGCATGACTCTGCCCTGCAGCATCAGTGCAGGCAATGGCGCAGTGCCCGCCAGGAACATGAACAGGCCTGGCAACGGGTGATGCACCTGCACAAGGACCTCGATCTGCGCGCCATTCCCGGCGCCGGGCTAGCCTTGCAGACCCTGGAGACCAGCCAGCGCCGCCTGCACCGCCGGCAGGCACTGAAGCTGCTTGGCGGGGTTGCCATGGTGGGGACAGCGACATGGCTGGGCAAAGACCTCGATGCAGTCAACGCCTGGACATCGGACTACGCCACCGGCACGGGTGAACGACGCAGCGTCGCGCTTCCCGATGGCTCGCTGATGCAACTCAACACCCGCAGTGCCGTGGACCTGGCCTTCAATGACCAACAGCACCTGGTCCGCCTGAAGCAGGGGGAATTGATGATTACCTGCGGCCCACAGCGTCCCTTGCTTGTACAGACGCGTGACGCGTTACTGGAAGGGTTCGAAGGGCGTTTCGTGGCACGCCAGGACAACGACTGCACACGGGTCAGTGTCAACCATGGCAGGGTGGCAATCCACCGTCCTGGTAATGGCCAACTGCAATGGATCGAACGCGGCCAGAACTGGCGTCTGGATACGCAAGGTGCACACCGGCTCGAACAGGAGGACATGGACGCGATGGCCTGGACCGAGGGGCTGATCGTCACCCGGGACATGCGCCTGTTCGACTTTCTCGCGCAGGTCAGCCGTTATCGTCATGGTTACCTGGGCTGCAGCGACGACATTGCAGATTTGCGCCTGTCGGGTGTGTTCCGCCTCGAAGATCCGGAGCAACTGCTGCAGCTGCTGCCACGGACGCTGCCCGTGCGGCTTCGCCAACGTACGCGCTGGTGGGTGCGTGTGGAGGGGCTAGTCTGATCTGACGGGGGCCATTGCGTTCAGGGCCGCTGCGCGCCCCAATAGCTTTTTTGGCGGGTTTTGACTCCCGGTCCGGCTAGGACAGTAAGCGACACCTCCTGCCCTCACACTTCAACGGACCCTTCATGCCTACCGCCCCAGTGCACACGCACACATTCAACGCGAATGATTTTCGACCTGTCTTGCACTCAGCAACTTTGCACAAAACCATCCGGGCCACCCTGTTTGGCACCGCCTTGGGCCTGATAGCCGTCCCGCAACTGTCCGTGGCAGCTGAAACGACCCAGATGAGCCATCACTATGCGATCCCGGCCGGCCAGCTGGATGACGTGCTCAACCAGTTCGCCCGCCAGGCTGGCATCACCCTGTCGAGCACACCCCAGCTCACCCAAGGCTTGCAGTCAAACGGCCTGCAGGGGCAGTACCCCAAGGATCAGGCACTGCGCCAGTTGCTCAATGGTAGCGGCCTGGAAGCGCTCAGCCAGGACGGCCGCAGCTACGTGCTGCAGGCACAACCCCAGGACGCCGCCGTGTCATTGCCAGACACCGATGTCCGTAGCTTCACCCTTGGCAATGCACTGGGCAGCATGGAGGGTTACAACGCCACCCACAGCCAGGTAGCGACCAAGACCAGCATGCCGCTGGTGGAGACATCACAATCGGTCTCGGTGGTTACCCGCCAGCAGATGGACGACCAGGGCTCGCAAACCGTTGCCCAAGCCATGCGCTACACACCCGGGGTGCTGACCAACCCCTACGGTGCAACCCATCGTTATGACTATGTGGCCATGCGTGGCTTCAATGATGGCTCGGTGGATAACATCTACGTCGACGGGCTCAAGTCGATGGGCGACAACGGTACCTACAGCACCATGCAGGTGGACCCGTACTTCCTTGAGCGCATCGATATTCTCAAGGGACCGTCTTCGGTACTGTATGGCCGTAGTTCGCCAGGAGGCCTGGTAGCACTGACCACCAAGAAGCCACTGTTTACCCCCTACCATCAAATCCAGGCCACGCTCGGTACCCAAGGCCAGCGTGGCATGGGTTTCGACTTCAGCGGCCCCGTGGATGACGACAAGCGTATCGCTTATCGCCTGACAGGCCTGGCAGATGCTTCCGACACGCAGTTCGACCACAACAAGGAAGAACGCTACGCTATCGCGCCGGCCGTCAGCATCGACTTCAGCGAAGACACCTCGCTCACCCTGCAGGCCTACCTGCAACACGACCCCAACGGCGGCTACCACGGCGGCAACCCCGCGGACGGCATGCTGCACAAGCGCAAAAGCTTGCGCCTGTCGGACCACTTCTTCGAAGGCGAGCCGGGTGTCGACAACTACGAGCGCACTCAACAGTCCTTCAGCTACCAGTTCGAGCATCGCTTCAACGATGTTTTCACCGCACGACAGAACTTCCGCTACCAGGACTCTGACGTGTCGATGGACCAGGTGTATTCCGCCGGCTGGGCGGATGCCGACAGCAATATCCTCAACCGCGCCTATACCGGCGGCGACGAACGCCTGCATTCGTACATCATCGACAACATGCTGCAGGCGGAGTTCTTCACAGGGACCGCCAAACACACCCTGCTGCTGGGCACCGATTACCAGCGACGCAAGGCCGACGTGGCTTGGCGTTTTGGCACAGTCGCCCCGCTGGATGCCGGCAACCCGCAGTACGGCAATGGCAACCTTCAGGTGCTAGGCGAAAACCGCTACCAGCGGCGTTTGCAGCAAACGGGTGTGTACCTGCAGGACCTGGTGGAGCTGGACCAGTGGCGCTTCTCCTTGGGACTGCGCCAGGACTGGGTAAGGGTGTCCGAGGAGAATCGCGACAGCAACACCAAGGTCAGTGACCAGCGCTCCAGATTCACTAGCCGCGCCGGGGTGCTCTACCTGTTCGAGAACGGGATTGCGCCTTATGTCAGCTACTCGGAGTCGTTCAACCCCAATACCGTGTCCGACCAGGAAGGCCGTCCTCTGGCGCCGACCGAGGGCACTCAATGGGAGGCCGGCATCAAGTATCAGCCACCGGGTAGCGACAACCTGTTCAGCGCATCGGTGTTCCGCATCGAGCAGGAGAACCTGGCCTCGAAGCAGCCTGACGAGGACTTCTATCGCCCTGTAGGTCAAGTACGCTCACAAGGGCTGGAGCTGGAGGCCCATGTGCAGCTGACCGACAGCTTGAAGCTGCTGGGCGGCTATACCTTTACCGATATCGAGTACGCCAAGTCGATGCCCAGCCTGGTGTCGGGTAACCTGGACAACAAGGGCAATTCGCCAACCCAGGCACCGAAACAGATGTTCTCGCTGTGGGCTGACTACAACTTCCACCAAGGGGCACTGGATGGCCTGCGTTTGGGCGGTGGGGTACGGTATGTGGGGTACAGCTGGGTGGATGCGGAAAACAGCATGAAAGTGCCTTCCTATACCCTGTTCGACGCCTCCGTCGGCTATGACCTGAGCAAGGTCGGCCTACAGGGAGTAGATGTGCGCCTAAACGCCAATAACCTTACCAACGAAAGCTACATCACTTCGTGTGCCAGCCTGAACTACTGCTACATGGGTGAAGAGCGCAATGTCAGTGCCACGGTCAGTTATCGGTTCTGAACATATGGCGACCGTTGGTTCGCGGTACACAGGAACCGCGCCAGCCTGAAAGTTATAGCCCGGAAAAGACAAAGCCCCTGTCTGCATCGCAGACAGGGGCTTTGGGTTTGAATCTTGACGATGACCTACTCTCACATGGGGAAGCCCCACACTACCATCGGCGATGCATCGTTTCACTACTGAGTTCGGGATGGGATCAGGTGGTTCCAATGCTCTATGGTCGTCAAGAAATTCTGTGTGCTGGCCCGTCTATCGGACGTGCCTGCGAATCTCTGTAGTTCCTACTTAAAGACAAAACCCCTACCTGCATGTGCAGATAGGGGTTTTGCGAAATGAATCTTGACGATGACCTACTCTCACATGGGGAAGCCCCACACTACCATCGGCGATGCATCGTTTCACTACTGAGTTCGGGATGGGATCAGGTGGTTCCAATGCT
>NZ_NFZQ01000026.1 GCF_002165135.1 Pseudomonas sp. SID14000 | reverse complement strand
AGCGCCGCCCGCGCGGCGCTTCGCGGGACAAGCCCGCTCCCACATTTGTTGCAACGTGCCGAACCTGTCAGGCCATGGTTGTCAGCCTTGTTGCCTTGACGCGATTTCCCGGCTGGCGCTACCGCCGTCTCGCCAGTCTCAAACACTTCACCAAGGCGGGCAACGCCTCTCTCACAGGCATGGCCACGTTGCAACGAATGTGGGAGCGGGCTTGCCCCGCGAAGCGCCGCGCGGGCGGTGCTCGATCTCACTGGCGCAGAAAGTGCCAAGGCGAATACCTGAAACCTATAGATGATTCTGCCGCGGCAGGCGCTGCGACAGCTCGTCGAGCAGCCGCTGCTCGCGCTTGTCTTCGGCACGCCGGGCTTCCTCCAGGTAGCGCTGCACCAGCTTGCGCAAGCCTTCGACCCGGGCATAGGCCTGCTGCCAGGTGCCACGGGCGTTGTTGAGGTTGTTCTGGTGCCAGACCAGGCTCTGACGCTGCTGGGTCATGGCCGTTTCCAGCTGCCCGAGAAAGCGCTGGTAATTGACCAGCCAACTGCCATTTACACCCTGCCCGCCACGGTTGATCCACTGCAGCTGGTAATCCTCACGAAACCGCTCTAGCTCGGCCAGTTTGGCCTGGGCTGTAGCCACCTGCTGCTGGAAATGCCCAAGACGCTGGGCCGCCTTGCGCTCGGCCTCCTCGGCCATGTCGACCACCGGCGCCAGGCGTGCGGCGCGTCCGGGCAGTGCCATGACCTATCAACCGCCCGCCGGGGGCGTGAAAATCGCCCCCAACTGGTCGCGGCTTTGCGCCATCCCCACGTTCTCGCGCAGGCCTTGACGCAAAAACTCCACCAGCTTCGATTGCAGGGCAATGGCCAGATCGGTTTCCGGGTCGCCGCCGGCCACGTAGGCCCCCACGCTGATCAGGTCGCGGCTTTGCGACAGGCGCGACCACAGCTGCTTGAACTTTTGCGCCTGGCGCAAATGATCGGCGTCGACCACCTGGGGCATCACCCGGCTGATCGAGGCTTCAATGTCGATGGCCGGATAATGGCCTTCCTCAGCCAGCCGGCGCGACAGCACGAAATGGCCATCGAGTACACCACGCGCCGAGTCGGCAATCGGGTCCTGCTGGTCGTCGCCCTCGGACAAAACGGTGTAGAACGCAGTGATCGAACCACCACCCGGCTCGCCGTTGCCGGCCCGCTCCACCAGCTTTGGCAGCTTGGCGAACACCGACGGCGGGTAACCCCGGGTGGCTGGCGGTTCGCCGATGGCCAGGGCGATTTCCCGCTGCGCCTGGGCGAAACGGGTCAGCGAGTCCATCAGCAACAGCACGTTCTTGCCCTTGTCGCGGAAGTATTCGGCAATACGAGTGCAGTACATGGCGGCGCGCAAGCGCATCAGCGGCGCATCGTCGGCGGGCGAGGCGACCACCACCGAGCGTTTGAGACCTTCTTCACCAAGGATATGCTCGATGAATTCCTTGACCTCGCGACCCCGCTCACCGATCAGGCCGACGACGATGATCTCGGCTTCGGTGAAGCGGGTCATCATGCCCAGCAATACCGACTTACCCACACCGGTACCGGCGAACAAACCCAGGCGCTGGCCCCGACCTACGGTGAGCAAGCCATTGATGCTGCGTATACCCACGTCCAGCGGCTTGCTGATGGGGTCGCGGTTCAGCGGGTTGATCACCGGGCCGTCCATCGGTACCCAGTCCTCGGCCTTCATCCCACCCTTGCCATCCAGTGCACGGCCGGCACCGTCGAGTACCCGGCCGAGCATGCTCATGCCCATTGGCAGGCGACCGCCGTCATCCAGCGGTACCACCCGGGCGCCCGGGGCGATACCGACGATGCTGCCGACTGGCATGAGGAATACCTTGGGCCCGGCAAAGCCCATGACTTCGGCTTCGACCTGCACCGGGTGGTAGCTGTCGTCATTAATCACCAGGCAGCGGCTGCCAACTGCGCCGCGCAAGCCTTCGGCCTCCAGGGTGAGGCCGACCATGCGCAGCAGGCGGCCTTCGACGATAGGCTGAACCGGCAGCTCGATGGCCTCGGCATAACTGCCCAGGCGCTTGCCGAAACTGGTGCGTTCAAGGTGCATCTGGGCTACCCACGGCGCGTTCTGGCGGGTTGCCAAGGTCTACCGAGATGTCCGGCGCCGCCGGGTGCAGCGAATGGTCGTGCAACTGATCGAACAGTTGCGCCACGGCTTTCTCGATGCGGGTTTCCATGGTCGCGTCGATGCGGCTGTGAGCGGTCTCGATGCGGCAGCCACCTGGCAGCAGCGCGCTGTCTTCGAGCAGCCGCCAGCTTTCCTCATGGCGTTCGCGCAGGGCCTTGGCCAGCTCGAAATCCTGCGGGTTGAGGTGGATGCGGATATTGTCCGCGCCCATGGGCAGCAGCTTGAGCGCTTCGCGCAGTACCTGGGTGATCTGGCTGGAATCGCCCCGCAGTTCGCGACCGATCACCTGGCGGGTCATGTGCGCCACCAGGTGGACCAAGGTTTTCTCGATCTGCGTGTCCTGCTCGGCGATCGGCTCCATCAGGTTGGTCATCAGCCGTTCGAGGCTTTCCAGCTTGGTTTTCAGGGCCTCTTCGGCTTCCTGGCGGACCTTGAGCTGGGTGCTGTGGAAGCCCTCGCGCTCACCGGTGGCGAAGCCTTCGTTATAGGCTTCCTGGCGGATGGCTTCGAGTTCTTCCAGGGTCAGCGGCTGGACTTCTTCCAGCGGTACTTCCTCGACTTCTTCCTCGATTACCTCGGGTTCCGGCTCCGGTTCGGGCTCCGGTTCCGGTTCCGGGTCGAAGCTGGGCAGCGCCCATACGTCCACGCCCTCGAGGTCGCGGGCGCGGATCAGGTCGCTGGGGTGATGTTCTTTGGTGGGCATGCTGTCATGTTCTCAAACCATGTTCAGCCGACACGGTCCCTGTGGGAGCGGGTTTACCCGCTCCCACAAGGGGCGGCGTCGGTCTTCAGATCGCGAATACCTTAGATCATTTCCTCGGCGCCCTTGCCGCCGAGCACGATCTCGCCGGCCTCGGCCATACGGCGGGCGATGGTGAGGATTTCCTTCTGCGCCGTCTCCACATCGCTGACCCGTACCGGCCCCTTGGCCTCCAGGTCGTCGCGCAGCAGCTCCGAGGCACGTTTGGACATGTTCTTGAAGATCTTGTCCTTGACCCGCTCGTCGGCGCCCTTGAGCGAAACCACCAGCACATCGGAGGACACTTCGCGCAGCAGTGCCTGGATACCACGGTCGTCGACGTCGGCCAGGTTGTTGAAGACGAACATCAGGTCTTCGATCTGCTCCGACAGCTCGCTGTCGATTTCGCGGATCGCGTCCATCAGTGCACCTTCCACCGAGCTGTCGAGGAAGTTCATGATGTCGGCGGCACGCTTGATGCCGCCCAGGGTGGTACGCGCCGCGTTGGAGTTGCCCGAGAACTGCTTCTCGAGGATCTGGTTCAGCTCCTTCAGTGCCGCCGGTTGCACCGTATTCAGCGACGACACGCGCAAGACGATGTCCAGGCGCACCTTATGGTCGAAGTTACTCAGCACTTCGCCGGCCTGATCGGGATCCAGGTAGGCCACCACGATGGCCTGGATCTGCGGGTGCTCGTAGCGGATCACGTCGGCCACGGCGCGCGGCTCCATCCACTTGAGGCTGTCCAGACCACTGGTGTTGCCACCAAGCAGGATGCGGTCGACCAGGCCGTTGGCCTTGTCCTCGCCCAGGGCCTGGTTGAGCATCTTGCGGATGTAGGCATCGGAGCCAACGCCCAGGCTGGTCTGTTCGCCGACGACTTCGACGAACTCGCTCATCACCTGCTCGACCTGGTCACGGTGCACATTGCCCATCTGCGCCATGGCCACACCCACCCGTTGCACTTCCTTGGGCCCCATGTGCCGCAACACCTGGGCCGCATCGGTCTCACCCAACGAAAGCAGGAGGATCGCCGCCTTGTCGACGCGGCTCAGCTTGGCGGTAACGGCTCGGTTATCACTCATCGGCGTTGATCCACTCTTTCACGACCTGGGCAACGCGGCCCGGGTCTTCGGCCACCAGGCCTTTGATTGCGTTGAGCTGTGCCTCATAACCCTCGCTCGGGCTGGGCAGCAGAATGCTTGTCGGGCCACCCAGACTGACGCGGTCGTTGGCCAGTTCGCCATCCAGCCCCATCATGCCGCCCAGTTCCATGTCGCTATCCGGGGCAGCCTGCTTGCCGCCCCCTGTAATGTTGTTCAGCACCGGCCGCAGCACACCGAACACCAGCACCAGGATGAACACTACGCCCAGCACCTGCTTGACGATGTCCCAGAACCACGGCTGCTGGTAGAAGGCGATGTCGGCGATCTCTTCGCCACGGTCGGCGGCGAATGGCACGTTGATCACCGTCACGCTGTCGCCACGGCTGACATCGAAGCCGACCGCATCCTGCACCAGGCGAGTGAAGCGTGCCAGGTCCTCGGCACCCCACGGCGCACGGGTAGTGTCGCCGGTGGCCGGGTCGATCTTGACCTGGTCGTCCACCACCACCGCCACCGACAGGCGAGTCATGCGCCCCTGCTGCTGGCGGGTGTGGCTGATGGAACGGTCCAGCTCGAAGTTCCTGGTGCTTTGCTGGCGCTTGTCCGACGGGTACGGCGCGAGCATTGGCTGACCGGTGGCCGGGTCCATGATCTGCTGGCCGTTGGCATCTACCAGCGGCTGGCCAGGCTGGATGGCCGCGGCCGGGGTAGCGGCACCACCGGTGGTCTGCGGTGCCGAGGCTGGGCCAGGCGGCTGGTTGCTCAGCGCGCCGGGCACACCTTGCGGGCCCTGGCTGCTGGCGCGTTGTTCGTCGACCGACTGCTCGCTGCGCAGCGCCGGCTGGTCGGGGTTGAACTGCTCGGAGGTGGACTCGACCGCGCTGAAGTCGAGGTCGGCGGACACTTCGGCCTTGTAGCGGTCATTGCCCAGCACAGGCTGCAGGATGTTGTGCACCCGCTGGGTCAGCATGCTTTCCACCCGGCGGCTGTAGTCGAACTGTTTGCCGGCCTGGGTCAGGGCGGTGTCCTGGATCTGTTCGGACAGCAGGTTGCCCTTCTGGTCGACCACGGTGACCTGGGACTTGTCCAGTTCCGGCACGCTGGTGGCGACCAGGTTGACGATGGCCATCACCTGCCCGGCTTCAAGGGCGCGGCCTGGGTACAGCTCGACCAGTACCGAGGCGCTGGGCTTGCGTTCGTCACGCACGAACACCGAGCTTTTCGGGATGGCCAGGTGCACGCGCGCGCCCTTGACGTTGCTCAGGCTGGCCACAGTACGCGCCAGCTCGCCTTCCAGGCTGCGACGGTAACGGGTGGCCTCCATGAACTGGCTGGTGCCCAGCCCCTGCTCCTTGTCGAGCAGCTCGAAACCGACGTTGCCATCGCTTGGTGCCACACCGGCGGCCGCCAGTTTCAGGCGCGCACGGGAGAGGTCGTCGGCCTTGACCAGCAGAGCGCCGGAATTGGGCTCGACGTTGTAGGGGATGTCGGCAGCGGCCAGGGTATCCATGACCTGCTTGGTATCCATGCCCGCCAGGCTGCCGTACAGCGGACGGTAATCGGGTTGTTGCGACCACAGCACCACGGCAAAGCCGATCGCCACGCTGGCGGCCAGGCCGACCAGAAGGCCGATCTGACGCAGCATGGGCATCTGCGCGATGTTTTCCAGAAACGCCATGCCGAACAGCGGCGGTTTGGCCGCGGGCGGACCGCTTTTGGCAGGGGGATTGTCGACGACTGCTTCAGCCATGGTTTACGTCCGTCCTCAAACCGGCATCTGCATGATGTCCTGGTACGCCTGGACCAGCTTGTTGCGTACCTGGGTCAGGGCCTGCATCGACACGCTGGCCTTTTGCGAAGCGATCATCACGTCGGTCAGGTCGACACCACTTTTGCCGATCTCGAAGGCGTTGGCCAGCTGGGTCGACGCCTGCTGAGTCTCATGCACCTTGCCGATGGCCTGGCCGAGCATGTCGGCAAAGGTACTCTGCCCCGGTGCCAGCTCGGGGGCGGCAGCTACCTTGGGCAGCGACATGGCATCGGCCTGCATGGCCCGCATGTCCAACATCAGACGATTGAATTCAACACCTTGGCTCATGACCCTTCTCTCTCCTGCGGCCGCATTTTTTTGACAGTCATGCGGCGGATAGCCAACCTAAAGCAACAAAGGTGCCAGCCTTGGCACGCGCACCTCGGTTCACTGTAGGAGCAGCCTTGTGCTGCGAAGGGGCCTTTGATGCAACCTTCTGCCTTACTGGCCTCTTCGCAGCACAAGGCTGCTCCTACAAAGGCTGCGCAAGCTTTGTCAGCCGAACAGGCTGGCCTCGACGTCAAACCCGGCATCACGCATCTGCGCCAGCTTGTAACGCAAGGTGCGCGGGCTTATCCCCAGGCGTTCGGCTGCCTCTTTGCGGCGGCCGCGCTCGGCGCGCAGGGTGTCGATAATCATCTGGTACTCATGGCGACGCATGTCATCGCCCAGCCCGCCGGCCTCGGCCGTGACCTCAGGTGATGGCTCGATGCCAGACGACAATGGAATGGCACCTGCCAGACAAAAATCCGCCGCCTCGATCACCCCGCCCTGCTGCAAGATCAGCGCTCGCTGCAAGGCGTTGTCCAGTTCGCGCACGTTGCCCGGCCAGGCATGCGCCTGCAGGCAGGCCCGAGCCTGGGGCGACAGGTGTACCGGGGCATGCTTCATCTTGGCCACGTGGCGCGCCAACAGGCGCTCGGCCAACGGCAGGATGTCACCCGGGCGTTCGCGCAGCGAGCGCCAGGCCAGGGGGAACACCGACAGGCGGTAGTACAGGTCTT
Organism: Pseudomonas sp. SID14000; assembly: GCF_002165135.1. GTDB lineage: Bacteria > Pseudomonadota > Gammaproteobacteria > Pseudomonadales > Pseudomonadaceae > Aquipseudomonas. The sequence goes on along the minus strand of NZ_NFZQ01000026.1, from coordinate 9,428 downwards.
CACGGAAACGCCCGGCCGCCACTTCGCCGGCCAGGTCACGGTTGGTGGTTGCCAGCACGCGGATATCCAGGCTGATCGGCTTGCGCCCACCCACCCGCTCCACCTCGCGCTCCTGTAGCACGCGCAACAGCTTGGCCTGCAAGGCCATTGGCATTTCCGAGATTTCGTCAAGCAGCAAGGTGCCGCCTTCGGCCTGCTCGAACTTGCCGGCCTGGGCCGCAATGGCGCCGGTGAAGGCCCCCTTCTCGTGGCCGAACAGGGTGGCCTCGAGCATGTTGTCAGGGATGGCCGCACAGTTGATAGCCACGAAGGGCTGCGCTGCCCGCGGCGACTGCTGGTGAATGTAGCGTGCCAGCACTTCCTTGCCGGTGCCGGACTCGCCGGAAATCAGCACGGTCGAGTCACTGCGCGCCACGCGCGCGGCCAGCTCGAGCAACTGGCGGCTGGCCGGCTCGCAGGCCACCGGGCCTTCGTCTTCAACCACGCGCCCGGCGGCATGCCGCTCGACCAGGCTGAGCAACGCCTTGGGCTCAAACGGCTTGACCAGATAGTCGGCGGCCCCTTGGCGCATTGCCTCGACGGCACGTTCCACCGCGGCGTGCGCGGTCATCAGCAATACGGGCAATTGCGGTTGCTGGCGGCGCAGCTGAGCCAGCAGCTGGTGCCCATCCATGCCAGGCATGTTCACATCACTGACAACCAGACTGAAGGCCTCTTGCAGCACCGCCTCCAATGCTTCTTCGGCACTGCCCACAGCCTGGTAGGCGAAACCGCCGATTTCCAGGGTATCGCTCAACGCCTGGCGCAATACACGGTCATCCTCAACCAGCAGCACCTTGATTGCCATTACACCTCCTCCGCCAATTGCCCGTTGATCAATGGCAACTCCACCCGCACGCAGGTGCCACGGCCGACCTTCGAGCGCAGGCGCAGCGCACCCTGGTGCGCGCGCACTACGGCCTTGACCACAGCCAGGCCCAAACCGGTACCGGTGGCCTTGGTGGTCAGGAACGGCTCACCCAGGCGGCCGAGCAGGTCTGCGTCGATGCCACTGCCGGCGTCGCTTACACACAGATGCAGGCTGCGCTCGCGGCGGAACAGGTGCACCTTCAGTCTCGCCGGGCCGTCGCTGGCCTGCAGCGCATTTTCGATCAGGTTCAGCAGCGCACCGATCAGGGTGTCACGGTTGCACAGCAACTCACCCAAGTGGCTGTCGCACTGCCAGCGCACGGCGTGCCCTTGCACATGCGCCTGGGCAGCCTGCTGCAGAGCCTGGAACAGGGCTTTTGGCGTGACTCGATCACCCAGCGGCAGCTCGCCACGGGCGAATACCAGCATATCGCGCACCTGGTGCTCCAGCTCGTGCAGGCGCTCCTTCAGGGTGCCGGCAAAGCGCTGGCGGGTTTCCGCGCCCAGGTCTTGTTCGGGGTCAGCCAGGTGGCTGGCGTAGAGCATTGCCGCCGACAGAGGCGTGCGGATCTGGTGCGCCAGCGAAGCGACCATGCGCCCCAGCGATGACAGCCGCTCGTGGCGGGCCAGCTGATCTTGCAGGCGACGGGTTTCAGTCAGATCGTTGAGCAGCACCAGCTGGCCGGGCTCGGCATCCAGCGAACGGGTGGCGATGGACAGGCGGCGACCGTCGCGCAGCGAAACTTCGTGGCCGTCATCCTTGCGCGGGGCAAAGCTGCGAGCGATCACCTGGCGCCACAGCTGGCCAACCAGCGGCTCGCCGAGCAGTTCGCAGGCGGCCGGGTTGGCTTCGCGTACCAAGCCCTGACCATCGATCACGATCACCCCGCCGGGCAGCAGGTCCAGCAGGTTCTGCAGGCGGTTGGCCAGTCGCTCCTTTTCGCCAAGCTCATCCATGCGCTGGGCACTGACCACTGCCAGCTCGCCCTTGAGTTCACTGACCCGTGCTTCGAGCAGGCTGTAGGACTGGCTCAGCTGGCTGGATACCTGATTGAACAGGGCGAAGGCCTGCTCGACACCCTGGCGACTTTCCTGCTCGACCGGGGTTCGCCCCTGCAGATCGGGGGCTCGGATTACGTGGGCGGCCTGGGGCATCATGCTCTCTCGCGTGGCTGACCGTCATAAAAACGGTATGTTGCCAGCGGTGTAGCAATAGCCGTGCCGGAGATGGGGGTTTAAGGCATGGCTTGGGTTTTATGGCGGGGCGGGAATCGAGCGCCGCCCGCGCGGCGCTTCGCGGGTGTTTGCCGTTGCACTTTCTGCGCTTGTGAGATCGAGCGCCGCCCGCGCGGCGCTTCGCGGGACAAGCCCGCTCCCACATTTATTGCAACGTGGCCATACCTGTGGGAGAGGCGTTGCCCGCTTTGGTGGAGAGTTTGAGACTGGTGAGGCGGCGGTAGCGCCAGCCGGGAAATCGCGTCAAGGCAACAAGGCTGACAACCATGGCCTGACAGGTTCGGCACGTTGCAACAAATGTGGGAGCGGGCTTGTCCCGCGAAGCGCCGCGCGGGCGGCGCTGGGTCTCACAAGCGCAGAAAGTGCAACGGCAAACACCCGCGAAGCGCCGCGCGGGCGGCGCTCGATCTCACAGGCACCATCAAGACCAAGCCGAACAGCCCGGCCCGGCCGTCAATCCTCGGCCTGTTCCTCGCCGCCCTGGCGGCTCATGCCGTACTTGCGCATTTTCTCGACCAAGGTGGTACGGCGAATACGCAAACGTTCAGCCGCGCGTGCAACGATGCCGTTGGCATCATCCAGCGCCTGCTGGATCAGGCCCTGCTCCAGGCTACCCAGGTAGTCCTTCAGGTCCAGGCCTTCAGGCGGCAACATGGCGTGGCCGCTGAAGTTCGGCGTGTGGCCATTGATCGCCACGCGCTCTTCCAGGTCGCTGCGCAGGCTGTCGACCATCTGCTCGTCTTCGTCATCGACGTAACGGAATTTCTTCGGCAGCTCTGACACGCCAATCACCCCATACGGGTGCATGATCGCCATGCGCTCGACCAGGTTGGCCAACTCGCGCACGTTGCCCGGCCAGCCGTGGCGGCACAACGACATGATCGATGCCGAATTGAAGCGGATGGAGCCGCGCTTCTCGTGCTCCATGCGCGAGATCAGCTCGTTCATCAGCAATGGAATGTCTTCCACCCGCTCACGCAGCGGCGCCATTTCGATGGGGAACACGTTCAGGCGGTAATACAGGTCTTCGCGGAACGTACCCTCCTCGATCATGGTCTCGAGGTTCTTGTGGGTCGCGGCGATGATGCGCACATCGATGCTCTGGGTCTTGTTGCTACCCACGCGTTCGAAGGTACGCTCCTGCAGCACGCGCAGCAGCTTGACCTGCATCGGCAACGGCATGTCGCCGATTTCGTCGAGGAACAGGGTACCGCCGTTGGCCAACTCGAAACGCCCGGCACGGCTGGTGATCGCACCGGTGAAGGCGCCCTTCTCGTGGCCGAACAGTTCGCTTTCCAGCAGTTCGGCCGGGATCGCGCCGCAGTTGACCGGCACGAACGGCGCTTCGCGGCGCTTGGAATGGTAGTGCAGGTTGCGCGCGACCACTTCCTTGCCGGTGCCGGACTCACCCAGGATCAGCACGCTGGCATCGGTGTCGGCCACCTGCTGCATCATCTGCCGCACGTGCTGGATGGCTCGGCTGGTGCCGACCAGGCTGCGGAACAGGTTGGGCTCACGCTGGCGACCACGCTCGCGCGCCTGGTCGTACATCTCGCGATAGACCTGGGCACGGTGCAGCGAATCCAGCAACTGGCTGTAGCTTGGCGGCATTTCCAGATTGGAAAGCACCCGGCGGCGAAGGTCTTCCGGGAACTCCGCAGAAGAAATTTCACCTAAAAGCAGAACCGGAAGGAACTCATCCCACCCAGCCACTGTCTTAACGAGCCCAAGGAGATTGCCCGGAGCACTTACAGCACCGATGAGCACGCACAGCACTTCGCGACTCGAAGACAACGACTCGACCACTTGCTGCCAGTCCTGGCTGGAGCAAGCGAGGTTTTCTTCACCCAGGAAGTTAAGCACCACCGCGAGATCGCGGCGGCGGGCGCTGTCGTCATCGATCAGCAGAATCTTGGTTTCACGCCACATGCAATAGCAACTTCCCTAGTCATATCGGCGCCCAGCAGGGCGTGTTCGACATCATTCCGACTGAATGGTCAGTGTTCGGACGTCTGAAATTCGAAAACAGCCACTAGTAAAGTCAAAAAACACCAGCCAGTCAAATTAATGGCGCATGGCTTTTGGCAACATCTGTGGTCAAGAGAACAAATGGTAAACCTTCGCGGCGTTTTTCGCCTGACGGATTTTCGTCATTTCATCCACCAAGGATTGACGCTCGCCACTTGCAGCCTCGATTAGTTGACGGTATACGGCCAACAACTGCTCAAGGCTGGCACTGACATCGGCCTCGTTGCCTTTCGCATCGGTCACCATGTCACCGATGCGCAAACGGCATTCCAGATCCAACTCCCCCACCGCTTCCCAGTTACGGTCGGCCAGCGCCGCCAGCAGCATTTCCCGGGTCTGCTCGATTCGGGCGATTACTTCGCTCATGCCATCCTCCTTTATCAGGAAGCCGACGACTGATCGCCGATGGCGTCCCAACCTTCCTTCACGGTAATCAGCAGGCGTGCGACTTCATCGATGATGGCCGGGTCACCCTTGACGTTGGCCTCGATCAGGCGACGGCTCATGTAGGTGTACAGGCTGTCCAGGTCGGCCAGGCTATCGGCATGGTTTTCCAGGTCCAGACCTTCGCGAAGACCACCAATGATATCGATGGCCTTGCCGATGAGAATGCCCCGTTGCGCGATGTCATTGCGGGCAATGGCCCCCTTGGCCTGCGCCATTCGATCGAGGCCGCCCTGCATGAGCATCTGCACCAGACGGTGCGGGCTGGCTTCGGACGTTTGGGCTACACCATTGACTTTCTGGTACTGCCGAAGGGCCAACATCGGGTTCATGGATCTACCTCGTTGCAGCGGAAAAGGTTGCTTGTACCTGTGTATCGCCGAGCCGTCAAAAAACTTTAGGCGTGCAGCAGAAAAGCCCGACACGCCTGCTGACGCCGTCGGGCTTTATGCTTTATCGCTGCGCAGTACCGATCAGGAGTTCTTCGCCTGCGCGTTCAGGGCTTCGAACACGGCCTTGATCTGGTTAGCCTGGGCATTGAGCTTGGCCACCGCGGTATCCATCGCGACGAACTTCTTGGTCAGCGACTCGGTCAGCGACTCGGTGCGGCGCTCCAGGGCCAGCTGTTGATCGGCCAGGTTCTTGGCCACCTTGTCCAGGTTGGCCTTGCGCGTAGCCAGGCTGCCATCGGTGGAGTTGTAAGGATCAATGGCCTTGTTCATGCGCTCGAAGATGCCATTGGCACCGGTGAACAACTCCTGCACCTCCGCGCCCAGCTTTTTGTCGCTCATGGCCGTGTTGAACTTGGTGGAGTTGAACTCCAGGGTACCGTCCTTGGTGGTGTTGATACCAAGCTGGCTGAGCGTGGTCAGCTGGTCACCGGCCCCCACTTCAGAGAGCACCTTGCGGATATCGTTGACCAGCGAGCGCGTGGTCGGGTCGTTGGTCAGCGGCCCCAGCACCAGGTTGTCGTCATCATCTCGCGAAGTGGAGGTCAGCGAGGTGATTGCCTTTTGCAGGGTGTTGTAGGCGTCGACGAACGACTGGACGGACTTCTGCAGCCCCCCATTGTCTGCCGCGACCGTAATGCTGGTGGTAGTGCCGGCGGCGGAAACACCGGTCAACTCCAGCGTCATGCCACTGATGGCACTGTCGATGGTGTTCTTTGCACTAGTGACCTTCAGGCCATCAATGGTCAGCTCGGCATCATGAGCCAGTTCCGTGATGTAGCCGGCACCCGCGCCGGACATCTGGGTGGTGCCATCGATCTGCAGCTCGGGAATTCCGCTGAGCGAAATGTCAGAGCCAGCCCCCGTAGTCGTGGAGGAGAGCACCAACCGCGCCCCACCCTCGGCGTTGACGATGTTGGCCGAGACGCCCTGGGCACTGAGCTCCTTGTTGATCTGGTCGCGCACGCTTTCCAGGGTGGCGCCGCTGGCGATGTCGATGTTCCAGCTGTTGCCACCCTGGCTCACGGTCAGCTGGCCAGCACTGATGGCCGAGGTCGAACCGCCGGCGAATTGCTGACTGGCAACCTTGGAGCTGGTCGCCAGCTTATCGACCACAATGCTGTAGCTACCGGCTACAGCCTTGTTGCTGGAGGTCACCTTGACCACCGCCTCGTTGGCCGACTTCGCGGCGTAGGCGTTGAACGACGGAGCGTCCGGATCGTTGAGCTTCTTCATGGCGTCCTGGAACGCCGTCAGGGCACTGCGCAGCGAGCCCACACCGGAAATCATCGCAGCGTTGTTGCTGGTTTGCCGGGTGATCTGCGCCTTTTTCGCCGCAGTGTCAGCACTCACCAGCGCCTGGACCATTTCGGTGATGTTCAGCCCGGTACCCAGGCCGATACTGGAGACAATGCTACTCGCCATGACCGTTATCCCTCTCTTGAAACGTCAGCCCCGCTCCTGCGAGGACCGACATGGAACGCCCTGAAGCATTCGCCGCCAATCAGGCCTTGGCGTCGAACAAAAGACTGTTTACATCGCTCAGGCTGTGAGCAATCCGCAACGCCTCTTCCGAGGGCAGCTGGCGAATCAGCTCTCCAGTCTCGCTGGCGATGACCTTGACCACGATCTTGCCGGATTCTTCGTCCGTGGAGAACTCCAGGTTGCGACGGGTCGAACTGAGAAACTTCTCGATTTCCGAAACGGCCTTTTTCACCTTTTCGGCATCATGTGTACCTTCCGCAGCGGTAACTGCCTTGGGTTCCAGCGTATCGCTGCCACGCGGCGCCTCGGCCGAGCGGGCGACCGGCTTGTCGACGACCGGGTCGGCCAGACGAGAAGTCGGGTAGGACAAGTTAAGCTTGACGCTCATGTCCATGATTTGCCACCTCGCAATGAAAAAGCGGGGGAAGCGCCTGAATGCGCACTCCCCCGCTGGTCACCATCAGCGATTACTGAAGCAGCTTCAGTACGGCGGATGGCAGCTGGTTGGCCTGGGCCAGAACCGAAGTCGAAGCTTGCTGCAGGGTCTGCTGCTTGGTCAGCTGGGCAGTTTCAGCAGCGAAGTCGGTGTCCTGTACACGGCCACGAGCGGCTTCGGCGTTTTCGTTGATGTTCTGCAGGTTGTTGACGGTGCTGGTCAGACGGTTCTGCGAAGCACCCAGGTCAGCACGGGTGGTGTTGATGGTTTGCAGAGCGGCGTCGATGGCGTCCAGAGCAGCGTTCATGCTGGCTTCGGCTTCGGCGCTGGTCGAACCGGTGATCGCGATGGAAGCCGAGTCAACGCTCAGGGTCTGGGCATCGAAACCGCTGTCCAGGCTGATGCTGATCTGGTTGTTGGCACCGGAGTTGGAGCCGACCTGGAAGGTCAGGACGCCAGCGGTACCGTCCAGCAGGTTCTTGCCGTTCAGCTGGGTCGACTTGGCGATACGGCTCAGCTCGTCGGACATTTGTGCGAACTCTTTGTTCAGAGCTGCACGGTCTTGGGTGCTGTTGGTGTCGTTTCGCGACTGGACTGCCAGTTCACGCATACGCTGCAGGATGTTGGTTTGTTCCTGCATCGCGCCTTCAGCGGTCTGGGCGATGGAGATACCGTCGTTGGCGTTCTTGATAGCCATGGTCTGACCACGAATCTGCGAGGTCATGCGGGTAGCGATCTGCAGGCCGGCGGCGTCGTCTTTGGCGCTGTTGATTTTCAGGCCAGAGGACAGACGGGTCATCGAGGTGCTCAGCGCATCGGAAGCACGGTTCAGGTTTTTCTGAACGCCCAGAGAGGTGGTGTTGGTGTTAACGGTCAAAGCCATGACGAATTCCTCGTTGGATTGGGTACTACGGCTTCCGGCCTTGGCAATTCGCCGGGTGTGGCACAGAGAACCTTCGTAATAGTTATCTTCGTCAGGGCGGCTTTCTTTAGCGATTTTTCGAAAAAATTTGCTGGCATCCTGCCAGCTCAATGAAATCAAGGAATTGACGCCAGATTACAGGCACCAAGTGTGCGACCCGGATGAAAAAAAACGCCGCCTGAAAGCGGCGGCGTCTGGATCAGCGACAAGCAGTCAATCACGCCGCTCGATGATCGCCGAGCCCCAGGACAGGCCCACACCGAAGCCACTCAAGGCCACCCGTTTGTGCTGAGAGCCGATCACGTGCTTTTCAAGCAGCAGCGGAATACTCGACGAAACGGTATTGCCAGTCTCGACCATATCCTTGATGAACTTCTGCTTATGCTCGCCTTCGACAAAGCGCGCCGAGACGGCATCGACGATCGCCGCGCTGCCCTGGTGCAGGCAGTACAGATCGATGTCGCCAGCCTCCAGAGCGCTGGATTCCAGCAGCTGCTGCAAATGCGCCGGCACTTTCACCAGCGCGAAATTGTAGACCTGGCGGCCGTTCATGAAGAACTTGCCATCGGTGGTCCGCAGGTGCTCGGCACCGCCACCATCACTGCCGAAGAGCGACTTGCCCAGCTGCCAGGCAGCGCCTTCGCCCATCCAGGTGGCCGTGGCGGCATCGCCGAACAGCATGGTGGTATTGCGGTCTTCGGGATCGACGATCTTCGAATAGGGATCGGCGGTAATCAGCAGGCCATTTTTCAGCCCGGCGGCTTCCATGAAGCCTTTCATCGCGTACAGGCCGTAGACGTAGCCGGAGCAGCCCAGCGAGATGTCGAAGGCAGCCACGGCGGTCGACAGGCCAAGCTTGTGCTGGACGATCGCTGCGGTGTGCGGCAGGCCTTCGGCATCACCGTTCTGGGTGACCACGATCACCGCATCGATGGCTGCCGGGTCGAGCGACGGATTGGCAGCGAACAGGTTCTTCGCGGCCTCTACGCAGAGGTCGGAGGTTTCCTGGGCGGTTTCCTTGCGCGGCAAGAAGGTCGAGCCGATCTTGCCGAAGATGAAATCCTGGTCCTTGCCGAATTTCGCGCCCTGCGCGTAGTTGTCCACGCCTTCAGTGGGCACGTAACTGGCGATGCTTTTAATGCCAATCATATGGCTTCCCAATTCAGTAACAGCGAAATACCCGCCAAGGCCAAACGGCAAAACGCCAGGCGATACGGGTGGCTCCCGATCCCTGACGGCTTGCCCGGGGCAACACGGCGGTTCCCGGTTTCGACAATATACAGTGAAGATGCGCGTTCTGACTCTTAAGTCACGCTCTTTTTGTCGAATCGACAAACTGGGTAAGCTGGGGCCGCTTTGCAGCCCTAAGCGGGCGAGCCCGCTCCCACAGATTGGACTGCCCCCGAAAAGTTGGACAGTTTTAGCCAGTAGCCTGAGTCCTGTAGCTGACAGGGCTCAGGCCATTGAGTTTCAGCCTGATGCGGTCATGGTTGTAGTAATGGATGTACTCCTCCAGGCC
>NZ_NFZQ01000025.1 GCF_002165135.1 Pseudomonas sp. SID14000 | reverse complement strand
CGATGGTAGTGTGGGGCTTCCCCATGTGAGAGTAGGTCATCGTCAAGATTCATTTCGCAAAACCCCTATCTGCGCATGCAGGTAGGGGTTTTGTCTTTGTGGCGCAAAAACTCCCGCGCATACGCGGCCCCTGTGGGAGCGGGTTCACCCGCGAACACCGGCAAAGCCGGTGCCATCCCCCGCGTCGCCTGCTTCCACAACTCCCACAATTCGAGCCAGAACACTAGAATAGGCCCACGCACCTATCCAGAAGCGCTATATGCCCAATCCTGTCGAACCTGAAACCCTGGCCCAGTTGCCGCTGGACGAGCTTGTCGCTTGCCATGAATGCGACCTGCTGCTGCGCAAGCCCGTGCTCCAGCATGATGAGAAAGCCCAATGCCCGCGCTGCGGCTACGAGCTCTACGCCCACCGGCACAATGTGGTCAACCGCAGCCTGGCCTTGGTACTCACCGCCTTGCTGCTGTTTGTACCAGCCAATTTCCTGCCGATCATGCAGTTGCACCTGCTTGGCCAGACATCGGACGATACCGTCTGGAGTGGCGTGCTGGGCCTGTACAACTCAGAAATGCGCGGCGTGGCTGTGGTGGTGTTTCTCTGCAGCATGGCCATACCCCTGGCCAAACTGCTCTGCCAGTTGTTCGTGCTATTGAGCATTCGCCTGAACATTGGGCGTAACTTCGGTCTGCTGTTCTACCGCATCTATCACCACTTGCGTGACTGGGGCATGCTCGAGGTCTATTTCATGGGCGTGCTGGTGGCCATTGTCAAGCTGGTGGACCTGGCCGAACTGACCGTGGGCCTGGGGCTGTTCTGCTTCATCAGCTTGCTATTGATTCAGGTATGGCTCGAGGTGGTGATGTCACCGCACCAGATCTGGAGCGCTCTATCAGGGGAGGACCTGCATGCGGGCGATTGATGCGGGCATTCTTGTCTGCAATGAATGTCACGAGCTGAACAGGCAACAGCCAGACAGCACTTCACAAACCTGTACACGTTGCGGCGCAATCGTGCATGCCCGTCGGCCGAACAGCATCGCGCGTACCTGGGCGCTGCTGATTGCCGCGTCGATCCTCTATATTCCGGCCAACATGCTGCCGATCATGACCGTGAGCACCCTGGGCCAGGGCAGCCCCGACACGATCATGTCCGGCGTCATCACCTTGCTCAAGCATGGCATGGTGCCTATTGCTGCCGTGGTGTTCATTGCCAGTATCCTGGTACCCACGTTCAAGCTGGTGGGCATTGGCTTGCTTTTGTACTCCGTTCAACGTCGGCAACCGCTTTCGGCGCGGCAACGGATATTGATGTACCGCTTCATCGAATTCATTGGACGCTGGTCCATGCTCGATATCTTTGTCATCGCCATCCTGGTGGCGGTGGTGAATTTCGGCCGAATAGCCAGTGTCGAAGCCAACCTGGGCGCTGTCGCCTTTGCAACTGTGGTGATCCTGACAATGCTTGCCGCTTTAACTTTCGATCCCCGACTGATTTGGGATAACACGGAGTCGGATGACGACCATGAGTGACCTGCCAACGGCTAAAACCCGCCCAGCCTCGAACTGGTCGGCCATCTGGATCCTGCCTTTGATCGCCTTGATGATCGGTGGCTGGCTTGCGTGGCAGGCTTACCGTGATGCCGGTGTGGAAATTGAAGTTCGCTTCGAGTCGGGCGAGGGTATCGTCGCCAACAAGACCGAGGTGATCTACAAGGGCATGCCGGTTGGCAAGGTCAAAAGCCTGGTGCTCGACGCCAAGGGTGAGCACCAGGGGGTGATCGCCACCATCGAGATGAACAAGGCTGCCGAGCCTCATCTGACCAAGGGGACGCGTTTCTGGCTGGTGAAGCCGAGCGTCAGCCTGGCGGGTATTTCCGGCCTTGAAACACTGGTGTCAGGCAACTACATCGCCGTCAGCCCGGGGGAGGGGGAGCGTACCAAGCGCTTTACCGCCTTGAAGGTGGCGCCGCCGCTGTCGGACACCGAACCGGGCCTGCACCTGACCCTCAAGGCCGAGCGGCTGGGCTCGCTCAACCGTGACAGCCCGGTGTTCTACAAGCAGATCCAGGTTGGCCGGGTTAAAAGCTACCGCCTGTCCGAGGACCAGAGCACCGTCGAGATCAAAGTGTTCATCGAGCCGGCCTATGCCAGCCTGGTGCGCAAGCACACGCGTTTCTGGAACGCCAGCGGCGTCAGCATCGATGCTTCGCTCTCGGGCGTGAAAGTGCGCAGCGAGTCGCTGTCGAGCATTGTCGCCGGTGGTATCGCCTTTGCCACGCCGGAGCACCGCAAGGACAGCCCGCCCACCGACTCGAACCTGCCGTTCCGTCTGTATGAAGACTTCGACGCGGCCCAGGCAGGTATCCGGGTAAAGGTGAAACTGAGCGATTACGAGGGCCTGCAGGCGGGCCGTACACCGGTCATGTACAAGGGCATCCAGGTGGGCTCGTTGAAAGCCCTGACAATGGCAGACAACCTGGCCAGTGCCTCGGCCGAGCTGACGCTGGACCCGTTGGCCGAGGATTATCTGGTCGAGGGCACGCAGTTCTGGGTGGTCAAGCCGTCGATTTCCCTGGCGGGTATCACCGGCCTGGAAGCGCTGGTCAAAGGTAACTACATCGCCATCCGCCCCGGTGAGAAGGGGGCACGGCCCGAGCGTGAGTTCGAGGCCCGCGCCAAGGCGCCGCCGCTCGACCTCAAGGCCCCAGGCCTGCACATGGTGTTGTTCGCCGACACCCTGGGTTCGCTGGAAATCGGTAGCCCGGTGATGTACCGCCAGGTGAAGGTGGGTAGCGTGCAGAGCTACCAGTTCGCCCGCAACAGCAACCGCATCCTGATCGGTGTGCATATCGAGAAGGAATACGAAAAGCTGGTCAACGGTTCGTCGCGCTTCTGGAACGTCAGTGGTATCACCCTGACGGGCGGCCTGTCGGGTATCAAGATCAAGAGTGAATCGCTGCAGACCCTGATGGCCGGTGGCATTGCGTTCGATACGCCACGGTCCGATGTGCCGCTCAAACGCCACATTCCACGCTTCCGCCTGCATGACAGCCAGGAGGCGGTAAACCGCGCAGGCACATTGATCACCATTCGCGTGGACCGTGCCGATGGCCTGAAGCCGGGCACGGCAATCCGTTTCCGCGGGCTGGATGTGGGCAGCATCGAGAGCGTCGACTTGACCGATGATCTGCAGGCAGTGCTGCTGCGAGCGCGCATCACCGAAGCGGCAGACCGTATCGCTCGCGCCGGTACGCAATTCTGGGTGGTCAAGCCAGCCTTTGGCCTGGTGCGCACGCAGAACCTCGACACCTTGGTGGGCGGGCAGTACCTGGAAGTGCAGCCAGCTGCCAAGGACCGTGGCCCGCAGCGCGATTTCATCGCTTTGGCCGACGCCCCGCAGGTGGCCGGGCCGGAAGTCGGCCTGCCGTTGACGCTAAGCGCCCCGCGCCGTGGCTCGATCAAGCCGGGTGTGCCGGTGACCTACCGTGAGGTTGCGGTGGGCAAGGTAACGGGCTTCGAGTTGGGGCAGAGCGCCGACCGCGTGCTGATCCATATCCTGATCGAACCGCGCTATGCGGCCCTGGTGCGCAGCGGCAGCCGTTTCTGGAACAGCAGCGGCTTCGGTTTCGACTGGGGTCTGTTCAAGGGGGCGACCGTGCGTACCGAGTCGGTGGAGACCCTGATTGACGGCGGTATTGCCTTCGCCACGCCAGATGGCGAGCAGATGGGCAACCCGGCACGGCCGCAGCAGACCTTTGCCTTGTTTGACAAGGCCGAGGATGAATGGCTGCAGTGGGCGCCGAAGATTCAGATAGCCAAGTGATGTAGAGGCAGGGCTGCCAAGCGCAGCCTTGCGTTTTTTGTAGGAGCAGCCTTGTGCTGCGAATGGGCTGCTCCTAAAAAAGCCGATCGTAATCAAGTGGGCAGGATGCTTGCACAAATCGCAGGCAACAAAAAACCGACCCTAGGGTCGGTTTTTCGACTAGCGCGTCGCTTAGGCAGCTGCAGCTTCTTTCAGCGCCTTGATGTGGCCATTCAGACGGCCTTTGTGACGAGCAGCCTTGTTCTTGTGGATGATGCCCTTGTCGGCCATACGGTCGATTACAGGCACAGCCAGAACGTAAGCGGCTTGCGCTTTTTCGGCGTCTTTTGCGTCGATGGCTTTAACTACATTCTTGATGTAGGTACGGACCATGGAACGCAGGCTGGCGTTGTGGCTGCGACGCTTCTCAGCCTGTTTTGCACGTTTCTTGGCGGAAGGTGTGTTGGCCACCGTCGAGCTCCTCGAAAGACTTTAGGTAAATAGCAAACAAAATAGGCCGCGAATCATGCCGATCAGTCGAACGGATGTCAAGGCCACCTGCAAGGTTCCGCCGAGCGGTGCGCCAACAAGAGGGAAATATTCCTTTCTGCTGCGCGACCTGTAAACTCGGGAATTTTGGCTCCCCTGCGAAGGCGCGGGAGTATCGCACATTCGGACGCTGTCTGGCAGCGTCCTCTGCCCTTGGCGTGAATCTTTTCGATGAACCTGCTCAAATCTCTGGCTGCGGTAAGCTCGATCACCATGATTTCGCGGGTGCTGGGCTTTGTCCGCGACACCATCCTGGCGCGTGTTTTCGGTGCCGGCATCGCTACCGATGCCTTCTTCATCGCCTTCAAGCTGCCCAACCTGCTGCGGCGCATCTTCGCTGAAGGGGCGTTTTCCCAGGCCTTCGTGCCGATCCTGGCTGAATACAAGACCCAGCAAGGCGAAGAGGCGACCCGCACCTTCGTCGCCTATGTCAGCGGCCTGTTGACCCTGGCCCTGGCCCTGGTGACCGCTATCGGCATCCTGGCGGCGCCGTGGGTGGTGTGGGCGACCGCGCCGGGCTTTGTCGACAGCGCCGAAAAATACGAGCTCACCACCGACCTGTTGCGGGTGACCTTTCCTTATATATTGCTGATTTCGCTGTCGTCCCTGGCCGGGGCGATCCTCAATACCTGGAACCGCTTCTCGGTGCCGGCCTTTACCCCGACCCTGCTGAACGTGGCGATGATCGCCTTCGCCGTGCTGCTTACGCCATATTTCGACCCGCCTATCATGGCCCTTGCCTGGGGTGTGCTGGCCGGTGGCCTGGCGCAGTTGCTTTACCAGCTGCCAGCGTTGAGGAAGATCGGCATGCTCGTGCTGCCACGCCTGAACCTGCGTGATGCTGGCGTATGGCGGGTGCTCAAGCAGATGCTGCCAGCGATCCTCGGGGTGTCGGTGAGCCAAATCTCGCTGATCATCAACACCATCTTTGCCTCCTTCCTGGTGGCCGGTTCGGTGTCGTGGATGTACTACGCCGACCGCCTCATGGAGCTGCCTTCCGGCGTACTGGGCGTGGCCCTGGGTACCATACTGCTGCCAACCCTGGCCAAAACCTACGCCAACAAGGACCGCGAGGAATACTCGCGGATCCTCGACTGGGGCCTGCGCCTGTGCTTCCTGCTGGTGCTGCCCTGCACCCTGGCCCTGGCCATCCTCGCCGAGCCGTTGACCGTGGCGCTGTTTCAGTACGGCAAGTTCACGGCCGTCGACGCAGCCATGACCCAGCGGGCGCTGATCGCCTATTCCGTGGGCCTGCTGGCCATCATTCTGGTCAAGGTACTGGCACCTGGCTTCTATGCGCAGCAGAATATCCGTACGCCGGTGAAGATCGCGGTATTCACCCTGGTCTGCACTCAGCTGTTCAACCTGGCCCTGATCGGCCCGCTCGCGCATGCCGGCCTGGCCCTGGCGATCAGCCTGGGGGCCTGCCTGAACGCCGGCCTGCTGTTCTGGAAGCTGCGCAGCCAGCAGCTGTTCCAGCCGCAGCCCGGGTGGGCGATGTTCCTGTTCAAGCTGTTGCTGGCGGTGGGACTGATGTCAGCGGTGTTGCTGGCCGGCATGCATTACCTGCCGGCCTGGGAGCAGGGCAACATGCTCGAGCGCCTGGTGCGCTTGGGGGCTCTGGTGCTGGCGGGCGTCGTGACCTATTTCGGCTGCCTGTACCTTTGCGGCTTCCGTCCTCGACATTTCGCCCGAAAGGCCTTGCACTGAGGCATCGGGCGGGTCAGGCGTCGGTTTTTCGCATTCCACGCCGCCCTTGGGCGCTGCTGCCTGTCACCGGCGCCCGGGTGTGGTTATAATCGGCCACTTTATGAGCAAGAAGCGCGTTATGCAGCTGGTTCGAGGTCTTCACAACCTGCGCCCCGAGCACCGGGGCTGTGTCGCCACCATTGGCAACTTCGATGGGGTTCACCGCGGCCACCAGGCGATCCTGGCGCGCCTGCGCGAGCGCGGCCAGGCCTTGAGCCTGCCGACCTGCGTGGTGATCTTCGAACCGCAACCACGCGAGTACTTCGCTCCCGATACAGCGCCGGCCCGCCTGGCCCGCCTGCGCGACAAGATCGAGCTGCTGGCGGCCGAAGGCATCGACCGTGTGCTGTGCCTGGCATTCAACCAGCGCCTGAGCAAGCTCGGCGCCGATGCCTTCGTCAAGGCCATCCTGGTCGACGGCCTGGGTGTGCGCCACCTCGAAGTGGGCGATGACTTCCGCTTCGGCTGCGACCGCGTCGGCGACTTCGCCTTCCTGGTCGACGCCGGCAAGCAGTATGGCTTCACCGTCGAGGCCGCCAACACCGTAATCCAGGACGGCCTGCGGGTCAGCAGCACCGAAGTGCGCAAGGCCCTGTCCGAAGGCAACTTCGAGTTGGCCGAGCACCTGTTGGGCCGCCCGTACCGCATCGCCGGCCGCGTGCTGCATGGCCAGAAGCTGGCCCGCCAGCTCGGCACACCTACCGCCAACATCCAGCTCAAGCGCCGCCGCGTGCCGCTGTCCGGGGTCTACCTGGCCAGCATCGAAATCGACGGCAAGGCCTGGCCGGGTGTCGGCAATATCGGCGTGCGCCCCACCGTTGCAGGTGACGGGCGCCCGCACCTTGAGATTCATCTGCTGGACTATGCCGGCGACCTGTATGGCCGGCGCCTGACGGTGGAGTTCCACCACAAGCTGCGTGAAGAGCAGCGATTCGCCTCCCTGGAGGCGCTGAAGTCGGCGATCGATGCGGATATCGCCGCCGCACGTGCACATTGGCACGCTCAACCGCTAACGAAGAGCCTGAAATGACCGACTACAAAGCCACGCTTAACCTTCCGGACACCGCCTTCCCCATGAAGGCCGGCCTGCCTCAGCGCGAACCGCAGATCCTGCAGCGCTGGGACAGCATTGGCCTGTACCAGAAGCTGCGCGAAATTGGCAAGGATCGTCCCAAGTTCGTCCTGCACGACGGCCCGCCCTATGCCAACGGCAAGATTCACATCGGTCATGCGCTGAACAAGATCCTCAAGGACATGATCGTCCGTTCCAAGACCCTGGCCGGCTTCGATGCGCCGTACGTGCCGGGCTGGGACTGCCATGGCCTGCCGATCGAGCACAAGGTCGAGGTCACCCATGGCAAGCACCTGTCCGCCGACCGCACCCGCGAGCTGTGCCGCGAGTACGCCGCCGAGCAGATCGAAGGGCAGAAGACCGAGTTCATCCGCCTGGGCGTGCTGGGTGACTGGGACAACCCGTACAAGACCATGAACTTCGCCAACGAGGCCGGCGAAATCCGCGCCCTGGCCGAAATGGTCAAGCAAGGCTTCGTGTTCAAGGGCCTGAAGCCGGTGAACTGGTGCTTCGATTGCGGTTCGGCCTTGGCCGAGGCCGAAGTCGAGTACGCCGACAAGAAATCGCAGACCATCGACGTTGCCTTCCCGGCTGCCGATGAGGCCAAGCTGGCTGCTGCCTTCGGCCTGGCCTCGCTGGCCAAGCCGGCCGCTATCGTGATCTGGACCACTACCCCGTGGACCATCCCGGCCAACCAGGCGCTGAACATCCACCCGGAGTTCAAGTACGCTCTGGTCGATACCGGCGAGCGCCTGCTGGTGCTGGCAGAAGAGCTGGTCGAGTCGTGCCTCAAGCGCTACGGCCTGGAAGGCTCGGTCATCGCCACCGCCCAAGGTTCGGCGCTGGAGCTGATCAACTTCCGCCACCCGTTCTACGATCGCCTGTCGCCAGTCTACCTGGCCGACTACGTCGAACTGGGCGCCGGTACCGGCGTGGTTCACTCCTCGCCAGCCTACGGTGAAGACGACTTCGTCACCTGCAAGCGCTACGGCATGGTCAACGACGACATCCTCACCCCGGTGCAGAGCAACGGTGTGTACGTCGATTCGCTGCCATTCTTCGGCGGCCAGTTCATCTGGAAGGCCAACCCGGCCATCGTCGAGAAGCTGAGCGAAGTCGGTGCGCTGATGCACACCGAAACCATCAGCCACAGCTACATGCACTGCTGGCGCCACAAGACCCCGCTGATCTACCGCGCCACCGCGCAGTGGTTCGTGGGTATGGACAAGCAGCCGAGCACTGGCGAGCCGCTGCGTGAGCGCGCACTGAAAGCCATCGAGGACACCAAGTTCGTCCCGGCCTGGGGCCAGGCGCGCCTGCACGCGATGATCGCCAACCGCCCGGACTGGTGCATCTCGCGTCAGCGTAACTGGGGCGTGCCGATCCCGTTCTTCCTGCACAAGCAGACCGGCGAGCTGCACCCGCGTACCGTCGAACTCATGGAAGAAGTGGCCAAGCGTGTCGAACAGGAGGGCATCGAGGCCTGGTTCAAGCTGGATGCCGCCGAGCTGCTGGGCGCTGAAGCCGAGCAGTACGACAAGATCGCCGACACTCTCGACGTGTGGTTCGACTCGGGTACCACCCACTGGCATGTGCTGCGTGGCTCGCATGACATCGGCCATGCTACCGGTCCGCGTGCCGACCTGTACCTGGAAGGTTCCGACCAGCACCGCGGCTGGTTCCACTCGTCCTTGCTGACCGGTTGCGCCATCGACGGCCACGCGCCGTACCGCGAGCTGCTGACCCACGGCTTCACCGTCGACGAGAACGGCCGCAAGATGTCCAAGTCGCTGGGCAACACCATCGAGCCGGAGAAGGTCAACAACACCCTGGGTGCCGACATCCTGCGCCTGTGGGTAGCTGCCACCGACTACTCCGGTGAAATGGCCGTTTCCGAGCAGATCCTGCAGCGCAGTGCCGATGCCTACCGCCGTATCCGCAACACTGCGCGCTTCCTGCTGTCCAACCTGTCTGGCTTCGACCCGGCCCGCGACCTGCTGGCCCCGGAAGACATGCTGGCGCTGGACCGCTGGGCGGTGGACCGCACCCTGCTGCTACAACGCGAGCTGGAAGAGCACTACAGCGAGTACCGTTTCTGGAACGTCTACTCCAAGGTGCACAACTTCTGCGTACAGGAGCTGGGCGGCTTCTACCTCGACATCATCAAGGATCGTCAGTACACCACCGGCGCCAACAGTGTCGCCCGCCGTTCCTGCCAGACCGCGCTGTACCACATCAGCGAGGCGCTGGTGCGCTGGATCGCGCCAATCCTGGCGTTCACCGCCGACGAAATCTGGCAGTACCTGCCAGGCGAGCGCAACGAGTCGGTAATGCTCAACGGCTGGTACGAAGGCCTGAGCGAGCTGCCGGAAGGCTCCGAACTGGACCGCGCCTACTGGGACCGTGTGATGGCCGTCAAGGCATCGGTCAACAAGGAGCTGGAAAACCAGCGTACCGCCAAGGTCATCGGCGGCAACCTGCAGGCCGAAGTCACCCTGTACGCCGACGAAGGCCTGAGCGCCGACCTGGGCAAGCTGGGCGACGAACTGCGCTTCGTGCTGATTACCTCGGCTGCCAGCGTAGTGCCGTTCGTGCAGGCACCGGCCGAGGCCGTGGCCACCGAAGTCGAAGGCCTCAAGCTGCAAGTGGTCAAGTCCGGCCACGCCAAGTGCGGCCGGTGCTGGCACTTCCGCGCCGACGTCGGCAGCCACCCGGAGCACCCGGAAATCTGCGGCCGTTGCGTCGACAACCTGAGCGGTTCCGGTGAGGTGCGCCACTATGCCTAACCTTGCAGCGGGGCGCTTCGGGCGCCTTGCATGGCTTTGGCTGAGCCTGGTGGTACTGGTCCTCGACCAGGCCACCAAGCTGTATTTCAACAATGCCCTGACCATGTACCAGCAGATTGTCGTCATCCCTGACTACTTCAGCTGGACCTTGGCCTACAACACTGGCGCGGCCTTCAGCTTCCTGGCGGAAAGCTCCGGCTGGCAGCGCTGGCTGTTCGCCCTGATCGCCGTGGTGGTGAGTGCCGTGCTGGTGGTGTGGCTCAAGCGCCTGGGGCGCAACGATACCTGGCTGGCCGTGGCGCTGGCGCTGGTGCTGGGTGGCGCGATCGGCAACCTGTATGACCGCGTTGTGCTCGGCCATGTGGTCGACTTCATCCTGGTGCACTGGCAGAACCGCCATTACTTCCCGGCCTTCAACCTGGCCGACAGCGCTATCACCGTTGGTGCGGTGATGCTGGCGCTGGACATGTTCAAGAGCAAGAAGTCCGAGGATCCGGTCCATGACTGACACCCGTATCGGCCAGAACACCGAAGTCACCCTGCACTTCGCGCTGCACCTGGAAAACGGCGACACCGTCGACAGCACGTTCGACAAAGCCCCGGCCACCTTCAAGGTCGGCGATGGCAACCTGCTGCCAGGTTTCGAGAACGCCCTGTTCGGTTTCAAGGGCGGTGACAAGCGCACCGTCGTGGTGGCCCCGGAGAACGCCTTCGGCCAGCCCAACCCGCAGAACGTGCAGGTCATGCCGCGGTCCCAGTTCGAGGGCATGGAGTTGTCCGAAGGGCTGCTGATCATCTTCAACGACGCCGCCAACACCGAGCTGCCGGGTGTGGTGAAAGCGTTCGATGACGACCAGGTGACCATCGACTTCAATCACCCACTGGCTGGCAAGACCCTGACCTTCGAGGTGGAGATCCTCGAGGTGAAGGCCCTGTAAGCCTGGAGCCGAGCATGCAAATCAAACTCGCCAACCCCCGCGGCTTCTGCGCGGGGGTCGACCGGGCGATCGAGATCGTCAACCGCGCGCTGGAAGTCTTCGGCCCACCGATCTACGTGCGTCACGAAGTGGTGCACAACAAGTTCGTGGTAGAAGACCTGCGCAACCGTGGTGCTATCTTCGTCGAAGAGCTGGACCAGGTGCCGGACGATGTCATCGTCATCTTCAGTGCCCACGGCGTTTCCCAGGCCGTGCGCCAGGAAGCCGCTGGCCGTGGCCTGAAAGTGTTCGATGCCACCTGCCCGCTGGTGACCAAGGTGCACATCGAAGTGGCCAAGTACAGCCGCGACGGCCGTGAGTGCATCCTCATCGGCCATGAAGGGCACCCGGAAGTCGAAGGCACCATGGGCCAGTACGACGCCAGCAATGGTGGCGCCATCTACCTCGTCGAAGACGAGGAGGATGTTGCCAACCTGCAGGTGAAAGACCCGGACCACCTGGCATTCGTCACCCAGACCACGCTGTCGATGGACGACACCAGCCGCGTCATCGACGCCCTGCGTGCGCGCTTCCCGAACATCGGCGGCCCGCGCAAGGACGACATCTGCTATGCCACCCAGAACCGCCAGGACGCAGTCAAGCAACTGGCGGACGAGTGCGACGTGGTACTGGTGGTCGGCAGCCCGAACAGCTCCAACTCCAACCGCCTGCGCGAGCTGGCCGAGCGCATGGGCACCCCGGCTTACCTGATCGACGGTGCCGAAGACCTGCAACGTGGCTGGTTCGACCAGGCGGCGCGGATCGGCATTACCGCCGGTGCTTCGGCCCCCGAAGTGCTGGTGCGTGGCGTGATCGAGCAGCTCAAGGCCTGGGGCGCCAGCGGCGCTGAAGAGCTGGATGGGCGGGAAGAGAACATCACCTTCTCCATGCCCAAAGAGCTGCGGGTTCGGTCGCTGATCTGACACGGCCCGCACCTGGGGGCTGTTTTATGTGGGAGCGGCCTTGTGTCGCGAAAGGGCCGCTCCTACAGTGACCGCGCTGACCTATTGGAAGTGTTTTTGCATTGGGAGTTTTTGGGCTCTCCCATTTCTACCCTGACCCTGCCAGTGGATGCCATCACCACTTGATACTGGCTGGTTGCGGTCAAGCGCTCGCAAACCTCCATCGTTGAAGCAAGCCAATTATTGTTCGGCCCCAGCGGAACCCCCTGCGCACTGAATTTCAGCTGCCCACCGCGATTACTCGTAATCTTCAGCGGCCGTGAAAGACGCTGCTCGCGCAGCACCTGCTGGTTATGCTCCAGCACCACCCGCCAACCATTCCCCCAATGACCGTCCAACGCCTGCACCAGCACGCGCTGGCTTTGCAGCACGGCATGGCTGCGCGCGCTGCGCAGCGCCTGTGCCAGGTCACGGGCGGCCGCCGCCCTGTGTAGGTCATCGCTCAACCTGGCGTAGGCCGGCATGCCGAGCTGCGTCAGCAATATGGCCACCGCCAAGGCCGACAACATTTGAATCAGTGTTACACCTCGTTGCTTCACCGTGCATTCCTCCCTGGAAGTGCTTGGCTGTAGCTTCACGGTCGTTGGACAAGCGGTCCAGTCGCCCGGGTTCAAGGCAATTGCGGGAAAAGTCGCGGGAGGTGCAGGGATGCACACAAGGCAATGGGGCATGACGCTCCTGGAAGTGCTGTTGGCAATGACGGTTGTGGCCGTGGGCATGTTTGCAGCGGCAGGCCTGCAAGTGCAGGCATTGCAGGCTACCGACAGCGCGCGCCGCGAAGGGCAGGCGGCGCTGGCAACGCACAGTGAGCGTGAACGGAGCAGGCGGTGAGGCGCCTCCAGGGTGGTTTCGGCTTGCTTGAGCTGACGCTGGCGCTGTCCATCGGGTTGATGTTGCTGGTGGCGGCCGGCCAACTGTTTGTCTCTGCTCACCAGGCTGGGCGCCTGCAAAGTACAGCAGTGCGCATGCAGGATGAGGCGCGGCTGGCATTGCTGCGCATGGCGCAGGATATCCGCATGGCGGGGATGTTTGGTTGCCTGCGGATAGCGCCTGGCGACGTCAAGGAGTCGAGCGCACAGCTGGCATTCGCCCGCCCGTTGGAAGTTGATACCAGCACTCTAAGCCTGGTTGTGGCGGAGTTGCCCGGACAGGCTGGCAAGGGTGACTGGCTTTTGCAGACGGACTGTGTCGAGAAGGTGCTCGTACAAACAGAGCGCGATGAGCGATACCCGTTGGCGTATCCCATCAGCAAGTACGTTTATCAGCTTCAGGGCAATGTGCTGAAGTTCAAGCGAGGAACAAGCTTTCAGCCGTTGGTGGAGAATGTGCGAGCGGCGCGTTTCGAACGTGTGCAAACGTCGCATGGAGAGCGGGTAGATATTGCGCTGACGTTATACGAGCCCACGCTCAGGCTCGAACAACATCATGAACTGAGCGTGGCGTTGCGCAACCCGGTACCAGGGCCATGAAGCGTCAACGCGGTGTTGTGTTGCTGTTGGCGTTGGTGTTGAGCCTGCTGCTAGGTTTGCTGACGGCCTCGGCCCTGCGCGAAGCCGTGGTTGAAACGCGCATGGTCAGTGACATGCACGATGGCCTGCTGGCATTTGAAGAGGCAGAGGCCACCTTGCAGGCAGGGGCGAGCGAGCTTGGTCGGGCCCCCCCTGATCCATGCACAGCGTGCCTTCCGCCAACCCGGCCGCATGATCTGCCGGGGCAGTGGCAACACACGGCATCCGGTTACTTCCATATACAGAACCTGGGACCCAGCACTCGCGCCGCACACATGCCGGAAGGGCAGCAGGTCACGCTGTTCCGGATAACTGCCGTCAGCAGGCAAACCCCGTCACGGCATGTACTGGAAGCCGTCTACGCCGTGGCCGGCGACACAACCCGGCGCATCACCTGGCGGCAAAGATTGCGAGGAGACTGACATGCAGCAAGGCTTGAGCCTGATCGAGTTGTTGATTGTGCTGGCCGTGACCGGCATTCTGGCAGCCATTGCCTACCCCAGTTACAGCGACCAGCTACGGCGGGCTGCACGCAGCGAAGTGGTTGGCCTGCTGCATGATGCCGCCCTGCGCCTGGAACGCCACCGCGTACGCACTGGCCAATACGCCGAGGGCGACCCGGCCTTGCCCGACGGTACCCGCTATTACAGCCTTCAGGCCCAGCGCGATAGCGACACCTTCACGCTGCGCGCCCGGCGGCTGCCGAGCGGGCTGATGGCGCAGGACCGCTGTGGCGATTTCCAGCTCGACCAGGCTGGCGTGCAGCGCAATCCGGGGGCCGTTGCCGGCAGCGAGCACTGCTGGGGAAACTGAGGGTTGAATGATGCCCGGTGCATCGCGGATTTACTTCAGGTGTTGGATCGACAGATGAGCAAGCAAGTAGTGGTGGTCGGCGGCGGGGTGATCGGCCTGCTGACGGCATTCAACCTGGCGGCGAAGGTCGGGCAGGTAGTGGTGTGTGATCAGGGTGAAGTCGGCCGCGAGTCGTCCTGGGCCGGCGGTGGCATCGTCTCGCCGCTGTACCCGTGGCGCTACAGCCCGGCGGTGACCGCCTTGGCACACTGGTCGCAAGACTTTTATCCACAGCTGGGCGAGCGTTTGTTCGCCAGTACCGGCGTCGACCCCGAAGTGCACATCACCGGCCTGTACTGGCTCGACCTGGACGACGAGGCCGAAGCGCTGGCCTGGGCCGAGCGCGAGCAACGACCGCTGAGTGCCGTGGATATCTCGGTGGCCTATGACGCGGTGCCGGTGCTGGGCCCAGGCTTCAAGCGTGCCATCTACATGGCCGGGGTGGCCAACGTGCGCAACCCGCGCCTTGTGAAGTCGCTCAAGGCGGCTTTGCTGGCGTTGCCCAACGTGACCTTGCGTGAGCACTGCCAGGTTACCGGCTTCGTCCAGCAAGGCGGCCGCGTGACCGGTGTGCAGACGGCCGACGGCGTGCTGGCGGCGGATGAGGTGGTGCTCAGTGCCGGCGCCTGGAGTGGCGACCTGCTGCGCACCCTTGGCCTTGAGCTGCCGGTGGAGCCAGTGAAGGGCCAGATGATTCTGTTCAAGTGTGCCGAAGACTTCCTGCCGAGCATGGTGCTGGCCAAGGGGCGCTACGCGATCCCGCGGCGCGACGGGCATATTCTGGTGGGTAGCACGCTGGAGCATGCCGGGTACGACAAGACCCCGACCGAGGATGCACTGGAGAGCCTGAAGGCGTCGGCTGTGGAGTTGTTGCCTCAGCTCGAGGGGGCCACGGTGGTGGGGCATTGGGCCGGGCTGCGGCCGGGGTCGCCGGAAGGTATTCCGTATATCGGGCCAGTGCCGGGGCATGCGGGGTTGTGGCTGAACTGCGGGCATTACCGCAACGGGCTGGTGCTGGCGCCGGCTTCGTGCCAGCTGTTTACCGACTTGCTGACCGGGGCCGAGCCGATCATCGACCCGGCGCCCTATGCGCCAACCGGGCGGCTGGGCTGAGGGCCTCTTCGCGGGTAGAGCACAGGTTTCGAAAACTGTGCAATCCCTGTGGGAGCGGGATTACCCGCGAAGAAGCCAGTGGAGATTTGAATTCAGTCTTGGCGGCCAGGCCCCTGCTGCAGGTGCGCCTGGCTGCAGTACCACTCGTTGCCCTGCTGCAGCGCCCGGTCATTGGGCAGATGCACGCCGCAATGGGCGCAGCGCACCATCTTTAGCGGCGCATCCAGCTTCGCCTCGGGGTGCGACTGTTGGCTGGCTTTGAACTTGCGCCACAGCCAGAACGCGGCGGCGATCAGGGCGATCCAGAAAAGTAGGCGAACCATGGTGTCCAGCTTGTCGGTTGAAGAAGCCGATAGTCTAGGACGCGGCCAATAAAAAAGGGAGGCCCAGGGCCTCCCTTTCATGTACCGCTGCGTATCAGTCGAACAGACCAAAGGTCATGTAGCTGAACCAGGAGCGGTCTTTCTCGGCTTCCTTCGGCCCTTCCGGCACGATCGGGTCGCCGTTCTCGTCCGTTGGCAGCAGCTCGCGCGGCATCTCGTCGCGTGCGTCCTGGAACTGCTTGACCACGTCCTGGTTGGCGCGGGTTTCGCCCGGCGGCAGCGGGGTGTCGGTTTCGATCAGGCCCAGGGTGGCCTTGGACAGCCAGCCGCGGCCATCAGACTCGGTCTGCTTGGGCTGGAACTCGCCATCCACCAGGCTCGGGTGGTCCGGGTAGTTGAGCTTGAGGGTTTCCAGGCTGGTGGCGGCCAGTTCGTCCAGGTGCATCTTCTGGTACGCCTCGACCATCACCGCCAGGCCGTCGCCGACCGATGGGGTTTCCTGGAAGTTTTCCACCACATAGCGGCCACGGTTGGCAGCGGCTACATAGGCCTGGCGGCTCAGGTAGTAGTCGGCCACATGGATTTCGTACGAAGCCAGCAGGTTGCGCAGGTAGATCATGCGCTGCTTGGCGTCGGGCGCGTAACGGCTGTTGGGGAAGCGGCTGGTCAGTTGGGCGAACTCGTTGTACGAGTCGCGGGCAGCGCCCGGGTCACGCTTGGTCATGTCCAGCGGCAGGAAGCGCGCCACCAGGCCACGGTCCTGGTCGAACGATGTCAGGCCCTTGAGGTAGTAGGCGTAGTCGACATTCGGGTGCTGCGGGTGCAGACGGATGAAGCGCTCGGCCGCCGACTTGGCAGCCTCGGGCTCGGAGTTCTTGTAGTTGGCGTAGATCAGCTCAAGCTGCGCCTGGTCGGCATAGCGGCCGAACGGGTAGCGCGACTCCAGGGCCTTGAGCTTGTTCACGGCACTGGTGTAGCTGGAGTTGTCCAGGTCAGCTTGCGCCTGCTGGTACAGCTCGGCCTCGCTGAGGTTCTCGTCGATCACTTCTTTATTGGAGGAACAGGCCGCGGTGAGCCCGAGGATGGCGATCAGCAGCAGGTGTTTCACTTGCATGGCGGCTTGCGTCCCTTTGACGGCCGCTGTCTTGGGCGGTGCCGTCCTGTTATGATGAGCGCCCCGGCCAACCCCGGGACAAAAGAAGCCGTATTTAACCACAAGCTCGCAGCCGAAACCAAAGGCTGTGCGCCCGCCGAATCGAGCATGTCCGAGATCATTCAACTTAGCGCAGAGGTCCCGTCCGAACTGGGCGGTCAACGCCTCGACCAGGTCGCCGCCCAATTGTTCGACGAGTATTCGCGCTCGCGGCTGACTACCTGGATCAAAGAAGGCCGCCTGACGGTCGATGGCGCGGTCCTGCGCCCGCGTGACACCGTCCATGGTGGCGCCGTGCTGGCCCTGGAGGCCGAGCAAGAGGCCCAGGGCGAGTGGGAGGCCGAGGACATTGCGCTGGACATCGTCTATGAAGACGACCAGATCCTGGTGATCAACAAACCTGCCGGCCTGGTGGTACACCCGGCAGCCGGGCATGCCAGCGGCACCTTGCTGAATGCGCTGCTGCACCATGTGCCCGACATCATCAACGTGCCGCGCGCCGGCATCGTGCACCGCCTGGACAAGGACACCACCGGCCTGATGGTGGTGGCCAAGACCCTGCAGGCGCAGACCAACCTGGTCGACCAGCTGCAAAAACGCTCGGTCAGCCGCATTTATGAATGCATCGTGGTTGGCGTGGTGACTGCCGGTGGCAAGATCGACGCGCCCATTGGTCGCCACGGCGGCATGCGCCAGCGCATGGCAGTCACCGACGGCGGCAAGCCAGCGGTCAGCCACTACCGCGTGCTCAAGCGCTTCCGCTCGCACACCCACGTGCGAGTGAAGCTGGAAACCGGCCGTACCCACCAGATTCGTGTGCACATGGCCCATGTCGGCTACCCGCTGGTCGGCGACCAGACCTACGGCGGCCGCTTCCGCATTCCGCCGGCAGCCAGCCCGACCATGGTCGAAGCGGTGAAGACCTTCCCGCGTCAGGCCTTGCACGCGCGCTTCCTGGCACTGGTGCATCCGACTACCGGTGAGCGCATGGAGTGGGAATCGCCGCTGCCGGATGACTTCGTCTGGTTGCTGTCGCTGCTGAACCAGGACCGCGAGAGCTTTATCGGATGAGTGGCCTGACGCAGTCGCTGCTGTTCCCCGACTGGCCGGCCCCGGCCTCGGTGCGCGCCTGTGTCACTACCCGCCAGGGCGGTATCAGCCTGCCGCCCTATGAAACCTTCAACCTTGGTGACCATGTAGGGGACGACCCTGCCGCGGTGGCTGAGAACCGTCGTCGCCTGAGCGACGAGTTCGCCATCCAGCCAGCCTGGCTCAAGCAGGTGCACGGGCTGGTGGTGGCGGATGCCAACCCGGCCGTGGTGGCCGAGGCTGACGCCAGCTGGACCGACCAGCCTGGCATTGCCTGCACCGTGATGACTGCCGATTGCCTGCCTGCGCTGTTCTGCGACCGGGCAGGGACCCGCGTGGCGGCAGCGCATGCCGGCTGGCGCGGGCTGGCCGGTGGTGTGCTGGAGGCTACTCTGGATCGCCTGGCACTGCCGCCCGAAGAGGTGCTGGTGTGGTTGGGGCCGGCGATTGGCCCGCAGGCGTTCGAAGTGGGGCTGGAAGTGCGTGACGCCTTTACGGCGGTGCACCCGGAGGCGGCCAGGGCCTTCGTGGATGGTGCCCGGCCGGGCAAGTTGATGGCTGACATCTATGAGCTGGCGCGTATCCGTTTGGCGGCGCGTGGGGTGACTGCTGTTCATGGCGGTGGCTTGTGCACGGTCAGCGATGAGCGGTTCTTCTCCTATCGCCGTACCCCGCAGGGTGGGCGCTTCGCTTCCCTGGTATGGCTGGAACCGCGCTAGCCTGTACCGGCCTCTTCGCGGGTAAACCCGCTCCCACAGCCTAATCACAGGCCTTGAGAGCGGTGCAGTACCTGTGGGAGCGGGTTCACCCGCGAATGCCTTGGCACTGATTCAACAGGTTGATCCTGGTCAACCCCGCTACGCTTGAATCTTCCAGAATCAGCCTTATCTATAAGGTCATCTCAGGCAGGTTTCTTCATAAACAGGCGCTGTCCATCGCTCCGACCTGCCCTTTAAAGGAAGGTACCCCCATGCGAATAGACCGTTTGACCAGCAAGCTGCAGCTTGCATTATCAGATGCCCAGTCCCTGGCCGTTGGCATGGACCACCCCGCCATCGAGCCCGTGCACCTGTTGCAGGCACTGCTCGAGCAGCAGGGCGGTTCGATCAAGCCGCTGCTGATGCAGGTAGGCTTCGACATCAACAGCCTGCGTCAGGCGCTGGTGAAAGAACTCGACCAGCTGCCGAAAATCCAGAACCCCACCGGCGACGTGAACATGTCGCAGGACCTGGCACGCCTGCTCAACCAGGCCGACCGCCTGGCCCAGCAGAAAGGTGACCAGTTCATTTCCAGCGAGCTGGTGCTGCTGGCCGCCATGGACGAGAACAGCAAGCTCGGCAAGCTGTTGCTGGGCCAGGGCGTAAGCAAGAAAGCCCTGGAAAACGCCATCAACAACCTGCGTGGCGGCGCGGCAGTCAATGACGCCAATGCCGAGGAGTCGCGCCAGGCGCTGGACAAGTACACCGTCGACCTGACCAAGCGTGCCGAAGAAGGCAAGCTGGACCCGGTGATCGGCCGTGACGACGAAATCCGCCGTACCGTACAGGTGCTGCAACGCCGTACCAAGAACAACCCGGTGCTGATCGGTGAGCCTGGCGTAGGTAAAACCGCCATCGCCGAAGGCCTGGCCCAGCGCATCATCAACGGTGAAGTGCCTGACGGCCTCAAGGGCAAGCGCCTGCTGGCGCTGGACATGGGCGCGCTGATTGCCGGTGCCAAGTACCGCGGCGAGTTCGAAGAGCGCCTCAAAGGCCTGCTGAACGAGCTTTCCAAGCAGGAAGGCCAGATCATCCTGTTCATCGACGAGCTGCACACCATGGTTGGCGCCGGCAAAGGCGAGGGCGCCATGGACGCTGGCAACATGCTCAAGCCGGCCCTGGCCCGTGGCGAGTTGCACTGCGTTGGCGCCACCACGCTGAACGAGTACCGCCAGTTCATCGAAAAGGATGCTGCCCTGGAGCGCCGCTTCCAGAAGGTGCTGGTCGAGGAGCCGAGCGAGGAAGACACCATCGCCATCCTGCGTGGCCTGAAAGAGCGCTATGAAGTGCACCACAAAGTGGCCATCACCGACGGTGCAATCATCGCTGCGGCCAAGCTCAGCCACCGCTACATCACCGACCGCCAGCTGCCGGACAAGGCCATCGACCTTATCGACGAAGCGGCCAGCCGCATCCGCATGGAGATCGACTCCAAGCCGGAAGTGCTCGATCGCCTCGACCGCCGCCTGATCCAGCTGAAGGTGGAATCGCAGGCGCTGAAGAAGGAAGAAGACGAAGCGGCGAAGAAGCGCCTGGAGAAGCTGACCGAGGAAATCGAGCGGCTGGAGCGTGAGTATTCCGACCTGGAAGAAATCTGGGCCTCCGAGAAGGCCGAGGTACAGGGTTCGGCGCAGATCCAGCAAAAGATCGAACAGGCCCGCCAGGAGCTGGAAACCGCCCGTCGCAAAGGCGACCTGAGCCGCATGGCCGAGCTGCAGTACGGGGTGATCCCTGACCTGGAGCGCAGCCTGCAGATGGTCGACCAGCACGGCAAGACCGAAAACCAGTTGCTGCGCAACAAGGTCACCGAGGAAGAAATTGCCGAAGTGGTGTCGAAGTGGACCGGTATTCCGGTAGCCAAGATGCTCGAAGGCGAGCGTGAAAAGCTGCTGAAGATGGAAGAGCTGCTGCACCAGCGCGTGATCGGCCAAAGCGAGGCGGTAACCGCCGTGGCCAACGCCGTGCGCCGTTCGCGCGCCGGGCTGTCCGACCCGAACCGGCCGAGTGGTTCGTTCATGTTCCTCGGCCCGACCGGGGTGGGCAAGACCGAGCTGTGCAAGGCGCTGGCCGAGTTCCTGTTCGACACCGAAGAGGCGATGGTGCGCATCGACATGTCCGAGTTCATGGAGAAGCATTCCGTGGCTCGCCTGATCGGCGCCCCACCAGGCTATGTAGGGTATGAAGAGGGCGGTTACCTGACCGAGGCGGTACGGCGCAAGCCATACTCGGTGGTGCTGCTGGACGAGGTGGAGAAGGCCCACCCGGATGTGTTCAACGTGCTGCTGCAGGTGCTGGAAGACGGCCGCCTGACCGACAGCCACGGGCGCACCGTGGACTTCCGCAACACCGTGATCGTGATGACCTCCAACCTGGGCTCGGCGCAGATCCAGGAACTGGTGGGTGACCGCGAGGCACAGCGTGCGGCGGTGATGGATGCGGTGGGTTCGCACTTCCGCCCGGAGTTCATCAACCGAATCGACGAAGTGGTGGTGTTCGAGCCACTGGGCCGCGAGCAGATTGCCGGCATTACCGAGATCCAGCTGGGCCGCCTGCGCAGCCGCCTGCTGGAGCGCGAACTGTCGCTGAGCCTGAGCCCGGAGGCGTTGGACAAGCTGATTGCCGTGGGTTACGACCCGGTGTACGGCGCACGGCCGCTGAAGCGCGCGATCCAGCGTTGGATCGAAAACCCGTTGGCGCAGTTGATCCTGGCAGGCAAGTTCATGCCGGGGACGGCGATTACCGCCAAGGTGGAAGGCGACGAAATCGTCTTTGGCTGATTTGCTTCATCATGAGCCCCGCATCTGCGGGGCTTTTTTTTTATGCCTGCTGAAACCGCGAAGGGCCGGCACAGCCCCAGCAAATCCGGGTCTTTCCTGCCTTTCTGGATAACTTGCTGAAATTTTTGAATTTTTTGCTTGCATCTAAAATCGAGTGCCCCTAATATACGCCGCGTTGTCAGGCACTAAGCGAATCACCAGCAACACCGGTGACCGCAAAACAACTTACAAATCAGTAAGTTGAATGAAAAAAAGTGGTTGACAAGCAAAACGAAGAATGTAGAATAGCCGGCCTCAGCAGCTGCAACGCGAAAGCGGATAGCTAAAGAGACCGAAGCTAACACAGGCTTCGAAGCTGTAAAGATGTGCCGAAGTTCAGTTCCGCGATAGCTCAGTCGGTAGAGCAAATGACTGTTAATCATTGGGTCCCTGGTTCGAGTCCAGGTCGCGGAGCCAATCTCGGGGTGTAGCGCAGTCCGGTAGCGCGCCTGCTTTGGGAGCAGGATGTCAGGAGTTCGAATCCCCTCACCCCGACCATTTTCCGGGTCGTTAGCTCAGTTGGTAGAGCAGTTGGCTTTTAACCAATTGGTCGTAGGTTCGAATCCTACACGACCCACCATGTAAAAAGGGCATCTCAAGCGAGATGCCCTTTTTCTTTAAGTATCACGGGGTGTAGCGCAGTCCGGTAGCGCGCCTGCTTTGGGAGCAGGATGTCAGGAGTTCGAATCCCCTCACCCCGACCATTTCCGGGTCGTTAGCTCAGTTGGTAGAGCAGTTGGCTTTTAACCAATTGGTCGTAGGTTCGAATCCTACACGACCCACCATGAAAAAAAGGGCATCTCCAATGAGATGCCCTTTTTTTTGCCTGCTCCGCACAGCAACACAACCCCTTGTAGGAGCAGCCTTGTGCTGCGAAAGGGCCGGTACGACAAAAGATTTTCTGTGGCGCTAATGGCCTCTTCGCAGCACAAGGCTGCTCCTACAGGGCAGTGCCGTGTCTGTAGGAGCAAGTGCCTGTCAGTGCAATTTCAGGCGCGGCTCGGTACCCCGGCCAATCTTGCTACCCAGCATCATCAACGCCGTGCGGAAGAACCCATACAACGCCATCTGGTGCATCCGGTACAGC
>NZ_NFZQ01000024.1 GCF_002165135.1 Pseudomonas sp. SID14000 | reverse complement strand
GGCCTGGAGGAGTACATCCATTACTACAACCATGACCGCATCAGGCTGAAACTCAATGGCCTGAGCCCTGTCAGCTACAGGACTCAGGCTACTGGCTAAAACTGTCCAACTTTTCGGGGGCAGTCCATTTGTTGCAACGTGGCCATGTCTGTTAGGCCATGGTTGTCAGCCTTAGTTGGTCTGACTCAATTTCTCGGCTGGCGCTGCCGCCGCCTCACCAGTCTCAAGACATGCACCAAGACAGGCAACCATGGCTTGACAGGTTCGGCACGTTGCAACAAATGTGGGAGCGGGCTTGTCCCGCGAAGCGCCGCGCGGGCGGCGCTCGATTTCACAGGCGCTGCACATATTGCGACAATCACCTGGCAGCCTTGATACGTCCCCAGCTACTCAGCCCAGCGCCTTCTCGATAGCCTGCACCACCGCCGGATCATCCGGTGCCGTGCGCGGCGAAAAACGCGCCAGTACCCGCCCGTCCTTGCCAACCAGGAACTTCTCGAAGTTCCAGGTAATGTCCCCCGGGAACTCTGCCCCCTCCCCCGCCAGCAGGCGGTAGAGCGAGTGGCGCTGCGGCCCGTTGACCTCCAGCTTGGCACCCAGCGGGAAGCTCACCCCGTAGTTGAGGCTGCAGAACTCCCGGATTTCCTTTTCGCTGCCCGGCTCCTGGCCGGCAAACTGGTTGCACGGCAAGCCGAGCACGTTGAAGCCCTTGTGCTTGTAAACCTGGTAGAGGTTCTCCAGGGCCTTGTATTGCGGCGTGAGACCACACTTGGAGGCGACGTTGACCACCAGCACCACTTGGCCCTTGAACGGCGCGAGGGGCAGCTCCCCACCGTTCAAGGCGTCCAGTTTCAGGTCGTGAAATGCACTCATGATGAATCCCCTCTCAGGTTCCCGGTTGCCGCGCAGGCGAATTCCGCCCACTAAAAAGGCGCTCGTCCAAACCGTCCACCTCCCGTAGGAAGGCAAATCGGCTTGCCCGAGCGCCTGGCGACTTTCTGAGCTTAGCGCAGAAAATCAGTGGTGATGGCCACCTTCACCGTGGATGTGGCGGTGAGCGATTTCTTCGTCGCTGGCATCACGCACGTTGACTACCTTGACCTGGAAGGTCAGGCGCTGACCGGCCAGCGGGTGGTTGCCGTCAACGGTGACGTCGTCGCCGTCGATATCGCGGATGGTGACGATCTGCATTTGGCCATCCGGCGCCGAAGCGTGGAACTGCATACCCACTTCCAGCTCGTCGACGCCTTCGAACAGGCTGCGGTTCAGGGTGCTGACCAGCTCGGCCAGGTACTCGCCGTAGGCATCTTCCGGCTCGATGGAAACGTTCAGCTCGTCACCGGCCTGCTTGCCTTCCAGGGCTTTTTCCAGGCCCGGGATGATGTTGCCGGCACCGTGCAGGTAAACCAGCGGTGCACCGCCAGCGGAGCTGTCGATAGTCTCCCCGGCGTCGTTGGTCAGGGTATAGTCGATGGAGACAGCCTTGTTGGCGGCGATCAGCATGGGGCAAGACCTTTTGCAAAAGTATGTAGAGCGCACAAGTGTAACCAAGCCATCGCCCGATTGCGAACGCGCTGCGGACGAGCAACGGCCCATCAGTCGGATCACCGGCTTCCACCAGGACGAAGAAGGCCACTGGGTGGTCGAGCTGTCCTGCGGCCACACCCAGCACCTGCGCCACCAGCCGCCGTGGCAGGCCCGCCCCTGGGTGCTCGACCCCGCCCAACGCGCACAGCACGTCGGCCAGGCTTTCGCTTGCGGCTGGTGCGCACAAGGGGCCGATAGCGCTACCCTTGGCCGTTAATTTCTTGCACCGCTTATTCCGAGAAGCACGCATGCAGACATTTTTCATTGCGCCGACCGACTTCGGCGTCGGCCTGACCTCCATCAGCCTGGGCCTGGTGCGCACCCTGGAGCGCGCCGGCCTTAAGGTCGGCTTCTTCAAGCCGATCGCCCAGCCCCACCCGGGTGACACTGGCCCCGAGCGCTCCACCGAACTGGTCGCCCGTACCCATGGCATCAAGCCTCCTGTGCCGCTGAGCCTGGGCCACGTAGAACGCATGCTCGGCGATGGCCAGCTGGACGAGTTGCTCGAAGAAATCATCCGCCTGTACCAGCAAGCCTGCATCGGCAACGACGTGGTGGTGGTCGAGGGCATGGTGCCCACGCGCCACGCCAGCTATGCGGCGCGGGTCAACCTGCACCTGGCCAAGAGCCTGGATGCCGAAGTGATCCTGGTATCTGCACCGGAAAACGAAGTGCTCAGTGAGCTGTCCGGCCGGGTCGAACTGCAGGCCCAGCTGTTCGGTGGCCCGCGCGACCCGAAAGTGCTCGGGGTAATCCTCAACAAGGTGCGCACCGACGAAAGCATGGCGGACTTTTCCACCCGCCTGCGCGAACACTCGCCACTGCTACGCGGCAACGACTTCCGCCTGCTCGGTTGCATCCCTTACCAGCCCGAACTGAACGCCCCACGCACCCGCGACGTGGCCGACCTGCTCGGAGCCCAGGTGCTCAATGCCGGTGACTATGAGCAGCGGCGCATGAGCAAGATCATCATCTGCGCACGCACCGTGGCCAACACGGTACCGCTGCTTACCTCGGGCACACTGGTGGTGACCCCGGGTGACCGCGACGACATCATCCTCGCCGTCAGCCTGGCGGCGATCAACGGCGTACCACTGGCCGGCCTGCTGCTGACCAGCGACGGCAAGCCAGACACACGCATCCTTGGTTTGTGCCGGGGCGCCCTGCAGGCCGGCCTGCCGATCCTGTCGGTCAGTACCGGCTCGTACGACACCGCCAACCAGCTCAACTCGCTGAACCGTGAAATCCCGGTGGACGACCGCGAGCGCGCCGAATTCATCACCGACTTCGTCGCCAGCCACCTCGACGCCGCCTGGCTGCACCAGCGTTGCGGTACCCCGCGCGAACTGCGCCTTTCGCCAGCAGTGTTCCGCTATCAGCTAATTCAGCGGGCACAGCAGGCGAACAAGCGTATCGTCCTGCCGGAAGGCGCCGAGCCGCTGCTGGTGCAGGCTGCGGCCATCTGCCAGGCCCGCGGCATTGCCCGTTGCGTGCTGCTGGCCAAGCCAGAGGACGTCGACGCGGTGGCCCGCGCCCAGGGCATCACCTTGCCACCAGGCCTGGAGATTCTCGACCCCGAGCTGATTCGCGGGCGCTATGTGGAGCCGATGGTCGAGCTGCGCAAGAGCAAGAACCTCAATGCACCAATGGCCGAGCAGCAACTGGAAGACCCAGTAGTGATCGGGACCATGATGTTGGCCCTGGATGAAGTGGACGGCCTGGTCTCGGGCCTGGTGCACTCCACCGCCAACACCATCCGCCCGGCGCTGCAACTGATCAAGACCGCACCGGGCTCGAGCCTGGTGTCGTCGGTGTTCTTCATGCTGTTCCCCGAGCAGGTGCTGGTGTACGGCGACTGCGTGATGAACCCACACCCAAGTGCCGTCGAGCTGGCCGAGATCGCCCGGCAGAGTGCCGAATCGGCGCAGGCCTTCGGCATCGCGCCGCGGGTGGCGATGATCAGTTATTCAAGCGATTCGGCCAGCGATGAGGAAGTCGAGAAAGTGCGCGAGGCAACCCGCCTGGCACAGGACGCGGCGCAGGAGCTGCTGATCGATGGGCCGTTGCAGTATGACGCGGCGGCCAACCCGGCGATTGCACGGGACCTGGCGCCGGGCAGCCCGGTGGCCGGGCGCGCAACGGTGTTCGTGTTCCCAGACCTGAATACGGGCAACACGACCCACAAGGCGGTGCAGCGCAGCACCGACGGGGTCAGCCTGGGGCCGATGCTGCAAGGGCTACGCAAGCCGGTGAACGATTTGCCGCGCGGGGCTCAGGTTGACGATATCGTGCATACCATTGCCCTGACGGCGATTCAGGCGAGCGTGGTGGGCTAAAAGCCGGGGCTGCTTTGCAGCCCCTGTGGGAGCGGGTTCACCCGCGAAGAATGCGACGCGGTGTTTGGCACCGGCTACGCCGGTGTTCGCGGGTGGACCCGCTCCCACAGGGTCACTCTGATCGATCAGGGATACTGCTGAACCTGACCTTGCTGGTCATACTGCTGACCCGGAATCGGCTTCAGGTTCACTTCCACCCGGCGGTTCTGCGCGCGGCCATTGGCGTCTGCGTTGCTGGCGATCGGCTGGTCCGGGCCCATGCCACGTACCGAGATACGCGACGCATCCACACCCTGCGAAGTCAGGTAGGTGCTGACCGCCTGCGCACGGCGCTGGGACAGGTCCATGTTGTGCTGGCGGCTGCCAGTGCTGTCGGTGAAGCCAACCACTTCGATGGTGTTCTGGTTGAACTGCTTGAACGAGCCGGCCAGGTTGTTCAGCGGCGAGTAGAAGCTTGGCGCGATGTTGGCCGAGTCGGTGGCGAAGGTGATGTTGCCCGGCATGATCAGCTTGATCTGGTCACCCTGGCGCTGCACTTCCACACCGGTGTTGGCCATCTGCGCGCGCAGCTCGGCTTCCTGCTTGTCGGCGTAGTAGCCATAACCGGCTGCAGCAGCACCCACGGCGGCGGCGCCGATCAGTGCACCCTTGCCACGGTTGTTGTGGTCGATGGCGGCACCGGCGATAGCGCCGGCCAGTGCGCCCAGGCCGCCGTACTTGGCGGTCTTGCTCATCCCCGTGGAGCCCTGCGCCTGACCCTGGCTGTCATAAGGGTTCTGGCCGGCACACCCGGTCATCAGGGCAGCGGCGGTTGCGACGATAATCAGACGACGCATGGTGAACATGGACAAGCTCCTACTGAATTCATGAATGCGGCAGATCATAACGGGATCTATGCCAGCCTTGGATCGCGTAGGCAACGAAAAATTCCGTGAAAGTGCCTTCATGTGCCATCAGGCACGCACGAAGGGGTTTTCGCGCATTTCGTCGCCCAGGCGGGTATCGGGCCCGTGGCCGGTCACCACGATGGCCTCCTCGTCCAGCCGGTACAGCCGCTCCTTGATGGAACGCACGATAGCCCGCTGGTCGCCACCCCACAAATCGGTACGGCCAATGCCACGGCGGAACAGGGTATCGCCGGCGATCAGCAGCTTGGCCTCGGCAAACCAGAAGCTCATCGAGCCCGGCGTATGGCCTGGCGTATGGAGGGCCACGCCACAGCCGCAGGCCAGCTCCTCGTCATCCCCCAGCCAACGGTCTGGCGCAGGTACCGGGGTGTAGGGCACGCCGAACATCTGGCATTGCATTTCCAGGTTGTCCCATAGCGCCTGGTCATCCTTGTGCAAGTGCAGCGTAGCGCCGGTCAGTTCCTTGAGCTTGCCCGAGGCGAGGAAGTGATCGAAATGCGCGTGGGTGTGGATGATGCTCACCAGCGTCAGGCCGTGGGCCTGCAGGCGTGCAAGGATCTTGTCCGGGTCACCCCCCGGGTCGACGACGATGGCCTTCCTGGTCAGCGGGTCGCCGATCAGGGTGCAGTTGCATTGCAGGGGGCCTACGGGGAAGGTTTCGCGGATGAGCGCAGGCGGGGCTTGGGTCATGGTGTTCTCGATGGCAAAGCTGGAGTTCTGCTGAGAGCCTGACAGGAAATTGGGGTGGGTGCACGAGGTTCATGTCTTGAGATGTGTGGCGCCTGTGAGATCGAGCGCCACACATCCTAAGGCAAGAACAACCTGAACAACCCTCCCCCAAGCGCCCCGCCATTGGAGATCTCGATCCGCCCGCGTACCCCGCCGCTTTCATGCAGTGCCGCGATCCGCGCCGCAAAATACAGGCCCAGACCGGTACTGCCGCTGGTCGAGTCGATACCCTGGATGAATTCTTCCTGGCGTTCGAGCATGCGCTGTGGATAACCCGGGCCATCATCGTTGACGCAAATGGCCAACTGGTTGTCTGCCTCTTCGATGGTGATCAGCAAGGCATGCGCGGCGAAGCGGGTGGCGTTGGTGATCACGTTGGCGATCACCGAGGCCACCAGTTCGCGATCGAAGAAGCCCAGCGGATTGTCGGTGTCGATGCGCCAGGTGGCAAGGATGTCCTTGTGCTTGAGCACTTCCTCGTGTGCCGCCAGCTGGGCTTCGATGAAATCGTCCAGTTCGTGGTAGTCCGGGCACATCGGCAACTGGTTCACGCCCAGTTTGTACAGCCCCAGCAACTGCACCAGCATGCCGTTGAGGTGACGAAACTCATGCTCCATCACCCCCTGCTCGGCACCACCGCGCAGTTCCTCGGGCAAGCGCTGCATCCACTGGTTGTGGGACTGGATCAGCGCCGACAGGGAGTTCTTCAGATCGTGCACGGTGGAGGCGATCACCGTGGAAAAATCCAGCCCCTGATTGTCTTGATTCATGCGCCGAACACTCGGATGTGCAGTTTGCGGTAGCGGTCGTAGCGGTTGTCGCTGGCGGGGATGCCGGCCACGCTGGTCAGGGCGTCGCGGCACTCCTGCATGATCGCCGGCTGAGGGTTGTCACCGCCGATGCGCAGCAGCGCCTGGGCAGTGTTGAGGGCGATGCTGATGTTCTTCGGCTGCAAACCCAGCGCCTTGCGGAACAGCTGCAACGCCTCGCCGAGCTGCCCTCCCTGGTAACTGCGCACACCCTGACGATTGAGCGTGACCGCTTCGGTAATGGCGTTGAGCACGCCGGGGTCGTCCGTCAGCTTGCCGACCTTCTCCATGACCTTCGGGTCATCGCCATAACTTTCCACACAGCTCTTCAGCACGCCGATGGCGGCGGCTTCCTGCCCCATGGCCTGCAACTGCGCGGCAACGGTCAGGGCTGAATCGACCGAGAAAAACTGGTTCATCTTGTCCAGGCGCTGGATCGCCTGTTCGGTCAGCTTGGCAGCCGTTTCAAGGTCACCAGCCTGCTGCAGGCTGGCAGCCTTCATCATGCGGGCACGCACCTGCAGGCCCTGGTCCTCGGGGTTGTCCTTGGCCACTTCGCTGAGTGTGCTGTTGATCTCGACCCGGGTGCGCGCATCCAGGCCAAAACCGGCATTCTTGCTCATCAGCGCCTGCACCAGGCCCAGGTTGTTCTCAGGGTCCTTGTAGCGTGAGCTCTGGCCCTGGTTCACCGCATGGCGGAACGCCTTCGAGGCACTCTCGAAGTCTTCGTTTTCCAATGCCAGCTTGCCCAGCGTCGACTGTCGGCGCACCGACAACGGCGACAGACGCACGGCTTCTTCAAGCATGTTCTGCGCACGCCTGGTTTCGCCTTGGGCCACCAGCACCTCGGCCATGCCATCGTAAAGGCCTGGCATGATCGGAAAGGCCTTGAGCGCCTGCTCATAAACGCCCTGGGCCTGGGCATTCTGGCCACGCTTGTGCATCAGGCTGCCCAACGCCGAGTACACCCACGGCTGCGGGCGGCTGGCCAGAATGGCCTTGAGGAACTTCTCCAGCTCCTCGAAGCGGTTGAGGTCGCGCAGGGCATCGGCCCGATAGCGCAGGCACAGCGGCGCCAGGCGTGGGTCGCGCTTGCACAGCTCGGCGCAGGCCGCCAGCACTTCGGCCGGGCGATTGCGGTCCAGGGCCTGCAGGATCGGCTTGAGCAGGGTCTTGCGCTGGTACACCTTCTCGACGCGCTGCGCCAGGCCAACCCGGTTGAACGGTTTGGTCAGATAGGCATCAGGCTCGTGCTCGATGGCGCTGAGGACAATGGCCTGGCTGCTCTCGGCCGTGACCATGATGAACACGCACTCATGGCTGATGTGCTTGTCGAGGATCAGGTCTTCGAGCACCTGCTGGCCGTTCTTCTTGCCGTCGCCCAGGTGGAAGTCCTGCAGGATGAAGTCATAGCGCTTTTGCCCACACATGCGCAGCGCCTGCTCGCCGCTGTCGGCGGTATCCACGTCACGCACGCCCAGCTCGCGCAGCATGGAACGGGTCGACGTGCGAAAGTCGGTAAAGTCGTCGACGATCAGAAAGCTCTTTTGCCCGTACTGCAGCATCAACACGGCCTGCCTTGGAATGATTGAAAAATCGCGCGAGGCGATGCCAACGATCGCTGTATCGGCAGCTGGTCGGGAAAGATGAGGGTAGAGCATTGGCGGCCACGGACAATGGCCTCAAGCCATCACTTTAACGGGCAATGCCCTGCGGGGCCAGTATCAAGCCAGCAGCCCCATGGATTTGGCCTTGGCCACCGCCTGGGTACGCCGCTCCACTCCCAGCTTGCTGTTGATATGGCTGGCGTGGGTTTTCACCGTGTGCAGGGAAATGAACAGCCGCTCGCTGATCTGCTGGTTGGAACAGCCCTGGGCAATCAGCTCGAGCACGGCCAGCTCGCGGCCACTCAGGGCTTCGCCGCTGCCGGTGCTGGCGCTTGGCATCTGCGGCAGGCGCTTGAGCAGTTCAGCCTGCACCGGGCAAGCGACAGCTGCCTGCAGCTGTTCGAGAAGCCACTGCGGGTGCTGCTCCAGCAAAGGCTGGAACGGTTGCAGCACGCCGCCACGGGCTGCATCCAGCACCCTTGGCAACAACTGGGCGGCCTGCGTTTCCCGGCCTTCGCCCAGCAACAAGCCAAGCCACTGGCACAGGGCACTGACGGTGAGCATCATGCCGCCACTGGCCTGGCCGCGCTTGACCAGGCCGGCCAGGCGTTGCGCTGCGTCGTCGCTGCGCGACTGGATACGCTCGAGCAATGCCTGCTGCAAGGAGATATGCAACGGCAGCAACGGGTGGAATTCCGGGGCCGCCGCCGCTTGCTCGCCGCCATAGGTCTGGCCCAGGCGCAGCAGCCAGGATTCGGCCAGGTCGATGCGCCCCTGAGCCAGCCACAACTCGCATTTGACCAGGGTTATCATGGCCAGGTAGTAGACCGGCGGCACGTCCCAGATGTGCATCAGCCGCTCAGCCTCGGCCAACTCGGCAAAGGCCTCGGCAAAGTGCCCTTCCCGACCATCGAGCGCAGCGATCACGCAGTGGCCGATCAGTACGCTGATATCGCGGCAGGCCCGCGCTTCGCCCAGCCCCGCACGCAAGCGGGCGCGGCCCTGGGCCGGCTGCAAACGCGAGACCAGCAGGTAGCCTTCGTAAAGCGTCAGGCGGGCGCGCACGGCATACAGGCGCTGTGCCGACAACCCTTGCAGGCGCTGCAGCCCCTGGCGCACTTCGTCCAGCGCGCGCAACACCTCGCCACGGGCATGAAGCACCCGCGCCCGGTCGTAATGGGCCAAAGCTTCGAACAATGGGTTGCCGACACGCTGGGCCAGCTCCAGAGCCTCGCGGTTCCAGCCACGGGCCCGCCAGAAATCGCCATCGGCAATCGCCAGGTTGGACAGCGTCGACAGGCACACCAGACGCTGGCCATAACGCTTGCTCGGCAGGCTCTGCAGCGCTTCGCCGCAATAGGCCAAGGTACGCTCGCGGTTGCCACGACCACGGGCGATCACGCCACTCAGCGCCAGCCACTGGGCCAGCATGGACTTTTGTGCGGTCGCCGAAGGCGCGGGCAGGAAGCGGCTGAGGTATCCCGCCAGTTCCTCGGCTGCGTCCAGCTGGCATGCCAGGCCCAACGCCCAGCTGTACAGCACGATCAGCCGCGGCGTGCTGATCAGCAGGCTGTCGGGCAGGTCCATCTTCCAGCGCAGCAACATGCCGACGTTCTGTTCGGCCAGCAGTTGCTCCTCGGACAGGCTCTGCACCAGGTCGGCGGCGACATCGAGGTGACCGGCACGCAGCGCCTGCTCCACCGCCTCGTCCAGCAGGCCCTGGCTTTCGAACCAGCGGCAGGCACGCAGCTGCAGGCCGGCCAGCGGCTCGCTGGCCTGGCGGCTGCGCAGCAGGTCAGAGAACAGGTGGTGATAGCGGAACCAGTGGCCATGCTCGTCCAGCGGCACCAGGAACACCTGGTGCGCCTGCAGGAAGCGCAGGATCGCGGCACTGTCGTGTCGGTCACGCACGGCATCGCACAGCGGTGCGCAGAAACGTTCCTGGCAGGCCGTGTCGTACAGGAAGGCCTGCACGTCGGCGGGAAGCATGTCGATGACTTCTTCCAGCAGATAGTCACGGATCAGGCCCTCGCCGCCATGCAAGGCCTGGGGCAAACCCTGCTCGTCAGCTGACTCGCTGGCCGCCAGTTGCCAGAAACGCAACCCGGCCACCCAACCGTCGCTGCGCTGGATCAGATTATCCAGGGCCTGACCGCGCAGGCCGGTGGGTTGGCGCCCGATGACCGCCAGCGACTCTTCGGCGGTCAGGCGCAAGTCCTGTTCGTTGAGTTCGACCAGTTGCCGCGACAGGCGCAGGCGCGCCAGGTGCCAGTCCGGGCGCTGGCGGCTGGTGACCAGCAGCACCAGGCCGGGGGGCAGGTGATTGAGGAAGAATTGCAGGCAACGGTCGAGCACTGGCCCCTGGGCCAGGTGATAGTCGTCCAGCACCAGCAACAAGGGAGTATCGGCTTGCAGGTACAGTGCCAGCTCGTCAAGCAGGCCGTCGAGCCATTCCTCGAAGGCGAAAGGCTGATGGCGCTGGCGCATTTTCAACAGGCCCATGGCCTGGCCGCCCAACGCCGGGCAGTACTGCTGCAGGCCTTCGAGCAGACGTTCGAGGAAGCGGCCAGGGTCGGCATCCCTTTGGCTCAGGCCCAGCCACAGGCTACGCCAGTGCTCGGGCAGCGCTTCGCAAAACTCGATGGCCAGGGAGCTTTTGCCGAAACCCGCAGGGGCGTTGACCAGCAACAGCCGCCCGCCGAGGCCGGCTTGCAGCCGCTGGCACAGGCGCAGGCGCGGCACATGGCCGTCTGGCAAGGGCGGCCGGAAGAAACGCCCGTCCAGCAGGCCCAGGGCCTGGCTGGTGAATCCATGCGTACGGGACAGATCTGTCATGGCCGGCTCGTTCTGGTTGGAAGACTACGGCGGTATGGATGCTTGCGAGACTAGCCGGTAACGCTGCGCATTTGAAGATGATGGGCGCAATTGCCCCGGAAAAGACTGCGACAAAAAGCAACATGACTGATGGACAGGGGCTGGGACGGGGGTTTGCTGAGGTATTCACCAGCTTTATTGCTGTAGCGGCCTCTTCGCGGGCCCGCTCCCACAGGGATTGCACAGGTTTCAAGTCCAGTGCAGTACCTGTGGGAGCGGGTTCACCCGCGAAGAGGCCGGTACAGGAAAATGAAACGCCCCGGACAAGCCGGGGCGCTCCGGGGTTGCGCGATATTTAGCGAATACCCGACTGGCGCAGTGCAGCTGGCTGGAAATCGGCCTTGCTGGCGCTGAAGCCGAAGTCATAGGCGCGCTTCTCTTCGTTCTTCATGCCCAGGGCCAGGTAACGGCCCGACTGCAGGTCGTAGATGGCCTCCAGGGTGTACCACGGCACCGCCACGTTGTAGTAAGGCTGGGCATGCGCCTCGGACACGCGCCACAGTTGGCCACGGCCGTCGTACTGGTCGATCACCGCAGCCTGCCAGGTGTCCTCGTCGATGTAGAAGTCACGCTTGGCATAGATGTGCCGCTGGCCAGGCTTGAGGGTCGCGACCACGTGCCACACGCGGCGCAGCTCGTAACGGGCCAGGTCCTGGTTGATGTGCCCGGCCTTGATGATGTCTGTGTACTTGAGCTTGGGGTCGTCGAGCTTGAAGGCGTTGGATGCGATGTACAGCTCCTTCTTGCCTTCCAGCTTCCAGTCATAGCGGTCTGGTGCACCGTTGAACATGTCCAGGTTGTCCGAGGTGCGCAAACCGTCGGCGGCGGTACCCGGGCCGTCGTACGACACTTGCGGTGCCTGGCGCACGCGGCGTTGGCCGGCGTTGTAGATCCACGCCTTGCGCGGTTCCTTCACCTGGTCGAGGGTTTCATGCACCAGCAGCACGGTACCGGCCAGGCGCGCAGGCGCGGTCACTTCCTGCTTGAAGTAGAAGAGGATATTGCCCGGGTTGTTCGGGTCGTAATCCTTCATCCTCTCGCGGAAGACAAACTGGTCCGAGAAGTAGACAGGGTTGAATGAGCCGTTCTGCTGCGGCGTGGCCTGGGTCACCAGGCGGCTGACACTGCCGCCGCGGTAGCGGGTGATATGGTTCCAGATCACTTCCAGGCCGCTTTTCGGAATCGGGAATGGCACGGCAGTGCTGAAATTGTTCAAGCCGTTGCCGCCCTCCA
Organism: Pseudomonas sp. SID14000; assembly: GCF_002165135.1. Taxonomy (GTDB): domain Bacteria; phylum Pseudomonadota; class Gammaproteobacteria; order Pseudomonadales; family Pseudomonadaceae; genus Aquipseudomonas. The sequence continues at coordinate 14,911 of NZ_NFZQ01000024.1, read as the reverse complement.
CCAGGGTGGTCTTGGTGGCGTTTTCCTTGATGGCGGCGAACACGTCTGCCGGTACCGTGGAACCGCGATGGGTCTTGAATACCGGGATCTTGAAGGTGTCCGGGTAGCGCTTGAGCATGGCCAGCTGGCCCGGCGAGAGCTTGTCCTTGTACTGGTCGGCATTCTGCGCCGTGATGGTGAACAGCGGTTTTTCACTGCCGTACGGGTCGGACAGGAAGCCCTTGCCGTCAGCGCTGCCCGCGCTCTTCGACAACGGCTCCCACGGGCCGATCGAGCCATCGGCGTTGCCGGCCTTTTCGGCGCCCATCGGGGTCAGGGTACTGCCCAGCTTGGCCGCCTCGTCGGCGGATACCGCAGCCATGACGCTGGTCGCCAGCAGGGACAGGCCCAGCACACCGGCTTGCAGCAGACTTCTGGTCTTGTTCATGTCGTGTCGTCCTGGATCTGAATGCTTAGAAGTTCACGCCGAAGCTGAGCGCGACGAAGTCGCGGTCATCCACGGTGGTGTACTTGCCATCGAAGAAGTTGGTGTACGACAGGCTTGCCGTGTAGGTGTTCTGGTACTCGGCGTCGAGGCCCAGGCTGACGGCCTTGCGCCCTTCCTCGAAGTTGGCGCCAGGGCCCGGCGAGTAGCCGGAGACGTCATGCGACCAGGCCACGCTGGGTTTCAGGTTGACCCCGGCGAACACGTCGTTGTAGTCCCAGATGGCACGAGCGCGGTAACCCCAGGAGGTCGAGGTGGTGAAACCGTCGTTTTCGCAGTTGCGGGTCAGGTTTGCGGTCGACGAACCAAGCCCCGAGCCAATGATGGTGCCGGCGTTGAGAGTGGCGCAGTTCCCGTTTGGCAACGGGCCGGGGCCGTATACCGGATCACGCCCGTAACGAGCTTTACTGCTGCTTTCCAGCCCGCCTACATGGGTGACACCGACTTCACCGACCACGGTGAGACGGCTGGCACCCATGACCTGATCGAAGAAGTGGGTGAACGTGGTCTGGAACTGGGTGATTTCCTTACGCCGGTAGCCATGCAGGTCCTGCCCGGGCGTGCCGGTCAACACCGAAGCGTTATTGAAGGGCGCTCGATCGATCGGCGTTACCCCTGCAAACAGAATGTCCGTAGTGTTGAGCTGCACCGGAGCGTTGGGGCGGTAGCTGAGCTCGCCGCTCCAGGCCGTGCCGGTGGGCAACGTGGTGGAGAAGCTCAAGCCATACAGGCGAATGTCTTCCGGATACTCGACGAAGTACTCGGAGTTGCCCGCGATGATCAACGGCGCCAGCGCACGCACATTAGCGGGTGTATTTATGTTGTTAACAAGGTTGAATAGCCCCTGCGGCGCCCCGGTAGCACTAAAGATCGGTGCCCGACTGTGGTAGTTCATGAAGTAGGCGCCGAATTCGGTATCCAGCGGCTCGAACATGTAGCGGAACGCCACCCCGAACTGGCCGCTGTCACGGGCATCACGGTCGGCCCCTCGGCGGACCTTGACGCCTTCGCCGTTGACGTCTACGCCAAAGCTCGACAGGCCAGCGAGTGCCTGGGCCGGCAGTGTCCGGCTACTGTTGAGCACACGCAGGTTGTCGGTACAGCCATCGGCAATAATGTCCGGCTGGGAGAAGAAGGTGCCGCAATTGTCGACGACCGTCTGGTCCCATTCGATCTGGTAGAAGGCCTCGGCCGACAGGTTGTCGGTCAGGCTCTGCGAAACGTAGAACATGTTGACCGGAATCAGGCCTTCCTTGATCTCGGCCCCGGGGCGGCGGAACGCCGACACGTCGATCGGGTTGATCGAGTTGATGCCGCCACCGATGAAGGTACTTTCACCCCAGCTCACCACCTGCTTGCCCAGGCGCACCGAGCCCGGCTGATCGCCGATGGAATAGTTGTGGTAGACAAAGGCGTCGAGCAGCTCGGCACCGGACGATTTGGCGCCTTCCTTGCGGTTGGAGTCGCTGATGTCCTTGAACTCGCGGCCTTCGTCCTTCAGTTCGAAGTCATACCAGTACTTGCCACGGACGAACACGCCGGTGTCGCCGTACTTGAGCTCCAGGTCATGGATGCCCTTGAAGATCTTGGAGAAGGTTTCGCCCTTCTTGAAGTTCAGGTGGCCATCATCGGAGGTCTGCGACAAGCCCTTGCCGCCGTTGTTCACCCCGATCAGGTTCTTGTTGGGGTTGGCCGTCGACCAGCTGGCACCGACGGAGAGCGACGAGTCGAACTGGCCTTCGATTTCACCAATGTTGAAACTGACAGCGAAAGCAGGACTTGCGAGCGTGGAAGCAAGGCTGACGGCCAGGGGCAACTTGGCCCGGCGCCAGAACAGGTTTGCAGATTTCATCGACGCTACTCCATGTACTTTTTTTGTTATGGCAGTGAGTCCTTTCAAGAACGGCCCGAGCGACCGGTTTGCAGGCTTGCGCCTGCGGCGACACGGCTTGTGCATGTCGCCTTCCCCCATTCCTGAAAATCCCCTGGCCCCGACTATAGCCAGCAAGGCACAGACGCTTGATCCCTCTAAAGTGTGATTTGCGCTCCGTGCTGCCAACTCGCTGCAATGTTGTTCCGGTTGCGCGCTGGCAGTGCTAAAGGATGGCGTATTTCTGCCGTTTGGCAAGGCTCCACCGCTCTAACATGCGGGTCGCGTTATGCGGTACGCGACCCGCATGGCGGTTACAGCGTGGAAAGGAACGCGCTGTTGCTGGCCTGCCACTGGACGATGTCCTGGCGGATGCGTTTCTTGTCGAGCTTGCCGACACTGGTCTTGGGAATTTCAGTAACAACGGCGATCTGGCTTGGAATCGCCCACTTGTTGATGTGCCCTTGCTCGACGAACGGCTTGAGGTGTTCCTTCAGCCCCTTGGCGTCGATGACCTGGTCTTCGCGCACCACCAGCAGGGCAAACGGGCGCTCACCCCACTGTGGGTCGGCTACCCCCACCACCGCCACCTCGCGCACGGCCGGGTGACGGCTGATCAGGTCTTCGAGGTCGAGCGAGGAAACCCACTCGCCACCGGTCTTGATCACATCCTTGATGCGGTCGCGGATGTCGATGTAGCCCATGCCGTCGAGCGTGGCGACATCACCGGTGTGCAGCCAGCCACCCTGCCACAGTTCCTCACTCTTCTCCGACTCCTTGAAGTAGCCCATGGTCAGCCACGGCGCACGCAGTACCAGTTCGCCCTGGGTTTCACCATCGGCGGGCAGGAAGTTGCCGTCGCCGTCGACGATGGCCGCCTCGACCAGCGGCACCGGCACGCCGGCCTTGATGCGGTAGGTGACGCGCTCATCCTCGCTGCCGGCCTGCAGCTCGTCGTTCAGGTGGGCGGCGGAAATCAGCGGGCAGGTCTCGGACATGCCATACGCGGCAGTCAGCTGGATGCCGCGTGCCAGGGCGGCCTGGTACAGCGAGCGGTTGAGCGCGCTGCCGCCGATGATGATCTTCCAGCCGCCGAAGTCCTGCCCTTGGGCGGTCGGGCAGTTGAGCAGCATCTGCAGGATGGTCGGCACGCAATGGGAGAAGGTGACCTTCTCTTCGCGCCACAGCCTGACCAGCATTTCCGGCTCATAACGCCCCGGGTACACCTGCTTCATGCCGAGCATGGTGGCGGCATAGGGAATGCCCCAGGCGTGCACGTGGAACATAGGGGTAATGGGCATGTACACGTCGTTGCTGCCTAGCAGGCGCACGCTGTCGATGCTGCCGGTCACCGAGGCTTCGGCCAAGGTATGCAGCACCAGTTGCCGGTGGGTGAAGTAAACCCCCTTGGGGTTGCCGGTGGTGCCAGTGGTGTAGAAGGTGGTGGCCACCGAGTTCTCGTCGAAGTCCGGGAAGTCGTAGCGCGGGCTGGCAGCGGCCAGCAGTTGCTCGTACTCGCCGACCAGGTTGGGCAGCTCGGCAGTCTTGCCCGGGCCATCGGTCAGCAACAGGGTCTTGTCGACGGTGGTCAGTTGCCCGGCGATGGCCTGGTACAAGCCGACGAAGTCGCTGTTGACCAGCACCACGCGGTCTTCGGCGTGGTTCATGGTGTAGAGAATCTGCTCGGGCGACAGGCGCACGTTGATGGTGTGCACCACCGCACCGATCATCGGAATGGCGAACATGCATTCCAGGTAACGGTGGCTGTCCCAGTCCATCACCGCCACGGTGTCACCGGCCTTTACCCCGGCTTCGGTCAGCACGTTGGCCAGCCGCGCGATGCGCTCGTTGAGCTGAGGGTAGGTCAGCCGCAACTGGTCGCGGTAGACGATTTCGCGGGTCTTTTCATAGCGGCTGCCGGACATCAGCAGGCGCTTGATCAGCAGGGGGTAGGCGTAGGCGCCCTCGGCGGGCTTGATGATGCGGGTCTGCAACATGGGTATCCCTTTTCTGAAAAGCGGGCCGGACAAGTCTGGGAACTACTGTAGTTCGCCAATGTGACGGCTAAATCAGCCGAAGGAATGATTTGCGTGGCGAAGGTATGAGTAAGGGGCGTTGACGGGCGGCAAGGTTGAGCTAGACACTGCGGCGGCAGCTTCAGGTTATGTGGTGAAGCTGAGGGCCAATTCGCGGGTAAACCCGCTCCCACAGGTATTGCACCATTGCAGAGGCTGGTGCAGGACCTGTGGGAGCGGGTTTACCCGCGAATGGCCGCGACACCGAAATCCCGCCTGCCTCGGAGAACTTCATGCCCAGCCCGCGTCGCGCCGTGTTTCTCGATCACCATTCCCTGGACCTGGGCGATCTTGACCTCTCGCCCCTGAAGCAGCAGTTCGACGAGTTCGAGCTGTTCGCCGCCACCCGCCCGGAGCAGGTCGCCGAACGCCTGCAGGGGGCGGTGGCGGTGGTCAGCAACAAGGTCTTGCTCGACGCCGCGACCCTGGCCGCCAACCCGCAACTGAAGCTGATCCTGGTGGCAGCCACCGGCACCAACAATGTCGACCTGGCGGCAGCGCGCGCCCAGGGCATCACCGTGTGCAACTGCCAGGGCTACGGCACACCGTCCGTCGCCCAGCACACCCTCGCCCTGCTGCTGGCCCTGGCCACCCGTCTGTGCGACTACAACCAGGCGGTAGCCGACGGCAAGTGGGCCAAGGCCAGCCAGTTCTGCCTGCTGGACTTCCCCATCGTCGAGCTGGAGGGCAAGACCCTTGGCCTGCTCGGCCACGGTGAACTGGGCGGCGCGGTGGCGCGGCTGGCCGAAGCCTTCGGCATGCGCGTGCTCAGCGGGCAGATCCCCGGCCGCCCGGAACGCCCCGACCGGTTGCCACTGGACGAGCTGCTGCCGCAAGTCGACGCCCTGACCCTGCATTGCCCACTGAACGAGCACACCCGAAACATGCTCGGGCCCCGCGAGCTGGCCCTGCTCAAACCCAACGCGCTGGTGGTCAACACCGCCCGCGGCGGCTTGATTGATGAGCAAGCACTGGCCGACGCCCTGCGCAGTGGCCACCTGGGCGGCGCCGCCACCGACGTGCTGAGCGTGGAGCCACCGGTCAGCGGCAACCCGCTGCTTGAACCCGGCATCCCGCGCCTGATCATCACCCCGCACAGCGCCTGGGGTGCGGTGGAGTCGCGCCAGCGCATCGTCGGCCAGCTCAGCGAGAACGCCCAGGCCTTTTTCGCCGGGCAGCCACGCCGCGTGGTCAGCTGAGCCCGGCGCCCGCCTCTGCTACACTGCGCCACTTTTTCCAGGAGGCGTCGTCCATGGACCCGCGCAGTGAAGTGTTGCTCCGCCAGGCAGAGCTGTTCCAGGGGCCGCTGCTGCTCGCCGGCGCCCCCGCCGACGGCCTGCTCGCTCAGTTGCCTCAGGCCCAGGCCTGGACTTGGCATGCGGGCGATCAGGCCATGCTCGAAAGCCGCTTCGCCGGCCGCAGCCACTATGCGGTGGAGCCCCCTGAAGTGGCTTTCGACAGCGCCGTACTGTTCCTGCCCAAGTCCCGCGAACTGGCCGCCTACCTGCTCAACGCCCTGGCATCGCGCCTGGGCGGCCGCGAGCTGTACCTGGTCGGTGAGAAACGCGGTGGCATCGAAGGCGCGGCCAAGCAACTGCAAGCCTTTGGCAGGCCGCGCAAGCTCGACAGCGCCCGCCATTGCCAGCTGTGGCAGGTGACCATCGAGCACGCGCCAGAAGCCAAACCCTTGGAAAGCCTGGCCGAACGCTTCGAGCTCACCCTGGAAGACGGCCCGCTGCAGGTGGTCAGCCTGCCCGGCGTGTTCAGCCATGGCCGCCTCGATCGCGGTACCGCCCTGCTGCTCAAGCACCTGGACGGCCTGCCAAGCGGGCATGTGCTGGACTTCGGCTGCGGTGCCGGGGTACTGGGCGCCACGGTCAAGCGCCGTTATCCACAAAGCCGGGTGACCCTGCTGGACGTGGACGCCTTCGCCGTGACCGCCAGCCGCCTGACCTTGGCCGCCAATGGCCTGGAAGGCGAAGTGATCAGCGGCGATGGAATCGACGCGGCACCGACCGAGCTGAGCCTGATCCTGAGCAACCCGCCGTTCCACACCGGGGTGCACACCAACTACCAGGCATCGGAGAACTTGCTGAAAAAATCGGCCGTTCATCTGCGAAAAGGTGGCGAAATGCGCCTGGTTGCCAACAGCTTCCTGCGCTACCAGCCTCTCATCGAAGGGGCGCTTGGCAACTGCCAGGTACGCGACGAGGCGGACGGCTTCCGCATCTACCAGGCAATACACGGATAAAAAACAGCGCTTGCCGAAAGCGTTTTGCCTAGGCAGAATCCGCACCGTCCTAGGGGAGTAGTCTCCCGCGAGCGCCCAGCTCGCCCGGTACGCGTCAACATACTTGGTCCACAGACCATGGCGCGTGCGACCCACCATGCCAGCCTGCATGGCGAGATCCGCATTGACGGATCCAGGGTTTGACAAGACCTATGACACGCACACCTTACCCGGGGCGGGGAGGCTGTACGTGTCATAGCCGTGTCGACCCGCCCCCGTAGGAATCCTGATGCTGGAATCTCTGTTGGTCCCCACCGCCATCGTTGCCCTCGCCGAAATCGGCGACAAGACGCAATTGCTCGCGCTCATACTCGCTGCCCGCTTCCGCAAGCCCTGGCCGATCATCGCCGGTATCATCGCCGCCACCCTGGCCAACCATGCTGCGGCGGGTGCCGTGGGCGCGTGGGTCGGTAGTTTCTTCAGCGACTCGGCACTGCACTGGATTCTGGCCGCGAGCTTCACCGCCACAGCGCTGTGGACCCTGGTACCGGACAAGATGGATGACGACGAGAGCCCGGCACGCCGCTTCGGGCCGTTCCTGACCACGCTGATCGCGTTCTTCCTGGCTGAAATCGGTGACAAGACCCAGGTCGCCACAGTGATGCTGGCTGCACAGTATCCGCACCTGATCATGGTCATTATCGGCACCACCCTGGGCATGCTGATTGCCAACGTGCCGGTGGTACTGGCGGGCAACTTCGCGGCGGACAAACTGCCGTTGACGCTGATCCGTCGCCTGGCGGCCACGGCGTTCTTCGTGCTGGCGATCGTGGCCGTCTACTCGGCGATGAAGGCCAGTGGCTGGGTGGGCTAACCCAAAAGGCGACAGGCTGACGCCGAACCTGTAGGAGCAGCCTTGCGCTGCGAAGAGGCCGGTACAGGCACCAGGAAATGTGGTGCTCTTACCGGCCCTTTCGCAGCACAAGGCTGCTGCTACAAGGGGCCCGCATCAAGCTGGAAATCGGGTCTTACTTCCTGGCCGCCTGATACAGCGGCATCACCTTCGGAATCGCCGCCTGCAGCGAAGCAATGCGGCTCTGGGACGCCGGGTGAGTACTCATGAACTCAGGCGGTGCGCCTTCGGAAGCCTGGCTCATCTTGTTCCACAAGGTGATCGCGGCATTCGGGTCGTAACCGGCACGCGCCGAAAGCTCCAGACCGATCAGGTCGGCTTCGTTCTCGTTGGCACGGCTGTTGGGCAGGGTCATGGCGTAGTTCACCACCGTATCGGCCAAGGCCATGCCGCTCTGGCCCAGGCCAAAGAGGGCTCCGGCTCCCTGACGGGCCATTTCCACGCCATACGCCTTGGACATCGCCTCGCGGCTGTGCTCACGCAGGGCGTGGGCGATCTCGTGACCCACCACCGCAGCAATTTCCGCATCGGTGAGCTTGAGCTGATCGATCAGCCCGGTGTAGACGATGATCTTGCCGCCCGGGCCGCAGTTGGCGTTGAGCTCGTCGCTCTTGATCACGTTCACTTCCCAGTTCCATTGCGCGGCATCCGGGCGGAACTTGGGCGTCTGGGCGATCAGGCGGTTGGCAATTACCTGCACACGCTTGGCAACAGCGCTGGACTTGTCGAGCACGCCTTTGCTCGATGCTTCACCCAGGGTCTGCTGGTACGACTGGGCGTACATCTGGTTGACCTCATCGGTCGAGAGCATGCTGAACATGTACTGCTGGCGCTCGACGCCGACAGCACCGCCGCTGGTGGTATTCACCGCCTGGCAGCCGGCTAGCAGGATGCCGGCACTCAACAGGCTGACGACAAAAGACTTACGCATGAAAACACTCCCTTGGTACATGCGCCGTATCCTAGGCTGACTCGCCGGTGGGCCGCCATAGCCGCACGGAAGATTTTACTTGGCAGGCTCCGCCTCTTCGCGGGTAGACCCGCTCCCACAGGGTTCCCGGCATGCCTGAGGTCAACGCGATACCTGTGGGAGCGGGTTCACCCGCGAAAGGGCCGGTGCAGGTAGCCCATCAGGCCGGGGTCAGGCACTCCGGCGCATCCAGCTTCGGGTCATTGACGAAATGCGCCAGGGCCCGCTCGCGCAACGTCGCCGGCGGGCTGGCCAGCAATTCATGCAGCCGGGTCAGCGGCGTGTCCGGGTCAAGCCAGGCCGCCTGCCCCGCCTCGTCCAGTATCAGCGGCCGACGCTGGTTCATTGCCGCCTGGGTCACCACCGCGCAACTCAGCCACACCTGATCCTGCACCGGGTATGCCTCCCACACGGCGGCGAAGTACAGCGCCGCGCCCTCACCCGGGGTCAGCCAGTACGGACGCTTGCGCACGCTGCCACGCCATTCGTAAAAGCCGTTGGCCGGCATCAGGCAGCGACGCTGGCGAAATGCATCGCGAAACATCGGCTGCTCGGCCAAGGTTTCGGCGCGAGCATGGGCGGGGGTGCGGGACAGGTCGGTGAGCCAGGCCGGGGTCAATCCCCAGCGCGCCTTGACCAGTTGCATCTGGCCATCGAGCTGGCGCTGGATCAGCACCGAGGCCCCCGGCGAGATGTTCCATTGGGCTGGCTGGCCAACGGGAAAGCCCGGCAGACTGGCAAGGGCCTGGGGCCAGCGAAACAGGGCGTAACGTCCACACATGGGCGAATTGAGAACCTAGCAGATCAAGGTACCGGGGAAACTCTCCGGTTCGTCGCCAACCAGTGGCAGGGCATCATTGTACGCATCGATCAGCTGCCGTGCGTACTCGGCCTGCTCATCAGCCACGGCAAGCCCCAACAAGCCCTGCAACGGCAGCTCGCCGGCCGCACCGACCAGATCACGGCCAACCAGGTGCGCCTCGATCCCCTCACTGGCAAGCATGCCCGCCAGCATTTCCGCCTCAAGCAGGCTTTCCGGTTCGTAGATGCGCTGCATCAGTCATTCTCACCGAAGACATCCAGCATCCACTCCTCGCCATGAACTTGCAGCACGAAGCGGATAGGCTTGCAGCATACCTGACAGTCCTCGATGTACTCCTGATCGCCACCGGACAGGTCCACCGTGGTTTCGACTTCTTCGCCACAATAAGGGCAATCGTAGAACGCAGTTTGCAGCATCGCGGCCTCCGGGGTGACTTATGCGTATAATTGCCGGTCTGTTTACAGGGCCTGTGTGTGTCCGAGCCGTTTTTCGGAACCCGCCCCTACCTTATTACCCTAGCCGTTTCCAACAAGAGAGCATGATGGGCGAATTCGATGCCATCCGACCGTACGACGACGCTGAGGTCCCTGCCGTTCTGGCACGCCTGCTCAGCGACCCGGCATTCCTCGATATCCTCACCCACTTCCGCTTCCCGCGTGCGGCCGGTGCTCTCGGCTGGTTGCTCAAACCGCTGATCGCCCGCCGCCTGCGCAAGGAATTCGCTGGCGTCACCTGTGTCTCGACCTTGCAGGACAAAGTCGAGTACTACGTCGACCAGACCATCGATCGCGCCACCGACGGCGTCACCTATTCTGGTGTGGAGCAGCTCAAGGCCGGCACCGCCTACCTGTTCCTGGCCAACCACCGTGACATCGTCATGGACCCGGCCTTCGTCAACTACGCGGTGTACCACGCAGGCCTGCCCACGCCGCGCATCGCCATTGGTGACAACCTGCTGCAAAAGCCGTTTGTCAGCGACATGATGCGCCTGAACAAGAGCTTCATCGTACACCGCTCGATCAGTGGGCGCCGTGAGAAGCTGGCGGCCTACCAGCTGCTCTCGGCCTACATCAACCACTCGATCCGCAACGACGCCACGTCGATCTGGATCGCCCAGGCCGAAGGCCGGGCCAAGGACGGTGACGACCGCACCGATTCGGCGATCCTCAAGATGTTCCACATGAGCCGCAAGGACGAGCCGTTCGGCGCGGTGATCCAGAGCCTGAACCTGACGCCGGTGTCGATCAGCTACGAATATGACCCATGCGACCAGGCCAAGGCACGCGAGCTGTACATCCGCGCCACCACCGGTACCTACAAGAAGGCACCGGGCGAGGACGACAACAGCATCGCCAAGGGCATTACCGGCTATAAGGGCCGGGTGCACATCAACTTCGCCCCGCCGGTGACCGAATACCACGAGGACACCAAGCAGCTGGCGGCTGAAATCGACCGACAGATCCTCGGCGGCTACCGGCTATTCCCGGTGCACTACCTGGCCTATGCAATGTGGGATGGCAAGGATGAGGCGCTGCAGGTGCCGAACGCCGAGAAGATGTTCCCGGCCGATGAGCTGGCCCGGGCCAAGGAGGAATGGCAACGCCGCCTGGATGCCTGCCCTGAGGAGCAGCGGCCGTACCTGGTGCTGCAGTATGCGACGCCAGTACGCAACCAGTATCAGGTCAGGCAGCAGGCACCGGTTGCCTGAGCGAATGCCGGGGCTGCGTTGCAGCCCCGAATCTCAGACCCAGGTACTGAACCAGGACAACAGCAACGCCATCGCCAGGCACGAAAAGCCAAGAATGTAGAAGTAGCGCGGCACCCGAAGGTCGAATGCGTCTACTACCCCCTCGCCCATTGCCATGTATTCGCGGGTCTCGGCCTCGCGCCGCCGTGCACTGTGCAGCAGCAACCCGCCCGGGCAGGTCAGCAGCAGCGCCAGCAGATTGATCAGCTTGATCGGGTGGGTGGCCAGGAACCCCCAGAGTACTTGCAAGGACATCACGCAACCTCGGTGTGAGCGACGGCAAAGGCCGGCATTTTACCCAAGTCGTTCCCTGACGCCCGGCCCAGGCGACAAAGTGTCATCAAGTTTCATCTGTCATGCGCACTGGCGCGATCCCTGTAGGGGCGGGTTTACCCGCGAAAGGGCCGGCACGAACAATAAAAAACCCGCTGCCTGGAACACAGGCAGCGGGTTTTGTTTTACAGCTGAAAGCTTACTGCCCCAGCACCTGCCCGATGGTCGGATCCTTGAACATGCGGGTCAGGGCATCGCTCAGCACATCGCCCACCAACTGGGTGTTGGTTTCCTGGTTCGGCGCCATGCCGAAACGCTGGTCCAGGGAAGCGCCATAACGGCCACTGTAGCGGCGGCCGCCATTGGACACATCGGCACGGAAGGTGGCGCCGATGGTGGCCTCGGTCACGTACAGGTTGTCTTTCGGCGACTGGTACTTCAGCTCGGCCAGGGTCACGGTCAGCTGCGGCGCGTTGTAGGCGTTCGGCGTCGGGGTGAAGCCGAGCAGGCGCACGGCGGCTTCGGCCTGAGCCTGCAGCTTGGGCACGATGTCGTTACCGCTGACGCTGATGGTGCTGGTCTCGGGGTACATGCCACCGCGAGTACCCAGGGATTGCGAAGCCCGGCCGTCAACCACCCGGACCACGACCGGCTGGCCATGGCCGACCGGAACGAGCTGGGCCTTGAGCGTGGGTTGCGGGTTGAGTTGTTGCGGGCTGTGGGCACAACCGACCAGGCTGAGGCTGGCCACGGCGATCAAACCGAACAACAGACGTTGCAACATGCGCGTTACTCCAGAAATAGCGGCGAAGGCCCACAGTATACCTAGCCACGCATCGACCAGTCATCGGCCCGGCCCGCTTGTCACAATCGTTTCATCGCCACGCCCTTATCCTTGCACCAAGCCCTAACGCACAGGACTCGCCGCCATGGCCTCGCTCTGGACCCTGCTCTTCCAACGCCCGCGCCACAACGCTTATGCTCGCCTCGACGCCGACGGCAAATGCCTGGCCTTCAAGCAATGCAGCCAGGCACCCAGCGGCAGCGGCTGGGTCCAGATCGGTGAAATCCAGCTTGCCTGGCTGGGTCGCGAGTTGCCTGCCAGCGCCCGGGTTTGCGCCCGCGCAAGCCGCCGCTGGCACCAGCGCATCCTCGCGGCCTGACAAACGCAGCAATAAAAACCACGAATGACGACATTTCTGCCCGCGACATCGCTATAATCTCCCCCCGATTATAAGGACGTCTCCTGATCGGGCCCCGCATTCGCCGATTGACCCCGGCAACTTCACCGCTTCGCCCACAGAGAGCCTTCCACTCAGGTCTTGCATCGGCTGTCGTGCCTGCTTTTCGGCCCTTCACACTGCATGAACCTGCGGGTTGCCATCGCGCAGTCCCCTTTGAGGTTCACGTCTCCAAAAGAGCGTGAAAAAACGGTTTTCACAACTTCACAAGAGTGTGGCGAGCAATATGAACAGTCTGGCATGTGCAAAAGCGGCAGATGTGTCCCGAACAGCCCTGAACAGGCGGCAAATGCACTCATCCCGCATGAGTGTCTGAGCCGTTCCATAACGCACGCACGACACCTTGACCATAAGTCGAATTGCCGCACCCGTGGCAAACCGCGTTCAATACCCGAACCCGAAGACTGATTGGCGGTGTCCGCGGAAGTTGCAAGAACTGCGAAAAGTCGGACATGGCGACCTTGGCGAACCCAGGTCCTGTGCTGTCAATTAGGTAGCTGTAGATTGTGGAGACGCGTTAAATGGCGCAGAACGAATCGGTTGATGTGGTACTGGTAGGCGCGGGCATCATGAGTGCCACCTTGGCCGTACTGCTCAAGGAGCTCGACCCGACCCTGAAGCTTGAGGTCGTCGAGGCGATGGACTCCGGAGCCGCGGAAAGCTCCAACCCCTGGAACAACGCAGGCACCGGCCATGCCGGCCTGTGCGAGCTTAACTACACGCCCCAGGCCGCCGATGGCAGCATCGACATCAAGAAGGCCGTGCACATCAACACCCAGTTCGAGGTTTCGCGCCAGTTCTGGGCCTACCTGAGCAAAAAGGGCAACTTCGGCTCGGCGCGGGCCTTTATCAACCCTGTCCCGCACCTGAGCTACGTCGAGGGTGACAAGGGTGTTTCCTTCCTCAAGAAGCGCTATGAGCTGCTCAAGCAGCACCACGCCTTCGCCGACATGGAATACACCGAAGACAAGGCGGTGATGAAGGACTGGATGCCGCTGATGATGCCAGGCCGCCCGGCCGACCAGCACATCGCCGCCACCCGCGTACTGAAAGGTACCGACGTCAACTTCGGCGCCCTGACCAACAAGCTGCTCAAGCTGCTGGGCGACTCGCAGGACGCCCAGGTCAAGTACAGCAAGAAGGTCGTCGGCCTGCGCCGTAACGGCAGCGGCTGGACCGTGAGCATCAAGGACGTCAACAGCGGCGGCAGCCGTGAAGTGGACGCCCGCTTCGTCTTCCTCGGCGCCGGTGGCGCGGCCCTGCCGCTGCTGCAACTGTCGGGCATCCCGGAAAGCAAAGGCTTCGGCGGCTTCCCGGTCAGCGGCCAGTGGCTGCGTTGCGACAACCCGGAAATCGTCAAGCAGCATCAGGCCAAGGTCTACAGCCAGGCCGCGGTCGGCGCCCCACCAATGTCGGTACCGCATCTGGATACCCGTGTGGTCGACGGCAAGAAATCGCTGCTGTTCGGGCCTTACGCCGGCTTCACCACCAAGTTCCTCAAGCACGGTTCGCTGATGGACCTGCCGCTGTCGGTACGTATGGGCAACATCGGCCCGATGCTGGCCGTGGCCCGTGACAACATGGACCTGACCAAGTACCTGGTCAGCGAAGTGATGCAGTCGATGGAACAGCGCCTGGAAGCCCTGCGTCGCTTCTACCCGCAGGCCAAGGCCGAAGACTGGCGCCTGGAAGTAGCCGGCCAGCGCGTGCAGATCATCAAGAAAGACCCGAAGAAAGGCGGCGTGCTGCAGTTCGGTACCGAGCTGGTCTCGGCCCAGGACGGTAGCCTGGCTGCACTGCTCGGCGCATCGCCGGGTGCTTCGGTGACCGTGTCGATCATGCTGGAACTGATCGAGCGCTGCTTCCCCGAGCAGGCCAAAGGTGCCTGGGCTGCCAAGCTCAAGGAAATCTTCCCGGCTCGCGAAAAAGCTCTGGCGACCGATGCCGCCCTGTACCACAAGGTCAGTGCCGACAACGACGTGGCGCTGGAACTGGTGGAAAGCAGCCCGGCGGCCAAGCACTACGCCTGATTCGCCCGGTAACGAAAAAACGCCCCTCGGGGCGTTTTTTTGTGCCTGGATGTCAGCCTGTTCCTGCCCTTTCGCGGGTAAACCCGCTCCCACAAGGACAGCACCACAGCTTAGGGCTGCGCTGTACCTGTGGGAGATTCTATGGTTTTCAGCAAGCCAGTTTCCCGCCTTTGGTGACATATTCGTCCTGATTTTTCATCAGGGCGAATGCCACCCGCGCGAGCTTTCTAGCAAGGATTACCAGAGCTTGGGTGG
>NZ_NFZQ01000023.1 GCF_002165135.1 Pseudomonas sp. SID14000 | reverse complement strand
TGCATTCTTTATCGGCGCTTTGGTGGAAGGGGTGGGGCGATGTCTCCCACGGTCTGTACTGCTGTGAACAGTCAGAATCGGGCATTTAGTCCCACCCCCCCTTCAAGTCTAACCATACAAGCGGGTTTACCCGCGAAGGGGCCAGCACAGGCAGCACACCCGTCAGCCCTTCACACACACCACCTGCCGCAAGGTGTGCACCACCTCCACCAGCTCCTGCTGCGCGCGCATCACCGCATCGATGTCCTTGTAGGCCATGGGGATCTCGTCGATCACCTCCTTGTCCTTGCGGCATTCCACATGTGCCGTGGCCCGCCGCTGGTCCTCCACGGTGAAGCGACTCTTGGCCTTGGTCCGGCTCATGAGCCGGCCGGCACCATGGCTGCAGGAACAGAAAGATTCCTCGTTGCCCAGCCCCCGTACGATGAAGCTCTTGGCCCCCATGGAACCTGGAATGATGCCCAACTGCCCCTTCTGCGCCGACACCGCGCCCTTGCGCGTCACCAGCACCTCTCGGCCAAAATGCTGCTCGCGCTGCACATAGTTGTGGTGGCAGTTCACCGCTTCCAGGCTGGCCTCGAACGGTTTGCCCAGCGCCTTGCGCGCCGCACCAACCACCGCCAGCATCATCAGCTCGCGGTTCTGCCTGGCGTAGTCCTGCGCCCATTCCACCGCTTCGACGTAGTCGGCGAAATGGCGGCTGCCTTCCTCGAAATACGCCAGGTCCTTGTCCGGCAGGTTGGCCAGGTGCTGGCGCATGTCGTCCTGGGCCAGTTCGATGAACAGGTTGCCAATGGCATTGCCCACGCCCCGGGAGCCGCTGTGCAGCATGAACCAGACGCGATCGGCCTCGTCCAGGCACACCTCGATGAAGTGGTTGCCGCCGCCCAGCGTCCCCAGGTGATGGCGGTTATTGGTCTTCTCCAGCCGCGGGTACTTGTCGGTGATGACCTTGAAGCGCCCGGCCAGCTGCCCCCAGGCCTTGTCCGCCTTGGCTGGCACATCGGCCCAGGCGCCCTGGTCACGTTTGCCGAAGGTCTTGCCATGCGGCACGGCGTGCTCGATGGCATTGCGCAGGCCATGCAGGTTGTCGGGCAGGTCGCGGGCGTGCAGCGACGTGCGCGCGGCGATCATGCCGCAGCCGATGTCCACACCCACCGCGGCGGGGATGATCGCACCAACGGTGGGGATGACGCTGCCGATGGTCGAGCCCTTGCCCAGGTGCACATCCGGCATCACCGCCAGGTGCTTGAAGATGAACGGCATCCTGGCCGTGTTGAGCAGTTGCTTGCGGGCGTCGTCTTCGACCGGTACGCCGTCGGTCCACAACTTGACCGGCTTGCCGCCGGCGACCTGGAGAATGTCCATGGGGCTGTTCCTCGAATGCATACCGGCATGATACCGCCAAAGGTCGTAGGGCCGCGGGTTGCCAGTGGGGTGGCAATGTGCTGTATGCTTGGCCGGTCTTCAGGGCGGGGTGAAAGTCCCCACCGGCGGTAAATCGAAAGATGAGCCCGCGAGCGCCCCGGCCATGCCGGGGGTCAGCAGATCTGGTGCAACTCCAGAGCCGACGGTCATAGTCCGGATGAAAGAAGGCGTCAGGCAGGGGCCATCCGGGCGCCCCTGCGCGCGCATTTTGTTCGCCCCGAGACGTTCATCGATCATTCACGAGGAGCGTTTCATGTCCACCATGCACCACCCGCAATTCCCCAATGTCAACGCCGCCATCGCCGCCTTCCAGGCCGGGCGCCCTGTGCTGCTGCTCGACGACGACGACCGCGAGGACGAAGCGGACATCATCGCCGCCGCCGAGAACATCTCGCTGCAGACCATGGCCATGATGATTCGCGATTGCAGCGGCATCGTCTGCCTGTGCCTGGACGAGGCCACCGTCGACGAACTGCAACTGGCCCCCATGGTGCAGAACAACCAGGCGCGCCATGGCACCGGCTTCACCGTCACCATCGAGGCGGCGGAAGGCATCACTACCGGGGTGTCCGCCCAGGACCGCATCACCACCATTGGCGCGGCACTGCGCTCCACTGCGGATCAGCGCCATATCGTCAGCCCGGGGCATGTGTTCCCGCTACGCGCACGCAATGGCGGGGTGCTGACCCGCCGCGGGCACACCGAAGGTTCGGTGGACCTGGCGCGCCTGGCCGGGTTGCGCCCGGCGGCAGTGCTGTGCGAACTGATGAACCCCGATGGCACGATGGCCCGTGGCGAGCAGGTGGCGGTGTATGCGCGGCAATACAATCTGCCGGTGCTGACCATCGAGGAACTGGCGCGGTACCGTGAGGCCATGCTGGAGCGGGAAGCCGAGCCAGCCTGACCCACCGCACGGGGCCGCTTTGCGGCCCATTCGCGGGTAAACCCGCTCCCACAGGGACCGCGCAGACTCGGAACCGGTGCAGTACCTGTGGGAGCGGGTTTACCCGCGAAGAGGCCGGCAAGTCCAACCTCAGGCTGCCGGAAGTTTGCTCCCCCCGCCCCGCTCTGCTAGTGTCGCGCCGTTCTGAATGCCACCGAGACAGTCGCCATGGCCCGCAAAAAAGCCTCCCTCGATTTCGAGCAATCCCTCGCAGACCTGCAAGCACTGGTCGAGCGCCTGGAGAACGGCGAGTTGTCGCTGGAAGAGTCGCTGGCCGCCTTCGAGCAAGGCATCGCTCTGACCCGTGATTGCCAGGGCGCCCTGGCTCAGGCCGAACAGAAGGTGCAGATCCTGCTGGAGCGCGATGGCGAACTGGCTGCCCAGCCCTTCGACGCGGAGCCGGAAGCATGATCGGCACCTACCAGGCCAGCTGCCAGGCGCGAGTCGACGCAGCCCTCGAACCATTGTTCGTCGCCCCGACCAAGGAACTCGAACGCCTTTACGCCGCCATGCGCTACAGCGTGATGAACGGTGGCAAACGCGTCCGCCCGCTACTGGCCTACGCGGCCTGCGAAGCCTTGGGTGCCCCGGCCGAACAGGCCAATGGCGCGGCCTGTGCGGTGGAACTGATCCACGCCTACTCGCTGGTGCATGACGACCTGCCAGCCATGGACGACGACGACCTGCGCCGCGGCCAGCCGACCACCCATAAAGCCTTCGACGAAGCCTGCGCGATCCTAGCCGGCGACGGTTTGCAGAGCCTGGCCTTCAGCGCCCTGCTCGACCCGCGCCTGAGCCCGCAGGCCGACAGCATTCGCCTGGCCATGGTCCAGGCCCTGGCCAAGGCTGCCGGCCCGGCAGGCATGGTCGGTGGCCAGGCCATCGACCTGGGCTCGGTGGGCCTGAAGCTGGACCAGCAGGCACTGGAGTTCATGCACCGACACAAGACCGGTGCGCTGATCGAAGCCAGCGTGCGTCTCGGCGCTCTGGCAAGCGCCCGCGCCGAACAGGCACAACTGGATGCCCTGCAGACCTATGCGCAGGCCATTGGCCTGGCGTTCCAGGTGCAGGACGACATCCTCGACGTGGAGAGCGACACCGCCACCCTGGGCAAACGCCAAGGGGCTGATATCGCCCGTGACAAACCAACCTACCCGGCGCTGCTGGGACTGGACGCGGCCAAGGCCTATGCGATCGAATTGCGTGACCAGGCGCTGGTCGCACTACAAGGGTTCGGCGATAACGCCGAACCGCTTCGAGCGTTGGCGCGTTACATCGTCGAACGCCGCAACTGATTTGATTGGGGCCGCTGTGCGGCCCTTCGCGGGCAAGCCCGCTCCTACAGGACAGCGCTACACATGTGGGAGCGGGTTTCCCCGCGAAGGGCTGCATAGCAGCCCCATGCGACATCCGTCTGAATGGGCAGTATTTCCTACAATGGGGTAAACTGCCGCGTCTTCACACACCTATAACGACTCGCCTGATGCCCACGACGTTTCAAGAGATCCCCCGCGAACGCCCGGTCACGCCGTTGCTCGACCGCGCTGACACGCCTGCCGGCCTGCGCCGGCTGGCCGAAGCCGACCTGGAGACCCTGGCCGACGAGTTGCGCCAGGAGCTTCTCTACACCGTGGGGCAGACAGGTGGGCACTTTGGTGCCGGCCTGGGCGTCATTGAGCTGACCATCGCCCTGCACTACGTCTTCGATACCCCGGACGACCGGTTGGTGTGGGACGTGGGCCACCAGGCCTACCCGCACAAGATTCTCACCGGGCGCCGTAACCGCATGCTCAGCCTGCGCCAGAAGGACGGCATCGCGGCCTTCCCGCGCCGTAGCGAGAGCGAATACGACACCTTCGGCGTCGGCCACTCCAGCACCTCGATAAGCGCCGCACTGGGCATGGCCATTGCCGCCCGTCTGCAGAACAGCGCACGCAAGTCGATCGCGGTGATCGGTGACGGCGCGCTGACGGCCGGCATGGCCTTCGAGGCGTTGAACCACGCCCAGGAAGTCAACGCCGACATGCTGGTGATCCTTAACGACAATGACATGTCGATTTCGCGCAATGTCGGCGGCCTGTCCAACTACCTGGCCAAGATCCTTTCCAGCCGTACCTACGCGAGCATGCGCGAAGGCAGCAAGAAGGTCCTGTCACGCCTGCCGGGCGCCTGGGAAATCGCCCGCCGCACCGAAGAATACGCCAAAGGCATGCTGGTGCCGGGCACGCTGTTCGAAGAACTGGGCTGGAACTACATCGGCCCGATTGACGGCCACGACCTGCCGACCATGATCGCCACCCTGCGCAACATGCGTGACCTCAAGGGCCCGCAGTTCCTGCACGTGGTGACCAAGAAGGGCAAGGGCTTCGCCCCGGCCGAGATCGACCCGATCGGCTACCACGCCATCACCAAGCTGGAGCCGGTCGACAAACCCGCCGCCCCGAAGAAAGCCAGCGGCCCGAAATACTCTTCGGTGTTCGGCCAATGGCTGTGCGACATGGCCGCCGCCGACAACCGCCTGGTGGGCATTACCCCGGCGATGAAGGAAGGCTCCGACCTGGTCGCTTTCAGCGAGCGCTACCCGGAGCGTTACTTCGACGTGGCGATCGCCGAGCAGCATGCCGTGACCCTGGCGGCCGGCATGGCCTGCGAGGGCAGCAAGCCGGTGGTGGCGATCTACTCCACCTTCCTGCAGCGCGCCTACGACCAGCTGATCCACGACGTGGCAGTCCAGAACCTCGACGTGCTGTTCGCCATTGACCGCGCCGGCCTGGTTGGCGAAGACGGCCCGACCCACGCGGGCAGCTACGACCTGTCGTACCTGCGCTGCATCCCGGGCATGCTGGTAATGACCCCAAGCGACGAGAACGAGCTGCGCAAGATGCTCAGCACCGGCCACCTGTACAACGGCCCGGCGGCTGTGCGCTACCCGCGTGGCACCGGCCCGAACGCGCCGATCAGTGGTGATCTGGAACCGCTGGAAATCGGCAAGGGTGTGGTCCGTCGCCAGGGCGAGAAAGTCGCCCTGCTGGTGTTCGGCGTGCAACTGGCCGAGGCCATGCAGGTGGCTGAGCAGATCAACGCTACCGTGGTCGACATGCGCTTCGTCAAGCCGCTGGACGAGGCGCTGGTGCTGGAGCTGGCTGCAAGCCATGAGCTGCTGGTGACCATCGAAGAGAACGCCATCATGGGCGGTGCGGGTGCGGCTGTTGGTGAGTTCCTGGCCAGCCAGGCGATCGTGAAACCGCTGCTGCACCTGGGGTTGCCGGACATCTATGTCGAGCACGCCAAACCTGCGCAGATGCTGGCTGAGTGTGGGCTGGATGCGGCCGGGATCGAGGCGTCGGTGAAGGCTCGGATGGCCAGGCTCGGGTTGTAATCCCTGGGGCCGCTTTGCGGCCCTTTCGCGACACAAGGCCGCTCCCACAAAGGTCGTGCAAACACCAAGCCTTGTGCAGTCCCTGTAGGAGCGGCCTTGCGTCGCGATCGAGGGCGCAGCCCTCGCAAAAGCTCACTTGGACGCCGGCGCGTTAGCCTCGAGCAGCGCGCACAAGCGCGCCGTAGCTTCGATCATCTGCCCGCTAGGCCGCTCCAGGCCTTTGTCGGGCACCACCAGTAGACCATCATCGGCAACCGCACGCAGTTGCGGCCAAGCCTTCCAGCTCGCCAGCTGCGCTTCATCACCCGCCAGAATGACCTGCGGGTTGCGCAGCAGCACAGATTCCACATTTACCTGCGGCGCTGGCTGGGTGAGATCAGCGAAGACATTACGCGCCCCGCACACGGCCAGGGCATCGCTGACCACCTGCCGGCCACCGAGCGTATACAGCGGTCGGTCCCAGACCTGATAGAACACCTGCAACGGCTCGTCCCGTCGATACTGCTGGCGCAACTGCCGCAATCGGTCACGCAGGGCCTGGGCATACCGATGGCCTTGTTCGGCACGGCCGATACGCTCGGCGATGGCTTCGATCTGCTTGATCAGTTGGTCGAGATCATGGGGTTCGGCGCTGAACGTGGGGATGCCAAGGCGCTTGAGCTGGTCGCGTTGGGCCGGCGGCACACTGCCAGGCCATAGCAGCAACAGGTCTGGGCGCAGGCTGACCAGGCGCTCCAGGTCCAGTTGCCCCTGGTGCCCCACCGAGGGCAGCTCGCGCAACGCTGCCGGCCGTTCGCCACCGTCGAGCACACCTACCAGCAGATCGTCGGCCTGCAGTTCGAGCATGATCTCGCTCATCGACGGGGCCAGGCTGACAACCCGCAGGGGTTCACCGGCCAGTGCGGAGCAGGCGAACAGCGCCAGCAGGCCGGGCAGCAGGCGCATCAGCCGAGCTGACGTGGAATGCGGTAGAGGTACAGTACAACCACGGTGGACAATGCCAGCAGGATCTGTGGCACCACCTCAAGGCCGACCAGCACCGACAGGCCGGCGACCCAGGCGGGGAAGCAGGCATACAGCATGGCCAGGCGCCGTACCCGCGCCAGCTCGATCCAGGCGGCGGGCTCTTCGCCAGTGCCAAGCACCTTGGAGGTAGCGATGAGGGCGCGTTTGTAGGCACCGAAACGCGGCAGGCTGAGGAACATGGTCGCCGCGCCAGCAATGAACAGTGGCATGGCCAGCACCGAGGCCAGCGCATCACCACCACCGAAGGCCCAGGCCATCACTGGCAGCGGCACCAGGCCCGCCGCCAGGTACTGCCACCAGGCCAGCGCCAGGCGCCGCTTGACCTCGGCACGGGTCACGCCTGGGGCACCTCGCCCTGGTGCTCGTTACCCAGCATGTGGCCCAGCTTGCCGGCCTTGGTGGCCAGGTAGTAGCGGTTGTGCGGGTTGTGCCCGGTGTGCAGCGGCACGCGCTCGGCGACGACGATGTTCATGTCGGTCAGGGCTTTGACCTTGCGCGGGTTGTTGGTCATCAGGCGCAGTGACTTCACCCCCAGGTGTTCCAGCATCGGCAGGCACATGGCGTAGTCGCGCTGGTCGGCGGCGAAGCCCAGGCGCTCGTTGGCCTCGACGGTATCGGCGCCGCCATCCTGCAGCTCGTAGGCGCGAATCTTGTTCAGCAGGCCGATGCCACGGCCTTCCTGGCGCAGGTACAGCAACACGCCACGGCCTTCACGGGCAATGGCCTGCAGCGCCGCTTCCAGCTGCGAGCCGCAGTCGCAGCGCTGGCTGAACAGGGCATCGCCGGTCAGGCACTCGGAGTGCAGGCGCCCCAGCACCGGCTGGCCGTCCGCGATGTCACCCAGGCTGAGCACCACGTGCTCACGGCCAGTGGCTTCGTCGAGAAAGCCATGCATGGTGAAGGTCGCGAAGGGAGTCGGGAGTTTAGAGGCGGCAACAAAGACGACGGGCACGTTGTGCTCCTGGCATAAGTAGGAAATTTCTCGTGGGCCGATTGTATCAGCAGGTTGGGGGCTGTGGGCTGGCTGAATACCGAGGGTTAAGATCGAAAAGTTCGATGCTTAGCAGCGACTATCGCCCGGTCCCGCACTGAAGGGATATGGCTGCTGCCGTCCACTGGGCAAGGCTCACCAGCATTGCCAGCGGCATCGTCCTCAAGGCCATTCACGCGCCCCCTGTATCAGGCAACCGCCCAAACCAGAACCTGCATGCCCAGCCAGGCAAAGACGCCGGCCAGGATATCGTCGAGCATGATCCCGACGCCCCCATGCACATGACGGTCGACCCAGCGGATCGGCCACGGCTTGAGGATGTCGAAGAAGCGGAACATCAGGAACCCCGCCAGCAGCCACTG
The DNA here is from genome assembly GCF_002165135.1 of Pseudomonas sp. SID14000. GTDB lineage: Bacteria > Pseudomonadota > Gammaproteobacteria > Pseudomonadales > Pseudomonadaceae > Aquipseudomonas. The sequence goes on along the minus strand of NZ_NFZQ01000023.1, from coordinate 32,939 downwards.
CCAGCCTTCCGGCACCAGCCAGAGGGTTATCCACATGCCGACGATCTCGTCCCAGACAATGCCTTCATGGTCGTGGACGCGCAAGTCATTGGCGACCTTGCCGCAGAGCCAGAAGCCGAACAGCATGCTCACGCCCAGCAACAGCCAGTAACCCCAGTCGGGCAGCATCTGCCACAGCGGGATGAATGGTATGGCCACCAGCGAGCCCCAGGTACCCGGTGCCTTGGGCAAGGTGCCGGAGCCGAAACCGAAGGCGATGAAGTGCCACGGGTTGCGCCAGACCGAAGGCGGAACGAACTCCGCAGGCACCTGGTTGGGGTGATCGGTCACGGTGTCTCCCTAAAATGTTGATAGCCGCGTTGCCGCGGGGTGATGTCCTGGCCCTGCCGGTCGCGCAGGCTGACGCCCTGCCCTTCGAGCACCCGCCCGATGACATGGAACGCCGCCAGGCCTGGTGCCTGCAGGGATGAAAGCTCGGCTGGCGGCAAGGTGAACGCCAGCACATAGTCGTCGCCACCAGTAAGCGCCGCGTGTACGGCTGCCTCGGCACCGAGGAAGCCCTGCAGGGCGGATGACACCGGTACCTGCTCCAGGTTCACCTCAAGCGCCACGCGGGAGGCCTTGGCGATATGCCCGCAGTCGGCCAGCAGGCCATCGGAAACATCCAGCGCAGAGGTGGCACGCCCGCGCAGCAGTTGGCCCAGAGCGAACTGCGGCGACGGCGACCAGTAATGATCGAGCAACGGTTGCGCCAGCGCGGTAGCGGCCTGCCGCTGGCCCAGCACCAGCGGCAAGGCCCCTGCCGCGTTACCCAGCTCACCACCCACGCACAGCAGGTCGCCCGGGCGAGCGCCGTCTCGGCGCAACGCCTGCCCCGTCGGAACCCGACCGAACACGGTCATGGTGATGCTCAGGGGGCCACGGGTGGTGTCGCCACCGATCAGACGCAACTGGCAGTGGCCGGCCATGCGGTTCAGGCCACTGGCGTAGGCTTGCAGCCACTCGGTGCTGACCTCGGGCAAGGTCAGGGCAAGGGTGAAACCGATGGGGGTGGCGCCCATCGCCGCCAGGTCGCTGGCCGCCACGGCCAGTGAACGCTGCCCGAGCAACCACGGATCGCACACAGCCGGAAAATGCACTCCGGCGACCAGGGTGTCAGTCGACACCGCCAGTTGCTCGCCGGCGGGAAGGCTCAGCAGGGCGCAGTCGTCGCCGATGCCCAGGGCCACGCCTTCACCGCCTTGCGCACAGGGCGCGGCGGCGAAGTAATGGCTGATCAGCTCGAACTCACCCATGGTCCGCAAGCGCCAGGGTCAGCGCTTGTTCGCCTTGACTTCTGCTTCACGCAGGTTCGGGGCCAGCTTGTCCAGCACGCCGTTGACGAACTTGTGGCCGTCGGTGGCACCGAAGACCTTGGCCAGCTCGACACCTTCGTTGATCACCACGCGGTACGGTACGTCGACACGCTTGATGAACTCCCAGGTGGACAGACGCAGCACGGCCAGCTCGACCGGGTCGAGTTCTTCCAGTGCCAGGTCCAGGCATGGCTTGAGGGCGCTGTCGATTTCGCTCTTGATCGCCGGGACCCCATGCAGGATCTCGCGGAAATAAGCGCCGTCGACATCGGAGAAATCGTTATCGACCCGGAACTGCGCTTCGATCTCGTTCAGCGAATGCTGCGCCATGTGCCACTGGTACAGCGCCTGGGTCGCGAGCTTGCGGGCTTCGCGCCGCTTGGCACTCTTCGAGGGCTTGCCGGCATCCGCAGGTTTTGGATCGCGCGGGTTGAAACGATCGCTTTCGTCGCTAATCACTTGGCCTCCAACTGCGCCAGCAGGCTGACCATTTCCAGAGCGGACAGGGCAGCTTCAGCACCTTTGTTGCCGGCCTTGGTGCCGGAACGCTCGATAGCCTGTTCGATGGAGTCGACGGTCAGCACGCCGAAGGCCACCGGGACACCGAACTCCATGGACACCTGGGCCAGGCCCTTGGTGCATTCGCCCGCCACGTATTCGAAGTGCGGGGTACCGCCACGGATCACGGCGCCCAGGGCGATGATCGCGTCGTAGGCGCCTTGCTGGGCGACCTTCTGTGCCACCAGCGGGATTTCGAATGCACCCGGGGCACGGATGATGGTGATGTCGCTTTCGCTGACACCGTGGCGTACCAGGGCGTCAACGGCACCGCTTACCAGGCTTTCAACGACGAAGCTGTTGAAGCGGCCAACCACCAAAGCATAGCGACCTTTGGGGGCGATGAAGGTACCTTCGATGGTCTTCAGGGTCATTCCGATATTCTCATCTTCAATAGCGAGGCCGCATGCTGGCGGCCTCGGCAGGGGTATCGACTCGAGCTGAAGGGCGTCACTGCCGCCTCAAGTCACTCGGAGGGCACGTATTCTACAACTTCCAGATCGAATCCGGATATCGCGTTGAACTTCATCGGCGAACTCATCAGGCGCATCTTGCGCACACCGAGGTCACGCAGTATCTGCGAGCCGGCACCCACGGTGCTGTAGGTAGTCGGCGCCTTGACTGGTGCATCGCCGGCGCTTTCGCGGATGTGCGCCAGCAGCACGTCGCCGTCCAGCGGGTGCCCCAGCAGCAATACCACGCCGCTGCCGGCCTCGGCCACGGCGGCCATGGCAGCGCGCAGGCTCCAGCGGCCCGGTTGCTTGACCAGCAGCAGGTCGCGCAGCGGGTCCATGTTATGCACGCGCACCAAGGTTGGCTCTTCGGCGCAGATCTTGCCCAGGGTCAGGGCCATGTGCACGTCGCCTTCCACCGCATCGCGATACGTGACCAGGTTGAACTCGCCCAGCTCGCTTTCGATCGGTTGCTCGGAGACGCGCTGCACGGTGCGCTCGTGGATCATGCGGTAGTGGATCAGGTCGGCAATGGTGCCGATCTTCAGGCCGTGCTCGGCGGCGAACACTTCCAGCTCGGCACGGCGCGACATGGTGCCGTCGTCGTTCATCACTTCGCAGATCACGCCGCTCGGCTCGAAACCGGCCATGCGCGCCAGGTCGCAGGCGGCTTCGGTGTGGCCGGCACGGGCCAGTGTACCACCAGGCTGGGCCATCAGCGGGAAGATGTGGCCAGGGCTGACGATGTCTTCGGCCTTGGCGTCCTTGGCGGCGGCCGCCTGCACGGTGCGCGCGCGGTCAGCGGCGGAGATGCCGGTGGTGACACCTTCGGCGGCTTCGATCGACACGGTGAACTTGGTGCCGAAGCCCGAGCCGTTGCGCGGCGCCATCAACGGCAGCTTCAGCGTTTCGCAACGCTCGCGGGTCATCGGCATGCAGATCAGGCCACGCGCGTGCTTGGCCATGAAGTTGATGTGCTCGGGCAGGCAGCACTCGGCTGCCATGATGATGTCGCCTTCGTTTTCGCGGTCTTCGTCATCCATGAGGATGACCATTTTGCCCTGGCGGATGTCTTCGACCAGTTCTTCGATGCTGTTGAGCGCCACGCGGCACCCCCTTCTCAATCAGGATTTCAAGAAGCCGTTGGCGGCCAGGAAGCTTTCGGTAATGCCACTGCCCTTGCTCGGTTCGGCGGCCTTGTCACCCAGCAGCAAGCGCTCCAGGTAACGGGCCAGCAGGTCGACCTCAAGGTTCACCCGACGCCCTGCGCGGTAGTCGGCCATGATGGTTTCGGACAGGGTGTGCGGGACAATGGTGAGCTCGAACTCGGCACCATTGACCTCGTTGACCGTCAGGCTGGTGCCGTCGACGGTGATCGAACCCTTGTGGGCGATGTACTTGGCCAGTTCCTTCGGTGCACGCACGCGGAACTGGATGGCGCGGGCGTTATCGCTGCGCGAGATGATTTCGCCGACCCCGTCGACGTGGCCACTGACCAGGTGCCCGCCCAGCCGGGTGGTGGGGGTCAGGGCTTTTTCCAGGTTGACCTTGCTGCCGCTCTTGAGGTCGATGAAGGCGGTGCGCTTCAGGGTTTCGACGCTGACGTCGGCCCAGAAGCCGTCACCCGGCAGTTCGACGGCGGTCAGGCACACGCCGTTGACGGCGATGCTGTCGCCGAGCTTGACGTCACCCAGGTCGAGCTTGCCGGTTTCGACGTAGACGCGCACGTCGCCACCCTTGGGGGTCAGGCTGCGGATGGTGCCGATGGATTCGATGATGCCGGTGAACATGGGGTCTTCCTCAAACGGTTTGCGCGGGGCAAGCCTGGCATTATACGCCGGGCGCCGGCAGGGGGATGGCCGTGACCCGCCAGTCATCGCCCACTGCGCGCATTTCGGTAATTTTCAGCCGCGGTGCTTCGCTCATCTTGTCCAGTGGCCAGTCCAGCAGCGGGCGGGCCTGGGAGCCGAGGAAGGTGCCGGCGACGAACAACTGGTACTCGTCGATCAGGCCTTGCCGGGCAAAGGCGCCGACCAGGCCGGCACCGGCTTCCAGCAGGATTTCGTTGACGCCACGGGCCGCCAGGGCCTTCAGCAGCGCCGGCAGGTCTACCTGGCCATTGTCACTCGGCAGGGCAAGGAGTTCGTGGCCGGCAGCGGCATAGCGCGGGTCATCTGCGACAGCGGTCACCACCAGAGCGGGGCCGACCTGGAAGAACGGTGCATCCAGCGGCAGGCGAAGGCGGCCATCGACCAGCACGCGCAGTGGTGTGCGGCTGAGTGCCAGGGCAGTGGTCTCGGCATCCAGGCCCAGCTCGGTGCCGCGCACGGTCATCCGCGCGTTATCGACCAACACGCTGGCGGCGCTGGTCAGCACCACACTGGAACGGGCGCGCAGGCGCTGCACCGCCGAGCGGGCGGCCGGGCCGGTGATCCACTGGCTTTCGCCACTGGCCATGGCGGTGCGGCCATCCAGGCTCATGGCCAGCTTGGCGCGAACGAACGGCAGGCCATGTTCCATGCGTTTGAGGAAACCGGGGTTGAGTGCACGGGCCTCGGCCTCGAGCACGCCGCTGGCCACTTCGATACCGGCCTCGGCCAGACGCCGCAGGCCCTGCCCCGCCACTTGCGGGTTGGGGTCCTGCATGGCGGCCACCACCCGCACCACGCCAGCCTTGACCAGTGCTTCGGCGCACGGCGGCGTGCGGCCATGGTGGCTGCACGGCTCGAGGGTGACATAGGCACAGGCGCCACGGGCACGCTCACCGGCCTGGCGCAGGGCATGCACTTCGGCATGCGGCTCGCCGGCGCGCACATGCCAGCCTTCGCCCACCACCTCGCCATCGCGCACGATCACGCAGCCTACGCGCGGGTTCGGGTGGGTGGTGTACAGGCCCTTGCGCGCCAACTCCAGCGCGCGGGCCATGTAGTGGGCGTCGAGGATGGCAGCTTGGCTGGGCATGTTCACTCTTTAGCCGGCTCGCGGGCCAGGCGGTCGATTTCTTCGCGGAACTCGTCGAGGTCCTGGAAGCGCCGGTAAACCGAGGCAAAACGGATATAGGCCACTTCGTCGAGCTTGCGCAGCTCGGCCATGACCATTTCACCCACCACCAGCGATTTGACTTCGCGCTCACCGGTCGCACGCAGGCGGCTCTTGATATGCGCCAACGCCGCTTCCAGGCGCTCGACGCTGACCGGGCGCTTTTCCAGTGCCCGCTGCATGCCGGCGCGCAGTTTTTCTTCGTCGAAGGGTTGGCGCGTGCCGTCCTGCTTGATCAGCCGGGGCAGCACCAGCTCGGCGGTTTCGAAGGTGGTGAAGCGCTCACCGCAGGCGACGCATTCGCGGCGGCGGCGCACCTGCTCGCCCTCGGCGACGAGGCGAGAGTCGATGACCTTGGTGTCGTTGGCACCGCAGAAGGGACAGTGCATGGTGGCAGGCAACAAAAAAAGGGAGGGCCATGGTAGCGCATCCCACTGGCAAGACAAGCCAAAGGGGTTAACATCCATGGGAAATCTGCCCGTGAAGGACTACCCCATGCACTACCGAGCGCTCGTCGTGCTGTGCTGCGCCGCCCTGCTCGCCGCCTGCGGCAGCGACAGGCCGAAGCCCGACACCCCTCCGGCACCCACGCCAGCCCGCACGGCCAAACCCGCCGAAGTACTGGGCCCGCTGCCGGCCTACCAGCGCGAGCTGAGCGGCACCTTACTGGAAATCCCCCCCGGTGCTGACGTGGAGCTGGCGTTGCTGGTCATCGACGAACGTGACCGCCCACAACGCCTGCTGGCCAGCAGCAACCTGACCGGCACCGGCCAGGCCCTGCCCTACCGCCTGCGCTTCAACCCCGAGGCCTTCCCCGCCGGTGCCCGGGTCGAACTGCGCGGCCGTGCCAGCCGCTCCGGCCAACTGATCATGCACCTGCCGCCCGTACGCATTACCCAGGCCCAGACCCAGGTCACCGGCCCGCTGCGTTTCGAGAAGGCGCCATAAGTGGCGCCAGTCTCCCTACAACAGCCCCTGCAACAGGCCCTCAGCAGCCTGATCGGCGAAGCGCGCCTTATCGTCAGCGAGCTGCCCGGCTGCGACCTGAAGCTGTGGCTGATCGACGACCAGAACATGGACCGCGCCTTCAGCAGCGAAGAGACCCGGCGAATTCTTGAAGAACCACCCTACTGGAGCTTCTGCTGGGCCAGCGGCCTGGCCATGGCCCGTTACCTGGCCGAGCGCCCGGAGTGGGTAGCCGGCAAACGCGTACTGGACTTTGGCGCCGGCTCCGGTATCGCCGGCATTGCCGCCGCCCGCGCCGGTGCGCTGGAAGTGGTGGCCTGCGACCTCGACCCGATGGCCCTCGATGCCTGCCGCGCGAATGCCGCGCTGAACGGGGTGGAACTGGGTTACAGCAGCGATTTCTTCGCCGAGGACGACCGCTTCGACCTGATCCTGGTTGCCGATGTGCTGTACGACCGCGCCAACCTGCCGTTGCTGGATGCCTTCCTCGGGCGCGGCCGCCAGGCGCTGGTGGCAGACTCGCGGGTACGCGACTTCAGCCACCCGCTGTACCAGCAGCTGGGTGTGCTTGAAGCACTGACCCTGCCGGACCTGGCCGAGCCACACGAATTCCGCCGGGTCAGCCTGTACCACGCGAGCCGCGACACCTTATAGTGGTGCCATTCACGAGTTTGCGAGAGTCGCGATGACCCAAGACACGCCTTACATTTTCGACGCCACCGATGCCACCTTCCAGCAACTGGTGATCGAGAACTCCTTCCACAAGCCGGTGCTGGTGGACTTCTGGGCCGAGTGGTGTGCGCCGTGCAAGGCGCTGATGCCATTGCTGGCGAAGATCGCCGAGGGCTATCAGGGCGAGCTGCTGCTGGCCAAGATCAACTGCGACCTGGAGCAACAGGTGGTTGCCCAGTTCGGTATCCGCAGCCTGCCGACCGTGGTGCTGTTCAAGGACGGCCAGCCGGTGGACGGTTTTGCCGGAGCGCAGCCGGAGTCGGCGATCCGCGCCATGCTCGAGCCACACGTGCAACTGCCCGCCGCACCCAGCGCATCACCGCTGGAGCAGGCCAAGGGGCTGTTTGCCGAAAGCCGCTTTGCCGAGGCCGAAGCGCTGTTGCAGGCGCTGCTGAGTGATGACAACAGCAATGCCGAGGCGCTGATCCTGTACGCCCGCTGCCTGGCCGAGCGCGGGGAGCTGGGTGAAGCCCAGGTAGTGCTGGATGCGGTCAAGACTGACGAACACAAGGCTGCGCTGGCCGGCGCCAAGGCCCAGCTGACCTTCCTGCGCCAGGCTGCCAGCCTGCCGGAAGTGGCCGACCTGAAAAGCCGCCTGGCGCAGAACCCGCAGGATGACGAGGCGGCTTATCAGCTGAGTATCCAGCAACTGGCACGCCAGCAGTATGAAGCGGCGCTGGAAGGGTTGCTGAAGCTGTTCCAGCGTAACCGTGGTTATGAGAACGGGTTGCCGCAGAAGGCGTTGCTGCAGGTGTTCGAGCTGCTGGGCGGTGATCACCCGCTGGTTGGCGTGTATCGTCGCAAGTTGTCGGCGGCGATGTTCTGACCTGAGGCCGTTGCGAGGGCTTCGCCCTCGTTCGCGGGTAAACCCGCTCCCACAGGTACTGCACAGGTCCCAAGTGCGGTGAAATCCTGTGGGAGCGGGTTTACCCGCGAATAGGCCAGCACAGGCAATAGAGATTTATCCCACCCAGTGATAAACCGGCGCATCCACGCCACTTTCCACCTTCACCTCACTGCTATGCCGCAAGCGCACCAGCAGCCGCTTGCCCGCCGCCGTACTCCCCGCCAGCCCCTCCAGCCGATCAAGCAATTCCGGCCCGTTCATCTGCCCAGCCAGGCGCAACACCTCACACGCCGCAGTCCATTGCCCATCATCCTGCCGAGTTGTCGCCACGGTTTCCGTTGCTGGGGTATGCGCCACCGCGGGCAATTCGATCTGCCGCCCCAGTTGCGCCCACTCTTCAGGTTCCAGCTCGATGGTCAGATCCACAGGCCAGTCACCAATCTGTCCACGAATTCTCATGCTGCATTCCTTGAACCCAAATCAATGCCACCATCCTACCCCAACATGAAACCTGCGCCACGCAGACTGGCGGCGCGCGGAAAAGTCGTTATAACATAACCCAACCTTCCCGCCCGCTCCGGAGTCGTCCATGCGTCGCCTGTTGCTCGCCCTGCCCTTCGCCTTGCTGCCCCTGGCCAATGCCCACGCTGATGACCATGATCATGACCACGCCCATGGCACCCTCGGTGCCCACGAGCATGGCGTGGCCAAGCTCAATGTCGTGCTCGATGGCAACACCCTCGAGCTGGAGCTGGACAGCCCGGCAATGAACCTGGTCGGCTTCGAACACGCCGCCAACAGCGACGCCGACAAGGCCAAGGTCGCGGCGGTGCGCCAGCAGCTCGAGCAACCGCTGAAGCTGTTCGGCCTGCCCGCTGCCGCCGGTTGCAAGGAAGACCAGCAGGAACTGGAAAGCCCGCTGTTCGGTGACGCCCCGAAAGCCGACGACGATGACGAGCACGAGCATGGCCACCAGCACAGCGACATCGGCGCCCACTACCAGCTGACCTGCACCAACCCCGACAAACTGGCACAGGTGGACCTCGCGCCACTGTTCAAGGCCTTCCCGGCCACCCAGAAAATCAACGTGCAACTGATCGGCCCCAATGGCCAGAAAGGCGTGGAAACCACGCCGGCCAAGGCCGCGGTCGCGTTCTGAATGCGCCAACCGTTGATCGAACTGCATGACCTGGTGTTCGCATGGCCAGGTCAACCGGCGCTGCTGGATATTCCGGCATTCTGCCTGGAGGCTGGCGAGGCCCTGTTCCTCAAGGGCCCCAGCGGCAGCGGCAAGACCACTTTGCTGGGCCTTCTGGGTGGGGTGAATGTGCCGGGCCAGGGCCGTATCCAGCTGCTCGGCCAGGACCTCGGCCGCCTGGGCCAAGGCGCTCGTGACCGCTTCCGGGTCGACCATACTGGCTACATCTTCCAGCAGTTCAACCTGCTGCCGTTCCTGTCGGTACGCGAAAATGTCGAGCTGCCCTGCCGCTTCTCGCGCAGCCGCAAGGCCCGCGCCGAGCAGCGCCATGGAAGTGTCGACCAGGCGGCCAGCAAGCTGCTGGCCCACCTGGGCCTGGACGACCCCGCCCTGCTCGCCCGCCGCGCCGACAGCCTGTCGATCGGTCAGCAGCAACGCGTTGCCGCCGCCCGCGCACTGATCGGCCAACCCGAACTGGTGATCGCCGACGAACCAACCTCGGCGCTGGATGCCGACACCCGGGAAGCGTTCATCCGCCTGCTGTTCGATGAATGCCGCGCCGCTGGCGCCAGCCTGCTGTTCGTCAGCCACGACCAGAGCCTGGCGCCGCTGTTCGACCGCCACCTGTCGCTGGCCGAACTCAATCGTGCCGCCAAGCCCCGGGAGGCCTGATGTATCTGTTCCGCCTTGCCTTGGCCAGCCTGGCCAACCGCCGTTTCACCGCGTTCCTCACCGCCTTTGCCATTGCCCTGTCGGTGTGCCTGCTGCTGGCCGTGGAGCGGGTCCGTACCGAAGCGCGGGCCAGCTTCGCCAGCACCATCAGCGGTACCGACCTGATCGTCGGCGCCCGGTCAGGCTCGGTGAACCTGCTGCTGTACTCGGTGTTCCGCATCGGCAACGCCACCAACAACATCCGCTGGGACAGCTATGAGCACTACGCCAAGGACCCGCGGGTGAAATGGGCCATTCCTATCTCGCTGGGCGATTCGCACCGCGGTTATCGGGTGATGGGTACTACCGGCGACTACTTCAGCCATTACCAGTACGGTCGCCGCCAGCACCTGGAACTGAGCCAGGGCCGCGCGTTCGCCGACGACCCATTCGAGGTGGTGCTCGGAGCCGAAGTGGCCGAGGCGTTGCACTACAAACTGGGCGACAAGCTGGTGCTGGCACATGGTGTCGCAGCGATCAGCCTGGTCAAGCACGACGACAAGCCGTTTACCGTGGTCGGAGTGCTCAAGCGCACCGGCACGCCGGTCGACCGCACGCTGCATATCAGCCTGGGTGGCATGGAAGCCATCCACATCGACTGGCACAACGGCGTGCCGGCCCGTGGTGCAGGACGTATCAGCGCCGAGCAGGCGCGGACCATGGACCTGCAACCTGCCGCCATCACTGCGTTCATGCTCGGCCTGAACAGCAAGATCGCGACATTCAGCCTGCAGCGAGAGATCAATGAGTACCGCAGCGAGCCGTTGCTGGCGATCCTGCCCGGGGTGGCGCTGCAGGAGTTGTGGAGCCTGATGGGCACTGCGGAGCAGGCATTGTTCGTGGTATCGCTGTTCGTGGTGCTGACCGGCCTGATCGGCATGCTCACGGCCATTCTTACCAGCCTCAACGAACGCCGCCGGGAGATGGCGATATTGCGCTCGGTTGGCGCCAGGCCGTGGCATGTCGCGGGGCTGCTGGTGCTGGAGGCGCTGTCGCTGGCGGCTGTAGGGATCGCTGCCGGGCTTGGCTTGCTGTATGCAGGTATAGTGCTGGCCCAGGGGTATGTGCAGGCCAACTATGGCTTGTATTTGCCGCTGGCCATGCCAAGCGCTCATGAATGGACGTTGCTGGCTATCATCTTGGGAGCTGCGCTGCTGATGGGCAGCGTGCCGGCGTGGCGAGCCTATCGGCAGTCGCTGGCCGATGGCTTGTCCATTCACCTCTGAGTGCATGCAATGATCAGAAATCTCACCGCCTTCTTCGCGGGTTCTGTGGGAGCGGGTTCACCCACGAAGAGGCCAGTACAGGCAGTACAACTACTACTGGTCATGCTGCTTTCGCTGGCATCGCCCACCTGGGCCTCGGAACCCCGCGAACTGGACTGGCCTGCCCTTATCCCCGAAGGCGCCCCGGTCATTGCGCCCCAACTCGCACCACTGCATGACATGTCGCAGCTCAGCAACGCCCTGTCCGCCGAATCCGCCCCACCAGCGCGCCAACAGGCCCCCGACGCCCCGGTGGTAAAAAGTCTCGACGGCCAGCAGATCAAACTGCCCGGCTACATCGTGCCGCTGGAGGTGAGCGAAGAAGGCCGCACCACCGAGTTCCTGCTAGTTCCTTACTACGGCGCGTGCATCCACGTGCCACCACCACCCTCGAACCAGATCGTGCACATTTTCAGTGAAATGGGCGTGCGGGTCGAAGACCTCTACCAGCCCTACTGGATCGAGGGAAAGATGCAGGTCAGAGCCTCCAGCAGCGAACTGGCCGATGCCGGTTACCAGATGGAAGCCGAGAAAATATACGCTTATGAGCTGAGATGAGAACTGTTTCGAATTGGTAAAGACGCTTCTTTGAGCTGGGTCAAACTTTCTGTTTAACCGCATCCGTACCATTGGACTACTCGATTACTCACGTCCTTTGGGAGCTTCCATGAACAAGTCCTTGCTCAGCGCCGCCCTTGCGGCCCTGGCGCTCGCTGCCCCTGTCGCCCACGCCCACCAGGCTGGCGATGTCATCGTCCGCGCCGGTGCCATCACCACCGCTCCCAACGAAAGCAGCGGCGACCTGAAATTCGACGGCAACAAAGTCTCGGGCACCAAGGCGACCCTGGACAGCGACACCCAGCTGGGCCTGACCTTCGCCTACATGCTCACCGACCACGTAGGCCTGGAACTGCTGGCCGCCAGCCCATTCAAGCACACCGTCGGGGTCAAAGGCCTGGGCGGCGGTCTGGACGGCAAGCTGGCCGACATCAAGCAACTGCCACCGACCCTGTCGCTGCAGTACTACCCGATGGAACCGACTTCCAAGTTCCAGCCGTATGCCGGCGTCGGCATCAACTACACCCTGTTCTTCGATGAAGACCTCAGTAGTGCACGCAAGCAGCAGGGCTTCAGCAACCTGAAGCTGCAGGACTCGGTCGGCATCGCCGGCCAGCTGGGCATGGACTACATGATCACCGACAACCTGCTGGTCAACGCCTCGGTCTGGTACATCGACATCGACACCAAGGCCAGCGTCGACGGCCCGTCCGCACTGGGCTACAGCAAGACCAAGGTCGACGTCGAGGTCGACCCGTGGGTGTACATGGTCGGCCTTGGCTACAAGTTCTGACCTGAACATTGCAGGGCGGCTTCGGCCGCCCTCGCTCGTTGCAGCCATAGCCAGTACTCCAGCGCGACCGCGCTGATCCCCAATGGGCATACAACCAGCTGGCCATGACCGCACGTCTATTGGCTTTACGCTATCCCTGTGGGAGCGGCCTTGTGTCGCGAAAGGGGCGCAAAGCGCCCCCAGGGATTTCAGCGCTTACCCAAAAGCCGCGCCAACCCCTCGACAATCGGCGTCGCCTGCGGAAACTCGAACCGCGTCAGCAAGCGCTGGTTATCAGCCCGCGAATGGCGAATGTCACCCGAACGTGCCGCCACATAGCTGACCGCCGGCAAGCTACCCACCACTTTCTCCAGCGCCGCCAGCAACTGGTTAAGCGACGTAGCCTGGTTGAGGCCGATATTCACCGCCCCCTCCTCGACCTGCGGCTGCTCCAGCGCCTGCACCATCACCTGCACCAGGTCGCCCACGTAGAGGAAGTCCCGGGTCTGCTCGCCATCACCGAACACCGTAATCGGCAAACCCTGCACAGCGCGTTCGGAGAAGATGCTGATCACCCCGGAATACGGCGAGGACGGGTCCTGCCGCGGCCCGAAGATATTGAAGAAGCGGAACACCACCGGCTCCAGGCCATGCTGGCGACGGTAGAAGTCCAGGTACTGTTCACTGGCCAGCTTATCCACGGCATAAGGGGTCAGCGGCGCCTTGGGGGTGTCTTCGGCAATTGACTCGCCTTCGCCATTGTTGCCATACACCGCTGCACTGGAGGCGAACAACACCCGGCGCAGGCCATGCACGCGCATGGCTTCGCACACGTTGAGGGTGCCGATGAAATTGCTCTGGTGGGTCCGCACCGGGTCCTCGACCGAGGCCTGCACCGAGGCCACTGCCGCCAGGTGCACCACGGCACTGCAGCCAGCCGCAACCTGCGTGACCAGCCCGGCATCGGCGACATCACCTTCAACCAGTTCCAGCCGTGGGTGGCCGACCGGCAGGTTGTCCCGCCGGCCAGTGGAGAAGTCATCGAGAATGCGTACGGCGTAGCCTTTGTCCAACAACGCATCGCACAGGTGGGAGCCAATGAAGCCGGCACCGCCGGTGATCAGGATGGGGGCGTCAGCCATGGCGGTAGAACCGGTCCAGTAGGGGCGGCAGGCCGGCACGCCAGGCGCGCGGCTTGATGCCGAAGGTGTGAAGGATTTTCTTGCAGGCCAGTACTGCGTGCTGCGGCTCTTCGCTGGCATCCGGGCGCGCGGCATGGGCCTGCGGCGTCGGTGCCTGCACGGCCAACTGGCGATAATGGCCGGCCTCGGCGAGGATCGCCTGGCCCAGCGCAAGCGGCGTGGTTGCCTCGTTGCCGGCGTAATGGTAGGTGCCCCACAGCGGCGCGCTGCAATCGAGTTGCTTGAGCACCGACAGGATCACCCGGGCAGCGTCGTCGACCGGCGTCGGATTACCGCGCCGGTCATCGGCCAACAGTAGCTCCTGGGGTTGCTCGGCACGGGTCAGGAAGCGGCCCAGCGCCCCATCGATACTTTCGTCGAGCAGCCAACCAAAGCGCAACAGCACGTGTTGCGGGCAAGCCGCGCGCACGCTCTGCTCGATGCGCCACAGGGCCTGGCCACGCAGGCCCAGCGGCACCGGTTCGTCCTTTTCGCTGTAGGCCGTGGCCCGCGAACCATCGAACACCCGGTAGCTGGAAGGCTGCACCAAGGTGATCTGGTGGTGCTGGCACAGCTCCGCCAGCCGCTCCACCGCCCGCTCCTGCTGGGCCAGGCGTTGCTCGCTGACTGCCTCGGCCTGGAACCAGTCGAAGTAGTAGGCCAGGTTGACCAAGGCATCAGGGCGATGATCGTCCAGCAGCTGGGTGAGGCTGGCCGGCGTCCAGCCGTTCTCGGGCGGGCGCGGCGCCAGGAAAGCGATGTCCTCCTCGGCCCCAAGACGAATCAGCGCTTGCCCGAGGGCATTGCCACCACCCAACAGCATTAGGCGCATACGCATAGAGTCAGCAGATCCGGAGAGGTTGATTGAAGGAAAGAAGTCATTTTGCTGTTTCTGGGCGGGGAAGTCCAACGTCGGGCCATAGCCTTTGCAAGCCAAACCATTACAGACTCGAGCAGCCCGGAAGCCAAGGGAGTGGCAATAACAGCAGAGCGTCGCACGGCCGCGAGAGGGTTCAGGACAATCGACGCCTGTTCATACGTCAATTCGGATACTCTCCCTTTGCAGAACCGTTGGTGCTAGTTGAAGACCCGCTGCTGGTTCGTGATTAATCACAGGGAAAACCAATGATCGAATTCGATTTGACGCTTGTTCCGATACTCGCACTTGTTGCACTCATGGCCGGCTTTTTCGATGCTATCGCCGGAGGCGGAGGCCTGATTACACTCCCTGTATTGTTTCTTTCCGGTATAGAGCCCTTGGCAGCAATCGCCACCAACAAATTCCAGGCAGCCTCGGCTACCGTTTCGGCTACGTGCGCTTTCGCCCGCAAAGGCATGATCGACTGGAGACAAGGCAGCCCAATGGCGGTGATGTCGTTTATTGGAGGCGCTTTGGGGGCCTTGTCGATAACTTATGTCCCCAAAAGTCTTTTGCAGGCATGCGTTCCGCCATTGCTGATCCTGATAGCAGCCTACTTTGCCTTTAGCCCAAAGCCGAATGAACAAACGCGCAAGGCGAAGATATCGACTAGCCTTTTCTGTCTGGCGGTTGCTCCAATCATCGGGTTTTATGATGGCATCTTCGGCCCTGGAGTCGGCTCGTTCTTCATGCTGGCCTGCGTGATTCTCCTCGGCCAGCACCTGATACAAGCCGTGTGCACCAGCAAGCTCTTGAACGCAGCCTGTAACCTGGGCGCATTGTCAGTCTTTTCACTCAGTGGGGCCATCATCTGGCCGCTCGCGCTGGCAATGGCGCTGGCCGCGTTTCTGGGCGCGCAATTGGGTGCACGCTGCGCAGTTCGTTTCGGCTCTCGCCTCATAAAGCCGCTGCTGGTCAGTGTCTGCATCATCATGGCAATCAAACTGCTACTCGATACGGGAAATCCACTCGGCGAATGGCTCAAGCAATTCCTCTAGAGGCCCCATGCACTTGCAAACGGAATCTTCTCAGCGCCTGAAATGGCAGTTCGACGAACTCGCTCCAGGCAAAGAACTGTTCATCGACGAAGTATTTGGAAACTACCAGCAACAAGCCCGATTGCTGCTACCCGATATCGAGCGCGCAGCGCCTGCATTCGTCCTGGGGGGCGCGCGCTCCGACTTTACCCGGCTCAATCCCCTGCTCTATCGCCTGCAAGCCGCAGGCATTGGTTCACTCACTGCCAATCTGTCAGGCCATAGCCTCGCCAGTGAGCCAGGTGCAGTGTCGCCTTCACTGGCTACGAACCTTGATGAAGCACGGCGTTTCCACGCACATATCGCACTTCGCTGTCGAACGATAATAGGCCACAGCCTCGGTGCGGCAATAACGCTAAAACTTGCAGCACAGTTGCCGCAAGTGGACAGCATCGTCCTGATCTGCCCGGCGGTCTATCCAGACCATGCTCACCAGGTACCGTTCGGCCCGGCATTCACGGCCGCGATCAGAAAACCCTACGGTTTTCTCGATTGCGACAGTTATGCCTTCCTCAAGCGGTTCCAAGGCAGAGTTCTGATGGTGATCGGCGAATATGACGGGCTGAATTCACAACGTTTTGGCAAAGATCCGGGCACTAGCGCAGGTAACCTGTGGCTGGCCGGCGCCGAACGCTACAGCCCGATTCCTGAAGAAGTTACCCAGGCCCTGATGCAATCGGTTTCAGCGGAGCGTTTGCAATGCCTGTTTCTTACAGACTGTGACCATGGCATCGCCGCCCACTTACGCAGTGCACCAGCGATTGCCGATCAGGTTGCGAGCGCCGTGGAAGCTTTCATCCTCGACGACGCTTGACGTGTTGGCCATTACTTGATTTCAAACAACCCGTTAGTAAGCGGTCTCGCACTCAAACGCTCACGGATGTCGTTATCTATACGTGGATCATCCGGCTGGTACAGTTTTACCTGCCGGTAGGCGTTGATGCGATTGATCTCCACTCCCAGGTAATCCCACACCACCCGGGTGCAGGCCGGGTAGCGCTGGTCGCCGCTGGATACGCCGGCCTTCAGGCCGTTAAGGCGGGTGATGCGGCTTTTGAAGCTGGGGATGAGGATAGTCTGGCTCATCTCGTTGAAAGTCAGCGACTCGTAGTCGACCAGGAACATCCGGTCCTGCAACTGGAACGCCGCACCCAGGTAGCGGCAACGCACCTCGGCATGGGGGTCGGTGGCGCTGGAGCGTTCCTGGCGTTCCTGGCGTTCGAAAAGGAACTGCCCGCGCTCTTCCCACAGGTGCACCAGTGACACCAGGACCGTGCCCGGGACCGACATGCAGTTGGAATACTCCAGGTAATAGCCGCAATAGCGCGACAGGTTCCCCGCATGGGCGTGCAATGGGCGGAACAGATCGCTGATCGGGTCGCCGGGCTGCTCGGCCGGGGCCGACACACGAGCACCGATCAAGCGGCTGAACTGCTCGGGTGGCAAATTCAATTCGTAATCTTCGACACCGAAGAAATCGCCGATGCGCTTGAGGTTGTAAGCCGTCGGGCGGCTCTGCCCACTCAGATACTTGTTGAATTGCGCACGGTTGATCGCAACCTGGCGGCAAACTTCGGAGATAGAGCGGTAATGGCTGCAAGCCAGTTTGAGGTTGGTAGCGAAATGATCGCTCATGACAGCGGACTCAGGTGACGCGAATGGCGCCATTGTAGCATCAAGTTGCACCAAATCGGAGCAAGCCGCGAAATTGTAACCGTCCTTGTCATAGCCAACCATGCGCCCCCATGAATAGCGGTGCGCCTGCCGTCCGCTGGTCTTTCCACACGAACAATAAGAATCGAGGTCATTTCCAATGCTCGAAGTAATCAACGATTTCCTCTCGGGGAAACTTCTCATCGTGCTGATCGTGGGGTTGGGTAGCTACTTCACCATCCGATCCCGGTTCGTCCAGTTCCGCCACTTCGGTCACATGTTCGGTGTGTTCAAAGAGTCGCTGCGGGGCCAGGCAGGCCAGTTGAGCTCCTTCCAGGCCTTGATGCTGAGCCTGGCCGGCCGCGTGGGTGCCGGTAACATCGCCGGTGTCGGCATTGCCGTGACCCTGGGTGGCCCAGGCGCCGTGTTCTGGATGTGGGTCACCGCATTGGTGGGCATGTCCAGCAGCTTCTTCGAATGCACCCTGGCCCAGGTCTACAAGCGCGCCGACGGCGACGGCCTGTACCGTGGCGGCCCGGCCTACTACATCCAGCACGGCCTGAAGCTGAAAAGCATGGCCATCGTGTTCTCCATCCTGCTGCTGGTCACCTACGGCTTCGCCTTCATCGGCCTGCAGTCGTACACCGTGACCCACTCGCTGCAGAACGCCTTCGCCTTCGACCCCAAGCACACCGGTATCGTCCTCGCCGTACTGCTGGCCCTCACCTTCATCGGCGGCATCAAGCGCATCGCCGCGGTGTCGGACCTGCTGGTACCGGTCAAGACCCTGGCCTATATCGGCGTAACCCTGTACGTGATCGGCACCCAGATCGAGCACGTGCCGGCCATGCTGGAAACCATCTTCAAGAGCGCCTTCGGCCTCGACCCGGCCTTCGCCGGCCTGCTCGGCAGCGCCATCGTCATGGGCGTGAAACGTGGTGTGTTCGCCAACGAAGCGGGCTTGGGCAGCGCGCCGAACGTCGCCGCCGTGGCCGCCGTGAAACACCCGGGTGCCCAGGGCGTGGTCCAGGCCTTCAGCGTGTTCCTCGACACCTTCCTGATCTGCACCTGCACCGCGCTGCTGATCCTGCTGTCGGGCTTCTACACCCCGGGCTTCGAAGGTGACGGCATCGTCCTGACCCAGAACTCGCTGGCCGCCGTGGTCGGTGACTGGGGCCGCGTGTTCGTCAGCGTGGCACTGTCGCTGTTCGTGTTCACCTGCATCCTCTACAACTACTACCTGGGCGAGAACAGCCTGCAGTTCCTCAGCCGCAATCGCGTGGTACTGATGGTGTTCCGTGGCCTGGTACTGGCGCTGGTGGTGTGGGGTTCGTTGCAGGACCTGTCGACCGTATTCGCCTTCGCCGATATCACCATGACCTGCCTGGCCTTCGTCAACCTGGTGGCCCTGGCCCTGCTGTTCAAGGTCGGCCTGCGAGTGATGCGCGACTATGACGAGCAGCGCAAGGCGGGCATCGACCAGCCAGTGTTCGACTCGGCCAAGTTCGCCGACCTGGACCTGGACCTCAATGCCTGGCCTGCCAATCCGCAGGCGGAAACAGCCACTGACAAAGCAGTCGGCGAAGTCCAAACGCAGCGCTGATATCCTCTCCTCCCAGCCGCCCCGTTCGTGGGCGGCTTACCTTTCTCCGCTCACCGCTACGGATACTTCCCATGCGAGCAGTAAAGAATCTCCTCGTTCTCTATACCGGGGGCACCATCGGCATGCTCGAAACCCCCGAAGGCTTGGCGCCGGCTGGTGGTTTCGAAGCGCGCATGCGCGAACACTTCGCCCACATGGCCGATGCGCCCCAGGTGCAGTGGACACTGCAGGAACTGAACCCGCTGCTCGACAGCGCCAACATGCAACAGCACAACTGGCTGGCGATGCGCGATGCCATAGTCGCAGCGGTAGAGGTAGCTGGCCATGATGGCGTACTGGTGCTGCATGGCACCGATAGCCTGGCCTACAGCGCCGCAGCATTGTCGTTCCTGCTGCTGGGCCTGCCGGTACCGGTGCTACTGACCGGCTCGATGCTGCCGGCGGGAGCCGCGGACAGCGACGCCTGGGGCAACCTGTGCGGCGCGCTGCGCCAGTTCGAACAAGGGCTGGAAGATGGCGTGCAGCTGTACTTCCATGGGCAACTGCTGCATGGCTGCCGGGCGTCGAAGCTACGCAGCGAGGCGTTCGATGCCTTTGTCGCGCTGCCGCGTCATCGTGACAGTGAGCGCGCCACTGCGATCCCTGCCGAGCTTGGCTACAAGCACCCGCGCCAGCCGGTCAACCTGGCGGTAGTACCTGTGTTCCCCGGCCTTCAGGCTGGGCACTTGCAGGCGTTGCTGGGCAGCGGCGTGCAAGGGTTGCTGCTTGAATGCTACGGCAGCGGTACCGGGCCGTCGGATGATCAGGCATTGCTGGATGTGCTGAGCGCGGCGCGCCAGCGAGGCGTGATGCTGGCGGCTATCAGCCAGTGCCCTGAGGGTTCGGTTGTGTTCGATACCTATGCGGCGGGTAACCGCTTGCGCGGGGCCGGGCTGGTCAGTGGTGGGGGCATGACCCGCGAGGCGGCGCTGGCCAAGATGGTTGCGCTGTTGGGGGCCGGGCTGGATGTCGACACGGCAGAGCGGTGGTTTGCCCTGGACCTGTGTGGCGAGCGGGCCTGACTGTTACCTGCTCTGGCCTCTTCGCGGGTAAACCCGCTCCTACAGGGGCGTCACAGTTCCAGAGACTTGTACGGTACCTGTGGGAGCGGGTTCACCCGCGAATAGGCCCTGGCAGGCAAAAGAAAATGGCGGAAGGCAGCGGGAGTCGAACCTGCCCGGGAACGGCTGCCGTCCCCAACCGGGTTTGAAGCCCGGCCGCGCCACCGGGCGCGATTGCCTTCCTTGAACTCAGTGCCTGGCCTGCTGCTGGGCCAGGGCGCTGTCGGCGCGAATGTGACGCTGATCGGCCACCCTCCGGGTCAGCCCGATGCGGTCGAAGTATTCCAGAATCTGCACACTGCGCTTGCGACCGATGCCCAACATATCGCGAAACGCGGCAACCTGCACTATCGGCGTTTCAGCGGCCTGCCCCAGCAGCAGCTCTGCCATGCGCTGTAGCGTCGCCTCGGGGTAGAACAGGTCGCGTACCACCTGGTGCACCAGACCCAGTCGGGCCAGCTTGCGCAGCAACAGGCGTACATCGGCTTCGGCACAGTTTTCCTCACTCGCCAGCGTCCTGACCCAGGGCGGATCATATTGCCCCGCCAGCAACTTCGGTTGCAGACGCGCCCATAACGCGCTGTCGGCTTCGCTCAACTGCACCTTGTGATCGGGCAGGTGCAGCCAAGGCCCGCTGCTGGCAATGGCGCCGTCATCAAGCAACTCATCCAGCAGGCTGACAAAAGCGGGCCGCTCCAGCGCCAAGGCAGCAAAGCGGCGCAGGCGATCTCGGTCCGGGCCGAGCTGGTCGGGCTCCTGTTCATGGAACCGCGCCAGCTGCTCCAGCACCTGAAGCTTGAGCACCTGCCACCGGGCACTGGCAAACAACAGTTGGCCCTGCCGCGTGGCCACCACCAGCACATCTTCCGGCAACTGCCAGGTTTCACGCAGGCGATTGAACTGCCGCTCCAGGCGCTGCGGGTCAATACCACCCGGTGCGCTGGCGAGCAGTGCCGGCAGAGCCTGCTCCAGGTCCTCGGCATCGCGCAGCACCTGCAGTTGCCGCAGGCGCTCATCGCTGCGACGCTGACGGCTTGGCGCGAACGGGTCGAGCACCTTGCCGCCCCCCAGGGTGCGCTGGGCACGCTGGTCGCGCAGCACCAGGCGGTCGCCGTGTACGGCCTGCAGCGGTGCGTTGAGCAGCAACTGGGCAAACATGCGCTGGCCCGCCGCCAGGGTTTCACCTTCGAGCAGAGCCACCCGGGCCGTTACGTCCTGGGTACCGAGGTGTACGTGCACAGCACTAAAGTGTTCGAAGGTCCGGGTCTCGCCCGGCAACAGGTTCAGCTCGATATCCACCCGCACGCTGGGCGCATGCAGCCACTCGGGCACCAGCCAGTCACCCCGACGCACCTGTTCCACCGCCAGGCGTTCGGCAGCGATGTTCAGTGCCACCCGCTGGCCCGCCTCGGCCACCAGCGCGGCCTGGTTCTGCGCATGCAGGCCGCGCACCCGCACCGGCTTCCCGGCCTTGCCCAGCAACAAGGTGTCGCCGGCACTGACCCGCCCGGCCAGCGCCGTACCCGTGACCACCACACCCGCACCGGGAACGGCGAAGGTGCGGTCGACGGCCAGGCGGAAACCGTCACGCACACTGCGCTGACGCACGCGCTGTTCGGCCGCCAGCAAGGCCTGGCGCAAGGCATCGAGCCCCTCGCCGGTCACACTCGACAACGGAAACTGCCGAGCACCGGCATAAGGGCCCGACGCCAGCAATTCGCTGACCTGTGCCTGCACTTCGGCCAAGCGGGCTGGCTCTACCCGGTCACATTTGCTGATCGCCACCAAGGCCTGAGGAATACCCAGTAGCTCGATGATCGCCAGATGCTCGCGGGTTTGCGGCATCACCCCGTCGTCGGCCGCCACCACCAGCAGCACCAGGTCGATGCCGTGGGCGCCGGCCAGCATGTTGTGGATAAAGCGCTCATGGCCCGGCACATCGATGAAGCCAGTCAGTGGCGCCCCCTCGGTCAACGCCGCATAGCGGTAGCCAAGGTCGATGGTCATGCCACGGGCGCGCTCCTCCTGGCGCTGGTCACCGGCCTGGCCAGTCAGGGCCTGGAGCAGTGCGGTCTTGCCGTGGTCGATGTGGCCGGCGGTACCAACGATCACTGTACTGGCCCCAATTGCAGGGCGGGCAACTGCGCCAGCCACTGGGCTTCGTCATCCAGTTGGCGCAGGTCCAGCCACAGGGCGTCGTCGGCGATACGACCGAGCACCGGCACCGGCAAGTCACGCAAGGCCCGCTCCAGCACATGCAGGCTGCGCCCGCGCAGCCTCTTCGACACCTGCGGGCGCAGGCACAACGCCGCGCTCGGCAGGCGGGCCACCGGTTGGCTGCCACTGCCGATCATGCCCAACGCCGGCTCCACGCTGACCGCCCATTGCTCACCCAGGCGGGCCTTGAGCTCAGGGGCCAGGCGCTCGGCCTGGGTCTGGATTTCGGCCTGGCTGCGGGTCAGCAGGCGCAGGCTGGGCAGGCGATCGGCCAGGCGGTCCGGGTTGCGGTACAGCGCCAGCACCGCCTCAAGTGCGGCCAGGGTGATCTTGTCGACCCGCAATGCGCGCTTGAGCGGGTTCTTCTTGATCCTGGCTATCAGTTCCTTGCACCCGACGATGATCCCGGCTTGCGGTCCGCCCAGCAGTTTGTCGCCACTGAAGGTGACGATATCGGCACCGTCAGCCAGGGCCTGACGCACGGTCGGCTCGGCAGGCAGGCCCCAGCGGGTAAGGTCAAGCAGGCTGCCACTGCCAAGGTCCTCCAGCAGCGGCAAGTCATGCTGATGGGCGATGCGCGCCAACTCGGCGGTGGGCACCTGGGTAGTGAAGCCCTGGATGCTGTAGTTGCTGCAATGCACGCGCATCAGCAGGCCGGTGCGTGGGCTGATGGCGGCCTCGTAGTCGCGGGCGTGGGTGCGGTTGGTGGTGCCGACTTCGTGCAGTTTCACGCCGGCACGGGCCATGATGTCGGGGATGCGGAAGGCACCACCGATCTCGATCAGTTCACCGCGGGAGATGATCCCCTCCTTGCGCGCACCCAGGCTGTTGAGCGCCAGCAGTACGGCGGCGGCGTTGTTGTTGACCACGGTGACGGCTTCGGCGCCAGTCAGCTCGCGGATCAGGCCTTCGATCAGGTCGTCACGGTCGCCACGCTTGCCGGTGGCCAGGTCGAATTCCAGGTTGAGCGGGTAGCGGGCGGCGGTCCGCATGGCCTCGATGGCTTCCTCCGGCAGCAGGGCGCGGCCAAGGTTGGTGTGCAGCACGGTGCCGGTGAGGTTGAACACACGGCGAACCTGGCTGCGTTGCTGGGTGACCAGGCGTTCGCCGGCGCGGCCCAGCAGGACTTCAGCGGCCAGTTCGGCGGCGCTGAGCTGGCCGGTGCGGGCGGGGTCGCGCAGGTCGTCGAGCAGTTGCCGCAGGGTGGCCAGGACCGCGTCGCGGCCGTGGCGGTCGATCAGCGGGAGGCAGGCCGGGTGGCGCAGAAGGGTGTCGATGGAGGGCAGGCGTGGGGTGTCGCTGGCTAGGCTGGAGGACATGCGGTACTACCTTGGACTGATCCGTTGTCTGTACTGGCCTCTTCGCGAGTAAACCCGCCCCCACAGGTACCGCGCAAGCCTCAGAAGCTGCGCGGGTCTTGTGGGAGCGGGTTTACCCGCGAAGAAGGCGACTCGGTCTTACAGTGTAGACACTCACCCACTACCCGGGTGCAAGCATCAGGTTCGGTGCTAACCGATGGAAGCCCTCCTCGTCCAGGCGAATGTCCAGCGCCAGGCTGGCCAGGTCATCGGCCAGCGGTTCGGCCGCCGCATCGTTTTCCAGGTAGTTCTGCTTCAGGTAGCTCTCGCACTCAGGGCAGCACTCGGCCCGCAGCGGCGCCTTGCCCGGCGCATGGCGGTCATCGTCGAGGCTGGTATAACGCAGGTCCTTGCTCGACTCGCAGTACACGCACTTGACCCGCACCACATGCCATTCACAGGCACACAGTGAACAGGCCAGGTAGCGCAGCCCATTGTGCTTGCCGCGGTTGCGCACCACCCCGGCCATCGCCGGCGAACCGCATGCCGGGCACTGGGCCAGGCTGCCGGCGGGCTTGAGCTCGGGCGCGGGCAGCATCAGCAACCAGCTGGACCAGGCCGCCTGCAAGGCCGCCCCAATGAAGGGCACCAGCGCTGCGGGCACTGCGTCGTACTGGCCGGCGAGCAAGGCAATGCCCCAACCCTTGCGCTGATTGTCGTCACTGCCACGCAAGGCTTGCAGCGCCTCATCCAAGGGACCGCTGGTTTCCGCCTTGAAGTGCTCGAGCAAGGCCTGCAACCAGACCAGCCACGCGCCTTCGCGCACCAGGCTGTCTGCCGCCAGCGGCGGCAAACCATGACTTATGCACAGGCGCTGGCGCTCCTCGGCCACCGGCATGCCACCGGGCGGGTTATCCACAAGCTGCTGCTGGATGCGGCACAAGCGGGCCACCAGCTTCAGGTATTGGCCAAGGGCATTGCCCTCGGCCAGCTGCTCCAGGCGCGCGGCGCGCAGTTCGAACAGATTGGCGGGAGGCAGGTGCAGAAACGGCGGCATTACCGCCGACGCTTCGATCTGCCCAGGTTCGAGTATCGTGCTCAAGCGCTCATCCTTCTTTTCGTCCGTGATTGCCCGGCGTCTTGTCGCCGGTCACTTCGCGGTACCACAACTCATGGTGCTTGCGTGCCCAGGCCCGGCTGACCCAGCCATGCAGCATGGCGCCGATCGAGCCCTTGATCCAGATGCCGGCGTAGATGTGCACGATGATGCTGAGGATCAGTACGAACGCCGCCAGGGCGTGGAGCAGCGCGGACAGGCGAATGACCTCGATGCCGAACCAATGGCTGAAGTATGCGCGCCAGATCACCAGGCCGCTGACCAGCAGAATCAGCATGCACGCCAGCAGGGTCCAGAACAACAGCTTCTGCCCGGCGTTGTACTTGCCGATCGGCGGCACACCCTCCTCCTTGTTGAGCATCACCCGGTCCACGCGGCGCAGCCACAGGCGGTCATTGGCGGTGATGAAGTTGGCGCGCCAGAAACGCAGCACCAGGCCGAGGAAAAACACGAACATCGCCACCCCGATGAAGGGGTGCAGGATGCGTGTCCAAGGCCCACCGCCGAACAGGTTGCTGAGCCAGAACAGCGCCGGGTGGAACAGCGCCAGCCCCGACAGGCCAGCCAGGATGAACAGGATCGCAACGACCCAGTGGTTGCTGCGCTCGCTGGCGTTGTAGCGCAGGATGGGTTTGTTGTCGTTCATGGTCGCTGCTCCCCTTGCCCACCGGGCTTGGTCGGATCATAGACATGGACCGACGGGTCCACCTGATGCACGCTCTCATCCGGCGGTGTCGGATGTTCGTCCTCCTCCACCCGCTGTGGCCCGACCCGTACATAGTGGAAGAACCCGGCCAGCACCGCCGCGCCCATGGCCAGCAGCGCCAGTGGCTTGGTGAAGCCCTTCCACAGCCCCACCAGCGGGCTGATCACCGGCTGGTCCGGCAGACCGGCATACAGCTTCGGCGTGTCGGCATGGTGCAACACGTACATCACGTGGGTGCCACCGACGCCGTCCGGGTCGTACAACCCGGCTTTGTCGTAGCCCCGCGACTTCAGGTCGACGATGCGCTCGGCGGCATGCACCTTCATCTCGTCCTTGGTGCCGAACACGATTGCACCGGTCGGGCAGGTTTTCACGCAGGCCGGCTCCAGGCCCACGGTCACGCGGTCGGAACACAGGGTGCACTTGTACGCCTTGTGGTCCTTCTGCGAGATGCGCGGGATGTTGAACGGGCAGCCGGTGATGCAGTAACCACAGCCGATGCAATGGTCCTGGTTGAAGTCGACGATGCCATTGGCGTGCTTGATGATCGCCCCCGGGCTCGGGCAGGCCTTCAGGCAACCTGGCTCGGCGCAGTGCATGCAGCCGTCCTTGCGAATCAGCCACTCCAGGTTGCCGTCGTCGCGCTCGTGCTCGGTAAAGCGCATCAGGGTCCAGGTCTCGGCGGTGAGGTCCTGGGGGTTGTCGTAGGTGCCATGGTTGTGACCGACCTCGTCACGCAGTTCGTTCCACTCCGAACACGCCACCTGACAGGCCTTGCAGCCGATGCACTTGGTGGTGTCGATCAGCTTGGCGACTTCCTGCTGCTGGCGTACCGAAGGCGGTACGGTGGTGGTGGCCGAGCGGGCGATGATGTCTTGGCTGGCCATCAGAGTTTCTCCACTTTGACGAGGAACGACTTGGACTCTGGCGTCTGGGTATTGCCGTCACCCAGGAATGGCACCAAGGTGTTGGTCAGGTAGCCATGCCGCGTAGCCCCGGTGAAGCCCCAGTGCAGCGGGATGCCGATCTGGTGCACGGTCTGGTTGTTGACCTTGAGCGGGCGAATCCGCTTGGTCACCACCGCCACCGCCTCGATATGCCCGCGCTTGCTCGACACCCGCACCCGGTCACCGGCCTTGATACCCTTCTCGTTGGCCAGCACTTCGCCGATCTCGACGAACTGCTCGGGCTGGGCAATGGCGTTGAGCCGGCAATGCTTGCTCCAGAAGTGGAAGTGCTCGGTCAACCGGTACGTGGTCGCCGCATACGGGAACTCGTCGTGCTTGCCGAGGGTGTCCCACACCGAGTCGAAGACCCGCCCGGCGGGGTTGCTGGTGGCCTTCTTGTTCTGCGGGTGCAGCGGGTTGATGCCAATCGGCGTCTCGAACGGCTCGTAGTGCTCGGGGAACGGGCCTTCGGCCATCTTGTCGATGGCGAAGAACCGCGCCACACCTTCGGGGTTCATGATGAACGGGTTCATCCCCGCCTCAGGCGGCGAGTCGACCTTGAAGTCGGGCACGTCGGTGCCGGTCCAGGCCTTGCCGTTCCACCATACCAGGCGCTTCTTCTCCGGATCCCACGGCTTGCCTTGCGGGTCGCTGGAGGCGCGGTTGTAGAGGATGCGTCGGTTGGCCGGCCAGGCCCAGGCCCAGTTCTGCACCTGGTGCATGCCGTACGGGTCGCTATTGTCACGGCGGGCCATCTGGTTACCCTGCTCGGTCCAGCTGCCGGCGAAGATCCAACAGCCGGACGCGGTGCTGCCGTCGTCCTTGAGCTGGCCAAAGCCCGCCAGTTGCTGGCCGGCCTTGATCACTGCACCAGTCGGGTCGGTGACGTCAGCCACCGCCCAGCCGTTCATTTCCCTGGCCAGTTCCTCCGGGGAAGGCTCTTCAGGGATCTTGTATGGCCAGTTGATGTTCATCAGCGCGTCAGGGTAGGCGCCGCCCTCGGCCTGGTAGCGTTGGCGCAGGCGCAGGAACAGCTCGCTCATGATGTGCACGTCGGTTCGGGTCTCGCCCGGACCGTCGGCGCCCTTCCAGTGCCACTGCAGCCAACGGCTGCTGTTGACCAGCGAACCGTCTTCCTCGGCAAAGCAGGTGGTGGGCAGGCGGATCACTTCGGTCTGGATGTTGGCCGTGTCGACATCGTTGAATGGCCCGGCGTTGCGCCAGAACTCCGAAGTCTCGGTGGCTAGCGGGTCCATGATCACCAGCCACTTGAGCTTGCCAAGGGCCGCAGTGACGCGGTTCTTGTCCGGCAGCGCGGCAATCGGGTTGAAGCCCTGGCACATGTAGCCGTTGACCTTGCCCTGGCCCATCATCTCGAACATGCGCAGCACGTCGTAGGCCGGCACATCGAGCTTGGGCAGCCAGTCGTAGCCCCAGTTGTTTTCCACGGTGGCGTTGGCGCCGTACCAGGCCTTCATCAGGCTGACGTGGAACTTGCCGTAGTTCTGCCAGTACGACAGTTGCCCCGGGCGCAGCGGTTTGGAGGCGCGCTTGTCGATGTAGGCCGCATAGTCCTGCTCGGCATCGCCAGCCAGGGTCAGGTAACCCGGCAGCGAGTTGGACAGCAGGCCGAGGTCGGTCAGGCCCTGGATGTTGGAGTGCCCGCGCAAGGCGTTGACCCCGCCACCCGGCATGCCGACGTTGCCCAGCAGCAACTGGACCATGGCCGCACTGCGGATGATCTGTGCGCCGATCGAGTGCTGCGTCCAGCCCAACGCATAGAGGATCGTCATGGTCTTGCCCGGTACCGAGCAGGTGGCGATCTCTTCCCAGATCTTCAGCATGGCGTCCTGCGGCATGCCACAGGTCATGCTCGCCAGTTCCGGCGTATAGCGGCTGTAGTGCTGCTTCATCAGCTGGAACACGCAGCGCGGGTGCTGCAGGGTCGGGTCGACCTTGGCAAAACCGTCCTCACCCAGCTCGTAACCCCAGCCAGACTTGTCGGCATACACACGCTTGGCCTCGTCGTAGCCGCTGAACAGGCCATCCTCGAAGCCATAGTTCTCTTTGACGATGAACGACACGTCGGTGTAATTGCGCACGTACTCGTGCTGGATCTTGTCGTTGCTCAGCAGGTAATTGATCAGCCCGCCCATGAAGGCGATGTCGGTACCGGTACGGATCGGTGCGTAGTAGTCCGCCACCGAAGCGGTACGGGTAAACCGGGGGTCGACCACGATCAGCCGCGCCTTGTTGTGCGCCTTGGCCTCGGTCACCCACTTGAAGCCGCACGGATGCGCTTCTGCTGCGTTGCCACCCATCACCAGGACCAGATTCGCGTTGGCGATATCGGACCAGTGGTTGGTCATGGCGCCACGGCCGTACGTCGGGGCAAGACTTGCCACCGTCGGGCCATGTCAGACACGAGCCTGGTTATCGAACCCCAGCATGCCTGTTGCGCGGATGACCTTGTGGGTCAGGTAGCCGGCCTCGCTGGAGGCGGCGGAAGCAGCGAGAAAACCGGTGGTGAGCCAGCGGTTGACCGTTTGCCCCTGGGCGTTCTTTTCGATGAAGTTGGCGTCGCGATCCTGCTTCATCAGGTCGGCGACGCGATCGAGTGCCTCGTCCCAACTGACCCGCACCCACTCTTTGCTGCCTGGCTTGCGTACCTCGGGGTACTGCAGGCGGCTTGGGCTGTGGATGAAGTCCAGCAGGCCGGCACCTTTCGGGCAGAGGGTGCCGCGGTTGACCGGGTGGTCGGCGTCACCTTCGATATGGATGATGTTCTGTTTGACGTTCTTGCCCGCATCGCCCTGGCTGTACATGATCAGGCCGCAGCCGACCGAGCAGTAGGGGCAGGTGTTACGGGTTTCTTTGGTATGCGCCAGCTTGAAGTGACGCACCTGCTCGGCGAATGCGGGTGTCGGGGCCATGCCCAACGCCGCAAGGCTCGAGCCTCCAAGGCCGACGGCGGCGACCTTGAAGAACTGCCGACGGTTCAGGTCCATCGTGCACTCCTGATCAGGTGGTGGACGCACGGAACATGGCCGGCGCCTCTTGGTAGTCACGGTGGCGGCCAATTAATGGCCGCCAACAGGTAAGACTAGCCAAGAATCGAGAAGGTGCGATGACATGGGTCAGCTAAAGGCTCTGTTACCGGCGTCGCCTGCTTCGCGGGCAGCGCCAGTGCCATCCACCGCTGGCCGATCAGCAGCGCGGCAGGTTGCGCACCACATTCAGCGCCGCGCTGCTCTGCGCCACCGGCATGATCTCGATGGTATTGATGTTCACATGCGCCGGCTGCTCGGCAATCCAGGCCACCGTGGCCGCGATGTCCTCGGGCAGAATGGCCTCTACATCCCGATATAGCGCCTGCACGGCATCCAGGTCACCGTTCAGGCGCACCACAGAGAAATCGGTACCCGAGCACAACCCCGGCTCGATGTTGCTCACTCGCACGCGGGTGCCCGCCAGGTCGGCGCGCAGGTTGAGACTGAACTGGCGGACGAAGGCCTTGCTGGCGCCATACACGTTACCGCCCGGGTAGGGGTAGGTGCCGGCGATCGAGCCGATGTTGATGATCATGCCGCTGTCGGCTTCCACCATCTGCGGCAGGATCTTGTGGGTGACCATGGCCAGGCCGGTGATGTTGGTGTCGATCATCCGCTGCCAGTTTTCCGCACTACTGGCCTGGGCACGGTCCACGCCCAGCGCCAGCCCGGCATTATTGACCAGCAGGTCGATCTGCAGCGAAGCATCGCGAATCTTCTCGACCGCCGTCTCGAGCGATACCGGGTCGGTGACATCCAGCGCCAGCGGAGTGAAGTTGGCGCCCAGTTCAGCTTCCAGCGCTTGCAGCTTGTCCATACGCCGGGCGCCACCGATCACGCGGTAGCCTTTGCCGATCAAGGTACGGCAGATGGCGCGGCCAAAGCCCGAGGAGGCGCCGGTTACAAATGCGGTTTTCATCAGTTGTCTCCTATGGATAGGGTCAGTCAGGCCAGGTACTTCACACCCAGGCTGGTAAACAGGCAGAGCATCGAGAACACCAGCGCCTTGCGCACCAGTTCATTGCCCTTGCGCAGGGCCAGTGCACTGCCCAGGTGGTTACCGAGGATGTTGCAGGCCACCAGCGGCAACGCCAGCAGGTAGAGGACCTTGCCAGCAATGACAAAGGCCACCAGGGCGCCGATGTTGGACGCGAAGTTGAAGGTCTTGGAGTTGGCCGAACTGGAGACCAGGTCCATGCGCAGCAGGTAATGGAACGCGATGATGAACATGCTGCCGGTACCGGGCCCAAAGAAGCCGTCATAGAAGCCAATGGCAAGGCAAGTCAGCGGGACCACGGTGAACAGCATGCGCGATGACAGTTCGCGCTCCTCGACCGGGCGGTCCTTGGGAGTGAGAAAGATGAGGATACCGAAGGGGATCAGCGCCAGGATGATCTTGCCCACGGTTTCCTGGGAGATAGACACGATCAGGTGCGCCCCCAGGTAGGCACCGAGCAACGAGAACGGCACGCCGACCAGCGCCACCTGCCAGACCATCTTGCTGTTGGCCAGGAAGTTACGGATGGCCGCCAGCGTGCCGAGGGTACTGACCAGTTTTTCCTGGCCGAGGGCCACCTGGGGTGGCATGCCAACCAGCAGAAAGCCCGGCACCAGGAACAACCCGCCGCCACCAGCAATGCTGTCGACGAAGCCGGCAACGAAGGCAATCGCCCCTAGCATGAGGACCGCCAGCAACCAGTGCTCAGCCCAGAAAGCGCCCAGAATTTCCATAGCGAAGTCCATCCAGTGGAGTGTCCTGCCAAGCACAACGCAAGTGTGCATGTCCCAATCAGCGCGATGATTGTAATTACAAAAATTGAATCGATGCAATATCGAATTAAATCGACTCAATGACAACGATTGCCATCATTACTGCATCTTGGCTTTCATGTTAGGCTGCGCGCAATTGCAGAATCTGGTGTCATTTCCATGTGGGTCCCTCAATACGGCGATCAAACCCAGCCGGTTTACCTGATGATCGCTAATGCCCTTGAACAGGACATCGAAAGTGGTCGGCTTGCAGCAGGCGATCGTTTGCCCACCCTCAAAGACCTTGCCGAAGCACTCAATGTAACCCCCGGCACCGTTGGAAGAGCCTACGACGAAGCCGCCAAGCGCGGCCTGGTAGTTGGAGAGGTAGGCCGTGGCACATTTGTCAGGCAGTTGCGACAGCGGTTATCCGCCCCGTCAGTGCCCACACCAGTTACTGGCGAAAGCAGCCAGATCGATCTCTCGATCATCAAACCCAACGACGCCCACATGAGTGAGTGGTTGGGTGCGGCGATCAGCGAGCTGGCTACTTCTCCGGACCTGGGGCAGGTACTCGACTATGTGACAGAGGGTGGTCACACCTCCCACAAACAAGCAGGGGCAGCCTGGATTCAGCGCTGGCTGCCTGATGCTCGCTGGCAACAGGTTGTACTGACCTCTGGCGCCCAGCATGGACTATTGGTGGCCATCAGCAGCCTGTCGAAGAGCGACGATGTGGTGCTGTGCGAATCGTTCTGCTACCCAGGCATCATCTCCCTGGCCCACAGCATGGGCCGCCGCCTGCGTGGCGTGGCCATGGACGAGCATGGCCTTATTCCCGAGGCATTGCGCGCGGCCTGCCTGGAGCACCGCCCTTCCCTGCTGGTGTGCGTCACTACCCACCAGAACCCGACCAACTCGATCATGCCCCACGCACGGCGCCAGGCCATTGCAGAGATCGCCCGCGAGTTCGACCTGTTCATCGTCGATGACGATATCTACGGTTTTCTCGAACCCGCACCGGATTACCAGCCCCTGGCCGCGTATGCGCCCGAACGCTCGGTGTACCTGACCAGCCTGTCCAAAAGTGTGCTGCCGGCGCTGCGCATCGGTTACCTGTACGCGCCACCGCAAACCCTCTCGCGGTTATCGTCGATGGTACGCAGCAGCGTCTGGATGCCATCGCCGTTGATGGCGCAACTGGCCAGCAACCTGATCAACAACGGCATGGCCGACCAGTTGGTGCGGGTACAGCAGGACGAGGCGGCCGCGCGCCAGCAAATGGCCCGGGAGATCCTTGGCAAGTACAAGATCCGCAGCCAGCCCAACAGCTTCCACATCTGGTTGGAGTTGCCGGAGCCGTGGACCAGCGACGAATTCGCCAACCTGGCGCGCGACAATGGCGTCACGGTAGTCAGTGGCAGCCAGTTCCTGCCAGAACGCAGCCACGCCCCCTGCGGCGTGCGCATCGCCCTGATGGCCCCCAGCCGCCAGGAACTCGGCTTTGCCCTGACCAAGCTGGTCAGCTTGCTGGATTCGCCGGAGCCGCGGTTGTTCTATTGAAGCGCTGCCTTATTGGACCCGCTCTCACATAACCCTGTGAATTAGCAGGGACCCTGTGGGAGATTCTATGGTTTTGGCAAGCCTGCTCTTGTCATGACATCTTTCTGCGCCAGTGAGATCGAGCGCCGCCCGCGCGGCGCTTCGCGGGACAAGCCCGCTCCCACATTTGTTGCAACGTGGCCATGTCTGTCAGGCCATGGTTGTCAGCCTTGTTGGTCCGACTCAATTTCTCGGCTGGCGCTGCCGCCGCCTCACCAGTCTCAAGACATGCACCAAGGCAGGCAACCATGGCCTGACAGGTTCGGCACGTTGCAACAAATGTGGGAGCGGGCTTGTCCCGCGAAGC
>NZ_NFZQ01000022.1 GCF_002165135.1 Pseudomonas sp. SID14000 | reverse complement strand
AGAGTAGGTCATCGTCAAGATTCATTTCGCAAAACCCCTATCTGCGCATGCAGGTAGGGGTTTTGTCTTTGTGGCGCAAAAACTCCCGCGCATACGCGGTCCCTGTGGGAGCGGGTTCACCCGCGAACACCGGCAAAGCCGGTGCCATCCACCGCGCAGCCTGCTTCATGGCCAAAGCCGCTCCCATCCCGATCGCGACAATAAAGC
Organism: Pseudomonas sp. SID14000; assembly: GCF_002165135.1. Lineage (GTDB taxonomy): Bacteria > Pseudomonadota > Gammaproteobacteria > Pseudomonadales > Pseudomonadaceae > Aquipseudomonas. The sequence continues at coordinate 42,129 of NZ_NFZQ01000022.1, read as the reverse complement.
CCACAAAGCCCGCTCGCCCCTGTCGACAGGCCCTTTTCCTATGCAATCCAACAGCCCATAGCTATCATGCCTGCCTTATTCCAAGTCGAGACTGGCATGCTGAAGTTGTTGAATCTCCTCAAGGATGGCCGGTTCCATTCCGGAGAAGCTCTGGGGGTAGCCCTGGGGGTGAGTCGCAGCGCCGTTTGGAAGCAGCTGCAGCATCTGGAGAGTGAACTGAACCTCACTATTCACAAGGTTCGTGGGCGCGGCTATCAGCTAGCGACGCCACTGGCTTTGCTCGATGCGCAGGCGATCGCCGAGTTTGCAGAGGGCGAGCAGTGGCCCGTTTTCATCCATGAAACCATTGACTCGACCAATGCCGAGGGCTTGCGGCTCGCCGGGGAAGGGCAGGCCGCTCCATTTCTGGTCCTCGCCGAGCGTCAGAGCGCCGGTCGTGGTCGGCGTGGTCGGCAGTGGGTCAGCCCGTTTGCCGAAAACCTCTATTACAGCCTGGTACTCCGCGTGGATGGCGGCATGCGCCAGCTCGAGGGCTTGAGCCTGGTGGTGGGGTTGGCGGTAATGCGTACCCTGCAGGCATTTGGGGTAAAGGATGCGGGGCTCAAATGGCCTAACGATGTCCTCGTACGGGGGCAGAAGATCACCGGCATTCTCCTGGAGCTGGTGGGGGACCCGGCAGATGTCTGCCATGTGGTGCTGGGTATCGGCATCAATGTGAACATGCAGGCCAATGACCAGGTCGACCAGGTGTGGACCTCGATGCGGCGTGAAGTGGGTGCGGCAATAGACCGTAACCGGCTGGTAGCGTTGCTCAGTCAGCAGTTGCAGCATGAATTGGCACGGCATCGTCGCTACGGATTTGCCGCATTCCAGGAGGAATGGGAGCAGGCGCATCTCTGGCAGGGGCGCAAGGTTTCGCTGGTTGCCGGTAGCACACGTATTGATGGCGTGGTTCTTGGCGTCGACGGACAGGGCGGCTTGCGCCTTGAGGTGGACGGGGTGGAAAAGAGCTTCAGTGGTGGTGAGCTCAGTTTGAGGTTGCGTGATGATTCTTGAGCTCGATTGCGGTAACAGCTTCATCAAGTGGCGGGTAATCCATGTTGCTGATGCAGCGATTGAAAGCGGCGGTATTGTCGACTCCGATCAGGCGTTGGTGGCCGAAGTGGCTGCGCTGGCTTCGGTGCGTCTTACCGGCTGCCGCATTGTCAGTGTGCGCAGTGAGGAAGAAACCGACGCGCTTTGCGCGTTGATCGACCAGGCGTTTGCCGTGCAAGCTCGTGTGGCGCACCCGGCCCAGGAAATGGCGGGTGTACGCAATGGCTATGACGACTACCAGCGCCTGGGCATGGACCGCTGGTTGGCGGCGTTGGGGGCATTTCACCTGGCCAAGGGCGCTTGCCTGGTCATTGACTTGGGGACTGCTGCAAAAGCGGATTTCGTTGCGGCGGACGGCGAGCACCTGGGTGGATACATCTGCCCGGGTATGCCATTGATGCGTAGCCAACTGCGTACGCACACCCGGCGTATCCGTTATGACGATGCCTCCGCTGAGCGTGCGTTGGCCAGCTTGGCGCCAGGCCGCTCGACTGTCGAGGCGGTCGAGCGCGGTTGCGTGTTGATGCTCCAGGGTTTTGCACGTACCCAGCTCGAGCAGGCTCGTGCGTTGTGGGGGGATGATTTCACGGTCTTTCTCACAGGTGGCGATGCGCCGCTGGTAAGGGAGGCTGTGCCGCAGGCGCGTGTCGTGCCTGATCTGGTTTTTGTAGGCCTGGCCATGGCCTGCCCATTGGATTGAGGTGCCTATGCGTTGGTTGTTTCTGCTGTTACTGGTGCTCAACGTCTTCTATTACGTGTGGCACCAGCAGGAAGCCCCGCTGAAGGTCAAGGAAGTCGCCCCCTTGTCGCTATACAAAGGGAATCAGCAAGAAATCCGCCTGTTGCGTGAAACGGGTGTGTCGGCGCCACCCAAGCGCAGGGATGAATGCCTGGTAGTTGGTGGTGTAATGGGGCAGGGGCAGCTCGATGCACTGCGTCAGCGCCTGTTGAGTCTGGACATTGCCACGCTGCCGGTTGCGGGGCAGTTGCCGGGGGCAGATGGTCGCTGGCTCAAGGTTGCCCCGGAAAGCGAGCGTTTGCTGGACCAAACCGTCCTCGCGACTCTTTCTAACGATTTCAAAGACTTAAAACACAAAATTATTTTCTGCCAGGGTATTGCAACTGGCGAATAGCTTGATAGAATGGCGCCCGCTTCACAGGGAACACCACTCAGGTGGCAGAACTGGAAGCGGTGTCAAAGCAGCTAAGTTTCAGATTTGATTGAAAAAATTTGAAAAAAACGCTTGACACCAGGGCGGCAGACAAATAGAATGCCGGCCACATCTGGAGGGATTCCCGAGCGGTCAAAGGGGACGGACTGTAAATCCGTTGCGAGAGCTTCGAAGGTTCGAATCCTTCTCCCTCCACCAGTTTTAGCGAGAGCCGCAAGCTCCGCGGGTATAGTTTAGTGGTAGAACCTCAGCCTTCCAAGCTGATGATGCGGGTTCGATTCCCGCTACCCGCTCCAAGTTTGCTGGATTTTGCACAAAGTGTTTCGCTCTTGTAGCTCAGTTGGTAGAGCACACCCTTGGTAAGGGTGAGGTCAGCGGTTCAAGTCCGCTCAAGAGCTCCATATAAACAAGGCAGATATGAAAATATCTGCCTTTGTTTTATCAGCGCAAGACTATTTCTTCTGCGGAGGATTGTATCGATGGCTAAGGAAAAGTTTGATCGTTCCCTTCCCCACGTTAACGTCGGCACTATCGGCCACGTTGACCACGGTAAGACCACTCTGACCGCAGCTCTGACTCGCGTCTGCTCCGAAGTTTTCGGTTCGGCAGTCGTTGAGTTCGACAAGATCGACTCGGCTCCGGAAGAAAAAGCGCGCGGTATCACCATCAACACCGCTCACGTCGAGTACAACTCGAACATTCGTCACTACGCTCACGTTGACTGCCCAGGTCACGCTGACTACGTGAAGAACATGATCACCGGTGCTGCCCAGATGGACGGCGCGATCCTGGTTTGCTCGGCCGCCGATGGTCCGATGCCACAAACCCGTGAGCACATCCTGCTGTCCCGTCAGGTAGGCGTTCCTTACATCGTGGTCTTCCTGAACAAGGCTGACCTGGTAGACGACGCTGAGCTGCTGGAACTGGTCGAGATGGAAGTTCGCGACCTGCTGTCCACCTACGACTTCCCAGGCGACGACACCCCGATCATCATCGGTTCGGCTCGTATGGCCCTGGAAGGCAAAGACGACAACGAAATGGGTACTACCGCTGTCAAGAAGCTGGTGGAAACTCTGGATGCCTACATCCCTGAGCCAGTTCGTGCCGTTGACCAGCCGTTCCTGATGCCGATCGAAGACGTATTCTCGATCTCGGGTCGTGGTACCGTTGTTACCGGCCGTATCGAGCGTGGTATCGTCCGCGTTCAGGATCCGCTGGAAATCGTTGGTCTGCGTGAAACTTCGACCACCACCTGCACCGGTGTCGAAATGTTCCGCAAGCTGCTGGACGAAGGCCGTGCTGGCGAGAACTGCGGCGTTCTGCTGCGTGGTACCAAGCGTGACGACGTTGAGCGTGGCCAGGTTCTGGTCAAGCCAGGTTCGGTCAAGCCGCACACCAAGTTCACCGCAGAAGTCTACGTTCTGTCGAAGGAAGAAGGCGGTCGTCACACTCCGTTCTTCAAAGGCTACCGTCCTCAGTTCTACTTCCGTACCACTGACGTGACCGGTAACTGCGAACTGCCGGAAGGCGTTGAAATGGTAATGCCGGGTGACAACATTCAGATGACTGTTACCCTGATCAAGACCATCGCAATGGAAGACGGTCTGCGCTTCGCTATCCGTGAAGGCGGTCGTACCGTCGGCGCCGGCGTCGTAGCAAAAATTATTGAATAAGTAGTTGATTTACTTGATCAGGCCGGTATAATGGCCGGCCTGATACAGCGTTACAGGTCAGTAGCTCAATTGGCAGAGCGACGGTCTCCAAAACCGTAGGTTGGGGGTTCGATTCCCTCCTGACCTGCCATTTCACCTCGGTGTGATGGCTTTCTTCTCACAGGATCCTCCTCGATGACTCCCAAAACTGAAGCCCAAGAATCGCGTTTTGATCTGTTCAAGTGGCTGGCTGTAGTGGCTTTGGTGGTTGTCGGTGTAGTGGGTAACCAGTATTACTCCGCCTCCCCGATCCTGTATCGCGTCCTCGCACTTCTCGTCCTGGCTGCTGTCGCAGGCTTTGTAGCTCTGCAGACTGCGAAGGGCAAGTCGTTCTTTGCGCTGGCGAAGGAAGCTCGTACCGAGATTCGTAAAGTCGTGTGGCCGACCCGCCAGGAAACCACCCAGACCACGCTGATTGTCGTGGCTGTCGTGCTGGTTATGGCACTGCTGCTGTGGGGTCTTGATTCCCTGCTCGGCTGGGCGGTCTCCTTGATCGTTGGCTAAAGGTGTCCCGTGGCTAAGCGTTGGTATGTTGTGCATGCTTACTCGGGTTACGAGAAGCATGTAATGCGCTCCCTGATCGAGCGCGTCAAGCTGGCTGGCATGGAAGACGATTTCGGCGAGATCCTGGTCCCGACCGAAGAAGTTGTCGAAATGCGCAACGGCCAGAAGCGCAAGAGTGAGCGTAAATTCTTCCCTGGCTATGTATTGGTCCAGATGGAGATGAACGAAGGGACTTGGCACTTGGTCAAGGACACTCCTCGTGTGATGGGCTTCATTGGTGGGGCTGCAGACAAGCCTGCGCCAATCACCGATAAAGAAGCTGAGGCTATCCTGCGTCGCGTTGCCGACGGTAGCGACAAGCCGAAGCCGAAGACGCTGTTCGAGCCAGGTGAAGTGGTTCGAGTCATTGATGGTCCGTTCGCTGACTTCAATGGTAGTGTCGAAGAGGTTAACTACGAAAAGAGTCGCCTGCAGGTTGCAGTGCTCATTTTCGGTCGCTCTACTCCGGTGGAGCTCGAGTTCAGCCAGGTCGAAAAGGTCTAGGCGGACGAAGCATCCCATACCCCGCAGCCCTGTGTGCTGCGGGGTTTTGTCGTCACTGGGATAAAACGCAAGTCATCCGGGGAGCCATCAGGCGTTCGTACCCGATATTGGAGTAGCTCATGGCTAAGAAGATTCAGGCTTACATCAAGCTGCAAGTTAAGGCCGGCCAGGCCAACCCAAGCCCACCCGTTGGTCCAGCACTGGGTCAACACGGTGTGAACATCATGGAATTCTGCAAGGCCTTCAACGCCCGTACTCAGGGTCAAGAAGCCGGCCTGCCGACTCCTGTGATCATCACTGTCTACAGCGACCGTAGCTTCACCTTCGAGACCAAGAGCACCCCTGCCTCGGTTCTGCTGAAGAAAGCTGCTGGCCTGACCAGTGGTTCGGCTCGCCCGAACACCGTTAAAGTCGGTACCGTTACCCGTGCTCAGCTGGAAGACATCGCCAAAGCTAAACAGGCTGATCTGACTGCCGCTGACCTGGACGCTGCTGTACGCACCATCGCTGGCTCTGCCCGCAGCATGGGCCTGAACGTGGAGGGTGTGTAATGGCTAAGCTGACCAAACGCCAAAAGGCAATCGCCGAGAAAATCGAAGCAGGCAAGGCCTACAACTTCGAAGAAGCGGCCACTCTGCTGGCTTCGCTGCCAGCTGCCAAGTTCGTAGAGTCCTACGACATCGCCGTTAACCTCGGTGTTGACCCGCGTAAATCCGACCAGGTCGTACGTAGCGCTACCGTGCTGCCACACGGCACTGGCAAGACCGTTCGCGTTGCCGTCTTCACCCAGGGCCCAGCTGCTGAAGCTGCTCTGGCTGCCGGCGCTGACCGCGTAGGTATGGACGATCTGGCTGCTGAAATGAAAGGCGGCGACCTGAACTATGACGTTGTCATCGCATCGCCTGATGCCATGCGCGTTGTAGGTCAGCTGGGTCAGGTTCTGGGTCCTCGCGGCCTGATGCCTAACCCGAAAGTTGGTACCGTAACCCCAGACGTAGCCGGCGCCGTCAAGAACGCCAAGGCTGGTCAGGTTCGCTACCGTACCGACAAGAACGGTATCATCCACACCTCCGTTGGCAAGGTCGGCTTTGAAGCTGGCAAGCTGAAGGAAAACGTTGAAGCCCTGATCGCTGACCTGAAGCGTATCAAGCCGGCTTCCTCGAAAGGTATCTACGTCAAGCGCGTTACCCTGAGCACCACCATGGGCCCAGGTCTGGTCATCGATCAGAGCTCGCTGAACGTGTAAGAACATGGCGGCGCGACCTGTCGCGCCGCCAGCAAAAATTGGGGTCCCTGCCTGGCGGGGGCTATCCAAGACCGTAGGCGGCGCAAGCCTTAAAACACCAGCCCACGCAGATGGTGCTCCCGATTCGTTACCGAATCAGACACCAAAACGACATCCGGCTTCGGCCAGATGAAACGGTAGAAACCAGGAGTAAACCCGTGGCAATTAAACTCGAAGACAAGAAGGCCATCGTCGCTGAAGTCAACGAGGCTGCCAAAGTCGCTCTGTCCGCTGTCGTGGCCGATGCCCGTGGTGTGACTGTAGGCGCAATGACCGGACTCCGTAAAGAGGCCCGCGAAGCTGGCGTTTACGTACGTGTCGTACGTAACACCCTGCTCAAGCGCGCTGTTGAAGGCACCGAATTCTCGATCCTCAACGACGCGTTCAAAGGCCCGACCCTGATTGCTTTCTCCAACGAACACCCGGGCGCTGCTGCCCGTCTGTTCAAAGAGTTCGCCAAGGGTCAGGACAAGTTCGAGATCAAGGCAGCTGCGTTTGACGGCAAGTTCCTTGCCGCTAACCAGATCGACGTGCTGGCAACCCTGCCAACTCGCGACGAGGCTATCGCACAGCTGATGAGCGTAATCCAAGGTGCAACCAGCAAGCTGGCTCGTACCCTGGCAGCTCTGCGCGACCAGAAAGAAGCTGCTGCTGCCTAAGGCACGCGCAACTCTTTCAAAATCATACGTTTAATTTGATGGCTGCGTAGGCTGTCACCCCAATACAGGATTTAAGTCATGTCTCTGACTAACGAGCAAATCATCGAAGCGATCGGCCAGAAAACTGTTCTGGAAATTGTTGAACTGATCAAGGCGATGGAAGAAACCTTCGGCGTTACCGCTGCTGCCGCTGTTGCCGCTGGCCCAGCTGTTGCTGCCGCTGCTGCTGAAGAGCAGACCGAGTTCAACGTCGTTCTGACCGAAGCTGGCGACAAGAAAGTAAACGTGATCAAGGCCGTTCGTGAACTGACCGGTCTGGGCCTGAAAGAAGCCAAAGAGAAAGTCGACGGCGCTCCTCAGGTTATCGCTGAAGGCGTTTCGAAAGAAGCCGCTGAAGACGCGAAGAAGAAGCTGGAAGAAGCTGGCGCTAAAGTCGAGCTGAAGTAATCTCGACCTTGCGACTCCAGTCCGAGCGTTGAGCGAAGGGCTGATGGCTGGTGGCTTATGCCACCGGCCTTTTTCCGTTATTGGTGGCCGGTCAGGCCGGCCCCGATAACAAGCTGCAAGACACCCATGTGGGTGGCGCAAACCAAGTGGTTTGCACGATTTTCTGGCTGCTCCCGCCGGGAGAAGCCAAACAAGCAGGTGACCAAGCTGGGGAACGCTGATGGCTTACTCATACACTGAGAAAAAACGTATCCGCAAGGACTTTAGCAAGTTGCCGGACGTCATGGATGTGCCTTACCTCCTGGCCATCCAGCTGGATTCGTATCGCGAATTCCTGCAAGCGGGAGCATCCAAGGATCAGTTCCGCGACGTCGGCCTGCACGCGGCCTTCAAATCGGTATTTCCGATCATCAGCTACTCCGGCAATGCTGCCCTGGAGTACGTAGGCTATCGCCTGGGCGAACCCGCCTTCGATGTGAAGGAATGTGTCCTGCGTGGCGTGACCTTCGCGGTCCCACTGCGGGTCAAGGTGCGCCTGATCATCTTCGACAAGGAATCGTCGAACAAGGCGATCAAGGACATCAAAGAGCAAGAAGTCTACATGGGTGAAATCCCCCTGATGACTGAGAACGGTACCTTCGTTATCAACGGTACCGAGCGTGTGATCGTTTCCCAGCTGCACCGTTCGCCTGGTGTGTTCTTCGACCACGACCGTGGCAAGACTCACAGCTCCGGCAAGCTGCTGTACTCCGCTCGCATCATCCCTTACCGCGGTTCCTGGCTGGACTTCGAGTTCGACCCGAAGGACTGCGTGTTCGTACGTATCGACCGTCGCCGCAAACTGCCGGCCTCGGTGCTGCTGCGTGCCCTGGGTTACAGCACTGAAGAAGTGCTGAACACCTTCTACACCACCAACGTCTTCCACATTTCCGGCGAGAAGCTCAGCCTGGAACTGGTGCCGCAGCGTCTGCGTGGTGAGGTTGCGGTCATGGATATCCATGACGAAACCGGTAAAGTCATCGTCGAGCAGGGCCGCCGTATTACCGCGCGCCACATCAATCAGCTCGAGAAGGCCGGCGTCAAGCAGCTGGACGTTCCTATGGAATACGTCCTGGGCCGCACTACTGCCAAGGCCATCGTGCATCCGGCTACCGGCGAGATCCTGGCCGAATGCAACACCGAGATGACCACCGAGCTGCTTATCAAGGTCGCCAAGGCACAGGTCGTCCGTATCGAGACCCTGTACACCAACGACATCGATTGCGGTCCGTTCATCTCCGACACCCTGAAGATCGACACCACCAGCAACCAGCTGGAAGCCCTGGTCGAGATCTACCGCATGATGCGTCCTGGCGAGCCGCCAACCAAGGATGCTGCCGAGACCCTGTTCAACAACCTGTTCTTCAGCGCCGAGCGTTACGACCTGTCTGCCGTTGGCCGCATGAAGTTCAACCGTCGTATCGGTCGTACCGAGATCGAAGGTTCGGGCGTGCTGAGCAAGGAAGATATCGTCGAGGTTCTGAAGACCCTGGTCGACATCCGTAACGGCAAAGGCATCGTCGACGACATCGACCACCTGGGTAACCGTCGCGTACGTTGCGTCGGCGAGATGGCCGAGAACCAGTTCCGCGTTGGCCTGGTGCGTGTCGAGCGCGCGGTCAAGGAACGCCTGTCGATGGCGGAAAGCGAAGGCCTGATGCCGCAAGACCTGATCAACGCCAAGCCGGTTGCGGCGGCGGTGAAAGAGTTCTTCGGTTCCAGCCAGCTGTCCCAGTTCATGGACCAGAACAACCCGCTCTCCGAGATCACCCACAAGCGCCGCGTCTCCGCACTCGGCCCAGGCGGTCTGACCCGTGAGCGTGCCGGCTTCGAAGTCCGTGACGTACACCCGACCCATTACGGTCGCGTGTGCCCGATCGAGACCCCTGAAGGTCCGAACATCGGTCTGATCAACTCCCTGGCAGCCTATGCCCGCACCAACCAGTACGGCTTCCTGGAAAGCCCGTACCGCGTTGTGAAGGAAGGGGTGGTCAGCGACGACATCGTGTTCCTGTCGGCCATTGAAGAAGCGGATCACGTCATCGCCCAGGCTTCGGCCGCGATGAACGAGAAGAAGCAGCTGATCGATGAGCTGGTAGCTGTTCGTCACCTGAACGAATTCACCGTCAAGGCGCCGGAAGACGTCACCCTGATGGACGTTTCGCCGAAGCAGGTTGTTTCCGTCGCTGCGTCGCTGATTCCGTTCCTCGAGCACGACGATGCCAACCGTGCATTGATGGGTTCGAACATGCAGCGTCAGGCTGTACCGACCCTGCGCGCCGACAAGCCGCTGGTAGGTACCGGCATGGAGCGCAACGTTGCCCGTGACTCCGGTGTCTGCGTGGTTGCTCGCCGCGGTGGTGTGATCGACTCCGTCGACGCCAGCCGTATCGTTGTTCGCGTTGCCGACGACGAAGTGGAAACCGGCGAAGCAGGTGTGGATATCTACAACCTGACCAAGTACACCCGTTCGAACCAGAACACCTGCATCAACCAGCGTCCGCTGGTAAGCAAGGGTGACAAGGTTCAGCGTGGCGACATCATGGCCGACGGCCCGTCCACCGACATGGGTGAGCTGGCACTGGGTCAGAACATGCGCATCGCGTTCATGGCGTGGAACGGCTTCAACTTCGAAGACTCCATCTGCCTGTCCGAGCGTGTGGTCCAGGAAGATCGCTTCACCACCATCCACATCCAGGAACTGACCTGTGTGGCGCGTGACACCAAGCTTGGCCCAGAGGAAATCACTGCGGACATCCCGAACGTGGGTGAAGCCGCACTGAACAAGCTGGACGAAGCCGGTATCGTCTACGTGGGTGCCGAAGTCGGCGCTGGCGACATCCTGGTCGGCAAGGTAACGCCAAAAGGCGAAACCCAGCTGACTCCGGAAGAAAAACTGCTGCGCGCAATCTTCGGTGAGAAGGCCAGCGACGTTAAGGACACCTCCCTGCGTGTGCCAACCGGCACCAAGGGTACCGTCATCGATGTACAGGTCTTCACCCGTGATGGCGTCGAGCGCGATAGCCGCGCCCTGGCCATCGAGAAGATGCAGCTGGACGAGATCCGCAAGGACCTCAACGAAGAGTTCCGCATCGTCGAAGGTGCAACCTTCGAGCGTCTGCGTTCTGCCCTGAACGGCCAGGTGGTCGACGGTGGCGCGGGCCTGAAGAAAGGCACCGTGATCACTGACGAAGTGCTGGACGGTCTGGAGCACGGCCAGTGGTTCAAACTGCGCATGGCCGAAGATGCACTGAACGAGCAGCTGGAAAAGGCTCAGCAGTACATCGTCGATCGTCGCCGTCTGCTGGACGACAAGTTCGAAGACAAGAAGCGCAAGCTGCAGCAGGGCGATGACCTGGCACCGGGCGTACTGAAGATCGTCAAGGTCTACCTGGCAATCCGCCGTCGCATCCAGCCGGGTGACAAGATGGCCGGTCGTCACGGTAACAAGGGTGTTGTCTCGGTAATCATGCCGGTTGAAGACATGCCGCACGACGCCAACGGTACTCCGGTCGATGTCGTACTGAACCCGCTGGGTGTACCTTCGCGTATGAACGTCGGTCAGATCCTCGAAACCCACCTGGGCCTGGCGGCCAAGGGCCTGGGCGAGAAGATCGACCGCATGATCGAAGAGCAGCGCAAGGCCGCTGAACTGCGCGTGTTCCTGACCGAGGTCTACAACGAGATCGGCGGTCGCCAGGAAAACCTGGACGAGTTCACCGACGAAGAGATCCTGGCCCTGGCCCACAACCTGAAGAAGGGCGTGCCAATGGCTACCCCGGTCTTCGACGGTGCCAAGGAGCGCGAGATCAAGGCCATGCTGAAGCTGGCCGACCTGCCAGAGAGCGGCCAGATGGTGCTGTTCGATGGCCGTACCGGCAACAAGTTCGAGCGTCCTGTGACCGTTGGTTACATGTACATGCTCAAGCTGAACCACTTGGTGGACGACAAGATGCACGCGCGTTCCACTGGTTCCTACAGCCTGGTTACCCAGCAGCCGCTGGGTGGTAAGGCGCAGTTCGGTGGTCAGCGTTTCGGGGAGATGGAAGTGTGGGCGCTGGAAGCATACGGCGCGGCATACACCCTGCAAGAAATGCTCACAGTGAAGTCGGACGACGTGAACGGCCGTACCAAGATGTACAAGAACATCGTGGATGGCGATCACCGTATGGAGCCGGGCATGCCCGAGTCCTTCAACGTGTTGATCAAAGAGATCCGTTCGCTCGGTATCGATATCGATCTGGAAACCGAATAACACGTGACGCGAAGGGGAGTGGGGCAGGTAATGCCCGCTCCCTGCTCCGCCAGGAGGAAAGGCCTTGAAAGACCTACTGAATTTGCTGAAAAACCAGGGTCAAGTCGAAGAGTTCGACGCCATCCGCATCGGTCTGGCGTCGCCTGAAATGATCCGTTCGTGGTCGTTCGGTGAAGTTAAGAAGCCGGAAACCATCAACTACCGTACGTTCAAGCCTGAGCGTGACGGCCTGTTCTGCGCCAAGATCTTTGGCCCAGTCAAGGACTACGAGTGCCTGTGCGGCAAGTACAAGCGCCTCAAGCACCGCGGCGTGATCTGCGAGAAGTGCGGCGTTGAAGTTGCCCTGGCAAAAGTTCGTCGTGAGCGCATGGCGCACATCGAACTGGCCTCGCCGGTTGCCCACATCTGGTTCCTGAAGTCGCTGCCGTCCCGTATCGGCCTGCTGATGGACATGACCCTGCGTGACATCGAGCGCGTGCTCTACTTCGAGAGCTACGTCGTTATCGATCCGGGCATGACCACCCTGGAAAAGGGCCAGCTGCTGAACGACGAGCAGTACTTCGAAGCGCTGGAAGAGTTCGGTGACGACTTCGACGCCCGCATGGGGGCCGAGGCTGTCCGCGAGCTGCTGCATGCTATCGACCTGGAGCACGAGATCGGTCGCCTGCGCGAAGAAATTCCGCAGACCAACTCGGAAACCAAGATCAAGAAGCTGTCCAAGCGCCTGAAGCTGATGGAGGCTTTCCAGGGCTCGGGCAACCTGCCTGAGTGGATGGTCCTGACCGTCCTGCCAGTGCTGCCGCCGGACCTGCGTCCGCTGGTTCCGCTGGATGGTGGCCGCTTCGCGACCTCCGACCTGAACGACCTGTATCGTCGGGTGATCAACCGTAACAACCGTCTGAAGCGCCTGCTGGATCTGTCGGCGCCGGACATCATCGTGCGCAACGAAAAGCGCATGCTGCAGGAAGCGGTCGACGCCCTGCTGGACAACGGCCGTCGTGGTCGCGCCATCACTGGCTCGAACAAGCGTCCGCTGAAGTCCCTGGCCGACATGATCAAAGGTAAGCAAGGTCGCTTCCGTCAGAACCTGCTCGGTAAGCGTGTGGACTACTCCGGCCGTTCGGTAATTACCGTAGGCCCGACCCTGCGTCTGCACCAGTGCGGTCTGCCGAAGAAGATGGCTCTCGAGCTGTTCAAGCCGTTCATTTTCGGCAAGCTGGAAATGCGTGGTCTGGCCACCACCATCAAGGCTGCCAAGAAGATGGTCGAGCGCGAGCTGCCAGAGGTGTGGGACGTGCTCGCCGAGGTGATCCGCGAACACCCCGTGCTGCTCAACCGTGCACCGACCCTGCACCGTCTGGGTATCCAGGCCTTTGAACCGGTTCTGATCGAAGGTAAGGCTATCCAGCTGCACCCGCTGGTCTGTGCCGCTTACAACGCCGACTTCGACGGTGACCAGATGGCCGTTCACGTGCCGCTGACCCTGGAAGCCCAGCTCGAAGCGCGCGCGCTGATGATGTCGACCAACAACATCCTGTCGCCAGCCAACGGTGAGCCAATCATCGTTCCGTCGCAGGACGTGGTACTGGGTCTGTACTACATGACCCGCGAAGCCATCAACGCCAAGGGCGAAGGTCGCGTGTTCGCCGACCTGCAGGAAGTCGACCGCGTATTCCGCGCCGGCGAGGCTGCCCTGCACGCGAAAATCAAGGTTCGTATCAACGAAACCGTGAAAGAGCGTGACGGTTCCGTGGTCAAGAACACCCGCATCGTCGACACCACCGTCGGCCGTGCGCTGCTGTTCCAGGTTGTACCGGCAGGCCTGCCGTACGACGTGGTCAACCAGCCGATGAAGAAGAAGGCGATCTCCAAGCTGATCAACCAGTGCTACCGCGTGGTTGGTCTGAAAGAGACCGTTATCTTCGCTGACCAGCTGATGTACACCGGTTTCGCTTACTCGACCATTTCCGGCGTTTCCATCGGTGTTAACGACTTCGTTATCCCGGACGAGAAAGCCCGCATCATCGGTACCGCTACCGACGAAGTGAAGGAAATCGAGAGCCAGTACGCCTCCGGCCTGGTAACCCAGGGCGAGAAGTACAACAAGGTCATCGACTTGTGGTCGAAGGCGAACGACGAAGTGTCCAAGGCGATGATGGCCAACCTCTCGAAAGAGAAGGTCATCGACCGCGAAGGCAAGGAAGTCGAGCAAGAGTCCTTCAACTCGATGTACATGATGGCTGACTCTGGTGCGCGGGGTTCCGCAGCCCAGATCCGTCAGCTGGCCGGTATGCGTGGCCTGATGGCCAAGCCGGACGGCTCCATCATCGAGACGCCGATCACCGCGAACTTCCGTGAAGGTCTGAGCGTTCTGCAGTACTTCATTTCGACCCACGGTGCTCGTAAGGGTCTGGCGGATACCGCACTGAAGACTGCGAACTCCGGTTACCTGACTCGTCGTCTGGTAGACGTTGCCCAGGATCTGGTGGTTACCGAGATCGACTGCGGCACCGACCAGGGCCTGCTGATGACCCCGCACATCGAAGGCGGCGACGTTGTAGAGCCGCTGGGTGAGCGTGTACTGGGTCGTGTCATCGCCCGTGACGTGTTCAAGCCAGGCACCGAGGACGTCATCGTTCCGGCCGGTACCCTGGTTGACGAGAAGTGGGTCGAGTTCATCGAGCTGAACAGCATCGACGAAGTGGTCGTGCGTTCGCCGATCAACTGCGAAACCCGCTACGGCATCTGCGCCAAGTGCTACGGTCGTGACCTGGCTCGCGGTCACCAGGTGAACATCGGTGAAGCTGTCGGCGTTATCGCTGCCCAGTCGATCGGTGAGCCGGGTACCCAGCTGACCATGCGTACGTTCCACATCGGTGGTGCTGCGAGCCGTACCTCGGCTGCCGACAGCGTCCAGGTGAAGAACGGCGGTATGGTGCGTCTGCACAACCTGAAGCAGGTAGAGCGTGCTGATGGCAACCTTGTTGCCGTATCGCGTTCGGGCGAGTTGGCCATTGCCGACGAGTTCGGTCGTGAGCGTGAGCGCTACAAGCTGCCTTACGGTGCGGTGATTTCGGTCAAGGAAGGTGACAAGGTCGAAGCTGGCGCCATCGTCGCCAAGTGGGACCCGCACACCCACCCGATCGTTACCGAACTGAAAGGTACCGTGACCTTCGTGGGCATGGAAGAAGGCATCACCATCAAGCGTCAGACCGACGAATTGACCGGTTTGACCAACATTGAAGTTCTGGACGTCAAGGATCGCCCTGCCGCTGGTAAGGAAATCCGTCCTGCAATCAAGATGGTCGACGCTTCTGGCAAGGATCTGTACCTGCCAGGTACCGACGTACCTGCCCAGTACTTCCTGCCGGCCAACGCCCTCGTCGGCGTGGCTGACGGTGCCCAGATCGGTGTCGGTGACGTTATCGCGCGTATCCCGCAAGAAACGTCGAAGACCCGTGACATCACCGGTGGTCTGCCACGCGTTGCCGACCTGTTCGAAGCGCGCCGTCCGAAAGAAGCCTCGATTCTGGCTGAAGTCAGCGGCACCATCGCGTTCGGTAAGGAAACCAAGGGCAAGCGTCGTCTGGTCATTACCCCGACCGACGGTAGCGATCCGTACGAAGAGCTGATTCCGAAGTGGCGCCACCTGAACGTCTTCGAAGGCGAACAGGTAAACCGCGGCGAAGTTATCTCCGACGGCCCGAGCGATCCACACGACATCCTGCGCCTGCTGGGTGTGAGTGCGCTGGCGAAGTACATCGTCAACGAGATCCAGGATGTTTACCGCCTGCAAGGCGTTAAGATCAACGACAAGCACATCGAGACCATCCTGCGTCAGATGCTGCGCAAGGTCGAGATCACTGAGTCGGGCGACTCCAGCTTCATCAAGGGCGACCAGATGGAACTGACTCAGGTATTGGTAGAGAACGAGCGTCTCGCCGCCGAGGACAAGTTCGTCTCCAAGTTCTCCCGCGTGCTGCTGGGTATCACCAAGGCCTCGCTGTCGACCGAGTCGTTCATCTCCGCGGCTTCCTTCCAGGAAACCACCCGCGTACTGACCGAAGCGGCGGTAACCGGCAAGCGCGACTACCTGCGCGGCCTGAAAGAGAACGTGGTCGT
This sequence comes from Pseudomonas sp. SID14000, assembly GCF_002165135.1. Classification (GTDB taxonomy): domain Bacteria; phylum Pseudomonadota; class Gammaproteobacteria; order Pseudomonadales; family Pseudomonadaceae; genus Aquipseudomonas. The sequence continues at coordinate 26,296 of NZ_NFZQ01000022.1, read as the reverse complement.
GGGTCGTCTGATCCCGGCTGGTACCGGTCTGGCCTACCACAGCGAGCGCAAGCGTCGCCGTGATGCCGACAAGCCGCTGCGTGTGAGCGCCAGTGAGGTGGAAGCCGCACTGACCGAAGCGCTGAACTCCAGCGGTAACTAAGTACAGGGCAGGGCCCCGGCAAGCCTCGCAAGGGCATCGGTGACATCAATTGTTGCCGATGACCGGGCGGGGAGGGCCGGGGCCTCGTCTTGACTGGGTGCAAGATCCTCTTTAGACTTTTGTACCCTTAAATTTGGTGAGGCTCCGTCTCGCCAATTTTTGGCTTTCTTGCAAGACAATAGCGTCGCAAGACAATCAGTGGAGCTAGTAGATGGCAACTATCAACCAGCTGGTACGTCAGCCGCGTAAGCGTACCGTCGAGAAATCCGACGTACCTGCGCTGCAGAACTGCCCGCAGCGTCGTGGCGTGTGCACCCGTGTGTACACCACCACGCCGAAAAAACCTAACTCGGCACTGCGTAAAGTATGCCGTGTGCGTCTGACCAACGGTTTCGAGGTTTCCTCGTACATCGGTGGTGAAGGCCACAACCTGCAAGAGCACAGCGTCGTCCTGATCCGTGGCGGCCGTGTAAAAGACTTGCCAGGTGTTCGTTACCACACCGTTCGCGGCTCTCTGGATACTTCGGGCGTTAAAGGCCGTAACCAGGGTCGTTCGAAGTACGGTACCAAGCGTCCGAAGTAATCGGTCGTTTGCAGACATCCATTTATTTGAGTCGATAAGAGTAAGGTCGGGCAGGGGTCGAGAGACCTGGTCCCGGGCTAACCTGAAGACCGTTTGAGGGCTTATCATGCCAAGACGTCGTGTAGCAGCAAAACGTGAGATCCTGGACGATCCGAAGTACGGATCCCAGATCCTCGCCAAGTTCATGAACCACGTGATGGAAAGCGGCAAGAAGGCCGTAGCCGAGCGCATCGTTTACGGTGCTCTGGATACCGTCAAAGCACGCAAGAACAGCGACCCCCTGGAAATCTTCGAGAAAGCTCTCGACGCCATCGCTCCGCTGGTCGAAGTTAAGTCCCGCCGTGTCGGCGGTGCCACTTACCAGGTTCCGGTTGAAGTTCGTCCATCCCGTCGTAACGCTCTGGCAATGCGCTGGCTCGTAGACTACGCCCGTAAGCGCGGCGAGAAGTCGATGGCTCTGCGCCTGGCTGGCGAGCTGCTGGATGCTGCTGAAGGCAAGGGTGCTGCAGTCAAGAAGCGTGAAGACGTGCACCGTATGGCCGAGGCCAACAAAGCGTTCTCGCACTACCGCTTCTAATTCAAGCATCAATCATTTTGCGAGGGCTTTATGGCTCGTACTACAGCAATTAACCGCTACCGTAACATCGGTATCTGCGCCCACGTTGACGCGGGCAAGACTACCACTACCGAGCGGATCCTGTTCTACACAGGTCTGAGCCACAAGATGGGCGAGGTGCATGACGGCGCCGCGACCACCGACTGGATGGTGCAGGAGCAGGAGCGCGGTATCACCATTACCTCCGCTGCCGTTACCACCTTCTGGAAAGGTTCCCGTGGTCAGTACGACAACTACCGCGTAAACGTCATCGATACCCCCGGCCACGTTGACTTCACCATTGAAGTAGAGCGTTCGCTGCGTGTACTCGACGGCGCGGTCGTTGTGTTCTGCGGTACCTCCGGCGTTGAGCCGCAGTCCGAAACCGTATGGCGTCAGGCCAACAAGTACGGTGTTCCGCGTGTTGTCTACGTGAACAAGATGGACCGTGCTGGTGCCAACTTCCTGCGCGTTGTCGGCCAGATCAAGAACCGCCTGGGTCACACCCCGGTTCCGGTCCAACTGGCTATCGGTGCAGAAGACGACTTCCAGGGTCAGGTTGACCTGATCAAGATGAAAGCCATCTACTGGAACGAAGACGACAAAGGCACTACCTACCGCGAAGAAGAAATTCCAGCGGATATGGTCGACCTGGCTAACGAATGGCGCAACAACATGGTTGAAGCCGCCGCCGAAGCCAGCGAAGAGCTGATGAACAAGTACCTTGAAGAAGGTGAGCTGACCGTCGAAGAAATCAAGGCAGGTCTGCGTGCGCGCACCCTGGCCAGCGAGATCGTTCCGGCTGTCTGCGGTTCGTCGTTCAAGAACAAGGGTGTTCCCCTGGTTCTCGACGCCGTTATCGACTTCCTGCCTGCTCCGACCGAAATTCCTGCGATCAAGGGTATCCACCCTGATCTGGCCGAAGTGCCGAAGGATGAGATCACCGAAGAGCAGCAGGACGAGCGTCACGCCGACGACAACGAGCCGTTCTCGGCTCTGGCGTTCAAGATCGCTACCGACCCGTTCGTAGGTACCCTGACCTTCGTTCGCGTCTACTCGGGCGTTCTGACCTCTGGTGACTCGGTCATCAACTCGGTCAAAGGCAAGAAAGAGCGCGTTGGTCGTATGGTGCAGATGCACGCCAACCAGCGTGAAGAGATCAAGGAAGTGCGCGCTGGCGACATCGCGGCCCTGATCGGCATGAAGGACGTTACCACTGGTGAAACCCTGTGCGACGCCGACAAGCCAATCATCCTTGAGCGCATGGACTTCCCGGAGCCAGTGATTTCGCTGTCTGTCGAGCCGAAGACCAAGCAGGACCAGGAAAAGATGGGTATCGCTCTGGGCAAGCTGGCTCAGGAAGACCCGTCGTTCCGCGTCAAGACCGACGAAGAGACTGGTCAGACCATCATCTCCGGTATGGGTGAGCTGCACCTGGACATCATCGTTGACCGCATGAAGCGTGAATTCAACGTTGAGGCCAACATCGGCAAGCCGCAGGTTTCGTACCGCGAGAAGATCACCAAGTCCGGTGTGGAGATCGAAGGCAAGTTCGTTCGCCAGTCGGGTGGTCGTGGTCAGTTCGGTCACTGCTGGATTCGCTTCTCGCAGCCGGATGAAGACGATAAGGGCAACATCACTGAGGGCCTGGTCTTCACCAACGAAGTCGTTGGTGGTGTGGTTCCGAAGGAATACATCCCTGCGATCCAGAAGGGTATCGAAGAGCAGATGAAGAACGGCGTTGTTGCCGGCTATCCGCTGATCGGCCTGAAGGCTACCGTGTTCGACGGTTCGTACCACGACGTCGACTCCAACGAAATGGCGTTCAAGATCGCTGCTTCGATGGCAACCAAGCAACTGGCCCAGAAGGGTGGTGGCGTGGTCCTCGAGCCGATCATGAAGGTCGAAGTTGTAACCCCGGAAGACTACCTGGGTGACGTGATGGGTGACCTGAACCGTCGTCGTGGTCTGGTCCAGGGTATGGATGAATCGGTCTCTGGCCGTGTCGTCCGCGCTGAAGTTCCGCTCGGAGAGATGTTCGGTTACGCAACCGACGTTCGTTCCATGTCTCAGGGTCGCGCAAGCTACTCCATGGAATTCTCCAAATACGCCGAAGCTCCGTCGAACATCGTCGAAGCACTCGTTAAAAAACAAGGCTAATCCCCTTTAGGCAAGAGGTTCACTGTCGTGGCTAAAGAAAAATTTGATCGTTCCCTTCCCCACGTTAACGTCGGCACCATCGGCCACGTTGACCACGGTAAGACCACTCTGACCGCAGCTCTGACTCGCGTCTGCTCCGAAGTTTTCGGTTCGGCGGTCGTTGAGTTCGACAAGATCGACTCGGCTCCGGAAGAAAAAGCGCGCGGTATCACCATCAACACCGCTCACGTCGAGTACAACTCGAACATTCGTCACTACGCTCACGTTGACTGCCCAGGTCACGCTGACTACGTGAAGAACATGATCACCGGTGCTGCCCAGATGGACGGCGCGATCCTGGTTTGCTCGGCCGCCGATGGTCCGATGCCACAAACCCGTGAGCACATCCTGCTGTCCCGTCAGGTAGGCGTTCCTTACATCGTGGTCTTCCTGAACAAGGCTGACCTGGTAGACGACGCTGAGCTGCTGGAACTGGTCGAGATGGAAGTTCGCGACCTGCTGTCCACCTACGACTTCCCAGGCGACGACACCCCGATCATCATCGGTTCGGCTCGTATGGCCCTGGAAGGCAAAGACGACAACGAAATGGGTACTACCGCTGTCAAGAAGCTGGTGGAAACTCTGGATGCCTACATCCCTGAGCCAGTTCGTGCCGTTGACCAGCCGTTCCTGATGCCGATCGAAGACGTATTCTCGATCTCGGGTCGTGGTACCGTTGTTACCGGCCGTATCGAGCGTGGTATCGTCCGCGTTCAGGATCCGCTGGAAATCGTTGGTCTGCGTGAAACTTCGACCACCACCTGCACCGGTGTCGAAATGTTCCGCAAGCTGCTGGACGAAGGCCGTGCTGGCGAGAACTGCGGCGTTCTGCTGCGTGGTACCAAGCGTGACGACGTTGAGCGTGGCCAGGTTCTGGTCAAGCCAGGTTCGGTCAAGCCGCACACCAAGTTCACCGCAGAAGTCTACGTTCTGTCGAAGGAAGAAGGCGGTCGTCACACTCCGTTCTTCAAGGGCTACCGTCCTCAGTTCTACTTCCGTACCACTGACGTGACCGGTAACTGCGAACTGCCGGAAGGCGTTGAAATGGTAATGCCAGGTGACAACATTCAGATGACTGTCACCCTGATCAAGACCATCGCAATGGAAGACGGTCTGCGCTTCGCTATCCGTGAAGGCGGTCGTACCGTCGGCGCCGGCGTCGTAGCCAAAATCATCGAGTAATCACTCGACCGATTGAAAAAACCCCCGCTCAGCGGGGGTTTTTTTTATTGGGTTGACACTAAATGGGGGCGTCTATAGAATCACGCCTCCTTTTAGCGGGCGTAGTGCGTCCGTTGGGAACAGCCTGGAGTCTGAAATCCAATGCAAAATCAGCAAATCCGTATCAGGTTGAAGGCTTTCGACCATCGCCTGATCGACCAATCCACCCAGGAAATCGTGGAAACCGCGAAACGTACTGGTGCACAAGTGCGTGGTCCAATTCCACTGCCTACCCGCAAAGAGCGTTTCACCGTTCTGGTTTCCCCGCACGTCAACAAAGACGCGCGTGACCAGTACGAGATCCGCACTCATAAGCGTGTTCTGGACATCGTCCAGCCAACGGATAAAACCGTTGATGCGCTGATGAAGCTTGATCTGGCGGCAGGTGTGGAAGTACAGATCAGCCTCGGCTAAGACTTCGGTCTAGTCGTGTAACGCTCTGAAATGGGCGGCCATAGCGGGTGAAAGCCCCGTACACTCATGAGGTTTACAACATGACTATTGGTGTAATCGGTCGCAAATGCGGTATGACCCGCATTTTCACCGAAGAAGGTGTCTCCATTCCGGTCACGGTCATCGAGATCGAGCCGAATCGCGTCACCCAGTTCAAAACTGAAGAAACCGATGGCTACCGTGCAGTGCAAGTCACTGTCGGCGAGCGTCGTGCTTCGCGTGTGACTGCCGCTCAGGCAGGTCACTTCGCCAAGGCCAACGTTGCCGCTGGTCGCGGTGTCTGGGAGTTCCGTCTTGAAGAAGGCGATTTCCAGGCTGGCGATCTGATCAAAGCTGAACTCTTCACTGCAGGCCAGCTGGTAGACGTTACTGGTCAGTCCAAAGGTAAAGGCTTCGCCGGTACCATCAAGCGCTGGAACTTCCGTGGCCAGGACAACACCCACGGTAACTCCGTGTCGCACCGTGTCCCAGGTTCCATCGGCCAGTGCCAGACTCCTGGTCGTGTGTTCAAGGGCAAGAAAATGTCCGGTCACATGGGCGCCGAGCGCGTGACTGTTCAGTCCCTGGAAGTAGTTCGCGTAGACGCTGAGCGCAACCTGCTGCTGGTCAAGGGTGCCGTTCCAGGCGCTACTGGCGGCGACGTGGTTGTACGTCCAGCTGTCAAGGCTCGCGGTTAAGGGGAAACTGACATGCAACTCAATGTAAATGACGCTCAGGCGATCGAAGTTTCCGAACTGACTTTCGGTGGCGAATTCAACGAGACGCTGGTACACCAAGCAGTCGTGGCCTACATGGCCGGCGGCCGTCAGGGCACCAAGCAGCAGAAGACCCGTTCCGACGTGGCTGGTGGCGGTAAGCGCCCATGGCGTCAGAAGGGTACTGGCCGTGCTCGTGCTGGTACCACTCGTGGTCCGATCTGGCGTGGCGGTGGTGTAACCTTCGCAGCTCGCCCTCAAGATCACTCGCAGAAGCTCAACAAGAAGATGTACCGCGCAGCCCTGCGCTCCATCCTCGCTGAGCTGGTGCGTAGCGACCGTCTGGTCGTGGTTCAGGACTTCGCTGTTGAAGCGCCGAAAACCAAAGATCTGCTGAACAAGCTGAACGGCATGGGTCTGAACGACGTACTGATCGTTTCCGACGCTGTTGATCAGAACCTGTACCTGGCTGCTCGCAACCTGCCGCACGTCGATGTACGTGACGTACAAGGTTCCGACCCGGTCAGTCTGATCGCATACGAGAAAGTGTTGATCACTGTCTCGGCCGTGAAGAAATTCGAGGAGCTGCTGGGATGAACCAGGAACGCGTATTCAAAGTCCTCCTTGGCCCGCACGTTTCCGAGAAGGCTACCGTTCTGGCTGAGAAAAAAGGCCAGTTCGTATTCAAGGTTGCTACCGATGCAACCAAGCTGGAAATCAAGAAAGCTGTCGAAGGCCTGTTCAACGTAAAAGTTGAAAACGTGTCGACTGTTAACGTTCTGGGTAAAACCAAGCGTACCGCACGTGGTCTGGGCAAGCGTAATGACTGGAAGAAGGCGATCGTCTCCCTTCAGCCAGGCCAAGATCTCGATTTCAGCAGCAGTGCTGAGTAAGGAAGGGGTGCATCATGGCAATCGTTAAATGCAAACCGACTTCCCCTGGCCGCCGTTTCGTGGTCAAGGTGGTCAACCAGGAGCTGCACAAAGGCGCTCCTCACGCACCGCTGATCGAGAAAAAATCGAAGTCTGGTGGTCGTAACAACAATGGCCGCATTACCACTCGTCACGTTGGTGGTGGTCACAAGCAGCATTACCGTCTGGTCGACTTCCGTCGCAACGACAAAGATGGCATCCCAGCCACTGTCGAGCGTATCGAATACGACCCGAACCGTACTGCTCACATCGCCCTGCTGTGCTACGCAGACGGTGAGCGTCGCTACATCATCGCCCCTAAAGGCGTGAGCGCTGGCGACCAGCTGATCGCAGGTGCCCTGGCCCCAATCAAGGCCGGTAACTCCCTGCAGCTGCGCAACATTCCAGTAGGTAGCACCATTCACGGCATCGAACTGAAGCCGGGTAAAGGTGCTCAGATCGCTCGTTCCGCTGGTGCCTCGGCTCAGCTGATCGCTCGCGAAGGTGTCTACGTGACCCTGCGTCTGCGCTCTGGTGAAATGCGTAAAGTCCTGGCTGAGTGCCGTGCGACCCTGGGCGAAGTCTCGAACTCCGAGCACAGCCTGCGTTCGCTGGGTAAAGCTGGTGCCAAACGCTGGCGCGGCGTTCGCCCAACCGTTCGTGGTGTTGCCATGAACCCGGTTGACCACCCACATGGTGGTGGTGAAGGTCGTACCTCCGGTGGTCGTCATCCGGTATCGCCATGGGGCTTCCCAACCAAGGGTGCGAAGACCCGTGGTAATAAGCGTACCGACAACATGATCGTCCGTCGTCGCAAGTAACTAGAGGGATACGACAGTGCCACGTTCTCTGAAAAAAGGTCCTTTTATCGATCTTCACCTGTTGAAGAAGGTCGAAGTGGCGGTGGAGAAGAACGATCGCAAGCCAGTTAAAACCTGGTCGCGCCGTTCGATGATCCTGCCACAAATGGTCGGTCTGACCATCGCGGTACACAACGGTCGTCAACATGTCCCAGTTCTGGTGAACGAAGACATGGTCGGCCACAAACTGGGCGAGTTCGCCGGTACCCGCACCTACCGCGGGCACGTGGCTGACAAGAAAGCCAAGCGTTAAGGGGTAAGGAAATGGAAGTAGCCGCTAAGTTGTCGGGCGCTCGCATCTCCGCCCAGAAAGCCCGCTTGGTCGCCGACCAGATCCGCGGGAAGAAGGTGGGCGAAGCGCTCAACCTGTTGGCCTTCAGCAGCAAAAAAGCCGCTGAAATCATGAAGAAAGTCCTCGAGTCGGCCGTTGCCAACGCCGAACACAACGAAGGCGCAGACGTTGATGACCTGAAGGTCTCCACCGTCTTCGTCAACGAAGGGCGTTCGCTGAAGCGCATCATGCCACGTGCCAAAGGCCGTGCTGATCGCATCGTCAAGCGGTCTTGCCATATCACTGTCAAGGTTGCGGACAAGTAACGGAGTCGATCAGATGGGTCAGAAAGTACATCCCACTGGCATTCGCCTGGGAATCGTCAAGGAGCACACCTCCGTCTGGTACGCAGACGGTGCTACTTACGCAGATTACCTGTTGAAGGATCTGAAAACGCGTGAGTACCTCCAGGACAAACTAAAAAGCGCGTCCGTAAGCCGTATCGATATTCATCGTCCGGCTCAAACTGCACGCATCACCATCCACACCGCTCGTCCCGGTATCGTTATCGGCAAGAAAGGTGAAGATGTCGAGAAGCTGCGTCAGGACCTGACCAAGCAGATGGGTGTGCCTGTGCACATCAACATCGAAGAGATCCGCAAGCCGGAACTCGACGCTATGCTGGTTGCGCAGAGCGTAGCTCAGCAGCTGGAACGCCGCGTAATGTTCCGTCGCGCCATGAAGCGCGCCGTGCAGAACGCCATGCGTATTGGTGCCAAGGGCATCAAGATCCAGGTGAGCGGTCGTCTCGGCGGTGCTGAGATTGCTCGTACCGAGTGGTATCGCGAAGGTCGTGTGCCTCTGCACACCCTGCGTGCCGATATCGACTACAACACCTACGAAGCTCACACCACTTACGGTGTGATCGGTGTGAAGGTTTGGATCTTCAAAGGCGAAGTAATTGGTGGTCGCCAAGAAGAGCTGAAACCACAAGCACCAGCGCCTCGTAAAAAAGCTGCTAAGTAAGGGGTACGCCAAATGTTGCAACCAAAGCGTACAAAATTCCGCAAGCAGATGACCGGCCACAACCGTGGTCTGGCACTGCGCGGTAGCAAAGTCAGCTTCGGCGAATTCGCCCTGAAAGCTGTTGCTCGCGGTCGCCTCACCGCTCGCCAGATCGAGTCCGCACGTCGTGCGCTGACCCGTCACGTAAAACGTGGCGGCAAGATCTGGATCCGTGTGTTCCCGGACAAGCCGATCTCCAAGAAGCCTCTCGAGGTTCGTATGGGTAAAGGTAAGGGTTCCGTGGAATACTGGGTTGCCCAGATTCAGCCAGGCAAAGTCCTGTATGAAATCGAGGGTGTTTCTGAAGAGCTGGCGCGCGAAGCTTTCGCCCTGGCTGCTGCAAAGCTGCCTCTCGCCACCTCCTTTGTTAAGCGGACGGTGATGTGATGAAAGCGAATGAACTTCGTGAAAAATCGGCACAGCAACTGAATGAGCAACTGCTCGGCTTGCTGCGCGACCAGTTCAATCTGCGTATGCAGAAAGCAACTGGCCAGTTGGGGCAGTCGCACCTGCTCTCGCAAGTTAAGCGTGACATCGCTCGCGTGAAAACTGTGCTCAACCAGCAGGCAGGTAAGTGATCATGGCTGAAGCTGAAAAAACCGTCCGTACGCTGACTGGCCGTGTCGTCAGCGACAAAATGGACAAGACCATCACCGTTCTGATCGAGCGTCGCGTCAAGCACCCGATCTACGGTAAATACGTTAAGCGTTCGACTAAGCTGCACGCGCACGACGAAGCCAACCAGTGCAAGATCGGCGACAAGGTTTCCATCCGTGAAACCCGTCCGCTGGCCAAGACCAAGTCCTGGGCACTGGTTGAAGTCCTCGAACGCGCTGTTGAAGTCTAAGGGCGAAGGGTCGGAGAAATTTTATGATTCAGACTCAATCCATGCTCGATGTGGCCGATAACAGCGGCGCTCGTCGCGTCATGTGCATCAAGGTGCTCGGCGGTTCGCACCGCCGTTACGCCGGCATCGGTGACATCATCAAGGTAACCGTCAAGGAAGCAATTCCGCGCGGTAAGGTCAAGAAAGGCCAAGTGATGACTGCTGTTGTCGTGCGCACCCGTCACGGTGTTCGTCGCGCTGACGGTTCCATCATTCGTTTCGACGGCAACGCTGCTGTTCTGCTGAACAACAAGCAAGAGCCGATCGGCACTCGCATCTTCGGGCCAGTGACCCGTGAACTTCGTACCGAGAAGTTCATGAAGATCGTCTCGCTCGCCCCTGAAGTGCTGTAAGGAGATCCGACATGCAAAAGATTCGTCGTGACGACGAGATCATCGTGATCGCCGGCAAAGACAAAGGTAAGCGCGGTAAGGTGCTGAAGGTTCTGGCTGATAACCGTCTGGTTGTTGGTGGCGTGAACCTGGTCAAGCGTCATACCAAGCCTAACCCGATGGCGGGCGTACAGGGCGGTATCGTCGAAAAAGAAGCGCCTCTGCACGCTTCCAACGTTGCCATCTTCAACGGCGAAACCAACAAGGCTGACCGCGTTGGTTTCAAAGTAGAAGACGGTAAAAAAATTCGTGTCTTCAAGTCGACCCAAAAAGCGGTTGATGCTTGAACACTGCTAGGTAGAAGACCATGGCACGACTGAAAGAGATTTACCGGAACGAAATCGCTCCTAAGCTTAAGGAAGAACTTAAGCTGTCGAACGTGATGGAAGTTCCGCGCGTTACCAAGATCACCCTGAACATGGGTCTGGGCGAAGCGATCGGCGACAAGAAAGTCATCGAGCACGCTGTTGCCGACCTGGAAAAGATCACCGGTCAAAAGCCGGTCGTGACTTTCGCTCGTAAATCCATCGCGGGCTTCAAAGTCCGTGAAGGCTGGCCGATCGGTGTCAAGGTGACCCTGCGTCGCGACAAGATGTACGAATTCCTGGACCGCCTGCTGGCGATCTCCCTGCCTCGGGTTCGCGACTTCCGCGGCCTGAATGCCAAGTCCTTCGATGGCCGTGGCAACTACAGCATGGGCGTGAAAGAGCAGATCATCTTCCCGGAAATCGACTACGACAAGATCGATGCTCTGCGCGGTTTGGACATCACCCTGACCACCACTGCTCGTTCGGACGACGAAGGCCGCGCTCTGCTGCGTGCTTTCAAGTTCCCGTTCCGCAACTGATTGGAGTAGGAAAATGGCCAAGAAGAGCATGAAAAACCGCGAGCTGAAGCGTCAGCTCACGGTAGCCAAGTACGCCAAAAAGCGTGCCGAGCTGAAAGCGACCATCGTCAACCTGAACGCCTCTCCTGAAGAGCGTTTCGCTGCCGTTGTCGCCCTGCAGAAGCAGCCACGTGATGCCAGCGCCTCGCGTCTGCGCAACCGTTGCCGCCTGACCGGTCGTCCTCACGGTGTATACCGTAAGTTCGGCCTGGGCCGTAACATGCTGCGTCAAGCTGCAATGCGCGGTGACGTACCAGGTCTGGTCAAGGCCTCCTGGTAATCGCTGCAGGCAGGATCCCGGCGGAAGGGGAGCAATCTTCCGACCGCCGGTGACTTCGCCAACAAACAAGCCCCTATATGGGGCTTGTTTCGTTTCTGCCTTGTGTCTAGAATGACCGGCTCACCTGAGCCTGGGTTTTTTGCCCTGTCCGCTCGGGTGGTTGTGATAGCCGCAAGGCTAATAATTCTTGTATCAGGAGCATCTAGCCCATGAGTATGCAGGACCCGTTAGCGGACATGCTAACTCGCATCCGTAATGCCCAGATGGCTGAAAAGTCCGTCGTAAGCATGCCTTCCTCCACCCTGAAGGTCGCGGTTGCCAAAGTTCTGAAAGACGAAGGTTACATCGCCGGCTACCAGGTAACTGGTGAGGCCAAGCCTTCCCTGTCGATCGAACTGAAGTACTTCGAAGGCCGTCCGGTCATCGAGGAACTGAAGCGCTCCAGCCGTCCAGGCCTGCGCCAGTACAAGTCCGTCGCAGAACTGCCGAAAGTACGTGGCGGTCTGGGCGTGTCTATCGTCTCCACCAACAAAGGTGTGATGACTGATCGCGCTGCGCGCGCTGCCGGTGTCGGCGGCGAAGTTCTGTGCACAGTGTTCTAAGGGGAGATAGGCATGTCTCGCGTCGCTAAGAACCCCGTTAAGCTGCCAGCAGGCGTCGAAGTCAAATTCGCCGGCCAGCAGCTTTCGGTGAAGGGTGCCAAAGGCACTCTCGAACTGAACGTTCACTCGTCTGTTGAAGTTACCGAAGAGTCTGGCGAGCTGCGTTTCGTCGCTCGTAACGGTGACCAGCAAGCTCGCGCCATGGCCGGTACCACCCGTGCCCTGGTGAACAACATGGTCCAGGGCGTAAGCCAAGGCTTCGAGCGCAAGCTCCAGCTGGTCGGTGTTGGTTACAAGGCACAGGCCAAGGGCTCCGTCCTGAACCTGGCCCTGGGCTTCTCGCACCCAGTGGACTACGAACTGCCAGCCGGTATCACCGCTGAAACCCCAAGCCAGACCGACATCCTGATCAAGGGTATCGACAAGCAGCTGGTGGGTCAGGTGGCCGCTGAAATCCGCGACTTCCGTCCGCCAGAGCCTTACAAAGGCAAGGGTGTGCGTTACGCGGACGAAGTAGTCCGTCGTAAAGAAGCCAAGAAGAAGTAGGGCCTAGCAAATGACCGACAAAAAAGTTACTCGACTGCGTCGCGCTCGCAAAGCACGTCTCAAGATGCACGAACTCGAAGTCGTGCGCCTGTGCGTGTTCCGCTCCTCGCAGCACATCTACGCCCAGGTCATTTCGGCCGACGGCAGCAAGGTTCTGGCAAGCGCCTCGACCTTGGACAAAGAACTGCGTGATGGCGCCACTGGCAACATCGACGCGGCCACTAAGGTTGGCAAGCTGGTAGCTGAGCGTGCGAAAGCCGCCGGTGTATCTCAAGTTGCCTTTGACCGTTCCGGCTTCAAGTACCACGGCCGCGTCAAAGCGCTGGCTGATGCTGCTCGTGAAGGCGGGCTGGAGTTCTAAGTTATGGCAAATAACGATCAAAAGCGCGACGAAGGCTACATCGAGAAGCTGGTTCAAGTTAACCGCGTTGCCAAAACCGTAAAAGGCGGCCGTATCTTCACCTTCACCGCGCTGACCGTGGTAGGTGATGGTAAAGGCCGTGTTGGCTTCGGCCGTGGCAAATCGCGCGAAGTACCAGCCGCGATCCAGAAAGCCATGGAAGCTGCTCGCCGCAACATGATTCAGGTTGACCTGAAGGGCACCACCCTGCAGTACGCCACCAAGGCCGCCCATGGCGCCTCGAAGGTTTACATGCAGCCTGCCTCGGAAGGTACCGGTATCATCGCCGGTGGCGCAATGCGTGCTGTCCTGGAAGTTGCTGGTGTTCAGAACGTTCTGGCCAAGTGCTACGGTTCGACCAACCCTGTGAACGTGGTTTATGCCACCTTCAAGGGTCTGAAAGCCATGCAATCTCCTGAATCCATTGCTGCCAAGCGCGGCAAGAGCGTCGAGGAGATCTTCTGATCATGGCAACCGTAAAAGTAACGCTGATCAAGAGCGTCTCGGGCCGTCTGCCTAACCACAAGCTGTGCGTTAAAGGCCTGGGTCTGCGTCGCATCGGTCACACTGTAGAAGTCCAGGATACTCCCGAGAACCGCGGGATGATCAACAAGGCTTACTACATGCTGAAGGTCGAGGGTTAATCGATGAAACTCAATGATCTGAGTCCAGCGCCGGGTTCCCGTCGCGAGAAGCATCGTCCAGGTCGTGGTATCGGTAGTGGTCTGGGTAAGACCGGCGGCCGTGGCCACAAAGGTCAGACTTCCCGTTCGGGTGGTTCGATCGCTCCTGGCTTCGAAGGCGGTCAACAGCCGCTGCACCGTCGTCTGCCGAAGTTCGGCTTCGTTTCGCTGAAAGCCATGGATCGCGCCGAAGTGCGTCTGTCCGAGCTGGCCAAGGTGGAAGGCGACGTGATCTCCGTGCAATCCCTGAAGGATGCCAACGTGATCGGCCAGAACGTACAGCGCGTGAAAATCATGCTGTCTGGCGAAGTCACTCGCGCAGTCACCATCAAGGGTATCGCAGCCACCAAGGGTGCGCGTGCGGCTATCGAAGCAGCTGGCGGCAAGTTCGAGGAATAAATGGCTAAGCAAGGTGCTCTCTCTTCGCTCGGTAAGGGCGGGATGTCGGAACTCTGGGCTCGTCTGCGCTTTCTGTTCATGGCGATCATCGTCTATCGGATAGGTGCGCATATCCCGGTTCCTGGCATCAATCCGGACCGTCTGGCGGATCTGTTTCGGCAGAATGAGGGGACCATTCTTAGCTTGTTCAACATGTTTTCCGGTGGCGCGCTCGAGCGCATGAGCATCTTTGCACTGGGGATCATGCCGTACATCTCGGCATCGATCATCATGCAGCTGATGACGGCGGTCAGCCCGCAACTGGAGCAGTTGAAGAAGGAAGGTGAAGCTGGCCGTCGCAAGATCAGCCAGTACACCCGCTACGGCACCGTTATCCTGGCACTGGTTCAAGCCATTGGCATGTCCATTGGCCTGGCCAACCAGGGCGTGGCGTTTTCTGTAGGTCTGGGCTTCCATGTCGTCGCCGTCTCCACTTTCGTGGCAGGCGCGATGTTCATGATGTGGCTGGGCGAGCAGATCACCGAGCGCGGTGTGGGCAACGGTATCTCGATGTTGATTTTCGCGGGTATCGTTGCCGGTCTTCCGAGAGCAATCGGGCAGTCTTTCGAGTCTGCGCGCACAGGCGATATCAACATTTTCGCCCTGGTCGCTATCGGTTTGCTGGCAGTAGCGATTATCGGCTTCGTGGTGTTCATTGAGCGTGGTCAGCGTCGTATCGCCGTTCACTACGCCAAGCGTCAGCAGGGCCGCAAGGTCTTCGCTGCGCAGACCAGCCACTTGCCGCTGAAGGTGAACATGGCGGGGGTTATCCCGGCCATTTTCGCGAGCAGCATTCTGCTGTTCCCGGCTTCGCTGGGTGCCTGGTTCGGTCAGTCCGAAGGTATGGGCTGGCTGCAGGACATCTCGCAGTCGATCGCTCCTGGTCAGCCGTTGAACATTCTGCTGTTTAGTGCAGGGATCATTTTCTTCTGCTTCTTCTACACAGCGCTGATGTTCAACCCGAAAGACGTAGCGGAAAACCTGAAGAAGTCCGGTGCCTTTATTCCGGGTATCCGTCCTGGTGAGCAGTCGGCACGCTACATTGATGGCGTTCTGACCCGTCTGACCATGTTCGGTGCTCTTTACATGATGGCCGTCTGCCTTCTGCCCCAGTTCCTGGTGGTGGCAGCAAATGTGCCGTTCTACCTTGGCGGGACCTCGTTGCTGATTGTGGTAGTGGTTGTGATGGACTTCATGTCCCAAGTACAATCGCACCTCGTTTCGCACCAGTACGAATCCCTGATGAAGAAAGCCAACCTGAAAGGCTACGGTGGCAGCGGTCTGCTGCGCTGATACGCCCCTAAGGTTCGAGGAGTCGGTAATGAAAGTTCGTGCATCGGTGAAAAAGCTGTGCCGTAACTGCAAGATCATCCGTCGCGAAGGCGTCGTACGAGTGATCTGCAGCGCGGAACCGCGTCACAAACAGCGCCAAGGCTGAGTGTGATCTGCGCTTCAAACCCAGCAGCTAGTGTGCTGCTGGGTTGATTATTCGTTTCTACAGCGATATTATCTCGCGCCCTATTTCTTGGCTTCCGGGGCGTAGGTAGCTGTCAATTGGAGTCCCACTGAATGGCCCGTATTGCAGGCGTCAACATTCCAGATAACAAGCATGCTGTTATCTCGCTGACCTACATCTATGGTGTCGGTCGCACTACTGCACAGAAGATCTGTGCAGACGCTGGTGTAAACCCAGCCGCTAAGATCAAGGATCTGAGCGACGAGCAAATCGAAACCCTGCGTGGCGAAGTCGCGAAGTTCACCACCGAAGGTGACCTGCGTCGTGACATCAACATGAAGATCAAGCGCTTGATGGACCTGGGTTGCTACCGCGGCCTGCGTCATCGTAAAGGTCTGCCGGTTCGCGGTCAGCGCACCAAGACCAACGCACGCACCCGTAAGGGCCCGCGTAAGCCGATCCGCAAGTAATCGCCCAGGAATATAGACATGGCAAAACCTGCTGCTCGTCCTCGTAAGAAAGTCAAAAAGACAGTGGTTGATGGCATCGCCCACATCCATGCCTCTTTCAACAACACCATCGTGACCATCACCGACCGTCAGGGCAACGCGTTGTCCTGGGCGACCTCCGGTGGTTCGGGTTTCCGTGGTTCGCGCAAATCCACCCCGTTCGCAGCCCAGATCGCTGCTGAGCGTGCTGGTCAAGCTGCGCTGGAATACGGTCTGAAGAACCTCGACGTAAACGTCAAGGGTCCAGGTCCAGGTCGTGAGTCCGCCGTTCGTGCACTGAACAGCTGCGGCTACAAGATCGCCAGCATCACCGACGTGACGCCAATCCCGCATAACGGGTGCCGTCCGCCGAAGAAGCGTCGCGTGTAATCAGGAGACAGATAAATGGCACGTTACATTGGTCCAAAATGCAAACTGTCTCGTCGTGAAGGCACTGACCTGTTCCTGAAGAGCGGCGTTCGCGCTCTGGAATCGAAGTGCAACATCGAAGCAGCCCCAGGTATCCACGGCCAGCGCCGTGGCCGTCAGTCCGACTACGGTACCCAGC
Source organism: Pseudomonas sp. SID14000 (assembly GCF_002165135.1). Classification (GTDB taxonomy): domain Bacteria; phylum Pseudomonadota; class Gammaproteobacteria; order Pseudomonadales; family Pseudomonadaceae; genus Aquipseudomonas. Next base: position 9,676 of record NZ_NFZQ01000022.1, on the reverse strand, counting down.
TGCGCGAGAAGCAAAAAGTTCGTCGTATCTACGGTGTTCTGGAGCGTCAGTTCCGCGGTTACTACCAGGCTGCAGCCTCGAAAAAAGGCGCAACCGGTGAAAACCTGCTGCAACTGCTCGAGTGCCGTCTGGATAACGTCGTCTACCGTATGGGCTTCGGTTCGACTCGCGCCGAATCCCGTCAGCTGGTTTCGCACAAAGCAATCAGCGTCAACGGTAAGACTGTAAACATTCCATCCTACCAAGTTCGTCCGGGTGACGTGGTCGCGGTTCGCGAGAAGTCGTCGAACCAGCTGCGCATTGTTCAAGCCCTTGAACTGTGCGCCCAGCGTGGCCGCGTTGAGTGGGTTGATGTGGATGCTGCTAAAAAGTCGGGCGTTTTCAAGAACGTTCCTGCTCGCAGCGACCTGTCTGCCGACATCAACGAGAACCTGATTGTCGAGCTCTACTCCAAGTAAGGGCTAGAAAATAGGTGCATCCATGCAGATTTCGGTAAATGAGTTCCTGACTCCCCGCCACATTGATGTGCAGGTAGTCAGTCCGACCCGCGCCAAGATCACGCTCGAGCCTCTCGAGCGTGGTTTCGGCCATACCCTGGGCAACGCGCTGCGCCGCATCCTGTTGTCCTCCATGCCTGGCTGTGCAGTAGTCGAGGCCGAGATCGACGGCGTACTCCACGAGTACTCCGCGATCGAAGGTGTTCAGGAAGACGTAATTGAAATCCTGTTGAACCTGAAAGGCCTGGCTATCAAACTGCACGGTCGTGACGAAGTTACGCTGACCTTGTCGAAAAAGGGTTCGGGGGTGGTTACCGCTGCCGATATTCAGCTGGATCACGATGTCGAGATCGTCAACCCCGATCACGTAATCGCGAACCTGGCGTCGAACGGCGCCCTGAACATGAAGCTCACTGTAGCTCGTGGTCGTGGTTACGAGCCGGCCGACTCCCGTCAAACCGACGAAGACGAAAGCCGTAGCATTGGCCGTCTGCAGCTGGACGCTTCGTTCAGCCCGGTGCGTCGTATCGCCTATGTGGTCGAGAACGCCCGTGTTGAACAGCGTACCAACCTGGACAAGCTGGTCATTGATCTGGAAACCAACGGCACCCTGGACCCTGAAGAGGCTATCCGCCGCGCTGCGACCATCCTGCAACAGCAGTTGGCCGCGTTCGTCGACCTCAAAGGTGACAGCGAGCCTGTCGTAGTCGAGCAGGAAGACGAGATCGATCCGATCCTGCTGCGTCCGGTTGACGACCTGGAACTGACTGTACGTTCGGCCAACTGCCTCAAGGCGGAGAACATCTACTACATCGGCGACCTGATTCAGCGTACCGAAGTAGAGCTGTTGAAGACTCCTAACCTGGGCAAGAAGTCCCTGACTGAAATCAAGGACGTGCTGGCCTCTCGTGGTCTGTCTCTCGGCATGCGCCTCGACAACTGGCCGCCTGCAAGTCTTAAGAAAGACGACAAGGCGACCGCCTGATCGTCGTAATCACCGAACGTAGTGTTTGGTAAGGAATGAATCATGCGTCATCGTAAAAGTGGACGTCACCTGAGCCGTACCAGCTCTCACCGCAAGGCTATGTTCCAGAACATGGCAGTGTCGCTGATCGAGCACGAGCTGATCAAAACCACCCTGCCGAAAGCCAAGGAACTGCGCCGCGTTGCCGAGCCGCTGATCACCCTGGCCAAGGAAGACAGCGTAGCTAACCGTCGTCTGGCCTTCGACCGTACCCGTTCGAAGTCCGCTGTTGGCAAGCTGTTCAACGACCTGGGCAAGCGTTACGCCACCCGTCAGGGCGGCTACCTGCGCATCCTGAAGTGCGGTTTCCGCGCTGGCGACAACGCCCCTATGGCGTACGTCGAGCTGGTTGATCGTCCGGTCGGCGGTGCTGTAGAAGCTGCTGAGTAAGACGTTCTGTCTGCTACAAAGAACCGGGCCTAGTGCCCGGTTTTTTGTTTGTATATGTATTGTTAATTTCTATTGATGTAAGTCATCTAATGAATTTGTTCTTGTAACCTTGCTCGTCAATACTCTCTCCAAAGCCGATTAGCCGGCGCTTGAAGACCGATAAGGAGAGCCCATGAGCAAGATTCTCACCACCGCCAGCGGTGCACCTGTAGCCGACAACCAGAATTCCCGTTCCGCCGGCCCGCGCGGCCCGTTGCTGCTCGACGACTTCCACCTGATCGAGAAGCTCGCCCATTTCAACCGCGAGAACATTCCTGAGCGCCGCGTACATGCCAAGGGCTCGGGCGCCTACGGCACCTTTACCGTCACCCGCGATATCACCGGTTACACCAGTGCCAAGCTGTTTGAACAGGTTGGCAAGCAGACCGAAACTTTCCTGCGCTTCTCTACCGTTGGTGGCGAGCGTGGCTCTGCCGATACCGAGCGCGACCCGCGTGGTTTCGCCATTAAGTTCTACACCGAGGAAGGCAACTGGGACATCGTCGGCAACAACACGCCGGTATTCTTCATTCGCGACCCGCTGAAGTTCCCGGACTTTATCCACACCCAGAAGCGTCACCCGCAATCCAACCTGAAGAACGCCCAGATGATGTGGGACTTCTGGTCGCACTCCCCCGAGGCGCTGCATCAGGTCACCATCCTCTTTTCCGATCGCGGCATCCCGGACGGCTACCGCCACATGCACGGTTTCGGTAGCCACACCTACAGCCTCATCAATGCCGAGGGTGAGCGCACCTGGGTCAAATGGCATTTCAAGACCCAGCAGGGCATCAAGAACCTCGCCCCGGCAGATGCCGCTCGCCTGGCAGGTACTGATCCGGACTACGCCCAGCGCGACCTGTTCGAAGCCATCGAGCGAGGCGATTACCCACGCTGGACCGTATGTATCCAGGTGATGAGCGAAGCCGAGGCTGCCAGCCGCGACGAAAACCCCTTCGACGTGACCAAGACCTGGTCGCAGAAGGACTACCCGTTGATCGAGGTAGGCGTGCTGGAGCTCAACCGTAATCCGCTTAACTACTTTGCCGAGGTCGAGCAGGCTGCCTTTGGCCCGAGCAACATGGTGCCGGGTGTCGGCCTGTCGCCGGACCGCATGCTGCAAGGGCGGGTATTCGCCTACGCTGACGCGCACCGCTACCGGGTGGGCACCAACCACCAGCAACTGCCGGTGAATGCACCACGCTGCCCGGTTAACAGCTATCAGCGTGATGGTTCCATGGCCACTGGCAGTTACGGCAGCGCGCCGAACTATGAGCCCAACAGTTACAACGACGCACCGAAGCAGTCGTCACGCCATGCCGAGCCTGCACTGGCCCTGAATGGTTCCGCTGACCGCTACGACCACCGCGAGGACACCGACTACTACAGCCAGGCTGGCGCGCTGTTCCGCCTGATGAATGATGAGCAGAAAGCCCTGCTGATCAACAACATTGCCGGCACCATGGTGGGCGTCAGCGAAGACGTGATCCAGCGCCAATTGCAGTACTTCTTCAAGGCCGATCCGGCCTACGGCGAAGGGGTTGCCAAGGCCTTGGGTATCAATCTCGCCTAAGTCGAAGTGATAAGTAGAACCGCCCTCATTTGGGCGGTTTTTCAATGAATATCACTACTGTTTAACCGTTTTTTTCCTTCCAGTTGCGCCTTTTTCAGTGACCGCAGGCAAAAGCTGGTTCACACTATGTGGCATAGACGTTTTCACATGGAGAAGCAGGGCGATGCAAGGTCACCCGGACGTAATCAACTACCTCGTTACGCTGCTGAAGGGCGAACTGGCGGCGCGCGACCAGTACTTCATTCACTCGCGTATGTACGAAGACTGGGGCCTGTCCAAGCTCTACGAGCGCATCAACCACGAAATGGAAGAAGAGACGCAGCACGCCGATGCCCTGATGCGTCGCATCCTCATGCTCGAAGGCACCCCTGACATGCGCGCCGACGACCTGGAAGTGGGCAGCACCGTGCCGGAAATGATCGAGGCCGATCTCAAGCTCGAGTACAAAGTACGTGCTGCGCTGTGTAAAGGCATCGAACTGTGCGAACTGCACAAGGACTATGTCAGTCGTGACATCCTGCGTGCGCAGTTGGCCGATACCGAAGAAGATCACACCTACTGGCTGGAGAAGCAGCAGGGGCTGATCAAGGCCATCGGCCTGGAAAACTACCTGCAATCGCAGATGTAAGATCCGGGGGCGCAAAGCGCCCCCGTTGCCTTCAAGCCCGATCCCGCTCCAGCAGCGGTTTCAGGTAATGCCCGGTATACGACTGCTTCATCTCGCTCAGCTCTTCTGGCGTGCCGCAGGCAATGATTTGCCCGCCCTTGGAGCCACCCTCCGGCCCTAGATCCACCAGCCAGTCCGCAGTCTTGATCACATCCAGGTTGTGCTCGATCACCACCACGGTATTGCCGTGGTCACGCAGGCGATGCAGCACGTCCAGCAACTGCTGGATATCGGCAAAGTGCAGGCCTGTGGTCGGCTCGTCGAGGATGTACAGGGTCTTGCCGGTATCACGCTTGGACAGTTCGCGCGACAGCTTCACCCGCTGTGCTTCACCGCCCGACAGCGTGGTAGCCGACTGCCCCAGCTTGATGTACGACAGCCCCACATCCATCAGCGTCTGCAGCTTGCGCGCCAGCGCCGGCACCGCATCGAAGAACTCGCGGGCATCCTCGATGGTCATCTCCAGCACCTCGTGGATGTTCTTGCCCTTGTATTTGATCTCCAGGGTTTCGCGGTTGTAGCGCTTGCTTTTGCACACGTCGCACGGCACGTAGATGTCCGGCAAAAAGTGCATCTCCACCTTGATCAGGCCATCGCCCTGGCAGGCCTCGCAACGGCCACCCTTGACGTTGAACGAGAAGCGCCCCGGACCATAGCCGCGCGAACGCGATTCCGGCACACCGGAAAACAGCTCGCGGATCGGTGTGAAGATGCCGGTGTAGGTCGCCGGGTTCGAGCGAGGGGTGCGGCCGATCGGGCTCTGGTCGATATCCACGACCTTGTCCAGGTGCTGCAGGCCATCCATGCTGGCATGCGGCGCCGCTTCCAGGCTGCTTGCACCGTTCAGGGCGGTGGCGGCCAGTGGGAACAGGGTGTTGTTGATCAGTGTCGACTTGCCCGAGCCGGATACCCCGGTCACGCAGGTCAGCAAGCCGATCGGGACTTCCAGGTCGACGTTTTGCAGGTTGTTGCCACGCGCGCCCTTGAGCTTGAGTTGCAGCTTCTTGTTGCGCGGTGTGCGCTTGGCCGGCACGACGATCTTCTTGCGCCCGGACAGGTACTTGCCGGTCAGCGAGTCGGGGTGGTTCATGACCTCCTGCGGCGAGCCCTCGGCGACAATTTGCCCGCCGTGCACACCGGCCCCCGGGCCGATGTCCACCACGTAGTCGGCCAGGCGGATGGCGTCCTCGTCGTGCTCCACCACGATCACTGTGTTGCCCAGGTCGCGCAGGTGGTTGAGGGTGGCCAGCAGGCGGTCATTGTCGCGCTGATGAAGGCCGATGGACGGCTCATCAAGGATGTACATCACCCCCACCAGGCCCGCGCCTATCTGGCTGGCCAGGCGGATACGCTGTGCTTCGCCACCGGACAGGGTATCGGCGCTGCGGTCGAGGGTGAGATAGTCGAGACCGACGTTGACCAGGAACTGCAGGCGCTCGCAGATTTCCTTGAGGATCTTCGCCGCAATTTCGCCACGGCGGCCGGTCAGGGTCAGCTCTCCGAAGTAGTTGCTGGCTTCGCCGATCGGCAGGTTGGTCACTGCCGGCAGGGTCTTCTCGCCCACCCACACATGCCGTGCCTCACGGCGCAGGCGGGTGCCGCGGCAGTCCGGGCAGGGCTGAGTGCCGAGGAACTTGGCCAGTTCTTCACGCACGGTGGCCGACTCGGTCTCGCGGTAGCGACGCTCCAGATTCGGCACTATGCCTTCGAACGGGTGCGAGCGCTTGACGATGTCGCCACGGTCGTTGAGGTACTTGAAGTCGACGCTCTGCTTGCCGCTGCCCTGCAGGATCACCTTCTGGTGCTCGGGCGACAGTTGGCCGAATGGCTCTTCCAGGCTGAAGCCGTAATGCGCAGCCAGCGAGCCGAGCATCTGGAAGTAGTACACGTTGCGCCGGTCCCAGCCGCGGATCGCGCCTTCGGCGAGGGTGAGCTCGGCATTGACCAGGCGCTTGGTGTCGAAGAACTGCTTCACTCCCAGGCCATCGCAGGTCGGGCAGGCACCGGCGGGGTTGTTGAAGGAGAACAGCTTCGGCTCCAGCTCGCTGATGGCATGGCCACAGACCGGGCAGGCGAAACGCGCGGAGAAGATCGTCTCTTCGCCTTGTTCGTCATCCATCGGTGCCACCAAGGCGATGCCGTCGGCCAGCTTGAGCGCGGTCTCGAACGACTCGGCCAGGCGCTGTTGCAGGTCGGCGCGGACCTTGAAGCGGTCCACTACCACATCGATGCTGTGCTTTTTCTGCTTGTCCAGCTTGGGCAGTTCGTCGAGTTCGTAGAGCTTGCCGTTGACCCGGGCGCGCACAAAGCCCTGGGCGCGCAGTTCGTCGAACACTGCCAGGTGCTCGCCTTTGCGTTCGCGCACCACAGGTGCCAGCAGCATCAGCTTGCTGCCTTCCGGGCGCTCCAGCACCAGGTCGACCATCTGGCTGATCGTTTGCGCCTCCAGCGGGATATCGTGGTCCGGGCAGCGCGGAGTACCGACGCGGGCGTACAGCAGGCGCAGGTAGTCGTAGATTTCGGTGATGGTACCGACCGTGGAGCGGGGGTTGTGCGAGGTCGACTTCTGCTCGATGGAAATGGCCGGTGACAGGCCTTCGATGGTGTCGACGTCAGGCTTTTCCATCATCGACAGGAACTGCCGGGCATAGGCCGACAGCGATTCCACATAGCGGCGCTGGCCTTCGGCGTACAGGGTGTCGAACGCCAGGGATGACTTGCCGGAACCGGACAGGCCGGTGATCACGATCAGCTTGTCCCGGGGCAGGGTCAGGTCGATGTTCTTCAGGTTGTGGGTGCGTGCCCCACGAATCAGGATCTTGTCCACTGCGGCCTCGCTCGGCGGGCATAAACAAGGAAGTATACGGCGCCCCGCCAGTACGCGGCAAAGCGTCGCGTAGATGCCGTCACGCTGTCGGACTGATAGAATCGCCGCCGGTTCACACGAGGTTAATCCATGCACGACACCCACAACGAGCGCATGAGTGGCGGCGAAACCCGCGCCGCTGGCGGCCTGGCCCTGGTCTTTGCCTTTCGTATGCTGGGCATGTTCATGGTCTTGCCGGTGTTGGCCACCTACGGCATGGACCTGGCCGGTGCCACGCCTGCGCTGATCGGCCTGGCCATTGGTGCCTATGGCCTGACCCAGGCTGTATTGCAGATCCCGTTCGGGATGATTTCCGACCGCATCGGCCGCCGGCCGGTGATTTACCTGGGGCTGGTGATCTTTGCCCTGGGCAGTGTGTTGGCGGCCCAGGCCGACTCCATCTGGGGGGTGATCGCCGGGCGTATCCTGCAGGGCGCCGGGGCTATTTCCGCTGCGGTCATGGCGCTGCTGTCCGACCTCACCCGCGAGCAACACCGGACCAAGGCCATGGCCATGATCGGCATGAGCATCGGCCTGTCGTTTGCCGTCGCCATGGTCGTCGGCCCATTACTGACCCGTGCCTTTGGTTTGTCAGGATTGTTCCTCGCCACTGCAGGACTTGCCCTGATCGGCATCTTGCTGGTCGCCTTTGTCGTGCCCAATACCCACAGCATCCTGCAGCACCGTGAATCGGGCGTGGCGCGCCAGGCCATCGGCCCGACCCTGCGCCATCCGGACCTTCTGCGCCTGGACGCGGGCATCTTCATTCTCCACGCCATCCTCATGGCCAGCTTCGTCGCGCTGCCACTGGCCTTCGTCGAGCGCGGCGGTCTGCCGAAGGAGCAGCACTGGTGGGTATACCTGACCGCGTTGTTCATCTCATTTTTTGCAATGGTCCCGTTCATCATCTACGGCGAGAAAAAGCGCAAGATGAAACGCGTGCTGGCCGGGGCGGTCAGTGTGTTGCTGCTGGTGGAGGTGTTCTTCTGGCAGTGGGCTGACGGTTTGCGCGGACTGGTGATCGGCACCGTGGTATTCTTTACTGCATTCAACCTGCTGGAGGCATCGTTGCCTTCGCTGGTGAGCAAGGTGTCGCCTGCAGGTGGCAAGGGGACGGCAATGGGGGTTTACTCCACCAGCCAGTTCCTCGGCGCTGCCTTGGGAGGAATCCTCGGTGGCTGGTTGTTCCAGCACGGTGGGCTGAACATGGTGTTCCTCGGTTGTGCGGTACTGTGTGCCATCTGGTTGGTCGTCGCCTTGCGCATGAACGAGCCGCCCTATGTGACCAGCCTGCGCATGCCGCTGACGCCAGAGGCAGTCCGGGAAGCCGGCCTGACCGAGCGCCTGATGGCCGTGCCGGGTGTGACCGACGCCGTCGTGGTGGCGGAAGAAGCCGCCATCTATATCAAACTGGATACGAAAATTTTGGACCGTACGACCCTCGAGCGCCTGGTGAACCCGGCCTCTTCGGCGTGCGAAGCCTAGGAGAACGTTATGGCCCGTGGGGTTAACAAAGTCATTCTGGTCGGCACCTGTGGCCAGGATCCCGAAGTCCGCTACCTGCCCAACGGTAACGCCGTGACCAACCTGAGCCTGGCTACCAGCGAGCAGTGGACCGACAAGCAGTCGGGCCAGAAGGTCGAGCGTACCGAGTGGCACCGTGTGTCGCTGTTCGGCAAGGTTGCCGAAATCGCCGGCGAATACCTGCGCAAGGGTTCGCAGTGCTACATCGAAGGCAAGCTGCAGACCCGCGAGTGGGAAAAAGACGGCATCAAGCGCTACACCACCGAGATCATCGTCGACATCAACGGCACCATGCAGCTGCTCGGCGGTCGCCCGCAGGGCCAGCAGCAGGGCGGTGACCCGTACAACCAGGGTGGCGGCAACTACGGTGGCGGCCAGCAGCAGTATAACCAGGCCCCACGCCAGCAGGCACCACGCCCGCAACAGGCTCCTCAGCGCCCGGCACCGCAGCAGCCAGCCCCGCAGCCGGCGGCTGACTTCGACAGCTTCGATGACGATATTCCGTTCTGATCAGAGCGGTCAGGCGTCTAGCAAGACCAGAAGCCCAGGGCCGTTGCCCTGGGTTTTTTTATGGCGGCCATCTTGTGTAGGAGGCTTCTGAAATTGCTGACTGGCGCTGTCACTTTCCAAGGCCATTCTGCTGCATCTGTTTGGCTGACCCCGATAAGTTCAGGTGCTGGCGCGCACGAGTTCGCAAGCGATCCACTTATCTTGTGGGAGCGGCTTCAGCCGCGAAGAATCCAGCGCGGTGCATGGCACCGGCTACGCCGGTGTTCGCGGCTAAAGCCCACAGGGTACGCGGATTGCTTGCGAATTCAGTTCTCTACGCGACAGCGCAGCCCAAAGGGCTGGGAAATCTCCCACAGGTACTGCACATAGCTGCCCAGTGCATGACTGGGGTTTGAGGTGGTGCGTAGTGTATGCCTTGATTCTTTCTGCGCCAGTGAGATCGAGCGCCGCCCGCGCGGCGCTTCGCGGGACAAGCCCGCTCCCACATTTGTTGCAACGTGCCGAACCTGTCAGGCCATGGTTGCCTGCCTTGGTGCATGTCTTGAGACTGGTGAGGCGGCGGCAGCGCCAGCCGAGAAATTGAGTC
>NZ_NFZQ01000021.1 GCF_002165135.1 Pseudomonas sp. SID14000 | reverse complement strand
TCAAGAACCATGCTGGCAGCACGTTGCTTGAACTCGCGGGTGTAGGTCTTTCGTTCTTGCATGGAACCTCCTGATTGGGCGAATCATATCGCCCTTAAGAGGTGTCCGGGATCATTAGGCCAGTTCAAACCCGCTCCTACAGGTACTGCGCTGCATTCGAAACCTGTGGTGATCCTGTGGGAGCGGGTTCACCCGCGAAGAGGCCGGGACAGGCTGAAGATCAGGTCCGCTCCAGCGCATTGACCAGGTCATGGAACGCTTCGCGGTTGGAGTCGTTCAGGCCCATGAGGATCTTGTGCGCCTCCAGCACCTTGGAGCGCACCACGTCTTCGTTCTGGTCCTGCGACGGCAGGTCGGTCAGGCATTCCGGGCACGGAATCGGGCGATCGACGATGTTGAACACCTGATCGAAGCCCATCGACTGCAACAACCGGGAAATGTCCGGGTTGGTGGTGACCACGGTCGGCAGCAGGCCCACCTTCTGGCGCGACAGGATCGACAGTTTGGCCAGCAGGCCCAGGGTTGTGCTGTCGATGCTCTCGGTTTCAGTCAGGTCGATGACAATCGCCGAGAAGTTCAACGCGGTGAAAATCTTCTCGATCGTCGCATCCAGCGCCGAACACAGGGTCAGACGCACTTCACCGACGAATTTCAGGACGAAGGTACCGCTCTGCTCGGCGAACTGGATTCTACCGGTACTCATTGAAGGTTCCTGCTCAACACCAATAGGGCGATATCATCCGGCATCTCCCCAAGCGTAGCCAATCCAAATCGTTGACGCAGCCCATCCAGGCTGCCACCTGCTGCCCTGACAATCTCCGGCAGGGCGGCTTCTTTATCTTTGAGCGTGTCACCCGGCAAAAGGTCCAGAATGCCATCGGACATCAGGCTGAGGCTGAACTGCGGCGGCAGCTCCACCACCAGGTCCTGGTAGGTAGCCTCATCGAAAAGCCCCACCGGTAGGCCGCGGCCTTCCAGGTAGCGGGTGTGCTCGGGGGTGTGCAGCACCGGAAGCGGCAGATGGCCGCCAACGGCGTAGGTCAGCAGGCCTGTGTCTTCGTCGATCACCCCGCCAACCATGGTCACGTGTTTGCCCAGCTTGCAGTTGATCAACCCACGGTTGATGTGGCTGAGCACCTGTGAGGGCTTGAACTCGCGCATCTTGCTGCCGCGCTTGAATTCGAACAACAGCCGTGTGGTCATGAACTTCAGCAGCACAGTGACGAACGCTGACGACGCGCCATGCCCGGAGACATCGGCGAGATAGAAAGCGATACGCCGTTCGTCCACACGGAAGTAATCGGCAAAATCACCCGACAGGTACAGCGACGGGATAATCTGGTGCTCGAAGGCAAACTCGCCGGCCACCCAAGGACTTTCCGGCAGCATGTTCATCTGCACCTGGCGACCGGCGGTCTGGTCCTCCTGCAGCAGGTGCAGACTGGCCTCCAGTTCGCGATTGGCGGCCTCGAGCTTGTCGCGGTAGCGCTGGTTTTCCAGCACCAGGCGCGAACGGTCGAGGGCACGGCGCACCGAATGCTCGAGCACGGCCAGGTCTTCCAGCGGCTTGATCAGGTAGTCGGCGGCGCCCAGGCGCAACGCTTCCACCGCATCGCTCATGACGCCGGCACCGGACACCACGATCACCGGCAACTGCGGGGCGCGCTCGCTGACCTGGCGAATCAGTTCGAGGCCGCCCATCTGCGGCATGCGCAGATCGCAGATCACGAGGTCGGGCTGGTGTTCTTCGAAGACCTGAAGCCCCTGCTGGCCATTGCCGGCCTGGAGGACGCTGAAGCCACTGTCTTCAAGATAGGCGGCGAGGCTTGCACGGACCACGTCGTCGTCATCGATGATCAGCAGCGTTGCACTGGTTTTCTGCATGTGGGCGAACGGCGCCGATTTGGGTTGGTGCAGCGGTGTCGGCAAGGCAGACGGCCAGCTACGGGAATTCTTTATGATCACACTCTACTTGAGTTGTAGGACAAGAACACCTGCCCGGCAACTGTCAGAGGTACCTTGTAAGGCGCAGACGGTACTCCCATCCGGCAAGCGTTTCAAGCATGCAAGGGTCGACCTCGCCGCACTTTAACAGGGCAAATCACCGGGAGTTATAAGAAAGTCGACCAGCGCAACCCGATTGACCACCTTGCGGCCCTTCGCGGCGGTTCGACGCCCTGGCTTGCCCGCTCCCAAAAGGACCGCAAATCCATTCGCATCACGCTACCTCTGTGGGAGCGGGCGAGCCCGCGAAGGGCTGCAAAGCAGCCCCACATTCACAGATCAGAAGTCGTCTTCAACCTCGCCATCCTTGACCTTGAACTCGCGGTTCTGCAGGTAGGCGTTGCGAATGAAGATGTATTTGTCCCCCTGGATTAGCTTCTCGGCCGACAGCAGGTCCGCGCGGGTGTCGATGATATCCAGGGCGAAGATCGAATTGCGCGTCGGCACATGGTCGATGTAGCGGTAGGGTTTGGTATAGGTATCCGGGTACTTGGCCAAGCCGTCACGCACGGTGCTTGGGCCCAGCAGCGGGATGACCACGTACGGGCCACTCGGCACGCCCCAGTAGCCGAGGGTCTGGCCGAAGTCCTCGTCGCTGCGCTGCAGGCCCATCCTGGTGCCCACGTCGAAGAAGCCGCCCAGGCCGAAGGTGGTGTTGACGATCAGCCGCGCCGTGTCCACGCCCGCCGCATGGGGCTTGAACTGCAGCAGGTTGTTGGCCAGGTTGGTCACGTCACCCAGGTTGCGGAAGATGTTGTGGATGCCATCTTCGAGGAACTGCGGGGTGACCGCCTGGTAACCCTTGGCCAATGGCTTGAGGGCATAGGTATCGAGGGTATCGTTGAAACGGAAGATCGGCCGGTTGACCGCTTCCCAGGGATCTTCCTCGGTGGCTGCCTGGGCTGCCACGGGCGCCAGCAGCATGCTGGCACAGACACAGGCCTGGGTGACTCGTTCGATCACACTGGCACCGATCCTACGCATAGATGTTTCTCCATCGAATTTCTCGGCCGCAAGCGCAAACGGGTCGCGCTGCTGTACGGCGGCAGTATAGAGGCTTGCGGGCTGATAAACAGCCTTACACATCTCTGTTCAATAATTTGTGAACAACTGTTGCGCGGCGCCCGTTGTCACAGCGCGGTAACAATCGCCGAATAGCCTGCGGACTATTTGAGGGAAGTTGCCATGGACGCTGCACCCGACTTCACCGCTGTGCTGTTCGGCTTGCGCGGCTGCCTGGTGCAAGCCGTCAATGGCACCCCCTCGCCTGCCCCCGGCGCCCTGGCTACCCTCGCCAGCCTGCGTCAACGCCAGGTGCCGTGCATCTGGCTGGATGACCTCAACCCCACCCAAAGCAAGCGCCTGGCTCATGTACTGCCCGCCTGGCTGCCGGGGCATTCGGTGAACGGCGTGCGCTGGCCGGCGCCGAACGCCTGCTGGCAGGCCCTGATGACACTGGACAGCGAACGCCTGGACGGCTGTGTGCTGGTCAGCGGCGACCCACGTCTGCTGCAATCCGGCCTCAATGCGGGGTTATGGACGGTGGGGCTGGCCGCCTGCAGCCCGTTGTGCGACCGCAGCTCGCGGCGATGGCAAGCCATGACCCCGCAGGAACAGGAGCTGGCCCGTGGCAAGGCGACGCTGGAACTGTTCAACCTGGGCGTACATTCGGTGATCGACCACCTGGAAGCGCTGGACACCTGCCTGCAGGACATCGCCCGGCGCCGGCGCAAGGGCGAAAAACCCTGATACAGCACCTTTGACGCGGATCATGCAAAGCAACGGCAGGTGGATTACGCTGAAAACAGGCCAGGACCTTTGCCGCTTCGCTGAGGTCCATGGTTTGCCAAGCCATTGATGGAGAACTGCCAATGCCTGCCCGCGAATTGCAAGAGCGCCTGAACAGCTTGCGCGAGCAACTGGAACGCAACGTGCCGCTTTCGGACGAGGAACTGGCCGCGCTGCACGAAGAAGCGCGCCAGATCGAGGCGCAACTGAAGCTTGAGGAAGCCACGCCAGACCATAACCTGGTGGACGGCGTGAACCTGGCGATAGAACGCTTCGAGGCCGACCACCCCGACCTTACCGCCACCCTGCGCAGCATTGCCAACTCGCTGCATAGCATGGGGATCTGAAAAGCCAAGGGCTGCTTCGCAGCCCATTCGCAGCACAAGGCTGCTCCTACAGGGGTCATGCGTTTCCCTGTAGGAGCAGCCTTGTGCTGCGAATGGGCCGCAAGGCGGCCCCCGGCGTACTTGGACTTACTGCCGAACCAGTCGCTGGTTCTCCGGGCTGATCGCCCCAGTGCTACGGTACGGGTTGATATCCAGCCCACCCCGACGCACATAGCGCGCATACACCGTCAAATGCTCCGGCTGCAGCAGGTTCTTCAAGTCCAGGTAGATACGCTCCACGCACTGCTCATGGAAGTCGGCATGCTGGCGGAAGCTGATCAGGTAGGTCAGCAGGCTGGCATGGTCCAGCGCCCTGCCCTTGTACTCGATCACCACGCTGCCCCAGTCTGGCTGGCCGGTCACCGGGCAGTTGGATTTCAGCAGGTGGCTGTGCAGGGTTTCTTCCACCAGCCGCTCCGGGTTGCAGTGCAGCAGCTCTGGCTGCGGCTGTTCGTAGTTGCTGATGGCAACGTCCAGCACATCGATGCATTGCCCCGGCAAGGCCACCACGCCTTCGGCCTCGACCTCGGCCAGGGTGCGCACCTTCACGCCAACCGGCTTGCCGGCAGCAGCGGACAGGTCTTTCTCCAGACACGCCTGCAGCTCGCCGAGCGAGGCGAACACGGTCTGGTTCAGCGAGTTCAGGTACAGCTTGAACGACTTGGACTCAATGATGTTCGGTGAATCGGCGGGGATGGCGAACTCGCCGATTGCCACTACCGGCTTGCCCGACGGCAGCAGCCAGCTCAGCTCGAAGCAGTTCCAGTAATCCACACCCTGCCAAGGCAAGGTCTGGGCGGTAACGCCCAGCTCGGCCCACTTGGCGGTACGCGGAATCGGGAACAGTAGCTCCGGGGAGTAGGTAGCAATGTATTCGCTGGACTTGCCCAGCGGGGAGTGTTCGGCAGCGGGATGCATGGAAACTGACCTGAAGGTTCGAAATTGCCCCTAGTCTACCGGTTTTGCGCCCGGCCTTGGAGCGCACGTCAGCGGGATTACAACTTCGTCAGTTTGGGGCGAGCGGGTGCATCGTCACGTATCATCTCAGTATCACCCAATCCCTGTGGGAGCGGGTTCACCCGCGAACACCGGCAAAGCCGGTGCCATGCACCGTGTTGAATGCTTCGCGGGTAAACCCGCTCCCACAGGGCTTTGTGCCGCTTGCTGGAGTCAATTCATCCAATGAAACTGCTGATCGTCGAAGACCAGGCCCGCACCGGCCAGTACCTGAGCCAGGGCCTGAACGAGGCCGGCTTCGCCACCGAGCTGGCCACTGATGGCGAGACTGGCCAGTTCCTCGCCCTGACCGGCGACCACGACCTACTGATTCTCGATGTAATGCTGCCCGGCCGTGACGGCTGGCAGATCCTCCAGGCCGTGCGCCAGGCTGGCCTGGACACCCCGGTGCTGTTCCTCACCGCCCGCGATGCTGTGGAAGACCGGGTGCACGGCCTGGAGCTGGGCGCCGATGATTACCTGGTCAAACCGTTCGCCTTCTCCGAACTGCTGGCCCGGGTGCGCAGCCTGCTGCGCCGGGGCACCAGCCCCAGCCAGGACACCACCCTGGGCCTGGCCGACCTGCGCCTGGACCTGATCCGCCGCCGCGCCGATCGCGCCGGCCAGCGCATCGACCTGACCGCCAAGGAGTTCGCCCTGCTTGAACTGCTGCTGCGCCGCCAGGGCGAGGTGCTGCCCAAATCGCTGATAGCCTCGCAGGTGTGGGACATGAACTTTGACAGCGACACCAATGTGATCGAAGTGGCGATCCGCCGCCTGCGCCTGAAGATCGACGACCCGCACCCCAACAAGCTGATCCACACCGTACGCGGCATGGGCTATGTACTCGAAGAGCGCGCAGAGTGATGCGCCGGGTCTCTCTCGGCAGGCGCCTGGCCCTGCTGTTCGCCGCCTGCACCGCCGCAGTCTCGCTCGGCGCCGGCCTCATATTCAGCCGGGCGAGCGAGCAGCACTTCGTCGAACTGGACCAGCAACTGCTGGAATCGCGCCTGTCGCTGTTCCGTACCCAACTGGCCGGCATTACCACTCCGGCCGAGCTGCACGCGCGCCTGCCCGAGCTGCGCGATGAACTGGGCCACCAGGCCGACCTGGCCCTGCGCATCAACGGCAGCGACGGCACCACCTGGTTCGAAAGCCGCACAGGCCTGCCCCAGCCACCCCTGCCCGAGGGGCTGGCAACCCTGCATGCGCAAGGCACCGACTACCGCAGCCTGGCCGTGCACCTGACCCAAGGCGCCCCGCAGTCGCCACAACTGACCCTGTACCTCGACATCACTCACCACCAACACTTCCTGCAGGGCATGCAACGGCTGATCTGGCTGACGGTCGGCCTGTCGGCCCTGGCCACCGCGCTGCTCGGTGCCTGGGCCGCACGCCGCGGGCTGCGCCCGTTGCGGCAGATGGGCCAGGTGGCCGCCAGCGTATCGGCGCGCTCGCTCACCACCCGCCTGCCGGTGGCACAGATGCCCGAAGAGCTGGCCGAGCTGGCGACAGCCATGAACGCCATGCTGCAGCGCCTGGACGATGCCTTCCAGCGGCTGTCGGCATTCTCTGCCGATATCGCCCACGAACTGCGCACGCCGCTGTCCAACCTGCTGACCCACACCCAGGTCACCCTCACCCGCCCGCGCAGCCTCGAAGAGTACCGCGAGGCCCTGCATGGCAACCTCGAGGAGCTGCAAGGGATGGCGCAGATGATCAACGACATGCTGTTCCTGGCCAAGGCCGACCATGGCCTGCTGGTACCGGGGCAGGCAAAGCTGGTGCTGCATGAAGAGGTGGATGCGCTGCTGGAGTACTACGCGCCGCTGGCAGAGGACAGCGGCGTACAGCTGCTGCGCGAGGGTGAGGCGCTGTTGCAGGGCGACCGGCATATGCTGCGTCGGGCGCTGTCCAACCTGCTGGACAATGCCTTGCGCTTTACCCCGGCGGGTGGGCAGATACGGGTGACCTTGGGGCCAGGGCCGAGGATTGGCGTGGCCAATACCGGGGCGGCTATCGAACCGGCTGCGTTACCGCGGTTGTTCGACCGTTTCTACCGGGTTGACCCGGCGCGGCGGGAAGGCAGTAGCGAGCATGCCGGGTTGGGGTTGGCGATTACCCGGTCGATCGTGCAGGCCCATGGCGGGAGCATTCGGGCGCAATGCGAGGATGGGTGGACGCGGTTTTTGATCGAGTTCACTCAGGATCGGTGAAATTGGGGCTGCTACGCAGCCCATCGCGACACAAGGCCGCTCCCACAGGGATCGCGTCAGCTTGGCCAATTCGCGATCCTTGTGGGAGCGGCCTTGTGTCGCGAAAGGGGCGCAAAGCGCCCCCAGACTCTCAGGTAAACATCAAACTGCCAGGCCAATCGCCGGCTGCACCTGCGATGCCCGATAAGCCGGGTAAATGGTCGCCAGGAAGCTCATCACCAACCCGGCAGTGCAGATGATCACCACATCGCCCCACTGCAGCTGCGACGGCAAGCTGCTGACGAAGTACACATCCGAAGTAAAGATGTGCTGCCCGCTCACCCGCTCCAGCCAGCCGACAATCTGGCTGACGTTGAACGCTGCAATCACCCCCAGCACGCCACCGATCAGCGTCCCGACAATACCGATCAGGCTGCCCTGGACCATGAACGTGCCCATGATCTGCGCAGGCGTGGCGCCCAGGGTGCGCAGGATGGCGATGTCCGGCCCCTTGTCGTTAACCACCATCACCAGGGTGGCGATGATGTTGAACGCTGCCACCGCGATGATCATCATCAGCAGTAGGCCGATCATGGTCTTTTCCATCTTCATGGCGCTGAACAGGCTGCCCTGGGTATGCGACCAGTCATCGGCGCGGTAGGCATCGCCCAGCCCGGCAGCGATGGCCTTGGACACCTGCGGCGCGGCATACAGGTCGTGCAGTTTCAGGCGCACGCCCTGCACCTGGCCCGGCGCCCAGCGCTGCATGGCGCCAGCATCGGCCACGTGAATGTAAGCCTGCGAGCCATCCAGCTCGGCGCCGACCTTGAAGATGCCGACCACGGTCAGGCGCTGCATGCGCGGAGTGATGCCACCCGGCTCCTTGCTGATTTCCGGCACGATCAGGGTCAGTTTGTCGCCGGTGTTCAGGCGGAAGCGCCGCGCAGTCAGCTCACCGATGACCACGCCGAACTCGCCCGGCTGCAAGTCCTGCAGACGGCCCTGAACGATGTGCTGCCCGACGATCGAGACCTTGCCCTCTTCGGCCGGGTCGATGCCGCCGACCTGGATCGGTTGCATCGCGCCCTTGTAGGACAGCATGCCCTCCATTTCGGTAATCGGCGCCACCGCCATCACCGCCGGGTCCCGCATGGCCGCGTCGGCCACCTTGCGCCAGTCGTCCAGCGGCTGAACGCCGAGGATGGCGGCATGCGGCACCAGGCCGAGGATGCGCGAGCTCATTTCGCGCTGGAAGCCGTTCATCACCGACAGCACCACGATCATCGCCAGCACGCCCAGCGACAGGCCGATCATCGAGGTCATCGAGATGAACGAGATGAAGTGGTTGCGGCGCTTGGCTCGGGTGTAGCGCGCGCCGATGAAGATGGGCAAGGGTCTGAACATGTACGGAAACACCCAATGAAAACAGGAAAACGGGGCGGCACCGGCCACCCCGTGCAGTCGATCAGATAGCCACCAGGTGGCCGTCATCGAGCTTCAATACACGGTCCATCTGGCGCGCCAGGTTGAGGTCATGGGTGACCACCAGGAACGCCGTGCGCGACGCGCTGGACAGTTCCTGCATCAATTCCTGGATGCCCTGGGCCGTGTGATGGTCGAGGTTGCCGGTCGGCTCGTCGAGCATTACCAGGCCGGGGCGGTTGACCAGTGCCCGGGCAATCGCTACCCGCTGACGCTCGCCACCGGACAGCTCGGCCGGCTTGTGGTTGAAGCGGTGGGCCAGGCCCACGCGCTTGAGCAGCGCCTCGGCACGCTCGCGAGCCTCGGGGATGGGCGTGCGGCCGATCAGCAACGGCATGCACACGTTCTCGATGGCAGTGAATTCCGGCAGCAGGTGGTGGAACTGGTAGACAAACCCCAGCTCGCGGTTACGCAGCAGGCCACGGGCACGCTCGCCGAGTGCCGACAGCTCCTCGCCGGCCAGCCAGACGCTGCCCTGGGTAGGCCGGTCGAGGCCGCCCAACAGATTGAGCAGGGTGCTCTTGCCCGAGCCGGAACTACCAACGATGGCTACCCGCTCACCGGCGTGCAGCTCGAGGTTGAGCCCGGACAGCACCTGCACCGACTCCGGGCCCTCGTCGTAGGACTTGCCCAGGTTGCGGCAACTCAGAACGGCTTTATCACTCATGCGCGACTCACTCATAACGTAGCGCCTCTGCAGGCTGGGTGCGGGCCGCACGCCAGGCCGGATACAGGGTGGCGAAGAAACTCAGGACCAGCGCCGCGCCACAGACCATGTACACGTCCTGGGCCTGGATCTGCGACGGCAGGTAATCGATGAAGTACACATCGGCGTTGAGGAACTTGTGCCCGATCAGTTTCTCGATGCCAGCGATCACCGCACTGACGTTCAGCGCGGCGACGATCCCGACCACGGCACCGATCAGGGTACCGATCACCCCGATCACCGTGCCCTGGACCATGAAGATGAGCATGATCTGCCCGGGCGTGGCACCCAGGGTACGCAGGATGGCGATGTCGCCACGCTTGTCGTTGACCACCATCACCAGTGTGGAAATGATGTTGAACGCCGCCACCGCCACGATCAGCAGCAACAGCAGGCCAATCATGGCCTTTTCCATGCGGATCGCCTGGTACAGGTTGCCGTGGGTACGGGTCCAGTCGCGGCTGTAGAACTCCTGGTCACCCAGGCGCTGGGCGATGTCCCAGGCCACTCGCGGCGCCTGGAACAGGTCGTCGAACTTCAGGCGCAGGCCCTGGACCTGGTCGGGCTTCCAGCGGTGCAGGCGGGACAGGTCGCTGATGTTGGTCAGGCCCAGGTAGCCGTCGATCTCGCCAGCGCCCACGTGGAAGGTGCCGACCACGGTGAAGCGCTTCATGCGCGGGAACATGCCGGCGGGGGTCACACTGACCTCGGGGGCGACGAAGGTGAGCTTGTCGCCGATGGCCACGCCCAGCTTGGCCGCGGCCTTGTCGCCGATCATGATGCCCCACTCGCCCGGCGCCAGCTGGTCGAGGTGGCCTTGCAGGACGAACTTGTCGATGATCGACACCTCGCGCTCGCGGGCCGGGTCGATGCCGTTGAGCAGCACCTTCTGCACCTTGCCTTCATGGGTCAGCAGGCCCTGCATCTGGGTGAAGGGCGCAACCGCCACCACCTGCGGATTCTGCTTTACTTGTTGGGCAAGGGCCGGCCAGTCGGCAATGGGCTGGCCGCTCTCCAGTGTGGCATGGGGGATCATGCCCAACACGCGGGTACGCATCTCGTGGTCGAAACCGTTCATGACCGACAGCACCACGATCATCACCACCACGCCCAGGGCGAGGCCGATCATCGAGGTCAGGGAAATGAACGAGACGAAGTGATTGCGACGTTTGGCACGGGTATAACGCGTGCCGATGAATGCGAAAAGAGGTCTGAACATGTCGGGGCTTGTTCGGATGAAAGGGAACGTCCTTGTGGCGAGGCGCCTACGGCGGCTTTACACTCGGACCACCGCCGCTACCTTGGGTTCGCCATGACGACATTAGACGAAGAAGATCGCCGCGAATACTACCGCATCGAAGATCGGATCGCACTTCAAATCAGCCCCCTCAGTGCGGCCGAAGTCCTTGACCCAGATGTGTTGCAAGATGATTCGCCACTGTTCAACCTGCTCAGCGAGCTGCACCTGTCCGACTTCGAGTCACAACACCTGCTGCGCCAGCTGAGCGAAAAGGACCGCACCCTCGCCGCCTTCCTGCGCGCGCAGAACAAACGCCTCGACCTGCTTAGCGCGGTGGTTGCCCAGACCCTGATCGGCGAAGTCGGCCAGCCCCAGCCGGTGGTCATTTCCGAGGGTGGCATCGAATTCACGCAAGCCACAGCGGTTGCCCCCGGTACCCGGGTGAAGGTGAAGATGGTGCTGATGCCGCGCGCCCATGGCCTGCTGCTGCGCGGCAAGGTCACCCATTGCGGCCCGCACCCGGAGGGCGGTTTCGAGGTCGGCACCGAATTCATCGACATGACCGACGCCCAACGGCAACTGCTGGCCCGCTACATTCTGCAGCGTCAGCAGCAGCAACGGCGCCAGCAGCTGGAACAGAACGCCCCTGCCTCCTGAGCCCATTTTTCTCTGATTTGAAGGAACGAACGTGACCCTGATCTACGGCCACCGCGGCGCCAAGGGCGAAGCGCCCGAGAATACCCTGAAGAGCTTCCAGCAATGCCTCGCCCATGGCGTGACCCGCTGCGAGCTGGACCTGCACCTGTCAGCCGACAACGAGCTGATGGTGATCCACGACCCCACCCTCAAGCGCACCACCGGCAAACGCGGCAAGGTGGTCGAGCACTCGGCCGCCGACCTGGTCAAGATCGATGCCCGCAAAGGCGGCCCGGGCCATGTCCAGCCCTGCCCGATCCCGAGACTGGAAGAACTGTTCCAGAAGTGCCCGTTCGAGCATTGGCAACTGGAGGTCAAGAGCGCCTCGCGCACCCGCGCCGCCACCATGGTGCTGGCAATCCGCGAACTGGCTCAGCAATACGGGCTGCTGGACAAGGTGACCATCACCTCCAGCTCACGCGAAGTGCTGGGTGCCGCCCTGGAACTGGTACCGGACGTCAAACGCGGGCTGGTAGCCGAATACGCCTGGCTCGACCCGTTGAAGGTGGCCCAGAACTATGGTTGCGAGCTGCTGGCATTGAACTGGACACTGTGCACCCCGGAGCGCCTGCTCAAGGCACAGGCCCAGGGTTTGCACGTGTCGGTGTGGACGGTCAACGAACCGGCACTGATGCGCCGGCTCGCTGACTTTGGTGTGGACAGCCTGATTACAGACTTTCCCGGTTTGGCCAGGACCACCCTCGGGCAGGGTTGAAATCGGTCTCTCCGACCGGCTCAGGCCACCGGTCGGAGCCGCTCAAAAAAGCCGGTTCAGGCCATCGTAGGCTGCTACCCGATAGGCTTCGGCCATGGTCGGGTAGTTGAATGTGGTGTTGACGAAGTACTTCAGGTTGTTCAGCTCGCCCGGCTGGTTCATCACCGCCTGGCCGATGTGGACGATTTCCGAAGCCTGGTAGCCGAAGCAGTGTACGCCCAGCACTTCCAGGGTTTCGCGGTGGAACAGGATCTTCAGCATGCCTTGCGGCTCACCGGCGATTTGCGCCCGGGCCATGCTCTTGAAGAAGGCTTTGCCCACTTCGTACGGCACCTTGGCCTGGGTCAGTTCCTGCTCGTTCTTGCCGATCGAGCTGATCTCCGGAATGGTGTAGATACCAGTCGGCACGTCGTTGACGAAGCGCCAGCTGCCATTGTCGACGATGCTGCCGGCTGCGGAACGGCCCTGGTCATGGGCAGCACTGGCCAGGCTTGGCCAGCCAATCACATCGCCAGCGCCATAGATGTTCGGCACGCTAGTGCGATAGGCCTCGTCGACCTCGATCTGGCCACGGCTGTTAACCTTGATGCCGATGTTTTCCAGGCCCAGCTTGTCGGTGTTGCCGGTACGGCCGTTGCACCACAGCAAGGCGTCAGCCTTGATTTTCTTGCCCGACTTCAGGTGCAGGATCACCCCGTTGTCCAGGCCTTCGACGCGCTCGTAATCTTCGTTGTGGCGCACGGTGATGTTGTTGTTGCTGAAGTGATAGCTCAGTGCCTGGGAGATCTCCGAGTCCAGGAAGCTCAGCAACTGGCCACGGTTATCCACCAGCTCCACCAGCACGCCCAGGCCGCTGAAGATCGAGGCGTACTCGCAACCGATCACCCCGGCACCGTACACGATCAGCTTGCGCGGTGTGTGGCTGAGGCTGAGGATAGTGTCGCTGTCGTAGACACGCGGGTGGTGGAAATCGATGTCGGCCGGGCGGTACGGGCGCGAGCCGGTCGCGATGATGATGTGCTTGGCGTTGAGCTTTTCCACCACACCGTTCGGGCAGACCACTTCGATGGTTTGCTCGTCGGCGAAGCTGCCGGTGCCGACGAACACATCCACGCGATTGCGTGCGTAATAGCCGGTGCGCGACGCCACCTGCTTGGCGATGACCTTCTCGGCGCTTTTCAGCACGTCCGGGAACGAGAACCAGCGCGGCTCACCAATGGCACGGAACATCGGGTTGGTGTTGAACTGCATGATCTGCCGCACCGAATGACGCAGTGCCTTGGACGGGATGGTGCCCAGGTGGGTGCAGTTGCCCCCGACCTGACGACGGCTATCGACCATCGCCACCTTGCGCCCTGCTTTGGCGGCGTTCATTGCCGCACCTTCTCCGGCCGGGCCGGAACCCAGCACCACTACGTCGTAGTTGTAGACAGCCATGCGTACTCCTTCAGAACTGGCCCGCAAGCCACGGTCGCTCGCGGGGCGCGATCATGCCGCCGGGGCGTCATGAGAAAATTCGGGTGCAGTCTAATCAAGCGTGAACGCCGCGCACATTAACCCTTGGTCGCGTCGTAAGCCAATTTTGCCCGCACTACATGTGTGAACCATTCCCTGGCGGCGATCATCCCTGCTTGTGCTTTCACTCGCCTTTCACTGCCCGTTCGAAGGCGGGCGTAGCTCGAGAGACGAAGCCACCCACGGCCCGAGTCACCAATACCGCGGCCAAGCCATGCGCCACGGCAAAATCCCAGCCACGTTCCGGGCCGAGGATCAACAGTAGCGTCGAATAGCCGTCGGCCTGCAGCGCCGAGGCATCGAGCACGGTGACCGCGGCCAGGTCGTGCTGCACCGGGCGCCCAAGACGGGCATCGAAGGTATGCGAATAGCGCCGGCCATTCTCCTCGAAATAGTGCCGATAGTCACCCGAGGTTGATACTGAAAGGCCATTTACCGGGATGATCTGGCGGGCGATCTGGCGGTCTTCGCGCGGCAACTCCAGGGCGATGCGCCAAGGGCTGCCATCGGGTTTGTGGCCGACGGCCTTGAGCTCGCCGGTGGCTTCGACAACGAAGTTGGCCACGCCCATGGCCTGCAGGCGAGCGGCAACAAGGTCGACCGCATGGCCTGCGGCGAGGCTGTTGAAGTCGAGCTGTACCGGGGCGTCCTTGCACAGGGCCTGGCCGTCGATGTGCAAGTGCCGGTAACCCACACGCCGGCGTGCCTGGGCCAGAGCCAACGGGTCGGGCACCTGCTCGTGACGGGCCTGGGGGCCGAAGCCCCACAGGTCGAGCAAGGGTTCGACGGTGAGGTCGAAGGCGCCATCACTCTGCTCGGCCAGGTGCTGACCAAGGCTGACCAGTTCGAGCATGTCGGGCGGCAGGACCAGGCACTGGTTGGCGGGCAACTGGTTGAAGCGGCTGACGGTAGAGTCGCCGCGGTAGGTCGAGTAGTGCTGGTCGATGCCGTGCAGGATGCTTTCGACAGCCGCCTGCACTTGGGCCGGCGCCGGCCCACCGGGCTCGCGGACGTACTGGATGCTATAGCTGCTGCCCATGGTCGGGCCGCCCAGGCGCTCCAGGGTGGGAGGCTGGTTGCAGGCGGTGAGCAGCATGAGGATGAACAGCAAGGCAGTGCGCAAGGTTCGGGTTCTCGGTTGCCTGTGCCGGCCTCTTCGCGGGTAAACCCGCTTCCACAGGTTTACCACCGCCCTCAAGGACGAAGCGCCCCTGTGGGAGCGGGTTTACCCGCGAAGAGGCCGGCACAGGCAACAAAAATTCTGGATAAAAAAACGGGAACCCGAAGGTTCCCGTTTTTTCATTGCCTTACAAGCGTATCAGCGTGGAAACGCTGGCGGGTTCACACCGGCCATCTCTTCCATCACGCGAACCACCTGGCAGCTGTAACCGAATTCGTTGTCGTACCAGACGTACAGAACAACGCGGTTGTCGTTGGCGATGGTCGCTTCGGCGTCAACCACACCGGCGTGGCGGGAACCTACGAAGTCGGTCGAAACCACTTCCTGCGAGCTGACGTAATCGATCTGCTTGTGCAGTTCCGAGTGCATGGCGGTCTGGCGCAGGTACTCGTTGATCTCGTCGCGGCTGGTGGCCTTCTCGAGGTTCAGGTTGAGGATGGCCATCGAAACGTTCGGCGTCGGTACGCGAATGGCGTTGCCGGTCAGCTTGCCCTTGAGCACTGGCAGTGCCTTGGCGGCAGCAGTGGCGGCGCCGGTTTCGGTGATGACCATGTTCAGCGGCGCGGCACGGCCACGGCGGCTGCCCTTGTGGAAGTTGTCGATCAGGTTCTGGTCGTTGGTGAACGAGTGAACGGTTTCGACATGGCCGTTGACGATGCCGTACTGGTCGTTGATGGCCTTGAGCACCGGCACGATGGCGTTGGTGGTGCAGGAAGCGGCCGAGATGATCTTGTCATCGGCAGCGATGTCACCGTGGTTGATGCCGTGCACGATGTTCTTCAGCGCGCCCTTGCCAGGTGCGGTGAGGATGACACGGGCAGCGCCCGGGCAGGCCAGGTGCTGGCCCAGGCCATCGGCATCACGCCATACACCGGTGTTGTCGACGATCAGCGCGTTTTCGATGCCGTACTGGGTGTAGTCGACTTCGCTCGGGCTCTTGGCGTAGATAACCTGGATCAGGTTGCCGTTGGCGGTGATGGTGTTGTTGGCTTCGTCGATGGTGATGGTGCCATCGAACGGGCCGTGCACCGAGTCACGGCGCAGCAGGCTGGCACGCTTGACCAGGTCGTTCTCGGCGCCTTTGCGCACGACGATGGCGCGCAGGCGCAGGCCGTCGCCACCACCGGTCTTCTCGATCAGGATGCGTGCCAGCAGGCGGCCGATGCGGCCGAAGCCGTACAGGACAACGTCAGTGCCTTTGCGCGCCGAAGCGTTCTGCTGGCCAACCACCTCGGCCAGTTCTTCACGGACGAACTGCTCGGCAGTACGGCCATTGCCTTCCTGCTTGAACTTGTTGGCCAGCTTGCCCAGGTCGACCGAAGCGGCGCCCAGTTTCAGCTCGCTCATGGCCTTGAGCAGGGGGAATGTCTCGTGGACGGACAGTTCGGTTTCGTCGGCTTGACGATGACGCGCAAAGCGGTGCGCCTTGAGGATCGAGATAACCGAACGGTTGATCAGGCTACGGCCATAAATCGAGCTCACCACATTGTTGTTGCGGTAGAGCTGACCGATAAGCGGGATCATCGCTTCAGCCAGGGCTTCACGATCAATCCACTCACCAAGACACTGGTCGGGCTTCTGAGTCACGGGAACCTTCCACATGTAGGGACAGAAAAAAGGGGCTACATTATGACGCCCCAACGCGTAACCGGCAATGAGCGCCTGTCGCGGCCACGCAAGCCAGCGTTCATGCCCTTTCGAACCTGACAGCCGGCATCGTCACCGGTACAATCGATCTCTTTGCCGCAACGCTTGGAGTGCAATCTCCCGTGTCAGTTCTGCGCCTACCGCAAATGTCGGCCACGGCCGGCAAACAAACCTGGGGCAATCTACCCGGTGCCGCCCTCAGCCTGGCCATCGCCGAGGCCGCCAGCAGCGCGGGCCGCTTCACTTTGCTGCTGACTGCCGACAGCCAGGCAGCCGATCGTCTGGAACAGGAACTTCGTTTCTTTGCCCCGGACCTGCCGGTACTGCCGTTCCCCGATTGGGAAACCCTGCCCTACGACCTGTTCTCGCCGCACCAGGACATCATTTCCCAGCGCATCGCCAGCCTCTACCGCCTGCCGGAGCTGAGCCACGGCATCCTCGTGGTGCCGGTCACCACCGCCCTGCACCGCCTGGCGCCGACCCGTTTCCTGCTGGGCAGCAGCCTGGTGCTGGATGTGGGCCAGACCATCGACGTGGAGCAGATGCGCACACGCCTGGAAGCCAGTGGCTATCGCTGCGTCGACACCGTCTACGAGCATGGCGAGTTCGCCGTACGCGGCGCACTGATCGACCTGTTCCCGATGGGCAGCAAACTGCCCTACCGCATCGACCTGTTCGATGACGAGATCGAGACGCTGCGCACTTTCGACCCCGAGACCCAGCGCTCGATCGACAAGGTCGATTCGGTGCGCCTGCTGCCGGCGCGCGAGTTCCCGATGCAGAAAGAGGAAGTCACCCGCTTCAAGGCGCGCTTCCGCGAACGCTTCGACGTCGACTTCCGCCGCAGCGCGATCTTCCAGGATTTGGCCAGCGGCATCATCCCCGCCGGCATCGAGTACTACCTACCGCTGTTCTTCGAAGAAACCTCGACCCTGTTCGACTACCTGCCGGCCGACACCCAGGTGTTCTCGCTACCCGGCGTGGAACAGGCCGCCGAACACTTCTGGAACGACGTGCGCGGGCGTTATGAAGACCGCCGTGGCGACCTGAGCCGGCCGCTGCTGCCGCCAGCCGAGCTGTTCCTGCCAGTGGAAGACTGCTTCGCCAGGCTCAAGCAATGGCCACGGGTGGTGGTCAGCAGCGAAGACCTCGACCCGGGCGTGGGCCGCGAGCGCCTCCCCGCACGCGCCCTGCCCAACCTGGCAATCGAGGCCAAGGCCAACCAGCCCTTGGCTGAACTGGCCAACTTCCTCGACCAGTTCCCCGGCCGCGTGCTGTTCACCGCCGAATCGGCGGGACGTCGCGAAGTACTGCTGGAGCTGCTCGAACGGCTGAAACTGCGCCCGCACACCGTCGACGGCTGGGCCGACTTCATCACCGGCAGCGAGCGCCTGGCGATCACCATCGCTCCGCTGGACGACGGCCTGCTGCTGGACGATCCGGCCATCGCCCTGGTTGCCGAAAGCCCGCTGTTCGGCCAGCGGGTCATGCAGCGCCGCCGCCGCGACAAACGCGGCGAAGCCGCCAACGACGCGGTGATCAAGAACCTCACCGAGCTGCGCGAAGGCGCACCGGTGGTGCACATCGACCATGGCGTGGGCCGCTACCTGGGCCTGGCCACCCTGGAAATCGATGGCCAGGCCGCCGAATTCCTCACCCTGGAATACGCCGAGGGCGCCAAACTGTACGTGCCGGTGGCCAACCTGCACCTGATTGCCCGCTACACGGGCAGCGACGATGCCCTGGCACCCCTGCACCGGCTAGGCTCGGAGGCCTGGCAGAAGGCCAAGCGCAAGGCCGCCGAACAGGTGCGCGACGTGGCTGCCGAACTGCTCGACATCTATGCCCGCCGCGCCGCGCGCAAGGGCTATGCGTTTGCCGACCCGTCCGCCGACTACGCCACCTTCAGCGCCGGCTTCCCGTTCGAGGAAACCCCGGACCAGCAGGCTGCCATCGAGGCCGTGCGCACCGACATGCTGGCGCCCAAACCTATGGACCGCCTGGTATGCGGCGACGTCGGCTTCGGTAAGACCGAAGTGGCCATGCGCGCGGCGTTCATCGCCGTGCACAGCGGCCGCCAGGTGGCCGTGCTGGTGCCCACCACCCTGCTCGCCCAGCAGCACTACAACAGTTTCCGCGATCGCTTCGCCGACTGGCCAGTGACCGTGGAGGTGATGAGCCGCTTCAAGTCGGCCAAGGAAGTGGCCAACGCCGCCGCCGATCTGGCCGAAGGCAAGATCGACATCCTCATCGGCACCCACAAGCTGCTGCAGGACGATGTGCGTTTCAAGGACCTGGGCCTGGCCATCATCGACGAAGAGCACCGCTTTGGCGTGCGCCAGAAGGAACAGCTCAAGGCCCTGCGCAGCGAGGTGGACATCCTCACCCTCACCGCCACGCCGATCCCGCGTACGCTGAACATGGCGGTAGCGGGCATGCGCGACCTGTCGATCATCGCCACGCCGCCGGCACGTCGCTTGTCGGTACGCACCTTCGTCATGGAACAGAACAAGAGCACGGTCAAGGAGGCGCTGCTGCGTGAGCTGCTGCGCGGTGGCCAGGTGTACTACCTGCACAACGATGTAAAAACCATCGAGAAATGCGCGGCCGACCTTGCCGAACTGGTGCCCGAGGCGCGCATCGGCATCGGCCATGGGCAGATGCGCGAGCGCGAGCTGGAACAGGTGATGAGCGACTTCTACCACAAGCGCTTCAACGTGCTGGTGGCCTCGACCATCATCGAAACCGGCATCGACGTGCCCAGTGCCAACACCATCGTCATCGAACGCGCCGACAAGTTCGGCCTGGCCCAGCTGCACCAGTTGCGCGGTCGGGTGGGGCGCAGCCACCACCAGGCCTACGCCTATCTGCTGACGCCAACCCGGCAGAAGGTCAGTGCCGACGCCGAAAAACGCCTGGAGGCGATCGCCAACACCCAGGACCTCGGTGCAGGCTTCGTGCTGGCCACCAACGACCTGGAGATTCGCGGTGCCGGCGAGCTGCTGGGCGAAGGCCAGAGCGGGCAGATTCAGGCGGTGGGCTTTACCCTTTATATGGAAATGCTCGAGCGCGCGGTCAAGGCGATCCGCAAGGGCACCCAGCCGAACCTCGAGCAGCCGCTGGGCGGTGGTCCGGAGATCAACCTGCGCCTGCCGGCACTGATCCCCGAGGACTACCTGCCAGACGTGCATGCGCGGCTGATCCTGTACAAGCGCATTGCCTCGGCCGCCGACGAAGAAGGCCTCAAGGACCTGCAGGTCGAGATGATCGACCGCTTCGGCCTGCTGCCCGAGCCGACCAAGAACCTGATGCGCCTGACCTCGCTCAAGCTGCAAGCGGAAAAGCTCGGCATCAAGAAAGTCGACGCCGGCCCCAACGGCGGCAAGCTCGAGTTCGAGGCCGAGACCCCGGTCGACCCGCTGACCCTGATCAAGCTGATCCAGGGCCAGCCCAAACGCTACAAGTTCGAAGGCGCCACCCAGTTCCGCTTCCTGGTGCCTATGGAACGCCCCGACGAACGTTTCAATACCCTGGAGGCGCTGTTCGAGCGCCTGACCCCACAGCCTGCCTAAGGAAGACCCATGCGTGCCATCCGTTGCCTGACCCTGCTGCTGGCGCTATTCGCCCCGGCCGCCTTCGCCGAAGGCCTGTATCAGGTAGAAATGATCCTGGTGCGGCAGAACAGCGTGCCCGCCTTCACCAGCCCGTTTGCTCCCGAAGACTGGAGCGCCGGTGCTCCACGTCTGGAGAAGGCCGCCGAGCGCCGCCTGGCGCTGGAAGACGAAGCCACCCGCCTGGAAGCCACCGCCGACTACACCGTATTGCTGCACAAGGCCTGGCAGCAGCAAGTGGGCAGCGAGCCCAGCCGCATCGCCCTGGGCGAAGGTGCCGAGCAGTTCGGCCACTTCCCCATCGAAGGCAACCTGAGCATCGCCGAGGGCCGCTTCATCGCGGTCGAGGCCAACTTCTGGGTCAACCAGCTGGACGGCAACGGCAGCGTGCTGCAAAGCGAGCAGTTCAAGCAGAGCAACAGCAACGTCAAGGGCGGCCAGCTGACCTTCCTCGACGGCGGGCACCTGGCGGTGCTGCTGAAGGTGACGCCACCGGGTACGCCGAAAATGCCGGTGATGGACCCGGAGATGATGGAACAGTGATGCAATGAGTCGTGACGCTCTCCAGCTGCTGCGCGAGTACCCGAACTGGACCCAGTCGTTCACCGACCCGGTTCTGCAGCGCGGTGAGCGTTACGCCCGGGAAGACCGGGTAGAAATCGAAAAATGCAGTGGCCCGCTCATCGAAGCCACCTGCCGCGGAAGCGAAGGCAGCCCGTATCGCCAGAAGATCACGCTCACCGCCATGGCTGGCCGCTGCCACGTACGCGGCCAGTGCAGCTGCCCCGTAGGACACAATTGCAAGCATTGCGCCGCTGCCTTGTTCGTTTTGAGCGAGCCGCAGGCCGCGTGGGACAAGGGCAGTGACACACTGCCGGCCAACCTCCAACGCTGGCTCAAGGGCCTGGAACAGCCAGCTCAGGAACCCGCCGAGGCGCAAGACAAACGCGGCCGCATGGTCTGCTATCAGCTCAGGCTGACCGACGAGCCTGGCTGCGCCTTGCGAGTGCGCAAAGGCACCCGCGAAGAAAACGGCATACGCTACAGCCGCGTTCAGTCACTGTATGAATTTCTGTACGAGCCCCCTCGCTTCGTCAGGGAAGAGGATATCCGCATCCTGCGCCTGCTTTCGGCCCTGAATCAAGTCGGCAGCCAGGACCGTGGTTACCAGCTCAAGGGCCGTGAAGGCGGCGAATTGTTCCAGCGTGCCCTGGATACCGGTCGCATGCTTTACGACGAATACAAGCCAATGCTGCGCGAGGGTGCGGCGCTTGCGGCGGAATTCCGCTGGGTACGCCTGGACAACGGCCACTATCGCGGCATCTGGTATCACGGCGAAACGCCCCTGAACTGCGTGATTCCGCTACTGCCCCTTTACTATTTCAATTTCGCCACCAGTGAAGTGGGCAAGATCGAACACTCACTCGATTCGCACATTGCCCTGCAACTGACCATCGCTCCTGACGTTCCGGAACACCTCGTAGTCCCCCTCAGCCACAAGCTCAACGCCTTGAACCACCAACTCCCAACGCCGACCACGCTGAACGAACAACTCATCGACGACCTACCACCCAGGCCGCACCTGACCCTCGGCAGCCTCGAATTCAGCGCCTACATGCCCAAGACCGGGCGGATGCAACGGCAGATGCAACACCGTGCAGCGCTGGCATTCGACTACGACGGCCTGCGCGCCAGCGGCAGCGACGACAAGCCGCTGACCCGCCTGGTCGGCGACACCAGCCAGCGCATCCGCCGCCAACCCCAGGCCGAGCAGGCGCTACGCAAAGTGCTGCGCGACCTCGGTTTCAAGGCCGCCACCCGGCAGAGCAAGGCCCTGCCTGACAGCGCCGGCGAAATGCTCCAGTTGCCCGATGACGAAGCCTGGCTGCACTTTGCCCGCGAAGGCCTGCCGCGCCTGCGCGAAGCCGGTTGGGACATCGACATCCACCGCGACTTCGCCTTCAACCTTCAGGAGGTGGACGACTGGTACGCGACCATCGACGAAGCGCCCGGCCATGAATGGTTCGACCTGGAGTTGGGCATCGTGGTCGATGGCCAGCGCCACAGCCTGCTGCCGATCGTGCTGCAACTGTTGCGCAGCAACCCGGAACTGCTGCGCCCCAGCGAACTGGCCCGGCGCAGTGACGATGAGCACCTGCTGATCGACCTAAACCGCGGCCGCCTCGATGCCCCGGCCCTGCGCGTTGCCTTGCCCTATGGCCGCATCAAGGCAGTGATGGGCACTCTGGGCGAGCTGTACCTGCACGAAGACGCCGCAGGTCCGTCCCTGCGCCTGGACCGCGCCGATGCTGCACGCCTGAACGACATCGACGGCCTGCCCCTGCATTGGGAGGGTGGCGAGCACGTGCGCGATCTGGGCCGTCGCCTGGGCGATGCCCGTGAATTGCAGGTAGAACCGCCGACCGGGCTGCAGGCCAGCCTGCGCCCTTACCAGCAACAAGGCCTGAACTGGCTGCAGGCGCTGCGCGAGATGGGCACCGGCGGCATCCTCGGCGACGACATGGGGCTGGGCAAGACCCTGCAGGCACTGGCACACCTGCTGCTGGAGAAACAGTCGGGGCGCCTGAGCGCACCAGCCCTGGCGGTGATGCCGACCAGCCTGGTGCCCAACTGGCTGGACGAAGCCCAGCGCTTCGCCCCCGGGCTGCGCGTGCTGGCCCTGCAAGGCCCGGGGCGCAGCAAGCATTTCGCCAAACTGCACGAATACGACCTGGTCCTCACCACCTATGCCCTGGTGCCGCGCGACCTCGAGCACCTGCGCGCCCAGGCCTGGCATGTGCTGGTGCTGGACGAGGCGCAAAACATCAAGAGCAGCACCAGCAAGGCCGCCCTCGCCGTCTACGAACTGCGGGCCAATCAGCGCGTCTGCCTGACCGGCACGCCAATGGAAAACAACCTGGGCGAGCTGTGGTCGATTTTCCACTTCCTCATGCCTGGCTGGCTAGGTGACCTGAAGCGCTTCAACCAGGACTATCGCACACCGATCGAGCGCCACGGCGACAGCGAGCGCATGGCCCACCTTGCCAGCCGCATACGCCCGTTCCTGCTGCGCCGCACCAAGGAACAGGTGGCCACCGAGCTGCCGGCCAAGACCGAGATGGTGCATTGGGTCGAGCTTAGCGATGCCCAGCGCGACACCTACGAGGCCGTGCGGGTGGCCATGGACAAGAAAGTCCGCGATGAAATCGCCCGCAATGGCGCCGCGCGCAGCCAGATCATCATCCTCGACGCCCTGCTCAAGCTGCGCCAGGTGTGCTGCGACCTGCGCCTGGTCAAAGGGGTGGAAAGCAAAGGCAACCAGGCCGACAAGGGCAAACTGGGCGCGCTGCTGGAAATGCTCGAAGAGCTGCTGAGCGAAGGGCGCCGGGTGCTTTTGTTCTCGCAGTTCACCTCGATGCTGGCGTTGATCGAGCAGGAGCTGGAAAAGCGCAAGATCCGCTACAGCCTGCTGACCGGCGACACCCGCGACCGACGTACGCCGGTACAGCAATTCCAGCAGGGTGACAGCGAAGTGTTCCTGATCAGCCTCAAGGCGGGTGGCGTGGGGTTGAACCTGACGGCTGCAGACACGGTGATCCACTTCGACCCCTGGTGGAACCCGGCCAGCGAGAACCAGGCCACCGATCGCGCCTACCGCATCGGCCAGGACAAGCCGGTGTTCGTGTTCAAGCTGATCACCCGGGGAACGGTGGAAGAAAAGATCCAGCTGTTGCAGCAGGAGAAGGCGGCGCTTGCGGCGAGCCTGCTCGATGGCGGGCAGGCCGGGCAATGGCGACTGGGGGATGAAGAGATCGAAGCGCTGTTTGCGCCGCTGCCCGGGAAGCGCGGGCGGTAGCCCAGAAGCCTTCGCTGCCTGTGCCGGCCTCTTCGCGGGTAAACCCGCTCCCACAGGGATATCAGTGCCCTCAAGGGCGGTGCTGTATCTGTGGGAGCGGGTTCACCCGCGAAGAGGCCAGCACAGGTACAACACTAATTTCGAAACCAGCACAGCACCTGTGGGAGCGGGCATGCCCGCGAAGGGGCCGACGCGGTCAATCGACCAGCTGCGCCTCCCGCAACGCCCCCAACGCCTCCAGCCACCGCGGCTGCTGGCGATAATCCGTCCGCGCAAACCCTTGCCCACGCATCCGCGCAATCCGCGGCGACGGCTTGACCTTCATCCGCTGCGCCGCACTCAGCGCCAGCTCCGCCGCCGCCCGGTCATTGCACACCAGGCCCATGTCACAACCGGCGCTCAACGCCGCCTCGATCCGACTGGCCGCATCCCCGACAACATGTGCGCCGGCCATCGACAAATCGTCACTGAAAATCACCCCGTCGAAGCCCAGCTCGCCACGCAGGATGTCCTGCAACCAGCGCCGCGAGAAGCCAGCCGGCTGGTTGTCGACCTGCGGATAGATGACGTGCGCCGGCATCACTGCCGCCAACTGCCCGCTCAGGCGGGTGAACGGCACCAGGTCGGCCTGGCGCAACTGCTCGAGGCTGCGCTCATCGGTGGGGATGGCCACATGCGAGTCCGCTTCGGCCCAGCCATGCCCCGGGAAGTGTTTGCCACAGGCCGCCATGCCCGCCGCATTCATGCCACGAATGAACGCCCCGGCCAGTTGCGTGGCCCGCAGCGGGTCCCCCTCGAAGGCGCGGCTGCCCACCACGGCGCTGCGCTGGTGGTCCAGGTCGAGTACCGGGGCAAAGCTGAGGTCCAGGCCAACCGCCAGCACCTCGGTCGCCATCAACCAACCGCACTGCTCGGCCAGGTACTCGGCGTTGTCATTGTCGGCCAGCGCACGCATGGCCGGCAGGCGTACAAAGCCCTGGCGCAGGCGCTGCACGCGGCCGCCCTCCTGGTCCACCGCCAGGATCAAGTCGGGGCGGATGGCGCGGATCGACGCGCACAGCTCACGCACCTGGCGCGGGCTGTCGATGTTCCGGGCAAA
This sequence comes from Pseudomonas sp. SID14000, assembly GCF_002165135.1. Classification (GTDB taxonomy): domain Bacteria; phylum Pseudomonadota; class Gammaproteobacteria; order Pseudomonadales; family Pseudomonadaceae; genus Aquipseudomonas. Next base: position 33,266 of record NZ_NFZQ01000021.1, on the reverse strand, counting down.
GATGATCAGGCCGGCCACTTCAGGCTGGCGCAGCAGGTGACGGTCTTCGGCGGTCAGCCATTTACCGGCGATATCCACCATCAGGGAGCCTTGCAGGCTGACAGTCATGGGTAATCCTTCATTGAAGACTGAGAGAAGCCCACTGGGGGCAGGCGGCCTGCTCGATGCGCACCGGACAATGGGCCGGCACCTGCTCGAACAGGCTTAGCAAATCGGTGTTGCGCAGACGTATGCAACCATGGGACAGCGCTACGCCCATGGGTTCCGTATCCGGGGTGCCGTGCAAGTAGATATGACGGCGGAAGGTGTCGACCGCGCCAAGGCGGTTTACACCCGGCTCACAGCCACTGAGCCAGAGAATGCGGGTAAGGATCCAGTCCCGACCGGGATATTGCGCATGCAAGACTGGGGACCACACCTCACCGGTCCAGCGTCGCCCGACCAATACCGCATTCAGCGGCAAGCCCGCACCGATCTTCGCCCGCACCTGGTGCAAGCCACACGGCGTGCAGCCCGAGCCATTGCGCTCGCCGGCGCCGTTGCGCGCCGTGGAAACCGGCAGGCGTACGCGCAGCTGGCCATGGGCAAAGCCATAAAGGTGCTGGTCGGCGAGGGAAATGTGCAGGAAGTCGAGGTCAGGCATGGGCGCTAGCTTAGCCGAAGCGCCCTGCCCCGCCCAGTCTTCAAGCCTTGGCGGTGGTAGCGCTTGCGCTGGTCTTGGCGCGCGGGCGCAGTTGCGCGGTGGCCATGGCGTCGTCGGTAACACCGCTATCGGCACGCATGCCCGCAGCCAGGAACGGCACCATCAGGCGCATCACCTGCTCTATCGAGGTATTGATGCCGAAATCGGTCTCGGCAATCGCCCGCAGGGCCTTGATGCCGGACATACTGAAAGCGGCGGCACCGAGCATGAAATGCACGCGCCAGAACAGTTCCAGCGGCGGGATGCGCGGCGCGGCCTCGTTGACCAGCAGCATGTAGCGACGAAACACCTTGCCGTACATGTCTTCCAGGTAGCGCCGCAGGTGGCCCTGGCTCTGACTGAAAGCCAGGCCCAGCAGACGCATGAAGATCGACAGGTCATTGTTGCTGCGCGGCTGCACGGCCAAAGCCTGCTCCACCAGCATTTCCAGCAGCTCTTCGAGGCTGGGCTTTTGCTCCGGCTTGGCCTGGCGCCGCTCCAGTTCACGTTCGAGGCTGGCGCAGAACGGCCCGAGGAAGCGCGAGAACACCGCCTGGATCAAGGCCTTCTTGGAACCGAAGTGATAGTTGACCGCCGCCAGGTTGACCCCGGCCTTGCTGGTAATCAGCCGCAACGAGGTTTCTGCGAACCCCCTTTCCGCGAACAGCTGCTCGGCAGCATCGAGAATGCGTTCAACGGTTTCCGATTGGGCCATGACTACTCCGACTACTCCGCCAGACAAACAGGTGTTTGAAACATACGTTTCAGCCCTGCTTCTGTCAAGGCTCTCGGTGACCGGTCGGTCGCCATTTAAATGCGCCAGACGGGTCGCTGCAAGCGACATTCCCGCTGTTTATTGCAGGTTTTGGCTTGCAGCGCATACAGTACTGTATATAATTCCAGTCACTGTACAAAAAGACAGAGCGCCCACCATGTTGAAACTGACGCCACGCCAAGCCGAAATTCTCGCGTTCATCAAGCGTTGCCTGGAAGACAACGGCTTCCCGCCGACGCGCGCCGAGATCGCTCAGGAGCTGGGCTTCAAGTCGCCCAACGCCGCCGAGGAGCACCTCAAGGCCCTCGCCCGCAAGGGTGCGATCGAGATGACCCCGGGCGCCTCCCGCGGCATTCGGATCCCTGGCCTGGAAGCCAAGACCGAAGAAAGCGGCCTGCCGATCATCGGCCGGGTTGCCGCTGGTGCGCCGATCCTTGCCGAACAGCACATTGAGCAATCCTGCAACATCAACCCCGACTTCTTCCACCCCCAGGCCGACTACCTGCTGCGCGTACACGGTATGAGCATGAAGGATGTCGGCATCTTCGACGGCGACCTGCTTGCAGTGCACACCTGCCGCGAAGCCCGAAACGGCCAGATCGTCGTGGCCCGTATCGGCGACGAAGTCACCGTCAAGCGCTTCAAGCGCGAAGGTAGCAAGGTCTGGCTGCTTGCCGAGAACCCCGAATTCGCCCCCATCGAAGTCGACCTGAAAGAACAGGAGCTGGTGATCGAGGGCTTGAGCGTCGGCGTCATTCGCCGCTGATCCAGGAGGCGTCATGCAGCAGTTCATTCACGCACCCGAGCAAGCCCAGTTGCCATTGTTCGAAGCATTCCTCGCCCAGCCCGTACTGCCTGGCCTGAAGGCCAGCGAAGTAACGCGCAAGAGTAGCCAGCCCGAGCTGTTCAGCGAACTGTCGCTGCGCGGAGCGCCCGGGCACTGCCAAAGCCTGCTGGCACCAGTGCTGCGCGAACTGAGCGAAGAGGACGAAACCCGCTGGCTGACCCTGATCGCCCCACCGTCGAGCCTGACCCAGGCCTGGCTACGCGATGCCGGGCTCAACCGTGAACGTATCCTGCTGCTGCAACCGCGTGGCAATCAAAGCCCGCTTCAACTGGCCTGCGAAGCCTTGCGCCTGGGCCGCAGCCACACCGTGGTCAGCTGGCTGGGCAACCTCAACGTCACTGCACGCCAGCAATTGCTGCGCGCCGCCGGCGCCGGAAACGCACAAAGCCTGAACATCCGCCTCGGCTGATGTTCAGGCTTTGCCTGTCACTGCATAAAACCTGATGCCCTGCTGCACCTCAGTGCAGCACACGCGGCCCTTCATCACGCTCAAGCTCGCCATCCATCAGGCGACCGGCCATCTGCACGCCCACGCTGAGCATGGCCTTGGCCACTTCCACATGCTGGCCCTGCAGGAACGCCTTGGCGTCTTCCGAGAAATCCAGGGTTACCAGAGAGCCCTCATCCTCGGCACGACGCAGTTCGATGCGGCCATCAGGCAACTCGACAATTTCCAGAAACGACGTAGACATAAATGGCAGTTCTCCGCGAAAGGCCGCTATTGTACCAGCCGTAGCAGCTATCAGCACTCACTCAACGCGTCGCGGAAACGTCGCACCAGGCCTTTGAGGTTACTGCGCCAACTTTCCAGTTCGGCACGCGACAGCGCCGGATGCTCGGGCTCATCGAGATTGACCGCCTGGATCAATGGCTGGGTGACGTCGGTTTTCGACGCTTTTTTCGCGACCGGTGGTCGGAACAAATCGGCATAAGCACCGAGCATTTGCGCCAGCCAGGTTTCGCGCTGGCGGGCCAGCTCCAGCAGTTCGGCCACTTCCGGAATAGTGATGCCGTTCAGGGCCTCGTCAGCCAGTGCTTGCTCGACCGTTGCAACGGCCGGCAGCCGGTAGAAGCCACCAATTTCATGGCAAAGGCCCAGCAGCGCGCCGTACAGGTGGAACAGCGCCGACTCGCGTTCGGCCTGGACCAGGCCCTGGGCATTCATGGCCTGGCTTTGCTCGGCCTTGGCCATGGACTCCAGGGCGAGGCCGGCAAAGAACAGTTTCTGATTGGTGCGGGTGTAGAGTTCCTGGGCCATTTCAGTGCCCTCCCATGAGGCTGCAAGGCGGATAGCTGCATCATAAATGATTGGGGCCGCTTTGCGCCCCTTCGCGAGCGTGCCCGCTCCCACAGGAATTGCATCAAGCCCAAGGCCTGCGCTGTACCTGTAGGAGCGGGCACGCCCGCGAAGGGGCACGAAGCGGCCCCAATTACAGCACTGACAGATCAGCGCTTGTCTTCAACCTTCCACGCATTGCCGTCGTAGAACGCCTTCCAGCCAGTCGGCTTGCCATCAACCTCGGACTGCACGTACTGCTCCTTGGTCTTGCGGCTGTAGCGGATCACCGCCGGACGGCCTTCCGGGTCTTTCTGCGGCGCATCGCACAGGAAGTGGTACTTCGGGTCGATCTCATGTTTGTGCGGCACGATCTCCAGCACCAGCGGTGCACGGGTTTCGCGGTTCTTGGGGAACTGGCTGGCGGCCAGGAACAACCCCGAAGCGCCATCACGCAGCACGTAGGTATCGTCGACCTTCTCGCACCTAAGCTCTGGCATGTCCACCTTGTCCATCTTCGGCGGCGCCGCCTCGCCGCTCTTGAGCAACTTGCGGGTGTTCTTGCACGACGGATTGGTGCAACCGAAGAACTTGCCGAAGCGGCCAGTCTTCAGCTGCATCTCGCTGCCGCACTTGTCGCACTCCAGGCTCGGCCCTTCGTAGCCCTTGATGCGGTAGTTGCCTTCCTCGATCTCGTAGCCGGTGCAATCCGGGTTGTTACCACAGATGTGCAGCTTGTGCTTCTCATCCAGCAGGTAGGCATCCATCGCCGTGGCACAGATCGGGCAGCGGTGCTTGCCCAGCAGCACGCGGGACTCCGACTCGCCCTCGTCGTCAGCGGCAATCTCGTCGCCCGGCACCAGGTTGACGGTGGCCTTGCAGCGCTCTTTTGGCGGCAGGCTATAGCCCGAGCAACCGAGGAACACGCCGGTAGAGGCGGTGCGGATCATCATCGGCCGGCCACACTCCTTGCACGGAATGTTGGTCATGGTCGGTTGGTTGGCGCGCATGCCGTCTTCGCTGGACTCGGCAGTCTGCAGCTTCTTGCTGAAGTCGCCGTAGAACTCGTCGAGCACGTTCTTCCAGTCACGCTCGCCCTGGGCCACGTCGTCGAGGTTCTCTTCCATGTCGGCGGTAAAGCCGTAGTCCATCAGGTTGGAGAAGCTCTCGGACAGGCGCTCGGTGACGATGTCGCCCATCTTCTCGGAATAGAAGCGGCGGTTGTGCAGGGTCACATAGCCACGATCCTGAATGGTCGAGATGATCGCCGCATAGGTAGACGGGCGGCCGATGCCGCGCTTTTCCATTTCCTTGACCAGGCTGGCTTCGGTGAAGCGCGCCGGCGGCTTGGTGAAGTGCTGGCTCGGGTCGATCTGGATCAGCTTCAGCGCTTCGCCCTGGACCATTTCCGGCAACACGTCGTCTTCGCCCGGCTTGCTCTGCTGCGGCAGCACACGGGTGTAACCGTCGAACTTGAGGATGCGGCCCTTGGCACGCAGCTCGAAATCGCCCGCAGCCACGGTGACGCTGGTGGACAGGTACTGCGCTGGCGGCATCTGGCAGGCCAGGAACTGGCGCCAGATCAGCTCGTACAGGCGCTCGGCGTCGCGCTCCATGCCACTGAGCTTGGTGGGGTGGGTATTCACATCGGAAGGACGAATCGCCTCGTGCGCTTCCTGAGCACCTTCCTTGCTGCCATACACCAGCGGCGCCTCAGGCAGATACTGCTTGCCGAACTCGCGCTCGATGTAGCTGCGAGCCATGTCCAAGGCGTCGGCCGACAGGTTGGTCGAGTCGGTACGCATGTAGGTGATGTAGCCGGCTTCGTACAAGCGCTGGGCCATCATCATGGTTTTCTTCACACCGAAGCCCAGGCGATTGCTGGCTGCCTGCTGCAGTGTGGAGGTAATGAAAGGTGCCGACGGCTTGCTGCTGGTCGGACGGTCTTCGCGCTTGACCACGCTGTAGCTGGACGCCTTGAGCTTCTCCAGCGCCGCCATGGCCTGGGCTTCGTTCAGCGGCTTGAAGGCTTCACCCTTCTCGCGCGCCACCTCGAAACGCACCTTGGCGTTCTTGGCGGTGCCGAGGTCGGCGTGGATTTCCCAGTACTCTTCCGGGATGAACGCGCGGATTTCGCGCTCGCGCTCCACCACCAGCTTCACTGCCACCGACTGTACACGGCCGGCGGACAGGCCACGGGCGATCTTGGCCCACAGCAGCGGCGAAACCATGTAGCCGACCACGCGATCGAGGAAGCGCCGGGCCTGCTGGGCGTTGACCCGGTCAATATCCAGCTCGCCCGGCTGCGAGAAGGCATCCTGAATGGCCTTTTTGGTAATTTCGTTGAACACCACGCGCTTGTAGCGGGTGTCATCACCACCGATGGCCTCGCGCAGGTGCCAGGCAATGGCTTCCCCTTCGCGGTCCAAGTCGGTTGCGAGATAGATGGTGTCGGCATCCTTGGCCAGGCGGCGCAGCTCTTCGATCACCTTTTCCTTGCCAGGCAGGATCTCGTACTTGGCCTTCCAGCCATGCTCGGGATCGACGCCCATGCGTGCCACCAGCTGGCGGCGTGCCTTTTCCTTGGGCGACAGGGCCGGAGCCTCACCCGCGGCCTTGCCACGCTTGGCGGCCGGCTCTTTGCTGGCGCTGGCCGAACCGCTGGTGGGGAGGTCTCGGATATGGCCGATACTCGACTTCACCACGTACTGGTTGCCCAGGTACTTGTTGATGGTCTTGGCCTTGGCCGGGGATTCCACAATGACCAGCGATTTGCCCATGGATCGGAGTATTCCTGAATCTGAAGATGAAAAACGCGTCAGGTGCCAGACGCGGCACCGCTATATATAGTGGCAAAAGTGTGAGGTCAAGTTCGGACTATCACTCGTGCGACTTGCCCAGCAACCCGGACAGCCCTTCTTCGGCCTTGACCAAAGCAAAGCGTGGCACCTGCTCGCCGTCAACCTCGACGGACTCCTGGAACATCGAAAGTGGCCGTACCCAGAAGCTGTAATCACCATACAGGCATTGGTAGAACACCATCCACTCTTCGCTCTCGGAGTGCCGCGCAACACTGAAGACACGGTACTCAGGCCCTTTGTAATGCCGGTATACGCCTGGTTGTATCTGCATGTTGCCCACCCTCTTGAATAAAACCTGAAAAAAACAAAACCGGGGCACAAGGCCCCGGTCGCTGTCCCGCTACGCGATCAGACGCGCTCGAAGACAGTGGTGATACCTTGGCCGAGGCCGACGCACATGGTCGCCACACCCAGGGTACCGCCATTCTGCTTCATGACGTTGAGCAGGGTGCCGGAAATCCGGGCCCCGGAGCAACCGAACGGATGGCCCAAGGCAATGGCGCCGCCGTGCAGGTTAACCTTCTCATCCATCTTGTCGAGTACTTTCAAGTCTTTCAGCACTGGCAGGGCCTGTGCGGCGAAGGCTTCGTTGAGCTCGATGAAGTCTATGTCGGCCATGGTCAGGCCAGCACGCTTGAGGGCCTTCTGGGTCGACGGCACCGGGCCGTAGCCCATGATCGCGGGGTCGACACCGGCCACCGCCATGGAACGAATGACCGCCAATGGCTGGATACCCAGGTCCATGGCGCGCTGGCCGGACATGACGATCATGCACGACGCACCGTCGGTGATCTGCGACGAGGTACCGGCAGTGACGGTACCGCCTTTCGGGTTGAATGCCGGCTTCAGCGACGCCAGGCCTTCGAGGGTGGTCTCCGGGCGAATGGTTTCGTCGAAATCGAACACCTTCAGGAAACCATTCTCGTCATAGCCCTGCATCGGGATGATTTCGTCCTTGAACTTGCCTTCGACCGTGGCCTTGTGGGCCAACTGGTGCGAACGCAGGCCGAACAGGTCCTGCTGCTCACGGGTGATGCCGTGCATCTTGCCGAGCATTTCCGCAGTCAGGCCCATCATCCCGGACGCCTTGGCGGCGTGCAAGGACAGGTGCGGGTTGGGGTCGACACCATGCATCATGCTGACGTGGCCCATGTGCTCCACGCCACCGACCACGAATACATCACCGTTGCCGGTCATGATCGCTTGGGCGGCGGTGTGCAGCGCGCTCATCGACGAGCCGCACAGGCGGCTGACGGTCTGCGCTGCGGAAGTGTGCGGGATCTGGGTCATCAGCGAGGCCATGCGGGCAATGTTCCAGCCCTGCTCGAGGGTCTGGTTGACGCAGCCCCAGATCACGTCCTCAACCTCTTTCGGGTCGACCTTGTCGTTGCGTTCCAGCAGCTTGCTGATCAGGTGTGCCGACATGTCTTCGGCGCGGGTATTGCGGTGCATGCCACCCTTGGAGCGGCCCATCGGCGTGCGACCGAAGTCGACAATCACCACGTCTCTTGGATTCAGGCTCATATCAAATCTCTCGCTCTAGCTCGTTGACCGCTCAGTTGAAGAAGCGCTGGCCGTTCTTGGCCATTTCACGCAGCTTGGCGGTCGGGTGGTACAGCGGCCCCAGGTCGGCGTACTGATCGGCCAAGGCAACGAATTCGGCCACGCCGATCGAGTCGATGTAGCGCAGCGCACCACCGCGGAAGGGAGGGAAGCCAATGCCGTAGACCAGGCCCATGTCGGCTTCGGCGGCAGTCTCGACGATGCCGTCTTCCAGGCAGCGCACGGTCTCCAGGCACAGCGGAATCATCATCCAGTTGATGATGTCTTCGTCGGTGACTTCGCGCTGCTCGAAGACGATCGGCTTGAGCACGTCGAGCACGCTGGCGTCGACGACCTTCTTCGGCTTGCCGCGCTTGTCGGTTTCGTAGGCATAGAAGCCCTTGCCGTTCTTCTGACCGAGGCGGTTGGCCTCGTACAGTGCGTCAACGGCCGAACGGCGTTCGTCCTTCATACGGTCCGGGAAGCCTTCGGCCATCACATCGCGGCCGTGGTGGCCGGTGTCGATGCCTACCACGTCCATCAGGTACGCCGGGCCCATCGGCCAGCCGAACTTTTCCATGACCTTGTCGATACGGACGAAGTCGACACCGGCGCTGACCAGCTTGGCAAAGCCGCCGAAGTACGGGAACAGCACGCGGTTGACCAGGAAGCCCGGGCAGTCGTTGACCACGATCGGGTTCTTGCCCATTTTCTTGGCGTAGGCCACGGTGGTGGCGACCGCTACTTCACTGGACTTCTCGCCACGAATGACTTCCACCAGCGGCATCATGTGCACCGGATTGAAGAAGTGCATGCCGACGAAATTTTCCGGGCGCTTGAGCGCCTTGGCCAGCAGGCTGATGGAGATGGTCGAGGTGTTGGAAGCGAGGATCGCATCCTCCTTCACCTGGCCTTCCACTTCGGCCAGCACGGCCTGCTTGACTTTCGGGTTCTCGACCACGGCCTCGACGACGATGTCGACATTGGCGAAGTCACCATAGGACAGGGTCGGGCGAATGGCGTTGAGTGCCTCGGCCATCTTCGCCGGGGTCAGGCGGCCCTTCTCGACGCGGTTACCGAGCAGCTTGGAGGCCTCGTTCAGGCCCAGCTGGATGGCTTCCTCACGGATGTCCTTCATCAGGATCGGGGTGCCCTTGACCGCCGACTGGTAGGCGATGCCGCCACCCATGATGCCAGCGCCGAGCACGGCGGCCTGCTTCACGTCATGGGCAATTTCGTCATGCGCCTTGGCCTTGCGCTTGAGTTCCTGGTCGTTCAGGAACAGGCCGATCAGGCTCTCGGCAACCGAGGTCCTGGCCAGCTTGGCGAAGCCTGCGGCTTCGACTTCAAGAGCCTTGTCACGGCCGAAGTTGGCAGCTTTCTGAATGGTCTTGATGGCTTCGACCGGGGCCGGATAATTCGGGCCGGCCTGGCCTGCGACGAAGCCCTTGGCGGTTTCGAAGGCCATCATCTGTTCGATGGCATTGAGCTTGAGCTTTTCCAGCTTGGGCTGGCGCTTGGCCTTGTAGTCCAGTTCACCACTGATGGCGCGCTTGACCAGGTCAAGGGCACCGGCCATCAGCAGCTCTGGCGCGACCACGGCGTCGACGGCCCCCACTTTCAGGGCGTCTTCGGCACGGTTTTCCTTGCCGGCGGCGATCCACTCAATGGCATTGTCCGAACCGATCAGGCGCGGCAGGCGCACGGTACCGCCGAAGCCCGGGTAGATACCCAGCTTGACTTCCGGCAGGCCGATCTTGGCACTGGTGGACATGACCCGGTAGTCGGCGGCCAGGCACATTTCCAGGCCGCCGCCCAGGGCGATGCCGTTGATGGCGGCGACGGTCGGTACTTCGAGGTCTTCGAAGGCGTTGAAGATGCGGTTGGCTTCCAGGTTGCCGGCGACCAGTTCGGCCTCGGGCAGCTTGAAGTTGTCGACGAACTCGGTGATGTCGGCGCCGACGATGAACACGTCCTTGCCACTGCTGACGATCACGCCCTTGACCGAGGCGTCGGCCTGGATGGCATCGACGGCCTGGCGAAGCTCGTTCAGGGTCAGGCGGTTGAACTTGTTGACGGACTCACCCTTGAGGTCGAACTTGAGCTCGACGATGCCACTTTCAAGAGCCTTAACCGTGATGGCTTTACCTTCGTAAATCATCAACTGATCTCCACGATATGGAAGCTGAACTGTACACGCCGATCGCTGCAGCAAAAGCAGGCGTAGCTGCCCTGCCCCAGGCACACCCGTCAGCGCGCTAGTCGGAAGTATGGCTTGGCGTCATGACATACAAACGCTCAATTCATACGCCCGTTTGATTTGGGTGTGCACACATTCTCCGAAAAGATCGGCGTTGTCAAATGCTCGCGAGCAAGGTGAAAACACGACTTTCCGGTCATTTTGTAGCGCCTGGTACAAAACATGATGACAGTGATTGCAGGCCATTCATGTCGACGATTGACCACGAGCCGAGGGAGATCACCGCAGCTTCTGCCTTGCGCGGCGACCTCGAACGGCTACACTGGCACTTGCTTGAATGCATACCCGGCCTGCCTGGCCTTTTCTGCGCAGCAGAACGCAAAGCGGCGACTTGGCACCCCACCCCTTCAGGGGATCGGCCAAGCCGCCGCTTTGTCGTTTTGTGCTTGCCTTCGGATGAGAAGACCAATGGGAGGGCTTAGCGGGGCCCTGTGGGAGCGGGTTTACCCGCGAACACCGGCAGAGCCGGTGCCATGCACCGAGTCGCCTTCTTCGCGGGTAAACCCGCTCCCACAGAGGCCGCGCAAAGGCAAATCTCAGGCCAGGGTTTCGAGGACGTAGGCAACATCCTGCAACACAGCCGTATCGCCCCGCTCGGTCCAGTACAGCGCGATCATCCGGGCATCGGCCTCGACCTTGTAGACGCTCGCCGGCAAGCGCGCCAGGGCCTCCATGAAGCGTGGGTCCTCGCAGGGTTCACGCCACTGGTTCCACCACACTCCCGGGGTGACCTGCCAGAAGCTGAAGCTGTCCTCGTGCCCGCGGCGGCGCGCCCGGTGGTACTGCGGGCACGGGCTTGGCGGCTCCTTTTCCAGCCAGTGCGGCCACTGCTGGGGCGCCAGTTGCATGGCCAGGCCCATGCGCCGCGCCTCCAGGCGCAGCTTCATCTGCTCGCTCTGCTTGCGCGAGGTGCGCAACCAGGAAAGCGGGCTGAGAATCAGCGCGAGGATTGACACCACCAGCAATACCGTCATATCAGTAGTTCCCATAAAACGTTGCAAATGAGCTGGTTAGCCATTTTTCACGGAAGACCCGCCCGAAAGCGACCATACTTCTTCTATCGCGATTGTCAGGAGTTCCGCTCATGTCCTACGAACATCTTCTGGTCGCCGTCGACCTGACCGAAGAATGCGACCCGGTGATCAAACGCGCCATGGCGCTGGCTGCGCCGTCGAATGCCAAGGTTTCGCTGGTACACATCGTCGAGCCGATGGCCATGGCGTTTGGCGGTGACGTGCCGATGGACCTGTCGCAGCTGCAACAGCAGCAGTTCGACCAGGCCAAGGAGCGCATGGAGCGCCTGTTCAACAAATACCCGGACATCCACCGCGGCGACTCGCACCTGACCTATGGCCAGCCGCGCCAGGAAATCCACCAGCTGGCCAAGGACCAGAAATGCGACCTGATCGTGGTCGGCAGCCATGGCCGTCACGGCCTGGCGTTGCTGCTGGGCTCCACGGCCAATGACGTGCTGCATGGTGCGCCGTGCGATGTGTTAGCGGTGCGGTTGCAGAAGAAGGAATGATTCAACCTGGCTGGCCTCTTCGCGGGTGAACCCGCTCCCACAGGGACCGCGCGCTGCTGAATGCGGTGCAGTACCTGTGGGAGCGGGTTCACCCGCGAAAAGGCCGGGGCAGGCTAACGCCAATCAGCCTTCCAGCTCGGCCCAGCGCTCCACCAGCACATCCAGCTCACCCTGCAGCTTCTCGATCTTCGCCAGCACAGCCGAAGTTTCCGCAATCGGCCGCTGATAGAAGCCCGCCGCATTCACTTCTTCCTGGGCCTCGGCCATACGCTGCTCCAGCTCGTCGATCTGCGCCGGCAGCATTTCCAGCTCACGCTGCAGTTTGTAGCTGAGCTTCTTCTTCGAACCATCGGCCGCCGCTGCAACAGGTGCAGGCGCCGGCTTGGCCTCGACCTTCTCTACCACCGCGCTGTTGAGCTCGGACTTGCCACCCTTGCTCTCGGTCACGCCCAGCAGCTTCGGCGAGCCCCCCTGGCGAATCCAGTCCTCGTACCCACCGACATACTCGCGCACCTTGCCCTCGCCTTCGAACACCAGGGTGCTGGTGACGACGTTGTCGAGGAAGGCCCGGTCGTGGCTGACCATCAGCACGGTACCCTTGTAGCTGGACAGTACCTCCTCGAGCAGCTCGAGGGTTTCCACATCAAGGTCGTTGGTCGGTTCGTCAAGCACCAGCAGGTTGGCAGGTTTGCTGAACAGTTTGGCCAGCAGCAACCGTGCACGCTCGCCACCCGACAGCGCCTTGACTGGCGTGCGGGCACGCTGGGGGCTGAACAGGAAGTCGCCCAGGTAGCTCAGCACGTGGCGGTTCTGGCCGTCGATCTCGATGAAATCACGGCCTTCGGCCAGGTTGTCGATAACGGTCTTTTCCAGGTCGAGCTGGTGGCGCATCTGGTCGAAATAGGCCACTTCCAGCTTGGTGCCGCGCTCGACCTTACCTGCAGTCGGCTCCAGGTCGCCGAGCATCAGCTTGAGCAGGGTGGTCTTGCCGGTACCGTTGGCACCCAGCAGGCCGATGCGGTCCTCACGTTGCAGGACCATGGAAAAATCCTTGACCAGCACAGGCCCTTCGGGGTGATGGAAGCTGACGTTCTCCAGCACCATCACCTGCTTGCCGGACTTCTCCGCCGCCTCGATCTGGATGTTGGCCTTGCCCTGGCGCTCGCGGCGTTCGCTGCGCTCCACGCGCAGGGCCTTCAGCGCGCGTACGCGGCCTTCGTTGCGGGTACGGCGGGCCTTGATGCCCTGGCGGATCCACACTTCTTCCTGGGCCAGGCGCTTGTCGAACAACGCGTTGGCGGTTTCCTCGGCGGCCAGCGCAGCCTCCTTGTGCACCAGGAAGCTGGCATAGTCGCCGTTCCAGTCGATCAGGCCGCCGCGGTCCAGTTCGAGAATACGGGTGGCCAGGTTCTGCAGGAAGGAACGGTCGTGGGTGATGAACAGCACCGCGCCGTTGAAGCCACGCAGAGCCTCTTCGAGCCAGGCGATGGCACCGATGTCCAGGTGGTTGGTCGGCTCGTCGAGCAGCAGCAGGTCGGGCTCAGACACCAGCGCCTGGGCCAGTAGCACGCGGCGGCGCCAGCCACCGGACAGCTCAGCCAGGGTCTTGTCGGCCGGCAGCTGCAAGCGGCTGAGGGTACTCTCCACCACCTGCTGCAGGCGCCAGCCGTCACGGGCTTCCAGCTCGTGCTGGACGTGCATGAGTTTTTCCAGGTCTTCATCGCCCTGGATGTTCAGGCTCAAGTGGTGGAACTGCGCCAGCAACTCGCCCACGCCATCCAGGCCTGCAGCCACAACGTCGAACACCGTGCGCTCGTCGGCTACCGGAAGCTCCTGAGGCAGCTCGCCGATCTTCAGGCCCGGGGCACGCCAGATTTCGCCGTCGTCGCCCTTCTGCTCGCCCTTGACCAGGCGCAGCATGCTCGACTTGCCGGTGCCGTTGCGGCCGATGATGCACACCCGCTCGCCACGAGCGATCTGCCAGGACACTTTGTCCAGCAGCGGCATGGCGCCGAATGCGAGGGACACATCGCTGAATTTGAGCAGGGTCATGTTGGTCTCCATAAATCGGGCGCGCATTCTACCTGACTTGGTCCCCGACAGCATCCGCCAGGCCACCCGGCGAGGGTTTTGCGACATCTGGTCGAACTTAATATCCCGATACAAGCACAGTGCTTTCACCCCCCGCCGGCAAACAGCTAAGCTAAGGCAATAGCTTCCAACAGTGCTGGCTCAGCCGTCACTTCCCCATGGTTCAACTGCCCGGACGTATCATGCGCAGCCGCCTGTTACATATTGCATCCTGCCTGCTGCTTACCGCCGCCACCTGCGCGGCGCAGGCCGCCGACCTTACCCTGCAACGCCAGTACTATGACGAGGCCAAGCGTGCGCTGGCCAAGGGCGACAAAGGCCCGTACCTGCGTTATGCCCAGGCCCTCAGCGACTACCCACTGACGCCCTACCTGGCCTATGACGAACTCACTGCCCGCCTGAAAAGCGCCAGCAACCAGGAAATCGAAGACTTCCTTGCCAAGCATGGCGACCTGCCCCAGGCCAACTGGATGAAACTGCGCTGGTTGCGCTGGCTGGCCGAACGCGGCGAATGGAACACCTTCGTCAAGTACTACGAGCCCAAGCTCAACTTCACCGAACTGGACTGCCTCAATGGCCAGTACCAGCTCAGCCACGGTCTGCGCGCCGAGGGGTACGCCACGGCCGAAAAACTGTGGAACGTCGGCAAGTCGCAGCCAGCCACCTGCGACACGCTGTTCGGCATGTGGGCGGCCGAAGGCCAGCTGACCGAGGCCAAGCGCTGGCACCGCACCAAACTGGCGGCCCAGGCGCGCAACTACAGCCTGGCCAACAACCTGGTCAAGACCCTGACTACGCTCGGTCCGCAGGGGCGCCTGCTGGTCGATGTGGCGCAGAAGCCCGAGCTGCTCAACCAACCGTCGCGCTTCACCCCGGTCAACGAAGCCATGTCCGACGTGGTCAGCCTCGGCCTGCGCCGCCTGGCCCGACAGGACCCGGAGCGGGCCATGGCGCTGCTCGACGACTACGCCCAGCGCATGCACTTTTCCCGTGACGAGAAAGTGGCCATCGCCCGCGAAATCGGCCTGACCCTGGCGCGCCGCTACGACCCGCGCGCGCTCGATCTGATGACCCGCTACGACCCCGAGCTGCGTGACAACACTGTCAGCGAATGGCGCCTGCGCCTGCTGCTGCGCCTGGGCCGCTGGGAGGACGCCTACGAGCTGACCCGCCGCCTGCCCCAGGACCTGGCCAGCAGCAGCCGCTGGAAGTACTGGCAGGCCCGCAGCCTGGAGCTGGCGCAGCCGAACAACCCGCAGATCCCG
The DNA here is from genome assembly GCF_002165135.1 of Pseudomonas sp. SID14000. GTDB lineage: Bacteria > Pseudomonadota > Gammaproteobacteria > Pseudomonadales > Pseudomonadaceae > Aquipseudomonas. The sequence goes on along the minus strand of NZ_NFZQ01000021.1, from coordinate 18,142 downwards.
CTGCTGTACAAGACCGTGGCGCGTGAGCGTGACTTCTACGGTTTCCTCGCCGCCGACCGGGCACAGACACCTTACCAACTGAACAACAAGCCGCTGGTGCTCAGCCCGCAACTGGTCAACAAGGTGCGCAACACCCCGGGCATTCGCCGTGCCCTGGAGTTCCACGCCCGCGGCCAGATCGTCGAAGGCCGCCGCGAGTGGTACCACGTCAGCCGCCACTTCAGCCGCGACGAAATGGTCGCCCAGGCGCGCCTGGGCTACGACCTGCGCTGGTACTTCCCAGCCATTCGCACCATCAGCCAGGCGCAGTACTGGGACGATCTGGACATTCGCTTCCCGATGGCCCACCGCGACACCCTGGTACGCGAGGCCAAGGTCCGAGGCCTGCATTCGAGCTGGGTATTTGCCATCACTCGTCAGGAAAGTGCCTTCATGGAAGATGCCCGTTCGCCGGTGGGCGCCAGCGGCCTGATGCAGCTGATGCCGGCCACGGCCAAGGAAACCGCCCGCAAGTTCAGCATTCCGCTGGCGTCACCGGCGCAGGTGCTCAACCCGGACAAGAACATCCAGCTGGGCGCGGCCTACCTGAGCCAGGTGCACAGCCAGTTCAACGGCAACCGGGTGCTGGCTTCGGCAGCCTACAACGCCGGGCCGGGGCGTGTGCGCCAGTGGCTGAAAGGCGCCAAGCACCTGAGCTTCGATGTGTGGGTGGAGTCGATCCCGTTCGACGAAACGCGCCAGTACGTGCAGAACGTGCTGTCGTATTCGGTGATCTACGGGCAGAAACTGAACTCGCCGCAGCCGCTGGTGGATTGGCATGAGCGGTACTTCGATGACATGTGATTGTTGCTGAGCCTGTGCCGGCCTCTTCGCGGGTAAACCCGCTCCCACAGGTATTGCACCAGTCCTGAATGCGGTGCAGTACCTGTGGGAGCGGGTTTACCCGCGAAGAGGCCGGCACAGGCAACACAGCTACTCCAGAATTTCGACCTGCATCCCTGCCTCCAGCCACCCACTACCATCCACCGCCAGGTTCTGCCCGAACAGCACATCCCCCTCCTTCTCGCGGAAAGTCCTGAGCGTGGCCATCGGCTCGCGATCCTCACTGCGCTCGCCGGTAGCCGGGTCGATGGTGGTAAAGATGCACCGCACACTGGGCTTGAGCACGCGAAACTCCAGGCTGCCGATACGAATGCGCTTCCAGCCATCCTCGGCAAACGGTTCCGCGCCCCGCACCACCAGGTTGGGCCGAAAGCGCAGCATATCCATGGGCCGACCGATACGTCGGTTGAGCTCGTCCAGCGAACCCTGGCCGATCAGCAACAAGGGGAAGCCGTCCGGAAACGCCGCCCGGTCACTGTTGAGGCCATAGCCATTGGGCAGATAACGCGCGCGTTGCTCCGGGCAATGCACCAGCCGCACGGCCTTGCCCAGCAGCTGGCTCAGCCAGGCTGCCGCCGCATCGCCCGCATCCGGCACGCGCAGGGTATCGCGCCAGATGGTCACGCCGCGCAGGGCGTCATCGGCAGATGGCACAGGCACTCGCAACGGTGCTTGCCCAGGTGTTTCCAGCAGCAACTGGCCGCTGTCATCATCGCTTGCCTTGACCTGGCCTAACTGTGGCCAGGCGCGCTGGGTGAGGAAACGTCCGTTTTCTTCCTCCACCACCATCCAGCGCCGGTCGCCCTGCACCCCCAACAAGCCTACCAGTGAAGCCTGCAGGCGTTGCGCCTGCCCCGACTTCACCGGGTACCGATACAGCTCACTGAGAAACATCCCTGCCGCCTCGCGTCATGCCAAAACGCCAAGCTTATACCCGGCAGGGGCCGGGATCACGCAGTAGCGGCCTCCAGCAACAGGCGTTGCTTGACCACGTCGACCAGGCGATCAGGCTGGAACTTGGACAGGAAGTTGTCGCAGCCCACCTTTTTCACCATCGATTCGTTGAAACTACCCGACAGCGAGGTATGCAGCACCACGTACAGCTGGCGCAAACGAGCATCGCCACGGATCTCGGTGGTCAACCGGTAGCCGTCCATCTCCGGCATCTCGGCGTCGGTGAACACCATCAGCAGCTTCTCGCACACATCCTCACCGGCGTCGGCCCAGCCCTTGAGCATACGCAGCGCCTTCAGGCCATCACTGGCCACGTGCAGCTTCACGCCCAGCTGGGACAGGGTGTCACGCAATTGCGCCAGGGCCACGCTGGAGTCGTCCACCAGCAACACTTCGCGACCACGGGCCCGAGCCAGTACCGGGTCGGCGAGTTTGTCGCCGGAAACCCGGGCGTTGTACGGCACGATCTCGGCCAGCACCTTCTCCACGTCGATCACTTCCACCAGCTTGTCATCGACCTTGGTGATGGCGGTCAGGTAATGCTGGCGTCCTGCGCTGGACGGCGGCGGCATGATCGCCTCCCAGTTCATGTTGACGATGCGGTCGACACCACCCACCAGGAAGGCCTGCACCGAGCGGTTGTATTCGGTGACGATGATGGTGCTGTCCGGCCCCGGCTGCAGCGGACGCATGCCGATCGCCTGGGACAGGTCGATCACCGGCAGGGTCTGGCCGCGCAGGTTGACCACCCCGCACACGAAAGCATGGCGCTGGGGCATCAGGGTCAGCTTGGGCAGTTGCAGCACTTCCTGCACCTTGAACACGTTGATCGCGAACAGCTGGCGGCCAGCCAGGCGAAACATCAGGATTTCCAGGCGGTTCTCACCCACCAGTTGCGTGCGTTGGTCTACCGTGTCGAGAATGCCAGCCATTGGAAAACCCCCAGGCTTGAGTCGGAGAAAGTGAAATCATCCACCCTGTATCGGCCGCTTCACGCACACCTTGACCCTTGTGGGGAAATGCCGTGAAGGCAATTGATATCACTTTGCCACCATGCTTTACTGCGAGCAGCCCGGAGTGAACCTGCGGCACGACAAAAGTTCCCCACCGTAGCCAATATCAGGGAAACCCTTAGCCACAATCGGGTGCAACCTGATGTTCGCGATATCCTTTAGCCATTAATGTGACGCCATTCTCATTGCATGAATGGAGTCAGGCTTTTGCTAGCTATCGTTTTGGCGTGCCCGTCCCCTGCGCCTGCCTCACGCGCGGGGGCCTCATGATGGACAGCGCCTTATCGTTCGATGAAGCCCTGCAGGGGTTTCTGCTGGATGCCCAGGTGCTGCTGACCCAGGCCCAGGAATGCCTGCATCACCTGGAACTGATCGACAACGACCCGGATGCCTGCCACTGCCTGGACAATACCCTCGACAACCTCGCTCGACAGGCCACGCAGTTGGGCCTGCGCGAAGTCGCCCATTACACCACAGCCCTGCAGCAGTTGCTGGGCCCGGCCTGCCATGGCGGTTGCCTGCCGCGCGAAGCCCTGCCCGCAGTAGGGGCCTGCCTGACCCTGCTGGCCTGGCAACTGGAACTGGTCGACCCGTGTACCGGGCGGCTTAACCTGGACATCGGCGAGCAGCTGGTGCTGCTGGGTGAACTGGCCAAAGTCGTGCAGCAACCTTTTGTGCAAGCCTGCACGTCCTGCAACGACCAAGGTGGCGTGTGCATCCACCCGCACACCGAGACGGCAGACGGCACGCCCCCCGGCCGCTCATCTCCAACATATTGACCCGGCACAAAGTGCAACCAGGCACCTTTATTCAAACCCACCCTGGTCGAACTTGGAAAGTCTCCGAAGTTTTCCAAGTTACCGTGGGCCAAGTTGAATCAATTGCGCGTAAGTTCCACGACAAGTGTGTGTTGCGCGATCAAGCCAGGTGGCACTTTGCTACCCTCCAGCGCGCGCCCGACAGGCGTTTCAAAGCGTTACCCAGCCGCGACCGATGCATTCCGAAGTGGTAATATGCCCCCCCACAAACGTTTGCAACCTGCAGCAAGGTCGCAAGATCACGGGTTCGAAAAAATAATCGAAAGTACTGCTCCAAAGCCTCTGACAAGGATTGTGCAAGGCCTCCATCAGCAATACTTCAGTGGCTTCCCTACTTATGTCTCCACGCTTTAAGACTCCTTTGCGCTGCTGCCCCCGCACTACCCTGCTGCGCTGGACGACGGTCGGGCTGTGCGTGGCCTCGCTGGTCGCCAACCTGATGCTGTACCTGACCGACCAGGCGATCCCGACCAGCCTGTTGGTGCTGCAGTTGGCTGCTACGCTGGGCGCCGCCGTGCACCTGAGCCTGGGCGCCAGGTCGATCAGCCTGCGCCCGGCGGAACTGGCCGAGCGCATGCTCAAGGTCCAGGAAGACGAGCGTCAACACCTGAGCCGGGAACTGCACGACGACATCGGCCAACTGCTCACGGCCGCCAAACTGCAACTGCAGTGGCTGCAAAAGCGCATGCCCGATGAGCTGCAAGGCCACTGCGACGCCCTGCGCAGCACGCTGGATAACACCCTGGGCAACGTGCGCGATGTCTCCGCCCTGCTCAACCCGCGGCAGTTGGCCAGCCTTGGCCTGGAAGCCAGCCTGCGCGCGCACCTGGTACGCACCTTGGGCAACAGCGGCGTGCACTGGAGCCTGGCGTGCAACCAGCGCCTGGGGGGCATCGACGAGGCTGTGGCCATGGCGGTGTTCCGCATTACCCAGGAAGCCGTGACCAACATGCTGCGCCACGCCCAGGCACACAACCTGGTCGTCCGTCTGCAGCGCACCCCCGAGGGGTTGGCCTTGTCGATCCATGACGATGGCCGTGGCTTCGTGCCCGCCAGGCAACCGGCCGAAGCTGGCCAGCGTGGTTTGGCCGGCATGCAGGAGCGGGTAACGGCGTTGCAGGGCAGCCTCGAGATCACCAGCCAGCTCGGCCTGGGCACGCGCATCGAGGCGGTGTTCCCATGGCCACCGCGCACTCAGCAACGCGCCAGGAGTACTGCCACCCATGACCTGTAGATTGCTGCTTGTAGACGACCACTCGCTGATCCGCGCCGGGGTGCGCGCACTGGTCGGCGACATTCCCGGCTATGAGGTAATCGGTGAGGCAGACGACGGCAGTCAGTTGCTTGAGCAGGTACGCAAACTGGCGCCGGACATCGTCTTGCTGGACATCTCCATGCGCTCGACCAGCGGCCTGGATGCCCTCACCCAACTGCGCGCCAGCGGCAGCACCTGCAAGGTGCTGATCCTGTCGATGCACACCGACCCGGACCTGATCATGCGAGCCCTGGAGAGCGGCGCCCACGGCTACCTGCTCAAGGACACCAGCGCCACCGAACTGGGGCAGGCCCTGGCCGCGGTGCGCAACGGCGAGCGCTACCTCAGCCCAGCCATCGCCCATACGGTGATCAACCAGGCGCTGCAGCACGCCAGGCAGGGCAAGCAACCCGCTGGCGAGCGGCATAACCTGACAGCGCGACAGCTGGAAATCCTGCGTCTGATCGTGCGCGGCAAGGCAACCCGGGAAATCGCCACCGGCCTGGGGCTGTCGATCAAGACCGTGGAAACCCACCGCTCGCAAATCATGAAACGCCTGCAAATCCATGACGTGGCCGGTCTGGTGCTGTTCGCCGTGCGCGAGAAAATCATCAGCCCGGATGACTGAGCAACGGCGACCCGGCAGGCAGGTGCAGGCGCAATGCAGCAGGCCTTGCCTGGAAGCGCAACTTGTCGGCCTGTACCGGCTCACCATCGAGGTTGATGTCCAACCCCTGCGAGCACTTGATCTCTACCCAGGGCAACCTGGTGCGGACAAACAGCCCGTTACCGGCCAACAGCTCACGCAGCGCCCCGACCACCTCCTGGGGGGCCGGCAGCACGGCAATGTCGAGCAAGCCGTCGTTTACCACTGCCTCGGGGCACAGCACCTGCCCGCCTCCGGCCTGACGGCCGTTGCCGATCCCCAACGCCAGCAGGTCACCCTGCCAGTGAAAGCCCGGCCCTTGCAGCTCCACCGAGGCCGCCTGCAGTTCGCTGAAGCGCGACAACCCGGTGAACAGGTAGGCGGCAGCGCCCAGCACTTTCTTCAGGTCTTCGGAGGTGCTGGCCGTGACCTGGCTGCCAAAACCGCCCGTGGCCATGTTGAGGAACAACTGGTCGCCGGCCTGGGCCAGGTCTATTGGCTGTGCAGGTATGTTCAGCAAGGCCAGCGCCGTGGCAGGCTCCAGGGGTATGTCAGCGGCCTTGGCAAAATCGTTGGCCGTGCCCAGCGGCAACAACGCCAAGCTGGCGTCGGTGCCCGCCAGCCCCATGGCCTCGGCGACATCGCGCAGCGTGCCATCCCCGCCTCCGGCGACGATATGGCCGTAGCCGGCATCCAGCGCCTCGCTGACCAGGCGCTGGGCGTCACCGGCCTCCCAGGTGACCCGCACGTCCAGCACCCAGCCGCTGGCGCGCAGGCCATACACGGCGCTGCGCAAGTCTTCGTTCATCGCCTGCTTGCCGTGCAGGATCAGCATTGCCTTGCCCACTTGCATTTGCGCGCCTCCGTGAAGTGATCTACCCAGATCTCGACCCTCTGCAATGCCGGATCGTTGCATGCCCCAAAAAAATAGCAGGCCCCACTAATCGCGTAGGTCGGTCAATTCCTCCACGCCCGGTAATGCGCAGCTATGCTCAGCAGATACACCCTTCTTGCCATGGACGCGCCCCGGCAGTGGTTTTACCACTGCCGCCTACGGGCGCGTCTTGCTATCCGCAGCCTTTAGCGAGGATTTCGGGTCATGCGCATTCTCTGGACACTGCCTTACCTGCCCTGGCCGACCACCAGCGGCAGCAAGACCCGGCAATACCATCTGATACGCGCACTGGCACAACGGGGACACCGGATTACCTTGCTGGTGCAATCGAAGGTCCCCCTCGGCGATGCCGCCCGCGAGGCACTGGAACCACTGCTCGAACGCCTGATCGTGCTGCCTCGCCGGCCTCTGCACAGCCCGCTCAACCTGCTGGCCTCGCCGATCATCGACTACCCCATGCGGGCAATCATCAATGGCCTGGCCCCTTGCCTGCGGCACCGCTTCGAGCAATTGCTGGACGAACCCTGGGACGTGATCCAGATCGAGCACAGCTACAGTTTCCAGCCCTTCGAAAAGGCCCTGCAGGCACGCGGACTGCCCTACATGCTCAGCGAGCACACCCTGGAGTCGGTGATGGGTGGCGCCTGCCACGATCGGCTGCCGATATGGCTGCGCCCGCTCAACGCCTTCGACCGCTGGCGCTATCGACGCTGGGAACAGCGGGTGTTGCGCCAGCCCACCGAACTGGTAGCGGTCAGCGCCCATGATGCCGAGCTGATTGCTCAGATCAGCGGGCGCCCGGTGAACGTGGTGGTCAATGGCGTGGACTGTGATTTCTACCAGCACGTGCAACCCGCGCTGCACAGTCAGCGCCTGCTGTTCGTTGGCAACTTCGAGTATGGCGCCAACCTGGAGGCCATAGAATGGGCGCTGGAAGACATCATGCCGCAGGTATGGATGAGCAACCCGGCGGTGCGTCTGGCGATTGCCGGGCATGCCATGCCGGCCAGCTGGAAACTGCACTGGAACGACCCGCGTATCGAGTGGTTCGGCTACCGTCCCGACCTGCGTGAACTGCAGCGGCGTTCGGCACTGTTCTTCGCACCGCTGCGCTATGCCGGTGGCTCCAAGGTGAAAATTCTCGAGGCGATGGCCGCCGGCTTGCCGGTGATCACCACCGGCAAAGGCGTTTCAGGCCTGGCTGCGAACAATGGTGAACACTACCTGGGCAGTGAGGATGGCGACCAGTTGGCCCTGCTGATCACCCAATTGCTCAACCAGCCCTGGCGCATGAGCCAGTTGAGCGAGGCCGGGCGCCAGTTCACCCGCCAGCGCCACGACTGGAGCGTGGCCGCCCAGCAACTGGAGAGCGTGCACATGCGCCTGGCCCAGGCAGCACCAGTCGAGGCCGCACCGCTGGCCAGTGCCTGACTGGGCCGCTCAGCCAAGTAGCTCGCTGAAGGGAATGAACGGCACGCTGTCACCCTGCTTCGGCGTACTGCCTTCGCGCACTTCCACCAGCCCGTCGGCCCAGGCCGCGCTACGCAGCACGCCAGAGCTCTGGTTCTTGTAGATGCGCACATGGCCCTGTTCGATGCGGGCGCGCAGGTATTCGCGGCGCGTGCCGGGCTTGGGCCAGTCAAAACCGGCCGGCATGTCGAAGCGCAGCGGCGTGACATCGGCCACGCCCTGACGCCGCAACAGGTAGGGTCGGGTCAGCAGACCGAAGGTGACCAGGGTCGAGGCCGGGTTACCCGGCAGACCGATTACCGGCACGCCCTGGAAGTGGCCGAAGGTCAGCGGCTTGCCCGGTTTGATTGCCAGCTTCCACAAGGCCAGCTCGCCGGCCTCGCGCAGGGCGGCGCCGAGGTAGTCGGCTTCACCCACCGAGACACCACCGGTGGACAGGATGAGGTCGACACCGGCCAGCTCGGCTAGGCAGGTGCGGGTGCGTGCCAGGTCATCCGGCAGGATGCCCGCATCGACCACGTCGCAGCCCAGCCGCTGCAACCAGCTGACCAGCAACCGGCGGTTACTGTTGTAGATTTGCCCCGGCCCCAGCGGCAGGCCGGGTTCGACCAGTTCGTCACCGGTAGACAACACCGCCACCCGCACCTTGCGCACCACTTCCAGGCTGCCGTGGCCCAGGGTGGCAGCCAGGCCCAGCTCGACAGGCCCCAGACGGGTGCCGGCGCTCATCACCTGTTCGCCCTTGCGGGTTTCCTGGCCCTGGGGACGAATGTTCTGCCCGGTCTTCAACGGCTCGAGAAAGCGTACCCGGCCATCTTCCGCCACTTCGGAGTTTTCCTGCATCTCGACGCAGTCGGCACCTTCGGGCAGCGGTGCACCGGTGAAGATGCGCGCGCAGGTGCCCGGTTGCAGCGGCTGCGGCGCATGGCCGGCGAAAATCCGCTGGCTGACCGGCAGCGGCTCGCCCTGCCAGTCGGCCAGGCGCAGGGCGTAACCGTCCATGGCGCTGTTCGGCCAGGGCGGCAGGTCGAGCGAGGCCACCAGGTCGGTGGCAAGCACACGGCCCTGAGCCTCGGCCAGTGGCAGGTTCTCGGTGTCGCGGATCGGCGCCGCTTCGGCCAATGCCAGCAGCTGCTCCAGGGCCTGTTCCACCGGCATCAGAGGCCGGGCCTGGGTGACCTCAGCCACGGCCGTCACAGGCCGCTGCCTGCTTCAGGTGCGGCACGAAGTTGCACGGGCGATGACGGGCATCCAGCTGCTCGGCCAGGATACCGTCCCAACCGGTGCGCACCGCGTTGGTCGAACCCGGCAGGCAGCACACCAAGGTACCGTTGGCCAGCCCGGCCAGGGCGCGCGACTGCACGGTGGAAGTGCCAATGTCAGCCACGGAAATCTGCCGGAACAGCTCACCAAAGCCTTCTACCTGCTTGTCCAGCAGGCAGGCCACGGCCTCGGGCGTGCTGTCGCGGCCGGTAAAGCCAGTGCCGCCGGTGATCAGCACCACCTGCACGCTGTCATCGGCAATCCAGGTGGCGACCTGGGCGCGAATCTTGTACAGGTCGTCCTTCAGCAACACGCGCTCGGCCAGGCGATGGCCGGCTGCGCTCAGCCGGTCGACGAACATCTGGCCGGAGGTATCGGTATCGAAGGTGCGAGTGTCGCTGACCGTGAGCACGGCAATGTTCAGCGGCACGAAGGGGGTATCTGCCTTGGTTTTCATGGGGATCCGTCACGAGAAGATGGAATGCCCGCAGTTATAACACAGCACGCGTACGTCGCAGCGTGACGCCCGTGGCCCTTGCCCTCGATCAATGCCTCGGCTTTGCCGCTATGCTGCACTGTAGACGGAACTTGCGTGGACGCCCTGCGTCTTAATGTCATCTAGCACCATCGCACTGGAGAAACACGATGATTCAACGGACCCTACCCGCTTTCCTGCTCGCCTTGAGCCTGGGCGCCCTCGCTGGCTGCGCATCGCCAACCGTCATTACCCTGAACGACGGTCGCGAAATCCAGGCCACCGACACGCCGAAGTACGATGAAGACTCCGGTTTCTACGAATTCGAGCAACTGGACGGCAAGCGCACGCGCCTGAACAAGGACCAGATCCGCACCGTCAAAGAGCTCTGATCGCAGCCGGCGTTTTTGCAAAGGCCCTTTTAACAACAAGGGCTTGCGGGCAAAAACAGGATGCAGTAGGATTTCTTTCATCGGAGTGTAGCGCAGCCAGGTAGCGCGTCTCGTTCGGGACGAGAAGGCCGCAGGTTCGAATCCTGTCTCTCCGACCAAATCCTCGTCAAAAAGCCCGCCTTGTGCGGGCTTTTTGTTGTGCATTGAAAAGTGCCCTGCCCCAGCGCGCGCGCCCCCTTGTGGGAGCGGCCTTGTGTCGCGAAAAGGCTGCAAGGCAGCCCCCAGCAACTTGTGCAGCCTGGCTGAAATCCTGGGGCCGCGTTGCGACCCTTTCGCGACACAAGGCCGCTCCCACATGTGTCAGTGCGACACCTCAGCCTCCACCGGCACATACAGCAACTGCAGGCGCTCGCTGCTCCATGCCCGGGTCTGGTTGGTCAGCGCCAGGTTGTTGTTCAGTTTCTGCCCATAGCTCGGCACGATTTCCTTGAGCCTGGCCTGCCAGGCTGGCGACTGGATACGGTCCTTGAAGGTCTTTTCCAGCACGGTCAGCATGATCGGCGCCGCGGTAGAGGCACCCGGAGAAGCGCCCAGCAACGCAGCGATGCTGCCGTCCTGCGCCGCCACTACTTCAGTACCGAACTGCAGCACGCCGCCCAGTACCGGGTCCTTCTTGATCACCTGCACCCGCTGGCCGGCCTGCAGCAGCTTCCAGTCTTCGTTCTTGGCGTTGGGGAAGTACTCGCGCAGCGCGTTCATGCGGTCATCGAAACTGAGCATCAACTGCCCCATCAGGTAGGTGCTGAGGTCGATGTTGTCGATACCGGCGTTGACCATCGGCAGCACGTTGTGGCTGTTCAGCGAGGCGAACATGTCCAGCAGCGAGCCGTGCTTGAGGTACTTGGTGGAGAACGTGGCGAACGGGCCGAACAGCAGTACCTGCTTGCCATCGATCATCCGCGTATCCAGGTGCGGTACCGACATCGGCGGCGCGCCAACCGAGGCCTTGCCGTACAGCTTGGCCTGGTGGCGGGCGACCAGGTCGGAGTTGTCGGTCATCAGGAACTGGCCACCGACCGGGAAGCCGGCATAGCCTTCGGCTTCAGGGATGCCCGACTTCTGCAGCAGCTTCAGCGCGCCACCACCAGCACCGATGAACACGAAGCGGGCATTGACGGCCTTTTCCTTGCCGCCGTTGGCCAGGTCGGCCACCCGCACTTGCCAGGTGCCGTCATCGTTACGCACGATGTCGCGCACCTCATGGCGCAGGTTCAGCGATACGTTAGGGTTGCGGGTCATCGCGGCGAACAGCTGGCGGGTGATTTCACCAAAGTTCACGTCGGTGCCGATGGCCATGCGCGTGGCGGCGACCTTCTGCCCCGGGTCACGGCCTTCCATCACCAGCGGTGCCCACTTACGGATCTGCTCGCGGTCTTCGGAGATTTCCATGCCGCGGAACAGCGAACTGTGCTGCAGCGCGTCGACGCGCTTGTGCAGGAAGGCAACGTTGTCGTCACCCCAGACAAAGCTCATGTGCGGCACGTTGTTGATGAACGACTTCGGGTTGCTCAGCACGCCCTGCTCGACCTGGTAGGCCCAGAACTGCTTGGACACCTCGAACTGCTCATTGACCCCCACGGCCTTGCTGATGTCGATGCTGCCGTCCTTGCCGACGCTGGTGTAGTTCAGCTCGCAGAAGGCGGAGTGACCGGTGCCGGCGTTGTTCCAGGCGTTGGAGCTTTCTTCGGCCACTTGATCCAGACGTTCATAGACGTCGACCTTCCAGGAGGGCTCCAGCTCGGTGAGGTAGGTGCCCAGGCTCGCACTCATGATGCCACCGCCGATCAGCAGCACGTCGACGGTCTTTTCCGGCTCCGCGGGTTTGGAGCAGCCGATGACGCCCAGGCAGAGGAACGTCAGCAGGAATTTCTTCATTGATGTTATCCAGTTGTTGTGTACACGCGCGCGGCCTTGAGCAGGGAACGTGCCAACTGGGTCTGGAGCAGTGAATACGGGGGTTAGGCGACGGCGAGGATGGCGACAATCCGCCAGAGGCCATGGAATGAAGCAGTGGAAGTGGCGGGTTTCCCCATTAGCCAACTTGGCGCCGCACCGTTGTGGGAGCGGCCTTGTGTCGCGAAAGGGCCGCGCAGCGGCCCCAGGATATCAGCCTCCGTGCAGAGATTGCCGGGGCCGCTTTGCGGCCCTTTCGCGACACAAGGCCGCTCCCACAAGAGCCACGTCAGGCGGTGAGGCGTGAGGTGACTTCACCCAGCTGCCCCGACAACCCATGCAGGCGCTGCCCCGCCTGTTCGGTATGCTGCACCGCCTCCTGGTTGGCCGTGGCGATGCGGGTGATTTCGATCAGGTTGCGCGAGATGTCCTCGGCCACGCTGGTCTGCTCTTCGGCCGCCGTGGCGATTTGCCGGTTCATGTCGCGAATCGCTTCCACCGCCAGGGTGATGCGCTGCAGCATCTGCCCGGCCTGCTGCACCTGCTCGGCACCCTCCTGGCTGCGCTGCTGGCCGCTTTCGATAGCCTTGACCGCTTCCACCGCCCCCGACTGCACCGCTTCGATGATCTGGTGGATCTCGGCAATCGACGCAGCCGTGCGCTGGGCCAGGCTGCGCACCTCATCGGCGACTACCGCAAAACCACGCCCTGCCTCGCCGGCACGGGCCGCTTCGATGGCCGCGTTGAGTGCCAGCAGGTTGGTCTGCTCGGCAATGCCGCGGATTACTTCAAGGACTTTGCCTATGCGTGTGCTGTCATGCTCCAGGTCGCGAATCACCGCCGCTGTGCTGGCAATTTCGCGGTTGACCACGCCGATGATGTCGATGGTCTGCTGCATCACCTGCTCGCCCGCCTGAGCGCTGTGGTCGGCATCGTCCGCCGCACGGGCAGCCTCGGCGGCGTGGCGCGCGACCTCCTGGGCGGTGGCGGACATCTCGTGCATGGCCGTGGCCACCTGGTCGGTGCGCTGGAACTGGTCGTGGGTGCCACGGGCCATGTCGCCGGCGATGCTGCGCAACTGGCCGCTGGCGCCTTCCAGTTCCTGGGCGTTGTCCTGCAACCGGCCAACCGTGTCAGCGAGAAAGTCGCGCAGGGTGTTGGCGGCCCGCGCCAGGCGGCCCAGTTCGTCCTCGCGGCGGCTGTCTACCCGGTCGGCAAAGCGGCCCTGGCTGAGCTGCGCGACGTACTCGATCAACTGACTGATCGGCTCGACCAGGCTGCGGTTGACCAACCACAGGCTGAACAGCCCTACCAACAGCGCCGAGGCCAGCATCACCAGCAGGCCCAACCATACCGTGCGCTCGGCGCCGGCACTGAGGCTGGCGGCTTGCTGACGTGCCTCGGCACGCAGTTGCTCGACCAGTTTGCTCATCTGCTCGCTGGCGGCGCGATCCACGCCCTTGACCGCCTGGTCGCCGGCTACCGGGTCGCCACCCGCCGCCAGGAATGCCTGGCGCCCCTGCGCATAGGCCTGGCCCAACTGCCGGTGGCTGTCTCGCAGTTGCTGCAGCGGCGCCTTGAGCCTGGCGTCACTGCTGTCGATCAATTGCCCGAGCAGTTGCTGCACCTGCTGCTCGCGAGCCTGGAACTGCTGCCAGTACTTTTCCATGTCAGCCGGCTGGCGCCCGCGCAACAGCACGTTCTTCCATTCCTGCACCTGGATCTTGAACTGCAGGTTGGCTTCGTCGATCAATTGCGAGGCCCGCAATGGCCCGTCGACCAGCTCGGCGTAGCCGCGCACGCTGGACGAGAGGAACTGGAAGCACACCAGGGCGATCAGCAACATCGCCACCAGACTACCGCCGAGCAGGGAGAGAATTTGCACTCTGAGGGAATTACGCAACATCTTGGATCTCGGAAAGCAGGAGGAAGACCGGGGGCCGCGCAAGCTGGCAATGGGATGCAACGCAGCCGGTTACTGGCAGGCCAAAAAAAGGCTGCCATCAAACAATGGCAGCCAGATCGAGCACTTACGCAACAGTTGAGCTAGATACTCTCAGGCAAATACTACAGAAATGTTACAAAGCCACGACAAGCTACCCCGTGCTGAACTGCAAGGCCGCCAGCCGTGCATACAGCGGGCTCTCTTCGATCAACTGGCGATGCGTCCCCACCGCCACCAGCCTGCCCTTGTCGATGACCGCAATACGGTCGGCATGCTGCACCGTAGCCAGGCGATGAGCGATTACCAGGGTGGTGCGCCCGGCCATCAGGCTGGGCAACGCCTGCTGGATCAGGTGTTCGCTTTGCGCGTCGAGGGCGCTGGTAGCTTCGTCCAGCAACAGGATCGGCGCATCGACCAGCAACGCACGGGCGATGGCCAGCCGTTGCCGCTGCCCACCCGACAGGCCAATGCCGCCCTCGCCCAGCGGGGTCTGGTAGCCCTGCGGCAATTGCCGGATGAATGCGTCGGCATGAGCACCCCGGGCCGCTGCCTCGACCTCGGCCAGGGTCGCCTCGGGCCGGCCATAGCGAATGTTGGCCTCGACCGTGCCGCGAAACAGCGAGGGGTTTTGTGCCACCAGAGCGAACTGCTGGCGCAACTGATCGGGGTCGAGTTCGGTAATCGCCCGGCCATCGAGCAGGATGCGCCCTTGCTGGGGGTCGTAGAAGCGCAGCAACAAATCGAACAAGGTCGACTTGCCCGCCCCCGAGGGCCCCACCAGCGCCACGGTCTGCCCCGGCTCGATGGCCAGGCTCAGGCCATCGACTGCCGCCACCGAGGGCCGTGACGGATAAGCGAACACCAACTGCTGCAACTCGATACGCCCACTGGCCCGCTGCTGCGGCAGCACCTGCGCCACGGCGGGTTGCAGGATTGCACTGCGCGCCGCCAACAGTTCGGCAATGCGCTCGGCCGCGCCCGCCGCCCGCTGCAACTCGCCGATCACCTCGCTGAGGGTGCCGAAGGCACTGCCGACGATCAGGCTGTAGAACACGAAGGCGGCCAGTTCGCCTGCGGAAATGCGCCCGGCGATCACGTCCATGCCGCCAACCCACAACATCACCCCCACCGCTCCCAGCACCAGCACGATCACCAGGGTGATAAGCCAGGCACGCTGGGCAATCCGCTGCCGGGCCACGGCAAACGCCGCTTCGACCGTGCCGGCGAACAGTTCGCGGTCATGCGCCTGGTGGTTGTAGGCCTGCACGGTCTTGATCTGCCCGAGGGTTTCGGCCACGTAGCTGCCCACATCGGCCACCCGGTCCTGGCTCTGCCGCGACAGGTTGCGTACCCGGCGGCCGAACAGCAGGATCGGCATCAGCACCAGCGGTAGGGCCACCACCACGATGCTGGTGAGCTTGGGATTGGTGATGAACAGCAACACCACGCCACCGATGACCATCAGCGCGTTGCGCAGGAACATCGACAACGAAGAGCCGATAACCGATTGCAGCAAGGTGGTGTCGGCGGTCAGCCGCGACTGGATCTCGGAGCTGCGATTGTCTTCGAAAAACCCAGGATGCAAGCCGATCAGGTGATCGAACACGGCCCGACGGATATCTGCCACGCAGCGCTCGCCGATCCAGGACACCAGGTAGAAGCGGCTGAAGGTACCCACTGCCAGGGCCAATACCAACAACAGGAACAGCCCGATGGTCTGGTTGAGCTGATGCGCGGAGCGGGTCATGAAGCCCTGGTCCACCAGCAGGCGGATGCCCTGGCCCATGGACAGGGTGATGGCGGCGGTAACTACCAGGGCCAGCAAGGCCAGCAGCACCTGACGACGGTACGGACGGACAAACTGCCAACCCAGGCGCAAGGCGCGGCGTTGACGCGGGGAAACCGATTCGGGCATGGCGCTGACCACAATGGCGAGGAAACCGCAGCCTACCACTCATCCAGGCTTGGGGAACCCTTGCAAGGTTGCTATAGCCCATTGTTCTAACCAGGCTATGGAGCTTTACTGCCGTTTCTGGTGGACTGTTCCTGCCGTGACCCTGCAGGAACTGTCACAGGCCAGTCACGGCACAGGGTTACCCTGAGCTTGAACCTGATGAGGAGACAATACATGAGCTTGCAGCATGGCAGCGACAACCAGAAGCCCCGGACCACCCCGCAGCCGCAGGTGTGCGGTTCGATCATCGATGCCCAGGGGCGCGAAGTACCGATCACCGAGCAGATGATCCAGCAGGCCTGCAAGGCCCTGGAAGAAAGCCGGGTCGAGCGCGTACGCAAAGGTTGATCGGCGAATTCCTTGCAACCCGGCGCTTGCGCCGGGTTTTTATTTGCCTGAATCCTGTGCTGGCCCTTTCGCGGGTAAACCCGCTCCCACAGGGACCACACAAGCCTTGAGATCAGCGGGGCACCTGTGGGAGCGGGTTTACCCGCGAAGAGGCCAGTGCTGCGCTCAACATACCGTCAGACCAACACCCCACCCAAGGCACTGACCAGCTGCGCCAACTGGGGCGACTCCCCACGCAAGCGCACCGCCAGCCCCTCGATCTCGCGCCGCGGCGGGTAATGCTTGCGCAACTGGTCGAACGCTGCACGCTGCTGCTGCGGGTCGTCGCTGAGGCTGCGGCGGAAATCGGCATCGTCGCGGCGTGGGTCGTACACCGCGCGGCACAAGGTGGCCAAGGCCCAGGCCGGGTCGGTGCTGGCATCAAGCTCGATCTGCGCCAGCGGCGGCCGAGGCAGCAGGTCGGCCAGTTGCACCTGCTCATCCACACCGAGGAAGCGGCACAGCGCCTGGTAGATCTGCGCCGTACCACGCTGGCGGCCATCGAGGCTGTAGCCGGCAATGTGCGGCGAAGCCAGCGTGCACAGGTCGGCCAGCTGCAGGTCGACCTGTGGCTCACCCTCCCACACATCCAGCACCGCATGCACGTCTTCGCGGTCCAGCAGCAGTTCACGCAGGGCGGCGTTGTCCAGCACCGAGCCACGGCTGGCGTTGACTAGCCAGGCACCCGGGCGCAACTGCGCCAACTGCGCCTGGCCCAGCAGGTGCCATGTCGGGTGCTCGCCGCCACGTTGCAAGGGGGTGTGCAGGCTGATCACATCGCACTGTTGCAGGATGGTCTCGAGGCTGACGTAATCGCCACCCTCGGCGGCCTGGCGCAGCGGGTCGCATACCAGCACCTTCCAGCCCAGGCCGTGCAGCACCCGCACCAGGCGGCCGCCCACCTCACCCGCGCCCACCACGCCATACACGCGCTCGGACAGTGCCACGCCATCCAGCTCGGCCAGGGTCAGCAGGCTGCCCAGCACGTAATCGACCACGCCGCGGGCATTGCAGCCCGGCGCGCTGCTCCAGCAGATACCGGCCTCGGCAAAGTAGTTCAGGTCGAGGTGGTCGGTACCGATGGTGCAGGTGCCGACAAAGCGCACGCGGCTGCCTTCGAGCAACTGGCGGTTGACCTTGGTCACCGAGCGCACCAGCAGGATGTCGGCGTCCTTGACGCTGGCGGCGTCGAGGCTTCGGCCCGGGTAACGGCGGATTTCGCCGAAACCCTGGAAGAAGGCATCGAGCAGCGGGATGTTCTCGTCGGCAACTATCAGCATGGCGCTCTCCTGTCTGGGGAACGCAGTGTAGGCGCAACGCCGGGCTTGATCCAGAGCGGCTCAGTCGGCTTTCTTGCGGATCCAGTACAGGAAGGTACCGGCGTCTTCCTGCTGCTGCAGCAGTTCGTGGCCAAGGAAGTTGCAGAACTTGGGGATGTCGCGGCGGGTCGAGGGGTCGGTAGCGATGACCTTGAGCAAGCCGCCAGCGGCCAGGTCACGCACGTGCTGGTGCAGCATCATCACCGGTTCCGGGCAGTTCAGGCCGGTGGCGTCGAGGATGGCGTCGGGGGTGAAATCGGTCATGGGGGGCTCCGCAAATGATCGTCATTGTCGCGCATCGCGCCATTTCGACCAAGGGGCCTCAGACGCATGCCTTCAGGTTTGTGTGTGCGTCGAGATCGAGCGCCGCCCGCGCGGCGCTTCGCGGGACAAGCCCGCTTGTATGGTTAGACTTGAAGGGGGGGTGGGACTAAATGCCCGATTCTGACTGTTCACAGCAGTACAGACCGTGGGAGACATCGCCCCACCCCTTCCACCAAAGCGCCGATAAAGAATGCATC
>NZ_NFZQ01000020.1 GCF_002165135.1 Pseudomonas sp. SID14000 | reverse complement strand
CAAGCGCGAGCAGCGGCTGCTCGACGAGCTGTCGCAGCGCCTGCCGCGGCAGAATCATCTATAGGTTTCAGGTATTCGCCTTGGCACTTTCTGCGCCAGTGAGATCGAGCACCGCCCGCGCGGCGCTCGATTTCACAGGCGCAGAAAGCTTCAAGGCGAACACCCGCGAAGTGCCGCGCGGGCGGCGCTCGATTTCACAGGCGCAGAAAGCTTCAAGGCGAACACCCGCGAAGCGCCGCGCGGGCGGCGCTCGACCTTGCAGGCGCTGCAAAGCCTATGACGAACACTTGCCACCCCTATTACCGCCTGCTACACCTTTAAAGAGTTGCATCCGCCATCATCGAAGGAATCGCTAGCATGGCTGTCGAGACTGATTTTTCGCAGGACGGGAAAAAGCTGACGATAAAGATCAAGGGGCGCTTCGATTTCGGCAAGCACCAGGAATTTCGTGACGCCTACGAACGTCAGCCCAGCCGGCCCGATTCAGTGGTCGTCGACCTGAAGGACACCACTTACCTCGACAGCTCCGCGCTCGGCATGCTGCTGTTGCTGCGCGATCACGCTGGCGGCGATGAGTCGGATGTGCGCGTGGTACATGCCAGTTCCGATGTCCGCAAGATCCTCGCCATCTCCAATTTCGAAAAACTCTTCGATATCAGTTGAGCGCCGACATGTCGGCCGAACAAGCGTTGACCGTGCTGGTCGCCGAGGACGGTGCCGCCGACCGTCTGCTGCTGGCGCAGATCGTGCGCCGCCAGGGCCATCAGGTATTCACTGCGGAAAACGGCGAGCAGGCGGTGGCGCTGTTCGTCGAGCGGCGCCCGCAACTGGTGTTGCTGGATGCGTTGATGCCGGTGATGGACGGCTTCGAGGCGGCGCGGCAGATCAAGGCCCTGGCCGGCGAGGCGTTGGTGCCGATCATTTTCCTCACCTCGCTGAACCAGGAGGAGGGCTTGGTGCGCTGTCTGGAGGCTGGTGGCGACGACTTCATGGCAAAGCCCTACAGTGCGGTGATCCTCGGCGCCAAGATCCGCGCCATGGACCGCCTGCGCCGGTTGCAAGCCACCGTGCTGGAGCAGCGCGACCAGATTGCCAGGCACCACCATCACTTGCTCAACGAGCAACGAGTGGCCAAGGCGGTGTTCGACAAGGTGGCCCACTCCGGCTGCCTGGCCGCGCCGAACATCCGCTACCTGCAATCGCCCTATGCGCTGTTCAATGGCGACCTGATGCTGGCCGCATTCACCCCGTCCGGCGACATGCGTGTGCTGCTCGGCGATTTCACCGGCCACGGCCTGCCGGCGGCCGTAGGGGCCATGCCGCTGGCCGAAGTGTTCTATGGCATGACCGCCAAGGGCTACGGCATGGCGCAGATCCTGCGCGAGATGAACGCCAAGCTCAAGCGCATCCTGCCAGTGGACATGTTCTGTTGTGCACTGCTGCTCAACCTCAGCATGCAGCGCGGTTCGGTGGAAGTGTGGAATGGTGGCATGCCTGATGGCTATCGTCTGGCAGTGGATGGCCAGGTGCTGTCGGCGTTGAGTTCGCGGCACCTGCCGCTGGGTATTCTGGGCGCCGAGCGTTTCGATGACAGCACCGAGGTATTGCCGTTGGCGCCGGGCGAGCGTGTACTGCTGCTATCGGACGGTGTGCTCGACACCGCCAACGACCAGGAGCGCCTGTTCGGTGTACAACGCCTGCGCAAGGTGCTGGCCGACAATCGTGATCCGGCGCAGCTGTTCGACGAAGTGATGCAGGCCCTGGAGCGCTTTGGCGGGCGGCCGCGCGATGACATCAGCCTGTGCGACATTCGGATGTTCAGTGCCGAGGAGCGGGTGCCGACGCCGATGATCTACTCTGATAGCGGCCGTTCCAGCCCGCTGGACTGGTCACTGGGGTTCGAGGTGCGTGGCGAGAGCCTGAAACGCTTCAACCCGATACCGTACCTGGTGCAGTTTTTGCAAGAGATTCACGGCCTGCGTGCGCGTACCGGCAACCTGCACAGTGTGCTCAGCGAGCTGTATTCCAATGCCCTGGAACATGGCGTGCTGGGCCTGGACTCGCAGCTCAAGCGCGATGTGCAGGGCTTTGCCGACTATTATCAGGAGCGCGCCCGGCGCCTGGGGGTGCTGACCGACGGATACGTACGTATAGATTTCAAGGTTGAACCCTACGCTGACGGCGGGCGTCTGATGATCGAGGTTCGTGATAGCGGTGCCGGGTTTGATGTGCAGCGGGTGCTGTCGCGGCCCTCGCTGGAGCAAGGGCTGAGTGGGCGAGGCCTGAATCTGGTGCGGCGGCTGGCCAGCGGCGCGCGCTGGAGTGAGGGTGGGCGCTGCGCGCATGTGGAGTTCGTCTGGTGAGCCACAGACTGGCTCGGGCATAATCTTGATCAAGGAGCGAACAAGTGACAGACATGCATATTGACCACAAGGTACTCAGTGACCTGCGTGAGGTCATGGAAGATGGCTACCTGCAGTTGGTGCAGACTTTTCTCGACGACTCCGAACGGCGTCTGGGCCAGTTACACGCGGCCAAAAGTGCCGAAGAGCTCGGTTCCGCGGCCCACAGTTTCAAGGGTAGCAGCAGCAACATGGGGGCGGTGGCGTTGGCCAGCCTGTGCCAGCAGCTGGAGGAGCGCGCGCGGCGGCCCCCGCTGTATGGCATCGAGGACCTGATCAACCGTATCGACCTGGAATTCCTCGAGGTGCAGCGCTTCTACCGGGGTGAGCAGCATCGCATTTCGGCGGGCTGATACGCGACTTGGCGCGAGTCTTGCCTGTCTCTGGCTGGATGATTTTTTCGTTTCTGGCGCGGAGACCGCTCGATGCCTGTCGCACCCAACCCATTGATGCAAGCCAACGCCATTGCCAACACCTCGCGTTCGGCCAACGCACAGGCCGACAAGCCGCTGCAAGCGCCGGGCGACAAGGGCGACGGCTTCGGTCAGGTGATGGCCAGGCAGGGTCGCGACAAGGCCGCCGGGCAGGACGACAAGGCCGCCCAGGCCAAGCCCAAGGACAAGCCCGAGGCGGCACAGAGCGGCAAGAAAGACCCTGCCGACAAATCCGCGGTTGCCGATGACGGCAAACAATTGCCAGCCGACGACCGGGCCCCGGTCGACACCGGCTTGCGCGATGCCAGCCTGGTGGCCGGCCAGGTCACCGACGCCCAGCCTGGCGCACAACTGATCCAGGCACAGGCCGAGGCGGTGGCGCCGGTGTTGCAGGCCGCCACCGCGCAGGTCACCGCCGCACTGCCCGAGGAGCCGGCCACCGAGGAAGCCTTCGATCCTGAAGCCGACCCTTTGGCCGGCCTGCCTACCTTGCGCCTGGCGCTGGAGCATAGTGCACAGGCCAAGGGGGTGACCTCGGCACATGCCCTGGACCCTGCGCAAGCTCAGGGTGAGGAGGGGCAGGGGGGCGTCAATACCTTGGCGAGTCTGGTCGAGAGTACTGAGGGTGAAGCGGGCGAGCCTGGCGACAAGGCCTTCGGTGCCTTGCTCGAAGATGGCCTGAAGGACACCAAGAGCGCCAGCAGCGATACGCGCGTCGATGATTTCGCCAACCGCTTGGCCAACCTGACCCAGGCCGCCACGGCCAAGACCGCCAGTGCCGTGCCGGCAAATGCCAACCCATTGCACCAACCGCTGCCGATGAACCAGAACGCCTGGGCAGAGGGCTTGGTCAACCGGGTCATGTACCTGTCCAGCCAGAACCTCAAGTCGGCGGATATCCAGCTGGAGCCTGCAGAACTGGGGCGCCTGGACATTCGCGTCAATGTTGCGACGGACCAGTCGACCCAGGTCACCTTCATCAGTGGCCATGCCGGCGTGCGTGATGCCCTCGACAGCCAGGTGCACCGCTTGCGCGAACTGTTCGCCCAGCAGGGGTTGGCGCAGCCGGATGTCAACGTGGCCGATCAGTCGCGCGGGCAGCAACAGCAGCAGGGGCAGGCGCAGGACAGCAATCTGTCCGGGGTTGCGGCGCGCCGGGCCGAACAGGGTGCGGCCGAGGCGGTCGATAGTGCCCGGCCTGTGGAGCAGCAGGTGGTTGTTGGCGACAGTGCGGTCGATTATTACGCGTAGATCCCGATTGCCTGTACTGGCCTCTTCGCGGGTAAACCCGCTCCCACAAGTACAGTGCAGGTTTCGAAGCCTGTGGAGGTCCTGTGGGAGCGGGTTCACCCGCGAAGAAGCCAGCACAGTTGACCCTGCTGAAATCGCCCCACTGCAAAATCTGGCATAACACTTGCTCAAGCCAAGCCATTCTCCCTTGAACCCCCGATGGACGACGGATTATTGGCATGGCGAAGAGCGAAGCAGTCAAAGACCCCGCCACTAAAGGCAAACTCAAGCTGATCCTGCTGGCAGTAGTGGGCCTATTGCTGGCGATCGGCCTTTCGGTGGGCGCTACCTGGTTCATCATGCACAAGAGCGAGCCGGCCCCGGGCGCCGAACCTGTAGCCAGTAACGTCAAGCCTGCGGCTATCTACGAGGCGTTGGCCCCGGCCTTCGTGGTCAACTTCAACCAGAACGGTCGCCAGCGCTACATGCAGGTCAGCATCACCCTGCAAGCGCGCAACCAGGCCGACCTGGATGCCCTCAAGGTGCACATGCCGGTGATCCGTAACAACCTGGTGATGATGTTCTCCGGGCAAGGTTTCGACACCCTGGCCGGCAGCCCGGTGGGGCAGGAAATGCTGCGCCAGAAGGCCACCGTGGTGGTTCAGGAAGTGGCGCAGAAGGAAGTCGGCAAGCCGGTCGTCGACCAGTTGCTGTTCACCAATTTCGTATTGCAGTAGGAGTCCGCAATGGCCGTACAGGACCTGCTGTCCCAGGATGAAATCGATGCCCTGTTGCATGGCGTCGACGACGGGCTGGTGCAGACCGAGAGTGCATCCGAGCCTGGCAGCATCAAAAGCTACGACCTGACCAGTCAGGACCGTATCGTGCGGGGTCGCATGCCGACCCTGGAAATGATCAACGAGCGCTTCGCCCGTTACACCCGTATCAGCATGTTCAACCTGCTGCGCCGCTCCGCCGATGTGGCAGTGGGTGGCGTACAGGTGATGAAGTTCGGCGAATACGTGCACTCGCTGTACGTGCCGACCAGCCTCAACCTGGTCAAGATCAAGCCGCTGCGCGGCACATCGCTGTTCATCCTCGACGCCAAGCTAGTGTTCAAGCTGGTGGACAACTTCTTCGGCGGCGACGGCCGTCACGCCAAGATCGAGGGCCGCGAGTTCACCCCCACCGAGTTGCGGGTGGTGCGCATGGTGCTGGACCAGTGCTTTGTCGACCTCAAGGAAGCCTGGCAGGCAATCATGCCGGTCACCTTTGAGTACATGAACTCCGAGGTAAACCCGGCCATGGCCAACATTGTTGGCCCTAGCGAGGCGGTAGTGGTGTCCACCTTCCACATCGAGCTGGACGGTGGCGGCGGCGACCTGCACGTGACCATGCCGTACTCGATGATCGAGCCGGTGCGGGAAATGCTCGATGCCGGTTTCCAGTCCGACCTGGATGACCAGGACGAGCGCTGGGTCAAGGCCCTGCGCGAGGACGTGCTTGACGTGGCCGTGCCGCTGAGCGCCACGGTCGCCCGGCGCCAGCTGAAGCTGCGCGACATCCTGCACATGCAGCCTGGCGACGTGATCCCGGTGGAGCTGCCCGAGCACCTGGTGCTGCGCGCCAACGGCGTGCCGTCGTTCAAGGCGCGCCTGGGTTCGCACAAGGGCAACCTGGCGTTGCAGATCATCGACCCGATCGAACGCCGCTGACGGCGTGCCGGTCGCACATAACGAATTGAATGCCTGTCGAGGAAACCATGGCTAACGAAAACGAGATCACCTCCCCAGAGGACCAGGCACTGGCCGATGAGTGGGCTGCGGCACTGGAAGAAACCGGTGCAGCCGGCCAGGCCGACATCGATGCACTGCTGGGTGGTGACACCGGTAGCAGCACCAGCGGCCCGGGCCGCCTGCCGATGGAGGAGTTCGCCAGCTCGCCGAAGCCGAACGAAAACGTCAGCCTCGAAGGCCCTAACCTGGACGTGATCCTGGACATCCCGGTGAGCATTTCCATGGAAGTGGGCAGCACCGAGATCAACATCCGCAACCTGTTGCAGCTTAACCAGGGCTCGGTGATCGAGCTCGACCGCCTGGCTGGCGAGCCGCTCGACGTGCTGGTCAACGGCACGCTGATCGCCCATGGCGAAGTGGTGGTGGTCAACGAGAAGTTCGGCATCCGCCTGACCGACGTGATCAGCCCCAGCGAACGTATCAAGAAGCTGCGCTGAGTGAAGGGCACGATGCGCGCCATCGCGGCGTTCGCCGCGTTGCTCGCCAGCCAGGCCTGCCTGGCCGCGGCCACGCCGACGGCACCCCCGGCAGCAGCGCCTGGCAGTCTCGGCGGGCAACTGGCGCAGATGGTCTTCGGCCTGCTGCTGGTGGTCGGCCTGATCTTCTTCCTGGCCTGGTTGCTGCGGCGCTTGCAGAGCACGGCGGTGAAGGGGGGGCAGGTGATCGAGATCGTCGGCAGCCGGGCCATCGGCCCGCGTGACCGCCTGCTGCTGGTGCAGGTGGGCAAGGAACAGATCCTGATCGGCCATACCCCCGGCAGCATCGAGGCCCTGCATGTGCTGGCCGAACCCGTGGAAGTACCGGAAAGCGCCCGCCAGGCGACGCCGGAGTTTGCCCAGCGGCTGATGGAGCTGATGGGCAAGGACCCTAAGGACAAGAAGTGATGAGCGGCGCGCTGCGTATGTTGTTGATTCTGGTGCTGCTGCTGGCTGCGCCGCTGGCCCTGGCCGCCGACCCGCTGTCGATCCCGGCCATTACCCTGTCCAATACCCCGGACGGGCAGCAGGAGTATTCGGTCAGCCTGCAGATCCTGCTGATCATGACGGCGCTCAGCTTCATTCCGGCGTTCGTCATCCTGATGACCAGCTTCACCCGCATCATCATCGTGTTCTCGATCCTGCGTCAGGCGCTGGGCCTGCAGCAGACGCCGTCGAACCAGTTGCTCACCGGCATGGCGCTGTTCCTGACCATGTTCATCATGGCCCCGGTATTCGACCGGGTGAACCAGGACGCGCTGCAGCCGTACCTGAAGGAGCAGATGACCGCCCAGCAGGCCATCGACAAGGCCCAGGGGCCCCTCAAGGACTTCATGCTGGCGCAAACCCGGCAAAGCGACCTCGACCTGTTCATGCGCCTGTCCAAGCGCACCGACATCGCCGGCCCGGACCAGGTGCCGCTGACGATTCTGGTGCCCGCGTTCGTCACTTCCGAGTTGAAGACCGCGTTCCAGATCGGTTTCATGATCTTCATTCCGTTCCTGATCATCGACATGGTGGTAGCCAGTGTGCTGATGGCCATGGGTATGATGATGCTGTCGCCGCTGATCATCTCGCTGCCGTTCAAGATCATGCTGTTCGTGCTGGTCGATGGCTGGGCGCTGATCATGGGGACCCTGGCCAGTAGTTTCGGCGGCGTCTGACGCCGTCAAGGAGAGCCGCCGATGACCCCTGAAGTAGCTGTCGACCTGTTCCGTGATGCCCTGTGGCTGACTACCCTTATGGTTGCCGTGCTGGTGGTGCCGAGCCTGCTGGTGGGCCTGGTGGTGGCGATGTTCCAGGCTGCCACGCAGATCAACGAACAGACCCTGAGCTTCTTGCCGCGCCTGCTGGTGATGCTGGTCACGCTGATCATCGCCGGGCCGTGGCTGGTGCAGAAGTTCATGGAGTACATCACCAGTCTCTACACCAACATCCCGCAGCTGATCGGTTGACGCGGCGATGCTGGAGTTGACCGACACGCAGATCGGCACCTGGGTCGCCACCTTCATCCTGCCGTTGTTCAGGGTGACTGCAGTGCTGATGACCATGCCTATCTTTGGCACCCGCATGTTGCCGGCGCGGGTGCGTCTGTACGTGGCGGTGGCGATTACCGTGGTGATCGTGCCGGCGCTCCCGCCCCTGCCTGAATTTGACCCGCTCAGCCTGCGGGGTTTGCTGTTGTGCGCCGAGCAGATCATCGTCGGCGCGCTGTTCGGCCTGGCCTTGCAGCTGTTGTTCCAGGTCTTCGTGATTGCCGGGCAGATCGTCGCGGTGCAGATGGGCATGGCCTTCGCTTCGATGGTCGACCCAGCCAACGGTGTCAACGTCACGGTGATCAGCCAGTTCATGACCATGCTGGTGAGCGTGTTGTTCCTGCTGATGAATGGCCACCTGGTGGTGTTCGAGGTACTGACCGAAAGCTTCACCACTTTGCCGGTGGGCAATGCGCTGGTGGTCAACCACTTCTGGGAGCTGGCCGGGCGCCTGGGCTGGGTGTTCGGTGCCGGCCTGCTGCTGATCCTGCCGGCTATCGCAGCGCTGCTGGTGGTCAACATCGCCTTTGGCGTAATGACGCGTGCAGCGCCGCAGTTGAACATTTTCTCCATCGGTTTTCCGCTGACTCTGGTCATGGGCATGTTCATTTTCTGGGTCGGCCTGGCGGATATACTTTCCCATTACCAGGCATTGGCCAGCGAAGCGCTGCAATGGCTGCGTGAACTGGCTAGGACGCGCTGAGCATGGCAGAAAGCGAAAGCGGTCAGGACAAGACAGAGGACCCCACTGATAAGCGCAAGCGCGATGCCCGCGAGAAAGGCGAGATTGCGCGCTCCAAGGAGCTGAACACGGTGGCGGTGACCTTGGCCGGTGCTGGTGGCCTGCTGGCGTTCGGCGGCCACCTGGCCGAGACGCTGCTGGCGATGATGCGTATGAACTTCAGCCTGACCCGCGACTTCATCGTTGACGAGCGGGCCATGGGCGCCTTCCTGCTGGCCTCGGGCAAGATGGCCATCTGGGCGGTGCAGCCGATATTGATCCTGTTGTTCGTGATTTCCTTCGTCGCGCCGATTGCCCTGGGCGGTTTCCTGTTTTCCGGCAGCCTGCTTCAGCCGAAATTCAGCCGCATGAATCCCTTGTCGGGGATCAAGCGCATGTTCTCGCTGAATGCGCTGACCGAGCTGTTAAAGGCACTCGCCAAGTTTTTCGTGATTCTGGTCGTGGCGGTAGTGGTGCTGGTCAATGACCGCCAGGCACTGCTCTCCATCGCCAATGAGCCGTTGGAGCAGGCGATCATCCATAGCCTGCAGGTGGTGGGCTGGAGTGCGTTGTGGATGTCGGCCGGGCTGCTGTTGATCGCGGCGGCGGACGTGCCGTTCCAGTTGTGGCAGACGCACAAAAAGCTGAAGATGACCAAGCAGGAAATCAAGGATGAGTACAAGGACAGCGAAGGCAAGCCCGAGGTCAAGCAGCGTATTCGCCAGCTGCAGCGCGAGGTGTCGCAGCGGCGCATGATGGCGGCCGTGCCCGAAGCGGACGTGATCATCACCAACCCGACGCATTATGCGGTGGCCTTGCAATACGACCCGGACAAGGGCGGTGCGGCGCCGTTGCTGCTGGCCAAGGGTACCGACTTCATGGCCTTGAAGATTCGCGAGATCGGTGTGGAGCACAAGATCCAGATCCTCGAGTCGCCGGCCTTGGCGCGAGCGATCTACTACTCCACCGAGCTCGAGCAGGAAATCCCTGCCGGCCTGTACCTGGCGGTGGCGCAGGTGCTGGCCTATGTATTCCAGGTCCGCCAGTACCGGGCTGGCAAGGGCAAGCGGCCGGAGCCGCTAAAGGACGACCTGCCGATCCCGCCGGACCTGCGCCGCGACAGTTGACCGGTGTTCGCCATGCCATTTCAGCGCCTGTGAGATCGAGCGCCGCCCGCGCGGCGCTTCGCGGGGCAAGCCCGCTCCCACATTTGTTGCAACGTGCCGAACCTGTCAGGCCATGGTTGCCTGCCTTGGTGGGATGACTGGATTTCTGAGTTGGCATTGCTGCCGCATCACCTGTCTCAAGTCCTGCCCCCCGGCTGACAACACCTCTCCCACAGGCATGGCCACGTTGCAGCAAATGTGGGAGCGGGCTTGTCCCGCGAAGCGCCGCGCGGGCGGCGCTCGATTTCACAGGCGCAGAAAGCGTCAAGGCGAACACCCGCGAAGCGCCGCGCGGGCGGCGCTCGATCTCGCCAGGCGAAAAAAACCTCAGGGCGAACACCGTCGAGCAAAGTTGGAAAGCTTCTTGCAAAGCCAGCGCCAGGCGCCCCCTGTGCGTCAAAGTTTTGCATCAAGAGGACTCGCGGTGGATCGCACTCAGTTAATCAGCAACGCCCGTAACAACCTGGCCGGGCTCGGCCGGGGCAACCTGGGTGTGCCGCTGTTGCTGCTGGTGATGTTGGCAATGATGATGTTGCCGATACCGCCGTTCCTGCTCGACGTGTTCTTCACCTTCAACATCGCCCTGTCGATCGTGGTCCTGCTGGTCTGCGTGTATGCCCTGCGCCCGCTCGACTTTGCCGCGTTCCCCACCATCCTGCTGGTGGCCACGCTGTTGCGTCTGGCCCTGAACGTGGCCTCTACCCGGGTGGTCATGCTGCATGGCCAGGAGGGCCACGGTGCTGCCGGCAAGGTGATCCAGGCCTTCGGCGAGGTGGTGATCGGCGGTAACTACGTGGTCGGTGCCGTGGTGTTCGCCATCCTCATGATCATCAACTTCGTGGTGGTGACCAAGGGCGCCGGGCGTATCTCGGAAGTGAGCGCACGTTTCACCCTCGATGCCATGCCCGGCAAGCAGATGGCCATCGACGCCGACCTCAATGCCGGCCTGATCGACCAGGCCCAGGCCAAGCACCGTCGTGCCGAGGTAGCGCAGGAAGCCGAGTTCTACGGTTCGATGGACGGTGCCAGCAAATTCGTCCGCGGTGATGCCATCGCCGGCTTGCTGATCCTTTTCATCAACCTGATTGGCGGCATGCTCATCGGCATGCTGCAGCACGGCATGAGCTTCGGCGATGCCGGCAA
Source organism: Pseudomonas sp. SID14000 (assembly GCF_002165135.1). GTDB lineage: Bacteria > Pseudomonadota > Gammaproteobacteria > Pseudomonadales > Pseudomonadaceae > Aquipseudomonas. Next base: position 51,864 of record NZ_NFZQ01000020.1, on the reverse strand, counting down.
GGTGTACGCCCTGCTGACCATCGGTGACGGTTTGGTGGCGCAATTGCCATCACTGTTGCTGTCCACGGCCGCCGCGATCATGGTTACCCGGGCCTCGGGCTCCGAGGACATGGGCAAGCTGATCAACCGGCAGATGTTCGATTCGCCCAAGGCGCTGGCAGTGTCGGGCGCACTGATGATCGTCATGGGTCTGGTGCCGGGCATGCCGCACGTGGCCTTCCTCAGCCTCGGCCTGCTGGCCGGTGGCGGCGCCTACCTGGTATGGAAGAAGCAGCAGAAGGCCAAGGTGCAAGCGCAGCAAGAGGCGCAGCGCCAGCAGGACCTGCTGCCCTCGCCACAGCGTGCGCTGGAAACCAAGGAGCTGGGCTGGGACGACGTCACGCCGATCGACATGATCGGCCTGGAGGTTGGCTACCGGCTGATCCCGCTGGTCGATCGCAACCAGGGTGGCCAGTTGCTGGCGCGGATCAAGGGCGTGCGCAAGAAGCTGTCGCAAGACCTGGGCTTCCTCATGCCCACCGTGCACATCCGCGACAACCTCGACCTGCAGCCCAGCGCCTATCGCCTGACCCTGATGGGGGTGATCCTGGCCGAAGCCGAGATCTACCCGGACCGCGAACTGGCCATCAACCCGGGGCAGGTATTCGGCACCCTCAACGGCATTGCCGCACGCGACCCGGCATTTGGCCTTGAAGCCGTGTGGATCGACGTCGGCCAGCGCGCCCAGGCGCAGTCGCTGGGCTACACCGTGGTCGATGCCAGTACCGTGGTGGCCACCCACCTCAACCAGATCCTGCAGAAGCACTGCCATGAGCTGATCGGCCACGAAGAGGTCCAGCAGCTGCTGCAGGTGCTGGCCAAGGCATCGCCTAAACTTGCAGAAGAGTTGGTGCCGGGTGTCATTTCCTTGTCGGGCCTGCTCAAGGTGCTGCAAGCGCTGTTGTCGGAACAGGTGCCAGTGCGCGATATTCGCAGTATCGCCGAGGCGATTGCGAACAACGCCAGCAAGAGTCAAGATACCGCCGCGTTGGTGGCGGCAGTGCGCGTCGGATTGTGTCGCGCCATCGTGCAAAGCATTGTTGGCGTTGAGTCGGAGCTGCCAGTGATTACCTTGGAGCCAAGGTTGGAACAGATTTTGCTCAATAGTCTGCAAAGGGCTGGGCAAGGTCAGGAAGACGGAGTTCTTCTGGAGCCGAGCATGGCCGAGAAGCTGCAGCGTTCGCTGATCGAGGCGGCCCAGCGCCAGGAAATGCAGGGCCAGCCGGCCATCCTCCTGGTCGCCGGCCCGATCCGTGCCATGCTGTCGCGTTTCGGTCGCCTGGCTGTACCGAATTTGCATGTTCTGGCGTATCAGGAAATACCTGACAACAAGCAAGTCACCATCGTTGCCACCGTGGGCCCTAACGGCTGAGGTAGGGGATAATGCAAGTTAAGCGATTTTTCGCCGCCGATATGCGTCAGGCCATGAAGCTGGTCCGCGATGAGCTGGGTGCCGATGCTGCCATCATCGGCAACCGTCGCATCGCTGGCGGTGTCGAACTGACGGCTGCGCTGGACTACAAGCTGTCCGCCCTGGCCCCGCGTGTGCCCAATGCCGAGCTGGAAGAAGAGCTGCGCAAGACCCATACGCGCATCGCCACTGCCCGGGCCGAGCTGGACCACCGCCAGGACAGCAGCGACAACAACCGCCAATTGTTCGCCGGGCAGTCGCTGACCGCCGCCGAACCGTTGATCGAACCGCACGTCGAGGCCCCCGAGGCCGTTGCTGCAGCCCCTGCGCCGGCACCGGTCGACCCGCGCTTGTTCGATGCCATGCGCTCGGAGCTGTCGGGCCTGCGCGAGCTGCTGGAAGTGCAGCTCGGCTCGCTGGCCTGGAATCAGTTGCAGGGCAGCAAGCCGCAGCAGGCCAACCTCTGGCGCCGGCTGCAGCGCATCGGCCTGTCTGGGCCGATCGCCCGCGAGCTGCTGGAACTGACTGCTGAGATAGATGAGCCACGCCACGCCTGGCGCATGCTGCTGGCGCATCTGGCGCGGATGATCGAAATTCCTGAGGTCGAGCCGATCGAAGAGGGCGGGGTGATCGCCATGGTCGGCCCGGCCGGCATGGGCAAGACCACCACCCTGGCCAAGCTGGCCGCCCGCTACGTACTCAAGTACGGCGCGCAGAACCTGGCGCTGGTGAGCATGGACAGCTTCCGCATCGGCGCCCAGGAGCAGCTCAAGACCCTGGGGCGCATCCTCAACGTGCCGGTGACCTACGTCGACCCGGGCCAGTCGCTGGCCGCGGCGCTGGAGCCGCTGCTGCGCAAGCGCGTGGTGTTGATCGATACCGCCGGCCTGCAGGCCAGCGACCCGGCCCTGCGCATGCAACTGGAAACCCTGGCCGGGCGTGGCATTGCCGCGAAGAACTACCTGGTGCTGGCCACCACCAGCCAGAAGCAGGTGCTGACCGCTGCCTACCACAGCTACAAACGCTGCGGCCTGGCCGGTTGCATCCTGACCAAACTCGATGAAACGGCGAGCCTTGGCGACGTGCTGAGCCTTGCCATCAGTCATGAACTGCCAGTGGCCTACCTGACCGATGGGCCGCGCATTCCTGACGACCTGCACCTGCCTCGGGGGCACCAGTTGGTCACCCGCGCGGTCAATGTGCAGCAGCAGGACGAGCCCAGTGAAGAGGCCATGGCCGACATGTTCGCTGATCTCTATCACAACCCAAGGAGAGCGGGTTGATGATGAAACGTATGCAAGGTAGCTATACCAAGGGGTATGTACAATGCCCCCGCGTGTGGCCTGAGTCCCCGCGAGATAAGGTAAATATCAGACATGGGTAGCATGCATCCCGTACAGGTGATTGCCGTAACCGGCGGCAAAGGTGGCGTCGGCAAGACAAACGTTTCAGTGAACCTGTCCCTGGCGCTGGCCGAGCTTGGTCGCAGGGTCATGCTGCTGGACGCCGACCTCGGTTTGGCCAATGTCGACGTGCTGCTGGGCCTTACCCCCAAGCGGACCCTGGCCGATGTCATCGAAGGGCGCTGCGAGCTGCGCGACGTGATGCTGCAAGGCCCCGGTGGTGTGCGCATCGTGCCGGCGGCCTCGGGTACGCAGAGCATGGTGCACCTGGCCCCGGCCCAGCATGCCGGGCTGATCCAGGCTTTCAGCGAAGTTGGCGACAACCTCGACGTGCTGGTGATCGACACCGCGGCCGGTATCGGGGACTCGGTGGTCAGCTTCGTCCGCGCTGCCCAGGAAGTGCTGCTGGTGGTATGCGACGAACCCACCTCGATTACCGATGCCTACGCCCTGATCAAGCTGCTCAACCGCGACTACGGCATGAACCGTTTCCGTGTCCTGGCCAATATGGCGCAGAGCCCGCAGGAAGGGCGCAACCTGTTCGCCAAGCTGACCAAGGTCACCGACCGTTTCCTCGATGTTGCCCTGCAGTACGTAGGCGCCGTGCCGTATGACGAGTGCGTGCGCAAGGCGGTACAGAAGCAGCGCGCCGTCTACGAAGCTTTCCCACGCTCCAAGTGCGCCCTGGCCTTCAAGGCAATTGCCCAGAAGGTCGACAGCTGGCCGCTGCCGGCGAACCCGCGCGGTCACCTGGAGTTCTTTGTCGAGCGCCTGGTGCAACCCACCAGCGCGGGACCTGTGCTATGAACGCCAGCGGTTTCAAGATGTACAGCCGGGCGTCGAAAGATGCGCAGTACGAGCTGATCGAACGCTACGCCCCGCTGGTCAAGCGCATCGCCTACCACCTGTTGGCGCGGTTGCCGGCCAACGTGCAGGTCGAGGACCTGATCCAGGCCGGCATGATCGGCCTGCTGGAAGTGGCCAACAAGTACGATGCCAGCAAGGGCGCCAGTTTTGAAACCTACGCTGGCATCCGCATTCGCGGGGCCATGCTGGACGAAGTGCGCAAGGGCGACTGGGCGCCGCGTTCGGTGCACCGCAACACGCGCATGGTCAGTGACGCGATACGTGCAGTGGAAGCCAGAACCGGCCGTGACGCTAAAGATCATGAAGTTGCTGCCGAACTCCAATTGAGTCTCGATGATTACTACGGGATCTTGAACGATACCCTGGGCAGCCGCCTGTTCAGCTTCGACGACCTGTTGCAGGACGGCGAGCACGAAGGGCTGCATGAGGATGGCGCCAGTGGTCAGGTCGAGCCTGCGCGTGGCCTGGAGGACGAGCGCTTCCAGGTTGCCCTGACCGAGGCCATCGCCAATCTGCCGGAGCGTGAGCGCCTGGTGCTGGCGCTGTACTACGACGAAGAGCTGAACCTCAAGGAAATCGGTGAGGTGCTGGGTGTCAGCGAGTCGCGGGTCAGCCAGTTGCACAGCCAGTGTGCCGCGCGCCTGCGCAGCCGCCTGGGGGAATGGCGGGCGCGTTGAGTCCGCCGTCGTTGCAGTCGTTTTCCACGTGCGTTTTCCATGTTGCATCGAATTGATTGAATGCGCGCTCGGGGCCGAGCGCGTTTGAGACTGCTTGGAGGTCTACTTGAACAAAGACATGAAAATCCTCATCGTTGACGACTTTTCGACGATGCGGCGGATCATCAAGAACCTGTTGCGTGACCTGGGCTTCACCAACACGGACGAAGCCGATGACGGGATCACGGCGCTGCCGATGCTGGAAAGCGGCCACTACGACTTCCTGGTGACCGACTGGAACATGCCCGGTATGTCCGGCATCGACCTGCTGCGTAAAGTGCGTGCCAGCGACAAGCTGAAAGGTATGCCGGTACTGATGGTGACTGCCGAGGCCAAGCGCGACCAGATCATCGAAGCGGCCCAGGCCGGCGTCAATGGCTACGTGGTCAAGCCGTTCACCGCCCAGGTGCTCAAAGAAAAGATCGAGAAGATCTTCGAACGCGTCAACGGCTGAGTCACGTCAGGGGGCGCGCCATGGATTCATCACAAACGTCTTTGGGCGAGTTCGAATCGACCCTGAAGAAACATGCCCAGGAACTCGTCGAAAGCCTGGAGCAGGGCCGTTTCGGCGAGGCGGTGCAACTGATTCACGAGCTGAACCAGACCCGCGACCGGGGCCTGTACCAGGAAGTCGGCAAGCTGACCCGCGAGCTGCACAGTGCCATCGTCAGTTTCCAGATAGACCCGACCATGCCGCAGGCCGAGGAGGTGTCGCAGATAACCGACGCCACCGAGCGCCTGTCGTACGTGGTCAGGCTCACCGAGGGTGCGGCCAACCGCACCATGGACCTGGTCGAGGAAAGCACCCCGGTGCTCAACGGCCTGGCCAGTGAGGCCAAGGCCCTGAGTGCCGACTGGCAGCGTTTCATGCGCCGCGAAGTGGCCGCGCCGGAGTTCCGTGACCTGGTCAAGCGCGTCGACAGTTTCCTGACGCACAGCGCCGAAGGCAACCGCAAGGTCGCCGGCCACCTCAACGACATTCTGCTGGCCCAGGACTATCAGGACCTGACCGGCCAGGTGATCAAGCGCGTCACCGCCCTGGTCACCGAGGTGGAAAGCAACCTGCTCAAACTGGTGCTGATGGCCAGCCAGGTCGACCGCTTTGCGGGCATCCAGCATGACCACGATCAACTGCGCGCAGAAAAAGATCGAGAAAAACATCCGACTCGGGGTGAAGGTCCGCAGATTCATGCCGATAAGCGTGAAGACGTCGTGTCCGGTCAGGACGATGTCGATGATCTGCTGTCCAGCCTGGGTTTTTAAGGAGCACGTTTGATGAGCTTCGGCGCCGATGAAGAAATCCTCCAGGATTTCCTGGTAGAAGCCGGCGAAATTCTTGAGCAACTGTCCGAGCAACTGGTCGAGCTGGAAAGCCGACCCGACGATGCCGACCTGCTCAATGCGATCTTTCGCGGTTTCCACACTGTAAAAGGAGGCGCCGGCTTCCTTCAGCTGAACGAGCTGGTGGAGTGCTGCCATATCGCCGAGAACGTGTTCGACGTCCTGCGCAAAGGTGAGCGCCGGGTCGACGCGGAACTGATGGATGTGGTGCTCGAGGCACTGGACACGGTCAACAGCATGTTTGGCCAGGTGCGCGAGCGCACCGAAGTGACCGCGGCCACCCCCGAGCTGTTGGCGGCGTTGTCGCGCCTGGCCGAGCCGGGCGGCGCCGAAGCCGTCGAAGCGCCTGCCGCTGCGGCGCCGGAGCCGGTTGTCGAAGGGCCGGTCGAAGAGCAGGACATCACCGACAGTGAGTTCGAACAGCTGCTCGACTCGCTCGATGCGGTCAAGGCACAAGCTGCGGCCGACGAGCAGATGCAGGGTGAGACCGTGAGCGGCGAAGGTGACGAAATCACCGACTCCGAGTTCGAGTCGTTGCTCGACCAACTGCATGGCAAAGGCCAGTTCAGCGCCGGGGTTGCCGCGCAGCCGGTCGCCAGTGCGCCGGAAGCGGCCAGCGACGAAATCACCGACGCCGAATTCGAATCGCTGCTCGACCAGTTGCATGGCAAGGGCACCTTCCAGGCCGATGCCTTGCCTGCCGCCAAGACGCCGGCGCCTGCCGCAACTGACACCAGTGCCGCCGGCGACGAAATCAGCGAACACGAGTTCGAGGCGCTGCTGGACCAGTTGCACGGCAAGGGCAAGTTTGGCGGCGATGTTGCTGCTGTCGCAGCCCCGGCTGCGGGCAAGGCGCAAGCGCCGACTGCGGCCAAGGCCGACAGCCTGCCCGAGGCAAAGCCAGCTGCTGCTGCTGCTGCGCCGGCACCGGCGGCAGCCAGCAAGCCTGCCTCGGCACCACGTGCACCAGCCCCGGCGTCCGACAAGCATGGCGTCAGCGAAGCGGAAACCACCGTGCGGGTCGACACCGCGCGCCTGGACGAGATCATGAACATGGTCGGCGAACTGGTGCTGGTGCGTAACCGCCTGGTGCGCCTGGGCCTGAACAGCGGTGACGAGGCCATGTCCAAGGCCGTGTCCAACCTCGACGTGGTCACCGCCGACCTGCAGACCGCGGTGATGAAAACCCGCATGCAGCCGATCAAGAAAGTCTTCGGCCGCTTCCCGCGGCTGGTACGCGACCTGGCCCGTCAGCTCAAGAAGGAAATCAACCTGGAGCTGGTCGGTGAAGAGACCGACCTCGACAAGAACCTGGTCGAGGCCCTGGCCGACCCGTTGGTGCACCTGGTGCGCAACGCTGTCGACCATGGCGTGGAAATGCCCGATGAGCGCGAAGCTTCCGGCAAGGCACGCACCGGCCGCGTGGTGCTGTCGGCCGAACAGGAAGGCGACCACATCCTGCTGTCGATCTCTGACGACGGCAAGGGCATGGACCCCAACATCCTGCGCGCCAAGGCCGTGGAAAAGGGCCTGATGGACAAGGACGCCGCCGATCGCCTGAGCGAGTCGGACTGCTACAACCTGATCTTCGCCCCGGGCTTCTCGACCAAGACCGAGATTTCCGACGTGTCCGGCCGCGGCGTGGGCATGGACGTGGTGAAGACCAAGATTTCCCAGCTCAACGGCTCGATCAACATCTTCTCGGCCAAGGGCCAGGGTTCGAAGATCGTCATCAAGGTCCCGCTGACCTTGGCGATCATGCCCACCCTGATGGTGATGCTGGGCAACCAGGCGTTCGCCTTCCCGCTGGTCAACGTCAACGAGATTTTCCACCTCGACCTGTCGCGCACCAACGTGGTCGACGGCCAGGAAGTGGTGATCGTGCGCGACAAGGCACTGCCACTGTTCTATCTCAAGCGCTGGCTGGTTCAGGGCCAGGTGCACGAAGAGCAGCACGAGGGCCATGTGGTAATCCTGTCGGTCGGCACCCAACGCATCGGCTTTGTCGTCGATCAACTGGTTGGCCAGGAAGAAGTGGTAATCAAGCCGCTGGGCAAGATGCTGCAGGGCACCCCGGGCATGTCCGGGGCCACCATCACCGGCGACGGTCGCATCGCGTTGATTCTCGACGTCCCGAGCATGCTCAAGCGTTACGCCGCGCGGCGTATTTGATTTCGGTGGCGCACCCTGGCGGGTTGCGCCGCCTAATGGAGTGTTTATGGCAGTCAAGGTCCTGGTGGTGGATGATTCCGGTTTCTTCCGCCGCCGCGTCTCGGAAATCCTCTCGGCGGATCCGACGATCCAGGTAGTGGGTACCGCGACCAACGGCAAGGAAGCAATCGACCAGGCGCTGGCGCTCAAGCCCGATGTCATCACCATGGACTACGAAATGCCCATGATGGATGGCATCACCGCGGTGCGGCACATCATGCAGCGCTGCCCGACGCCGGTGTTGATGTTCTCGTCGCTGACCCATGAAGGCGCCCGTGTCACCCTCGATGCGCTGGATGCCGGCGCGGTGGATTACCTGCCGAAGAACTTCGAGGACATCTCGCGCAACCCCGAAAAGGTCAAGCAGCTGCTGTGCGAGAAGGTGCATACCATTTCCCGCAGCAACCGCCGTTTTGGCAGCTACGCGAGCCATGCGCCGGTCGCCGCGCCTGCGCCAGCAAGCAGCAGCCACGTACCTGCCAGCAGCCTTACCAGCCCGACAGCGGCGCGCACGCCTGTGCCTGCCCGTACAACGGCCCCGGCAGTGGCGCCAGCGCACTCGCCGGCACCCAAGCGCAAGCCTTACAAGCTGGTGGCCATTGGCACCTCCACAGGCGGCCCTGTCGCCCTGCAGCGGGTGCTGACCCAACTGCCGGCCAACTTCCCGGCGCCGATCGTGCTGATCCAGCACATGCCAGCGGCGTTTACCAAGGCCTTTGCCGAACGCCTGGACAAGCTGTGCCGCATCAGCGTCAAGGAAGCCGAGGACGGCGACATGCTGCGCCCGGGCCTGGCCCTGCTGGCTCCCGGCGGCAAGCAGATGATGATCGACGGCCGTGGCACGGTGAAGATCCTGCCTGGTGACGAGCGCCTGAACTACAAACCATGCGTGGATATCACCTTCGCCTCGGCGGCCAAGTCGTATGGCGACAAGGTGCTGTCGGTGGTGCTTACCGGCATGGGCGCCGATGGTCGCGAAGGTGCGCGCCTGCTCAAGCAGGGCGGCAGCACGGTGTGGGCCCAGGATGAAGCCAGCTGTGTGATCTATGGCATGCCCATGGCCATCGTCAAGGCCAACCTGGCCGACGCGATATACAGCCTGGACGAAATCGGCAAGCACTTGGTGGAGGCGTGCGTCTGATGGACGTGCTCAGCCTGATTGGCCTGATCCTCGCCTTTGTCGCCATTGTCGGTGGCAACTTCCTCGAAGGCGGCCATGTCGGTGCCCTGATCAATGGCCCGGCGGCACTGATCGTGCTGGGTGGCACCCTGGCTGCGGCCTTGCTGCAGTCGCCACTGTCGTCGTTCAAGCGTGCGATGCAGATTCTGCGCTGGATCCTGTTTCCGCCACGGGTCGACCTGGCGGGCGGGGTCGATCGCGTCGTCAACTGGAGCCTGACCGCGCGCAAGGAAGGCCTGCTGGGTCTGGAAGGGGTGGCCGACAGCGAGTCTGACCCGTATGCGCGCAAGGGCCTGCAGCTGCTGGTGGATGGCGCCGAGCCGGAGGCCATCCGCAGTATCCTCGAAGTCGATTTCCTGACCCAGGAAAGCCGTGATATCCAGGCCGCCAAGGTGTTCGAGAGCATGGGTGGCTACGCACCCACCATCGGCATCATCGGTGCGGTGATGGGCCTGATCCATGTGATGGGCAACCTGGCCGACCCGTCGCAGCTGGGCAACGGTATTGCCGTGGCCTTTGTCGCGACCATCTACGGCGTCGCCAGTGCAAACCTGGTGCTGCTGCCAATCGCCAACAAGCTCAAGGCCATCGTCATGCGCCAGTCGCGCTACCGCGAGATGCTGCTCGAGGGCCTGCTGTCGATTGCCGAGGGTGAGAACCCGCGCTCGATCGAGCTGAAGCTGCAAGGCTTCATGGAGTAACTCATGCGTCGCCGTCGTCATACCGAGGAACACGAAAACCACGAACGCTGGCTGGTGTCGTATGCCGACTTCATCACCTTGCTATTCGCTTTTTTCGTGGTGATGTACTCGATTTCCTCGATCAACGAGGGCAAGTACAAGGTCATTTCCCAGGCCTTGCTCGGGGTGTTCAACGACCCCGAGCGCAGCATGAAGCCGATTCCGATCGGCGAAGAGCGGCCGCTGAGCGTGCGCCCGGCCGAGCCGTTGGTGAAGGACAGCGAGCAGACCGAGGCGGGCCTGGGGGCGACCAGTGTCGACCCGCTGAAAACCATCAGCGATGACGTGCGCGATGCCTTTGGCGACCTGATCAACAGTGACCAGATGACTGTGCGTGGCAATGAACTGTGGATCGAGATCGAGCTCAATTCCTCGTTGCTGTTCGACAGCGGCGATGCCATGCCCAGCGACAAGGCATTTGCCATCATCGAGAAGGTGGCCGGCATCCTCAAGCCGTTTGCCAACCCGGTGCACGTCGAAGGCTTTACCGATAACCTGCCGATCCGCACCGCGCAGTACCCGACCAACTGGGAACTTTCGTCGGCGCGGGCGGCGAGCATCGTGCGCCTGCTGGCCATGGAAGGGGTCAACCCCGCACGCATGGCCTCGGTCGGCTATGGCGAGTACCAGCCGGTGGCGAGCAACGACACGGCCGAAGGCCGGGCGCGCAACCGCCGCGTGGTGCTGGTGATTTCGCGCAACCTCGAAGTGCGCCGCAGCCTGACTGGTTCGGGCAGTGCCAATGCCACGCCGGATGCCGCATTGCGTCGGGCTGGCACACAAAGTGCACCGGCAAAGCCAGCAGCGGTGGCGGGGCAGTGATCCGTCAATTCCCCGACGTTGCCAAGAGCACAAGTAGTTGAATGTAGCGCGGTCCCCTGTGGGAGCCGCGAAGAAGGCGATACGGTGCATGGCACCGGCTGCGCCGGTGTTCGCGGGTAAACCCGCTCCCACACTGATCGCACGAGCTTTCAGATGTTCAGCAAGACAGTTGCCCCAGCAGTGTCCCTGCCAAATCAATAGATAGAGTTTGCTTGATGAGAGTCTGGGCAGTAGCCAATCAAAAAGGTGGCGTCGGCAAGACCACCACTACCATCGCCCTGGCCGGCCTGCTGGCCGAGGCCGGCAAGCGCGTGGTCGTTGTCGACCTCGACCCGCATGGCTCGATGACCAGCTATTTCGGGCACAATCCGGATTCCCTGGAGCACAGCTGCTACGACCTGTTCCTGCATAAGGGCGTGGTGCCTGAAGGCCTGCCCGGGCAATTGTTGCTGCCGACCAGTGACGAACGCATCTCGCTGTTGCCGTCGAGCACTGCGCTGGCGGTGCTGGAGCGTCAGTCCCCGGGGCAGAACGGTCTGGGCCTGGTGATCGCCAAGAGTCTGGCGCAGCTGTGGCAGGATTTCGACTATGCCCTGATCGACAGCCCACCCTTGCTCGGTGTGCTTATGGTCAATGCCCTTGCAGCCAGCCAGCAGCTGGTGATTCCGGTGCAAACCGAATTTCTCGCGGTCAAGGGGCTGGAGCGCATGGTCGGGACCTTGGCCATGGTCAACCGCTCGCGCAAGCAGGCGCTGCCATACCAGATCGTGCCGACCCTGTTCGACCGCCGTACCCAGGCCTCGCTCGGCACGCTCAAGCTGCTGCGTGACACTTATGGCCAGCATGTGTGGCAGGGCTATATACCGGTGGATACGCGCCTGCGCGATGCCAGCCGCAAGGGCGTCACGCCCTCGCAGTTCGACAGCAAGAGCCGCGGGCTGATTGCCTATCGGGCGTTGCTCAAGCACCTGCTGACCTACAAGACTGCGGCGCAGGTGGCTTGATGACCCAGACCCGGCAAACCAGCACCCGGCCACAGATGGCCCTGCAATCGTACCTCGACGGCCTGCTGCAGGAGGCTACCGAAGCCGAAGACCTGTTCGAGGCACCGGCAGCGGCGGACGAGTTCGCCGAAGCGGTGCGCGAAGAGCAGGCGCGTGATGCCTCGCAGCAGGCCAGGCCGGCACCAGCCGAAGCAGCCGCCAGCCCCGGACCGCGGCCATTCGCCGAGCCCAGGCTGGCGGTGCTGCCCCGCGTGATGCCGGTGGAAACACCGGTGGTGACGGTGGTCGAGCGCGAGGTAGTGGCCGAGGCCAGCATCCCGGTTCTGGTCGAACAGCAGACCGTGGAGCCTGCGGTACCGCTGGTGGATGTGCACCTGCCTGCACCCAACCTGCCCGTGCCCCCGGCCATCGTCGATGGTCGCCCGGCCTGGGCCGCCGAGCCGTTCGAATGCCTACTGTTCGATGTGGCCGGTCTGACCTTGGCGGTGCCACTGGTGTGCCTGGGCTCGATCTACACCCTGGCCGGTCAGGAACTGACACCGCTGTTCGGCCAGCCCGACTGGTTCCTGGGCATCCTGACCTGCCAGGCCGGCAACCTGAAGGTGCTGGACACTGCACGTTGGGTGATGCCCGACCGCTACCGAGATGATTTTCGCCAGGGCCTGCAATACGTGATTTCTGTGCAGGGTTTCGAATGGGGGCTGGCCGTGCACCAGGTCAGCCGCTCGCTGCGTCTGGACCCGTCCGAGATCAAGTGGCGCAGCCAGCGTGGTCAGCGCCCGTGGCTGGCCGGCACGGTGATTGAACACATGTGTGCACTGCTCGACGTCGCCGCACTGGCCGAGCTGATCGCCAGTGGCGCGGTCAGGCAGATGCACGCCAAACATAAATGACACCGAACACACCGCCGATGGCGGATATTGAGGGTAGGGGAATGAAAAAGTCGTCTGCACAAGGTTCCGAAGATCCGATCCTGCAGTGGGTTACCTTCCGTCTGGACAATGAGTCCTACGGCATCAATGTGATGCAGGTGCAGGAAGTGTTGCGCTACACCGAGATCGCCCCGGTGCCGGGTGCGCCAAGCTACGTGCTGGGCATCATCAACCTGCGCGGCAACGTGGTGACCGTGATCGACACCCGCCAGCGCTTTGGCCTGATGCCGACCGAAGTCACCGACAACACCCGTATCGTCATCATCGAGGCCGACAAGCAGGTGGTCGGTATCCTGGTCGACAGCGTGGCCGAGGTGGTGTACCTGCGCCAGTCCGAGATCGAGACCGCGCCGAACGTGGGTAACGAAGAGTCGGCCAAGTTCATCCAGGGCGTGTGCAACAAGAACGGCGAGCTGCTGATCCTGGTCGAGCTGGACAAGATGATGACCGAGGAAGAATGGTCCGAGCTGGAGAACATCTGAGTTGATCCTAGAGGTTGCTGTCATCTTCCTGGCGCTGGTCTGGGCGTTGAGCCTGTGGTTTTTCCTGAACTACAGCAAGCGCCAGCGCGAGCTGGCTGCGCAGCAGGCAGAGGGTGATGCGCTGCGTGACCAGCGCATCAAGGACCTGGCCAAGCGCCTGGACGACTACCAGAACGGTACCGTGCGCATGGGCGAGGCGTTGCATGACCTGCGCGTGGCGGTTGCCCCGCTGCCCGACAAGATCCAGCAGCTGGAGCAACGCGACCCGCACAACGTCACCTTCACCCAGGCGGCCAAGCTCGTGGGCATGGGTGCCAGCGTGGCCGAGCTGACCGAAAGCTGTGGCCTCACCCAGGCCGAGGCTGAGCTGATGAGCAAGCTGCATCGCGGCAACTGATTGCCCTGAGCATTGGGTGGCCACCTGGTGCAGCGGCCGCGCAAGCTCGCTCGGCAGTCAGTAGCCCTGTGCGTTCCCCGCCATTGCGACCTCTTCCAGTGGCAGCAAGCGCAGCTCTGCACGCCGTTGTGCTGCTTCGTCCAGCAGCGCGTCGTAGTTCAGGGTGTGCATGTTTGCCAGGTCTGCCACCTGCCTGAAGGTGTACAACTCAGGTAGACGTTGGTCGATCACATGGTTGAGCACCGCAGGCCCGGTCAGCGTGTTGAGCCTTTCGGTATAGGCCTGGAATGCCGCCGCATGCTGTCGCGGCGGTTTGGGGACCTGGTAGAACGCCTGGCCCTCGGGGGTAAGGTAGCGTGCCAGGATCTCGTCGGAAATGGCATTCAGTACCGGATTGCCAGCACGGCTGCCAATCATGCTGGTGTTGTAGCTGGTATACATGCCCAATTGCGCATTGCACACCGGGCTCCTCAGCAGCAGCCCGTCGAGGGGCGTGGTGAGCGGTACGCTATCGATCTTTGCCCGCAGCTGCCCGGTTGCGTCCGGCTCGACCAGCAGATGGTCATCAATATCCAGGTAGATGCCCCCTTCGCTGTGCAGGACGCGGTAGCGCAAGATGTCGGAGGCCGAGGAGAAGTTGCTCGCCACACCGCCATTCCCTTCCAGCGCAGCCTGGTACTGGCCGAAGTATTCACTTGCCTCGAACTGACGATAGAAGGTCTGGTGCTCCAGCACCGCCACCTTCAGCCCCTCGGCGATGCGGGGCTGCAGCAGGGTCATGTTGCGTTCGAATGCCTGAGGGTTTGCGTTGGAGAGGTAGAGCTTGAGCGTGAAATCGCTGTTGCGCAGTGCCTGTACGTTGTTGTCGAGCGCAGCCAGGTAATCACCGGCGATCGTCCTGTCACCCAGCCAGATGTGAAATACCTGCCTGGGGACGGGGATGCCTGGTGCGGTCCCCAGGGCGTCGAGGTCGACGGGCAACTGCAGATCAATACCCAGTGCCCGCAGCGTACGCGAGCGCGATGCCGGGCTGATTTCCCGCGACGGGTTCGTATCGGGCAGCAGCCGGCTGTTCAAGGGCTGCAGCGGGTCGGTGCTGGCCACATAGTGCTCGGCGCCGCGTGTGCCGTTGGGGTATTTGAGCACGAAACTGTCCTGTCGGGCGTCGTAGTACAGTGGGTGGGGGCCATTGCCCGCATCGCCGATCAGTTCGTCACCCGTGCCGAATGCCCTGCGGCGCGTTACGCAGCGGGCAACGTGTGAATCGGCGCCGGGCCAGGTGGCAACCACATGGTCACCTGCCTCTGCGAGGTCCTGGAAATAGGGTGTCATCGCAGGGCCGGGCCAGCGTGGCGGCGACACCGGGCTCAGCGGGTAGCCTATGCGGCCATTGAGCCTCACCGGTTTGATGAAGCCAATAGGGCGTCGGCCGAACAGCGCCTTGCTCGCCTTGACCCCGCGCGCCAGCCCCGGGGCTGCGTTCAGCAGGCCGAACACGGCCTGCTCGGCGCCTTCGAGCTGTTGGTCCGGATGCTTGTCGTGCAGCGCCTGGTCCAGGCCTATTGTAAATTGGGCAACCCCGGCCACGGCAGCCAGGGGGACCAGTTCGGGAACCACCAGTAGAAACGGTGTGGCCAGGTTCATGGTCAGGTAGAAATAGCTGCGCCATGCGGCCTTGGTCACTTCACTGTCGCGCGTGATCAGGAAGTCGGCGTCGGATTGGCTGCGTTGACGTTGGGCCACCGTCAATGCTTCGAACAGGTTGTATTCGATGCGTGGGCTGTAAGTGTCCGCCTTGTAGTTGATCAAGGTATGCGGGTTCCATACCCTGACCAGGCGATACACACTGGTTGCAGGCCGAATGATCTGGCGGGGCGGGAAATCGGCCAAGCCCCGAAGCACCCGACGCAACCCCGACCAGCCAATCCTGTCCGGAATATCGCAAGCCCTGAAGTGCGCAAGCAGGGCAGCCCGTTTGGCTGCATCGCGGCATTGCCTTGCAAGCCACGCACGCATGGCGCCCGGGTTGGCGAACTCATGCAGCGGTGCCGCATTGCCCGGGATATACAGCAGGGTGAGGTGACTGCGGATATCGCTCAGGCAGAGGATGTCGCTTGATGGGTAACCATTGATGTTAAGCAGCCTGGCGTCTACCCCGTTGGCAATGAGGCTTGCGCCGTGGTGCCAGCGCTCCACTCCAGCCGCCCGCCACGCCAGGCTGCGTCCATGTTCGCTGAGGTTGCCCCGCAAAGCTTGCCGGTTGCAGGCAGCGAGGAACGCGATGCACGCGCTGGCGCTGTACTGGCTGGCGGTGCCGGCCCAGAAGTCATCGAGCTGGCGTTTGAATACGTTCTGGAAGTCGAGCTGCCAGATGAAAGCCTGGAAGGTCGTGGCGTCTACCTGGACATAAGTGCCGGCGTCGTAGCGCATAGGTGCGGTCTGGCGGAAAAGGCCATGGAATTCGGTGTGCACATCAATGTCATGGGCCAGGCCGCTTCCGGGCAACTCATCGACGATCGTCACTTGGCCGTGACTGAATTCCTGGGCCCAGCGCGCTCGACCGTGTAGCAGGGACAGGTCCGGCAGTGAACCGAGCAGGTCGAAGGCTGCCGTTCCGCCTTTTAGCAGCAGCTGCGCGATTTGCTCGGCAGCCTTGGAATAGCCGCTTTGCTGCCAATTGCTCAATAGTGCTTCGGTCAGGCTCATTTGTTGGACGACCTTGGCCAGCCAACCCCGCTTGGGTACGAATTTGCAATGCAATGTCACCGCAAGTGTGTTGTCGGGTTCCAGGTCCAGTTGCTGCTGGCGTGCCCAGTCGCGGATGGCGGCACTGGCATTGCGGTCCGGGCGTGGCACGGAACCCAACATTGCCTTGACGTAATCTTGGCCGGCTGCGCCGACCACGGGTTGGCGCTGGGTCATGTTCGGCTCCAGGAATGGTTGCCACCGACCTTGGAGAACCGGTTCAGGGGCAGCAGCGTACGCACCGCCTCGCGCATGCGCGGCAAATCGACGAACTGGTAGGCGTTGATGCGCGGTATCCCATAGAGATTGGTGAGCTGTCGCAGGAGACGCAGGCTAGGCAGTTGCCTATCGACCACGTCGCTGAGCAGGGCAGGGCCGGTGAGGTAGCTCAGCCGCTTGGCGTAGTGATAGAAGTTCGCCGGGTCGTCGGCCAGGCTGGGCTTGCTGTCGTAGAATTCGCGGTTGAGCTGGTAGCGCGTGTACATTTCTTCGGAAATGGCCTCCAGGGTGGGGTTGCCTGGGTGGCTGCCGATCATGCTGGAGTTGTAGAGGCAGTTCATGCTCATCCTTTCGTTGGACATGGGCGGTGCCAGAAGCAGCCCATTGGCGTCGGTGCTCAACTCGACCTGGTCGATGGGCTCACTGGCGTCGCCTTCCGGTCGCCCGTCGATGATCAATGGGTATTCGCCTGGTGCCAGCAACGTGTCATCGACGTCCATGTACAAGCCACCTTCGTGGTGCAGCATCGGGTAGCGCAGCACGTCGCATGCCGATGCATAGTTGCGGGCGACGCCGCCGTTGCCATCCAGGGCAGCGTCGTACTGCGCGTAGTACCTGCTTTGGCGGAAATTCTGGAAGAAGGCCTGCTCTTCCAGCGGCAGCACCTGCAAGCCCGGGGCATGACTGGTCAGCAGGTCCAGGTTTTCGGCATAGGCCTGCCGGGCTGTACTGGAAAGGAACAACCGCATGCTGTATTCGCTGCCTTGCAGCCGCGCTGCGTTCTGGCCCAGGTTGGCCAGCAGCTCCTGACCGATGATCTGGTCACCGACCCACAGGCAGGAAATGCGCTTGGGTATTGGCCAACTCCCCGGTGCTCTGACCGGTATCTGTAGCGGTAATGGCAGGTCGACGCCCAGCGCCCGCAGGGTCCGGACGCGCATTGCATTGGTTGCCACACGCCCTTGTGGTGCAGGTCGCAGGTCCCTGCTGCCGAGTACTGCCACGAAGCCGACGGGGTCGGCCTGGTTCACATCCTCGGCCTGGATGAAGACGTCCCGTGCCATGTCGTAGATGACGCGGGTGTTATAGGTATCGATGCTGGCTGCGAGCTTGTCTGGCTCACCATCGTACTGCGGTGTGCGAATGACTGCGTCGGCAACTGCCTGATCGCTGTCCGCCAGGGGCTCGATCGGGTCGGTGACATGGAAATAGCGGGCTCCCTCGGGTTCGGGTAACCGCGGCGGCGAAAGCGGGCTCAGCGGGTAGCCGAGCTGATCACGCAACCGTGTCGGTGGAGCGAAGCCCTCGGTCTTGAATTCGAATAGCGCCGAGGCCCGCGAGGCCCCGCCTGCCGCCAGTGGCAACGCGTTGAACAGGCCCCATGTGATGTTGTCGATGCCGTCCTGGCGTTGCTGCAATGACTTGCCATTGATCGCCTGGTCAAGCCCCAGGCTAAACTGGGCGATGCCGCCAACGGCCAGCAGAGGGGCCAGGCCCGGCACCACCATGCAAAGTGGCGCAAGCAGGTTGAGCGTGGTGGTGAGGTAGCCACGCCATCTGGCCTTGGTAACCTCGCTGTCAGCAGTGATCAGAAATGCGGCATCGTCGTAGCTGCGCTGGCGCTGGCGCTCGGCCAGCGCCTGAAACAGGTCGCCCTTCATCCTGGGGTTGTATCTGGCAGGCCGATAGTTGACATAGGTTTGCGGGGGCCAGGTGCCATCGTCGTTGAAGTAACCATGTTCAGGCGGTAACAGATGTCGCTCTGGGTAGGCGCCCAGGCCCTCCAGGGCGGTGTCCAGGCCGCTGAAGTCGAGACCTTGCGGGCAATCGGCCAGACGAAAGTGCTGTTTCAAGGCCTGGCGTCTGGCCGGGTCTTTGCATTGTTCGCCGACCCAGGCTTTCAATTCTCGTTCGCTGCTGAACGTCAGCAAGGGCGAGCTGTTGCCAGGTATGTACAGCACTGTCAGGTCGGTGATGGGGTCATTCAGGTACAACAAGTCGGTCGCTGCATAGCCGTAAATGCTCAATGTGCTGCGACGCACCCTGTTGCGCTTCGGCATCAGCCCAGCCGCCTGCCAGATCAGTTGCCGCGCCGGCTCGCTGAGGCTGCCTTCGCTGACCTGTTTATTGCAAGCTGCGATGAAGTTGAGCTTCAGCGCCAGCCTGTGACTGTGCAGATGGTCTCGCCAGTAGACATCCAGCGCCGCCTTGAAAGGCTGCTGGAAATCCAGATGGTTGATGAACTGCTGGAAGGCTTCGGCGCTTACCGGCAAATGGGTGGAAGCGTCGTAGCGTTGCGGGGCAGTGCGCCGGAACAGGCCGTTGAATACTTCGAAGGGAGCCCCGTAGTGATTGAAGACGGGTTGCGGGAGGCTCTCCACCAACCGTAGCGGGCCTGCGGGTAATGTACCTGCCCACGGTGCTTCCAGCAGCTTGCCGAACACGTCACTGGCCGACTCGCCCTGCCAGTTGCCCAGCAGTGCCTGGGGCAGGCTGATGCGCTGGCTGATTGCGGCCAGCTGGCCACCTGCACCGTCAGGGCAGTAGTGGAGGGTAACGACGTCGAGCTGGTTTGGGTCCAGGTCATGGCCTTGCTGCGCGAGCCATTGGCGGATGGCGCGGTTGGCTTCACGATCGGGGCGAGGCACATGGCCAAGGTGGTTTATAACGTAATGCGTGCCCATCACGTTGATGCGAGTCGAATGCATGAGGGTACCTTGCGCTGAGACGAAGCCGGCAAGGTTGAAGCAGGGGTACGGAAAAGCGGTGGTAGATATGTCGGTACGGGGCCTGGCCGATCTCGTCACCCCCCCGGCCCTCGGGCGCTGATGGCATTTTGGTCATGCATGTCACTATCCTTCCGCTTCCTGTCAGGTTCCCTCCTTACCCGGTGTCGCACTTAAACGTCCCTGCTTGTACGCACAAGGGATTTACGCAATGAACACCCTCTCTTCAAAGCAGGTGGCCCCGGCGCGTTGGCTGGTGTTGGTGGGCGAAAACGACCAGTATGACGATGACCCGCGTGCCTGCCCGTCGCTTGTTTCAAACCTGCCCAGCGAAGACCAGGCGCGGGCGCAGGTGCTGGTATACCCCGGCGCAGAGCAAGGTTTCAATGGGCTGGAGGCCGCCCAGGAGTACCAGGCCCCGTTCCTGCATCGTGGCCAGGGCGGCGTGGAGCGTTCGGCACCTGACCTGGCAGCGCGCGACACTTCGCGCCAGGCCGCGGTGGAGTTCTTCACCGAAAGCTTCGCCCCGACTGGGATAAGCGAGCGGTAGCAGTCGAAATCTAGGCGCCCTCGTAGGCGAGAGCATGGCGAAACTGCAGTGGCGGTTGCGGCATTTCCTGGCGCCATGCCAGGCGAAAGGCATGGCTGCTGCCGTAGCCGCAACGTTCGGCGATCTGTTCCGCGTTGAGGTGGCTGCTGCGCAAAAGCTCACGGGCCAGGTCGATGCGTTGGGTGCGCAGGTAGCTCTGCAGCGTTTGACCGGTATTATCGCGGAACAGCCGCGCCAGGTGCCGGTAGCTGACATTGAACTGGCTGGCCAGTTGTTCAAAGCTGAAGTGGGTACCGAGGTGTGCATCGATGTAGTCCTGGGCCGCATGCACCAACGGGTGGATGTGACCTTGAACGGCACGTTACCAAGATGGCGCAAAAGGGCAATTTGCATGAATACCATGGCGGTCAGGCGCCTTCGCCTCCGGGCAGCAGCCTTCCGAGCAGCGGTGGGGTTGCCCCTGGGGCGGCAGGTTCGTCATCGAAGCCCGCGGGCACTTTGCCCCGCAGGTGCCAGGCAAAGGCGATGATTTCGGCAATGGTCAGGTACAGCGCCTCCGGTATCTGGTCCCCCAGTTCCAGGCGCGCCAGCAGACGCACCAGCTCGGCATTTTCGTAGATCGGCACTTCGTGCTCGCGGGCCAATGCCAGGATGGCCTCGGCCAGCGCATCCTCGCCCTTGGCGGTGAGGGTAGGGGCTTGCTCCCCGTCGTAAAACAGGGCAATCGCCTGCCGTGCAGGTTGGTGCGTCATGCGTTCTCATCCACCCAACGTTGTTCTACCCGTGTACGCGGGCCTTGTGGCGGGATACCAGGATGGCATTCCAGATCACCCACATCCAGGCCCCGCGCCAACAGGCGTTCGCGCAAGTTGCCGAGCTGGCTGTCGATCAGCCGGGCTGTCGCCTCGCGTTCCGCCCAAAGCTGGCCACCCAGGCGGCCTTGGCTCAATTGTGCCTGGACCTGCACCGGGCCAAGGGGCGAGAGGTCGAAAGCCAGCTCGATACGCCACAGGGCTTGCAGCGGGTCGGCTGCTCCCTGCTGTCGGTCGGCCTGCTGTTGTGGCGTTTCCTCGCGTTGCAGCTTGACCTGCAACGGGATGAACTCCTGGCCGTGACGGATCGGCATTTCGGTTTGCCAGGTGGTCTGCAGGTTGCCGTTTTCCAGGGTGCCGGTCTGTTGCAGGCTGCTCATGGCATGGCTTTGCAAGCGCGAAACCGCAGCGGCGGCCAGGCGCAGCAGTTGTTGCAGGTCGCCTTCGTCTTCCATGGCCTTGAGCAGGCGTGACGGCAGCGGGAATGCGCCTGGCTGCGGCTTGGGGCTGACCCGTTCGAGCATGCCCAGCGCGCTGCGGGCCAGGGCCGGCATGGTAACGGCCAGGCTGGCGGGCGCCAAGTTGGGCGCCCCGGGTATGCTGGCCGGCGCGACGGTGATCAGCCGCAGCAAATGCGCCTTGAGGTCGGTGGCGACGCTGGCAGGGAAACCGCCCAGCAGTTTGGCTTCGAGAAAGGCACCGCTGTTGTTCAGGGCTTGGGCCACTGCCTTGGCATCACCCAGTTGCCGGGCTTCCGGCAGGCTGGCCAGCAGGCGTTCGGCGCTGGCTCGTAGTTCGCCATCGGCGCCTGGGTCGCGGGCTACTTGTTGCAGGGCGTCTAGCAGGCCAGGCAGCGAAGCCTGGCGGTTTTGCTGGGTCAGCAACTGTTGGGCAATGCTGAGCTGGTCCTGGCGGCCGCTGAGCGGTACGAAACGCAGTGACTGGTCGCCTTGCACCAGTGCGCTGAGCAGGCTGCCGACGGCCAGCGGGCGCGGGCTGTCCACGCTCAGGGTAGCGCCGGCCTGGGCACTGTTGAGCAGGCTGACCAGCGCCCGGTAGACGGCGGGCTGGCCGGGCGTCTGGGGCAGCGCCTGGTTGGTCAGGACCTTGCCCTGCAGCAGGGTACCGACCGGCACCTTGCTGGTGTCCAGGCGGGTGAGGGTGGCGACCTGGCTGGCGCTGGCCTGCTGCAGCATGATCGCCAGGCGATTGCTTTCAGTCTGGCTGACCGTGACCTGGCTGCCCTGGGGCAGGGGCTGGCTGGTGCTGGCTTGCAGCTGGGTCTGGGTGCCGTTGGCCTGTATCAGCCGCAGCACCAGCTGGAAGTCCTGGCCGACCTGGCGCAACGACATGACCTCGGCCTGGGCGGTTTCGCCGGGGGCCATCAAACCGGGCTGTGGTTGCAACAGGCGCAGCAGTTCGCCGGTCATGCCCGTCTTGATAGCCTGGGGACTGAGCGCGGTTTGTGCGCCGAGACTATTGATTTCAGTCATGATTGTATACAACCTGTCGAGCCCGCCCTCTTGGCAGCGCGGCGGCGCGTGTAATAATGCCGACCGTCCGTCGTTGCCAGTATAACGGCAGCGAGTGGGGCGACTTGAGATACAGGGCTTCAGGGCCGTGTTGCCTGCTTCGCGGGTGAACCCGCTCCCACAAGGTTTTGCGCAGCTTTCAAGCCCTGCGTTGAACCTGTGGGAGCGGGTTTACCCGCGAAGCAGACGACGCCGACCTCTAGCCCACAAAGATAAGGCGAAACCGTGATCCTTCACCTCCAAGCCGCGGGCCTGGCCTGCGAGCGCGACTGGCGCCTGCTGTTCGAGCACCTCGCTTTCGAGCTGCGGCCCGGCGACATGCTGCAGATCAGCGGCCCCAACGGCAGCGGCAAGACCAGCCTGCTGCGCCTGCTGGCCGGCCTGATGCAGCCGACGGCCGGGCAGATCCTGCTGGGTGGCAAGCCACTGGCCGAACAGCGCCACGCCCTGGCCAGCATTCTGTTGTGGATCGGCCACGCCGCCGGCATCAAGGACCTGCTCACCGCCGAGGAGAACCTCACCTGGTTGTGCGCCCTCCACCAGCCGGCCAGCCGCGAGGCGATCTGGGCGGCACTGGCGGCCGTCGGCCTGCGTGGTTTCGAAGACGTGCCCTGCCACACCCTGTCTGCCGGCCAGCAGCGCCGCGTGGCCCTGGCCCGGCTGTATCTGGCCAGCCCGCCGCTGTGGATCCTCGACGAACCCTTCACCGCCCTCGACAAGCAGGGCGTGGCGCAGCTCGAGGCGCACCTGGCGGCCCACTGCGAGCAGGGCGGCACAGTAGTACTGACCACCCACCACACGCTGGAACGCAAGCCCTCCGGTTACCGTGAACTGAACCTGGGGCAATGGGCGGCATGAGCGTATTCATCCTGTTGTTGCGCCGAGAAGCGCGCCTGCTGTTCCGCCGCCCGGCCGAGCTGGCCAACCCGCTGGTGTTCTTCGCCATCGTGGTTGCGTTGTTCCCGCTGGCAGTCGGCCCGGAAAGCCAATTGTTGCAAACCTTGTCGCCAGGTCTGGTCTGGGTGGCGGCACTGCTGGCGGTGCTGTTGTCGCTGGACGGCCTGTTCCGCAGTGATTTCGAGGACGGCTCGCTGGAACAGTGGGTGCTGTCGCCGCACCCGTTGGCGCTGCTGGTGCTGGCCAAGGTGCTGGCACACTGGATCTTTTCCGGGCTGGCGCTGGTATTGTTGGCGCCGCTGCTGGCGCTGATGCTGGGGCTGCCGAGCCACTGCCTGCCGGTGCTGCTCGGTTCCCTGCTGTTGGGCACGCCGGTGCTGAGCCTGCTAGGCGCGGTGGGTGCGGCGCTGACAGTCGGTCTGAAACGCGGCGGTTTGCTGCTGGCATTGCTGATTCTGCCGTTGTATATCCCTGTATTGATCCTGGGCAGTGGTGCGTTGCAAGCGGCGTTGCAGAATATGCCGGCAACCGGCCACCTGCTCTGGCTCGCCAGCCTGACGGCGCTGGCCGTGACCCTGGCACCCTTTGCGATAGCGGCCGGCCTGAAGATCAGCGTCGGCGAATAACGAGTCCCGGGCTTTCAAGCCCGGCCAATACCCTGGATGTACCCTGATGAAAATAAGCTGGACGTGGTTCCACAAGCTGGGCTCTCCCAAATGGTTCTATGCCATCAGCGGCCGCATGCTGCCGTGGCTTGCCGGCGCTGCCGTGCTCCTGCTGCTGGTCGGCATCACCTGGGGCCTGGCCTTCGCCCCCCAGGATTACCAGCAAGGCAACAGCTTCCGCATCATCTACATCCACGTGCCGGCTGCGATGCTGGCGCAGTCCTGCTACGTGCTGCTGGCAGTGGCCGGGGTGGTGGGGCTGGTGTGGAAGATGAAACTGGCCGACGTCGCCTTGCAATGCGCCGCCCCCATCGGTGCCTGGATGACCGCAGTGGCGCTGGTCACCGGGGCCATCTGGGGCAAGCCGACCTGGGGTAGCTGGTGGGTCTGGGATGCCCGGCTGACGTCCATGCTCATCCTGCTGTTCCTGTACTTCGGCATTATTGCGCTGGGCCAGGCAATCAGTAATCGTGACAGTGCAGCCAAAGCCTGTGCGGTATTGGCGATCGTCGGCGTGGTGAACATCCCGATCATCAAGTACTCGGTGGAGTGGTGGAACACCCTGCACCAGGGCGCCACCTTCACCCTCACCGAAAAGCCGGCGATGCCCGCAGAAATGTGGTTGCCGCTGCTGTGCACGGCGCTGGGCTTCTACTGCTTCTTTGGTGCGGTGCTGTTGCTGCGCATGCGCCTTGAAGTGCTCAAGCGCGAGGCGCGCGCCAGTTGGGTCAAGGACGAAGTATTGAACAGCCTGGGGCGGAGGGCCGCACAATGAGTTTTGCCACCTTCGGTGACTTCCTCGCCATGGGCCACCATGGCCTGTACGTGTGGACGGCCTATGGCATCTGCCTGGCGGTGCTGGCGCTGAATGTCGCCGCACCCATGGTGGCTCGCCGTCGCTACCTGCAAGATGAGGCGCGCCGCTTGCGCCGGGAGAACAACCAGTGAATCCGCAGCGCAAGAAACGCCTGTTGCTCATCGTCGGCCTGCTGGTTGGCGTCGGGGTTGCCGTCGGCTTTGCCTTGAGCGCATTACAGCAGAACATCAACCTGTTCTATACACCGACCCAGATAGCCAACGGTGAAGCGCCGCTGGACACCCGCATCCGCGCCGGCGGCATGGTCGAGAAAGGCTCGGTGCAGCGTTCGTCCGATTCGCTGGACGTGCGCTTCGTGGTCACAGACTTCAACAAGTCGGTGCCGATTACCTACCGTGGCATCCTCCCCGACCTGTTCCGCGAAGGGCAGGGCATCGTCGCCCTTGGCAAGCTGAACGCCGACGGCGCGGTGGTGGCCGATGAAGTACTGGCCAAGCACGACGAGAAGTACATGCCGCCCGAGGTCACCAAGGCCCTGAAGGAAAGCGGCCAGGCCGCCACCGGCGGGGAGGCCAGACCATGAACGCGGCGCTGGTGATCCCCGAACTCGGCCAGTTGGCGATGATCCTGGCCATCTGCTTTGCTGCCGTGCAGGCCAGCGTGCCGCTGCTCGGCGCCTGGCGTGGCGACAGCCTGTGGATGAGCCTGGCGCGGCCGGCGGCCTGGGGGCAGTTCGCCTTCCTGGCTTTTGCCTTCGCCTGTTTGACCCATGCCTTCATGACCGACAACTTCTCGGTCGCCTATGTGGCCAGCAACTCCAACAGCGCCTTGCCCTGGTACTACAAGTTCAGTGCCGTGTGGGGCGCGCACGAAGGTTCGCTGCTGCTGTGGGCGCTGATCCTCGGCGGCTGGACCTTCGCTGTGTCGGTGTTCTCGCGGCAATTGCCGCAGGTGATGCTGGCCCGCGTGCTGGCGGTAATGGGCATGATCAGCGTGGGCTTCCTGAGCTTCCTGATCATCACCTCCAACCCGTTCCAGCGCCTGCTGCCGCAGGTACCGACCGATGGTCGTGACCTCAACCCGCTATTGCAGGACTTTGGCCTGATCGTCCACCCGCCGATGCTGTACATGGGCTATGTCGGTTTCTCGGTGGCCTTCGCCTTCGCCATCGCCGCCTTGCTCGGTGGCCGCCTGGACGCCGCCTGGGCGCGCTGGTCGCGGCCCTGGACCATCGTGGCCTGGGCCTTCCTCGGTGTCGGCATTACCCTGGGCTCGTGGTGGGCCTACTATGAGCTGGGCTGGGGTGGCTGGTGGTTCTGGGACCCGGTGGAAAACGCCTCGTTCATGCCTTGGCTGGTGGGTACGGCGCTGATCCACTCGCTGGCGGTGACCGAGAAGCGCGGGGTGTTCAAAAGCTGGACCGTGCTGCTGGCGATTGCCGCGTTCTCGCTGAGCCTGCTGGGTACCTTCCTGGTGCGTTCCGGTGTGCTGACCTCGGTGCACGCGTTTGCCGCCGACCCGTCGCGGGGCATTTTCATCCTGATCTTCCTGCTGTTCGTCGTCGGTGGTTCGCTCACCCTGTTCGCCCTGCGCGCACCGGTGGTCAAGAGCCAGGTCGGCTTTGCCCTGTGGTCGCGCGAGACGCTGCTGCTGGCCAACAACCTGGTGCTGGTAGTGGCGGCCTCGATGATTCTGCTCGGCACCCTGTACCCGCTGGTGCTCGATGCGCTCACCGGGGCCAAGCTGTCGGTCGGCCCACCGTATTTCGACGCCTTGTTCCTGCCGCTGATGGCACTGCTGATGGTGGTGCTGGGCGTGGGCGTGGTGGTGCGCTGGAAAGACACTCCCGGCAAATGGCTGGCCAGCATGATGACCCCGGTGCTGCTCGGCAGCGCCATCTTTGCGCCGGTAGCAGGCTTTATCGTCGACGACTTCGACTGGCCGACCCTGACCGCCTTCGCCCTGGCCGCCTGGGTGGTGCTTGCCGGGCTGCGCGACATTCTCGACAAGACCCGCCACAAAGGCCTGCTCAAGGGCCTGCCCAGTCTGGGGCGTAGCTACTGGGGCATGCAGCTGGCGCACCTGGGCCTGGCGGTGTGCGCGCTGGGCGTGGTGCTGTCGAGTAACAACAGCGCCGAACGCGACCTGCGCATGGCGCCGGGCGAGAGCGTGGAACTGGGCGGTTACCACTTCCTGTTCCAAGGTGCCCGGCACTTCGAAGGGCCGAACTTCATCTCCGACAAGGGCACCGTGGTGGTCAGCCGCGATGGCCGTGAAGTGACCACCCTGCACCCGGAGAAGCGCCTGTACACCGTGCAGCAGTCGATGATGACCGAAGCCGGCATCGACGCCGGCTTCACCCGTGACCTGTACGTCGCCCTCGGCGAGCCGCTGGAGAACGGCGCGTGGGCGGTACGCGTGCATATCAAGCCTTACGTCCGCTGGATCTGGCTGGGTGGTCTGCTGACCGGCCTGGGCGGGTTGCTGGCGGCCCTCGACCGGCGCTATCGCGTCAAGGTCAAGACCCGGGTGCGTGATGCCCTGGGCGTGTCTGGAGCAGCTGCATGAAGCGTTGGATCATGGTAGTCCCCCTGGCGGTATTCCTGCTGGTGGCGGTGTTCCTCTACAAGGGGCTGTTCCTCAAGCCCGACGAGCTGCCCTCGGCAATGATCGGCAAGCCGTTCCCGGCGTTTTCCCTGGCCTCGACCCAGGGCGACCGTACCCTGACCGAGGCCGACTTGCGGGGCCGCCCGGCACTGGTCAACGTGTGGGCCACCTGGTGCCCGTCGTGCAAGGTCGAGCACCCGTACCTGAACCAGCTGGCCCGGCAGGGCGTGGTGATCCACGGCGTCAACTACAAGGACGACAATGCGGCGGCCCTGAAGTGGCTGGCCGAGTTCCACAACCCTTATCAGCTGGACATTCGTGACGAGCAGGGCAGCCTGGGCCTGGACCTGGGCGTGTATGGTGCGCCGGAAACCTTCCTGATCGATGCCAAGGGCATCATCCGCTACAAGCACGTGGGCGTGGTCGATGCCACGGTCTGGCGTGAGCAGCTGGCGCCGCTGTACCAGGGCCTGGTCGACGAGGCCAAGCCATGAAGCGGGGGCTGGCAGCTGCCGTGCTGGGGCTCTTCATGGGGTTGAGCCTGGCAGGCGTGGCCAAGGCGGCCATCGACACCTATCAGTTCCGCGACGATGCCGAGCGTGAGCGCTACCAGCAACTGACCAAGGAGCTGCGCTGCCCCAAGTGCCAGAACCAGGACATCGCCGACTCCAACGCGCCGATTGCTGCCGACCTGCGTCGGGAAATCTTCCGCATGCTCGGCGAGGGCAAGAGCAACCAGCAGATCGTCGACTTCATGGTCGACCGCTATGGCGACTTCGTGCGCTACAAGCCGGCCCTCAGCGGGCGTACCTGGCTGCTATGGTTCGGCCCGGGGATTTTGCTGGCCGGTGGTTTCGTGGTGCTGGCGCTGATCGTGCGTCGGCGCCGCAGTGTGGCCGTGCAGGGCGCCAATGAGTTGTCCGCCGAAGAACGCGAGCGTCTCGCCAAACTGCTGGAAAAAGAACAGACCCATGATTGAATTCTGGCTTAGCGCGGGCCTGCTGCTGCTCGCTGCCCTCAGCTTCCTGCTGATCCCGATCCTGCGTGGCCGTGGCCACCAGCAGGAAGAAGACCGCACTGCCCTGAACGTGGCCTTGTACCAGGAGCGCGTCGCCGAACTGGCTACCCAGCAGGCTGCTGGCGTGCTCGACGGGGCGCAGATGGCCAAGGGGCGTGACGAGGCCGCCCGTGAGCTGCTGGCCGATACCGAAGGTGCCGAGGCCGCGCGCCAGGGGCACCTGGGCAAAGCCCTGCCGTTGCTGGCTGCGCTGCTGGTGCCGCTGATGGCATTGGGGCTGTACCTGCACTTTGGCGCGGCCGACAAGGTGGAACTGACCCAGGAGTTTGCCGAGGCGCCCAAGTCGATGGAAGAAATGACTACCCGCCTGGAGCGGGTGGTGCAGGCCCAGCCGGATTCGGCCGAGGCCATGTACTTCCTGGGCCGCGCCTACATGGCCGAGCAACGCCCTGCCGATGCCGCGCGTACCTTCGAACGCGCCGTGGCCTTGGCCGGTCGCCAGCCCGAGTTGCTCGGCCAGTGGGCACAGGCGCTGTACTTCGCCGCCGACAAGCAGTGGAGCCCGCAGCTGCAGGCGCTGACTGACGAGGCGCTCAAGGCCGACCCCAACGAAGTGACCAGCCTGGGCCTGCGTGGTATCGCTGCCTTCGAGGGCGAGCGTTACCAGGAAGCCATCGACTACTGGAAACGCCTGCTGGCGCAGTTGCCGGAAGGCGATGCATCGCGTGCGGCGCTGCAGGGCGGCATCGACCGCGCTGCCGAACGTCTGGGCGGCTCGCCAGGGCAGGCTGAGGCGCCTGTGGCAGCTCGCCTGAAGGTTCGCGTGGAGCTGGCGGCGGCGTTGAAGGACAAGGTCAAGCCGGACGACACGGTGTTCATCTTCGCCCGCGCCAGCAACGGCCCACCCATGCCGCTGGCGGCCAAACGGGTGACCGTGGCGCAGTTGCCGATCGAGGTGGAATTGTCCGATGCTGACGCCATGATGCCGCAGATGAAACTGTCGGACTTTGCCGAAGTCCAACTCGTTGCGCGTGTATCGCGCGCTGGCCAGCCGACCCATGGCGAGTGGATTGGCCAAGGTACGCCACTACCCAGCGCCACTCAGGCCATCCAGCACCTGACTATCGACAGCCCCGACCCGTAAGAGAGCAATGCCATGCACAGCATCGTCCGCCTGACCCTGATCACCCTGGCCCTGGGTTTGTCTGCGTGTACGGTGCATGAGCCGTACGAGCAGCCCGAACCACCGATCGAGCGCCTGCCACCGCGGCAGGAGCCGGCGGCCAAGCCCTTGCCGGACAGGCAACCGGCCCCTGCGCCGAGCAAGCCTGCGGCTACCCCCAAGCCGATGCCACGCACCTCGGCCAGCTTCGCGCCGCCACCGGGCGGGGCCAGCCATTGGGACCCGAAGCTGGGGGTGTATGTGCTGGAGAAGAAGCCCAATACCTTCTACCGCCAGCGGACTTACTACCGCTTCGACAACGGCTGGAGCTGGTCGCTGAGCCCGGATGGGCCGTGGCAGGAAACTGACAGCAGCGGTGTGCCCGGTGGTCTGGGGCGAGCGTTCGCCCAGTAATTGAATGGGGCGGGTGGGGGCGGGAGGCTCGCCTTTGGTTCTGTATTGGCTGTGAGATTGAGCGCCGCCCGCGCGGCGCTTCGCGGGACAAGCCCGCTCCCACATTTGTTGCAACGTGCCGAACCTGACAGGCCATGGTTGTCAGCCTTGTTGCCTTGACGCGATTTCCCGGTTGGCGCTACCGCCGCCTCACCGGTCTCAAACAATGCGCCAAAGCGGGCAGCGCCTCTCTTACAGGCATGGTCACGTTGCAACAAATGTGGGAGCGGGCTTGTCCCGCGAAGCGCCGCGCGGGCGGCGCTCGATCTCGCTAGCGTCGCACCTCCTTCGCCAGGCCCCCCTAGCCCCCACGCGGCCTCCCTGCCACTCCACCGATACAGTACAGTTCCACAAACATTTATCGATTGACTGTACTGTCCAGTGACTCCGCATAATGTCGCCTCGAACTGACCCGGAGGTGGCATGCACAAGACTGTCCTGGTGCTGGTGGAAACCGTCGACGACTACCTGCCCCTGCTGGAGCAGGCCGGGTACCGCTTGATCCGTGCCCCCTCGCCGCAACTTCGGGCTGAGGCCATCCAGCGCCATGCCCATGAAATCGAGGCCGTGCTCACCCGCGGCCCGCTGGGCCTGACTGGCGGCGAAATCGACGCTCTGCCCAAACTGCAGATCATCTGCGTGATCGGTGCCGGCTACGAACAGGTCGACCTGGCCGCCGCTGCCGCGCGCGGCATCACCGTCACCAACGGCGCCGGGGCCAATGCCGACGCGGTTGCCGACCACACCCTTGCCCTGCTGCTGGCGCTGTTGCGCGACATTCCCCGCGCCGATGCCAGTACCCGCCGGGGCGAATGGAATCGGGTGATCAGCCCCTCGGTGAGTGGCAAGCGCCTGGGCATTCTCGGCCTTGGTGCGGTGGGGCTGGCGATCGCCAGGCGCGCCCATCTGGGCTTCGCCATGCCCGTCAGCTACCACAGCCGCACACCGCGCCAGGATGTGCCCTACACCTGGTACGACAGCCCGCTGCACCTGGCCGATGCCGTTGACATCCTGGTGGTGGCCACCCCCGGCGGTGCCAACACTCGCCACCTGGTCGATACCCAAGTGCTCGAGGCACTGGGGGCCGAGGGCTACCTGGTGAATATCGCCCGTGCCAGCGTGGTCGACACCCAGGCCCTGGTGACTGCGCTGCAGCACGGCCGGCTGGCGGGTGCGGCACTGGATGTGTTCGATGACGAGCCGGCTGTGCCCGATGCCCTCAAGGCGCTCGGCAACACCGTCCTCACGCCCCATGTGGCCGGCCAGTCGCCGGAGGCGGCGCGCGACACGGTGGCCCTGGTGCTGCGCAACCTGCAGGCGTTCTTTGCCGGTGAAGCCGTGTTGACCCCGGTACGCCAATAACCCTTTTTCATACATTTGCCTGGCCGTGATCGGGCAACAAGGAGTGCGTGCATGCAACTTGAAATCTTCCAGGTCGATGCGTTTTCCACCGAACCGTTCGGCGGCAACCCGGCGGCAGTGATCCCGCTGCAAAGCTGGCTGCCGGACGATGTGCTGCAGCGCATCGCCGAAGAGAACAACCTGTCGGAAACTGCCTACTTCGTGCGCAACGGCGAAACCTTCGACCTGCGCTGGTTCACCCCGACCGTGGAAGTCGACCTGTGCGGCCATGCCACCCTGGCCTCGGCCTATGTGCTGTTCGAACAACTGGGCGAGCAGGCGCAGGTGCTGCGCTTCAATACCCGCAGTGGCGAGCTGCGTGTCAGCCGCAATGCCGACGGGCTGCTGGCCATGGACTTCCCGGCCAAGCAGCCGGTCGCCGTGGACATCCCGCCGGGCCTGCTGCAGGCGCTGGGCTTGAGCCAGGCCCAGGCGTTGTTCCGCAGCGATGACTATGTGGTAGTGGTCGATGATCCCCTGTTGCTCGACACCCTGAAGCCGGACTTCGTTGCGCTATCGGCCTTTGACGTGCGCGGCATCGCCGTGACCGCGGCAGGCCGTGGCTTTGATTTCGTCACCCGCTGGTTCGGCCCGCGGGTTGGCGTGAACGAAGACCCGGTGACCGGCTCGGCGCACACCTCGCTGGCCCCGGTATGGGCCGAGCGCCTGGGTAAGAACATGCTGAGCTGCGAGCAGGGTGGGGCGCGCAAAGGGCAGTTGCAGTGCGAACTGCCGGGTAATGGCCGGGTGATCATCAGCGGGCGGGCGGCGCTGTACCTGCGCGGTACGGTGTACATCTGACCCCGGGTAACTGTCTTGTGCTGCCTGTGCCGGCGATGAGGCCGGTACAGGCATCTATACTTGCTGGCCCATCTTCCGCTCAAGGAGTCAGCCATGGCCATGGAAAAACAAGGCACCTGCCTGTGTGGTGCCACCCGGCTCAAGGTCACCGTCGACAACACCCATATCAGCGCCTGCCATTGCAGCATGTGCCGCAAATGGACCGGCGGCCCTTTGCTGGTGGTGCACTGCAGCCAGCCCCCCGTGATAGAAGGGCGCGCCCCCAGCGTGTACGACTCCTCCGAGTGGGCTCAGCGCGGCTTCTGCGGCCAGTGCGGTACGCACCTGTATTACCGGCTCAAGGCCAATGACTTCCATGCCGTGCCGGTCGGCCTGCTCGACGGCGACCAGGAATGGGACTTCGACCTGCAGATTTTCGTCGAGCAGAAACCGGCCTGGTATTGCTTCGCCAACCAGACCAAGGAACTGACCGGCCAGGAAGCCTTCGAGCAACTCGGCTGACGTGCACGCGAACTTGCCAAACCGGTGCATTCCTGAGAAAAGGGCGGCTTTGTTTCCAGCGTTGGAGTATGCCCCGTGAGCGAAGAACTGCAGATCATCGACCTTGTGGAGGGGGATGGCAAAGCCGCCGTCAAAGGCGCCCTGATCACCACCCAGTACACCGGCTGGCTGGCCGACGGCAGCGAATTCGACTCGTCCTGGTCACGTGGCAAGCCGTTCCAGTGCGTGATCGGCACTGGTCGGGTGATCAAGGGCTGGGACCAGGGTTTGATGGGCATGCGCGTTGGCGGTAAGCGCAAGCTGCTGGTTCCGGCGCACCTGGGCTATGGCGAACGCAGCGTCGGGGCGATTCCGCCGAATTCGGATTTGACCTTCGAGATCGAATTACTGGAAGTGCTGACGCGGGACGATTGAGTGGCCTATTGCAACCCGATGTTCTTGCGCCCTACACAATTCAGCAACACCCATCCTCTAACGTAAGCCTTGCCTAGGGAACGGCATCCACCTCCAGGGAGGAACCAAACGGGTTCAGGGCACTCTCACCCTCACTCGTTGCCAAGGACGGCATTCACTACAAGGATGCCCCGCAGTGCTGTTGCCGGGGTGATGTGGCGGGTCAACCCGATTTTTTCTGCCACACGAGCCTGCCTTGATGAAGTTGCCAACATTCTTCCGCCGTCGTCGTCACTGGTTGCTGAGCCTGGTGCTGACAGCCGTCGCCGTACCGCTGGCGCTGGAGGCTGTCGAAAGCCGGGCGCAACCGGTGGATGGCACCCAGACCCTGGTGTTCCTGCGCCACGCCGAGAAACCGGGCGAAGGGTTGGGCCAGTTGAACTGCCAGGGCCTCAACCGTGCGCTGGACCTGGCAACCGTGCTGCCCGAGCGTTTTGGCAAGGCCGATTACGTGTTCGCTGCCAACCCCTCGCGGCATGTGGAGGAAGGCAGCAAGGACGAGAGCTACAGCTATATCCGCCCGCTGATGACCATCAGCCCCAGTGCCATTCGCCTGGGCCTGCCGGTAAACATCGACTTCGGCGCCAACGACACCGACGCGCTGGCCGAAGAGCTGCTGCGCGACAAGTACCGTAACGCGACCGTGTATACCGCCTGGTCGCATGGCTACCTCCCCGACCTGATCAATACCGTGGCTGGCAAGGCCCTGGGTGAAGAGCGGGTGATCACCGAGGACTGGAGTGGTGACGACTTCGACACCCTCTACGTGCTGACCCTGACCTGGCACGACGGCAAGGCCAGCCTGCTCAGCCGTAACGTGCGTCAGGGCCTGAATGATGGTGCGCATAGCTGCCCGACCTGATCCGCTGGTACTGCTCTGCCAGGAAGCCTGAATAATGATGCTTCGGCAGGACCGGCCTCTTCGCGGGTAAACCCGCTCCCACAGGTACTGCACAAGCCCCGAGAGCAATGCGGTCCCTGTGGGAGCGGGTTTACCCGCGAAGAGGCCAGGTCAGGCGAAAGATGCCTAACGCCCGAACTGCATCGGCCAACCCACCACTTTCTTCGCCCTTGGCGTGGCATAGGTACGTACCTTGGAGGTACTCAAGCCCATCCGCACCAGCGATTCGGCAATGGTTACCGCTGCGCTCACACCATCCACCACCGGCACGCCGGTGCGTTGGCGGATCTGCTCGTCCAGCCCGGCCATGCCGCCGCAACCCAGGCAGATCACCTCGGCCTTGTCGTCACGCACGGCGCGTTCCGCCTGCTCGACAATCGCTTCCACGGCACGCTGCGGATCGGCTTCCAGCTCCAGCACTGCCAGCCCGCTGGCCCGCACCGATGCGCAGCGGTCATACAGGCCAGAGAGCTTCAGGCGGTCTTCGATCAGCGGCACGGTGCGGTCCAGGGTGGTCACCACCGAGTAGGCATGGCCCAGGTACATCGCGGTGCTGGCGGCGGCATCGGTGATGTCCACCACCGGCACATTCAGCAGCTCCTGCAGGCCTTCTCGGCCGTGTTCGCCGTAACCCGCCTGGATCACGGCGTCATAGGCGCCTTCGTAGGCCAGCACCCGGTCCATCACTGCGATGGCGGCCAGGTAGCTTTCGAAGTTGCCTTCCACCGACTCGGCACCGAACCACGGGGTGAGACCGATGATTTCAGTGCCGGGCGCGGCCACCGCACGGGCTTGTTCGACAATGGCTTCGGTGATGGCTGCGGTGGTGTTGACGTTGGCGATCAGAATACGCATGGGCAGTCCTCCCTGATCAATGGCTGCTGTGGTCAACGGCGATGCACTCGCCGCTGACATCGTGGTATTGGCATTTGCGTGGCGCGATCAGCAGGTACAGGGCGGCGGCGATTCCGGCACCGATCAGCCAGGAGAATGGCGCCACGCTGTGGAAGTTGGGCACCAGGGCCAGGACGATGGCCAGCAGCGCGGCCGGCACGAAGGCGGCCACGGCGCGCAGGTTGATGCCCTTGGTGTAGTGGTAGGCGCCGGTCGGGTCTTCGCTGTACAGCTGTGGCACGTTGATGCAGCCTTTGCGCAGCAGCCAGTAGTCGGACATGATCACCCCGTACAGCGGGCCGAGCAGGGCACCCAGGCCGGACAGGAAATACACGATCACCAGCGGGCTGTTGTACAGGTTCCACGGCAGGATCAGCACCGCCAGGGTGGCGCTGATCAGCCCGGCGCGGCGGAAGTTCAGGTGGCGCGGTGCCAGGTTGCTGAGGACAAAGGCCGGGGCTACGAAGTTGGCCATGATGTTCACCGCCACGGTGACGATCAGGAAGGCCAGGCAGCCAAGTACCAGGAACGCTGTGCTAGGAATGGCGGCGACGATCTGGGTCGGGCTGTCGATGATCTGGCCGTTGATCCGGAACTGTGCGCCGCACAGCACCACGGTGATCATGGCGAACACCAGGATGTTCACCGGCAGGCCCCAGAAGTTGCCGACGCGGATGGTCTTGCGGCAGGGCGAGGAGCGGGCAAAGTCACAGAAATTCAGCACCAGGGTGCCGTAGATCGCCAGCCACAGCGCGCCGCCGGCAAAGATGTTGCGCCACATCTCGTAGCCGGTCAGCGGCTCGGCCACCGACCAGGCGATACGGGCGTCGGCCTTGAAGTACATGAACACTGCCAGCGCGGCGACGGTCAGCAGGATTACCGGGCCGGCGAAGGCCTCGTAGCGGCGTACCATCTCCATGCCGTAGGCCAGGATCACCAGTTGCACCAGCCAGATCGAGACGAAGCACACCCAGCCCAGGCTCGACAGGCCGAGGATGCTGTCATGGTCGTAGGCTGCCATTTGCGGCCATACGGCGGTGAGCAGCACGCGCAGCACCACCGAAGCCAGGTAGGTCTGGATGCCGAACCAGGCGATGGCGATGACCGCGCGGATCAGCGCCGGGATCTGCGCGCCGTGGATACCGAAGGCGATGCGGCTGATGACCGGGAACGGCACGCCGGTCTTCTGCCCCATGTAGCCGGACAGGTTCATGAAGAAGTACACCAGCGCCGCGCCGATGGCCAGCGACAGCAGGATCTGCCAGCCACCCAGGCCGAGGGCGAACAAGCCCATGGCGAACGAATAGTTGGCGATGTTGTGCACATCGTTGGTCCACAGCGCGAAGATGCTGTAGCGGCCCCAGCGGCGGCCTTCGATGCGCGTCGGGGCGAGGTCGCGATTATGCAGGCGCGGGCTCAGGGCAAGTTCGGGCTGGCTGTCGGCGAGAGGGGAAACGGGGTGGGTGCTGGCGACGGATAGTTCAGGGGCAAGGTCGAGACTGGTACTCATTCCGGCGGGCTCCTGATGCACTTGGACTGCGATGAGCGGGCATGCGCACGGGCTCGCCATCTCGTCGGTGCAGCGTTGGCATCTCAGGGTTTGGGGCGCGGCGGCCGATATGGGGTCGGCGTCGCGGGTTCTTGTGTATTTATGTTTTGATCGATTTGTATACAAAACACGAACACACAAAAGCGAGTTCCATGCCAAGGAAAAAGCAACTTTCAGTTGGCCATCATTTTGAGTCTATCTTGCTGAAATATAAGTTGATGAAATGAAGGGAATATAAGTTGACCAAATGAACAGGTTTAAATTTTTCGAAGATGATTTAGTTGATCATTTGGTCAGAATAAGTTGTAGGAGGTGTGTAACCTATTGGGGCGTGACTTTGAAAAGTGCACACAAAAACGGCACTTAAGGTGACATTCTTGTGTACAAAAATTAGTCAGCTTTTTCCTGTGCGGCCTCTTCGCGGGTGAACCCGCTCCCACAAGCACCCCACAGCATTCAGGCCTGTCGAGATTCTGTGGGAGCGGGTTTACCGGCGAAGAGGCCGGCACAGGTGAAACTCAGTCCATCGGCGGCAACCGCCGCTTCACGGGGGTCTTCTTGATGATCGCGGTATTGGTCTCGGCCACCGTGTAGAGGCGGTCGAGCAGGGTGTCCAGTTGCTCCATCGAGCGTACATGCAGCCGGGCGATGAAGCAGTCCTCGCCAATAACCTTGTCGCACTCGGTGAACTCTGGGATGGCGATGATCTGCCGTTCCACCTCCTGCAGCTGCCCGGGTAGCGGGCGGATGCGCACGATGGCCTGCAGCTGGTAGCCAAAGGCGCGCGGGTCGACGTCTACGGTGTAACCGCGCAACACGCCGCGCTCCTCCAGGCGGCGCAGGCGTTCGCTGACGCTGGGCGCCGACAACCCGCTGATTTGGGCCAGGGCCTTGAGCGAGCGGCGCGAGTCTTCCATCAGCGCGTTGATCAACAGTTGGTCGATGGCATCGGTCATGGTTACCTCAATCAGGTTTTTCGCGTGATTTACCTTGATAATAAAGGCAAACATCTCAATCTGCCTTCGTTATCAGCTGGAAGGCGGGCCGGCAACCTTTGCATACTGTGCCCATCGCCAACAGGAGGTTTGAGATGGACAATTCATTGCGTCGTGGCTCGCTGGAAATGGTTGCCGCCATGCTGATTTCCGGGACCATCGGCTGGTTCGTGCTGGTATCCGGCCAACCGGTGCTAGAGGTGGTGTTCTGGCGTTGCGTGTTCGGTACCGTAACCTTGCTGGCGATTTGCGCGGGGTTCGGCTTCCTGCGGCCTGGCGTGATCAGCCGCACGGCGTTCCTGCTGGCGATTGCCAGCGGTGTGGCCATCGTCGGCAACTGGGTACTGCTGTTCGCCTCCTACTCGCGGGCGTCGATCGCGATCGGCACGGCGGTGTACAACGTGCAGCCGTTCATTCTGGTGGGGCTGGCGGCAGTGTTCCTGGGCGAGAAGATCACCCTGGCCAAAGTCACCTGGCTGAGCGTGGCGTTCCTCGGCATGCTGGCCATCGTCAGTGCCCATGGCGCGGGGCAGGGTGGCGGTGAGGACTATTTGCTGGGCATTGCGCTGGCGCTGGGGGCGGCCTTCCTGTATGCCATCGCGGCGTTGATCATCAAGCGCCTGAGTGGCACGCCACCGCACCTGATCGCGCTAATCCAGGTGGCCACGGGTGTGTTGTTGCTGGCGCCGTGGGTCAAGCTTGGCGGGTTGCCGGGTGAAGTGCCGGCGCTGGCCAGCCTGGTGACCTTGGGCATGGTGCACACCGGCTTGATGTATGTGCTGCTGTACAGCGCCATCCAGCGCTTGCCTACGGCGTTGACCGGGGCGCTGTCGTTCATTTACCCGATTGCGGCGATTCTGGTGGACTGGGTGGCGTTCGGGCACCGGTTGGCGCCGTTGCAATGGCTGGGGGTGGCGTTGATCCTGCTGGCGGCGGCGGGAATGCAGCAGGGGTGGTGGTTCCGGCCAGCGCGGGTTGTGGCCGAGGAATGAGGTGGTTTTGCGGGCCCTTTCGCGGGTAAACCCGCTCCCACAGGATCACCACAGGCCCGAACCGTGTGCAGCACCTGTGGGAGCGGGTTTACCCGCGAAAGGGCCCGCAAGGTAGAATGCCGCTTTTGCCAGCCTGCGACCCATGATGACTTCGCCGATCCAGACTCTGGAGCAACACCTGCTCGCCGCCCTCGACCCTGCCCCGCAGGAAACCCGCCGCCTGTTCCACGGCCGTGGCCGCTGCTGGGCGGGCCTGGAGCAGGTCACCGTCGACTGGTTGCAAGGGGTGCTGTCGGTCGCCCTGTTCCGCGAGCCGCCTGAAGGCCAGCTGGCCGAACTGGAGGCCATGTTGCGCACTCTTGCCGAGCGCCCGCAGTGGGCTGGCCAGGCCATCCTTGTCCAGCATCGCTACCTGCCCGACAGTCCGGGCCAGTGGCTGCTGGGCGAGCCGTGCCAGCAGCGCGAGGTGGTCGAGGACGGCCTGACCTACCTGCTGGACCTGGGCGTTCGACAGAACAATGGCCTGTTCCTCGACATGCGCTATGGCCGGCGCTGGGTGCGCGAGCAGGCGGCGGGCAAGCGCGTGCTGAACCTGTTCGCCTACACCTGCGGTTTCTCGGTGGCGGCGATTGCCGGTGGCGCCGAGCAGGTGGTGAACCTGGACATGGCCAAGTCGGCATTGTCCCGGGGTCGGGACAACCACCGTCTGAATGGCCACGATGCGTCGCGGGTGGCGTACCTGGGGCACGAGCTGTTCAAGTCGTGGGGCAAGGTGCGCAAGTACGGGCCTTACGACCTGATCATCATCGACCCGCCGACCTTCCAGCGCGGCAGCTTTGTGCTGACCCAGGATTACGCGAAGATTCTGCGGCGCTTGCCGGAGTTGCTGAGCGAAGGCGGGACGGTGCTGGCGTGCGTGAACGACCCGGGGATCGGGCCGGAGTTCCTGATCGAGGGGATGGCGGAGCAGGCTCCGTCGCTGGCATTTGTCGAGCGGCTGGAGAACCCGCCTGAGTTTCCTGACGTGGACCCGGCGGGGGGCTTGAAGGCCCTGGTGTTCCGCCAGGTCTGATGTTGCCCTTGCTGGCCTCTTCGCGGGTAAACCCGCTCCCACAGGTACCGTGCAAAACCTGAGGGCTGTGGGGTACCTGTGGGAGCGGCTTTAGCCGCGAAGAGGCCGGTAAGGCTTACATCAATTACTGGTTGTTGGTGTAGATCTGGTCAAACACCCCACCATCATTGAAGTGGGTCTTCTGCACGGTGCGCCAGTCACCAAAGGTCTTCTCAACCGACAGGAAGTCCACTTTCGGGAAACGGTCGGTGTACTTGGCCAGTACCGTCGCATCACGCGGGCGCAGGTAGTTCTGTGCGGCGATTTCCTGGGCGGCTGGCGACCACAGGTACTTCAGGTATTCCTCGGCCGCGGCCTGGGTGCCTTTCTTCGCCACCACCTTGTCGACCACGCTAACCGGCGGCTCGGCTTCGGCCGACACGCTCGGGTAGACCACTTCGAACTGGTCGCGGCCGAACTCGCGGGCGATCATTTCGGCTTCGTTCTCGAAGGTCACCAGCACGTCGCCGATCTGGTTGGTCATGAAGGTGGTGGTGGCGGCACGGCCACCGGTGTCCAACACCGGCGCCTGCTTGAACAGCTTGCCGACGAAGTCCTTGGCCTTGTTTTCATCACCGCCTTGCTTGAGCACATAGCCCCAGGCCGACAGGTAGGTGTAGCGGCCGTTACCCGAGGTCTTGGGGTTGGGCACGATTACCTGCACGCCATCCTTGAGCAGGTCGGGCCAGTCTTTCAGCGCCTTGGGGTTACCCTTGCGCACGATGAACACAGTGGCCGAGGTGAACGGCGCGCTGTTGTTCGGCAGGCGGCTGACCCAGTTGTCCGGCACCAGCTTGCCGTTGTCGGCCAGGGCGTTGATGTCGGTGGCCATGTTCATGGTGATGACATCGGCCGGCAGGCCATCGATCACCGCTCGCGCCTGCTTGCTCGAGCCGCCGAAGGACATCTGCACATTGACCTTTTCGTTGTGCTCGGCTTCCCAGTGCTTCTGGAAGGCCGGGTTGTAGTCCTTGTAGAAGTCGCGCATCACGTCGTAGGAAACGTTGAGCAGGGTGGGGGCGGCCTGGGCGAAATTGCCCAAGGCAAGGCCTGCGGCGAGCAGCGAGGCGGTGAAGAGTTTTTTCACGTTGCTTCCTTGTTAGCGAGAAGGTGTTGGCAGTTTGCCTGCGACTATAGCGGGTGGGTTTGTGGGGGTTAAAGAACAAAAAACACTTTGGTTATGCTTCTGCCCGTGCCGGCCCTTTCGCGGGTAAACCCGCTCCCACAGGGACCGAACAGGGTTCAGGCCTGTGGTGATCCTGTGGGAGCGGGTTTACCCGCGAAAGGGCCGGCACAGGCGGCATCATTGCTTGGGAAACAGCACATTCCCACATCGGGAACAGAACGCCGCGCCATGCTCATGGTTCTTCTTGCTGCAGGTGGGGCAATCGTGCTGCAGCTGCTCCCCGCGCATGGCGTTGGCCAACTCGGCGGTAAAGATCCCGGTTGGCACGGCGATGATCGAATAACCGGTAATCATCACCAGCGACGAGAGCACCTGCCCCAGCGGCGTCTTCGGCACAATGTCGCCAAAGCCCACCGTGGTCAGGGTAACGATGGCCCAGTAGATGCCCTTGGGGATGCTGGTAAAACCATGCTCAGGCCCCTCGATCACATACATCAAGGTGCCGAACACCGTCACCAGGGTCGATACGGTCACCAGGAACACGATGATCTTCTGTTTGCTGCCGCGCAGCGCCTCCATCAGGTAATGGGCCTGTTTGAGGTACGGGCTGAGCTTGAGCACACGGAAGATTCGCAGCATCCGTATCACGCGGATGATCAGCAGGTACTGGGCGTCGCTGTAGTACAGCGCGATGATCCCCGGCACGATCGCCAGCAGATCGACCAGGCCATAAAAGCTGAAGGCATAGCGCAGCGGCTTGGGCGAGCAGTACAGGCGGGTGAGGTACTCGGCCAGGAAGATAGCGGTAAAGCCCCACTCGATGCCGGCCAGCAGGCCGGCGTAGCCTTGGTGCACTTCGTCGATGCTGTCGAGGATGACCGTGACCAGGCTGGCCAGGATGATCAGCAGGAGGATCTTGTCGAAGCGTCTTCCAGCCACGGTATCGGTCTGGAAGACGATGATGTAAAGCTGCTCGCGCAGGCTCGCAGGGTTGTTCATTGGCTCGTTCCACAAAAGCGATGGGCTGAGCCTAGGGGCTGTAATTCAGCTGTGCAAGCCGCTGGCATCGCGCTGCCTGGGCTGGGCCAGGTGGCAGCCCAGGTGCATCAGCCAGCAGGCGGCGACGAAGGGCGCGGTCAGGCCGGGCACCGGTAGCAGCTTGAACAGAGGCTGTAGCAGCAGGGCCAGGGCGATGGCCAGCAGTGTCACCCACGGCTTTTCACCCTGCCTGCTGAACGCCAGTGCCGCCAGCGCTGCGTTGAAACCGTACAGGCCCAGCCAGGCGGCTTGTGCCTGGTCGGCGAACAGTGCCACGCCGCCGCCGATGGCCGAACCGATCACTGCCCACATTGCGGCATAAGGATTGGCAATGAACATGCCGATGATGATCAGCAGACCGGCCAGTGGCTGGTCGAGCAGGAAGATCTGGCCTACGCCGCGCGCCACCGCGTACAGCGGATCGGCTTCGACGAAGCCGCTGGGCGAGGGGCTGGCGATCAGCAGTATGGCCCAGCCCAGCAGCACGAAGGGGGAGGTGTAGGCGATCAGCAGCTTGCCGCCGCGCTTGCGCCACTGGTGGGTGATGATGCTGGACAGGCCGCCTGCGGCGATGATCAGTGGCGGCAGGATGACCGACCAGGGCAGCACGGCGCTGATCAGGATGCCGATCAGCACGCCGTTGTAGCTGTACAGGCCGGCCTGGCGGTCGGCACGGTCGTAGCCGCGTGCCTGGGCGGTGAGCAGGCCGGCAAGGGCACCGAGCAGGGCGCCACCGACCAGGTCGGGGGCGGTCAGCAGAATGGCCAGCAGGCAGCACAGGCCGCACAGGGGGCTGCGCAGCAGCAGCACTTGGCTGAAGCCGTTGAGTAACGCCGTGGCCCAGTCGGGGCACGGGTTGACGAAATTTTTGGTGTACATCGGGGCAGTCAGTGAGGTTGATGGGGCGCGGTGGGCCTCTTTGGGCCGCGGGTTTTCCGCAGGTCTGGTGTTTCGGTGTACGAGGAGGGCTTTGCCCTCCATTCGCAGCACAAGGCTGCTCCTACAAAGGGAAAACCTCTCGCTGCGTGGGCCCTTTGTAGGAGCAGCCTTGTGCTGCGAATGGGGCGCAGAGCGCCCCCAAACTCTCAGATCAAGGTCTCGATCCGCAGCGTGTTAGTCGACCCTGGCTTGCCGAAAGGCACACCGGCCGTGATCAGCAGCGTGTCGCCACGGCTGGCCATGCCCTGTGCCTGGGCAATCTCCAGCGCAGTGGAAACAACCTCATCGACCTGACGCAGGCGGTCGTTGACCACCGAGTGCACGCCCCACGCCACGCTCAGGCGGCGGGCGGTGGCCAGGTTCGGGGTCAGGTTGAGGATCGGTGCCCGTGGCCGCTCGCGTGCTGCGCGCAGGGTAGAAGCGCCCGACTCGCTGTAGTTGACCAGCACCGCCACCGGCAGGATGCCGCTGATACGGCGGATGGCGCAGCTGATGGCGTCCGACACGGTTGCCTCGGCCTTCGGCCGGCCAACATCGAGCTGGGCCTGGTAGTCCGGGCCGTTTTCCACTTGGCGGATGATCTTGCTCATCATCTGCACGGCTTCCAGCGGGTACTCACCCGAGGCAGTCTCGGCCGACAGCATCACCGCATCGGCACCTTCGGC
This sequence comes from Pseudomonas sp. SID14000, assembly GCF_002165135.1. Taxonomy (GTDB): domain Bacteria; phylum Pseudomonadota; class Gammaproteobacteria; order Pseudomonadales; family Pseudomonadaceae; genus Aquipseudomonas. Next base: position 8,750 of record NZ_NFZQ01000020.1, on the reverse strand, counting down.
CACGGCATTGGCCACGTCGGTGACTTCGGCACGGGTCGGTGCCGGCGAGAAGCGCATGGATTCGAGCATCTGCGTGGCCACCACCACCGGCTTGCCCAACTGGCGGCAGGTGCCGATGATGCGTTTCTGGATCTGCGGCACGCTTTCGGCCGGCACTTCCACGCCCAGGTCGCCACGGGCCACCATGATCGCATCCGACAGTTCGGCGATGGCTTGCAGCTGTTCGACTGCCGATGGCTTTTCGATCTTCGCCATCAGGTAGGCACGGTCACCGATCAGCTGGCGTGCTTCGGTGATGTCTTCTGGGCGCTGCACGAACGACAGGGCCACCCAGTCCACACCCAGTTCCAGGCCGAAGGCCAGGTCACGACGGTCTTTTTCGGTGAGCGGTGAAAGGTCGAGCACCGCTTGCGGTACGTTGACCCCCTTGCGATCGGACAGCTCGCCACCGGCCAGCACTTCGGTGTCGATGGCGTCGCTGTGCTTGGCGGTGACGCGCAGGCGCAGCTTGCCGTCGTCCAGCAGCAGGTCCATGCCCGGCTCGAGGGCGGCGATGATCTCGGGGTGGGGCAGGTTGACCCGGCGGTTGTCACCCGGGGTCTTGTCCAGGTCCAGGCGCAGGGCCTGGCCGCGTTGCAATTGCACCTTGCCGTCGGCAAAGCGGCCAACGCGCAGCTTCGGCCCCTGCAGGTCCATGAGGATGCCCAGCGGGTAGTTCAGTTGCTGCTCGACTTCGCGGATCCACTGGTAACGCAGGGCGTGGTCGGCGTGCTCGCCGTGGCTGAAGTTGAGGCGGAAGATGTTCACCCCGGCTTCTACCAGTTGGCGGATATCGTCGATGCCTTTGATCGCAGGGCCAAGGGTGGCGAGGATTTTGACTTTTTTATCAGGCGTCATGATTGGGCAGTCTCGAGAATCAGGATGGCGCGGAAGTCGTTGACGTTGGTACGGGTCGGCTCGGTGACGATCAGCGCATCCAGGGCGGCGAAGTAGCCGTAGCCGTTGTTGTTGTCCAGCTCATCGCTGGCCGACAGGCCCAGGGCTTCGGCACGGGCGTAGCTGGCCGGGGTCATGAAGGCGCCGGCGTTTTCTTCCGAGCCATCGATACCGTCGGTGTCACCGGCCAGGGCGTACACGCCCGGCAGGCCTTTGAGGCTTTCGGTGAGGCTGAGCAGGAACTCGGCGTTGCGCCCGCCACGGCCGTTACCGCGTACGGTCACGGTGGTTTCGCCGCCGGACAGGATCACGCAGGGCGCCTTCAGTGGCTGGCCGTGCTGGACGATCTGCCGGGCGATACCGGCGTGCACCTTGGCTACTTCGCGCGACTCACCCTCCAGGTCGCCGAGGATCAGCGGGCTGAACCCGGCCTGGCGGGCTTTGACCGCGGCGGCTTCAAGCGACTGCTGGGGCTTGGCGACCAGCTGGAAGTGGCTGCGGGCCAGGGCCGGGTCATCGGCCTTGACGGTTTCCGAGGCTGGGTTGTTGAGCCAGTCGATAACGGCCTTGGGCGCTTCGATGTTGTAGCGCTTGAGGATGGCCAGGGCATCGGCCGAGGTGCTCGGGTCGGCCACGGTAGGGCCGGAGGCGATCACCGTGGCGAGGTCGCCCGGTACATCGGAAATGGCATAGGTGTACACCGTGGCCGGCCAGCAAGCCTTGGCCAGGCGGCCGCCCTTGATCGCCGAGAGGTGCTTGCGTACGCAGTTCATCTCGCCGATGGTGGCGCCGGATTTCAGCAGCGCCTTGTTGATCTGCTGCTTGTCGGCCAGGGTCAGGCCTTCGGCCGGCAGGGCCAGCAGCGCCGAGCCTCCGCCGGACAGCAGGAAGATGACGCGGTCGTCTTCACTGAGGTTGCTGACCAGTTCCAGCACACGCTTGGCCACGGCCAGGCCGGCGGCGTCGGGGACCGGGTGGGCGGCTTCGACCACCTCGATCTTCTGGCAGTTGGCGCCATGGCCGTAACGGGTTACGACCAGGCCAGAGACTTCGCCCTGCCAGCTTTTCTCGACCACTTCGGCCATGGCGGCTGCGGCCTTGCCGGCGCCGATGACGATGACCCGGCCGCTGCGGTCGGCGGGCAGGTAGGGTTCGAGGACTTGACGGGGGTGGGCGGCGGCGATGGCTGTGTCGAACAGCTCGCGGAGAAGTTTTTGCGGATCGACCGACATGGCAGGCTCCCAATTATTGTTGTTCTGCAGAATCAAAAACGCCCCTGGAACTGCCTCCGTGCAGGCCGAACCAGGGGCGGGTGTTGCTCGGTACCACCTTTGAACCTGTGGTCGCAGGTTCAAAGGTGTTGGCTTCTTCGCGGGTAAACCCGCTCCCACAGGGGCCTCACAGAGGCTGAAGACGGCGTAAAACCTGTGGGAGCGGGTTCACCCGCGAAGAGGCCGGTGAAGGCTAAAAATTACTTACTTGTCGTCGCGGATCGAGAAGTTGGCCATGTGCTCCAGGCCTTTGATCAGCGCCGAGTGGTCCCAGTTGCCGCCGCCCAAGGCCTGGCAGGTGTTGAACACTTGCTGGGCATTGGACGTGTTGGGCAGGTTGATGCCCAGTTCCTTGGCGCCTTGCAGGGCAAGGTTCAGGTCCTTCTGGTGCAGGTTGATGCGGAAGCCTGGGTCGAAGGTGCCCTTGATCATGCGCTCGGCGTGCACTTCGAGGATCTTCGACGAAGCGAAGCCGCCCATCAGTGCTTCACGTACCTTGGCCGGGTCGGCGCCGTTCCTGGCGGCGAACAGCAGGGCTTCGGCAACGGCCTGGATGTTCAGGGCAACGATGATCTGGTTGGCCACCTTGGCGGTCTGGCCGTCGCCATTGCCACCGACGCGGGTGATGTTCTTGCCCATGGCTTCGAACAGCGGCAGGGTGCGTTCGAAGGCTTTCGGGCAGCCGCCGACCATGATGCTCAGGGTCGCGGCCTTGGCACCGACTTCGCCGCCGGACACCGGGGCGTCCAGGTAGGCAGCGCCGGTAGCCTTGATTTTCTCGGCGAAGGCTTTGGTGGCGGTAGGGGAGATCGAACTCATGTCGATCACCACCTTGTTCGGGCCCACGCCTTCGGCCACGCCGTTTTCACCGAACAGGACGCTCTCGACCTGCGGGGTGTCGGGGACCATGACGATGATGAACTCGGCTTCCTGGGCCACTTCCTTCGGGTTGGCCAGGGCCACGGCACCGGCGGCGATCAGGTCGGCCGGGGCAGCGTCGTGGTGAGTGGAAACGAAGATGCTGTGACCTGCTTTCTGCAGGTTCTGAGCCATGGGCTTGCCCATGATGCCGGTGCCGATGAAACCGATTTTAGCCATGAGAGATTACCTCGTTGTATTTGTTGAATCTCGATGGAGCAGACTGCCCGGGCACCCTGTGGGAGCGGGTTCACCCGCGAAGCAGGCACCGCGGTGGATGGCACCGGCTTCGCCGGTGTTCGCGGGTAAACCCGCTCCCACAGTGTCCTGCGTCCCGCAGAGGGCTGTGCTTAGCCTTTAGATTGCGTTATGGGTCTTCAGCCAGCCCAGGCCCGCTTCGGTGGTGGTCAGCGGCTTGTACTCCGCGCCCACCCAGCCCTGGTAGCCGATGCGGTCCAGGTGCTCGAACAGGAAGCGGTAGTTGATCTCGCCGGTGCCTGGTTCGTTACGGCCGGGGTTGTCGGCCAGCTGGATGTGGTTGATCAGTTTCAGGTTGGCTTCCATGGTGCGAGCCAGGTCACCTTCCATGATCTGCATGTGGTAGATGTCGTACTGCAGGAACAGGTTGTCGCTGCCCACTTCGGCCTGGATCTCCAGGGCCTGTTTCGTGGTGTTCAGGTAGAAGCCGGGGATATCGCGGGTGTTGATCATTTCCATGACCAGGCGGATCCCGGCAGCTTTGAGCTTGTCGGCGGCGTAGCGCAGGTTCTCCACGAAGGTCTTGCGCACGGTGGCGCAGTCCGGGCCTTGTGGGCGAATGCCGGCCAGGGCGTTGACTTGGGTGTTGCCCAGCACCTTGGCGTATTCGATGGCCTTGTCGACCCCGGCGCGGAATTCCTCGACGCGGTCAGGGTGGCAGGTGATACCGCGCTCACCCTTCGACCAGTCACCCGCCGGCAGGTTGAACAGCACCTGGGTCAGGCCGTTGGCCTGCAGCTGCTGCTTGATTTCGGCAGCGCTGAAGTCGTACGGGAAGAGGTATTCGACGCCACTGAAACCAGCATCGGCGGCAGCCTTGAAGCGGGCCAGGAAGTCCTGTTCGGTGAACAGCATGGACAGGTTGGCAGCGAAGCGAGGCATGTTGTGTCTCCTTGCGATGAAGGCCCCCGGCGCCCTCAGGTTGGGGCCGGCACGGGGGCGTCAGGCGATCAGTCCAGCAGCGAGATGGCGGTCGGCGCGTCGTTGCCGACCAGGGCCAGGTCTTCGAACTCGTTGACCGCGTTGATCTCGGTGCCCATGGAAATGTTGGTCACGCGCTCGAGAATCACTTCGACCACCACCGGCACGCGGAACTCTTCGGCCATCTTCTGTGCCTTGAGCAGGGCAGGGGCGATGTCTGCCGGCTCGAACACGCGGAGGGCCTTGCAGCCCAGGCCTTCGACCACGGCAACGTGGTCGACACCGTAGGTGGCCGCGTCGGTGGCGTTGATGTTCTCGAACGCCAGTTGTACACAGTAATCCATGTCGAAGCCACGTTGCGCCTGACGGATCAGACCCAGGTAGGCGTTGTTCACCAGTACGTGCACGTACGGCAGGTTGAACTGCGCACCTACCGCCAGCTCTTCGATCATGAACTGGAAGTCGTAGTCACCCGACAGCGCGACCACCTTGCGTTTCGGGTCGGCCTTGACCACGCCCAGGGCGGCAGGGATGGTCCAGCCCAGCGGGCCGGCCTGGCCGCAGTTGATCCAGTGGCGTGGCTTGTACACATGCAGGAACTGTGCGCCGGCGATCTGCGACAGGCCGATGGTGCTGACGTAGCAGGTGTCCTTGCCGAATACCTGGTTCATTTCTTCGTAAACACGTTGCGGCTTGACCGGTACGTTGTCGAAGTGGGTCTTGCGCTGCAGGCTGGCCTTGCGCTGCTGGCAGTCTTCCAGCCAGGCCTTGCGGCACTTCAGCTTGCCAGCGGCTTTCCACTCGCGGGCCACTTCGAGGAACACGTCCAGTGCCTTTCCGGCATCGGAAACGATACCCAGGTCCGGGGTGAACACGCGGCCGATCTGGGTCGGCTCGATGTCCACGTGCACGAACTTGCGGCCTTCGGTGTAGACGTCGACGGAACCGGTGTGGCGGTTGGCCCAGCGGTTACCGATACCGAACACCAGGTCGGATTTCAGCAGGGTGGCGTTGCCATAGCGGTGTGAAGTCTGCAGGCCGACCATGCCGACCATCTGTGCGTGGTCATCCGGGATGGTGCCCCAGCCCATCAGGGTCGGGATTACCGGTACACCGGTCAGTTCGGCGAACTCGACCAGCTTGTCGCTGGCGTCGGCGTTGATGATGCCGCCACCGGCTACCAGCAGCGGGCGCTCGGCGTCGTTGAGCAGGGCCAGGGCTTTTTCGGCCTGTACGCGGGTGGCGGATGGCTTGTGCACTGGCAGCGGTTCGTAGGCGTCGATGTCGAATTCGATTTCGGCCATCTGCACGTCGAACGGCAGGTCGATCAGTACCGGGCCTGGGCGGCCGGTGCGCATTTCATAGAAGGCCTTCTGGAAGGCGTAAGGCACCTGGCCTGGTTCCAGAACGGTGGTGGCCCACTTGGTGACCGGCTTGACGATGTTGGTGATGTCGACAGCCTGGAAGTCTTCCTTGTGCAGGCGGGCACGTGGTGCCTGGCCGGTGATGCAGAGGATCGGGATGGAGTCGGCGGAGGCACTGTACAGGCCGGTGACCATGTCGGTGCCGGCTGGGCCGGAGGTGCCGATGCACACGCCGATGTTGCCCGGGTTGGCACGGGTGTAACCCTCGGCCATGTGCGAGGCGCCTTCGACGTGACGAGCGAGGACGTGATCGATGCCACCGACTTTCTTCAGGGCTGAGTACAACGGGTTGATGGCAGCCCCCGGGATGCCGAACGCGGTATCTACACCTTCACGGCGCATGACCAGAACGGCTGCATCGATTGCTCTCATTTTGCTCATGGTTTGTGCCTCATCGATTTTGTAATTGTATACAACTTGCTTTGTGCCAGAGTGTATTCACGGCTGGCCGCTCAGGTCAACGGGTTTTCGTCGGCGGATGTCGCTTTCGTTCGAGCGCCCATGAAAACGGGCGTTTGCGCTATCGCATACGATCATTTCAAAATATTGTATACAAAAACATCTTTCGTTGTGTTCTATTTGATCTATCGGTTTTCAACTGCCCTCAGGGCTTCTCACAACAAGAAGAGGACCTTTCCATGAACGCTTTGAACCTGAAAGTCGCGGTCAGCCTTGTGAATGCCGCGCTGGCGGCGGGCCGCAAGATCAATGCCGCGCCACTGACCGTGGCGGTGCTGGATGCCGGCGGCCACTTGCTGGCGCTGCAGCGCGAGGATGGCGCCAGCCTGATTCGGCCGGAGGTGGCCACGGGCAAGGCCTGGGGCGCGATTGCCCTGGGCAAGGGCTCGCGCCTGCTGGCGCTGGATGCGCAGCAACGGCCGGCGTTCTTTGCTGCGCTGAACGGGTTGGGCGAGCGGCCGGTGGTGCCGGCGCCGGGTGGCGTGCTGGTGCGTGATCAGGACGGCAAGGTGCTGGGTGCGGTAGGAATCAGCGGGGATACGTCGGATATCGACGAGCAGTGCGCGATCAGTGCGATCGAGGAGGTGGGGTTGAAGGCGGATGCGGGTGTAGCAGCCTAAGTCTCTATTGCCTGTTCCGGCCTATTCGCGGGTGAACCCGCTCCCACAGGATCATCACAGGCTTGAAGCTCGTGGTGTCCCTGTGGGAGCGGGTTCACCCGCGAAGAAGCCAGCGCCGGGGGTCAGGCTACCTCGGGCTCACAACCCTTGAGTACCATGCGGATGATGGTCTCCGCTGCCGCGTCATAATCGCTGTCGGCAAGCTTGGCCTTGCCAGTCACCGCGGAAATCTGCCAATCGAAATCGGCATAGGTCTGGGTCGCTGCCCAGATGCTGAACATCAGGTGATGCGCGTCAACATGGGCGATCTGCCCGCGGTCGATCCAGCGCTGGATGCACTCGATGTTATGCCGAGCCTGCTCGTTCAGCTGCGCCACCTGGTTCGGCGACAGGTGCGGGGCACCGTGCATGATCTCACTGGCGAACACCTTGGACGCATGCGGCAGGTCGCGGGAAATGCGGATCTTCGAGCGAATGTACGCACTCAGCACTTCCTTCGGATCACCGTCGGCATTGAACGGGGTCGATGCCTGCATGATGGGCGCGATAATACTTTCCAGGACCTCGCGGTAGAGGTTGTCCTTGGATTTGAAGTAGTAATACACGTTCGGCTTGGGCAGGCCGGCCTTTGCCGCGATATCGCTGGTCTTGGTGGCGGCGAAGCCCTTGTCGGCGAATTCCTCGCTGGCCGCGCGCAGGATCAGTTCCTTGTTGCGCTCGCGAATGGTGCTCATGGTCAGGGATCTTCCTCGTGTCTGGCCACCTCTAAGAGGGATCGGGCATGGTAGCACCGGGTTCGACGGGCGCTCAAGGCAGCGGCTTTGGGCTAGAATCCTGGACACTTATTCTTCTGGATGCAGGCAAACATGGCAGGAAGCAGTCTACTGGTACTGATCGACGACATCGCCACGGTGCTCGATGACGTCTCGGTGATGACCAAGGTGGCGGCGAAAAAGACCGCAGGCGTACTGGGCGATGACCTGGCGCTGAACGCCCAGCAGGTCACCGGGGTGCGCGCCGATCGCGAGTTGCCTGTGGTGTGGGCGGTGGCCAAAGGGTCGCTGGTGAACAAGGCTATCCTGGTGCCGGCGGCACTGCTGATCAGTGCGTTCATTCCGTGGGCGGTGACGCCATTGTTGATGCTGGGCGGTGCCTACCTGTGCTTTGAGGGCTTCGAGAAGCTGGCGCACAAGTTCTTGCACAGCAAGGCCGAGGATGACGCCGAACATGCAGCGCTCAAGGAGGCGGTGGCCGATGCCAATGTCGACCTGGTGGCATTCGAGAAAACCAAGATCAAGGGTGCGGTGCGTACCGACTTCATCCTGTCGGCGGAAATCATTGCCATTACCTTGGGCATTGTCGCTGACTCACCATTGAGCCAGCAGATCATCGTGCTGTCCGGGATCGCCATTGTCATGACCATCGGCGTTTACGGGCTGGTGGGTGGCATCGTCAAGCTCGATGACCTGGGGTTGTGGCTGACCCGGAAGGCGTCGCGCCTGGCCCAGGCGGTCGGTAACGGCATCCTGCGAACCGCGCCATACATGATGAAGAGCCTGTCGGTGATAGGCACGGCGGCCATGTTTCTGGTCGGTGGCGGGATTCTGGTACATGGCATCGAGCCGCTGCATCATGCCATCGAGGCGTTCAGCGAAGGGCGTGGCGGGGCGTTGACCGTGGCGCTGCTCAACGGCGGTGTCGGGGTTGTGGCTGGTGCGGTGGTGCTGGCGGTGGTGGGTATTGCGGGGAAATTGTGGCGGGCGGTTCGGCCGGCCACTTGAGTGCCTGGCCGGGGCGTTGCCCCGGTTCGCGGGTGAACCCGCTTGTATGGTTAGACTTGAAGGGGGGGTGGGACTAAATGCCCGATTCTGACTGTTCACAGCAGTACAGACCGTGGGAGACATCGCCCCACCCCTTCCACCAAAGCGCCGATAAAGAATGCA
>NZ_NFZQ01000206.1 GCF_002165135.1 Pseudomonas sp. SID14000 | reverse complement strand
GTCTTGGTCGCGGTCAAGGTCACCAGGTTGTCGGAGGTCAGGGTCTTCGCGTCATCGGGGTTGCTGGTGTCGGGATGCACGATGGCGCGGAGCTGGTCGAGGGTAACGGAACCGTTGCTGGCGACGCTGACGGTGAATACCAGGAGGTTGGTAGTGGCCGTGCGGCCTTCCACCACGGTGCCGTTGAGCGACAGGTTGACTGC
>NZ_NFZQ01000205.1 GCF_002165135.1 Pseudomonas sp. SID14000 | reverse complement strand
TTGCTTGATTCGATTTGTTAAAGAGCGTTTGGTTAAGAGCTTTTCGTCTCAACCGAGGCGCGCATTCTACGCTTTCCTCATTTTCTGTCAAGCGTTTATTTTGAAGTTTTTTGCGAGAAACTCGTTTAGCTTCAAACACTTGACTCAACAGGGTGGCTGGCTTTGCTTCGCTACCGCGTTGGAGTGGTGCGCATTATAGGGCGGCTTTTCA
>NZ_NFZQ01000204.1 GCF_002165135.1 Pseudomonas sp. SID14000 | reverse complement strand
TGGGCCGGGTTGCTCAGGGTCACGGTGTAAGTGATCACGCCACCTTCGGTCACCGACGGGTTCGCCGTCAGCGTCGCGGTGGTGGTGTCCACCGAGTCGTTGATGGTGGTCTGAGCTGGCGTCGGGTTCGGCACCAACTGCTCGAAGTTACCGCCCGTGGCGCTTTCGATGGTCACGCTAACGGTCGAGCCGTTGTTGTAGACGTCGTTGGCCGGGGTCTCGAAATCAACGCTGCCCTGGGTCT
>NZ_NFZQ01000203.1 GCF_002165135.1 Pseudomonas sp. SID14000 | reverse complement strand
AGGTTGACTTTGGACGGCCGGCCACGCCGCCACATGCGCACCCGGCGCAGGGCGCCGAGCACCGCCAGGCCAAGGGCAGCGAACAGCAGGATGGGTAGAAGGGTGTTCAACATGGGAGGCTCCCACAGGGGGCCAATCCCGCCCTCGGGGGCGGTGTTCATGCCAGTGCGATCAGAAGTCCTTGCACAGGCGCAAGGCGTCGTAGATCGCCGCATGCACGTTGCGCTGGGCCACGCAGTCGCCGA
>NZ_NFZQ01000202.1 GCF_002165135.1 Pseudomonas sp. SID14000 | reverse complement strand
AAGGTTTTCGGCAATGCGACAAACACTGTCGCAATCGCGCAGTGTACGGGAGACAGGGGGCTGGGTGAACGGGTGTACACGAAGGTTTGTGAGGGGCCTGGGATGTTCGGCGAAACGGGGGCGGCGCTCGATTTCCGCCGCACCATCAAACCCGAGGCATACACCCCGAACCCACCCGAAATATCAGCCTTTTTCGGCAGGCGCCGAACTCAGCTCGAACGGGCTGCTGCTGCGCCGCTGGTTGC
>NZ_NFZQ01000201.1 GCF_002165135.1 Pseudomonas sp. SID14000 | reverse complement strand
GGGAACTTGAGGTCCTTGTACATCAGGCGGCTACCTCCGAAGGACATGGCGTCCATTTCAGGGTAGTTGACGTGCCTGTCTTGAGTGTTGAGGTGGCGCGTAAATCGAGCGCCGCCCGCGCGGCGCTCGATCTCACAGACATCAAACACCCCAAGGCAAGCAAAAAAATCAGCCCGCAGGTGCCTCGGTCAGAGTCTGCCACATGGATGGCCCACCCGCCGACTTGGCAATGGCCGCCAGGCGCTC
>NZ_NFZQ01000200.1 GCF_002165135.1 Pseudomonas sp. SID14000 | reverse complement strand
GCCGCTGAGCCTGAACTTTGTGGTTGGCGCGTTGATGGTGCTGCTGGGGGTGATCCTGGTGAGTGCCGAGCCTTGGGTGAAGCAGCAGTTGCGTAAAGTTGTAGGGTAATGTGTAGCCTGTGCCGGCAATCAGCACCAACCCCCCAGCCACCACCAACCCTCCCGCCGCCACCATCAGCGCCGGCTGCAGCCCGCCGCTGTAATGGCTGCTGAGCGCCGCCAGCAACGGCCCGCTCAACTGCCCCA
>NZ_NFZQ01000199.1 GCF_002165135.1 Pseudomonas sp. SID14000 | reverse complement strand
GAGGCAGCAGCTGGTTGGGCGGGGGAAGGCTCCTTAGCTGGAGGCGCGCTGGCCTGGGTCCTGTGATTAGTTTCGAGGTGCCTGGCGATAGAGTTTTGGCGCCTGTGGGATCGAGCGCCGCCCGCGCAAAATCCAAGCCGTACACCCCGGTGCCTCCCCGAAACCATCAACCAGATGACGCCCAGCCATTTCTCCCGCACACTGCGGAAAATTCCCAAGCCCGTTCCCCGCCACCTTGGCGGGGCGC
>NZ_NFZQ01000001.1 GCF_002165135.1 Pseudomonas sp. SID14000 | reverse complement strand
GGCCTGGAGGAGTACATCCATTACTACAACCATGACCGCATCAGGCTGAAACTCAATGGCCTGAGCCCTGTCAGCTACAGGACTCAGGCTACTGGCTAAAACTGTCCAACTTTTCGGGGGCAGTCCACCCTGTGGGAGCGGGTTCACCCGCGAAAAGGCCGGAACTGTCTTACCTGGCCAGCACGACCAACTTACCCACAGCCTGACGCTGCCCCAACTTTTCAATGGCAGCCCCTGCCTCAGCCAGTGGATAAGTCTGCGACACCAGCGGCTTCAACTTGCCTTCGGCATGCCAGGCAAACAGCTGCCGGAAGTTGGCCGCATTGTCCTCCGGCTGACGCTGGGCAAACGCCCCCCAGAATACCCCGAGCACCGCCGCGCCCTTGAGCAACACCAGGTTGGCTGCCAGCTGCGGGATGGTCCCGCTGGCAAAGCCCACCACCAGCAACCGGCCATTCCAGGCCAGCCCGCGTACCGCCTGCTCGAACAGCTCGCCGCCCACCGGGTCGTAGACCACGTCCACCCCCTGGCCACCGGTCAGGCGTTTGATCTCGTCACGCAGGCTGGCCTGGCTGTAGTCGATCAGTTCGTCCGCCCCGGCCGCCTTGGCCACGGCCAGTTTTTTCGCACTGCTGGCGGCCGCGATTACCCGCGCGCCCATGGCCTTGCCGATCTCCACCGCCGCCAGGCCGACCCCGCCGGACGCGCCCAGCACCAACAGGGTCTCGCCCACCTGCAACTGGCCACGCTGGCGCAGGGCGTGCATGGAGGTGCCGTAAGTCATGCCGAACGCCGCAGCGGTGGTGAAGTCCATGCTCGCCGGGATCGGCAACACATTGTAGAACGGCACCGCCACCTGCTCGGCAAACGCACCCCAACCGGTCAGCGCCATGACCCGGTCGCCGACCTTGAACGCGCCGGCCTTTTCTCCGACCGCGGCCACCACACCCGCTGCCTCGCCGCCGGGGGAGAATGGCAATGGTGGCTGGAACTGGTACTTGCCTTCGATGATCAGGGTATCGGGGAAGTTGACCCCGGCGGCATGGACATCCAGCAGGATCTCGTTTTTCTTTGGCACCGGGCTGGCCACCTCTTCCAGCACCAGGTTTTGCGCCGGGCCCAGGGTTTTGCACAACACAGCTTTCATCGGGGCTATTCCTTTGCGGGTCGTGGCCGATAAGTGTAGGAGGGCCGCCTGCCCGGTCAACGAGCATGGCCTGCCCTGATGTGCAGGCATAAGTGGCGGCACAAGCCCGGGCTTGGGTTTGAGCGGCATGCTGGGTAAGCTGGCGCCAATTGTAATGAGGAGCGAATTCGTGAAAGCGTGGATCTTGATGGTGCTGGCGCTGCTGCTGCCGGCTGCGGCCATGGCCGAGGAAGCCAAGGAAGGGGCGCCGAAAGTCGCCTACATCAGCCTGAGCCCGCCCTTTGTCGGCAACTATGCCCTCGACGGCAGCCCGCGGCTGCGCGTGTACAAGGCCGACGTGGCCCTGCGCGTGACTGGCGACGAAGCCGCGAAGGCGGTGAAGCACCACGAGCCGCTGATCCGCAACCAGCTGGTGGCGCTGTTCACCCAGCAGTCGGTGGACAGCATGAGCAACGTCGAGGCCAAGGAGCATCTTCGCCAAGAGGCGCTGAAGCAGGTGCAGCAGGTGATGGAAGCCGAAGAGGGCAAGCCGATCGTCGAAGACCTGCTGTTCAACAACCTGATCGTGCAGTGACACTGAAACAGTGTGAGGTCTATCGCTGCTAAGCCGGATTGAAGTCAGGCTTACCCCGGTTGTAGGATCTATCTGTCTTTCCTGTAAGCCCGCCAGTTTTCGGTCTCTGGGGGCATGGCCAAGCTAAATTGTGCCTTGTCTTCAGTTGCTCGAGAGTGTTGGCAATGCCTTTGAAGTACCAGCCGAAAGAGGCGACTGTACTGATGTGCGACTTTTCAGGCTTTCAAGTGCCTGAAATGATCAAGGTGCGCCCCGTCGTCGTTCTTCGCAAGCACAGTCAAAATCACCAGTTAGTGACGATAATCCCGTTAAGCACCACCGCACCGGATCACATGGCAAGGCATCACGTTGTGCTGCCAAGTTATCTGCCTGGCCCGGCCCTGAGGTGCTGGGCCAAGTGCGACATGATCTACACGGTGGCTACCTCCAGATTGGACAGGTGCCGGGTCAGGTCGCGGCAGGGTGGTGCTCGGGAATACATGACCTTTACAATGCGGCCAGAGCATTTCGCCGCCGTGAGGGCTGCTGTTGGCTTTACGCTGGGCTTCACACATCCAGCAACAGTGCAGTCTGTTGTCAGTGTTGCGCTGGATGCGTGATAATCAGCCCGTTCCCGTAAGGGGCTTGTAAGACTCTGCGGATCCTGGTTCAACCAGCAATTACAGAGCCGGGCAGGTATATGGCGATGACAAGCCCACCTGTCTGTGAGTAGGGCGCCGAAAGGCGCCCTTTGTCTTTTTGCTATATTTCCAGTTTCGCAGCGGAATGAGCTTGTAATGGCTCAGGACGCCAGGCTTCGGCGAAACCGCGCCAGCGCCACGCTGAAGAACACCAGGCCGATCACGGCCAGCGCCAGGATGTCTGGCCACACCACCGTCCACCCGGCATCACGGAACAGGATTGCGGCGCCAAGGCTGACGAAGTGTGTCGACGGCGACCCCTGCATCACCCACTGCAGCCACTGCGGCATGCTGTCCAGCGGCGTGCTGCCGCCGGACAGCAACAGCATCGGAATGATCACCGGGATCGCCAGCAGGCCGAACTGCGGCGTCGAGCGCGCCAGGGTGGCTAGGAAAATGCCCAGCGCGGTACTGGCGAACAGGTACAGCGCGGTCACGGCCAGGAACAACCCCATCGAACCGGACAGCGGCACGCCCAGCGCGCCCTTGACCACCACCACCAGCGAAATCCAGGTGCAGATCACCACCACCAGCGCGTTGCTGGCGATTTTCGCCAGCATGATTTCCAGCGCGGTCAATGGCAGCACCAGCAGGTGGTCGAGGGTGCCGTGCTCGCGCTCGCGCAGCAGCGCGGTGCCGGTGAGGATGATCGCCAGGATAGTGATGTTGTTGACGATCTGGATCACCGCCAGGAACCAGCCACCCTCCAGGTTGGGGTTGAACAGGGCCTTTGCACTGATCGCCACCGGGCTTTGCGTGTTGCTCCGCTGGCTGTAGTCGAGCAGCTCGCGCTCGAAGATGCGGCCGATGTAGCCGGCACCCATGAAGGCCTGGCTCATGGCCGTGGCGTCGACATTGATCTGCAGTTCCGGCGAGCGCCCGGCCAGCAGATCGCTCTGGAAATTCACCGGCACGTTGATCACGAAAGTGTACTGGCCGCTATCCATGGCCTGGTCCAGGCGTTGCGGTGCCAGCGGCACGGCAGGCTGGAACTCGGGCGGTTGCAAGGCTTCGCCGAGTTTGCGCGAAACCAGGCTGTGATCTTCGTCCACCACCGCGACGCTGGCGTTGTGCACGCCGATCACCGAGCCGGCTGCCGGCATGTAGATGGCCACGCTGAAGGCGTACAGCAGGAACAACAGCAGCACGCTGTCATGGCGCAGGCTGGTCAGCTCTTTCAGGCCCAGGCGCAGGGTGTGGTTCAGGTGCGACATCTCAGGCCTCCTGCTTCTTCAGCATGGCCAGGCTCAGGCCGGTGAACACGGCAAAGAAGCTCAGCAGGATCAGGCACTGCGACCACAGTTCGCGCAGGCCCAGCGCCTTGGTGAAAGTGCCGACCGCGATGTCGAGGAAGTAGCCCGCCGGGAATAGCTGGCCCATCACCGCTGCCGCGCCGTCAAGCGACGAGCGTGGCACGATCAGCCCGGAAAACTGGATGGTCGGCAGGCTGGTGATGATCATGGTGCCCAGGATGGCGGCGATCTGGGTACGGGTGAAGGCCGAGATCAGCAGGCCCAGGCTGGTAGTTGCCAGCAGGTAGGCGACGCCGCCACAAGCCAGGGCCAGCACACTACCCTTGAGTGGCACGGCAAACAGCCAGCGGTTCATCGCCACCAGCAGCGCCAGGTTGACCAGGCTCACGGCCAGGTAGGGCATCTGCTTGCCGAGCAGGAACTCCAGGCGGGTGAGGGGCGTGGCGTAGAAGTTGGTGATGGAACCGAGCTCTTTCTCGCGGACAATGCCCAGCGCGGTGAGCATGGCCGGGATGAAGGCCAGGATCAGCGCCATCACCCCGGGGCCGATGGCGTTCACGCTGACCACATCCTGGTTGTAGCGAAAACGGGTTTCCAGGCGTACCAGGTCCTGGCGCGGCTGCGGTTGTGGGCTGGCCTTGGCCAGTTGCTCGAGGTTGGCCTGGTGCACGGCTTCCACGTAGTTGCGGCTGGTTTCCGCGCGGAACGGCATGCCGCCGTCGAGCCAGGCGGCCACCACCGGTTGGCGTCCCGCATAAAGGTCGCGGCCAAAGCCGGGCGGAATTTCCAACGCCAGTTTGATTTCCGAGCGCTGCAGGCGCTGGTGCATTTCGCGTGTGTCGCGGATGGGAGCCTGCTCGGCGAAATAGCGCGAACCACGGAAGGCTTCGAGATAGGCTCGGCTTTGCGGGCTCTGGTCCTGGTCGTATACGGCGAAGGCGAGGTTTTCCACATCCAGGGAAATGCCATAGCCGAAGATCACCATCATGAACATCGCGCCCAGCAGGGCGAAAGCCAGGCGTACCTTGTCGCGCAACAGCTCCTTGCCCTCACGGCTGGCCACCGCCAGCAGGCGACGCAGGCTGAAGCCTCGGGGCCGTGCTGGCACAGGCGTGGCGGCCTGTTCCAGCACGGAGTTGTCGCTGGCTTGTGGCGCCAGTTCCTGGGCTTGTTCCAGGCAGCGCACGAACGCGTCTTCCAGGGTGTTGCCCTGGTACTGGCGCTGCAGGGCATCCGGCGTGTCGCAGGCTAGCACCCGGCCGGCATGCATCAGCGAGATGCGGTCGCAACGTTGGGCTTCGTTCATGAAGTGGGTGGACAGGAAAATGGTTACACCCTGCTCGCGTGACAGCTCCACCAGCAGGCGCCAGAAATCGTCGCGAGCGGCCGGGTCGACGCCGGAGGTGGGTTCGTCGAGGATCAGCACTTCCGGGCGGTGCAGCACCGCGACCGCCAGTGACAGGCGCTGGCGCAGGCCCAGGGGCAGGGCGCCTGACGGCTGGTCGGCGATGGCGCTCAGGTCGAAGCGTTCGATCAACTCGTCGATGCGCTGGGCGCTCTCGGCCTTGGGCAGGTCGAACAGGCGGGCATGCAGGGTCAGGTTCTGCCGGGTGCTGAGCTCGCCATACAGCGAAAAACTCTGCGACATGAAACCGACCCGCTTGCGCGTGGCCAGGTCGCTGGCATCCACCGGGCAGCCGAGCAGGCTGGCGCTGCCCTCGCTGGCCGGCATCAGGCCGGTGAGCACTTTCATGGTGGTGGTCTTGCCGCAGCCGTTGGAGCCGAGGAAGCCGAAGATCTCCCCGCGGCCAATGGCGAAACTGACCTTGTTCACTGCAGTGAAATCGCCAAAGCGCAGGGTGAGGTCGTGGGCCTCGATGGCGACCGGGCTGTCAGTGGCCGGGCGTGGCGGGATGATGAGTGGCGGGTGTTGCGCCTTGCCCGCACCCTGATAGTGGGTGAAGGCGTCGTCCAGCTTGCCGCTGGGGGTGACTGCGGCCAGTTCATGGCTGGGGCCTGCGGCCAGCAGGCGGCCGCCATCGAGCATCAGGCAATGCTCGAACTGTTCGGCTTCCTCCATGTAGGCGGTGGCCACCAGCAGGGTCAGTTGTGGGCGCTGCGCGCGCACCTGTTCGACCAGCTCCCAGAAGCGCCGCCGTGACAGCGGGTCGACGCCGGTGGTCGGCTCGTCGAGGATCAGCAGGTCCGGCTCGTGGATCAGTGCGCAGCACAGACCCAGCTTCTGCTTCATGCCGCCTGACAGCTTGCCCGCCGGGCGCTCGGCAAAGCGCTGCAGGTCGGTGGCCTGCAGCAGGTTGGCCATGCGCTGTTCGCACTCGCGGTGGCCGAGACCGAACAGGGTAGCGAAAAAGCGGATGTTTTCGCTGATCGACAGTTCCGGATACAGGTTGTTGCCCAGCCCCTGTGGCATGAAAGCCACTTTCGGGTAAAGCGCCGCGCGATGACGCCGCTTGCGGATCGAGCCGCCCAGCACCAGCAGTTCGCCCTGTTGCAGGCGCTTGACGCCGGCGATCAGCCCCAGCAGGGTCGATTTGCCAGCCCCGTCTGGGCCGATCAGCCCGCAGCGGGTGCCCGCCGGCAGGCTGAACTCGAGGGGGTGCAGGGCCACCAGGTCGCCATAGCGATGGCTGAGGCCCTCGGCCAGCAGTGCCGGGGTGCTCATTGCAGGTTGGCCGGCCAGTCCACCTCAGCCGTGCGTACATAGCCGGCGCCTGGCATGCCCGGCTTGGCCTGCGGCACG
Organism: Pseudomonas sp. SID14000; assembly: GCF_002165135.1. Lineage (GTDB taxonomy): Bacteria > Pseudomonadota > Gammaproteobacteria > Pseudomonadales > Pseudomonadaceae > Aquipseudomonas. Next base: position 613,124 of record NZ_NFZQ01000001.1, on the reverse strand, counting down.
GCGCCCGGGTCGCTCAGGCGCAGCTTGACCCGAAACACCAGCTTCTGCCGTTCGTCGCGGGTTTCCACCTGCTTGGGGGTGAACTGGGCCTTGGCCGCGACAAAGGCCACCTTCGCCGGCAGCGCCCGCTCGGGCAGGGCGTCGAGCACGATCCGTGCCTGGTCGCCGATAGTCAGGCGGCCGCTGGTTGAGGCCGGCAGGTAGAGGTTCATGTACTGGTCGCTGGGGTCGATCAGCATCAGTACGCGGCCACCGGCACCCAGCACTTCACCGGGCTCGGCCAGGCGTAGCTGGATGATGCCGTCGATCGGCGCACGCAGGCTGCTGTCGTCGATTTCGCTGGTAAGCTGCGCCACCTGGGCTTCGGCGGCGCCGATGGCGGCCTTGATCGCCGCCAGTTGGGCGCGGGCGGCGACCAAGGCGGCGTTGGCCGTGTCGAAGCGCGCCTGCTGTTGGTCGAGCAATTGCTGGCTGGCGTATTTGCGCTGGAAGATCTCGCGCACGCGCTTGAGTTCCTGGCTGGCCAGCAGCAGTTCGCTCTGGCGCAGTTGTACGCTGGCCTGGGCGGCGGCGTAGTTTTCCCTGGCGCGCAGCACTTCGGCTTCGGCCTGGTTGCGCTGGGCTTCCATGGTGCGGGTGTCGATACGCGCCAGCAGTTGGCCGCGGCTTACCTTGTCACCTTCGTCGACCAGCACCTCGGCCAGGCGGCCGGGGATCTTGCTGGCGATCTGCACTTCGGTGGCTTCCAGGCGGCCGTTGCCCATGCTCAGGCCTTCGGGCAACTGGTCGTGGAGCGACTTCCAGTACCCCAGCCCACCGGCTGTTGCGAGTAGGGCGATCAGCGCGGTGGCGAAGATCCTGGGGGCGTATCGGTTCATCGTTCTGCATCCTTGCGGTCATGCACATTGCATCATGGCCCGCGGCCATGAGCAGCGTGTTGATATCAATCAAAGGTCCCCACAGTCCCTGTAGGAGCGGCCTTGTGTCGCGAAAGGGCTGCAAAGCAGCCCCGGCAATTCATGAGGTGACGCTGATATCCTGGGGCCGCTGCGCGCCCCATCGCGACACAAGGCCGCTCCTACAGGGGACCGCGCTGGTCAGCAAGATCTGACCTTAGCCGCAGTTTCAACGCAAAGCGACAATCACTGCCCATTGCTCTGGCGTCACCGGCATCACAGACAGGCGGCTGCCTTTCTGCACCAGCGGCAGTTCGGCCAGGCCTGCCTGCTGTTTCAGCCAGGCCAGCTCCAGCACCCGTGGCAGGGTTTGCACATGGGCTACATCCACCGCGCTCCACGGGTTCTTGTCGGCCGTGGCCTTGGCATCGTAGTAGTGGCTTTGCGGGTCCAGCGCGGTCGGGTCGGGGTAGGCAGCGCGAGTGATCCTGGCAATGCCAGCGATGCCCGGCTGCGGGCAGCTGGAATGGTAGAAGAAGAACTCGTCGCCAACGCTCATGGCCCGCAGGAAATTGCGCGCCTGGTAGTTGCGCACGCCGTCCCAGCGCGCTTCGCCGAGGCGGCCGAGGGCTTCGATGGAGAGCTCGTCGGGCTCGGATTTCATCAGCCAGTAGGCCATGGATGCTGCTCCTGAAAAGGTTTGAAATAACCTGTTGCACGAAACCGACAGCCGGTTGGCGTCAAGGTTTGCGTGCAGACGCAGGTTGTCGGAAAATGCGCCCCGTTTAAAGCGCGATGCTCCGGCGATACCCAGAAAGTCGCCGAGCCTGAACAGTTTGCCTGGGGGGCAATCTTCGATGAATCAACGTAACAAGCCGGATCTGCTGTGGGTCCTGGTGTTCATTTTCGGCCTGGGTGTGGTCACTACCGGTTATGCGCAAGGGTTCTGGGAGCGCAAGCTGGATAACGCCTATCAGATGCCGGTCGACCCCAGCCAGCCGCAACGTTGATGCCCCCGCCGGCGCCGTTCAACGCGGCGCCAGGTACCAGCCACGGTCCGAGACCGTCCCCTGCAGCGGTACATCCCAACTGGCCTGAGCCAGCCGCTCGACCTTCTGGCATTCATGCGCCAGCCCTAACAGCAATGGTTTTTTCCAGGTCTGGCGACGCGCCTGGTAGGCCAGGCTGCGATCATAGAAACCACCGCCCATTCCCAGGCGTCCGCCCACTTCATCGAAACCGACCAGCGGTAGCAGGATCAGGTCCAGCGACCAGATCGGGCGCTGGCGCTTGCGCTCGGTGACCGGCTCGGGAATGCGAAAGCGATTGGGCTTGAGCTTCTCGCCGTGCTCGAAGCGCTGGAACACCATGCGTGTGCGCGGCCAGGCGTGCAGCACCGGCAGGTAGGTGCGCTTGCCACGGCGCTGGGCTTCGCGCAGCAGCAGGTAAGGGTCGATTTCGCCGTCGTTGGGCAGGTACAGGGCAATGTGTCGGGCGCGGCGGAACAACGGGTGCTGCGCCAGCTGGCGATACAGGCCAAGGGCGGCCTGGCGTTGCTGGGCTGGGGTGAGGGCGCGACGGGCATTGCGGAGCAGGCGACGGAGCTGGGGGCGGGTGAGCGGCGCGGTGTCGGTCATGGCACGGGCTATCCCAGGTGTGCTGGCCAACGCTCAGGTCGGCCAAAACTAAATGCCCGCCGAAGGGGCGGGCAAGAGAATTCAGGCTCCCCGATAAGACCGCTATCGGTGTAGCCCTTGAACCCGAAAGTTCAAGGTGGAGATTGCAGGGGGCGTTAAGGCTTTCCGTCGGGCGGACATGCACACCGGCCCCAGCGTGCAACCCCCGTGGTTGTGCGTATCGGCTCAGGGACATAACCGACTGGCGCATCCCCCAGGGAGTGGCGCCAGTATACCAATCTCAGCCGATTTTGGTATCCGCGTCGTCGGACAGTGCCTGGTCGACCCGTTCCAGCAGATCGCGCACCTGTTCGCGTGTGGTGCCGCCTGCCGGGGCCGCGTTGCGGTCTTCCTGGCGGTGCAGCATTTCGTGGGTGATGTTCAACGCGGCCATGACCGCGATCCGATCGGCGCCGATCACCTTGCCGCTGCTGCGGATCTCGCGCATCTTGCCGTCCAGGTAGCGCGCGGCGCTGACCAGGTTGTTGCGCTCTTCCGGCGGGCAGATGATCGAATACTCCTTGTCGAGGATCTGCACGGTGACGCTATTGCTTGAACTCATGAGTCTTGCTCCAGAGCCTTGAGGCGTAAAATCATCGACTCGACCTTGCGCTTGGCGATTTCGTTCTTTTCGATGAGGTGGGCGCGCTCTTCGCGCCAGGATTTTTCCTGAGCTACTAAGAGTGCATTTTGCCGTTTTAGTTGCTCGACACGTTCGATCAGCAACTCGAATCGGCTCATCAGTGCCTGCAGGTCGTTCTCTTGCGTGGGTTGCACTCGATTCGCTCCGTCGTTGAGTCACCTGGCGATGATGCCTCTCTCTGGGCGGCGACGGCCAGTGCCGATGGTCTTGGCGCGCCTGCCGGTGCTAGGATACAAGGTCTCCATTCTAGTCATTGCGCCGTCTGGCGCCTAGCTGCCCATGCCCAATACCCAATCGCCCTACATCGCCTTCGCCATGCTGCTGTCCAGCAATGGTCATCCTGTTACTCCGGCCGAACTGCACGGCCTGCTGATCGGCCGCAGCTGCGCCGGTGCCGGTTTCGACGCCGACGGCTGGCTGGCCGATGCCGCCCAGTTGCTGGAAACCGAACCCGTTGACACCGTGCGCAACGCCCTGGTCGGCCTGCAGGAAATGGTCAAGGGCGAGCTGACCAGCGACGACATGGCGATCGTCCTGCTGCTGCCTTCCGACGACGCCGCCCTGAGCGACCGCGCTACCGCGCTGGGCCAGTGGTGCCAGGGCTTCATTACCGGTTTCGGCCTGAATGCCGGTGGCAAGGACCTGTCCGACGAGGCCAAGGAAGTACTGCAGGATCTGGTGGCCATTTCCCAGGTCCAGGAAGCCCTCGAAGAGTCCGAGGATGGCGAGGGCGACTACATGGAAGTCATGGAATACCTGCGCGTGGCGCCGCTGCTGCTGTTCTCCGAGCTGGCCAAGCCTGCCGCCCCCGCGCCCAAGCCATCGCTGCACTGACAAACCGGGGTAGTCTGCCCATGAGCCACATTCCCAAGGCCGAGTATGCCCGTCGGCGCAAGGCGCTGATGGCGCAGATGGTCCCCAACAGCATCGCCATCCTGCCCGCTGCCGCGGTTGCCATCCGCAACCGCGACGTCGAGCACGTGTACCGCCAGGATAGCGACTTCCAGTACCTCAGCGGTTTCCCCGAGCCCGAGGCGGTGATTGCGTTGATCCCGGGGCGCGAGCATGGCGAATACGTGCTGTTCTGCCGTGAACGTAACCCCGAGCGCGAGCTGTGGGACGGCCTGCGGGCCGGCCAGGAAGGTGCGGTGCGCGATTTTGGCGCCGACGATGCCTTCCCCATCACCGACATCGACGAGATCCTGCCGGGCCTGATCGAAGGCCGTGAGCGGGTGTACAGCGCCATGGGCAGCAACCCCGAGTTCGACCGCCGGCTGATGGACTGGATCAACGTCATCCGCTCCAAGGCCCGCCTGGGCGCCCAGCCGCCGAACGAGTTCGTTGCGCTGGATCATCTGCTGCACGACATGCGCCTGTATAAATCGGCGGCGGAAGTGAAGGTGATGCGCGCTGCCGCGGACATCTCGGCGCGGGCCCACGTGCGGGCCATGCAGGCCTGCCGGGCCGGGTTGCACGAATACAGCCTGGAAGCCGAGCTGGACTACGAGTTCCGCAAGGGCGGAGCGAAGATGCCGGCCTATGGCTCGATCGTCGCGGCCGGGCGCAATGGCTGCATCCTGCACTATCAGCAGAACGATGCCCCGCTCAAGGATGGCGACCTGGTACTGATCGATGCCGGCTGCGAGATCGACTGTTACGCCAGTGACATCACCCGTACCTTCCCGGTCAGCGGGCGGTTTTCGCCCGAGCAAAAGGCCATCTACGAGCTGGTGCTCAGGGCCCAGGCTGCGGCGTTTGCCGAAATCGCCCCCGGCAAGCACTGGAACCACGCCCATGAGGCGACCGTGCGAGTCATCACCGAGGGCTTGGTGGAGCTGGGCTTGCTGACGGGAGAGGTGCAGGCGTTGATCGACAGCGAGGCCTATCGTGCCTTCTACATGCATCGTGCCGGGCACTGGTTGGGCATGGATGTGCACGATGTGGGCGAGTACAAGGTGGGCGGCGAGTGGCGGGTGCTTGAACCCGGCATGGCGCTGACCGTCGAGCCGGGCATCTACATTGGCGCCGACAATCAGGCCGTGGCGAAGAAATGGCGCGGAATTGGTGTAAGGATCGAGGACGACGTGGTAGTGACCAGGCAAGGCTGTGAAATCCTGACTTCGGGTGTGCCGCGCACGGTCGCCGAGATCGAGGCGCTGATGCAGGCTGCCCGCAAGGACGCGGCATGAATCGGGTAAACCTGGCGATCATCGGTGGCGGCCTGGTGGGCGCAAGCCTGGCCCTGGCTCTGCAGGCCGGATCCAAAGCGCGAGGCTGGAAGATTCTGCTGATCGAGCCGTTCGCCCCCGGTGACAGCTTTCAGCCCAGCTACGATGCCCGCTCGTCGGCACTGTCGTTTGGTACCCAGCAGATTTACCAGCATCTGGGCCTGTGGCAGGCCATCGGCCATCGCGCCGAGCCTATTCGGCAGATTCACGTGTCCGACCGCGGCCGCTTCGGTGCCACCCGCCTGGATGCCCTGGAAGAGGGCGTGCCGGCGCTTGGCTATGTGGTGGAAAACGCCTGGCTGGGCCAATGCCTGTGGCAAGGGCTGGACAGCGAGGTGGTGAGCTGGCGTTGCCCGGCGGAAGTGGCTGCGATGCAGGCCATCGAAGGCGGCTACCGCCTGCTGCTGAACGACGACACCCAGTTGGAATGCGACCTGGCGGTACTGGCCGACGGTGGCCGCTCCGGCCTGCGCGAACAACTGGGCATCCACGTGCGCCACACGCCTTACCAGCAGAGCGCGCTGATCGCCAATATCACCCCGGGCGAGGCCCATGGCGGCCAGGCCTTCGAGCGCTTCACCGAAGAAGGCCCCATGGCCCTGCTACCGCTGCCGGATAACCGCTGCGCGCTGGTCTGGACCCGCCAGGGCATGGACGCGCGGCGCCTGGCCGACATCGACGAGCGCAATTTCCTGCGCGAATTGCAGGGCGTTTTCGGCTATCGCCTGGGCGCCTTGCGCCAGGTCGGCGCGCGGCATCTCTACCCACTCTCGCTGATCGAGGCACAGGAGCAGGTGCGGCCGCATCTGGTAGTGCTGGGCAACGCTGCGCACAGCCTGCACCCCATTGCCGGCCAGGGCTTCAACCTGTCGCTGCGTGACGTGCAGGCACTGGCCGAGGCGCTGCTGGCCGGCCCGCAGCAGCCGGGCGACCTGACGACGTTGCAGGCCTACCAACAGCGCCAACGCCTGGACCAGGCCATGACCATCGGTTTTTCCGACCAGGTCACCCGCCTGTTCGGCAGTGGCCAGCCGTTGCTGGCCGCCGGGCGCAATCTCGGTCTGCTCGGGCTCGACCTGCTGCCACCGGCCAAAAGCTGGTTCGCCCGCCAGGCCATGGGGCTGGGCACACGCCCCGATCCGCGAGGTCAGGCATGAGTGACAACGCGCGAAGGCTGGCGCGTCGGGCGCGCCTGTTGCGCTGGCGGCTGAACCTGTTCCCGCCGCACCTTGGCGCTGGTATCCGCGTGCAGCACATCAGCCCGGACCTGCGCAGCGTCAAGGTGGCGATGAAGCTGACCCGCTGGAACCGCAACTACGTCGGTACCCAGTGCGGTGGCAGCTTGTACGGAATGGTCGACCCGTTCTACATGCTGCTGTTGATCGAGCAGCTTGGGCGTGACTACATCGTCTGGGACAAGGCCGCCAGCATCGATTTCATTTCGCCGGGCAAAGGCCCGGTGTATGCCGAACTCCACGTCGATGACGCGCTGCTGGACGAAATCCGCCAGCAGACCGCCACCGGCAAGAAGTGCCTGCCGCGTTTGCAGGTCGATATCCGCGACGGCGCCGGCGAGCTGGTGGCGCGGGTCGATAAAACTCTATATGTGCGGCTCAAGCCGCAAGCGAGGCAGGCGTAAGGCATGGAAATGCGCGCAGATCTGTTGATTGTCGGTGCCGGTATGGTCGGCAGCGCTCTGGCCCTGGCGTTACGCCATAGTGGCTTGCAAATCCTCCTGCTCGACGGTGGCCCGCTGGCGGTCAAGCCGTTCGATGCGCAGGCCCCGTTCGAGCCGCGTGTCAGCGCGCTGTCGGCGGCCAGCCAGCGCATCCTTGAGCGCCTTGGCGCCTGGGAGGGCATTGCCCGGCGACGTGCGACGCCGTACTCGGACATGCATGTGTGGGATGGCAGTGGCACCGGGCAGATTCACTTCTCGGCCGCCAGTGTGCATGCCCAGGCGCTGGGCCATATCGTCGAGAACCGGGTGGTACAGGACGGCCTGCTGGAGCGCCTGCATGACAGCGACATCGGCCTGCTGCCCAACGCGCGGCTCGAACAGCTGCGCCGCTCCGGCGACGAGTGGCTGCTGACCTTGGCCGATGGCCGCCAGTTGCGTGCGCCGCTGGTGATCGCGGCCGACGGTGCCAACTCGGCGGTGCGGCGCCTGGCCGGCTGCGAAACCCGCGAGTGGGATTACCTGCACCATGCCATCGTCACCAGCGTGCGTTGCAGCGCCGGGCACCAGGCCACGGCCTGGCAGCGCTTCACCGATGAAGGGCCATTGGCGTTCCTGCCGTTGACCCGCGATGGCCAGCAAGACTGGTGCTCGATCGTGTGGTCGACCACCCCTGAGCATGCCGAGCAGTTGATGGCGCTGGATGAAGCGGCCTTCCTCAAGGCTCTGGAGCGAGCTTTCGAGGGGCGCCTGGGTGATGTGCTGCAGGCCGACCCGCGGGTGTGCGTCCCGCTGCGCCAGCGCCACGCCAAGCGCTATGTGGATGAAGGCCTGGCGTTGATCGGCGATGCCGCCCACACCATTCACCCGCTGGCCGGGCAGGGCGTGAACCTGGGGTTCCTCGATGCCGCGGTACTGGCCGAGGTGCTGGTCAATGCGTGCGAGCGTGGTGAGCGGCTGGCGGATGTGAAGGTGCTGAGCCGTTACGAGCGGCGGCGAATGCCGCACAACCTGGCGCTGATGGCGGCGATGGAAGGGTTCGAGCGGTTGTTCCAGGCCAATCCGCTGCCGTTGCGCTGGCTGCGTAACAGCGGATTGAAGCTGGTGGAGCAGATGCCGGAAGCCAAGGCGCTGTTCGTCCGGCAGGCGCTGGGTTTGAGCGGTGATCTGCCGGATCTGGCCAAAGCCTGAAGATCTTGCCAATCCCTTGTAGGAGCAGCCTTGTGCTGCGAAGAGGCCCGTGAAGCCAGCCAATCTTAGATTGGGCTGCCGGCCCTTTCGCAGCACAAGGCTGCTCCTACAAAGGCGGCGCAAGTTCTGCAACATCCGGTAACGCCTATGTAGATGAGTCGGAAAATGGGATTCACTACCATTTGCACCTCTCATACGATCCGAGGAGTGCTTTCCATGTTGCCACGCAAGCCCCTACTGGCCGCCCTGGCCCTGACCCTGTTCGGCGGCACCGCCCAGGCAGCGGATGAAGTGGTGGTGTACTCCTCGCGCATCGACGAGCTGATCAAGCCGGTGTTCGATGCCTATACCGCCAAGACCGGGGTCAAGATCAAGTTCATTACCGACAAGGAAGCCCCGCTGATGCAGCGCATCAAGGCCGAGGGCGACAACGGCGTGGCCGACCTGCTCCTGACCGTCGATGCCGGCAACCTGTGGCAGGCCGAGCAGATGGGCATCCTGCAGCCGATCAAGTCCGACATCATCGACCAGAACATACCATCGCAGTACCGCGCCTCGTCCCACGAATGGACCGGCCTGAGCCTGCGCGCCCGTACCATCATCTACTCCACCGAGCGGGTCAGGCCGCAGGAGTTGAGCACCTACGAAGCCCTGGCCGACAAGCAGTGGGAAGGCCGCCTGTGCCTGCGCACCGCGAAGAAGGTGTACAACCAGTCACTGACCGCCACCCTGATCGAGACCCACGGCGAGGCTAAGACCGAGCAGATCGTCAAAGGCTGGGTCAACAACCTGTCCACCGATGTGTTCTCCGATGACAACGCGGTGATCCAGGCCATCGAGGCCGGCCAGTGCGATGTGGGCGTGGTCAACACCTACTACTATGGCCGCCTGCACAACCAGAACCCGAAACTGCCGGTGAAGATCTTCTGGCCCAACCAGGGTGATCGTGGCGTGCACGTGAACCTGTCGGGCATCGGCCTGACCAAGCATGCGCCACACCCGGAGGCGGCGAAGAAGCTGGTGGAATGGATGACAGGCGAGGAAGCACAGAAGCTGTTCGCCGACATCAACCAGGAATTCCCGGCCAACCCGAAGGTCAAGCCATCGGACGAAGTAGCGGCGTGGGGCAGCTTCAAGGCTGACAGCATTCCAGTGGAAATCGCTGGCAAGCGCCAGGCTGAAGCGATTCGCTTGATGGATCGGGCTGGCTGGAACTAAGCGCCAGGCTTTATCCTTCCGGGGCCTTTCAGGGCCTCTTCGCGGGTAAACCCGCTCCCACAGGCACCGCACGTAGCTTGAATCCTGTGCTGTCCCTGTGGGAGCGGGTTTACCCGCGAACGACCGCGCAGCGGTCGCCATCGAAACCGAGAACCAAGCCTTGCCCCACACCCCCCAACGCCGCTGGTACCTCCCGGTCACCCTGGTCGCCGCCCTGGTGCTCCTGCCCCTGAGCGTCCTGCTGTTGTCCTGGCAGTCGATCGACCTGCAGATCTGGTCGCACCTGCTCGACACCCAGATGACTCGCCTGCTAAGCAATACCCTGACGCTGGTGGTGGGGGTGGGCATCGGCGTCACCGTGCTGGGTGTCAGCCTGGCCTGGCTGACCAGCCTCTGCGAGTTCCCTGGTCGGCGCTGGCTGGACTGGGCGCTGATGCTACCGTTCGCCATTCCGGCCTATGTGCTGGCGTTCGTCTTCGTCGGCCTGCTGGACTTCGCCGGCCCGGTACAAAGCGCCCTGCGCGAGGTGTTCGGGCCGATGCGCCTGCCGCGGGTGCGCTCCACCGGCGGGGTGATCGTCGTCCTGGTGCTGGTGTTCTACCCCTATGTCTACTTGCTGGCGCGCACCGCATTCCTGGCCCAGGGCAAGGGCCTGATGGAAGCGGCGCGGGTGCTGGGGCTGTCCCCGCTGCAAGCGTTCTGGCGCGTGGCCCTGCCAATGGCACGGCCGGCGATCGGCGCCGGTATTGCCCTGGCCCTGATGGAAACCCTGGCCGACTTTGGCGCGGTGGCGGTGTTCAACTTCGACACCTTCACCACGGCCATCTACAAGACCTGGTACGGCTTCTTCAGCCTGTCCAGCGCGGCCCAGCTGGCCAGCCTGTTGCTGCTGGCGGTGATGCTGGTGCTGTACGGCGAGCGCCGAGCCAGGGGGGCCAGCCGTAGCGGCAACGAGCGGCCGCGCGGGCAGGCGCTGTACCACCTGCGCGGGGTCAAGGCGCTGCTGGCCAGTGGCTGGTGCCTGCTGGTGTTCGCCTGCGCCTTCGTCATCCCGCTGCTGCAACTGCTGGCGTGGTTCTGGCAGCGCGGCCGGCATGACCTGGACGAGCGCTATGTCGGCCTGGTGCTGCACACCCTGTACCTGGGCGGCATGGCGGCACTGGTCACGGTATGCGTGGCGTTGCTGCTGGCCTTTGCCCGGCGCCAGGCACCGACGGGCGGTGTCCGCGCCGGGGTCGGCCTGGCCAACCTGGGCTATGCCTTGCCCGGCTCGGTGCTGGCGGTGTCGATCATGCTGGCCTTCAGTTATCTCGACAACCACTTGGTCATCCCGCTGTCCGGCTGGCTGGGCGGTGCCGGCAAGCCGCTGCTGCTGGGCAGCCTGGCCGCCTTGCTGCTGGCCTACCTGGTGCGCTTCATCGCGGTGGCCTACGGGCCGCTGGAGAGCAGCCTGGAGCGTATCCGCCCGTCTCTGCCCGAGGTATCCCGTAGCCTGGGCGTCAGTGGCGTGGGATTGTTTTTCAAGGTGTATCTGCCTTTGCTGGTACCTGGCGTCCTCAGCGCCGCCTTGCTGGTGTTCGTCGACGTGCTCAAGGAAATGCCGGCCACCCTGCTGATGCGCCCGTTCGGCTGGGACACCCTGGCGGTGCGGGTGTTCGAGATGACCAGCGAGGGTGAGTGGGCGCGTGCATCGCTGCCGGCACTGACCCTGGTGCTGGTGGGCTTGCTGCCGGTCATCGGCCTGATTCGCCGTTCGGCACGTCGACCCGGTCACAGTCACTGAGGGTGCCAGCCCGCGCCCTTGCGGCTACAATGCGCGGCATTCGCGCGGCGGGTCCTGCACAACAAGAGCTGACGACCCAACGTCATCGACCGCCGCCGCTTCGCCACGCCCGGAAGGAGAAACCCATGGGACAGCGCACGCTTTTGTATGACCTGCACCTGGCGCTTGGCGCCAAGACGGTCGATTTCGGTGGCTGGGACATGCCCCTGCACTATGGCTCGCAGGTCGAGGAGCACCATCAGGTGCGCAGCGATTGCGGAGTGTTCGATGTTTCCCACATGACCGTGATCGATGTCGATGGCAGCGACGCCACTGCCTGGTTGCAGCGTCTGCTGGCCAACGACGTGGCCCGCCTCGACGAAATCGGCAAGGCGCTGTACAGCCCGCTGCTGCAGGCGCAGGGCGGGGTGATCGACGACCTGATCGTCTATCGTACGGAACACGGCTACCGCCTAGTCACCAACGCCGCTACCCGCACCAAGGTGCTCGACTGGCTGCAACTGCAGCGTGACGGTTTTGCCGTGGACTTCAAGGTCCGCCCCGACCTGGCCATCCTTGCCATCCAGGGCCCGAATGCCCGAGCAAAGGTTGCGGCCTTGCTAAGCCCCACCCGCGCCGCGCTGATCCGCGAGTTGCGCCCGTTCGAAGGCGTTGCCGAAGGTGACTGGTTCATTGCCCGCACTGGCTATACCGGTGAAGACGGCCTGGAGATCATGCTCCCGGGTGAACAGGCCGTGGCCTTCTTCAACGACCTGGTCGGTGCTGGCATTGCCCCCAGCGGCCTGGGTGCCCGCGACACCTTGCGCCTGGAAGCCGGCATGAACCTGTACGGCCAGGACATCGACGAAACCCACACCCCGCTCACCTCCAACCTGGGCTGGAGCATTGCCTGGGAGCCGGCCGAGCGTGACTTCATCGGCCGCGCCGGTCTGCTGGCGGAAATCGAACATGGCGTGCAGGAAAAACTGGTCGGCCTGGTACTGGAGGAGCGCGGCGTGCTGCGTGCCCATCAGGTGGTGCGTGTGGCCGGGATTGGCGAAGGGGAGATCACCAGTGGTAGTTTTTCGCCTACGCTGAGCAAGTCCATTGCCCTTGCACGCGTGCCCATGGCCACCGGCGACCGGGCCGAGGTGGAAATCCGCGGCAAGTGGTACCCGGTGCGGGTGGTCAAACCGACCTTCGTGCGTCACGGCAAGATCCTGATCTGAACCATTATCAACCGGCGGGCGTACCGCTGAGCCAATCGAGGAATTCAAGAGATGAGCAATATCCCCGCTGACCTGCGTTTTGCCGAAAGCCATGAGTGGGCCCGGCTGGAAGCCGATGGTACTGTGACCGTGGGTATCAGCGACCACGCCCAGGAAGCCCTGGGGGACGTCGTGTTCGTCGAACTGGCCGAAGTCGGCAAGGTGTTCGGTGCAGGCGACGCCGCGGGTGTGGTTGAGTCGGTCAAGGCCGCTTCGGACATCTATGCCCCTGTCTCTGGCGAAGTGATCGCGGTCAACGAAGAGCTGGCCGACAGCCCCGAGCTGCTCAACGAAGAACCTTACGAGTCGTGGATCTTCAAGCTGAAGCCAAGCAACCCGGCCGAGCTGGACAAGCTGCTGGATGCCGCGGGCTACAAGGCCGCGATCGGCGAGTAATACTGCGTTGCCTTCTTCGCGGCTAAAGCCGCTCCCACAGGTACTGCACAGCGTCTGATACCTGTGCGGTCCCTGTGGGAGCGGCTTTAGCCGCGAAGAGGCCGGGCCTGCAAGCAACTTTCCCCGCAGAATCGGCAATCCCTTCCTAGACTTGTAAGTCTCCATGAGAGCTGTTCCAGGAAGAGAGCGTCGTCATGTCCCAGTCGCCATCCCTGCATCAACTGCAAGAGCTCAACCCTTTCCTGCGTCGCCACCTTGGCCCCGATGCCACGGAGCAGCAGGCCATGCTCAACGCGCTGGGTGTTGCCAGCCGCAGTGAGCTGATCGAGCAGACCGTACCGCCAGACATTCGCCTCAATCGCCCCCTCGACCTGCCTCCGGCGCTGGACGAACAGGCCGCCTTGGCCAAGCTCGCCGGTTATGCCGATCAGAATCAGGTCTGGACCAGCCTGATCGGCATGGGCTACCACGGCACCATCACCCCTACGGTGATCCTGCGCAACGTGCTGGAAAACCCCGGCTGGTACACCGCCTATACGCCCTATCAGCCCGAGATTGCCCAAGGCCGGCTGGAGGCGCTGCTGAACTTCCAGCAGATGGTCATCGACCTCACCGGGCTGGCTTTGGCCAACGCCTCGCTGCTCGACGAAGCCACTGCCGCCGCCGAAGCCATGGCCCTGGCCAAGCGGGTGGCGCGCAACAAGAGCAATGCCTTTTTCGCCGATGAACACTGCCACCCACAGACCCTCTCGGTTCTGAAGACCCGTGCCGAGGGCTTTGGCTTCGAGCTGATCGTCGACTCTGTGGATAACCTTGGCAAACACACAGTTTTCGGTGCCTTGCTGCAGTATCCGGACACCCACGGCGAGGTGCGCGACCTGCGCCCGTTGATCGAACATTTGCATAACCAGCATGCAATGGCCTGCGTGGCCGCCGACCTGCTCAGCCTGGTGGTGCTGGCACCGCCCGGGGAACTGGGCGCCGATGTGGTACTGGGCTCAACCCAGCGCTTCGGCGTGCCGATGGGCTATGGTGGCCCCCACGCGGCCTATTTCGCCTGTCGTGACGACTATAAGCGGGCCATGCCGGGGCGCATCATTGGCGTGTCGCGCGATGCCCGTGGCAATACTGCACTGCGCATGGCCCTGCAGACCCGCGAGCAGCATATCCGCCGCGAGAAGGCCAACTCCAACATCTGTACGGCCCAGGTGCTGCTGGCCAACATTGCCGGCTTCTACGCGGTGTACCACGGCCCGGAAGGCCTGCAGCGCATCGCCCAGCGTGTGCACCGGCTGACCTTCATCCTGGCCGCCGGCCTCGAAGCCAAGGGCATCAAGCGCCTCAACCAGCATTTCTTCGACACGCTCACCCTGGACGTCGGTGGCACTCAGGCGGCCATCATCGAAAGCGCCGAGGCAGCACAGATCAACTTGCGCATCCTCGGCCGCGGGCACCTGGGCGTGAGCCTGGACGAGACCTGCTCGGAGCATACGGTGTTGCGCCTGTTCGACATCTTCCTTGGGGTGGACCACGGGCTGAATATCGCCGCACTCGACCAGTTGGCCTTGCCCGAAGGCATCCCCGCCAACCTGGTGCGGCGCACGCCGTTTCTCGCCCACCCGGTGTTCAACCTGCACCACAGCGAAACCGAGATGCTGCGTTACCTCAAGCAGCTAGAGAACAAAGACCTGGCGCTGAACCAGTCGATGATCCCGCTGGGCTCGTGCACCATGAAGCTCAACGCTACCAGCGAGATGATCCCCATCACCTGGCCTGGCTTTGCCCAACTGCACCCGTTTGCCCCGGCGGCCCAGGCCACCGGCTACAAGGCGATGATCGACGAACTGGAAAGCTGGCTGTGCGCAATTACCGGCTTCGATGCCATCTGCATGCAGCCAAACTCCGGTGCCCAGGGCGAGTACGCCGGCCTGATGGCCATTACCCGCTACCACCGCAGCCGCCACCAGCCGCAACGCACGCTGTGCCTGATCCCGTCGTCGGCCCACGGTACCAACCCGGCGTCGGCGCAAATGGCCGGCATGGAGGTGGTGATTGTCGACTGCGACGATGATGGCAACGTTGACCTGGCTGACTTCAAGGCCAAGGCTCACGCGGCCGGGGACCGTTTGTCGTGCCTGATGATCACCTATCCGTCGACCCATGGCGTTTACGAAGAGGGGATTCGCGAAATCTGCGAAGTGGTCCACCAGCACGGCGGCCAGGTTTACATGGACGGCGCCAACCTCAATGCCCAGGTGGGGCTGGCGCGTCCGGCAGATATCGGCGCCGACGTTTCACACATGAACCTGCACAAGACCTTCTGCATCCCCCACGGTGGTGGCGGCCCGGGCATGGGGCCGATCGGCATTCGCGCGCATCTCAAGCCGTTCGTCGCCAGCCACCCGGTGGTGCCCGTACCCGGCCTGGAACCGAGCAACAGCGCGGTCAGTGCTGCGCCCTGGGGCAGTGCGAGTATCTTGCCGATCAGCTGGATGTACATAGCCATGATGGGCCCGCAGCTGGCCGATGCCAGTGAGGTGGCGATCCTCTCGGCCAATTACCTGGCCAGCCAGCTGGGTGGCGCGTTCCCGGTGCTCTACCGCGGGCGTAACCAGCGGGTGGCGCATGAGTGCATCCTTGACCTGCGGCCGCTGAAGGCGCTGACCGGCATCAGCGAGGAGGATGTGGCCAAGCGCCTGATGGATTATGGCTTCCACGCGCCGACCATGTCGTTCCCCGTGCCGGGCACGCTGATGGTCGAACCGACCGAGAGTGAGTCGAAGGCCGAGCTGGACCGCTTCGTCGAGGCGATGCTGGCGATTCGGGCGGAAATTGGCGAAGTGCAGGAGGGCAACTGGCCAGCGGAGAACAACCCGCTCAAGCATGCGCCGCATACCCTGGCCGATGTGCTGGCGGTGTGGGACAGGCCCTACAGCCTGGAGCAGGCGGTGGCGCCCAGTGCTCACGTGCGCCAGCACAAGTACTGGCCAGCGGTGAACCGGGTCGACAACGTGTATGGGGACAGGAATCTGTTCTGTGCTTGTGTGCCGGTGGAGGCGTATCGCTAATTGTGATTTGCCTGTGCCGGCCTCTTCGCAGGTAAACCCGCTCCCACAGGGCTTGTACAAGTTTTGAATACTGTGCAGTACCTGTGGGAGCGGGTTCACCCGCGAAGCAGGCGACGTGGTTACTCGGCTACCGCATTCTTGGCCAGGATGGCATTGGCCAGTTCCATATCGGAAGCCTGCATCCCCGGGTTCTCCGCGCGGGCCTGGCGAATCGCCGCTTCAAGGAACGGCCCGCGGATTGCGCCTTCGCTGGCCACGAAGCTGCCGGCGTCATCCTGCGCCGCCATCACCAGCTTGTGGTCCCCGGATGTCAGGTAGCTCGATGCCGTGGTAGCACCGGTAGTCATCACGTTACGCCAGAAGGTATCGGCCATGGCCGAACCGATAGGCAGCGAAAACAAGGCAGCGGCAGCGATGGCGGTTTTGAAACGCATGTTGAAACACCTCGAAGGGTGAGGGTTGAAGATGCGCGGTTTGATCCTGCGACAAGGGTGCAAGTTCCTTGAATGCAAAGGATTTTTGCTCAGGAACAGGCCCGTAGCACTTCATCCTGACGGGTCTGTCCGCGGGCCACTTTGGCCTCCCCACAGCGGCGTAGATCAACCAGTCCATCTGCTACTGCCTGACGCCGCAAACTGGCCAGGTCGCTGCCCGGGCCAATCTGGGCGCGTAGGCTGTCGCTGGGCACCAGTAGTTCGAACAACCCCGTGCGACCATGGAACCCGGTGCCACGGCAGGTGCCGCACGGCTGCCCACCAGACACTGCTGCAACACCCCGGCAATCCGGGCACAGTGTGCGCACCAACCGCTGGGCCATGACTCCGACCAGCGTAGCCTTGATCAGGTAGTCGGCCACACCCAGTTCCTGCAGGCGGGTGATCGCGCCACAGGCGTCGTTGGTATGCAGGGTCGACAGCACCAGGTGCCCGGTCAGGGCCGCCTGTACCGCTACCAGGGCGGTCTCGCGGTCACGGATTTCGCCGATCATGATGATGTCCGGGTCCTGACGCAGCATGGCTCGCACGCCATTGGCGAAACCCAGGTCCAGGGCGGGCTGCACCTGCAGCTGGTTGAAGGCGGGATCCAGGCGCTCGATCGGGTCTTCGATGGTGCACAGGTTGACCTGCGGCGTGGCCAGCAGCTTGAGGCTGGCGTACAGCGTGCTGGTCTTGCCGGAACCGGTGGGGCCGGTTACCAGAATGATGCCCTGGCGTTGGCGTAACAGGCCTTGCCATTGATCCAGTTGCGGCCCATCCAGGCCCAGCCGGTCGAAGCCTTCTTGCAGCTGTTGCGGGTCGAACAGGCGCAGCACCAGTTTTTCGCCGAACGGGGTCGGCAAGGTCGACAGCCGCAGTTCTACCTCGCCGCCGCCAGGCAGGCGGCTTTGCAGCCGGCCATCCTGCGGCCGGCGCTTTTCCGCGACGTCCATGCGCCCCAGGTGTTTCAGGCGGCTGACCAGCGCCAGAGTCACCCCGGCGGGAAAGGCATAGACGCTGTGCAGCAGGCCGTCGATGCGGTAGCGCAGGTGCCCCTGCTCGCGGCGGGGTTCCAGGTGGATATCGCTGGCGCGTTGCTCGATGGCGTACTGCAGCAGCCAGTCGACGATATGCACGATGTGCGCGTCGTCCGCGCTGGCCTCGGTCTGGCGCTTGCCAAGCTCCAGCAGTTGTTCGAGTTCGCCCAGGCTGGCTGACTGCTGGTGTTGCGCGCCTTTTACCGATTGGGCCAGGCGATGAAACGACTGCCCTGCCTGGCGGACCTGCTGCGGGTTGGCCAGCACGCGACGGATCGGCCGGCCCAGGCTGCGGGTGAGGTCGGCCTGCCAGTCATCCTGGTAGGGCTGGGCGCTGGCGACGGTGACGCTGGAGGCGTCGGCGGCGACGATGAGGATGCCATGGCGCTGGGCGAAGGCCGGGGATATCAGCCCGGTCACCTGGGGCAGGTCCAGTTGCAGCGGGTCGATGCGCAGGTAGGGCTGGCCAACCCTGTTGGCCAGCCATTGGCAGAGGCGGTCCAGGTCCAGGGATTGACCAGCGTGTAGGCGGTCTTCCAGGGCGCAGGCGGCGATCTGTTCCAGCGGGTGGAGGGTGGGGCAAGTAACGGTGTGCTCAAGCACACGCAGGGTGTCGTTGGCGTGTAGATGCTGGTCGGTGAGCAGGGCTTCGAGCACGCGCTTGAGGTCGAGTGCCGCGTTGTCGGGGGTATGCATGGTTGGCGTCCGTGCCTGGTAGGGGAGTCCTGATCAAGGCTAGCCGGGCGAGGGAGGGTTACCGAGGGAGAAAGGTTTCGGGATCTTGCAGTGCCTGTACAGGAAAAGCAGATGGTTCAGACCACCGCCAGCTCCACCCGCTGCTGGTTGGTCAGGCTCACCTCACCCACACACACCAGGTTACGCAGTTTCTGCGCAATCACCTCGGCCCGGTGCCAGCTCAGGCCGCCGATGCCGACCTCGATATCAAGCCAGTCCTCCTGCTGGCTGACCTGCACGCTGTGCGGGGTCAGGAACTGCAGGGCAAAGAGGTTGAGTACCCGGCACAGGCTGTCAGGCTCGGCCTCTGCCTGCAGGCGATAGTGCACGGTACTGTGGGCGCTGCTGGCGGCCCAGGCGTCGGTACGGGGCTGTGGGTTCATGCTGGTCTCCGCAAGTGTTGAAGAAATTCTTGCACGTTCGCGACGGTATTTTTTCGCTATGATTTGACCATTTTGCTGTATTGGTGAATTCTTCTATTCAATAAGTGCTGTTTTGGAGAATTATCAATGCACAGCGAGCTGGACGCCTATGATCGCCGTATCCTCGAACTGCTGCAGGAGGACGCTTCGCTGTCCAGCGCACAGATCGCTGAGCGCGTGGGGCTGTCGCAATCGCCGTGCTGGCGACGTATCCAGCGGTTGAAGGAGGAGGGAGTGATTCGCGGGCAGGTGACCTTGCTGGACCGCAAGAAGGTCGGCCTGAACACGCAGATTTTCGCCGAGGTGAAACTGAACGCCCACGGGCGCTCCAACTTCACCGAGTTCACCGACGCGATCCGCGGTTTTCCGGAGGTGCTGGAGTGTTATGTGCTGATGGGGTCGGTGGACTTTCTGTTGCGCATCGTCACACCGGACATCGAGGCGTATGAGCGGTTCTTCTTCGAAAAGCTGTCGAACGTGCCGGGGATACAGGAGGTGAACTCGATTGTGGCGCTGTCGGAGATCAAGTCCACCACCAGCCTGCCACTGTCGCGCTGAGGCATTCGCGGGTAAACCCGCTCCCACAGGGTTACCAGTGAGCCAGAGAGCAGCGCGACCCCTGTGGGAGCGGGTTTACCCGCGAAGAAAGCGACGCGGTATCACGCCTTGAGCAGGTGCTTCCAGCCGCGGCTCTGGTCCACCGCCCGAGCCTGTTCGATACGCGCTTCCAGCACTTCATCGCTGATTGGCTGCTCGGCCAGCTCATGCAGCTTCTTCAGGTCGCCGTACAGGCGGTCCATCTGCGGCGCTTCCAGCACCTGACGGGCATGGTGCAGCCAGGCCAGCAGCTGTTCGATACGCGGCAACTGTTCGGCCAGGTCTTCCGGACGCTGGGTGTACAGCGGCAGCTTCAACGCTCGGCCTTCTTCGCCCAGCAGGTGCGCCAGCCAGCTTGCCAGCTGCGCCTTGCCCTGGCGTTCGCCACGACCTTTGCGTTCCACAGTCCAGGCACGCGCCAGCAGCCAGCGCGAGGTTTCCAGCGAGAACTGGCCCCAGCGTACGTCTTCCAGCTCTTCGGCGAACTGCTCGGGGGCGGCGCGGCGGATGTCTTCGTCTTCATTGCCGGCCTGCACCAGCGGGCGCCAGTCTTCGAGCAGGACGTCGAGGCTGCTGCGCAGGTCGCGGGTGGTAGCGCGCGGTGCGGCCTGGCCCAGGCTGGCGGTGAGGGCACGCAGTTCGCTCAGGCACTCGACCCAGTCCTGCAGCAGGCGCCAGTGGCCATTGTGGCGGTATTGCTCGGCCAGGCGCTGGCTGCTGCCCAGCAGTTGCCAGGCCAGTGCGGCGTAGGCGTCGTCCACGGCCATTTCGGCTTCCAGCTCAGTGTGCGGCAGGCCCAGCTCGTAGCTGTCCGGCTCCAGCAGACGGTAGCCACGCTCGGCCTTGCTGATGTCGCATGGCATCAGCGGCAGGCTGGCTGCCAGCTCGGCGGCCAGTTCAAGCAGGGCCTGCGGTTCGCCTTCGCGCAGCTCCAGTTCCACCTCGCAGATTTCTTCCTTGCGCTTGCCGGCGATCACGAAGCCCTGGTCCAGTGCGGCCTCGATCACTACCTTGCTCTTGCCACGGCCCCAGGCGATTTCGGCGTATTCACGGCTGAAGTCGGTGGTGAACAGCGGCTTGATGGTCTTTTTGTCCAGGTTGGCCAGTTGCGCGGGCCAGCAGCTGTCGTCGAGCTTCTTCAGGTCGAGTTTGACCTTGTCCAGTTGCCATTCGTACTCGTTGCGCTCGGACAGGCCGGCCACGCTGGTGCCGCGGCACTTGAGGGTCTGGATGATGGCCTCGCCATCGCGGCGCAGGCGCAGGGCGACTCGGGCGGCGGAGAGCTCGCGCTCGGGGGTGTCGAAGTACTGGTTGAGCAGTTCGCGGGTCTGCCAGCCGGACTTGTTGCGCTTTTTCAGCAGAGGGTGCTCGCGCAGGGCGGCAAGGGTCTCGCGGCTGGCGCGGAGCTTGAGTTCGGTTTCTTTGTGCATCACAGGCTCGAAGGAGGGGGCGTGGTTGCCCAGCAGTTTACAGGAGTCGGCTGTCGACTGTTGGATCGTGGTGGCTTCTTCGCGGGTAAACCCGCTCCCACAGGTACTGTGCTGCCCTCAGATGCGGCGCTTTCACTGTGGGAGCGGGTTTACCTGCGAAGAAGCCCACACGGATGGACGGCATTGCTATGATGAGCAACGCTTCCGAGGAGTACGCGCATGCCGTTGCCGACGTTGAAAGACCAGTTCGCTGCCCTGATCGCCGCGCCCTCAGTCAGTTGCACCCAGCCTGCGCTGGACCAGTCCAACCGCCAGGTCATCGACCTGCTGGCCGGCTGGCTGGGCGACCTTGGCTTCGACTGCGACATCCGTCAGGTCAGCCCCGGCAAGTTCAACCTGCTGGCCAGCCGTGGCACTGGCCCCGGTGGCCTGGTGCTGGCGGGGCACAGTGACACCGTACCTTATGACGAACAGCTGTGGGCCAGCGACCCACTGAAGCTGACCGAAACCGATGGTCGCTGGGTCGGCCTGGGCAGCTGCGACATGAAGGGCTTCTTCGCCCTGGTCATCGAAGCGGTGATCCCATTGCTGGAGCACGATTTCAAGCAGCCACTGCTGATCCTGGCGACCTGTGACGAAGAAAGCTCGATGTCCGGCGCCCGCGCCCTGGCCGAGGCGGGGCAGCCGCTCGGCCGTGCGGCAGTGATCGGCGAGCCCACCGGGCTGCGGCCGATCCGCATGCACAAGGGCATCCTCATGGACCGCATCGATATCCTCGGACGCAGCGGCCATTCGTCGGACCCAAGCCTGGGTCGCAGCGCCATGGAGGCCATGCACATGGTGATGGGCGAGCTGATGGGCCTGCGCCAGCAATGGCAGCAGACTTACCGCAACCCGCAATTCACCGTACCGACCCCGACCATGAACTTCGGCTGCATCCACGGCGGCGACAACCCCAACCGTATCTGCGGCCAGTGTGCCCTGGAATTCGACCTGCGCCCGCTGCCAGGCATGGACGTGGAGCAACTGCGCGCGGCCATCCGCGCCAAGCTGGTGCCCGTGGCAGAGCGCTTCGAGGTGCGCATCGACTATGCGCCGCTGTTCCCGGAGGTGCCGCCATTCGAGCAGCCTGCCGACGCCGAACTGGTGCAAGTGGCGGAGCGCCTGACCGGCCATCGCGCCGAAGCGGTGGCGTTCGGCACCGAAGCGCCTTATCTTCAGCAACTGGGCTGCCAGACCATTGTGCTGGGCCCCGGCGATATCGCCTGTGCC
This sequence comes from Pseudomonas sp. SID14000, assembly GCF_002165135.1. Classification (GTDB taxonomy): domain Bacteria; phylum Pseudomonadota; class Gammaproteobacteria; order Pseudomonadales; family Pseudomonadaceae; genus Aquipseudomonas. The sequence goes on along the minus strand of NZ_NFZQ01000001.1, from coordinate 591,134 downwards.
CACCAGCCCGGCGAGTATCTTGAAATGTCACGAATCGAGCCTACCGTGCGTCTATTGCGTGAGCTGGTCCGGCACTATTGCCTGAACTAAACGTCAACCGAACCGATTCGTTCCTGCGTAGAGGAGACCGCGCGTGACCGCAAGCCTGTTCCGACGATGATCCTGAACGCCCCCTGTATCGCCGTTCTCCGTCCACTTATCCACAGGCCCTGTCATGCCCGACTACGTCAATTGGCTGCGTCATGCCTCCCCATACATCAATGCCCATCGCGACTGCACCTTCGTGGTCATGCTCCCTGGCGATGGGGTGGAACACCCTAATTTCGGCAACATCGTCCACGACCTGGTGCTGCTGCACAGCCTTGGCGTACGCCTGGTGCTGGTGCACGGCTCGCGCCCGCAGATCGAAAGCCGCCTGGCGGATCGCGGCCTGACCCCGCACTACCACCGTGGCCTGCGCATTACCGATGCTGCCACGCTGGATTGCGTGATCGATGCCGTCGGCGCGTTGCGCCTGGCCATCGAGGCACGCCTTTCGATGGATATCGCCGCTTCGCCGATGCAGGGCTCGCGCTTGCGTGTGGCGTCCGGCAACCTGGTAACGGCGCGGCCGATCGGCGTGCTCGAAGGCGTGGACTACCACCACACCGGCGAAGTGCGCCGGGTCGACCGCAAGGGCATCAGCCGCCTGCTCGACGAGCGCTCCATCGTGCTGTTGTCGCCGCTGGGCTACTCGCCCACGGGTGAAATCTTCAACCTGGCCTGCGAAGACGTGGCTACCCGTGCTGCCATCGAGCTGGGTGCCGACAAGCTGCTGCTGTTCGGCGCCGAGCCTGGCCTGCTGGACGAGGACGGCAAGCTGGTGCGCGAACTGCGCCCTCAGCAGGTTGCCCCGCATTTGCAGCGCCTGGGCAGCGATTACCAGGGCGAGCTGCTGGATGCTGCGGCCGAAGCCTGCAAAGGCGGCGTGGCGCGCAGCCATATCGTCAGCTATGCCGAGGACGGCGCCTTGCTGACCGAACTGTTCACCCGTGGCGGTGGCGGCACGCTGGTGTCGCAGGAGCAGTTCGAAGTGGTGCGTGAGGCGACCATCGAGGACGTGGGCGGATTGCTGGAACTGATCAGCCCGCTGGAAGAGCAGGGCATCCTGGTGCGCCGTTCGCGTGAGGTGCTGGAGCGGGAGATCGAGCAGTTCAGCGTGGTCGAGCGCGAGGGAATGATCATCGCCTGTGCGGCGTTGTACCCGATTGCCGACTCCGACGCCGGCGAGCTGGCGTGCCTGGCGGTAAACCCGGAGTACCGTCATGGCGGGCGTGGGGACGAGCTGCTGGAGCGTATCGAAAGCCGGGCGCGGCAGCTGGGGCTGAACACCCTGTTCGTGCTGACGACGCGTACCGCGCACTGGTTCCGCGAACGCGGGTTTGCGCCGAGCGGGGTCGAGCGGCTGCCAGCGGCGCGGGCTTCGCTGTACAACTACCAGCGCAATTCGAAGATCTTCGAGAAGCCCTTGTAAACCTGTACTGGCCTATTCGCGGGTGAACCCGCTCCCACAGGATCTTCACCGAACCTGAGGCTGGCGCGGTCCCTGTGGGAGCGGGTTTACCCGCGAAGCAGGCGACACCGACCTCGAACAAAAACGCCGCCCTTGGGGGCGGCGTTTTCGTTTACACGGTATGCAGGTACCAGTTGTACTCAAGGTCGGAGATCGAGTGCTCGAACTCCTCCAGCTCGCTCTCCTTGCACGCGACGAAGATGTCGATGTACTTCGGATCGATGTACTTGTTGAGGATCTCGCTGTCGTCCAGCTCGCGCAGGGCATCGCGCAGGTTGTTCGGCAGGCTCTGCTCCAGCTGCTCGTACGAGTTGCCTTCGATCGGCTCACCCGGCTCGACCTTGTTGGTCAGGCCATGGTGCACGCCGGCCAGCACGGCGGCCATCATCAGGTACGGGTTGGCGTCGGCACCGGCCACGCGGTGCTCGATGCGCACGGCGTCCGGCGAGCCGGTCGGCACGCGCAGGGCCACGGTGCGGTTGTCCAGGCCCCAGCTTGGCGCGTTCGGTACATAGAACTGCGCGCCGAAGCGGCGGTACGAGTTGACGTTCGGGCAAAGGAACGCCATGGACGCGGGCAGGGTCTCGAGCACACCGCCGACAGCGTGACGTAGCGCGGCGTTCTGCTCGGGATCCTCGCTGGTGAAGATGTTGTTGCCATCTTTGTCCAGCACGGAAATGTGTACATGCAGGCCGTTGCCTGCCTGGCCCGGGTAGGGCTTGGCCATGAAGGTGGTGTCCATTTCATGGTCGTAGGCGATGTTCTTGATCAACCGCTTGAGCAGTACCGCGTAATCGCAGGCCTTGAGCGGGTCGGCCACGTGGTGCAGGTTGACTTCGAACTGCGCCGGGGCGCTTTCCTTGACGATGGCGTCGGCCGGGATGCCTTGCTCCTTCGCGCCTTCGAGGATGTCCTGCAGGCAGTCGGCATATTCGTCGAGGTCGTCGATCAGGTACACCTGGGTCGACTGCGGGCGCTTGCCCGAAATTGGCGAGCGCGGCGGCTGCGGACGGCCGTTCACGTTCTCCTGGTCGATCAGGTAGAACTCCAGCTCGAACGCGGCGCAGATGGTCAGGCCCATCTCGGTGAACTTGCTCACCACCTGACGCAGCACTTCACGCGGGTCGGCGAAGAACGGCTCGCCTTCGAGCTCGTGCATGGTCATCAGCAACTGGGCGGTAGGGCGCTTTTGCCACGGCTCGTTACAGAGTGTGTCAGGGATTGGATAGCAGATGCGGTCAGCATCGCCGATGTCCAGGCCCAGCCCGGTGCTTTCGACGGTGGAACCGTTGATATCCAGGGCGAAAAGGGAGGCAGGCAGGTTGATGCCTTTCTCGTAAACCTTGTGGAGGCTGGTGCGCTCTATGCGCTTGCCGCGCACCACACCATTCATATCTGCAATCAGAAGGTCAACGTAGAGAACCTCAGGATGTTCCTTAAGGAACGCGTTCGCTTCGTTAAGCTGAACGGCACGCGGGGGTACCGACATGATGCAACACCTTTGTTGTCAAAAATATCAATCAAGGGGGGCTTGCAAGACCAGTCAATCGAAAAGACAAACTGATGTCAAGCCAACCCCATGATGCCCTGAAATGGCACATCGACGGCAGATTTGCTGCATATCGGGGCAAGTCATTATCCGCTATTTCCTGCGTAAAGGGCCATCTCCGACAAACCGTGTTTTATTTTTTACGGAGGTGTTGTGTAAAAAAATGAACAAGGCTAAGCTCGGTCTCAACCCAGAACACAATAATACGAGGGTCACATGGTCCGCTTGCTGCGACCTGAAAGTGCTGCCTGCGCAGTGCCATCGGGTACTTCCGTCATCTTTGCAAGCTTCGTCAATGGCGTGGCCGCCCTGGCCGCAATAATTGACGTTTGGCGCTTCCGGACCTGCCCTCGTAGCGGCTTGTCGCCCTTCGTTTCGTCTTCCTGCCTTTCGAACTCATTACGGACGCACCTGTTTTCAGTGTATCCACTGCGGCTCTGCGCGGGGGTTTTTGCTTTAGCAATGTACTCCATCCAGAATCAGTGTGCGGACCACCTTACCTCCTGAGGTATTTATGAGTAACAACCTCGACCAGCTCACCGATTGGTTGAAAGAGCACAAGATCACCGAAGTCGAATGCATGATCAGTGACCTGACCGGCATCACGCGCGGCAAGATTTCGCCTACCAACAAATTCATCGCCGAAAAAGGCATGCGCCTGCCCGAGAGCGTGCTGCTGCAGACCGTGACCGGCGACTACGTCGACGACGACATCTATTACGAACTGCTCGACCCGGCGGATATCGACATGATCTGCCGCCCCGACGAGAACGCCGTGTTCCTGGTGCCGTGGGCCATCGAGCCGACCGCCCAGGTGATTCACGACACCTACGACAAGAAGGGCAACCCGGTCGAACTGTCGCCGCGTAACGTGCTGAAGAAAGTCCTCAAGCTCTACGCCGACAAGGGCTGGCAGCCGATCGTCGCGCCGGAGATGGAGTTCTACCTGACCAAGCGCAGCGAAGACCCGGACTTCCCGTTGCAGCCCCCGGTAGGCCGTTCGGGTCGCCCGGAAACCGGCCGCCAGTCGTTCTCGATCGAAGCCGCCAACGAATTCGACCCGCTGTTCGAAGACGTCTATGACTGGTGCGAACTGCAGCAGCTGGACCTCGACACGCTGATCCATGAAGACGGTACGGCGCAGATGGAGATCAACTTCCGTCATGGCGACGCCCTGCACCTTGCCGACCAGATCCTGGTGTTCAAGCGGACCATGCGTGAGGCCGCGCTCAAGCACAACGTGGCCGCCACCTTCATGGCCAAGCCCATGACCGGCGAACCTGGCAGTGCCATGCACCTGCACCAGAGCGTGGTCGATGTGGCCACTGGCAAGAATATCTTCAGCAACGACGACGGCAGCATGAGTGAACTGTTCCTGCACTACATCGGTGGCCTGCAGAAGTTCATCCCCGAGGCGCTGCCGCTGTTCGCACCCAACGTCAACTCATTCCGCCGCTTCCTGCCCGACACGTCGGCGCCGGTGAACGTGGAATGGGGCGAAGAAAACCGTACCGTTGGCTTGCGCGTGCCGGACGCCGGCCCGCAAAGCCGCCGCGTCGAGAACCGCCTGCCGGGCGCCGACGCCAACCCTTACCTGGCCATTGCCGCCAGCCTGCTGTGTGGCTACATCGGCATGGTCGAAGGCATCGACGCCAGCGCGCCGGTGCAGGGCCGAGGTTACGAACGCCGCAACCTGCGCCTGCCACTGACCATTGAAGATGCCCTGGAACGCATGGAGAACAGCCGTGCGCTGGTGCAGTACCTGGGCAAGAAGTTCATTACCGGCTACGTCGCCACCAAGCGCGCCGAACACGAGAACTTCAAGCGAGTCATCAGCTCCTGGGAGCGAGAGTTCCTGCTGTTTGCTGTCTGATCAACCTTGGTGCCGCAGGACGCGGCTGTCGAACAACGGAGAAGCACATGAGTGTCAACAACCCGCAAACCCGTGAATGGCAAACCCTGAGCGGGGAGCATCACCTCGCACCCTTCAGTGACTACAAGCAGTTGAAGGAGAAGGGGCCGCGCATCATCACCAAGGCCCAGGGTGTGCATTTGTGGGATAGCGAGGGGCACAAGATCCTCGACGGCATGGCTGGCCTGTGGTGCGTGGCGGTGGGTTATGGTCGTGAAGAACTGGTGCAGGCGGCAGAAAAGCAGATGCGCGAACTGCCGTACTACAACCTGTTCTTCCAGACTGCCCACCCGCCTGCGCTGGAGCTGGCCAAGGCGATCTCCGACGTGGCGCCGCAAGGCATGACCCATGTGTTCTTCACCGGCTCCGGTTCCGAAGGCAACGACACCGTGCTGCGCATGGTCCGCCACTACTGGGCGCTGAAAGGCAAGCCACAGAAGCAGACCATCATCGGCCGTATCAACGGCTACCACGGCTCCACCGTGGCCGGTGCCAGCCTGGGCGGCATGAGCGGCATGCATGAGCAGGGCGGCCTGCCAATCCCGGGCATCGTGCATATCCCGCAGCCGTACTGGTTCGGCGAAGGCGGCGACATGACTCCGGATGAGTTCGGGGTGTGGGCGGCCGAGCAACTGGAGAAGAAGATCCTCGAAGTCGGCGAAGACAACGTCGCGGCTTTCATTGCCGAGCCGATCCAGGGCGCCGGCGGCGTGATCATCCCGCCGGAAACCTACTGGCCGAAGGTGAAGGAGATCCTTGCCCGGTACGACATCCTGTTTGTCGCCGACGAAGTGATCTGCGGTTTCGGCCGTACCGGCGAGTGGTTCGGCTCCGACTATTACGACCTCAAGCCCGACCTGATGACCATCGCCAAAGGCCTGACTTCCGGTTACATCCCCATGGGCGGTGTGATCGTGCGTGACACCGTGGCCCAGGTACTCAGCCAAGGCGGCGACTTCAACCATGGCTTCACCTACTCCGGCCACCCGGTAGCGGCCGCCGTAGGCCTGGAAAACCTGCGCATCCTGCGTGACGAGAAAATCGTCGAGAAGGCGCGCACGGAAGCGGCACCGTATTTGCAAAAGCGTTTGCGTGAACTGCAGGACCACCCGCTGGTGGGCGAGGTACGCGGCCTGGGCTTGCTCGGCGCGATCGAGTTGGTCAAGGACAAGGCCACCCGCAGCCGTTACGAAGGCAAGGGCGTGGGCATGATCTGCCGCACCTTCTGCTTCGACAACGGCCTGATCATGCGGGCGGTGGGTGACACCATGATCATCGCGCCGCCGCTGGTCATCAGCCACGCAGAGATCGACGAACTGGTGGAAAAGGCACGTAAATGCCTGGACCTGACGCTCGAAGCTATTCGTTGACAGTTTGCTAGGCTAGCGATGTGACATTAAGTCGTTACACGGCCCTGCTTTTCTTGATAGAGGGCCTTGTAACTTGCCAGACTAGTGGCTGTTTCAGTCGCCGCGCGCTCTGCACCGTAGGTCCTGGCTGCTGAACAGATGGCTAAATAAAAAATTCTGGAGCATTACGCATGAATAAAATGGGCAAGACGTTGCTGGCCGCCGCCCTGATGGGTGCCATGGCCTCCGCTGTTCAGGCTGAAGACAAAGTGTTGAACGTCTATAACTGGTCGGACTACATCGCTCCGGACACCATTGCCAAGTTCGAGAAACAGACTGGCATCAAGGTCAAGTACGACGTCTTCGACAGCAACGAAACCCTTGAAGCCAAGCTGCTGGCAGGCAAGTCGGGCTATGACATCGTCGTGCCTTCGAACAACTTCCTGGCCAAGCAGATCAAGGCTGGCGTGTACGAGGAACTGGACCGTTCCAAGCTGCCGAACTGGAAGAACCTCGACACCGACCTGCTCAAGGCCGTTGGCGATGCCAGCGACAAGGACAACAAGCACGCCTTCCCTTACATGTGGGGCTCGATCGGCATCGGCTACAACCCGGAGAAGGTCAAGGCCGCGCTGGGCGTGGACAAGATCGATTCGTGGGACGTGGTGTTCAAGCCTGAGAACATCGCCAAGCTCAAGAGCTGCGGCGTGAGCTTCCTCGATGCCCCGACCGAAATGCTCCCGGCTGCGCTGCACTACCTGGGCCTGCCGACCGACAGCACCAAGAAGGAAGACCTGAAGGCCGCCGAGGACCTGTTCCTCAAGATTCGTCCTTCGATCACCTACTTCCACTCGTCCAAGTACATCGGCGACATGGCCAACGGCAACATCTGTGTAGCCGTCGGTTACTCGGGTGACCTGGAGCAGTCCAAGGCTCGTGCCCACGAAGCTGGTGACAAGGTCAAAGTGGACTACGTCATTCCGAAGGAAGGTGCCGGTACCTTCTACGACATGGTCGCCATCCCTAAAGATGCCGAGCATAAAGACGCTGCCTACCAGTTCATGAACTTCCTGATGCAGCCGGAAATCATGGCTGAAATCACCAACGCCGTGCGTTTCCCGAACGGCAACGCTGCCGCCACCCAGTTCGTGGACAAGGAAATCACCAGCGATCCGAGCATCTATCCGCCAGCTGAAGTGAAGAAACAGCTGTACGCGATCGCTGCGCCTGAAGCGTCTGCCCAGCGTGTGATCACCCGCAGCTGGACCAAGATCAAGTCGGGCAAATAAGCCCGATGCGGTACCTCTGGGCCGGAGAACCCCGGCCCAGAGCCAGTGAAAGGCAATTGATGATTGCGGCATCGAAGCTGCGAAGGTAAGTTGCGCGCCGGTTTTGCGTGTGCGGCAGCATTGTCGCTACCCAGGCACTGATTGTGAGGACCACCCACTTGTCCATTTCTGTATTCCGCAAGGCCTTGATGGCTGGAGCGGGCCTGACGCTGGCATGCAGCGTCCAAGCGGCGCCTACGGTGCACTTCTACAACTGGTCCGACTACATCGGCCCGACCACACTCGCGGACTTCGAGAAAGCCACGGGCATCAAACCCGTGCAAGACGTGTTCGACTCCAACGAAACCCTGGAAGGCAAGCTGCTGGCTGGCAACACCGGCTATGACGTGGTGGTGCCGTCCAACCATTTCCTCGGCAAGCAGATCAAGGCGGGCGCGTTCCAGAAGCTCGACAAGAACCTGCTGCCCAACTATTCCAACCTGGACCCGGCGCTGATGAAGCGTCTGGAAAGGAACGACCCGGGCAACCAGTACGCCGTGCCTTACCTGTGGGGCACCAACGGCATCGGTTACAACGTCGACAAGGTGAAGGCCGCGCTAGGCGTGGACACCATCGACTCCTGGGCAGTGCTGTTCGAACCCGAGAACATGAAGAAGCTCGCCAAGTGCGGCGTGGCCTTCCTCGACTCGGCGGACGAGATGCTGCCGGCGGTGCTCAACTACATGGGGCTGGACCCCAACAGCACCAATGCCAAGGACTACCAGGCCGCCGAGAAGAAGTTGCTGGCGGTACGCCCGTACGTGACCTACTTCCATTCGTCCAAATACATCACCGACCTTGCCAACGGCGACATCTGCGTCGCGGCAGGCTTCTCGGGTGATGTGTTCCAGGCCAAGGCCCGCGCTGAAGAAGCGAAGAAGGGCGTAAACCTGGCCTACGCCATTCCCAAGGAAGGCGGCAACCTCTGGTTCGACGTGCTGGCGATCCCCAAGGACGCCAAGAACGTCAAAGAGGCGCATGCCTTCATCAACTATTTGCTGAAGCCTGAGGTTATCGCCCAGGTCAGTGATTACGTCGGTTACGCCAACCCGAACCCCAAGGCTGGCGACCTGATGGACCAGGCCGTGAGGACTGACGCCGCGGTTTACCCACCGCAGGAAGTGCTGAACAAGATGTTCGTGAATTCAGAGTTGCCACCCAAAGTGCAACGGCTGATGACCCGTAGCTGGACCAAGGTCAAGTCGGGCAAGTAAAAATCCAGGCCCGCGGCGGTACCTGTAGAACAGGGCTCGCGGGCACAAAAATCTTGTTGGGAGTTTCACTCATGGCAGTTGCCTCCGGTGCCTATAAGAAAGCCCTCGAGGGTGGCCAGCAACCCAAGCAGGTGCTGGTCAAGATCGACCGGGTCACGAAAAAGTTCGACGAAACGGTAGCCGTGGACGATGTGTCCCTGGAAATCCGCAAGGGCGAGATCTTCGCCCTGCTGGGTGGCTCCGGTTCCGGCAAGTCCACCTTGCTGCGCATGCTGGCCGGCTTCGAGCGCCCGACCGAAGGGCGGATCTTCCTCGATGGTGTCGACATTACCGACATGCCGCCCTACGAGCGGCCGATCAACATGATGTTCCAGTCCTACGCGCTGTTCCCGCACATGACCGTGGCGCAGAATATCGCCTTCGGCCTGCAGCAGGACAAGATGCCCAAGGCCGAGATCGATGCCCGTGTGGCCGAGATGCTCAAGCTGGTGCACATGACCCAGTACGCCAAACGCAAGCCGCACCAGCTGTCCGGCGGCCAGCGCCAGCGTGTGGCTCTGGCCCGCTCCTTGGCCAAGCGCCCCAAGCTGCTGCTGCTCGACGAGCCGATGGGCGCACTGGACAAGAAACTGCGTTCGCAGATGCAGCTGGAACTGGTGGAGATCATCGAGCGCGTGGGTGTGACCTGCGTGATGGTGACCCACGATCAGGAAGAGGCCATGACCATGGCCCAGCGCATCGCCATCATGCACTTGGGCTGGATCGCCCAGATCGGCTCGCCGGTGGACATCTACGAGACTCCCACCAGCCGTCTGGTGTGCGAGTTCATCGGTAGCGTCAACCTGTTCGAAGGTGAAGTGGTTGACGACGCCGAAGGCCACGCGATCATTGCCAGCCCGGAGCTGGAGCGCAAGATCTATGTCGGCCACGGCATCACCACTTCGGTGGAAGACAAGCACATCACCTACGCCCTGCGCCCGGAGAAGATGCTGGTCACCACCCAGCAACCGACCTGCGAGCACAACTGGTCGCGCGGCAAGATCCACGACATCGCCTACCTGGGCGGCCATTCGGTGTTCTACGTCGAGCTGCCGAGCGGCAAGGTCGTCCAGTCGTTCGTCGCCAACGCCGAGCGCCAGGGCACACGCCCGACCTGGGGCGATGAAGTGTACGTCTGGTGGGAAGACGACAGCGGCGTGGTACTGCGGTCATGAAACTGCGCAAGCTCAAGCGAGCCTTCCAGCGTATTACCCCGGAGGGACGGCACCTGGTGATCGGCGTGCCGTTCATCTGGCTGTTCCTGTTCTTCATGCTGCCGTTCTTCATCGTGCTGAAGATCAGCTTCGCCGAAGCCGACGTGGCGATCCCGCCGTATACCGAGATCTACAGCTACGTCGAAGACAAGCTCCAGCTGGTGCTCAACCTGGCCAACTACGGGCTGTTGACCGAGGATGAGCTTTACATCTCGGCCTACCTGGGCTCGCTGAAGATGGCCTTCTTCAGCACCCTGCTGTGCCTGCTGATCGGCTACCCGATGGCCTACGCCATCGCCAACGCCAAGAAGGAGACCCAGACGGTCTTGCTGTTGTTGATCATGATGCCGACCTGGACCGCGATCCTGATCCGCGTCTATGCCTGGATGGGGATTCTGAGCAACAACGGCCTGCTCAACGGCTTCCTGCTGTGGACCGGGTTGATCGACCAGCCGCTGCAGATCCTCAACACCAACCTGGCGGTGTACATCGGCGTGGTCTATTCGTACCTGCCGTTCATGATCCTGCCGCTGTTCGCCAACCTGGTGAAGCACGACCCGAGCCTGCTCGAGGCAGCTTCGGACCTGGGGTCGAGTACCTTCAACAGCTTCTGGAAGATCACCGTGCCGCTGTCGAAAAACGGCATCATCGCCGGTTGCATGCTGGTGTTCATCCCGGTGGTGGGTGAGTTCGTGATTCCTGAACTGCTTGGCGGCCCGGAAACCCTGATGATCGGCAAGGTGCTGTGGCAAGAGTTCTTCAACAACCGTGACTGGCCGGTAGCCTCTGCGCTGGCGGTGGTGATGCTGGCGATCCTGATCGTGCCGATCCTGCTGTTCAACCGCAGCCAGGCCAAAGAAATGGAGGGCAGGGCATGAAGCGCTTCAGTTTCTCCAAGCTGATGCTGGTGCTCGGCTTGCTGTTCATCTACCTGCCGATGCTGATTCTGGTGATCTACTCGTTCAACGCCTCCAAGCTGGTGACGGTGTGGGGAGGCTGGTCGATCAAGTGGTACGTCGGCCTGCTCGACAACACCCAGTTGATGGGTTCGGTGATGCGTTCGCTGGAAATCGCCTGCTACACGGCGGTGGCGGCGGTGGCGCTGGGTACCCTGGCGGCGTTCGTGCTGACCCGGGTCACTCGCTTCAAGGGCCGCACGCTGTTCGGTGGCCTGGTCACCGCGCCGCTGGTGATGCCCGAGGTGATTACCGGTCTGTCGCTGTTGCTGCTATTCGTGGCCATGGCGCAGATGATCGGCTGGCCGCAAGAGCGCGGCATCGTCACCATCTGGATCGCCCATACAACGTTCTGTGCCGCGTATGTGGCGGTGGTGGTGTCGGCACGCCTGCGTGAGCTGGACCTGTCGATCGAGGAAGCGGCGATGGACCTGGGGGCCAAGCCGTGGAAGGTATTCTTCCTGATCACCATCCCGATGATCGCGCCGTCGCTGGCGGCGGGCGGCATGATGTCGTTCGCCCTGTCGCTGGATGACCTGGTACTGGCCAGCTTCGTGTCGGGCCCGGGGTCGACCACCTTGCCGATGGAAGTATTCTCGGCGGTGCGCCTGGGCGTGAAACCGGAGATCAACGCCGTGGCAAGCCTGATCCTGCTGTCGGTATCGCTGGTGACCTTCTTCGTCTGGTACTTCAGCCGCCAGGCCGAAGAGCGCCGTCGCAAGGCGATTCAGCAGGCGATCGAAGAGGGCGCTGCGGCCAATGCTTCGCAGCCTCAGGTCAAGCGCCCGGCGCCGATGGCTGCGTCGGCCTGACCCGGCCTCTTCGCGGGTGAACCCGCTCCCACAGGAATATCACTGCCTCGGGCCTGTGTTAATCCCTGTGGGAGCGGGTTTACCCGCGAAGGCCGCAACACCGATTCAAAGCCAGACTGCATCCCAATGTGGATAGTCCCTGACAGTTCTGACCAGGCCTGCCCGCAAGGGGTTGGCCACAATGTACCTGGCGACATGCACCATGCTTTCTTCCCTTCTTAATGCCCGGTCCTGATACCCAGACTGCCATACTGGACCTGCTCAACCCCCGCCTGATGCAAAACCAGACTGGACCTGGACTTGAACCTGCGCATCAAGGTGCCCAACGTCGTACTTTTCAACTCGATCAGCCAATGCAGGTGGTCCGGCATCAGCACCCAGGCCAGTGACCGGCATGCGTGTTCCTGGTCTGATTGCCGAAGTTGGTGAATGACCAGCCGGGCATGGTGGAAATCATGGAACAGCGGCTTGCGCTGGTGGGTGACGGTGGTCAGCAGATAGAGCCGGCCAAGTTCTGAATAGCGACCACGGCGAAGCAGGTGAGACTGGGCTCGCGACATTGGCTTCTTCCTTGAAAAGCAGGTGACTTTTCAAAGGTAGTGGCTGAGATGCAGGTGCTGTGTAGATCATGGTTTCTGGATATGGCAGAGACTTGCAGATGGCAGTACCGGCCCTTTCGCGGGTAAACCCGCTCCCACAAGGATCTGTGCAGCCTTCAGGGCTTGCGCATGCCCCTGTGGGAGCGGGTTCACCCGCGAAGAGGCCCGCACAGGCGCTGTAAGTGCCAGCTTGATTGCGGTCAGTGCTGTTTATCGAACCCTGAACTACGCTGACAGTCGCATCCCACGAATCATTTGCGCGCAAGCAAGGAGCCTGCATGACGTTGATACGTCCGCTGTTGGTCGTCTGCCTGGGGCTTGTGTCCCTATTGTCGGGCTGTAGCAAGGAAGAAACCACCGAAACACTCCCACGCGTAGGCGTGCAACAAGTATCACCCACCGATTTCGCTGCCAGGGTCACCCTGACCGGCGATGTGCAGGCGCGGGTGCAGACCGACCTGTCGTTCCGCGTCGGCGGCAAGATCATTTCGCGCAGCGTCGATGTCGGTGACCACGTCAAGGCCAACCAGGTGCTGGCGCGGCTAGACCCGAAAGACTTGCAGAACAACGTCGACTCGGCCAAGGCCGAGGTGTTCGCCGCGCAGGCGCGGGTCACCCAGGCCAGCGCTGCCTTCGTGCGCCAGCAAAAGCTGTTGCCCAAGGGCTATACAAGCCAGAGCGAATACGATTCCGCCGAAGCCGCGCTGCGTAGCAACCAGAGCGCGCTCAAGGCCGCACAGGCGCAATTGGCCAACGCCAACGAACAACTGAGCTATACCGCGCTGGTCTCCGAGGCTGATGGGGTCATCACCGAGCGCCAGGCCGAGGTCGGCCAGGTGGTGCAGGCGACCATGCCAATCTTCAGCCTTGCCACCGATGGCGATCGTGATGCTGTGTTCAATGTCTATGAATCACTGCTGGTGGCTCCGCCCAGCGATGCCGGCGTGATCGTCAGCCTGCTGGACGACCCGAAGGTCCAGGCCCGTGGCTTCGTGCGCGAAATCACTCCCACGGTGTCCGCGCAAAGCGGCACGGTACAGGTAAAGGTCGGGTTGAAAGATGTGCCGCCGGCGATGCAGCTGGGCGCACCGGTGAAAGCCACCACCAATGCCCAAGGCCGGCCAAGTATCGAGCTGCCATGGTCAGCCTTGACCAAGGCGCTGCACGAACCAGCGGTGTGGGTGGTGGGTGAGGGCGACAAGGTAGAACTGCGCAAGGTCGAAGTCAGCCGTTATCTCACCGGCAGGATCGTGGTCGCCAGTGGCTTGAAGGGCGGCGAGACAGTGGTGGTCAATGGCGGGCAGTTGCTGCACCCCGGCATGCAGGTACAGAAGATCGATGCCAAGGCCAAAGGGGGTGAGCTATGAAGCGCCTGCTGATGATGCTGTCGGCCGGTGTGCTGTTGGCCGGCTGCAATAGCGAGGACGAAGTGCCGGAGCCGATTCGGCCGGTGCTGTCGGTCAAGGTCGAACCCCAGGTGCAGTCGCAGCTGGGCCGTTTCGCCGGCAGTATCCAGGCCCGTTTCGAAAGTACCCTGGGCTTTCGGGTTTCCGGGCGTATTGCCAGGCGCTGGCTGGATGTGGGCGCCCAGGTGAAACCGGGTGACATCCTGGCCACCCTCGACCCGACCGACCAGCAGAACCAGTTGCGCGCCGCCGAAGGCGACCTGGCCAAGGTGCAGGCCCAGTGGATCAACGCCCAGGCCGATGCCCGCCGCCAGCAACAACTGTACGACCGTGGCGTAGGCGCCCAGGCCCAGCTGGATATCGCCCAGACCAACCTGAAAACCACCAGCGCGGCGTTGGAGCAGGCGCGTTCTGCGCTCAGCCAGGCGCGTGACCAGCTCGACTACAGCACCCTGCGCACCGACCACGCCGCGGTGATTACCGACTGGAAGGCCGAAGCCGGGCAAACCGTCACCGCCGGCCAGGCCGTGGTAACCCTGGCCCGGCCGGATGTGAAGGAAGCGGTGATCGACCTGCCGATCGGCCTGGCCGAGCAGTTGAGCAAAGGCCTGACCTTCACCGTTGCCTCGCAGCTGGACCCGACCATCAACACCACGGCCAGCCTGCGCGAACTCGAGCCCCAGGCCGACGCCACCACCCGCACCCGCCGCGCCCGCCTGACCCTGGCCAACACGCCGGCAGCCTTCCACCTGGGCACCGCCATCAGCGTGACCCTGAGTTCGCAGGTGTCGCCACGCAGCGAACTGCCCTTGAGCGCCTTGCTTGAGCGCGACGGCAAGACCCAGGTATGGGTGATCGATACGCAGCAGAAGACCGTGGCCACCCGTGACGTGGCCCTGATCGGCCGCACCGCCGACAGCATCGTGCTGACCGCTGGCGTAGAGCCTGGCGAGCGGGTGGTCACCGCCGGTGTCAATAGCCTCAAGCCTGGCCAGAAGGTCACCTTCGACGAGGATGCGCAATGAAAGGAAGCTTCAACCTGTCCGACTGGGCACTCAAGCATCAATCGTTCGTCTGGTACCTGATGTTCGTTGGCCTGCTGATGGGGATCTTCTCCTACTTCAATCTGGGCCGTGAGGAAGACCCGTCGTTCACCATCAAGACCATGGTCATCCAGACCCGTTGGCCCGGTGCGACCCAGGACGAAACCCTGTACCAGGTCACCGACCGCATCGAGAAGAAGCTCGAGGAACTCGACTCGCTCGACTACACCAAGAGCTACACCCGCCCTGGCGAATCCACGGTCTACGTGTACCTGCGCGACACCACCAAGGCCAAGGACATCCCGGAAATCTGGTACCAGGTGCGCAAGAAGATCCAGGATATTCGAGGTGAATTCCCCGCTGGCATCCAGGGGCCTGGCTTCAACGACGAGTTTGGCGATGTGTTCGGTTCGATCTACGCCTTTACCGCCGACGGCCTGACCCTGCGCCAGCTGCGCGACTACGTGGAACAGGCGCGGGCCGAAGTGCGCGATGTGCCCAACATCGGCAAGATCGAACTGATCGGTACCCAGGACGAAGTGCTGTACCTGAACTTCTCCACCCGCAAGCTGGCAGCCCTGGGTATCGACCAGCGCCAGGTCATGCAGGCCTTGCAATCGCAAAACGCCGTGACCCCAGCCGGGGTGATCGAGGCCGGACCGGAGCGTATCTCGGTGCGTACCTCCGGGCAGTTCACTTCGGAAAAGGACCTGCAAACCGTCAACCTGAAGATCAACGATCGCTTCTTCCGCCTGGCCGACATCGCCGATATAGAGCGCGGCTACGTCGATCCCCCTTCGCCGATGTTCCGCTACAACGGCCAGACGGCGCTGGGCCTGGCTATCGGCATGAAGGCTGGCGGCAACATCCAGGTATTCGGTGCGGCGCTGAAAAAACGCATGGACCAAGTGGTCGAGGACCTGCCGGTGGGTGTCGGGGTACACACCGTTTCTGACCAGGCCGTGGTGGTCAAGCAAGCGGTCGGCGGCTTCACCAGCGCGCTGTTCGAGGCGGTGGTAATCGTGCTGGCGGTGAGCTTTGTCAGCCTCGGCGTGCGTGCCGGGTTGGTGGTGGCCTGCTCGATCCCACTGGTGCTGGCCATGGTGTTCGTGTTCATGGAATACAGCGGCATCACCATGCAGCGTATTTCGCTGGGGGCGCTGATCATCGCCCTAGGCCTGCTGGTGGACGATGCGATGATCACCGTGGAGGTGATGGTCACACGGCTGGAAATGGGTGAAAGCAAGGAGCAGGCGGCGACTTTTGCCTATACCTCCACAGCTTTTCCCATGCTTACCGGCACCCTGGTGACTGTGGCCGGCTTCGTGCCGATCGGCCTCAACGCCAGTTCGGCGGGTGAGTACACCTACACGCTGTTTGCGGTGATTGCCGTGGCGCTGATGGTGTCGTGGGTGGTGGCGGTGTTCTTCGCCCCGGTGCTCGGCGTGCACATTCTCAGCAGCGCCAAGCTCAAGCCCCATGAGACCGAGCCGGGCCGCGTCGGGCGGGTCTTCGAGCATGGTTTGTTATGGTGCATGCGCAACCGCTGGCTGACCATCATCGGCACCGTGGCTTTGTTCGCCCTGGCGATCTTCTGCGAGCGCTTCGTGCAGAACCAGTTCTTCCCGTCCTCGGACCGCCCGGAAATCCTCGTCGACCTCAACCTGCCGCAGAACGCCTCGATCGAGGAAACGCGCAAGGTGGTCGACCGCTTCGAGGCGCGGATCAAGGACGATCCGGACCTGGTGCACTGGAGTACCTACATCGGCCAGGGCGCGATCCGCTTCTACCTGCCCCTCGACCAGCAGTTGCAGAACCCGTACTACGCGCAGCTGGTGATTGTCAGCAAGGGCTTCGAAGAGCGCCAGGCCATGATGGACCGCCTGCAGAAGATCCTGCATGAAGAATTCGTCGGTGTCGGTACCAACGTGCAATCGCTGGAAATGGGCCCGCCGGTGGGCCGGCCGATCCAGTACCGGGTAAGCGGCGCCAATATCGACCAGGTACGCAAGCACGCCATCGAGTTGGCCACATTGCTCGACCAGAACGAGCATATCGGCGAGATGATCTACGACTGGAACGAGCCGGGTAAGGTGCTGCGCGTGGAAATCGCCCAGGACAAGGCGCGCCAGCTGGGCCTGTCGTCGGAGGACGTGGCCAATGTGATGAACAGCATCGTCAGCGGCGTGCAGATCACCCAGGTCAACGACAACATCTACCTGGTCGACGTGGTTGCCCGTGCCGAGGACAGCGAGCGCGGCTCGCCCGATACCCTGCAGAACCTGCAGATCCTGACGCCCAACGGCACTTCGATCCCGCTGCTGGCGTTCGCCACAGTGCGCTACGAGCTGGAGCAGCCGCTGGTGTGGCGCCGTGACCGCAAGCCGACCATCACCATCAAGGCTTCGGTCAACGGCGATATCCAGCCTACCGACCTGGTGGCCCAGCTGAAGCCGAAGATCGACGAGTTCGCCAGCAAGCTGCCGGTGGGCTTCGAAGTGGCCACTGGCGGTACGGTGGAGGAGAGCGCCAAGGCGCAAGGGCCGATCCGCAAGGTGATCCCGCTGATGCTGTTCCTGATGGCGACTTTCCTGATGATCCAGTTGCACAGCGTGCAGAAGCTTTTCCTGGTGGTCAGCGTGGCGCCGTTGGGGCTGATTGGCGTGATCATTGCGCTGGTTCCCACAGGTACACCCATGGGCTTCGTGGCGATTCTCGGCATTCTTGCGCTGGCGGGCATCATCATTCGTAACTCGGTGATCCTGGTGACGCAGATCGACGAGTTCGAGGCCCAGGGCTATTCGCCTTGGGATGCGGTGGTGGAAGCCACCAACCATCGGCGCCGGCCGATCCTGCTGACCGCGGCGGCGGCGAGCCTGGGCATGATCCCGATTGCCCGCGAAGTGTTCTGGGGGCCGATGGCCTACGCCATGATTGGCGGGATCATCGTGGCGACCCTGCTGACGCTGCTGTTCCTGCCGGCGTTGTATGTGGCCTGGTACAAGATCCGCGAGCCGCAGAAACACAACTGAAGCCCTGGCACGGACCCTGTGGGAGCGGGTTTACCCGCGAATGCGACGGTGGAGCCACCGCCGCATTCGCGGGTGAACCCGCTCCCACAGGGCCTTCTGTCGCCTTCAAATTGGTCTTTTGATTTCGGTTATATAAACATTCTTAAACAGTATTTTTAAGAATAAACCCGCCTCACTACTATTGCCCTCAAGCCAGGCGCAAATCCCCTTCAAACCTCAGCCCGGCACCCTCACTCCAAGGAGAACGAGCATGAGTGCATCTCTGCGTAGCATCGACGGTCAGGACGAAGCCACCATTCTGCGTGAAATCCAGAGCGCTCTGCGCGACCTGCGATTCGGTGCGGTGGAGATTACCGTGCACAACGCTCAGGTCGTACAGATCGAGCGCAAGGAGAAGTTCCGCCTGCAGCAGCCCGGCAACAAGACCGGCTGACCGCACCACACATTCAAAACTAGAAAAATGCCAATCGGGAGCTTCACCATGTCCATCCGCCGTTATGCGCTCGCCGCCCTGGCCAGTGCTGTTTTTGCCGGTTCCGCCATCGCCAAGGACTACGAACTGCTGAACGTGTCCTACGACCCGACCCGCGAGCTTTACCAGCAGTACAACGCCGAGTTCATCAAGCATTGGCAGCAGGCCCACCCGGGTGACAAGGTGAAGATCCAGCAATCCCACGGCGGTTCGGGCAAGCAGGCCCGTGCGGTGATCGACGGCCTGCGTGCCGATGTGGTGACCCTGGCCCTGGCCGGTGACATCGACGAAGTTGCCAAGCTCGGCAAGACCCTGCCGGAAAACTGGCAGACCCGCCTGCCGGATGCCAGCACCCCGTACACCTCGACCATCGTGTTCCTGGTGCGCAAGGGCAACCCGAAAGGCATCAAGGACTGGGGCGACTTGATCAAGAAGGATGTGTCGGTCATCACCCCCAACCCGAAAACCTCTGGCGGCGCCCGCTGGAACTTCCTGGCTGCCTGGGCCTATGGCCTGAAGGCCGGCGGTAGCGAAGACAAGGCCAAGGAGTACGTGCAGGAGCTGTTCAAGCACGTACCGGTGCTGGATACCGGGGCCCGTGGCTCGACCATCACCTTCGTCAATAACGGCCAGGGCGATGTGCTGCTGGCCTGGGAAAACGAAGCCTTCCTGGCGCTGAAGGAAGACGGTGGTGCCGACAAGTTCGAGATCGTCGTGCCTTCGCTGTCGATCCTTGCCGAACCGCCGGTGGCGGTGGTGGACAAGAACGCCGAGAAGAAGGGCAATACCGAGATTGCCACCGAATACCTCAAGCACCTGTACAGCCCGGCCGGGCAGAAGATCGCCGCCGAGAACTTCTACCGCCCGCGTGATGCCAAGGTGGCTGCCGAGTTCGGCAAGCAGTTCCCGAAACTGGACCTGGTAACCATCGACAAGGACTTCGGTGGCTGGAAGACTGCACAACCGAAATTCTTCAACGATGGTGGTGTGTTCGACCAGATCTATCAGGCACAGTAATAGCCAAGGAAAAGCGGGGCCGCTTTGCGGCCCAATCGCGACGCAAGGCCGCTCCCACAAGGAACCGCAATCTCCTGTGGGAGCGGCCTTGCGTCGCGATTGGGCTTCAAAGCAGCCCCAAGATTCAGAAGCCTGCACCGGCCCGGGATTGATTCCGGGCTTAGTGCGTTCAACCAGGGATATTTATGTCACGCCGCATTTCCCCCGTCATACCCGGCTTCGGGCTGACGCTGGGCTACACCTTGGTGTACCTCAGCCTGATAGTGCTGATACCGCTGGCCGCCATGTTCGTGCATGCCGCGCAGCTTACCTGGGAGCAGTTCTGGAACGTCATCAGTGCGCCACGGGTGATCGCCGCGCTCAAGCTGAGTTTTGGCACCGCCCTGTTCGCCGCCGTCATCAACGGTGTGATCGGTACTTTGCTGGCCTGGGTGCTGGTGCGCTACACCTTCCCCGGGCGCAAGATCATCGATGCGATGATCGACCTGCCGTTCGCCCTGCCCACGGCCGTGGCCGGTATCGCCCTGACTGCCCTGTACGCGCCTTCGGGCTGGGTCGGCCAGTTCGCCACCGACCTGGGCTTCAAGATCGCCTACACCCCACTGGGCATCACCCTGGCGCTGACCTTCGTCACCCTGCCGTTCGTGGTGCGAACAGTGCAGCCGGTGCTGGCCGATATCCCGCGTGAAGTGGAGGAGGCTGCCGCCTGCCTGGGCGCCAAGCCGCTGCAGGTGTTTCGCCACGTGCTGGCGCCAGCGCTGCTGCCTGCCTGGCTGACTGGCTTTGCCCTGGCCTTCGCCCGCGGCGTGGGCGAGTATGGTTCGGTGATCTTCATCGCCGGCAACATGCCAATGAAGACCGAGATCCTGCCGCTGCTGATCATGGTCAAGCTCGACCAGTACGACTACACCGGCGCGACCGCTATCGGCGTGCTGATGCTGGTGGTTTCCTTCATCCTGCTGCTGCTGATCAACCTGCTGCAGCGCCGTATCGAAACCCCTTGAAGGAGGCCGGCATGTCCAGTTCGTCCCTGAATGCAACCGCCGCCGCCAATGCCGCCCGCCGTGGCAGCGCGACTTCGCGGCGCATCCTGATCGGCCTTGGCTGGCTGGTGTTCGCGCTGTTCCTGCTGCTGCCGCTGGTGATCGTGGTGTCGCAGGCGCTGAAGAACGGCTTTGGCACCTTCTTCGAGGCGATCTTCGAGCCCGATGCGTTGTCGGCGCTGAAGCTGACCCTGCTCGCCGTGGTCATTTCGGTGCCGCTGAACCTGGTGTTTGGCGTCAGTGCCGCCTGGTGCGTGAGCAAGTACACCTTCCGCGGCAAGAGCATCCTGGTCACCTTGATCGACCTGCCGTTCTCGGTATCGCCGGTGATCGCCGGCCTGGTCTACGTGCTGATGTTCGGCGCGCAAGGCCTGTTCGGGCCGTGGCTGCAGGACCACGATATCCAGATCGTGTTCGCCCTGCCGGGCATCGTCCTGGCCACCATCTTCGTCACCGTACCGTTCGTGGCCCGTGAGCTGATCCCGCTGATGCAGGAGCAGGGCACGCAGGAAGAGGAGGCCGCGCGCCTGCTCGGCGCCAATGGCTGGCAGATGTTCTGGCACGTGACCCTGCCGAACATCAAATGGGGCCTGATCTACGGCGTGGTGCTGTGCACCGCGCGGGCCATGGGCGAGTTTGGCGCTGTGTCGGTAGTGTCCGGCCACATTCGCGGCGTGACCAATACCTTGCCACTGCACGTGGAGATCCTCTACAACGAGTACAACCATGTCGCGGCCTTCAGCGTAGCCAGCCTGCTGCTGATCCTGGCGCTCTTCATCCTGCTGCTCAAGCAGTGGAGCGAGAACCGTATTAACCGCCTGCGCAACAGCGCCGCGGAGGAATGATTCATGTCGATCGAAGTTCGTAACGTCAGCAAGCGCTTCAACAGCTTCCAGGCCCTGGACAACATCAACCTGGATATCAACAGCGGCGAGCTGGTAGCCCTGCTCGGCCCGTCCGGCTGCGGCAAGACTACCCTGCTACGTATCATCGCCGGTCTGGAAACCCCTGACCAGGGCAATATCGTGTTCCATGGCGAGGACGTGTCCGGCCACGACGTGCGCGACCGCAACGTCGGTTTCGTGTTCCAGCACTATGCGTTGTTCCGCCAGATGAGTGTGTTCGACAACGTTGCCTTCGGCCTGCGCATGAAGCCCAAGGGCGAGCGCCCGAGCGAGAGCAAGATTGCCGAGAAGGTGCATGAACTGCTGAACATGGTGCAGCTGGACTGGCTGTCCGACCGCTATCCCGAGCAGTTGTCTGGTGGCCAGCGCCAGCGTATCGCCCTGGCCCGTGCCCTGGCGGTGGAGCCCAAGGTGCTGCTGCTGGACGAGCCGTTCGGTGCGCTGGATGCCAAGGTGCGCAAGGAGTTGCGCCGCTGGCTGGCGCGCCTGCACGAGGACATCAACCTGACTTCGGTGTTCGTCACCCACGACCAGGAAGAGGCCATGGAGGTGGCTGACCGCATCGTGGTGATGAACAAGGGGGTGATCGAGCAGATCGGCTCCCCGGGCGAGGTGTACGAGCACCCGGCCAACGATTTTGTCTACCACTTCCTCGGTGACTCCAACCGCCTGGCCCTGAGCGAAGGACACCATGTACTGTTCCGCCCGCACGAAGTGTCGCTGTCGCGGCACGAGACCGAAGGGCACCATGCGGCCGAGGTGCGGGATATCCGGCCGTTGGGCGCGACCACGCGGGTGACCTTGAAGGTGGAAGGGCAGAGCGAGCTGATCGAGGCCGAAGTGGTCAAGGACCATGACAGCCTGACCGGGTTGGCGCGGGGGGAGACATTGTTCTTCCGGCCGAAGGTTTGGCAGAAGGTGGCGGATATCTGAGTCGCCCTTGATTATGAAAAGCCCAGGGTTGGTCCTGGGCTTTTTTATGCCTGGGGCTTGCGCGGTCGGTGTAGGAGCGGCCTTGCGTCGCGATCGAGGGCGCAGCCCTCGCGGCAATCTCATGCCTTGCGCGAATATCCCGGGCGCCATGGCGGCTATCGAACGCGCTGAACCTGCCAATTCTCTTCAGGCAAGTGCTTAGGGGCCATATCTCTTGGCAGGGGATGGCCCCTTTTTTTGCCTGGATTGCATTTTAGTTATTAACAAATAGCTTCTTATTCCTTTACTGATATAACTCCCTCCCTATACTTGTCTCCAAGCACGCAAACTCACTGGAGGCGTCCCCATGCGCAATGAGTCGATTCGTTACCTGATTGTGCCGGGCTGGCAGGGATCGCCAGACAACCATTGGCAAAGTCACTGGCAGCGAACCCTGCCCAACAGCGCCCGGGTCGAGCAGCACGACTGGCTGACCCCGCAACGCCAGGACTGGGTGCAGGCCTTGGAGCAGGCGATTGCCGCCGAGCGCTCGCCGGTGATTCTGATCGCCCACAGCCTGGGCTGCATCACTGTCGCTCATTGGGCCACGCAAGCCAGCCCGGCCCTGCTGCGGCGGGTACGTGGCGCGCTGCTGGTGGCGCCCGCTGACGTGGAGCGGCCGACCTGCGCGCCGGCACTGCGCAACTTCGCGCCGATCCCGACCGAAGCACTGCCATTCCCCAGCCAGGTGGTCAGCTCGGACAACGACCCGGCCGTGAGCGTGCCAAGGGCGCTGTACCTGGCCCAGGTCTGGGGCGCCGAAGCAGGGCTGCTGACCAACGCCTGGCACATCAACGTCAAGTCCGGCCATGAGCGCTGGGAACAAGGCTTCGCCTACCTGTATCGCTTGCAAAGCCGGGTCGAGCAGCGCGCACTGCGCCGCGCCTGATCGCCCTTACTGTTTACCGTTTGCCTGACGCCCGGCCACTGCAGGCCTGGGGCGGGAGTTCGTCATGACTTTTCAAAACCCCTTTGGCCAGCCGTTGCTGACCTTCCCCGAGCTGGACAAGAGCCCGCTGAGCATCCGTGCCAAGGCGCTGGTGTTCATCGACCCGCGTTCCCAGCAGTTGCGCGCAGAGCTGGAGCACCTGGCGCCGCAACCCCTGCCGGTGCTCATCCGTGGCGAAACCGGCACCGGCAAGGAACTGCTGGCCCGGCAGATTCACCGCGCCAGTGACCGCAGCGGGCTGTTCGTGTCGGTCAACTGCGCGGCCATCAGCCCCACCTACGCCGATGCCGAGCTGTTCGGCTACAGCGCCGGCAGCCAGGGCGGCACGGCCAGCAGCCGGGCCGGCTGGTTCGGCTCGGCCAACGGCGGCACGTTGTACCTGGACGAGATCGCCGACTTGCCGCTGGCCATTCAGGGCAAGCTGCTGGCCGCCCTGGAAAACCGCGAGGTTACCCGGGTGGGCGCGCAGCAACCGCAGCCGGTGGACGTGCGCCTGGTGGCCGCCACCAGTATCGACCTAGCGCGGGTGGTACGGGCGGGGCGCTTCAGCGAACGCCTCTACCAGTACCTGCGCGAGGGGGCGCTGGAGCTGCCGCCGCTGCGCGAGCGGCCGGGCGATATCCTGCCGTTGGCCGAGTACTTCGTGGGCATCTACAGCTCGCGCCTGCAGCGGCCTGTGCCGCTGGTTAGCGAGGCGGCGCAGCGGGCGCTGGAGGCGCACCCCTGGCCTGGAAACACCCGTGAACTGGAGAACGTCATCCACTTCGCCTTGCTGGTGAATGATGGCGAAGAGATCCTGGCTGAAGACCTCGATTTGCCCAACTCCGCGCGCTAGACACCACTCATGAGCAAAGTGGTTGATGGTATTTTGTTTTTGGAATAAGAAGCTAAATAAAAGATATTATTACGGAATAAAAAATCTCGGTATTGTCCGCCTCACGCCCGCTGGTGAACCGGTTGGGCACCCGATTCGCCATCGTCGATGGCCCAGAACCAGAACAAGGACCACCATGAAGAAGACCCTGCTGACCACTGCCCTGGCTGCTGCCCTGTCGTTCGCCGGCCTGGCTGCCGCCGCCGAAAAACTGGTGGTTGCCGCCACCCCGGTACCGCACGCCGAAATCCTCGAACTGATCAAGCCGACCCTGGCCAAGGAAGGTGTGGACCTGCAGATCAAGGTCTTCACCGACTACGTTCAGCCGAACGTGCAGGTTGACCAGAAGCGCCTGGACGCCAACTACTTCCAGACCCTGCCGTACCTGCAGAACTTCAACGAAGGCAAGGGCACCCACCTGGATACCGTGATCGGCGTGCACGTCGAGCCCTTCGGTGGTTACTCGAAGAAGGTCAAGAGCCTGAGCGAACTGAAAGAAGGCGCTACCGTTGCCATCCCTAACGAGGGCAGCAACAGCGGCCGCGCCCTGCTGTTGTTGCAGAAGGCTGGTCTGATCACCCTGAAAGACCCGAAAAACGCCCTGGCAACCCCCAAGGACATCGCCGAGAACCCGAAGAAGCTGAAGTTCCGCGAGCTTGAGTCGGCCATGCTGCCGCGCGTGCTGGACCAGGTCGACCTGGACATGATCAACACCAACTACGCGCTGGAAGCCGGCCTGAACCCGGCCAAGGACGCGCTGGTGATCGAAGGCAGCGACTCGCCATACGTGAACTTCCTGGTCGCCCGCCCGGACAACAAGGACAGCGAAGCCATCCAGAAGCTGGCCAAGGCCCTGACCAGCCCGCAAGTGAAGGAATTCATCGCCAAGAAGTACCAAGGTGCGGTGCTGCCGGCGTTCTGATGCGCTTGCATAACCTGGCATGACCCAACGCCGACACCCTTGTGTCGGCGTTTTCATTTCCGGGAACCGTTACCTGTGGGAGATGGCTCAGCCCTTTGGGCTGCGCTGTCGCTTAGAGTACTGAATTCGCCAGCGGTCCGCGTACCCTGTGGGAGCGGCTTTAGCCGCGAAGAATCCAACTCGGGGCATGGCACCGGCTGCGCCGGTGTTCGCGGCTAAAGCCGCTCCCACAAGGTCCTGCGTGCGCCGGCAATAAATGCCATCAGCGTGGAATTCTCAGTGATATACATATGCGATAAAGGTATTTATTAAAAAGTTTTTAGATCATTAGAGTCTAGCTATCGTGCCCACGCGCACCCTGCAGACCTGCTTCACCATGACCCTCGACACCGCCTTCATCCTCAGCACGCTGCCCGCCTTCCTCAAGGCCGTGGGCGTGACCCTGCAGGTCGGCCTGATCGCCATCGCCACCTCGCTGCTTGTTGCCCTGGTCAACGCCACATTGCTGGTATTGCGCACCCCGTATCTGTGGCGCCTGGTAAAAGCCTACGTGGAGCTGGCCCGCAACACGCCGCTGCTGATCCAGCTGTTCTTCATCTTCTTCGCCTTGCCCAGCCTGGGCCTCAAGATTTCCGGCATTGCCGCTGCAATCATCACCATGACCTTCATGGGCGGTGCCTACCTCACCGAGGTGCTGCGTGCCGGCGTCGAGGCCGTGCCCCGTGCCCAGCTGGAGTCCGGGCGTTCCATCGGCCTGTCCGAAGGCCAGTTGCTGCGCCACGTGGTGCTGCCTCAGGCTGGCATCCTCAGCCTGCCGGCGCTGTTCGCCAACTTCATCTTCCTGCTCAAGGAAACCACCGTGGTGTCGGCGGTGGCCGTGCCGGAAATCCTCTACACCACCAAAAACTACATCGCGCTGTACTACAAGACCTATGAAATGCTCACCGTGCTGACCCTGCTCTGTGTGCTGCTGTTCCTGCCGCTGTCGTTGTTGCTGCGCCATCTCGAAAGGAGGCTGCAACATGGCCAGTTCGGCGTCTGAACTGCTGCTGCAGGCATTGCCGCAGCTGGCTGGCGGCGCGGCGCAGACCCTGGCCATCTCCGCGCTGGGCATCCTCTTCGCGACGCTGGGCGGTGTGCTTTATGGTGTGTTGGCAACCTTGGGCAACCGGGCCCTGAATATCGCCTTGCAGGTGTACCTGGAACTGTTCCGTGCCATCCCGGTACTGGTCTGGCTGTACCTGGTGTTCTTCGGCCTGCCGATCTTCTTTGCCCTGAGCATCCCCAGCTTCTGGTGCGCGGTGCTGGTGCTGGGCCTGTGGGGCGCTAGCGAGGTGGGTGAGGTGGTGCGAGGCGCGCTGCGCTCGCTGCCGCGCGGCCAGCGCGAGGCGGGGCTTTCGATCGGCTTGGCCGGCTGGCAGCTGTATGGCTACGTGCTGTTGCCACAGGCGCTCAAGCGCATGACCCCGCCGACCATCAACATCTACACGCGAATCATCAAGACCAGCTCGCTGGCGGTGCTGATCGGCGTGGTCGAGGTGATCAAGGCCGGCCAGCAGATCATCGAACGCACCTACGAGTCGGTGCTGATCTACGGTGCCTTGTTCCTGTTCTTCTTCATCGTCTGTTATCCGCTGTCCGCCGCTTCGCGCGTGCTGGAACGCCGCTGGGCCCACTCATGAGCGCATTGATCGAATTCCAGGGTTTCAACAAGTTCTTTGGCGAGCACCAGGTGCTCAAGGACGTCGACCTCCGGGTGGCGGCCGGCGAGGTGGTGGTCATTCTCGGCCCCAGCGGCTGTGGCAAAAGCACGCTGCTGCGCTGCCTCAACGGCCTGGAACAGGCCCACGGCGGTCACTTGCGCCTGGCCGGGCAGGAGTTGCTCGACCCGCGCACCGATTGGCGCGAAATCCGCCAGCGGGTCGGCATGGTGTTCCAGAGCTATCACCTGTTCGGCCACATGAGCGTGATCGACAACCTGCTGCTTGGCCCGCTCAAGGTGCAAAAGCGCGAGCGCGCCGAAGCGCAGGCCCAGGCCGAGGCGCTGTTGGCGCGGGTCGGCCTGCTGGACAAGCGCGACGCCTTTCCCCGGCAGTTGTCCGGTGGCCAGCAACAGCGCATCGCCATCGTGCGTTCGCTGTGCATGAACCCCGAGGTGATGCTGTTCGACGAGGTTACCGCGGCCCTCGACCCGGAAATGGTCAAGGAGGTGCTGCAGGTGATCCAGGGCCTGGCCCGCGACGGCATGACCTTGCTCATCGTTACCCACGAAATGGCCTTCGCTCGCGCGGTGGCCGACCGCATCGTGTTCATGGAGGCCGGCAGGGTCCTTGAGCAGGGTGACCCCGAGAGCTTCTTCACCCGACCGCGGACCGCACGCGCGCAGCAGTTCCTGGAGAAATTCTCCTTCGTAGAAAGCCTGCCGAAGACACAGCACAAGGAACTGTCATGAAAACTGCCACCCTCACCAAACTGCTGGCGCCGCTGTTCGGCCTGGCCCTGCTGGCCGGCTGCAACAAGGCTGAAGAACCACCCAAGCCTGCGGCGGCCTCGCCGGCCACCAGCTACCTGGAAACCATCAAGGCCCGCGACAAGCTTATTGTCGGGGTGTTCACCGACAAGCCACCGTTTGGTTTCGTCGATGAAAAGGGCCGCTACGTGGGCTTTGATACCGACATCGGCCGGCGCCTGGCCAAGGACCTGCTGGGTGATGAAAACAAGGTCGAGTTCGTTGCCGTGGAGCCGGCCAGCCGTATTCCGTTCCTGCAGAGCGACAAGGTCGACCTGATCCTCGCCAACATGACCGTGACCCCGGAGCGCAAGGAAGCGGTGGACTTCACCAACCCCAACCTGCGCGTTGCCGTGCAGGCCATCGTCGCGGATGGCAGCCCGGTGCAGAAGCTTGACGACCTGGCCGACAAGACCATCATCGTCACCACCGGCACTACCGCTGATATCTGGCTGACCAAGAACCACCCGGACTGGAAACTGCTCAAGTTCGAGAAGAACAGCGAGTCGCTGCAGGCGCTGGCCACCGGCCGTGGTGATGCCTATGCGCAGGACAACCTGATTCTGTTCAGCTGGGCCAAGCAGAATCCGGGGTACCGCGTGTTGCCTGAGCTGCTGGGTGACGAAGCACCGATTGCACCGGCGGTGAAGAAGGGCAACACCGAGCTGCGTGACTGGGTGAATGCCGAGCTGGCCAAGCTGGGGGAGGAGAAGTTTCTGCTGAAGCTGTATGACCAGTATGTACGCAAGGAACTGAGTGATGACACCAAGCCGGAAAGCGTGATTGTGGAAGGGGGCAAGTGGCAGGGTTAGTCGGGTAAATGGGGCCGTTGTGGGAGCGGGTTCACCCGCGAACACCGGCGAAGCCGGTGCCATACACCGCGTTGCCTGCTTCGCGGGTGAACCCGCTCCCACAAGGGCTGCAAGGCAGCCCCGGCAATATCACTGGTTACGCGGCAGCCAGTTCAACAGGAATTCATTCACCACCTGCGGGTTCTCCAGGCTGGAGATATGCCCCGCAAACGGGATCTGCGCCGCCAGGCAGCCAATGATTCGCGCCATTTCATTGGACTCTTCCGGCGGCCGTGGAATGTCCTGGTCGCCACAGACCACGATGGTCCGCTCACTGGCCAGTTCTCCCAGTCGCGACAGCAAGTCTGGCCGGCCAAAGATCACCCGCCCCATCGGATCGAGACTCTGCCGAATCACCTCGGCACTGCTCGCTTTCAAAGCTGCGCGGAAGCCTTCGCGCACTTCCGGCACAGTCTGCCCGCCTGCATGGAAGAAGATCGGTACGACGATATCCAGCAATGGCTCCGGGAACAGCCCGGCGGCACTGGCTGCGTCGAGCAGGCCGAAGTACTTGAGCCGGGTCGCCTCCGGCTCGGCGCCGAGGTATGTATCCATCAGCACCAGGCGGTCTACCCGCTCGGGGTGTTCCAGGGCCAGTTGCGCGCCCCACATGCCGCCGACCGACAGGCCGACCAAATGGCATTTGCCAATGTCCAGGGCGTCCAGCAGTGCCAGATGCTGGCGGGCCAGGGCGCTCATGTCGATGGTCGTGGCAGGCGGAGCATCGGAGCCACCGTGGCCCCAGAGTTCGGGGACGATGACGCGGAAGTGTGCTGACAGGGCTTCGATTTGTGGTTGCCACATCTCGGCGGACCACAGGTAGCTGTGGCCGAGCAGAACCGGGAAACCCTGGCCCTGGTCGATGTAGCTCATGCGGGCGCCGTCGATTTCGATGAAGTGTCTTTGCATGGAATGGGTCTCGGCTGGTAGTGCTGTAGCGTATTCGAAATTACCGGGGGCCGCTTTGCGGCCCATTCGCAGCACAAGGCTGCTCCTACCGGGGATCGCGGTCTCTTGTAGGAGCAGCCTTGCGCTGCGAATGGGCTGCATGGCAGCCCCTTTACTGAGCTGGCACCAATCGCAAGGTACTCTGCGCCGGAATCACCCCCATCTGCGCCTTCTGGTACTGCCCCTGCACATACCCTTCGGCCTGATCCGCAAAATGCCTGTCGAACGGCACGCCGCTCTGCCCGACCGGGTTGCTGGTCAGCGCCTGCCCGGCATCGGCGAAGTCGACCAGCCGCCGCGTCGACGGCCCATAGGTCACCGGCCATGGCGCCGGGCCGATCTTCGCCGAGAGGTTGTTCGGCACCTCATGGGTACCCGGCGCGGCGAACGGGCCAACGTTGAACAGCAGGTTCAGCGGCTTTTTAACCCCCAGCGGGTGGTTGTGAGTCAGGGTATGCGCCTTGCCCCACTGCCAGCTTGCCGGATCACTGCCCATGGTCTCCCGCAGGTGCTTCAAGCTGTTCTGCCACGCCGTACGCACCACGGCGGTACGGTCGGTGCGCTGGTTGGCTCCGCGGGTGTTCCACCAGGGCGAATCGGCATCCGCTGCCAGGCGCGGCAGGGCGGCATCGATGGCGCGGGTGCTGATCAGCACCGGGAACCAGGTATCGCCCAGTTCGTCATGCAGGGCCGCGAATGCCAGGTCATAGAGGAATTGGTTGAACAGCGTGGCACTGGTCGAGTCGAGCGGGTAGTCGCCGCCCCAGGCCGCCAGCTGCTCGACCAGCTCCTTCTCTTCATCGCCTTCGGCCACTGCACGCAGTGTTGCCAGCAGTGGTGCAAGGGTACGCGGGCCATGATCGCTGGCAGTGTCCAGCTGTAGCGCCTGGCTGTTTTGGGTATCCCACTTCACATCGGGGTTGGCCAGGTGGCGGTCGAGCTGGCGGCCTCGGTCTGGCAGGTTGTAGTAACCGGGTATCGGCACCGCCGCCGGAGGCTGGTAGTTGGCAGAGACAATGTAGCCGCGCGCCGGGTTTTCCTGCTGCGGGTTGACGCCGAAGGGATAGAAGCCGAGCTTGTCGGCCTGCGCACTGGCACCGTCGAGGATGAACGCGGGGTCGACGCCGTCGGGGCGGATCGGCAACCGTGCCGCCGCCCACCAGCCGATATCGCCACGGGCATTGGCCCAGACCAGGTTAAGCCCCGGCGCATGCACCTTGGCCGCAGCCTCGCGCATCTTGCCCAGGGTATCGGCGCGGTTGAGCTGGTAGAAGCCGTCGAGGATCGGGTTTTCGGTTTCCAGGAACGCCCACCACATGGCGATTGGCGTGGGCCCGGCAGTGGCGCCCAGCACGTCGTTGACGATCGGGCCATGGGGCGAGCGGCGCAGGTTGAGGGTGACCGGTGCTTCGCCTTTGACGGCGATCTGCTGCTCGGTCTTTTCCAGCGCCTGCCATTTGCCATCGACCATCACCTGGTTGGTGTCGACCGGGTTGGTGCGCTCGGCGATCAGGTCGACGTCGTCGTTCTGGAACATGGTCAGGCTCCAGCCGAAGTCGCGGTTATGGCCGAGCAGGGCGAAGGGGTTGAGCGCCTGGAAGTAGCCATACAGGTTGAAACCGGGCGCTGACAGCTCGGCCTCGTACCACACCGCCGGCACTGCGAAACCGATGTGCGGGTCGCCGGCCAGCAGCGGCCTGCCGCTGCGGGTGCGGCTGCCGGCCACGGCCCAGGCGTTGCTGCCCTCGAATTGCGGGATGCCCGCATCGCCCAGTGCTTCATGGCTGAGACGTGCGATGGCCTCCAGGCTTTGCCAGTCGGCAGCGGCCAGCGGTGTACCCAGGGCACCTTCGGGCTGCCAGGCGAGATCGAATATGCTCAGGTACTCGGGGCCCAACTGGTCGCGGATGTAGGTCAGCGCGGGCTCGGTGCGAAACGCGGCGGCAAAGCTGTAGGCCAGGTAGCCGGCGATGCTCAGAGTGTCTTCGGCGCTGAACGGGCGCGGGGTGATACCGAGCAGGTCGAACTCCATGGGCTTGGGGTGGCTGGCCTGCCAGCTGTTCACCCCCTCAAGGTAGGCCTGAAGGGCTTGCCAGGCGGGCGCTTGCCGGTCCTGACGCTTGGCCATTAGTGCTGCCTGTTCGCGAATGCGCAGGCTGCGGAACAGGGTATCGGTGGGCAGCAGCTTGTCACCCAGCACCTCGGCCAGCTCGCCCTGGGCCAGGCGGCGCAGGATCTCCATCTGGAACAGCCGGTCCTGGGCATGCACGTAACCGAGGGCACGGTACAGGTCCGGTTCGCTCTGCGCCTGCAGGTGCGGTACGCCGCGGGCGTCGTAGCGCACGCTGACCGGGGCCTGCAGGCCGGCGATGGCCACCTCGCCCTCGCGTTGTGGCAGCTTGCCCTGCACATACCAGTATCCGGCGCCGGCGGCCACGGCAACTACCACGGCCAACAGGGTCAGGCTGCGCTTCATGCAGGCTCCTTGTGCGTTCAAGCGAAAAATGTGGTCCGATGATCGGCGGATTCGCGAACAGAGCATAGCCCCAGGAAGGAGTTTCCATGTCCCTTAGCGAAAAACAGAAAATGCTTACAGGCCAGCTCTATCACGCTGGCTGCCCCGAGCTGCAGGCCGAGCAGATCGCCAACAAGCACTGGATGCACCGCTACAACAGCAGTGTCGAGTTGCTCAACGACGCACGTCACGGGCTGCTGCTAGAGCACTTTGGCCAGGTCGGTGAAGGCGCGGTGATCCGCCCGCCGTTCTATTGCGACTATGGCTACAACATCAGCGTCGGCCGCAATACCTTCATGAATTTCAGCTGCGTGATCCTCGACGTGCTGCCGGTGCGTATCGGTGACGACTGCCAGATCGGCCCCAACGTGCAGATCTATACCGCCGACCACCCGCTCGACCCCGAGGTGCGCCGCACCGGGCTGGAGAGCGGTCGGCCGGTGACCATCGGCAACAACGTGTGGATCGGCGGCGCGGCGATCATCCTGCCGGGGGTGACCATCGGTGACAACGCCGTGGTGGGTGCCGGTAGCGTGGTCACCCGTGACGTGCCGGCGGGCGCGGTAGTAGTGGGCAACCCGGCTCGGGTGCGTCAGCCGGCCCAAGAGCAGTAGCAGCCCACTGCCAGGGTATTGGAGGCGCTCACCTGGCGGCCGTCGAGCAGCGCCTTGAGGATCGGTTCGATGAAGCTGTTGCTGGCGTTGCACACCGCGCCTTCACTGTAGGGGCCGAAGTAGGCGAGGTGGCCTTGCCGGTCCCAGATAGCCACCGCCGGGGAGGCGGGCAGGTGTTCGCTGCCGGGCAGGCTGGCGAGTGGCTTGAGGGCGGTGAGGTTGGCGGGCAATTGGCCGTGGCTGCCGGGCCTTTGAAGCACATGGAAGGCCACGCCCTGGCCGGCGAACTGGCTGACCAAGTCGCCCAGGTGCTGCTGGTTGCCGACGTTGCACGGGCAGGCTGGGTCCCAGAAATGCACTACCCGGATCGGGCCGGGGCCGGCCAGTTCGGGGGGAAGCTGCAGCTGGCTGCCGTCGAACAGCGTGGTTTGATTGTCGAACGGGCGCAGGTAGCGCGCCTGGAAGGCGGTGTAGGCCTGCCAGAGGATGGCCGCGCCGACCAGAAGGGCGATTGCCGTGCACAGCGGTTTGATGATCCGAGTCTTCATGAAGTTTCCGCGCTCCTCTGTAGGAGCAGCCTTGTGCTGCGAAAGGGCCGGCATGACTGATGGAGTTGTTGTGGCAGTACCGGCCCCTTCGCAGCACAAGGCCGCTCCTGCCGGGGACACCGCTATCGGCCTGAAATCGAGCAAGCTTGCCACGACGCCAGCCAGAGCTGAATATCCCAGATCAATACTTGCTTCACTGTGGATGTACCCGATGCCCGCTGCCTTTCACCCTGACCTCCTGCGCACCAGCCTGGCGCCGCTGACCGCTCGCCAGCCGTTGTCGGCGCAGGCGCAGGACTACCAGCGCTTCTATGGCCTGAACCTGCCGGCACATAGCTGGCTGGGTGGCTTTCAGGCTGCCGGGTTCGACCTGGTCGGGCAGGTCTGGCTACCCGAACAGCCGACCGCGACGCTGTTCCTGCTGCATGGCTATTACGACCATATGGGCCTCTACCGGCATGTGATCGATTGGGCGCTCAAACAGGGTTTCGCCGTGATCAGCTGCGACCTGCCAGGCCACGGCCTGTCCAGCGGCGAGCGGGCCAGTATCAGTGATTTCGCGGTGTACCAGCAGGTGCTGGAGGCATTATTCGAACAGGCGCACACGCTGCAACTGCCCCGCCCCTGGCACCTGTGCGGGCAAAGCACCGGTGGCGCCATCGCCGTGGACCACCTGCTGAACCAGGGCGCGCGCAGCCCCATCGACGGTCAGGTCATCCTGTTGGCACCGCTGGTGCGGCCCTGTGCCTGGCGCTGGTCGAAGCTGAGCTATCGCGTGCTGCGTCACTTCGTGAATGGCATCGAGCGGCGTTTCAGCGAGAACACCAATGACCCGGCCTTCCTGTCGTTCCTCGAAGCCGATCCGCTGCAACCGCGGCGCCTGCCAACGGCGTGGGTGGGCGCCTTGATTGCCTGGGTCAAGCGCATCGAGGCCGCGCCGCGAAGTACGCGGCGGCCGTTGATCGTGCAAGGAGAGGCGGACGGCACAGTGGACTGGCCGTACAACCTCGAAGTACTCAAGGCCAAGTTTGCCGAGCCACAGATTTTGATGCTGCCTGAGGCTCGTCACCACCTGGCCAACGAACTACCGGGCATTCGCCAGCGCTACTTCGACTTCATCGACCAGCGCCTGGGCTGATCACTTCAGGTCGTTGGTGCTCTGGCCAACCGCCAGGCCTGCGCGCACAGCGGCCAGGGCGGCCTGGTAGTAAGCCTTGCCGTCTGGCGACTCGGCGAAGGTGGCAAACTCTTCCAGTTCGGCATCGGACAGGTCGCGGTAGACGTACAGCAGGGTGTTGTTCAGGTCTTCGCCGATCTGGCTCATCAGGCGCTGGCGCTGGCCGTCGAGCAGGCCCTGGGCCTGGCCGCCGCCGAACAGGCCGGGGATCATCGAGCTGAGGCTATCGGCCGCCACGCCCGCGATGGCCAGGCTGACTTCGGCGCCGGCTTCGCGCGCCGGCAGGGCCTGGGCCAGGTGGCCGATGATCAGCAGGCGATCATCGCTGGCCTGGATTTTCGGCAGGCCCTTGGCATTCCTGGCCAGTTCGTCCTTGCGAGTGGCCTTCAGCTCCGCAGCCACCACTTTGCGCCCCAGCGGCGACTGGAAGAAGGCCAGCGCCGGTGCCGGGTTGGCCAAGGTTGCGCGCAGCTGCGCCTGGGCGCGACGGTCCACCGCCTGGGCCTGGAAACGCTGGTTGCTGTTGTTGACCAACGCCTGGTACACGGCGGGTGGCAAACTGTTGCGGTAGCGTTCCTGGGCGGCGGTCAGGGCATCGTTGAAGTGGGCGCGCTGGTCGGGCCAGCCGGCGGCCTTGTACAGTTGATCCAGGTTGTCTGCCCAGACAGGCACGGTGCAGATCATCAGCAGAATCAGGGAAAACAGACGGCGCATTCAGGACTCCTGTCGGCAGGTGGCTATTGTCCGTGGCCGGGCGCCGGTTTGTCGAGATATCCGCGAGCTTCTCGGCCAAGTGGCGCTGTGCGCCGGCATGGCTAATGGATATGATGCGCGCCATGCACATCTCCCCTGAACACCCGATACTTGCGGCCGTCGTCGACGATCTGGCCACCCATGGCTGGTCCCAGCAGGCGCTGTTTCTGCCTGCCGACCTGGTGCGCGCGCTGGCGGCCGAGTGCCGGCGCCGTGATGCTGAGGGCGAGCTCAACCCCGCGGGGGTTGGGCGCGGTGCTGCCCAGGAGGTGCGCGAGGCCATCCGCGGCGACCAGATCCAGTGGATCGACCCCGGCCAGGCCGAGGCCTGCGACCAGTACCTGGCCGCCATGGACCAGTTGCGCCAGGCCATCAACCAGGGTCTGTTCCTTGGCCTGGAAGACTTCGAGTGCCATTTTGCCCTGTACCCGCCGGGGGCTTTCTATCGCCGGCACCTGGACCGCTTCCGCGACGATGACCGGCGCATGGTGTCGGCGGTGCTGTACCTGAATGAAGGTTGGCAGCCGCAGGACGGTGGCCAGTTGCGCATGTTCCTGGCGGACGGTGTCGAGCACGATGTGCAGCCTGTAGCAGGCTGCCTGGTAGTGTTCCTGTCGGGCGAGGTGCCCCATGAGGTGCTGCCGGCCGGGCGTGAGCGGCTTTCGTTGACCGGCTGGTTCCGGCGCCGTGGCAATGACCCGTTCTGACATGCCCAAGGTGTTGGTCAGCGCCTGTCTGCTGGGTCAGCCGGTGCGCTATGACGGCCGCGCCAGTGGCCACCCCGGCCTGCTGCAGCGTTGGCAGGCCGAAGGGCGCGTGGTGCCGTTGTGCCCGGAAGTGGCGGGTGGCTTGCCGACCCCACGGCCACCCGCAGAGATACCGGGCGGGCAGGGGGGGGAGGTGCTTGACGGTGGCGCGCAGGTGCTGACGGTGACGGGCGAGGATGTCAGTGCCGAGTTTTTGGCCGGAGCACAGCGGGCGCTGGAACTGGTGCGCCAGCATGGCATTCGCGTGGCGGTGCTGAAGGCTGGTAGCCCTTCGTGTGGCAACCGGTTGACCTATGACGGCACGTTCAGTGGTGTGAAGGTGGCGGGGGAAGGGGTGACCACGGCATTACTGCGACGGGCGGGGGTGCTGGTGTTCAGCGAGCTGGAGCTGGAACAGGCGGAGCAGGCGCTGGCTGGGCTTTCAGCTTGAGCCTTTCCCGGCCCTTTCGCAGCACGAGGCTGCTCCTACAAGGGTACGCGCCCCCTGTAGGAGCAGCCTTGTGCTGCGAAAGGGCCGGGACAGGCAATGAAGAACTTACTGCCCGGCCGCAGTCTCAGGCACACCCTTGAACCACTTCTGCTCAAGCTCGGCAGTCCGCCCGCTGTCCTTGAGCCGTTGCAGCGCATTGTTCACCGCACTTTCAAAAGCCGGGTTGTCCTTCTGGAACGGGATCACCAGCTGTTTCTCGCCAAACGGCAGGCTCACATCGAGCGGGCCGTCACCCTTGGGCGATTCGCTCGACGGGGTCAGTGCGATGTCGTACTTGCCACTCTCGACACCGGGCAGTACCTCTGTCGCAGGGGCTTCGATGAACTCGGCGCGCAGGTCCAGTTCCCTGGCTAGCGCCTGGCCGAAGTCGATCTCGAAGCCGCTCAGGTGGTCATTTTCCTTGAATGCGTACGGCGAGTTGTCGGCCTGCACGGCAATGCGCAGTTCGCCCCGGTCGGCAACTTCGTCTATCAGCTCGGCCTGGGCCAATGGCGTGATCAGTACCGCCAGCATTACTCCTATGGTCGAACGCATTAAAGCCCCTTTTCTCTTTGGCAGATGAATAACCTTCGCCACGGCTTTCTTCCTCGCCGTGGTCGAGCGCAGCCTATGACCTTGAAGCCTCGGCATTGTTTAACCCTGATTGAAATATTTCTGCCTGACGATGTGAACATCTGGGCAAACATATCAACTAAGGTGAACCACCGCCGCCACCGGAATACTGGCGGCGGTCAATAAGTGAATCACAGGAGAAGTGAATGAACAGCCTATTTTCGCGTGCTGCCGTTGCTGGTCTGTTGATGGGAGCGTCAATGTTCGCCAGTGCCGCAGATGCCCTGAAGAGCCAGGAGCCGCCCAAGGAGGCCAAGGTCTTCATCGTTTCCCCCGCCGATGGCGCCACGGTCGACAAGACCTTCACCGTCAAGTTCGGCATCGAGGGCATGGCGCTCAAGCCTGCGGGCGACAGCACCCCGCACACCGGGCACCACCACCTGCTGGTGGACGTGGATAAAGAGCCGGTGGCCGACATGCCGCTGCCATCCAGCCTGATGCCACAGGCCGGCACCGCACTGCCGGATGGCCCGCAAGTGCTGCACTTCGGCAAGGCGCAGACCGAAACCAGCATTACCCTGACCCCAGGCAAGCACACCCTGCAGTTGGTGCTGGGTGACCAGTATCACGTGCCGTTCAAGCCGAGCGTCGTGTCGCAGAAGATCACGGTTGACGTGAAATAGGTGTTGGATTCTTCGCGGGTAAACCCGCTCCCACAGGGATCCCACAGGTCTGAAGCTTGTGGTGATCCTGTGGGAGCGGTTTACCCGCGAAGCAGGCGACACCAATGCACAGGCAAAAAAAAGGGAGGCCATCAGGGCCTCCCTTTTTCATGTCGCCAGCGAACTTAGAACAGGACGCGGGAACGGATGGTGCCCTTGACCTGTTGCAGCTTCTCTTGCGCCAGGTCGGAGTACTCGGCGTCAACGTCGATTACCACGTAACCGACTTTCTCGTTGGTCTGCAGGAACTGACCGGAGATGTTGATGCCGTTCTCGGCGAAGACCTTGTTGATCTCGCTGAGCACGCCCGGGATGTTTTCGTGGATGTGCAGCAGGCGGTGCTTGCCTGGGTGCGCCGGCAGGGCCACTTCCGGGAAGTTGACCGAGGACACCGAGGTACCGTTGTCGCTGTACTTGACCAGCTTCTCGGCCACTTCCAGGCCGATGTTGGCCTGAGCTTCGGCGGTGGAACCACCGATGTGCGGGGTCAGGATCACGTTGTCCAGGCCGCGCAGCGGGCTTTCGAACTCTTCGTCGTTGGAACGTGGCTCGACCGGGAACACGTCGATGGCGGCGCCGATCAGGTGCTTGTCCTTGATGGCTGCGGCCAGGTGGTCCAGCTCGACCACGGTGCCACGGGCGGCGTTGATCAGGATCGAGCCCTTCTTCATTGCACGGATTTCCTTCTCGCCGATCATCCACTGGGTGGATGGCAGCTCAGGCACGTGCAGCGAAACGATATCGGCCAGGCCCAGCAGTTCGTGCAGGCTGGTGACTTGTACGGCGTTGCCCAGTGGCAACTTGGTCAGCGGGTCGAAGAAGTAGACCTGCATACCGAGGCTTTCAGCCAACACCGACAGCTGGGTGCCGATCGAGCCATAACCGACGATGCCCAGTTTCTTGCCGCGGATCTCGAACGAGTTGGCCGCGCTCTTGATCCAGCCACCACGGTGGCAGGAAGCGTTCTTCTCAGGGATGCCGCGCAGCAGCAGGATGGCTTCGGCCAGTACCAGTTCAGCCACCGAACGGGTGTTGGAGTATGGCGCGTTGAACACGGCGATACCGCGCTCGCGGGCAGCTTCCAGGTCGACCTGGTTGGTGCCGATGCAGAAGCAGCCAACGGCGACCAGCTTCTTGGCGCAGTCGAAGATCTCTTCGGTCAGTTGGGTGCGCGAACGGATACCGATGAAGTGGGCATCGGCGATCTTTTCCTTCAGCTCGTCTTCCGGCAGCGAACCAGTGAGGTATTCGATGTTGGTGTAGCCGGCGGCCTTGAGGGTATCGACCGCGTTCTGGTGCACACCTTCAAGAAGAAGGAACCGGATCTTGCTCTTGTCGAGAGAAGTCTTGCTCATCTGCGTAAACCTGTATCCCGGAGAAAAAATGGCGAGGGTGATGCCAGGCGCAAAGGCAGCCTTAGCATGAACAGCGGGAGGGCTATGCTAGCATACGCGACACAATCTGAGCTTATCCCGACAGGTGAAGAGTGCTCAGGGTGACTATGAATAAGTCGAGAGTTCCAGCGATGACCCACCCCGCTGTTATTGACGAACTGATGACCCTTGTCGACCCTGGCAAGGTCCTGACCGATGCAGCTTCGCTGGAAGCCTATGGCAAGGACTGGACCAAGCATTACCCACCGGCGCCCAGCGCCATCGTCTTCCCCAAGACGGTTGAGCAGGTGCAGGCGATCGTGCGCTGGGCCAATACGCACAAGGTGGCGCTGGTGCCGTCTGGCGGGCGTACCGGGCTTTCCGCAGGCGCCGTGGCGGCCAATGGCGAGGTGGTGGTCGCCTTCGACTACATGAATCAGATTCTCGGTTTCAGTGCCTTCGACCGCACCGTGGTCTGCCAGCCAGGGGTGATTACCCGCCAGTTGCAGGCCTACGCCGAAGAACAGGGCCTGTATTACCCGGTGGACTTTGCCTCCAGCGGCTCCAGCCAGATTGGCGGCAATATCGGCACCAATGCTGGCGGGATCAAGGTGATTCGCTACGGCATGACCCGCAACTGGGTGGCCGGGCTGAAAGTGGTCACCGGCAAGGGTGAGCTGCTGGAGCTGAACAAGGACCTGATCAAGAATGCCACCGGCTACGACCTGCGCCAGCTGTTCATTGGCGCCGAAGGTACCCTGGGCTTCGTGGTCGAGGCCACCATGCGTCTGGACCGTGCTCCGCGCAACCTCACCGCGATGGTGCTGGGTACCCCGGACTTCGACTCGATCATGCCGGTTCTGCATGCCTTCCAGGGCAAACTTGACCTGACCGCCTTCGAGTTCTTCTCTGACAAGGGCCTGGCCAAGATCCTGGCGCGTGGCGACGTGCCGGCGCCGTTCGAGACAGACTGCCCGTTTTATGCGCTGCTGGAGTTCGAGGCCAGCACCGAGGAGGTGGCCAACGAAGCCTTGGCCACCTTCGAGCACTGCGTCGAGCAGGGCTGGGTACTGGACGGGGTGATGAGCCAGAGCGAGACCCAGCTGAAAAACTTGTGGAAACTGCGCGAATACCTGTCGGAAACCATCTCGCACTGGACCCCGTACAAGAACGATATTTCGGTCACCGTGTCGAAAGTTCCGGCATTCCTGCGCGATATCGATGCCATTGTCGCCGAACATTACCCGGATTATGAAGTGGTGTGGTACGGCCACATCGGCGATGGCAACCTGCACCTGAACATCCTCAAGCCCGAGCACATGAGCAAGGACGACTTCTTCGCCTCGTGCACCAAGGTCAATAAGTGGGTGTTCGAGATCGTCGCGCGCTATAACGGCTCGATCTCCGCCGAGCATGGGGTGGGCATGACCAAGCGCGACTACCTGGGCTACAGTCGCTCAGCGGAAGAAATCGCCTGCATGAAGGCAATAAAGGCCGTGTTCGACCCTAACGGCATCATGAATCCGGGTAAGATCTTCGCACCTGAATAAAAAGCAGTATCCAGAGGAGTCGGCCATGAGTTACCAGCACCAGTACGTAGACGGCACGCGCATTCACTTCCCGCTGGGCAAGGTGGTGTGCATTGGCCGTAACTATGCCGAACATGCCAAGGAGCTGGACAACCCGATCCCCACCGAGCCGCTGCTGTTCATCAAGCCGGGCAGCTGCGTGGTGCCGGCCGAAGGGGGCTTCAAGATCCCGACCGAGCGTGGTTCGGTG
Organism: Pseudomonas sp. SID14000; assembly: GCF_002165135.1. Classification (GTDB taxonomy): domain Bacteria; phylum Pseudomonadota; class Gammaproteobacteria; order Pseudomonadales; family Pseudomonadaceae; genus Aquipseudomonas. The sequence continues at coordinate 550,377 of NZ_NFZQ01000001.1, read as the reverse complement.
CACTATGAGGCGGAAATTGCCGTGCTACTGGGCAAGCCGCTGTCGACTCATCCGACCGAGGAAGAGGTGCTGGACGCCATTTCCGGTTATGCCCCTGCGCTGGACCTGACCCTGCGCGATGTGCAGGCCAGGCTGAAGGAAAAGGGCCTGCCCTGGGAGCTGGCCAAGTGCTTCGACGGCGCCTGCGTACTGCCGCCGTTCGTGTCGGCCGCCAGCTTCGAGGACGTGACCGACATCCCGGTGCGCCTGACCGTCAATGGTGAGGTACGCCAGGATGGCAACAGCGCGATGATGCTCAACCCGATCGTGCCGATGATCCAGTACATAGCCGCGCATTTCTCGCTACAGGCGGGGGATGTGATCCTCACCGGCACCCCGGCTGGCGTAGGGCCGTTCAATGTCGGTGACGAACTGGTGCTTGAGCTGCCGGGTGTGAGCCGCTTCGAAAGCCGGGTGCTTTGAGCCGGAACCGCTTCGCCTTCTTCGCGGGTAAACCCGTTCCCACAGGCATAGCGTCGCCCTTGAGGGTTGCGCAGTACCTGTGGGAGCGGGTTTACCCGCGAAGAGGCCGGTCCTGTTTACCGATTTTTCACACCTGATCCGGATAATGCGCGGATCTACGCCCATTTCCCCAGGACCCCGCATGCCATCTCCCTCCAGCGCCCCGGCAACCCCCAAGCGTCGTTTCTTCCTGCGCTGGCCCTTCGGCCTGGCTGTGGCAGCGGTAATCGGCTATGGCGTGGCCGTGGCCATGCACTGGGATGACCGCGGTGCGCTGTGGGTCAAGGAAAGCTTCGAAAGCACCGCCGAGCGCAGCGAAAGCGTATGGCTGCCGGACTACAAGGTCGACATCGATGCCAAGCCGTTGCCGGGCATGGCCGAGGATGAAGCCTCGGATGTGGCCTTCAACCCGCGTACCGGCACTCTGTTCGCGGTCATGGGCAAGAACCCGATCCTGGTCGAACTGAGCCTGGATGGCGATGTACTGCGCAAGATCCCGCTCAATGGCTGGAACAACCCGGAAGGCGTTGCCGTGCTGGAAGACGGCTACCTGGCAATCACCGACGAGCGCCTGCACGACCTGACCGTGGTCAGGGTGGGCGCGCAGACCACCGCGTTGAACCATGATGATTTCCAGAGCCACGACCTGGGTCAGTCGGTGAAGAGCAACAAGGGCTTCGAAGCGGTAGCCTGGGACCCGTTGCGCCAGCGCCTGGTCATCGGCGAGGAGCGCCCGCCCAAGCTGTATACCTGGAATACTGATGGCCGCAGCCCGCTCACCGGTGAAAAAAAGCTGCTGCCCAGCGATGAACTGGACCTGCGCAACCTCTCGGCGCTTAGCGTCGATCCGCGTACCGGCCACCTGTTGGTGCTGTCGTCCGATTCCAACATGCTGCTGGAGCTGGACGAGCAGGGCCAGCAAGTCAGCTTCATGACCTTGCTGGGCGGTTTCAACGGCCTGCAGGGCACCATCCCGCGTGCTGAAGGAGTGGCCATGGACGACAAGGGCAACCTGTACATGGTCAGTGAGCCGGCCCTGTTCTATCGCTTCAGAAAGAACTGACCCCAACATCCGACTTTTCGGATGCTGGCATTAAGCTTTATTTCAGTTGTTCATGGTTAGATTCGCCACCCCTATGTCGAGTCTGCCCTCATGCGCCGTTTTGTTCGCCCGTTCCCTGTTCTGGCCGTCATCGGCCTGATCCTGCTCGGCTTGGCCGGGCAGGAGTTCCGCCTGTTCGAGCGTGTCTGGTTCAACCTCAAGGCCTGGTGGCAGCCAGCCGAGCAGAGCATCGGCCTGGACCGTTACCGGGTGGTGGTGGAGGCGCAGCCGATCGAGGGGCTGGATGACGACATTTCGGCGCTGACCTACGACCCCGACCGCAAGACCCTGTTTACCGTCACCAATGCACGCTCGGAGCTGATCGAACTGTCGCTGGACGGCCGCATCCTGCGCCGAGTGCCGCTGACCGGCTTCGGCGACCCGGAAGCCGTGGAGTACGTCGGGCCCAATAGCTATGTGATTACCGACGAGCGTCAGCAGCGGCTGATTCGCGTGCGCCTGGAGGACGACACGATGTTCCTCGATGCTGGCGATGCCGAGCAGCTGACCCTGGGCATTGGCCTGAACGGCAACAAGGGCTTCGAGGGGCTGGCCTACGATTCGGCGGGCAAGCGTTTGTTCGTGGCCAAGGAGCGTGACCCGATGCTGATCTACGAGGTGCATGGCTTCCCGCACGACAACCCGGGCCAGCCCTATGCGGTGCATGTGGTACAGGACCGCAAGCGCGATTCGCGGCTGTTCGTGCGGGACCTGTCGAGCTTGCAGTTCGATGAGCGCAGCGGGCACCTGCTGGCGCTGTCGGACGAGTCGCGGCTGGTGCTGGAACTGGATGTGGAGGGCCGGCCGCTGAGTACCTTGTCGTTGCGCAAGGGGTTCCAGGGGTTGCAGGCGACGGTGCCGCAGGCGGAGGGGATTGCGATGGATGAGGCGGGGACCATCTATCTGGTCAGTGAGCCGAACCTGTTCTATGTGTTCAGGCAGCCGGCGGAGTGAGCAGGTGGGGCTGCTTTGCAGCCCATTCGCAGCACAAGGCTGCTCCTACAGGAAATTGCGTACCCCTGCAGGAGCAGCCTTGTGCTGCGAATCGAGGGCGAAGCCCTCGCCGCAGGTTACTCGGCCTTCAGGCTCTTCACGCCCTCAGCGGTACCCAGCAGCAGCAAATCCGCCGGCCTTGCGGCGAACAGGCCGTTGGTCACTACGCCGACGATGGCGTTGATCTGCGCTTCCAGCTCCACCGGGTTGGTGATCTGCAGGTTATGCACATCGAGGATCACGTTGCCGTTGTCGGTCACCACACCCTCGCGGTACACCGGGTCGCCGCCCAGCTTGACCAGCTGGCGCGCCACGTGGCTGCGGGCCATCGGGATCACTTCGACCGGCAGCGGGAAGGCGCCCAGCACTGGCACCAGCTTGCTGGCGTCTGCGATGCAGATGAAAGTCTTGGCCACGGCGGCGACGATCTTCTCGCGGGTCAGGGCCGCGCCACCGCCCTTGATCAGGTTAAGGTGCGCGTCGCTCTCATCGGCGCCGTCCACGTAGAACTCGAGTTCGCTGACACTGTTCAGCTCGTAGACCGGGATGCCATGGCCCTTCAGACGCTGGGCGGTGGCTTCGGAGCTGGCGACCGCGCCGTCGAAGGCGGTCTTGTGCTGAGCCAGGGCGTCGATGAAGAAGTTGGCGGTCGAACCGGTACCGACGCCGACGACGCTCTTTTCATCCAGCTTGGGCAGAATGAAGTCGACAGCGGCCTGGGCGACGGCCTGTTTGAGTTGGTCCTGGGTCATGCGGGCTCCGAGAGGGGCTGGGCGGTTTTGAAAAGAGCCTAGTATAACGGCTCGGGCGGCTTTGCTGTGGTCGCCCGACGTAGCGCTGGGGTAGACTCCCAGCCCTTGTCCCGCGGCCCAGTGATGCTTTCCCGATGCTCGAACAGTACGTCAAGAAGATCCTCACCTCGCGCGTCTACGACGTTGCGGTCGAAACCCCGCTGCAGAGCGCCGGGCAGCTGAGCAAGCGCCTGGGCAACCAGGTCCTGCTCAAGCGCGAGGACCTGCAGCCGGTGTTCTCGTTCAAGATCCGCGGGGCCTATAACAAGCTGGCCCAACTGACCCCGGAAGAACTGGCCCGTGGCGTAGTCACCGCCTCGGCCGGCAACCACGCCCAGGGCCTGGCACTGGCCGCGCGGGAGATGGGCATCAAGGCCACTATCGTGATGCCCAAGACCACCCCGGAGATCAAGGTCGAAGGTGTGCGTTCGCGGGGCGGCAAGGTGGTGCTGCATGGCGACTCGTTCCCCGAGGCACTGGCCTATTCGCTGAAACTGGTCGATGAAAAGGGCTTCGTCTACGTCCATCCCTACGACGACCCGCACACCATCGCCGGGCAGGGCACCGTGGCCATGGAAATCCTGCGCCAGCACCCAGGCCAGCTGGACGCGATCTTCGTGCCGGTGGGCGGCGGCGGCCTGATCGCCGGGATTGCTGCCTACGTGAAGTACTTGCGCCCGGAAATCAAGGTGATCGGCGTCGAGCCGGACGATTCCAACTGCCTGCAGGCGGCCATGGCTGCCGGCGAGCGTGTGGTGCTGCCGCAGGTCGGGCTGTTCGCCGACGGCGTGGCGGTAGCGCAGATCGGCCAGCACACCTTCGACATCTGCCGCCATCATGTGGATGAAGTGGTCACCGTCAGTACTGACGAGATTTGCGCAGCTATCAAGGATATCTACGATGATACCCGCTCGATCACTGAACCTGCCGGTGCCCTGGGCGTCGCGGGCATCAAGAAGTACGTCGAGTTGTACGGCGTGACCGGGCAGACCCTGGTGGCCATCGATTCTGGTGCCAACGTCAACTTCGATCGCCTGCGTCATGTAGCCGAGCGTGCCGAGCTGGGTGAAAAGCGCGAGGCGATCATCGCCGTGACCATCCCCGAACGCCCAGGCAGCTTCAAGGCCTTCTGCGAGGCTATCGGCAAGCGCCAGATCACCGAGTTCAACTACCGCAAGCACACCTCCGACGAGGCGCATATCTTCGTCGGCGTGCAGACACACCCGGAAAACGACCCGCGGGCGGCGCTGGTGCAGCAACTGACCGAGCAGGGCTTCCCGGTTACCGACCTGACCGATAACGAGCTGGCCAAGCTGCATATTCGCCACATGGTCGGCGGCCATTCGGCCGGTGCCAGTGACGAAATGGTGCTGCGCTTCGAATTCCCCGAGCGGCCGGGGGCGCTGTTCAACTTCCTCAACAAGCTGGGCGGGCGCTGGAACATCTCGATGTTCCACTACCGCAACCATGGCGCGGCTGACGGGCGCGTGGTGGCCGGGCTGCAGGTGCCGGAGGACGAGCGCCACCTGGTGCCGACGGCGCTGGCGAAGATCGGCTACCCGTACTGGGACGAGACTGACAACCCTGCTTACAAGCTGTTCCTGGGCTGAGCGGCTAAGCTGGGGCTGATGGCTCTTTCGCGGGTAAACCCGCGAAGAAGCCACTGCAAAATGGCCTGCTCAAGGACAATAGAGACATGGAACACCTGACCACCTTCAAGACCCTGCACATCATCGCCACCGCCCTCCTGCTGCTGGGCGCCCTGGGCCTGGCGCTCTGGACCGTGCGCGCTCGCCGCCAGGGCGATACCGAGGCCTACGCCAAGCTGCTGCGTCGCCCGCTGGTGTTCGTCTGGCTGGTGATGGGCCTGTGCCTGGCAAGCATGCCGTTCACCGGCTGGTGGCTGGTACACTTGGTGGGCTGGCCGCTGGGGCAGACCTGGGTGCTGGCTTCCAGTGTCATCTACACGCTGGGTGCGTTCGCCGTGTGGTGGTTGTTGGTGCGGCTTAACCGGCTGCGCAAGGCCGAGGTGGTGGGGTTGCGCTTTACCTTGGCACTTGCGGTGTTCAGTGGGGTCTGCTTGCTGTCGATTGCCGGGCTGATGGGCGCCAAGCCAGTCTGACAGTGCAGCGGTGTCTGTGCCGGCCTCTGCGCAGGTGAACCGGATTGCCGCACCGCCGCTCCCACAGGGACTGCACAGCGTTTGATATCGGTGGAAATCCTTGTGGGGGCGGGTCTACCCGCGAAAGGGCCAGTACAGGTAAACCTTGATCCCGCAACGAAACCACCGGCCACCCATGCTTCTCGGCCACCGCATGCGTCACCCGCTGCAGCAACGGCAGAAAATACGGAGTTTTCACGCTGCTGCACATAAGCTTGGCGGGCGCGTTGCTGCGCTCGCAAGCTTTGTGGAACAATGCGGTGACATGCGTTTGCGAGGTTGCTGCCGTGATCGACCCGGATGGTTTTCGCCCCAATGTCGGGATCATTCTCACGAATGATGCCGGGCAGGTGCTATGGGCTCGACGGATCAACCAGGATGCCTGGCAGTTTCCCCAGGGTGGCATCAACCCTGACGAGACGCCGGAAGATGCCCTGTACCGCGAGCTGAACGAAGAAGTTGGCCTTGAACGCGATGATGTGGAAATTCTTGCCTGCACCCGTGGCTGGTTGCGTTATCGTTTACCCCAGCGACTGGTGCGTACGCATAGCCAGCCGCTGTGCATCGGCCAGAAGCAGAAATGGTTCCTGCTGCGTCTGGTCAGCAACGAACAACGGGTGCGGATGGACCTGACCGGCAAGCCGGAATTCGACGGCTGGCGCTGGGTCAGCTATTGGTACCCGCTGGGCCAGGTTGTGACATTCAAGCGCGAGGTCTACCGACGCGCCCTGAAAGAGCTAGCACCGCGTCTGCTGACGCGCGACTGACGACGGAGTTCGACCCCGAGCCATGCTCAATACGCTGCGCAAGATCGTCCAGGAAGTAAACTCCGCCAAAGATCTCAAGTCGGCGTTGGGGATCATTGTCTTGCGTGTCAAGGAGGCCATGGGCAGTCAGGTCTGCTCGGTCTACCTGCTCGACCCGGAAACCAACCGCTTCGTGCTGATGGCCACCGAAGGCCTGAACAAGCGTTCCATCGGCAAGGTCAGCATGGCCCCCAACGAAGGCCTGGTCGGCCTGGTCGGTACCCGGGAAGAGCCGCTGAACCTGGAAAACGCTGCCGACCACCCCCGTTACCGCTACTTTGCCGAAACCGGTGAAGAGAAATTCGCCTCGTTCCTTGGTGCGCCTATCATCCACCACCGCCGTGTGGTCGGGGTATTGGTCATCCAGCAAAAGGAGCGCCGCCAGTTCGACGAGGGCGAAGAAGCCTTCCTGGTCACCATGAGCGCCCAGCTCGCCGGGGTTATCGCCCACGCCGAGGCCACCGGCTCGATCCGTGGCCTGGGCCGCCAGGGCAAGGGCATCCAGGAAGCGCGCTTCGTCGGCGTACCGGGCTCGCCTGGCGCCGCCGTGGGGCGCGCCGTGGTGATGTTGCCGCCGGCTGACCTGGAAGTGGTACCGGACAAGACCGTCGATGACATCGACGCCGAACTGAAGCTGTTCCAGAACGCCCTCGAAGGTGTGCGCGACGATATGCGCAAGTTGTCGGCCAAGCTGGCCACCCAACTGCGCCCGGAAGAGCGTGCACTGTTCGATGTGTACCTGATGATGCTTGAAGACGCGGCCCTGGGCGGTGAGGTGACCGAAGTCATCAAGACCGGCCAGTGGGCCCAGGGCGCCCTGCGCCAGGTGGTGGGCGAGCACGTCAACCGCTTCGAGCTGATGGACGATGACTACCTGCGCGAGCGCGCCTCCGACGTCAAGGACCTTGGCCGGCGCCTGCTGGCCTACCTGCAGGAAGCCCGCGCACAGTCGCTGGTGTATGCCGACAACACCATTCTGGTCAGTGAAGAGCTGACCCCGGCGATGCTCGGCGAAGTACCGGAAGGCAAGCTGGTCGGCCTGGTCTCGGTCCTGGGCTCGGGCAACTCCCACGTCGCCATCCTGGCCCGCGCCATGGGCATCCCCACGGTGATGGGCCTGGTCGATTTGCCGTATTCCAAGGTCGACGGCATCGAGATGATCGTCGACGGCTACAAGGGCGAGGTGTTCACCAACCCCAGCGAAGTGCTGCGCAAGCAGTACAGCGACGTGGTCGAGGAGGAGCGCCAGCTGGCCCAGGGCCTGGATGCCCTGCGCGAACTGCCGTGCGTTACCCCGGACGGCCACCGCATGCCGCTGTGGGTCAACACCGGCCTGCTCGCTGACGTGGCCCGTGCCCAGCAGCGCGGTGCCGAAGGGGTAGGGCTGTACCGCACCGAAGTGCCGTTCATGATCAACCAGCGCTTCCCCAGCGAGAAGGAGCAGCTGGCCATCTACCGCGAGCAGCTGGCGGCCTTCCACCCGCTGCCAGTGACCATGCGCACCCTCGACATCGGCGGCGACAAGTCGCTGTCGTACTTCCCGATCAAGGAAGAAAACCCGTTCCTCGGCTGGCGCGGCATCCGCGTCACCCTCGACCACCCGGAAATCTTCCTGGTGCAGACCCGCGCCATGCTCAAGGCCAGCGAGGGGCTGAACAACCTGCGCATCCTGCTGCCGATGATTTCCGGCATCCACGAGCTGGAAGAGGCGCTGCACCTGATCCACCGCGCCTGGGGCGAGGTGCGTGACGAAGGCACCGATGTGCCGATGCCGCCGGTTGGCGTGATGGTGGAAATTCCTGCGGCGGTGTACCAGACCAAGGAGCTGGCGCGGCAGGTGGACTTCCTGTCGGTCGGCTCCAACGACCTGACCCAGTACCTGCTGGCGGTGGACCGCAACAACCCGCGGGTCGCCGACCTGTACGACTACCTGCACCCGGCGGTGTTGCAGGCGCTGAACACGGTGGTGCGCGATGCCCATGGTGAAGGCAAGCCGGTGAGTATCTGCGGCGAGATGGCCGGTGACCCGGCGGCGGCGATCCTGTTGATGGCGATGGGCTTCGACAGCCTGTCGATGAACGCCACCAACCTGCCGAAGGTGAAGTGGATGCTGCGCCAGATCAACCTGGGCAAGGCCAAGGAGTTGCTGGCAGAGGCCCTGAGCCATGACAACCCGCAGGTTATCCACAGCTCGCTGCAACTGGCCCTGAAGAACCTTGGGCTGGCCCGGATGATAGGGCCTGGGGCCAATAAAACCCTCTGAATGCGGGGTGGCCTGTTCCGGCCTCTTCGCGGGTAAACCCGCTCCCACAGGAACAGCGCAGCCTTCAGATGCGGCGCAATCCCTGTGGGAGCGGGTTTACCCGCAAAGAGGCCGGAACAAGCAACATCAAGTTATCAGACCAGCAACTCAACTTCCCCCAAATGCCCACCAAAGGGCCCGAAACTGCGCTCAACCAGCCGCCTTCTTCCCTGATCATCCACAATCAGCACCGTACTCGCCCGGGTCCCGTAGTTCTGGCTGGCAATGAACACACTCGACAGCAGCTTCTCGGTCGCCAACCCAACGCCCGTCTCCGGCAACTCACCCTCCGGCGCCGGTTCGGCATCGGCCAGCAACGCCAGCAAGCGCTGCGGCTCCGGCGTTTCCAGCAATCCTTCCAGCCCGCTACGCGCCTTCACCAGCTTCGGCCAAGGCGTATCCAGCCCGGCATTGGAAAGCCCGTAAACCCCTGCCTCCAACAGGCGCGGCGCCGCGTCCCGGGCATGCAGATAGCCCAGCTGTCGCCCATCGCCCACCAGCAGGTTGAACCCTGAATATTGCCTGCTGCGGCTGGCTACCTGGTCCAGGTAGGCCTCGACCCCCAACTCACCCTGTAGATACGCCGCCACCAACTCGCCCCGCGAGTGCGGACCCAATGCCTGCCCCGGGTCGCGAATATTGGTCAGCGCCGCGAACCGCCCCTGCGGGCCTACGCCCAGCCAGGTGCCGCCGGCCTCCAGGTCGCGCCCGGCATATACCCCGGGTGCATCCTCCCAGGCCGCCAGAGCCTGTGTGGGGCGGGCATAGAATTCATCGCGGTTGGCCGCCACGATCAGCGGCAGGGCATGCCCCGGCCGCCAGGCGAATACGATCAGGCACATCGGTCGGGCCTCTGGTTTTTTTCCACTGTACCCACACCGGCAGGGCGGATCCAACCTGACACATAGTTCACTAGAGCCCCGAGCCCGGCTTCCGTTACCATGCCGCTTTGTTTTCTCGGGGAAGACGAATGGAATTCGTGCTCTATCTGCTGTTGGGCGCCTGCGCCGGTGTGCTGGCCGGGTTGTTCGGCGTGGGCGGCGGTATCATCATCGTACCGGTGCTGGTGTTCAGCTTCACCTTGCAGGGTTTCGATGCCTCCGTGCTGACCCACCTGGCAGTCGGTACGTCACTGGCAACCATCGTCTTCACCTCGATCAATGCCGTGCTCGAGCACCATCGCAAGGGCGCGGTGCAATGGCCGATCTTCGCCTGGATGACCCTCGGCATCCTCCTTGGGGCCGGTATCGGCGCCAAGACCGCCTCGCTGATCCAGGGCCCGCTGCTGCAAAAGATCATCGGCGTGTTCGCACTGGTCATCGCCGCGCAGATGGCCCTGGACCTCAAGCCCAAGGCCAGCCGTGGCATCCCCGGCAAGCCTACGCTAATCGGTGCCGGTGGGGTGATCGGCTGGGCCTCGGCCATTTTCGGCATCGGTGGCGGTTCGCTGACCGTACCGTTCCTGACCTGGCGCAGCCTGCCCATGCAGCAGGCGGTGGCCACGTCCTCTGCATGTGGTCTGCCGATTGCCGTGGCCAGTGCCCTGAGTTTCATGCTGCTGGGCTGGCACGAGGAGCACCTGCCGGCTCACAGCCTGGGTTATGTGTACCTGCCGGCGCTGGTCGGCATTGCCGTGACCAGCATGTTTTTCGCCCGCTTCGGCGCGCGCCTGGCGCACAAGCTGTCGCCACGTTTGTTGAAACGCCTGTTCGCAGCCCTGCTGTTCTGTGTCGGCCTCAGCTTTTTGATTTGAATCGAGAGGAAGTTCCATGCTGCCTTATCCGCAGATAGACCCCGTGGCCGTGGCCATCGGGCCGCTGAAAATCCATTGGTACGGCCTGATGTACCTGGTCGGTATCGGCGGTGCCTGGCTGCTCGCCTCGCGCCGGCTGAACCGCTTCGACCCTACCTGGACGCGCGAAAAGCTCTCCGACCTGGTGTTCTGGCTGTCGATGGGCGTGATCGTCGGTGGTCGGCTGGGCTACGTGCTGTTTTACGACCTGCACGCCTACCTGGCCAATCCGACGCTGATCTTCGAGGTGTGGAAGGGAGGCATGTCGTTCCATGGCGGTTTCATTGGCGTAATGCTGGCGGCCTTGTGGTTCGGCAAGCGCAACAACAAGTCGTTCTTCGAACTGATGGACTTCGTTGCCCCGCTGGTGCCGATCGGCCTGGGGGCCGGGCGCATCGGCAACTTCATCAACGCCGAGCTGTGGGGCAAGGCTACCGACGTGCCATGGGCGATGGTCTTCCCGCCGTTCAGCGACCCGGCGCAGCTGCCGCGTCACCCGTCGCAGCTGTACCAGTTCGCACTCGAAGGTGTGGCGCTGTTCCTGATCCTCTGGGCGTTCTCGCGCAAGCCGCGGCCGACCATGGCGGTATCCGGCATGTTCGCGCTGTTCTACGGCATCTTCCGTTTCATTGTCGAATTCGTCCGCGTACCGGATGCCCAGCTTGGTTACCTGGCCTGGGGCTGGCTGACCATGGGTCAGATTCTGTGCGTGCCGATGATCCTGGCTGGCCTTGGCCTGATCTGGTGGGCTTATAATCGCAAGCCTACGGCGAAACCCGCCTGATTAATCCCACGGCAGGGGCGATCCCCCTGCCGTTTTTGCTACAGGTAAGCCATGAAACAGTATCTGGACCTGGTCCGCGACGTCATCGAAAACGGTACGCTGCAGGGCAACCGCACCGGCATCCGCACCATCAGCCTGCCTGGCGCCATGCTGCGTTTCGACTTGCAGAAGGGCTTCCCGGCCATCACTACTCGCAAACTGGCGTTCAAGTCGGCGATCGGTGAAATGGTCGGTTTCCTGCGTGGCGTGAAGAACGCCGGTGAATTCCGCGAGCTGGGCTGCAAGGTCTGGGACCAGAACGCCAACGAGAACGCCCAGTGGCTGGCCAACCCGTTCCGCCAGGGCCAGGACGACCTGGGCGAGATCTACGGCGTGCAATGGCGCCAGTGGCCGGGCTACAAGCGCATCCCGCTGAGCAACCCGGCGGCCATCGAAATGGCCGAAAAGGCGGGCTTCCGCCGCATCGCCCAGGACGAGGAGGACGGCGTCGCGTTCGTCATCCTGTACAAGGCCATCGACCAGGTGCGTCAGTGCCTGGATACCATCGCCAACGACCCGGGCAGCCGACGTATCCTGTTCCACGGCTGGAACTGTGCGCAGCTGGACGAGATGGCCTTGCCGCCTTGCCACTTGCTGTATCAGTTCCACCCGAATGTGCAGACCAGGGAAATTTCCCTGACCCTCTACATCCGCTCCAACGACCTGGGCCTGGGTACGCCGTTCAACCTCACCGAAGGCGCGGCGCTGCTGTCGCTGTTCGGCCGCCTGACCGGCTATACCCCGCGCTGGTTCACCTACTTCATCGGCGATGCCCATGTGTATGAGAACCACCTGGACATGCTCTACGAGCAACTCAAGCGTGAGCCGCTTGAAGCACCGAAGCTGGTGATCAGTGACCGCGTGCCGGCGTTTGCCGAGACGGGCAAGTATGAGCCGGAGTGGCTGGAGAAGATCGAACCGAGCGATTTCTGGCTGGAAGGGTATGAGCATCATGCGCCGATGACGGCGCCGATGGCGGTCTGACAGATCTCTATTGCCTGTACCGGCCTCTTCGCGGGTAAACCCGCTCCCACAGGGACCGCACAAAGCTCAGGCCTGTGCAGTACCTGTGGGAGCGGGTTTACCCGCGAAGCTTTTGGCTTAATGCCCGTGGCTTCGCCCCACATGCGAATGCTCGGTATCCGGCACCGATACTGCCCCGTTCGTCTCCAGTTGCTGCAAGATCGCACACTCCGTCCCTTGTGCATTGCAGCGCCGGCGCAGTTCCACCAGCTGTTCCTGCAACGCCACCAAGCCATCGATCCGTGCCTGCACATGCTCGATATGTTCGTCGATCAGTGCATTGACGCTGCCGCACGAATCATCGGGGCTATCGCGCAGGCATAGCAGGCTGCGGATTTCATCCAGGGTCATGTCCAGGGTGCGGCAGTTGCGGATGAAGGTCAGCCGTTCGACGTGGGCCTGGGTGTACACCCGGTAGTTACCGTCGCTACGCGCCGGTTCCGGCAGCAGTTGTTCACGCTCGTAGTAGCGGATGGTTTCCACCGCGCAGTCGGTGGCTTTGGCCAGCTCTCCGATCTTCATCACGAAATTCTCCAGCAAATGGCTTGACCCTATAGTGGCTACAGGGTGTTCACTTGGCAACAGGCTCAAATTAAGGATTAAGGATGACCCCATGAACCAGCCTGTCAGCCACGAACACAAGCACGATCACCACGCCCACAGCTGCTGTGGCAGCGCTGCTGCGCCAGCCCTGGTCCAGCTGAGCGAAAAGGCCAGCAGCCACGCCCAGTTCAGCCGTTTCCGAATCGAGGCCATGGACTGCCCTACCGAGCAGACCCTGATCCAGGACAAGCTGGGCAAGCTGGCCGGTATCGAGCAACTGGAATTCAACCTGATCAACCGTGTGCTTGGCGTGCGCCACACCCTGGTTGGCACCGCTGAAATCGAGCAGGCCATCGACAGCCTGGGCATGAAAGCCGAGCCGCTGGGCGCCGAAGACGATGGCACTGCCAGCGCACCACAAGTGGCCAAGACCCGCTGGTGGCCGCTGGCGCTGTCCGGTATTGCCGCGATCGCCGCCGAAATCGTGCACTTTGCCGCACTAGCGCCGGAGTGGGTGGTAGCGGCGCTGGCGCTGGCAGCGATCCTCGGCTGTGGCCTGGGTACCTACAAGAAGGGCTGGATCGCCCTGAAAAACCGCAACCTCAACATCAACGCGCTGATGAGCATTGCCGTGACTGGCGCGGTGCTGATCGGCCAGTGGCCGGAAGCGGCCATGGTGATGGTGCTGTTCACCGTCGCCGAGCTGATCGAAGCCCGTTCGCTGGACCGCGCACGCAACGCCATTGGTGGCCTGATGCAGCTTACCCCGGACATGGCCACCGTGCGCCAGGCCGATGGCCAGTGGCGAGAAGTGGAGGTGCGGGAGGTAGCCATCGATGCCCTGGTGCGGGTACGCCCCGGCGAACGCATTGGCCTGGACGGTGAGGTGACCAGCGGGCAATCCAGTGTCGATCAGGCACCGATAACCGGCGAAAGCCTGCCTGTGGAAAAGGCTGTGGGCGACAAACTGTTTGCCGGGACCATCAACCAGGCAGGGGCGCTGGAGTTCCGCGTTACCGCTGCTGCCGGGCAATCGACCCTGGCGCGGATCATCAAGGCCGTCGAGGAAGCGCAAGGCGCGCGGGCGCCTACCCAGCGTTTCGTTGACCGCTTCTCGCGCATCTACACCCCGGTGGTGTTCGCCATTGCCCTGGCTGTTGCGGTGATACCGCCGCTGTTCATGGCCGGTGCCTGGTTCGACTGGGTCTATCGCGCCCTGGTGCTGCTGGTGGTGGCCTGCCCATGCGCCCTGGTGATCTCGACCCCGGTGACCATTGTCAGCGGCCTGGCCGCCGCTGCGCGCAAGGGTATCCTGATCAAGGGTGGTGTGTACCTGGAAGGCGGGCGCCAGCTGGACTTCCTGGCCCTGGACAAGACCGGCACCATCACCCATGGCAAGCCGGTGCAGACCGACGCCAAGGTACTGGAGCCGCTGTTCGAAGGCCGTGCGCAAGCCCTGGCCGCCAGCCTGGGCGAGCGTTCGGACCACCCGGTTTCCCGAGCCATTGCCCAGTTCGGCAAGGAGCAAGGCCTGGCCTTGAGCGAGGTCGATGACTTCGCCGCGCTGGCCGGGCGCGGCGTGCGCGGCACCATCGCGGGTGAGGTTTACCACCTGGGTAACCACCGTCTGGTCGAGGAGCTGGGGCTGTGCTCGCCCGAGCTCGAGGCCCAGCTGGATGCGCTGGAACGCCAGGGCAAGACCGTTGTGCTGCTGCTCGACCGCTCCGGCCCGTTGGCGCTGTTCGCCGTGGCCGACACGGTCAAGGAAAGCAGTCGCCAGGCCATCGCCGAGTTGCACGAGTTGGGCATCAAGACTGTCATGCTGACCGGTGACAATCCACATACTGCCCAGGCCATCGCCACCGTGGTGGGTATCGACCGCGCCGAAGGCAACCTGCTGCCTGCCGACAAGCTCAAGAGCATCGAAGCCCTGTACGCACAGGGCCATCGGGTGGGCATGGTCGGTGATGGCATCAACGACGCCCCGGCCCTGGCCCGCGCCGAGATCGGTTTTGCCATGGCGGCGGCCGGTACCGATACCGCCATCGAGACGGCCGATGTGGCGCTGATGGACGACGACTTGCGGAAAATCCCGGCCTTCGTCAGGCTGTCGCGCCAAAGTGCGGCGATCCTCATGCAGAACATCGTTCTGGCGTTGGGCATCAAGGCGATATTCCTGGCGTTCACCTTTGCCGGCATGGCCACCATGTGGATGGCGGTGTTCGCCGACATGGGCGTGAGCCTGCTGGTGGTGTTCAACGGCTTGCGCCTGTTGCGCAAATAGAGGACGTGCATGCTGAGTTCGGAGCTGAAAGCCTTCTACATGGTGGCCCGTCTGGGCAGCATCACCCTGGCGGCGAAGAAGCTCGGGCTCAGCCAGCCCACGGTGACCACGCAGATCCGCAACCTGGAAGGCCAATACGCCGTGGAGCTGTTCTACCGCGGCGGGCGCCGCCTGGTGCTGAGCGAGGAGGGCGTGCGCCTGCTGCCGATGGTCAAGGCACTGTTGCAGCAGGAGGCCGACATCGAGTTCGAACTGCGCAACAGCGGCAAGGCCCAGGGCAGCCTGCGCATTGCGGCCACGGCGCCTTACTACATTCTCGACCTGGTGAAGATCTACCGCGAACGCCTGCCGCAGGTGGAAGTGGCGGTGGAAATCGGCAACTCGCAGCAGGTGCTGGAGATGCTCGAGGACTACCGGGTGGATATCGCCGCTTCGTCGCAACTGGTGGAGGACGCCCGATTGGTACGGCGGGTGCTGGGGACTGACCCGTTGGTGGTGGCGGTGCATCGCAACCACCCGTTGGCTCATCGCCAGACGGTATCGATTGAGGTGGTGGCCGGGCACTGCCTGTTGATGCGCGAGAAGGGCTCGACCACACGCAAGCTGACCGAGCAGATGATGCAGGAGGCCGGGGTGAAGGCCGGAGCCTTGCTGGAAATTGGCAGCCGCGAGTCGATCCGCGAGGCGGTGCTGCGCAATATCGGCATCAGCGTGATTGCCCGGCATGAGGTGCCGCACAACCCCGAGTTGCGGGTGCTGGCGTTGGAGAATGCACCGGTGATGCATGAGTACCTGTATTGCCTGAAGGAAAGGCGCCAGGCCCGGTTGCCGGCGGCCTTCCTTGGGGTGGCGCAGGAAGTGGCCGGTTCACACTTCTAGATTTGTGTTGGTTTCTTCGCGGGTAAACCCGCACCCACAGGTACTGCACAGCCTTCAGATGCGACGCGATCCCTGTGGGCGGGTTTACCCGCGAAGAGGCCCTCTCAGGCCACTACAAAATCTGCCTATACCACTATCACCCGCTTTTGCCCTAAAGCCACAGAACCTTCGCACAGCCTTCCTAGCATGGCCCCCATCTCTTCGATGAGGCCCTGCCATGAACCACACCGCCTCCGGCGCACAGATGAAAGTGCGCAACATCTACAAGCGCTTCGGCGCCTTCACGGCGCTCAACGATGTCTCGCTGGACATCGCCGCCGGCGAACTGGTGTGCCTGCTCGGCCCGTCCGGCTGCGGCAAGACCACGTTGCTGCGCTGCATCGCCGGCCTGGAGCGCCAGGACCGGGGTACGTTGTACATCGGCGAGCGCGATATCTCCGAGCTGCCACCCCAGGCCCGTGACTACGGCATCCTGTTCCAGTCCTACGCGCTGTTCCCCAACCTCACCGTCGAAGCCAACATCGCCTACGGCCTGAGCGGCAGTGGCCGCGAGCAGGCCCGCCAGCGGGTGGCCGAAATGCTTGAACTGGTAGGCCTTTCTGGCAGCGAGAAAAAATACCCCGGTCAGCTTTCCGGCGGCCAGCAGCAGCGTGTGGCCCTGGCCCGCGCGCTGGCACCGTCGCCGTCGTTGCTACTGCTCGACGAGCCCATGTCGGCTCTGGACGCCCGGGTGCGCGAGCACCTGTGCACCGAACTGCGCCAGTTGCAGCGCCAGCTGGGTATCACCACGCTGATGGTCACCCACAACCAGGACGAGGCCATGCTGATGGCCGACCGCATTGCGGTGATGAACAACGGCCAGGTCGAGCAGTACGCCACCCCGCAGGAAATCTATGACCAGCCGGCCACGCCGTTCGTTGCCGAGTTCGTCGGCCAGGGCAACTGGTTGCCATTCCAGCGCAGCAGTGACAGCCATGCCTTTGTCGGCGGCATGAACATGCGCCTGGCACCGGGGTCGGCCCGGGCCAGCAGCGGTCGGTTGTTCTGTCGCCCGGAGGCGATCACGGTCAACCCGGTGGTGCACGAAGAAAACCTGTTCCCGGCCATGGTCCGGGAAATCACCTTCCTCGGTAACCGCTGCCGCATGAGCTTCGAGCTCAAGGCCCTGCCTGGCCATGCATTGCTGGCGGAACTGGCCCCCGAGGCCATGCCGCGTCTGGGCTCGCAGGACATCTGGGTGGCGCTGCCGCCGCAGAGCCTGCAGGTGTTTGCCTGATATGGCCGCGCCAATGTCCCTGCCGCTGAGCCAGGCCAAAGCCGCGCCGCGTGCTGGCGTCGATCTGGGTGACCGGTTGTTCGTCGTCGGCGGCAAGAGCCTGCTGCTGGTCCTTCTGGTGCTGGCGGTGCTGATGCCGCTGCTGGCGATCTTCTGGCGCGGTTTCAGTGCCGAAGCGGGCCAGGGTGGCGGCATGTTGGCAGCCCGCGAACTGTTCGCCAGTGAAAACTTCCACTGGCTACTGGGCAACAGCCTGTCGGTGGCCTTCACCGTGGCGGCCATCGTGGTGCCGCTGGCCTATCTGTTCGCTTATGCCCTGCAACGCACGCTGATTCCGGCTAAAGGCCTGTGGCGGGGGATTTCGCTGCTGCCGCTGCTCGCACCGTCGATGCTGCCGGCCATTGCCCTGGTCTACCTGTTCGGTAACCAGGGGCTGCTGCGCGGGTTGCTCAGCGATAACATCTATGGCTTCTGGGGCATTGTGCTGGGCGAGGCCATCTACACCTTTCCGCATGCCCTGATGATCCTGCTGTCGGCGCTGTCGCTGGCCGATGCACGCCTGTTCGACGCAGCGTCCAGCATGGGTGCCGGCCCTTGGCGAGCGTTCACCAGCATCACCTGGCCGGCTACGCGCCAGGCAGTATTCGCAGCGTTCTGCCTGGTGTTCACCCTGACCATCACCGACTTCGGTGTACCGGTCGTGGTCGGTGGCGACTATCAGGTGCTGGCGCTGGAAGCCTACAAGGCGGTGGTCGGCCAGCAACAGTTCGGCCGTGGTGCGCTGATCGGCATGGTGCTGCTGTTGCCGGCGCTGTTCAGCTTTACCGTCGATGCCTGGCTGCGCCGGCGTCAGGGCGAGGCCATGAGCGGCCGTGCCCAGGTGTTCGAGCCCAAGCCGTCGCGGCGGCGTGATGCCTGCTTCCTGATGATCGTGCTACTGGTGTGCGCGGCGTTGCTGCTGGTGATCGGCATGGCGGTGTACTCGTCGCTGGTCACGTTCTGGCCCTACAACCTGTCGTTGTCGCTGCGTCATTACATGTTCGAGGACACCGCCGGTGGCGGCTGGCTGGCCTACCGCAACAGCGTGACCATGGCCATCGGCACTGCGCTGATCGGCAGCATCGTGATCTTCACCTGTGCCTACCTGATGGAGAAGACCCAGGGCCAACGCCTGCTCAACCAGGCGCTGCGCCTGCTCAGCTTCATCCCCATGGCCGTGCCGGGCCTGGTGCTGGGGCTGGGCTACGTATTCTTCTTCAACCTGAACGGCAACCCGCTGCATGTGTTCTACGGCGGCATGGGGCTGCTGGTGGTGTGCACCATCGCCCACTACCTGACCACCGCGCAGATGACCGCGACCACCGCCCTGCGCCAGCTCGACGGCGAATTCGAGGCCGCTGCGCTGTCGCTGAAGGCGCCGTTGTACAGGCACTTCCTGCAGGTGACCGTGCCGATCTGCCTGCCTGCGCTGCTGGACATCATCCGCTACCTGTTCGTCTCGGCGATGACCACCGTGTCGGCGGCGATCTTCCTGTACAGCCCCGACACCATCCTGGCTGCCGTCGCGGTGCTGAACATGGACGACGCCGGCAACGTCGGTGGTGCCGCCGCCATGTCCACTTTGATCCTGCTGACCAGTGCCGGCGCTTCACTGCTGCTGGCCGCAGCCTCACGCGGCGTGCTGCGCCGCTCCCAAGCCTGGCGCCAACGCGCCGCGACCGTCTGACCTGTAAGGAACCAACCCATGTACAAGCACCTTGCACTTGCCGCTGCCGTTTCCGCCGTGTACAGCCTGCAGGCTTCGGCCGCTGGTACCCAGCTGACGGTCTACACCGCCCTGGAAGCCGAACAGCTGAAGAGCTACAAGCAGGCCTTCGAGAAGGCCAACCCGGGCATCGAGATCAAGTGGGTCCGTGACTCCACCGGCATCATCACCGCCAAGCTGCTGGCCGAGAAAGACCGCCCGCAAGCCGACGCGGTATGGGGCCTGGCCGCGTCGAGCCTGGCCATCCTCGACCAGAACGGCATGCTCGAAGCCTATGCACCGAAGGACCTGGGCAAGATTGCCGCCAACTACCGCGACGCTGCCAACCCGCCAGCCTGGGTTGGAATGGACGTGTGGGCCGCGACCATCTGCTTCAATACCATCGAGGCCGAGAAGCAGGGGGTGAGCAAGCCGGTCAGCTGGCAGGACCTGACCAAGCCCGAGTACAAGGGCAAGATCGTCATGCCGAACCCGGCCTCGTCCGGCACCGGCTTCCTGGATGTCAGTGCCTGGCTGCAGACCTTTGGCGAGCCACAGGGTTGGGCGTACATGGATGCGCTGCACCAGAACATCGGCCAGTACGTTCATTCCGGTTCCAAGCCGTGCAAGCTGGCAGCAGCGGGTGAATTCCCGATTGGCATCTCGTTCGAGTACCCGGCAGTGCAGCTCAAGCGCCAGGGTGCGCCGCTGGACATCGTGCTGCCGAAGGAAGGCCTGGGTTGGGAGATCGAGGCGACTGCGGTGATCAAAGGCTCGCCAAAAGCGGATGCGGCCAAGCGCCTGGCTGATTTCTCGGCAAGCCCGGCGGCCATGGAACTGTACAAGGAGAACTTCGCCGTGCTGGCCGCACCGGGCATTGCCAAGCCGCAGACCGAACTGCCGGCGGACTATGAACAGCGCCTGATCAAGAACGACTTTGCCTGGGCCTCGAAGAACCGTGACCAGATCCTGGCCGAGTGGCGCAAGCGCTATGACGGCAAGTCGGAGAAGGTGGCTCAGCAGTAACCTGCACCGGCCCCTTCGCAGCACAAGGCTGCTCCTACAGGTCGGCGACAACCTGTAGGAGCAGCCTTGTGCTGCGAAGAAGCCACCACCAGATCAAGCCAGGAGAAGACGGTGATGCCCACCCCAGCCCAGGGGATGAGCGGGCCAAGGTGGTCGGGATGGCGGTGAATGACCTGGATGGGTTGAAGCAGAAGGCTTTGGCATTGCTTTGATATGTGGGCTGCCTGTGCCGGCCTCTTCGCGGGTGAACCCGCTCCCACAGGAATAGTGCACATCTCAAGGAATGTGGATACCTGTGGGAGCGGATTTACCCGCGAAGAGGCCAGACTTGCTGATCAAAACTGTGAAACCAGAGCCTCCAGCTGTTCCTGCCGCTCAGCCTGATTCAGCTTCGCCCCAGGGTTCAGGGTGGACCACTGTGGATGCGCCCGCGCCTTGCTCAGCGCCTCCGGCAACTTGCCCTCTCGCCAGGCCTTCTCATCCAGCTCACCCAGGCGAATGCTGTCCTGCGCTGCATGCCCGCGGTTTTCCAGCGCCACCAGCAACTGCTGCTGACGCAAGGCCAGCAACCGCAATACCGTATCATCCACGGTCAGCTCGCGCTTGCCCTTGAGCTTGCCCATCAACCGTGAACCATAGTTGCGCGCCGTCTGCAGCGCACCGCCAGCAATCGCCCCGGCCAGGGCGGCAGCTCCCAGGGTCAGGCCGCCGACCAGCAGGTCCACCCCGGCACCTGCTGCAGCACCGGCAGCCACTCCACTGCCCAGGCGCACGCCCAGCAGCTTCAAGGTTTCGGGGTTGAACAGGTCATCGCCCCAGCGGCCATCCAGCAACGGCAGGTCACTGGCATGGGCGTCCTCGCGGCGGAAGGCATACAGCTTCAGCAATGCCTCGACGCAGCGTTGTTCGCGCTGGCGCACCTCTTGCCGCAATGCCTCGATAGCCTGGGCTTCGGCAGTCGGTTCGGCCTCGACGCTGCGTCGGCAGGCGGCGCAGTCCAGCAGCAGCTCGGCAATCAGGCGCTTGCCGCTGTGCCGACGCGCCAGGCGCTGGGCCTGCTGATCGTCGATCAGCCGCTGCAGGGCCGGGCGGGCGTCTTCCAGCAGCAGGGCCAGGCTTTCGTACAAACGGCGCTCGCCATCCTCTGGCGGGGCCACGCTGTCGAACCGCACCAACGCGTGAAGCCCAAGCCTGGCAAGGGCTTCACGCCATTGCGGCTCGCGGTGCTGATGGCTGGCGACGAAATTGAGTACCGGTAGCAGCGGCTTGCCGCAGCTGGCCAGTACTTCCAGTTCATCGCGGTATTTGGCCAGCACCGGTTCGCGGGCGTCGATCACATACAAGCCGGCATTGCTGGCCAGCAGTTGGCGCAGCACCTTGGCCTCCTGCTCGAAACGCTGGCGTGCCTCGCTGCCTTGCAGAAAGCGCTCGAGGCGGGCCGGGCCGTCCAGGCGCTCGCCCGGGCGTTCCAGGCGTTCGAGGTAGTCGAGCAGGGCGATGGCGTCTTCCAGGCCCGGGGTGTCATACAGCTCCAGCAAGGGATCGCCGTCCACCGACAGCCGCGCACCTTCAACATGGCGGGTGGTGCTGGGGCGGTGGGAGACCTCACCAAAGCCGACGTCGCGGGTCAGGGTGCGCAGCAGCGAGGTCTTGCCGACGTTGGTATGGCCGACCACTGCCAGTTTCAGGGGCTCAGTCATGGCCATGCTCCAGCCAGGTCAGCGGCGAGGTATCGGCATGCACCAGGCCAAGGCGGTCGAGGGCTTCGTGCCAGTCGCCCAGGCGCTGGGCGTCCAGGGCTTCGCCTGGTGCGGCCTGCAGTAACCAGATGCGGGTTGCGCCGGCGTTGCGTGCCAGTTCGGCGAGCAACGCCAGGCTGCCACGATCGGGCGAGCGGCGCGGGTCGCAGGCGATGGCCAGGCGTGCCGGCGGGAAGCGGCTGAGCTGTTCGAGCAGGCGGTTGCGCGATTCACGGCTGTCGAGTACGCCGGCACTGGTCACGCTTTTCGGCAGGGCGGGTGGCCAGGGGCGCTGGTCGTCCAGCTCCAGGCCGACCAGCAGGGCACCGCTGCTGCCGCTTTCCAGCTGGCCTGCGGCAAACTGCGGCAAGGCTTCGGGCGCGGCATCCTGTACGCCGATGCGCTCGCTGCGTGGCATCAGTGCTTCACGCAGCTGCGCGTAGCCGGGCAGGCTGAGGTCCAGCGCCAGGCGTTGGCGGCCTCGGCGCCAGTGCCACAGGCACAACCCGGCCAGCAGCAGGCGCGGTAGCAGGCCGTACACCAGCACCACGCCAAGCAGCCAGCTGGCCCAGGCCTGGCGCGCCACGTCCAGGGCCGGCTGGCTGTTGCCACTGGCACGGATCATGGTTTCGTCGGGTACCGTGAAGCCCAGGACAGAGGGCAGCGCGCCCAGCGCCTGGGTCAGGTGGATGAAAGGGTCGGCGGCGAGCAGGGTGGTTTCCCAGACAAAGCCATAGCGCCGGGTCGCCAGCAAGGCCAGCAGCATGCCCAGCGCGGTCACCATGGCCAGAAGCCACAGGCCATGTACCAGCAGGCCGAGCAGCCAGCGGTTGAGGCGTTGGCGTTGCAGTAGTACCAGCAGCGCTGGCGCCAGGTGTGCGGCTTTGGCATCACGGGCAAAGCGTTCGCTCAGCCACAGCCACAGGCGGCCCAAACCCGCGCCATGCTCGCCGCTCACGGCAAAGCCGATGGCCCAGCCCAGCAGCATCAGCAGGTTCAGCCCGAGCAGGCTGCCCAGCGCCCAGAACACATTCACCGGGCGTTGCCCGTCGCCCAGGGCGGCCAGTGTCAGCCCCGCGCCGCTGAGCACGGCCAGCAGCAGCAAGGCCAGCAGCGCCAGGCGTGCGCCCTGCTTCCAGTGGCGCAGGGCGGTGCTGATGCCGTCGCGTTCGGCCAGGAACAGCGCACGGGTTTCGATGCGAGCGGCCAGGTCACCGCCTGCCTGGCGGGCGCGGCGGTTGGCTTCCCGGTCCTCCAGGGGGCCGGCATGTTCCTCGCGCAGGCGTACCGCTTCGGTGAGCCAGCGCTTGTCCAGTGAAGTCGGTGCAGTCACAAGGTCTTCCATTGCACAGGTCAGGGCAGAAGCATAACCCACACGCCCGGTGCTATCCTCGCTGGCATGAATACATCACTCCCCCTCAGCCTGATCGCGGCTCACGCCGAGAACCGCGTGATCGGCATCGACAACTCCATGCCCTGGCATTTGCCGGGGGACTTCAAGTACTTCAAGGCCACTACCCTGGGCAAGCCGATCATCATGGGGCGCAAGACCTGGGACTCGCTGGGCAGGCCCTTGCCCGGGCGGTTGAATATCGTGGTCAGCCGGCAGGCAGGGCTGGAACTGGCGGGGGCCGAGGTGTTTGGTTCGCTGGAAGAGGCGCTGGTGCGGGCCGAGCAGTGGGCGCGTGAGCAGGGCGTCGATGAGCTGATGCTGATTGGCGGGGCGCAGCTGTATGGGCAGGCGCTGGAGAAAGGGCTGGTCAGCCGCATGTACCTGACGCGGGTCGAGTTGTCGCCGGAGGGGGATGCCTGGTTCCCTGAGTTCGATCGGGGGCAGTGGAAGCTGGTGTCGAGCGAGGCGCAGGCTGAGGAAGGCAAGCCTCGGTATCACTTCGAGGTCTGGAACAAGGTTTGAGATTGCCGGGGCTGCCTTGCAGCCCTTTCCGACCGGTCCGGCGCTCAGATGAGCAGCTTGATGATCAATGCGGTGACAGTAGCCACCGTGGTGACGAAACCGACGGCGATGGCAACCGGGTACCAGAAGGTTTCGCGGGTCATTTTGCCGGCTTCAGCATTCAGCTTGCGTGTCTCGGCCATCAACTTATCCACTTCGACGCGGATCTTGGCAACCTCAACGCGGATTTTTTCGGCTTCTGCCTGGGTCATGTCGTACTGCTGCATGGTGGTTCCTTTCCATCGGCGCATTCGCTAGCCCGGCTGTCAGTATAGCAACGCCAATAGCCAGCTATTGCTTGCTTCCCATGCCATTGCGTTACTGGATATTGGGGCCGCATAGCGACCCCTTCCTTATCAGGAATGGCTCAGCTCGGCATGTTCATCGCCAGCCAGCACATCCTTGTCGGTCTCTTTCAGCAGTTGGCTGGTCACCACCCCTGCGGTCATCGAACCGTTCACGTTCAACGCCGTACGGCCCATGTCGATCAGCGGCTCCACCGAAATCAGCAACGCCACCAGCTCAACCGGCAAGCCCATGGCCGGCAGCACGATCAGCGCGGCGAAAGTAGCGCCCCCACCTACGCCGGCAACCCCTGCCGAACTCAGGGTGACGATGGCCACCAAGGTGGCGATCCACAGCGGGTCGAAGGTATCGATGCCCACCGCCGGTGCCACCATCACCGCCAGCATGGCGGGATAGAGGCCGGCGCAGCCGTTCTGGCCAATGGTGGTACCGAACGATGCACTGAAGCTGGCGATCGATTGCGGTACGCCCAGGCGGCGGGTTTGCGCTTCGATGTTCAGCGGAATGCTGGCGGCGCTGGAGCGGCTGGTGAAGGCGAAGGTCAGCACCGGCCACACCTTGCGGAAGAAACGCAGCGGGCTCACGCCGGTGGCGGCGAGGATAACGCCGTGCACCACGAACATCAGCGCCAGGCCCAGGTACGATACCACCACGAAGCTGCCCAGCTTGAGGATGTCTTCCATGTTGGAGCTGGCCACCACCTTGGTCATCAGCGCCAGCACGCCATATGGGGTCAGCTTCATCACCACTCGCACCAGGCGCATCACCCAAGCCTGCAGGGTATCGATGGCCGACAGCGCGCGCTCGCCTTTCTCGGCATCGTCCTTGATCAACTGCAGCGCAGCCAGGCCGAGGAACACGGCAAAGATCACCACGCTGATGATCGAGGTCGGCTTGGCCCGTGCCAGGTCACCTACCGGGTTGCTGGGGATGAACGACAGCAGCAGTTGCGGGATGTTGAGGTCGGCGACCTTGCCGGCGTAGTCGCTGTGGATAACCTGCATGCGTGCGCTTTCCTGGGCACCGGCCACCAGGCCTTCGGCGCTGAGGCTGAACAGGTTGGTCAGGACGATGCCGATCAGCGCGGCGATGGCGGTGGTCAGCAGCAGGGTGCCGATGCTCAGCACGCTGATGCGGCCCAGCGACGAGGCATTGTGCAGGCGTGCCACGGCGCTGAGGATCGAGGCGAAGATCAGCGGCATGACAATCATCTGCAACAGGCCGACGTAGCCGTTGCCGACCAGGTCGAGCCAGGCGATGGTGGCCTTGAGCACGGGATGGCCAGCGCCATAGATGGTATGCAGGGCCAGGCCGAATACCACGCCCAGCACCAGGCCCAGCAATACTTTCTTGGCCAGGCTCCAGTCGGTGCGGCGGGTTTGTGCCAGGCCCAGCAACAGGGCCAGGAACGCCAGCAGGTTAAGGGACAGCGGCAGGTTCATTGAAGCTCCAGCAGAAAAAAGCAGAAGAGGCATCGCCTCTGTGAGCGATTGCGAACGGAAATGCTAACAGCCTGAAAACAAACGAATTTATACACAAATGGAATGTGTATAGTCGTTTATGGAATAACGATGTGTCGCGGATTGCAATGAACACGGCGTTTGCAGCTGCCTGGAGGTCGTTATCGAGGGCTGCCGGCGGGGTTGGTTGCACTAGCGTTTGCGGGTCATTCCAGGAGATTCGCACATGAAGTTTGCTCCGAAAGCCGTCGCCGTCGGCCTGTCCCTGCTGTTCAGTATCGAAACCTTCGCCACCGAGCTCAAGCACTGGCCTGCCGAGGCCGCCAGGCAGCTCGACAGCATGATCGCCGCCAATGCGAACAAGGGTAACTACGCGGTGTTCGACATGGACAACACCAGCTACCGTTATGACCTTGAAGAGGCTTTGCTGCCGTTCATGGAAAACAAGGGGTTGCTGAGCCGCGACAAGCTCGACCCGTCGTTGAAGCTGATGCCGTTCAAGGACACCGCCGAGCATAAGGAAAGCCTGTTCAGCTACTACTACCGGCTGTGCGAAGTTGACGACATGGTCTGCTACCCGTGGGTGGCCCAGGTGTTTTCCGGTTTTACCCTGCAGGAGCTGAAGGTGCAGGTGGATGAGATGATGGCTTCCAGCAAGCCAATCCCCAGCACCTACTACGAAGGCGACCAGGTCAAGACCATCGAGGTACAGCCGCCCAAGGTCTTCAAGGGCCAGGCCGAGCTGTACAACAAGCTGATGGAGAACGGTATCGAGGTCTATGTGGTTTCGGCGGCCTCCGAAGAACTGGTGCGTATGGTCGCGTCGGACCCTAAGTACGGCTACAACGTGAAACCGCAAAATGTGATTGGCGTAAGCCTGCTGCTGAAGGACCGCGCCAGCGGCCAGCTGACCACCGCGCGCAAGCAGATCAGTGCCGGGCATTACGATGCCAAGGCCAACCAAGGGCTGGAGCTGACTCCATACCTGTGGACCCCGGCCACCTGGATGGCGGGCAAGCAGGCGGCGATCCTGACCTATATCGATGAGTGGAAGAAGCCGGTGCTGGTGGGCGGCGACACGCCGACCAGCGATGGCTACATGCAATTCCATGGGGTGGATGTGGGCAAGGGCGGCATTCATCTGTGGATAAACCGCAAGGCCAAGTACATGGACCAGATGAACGGGATGATCGCCAAGAACGCGGCGGCGCAGGCCAAGGAAGGGCTACCGGTGACGGCGGACAAGAACTGGGTGATCGTGACACCGGAGCAGATCCAGTAACGGGACCTATCAGCCGTTGCGGCCCACAACGACAGTCCGGGCCGCTTCCTGATCAATGTTCTGCGCCAGCAAGGTCACTGCTTCGATGGCGCTTGCACGGATGCTGGCCCCCAAAGGGCCAAGCGTCTGCTCGACCACGACACTGTGCACCTGGTTTATCCCGACGAAGCGAAACCACGTATCGATGAAGGGTTTTTCCAGGCCAAAAGCATGGTCGGGGGTCTGTGAGTCAGGGCCATAACCTAGTCCGCGGGAGTAGATTGCAACAGCTCGACGTCCGCCCAACATGCCATTCAACCCTTGCTCATCGAAGGTGAACAAAACGCCTTTGTGCGAAATTGCGTCGATCAGATGCTTGAGCTTGTACGGGATGCCGAAATTCCACAGTGGTACGCTGAACACCAAGGTATCAGCCTGGTGGAACCGTTCAGCGAGTGTCTTGATCTGCTCCCATGCCGCGACCTGGGCGGTCGACAGTGGGGCATCGGCAAGCCCTGCGTACTTTGCCGCGAGCAAAGCGCCATCCACTTCAGGGAGCTCGCACTCCCAAGGGTCAAGGCAGTCAATCTCCACGGCTTTGCGCTTGGCCAATGCCGTCAGGAACACTTCTGCAATCTGAGTGGAAACGGACCGCTCTCCTCTCGGTGAGGCACAAACATACAAGATACGTTCAACCATGGGGCTTCTCCTTGGCAGCGTTGGTGGCACTTCCCCTGGCGTTCGGCCGCACAGGTGCTTGGCGCAAAGTCTGATTCAGAATGATTAATCATAGAAATGATGTATGCTCTGCATATTGAGTGAGATAGGTGATTAATCCGTGTTCGATACTGTGCTTTTGCGTAGCTTGCTTGCCGTTGCTGACAACGGTGGTTTCACGCGCGCGGCGCAGAGACTGCACCTTACGCAGTCGGCGATCAGTGCTCACATCAGGCGGCTTGAGAGCGAAGCTGGGCACAAATTGCTGGAGCGCACCACCCGTTCGGTCAGCCTGACGCCAGCGGGCGCCCGGCTGGCAGGCTATGCCCGCACTATTCTGGCGCTGCACGATGATGCTCGCGCGAGCCTTGGCGTAGGCCGTCGGGTTTCAGGCATGGTATTTGTGGGGTTGAGCGAGGAAATGGTGAAAGCCCCCATCATCGACTGCCTGCGTCGATTCTCGGTGGCACACCCCGATGCAGAGATTTCCCTGAAAGTCGGCCTGACCGGGGAACTGCTTGCGCTCATGCAATCGGGTGGGCTCGATATTGTGTTGGGGAGACGCTGCGGCGATGAAGAGCGTGGCGAACTGCTTTGGTCCGAGCCGTTGATCTGGGCGAAAGGGCCGGTTGCGCTGATCACCGATGATGCAGCCATCCCAATACCCCTGGCGGTGTTTTCCGATCAATGCCCCTACCGTGCTGCCGCCATCGAAGCCCTGGCGCGTGCGGGGCGACAATGGCGGATCGTTTGCCAGAGCCCAAGTGCCGGGGGGCTGATAACTGCCGTCAGCGGTGGGCTGGGTGTAACGCCAGTCACCCGGTCGTCCGCACTGGCTTCAGGTTTACAGGAGGTGCCAACGTTGCCGCCACTTCCTCAAGCGCAGTTCATTTTGACTTCGACGGCGAAGTCGAAGCGTTCAGTTGCACTGCTGCTGGCGCAATTGCGCCAATGTGCTGCGAGGGGGGAGCTTTGACTCAGCAGTTCTTCACAGCCATAAAAAACCGGCGCACAAGGCGCCGGCTTTTCAAACGCTAGGAAGTCTTACAGCCCTTCGAGCATCGCCTTGTTACGCACAGCACCCTTGTCGGCACTGGTCGCCAGCAAGGCATAGGCCTTCAGCGCGGTGGTCACCTTGCGTGGGCGTACTTCAGCCGGTTTCCAGCCCTTCTTGTCCTGCTCGACGCGGCGCTCGGCCAGCTCCTCGTCGCTGACCTGCAGGTTGATCGAGCGGTTAGGAATGTCGATCAGGATCTTGTCGCCGTCGCGCACCAGGCCGATGGCGCCACCAGCGGCGGCTTCCGGCGAGGCGTGGCCGATCGACAGACCCGAGGTACCGCCCGAGAAGCGGCCGTCGGTGAGCAGTGCACAAGCCTTGCCCAGGCCCTTGGACTTCAGGTACGAGGTCGGGTACAGCATTTCCTGCATGCCCGGGCCACCTTTCGGGCCTTCGTAGCGGATGATCACGATGTCGCCAGCCTTCACTTCGTCGGCGAGGATGCCGCGTACGGCGCTGTCCTGGCTCTCGAAGATCTTAGCGGTGCCTTCGAATACATGGATCGACTCGTCGACACCGGCGGTTTTCACCACGCAGCCATCCAGCGCGATGTTGCCGTACAGCACGGCCAGGCCGCCTTCTTGCGAGTAGGCGTGCTCGACACTGCGGATGCAGCCTTCGGCGCGGTCCAGGTCCAGGCTCGGCCAGCGGGTCGACTGGCTGAACGCGGTCTGGGTCGGGATGCCGGCAGGGCCTGCCTTGAAGAAGGTGTGCACGGCTTCGTCATCGGTCTGGGTGATGTCCCACTTGGCGATGGCCTCTTCCATGCTGCGGCTGTGCACGGTCGGCAGGTCGGTGTGCAGCAGGCCGCCACGGGCCAGCGAGCCGAGGATGCTGAAGATGCCGCCGGCGCGGTGCACGTCTTCCATGTGGTACTTCTGGATGTTCGGCGCCACCTTGCACAGCTGCGGCACCTTGCGCGACAGGCGGTCGATGTCACGCAGGTCGAATGCCACCTCGGCTTCCTGGGCGGCGGCCAGCAGGTGCAGGATGGTGTTGGTCGAGCCGCCCATGGCGATGTCGAGCATCATGGCGTTCTCGAACGCCTTGAAGTTGGCGATGTTGCGCGGCAGTACCGACTCATCGTTCTCGCCGTAGTAGCGCTTGCACAGCTCGACGATGGTGCGGCCGGCGGTAAGGAACAGCTGCTCGCGGTCGGCGTGGGTGGCCAGGGTCGAACCGTTGCCCGGCAGGGCCAGGCCCAGGGCCTCGGTCAGGCAGTTCATCGAGTTGGCGGTGAACATGCCAGAGCACGAACCGCAGGTCGGGCAGGCGCTGCGCTCGTATTCGGCGACTTTCTCGTCGGAAGCCGAAGAGTCGGCGGCGATGACCATGGCATCGACCAGGTCCAGGCCGTGACTGGCCAGCTTGGTCTTGCCGGCCTCCATCGGGCCGCCAGACACGAAGATTACCGGGATGTTCAGGCGCAGGGCGGCCATCAGCATGCCGGGGGTGATCTTGTCGCAGTTGGAAATGCACACGATGGCGTCGGCGCAGTGGGCGTTGACCATGTACTCCACGGCGTCGGCGATGATCTCGCGGCTTGGCAGCGAGTAGAGCATGCCGTCGTGGCCCATGGCGATGCCGTCATCCACCGCGATGGTGTTGAATTCCTTGGCTACGCCACCGGCACGTTCGATTTCACGGGCGACCAGCTGGCCCAGGTCCTTCAGGTGCACGTGGCCCGGGACGAACTGGGTGAACGAGTTGGCGATGGCGATGATCGGTTTCTTGAAGTCTTCGTCCTTCATCCCGGTGGCGCGCCACAGGGCACGGGCGCCGGCCATGTTGCGGCCCTGGGTGGAAGTCTTGGAACGATAATCAGGCATGAAACACTCCTGGCGGCTTAATCAGGTCACAAATAGGGGAGTGAGCTTCTCTTGTCCTTTGCGCTGCAGGCCGGTTGCCACTGGCACGGATGGGGCCGAAGACCGCGCGGGATCGCCGCGTGCTTGGCCATAGCTCATAAACCCGCCGGGGATGACTGGCGATGAATAGGCCGATTCTACACCGCTGGCGCGGCGAGGGAATGCAGATGTGGATAGCTGGCGGGGAGTTTGCGGCAGGAAAGGGCCGCTGGGCGGCCCTTTTTAGCGGATATCAGCTATTTGGCAGCAACCGGCAGGTGATGCTCTTGATGTAGCGGGTTTCGGCGATGGCCGGGTGTACCGGGTGATCCGGGCCCTGGCCGCCGCGCTCGAGCAGCTGCAGGTTGCGGTCCAGATGGCGGGCGCTGGTCAGCAGGATGTTGTGCAGGTCATCCTCGGGCAGGTGCATGGAGCACGAGGCGCTGACCAGGATGCCATCCTTGGTCAGCATGCGCATGGCCTGCTCGTTAAGGCGGCGGTAGGCCGCTTCGCCGTTTTTCAGGTCTTTCTTGCGCTTGATGAAGGCGGGTGGGTCGGCAATGATCACGTCGAAGCGCTCTTCGGCGGCCTTGAGCTCGCGCAGGGCCTCGAATACGTCGCCTTCGATGCAGGTCAGTTTCTCGCTGATGCCGTTCAGCGCGGCGTTACGCTCCACGCCGTCCAGGGCGAAGCCCGAGGCATCGACGCAGAACACTTCGCTGGCACCGAAGGCACCTGCCTGCACGCCCCAGCCACCGATGTAGCTGAACAGGTCGAGCACGCGCTTGCCTTTCACGTACGGTGCCAGGCGTGCACGGTTCATGCGGTGGTCGTAGAACCAGCCGGTTTTCTGGCCTTCACGCACCGGGGCTTCGAACTTGACGCCATTCTCTTCCAGCGGCACCCAGTCCGGCACTTCGCCATAGACGGTCTCGACATAGCGCTGCAGGCCTTCGGCATCACGCGCGGAGGAGTCGTTCTTGAACAGAATGCCGCTTGGCTTGAGCACCTGTACCAGGGCTGCAATCACGTCGTCCTTGTGCGCTTCCATGGTGGCCGAGGCCAATTGCACTACGAGGATGTCGAAGAAGCGGTCGACCACCAGGCCCGGCAGGAGGTCGGAGTCGCCATAGACCAGGCGGTAGCACGGTTGGTCGAACAGGCGCTGGCGCAGCGACAGGGCGACGTTCAGGCGGTGTACCAGTAGCGACTTGTCCAGCGGCAGCTTGACGTCGCGTGACAGCAGGCGGGCGCAGATCAGGTTGTTCGGGCTCAGTGCGACGATACCTAGCGGCTTGCCGTTGGCCGCCTCGAGAACGGCCTGCTGACCGGCCTGGAAGCCTTGCAGCGGGGTCGCGGTGACGTCGACTTCGTTGCTGTAGACCCACAGGTGGCCGGCGCGCAGGCGGCGGTCGGCATTGGCTTTGAGGCGAAGGCTGGGCAGGGACATGACGTCGCTCCGGGAAAAAAGAGCGGAATTATAACCTGTTGCCTGGCCGCGCGCCCGTTGTGGGAGCAGGCCTGTGCCGGTTAAGTAAAAAATCGCCGCAACCATTCAGTGGTTGGTCCCATTCCGCGTTAGAGGGTTAGAATCGCTGGTCCCGAACGAGTGTGCACGTATGTCCCAAGAACTCAGCGCCGAACAGATCCAGCAAGCCTTGCAAGGCATCACCATCCCGCCGCAACCGCAGATCATGGTCGACCTGCAGTTCGAGCAGTACATGCCTGACCCGGACCTGGAAACCATCGCCAAGCTGATTTCCCAGGACCCGGGCCTCTCGGGCGCCTTGCTCAAGCTGGTCAACTCCCCGCATTTCGGCCTTTCCAACAAGATTGGCTCGATCCAGCGCGCAGTGAACCTGTTGGGCAGCCGTTCAATCATCAACCTGATCAACGCCCAGTCGATCAAGGGCGAGATGACTGACGAGACCATCGTCACCCTCAACCGCTTCTGGGATACCGCCCAGGATGTGGCAATGACCTGCCTCACCCTGGCCAAGCGCACCGGCATTCAGGCGGCGGACGAGGCCTACACCCTGGGCCTGTTCCATGACTGTGGCGTGCCGCTGATGCTCAAGCGCTTCCCCGACTACATGGATGTGCTGGAAGAGGCCTATGCCAAGGCCGACGAGGAAACCCGCGTGGTCGACACCGAAAACAGCGCATTCAACACCAACCATTCGGTGGTCGGGTATTTCACTGCCAAGTCCTGGCGCCTGCCCGAGCACCTCAGCGCGGCCATTTCCAACCACCACAACGCCCTGGCGGTATTCCGCGACGAGAGCTCGCGCAATACCCAGAGCCAGTTGAAAAACCTGTTGGCGGTGCTGAAGATGGCCGAGCACATCTGCGCGTCGTACCGGGTGCTGGGTAACCAGGCCGTGGACCACGAGTGGAATGTGGTAGGCCCGCTGGTGCTCGATTACATCGGTTTGTCGGAATACGATTTCGAAAACCTCAAGCAGAACATTCGCGAGTTGGGCGGGCACTGACGCATGCCGGAATTACCTGAAGTAGAAACCACCCGGCGCGGCATTGCGCCCCACCTGGAAGGGCAGCGCGTCAGCCGTGTGGTGGTGCGTGACAGGCGCTTGCGCTGGCCGATCCCGGAAGACCTGGATGTGCGCCTGTCGGGGCAGCGCATCGTCAGTGTCGAGCGGCGTGCCAAGTACCTGTTGATCAATGCCGAGGTCGGCACCCTGATCAGTCACTTGGGCATGTCAGGCAACCTGCGGCTGGTCGAGCTGGGCTTGCCGGCGGCCAAGCATGAGCACGTGGATATCGAACTGGAGTCGGGGCTGATGCTGCGCTACACCGACCCGCGCCGCTTTGGCGCGATGCTATGGAGCCTGGACCCGCTCAACCACGAACTGCTGCTGCGCCTGGGGCCGGAGCCGCTGACCGACCTGTTCGACGGCGAGCGGTTGTTCCAGCTGTCCCGTGGGCGGTCGATGGCGGTCAAGCCGTTCATCATGGACAACGCGGTCGTGGTAGGGGTGGGCAACATCTACGCCACCGAGGCGCTGTTTGCCGCCGGTATCGACCCTCGTCGGGCAGCGGGCGGGATTTCCCGGGCGCGCTACCTGAAGCTGGCGATCGAGATCAAGCGGGTGCTGGCGGCGGCGATCGAGCAGGGCGGCACCACGCTACGCGACTTCATCGGTGGTGACGGGCAGCCGGGGTACTTCCAGCAGGAATTATTTGTGTACGGGCGGGGTGGGCAGCCGTGCAAGGTGTGTGGCACGGAGTTGCGCGAGGTCAAGCTGGGGCAGCGGGCCAGCGTGTTCTGCCCGCGCTGCCAGCGCTAAGGCTGCGACCCAATTCGCGGGTAAACCCGCTCACACAGGTACAGCGAAGGCCTTGAGGGCAGTGCAATACCTGTGGGAGCGGGTTTACCCGCGAACAAGGGCGAAGCCCTTGCCAGGCAGCGATCAGGCCTTGCCAGTAATCCGGCGGTACTTGGCCATCAGCTCTTCTTCGGTTTCCGGGTGCGCTTCATCCAGCGGGATGCAGTCGACCGGGCAGACTTGCTGGCATTGCGGCTCGTCGTAATGGCCCACGCACTGGGTGCACAGGTTAGGGTCGATCACGTAGATTTCTTCGCCTTGGGAGATGGCCTCGTTCGGGCACTCGGGTTCGCAGACGTCGCAGTTGATGCAATCGTCGGTGATGATCAGGGACATGGGGACTCCGGCCGGGGCTCTGCGCCCGGGCATGTTCAACGCAGTGGGCACAATTGTGCCGCATTCGCGCCCGCAGTGCACGCGGGCGCGATGATCAGCCGCTAAAGGTCACTTCTTGAAGCGCTCGGTCAGCGCATCGGCCACCACCGGGTGGACGAACTTGCTGATATCACCCCCCAGCGCGGCAATTTCCCGGACCAGGGTCGAGGAAATGAACGAGTAGCGCTCCGAAGGCGTGAGGAACAGGCTCTCGACGTCGGGGGCCAGTTGCCGGTTCATGTTCGCCAGCTGGAATTCGTACTCGAAGTCGGACACTGCACGCAGGCCGCGCAGGAAGACGTTGGCGCCCTGTTCCTTGGCGAAATGCGCCAGCAGCGAGGAGAAGCCGATGACTTCGACATTGGGCAGGTGCTTGGTGACCTCACGGGCGAGCTCCACCCGTTGTTCCAGCGGGAACAGCGGGTTTTTCTTGGGGCTGGCTGCCACCGCGATGATCACGTGGTCGAACAGCCGCGAGGCGCGCTCGACCAGGTCGCCATGGCCTTTGGTAATGGGGTCGAAAGTACCCGGGTACAACACTCGGTTCATCGCGTCATCCTGGCTGGAGTGCGTTGGGGAGTCGGATGGTAGCGCAGCGACGGCGCCCCGGCCAAGTCATGCGGCCGGCTGATGGCACTATAGACAGGGGCCTGGTTCCTTGTCATGCGCTGTGTGCCAGGCGGGCGACCAGCGCTTCGGTGAGCCTGGCGCTGATGGCATACACCGACAGTTGCGGGTTGGCGCCGATGCTTGTGGGGAACAGCGAGCCATCGTGAATCGACAGGTTTTCAAGCTGGTGATGGCGGCCCAGACTGTCGCACACCGCCTGGCGCGGGTCGTCGCCGAGGGCGCAGCCACCCATCACGTGGGCACTGCCCAGGCGCGTGCGGAACGGCTCCAGGCGTAACTTGTCGATCATGGCCAAGGCCTGTTCCAGGTTGGACGCGGCGCTGGCATCGCTGTGCACGGGGGTGACCTGGGTGGCGCCGGCGGCGAACTGGATCTGCGCCATGCTGCGATAGGCGCGGCGCAGGCCGTCGCGCAGGTAGTCGGTGACCGGGTAATCGAGCACCGGTGAGCCATCGCCGCGCAGTTCCACAGCACCGCCCTGGCTTTGCGGGTGGAAGCCGTCACGCAGCAGCGCCAGCATCACGTGGGTATGTGGCAGCTCGGCCATGCGCTGCGCATTCTCGCGGCCATGCCCGCCCAGCAGCGTGCTGGCCAGGGCCGGGTGCAGCGGTGGCACTTCCAGCTTGTAGCCAATCGGGCCGTCGCTGCCGCCTTGCCATTGGAAATGATCGCTATAGATGGACTGCGGGGCGCCGTAGTAGGGGTCGATACGTTCGTTGAAGCGTGCTGCGCTGAAGTTGACCAGGTGCAGGAAGGTACGTTTGCCCAGGCGGCCATGCGGGTCGGGCGCGGTAGAGCGCAGCAGCAGGGCCGGGCTGTTTATGCCGCCCCCGGCAAGGACGTAGTGGCGCGCACGCACGCGAACCAGCCGACCAGTGGGGTGTATGCCGTGGGGATCCAGCGCCTGGCAGGTCAGGCCCTGGATGCGCTCGCCGTTGTGTTCGAAACGCTCGGCCCGAGCCAGGTACAGCAGCTCGCCGCCCTGTTCGAGGGTGGCGGGAATACGCGTCACCAGCATCGATTGCTTGGCGTTCACCGGGCAACCCATGCCGCAGTAGCCCAGGTTCCAGCAGCCGCGCACGTTGCGTGGGATCACCGCCCAGCGGTAGCCCAGTTGTTCGCAGCCACGGCGTAGTACGTCGTTGTTGGCATTCGGTGGCAGAGCCCAGGGGGTGATGCCCAACTCCTGCTCGATGCGTTCGAACCAAGGGCGCATTTGCTCCTCGCCCAGGCCGCTCACGTTGTGGGCGCAGGCCCAGTGTGCCAGGGTCTGTGGCGGGGTGCGAAAGCTCGAGGTCCAGTTGACCAGCGTGGTGCCGCCCACGGCGCGGCCCTGGAGGATGGTGATGGCGCCGTCCTTGCTCATGCGGCCCAGGCCTTCCTGGTACAGGCTGGCATAGGCTTCGTTTTCCAGCAGATGGAAATCGCTGCTGGTCTTAAGCGGGCCTTCTTCGATCAGGAGCACCTTGAAGCCGGCAGTGCTGAGTATCTGTGCGCTGGTAGCGCCACCGGCACCACTGCCGATCACGGCAACGTCGGCTTCCAGCGTGAGGTCGTGCTCCAGGCGCGAGGCGTCGTGGGTGATCCAGCCGCGTTCCTGGCCTTGGCGAAAGGGGTCGGGGACAGGCATTGGTGCTGCTCTTGTAGTTTTCAGATTTTCGGTGGCCCCGGGTAACCGCAGGCGGCCCAGGATTCGGGGCGTTCGTACCAGGCCATCTGCAGCAATTGCAGCAGCGAGGCGTGGCCCATGCGCAGCAGGTTCAGCGAGCTGTCCTGCCAACGTTGCAGGAAGGCCATGACCTGCTCGGCGCTGGCTTGTTCCCAGGCGCCCCAGACACCGGTCAGGGGGCCACGGGTGAGCGGCAGGCTGAGCACGTCGAACAACTGCCGGGTAAGCTTGAGCATTTCTGGCGACAGCGCTGCCAGCTTGTGGTCGAGGCTGTGCAGAACCAGTGTCTCGGCGGCCTGCGTGCCGGCCAGTACCACCGGGATCATCGCGCGCAGTAGCGGCAGGTCGTCGTCGCGCAGTACCTGGTAGCCCGTCGCGGCTGTTTGTGCGCTGCAGCCGACCAGGCTGGTACCGGCCAGAAAGACGCTGGCGCCAAGGCTGAAACGCAGTAGGTCGCGGCGGTGCATGGGCCGTCCCTCAGCGGATGAACAGCTTGAAAACCAGGCGCTGCAGGGCTTTGCCATAAGGTGGATAGATCAGCCGGGCAGCGTTGAAGCGTTGCTTGGCCAGCACCGCCTTGGCCTTGCTGAAGGTCAGGAACCCGTCATGGCCATGGTAATGGCCCATGCCTGAAGGGCCGATGCCACCGAACGGCAAGTCGTCCTGGGCCACGTGCAGCAGGGTGTCGTTCAGGCACACTCCGCCGGAGTGGGTATGACGCAGTACCTGCTCCTGGCCGGCGCGGTCATAGCCGAAGTAGTACAGCGCCAGC
This sequence comes from Pseudomonas sp. SID14000, assembly GCF_002165135.1. Lineage (GTDB taxonomy): Bacteria > Pseudomonadota > Gammaproteobacteria > Pseudomonadales > Pseudomonadaceae > Aquipseudomonas. The sequence goes on along the minus strand of NZ_NFZQ01000001.1, from coordinate 513,197 downwards.
GGGCGTGGGCGCTGGTTGATGTAGGCCAGTGCCTGCTCGAGGCTGTCGTAGGGCACCAGCGGCAGCAGCGGGCCGAAGATTTCGTCCTGCATCACCTGCATGCCGTCGTTCACGCCCAGCAGCAGGTGTGGCGGCAGGCGCCGGCCCTGGCGGGTTTCGCCGGGGTACAGGTCGAGCACCTGCGCACCTTTGATGTGGGCATCGTCCAGCAGTTGCTGCAAGCGCTGCAGTTGGCGCTGGTTGATGATGGCGGTGTAGTCGGGGTTGTCGGCGATGCGCGGGTACAGTTGGCGTACGGCACGCTGGTAGGCGTCGCTGAAGGCTTCCAGCCGCTCGCGTGGCACCAGCACGTAGTCGGGGGCGACGCAGGTCTGCCCAGCGTTGAGGGTCTTGCCGAAGGCGATTCGCTCGGCGGCGCTGTCCAGCGGTACGTCGGCCGAGACTATGGCCGGTGACTTGCCACCCAGCTCCAGGGTGACCGGGGTCAGGTTGTGCGCCGCGGCCAGCATTACCTGGCGCCCTACGCTGGTGGCGCCAGTGAACAGCAGGTGGTCGAACGGCAGGCGGGCAAAGGCCTGGCTCACCTCGACCTCACCGAGCACCACGCTGACCAGGTCGTTGGGGAACACCCGCTCCAGCAACTGCTTCAGCGCCAGGCCAGTGGCGGGCGTGGCTTCGCTGAGCTTGAGCATGACCCTGTTACCGGCGGCCAGGGCACAGGTCAGCGGGCCGAGGGCAAGAAACAGCGGGTAGTTCCACGGCACGATAATGCCGATCACGCCCAAGGGTTGATAGCGCACCTGCGCGCTGGCCGGCTGGAAGGCCAGGCCGACCCGGCGCCGGCTGGCGCGCATCCAGCGTTGCAGGTGCTTTTCGGCGTGGCGCAGGCCTTGCACCGAGGGAAGCAACTCGGCCAGCAGGGTCTCGTCGGCGCTGCGCCCTTCAAAATCCCGGCCGATGGCCTCGATCAGTCTGGCTTGGTCGGCCAGCAAGGCTTCACGCAGGCTTTTCAGCCATTGGCGCCGCTGCGCCGCCGGCGGCAACGGGTTGTTGGCAAAGGCCTGGCGCTGGTAGGCGAACGTCGCCCCAAGGTCGAGGTCGTATTGCACAGGGGGGAAGGCACTGGGCGAGTTCATGGCGGTTTCGAATCCGGGCTGGAACCCCTAGAGCCTATACTCTAATTTGTGCGATGGTGCGAATTTTTCGGTGCTGTCGAGCGGTGCATTCCACCGCCAATACGCCGTAAGATGATCCTTTGATGAAGGCCCGCAGACTGGGAGCTGAGCATGGCCCCGCGCATGAAGACCCGAGAGCGCATCGTGCAGAACAGCCTGGAGCTGTTCAACCAGCAGGGCGAACGCAGCGTCAGTACCAACCACATTGCCGCGCACATGGAAATTTCGCCCGGCAACCTGTATTACCACTTCCCCAACAAGCAGGCGATCATCGCCCTGTTGTTCAGCCAGTACGAAGAACTGGTGGACAGCTTCCTGCGCCCGCCACAAGGCCGCGCGGCTACCGTGGAGGACAAGCGCTTCTACCTCAAGGCCCTGCTGGCGGCGATGTGGAACTACCGTTTTCTGCACCGTGACCTGGAGCACCTGCTGGATAGCGACCCGGAGCTGGCTGCCCGATACCGGCGCTTTTCCGAGCGCTGTCTGCGCCAAGGCCAGGCGATCTACCGTGGTTTCGTCGAGGCGGGCATCCTGGCCATGGCACCAGCGCAGATCGAATCGCTGACCATAAACGCCTGGATCGTGCTGACGTCCTGGGTACGTTTTCTCAGTACCACGCGGGAACATTCCGCGCACTTGGGTGAAGAAGCCTTCAAGCGCGGTGTCTACCAGGTACTGGTGCTGGAACTCGGCTTCGTCACCGACAACGCCCGCAATGCCGTGGACGCCCTGTGCCAGGAATTCCATGTACCGTTCAACCAGGCCCTGGAGCACTAGCCCAGGGCCTTAGCGCCATCGATCAGGAGATTGTCATGCCCCTTGCGCAATTGATCACCCCGCAGCAGTTGGCCGAGCGTCTGGGCTCGCCCAAGTTGGTGATACTCGACTGCCGCTTTGCCCTCGATGATGTGGATTATGGCCAACGCAGCTATGCCTTGGGGCATATTGCCGGGGCGCACTTTGCCGACCTGGAGCGTGACCTCAGCGGCCCGGTGAGCAAGGGGCGCACCGGGCGTCACCCATTGCCGGATGCCCGCCGGCTGGTCGAGCGCCTGCGTGAATGGGGCCTGGACAATGACAGCGAGGTGGTGCTGTACGACGACGGCCCCGGCGCTTATGCCGCCCGTGCCTGGTGGCTGCTGGTCTGGCTGGGCAAACGCAGCAGCGTGGCGATCCTCGACGGTGGCCTGAAGGCCTGGCATGCGGCGCACCTGCCGCTGAGCCTGGACCCGCCGGCCAAGCGTGAAGGTACCTTCAATGGTGAGCCGGATGGCAAGCTGCTGATCGATGCCGAGCACCTGGGCAAGCGCCTGGGCAGCGCTGACCTGACCCTGATCGATGCGCGTGCCTTGCCGCGTTTCCGTGGCGAAGTGGAACCGATCGATCCGGTGGCGGGGCATATTCCGGGGGCCCAGTGTGCGGCCTTTACCGACAATCTGGATGCTGACGGGCGCTTCCTGCCGCCGGAGCAGCTCAGGCAGCGTTTCGCCGAGAAGCTGGCCGGGCGGGCACCGGAGCAGTTGGTGGCGTATTGCGGGTCAGGGGTGACGGCGTGTCATAACCTGTTTGCCCTGGCGTTGGCGGGGTATCCGCTGGGCAAGCTGTATGCCGGGTCGTGGAGTGAGTGGATCAACGATCCGCAGCGTGGCGTAGCCACTGGCGAGTAAAAAGATCGGCAGTTCTAAGCAGGAAATCTGTGGGAGCGGGTTTACCCGCGAAGAATCCGGCGCGGTGGATGGCACCGGCGTTGCCGGTGTTCGCGGGTGAACCCGCTCCCACAGGGTACCGTGCAAGATCCAGATTTTGAGCAATACACATTGTAATGGCGTCAGGCAGGTAATTACCGGCCCTCTACCAACCACTGTGGAATCCGCCGCTCCAGGTAATACCCCGGGTTGCGCAGACTGCCGTCGACAAAGCCCACATGGCCGCCGCGGCTGTGCAGTTCGAAGCGGGTCTGCGGCGCCAGTTCGCGGGCCGTTGGCAGGCTGTGGCCGGATACGAAAGGGTCATCACTGGAATGGATGATCAGCGTCGGCGTGCGGTTCTGGCTGAGGAAGAAATGACTCGATGAGCGGCGGTAGTAGTCGTGCGCATCGCGAAAGCCGTTCAGCGGTGCGGTGACCTTGCCGTCGAAGTCCCAGAACGTGCGCAGGTTGCCCAGCGGCCCCAGCCGTTGCAGCGTCGCCAGCTGTTCATGCTGGCCCTTGTCGTGGAAGTGCCGCTGCTTGAGCTGCACATATGCCAGCATCTCGCGCATGAAATGCGCCTGGTACACCTTTGAGAAGCCCTGGCCGATGCGGTCGGCGCAGTGGTCCAGGCGAAACGGCACCGACACTGCCACCGCAGCCTGCAACTGGCTGGCGACACCGCTTTCGCCCAGGTATTTCAGCAGCACATTGCCCCCCAGCGAATAACCCACCGCATACAACGGCGCTAACGGGCGCTGGGCGCGCAGGTGGCTGACGATTTCGGCCAGGTCTTCGCTGGCGCCGGAATGGTAGCTGCGTGGCAGCAGGTTGGGCTCGCCCGAGCAACCGCGCCAGTTCACCGCCACGCTGGCCCAGCCGCGGCCTTGCAGCGCTTGCTGCAAGCCTTTGACGTAGGGCGAGTGGGACGAGCCGGTCAAGCCGTGTAGCACCAGCACCAATGGCGCGTGGGGCTGGTGCGGGCCGTGCCAGTCCAGGTCGATGAAGTCGCCATCGGCCAGCCAAAGCCGCTCGCGGTTGCGCTGCAATTCAGGCAGCTTGCGCCACAGTGGCCCCCACAGGGTTTGCAGGTGGGGGTTGGACAGGCCGATGGCCGGGCGGAATGTGGCGCTGGGGCTGGGCATGCTGGGCGACTCGTGATGTGCATGCCTAGAGTGCCATGAAACAGCGCCACTGTACCTGCGCTATTGGTCGGTGGCTGGCAGCGGCTGCTGGTCGACACGTGGGCCGACACTGACCAAGACCTTGCAGTTCAGGTCGAGCCGGCGCTGCATTACCGCACGAATATCTGCCGGGCTCAGCCTTTCGATGCGTTCAATGTAGCTGTTCAGGTGGTCCTCGGGTTGGTGTTGCTGGGTGATCTCCGTGAGCAATGCTGCGAGGCTGTTGTTCTGCGCGATGCCACGCAGCAACTGGCCAGCCAGCTGTTTGCGTGCCAACTTTAGTTCGGCCTGGGTTGGCCCGTGCTCGATGAAATCGCGCAGCGCGGCTGCTACCAGTTCTTGCGTGCCTTGCACGTAGCGTGGCGCGACCTCCCACTCAATGGTGAACAACCCACCGGAACTCAATGGCGATGCATGGCTGTAGATACCGTAGGTCAGCCCGCGACGTTGGCGCAGTTCCATCATCAGACGCGATTCGAGGCCTGAACCCAGCACCTCACTGGCCAGGACCAAGGCTTGGAATTCCGGGTCATTGGCGGGGACGTTCATGGGTAATGCCACAAGCACTGCACTGCTGGCACCGGGCTGTTCGACATTGATGGTTGCGGGTGTCGCTGCCGGGACGGCTGGCAGGTCGACAGCGGACCAGCCTTGCGGCAAAGCCTGGCTGACCTGTTGCGCGATGGCTTGGGCCTCGCTCAGAGCCAGGTCTCCGACAAGCACCATTTCCAGGTTGCTGGCGCTGTAGGCGCGTTGGTGGAATGCCCGCAAGTCTTCAGGGCTGACGGCGTCCACGCCTTGAATGGTGCTGCCCAGCGGGTTGCCATAGGGATGGCCTTTGAACAAATGACGAAACGCCTCGCTGCGCGCCCTGAGGTTGGGGCGCCGTTCACGTGATGCGTTGTGCTGCACGAGCTGACGCTTGATCTTCTCCAGGGCCGGCGTGGGGAAAGCCGGGTGTGCCACGAGGTCGGTAAACACTTCCAAGGCCGGCTCGAGTATCGTCTTCGTGCTCAAGCTGCGCAGGCTCAGCGTTGCGTGCTCCAGGCGTATCTGCTTTTCCATGATCGCGCCCAGGCGTTCCATGCGCTCCGCCTGCTGGGCACCGGTATAGCGCCGGCTGCCCTCGTCGAGCGTGTACAGCGTCAAGGCTGCCAGGCCGGGTTGCCAGGTGTCCTGGGTCGTGCCGGCCTTGAACCGTAATACCACATCGACGATAGGCAACCCGCGGGTTTCGACGAACTTCACGCCTGTGCCTGCCTCCGTGGTCCATGTCTGCACCTGTGTCCGAAGGGGTTCGAGCTGGTCCAGGTCAACGCCCTGGGCCGAGACCAAGCCATTGTAATTTCCGTTGGTTACAGCCAGCTGCGGCGTGCGCTCGATCATGTCATTCATCGGTGCTCTCCTTGTGGTGCATGAAGGTAATGGCCGCACGGGCTTCAGTCAGGAACTCCAGCGCAACCAGGCCTACCTGCTCGGCTGTCACGGCTTTGATGGCTTGCTGTTCATCGTCCAGGGCAATGGGGTCCAGGCCGCAGGCGGCCTGTTTGCCGATGGCCTCTGCCTGTTTGCCGATGTCGTCCCTTTCGAACAGTTGCCTGGCCAGCAGGCGAGCCTTGGCGCGTTCAAGGTCTTCCCTGGAGGGGGCAGACTGGCGGAACGCTTCGATTTCCAGCATCAACCTTTCTGCGGCAGCCTCCGGCGTAACCTGTGGGCTGCAGAACGCGTAGAGGGTCAGCAGGCTGTCACCGCGCTGCCAAGGCTCATAGGTCGCTCTCAGGCCTTGCAGTAGCGGAGCGTCCAGCACCAACAGACGCTGTAGCGTGCTGGCGTGGCCTTCAGCAAGGATCTCCGGCAGTAGACGCAGCGCGTAGGCTTGTGAGCTCGAGCGCGCAGTGCATTGGCTGGGAAGGTTGAAGCTGATGATCACGCCGGTGTACAGGCCATGCCAGCGCAGGGTCTGGAAGCGCCGAACCTGCGCTGAGGGCATTGTTGGTATTTGCCGTGTTGGCAGGCGGTTGGCGGGGATCGCTGCAAAGTGCCGTGTCACCAGCTTTTGTAGCTGGGCCAGCGCAATGTCACCGGCCACGGCGAGCGTGGCATTGTTGGGGTGGTACCAGGTCTGGTACCAGGTGCGCGCCGCCGCCGGGGTCATATGGCCGAGGTCGGTCTTATGGCCGGTCACGGGGGGGCCATAGCCGCTGTCGCCATAGGCCAGCAATTGGTGATGTTCAAGTGCCAGGGCCAAGGGGCTGTTGTCGACATCCTCGCGTCGCTCGGCCATGACCACCGCCAGTTCACGGGCAAAAGGCACGTCGCTGAGGGTGGCACTGGCCATGACGTCGGCCATGGCCTCCAGTGCAATCTCCAGGCGGTTGCGAGGCAATGTCAGCGGAAAGACCGTGGCATCGGCGTAGGTAAAGGCATTCGGGTCACCGCCCAAGTGGCTCATGAGGGCGGAATACTGGCCAGGAGCCAGTTTGCTGCTGCCTTCGAACAGCAGATGCTCCAGTGCATGGGACAGGCCGGTGTGGCCTTCGGGCTCGTAGCTGGAGCCTACGTGGTACCACAGCTGCACGCTGACCAGCGGCGCGCGGTTGTCTTCACGCAGGTAGACGCGCAGGCCGTTGGCGAGGGTAAAGGTGTGTACCGAGCCTGCCGGCGCGGGAGGGGCGGAGTGGTCGGTCATGGTTGAAGTGCTCCTGCAGAAATCGAAGGAGCAGCTTCAGCCATGAAGGCGGCGGGTTTGTGGTAACTAAATACGGCAGGCCAGAGTTACCGGATCAACCCCGTTGCCAAAGTGCGTAGTGCACCTGGCCGGTCTTCTTCTCGCGGTGCAGGCGCCAGTTGCCCGGCAACTGCAAAGCCGATGGTGCCGCCTCGCTTTCGGTATAGACCCACGCCTGTTCGCGCAGCCACTGGTTCTGTTCCAGCAGGTTGCAGGTGTCGGCCAGCAGGTTCTGATGGAACGGCGGGTCGAGGAACACCACGTCGAACTGCTGCTTGGCCGGGCCTTGCAGATAGCGCAGGGCGTCGGTCTGCAGGATTTGCCCGCGCGGGCAGCGCAGGATTTCGAGGTTGTTCTTCAGGTTGGCAATGGCCGCAGGGTTGCTGTCCAGTGCGACGGCGTCCTCGGCCCCGCGGGACAGGGCTTCGAGCACAAGGGCGCCGCTGCCGGTGAAGGCATCCAGCACGCGGGCACCCTCGATATAGGGTGCCAGCCAGTTGAACAGGGTTTCGCGCACGCGGTCGGGCGTTGGCCGCAGGCCTTCTCCGTCCGGCACCGACAGGCGGCGGCTGCGCCATTCGCCGGCGATGATGCGCAGATGGCCCTGGCCCTTGCTTTGGCCGGGTTGCGGGCGAGCGGGAGGGGTGGATCTTGGCATTAGTGCTCCGGTACCCCGAGCGGCTGCTCGGAGGGCTTGTCAGTGGGGGCAGGCAGCGGTTTCTGTGGCACTTTCGGGCCCACGGTAACCATCACCAGTTTATCCGCTGACAGGTGTTTGTTCATGGCTGCCTTGACCTGCTCGACGGTGAGTGCCTGGGACTGCTGCATGAAGTCCTCCAGCCAGGTCAGCGGCAGATTGTAGAAACCGATGGCGCCCAGTTGGCCGACGATACTCGCATTGCTTGCATTGGACAGTGGGAAACTCCCAGCCAACTCGCGCTTGGCGTCGTCCAGTTCCTGCTGGGTGGGGCCGGCCTTGAGGTAATCAGCGAGAATGCTCTGTACCAGTTTGAGCGTACCTTCGCTGAGCTCGGCACGGGTTTGCAGGTTGATCATGAACGGGCCACGCACCTGCATCGGGCTGAATACCGAGTACACGCCGTAGGTCAGGCCGCGCTTCTCGCGCACCTCGCTCATCAATCGGGTACCGAAGGCACCGCCACCGAGAATCTGGTTGCCCAGCGATAGCGCTGGCCAGTCCGGATCCTGGCGGTCGATACCCAGGGCGGCGAGCATAAGGTGTGTCTGCGTGGACGGAAAATCGATGTGGTTGAGGCTCGGGTAGGTTTCAGCAGGTTGGGCCGGTGCTGCCAGTGCCGGGCCCTTGGGCAGGCCGGCGGATACCTGGGCGGCGATGCTTTCGGCCTCGCTACGGCTGAGGTCGCCGACCAGGGCAATGACTGCGTTGCCGCCGGTGTAGGCCTTGGCATGGAAAGCGCGCAGCTGTGCCAGGCTGATGGCATTGATGCTCTCGGCGGTGCCGTCGCTCGGGTGAGCGTAGGGGTGGTCGCCGTAGAGATTGGCGAACAACGCCTTGCTGGCGACCTTGCCGGGGTTTTGCTTCTCGTATTCGAAGCCGGCGAGCATCTGGTTCTTGATGCGCTTGAGGGCGTCCTCGGGGAAGCTAGGCTTGCCGGCCACTTCAGTGAACAGCTTGAGCGCCGGCTCGCGCTTGTCCTTGGCGCTGAGGCTGCGTAGCGAGGCCACGGCCATATCGCGGTAGGAGCCGTTGCCAAAGTCGGCGCCCAGGCCCTCGAAGCCTTTGGCGATGGCAGTCACATCCTTGCCGGCCACGCCCTCGTTGAGCATGGCGTTGGTCAGGGCGGCCAGACCTGGCGTGCCGCCATCCTGGCTGCTGCCGGCGGCGAAGGTGACGCGTAGGTCGAACATCGGCAGTTCGCGGGCTTCGACGAACAGTACCCGGGCACCTTCGGCGGTGTTCCAGTGCTGGATGTTCAACTGGCGCCGGCTGGGCGCCTTGCCATCCAGCTCGGCCAGCGACTGCAAGGTGTTGGCCGGGCGAGCCGCATTGCTGTCGGCCTTGGCGGCGTTGTCGGCCATGGCCGGGGCGGCCAGCACCGCCGCCAGCGCCAGGGCGCGGGTGCACGTGGCCAGCAGGGTTGGGCGTGGTGTGCGGCGATCACTCATGAGCGGACTCCTCGGGCAGTACATGGGCAACGCTCAGGCGTTCGCGGGTGAAGTAGGTGCGCGCGGCGTTCTGGATGTCCTGCGGCGTAACGCGCTTGAGCTCATCCAGCTCGCTGTCGATCAGCTTCCAGGACAGGCCTACGGTTTCCAGCTGGCCGATGGTGGTGGCCTGGCTGCTGATGGAGTCGCGGTCGTAAACCAGGCCGGCAATGACCTGGGCGCGTACGCGCTCCAGTTCTTCGGCGCTTGGTGGGGTGGTCTTGAGCTCATCCAGCAACTGCCAGACGCCTTTCTCGACATCGGCGAGGGTTTTCTGCTTCTGTACGTTCGGCGTGGCCGAGATCAGGAACAGGCTGTCACCGCGGGTAAAGGCGTTGTAGCTGGACGAAGCACCGGCCACCAGCTCCTGGCCGCGCTCCAGGCGTGCCGGCATGCGGGCGCTGTAGCCGCCGTCGAGCAGCGCCGAGATCAGGCGTAGGGCATGCACCGTACGTGGGTCTTTGGCAGTAGGCAGGCCAGGTACGTTGAAACCGTAGATCAGGCTCGGCAACTGGGTACGCACGTGCAGGGTCAGCTGGCGCTGGCCCGGTTCGGCCAGTTCGAGCGGCAACTTGGCCGGTGGCACGGCGCGCTTGGGAATACTGCCGAAGTACTTCTGCGCCAGGCCCTTGACCTCGTCGGCAGTGACATCGCCGACCACTACCAGGGTGGCGTTGTTGGGGGCGTACCAGGATTCGTACCAGTGGCGCAGTTCCTCGACCTTCATGCGCTCCAGGTCGGCCATCCAGCCGATGGTCGGGGTATGGTAGCCGCTGGCCGGGTAGGCCATGGCGCGGAACAGCTCGAACGCCTTGGCGTTGGGCTGGTCGTCGGTGCGCAGGCGACGTTCTTCCTTGATCACCTCGATTTCGCGGCTGAACTCGTCGGCGGGCAGGCGCAGGCTGGCCAGGCGGTCGGCCTCCAGCTCCAGGGCCACCGGCAGGCGGTCGCGGGCCAGTACCTGGTAATAGGCGGTGTAGTCGTCGCTGGTGAAGGCGTTTTCTTCGGCACCAATGTCACGCAGGATGCGCGAGGCCTCGCCGGGGCCGACCTTGGCGCTGCCCTTGAACATCATGTGCTCCAGCGCGTGGGACAGGCCGGTCTGGCCCGGGCTTTCGTAGCTGGAGCCAACCTTGTACCAGATCTGCGAGACCACCACCGGGGCGCGATGGTCCTCGCGCACGACCACTTTCAGGCCGTTGTCGAGGATGAATTCGTGGGTGGGTTGCACATCGGCGGCGAAGGCTGCGAGCGGCAGGCAGAGCGTGCCGAGCAACAGGCCAGCGGCGCGGCGGGCTAGAGCATTCATACGGTGTTTAACCTGTTCGACGGCCCGCTGGGTTTAGCGTCGGCGGGCCAGGAGGTGCTAGGATACTGATCCGGTTGCCTGGCGACCATGCCTGTCGCCGTTCTGGCCCGCAGGACACTAAGACAAAACGTTGCGCATGAACCAGCCGGCTTCAAGATAGTCTGTTCTGCGTAGAGAGAATTCCCGATGCGCCATAGCTGGCCCATCGCTACCCTGAGATAGCCGTCTTCCATGTTTGGTTCCAACGACGACAAAAAAGCGCCGGCCGAGGCTGGCGAAAAGAAAGGCCTGTTCAGCTGGTTCCGCAAGAAACCGCAGCAACCTGTGGGCGCGGGCGTGCCCGCGAATGAAGCCCCCGCCGTCGAGCAGCCTGCAGCCGCTCCGGTCGAGGGATCTACCGCCGAAGTGGCACAGGCCCCCGAGCCCGTTCAGGCCCCTGCGGCCCCACAGCTGACTGAACCGCCGCAGGTCCCCGTACCAGCCCAGCCCCCGGTAGTCGAGGCCCCCGTTCCCGAGCCGGTTGCTTCCCGGCCGTTGCAGGCCCCTGAGCCCGAGCCGGTCGCGTCCCAGCCGCTGGTGGCACCTGCACCGCAGCCGGTCGCGTCCATGCCCTTGCAGGCAGCCCCGGTCGAACCGGCCCCGGTGGTCGAGCCGGTCGCGCCGGTCAGCAACCTGGTGTTGCCGGTTGCCGAAGAACCCGTGGCCCTGGTGCCGGACCTGGAGCCGAAAGCGCCGCCTGCCATCCCGGAGCGCCCCGCACCAGCGCCTGCTGCCCCTGTGGCTGCGGCCCCGGTCACCGAGCAGGCCAAGCCCGGCTTCTTCGCCCGCCTCAAGCAGGGCCTGTCGAAGACCAGTGCCAGCATCGGCGAGGGCATGGCCAGCCTGTTCCTGGGCAAGAAAGTCATCGATGACGACTTGCTCGACGAAATCGAAACCCGCCTGCTGACCGCCGACGTTGGTGTGGAAGCCACTTCGACCATTGTCCAGAACCTGACCCAGAAGGTTGCCCGCAAGCAGCTGGCCGACGCCGATGCCCTGTACAAGTCGCTGCAGGAAGAGCTGGCTGCGCTGCTGCGCCCGGTCGAGCAGCCGCTGGTGGTACAGGCGCAGAACAAGCCCTATGTGATCCTGGTGGTCGGTGTGAACGGCGCCGGCAAGACCACTACCATCGGCAAACTGGCCAAGAAACTGCAGCTTGAAGGCAAGAAAGTGATGCTGGCCGCTGGTGACACCTTCCGTGCCGCGGCGGTCGAGCAGTTGCAGGTGTGGGGCGAGCGTAACCAGATCCCGGTGATTGCCCAGCACACGGGTGCCGACTCCGCCTCCGTGATCTTCGATGCCGTGCAGGCCGCCAAGGCCCGTGGCGTGGACGTGCTGATCGCCGACACCGCTGGCCGCCTGCACACCAAAGACAACCTGATGGAAGAGCTGAAGAAGGTCCGCCGGGTCATCGGCAAGCTCGACGCCGAGGCGCCGCACGAGGTGCTGCTGGTGCTCGATGCCGGTACCGGCCAGAACGCCATCAGCCAGGCCAAGTACTTCAACCAGAGTGTCGAACTGACCGGCCTGGCCCTGACCAAGCTGGACGGCACTGCCAAGGGCGGGGTGATTTTCGCCCTGGCCAAGCAGTTCAAGCTGCCGATCCGCTTCATCGGTGTTGGTGAAGGCATCGACGACCTGCGTACCTTCGAAGCCGAGCCGTTCGTCAAGGCTCTGTTTGCCGAGCGAGACTGACCATGATCCGATTCGAACAGGTTGCCAAGCGCTACCCCAATGGTCATGTGGGTTTGCATGAGCTGAGTTTCCGGGCGCGCCGGGGCGAATTCCTGTTCGTCACCGGTCACTCGGGCGCGGGCAAGAGCACCTTGCTGCGCCTGCTGCTGGCCATGGAACGCCCGACCAGCGGCAAGCTGATGCTGGCCGGGCAGGACCTGGGCCAGATCAGCAATTCGCAGATCCCGTTCCTGCGTCGGCAGATCGGCGTGGTATTCCAGAATCACCAGCTGTTGTTCGACCGCACGGTGTTCAACAACATCGCCTTGCCGCTGCAGATTCTCGGCCTGTCCAAGGCCGAGGTCGCCAAGCGCGTGGACTCGGCGCTGGAGCGTGTGTCGCTGGCCGACAAGGGCGAGCTGTTCCCGGCCGACCTGTCCACCGGGCAGCAGCAGCGGGTGGGTATCGCCCGCGCCATCGTTCACCAGCCAGCCCTGCTGCTGGCCGATGAACCCACCGGTAACCTCGACCCGCGCCTGGCCGCGGAGATCATGGGCGTGTTCGAAGACATCAACCGCCTGGGTACCACGGTACTGATCGCCAGCCACGACCTGGCACTGATTGCGCGCATGCGCCACCGCATGCTGACCTTGCAGCGCGGCCGCTTGATCGGCGATGGGGAGGCCGGGCAATGAGCACTACACGTACGACGAAGGTTTCCGAGCGGGTTGCGCCGAAACCGGCCGACCCGCAACCGGCGAAGAAAAAGCGCGACGACGATGACGGCCCTGATTTCCGCACGCTGCTGCATGCCTGGCTGGAAAGCCACCGTGCCAGCATGGCCGACAGCCTGCGTCGCCTGGGCAAGCAGCCGATCGGCAGTTTCTTCACCTGCCTGGTGATGGCGGTGGCGCTGAGCATGCCCATGGGCCTGTCGTTGTTGCTGAAGAACGTCGAGAAGCTTGGCGGCTCGTGGCAGCGCGCCGCGCAGATCTCGCTGTACCTCAAGCTCGATGCCGGCAGCCGCGAAGGCGAGGCGCTGCGCGACGAGATCAAGGGCATGCCCGGTGTGGCCGACGCGCAGTATGTCAGCCGTGAGCAGGCACTGGAGGAGTTCCAGCAGCAGTCCGGCCTGGGCGAAGCACTGCGAGAACTGCCCGACAACCCGCTACCAGGCGTGGTGGTTGTCACCCCGACCGAAGTCGACAAACCGGCCCTGGAAGCCTTGCGTCAGCGCCTGTCGGAGCTGCCACGGGTGGAAGTGGCGCAGCTCGATCTGGTGTGGGTCGAGCGCTTGGCTGCCATCCTCAAGCTGGGTGACCGCTTCGTCTTCGGCCTGGCCGTGATGCTGATTTCTGCCCTGCTGTTAGTAATCGGTAACACAATTCGTCTACACATTGAAAACCGCCGCACCGAGATCGAAGTGATCAAGCTGGTCGGTGGCACAGACGCCTATGTGCGTCGGCCGTTCCTGTACATGGGCGCCCTGTATGGCCTGGGTGCAGGCGTGATCGCATGGGGTATCCTGGCGTTTGGCCTGAACTGGCTGAACGAGGCGGTGGTAGGGCTTTCCGGGCTGTACGGCAGTGACTTCGCCCTGGGCGGAGTGCCGGCGTCCGATGGTCTGTCGCTCTTGATCGGAGCGGTGCTGTTGGGGTATATCGGTGCATGGATCGCAGTGGCCCGCCATCTGAACGAGCTGGCGCCGCGATAGTTTTTACGTGCCATCATTGACAAATTCTTCACTATGGAACTTGTACCGTCGTTCCAGGTCTATGTTGGCAGTGCCCACAAGGCGCGAGTTTTGTAAGTCGGAGGTTCTTGAATGACCACATCGTTGCAACCTGCCTATGCCTTGGTGCCCGGTGCAAACCTGGAAGCCTACGTGCACACGGTCAACAGCATCCCGCTGCTGACTGTCGAGCAGGAGCGAGATCTGGGCGAGCGTCTCTATTATGAGCAGGATGTCGAGGCCGCTCGTCAAATGGTGATGGCCCACCTGCGTTTTGTCGTACATATCGCCCGTAGCTATGCCGGCTATGGGCTGGCCCAGGCCGACCTGATCCAGGAAGGCAACGTCGGCCTGATGAAAGCCGTCAAGCGCTTCAACCCGGAAATGGGCGTGCGCCTGGTGTCGTTCGCCGTGCACTGGATCAAGGCAGAGATCCACGAGTTCATCCTGCGCAACTGGCGCATCGTCAAGGTGGCCACCACCAAGGCCCAGCGCAAGCTGTTCTTCAACCTGCGCAGCCAGAAGAAGCGTTTGGCCTGGCTGAACAACGACGAAGTGCACCGCGTGGCGGAAAGCCTGGGCGTGGAGCCGCGTGAAGTGCGCGAGATGGAAAGCCGCCTCAGCGGCCAGGACATGGCCTTCGACCCGGCAGCGGAAGCTGACGACGACAGTGCCTTCCAGTCGCCTGCGCATTACCTGGAAGACCACCGTTACGACCCGGCGGTGCAACTGGAGGATGCCGACTGGAGCGACAACTCCACCAGCAACCTGCACGAAGCATTGCAAGGGCTGGACGAGCGTAGCCGCGACATTCTCTACCAGCGCTGGTTGGCGGAAGAGAAGGCCACGTTGCATGAGCTGGCAGACAAGTACAGTGTTTCGGCTGAGCGGATTCGCCAGCTTGAGAAGAATGCGATGAACAAGGTCAAGGCGCTGATCGCTGCCTGATCGAGCCCTGGCTGCAAGGAAAAGCCGCTGGCCCGGATAGGGTGAGCGGCTTTTCTATTTGTGCTGGCTTTGCGGGCCTTTTCGCAACACGAGGCTGCTCCTACAGGTACAACGCCAGCTCGGAGTGTATCTCTGTTCTTGTAGGAGCAGCCTTGTGCTGCGAAGAGGCCAGAAAAACCAGCAGCAAATTCAAAATTTGCGCGAAGTGTCGAGCTGCATGAGGTAGCTGGGCCCACCCAACTGGCTCATCTGCCGGCGAATCCAGCCGGCCCGGCTGGCCACGTAGGCACTCGGCCGGCTGGCGCTCCACTTGATCGGGCTCGGCAGCACCGCCGCGAGCTGCGCCGCCTGCTGGCGGCTAAGCCGGCTGGCATCGACGCCAAAGTGATAGCGCGCTGCCGCCTGGGCACCAAACACACCTTTGCCCCATTCGGCACTGTTCAGGTAGACCTCGAGAATCCGCTCCTTCGACCAGAACAGCTCGATCAACGCGGTGAACCAGGCCTCCAGCCCTTTGCGGAACCAGCTGCGCCCGGACCACAGGAACAGGTTCTTGGCCACCTGCTGGGTCAGGGTGCTGGCACCGCGAATGCTGCCGCCGCGCTCGTTGTAGGCCAGCGCTGCCTGGATGGCCGGGATATCGAAGCCCCAGTGGTTGGCGAACTTCTGGTCCTCACCAGCGATGACCGCGACTTTGAGATCGTCGGAGATGTTCTCCCACGGCTCCCAGTCGCGCTGCAGGTCGATCGGCTCGCCATTCACCCAGGACTGCACCTTGCGCTCGACCATCAGTGCCGTACCGGGTGGTGGCACCCAGCGGAACACCAGCACCAGCACGATGCTGCCGGCAGCGAACCAGAGCAGGGCACGATAGAGGCGGCGGAGAAGGGTTGGCAGCATGGCGATGGCTTGGCCGTACGGGTGGAAGGGGCCATTATACAGACCCGATCCAAGGAGTCGTCCCATGCTTCGCAGCTTCCTGATGCTTGCCGCCTTTTTCGGTTTCACCGGTGTCGCTCTGGGTGCTTTCGCCGCCCACGGCCTTAAAAGCCGGCTGACGGCCGATTACCTGGCGATCTTCCAGACCGGTGTGACCTACCAGCTGGTACATGCCCTGGCGATCTTCGCTGTCGCCGTGCTCTCGGTGCACCTGCCAGGGCGCTTGGTCGGCTGGGCTGGCGGCCTGTTTGCCGTGGGTATAGTGCTGTTCTCCGGTAGCCTGTACCTGCTGACCCTCAGCGGCCTGGGCAAGCTCGGCATCATCACCCCGCTTGGTGGCTTGTGCTTCCTCGCCGGCTGGCTGTGCCTGGGCCTGGCAGCCTGGCGGCTTGGTTGATCGAGTGGTCCACAATCGCGACTAATGGCGCGCACCGCCCTTGGGTTGCAGGGGGGTTCGGCGCTAGAATGCGGGCCCCCAAAGAACAATGGTGGCCGTGCGCATGCGCATTCAACTGAACGGTGAACCTTACGAATTGCCCGCTGGCGAAAGTGTCGCGGCCCTGCTGGCCCGTCTGGAGCTGACCGGACGCCGCGTAGCGGTGGAGCTGAACCTGGACATCGTGCCGCGTAGCCAGCACGACAGCACGCTGTTGAACGACGGCGACCAGGTCGAAGTGGTCCACGCCATCGGTGGCGGCTGATTCCGGCCGGCGATTCACCTGCAAGCCCAGCAACCTTTTCCCGAGGAACAACGATGAGCAACGTTCGTAGCGACAAGCCCTTCACCCTGGCCGGGCGTACTTTCCAGTCGCGCCTGCTGGTCGGTACCGGCAAGTACCGCGACATGGAAGAAACCCGCCTGGCCATCGAGGCCTCGGGTGCCGAGATCGTCACCGTTGCCGTGCGCCGCACCAACATCGGCCAGAACCCGGGCGAGCCGAACCTGCTCGATGTGCTGCCACCGGACCGCTACACCATCCTGCCGAATACCGCTGGTTGCTACGACGCAGTCGAAGCCGTGCGCACCTGCCGCCTGGCGCGCGAGCTGCTGGATGGCCACAACCTGGTCAAGCTGGAAGTGCTGGCCGATCAGAAAACCCTGTTCCCCAATGTGATCGAAACCCTCAAGGCCGCCGAAGTGTTGGTCAAGGACGGTTTCGATGTAATGGTTTACACCAGCGATGATCCGATTATCGCCCGCCAGCTGGCCGAAGCCGGCTGCATCGCGGTCATGCCCCTGGCTGGCCTGATCGGTACCGGCCTGGGTATCTGCAATCCCTACAACCTGCAGATCATCCTGGAAGAGTCCAAGGTGCCGGTGCTGGTCGATGCCGGTGTAGGTACCGCGTCCGATGCCACCATCGCCATGGAAATGGGTTGCGAAGCGGTGCTGATGAACTCGGCCATCGCCCACGCCCAGCAGCCGGTGCTGATGGCCGAGGCCATGAAGCACGCCATCGTCGCCGGTCGCATGGCCTACCTGGCCGGTCGTATGCCGAAGAAACTCTATGCCAGCGCCTCTTCGCCGCTGGATGGTCTGATCAAGTAAGAGCCCCTGATGACTGAATCGCACGATACGCCGATCACCCCCGACGGCGAAGCCCGCCCGCACCGCCGCATCAAGAGTTTCGTGATGCGCGCCGGGCGCATGACCGAAGGCCAGCAACGTGGCCTGGAGCAGGGCGGCCCGCTGTACATCCTGCCGCTGGCTGACAGCCCGGTGGACTACGACCAGGTGTTCGGCCGTTCGGCGCCGCGCACCCTGGAGATCGGCTTCGGCATGGGTCATTCCCTGCTGGAAATGGCTGCTGCCGCGCCTGAACAGGACTTCATCGGTGTGGAAGTACACCGCCCGGGTGTTGGCGCGCTGCTTAACGGCGTGCTGACCCAGGGCCTGAAGAACCTGCGGGTATATGACTGCGATGCCATCGAAGTGCTGAACCGCTGCGTGGCGGACAACAGCCTCGACCGCTTGATGCTGTTCTTCCCTGACCCATGGCACAAGGCGCGCCACCACAAGCGCCGCATTGTCCAGCTGGAGTTCGCCGAGCTGGTACGGCGCAAGCTCAAGCCCGGTGGTGTGTTCCACATGGCCACCGACTGGGAGCCGTATGCCGAGTACATGCTGGAAGTGATGAGCGCTGCCCCGGGCTATCGCAACCGTGCGGCCGACGGTACCTACGTGCCACGGCCGGAAGAGCGCCCGATCACCAAGTTCGAGCGTCGCGGCGAGCGGCTGGGGCATGGGGTTTGGGATTTGAAGTTTGAGAAGGTGGATTGACCGGCTGATAAGGCCTTTCGATATGCCGATGCCTGCAGAAATGCAGGCGAAAAAAAACCGCCTTGAGAAGGGCGGTTTTTTTATGTGAGCGACAGGACTGAGTATCCTTCGCTCTGAGGTTTCACAGAAAACCCTCACACAGTTGGCTGATCATAGGCAGCGTAGCGGGGGAACGTCAATGCTCAGAAATATCCGGCATCACGTGTGTCGGAGCGGTTAACAGTCTTGGGTGAGCATTCCAAGTATCATCGCGCTGCTCCTGTGTGGATGAAATCAGTGATGGGCCGGGTAGGAGAAGAATTCTGCTTTCCGGCCCCTTCGACACGGCCTGAGAACCGTGCCGGTGCACCTCTTCGAAGGGCCATTGACCTGGCCACTTCACAGAAGACTCTCACACAGTTTTCGAAGGCATCGAAGTACCGGTTAGATGCTGGAAGATTGGCCCGCCAACACGGAGGCCAAGGCATATGAAGCGTTTGCTTGATGCGCTGAGCCGCGTTTGGACGTTCATCCGGATCTTGACTGTGCTCAAGACCGTTCGGGACTTCATGCGCGATCACTTCGATGATGCCCAGTAAGGGCTAGTCAGGTGGTAGGGCTGCCCTGGTTCGCCGGGGCAGCTTTTACAACCCATCTCTGTACTCGCCAGATTGCGCGGTCATTGTAGGAGCGGCCTTGTGTCGCGATGGGCCGCATGGCGGCCCCAGGATGTCAGCGGTGAGGCAGCAATTGCTGGGGCCGCGCGACCCTTTCGCGACACAAGGTCGCTCCTGCAAGGGTTCAGTGCAAGGCCGTGGCTCAGCCCCGGCGATCCGCCACCACCCCGATCAGCACCAATACCACCAGCAAAACCGGCGCCAGCGCGTAGTTGTTGAACTGGCTCAGCCCCTTCACCACCCACGGTGTGGCGTAGATCAGTGCCGCACCGCTGCCGATCATCACCAGCAAGGCCATGAACGGTACGCGCAGGGCGCCCGCCAGGCCGCCCAGGCGCTGTTCCACCCAGCCTTTGATATCGGTGCCGAACAGCACCAGCAGGCAGCCTACCAAGGCCAGTGAAATCTCAGACAGGTTGCTGCGGCTCCAGCGGGAAACCGTCGCGAGCAGATCAAGTACCAGATCCATGGGTCATCCTTAGGTCAAGAAATACTGCAGCAGGTCATTGAGGAACAACTGGCCCCTTGGCGTGGCCACCAGTCGATCCGGTTCGACCTGCAAAAGGCCTTTTTGTTCGGCCGCGCGGCGTGCCTCGCGCAACTGTGCCAGCGGCAAGCCGGTGCGTTGGGTGAACAGTTCGGCTTCCACCCCATCGGTCAGGCGAAGGGCGTTCATCAGGAACTCGAATGGCAATTCGTCGACCGGCAGCAGCTTCTCGCCGGCCTTGAACGGCTTGGCCAGGTTCAGGTAGTCCTTGGGCAGACGGGTCTTCCAGGTGCGCAGGATGCGGCCGTCGGCGAAAGTCAGCTTGCCGTGGGCGCCGGCACCAATGCCTATGAAGTCGCCAAAGCGCCAGTAATTAAGGTTGTGCCGTGCGGCGCGGCCCGCCTGGGCATAGGCCGAGACCTCGTACTGGCGGTAGCCGTGCTTGGCCATCAGCGCCTGGCCGGCTTCCTGGATATCCCAGAGGATGTCGTCCTCGGGCAGCTCGGGTGGCTGGTTCCAGAAAACCGTATTCGGTTCCACGGTCAGCTGGTACCACGACAGGTGCGTTGGCTCCAGGTCGATGGCCTGGCGCAGGTCGCCCAGCGCGTCGTCCAGCGATTGGTCGGGCAGACCGTGCATCAGGTCCATGTTGAAGTTGTCGAAGCCGGCGGCGCGCGCCATGCCGGCGGCTCGGACCGCCTCTTCACCATTGTGGATGCGCCCGAGCGCCTGCAGTTTGGCTGGCTGGAAGCTCTGCACCCCGATGGACAGGCGGTTGATGCCGGTTTGCCGATAGGCCTTGAACTTGTCCTGCTCGAACGTGCCCGGGTTGGCCTCCAGGGTGATTTCGATGTCCGGCGCAAACGGGATACGTTGCTCCACGCCACGCAGCAGCTGGCCAAGGGCGCCAGCACTGAACAGGCTGGGGGTACCGCCGCCAAAGAAGATCGAGCTGATCGGCCGGCCTTGCACGGCGGCCAACTCCTGGTCGAGGTCGGTCAGCAAGGCGGCGACATAGGCGTCTTCCGGCAGTTCAGGCCCCGCAGCGTGGGAGTTGAAGTCGCAGTAAGGGCATTTGCGTACGCACCACGGGATGTGGATGTACAGCGCCAGCGGCGGCAGGCTGGTGAAGCCCGCCGCGCCGGGGTTGGACAGCGTTTCGATCATGCCAGGCCCAGGCGTTGGCGCAGCAGGGCCATGGCGCGGGCGCGGTGGCTGAGCTGGTTCTTGTCCACTGGGGCCAGGTCGGCGCTGGAACAGCTGCGCTCCGGCACCCAGAACAGCGGGTCGTAGCCAAAGCCGTGCTCGCCACTGGCCTCGAACATGATGCGCCCGTGCCACAGGCCTTCGCACAGGATCGGCAGTGGGTCGTCGGCATGACGCACCAGCGCCAGGACGCAGACGAACTGTGCTCCGCGTTCGGCTTCAGGCACGTCTTTCAGGGCTTCCAGCAGCTTGGCGTTGTTCGCCGCGTCACCCTTGCCGTCGGCATAGCGCGCCGAATAGATGCCTGGTGCGCCGCCGAGGAAGTCCACGGCCAGGCCCGAATCGTCGGCAAGGGCCGGCAAGCCGGAAATGCGTGCGGCGTTGCGCGCCTTGAGGATGGCGTTCTCGACGAACGACAGACCGGTTTCTTCCGGTTCGACCTGGCTGAACTCGCCGATCGAGCGCAGCTGCACGGACGCGCCGAGCATGGCCTGGAGTTCCTTGAGTTTGCCGGCGTTATGGCTGGCCAATACGAGTTGCTGGAAATTCATCATTCGGCTGGGAACACTTCCTGGTTGAATCTGAGGGAGTTGCTGATGCCGCCGGTTTCGATATTCAGGTCGAAGGTGACGGTTTCTGGCTGGTCGATCTTGAACTGGGCAATGTAGTAGATCGCGCCCTGTTCGGTGATCTGTTTGAACGACAGCGGGCTGCTGCGGCCGGTCAGGTCCTTGATCGTGCCGCTGACCACCGCCATGGCGGGTTTGTTGGCCTTGAGCACGGCAATGTTGAGCACCCCCTGGTTCTTGCTGCGGACCAGGCCGGTGGCCGCAGCCACCTCCGGTGTCAGCATGCTCGAGGTGAACGCGCTGTAGTGCACCGTCACGTCGCCAAACACTTCCTTGCGCTCGGGGCGGGCAGCATCGGCAGCCAGTACCGGCAGGGCCAGGCAGAGGCTGATCAGGAGCAGGGCTAGGCGACGCATGGGGTGATTCCTCCGGTGGGCGTCAGACTGCGAGCTGGTGTTCTTGCAGGCCCGGGCTGCTGACGCGGTAGATGCCGATCTCACCTAGAAGATTAGGCCAAAGCCGGCCACCCCACCCGTTGCGGTGCAAGTGGTCGACGGCCAGGCGGTCGAGCACCTTGGCGCGGCGCTCGTGGCACAGCTCTTCGAAGTCGGCGAAGGTGCAGAAGTGGATGTTCGGCGTGTTGTACCAGGTATATGGCATGAAGTCCGATACCGGCATTCGGCCTTTGGTCGCCAGGTACCAGCGGCAGCGCCAGTGGCCGAAGTTGGGGAAGGTGATGATGCACTGGCGACCCACGCGCAGCATCTCGTCGAGGATGCGGTCGGGATACTCCACGGCCTGCAGGGCCTGGGTCATGATCACCACGTCGAAACTGTTGCTGGCGAAGTTGCCCAGGCCCTTGTCCAGGTCCTGCTCGATGACGTTGATGCCCTTGGCCACACAGGCGGCGATGTTGTCGGCGTCGATCTCCAGGCCATAGCCGGTGACCTGCTTGCGGTCGCGCAGCGAGGCCAGCAGTTCGCCGCTGCCGCAGCCCAGGTCGAGTACCCGGCTGCCGGCGGGGATCCAGTCGTGGATGATTTCCAGATCGGCTCTCATGCTGTCCTCAGATGGCAATGCGGTTCATGTAGTTCGAGAAACCCTGCATGTAGCGAGGTGTGGGGATCAGGAAGGCATCGTGCCCGTAAGGCGAGTCGATCTCCAAATAGCAGACGTTCTTGCGCGCGGCCATCAGGGCGTCGACGATCTCGCGCGAACGGGCCGGGGAGAAGCGCCAGTCGGTAGTGAACGACATGATGCAGTAATCCGCCTTGACGTGGGCCAGGGTGGCCGCCAGGTCGCCGCCCTGGGCGGCGGCCGGGTCGAAGTAGTCCAGCGCCTTGGTCATCAGCAGGTAGGTGTTGGCGTCAAAGCGTCCGGAGAACTCCTCACCCTGATAGCGCAGGTAGCTCTCGACCTGGAATTCGACGCTGTGGAAGTCGTAGTTGAGCTTGTCGCTCTTCAGCTCACGGCCGAATTTTTCACCCATCGAGTCGTCCGACAGGTAGGTGATGTGGCCGACCATGCGCGCCAGCATCAGGCCGCGCTTGGGGATCACACCCTGGTCCTGGAACGAACCGCCGTGGAATTCGGGGTCGGTGAGGATGGCCTGGCGTGCCACTTCGTTGAAGGCGATGTTCTGTGCTGACAGCTTGGGCGCCGAAGCGATGTCGATGCAATGGCGCACGCGTTCAGGGTAGCTGATGGTCCACTGCAGCGCCTGCATGCCGCCCAGGCTGCCACCGACCACGGCCGCCCACTGCTGGATGCCCAGGCGCTCGGCCAGGCGCACCTGGCTGTGTACCCAGTCCTCTACGGTCAGCACCGGGAAGTCGGCGCCATAGGGCTTGCCGGTGGCCGGGTTGATGCTGCTGGGGCCGGTGCTGCCGTTGCAGCCACCGAGGTTGTTCAGGCTGACCACGAAGAAGCGGTTGGTGTCGATCGGCTTGCCAGGGCCGATGCAGCTGTCCCACCAGCCCGGCTTGCGGTCGGTGGCGGCATGGTAGCCAGCGGCATGGTGGTGGCCGGACAGGGCATGGCAGATCAGCACCGCGTTGCTCGCGCTGGCGTTCAGGGTGCCATAGGTCTCGTAGACCAGTTCATAACTGGCCAGGGAGCGGCCACAGGCCAGGGCCAGCGGCTCATCGAACCGGGCTGTTTGCGGTACTACCAGACCGACGGAATCTTCGGGAAAGACAGTGGACATCGACCCTGCTCACGCTTGACGGAGGCGTAAGTCTAAAGAGCGCTACCCCCAGCGGCAAGCAAAGGCTTGCCGCTGGAAGTAACCAAGGTCAGGTAAGGCTCAGATCATCCGCCACAGCTCTTGTGGCATGCCGGCATAGGCGGCCAGCGGCGGCATGACGAACGACTGGATTACCTGGATCGCAAGGAAGGCGAAGATCGGCGAGATATCCATGCCGCCCAGGTTGGGCACGATGCGGCGGAACGGTGCCAGCACCGGTTCGCTGATCTGGTAGGCCAGTTCGGCCGCCGGATTGTGGCTGTTGGGGGCCACCCAGGACACGATCACCATGACAATCATCGCCACCCAGAAAATCTTCAGGAACAGCGAAGTGATACCGATGATCGCCCACATCAGCAGGTGTAGGACGTCACCGAAGGTGCCGTAGGTGACCATCAGCACGAAGGCCATCAGCAGCGCCTGGATGACCACCGACAGTAGCAGAGACGAGGTGTCCAGCCCGCCGACGCTGGGGATGACCCGGCGAATCGGCTTGAGCAGCGGCTGTGTGGCACGCACGGCGAACTGGCACAGCGGGTTGTAGAAGTTGGCCTTGACCAGTTGCAGGACGAAGCGCAGCAGGACGATCACCAGGTACAGGCTGACCAGGGTTTGCACCACGAAGATCGCGGCGCCGGACAATGCATTCATCTAAGGCTCCTTATTTGCCCAGTTGTTCGGCCAGCTCAGCGGAACGTGTAGCCGCAGCCTGCAGCGCCTGTTCGACGATGGCTTCGAAGCCGCTGGCCTGGAACGACTTGATCGCAGCTTCGGTGGTGCCGGCAGGCGAGGTGACACGGCGGCGCAGTTCGGCGGCATCGACATCGCTGGCAACCGCCATGCGCGCGGCGCCCAGGGCTGTCTGCAGGGTCAGCTGGGCGGCGGTTTCACGTGGCAGGCCAAGCTTTTCGCCCGCCGCGGTCATGGCCTCGATCAGCAGGAAGAAGTACGCCGGGCCGCTGCCGGATACGGCCGTCACGGCGTCCAGTTGCTGCTCCTGCTCCAGCCACAGGGCAGTGCCTACAGCCGACAGCAGTTGCTCGGCCTGTTCGCGTTGTGCGCCGGACACTTCGGCGGTGGCGTACAGGCCGCTCACGCCCTGGCGCAGTAGTGCCGGGGTGTTGGGCATGCAGCGCACCACCGGGCGAGCGCCGAGCCAGCTCTGCAGGCTGGCGCAGGTGATGCCGGCGGCGATGGAAACGATCAGCTGGCCAGCCTGCAGGTTCGGTTGCAGGGCCAGGCACACGGCTTTCATGACCTGCGGCTTGACCGCCAGCACGATGACGTCGGCGCCATCGATGGCCTGGGCGTTGTTCTCGAAGGTTTCGATACCGTGCTCGGTCTGGATGCGGTTGCGGGTCTCGGCACCCGGGTCGCTGGCGCGGATCTGCGAGGCGTCCAGGCCCTGGGCACGCAGACCACCGATCAGGCTGGCGGCCATGTTGCCGGCGCCAATGAAGGCAATACGAGTCTTGCTCATGTCAGGTCCTTGTGGGAAAGAGTGAGTAAAGCATGGAATCAGGGCTGCCCGTAGTCGCGGGCCCCGAACAGGGCGGTCCCGATACGCACCCAGGTCGCACCCTGCGCAATGGCCGCTTCCAGGTCGTGGCTCATGCCCATGGACAGGGTGTCCAGGCCAAGGCCCAGGCTTGCCTGTAACTGGCGCAGGGTGGCGAAGGCGGCTTCCTGGGCGGCGCGGTCATCGGTGGGTTCGGGGATGGCCATGAGCCCGCGCAGGCGCAGGTTGGGCAGCACGGCTACCGCCTTGGCCAGGGCCGGCAGGTCGGCGGGGGCGCAGCCGGACTTGCTGTCTTCGCCGCTGACGTTCACCTGCAGGCAGATGTTCAGGGGCGCCAGCCCGGCCGGGCGTTGCTCCGACAGGCGTTGGGCGATTTTCAGGCGGTCCACGGAATGTACCCA
Source organism: Pseudomonas sp. SID14000 (assembly GCF_002165135.1). Classification (GTDB taxonomy): domain Bacteria; phylum Pseudomonadota; class Gammaproteobacteria; order Pseudomonadales; family Pseudomonadaceae; genus Aquipseudomonas. Next base: position 488,230 of record NZ_NFZQ01000001.1, on the reverse strand, counting down.
GTCGAAATGCTCGGCGATGGCTTTGGTCTTGTTCGACTGAATGGGGCCGATGAAGTGCCAGATCAAGGGCAGGTCGCTGAGTGCCTGCTGCTTTGTCAGCGCTTCCTGTAGGTAATTTTCCCCGACATCGCACACCCCGGCAGCGTGGATCTCGCGGATGGCGCTGGCTGGCTTGGTCTTGCTCACAGCCAGCAACTGGACGCTGGCCGGATCACGCCCGGCAGCCTGGGCAGCGCTGGCGATACGGGCGGAAATAGCGGAAAGGTTGTCTGCTAGGGTGGACATGGACTGATGCCGGCTGCTGTGGGGTTTGCGGCATTCTACCTACTTGAAGGGCTTTGGGGAGTCTCATGGACGTGACCGACCTGTTGGCTCGGGCTGTGGATGCGGGGGCTTCCGACCTGCACCTGGCGGCGGGCCAGATACCGATGTTGCGCGTGGATGGCGGGCTGCAGCGCATGGCCCTGCCGACCTTGGGCGCGGCCTCCCTGCTCGAGGGTATGGCAACCGTGCTGGATGAAGACCAGTGTCGGCAGTGGGCCCAGGGTGATGAGCTGGACCTGGCGCTAGAGTTGCCCGTGCTGGGGCGCTTTCGGCTGAACCTGTTTCGTCAGTTGCATGGCCCAGCGGCCACCTTTCGTCTGATCCCGAGGCGTATCGCCACGCTCGATGAACTCGATCTGGGGGATGTGTTTCAAGCTTTTGCGCGGTGCAGCGATGGCTTGATCCTCGTGGGTGGGCCGACCGGCAGCGGCAAGTCCAGCACCCTGGCGACACTGCTCGACCGGCTGAACCGTGATCGGGCTTTGCATATCATCACCCTCGAAGATCCTGTTGAAGTTATCCACGCCAGCCAGCATAGCCTGATCAACCAGCGTGAGGTCGGCCGCCATTGTGGCGGGTTCGCCCAGGGGCTGCGCAGTGCCCTGCGCCAGGACCCGGATGTGATCATGATCGGTGAGCTGCGCGATCTGGAAACCATTCGCCTGGCCTTGCGCGCGGCCGAGACCGGGCACCTGGTGCTGGCGACCGTGCATACGCGTTCGGCGGTGAACAGCATTGACCGGTTGGTGGAGGTGTTCGCTGCCGAAGAGAAAGCGCTGGTGCGGACGATGCTGGCCGAGTCGTTGCGCCTGGTGGTGGCGCAGGTGCTGGTCAGGCGTGCGGGCGGTGGTCGGGTTGCTGCGCGGGAAGTGCTGGTGGTGACGCCAGCGGTGCGTAACCTGGTTCGGGAAGGACGGATGGCGCAGTTGTATTCGGTGATGCAGGCGAGTGGTGCGGACGGGATGCGGACGATGGAGGGGGCATTGCGAGGGTTGAAGGAGAGGGGACTGATCAGCGACCTATAGTGCCGGTGCTGGCCCTTTCGCGGGTAAACCCGCTCCCACATGGATAACACGGCCTTCGAATGCTGTGGTGTACCTGTGGGAGCGGGTTTACCCGCGAAGAGGCCGGGACAGGAAAGCGCCGGTCCGCTCAGCGCTTGGCCAGGCTCAATTGCTGCTGTTCTTTCGGCAGCACTCGCTTGGCCACCACGTAATGCTTCTGCCAGTAAGGCTTGCTCAGAGTGTCGATGCTTACCCGCTTGCCACGGCGTGGTGCATGGATGAAGCGGTCGTTGCCCAGGTAGATGGCAACATGGTTCACCCGGCGGCTCTTGATGTTGAAGAAGATCAGGTCACCTGGCTTCAGGTCACCCTTGGCCACCTTGACGCCGTGGCCTTGGGCCATGGCATTGGAGGTGCGTGGCAGGTCGACGTCGGCGACGTCGTTGAAGGCATATTTGACCAGCCCGCTGCAGTCGAAACCTTTCTTCGGGCTGCTGCCGCCCCAAACATAAGGGGTACCGAGTACATTTACCGCACGGCTGAGCACATCGCTGCTCTGCTTCGGCGACATGGCAGCGACCGGTATACCGGATACGCCGCGGCTGCTGGCCGCATTGCTGGGGCGGGTGCGCAGCACGGTCTGCTTGACCGGTGCGTGTCTTATCGAGGCGTTGGTGGTGTAGCCGGTGAAACCATTGGGAAGACGTTGCTCACGATTGGTGGCGTGGGCGGCCAGGGGCAATAATAGGCAGAGGGTCAGCCATGTCTTGAGTAAAGGCGGCATAGATGAAGCTCTTATGAATAGTTATGTGTTGGGCGCGCAACTTTATAACAGCTTTTTGATCAATCTTTGATCCGTTGGTCGATTGTTCAGGTGCCGTACGTCGGCCTGCGACAAGAAAGTCACATTTTTTTTTAGAAAATTTTCGGATAACCCACGGGGGCTATGAATGAACAGTTATCAACAGGGGGCGCCGTTTCACGACACCCACAGCAAGACCATTGGCTATCTGCTATGGATTTTCGGCTTTACCGGGTCGCATCGTTTCTATTACGGCAAGCCCGTCACCGGCACCATCTGGTTCTTCACCCTGGGCCTGCTGGGCATCGGCTGGTTGATCGACCTGTTCCTGATCCCGTCCATGGACCGTGAAGCCGACCTGAGGTTCCAGTCCGGGCGCGTTGACTACAACATCGCCTGGATCCTGCTGACCTTCCTCGGGGTGTTTGGCCTGCACCGGCTGTATCAGGGCAAGTGGGTGACCGCGATCATCTACTTCTTTACCGGCGGGCTGTTCCTGGTGGGGGTGCTGTATGACTTCTGGACGCTGAACAGCCAGGTTTCCGAGGTGAACGCAGGCCGCCGTTGACGCACAGCCCTTGTGGGAGCGGCCTTGTGTCGCGAAAGGGCCGCAAAGCGGCCCTAGGGCTTCAGCGGTGCTGCTGAGCATGCTGGGGCTGCTTTGCAGCCCTTTCGCGACACAAGGCCGCTCCCACAGGGCCGCAAATGCAAGTTACTGACGGGTCTGGCGCTGTTGCAGCAACAGGTTGCTGAAACCTGCCCCGGCCAGTTGTTTCTGCGCCCCGGTAAGCTGCTCACGGTTGCTGAACGGGCCCACCAGTACGCGGTACCAGGTTTCGTCCTTGACCGTGCCCGACTCTACCTTCACCGCCTGGCCCAGCAGAATGATCTGCGCGCGCACCTTGTCGGCATCGGCCTGCTTGCGGAACGAGCCTGCCTGCAGGAAGAACTGGGTGGTCGCCGCCGGCTTGATCACCGGCGGTGCCGGTGGCGGGGTCTGCCCCATCAATGCTGCCTGGGCCCGCGCGGTGTCGATCTTCGCCGCTTCGGCCGGCGTCACCGGGGTCACCGGCTGGGCTGGGACGGGTGGCGTCTTCTCTGGCACGGCCTCCGGCGGCACGATCACCTCGGACTCCGGCAGCAGCGTGTAGAAGTCATACTTCGGCTTCACCGGCTGCTGCGGGGTGGCCTGCGCCGGCTTGCCAGCTTCGGCCACTTTCTCCGGCTTTTGCTGCTCGGGCTTGGTGCGCTTGATGTCTTCGCCACCGGGTTCGAGTTTCATCAGGAACACGATGAACGCGCCTACGGTCAGGCCAACTGCCAGCCATACCCAGCCGGGAATCGGCTGCTTGGCCGGCGCCGTCTGGCGGCTGGCGCCGCGTTTTGGGGCGGGTTTTTTCTTGGCAGCCAACTTACATGCGCTCCAAAGTTTCCAGGCCGAGCAGTTCCAGACCTTGCTTGAGGGTGCGGCCGGTCAGGGCAGCCAGGCGCAGGCGGCTCTGCTGCTGCTCCGGGGTTTCGGCGGCAAGAATCGGGCAGTTCTCATAGAAACTGGAGAACAGGCCGGCCAGGTCGTACAGGTAGCTGCACAGTACGTGTGGCGTGCCCTTGTCGGCGACGTTGTTGAGGATTTCGCCAAACTGCGCCAGGCGCGCGGCCAGGTCCTGCTCGTGGGCAGCCTGCAGCACGATTTTGCCGTCGACTTCATCGAAGCCCTTGCCCAGTTTGCGGAATACGCCGGCCACGCGGGTGTAGGCGTACAGCAGGTAAGGCGCGGTGTTGCCTTCGAAGTTGAGCATCAGCTCGAAGTTGAAGCTGTAGTCGCTGGTACGGTGCTTGGACAGGTCGGCGTACTTTACCGCGCCAATGCCCACCACTTCGCCGATGTGGCGCAGTTCTTCGTCGGCCAGGCTCGGGTTCTTTTCCTTGACCAGCGCGTAAGCGCGCTCCTTGGCCTCGGTGAGCAGGTCGATCAGCTTCACGGTGCCGCCGTCGCGGGTCTTGAACGGGCGGCCGTCGGCGCCGTTCATGGTGCCGAAGCCCATGTGCTCCATCTGCATCGGGTGGCCGACGAAGCCTGCGCGGCGTGCAACTTCGAACACCTGGTTGAAGTGCAGGGCCTGGCGCTGGTCGACGAAGTAAAGGGCGCGGTCTGCCTTGAGCACGTTGCTGCGGTAGCGCACGGCGGCCAGGTCGGTGGTGGCGTACAGGTAGCCGCCGTCGGCCTTCTGCACGATCACCGGCAGTGGCTCGCCTTCGCTGTTCTTGAACTCGTCGAGGAACACGCACTGGGCGCCCTGGTCTTCGACCAGCAGGCCTTTGGCCTTGAGGTCGGCGACCACGTTGGCCAGGTCATCGTTGTAGGCGCTTTCACCCATCACGTCGGCCATCGTCAGCTTGACGTTCAGCAGTTCGTAGGTCTTCTGGCAATGCGACAGCGAAATGTCCTTGAAGCGTGTCCACAGGGCCATGCAGTCCGCGTCGCCGGCCTGCAGCTTGACCACCAGGCCGCGTGCGCGGGTGGCGAACTCTTCGGATTCGTCGAAGCGCTTCTTGGCGGCGCGGTAGAAGTTTTCCAGGTCCGACAGCTCGTCGCTGGTGATCGGGTTTTCTTCCAGGTAGGCCAGCAGCATGCCGAACTGGGTGCCCCAGTCGCCCACGTGGTTCTGGCGGATCACGTCATCACCGAGAAACTCCAGCACGCGCGCCACACTGTCACCGATGATGGTCGAACGGAGGTGGCCGACGTGCATCTCCTTGGCCAGGTTGGGTGCCGACATGTCGATCACCACCTTTTGCGCAGGGCCGGCCTTGCGCGCGCCCAGGTGGGCATCGGCCAGTGCGGCATCCAGGCGGTTGGCCAGGGCGTCGGTGTTCTGGAAGAAGTTGAGGAAGCCGGGGCCGGCGATCTCTACCTTGCTGATGTCGGCGCTGGCCGGCAGGGCATTGATCAGTTTTTCGGCCAGATCGCGCGGCTTCATGCCGGCCGGCTTGGCCAGCATCATGGCAATGTTGCTGGCGAAGTCGCCGTGGGTCTTGTCCCGGGCGTTTTCCACCTGGATCGCCGGCGACAGCCCTTCAGGCAGCACACCGTCGGTGACGAGTTGGGTGAGGGCTTGCTGGATCAGCTGGCGAATGGTGTCTTTCATGGGGATCTCTTTTCGACCGCAAGCGCGGTGGAGCGCTTGGATGCGCAGGTGGAAAAACTGGGCATTATCCGTGGCTGGGAGCGGGTTGCCAACCTTTGGGTCTTGCCGGGCTCAAGAATGCTGGGGCCGCTTTGCGGCCCTTTCGCGACACAAGGCCGCTCCCACAGGGCGCGATTGCCTCCACTGGGGCGGTAGCCTGTGGGAGCGGCCTTGTGTCGCGATGGGCTGCAAATCAGCCCCCGAAGTCAATAAAGGTCTACCGGGTCGACATCCAGCGACCAGCGCACCTGGCGCCCGCTTGGCATCTGCTCCAACACTAGCAACCAGGCGCTGATCAGTCGATGCAAAGGCGCCCGCGTATTGGCCTGTATCAACAGTTGCGCACGGAAGCGCCCGGCGCGTCGCTCCATCGGTGCCGGCACCGGCCCCAGCAGCTCGATGCCAGGCAGCTGCTGTTCGGCCACCAGGCGCTCGGCGGCGGCACAGGCCTCGTCGAGGAAACCTTCGGCCTGCCCGGGCTTGTGCGCTTCGGCGCGCAGCAGTGCCAGGTGCGAGTAAGGTGGCAGCCCGGCGGCGCGGCGTTCGTCCAGGGCCTGCTCGGCGAAGGCGAAGTAGCCCTGCTCGGTAAGCTGCACCAGCAGCGGATGGTCGGCCAGATGGGTCTGGATGATGACCTTGCCGGGTTCCTCGGCGCGCCCGGCCCGTCCGGCAACCTGCACGATCAGCTGCGCCATGCGTTCGCTGGCACGGAAATCGCCGGAGAACAGCCCGCCATCGGCATCGAGGATGGCTACCAGGGTCACCCGCGGGAAGTGGTGCCCCTTGGCGAGCATCTGGGTGCCGACGAGGATGCTCGGCTGGCCGCGCTGGATGGTGCTGAACAGGTTGTGCATGGCGTCCTTGCGCGCCGTGCTGTCACGGTCCACACGCAGGATCGGATAATCCGGGAACAGCACTTTCAGGCGCTCTTCGGCGCGCTCGGTGCCGGCGCCGACCGGGCGCAGGTCAACGTGGTTGCACTGCGGGCACTGCTGCGGCAGGCGCTCGTCATAGCCGCAATGATGGCAGCGCAGCACGCCGGAGCGCTGGTGCACGGTCATGCGTGCATCGCAGCGTGGGCATTCGGACAGCCAGCCGCAATCGTGACACAGCAAGGTCGGGGCGAAGCCGCGGCGGTTGAGGAACACCAGCACCTGCTGGCCGGCCTCCAGGGTCTGGCGGATGGCCTGCTGCAATGGGCCGCTGATGCCGCTGTCCAGCGGCAGGCTCTTCACATCCAGGCGGAGCATGCGCGGCGGGCGGGCACCGCCGGCGCGCTGGTTCATGCGCAGCAGGCGGTAGCGACCGGTCAGGGCGTTGTGCAGGGTTTCCAGCGATGGCGTGGCGGAGCCGAGCAGGATCGGGATGTTTTCCTGGTGGGCACGCACCAGCGCCAGGTCGCGGGCGTGGTAGCGCAGGCCTTCCTGCTGTTTATAGGAGCCGTCGTGCTCCTCGTCGATGATGATCAGGCCGGGATTCTTCATCGGTGTGAACAACGCCGAGCGGGTGCCGATGATGATGTCGGCCTCGCCGTCCCGGGCGGCCAGCCAGGCATCCAGGCGTTCGCGGTCGTTGACCGCCGAATGCAGCAGGGCGATGCGGGCATTGAAGCGTTGCTCGAAGCGGGCAAGGGTCTGCGGACCGAGGTTGATCTCCGGGATCAGTACCAGGGCCTGCTTGCCGGCTTCCAGGGTTTCGCGGATCAGTTGCAGGTACACCTCGGTCTTGCCGCTGCCGGTAACACCGGCCAGCAGGAAGGCGGCAAAGCCGCCAAAGCCTTCGCGTACGGCGTCGAAGGCGTCGCATTGCTCTTCGTTGAGCGGCAGTTCTGGCTGTGCCAGCCAGTGTTCGTGGCGCAGCGCAGGGAGGTGGCGGCGGACCTCGATCTGCACCAGGCCCTTGGCCAGCAGCAGGTCGAGGCTGTCCTTGTTCAGGTTGAGTTTGGCCAGCAGGCTGTGGGCCACGCCGTGCGGGTGCTGGGCCAGGGTCTTCAGGGCGTCGCGCTGGCGCGGTGCGCGGGCGATGCGCGGGTCATCCAGGCGGGCGCCTGGGGCTACGTGCCAGAAGCGCTCCTGGCGCATCTCGGCGGGTTCACCCTGGCGCAGCAGGGTCGGCAAGGCCCAGCTCAGGGTGTCGCCCAGGCTGTGCTGGTAGTACTGGGCGGTCCACAGGCATAGCTTGAACAGCGATGGTGGAATCGGCGACACCGGGTCGAGCAGGGCGCTGGCCGGCTTGAGCTTGTCGGCAGGTACGTCGCTCTGCTCGCACACTTCCACCAGCACGCCGATCATTTCGCGGCGGCCGAATGGCACGCGAATACGCATGCCCGGGGTCAAGGCCTGGCGCGCCATGCCTGCCGGCGCCTTGTAGTCGAACAGGCGACGCAGCGGGGAGGGCAGGGCAAGGCGCAGGATGACGTCGGACACGCGGAAAGTCTCGGAGGGCGTTTCAAAGACTGGCGAGCCTAGCAGACGACGGTCGGTGCAAGCGACAACTTGCGTTGGCGTGATGCTCTGGTATTATTCGCCGCCTAATTACGTGCGGTATTCAACAATTGGTGTTGGGTGGCGGCACGCAGCTCGAGGAAGTGACCATGAAAGCAGATATTCATCCGAACTACGAAGTAGTTGCAGTCACCTGCAGCTGCGGCAACAAGTTTGAAACTCGTTCGACCCTGGGCAGCACCCTGGCGATCGACGTTTGCAACCTGTGCCACCCGTTCTACACCGGTAAGCAGAAAGTCCTGGACACCGGTGGTCGCGTACAGAAGTTCGCCGATCGCTTCGGTATGTTCGGTACCAAGAAGTAATCATGCGCATGGCGAACCCCTCGGGTTTCGCATTGCTGCAAAAAAAGGCGCCCCTTGTGGGCGCCTTTTTTATGGGCGTCATCTGGCATTTCCCGGCCCTGGCGTTCTGCCCGCTACCGGACAGCCCTCAGCAGGTGGCGGTACGACAGGTGGTGGATGGCGATACCTTGCGCCTGGTCGATGGTCGCAGCGTGCGGCTTATCGGCATCAATGCCCCGGAAATCGGCCGCAATGGGCGCACCAGCGAGCCCTATGCCGAGGCCGCCAGGCAGCGCCTGCAGGCATTGGTCAAGGCCAGTGACGGGCGTGTCGGGCTGGTGCCGGGCATCGAGGGCAAGGACAAATACGGCCGTACGCTGGCGCATATCTACGGCCGCAATGGCGACAATCTGGAAGCACAATTGCTCAGCGAGGGCTTGGGCTACCGCGTGGCGGTTGCTCCCAATGTACGCCTCAGCGGTTGCCAGCTGGTTGCCGAGCAGGTGGCGCGCAAGGCTGGCGCCGGTCTTTGGCGTCGTTCGCCGGTGGTGCGTGCGGGGGACGTCCGGCACTCGGGTTTCGCGGTCATTGCGGGCCGTATCGAAGGCGTGGAGCGTAACCGTGGCGGGGTCTGGCTGAACCTGGACAGCGCTGTGGTGCTGCAGGTTCCCGCTCGTCTGCAACGTAACTTCCCCGCCAGCTTCTTCGATAACCTCAAGGGACGCCAGGTCGAGGCGCGTGGCTGGGTGCTGGATCGTTCCCGCAAGGGTGGTCTCAAGCCCGGGCAGCGACGCTGGGTGTTGCCATTGACCGATCCGAGTATGTTGGAGCGCATTTAAGGCTAAAAGATGTAGACATTTCGCTATCGGATTGTACACACTGTTGGTCGTATGCCCCGTGGGTTATAGCGTAAAGTCGTAGGCTAAAGGCCTTGACACAAGTGACCGACCAGTCTTGTGGCTCCCCGGCTCTTTGCGTATCCTCGGCGGTCCGTCAGAACAGTAAATAGCGGAATGCCCACCATGTCAGACCTGAAAACCGCCGCTCTCGAATATCACGCCCAACCTCGTCCGGGGAAACTGAGCGTCGAACTTTCCAAGCCCACTGCTACCGCCCGTGATCTCGCCCTGGCCTACAGCCCAGGTGTTGCTGAGCCCGTGCGTGAAATCGGCCGTGATCCAGAGCTGGCTTACAAATACACCGGCAAAGGCAACCTGGTTGCGGTGATTTCCGATGGCACCGCCATCCTCGGTCTGGGCGACCTCGGCCCACTGGCCTCCAAGCCGGTCATGGAAGGCAAGGGTGTTCTGTTCAAGCGTTTCGCCGGTATCGACGTGTTCGACATCGAAGTCGAATCGGAAAGCCCACAAGCGTTCATCGACACCGTTCGCCGCATTTCGATCACCTTCGGTGGCATCAACCTCGAAGACATCAAGGCGCCTGAGTGCTTTGAAATCGAGCGCACCCTGATCGAACAGTGCGACATCCCGGTATTCCACGATGACCAGCACGGTACCGCCATCGTGACCGCGGCCGGCATGATCAACGCCCTGGAAATCGCCGGCAAGAAGCTGGAAGACGCCAGAATCGTCTGCCTGGGCGCCGGCGCTGCCGCCATCTCCTGCATGAAGTTGCTGGTGAGCATGGGTGCCAAGGTCGAAAACATCTACATGATCGACCGCAGCGGCGTGATCCACGCTGGCCGTGACGACCTGAACCAGTACAAGGCGCAGTTCGCCCACGCTACCGACAAGCGCACCCTGGCTGACGCCCTCGACGGTGCCGATGTGTTCGTAGGCCTCTCCGGCCCGAACCTGCTGAGCGCCGAAGGCCTGAAGTCGATGGCTGCCAACCCGATCGTGTTCGCCTGCTCGAACCCGGACCCGGAAATCTCGCCAGAGCTGGCTCACGCCACTCGCAGCGACGTGATCATGGCTACCGGTCGTTCCGACTACCCGAACCAGGTCAACAACGTACTGGGCTTCCCGTTCATCTTCCGGGGTGCCCTGGACGTTCGCGCCAAGCGCATCAATGAAGAAATGAAGATCGCCGCCGCCATCGCCCTCAAAGACCTGGCCAAGCTGCCAGTGCCGAAGGAAGTCTGCGATGCCTACGGCGTCGAAGGCCTGGAGTTCGGCCGTGAGTACATCATTCCGAAGCCGCTGGACGCACGCCTGATTACCGTCGTTTCCGACGCTGTGGCCAAGGCCGCCATCGAATCCGGCGTGGCTACCCTGCCGTATCCGAAGCACTACCCGCTGACCAGTGTGGATGACGTGTTCAACGGCTGATTGCCGCTGTAGCGACATGAAGAAGCCCCGGCTCGCAAGAGTCGGGGCTTTTTTGTGGGAATGTGTCAGGGCGGTAGGGGTTCGCCGCAGCAGTTTTTGCGCCTGGGAGATCGAGCGCCGCCCGCGCGGCGCTTCGCGGGGCAAGCCCGCTCCCACATTTGTTGCAACGTGGCCATGTCTGTTAGGCCATGGTTGTCAGCCTTGTTGGCATGACTGGATTCTGAGCTGGGCACTGATGCCGCCTTGTCTGCCTCAAGTCATGCACCAAGGCGGGCAACCATGGCCTGACAGGTTCGGCACGTTGCAACAAATGTGGGAGCGGCCTTGTGCCGCGAAGCGCCGCGCGGGCGGCGCTAGATTTGTGCATCACCTAAATCCTGAGGCGAGCAGCTGCCAGCCCCCAGGCTTTAAAGCAAGGTCAGAACAGATCCATCGGCGCCGCTTCATCCGCCGGCAGCGGGCTGCCCGGTGTCGCGCCAGTGCCCAGTTCGTCCACCGACGGCGGCGAGTCTTCGGCCTTGAACAGCTCGAAGTAGGCATTCGGTGTGCTCGGCGAGGCCGCGCGGCCACTGACCGGATCCACGCGCAGGCTGAGGATGCCCTCCGGCTCTGCAGGCGCGTGTTCGGGCTTGTCCTTGAGCGCCGCACCCATGAAACTCATCCAGATCGGTAGTGCCACCGTGCCGCCGTATTCGCGGCGACCAAGGGTTTCGGGCTGGTCGAAACCGACCCACACGGTGGTCACGTAGTCGGCGTTGTAGCCGGAGAACCAGGCGTCCTTGGACTCGTTGGTGGTGCCGGTCTTGCCTGCCAGGTCGGTGCGGCCCAAGGCCAGCGCCCGGCGGCCGGTACCGCGCTTGATCACGTCCTGCAGCATGCTGGTGAGGATGTAGGTGGTGCGAGCGTCGATGATCCGCTCGGCCGCGGCCGGCGCCTGCGCTGCAGGCGTCACCTGGTTGAAGGCAGCGGGTGCCTCACCCGGCATGGCTACAGTGCTGATCGGCTGTTCGGGTGCGGCCAGGCCTGCCTGGTCCTCGGCGCCTTGCGGTACCCGGGCAGGGTTTGCCGTGAACAGCGTCTCGCCGTTGCGGCTTTCGATGCGCTCGATCAGGTACGGGGTGATCTTGTAGCCGCCGTTGGCAAAGGTGCTCCACCCGGTGGCGATTTCCATCGGGGTCAGGGTGGCGGTGCCCAGTGCCAGCGACAGGTTGCGTGGCAGGTCCTGCTTGTTGAAACCGAACTTGGCGATGTAGTCGATGGTGCGGTCCACGCCCATGGCCTGCAACAGGCGGATCGATACCAGGTTGCGCGACTTGTACAGCGCCTCGCGCATGCGGATCGGGCCCAGGAAGGTGTTGGTATCGTTCTTTGGCCGCCAGACCTTGTCCAGGTACTCGTCGACGAACACGATCGGAGCGTCGTTGACCAGGCTGGATGCGGTATAGCCACTATCCAGCGCGGCACTGTAGACGAACGGCTTGAAGCTCGAGCCCGGTTGACGCTTGGCCTGCATGGCGCGGTTGTAGTTGCTCTGCTCGAACGAGAAGCCGCCGACCAGAGCGCGGATGGCGCCGTTGTAAGGGTCGAGGGTGACCAGCGCACTCTGCGCGCCAGGTACCTGGCTGAACTTGAGCTTGCCATCTTCCAGGCGCTGCAGGCGCACCAGGTCGCCGACCTGGGCCACGTCCGCCGGTGACTGCGGTGCACGGCCCTGGGAGTTGCTGTTGATGAACGGGCGCGCCCATTTCATGGTGTCCCAGGCGACCAGTTCTTCCTGGCCGCTACGGGTCAGCACCTTGAGGCCGTTTTTTTCGACCTGGGTGACGATGGCCGGCTCCAGGCCGCCAAGGCTGCGCTGCTTGCCCAGTTCCTGCAGCCAGTCGGCCTGGGTGCGGCCCGGGAAGCGAGCCTCGGGGCCGCGGTAGCCGTGGCGCTCGTCATAGTCGGAGAGGCCGTTGAGGATGGCCTTGTTGGCCATTTCCTGCATGTCGCTGGGCACCGTGGTGGTGACGCGGAAGCCTTCGGTGTAGGCGTCGCTGCCATAGCGGCCGACCATTTCGGCGCGGGCCATTTCGGCGATGTAGGGCGCATTCACTTCAGGCGTGGGCACGTGGTAACTGGCGTTGAGCGGCTCGGCGAGGGCTGCCTGGTAGCTGGCTTCGTCGATCTTGCCCAGCTTGTACATGCGGCCGAGGATCCAGTCGCGGCGCTCCTTGGCGCGTACCGGGTTGGCCAGCGGGTTGAAGCGCGAGGGTGCCTTGGGCAGACCGGCGATCATCGCCATCTGCGCCAGGCTCACGTCGCGGATCGACTTGCCGTAGTACACCTGCGCGGCGGCGTCGATGCCGTAGGCGCGGTTGCCCAGGTAGATCTTGTTCACGTACAGCTCGAGGATCTCGTCCTTGGTCAGCTCACGCTCGATCTGCAGGGCCAGCAGGATCTCGTTGGTCTTGCGCGAGAAGCTGCGCTCGCTGGTAAGGAAGAAGTTCTTCGCCACCTGCATGGTGATGGTACTGCCGCCGGTCTGGATATGCCCGGTTTTCACCAGCTGGGTCGCGGCGCGCATCAGGCTGCTGGGGTCGACACCATAGTGGTTGAGGAAGTTGTCGTCCTCGGCCGACAGAAGCGCCTGGATGAACTGTGGGGGAATTTCCGCGAAGCGAATCGGCGAGCGACGCATTTCGCCGAACTCGGCAATCAGCTTGCCGTCGCTGCTGTACACCCTGAGAGGGATCTGCAACTGGATGCTTCTGAGCGACTCGACCGAGGGCAGGTTGGGACTAAGATACAGAAATGCACCGCTCACACCGAGTACGAGCGCGCAGATGACTGCGACGGAAGACCACCAGAAGAACTTCAGCAGGCGTATCAAGGCTTTTCGGTGTCCAGGTTGGGAGTGGATTGCACGCAGGTCCAGCGGACCAGAAAACGCTGGGCATTATAAGCATTTTTTCGTCTATCCGGGTTACCGGCCAGGCTGCCCGTCGCCTTGATGGGCCGGCGCGGCCCAGTGTTGACGCGGGGTTGAGACAGACAGCGGCGACAGACAACAAGGATGCCACGATGTTAGGACGCTTCGGCAAGGATGCCGGTTCACTCGTAGGGGTGGAAATTGCCCCTGATACCGTTCGTATTGTGCAACTGCAGCGACGTAACCGGCGCTGCAGGGTGCTTGCCTCGGTAGAGGAACCGTTTGAATCGGCGGCTGGCAGTGATTGGGCAACAGAGCCAGCCTCCGTGGTGGCTGCCTTGAGGCGTGCCTACCGACGCAGTGGTCTCAGGCAGCGCCGGGTAGCGCTGGCACTGCCGGCCAACCAGGTAATCTGCAAGCTGTGCCACCTGCCAGTGGAACAGGATGGGGCGGAAATGGAGGCGCAGCTGCTGGCTGACGCCGAACGGCTGTTCCCGTTTCCGCTGGAGGACCTGGCCCTGGATTTTCAGGTCATGGGGGCCTCCGGTGTCCAGCCAGGTTGCGCCGAGGTAATGGTGGCTGCGTGTCGGCAGAGTGCGCTGGCGCCACTTGAAAGTCTTGTCCAGGAGGCCGGGTTGCAACTGGAGGCCGTGGAGGTCGACAGCATTGCCTTGGGGCGCATGCTGCCGCAGGGCAGTCAGCAGGGGTTGGTGCTGCTGCGTATCGAGGCGCATGGCACCACCCTTTATGGCTGGCAGTCGGGTCGGCCGCAGCAACGGCTTGAGCTGAGCCTGGGGATGTCGACGATAACGGGAGCGCTGCCGGAGCGCCTGCAGGCCCTGTTCGTTGGTGAGCCATTGCCCGATTGCCTGCTGGTCGCCAGCCATTCGCCGATCGAGCCGGGCCGGCTGCAGAGCCTCGGCTCCCGGTTGAACCTGCCGTGTCGCCGGGTGCCTGATCTAGCGGGCCTGGAACGGGTCGATGGCGCGATGATCCTGGCGTGCGCCCTGGCCCTTGGAGGGTTGCGCCGATGATGCGCCTGAACCTTTTGCCCTGGCGCGAACGGCAGCGCCAGGCGGCGTTGCGCTGTTTTCGCAGGCGACTGGTCGCCGGCGCGCTGCTGGCCCTGTGTGCCGTGACGCTGGTTGACCAGTTGGCCCGCCAGCGCGGGCAGCAGCAGGCGCTGGCCAATAGCCGGCGCCAGGCAGCCCTTGAAGTGTTGGGCGAGCAATTGCAGCCGCTGGCCGGCGTGCGTGCGCAGCATGAGGCGCTACTGGCACGTGCTGCGGCGCTGGAAGGCCTGCGCGCTCATCAGGATGTCCTGGTTGGCGTGTTCGCTGACCTCGAGAGGGCGTTGCCAGTGGGTGTGCAACTGCTCGACCTCAGCCTGGAAGACGGTCGCCTGCAGATGACCGGGCTGGCCACGTCCGCTGCCGTGGTCGCGCAGTTCATGCGTGATCTGAGCCGCTCGAGTGCGTTGCTCGGTCTGGAGCTCAAGCGCATCAGGAGCCTGCCGGACGGCGATGAATTCCTGCTTGGCGCCCGCGTTTCGGCGTTCTGGTCGTGAATGCGGCACAGTTGCTCGGCTGGCTGGCCGTGGCCGAGCGCTCCAGCTGCTTCAGGCAACTGGCGCCATTGTTGGTGGCCGTGGTGTTGTTCGGCCTTGGCTGCGTGATACGTCTGCCGACAGTGTTGCAGCAGCAGGCACAGGAGGAGGCTCGGCGCGCCGAGCTGAACGAACGACAGTCAGCCAGCCTGGTGCAGCTGGCGGCGCTGGAGCAGCTCCAGGCGTCGGTGGCCATTGCCGAGCAACGCTTGCAGGAGGCGCACTGGTACCTGGCGGCCGGGGAGGGCATGAGCGACCTGCTCGACCGCCTGGCGGCTTCGGGGCATGCGCATGGCTTGCTCATCGAGCGGTTCGATGTACATGAAGGCGAACAACAGGCCGGTTTCCGCAAGGTACCGCTGGAGCTACAGGTGGTGGGGCGTTACGCGGCCTTGCGCCAGTGGCTGGACGACTGGTTGGGCCAGGCGCGTGTGCTACGCAGTGGTGACCTGAAGCTGGCTGCGGCCGATGGCCAGCCTGGCCTGCTGCGCCTGCAGGTGCGGGTTGATGCCTATCAGGCGCTGGCACCCATGCCGGCACCTGCTGTGCTTGCGCGCATGCCAGCCAGGGGTGTGACGGCAGCGCCCGCAGTCGACCTGTTTGCGCCCGGGTCGACGCGATTGACGGGCTCCGGGTTAGCCGGCGTGCCTTTGGCGCAGCTGGAGATGGTCGGCAGCCTGTCGCGTGGGGCGGCGCACGAAGCTCTGCTAATGGCGGCTGGCAGGCTTTATCGCGTGCGTCCGGGGGACCGGGTCGGGCGTGACCAGGGTGTGGTGGCTAAGGTCGAGCAAAGCCATGTCGAAGTACGCGAACGGCTGTTCATGGCAGGAGTGTGGCAGGAACGCACGGCATTCATAACCCTTGCAAAGCGCCTGGGCAAGGAGGCCCCGGACCAAGATGAAAAAGTTGATGAAATGGGGGCTGGCGGCCCTGCTGCCGATCCCGCTGGCGTCGGCGGTGCCGTATCAGGGTGAACCACTGACGCTGAACTTCCAGGATGTGGAAGTGCGCTCGGTGCTGCAGGTACTGGCTGACTATGCCGGGGTCAACCTGGTCGCCAGTGATGCCGTGCAGGGTAGCGTCACCTTGCGTTTGCAGGATGTGCCGTGGGACCAGGCGCTGGAGCTGGTGCTGCGCAGCAAGGGCCTGGTCCGGCGCCAGGAGGGTAATGTGCTGCTGGTGGCCCCTGCGGCCGAGTTTGCCGCGCAGTCTGTCGATGCCCGCGTGGGCCAGACGCTGGATGCGCAGTTGCAGCCGTTGCGCCGGGAGCTGTTGCCCATCCATCACGCCAAGGCCGCCGAGCTGGCGGAGCTGCTGCTGGCGAGCCTGGCGGATGACGGCATCCTCACCGGGCGGGGTAGCCTGAGTGTCGATGAACGCACCAATACGCTGGTGGTGCACCAGCCTGCCGAGCGCCTTGCCGAGTTGCGGCAACTGGTGGCGCAGCTGGACGTGCCGGTGCGCCAGGTGGCGATCGAGGCGCGTATCGTCGAGGCCAACGTCGATTACGAGAAAAGCCTGGGGGTACGCTGGGGAGCGCCGCTATACGTTGAAAACCCGCAGCCGGGCAAGGACCTGTTCGTCGACCTTGGGGTGGAGCGCGTGGGCAGCAGCGTCGGCCTGGGGCTGCTGCGCGGCGGCGTGCTGCTCGACCTGGAGCTCAGTGCCATGGAAAAGAGCGGTAACGGCGAGATCATCTCGCAGCCCAAGGTAGTCACGGCCGACAAGGAAACGGCCAGGATCCTCAAGGGCACCGAGGTGCCATACCAGGAAACCAGCAAGAGTGGCGCCACCTCGGTAGCGTTCCGCGAAGCCTCGCTGTCCCTGGAGGTGACCCCGCAGATCACCCCGGACAACAAGGTGATCATGACCGTCAGGGTGACCAAGGACGAGCCGGACTACGTCAATGCCTTGAACAATGTACCGCCGATCCGCAAGAACGAGGTAAATGCCAAGGTTCGCGTGGCTGATGGCGAAACGATCGTGATCGGTGGCGTGTACTCGACTTCGCAAAACAATATTGTCGACAAGGTGCCATTTTTCGGTGATCTGCCGTATGTTGGGCGGCTGTTTCGACGCGATGCATTACAAGAGAAAAAATCCGAGCTGCTGGTCTTCCTGACTCCGCGTATCATGAGTGACCAGGCGATTGCTGTGAGTCGTTGATTCTGTGCGAAATTTGATACTTGTGGGGCCCATGGGCGCTGGTAAAAGCACCATCGGACGCCTATTGGCCAAAGAGCTGCGCCTGCTGTTCAAGGATTCCGACAAGGAAATCGAACTGCGATGCGGCGCCAACATCCCGTGGATTTTCGACAAGGAAGGCGAGCCGGGTTTTCGTGACCGCGAGCAGGCGATGATCGCCGAGCTGTGCGCACTCGACGGCGTTGTCCTGGCGACCGGTGGTGGTGCGGTTATGCGCGAAGCCAACCGCCAGGCGCTGCACAAGGGTGGTCGGGTGATCTACCTGCATGCTTCGGTTGAACAGCAGGTTGGCCGCACCGCGCGTGATCGCAATCGCCCCCTGCTGCGCACCGCCAATCCCGAGGCGACCTTGCGCGCCCTGCTGGAAGCCCGCGATCCGCTCTATCGTGAGATCGCCGACCTGGTGGTAGAAACCGACGAGCGGCCGCCACGCATGGTGGTGATCGATATTCTCGAGCGCTTGCAGCAGTTGCCGCCCCGTTAGCCTGGGACTATTCTCGGCCACCAGCGCCGAGGCGAGGTTCAACGTTACCGCGTGGGCGCCCGAACGGCGCCGCGCCCAAGTACATTGTGGGGATACATGCAGACATTAAAGGTCGACCTGGGCGAGCGTAGCTACCCGATCTACATTGGCGAAGGCCTGCTGGACCAGCCCGAGCTGCTGGCGCCGCACATCGCCGGGCGGCAGGTTGCCATCGTTTCCAACGAGACCGTCGCCCCCCTGTATCTCGAGCGTTTGAGCAAGACCCTGGGTGCCTATTCGGTGCTGCCGGTGGTATTGCCCGATGGCGAAGCCCACAAGAACTGGGAAACCCTACAGCTGATCTTCGATGGCCTGCTGACTGCACGGCACGACCGCCGCACCACCGTGGTCGCCCTGGGCGGCGGCGTGATCGGGGACATGGCCGGCTTCGCCGCCGCCTGCTATCAGCGCGGCGTCGATTTCATCCAGGTGCCGACTACCCTGCTGTCCCAGGTCGATTCCTCGGTCGGCGGCAAGACCGGTATCAACCACCCGCTGGGCAAGAACATGGTCGGTGCCTTCTACCAGCCCAATGCAGTGCTGATCGACACTACCACTCTCAAGACCCTGCCGGCGCGCGAGCTGTCCGCAGGTCTGGCCGAAGTGATCAAGTACGGCCTGATCTGCGACAAGCCGTTCCTCGCCTGGCTCGAGGACAATATGCAGGCATTGCGTGCCCTGGAGCCGGCAGCGCTGACCGAAGCCATCCGCCGCTCCTGCGCGGCCAAGGCCGCAGTGGTAGGTGCCGACGAGCGCGAGTCTGGCGTACGCGCCACGCTGAACCTGGGGCATACCTTCGGGCATGCCATCGAGACTCACATGGGTTACGGCGTGTGGCTGCATGGCGAAGCCGTGGCGGCAGGCACGGTGATGGCCCTGGAGATGTCCATGCGCCTTGGCTGGATCGACCAGGCCGAGCGCGATCGCGGAATCCGCCTGTTGCAGGACGCAGGTTTGCCGGTGGTGCCACCACAGGAAATGACCCCGGCGCATTTCATGGAGCACATGGCGGTCGACAAGAAGGTGCTCGACGGCCGTCTGCGTCTGGTGCTGTTGCGCCAGATGGGCGAGGCCGTCGTGACCGACGACTATCCGAAAGAGATTTTACAGGCCACGTTGTCGGCGGATTACCGCGCGATCGTGGCCCAGCTTTGAGGTTGTGACAGCGCAATGACCAGTTTGCATGCCGATGAGGCCTTTCTCGACCATTACCAGTTGAGCCACGATCCGTTCGCACCCCGCGTGCCCGGCTTCAAGTTTTTCCCGGCCCAGCGCAAGCCTGTGCTCGGCCAACTGCACCACCTGGCGCGCTACAGCCAGCTGATGCTGGTTGTCAGCGGCCCGTTGGGCAGCGGCAAGACGCTGCTGCGCCAGGCCCTGGTGGCCAGCACCAACAAGCAGGCGGTGCAGAGTGTGGTGGTGTCCGCCCGTGGCGCCAGCGATGCCGCCAGCGTACTCGGCCAGGTTGCGCAGAACCTGGATGTGGCCCAGGCCGAAATGCAGGCGATCCTGGCCAAGGTAGTGCAACTGGCACTGACCGGCCAGGAAGTGTATTTGCTGGTGGACGATGCGGAACAACTCGACGAGTCGGCACTCCAAGCGTTGCTGGAATTGGCGGCGGGTGTACCGGAAGGGCGCCCGCATGTGTTCCTGTTCGGTGAGCCGTCGCTGATTGCCGGGCTGGAGGAGATCAATGTCGAGGAAGAACGCTTCCACATCATCGAGCTCGCCCCCTACAGTGAAGAAGAAACCCGCGAGTACCTGGAGCAGCGCCTGGAAGGTGCTGGCCGGGGCATCGAGGTGTTCAGCCGTGAACAGATCGCCGATATCCATGAAAACTCCGACGGCTGGCCTGGCAACATCAACCAGGTCGCCCGTGACACTTTGATCGAAGCCATGATCGCCAGCCGCTCGACGGCCAAGCGACCATCCATGGGGTTCAAGATGCCTAAAAAACATGTGCTCGCGCTGTCCGCTGTGGTTGTGGTCGCCGTTGCGGCCGCGGTGTTGATGCCGAAGAAAGGTGACAAGGCGCCCGTCGAAGCGCCGGCCGCCCAGGCCCAGTTGCCGCTTGGCGAGGGTCAGGCCAATGGTGGCAACCCGGCCATCGAGTTTTCGGGTTCGTCCCAGCCGATGCCGTTGCCGCTGGTTGGCCAGTCGCAACCGGTGATGCGCGAACCGCTGGCCCAGGCCGCGGGCATGGGTGAGGGTGAAGAGGGGAGCCCGGCCGGTGATACCGCCCTGCAGCCAGGCAACCCGCCGCCAACCGTGACCACCATCGCGCCGCCGCAAGGTGTGCCGGCAGGCCCGGCACCGGTACCTGCCCAGCCTGTAGCCACGGCGCCGGCCCAGCCGGTGCAGCCGCAACCACAACCACAGCCGGTTGCGCCTGCGCCAAAACCTGTTGCAACCCAGCCTGCCAAGCCGGTTGCGCCTGCCAAGCCTGCACCAGCACCGACCCAGGTCGCCGTGGCCAAGCCGGCCGCCAAGCCTGCCGAGAAGCCGGCAGCCGGTGGTAGCGGCAACAGTGGCTGGTATGCCGGGCAGAAACCGGGCAATTATGTGGTGCAGATCCTGGGCACCAGCTCCGAGGCTTCGGCCCAGGCCTTCGTCAAGGCCCAGGGTGGCGACTATCGCTACTTCAAGAAAAACCTGCAGGGCAAGCCGCTGTACGTAGTTACTTACGGCAACTTCGCCAACCGCGACGCAGCGGTTGCGGCAATCAAGAACTTGCCAGCGAAGGTCCAGGCTGGTAAACCTTGGCCACGTACCGTCGGCAGCGTCCAACAAGAGCTGGCCACGGCCCGCTGATACCTTCCGGGCGGCATCACCCCGCCGCCCAGTTGCTGAGCGAATCCTGACTTTTCGTCTAGCCTGCTGCGTTTGAACGCGGCAGGCTTTTCTGTCCCAGACTGCCGGCCACAAGCCTCACTTGCAGTCATGGCTGAAACGCTTCAGACTCGAGCCAAGCCGCTATCACGGCGCATGGCGTAAAACATTCAAAATTGCGACATAAATTTTCAATGGTGAGACATGAAAATTTGTGAGCATCGCTGTCGCTGTGCAACAATGGTTTTCCATGGCCACCGCAAAAAGCTGGCGTTTGATCGGCGTGGATGGTAAGTGGTTGTTAAAAAAGAGATTTACCTCCGTTGAGAGGTGAACCTGGTGAGAATGTGTCTATGAAAACAGGTCTGTACCATCCCGAAGAATTCAAGGACAACTGTGGTTTTGGCCTGATCGCCCATATGACGGGCGAACCGAGCCACCACCTTCTGCAAACCGCCATGCAAGCCCTGACTTGCATGACCCACCGCGGCGGCATCAACGCCGACGGCAAGACCGGTGACGGTTGCGGTCTGCTCATGCAGAAGCCCGATCAATTCCTGCGTGCCGTGGCCCAGGAGCACTTCGCTGTCGAGCTGCCCAAGCAGTACGCCGTCGGCATGGTTTTCTTCAACCAGGACCCGGTCAAAGCCGAAGCCGCTCGCGCCAACATGGACCGCGAAATCCTCGCTGCCGGCCTGAATCTGGTCGGCTGGCGCAAGGTGCCGATCGACACCAGCGTGCTCGGCCGCCTGGCCCTGGAGCGCCTGCCGCAGATCGAGCAGGTATTCATCGGTGGTGAAGGCCTGAGCGATCAGGAATTCGCCATCAAGCTGTTCAGTGCCCGTCGTCGTTCATCCGTGGCCAACGCCCACGACGCCGACCACTACATCTGCAGCTTCTCGCACAAGACCATCATCTACAAAGGCCTGATGATGCCGCGCGATCTCGCGGCCTTCTACCCGGACCTGGGTGACGAGCGCCTGCAAACCGCTATCTGCGTGTTCCACCAGCGTTTCTCCACCAACACCTTGCCGAAATGGCCGCTGGCGCAGCCGTTCCGCTTCCTTGCCCACAACGGCGAGATCAACACCATCACCGGCAACCGCAACTGGGCCATGGCCCGTCGCACCAAGTTCGCCAACGACCTGATCCCCGACCTCGAAGAGCTCGGCCCGCTGGTCAACCGGGTCGGCTCCGACTCCTCGAGTATGGACAACATGCTCGAGCTGATGGTCACGGGTGGCATCGACCTGTTCCGTGGCGTGCGCATGCTGGTACCGCCAGCCTGGCAGAACGTCGAGACCATGGACGCCGACCTGCGCGCCTTCTACGAATACAACTCCATGCACATGGAGCCGTGGGATGGCCCGGCCGGTATCGTCATGACCGAAGGCCGTCACGCGGTGTGCCTGCTCGACCGTAACGGCCTGCGCCCGGCGCGCTGGGTGACCACCAAGAACGGCTACATCACCCTGGCGTCGGAAATCGGCGTTTGGGACTACAAGCCCGAGGACGTCATCGCCAAGGGCCGCGTTGGCCCGGGCCAGATCTTCGCTGTGGACACTGAAACCGGCCAGATTCTCGACACCGACGCCATCGACAACCGCCTGAAGTCGCGCCACCCCTACAAGCGCTGGCTGCGTCAGCACGCCACGCGCATCCAGGCGACGCTGACCGACGATCAGGGCGTGGCCAGCTACGACGCTGACCAGCTCAAGCAATACATGAAGATGTTCCAGGTTACCTTCGAAGAGCGTGACCAGGTGCTGCGCCCGCTGGGTGAGCAGGGCCAGGAAGCGGTCGGTTCGATGGGTGACGACACGCCGATGGCCGTGCTGTCGCAGCGCGTGCGTTCGCCGTACGACTTCTTCCGCCAGCAGTTCGCCCAGGTGACCAACCCGCCGATCGACCCGCTGCGCGAAGCGATCGTGATGTCCCTGGAAATCTGCCTGGGCGCCGAGCGCAACATCTTCCAGGAGTCCCCAGAGCACGCTTCGCGGGTCATCCTCAGCTCGCCGGTCATCTCGCCCGCCAAATGGCGTTCGCTGATGAACCTGGAGCGCGAAGGCTTCGACCGCCAGTTGATCGACCTCAACTATGAAGAGAGCGTCGGCCTGGAAGCGGCCATCCGCAACATCGCCGACCAGGCTGAAGAAGCCGTACGCGCCGGCAAGACCCAGCTGGTGCTGAGCGACCGCTACATCGCCCCGGGCAAGCTGCCGGTGCACGCCTCGCTGGCCGTGGGTGCGGTGCACCACCGCCTGACCGAACAGGGCCTGCGTTGCGACAGCAACATCCTGGTGGAAACCGCCACCGCCCGCGACCCGCACCACTTCGCCGTGCTGCTGGGCTTCGGTGCCTCGGCCGTTTACCCGTACCTGGCCTATGAAGTGCTGGCCGACCTGATCCGTACCGGCGAAGTGCTGGGTGACCTGGACGAAGTCTTCAAGTACTACCGCAAAGGCATCTCCAAAGGCCTGCTGAAGATCCTGTCGAAGATGGGTATCTCAACCATCGCCTCGTACCGTGGCGCGCAGCTGTTCGAAGCCATCGGGCTGTCCGAGGAAGTGGTCGGCCTGAGTTTCAAGGGCGTTTCCAGCCGTATCAAGGGTGCGCGTTTCGCAGACCTGGAAAGCGACCAGAAGCTGCTGGCAGCCGAAGCCTGGAGCGCGCGCAAGCCGATCCAGCAAGGTGGCCTGCTGAAGTTCGTCCACGGTGGCGAATACCACGCCTACAACCCGGACGTGGTCAACACCTTGCAGGCTGCCGTGCAGCAGGGTGACTACGCCAAGTTCAAGGAATACACCACGCTGGTCGACCAGCGTCCGGTGTCGATGATCCGCGACCTGCTGAAGGTGAAAGTGGCCGATCAGCCGCTGCCGCTGGAGCAGGTCGAGCCTCTGGAGGCAATCCTCAAGCGTTTCGACTCTGCCGGTATCTCGCTGGGTGCGCTGTCGCCAGAGGCCCACGAAGCGCTGGCCGAGGCGATGAACCGCCTGGGCGCGCGCTCCAACTCCGGTGAGGGCGGTGAAGACCCGTCGCGCTACGGCACCATCAAAAGCTCGAAGATCAAGCAGGTGGCCACCGGCCGCTTTGGCGTGACCCCGGAGTACCTGGTCAACGCCGAAGTGCTGCAGATCAAGGTTGCCCAGGGCGCCAAGCCCGGTGAGGGCGGCCAGCTGCCAGGCGGCAAGGTCAACGGCCTGATCGCCAAGCTGCGCTACGCGGTACCGGGCGTGACACTGATCTCGCCACCGCCGCACCACGACATCTACTCGATCGAAGACCTGGCCCAGCTGATCTACGACCTCAAGCAGGTCAACCCGCAGGCCCTGGTTTCGGTCAAGCTGGTCGCTGAAGCCGGCGTCGGCACCATCGCCGCCGGTGTGGCCAAGGCCTATGCCGACCTGATCACCATCTCGGGCTACGACGGTGGTACCGGTGCTTCGCCACTGACCTCGATCAAGTACGCCGGCGCCCCGTGGGAGTTGGGCCTGGCCGAGACCCACCAGACCCTGCGCGGCAACGACCTGCGCGGCAAGGTACGGGTGCAGACCGACGGCGGCCTGAAGACTGGTCTGGACGTGATCAAGGCGGCCATCCTCGGCGCCGAAAGCTTCGGCTTCGGTACCGCGCCGATGATCGCCCTGGGCTGCAAGTACCTGCGCATCTGCCATCTGAACAACTGCGCCACAGGCGTGGCCACCCAGAACGACAAGCTGCGCAAAGACCACTACATCGGCACCGTCGACATGGTGATCAACTTCTTCACCTTCGTCGCCGAAGAGACCCGTGAGTGGCTGGCCAAACTGGGTGTGCGCAGCCTCGGTGAGCTGATCGGCCGTACCGACCTGCTCGACGTACTGCCAGGCGACACCGAGCGCCAGCAGTACCTGGACCTGTCGCCGCTGCTGGGCAGCTCGCACATCCCGGCTGACAAGCCGCAGTTCTGCGAAGTCGACAGGAACCCGCCGTTCGACCAGGGCGAGCTGGCCGAGAAGATGGTGGAAATGGCCATGCCGGCCATCCGCGACCTGGCCGGTGGCGAGTTCAGCCTCGATATCTGCAACTGCGACCGTTCCATCGGTGCGCGCGTGTCGGGCGAGATCGCCCGCCTGCACGGCAACCAAGGCATGGCCGAGGCTCCGATCACCTTCCGCTTCAAAGGTACTGCGGGCCAGAGCTTCGGTGTGTGGAACGCCGGTGGCCTGAACCTGCACCTGGAAGGCGACGCAAACGACTACGTCGGCAAGGGCATGACCGGTGGCAAGGTCACCATCGTGCCGCCGGCCGGCAGCCCGTTCGAAACGCAGCACAGCGCCATCGTCGGCAACACCTGCCTGTACGGCGCCACCGGCGGCAAGCTGTTCGCTGCCGGTACTGCTGGCGAGCGCTTCGCTGTACGCAACTCCGGCGCCCACGCTGTTGTCGAGGGCACTGGCGATCACTGCTGTGAATACATGACCGGCGGCTTTGTCTGCGTGCTGGGCAAGACCGGTTACAACTTCGGTTCTGGCATGACTGGCGGCTTCGCCTACGTGCTCGACATGGACAATACCTTCGTCGACAAGCTCAACCATGAGCTGGTGGAAATCCAGCGTATCAGTGGTGAAGCGATGGAGGCCTACCGCAGCCACCTGGCGCGGGTCCTTGCCGAGTACGTGGAAGAGACCGGCAGCGAGTGGGGGCGTGAGCTCTCGGAGAACCTGGACGACTATGTGCGGCGCTTCTGGCTGGTCAAGCCGAAGGCAGCCAACCTCAAGCAACTGCTGTCCAGCACCCGTGCCAACCCGCAGTAACAACAGCTGCAAGTGACGGCCCCGTACGCGGGGCCTGTCGTGCTCAAGTGATCGTCTTGCAGCTTGCAGCCTGAGGCTGGCAACTGCGGTAAAGAGGTTTTGAAAAATGGCTGAACGTCTGAACAACGACTTCCAGTTCATCGAAGTGGGCCGCAAGGACCCGAAGAAAAAGCTGCTGCGCCAGCGCAAGAAGGAGTTCGTGGAAATCTACGAGCCGTTCAAGCCGCAGCAGTCCGTGGAGCAGGCGCACCGCTGCCTGGGCTGCGGTAACCCGTATTGCGAGTGGAAGTGCCCGGTACACAACTTCATCCCCAATTGGTTGAAGCTGGTCTCCGAAGGCAACATCCTGGCCGCGGCGGAGCTGTCGCACCAGACCAACACCCTGCCGGAAGTGTGCGGCCGCGTATGCCCGCAGGACCGCCTGTGCGAGGGTGCCTGCACCCTGAACGACGGCTTCGGCGCGGTTACCATCGGCTCGGTGGAGAAGTACATCACCGACACCGCCTTCGCCATGGGCTGGCGCCCGGACATGTCCAAGGTCAAGCCAACCGGCAAGCGCGTCGCCATCATCGGCGCCGGCCCAGCCGGCCTGGGCTGTGCCGACGTGCTGGTACGTGCCGGCGTGACCCCGGTGGTGTTCGACCGCAACCCGGAAATCGGCGGCCTGCTGACCTTCGGTATTCCCGAGTTCAAGCTGGAAAAGACCGTGCTCAGCAACCGCCGAGAAGTGTTCACCGGCATGGGCATCGAGTTCCGCCTGAACACCGAGGTGGGCAAGGACGTGACCATGGAGCAACTGCTCGCCGAGTACGACGCAGTGTTCATGGGCATGGGTACCTACACTTACATGAAGGGCGGCTTCCCGGGCGAGGACCTGCCGGGCGTGCATGACGCGCTGGACTTCCTGATCGCCAACGTCAACCGCAACCTGGGCTTCGAGAAGTCGCCGGAAGACTTCGTCGACATGCAGGGCAAGAAGGTGGTGGTGCTGGGCGGTGGTGACACTGCAATGGACTGCAACCGCACCTCGATCCGCCAGGGCGCCAAGTCGGTGACCTGCGCCTATCGCCGTGACGAGGCCAACATGCCGGGTTCGCGTCGCGAGGTGAAGAACGCCAAGGAAGAGGGCGTGAAGTTCCTCTACAACCGCCAGCCTATCGCCATTGTCGGCGAGGACAAGGTCGAAGGCGTGAAAGTGGTCGAGACCCGTCTTGGCGAACCGGATGCCCGTGGCCGTCGCAGCCCCGAACCGATCCCGGGGTCCGAAGAGATCCTGCCGGCCGATGCCGTGGTCATCGCCTTCGGCTTCCGCCCAAGCCCGGCGCCGTGGTTCGAGCAGCATGGCATCCAGCTGGACAGCCAGGGCCGCGTTGTGGCCCCTGAGAAGGGCAAGTTCAAGCACCAGACCAGCAACCCGAAAGTGTTTGCCGGTGGCGACATGGTGCGCGGGTCGGACCTGGTGGTGACGGCTATCTTCGAAGGACGTACTGCTGCTGAGGGTATCCTGGACTACTTGGAAGTCTGATTGATTATCGGGGCCGCTTCGCGGCCCTTTCGCGACACAAGGCCGCTCCCACAGGGAAATGCATTCCTCATGTGGGAGCGGCCTTGCGTCGCGATAGGCTGCAAAGCAGCCCCAACGGCATTTTTGTATACAAAAATCCTTGATCCATGGCATCCAATAGACAAAACGCATGGCCTTGACCGTGCCTTTTGCGCTGGCGTCTGAGAAAATGCCCGCACTATTTTTCCGGATGCCGACATGACTGCCCTGAAGAACGATCGTTTCCTGCGTGCACTGCTCAAGCAACCCGTAGACGTCACCCCGGTGTGGATGATGCGCCAGGCCGGCCGCTACCTGCCGGAGTACCGCGCCAGCCGCGCCAAGGCCGGTGACTTCATGAGCCTGTGCATGAACCCGCAGTTCGCCTGCGAGGTGACCCTGCAGCCGCTGGACCGCTACCCTCTGGACGCGGCGATCCTGTTCTCGGACATCCTCACCATCCCCGACGCGATGGGCCTGGGCCTGTACTTCGAAAGCGGCGAAGGCCCGCGTTTCAAGAAGGTCATCAGCACCCCGGCCGACATCGAAGCGCTGCCAATCCCCGACCCGCAGAAAGACCTTGGCTACGTGATGGACGCGGTCAGCACCATCCGCCGTGAACTGAACGGCCGCGTGCCGCTGATCGGCTTCTCCGGCAGCCCGTGGACCCTGGCCACCTACATGGTCGAAGGCGGCTCGTCGAAGGACTTCCGCAAGACCAAGGCCATGGCCTACGACAACCCGCAGGCCCTGCACCTGCTGCTGGACAAGCTGGCCCAGTCGGTCACCAGCTACCTCAACGGCCAGATCCTTGCCGGCGCCCAGGCCGTGCAGATTTTCGACACCTGGGGTGGTAACCTGTCGGCGGCGGCTTACCAGGAGTTCTCCCTGGCCTATATGCGCAAGATCGTCAGCGGCCTGATCCGCGAGCACGAGGGGCGCAAGGTGCCGGTGATCCTGTTCACCAAGAACGGCGGCCTGTGGCTGGAAAGCATCGCCGAAGCCGGTGCCGACGCGCTGGGCCTGGACTGGACCTGCGAGATCGGCGATGCCCGCCGCCGCGTGGGTGACAAGGTGGCGCTGCAGGGCAACATGGACCCGACCGTGCTGTATGCCAAGCCCGAGGCCATCCGCAAGGAAGTGGCGCGCATTCTGGCCAGCTATGGCCACGGCACAGGCCATGTATTCAACCTGGGCCACGGCATCACCCCGGAAGTCGACCCGGAGCACGCTGGCGTGTTCATCAACGCCGTGCATGAGCTGTCGGCGCAGTACCATCAGTGAATTGACCGCTGAGTACGCAAGCCCGGCCATGTGCCGGGCTTTTTGTTGCATTAAGTTTTAATTCAGCGATCGTCGTTAATCTGGTCCCATCGAAACCGAAACAGGACCTGATTCTCATGAAAACACGTTATCTTGCGTTCATCCTCGCTCCCTTGTTCAGCACTGCGGCCCTGGCTGCCGGTTATACCGGCCCCGGCGCCCAGTCGGTTACCACCGTAGTTGCGGCCAACGATGCTGCCGACGACACCCCAGTGGTGCTGCAGGGCTTTGTGACCAAGAAGATCAACAACGACGACAAGTACGAATTCAAGGACAACACCGGCACCATCACCGTGGAAATCGATGATGAAGACCTGCCGCCGACGCCGTTCAACGACAAGACCAAGGTCAAGCTGACCGGTGAGGTGGAGAAGCACCTGATGAGCCGGGAAGTGGATGTGGATAGGGTCGAGCTCATCAACTGAGCCACTGGCCTCTTCACGGGTGAACCCGCTCCCACCGGTACAGCGCTACCCTCAGATGTAGCGAGGTCCCTGTGGGAGCGGGTTTACCCGCGAATGGGCCTCAAGCAGTTTTCGGTGGCAGCCTGCTCAGGTGCAACGCCACCAGCAACGCCACCACCAGCAGGCTGCCAATGAACAGCCCGATGCCATTCCAGCCCCACTGGTGCCAGAACACCCCGCCCGCCGTACCGGCCACACTCGACCCGGCGTAATAGCTGAACAGGTACAGCGACGACGCCTGTCCCTTGGCCTTCAAAGCCCTGCGGCCGATCCAGCTGCTGGCCACCGAGTGCGCACCGAAGAAGCCAAAGGTGAACACCAGCATCCCAACGATCACCATCACCAACGGGCTGGCCAGGGTCATCAGCAAGCCGCCCGCCATCACCACGATACTGGCCCAGAACACCTTGCGCCGACCCAGCTTGTCGGCCAGCGCGCCGACCTGCGCCGAACTGTAGATGCCCGACAGGTACACCACCGACAGCAAGCCGACCAGCGCCTGGTTCATGTGGTAGGGCTCGGCCAGCAGGCGGTAGCCGATGTAGTTGAACAGGGTGACGAAGGCGCCCATCAGCAGGAAGGCTTCGAGGAACAGCCAGGGCAGGCCGGCATCCCTGAAGTGCATGACGAAGCCATCCAGCAGGCTGCGTGGGTTCATCGTCTGTGGGCGGAAATTGCGCGATTCGGGCAGCACCTTCCAGAACACCAGCGCCGCCACCAGGGCCAGGCCGCCAATGGTCAGCATCGCCGTGTGCCAGCTGACGAAGTCGATCAGTACGCCGGTGATCAGGCGCCCGCTCATGCCGCCAATGGCATTGCCGCCGATGTACAGGCCCATGGCCAGGCCGATGTGCTGCGGGTGGATCTCTTCGCTCAGGTAGGTCATCGCCACCGCCGCCAGGCCGCTCAGCGACAGGCCGACCAGGGCGCGGGAGGCCAGTACCAGCTCCCAGCTCGGCATCACAGCGCTGGCCAGGGTGGAAAGGGCGGCGCAGACCAGGGCAAACACCATCACCGGCTTGCGCCCGATGCGGTCGGAGATTGGCCCGGTGATCAGCAGGCCGAACGCCAGCATGGCTGTGGAGACCGACAGCACCAGGCTGCTCTGCGCCGCATTGATGGCAAATTCCTTCGACAGCAACGGCATCATCGGCTGTACGCAGTACAGCAGGGCGAAGGTGGCGAAGCCGCCGCTGAATAACGCCAGCACAGTCTTCATGAAGGCGGGTGTGCCTTTTTCGATCCACATTTCGCTCAGCGGGGCAGGCTCTGGCTCGGCAGGAAGGGGAGCTACAGCAGTTTTCACGGGCGGGTACCTCTGGCGCAATGAAAAAAGCATATAGCTGGCTAATGATTAGATCCAATATATTGTTCGACCTATTTAAGATGTTTTACGACCTGTTCGGAGCCGATCATGGAACTGCGCCATTTGCGTTACTTCATCGCCGTGGCCGAAGAGCTGCACTTTGGCCGCGCCGCCCAGCAGCTGGGCATTTCGCAGCCACCCTTGAGTCAGCAGATCCAGGCGCTGGAGCAGGAACTGGGGGCCCGGCTGTTCGAGCGTACCAACCGTCGGGTCGAGCTGAGCGAGGCGGGGCGGTTGTTCCTCGAGGAAGCCCGCCAGGTACTGGCGCAGGTGGAAAAGGCCGCCGATGTCGCCCGGCGTGCGCAGTTGGGGGAGCTGGGGGAGATGAAGATCGGCTTTACCTCCTCGGCACCGTTCACCTCGAAGATTCCCAAGGCCATCCACGCGTTTCGCCAGCGCTTCCCGGCGGTGCACCTGAACCTCAAGGAAATGAGCAGTCGCGACGTTGCAGAAGGGGTGTTCGACGAGTCCATCGAGGTCGGGCTGATGCGGCCGATGCCGCTGCCAGAAGGGTTGGTGACCACCGAACTGTTTCGCGAGCCGCTGGTGGCGGTGATCAATGCCTCGCATCCATTGGCCGAAGGCACGGAGCACGGCGTGTACATGGCCGCCCTGGCCAATGAGCCGTTCGTGTTCTTCCCGCGCAGCTATGGCAGCGGGTTGCACGCGCAGTTGCTGAGCCTGGCGCGCCAGGCGGGTTTCAGCCCGCATTTTGCCCAGGAGGCGGGGGAGGCGATGACCATCATCGGCCTGGTATCGGCAGGGCTTGGGGTGTCGGTGTTGCCGGCGTCGTTCCAGCGTATGCGCATCGAGGGGGTGGTTTATCGCACCCTGATGGATGAAGGGGCGATGTCGGCGGTGTGGCTGGTACAGCGTGAGCGTGGGGCTTCGGCGATGGCCAAGGCATTCGCCGAGCTATTGACGGGGCAGGTGGTCGGCCAAGGGTAATGCGGGTCAAATGGCACTGGTCATTGCCGCAGCCGCACCACATACTCGGGCATTCGTTGATACACGGAGGTCTATCATGCGGCGCGTGGTGTTCAATCAGAAAGGTGGTGTGGGCAAGTCGAGCATCGCTTGCAACCTGGCGGCGGTGAGCGCCAGCGAAGGTTATCGGACCTTGCTGATCGACCTGGATGCCCAGGCCAACTCGACCCAGTATCTGACTGGCCTGACCGGCGAGGATATCCCTATGGGCATCGCCGATTTCTTCAAGCAAAGCCTGTCCAGCGGGCCGTTCAGCAAGAAGAACCAGGTCGATATCTACGAAACCCCGTTCGACAACCTGCACGTAGTCACCGCCACGGCCGAGCTGGCCGATCTGCAGCCGAAGCTTGAGGCGAAGCACAAGATCAACAAGCTGCGTAAGTTGCTCGACGAACTGGACGAGGACTACGAGCGCATTTACATCGATACCCCGCCAGCGCTTAACTTCTATGCGGTTTCCGCACTGATCGCCGCCGATCGCGTGCTGATTCCTTTCGACTGCGACAGCTTCTCGCGCCAGGCCCTGTATGGCCTGCTAGCCGAGATCGAAGAACTCAAGGACGACCACAACGAAGACCTGGTGGTCGAAGGCATCGTGGTCAACCAGTTCCAGTCCCGCGCCAGCCTGCCACAGCAGATGCTCGACGAGCTGCTGGCCGAAGGGCTGCCGGTGCTACCGGTGTACCTGGGCAGTTCGGTGAAGATGCGTGAGTCGCACCATGCCAGCCTGCCGCTGATTCACCTGGAGCCCAGGCACAAGCTGACCCAGCAGTTTGTCGAGTTGCACGATTTGCTCGAACGCTGCGAGTGAGCGTTATTTCTTGTCGCTTGCAGGAAGGGTGACTACCGCTCATAATCTCCCAAAACGGGAGATATGCTTGGATGCGCGTCATTGCCAAAAGCACCTTGGTGAAGTTCTGGGGTTTGCCCGGACATGAGGATGCCAAAGCCCCCTTGGAAAGCTGGCACGACATGGCCATCAAAGCCATCTGGCGAACGCCGCAGGATGTAAAGGATCAGATTGGCAGCGCCAGCATATGTGGCAACAACCGCGTGGTCTTCAACATCGGGGGTAACAAGTACCGGCTTGTAGTCGAGATGCAGTATCGAGCCGGTATTGCCTGGGTGAAGTTCGTCGGTACGCATAAGCGATATGACGAGATTGACGTGGAGACAATCTGTGAATATTAAGCCAATCCGCAACGATGATGATTTGCGAGCAGCATTCCAGCGGCTTGAAAGCATTTTTCAGGCTGAAGCGGGAACGCCAGAAGCCGATGAAATGGAAGTGCTTGTGACACTGATCGAGGTGTACGAGAACAAGCACTACCCCATCCACCCGGCTAACCCCATCGAGGCCATCAAGTTCTGCATGGATCAGCAGGGGCTCACACCGCGTGATCTAGAACCCTTCATTGGTCCAAGCGGGAGAGTCTCGGAAGTCTTGAATGGAAAGCGTGGATTGAGCCTTTCCATGATCAAGCGCCTGCATGATGGCCTTCGCATCCCCTATGAGTCGCTGCTGGCGAGTGCTTGAGAACTAAACCCCCTGGCTACGCAACCACTCCAGCAACGACTGGAGTGGAAACGCCCCAGCCTGACGGCTGACTTCACGGCCGTTCTTGAACAGCAGCAGACTGGGAATCGAGCGGATGCCCAGTTGCCCGGCCAGGTTGCGGTTGGCTTCGCTGTCGAGCTTGGCCAGGCGGCAGCGACCGGCCAGCTGGCGGGCGGCCTGTTCGAAGGTGGGGGCGAAGGACTTGCACGGGCCGCACCAGTCGGCCCAGATGTCGACCAGCAGTGGCAGGTCGCCTTTGATCTGGCTGGCGTAACTGGCTTCGGTGAGTTCGAAGGGGGTGCTGAGCAGCACGTCCTGTTTGCAGCGGCCGCATTTCGGCGCGTCGCCCAGGCGCTCGGCGGGCAGGCGGTTGAGGCCGTTGCAGTGAGGGCAGGGAATTACCAGTGGTTCGGACATGTTGTTTCCTTGAGATTTTGGGGCTGCTTTGCAGCCCATCGCGACACAAGGCCGCTCCCACAGGGTTCGGCGTCAATCAGGAAGAGCAGCTGATTTCCAGATGCTTGCCCCATTCCGGCGGGCGCTCGGCGTAGGCTTGCATCGCGGTCTGTTCTTCAAACGGGCGGCTCAGCACCTGATGCAGCCGACGCACTTCACTGTAATCCCCCGCTTCGGCCGCTTCGATGGCTTTCTGTGCCAGGTAGTTGCGCAGCACGTACAGCGGGTTCACCGCATGCATGCGCTCACGCCGCCCTTCGGCATTATCCGCTTCGCGCTCGCAGCGGGCCAGGTAGTCCGCCCCCCAGGCATCGAAACCGGCCAGGTCGATGAAGTCGTCACGCACCACCTTCAGCGCCTCGGCCACGGGCTGATCGCCCAGCTTGCGGAAGAACAGGTTGTAGTCCACACCACCGCTCTGCATGCGCTGCAGCAGGCGCTCGACCAACGCCATGTCGTCCTCTTCCGCGGTGGTCAGACCCAGGCGCCGGCGCATCAGGTCCAGGTAGTGTGCCTGGTACAGCGGCAGGAACAGGGCCAGCGCTTCCTTGAGTGGTTCGACTTCGATCACTGTGGTCAGCGCCTGGGCCAGTGCACTGAGGTTCCAGTGGGCGATCGGTACCTGGTTGGCGTAGCTGTAGCGGCCACGGTCGTCGGAGTGGTTGCAGATGAAGTTGGCGTCGAAGTCATCGAGGAAGGCGTATGGGCCGAAGTCGAAGGTGATGCCGAGGATCGACATGTTGTCGGTGTTCATCACCCCGTGGCAGAAACCATAGGCCTGCCACAGGGCGGTCAGTTCGGCATTGCGTTCGACGATGGTGCGGAACATGGCCAGGTACGGCTGCTCGGCATCACGGCATTCGGGGTAGTGCTGCTCCAGCACGTGGTCGATCAGTACCCGCTGCTGCTCGGGCTGTCTGGTGTAGTAGAAATACTCGAAATGGCCGAAGCGCACGTGGCTCTGCGCCAGACGGGTCAGCATGGCGGCACTTTCGCGGGTTTCGCGCCACACCGGGGTGCTGGAGCCGATCACGCACAGTGCCCGGCTGGTGGGGATGCCGAGGGCATGCAGGGCTTCGGAGGCGAGGAATTCGCGGATCGACGAGCGCAGCACGGCGCGGCCGTCGCCCATGCGTGAGTATGGGGTCTGGCCGGCACCCTTGAGGTGCAGGTCCCAGTGTTCGCCGGCATCGTTGAGTACTTCGGCCAGCAGCAGGCCACGGCCATCGCCCAGGCGTGGGTTGTAGGAGCCGAACTGGTGGCCGGAATAGACCATCGCCCGTGGGTCGGCCTCTTCCCACAGCTTGTGGCCGCTGAACAGTTCGGCGAAAACCGGTAGCTCGGCCTGGGCAGGGTCGAGATCGAGCAGGGCCATGGCCGACTCGCTCGCTACCACCAGGCGTGGTTCTGCGATGGGTTCGGGCAGGACCTGGGTGGAGAACGCATCGCCCAGGCGGGCGAAGCGGTTGTCGAAGGTGAGTTGGTCGAGGGCTTTCACGGGGCCGGCTCCAGAAATTGATGGACTGGGGCCGCTTTGCGGCCCTTCGCGGGCAAGCCTGCGAACGAGGGCGAAGCCCTAGCAGGGATTCTGCACAGAATAAAGTATTAGAGCCCTCTCAGGCCGAAGCAGTGCCATCCGGTTTCGGCTGTTCCACCGGAATCAGCTGCTGTTTGCCGCCCTTCGGATCCATCAGGAACACCTCGACCTGGCGCACCGAGATCTTGATGTTGTGCGCCTTGAACTCGCGGTTGATGTAGCGGTTGATCTCGTCCAGCGTCGGGTTGCGGTCGCCCAGGTCCCGCACGTGCATACGCAGCTCGTGGTCCAGCGAGCTCTCGCCGAAGTTGAGGAAGTACACGATCGGCTCCGGGTCCTTGAGCACGCGCGGGTTTTCGTGGGCACCCTTGAGCAGCAGGTCGCGCACCAGGTCCAGGTCGGAGCCATAGTCGATGCCCAGCTTCAGCGTTACCCGGGTGACCGTGTCGGTCAGTGACCAGTTGATCAACTGGCCGGTGATGAAGGTCTTGTTGGGGACGATGATGTCCTTGCGGTCGAAGTCGGTAATGGTGGTGGCGCGGATGCGGATCTTGCTCACCGTGCCCGACAGGTTGCCGATGGTGATGGTGTCGCCGATGCGCACCGGGCGTTCGAACAGGATCATGATGCCGGAGATGAAGTTGGCGAAGATTTCCTGCATGCCGAAGCCCAGGCCCACCGACAGCGCGGCCACCAGCCATTGCAGCTTGTCCCAGCTGACCCCCAGGGTCGACAGGGTGCTGACGATGCCAATACCGACGATGGTGTATGACAACAGCGTGGTGGTGGCGTAGGCGCTGCCCTGGGCCAGGTTCAGGCGTGACAGCACCAGCACTTCCAGCAGGCCCGGCAAGTTGCCGGCCAGGGCAAAAGTGATGCCGACGATCACCAGTGCGCCCAGCAGGTCACCGAGACTGATCGGCACCATGCTGGCGGCGGCGCCGGTGCCGCTGGTGTACTCATAGAGGACGAAGTTGTTGAGGTAGGCGAACACCGAGATCAGGTCAGACCACACCCAGTACAGGCCGGCGATGAAACCGCCAAGCAGGGCCAGGCGGATCAGGCGCAGCGACTGCTGGTTGACCTGTTCGATGTCCAGCGTTGGCTCTTCGGTGATGACTTCGCCATCCAGCCCTTCCTTGGCCGCCGCCCGCTTGCTCAGCGCGCGCTGGTAGGCCAGGCGCCGTGCCGCTACCGACAGGCCACGCACGAACGCGGCTTCGATTACCAGCCAGAACAGCAGCAGATACAAGGTGTAGATCAGCCGGTCGGTAAGTTTCAGCGCGGTGTAGTAGTAGCCGAAGCACACGGCCACGAACAGGGCAATGGGCAGGGCGGTGAAGGCCACGCCCACGGCCTTGCGGAACAGCGAGGTGTCGCGGTGCGCCGGGCTGCTGAGCAGCAGGCGGCTGAGCAGCCAGGCCATCAGTGCGTAGCAGGTCAGTACCACGCCGATACCCAGCACATCATCGGCCAGCGCCGAAGGCTGATGTTCGGCCACCGCTACCACGCCGACCAGTGCCAGTACCACGGTGCCCAGACGGCGCACCCAGCCGCGCAGGAACTCGACCTGCGGCTTGTGCCAACGGAAGTGGATTTCCGCCACGCCACCCGGGGCAAGGATACGGTAGGCGGTATAGAACACCAGCCAGGCCTGGGCCAGTTGCCAGAGGGCGGCGCCGAGGTTGGCATTCTGCCCGCGGGCGTCGATCTGCAGGGCGTAGCTGCACAGGGCCAGGCCCAGGCTGACCGGCATCGCCAGCAGGATGTTGATGAGGATCGCCTGGGGGGTGTGCCACTGGCTGTCACGGCGGAAGTGGCCGATGTCCTGGTGTACCTTGCCCAGCCGCTGGTACAGGTACTTGCGCCGCCACAGCAGGGCGCCGATCACCAACAGCAGTGGCAGGAACAGCAACGGGCGTTGGCTCAGGCCGTCGGCCAGTTCCTTCAGGCCCGAGCCCCACGGCAGGTTGGCCACCTGGTCGGCCAGGCGCTCTGGCACATAGCGCAGCCAGTCCCAGTCCAGCGGCTTGTTGCTAGGGATCCAGAACATCTGTTCGTCGAGGGTGGTGCGCAGGCTCTGGGCAGTGCCCAGCAGCTGTTTCTGGTTGAGCTGCAGGGTGATCGATTCGTTCAGCAGCGCCGACAGCTCGCGGTTCAGCCGCTCCAGCAGGTCGCTGCGGGTAATCGCCACTTCCAGCAGAGCCTTGCGCAACTGGGGCGTCACCTCTTCCTGCGGCTGGGCTGCCAGCAGTTTGTCGACATAGGTGACCGGGCTGCTCATCTGCTCGCGTTGCTGGTTGACCTCGAACTGGTAAAGGCGGGTGTCGGCGATCTGGTCGGCCAGGTCGCGGTCGACCTTGAGGTGTGGCAGGGTCTGCTTCTGCTTGTAGAGGATCTTTGACAGCAGCAGGCTGCCCTTGAGTACGTTGATCTGCTCGTCCAGCGCCTGATCGGCCTGGGTCAGGCTGTCCAGCTGCTGCTTGGTGCGCAGGTTCTGCTGGGTCAGTTCGTTGAGGCGGTCGGTGCTTTTCAGCAGATAGTCGGAGAGCTTGAGGTTGACCGCGCTTTCGGTGGCCAGCAGGCTGCTGCCGCCGGCTTTCTGGGCCTCGATCGACTGCTGGGTGACCGCTTCCTGGGACTGGGCCAGGCGCTTGTCGTTGATCAGGGTCTGCAGGTCCTGGATTTCCTGCTCCAGGCGCGCGGCGCGCTCGATCAGCAGGTCGTGGCGGGCGTTGCCCAAGTCTTGCAGCAGGCTGTTGCCGGCCAGCTCCTGGCGGCGCAGCAGGGTCAGCGCGTTGAGTGAGGCCAGTTCGGCATTGAGCTGGTTACGCTGGTCGGTGTTGATCGGTTTGCTGGCATCTTTGCCGGTCTTGAGGATGTTGTTGATCTGCTGGGTGCGCGCCTGGCTGTTGCTGATTTCGGCTTGGGCGCGTTCCGGGCGGGTCTGCGAGTTGATGATCAGGCTGTTGGCTTCGGACAGCGCCTTCTGCAGCTCGCCCTGCTGGGTGCTGCGTTCGCTGAGCATCTGTTCCAGTTGCGGCACGGTGAGTGTGGCGTAACGCTGGGCTACCGGCTGTGGCTTGCTTTCCTTGAGCCTGGCCAGTTCGCGCTGGCTGTCGCTGGTTTCCTTCGGTGCGCTGGTCAACTGCTGCTTCAGCGCGGCGAGTTTCTTCTCGTTGTCTTCCTTGCTGGTGAGCAGGCTGAGGGTTTGCTCCAGCACCTGTTGCAGGGCTTTCTGCTCAGCCTCGGGCAGCTTGCGCTCGGCGATCTTGTCGAGGCTGTTCTGGATGCTGGCGGTGGTCGGGGCTTCTGCCGCGGTAGCTGCAAAAGAGAGAGACAGGCACAGCCCGAGCAGGGCTGTGCGGAGGTACACGCGCAGGGACATAGGCAGACTACTTGTGGATCCGGCAGAAACGAAGTTTAGAGGAACAATCCAGGTCCGGGTCGCGTTCCTTCGGGGAATCTGACGCCTACTTTCTGGATCTTGTTCCCGTCCATGGTGGCCACGGTCCAGATCGTGCCATGCCATTCGACCTGGTCACCTACTACTGGAGCGCCTCCGACCTTCTGTCGGATGAACTGGGCCAGCGGCATTTTCGCGTCCAGGCCGTCGAGTTTCAGGCCGTAAAGCGCTGCCACCGCACCCAGTTCGGCATCGCCTTCGAGCACGAAGTCGCCAAAGAAACGCAGGTCAAGGCCACGTTGTGGTGCCTGGCTGAACAGTTTGCCCAAGGCCGGGAGGTTGTGCTCGTGGCCGATCACGCAGAGCATGTCACCGACTTCCAGCACGGTGCTGCCTGAGGGGTGCAGCAGCTTTTCGCCGCGGAACAGTGCGGCAATCCGCGTGCCTTCGGGCATTTTCAGCTCGCGCAGGGCGGCGCCGATGCACCACTTTTCGGCGCCCAGGCGGTAGACGAACATTTCCCACTCGCTGGTGATGTGCACTTCCAGGGCGGAGCGGGAGATTGGCGCCGGGTCTGGCGGTACCGTCACTTTCAGCAACTTGGCCACCCACGGCAGGCTGGTGCCTTGCACCAGCAGCGACACCAGCACGATGAAGAAGGCCAGGTTGAAGAACAACTGGGCGCCCGGCAGGCCGGCCATCAGTGGGAACACCGCGAGGATGATCGGCACCGCACCGCGCAGGCCGACCCAGGAAATGAAGCCTTTCTCACGGCCGTGGAAGGCTTTGAACGGCAGCAGGGCGGCGACCACCGACAGCGGGCGCGCCACCAGGATCATCCATAGCGCCAAGCCCAGCGCCGGCAGGGCGATGGGCAGCAGATCGTGTGGCGTGACCAGCAACCCCAATACCAGGAACATGCCAATCTGCGCCAGCCAGGCCATGCCGTCGAGCATGTGCAGGATGCCGTGGCGGCTGCGGATCGGCTTGTTGCCGAGCACCAGGCCGCACAGGTACACGGCAAGGAAGCCGCT
Organism: Pseudomonas sp. SID14000; assembly: GCF_002165135.1. GTDB lineage: Bacteria > Pseudomonadota > Gammaproteobacteria > Pseudomonadales > Pseudomonadaceae > Aquipseudomonas. Next base: position 449,286 of record NZ_NFZQ01000001.1, on the reverse strand, counting down.
GCCGTGCAAGGCGTTGGTCAGCGAGAACACCACCAGGCCGCCGGCTATCACCAGAATGGGGTACAGGCCGCCAGCCAGCTTGATGCGGTTGACCAGTTGCAACATCAGCCAGCCGCCGCCCAGGCCCACCAGCCCGCCGATACCGAACTCGCGTAGCACGTGCCCTAGCAGGCTCCAGTGCAGGCCTGTCTGGCCACTGGCGATCATATCGATCAGCGTGACGGTGAGGAACACCGCCATTGGGTCGTTGCTGCCCGATTCGATTTCCAGAGTGGCACTGACCCGTTCATTCAGGCCTTTGCCACCTAGCAGCGAGAATACTGCAGCAGCGTCTGTGGAGCCGACGATGGCGCCGATCAGCAGGCCCTGGATCAGACTCAGGTTGAACAGCCAGGCGGCGGCCACGCCGGTGAGGGCGGTGGTGATCATCACGCCGATGGTGGCCAGTGACAGCGCCGGCCACAGCGCCACGCGGAAGCTTGCCACCCGTGTGCGCAGGCCGCCGTCGAGCAGGATCACGGCCAGAGCCAGGTTGCCCACCAGGTAGGCGGTCGGGTAGTTGTTGAAGATGATGCCGCCACCATCGACCCCGGCGACCATGCCGACGGCGAGGATGATGACCAGGATAGGGATGCCCAGGCGCGACGACAGCGAACTGACCAGGATACTTGCGCCCACCAGCAATGCGCCGATCAGGAACAGGCTGTTGATGGTGCTTGCATCCAAAGGCAGGTACTCCGGGGGACAGCGGGGGGAGAGGACTTGATAGCATGTCGCTAGCAGGTCGCGTGCCAAATGATTCTAACCTGATGAATTGGCAGGCTGTAAAGCGTTTCTGCAGATGAAGAAAAGGCACCGCGGTGGGTGCCTTTTCTGGGGTTGCCTGGGCGGGCCCTTTCGCGGGTGAACCCGCTCCCACAGGTACTGCACAGTTTTCAAAACCTGTGTGAGCCCTGTGGGAACGGCTTTAGCCGCGAAGAGGCCGGTGCAGGATTACGCCTGCTTCACTTCACGCATCGGCTTGCCCTTCACCGGTGCACCGTTGGCCACGTAGTACTTGGCGGTGCTGCGCGGCAGCGGCTTGCGGCCACGAATCTTGTCCGAGATTTTCTCGGCGATCATGATCGTGGTGGCGTTGAGGTTGCCGGTGATGATGATCGGCATGATCGACGCATCGACCACACGCAGGCCTTGCATGCCGTGCACTCGGCCTTCGCCATCGACCACCGCCATGTCGTCGGTGCCCATCTTGCACGAGCAGGATGGGTGGAAGGCGGTTTCGGCGTGCTCGCGGATGAACTTGTCCAGTTCTTCGTCGGTCTGCACGTGCGCGCCCGGGCTGATCTCGCGGCCACGGTACGGGTCCAGCGCCGGCTGGGCCATGATTTCGCGGGTCAGTCGGATGCCGTCACGGAACTCCTGCCAGTCCTGCTCGGTGGCCATGTAGTTGAACAGGATGCTCGGGTGCTGGCGCGGGTCCTTGGACTTGAGCTTGATACGGCCGCGGCTTGGCGAGCGCATCGAACCCATGTGTGCCTGGAAGCCGTGTTCCTTCACGCCGTTGGAGCCGTTGTAGTTGATGGCGACCGGCAGGAAGTGATACTGGATGTTCGGCCACTTGAATTCAGGGCGGGTACGGATGAAACCACCGGCCTCGAACTGGTTGCTGGCGCCGATGCCGGTGCCGTTGAACATCCACTCGGCACCGATGGCCGGCTGGTTCCACCACAGCAGCGACGGGTACAGCGACACTGGTTGGGTGCACGCGTACTGCAGGTAGAGTTCCAGGTGGTCCTGCAGGTTTTCGCCAACGCCCGGCAGGTCGTGCACCACCGGGATGTCGAGGCTTTCCAGCAGGGCGCGCGGGCCAACGCCGGAACGCTGCAGCAGTTGCGGCGAAGCGATGGCGCCGGAGCTGACGATCACTTCCTTGCGGGCGCGGGCTTCGACGCGCTCTTCGCTGTCGCCGACCAGGTAGGTCACGCCGATGGCGCGCTTGCCGTCGAACAGCACGCGGTCAGTCAGGGCGTGGGTGACGATGGTCAGGTTCGGGCGCTTCTTGGCCTGGTCCAGGTAGCCGCGGGCGGTGCTGGAGCGGCGACCGTTCTTGGTCACGGTACGGTCCATCGGACCGAAGCCTTCCTGCTGGTAGCCGTTGAGGTCTTCGGTGCGCGGGTAACCGGCCTGCACGCCGGCTTCGACCATGGCGTGGAACAGCGGGTTGTTGCCCGCTTTTGGCGTGGTCACGCTGACCGGGCCTTCGCCGCCGTGGTAGTCGTTCGGGCCGATGTCGCGGGTTTCGGCTTTACGGAAGTACGGCAGGCAATCGAGGTAGGTCCAGTCTTCCAGGCCTGGCAGTTCTGCCCAGCCGTCGAAGTCCATGGCGTTACCGCGGATGTAGCACATGCCGTTGATCAGCGACGAACCGCCCAGGCCCTTGCCGCGGCCACATTCCATGCGGCGGCCGTCCATGTGCGGCTCCGGGTCGGTCTCGTAGGCCCAGTTGTAGCGGCGGCCCTGCAGCGGGAAGGCCAGGGCGGCCGGCATCTGGGTGCGGAAGTCGAAGCGGTAGTCCGGGCCACCGGCTTCCAGGAGCAGTACGGTGACGCCGGCGTCTTCGGTCAGGCGGGTAGCCAGGGTGTTACCGGCCGAACCGGCGCCGACGATGATGTAATCGAATTCTTGGGACATGGAAGTACCCTCGTGTTGGCGGTGATCAGGGAGCGGGAACGCCCGTGCACAGCGGCACGGGCGGGGCTTATACAGGGTTTAGAAAACCGAGTTGTAGCCGCCCAGCTCGACCTGGACCGACTTGATGCGAGTGTATTGAGCCAGCGAGCTGACGCCGTTCTCACGGCCGACGCCCGACTGCTTGTAGCCACCGACCGGCATTTCGGCCGGCGATTCACCCCAGGCGTTGATCCAGCAGATACCGGCTTCCAGCTTGTGGATGATGCGGTGGGCGCGGGCGATGTCGTTGGTGCAGACACCGGCGGCCAGGCCGTATTCGGTGTCGTTGGCGCGACGGATGACTTCTTCTTCGGTTTCGTAGGTGAGGATGCTCATCACCGGGCCGAAGATCTCTTCCTTGACGATGGTCATGTCGTCGGTGCAATCGGTGAACACGGTCGGGGCCACGAAGGCGCCCTTGGCGAAATCACCGGCGGTCAGGCGCTCGCCACCGCAAAGCACGCGGGCACCTTCTTCTTTGCCCTTGGCGATGTAGCCGAGCACGCTTTCCATGTGCTGGAAGCTGACCAGCGGGCCGAAGTTGGTGTTTTCGTCTTCCGGGTTGCCAGCGCGGATGCGGGCAACGCGTTCGACGATCTTGGCTTCGAAGGCAGCCTTCATTTCAGCCGGGATGAACACGCGGGTGCCGTTGGTGCACACCTGGCCCGAGCTGTAGAAGTTGGCCATCATCGCGATGTCGGCGGCCTTGTCCAGGTCGGCGTCGGCGCAGATGATCAGAGGCGACTTGCCGCCCAGTTCCATGGTGACTTCCTTGAGCGACGAGCTCGAGGCACTGGCCATGACCTTCTTGCCGGTGGTGGTGCCGCCGGTGAAGGAGACTTTTTCGATGCGCGGGTGCTCGGTCAGCCAGGTGCCGACTTCGCGGCCGCTGCCGGTCAGGACGTTGAACACGCCGTTCGGCAGGCCGGCTTCGGTGTAGATCTCGGCCAGTTTCAGGGTGGTCAGCGAGGTGACTTCCGACGGTTTGAAGATCATCGCGTTGCCGGCGGCCAGGGCCGGGGCGGATTTCCACAGGGCGATCTGGATCGGGTAGTTCCAGGCGCCGATACCGGCGGTCACGCCCAGCGGCTCGCGGCGGGTGTAGACGAAGGACGATTCGCGCAGCGGGATCTGCTCGCCTTCGATGGCCGGAACCAGGCCAGCGTAGTACTCCAGCACGTCGGCGCCGGTGACGATGTCGACGTAGCGGGTTTCCGAGTACGACTTGCCGGTGTCCAGGGTTTCCAGCATGGCCAGTTCGTCGTTGCGCTCGCGCAGGATCTCGACGGCGCGGCGCAGGATGCGCGAACGCTGCATGGCGGTCATGGCGGCCCAGACTTTCTGGCCACGCTCGGCGCTTTCGACGGCCTTCTCGACGTCAGCCTCGGTGGCACGTTGCACGTGGGCGAGGACTTCGCCGGTGGCCGGGTTGATGGCTTCGAAAGTGGCATCGCTGCCAGCGTCGACGTAAGCGCCATCAATGTAGAGTTTTTGCGTTCCGAAACGGGCCATAGTGTCCTCGCAAGTGCAGTGTGTGGTTTGGCTTGCGCGTCACGCTCCAGCCGGGTTGGCAAGGGCCGTGCGCGGTTGTTCAGCTGCCTGGTCGTTTGTACTCAGGGTGTGCTGTTTAGCCAGTTGTAGATCCATGTATTCGTAAGCAATCCGTATCGCCTGGTCGGTGTCGAATTCATCACCCGACAGGGCACCACGCAGCCACAAGCCATCGATCAAGGCAGCCAGGCCGCGGGCTGCCTTGCGCGCATGGTAGAGCGGCAGGGCGCGGCGGAACTGGCAGCACAGGTTGGAATACAAGCGGTGGTCGTTGATCCGCTGCAACCTGTGCAAATCGGGCTGGTGCATGCTGGAAGCCCAGAAGGCCAACCAGGTTTTCATTGCCGGGCCGTTCACCTGGCTGGCATCGAAGTTGCCCTCGATGATCACTTTCAGGTGGGCGCGCGGGCTGTCGTCCGTCAGGGCCTGGCGACGTGCTCTAACGCCTTCGTTGAGCATGTTCATGATGTAACCCATCGTCGCTGCGATCAGGCCGTTCTTGTCCCGAAAGTAGTGACTGATGATGCCGTTCGACACACCGGCCAAACGGGCAATCAGCGCAATGCTGGCGTCACCCAGTCCGACCTGATCGACCGCCTGCAACGTGGCTTCGATCAACTGCTGGCGGCGGATGGGTTGCATACCGACCTTGGGCATCTTGCTATCTCCTCAGGCCTGCGAGCAGACGACGGGCGGCTGACTCGGCGAAGGCCAGTCTATTTTGTTTTGATTGAACGTTCAATCAATAAAGAATAAGCTCTGCGACAATTTGTGCCATTGACAGTCTTTCAGGCGGTCGAGAAGGCACGGATTGACACCCCAGGAAATCGCGTAACCCCCGGAATACAAGGCGTTGACGGGCATGAGCGATGCAAATGCAGATTCTGCCGTGCGGTCATGGACCCTGCGGCGGGCCCTTGGAGCGGGCGGGGTGATCTGTGACGAATGCGCGCACCTCGGCTGAGATGCGGCATTTGCAGCAGGCCACCTGTCTGTTTTTTTGCAACGTATCGATTCGGGATCACGGTTTCCAAGGGTGCTTTTATAACACCTGATGCAGTGGGGATATTCCACCAATTGCTCGGGAAAGACTGATTAGCCTCCACAGCCGCACTGCCCGGAGCATTCGTGCAATGAGTTCTGCCTCACTTACCAACCCTCCGGCCGAGAGGGTACGGGTCAACCGCGTGGTGTTCTTCACCTCCGCGCTGATGATCCTCGTTCTGACTGCCTTGCTTATCGCTGTACCCGAAACCGCCGGCCAGGTGCTGGGCGTGGCCCAGAAATGGCTGACGCGCACCTTTGGCTGGTATTACATGCTGGTGATCGGCGGTTACCTGCTGTTCGTCATCTACCTGGCCTTCTCCGACTACGGCAAGCTCAAGCTTGGCGGCAAGGATGACAAGCCCGACTTCAGCTACGGCGCCTGGGCCGGCATGCTGTTCTCCTCCGGTATCGGCATTTCGCTGCTGTACTTTGGCGCCTCCGAACCCCTGGACCACTACTTCAATCCACCGGAAGGCACCTCTGCCAGCCTCGACGCCGCGCGCCAGGGCCTGCAACTGACCTTCCTGCACTGGGGCCTGCACGGCTGGGCGATCTACGCCCTGGTCGGCCTGGCCGTGGGTTACTTCGCCTACCGCCACAACCAGCCGCTGGCCCTGCGCTCGGCGCTGTACCCGCTGGTCGGTGAGCGTTGGGTCAAGGGCGCTGCCGGCAATGCCGTGGACATCTTCGGCATGTTCGTCACCCTGTTGGGCCTGGTGACCAACCTGGGCATCGGTTCGATGCAGGTGGCCTCCGGCCTGGAATACCTGTTCGGCATGGACCACAGCAAGACCAACCTGCTGGTGGTGATCCTGGTCATGGCCGGCGTTGCCACCGTGGCGGCGGTGTCGGGTGTGGAAAACGGCATTCGCCGCCTGTCCAACCTGAATATCGTATTGTTCAGCGGCCTGTTGATCTTCGTTCTGCTGGGCGGCGAAACCCTGCACCTGCTCAACGGCTTCGTGCAGAACATCGGTGACTACCTCAACGGCATCGTGCTGAAAACCTTCGACCTCTATGTGTATGAAGGCGAAGCCGGCAAGTCCGAGCGCTGGCTGGGCCTGTGGACCGTGTTCTACTGGGCGTGGTGGATCTCCTGGGGCCCGTTCGTCGGTATGTTCATTGCCCGCATCTCCAAGGGGCGCACCGTGCGCGAACTGGTCAGCGGCGTACTGTTGATCCCGCTGGGCTTCACCCTGGCCTGGTTGTCGATCTTCGGCAACACCGCGCTGGACCTGGTGATCAACCGGGGCGCCGTGGAGCTGGGCAAGACCGCCCTGGAGCAGCCGTCGATGTCGATCTACCAGCTGCTGGAATATTTCCCGGCGGCCAAGATCGTGATCGGTGTAGCGGTGTTCGTCGGCTTCGTGCTGTTCCTCACCCCGGCCGACTCTGGCGCGGTGATGATGGCCAACCTGTCGTGCAAAGGCGGCAAGGTCGACGAAGACGCCCCGCACTGGATGGTGGTGTTCTGGTCGGTGGTCATCACCCTGGTCACCATCGGCCTGCTGTTAGCGGGTAATTTCGAGGCCATGCAGACCATGGTGGTGCTGGCAGGCCTGCCGTTCTCGGTGGTGCTGGTACTGTTCATGTTTGGCCTGTACAAGGCCATGAAGCAGGACGTGGTGGTCGAACAGGAGCGCGCCGAGCTGGCCGCCCGTGGCCGTCGTGGCTTCACCGAGCGCCTGACCCAGCTGGAACTGCAGCCGACCCAGGCCGTGGTCCAGCGTTTCATGGACAAGCAGGTCAGCCCGGCGCTGAAAGAAGCCGCCGCGCAGCTGCAGACCTTGGGCTTCGAGGTGGAAACCCGGGTTGGCCAGTCGCGCAACATGATGGGCCTGCGGGTGATGATGGAAGAGGGCAACCCGTTCGTCTATGAAGTGAGCCTGGATGGTTACCTGGCCGCGCCGAGTGAAGCGCCGGTGGAAGGCGAACCGGAAGTGCGTCAGCGCTTCTATCGTGCCGAGGTGTACCTGCACGATGGCAGCCAGGAATACGACCTGATGGGCTTTGCGCCAGAGCAGATCGTGCGTGATGTGCTGGACCAGTTCGAAAGCCACCGCCAGTTGCTGGGGCGTGTGTATAGCTGATCGCTGTTGAGGCAAAAGAAAACCCCGCTCATCTGAGCGGGGTTTTTTTTTTTGACCTGAGGCCAATGGGGGCTCTGTGGGAGATTGCCCAGCCCTTTGGGCTGCGCTGTCGCATAGGGAACTGAATTCGCCAGCGATCCTCGTACTCTGTGGGAGCGGCTTTAGCCGCGAAGAATCCAACGCGGTGCATGGCACCGGCTGCGCCGGTGTTCGCGGCTAAAGCCGCTCCCACAGGGTCCCTGCTAATTCAATGAGTCATGTGTTGTTCTATGAAAGCGGCGGGGACGACAGCAATATCAGCGATTGGTGTAGCGGCCATTCTTGCCATGCCCCGGCATCGCCTGATTGCTGCGCACGGCGATCATCTGCTTGAGCCTGATCAACTCGATGCCCTGGCTCCTTAGCCTTGGCAACTCCCGTTCCAGCACTTCCAGGGTCTGTGGATAAGGATGCCCGATCAGCACTGCCGACCCCTGCTTGCGCGCCAGGGCGATGCCCTGCTGCAACTGACCGGTAATCGCTTCAGTGGTGCGCACATCATCAAGGAACACATCACGCGAAACGTGGGCCAGGCCGATGCGCTGGGCTTCGGCTGCGGCCACGGTGGCGGCGCTGGTACGGCTGTCGACGAAGAACAGGTGACGTTGCTGCAGCTCACCCATCAACCAGGCCATGGGCTCACGCTGTGCCGTCATGCGGCTGCCCATGTGGTTGTTGATGCCGGCGGCGTACGGAACCTTGGCCAGGGCCGCGTCCAGGCGTTTGGCCAGTTCTTCGATCGGCGTGCCAGGGTGCCAGGCATAGGGCCCGGTGGCCGGGTCCATGGGCATGTGCAGGATCACCGTCTTGCCAGCCTTGTGCGCCTGGCGGGCAAAGTCGGTGGCATGCGGGGTATCGGGCATGATCGCCATGGTCACCGGACCTGGCAGGGCCAGGGTGCGGCTGTCGCGTTCGCTGCTCTGGCCCAGGTCGTCGATGATGATGCTCATGTAGGCCTTGCCGGCCGGCGCCGCTTGCGCGACCCCGGCCATCAGGCAGAACAGCAGACACAGCAGATAACGCATGGGGTGGGTCAGTCGCCCTTGGTGATGTTCAGGCCTTTGAGCAGGCTCAGGGCCTGGCTCAGCTGGAAGTCGTCATCTTGCGGGCGCTCCTTGCGCTTGCCACTGCCGGTCGGTCGGTCGGCGCCACCGTTGCCGTTGCCCAGGTGGCCCTGCAGGTCGGCTTCCTTGAAGTTGTCGGTGTCGGCTTCGGCGGTGAGCTTGGCCGGGCGCACTTCGATGTCGGGGACGATGCCCTGGGCCTGGATCGAGCGGCCATTGGGAGTGAAGTACAGCGCGGTGGTGAGCTTCAGCGCACGGTCGTTGGCCAGTGGCAGCACGGTCTGCACCGAGCCCTTGCCGAAGCTGTCGGTGCCCATCAGCACGGCGCGTTTCTGGTCTTGCAGGGCGCCGGCGACAATTTCCGAGGCCGAGGCACTGCCGCCGTTGATCAGCACCACCAGTGGCACGCCGTCGCTGGCGTCGGCCGGATCGGCCGAGAAACGCAGCTCGGAGTTGGCGATACGGCCCTTGGTGTAGACGATCAGGCCCTTGGTCAGGAAGTGGTCGGCCACTTCCACCGCCGACTGCAGCACGCCGCCCGGGTTGTTGCGCAGGTCCAGCACCACGCCGCGCAGTTTCTTGCCGTTGTCCTTGCGCAGCTTGGCCAGGGCCTTGCCGACTTCGTCGCCGGTCTTGACCTGGAACTGGGTGATGCGGATGTAGCCGTAGTCGTTCTCCAGCAGCTGGCTTTTCACGCTCTTGACCTGGATGACCGCGCGGGCCAGGGTCACGTCGAAGGGGTTGCCGCCGTCGCGCACCAGGGTCAGGGTGATTTTCTCGCCTACCTTGCCGCGCATCTTGTCGACCGCTTCGGTCATGGTCTGGCCACGGGTCGGGGCGCCGTTGATCTTGACGATCAGGTCGCCGGCCTGCACGCCAGCACGCGAGGCCGGGGTGTCGTCGATCGGCGAGACCACCTTGATGAAGCCGTCTTCCTGGCCCACTTCGATGCCCAGCCCACCGAATTCGCCGCTGGTGCTTTCCTGCAGTTCCTGGAAGTCCTCGGGGCCGAGATAGGCCGAGTGCGGGTCGAGGTTGCTGAGCATGCCCTTGATGGCATTTTCCAGCAGGGTCTTGTCGTCCACCGGCTCCACATAGGCCGCCTTGATGCGGTCCATGACCTCGGCAAAGGTGCGCAGCTCTTCGAGCGGCAGTGGCGCCTTGGCGGTCACCTCGGTGGCCGGTACTGCGGCCGGCTTGGCCGGCTCCGCGGCAGTGGCCAGGGGCGCGCCGACCGCCAAGGCGATGGACAGGGCCAGCTGGGTGAGACGAGGCGAGTGCAGCATGTCGAACGAACTCCTGATCCTGTAAGCGCTCCCTGGGGAGCATCGGCTCAGCCCATGGGCTACGCCGTAAAATTTGACTAGCCCCGGCACCACTGCGAAGGGTCGGTAGGCCGACCCTGCTGGCGGATAGCGAAGTACAAGCCGGCAGCGTCCTGGCCGCCGCTGTCGCCAACGGTGGAAATGGCTTCGCCGGCCTTGACGATATCACCGGCGCTCTTGAGCAGGCTCTGGTTATGGCCGTACAGGCTCAGGTAACCGTTGCCATGGTCGAGAATGACCAGAAGCCCGGCACCGCGCAACCAGTCGGCGAACACCACGCGTCCGCCATGCACGGCACGCACCTGGGTGCCCGGGTTGGCACTGATCATCACCCCGTCCCACTTGGCGCGGGCATCGTTGCCGCGGGCATCACCGAAGCGTGCCAGCAATCGACCATTGACTGGCCAGGGAAGTTTTCCCCGTGCGGCAGAAAATGCGCCGCCGTAGCTCGCGCCGTCGCTGGAAACCATCGGGCCCAGGGTGGTGCGGGCCTTTTTCGGCGGCTCCACCGGTTCGCGGGCTTGTTCGCGGGCGGCAGCGGCGGCCAGGGCTTCCTGCTGGCGGCGTTTTTCCGCTTCCTGCTGGGCCAGCAAGGCCTTCTTGCGCGCTTCTTCCGCCTCGCGGGCCTGGCGGGCGAGGGTTTCCTCGATGGTCTTGAGGACTTTGGACAAGTCGGCCTGGTCCTGCTCGCGCGCTTGCAGCTTCTGGTCGCGGTCCTTCATGTCATTGTTGAGCTTGGCCAGCACCTGCTGGCGCTTGCCGCGCTCGGTTTCCAGGGCCTGGCGGCGGCTGTCGAGGTCGGCGCGCTGGGCCAGCAACTGTTGCTGCTGGGTAGCGATTTCCTGTTCGACGTTGGCCAGCTGGCGCAGGGTCTCGTTGAAGGTGCGCAGTTGCTCCAGGCGCGCCTTGCTCAGGTAGTCGTAGTAGGTGAGGGTGCGGGCGAACTTCTCGGGGTTCTGCTGGTTAAGCAGCAGTTTGAGGTATTCCTCGCGGCCGTTCTGGTAGGCCGAACGGGCCTGGATGGCGATCAGTCGCTGTTGTTCAACGCGGGCGCTCTGGAGTTTTTTTTTCTCGGTATCAAGGCGCTCCAGCTCGCCCTCGGTCTTTTTTAGTTCTTGCTGCAGGGCCTCCACCTGCTTTTCGAGGTTGCCGATATCGGTCTCGGTAGCTTTGAGGTCCTTTTGCACACCGGCCTTTTCTTCCTGGAGCTTGCCCAGCGTCTTTTTGAGCTCGGCAATGTCCTGGCGGGTGGCGTCCAGTTGCTGCTGGGTCTGCGCACGCTCATCGGCAAAGGCCGGGCTGAGCAGGCAAGACAGGGCTAGGAGGATCAGGGCGCGAAGCATGGGGGTTGGCGTACCAAGGATGGAGACTGGCCTAGTATGCCCGCGCGGGCGGGCAAAAAAAACGCCTCGCTGCGGGTGCAGAGGGGCGTTTGTCTGGAATTCATGTGTTATTGGGGCCGCAGAGCGGCCCCAATTCACAGAATCAGGCGTCGACCAGGATCGAGGTGCCGGTCATTTCCACCGGCTTTTCCAACCCCAGCAGCTTCAGCATGGTCGGCGCCACATCGGCCAGTACACCGCCCTCACGCACCTTGACGTTGCGCTTGCCGACATAGATGAACGGCACCGGCTCGGTGGTGTGCGCGGTGTGTGCCTGGCCGGTGCACTCGTCTTCCATCTGCTCGACGTTGCCGTGGTCGGCGGTGATCAGCGCTTCGCCGCCGACCTTGTCCAGTGCTTCGACGATGCGCCCGACGCAGCCATCCAGAGCCTCGACGGCCTTCACCGCAGCTTCGAACACGCCGGTGTGGCCGACCATGTCGCCGTTGGCGTAGTTGACCACGATCACGTCGTAGCGCTGCTGCTCGATGGCCTCGACGATACGGTCGGTTACCTCCGGTGCGCTCATTTCCGGCTGCAGGTCGTAGGTAGCGACCTTCGGCGACGGGATCAGGATGCGCTCTTCGCCTTCGAACGGCTCTTCGCGGCCACCGGAGAAGAAGAAGGTGACGTGGGCGTACTTCTCGGTTTCGGCGATGCGCAGCTGGGTCTTGCCGTTCTTCGCCAGGTACTCGCCCAGCACGTTGTTCAGGCTGGCCGGGGCGAAGGCGGCGGGGGCCGGGATTTTCGCCGAGTACTGGGTCAGGCCGATGTAGGCGGCCAGTTCTGGCAGGCGGGCACGCGGGAATTCGTTGAAGTCGGCTTCGACGAACACGCGCGACAGCTCGCGGGCGCGGTCGGCGCGGAAGTTCATGAAGATCACTGCGTCGCCGTCTTCGACCTTGACTGCTTCACCAATGCGCGTGGCTTTGACGAACTCGTCGCTCTCGTCGCGGGCGTAGGCTGCTTCCAGGCCGGCCAGGGCGGTGTCGGCGGTGTATTCGGCAGCACTGTCGACGATCAGGTTGTAGGCGGCGCTGACGCGGTCCCAGCGGTTGTCGCGGTCCATGGCGTAGTAGCGGCCGATCAGGCTGGCGATGCGGCCCTTGCCCAGCTTGGCGAAGGTGGCGTCGAGCAGTTCGATGGACGACTGTGCGCTGCGTGGCGGCGTGTCGCGGCCATCGAGGAAGGCGTGCAGGTAGATCTTCTGCGCACCGCGCTGCGCGGCCAGTTCGGCCATGGCCACCAGATGGTCCTGGTGGCTGTGTACGCCGCCATCGGACAGCAGGCCGAGGATATGCACGGCCTTGCCGGCAGCGGCTGCCTTGTCCACCGCAGCGGTCAGCACCGGGTTCTCGAAGAACTCGCCGTCGCGGATGGCCTTGGTCACGCGGGTGAAGTCCTGGTACACCACGCGGCCGGCGCCGAGGTTCATGTGACCGACTTCGGAGTTGCCCATCTGCCCGTCCGGCAGGCCGACATCCATGCCCGAGCCGGAAATGAGGCCATGCGGCTGGCTGGCGCGCAGGCGGTCATAGACCGGTGTATTGGCGGCGTAGATGGCGTTGTATTCGGGGCTTTCGCTGTGGCCGAAGCCATCCAGGATGATCAGGACCAGGGGTTTGGGCGTACTCGTCATCAATCAAACTCACGGTTGTTCAAAGATGATAAAGACACGCATTTTAGGGCAAATGCGTCACCGGCGGCGAATATTCGTCCCATCCCCCGACCGGCGCGCGCGTGCCAGCAATGCGCAGGTGGCTTTGCCGCCCGCCCGTCGGGCTTTGGTGGCAATAAGGGGCTGTGTATACTGGCCGGCATTTTCAATCGCGTGGAACACCCCAGATGGTTGCTAACCTGATTCAATTTGCGACAAACCACTACATCCTGGTGGCGATCTTCGTTGTTTTGCTGGTCGCGCTGCTGGTCAACGAAATCCGCCGCGGCGGCCAGAGCCTGAGCAACGGCCAGCTGACGGCCCTGGTCAATGCCGAGAAGGCCCTGGTCATCGACATCCGCCCGACCAAGGAGTACTCCGCCGGTCACATTGTCGGTGCGGTGAACATCCCGCAGGACAAGCTGGTCAACCGCATGAGCGAGCTGGACAAGCACAAAGAGAAGACCCTGATTGTCGTCGACTCGATGGGCCAGCAGTCCGGCACCATCTGCCGCGAGTTGCTCAAGGCTGGTTATAACGCCGCCAAACTGAGCGGTGGCGTTTCCAGCTGGAAAGCCGATAACCTGCCCTTGGTGAAGTGATATGAAGCCCGTCATCGTCTATTCCAGCGACTACTGCCCCTACTGCATGCGCGCCAAGTACCTGCTCGAGAGCAAGGGCGTGGCTTTCGAGGAAATCAAGGTCGACGGCAAGCCGCAGGTTCGCGCCGAAATGAGCCAGAAGGCCGGTCGTACATCGGTGCCGCAGATCTGGATCGGTAGTACCCACGTCGGTGGATGCGATGACCTTTATGCCCTGGAGCGCGCCGGCAAGCTCGATGCGCTGCTGGCGGCCTGATTTGCACTGCATTCAAAAACATTAGGATAAGGATCTGCCATGACTGACCAACAGACCAACGGCGCTGCTGCAGAAGACAACAGCCCTCAGTTCTCCATGCAGCGCATCTATGTGCGCGACCTCTCGTTCGAGGCACCGAAAAGCCCGCAGATCTTCCGCCAGACCTGGGAGCCGAGCGTTGCCCTGGACCTGAACACCAAGCAGAAAGCCCTGGAAGGTGACTTCCATGAGGTGGTGCTGACCCTGTCGGTCACCGTCAAGAATGGTGACGAAGTGGCTTTCATCGCTGAAGTGCAGCAGGCCGGTATCTTCCTGATCAAGAACCTGGACGCGGCATCGATGAGCCACACCCTGGGTGCGTTCTGCCCGAACATCCTGTTCCCGTACGCCCGTGAGACCCTGGACAGCCTGGTGACCCGCGGTTCGTTCCCGGCCCTGATGCTGTCGCCGGTCAACTTCGACGCCCTGTACGCGCAGGAAATGCAGCGCATGCAGGAAGCTGGCGAAGCGCCGACTGTGCAGTAATAGCTGCCGGTATCAAGAAAGCGCCTCTCTGGGCGCTTTTTTGTTGCCTGTGCCGGCCCCTTCGCGGGTAAACCCGCTCCCACAGGTACAGCGCTGCCCTTGAGGTTGGCTTGGTTACTGTGGGAGCGGGTTTACCCGCGAAGAGGCCGGCACAGGCTATAGCTCAGCTCCCGGCAAACCCATTCTGCCGCCACGCCTCATACACCGTCACTGCCACGGTATTGGACAGGTTCAGGCTGCGGCACCCCGGTCGCATCGGCAGGCGCAGGCGTTGCTCGCCCGGCAGGCTGTCCAGCACTTCGGTCGGCAAGCCACGGCTCTCGGGCCCGAACAGGAAGGCATCACCCGGCTGGTAGGCCACTTCGTGGAACGGATGAGAACCCTTGGTAGTGAAGGCGAACAGCCGTGGGTTGCCCAGGCTTTCCAGGCATCCGGCCAGGCTCTCGTGGCGCTTGAGCGTGGCATACTCGTGGTAATCCAGCCCCGCGCGCCGCAGGCGCTTGTCATCCAGTTCGAAGCTGATGGGCTCGATCAGGTGCAGGTCGCAGCCGCTGTTGGCGCACAGGCGAATGATGTTGCCGGTATTTGGCGGAATTTCTGGTTGAAAAAGGATGACGTGAAACATGCACGGCTCCAAGCGTGAAGATGACGGGCATTCTACCCCCGAACCGGACGTGCGTTCGAAGGCGTTCCCGCGGATGATGCTGTCGCTGGCAATTGTCGGCTTGATGGTGGGGCTGATGATCGGCCGCCTGACCACGACCGACGAGCGCGAACTGCAGCAGGTGGAGGTGGTGCAGGATGGCCTGGACCTGTGGTTCAACGAAGAGCCTCAGCTGCATGGCGAAAATGTGGAAGGTACGGTTGCGCTGTTGTTCCAGGCCCAGGGCAAGGCCCGGCAAGGACAGCTGAGCCTGCAGGGCAAACCTGTGAGCTGGCGGGTGCAGAAGAGCAAGGAAGGCTTGTTGCTGACGGTGGTGGCCGCGCGCCCCTTGCACGGTGAGTGGGCCGGTGCAGAGGACGCTGGGCGCTGGCGGGTGCAGGTGAAACTGCACGAATAAAAGAGGGGATATCCCGGCCTGCCTGTACCGAGGTCCCCAAAACTGGCGATGTTGCGAATAAAAGAGGGGTTCACCCGGCCTGCCTGTACCAGGGCCCCCGAAACTGGAGATGTATTAGGTATTGCAGGGGGCGTGCCAGTTTTGCAAAGCCCGAGAATATTGGGCTTTAAGGGTGAATTAGCCGTTTTTTGAGGGGATTTGTGCCTTCGTGAGGTGCATCGGGCACAGGAACGGTGCATGGAGCCGATATCTGTTCTGGTTCTACAAACGCATTCGCGGGTAAACCCGCTCCCACAGGTACGGCGCCGACCTTGAGGCTGGCGCTGTACCTGTGGTAGCGGGTTTACCCGCGAATGCGTCGGTGCAGCCAGTCAAGGATTAATGGTCATCACCTTCCTCATCATCCCCACCCGCCACATTCATCCCCAGCTCCTTGATCTTGCGCGTCAGGGTATTGCGCCCCCAACCCAGCAACAGCGCTGCATCGCGCCGACGCCCAGCAGTGTGCTTGAGCGCTGTCTCGATCATGATCCGCTCAAAGCTCGGCACTGCACTGTCCAGCAGGCTGGTCTGCCCACGCGCCAAGGCCTGGTCGGCCCACTGGCGCAG
The DNA here is from genome assembly GCF_002165135.1 of Pseudomonas sp. SID14000. Classification (GTDB taxonomy): domain Bacteria; phylum Pseudomonadota; class Gammaproteobacteria; order Pseudomonadales; family Pseudomonadaceae; genus Aquipseudomonas. Next base: position 433,348 of record NZ_NFZQ01000001.1, on the reverse strand, counting down.
GGCCTGCTCCCAGTTGGTTACCGGCGCGGCGTCCTGTGGCAGGTTCAGCAACTCGGGTGGCAGGTCGCCGATCAGCACTTCGCGGCTGGAGGCCATCACGGTGATCCAGCGGCAGGTGTTCTCCATTTGTCGCACGTTGCCCGGCCATGGCAGGTTGCGGATGAACTCCTCGGTTTCCGGTTTGAGGATCTTCGGCTCGACCGCCAGTTCCTGGGCGGCGCGGGCGAGGAAGTGGCGGGCGAGGGCGGGGATATCCTCGCGGCGGTCGGCCAGCCGTGGAATGTGGATGCGGATCACGTTCAGGCGGTGGAACAAGTCCTCGCGGAACTTGCCGGCCTGTACCAGCGACTCCAGGTTCTGGTGGGTGGCGGCGATGATGCGCACATCGACCTTGACCGGCACATGGCCGCCCACGCGATAGAACTCGCCATCGGCCAGCACCCGCAGCAGGCGGGTCTGGGTGTCGGCGGGCATGTCGCCGATTTCGTCGAGGAACAGGGTTCCGCCATCTGCCTGCTCGAAGCGCCCCCGGCGCAGGTTGGCGGCGCCGGTGAATGCGCCTTTCTCATGGCCGAACAGCTCGGACTCCATCAGGTCCTTGGGGATGGCGGCCATGTTCAGGGCAATGAACGGCGACGCCGCGCGCGGGCTATGGCGGTGCAGGGCGTGGGCCACCAGCTCCTTGCCGGTACCGGACTCACCGTTGATCAGTACGGTGATGTTGGAGTGGCTGAGGCGGCCAATGGCGCGGAACACCTCCTGCATCGCCGGAGCTTCACCGATGATTTCCGGAGTGCGTGCCAGGCTCTGCGGTACATCCAGCCCCTGTTGCTCCTGGGCGTGCTGGTTGGCGCGTTTGACCAGCGAGACTGCCTCGTCCACATCGAACGGCTTGGGCAGGTACTCGAAGGCGCCGCCCTGGTACGAGGCGACGGCGCTGTCCAGGTCGGAGTGGGCAGTCATGATGATGACCGGCAGGCGCGGGTGCTGCTCACGGATCTGTGCCAGCAGGTCGAGGCCACTGGTGCCGGGCATGCGGATGTCGGAAATGATCACGTCCGGTTGCTGGCGCGCCAGGCGGCCCATCACGCCATCGGCGCTGTCGAAGCTCTGGGTGGTCATGCCTTCCTGTTGCAGGGCTTTTTCCAGGACCCAACGGATGGAGCGATCATCGTCGACGATCCATACGGTTTCACTTCGGCTCATGAGGCGGTGGCTCCTTGTTCCAGGGGCAGGTAGATCGAGAAGGCGGTATGGCCTGCATGGCTTTCACACTCGATCAGGCCCTGGTGCTGGCTGATGATGTTCTGGGTAATGGCCAGGCCTAGCCCGGTACCGTCCGGGCGGCCGCTGACCATGGGATAGAAGAGGGTGTCCTGCAGTTCCGGCGGGATGCCCGGGCCGTTGTCGATGATTTCCACCCGCGCCACCAGGCGATGGCGCACGTGGCCGATGGTGAACTGGCGCAAGGCACGGCTGCGCAGGGTGATGCGACCCAGGCGCAGTTCGTTCTGCGAACTGATCGCCTGCATGGCGTTGCGCACGATGTTGAGCACGGCCTGGATCATCTGTTCGCGGTCGATCAACACATCCGGCAGGCTAGGGTCGTAATCGCGCACCAAAGTGATGCAACCCTGGCTTTCGGCTTCCACCAGGCTGCAGACCCGCTCCAGCACTTCGTGGATATTGGTCATGGCCAGCGACGGCAGCTTGTTCGAGCCGAGCATGCGGTCGACCAGGTTGCGCAGGCGGTCGGCCTCTTCGATGATCACGTTGGTATAGTCGCGCAGGCCTTCGTCAGGCAGCTCGCGAGCCAGCAGCTGGGCTGCGCCGCGAATGCCGCCGAGGGGGTTCTTGATTTCGTGGGCCAGGCCGCGCACCAGCATCTTGGTGGTTTCCTGCTTGCTCAGCTGGGCTTCTTCCTTGGTGATGCGAAGCAGCCGGTCACGCGGGTGTACCTCCAGCAGCAACAGGGTCTGGCCCTGGTGCAGGATCGGCGTTACCGCATAGTCGACGGTGATGGTCTGCCCGGTCAGCGAGGTGAGCTGCGCTTCGCGCTTGGTGAACGGGTGCGCCTGCTCGACCGCCTGGCGCAGCGAGCTGAGTGCCTCGGTCGATTCGGTGAACAGTTCGCTGATGAACTGCCCATGGCTGCGCTGGCCACTGACCGCCAGCAGCATTTCCGCGGCCGGGTTCATGTATTCCAGGCGCAACTCGGCGTTGAGCAGTAGCGTGGCGGTGGTCAGGTTGTCCAGAAGCAGACGGTGCTGTGCATCGCTGATGGTCATAAGGCGTCGTTGACCTCTTTTGGCGCTTGGCTGGCATGGCGCGGCCATGGCCGGGCGCTCGGTGGATCCGCTGATGCGAGACTCTCTACCTGCAGGAAATGCAAGAAACAAACCAAAGCTCCGAAAAGAAGCGGAATTTGCCGATAAAGGCCTGAATCTGCGCAAATTCGGATCAGAAAGTCTTGGTGAAGCGTTTCATGTGAACCAGATTGGGGAGCAAACAGGGGCGCGGCGCTCAAGCGTGCACCAATATAGAGCATAGCGTGGCGGGCTGGAGTTCTGTGGCTTTCGTATGGCGCAGAAACGAAAACGGCCTCCCGAGGGAGGCCGTCCTGATCATGTCATCGGCGCGAGGCGCCGATTAGATCAGCAGCTGTAGTACAGCTCGTACTCCAGCGGGTGAACGAAGGTACGGACCTTGATTTCTTCTTCGCTCTTCAGCTCGATGAAGGCATCGATGAAGTCGTCGGAGAATACGCCGCCCTTGGTCAGGAACGCACGGCCTTTGTCCAGCTCTTCCAGAGCTTCTTTCAGGCTGCCGCAAACCTGCGGGATGTCCTTGGCCTCTTCAGGCGGCAGGTCGTACAGGTTCTTGTCGGCAGCATCGCCTGGGTGGATCTTGTTCTGGATACCGTCCAGGCCGGCCATCAGCAGGGCCGCGAAGGCCAGGTACGGGTTGGCCGATGGGTCCGGGAAGCGTGCTTCGATACGGCGGGCTTTCGGGCTGCCGACATAAGGAATACGGATCGAGGCGGAACGGTTGCGAGCCGAGTAGGCCAGCATTACCGGGGCTTCAAAGCCTGGGACCAGACGCTTGTAGGAGTTGGTCGACGGGTTGGTGAAGCCGTTCAGGGCCTTACCGTGCTTGATGATACCGCCAATGAAGTACAGAGCGGTGTCGGACAGACCGGCATAGCCTTCACCCGAGAAGGTGTTCTTGCCGTCTTTCCAGATCGACATGTGCACGTGCATGCCCGAGCCGTTGTCGCCGTACAGTGGCTTCGGCATGAAGGTAGCGGTACGGCCGTAGGCATCGGCAACGTTGTGCACGACGTATTTCAGCGCCTGTACTTCGTCAGCCTTCTTCACCAGGGTGTTGAACTTGACGCCGATTTCGTTCTGGCCGGCAGTCGCCACTTCGTGGTGGTGAACTTCAACGGTCTGGCCCATTTCTTCCAGTGCGTTGCACATGGCAGTACGGATTTCGTGGTCGTGGTCGAACGGCGGAACCGGGAAGTAGCCGCCTTTCACGCCTGGGCGGTGGCCTTTGTTGCCGCCTTCCACGTCAGCGCCGGTCATCCACGAGCCTTGTTCGGAGAAGATCTTGAACATCGAGCCGGAGATGTCCGACTGGAACTTCACTTCGTCGAAGATGAAGAACTCAGGCTCGGGGCCTGCGAATACGGTGTCACCGATGCCGGTGCTCTTCAGGTACTCTTCGGCGCGCTTGGCGATGGCGCGAGGGTCACGATCGTAGCCCTGCATGCTCGACGGGTCGACGATGTCGCAGGTGATGATGAGGGTCGGTTCTTCGGTGAACGGGTCCAGTACGGCAGTTTCGTCGACCGGCATCAGGATCATGTCGGAAGCTTCGATGCCTTTCCAGCCAGCGATGGAGGAACCGTCGAACATCTTGCCGACCTCGAAGAAGTCGTCTTCCAGCGCATCACGCGCCGGCATGGTCACGTGGTGCTGAGTGCCTTTGGTGTCCGTGAAACGCAGATCAATCCACTTGACGTCATGATCTTTGATGAGTTGAACCGACTTCGACATGTTGTCCTCCGGATGGTCTAGAGCGCGGTGGGCCGCTGCCCTGGAAAAAGGGTGTTGCCGGGCGCGGATAGTCGGCCAAGCTTTACCTGCCTCACAAGGGAGCAAATTGCATGCCAGTGCCCGAAAATGGCGAGCGCGGGATAAAAGGGGGCGTTTGCGGGCATCTGGCGGTGGGGTGGCGGGGGAGAGTGCACCCATAAGATGCGAATTTTGGTAGCAGTGCACCAATAGTGTGCATTGCTTGAGTTGTATGCTTTTCTTGAGGGCCTCTTCGCGGGTGAACCCGCTCCCACAGGGGATAGCACAACCTTGGAATTGTGTGCGGTCCCTGTGGGAGCGGGTTTACCCGCGAAAGGGCCGGAGCTGGCAGCACAAAACCCGCCTCCTGCATTTATCTGAAAGCTTCTGATCAAAAGTTGGTCAAATCCTGAGCAGTTTCCGCTATAATTCGCGCCCCTCATTTTCGGCAGGCCCTGCGCGCGCTGTTAACCAATGAAACTTATCGTCAAAGTCTTCCCAGAAATCACCATCAAGAGCCGGCCGGTGCGCAAGCGCTTCATCCGCCAGCTCGGCAAGAACATCCGCAACGTGCTCAAGGACCTCGACCCTGAGCTCGTGGTCGATGGTGTCTGGGACAATCTCGAAGTGGTCACCCGCGTCGAAGACGAAAAAGTCCAGCGCGAGATGATCGAGCGCCTCACCTGCACCCCGGGTATCACCCACTTCCTGCAGGTAGAGGAATACCCGCTGGGTGACTTCGACGACATCGTTGCCAAGTGCAAGCAGCACTTCGGTCACCTGCTGGCCGGCAAGCACTTCGCCGTGCGCTGCAAGCGCGGCGGCCACCACGACTTCACCTCGATGGACGTCGACCGTTACGTTGGCAGCCAGCTGCGCCAGCAGTGCGGTGCCGCCGGCATCGAGCTGAAGAACCCGGAAGTGCTGGTGCGCATCGAAATCCGTGACCAGCGCCTGTACGTGATCCACAACCAGCACCAGGGCATCGGTGGCTACCCGCTGGGTGCCCTGGAGCAGACCCTGGTGCTGATGTCCGGTGGCTTCGACTCCACCGTGGCGGCCTATCAGATGATGCGCCGCGGCCTGATGACCCACTTCTGCTTCTTCAACCTCGGCGGCCGTGCCCACGAGCTGGGCGTGATGGAAGTGGCCCACTACCTGTGGAAGAAGTTCGGCAGCAGCCAGCGCGTGCTGTTCATCAGCGTGCCGTTCGAAGAAGTGGTTGGCGAGATCCTCAACAAGGTCGACAACAGCTACATGGGCGTGACCCTCAAGCGCATGATGTTGCGTGGCGCCGCGCACATGGCCGACCGCCTGGAGATCGATGCGCTGGTCACCGGCGAGGCGATTTCCCAGGTGTCCAGCCAGACCCTGCCGAACCTGTCGATCATCGACTCGGCCACCGACAAGCTGGTGCTGCGCCCATTGCTGGCCAGCCACAAGCAGGACATCATCGACCAGGCCACCGCAATCGGCACTGCCGATTTTGCCAAGCACATGCCGGAGTACTGCGGCGTGATCTCGGTGAATCCGACTACCCATGCCAAGCGTCACCGCATGGAGCACGAAGAAAAGCAGTTCGACATGGCCGTGCTGGAGCGCGCCCTGGAGCGTGCCAAATTCATCTCCATCGACCATGTGATCGACGAGCTGGGCAAGGACATCGAAGTCGAGGAAGTGGCCGAGGCGCTGCCGGGTCAGATCGTCATCGACATTCGCCACCCCGATGCCCAGGAAGACGAACCTCTGGTGCTGGACGGTATCGAAGTCCAGGCCATGCCGTTCTATGCCATCAATAGCAAGTTCAAGCACCTGGATGCCAACCGCCAGTACTTGCTGTATTGCGACAAAGGTGTGATGAGCCGTCTGCACGCACACCACCTGCTCAGTGAGGGACATGCCAATGTGCGTGTTTATCGTCCGACATAAGACGCCAGGGCTGTATGGCGGCAGCATCCGCCATCGCCCTCCCGACCATCGGGCCCGCTGAGCCTCAAAGCGTACATATTCGCCGCCTACACTGGCGGCAACCGAATCCTCTGATCGAGATACAGTTGTGATCGAAAATCTGCGTAACATCGCCATCATCGCCCACGTTGACCATGGTAAAACCACCCTGGTCGACAAACTCCTGCGCCAGTCCGGCACCCTGGAGCGTAACGAGCTCAACGACGAGCGCGTGATGGACTCCAACGACCAGGAAAAAGAGCGCGGCATTACTATCCTGGCGAAAAACACCGCCATCCGCTGGAACGACTACCGCATCAACATCGTCGACACCCCCGGCCACGCCGACTTCGGTGGCGAAGTTGAACGTGTAATGTCGATGGTCGACTCGGTACTGCTGCTGGTCGACGCCCAGGACGGCCCGATGCCGCAAACCCGCTTCGTGACCAAGAAGGCCTTCGAAGCCGGCCTGAAGCCGATCGTGGTCATCAACAAGGTCGACCGCCCGGGCGCGCGTCCTGACTGGGTTCTGGACCAGATCTTCGACCTGTTCGACAACCTCGGCGCCACCGACGACCAGCTGGACTTCCAGGTCGTCTACGCCTCGGCCCTGAACGGCATCGCCGGCCTGGACCACACCAACATGGCCGAAGACATGACCCCGCTGTACCAGGCCATCGTCGACCACGTACCGGCTCCGACCGTTGACGTCGACGGCCCGTTCCAGATGCAGATCTCGGCACTGGACTACAACAGCTTCCTCGGTGTTATCGGTGTTGGCCGTATCGCTCGTGGCCGCGTCAAGCCGAACACCCCGGTCGTCGCCATCGACACCGAAGGCAAGAAGCGCAACGGCCGTATCCTCAAGCTGATGGGTCACCACGGCCTGCACCGCGTTGACGTCGAAGAAGCCACTGCTGGCGACATCGTCTGCATCAGCGGCTTCGAAGAGCTGTTCATCTCCGACACCCTGTGCGACATGAACCACGTCGAAGCGATGAAGCCGCTGACCGTTGACGAGCCGACCGTTTCGATGACCTTCCAGGTCAACGACTCGCCGTTCTGTGGCAAGGAAGGCAAGTTCGTCACCAGCCGCAACATCAAGGAACGTCTGGACAAAGAGCTGCTGTACAACGTTGCACTGCGCGTTGAAGAAGGCGACTCGGCTGACAAGTTCAAGGTTTCCGGCCGTGGTGAGCTGCACCTGTCGGTACTGATCGAAACCATGCGCCGTGAAGGCTTCGAGATGGCCGTAGGCCGCCCTGAAGTGATCATCCGCGAAGAGAATGGCGTCAAGCAGGAGCCGTTCGAGAACGTCACCATCGACATCCCTGAAGAATCCCAGGGCAAGGTCATGGAAGAAATGGGCCTGCGTAAAGGCGACCTGACCAACATGGCGCCGGATGGCAAGGGCCGTGTACGTCTGGAGTACAACGTACCTGCTCGCGGTCTGATCGGTTTCCGTAACCAGTTCCTGACCCTGACCAACGGTGCCGGCATCCTGACCTCGATCTTCGATCGCTACGACACCATGAAGCCAGGCCAGATGTCCGGCCGCCTGAACGGTGTACTGGTTTCGATCGAGACCGGCAAGGCGCTGACCTACTCGCTGGAAACCCTGCAGGCTCGCGGCAAGCTGTTCATCGAGCACGGCCAGGACATCTACAACGGTCAGATCATCGGCCTTAACAGCCGTGACAACGACCTGGGCGTGAACCCGACCAAAGGCAAGAAGCTCGACAACATGCGTGCTTCGGGCAAAGACGAAGTCATCGCCCTGGTACCGCCGGTTCGCCACACCCTGGAACAGGCCCTGGAATTCATCCAGGACGACGAGCTGTGCGAAGTGACTCCGAAGTCGATCCGCCTGCGCAAGAAGATCCTGGACGAAGGCGAGCGTACCCGCGCTGCCAAGAAAGCCAAGGCTTGATCGTCTAGCTTGAGCTGAAACAAAAACGCCCCCGGTCGAAAGGCCGGGGGCGTTTTTGTTTGCCTGCAGATTTTGGGGCTGCAGGGCAGCCCCAGGATCTCAAATGCAAAGCAGGATCAGCGCCCGACCACCTTGGGCTTGTACGCACAATACCCCGGCCGCGGCCCGACCTTGGGGTGGTTGCGGCAGGTGTCCGGCCGCTTGTCATAAATGGTGCACAGCCGGCTTTTACGATCCAGGTACAGGCAGTCATCATTGCTCATCCGGGTCAGGGTGAAGATCCCCGACTTCTGGTTGAAGCGTTCGATGATGCCGTCCTTCTGCAGACGCTTGGCGATGTTCTTCGGTGGTTCGTCTTTCTCGAACTCGTCCACCACGCCGATGCGGATCAGATCCTTGATCTTCACCTCCACCGGCAGGGTACAGCAGGTCGAATGGCAGCCATGGCACATGTTGCTGGTGTAGCGCTGCCAGGTCTCCAGGCGGTCGACTTCGGCCGCGGCGATCAGGGTCGTTTTCATCGTTATGGGGGTGTATCACGGTCTTGGGGCGCGCGATCATACCGGAATTGTTCAATTTATGAACAACCTTTTGCCGGAATCGCAGAGTGGGCATGAAAACTGCGAACGGTAACTGTCACTCCCTGTCGAAGGGGCTAGGCTCAACAGTCTCCCTCCGTTTTCGTCAACTTGCCAGAGGATGCCGCATGTCCCAGGAACCCAAAGCTCGTGACGCCGAGGTGGCCGAATTCCGCGCCGCTGTACTGGACAAGCTGACCTACGCGGTCGGCAAGGACCCGGAGCATGCCTTCGACCATGACTGGTTCGAAGCCATTGCCCTGGCTGCGCGCGATCACATGGTCGATCACTGGATGGACCACACCCGTCAGGCTTATCGCCGTAGCCAGAAGCGGGTCTATTACCTTTCCCTTGAATTTCTCATCGGGCGCTTGCTGTACGACAGCCTGAGCAACCTGGGCCTGCTGGGTATTGCCCGTGACGCGCTGGAAGGGCTGAACGTGGACCTGGAGCGCATCCGCCTGCTCGAGCCCGATGCCGCGCTGGGCAACGGTGGGCTGGGGCGCCTGGCGGCGTGCTTCATGGAAAGCATGTCGACCTTGGGCATCGCCGCCCACGGCTATGGCATCCGCTATGAGCACGGGCTGTTCCGCCAGGCCATGGTCGATGGCTGGCAGCAGGAGCAGACCGAGAACTGGCTGGACTTCGGCAACCCCTGGGAGTTCGAGCGCGCCGAGGTGATCTACCCGATCAGCTTTGGTGGCAGCGTCGAAACGGTGCACGACACCCACGGCCAGCAGCGCCAGGTGTGGTGGCCGGGCGAGACCGTGCGGGCGGTGGCCTATGACACCCCGGTGGTCGGTTGGCGCGGGGCCAGCGTCAATACCCTGCGTCTATGGCGTGCGCGGGCGCTGGAAGAGCTGCACCTGGAACGCTTCAACGCCGGCGACCACCTGGGCGCAGTGGCCGAGGTGGCACGGGCCGAAAGCATTTCGCGGGTGCTGTACCCGGCCGACAGCACCGAGGCTGGCCAGGAACTGCGCTTGCGTCAGGAATACTTCTTCGTCTCGGCCTCACTGCAGGACCTGCTGCGCCGCCACCTGAACATGCACGACAACCTGCTCAACCTGCCGGACGCGGCAGCCATCCAGCTCAACGACACCCACCCGTCGATCGCCGTGGCCGAGCTGATGCGCCTGCTGGTCGACCAGCATGAAATCCCTTGGGATACCGCCTGGGAGCTGACCGTCGGCACCCTAGCCTACACCAACCATACCTTGTTGCCCGAAGCCCTGGAAACCTGGCCGGTGGCGCTGATGGAACGCATGCTGCCGCGGCACATGCAGATCATCTATCTGATCAACGCTTATCACATCGACGCGCTGCGGGCGAAAGGCCTGCACGACTTCGACGTGCTGCGGGCCGTGTCGCTGATCGAGGAAGACAACGGTCGCCGGGTGCGTATGGGCAACCTGGCGTTCCTCGGCTCGCACAGCGTCAACGGTGTGTCGGCGCTGCACAGCAAACTGATGAAAAGCACGGTGTTCGCCGAACTGCACAAGCTCTACCCGCAACGGATCAACAACAAGACCAACGGCATTACATTCCGCCGCTGGCTGTACCAGTCCAACCCGCAGTTGACCGCGATGCTGGTCGAGGCGCTGGGTCCGGAACTGCTGGACGACCCGGAAGGGCGCCTGGCCGGCCTGGTGCCGTTTGCCGACAAGGGCGGCTTCCGCAAGCAGTTCGCTGCGCAGCGCCTGCACAGCAAGCGTGCCCTGGCCAGCATCATCCAGGACCGCCTGGGCGTCACCGTGAACCCCGAGGCGTTGTTCGATGTGCAGGTCAAGCGCATCCATGAGTACAAGCGCCAGTTGCTCAACCTGCTGCATACCGTGGCGCTGTACCAGGCCATGCGCAACGATCCCGGGACCGACTGGGTGCCGCGAGTGAAGATTTTCGCCGGCAAGGCCGCGGCCAGTTACCACCAGGCCAAGCTGATCATCAAGCTGGCCAACGACATCGCCCGGGTGGTGAACAACGACCCGACCGTGCGCGGCCTGTTGAAGGTGGTGTTCCTGCCCAACTACAACGTCAGCCTGGCCGAAAGCATCATTCCGGCGGCGGACCTTTCCGAGCAGATTTCCACCGCCGGTTACGAAGCCTCCGGTACCAGCAACATGAAGTTCGGCCTGAACGGCGCGCTTACCATCGGCACCCTGGATGGCGCCAACGTGGAGATGAGCGAGCAGGTAGGTGCCGACAACATGTTCATCTTCGGCCTTACCGCGCAGCAGGTGGAAGCCCGGCGGCGTGCCGGGGACTTCGGCGCCAGTGCGGCGATTGCCGCGTCCAGCCGCCTGAACGACGTGCTGCAGGCCATCCGCAGCGGGGTGTTCTCGCCGGATGATCCGTCGCGCTACAGCGCGTTGATCGATGGGTTGGTGGCCCATGACCGCTTTCTGGTATGTGCCGACTTCGATGCCTACTGGGACGCCCAGCGGCGGGTCGAGGAGTTGTGGCACAAGCCGCAGGAGTGGTGGCGCATGGCGGTGCTGAACACTGCGCGGATGGGCTGGTTCTCGTCGGACCGGACCATTCGGGAGTATGCCAGCGAGATCTGGAAGGCTTTGGATTGAGGTAAGCCTGTGCCGGCCTCTTCGCGGGTAAACCCGCTCCCACAGGGACTGCACAGGCCCTGAATTTTGTGAAAGTCCTGTGGGAGCGGGTTCACCCGCGAATGGGCCTCACTCCGACCACCGGCCTGGCGCGCGCTGAACTACCGACCTATTGTGCCGTCTGAGAGCCGTGGCGAGACTCATCACTCGCTAGCCTGCAACTCTCCCTGTAAACTGCGTGGGTTTTTTATCCCCCAATCCTTTCGGAGCCATACATGTCCCGCGTTACCCTGAGTCGCTATCTGATTGAGCAGACCCGCAGCAACAATACCCCTGCCGATCTGCGCTTCCTGATCGAAGTGGTGGCGCGTGCGTGCAAGGAAATCAGCCATCACGTGTCCAAAGGCGCCCTCGGCGGTGTGCTGGGCAGCATGGGCACTGAAAACGTGCAGGGCGAAGTCCAGAAGAAACTGGACGTGATTTCCAACGATATCCTGCTGGAAGCCAACGAATGGGGCGGCCACCTGGCTGGCATGGCCTCCGAAGAAATGGACAACGCCTACCAGATTCCGGGCAAGTACCCGAAAGGCGCCTACCTGCTGGTCTTCGACCCGCTGGACGGCTCGTCCAACATCGACGTCAACGTTTCGGTCGGCACCATCTTCTCGGTACTGCGTTGCCCTAACGAGTACCTGAGCCAAAACGAAACCCTGAACGAAAATGCTTTCCTGCAGCCAGGCACCCAGCAGGTCGCCGCCGGTTACGCCATCTATGGCCCGCAGACCATGCTGATCCTGACCCTGGGCAACGGCGTCAAGGGCTTCACCCTGGACCGCGAACTGGGCAGCTTCGTCCTCACCCACGAAAACATCCGCGTGCCGGAAAGCACCGCCGAGTTCGCCATCAACATGTCCAACCAGCGCCACTGGGAAGCCCCGGTTCAGCGTTACGTGGGCGAGCTGCTGGCAGGCGAGACCGGCCCGCTGAAGAAGAACTACAACATGCGCTGGATCGCCTCGATGGTGGCCGACGTGCACCGCATCCTGACCCGTGGCGGCCTGTTCATGTACCCACGTGACGCCCGCGAGCCGAGCAAGCCGGGCAAGCTGCGCCTGATGTACGAAGCCAACCCGATGTCGTTCATCATCGAACAGGCCGGCGGCGCCTCCACCAACGGTTACGATCGCATCCTCGACATCAAGCCGGAAAGCCTGCACCAGCGTGTGTCGGTAATCCTCGGCTCGAAGGAAGAGGTCGAGCGCGTCACCGCCTACCACAAGGAGTAAGTCATGCTCGCACCTTGGCAGCCGTTGCTGGAGTGGTGGTTCGGTTGGGGCACCAGTCCCCAGGCCGTGGCTGACGAGAAGAGCACGCTGTGGTTCGGCAAGCATCACGATGCCGAGGCCCATGCGCTGTTTGGCGAGCTGGTCGAGCACGCCCTGGCGGGTGGGCTCGACGAGTGGCAGCAAAGCCCGCAGGGCTGGCTGGGCCTGCTGATCCTGCTGGACCAGCTGCCACGCATGATCTACCGCGACACGCCGCGCGCCTTCGAGGGCGACCGGCGTGCCCAGGTGGTGGCGATGCAGGGTTTGCAGAAGAACTGGGATTACCAGTTGCTGCCGATCCAGCGGGTGTTCGTGCTGCTGGTGCTGGAGCATGCCGAAGTGCTTGACTGGCAGAACCTGTGCGTCGAGCGCTACCAGTTGCTGCTGGACGAGCAGCCTGAAGCCAACCGCCGGCTGTTCGAAGGCTTCCTCGACTATGCCGAGCAGCACCAGCGGGTGATTGCGCGGTTCGGGCGCTTCCCGCACCGCAACCTGGTGCTGGAGCGGCCGAGTACCAGCGAAGAGATGGACTTTTTGCTGGAGCCTGGGTCCAGGTTCTGATTCCAGGGCTGGCGGGATCTTTGTAGGAGCAGCCTTGTGCTGCGAAGAGGCCCTTGCTGCCCTTGCATCCCTGCTGGCCTTGCCGGCCCTTTCGCAGCACAAGGCTGCTCCTACAGTGTGTAGGGGCGGCCTTTTTTGTTTGAGCAGGATAATTCTTTGTGATTAGTCGCACAGTAGTGGCCATCCGACCAATGGTGTAGGGGCGAAGGGGGTGGGGCAGGGAACCTGGGAGGTTTTTTTCCGTCGAAGGTCACTGCAGGCCACTCGCCTGTATCCCATCTCAGGAGTGTCCTTCATGTCGTTGCGTTCCCTCGCCCTGTTGTCGCTGTGCGTCGTCCTGACTGCCTGCAGCAAGATCAATCAGGAAAACTATTCCAAGATCAAGGCCGGTATGAACAAGGCCGAGATCGAGCAGTTGCTCGGCACGCCGACCGAGTGTTCTGGCGCGCTGGGCATGAGCAGCTGCACCTGGGGGGACGAGAAGAGCTTCATCAGTGTGCAGTACGCGGCTGACAAGGTACTGATGTATTCAGGGCAGGGTCTCAAATGAGGCGCCTGTACCTGCTGATGGGGGTATGCCTGGCGTTGCTGCTGGGCGGTTGTGCAGGCTCCGTCCACGACCCCCTGGCACCGAAAACCGCCGGCAACATCGACCTCAAGCGATACCAGGGCAAGTGGTACGAGCTGGCGCGCCTGCCGATGCGCTACCAGACTGGCTGCGAACAGTCCGAAGCGCACTACAACCTCAAGGTGGATGGTAGCCTCGGCGTGCTCAATCGCTGCCGCACCATGGGTGACGAATGGCTGCGCGCCGAAGGGCATGCGAACATCCAGGAGCCGGGGCACACCGACAAGTTGTGGGTCGAGTTCGACAATTGGTTCACCAAGCTGGTGCCAGGGGTGGCGAGGGGCGAGTACTGGATTCTGTATGTGGATGAGCGCTACCGCACGGCGGTGGTCGGCAGCCCGGACCGCAAGCACTTGTGGATCCTGTCGCGTACGCCGACGCTACCGGCCTGGGAGCGCGAGAACCTGATGTCCAGGGCCCGGCAGCAGGGGTATGACACCAGTCGGCTGATCTGGCGCGCGTCGGACCAGCAGATCGTCAAGAGGCACTGAGGTTCAGAGTGGTTGTGGGTGTGGGCCTACCCGCAACCGCGATGTATGGCACCGGCTTCGCCGGTGTTCGCGGGTAAACCCGCTCCCACAGGTACTGCACCGCATCTGAGTTCAGCGCCTCACCTGTGGGAGCGGGTTCACCCGCGAATGCGAGAGAACTGCCGGTCGATCAGCCCAAAAGCTGCCGCAGTACCTCGGCAAACGCCAACCGGCTTTGCTCTTCCTGCGCATGACGCCCCTGGCGCACCACCCACTGTCCATTCACCATCACATCCCTTACCTGGCGATCGCCCCCGGCAAACAGCCAGCGGTTGAGAATCGCATCCCCATCGGCCATGGCGATGTAAGGGTCCTGCCCATCGAGCACCAGCCAGTCGGCGCGCTTGCCCACGGCCAGTTCCCCGACCGCCTGCCCCAGCGCCTGCGCGCCGCCCGCCAGCGCAGCGTCATACAGCGTGCGCCCGACCATCGGCTGGTCGCCGCGATACAGGCGGTTACGCCGCTGGTCGCGCAGCCGCTGGCCGTATTCCAGCCAGCGCAGTTCCTCCACCACGCTCAGCGACACATGGCTGTCCGAACCAATGCCCATGCGCCCACCCTGCGCCAGGTAGTCCACTGCCGGGAAAATCCCGTCGCCCAGGTTGGCCTCGGTGGTCAGGCACAGCCCGGCTACCGCGCCGCTGCGAGCCATGGCAGTAACTTCATCCGGCTCGGCATGGGTGGCATGCACCAGGCACCAACGTGGGTCCACGTCCACGTGCTCGTAAAGCCACTGCAGCGGGCGCAGGCCGCTCCAGGCCAGGCAGTCGTCGACTTCCTTCTGCTGCTCGGCGATATGGATATGCACCGGGCATTGCTTGTCGCTGGCTGCCAGCACCTCTGCGATCTGCCCGGGCGTCACCGCCCGCAGCGAATGGAAGCACAATCCCAGTTGCTGTGCGGGTTGTGCGGCCAGCAGTGGGGCCAACTGCGCTTGCAGTTGCAGGTATTGTTCGGTGGAGTTGATAAAGCGTCGTTGCCCGTCATTCGGGGCTTGGCCGCCGAAGCCTGCGTGGCTGTACAGTACCGGCAGCAAGGTCAGGCCAATGCCGCTGTCGGCTGCAGCCGCGCTGATGCGGCGGGACAGCTCGGCCGGGTCGGCGTAGGCCTTGCCGGCCTGATCATGGTGCACGTAGTGGAATTCGGCGACCGAGGTGTAGCCGGCCTTGAGCATCTCTATATACAGCTGGCGAGCGATGACCTGCAGCTGCTCCGGGCTGATCTGGCCGACCAGGCGGTACATCAGGTCGCGCCAGGTCCAGAAACTGTCGTTGGGGTTGCCGGCGACTTCCGCCAGCCCTGCCATGGCGCGCTGGAAGGCATGCGAGTGCAGGTTGGGCATGCCGGGCAGCAGCGGGCCGGCCAGCCGCTCGGCGCCCTCGGCCGAGGCGCCCGGCTCGATGCGGGCCACGTGGCCATCGCGGGTGACCTCGATACGGACATGGCTGGCCCAGCCCGTGGGCAGCAGGGCGCGTTCGGCGAAGTAGGCGGACATCGGTGAAAATCCTGTTATTGTTAACTTGTATATACATATACAGGCGTTTGCCTGCCGGGTAAACTGCGGCAAGCTACCGCTCATTCCATTTGCACAAGGATCCAACGCCGTGCCGACACCTCCTGTCTCCGCGCTGGTTGCCCAGATGGGCGAGGGCCCGGCGCCGCTGTACGCCCGGGTCAAACAGATGATCATCCAGCAGATCGACAACGGCAGCTGGCCACCGCATCACCGGGTACCCTCGGAGAGCGAATTGGTCAGCCAGCTGGGCTTCAGCCGCATGACCATCAACCGCGCCTTGCGCGAACTTACCGCCGAAGGCCTGCTGGTTCGCATGCAAGGGGTCGGTACCTTCGTGGCCGAGCCCAAGGGGCGTTCGGCTCTGTTCGAGGTCAACAACATCGCCGACGAAATTGCCGCGCGTGGCCACCAGCATAGCTGCCAGGTGATCACCCTCACCGAGGAAGCGGCCGGTTCCGAGCGGGCCCTGGCCCTGGACATGCGCGAAGGCCAGCGGGTGTTCCACTCGCTGATCGTGCATTTCGAGAACGGTGTGCCAGTGCAGATCGAGGACCGCTACGTCAATGCGGCGATCGCCCCCGAGTACCTCAAGCAGGACTTCACCAGGCAGACGCCTTACGCCTACCTGTCGCAGGTGGCGCCGCTGACCGAGGGTGAACACGTGGTCGAGGCGATCCTGGCCGAGCCGGAGGAATGCCGCCTGTTACAGATCGAGCGGGGCGAGCCCTGCCTGCTGATCCGCCGTCGCACCTGGTCTGGCCGCCAGCCGGTGACCGCCGCGCGGCTGATCCACCCCGGTTCCCGTCATCGCCTGGAAGGACGTTTCAGTAAATGAGCCAGTTGCAGTTGTTGCGTGCGCAGGATTACCCGCGCATGCCGTGGAAGAACGGTGGCGGTTTCACCGAAGAAATTGCCCGCGACAGTGGCGAAGGCCTGGACAGCTTTGGCTGGCGCCTGTCGATTGCCGACATTGAGGAGTCCGGCGGTTTTTCCACCTTCGCCGGCTACCAGCGGGTCATCACCGTGCTGCAGGGCGACGGTATGCGCCTGCTGGTCGACGGCCAGGCCAGCCGGCCGTTGTTGCCGTTCGATGCCTTTGCCTTCGGCGGCGAGAGCCAGGTCAGCTGCAAGCTGCTGGGCGGGGCGATCCGCGATTTCAACCTGATCTATGCACCGCAGCGCTACCGGGCGCGGTTGCAGTGGTTCGATGGCACCAGCCGCTTGTACAGTTCGGCGTCGACGGTGTTGCTGTTCGCTGCCAGCAGCCAGGTCGAGGTTGGCATTGCCGGGCGCGAGACACAGCGGTTGGGGTTGTATGACTGCTTGCGGCTGGAGGGCAATGACCAGTTGCTGGGGCTCGAGGTTCAAGGGCGGTTCTGCCTGATCGAGTTGGTGGGGCGCTGAGGGGTTCGCCTGTAGGTTTTTGTCTCCTGTAAGTTCGCCTGTAGTTTTTTGTCGCCTGTAAGATCGAGCGCCGCCCGCGCGGCGCTTCGCGGGGCAAGCCCGCTCCCACATTTGTTGCAGCGTGGCCATGTCTGTCAGGCCATGGTTGTCAGCCTTGTTGGTCTGACTCAATTTCTCGGCTGGCGCTGCGGCCGCCTCACCAGTCTCAAGACATGCACCAAGGCAGGCAACCATGGCCTGACAGGTTCGGCACGTTGCAACAAATGTGGGAGCGGGCTTGTCCCGCGAAGCGCCGCGCGGGCGGCGCTCGATCTCACTGGCGCAGAAAGAATCAACGCATGCACCAAACCATTCAGCGGAAAGGTCCAATTATTTTGGTTGTCCATGCTTGTACATACAAGTAAAGGTGTGTTTGTATATCTACCACGACATACCCGCCCGCGGACGACCGCAGAGGACCTTTCCCGTGACCGACAACAACAAATACCGTGACGTTGAAATCCGTGCCCCACGTGGCAACAAGCTGACTGCCAAAAGCTGGCTGACCGAAGCGCCGCTGCGCATGCTGATGAACAACCTCGATCCACAGGTCGCGGAAAACCCGAAAGAACTGGTGGTGTACGGCGGTATCGGCCGCGCTGCCCGTAACTGGGCCTGCTACGACAAGATCGTCGAGACCCTGACCCGCCTGGAAGACGACGAAACCCTGCTGGTGCAGTCGGGCAAGCCGGTCGGCGTGTTCAAGACCCACAGCAACGCCCCGCGCGTGCTGATCGCCAACTCCAACCTGGTGCCGCACTGGGCCAACTGGGAACACTTCAACGAACTGGATGCCAAGGGCCTGGCCATGTACGGCCAGATGACCGCCGGCAGCTGGATCTATATCGGCAGCCAGGGCATCGTCCAGGGCACCTACGAAACCTTCGTCGAAGCCGGTCGCCAGCATTACGGCGGCAGCCTGAAAGGCAAGTGGGTACTGACCGCCGGCCTGGGCGGCATGGGCGGTGCCCAGCCACTGGCCGCCACCCTGGCCGGTGCCTGCTCGCTGAACATCGAATGCCAGCAGAGCCGCATCGACTTCCGCCTGGAAACCCGCTACGTCGACGAGCAGGCCACTGACCTCGACGATGCCCTGGCACGCATCGCCAAGTACACTTCCGA
This sequence comes from Pseudomonas sp. SID14000, assembly GCF_002165135.1. Lineage (GTDB taxonomy): Bacteria > Pseudomonadota > Gammaproteobacteria > Pseudomonadales > Pseudomonadaceae > Aquipseudomonas. Next base: position 415,131 of record NZ_NFZQ01000001.1, on the reverse strand, counting down.
AGGCAAGGCCATCTCCATCGCCCTGCACGGCAACGCTGCCGAAATCCTGCCAGAGCTGGTCAAGCGTGGCGTGCGCCCGGACATGGTCACCGACCAGACCAGCGCCCACGACCCGTTGAACGGCTACCTGCCGGCCGGTTGGACCTGGGAACAGTACCGCGACCGCGCGCAGACCGAGCCGGCCGCAGTGGTCAAGGCCGCCAAGCAGTCGATGGCCGTACACGTGAAAGCCATGCTCGACTTCCAGAAGCAGGGCATCCCGACCTTCGACTATGGCAACAACATCCGCCAGATGGCCAAGGAAGAGGGCGTGGCCAACGCCTTCGACTTCCCGGGCTTTGTGCCAGCCTACATCCGCCCGCTGTTCTGCCGTGGTGTCGGCCCGTTCCGCTGGGCGGCGCTGTCCGGCAATGCCGAGGACATCTACAAGACCGACGCCAAGGTCAAGGAACTGATCCCGGACGACGCCCACCTGCACCGCTGGCTGGACATGGCCCGCGAGCGCATCAGCTTCCAGGGCCTGCCGGCACGTATCTGCTGGGTTGGCCTGGGCCTGCGCGCCAAGCTGGGCCTGGCGTTCAACGAAATGGTACGCAGCGGCGAGTTGTCGGCCCCGATCGTGATCGGCCGCGACCACCTGGACTCCGGTTCGGTGTCCAGCCCCAACCGTGAAACCGAAGCCATGCGTGACGGCTCGGACGCTGTTTCCGACTGGCCGCTGCTCAACGCACTGCTGAACACCGCCAGCGGCGCCACCTGGGTATCGTTGCACCACGGCGGTGGCGTGGGCATGGGCTTCTCCCAGCACTCGGGCATGGTCATCGTCTGCGATGGTACCGATGAAGCCGCCGAGCGTATCGCCCGCGTGCTGACCAACGACCCAGGGACCGGTGTAATGCGTCATGCCGATGCCGGTTACGACATCGCCATCGACTGCGCCAAGGAGCAGGGCCTGGACCTGCCGATGATCACTGGCTGATCGCCACGCTTTGGATCGCACCCCACAAGGGGTGATACTGAACAACAAGAAGGAGCACGCAGGCACTCACGAACGGGCCTGCGGCTCCACGCGATTGGAGTAGTGAAGTGACCGAATTGACCCTCAAGCCCGGCACCCTGACCTTGGCCCAGCTGCGCGCCATTCATGCCGCGCCCGTGCGTCTGCAACTGGACGCCAGCGCCGCGCCGGCCATCGACGCCAGCGTTGCCTGCGTCGAGCAGATCATTGCCGAAGACCGTACTGCCTACGGCATCAACACCGGTTTCGGCCTGCTGGCCTCGACCCGCATCGCCAGCCACGATCTGGAAAACCTGCAGCGCTCGCTGGTGCTGTCCCACGCCGCCGGTGTCGGCGCGCCGCTGGATGACGACCTGGTGCGGCTGATCATGGTGCTGAAGATCAACAGCCTCAGCCGTGGCTTCTCCGGTATCCGACGCAAAGTCATCGACGCGCTGATTGCCCTGGTCAACGCCGAAGTCTACCCGCACATTCCACTCAAGGGCTCGGTGGGCGCTTCCGGTGACCTCGCCCCGCTGGCGCACATGTCGCTGGTGCTGCTGGGTGAAGGCAAGGCCCGCTACAAGGGCCAGTGGCTGCCGGCCACCGAAGCCCTGGCTGTAGCCGGCCTCGAGCCGCTGACCCTGGCCGCCAAGGAGGGCCTGGCCCTGCTCAACGGCACCCAGGCGTCCACCGCCTATGCCTTGCGTGGCCTGTTCCAGGGCGAAGACTTGTACGCCGCCGCCATTGCCTGTGGCGGCCTGAGCGTCGAAGCCGCACTGGGCTCGCGCTCGCCGTTCGATGCGCGCATCCACGAAGTGCGTGGCCAGCGCGGCCAGATCGACACTGCTGCCTGCTTCCGTGACCTGCTGGGCGACTCCAGCGAAGTGTCGCTGTCGCACAAGAACTGCGACAAGGTCCAGGACCCGTACTCGCTGCGCTGCCAGCCTCAGGTCATGGGCGCCTGCCTGACCCAGCTGCGCCAGGCCGCCGAGGTGTTGGGCATCGAAGCCAACGCCGTGTCGGACAACCCGCTGGTGTTCGCTGCCGAAGGTGACGTGATTTCCGGCGGCAACTTCCACGCCGAGCCGGTGGCCATGGCCGCCGACAACATCGCCCTGGCCATTGCCGAAATCGGTTCACTCAGCGAGCGCCGTATCTCGCTGATGATGGACAAGCACATGTCCCAACTGCCGCCGTTCCTGGTGGAAAACGGCGGGGTCAACTCCGGCTTCATGATCGCCCAGGTCACTGCTGCTGCCCTGGCCAGCGAGAACAAGGCCCTGTCGCACCCGCACAGCGTCGACAGCCTGCCTACCTCGGCCAACCAGGAAGACCACGTGTCGATGGCCCCGGCTGCCGGCAAGCGCCTGTGGGAAATGGCCGAAAACACCCGTGGCGTTCTGGCCATCGAATGGCTGGGCGCCTGCCAGGGCCTGGACCTGCGCAAGGGCCTCAAGACTTCGGCCAAGCTGGAGCAGGCGCGCCAGGCGCTGCGCAGCGAAGTGCCGCACTACGACCGTGACCGTTTCTTCGCGCCTGACATCGAAAAGGCCGTGGAACTGTTGGCCAAAGGTAGCCTGACCGGTCTGCTGCCGGCCGGTGTGCTGCCAAGCCTGTAATGCCCTCGGGGCCGCTGTGCGGCCCATTCGCAGCACAAGGCTGCTTCTGCAAAGGCGACGCGCTCCCTTGCAGGAGCAGCCTTGTGCTGCGAAAGGGCTGCAAGGCAGCCCCCTCGATCTCACGACCACAAAAACAATTTAAGGACGTGACATGCAACAAGCTCAAGGTCTCAAGCGCGGCCTATCCGCCCGCCACATCCGTTTCATGGCCCTCGGTTCCGCCATCGGCACCGGCCTGTTCTACGGTTCCGCCTCGGCTATCCAGATGGCCGGCCCGGCCGTGCTGCTGGCCTACCTGATCGGCGGCGCCGCCGTGTTCATGGTCATGCGCGCGCTCGGCGAAATGGCCGTGCATAACCCGGTTGCGGGCTCTTTCGGGCACTACGCCAGCACCTATCTTGGCCCCATGGCCGGCTTCATCCTCGGTTGGACCTACGCCTTCGAGATGGTCATTGTCGCCATCGCCGACGTCACCGCCTTCGGTATCTACATGGGCTTCTGGTTCCCGGAAGTGGCCCGTTGGGTCTGGGTGCTGGGCATCGTCTTCCTGATCGGCGGCCTCAACCTGTGCAACGTCAAGGTCTTTGGCGAAATGGAATTCTGGCTATCACTGCTCAAGGTCGGCGCCATCGTGGCGATGATCCTGGCCGGCCTGGGCATCATGGCCTTCGGCTTCAGCCAGGTAGGTACCGGGCATGCCGTGGGTGTCAGCAACCTGTTCGACCACGGCGGCTTCATGCCCAATGGCGTGGGTGGCCTGATCGCCTCCTTTGCCGTGGTGATGTTCGCCTTCGGCGGCATCGAGATCATTGGCGTCACCGCCGGTGAGGCCAAGGACCCGCAGCGGGTTATCCCCAAGGCGATCAACGCCGTGCCGCTGCGCATCCTGCTGTTCTACGTGCTCACCCTGTTCGTGCTGATGTGCCTGTACCCATGGCCGCAAATCGGTAGCCAGGGCAGCCCCTTCGTGCAGATCTTCAGCAACCTGGGCATCGGTTCCGCCGCCGCTGTGCTGAACATCGTGGTGATTTCCGCCGCGATCTCGGCCATCAACAGCGACATCTTCGGCGCCGGCCGCATGATGTACGGCCTCGCTCAGCAGGGCCACGCTCCACGCGGCTTCAGCAAGCTGTCGAAGCACGGCGTGCCTTGGATGACCGTGGTGGTGATGGGGGCTGCGCTGCTGATCGGCGTACTGCTCAACTACCTGATCCCGGAGAACGTGTTCCTGCTGATCGCCTCGATCGCCACCTTCGCCACTGTGTGGGTGTGGCTGATGATCCTGCTCACCCAGGTGGCCATGCGCCGCAGCATGAGCCGTGAGCAGGTGGCCCAGCTGCAGTTCCCGGTACCGTTCTGGCCATACGGCCCAGCCATGGCCATTGCGTTCATGGTGTTCATCTTTGGCGTGCTCGGTTACTTCCCGGATACCCAGGCGGCATTGCTCGTCGGCGTGGTCTGGGTGGTGTTCCTGGTGGCGTCCTACCTGCTGTGGTGCAAACCGCGCGCAGGGCAGGGCAATCCGGCAGCGGAACCGGCCGAGCTGCACCGCTAGTACAGGAGTTAATGTATGAGAACCGTCTGGCAGCACTGCCATGTGGCAACCATGGCCGAGGGCCGTTACTCGGCCATCGAGGACGCGGCCATCATCACCAACGCCGGGCTGATCGAGTGGATCGGCCCACGCGCCGAGCTGGCGTCGGTCGAGGCCGAGCGTACGGTGGACCTGGGCGGCGCCTGGGTCACCCCGGGGTTGATCGACTGTCACACCCACGCGGTGTTCGGTGGCAACCGCAGCGGTGAGTTCGAGCAGCGCCTGCAGGGCGTGAGCTATGCCGAAATCGCCGCACAGGGCGGTGGCATCGCCAGCACCGTGCGGGCCACCCGTGCGGCCAGCGAGGACGAGCTGTTCGCCAGTGCTCGCCAGCGGGTCCAGGCGCTGATGCGCGACGGCGTGACCACCATCGAGATCAAGTCCGGCTACGGCCTGGACCTGGCCAACGAGCGCAAGATGCTGCGCGTGGCCCGGCGCCTGGCCGACGAGTTGCCGCTGGCGGTGCGCGCCACCTGCCTTGCCGCCCACGCCTTGCCGCCGGAGTACGCCGGCCGGGCTGACGACTACATCGCGCACATCTGCGACGAAATGCTGCCGGCCCTTGCCGCCGAAGGCCTGGTGGACGCAGTGGATGCCTTCTGCGAACACCTGGCGTTCTCCCCGGCCCAGGTCGAGCGGCTGTTCATCAAGGCACGCGAGCTGGGCCTGCCGGTCAAGCTGCACGCCGAACAGTTGTCGTCGCTGCACGGTTCCAGCCTGGCGGCGCGCTACCAGGCGCTGTCGGCCGACCACCTGGAGTTCATGACCGAGGACGACGCCATTGCCATGGCGAAAGCCGGCACGGTCGCCGTGCTGCTGCCGGGTGCGTTCTATTTCCTGCGTGAAACCCAACTGCCGCCGATGGACGCGTTGCGCCGCCACGGCGTGAAGATTGCTCTGGCCAGCGACCTCAACCCTGGCACCTCGCCAGGGCTGTCGCTGCGGCTGATGCTGAACATGGGCTGCACCTGCTTCCGCATGACCCCGGAAGAAGCCTTGGCCGGTGTCACCGTGCATGCCGCGACGGCGCTGGGCCTGGGCGACAGCCACGGCTCGCTGGAAGTGGGCAAGGTGGCCGACTTCGTTGCCTGGCAAATCGAACGCCCCGCCGACCTGGCCTACTGGCTGGGCGGCGACCTGCCCAAGCGTGTGGTGCGCAAGGGCCACGAGATTTCCAACTGAGTGAGGCACGATGGACAAGGTACTGAGTTTTCACCAGGGCCGCCTGCCGCTACTGATCAGCATGCCCCATGCTGGCCTGAAATTGTCGCCGGCTGTACAAGATGGTCTGGTCGACCAGGCGCGCAGTCTGCCGGACACCGACTGGCATATTCCACGGCTGTATGACTTTGCCCGTGAGATGGGCGCCAGTGTGGTGGCAGCGGAGTATTCGCGTTTCGTCATCGACCTGAACCGCCCGGATGACGACAAGCCGCTGTACGCCGGTGCCACCACTGGCCTGTACCCGGCCACGCTGTTCGATGGCGAGCCATTGTTCAAGGACGGGCTGGCGCCGACAGGCGAGGAGCGCAAGCAGTATCTGGAGCAGATCTGGCGCCCCTACCACGACACGATTCGTCGCGAGTTGGTGCGGCTGCGCGAGCAGTTCGGCTACGCCCTGCTGTGGGATGCTCATTCGATTCGTTCGCTGATCCCGCACCTGTTCGACGGCAAGCTGCCGGACTTCAACCTGGGCACCTTCAATGGTGCCAGTTGCGACCCGGCACTGGCCGAGCGCTTGCAAGGCGTCTGCGCCCAAGCCCAGGGCTACAGCCATGTGCTCAACGGTCGTTTCAAAGGCGGGCATATCACCCGGCATTATGGCGATCCGGCCAACCATATCCATGCGGTGCAGCTTGAGCTGGCGCAAAGCACCTACATGGAAGAAGCCGAGCCGTTCGCCTACCGCGAAGACCTGGCGCAGCCGACGCAACAGGTGCTGCAGCGCTTGTTGCAGGCGTGCCTGGAGTGGGCGGAAGAACGCTATGCCGATAGCTCGGACAAGACGGAAACAGCTGACAAGTAGTCATGTCCAGAAGGTGAGCCGTAGCCAAGGCCCGACAGCGTTTAACGGCTGCCGGGCTTTGCGTCTATCAGTCGTGCAAGTACTCGCGTCCCTTTTGAATGGTCAGCTGATAAATGCGGCTGAGCACCAGAGAGTCGTAGTCGAGCCTGAGTTGATCGTACATGGGCTGTAGTGCTTCTATGGTCATGCCTGGGTATCTGTCAGGCAGGTTGAGCACGCTGAGCTCATAGGCCTCTTTCTGTTGGCTGAAATACGCTTCATCAGTACTTTTCAGGTATTCGACCCAGCGGTCTTGCGCGGCGGCGTAATTGAGCCAGCCGTCACCGTCTTCAAGTTGGCGTACATACTCGACAACGGCTTCCCGCTCGCGCTGACCCACGTGCGCCGATGCTTCATAGAGCATGCCTTGTGGCGGCAGCGGCAGGTCAAGCTCGGTACTCAGGCGCAAGCGGTACGCCAGCCGTACCTCTGCTTCGTCCCGCCCGGCCAGGTGAGCGCCGGCGTATTCGTCAAGCGCCTGCAGGCGATACTGGCTGCGCATCCACCGGAACAGGTTTTCGCCATAGTGCTCACGCGGTCCGCCAAGGATGCTTTCCAGGAGTATCTGCTGTTCAATCTGGCCGAACACCAGCAGCGCGCCGTCTGCACAAGTCTGGTTGCCGTCAGCTTGGGGTAACGCCTCTTGTGCTATCCCGTTGAACAAGGCGCGCAGGCCATCATCACGGTCCGCAGCCTCTATCACCGCCCACACGCGCTGAACCAGCTCGGGACGCAGGGCAGTGTTGCGATAAGGTGCAGTGTGTGTCAGGCGCTGTACCAGGCGCAGCAGGTTGTTATTGGCGTCGTGCTGCTCCAGTCTGGCCCAGACGGTTCTGCGTGTGCTCGCTTGTCCATCCTGTGTCGATAGCCAGTGATCAACGGTAGGTACCTCTTGCTCCAAGGGTGCCGGTGAGTGCACATGCCCACTGGATGCCAGGGAGCTGCTATCGGAGTCGGAGTGGAAGATGGGGGACATCGCCTCGATATCAGGCGGCAAGTCGATATTGAAAGAATAGCGTCGGTGATACCCCTCGGAGGTATGTGCACTTATCATGGTTTCCCGGCTCAACGGGTTGCCCATCAGTGAAATTTCTGTATGAAGGCCGTCGTTGCGCGGATTTTCGAGAATATGCGCAGGCAACGTGCTGATCTGGTTGTGGTCCAGGTCCAGAACGCTGAGTGGCAGCATAGGTTCGACCCATTCGGGCCAGGCGACCAAACCTGTGTTATCCAGGTGCAGCAGGCTCAAGCGCCGCGGCAAAGTTGAATGGTCAGTGATCTGGCCGATGGTGTTGCCGCTAAGTTCAAGTGTGTCCAGTTGGCGGATTTGGCCAAGTAGCGTCATGGCCTGCTGATCCACCAGCAGGCCTTGGTCTACCAGTACCACTGTTCGAAGCTGGTCCAACCGCAGCAAGGCATTCGGGACTGACTGTAGCGGGTAGACATGACCATGCATTCTCAGCGCCTCCAGGTTAGGAAAGCGCATCAGGAAATTGTCCAGCTGGGGCTGCCAGAAAGTTATCCGGTCAAGCTGCAGGCTGCGCAGGCGATTGCAGAAAAATGCTGGCAATCGTTCAGGAAAATGTTCGAGGCTGACATTTCTGAGCTCCAGTGCTGAAAAGTTGTCCCCTTCGGCGTGGCGACGCCAGGCATTCAGGATGCATTCGCCTATATGTTGCCGGTCCGCTGCTTGGGTGGACGACGAAGCCTGATCGTTAGTCCATTGCTCGATGGCAGCATTCAGTTCGGAGCGTTCGGTTTGCAGATGCTCTATTCGAGTTTGCAGCCATTGCGGCACATCCAATTCAAACCGCAAAGGGTATTCCGGGCGGTTCCAGTCAAGCAGGATCCTGCGAATGGTTCGATCCGTCAGAACATTGCCATGCAGGTTGATCCGCGTCGGCGCAGTATGGGAACTGGGCTGGTTGAAAAGGTCATCCGGGATACTGGTGATGGTGTTTTCTCTCAATGAGAGTATCCCCACGCCTTCCAGGTTGGCAGGCGCGATCCAGGTGGGCCATTGACGTAGCGCTATGCGATCAAGGCCGAGGTAGCGCAGACGCATTTGCAGTAAATGCGCAAGGTTGGCGGGATCTGGTACAAGGTTGCCGGACAGGTCCAGGACTTCAAGGTGTGGCATAGCCCGTAGTCCTTGTATTTCCCATGTACCGATCACCAGGCTCTGGTTGATCAGACGCAACTCCTGCAGGTTGGGGAAACGGCTGAAAAGTGTAGGCAGCAGGGGCAGGCTCACATTACTGGGGTTGTAGATCGCGGTGGTCAGCTCCAGCGATCTCAGGTCGCTGAATTGCTCGAGGAAAGCGACGATCGTTTCATGAGCGCGGACGAAGTCATGGGCCGTCGGGGTCGTTGTCTGGATGCGAAGTTGCCTGATCCGGTGCGTGAGGAAAGCAGGCAAGCGGGTAGGTAGCAGTGTCGGCGATATCTCTTGCAGCCACAGTGTGGTCGGGGTCTCCATTACATCGGCCAAGGCTGTATCGAACCATGCTTGCCAGATTGCTTCTACCAACCTCGCCCGACCTGGTGCTTCGGCTTGCGGGTCCAATGAATGGGCCGAGCCTGCCCCCCATGTATCCAAGGCTTGTGCAAGCTGGCTGCGCTCGTCCAGAAGCTGCCGCAGCCTGTCCAGAATGCTCTGGCGGTCGTAGTTTGCCTCCAGTGCCCTGAGTATGTTCTCCGGCTCCAGGTCCAGGCTTGAACCTAGTTGCAAAGTCAGTATCAAGTCGAGCAGGGTGTCCCTTGCAATGAAATTGCCTAGCGCCCCCCTGCCGCTCAAGGCGTAACCGATACGGCCCCCTGCCAGGCGCATGGGCGGTACGCTGGCGGGATAGGAGGGTTGCATTCCCAGTACCTTGCGCAAGGCATGGCGTGACAGTGGGTTATGCTGTACGGCCGCTTGCAGGTCCTGGCTTTGCCATGTGCCGGGTAAGCCCAACGCCGTACGCATATCGTCAGGCAATGCGTGCAGCACCGATGCGTAGAGATTGTCAGCGCCATTCAAGTGAAGGCCTTGATGATCTTGGGCCTGGTACAGTGTGCCATCACGCAGAAGGATCCTGCGGGTTGGTGCGTCGGGTTCCCCGATGCTGTCGATCAACGCGCCGCCGTGCCAGTGATCGCGTATTTCCAGGCGCAGCTGATCTGACCATCCGCCAATCCGATCGAGGCTGTGGAAGATCAGTCGGTCTGTGTCTGGATTATAGGTCGGTGCCTGCAGATATAGCCCTTCGTAGGCGCGAGCCAGGCGCACTTCCTGCTGATAAACCCTGATTTCCTGGGCGAGACGAAGAGGTACCCGGCCCTGCGATAGCTGGCTCAGCTCCTCGGCAGTAGCGTGGAATCCAAGCTCCTCGGCGATGGCCAATGGTAGTTGTGGATAGTGCTGCTGTATGGCCAGTGCCGCTGGGTCGTCAGTTCTGGACAGCGTCAGGTAGAAGTTGTCGAACGCCTCGGCCCTGGCAGTCGCTTCGCGTGCTGAATAGGCGTACCGGGCTTGCTCGTCCGCTGCGAAGCGTCGCCTTGTGTCTTCCAGTAGTGCCGGAGGCCTGTCGTTTTCGCTCAAGGCGCGGCGTAGTACGGCTTCGTGGGTGCCACTGACGCGCAGGATTCGCTGTGCTGTCTGGTGATCCAGCCGCCAGAATTCAGCGCCCAGGCGTCGTACCAGTTTGGGGCCTTGCCATTGCAGCGGGCGGTCCAGTTCATGTTGCCATGTGCCAACCCCGTTATGGCGGAGCTTTGGCTCATAGGTCCCGGGTAGCGTGGCGTGCCGGGCGCGGTAGTCGGCTTCTTTCAGGTTGCGGGTAACCGCAAAGAACTTGTCCTCGATGGCGACCCAGGCCTTGTCCTGATAGTGGTATATGCCGTATTGGTCTGGTTGTAGGCCGGGAGGGAGAATGATGTCGTGGGCATACGGCGTCATGTCTGGTTTCCATAAACGCTCTTGCCCATCGGGCATTGTCACCGGCTCCAGTTCGGTGATGAAGGAAGGGGTTTCCACAGGGATGATTTCCCTGGCTGGTACGCTACTTTGGCCTGCCGCACCCAGTGCGCCGATCAATGCCAGGTTTTCGATCACATCTGTCAGGTAGCCCCAGGCCTGCTCCTGTTCGCCGCGCGACCAAGCCTGGATGCCATCGAAGGTTTCGGCTGCCAGCTGCATGACGTTGATCACAGCCATCGCCTGGCCAAGGACGGGCACGATGAACGCCGCTGCATTGAGGGCGCCGAGGCCCAATGCCAGGTAGTGGTGAATGCGCTCATCAAATGCTTGTTGGTCCTTCAGGTGAGTGGGTACGGCATGGAACAGCGCATCGTTTTTTACCGAGGCCACTTTCCTTTTCAACATCTCGTCCAGTGGTGGCCCGGCGAGCTTGCCAGCGCGTAAATGCAACGAGGGATTGGCGCTGCGTTGACGTATCGAAAGATTGGCCTCCGGGCTCCAGGTATAGGGGTAGATGCAGTCGACGACCTTTTTCCGCAACTCGGCCCGGTGCCGTGCAGGGAAGAAGCGCTGGAAGAAATCGAGGTAATTCATCTGCTCTAGCCGTTTAACCAGCGCCTGGGCAAAGGCGCTTGATGACGGATACTCTTTCAGCGGCGCCACGGGGTCGCCAGGGATATGTACGACCACGGGCAGGGCGCGCGCGGAGGTGTTCAGATCGTCGCTGAAAGCCAGCACGGAGGTAAGCGGCGTATCCCAAAGCCGAAGCTCGTAAGCGATCAGGTCTGCAGAGCCGTCAACAGGAGACTGTCCGGCAGCTGCCGCTTTTATCCGCTTGTACAGTGCCTCGCCTATATCACCTTTCAGGTAGGCCATATGAGCGTCGACCAGCAGCGCAGAGCTCTCGGCCATCCGCTGTTCCGTCGTGGCCGTCAGCGTCGAGTCTATGAGTGTTTGATAGCCTTGCCCCAAATCGAGGTCGCGGCAAAGCGCAGCAAAATGTGCAGGCTCTATGTCGTAAAGCGTGCCTTTATCCAGCGACGGGCCAGTTGCGATCTTCGCGCGGATGCGTTGATCGAAATCCAGCGCACCCAAGGCGGTTTCGGAAGGGCTGAAATTTTGCAGCGCTGCGGTCAACAGTGTCCTGTAGTCGGTACGTAGCACTGGCTTTCGAATATCGTTCGGATAGCTCGCAACTTCGGTATGGCTTGCATGCGAGAACCACTGGCGGGCGTCATTCAGGTAGGTTGTACGAACATCGAGATCGATACGGAACCGGGCCTTGATGGCAGCGGCCAGCAGCGGTGCCGCATACTCTTCAACGGTTGGAAGGGTACCGACGGTGAGTGCCAGCTGGCCGGTGCTTTTGCGATAACTAGCGTAATCGTGCAGCAAGTCCTTAACGATGTGTGGATGAGAGCGGTTGGCTTGGTCGAACCTGTCCCACAAAGAAGGGCTGAATGTTTGCAGAGTGCTGATCTCATCCGCAGTGAGGTCGCGCAGCCATTCTGGAAACCTGGCCTGAATGATCTCGGCGTGGCGAGCGGATACCGTTGGCGAGCGGGAAAGCTTTTGCATCAGAATCTCCGAATACCTGTCGATCGAGGACGCCAGAGGCTTGATTCAAGCCGTGGCTAGCGGAAATCCTGACGTCGTGGCCGGTTCGGAGGTGCTAAATAGTTGTACCAAGAACTCGCTGCAGACACATGCTCAAAGCGCAATTCAGGTTTATGATGCCCAACGGCAGATTAAATCCTCACACGGAGTGCGCAATGCAGACCCTGTACCCGCAGATCAAACCCTACGCCCGGCACGATCTGGCCGTGGAAGCGCCGCATGTGCTGTATGTCGACGAAAGTGGCTCGCCAGAAGGTCTGCCGGTGGTATTCATCCACGGCGGCCCGGGCGCCGGTTGCGACGCCCAGAGCCGCTGCTACTTCGACCCCACCCTGTACCGCATCATCACCTTCGACCAGCGTGGCTGTGGTCGCTCCACGCCGCACGCGAGCCTGGAGAACAACACCACCTGGCACCTGGTCGAGGACCTGGAGCGCATCCGCGAGCACTTGGGCATCGATAAATGGGTGCTGTTCGGCGGCTCGTGGGGTTCCACCCTGGCCCTGGCCTACGCCCAGACCCACCCCGAGCGGGTGCATGGCCTGATCCTGCGCGGCATCTTCCTGTGCCGACCCCAGGAAATCCAGTGGTTCTACCAGGAAGGCGCCAGCCGCCTGTTCCCGGATTACTGGCAGGACTACATCGCGCCGATCCCGCCGGAAGAGCGTGGTGACTTGGTCACAGCCTTCCACAAGCGCCTGACCGGCAACGACCAGATCGCCCAGATGCACGCGGCCAAGGCCTGGTCCACCTGGGAGGGCCGTACTGCCACCCTGCGCCCCAACCCGCTGGTGGTCGATCGCTTCTCCGAGCCGCAGCGCGCGCTGTCGATCGCCCGTATCGAATGTCACTACTTCATGAACAATGCCTTCCTCGAGCCGGACCAGCTGATCCGCGACCTGCCAAAAATCGCCCACCTGCCGGCGGTGATCGTGCATGGCCGCTATGATGTGATCTGTCCGCTGGACAACGCCTGGGCCCTGCACCAGGCCTGGCCGAACAGCGAATTGAAGGTAATCCGTGACGCTGGCCACGCGGCTTCCGAGCCGGGCATCACTGATGCCTTGGTGCGTGCCGCCGACCAGATGGCCCGGCGTCTGCTCGACCTGCCCCTGGAAGAAGCATGAGGGGCTTGCTGCAGCGCGTGCGTGGCGCGCGGGTGGAGGTAGCGGGGGAGGTTGTGGGGGCCATCGACCAGGGTTTGCTGGTGCTGGTGGCAGTAGAGCCTGAAGATACCCGTGAGCAGGCCGATAAGCTGTTGCACAAGCTGTTGAACTACAGGGTGTTCAGCGATGAGCAGGGCAAGATGAACCTGTCGCTCAAGGATGTCGAGGGGGGCCTGTTGCTGGTGTCGCAGTTCACCCTGGCAGCAGATACCCGCAACGGCATGCGCCCGAGCTTCTCGACGGCAGCGCCACCGGCTCTCGGTGCCGAGTTGTTCGACTATCTTTTGCAGCAAGCAAAGGCTCGGCACGCCGATGTGGCAAGCGGGCAATTCGGCGCAGACATGCAGGTACACCTGGTCAATGATGGCCCTGTAACATTTATGTTACAAATGTGAGGACAAAAAACCCCTTGTTCACAGGAAAACAAGGGGTTTTGTACGATAAATAGTTGTTCCAGCCTGATGCGTTGTCACGCGACCTGCTGGATAATCGCGCGCTGCATGGACCTGCGTTCGCAGGTTCGTTTCACTCTGACTCGAGTATTGTCTGGATCCGTTTGGGGAATCATTACGCCCTCACGGGGTCCGAACAGTGCTCGCCAACCCGGCATTTGTCGCTGGCCGTTGGTTTCATGATCTGTTTTCGGCGAGGGTTGCTCGTGATTGTTAGTCCCCAAAAAGCATCAAGAATCCCTGGCGTCCGGCTACGCAAGGCGCTGATGGCCAGTGTGGCACTGGTCGGCCTGATGAGCGCGGGCCAGCTGTGGGCATTCAATCTTGACGATGTTGCAGCCAAGGCAAAGGATCTGGCCGGCCAGAAGTACGAAGCACCGAAAAGCAACCTGCCGGCGGTATTCCGTGACATGAAGTTCGCGGACTACCAGAAGATTCGCTTCCTGCAGGAAAAGGCCGAGTGGGCCAAGGACAAGACCCCGTTCAAACTGTCGTTCTATCACCAGGGCATGCACTTCGACACCCCGGTAAAGATCAACGAGGTCACCGCCACCAAGGTCGAGGAAATCAAGTACGACCCGAGCCGCTTCGAGTTCGGTGATGTGCCGCACGACCCGGACACCACCAAGAACCTGGGATACGCCGGTTTCCGCGTGCTGTACCCGATCAACAAGGCCGACAAGCAGGACGAGATCATGACCCTGCTTGGCGCCAGCTATTTCCGCGTGGTGGGCAAGGGCCACGTGTACGGCCTGTCGGCCCGTGGCCTGGCCATCGACACCGCGCTGCCGTCGGGCGAGGAGTTCCCGCGCTTCACCGAGTTCTGGGTCGAGAAGCCCAAGCCGGCCGACAAGCACCTGGTGATCTACGCCCTGCTGGACTCGCCGCGCTCCACCGGCGCCTACAAGCTGACCCTGCGCCCGGGCAACGACACCGTAGTCGACGTACAGTCCCGCGTGTTCCTGCGTGACCATGTCAGCCGCCTGGGCATTGCCCCGCTGACCAGCATGTACCTGTTCGGCCCTAACCAGCCGTCCAAGGTCCTCAACTACCGCCCGGCCCTGCACGACTCCGAAGGCCTGTCGATCCATGCCGGTAACGGCGAGTGGCTGTGGCGCCCGCTGAACAACCCGAAACACCTGGCTGTGAGCAACTTCAGCGTCGAGAACCCGCGTGGTTTTGGCCTGATGCAGCGCCAGCGCGCCTTCAGCGACTACGAAGACCTCGACGACAACTACCAGAAGCGCCCGAGTGCCTGGATCGAGCCGAAGGGTGACTGGGGCAAGGGCACCGTCGACCTGGTCGAAATCCCGACTGCCGACGAGACCAACGACAACATCGTGGCCTTCTGGAGCCCGGAGAAGCTGCCTGAGCCAGGTAAGCCGTTCGAGTACGCCTACCGCTTGCACTGGACCATCGACGAGCCCAAGTTCCAGGCCCCGCAGCTGGGCTGGGTCAAGCAAACCCTGCGTTCCACCGGCGACGTCAAGCAGTCCAACCTGATCCGCCAGCCAGACGGCAGCGTGGCCTTCCTGGTCGACTTCGCTGGCCCGGCACTGGCCGCCCTGCCGGAAGACACCGCCGTGCGCAGCCAGATCAGCGTGGGCGACAACGCCGAGGTGGTCGAGAACAACCTGCGCTATAACCCTGAGACCAAGGGCTGGCGCCTGACCCTGCGTTTGAAGGTCAAGGAAGCCAACAAATCGACCGAAATGCGTGCCGCGCTGGTGCGTGACGTGCCGGTCGAAGCCGCCAAGCCTGCCAAGGATGCCAAGCAGGACAAGGCAGCAGCCAAGCAAGCCAAGGCCGAGAAAGCCGCCAAGGCCGAACAACCTGCCGCCGATGCGGCGCCCACCAACGGGACCCCGGCCACCACCGAGAAGGTGCTGACCGAGACCTGGAGCTATCAGTTGCCTGCCGATGAGTAACTCAAGCGCAAGGCCGGAATCGCTTCGCGAGTACCTGGCCCACCTACCACTGAGCGACGAGCAACGGGCGGAACTCGCCAGCTGCACGTCGTTCAGTGAGCTGCACCAACGCCTGGCGGCCAATCCGGCCGCCAGCTCTGCCGAGGCCGTGCAGGCCTCGGTGGGCCCGCGCCTGACCATAGGCAGCGCCGCCGAGCTGGAAGACGCCGAAATGCTTGGCGTCGACGGCAGCGGCCGCCTGTGCCTGAAGATCGCCCCGCCGATCAAGCGCACCAAGGTCGTGCCCGAGCCATGGCGTACCAACGTGCTGATCCGCATATGGAGACGCATGACTGGCCGCACCAACGCGCCGCAGCCGCCCAAACGCGAGCTGCCACCAGCCCGTTGGCGCACGGTCGGCTCGATCCGTCGTTACATCCTGCTGGCGCTGATGATCGGCCAGACCATCGTTGCCGGCTGGTACATGAAGGGCATCCTGCCGTACCAGGGCTGGTCGTTCGTGGACTTTGACGAAATCGTCAACCAGCCGCTATGGGACACAGTGGTGCAGGTATGGCCGTATGCCTTGCAGACGTCCATCCTGATCCTCTTCGGCATACTGTTCTGCTGGGTGTCGGCGGGCTTCTGGACCGCGCTGATGGGCTTCCTCGAGCTGCTCACCGGGCGCGACAAATACAAGATTTCCGGTAGCAGCGCAGGCAACGAGCCGATCGCGCCCGAGGCGCGTACCGCGCTGGTGATGCCGATCTGCAACGAAGACGTGCCACGTGTGTTCGCCGGCCTGCGCGCAACGTTCGAATCGGTGGCCGCCAGCGGCAACCTCGACCGTTTCGACTTCTTCGTGCTCAGCGACACCAATGACACCGACATCGCCGTGGCCGAGCAACAGGCCTGGCTGGACGTATGCCGCGAAACCAAAGGCTTCGGCCGCATCTTCTACCGCCGGCGCCGGCGCCGGGTGAAGCGCAAGAGCGGCAACCTCGACGACTTCTGCCGTCGTTGGGGCGGCGAGTACAAGTACATGGTCGTACTCGACGCCGACAGCGTCATGAGCGGCGAGTGCCTGAGCAGCCTGGTACGCCTGATGGAGGCCAACCCGGACGCGGGCATCATCCAGACCGGGCCGAAAGCCTCGGGCATGGACACCCTGTATGCGCGTCTGCAGCAGTTCGCCACCCGCGTGTATGGCCCGCTGTTCACCGCTGGCCTGCACTTCTGGCAGTTGGGCGAGTCGCACTACTGGGGCCACAACGCGATCATCCGCATGAAGCCGTTCATCGAGCACTGCGCCCTAGCGCCGTTGCCGGGCAAGGGTGCGTTCGCCGGTGCGATCCTCTCCCACGACTTCGTCGAAGCCGCGCTGATGCGCCGCGCCGGCTGGGGCGTGTGGATTGCCTACGACCTGCCGGGCAGCTACGAAGAGCTGCCGCCGAACCTGCTCGACGAGCTCAAGCGCGACCGCCGCTGGTGCCACGGCAACCTGATGAACTTCCGCCTGTTCCTGGTCAAGGGCATGCACCCGGTGCACCGTGCGGTGTTCCTCACCGGGGTCATGTCGTACCTGTCGGCGCCGCTGTGGTTCCTGTTCCTGGTGCTGTCGACCGCGCTGCTGGCGACCAATACGCTGATGGAGCCGCAGTACTTCATCGAGCCGTACCAGCTGTACCCGCTGTGGCCGCAGTGGCACCCGGAGAAGGCTGTAGCGCTGTTCTCCACCACCATCGTGCTGCTGTTCCTGCCCAAGCTGCTCAGCGTCATCCTGATCTGGGCCAAGGGCGCGACCGAGTTTGGCGGGCGCATCAAGGTCACCTTGTCGATGCTGATGGAGATGCTGTTCTCCATGCTGCTGGCACCGGTGCGCATGATCTTCCACACCCGCTTCGTGCTGGCCGCGTTCCTCGGCTGGGCCGCGACCTGGAACTCGCCGCAGCGTGACGACGACTCCACGCCGTGGAGCGAAGCGGTGCGCCGCCATGGCCCGCAGACCCTGCTGGGCATTGCCTGGGCAGCGTTGGTGGCCTGGTTGAACCCGAGCTTCCTGTGGTGGCTGGCGCCAATCGTCGGTTCGCTGGTGCTGTCGATCCCGGTTTCGGTGATTTCCAGCCGCACCCGCCTGGGCCTGGCAGCCAAGGACGAGAAGCTGTTCCTCATCCCCGAGGAGTACGCCACCCCGCAAGAGCTGCTGGCCACCGACCAGTACACCCACGAAAACCGCTGGCATGCCCTGCATGACGGCTTCGTGCGGGCTGTGGTCGACCCGCGGCAGAACGCCCTGGCCTGTGCCATGGCCACTGCCCGTCATGGCCAGGCGGCGCCGATCGAGGCACTGCGCGTCGAGCGCGTGGCCAAGGCGATGGAAGTCGGGCCGCAAGGGCTGGACCTCAATACTCGCCTGGCCCTGCTCAGCGACCCGGTGGCGCTGACCCGCCTGCACGAGCAGGTCTGGGCCGAGCACAATGCGGCGTGGATCAACGTGTGGCGTGCATCGATCAAGAACGACCCGCATTCGCCGCTGTTGCCGCTGCACCCGGAGAATGAAGGCCAACCGGCACTCGTCGGCGCCTGATCGGGCCTCTTCGCGGGCACGCCCGCTCCCACAGGTACTTCACAGCCTTTGAGGCATGCGCTGTACCTGTGGGAGCGGGCGTGCCCGCGAAGCTTTTAGGGCCCTCCCTCGATTTTGGCCAACAAAGTCCCCCCCGGCTCTAGGTCCCCGAGCCGCCATGCGTTAGCATCCCTCTCCGATATGACGCATCGGCCGCTACGGCCATGCCAACAATAAGATTCGCTACTTTTCTTGCTAGGGGACTTGGTGATGATCAAGAAATACCTTTCGCGACTGCTGGTCGGTGTCACCGCCCTGGTCGCCGTGACGGCGGCCCAGGCGGGCGCTATCGATGACGCGGTCAAGCGCGGCACCCTGCGGGTGGGCATGGATCCGACCTACATGCCGTTCCAGATGACCAACAAGCGTGGCGAGATCATCGGTTTCGAAGTCGATATCCTCAAAGCCATGGCCAAGTCGATGGGCGTCAAGTTCGAGCCGGTCTCCACCGCGTATGACGGCATCATCCCGGCCCTGCTGACCGACAAGTTCGACATGATCGGCAGCGGCATGACCCTGACCCAGGAACGCAACCTGCGCCTGAATTTCAGCGAACCCTTCATCGTGGTTGGCCAGACCCTGCTGATCCGCAAGGAGCTGGCGGGCGAGATCAAGTCGTACAAGGACCTGAACAACGAGAAGTACCGCATTACCTCCAAGCTCGGTACCACCGGCGAAATGGTTTCCAAGAAGCTGATTGCCAAGGCCAAGTACCACGGCTACGACAACGAGCAGGAAGCGGTGATGGACGTGGTCAACGGCAAGGCTGACGCCTTCGTCTACGACGCGCCGTACAACGTGGTGGCAGTGGACAAGGCCGGTGCCGGCAAGCTGCTGTTCCTCGAAGAACCCTTCACCTACGAGCCGCTGGCCTTCGGCCTGAAGAAAGGCGACTACGACAGCATCAACTTCATCAACAACTTCCTGCACCAGATCAAGCATGACGGGACCTACGATCGTATTCACGACAAGTGGTTCAAGAACAAGGACTGGCTGAAGGAAATGGAATAAGGCCCAGGCCACAAGCCCGGCTTTATGACCCCGACGCGCAGGCAAACCCTGCGCGTTCGCATTTACGGAAGTACCCCACGTGATCAAACACAAGAAAGCCCAGTGGCCCTGGCACGGTTTGACTGCCCTGGTCCTGGTGGGCCTGGCGTTCAGCCTCTACATGGCCACCTCGATGATTTCCTACGAGTGGCGCTGGAACCGCGTACCGCAGTACTTCGCCTACAAGGCCGAGGAAGCACAGCGCGCCGCCGGTTACGGCACCGTGCAGGAGATTGTCATCTCGGGCGACAATGCCCGTGTCACGCTGAAAGATGAGAACGGTGCCGAGCAGGTACTCGACGTGGCCAAGGACAGCCTGCAGCTGGCCCGCGGCGACGATGTGGCCGAAGGCGACCAGATTGGCGTCACCCGCCACTGGGCGGCCGGCCCGCTGGTCTGGGGGCTGTGGACCACCCTGTGGATTTCGGTGGTTTCCGGCGCCCTGGGCCTGCTGATCGGCCTGTTCGCCGGCCTCTGCCGGCTGTCCAGCAACCCCACCCTGCGTGACCTGACGACGGTGTATGTCGAACTGGTGCGCGGTACCCCGCTGCTGGTGCAGATCTTCATCTTCTACTTTTTCATCGGTACGGTGCTCAACCTGTCACGCGAGTTTGCCGGGGTGGCCGCACTGGCGCTGTTCACCGGCGCCTACGTGGCAGAAATCGTTCGTGCCGGCGTGCAGTCCATCGCCAAGGGCCAGAACGAAGCGGCCCGGTCGCTGGGCCTGAACGCGGGCCAGTCGATGCGCCATGTGATCCTGCCGCAGGCGTTCAAGCGTGTGCTGCCGCCTTTGGCCGGCCAGTTCATCAGCCTGGTCAAGGACACCTCGCTGGTCTCGGTGATCGCCATCACCGAACTGACCAAGAGCGGCCGCGAGGCCATCACCACCTCGTTCTCGACCTTCGAGATCTGGTTCTGCGTGGCAGGCCTGTACCTGCTGATCAACCTGCCGCTGTCGCACCTGGCAAGCCGGCTCGAGCGGAGGCTTGCGCAAAGTGATTGAAGTCCGTGACCTGCTGAAAGTCTTCGACACCCGTGGCCACGTGGTCCGGGCTGTGGATAACGTCACCACCCAGGTCGCCAAGGGCGAAGTGGTGGTGGTGCTCGGCCCGTCGGGTTCGGGCAAGTCGACCTTCCTGCGCTGCCTCAACGGCCTGGAGCATTTCGACGAAGGCCATGTGGCCATCGACGGCCTGCAACTGGCCGACCCCAAGACCGACATTAACGCCTACCGCCGCGAAGTCGGCATGGTGTTCCAGCACTTCAACCTGTTCCCGCACATGACCGTGCTGGAAAACCTGTGCCTGGCGCAGAAGGTGGTGCGCAAGCGTAACAAGGCCGACCGCGAAGCCAAGGCCAGGGCGTTGCTGGAGAAAGTGGGCATCGCGCAGAAGGCCAACGAATACCCGTCGCGCCTGTCCGGTGGCCAGCAACAGCGGGTGGCGATCGCCCGCGCCCTGGCCATGGATCCGAAAGTGATGCTGTTCGACGAGCCGACCTCGGCGCTTGACCCGGAAATGGTTGGCGAGGTGCTGGACGTGATGAAGACACTGGCCCAGGAAGGCATGACCATGGTCTGCGTTACCCACGAAATGGGCTTTGCCCGTGAAGTGGCGGACCGCGTGCTGTTCTTCGACCATGGCAAGCTGCTGGAGGATTCGGCCCCGGCCGCGTTCTTCGCTGCGCCGAAGGACCCACGCGCTCAGGCGTTCCTGCGCCAGGTGCTTTAACCGCACCGGCTTCTTCGCGGGTAAACCCGCTCCCACAGTAACTGCACCATTTTCGAGGGGGGCGCAGGACCTGTGGGAGCGGGTTTACCCGCGAAGCAGGCGACGCGGTTTCAGATGTTGAACCGCCCCACCAACCCCCGCAACTGCTGCCCCAGCTGTTCCAGTTCCCCACTCGACGCCGCCGTCTGCTCACTGGCCGCACTGGTCTGATCCGACACATCGCGCACATTCAGCACACTGCGGTTGATCTGCTCGGCCACCACGCTCTGTTCTTCGCTGGCCGTGGCGATCTGCTGGTTCATGCCCTGAATGTTAGACACTGTATCAGTGATCTGGCTCAGGGCCTGGCCAGCCTTGCGGCTCAGCTCCACGCTCTGCTCGGTGAGGTTCTTGCTATTGTCCAGCAAGCGGGTGACCTCGTCGGTGCCATGGTGCAGGCTGTCGATCAGTTGGCCGATCTCTTCAGTTGCCGTCGAGGTGCGCTGCGCCAGCCCGCGTACTTCATCCGCCACCACGGCGAAACCGCGCCCGGCCTCACCTGCGCGTGCTGCTTCGATGGCCGCGTTCAGGGCCAGCAGGTTGGTCTGTTCGGAAACTGACTTGATCACATCCAGGATGCTGCCAATGCGCTGGCTTTCGCCGGCCAGGTGCTGCATGGCCGCCAGGCAATGGTCCATCTGCCCAGCCAACTGCTCGATACGGCCAATCGCTTCGCCCACTACCTGGTCGCCCATTTGTGCCTGCTGGTCGGCGTTAGTGGCAGCAAATGATGCCTGCTCGGCGTTCTGCGCCACTTCCTGTACGGTCGCGCTCATCTGGTTCATGGCCGTGGCCACCTGGTCGGTTTCCTCACGCTGCTGGCTGATCCGCTGCTTGGTATCCTCGCTGCTGGCGGCAAGCTGCGAGGCAGCCTGCGACAGTTGCCCGACGCCTTGGTCGATGCCACCGATCAGTTGACGCAGGCTCATGGTCATTTCGCGCATGCTGGTTTGCAGCTGGCCCATCTCGTCGCGGCGTTGCACCGGCTCGACCTGGCTCAGGTCGCCTTTGGCGATGCGCCCGGCCACGTCCAAGGTCTGGCGCAGCGGCTGGGTGATCTGCAAGGTGATCAGCCAACCCGCCACCACACCAACGACCAATGCCAAGAGGGCAACAATGGTCAGTAGCGAGCGGGCCTCCAGGGCTTCCCTATCACGCTGCTCTATCTTGCGTTTGCCAAGCTCCAGACTTACCGCGCGCAGTTCGTTGCCCATGTTTTCCATGTTGTTTTGCAGCTGTTCGACACGCACTGCAGCCCGACGATATTCATCCAGGCTGGTGCGGTACTTGGCCAGCTCCTCCCCGGGCTGCTGGGTGAGTGCACGGGGCAAGCCGAGTGGCGCAAGGCCTTTGAGCAATTGCGCAAGGCTGCTATCGGCGGCATCCAGTGAACTGTCGCCGACCTTGGCGAAGCTTTCTACGGGGGAAAAGGTATAAGCCGGAACCAGGCTCTGCTGGTTGGCACCGTCGACATGTCGGCTGAGCGTATCCATGAGCCCCAGCATACCGCCTTGCTGGCTGTCGGCAGGCATTCTCAGCAAGGCCTGGGTTTGGAGATCATCGATCACGTCATTGAGCTTCTGCTCCTGGGCCTGCATGGCCTGGCGCAGGGCGACACGTTTGGCGACAGTATTCTCCAGCTCGCTGAAATCGTCGCGCAAACGCTGCAGCAACGTCAGCTTTTCGGTCAGCATCTGCCGGGATTCATCCACACTGCTGCGTTGTTGCAACGTGGTCAGCATGCTATTGAGCTGGTCGAGGATGTTGGCTATCCGCGTTCTGCTGGCGTTGTCGTTGAGTACGCGGTAAGTGATGCGCTCTGCGCGCAGGTCTTTGGTCAGGTCGTTGATCAGGCCGATTTCGCTGAGCTGCTTGGAGCGGGCAATAGCGTCATCCAGCGCGCGCCATCCACTGATGGTCGTTGCCAGGGTAAGCAGCAGGACTACGGCGAAGCCGAGGGCGAGCTTGGCTGCGACACTGATATTACCGAGCTTGCGGTTGAGGTAGCCGAGCATGAGGAGTCTCCGTGCGATTGGGGGCGAGGATGCAGGCGCATTGCTGGCATCACACCTTTGCCAATCGGCAGCGGAGCTGTAGGACTTGACCTGATAATCAGGTAGGAAATTTCACTTCAACATGTAGGGATACTCCACCTGTGCCGGCCTCTTCGCGGGTCTACCCGCGAAGAGGCCATTACAGGCGACCTACCTAGAGCCTGAACCGCCCCACCAACCCTTGCAGGTGGGTACCCAACCGCGCCAGCTCCACGCTGGAGCTGGCTGTCTCTTCACTGGCCGCCGAGGTCTGGTCAGAAATATCCCGCACGTTCATGACGCTGCGGTTGATCTCTTCGGCCACGGCCGTCTGTTCCTCCGCCGCAGTGGCGATCTGCTGGTTCATGGCCTGGATCGACGACACGGTGCGGGTGATGGTTTCCAGCGAGCTGCCGGCGCGACGGGTCAGTTCGACGCTGCTGTCGGTCAACTGGCGGCTGCTGTCCATCACGCTGGCCACCCGCTGGGTACCGCTCTGCAGGCCGGCAATCAGCTCTTCGATCTCTTCGGTCGATTGCTGGGTGCGCTGCGCCAGGCTGCGCACCTCATCGGCCACCACGGCAAAGCCACGCCCGGCTTCGCCGGCACGGGCCGCTTCGATCGCCGCGTTGAGGGCCAGCAGGTTGGTCTGCTGGGCCACCGACTTGATCACGTCGAGCACGCTGCCGATCTTGTCGCTTTCGGCCTTGAGCTGGTTCATCGCTTCGCTGGAGTTGACCACTTCGTCGGCCAGGCGCTCGATCTGCGCCACCGCCTCGCCCACCACTCGGTCGCCTTCGCGGGCTTGTTGGTCCGCCATCAAGGCGGCTTCCGAGGCTTGCTCGGCATTGCGCGCCACCTCATGCACGGTGGCGGTCATCTGGTTCATGGCGGTCGCCACCTGATCAGTCTCGACCTTCTGGTTGTTGACCCCGGCGCTGGTCTGCTCGGTCACCGCCGACAGCTCCTCGGCAGCGCTGGCGATCTGCGTGACGCCATCACCGATGCCACCGATCAGTTCGCGCAGGCCCTGGGTCATGCGCTGCATGCTGGCTTGCAACTGCCCCAGTTCGTCACGGCGTTGTACCGGCAGCTCCTGGGTCAGGTCGCCACTGGCCACGCGTTCGGCGGCGCGCAGGGTCTGGCGCAGCGGGATGATGATCTGCCGGGTGATGGCCCAGGCCGCCAGCAGGCCGAGGGCCAGGGCCACCGCGGTGGCCACGGCGAGCAGGGTCTTGGCCTGGGCCGCACCGGCGTCACGCACTTCGGTCTGCGAGAGGGTCATCGCCTGGCTGGTCTGCAGCAGTACCGTGCCTTGCTCGGCCATGCGCTGCAGGGCTTGCTCACTGGTGGCCTGGGCATTGCCGAACTGGGTAACCGCGTCGCGGTAGCCACCCAGGGCGGTGGTGGCATCGTCCAGGCTGGCAGCGTGCTCCGGCGGCACTTTGGCCGGCAGCGCACGCAGCTCGGCCAAGGCCTGGTCGATGGCCTTGAGCGCCGTTTGCTGGAAGTCGGCGTTGCCGCTGTAGGTATAGCCACGTACCTGGAAGCGCGCCTGCTGCAACAGGGCGCTGACCTCCACCGCGTGCTGGTACTGGCTGATATCGCCACCTTGCAGCAGGCCCCGCTGAACCCGGCCGATCAGTTCCGCAGCCTTGTCGGCGCTGTCGCCCAGCACACCACGGCTGGCTTCGCGGCGCTGGCCGGCTTGCTTCAACTCGCTGAACGCCTGCTGGTAGCTACGCACGGCCTCGCGCTGTTGCTCAAGGCGTTGGCGGTCGGTGGGCTGTTCGATCTGCCCAACCATCAGCTGCACCTGGCGATCGAGGTTGCCCAGGGCTTTTTCCAGCTCTGCCACCGAGGTTTCGTCAGGCTGGCGCTGGTAATGCTGGCGGGCGATGCGCAATTCCTGGGTGTACTGCTGGATGACCGAGATGTTACCCAGCTTGTCGCCACGGTCGATGATGCTGTCCATACCGTGCCAACCGGTCAAGGTAATGGCCAGGGTCAACAGCAACACGAGGCCGAAGCCCAACCCCAGTTTGCGATTGACGCTTACATTGCCCATCGAACGGACGAACCATTGATACATATACGACTCCCCGGCGGTATGGCAGCACGAAAAATTGTTGTGTTGCCAAGACCATCGGCCAGGGAGAGGGAAACTTGATGGGCGAAAAAACGGCGTTTGTGTCAGAAAATACGCGAAAGCAGCGCCGTTACTGCGGTCTCTACCCGCAAGATGCGGTCACCCAGCTGCACGGGTGCCAGGCCAGCCTTGCCCAGCAGATCGACTTCGTAGGGGATCCAGCCACCCTCCGGGCCGATGGCCAGGGTCACGGCTTGCTGCACGGCGCGTGGGCAGGCGGGGTAGGGCCCGGGGTGGCCAACCAGGCCCAGGGTACCTGCGGCGATGGCGGGCAGGCGGTCTTCGACGAAGGGCTTGAAGCGTTTCTCGATGATCACCTCGGGCAGCACGGTGTCGCGGGCCTGTTCCAGGCCGAGGATGAGGTTCTCACGAATGCTGTCCGGATGCAGGAAGGGCGTTTGCCAGAAGCTTTTCTCGACCTTGTAGCTGTTCACCAGGATCAGCCGCGGCACGCCAAGGGTGGCCACGGTCTGGAACAGCCGGCGCAGCATTTTCGGCCGGGGGACGGCTAGCACCAGGGTCAGCGGCAGCTTGGCCGGTGGCTGCTGATCAAAGGCGACTTCCAGTTCGGCCTCGTGCTTTTCCAGGCGCAGCACCGTGGCCTTGCCCATCAGGCCGTTGATGCGGCCCACGCGCAGGTTGTCGCCCACCGCCACGCGGTGGATGTCCTGCATGTGGGTGAAGCGTCGGTCAGCGAGAACGACGCGGTCTGCCGAGACGAAGTCGGCCTCTTCAAGGAGCAACAGGTTCACGGTTGGGTCGCTGGCGGTTGGTCGTTGTGGTCGTTGGCGGTTTCGTCGTGGGCGCTGCGCTTGCGGATCAGGCTGCCACACAGTACGCCGATCTCGAACAGTAACCACATGGGCACTGCCAGCAGGGTCTGGGAGAAGATGTCCGGGGGGGTAAGCACCATGCCGACCACGAAGCAGCCGATGATCACGTAGGGGCGAATCTTCTTCAGGTACTTCACGTCGACCACGCCGATCCATACCAGCAGCACCACCGCCACCGGAATTTCGAAGGCTACGCCAAAGGCGAAGAACAGTGTCATCACGAAGTCGAGGTAGCTGGCGATGTCGGTCATCATCGACACGCCTTCCGGCGTGGCGCTGGCGAAGAAGCCGAAGATCAGAGGGAACACCAGGAAATAGGCGAAGGCCATGCCGGCGTAGAACAGGAATATGCTCGACACCAGCAGTGGAATGGCAATGCGCTTTTCGTGGCGGTACAGCCCGGGCGCAATGAAGCCCCAGATCTGCTGGAGGATGAAGGGGATCGCCAGGAACAGCGAGACGATCATGGTCAGCTTGAACGGTGTGAGGAACGGCGAGGCCACGTCGGTGGCGATCATCGTCGCATTGGCCGGCAAGTGCTCGCGCAGCGGCGCGGAGACCAGGGTGTAGATCTGCTGGGCGAAGGAGAACAGCCCGGCAAAGATCAGGAAAATGACGGCAACGCAGCGCAACAGGCGGGTGCGCAGTTCGGTCAGGTGCGAAACCAGCGGCATCGGCTGGTCGTGTTCCGGATTCTCGCTCATGGGGCTCGCGGTGGTTGAGACGTTTCAGAAGGCGTGGCCGGGGCGGCGGCGGCCTCGACCGGCCTGGCTTCGAGCCCGGCTGGCGGCTGCACGGCAGCGGTGGTGACGGGCGGCTGCGCCGGTGGCGTCATCGGGTTGAGGATGCGCTTGGCTTCCTCTTCCATCTGCAGGATGTGCTCGTTGTGCAGTTGGCGGCGGATTTCGTCGGCGCCGATTTCGCGCTCCACTTCCATCTTGATGCTATTGAAGCTGCGCTTGAGCCGGCCGATCCACAGGCCTGCCGTGCGTGCGGCACCAGGCAGGCGCTCGGGGCCGAGCACCAGCAGGGCGACCAGGCCGACGAGCAACAGCTCGCTGAAACTGATGCCGAACATGGGTCAGTCTTTCCGCTGCGGCTCTTGGGCCGGCTGGGCCTGGCCATCGATGGTGTGGCCCTGGTTCTGCTGGGCAGTGTTCTGCACCGGTGGAACGGCTTGGGCAGGCGGCGGAGTCTGCTCGGCCGGCTTGTTCTCTTCGTCGCTCATGGCCTTGCGGAAGCCCTTGATCGACTCGCCCAGGTCGCTGCCGAAGTTCTTCAGCTTCTTGGTGCCGAACACCAGGACCACGACCACCAGCAGGACGATCCAGTGTTTCCAGTCAAAGATACCCATTTCGTACTCCTGAATTTTACAGGTAAAGCGAATTGTTCTGGCAACGCGGTCCCTGTGGGAGCGGGTTCACCCGCGAACACCGGCTTAGCCGGTGCCATACACCGCGTCGCATTCTTCGCGGGTGAACCCGCTCCCACAAAAAAGAGAGGGGCCCTGCGCACCTAAATTACATCAGGCAGACGGCTGTCGAGCCGCCTTCTCATCATGCCCGGAAAGCCCGAAGCGGCGTTCCAGTTCATCCAGCACGGCCTGCGGATGCTGGCCCAGCGCGCTGAGCATTACCAGGCTATGAAACCACAGGTCGGCGGTTTCGTAGATGACATCGCTGTAATCCTTGCTGACCGCCGCGTCCTTGGCGGCAATGATCGTCTCGACCGACTCTTCGCCGAGCTTTTCGAGGATCTTGTTCAGGCCCTTGTGGTACAGGCTGGCCACGTAGGAGCTGTCGGGCGCCGCTTGCTTGCGTTCTTCAAGCACTTCGGCCAGGCGGTTGAGGGTGTCGCTCATGTCAGTGTCCTGCGCTGTAGATGGCATCCGGGTCTTTCAGGACCGGGTCGACGGTTTTCCACTGGCCGTCTTCGAAGACGCGGTAGAAGCAGCTTTCGCGGCCGGTATGGCAGGCGATATGGCCCAGTTGCTCGACCATAAGGATGATCACGTCGGCATCGCAGTCCAGGCGCATTTCATGCAGCTTCTGCACATGCCCGGATTCCTCGCCCTTGCGCCACAGCTTGCCACGCGAACGCGACCAGTAGATGGCGCGTTGCTCGGCGGCGGTCAGGGCCAGCGATTCGCGGTTCATCCAGGCCATCATCAGCACGCGTCCGCTCTTGTGGTCCTGGGCGATTGCCGGTACCAGGCCTTCGCTATTCCACTTGATCTCGTCCAGCCAGTCTTTCATCTTCGACTCCAAAGCGGGCCCGCTCCTGTGCCGGGCCCTTTGCGCTAGTGTGCCAGCCATGGCCACGGCTGGCTATTGGCGTACGATCAGGTAAAGGCCAGCGGCCAGCATCAGCCAGGCCGGCCAAGCAGCAGGGGCGGCCAGGCTGGCGGCTGCGGCGGCGCCAGCGGCCAGTACCGCGCCACCGCCAAGCAGGCCGGCGCCGAGCAGGCGCAGCGCCCAGCGGTCGCCCTGGCGGCGGCGCTCCGGCAGTTGTGGATCGTGCAGGTGCGGTTGCGACAGGCGTTCGAGCAGGTCGCGGGCCATGTCGGCCAGGTGCGGCAGTTGCTCGACCTGACTGTGGATGTTGCCGAGCATGGCCTTGGGGCTCATGCGGTCGCGCATCCAGCGTTCGAGGAATGGCTTGGCTGTACTCCACAGGTCCAAGTCGGGGTACAACTGGCGCCCCAGGCCTTCGATGTTGAGCAGGGTCTTCTGCAGCAATACCAGCTGCGGTTGCACTTCCATGTTGAAACGCCGGGCGGTCTGGAACAGGCGCATCAGCACCTGGCCGAAGGAAATATCTTTTAACGGTTTTTCGAAGATCGGCTCGCACACGGTGCGGATCGCCGCTTCGAACTCGTTGACCTTGGTATGCGCCGGCACCCAGCCCGAGTCGATGTGCAACTGGGCGACGCGACGGTAGTCACGCTTGAAGAAAGCGATCAGGTTGCGTGCCAGGTAGTCCTGGTCCTCAGCGGTCAGGCTGCCGACGATGCCGCAGTCGATGGCGATGTACTGCGGGCTCCAAGGTTTGACCGTGCTGACGAAGATGTTGCCGGGGTGCATGTCGGCATGGAAGAAGCTGTCGCGGAACACCTGGGTGAAGAACACTTCCACGCCCCGTTCGGCCAGCAGCTTCATGTCGGTACGCTGGTCGGCCAGGGTGGTCATGTCGGTCACCGGCACGCCGTAGATGCGCTCCATCACCAGCACCTTGGGGCGGCACAAGTCCCAGTACACCTGGGGCACGTACATCAGCTCGGAGCCTTCGAAGTTGCGCCGCAGCTGGCTGGCGTTGGCCGCTTCGCGCAGCAGATCAAGCTCGTCGTAAATGGTTTTTTCGTAGTCGCCGACGATTTCCACCGGGTGCAGACGGCGGGCGTCGGCCGAGGCGCGTTCGGCGGCCTTGGCGATCAGGAACAGCCAGGCCAGGTCCTGGGCGATCACCGGCTTCAGGCCTGGGCGCACCACCTTGACCACCACTTCCTCGCCACTTTTCAGGCGCGCAGCGTGCACCTGGGCCACAGAGGCCGAGGCCAGTGGCTCGACGTCGAAGCGGCTGAACAGTTGCGTTACCGGGGCGCCCAGCTGTGCCTCGATCAGCGCCACGGCCTGCTTGGGGTCGAACGGCGGCACGCGGTCCTGCAGCAGCATCAGCTCATCGGCAATGTCGTTGGGCAGCAGGTCGCGACGGGTGGACAACAACTGGCCGAACTTGATGAAGATCGGCCCCAGGTCCTGCAGGGCCAGGCGCAGGCGCGCACCACGGCTGAGCTCGCTCGGCTTGCGCGGCAGCCAGCGCCACGGCATCAGCAGGCGCAGGCTCATCAGCCACCAGGGCAGCGGCAGGTCGAACAGCAGGTCATCGAGACGGTAGCGGATCACCACACGCTGGATGCGAAAAAGACGGCGGACGGCGAGCAGCTTCATGCGTTATCGCTGGTATCAAGGGATCGGGAGAGGCGCTTGAGGCGTGCCTCGAGACGTTCTGTATCGAGCTTCAGGGCATCGAGCTCGCTGAAGGCGGCTTCGGCTTCGCGCTTGCCGACCAGGGTACGGGACTCTTCGGCCAGGTACTCGGAAAGGTTCTGGCTGAAGCGCGCCAGGCCCTGGCGGGTCCAGCGTGCCCGCAGGCGGATGTGGCCGGCCAGCAGCGCCGTGGCGACCGGGCCGAGCCAGCGTTGCAGCTCGTGCTCCCAGTCCAGCTCCAGGTCCTGCAGCACACCGAACAGGTCAAGCAACACGGCGCTGTCGCCATGCAGTTCGACCTGCGGGCTGTGCAGCACGGAGGTCTTGTCCTGGGCCAGTGCCAGTTGCACCAGGCTGCCGGCGGGCGCGCGCAGGCTGCAGTCGACCTCTCCTTGCCAGTGGGCAGCGAGCATCAAGCCCTCTTCATCGGGCAGAATGAACACCTGCAGGGCCGGCTGGCGGCAGTCGATCTCGATGACCTTGCCGTCCAGTGCGGCCAGCCGCGGCAGGGCCGTGCTGTCCATGCGCAGGACGCGGTTCAGGCCATGTTCGACGCTGGCGAGTAGCCCGGCCAACAGCATCAGGGCTTGATCCCCCGGTGCACGGCAACGATGCCGCTGGTCATGTTGTGGTAGGTGACACGGTCGAAACCGGCCTCGACCATCATGGCCTTCAGCGTTTCCTGATCGGGGTGCATGCGGATCGACTCGGCGAGGTAACGGTAGCTCTCCGAGTCATTGGTGATCAGCTTGCCGGCCAGCGGCATGAAGGCGAACGAGTAGGCGTCGTAGGCCTTGGACATCAGCTTGTTGGTCGGCTTGGAGAACTCCAGCACCAGCAGGCGACCGCCCGGCTTGAGCACGCGCAGCATCGAGCGGATGGCTTCGTCCTTGTGGGTGACGTTGCGCAGGCCGAAGGCAATGGTCACACAGTCGAAGTGGTTGTCCGGGAACGGTAGTTTCTCGGCGTCGGCCTGGACGAACTCGATGTTGCCGGCCACGCCACGGTCGAGCAGGCGGTCACGGCCGACCTTGAGCATCGATTCGTTGATGTCGGCCAGTACTACCTGCCCGGTCGGGCCGACCAGCCGCGAGAACTTGGCGGCCAGGTCGCCGGTACCGCCGGCGATGTCCAATACGCGATTGCCGGCCCGTACGCCCGAAAGCTCGATGGTGAAGCGCTTCCACAGGCGGTGCATGCCGCCGGAAAGCACGTCGTTCATGAGGTCGTACTTGGCCGCTACCGAGTGGAACACTTCGGCGACTTTCTTCGCCTTCTGGCTTTCAGGGACGTTTTGATAACCGAAATGCGTGGTGGGTTCGGCGTGGTCGCCTTTGCGCTGGTCGTTCATATCGCTTCACCGGAAAAAATTACCGCCATTCTAGGGCGAACGGGCGGATTTGTCTTGGCGGGGTGTGCCAGCGGGCAGGGGCGGGCATAATGCCAATTATGTCTACATCT
The DNA here is from genome assembly GCF_002165135.1 of Pseudomonas sp. SID14000. GTDB lineage: Bacteria > Pseudomonadota > Gammaproteobacteria > Pseudomonadales > Pseudomonadaceae > Aquipseudomonas. The sequence goes on along the minus strand of NZ_NFZQ01000001.1, from coordinate 383,843 downwards.
TCAGGAACGCCCGCATGACCCAGATCAGCGTCGAACGCAAACATTCCCTCGGCCGCGATGCCGCCCGTGCCAAGGCCGAAGCGCTGGTCGAAAAACTGACCCGCGAGTACGACCTCAAGGCCACCTGGAACGGTGACCGGGTCGACGTGGCACGTAGCGGTGCCAATGGCAGCGTGCACATCTTCGATGACCGCATCTGCGTGGAATTGAAGCTGGGTATGATGCTGTCGATGATGAGCGGCACCATCAAGGGCGAGATCGAGCGTGCGCTGGACAAAGCGCTGGCCTGATCCCTTCGGGCCATGCTCGTTCACCTTAGGGTGAAGATTCTAATTTCCCTCTCTACCTTGTGCTCAAGCCCAACCTCCATGGGCGGTTTCTCCTCCACTCATGAGCATGAGGTACAGAGCATGGCCAAAGTGACTGTGAAGAAAAAGGACGACGCCCCGGGCACGCTGGGCGAGGTGCGTGGCTACGCGCGCAAGATCTGGCTGGCGGGCATCGGCGCCTATGCGCGCGTGGGCCAGGAAGGCTCCGACTACTTCAATGAGCTGGTCAAGGCCGGTGAAGGCGTCGAGAAGCGCGGCAAGAAGCGTATCGACAAAGAGCTCGATGCCGCCAACAACCAGATCGACGAAGCGACCCAGCAGGTCAGCCGCGTACGTGGCAAGGTCGAAGTTCAACTGGACAAAATCGAAAAAGCTTTCGACGCGCGGGTCGGTCGCGCCTTGAATCGCCTTGGCATTCCGTCTAAACATGACGTTGAGGCGTTGTCCATCAAGCTTGAACAGCTGCACGAGCTGCTCGAGCGCGTCGCGCACAAACCATAAGGAGAGCAGGATGGCTGGCAAGAAGAATTCCGAGAAAGAAGGCAGCTCCTGGGTCGGCGGGATCGAGAAGTACTCCCGCAAGATCTGGCTGGCAGGGCTGGGTATCTATTCGAAGATCGACCAGGATGGCCCGAAGTTGTTCGACTCATTGGTGAAGGATGGCGAGAAAGCCGAGAAGCAGGCGAAGAAGACCGCTGAAGATGTGGCGGAAAGCGCCAAGTCTTCGACCACTTCCCGTGTGTCGGGCGTGAAGGACCGTGCGCTGGGCAAGTGGAGCGAACTCGAAGAAGCCTTCGACAAGCGCCTGAACAGTGCCATCTCGCGCCTTGGCGTGCCGAGCCGCAACGAGATCAAGGCGTTGCACCAGCAGGTGGACAGCCTGACCAAGCAGATCGAGAAATTGACCGGTGCTTCGGTTACGCCGATTTCGTCGCGCACTGCTGCGGCCAAACCGGCTGCAAGCAAGGCGGCGGCCAAGCCACTGGCCAAGACCGCAGCGGCCAAGCCTGCGGCGAAAACCGCGGCGGCCAAGCCGGCAGCTAAAACGGCAGCGGCGAAACCTGCTGCCAAACCTGTAGCAGCCAAGCCTGCAGCGAAACCGGCAGCGGCCAAGCCGGCCGCGGCTAAGAAGCCTGCAGTGAAGAAAGCACCGGCCAAGCCGGCAGCCGCCAAGCCGGCAGCTCCAGCGGCCAGCGCCGCTCCGGCCGCTAGCGCAGCTCCGGCACCAACCGCGGCTCCGGCCAGCAACCCGCCTTCGGCACAGACAGGCACCGGTACCCTGATCTGATACCGCGTCGCCTTCTTCGCGGGTAAACCCGCTCCCACAGGTACTGCACCGTACCCTGTGGGAGCGGGTTCACCCGCGAATGCGTCGGCTGCTGCAGTACATTCCTGTCAGGCCTACCCCTCCAGATACCGCACCGCCAACTGCTCCGCCGCCCCCCGTGCCTGGGCCTGCAGATGCGGCGCCACCAGCATCATCACCTGGTACACCACAATCCCTACATCCCCCTCACGCCCCAGCACCCGCTGGTAATCCAGCGAGAACATCAGCGTCAGGGTGATCTGCTCCACCAGTTGCCCCAGCGCCTGGGTATCGCTCTCCACCAGCCCCTGGCCCTTGAGACTGGCCAGCAATGCCGCCAGCGTGCGTTTGAGCGCGTTGATCAGGCCGCGCATGCCGCGGGCCAGTTTGGGCAGGCGCCCGGTCAGGTTCGACAGGTCCTGGAACAGGAAGCGGTATTGCGCCATGCGTTCGACGATCAGGTGCAGGAACAGCCAGTAATCCTCGGCGTCCAGGCGTACCTCCAGCGGCGGGTCGAGTAACGGCATCAGCGCTTCTTCAAAGCGCTCGAACAGCCCCAGCACCAACGGCTCCTTGCCGTGGAAGTGGTAGTAAAGGTTGCCGGGGCTGATACCCAGTTCGTTGGCAATTTCCAGGGTGGATACGTTCGGTTCGCCCTGCTGGTTGAACAGTTGCAGGGCGCATTCGAGGATACGGTCGCGAGTCTTCATCCAGTCGGCATGCTCATCGGGTCAGCACGTAAGTACCCGGCGCTGGGCCCAGCGGTGGGTAGGTGGTATTGCCCAGCTCGCTGCGCGGTGCCTTGAGCGGGCCGGAGCGCGGGGTGATCCACTCCAGCCACAACGGCCACCAGCTGCCTTCGCTGCGCTTGGCGTCGTGGAACCAGGCGCGCGGGTCGCTGGACAGTTTGGGGTTGGCCAGGTAGTAGGCCTTGGGGTTGCCGGGCGGGTTGATGATGCTCTGGATGTGCCCGCTATTGGCCAGCACGAAGCGCCGGTCGCCCCCCAGCAGCAAGGCCGAGCGGTACACCGCGTCCCACGGGGTGATGTGGTCGTTGCTGCCGGCCACGGTGAAGCTGTCCAGCTCGACCTTCTGCAGGTCGATGGGGGTGCCGCATACCTCCAGGCCGGCGGGGTGGGTCAGCGGGTTGTGCTTGAAGAAGTCCAGCAGGTCGCCATGCAGCGCGGCGGGCAGGCGCGTGCTGTCGGCGTTCCAGTAAAGGATGTCGAAGGCCGGTGGTGTCTTGCCGAGCAGGTAGTTGTTGACCCAGTAGTTCCAGATCAGGTCGTTGGGCCGCATCCAGGCAAAGATCCGCGCCACCTCGGCGCCATCCAGCACACCACGCTGGTAGGAGCGGCGCTTGGCGGCCTCGATGGTTTGCTCGTCGGCGAACAGGCTGGCTGGGCTTTCGAACTTGCTGTCCAGCAGGCTGACCAGGTAGGTGGCACTGCGCACCCGGCGCAGTTGGTGCTTGGCCTGCAGGTGGCCCTGCAACGCGGCCATGGTCAGGCCGCCGGCGCAGGCGCCCATCAGGTTGGGGTCGCGGTTGCCGCTGATGCTACGGCAGGCGTTAAGCGCTTCTTCCAGGGCCTGCACATAGCTGGACAGGCCCCACTCGCGGTGGCGCGGGTCGGGGTTGCGCCAGCTGACCATGAATACCTGCAGGCCGCTCTTGAGCATGTACTGGACGAAGCTGTTGGTCGGGCTGAGGTCGAAGATGTAGAACTTGTTGATCTGTGGCGGCACCACCAGCAGTGGCCGGGCGTGCTGTTTTTCGCTCATCGGCTTGTACTGGATCAGCTCCAGCAGCTCGTTGCGGAACACCACGGCGCCTGCAGTCGCGGCCAGGTTGCCACCCACTTCGAAAGCGCGCTCGTCCACCTGGCGTGGCAGGCCGTTGTTGTGGCGCAGGTCATCGAGCAGGTGGGCCACGCCGCGTACCAGGCTCTGGCCGCCGCTGTTGAACAGTTCCTTGACCGCCAGTGGGTTGAGCAGCGAGTTGCTCGGCGCCAGGGCATCGTTGATCAGGTTGAACAGGAAGTGCGCACGGGCCCGGTCATCATCGTCCAGGTGGCTTTCCTCGATCCACAGGCGGGTCTGCTTCTGCCAGGCCAGGTAGGCCTGCAAGCCACGCCGGTAGAACGGGTTCTGGCTCCATGTCGGGTCGTTGAAGCGCGGATCGCGCGGGTTTGGCTGATACGGTGTATCACCCAGCATAACCCGGCCCAGCTGGCCACCCAGCGCCAACAGGTGATGGGCGGTGTGCAGCGGGTGGCGCAGGCTTTGGCGGCTGACGTTGCGCAGCGTGGAAATCAGGTCACGGCCGCGCAGGCCGAGGATGGCGTTCTGCACATTCATGCTGGTGGCGGGAAGCGTTGGCGTTCCTTTGGCCGGTTTGTCTTTCATGGCAACACTCCCTCGTCCTGACCTGGTGCCTCATGACTGAACATACTCACTGATCCAGCAGGGTCTCTGTGGGAGCGGGTTCACCCGCGAACACCGGCGAAGCCGGTGCCATACACCGGGCTGGATTCTTCGCGGGTGAACCCGCTCCCACAGGGCCCCAAATCGCCCTCACACACCTGAAGCCGGGCGAGGGTGCATGACGGCGCGCTGTCGTTCTTGTTGGAGGAACTTCATGATGATCGGGGCGACAGCCTCGGCCCGGGTGATCAGGAAAAGATGGCCGTCGTCGATAATGTGTAGCTGGGCATTGGGAATCCGCCAGGCCAGCAGGCGCATGTTGATCAGCGGAATCAGCGGATCGTCGTCGCCGGCCAGCACCAGGGTTGGCTGCTGGATCTTGTGCAGCCAGTGGATGCTGGTCCAGCCAAGCCCGGCGAACAGCTGCCAGTAGTAGCCCATCTTGCCGCCGGAGCGCACCTTGGCGGCATGCTGCATGGCCAGGTCCGGGTCCCGCCGGAAGCCGCCGCCATAGATCGTCGGCGCAATGCGGATTACATGCGACGGCTGCACGTAGCGCCGTGGGCTGGCCATCATCCACAGCACCTTGGGCTTGCCCGGCACCATCACCGCACCGGCGGCAGTGGCGGCCAGTACCAGCTTCTTGCAGCGCTCGGGGTAATCGTGGGCGAACTGCTGGGCCAGGGCGCCGCCCCAGGACACGCCGATGGCATTCACCTGGCCGTAGTCGAGGTAGTCGAGCATCCGTGCCGTCAGTCTGGCCAGCCCGGGGAAGCGGTAGGGGTGGCGTGGCGTGGACGAGCCGCCAACCCCGGGTACGTCGAAGGCGATGACTTCCAGGTCCGGGTCCAGTGCTTCGATGAATGGAAATACCAGCTCCAGGTTGGCGCCGATGCCGTTGAAGATCAGCAGCGGCGTCAGGTGCGGCTTGCCCGGGCGGACGGCGGTGCGGATGGACTGGTTATCCAGCTCGACGGTCCTGAAGATATAGGGTTGCGGCATGCACGTGACTCTTGGGTGAAATGAACACCGTGGCACCCCGCAGGGGCCACGGCGCTGCAGCTCAACGCTCGTGAACGTAGGTGCCCGGGGCGGCTTCGCCGGCGGCATAGGCTCGGTTGCCCAGACGGGTCGGTGCCTTTTTCAGCTCGCCGGCACGTTCGCCCAGCCAGCTTTGCCAGTGCAGCCACCAGGAGTCGGCATGCTTGGTTGCGTTTTCCTGCCAGGCCACCGGGTCACCCGGGCGATCGGCACCGGTCATGAAGCGTGCCTTGGGGTTGCCTGGCGGGTTGAGGATGCTCTGGATATGGCCGCTGTTGGACAGCACGAACTCGATCTTGCCGCCGAACAGGTGCGCCGAGCGATAGCACGACTGCCATGGGGTGATGTGGTCGGCGGTGCCAGCAACGCTGAAGATGTCGCACTGCACTTTCTTCAGGTCGATCGGCGTACCGCACACTTCCAGGGCGTCCGGGCGGGTCAGCGGGTTGCTCTTGAACATTTCGATCAGGTCGCCGTGGAAGGCGGCCGGCAGGCGCGTGGTGTCGTTGTTCCAGAACAGGATGTCGAACACCGGCGGCTCGTTGCCGAGCAGGTAGTTGTTGACCCAGTAGTTCCAGATCAGGTCGTTGGGGCGCATCCAGGCGAACACCTTGGCCATCTCGCTGCCTTCGAGCACGCCGGCCTGGTAGGAGTGGCGCTTGGCGGCCTCCAGGGTCTGCTCGTCGACGAACAGCGCGACCTGGTTGTCCATGGTGGTGTCCAGCACGCTGACCAGCAGGGTCAGGGCATGGACCTTGTTCTCCCCGAGGGCGGCATAGTGGCCCACCAACGCGGTGCAGGTGATGCCGCCGGAGCAGGCACCGAGCATGTTCAGGTCCTTGCTGCCGGTAATCGCCAGCACCGCGTCGACCGCTTCCTTGAGCGCATCGATGTAGGTGGACAGGCCCCATTCGCGCTGGGCTTTGGTCGGGTTACGCCAGCTGATGATGAAGGTTTGCTGCTGCGAGCGCAGGCAGTAGCGCGCCAGGCTCTTTTCCGGGCTCAGGTCGAACACGTAGAACTTGTTGATCTGCGGCGGCACCACCAGCAGCGGGCGGGCATGCACCTGCTCGGTGATGGGGCTGTACTGGATCAGCTCCAGCACATCGTTGCGGTACACCACGGCACCTTCGCTGGTGCCCAGGTTCTTGCCCACCTCGAAGGCGTCCATGTTCACCTGGCTGGGCATGCCGCCATTGTTGACCAGGTCCTTGGCCAGGTTGGACAGGCCATCGAGCAGGCTCTTGCCGCCGGTTTCGAAGAAGCGTTTGACCGCTGCCGGGTTGGACAGGGTGTTGGTCGGTGCCATGGCTTCGGTCATCAGGTTGATGACGAACTGGCCGCGACTGATGTCCTGAGGTGACAGGTCGCTGCTGCCGATCCAGTCCTGCAGCTCTTTGCGCCAGGCCAGGTAGGTTTGCAGGTAGCGGCGGTAAAGCGGGTTGTTGCTCCAGGCCGGATCATTGAAGCGACGGTCGTCGCTTTCCGGGGCAAGGCTGGACTTACCCAGCAGTACGTTCTTCAGTTCCAGGCCAAAGTGGGCCACATGCTTGGCGCTGTGCAGCGGTTGGCGCACGGCCTGGCGCAGCACGGTGCGTGCCGAGCTCAACAGGTCCTTGCGACGGATACCGATGACCGGGTTCAGCCCCAGGGTGTTTTCCGAGGCCTGCCGCTGCAGCTCATCGTTGTTCTTGTTACTCATCTACGACGCTCCGTTGTCCTGAGACGAGTACCGGTTGCTGTGGCGGGTGCACAGTGCTGAGCCCGGTACTGCTACTCGGGTTACCAGTGATAAGGAACAGCGGTGCTGCGAGGGTTCTGACTACCTGCAATTTGATGCAGGGAACTTGCCACCCCCCATTGGTTACCCGACTTTCATGTAATGCGCAAGACAGCCCGTCACTGGGCTGTCTGTAAGGCATTCAAACAGATGATTTTAGAAAATGCGCTCTAAACCCCGCAGGCCTTGCGCTAGAGCATGAGTTTAACCACCGACTCGGCGGGGTCGCGGGACTTTCCGGCCTTGTGCAGTTCGTCGAGGTACTCTGCCCACAGTTGATCCTGACGCAGGCACAGCTGTTCGAGGTATTCCCAGGTGAACAAGCCGCTGTCATGGCCGTCGTCGAAGGTCAGTTTCAGTGCATATTGGCCGGCAGGTTCCAGGCCGATGAGGCCGACGTTGATCTTGCCGAACTGCAGGATGGGGTTGCCGTGGCCCTGGACCTCGGCGGAGGGGGAATGCACGCGCAGGAATTCGGCGGGCAGGTGGTAGACCTCGCCGGGGGCGTAGGTAAGGCTGAGGGTTTTCGAGGCTTTGTGCAGGTTGATGGCGGTGGGCAGGCGGGCCATGGCTGGAATCTCTCGGGAGCTGATAGTGCACAGCTTCGGGAGATTCGGGCCATTGTGCAAGGGGGCCGCAAAGCGGCCCCGTGCGGTCTTACAGGATGTAGCGCGACAGGTCTTCGTTCTGCGCCAGCTCACCCAGGTGGCTGTTCACATACGCCGCGTCGATCTGGATCGGCGCTTCGTCATGGGTGCTGGCCAGGTCGCCAGCACTGAACGACACCTCTTCGAGCAAACGCTCGAGCAGGGTGTGCAGGCGGCGGGCACCGATGTTCTCGGTTTTCTCGTTGACCTGGTAGGCAATCTCGGCCAGGCGCTTGATGCCGTCGGCCAGGAACTCGATGTTCAGGCCTTCGGTCTTGAGCAGGGCCTGGTACTGTTCGGTCAGCGACGCGTGCGGCTCCTGCAGGATGCGCTCGAAGTCCTCCGGCGTCAGGGCCTTGAGCTCTACGCGGATCGGCAAGCGGCCTTGCAGCTCCGGCACCAGGTCGCTCGGCTTGCTCAGGTGGAACGCACCCGAGGCAATGAACAGGATGTGATCGGTCTTGACCATGCCCAGCTTGGTGTTGACGGTGCAGCCTTCGATCAGCGGCAGCAGGTCGCGCTGCACGCCTTCACGGGACACGTCGGCGCCGCCAACGTTGCCACGCTTGGCAACCTTGTCGATTTCGTCGATGAACACGATGCCGTGCTGCTCGACCGCTTCCAGGGCCTTGGCCTTGAGCTCTTCCTCGTTGACCAGGCGGCTCGCTTCTTCATCGCGAACCATCTTCAGCGCTTCTTTCACCTTCAGCTTGCGCGCCTTGCGCTTGCCTTTGCCCATGTTGGCGAACAGGCTCTGCAGCTGGTTGGTCATTTCTTCCATGCCGGGCGGGGCGGCAATTTCCACGCCCACGGCATCGGCCACTTCGATCTCGATTTCCTTGTCGTCCAGCTGGCCTTCGCGCAGGCGCTTGCGGAACAGCTGACGGGTGTTGGAGTCGGTGCTGGTCTGTGCGGCCTCCTCGGCGAAGCTGCTGACCCGCGCCTGCGGCAGCAGGGCGTCGAGGATGCGGTCTTCGGCGGCGTCTTCGGCGCGGTGGCGCACGCGGATGATCTCTTGCTCACGCAGCATCTTCAGCGCGGCATCGGCCAGGTCGCGGATGATCGACTCGACGTCGCGGCCCACGTAGCCCACTTCGGTGAACTTGGTGGCCTCGACCTTGAGGAACGGCGCGTTGGCCAGCTTGGCCAGGCGGCGGGCGATTTCGGTCTTGCCGACGCCGGTAGGGCCGATCATCAGGATGTTCTTCGGGGTCACTTCGGCACGCAGCTCGGCGGGGAGCTGCATGCGCCGCCAGCGGTTGCGCAGGGCAATGGCCACGGCGCGCTTGGCGTCGTCCTGGCCGATGATGTGGCGGTTGAGTTCGTGGACGATCTCGCGGGGGGTCATGGACATGATGAAAATGGTCCTCGGGCGGAATGAATCAGCGTGGAAAAGTCCCGCTCGCAGCGGGGCGCCAGAACAACTGATTATTCGGCCAGGTCCTGCTCCTCGATGGTCAGGTTGTGGTTGGTGAACACGCAGATGTCGCCGGCGATGTTCAGGGCGGTCTCGGCGATTTCACGGGCCGAGAGGTCGGTCTTGTCCAGCAGGGCGCGGGCAGCGGCCTGGGCGTAGGCGCCGCCGGAACCCATGGCGATCAGGCCGTCTTCGGGTTCTACCACGTCGCCGTTGCCGGTGATGATCAGGGAGGCGTCCTTGTTGGCCACGGCCAGCATGGCTTCCAGGCGGCTCAGGGAACGGTCGGTACGCCATTCCTTGGCCAGCTCCACGGCGGCGCGGACCAGGTGGCCCTGATGTTTCTCAAGCTGGCCTTCAAAGCGCTCGAACAGGGTGAACGCATCGGCGGTGGCGCCGGCGAAGCCCGCGATGACCTGGCCGTGGTACAGGCGGCGCACCTTCTTGGCGTTGCCTTTCATCACGGTGTTGCCGAGGGATACCTGGCCGTCGCCGCCCATGACGACTTTGCCGTTACGGCGGACAGAAACGATGGTGGTCAAGGGGAGAGTCTCCACGCAGCGGGGCGAAAGTGCCTGATGCAGACTCATATGGGGGTGGGGGGAAGGATTTCAACCGTGGGGGATGAATGGTCGGTGCAGGCTCAAGGTTGTACGCGGTCAATGTGGGAGCGGCCTTGCGTCGCGAAAGGGCCGCGCAGCGGCCCCAGGTTCTCGGCATCATGCATAGATTGCTGGGGCCGCTTTGCGGCCCTATCGCGATACAAGGCCGCTCCCACAGGGGTTACTCAGGCCTCGTGGCAGACGTGCCCATCGACCAAGGTATAACGTACCGCACCCGGCAGGCAGTGGCCGATGAACGGGCAGTTCTCGCCGCGCGAGAACCATTGCTCGCCGGCCACGGTCGAGGCTTGCGGGTCGAACAGCACCAGGTCGGCCGCGCCACCCGCTTTCAGCTCGCCGGCCGGCAGGCGCAGGGCCGCCGCCGGGCCGCTGCTCAGGCGGGCCAGCAGGGTTGGCAGGTCGAGCAGGCCGTCCTGAACCAGGGTCATGGCCAGCGGCAGCAGCAGTTCGACGCTGCTGATGCCAGGCTCGGTGGCGCCGAACGGGGCCAGCTTGGCGTCGCGCTCGTGCGGCTGGTGGTGACTGGAGATCGCCTGGATCACCCCCGACTTCACTGCCGCACGCAGGCCGTCACGGTCGGCGGTGGTACGCAGCGGTGGTTGCACGTGGTACAGGCTGGAGAACTCACGCAGCGATTCGTCGGTGAGGATCAGCTGGTACAGCGCCACGTCGGCGGTAACCGGCAGGCCAAGCTGCTGGGCCTGTTCGATCAGTCGTGCGCCGCGGGCGCTGGTGATCTGGGTGAAGTGCGCGCGCACGCCGGTCTGTTCCACCAGCAGCAGGTTGCGCGCCAGGGCCACGGTCTCGGCGGTTTCCGGGATGCCCGGCAGGCCGAGGAAGCTGGCCATGGCACCTTCGTGGGCCAGGCCGCCGTGGGCCAGGTCGCGGTCCTGGGAGTGGAACACCACGGTCAGGTCGAAGGTGGCGGCGTATTCCAGGGCGCGGGCCAGGGTACGGTTGTTGGGGATTTCCTTCAGGCCATTGCCGAAGGCCACACAGCCTGTGTCGCGCAGGGCCACCAGCTCGGCCAGCTGCTCGCCTTCCAGGCCCTTGGTCAGGGCGCCGATCGGGTAGACCTTGCTGTTGGCGGCCTCGCGGGCGCGGTCGAGGATCAGTTCGGCCACGGCCGAGGTGTCCAGCACTGGCTTGGTCTGCGGCGGGCAGCAAAGGCTGGTGACACCGCCGGCAACGGCGGCGCGGGTTTCACTGGCGATGTTGCCTTTGCGGCTGTAGCCCGGCTCGCGCAGGGACACGCCGAGGTCGACCAGACCGGGTGCGGCGACCAGGCCATCGGCCTGGATCGTGCGGGTGGCGCTGAACCCGGCCGGGGCGGTGCCGATAGCGGCAATGCGGCCACCGTCCAGGTGCAGGTCGGTGACCTGGTCCAGGCCGCTGTTGGGGTCGATGACCCGGGCGCCGAGAATACTGATGGTCACTGGGCGTTCTCCTGGTCGAATTGACGTTGCGCGTTCTGCCCGCTCATGGCCATGGACAGCACGGCCATGCGCACGGCGATGCCGTAGGTGACCTGGTTGAGGATCACCGAGTGCTTGCCGTCGGCCACCGCCGACTCGATTTCCACGCCACGGTTGATCGGGCCCGGGTGCATGACGATGGCATCGGGCTTGGCCCCGGCCAGGCGCGCGGTGGTCAGGCCGAACAGGCGGTAGAACTCGCCTTCGCTGGGCAGCAGGCCGCCGGCCATGCGCTCACGCTGCAGGCGCAGCATGATCACCACGTCGACGTCCTTCAGGCCTTCGGCGAGGTCGGTGTACACCTTCACACCGTACTGCTCGATACCGATCGGGATCAGGGTTTTCGGGCCGACCACGCGGATGTCCGGGCAGCCCAGCGCTTTGAGCGCCAGCATGTCGGAGCGGGCTACGCGTGAGTGCAGGATGTCGCCGACGATGGCGACCGACAGGTTCTCGAAGCTGCCCTTGTGGCGGCGGATGGTGAGCATGTCGAGCATGCCCTGGGTCGGGTGCGCGTGGCGGCCGTCACCGCCGTTGATCACGGCAACTTCCGGGCACACGTGCTCGGCGATGAAGTGCGCGGCCCCGGAGTCGGAGTGGCGCACCACGAACATGTCGGCGGCCATGGCTTCGAGGTTGCGCAGGGTGTCGAACAGGGTCTCGCCCTTGCTGGTCGAGGAGGTCGACACGTTCAGGCTGATCACATCGGCCGACAGGCGCTGGGCCGCCAGTTCGAAGGTGGTACGGGTACGGGTGGAGTTCTCGAAGAACACGTTGCACACGGTCTTGCCGCGCAGCAACGGGACTTTCTTCACGGCCCGGGCACCGACTTCCAGGAAGGAGTCGGCGGTGTCAAGGATCTCGGTGAGCAGTTCGCGGGGCAAACCGTCGAGCGAGAGGAAGTGGCGCAGCTGGCCCTGATCATTGAGCTGCAGCGGGCGCTTGGCGTCGATTGGCGTCATCGCGGGGGACTCTTAAAGGGCGGAAGCGGAGGCGAGGTCCTGGCGCTCGAGGGCGAGCGGTGCGGGTCCGGTCAATTTTACCCGTTCATGGGCGGCCAGCGACAGGGTGGCGCCGAGCACATTAGGGCGAATCGGCAGTTCGCCGGCATCCAGGTCCAGCAGGCAGACCAGGGTGACGCTGGCCGGGCGGCCATAGTCGAACAGTTCGTTGAGCGCGGCGCGCACCGTGCGGCCGCTCATCAGCACGTCATCCACCAGCACCAGGTGCTGGCCCTCGACCTCGAACGGCAGCTCGGACGGGCGCACTTGTGGGTGCAGGCCGTTCTGGCTGAAGTCGTCGCGATAGAACGAGACGTCCAGAGTGCCCATGGGGCTAGTGTCGCCCATGGCCTCCTGCAGGGCCTGGGCAACCCAGACACCACCGGTGCGGATACCGATGTAACGCGGCTCGATAATTGCCCGGCGGGCCAGGTGGGCGCGAAGGTCGTCAGCCATCTGCCGGATCAGCTCGGCGGGATTGGGTAGGCTCATTGCGGGCTCCTCGGAAGGGGGCGCCGGGCGGGCCCGGCGGCAAAGATGATCAGGTATTGGCCTCCAGCCAGCCTTGCAACAACAGGGCGGCGGCGATGGCATCGACCGGGTTGTCGCGGTAGCTGCCGCGCTGGCCGCCACGGGCCATGCGCTCGCCCTTGGCCTCGAAGGTGGTCAGGCGTTCGTCGTGGGTGTGCACGGGCAAGTTGAAGCGGCCGTTCAGGCGGCGGGCGAACTTTTCCGCGCGGGCGCTCATTTCGCTGGGCGTGCCGTCCATGTTCAACGGTAGGCCGACGACGATGGCGTCGGGCTTCCATTCGGCAATCAGCTTTTCCACCTGGGCCCAGTCCGGCACGCCGTTCTGTGCTTTCAGGGTGCACAGCTCGCGGGCCTGGCCGGTGATCACCTGGCCGACGGCCACGCCGATCTGTTTGCTGCCGTAGTCGAAGCCCAGCAGCAGACGCAGTTCAGGTTGCAGTTCAGCCATCAGGCGTGGCCCGCCTGGCTGGTCAGCAGATTCAGGTTGATCCCCAGGCTGGCGGCGGCGGCTTCCAGGCGCAGGTCGCTGGTCAGGCCGAAGATGATTTCCGGGTCGAACGGGCAGTTGAGCCAGGCGTTGTCGGCAAGCTCCGCTTCCAGTTGGCCCGCTTCCCAGCCGGCATAGCCCAGGGTAATCAGGCTCTGTTTCGGGCCTGCTCCGGCGGCGATGGCAAGCAATACATCCTGCGAGGTGGTCAGCGACAGCCCTTCCAGTGCCACGGTGGCCTGGAAGCTGCACTCGCTGCTGTGCAGCACGAAGCCACGGTCGGTCTGTACCGGGCCACCCAGGTAGATCGGCACCTGCAAGGTACTGGCCGGTGGCATTTCGTCCGGGCGCAGTTGCTCGAGGATGTCGGCCAGGTTCAGCTCCTGTGGCCGGTTGACCACCAGGCCCATGGCGCCATGGGCGTTGTGCTCGACGATGTACGTGAGGGTCTGGGCGAAGTTCGGGTCGGCCATGTGCGGCATGGCGATCAGGAACTGATGCTTGAGGTAGCTCGGCGTGAGGGTTTTCATGGGGGATAGTGTGGCGCCAGGTGGCGAGGCTGACAAGGTGCGGTTTTGTGTCGCCTGCGCTGGCGCCTGTCTTGAGGGTTTCAGCGCCTGTGGGATCGAGCGCCGCCCGCGCGGCGCTTCGCGGGACAAGCCCGCTCCCACATTTGTTGCAACGTGCCGAACCTGTCAGGCCATGGTTGCCTGCCTTGGTGCATGTCTTGAGACTGGTGAGGCGGCGGCAGCGCCAGCCGAGAAATTGAGTCAGACCAACAAGGCTGACAACCATGGCCTAACAGACATGGCCACGTTGCAACAAATGTGGGAGCGGGCTTGTCCCGCGAAGCGCCGCGCGGGCGGCGCTCTATATCCGCGCCACCGCGTACCCAAAGCCCTACACCCAAGGCAAAAACTCAGTTACTGGACAAACGGTCCCCACGGGCAAAGCGCCATGTGCGGATGATCTCCAGCCGGTCAAATTCGGCCAGGTCCCCGGTAAACGGTGCAAACGGCGCTGCCAGCCGCACGATGCGCTGCGCCGCCTGGTCCAGCACCGGCTGCCCGGACGACTCCAGCACCAGCACCTCGTACAGCGAGCCATCGCGGTTGATCGACACCATCATGCGCAAGTTGCCGTATATCTGCTGCCGGCGTGCTTCATCGGGGTAGTTCAGGTTACCTACCCGCTCGACCTTCTTGCGCCACTCTTCCTTGTACCAGGCGCCCTTGTCGCGCATGGTCGAGGCGGCGTTCAGGCGGTGGATTCGCGGGCGTTTGGCATACATCTGCTGCTCGTTGGACAGCTCCGCCTCCAGGCTGGCGATCTGGCTGGACAGCTGCGAGCTGTCGAAGTCTGGCGCTGGCGTGGCCGGCTTGGGCTGCGCCTTGCTTTCCTTGGGCTTGGGCTCGACCTTCTGTGGCTTGGGCGCGGTAGTCACTACCGCCGACTTCTGCGGGACAGGGGGCGGTACCACCTCGGGCTTCGCGGCGGGCGGCGGGGTGATCTTGTTGATCTTGCTGTCCTGGAACGGCGCCAGTTCGGTGGTCTTGGGCACCGCTTTTTTGTCCAGGGTGCCGCTGCCCTGCTGGTTGTCCTGGGCCTGGAAATCGGCCTTCTCGGGCGGTTTCTCGCTCTTGAAGGTGGCCAGGGTGATGTCCATGGTGTGGCGGATTTCGGCAGGCTTGACCACGCTGAAACCGACGCCAAGTAGCAGCGCCAGGTGCACCAGGACAGCCAGGAACAGGGTGAAGCCGAGCCGGTCCGCCGGGCGAACACGGGGGGGCAGCAGGTCGGCGGGGATGTCAGCAGGCAGCGTCATCGGGTATCCAGCAACCGCAGGGCGGGGTAGCAGGCCAGGCAAAAAGGACCCGCATCATACCCCACTCTGGGTTGTTGCCGTGCGTCGGCGGTCAGCGCGCCTTCAGCTGGCGATCAATGGCATCCATCAATTGCCCGCCGATATCGGTGTTGTAGGCGGCATCGATCTCGCGGATGCAGGTGGGGCTGGTGACGTTGATCTCGGTGAGGTAGTCGCCGATCACGTCCAGGCCCACGAACAGCAGGCCCTTCTCGCGCAGGGTCGGGCCGACCTGGGCGGCGATCCAGCGGTCGCGGTCGGTCAGTGGGCGTGCCTCGCCACGGCCGCCGGCGGCCAGGTTGCCACGGGTCTCGCCGCTGGCCGGGATGCGCGCCAGGCAGTAGTCGACCGGCTCGCCGTCGATCATCAGGATACGCTTGTCGCCGTCCTTGATCTGCGGCAGGTATTCCTGCGCCATGATCTGCTGGTTGCCGTGCCGGGTCAGGGTTTCCAGAATCACCGACAGGTTGGGATCGTCCTTGCGGTGGCGGAACACCGACGCCCCCCCCATGCCGTCCAGTGGCTTGAGGATGACGTCACCCCGGCTGTCGGCGAACTCGCGCAGAATGTCCACGCGGCGGCTGACCAGCGTCGGCGCCATGCACTGGTGGAACTGGGTGGCGAACAGTTTCTCGTTGCAGTCGCGCAGGCTCTGCGGGCGGTTGACCACCAGCACGCCCTCGCGCTCGGCCTGCTCCAGCAGGTAGGTGCTGTAGACGAACTCCATGTCGAAGGGCGGGTCCTTGCGCATCAGGATCACGTCCAGGTCGGCCAGTGCGCTGTCCTGCTCCTCGCCCAATTCGAACCAGCGGGCCGGGTCGGCGAACACTTTCAGCGGGCGCATCTGCGCACGGGCCTGGCCGGCGCCCAGGTACAAGTCGCGCTGCTCCATGTAGAACAGGCTCCAGCCGCGTGCCTGGGCGGCCAGCAGCATGGCCAGCGAGCTGTCCTTCTTGTAGGAGATGGACGCGATGGGGTCCATGACAATGCCGAGGCGAACGCTCATGGGGTGGTTCCTCTTGGCGGCGAATGGCCGCGATGGATCGAAAGAAAAGTGGCTCAGGGTGGCGCTGTGAGCGCTGCCGGTCAAGGGGCGCGGCAGATGGAATGGCCACCCGGAGTGTGCTAAAAATGCCAGTCATAGTGCTGAATGACAGGCCCATGGGGCTGCTGCGCAGCCCTTTCGCGACGCAACGCCGCTCCCACGATGGCCCCAGGATTTCGGCAAATGGTAGCCCAACAGATGGAACAACCCCTGAAGGTGATGGTGATCGACGATTCGCGCACGATCCGCCGCACCGCGCAGATGTTGCTCGGTGAAGCGGGCTGCGAGGTGATCACTGCCAGCGATGGCTTCGATGCCCTGGCCAAGATCGTCGACCACCAGCCCAGCATCATCTTCGTCGATGTGTTGATGCCGCGCCTGGACGGCTACCAGACCTGCGCGGTGATCAAGCACAACAGTGCCTTCAAGGACACCCCGGTCATTCTGCTGTCGTCACGCGACGGCCTGTTCGACAAGGCCCGTGGCCGGGTGGTCGGCTCCGACCAGTTCCTGACCAAACCGTTCAGCAAGGAAGAACTGCTCGACGCGATCCGCGCCCACGTGCCCGGCTTTGCCGCAGCCCAACAACACGCACCCTGACCGCGCCCCGCCATGGCACGGTTCTACTTTCCTGATGGGGAAACAGCATGGCCCGAGTTCTGATTGTCGACGACTCGCCGACAGAGATGTACAGATTGACCGAATGGCTGGAAAAGCACGGTTACCAGGTGCTCAAGGCCAGCAACGGTGCCGATGGCGTGGCCCTGGCCCGGCAGGACAAGCCCGACGCGGTGCTGATGGACATCGTCATGCCCGGCATGAACGGCTTCCAGGCCACCCGCCAGCTCAGCAAGGACCCGGAAACCAGCGCCATCCCGGTGATCGTGGTGACCACCAAGGACCAGGAAACCGACCGTATCTGGGCCACGCGCCAGGGCGCCCGTGACTTCCTGACCAAACCGGTGGAAGAGGATGCGCTGATCGCCAAGCTCAAAGAAGTGCTGGGAGCTTGACCACCCGCCCGCAGGGCGCGTCGCTGACGGCCTTCGAGTTGTTGCTGGACATCGACCGGCGTTGCCGCCTGCTGGTCGCCGACCAGCCGCCGCAGGACAACCGCCTGCAGCAGTGGAGCGGTATCGGCTTTCGCATTGCCGGGCAGTGGTTCGTCGCGCCCATGGGGGAGGTGGCCGAGGTGCTGCGTGAACCGCGCAGCAGCCGCGTCCCCGGCGTGCAGCCGTGGGTGTGCGGGGTGGCCAACCTGCGCGGCCGGCTGTTGCCGGTAATGGACCTGAGCAGCTTTTTCGGTCTGGGCCACGCCGCCCCGGGCAAGCAGCGGCGGGTACTGGTGCTGGACCACGAGGACCTGTTCGTCGGCCTGCTGGTGGACGAGGTGCTGGGCCTGCAGCACTTTGCCCTGGACAGCCTGCAGCTGTCGCCACCACAGCCTCTGATTCGCGCCGCTGCACCCTTCGTGCGGGGGCATTTCCCGCGTGAACGCAACTGGGCGATCTTCAGCCCCTTCGCCCTGGCCCAGGCGCCGGGCTTTCTCGATGTGGCGTTATAGGACCTGCGAACGTGAACAAGCCCGTCACCCCCGTCACCACCGTGACCCCACGTACCCGCAGCATCGCGCAGATCACCGTGCTGTTCCTGATCCTGATCCTGTCGATCATCCTGCTGTTCGCCAACTTTGCTTATCTGAACACCCAGTCCAACTACGACAAGCAGTACATCGGCCATGCCGGCGAACTGCGTGTACTGTCGCAGCGCATCGCCAAGAACGCCACTGAAGCCGCCGCCGGCAAGGCCCTGGCCTTCAAGCTGCTGTCGGATGCGCGCAACGATTTCGAACGGCGCTGGGGCTACCTGCGCCAGGGGGACAAGTCCACCGGCCTGCCACCTGCACCGCCCACGGTGCGTGACGAGATGGAAACGGTACGCCGCGACTGGGAAAACCTGCGCAGGAACACCGATACCATCCTGGCCAGCGAGCAGACCGTGCTGTCGCTGCACCAGGTGGCGGCGACCCTGGCCGAGACCGTGCCGCAGTTGCAGGTGGAATACGAGAAAGTGGTCGAGATCCTGCTGCAAAGCGGTGCCCCGGCCACCCAGGTGGCAGTGGCCCAGCGCCAGCTGCTGCTGGCCGAACGCATCCTCGGCTCGGTCAACACCGTGTTGGCCGGTGACGACACTGCGGCCCAGGCAGCCGACGCCTTTGGCCGCGATGCCGGGCGCTTCGGCCAGGTGCTCGAGGGTATGCTCAGTGGCAACGCGGCGATCCAGGTGACCCGTGTCGAGGACGCCGACGCCCGTGCGCGCCTGGCCGAAATCGCCGAGTTGTTCCAGTTCGTTGCCGGTTCGGTGGATGAAATCCTCGAAACCTCACCGGAACTGTTCCGCGTGCGCGAGGCCGCGGGCAACATCTTCAGCCTGTCGCAAACCCTGCTCGACGAGGCCTCGCACCTGGCCAACGGTTTCGAGAACCTGGCCGGTGGGCGCACCCTCGACACCGTCGGCGGCTATGCCTTGGGCCTGCTGGCGCTGGCTTCGATCATCCTCATCGGTCTGGTCATGGTACGCACCACCAATCGCCAACTGCGCGAGACGGCGGAAAAAAACGAACGCAACCAGCAGGCAATCATGCGCCTGCTCGACGAAATCGAGGAGCTGGCTGACGGCGACCTGACCGTGACCGTGTCGGTGACCGAAGACTTCACCGGCGCCATTGCCGACTCGATCAACTATTCCGTGGACCAATTGCGCGATCTGGTCGCTACCATCAACCACAGCGCCATGCAGGTCGCTGCCGCTGTGCAGGACACGCAGAACACCGCACGCCAACTGGCCAAGGCCTCCGAGCACCAGGCCGAGCAGATCAGCGAGGCGTCCGAGGCGGTTGGCGACATGGTCGAGTCGATCGACCGGGTTTCGGCACATGCCTACGAGTCGGCCAAGGTGGCCGAGCGCTCGGTGGCGATCGCCAACAAGGGCAACGAGGTGGTACACAACACCATCAACGGCATGGACAACATTCGCGAGCAGATCCAGGACACTGCCAAACGGATCAAGCGCCTCGGTGAGTCTTCCCAGGAAATTGGTGACATTGTCAGCCTGATCGACGACATTGCCGACCAGACCAACATCCTTGCCCTCAACGCGGCGATTCAGGCCTCGCTGGCCGGCGAGGCCGGCCGTGGTTTTGCCGTGGTCGCCGACGAAGTACAGCGCCTGGCCGAACGCTCATCGTCGGCCACCCGGCAGATCGAGGCGCTGGTGCGCACCATCCAGGCCGATACCAACGAGGCGGTGATCTCCATGGAGCAGACTACCGCCGAAGTGGTGCGCGGTGCCCGCCTGGCCCAGGATGCCGGGGTGGCGCTGGCCGAGATCGAAGGCGTATCGCAGAACCTCGCCGACCTTATCCACAGCATCTCGGACGCTGCACAGTTGCAGACTTCGTCGGCCGGGCAGATCTCCCATACAATGGCGGTCATCCAGCAGATTACCGCGCAGACCTCCGCCGGCTCCAGCGCCACCGCCGACAGCATCCGGCACCTGGCGCGCATGGCCAGCGAAATGCGCCGTTCGGTGTCCGGGTTCACCCTGCCGCCCCAGCAGAGCCCAACTGACGAGCAGCGCTGAGGAGTGCCCATGGCTGTAGTTGCTGTAAGCCCGGAGCGTCACGACACGGTGGCGCTGGCCTGGACCAAGGCCGCCATCCTGGACTGCCTGGGCCAAGCGCGCCAGGCACTGGAGCGCTTTGCCGGCGAGCCGGGCGACCTGTCGATGCTGGCGTTCGTGGTCGACAACCTGCACCAGGTGCATGGTTGCCTGCGCATGCTCGAACTGCGCGGGGCCACGCGCCTGGCCGAAGAACTGGAGCTGTTCGCCAAGGCCTTGGCCGATGGCCAGGTCAGCCCTCGCGGTGATTGCCTGGGTGCATTGTTCCGCGGCCTGGAGCAATTGCCGTCGTATCTGGAACGCTTGCGCGGCGCCCGCCACGACCTGCCCCTGGTGATGCTGCCGCTGCTCAACCAGCTGCGTGCCTGCCGTGGCGAGGAGCCATTGGCCCAGGCCAGCCTGATCAGCGGAGCCACCCAACGGTTTGCTGGCGCCGACGACCTGGCCAACCTCGACCTGTCGCTGGGCAACTGGCGCGAGCAGTTGCAGGCCGGGCCGGGCCGCGATGCCCTGCGCTCGGTGGTGACCGCGCTGTGCGACGACCTGATGCGCATAAAGGAGCGCCTGGACCAGTTCGTGCGCGGTGATCGCCAGCACAGCGAGCAGCTCGATGCCCTGCTGGCACCGCTGCGCCACGTGGCCGACACCTTGGCGGTGCTGGGCTTTCAGCAGCCACGTCGGGTGATCATCGACCAGGTGCTGGCGCTACAGGCCCTGGCCCAGGGCGAGCGGGCGGTGGACGACGCGGTGTTGATGGATGTAGCGGGGGCCCTGCTGTATGTGGAGGCCACGCTCAATGGCATGGTCGGCCCGCTGGAGGAAAACGGCCAGGGCGGCCTGCCGGGCTCGGACCTGGCCGAAATCCGCCAACTGGTGTTGAACGAGTCGCTGAATGTGCTGCAGCAGGCCAAGGACCTTATCGGCGATTGCCTGGAATCCGACTGGCCGCGGCAACGCCTGCAAGCCTTGCCAGGGTTGTTGCAGCAGATTCGCGGGGCTCTGGCGATGTTGATGTTGCCGGCCGTGGCCGAGCTGTTTGCCGGTTGCGCCAGCTATGTGCAGCGCTGGCTGCAGCACCTGGAGGTGGAGCCGCCAGCCGACGAGCTGCGGCACCTGGCCGAGGCCTTGAGTGCCGCCGAATGCTACCTGCAATGGCGGGTGGCGGACCCATTGGCGGATGGCCAGCCCTTCATCGACATGGCGCACGCCAGCCTGGCGACGCTGGGCGTGCACTGCGCGCTGGTCGAGGCCACTGCAGGCCACGATGGCAGCGCTGATGGCATTGATGACGAGTTGCGCGAAGTGTTTCTCGACGAGGCCGGTGAACTGCTGCCGGAAATCGAGCGCCACTGGCTGCGCTGGCGTGCCGACAACCAGCAGCGCGAGGCACTGGGAGAAGTGCGTCGCGCCTTGCATACGCTCAAGGGCAGCGGCCGCATGGTGCATGCCGAGGCGGTGGCCGAGCTGGCCTGGGGCGCTGAGCACCTGCTGAACCGGGTGCTTGAGGGCCGCAGTGTGCTCACCCCGGAAGGTGTAGTGGCCCTGCAGCAGGTGTTCGTCCACCTGCCCGACCTGCTGGCCGACTTTGCCGCCGGCCAGTTACCACAACTGACGGAAATCGAGCAACTGGCCGGGCACCTGCATGCCCTGGCAGAAAACGATACCCCGGCAGCGGCCGAGATCGACGGCCTCGACCCGCAATTGCTCGATATTTTCCGCAGCGAGGCGCAGGGCCACCTGGCCAGCCTGGATGCTTTTCTGCAGGGCGCCGACGGCCATGACACGTTGGTCAGCGATGGCCTGCAGCGTGCCCTGCATACGCTCAAGGGCAGTGCGGCCATGGCCGGGGTGATGCCGGTCGCCGAACTGGCCACCGCCTTCGACCGCCTGGCTCGGGAATACAAGGGCCACCAACTGCCCCTGCAAATGGCCGAGATCGAATGGCTGGAAGCTGCGCGCTCGCTGTTCCACCTAGGCCTGGCACAACTCGACAGCACGCCGCTGGCGGCCATCCCCGGCGCCGCGGAGCTGATCGAGCAGGTCGGCCAGGCAGTGGATGGGCACCTGGCCAGCTTGCATGACGACCCGCAGCGTATGCGGCGCAGCAAGCGTGACCCGCAGTTGATCGCCAGCTTCCTGGCACAGGCTATGGATATCCTGCTGGATGCCGAGTCGTTGCTGTCGCGCTGGCAGGAACAACCCGGCCAGCGCGATGCGCTGGACACTCTGCTCGACGAACTGACCACCCTGGGCCACGCCGCGCACCTGGCCGAGCTGTGGCAGATGGATGACGTGTGCGAGGCCTTGCTCGACCTGTACGGCGCCGTGGAGGAGGGCAGCCTGCCCGCCGATGCGCGCTTCTTCGCTCACGCGCAGCGGGCCCATGAGGCCCTGCTGGACATGCTCGACGAAGTGGCGGCCGGGCAGGACATCCCGGCAAGGCCGGAGCTGGTCGACAGCCTGCGCAACCTGCTGGGCCAGGCCTTGGCACCGGAGGCCACTGGCCTGGTGGGCATCGACACGGTCACGCCGCTGCACCCGGACATGGACCTTGCCGATACCCTTGGCCTGGGGTTGGCGCACAACCCTTTGCTGCCGGCTGCGGCTGAGCCGCTGATCGAAGAGCCGGAAAGCCCTGGTGAAGAGCTGCTGGAAGTCTTCCTCGAAGAAAGCTCGGACATCGTCGAGAGTGCCGCTGCAGCCCTGGCGCGTTGGCAAGCCGACCCACGCAGCAGCGTCGAGGTGGATAACCTGATGCGCGACCTGCACACCCTCAAGGGGGTGGCGCGCATGGTCGAAATTGCGCCGATCGGCGACCTGGCCCACGAACTGGAATTTCTCTACGAGCTGCTGGCTGCTGGCCGCCTGCCGCCGAGCGCACCACTGTTCGCCCTGCTGCAGAACTGCCACGACCGCCTGGCGCACATGCTCGATGCCGTGCGTCTGGGCCAGCCGCTGCATGCCGCCACGGCGCTGATCGACTACATCCGCAACTTCAGCAGCGCGGCGCTGACTGACAGTGCGGCGGGCCAGGGGCCGGTGGGGGCTGCCACCAGCGAGGCGCCGGCGGCAGCCCCGGAGCGGGCGCCAGGCGACATGGTCAAGGTCGATGCCGACTTGCTGGACGATCTGGGCAACCTGGCTGGTGAGCACTCGATCATTCGTGGGCGCATCGAGCAGCAGGTCAACGATGCGCAGTTCACCCTCAACGAGATGGAAACCACCCTCGAGCGCATGCGCGACCAGTTGCTGCGCCTGGACATCGAGACCCAAGGGCGGATCTCCAGCCGGCAGCAGTTCGAAGGCGATGCCTATGACGACTTCGACCCGTTGGAAATGGACCGCCATTCGCAGTTGCAGCAGCTGTCGCGGGCCCTGTTCGAGTCCGCCTCGGACTTGCTCGACCTCAAGGAAACCTTGGCACAGCGCGCCCAGGAGGCCTACAGCCTGCTGCAGCAGCAGGCGCGGGTGAACAGCCAGTTGCAGGAAGGCCTGACCGCCACCCTGATGGTGCCCTTCGAGCGCCTGGTGCCACGCCTGCAGCGTGTGGTGCGGCAGGTGGCCAGCGAACTGGGCAAGCAGGTGGAACTGGTGGTCGGCAACGCCGAGGGCGAGCTGGATCGCAGCGTGCTTGAACGCATGGTGGCGCCGCTGGAGCACATGCTGCGCAACGCCGTCGACCATGGCCTGGAAAGCCGCGAAATGCGCCTGGCCGCCGGCAAGCCGGAGCAGGGCACCATTCACCTGAACCTGCTGCACGAAGGCGCGGACATCGTTATCGAAATGACCGACGACGGTGCCGGCGTGCCACTGGAAGCGGTGCGCCGCAAGGCCATCAAACGAGGCCTGCTGGACCCGCAGGCGCAACTGAGCGATCACGAGATTCTCCAGTTCATCCTGCGCCCGGGTTTTTCCACCGCCGAGAAGATCACCCAGATTTCCGGGCGTGGTCTGGGCATGGATGTGGTGCACGAAGAGGTCAAGCAGCTGGGCGGCTCGATGAGTATCGAATCGGCCCAGGGCAAGGGCGCGCGCTTCCTGATCCGCCTGCCGTTCACCGTGTCGGTCAACCGTGCGCTGATGGTGCACCTGGGCGAAGAGCAGTACGCGATTCCGCTGAACACCATCGAGGGTATCGTCCGCGTGCCGCCGGCCGAGCTTGCGGCGTGCTACCAGCTGGACGCCCCGCGTTATGTGTACGCTGGTCACGAATACGAGCTGCACTACCTGGGAGAGCTGCTGCAGGGCCTGCCGCGTCCGGCACTGCTCGGGCAGAGCGTGCCGCTGCCGGTGCTGCTGGTGCATTCCCAGGAGCAATCGTTCGCCATCCAGGCCGACAGCCTGTCGCCCAGCCGCGAGATTGTGGTGAAGAGCCTGGGGCCGCAGTTTGCTGCGGTGGCCGGGTTGTCGGGGGCGACGCTGCTGGGCGACGGCCGGGTGGTGCTGATTCTCGACCTGCTGGGCCAGTTGCGTGGCCAGCAGCGGCGCCGGGCGCGCCTGCCGGGCGGCGGTGCAGCCCAGCGCCAGGTGCTCGGCCCGGCGCCACGGCGGGCGTTGCTGGTAATGGTGGTGGACGACTCGGTGACCGTGCGCAAGGTCACCAGCCGCCTGCTGGAGCGCCACGGCATGAGCGTGCTGACGGCCAAGGACGGGGTCGATGCCATGGCCTTGCTGGAAGAGCACCGCCCCGATGTGTTGCTGCTGGACATCGAGATGCCGCGTATGGACGGCTTCGAGGTGGCCACACGTATCCGTCGTGACGAGCGGTTGAAAGACTTGCCGATCATCATGATCACCTCGCGTACCGGGCAGAAGCACCGCGACCGTGCCATGGCCATCGGCGTCAACGAATACCTGGGCAAGCCGTACCAGGAGTCGGTCCTGTTGCAGAGCATTGCCCACTGGAGCCAGACCCATGCTTGAACTGATCGCCGGCCAGCGCAGCAGCCTGACCGGGCTGTTGCTGCCATTGGGCGACCGTACCCTGGTGTTGCCCAACGTGGCGGTGGCCGAACTGAGTGGCCAGCGCAACCTGGTGTGCCAGCGCGGTGAACCGGCCTGGCACCTTGGCTGGATCGACTGGCGCCAGCAGCGCCTGCCGCTGATCGGCTTCGAGGCCGCATGCGGTGGCGAGACACCTTGCGGCGAGCGGGCGCGCGTGGTGGTGCTCAATGCTTTGGGTGATACCGGGCTGCGTTACCTGGCAGTGTTGCTGCAGGACATTCCGCGCTCGTGCAAGCTCGACAGCCAGCTTAACTACGTGGACGTGGCGCTGGGGCGCCTGGAGCTGGCGGCGGTGCAGGTGGGCGAACAGGTGGCGCGGGTGCCGGACCTGGTCGGGCTGGAACGGCTGGTGCGTGACGCGGAACTGCAACCTGAGTTTGGGTAGGATGGAAGGCGCAGGGCCTCTTCGCGGGTAAACCCGCTCCCACAAGGATCCCACAAGCCTGAGGGCGGTGCCGTACCTGTGGGAGCGGGTTTACCCGCGAAGAGGCCGGAACAGAAGGACGCAGGAACCCAGCCCACCTCAGGAGGTCTGTGTTTGCATGTATCACGGTGAACGCTTCAACGCCTGGACCCACCTGGTCGGTGCCGTCCTGGCCTGTATCGGTGCCATCTGGCTGATCGTGGTAGCGGGTCTGCAGGGCGACCCGTGGAAAATCGTCAGTTTCTCCATATACGGCGGCACCTTGCTGTTGCTGTACAGCATTTCTACCCTGTACCACAGCACTCGCGGGCGGGCGAAAGTGATCATGCGCAAGCTCGATCACCTGTCGATCTACCTGCTGATCGCCGGCAGCTACACGCCGTTCTGCCTGGTCAGCCTGCGCGGCCCCTGGGGCTGGAGCCTGTTCGGGGTGGTCTGGGGGCTGGCGGTAATCGGCATGCTGCAGGAGATCAAGCCGCGCTCCGAGGCACGGATCCTTTCGATCATCATCTATGCGGTGATGGGCTGGATCGTGCTGGTGGCGGTCAAGCCGTTGCTGCACTCGCTCGGCAGCGCCGGCTTTGCCTGGCTTGCCGCCGGCGGGGTGTTCTACACCGTCGGCATCATCTTCTTCGCCTTCGACAGCCGCTTCCGCCACTGGCATGGCATCTGGCACCTGTTCGTGATCGCCGGCAGCCTCATGCACTTCGTGGCGGTGTCGCTCTACGTGCGTTAGTTAAAAGTCGCCCCACAGTTGCTGCGCCACCGATAGTGCCACCACCGGTGCGGTTTCGGTGCGCAGCACGCGAGGGCCGAGGCGTGCGGCGTGGAAGCCGGCAGCCTTGGCCTGCTCGACCTCCGCTTCGCTCAGGCCGCCTTCGGGGCCTATCAGGAAGGCCAGGGTGGCAGGCCTGGCGTGGCTGGTGAGCGGTTCGGCGACCGGGTGCAGGACCAGTTTCAGGTCGGCCTTGGCGCTGTTCAGCCATTCGGCCAGGGTCACTGGCGGGTGGATGACCGGCAAGGTCGAGCGGCCGCATTGTTCGCAGGCGCTGATCGCCACCTGGCGCCAATGGGCCAGGCGCTTGTCGGCGCGTTCGTCCTTTAGCCGCACTTCGCAGCGTTCGCTGACGACCGGGGTGATTTCGTTGGCGCCCAGCTCGGTGGCCTTCTGGATCGCCCAGTCCATGCGCTCGCCACGGGACAGACCCTGGCCGAGGTGGACATGTAGCGGTGAGTCGGCCTGGCCGGCGAGGGCCTGGTCAAGGCTGACGCGGACGGTTTTCTTGCCCACTTCGAGCAATTGGCCGCGGTATTCCTGGCCGCTACCGTCGAACAACTGCACGGCGTCGCCGGGGGCCATGCGCAGTACGCGGCCGATGTAGTGGGCATGGGCTTCGGGCAGGTCGTGCTCGCCAAGGCTCAGGGGGGCGTCGATGAAGAAGCGGGACAGTCTCATGGTTCAGCTCGGACGAAAAGGGGTCATGTGACCCTGTGGGAGCGGGTTTATCCGCGAAAGCGGCGGTGGACTCACAATCGCATTCGCGGGTAAACCCGCTCCCACAGGGTTCGGCGGCGGCTTTCGGGCTTAGCCCGGGTCGCGGAAGTCGGGGTGGAAGTTGGCCGGTACGGTCACGCTGATGCTATCGCGGGTGGCAATGTCGATGCCTTCGCTGGCCACTTCTGCCAGGAAGTCGATTTGCTCCGGCGTAATCACATAGGGCGGCAGGAAGTACACCACGCTTCCCAGCGGGCGCAGCAGGGCGCCACGCGTCAGGGCATGCTCGAACACCTTCAGGCCACGCCGCTCCTGCCACGGGTAGGCGACCTTGCCGGCCTTGTCCTGGACCATCTCGATGGCCAGGGCCATGCCGGTCTGGCGAATCTCGGCCACATGCGCGTGGTCGGCCAGGTGCGCGGTGGCGCTGGCCATGCGTGTGGCCAGCGCCTTGTTGGCCTCGATCACGTTGTCCTGCTCGAATATGTCCAGGGTCGCCAGCGCCGCGGCGCAGGCCAGCGGGTTGCCGGTGTAGCTGTGCGAGTGGAGGAACGCGCGCAGGGTCGGGTAGTCGTCGTAGAACGCCTGGTACACCTTGTCGGTGGTCAGGCAGGCTGCCAGCGGCAGGTAACCGCCGGTCAGGGCCTTGGACAGGCACAGGAAGTCCGGGCGGATGCCGGCCTGTTCGCAGGCGAACATGGTGCCGGTGCGGCCGAAGCCCACGGCGATCTCGTCGTGGATCAGGTGCACGTCGTAGCGGTCGCAGGCCTCGCGCAGCAGCTTGAGATACACCGGGTGGTACATGCGCATGCCGCCGGCACCCTGGATCAGCGGCTCGACGATCACCGCGCTGATCGAGGCGTGGTGCTCGGCCAGGGTCTGCTCCATGGCCTGGAACATGGTGCGCGAGTGCTCTTCCCAGCTCATGCCTTCGGGGCGCAGGTAGCAATCGGGGCTGGGCACCTTGAGGGTGTCGAGCAGCAGCGCCTTGTAGGTTTCGGTGAACAGCGGCACATCGCCGACCGACATGGCGGCGATGGTTTCGCCGTGATAGCTGTTGGTCAGGGTGACGAAGCGCTTCTTGCCCGGTTTGCCGACGTTCTGCCAGTAGTGGAAGCTCATCTTAAGCGCCACTTCGATGCATGACGAACCGTTGTCGGCATAGAACACCCGGTCGAGGCCGGCCGGGGTCATGGCCACCAGGCGCTCGGACAGCTCGATCACCGGCTGGTGGCTGAAACCGGCCAGGATCACGTGCTCCAGTTGGTCGACCTGGTCCTTGATGCGCTGGTTGATACGCGGATTGGCGTGGCCAAACACGTTGACCCACCAGCTGCTCACCGCATCCAGGTAGCGTTTGCCTTCGAAGTCTTCCAGCCACACGCCTTCGCCGCGCCTGATCGGGATCAGCGGCAGCTGCTCGTGGTCTTTCATCTGGGTGCAGGGGTGCCACAGGACCTTGAGGTCGCGTTGCATCCACTGATCATTGAGGCCCATCGGCACTTCTCCTGGCTTTGCGGCTTGGTTCGACGGCGTAAGCCTAAGCAATGCGGCAGGGCAGGACAACCGCCTCTGTTCCCGGAAGGGCTAACTTTGCTTGCCGCCATGCTGCATGGACAAAGGCAAAAATGTGAGGTGCCAAAAGCACTTGATGTCGCTGTGCTGGCAGGGTCGGCAGACCTGACGTATTCTTAACGCATCTCTCCCGGGGCATTTCTGCCTCTCCCCGTTTCTGTAACCCCCTGACTCGGAGTTCGCCGACATGGCTGCTGCTTGGGTGCGCCTGTGCGCGTTGGTATTGATTGGTGTGTCCAGCGGCGCCGCGCTGGCAAAGGACAAGACACCCTCGGCGATCGTCGTGGGTGGCGGCCTGGCGGGCCTGACGGCCGCCTATGAGCTGCAGAACAAAGGCTGGCAGGTGACGCTGCTGGAAGCCAAGTCGGGCATGGGCGGGCGCTCGGGCCTGGCCACCAGCGAGTGGATCGGCAACGCCAAGGCGCAGCCGGTGCTCAACCAGTACCTCGACCGTTTCAAACTTGAAACACTGCCTGCACCGGAGTTCGTGCGCACCCCCGGTTACCTGATCGACGGCGAGTATTTCAGCGCCACCGATCTGGCCACCAGGCAGCCGGCCACCGCCGAGGCGCTCAAACGTTACGAGAAAACCCTCGACGACCTGGCCCGATCGATCGACGACCCGTTGAACCCGCAGGCCACCAGCACGCTGTTCGCCCTCGACCAGATCAACGTCTCCACCTGGCTGGACAAGCTGCAACTGCCGACCACTGCCCGTCAGCTGATCAACCAGCAGATCCGTACCCGCTACGATGAGCCATCGCGCCTGTCGCTGCTGTACTTTGCCCAGCAGAACCGTGTGTATCGCGGCGTCAGCGACCGTGACCTGCGTGCCGCGCGCCTGCCCGGCGGCAGCCCGGTGCTGGCCCAGGCCTTCGTCAAGCAACTGAAGACCATCAAGACCAGTTCGCCGGTGACCTCCATCGTCCAGGACAAGGACGGCGTCACGGTCAAGGTCGGCAGCGTCGGTTACCAGGCGGACTACCTGGTCATGGCCGTGCCCCTGCGCGCCCTGGCCAAGATTCAGATGACCCCGGGCCTGGACAGCCAGCACCTGGCGGCGTTGAAAGGCACCAACTATGGCTGGCGCGACCAGTTGATGCTCAAGTTCAAGAAACCGGTGTGGGAAAGCCGCGCGCGCATGTCGGGCGAAATCTTCAGTAACGCTGGTCTGGGCATGCTGTGGATCGAGCCCGCGCTCAAAGGTGGCGCCAACGTGGTGATCAACCTGTCGGGCGACAACGCCCGCCTGCTGCAGGCGTTCGGCGACAAGCAGATGGTCGACCAGGTGCTGATCCGCCTGCATGCGTTCTACCCGCAGGCCCGTGGCTCATTCACCGGTTACGAGGTCAAGCGCTACAGCACCGACGCCAGTACCGGTGGCGCCTACCTGGCCTATGGCCCGGGGCAGATCAGCAAGTACTGGCGCCTGTGGGAGCGCCCGGTGCAGCGCATCACCTTTGCCGGTGAGCATACCGACGCCCTCTACCCAGGCACCCTGGAAGGCGCCCTGCGCAGTGGCCAGCGCGCGGCGAGCCAGGTGCAGGACCTGCTGGCCGGCAAGTCGTTCGACCCGGCCAAGGCGGCACCGGTGGCGGCGGCAGCGGCAGGTGCCGTAGCGGCCAAGGAGAGCAAGGGCGGGTTCTTCTCCAACCTGTTCGGTGGTTCGTCCGACAAGAGCGACAAGGCGGACAAGGCCCCGGCCAAAGCTGAGCCGAAGCCGGTCGATGAGGCCAGGCAGGAAAAGCCGGGCTTCTTCAAGCGCCTGTTTGGCGGGGCGGACAAGCCTGAGGTGAAGGCCGAGCCGATTGCCAAGGCCGAGGACGTGGCGCCGGCACCTGCGCCAGCGCCGCAAGCCGCGCCGGCCCCGGTTGCGCCAGCGGCTGTGGTCAAGGAAGCGGCGGCCAAGCCTGCTGCGACCAAGGCTGCACCTGCCAAGCATGCATCGGCGCACAAGCCAGCCCAGACCAAAAAGGCGACTGCCAAGTCCGAGCCGGCCAAGAAAGCTGTGGCCAATACCCAGGCCAAGGCTGGTTGATTTATTGACAGAGTTGGCCTCTTCGCAGCACAAGGCTGCTCCTACAGGTACTACGCCGTCCTGTAGGAGCAGCCTTGTGCTGCGAACGGGCCGGCACTGGTAACCGCTGATTACCCAACTATCTTTAATGTTTCCTTAATGGGAAGCTTACAAAATAAATATCGGATTTTTCGATAATCCAGAGCAATTTTTTCCGCTTTTCTTCGATACGTTACGCGTTAGTCTGTGCACAGCTTTCACGGGGAAACACGTCAACATGCAACTGCGCAATTCACCTTCTCGCTACGGCGTGGTCAGCATCGTCCTGCACTGGGGCGTAGCTCTGGCAGTCTTCGGCCTGTTCGGCCTGGGCCTGTGGATGGTCGGCCTCGACTACTACAGCCCTTGGCGCAAGGCCGGCCCGGACCTGCACAAGAGCATCGGCCTGGTGCTGCTGGCGGTGATGCTGCTGCGGGTGGTCTGGCGCTTCATCAGCCCGCCACCACCGGCACCGGCCAACCATGGCGCACTCACCCGCCTGGCGGCCAAGCTCGGCCACCTGGCCCTGTACGTGGGGCTGTTCGCGGTAATGATCGCCGGTTACCTGATTTCCACCGCCGACGGTGTCGGCATTCCGGTGTTCGGCCTGTTCGAAGTACCGGCACTGGTCAGCGACCTGCCCGACCAGGCAGACCTGGCTGGCGTGATTCATCTCTGGCTGGCCTGGGGCTTGGTGATTTTTGCCGTGCTGCATGCCTTGGCAGCGCTCAAGCACCATTTCATCGACCGTGACGCGACCCTGACCCGCATGCTGGGCCGCAAAGCTTGACTCTCAACCTCAATTGCATAGGAAGGAAGTAAGGATGTTGAAAAAGACTTTTGCCGCACTGGCGCTCGGTACCGCTCTGTTCTCCGCTGGCCAGGCCATGGCTGCCGAGTACAAGATCGACAAGGAAGGCCAGCACGCGTTCGTTGACTGGAAGATCAGCCACCTGGGCTACAGCTTCATCCACGGTACCTTCAAGGACTTCGACGGCAACTTCACCTGGGACAGCGCCAAGCCTGAAGCCAGCAAGATCAACGTCGACCTGAAAACCGCCAGCCTGTGGTCGAACCACGCCGAGCGTGACAAGCATATTTCCAGTGCCGACTTCCTCGACGTGAAGAAGTACCCGCAAGCCAAGTTCGTCTCCACCAGCGTCAAGCCGACTGGTGACAAGACCGCTGACGTGACCGGCGACCTGACCATGCACGGTGTGACCAAGCCGGTTACCTTCAAGGCCACCTTCAACGGTGAAGGCAAGGACCCATGGGGCGGCGAGCGCGCTGGTTTCAACGCCACCACCACGCTGAACCTGAACGACTTCGGCATCAAGGGCCCGGGCGCTACCTCGCAGACCCTGGATCTGGATATCAGTGTCGAAGGTGTGAAGCAGAAGTAAGTATTGCCTTGGCAATAAAAACGCCGCCCATTGGGCGGCGTTTTTGTTTCCCGTTGTAGGCTCCAGGCTTAGCCCTTGCGGGTCAGCAGCGCCGGGCGCTCACCGCGCGGGCGGCTTGGCAGGTCATCCAGCTGCTCTGGCGTCGGATAACGGTCGAGCTTGGACTCCTTGCGGATGATCACCGGCTGTTTTTCCGGCTGGCGC
Organism: Pseudomonas sp. SID14000; assembly: GCF_002165135.1. Lineage (GTDB taxonomy): Bacteria > Pseudomonadota > Gammaproteobacteria > Pseudomonadales > Pseudomonadaceae > Aquipseudomonas. The sequence goes on along the minus strand of NZ_NFZQ01000001.1, from coordinate 352,031 downwards.
GGGTTGCGCACCGCAGGCTCTTGCCGAGCAGCATCTTCCCGGGCCGGGCGACCACGGCCGCCGCCATCACGACGGGCACCGCCACCGTTGTTGGCACGGGCCGGGCGTTTCTCGCCACCGCCACTGCGCTGCTGGCCACCATTGCGGCCCTGGCCACCCGCATTGCTACGCTGGCCGTTACCTTGAGCCTGACCTTGGCCGGCATTGCCACCTGGGCGGCGATTGCGGCCCTGGTTCTTGTTCTGGTACGGGCTGACATAATCGGCGCGGTTGCCGAAGTTGTCGATCTCGTCGTCCAGGAACTCTTCCGGGTCACGGTCGGCAGGTACTCTCGGAACGCTGCTGTTGCTGGCCTGCTGTTGCTGCTGGCGCGGCTTCTTGTCACGCGGCTTGCGTTGTTGCTGTTGCTTGTCGCCGCTCTTTTCCTTGTCGGCCGGCTTGTCCGCAGCCTGTTGCTTGGCCTTGCCTTTATCCTTGCCCTTGTCCTTTCGGCCGCCGTTGGCGTCTTTGCCGCCTTCGCCGCGGGCCTGCTGGTTACGGCCACCACGGCCGTTGTTCTGCTGGCGTTCGCGCACTTCAGGCTTTTCGGCCTCTACCTGGCTGGCGTCGAAGCCCATCAGGTCGCCGTCCGGGATCTTTTGCCTGGTCACCCGCTCGATGCTCTTGAGCAGTTTTTCTTCATCCGGCGCGACCATGGAAATGGCCTCGCCCGAGCGCCCGGCACGGCCGGTACGGCCGATACGGTGGACATAGTCCTCCTCGACGTTCGGCAGCTCGAAGTTGACCACGTGTGGCAGCTGGTCGATGTCCAGGCCACGGGCGGCGATGTCGGTGGCGACCAGTACGCGAACGCTGTTGGCCTTGAAATCGGCCAGTGCCTTGGTGCGGGCGTTCTGGCTCTTGTTGCCGTGGATCGCGGCGGCGGTCAGGCCGTGCTTTTCCAGGTACTCGGCCAGGCGATTGGCGCCGTGCTTGGTGCGGGTGAACACCAGCACCTGCTCCCAGGCACCCTGGGTGATCAGGTGCGCCAGCAGCGCGCGCTTGTGGCTGGCGGGCAGGCGGTAGACGCGCTGCTCGATACGCTCGACGGTAGTGTTCGGCGGGGTGACCTCGATACGCTCCGGGTTGTGCAGGAGCTTGTCGGCGAGGTCGGTGATGTCCTTGGAGAAGGTAGCCGAGAACAACAGGTTCTGGCGCTTGGCCGGCAGGCGGGCGAGGACCTTCTTGACATCGTGGATGAAGCCCATGTCGAGCATGCGGTCGGCTTCGTCCAGCACCAGGATTTCCACGTGGGCCAGGTCAACTTTACCTTGGCCTGCCAGGTCGAGCAGGCGGCCCGGGCAGGCGACCAACACGTCTACACCCTTGGCAATCGCCTGGATCTGCGGGTTCATGCCGACGCCGCCAAAAATGCAGGCGCTGACCAGTGGCAGGTCACGGGCATAGACCTTGAAGCTGTCATGCACCTGGGCTGCCAGCTCGCGGGTCGGGGTCAGGACCAGTACGCGAGGTTGGCGTGGGCCATGGCGCTGCGACTTGTCGGGGTGGCCAGCCGGGAACAGGCGCTCAAGGATCGGCAGGGCGAAACCGCCGGTTTTACCAGTACCTGTCTGTGCGGCGACCATCAGGTCGCGGCCTTGCAACACGGCGGGAATCGCCCGCTGTTGCACGGGGGTCGGCTGGGTATAGCCCGCAGCCTCGATAGCGCGGACAAGAGCCTCGGAGAGACCGAGGGAAGCAAAGGACATGGGCAATCCTGTTCTCGTGTGGGCTGGGCCCGTTTGGGATGTTCTGCCTGGCGCGACGGGCATCGGTGGGATGCGATCGCGTCCGGTCCAGCTGGGCTTTCACTGCACATCCGGGTAACGGAGGGTGGACGCGAAGGCGCGTCGATGCCGATCGGGATGCCTGTTGCGAGGCCGAGCGTCCGGGCGTGAGCCGGGCGGGAAGGCCCGAGTATAACAGAGCTATCGCGCTGTGCTGCTTTCCTGCTGCTCAACGGCGTTGAGAATGTTTCCGCTGTGGCTTGTGTAGCGGTTGCTGATTGCCTCGTAGGCCGGTTCCTGCTTGAAGCGCCGCAGTTCCGCGGCGAAGGCCTGGGCCAGTGCCTCCCGCCCCGGCTTGCGCGCCAACCCCAAATACTGTGGCTGACGGCTGATCACCAGTGGCAGTTCCTCGATTTGTTGCTGCAGGCCCAGATGCCGCAGCAGGTAATGCCCAACCCTGCGGTCGGTGATTGCCAGGTCGATGCGGCCTAGCATCAGCTTGCCGAAGTTGGCTTCATGAGTAGGCGCGGCTTCGCGCTTGAAATGTACGGCCTCGGTGAACGCTGCACCATAGGCGTAGCCGGGTGAGGTGCCAACGGTGAGGCCGACAAGGTCATCCAGACTATTGACGGCATGGCGACGTGCGCGAGCCTGGAAGAGGACGAACTCGACCTGCGACATGGGCTCGGGGGCGTATACCAGGTATGGCTGGCGCGACTCGGTCTGAAAGACGTCCATGATGCCGTCGGCCAGGCCTTGCTCAATCATTGCCAGACAGCGCTTCCAAGGCAGGAACTGCCATTCCACCTCGACGCCAAGGCGTTCGAACACCAGGGTGGTGACTTCGTAGTCGATACCGTGCGGCTGGCCGTTGTGCTGGTACGCATAGGGTGCCCAGTCGTCGGTCACCAGGCGCAGGCGCTCGCCCAAGGCCAGCGGGCTCAGGCAGGCGAGCAACAGGATCCAGAACAAACGGGCGACGGGTGGCATGGCCGGAGATTACGCGCTCGGCCTGTTCAAGGCCAGTGGGGATGGTGTTCTCCTGTGCCGGCCTCCTCGCGGGTAAACCCGCTCCCACAAGTACTGCGCAAGTCTGCAAGCCAGCAGAGATCCTGTGGGAGCGGGTTTACCCGCGAAGAGGCCGGCACAGGTCACTCAAGTGTGGGAAGACCTCAGCAGATGCGCCTCGATATCTTTGCGCCGCTCGCCCAGTGACAGGCGCAACCCCGGGTGGCGCAGGCACTGGCGCAGTTGCTCGGGCTCCATGTGGCCATGGCGGGCATTGAGGTTTTCCAGGGCCTTGTCCCACCAGGCCGGCGCGCAGGCGCGGTCGAACTCATTGGGGTAGGGGTAGCAGCCATACAGAAGCTCGCGGGCGAACTGGCGTTCGTGGCTGGGCAGGGTCATGCTCAGCGCCTTGTAGCCCAGGCGTTGCAGGGCCGGTGGCCGTGGCAACTGGTCATTGACCAGGGGCACGTCGGCCAGCGCTGCGTGGCTCAGCAGGTCGTGGCCGTGCTTGCGCAGCCAGGCCTGGATCTTGGCGCGGAACTGCGCCTTGCGGCTCCAGTAGTGGTGGATGACATCGGTGCATTCGGCCAGCTCCAGCGTGCGGTAGGCTGCCACCGCCAGGCAGAACTCCTCGAGGGTATAGGCCTCGCGAGCCAGGGGGTGGAACTCGTCCATCATGGCGATGGAGCGGTCCAGGGTGCCGGCGTCTTCGGCAGTTAGGCCGATCACCCCGGAGTTGACCAGTGGCATCTGGCAATCGGCCAAGCCTCGGGATTCGAGGATGGCCAGCAGGTTCTTGTACAGCAGGCACTTCTGGTTGCTGCCGTAGCGCGCGCCGATGGCATTGCACAGCAGGCGGCCCGGGGCTACCCGGGCGAACAGCTCCAGCGGCGACTTGCGGAAGAAGGTGTCGGTGTCGATCAGCACTGCCAGTGGGTGTTGTTGCAGCACCTGGCGCAACAGCACATGCTTGCTGCGAAAGTGATAACCGTGAGGGGCGTTCCATGCCTGGCGCGTGGCTTCGTCTAGCAGGTGTACGGTGACCGGCAGGCCGGCATAGGGCTGCGGATTGTCGGTGTAGACCTGGATGTCCATGGCTTCGCCTGCCGCTGTGCCCAGGTGGGCGAGGGCGCTGACGATGCTGAAGCAAGCTTCCTGATGGTAGGTTGCCGGGCCAAAAGCCAGGTAGACGAGCTGTGGACGCGATGGCTGGTGTGGCTGCATGGCGGGCAAGACCTGTGTAACCGGAAAATGAATAAGGCTTTAGTCTATGACCAAAGCCTTAATCAAATCTTAAACAGATTTTGCAAAAAATTTCAGCGCGGCAGCTTCAGATTGTTCCAGATCGCCAGGCTCGGTTCGGCCTGGTTCAAGGTGTAGAAGTGCAGGCCCGGTGCGCCACCTTGCAGCAGCTGTTCGCACATGCGGGTGATCACTTCTTCGCCGAATGCCTGGATGCTGGCGGTATCGTCGGCATAGGCTTCCAGCTGCTTGCGGATCCAGCGTGGGATCTCGGCGCCGCAGGCGTCGGAGAAGCGCGCCAGCTTGCTGTAGTTGGTGATCGGCATGATGCCGGGCACCACCGGGATGTCTACGCCCAGCTTCTGCGCGCGCTCGACGAAGTAGAAGTAGCTGTCGGCATTGAAGAAGTACTGGGTGATGGCGCTGTCGGCACCGGCCTTGACCTTGTGCACGAAGTTGGCCAGGTCAGCCTCGAAGTTGCGAGCCTGTGGATGCATCTCCGGGTAGGCGGCCACTTCCAGGTGGAAGTGATCAGCGGTTTCCTGGCGGATAAATTCGACCAGATCGCTGGCGTAGCGCAGTTCGCCACTGGCCATGCCCATGCCTGAAGGCAGGTCGCCACGCAGGGCGACGATGCGCTTGATGCCTGCTGCCTTGTATTCGGCCAGCAGGGCGCGCAGTTCAGCCTTGGTGTCGCCTACGCACGACAGGTGCGGTGCGGCAGGTACCTTCACTTCGCTTTCCAGCTGTAGCACGGTGTTCAGCGTGCGGTCGCGTGTCGAGCCACCTGCACCGTAGGTGCAAGAGAAGAAGTCCGGGTTGCAGGCGGCCAGCAGGCTGGCAACGCCCATCAGCTTTTCGTGACCGGCATCGGTCTTGGTCGGGAAGAACTCGAAACTGTAACGGCGTTCCTGGGACATCAGGCGTTCCTCTAGCAGCAAGCTTCAAGCGGCAAGCTGCAAGTAAAAGCCAGATCGGTTATGGCCGGTCTGGCTTGGACATCGTTCAAGATCTTTGCTGCTCGAGCTGCAAGCGGCAACGGCACGGTCTGCCTTTGCTTGCCGCCTGAAGCTTCAAGCTTGCTGCTTAGTAGCGGTAGGCGTGCGGCTTGAACGGGCCTTCGACGGTGACACCGATGTAGTCGGCCTGCTGCTTGGTCAGCTGGGTAACCACGCCGCCGAAGCCGCGGACCATTTCCAGGGCCACTTCTTCGTCGAGCTTCTTCGGCAGTACTTCAACGGTCAGGCGCTCGGCTTTCTTCTCGGCCGGCAGGTCGGCGAATTTCTGTTCGAACAGGAAGATCTGCGCCAGTACCTGGTTGGCGAACGAACCGTCCATGATACGGCTTGGGTGACCAGTGGCATTACCCAGGTTGACCAGGCGGCCTTCGGCCAGCAGGATCAGGTAGTCGTCGTTCTGCGGGTCGAAGCTGCCAGCGCCGGTGCGGTGGATCTTGTGCACCTGCGGCTTGACCTCTTCCCAGGCCCAGTTCTTGCGCATGAAGGCGGTGTCGATCTCGTTGTCGAAGTGGCCGATGTTGCAGACCACGGCACGCTTCTTCAGGGCCTTGAGCATGTTGGCGTCGCAGACGTTGACGTTGCCGGTGGTGGTCACGATCAGGTCGATCTTGCCCAGCAGGGCCTTGTCGATGCTGGCTTCGCTGCCGTTGTTGATACCGTCGATGAACGGCGAAACCACTTCGAAACCGTCCATGCAGGCCTGCATGGCGCAGATCGGGTCGACTTCGCTGACCTTGACGATCATGCCTTCCTGGCGCAGGGACTGGGCAGAGCCCTTGCCCACGTCACCGTAGCCGATCACCAGGGCCTGCTTGCCCGACAGCAGGTGGTCGGTACCACGCTTGATGGCGTCGTTCAGGCTGTGACGGCAACCGTACTTGTTGTCGTTCTTGCTCTTGGTGACCGAGTCGTTGACGTTGATCGCCGGGACTTTCAGCTCGCCCTTGGCCAGCATGTCCAGCAGGCGGTGAACGCCGGTGGTGGTCTCTTCGGTCACACCGTGCACGCGCTCCAGCACTTGCGGGTACTTCTTGTGCAGCAGCTCGGTCAGGTCGCCACCGTCGTCGAGGACCATGTTGGCGTCCCATGGCTTGCCATCCTTGAGGATGGTCTGCTCCAGGCACCACTCGTACTCTTGCTCGGTTTCACCTTTCCAGGCGAATACCGGGATACCGGCGGCGGCGATGGACGCGGCGGCCTGGTCCTGGGTGGAGAAGATGTTGCAGGACGACCAGCGCACTTCGGCACCCAGGGCAACCAGGGTTTCGATCAGCACGGCGGTCTGGATGGTCATGTGGATGCAACCCAGGATCTTCGCACCCTTGAGCGGTTGCTCGGCCAGGTACTTGCGACGCAGGCCCATCAGTGCAGGCATTTCCGATTCGGCGATGATGGTTTCGCGACGGCCCCAGGCGGCCAGGGAGATGTCGGCGACTTTGTAATCGGTAAAACCAGCAGGCATGTTTGCAGCGCTCATGAGAGCCTCCATTCGTAGTGTGCGAATGGGCGCCGTTGTGCGTTAAGCGCCCGCGAGAGCGAGCAACGCCCCATCCGAGCCTGACAGGCCTAGCCTGCTGCAGCGCCCCTCGGACGGGTGGCGGGCATGGCGCCGCTGTGGGCGTCCATGTGAAGCGGCGGAGATTATAGCCGCGCCCGTCGGCTTGCCCAAGGTTTTCTGTCGATTAATCGCGACGATAGTCGATGTTCAATGGAGCGACAGCGGCCGCTCTGCCATCATTGCTACACGTTAGCCAGGCAGGTCAGGAGTACAGATGAACTTTCATACCCGCAAGTGGGTTAAACCCGAAGACCTCAACCCCAACGGCACGCTGTTCGGTGGCAGCCTGTTGCGCTGGATCGACGAAGAAGCGGCGATCTACGCCATCGTTCAGCTGGGCAACCAGCGCGTGGTGACCAAGTACATATCGGAAATCAACTTCGTCAGTGCCTCGCGCCAGGGCGACATCATCGAGTTGGGCATCACCGCCACCGAGTTCGGTCGCACCTCGATCACCCTCAAGTGCGAAGTGCGCAACAAGATCACCCGCAAGGCCATTCTCACGGTCGACAAGATGGTCTTCGTCAATCTTGGCGAGGATGGGCTGCCGGCACCACACGGGCGGACCGAGATCAAGTACATCCAGGACCAGTTCCCGGACAGTGCAGTCGAGTAGATCTCGGTTGTCGGTGCTGGCCTCTTCGCGGGTAAACCCGCTCCCACAAGGTTTTCACTGCCCGAAAGGTAGCGGAGATTCTGTGGGAGCGGGTTTACCCGCGAAGAGGCCGGCACAATTGCTCACGGCTGAGCGCTGACTTTGCGCACTACTCGCCCGATGCTCAACCCCTGCACCAGGATCGACGACAGCACCACGATGTAGGTGATCGACAGCAGCAGGTCACGTTCCTCGCCCTGTGGCAGTGACAGTGCCAGGGCTACCGACACGCCACCGCGCAGGCCACCCCAGGTCAGCACCCGCACCGTACCCTTGGGCACCGGGCGCCAGCGCCGCAGCAGCACAATCGCAGGGGCCACGGTCAGTAGCCGCGACAGCAGCACCGCCAGCGCCAGCACGCCGCCGGCCGCCAGGTGCATCCAGTTGAATGGCAGTAGCAACAGTTCCAGGCCGATCAATGCGAACAGCAGGGCGTTGAGCATGTCGTCGATCAGCTCCCAGAAACCGTCCATGTAGCGACGGGTCATGTCGTTCATCGCCAGGTTGCGTCCCAGGTTGCCGATGATTAGCCCGGCCACCACCATGGCGATCGGCGCCGAAACGTGCAGCTCGTAGCACATCGCCGAGCCACCGATGACCAGCGCCAGGGTCAGCATCACTTCCACCTGGTACTGCTCGACGCTCTTGATCATGCGGTACGTGGCGTAGCCGATCAGGCCGCCGAACAACACGCCGCCGATGGCCTCGCGGGCGAACAGGATCGCCGTGTCGGTCATGCTCGGCGTCTCACCCAGCTGGATGATGCCCAGCAGCACGGTGAACACCACCACCGCGGTGCCATCGTTGAACAGCGACTCGCCGACGATGGTGGTTTTCAGCGGTTTGGAGGCATTGGCGGTACGCAGCGCGCCCAGCACGGCAATCGGGTCGGTGGGCGAGATCAGCGCACCGAACAGCAGGCAATAGATCAGCGGCACCTGCCAACCGAACAGGGCGAACACCCAGTGCGACAGGTAGCCGATGACCACGGTGGCAATCAGCACGCCGACGGTGGCCAGCAGGCCGATGGGCCAGCGGTAGCTGCGCAGGTCGGAGAGGTTGACGTGCAAGGCACCGGCGAACAGCAGGAACGCCAGCATCCAGTGCATCAGCAGGTCGTTGAAGTCGATCTGGTTCATCAGCCCTTCGACGCGCGCTTCCAGGCCAGGGAAGCCGATCAGGCTCAGGCCCTGCAGCATCAGGGAGAACAGCAGCGCCGTGACCATCACGCCGATGGCAGGGGGTAGGCCGATGAAACGGTAATTTACATAGGTGAGGAGGGTGGTGAGGCAGATAAACGCGGCAACTAGTTCAAGCATCCCGAATCCTGTAACAGTGGCTTCCAAGTCGTAACCCGAATTACTCGGGCAGTTCTTTGATGACCTGGCGCGGGGTTCGGGGCACACTATTTGACTGTGCAGGTAGACCGCGTTTCTGTTGTGAGGTTTCCACCGGGTTTCTTCATACTTCGGTTCTTGCTGTCGAGCACTCGTGGCTTTCTGGCTCGACGGGCTGGTGCTGCAAGCCGGAGCCCGGTAGGGCGACCTCGGCGATTCGTGTCGAGAAATACCTGTCGAAAGGCTCCCAGTCGGGATATTCCTCGGGCGAGACAGCCATTGCCATCAAGCGACCTACAAGGCCGCAGATCCAGTCCGCGCATTGCAGGGTCTGGAAGAGGTGGCTTTCGCCCTGCAGCGGCGGCTCTATCAGGCTCCGACATTTATCTGCGGGGTCCTCGAACATCGCCAGGGTGCAGGCTTCTACATTTTGTTCACGCCACTCGTTGCCAGCACGCTGCTCATCCAGCAGGAGCATGAAGGTTGAGCGGGACTGCGTGCAATAACGATCGATCGTTCTCACCGCATGCAGCAGTTGGCGTCTGAATGTCTTGGTCGCGTCGTGCTGCCTGGCCGGGCCGGTCTTATGTTCACCCGCATAAATGACATACCCGCCAATCTTTCTGATGTGGTTGAGCAGGCGAAACGTTGCCTGTCTCAATGATCGATATTGTGTGACGTTACGTGTCGTGAATAACTTTGAGCCCTTCTTTTCCCATTGATAGGGAGGGAGGCTTCTGGGGTTTTCATGGTTTATGTCCCAGGCAAGTAACTGGCATTTCAGCTGATAGAAGAAGATGGCGAACTCCCGTACTTCTTCTGCAGGTAGTAGCACCCCACCCAGCCCGAACACTGGACTGGTCTTGAATTGGGTATGAGTGCGCGAGATGTATTGCCCGACATGGCCGAATTCGTCGAGGTAGGCCACATAATGCGTCATGATTTCTGGGTGTCCTTGGCCCAGAAATACGAAAGCCCGCATGCTTTCGCATCGCGGGCTTCGGAAGGTAGGCACGGGTGACCCCATGCGTTACGGCAATCCTAATCCTGCAAAGCCTGAAGCGTCAATCGCGTTTCGTAAGCGAGTGTGTTTCCGTTTGGGTAGCCGCCTTGAGGTATCACGCGTTTCCATGCGGCACAGCGAGCGATGATTGTATTGCGTTTTGGGGCAAGCCCCGGCTTGCAAGGCGTATTGAAACTTCTACAGCGTTTGTAGCCTTTTTCCTTAGTCGTACCTATTACCCAAGGTATAGTGCTGCAAACGAATCTGACTCGAAGGCAAGGACGATTTCGCGTGCTGGCAACTTCCCTGGTGTTGGTCGCTGCCCTGCTGCATGCGACCTGGAATACCCTGATCAAATTCAGCGGCGAGCGCCTGCTGGTGATCGCCAGCATGGATACGGTGGCGTTGGCCTTCGCGGTACTTGCGGCGCCCTTCGTCGAGGTACCGCCGGCCAACATCTGGCCTTGGCTGCTGGCTTCGGCGCTGGCCGAACAGCTGTACCGCTTCCTGCTGATCCAGGCCTACCGCGTGGGCGACCTGGGGCTGGTCTATCCTCTGATGCGCGGGCTGTCGCCACTGGTGGTGCTGGGGCTGACCCTGGCCTTTGCCGGCGAGTCGCTGAGCCAGCAGCAGATAATCGGCATCCTGCTGATCCCCTGTGGCATGGCCTGCCTGTTGTGGCAGGGCGGTGGCGGTGACCGGCTGCCCTGGTCGATGCTGCCGGTAGTTGCCCTGATCGGCCTGTGTATTGGTTGCTACACCTGGTTCGACGGCCAGGCCGTGCGCCTGTGGGGCAAGCCTTGGGATTACCTGGTGTGGCTGACTTTGCTCAGTGCGTGGCCCTTCCCGCTGCTGGCCAGCGTGGCGCGGCGTGCGCCGTTCGTGTTGTTCTGGCGCCTGCAGTGGCGCCTGGGGCTGGCGGTGGGGCTGTGTGTATTGCTCAGTTACGCGCTGGTGCTGTGGGCCATGCACCTGGGGTCGGTGGCCGAAGCGGCGGCGTTGCGGGAGTTGAGCGTGATCCTGGTGGTGCTGCTGGGCATGCGCTACCTGAAAGAACCTTTTGGCGGGCCGAGACTCCTAGCTTGCGGGCTGGTCCTGGCGGGTATGCTGGTGATGAAGCTCTAACCCATTTTCGAACAAGGAGTCATGAGCATGACCGTTGCCCTGTGGTGCATCCTGATCGCGCTGCTGTTGAACCCGCTTTGTGCCTTGGTCGCCAAGGCCGGCAGTGGTCGCTTCGGCCTGAAGGACAATCATGATCCGCGCGCCTTCCTTGATACGTTATCGGGCCTGCCAAGGCGTGCCCATGCTGCGCAGCAGAACGGCTACGAGGCCTTTCCGGCTTTTGCCGCGGCAGTACTGGTGGCGGATATCGTCGGCAATGCCGAGCAGGTGACCCAGGATGTACTGGGGGTGATGTATATCACCAGCCGATTGCTTTATATCATCTGCTACCTGGCGGACTGGGCAGCACTGCGCTCGCTGGTGTGGTTTGCCGGGTTGGCGATCATCGTTTCGTTCTTCGTGGTTTCAGCCTGAAAACGCACTGCTTGCTTCGCGGGTAAGCCCGCTCCCACAGGTGCTGCACAGATTTCAAGACCTGTGCAGTACCTGTGGGAGCGGGTTTACCCGCGAAGAATCCATCGCCGATCAAGGCACTTTCGGCACCTCGGGCAGCGGCTTGCCCTTGGGCCACAGCATCCAGATCTGCCCCTGCTGCTTCATGTTCCCGGCCAGTTCCCCGGCCTCCGGCCCGGTGCCCCAGAACAAGTCCGCGCGCACCTCGCCCGTAATTGCCCCGCCGGTATCCTGAGCCCCCACCGGGCGCACCACTGGCGTACCGTCCGGGCGAGTGGTGGACAGCCACAGCAGGCTGCCCAGCGGAATCACCTTGCGGTCGATGGCCACGCTGTAGCCAGCAGTCAGCGGTACGTTCAGCGAACCGCGCGGCCCTTCGTTGCTATCCGGGCGGGTGCTGAAAAACACGTAGCTGGGGTTGCTGGCAAGCAGTTCCGGCACCCGCTGCGGGTTGGCCTGGGCCCAGGCATGAATGGCGCCCATGCTCACTTCTTCCTTCTTCAACTGGCCCTGTTCCACCAGCCAGCGCCCGATCGGTCGGTAGGGGTGACCGTTCTGGTCGGCGTAACCCAGGCGCAGCTGGCGGCCGTCTTCCAGTTGGATCCGGCCGGAACCCTGGATCTGCAGGAACTGCAGGTCCATAGGGTCGGTCAGCCAGGCCAGCACCGGCGCCTTGACGCCGTCACGGTTGATCACCTCGGCGGTATCGTAAGGCTTGAGCACGCGGCCATCGAGGCGACCGCGCAGGCGCTTGCCCTTGAGTTCGGGGTACACGCTGGCCAGGTCGACCACGATCATGTCCTCGGGGATACCGTAGACCGCCACGTGGTTGGTCGCCGACTGGCTCAGGCTGCCAGGGTAGACCGGTTCGTAGTAACCGGTGATCAGGCCGTTGGCATTGTTTTCGGCCGAACGCAGGCCGTATACCTGTAGGTTCTGTTGCAGGAAGGCGCGTACCTGCATGGCATTGTCGGGCACGCTGGCGGCTGTTTCGCAGGTGCTGGCCCAGACGGTGTCGCGCTTGAGCTTTTCACAGCCGTTGCGCCAGGCCTGGAAGCCGGCTAGCAGGTCGCTGTCGCTGACGGTGGGCAGGTCCTGCCAGGAGGCATTGGCGTAGGTGGCGATGGCATGGGGCTCGGGTTTGGCGCTTTCGCCGCCGTTGCAGCCGGCCAGCAGGGCCAGCGCCGGGAGTGTCCAGGCCAGATGGCGCAGGGCAGATTTCATGAGTACGTTCCTGTCATGGGTGAACATGAATATTCGCCCCTGTTTTTTATGTGGCTATTGGTCTTTGGCCCTTGGGCAGCGATACTGGCCGCCCATTTGCGTAGGCCGAAGTGACCGTGATGTTGAAGCGATTGACCGTTGTTCTGCTGGCAGCACTGGCCCTGGGTGGTTGCGATCGGGTTGACCCGAACTCCCCGCTGGGCAAGCGCAAGGTGATCTTCAAGGACATGCTCAAGACCAGCGAAGACCTGGGCGGCATGCTGCGTGGCCGGTTGCAGTTCGACGGGGTGAAGTTCGCCGACGGTGCACTGAAGCTGGACAACCTTTCGCACCAACCCTGGCAGCACTTTCCACAGGCCCGTGATGGTGGCGACAGCAGTGCGCGTGCCGAGGTATGGGAGCGCCAGACACGCTTTCATGACTTGGCCCGGCAGCTGGAAGGCGTCACTGGCGAACTGGTCGATGTCACCCGCGGCCAGCCGCTGGACGCTGCGCAGTTGAAGGCGCCGATGGACAAGGTCGAAGCAGCGTGCAAGGCCTGTCATACCGAGTTTCGTAATCATTGATGGACTGCATTGCTCTGTGTAGGAGCGGCCTTGTGTCGCGATGGGCCGCAAAGCGGCCCCGGCGATTTGTGCATCAGCTGAAGCCCTGGGGCCGCTGCGCAGCCCTATCGCGACACAAGGCCGCTCCTACAATGATCGCGTCTGCCCGGTCGGAGCCTTAGCGATCCAGATCGTCCACCGCTTCCTGCAGTTCCTTGCGCGACTCGGCCAGCTTGTCCTTGCGCTTGTTGATCTTCTCCGAATCGCCTTTCTTCTCGGCTCTCTTCAAGTCCTTTTCCCGCTGCGCCACTTCGTGACGGGCTTCGAGCACCTTCTGCTCACGTTCCTTGCGCAGGCTGGCATCGGTGCAGTTGTCGACCCCACGCAGCGCCTCCTCCAGCCCCGCGACCTGGTCGTTGTTGCCGTGGTCACGGGCAATCTTCAACTGGTTCTCGATGGCGCTGCGCTTGGCGGCGCAACCGGTCAGGCCGGCATCCGGCCTTGCCGCTTGTACGGCGCCAGCGGCCAGGCCTAGTGTCGCGAGCAGGAAAAGGGTCGAAATACGTTTCATGAAAAGCCTCCTTGACGGGGCGGGGCAGCAAAAGTTGGGGGAAATCCTGCCTTGGTTTTGCCCATTTAGAAACCCTTGTTGGGGTCTTCCGGCTTAATCTCGGGATTTTCCTACGGGTAAATTGGTAAATAATCATTGCTCGACGCTTTGCCTGTCGATCCGGAATCCGTCGATCCCTGCCTTGGCCAGCTGCGTTGCAATGGCTTGAACCTCGGTGCTCGCAAAAAATCCTGCAAGCTGTTGCCCGCGCTTTTCACCGATACCGGGCATGGCTTGCCATTCGCGGTTTGTGCGCGCAGCCAGCGCCGGCCAGTCGGCTGTCACCTGCACGCCTTCGGGTGTGGGCGCGCCCAGCCCGCGCAGCCATTGGGCAAAGGGCCGTGAGCGGGCTTGGTCGAAACTGCCCAGCAGCTGCATAGCTGTCGTGTCGCTGATGCCCGTTACCTGGCCCAGGCGCTCGGCATCCAGGTGCAGCCAGTCGGTCATCGAGGTCACCAGCCCTGCAGTCACCAGTCGGCGCCAGGTGCCGGGGCCGGTGCGCGGCAGGGCCAGCCCCTGCTTGCCGCTGAGCCAGGTGAGGCGGGCAATGAACTGCTCCTCGCAGCCTTCGCTGGCCTGCCAGCAACTGTGGGCATGATATTGGCCGGGCGCTGGTGCGGTCACCGGTTGGCGCTCGGCGGCGCGGTGCACCACTTGCTCCAGGCGCGGAATGGTCAGCCCGGCAAGGCTGATGGCCACCTGGTCTCCGGGGCGGATGTCGAGCTTGAGCCAGCGTGCCAGCGAGCCCAGGCTCACCTGGGTGATTCGCCGGTCATCCAGGGTAACCGGCAGTACATGCAAGACTGGTGTGACCCTGCCTGTGCGGCCAACGCGGAAGCGTACTTCGCGCACTTCGGCCAGGGCCTGCGTGTACGGGTGCTTCCACGCCGCGATCCAGTAGGGTGCCTTGGCCTGCCAGCGCTCGGCCGACGGCCGTACGCCTTGGCGCAACACCACGCCATCGGTGGCGAAGGGCAGGGGTGAGCGGTACCAGTACTCACGCCAGTGCGCGGCATCGTCCGCTGTTTCTATGGCGACGCTGTAATCCTGGCTGTGCGCAAAGCCCAGTTCCGCCAGCTTCGCGAGGCGTTCGGCCTGCTGCTCGGGGCCTTGCGGCCAGTCCCACACGAACAGGCCGATGCGTTCGCCATGCTCACGACCCAGCTGCTTGCGAGCCAGCAGCCCGGCTACCGTCCCTCGGGCGTTGGCGCTGCCTGCCCGGGCTTGCACATGCGCATCCAGGCGCAGGTACAGTTCGCCCTGCAGTTGCAGGTCGATGGCCTGGGGCAGCTGCCGGTTGATTGCGTCGAGCAGGGGGATGTGGCGGCTCCAGTCGTGCCCCTGCACGCCGTCCCCCCGGCTGATCAACTGCACCAGCCGGCCCTGTCGGTAGATGAGGGATACCGCTACGCCATCGACCTTTGGCTGCACCCAGACATCGGCCTTGCCGGCCAGCCAGCGTTCTACAGCCAGGCGGTCGGCCAGCTTGTCGACGCCGGTATGTGGCACCGGGTGAGGGATTGGCCCGCCAGCGCTGGCCAGCGGGGACGGGGTGGTCGCGATGCCAAAGCATTGCTGCAGGTACACCAGGCGCTGGCGGCTCTGGTCGTACAGTTCATCGGCCACCAGTGCGATGCCCTGACGATGGTAATGGTCGTCCCAGCGGGCAAGCGTGGCGCGCAGCTGGGTTACTTCAGTCTCGACTTGCTCCGGGCTCCAGGCGGGGCATGTGGTGGCCCAGGTCAGGGGGGCACTTAACGTCAACAGCAGGGCGAATAGCAGTATGAGCGGCATGGCCAGCATCCTTGCGTGGCGGGGGGAGCTCTAAGCATAGGAGGGTGGCTTGGTGGGGAATGAGTGGAGATGTCAGGTGATGTGTCACACATGGGGCTGTGTGAGGGCTGACAGGTGCCTGCCTTAGGGCTTCGAGGTGGAGCAGAAATCGAGCGCCGCCCGCGCGGCGCTTCGCGGGGCAAGCCCGCTCCCACATTTGTTGCAACGTGGCCATGCCTGTGGGAGAGGCGTTGCCCGCCTTGGCGAAGTGTTTGAGACAGGCGAGACGGCAGTAGCGCCAGTCGAGAAACCGCATCAAGCCAACAAGGCTGACAACCATGGCCTCCCAGGTTCGGCACGTTGCAACAAATGTGGGAGCGGGCTTGCCCCGCGAAGCGCCGCGCGGGCGGCGCTCGACCTCGAAGGCGGTACACAACCCAAGCCAGACACAAAAAAGCCCCTGCCGATTGCTCGGCAGGGGCTTTCGTCCAGCGCTGTAGGAAACTTACAGACCGGCAGCGTCACGCAGCGACTGGGCGCGGTCGGTGCGCTCCCAGGTGAAGGTGGTGAAGGTGTCGTCGCCGACCGTCTTCTGCTGCGGGGTACGGCCGAAGTGGCCGTAGGCAGCGGTTTCCTGATACATCGGGTGCAGCAGGTCGAGCATGGTGGTGATGGCGTACGGGCGCAGGTCGAAGCACTCGCGTACCAGCTGGACGATCTTGTCGTCGGAGACCTTGCCGGTACCGAAGGTGTTGATCGAGATGGAGGTCGGCTGGGCCACGCCGATGGCGTACGACACCTGGATCTCGCAACGCTCGGCCAGGCCGGCGGCGACGATGTTCTTGGCCACGTAGCGGCCGGCGTAGGCGGCGGAACGGTCGACCTTGGACGGGTCCTTGCCGGAGAACGCACCACCACCGTGGCGGGCCATGCCACCGTAGGAGTCGACGATGATCTTGCGCCCGGTCAGGCCGCAGTCACCCACCGGGCCACCGATGATGAAGTTGCCGGTCGGGTTGATGTGGTACTGGGTGCCCTTGTGCAGCAGTTCGGCAGGCAGGGTGTGCTTGACGATCAGCTCCATCACGGCTTCCTGCAGGTCTTTCTGCGAAACCTCAGGGTTGTGCTGGGTCGACAGCACCACGGCGTCGATGCCGACCACCTTGCCATTTTCGTAACGGCAGGTGACCTGCGACTTGGCGTCCGGGCGCAGCCATGGCAGCAGCTTCGATTTGCGCGCTTCGGCCTGGCGCTCGACCAGACGGTGCGAGAAGCAGATCGGTGCCGGCATCAGCACGTCGGTTTCGTTGCTGGCGTAGCCGAACATCAGGCCCTGGTCACCGGCGCCCTGGTCTTCCGGACGGGAGCGGTCGACGCCCTGGGCGATGTCCACCGACTGCTTGCCGATGATGTTCATCACGGCGCAGGTGGCGCCGTCGAAGCCGACATCGGAGCTGTTATAGCCAATGTCGATGATGACCTTGCGCACCAACTCTTCCAGGTCGACCCAGGCGGAGGTGGTGACTTCGCCAGCGATGATGGCGACCCCGGTCTTGACCAGGGTTTCGCAGGCTACGCGGGCGTATTTGTCCTGGGCGATGATGGCATCAAGGACGGCGTCCGAAATCTGGTCGGCGATCTTGTCCGGATGCCCTTCGGACACGGACTCGGAGGTGAAAAGGGAGTATTCGCTCATCTCGAAGGTTCCTGAAATTTACCGATGGTGTATGTCGCCAGCCGTCCGCTGGAAATGGCGGACCTGGATCTGGAAACCGTTACGCAAGCCCACGTACAGGCTGTCCCCGGGGGCCAGCCCGGCAGCGCTGGCCCAACGGGCCAGGTCGTCCTGTTCGAAGCCAAGCCACAGGTCGCCGCAGGCTTCGCGCGCCCACCCCTGGTCATGGCTGCACAGTTCGGTGACCAACAGGCTGCCGCCTGCCTTCACCCGTTTGGCCAGCTGGCGCAAGGCCAGGGCCGGGTCGCTGAAATGGTGCAGCACCATGTTCAGCACGACGCAGTCGGCGGCTACATCCGTTGCACCCAGTGCATCGGCCAACTGCAGGTTCACGTTGTCGAGCCCTTCGCGCTGGCATACCTGGCGCGCCAGTTCGAGCATGGTCGGGCTGTTGTCCAGGGCGGTGACCCGGGCGAAGCGCCGGGCCAGGTCGGGCAGGAAGCCACCGTCGCCGGGGCCGACCTCCAAGGCGCTGGCGGCCGGGTCGAAATTCAGTTTGTCGAGCAGCGCAAGCAGGCTTTCGCGGTACTGAGGCAGGCCGGCGATCAGGTCTTGCTGGGCTCGGAACTTCTCTTCCACGCGCAGGAAGAAGTCCTGGCTGGTGGCTGCGCGGCGTTGCTGCACCTGGGCAATGCGCGCCTGCACGTCAGGCGGCAGGGCCAGCTCATCCACCTCTTCGAGCAGCGCTGCATGCAGCCGGCCGCCCAGGCGCAGGCTGTCGGGCAGGGCGCGGCGGTAGAAGATGGCATTGCCCTCGCGACGGGTTGCCACCAGCTCGGCCTGGGCCAGCACCTTC
Source organism: Pseudomonas sp. SID14000 (assembly GCF_002165135.1). Lineage (GTDB taxonomy): Bacteria > Pseudomonadota > Gammaproteobacteria > Pseudomonadales > Pseudomonadaceae > Aquipseudomonas. The sequence continues at coordinate 334,182 of NZ_NFZQ01000001.1, read as the reverse complement.
AGGTGGTGGCTCATGCCCGACTGACCCACGTCGAAGATCTGCGCCAGTTCCAGCACACCGAACGAGTCGTTGGCCAGGGCGCGCAACACGTTCAGGCGCAACTCGTCGCCACTGGCTTTGCACAGGGCAGCCAATGTTTCGCGTTGCTCGGGGGTCGATTGCGCACGGAGGTTCATGGGGCGGCAGTCTAGGCAGGTATCGTTGCCCTCGCAAGGGCAATATCAAAAAGTTTTGATATTGGCTGATAGGCGGAGTGCGGGGTTGCCCTTTCGGGCCTCTTCGTGGGTGAACCCGCTCCCACAGGTTCAGCACTGCCCTCAGGCTTGGTGCGACCCTGTGGGAGCGGGTTCACCCGCGAAGAAGCCAGCACCGATTTCCAGATTTTGCCCCGAAATGAGTGCCAATCAGAGGAAAATCCCCCGACTGCGACCATACGTCATTGCCCCAAGCCCCCCCAGTGGGCGAAAATGGCCGCCTTTTTTCGTGACACCACCTATTCAAGCCCCCAGGAGATCAGCGATGCCCAGCCGTCGTGAACGTGCCAACGCCATTCGTGCCCTCAGCATGGATGCCGTGCAAAAGGCCAACAGCGGCCACCCAGGTGCCCCCATGGGCATGGCGGATATCGCCGAAGTGCTTTGGCGCGACTATCTGAAGCACAACCCGAGCAACCCGGATTTCGCCGACCGTGACCGCTTCGTGCTGTCCAACGGCCACGGCTCTATGCTGATCTACTCGCTGCTGCACCTGACCGGCTACGACCTGTCGATCGACGACCTCAAGGCCTTCCGCCAGCTGCACAGCCGCACCCCGGGTCACCCGGAATACGGCTACACCCCAGGTGTGGAAACCACCACCGGCCCGCTCGGCCAGGGTATCGCCAACGCCGTGGGCTTCGCCCTGGCGGAAAAAGTGCTCGCCGCCCAGTTCAACCGTGACGGCCACACCATCGTCGACCACAACACCTATGTGTTCCTCGGCGACGGCTGCATGATGGAAGGTATTTCCCACGAAGTCGCCTCGCTGGCCGGCACCCTGGGCCTGAACAAGCTGATCGCCTTCTACGACGACAACGGCATTTCCATCGACGGCGAAGTGCACGGCTGGTTCACCGACAACACCCCGGCGCGTTTCGAAGCGTACAACTGGCAGGTGATCCGCAACGTCGACGGCCATGACGCCGACGAGATCAAGACCGCCATCGAGACCGCCCGCAAGAGCGATCGCCCGACCCTGATCTGCTGCAAGACCATCATCGGTTTCGGTTCGCCGAACAAGCAGGGCAAGGAAGACTGCCACGGCGCACCGCTGGGCAACGACGAAATCGCCCTGGCCCGCAAGGAACTGAACTGGAACCACGGCCCGTTCGAAATCCCGGCCGAGATCTACGCCGAGTGGGACGCCAAGGCTGCCGGTGCCAAGGCCGAAGCCGAATGGAACCAGCGCTTCGACGCCTACGCCAAGGCCTACCCGGAGCTGGCTGCCGAGTTCAAGCGCCGCGCCGCCGGTGACCTGCCTGCCGATTTCAGCGAGAAAGCCCAGGCCTACATCAACGAAGTGGCCGCCAAGGGCGAGACCATCGCCAGCCGCAAGGCCAGCCAGAACGCCCTGAATGCCTTCGGCCCGCTGCTGCCGGAGTTCCTCGGCGGTTCGGCCGACCTGGCCGGTTCCAACCTGACCCTGTGGAAGGGCTGCAAGGGTGTCGAAGCCAACGACGCCAGCGGCAACTACGTATTCTACGGTGTGCGCGAGTTCGGCATGACCGCCATCATGAACGGCGTTGCCCTGCACGGTGGCCTGGTGCCTTACGGCGCGACCTTCCTGATGTTCATGGAATACGCCCGCAACGCCGTGCGCATGTCGGCGCTGATGAAGCAGCGCGTGATCCACGTCTACACCCACGATTCCATCGGCCTGGGCGAAGACGGCCCGACTCACCAGCCGATCGAGCAGCTGACCAGCCTGCGCAGCACGCCGAACCTGGACACCTGGCGCCCGGCCGACGCGGTCGAATCCGCCGTGTCCTGGAAACACGCCCTGGAGCGCAAGGACGGCCCTTCGGCGCTGATCTTCTCGCGCCAGAACCTGCAGCACCAGAACCGCAACGCCCAGCAGATCGCCGACATCAGCCGCGGCGGCTACGTGCTCAAGGATTGCGCCGGCGAGCCTGAGCTGATCCTGATTGCCACCGGTTCGGAAGTGGGCCTGGCTGTTCAGGCGCACGCCAAACTGACCGAGCAAGGCCGCAAGGTGCGCGTGGTTTCCATGCCGTGCACCAGCGTGTTCGATGCCCAGGACGCTGCCTACAAGCAGTCCGTGCTGCCGCTGGAAGTGGGGGCGCGCATTGCCATCGAAGCCGCTCACGCCGACTTCTGGTACAAGTACGTCGGCCTGGAAGGTCGTATCATCGGCATGACCACCTACGGTGAGTCGGCGCCGGCTTCGGCACTGTTCGAAGAGTTCGGCTTCACCCTGGAGAACATCCTGGGTACTGCCGAAGAGCTGCTGGAAGACTGATACAAGGAAGGCGAGGGCCTTTGGCCCTCGTTCGCGGCACAAGGCCGCTCCTACAGGGTATTGCGTACGCCGTCCCCTGTAGGAGCGGCCTTGTGCCGCGAATGGGCTGCGCAGCGGCCCCGTTCAACTGCCGGAGTTCAAGAGCTACCTATGTCCCACCTGCGTCCCTACAAAGTTGCACTCAACGGTTATGGCCGTATCGGCCGCTGTGTCCTGCGCGCGCTGTTCGAGCGGGGGGCGAAGGCCGGTTTCGAGATCGTCGCGCTGAACGACCTGGCCGACCAGGCCAGCCTGGAATACCTGACACGCTTCGACTCCACCCACGGGCGTTTCCCCGGTGAGGTGAAGGTCGACGGCGACTGTCTGCATATCAATGGCGACTGCGTGAAGGTGATGCGCAGTGCCACCCCTGAAGGCATCGACTGGGCCGCCCTGGACATCGACCTGGTGCTGGAGTGCTCCGGCGCCTACCACACCCGCGCCGACGGCCAGCGCTTCCTCGACGCCGGCGCGCCGCGGGTGTTGTTCTCGCAGCCGATGGCCAGCGAGGCCGATGTCGATGCCACGGTGGTTTACGGTGTCAATCAGGCCTGCCTGACTGGCAGCGAGCGCCTGGTGTCGAACGCATCGTGCACCACCAACTGCGGCGTGCCGCTGCTGCGCGTGCTGGACCAGGCGTTCGGCATCGAATACGTGCAGATCACCACCATCCACTCGGCGATGAACGACCAGCCGGTGATCGACGCCTACCACCACGAAGACTTGCGCCGCACGCGTTCGGCCTTCCAGTCGGTGATCCCGGTGTCCACTGGTCTGGCGCGTGGCATCGAGCGCCTGCTTCCGGAACTTGCCGGGCGAATCCAGGCCAAAGCGGTACGCGTACCGACCGTCAACGTCTCGTGCCTGGACATCACCCTGCAGACCGCCCGTGATACCAGTGCGACCGAAGTCAACCGGGTGCTGCGCGAGGCGGCCCTGGAAGGCCCGCTGAAAGGCTTGCTGGCCTACACCGAGTTGCCCCATGCCAGCTGTGATTTCAACCATGACCCGCATTCGGCGATCGTCGATGCCAGCCAGACCCGTGTTTCCGGCCCCCGCCTGGTGAACCTGCTGGCCTGGTTCGATAACGAATGGGGGTTCGCCAACCGTATGCTCGACGTTGCCGAACACTATCTGCACGTCGTTCACCCAACCCGCAACAAACAGCCCTGAAGGACTGCATTCATGACCGTGTTGAAGATGACCGACCTCGACCTGCAAGGTAAGCGCGTACTGATCCGCGAAGACCTCAACGTGCCTGTGAAGGACGGTGTGGTAGCCAGCGACGCGCGTATCCTGGCAGCGCTGCCGACCATCAAGCTGGCCCTGGAGAAGGGCGCGGCGGTAATGGTTTGCTCGCACCTGGGCCGCCCGACCGAAGGCGAGTTCTCTGCCGAGAACAGCCTCAAGCCGGTCGCCGATTACCTGAGCAAGGCCCTGGGCCGTGACGTGCCGCTGGTTGCCGACTACCTGGACGGTGTCGAGGTCAAGGCTGGTGACCTGGTGCTGTTCGAGAACGTGCGTTTCAACAAGGGCGAAAAGAAGAACACCGACGAGCTGGCGCAGAAATACGCCGCCCTGTGCGACGTGTTCGTCATGGACGCTTTCGGTACTGCCCACCGTGCCGAAGGTTCGACCCATGGTGTTGCCAAGTTCGCCAAGGTTGCTGCTGCCGGCCCGCTGCTGGCAGCCGAGCTGGATGCCCTGGGCAAGGCCCTGAAGGCACCGGCCAAGCCGATGGCGGCCATCGTTGCCGGTTCCAAGGTCTCCACCAAGCTGGACGTGCTGAACAGCCTGAGCTCGGTCTGCGACCAACTGATCGTCGGTGGCGGCATCGCCAACACCTTCCTGGCCGCAGCCGGCCACCCGGTGGGCAAGTCGCTGTACGAGCCTGACCTGGTCGACACCGCCAAGGCCATCGCCGCCAAGGTCAGTGTGCCTCTGCCGGTCGATGTGGTGGTGGCCAAGGAGTTCGCCGAGAGCGCCGAAGCCACCGTCAAGGCCATTGCCGACGTTGCCGCTGACGACATGATCCTGGACATCGGCCCGCAAACCGCAGCCAACTTCGCCGAGCTGCTGAAGTCGTCGAAGACCATCCTGTGGAACGGTCCGGTTGGCGTGTTCGAGTTCGACCAGTTCGGCAACGGCACCAAGGTGCTGGCCAAGGCCATCGCCGACAGTGCCGCGTTCTCCATCGCTGGTGGTGGTGACACCCTGGCAGCCATCGACAAATATGGCGTTGGCGCCGATATCTCCTACATTTCTACCGGTGGTGGCGCCTTCCTCGAGTTCGTCGAGGGCAAGGTCCTGCCAGCCGTGGCAATCCTGGAAGAGCGGGCCAAGGCCTGATGACGTCGGCGCTTGGCAAAGGGAGTGGCCTGATGGTCAAGCAATTGCCTGTGATGATGCTGGCTGGCCTGCTGAGCGCGTGCGCCGGCAGCCCGGCCTCGGATGCCGACCCGGCGCGGGCGCCCAAGGGCGGTTGCTACCAGTCCGAGTGGCAGGCCGAGACGGTGCCGGTCATCAGTAAGCGCGTGGGCCCGGAAGGCCTGGAAAAGTACGACGAAGACCACCAGCGCAAGGCGCCGGGTTGCCCTTGATCGGGTAACAGGCAACCTGAAGGCTGATTTGTGGTCTTGAGAAGGGGCCGCCGTGCGGCCCATTGTCGTGGCGACGAACCGCGACGATGGGCTGCAAGGCAGCCCCAAATCGAGGAAACTGAATGAAAGCGCTTTTGGCCGTGACGGCCCTGGCGACACTGGCAGGATGCTCACTGCTGCAGCCGGCGCAACCCGCCCCGGCAGACGACTGGACCCGTTGGGTCTGTGACACCCAGGCTGAAGTGCTATGGCGCTTCGCCGATGCGCAGCGCGACCAGGTCGATGTGCGCCTTGGTGGCGGCGACCAGGTCTACCGGCTAAAGGCTGAGCCGGGTGCCTCGGGTGCGCTGTACAGCGATGGCATGCTGGCCTTCCATACCAAGGGCGAAGAAGGCCTGGTGTACTGGGTGGCAACCAACGATCTGATTGGGCGGGGCTGCAAGGCACCGTGACTGGCCGGGCCACGAGGGTGGCCCACACTACTTGAACAGCAACCGCCCCTGCGGCAGGCTTGCACGAAACAAACGACGCTTGTCGGGAGAGAGATACACAATGGCACTCATTAGCATGCGCCAGATGCTGGACCACGCCGCCGAGTTCGGTTACGGCGTACCAGCTTTCAACGTCAACAACCTCGAGCAGATGCGCGCCATCATGGAAGCGGCCGACAAGACCGACTCCCCGGTGATCGTCCAGGCTTCGGCCGGTGCCCGCAAATACGCTGGCGCCCCGTTCCTGCGCCACCTGATCCTGGCTGCCATCGAAGAATTCCCGCATATCCCGGTGTGCATGCACCAGGACCACGGCACCAGCCCTGACGTCTGCCAGCGCTCGATCCAGCTGGGCTTCAGCTCGGTGATGATGGACGGTTCGCTGGGTGAAGACGGCAAGACCCCGACCGACTACGAGTACAACGTCCGTGTTACCCAGCAGACCGTTGCCATGGCGCACGCCTGCGGCGTTTCGGTAGAAGGCGAGCTGGGCTGCCTGGGTTCGCTGGAAACCGGCATGGCTGGTGAAGAAGATGGCATCGGCGCCGAAGGCGTGCTGGACCACAGCCAGATGCTGACCGACCCGGAAGAGGCCGCCGACTTCGTCAAGAAGACCCAGGTCGATGCCCTGGCGATTGCCATCGGTACCAGCCACGGTGCCTACAAGTTCACCAAGCCACCAACCGGTGACGTGCTGGCCATCGACCGCATCAAGGAAATCCACAAGCGCATCCCCAACACTCACCTGGTGATGCACGGTTCGTCCTCGGTACCGCAAGAATGGCTGGCGATCATCAACCAGTACGGTGGCGACATCAAGGAAACCTACGGTGTTCCGGTCGAGGAAATCGTCGAAGGCATCAAGTACGGCGTGCGCAAGGTGAACATCGACACCGACCTGCGTCTGGCTTCCACCGGTGCCATGCGCCGTCTGATGGCGCAGAACCCGAGCGAGTTCGACCCGCGCAAGTTCTTCGGTGAAACCGTCAAGGCCATGCGTGACGTGTGCATCGCCCGTTACGAAGCCTTCGGCACTGCTGGTAATGCCTCGAAGATCAAGCCGATCTCCCTGGAAGGCATGTACCAGCGCTACCTGAAAGGTGAGTTGGCGGCCAAGGTCAACTGATCGACTGGCTACACAAGAAACCCGCAGAAATGCGGGTTTTTTCATTTTTGGCTGTTAGAACCTTACGCCTGTGCAGGCAAACCGACCGTTAGTCGGCTACCGTACAGTTGAGGCACTGATAGCGTTCTGATTGCATTGCGTGTTGCCCGCTCAGGTCTAGAGTACTAGTGGATCCAAGCGTATCTTGAAGTCGGTCACATAATAGAGAAGCAGCATGGATGGCGCTCACCCTCAACCTCTGCCACTGGATGGCAACTCGGTTCTTCTGGTGGTAGATGATTACCCCGAAAACCTCATCAGCATGCGGGCATTGCTGGCCCGCCAGGATTGGCAAGTATTGACGGCAAGCTCGGGGATGGAAGCCTTGAGCGCGTTGCTCGAACACGAGGTCGACCTGGTTCTGCTGGATGTACAGATGCCGGAGATGGACGGCTTCGAAGTCGCCCGGCTGATGCGCGGCAGCCATCGCACCCGGCTGACCCCGATCATTTTCCTCACCGCCAACGAACAGTCCGAAGCGGCCGTGCTCAAGGGCTATGCCAGCGGCGCCGTGGACTACATGTTCAAACCGTTCGACCCGCAGATTCTCAAGCCAAAGGTCCAGGCCCTGCTCGACCAGCAGCGCAACCGGCGCATGCTGCAGCGCCTGACTCGCGAGCTGGAGGCGGCCAGGGCATTCAATGCGTCGATCCTGGAGAACGCCGCCGAGGGCATTCTGGTGGTGGATGCCCAAGGCATCATCAGCTTCGCCAACCCGGCCATTTCCCGTTTGTTGTCAGCGCCGGTGCAGCAGCTGCAGGGCACCCATCTGCTCGACCTGGTGCAACTTGCCAGTGCCAGCCTGTGGAACGAATCGGACTTCTACCAGGCCTACCTGGCTCGGCGCATCTTCCGCGTGCACGATGCCCAACTGCGCACCCTCGGCGGCGAGCTGGTACCGGTGGCGTTGTCCTGTGCGCCGCTGCCGGCCGAACAGCAGGCCATGGTGGTCACCGTGTTGGACATGTCGGTAGTGCGCAACCTGCACCAGCAGCTGGAATACCAGGCTGTCACCGACCCGCTCACCGGCCTGCTCAACCGCCGTGGTTTCTATCAGGCTGCTGAAGGCGCGCTGCTGCGCAACGAGCGCTCGGACAAGGCGCAGGCGCTGATGTACATGGACCTGGATGGATTCAAGCGCATCAACGACTCGCTCGGCCACGACGCGGGTGACCGGGTGCTGCACTGGGTGGCCGAACAGCTCAAGGACTGCCTGGGCAGTGAAGCGCTGCTGGCGCGCATGGGCGGGGATGAGTTCACCGCCCTGTTCGACAGCCTGCCTTACCCGGAACAGGCCGGGCGTTATGCCGAGCGGTTGCTGGAACGCATTTCCATCAGCCACCAGGTGGAAGGACTGGATGTGAGCCTTGGGGTGAGCATCGGCATTGCGACCTATCCGGATTGCGGAGCCAATGTCGAAGGCCTGGTACGCGCGGCCGATGCGGCGATGTATGCGGCCAAGCAGGCCGGGCGTCAGCAGTATCGCTTCTACGATCAGGAGCTCAATGGCCGGGCGCGCTCGCGGTTGATGCTCGAAGACAGCGTACGCATGGCCGTCGAGCAGCAAGACTTCACCCTGGTTTACCAGCCGCAGGTTGGCTTCAACGATGGCCGCCTGCGTGGTTTCGAGGCCTTGCTGCGCTGGCAGCATCCCAGTGTAGGTGACGTACCGCCGGGGCTGTTCATCCCACTGCTGGAAGAGGCGCGTTTGATCAACCGCCTGGCCAGCTGGATCTACCGCCAGGGCGCGGCCCAGCGCCAGGCCTGGTGCCAGCGTTTTCCGGCGGACCTGGTGCTGGGTATCAGTCTGAGCCGCGCGCAGTTCGCCATGCCAAGCCTGGTCGACGAATTGCATCGGGTCATCCAGCTTTACCAGCTGGACCCGGCGCAGCTGGAAGTGGAAGTGGCGGAAACCTCGCTGATGTACAACATCGATGCGGCTGTGAAACAGATACACCGCTTGCGCGAGCTGGGCGTGCGGGTGGCGCTGGATGACTTTGGTGCCGGCGACTGTTCGTTGCGCATGTTGCGCGACCTGCCGATCGATACACTCAAGCTCGACCGCCATCTGGTGGCGCGCCTGCCCGACTCGGCGGTGGATGCCGCACTGGTGCGCAGCGTTATCGGCCTATGCGCCGACTACCGCATCACGGTGATCGCCGAGGGCGTGGAAACCCCGGCCCAGGCGGCCTGGCTGAAGGACAACGGTTGTGAGTACGTGCAGGGTTTTCTGGTGGCTCACCCGATGACCGCGACGGATGCCAGCTGCTTCCCGGCGATTTTCTCCTGGCCTGAGCCATGATTGGCTAGAATCGGCATTCGTTACACCGAATGCAGTGCCATGAGCGTATTACGTTACTTGCAAGCCTACCCCCCGCACTTGCAGCAGCAAGTGCGGCAGATGATCGACAGCGACCGCTTGGGCGAGTACCTGCAGCGTCGCTACCCTGACCGCCATGACGTGCAAAGCGACAAGGCGTTGTACGGCTATGCCCAGGATTTGCGCCAGCAATACCTGCGCAGCGCGCCGAACCTGGACAAGGTGCTGTTCGACAATCGTCTCGACCTGACCCATCGGGCCCTGGGCCTGAACACGGCGGTATCCAGGGTGCAGGGCGGCAAGCTCAAGGCGAAGAAGGAAATCCGCATTGCCTCGCTGTTCAAGGAGGCCGCGCCGCAATTCTTGCGCATGATCGTGGTGCACGAACTGGCACACCTGCGCGAGCGCGACCACAACAAGGCGTTTTACCAGCTCTGCCAGCACATGGAACCGGACTATCACCAACTGGAATTCGACCTGCGCGTCTACCTGACCTATCGGGAGCTGCAGGGCAACTGTTAAGGACCACGCAGCATGGAAGTGAGCAAGACCAAGAGCAGCTTCTACCGCCGCCTGTACGTAGCCTGGCTGATCGACAGCCAGACCGCGACTAGCGTGCCCGCCCTCATGGAGGCCACCGGCATGCCCCGGCGCACTGCCCAGGACACCATTGCGGCACTAGCAGACCTGGATATCGTCTGCGAGTTCGAACAGCAGGAAGGCGCGCGTAACCACGCCGGGCATTACCGCATTCATGACTGGGGGGCGATCGACAAGCAGTGGATCATCCAGCACCTGCGGCAGATTCGCGAAGTGCTGGGGTACCCCTGAGGTTTTCTGGCAGTTGCTCCGGCCTGATCGCATGTCGCATGCGCTTCGGCCAAAATAGAGGCTAAATGACACTATTGGCCGCTGCCCTGGACAGCGGCTTTGTGTAATCTCATCAGCAGTTGCAAAGAAGACCGCCTTCACAGTGTGTGCCCTCCATTGCGAAAGGACTTGAGCATGCGGCCACTGCTTTGTGTTCTGGGATTACTGGCATCGATGCTGGCAACCCCCGCCCTGGCTGGCGACCAGCTGCGCCTGGTGGCGGACAGCTGGCCACCGTTCACTGATGCCAACATGCCGGGCGGCGGCCTGGCGACCAGCATCGTCACCACGGCGCTGGCCAGGGCCGGCTACACCAGCGGGTTCGAAGAAGTGCCTTGGGCGCGGGCGTTGCTGGGGGTGAGTGAAGGGCGCTATGACGTGCTGATCAACGCTTGGTACAACGATTCACGCGCCCGCATCGGGCAGTTTTCCACCGCCTACCTGACTAACCGCATTCGCTTGCTGCAGCGCAAGGGCGAGGCGTTCCGCTACAAGAGCCTGTCGGACTTGTATCCCTACAGCATCGCCGTGGTGCGGGATTACGCCTATTCCCCCGAGTTCGACCGCGACACCCGCCTGCACAAGGTGCCGGTGCGCAACTTTTCCTCTGCGGTACGCATGCTGGCGGCAGGGCGGGTGAACCTGGCAGTGGAAGACGAGTATGTGGCCCGTTACAACTTGCAACGCGAGCTGCCGGAGGTACGCGACGGGGTGATGCTGGTTGAGCCGCCGCTGGGAGAGAACACCTTGCATATCCTGGTCAGCCTGAAGCACCCGGAGCATGAGCGGATCGTCGAGCGGTTCGAGCAGGCGATTGCGGCGATGAAGGCGGATGGCAGTTTTGCGCGGTTGCTGCGCCAGTATGGCTTCTGATTTCTACTGCCTGTGCCGGCCTCTTCGCGGGTGAACCCGCTCCCACAGGAACACCACAAGCCTCAAGTCCTGTGAGATACCTGTGGGAGCGGGTTTACCCGCGAAGAGGCCGGCACAGGCGATAGTACAACTCAGGCCGGCGCACCTTCCTTGATCAGGTGTGCAGCCAAGGTCCGCAACGGCCCCAACTGCCGGCAGATCAACGCCAACTGCGTCTGCACCAACCGCTGATGCTCGTCCAGCTCCTCCGGCATCTGCTCCAGGGCATTGGCCAGCGCCTCTTCGGCATCACTGTGAATCGCCACCGGCAGCCGCGCGGCCAGGCCATTGGCAATCTCGTCCAGGCTGCTGGCCAGGCTTTGCCCGGCACCTTCTATCAACTGCTCCTGCACCTCCGCAGGCAAAGCCGTGTCGCGGTGCGCGCCCAGCCCCGAGAGGTAGCTGAGCAAGGTGTGCGACAGCACCAGGAAGCGGAAGCCGACGTCGGCCTCCTTCCGGAAATGCCCCGGCTCCATCAGCATGTTGGCCAGGGTGGTGGACAGCGCCGCGTCGGCGTTGTGGGCGTTGCGCCGGGCCAGGCGGTAGGCCAGGTCATCGCGCTTGCCGTGGGCATACTGTTGCATGATCTGCCGCAAGTACACGCTGGCGCAGGCAAGGGTATTGGCCAGCGCCTTGTTCAGCCGTCGCCCCTGCCAGTCGGGGAGGAACAGGAACACCGCGAGGATGGCGATCAGGCTGCCGACCAGGGTATCGAACAGGCGCGGCAGGAACAGGCCATAGCCATCGCCGATCTGGTTGAAGCAGAACAGTACCATCAGGGTGATCGCGGCCGTGGCCAAGGTGTAGCGGGTGGTACGGTTGACGAAGAACACCACCCCGGCGACCACGGCGAACAACGACTGGATGAGCGGGTTGGGGAACAGGTCGAACAAGGCCCAGCCCACCGTCAGGCCGACGGCGGTGCCGGCTATCCGTTGCACCAGCTTGCGTCGGGTCGCACCGTAGTTGGGCTGGCACACGAACAGCGTGGTGAGGATGATCCAGTAGCCCTGAGTCGGGTGGATCAGGTGCACCATGCCATAGCCGACCGACAGCGCCAGCGGCAGGCGCAGGGCATGACGGAACAGTAGCGAGGTCGGCGTCAGTTGGGTGCGCAGGCGGGTCCACACGTCCTTCAGCGAGCGTGGCGAGCGGTCGAGCAGGCTGCTATCGCTGGCGTCGGCCAGGCTGTCCGGGTTGCTGGCGGCGCTGAGCAGCCGGTCCAGCGTCGCCAGGTTGGCCGCCAGCGCCCGCAGCGAGCGCAGCAGGCCGCGCCAGGCCGGGTTGTTCTGCATGCGCAGGTGCTCCAGCGAGGCGTTGAGGTCTTCGAGGGCTTCGGGATAACCGCTGGCCAGCACGAACGGCTGGCGCAGGCGGATCGAGCGGGCCAGCTCCTGGCAGGATGAGCCTTGCTTACGCAGCAGACGCTGGCAGCGGAACATCACGTCGCTGTGGAAAAAGGCCTCAGTCAGGGCGTTGTAGGGATAGTGCGAAGCACTGACCCGTTCATGGATGTCCTGGGCCAGGAAGTACAGCTTGAGGTAGCGGCTGACCTTGGAGTTCGGCTGGCTGTTGCCCACCCGGTGCAGGATGATTTCCTTGGCCGCGTTCAGCGCTGCCACCACCTTGCCGTTCTGCTGGGCCAGCTCCAGGCGCCGGGCTTCGACGTCAAGGGTGCGGATGGGTTCGAACAGGCTGGCCTTGAGCTTGAGGTAGCTGCCCAGCTCGAAGAACAACTTGGCCAGGCTCTGCTGCACCGGCTGGTTGGAAAACAGCGCCTGCCACAGCACCGACAGCAGCCCGTACCAGGCCGCTCCCGCCACCAGTAGCAGCGGTTCGTGCCAGAAGTCGGTGACCTGGCCGCCGCGCTGGTCCACGCCGATCATGGTGTACACCGCAGTGATCAAGGTCGCCGAAGCGATGGCGCCATAGCGCTCGCCCAGGGCGCCGAGCATGGTCAGGCCGAAGGCAGCCAAGGCCAGGGCGATGACGAAGATCCAGGGGTAGGGGAACAGCAACTCGACCGCCAGCGCGGCGATGGCAAAACACACCAGGGTAACGGCCAGGGCGCTGAGGCGGCCCTGCCAGCTGTCATCGGTTTCGGCCAGGGCACTGGCGATGATGCCGAGGAACAGCGGAATCAGCAGGGCCATCTCGTTCTGGTACCAGCACAGGGCCAGGCTGCCGGTGAGGGCGATGGTAACCCGGATGCTGTAGCTGAACTTGTCTTGGCCCCACAGGCGACGCAGTGACTGACGGAACGAGCTCGATGACATGATGGCCTGCTAGGCAGTGAGCGAATGAAATGCATTGCAGCACGGCCAGCAAGAAGCGTTCCGTGCTGCTGAATGGATTCTACTCTACACGAACTGCGCTGCGGCGTTGGCCGATGCCCAGGCCCACTGGAAATTGAAACCACCCAGGTGGCCGGTCACATCCAGCACTTCGCCGATGAAGTACAAGCCGGGACTTTTCAGCGATTCCATGGTTTTGGACGACACCTCGCGGGTGTCCACGCCGCCCAGGGTCACTTCGGCGGTGCGGTAGCCCTCGGTGCCGGCCGGCACCACCTGCCAGTTCGCCAGTTTCTCGGCAATCTGTGTCAGTTCCGCCGGGGTGTACTGCTTCATGGGCCTGGACTCGAACCACTGCTCGGCCAGCAGGTTGGCCAGCTTGCGGGTAAACACTTCGCCCAGTACGGTCTTCAGCTCGGCGTTGGCGCGTTCGGCCTGCATCTGTTGCAGCCAGGTCAGTGCATCACGGTCGGGCAGCAGGTTGATCTCGACCGTGTCACCGGCTTCCCAGAACGACGAAATCTGCAAGATCGCCGGGCCGCTCAGGCCTCGGTGGGTGAACAGCAGGTTTTCGCGGAAGCTGGTGCCGTTGCAGCTGGCGGTGCAATCCAGCGAGGTGCCGGACAACTCGGTGCACAGTGCCTTGAGTTGGGGCTCGGTGATGGTGAACGGTACCAGCCCGGCGCGGGTCGGCAGCAAGGTGTGGCCGAACTGGCGGGCCACCTGGTAGCCGAAGCCGGTGGCGCCCAGGGTCGGGATCGACAGGCCGCCGGTGGCGATCACCAGCGACTGGCAGGCGAACTGGCCGCCGCTGGTCTGCAGCAGGTAGCCGCTCTCGGTCTTTTCGATCTGCTCGATGCTGGTGTGCATGCGAATCTCGGCACCGGCCTCGTCGCATTCGGCCAGCAGCATGTCGAGGATGTCGCTGGCCTTGTTGTCGCAGAACAGCTGGCCGAGCTTCTTCTCGTGGTAGGCCACGCCGTGCTTGCACACCAGTTCGATGAAGTCCCACTGGGTGTAGCGGGCCAGGGCCGATTTGCAGAAGTGTGCGTTCTGCGAGAGGAAGTTGCCCGGCTCGGTATACATGTTGGTGAAGTTGCAGCGGCCGCCGCCGGACATGAGGATCTTCTTGCCCGGTTTGTTGGCATGGTCGAGCACCAGTACCCGGCGGCCACGGCGGGCGCTGAGCTGGGCACACATCAGGCCGGCGGCGCCAGCGCCGAGGATGATCACGTCGGTGGAGTGCACGGTGTTACCTCTTCAGGATTGCTGGGGGCTGCTTTGCAGCCCTTTCGCGACACAAGGCCGCTCCCACAAGGGATTGCACAAGATTTGAAATTTGCGCAATACCGTGTGGGAGCGGCCTTGTGTCGCGAAAGGGCCGCAACGCGGCCCCAAAATTAGGTCAGACGATACGGACTTTCAGGGAGCGCCCCTTGATCTTGCCGCTGTTCAGGCGCTGCATGGCCTGCTTGGCCAGCGCCCGCTCCACGGCCACGAACGCCTGGAAATCGAAGATCGCGATCTTGCCCACCTGCTTGCCCGGGATCCCGGCATCACCGGTCAGCGCCCCGAGGATATCGCCCGGGCGCAGCTTGTCCTTGCGCCCGGCAGCGATGCACAGGGTGCTCATCAGCGGCAGCAGCGGCTCGCCGCCCTTGTGCTTCAGGCTGTCCAGCTGGTCCCAACGCAGCGGACTCTTCTGCAGGTCTTCGATGGCCTGGGCGCGGTGGCCCTCGGCTGGAGCCACCAGGCTGACCGCAATACCTTTCTCGCCGGCACGGCCAGTACGGCCCACACGGTGCACATGGATCTCCGCATCACGCGCCAGTTCGACGTTGATGACCATGTCCAGGCCATCGATGTCCAGACCGCGCGCAGCCACGTCGGTAGCTACCAGCACCGAGCTGCTGCGGTTGGCGAACATGGTCAGCACCTGGTCGCGGTCGCGCTGTTCCAGGTCGCCGTGCAGGGCCTGGGCAACGATGCCTTTGGCGGTCAGGTGGGCGACCACATCTTCGCACTGCTGCTTGGTGAAGCAGAACGCCACGCAGGACTGCGGGCGGTAGTGGCCGAGCACGCGGGTGACGGCCTCGAGGCGTTGTTGCGGGTCGATCTCGATGAAGCGCTGCTCGATCTGGTTGTCGGTGTGCAGGCTCTCGACCTTGACCTGCTGCGGGTTGCGCATGAAGTCAGCAGCCAGTTGCTTGATGCCGGCCGGGTAGGTGGCCGAGAACAGCAAGGTCTGGCGGCGCGACGGGGTTTTGCCGATGATGCTGGCAATGGCGTCGAAGAAGCCCATGTCGAGCATGCGGTCGGCTTCGTCCAGCACCAGGGTGTTGAGCCCGTCGAGCACCAGGGTGCCCTTGTCCAGGTGCTGCTGGATGCGCCCCGGGGTACCGACGATGATGTGTGCGCCGTGCTCCAGCGAAGCGATCTGCGGGCCCAGCGAAACACCGCCACAAAGTGTCAGGATCTTGATGTTGTCTTCTGCGCGGGCCAGGCGGCGCAGCTCCTTGGCCACCTGGTCGGCAAGCTCGCGGGTGGGGCACAGCACCAGCGCCTGGCAGCCGAAGTAGCGCGGGTTGATCGGGTTGAGCAGGCCGATGCCGAAGGCGGCGGTCTTGCCGCTGCCGGTCTTGGCTTGGGCGATCAGGTCCTGGCCCTTGAGGATGACCGGCAGGCTCTGGGCCTGGATCGGCGTCATCGAGGCATAGCCGAGGGCGTCCAGGTTGGCCAGCATGGCAGTGGACAGCGGCAAGGTGGCAAAGGCGGTGGATTCGGTGGTCACGAGGCGGGCCTGCAGTGCAAAGCGAAAAATGCCGCACAGTCTACCAGCCTCATGGCCGTTCGCCCTACGACTCCATGTGTTGTTCCGGACGACGGGCACGCCTTCCGTCCGTCGGCGCCAGTTGCAGGAAGATCGCCGCCGCCAGCATGGCCATCACGCCGATGGTGACGAAGGTCAGCTGGAACGCCCCCAAGGTGGTTTCCACGCCTTCGGCGCTGCCTGCCGCGGTAAAGCCGCCGAGCAATGCACCCGCACACGCCACGCCAAGGCTCAGGGCCAATTGCGCGACCACCGACAGCAGGCTGTTGCCGCTGCTGGCGCTGGCGTCGTCGAGGTCGATCAGTGTCACCGTGTTCATTGCGGTGAACTGCATCGAGTTGACCGCCCCGAGCAGGCCCAGCTGAATCAGTAGCACCGCATAGGGCGTCTGCTCGTCGACCAGCCCGAGGCTGGCCAGCAGCAGGCCCAGCAGCAGGGTGTTGCCGGTGAGGATGATGCGATAGCCAAAGCGTTCGATCAGTGGCCGGGCAATGGACTTGGCCAGCATTGCCGCCGCCGCCAGCGGGATCATGCTCATGCCGGCCTGGGCCGGCGAGTAGCCCAACGCCACCTGCAGCAGCAACGGCACCAGGAACGGCAGGGCGCCGCTGCCCAGGCGGGCGAACAGGTTGCCGAGGATGCCGATGGCAAAGGTGCGCACGCGGAACAGGTTGGGCGAGAACAGTGGTTCCGGGTCGCGCCCGGCGCGCAGCCAGTAGGCCGCCAGGCAGGCCATGCCGGCGAACAGCAGCAACATCACTCGCAGGTGCGGCAGGTGCAGTTCGCCCAGGCCTTCCATGGCGATGGTGATCAATACCATCGCTGCACCAAACAGCAGGAACCCGGGGCCATCGAACGTGGTGCGCTCGGCGCCGCGCAGGTCGGGGATGAACCTCCACACGGCATAGCAGCCGATCAGGCCGACCGGCAGGTTGAGCAGGAAGATCCAGTGCCAACTCAGAATTTCCACCAGCCAGCCGCCAACCGTTGGGCCCAGTAGTGGCCCAAGCAGGCCGGGGATGGTGATGAAGCTCATGATGCGCACCAGCTCGGTGCGCGGGTAGGCACGCAGTACCACCAGCCGCCCGACCGGCAGCATCAGCGCACCGCCCAGCCCCTGCACGACGCGGGCGAAGATCAGGAAGCCGAGGCTGTTGGCGGCGGCGCACAGCAGCGAGCCGAAGCTGAACAGCAGGATGGCGCTGAAGAAGATGCGCTTGGTGCCGAAGCGGTCGGCGATCCAGCCCGAAGCGGGGATCAGCAGGGCCACGGTGAGCATGTAGGCGATGATCACGCCCTGCATGCGCAGCGGGTCTTCGGCCAGTGAGCGGGCCATGGCTGGCAGCGCGGTGTTGAGGATGGTGCCGTCCAGGGACTGCATGAAGAAGGCGATGGCCACCACCCAAGGGATCCAGCGGGCGGTGACAGGGTCCAGCGGGGTGCGTTCGGGCATGACTTCCTCGTTTGTCAGTGCCGACCTCTTCGCGGGTGAACCCGCTCCCACAGGGATATCACCACATTTAAGGGCAGTGGAGATCCTGTGGGAGCGGCTTTAGCCGCGAAAGGGCCGGTAAGTCCAGTCACAATGTCAGGGTCAGGCCTTTGACCAGAGCCCCCGGCAAATGACTCGACCCGGTACTGCGTTGTCCATAGGTACTGGTCGACAGGATCATCTCGCGCTCGCGGGTCAGGTCCTCCAGCTGGCTGCCGAGCAAGCTGTACAGGCTGTCATCGAAGCGCATGGTGCTCACCGGCCCCTGGATCCGCCCGTTCTCCACCCAGAAGGTGGCGAAGCGGGTCAGCCCGGTCATGCGTGCCGCCGGCAGGTCGGAGTAGTTCAGGTACCACAGGTTGCTGATGTACAGCCCGGTACCTAGCCGCTCCAGGATCTGCTCGCAGGGCAGGTTACCCGCTGCCAGGCTGAGCGAGCACGGTGACTCGTAGCTATCGGCGCCATTGGCCAGCAGCTCGAACTCAGCCGCACTGCGCGCACTGATCAGCCGCTGCAGGGCCTCGCCTTGCTGGATCAACGGCACATCCAGGCGCGGCGAGCCTTCATCGGAGAACGCCGGGCTAAGCGAGCCGCTGACCTGCTCGGTGAAACTGACCAGCGGGCTGAGCCGCGCGTCACCGTTGTACAGGCGCTGCAGGGCACTGTTGCCGGTGGCCAGGGCCTGTGCGGAAAAACCGCCCCAGCACAGCATGCCGGCTATTTCATCCATGGCCGCCGGTGCCAGATAGGCGCGGTAGCTGCCAGGTTTTAGCGTGATTGCCGGGCGGCCCAGGAAGCCCAACTGCTCCCGTGCCTGACGCAGGCGTGCGGTGAAGTCGTCGGCGCTCCACACCTGCCCGGCATAGTTGGCCTTCACCGCCTCGCCGTTTTCGTGGAACAGGCTCCAGTCGAAGTTGAAACTGTTGGCCTGGTGCCAGCCGAAGGCGCCGAACGAGCTGGCGAAGCCCCGGCAGATCGGGCCGGCGGCGTAGATGCCGACCAGGTCCAGGTCGCCGGCCTCGCGGGCGAGCAGCGTCAGCACATCGCTCAGTTCGGGCAGCGGCTGCTCCTGCTGGCTGTGGCTGTGCCAGGCACTTTCGTCCAGGCGCAGGTACGGGTCGACGGCCAACAGTGGCAAGGTCTGGCGCAGTTGCGCCTGGGCAGCGATCAGGCGCTGGCTGTCCAGTTGCTTGTCACCGCTCAAGGTCACCTGTTGCTCTGCCTGCCGGCCATCGCGGATCAGCCGCAGCTGTGCGCTGGCCTGGCTCACTTCGCCGGCCTGGCGCACCTTGGCGTGGTTGAAACGCACGAATTGCGACTGTTCGGCGCTGTAGCCGAGGGTGAACTGCTCGCCTGGTTGCAGGGCGGCGCGTACGTCACCGACCAAGGTCTCGAAAGCCTGCTTCATCACGCATCTCCTCCGAATACATCGATCTGGCGGAATACGCAGGCCGGCGAGGCGTGGCCCACCCGTACCACCTGGTTGGGTTCGCCCTTGCCGCAGTTGGGCGTGCCTAACACCTGGAAGGTGCTGCGGTCACCGACCGCTGCGAGGTTGCGCCAGAACTGCGCGGAAATGCCGCGGTAGTTGGGATTCTTGACGATACCCTTGAGTTCGCCGTTTTCGATCAGTTGGCCCCATTCGCAGCCGAACTGGAATTTGTTACGTGCATCGTCGATGGACCAGGAACGGTTGGTGCGCATCAGGATGCCGTGTTCGATGCCCTCGATCAGCTGGTGGAGGGATTGGTCGCCCGGCTCGATGTTGAGGTTGGCCATGCGGTCGATCGGTGCACGGTTCCAGCCGCAGGCGCGGCTGTTTGCCACACCGTCGAGGCCGGAGCGGAACTGCGACAGCGCACCACCCAGCGGCCGCAGCAACAAACCGTCGCGGATCAGGAACTGCTTGCTGGCCGGGCTACCGTCATCATCAAAGCTGTAGCTGGCCAGCTCTTCACCGATGGTCGGGTCGAAGGTCACGTTGAGCAGCGCGGAGCCGTACTGCAGGTGGCCGAAGTCACTGGCTTTGACGAAGCTGGTGCCGGCGTAGTTGCGCTCGTCGCCGAGAATACGATCCATCTCCAGCGGGTGGCCAATGGATTCGTGGATCTGCAGCATCATCTGGTCCGGCATCAACAGCAGGTCGCGCGGGCCGCTGGGGGTGTTCGGTGCCAGCAGCAGTTGCAGCGCCTCGTCGGCCACACGACTGGCTGCGCCGACCAGCCCGCAGCGCTCGACGATCTCGAAGCCGCCCTGCTGGCCGAAGTTATCGCGTCCCAGGCTGCGGTTCTGGCTGTCCTGGCCGTCGCTGGCAGTCACGGTCAGGCCCGGGAACAGGAAACGCTGGGCGTGGCGCAGCTCGGCGCCGGCCGAATTCAGGTAGGTCTGCTCGACCAGGCTCAGGCCCAGGCTGGCCTGCCAGTCCACCAGGCGGCTGTCCTTGGGCACGCTGGCCGATTCGGCCGCGAGCAGGCCGAGGCAATCGGCGAGGGTAGGTACGGGCTGGTCGAAGTTGGGCGAGATGTGGTCATGGCGGGCGCTGGTGACGGGCTGTTCGCGCAGGTCCAGCAGGCTGTACCGGGCGACCTGCCGGGCCAGCGCCTCGGCTTGCTCCAGGGCGCGCTGCAGGCCGGCCTGGGACAGGTCGGCGGTGGCCGCGTAGGCCTCCACGCCATTGACCCGCACGGTGAGCATGGCGCCTTCGTCCTGGCTGAACAGCGGCGGTTCGGCGACATTGCGGCGCACCGACAGCGCCTGGTGCGACTGCTGCACATGGCGCAGGGAAAACAACTCGGCCGTACTGCGCAGCGCAGCGAAGCGCTGGCGCAGCAGGGCGCTGGAATCGAACATTCGGAAGCCTCCGTGTACACGGTGGCTCCCCCTAGAACCACTCGTCTTGCATGGCGAGGCAGGTATCGTCGCGCGCCTCGAGCAATGCCTGCTCATTATGGCAGCCAGGCACTTCCCGGGTCAGGAAATAAGTGCGGTCAGCAAGGGCCTGGTGTTGCAGGGCCATCCTTCTGGATGGCGGCCTTCAACATTTCGTTCAGATGCGATGCAACATGGTGCGAGGTGTCCGTCAGCAGGTAGACGTGATGCTCGGCGAGCTCGGGCAAGCCCATCCCCTCCACGTGCGCCAGCGATGCGTCGCTACTCTCCAGCCCTTCGACGATGCCGACTGCCAGGCCACTTCTCATGCAGGCCAGCACCGCTTGCCAGTTGGCGCTTTCCAGCAGGATGCGGTATGCAATGCCGTGCGCTTTCAATGCCTGCAATGCTGCCTCTCGGTACGGGCAGCCCTTCAACTGCAGGGCCAGTGGCAAAGGGCGGCCAGGATCGTAGTGGAACCCTGGGGCTGCGGCCCAGCGAGGCTTGGTCGAGCGAAGCCATTCCCCTTGCTCCCATGCTTCGCTGCTGACCGCCACTGCCAGGTCCAGGCGCTGTCGCGCGAACAGGTCGATGAGCTCTGCGCTGGAGCGCGCTACGGCCTCCAGTTCCAGCTTTGGATTGCTGGCTACGAAAACCGGCAGGAAATCGCTCATGAGGCTGGCTGCATATCCGTCCGGCACACCAAGGCGGACCTTGCCGGTCATTTGCTGGGGCGACAGCGTGGCCAGCAACCTGTCATGGGCCATCAGGAAACGTGTCGCTTCAACCAGCAGGTGCCGACCTGCCGGGGTCAGCTCGACGGACTGGTTGCTACGAGTAAACAACTGTTGCCCGATCTGTTCCTCCAGCTTCTGTATTTGCGTGGTCACCGCCGACGGGCTGCGATGGACATAGTCGGCTGCATCCTTGAAGCGGCCCAGCCGGGCTACTGCCTGGAAGGTTCTCAGTACCTTGATGTCGAGGCCTTTGCCCATTGAACCACCTGATTTAGTCAGATCGAACCAGCGCTTCGATTTAATCAACTGTACAGGCTTTATACCCCCTCTTACTGTGTGGGCAAGGCATAGTTCCCCCCGAAATTGCAAAGGAATGATACGGATGAGCCTGAACGACTTCGTTGTAGACGCGCTCGTGCGCACCCCCTCGTACCAGAACGCGCGGCTATGGACTGTCGAGAACCGTGAGAAGTACTCGACGCTGGCCCAGCCCGAGCCCCGCTGTGACGCTGGGCATCGTTTCAACCACGAAATATTTCTGCTCATGCGCGCCTTGAATGAGCAAGGTGTGGGTGAGGACGGGCTTTGTGCTGACGCCCGGGGGCAGGGGGCGCTCAAAAGTGTCATCGGTAAGGTTGCCGAACGGTTGGCAGCGCTGAGTGATGGGCGTCGGCTGCACTATGTCGAGCTAGGCCCCGAGCCGATCAAGAGTAGCTGCCTGCTGAAGCGGATAGCTCAGACTTCGAGCTCCATTCGCTACACCGCCATCGATATCAACCAGACTTCGGAACCCGCGATGAGTGATGCCGTGCGCCCCATCGTACAAGCCGATGGCAGCTTCAATTACATCGCCGCCGACTATCACACCGTAACCCATGACGTCTTGCATCACGATGAAGAGCTCACCCTGATCACCTTGCTTGGTTTCCAGGAGGGTAATGAGCTTCCAGTGAGTACGGGGAGACTGATACGTAACCTTGCGGGTGAGAAGACCTACATTCTTTCGGAAATGCAGATATATGAAGAGGGCCTGGAGCGGCCCATCCTCGCCTTCTATGCCAACCCTCACATGCAGCAGTTTTCCCGAATGGTTGCGCTTCAACAAGGCTTCAACCCGTCGGGCGAGCACGAAGCCATCCTCGTACCGTTACGAATCCTCGATGAAACGATCCATGTGGCCGTTACGCTGCAGCCAGTCCAGCACCTGCAGCAACATGGCTATCTACTGACCAACATCTGCCTCAAGTACACGCCTGAACAATTTCGTCGCATCAGAGCCCGGCACTGCAACTGCAGCGTGGTGGACGAGTTCGCCAGTGGGGATGGCACGGTGCGCTATCAGATCGCGAAGTACCTCCAGTAGCGGACGACCAACAGGGGCTCACACATCATGAACCACTCAGACACATTACCTTTGTTCGAGCGCGGCCTCGGCCGTGTGAAGCTGGCGCTCAAGTCAACGTTGAAGCGCACACCGCGAGCTTCGTCGCTCTGTCTGGGCGAGCAGGTGGCCTGGCGGGACGATTTGCTTCGGCAACCAGGGCCTACTGTCACGGGCTCCCGAACACTGGGGCAACTCGGCTATACCCAGAGCCCACACGCGAACATCACGGTCGATGCCATTACCGGTGTCGCTACCGTGCATCAGCTGTTCACGCCAGAGGGGGTCGGGATATTGCAAGAGATCTGCGCTCGCCTGGAGAAGGTGGCGGGTGATAGCGACTGGATCATCTCCAGGCGTACGCGAGGTGTAACAGCACTGTCGTCGTTCATCCACGACATGATGTTCAGTCGCGCATTCCTCCTGGCTGTTTCGCGCATAGCTGGCGTGCCGCTGGTGCCATATCCCATGCTCAACGCACGCTCGCAGATCAACTATTACTACCCCAAGCCTGGCGAGCAACAGCAACACCGGGGCACGTGGCACACGGACGGCACCAATTACGTACTGAACATCGTGCTGTCAGCGCCTTGCGACTACAGCGGGGGCGAATTCCTTTTCCACAATGGCACTGTCGATAACTTCGATGCCCTGGATTACCGTACCTTTGAAACCGCAAGGCTGGATGAGCCTGGCGACGCCCTGTTCATTTACGGCAGTCGCTTGTATCACGGTGTGCGGCCAGTGATCAGCGGGCGCCGCATGTCTTTGGTGTTGTCCTTTCATTGCCCCTACTTCAGCGATGACTCCAACCGCTTCTGGCACCTGGCCTCTGATGATGGCATACCTGCGACCATCCCCAATTGGCTGGGGCTGCGTTGGGCCTTGTGCCGATCGGCTACCCGGCACTTTGCATGCATGGGCATTGAGCCGATCACCTTCGAGGAATTGCATCAGACAGGGGTGTGAACATGCCAAGTAGCACGCCGTACCTGATCTTTCTACAAGTCATCTTCGTTCTTTCCTGGAGTTCCGGCTTCATTGGCGCCCGGCTGGGCACGGAGGACGCTGGTGCCATAAACCTGCTGTTCTGGCGTTTCCTGCTGGTCTGCATCTGTCTGTTGCCTTTTGTCTTGCACCGGCTGCGTGTACTGTCGTGGGCGCAGATACGTTACAACGCCGTGATCGGTTTTCTGGCCCAGTTTGCCTACCTGGTCAGCGTTTACATCGCCATCCGGGGCGGCCTGCCGGCAGGGATTGCTGCCATCATTTGCGCCTTGCAGCCATTGATCACGGCATCGATGAGCAGCAGGGACCACGGTGAACGCAGTGGCCGTCAGGAGTGGCTGGGGCTTGTGCTCGGTTTTGTGGGTGTCAGCATGGTCATTCTGGGGGAGTACAGCCTGTCGACGGCCCGGCTTGACCTATGGCTGTACGCCCTGCCGCTGATCGCTGCAATCACACTGTCCATTGCCACGCTTTACCAGCGACGGCAATCGGTTCTGGAGACAGACCACAGCAAAGATGGCTTGTTGGTGCCGCTGTTCCTGCAGTCGATCGCAACACTGGTGCTGCTCACCGCGACAGGCCTGCCGTTGGGTTTGATAGAGGTGCCTGCCAGCACCCAGGCCTGGGTGGCTGTCGCCTGGCTGACGCTGTTCTCGACATTCATCGCCTATTTGAGCCTGTGGATGTTGCTGACCAAGCTGACGGCGACCCGCGTGTCGGCGCTGGTTTATCTGGAACCGCCAGTGACGTTGTTATGGGCAGCATTGATGTTCGGCGACGCGATCCATTGGACAACCTACCTGGGCATTGTGGTAGTCGCTGCAGGAATTGCTATTGCTCGCAACCCCCGCAGCTCGGCATCGCCTGCCAAGTGTGCTCAGTGATTCAATTTACAGGTGCTGCCTAGAACCACCCGTCCTGCATGGCGAGGCAGGTATCGTCGCGCGCCTCGAGCAATGCCAGTTCATGGTGGCAGCCAGGTACTTCCCAGGTCAGGAAATAACGTGCGGCCTGCAGCTTGCCAAGGTAGAAGTCGCGGTCGGCCTGGGGGCCCTTGAGCAGGCCCAGCTCGGCATGAATCGCCTGCTCCAGCCAGCGCCAGCCGATCACGCAGTGGCCGAAGGTCTTGAGGTACAGGGCGGAGTTGGCCAGGGTACCGGCGACCTTGCCTTGGGCCAGGTCGCCAAGCAGGGCCAGGGTCACACCTTGCAGGCGGTTGACCAGTTGCTCCAGCGGCTGGCGCAGTGGGTCGAGGTTCGGGTGGTGGCTGGCGCGCTCGCCGGTGGCGGCGATCAGGCGGATCAGCTGTTTGAGGCCGGCACCATTGTTCTGCGCCAGTTTGCGGCCGAGCAGGTCGAGCGACTGGATGCCCTCGGTACCCTCGTGGATCGGGTTCAGGCGGTTGTCGCGGTAGTACTGCTCCACCGGGTATTCGCGGGTGTAGCCGTGGCCGCCGAGGATCTGGATCGCCAGTTCGTTGGCCTTGAGGCAGAAGGCCGAGGGCCAGGACTTGACGATCGGGGTCAGCAGGTCGAGCAGCTCCTGCGCCTGCTTGCGGGCGCTGTCGTCGCTGGCAGTCTGGGTGTCGTCGAACAGGCGCGCGGCATACAGGCCCAGGTCGAAGGCGCCTTCCACGTAGGCTTTCTGTGCCAGCAGCATGCGTTTCACATCGGTGTGTTCGATGATCGGCACTGCCGGGCTGTGCGGGTCCTTGTTGTCTGGCAACCGGCCCTGCGGGCGCTGGCGGGCGTATTCCAGCGAATACAGGTAGCCGGCGTAGCCGAGCATCACCGCGCCCATGCCGACACCGATGCGTGCTTCGTTCATCATCTGGAACATGCAGGCCAGGCCCTGGTGCGGCTGACCGATCAGGTAGCCGACGCACTGGCCGTTGTCGCCGAAGTTCAGCGCGGTGGAGGTGGTGCCGCGCCAGCCCATCTTGTGGAACAGCCCGGCCAGCAGCACATCGTTGCGCGGGCCACGGCTGCCATCCGGGTTGACCAGGTACTTCGGCACGATGAACAGCGAAATGCCCTTCACCCCGGGTGGTGCGTCCGGCAGTTTGGCCAGGACCATGTGCACGATGTTTTCCGACAGCTCGTGGTCGCCGCCGGAGATGAATATCTTGTTGCCCTTGAGCCGGTAGCTGCCGTCACCGGCAGGTTCCGCGCGGGTGCGGATATCGGCCAGCGACGAGCCGGCGTGGGGTTCGGTCAGGGCCATGGTGCCGAAGTAGCGGCCTTCGATCATCGGCTGGAGGAACAGGCGCTTGTGTTCGTCGCTGCCGAAGCTCTCGATCAGATTGGCCGCGCCCATGGTCAGGAACGGGTAGGCCGTGGTGCCGGCGTTGGCGGCCTGGAAGTGGGCGAAGCAGGCTTGCGAGACCAGGCTCGGCAGCTGCATGCCGCCGGCATCGAAGTCGCGGTTGGCGTTAAGGAAGCCGGCTTCGAGAAAGGCGTCGACGGCGGGTTTCACTTCGGGGATCAATTCGGCACGGCCATCAACGTAGCGTGGCTCGTTTTCGTCGGCCTTGCGGTTGTGCGGGGCGAAGAACTTCTCGGCAATGGTACGGGCAGTTGATAGCGCCGCATCGAAGGTTTCGCGGTTGTGCTCGGCGAAGCGCGGGCGCTGGGTCAGGGCCTCGGCGTCGAGGACTTCGTAGAGTTCGAAGGCGAGGTTGCGGGGGCTGAGCAGGGTCTCGGGCATGGTCGCGGTCCTGAGGCGGGATGCTGCGAGTGTAGGTGGGCAGGGTTCGGTGGGGGAGGTTAATAGGTTTGGGTGATATGGGTTTAGAAAAGGCGCTGCAACTGTCTTCGCGAACACCTGTCAGCCCCACCGCATTCCGGTCAGCATCCCGGCAGGTTTTTAGGTTTTTGCCTATTCCATGTAGTCCGTTTCCCAAACATACTCCCAACCCCCTCCTGGCCATTGCGGTGCTCTGGATCGGGCCATAGTCTCGGGTGGTCACTGCTAAATCAGTGACCGGCTTTGACAGGCCGACCAGAAAATTCTCATGGCTTTCGCTTTTATGGCGGCTGTGTATGGGGCACCTCGTGTGCGCCGGGTTTTTTGGATTTTTCTACCGGTCTGTCAACCCATGCACAGCTGCCACCCTCCTGTTTGACAGCAGATGGTGGTGGCCCTTACCGAGAAAAATACCAATGCTGAATATTGTCCCCGATCCACCCCTGAACACCCATTCACTCGAGATGCCCTCATCCAGGCCACGGACTACGCACTGAGGCTTATTGATGTGTCGCCTGAGCCGGCTCTTTCGCGGGTGTGCCCGCGAAAGAGCCGGTCCAGGCAGTCGAGAATTATCAGGGGATTGAACAATGACAACAGAAGACACCCAATTCACCGTCGGCAAGACTACCTTCTACCAGGGCGAGAATGGCACACACCCGCTTTTCCGCATCGAGCCCGGCATCCCGTGCAGGGACGCCCGCGAGCAGTCTTCGGAGTTGATGGGGTATGTCCGTGAATTGACCATTACCGGGCTGATGGATGAGAAGCCGATGATGATCTGGGCTGCCCATTATCTGAGTGCGATGGCCAAGGCACTGATGGATGATGCTGAGTTGGGGATGAAGCAGTGAGGGATTGGCTTCAGGTCGAGTGAAGGCCGCGAGGTGTTCGCCACAACATTTTCTGCGCTTGGGAGATCGAGCGCCGCCCGCGCGGCGCTTCGCGGGACAAGCCCGCTCCCACATTTGTTGCAACGTGCCAAACCTGTCAGGCCATGGTTGCCTGCTTTGTTGGCCTGACGATGTCTCCCCGTTAGCGCGGCTGCCGCCCCACATGTCTTTAGTCATGCGCCAAGGCTGACGACCATGGCCTCACAGGCATGGCCACGTTGCAACAAATGTGGGAGCGGGCTTGTCCCGCGAAGCGCCGCGCGGGCGGCGCTCGATCTCATAGGCGCAGAAAATGTTGTGGCAAAAACCTGGCAACCCACCCCCCAATCTCAAGCCAGGCACCCATAAAAAAGGAGAGCCGAAGCTCTCCCTTTTCTTCAACAACCTTCAGCCTCAGCCAATGGTCATCAGGCTGGCATTACCACCCGCCGCAGCAGTGTTCACACTCACCGCCCGCTCGATCACCAGACGCTCCAGCGCAATCTGATGATCCCCGCTGGACAGCCCGTGCACGCCCACGATCGCACCGGCACGCTTGGCCACCTGCTGGCACACGCCGCGCAGCTGGTCCGAGTCGCCATGATGGATCACGGCGTCGAACGCCACTTCATCCTTGTTCCAGTCCGCCACCAGCTTGACCTTGGCCTGCAGCTCACGCGGCAGGCGGGCACGCAGGGCCTTGCCCGGCTCGCCGTCAGCCCATACCGCCGAGCTGCCAACCGCCAGCACTGCGGCGAACTGCGCCAGCAGGTCGGCCTCGTTGTCGGCCAGGCACAGCACGTGCTCACGCGGCAGGATGGTGTAGCTGTTGCGCTCGCCGGTCGGGCCGGGCAGCAGGCGGGCGATGCCGCTCTGCGACTGGCTGGCAAACTGGTTGCACAGCGCGGCCAGGTCGGCCAGCTGGTTGCTTTCGGCCCAGGCCTTCAGGCCGTGCAGCGGCTTGATCAGCTGCTCGTGCAGGGCACGGTCAGGCTTGCCTTCGCCGTCCTGCTGCTGGAAGTGGCGGCCAATCGCGTCGGCCGGGCGGGTCGACAGCAGGCGGTACAGGTACAGCGGGCCGCCGGCTTTCGGGCCGGTGCCGGACAGGCCTTCACCACCGAACGGCTGCACGCCTACCACCGCACCAACGATGTTGCGGTTGACGTACATGTTGCCGGCGTTGGCGGTTTCCACCACCTTGGCGATGGTCTCGTCGATGCGGGTGTGCACGCCGAGGGTCAGGCCGTAGCCGGAATTGTTGATCTGCTCGATCAGCTGGTCCAGGTTGCGACGGTTGTAGCGCACCACGTGCAGTACCGGGCCGAAGATTTCGCGTTTCAGTTCGTCGAAGCTTTCCAGCTCGATCAGGGTCGGCATGACGAAGGTGCCGCGCTTGATCTCGGCAGCATCGGCAATGGCCACCTGGTAGACCGAACGGCCTTTCTCGCGCATGCCCTGGATGTGCTTCTCGATGCCGGCCTTGGCTTCGGCGTCGATCACTGGGCCAATGTCCACGGCCAGGCGGTCCGGGCTGCCCAGGCGGCTTTCGGCCATGGCGCCCTTGAGCATTTCGATCACGCGGTCGGCGGAGTCTTCCTGCAGGCACAGCACGCGCAGGGCCGAGCAACGCTGGCCGGCACTGTCGAAGGCCGAGGACACCACGTCGATCACTACCTGCTCGGTCAATGCCGAGGAGTCGACGATCATCGCGTTCTGGCCGCCGGTTTCGGCGATCAGCGGGATCGGGCGGCCCTGGTTGTCCAGGCGGCCGGCGACGTTGCGCTGCAGCAGGCGGGCCACTTCGGTGGAACCGGTGAACATCACGCCTTTGACGCGCTCGTCACCGACCAGGCCGGCACCGACGGTTTCACCGCGGCCTGGCAGCAGCTGCAGCACGCCTTCCGGAATACCGGCTTCCAGCAGCAGGCGCACGGCCTGGGCGGCGATCAGCGGGGTTTGCTCGGCCGGTTTGGCCAGTACCGGGTTACCGGCGGCAAGCGCTGCGGCCACCTGGCCGGTGAAGATCGCCAGCGGGAAGTTCCATGGGCTGATACACACCACCGGGCCCAGTGGGCGGTGGGCGTCGTTGCTGAAATCGTTGCGTGCCTGCACTGCGTAGTAGCGCAGGAAGTCCACGGCTTCACGCACTTCGGCGATGGCGTTGGCGAAGGTCTTGCCGGCTTCGCGAATCAGCAGGCCCATCAGCGGCTGGATTTCGGCCTCCATCAGGTCGGCGGTGCGTTCCAGAATGGCAGCACGCTCGGCTGGCGGCGTGGCCTGCCAGATCGGTGCGGCATTCAGGGCACACTGGATGGCGTTGTCGACGTCGGCGACAGTGGCTTCCTGAACATGGCCGACCACGTCGCGGTGGTCCGCCGGGTTCAGCACCGGCGCAGCAGCGCCTTCGCTGGCGGCGCAAGCCAGCAGCGGGGCGGCTTTCCAGTCGTTGTGGGCGGTGGCCAGCATGGCGCAGGACAGCGACGCCAGGCGGTGTTCGTTGGCCATGTCGATGCCGGCCGAGTTGGCCCGCTCGCTGCCATACAGTTCACGCGGCAGCGGGATGCGTGGGTGCGGCAGGCCGATGCTACCTTCCTGGGTACCCATGCGCTCGATGCTGGCGACCGGGTCGGCGACCAGTTCCTGGATGGAGATCGAGTGGTCGGCGATGCGATTGACGAACGAGGTGTTGGCGCCGTTTTCCAGCAGGCGACGCACCAGGTAGGCCAGCAGCGTTTCGTGAGTGCCGACCGGTGCATAGACGCGGCACGGGCGGTTCAGCTTGCCTTCGGAAATCTTGCCGACCACCTGTTCGTACAGCGGCTCGCCCATGCCGTGCAGGCACTGGAACTCGTACTGGCCCGGGTAATAGTTCTGCCCGGCAATGTGGTAGATGGCCGACAGGGTGTGGGCGTTGTGGGTGGCGAACTGCGGGTAGATGGCTTCCGGCACGGCCAGCAGCTTGCGGGCGCAGGCGACGTAGGAGACGTCGGTGTACACCTTGCGGGTGTACACCGGGTAGCCTTCCAGGCCTTCGACCTGGGCGCGCTTGATCTCGCTGTCCCAGTAGGCGCCTTTCACCAGGCGGATCATCAGGCGGTGGCGGCTGCGCTTGGCCAGGTCGATGACATAGTCGATCACGTACGGGCAGCGCTTCTGGTAGGCCTGGATGACGAAGCCGATACCGTTCCAGCCAGCCAGCGAAGGCTCGAAGCACAGGCGCTCGAGCAGGTCGAGCGACAGCTCCAGACGGTCGGCCTCTTCGGCGTCGATGTTCAGGCCGATGTCGTACTGCTTGGCTAGCAGGGTCAGCGACAGCAGGCGCGGGTACAGCTCTTCCATCACGCGCTCGTACTGGGCGCGGCTGTAGCGCGGGTGCAGCGCCGACAGCTTGATCGAGATGCCCGGGCCTTCATAGATGCCGCGGCCATGGGAGGCCTTGCCGATCGAATGGATGGCCTGCTCGTAGGACGCCAGGTACTTCTGCGCGTCGTGCTCGGTCAGTGCGGCTTCGCCGAGCATGTCGTAGGAGTAGCGGAAGCCTTTGGACTCGAAGCGGCTGGCGTTGGCCAGGGCTTCGGCGATGGTTTCGCCGGTGACGAACTGCTCGCCCATCAGGCGCATGGCCATGTCGACGCCCTTGCGGATCATCGGCTCGCCGCTCTTGCCGATGATGCGGGTGAGCGAGGCGGTGAGGCCGGACTCGTTGTGGGTGGACACCAGCTTGCCGGTCAGCAGCAGGCCCCAGGTTGCGGCGTTGACGAACAGCGACGGGCTGTTGCCCAGGTGCGGCTGCCAGTTGCCGGTGCTGATCTTGTCGCGAATCAGCGCGTCACGGGTGCCCTTGTCGGGGATGCGAAGCAGGGCTTCGGCCAGGCACATGAGCGCCACGCCTTCCTGGGATGACAGCGAGAATTCCTGCAGCAGGCCCTGGACGATACCGGCACGACCGCCAGCGCTCTTCTGGTTACGCAGTTTTTCGGCGATGCCGGCGGCCATCTTGTTGGTCGCTTCGGCCAGTGGGGCGCTCAGGCGCGCCTGCTCCAGCAGCATCGGTACCACTTCCTGCTCGGGGCGGCGGTAGGCGGCGGTGATCGCCGAGCGCAGTACCGACTGTGGCAGGATGCTCTCGGCAAACTCGAGGAAGCACTGATGGCTGTGGTCGGGCTGGACGTCACCGGCGTCGTCGGCCAGGCTGCTGGCATGGCCGTTGAGTTCGGTCAGGGTGGCACCACCCTCGAGCTTCTCCAGGTAGTTGAAGATCGCTTGCTTGATCAACCAGTGCGGCGTGCGGTCAATCGACTGCGCAGCTGCCTTGAGTCGCTCACGGGTCGGGTCATCGAGTTTGACCCCAAGGGTGGTCGTCGCCATTTCTTATCCTCGTTATTGCCACGGTTGTGGCCTAAGCTGGCGCCAAGAGTAGCTGTAGGACAATTCGGGTGCAACCAGGTGCAACCCGAATTTTTCATGGAAAAGGTGCAACTCGTCCGACAGCCATTTTCACATCCTGAAAAGGGGTGTTTTCGGTGCGTTTTATTCTGAAAAGCGGACGCATTGCTCCAAAAAGGAGCAAAAAAACCGCTTTATCGGAAAAGGCGCGAGCAGGTGCAACTTGCAAATGAAAAATGGTTGCACCCGCTTTGCGTTGTTGCATAGGATGCGCCGCCTGGGTGCAACCGTCGTGAAGAGGGTTGTGCATGACATAAAAACAAACGCCAGGGCACAAGCATGGGCAATCCACTAACGATCACTTTCGTGGTCTATATCGCGGCAATGGTGCTGATCGGCTTCGCCGCCTATCGCTCCACCAAAAACCTTTCCGACTACATCCTCGGCGGTCGCAGCCTGGGTAGCGTGGTTACCGCGCTTTCCGCCGGCGCTTCCGACATGAGCGGCTGGCTGCTGATGGGCCTGCCGGGCGCCATCTACTTCGCCGGCTTGTCCGAAGCCTGGATTGCCATCGGCCTGACCGTCGGCGCCTACCTGAACTGGTTGTTCGTCGCTGGCCGTCTGCGCGTGCAGACCGAGCACAACGGCGATGCGCTGACCCTGCCGGACTACTTCTCCAGCCGCTTCGAAGACAACAGCGGCGTGCTGCGGATCATCTCGGCCATCGTGATCCTGGTGTTCTTCACCATCTACTGCGCTTCCGGCATCGTTGCCGGTGCTCGCCTGTTCGAGAGCACCTTCGGCATGTCGTACGAAACCGCCCTGTGGGCCGGCGCCGCAGCGACCATCGCCTACACCTTCGTCGGTGGCTTCCTGGCGGTGAGCTGGACCGATACCGTACAGGCTTCGCTGATGATCTTCGCGCTGATCCTCACCCCGGTGATCGTGCTGATCTCCACTGGCGGTTTCGATACCACCTTCGCTGCCATCGAGGCGGTGAATCCAGCCAGCTTCGACATGCTCAAGGGCGCCTCCTTCATCGGCATCATCTCGCTGATGGGTTGGGGGCTGGGCTACTTTGGCCAGCCGCACATCCTGGCGCGTTTCATGGCTGCCGACTCGGTGAAGTCGATCGCCAACGCTCGTCGTATTTCCATGACCTGGATGATCCTGTGCCTGGTCGGTACCTGCGCCGTGGGCTTCTTCGGTATCGCCTACTTCTCGGCACACCCTGAGCTGGCGGGCCCGGTCACCGAGAACCACGAGCGTGTGTTCATCGAGCTGGCCAAGATCCTGTTCAACCCGTGGATCGCCGGCGTGCTGCTGTCGGCCATCCTGGCGGCGGTGATGAGTACCTTGAGCTGCCAGCTGCTGGTGTGCTCCAGCGCCCTGACCGAAGACTTCTACAAGTCCTTCCTGCGCAAGAACGCTTCGCAGGTCGAGCTGGTGTGGGTCGGCCGCCTGATGGTGCTGGCCGTGGCCCTGATCGCCATCGCCATGGCTGCCAACCCGGAAAACCGCGTGCTGGGCCTGGTGGCTTACGCCTGGGCCGGCTTCGGTGCTGCTTTCGGTCCGGTGGTACTGATTTCGGTGCTGTGGAAGGGCATGACCCGTAACGGTGCGCTGGCCGGTATCGTGGTGGGTGCGCTGACCGTGATCCTGTGGAAAAATTTCGACACCCTCGGGCTGTACGAAATCATTCCGGGCTTCCTGTTCGCCAGCATCGCCATCATCGTGGTGAGCAAGCTGGGCAGCCCGTCGCAGGCAATGGTCAAGCGCTTCGAGACTGCTGATGCTGCGTATCACGCTGACAAGTAATACCCGTTGAGTCGGCGGCGCCTGCTTCGCGGGTGAACCCGCTCCCACAGGAATTGCACAGATCTCAAATTCTGTGAGGTGCCTGTGGGAGCGGGTTTGCCGCGAAGAAGCCGCCGCCGATCAGCAGCCAGGCCTGACTCCGCCTGCAAGGCAAGGTAAACTTGCCACCCCCGCAGGAGTTGCCATGAACTATCGTCACGCCTTCCATGCCGGCAACCACGCCGACGTCCTCAAACACATCGTGCTGACCCGCCTCATCGCCCTGATGTCGCGCAAGGAGCAGCCGTTCGCCTACATCGATACCCACGCAGGGCTCGGTCTGTACGACCTGCAGGGCGACCAGGCAACCCGCACCGGCGAGTACCTGGAAGGTGTCGCCCGCCTGTGGAATCGCGATGACCTGCCGGCCATGGCCGACGACTATCTACGTATCATCAAGCGCTTGAACGCCGACGGCGAGCTGCGCTATTACCCCGGTTCGCCCGAGCTGGCTCGCCGCCTGATGCGCCAGCAGGACCGCGCCCTGCTCAACGAGAAGCATCCCGAAGACGGGCCGCTGCTCAAGGAGAACATGAAGAAAGACCCGCGCGTGGTCGTGCACCTTGGTGAAGGCTGGCATGTGCCGCGGGCCTTGCTGCCCGTGCAGGAAAAGCGCGCGATCATGCTGATCGATCCGCCGTTCGAGCAGGCTGACGAACTCAAGCGCTGCACCACCGCCATGAAAGAGGCGATCGG
Organism: Pseudomonas sp. SID14000; assembly: GCF_002165135.1. Classification (GTDB taxonomy): domain Bacteria; phylum Pseudomonadota; class Gammaproteobacteria; order Pseudomonadales; family Pseudomonadaceae; genus Aquipseudomonas. The sequence continues at coordinate 300,102 of NZ_NFZQ01000001.1, read as the reverse complement.
CCGCATGCGCCAGACCGTCGTGGCCATCTGGTACCCGATCAAGGACCAGCGCTCGCTGACCCGCTTCTACCAGGACCTGACCAGCACCGGCGCGCCGAAGCTGCTGCGGGTCGAGCTGTATGTGCACCACCAGGACAGCCCGCAGGGGCTCAATGGCTCCGGCCTGGCCATCGCCAATCCGCCGTGGGGGCTGGAGGAAGAGCTCAAGGAGCTGCTGCCATGGCTGGCCAAGGAACTGGCGCAGACGGCAGGTAGCTACCGCATGGATTGGCTGATCGCCGAGTAAGCCGCACTACTGTCTTGCGCAAAACTTTAAACCTTGTGCATCCCTGTAGGAGCAGCCCTGTGCTGCGAAGAGGCCGGAACAGGCTATGCATTTGCATGGTCCATGAGGTCCTCTTCGCAGCACAAGGCTGCTCCCACAACGACCGCGCAGTTCCTGATGTTTGCGTTATAATCCCGCCCTTTAGCCGCCACCCGCCCAAGAGGCCGCTGGCGCATTTTTACCGAATGAAGAGGCTAATCCCTTGGCATTGACGATTCTTGGCCTGTCCGGCGCCCTTAGCCATGACCCTTCCGCGGCCTTGTACATTGACGGCAAGCTGATTGCCGCCGCCGAAGAAGAGCGCTTCGTGCGTGACAAGCATGCGAAGAACCGCATGCCCTACGAGTCGGCGAAGTTCTGCCTGGAACAGGCAGGCATCAAGCCATCCGACGTTGACGTGGTAGCCATCCCGTTCGCCCCGATCAGCCTGTTCGGCAAGGCGCGCTGGCACTATGCCAAGCGCTACTGGTACGCCCCGGACCGCGCCCTCGACGCCATCCTGATGGGCAACCGTCGCTACAAGCGCTACCGCAAGAAGATCGTCTGGTGCCTGGAACAACTGGGCTTCGACCCGAAAAAGGTCAAGATCGAGCCGGTCGAGCACCACCTGGCCCACGCCTCCAGTGCCTACCACTGCTCGGGCTTCAAGGAAAAAACCGCAATCCTCGGCATCGACGGTAAAGGCGAATACGCCACCACCTTCTTTGGCTACGGCGAAAACGGCAAGATCCACAAGATCAAGGAATTCTTCGACCCGGACTCGCTGGGCGGCCTGTACGGTGCAATCACCGAGTTCCTCGGCTTCGAGATGCTCGACGGCGAGTTCAAGGTCATGGGCATGGCGCCGTATGGCGACGCCAGCAAGTACGACTTCTCGCGCCTGGCCAGCTTCGAAAACGGCGAACTGGTGATCAACACCGAATACGCCAACGTCATCGGCCTGCGCCGCTATAAAGAGAAGGGTAAGGGCTTCTACTTCTCGCCTAAGCTGATCGAATGGCTGGGCCCCAAGCGCGAAGGCGACATCGCCGACGAGCCGTACATCCATTACGCGGCCAGCATGCAGGCGCTGTTCGAGAAAATCGCCCTGCAGATGATCGACTACTATCTGGGCGACACCCTGCGTGAAACCGGCAAGCTGGCCTTTGCCGGCGGTTGCGCGCTGAACGTCAAGCTCAACCAGAAGATCATCGCCCGCCCAGACCTGAAAGAGCTGTTCGTGCAGCCGGCTTCTGGTGACGCGGGTACCGCCGTGGGTGCTGCCGCCTACGTTTCCCACGCCCGTGGCGTGCCGGTCGAGAAGATGGAACACGTCTACCTCGGCCCGTCGTACTCCAACGAAGACGTGATCGCTGCCTGCGCCCGTCACCCGAACGCGCCAAAGTGGCGCAAGCTCGACGATATGCCGCAGCGCATCGCCAAAATCATGGTCGACGGCAACCCGGTGGCCTGGTTCCAGGGCCGCATGGAATTCGGCCCCCGTGCCCTGGGCGGCCGTTCTATCATCGGTTGCCCGAGCGTGCCGGGCGTAGCCGACCGCATCAACGAGCAGATCAAGTTCCGCGAACGCTGGAGACCTTTCTGCCCGTCGATGCTCGACACCGTCGCCCCGCAAATGATCAAGGTGGACCACCCGGCGCCGTTCATGACCTTCACCTTCGAAGTGGCTGAAGAGTGGAAGACCCGCGTGCCGGAAGTGGTCCACGAGGATGGCACTTCGCGTGCCCAGGTGCTCAAGCGCGAGTACAACCCGCGCTATTACGACATGATGAAGGCACTGGAAGAGCTGACCGGCAACGGCGTGTCGCTGAACACCTCGCTGAACCGCCGTGGTGAACCGATGATCTGCTCGCCGACCGACGCCCTGAACATGTTCTTCGGCTCGGACCTGCAGTACCTGATCATGGAAGACATCCTGGTTGTGAAGGACGGCGCGGCCCCGTATGACCAGCCGCTCTGAACCGCGCATCCTGCAGTTCTGCCATGGCTATGACGGGCCGTTCCTCGACTGCGCCCGTCAGTACGCCAGCCTGTTCCAGGGGCGTGGCTACCAGGTCACCACGGTGTTCCTCACCGGCGCTGCCGATCCGCAGGTAGCGGCTGGCTGTGCGTCGGACGAGGTGCTGTTCCTGGAGTTCAGCTCCAGGGCCGTGCGCGGCCTGAAACTCGGCGCCATCCGCGCATTGCGGCGGATCGCGGCCGAGCGCAATTTCGCTTTCTGCATTGCCCATCGCTTCAAGCCGATCTACGTGGCGTTGCTGGGCACCGGCTTGCCGGTGATCGGCGTGCACCATGCTTTCGGTGACTACGAGCGCAAGGGGCGACGCATTTTCGCCAATCTGTTCAGCAAACGCCTGAGCCTGCTGGGGGTGTCGGACGCCGTGCGTGACGACATGCGCCGCTGTCTGCCGCAGTGGCCGGTAGAGCATATCCAGACCCTGTACAACCGCATCGACATCAACGCCCTGCAAGCAGCCCTGGTGCCTCGCGCCGATGCCCGCCAGGCCCTGGGCCTGGATGCGCAGGCGTGGATTGTCGGCAATGTCGGGCGCCTGCACCCGGACAAGGACCAGGCCACCCTGTTGCGTGGCTTTGCCGAAGCGCTGCCGGGGCTGCCGGCTGGCGCACGCCTGGCGATCCTCGGCAAGGGCCGTCTGGAAGCCAGGCTCAAGGCGCTGGCCGCCGAGCTGGGCATTGCCGGGCAGGTGGACTTCCTTGGCCAGGTGCCGGATGCACGCCGTTACTTCCAGGCGTTCGACGTGTTCGCCCTGAGCTCCGACCATGAGCCGTTCGGCATGGTCCTGCTCGAAGCCATGGTCGCTGGTGTACCGGTACTGGCCACGGCCTGTGGCGGTGCCCGCGAAGTGGTCGAGGGTGTTGGCGTGCTGTTCCCGCTGGGCGACGTCGGGCAGCTGGCCCAAGGCCTGAAGCACATGGCTGTGCTGGATGGGCAGCAGCGCCAGGCCTGTGCCGAGCACATGCTGCAGCGCCTGCATGAACGCTTCTCCGACCAGGCGGTGCGCGAGGCCTTCTGGCAACTGCCGCAGGTCCGTGCGCTGGTGGGGCAGGCCTGATGCTCAACCGTATCCAGGCCTTCCGCGAGCGCGGTTGGCAAATTATTGACGCCAAGGCCTACGCCGAAGCATGGGGCCGCTTTGGCGGCAGTGTCGCCACCCATCCGCTGGTGGTCGAGCAACTGGCGGACCTGGCGCAGATCCCGGTGCGTTACCTGGGCTGGCACCAGGCCGGCGAGCTGAAGGCCGCAATCCCCACCTGGGGGCGTCACCTTGCGCTGTCCAAGGACGTGCTCAAGCGTGCCGGCAAAAAAGCCCTGTTCGACCTGGGCAACGCCGAGATCATCCTGCCGGCTGCAGCCGATGCCGCCGCGCCATTGCGTCATGCCGCGCGCTACCTGTCCGAGCTGAATCAGGGCCGCTTCAGCGGCCTCAGGGCGCAGAAGGAACAGTTGGCCATGGCTCGCGCCCATGAAGACCTGTCGAAGAAGTTCCGCTACAACCAGCGCCGCGAGCTGCGCCTGCTGGAGGAGGCGGGCGGCATGGTGCGCCCGATCAGCGACTTCAGCGCCCAGGAAATCGCCAGCATGTACTGCGACCTGTTCCAGCGCCGCTGGGGCTTCCCGGCCACTGGTGCCGATCGCATGGCTGAGGTGCTGGAACGCCTGCGCGAGTTGCTGATCGGCTCGGTGCTGCTGCTGGACGACAAGCCGATTGCCATTCAGCTGGTATACCGTGTAGAAGCGCCGGAGTGGATCAGCGTCGAGTACATCAATGGCGGTGTCGACCCGGAAACCAAGGCCTTCAGCCCCGGCAGCGTGCTGAGTTTCCTCAATACCCAGGCCGCCTGGGAGGATGCCCGTGCGCGCAACAAGCCGCTACGGTTCTCGTTCGGCCGTGCCGACCGCGAGTACAAGGACCGCTGGTGCAACCCCGTACCGGTGTATCAGGCGTGAGTCGCAAACAGCAGTTGCTCAAGCGCCACCGGCGCAACAAGCGCCTGGGCCTGCTGGCGGGCCTGGTCGCGCTGGTGGCCATAGGTGTGTTCAGCTGGTGGTGGTTGCCACTGCTGCTGTTGCCGCTGCTGTGGGCTGCCCATGAAGCCTGGTTTGCCGACCACCTGTTCTACGCGCCAGGGGAGGACTACGCCTACGACTTCGGCGAGCAGACCCGGGAAGCACCTGCCAGCCTGAACGGCGGCCTGCTCAAGGCTGACTGCACATTGCAGGGCAACGAAACGCTGATCCTCGAGCTGCGGGTAAAAAGCAGCTGGCTGGGGCGCTTCCTCGACCCGCAGGTCGAGCTGGTGGCTGGCGAGCAGGCCGACTGGCAAACCTTCGAGCGCGGTGTCGATGGCGTGCGCTTCCTCAACTTGACCGGTCTCGCCGCACCTCTGCAGGCTGGCGCGTTGCGCCTGCGTGGCCGGCATTGCCGGCTGTCGGGCCAGCCGCGCTTGTGGATAACCCCGGCAGTGGAGCTGCAACGGCGCCGGGTGATGGTGATTGCGCCGCATGCCGACGATGCCGAGCTGGCCGCTTACGGCCTCTACAGCCAGGCCGACGAAACCTGGATAGTGACCCTGACCGCCGGTGAAATCGAGGCCGAGCACTATCAGCAGATGGGCCTGGCAAAGGCCGAGGCCGCGCGCCTGAAGGGCCGCCTGCGGGCCTGGGACAGTATCGCCGTGCCACGCTGGGCCGGTGTGCCGGAAGCACGCTGCGTGCAGTTGGGCTACTTCTGCCTGCAACTGCCTGTCATGCAGGCCGCGCCAGATCAGTCGGCCGCTTCCCGTGAGGCCGACCTCGCCGATATTCGCGTATTCCGCCAGTTCAACCCGTTCCCGCTGCCGGCCGACGGCGATGGTGCGCCAACCTGGCGCAACCTGCTGGCCGACCTGCGGGCCTTGCTGGAAATGGCCAGGCCAGAGGTGCTGGTGATGCCGCACCCGCAGCTCGACCCGCACCCTGACCACATCTGTGCCCAGGCAGCGGTGCTGGAAGCCTTGCAAGGCCTGGCCTGGCAGCCGCAAACCCTGCTGTGCTACGCCAACCACCTGCATGACAACGACCGCTGGCCGATGGGCGACAGTGGTGATGGCGTGGCCTTGCCGCCACAGCTGAGCGCTGCCCAGGCCTGGGCTCCTTGCAGCCTGGTGCTGGACCTGGCGACCCAGCGCGACAAGGCGATGGCCCTGGGCATGATGCACGACTTGCAGCCGCCGGCGCCGTTCAAGCGCCGCCTGCGCCGCTTGTTGCAGCGCTGGCTGGCCGGGCGGCGGCCGTCGCCTTACGGCGAGAATGAATTCTTCCGCAAGGCCGTGCGCCGACATGAACTGTTCTGGCGGCGTGAGCTGTAAGCACGCCCCATGGTTGACCGCGATGGCGCAGAGCGCCCAAGGAAAGCAATGAAAGTCCTATTTCTGGTGCAGAAGGAACAGCGGGCGATTCTCGATCGCCTGTACGATGGCGTCGCGGCCAACTGCGAGTGCGACCTGCGCTGGCTGACCAGCGAAGACCAGCGCAACCTGCGCCGTTATTTCAAGCGTGAAGTGCAGGTCGAGCGCTATGACCGCATTGTCTTCTTCCTGCGTTTCAAGCAGGAAATCCGCCAGGCGGCGTTCATCCGCACCGTGCCTAACCTGGTCATCCTCGAGCACGATGCCTACCAGAACTATATCCCCTGCAAGTACACCGGCAAGTTCAGCGCCCATTACCGCAAGCTGCCCTGGGCGCGGGTGATCAGCTCGGGCTACATGGTCAGCGAGCGCCTGCGCCAGGAAGGTTTCGACGCCGTTTTCGTGCCCAAGGGCTACGACGAACAGTTGCTTGCCGACCAAGGGCGTGAACGCGACATCGAACTGGCCTTCGTCGGCAGCACCAACAGCGTGGCCTACAGCGGCCGCAAGGCATTGCTGGACGAGCTGGGTCGGGTCGAGAACCTGGTGGTGACCCGTACCAAGTCGGGGGAAGACTACTGCAACACGCTCAACCGGATCCGCTTCTTCGTCAGTGCCGATGTCGGCATGGGCGAATACATGATCAAGAACTTCGAAGCCATGGCCTGTGGCTGTGTGTTGCTGGCGTATGACCAAGGCGAGGAAGAGAACCGCGCGCTGGGCCTGCAGGACATGCATAACGTGGTGTTCTATGACAGCATCCCGACCCTTCAGGAAAAGCTCCGCCGTTTGCGTGCGGACCCGGAACTGTCCCGGAAGATCGCAGAAAATGGCCGCCACCTGGCGGTTTCCCGTTTCAGTTTCGGGGCAGTTGGACGTAGCATCGTCGACCACATGCGCCCGGCGCTCAGGCCCCACCCGCCATTGTCTGCATGGCAGCGGCTGCGCCTGAAGCTGGGCATCTAACATAAGAACTTTCGCGCCTACGGAACGGGCGCTGAAAGTCGATAGTCGCAATGCGGAGGGAGTCCGGTGCGCTTTTCAAATGAGAGTGACGTCACGCTTGTCGTGACCAGTTGTGGGCGGTTCGATCTGCTAAAAGATACGCTTGAGAGTTTCGATCGCTACAATACTGCGCCCATTCGCGAAGTGTTCATCACCGAAGATTCCGGTGACGATGCCGTGCATGCCGCTGTGCCTGAGCACTGGAAACCGCACTGCAAGGTGTTCGTCAATCGGCCCAAACTGGGCCAGTTGCCGTCTATCGACCTGGCTTACAGCCACGTCAAGACGCCCTACATCTTTCACTGCGAGGACGACTGGCACTTCTATCGCCAGGGCTTCGTCGAAGACTCCCGGGCCATACTGGAGGTCAGCCCCGACCTGTTACAGGTCTGGCTACGCAGCCATGCCCACGACCTGGCCATCCACAGCCCTTACATCCACCTGGGCGATCGCCAGGTGATCGCGGGGGTGCCTTGCTACCCGCTGCTGTCCGACAAGGCCGAGTGGCAGGCGTTTTCGCTCAACCCCGGGCTGCGTCGTTTGAGCGATTACCAGCGTTGTGCACCATTTGCCGCCTATGCTGGAGAGAAGGCACTTTCCCGGCGCTACGCTGAGTTGAATCTGACAGCGGTCACCTTGGAGGGTGATGCAGTATTGCACACCGGGTTTGGTAATCACGTGACCTTGCCCATCGAAGTGGAGCGCAAGGCCAAACGTCGCAAACGTGATCGGATCAAGTTGGCATTGACGCTGGTGGCGGGTGCCGTGATTGGCATGGGAATCACCATTTTTGTTCAATGAAGTCGCTGCCCCACCTGGCATGAGCGGGAGAGGGCCCATGAACATCGTCAATATGATGTGGGCGGGTGGAACGCCGTACATGTCCATCCACAAGGTGCATCGGCAGGTGCTGTCGCACGCGGGCGCCGATGCCCGGATCAGTAACTGGCTGCTGCTGGGAAGCGGGCTCTGCTGTGGGCTTGGTTCGACCCGGGAGTGGCACATGCCGTCACGGGCGCTGAAAGGACGGCACTTCTGGCGCCTGTTGCGCCCATGGTTGCGCATGCGCTTGCGCAAGGCGCTGAACGAGGCCCAGGCTGAAGTCGTATTGCTCGACGGTGTTGGTGTGGCGCGGCTGGTGTTGCCGTTGTTGCAGCAGGTTCCGCAGGTGCGTGCCAAGGTGCTGTTCCACGGCAAGACGCGCCTGAGTACCAGCGATGTTCGCCTGCTGCGCATGTTCCCGGCCGAGCGGCTGAGCATTGCCGCCGTTTCGCAGACGCTTGCCGCGTCGCTCGAACACGACCTGGGCAGGCCGGTGCAGACCTTGCGCATGGCCCTTGATCCGCTGGCTTTCGCCGAGCCGTTGTTGAGCCGGGAAGCGGCCAGGCAGGCCCTGCAGTTGCCACAGGTAAACGGGGTGATGCTGGGCGCGGTCGGGCGGTTGGTGGAGAGCAAGGGCTTCGGGATGTTGATCGAAGCGTTTGCCAAAGCCAGTGCGCGCCAGCCGGACCTGCAATTGGCAATCATCGGCGAAGGCCCCCTGCGTGCGGTGCTGCAGGCCCGTATCGACGCGCTGGGCCTGGCCGGGCGTGTTCACCTGAGCGGTCACCGCGACGACCTGCAGCAGTTGTACCGGGCATTCGACTGGCTATTGGTGCCTTCGCGCTCCGAAGGCCTGGGGCTGGTGGTGCAGGAGGCGGTCATGGCCGACGTGCCGGTGGTGTGCAGCGACCTGCAGGTGTTTCGCGAGCAGTTGCAGGACACCGGTGGCTACCTGCCCGTTGCCAATGAAAATGCCTGGGCCGAGGCGATCGAGCGTTGCACGGCGCTCAGTGCCCCGGCGGTAGCCGCCCGGCAGCGCCTGGCGCTGGCCCCGGAGCAGGCCTGGCAGGCGTTCTGCAACGGCTCGCAGAGCCTGCTGCGAAGCTGATGCTCAGCGCGCCAGCAGGGCTGCCTCGAAGTTGGCAAGGGGGAACCGGTCGCCCAGGTTCTCCCGCTCGATATACCGCACCATGTGCTGCACATTGCGCCGAATCATGCGCGCCGATAGCGGCGGGCGCAGGAAACGCATGTCGGCCACGTCGATCAGGCCCAGGCGCTGCTCGGGGGTGACCACTACATTACCCAGGTGCAACGAGCGGAAGTACACGCCGCTGCGGTGCAGCTGGCGGATCAGCTCGATCAGGCGCGGCAGGTAGATATCCCAGCTGAAACCTTCATCGCGCGACATCTGCAGCAAAGTGCGCCCTGGCAACGGGCGGTACAGCACGGCGGTGCGGCCTGGCAGATCGAGCTTGTGCTGGCTGATCACTTCCAGAGTGGGGATGCCCAGTTTTGCCAGGCGCGCGGCGTTGTCGACGAAGCGCTGCGAGTACGGGCGCAGCAGTGCAGATGAAATCAGCCGCTTCCTGCGAAAAACCTTGAGGAAATTACCATCCGCGAGCAGGTAGACTTTGGCGCCATGGCTATCTGCCTCAAGCACCTGTGCGCCTTGTGTCAGCTGATCGAAGTCGACCTGGGGGAGCCGGGAGCATTGCATGAAAAGAGCCTTGTCGTCTGGCGAGCAAAATGACCGGCAATAATGCCGAAAATAATGCTGTTGCACCATGGATGGTGTCTTTGATTCATCGGGGGAAAGGATGTTGTATCAAAAAAACTGGGCGCGAGCCTGGTTGGGGTTTGGCCTGGTCTGGTTCCTGGCAGCGATTGCCCTGGCACCGAGCAACAAGATTTATCAGCAAGGCCTGGTGTTGTTCCTGTGGTTGCCGACACTGGTCCTGGCATGGTCTGCCAGGCACGTACTGATGCAGGCCTGGAGGCGTCAGCCGGCCTTGTGGGGGAGTGTGCTGTTGCTGCTGGCATGGAGCGGGCTCAGCCTGGTCTGGTCCGCCGCGCAAGACCCAGGGCGCGAAGCGAAGCGCCTGCTCTACATCCTGATGTTCCTGCTGGCGTTTCCGCTGCTGGCCCAGCTTGGCCTGGCCCGCATTCGTCAGCTGCTGCTGGCCGGTAGCGCCTTGCTTGCCGTTGCCGCGCTGGTCTCGGTCATCCATTTCTACGGCGTGCTGGGCATGCCTGTGCTGGCTCGCCTGGAGGGTATTGGTGAGATATCGCACCCCATCCTGGGCGCCTATGTCATCGGTTCGGCCGTGCTTTTCCTGCTTTACGAGCCGCCGCGGCAACGAGGCTTGCAGTTGTTGTGGCTGGCAGCATTGGCGTGCCTGGGGTTGTTTGCCATGCTCAGCCAGAGCCGTGGGGCAATCCTGGCCCTGGTGCTCACCGTGATCCTGGCGCCGCTGTGGTTCCGCGACCGTCACAGCCGGGTGTTTTCCCTCCTGGCGGCCATCGCCACCGGCCTGGCCTTCTATTTCGTGTACGACCTGATCTCCAAGCGCGGCTCGTCCTACCGGCCGGAAATTTTCCATGCCGTGGTCGACATGATCGCCGCGCATCCCTGGACCGGCCTGGGCCTGGGGGCTGCCTACGACGTGAGTGCAGTGGGCAAGCACTTCGACCATACCCACAACATGTTCACCCACGTCGCAGTGGAGATGGGCCTGCCCGGCATGCTGCTTTGGGTCATGGTGTGGCTGTACACCTTGGGCGAAATCATCCGCGCACGCAGTACGCTGTTCGGCAAGATCCTGCTCGGTTTCTGGGTGTACTCGACCCTGGCCATGCAGTTCGATGCCGCCAGCCTCACCGGTACGCCGCGTGCCGAATGGTTCATCAGCTGGCTACCCGTGGGCCTGGCCATGCTGCTTCCATGGGGGCGTGCCGAAAATGACGCCTGTGGTAAAATTTCCGGTTCAACCTGAACAGCGAGCTTGATAATGGCCGAAACACCGCGACCGGCGGAACACACCTCCAGCCTGAAGATCTACTTCCGGCTGCTGAGCTATGTGAAACCCTATGTCGGCATTTTCCTGCTGAGCATCATCGGTTTCGTGATCTTTGCCTCGACCCAGCCGATGCTGGCTGGCATCCTCAAGTATTTCGTCGATGGGCTGAGCAACCCCGAAGCGGTGTTGTTCCCCAACGTCCCCTATCTGCGCGACCTGCAACTGCTGCAGGCGGTGCCGCTGCTGATCATCCTGATCGCCGCGTGGCAGGGCCTGGGTTCGTTCCTTGGTAACTACTTCCTGGCCAAGGTTTCCCTGTGCCTGGTGCACGACCTGCGTGTGGAACTGTTCAACAAGCTGCTGGTGCTGCCTAACCGCTACTTCGACAACCACAACTCCGGGCACCTGATCTCGCGCATCACCTTTAACGTGACCATGGTCACCGGTGCCGCCACCGATGCGATCAAGGTGGTGATCCGCGAAGGCCTGACCGTGGTGTTCCTGTTTGGCTACCTGCTGTGGATGAACTGGCACCTGACCCTGGTGATGGTCGCCATCCTGCCGGTGATCGCGGTGATGGTCAGCGTCGCCAGCAAGAAATTCCGCAAGCAGAGCAAGAAGATCCAGGTGGCCATGGGCGACGTCACCCACGTCGCCTCGGAAACCATCCAGGGTTACCGCGTGGTGCGCAGCTTCGGCGGCGAGGCCTACGAGCAGCAGCGTTTCGGCAAGGCCAGCCAGAGCAACACCGACAAGCAGCTGCACATGACCAAAACCGGCTCGCTGTACACGCCGATGCTGCAACTGGTGATCTACACCGCCATGGCCGCGTTGATGTTCCTGGTACTGTTCCTGCGCGGTGATTCCACTGCCGGTGATCTGGTGGCTTACATCACCGCCGCCGGCTTGTTGCCCAAGCCGATTCGTCAGCTTTCGGAAGTCAGTTCGACCATCCAGAAAGGCCTGGCCGGTGCCGAGAGCATCTTCGAGCAACTGGACGAAGCACCTGAAGTGGACAGCGGCACCGTCGAGAAGGAGCGGGTGGAAGGGCGCCTGGAAGTGCGCAACCTGAGCTTCACCTACCCGGGTACCGAGCGTGAGGTGCTGAGCGATATCAGCTTCGTGGCCGAGCCGGGGCAGATGATTGCCCTGGTCGGCCGCTCCGGCAGCGGCAAGTCGACCCTGGCGGCGCTGATTCCGCGTTTCTATCACCACGATCAGGGGCAGATCCTGCTCGATGGCGTGGAGATCGAGAACTATCGCCTGCGCAACCTGCGTCGCCACGTTTCGCAGGTGACCCAACACGTCACCCTGTTCAACGACACCGTGGCCAACAACATCGCCTATGGCGACCTGGCCGGCGCCCCGCGCGCCGACATCGAAGCCGCTGCGGCAGATGCCTACGCCAAGGAGTTCGTCGACCGGCTGCCGAAAGGCTTCGATACCGAAGTGGGTGAAAACGGCGTGCTGCTTTCCGGTGGCCAGCGTCAGCGCCTGGCCATCGCCCGGGCACTGCTGAAGAACGCGCCGCTGCTGATCCTCGACGAAGCCACCTCGGCGCTGGATACCGAGTCCGAGCGGCATATCCAGGCTGCCTTGGACCATGTGATGCAAGGCCGTACCACGCTGGTGATCGCCCACCGCCTGTCGACCATCGAGAAGGCCGACCAGATCCTGGTCATGGACCAGGGCCGTCTGGTCGAGCGCGGCACTCATGCCGAGCTGCTCGCGGCCAATGGCCATTATGCCCGCCTGCATGCCATGGGCCTGGATGAGCCGGCCAAGGCCGATATCACCTGAACCCTCATTGATCGGGGCCATCGCGGCCCCGATTGTCACGGGAATTTTCCTGGGGTGATCTGGCCATAAAGCCGTCGTCTACCCTGTGCTAATATCCTGCCCCTGTTCATTATTTCCATATGGGTTGCCCATGAAGTTGTCCATGCCGCGTTTCGATCAAGCCCCGGTACTGGTGGTCGGCGATGTCATGCTCGACCGCTACTGGCATGGTGGTACTTCGCGTATCTCGCCTGAAGCGCCAGTCCCGGTGGTCAAGGTCGATCAGATCGAGGATCGCCCCGGCGGCGCGGCCAACGTTGCCCTGAACATTGCCGCCCTGGGCGCACCGGCTTCGCTGATTGGCGTCACCGGCCAGGACGAGGCCGCCGACAGCCTGGCCAACAGCCTGCAGGCTGCCGGCGTGCGCTCGGTGTTCCAGCGCATCGCGCACCAGCCGACTATCGTCAAGCTGCGGGTCATGAGCCGTCATCAGCAGTTGCTGCGCATCGATTTCGAAGAGCCGTTCGCCACCGACCCGCTGTCGCTGGGTGCCGAGATCGACAGCCTGCTTGAGGGCGTCAAGGTGCTGGTCCTGTCCGACTACGGCAAGGGCGCACTGAAAAACCACCAGAGCCTGATCCAGGCGGCCCGGGCCAAGGGCATTCCGGTGCTGGCCGACCCCAAGGGCAAGGATTTTTCCATCTACCGTGGCGCCAGCCTGATCACCCCCAACCTCAGCGAGTTCGAGACCATTGTCGGCCGTTGCGCCGATGAGGCCGAGCTGGTCGCCAAGGGCCTGCAGCTGCTGCAGGACCTGGACCTGGGTGCCTTGCTGGTGACCCGTGGCGAGCACGGCATGACCCTGCTGCGCAGCGGCCAGCCGGCGCTGCACCTGCCGGCGCGGGCGCGTGAAGTGTTCGACGTGACCGGTGCCGGTGATACCGTCATCTCCACCCTCGCCGCGGCCATCGCTGCCGGCGAGGACCTGCCCCACGCGGTGGCCTTGGCCAACCTGGCGGCGGGCATCGTGGTCGGCAAGCTGGGTACGGCTGCGATCAGCGCCCCCGAGCTGCGCCGGGCGATCCAGCGTGAGGAAGGCTCCGAGCGCGGCGTGCTGGGCCTGGAGCAACTGCTGCTGGCCATCGATGACGCACGGGCGCACAAAGAGAAGATTGTCTTCACCAACGGCTGCTTCGACATCCTGCATGCCGGGCATGTCACCTACCTGGAGCAGGCGCGGGCCCAGGGCGATCGCCTGATCGTCGCGGTCAACGACGATGCGTCGGTCAGCCGCTTGAAAGGGCCGGGCCGGCCGATCAACAGCGTTGACCGGCGCATGGCCGTACTGGCCGGGTTGGGGGCGGTAGACTGGGTGATCAGCTTCCCCGAGGGCACACCGGAAAACCTGCTGAGCCAGGTCAAGCCGGATGTGCTGGTCAAGGGGGGGGACTATGGCATCGACCAGGTGGTGGGCGCCGATATCGTCAAGGCCTATGGCGGTACCGTGAAGGTACTGGGGCTGGTCGAGAACAGCTCGACCACGGCGATCGTCGAGAAGATTCGCAAGAACTGAGCGAACCTCTGAGGCTGCCTCATTACCTGTAGGAGCAGCCTTGTGCTGCGAAGAGGCCGGTAGGGCAAAAGCATTTCTCTGCCCCTACCGGCCTCTTCGCAGCACAAGGCTGCTCCTACAGGGGCGGCGCAGGCCTCGGAATCTTACTTGTGCAGTGAAGTACGCGCCCGCTCCAGCAGTGCCCGCGCCTTGTCGCCAAACCGCTGCAGGTGCGATGCCCGCACCGGCCTGCTCTCCTCCAACCCCTGCTGCTTCAGCCAGTCCTTCCAGCGCACCCGCTCATCCTTCACCACCCAACCTTCCTGCCGGGCAAAGCTTTCGGCCAGGTACAGCCCGCGCGTGCTCGCCGGTACCAGCTCATCCCTCGTCAACGTATAGAGCTCAGCCAGTGGCTGGCCGTCCTTCAACGGCATCAGGTAAAGATCCGGCCGTTTGCGGTTGAGCCTTGCTATCAACTGGTCACCTTCCAGCCGCTCATCAACATGGAACAGGCTGAGCTTCTTGGCGTCCCGGGGTACCTGCAGGCGCATGTCATAGATCAGTTGCAGCGAGGCGGTGGGCAAGTGCACATAGGCCCGTGGCCGTTCCAGCAGCATCAGCTTGCCGCAGTGTACCGGGCGCGCGGCGCCGGACTCCGGGGCCAGCACGAAGTGCGGTGTTTCGCGGTAGTGCAGGGCGGCGGCGTAGGGGACGGGCAGCCAGGTGTCATTGAAGCGCCCGCCCAGCCAGCCTTCCGGGGTTTCCAGCAAGCATTCCTCGGCCACTTCCTGCACGGCCGTATGCAGCGGCAGGTTCAGCTCCTGCGCCGGCACATAGCCGGAAATCAGTTTCAGCACTACATCGCCACGGTCTTGCCGGCGCTGACGTACCAGCACCCAGTAATCGCGGTTCTGCCAATGCAGGGTCAGTCGCACCGACACGCCCAGGTTGGCCAGTTCGACTACGAACCGCTGCACGTCGGGCAACTGGATGGACTTGCGCCGCTGTTGGGTCTGAGCAAAGTTCAGGGGCATGCCGATGCTCTGGTAGATCAGCCCTTCGGGCGTGGCTTCGACATGCAGCGGCAGTGTCTTGAAGTTGCTCGGGTTCTTGCGGATCAGCGTTCGCGCCACGAGGCTCCTCCTTGCGTCGGGTCAGTCTCCAGGCCCTTGGGCCTGGAGCAACTCAATGCTGGCCCAGGATACGGGCGACGGTGGCCACGTTGTGGGCCAGGTGCAACGGATTGATGGTGCCGACGATAGCACTGCTGACGCCCGGGTGGGCGAACAGCAGTTCGAAGCTGGCTTGCACCGGGTCAACGCCCGGGGCCAGGCAGATATGCCCGCTGGCCAGGGCCTTCTTCACCAGGATGGCCTTGCCGTGTTCGGCAGCGTAGTCCAGTACCGGGCGTTCTGCCTGTTCGTTAAGGTTGTAGGTGACCATGGCGCAGTCGCCTTGCTCCAGTGCCTTCAGGCCGCCGGCGACGGTCTTGCCGGACAGGCCGAAGCCAAGGATCTTGCCCTCCTGCTTGAGCTCGGCCAGGGTCTGGTAGACCTCCTGCTGTTCGAGGATCGCCAGGTCGTTGCCGTCGGAATGCACCAGCACCATCTCGATGCGGTCGGTTTCCAGGCGCCGCAGGCTGCGCTCCACCGAGCGGCGGGTGTGGGCGGCGCTGAAATCGAAGTGCGATTGGCCATTATCGAATTCTTCGCCAACCTTGCTGACGATCACCCATTCATCGCGCTGGCCGCGCAGTAGCGGGCCCAGGCGTTCTTCACTGCGGCCGTAGGCCGGGGCGGTGTCGATCAGGTTGATGCCCAGCTCGCGGGCCTGGGCCAGCAGCAGGCGGGCGTCGTCATCGCCGGGGATGGTGAAGCCGGTGGGGTACTTAACGCCCTGGTCGCGGCCCAGCTTGACCGTGCCCAGGCCTAGCGGCGAAACCTTGAAACCGGTGCTGCCCAAGGGGCGATGGAAGTCGTGTAGGGTGGGCAGGCTCATGGCAGCAGTTGCTCCCAGGCCGGTACGCCCAGCGGTGGGCGTGGCAGGTCGGCCAGGTCGGCCTGCGCCTGTGGGCGGATGCCGTCTCGCTCCAGGTGGCTGATGACCCGGTCGCTGAAATCCGGTGCCAGGGCCAGCTTGGTAGGCCAGCCCACCAGCAGGCGTTGCTGGTCGGCGAGGAAGGCGTTGTCCGGGCGCACCAGTCCCGATTGCGCGGGTTCCGCACGGTTGACCCGCAGGGTGGCCCAGCGCACCTGGCTCTGGTCGACCCATGGCAGCAGGCTGGCGATTTCTTTCTGCGCCGCGGCGATTTGCGCTGCCGGCTCGCGGGCAACGCCATCGGCTTCGGCCAGGTCGCCGCCCAGGTACCAGACCCACTGGCCATCGGCGGCCGGGTGGGTGGTAACTGTCACCCGTGGCTTCGGGCCGCCGCCCAGGCAATGGGCGTAAAGCGGTTTCAGGTTGGCCCCCTTGGCCATGACCATGTGCAGTGGGCGTGTTTGCATGGCCGGCTGGTTCAGGCCCAGGGCATGCAGCAGGTCTTCGGTACCGGCGCCGGCACTGAGCACGATGCGCTGGGCGCGGATATCGCGCTCGTCCACGCGTAGGCCGACCAGCTCGTCGCCCTCGCGCAGCGGCTCGATGCGCTCACCGGCCAGCAGGCTGTCGCCTGCCAGTTCGGCCAGGTTGGCCAGCAGGCTGGGCACGTCGATGACCAGCTCGGCCAGGCGATAGACCTTGCCCTTGAAGGCGCGGTCTTGCAGCGCGGGTGGCAGTTGCTCGCCTTTCACCTGGTCGACCCGGCCGCGCACGGCCTTGCTGGCGAAGAAACTGGTGAGGTTGCCGGCCAGGGTGCCTGGCGACCACAGGTAGTGGGCGTCGGACAGCAGGCGGGTGCTGGTAAGGTCCAGCTCGCCGCTGCCGCTCAGCGCTTCGCGCCAGCGGCGCGGCATGTCGGCGATGGCTTCCGAAGCGCCGGTAAGGGCGCCGTGCAGGGCGTACTTGGTGCCGCCATGGATGATGCCCTGGGACTTGATAGTCTGCTCGCCGCCAAGGCTGGCGCGTTCCACCAGTACTGTTGAGTAGCCCAGGCGGCGCAGGCGGGCATTGAGCCAGAGGCCTGCGACCCCGGCGCCGACGATCAGCACGTCAGTGGAAATGGCGGATGGCATGGCGATACCTCGAAGACTGGGACAGCTGGCAAGTATACAGGGTCGCGCCTGCATGGGCTTTGCGATCCTTGGGGCTGCTGTGCAGCCCATCGCGACACAAGGCCGCTCCCACAGGTAGAGCACATGCTTTTGTGGGAGTGGCCTTGTGTCGCGAAAGGGCCGCAAAGCGGCCCCGGCAATATTCAGGCGAACATCAATGCCCAGCCGTTTTCGAAAACAGCTGAATCACCACCACCCCACCCACAATCATCGCCATCCCCAGCATCGCCGGTACATCCAGCTTCTGCCCATAGATCACCAGTGCCGCCACACTGATCAGCACAATCCCCAGCCCAGACCAGACGGCATAGGCGATCCCCACCGGAATGCTGCGCACCACCAGGGTGAGCATCCAGAACGCGATGCCATAGCCAACCACCATCAGCAGCAACGGCAAGGGCGTGCTCAAGCCTTTCACCGCTTTCATGGACGCGGTGGCGATGACTTCGGCGCAGATGGCGATGGCGAGGTAGGTGTAGGCATTCATGGCAGGATCCTCCGGTAACTGGCCGCAGATTCTAGACCTACCCCGAATGGGGTAAAGTCATTACCTATCAATATGGGAGATAGGCTGATGGCCGAGCAGTGGAACCTTGAACAACTGCGTACCTTCCTGCGCGTGGCAGAACTGCGCTCGTTCTCTGCCGTGGCCCGCGAGCAGCGCAAGGCCCAGTCGGCGATCAGCAGCGCGATCGCCCTGCTCGAAACCGACCTGGGGGTCACCTTGTTCGAGCGCAGCAGTGGCCGGCAACCCAAGCTGACCGAGAACGGCAGCGCCTTGCTGGAAGATGCCCGCGAACTGTTGCGCCAGTGCGAGCGCCTGGATGGCCGTGCGTTGGCGCTGATGCGCGGGCAGGAGGCCTTGTTGCGGGTCGCCCAGGATGAAGCCATGCCCTATCAGCCGGTCATCGACAGCCTCGACGAGCTGGCCAGTCGCTACCCGTTTCTGGAGGTGCAACTGGCCAGCGGCGCCCAGGGCGACGTGGCGCGCAAGCTGGTGGAGCGGCGCGCCGACCTTGGCCTGTTTTTCCATCACGAGAGCATCCCGGCTTCGCTGGAGCGGCGCGCCCTGGGCAGTGTGGAAATGGTTACGGTGTGCGCGGTTGGCCATCCGCTTGCTGGCGAAGGCCGGGTCACTCGCCAGCAACTGGCGCGCCATCGACAATTGCTGATCGCCCCGCAGCAAAGCGGTTACCCCGGCGGCGAGGCGGTCAGCCCGCAGGTGTGGCGCGCCGACAGCTTCTACGCCATGGCCGAACTGCTGATGCGCGGCCTTGGTTGGGCCTGGCTGCCGCGGCACGTGGTGCAGTATCCGACCTACCAGGCGCACATGGTCGAACTGGACAGCGAGTGGCGGCCACCGGCCTTGGTGGTGGAACTGGCCTGGCGCCGTGACGAGCCACTGGGGCCGGCCGCGCAGTGGCTGGCCGAGCGCTTTGCGGTGCACCTGCGCGCGATCGGGTAAACTCCGCGGCCATGAACAGAACTCTCTATACCTTGTTGTTTCACCTGGGCCTGCCGCTGGTTGCGCTGCGCCTGTACCTGCGCGCGCGCAAGGCGCCGGCCTATGGCCAACGCATCGGCGAGCGCTTTGCCTTCAAGCTGCCGGTCATGCGCCAGGGCGGCATCTGGGTGCACGCGGTATCGGTGGGCGAGAGCATTGCAGCGGCACCGATGGTGCGTGCCTTGCTCAAGGCCTACCCGGAATTGCCGATCACGCTTACCTGCATGACCCCGACCGGTTCCGAGCGTATTCGCGCCATGTTCGCCGACGAACCGCGCGTGCAGCATTGCTACCTGCCCTACGACCTGCCTTGGGCGGCAGGGCGTTTTCTTGATCATGTGCAGCCGAAGCTGGGCATCATCATGGAAACCGAGCTGTGGCCCAACCACATTCACCAGTGTGCGAAGCGCGGCATTCCGGTAGCGCTGGCCAACGCACGCTTGTCTGAGCGCTCGGCCCATGGCTATGGGCGTTTTGCCAGGCTGACCCGGCCCATGCTGGCCGAGATGAGCCTGATTGCCGTGCAGACCGAAACCGAGGCCCAGCGCTTCCGTGACCTGGGCGCGCGTCCGGAGTGCGTGCAGGTCACCGGTTCGATCAAGTTCGACCTGAAGATCGATGAGCAACTGTTGCCGCGTGCCAGGGCATTGCGTGAACAGTGGGGGGCTGCACAGCGCCCGGTGTGGATCGCCGCCAGCACCCACGAAGGTGAAGACGCATTGATCCTGCAGGCACATCGGCAGTTGTTGCAGGTGCATGGCGATGCCCTGCTGATCCTGGTGCCGCGCCACCCCGAGCGATTCGCTGCGGTGCATGCGCTTTGCAGCGAACAGTTCACCACCGTGCGACGCTCTGCCGGCACGCCGGTCGATGCGCAGACGCGGGTATTGCTCGGCGACACCATGGGCGAACTGCTGTTCCTCTATGCCTTGGCCGATATCGCCTTCGTCGGTGGCAGCCTGGTGGCGACCGGCGGGCACAACCCGCTGGAGCCCGCGGCGCTGGCCTTGCCGGTACTGATGGGGCCGCATGTGTTCAACTTTCTCGAAATCAGCGCGATGCTGCGCGAGGCGGGGGCGTTGCAGCAGGTGGACGATGCCGAGGGGCTGGCCGAAGCGGTACGGAGGCTGGTCGAGTTGCCGCAGGATGCACAGCGCATGGGCGAGGCGGGCAGGGCGGTGATGCGGGCCAACCAAGGGGCCTTGCAGCGGTTGCTCGATGGGTTGGGTGCACTTATCCGCTAAATGCCATTCTGCGCGATTCATGTGGGAGCGGCCTTGCGTCGCGAAAGGGCCGCAACGCGGCCCCGGGGTATCGGCGTAAATGCACAAATTGCGGGGCTGCTTTGCAGCCCTTTCGCGGCGCAAGGCCGCTCCCACACGGGCGGTTTCTATCTCAAGGCCTGCGCTCGAAGTTCTTGGCCGCAGCAGCAGCCAGGTCCGGCGGCAGGAAGTCCTTGTCCGGGTTGTAATTCGGCTTCAGGTACTGCTTGAGGTCCTGCAGATCCTGCGGGCTCAACGTGCCGGCCGCCTGCTTCAGGCTCAGGTTGTCGAGGATGTAGTCATAGCGGCTGTTGTTGTAGTCGCGCACCGAGGTGTACAGCTGACGCTGGGCATCGAGCACGTCGACGATATTGCGGGTACCCACCTGATAGCCGATCTCGGTGGCTTCCAGGGCGCTCTGGTTGGAGATGATCGACTGCTTGCGCGCCTGCACCTGTTCCACATCGGTGTTCACTGCGCGATGCAGGTTGCGCGTGTTTTCCACCACTTGGCGGCGCAGGCTTTCGCGTTGCTGCTCGCTTTGGCTCAGGCGCTGATAGGCCTCGCGCACCTGCGAGCTGGTCAGGCCGCCGCTGTAGATCGGGATGTTCAGTTGCAGGCCGATGCTGGTCTGCTCCACGTCGCCACCGTAGCGCGTAACGGGGGCCGGTGCGGGGTTGGTGAAACCGAAGTTGTCGTTGTCACCCTTCTGATACTTGGCCACTGCGTCGAGGGTCGGCGCATGGCCGGCCTTGCGCTGGCGCAGGGTTTCCTCGGCAGCGGTGACTGCGTGGTTGGTGGCTAGCAGGTTGAGGTTCTGACGCCCGGCGGTTTCGACCCAGGCTTTGGCGTCGTTGGGCGTAGGGACCTGCACCGGCAGGGTATGGACTACGCCTTGAATCGACGTGTATTCCCGGTTGGTCAGGGTCACAAGAGCCTCGAAGGCATCCTGTACCTGGCGCTCGGCAATGATCCGGTTGGCCCGTGCCGTGTCGTAGCTGGCTTGGGACTGCAGTACGTCGGTCTTGTCGGAGAGGCCGACGTCGAACCGTTCGTTGGACTGGTCCAGCTGGCGCTTGAAGGCAGCTTCCTCGGCCTTGGTCGCGGCCAGGTTGTCCTGGGCGCGGAGCACGGCGAAATAGTTCTGCGCGGTTTGCAGGATCAGATTCTGCTCGGTCGCCGACAGCTCCAGTGCCGCCTGCTCGTTGACCGCTTCAGCCGCCTGCAGCTGGAACCAGCGGTCAGCACGGAAGATTGGCTGTGCCAGGGTTGCGTTCCAGGTATTGCCGCTGCGGTTGCTGGTGGCCGATGGTTCGTCCAGCTTGGTGCGAGTGTTCAGCATCTCGGCACCTGCCGACAAGTTAGGCAGCAACCCGGCGCGGGCCTGCGGTACCACTTCGCGGCGGGCGCCATAGTCGGCGCGGGCTGCAGCCAGGTCAGCGTTGTTGTCGACCGCTTCCTGATAGACGCTGACCAGGTCGGTCTTCACTGTTGGGGGCACGTCCGCTGCCCAGACCACTCCGTTGGACGCACAAGACACGGCTATCGCCAGTGAGAGTTTGCGCAGCATAGAGGCAATCCTTGTACGAAATTGAATTACTGAACTGTTGAGTATCGAGCGACGGGCCAGTGTAGTGCCATGCGCACCCGGCAACAATCGCTCGGGGTGCCTTTCATCATCCGCGCATTTACTCGCTTGGCTTTGCCGACCACTCCAGTCTAGACTGCGCATGTTCTTGTCGGGGTGCCTTGAAGCAAAGGCTGAGATCGCAAAGTTGCGGATCCCGTTGAACCTGATCAGGTTAGCGCCTGCGTAGGGAACAAGATTGCTCGCCTTCCCGGGGAGCCTCTTGTGCCAGGTCCGGGAATGTCACAGCTGCATGCGGCTTCAGGCACCCCATATCCGGCACTGCACCCATGAAGGGTGCGTCCGCGCCTTTCAGGTTCACCCCGACATTCCCCTGCTAGGAAGCCGTCTGGAGAGCCTGTGATGACCAAACAAGAAAAAGCGATCAACCTCAGCGAATCGGCACAAGTCGATCAGCAGTCCGTGCAACCGTTCCCGCGTTCGCGCAAGGTTTATGTCGAAGGCTCGCGCCCGGACATCCGCGTGCCCATGCGTGAAATCAGCCTGGACGACACCCCGACCGATTTCGGTGGCGAGTCCAATGCCCCGGTGCTGGTCTACGATACTTCCGGTCCATACACCGACCCCAACGTGGTCATCGACGTGCGCAAGGGCCTGGCCGACGTGCGTTCGGCATGGATCGACGCACGTGGTGACACCGAGCGCCTTGCCGGCCTGAGCTCCGACTTCGGTCAACAGCGCCTGAACGATGCCGAACTGGCCAAGCTGCGTTTCGCCCACGTGCGCAACCCGCGTCGCGCCAAGGCGGGCGCCAACGTCTCGCAGATGCACTATGCCCGCCAGGGCATCATCACTGCCGAGATGGAATACGTGGCCATCCGCGAAAACATGAAGCTGCAAGAGGCACGCGCCGCCGGCCTGCTCGACGAGCAGCATGCCGGCCACAGCTTCGGGGCCAACATTCCGAAAGAAATCACCCCTGAGTTCGTTCGCCAGGAAATCGCCCGTGGCCGCGCGATCATCCCGGCCAACATCAACCACCCGGAACTGGAGCCGATGATCATCGGCCGCAACTTCCTGGTGAAGATCAACGGCAACATCGGCAACAGTGCCTTGGGTTCCTCGATCGAGGAAGAAGTGGCCAAACTGACCTGGGGCATCCGCTGGGGTTCGGACACGGTCATGGACCTGTCCACCGGCAAGCACATTCACGAAACACGTGAGTGGATCATCCGCAACTCGCCGGTGCCGATTGGTACCGTGCCGATCTACCAGGCCCTGGAAAAGGTCAACGGCGTAGCCGAAGACCTGACCTGGGAGCTGTTCCGCGACACCCTGATCGAGCAGGCCGAGCAGGGCGTTGACTACTTCACCATCCACGCCGGTGTGCTGCTGCGCTATGTGCCGCTGACCGCCAAGCGTGTCACCGGTATCGTCAGCCGTGGTGGCTCGATCATGGCCAAGTGGTGCCTGGCGCACCACAAGGAAAACTTCCTGTACACCCACTTCGAAGAAATCTGCGAAATCATGAAGGCCTACGACGTCAGCTTCTCGCTGGGTGACGGCCTGCGTCCCGGCTCGATTGCCGACGCCAACGATGCTGCGCAGTTCGGTGAACTGGAAACCCTCGGCGAGCTGACCAAGATCGCCTGGAAGCACGACGTGCAGTGCATGATCGAAGGTCCCGGCCACGTGCCGATGCAGCTGATCAAGGAGAACATGGACAAGCAGCTGGAGTGCTGCGACGAGGCACCGTTCTACACTCTTGGCCCGCTGACCACCGATATCGCTCCTGGCTACGACCACATCACCTCTGGCATTGGTGCGGCGATGATCGGCTGGTTCGGTTGCGCCATGCTCTGCTACGTCACGCCCAAGGAGCACTTGGGCCTGCCGAACAAGGATGACGTGAAGACCGGCATCATCACCTACAAGATCGCCGCTCATGCCGCCGACCTTGCCAAGGGCCACCCAGGCGCGCAGATTCGTGACAATGCCTTGTCCAAGGCACGCTTCGAGTTCCGCTGGGAAGACCAGTTCAACCTCGGCCTGGACCCGGACACTGCCCGCGCCTATCACGACGAGACCCTGCCTAAGGAATCGGCCAAGGTCGCGCACTTCTGCTCCATGTGCGGGCCGAAGTTCTGCTCGATGAAGATCACCCAGGAAGTGCGTGAGTACGCCGCCAAGATCGAAACCGTGGATGTGACGGTCGAGCAAGGCATGCGCGAGCAGGCCGAGCGGTTCCGCCAGGAAGGTAGCCAGCTGTATCACAAAGTCTAAGACCGCTGGGGCCGCTTTGCGGCCCTTTCGCGACGCAAGGCCGCTCCCACAGGGACTGCGCAAGGCTTGAGGCCAGCGCGGTTTTTGTGGGAGCGGCCTTGTGTCGCGATACGAGGACGCAGTCCTCGCCAGGAACACCAACAACATTGCCGGCGAGCGCCAACCATGACATCACCCAGCCAATTCTCCCCCGACCACCCGGTCCCCATCGCCCAGCGCATCTTCGGCGCCCGCGACCTGTGCTCGCTATGGTTCTCCCTGGGCATCGGCCTGATGGTGCTGCAGGTCGGCGCCATGCTGGCCCCAGGCCTGGGCCTGGCCGGTGCGGTGCTGGCCATCGCCCTGGGCACCGGCGTGGGTGTGCTGTTGTTGGGGGCTGCCGGTGTCATCGGCAGCGACACCGGCCTGTCGGCCATGGGTACCCTGAAGCTCAGCCTGGGCGGCCATGGCGCGCGCTTGCCGGCGCTGCTCAACCTGCTGCAACTGGTGGGCTGGGGCGCGTTCGAGATCATTGTCATGCGCGATGCCGCCAGCCTGCTGGGCGCGCGTGCGTTCGGCGAAGCCAGTGCCTGGAACAGCCCGATGCTCTGGACCCTGTGCTTCGGCGCCCTGGCCACCTTGCTCGCGGTCGGTGGGCCGCTGGCGTTCGTGCGCAGGGTGCTGCGCACCTGGGGCATCTGGCTGCTGCTGGGCGCTTGCCTGTGGCTGACCTGGAACCTGTTCGCCAAGGCCGACCTGACGGCACTGTGGAACCGCGCCGGCGACGGTTCGATGGCGCTGGCCGTGGGCTTCGACATCGCCATCGCCATGCCGCTGTCCTGGTTGCCGCTGATCGCCGACTATTCGCGTTTTGCCCGTAACGGCAAACAGGTGTTCGGCGGTACGGTGCTGGGCTACTTCATTGGCAATGCCTGGCTGATGAGCCTGGGCGTGGCCTACACCTTGGCCTTCGCCGGCAGTGGCGAAGCCAACGCCCTGCTGCTGGCCCTGGCGGGCGCCGGCATGGGCATTCCATTGCTGCTGATTCTGCTGGACGAGTCGGAAAAGGCGTTTGCCGACATGCACTCGGCGGCCGTTTCCACCGGTGTGCTGGTACGCCTGAAGGTCGAGCACCTGGCGCTGGCCATTGGTGTGTTGTGCACGCTGATCGCCCTGCTGGCGCCACTGGCACAGTACGAAAACTTCCTGCTGCTGATCGGTTCGGTGTTCGCACCGCTGTTCGGTGTGGTACTGATGGACCACTACGTGATCCGTCGCCGCCGCCTGCCGGCACAGGTGAATGGCTTGCACTGGCAGGCACTGCTGGCCTGGGTGGTGGGCGTGGCAGCGTACCATGTGATCGCTGCGCAGGCGCCGGACCTGGGGGCGACCCTGCCGGCATTGCTGCTGGCAGGGCTGCTGCACGGGCTGCTGAGCTTCAGCCGCGGCCGGGAAACAGCTCAGGCTTGAGCACGCCATTCAGGCGCGGGTAGGGGATCTTCAATTCCACATGGCCCATGGAGTAGGGCGCGATGGTGTAGACCTCGTACTTGACCACCACTGCGCCGTACGTCAGGGCAACGTGCGGCGACTGCTTGAACGGCCAGGTCTTGACGAACTCGGCGTCTTTGTCCATGCCCACGCTGATAAGCCAGGCGCGGTGCGATTCCTCGACGGTTTTCCAGAAGGTGTCTTCCTGGCCGGGCACCAGCATGTCCTGCAGGGTCAGCACCTTGTCCAGCTTGCGCGAATAGTTGATGAAACCACGCCCAGGCATGCCGTGGGCACCGCCGCTGTCCAGGTAGCTGGACAGTTCGATGATCACCAGTCCGTCATGCTGCTCGCGTACCTTGGCCTGCAGGTAGCTGCTGTTGCGCTTGTCGGCGCTGGCCAGGTACTGCTGCTCGTAGGCTTGCAGGGTGGTCGGTGCGTTGCCGCGCTGGTTGTCTTCGGTCAGTTGCAGCAGGCGTTTTTCGACGATGCCATCGAGCTTGGGCAAGGCCGGGAAGTGGATCATGTCGATGTTCACCAGCGGGCAGTCGCTTTCGCTGCAGCCGGGTTTGACATGCTCCCAGGCATCGCGTTTGACCTCTAGCGGCGCCCGGTAGTTGGGCGTGAACAGGCTTTGGCAGGCACCCAGGGCCAGGGCCAGCACAGCCATGGAAGTCAGTTTGACAAGTGTCATGGGGATCCTTGCAGAACAGGGAAAAGTCGGCCTTTGACCGTCTGCGCGGCCTTCAGTTCGCCACTAAGCTAACAGAGAGAAGGCGCGCTGTCCCGAGTGCGCGAACGGTTACCGGAAAGGGATGAAACCGGCAGGCGTGCAGAGTAGGATGGCGCGATGCGGTAAGCATGTGGTTGATGTAGCAACGAGGATTCCCATGTCAGACACGTTGAATTCGGTGCCCAAGGCGGTCGAGATCGTCAAGCGGGCCAACTGCTTCCAGGGCTTCTACAAGCTCGACAAGGTGCACCTGCGCCACGAGCTGTTCGCCGGTGGCATGGGCCGTGAGATCAGCCGCGAGTTGTTCGTGCGCCACGATGCGGTGTGCGTGCTGCCCTACGACCCGCAACGTGATGAAGTGGTGCTGATCGAGCAGTTCCGTGTGGGGGCGCTGGACAAGGTCGAAAACCCCTGGCTGATCGAGATGGTGGCCGGGCTGATCGACAAGGACGAGCAACCCGAGGAAGTCGCCCACCGCGAAGCCGAAGAAGAAGCTGGCCTGGTTTTCAGCGCCCTGTGGCCCATGACCCGTTACTTCCCGTCGCCCGGCGGCAGTGACGAATACGTTCACCTGTTCCTCGGCCGATGCAGCAGCGAAGGGGCAGGCGGCCTGCATGGCCTGGAAGAAGAGGGCGAGGACATTCGCGTGCGTGTGTGGTCGTTCGAGGATGCCTTGCAGGCGGTGCGCGACGGGCGCATCTGCAACGCGGCGACCATCATTGGCCTGCAATGGCTGGCGTTGAACCGTGACGAAGTACGAGGTATGTGGAAGTGAACCTGTTGCGCGAGCGTTATCGGGTCGACCTGGTCGGGCTGCAGGCAGCCTGCGAGGCCAACTACGCCCGGCTGATGCGCCTGTTGCCCGACATGCGCACCGCACAAAGCTCGCGCCGCATCGGCATGACCCAGGGCGACCAGATGCTCGGCGTGCTGGTGCTCGACGTGGTGCTGGCCTGCCCGTACACCACCACCCTGCACGTGCGCCAGGAGCACAGCCTGCCGTGGTTGCCGGTGCCGCACCTGGAAGTGCAGGTGTACCACGATGCGCGCATGGCCGAAGTGGTCAGTGCCGAACATACCCGGCGCCTGCGCAGCATCTACCCCTATCCCAACGAGGCCATGCACCAGCCGGACGAAAAGGCCCAACTCAACCTGTTCCTGGGCGAATGGTTGAGCCACTGCCTGGCCTGCGGCCACGAGCTGGCAAGCGTTCGCTGAATTGTGACGTGGTTTGGGTACGGGTGTTTGCTCGCAACCGTTGTACAGCCATAATTCGCGCTGAATCCGTTCGAGGAGACGGCCGTTGCCGCAGCCAGACCAATCGCGCCCCGTGCATGTGGTGCAACTGACCGATGCCCACCTGTTCGCCGACCCGGCCGGCAGCATGCTGGGGCTCAATACCCGTGACAGCCTGCGCCATGTCGTGGCCCAGGTGCGGCGTGAGCAACCGCTTGTTGACTTGTTGCTGTGCACTGGCGACCTGTCCCAGGATGCCAGCGCGGCGTCCTATGAAGCGTTCCGCGAGCTGACCGCTCCGTTCGCCGTACCCACCCGCTGGTTGCCCGGTAACCATGACGAGGCGCGGGTCATGGCGCAAGTGGCGCCGGAGCTGGTTCAGGCGGTGACCGATATCGGTGCGTGGCGCATCGTCATGCTCAACACGGCCGTGCCCGGGGCTACGCACGGGTTGCTGGAGGATGACCAGTTGGCAGTGCTGGACGCGGCCTTGCAGGAGGCGGGTGAACGGCATTGCCTGGTGTGCGTCCACCATCAGCCGGTGGATATCGGCTGTGCCTGGATTGCGCCGATCGGCTTGCGCAATGCCCAGGCGCTGTTCGATATCGTCGAGGGTTATCCACAGGTGCGAGCCTTGCTCTGGGGGCATGTGCACCAGGAATGGGATGAAGTGCGTGGCGGCCTGCGCCTGCTGGCTACGCCGTCGACCTGTATCCAGTTCGCGGCGCGTAGCGAGGATTTCCAGGTGAGCGAGGAGCAGCCGGGCTACCGCTGGTTGCGCCTGCATGCCGACGGGCGGTTGGAGACCGGGGTGAAGCGGGCGCTGGACTTCGAAGTGAAGCTCGACTTCGATAGCCCGGGGTATTGAAGATTTTGGGGCTGCTGCGCAGCCCTATCGTGACACAAGGCCGCTCCCACAGGAGACCGCGTACCCCTGTTGAAGAATTTGTTGCTAAAACCCCTGTGCGGCGCCAAAAGCCGGCGAACGCGCTACACTGCGCGTCCCTGCGCCCGCATTATCAGGCGCGAAGCCACAGATTCCGGGGGCAGCATGTCGGGTTCCATCCTCTATATCCATGGCTTCAACAGCTCGCCGCTTTCCACCAAGGCGCGCCAACTCGAGGCCGTGATGCAGCAACTGGGCCTGTCGGCCCAATTGCGGGTGCCCGCCTTGCACCACCACCCACGGCAGGCCATCGCCCAGCTCGAAGCGGCCATCGCCCAGCTGGGTGCGCCATTACTGGTAGGCAGTTCGCTTGGCGGCTACTATGCCACCCATCTGGCCGAGCGCTATGGCCTCAAGGCCCTGCTGGTAAACCCGGCGGTAACGCCGCACAAGCATTTCGACGGCTACCTGGGCACCCAGCACAATCACTACACCGGTGAAGCCTGGGAGCTGACTCACGATCACGTGCAGGCCCTGGCCGAGCTGGAAGTACCAGCCCCGGGGGATGCCAGCCGCTATCAAGTGTGGCTGCAGACCGCCGATGAAACCCTGGACTATCGCCACGCCGAGCGCTATTACCGTGCTTGTGCCCTGCGCATCCAGGCCGGCGGCGACCATAGCTTCCAGGGCTTCGCCGAGCGCCTGCCGGCACTGCTGGCCTTCGCCGGCATTGCCCGTGGGCAGTATGCAGCGCTCGATTTTTCTGTATTTTGACTTTTTGCATTCACCAGACTGACGACGAGACCCTATGGCCACTCCCAGCGCTAGCGCCTATAACGCAGACGCCATCGAAGTCCTCTCGGGCCTTGATCCGGTCCGCAAGCGGCCGGGCATGTACACCGATACCAGCCGCCCCAACCACCTGGCCCAGGAAGTCATCGACAACAGTGTCGACGAAGCCCTGGCCGGTCACGCCCGTTCGGTGCAGGTCATCCTTCATGCCGACCACTCGCTGGAAGTCAGCGACGATGGCCGCGGCATGCCGGTGGACATCCACCCGGAAGAGGGCGTGTCCGGGGTCGAGCTGATCCTCACCAAACTGCACGCCGGCGGCAAGTTCTCCAACAAGAACTACCAGTTCTCCGGCGGCCTGCACGGCGTTGGCATCTCGGTGGTCAATGCTCTGTCGACCCAGGTGCGCGTGCGCGTCAAACGTGACGGCAACGAATACCAGATGACCTTCGCCGATGGCTTCAAGGCCAGCGAACTGGAAGTGGTCGGCTCGGTTGGCAAGCGCAACACCGGCACCAGCGTCTACTTCAGCCCCGACCCCAAGTACTTCGACTCGCCCAAGTTCTCCATCAGCCGCCTCAAGCACGTGCTCAAGGCCAAGGCCGTACTGTGCCCGGGCCTGCTGGTCAGCTTCGAGGACAAGGCCAGTGGCGAGAAGGTCGAATGGCACTACGAGGACGGCCTGCGCTCCTACCTGGTCGACTCGGTCAACGAGTTCCAGCGCCTGCCCGACGAGCCGTTCTGCGGCAGCCTGGCCGGTAACAAGGAGGCGGTGGACTGGGCCTTGCTGTGGCTGCCCGAAGGCGGCGACAGCATCCAGGAAAGCTACGTCAACCTGATTCCTACCGCCCAGGGCGGCACCCACGTCAACGGCCTGCGCCAGGGGCTGCTGGATGCCATGCGCGAATTCTGCGAGTTCCGCAACCTGCTGCCGCGCGGCGTGAAGCTGGCGCCGGAAGACGTCTGGGAGCGCATCACCTTCGTGCTGTCGATGAAGATGCAGGACCCGCAGTTCTCCGGGCAGACCAAGGAGCGCCTGTCGTCGCGCGAGGCGGCTGCCTTCGTTTCCGGCGTGGTCAAGGACGCTTTCAGCCTGTGGCTCAACGCCCACCCCGAGCTGGGCATGCAGCTGGCGGAGCTGGCCATCAGCAACGCCGGGCGCCGCCTCAAGGCCAGCAAGAAGGTCGAGCGCAAGCGCATCACCCAGGGCCCGGCGCTGCCCGGCAAGCTGGCAGATTGCGCCGGCCAGGACCCGATGCGCGCCGAGCTGTTCCTGGTCGAGGGTGACTCGGCCGGTGGCTCGGCCAAGCAGGCACGCGACAAGGAATTCCAGGCGATCCTGCCGCTGCGTGGCAAGATCCTCAACACCTGGGAAGTGGACGGTGGCGAAGTCCTGGCCAGCCAGGAAGTGCACAACATCGCCGTGGCCATTGGCGTCGACCCGGGGGCCACCGACCTTGCGCAGCTGCGCTACGGCAAGATCTGCATCCTCGCCGACGCCGACTCCGACGGCCTGCACATCGCCACGCTGCTGTGCGCGCTGTTCGTCCAGCACTTCCGCGCGCTGGTCGAGGCCGGGCATGTATACGTGGCCATGCCGCCGCTGTACCGCATCGACCTGGGCAAGGAAATCTACTACGCCCTCGACGAGGCCGAGCGTGACGGTATCCTCGATCGCCTGGTGGCCGAGAAGAAGCGTGGCAAACCACAGGTCACCCGCTTCAAGGGTCTGGGCGAGATGAACCCGCCACAGCTGCGCGAAACCACCATGGACCCGAACACCCGGCGCCTGGTGCAGCTGACCCTGGACGACGTGCAGGCCACCTGCGAGCTGATGGACAAGCTGCTGGCCAAGAAGCGCGCGGGCGACCGCAAGAGCTGGCTGGAAACCAAAGGCAACCTGGCCGAGGTCATGGTTTGATTCGGCGGCTTCTGGCTGCCTGCCTGGCGCTGGTTGCCCTGCCGAGCCTGGCAGGTAACTGGCCAGAGCTGAAGCTGAACGCCGAACATCCGATTGACGGCATGCGCGGTGGCAACCTGTCTGGCCTGGTGGAGTGCCGGGGTGCACTATGGGGCGTGTCCGACCGCGACGACGACCGTATCTACCGTTTCGACCAGCAAAACCCGACCTGGCGCGCGCAGCCGCTCACCTTCACCCCGCCAGCGGTGCCGGAAAGTGGCTTGCCGTGGGGCCTGAAGTCGCGCAACTGGGCGGCGTCGTATATCCGTGGTGGCGAGCTGGATTTCGAAGGTATCAGCTGTGACCAGGCGGGCAACCTGTACCTGGTTAGCGAGGCCCATGCCGCCGTCCTGCAACTGCCGCTGGAAGGCGAGGCGGGCTGGTTGAAGATCGACCCGGCGATGGTCCGTCAGGCCCGGGCCAGCGGCATGCTGCTGAACTTCAATGCCTTGTTCGAAGGCCTGGCGATCAACCCGGCGGGCGACCGCCTGTGGTTGGCCGCCGAGCGTGAGCGCCGTGGCCTGGTGGCCATCGAGCGCCAGCAATCGGTGTGGACCTGCGGCCGCAGCTGCGTGCTGCTGAGCGAGGCCGGGGTCGAGATGCAGCCGGCGCAGATGCCCCATGCCCAGGCACTGTCGCGCGACTTCGCCGACCTGGCCTGGTTCGAGGGCAAGCTGTTCACCCTCGAGCGCAACGCCTATCGGGTCTGTCGGCGTGATACCGACAGCGGCAAGGTCGAGCGCTGCTGGTCGTTCGCTGCCGATGCCCTGGTCGAGTCGCGCCGCTATCAACAGCCGTTCGGTCTTGCCGAGGCCCTGGTGATCGATGCCAAGGGCGCCTGGATCGGTGTGGACAACAACAACGGTGCCCGCGCCGATGGTGAAGCACGCCCGATCGTCTGGCGTTTCGACGCACCGGAAGGCGGCTGGAGCGCCAAGCCATGAGCCAGGCTCCGGGCAAGCGGGCTGGTAAGGTGTTGATGATCGTTGCCTGGGTGGCGGCGCTGTTCCTTGCCACGCGTTTCTTCGGCCAATGGGAAGATAACCAGCGCAACCCCAATGCCCAAGTGCAGTCGTCGCATGGCGAAGGCTTTATCGAGGTGCGCCTGCTGGGCAATGGCCAGGGTCACTTCGTGGTGGATGGTGCGATCAACGGCCAGGTGGTGCATTTCATGCTCGACACCGGCGCCACCGACGTGGCAATCCCCGAGGCGTTGGGCCGCGAGCTGGGCCTGGAGCGCGGCAGCCCGGTGCAGCTCAGTACCGCCAACGGCCGTACCGAAGGCTACCGTACACGCCTGGCCAGCCTGCAACTGGGTGATATCCGCCTGCAGGACGTGCGCGCCATCGTGGTGCCGGGCCTGGACGGGCAGACCGTATTACTGGGCATGAGTGCCCTGAAACAACTTGAATTTACCCAGCGCGGCGGCACCATGCTGCTGCGCCAGAACCTGAAATGACGAGGCCCGCATGAGCGACTCACTGGAACTCAGCCTGGACGGCGTAGAACGCCGCTCGCTGGCTGACTTCACCGAACAGGCCTACCTCAACTACTCCATGTACGTGATCATGGACCGCGCCCTGCCGCACATCGGCGATGGCCTGAAGCCGGTGCAGCGACGCATCGTCTACGCCATGAGCGAGTTGGGGCTCGATGCCGATGCCAAGCACAAGAAGTCGGCGCGTACCGTCGGTGACGTGCTCGGCAAGTTCCACCCCCACGGCGACTCGGCCTGCTACGAGGCCATGGTGCTGATGGCGCAACCGTTCAGCTACCGCTACACCCTGGTCGACGGCCAGGGCAACTGGGGTGCGCCGGACGATCCGAAGTCGTTCGCTGCCATGCGTTATACCGAAGCGCGTCTGTCGCGCTATGCCGAAGTGCTGCTCAGTGAAGTCGGCCAGGGAACCGTGGACTGGGTGCCGAACTTCGACGGTACCTTGCAGGAGCCGGCCGTGCTGCCGGCGCGCCTGCCCAACATTCTGCTCAACGGCACCACCGGCATTGCCGTGGGTATGGCCACCGACGTGCCGCCACACAACTTGCGTGAAGTGGCGGCAGCCTGTGTGCGCTTGCTCGACGAGCCCAAGGCCACCATCGAGCAGCTGTGCGAGCACATCCAGGGGCCGGATTACCCGACCGAGGCCGAGATCGTCACGCCGCGGGCAGAGATCCTCAAGATGTACGAAAGCGGCCGTGGCTCTATCCGCATGCGCGCCGTATACCGCGTCGAGGATGGCGACATCGTCGTCACCGCTCTGCCGCACCAGGTCTCCGGGGCCAAGGTGCTGGAGCAGATCGCCGCGCAGATGCAGGCCAAGAAGCTGCCGATGGTCGCCGACCTGCGTGACGAGTCCGACCACGAGAACCCGTGCCGTATCGTCATCATCCCGCGCTCCAACCGCGTGGACGCCGACGAGCTGATGCAGCACCTGTTCGCGACCACCGACCTGGAGAGTAGCTACCGGGTCAATGTCAACATCATCGGCCTGGACGGTCGACCACAGCTGAAGAACCTGCGTGCGCTGCTGCTGGAGTGGCTGGAGTTCCGCACCGCTACCGTTCGCCGCCGTCTGCAGCACCGCCTGGACAAGGTGGAGAAGCGCCTGCACCTGTTGGAAGGTTTGCTGACCGCGTTCCTCAACCTGGACGAAGTGATACACATCATCCGTACCGAGGACCAGCCCAAGCAGGCTTTGATCGCCCGCTTCGATCTGACTGAGATCCAGGCTGACTATATCCTCGAGACTCGCCTGAGGCAGCTGGCGCGCCTGGAAGAGATGAAGATCCGCGGCGAGCAGGACGAACTGCTGAAAGAGCAGGCCAAGCTGCTGGCCCTGCTGGGCAGCGATGCCAAGCTGCGCAAGCTGGTACGCACCGAGCTGATCAAGGATGCCGAAACCTATGGCGATGATCGTCGTTCGCCGATCGTCGAGCGCGCCGAAGCCAAGGCCCTGTCGGAAAATGAGCTGATGCCGACCGAGCCGGTTACCGTGGTGCTGTCGGAAAAGGGTTGGGTGCGCTGCGCCAAGGGCCACGACATTGATGCCACCGGCCTGTCGTACAAGGCAGGTGATGGCTTCAAGGCCGCCGCCGCGGGGCGCTCCAACCAGTTTGCCGTGCTTATCGACTCTACCGGCCGCAGCTACTCGCTGGCAGCTCACAGCCTGCCGTCGGCGCGTGGCCAGGGCGAACCGCTGACCGGCCGCCTGACGCCACCACCGGGTGCCACCTTCGAATGCGTGCTGTTG
Source organism: Pseudomonas sp. SID14000 (assembly GCF_002165135.1). Taxonomy (GTDB): domain Bacteria; phylum Pseudomonadota; class Gammaproteobacteria; order Pseudomonadales; family Pseudomonadaceae; genus Aquipseudomonas. The sequence continues at coordinate 266,019 of NZ_NFZQ01000001.1, read as the reverse complement.
CCGGACGACGACGCGCTGTATGTGGTGGCCTCGGACGCCGGCTACGGCTTCGTGGTCAAGGGTGAAGACCTGCAGGCCAAGAACAAGGCCGGCAAGGGTTTGCTCAGCCTGCCCAACGGTGCCAAGGTCATGACCCCGCGCCCGGTGGCCAACCGCGAGCAGGACTGGTTGGCGGCGGTGACCACCGAGGGCCGTCTGCTGGTCTTCAAGGTCAGCGACTTGCCCCAGTTGGGCAAAGGCAAGGGCAACAAGATCATCGGTGTGCCAGGCGATCGTGTGGCCAGCCGTGAAGAATTTGTTACCGATCTGGCCGTGATTGCCGAAGGCGCGACACTTGTATTGCAAGCCGGCAAGCGTACCCTATCTCTGAAAGCGGACGACCTGGAGCATTACAAGGGCGAGCGCGGCCGGCGTGGCAGCAAGCTGCCACGCGGGTTCCAGCGGGTCGATGGGTTGCAGGTGGAAGTGCCGGCGTAACCGGTTGAAATGTCTGGAACGGCAATTTCAGCGTCGTTCCGGGCAGAAATGCTGGAGTCGGACGGTTATTTCGCGGATGATATGGCCCTTGCGGTGCCGGCGTGGCCGTGTGCCCGTTTGAATCTACATGTATCACTGCGGTTGGCCGTTTGGCGACCGCCTGGATGGGATGATGAAATTTCTGCGCCTTCCATTTGCGCTGTTGATGACTGGCCTGCTGGGCCTTGGCGGGTGCACCATGCACAAGCCGGTTGCCCTGTACCAGCTCGACAGTGGTGATCCTGGCCAGCCTTCGCAGAGTGCAGGCATGGCCGTGGTGCTCGGCCCGGTATCGGTGGCCGACTACCTGCAACGTGAGACATTCCTGCAGCGTCAGGCCGACGGCAGCCTGAGTCCGGCGACCGACGGTCGCTGGGCTGGCAGCCTTTCGTCGGATATCGACCAGTTGCTGGTGCGCCAGCTCGCCTGGCGCCTGGACAGCCAGCGCGTAGTGCTGGCCCCGGCGGCGGCGGGTTTCAGCCCGGATGTACAAGTGCTGCTGTCGATCACTCGCCTGGACTCGGGCAAGGACCAGCCGGCCATCCTCGATGCCCAGTGGCGCCTGCTGGACCGTCGTGGTCATGTGCGTGACAACCGCATCGTTCACCTTGAGCAGCCGCATGCGGGCAGCGAGGCGTCGCAGGTGCAGGCCCAGGGCCAATTGTTGCAGAAGCTGGCCGAACAGCTGAGTACGGCGGTCAAGCCGCTGGCCAACCAGCCGGCGATTGCCGAAGAGTCGCCTAAGAAGCCAGCTGCGCCGGTACAGGTGAAGAAAACGCCAGAGAAATCCAAGATCCCGATGGCTGCACCAATTCGTACCGATATGGAAGTCTATCGGTTCTGATTGGACTGCCAGATACGAAAAAGCCCGCATCGTTGCGGGCTTTTTCGTATCTGCTGTTTTTGTACTGTATGTGCTGGCCTCTTCGCGGGTAAACCCGCTCCCACAGGTTGGCGCAGGCCCTGTGGGAGCGGGTTTACCCGCGAAGAGGCCAGCCCGGTATCAGGCCCGGCGTTCGTGCATCCGCGCCAACTGCCGCTCCAGCATCGACGGGTAGGGCTCCATCAGGCGCTCCACGCAGCAGGCGCCTTCCGGGCTGGCAATCGGGCGAATGCGGGCGCGCTGGCGAATCAGCGTGTCATCGCTGATCTGCCGCTCCACCAGCAACAGGTTGCGGCTGTGCTGTGACAGCGCCAGAGCGTCCTGGGCCTTCTCGGCCATCAACAGGTCCACCAGCTCCAGCCCTTGCAGGTCGTTGCCCAGGGCAAGGCCAAGTTGCAACTGCAGGGTAATGCCACTGTCCGCCACTTCAATCTGCAGGGCATGGCCCAGGGCGCGTAACAGCTCGCCGCAGCAGATGGCGTTGGTCAGGTAGTCTTCGCCACAGTCGCGGCTGTGGAACAGCACCAGGGTGCTGCCGTCGTTGAGCGTGTGGGTTTCCCCGTCGTAGAGCGAGGCAGCGTGCTCCAGGCAATCGCGGTAGCGCTCGGTCAGTTCGGTCAGGCGCGTGCGTGGCAGGCGGCGCAGCTGCTCCTGCGACCCCAGTTGCACAGCCAGCACGGCGCTGTACTGCGGCTCGTCGGATTCGGCCACGATGGCCTTGGGTGCGCTGTCGTTGTCCAGCAGGCCGGCGAAGGCTTCGTCGTCATCCTCGTCCGCCTGGGCGGCAAGCTTGGCGCGCGGTGGTGCGGCCTTGGCTGCCGGGGCGGCGTCGTGCAGGTCGTCGAACTGCTCGTCGTCCTCTTCCTCAGGCTCTGGCTCAGGTGGCGGCGGTGGGGCCAGACGCGCATGCAGCTGGCGGGCGATGTCGCCGATCTCGTCCTGGCGGTCGGTGGCCGGGGTATAGGGTTGCGGGTCGCGCAGCCACACCCGCAATTGCAGCAGCGGCAGGGTGATGAAGCGGCCCTGGCGCAGGCTCAGGGTCAGCGCCAGCACCAGCAGGATGGCGGCAAGGATGCCCATGCTCTGCAGGCTGATCAACATCGGCTGCTGGAACTGGCTCATGTCGAGGCTGATGCGCAGTTGCCCGGCGGTCACGTCCTGGAAGGTGATCTTGGTCTGGTACAGGCCTTCGGCCTCGCCCAGCAGGCTGTTGCGCGGGCGCTGGCCGGCTTCGGCGAGGATGCGGTTGTCCACGCTGTAGATCGCCGCATGGGCCACCAGCGGGTTTTTCACCAGGTTGCCGAGCAGCACGTTGAGGCTGAGGATGTCGTTGGCCACCAGCAGCTCGGTCGCCGAGGTGGCGGTCTGGGTGGTCAGGCTCTGGCCCAGGGCATCGGCCTGCTCGTGCATGGCCTGCTTGAACTGCAGGCCCATTACGCAGGCGTAGATCACCAACGCCAGCGCCACCAGGAATATGTTGGTGCAGGCGATGCGCAGTGCCAGTGGCACGCGACGTTGACTCAGGGCGCGATAGATCATCAGGAAGAAGTTGTCTGGTTTGACGGGCGTGGGCCGGTTCACTGAGCTCGGCTCTTAATGGCATGAAAGTGTGGGGCAGTATAGCGAGCCGGGTTTTGTCGGCAAAGTATCGTTGGCGCCCGATGATCACGGAAAATCGGTAGAATGCGCATTTTTCATCGAAGTCGGAGCCAGGTTGTGCGCGAAATCGTCCTGATCAACATCACCGGTGAGGACCGTCCCGGTCTCACTGCGGCTATCACCGGCGTCCTGCTGCAGGGCGGTGTGAGCATCCTCGACATTGGCCTGGCAGTCATGCATGGCACCCTGTCGTTCGGCATTCTGGTCGACATCCCGGACAACGAAGTGGCTACCGCCCTGCTGCAAAGTGTACAGGCCAAGGCCCATGAACTGAACCTGCAGGCCCGTTACACGCCGATTTCCGAGGCGGACTACCAGCACTGGGCCGATGGCCAGGGCGAGGCGCGCCACATCGTCACCCTGCTCAGCCGCAAGATCACCCCTGAGCAGCTGCAGCGGGTGAGTGCAGTGATCAGCCAGTATGGCCTGACCATCGAGCGCATCGAGCGCCTGTCGGCCCGTGTGGCGCTGGATGCCGATACCGGCAAGGGCAAGGCGTCCATCGAGATCTCCGTGCGCGGCGTGCCGAGCGATTCCCAGGCTCTGCGTGCCGACTTCTTCGCCCTGGCTGAAGAACTGAGCGTCGACATCGCCTTCCAGAAGGACGACCTGTTCCGCCGCAACCGCCGCTTGGCGGTGTTCGATATGGACTCGACGCTGATCGAGGCCGAAGTCATCGACGAACTGGCCAAGGCCGCCGGTGTGGGTGAGCAGGTGGCCGCGATCACCGAGCGCGCCATGCGCGGCGAGCTGGACTTCCGCGCCAGCTTCAAGGAGCGCATGGCGTTGCTCAAGGGCCTGGATGTGGGTGTACTGGACGAGATCGGTGCGTCGCTGCGCCTGACCGAAGGTGCCGAGAACCTGTTCGCCGAGCTCAAGCGCCTGGGTTACAAGACTGCGATCCTGTCCGGTGGCTTTACCTACTTTGCTCGCCAGGTGCAGGCGCGCCTGGGTATCGACTATGTGTTCGCCAATGAACTGGAAGTGGTCGACGGCAAGGTGACCGGCGTGGCCGTGGAGCCGATCGTCGATGCCCAGCGCAAGGCCGAGCTGTTGCAGAAGCTGGCCAGCGAAGAAGGCTTGCAACTGGAGCAGACCATTGCCGTGGGTGACGGTGCCAACGACCTGCCGATGCTGTCGCTGGCCGGCCTGGGTGTTGCGTTCCGTGCCAAGCCGCTGGTGCGCCAGTCTGCCAAGCAGGCGATTTCCACCCTGGGGCTGGATGGGGTGCTGTACCTGCTGGGCTTGCGCGACCGCGACGCGCGCGGCTAGTTTGCCGTTGTATCTTCAGGGCCTGTGAAATCGAGCGCCGCCCGCGCGGCGCTTCGCGGGACAAGCCCGCTCCCACATTTGTTGCAACGTGCCGAACCTGACAGGCCATGGTTGTCAGCCTTGGGGGGCTGACTGGATTTCTGGGTTGGCATTGCTGCCGCCCCACCTGTCTCAAGTCCTGTACAAAGGCTGACAACGCCTCTCCCACAGGCATGGCCACGTTGCAACAAATGTGGGAGCGGGCTTGTCCCGCGAAGCGCCGCGCGGGCGGCGCTCGATCTCACTGGCGAAGCAAAAATCGCGTCAACCACTTCAAAGCAAAAGCCGCAATCAAGCCTGCACAGGCGCAGCCAACTGCTGCCCCATGCGCACCGCGGAACCAGCACCCAGGTTCTCCGCCCACTTCACCTGTTCCGGCCCGAACAGCACGATAGCAGTCGACCCCAGCTTGAAGCGGCCCAGTTCGGCACCTTTCTCCAGGTGGATCGGCGTGCGGCTGGCTTCGTCGTAACGGAAGGTCTTCAGCTCACGCTTGGGCGGCGTCACCAGGCCGGCCCATACGGTCTCGATCGAAGCGACGATCATCGCGCCAACCAGCACCACGGCCATTGGCCCGCGCTCGGTATCGAACAGGCAGACCACGCGCTCGTTGCGGGCGAACAGCTCGGGGACGTTCTCTGCGGTGGTCTGGTTGACCGAGAACAGGCGGCCCGGCACGTAGACCATTTCACGCAGGGTACCGGCCAGCGGCATGTGCACGCGGTGGTAATCCTTGGGCGACAGGTAGATGGTGGCGAACTCGCCGCCCATGAACGGCGCGGCCATGGCCGGGTCACCGCCCAGCAGTTCCTGCGCGCTGAAACCGTGGCCCTTGGCCTGGAAGATGCGGCCGTGCTCGATCGGGCCAAGCTGGCTGACGGCACCGTCGGCCGGGCACAGGATGGCGCCCGGGGTCTCGTCCAGCGGGCGGGCCCCCGGCTTCAGGGCGCGGGTGAAGAATGCATTGAAGTGCTCGTAGGCGCTCAGGTCCTCGACCAGCGCTTCGTTCATGTTGACCTGGTAGCGCTTGGCGAACCAGGCGGTGAAGGCGTTCTTGAACCAGCGCACGCGGCACTCGGCGATGCAGCCGGCCAGCCGCGACAGCAGGTGGTGCGGCAGCAGGTACTGGCTGATGATGAACAAACGGGATTTCATGCAGGTTCCTTAGACTTCTACAGGCGTGTCCGGGTGGTTGCCCCATTCGCTCCACGAGCCGGCGTAGGCCTTGACGCGTGGGTAGCCGAGGGCCTTGGCCACCAGGTAGGTGAAACCGGAGCGGCGGTGGGTCTGGCAGTGGGTGATCACTTCCTTGTCGGGGGTGATGCCCAGGTTCTGCAGGACTTCGGCGATGTCCTGGCGGATGCGCAGGTGGTCGTTGAGGTCCATGCCGGCGGTCCACTCGAAGTTGATCGCGCCGGGGATGTGGCCGCCCTTGGCAGCCAGCACTTTCTCGCCGCTGAATTCCTGCGGCCCACGGGCGTCCCAGATGACCAGGTCGTCGGCGCCCAGGCGGCTTTGCAGGTACTCGCGGGTGGCGGTTGGCGAAGTGTCGATGCGCAGGTGCACCGGCGTGTTGCCGCTGGCGGGCACTTCTGTGGAGAGCTTGTCGGCGGGCCAGGCCTGGATGCCGCCATTGAGGTAGTGGTAACGCTTGTGGCCGATCACGTCGAGCAGCCAGATGAAGCGCCCGGCCCAGCCGCCGCCTTCATCGTCATACACCACATACACGGCATCGTCGCGGTGGCCGAGTTCGCTGAACAGTTTTTCCAGCTCGCCCAGGGCCGGCAGCAGGCCGGGCGCGGGGGGCTGGCCGAGCTGGGTACGCTTGCCTTCGACGAAGTGTGCGCCGGGGATATGCCCGCTGACATAGCGGTTGGCGCTACTCAGGTCGACCAGGATCAGCTGTGGCGAATCCAGGCGTGGCAGCAGGTCCGCGGCTTCGATCACCAGGGGCAGGCCGGAAAAGTCAGTCATCCACGGTCTCCAGAGTGGAAAGAGGGGCGATTGTAGCGCAAGGCTCAGGCCTTGCGGTTGGCGAACACCGACAGTGCCCGCTCGGTACATTGTGCGGTCTTGCCGAAGGCTTGCACGCTGATATCGGCCATTGGTCGGCAGCCTTGGTCAGCCACCATCAGCATCAGCACCTGGTCGTTCACCGCCAGCGAGCGCAGCAGCACGTGCTCGCTGCGGAACAAGGCACGTAGCGGCGCCGGCAACAGGGCCGAGAACTGGCTGTGGTTTTCCGGGGTGATGCGCAATTGCCCGGCCTGGGCCAGCAGCTTTTGCAGCAGTCTATTCTGCGATACCTGCAGGGCCAGGGCTCCGGCCTCCTTGGGCAGGCCGGCGAGTTGCTGCACACGCAGGTAGTCGCTGGCCTTGTCCAGGCTCAGCAGCAGGATGCGCTGCATGCCGCAGGCCAGCAGGGCCTCGAGGGCCTGGGTGGCCAGGTGCACGGTGTTGGTGAACGGGCTGGGCTGGGCCAGCAGGTGCTGGCACAGCTTGCGCCAGCGCGCCAGGTCGTCACTGCTGGGCGGTGGCGGTGCCAGCATGTCCGGGTGCGGGCGACGCTGGTGCCAGGGCCAGATCAGCGCTTCGGCCGGGTGGAACAGGGCATGCTGGGCATGGCGGCGGGCGCTGGCCGCGGCTTGCTGGTGCACCTGCTGCTGCACGTCTTCCAGAGAGGTCTGCAGGTACAGCGCGGTCAGCAGTTGCCAGCGCAGCAGGTGTGGGTTGTCCCAGCCCACCTGTGCCGCCAGGGCCAGGTTGTTGGCCAGCAGCACGGTGTTGGCCGGCTGGTTGAACCAGCGGCGCAGGCCGGGTTCGGCATCCAGGCGATGTTGCTGGCTGAGCAGGTCCTGGTCGCGGGCGATATTGAGCACTTGGGCCAGTTGTTCGCGTTCTTCCAGCAGCAGGCGGTAACCCTGGGTCACCCATTGTGGCAGGCGCCAGTACTCCGCCATGGTCTGGCACAGCGCCATGATGCGCACGCCAAACAGCTCTTCCTCGACATGGGCGGCGTCTTCGCCCTTGTGGATAACCCGCAGTTCCCAGGTATCGAGCAGCTTGGGGTAGGCCAGCGCCAGCGGCCAAAGTGGCGACAGGAACAGCAGGCTGCCCCAGTGGATTTCCTGCCACAGCCGTGCCAGGCGGCTGGCGAACAGGCCGCTGGCCTGCTGCGAGGCATGCTGGCTGATCAACTGGAACTGGCATAGTACCGGCGGGATCTCTTCGACGGGCACCGCAGGCAGGCGCTTGAGCAGTTGTTCGCTGCGCTCCAGGCCCAGGCGGTTGAGGGCGATTTCCAGGCTTTCGGCAGGCTCGGCCAGGCTGGCATTGGTGGGGTGATTGGCTTCCCGCATCACCGACAGCACCAGTGCCGGGCTATCCTGCATCAGTTCGGCGATATCGCGCAGCGAGCGGCGGTTATCGTGGATGGCGGCCATGACCCGGTCGTAGCTGTGCTTCGGCACGGGGATGCGAACGCTCTCGAGCAGCTTTACCCAGGCCTCTAGCGTACGTGGAGCCTGAGCGGGCACCTTGGTTTCAATTGGCATTTTGACATCAGTCCGAACTGGCTTTTCGCAATGAGTGGCTATAGTCTGGCGCAGTTCTGCCGATAAGTAGAAGAAGAGTTTTAAAGCTTCCGCCTCTTCCCCTGACCACGACAGCAAGTGCTTTGAACCTATGGCTAAAATTATCGGCATCATTGTCGTATTCGCGAGCGTGCTCGGCGGATACGTACTCTCCCATGGCAAGATCGCGGCGCTGATCCAGCCGTTCGAGGTACTGATCATCGGCGGTGCGGCCTTTGGTGCATTCCTGCAGGCCAACCCTGGCCACATGACCATGCATGTCATCAAGAAGTCGATGAAGATGTTCGGCTCGCGCTTCACTCACGCCTTCTACCTTGAAGTGCTGGGCCTGGTGTACGAGATCCTCAACAAGAGCCGTCGTGAAGGCATGATGGCCATCGAGGCCGACATCGAGGACGCCGCCGCCAGCCCGATCTTCGCCAAGTACCCGACGGTGCTGGCCGATGAGCGCATGACCGCGTTCGTTTGCGACTACCTGCGCATCATGTCCACCGGCAACATGGCCCCGCACGAACTCGAGGGCCTGTTCGACATGGAACTGCTAAGCATGAAGGAAGAGCTGGAACACCCTTCCCATGCGGTAACCGGCATCGCCGACGGCATGCCCGGCTTCGGTATCGTCGCGGCGGTACTGGGTATCGTGGTGACCATGGCCTCGCTCGGTGATGGTGACCAGGCTTCCATCGGCCTCCATGTGGGTGCGGCACTGGTGGGTACCTTCTTCGGTATTCTGGCGGCCTACGGCTTTTTTGGCCCGTTGGCCAAGTGCCTGGAGCACGATGCCAAGGAAGAGCTGAACCTCTACGAATCGATCAAGGCTTCGCTGGTGGCCTCGGCCTCGGGCATGCCGCCCTCACTGGCGGTCGAGTTCGGGCGCAAGGTGCTGTACCCCAAGCACCGCCCAAGCTTCGCCGAACTGGAACAAGCGGTTCGCGGTCGCTGAGTCATGGAGAACAATCAGCCCATCATCGTCAAGCGCGTCAAGCGCTTTGGCGGCGGCCACCACGGCGGCGCCTGGAAAATCGCCTTCGCCGACTTCGCCACGGCGATGATGGCGTTCTTCCTGGTGCTGTGGCTGTTGTCCACGGCCACGCCGGAACAGAAGATCGCCATTGCCGGCTATTTCAAGGACCCGATCGGCTTCTCGGAAAGCGGCACGCCCTATGTCATCGACCTGGGCGGCTCGCCTCAGTTGGCGCCGGAAAAGACCATCAACCCTGAAGCCAAGTCGGAGCCGACGCCTGATACCAGCATCCAGCTGGACAAGGACCAGGTGGAGACCATGGCCGAGCAGGTCGAGCGTGAGCGCCTGGAGTTGCTGCTGCAGGAACTGCAGAACAAGGTGGAAGAGAACCCGCAACTGCAGAAGTTCAAGGACCAGATCCTGTTCGAGATCACTCAGGACGGCCTGCGCATCCAGATCATGGACGCCGAGAACCGGCCGATGTTCGACATTGGCAGCGCGCGCCTTCAGCCGTACTTCGAGGACATCCTGCTGGCCATGGCCGACACCATCAAGGCGGTGCCGAACAAGATCAGCATCAGCGGCCACACCGACGCCAAGCCGTATGCCGGCACTGGCGAGTTCGGCAACTGGGAGCTGTCGGCCAACCGTGCCAACGCCGCGCGCCGTGCGCTGGTGGCCGGTGGTTATCCGGATGGCCAGGTGGCACGGGTGGTGGGTTACGCCTCGTCGTCGCTGTTCGACCGCAAGGACCCGTTCAACCCGGTCAACCGCCGCATCGACATCATCGTGCTGACCAAGAAGGCCCAGCGCAATATCGAAGGCGAGCAGGGCGCACCAGAAGCACCGGCTGCCGAGCCTGCGCCGCCGGCCGCTGCGGCACCGGCGGCGCCAGGGGAAGCCGGGCAGGCCCCCATGCAGCCGCGTGAACTGCGCCAGAAGCTGAACATCTTCGAAGAGGGGACGCTGAAGATGGATGAGGCCAAGGACCAGTAGGTTCTTGGCGCGTCCTGCACGGTCCTTGTAGGAGCGGCCTTGTGTCGCGATAGGGCCGCAGAGCGGCCCCGGCAATCTTTGCAAAAAAGCAGAAATCCGGGGGCCGCCTTGCGGCCCGATCGCGACACAAGGCCGCTCCTACAGGCGCGTGCTGCAGCTGAGCCTCGCGCCCCTAGGGGGTCAGTAAGCGTCTTCCGGCAAACTGGCAATGATCGAGCGGTAGCTGTTCATCCGTTGCTGCTTGATACGCCCCTCGTCCAGCGCCTTGAGCAGTGCACAGCCCGGTTCGCGATCATGCTTGCAGTCGCGGAAGCGGCAGGTGCCGAACAGGTCGCGGAACTCGATGAAACCATCCTCCACATCACTGCGGCTGACGTGACCCAGGCCGAACTCGCGGATACCCGGTGAGTCGATCAGGTCCCCGCCGTTAGGGAAGTGATACAGCCGTGCGGTGGTGGTGGTATGGGTACCCTGGCCAGACCATTCCGACAGGTCGCCGACACGGGTGCCGGCATCTGGCAGCAGGCTGTTGACCAGCGACGACTTGCCCACCCCCGATTGCCCGACGAACACGCTGATGTGGCCGTCGAGCATCTGCTGCAGGCGTTGCATGCCGTCACCGTGGTGTGCCGAGACCTCCAGTAGCGGGTAGCCCAGCTCGCGGTAAACCTCCAGCAGCGCATGCAGGCCCGGGCCGTTCTCGTCGTTGATCAGGTCGGCCTTGTTCAGCAGCAGCAGCGGGCGAATGCCGGCGTGTTCCGCCGCTACCAGGTAACGGTCGATCAGGTTCGGGTGCGGTTCGGGAGCAGGGGCGAAGACGATCACGATCAGGTCGACGTTGGCCGCGACCGGCTTCAGTTGGCCATGGTTGTTCGGCCGACACAGCTCGGTGCTGCGCGGCATCTGCGCGACGATCACGCCAATGCCCTGGTTGCCCGCCCGCCATACCACGCGGTCGCCGGTAACCAGCGCCGGCAGGTTGGCGCGCAAGTGGCAGCGGAACACCTGGCCCGCGGCTTCGCCGTCCTGGGCTTCCACTTCTACCTGCACACCGAAGTGCGCAATCACCAGGCCTAACTGCTCCGGCCCCAGGTCGCCACCCTCCAGTTCCTGCAGCACGTGCTGTTCGCGTTTGGCCGCACGCGCGGCGCGCTCGTTCTGGATTTTTTCGATGCGCCAGTTCTGGCGGCGATTGAGCTGGCGTTTGGCCATGAAGGTTCCGTGCGTGGAGGGGCAGGTTGAAAACGGCAGGCAGTTTAGCACGCCAGGCGGCGAACCATTTCGCTTACCTTCGAGCCGTGAATGGGCGTGCCTTGGCCACTACGCTACTATGACGGCCTATACGAGGAGCCCCTGCATGCAAAACCCACAGAACCTGATCTGGATCGACCTGGAAATGACCGGCCTGGATCCGGACAGCGACGTCATCATCGAGATGGCCACCATCGTCACTGACAGCGAGCTGAACACCCTGGCCGAAGGGCCCGTGATCGCCATCCACCACAGTGACGAAGTGTTGGCGCGCATGGATGAGTGGAACACCCGCACCCATGGCGCTTCGGGCCTGACCCAGCGCGTACGCGAGAGCAAGGTCGGCATGGCCGAAGCCGAGGCGCAGACCATTGCCTTCCTCGAGCAGTGGGTGCCGAAAGGCAAGTCGCCGATCTGCGGCAACAGCATTTGCCAGGACCGCCGCTTCCTCTACCGGCACATGCGCAACCTGGAAAACTACTTCCACTATCGCAATCTGGATGTATCGACCCTGAAGGAGCTGGCTGCACGCTGGGCACCAACCGTGCGTGACAGCTTCAAGAAGGGCAATACCCACCTGGCGCTGGACGACATACGCGAATCGATTGCCGAACTGCGTCACTATCGCGAGCACTTCATCAAGGTGTGAGCCGAAAGGGCGCAGATATTCTATCTGCGCCCCCTTTTGGTGCCATGGGCAACTGGTTAGACTGCGCGCCTTTCTCGCCCGCCCGCACGGACCCTGCACCATGTTGTTGATGCTCTATCTCATCGCCATCACCGCCGAAGCCATGACCGGCGCGTTGTCTGCCGGCCGCCGCGGCATGGACTGGTTCGGCGTGGTGCTGATTGCCTGCGTCACTGCCCTGGGTGGTGGTTCGGTACGCGACGTGCTGCTCGGGCATTACCCGCTGACCTGGGTGAAGCACCCGGAGTACCTGGTGCTGACCAGCTGTGCGGCGCTGCTGACCATTTTCATCGCACCGATGATGCGCCGCCTGCGCTCTCTGTTCCTGGTGCTCGATGCCTTGGGGCTGGTGGCCTTTACCCTGATTGGCTGCATGACCGCACTGGAGATGGGGCAGGGCATGCTGGTGGCGTCGATCAGCGGAGTGATCACAGGGGTATTTGGCGGGATCTTGCGGGATATCTTCTGCAACGACATTCCCTTGGTGTTCCGCCGCGAGCTGTATGCCAGCGTGTCGTTCGCCGCGGCGTGGTTCTATCTGGGGTGCGTGTACTTCAAGCTACCGGCAGAGCAGGCGATGCTGCTGACCTTGTTTGGCGGGTTCCTGTTGCGGTTGCTGGCGATCCGGTTCCATTGGGAAATGCCCAAGTTCCACTACAACGACCAGCAGTAGCCTTGACATGCGCTCCCACAGGGGGTGTGGCTACGAAATGCCGTGCTGCGCCAGCGCCCACTCCACATGCTCGCGCACCAGCTCCGAGGCATCCTCGCGCCGCGCCTTCAGCGCTTCGATCACCGGGATCGTCGAAGGCGCATTGCCAAGCCCCACCGCCAGGTTGCGCAACCAGCGCTCATACCCGGCCCGACGCAATGGCCCGCCTTCGGTCTTGCGCAGGAAGGTCCTTTCATCCCACAAGAACATCTCTGCCAACTCGGCATTCTCCAGCCCGTGGCGTGGCTGGAAGTCCTGTTCCTGGCTGTGCCTGGCAAAGCGGTTCCACGGGCAGACGATCTGGCAGTCATCGCAACCGAACACCCGGTTGCCCATCTTCGAACGCAACTCGACGGGGATCGGCCCCCGCAGTTCGATGGTCAGGTACGAGATGCAACGCCGCGCATCCAGCACATAGGGCCCGACGAACGCCTGGGTCGGGCAGATGTCCAGGCAGGCCTGGCAACGCCCGCAATGTTCGCTGGTGGTGGCTTCGTCCACCGGTAGCGGCAGGTCGACGAACAGTTCAGCGAGGAAGAAGTAGCTGCCCGCCTTGCGGTTGAGCAGCAGGGTGTTCTTGCCGATCCAGCCCAGACCGGCCTGCTCGGCCAAGGCCTTTTCCAGCACCGGAGCGCTGTCGACGAAGGCGCGGTAACCGAACGGGCCGATGGCTTCCTGAATGCGATCGGCCAGGAACTGCACGCGTTTGCGTACCAGCTTGTGGTAATCCCGGCCCAGGGCGTAGCGCGACACGTAGGCCTTTTCCGGCTGTGCCAAGCGCTGCGCCATCTGGGTGTCGCCGGGCAGATAGTCCATGCGCAGCGATACCACGCGCACCGTGCCGGGGATCAGTTGTTCCGGGTGCGCGCGCTTGCTGCCGTGGGCGCCCAGGTAATCCATCTCCCCTTGGTAGCCGGCGTCGAGCCAGCGCTGCAGATGGTTTTCGTGTTCGCCAAGGTCGACCCCGGCGATGCCGACATGGGCAAAACCGAGTTCTTGGCCCCAAATCTTGATCGATTGGGCCAGTTGGGCGAGGTCAGGCGTACAGACGGACATGGATGGGCAAGGCAATACGGGCTCAGGTGCGTATAATTCTGCCAGACATTGGAGCCTTTGACCCCATGCCGCAGACCAAACACCTCAGCCATACCCCACAACTGCTCAGCAGCGTGACTGTCGCGCGCCTGCCTGCACGGCATGCGCATGCCCATAAAGGTGACTTCGGCCATGTGCTGGTGGTCGGAGGCGATCTCGGTACCGGTGGCGCCGTGCTGCTCAGTGCCGAAGCCGCCCTGCGCTGTGGCGCCGGGCTGGTCAGCGTGGCGACCCGGCCTGAGCACGTGGCCGCCAGCCTGGCGCGCCTGCCCGAGGTCATGTGCCTGGGCACCAGTTCGGCCAACCAGCTGATGGGCGTGCTGGAGCGTGCCTCGGTGCTGGTGGTCGGCCCCGGCCTGGGCCAGGCGGCCTGGGGCCGCAGCCTGCTGTCGGCAGTGGCCAATGCCAAGCGCCCGCAGGTGTGGGACGCCGATGCCCTGAACTTGCTGGCGCGCATGCCGCTGGCCCTGCCCAGTGGCAGCATCCTTACCCCGCACCCGGGGGAGGCGGCGCGGCTGCTGGGCATTTCCACCGAGGCGGTGCAGGCGGACCGCCCGGGCGCCGCACGCAAGTTGGCGCGCCGTTACAACAGCGTCTGCGTACTCAAGGGGGCCGGCACTCTGGTAGCCGACCCGGCCGGGCAGCTGCTGCTGTGCGAACGTGGCCACCCGGCCATGGCTGGTGCCGGCCTGGGCGATGTGCTGACCGGTGTGCTGGCGGCGTTGCTGGCACAGGGGCTGGATGCATGGCATGCCGCGGGGCTGGGGGTATGGCTGCACGCCTGTGCTGGCGAGCGTCTGGGCGTTAAAGGTAGAGGCCTGGCTGCCAGCGATCTGGCGCCGGTCATTCGAGAGTTGTTGGAGGAGCATTCTGCGTGTCTGGCTTAAACCTGTTTCTGGCCGATGAAGCGGCCACGGTCGCCTTCGGCGCAAAAATGGCAGAGGTGACCGGTGGTCACGGCGTGATTTTCCTGGAAGGTGACCTGGGGGCGGGCAAAACCACGCTTTCGCGTGGCCTGATTCGTGGCCTGGGCCATACTGGTGCAGTGAAAAGTCCTACCTTCACCGTGGTCGAACCCTATGAAATTGGTGAGGTCCGAGCTTTTCACTTCGACCTGTATCGCCTGGTCGATCCGGAGGAGCTTGAGTTCATGGGCATTCGTGACTATTTCGAGGGTGACCCGCTGTGCCTGTTCGAATGGCCACAAAAGGGTGCGGGCGTTTTGCCAAAGCCTGACCTGACCATTACCATAAGCCCCCAAGCGGGCGGACGCTCGCTGAACCTGTCGCCGCAGGGGGCTCGCGGCGAGGCCTGGTGCGTGGCACTGGCCGAACACTATAAACAGTAAGTGGGGTAGGTATGCGCATACGCGCACTGGTCGCCATCGTTGGGCTGCTGCTGACAACGGTGACCGTTGACGCTCTGGCCGTCACTCAAGTCAAGAGCATGCGCCTGTGGCGCGCGCCCGACAACACGCGGCTGGTCTTCGACCTGTCTGGCCCCGTGCAGCACAGCGTCTTCACCCTGAGCGCACCAGATCGCCTGGTTATCGACATCAATGGCGCGACCTTGGCCGCGCCACTGAACGTGGCCACCTCCAATACGCCGATCAGCAGCGTGCGTTCGGCCCAGCGCACCCCGACCGACCTGCGCGTGGTGGTCGACCTGAAAAAGTCGGTTACCCCAAAAAGCTTCACCCTGGCACCCAATGCCCAGTACGGCAACCGCCTGGTGGTCGACCTGTACGACCAGGAAGCCGACGCCGTCGCGGCCAGCGCGCCGCCTGCGGCACCGGTACCAACGCCTGCAACCACGCCTGCAACCACACCGGCGGTGCCGGTGACCCCGGCCCAGCCCGCCATCAAGCTGCCGCCGGTACCCAGCGGCAAGCGTGACATCGTGGTTGCCATCGACGCCGGCCACGGCGGCGAAGACCCGGGGGCGTCCGGCTCGCGTGGCCAGCATGAAAAAGACATCGTGCTGCAGATCGCCAAGGAACTGCAGCGTCAGATCAACAGCGAAAAAGGCTTCCGGGCCGAACTGACCCGTACCGGCGATTACTTCATCCCGCTGCGCAAGCGCACGGAAATCGCCCGTAAGAAGGGGGCCGACCTGTTCATCTCGATCCACGCCGACGCCGCGCCGTCCCGTGCCGCCTTTGGCGCCTCGGTATTCGCCCTGTCCGATCGCGGCGCCACCTCCGAGACCGCGCGCTGGCTGGCCGACACGGAAAACCGTTCCGACCTGATCGGTGGTGCCGGTAACGTCAGCCTCGACGACAAGGACCGCATGCTGGCGGGGGTGCTGCTTGACCTGTCGATGACCGCTACGCTCAGCTCCAGCCTCAATGTCGGGCAAAAGGTGCTGGGCAACATGGGCCGCATTACCTCGCTGCACAAGCAGCGGGTGGAGCAGGCCGGCTTCATGGTGCTGAAGTCGCCTGATATTCCGTCGATCCTCGTTGAAACCGGGTTCATCTCGAACAACAACGAAGCCGCCAAGCTGGCCACCGCCAGCCATCAGCAGGCCCTGGCCCGTTCGATCCACACCGGTGTGCGCCAGTACTTCCAGCAGAACCCGCCGCCTGGCACCTACATCGCCTGGCTGCGCGACACCGGCAAGATCGCCGCTGGCCCGCGTGAGCACACGGTGCGCCCTGGCGAGACCCTGGCGATGCTCGCCGTGCGCTACCAGGTCAGCGCGGCCAGCCTGCGCAGCACCAACAGCCTCAAGACCGATGAGCTGAAGGTCGGCCAGCGCCTCGACATTCCTGCTACCACATTGGCCTCGCAATGAGTGGCGGTTCGCGCATCCAGCTGCTCAGCCCGCGGCTGGCCAACCAGATTGCCGCCGGCGAGGTTGTCGAGCGGCCGGCTTCTGTCGCCAAGGAGTTGCTGGAGAACAGCCTGGACTCCGGCGCCCGACGTATCGACGTGGAAGTGGAGCAGGGCGGCGTCAAGCTGCTGCGAGTGCGTGATGATGGCAGCGGCATTTCCGCCGACGACCTGCCGCTGGCCCTGGCCCGCCACGCCACCAGCAAGATCCGCGAGCTGGAGGACCTTGAAGGGGTACTGAGCCTGGGCTTCCGTGGTGAGGCTCTTGCCTCGATCAGCTCGGTGGCGCGCCTGACCCTGACCTCGCGTACCGCCAGCGCAACCGAGGCCTGGCAGGTGGAAACCGAAGGCCGCGACATGACCCCGCGGGTGCAGCCAGCGGCGCACCCGGTGGGGACTTCGGTGGAAGTGCGCGACCTGTTCTTCAATACTCCGGCCCGGCGCAAGTTCCTCAAGGCCGAGAAAACCGAATTCGATCACCTGCAGGAAGTGATCCGGCGCCTGGCGCTGGCGCGCTTCGATGTCGGCTTCCATCTGCGCCACAACGGCAAGAGCATCCTCAGCCTGCACGAGGCCCACGATGAAACTGCCCGTGCGCGGCGGGTAGGCGCCATCTGTGGCCCCGGCTTCATGGAACAGGCGCTGCCGATCGACGTGGAACGCAACGGCCTGCGCCTGTGGGGCTGGGTCGGCCTGCCAACCTTCTCGCGCAGTCAGGCAGACCTGCAGTACTTCTTCGTCAACGGCCGTGCGGTGCGCGACAAGCTGGTCGCCCATGCCGTGCGCCAGGCCTACCGCGATGTGCTGTTCAATGGCCGGCACCCGACCTTCGTGCTGTTCCTGGAGCTGGAGCCCAACGGCGTCGACGTCAACGTGCACCCGACCAAGCACGAAGTGCGTTTCCGCGAGGGGCGCTCGGTTCACGACTTCCTGTATGGCACCCTGCATCGCGCCCTGGCCGATGTACGCCCGGAAGACCAGTTGGCGGCGCCTGCCGCCGTCCCCGAGATGGTCCGCCCCACGGGCCAGCAGGCCGGTGAGTTCGGCCCTCAGGGCGAAATGCGCCTGGCCTCGCCGGTGCTTGAACAGCCGCGTGCCCCGCAGCAGTCGTTTTCCAATGGCGGCAGTGGCGCGGGTTACCAGTACCAGTACACCCCACGCCCCACGCAGCCGTTGCCGGCGGCCGAAGCACAGGCGGTGTATCGCGAGTTCTACAAGCCTTTGGAGGCAGGTACGGCGCCAGCGACGGCGCTGCCCGAAAGCCAGGGTGACATTCCCCCGCTGGGCTACGCGCTGGCGCAGCTCAAGGGCATCTACATCCTGGCCGAGAACGCCATCGGCCTGGTGCTGGTAGACATGCATGCCGCCCATGAACGGATCATGTACGAGCGCCTGAAGGTGGCCATGGCCAGCGAAGGCCTCAGCGGTCAGCCGCTGCTGGTGCCCGAAACCCTGGCCTTGAGCCAGCGCGAAGCAGACTGCGCCGAAGAGCACGCGCAGTGGTTCCAGCGGCTGGGTTTCGAGCTGCAGCGCCTGGGCCCCGAGACCCTGGCGATCCGCCAGATTCCGGCTTTGCTCAAGCAGGCCGAGGCCAACCGACTGGTGCAGGATGTGCTCGCCGACCTGATGGAATACGGCACTAGCGACCGTATCCAGGCGCACCTCAACGAGCTGCTCGGCACCATGGCCTGCCACGGCGCCGTGCGCGCCAACCGGCGCCTGGCCATCCCCGAGATGAACGCCCTGCTGCGTGATATGGAAAACACCGAGCGCAGCGGCCAGTGCAACCATGGTCGCCCCACCTGGACCCAGATGGGCCTGGACGACCTGGACAAACTCTTCCTGCGCGGTCGATGAAATGAGCGGCAAGCCCCCTGCAATATTCCTGATGGGCCCGACGGCGGCCGGCAAGACCGACCTGGCCATCGAACTGACCAAGGTCCTGCCGTGCGAGTTGATCAGCGTCGACTCGGCGCTGGTCTACCGAGGCATGGACATTGGTTCGGCCAAGCCGTCGAAGGAAATCCTCGCCGCTCACCCGCACCGGCTGATCGACATTCGTGACCCGGCCGAGAGCTATTCGGCTGCGCAGTTCCGTGCCGATGCCCTGGAGGCCATGGCCGAGATCACCGCGCGCGGCAAGATCCCGCTGCTGGTGGGCGGCACCATGCTCTATTACAAGGCGTTGATCGATGGCCTGGCCGACATGCCGGCCGCCGATGCCGCGGTGCGTGCCGAGCTCGAAGCCCAGGCTGAGGCGCTGGGCCTGGCCGAGTTGCACCGTCAGTTGGCCGAGGTTGACCCGGAGTCGGCGGCGCGTATTCACCCAAACGACCCGCAGCGGCTGATTCGTGCGCTGGAGGTGTACCGGGTGAGTGGCGAGAGCATGACTGCACATCGCCAGCGTCAATTCGCGGAAAGTCGCGGCGCAGACGCAGGCGCAGGCGGACATTTGCCCTATACTGTCGCGAGTTTGGCGATTGCTCCTACAGATCGTCACATTTTGCATCAGCGAATTGCGTTACGATTTTCACAGATGCTGGAACAGGGCTTCGTCGACGAGGTCCGATCGCTGCGAGCCAGAAGTGACTTGCACGCCGGGCTGCCGTCTATACGGGCAGTGGGGTATCGGCAGGTCTGGGACTACCTCGACGGCAAGCTGACTGAGAATGAGATGCGTGAACGCGGTATCATTGCCACCAGACAGCTGGCCAAGCGGCAGTTCACATGGTTGCGTGGCTGGCCTGAAGTCCACTGGCTTGACAGCCTGGCCTGCGACAATCTGTCCCGCACCTTGAAATACCTTGGGGCCATCTCCATATTGAGCTGAGTCCCTGCTGATTGCCGTCTATTCTTGCGAAGGGGCGGCCTAATTTATCGATTTTCTTGATTTTCTATTATTTATCCTTACAGGAGTGCGGCATATGTCAAAAGGGCATTCGCTACAAGACCCTTACTTGAACACCTTGAGAAAAGAAAAGGTCCCGGTATCCATCTACCTGGTCAACGGCATCAAACTGCAGGGTTCGATCGAGTCGTTCGACCAGTTCGTTGTATTGCTGAAGAACACCGTCAGCCAAATGGTCTACAAGCACGCCATTTCGACCGTGGTTCCTGCCCGTCCGGTTCGCCTGCCAAGCCCGTCCGATTCCGAACACGGCGACAGCGAGCCAGGCAACGCCTGATAGGAGCCTGCATTGTTCTTTGAGCGCCACGGTGGTGGTGAGCGAGCGTTGCTCGTTCACTTGGAAGGTCAGAACCCTGAGGCGCGCGAAGACCCGCAGGAGTTCCAGGAGCTGGCATTGTCGGCTGGTGCCGACATCGTCTCGCTGGTCACGGTGGCAAGGCATCAGCCTTCCGCCAAATACCTGATTGGCAGTGGCAAGGTCGAAGAGTTGCACGACCTGGTCCATGCCGAACAGGTAGACCTGGTGATTTTCAATCACACCCTCACGCCCAGTCAGGAGCGCAACCTCGAACGCGTTTTCGAGTGCCGTGTGCTCGACCGTACCGGGCTGATCCTCGATATCTTCGCTCAACGGGCGCGTACCCATGAAGGCAAGCTGCAGGTCGAACTGGCCCAGCTCGAGCACATGAGCACGCGGCTGGTGCGCGGCTGGACCCACCTTGAACGACAGAAGGGTGGTATCGGCCTGCGCGGCCCGGGTGAAACCCAGCTGGAAACCGACCGCCGCCTGTTGCGGGTGCGCATTCGCCAGATCAAGTCACGGCTGGAGAAGGTGCGCAGCCAGCGCGAGCAGGCGCGCCGCGGGCGCAAGCGCGCGGATATCCCGGCGGTGTCGCTGGTGGGTTATACCAACGCAGGCAAGTCCACACTGTTCAACGCCCTGACCGAATCCGAGGTGTATGCCGCGGACCAGTTGTTCGCCACCCTTGACCCGACCCTGCGCCGGCTCGAGCTGAACGACCTGGGACCGATCGTGCTGGCCGATACCGTGGGCTTCATTCGCCACTTGCCGCACAAGCTGGTCGAGGCATTTCGGGCTACGCTCGAAGAGTCGAGCAACTCCGACTTGTTGCTGCATGTGATTGACGCCCATGAGCCAGAGCGCATGGAGCAGATCGAGCAGGTGCTGGCGGTGTTGGGCGAGATTGGTGCCGAAGGGTTGCCGATCCTCGAGGTGTATAACAAACTCGACTTGCTCGAAGATGTCGAGCCGCAGATCCAGCGCAATGCCGATGGCAAGCCGGAACGGGTCTGGGTATCGGCACGCGATGGGCGTGGCCTGGAGCTGGTCGGCCAGGCGATTGCCGAGTTGCTGGGGGATGATCTGTTTGTCGGTACCCTGTGTCTGGAGCAGCGTTTTGCCCGCTTGCGCGCGCAATTCTTTGCCCTGGGTGCCGTGCAGAGTGAAGAGCATGATGAAGAAGGGCGCAGCCTGCTGAGCGTGCGACTGCCCATGGTAGAACTTAATCGCCTGGTCAGCCGTGAAGGCATGGAGCCGCAAGTGTTTGTCGAGCAACACACTTTGCAATAAATGCTCGTCGACGTCGCCGGGCAGCAGTGACAGGCATTCTGTAGCATTGGACGGCGCGCCGTGGGCGCGTCTTTGCTTTATCAGATGGAGAGCGCTATGGCTTGGAACGAGCCGGGTGGCAACTCGAACAATCAGGATCCCTGGGGCGGCCGCCGTAATGGTGGTGGCGGCGGTGGTGACAAGAAAGGTCCGCCGGATCTGGACGAGGCCTTCCGCAAATTGCAGGACAGCCTGAACGGCATGTTCGGCAGCGGCAAGAAACGTGGCGGCGGTGACCGCAATATCGGCAAGGGCGGTGGCCTTGGTCTGCTGGGCATCGGCCTGGCGGTACTGGCTGCGATCTGGCTGTACAGCGCCGTGTACGTGGTCGACGAGCAGGAGCAGGCCGTTGTGCTGCGCTTTGGCAAGTACTATGAGACGGTCGGTCCCGGCCTGAACATCTACTTCCCGCCGATCGATCGCAAGTACATGGAGAACGTCACGCGCGAGCGTGCCTACACCAAGCAGGGCCAGATGCTGACCGAAGACGAGAACATCGTCGAGGTACCGCTGACCGTCCAGTACAAGATCAGCAACCTGCAGGACTTCGTGCTCAACGTCGACCAGCCTGAGATCAGCTTGCAGCACGCGACCGAAAGTGCCCTGCGCCACGTGGTGGGTTCCACCTCGATGGACCAGGTGTTGACCGAAGGCCGTGAGCAGATGGCCGTGGATATCCGTGAACGCCTGCAGCGTTTCCTTGACACCTACCGTACCGGTATCAGTGTTACCCAGGTCAACGTACAGAGCGCGGCAGCCCCGCGTGAAGTGCAGGAAGCCTTCGACGACGTGATCCGTGCCCGCGAAGATGAGCAGCGTGCCCGCAACCAGGCCGAGTCCTACGCCAATGGCGTGGTGCCGGAGGCCCGTGGTCAGGCGCAGCGCATCATCGAGGACGCCAACGGTTACCGCGACGAAGTCATCGCCCGCGCCAAGGGTGAGGCCGACCGCTTCACCAAGCTGCTCGGCGAGTACCGCAAGGCACCTGACGTGACCCGCCAGCGTCTCTATCTGGAGACCATGCAAGAGGTCTACAGCAATTCGAGCAAGGTCATGGTGGCAACCAAGGACGGGCAGAACAACCTGCTCTACCTGCCGCTGGACAAGATGGTCGAAGGCAGCCGCAACCCGTCCGCGCCGGCCACTAGCGTGTCGCCATCGGTCAACGATGCGGCCGCCCGTGCGGCGCAGGACCTGCAACAGCAACAGCAGCCACTGCGTACTAGGGAGAGCCGCTGATGAGCAATAGATCGCTGATCGCCCTGATCGCCGCCGTGGTCCTGGCCATCGTGGCCTGGAACAGCTTCTACATTGTGTCCCAGACCGAGCGTGCGGTACTGCTGCGCTTCGGTAAGGTGGTCCAGGCGGATGTCCAGCCGGGCATGCACGTGAAGATTCCGTACGTGAACCAGGTGCGCAAGTTCGACGCCCGCCTGATGACCCTCGACGCTCCGACCCAGCGGTTCCTGACCCTGGAGAAGAAAGCGGTGATGGTCGATGCCTACGCCAAGTGGCGCGTCAAGGACGCCGAACGCTTCTACACCGCCACGTCCGGCATGAAGCAGATCGCCGACGAGCGTCTGTCGCGTCGTCTGGAAAGCGGCCTGCGTGACCAGTTCGGTAAACGTACCCTTCACGAGGTGGTTTCCGGTGAACGTGACGCGCTGATGGCTGACATCACTGCATCGCTGAACCGCATGGCTGCCAAGGAACTGGGTATCGAGGTGGTCGACGTGCGCGTCAAGGCCATCGACCTGCCGAAGGAAGTCAACCGCAGCGTGTTCGACCGCATGAGCACCGAGCGTGAGCGTGAAGCCCGCGAGCACCGCGCCAAGGGTAACGAGCTGGCTGAAGGTATCCGTGCCGATGCCGACCGTCAGCGCCGCGTATTGCTGGCTGAGGCCTATCGCGAAGCAGAGGAAACACGCGGTGACGGCGACGCCCAGGCGGCCGCCATCTACGCCAAGGCCTACACCCAGGACGCTGATTTCTATGCGTTCTACCGTAGCCTGCTGGCCTACCGCGAGAGCTTCTCGAGCAAGAGCGACGTGCTGGTCCTGGACCCGAAGAACGAGTTCTTCCGCTTCCTGGACAAGAGCAGGCCGTGATGCTCAGGCCCTGACTTTCATGCAGCGGCGCCCCGCCTGGCAGCTAAAACACCAGGCGGGGTGCATCCTGAATGAAAAGGGGTGTATGATGAGGCAGCCGGGAAATTTCCCGGCTTTTTTGCGTCTGCAAGGTTGATTGGCAAACCGCCAGTTGACGGTGTGGTCAGGTCGCAAGGCAATTCGAGGGTGTCGGGTACGGTGGCTGCGCTGGGATCAGTGCTGCCTGCTGCTGTGCGCGATACCGGCTTTACTGACGGCTCGCCTGCTGGCAAGCCGCCCGGACCAGAGGGGAAATGGCGTAATGGCAACGGTAGACCGCTGGCTGCTGCCAGATGGCATCGAGGAAGTACTGCCACCTGAGGCTGCGCGCATCGAAATCGCGCGCCGCCAGGTGTTGGACCTGTTCCAGAGTTGGGGCTACGAACTGGTCGTCACCCCGCATATCGAGTACCTGGAATCGCTGCTCACCGGCGCCGGCCAGGACCTGGATCAGCGCACCTTCAAAGTGGTGGACCCGCAGTCCGGCCGCCTGATGGGCTTCCGCGCCGACTTCACCCCGCAGGTGGCGCGCATCGACGCCCATACCCTGCGCCGTGAAGGCCCGAGCCGCCTGTGCTATGCCGGCAGCGTGCTGCACGCTCAGCCGCGTGCCCTGTCCACCTCGCGCAGCCCGATCCAGCTGGGTGCCGAGCTGTACGGCGATGCCAGCCCCACCAGCGATGTCGAAGTCATCAGCCTGATGCTCGCCACGCTGCAGCTGACCGATGTGCCGGATGTGCACATGGACCTCGGTCATGTCGGTATCTACCGCGGCCTGGCCCGTGCTGCCGGCCTGTCCGGTGCGGTCGAGCAGCAGCTGTTCGATGCGCTTCAGCGCAAGGCCGTGGATGAAGTGCAGGTGCTGACCGCCGATCTGCCGAAGGACCTGGGCAACATGCTGCGTGCGCTGGTCGAACTGTGCGGTGGCCGCGAAGTGCTGGCCGAAGCTCGCGTGCGTCTGGGCCGTGCCCCGGCCAGCGTGCTGGCGGCGCTGGACGACCTGCTGGCGATCGCCGATCGCCTGGCATCGCGCTTCCCCGACCTGCCGCTGTACTTCGACCTCGGCGAGCTGCGCGGTTACCACTATCACACTGGCGTGGTGTTCGCCGTGTTCGTGCCGGGTGAAGGTCAATCGATCGCCCAGGGCGGGCGCTATGACGACATCGGCGCCGACTTTGGCCGGGCCCGCCCGGCCACCGGTTTTTCCACGGATTTGAAGACCCTGGTCACACTGGGGCGAGCGGAGGTCGTATTGCCAACTGGCGGCATCTGGATGCCGGACAGTGGCGATGCGGCCCTCTGGCAGCAAGTCTGCCAGTTGCGCAACGAGGGCCAGCGTGTGGTCCAGGCCCTGCCTGGCCAGCCGTTGAGTGCTGCTCTCGAGGCGGATTGTGATCGGCAATTGATTCAGCAAGACGGGCGCTGGCAGGTTCTGCCGCTGGCCCAGTGAGTTTCTGCGCCGGCAGTAGGCCGGCAACCAAGTTTGCGTGAATGAGGACCAATGTAATGGGTAAGAATGTCGTCGTCCTGGGCACCCAGTGGGGTGATGAGGGCAAAGGCAAGATCGTCGATCTGCTGACTGAACATGCTGCCGCCGTAGTGCGCTACCAGGGTGGCCACAACGCGGGTCACACCCTGGTGATCAACGGTGAAAAGACCGTTCTGCACCTGATTCCGTCCGGTATCCTGCGTGAAGGCGTACAGTGCCTGATCGGCAACGGCGTGGTCGTTGCCCCGGATGCCCTGATGCGTGAAATCACCAAGCTGGAAGAGAAGGGCGTACCGGTGCGCGAGCGCCTGCGCATCAGCCCTGCTGCGCCGCTGATCCTGTCGTACCACGTTGCCCTGGACCAGGCCCGCGAAAAAGCCCGTGGCGAAGCCAAGATCGGCACCACCGGCCGTGGTATCGGCCCGGCCTACGAAGACAAGGTCGCACGCCGCGGCCTGCGCGTGGGCGACCTGTTCCACCGTGAGCGTTTCGCCGCCAAGCTGGGTGAGCTGCTGGACTACCACAACTTCCAGCTGGTGAACTACTACAAAGAGCCGGCCATCGACTTCCAGCAGACCCTGGACGAATGCATGGCCTACGCCGAACAGCTCAAGCCGATGATGCTCGACGTCACCGCTGAACTGCACAACCTGCGTCGTGCCGGCAAGGACATCATGTTCGAAGGTGCCCAGGGCTCGCTGCTGGACATCGACCACGGCACCTACCCGTACGTCACCAGCTCCAACACCACCGCTGGCGGTATCTCCACCGGTTCTGGCGTTGGCCCGATGTACCTGGACTACATCCTGGGTATCACCAAGGCCTATACCACTCGCGTAGGTTCCGGTCCGTTCCCGACCGAACTGTTCGACGAGACTGGCGCTACCCTGGCCAAGCGTGGCCATGAGTTCGGCTCCACCACCGGCCGCGCCCGCCGTTGCGGCTGGTTCGATGCCGTGATCCTGCGTCGCGCCATCGACGTCAACAGCATTTCGGGCATCTGCCTGACCAAGCTGGACGTACTGGATGGCCTGGAAACCATCAACATCTGCGTCGGCTACAAGAACGAGAACGGTGCCGTCATCGACGCGCCTTCCGATGCCGACAGCTACATCGGCCTGGAGCCGGTGTACGAAGAGATGCCAGGCTGGAGCGAGTCGACCCTGGGCGTGAAAACCCTGGAAGAACTGCCAGCCAACGCTCGCGCCTACATCAAGCGCATCGAAGCGCTGATTGGCGCACCGATCGACATCATCTCCACCGGCCCGGACCGCAACGAGACCATCGTGCTGCGTCATCCGTTCGCCTGATCCGCCTTCCTGGCTGATCTGACGCCGCGGCCCTGAAAGGGGCTGCGGCGTTTTCATTTGTGGGGTATGCCTGTCCCGGCCCTTTCGCGGGTAAACCCGCTCCCACAGGAACTGCACAATCCTCAGGACCTGCGCGGTCCATGTGGGAGCGGGTTCACCCGCGAAGAGGCCCGTGCGGGCAACCTCATTGCTAGACCTTGGCGCATTTCCCTGCTGCCATCGGCACAACCCTTGCTGTAAGAAGTTTCTGAAGATGCCATCAAAATAGTGGCGCCAGAAAACACGAGGGTTACACCGTGTCTGCCATCCTCTCATTGTTACGAAGCCGCCTTTTGCGGCCTGTGTTTGTTGCCCTTGGTATCGCTCTTTTGGTGCAGGTGGTGGTGGCCGTTGCGCTCACCCGCAGCACGGTCACGGCCCTTGAGGCCGAACTGGGCGAACGCCTGGGTAGCGATAGCCGCGAACTCGCCAGTGACCTGGAGCAAGCCGGGCAAGATGTCCGCTCGGGCCTCGACAGCCTTTCCAGCAGCACCCGCCAGCGTCTGAGCGCAGGTTTGTCGGCGCGCCTGCAAAGTGAGCAGCAGCAACTGCGCAGCACGCTGGAGAAGAACCTCAAGGACTCCGCCAACGACATGGCCGAGTTGCTGGCTTCGGTCGCCCCGCGGGCGATCTGGGACAACGACGTGCCGGTGCTCTCCGACTTCGCACGGCGCGCCCAGCGCAACCCCAACGTGTTGTTCGTGGTTTACGACGATGCCCAGGGCCAGCACCTGACCCGCTACCTGAACCGGCAAAACCCGATCAACAAGGCACTGATGGACAAGGGCCAGGGCGAGCGTGCGCTGGACAAGGTGATCGACGCTGCCCGGCGTGACCCGGCGGTGTACTTCGTCGAGGCCTCGATCAACCCCAATGGTGCGGAAATCGGCAAGGTGGTGATGGGTGTTTCCACTGCTGGCATCGACCAGGAACTCAAGGCCCTCGACCAGCGCTTCGCCGCCCTGATCGCCAGCGGCGAGCAACTGGTCGGCGACAGCCTGGTCGGTGCTGCGGCCGAGAGTGGCAAGACCCTGCGCGAGCGCCTGGAGAAGGCGCAGGGTAGTGCCGTCTCGATGCAGGCCAATACTGCACAAACCGTGCGTGATGCCGCTGCCGAACTGCGTTGGCGTATCGGCCTGGGCCTGGTGCTGGTCGGCCTGGGTGTGCTGCTGGTGGTAGCCGTGGTGCTTGGCCGTCGGGTGTTGAGCAAGCTGCGCCTGCTGATTGCCGCCCTCGACGACCTGGCGGCTGGCGAAGGCGACCTGACCAAGCGCGTACCTCTCGACAGCCGCGACGAAATTGGCGACATGGCTTCGGCGGTGAACCGCTTTGTAGACAAGCTGCAACCCATCGTGCGCGAGGCGGGCGAGGTGGCGCAGCGCACCGGCGTGGAGATTGGCGCAATGGCACAGCGCAATGCCGGCGCCGATGCTGCTGCTGCGCTGCAACGCGATGAAGTGGCAGCCAGCCTGCGTGACCTGTCGAGCATGGCCGACGAGGCCCAGGCTGAAAGCCACGCGATGCAGGCAGCCCTGCAGCAGGTGGTGGATATCCGCCAGGCCACTGACGAGAACAGCCGCACCTCCACCCAGCTTGCCGGTTTAATCGAGAACCTCGCCGGGCAGGTGGAGACCGGCTCCCAGGTGATCGAGCGTCTGGCCAAGCAGAGCGAGCAGATTGAAGTGGTGCTGACGGTTATTCACGGCATCGCCGAGCAGACCAATCTACTGGCCTTGAACGCCGCGATCGAAGCCGCCCGTGCTGGCGAAACCGGGCGCGGGTTTGCTGTGGTGGCCGATGAGGTGCGGGCGCTGGCGAGCAAGACGCAAAGCTCCACGGGGGACATCCAGGCGCATATCGCTGCGTTGCAGAAGGGGGCCAAAGAAGCTGTGGCCACCATCAGCCAGGCCGGTCTCAAGGCCAGCGAAGGGCTGCTGGTGCTGCGTGACAACGAACGCCGCCAGCAGTCGGTGCAGGCAGCGGTGGAGCAGGTGCACGCAGCCATCGGCCTGGCCACTCGCGCGGCCGAACAGCAGGCGAGCGGGGCGCAGGCAGTGCGTGGACGGGTGGAAACCATACACGCCCAGGCTGAGCGCTCGGCCGAGGTGGTGATGCAGACAACGGCCAGTAGCAAGGTGCTGGATGACCTGGCGGCACAGCTGCGTGCCAGCCTGGGCCAATTCAGAGCTTGATCATGTAGGCGCGCTTTTGTGTAGGTGCCTTTTGAGAAAGCGTCTGGGCTGGGAGGTTTTCGCCATAGTATTTTCAGCGCCTATGAGATCGAGCGCCGCCCGCGCGGCGCTCGATTTGCGCACCGCCTCAGAACCCACGACAAGCACCTGGTAGCCCTCACCCCGAAATCTAAAAGTTTACGCGAACACGGGCGAAGCCCGTGCCACCGCAGTTTCTGATTCGCGGGCAAGCCCGCTTCTACACCGATCAAGCTGACTTCATCGGCAAATTTGTAGGCAGTTTCCCAAAGTAACCTTGTTTTCCCGCGTTCTATTGCCGCGCCAGGCGTGGGGAGCTAGTGTCAATCGCACCTGAAGGCACGTAGCGCAATCCGCCATTCACCTTCGGGAACAACCTCAAGGCGGCGATGTCCGAACACCGTCGTTATCAGCCCAATCATTACCAAGGAGAGGTAAGCACGGCTTTCGATGCTTATATTCAAATCGCGGAAATCACTGGCGAAGCACTGGACGCGCAGTACGCCAACTGGATCGAGATCATCGGCTACAAGTTCGGCGCCAACCAGAGCACCTCAGCTACTGCAAGCTCCGCAGGTGGCGCATCTTCCGGGCGTACCACGCTCACCAACTTCACGTTTACCAAGTATTTGGACAGCGCCAGCTGCAAGCTGCTCGAAGCCAGCTGTGCCGGCCAACACTTGAAGGAAGTGAAGCTAGTGGTGTGTCGCGCCGGTACTGAAAAGCTCAAGTACTACGAAGTCGTCCTTGAAGAAGTGATCATCGCTGACTACGCCCAAAGCGCCAGCGCAGGGGTTCCGGTGGAGGTCGTGCAGCTCAACTATGGCCGTATCAAAGCCACTTACACCCGTCAGAAGCGTCTCGACGGTAGTGCAGGCGGTAACGTTACTGGCGGCTGGGATCGCATCAACAACAAGAAATATGCGTGAGGTGCGACATGTCCGAGGCGCGCAGCTTTCTCAATCCCCAGGCGCAATCGTATGAGTCGCTGAAGGCCGGCACGCCCATGTCGGCCAATCAACTGGCCAAGTTTGATGTGTTGAATGCGCATATAGCCAATGGTGTAGTTGTAGGTGGGGAGCTGGTGATTGTTGGAGATCCCAGTACACCATCTTGTACGAGCCATGAAGCATATTTGATGGCGAAAGCAGCGGGAATTCACCATCAGCTTGAGATTAATGGTGCTGGGGTAGATGACTTCTTTCTGGATAACTACGAGATGTTGAAAAGCTTGCTCGCTCACACTTCTATGGGAGCAGGCATTGTGAGTGATGGCTGGAGCAGGCACCTCGAAGCGATCAAGAAGACGTTGGAAGAAATTGAGGTGTTACATCGGGAATATTTAAAAAACGGCACACTGAGAGCGCGTGACGAATTTTATGCCAAGAGAATGGCGTTGTTTATGAAGCTGGAAGAGCAGCTGAACAACATGGCTGCGTATGGTTCAGGCCTGCAAAATGAAGGCTCGATGAAGAGAGCGCTCGGGATATCTACCAAGAGCTACCTACATACAGGTGAGATTGCTGGATATGCCGAGAGGATTGCTGGAGTCACGAAAGCAGCAAATCTGATAAAGAAGGGTACCTATATTGGCTTGGGTCTCGACGTGGCTTCAACTGGGCTGAGTATCCATCATGCATGTACCTTTGGCCGCCCTGAAGACTGCAGAAAGGCCAGATATGTGGAGGCTGGAGCTCTGGTTGGTAGTACTGGGGGATCGATCGCTGGCGGGTCGATTGGTGGATTTTTTGGTGGGGTTGGATGCGTACTTTTTCTCGGTGTGACTACGGGCGGTCCGGGGGCTCTCGCGTGTACTGTCATTGGAGGCGCTATTGGTGGCGTCGCAGGCGGTTCGGCCGTGGGGGATATCGGTGAGATGTTTGGTGAGTTGTTGTATGAGGTGACGCAATGATTGGCTTCGATGCCCGGTGGTTCGGCCTTCCTTTGATGGTGGCCATGTTCATCGTTATATTTATATGGGTTTATGTTTCAATTCTATATGTGAACCGCATAGAGTCGTTGCTTTCTAATAGTCCAATGGTTTCTGGTAATAGAAAGACTTTTGGTCACGCTGGTTTGCTAGGTAAGGTGATGCGTACTGGTTCGGTGTCTGTGATGTTATCGATGAGGAATATTTGCATTCGGAGGGGCCTTTTGGATCTTCAGGATGTAAAGAGGTTTCCTGGTGGTTTGCGCCGTATGCTTGTTAGCTTGTGGTTTGTTCATGTCGTTATTTTTTTTGCGCTCATTGGTCTTTGGGGTTGGTTGAAATTGGTCGGCTATTAATTTGTCGTGATAGGCGAGTCTGCGCTGAACCATAGAATTAGTACAATTTGCGCGACACGCCTCGCGCGTATGTACAGTAGAGTTAGGAATCCCTAGTGAGTGGAACTGGGTGTTGGTTTGTGCTGTGTTGGGCAGGCGTGTAGGGGCTAGCGGCGCGTGGGCGGTGGAAACCATGCATGCCCAGGCTAAGCGCTCGGCCGAGGTGGCGATACAGGCCACCGCCAGCAGCAAGGCATGGATGACCTGGCCGCACAGTTGCGTGCCAGCCTGGGACAATTCAGAGCCTGATGCGGTCCCTGTAGGAGCGGTCTTGTGTCGCGACGGGCTGCAAGGCAGCCCCGGCAATTCCTGCGTTGGCACCGATACCCTGGGGCTGCTGTGCAGCCCATCGTGACACAAGGCCGCTCCTACAGGGAGGACGGTGTTGTTATGATGGCGGGCATACATGGCAAAAGGAGTTGTTCGTGTCCGTCCAACTGGTCGCTGCCGCCAGCGACTTGGATTTCCTGCATTGCGACAGCGCGCATGTCGCCTCGCCAATGACTGCTATCCAGGCCTACTGCGCCATGACCTCGGACGTCCCAGGCTGGCTGGCCCAGGCCTTCCGCCTGCGCGATTTCATCTCGCGCCGATTCAACGTTGCTGCTATCCACGGTTTCTCATCGCGCAACCCTGAGCGGGTCCCGGCAGTGGGTGACCTGTTGGATTTCTTCACCGTCGAGGCAATCAGCGACCGACAACTGGTTCTGACCTCGCGTGACACGCACCTGGCGGTAATGGTGAGCATGGATCTGAATGAGCAAAGAGATGGCCGGCAGCGTTTGAGCGTGACCACCTCGGTACAGTGTTTCAACCGCTTCGGCCGCCTCTACATGCTGCCAGTCGGCAGGGTCCATGGGCTGATCGTGCGCCGCATGCTGCGTAACATTGCCTGATCATCCCCCAAAGGTTACGGCACAGGCCGTGAGGCAGTGCCGTAACTGTGGGAGCGGGCAAGCCCGCGAAGAAGGTTACGCCTTGTTCAGATACATCCGCGTAGTCAGCAGATAAACCGGCAACCCCGAAACCACAATCAACAACGCCGCATAAGGCGCTGCCGCCGCGAACTCGACGTTGGCCGTATGCGCCCACACCTCTGTGGCCAGGGTGGTCATGCCGGTCGGGCTGAGCAGCAAGGTGGCAGTCAACTCCTTCATGGCGTCCAGGAACACCAGGGCAAAGGCTGCCGCCATGGCCGGGAAGATGATCGGCAGGGTCACCCGGCAGAACGCGGCAAAGCTGCTCGCGCCCAAGGTCCGTGCCGCTTCCTCCAGGGTAGGTGAAGCCTTGTTCAGTGCGGTGCGCACCGGCGACTGCGCCAGCGGCAGGAACAGCAGCGCATAGGCCAGCAGCAACAGTGCCGTGGTCTGGTACAGCGCCGGCACGTAATGCAGGGCGAAGAACACCAGGGTCAGGGCAATCACCAGGCCGGGCAGGGCGTGCAACAGGTATGGCAGGCGCTCGGCCCAAATTGCCAGGCGGCCCTTGTAGCGCACCACCAGGAAGCTGATAGGCAGGGCTAGCAACACGCAGAAACCGGCCCCCCCCAGCGACACCGACAATGAGGTGAACAGCGCCTTGGAAATGGCTGCCACAGGGAATGCCGCCGATGAACCCACGCTCAACCAGTAGCCGAGCATGGCCAGCGGAATACCGCTGCCCAATACCGCCAGGCCCACGCAGAACAGTTGCGCCAGCACTGCCCAGCCACGCAGCCGCACCGGTTGTGCTCGCCGCGCCACACCCTGGCCGATGCGCACATGGCGGGCCTTGCCACGTACCCGAAGTTCAAGCCACAGCATCACCAGGCACATCGCCAAGAGAACGGCGGACAGCATGGCCGCGTTGGCATTGCTGAACTCCAGTTCGAACTGCTGGTAGATCGCCGTGGTGAAGGTTTGCAGGCCGAGGATCGACAGCGCACCGAACTCCACCAGCATGTGCAGGGCAATCAGTAGTGCCCCGCCGAGCATCGAAGGCCACAGCAGCGGCAGGGTGACCTTGATGAGCACGCCCCAGCGGCTGCAACCCAGGGTGCGCGCCGACTCCTCCAGCGAGGTGTCGAGATTGCGCAGGGTCGCGGCCACTGGCAGGAACACCAGCGGGTACTTGGACAGGGCCATGACCATGATCGCCCCGCCCAGCCCTTCGAAGTCCGAGCTCAGCGACACCCAGGTGAAGCTGCTGACGAACGACGGTACGGCGAATGGCAGGCACAGCACCACGCCCCACAACCGGCGGCCGGCCAGGTTGCTGCGCTCCAGCAGCCAGGCCAGGGCCAGGCCGACCACCATGCAGATCAGCGTCACCCCGACCATAAGCATCAGGGTGTTGCGCATCAGCCCCCAGACAAACGGCCGCCACAGCAGGTGCAGGGCTTCACGCCAGCCAGCTTCCCAGGCTTTCATGGCAACGTACAGCAAAGGCAGCAAGCTCATCGCTACCAGGAACAGTACAGGCAGCACCACCCAGACGGAGGGGCGCTTGCGGCGCGGTACGAAGCGTACTGGCACCGGCTCGGACAGGGCGGCAGTCATCAGAGCAGGCCGACCTCGCGCTCAAGCTCGATCGCTTCCTCGGCATTGCCCAAGTCGGCAGGGGAGATCTTCGGTGGGCGCAGGTCTTCGAACGGCTTCAGGCCGCGGTCGGAGACCATGCCTTTGTGCAGCGGGTACTCGGCGGTGGTCTGGGTGATCACGCGCTGGCCTTCTTCGCTGGCCATCCAGTTGAGCAGGGCCTGGGCTTCTTTCGGGTGCTTGCTGGCCTTGACCACGGCTGCGCCGGAAATAGTGACCAGGTTGCCGGCATCGCCATCGGCCAGGTAGTAGAGCTTGGTGTCCAGCTTGCCGCGCTCGCGCTCCAGCGCATACCAGTAATAGTTGTTCACCAGTACCGCAGCCACTTCGCCCTTTTCCACTGCTTTGAGGGCGACCATGTTGTTGGTGTAGGTCTTGCCGAATGCCTTCAGGCCGGTCAGCCATTCTTCGGTGGCTTCTCGTCCATGCATCTTCAGGATAGCCACGGCCTGTTCCTGGAAGGCGCCGCTGGTGGGCACATAGCCGACGCGGCCTTCCCACTCGGGGTTGGCGAAGTCCATCACTGTGGTCGGCAAGTCTTTCTCGTCGACCTTCTTCGGGTTGAACACGACGATGCGCGTACGGGCGGTGATGCCCATCCAGGTGCCGTTGGCGCCAACATATTCCTTGGGCATCATGTTCGCGGTGGCGTCATCGATTTTCGCCAGTAGGCCCAGCTCGCCCAGGTTGTTCAGGGGAGGGGACTCTTCGGTATAGATGATATCGGCAGGCGAGCGGTCGCCTTCCTCGATGATCTGGCTGGCCAGCTGGTTGCTGCTGCCCTTGCGGATATTGATGTGAATACCGGTCTTGGCCTCGTAGGCCTGGGCGATGGCCTCGCCGATTTCCTTGTGCTGACCGTTGTACATGGTCAGGGTGACCGGTGCGTCTGCCATGGCGGCCGGAGCGCCGATGGCCAGGCTCAGCACGGCGGCGGCCAAGGTACGCATCAGCGGTTGCGGGCGGATCGTCATGCGGGTACTTCCTCGCTTACGGCTACATATTTGGAAACAATGGTAAACGAAATCGTTTCTCAAGTGGCCGGGTGAGGAGAAATTCATGGGGCAGACCAAGGTGTAACAGTCTGAAGGTGTGTTGGCTTTGCTGGCCTCTTCGCGGCTAAAGCCGCTTCCACAGGATCGCCACAGGTGAGGGGAGTGAAGTACCTGTGGGAGCGGCTTTAGCCGCGAAGAGGGCGGTGCAGGTTTGCACCTATGATCGAAAGAGGAGGGATACAAAAAACGCAGGCAAGAAAAAACCCACTAGCAAGCTAGTGGGTTTTTGTATGGTGCCCAGGAGAAGACTCGAACTTCCACGACCGTTAAGTCACTGATACCTGAAACCAGCGCGTCTACCAATTCCGCCACCTGGGCAAAGCTTTACATCATCTGATGAAGGCGACTATCGTTCGCTTTCACACAGTAGTAATAGATCCTTGGTCATCTATTACTTGAAAATATTTGGTGCCCAGGAGAAGACTCGAACTTCCACGGCCGTTAAGCCACTGATACCTGAAACCAGCGCGTCTACCAATTCCGCCACCTGGGCACACATTCGAGATTACTTGATGCTTTACAGCGCCGCTCATCTCTACTACAACTTCGGGGTTGTCCGTCGTTGTGGTGCGCACTATACGGACGCATCGGGAGGCTGTAAACCCCCTGATCGAAAAAAATTTCAAAAAATTCAACTTGTTGATTCCGCAGGCCTGTTCCTGCTCGCCGGAGACGCCGGTGGGGCTGTCCAAGGCTGACATTTCCGGTTTCAATACGCCTATGCCAGAATTCTTATCTATATACCCCAAGGTGAACCCCTTCTGATGGCCGATTGGCAATCCCTCGATCCCGAGGCCGCTCGCGAAGCGGAAAAATACGACAACCCCATTCCCAGCCGTGAGCTGATCCTGCAGCGCCTTGCCGACCGTGGTGAGCCGGCCGCACGCGAGGAACTGGCGGCCGAGTTCGGTCTGTACGACGAAGACCAGATCGAAGCCTTGCGCCGCCGCCTGCGTGCCATGGAGCGCGATGGCCAGCTTATCTATACCCGGCGCGGCACTTATGCCCCGGTAGACAAGCTGGACCTGATCTGCGGCCGCGTTTCCGGTCACCGTGACGGCTTCGGCTTCCTTATTCCGGACGATGGCAGCGAAGACCTGTTCCTCAGCCCGTCGCAGATGCGCCTGGTGTTCGACGGTGACCGCGGCCTGGCCCGCGTCTCTGGCGTCGATCGACGTGGCCGCCGCGAAGGCGTACTGGTCGAAATCATCTCCCGTGCCCACGAAAGCGTGGTCGGCCGTTACTTCGAAGAAGGCGGTATCGGCTACGTGACTCCGGACAACCCGAAGATCCAGCAGGAAGTGCTGGTGACCGCCGGGCGCAATGGCGGCGCCAAGATCGGCCAGTTCGTCGAGATCAAGATCACCCACTGGCCAACCCCGCGCTTCCAGCCGCAAGGCGATGTGGTCGAGGTTATCGGCAACTACATGGCGCCGGGCATGGAAATCGACGTTGCCCTGCGCAGCTACGATATCCCGCACGTCTGGCCCAAGGACGTGATCAAGGAGGCGCGCAAGTTCCGTTCCGAAGTCGAAGAGAAGGACAAGGAGAAGCGCGTCGACCTGCGCCACCTGCCGTTCGTCACCATCGACGGCGAGGACGCCCGCGACTTCGACGACGCTGTCTATTGCGAACCGCTGGGCAAGCTGCGCCTGTTCTCCGGTGGCTGGCGCCTTTATGTGGCCATCGCCGACGTGTCCAGCTACGTGCGCCTGGGCTCGGCCCTGGACGTCGAGGCCCAGCAGCGCGGCAACTCGGTATACTTCCCCGAGCGCGTGGTGCCGATGCTCCCCGAAGAGCTGTCCAACGGCCTGTGCTCGCTGAACCCGCATGTCGATCGCCTGGCCATGGTCTGCGAAATGACCATGAACAAAGCCGGCCAGATGGTCGACTACCAGTTCTACGAAGGCGTCATCCACTCTCACGCCCGCCTGACCTACAACAAGGTCAGCAGCATGCTCGAACACTCCCGCACCCGTGAGGGCAAGGCGCTGCGCGAGGAGTACAAGGCAGTCGTGCCGGACCTGAAGAACCTGTACAACCTGTACAAGGTGCTGGTGGCTGCCCGTCATACCCGCGGCGCGATCGACTTCGAGACCCAGGAAACCCGCATCATATTCGGTGACGAGCGCAAGATCGCGGAAATCCGCCCGACCGTGCGCAACGACGCCCACAAGCTGATCGAGGAATGCATGCTGGCGGCCAACGTGGCCACTGCCGAATTCCTGCAGAAGCATGGCGTGCCTTCACTGTACCGCGTGCACGACGGCCCGCCGCCGGAGCGCCTGGAAAAGCTGCGCGCCTTCCTGGGCGAACTGGGCCTGACCCTGCACAAGGGCAAGGACCCGTCGCCCAAGGACTACCAGGCACTGCTGGCGAGCATTGCCGGGCGCCCGGACTTCCACCTGATCCAGACCGTGATGCTGCGTTCGCTGAGCCAGGCGGTGTACAGCACCGACAACAACGGCCACTTCGGTCTGAACTACGAGGCGTACACCCACTTCACCTCGCCGATCCGCCGTTACCCGGACCTGCTGGTGCACCGCGCCATCCGCAGCATCATCCGTTCCAAGGTGGATACCCCGCACGTCAAGCGTGCCGGCGCCATGAGCATCCCCAAGGCACGCATCTACCCGTACGACGAGAACACCCTCGAGCAACTCGGCGAGCAGTGCTCGATGACCGAGCGCCGGGCCGATGAAGCCACCCGTGACGTGGTCAACTGGCTCAAGTGCGAGTTCATGAAGGACCGCGTGGGCGAGACCTTCCCGGGTGTGATCACTGCGGTGACCGGTTTCGGCCTGTTCGTCGAGCTGACCGACATCTACGTAGAAGGCCTGGTGCACGTCAGTGCGCTGCCGGGTGACTACTACCACTTCGACCCGGTGCATCACCGCCTGTCCGGCGAGCGTACCGGGCGCAGCTTCCGCCTGGGCGACACCATCGAAGTCAAGGTCATGCGTGTTGACCTCGACGAGCGCAAGATCGACTTCGAAGTGTCGGAGAAAACCCTCGCTGCGCCGATTGGCCGCAAACAGCGTGGCGCTGCGCCAGCCGCCGAGCAGTCCGCGCAGGCACCGGTCGAGGCCAAGGCTACGCCGAAACCACGCAGCCGCAAGAGCGAAACCGCCGAGGCATACTTCCCGAAAGATGCCGTGCAGCGTAACGCCGAGGTGCGCAAGAGCCGCGAAATGAAGAAGGCGCTGATGAGCGAGGCACGCAGTGGCGGCCATGCCAGCAGCAAGTCGGACAAGGGCGGCAAGTCGTCCGGCAAGCCGACCAAGCACCGTAAAGGCCCGCCGAAGTCCGGTGCGCCACGCAAGAGCAAGAGCAAGTCATGAGTCAGCTGGAAAAGATCTACGGTGTGCACGCCGTGCAGGCATTGCTGCAGCACCATCCGAAGCGGGTCAAGCAGATCTGGCTGTCGGAAGGACGTAGCGAGCCTCGCCTGCAGGCGCTGCTGGCACTGGCTGCGGAAAATCGCGTGGCAGTCGGCCAGGCCGAGCGCCGCGAGATGGATGCCTGGGTAGAGGGCGTGCACCAGGGGGTAGTAGCCGAGGTGAGCCCGAGCCAGGTCTGGGGCGAATTGATGCTCGAAGAGTTGCTCGAACGCACCGAAACACCACCACTGATTCTGGTGCTGGACGGTGTGACCGACCCGCATAACCTTGGCGCCTGCCTGCGTACCGCCGATGCCGCCGGTGCCACGGCAGTGGTGGTGCCCAAGGACAAGTCCGCGACCCTGACGCCGGTTGTGCGTAAGGTGGCCTGTGGCGCGGCTGAGGTGATCCCGCTGGTGGCCGTGACCAACCTGGCACGCACCCTGGAAAAACTGCAGCAACGTGGCCTGTGGGTGGTGGGTACCGCCGGCGAGGCCGAGCAGGAGATCTACCAGCAGGACCTGACCGGGCCGCTGGTGATGATCATGGGTGCGGAAGGCAAGGGCATGCGCCGGCTGACCCGCGAGCATTGCGATTTCCTGGTGAAGTTGCCGATGGGCGGTAGTGTCAGCAGCCTGAACGTGTCGGTGGCGACTGGCGTGTGCCTGTTCGAGGCTGTGCGTCAGCGTCAGGCCAAGCGCTGATCTTCGGCCTGTACCGGCCTCTTCGCGGGTAAACCCGCTCCCACAGGGATCGCACAAGGCCTAAGCCCTGTGGGGTACCTGTGGGTTTACCCGCGAAAGGGCAGGCAGTCTGTAATGTGTTTCAGGTTGTTCAAATATTCACCAATCACCTTGCTTGTGCGCCCCGCCTTCTCTACAATTGCGCCCCTTGCCGAGCTGGCAGGCGCTCATGTGCCTCCCCTCCGTGCAAGACATACAGTGTCATTCACTCCTTGTCTGACCAGATTTACTGGCAGACTACTAACCCGTAAGGAGCATTCATGCGTCATTACGAAATCATCTTCCTGGTTCACCCGGACCAGAGCGAACAAGTCGGCGGCATGGTTGAGCGTTACACCAAGCTGATCGAAGAAGATGGTGGCAAGATCCACCGCCTGGAAGACTGGGGCCGTCGTCAACTGGCCTACGCAATCAACAATGTTCACAAAGCTCACTACGTGATGCTGAACGTTGAGTGCACCGGCAAGGCCCTGGCCGAGCTGGAAGACAACTTCCGCTACAACGATGCCGTTATCCGTAACCTGGTCATCCGTCGCGACGAAGCCGTTACCGGCCAGTCCGAGATGCTGAAGGCTGAAGAAAACCGCAGCGAGCGCCGTGAGCGTCGTGAGCGTCCTGAGCATGCTGAATCCGCCGACGGCGACGACAGCAATGACAGCGACTCCAGCGATAACGCTGACGAGTAATCCACGGACCTTTAGAGGAGCCTATTAAATGGCACGTTTCTTCCGTCGTCGTAAATTCTGCCGCTTCACTGCTGAAGACGTGAAAGAGATCGACTTCAAAGATCTCAACACCCTGAAAGCTTACGTATCCGAAACCGGCAAGATCGTTCCAAGCCGTATCACCGGTACCAAAGCTCGTTATCAGCGTCAGCTGGCTACCGCTATCAAGCGCGCCCGCTTCCTGGCCCTGCTGCCCTACACCGACAGCCACGGCCGCTGAGACCGGGTCGTCGACAAGCAGTAAGGGATTAGCATGCGAGCGTTAGCAAGTTTCATCATGCGCGGTCGTGTGCAGGCCACCCTGGTGGTGGTCATCAGCGCGGTACTGCCGCTGCTGTTCTGGTTGAGTGCCGCTGCCGGCAGCCTTGTGCTGCTGCGGCGTGGGTTCAAGGATGCTACAACGGTCATCGCTGGCGGCCTGCTGGCCGGGCTGGCCGTGTGGGTCATGGGCGATCCCATCACCTTTCTGGTGATCGCGGGTTCCCTGGGCCTGGCTGCGTTGTTGCGCGCCGAGCATCCCTGGAGCCGGGTGTTGCTGGTCAGTGCCGTGTTCGCCGTGGCTTTCAGCCTCGTGCTCGATCTGGCGCTGGCGCAAACCTTCGATGTGCTGGCCAAGGCGTTTGCCGAAGCCATGCCGAAAATCGAGGGGCAACCTGTGCTCTCCGGTGAGCTGATCCGCCCTGTGCTGGTCGCTTCCACAGCAGTGACGGTGCAATTGTTCAGTGTGTTGGCCCTGGTGCTGGCGCGCTACTGGCAGGCAGCGTTGTACAACCCTGGAGGCTTCGGTCGCGAGTTTCGCGCCCTGAAGTTGCCGAAACAGGCCATGGCGGTCCTGGTGGCAGTGATGGTGGTGGCCCCGTTCATCGGGCCGCAGTTCATCGTCCTGGCATCGGCTTCGAGCCTGGTACTGGTGCTGGCCGGCATCGCCTTGATGCACGGGCTGGTGGCACAGGGCCGACTGGCCGGTTTCTGGCTGGTGGGGATGTACGTGACGCTGCCGCTGATCATGCAGCTGATTTATCCGTTGCTGGTGGTTTTGGCCATTGTCGACAGCCTGATTGATTTTCGCGGTCGCAAGTCCCCCAAGGGGAATGACTCCGCGAACGGTGAAGGTTAAAAGTTAAGAGGTTTTACCAAATGGAACTGATCCTGCTGGAAAAAGTCGCTAACCTGGGCAACCTGGGCGACAAAGTAAAGGTTAAGGCTGGTTACGGCCGTAACTTCCTGCTGCCATTCGGCAAGGCCACCGTTGCCAACGCCGCCAACCTGGCTGCGTTCGAAGAGCGTCGCGCCGAGCTGGAAAAAGCAGCTGCTGACAAGAAAGCTTCGGCTGAAAGCCGCGCTGCCCAACTGGCCGAGCTGGAAGTGACCATCACTGCCACCGCTGGCGACGAAGGCAAGCTGTTCGGCTCGATCGGCACCCACGACATCGCTGACGCCCTGACCGCCTCCGGCGTTGAAGTGGCCAAGGCTGAAGTTCGTCTGCCGAACGGCACCATCCGTCAGGTTGGCGAATACGACGTAGCCGTGCACCTGCACAGCGACGTTGAAGCCACCGTACGCGTGGTCGTCGTAGCTGCCTAAGCTGCGCTGACTGGCTGGCTCCTTGTGGGTCAGGCGGTTAACATCGGGCACGGTCCTGTTTTCGACAGGCCGTGCCCTTTGTCTTTTTCATCCTCCAGAATTCTTTCGTGGCCATGAACGAGATCACCACTTCCGAACAGCTTGACCTGCAAACCGCAGCCCTGAAGGTGCCGCCGCATTCCATCGAGGCCGAACAGGCCGTGCTCGGTGGCCTGATGCTGGACAACAACGCCTGGGAGCGGGTGCTGGACCAGGTATCGGATGGCGACTTCTACCGGCATGACCACCGCCTGATCTTCCGTGCCGTGCACAAGTTGGCCGACGCCAACCAGCCATTCGACGTGGTGACCCTGCACGAGCAGCTGGACAAGGAAGGCCTTTCTTCGCAAGTCGGTGGGTTGGCGTACCTGGCCGAGCTGGCCAAGAACACCCCGTCGGTAGCCAACATCAAGGCCTACGCCGCGATCATTCGCGAGCGCGCCACCCTGCGCCAGCTGATCAGCATCAGTACCGATATCGCCGACAACGCGTTCAACCCGCAAGGGCGCAACGCCGAAGAGATTCTCGACGACGCCGAGCGGCAGATCTTCCAGATCGCCGAGGCGCGGCCGAAGACCGGCGGCCCGGTAGGCGTCAACGAACTGTTGACCATGGCCATCGACCGCATCGACACGCTGTTCAACTCCGACAGCGACATCACCGGTGTATCCACCGGCTTTACCGACCTGGACGAGAAGACCAGCGGCCTGCAGCCGGCCGACCTGATCATCGTCGCCGGCCGACCGTCGATGGGCAAGACCACCTTCGCCATGAACCTGGTGGAAAACGCCGTACTGCGTACCGACAAGGCGGTGCTGGTGTTCTCCCTCGAGATGCCAGGTGAATCGCTGATCATGCGTATGCTCTCGTCCCTGGGCCGTATCGACCAGACCAAGGTGCGTTCCGGCCAGCTGGACGACGACGACTGGCCGCGCCTGACCTCGGCGGTGAACCTGCTCAACGACCGCAAGCTGTTCATCGACGATACCGCCGGCATCAGCCCCTCGGAAATGCGCGCGCGTACCCGCCGCCTGGCCCGTGAGCACGGCGAAATCGCCCTGATCATGGTCGACTACCTGCAGCTGATGCAGATACCGGGTTCGGCCGGTGACAACCGGACCAACGAAATTTCCGAGATCTCCCGCTCGCTCAAGGCCCTGGCCAAGGAATTCAACTGCCCGGTCATCGCCCTGTCGCAGCTGAACCGCTCCCTGGAACAGCGCCCGAACAAACGCCCTGTGAACTCCGACTTGCGTGAATCCGGTGCGATCGAGCAGGACGCCGACGTGATCATGTTCGTGTACCGCGACGAGGTGTACCACCCCGAGACCGAGCACAAGGGCGTGGCGGAAATCATCATCGGTAAACAGCGTAACGGCCCCATCGGCTTCGTGCGCCTGGCCTTCATCGGCAAGTACACCCGCTTCGAGAACCTTGCTCCGGGGATGTACAACTTCGATGATGATGAATAACTCATTGAGCTAGCAGGGACCCCTGTAGGAGCGGCCTTGCGTCGCGATGGGCTGCGCAGCAGCCCCAGGATTTCAGCGCAGATGCAAAAAGTGTTGGGGCTGCTGCGCAGCCCATCGCGACGCAAGGCCGCTCCTACAAGGCCTGTGCTTGCCTATTTCTCCAAGCAATAATCAGTTTTTTCCCGTTGCGCGTAGGCCATTTCTGAAATAGCTTCCAACCGCCTTTGCGCCATTGCGGTGGTTTTCTGGGCGGCCTAGTCTGGCTCTGTCGTTGCCAAAGCAGCGACCGGGCCTGCAAGCCCGCAGACGATTACTATCGCTATCCGGATTGCTGCCAGTCGGCAATTTCGGTCAATGGTGGCTGCGTACGGGAGATCCTCGGATCTGCCGGTTTTATCGTCTGTCCGGTCTTGCAGACCCGTACGTAGCCGCCACCCATCAAATGCAAGTGATGTCGTGGCGGTCCTTTCGGAATCAGACGAGATTACGCCATGCTCAAGATTGTCCCCGATCCACCCCGCGATCCCCCTTTTCTTGAAGACAACCCGATGCAGGGGCAGATGCCTGCTGTAAGGCATCAGTGATATTTCGCCTGGATGGGTCCTTTCGCGGGTATGCCCGCTCCCACAGGTTGAGGTGCAAGTAGCGAAATTTGTGGTGACCTTGTGGGAGCGGGCGTGCCCGCGAAGAGGCCCGGCCAGGCAGTCGAGAACTTCCAGGGGATTGAACAATGACAACAGAAGACACCCAGTTCACTGTCGGCAAGACCACCTTCTATCAGGGCGAGAATGGCACCCACCCGCTGTTCCGCATCGAGCCGGGCATCCCGTGCAGGGACGCCCGTGAGCAGTCGTCGGAGTTGATGGGCTATGTCCGCGAATTGACCATCACCGGCCTGATGGATGAGAAACCGATGATGATCTGGGCTGCTCACTACCTGAGTGCGATGGCCAAGGCGCTGATGGATGATGCTGAGTTGGGCATGAAGCAGTGAGGGCTTGGCTTCAGGTTGCATGAAGGCCGCGAGGTGTTCGCCGCAGCAGTTTCAGCGCCTGTGAGATCGAGCGCCGCCCGCGCGGCGCTTCGCGGGGCAAGCCCGCTCCCACATTTGTTGCAACGTGCCAAACCTGTCAGGCCATGGTTGCCCGCTTTGTTGGTTTGACGATATCTCCATGTTGGCGCGGCTGCCG
This sequence comes from Pseudomonas sp. SID14000, assembly GCF_002165135.1. Classification (GTDB taxonomy): domain Bacteria; phylum Pseudomonadota; class Gammaproteobacteria; order Pseudomonadales; family Pseudomonadaceae; genus Aquipseudomonas. Next base: position 222,695 of record NZ_NFZQ01000001.1, on the reverse strand, counting down.
CCCCCGCATTTCGTCACTCATGCGCCAAGACTGACAACCATGGCCTCACAGGCATGGCCACGTTGCAACAAATGTGGGAGCGGGCTTGCCCCGCGAAGCGCCGCGCGGGCGGCGCTCGATTTGCGCACCACCGCAAACCCAAAGCCAGGCACTTGGCGACCCACCCCCAACCGTCGCTCACCCCACCAATCCCCACGAATCCAGTCGGATTTGGTCAAAATTTGTGCTATATTCCGCGCCCGCGATTTCCCTGCACACCAGAACCGGTCACTGACATGCAAGCAGCCAAACCACTCTACGACTATCCCAAGTACTGGGCCGAATGCTTCGGGCCAGCACCTTTCCTGCCGATGAGCAGGGAGGAAATGGATCTGCTCGGCTGGGATTCCTGCGACATCATCATCGTGACCGGTGATGCCTACGTCGACCATCCGTCGTTCGGCATGGCCATCATCGGCCGTCTGCTGGAGGCCCAGGGCTTCCGCGTGGGCATCATCGCCCAGCCGAACTGGCAGTCGAAAGACGACTTCATGAAGCTCGGCGAACCGAACCTGTTCTTCGGCGTGGCCGCAGGCAACATGGACTCGATGATCAACCGCTACACCGCGGACAAGAAGATCCGGTCCGACGATGCCTACACCCCAGGTGGCCTGGCCGGCAAGCGTCCGGACCGTGCCAGCCTGGTGTACAGCCAGCGCTGCAAGGAAGCCTACAAGCATGTGCCGATCGTACTGGGCGGCATCGAGGCCTCGCTGCGCCGCATCGCCCACTACGACTACTGGCAGGACAAGGTCCGCCACTCGATCCTGATCGACGCCAGCGCCGACATCCTGCTGTTCGGCAACGCCGAGCGCGCAGTGGTCGAGGTGGCCCAGCGTCTGTCCAATGGCGAGAAGATCGAGACTATCACTGACGTGCGCGGTACCGCCTTCGTACGTCGCGATACTCCCGAGGGTTGGTACGAGATCGACTCCACCCGCATTGACCGCCCAGGCCGCGTGGACAAGATCATCAACCCTTACGTGAACACCCAGGACACCCAGGCCTGTGCCATCGAGCAGGCCAAGGGCGAGGTGGAAGACCCGAACGAGGCCAAGGTCGTACAGATTCTCGACAGCCCGCGCATGACCCGCGACAAGTCGGTAATCCGCCTGCCATCGTTCGAAAAGGTGCGTAACGACCCGGTGCTATACGCCCACGCCAACCGTGTGTTGCACCTGGAGACCAACCCGGGCAACGCTCGTGCCCTGGTGCAGAAGCACGGCGAGGTGGATGTGTGGTTCAACCCGCCACCCATCCCCATGACCACCGAGGAAATGGACTACGTCTTCGGCATGCCTTACGCCCGTGTGCCGCACCCCGCCTATGGCAAGGAGCGTATCCCGGCCTACGAGATGATCCGATTCTCGGTGAACATCATGCGTGGCTGCTTCGGTGGCTGCACCTTCTGCTCGATCACCGAGCACGAAGGCCGCATCATCCAGAACCGTTCGCATGAGTCGATCCTGCACGAAATCGAAGAGATGCGTGACAAGGTGCCGGGCTTCACCGGCGTGGTCTCCGACCTTGGCGGCCCCACTGCCAACATGTACCGCATTGCCTGCAAGAGCCATGACATCGAGAAGCACTGCCGCAAGCCGTCGTGTGTGTTCCCGGGCATCTGCGAAAACCTCAATACCGACCACAGCTCGCTGATCGAACTGTACCGCAAGGCGCGTGCCTTGCCGGGTGTGAAGAAGATCCTGATCGCCTCGGGTCTGCGCTACGACCTCGCGGTGGAATCGCCGGAGTACGTCAAGGAACTGGTCACCCACCACGTCGGCGGTTACCTGAAGATTGCCCCGGAGCACACCGAGCGTGGCCCGCTGGACAAGATGATGAAGCCGGGCATCGGCACCTACGACCGCTTCAAGCGCATGTTCGAGAAGTTCTCGAAAGAGGCGGGCAAGGAGCAGTACCTGATCCCGTACTTCATCGCCGCGCACCCGGGCACCACCGACGAAGACATGATGAACCTGGCCCTGTGGCTGAAGGGTAATGGCTTCCGTGCCGACCAGGTGCAGGCGTTCTACCCGTCGCCGATGGCCTCGGCAACGGCCATGTACCACTCGGGCAAGAACCCGCTGCGCAAGGTGACCTACAAGAGCGAAGGGGTGGAGATCGTCAAGAGCGAGGAGCAGCGCCGCCTGCACAAGGCGTTCCTGCGTTACCACGACCCGAAGGGCTGGCCGATGTTGCGTGAAGCGCTGCAGCGCATGGGCCGCGCCGACCTGATCGGGCCGGGCAAGCACCAGCTGATCCCGCTGCACCAGCCGCAAACCGATAGCTACCAGAGTGCGCGCCGCAAGAACTCGACCCCGGCGGGTAGCCACAAGGTGGGCAAGGACCAGAAGATCCTTACCCAGCACACCGGCCTGCCGCCGCGTGGCAGCGATGGCAGCAAGCCGTGGGACAAGCGTGAAAAGGCCAAGGCCGAAGCGTTTGCGCGTAACCAGCAGGCGGCCAAGGAGCGCAAGGAAGCAGCCAAGGGTGGCAAGGGCAACAAGAAGCCGCGCCAGCCAGTCATTCCGCGCTAACTGATCCATATTGGGACCGCTTTGCGGTCCTTTCGCGACACAAGGCCGCTCCCACATTGATCGGCGTACGCAGTGCTTTTGTGGGAGCGGCCTTGTGTCGCGAAAGGGTTGCAGAGCAGCCCCAAAATCTGGAAATCAATCGGGCTTCTTGTCGACCCACTTCGGCGCCACCGGGGCGACGAAGTTGTCCATGCCATCCAGCAACTCATCCGGCTGCTGCCCCAGTAGCAACATCGCCCGATGCTGTGGCCGCACGAAGCCTTCTTCGACGATATGGTCGAGGAACCCGCCCAGCTTCTCGTAGAAGCCATTCACATCGAGCAGCCCCAGTGGCTTGGCGTGATAGCCCAATTGCCCCCAGGTCCACACCTCGAACAATTCCTCCAGCGTACCCAGCCCACCCGGCAGGGCGATGAAGGCATCGCTCAGCTCGGCCATGCGAGCCTTGCGCGCGTGCATGCCATCGACCACTTCCAGGCGGCTCAGGCCTTTGTGGCCGATTTCGGCATTCATCAGGCTTTCGGGGATGATCCCGATCACTTCACCACCGGCCGCCATGGCCGCGTCGGCGACGGTACCCATCAGGCCGACCGCGCCACCGCCATAGACCAGGGTCAGGCCGCGACGGGCAATCGCCTGGCCCAGCGCGATGGCCGCTTCACGGTAGGCAGGGTTGGCGCCAATGCTGGCGCCGCAGAATACACAAACGGAACGTACGGGCATTGCTCATCTCCTGTCACTCAGGCTGACAGGGTACGGCCCAGGCCCTGCAGTTCCAAGGCAGGTTTCACTCCGGACGGGAGAATTCGCAGATGGCGCCAGTCGCTCCATGAGCGTAGGCCGCCAGCAGGCTGTTCATCAGGCTACCCAGGGTCATTTCGTATTGCTCCTAAATGAGAGGTTGTCCCATCCTCCAATAAAAGGGCATGATGTGCCCTTGAATTGGTTGTATACAATCGATTGAACAATTCTACTGGCTGGCCGCTTGACACCCCCCTTGACCCATATCAGCAAGGGGCTGAACGGTTTCAGGCAGTCTCGCAATTGATAAAACCCTGCCAAGGAGATTCATGATGTTTGCGAAAGCTGTAGCGGTATCCCTGCTGACCCTCGCCAGCGCCTCTGTCTTCGCAGCCGAGTGCTCGGTGACTGTCGACTCCACCGACCAGATGTCCTTCAACACCAAGGAAATCAGCGTCGACAAGAGCTGCAAGGAATTCACCGTCAAACTGACCCACTCCGGCAACCTGCCGAAGAACGTCATGGGCCATAACCTGGTGATCAGCAAGACCGCCGACATGCAGGGTATTGCCACCGAAGGCATGAGCCAGGGTCTGGACAAGGACTACATCAAGGCTGACAACGCCGCGATCATCGCTCACACCAAGATGATCGGCGCGCCGGAGAAAGAAACTGAAGTGAAGTTCGACACTTCCAAGCTGGAAGCTGGTGGCGACTACAGCTTCTTCTGCACCTTCCCGGGCCACATCTCGATGATGAAGGGCAAGGTCGTCGTCAAGTAATCAAAGGCTGACGGTGAACCCTGTGGGAGCGGGTTCACCCGCGAATGCGTCGGTGGCTTCACCATCGTATTCGCGGGTGAACCCGCTCCCACAGGTCCTTCTATAGCCTTATCAAGGGGCGAACGGCAGTTCGCGCTTGTGCTGGGTCTTGCGGTAGGTGGCGACGATGATGTCGAACGCTGCCTGGTCAACCGGCTGCCCATGCAGGAAGGCATCGATCTGCTGGTAGGTCACGCCATGGGACGCTTCGTCCGGCTTGCCCGGCGCCAGGTCTTCCAGGTCCGCAGTCGGCACCTTCTCCACCAGTGACTCCGGCGCTCCGAAGCTGCGTGCAATCGCCCGTACCTGGTTCTTCACTAGCCCGCTCAGCGGCGCCAGGTCGCAGGCGCCATCGCCAAACTTGGTAAAGAAGCCCATCACCGCCTCGGCGGCGTGGTCGGTACCGATCACCAGGCCCGCGCGGGCACCGGCGATGGTGTACTGGGCGACCATGCGCGTGCGTGCCTTGACGTTGCCCACGACAAAGTCCACCAGCGTCGGCGAGCCGTTCTTCAGCTCCACGACCTCAGATGCCAGCGCCTTCACCGCCGGTGCGATATCGACGGTGTGCACTTCATCGGCCTTGATCACGTCCAGGCATGCCTGGGCATCATGTTCATCGTGCTGCACGTGATAGGGCAGGCGCACCGCGATGAAGGTGTAGGCCTTGTCGCCGGTCTCTGCGCGCAGCTCGTTGATGGCGCGCTGGGCGAGCAGGGCGGCGGTCAGCGAGTCGACGCCGCCGCTGATGCCCAGCACCAGGGTCTTGAGCCGGGCGTTGGCCAGGCAATCCTTGATGAACGCCACACGCCGGACGACTTCGGCCTCGAGCGCGGTGGCGTCGGCGAACGGCGGCTGTACCTTCAACGCCTGGGCAATCTCTTGCTGAACCGCTTGCATGGGTTACTCCTTGCTGGGGATTTTGAATACATGGCGCATGTAGGCGACGAAGTTCTCGTCGCGGCACTGGGTCTTGGCGGCCTCGTCCGAGATCTTCGCCACCGGCGCGCCATTGCAATCGGTCATTTTAAGCACGATGCTCATCGGGGCCACACCCGGGATGTCACAGGTCAGGTTGGTGCCGATGCCAAAGCTGACGTTGATGCGACCGCGCAGGGCACGGAAGATTTCCAGCGAGCGGGTCAGGTTGAGGCCGTCGGAAAACACCAGGGTCTTGGTCATCGGGTCGATACCCAGTTTCTGGTAATGGGCAATGGCCTTTTCCGCCCAGGCCACCGGCTCGCCCGAGTCGTGGCGCAGGCCGTCGAACAGCTTGGCGAAGTACAGGTCGAAATCGCCGAGGAAGGCATCCATGGTGATGCAGTCGGTCAGGGCGATGCCGAGCAGGCCGCGGTACTCGCGCACCCAGCAGTCCAGCGCGGCGATCTGGCTGTCGATCAGTCGCGGGCCGAGTTGCTGGTGGGCCATGATCCATTCATGGGCCATGGTGCCCAGCGGCTTTACATCCAGTTTCCATGCCAGATCGACGTTGCTGGTGCCGACGAAGCGGCCCGGGAAGTCGTCGCGTAGCACGCGCACCACTTCTTCCTGCACGCGGCTGGAAAAGCGCCGACGGGTGCCGAAGTCGGCCACCTGCAGTTCGGCCAGTTCATCGTCGCTGGCATGCGCGCGCAGCCAGTCGAACTTACGGTACAGCTGGTCGCGGGCCTCGGCCAGGCGCATGCGCGGGTGTAGCTGGCGGTTGCGCACTTCGCTGATGATCGCCAGCAGCGGCACTTCGAACAGGATCACATGCAGCCACGGACCTTTCAGGCGCAGGAACAGCTGGTCGTTTTCTATCCCCAGGCGCACGTAGCGCAGGTTGAAGCGGAACAGGCGCAGAAAGCGCAGGAAGTCAGGCTTGAGGAAGCTGATGCGTTCGAGGAAGGGCAGCTGGCTGTCATCCAGGGTAAGGTCGCTGAGCAGCTCGAGCTGGTCGCGGATCTCGCCGAGGTAGGGGCGCAGGTCCTCGCCGTTGCGGCAGCGGAATTCCCATTCGACGTCGGCGTCCGGGTAGTTGTGCAGCACGCCCTGCATCATGGTGAGTTTGTAGAAGTCGGTGTCGAGCAGGTTGTGCACGATGCGCTCGGCGAATGCGCTTTCGCTCATCAAGGGGGCTCCGGAAGCGGCGAATGGCGGACATTGTGCCAGCCTTTTCGGCCTTGTTGTGTCTGGGCTGGCTTCTTCGCGGGTGAACCCGCTCCCACAGGGCCGCGTATCGGCCAAAACCGGGTGTTTTTTCGTGCACCAGCTGGCCTTGAAACGGTGCCGCCTGTAGCAGTCGCGCACCAGCGGTGTGCAGTTCGGTGACGTCCGCTGTTACAGGGCGGTTGCACGTAAACACTTGTCACGGTTGCAATGATGGCACTCGGCGGTTGCCCCTTGTCTGTACGTGTGGTGGCGCCCGCCGCGTGGCAGACGGTTGCACGCTCAATAAAGAAAAGGCCGTCGGTCGCCTGGTGGCAACCTGCACAGTGTGTTTTCCCGGAAGACAAAACCTATGGCACGGCCCTTGCTCAGAGCACAGGGCTGAGAAGTTGTAGTGCCAACCAAAAAAACTCTAGGAGCACCACCTCATGTCGCAGACGTTTTACAAGAAAGGTTTCCTGGCTCTGGCCGTAGCTACGGCACTGGGTGTTTCTTCGTATGTTCAGGCCGACGTCAAGATCGGTGTAGCGGGCCCGATGACCGGGGCTAACGCAGCGTTTGGCGAGCAGTACATGAAAGGTGCACAGGCAGCGGCCGACAAGATCAACGCCGCCGGTGGCGTGAATGGGGAGAAAATCGTCCTGGTCAAGGGCGATGACGCCTGCGAGCCGAAGCAGGCCGTGGCCGTGGCCAACCGCCTGGTCGACCAGGACAAGGTGATCGGCGTGGTCGGCCACTTCTGTTCCTCCAACACCATCCCGGCCTCCGAGGTGTATGACGAGGCTGGCGTCATCGCCATCACCCCGGGCTCCACCAACCCGCAGGTCACCGAGCGCGGCCTGGGCGCCATGTTCCGCATGTGCGGCCGTGATGACCAGCAGGGCATCGTCGCTGGCGACTACATCGTCGATGTGCTCAAGGGCAAGAAAGTCGCGGTGCTGCACGACAAGGACACCTACGGCCAAGGCCTGGCCGACGCGACCAAGGCACAGCTGGAAAAGCGCGGCGTCAAGCCGGTGTTGTACGAAGGCCTGACCCGTGGCGAGAAGGACTTCAGCGCCGTGGTCACCAAGATCCGTTCCACCGGTGCTGATGTGGTGTACTTCGGCGGCCTGCACCCGGAAGCCGGCCCGCTGGTACGCCAGCTGCGCGAGCAGGGTCTGAAGGACGTCAAGTTCATGTCCGATGACGGCATCGTCACCGACGAACTGGTGGCCACCGCCGGTGGTGCTCAGTACGTCGATGGCGTGTACATGACCTTCGGTGCCGACCCTCGCCTGCTGCCGGATAGCAAGGCGGTGGTGGAGGAGTTCCGCAAGGCCGGTACCGAACCTGAAGGCTATACCCTGTATGCCTACGCCTCGCTGCAGGCGCTGGCTGCCGCGTTCAACGGCGCCAAGTCGAACAAGGGCGAAGACGCTGCCGAGTGGCTCAAGGCCAATCCGGTGCAGACCGTCATGGGCGAGAAAAAGTGGGACAAGAAGGGTGACCTGACCGTCTCGGACTATGTGGTCTACCAGTGGGATGCCCAAGGCAAGTACCACCAGCTGGAAAAACAAAAATAACAACGGCCCACGGCCCGGGTGCGCTTGCCCCCGGGCCAAAGCCCCGCGGTACCTGTCTTTATCCGTAGATCTGCACAGTTCTGCGCTGCGAGGGCCGCCTTGTCCCAGGCCCGCCGTGGTCGGCGCTCGTGCAATCTCAATCAGGTGAGATTGCGTTATGGATGGTATTTTCCTGCAGCAACTGGTCAACGGCCTGACCCTCGGGTCGGTCTATGGCCTGATCGCCATCGGCTACACAATGGTCTATGGCATCATCGGCATGATCAACTTCGCGCACGGCGAGGTGTATATGATCTCCGCGTACCTCGCGGCGATCAGCCTGGCATTGCTGGCTTACTTCGGTATCGAGTCGTTCCCCCTTTTGATGCTGGGCACCCTGTTGTTCACCATCGTCGTCACCGGCGTGTACGGCTTTACCATCGAGCGCATCGCCTACAAACCCCTGCGTAACTCCACCCGCCTGGCACCGCTGATCAGTGCCATCGGCATCTCGCTGATCCTGCAGAACTACGCGCAGATCAGCCAGGGCGCCCGCCAGCAAGGCGTGCCAACCCTGCTGGAAGGTGCCTGGCGTGTAGAAGTGGGCACTGGTTTCGTGCAACTGACCTACACCAAGATCTTCATCCTGGTGGCGGCCTTTGTCGGCATGGGCCTGCTTACCTACGTGATCAAGTACACCAAGCTCGGCCGCATGTGCCGTGCCACCCAGCAAGACCGCAAGATGGCCTCGATCCTGGGTATCAACACCGACCGGGTGATCTCCTACGTGTTCGTCATCGGTGCGGTGATGGCCGCCCTGGCCGGCGTGCTGATCACCATGAACTACGGCACCTTCGACTTCTACGCCGGCTTCATCATCGGCATCAAGGCGTTCACTGCCGCGGTGCTCGGCGGTATTGGCTCGCTGCCTGGCGCCATGCTCGGAGGGATCATTCTGGGCATTTCCGAGTCGCTGTTCTCTGGCCTGATCAACTCCGACTACAAGGACGTGTTCAGCTTCTCGCTGCTGGTGATGATCCTTATCTTCCGCCCACAAGGCCTGCTGGGGCGCCCGCTCGTGGCTAAGGTGTGAACATGTCCATTGCCAAAACTGCCTCTGTTACCGAAACCAAGGGTTTCGACCTTAAACGCAGCCTGCTGGAGACCATCGTCGCCGGCCTGCTGGCACTCATCGTGTTTGGCCCGGTGGTCGGCGTGGTGCTCGACGGCTATAGCTTCAATGCCGAGCCGCGGCGCGTCGCCTGGTTGGTTGGCGGGGTGATGCTGGGGCGCTTCCTGCTCAGCCTGTATTTGCAGACTGCCGCCGGCTCGCGCATGCTCCAGGGCTTCGAAAGCGGTGGCTCGGGCGTGCATGTGCGCGCGCCGGACTACGTATCGCGCCTGCGCTACATCATCCCGGCGCTGGTGGTGATCGCCATCGTCTTCCCGATCTTCGCCAACAAGTACCTGCTGACCGTGGTCATCCTCGGGCTGATCTACGTGCTGCTGGGCCTGGGCCTGAACATCGTGGTCGGCCTGGCCGGCCTGCTCGACCTGGGTTACGTGGCGTTCTATGCCATCGGCGCCTACGGCCTGGCATTGGGTTACCAGTACCTGGGCCTGGGCTTCTGGAGTGTGCTGCCACTGGCGGCTATCGCCGCGGCGCTGGCAGGGTGCATCCTCGGCTTCCCGGTGCTGCGGATGCACGGTGACTACCTGGCGATCGTGACCCTGGGCTTCGGCGAGATCATCCGCCTGGTGTTGAACAACTGGCTGTCGTTCACCGGCGGCCCCAACGGCATGCCGGCACCGGCCCCCACCTTCTTCGGCCTGGAGTTCGGTCGCCGGGCCAAGGATGGTGGGGTACCGATCCACGAGTTCTTTGGCTTCGATTACAACGCCAACCTCAAGTTCGTGTTCATCTACGCGGTGCTGTTCGCCGTAGTGCTGGCCGTGCTGTATATCAAGCACCGCCTGACCCGCATGCCGGTCGGCCGCGCCTGGGAAGCGCTGCGCGAGGACGAGATCGCCTGCCGCTCGATGGGCCTGAACCACGTACTGGTCAAGCTCTCGGCGTTTACCCTGGGTGCCTCCACCGCCGGCCTGGCCGGGGTGTTCTTCGCCACGTATCAGGGCTTCGTCAACCCGTCGTCGTTCACCTTCTTCGAGTCGGCGCTGATCCTGGCCATCGTCGTGCTCGGCGGCATGGGCTCGACCGTGGGCGTGGTGATCGCCGCGTTCGTGCTCACCGTGGCACCGGAACTGCTGCGCAGCTTCTCCGAATACCGCGTGCTGTTGTTCGGTGTGCTGATGGTGCTGATGATGATCTGGCGACCGCGTGGGCTGATCCGCATCAGCCGTACCGGTGTGACCCCGCGTAAAGGAGTGGCGCCATGAGCGACGATATCATTCTCTCGGTCGACAACCTGATGATGCAGTTCGGTGGCATCAAGGCGCTCAGCGATGTCAGCCTGAAGGTCCGGCGCAACCAGATCTTCGCCTTGATCGGCCCCAACGGTGCCGGCAAGACCACTGTGTTCAACTGCCTGACCGGCTTCTACAAGGCCAGCGGCGGGCGCATCGAGCTGAACGTGCGCGGCAGCCACACCAATGTCATCCAGTTGCTCGGCGAGCGCTTCCAGATGGCGGACTTCGTTTCGCCGGCGCGCTTTGCCAACCGCATGTACTACAAGATGTTCGGCGGTACCCACCTGGTCAACCGCGCCGGCCTGGCACGCACCTTCCAGAACATTCGCCTGTTCAAGGAAATGTCGGTAGTGGAGAACCTGCTGGTGGCCCAGCACATGTGGGTCAACCGCAACCTGCTGGCCGGGGTGCTCAACACCAAGGCCTACCGCAAGGCCGAGAGCGATGCGCTGGACCACGCGTTCTACTGGCTGGAAGTGGTCGACCTGGTCGATTGCGCCAACCGCCTGGCTGGCGAGTTGTCGTACGGTCAGCAGCGCCGCCTGGAAATTGCCCGGGCCATGTGCACGCGGCCGAAAATCATCTGCCTGGACGAACCGGCGGCTGGCCTGAACCCGCAGGAAACCGAGGCCCTCAGCCGCATGATCCGCGTGCTGCGTGACGAGCACGACATCACCGTGGTGCTGATCGAACACGACATGGGCATGGTCATGAGCATTTCCGACCATATCGTGGTGCTCGACCACGGCAACGTGATTGCCGAAGGCGCGCCGCAGGATATCCGCCACAACCCGACGGTGATCGCCGCCTACCTGGGTGCCGATGAAGAGGAACTGGTATGAGTGCACCCATTCTCGAACTGAAGGACCTGGACGTGTTCTACGGCCCGATCCAGGCGCTGAAAAAGGTCTCGATGCACATCAACGAGGGGGAGACGGTCAGCCTGATCGGCGCCAACGGTGCCGGCAAGTCGACCCTGCTGATGTCTATCTTCGGCCAGCCGCGGGCGGCTTCGGGGCATATCGTGTACCGGGGCACCGACATCACTCGCAAGTCGTCGCACTACATTGCCTCCAACGGCATTGCCCAGTCGCCGGAAGGGCGTCGGGTGTTCCCCGACATGACCGTCGAGGAGAACCTGATGATGGGTACCATCCCCATCGGTGACAAGCATGCCGACGAAGACATGCAGCGTATGTACGAGCTGTTTCCGCGCTTGAAAGAGCGGCGTAATCAGAGGGCCATGACCATGTCCGGTGGCGAGCAGCAGATGCTGGCCATTGCCCGCGCGCTGATGAGCCGGCCAAAGTTGTTGCTGCTGGACGAGCCATCGCTGGGGCTGGCGCCGATCGTGGTCAAGCAGATCTTCTCGACATTGCGTGAGCTGGCCAAGACCGGGATGACCATCTTCCTGGTGGAGCAGAACGCCAACCATGCGCTGAAATTGTCGGATCGGGCTTATGTGATGGTCAACGGGCAGATTCGCATGAGCGGGACCGGGCAGGAGCTGTTGGTCAACGAGGAAGTGCGCAACGCTTATCTGGGCGGGCATTGAGTTGCATTCGGGGGCCGCTTTGCGGCCCCATTCTCGATGTGGACAACTTCTGGCACACCTGTCCCTGTACACATCACCATCCCATCCCAAGCCCTTGTTTCCACAGGCCAGATCTTTTCCACGGATAATGTGGAACCGCCTGTGGAAAACATGGTGGCATATCCCTCAAGCCCTTTGATAGCAAGCCCTGCAGAGCCATGATCATTTTTTGATCACATCGCCCTTGTGGATGATTTTCCCAAGCTTTTCAAGGCCCTGCATGCATGCGCAGAGCAATGAAAAACCTGTGGATAACTCTGTGAAAAAACCTTGGACAGACCGCTGCAGGCGGCATGCTTGAAAGCCTTGCGCCATCATCGAAAAGATATCCACCGACCACAAGTCGCTGAAAGGGTTCCGCCATGTGGACAAGTTGCCCCCAATCCGTGGGGAAAGCCTTGTGGATAACATGCGCATAGCTGTCGCCGGGCCTTCTGCTGCAAGGGTTTGCCGCATATGAACAAAAAATGAACAGCGCCCTCGGCGGGTTGCTGCCAGCGCCTGGCGCGGGCATGCTGCAACACTGCCGATGACAATTCACCGTGAGGAACAGAGCATGACGTCCACCGTATTCATCACTGGCGCGACTTCCGGTTTCGGCGAGGCCACTGCTCGCCGCTTCGCCGAAGCTGGCTGGAAACTGGTGCTCACTGGTCGCCGCAAGGAGCGCCTGGACGCCCTGTGTGCCGAGCTGTCGGCCAAGACCGAAGTGCACGGCCTGGTGCTCGACGTGCGTGACCGCAAGGCCATGGAGCAGGCCATCGCCAACCTGCCGGCCGGTTTCGACAAGCTGCGTGGCCTGGTCAACAATGCTGGCCTGGCGCTAGGGGTGGACGCGGCGCAGAACTGCAGCCTGGACGACTGGGAAACCATGGTCGACACCAACATCAAGGGCTTGATGTACACCACCCGCCTGCTGCTGCCACGGCTGATCGCCCATGGGCGTGGGGCGTCGATCCTCAATGTCGGTTCGGTAGCGGGCAACTACCCATACCCTGGCAGCAACGTGTACGGTGGCACCAAGGCCTTCGTCGGCCAGTTCTCGTTGAGCCTGCGCTGCGATCTGCGGGGTACGGGCGTGCGGGTGAGCAACATCGAGCCCGGCCTGTGCGAAAGCGAGTTCTCGCTGGTGCGTTTCGGCGGTGACCAGGCCAAGTACGATGCCACCTACGCCGGTGCCGAGCCGATCCAGCCACAGGACATTGCCGAGACCATCTTCTGGATCCTCAACCAGCCGGCGCATATCAACATCAACAGCCTCGAGCTGATGCCGGTGAGCCAGGACTGGGCAGGGTTCTCGATCGACCGCTCGGTCAAGGGCTGATCAGAAAAGCGGGGCCGCTATGCGGCCCATTCGCAGCGCAAGGCTGCTCCTACAGGTACTGCACAGGTTTCAGATGCGCCGCTCCCCCTGTAGGAGCAGCCTTGTGCTGCGAAAGCGTCAGCCCAGGCGCTGCAACCCTTCCAGGCAAGTTGCCAAATGGTAGGGCGTAGTCGAAGGCATATCATGCCGGCTGACACTGCCTTCCCCATCCCGGCACTCATACCAGCCCGCCTCACGCAGGAACCGCGCTTCCAGCGCCTGCAACTGCCCAGCCAGCTTTGCCTCGCCCCCCACCCGCAACACCAGCGCCCGCAGGTATTCCGCCTGCGCCCAGATCCGCTGGGTGGCGTCGAGCACCTGGCCATCCACATCCAGCATCGCCAGCACCGCGGCATCCTTCACCCCGTACTGCTCGGCATAGCCGAAAGCCCGATCGATGGACGCATGTAGTTGCGTGTCACGCAGCAGTGGCGAGGTATGTAGCAGGTAGAACCATTCGAACTGGTGCCCCGGTTCGAACCAGTTATCCACAGCGCCGCGAGGCTTTTCCAGCATCAGGCCGTGGGCCGGCTCGATGAAGTGTGCCTGCAGCGCTTCGCACAGATGCAGCAGCGATTGCCGGGTATGCTCGTCGTCACGCACCGCCAGCACCTGCAGGAAGGCTTCGGCCAGGTGCATCTGCGGATTTTGCAGCGGACCGCTGCCAAGGTCGGCCCAGTCTTCAGCGAGGCTGGCTTCGTACAGGCCATCGTCGCGGGCGAACTGCTGGTCGATGATGTCCAGCGCGGCGTCCAGCGTGGACTCCACCAGGTTTTCACGTACTTTGCCCCAGTAGTGCGCACAGGCGAAGACGATGAAGGCGTGGGTGTACAGGTCTTTGCGTCGGTCCAGCGGTTTGCCCTGGGCGTCGATGCTGTAGAACCAGCCGCCGTGTTCGGCATCATGGAAGTGCTTTTGCAGCGAGCGGAACAAGGCGGCCGCGCGCTCGGCTGCGCCCGGTTGCCCGATGCGGCTGCTGAACAGGTACAGCTGCCGAGCGCAGGCCATGGCTCGGTAGCGCTGCACCGGCAATGGCTGGTGCTGGGCGTCCAGGGCCTCGTAGGGCAGGGCCATGTCGGCATTCCAGCCCGGCCCTTGCCACAACGGCACGATGCGTTCGGCGAAGTGCTGGTTGAAGCGGGCCAGGTCAGGCAGGGTGGGGCGGGGGTCGGACATTTCGGCGCTCGTCGCTGTCGGGCAGGGCGCCATGGTAGCAGAACTGGGGTTGTGGGTAGCCTGTGCCGGCCTCTTCGCGGGTTCACCCGCGAAGAGGCCAGTACAGGCTACCGATCAGCCCGGGTTGCCCAACCCCTGCCAATGTCGCGCCCCCACGAAGATGAAGCGCAGCTGCTGGGTGATCTTTTCCTGCGGCGTCAGCGCCTGTGGGTAACCCGCTTCGGGGCTGTCGATAAGTTCGGGCAGGGTGGCGAACACGGTCTTCACCACCAGGTCGGCCATCACCGCCAGCGCGGCGCTGTCCAGGTGCTGCCAGCGCTTCATGCGTGCCAGGTCGGTGGCCAGGTCGTCGCTGATGTTCTGGCGCAGGCGGGCAATGGCCTGGCGTACAGGCTGCGAACCGCCGTACTGCTCACGGGCGAGGAACAGGAACTGCGCACGGTGGGCGGCGACCACGTCGAGGAATATGCGCACCGAGGCGTCAGTGATGCCGCCCAGTTCGAATTCGTTGTGGCGCACCAGGCGGATGGTCTGGCGGAAGGTAGTGTCGACCTCGGCCACCAGGGCCAGGCCCAAGGCGTCCATGTCGGAAAAATGCCGGTAAAAGCCGGTCGGTACGATGCCGGCCGTCTTGGCCACTTCGCGCAGGCTGATACTGCCGAAACCACGGCCACTCTCCATGAGCTGGCAGGCAGCATCGAGCAGGGCCTGGCGGGTCTGTAGCTTCTGTTCGGCGCGCGGCAGCATGGTGCGAGCTTCTATGACTGTAAGGCTGGGCACTCTAGTTAAAAAAACAAAGCCCGGTCAATGGACCGGGCTTGGAGGGTAGCAGGCGTTGTGACAGAGGTTGTTCTTTTCGGCCATGGTGATCAGCTCACACGGCTGATTTCAACCAGGCGATCGGAGCCACCTTCGGCAACGCGGCCACTACGCTCGATCAGGCGATCGGAACCACCTTCGGCAACGCGGCCACTACGCTCGATCAGGCGATCGGAGCCACCTTCGGCAACGCGGCCGGTACGTTCGATCAGGCGATCGGAGCCACCTTCGGCAACGCGGCCGGTACGTTCGATCAGGCGATCGGAACCACCTTCGGCAACGCGGCCGGTACGCTCGATCAGGCGATCGGAGCCACCTTCGGCAACGCGGCCAGTACGTTCGATCAGGCGATCAGAACCACCTTCGGCAACGGTTTTCAGCGGCTGGGCGATTTCGGCAGCGCTGGAGCGCGATTCGGCGGTCAGGTGTTGCTCGTCGGCCGGCAGGGCAAAAGCGTTGGCAGCCAGGATGGACAGGGTGAAGGTCAGCAGATGGCGTTTCATGATTTCGGTGCTCCTCTGAGGGGCTGGAAAGTGGTTACGGAGCCAATGCTACGCCGGGTAACGCCAGAGAGAAGTTCATATGGGTAATGGTAACAATCGACCGCATTGATAGAGCGTGTAAAGCGCTCTGGAAAGCACTTTTCAGATCGTTTAATGGCAATTTGATAGTGTTGCTGGCGGGTAACGCATGCGTCCTGTCGCGACAAAATGCTGAGCGAAAGGCCAGGAAAAACTTCGCTATCATGGCGCCATTGATAAAACCCCACGGGTTTTCGTCAGTCCGAGATATTGAGTACCACCGCTGGGCCTGTTTTGTGTCATACCGCAAGGAGAACCACGCAATGACGCGTCCCGCCAGAATCCTCGTCTGGACCTTCACCAGCCTGCTGACCTTGCTGGTGATCCTGGTGGTGGTGGTCGCCACCTTCGACTGGAACCGCGTCAAGCCGCTGCTCAACGAGAAGGTCTCTGAGGCCCTGCAGCGGCCCTTCGCGATCAATGGCAACCTTGCCGTGAACTGGCGTACCGAACCTGAGGAGGGGGGCTGGCGTGCCTGGGTGCCCTGGCCGCATTTCATTGCCGAGGACCTGACCCTGGGCAACCCCGAGTGGCTCAAGGAACCGAAGATGGTCGGCCTGGAGCGCGTAGCGTTCCGCCTGGCGCCGCTGCCGCTGCTTTTCCAGCAGATCAGCATCCCGCGCATCGACCTCACCAAGCCCACTGCCAGCCTTGTCCGCCTGGCCGATGGCCGCGCCAACTGGGCCTTCGACTTCGGCCCCAAGGATGAAAACGCAGAGCCTTCCAGATGGCAGCTGGACATTGGCGCCATCGGCTTTGACCAGGGCAATGTCAGCTTCGATGACCAAACCCTGAAAACCAGCATGAAGGTGCAGATCGACCCGCTGGGCAAGCCTGTCCCGTTCAGCGACATCGTCGGCAAGGCCCGCGCTGAGAAAGCCGGTGCCGCGCAGGACTACGCCTTTGGGCTCAAGGCACAGGGCCGCTACAAGGGCCAGCCGGTGTCCGGCACCGGCAAGATCGGCGGCCTGCTGGCCCTGCAAGACGCCAGCCAGCCGTTCCCGCTGCAGGCTGATGTGCGTATCGCCGACACCCACGTGGTGCTCGCCGGTACCCTGACCGACCCGCGCAACCTCGGCGCCCTTGACCTGCGCCTGCGTCTGTCCGGAGCCAGCCTGGGCAATCTCTACCCGCTGACTGGCGTAACCTTGCCCGACACTCCGGCCTATTCCACCGACGGCCATCTCAGCGCCAACCTGCACGCGGCACAAGGGGCGACCTTCAACTACCAAGGCTTCAACGGCAAGATCGGTGACAGTGATATCCATGGTGATCTGGCCTTCGTCGCCAGCCAGCCACGGCCGAGGCTGTCCGGCAACCTGGTATCCAACCAGTTGCTGTTCAAGGACCTGGCGCCGCTGATCGGCGCCGACTCCAATGCCGAGCAGAAGGCCCGCGGTGGTGCCAGCAAGCAGCCGGCAGGCAAGGTGTTGCCGGTGGAAGAGTTTCGCACTGAGCGTTGGCGTGCCATGGACGCCGACGTCACTTTTGCCGGCAAGCGCATCGTGCACAGCGCGCAACTGCCGTTCAACGACCTGTCGGCCCACGTGATCCTGGAGGATGGCCTGCTGCGCCTGGAGCCCCTGCGTTTTGGGGTGGCTGGCGGCAACCTGGCTTCCAGGATCCGCCTGGATGGCCGCAACGTACCGTTGCAGGGGCATGCCCGGCTGACGGCGCGGGGCTTCAAGCTCAAGCAGTTGTTCCCCACCTTTGCGCCGATGCAGACCAGCTTCGGTGAGTTGAATGGTGATGCCGATATCACCGGCCGGGGCAACTCGGTTGCTGCCTTGCTGGGCACGGCCAATGGCGATCTGCGCATGCTGATCAACGATGGTGCCATCAGCCGCAGCCTGATGGAGATTGCCGGGTTGAACGTGGGCAACTATGTGGTCGGCAAGCTGTTTGGCGATGAGGATGTGAAGATCAACTGCGCGGCGGCTGACGTGGGTATCAAGGATGGCCTGGCGACCACGCGCTTGTTCATCTTTGATACAGAGAACGCGATCATCTACATCAACGGCACAGCCAATTTCGCCACCGAGCAGCTGGACCTGAAGATCACACCGGAATCGAAAGGGCTGCGGCTGTTCTCGCTGCGTTCCCCGTTGTATGTGCGCGGGCCGTTCGCCAAGCCCAGTGCCGGGGTGCAGGCAGTGCCGCTGGCGTTGCGTGGGGCGGGGATGGTGGCGCTGGGTGTGGTGGCCGGGCCGGCGGCGGGCTTGCTGGCGCTGATTGCGCCTAGCAGCGGGGATGATCCCAACCAGTGCACGCCGCTGTTGCAGCAGATGAAGGCCGGCAAGGCGCCGATGGCGGTCAAGGGGCGGAAATAGCAGGGAGCCACTTCGCGGCCCCAGCAATCACAATTCTTGCACCAGGATGTCAGGTTTAGGCGCCGTGGACGGCGTCGCTGTCCTCTTCGCGTTGTTTGCACGTCTTGAAGCCTTTGGCATCGACATGGCCGGTGGCGTCGAAGCGCACGTAGTAGGGTTGCTGGTGGCCGTCGCGGTTGAGGATGTAGTCGTTGCAGGTGCCCCCGTGGGGCAGGTCGATCACGCTGGACGGGCTGCCGCCGATGGCGATGACCTTCTGCATGGTCATGCCTTTTTCCACTCGCTTGACCAGCGGCTCGTCGCGGTAGGTGACGTAGTCGACCGGGTTCTCCGGGCGGCTGCCGCAGGCGGCGAGGGTGGCGCTTGCCAGAAGGATCACCAGGGTCTGCTTGTACATGGTCCTGCTCCTTGCAAAGGGTCTGTGTGGTTTGGAACCGCGGCGCGTGTCAGGAGTTCGATTGCGATGGTCATCAAGGCCGCTGTAGTGTTGGCCGGTCGTCCACGGAAAGGGGCTGGGGCAATGCAGCAGGAATTGGCCACGCGATACCCGTTGGTGCTGGTGCCGGGCATGCTCGGTTTTGTCCGGGTAGTGCTCTATCCCTACTGGTTCGGCATCGTGCCGGCCCTGCGCAAAGGCGGGGCGCAGGTGTTCCCGGTGCAGGTTTCACCGCTGCACTCCAGCGAGGTGCGCGGCGAGCAGTTGCTGGCGATCATCGAAGACATCTGCCAGCGCACCGGAGCGGAAAAAGTCAACCTCATCGGCCACAGTCAGGGTGCCCTGAGCGCGCGCTACGCGGCCGCCAGGCGACCCGGGCGGGTGGCGTCGGTCACTTCGGTGGCGGGGCCCAACCATGGCTCGGAACTGGCCGATTACCTGGAGCGAACGGCACCGGGCGATTCCCCGCAGGGGCGCATCCTGAAGGCAGTGCTGCATGGCTTGGCCGTGCTGCTGGTGTGGCTGGAAACCGGCTGGCGCCGCGACCCGCTGCCGGTGGATGTACATGCCTCGCACCAGTCGTTGACCAGCGCCGGGGTGGCGCTGTTCAACCAGGCTTATCCACAGGGGCTGCCGGACACCTGGGGCGGGGAAGGGGCCTATGAGGTCGATGGTGTGCGCTATTACTCCTGGTCAGGCACCTTGCAACCCGGCCTGACCGACCAGGGTCGCAACCGTTTCGACGGCAGCAGCCGCTTCTGCCGCCTGTTCGCGCGCAGTTTCGTCAAGGAAAAGGGCCATTGCGACGGGATGGTCGGCCGCTTCAGTTCGCACCTGGGGCAGGTGATCGGCGACGATTACCCGCTCGACCACCTGGATATCGTCAACCAGTCGCTTGGCGCTGTGGGTAAGGGCGCCGAACCGGTGCGGCTGTTCACCGAACATGCTGCCCGGCTCAAGGCGGCAGGGCTCTAGCGGCAGCAGGTTGAAGAACAGCGTGGTACGGCTTGGGCCCAGGCGGTGCACGGCCAGCAGCCAGCGGTAGAAGCCGATCTCGGCGGGGGGCACCGGCGGACATCTTGGTGACCACGGTGTTGCCGGCCCAGATGAGGATGGCGGTCAAGGGGAACAGGTAGTTCATGTAGCCGGTTCTCGGCAAGGCGGATTGGCTGCCTGTCTGTTTGCGGCGATCGGGCAGCGAGCTCGGTCCTTGTAGGAGCAGCCTTGTGCAGCGAAAAGGCCAGTGTGGCCAAATGAATTGCTCTGGCAGTGATGCCCTCTTTGCAGCGCAAGGCTGCTCCTACAGGGGCTGGGGCATGTCCTCAGGCCCGGGGAAAACCGCCCGCTGGCTATAGCAACGCCTCGGCGTTCATCGCCATGTTCCAGCGCCAGGCCCAGTGCACGCCCGCGCAATATCGCCGCCAGGCACGGGCAGGGCGTTGAGAATTCTTGGCTACACTCAGCTCGACCCCCGCGCATCGGGCGCGGAGCCAAGGAGACTACTCCATGAAAGTGCTGCAAATCCCCTTACTGGTGTTGGCGGTGTTGTTCAGCGCCCAAGGCTTCGCCGCCAATACCGCGCAGCAGGAAAAGATGAAAACCTGCAACGCCGATGCCACCGCCAAGGCCCTCAAGGGCGATGAGCGCAAAGCCTTCATGAGTATCTGCCTGAAGAAGGACGTGCCACAAACCCAGCAAGAGAAGATGAAAACCTGCAACGCCGACGCCACCACCAAGGCCCTGAAGGGCGACGAGCGCAAAGCGTTCATGAGCGACTGCCTGAAGAAGAAATGACCTGCGCCTATGCCTGCAGGCGTAAGGCTGGCAGACTGCGGGTCTTTCCCGTTGTCTGCCGTTGAGGCTGTATGACCTTCACCCCCCGCCAGGTCACCCTGGCCAGCTGGATCATCGTGTTTGCCGGCTTGTTGCTGGCGTTGCCCATGAAATTGCTGCCGAGCCTGCTGGCCGGCTTGCTGGTGTTCGAGCTGGTCAACATGCTCACGCCGCGGCTGCAGCCGCTGCTCGCCGGGCAGCGCGCCCGTTGGCTGGCTGTGGCGCTGCTCGGCACGTTGGTGGTGAGTACCCTGACCCTGCTGTTTGCCGGTGCCTTCAGCTTCCTGCTGCACGAGGCGGAAAACCCCGGTGCATCGCTAGACAAGTTCATGGCCCTGGTGGAGCGCGCCCGTGGGCAGTTGCCGCCGTTCATCGAAGGCTACCTGCCGGCCAGTGCAGCGGAGTTCAAGGTGGCCATCGGTGACTGGATCAAGAGCCACCTGAGTGACCTGCAACTGGTGGGCAAGGGCATGGCGCACATGTTCGTCACCCTGTTGATCGGCATGATCCTGGGCGCCATCGTCGCCTTGCAGCGCATCCCCGACATATCCCGGCGCAAGCCGCTGGCGGCGGCGCTGTTCGAGCGCCTGAGCCTGCTGGTGCAGGCGTTTCGCAACATCGTCTTCGCGCAGATCAAGATTTCGCTGCTCAACACCACCTTCACCGGCATCTTCCTGGCCGTGGTGCTGCCGATGTTCGACGTGCACCTGCCGCTGACCAAGACGCTGATCGTGCTGACCTTCCTGCTGGGCCTGCTGCCGGTGATCGGCAACCTGATGTCGAATACCCTCATCACTATCGTCGGCCTGTCGCTGTCGATCTGGGTGGCGGCAGCGGCGCTGGGTTACCTGATCGTCATCCACAAGGTCGAGTACTTCCTCAACGCGCGGATCGTGGGCGGGCAGATCAGTGCCAAGTCGTGGGAATTGCTGCTGGCGATGCTGGTGTTCGAGGCGGCGTTCGGGCTGCCGGGGGTGGTGGCGGGGCCGATCTATTATGCCTACCTGAAGAGTGAGCTGAAGCGGGCCGAACTGGTCTGATTCTTTATTGACCAGTACCGGCCTCTCCGCGGGTTTACCCGCGAAGAGGCCGGTACTGGTAAACGGGATGGCTCAGGCTACGCCGTAGCGCTTGCGCGCCTCGATGGCCAGCCCGCTGCCAATGCTGCCAAAGATGTTGCCTTCCACATGACGCGCATTCGGTAGCATCGCCGACACGCTGTTGCGCAGCGCCGGAATCCCGCTGGAACCGCCGGTGAAGAACACCGTATCGACCTGTGTTTCGCTCACTCCAGCCTTGGCCAGCAGTTCGCTCACGCTACCACGCACCCGCTCCAGCAACCCTTCGATAGCCCCCTCGAATAGCGCCCGTGACAGGTCCACGCCTAGCCCGCGTTCGATGCGGCCGAGGTCGACGTGGCGGCTCTGCTGCTCGGTCAGCTCGATCTTGCTGGCCTCCACTTCCATCGCCAACCAGTGCCCAGCACGCTCTTCGATCAGCTTGAACAGGCGGTCGATGCCCAGCGTGTCCTCAATGTCATAACGCATGCTGCCCAGCGCCAGTTGCGACTTCTGCGAGTACAGGGCATTGATGGTGTGCCAGGTGGCGAGGTTGAGGTGGTAACTGGTCGGCATCAGCGCGCCGCTCTTCATACGGCTGCCGTAGCCGAACAGCGGCATCACGCCTTGCAGGCTCAGCTGCTTGTCGAAGTCGGTACCGCCGATGTGTACACCGCCGGTGGCGAGGATGTCGCTCTGGCGCTCAGCGACCAGATGGCGCTCGGGCGACAGGCGGATCAGGGTGAAGTCCGAGGTACCACCACCGATGTCGACGATCAGCACCAGCTCTTCACGGCTGATGCCCGACTCGTAGTCGAACGCCGCGGCAATCGGTTCGTACTGGAACGACACGTCCTTGAAGCCGATCTTGCGCGCCACTTCGGCCAGGGTGTCTTCGGCTTCCTGGTCGGCGGCCGGGTCTTCGTCGACGAAGAACACCGGGCGGCCCAGTACCACCTGGTCGAACTCGCGGCCGGCAGCTGCCTCGGCGCGCTTTTTCAGCTCGCCGATGAACATGCTCAGCAGGTCTTTGAACGGCAGGGCGCTGCCCAGCACGCTGGTGTCGTGCTTGATCAGCTTGGAACCCAACAGGCTTTTCAGCGAGCGCATCAGGCGGCCTTCGTAGCCTTCCAGGTACTCGTGCAGCGCCAGGCGGCCATATACCGGGCGACGCTCCTCGATGTTGAAGAACACCACCGAGGGCAAGGTGATCTTGCCGTCTTCCAGGGCAATCAGCGACTCGACGCCGGGGCGGTGCCAGCCGACCGTGGAGTTGGAGGTGCCAAAGTCGATGCCCAAGGCACGGGCCGGGGATAGGTCAGACATGGGGAATGAGCTTCCGGAGGCAAAACGGCCGCGCAGTGTATGCCAGTTGGCTACAGAATCAAGACCGGTCGTCTGCCATGGAGCAAACCCAAGGCGCTCTTGAAAGGCTATGCTTGACCCCTATCTTCTCTTGCAACACGCACATTCACATTGGTGATCCATAGATGGACTTCAAAGACTATTACAAGATACTCGGCGTAGAGCCCACGGCGGACGACAAGGCGATCAAGGCCGCGTACCGCAAGCTGGCACGCAAGTATCACCCCGATGTCAGCAAGGAGCGCGACGCCGAGGAAAAATTCAAGGAGGCCAACGAGGCCTACGAAGTGCTGGGTGACGCGCAGAAACGTGCCGAGTTCGACGAAATCCGCAAGTACGGCGGCCAGCATGGCCGGCCGTTCCAGGCACCACCGGGCTGGGAAAGCCGTGGCGGTGGCGGCGGCTTCGAAGGCGGTGATTTCTCCGACTTTTTCAGCTCGATCTTCGGTGGTCGGGGCGGCAACCCTTTCGGTGGTGGCCGGCAACAGCAACGCAGTGCTGGCAGGCGGGGGCAGGACGTGGAGCTTGAACTGGCGGTGTTCCTTGAAGAGACCCTGAAAAAGGAGTCCAAACAGATCAGCTTCCAGGTGCCGCAAACCAATGCCATGGGCCAGCGCACCGGTTTCACTACCAAGACCCTGAACGTGAAGATTCCGGCCGGGGTGACCGACGGCGAGCGCATCCGTCTCAAGGGGCAGGGCGCGCCAGGCAGTGGCGGCGGGGCCAATGGCGACCTGTTCCTGACCATTCGCATGGCACCGCACCCGCTCTTCGATGTCGAAGGTCATGACCTTATCATCACCGTGCCGCTGGCACCGTGGGAGGCTGCCCTGGGCGCCAAGGTGGCGGTGCCGACCCTGGACGGCAAGATCAACCTCACCATCCGCCCCGACAGCCAGAGCGGCCAGCGTCTACGGGTACCGGGCAAGGGCCTGGCCAACAAGAGCGGCGAGCGCGGCAACCTTTATGCGCAACTGAAAGTGGTCATGCCGCCAGCATCCGACGAGTCTGCCCGCGAACTGTGGACCAAGCTTTCCGAGAAGGCGGCGTTCAACCCGAGGACACAATGGAGTAAGTGATCATGAGCAGCACCCTGATCGTTCAACTGGACATGCGTACTTTGTGTCAGGAGGCTGATATCACGGCTGACTGCGTGATCGAGATCGTCGAGCACGGCATTGTCGAACCTTCCGGGCGAACGCCGGAGGATTGGTTGTTCGACGATCAGGCGCCGTTATTGGCCAGGCGTGCAGCGAAGCTGCATCAGGAGCTTGAGCTGGAGTGGGAAGGCGTGGCGCTGGCGCTGGAGCTGTTGGAGGAAGTGCAGCAGTTGCGCAGCGAGAACAGCATGCTGAGGCAGAGGTTGGGCAGGTTTACCCAGATATGAGGTTTGCAGGCCCGGCCTCTTCGCGGGTAAACCCGCTCCCACAGGAATCGCACGATCCCTGATATGTGTGCAGTACCTGTGGGAGCGGGTTTACCCGCGAAGAGGCCAGTACCGGCAAAATCAGATTCAGCTTGGCTCGGCACCGGGGTTAAGCACCAGCTGCATGAAGGTCAAATCCAGCCACCGGCCGAACTTCACCCCCACCTGCGGCATCTGCCCGGTCACCACGAAGCCCAGCCGCTCATGCAGGCGCACCGACGCTGCATTGCCGCTCTCGATGGCCGCCACCATCACATGCTTGCCACACTCGCGTGCACGTTCGACCAGCGCCGCCATCAGCACCGGCCCCAATCCCTTGCCGCGCTGATCGCCACGGATGTACACCGAGTTTTCAACGGTGTTGCGAAAGCCCTCGAATGGCCGCCAGTCGCCAAACGACGCATAGCCCAGCACACCACTCCCATCCACCGCCACCAGGATCGGGTAGCCCTGCTGCGCCCGTGCGTCGAACCAGGCCTGGCGGTTGGCCAGGTCCACCGGAGTTTCGTTCCAGATCGCCGTGGTGTTGCGCACAGCGTCGTTGTAGATGTCGAGGATGCCCGGCACATCGGCAGGCAGGGCGTCGCGGATTTCATGACTCATGACAGCGTCTCGCAGGGTCGTTGTTTGCAGATTAAATGGTTACCAGCCCGCGCACACTCTCGGCTTGCATGTTTTCGCCACGGCCCCGCTGGATGATCTCGCCACGAGCCATCACCAGATACTGGTCGGCCAACTCCTCGGCGAAATCGTAGAACTGCTCCACCAGCAGGATGGCCATGTCGCCGCGCTCGGCCAGGCGGCGGATGACTGCGCCAATTTCCTTGATGACCGAAGGCTGGATGCCCTCGGTGGGCTCGTCCAGGATCAGCAAGCGCGGGCGGCTGGCCAGGGCGCGGCCGATGGCCAGCTGTTGCTGCTGGCCCCCGGACAGGTCACCGCCACGGCGTTGTTTCATCTGTTCCAGCACCGGGAACAGTTCGTAGATGAAGGGCGGTACCTCCCGTGCTTCACGAGCGGGGAAGCGCGACAGACCCATCAGCAGGTTTTCCTCGACGGTGAGGCGCGGGAAAATCTCGCGGCCTTGGGGCACGTAGGCGATGCCGGCGTGGACCCGTTGCTGGGGCTTGAGGCTGGTGATCGGCTTGCCTTCCCATTCGATGCTGCCGTCGCGGGCCGGGACCAGGCCCATCAGGCAGCGCAGCAGGGTGGTCTTGCCCACGCCGTTGCGGCCCAGTAGGCAGGTGACCTCGCCGACCTTGGCTTCGAAGGACAGGCCCCGGAGGATGTGGCTGCCGCCGTAGTACTGGTGCAGGGTGTCGATTTTCAGCATGTGTGGTTCCTGGGAAATCTGCTTTGCCTGTGCCGGCCCTTTCGCGGGTAAACCCGCTCCCACAAGGACCGCGCAGCTCTTCAGGCCTGTACCGTACCTGTGGGAGCGGGTTTACCCGCGAAGAGGCCGGCACAGGTATCCATGTCTAGCGGCCCAGATACACCTCGACCACCCGCTCATCCGCCTGCACCTGCTCCAGCGACCCTTCCGCCAGCACGCTGCCCTGGTGCAGCACGGTCACATGGTCGGCAATGCTGCCGACGAACCCCATGTCATGCTCCACCACCATCAGCGAATGCTTGCCAGCCAGTCCTTTGAACAGCTCGGCGGTGAACTCGGTCTCGGCATCGGTCATGCCCGCCACCGGCTCGTCCAGCAACAGAAGTTGCGGCTCCTGCACCAGCAGCATGCCGATCTCCAGGAACTGCTTCTGCCCGTGCGACAACAAGCCCGCCTGGCGCTGGGCCAGTGGCAACAGGCGCAAGGTAGTCAGCACCTCCTCGATGCGCTGACGCTGCTCACCGCCCAGGCGCGCTGCCAGGCTGGCCCATACCGACTTGTCGGTCTTCAGCGCCAGCTCCAGGTTCTCGAACACCGTCAGCGCCTCGAACACCGTGGGCTTCTGGAACTTGCGGCCAATGCCTGCCTGGGCGATCTGGTATTCGCTCATGCGGGTCAGGTCGAGGGTGTCACCGAAATACGCCGTGCCGCTGTCGGGCCGGGTCTTGCCAGTGATCACATCCATCATCGTGGTCTTGCCGGCACCGTTTGGGCCGATGATGCAACGCAGCTCGCCCACTCCGATGTACAGGTTCAGCGTGTTCAGCGCCTTGAACCCATCGAAGCTGACGCTGATGTCTTCCAGGCTTAGCACCGTGCCGTGGCGGGTGTCGAGGCCGGCCTTGCGAATGTGGCCCAGGCCGATGGCATCGCGGCCGGCGCCGAGGTTGTCGAACACCGGTTCGAGCATGAATTCGGGGTGTACCGGGGGCACGCCTCTCATGGCTGGCTCCTTTTCTTCAACAGGCCGACCACACCCTTGGGCAGGTACAGGGTAACGAGGATGAACAGCGCGCCGAGGAAGAACAGCCAGAACTCCGGGAAGGCCACGGTGAACCAGCTCTTCATGCCATTGACCAGACCGGCGCCGAGCAGCGGGCCGATCAAGGTGCCGCGCCCGCCCAGGGCCACCCACACGGCGGCTTCGATGGAGTTGGTCGGCGACATCTCGCCGGGATTGATGATGCCCACCTGCGGCACGTACAGCGCGCCGGCCAGGCCGCATAGCACGGCACTGAGCACCCATACCAGCAACTTGAAACCACGCGGGTCGTAGCCGCAGAACATCAGGCGGTTCTCGGCATCACGCACGGCAGTGAGCAGGCGGCCGAACTTGCTGTTAGTCAGGCGCCAGCACAGGTACAGGCTGGCCAGCAGCAGGCCGACGGTGAGCAGGAACAGCACCGCGCGGGTGCCTTGGGCGGCAATGTCGAAGCCTAGGATGGTGCGGAAGCTGGTAAAGCCGTTGTTGCCGCCAAAGCCGGTTTCGTTGCGGAAGAACAGCAACATGCCGGCGAAGGTCAGGGCCTGGGTCATGATCGAGAAGTACACGCCCTTGATCCGCGAGCGGAAGGCAAACCAGCCGAACACCAGCGCCAGCAGCCCGGGCGCCAGCACCACCAGGCACAGGGCCCAGGCGAAATGCTGGGTGCCAGCCCAGTACCACGGCAGCTCGCTCCACGACAGGAAGGTCATGAACCCTGGCAGGCCGTCACCAGCGGCCTGGCGCATCAGGTACATGCCCATGGCGTAGCCACCGAGGGCGAAGAACAGCCCGTGGCCCAGCGATAGCAGCCCGGCGTAGCCCCAGACCAGGTCCAGGGCCAGGGCGACGATGGCGTAGCAGAGGATCTTGCCGACCAGGGTCAGGGTATAGGCCGACACTTGCAGGGCATGGTCCGCCGGCAGCAGCGACAGCAGCGGCAGGGCTACCAGCAGCAGGACGACGACGGCGCCGATGGCCAGGGTTAGGCGTGGCCCGGCCTTTTGCGTAGCGGTGACAAGCAGTGGCTGGTTCATCAGTCGATTACCCGTCCCTTGAGGGCGAACAGGCCTTGCGGGCGCTTCTGGATGAACAGAATGATCAACGCAAGGATGAGGATCTTGCCGAGCACCGCGCCGATCTGCGGCTCCAGCAGCTTGTTGGCGATGCCCAGGCCGAAGGCGGCCCAGAGGCTGCCGGCCAGCTGGCCTACGCCGCCGAGCACCACCACCAGGAACGAGTCGATGATGTAGCTCTGGCCCAGGTCCGGGCCGACGTTGCCGACCTGGCTCAGGGCCACGCCACCAAGCCCGGCGATGCCCGAGCCGAGGCCGAAGGCGAGCATGTCGACGCGCCCGGTGGACACGCCGCAGCAGGCGGCCATGTTGCGGTTCTGGGTGACCGCGCGCACGTTCAGGCCCAGCCGTGTGCGGTTGAGTAGCAGCCAGGTGAGCAGTACCACGGCCAGGGCGAAGCCGATGATCACCAGGCGGTTGTATGGCAGCACCAGGTTGGGCAGCAACTGGATGCCCCCCGACAGCCAGGCCGGGTTGCTGACTTCGACGTTCTGCGCGCCGAACAGCAGGCGGATGGCCTGGATCAGGATCAGGCTGATGCCCCAGGTCGCCAGCAAGGTTTCCAGTGGGCGGCCATACAGGTGGCGGATTACCGTGCGCTCCAGCGCCATGCCGACCCCGGCACTGACGGTGAAGGCCACCGGCAGGGCGATCAGCGGGTAGAACTCGATGGCGCCGGGGGCATAGCGCTGCAACAGCACCTGGACCATGTAGGTGCTGTACGCACCGAGCATCAGCATTTCGCCGTGGGCCATGTTGATCACCCCGAGCAGGCCGAAGGTGATGGCCAGGCCAAGGGCTGCCAGCAGCAGGATCGATCCCAGCGACAGGCCGCTGAAGGCCTGGCCGAGCAGTTCGCCGACCAGCAGCTTGCGCTGCACCTGGGCCAGGCTGGTTTCGGCGGCGATGCGTACGCCTGGGTCGGCTTCTGCGTCGGGTTGCAGCAGGGCTTCGAGGCGGGTGCGGGCCAGCGGGTCACCAGTTTCGCCGAGCAGGCGTACCGCGGCCAGGCGTACTGCCGGTTCGCTGGCGCCCAACTGCAGGTTGGCCAGGGCCAGGCCGAGGGCAGCGTGCACGGCGGCGTCCGGTTCGCTGGCGAAGCGCCGGTCGAGGAAGGCCATTTGTGCTGGTTGCGCGCTTTTCTGCAGTTGTTGGGCTGCGGCCAGGCGGATGTCGCTGTTGTCGCTGAGCAACTGGTGGCTGGCCAGGGCATTGTCGATCAGGCCGCGCAGGCGGTTGTTCAGGCGTACCTTGCGCGTGTCATCGGCGGCGATGCGGCCCTGGCGCAGGTTGTCCAGCAGCGGCAGGCGCGCGGCATCGGGTTGCGCCGCCCAGTTTTCGAGCAGTTGGGCCTGCTCGGCGGGCTTGGCAGCGAGGAAGAATTCGCCCTCGCTGGCCTGGGTGGCCAGGGGCATCA
Organism: Pseudomonas sp. SID14000; assembly: GCF_002165135.1. Classification (GTDB taxonomy): domain Bacteria; phylum Pseudomonadota; class Gammaproteobacteria; order Pseudomonadales; family Pseudomonadaceae; genus Aquipseudomonas. Next base: position 193,589 of record NZ_NFZQ01000001.1, on the reverse strand, counting down.
GCAGAAGAAGGGTTAGCAGGAGTCTAAGCATGCGAGCAATCCTGGAATACAGCGGTGGATTCTTCGCGGGTAAACCCGCTCCCACAGGGATCGCGCAGGTTTCTAACCTTGCACCGAACCTGTGGGAGCGGGTTTACCCGCGAATGGGCCGCAAGGCGGCCCCAACGGCTCTCAATTACCTTTCACGGCGTAATCAGGGCGCTTGTCGTTGCCCGGAATGAACGGGCTCCAAGGCTGCGCCCGCAGCGGTTGCTCGGTTTCCCACACCACGCTGAACTGCCCGTCTTCCTGGATCTCGCCGATCATCACCGGCTTGTGCAGGTGGTGGTTGGTCTTGTCCATGGTCAGGGTGAAGCCGGAAGGTGCCTTGAAGGTCTGCCCGGCCAGCGCTTCGCGTACCTTGTCGACATCGGTAGACTTGGCCTTCTCGGCGGCCTGGGCCCACATGTGGATACCGACGTAGGTGGCTTCCATCGGGTCGTTGGTCACCGCCTTGTCGGCTCCCGGCAGGCCTTTGGCCTTGGCGTAGGCCTTCCAGTCGGCGACGAATTTCTGGTTGACCGGGTTATCCACCGACTCGAAGTAGTTCCACGCCGCCAGGTGGCCCACCAGCGGCTTGGTGTCGATGCCGCGCAGTTCTTCTTCGCCCACCGAGAAGGCCACCACCGGCACATCGGTGGCCTTCAGGCCCTGGTTGGCCAGCTCCTTGTAGAACGGTACGTTGGAGTCGCCGTTGACCGTGGAGATGACCGCGGTCTTGCCGCCGGCCGAGAACTTCTTGATGTTGGCGACGATGGTCTGGTAATCGCTGTGGCCGAACGGCGTGTACACCTCTTCGATGTCTTTGTCGGCCACGCCTTTGCTGTGCAGGAAGGCGCGCAGGATCTTGTTGGTGGTGCGCGGGTAGACATAGTCGGTGCCCAGCAGGAAGAAGCGCCTGGCGCTGCCGCCGTCTTCGCTCATCAGGTATTCCACGGCCGGGATGGCCTGCTGGTTGGGCGCAGCGCCGGTGTAGAACACGTTCGGCGACATCTCTTCACCCTCGTACTGAACCGGGTAGAACAGCAGGCCGTTGAGCTCTTCGAACACCGGCAGCACCGACTTGCGCGACACGGAGGTCCAGCAGCCGAACACCACTGCCACCTTGTCCTGGGTAAGCAACTGGCGGCTCTTTTCGGCGAACAGCGGCCAGTTGGAGGCCGGGTCGACTACCACCGGTTCGAGCAGCTTGCCGTTCACGCCGCCCTTGGCGTTGATCTGCTCGATGGTCATCAGCGCCATGTCCTTGAGCGAGGTCTCGGAAATGGCCATGGTCCCCGACAGCGAATGCAGGATACCGACCTTGATGGTTTCGGCGGCCTGGATGCTCCAGCTCAGGCCCATTGCGGCAATCGATGCGCTGAGGGTGAAGGCCTTGATCAGACTGCGTCGCTTCATGTGCTCTCTCCGCTGAGTTTTTATGTGTTGGGCAAGCGGAGAGGGGTACTGCAAGGGGTGTGCCTAGCGGCGCAAGAGGCGCAATAGAGCGGTTGTGCGAGGTGTTGGGGCGTTGGTTGGATCCAGGTTGGTGCCTGGGGGATTTGTATGCACAGGATTGGGGCTGCAAAGCAGCCCCCAGGCTCATCAGCCGTTATGCACAGCCGCGCGCGGATGGCGCTTGCTGCGCACGAGCTGATAGGTCACCGTCAGCAGCACGAACCAGATCGGCGTCACCAGCAACGCCGCGCGGGTATCGTCTTCCAGGCTCAGCAACACCAGGATGAAGGCAAAGAACGCCAGGCACACGTAGCACATGAAGCGCCCGCCCGGCATCTTGAATTTCGACGCCTGGTGCAGCGCCGCGCGCTGCTTGCGGTACTGCAGGTACGACAGGAGGATCAGCGTCCAGACAAACATGAACAACACTGCCGAAACGGTGGTGATCAGGGTGAATGCCTCGACCACGTTCGGCACCAGGTAGATCATCACTGCACCCAGCAGCAGGCAGGTGCAGGAGAAGTACAGGCCATTGGCAGGCACCGAGCGGCCTGACAGCTTCTCGAACGCCTTGGGTGCGTCACCTTCCCGCGCCAGGCCGTACAGCATGCGGCTGGTGGAAAACACGCCGCCGTTGGCCGACGAGGCCGCCGAGGTCAGCACCACGAAGTTGATGATACTCGCTGCCGCCGGCAGGCCGGCCAGCACGAACAGCTCGATGAACGGGCTCTTGCCTGGTACCACGTCGCGCCAAGGTGTGACGGCCATGATTGCGATCAGTGCCAGTACGTAGAACATGATGATCCGCAACGGAATCGAATTGATCGCCCGCGGCAGGGTGCGCTCCGGGTTCTTCGCTTCGGCGGCGGTGGTACCCACCAGCTCGATACCGACGAAGGCGAACACGGCGATCTGGAAACCGGCGAAGAAGCCCATCAGGCCATTGGGGAACATGCCACTGTCGTTCCACAGGTTGGCCAGCTGCGCGGTGCGCCCACTGGGCGAGGTGAAGCCGCTGATGACCATGTATATGCCGGTAGCGACCAGGCCGAGAATGGCGACGATCTTGACCAGGGCGAACCAGAACTCCAGTTCACCGAACATCTTCACGGTTACCAGGTTCAGTGACAGCAGCAGCGCCACGAAGGTCAGCGCCGGTATCCACTGCGGCAGGTCGGGGAACCAGAATTGGGTGTAGGCCGCGATAGCGACCACGTCGGCGATACCGGTGACCACCCAGCAGACCCAGTAGGTCCAGCCGGTGAAGTAGCCCGCCCAGGGGCCGAGCAGGTCGGCGGAGAAATCGATGAACGACTTGTAGTTGAGGTTCGACAGCAGCAGTTCGCCCATGGCGCGCATGACGAAGAACAGCATGAAGCCGATGATCATGTAGACGAAGATGATCGACGGCCCGGCCAGGCTGATGGTCTTGCCTGAACCCATGAACAGGCCGGTACCGATCGCGCCGCCTATGGCGATCAGCTGGATGTGGCGGTTGGTCAGGTTACGTTGCAGATGCTGTTCATCTGGCGCTGTGGATGAGGTTTGCGTCATAGGCTGCATTCCGTTGGACGGTCGGTCGTCTTGTCAGAGGTAGCCGGCTAGGCTAACACGCACGTTCCAGTTCGGGGCGCGACAGATCGACACGACTTTTGGGTAGCAGTGTTGTGCCTGTGCCGGCCCTTTCGCGGGTAAACCCGCTCCCACAGGTTCTGCGCCAGGCCTGAGGGCAGCGCGGTCCCTGTGGGAGCGGGTTCACCCGCGAAGAGGCCGGCGAAGCAAGGCTCAAGCGCTGGCCAGTACCCGCCTGCGCCTGACCACCAGGCTATCCACCAGCCACATCACCACCATCGAGACCCCCACCAGCGGGAACATCAGCCCCAGCACCAGCATCACCCCCACCGCCGCCTTCCAGCGTGGCAGGTCATGGCGCAGCGGCGGCACGCCCAGCCCGCCGACGGGCCTGCGCTTCCACCACATCACCAGCCCGCTCACCGAGCCCAGCAAGATCATCAGGCACACCAGCAGGATGATGATCTGGTTGAACGCCCCGAACATCTTGCCTTCATGCAGCATCACGCCCAGTTCGGTGGCGCGGGCGACCGGGCTGTAGTCCTGCCAGCGCACATCGGCCAGGACCTTGCCAGTGTACTGGTCGACATGCAGGGTGGCGTCGTTGCGCGGGTCGTCGGCGAAAACCGCAATGGTGAACACGCCTTCGGCCGTGGTCGGCGCGGTAATGCTATAGCCAGGTTCGACCTGGCGCGCGGTAGCGATGTCTTCGACCTGCTGCAGGCTTACCTGCGGTGCTGCCGGCGCGCTCGACATCATGTGATGCCCGGCATGCTCGGCGTGTGCACCGGACTGTGGCATCGGCGTGTTTTCCATCGCCCAGGGTACGGTCTGGCGATGCGCGCTGTTGAGTTCACCCGCCTGTTGGTCCGACTTGGGCACGTCGTTCCACATGGCCGCCGGAAAGCGGTTCCACAGGTCGGCGTACTGCTTGCCCCACAGGCCGGTCCAGGTCATGCCGCTGACCAGCATCAGCAGCAACAAGGCCGAGCCCCAGAAACCGGTCACCGCATGCAGGTCGCGCCAGAGCAGTCGGCCGCGTGCCGACAGCCGTGGCCACAGCACACCAGCGCCATTGCGCCCGCGCGGCCACCACAAGTAAAGCCCCGACACCACCAGCACGATGCCCCAGCCCGCGGCCAGTTCTACCAGGCGGTCGCCGACCGTGCCGACCATCAGTTCGCCATGCAGGGCGCGGGCGATGGCCTGCAGGTTCTGCTTGCCATCCTGTTCGCCGAGGATCTTGCCGCTGTAGGGATCGACGAATACGTTCAGTTCGCGCCCCGCGTCATGCACCACGAATTGCGCGCTGCGTTCGGCGTCATGCGGCGGCAGGTACTGACCAACATGGCCATTGGGGTAGGCCTGGCGCACCTCGGCCAGCATCGTGTCCGCCCCCTGTCGGTGGTGGCCGGCTTCGACCACCATCAGTTCGCGGTACAGCAGTGGGTCAAGTTGCGGCTTGAACAGGTAGATGATCCCGGTGATCGCCAGCAGGATCATGAACGGGGCCACGAACAGCCCTGCATAGAAGTGCCAACGCCAGGCCAGGTTGTAGAAATTCATGCGTGTTCCTCTCATGGGAACCTCCTGTTTGACCAGCAGATGGGCGCGACCTGCGTCGCGCCCGTTGTTGTTTTCAGAAGCTGAAGTCGACCTTGGTCCAGAAGGTCCTGCCTGGCTCGTTGACCGGTTGTGGATCGGTTGCCGGGTAGCCGAACCCGGCGTTCCCGGCCAGGTTCAAGTGCTCGGCGTAGGTCTTGTCGAACAGGTTGTCGACCCCTGCGCTGAGCTTGAGGTGGTTGCTTACCTTGTAGGCGCCATTGAGCGAGAACACGCCGAAGCCGGCGCTCTTGTCGTAATCCTTGCCGACCACGTTGCCCTGTTTCTCGGCGATGCGGTTCTGTTCCGCCACCAGCCGCCACAGTGCGCCGACGCTCCACACATCGCGGCTGTAGGTCAGGCCCAGGCGGCTTTCCAGGGGCGGCATTTGCGGTAGTGCTGTGCCATCACTGCTGTTCTTGCCCCAGGCATAGGCCAGCGTGGCGTCGGCTTTCCAGTTTTCTGTCAGATGGTAGGCCGCGCCCAGTTCGCCGCCCATGATGCGGGCGTCGATGTTGCGAGCCCGGGAGCTCATCCCCTGGTAATCGAACAGGATGTAGTCGCGGATCTGCCCCATGTAGCCGGACGCCCAGGCTTCCATGCGCTCGTCGCGGTACTGGATACCGAAGTCGAGCTGGGTGGTCTTCTCCGGCTTGATGCTGTCGAAGGCATTGACCGACCCTGCGGGGCCGCCCGCCGAAAACAGCTCCCAGTAGTCGGGGAAGCGTTGCGCATGGCCGAGGCCGATGTAGGTGGTGGCAGGCAGGGCTGCCAGGTCGTGCTCGTAGCGCACGAAGCCGCTGGGCAGCGTATCGGCGCGGGTGTTGCCGTTGGTGGCGCTGGTCGCGCGGAAGTCGCGGGCCGAGGCACGGTCCAGGCGGGCACCGCTGATCAACCGGTCCTCACCGCTGACGTACCAGGTCAGCTCGCCGAAGGCACCATAGTTGTGGAAGTCGGCGTCCTTGGTCCACGCCTTGCCCTTGTGCGCGTCCACACCCATGCCACTGCGCTTGCGATGTTCGTTGGTCTGCGCGTCGATGCCGCCGATCAGCTGCACGTCGGCCCAGCGCCAGGTGGCCTTTATGCGTGCGCCCATGGTGCGGCGGTCGACGTTGCTGACCATCGGCATGCCCATCATGCCGCTGCCCGAAGGCGTGCGCAGGCTGTAGTTGTCCATCACGTGGTCGGCGTAGTTGTAGTAGACCTGCGCCTCGACCTTGTCGAGCACCTCGCCGAGGTTGGACTTTTCAAAACGCAGGCCCAGGCTTTCGCGCTTGAACTGCGAGCCGTCCATGCCGCGCCCGGCATAGCGGGCTTCGCCATCGCCCTTGCCGGCGGTGAGCTCCAGCAAGGTGTCCTGGTCGGGCGTCCAGCCGAGGGCGACATCGCCGTTCCATTTGTCCCAGCGTGACGGCACGGTGTTGTCACTGCCGTCGTGGTAGTCGTCCGAGCGCGACTGGTTGCCGACGAAGCGGGCGTAGGCCCGGTCGTTGCCAGCGGCCGTGTCCAGCACCTTGTCGAAGCGGCCGTTGGAGCCGGCCAGGAGGCTGGCGTTGACCCGGCTGCCGAGGGTGCCGAACTTCTCTGGCTCGCGCTCGAAGAGGATGGTGCCTGCCGAGCCACCCGGGCCCCAGATCACGCTTTGCGGGCCTTTGATCACGGTCAGTCGGTCGTAGGTTTCCGGCGAAATGTACGATGTGGGGGCGTCCATGCGGTTGGGGCAGGCGCCCAGCATGAGGCCGCCATTGGTGAGGATGTTCAGGCGTGAGCCGAACATGCCGCGTAGTACCGGGTCACCGTTGGTGCCGCCGGCGCGGATGGCCGAGAAGCCGGGGATGGTCTTCAGGTAGTCGGCGCCGTCGCTGGCCGGCACCGGCTGACGCGGGTCCTTGGGGTTGGTGACCACGGTCAGCGGCGAGCTAGGGGCCACGGCGGTGATCACCGTCGGGCTCAGCTCGGGGGCGTCGTGTGCATGGCCTTCATGGCCAGGGTCGGCGGCCAGGGCCACGGGCGCGAGCAGCGAGCCGCACACGGCGGCGATGGTCCCACGCAGGGACAAGGCAAAAACAGGGGTGCAGCCGGACATAATGATTCCAGTCGATCAGTCATGAGTCAGCGCGAAGCCTCCTGGCTCCGTGCGCAAAATGTGGGTTCAGACGTTGATCGAGGAGGGTGGAGCGCGGCTGCGCGCGCCGGGGAATACAGCCTGCCGGGCATGGCCCTGGCGCGTTGGGGCGAACAGGTGGGTGGTGGGGACGACGCTGTCGGCGCTGAGTGGGCTGAGGGCCTGGGGCAGGGCCGGGCAGTTGAACAACAGGCTGCAGTAACCGCATTTCTCCCACATCACATGCAGCTGGCCATCGCCAGCCTGGCCGTGATGGGTGTCGCCGCCATGCTGATGGGCGGTCGCCATCGGCATGTTCATCGGCATGTTCATCGGCATGTTCATGCCGGCGTGGTGGTCCATCGGCATCGACTGGGAAATCAGCGGGCCGATGAAGATCATCCACATGGCGAACAGGCTCAGCCATCCGCCACCGGCGCGCCTGCGGTCAGGGCGGGTGGTACGGCTGATGCTGTTGCGCGGCGTGCTCATGACGAGTGCCTTGAGCGGGTGATCAGTGCGCGTGTTCGTGGGTTTGCGGCTGGTCCGTCGGCGCCTGCTTCTGCACGGCCACATCGACGGTGATATCGCCGGCCTTTTCGAAGTGCAGGGTCAACGGGAAGCGCTTGCCATCGCTGAGCAGGCTGCGGTCCTTGGGCTGCATCAGCATCACATGGTAGGCGCTGGGGGCGAAGGTCAGGTCCTTGCCGGCGGGCACCACCACGCTGGGCACCTGCTGCATCTTCATGGCACCGCTGGCGCTCATGGCATGCTCGTGCAGTTGCGCGTCATCGCTGATGGGGCTGTCAACGCTGAGCAGGCGGTCGTCGGCCTGGCCATTGTTGTGCACCACGAAATACGCGGCGACGTTGGGGGCGTTGGGGGGCAGCTGCAGTGACCAGGGGTGGGCGATGTGCAGGTCACCCACACTGTATTCGTGAGCATTGGCAAAGGCGCCGGGCAGCAACAGGGCGGCCATGACGAGGGCGTGCTTGAGCATGGTGAATCTCCGTTTCTGTTCAGGTTCAGGCAGACAGCGTGATGAACTCAGGCCAGCGGAGAGGCACGGGGGTTGAGCGCCGGCCAGAGTTGGCGCGGCGTGGCGTGGTAGTCGGCGGGTGGCGGCAGCAGGCCGGTTAGCAGTATCGGCGGGTTGTGCAGCTGCGGCGGGTAGCCGGGCAAGGCCAGCAGCGGCGCGGCACCGGAGCAGCACCAGCAATTCATCATGCTGGCGCTGTCGTCGCTTTGCGGGCCGAGGTCGATCTTGGCCAGGGCCTGGACGTCGACCTTGGCCTTGTTGGCCATGCTGGAACAGAAGGCCCCCCACAGCAGCTGCTCGGCCGGGCCCTTGGGCGCGGCAGAGGACAGCGGCATGGCCAGCAGGTTGAACAGCACTGCAAGGCAGGCTATCCAGGCGATGTGCCGACGTGGGGGCATGGAGAGATCCGGTCAGGAATCGTGGTGGCTATTGTAAGGCCGAGTATAGGTAAAAATGGCAGGGTGCGGTGAAGTGACGCAGTTAGGTGGTTGAAGCAGGCTAAATCAATCTCACGCCTTGTTGCGGCCCATCAGCCCACGCACGGTCTCCTGCAGGTCCGCCGGCAGCACCACCACCTTGGCGTTGCTGCTGCCCGCCAGGTTCTCCATCGCCCCCACATAACGCTCGCCCAGCAGGTACATCGCCGGCACGGTCTCGTTGCCAACCGCGTCCTTGACCAGCGAAATCGCCCGCGCCGAGGCTTCGGCCAGGCTGATCTGCGCCTCGGCATCCAGCCTGGCCGCCTGCAAGCGCGCTTCTGCCTCGAGGATCGCCGCCTGCTTGGCCCCTTCGGCACGGGTCACGTCGGCCTTGCGCTCACGCTCGGCAGCCGCCTGGCGCTCCATGGCCAGTTGCATGTTTTCCGAGGGCTTGATGTCCTGGATTTCCACCGAGCGCACGGTCACGCCCCAGTCTTCGGTCTGCTCGGACATCGCCTCGCGCAGGCGCGCCTTGATCTGCTCGCGGCTGGACAGCGCTTCGTCCAGGTCCATGGCGCCGACGATGGCGCGCAGCGAGGTCATGGTCAGGCTGGTGACGGCGAAGGAGAAGTCCTGTACGCCATAGGAGGCCTTCTGCGGGTCGACCACCTTGGCGAAGCACAGGGCGTTGGCGACGATCACTGCGTTGTCCCTGGTGATGATTTCCTGCTGCTGCACATCGAGGATGATGTCCTTGGTCGGCAGGCGGTAGGCGACCACGTCCATGTACGGGATGACGATGTTCAGGCCGGGCTTGAGCGTGCTGTGGTAGCGGCCCAGGCGCTCGACGATCCATTCCTCGCCCTGGGGCACGATGCGTACCCCTTTGAATACGGTGATCAGGACGAACAGGGCAATGGCGGCGACGACTATTAAACTGGTCATGATGCGAAATTCCTTTTAGTGCGGATTCAGGCCCGGATGACCCGGACAGTATTCCCTTCGATGGCCGTCAGGCGCACCCGCTCGCCAGCCGCGATCTCGCTGTCGGCGATACAGGTCCATTCTTCGTTGCCGAGGATCGGCTTCTGGAAGCGTACGCGGCCTTTCTGGAACTCCGAGACGCCAGCGGTCAGCAGCCCCACTTCGCCGATCACGCTGTCGGCGGTCCAGCGCACGTCTGGCTGTTTGCGCCGGAACAGCTTGAACCACAGTGCAGTGGTGACTGATGACAGCAGCACCCACAGCAACACCTGCATGTCCAGTTGCAGGCTGGGAGCGGCCAGCGAAATGAGCGAAACCAGCACGGCACCGATGCCGAACCAGAGGATGAAGAACGTCGGCAGGACCAGTTCGAGCAGGATTAGCGCGATGCCGAAGACCAGCCAGATCCACCATTGCATTTCCATATGGGTAGCGCCTTCCGGGGGGAGTGCCGAGTTTAAGGCAGCAGGGCGGCACAGGGCCACTTCATGGCTTGAAAGAAAAGTCTGAAGTGGCCGTGGGAGCAATTGTCGTACGCAAATGTATGAACGTTGCCGTGCCCACAGTGGGAGCGGGTTCACCCGCGAACACCGGCGAAGCCGGTGCCATGCACCGCGTTGATTTCTTCCCGGGTAAACCCGCTCCCACAGGGATCCGCGGCGCGCTTACGGAATGTGTTGTCCGCGCAAGTCGAGTGTCGCAGCCAGGTCGGTTAGCGAGTCGAATGTCCGGTCCACATCCGGCAAAGCCGGTCGCTTCAGGATCAGCACAGGTATCCCCAGCTCACGGGCCACCTCCAGCTTCGGTTCGGTCGCCACGCTGCCGCTGTTCTTGCTGATCAGCACATCGATCTTGCGGCGCTGGAACAACGCCCGCTCATCCTCGATATGGAACGGCCCGCGCGCGCCAATCACTTCGCAGCGATCATTGCCAGGGCACGCCTCCAGCGCCCGCAAGGTCCAGAACTGGTCCGGCGGTATCTCATCCAGATGTTGCAGCGGCTCACGCCCCAGCGTGAACAAGGGGCTGCGAAACGGCTTGAGCGCCTCGATCAACCCTACCCAGTCCTCGACCTCGCGCCAGTCGTCCCCCGCTTGTGCCTGCCAGGCCGGGCGGCGCAAGGCCCAGCACGGAACGCCGGCAATGCGTGCTGCGTTGGCGGCATTGCGGCTGATCTGTGCGGCATAGGGATGGGTGGCGTCGATCAGCAACGTGATTCCCGCCTCGTGCAGGTAGTTGGCCAGGCCCTCGGCGCCGCCAAAGCCGCCGACCCGAACCTGGCATTGCAGGTCCTGCGGCACCCGGCCGATGCCCGCCAGGCTGTAGACATGCTGTGGGCCGAGACGGCGAGCGATGGCCAGGGCTTCGGTGACGCCGCCCAGCAACAGGATGCGCCCGTTCATTGCACACCCGCCCGGCCGACGATGCCACCCTGGCGGTCAATGGCGAACACCTCCACCTGCACCTGCGCCGGCACCACGCTGCGAGCGAAGGCCAGGGCATGGGCGCACACCGCGTCACCCAAGGGAATCCCGGCTGCATGGGCCAGTGCCAGGGCCTGCTGGCTGGTGTTGGCAGCAATGATCGCGGCCTGCAGCGCCTCATCGGCGCCGACGTCCGCAGCCCAGCCGGCCAGTTGCGGCAAATCGATGCTGGAGTGACGGCTGTGCAGGTCCATGTGCCCGGCGGCCAGCTTGCTGATCTTGCCGAAGCCGCCGCACAGGGTCAGGCGTGGCACCGGTACCTTGCGCAGGTGCTTGAGCACCGCACCGACGAAGTCGCCCATTTCGATCAGGGCAATTTCCGGCAGGCCATAGACGCGGCGCATGGTGTCCTCGCTGGCGTTACCGGTGCACGCGGCAATGTGCGTGTAGCCGTTGGTGTGGGCGACGTCGATGCCCTGGTGGATCGAGGCGATGTAGGCCGCGCAGGAAAACGGCCGCACGATGCCGCTGGTGCCGAGGATCGACAGCCCGCCGAGGATGCCAAGGCGCGGGTTCATGGTCTTCAGTGCCAGTTGCTCGCCGCCTTGCACGTTGACCGTGACCTCGAAACCGCCGGTGTAGCTGCATTCGTCCGCCAGGCGTTGCAGGTGTTCGCTGATCATGCGCCGTGGCACCGGGTTGATGGCCGGCTCACCCACCGCCAGCACCAGCCCCGGGCGGGTCACGGTGCCGACGCCGGTGCCGGCGACAAAACGGACGCCCGGTTCGGGCAGCAGGCGCACCTGGCTATAGAGCAGGGCGCCATGGGTCACGTCCGGGTCGTCACCGGCGTCCTTGAGCGTGCCCGCTTCGGCGCCTTCGCTGGTTAGGCGGCAGAACTCCAGGCGCATCTGCACCACCTTGCCCTTGGGCAGGGTGATGCTGACGGCATCGCTGCTCTCGCCGCCCAGCAGCAAGCGTGCTGCCGCCAGGCTGGTGGCAGTGGCGCAGCTACCGGTGGTCAGGCCGCTGCGCAGGGGAGCGGGCTGTTCGCGGGTTTCTTCACGCATCGGCGGGTTTCACCACGTCCAGCAATGTGATCGGCAGCGCCTGGCGCCAAGTGTCGAACGCGCCCAATGGCTGGGCATGGGCGACATGGATGCGGGTCAGCTCGCCGCCATGGCGTTCTCGGAAATGCGCCAGGGCCAGTTCGCTTTGCAGGGTCACCGCATTGGCTACCAGCCGGCCACCGGGGCGCAGGTTTGCCCAGCACAGGTCGAGAACACCTTCGCGGGTGACGCCGCCACCGATGAAGACAGCATCCGGCCGCTCCAGGCCCTCCAGCGCCGCCGGTGCCTGGCCGCAGACCAATTGCAGGCCGGGTACACCCAGCGCATCGCGGTTGTGCTCGATGAAGCCCTGGCGGCCTGCGTCGGCCTCGATGGCCAGGGCGCGGCAGGCCGGGTGGGCGCGCATCCATTCGATGCCGATCGAACCGCAGCCGGCGCCTACGTCCCACAGCAGCTCGCCGGGCTGTGGTGCCAGGCGGGCGAGGGTGATGGCGCGGACATCGCGCTTGGTCAGTTGGCCGTCATGGCGGAAGGCGCTGTCCGGCAGCCCGGCCAGCCGGTGCAGGCGCGGCGCCTCGGGCGACGCCAGGCACTCGATGGCTACCAGGTTGAGCGCGGCGACGTCGTTGTGCGGCCAGTCCTGCGCGGTGCCGGCCAACTCCCGTTCGTCCACGCCACCCAAGTGTTCGAAGACTCGCAGGCGGCTTGGCCCGAAGCCCCGCTCGCGCAGCTGCGTGGCAATTACGGCCGGGCTGTCGCCGTCGTTGCTCAGCACCAGCAGGCGCACGCCGCTGTGCAGGTGGGCATTGAGCGCTGCCAGGGGCCGAGCAACCAGCGATACCACCTGTACGTCCTGCAGTGGCCAGCCCAGGCGGGCGGCGGCCAGGGCGCAGGACGAGGGCATCGACAGCACACGCATTTCAGCGGCGGGCAACTGGCGCGCCAGGCTGGCGCCGACACCGTAGAGCATCGGGTCGCCGCTGGCCAGCACGCACACCGGCTCGCCGCGCAGGGCAAGCACCGGTGCCAGCGAGAACGGGCTTGGCCAGCCCAGCCGTTCGCCGGCCACGCAGCGTGGTAGCAAGGCCAGCTGGCGCGGGCTGCCGAAGATCCGCGAAGCGCCCAGCAGCGCGCGCCGGGCCTGCTTGCCCAGGCCGCTGAAGCCGTCTTCGCCGATACCTACAACTGTCAGCCAGGGTGCCATGGATACCTCTTCAAGATCCTGGGGCTGCTGTGCAGCCCATCGCGACACAAGGCCGCTCCCACAGGGAGTGGTGATCCCTGTAGGAGCGGCCTTGTGTCGCGATGGGGTGCGCAGCGCCCCCAAATTTCTGCTCAAACTCGAATGATGCTAGACCACCGGCTTTTCATGCCGCCGGACAAAGCAGGCATAATACCGCGCCTTCTACACTCAAGCGCATTTTCACAGATTGCCGGATGCTCCTTTGACCCAGGCCCATGCCACCCATGTATCGCCCCGTCCCTCGGCCTGCCCGGGGTTGTGGCGCATCGTCAGTGCCCGTGATGGCGGTATCTGCCGCATCAAGCTGCCGGGTGGCCTGCTGCTGGCCGACCAGGCCGATGCTGTGGCGGCGGCAGCCGAGCGTTTCGCCGGTGGCGTGATCGAGGCCACCAACCGCGGCAACCTGCAGATTCGTGGCATCGGCAGCGAGCATCGTGGCCTGGTCGAGACACTGCTCGCTGCCGGCCTGGGCCCACGTGATGCCGCCGGTGACGATGTGCGCAACCTGATGCTCAGCCCGCTGGCCGGGCATGACCCGGCGATGCTGCTGGACGCTCGGCCGCTGGCCGGGCAGATCCTCGAGCTGCTGGAAGGAACCCCGCGTTTTCACCAGTTGTCGGCCAAGTTCGCCGTGCAGCTGGATGCCGGCGAAAACCTGGCCATGCTCGAACACCCCCATGACCTGTGGCTGTCGGCCCTGCGTCTGGAGCAGCAGACCTGGCTGGCGTTTGGCCTGGCGGGTTGCCCGGCAGACGGCCTGGTGCTCGGCGCAGTGCCGGCGGAACAAGGCCTGGCACTGGTGCGTGCGGTACTGGAGCGCTTCCTCGACCTGGCCACCCCGGCACAGTCGCGCATGCGCCAGTTGCTCGAGGTGTGTTCGACAACCGATTTCATCAACGGGCTCGGCCTGGCCATCCGCCGCGACTCCGCCGTGCTCGCCTGGCGACGTGAATCGCACAACATCTCGTGGCTGGGCGTTCTGCCCCAGGCGCAGGGTCTGGCCTTGGGCGTTGCCCCGCCGCAGGGGCGCCTGACTCCGGCCATGCTGCGGGGCGCCGCGCGCGTTGCCCGTGAACGGGGCGATGGCAGCCTGCACCTGAGTCCCTGGCAAAGCCTGGTGCTGACCAGCCTGCAAGCGCAACACATCGACCATACCCAGGCCGAGCTGTCCGCGCTGGGCTTGCTATGCCACGACCATGAGCCATTGGCACGCATAAGCGCCTGCACCGGCGCCAGCGGCTGTGCCAAGGCCCTGGGCGAGACCAAGGCGGACGCCGTCATCCTGGCCGCACTGCTCGGCCCTGGCGTGCCCGGCAGCGTGCACCTGTCCGGTTGCCCTCGATCCTGCGCCGTGGCCCATGTTGCCCCGGCCACCCTGCTGGCCCGCGCGCCGGGCCGTTACGACCTGTACCTGCGTGATGCGCGCCTGCCGGGCTTTGGCGCCCTGCGCGCCACCGACCTTACCTTGAATGAAGCAGGCGCCATGCTCGACCTGCCGACGGAGCACCTTGATGATTGACTACATCCGCGATGGTCAGGAGATCTATCGCAACTCCTTCCGGATCATCCGCGAGGAAGCCCGACTCGAGCGGATCCCCGCAGACCTCGAAAAGCTCGCCGTGCGCGTAATCCACGCCTGTGGCATGGTCGACGCCATCGATGGCCTGCAGTTCTCCGAAGGCGCCGGTCGGGCCGGGCGCGAGGCGCTGCTGAACGGCGCGCCGATCCTGTGCGATGCGCACATGGTCGCCGAAGGCATCACCCGCGCCCGCCTGCCGGCCGACAACAAGGTCATCTGTACCCTGCGCGACCCGAGCGTACCGGGCCTGGCGAAAGACGCCGGCAACACCCGTTCCGCCGTGGCACTGGAGCTGTGGCGACCACACCTGGAAGGCAGTGTGGTGGTGATCGGCAACGCGCCTACTGCGCTGTTCTACCTGCTGGAAATGCTCGACGCCGGCGCACCCAAACCGGCGCTGATCCTCGGCTTTCCGGTCGGTTTCGTCGGCGCCGCCGAGTCCAAGGCGATGCTCGCTGCTGACAGCCGTGGCGTGCCGTTCGTGATCATGCAGGGCCGCCTGGGCGGCAGCGCGATGGCCGCCGCAGCGGTCAATGCCCTGGCCACGGAGGTGGAATGATGACACCGCGTGGACGTCTGTTGGGCCTGGGCGTAGGCCCTGGCGACCCTGAACTGATTACCCTCAAGGCCCTGCGCCTGCTGCGTGAAGCACCGGTGGTCGGCTACTTCGTGGCCAAGGGCAAGCGTGGCAATGCCTTCGGCATTATCGAGGCGCACCTGCAGCCCGAGCAGACCTTGCTGCCGCTGGTCTACCCGGTAACCACCGAAGCCTTGCCGGCGCCGCTGTCCTATGAACAGGTGATCAGCGACTTCTACGACGAGGCCAGCGTGCAGGTAGCCGAGCACCTGGATGCCGGTCGCGACGTGGCGGTGATCTGTGAAGGCGACCCGTTCTTCTACGGTTCCTACATGTACCTGCACGACCGCCTGGCGCAGCGCTACGAGGCCGAAGTGATCCCAGGCGTCTGCTCGATGCTCGGTGGCGCCTCGGTACTGGGCGCACCGCTGGTGTACCGCAACCAGAGCCTGTCGGTGCTGTCTGGTGTGTTGCCGGCCGAAGAGCTCAAACGTCGCCTGGCCGACGCCGACGCGGCGGTGATCATGAAGCTTGGCCGCAACTTCCCCAAGGTGCGCGAAGTGCTGGCCGAACTGGGCCTGGACGGGCGCGCACTGTATGTGGAGCGGGCAACCATGGCCAACCAGAAGATCGTGCCGCTGGACCAGGTCGACCCGCAGTCGTCGCCGTACTTCTCGCTGATCATCGTGCCGGGTGAAAAATGGCAGGGATGAACATGCACCGGGCACCGGCGATCGTCATCCTTGGCCAGGGCAGCCTGGCCACGGCGCAGCGTATCCAGCAGTGTTATCCACAGGCATCGATCCATGGCCTGGAAGGCCGGGTCGAGGGTGCCGACCTTTGTTACACCGCGTTCGGCGATACCCTGCGTGGGCTGTACCAGCAGGACACGCCGATCATCGCCCTGTGCGCCGCGGGTATCGTCATCCGCAGCCTGGCCAGCCTGCTCAGCGAGAAAGGTGTCGAGCCACCGGTACTGGCCGTGGCCGAAGACGGCAGTGCCGTAGTGCCACTGCTCGGGGGCCTTGGCGGTGTGAACGTGATGGCGCGCGAAATCGCCGAGGCATTGGGCGTTGCTGCGGCCATCACCACCAGTGGCGAATTGCGTTTCGGCACCTGCCTGCTGAACCCGCCGCAGGGCTATGCCCTGGCGGATATCGAGCAAGGCAAGCGCTTCGTCTCCGACCTGCTGGCTGGCGAGACGGTGCGCATCGAAGGTGACGCGCCGTGGCTGCAGCAGGCGCAGTTGCCTGCCAGTGAGGCGGCCCGGCGTACCATCCATGTGGGGCACCAGGCGCGTCCGGCCAGCCGCGACGAGCTGCTGATCCACCCGCGTTCGGTGGTAGTGGGTGTTGCTGGCGGTAGTCTGGCCAGTATTCGTTCGGCATTGCAGCAGGCCGGCATCGCCGAGCCTGCAGTGGCCTGCCTGCTGGCCGACGAGCAAACCATGGCCGATAGCACCCTGCACGAAGCGGCACAGGCCCTGGGTGTTGCCTTGCGCTTTGCCGCCAAGGCGCATGATTTGGCCGGCATGGTTGCTGCGGCATTGCCCGCTGCACAACTGATCGAGGTGGAAGACGTGGTCATCGCGGTAGCGCCTGCCCCGGTCGAGGTGGCACAGGTTGGCCGTCGTCGCGGTCGCCTGGCGGTCATCGGCCTGGGGCCGGGTGCTGCCGAACTGATGGTGCCGGCGGTCAAGGCTGAACTGGCGCGGGCCGAGGATGTGCTCGGTTACGAAACCTACGTGCGCATGGCCGGTCCGTTCCGTGACGACCAGGTGCTGCACTGCACCGACAACCGTGAAGAGATGCAGCGTGCCCGGCATGCCTTTCAACTGGCGGCCCAGGGCCGTTCGGTGGTGGTGGTGTCGTCGGGCGACCCGGGCGTGTTCGCCATGGCGGCTGCGGTACTTGAAGCGCTGCACGAGTCCACTGACCCGGCCTGGCACCGGGTGGATCTCGAGATTTTGCCGGGGGTGTCGGCCTCGCTGGCGACGGCCGCCCAGGCAGGCGCGCCGCTGGGGCATGACTTCTGCGTGATGTCGCTGTCGGACAACCTCAAACCGTGGTCGATCATTGAAAGGCGTCTGGACCTGGCGGCCCAGGCTGACCTGGTGCTGGCGTTCTACAACCCGATTTCCAAGGCCAGGCCGCACCAGCTTGGGGTGGCGCTGGAGGTCGTGCGCCGGCACCGCGAGGGGAACACGCCTGTAGTCCTTGGCCGTGACATTGGTAGGCCGGGGCAGACGCTGAAGGTCGTCACATTGGCCGAACTGCTGCCGGAAATGGTCGATATGCGCACCATGGTGTTGGTGGGCTCCTCGACAACCTGCGTATTTCCTCGCCTGTCGGGTGGAATGTGGGCCTACACGCCGCGTTGGTACCCGTCGGCCAACTAGTTGCACCGGAAACCCTTCAGCGCGCTGCATCGTGGGCGCGCTGGCTAAGGTGGTTGCCCCTGACTCAAGGGGCAACCATCTAGGAGTTTCCACATGTCCGAAGAAACACAAGTCACTACCACTGACGCGGCCATTCTGGTCGAAGGCAACCTGCTGGCCTGCGGCGCAGGCATGTCTTCGCAAAGCCGTCATGACGTAAAGAATGCCTTCCACTTTGCCACCTTGGTGGCTGACAAATCCTTCGATGCCGAAAAGCAGAGCAGGGAGTGGTACGAGCGGTTCATCGATGTCATGCGTGATCTTGGCTTTACCATCCCCAAGCGTAGTTTCGAACTGGAAACCTCGGCGGAACTGTCTGTCACCGTAGGCGCTGTCGCTGTACGGGCGATCGGTGTGGTGGGGAATGCAATGCTGGGGGGTACCAAGTTGGGTGAGCTGGCCAAGATGGCCTTCGACAAACTGACTACCGTCGAAAATGACGCCAAGGTGCTCGACCACAAACGCAAGAACAAGGCCAGGGGCATGGTCGGGATGGCGGCCTGCATCGAAACCGATAACAACGATGTGGTCATGGTGGTGAGTTGCATCCAGGCGTCTGCCCCGCAGCTGGATGATGACATCCTGGGTATCCAGTGGAAGCTGGACAAGACCCACTACTACGCCGGCACGGCTGTGCTTACCCTCAACACCTTCGTCTACGACAAAATCCGCGAAACCGTGGAAAACAAACTCGGCGTGCGCAGTGTCGAGAACATTCTCCAGTACGACATCTGATCGCAGGGCGGCGTTGCAACGCCGCCTTGTTCGGGTCTT
The DNA here is from genome assembly GCF_002165135.1 of Pseudomonas sp. SID14000. Lineage (GTDB taxonomy): Bacteria > Pseudomonadota > Gammaproteobacteria > Pseudomonadales > Pseudomonadaceae > Aquipseudomonas. The sequence goes on along the minus strand of NZ_NFZQ01000001.1, from coordinate 175,289 downwards.
TGTGACGAGGCAATACAATGGACAGAGCAGCTGAACAACTCATGTTGATTGGCGGAACGGCATTACTGTATCGCGCAGACACTGGCCAGATTCAGCGTCAGGCCGCCTTCGACTCGATCCTTTACGCCCAGTTGGTGGCCAATAGGCGTGCGGGGTCACGCTTTGAGAACTATGAAGCCTGGTATGACACCTATCGCGAGGCATACCGACAACTGGGCTGGATCAAGCTAGCCGGTACGCATGACCTGAAACAGTTGGGGCAACCCGTGCGTGGCTCGCAGATACAGCCACTCGAAGCGTGGCTGAAGATGCGCTCGATCCGACATGAGGCCGTGCTGGCTGCAGTAAAGAGTGGCCTGAGCCGATCAATCGAAGGTTTTCGCCACCAACTGAAGTTCAGCACGCAGGGTTCGCAGCTGGTGATCGAGCTTGGCTTGCTCAAGCCGGGGCCGGCGCTCGACCTTTGCAGTATCACCCTGCAATTCGACGAGCCGATCGCCGGCACCCCGCGGGACATGCTGCTGGTCGAAAAGGCGTTGGAGGGCGAAGCCAGGTTCAATGGCGTTTCCTTGCTGCTGGATAACGGGCGTTTCCAACGTCAGCGAGATGAACTGCAGGCATTGATGAAAACCAAGGATGCACAGGGGGAGTATCGGTTCGACCCTCATGCACCAGTAACAGGAGCACAACATGAGTGAAGCCATATCTGCTGTGATCGGCGCAGGGATTGTTTCGTTTCTGCCGGGTATTCCCACTGCGCAGAAAAACAAAGTGCGGCTTGCCCTGGCGATGGCTGAGCGGGCCACCGAGACGGCGTACAAGGAAGGGCTGATCCAGGACTGGTTGGCCTACTACCGCAACCAGCTGAAATTCATGGGCTGGGACGCAGTTTCTGCCGAGCAGGTGCACTGGCCTGAGGAGGGCCGGGCCAGGCAAACCGACAAGGTGCTTGAAACCATTGCCGCAACCGCCGGCGATCATTTTGCCTCGGCAAGTGGCCAGTCCATGCGCAAGCTGTTGACCAAGCCGCCGGTTCTGCAATCGCTTGAGCGCTGTGCCTATGAGCGGCAGCATTTTCAATTGCTGCCCTGCGCGCCTGCAGGGGCGAATCGTGTCGACATGGTGCTGTATCACGAAACGGATAATCGTTCGGCGTTCCGGACGGGCTTCATCAGCCACAAGCGCAGCCTCAAGAATGTGCGAGCGGAGTTGATACGCTTCAACATCCTGGCTTTCGAGCAGAGTTTCTTGCCCAAGGTTCAGGATCGCGTCGTGCAGGTTTCCTTGCAGCGCATACTGGATTTCGACATCTAGGGCGCGAGGTAGCCTTTGATGCCTGTGAAGATGATCTGTGCAGCCAGGGCGCAGACGAACAGCCCCATCAGGCGGCTGACGATCTGCAGGCCCTGGTCGCCGAGGATGCGCTCGATACGGTGCGACAGGTACAGCACCAGGCCCACGGTGAAGCAGGCCAGGGCGATGCTGATGATGGCCAGCAGCTTGTCGTCCCAGTGCGGGTGGCCGACACCCATTACCAGCAGTGCACCGATGGTGCCCGGGCCGACGGTCAGCGGGATGGTCAGCGGCACGATGGTGACATCCTGCTGCACGTTGTCGGCTTGTACCGCGGACTTGCCTTGGGCCATGCCCAGGGCCGAGATGAACAGCACGCTGCCGGCGCCGATGCGGAAGGCGTCGGCGGTGATGCCGAAAATGCCGAAGATCGCCCGGCCGAACAGGTACAGCAGGACACTGGCGATGAGCGCGGCGATGGCCACCTTCCAGGCCAGCTGCTTGCGCTCTTTGCTGGAGTGGCCGCGGGTCAGGCTGATGAAGCACGACAGCACGAAGAACGGGCTGTAGAGCACAAGCATTTTCAGGTAGACGCTGAACAACTCATGGAGCATGGGGGCTAGTCCAGGCAGTTATGGCTGGGCAGAGTTTATCAGCAGATTCTATTGATAGCCTGTGCCGGCCTCTTCGCGGGTAAACCCGCTCCCACAGGTACTGCACAAGGCCTGAAGGCAATGCTATCCCTGTGGGAGCGGGTTCACCCGCGAAGAGGCCGGTACAGGCGCCTCAGGTCAGGAACTATGCACCGGATCCACCTTGGCTTCCCGGTGATTGGCCCAGTACTGGATCAGCTCGCGCAACTGCGACAACTCCACCGGCTTGGCCATGTGCCCGTCCATGCCCGCCAGACGGGCGCGTTCCTTGTGTTCGGCCAGAATGTGCGCGGTCAGCGCCACCACCGGAGTGCGCTGGCGCTGGTTGGCCGTTTCCCAGGCGCGTAGCTGCTGGGTGGCCGAGAAACCGTCCAGTATCGGCATCTCGCAGTCCATCAGCACCAGGTCATATCGCTGCGCCTTCATCGCCTGCAAGGCCTCTTCGCCATTGCTGGCGGTGTCGGGCTCGAGGTTGAGCTTGCCGAGCATGCCGCGGATCACCTTGGTCGAGATGCTGTTGTCCTCGGCGACCAGTACGCGGAAATCGCCGGGCAGGTCCAGGGCCTGGGGGATGCCGGGCAAACTGGCCGGTACGGCTTGCTCGCGGCCGCGCTGGGCCAGCTCTTCGGCCAAGGTGGTTTTCAGCGTGTAGCCGGCCACCGGTTTTGCGAGGATCCGCTTGACCCCGGCGTTGCGCGCAATGACCTTGCTCGGCGCGTTGCTGATGCCGGTGAGCATCACTACCAGGATGTCGTGGTTAAGGCTCGGGTCTTCCTTGATCTTGGCGGCCAGTTGCATGCCGGTCATGCCGGGCATGTTCTGGTCCAGCAGCACGGCATCGAAGTAGTCGCGCAGGTGGGCCTTGGTGCGTAGCAGGGCCAGGGCTTCCTTGCCCGATGGAACCGCGCTGACATTCATGCCCCAGGCGCTGCACTGCTGTACCAGCACCTTGCGGCAGGTATCGTTGTCGTCCACTACCAGTACGCGCGCATCACGCAGCGGGCTGTCGAGGTCGGCCGGTGGCTGTTCCAGTCGCGAAGGATCAAGCGGCAGGGTCAGCCACAGGGTGTTGCCCATGCCGGTGCTGCTCTTGATGCCGAACTCGCCTTGCATCAGGCCGATCAGTTGCTTGGCGATGACCAGCCCCAGGTGGCCGCCCAGCTTGTTGCTGGACAGGAAGTGGTGGCTGTGCAGCTCGGCCTGCAGCAAGGCTTCGCGCTCGGCGGCGGGCAACGGTTCACCGCTGTCCTGCACGGCGATGCGCAGACGCGGTACCTCGCCACGCTGGTCCAGCGCCACTACCAGCAGGATCTCGCCCTGATCGGTATTTTTCAGGGCGTTTTCGAGCAGGCTCGACAAGGCTTGGCGCAGGCGCGTCGGGTCGCCGCTAATTACCCGTGGTACTTGCGGCTGGGTGAAACTGATCAGCTCGATGTTCTGCTGCTCGGCCTTGGCGCGGAAGATGTTCAGGCAATCCTCGATCAGCGCATTGAGGTCGAACTGCACGTCATCCAGTTCGATCTGCCGGGATTCCAGCTTGGAAATGTCGAGAATTTCGTTGATCAGCGTGAGCAGTTCGTTGCCGGCGCTGTGAATGGTCTGGACGTAGTCGCGCTGCTTGACCGACAGCGGCGTGCCCAGCAGCAGCTCGGTCATGCCCAGCACACCGTTCATGGGGGTGCGGATTTCGTGGCTGATCTTGGCCAGGAACTCGGCCTTGGCGTTGATTTCGGCGTCGCTGGCGGCCAGGGCGCGACTGGCGCTGAAGCGCTCCTCGCTCATGCGCCGCAGGCGTTCGCTGACCGCCAGGTTGAGAAGCAGGCCGCTAACCACGGTCAGGCCCAGCAGGATGCACAGCAGCCAAGGTGTCGAGGTGCGGGTCAGGCCCAGCAGCGCCGGCAGCAGCACCAGGCCACCAAGGTTGAACACCACCATGGCCAGGCTGAACAGGCGTGACGGTGCATAGCCCTTGTACCAGTGGTAGCTGCTGACCAGCAACATGCTCACGCTGCCCAGGGCCATCAGGGCATAGGTCATCAGGTTGAGCGGCAGGGTGTCGACGAACAGCAACACCAGCCCGCTCACCCCGACCAGTAGCATTTCGCCCTGTAGCAGGCGGTTAAGCCGTGGCGAGTTGCATGGCGAGAAGAAATGCTGGGTGAAATACAGCCCGGCCAGGCCGGCCAGGACCAGCGTCAGGTACGCGGCGGGCGTTTGCGCGCTATGCCACACGTGCCACCAAGGGCCGCTGAGGTTCAGCAGGATCAGGCCGCTGAGCAGCATCAGGCCATGGTACAGCGCCAGGATCAGGGCGGTACTGGAACGGCTGTAGAGGAAGCGGATCAGGTTGTGCATGATCAGCATCACCAGGCCGCCGAACAGCATGCCGAACAGCAGCGGCTGGCGCTGGTCGGAGGCGGCCACGGCCGCAGGCTCCAGGCTGATGGCCGGGCGCAGCTGGTGCTCGGACACCAGTCGCAGGTAGATATCCAGGGGTTGCTTGCTGTTGGGCAGGGGCAGTACATGGTCGCTGCCACGCAAGGTCGGGCTGGCACTGCCGGCCTGGCGCCCGTGGTGCAGCTGACGCAGAAGTTTGTCGCCCTCAAGGGCGTAGAGGTCCAGGCCAGAAAGGTCTGGCGCGAAAACCCGCAGCATTTGTTCCTGGTCGCCGGGCGCCAGGCGGTAGTGCAGCCAAAGGGCCTGTTCCGCAGGAGCGGCATCAAGGTTGGCGAGGACCAGCGGACTGAACTGGTTGCGGTAACGCTCGGAGCGCACGTCGCTCAGTTGCAGGTTGGCCTGTTCGTCGAGCAGAACTGCCCAGCCTCCTTCATGTTCGGCCGCAGCCGGGAACATGCAGAGCAAGGTCAGCAAGCTGACGATCAGAGCTGAGGCAATCCGAAGCCGACGCACTACGAAATCCCTTCTTAGCCAAGGTGCCGGGTACTAACTATGCGCGGCGCGCCAAGTCGAAGGCAAGGCCCCTGGGGGCCCTGTCGACGAGCCGGATGCCGCAGGCACAAGGTGCTGCGGCGCGCTGTGGCAATCCGGTACAACTTACTGTTGGTGCTCACCGCGCTCGCGGGCGATAGCCCGGTAGCCGATGTCGGTGCGGTAGAAGCTGCCGTTCCAGCTTACTTCCTTGGCCAGGCGGTAAGCCTGCTGCTGCGCGTCGGCAACGGTGCTGCCCATGGCAGTGGCACACAGGACGCGACCGCCGTTGGTGACCACTTGGCCATTTTTGAGCGAAGTACCGGCATGGAACACCTTGCCTTCGATCTTGGCTGCCGCCTCCAGGCCGTTGATCACGTCGCCCTTGGCGTAGTCGCCCGGGTAACCGCCGGCAGCCAGCACCACGCCCAGGCTCGGACGCGGGTCCCACTGCGCTTCGACCTTGTCCAGCGCCTTGGCGAATGCGGCCTCGACCAGCAGTACCAGGCTCGACTCCAGGCGCAGCATGACCGGCTGGGTCTCAGGGTCGCCGAAGCGGCAGTTGAACTCGATGACCTTGGGGTTGCCCGCCTTGTCGATCATCAGGCCGGCGTAGAGGAAGCCGGTGTAGACGTTGCCTTCCTCGGCCATGCCGCGCACGGTCGGCCAGATCACCTGGTCCATCACGCGCTGGTGCACTTCGGCGGTGACCACCGGGGCTGGGGAGTAGGCACCCATGCCGCCGGTGTTCGGGCCGGTGTCCTGGTCGCCGACGCGCTTGTGGTCCTGGCTGGTGGCCATGGGCAGCACGTTCTGGCCGTCGACCATGACGATGAAGCTGGCTTCCTCGCCGTCGAGGAACTCTTCGATGACCACGCGGGAGCCGGCATCACCGAAGGCGTTGCCGGCCAGCATGTCACGCACGGCGGCTTCGGCTTCTTCCAGGGTCATGGCTACGATCACGCCCTTGCCCGCGGCCAGGCCGTCGGCCTTGATCACGATCGGCGCGCCTTTTTCCTGCAGGTAGGCCAGCGCTGGCTCGATTTCGGTGAAGTTCTGGTAGTCGGCGGTCGGGATCTTGTGACGCGCCAGGAAGTCCTTGGTGAAGGCCTTGGAACCTTCCAGTTGCGCCGCGCCCTTGGTCGGACCGAAGCAGTCCAGGCCGCGGCTGCGGAACAGGTCGACCACGCCGATGACCAGCGGCGCTTCCGGGCCGACGATGGTCAGGTCGACGTTCTTCTCGGCGAAGTCAGCCAATTGTTCCAGGGCGCACACGTCGATGGCGACGTTCTCGCATTTGGCTTCAATGGCGGTGCCGGCGTTGCCTGGGGCAACGAAGACTTTCTCGACGCGTGGGTCCTGGGCGACTTTCCAGGCCAGGGCGTGCTCACGGCCGCCGCTGCCGATGATCAATACTTTCATGTCAAAACCTCGAATTCTGTCTGGCCGATCCCGTTTTTTGTGTGGGAGCGGCCTTGTGTCGCGAAAGGGCCGCAAAGCGGCCCCGGCAATTTCTGCTGCGAAGCTGAAAATCTGGGGCCGCTACGCGCCCCTGTCGCGACGCAAGGCCGCTCCCACAAGCAAGGCCGAGGATCGGCCGCCCATCTTGATTAGTGGCGGAAGTGGCGCATACCGGTGAAGACCATGGCGATACCGGCTTCGTCAGCGGCAGCAATCACCTCGGCATCACGCATCGAACCACCTGGCTGGATCACGGCGCTGATACCCACTTTAGCCGCATTGTCGATGCCATCACGGAACGGGAAGAACGCATCCGACGCCATGACTGCGCCCTGCACCTGCAGGCCGGCATGCTCGGCCTTGATTGCAGCAATGCGCGCGGAGTTGACGCGGCTCATCTGGCCGGCGCCGACGCCGATGGTCTGGCGCTGCTTGGCGTAGACAATGGCGTTGGATTTGACGAACTTGGCCACTTTCCAGGCGAACACCAGGTCGTGGATCTCTTGCTCGGTTGGTGCACGTTTGGTAACGATCTTCAGGTCATCGGCAGTGATCATGCCGATATCGCGGCTCTGCACCAGCAGGCCACCGTTGACGCGCTTGAAGTCCCAACCGGCAGCGCGCTCGGCTGGCCACTCGCCGCATTCCAGCAGGCGTACGTTCTGCTTGGCGGCAACCACCTCGCGGGCCGCCTGGGAGATCTTCGGCGCGATGATCACTTCGACGAACTGGCGGTCGACGATGGCCTTGGCGGTTTCGCCGTCCAGCTCGCGGTTGAAGGCAATGATGCCGCCGAACGCCGACTCGGTGTCGGTGGCGTAGGCCAGGTCGTAGGCCTTGCGGATGCCGCCTTCGTCTTCAGGTACTACGGCCACGCCGCACGGGTTGGCGTGCTTGACGATGACGCAGGCCGGTTTGACGAAGCTCTTCACGCATTCCAGTGCGGCGTCGGTGTCGGCCACGTTGTTGAACGACAGCTCCTTGCCCTGCAGCTGGATGGCAGTGGAAACGCTGGCTTCGCCTTTCTTCGCTTCTACGTAGAACGCCGCGCTCTGGTGCGGGTTCTCGCCGTAGCGCATTTCCTGGGCCTTGACGAACTGGCTGTTGAAGGTGCGCGGGAATTCGCTGCGGCCTTCGGTGCTCAGGGTCTCTTTGGCCTGGTCGATGGTGCCCATGTAGTTGGCGATCATGCCGTCGTAGGCTGCGGTGTGTTCGAACGCCTTGAGCATCAGGTCGAAGCGCTGGGCGTAGGTCAGGCCGCCGGCCTTGAGGCCTTCGACGATGCCGGCGTAGTCGCTGGCGTTGACCACGATGGCCACGTCCTTGTGGTTCTTGGCAGCCGAACGGACCATGGTCGGGCCGCCGATGTCGATGTTCTCGATAGCGGTCGGCAGGTCACAGCCAGGCTTGGAAATGGTCGCTTCGAACGGGTACAGGTTGACCGCCACCAGGTCGATCGGCTTGATGCCGTGCTCGTTCATGATGGCGTCGTCGGTGCCGCGACGGCCGAGGATGCCACCGTGGATTTTCGGGTGCAGGGTCTTGACCCGGCCATCCATCATTTCGGCGAAGCCGGTGTAGTCGGCCACTTCCACCGCGTTGACGCCGTTGTCCTTGAGCAGCTTGTAGGTGCCGCCGGTGGACAGGATCTCGACACCGAGCTGCTGCAGCTCACGGGCGAATTCGAGGATACCGGTCTTGTCGGAGACGCTGATCAGGGCGCGGCGGACTGGCAGGCGGGTAGTCTGGTCGGTCATTTCGGGTTCCAATAACGCGGTGGAGTCAGCAAAAAAGGCGCCTCTGTTGGAGCCGCCTTTTCTGGTTGGGATTCTGGCTTACAACAAGTCGTACTGCTTGAGCTTCTTGCGCAGGGTGCCTCGGTTCAGCCCGAGCATCTCGCTGGCCTTGGTCTGGTTGCCCTTCACGTAGTTCATCACGCTTTCGAGCAGGGGCGCCTCGACTTCGGAGAGCACCAGGTTGTACACGTCCGTCACGGTCGCGCCTTCCAGGTGGGCGAAGTAGTTGTGCAGCGCCTTCTCGACGCTGTCGCGAAGGGTCTGGCCCTCTTCGCTCGGCGTGTTGAGGTGCTGTTTCAGGTTGGCGTTGTCGCTCACGGGCGTTGTTCCACTCACAAATGTCTCGGTCATCATCGTCATGCGGCCACCCCTTGTCCGTCCTCTGTCTCAAGGCTCTGTCGACGTTCGCTGAAAAACGCACGAACGTTGGCGCACTGCGCTTGTGTGTCTTCCAAAGCGTTGAACCGGGAGCGAAACTCCTTGCCGCCGGGTCGTGTTGCCAGGTACCAGCCAACGTGCTTGCGGGCGATACGTACGCCCATTACATCGCCATAGAAGGCATGCAGCGCGGCCAGGTGCTCCAGCAGGATGCGTTCCACTTCATCCAGTTGCGGCGCTGGCAGGTGTTCGCCAGTGCGCAGGTAATGCTCGATCTCGCGAAAGATCCATGGCCGCCCTTGGGCGGCCCGGCCGATCAACAGGCCATCGACCCCGGTGGCGTCCAGCACCGCCCGGGCCTTTTCTGGCGAAGTGATATCGCCGTTGGCAAAAACCGGGATCGACACCGCCTGCTTGATGGCAGCGATGGTGTCGTATTCGGCTTCGCCGGTGTACAGGTCGGCGCGTGTGCGGCCATGCACCGCCAGCGCCTGGATGCCGGCCTGCTCGGCGATCTTCGCCACGTTCAGGCCGTTCTTGTTCGCCCGGTCCCAACCGGTGCGGATCTTCAGGGTCACCGGGACGTCCACGGCGCCGACCACGGCGTGAAGGATCTCGCTGACCAAGGCTTCATCTCTCAATAAAGCAGAGCCTGCGGCTTTGTTGCAGACTTTTTTTGCCGGGCAGCCCATGTTGATATCAATGATCTGGGCGCCTGCTTCGACATTGGCCTTTGCTGCCGCCGCCATCATCTGCGCGTCACCACCGGCGATCTGCACCGAGCGTGGCTCGGGATCACCTTCATGGATGCGGCGCAGGCTCGACTTGCGGCTGTTCCACAGGCTCATGTCGCTGGAGACCATCTCCGACACCACCATGCCGGCGCCCAAGCGCTGGCAAAGTGTACGGAAAGGCTGGTCCGTGACCCCGGCCATGGGCGCGAGAATCAGGTTGTTACGTAGTGTGTATGGGCCGATGCGTACCGCCGACATAGGTGATCCCTGTTGTGGGGCCGAATCTTGGAGTTCGAAAAAGGGTTGGCATAATACCCGCTCTCGGTGACCGGATAAAGATGGATTTGGATAAAATCTGAACAGTTGTCGGCTTATGACATTTGGTATGGGTGAGGATCCAGGACCTTGCGCGGCCCCTGTGGGAGCGGGCGTGCCCGCGAAGCAAGCGGCGCGATCGATGGCACGGGCTTCGCCCGCATTCTCGGGTGCGCCCGCTCCCACAGGGTTGGTGGTTATTCCGGCGAACGGAAGCTCAGGCTGTAATTGACGGCCTTAGGCCCCGGGTCGAGGATGTCCAGGGCGATATGGATCGGAGTCTGGCTGGGCATTTCGCCGCGCCCGGCCAATTCACCCGACAGGTACTCGCTAGGCTTGAAGCGCCGGCTGGCGATCAGCTGGCCATTGAGGTCGGCGAAGCGCAGTTCCAGCAGCGGGAACGGCTGGGCGAACGGCGCGCGGTTGTAGATGATCGCATCGACGATCAGCGCACCCTTGAAGTCCGGATGGCTGCGTACCACCAGGTTGCTGCTCTTGATTCGGGCAATATCGACGCGGGTCGGCACCTCGCAGCCGACCAGCGGGCAGATTTGCTGGAAGAGCGGCCGGTACTGGTCCTGACGGGCCATTTCGTCGAAGTGGTACCACACGTACTGGAACGCCAGCAAACCAGCAGCCAGCAGGGTCAGGAGGCCCCACAGCAGGCGCTTGCCCCAGTTGGGCGCGGGCTTTTCCCAGCCCAGTTGTAGCGGGTCGTCGACCACGTCGACCAGCGGTTCCTTGCGCGCCGGGCGCTCGGCTTTGCCGGCAAGGCCTGGTTCCAGGCGTTCGCCGGGCAAGGGCTCGAGGGGGGCGTCATCGCGTGCTGACAGGTGCAGCTCCAGCGGCTCCTCGTCGCGGGCGCTCAGGCCCTTCTCCGGGATTTCGTCATCGCTGGCGCGCAGCGGTTCGTTGAATTCGGAGTGCTCATCGATTTCGGCGGCATGGCGTACCGGCGGCTCGTCGTCGATATCCAGGTCCAGATTGCCGCCTAGCGTCGGCTCGGTACGGTCGCCAGGAGTGGGTTCCAGGTCAAGCTCCAGGGGCTCCGGCTCCCGCAGCACGGGCGCGGGCTCTGCCGCCAGTTGCGGTTCGAACGGCTCATCGGTAGCCGTACCGAACAGGTCGTTGGCATGTTCGTCCGGGTGCAGTTCGTCACGCCGCGCCTGCAGGCTGTCACCCTGGCTGGCCGAGCGAGCCGTGGCCGGTTGGCCGCGGCGCTCCAGGCGCTCCAGTTCCATGTCGAGGTCGAGCGCGTCCAGCGCCTGGGTGGTGAGCGCCCAGTCCTCGTCCGGGGTGATGCTGCGCTCGCTGGCGGCAGGTTCGGGTGCGATTGCCGGGTCGACCTGCGGCTCGGCAGGTGCAACTGGCATCGGCGCCGGCACCGCAGGTGCGCTGGCTCCGCTGGCGCGGTTTTGCTCCAGCAACTGCCTGGCGGCGTTGAACACCTGCAGGCAGTGGCCGCAGCGCACCACGCCGCGGGCCACGCTCAACTGGTGGTGGGTGACGCGAAAGCTGGTCTGGCAATGCGGGCACTGGGTGACGAAACTGTCGGTCATGCGGCGATCCGGGAGCTGTGCAGAGAAGTATTCTAGGCCCGCTTAACGGCGGCGACCACTGATGCGTACCCAGCCGTCGCGCACGACGATCGGGTCCAGCTCGAAGTCGGCGGCATAGGCCGCGGCCACTTCCTCACCCTGCTCGGCGAGGATGCCCGACAGCGCCAGCAGGCCCCCTGGGCGGACCAGGCCGGACAGTTGCGGTGCCAGCGACACCAGCGGGCCGGCGAGGATGTTGGCGACCAGCACGTCGGCCTGCATGGCCGGCATGTGCTCGGGCAGGTACAGCGCCAGCTTTTCGTCGGCGATGCCGTTGCGCTGGGCGTTGTCGCGCGAAGCCTCGATGGCCTGCACGTCGATGTCGGTGCCGACCGCTTCACGGGCGCCCAGCAGCAGCGCGGCGATGGCCAGAATGCCCGAGCCGCAGCCAAAGTCCAGCACCTGGGTGCCTTCAAGCTGTTGGCCGTCGAGCCATTCCAGGCACAGGGCGGTAGTGGGGTGGGTGCCGGTGCCGAACGCCAGGCCCGGGTCCAGCAGCAGGTTCACCGCGTCCTGTTCCGGGGCCTCGTGCCAGCTGGGCACGATCCACAGGCGGCGACCGAAGCGCATCGGCTGGAAGTTGTCCATCCAGCTGCGTTCCCAGTCCTGGTCCTCGATCACCTCGGCCTGGTGTTCGGGCAGCTCGGCACCAGTCAGCAGGCGCAGGTGGGAGAACACCTGCTCGGGCTCGGCGTCGGCCTCGAACAGGGCCAGCAGGTGGGTATGCGACCACAGCGGAGTGGTGTTGAGGTCTGGCTCGAAGATCGGTTGATCCTCGGCGTCCATGAACGTGACCGAGACGGCACCTACTTCGAGCAGGGCATCTTCGTAGGTTTCGGCTTGTTCCGGGCTGATGGCCAGGCGTACTTGCAGCCAGGGCATGGCGGGCACCTTTGGTAAATCGACAGGGGCAGCCCTAGGCTGCGCGAAGGCTGGCAGTTTACGCGAGTGCGGTGGGTTTGTAGAGGACGCCGGAACACCGTGCCGGCTTCTTCGCGGGCGCGCCCGCTCCCACAGGTATTCCGTGAACTCTGTGGGAGCGGGCGTGCCCGCGAATGGCTCAATCAGACAAAGCAGAGGGAAAGCGACTCGGCTATGTAGGCAGGCTTCTCTTCACCGTCGATCTCCAGCGTGGCAATCGCCTTGAGCAGCCATTGCCCCGGCTTCTTCTCCACCACCTCGGCCAGGTCCACCTTCAGCCGCACCAGGCTGTCGACCTTGACCGGCTGGATGAACCGCACGCTGTCCAGCCCGTAGTTCACCACCATCTTCAGTCCTTCCGGCAGGACCAGGATGTCCTCGATCAGCTTGGGAATCAGCGACAATGTCAGGAAACCGTGGGCGATCGTGCTGCCAAACGGGGTTTTCGCCGCCTTTTCCGGGTCGACGTGGATGAACTGGAAATCGCCTGTGGCTTCGGCGAACAGGTTGATACGCTGCTGGTCGATCTTCAGCCAGGCCGAGCGGCCCAGTTCCTTACCAACGTACTGCGAAAGCTCTGTAACCGGTACATAGGGCATCGCGGACTCTCCAGTTTGTCAGTTGGCACGAAAGTGCAAGATCAGCACGGCGAACCGTTTCAGTCAAGTTGTCTGCATTTCGACGAATATCGGTATATGGCGGCACATGCTTATAATGGCGGCCATGCCCGAGGGAGATGCCTTATGCTGTTGCGTGGTTTGACCTGGCTGGTGCTGTTCCAGCTGCTGGGGACGGCGATCAATCACCTATTGGTGCCGTTTCTGCCGGGGCCGATCATCGGCCTGTTGCTGCTGTTGGCCTTCCTCATGGCCCGTGGTGAGGTTGGCAAGCCGCTGAACGAGGCCGCCAGCAGCCTGCTGCGTTACCTGCCGCTGTTGCTGGTGCCGCCGGCGGTGGGGGTGATGGTGTACGCCAGGGATATCGCCGCCGACTTCTGGGCCATAGCCGGTGCCTTGCTGATCTCCTGCCTGTTGACCCTGGTGTTCGTCGGTGTGCTGATGCAAAAGCTCATCCACCGCCAGGGTCGGCGTGAGGAGCAGCCATGATGCTCGACTGGCAAGGTGCGCTGGATGCGGTCGTTCATCATCCATTGTTCGGGATCGGCATCACGCTTGGAGCCTACCAGTTGGTGCTGGCGGCCTACGAGAAGACCCGCTGGATCTTCCTGCAGCCGGTACTGGTGTCGATGTTGCTGGTGATCGGTGTGTTGCTGGTGTGTGGCATCGACTATAGCGAATACCGCAAGAGCACCGAAATCATGAACATCCTGCTGGGGCCCGCCACCGTGGCCCTGGCCGTGCCGCTCTACCTCAACCTGCGGCGCATCCGCCAGCTGTTCTGGCCCACATTTACTACGCTGGTAGTCGGAGGCCTGTTCGCCACCCTGTGCTGCCTGTTGCTGGGCTGGTGGTTCGGGGCCGAGCACATGATCCTGATGACCATGGCGCCGAAGTCGGTGACCTCGCCGATCGCCATGCTGGTGGCCGAGCAGATTGGTGGCGTGGCGGCTTTGGCGGCGGTCTTCGTGCTTATTACCGGGGTGATCGGGGCAATCTTCGGCCCGGCGTTGCTGAGCCGCGTTGGCGTGTACAGCCCCGAAGCGCGCGGCATGTCGCTGGGCGTGACCGCACATGCGGTGGGCACTTCGGTGGCCCTGCAGGAAAGTGACGAATGCGGCGCCTTTGCCGCGCTGGCGATGAGCCTGATGGGAGTGGCCACGGCGGTTTTCCTACCGCTGGCGGTCAGCCTGGTGGCTTGAGGACTTGTGATGACGCTACCGCTGTTTCCCCTCAATACCGTGCTGTTTCCTGGTTGTTTTCTCGATTTGCAGATTTTCGAGGCGCGCTACCTGGATATGATCGGGCGCTGCATGAAGCGGGGCGAAGGTTTTGGTGTGGTGTGCATCCTGGAAGGCGAGCAGGTTGGCAAGGCGCCGCCGGTGGTCGCCTCGATCGGCTGCGAGGCGGTGATCCGCGACTTCGTGCAGCAGGATAACGGCTTGCTGGGCATCCGTGTCGAAGGTGTGCGGCGCTTCAATCTGGAAAGTACCGAGGTGCAGAAGGACCAGTTGCTGGTGGGGCAGGTGCAATGGCTGGCGGAGCAGGCGGACAGCCCGTTGCTGGAGGCCGATGAAGACCTGCTGGCGTTGCTGGTGGCCCTGGGCGAGCACCCCATGGTCGAAGCGCTGGACATGCCGCGCCCGGTGGATGGGCGCCAGGCGTTGTCCAATCAGTTGGCGTACCTGCTGCCGTTCATGGAAGAGGACAAGCTGGATTTGCTGAGCCTCGACTCGCCGCAGGAGCGGTTGGGGGAGATCCAGAAGCTGCTGGAGCGGATTCAGGGTGAATTGTTTGCCTGATACTGCTGTGTTGCCAGTGCCGGCCTCTTCGCAGCACAAGGCTGCTCCTAACAGGCTGACGAGAGCCCTGTAGGAGCAGCCTTGTGCTGCGAAGAGGCCGGTAAACGCGACATCAATATTGATACCGCAGCAAAGCCTGCGGCAACGCATGCATGGCAAAGAACGCCAGCAACGCGACACACGCCGGCAGCACCAGCCACCACACCCGCAACGGCAGGGCCGGCAGGGTCTGGTGACGCTGCACCAGTGCCAGGCTGAGCGCGCACACACAGCACGCCAGCAAAGCGCCAGCGAGGATGTCCGTAGGCCAGTGCGCCCCCAGGTACACCCGTGACAGGGCAATCGCCAGTGCCGGAATGCAGCCCAGCATCACCCAGGTCAGGCGCATCCGCGGCGGCTGCCCGCGCCCGGCCAGCACCGCCATCACCAGGAAGAATGCAAACGACGCCGAGCTGTGTCCGCTGGGCATGCTGTAGCTGGTCAACGGGTCACTCAGCACTTCCGGCCGGGCCCGGGCGAACAGCCATTTCAGCGTGCCGTTGGCAAGCGCCGTACCCATCAACGCACCTGCAGCGAACATGGCGTGCCGCCACTGCCGGGCAAGCAGCAGCAGGCCTGTCAGCAGGCCGCCGAGGAACAACTGGGTGCGGAAATCGCCCAGCCGGGTCACCAGCACCACGGTGCCATCGATGGCCTGGCTGCGGTGCTCCTGCACCAGTGTCATCACGCCTTGGTCGAATTCGTGCAGGTAGGGCCAGCCGAGGAAGACCCCGGCCAGGGCGACGAAGCTCATGCCGGCGATCAGCCGGGTGCCATGGCGTTGATCTCGAATGCTGGTGTTCAGGCTAAGCCCGATGATGACTGCCAGGGCGCCGGCGATGATTCCGGCATCCAGCCAGAAGCCTTCCGGCAAGGGCAGGCGCATGGCCGCGCCGGTGGCCCAGCCCGGCAGCAGGTAGGCCACCGCCCAGCCGGCGCCGGCCACCAGGCTGACGGCGATGAAGCGCGGCAACGGCATGTCGAACATGCCGGCGACCATCGGCAGCATCGGCCGCAGCGGCCCGATGAAGCGCCCTGCCAGCAGGCTGGCGATGCCGTAGCGCTGGAAGTAGGCCTCGGCGCTGCCGATCCATTCCGGATGGTGGCGCAGCAGCGGCAGGCGGCGAATGTTCTGGTGGAAGTGCTTGCCCACCGCATATGACAAGGCATCGCCCACCAGGCCACCGAGAAAGCCCAGCAGCAGCGTTTCGCCCAGGCTGAAGGCGCCGCTGCCGGCCAGTACTGCGACGGCGAACAGTAGCACGGTGCCTGGCACGATGATGCCGGCAATGGCCAGGCACTCGATGCAGGCCACCAGGAATATCGCCAGGCCAAGCCACTGCGGGTTGGCGCTGAGCCAGCCGGTCAGGCTGTCGAGCCATTGGCCCATGGTTCAGCTTCCTTGTTCGAGAATGAAGAAGTCGCGGCCTTCGACCTGGCCGCGACGTAACGGGTTCCGCGTGCAGAAACGGGCGTATTCGGCATCGACGAAGCGGTAGGGCAGATGCTCGTCCCGGCCATGCGGGATGCCCAGGCGGGCGGCCTGGATCACCCGTGGCACGGCGTTGCCGCAATCCTCCACGTACAGGCGCTCGGCGTCGAAACGCTGGGCGTCCCAGTGCGGCACCTTCAGGCCCAGGGCCCGGCACAGCAGGGTCTGGCCGGCGCACAGGCGCTCGGCCGGGCGGAGGTTGCCGCTGGCATCGGGGTTGTTCAGTTGCATCTGCGCCAGGCTGTCAGGCCCCGAGCGGGCATCCTGCCAAGGATAGGCGGACTTGATAAGCACCGCGTTGCCCGGGCCGTGGGCGCTGAAGTTCAGCGAATCGCCGCCGCGCGCGTAGTACATATAGATGTGCCCGCCATCGAGGAACAGCGCCTTGCGTTTTTCGGTGTAGCCGAGCGAGGCGTGGCTGCCTTTGTCGGTGAGGTAGTAGGCCTCGGTCTCGATGATGCGCGCGGCCAGCCACAGGTCGCCGTGGCGATGACGGATGACCTTGCCCAGCAGGGCCTTGGCCAGGGTCTGGGCATCGCGGTCGAAAAAGCTGTCGGGCAGGGCAGGCATGCGGGCGGTTCGTGGCTGGAAAGACGGGGATAATAGCAATGGATGGCTTAATCGAGGCTGAATCGAGGTTGCGATTGAATAGTATCTGTATGTTTCATTGGCGCGGCTGCGAGGTGTTCGCCTTGAGGTATTCGGCGCCGGTGAGATCGAGCGCCGCCCGCGCGGCGCTTCGCGGGGCAAGCCCGCTCCCACATTTGTTGCAACGTGCCGAACCTGTCAGGCCATGGTTGCCTGCCTTGGTGCACGTCTTGAGACAGGTGGGGCGGCAGCAATGTCCACCTCGAAATCCAGTCATGCCAACAAGGCTGACAACCATGGCCTCACAGGCATGGCCACGTTGCAACAAGTGTGGGAGCGGGCTTGCCCCGCGAAGCGCCGCGCGGGCGGTGCTCGATCTCACAGGCGCAGAAAGGCTGAAGGCGAACACCCATTTTCTACCATCCGCCACCCGCCGCTGGGCGTATACCTGCGCGGCAGTTATAATCAGCCGATTTCCCCTTCGCCAAGACACCGAACCCATGACTGAGTCCGTTCTTGACTATATGACCCGCCTGGGTCGCGCTGCCCGTGAAGCTTCCCGGGTGATCGGCCGTGCCAGCACCGCGCAGAAGAACCGCGCCCTGCAAGCCGCTGCCGACGCACTGGACGCCGCTCGTGCCGAGCTGACCGCCGCCAACGAGCTGGACCTGGCCGCTGGCCGTGCCAACGGCCTGGAGCCGGCGCTGCTCGACCGCCTGGCGCTGACCCCGGCGCGTATCGACGGCATGATCACCGGCCTGCGCCAGGTGGCCAGCCTGCCGGACCCGGTCGGTGCCATCCGCGACATGAGCTACCGCCCGTCGGGTATCCAGGTCGGCAAGATGCGCACGCCGTTGGGGGTGATCGGGATCATCTACGAATCGCGCCCGAACGTGACTATCGATGCCGCCAGCCTGTGCCTGAAGTCGGGTAATGCGACCATCCTGCGTGGCGGCTCCGAAGCCATCCACTCCAACCGCGCCATCGCCACCTGCATCCAGCGTGGGCTGGCCGCCGCCGGCCTGCCGGCAGCGGTGGTGCAGGTGGTCGAGACTACCGACCGCGAAGCCGTGGGCGCGCTGATCAGCATGCCGGAATTCGTCGACGTCATCGTGCCTCGCGGTGGCCGTGGCCTGATCGAACGCATCAGTCGCGATGCCCGAGTGCCAGTGATCAAGCATCTGGACGGTATCTGCCACATCTACGTCAGCCAGCACGCCGACCTGGACAAGGCCTGGCGCGTGGCGTTCAACGCCAAGACCTACCGCTACGGCATCTGTGGCGCCATGGAAACGCTGCTGGTCGACCAGCAGGTGGCCGAGCGCTTCCTGCCGGAAATGGCCCGCCGTTTCCAGGAGAAGGGCGTCGAGCTGCGTGGTTGCGAGCGTACCCGGGCTATCATCGACGCCAAGCCGGCCACCGAGGCCGACTGGCACACCGAGTACCTGGACGCGATCCTGTCGATCCGCGTGGTCGACGGCCTGGACCAGGCCATCGAGCACATCAACCACTATGGCTCGCACCATACCGACTCGATCATCAGCGAACACCAGGGTGAGGCTCGCCAGTTCATGGCCGAGGTCGATTCGGCGTCGGTCATGCTCAATACCCCGACCTGCTTCGCCGACGGCTTCGAGTATGGCCTGGGCGCGGAAATCGGCATTTCCACCGACAAGCTGCATGCCCGCGGCCCGGTCGGCCTGGAAGGCCTGACCTGCGAGAAGTACGTGGTGATCGGCGACGGCCAGCTGCGCGGCCAGGAGTCCTGCTGAGTTGAGCAAGGCCCAGGCAGTCCGGCGCATCGGCATTCTAGGCGGTACCTTCGACCCCGTGCACATCGGCCACCTGCGCAGCGCGCTGGAAGTGGCCGAGTTCATGGGGCTGGACGAGCTGCGCCTGCTGCCCAACGCCCGACCGCCGCACCGCGACACCCCACAGGTGGCCGCCGAGGATCGCCTGGCCATGGTTCGCGAAGCGGTGCAGGGCGTTGCCTGCCTGAGCGTCGACGCCCGCGAACTGGAGCGCGACAAACCGTCGTACACCATCGACACGCTGGAATCGATCCGCGCCGAACTGGCCGCCAACGACCAGCTGTTCCTGGTGCTGGGCTGGGATGCCTTTTGCGGCCTGCCCGGCTGGCACCGCTGGGAAGAATTGCTGCAACACTGTCACATCCTGGTGCTGCAACGCCCGGATGCCGACGTAGAACCCCCTGACGAGCTGCGCAACCTGCTGGCTGCGCGCTCGGAGAGCGATCCTGCCGCCATGTCCGGCCCGGCGGGAAACATTTCGTTCGTCTGGCAGACGCCGCTTGCGGTGTCGGCTACACAGATCCGACAGCTGCTGGCCAGCGGCAAATCGGTGAGGTTCCTGGTGCCGGACGCCGTACTGGCCTACATCGAGGCGCACGAACTGTATCGTGCGCCTAACTGACGGTGCCTCTGGCGCCTCATCCAACGAGTTGAACGAGTTTTATATGACCAAGCAGAAAATCCACGGCGAAGAATTGGTTGCCCTGACCAAGGCAGCGCTGGAAGACGTCAAGGCCCAGGACATCCAGGTCATCGACGTGCGCGAAAAGCACAGCCTGACCGACTACATGATCATTGCCACCGGTACCTCCAACCGCCAGATCAACGCGATGCTGGAAAAGGTCCGCGAAGCGGTCAAGGCCAAGGGCGCCCAGCCACTGGGTGAAGAAGGCAAGGGCGACAGCGACTGGGTGCTGCTGGACCTGAACGACGTCATCGTGCACATGATGACTGCCGCTGCTCGCCAGTTCTACGACCTGGAGCGCCTGTGGCAGGGGGCCGAGCAAAGTCGTGCCGCCGATGGCAAGCACCACAGCCCGGACCAGGCCCACGAGTACTCCGAGAAGCTCAAGGACCGGGAATAAGGAAAGCGCTGTGCGTCTGCGCCTGATCGCGGTCGGCTCGCGCATGCCGAAGTGGGTCGAGGAAGGCTGGCATGAATATGCCAAGCGCCTGCCCGCCGAGCTGTCGCTGGAGCTGGTGGAAATCCCGCTGAACACCCGGGGCAAGAATGCCGACGTCGCCCGCCTGATCCGTCAGGAGGGCGAGGCCATGCTGAGCAAGGTTCAGCCAGGGGAACGCATTGTTACCCTCGAGGTCCATGGCAAGCCCTGGAGTACCGAGCAGTTGGCGACCGAGCTGGACCGCTGGCGCCTGGATGCGCGCACGGTGAATTTGATGGTGGGCGGCCCGGAAGGCCTGGCGCCTGAGGTCTGTGCGCGCGCCGAGCAACGCTGGTCGCTGTCGCCGCTGACCTTGCCGCACCCATTGGTAAGGATACTCATCGGCGAGCAGATCTACCGCGCCTGGACCGTGTTGTCCGGGCATCCTTACCATAAATGAGCCTGTAAGCAGTCCGATGTCGCAGCCGATCCGTCTCAAGGACCACGAGAAAGACGCCCGCCTGGTGCGCAACCGCGTCGTGGTCGGCGCAGTGGCGATCATGCTGCTTATTTGCGTGCTGATCGCGCGGCTGTACTACCTGCAGGTCATCCAGCACGAATATCACTCGACGCTGTCGGAGAACAACCGGGTGCATGTGCAGCCGATCCCGCCGACCCGCGGGCTGATCTTCGACCGCAACGGGGTGATCATCGCTGACAACCGGCCCAGCTTCAGCTTGTCGATGACCCGCGAACGTGCGGGTAACTGGCAGGAAGTGCTGGACACCATTGTCGAAGTGCTGGAGCTGACGCCCGACGACCGCGCTCTGTTCGAGAAGCGTATGCGCCAAGGCCGTCGGCCGTTCGAGCCGGTGCCTATCCTGTTCGAACTCAACGAAGAACAGATTGCTCGCGTGGCGGTGAACCAGTTCCGCCTGCCGGGCGTGGAAGTGGTGGCCCAGCTGGTGCGCCATTACCCGCAGGGCACGCACTTCGCCCATTCGGTGGGGTATGTGGGGCGGATCAACGAGAAAGAGCTGAAAACCCTCGACCCGGTGAACTACAGCGGTACCCATCACATCGGCAAGACCGGCATCGAACGCTTCTACGAGGACGCCCTGCACGGCCAGGTGGGCTACGAGGAAGTCGAGACCAACGCCCGCGGCCGTGTGCTGCGAGTGCTCAAACGCACCGATCCGAAACCGGGCAAGGACATCGTGCTGAGCCTGGACATCAAGCTGCAGGAGGCCGCCGAGGCCGCTCTGGGTGGTCGGCGTGGTGCGGTAGTGGCGCTCGATCCGCGTACCGGCGAGGTGCTGGCGATGGTCAGCCAGCCCAGCTTCGACCCCAACCTGTTCGTTACCGGCATCGGCTTCAAGGCCTATGCCGAACTGCGCGACTCGATCGACCGACCGCTGTTCAACCGCGTGCTGCGTGGCCTGTACCCGCCAGGCTCGACCATCAAGCCGGCGGTGGCCATCGCCGGCCTGGACAGCGGCGTGGTCAATGCTGGCAGCCGGGTGTTCGACCCGGGTTACTACCAGTTGCCCAACTACGACCACAAGTACCGTAACTGGAACCGCTCGGGCGATGGCTGGGTAGACCTGGACACCGCGATCATGCGCTCCAACGACACCTATTTCTACGACCTTGCGCACAAGATGGGCATTGATCGGCTGTCCAGCTACATGAACAAGTTCGGTATCGGCCAGCGAGTCTCCCTCGACATGTTCGAGGAGTCCGCAGGGCTGATGCCGTCGCGCGAATGGAAGCGCGCCACTCGCCGCCAGGCCTGGTTCCCTGGCGAAACCCTGATCCTCGGCATCGGGCAGGGCTACATGCAGGCCACGCCACTGCAACTGGCCCAGGCCACCGCGCTGATCGCCAACAAGGGCGTTTGGAATCGCCCGCACCTGGCCAAGACCATCGAAGGCCAGCCGCCGGTTGACGACAACCCCATGGAAAACATCGTGCTGCGTGACAAGTCCGACTGGGCCAAGGTTACCCATGGTATGGAGCAGGTGATGCACAACGCCCGCGGCACTGCGCGCAAGGCGGCCATCGGCTCGCAGTACCGTATTGCCGGCAAGAGCGGTACCGCCCAGGTGGTAGCGATCAAGCAGGGCGAGAAGTACGACCGCAACAAGCTCCAGGAGCGCCACCGCGACCACGCCCTGTTTGTCGCCTTCGCCCCGGCAGAAGACCCGAAGATCGTGGTTTCGGTGATGGTCGAGAACGGTGAGTCTGGCTCGGGCGTCGCCGCCCCGGTGGTACGTCAGGTGATGGACGCCTGGCTGCTCGACGAAAACGGCCGGCTCAAGCCCGAGTTTGCGCCTGCCACTGTTACCCAGGAATCAGCCCTGTGATGAACAATTTCGATCGCATGCTCTCCAGCGAGGATGTGATGCGTCGGCGCGCCAGCTTTCTGCAGCGCATCCACGTCGATGGCCCTTTGCTGATCATTTTGCTGACCCTCGCGGCCGGCAGCCTGTTTGTTCTTTATTCGGCCAGTGGCAAGAACTGGGACCTGCTGCTCAAGCAGGCCACCTCGTTCGGTATCGGCCTGGTGTCGATGTTCATCATCGCCCAGCTGGAACCACGCTTCATGGCCCGTTGGGTGCCACTGGCCTACCTGGCTGGGGTGCTGTTGCTGGTGGTGGTGGACGTGATGGGCCACAACGCCATGGGCGCCACGCGCTGGATCAACATCCCCGGGGTGATCCGCTTCCAGCCCTCTGAATTCATGAAGATCATCATGCCGGCGACCATCGCCTGGTACCTGTCCAAGCGCACCTTGCCGCCGCATCTGAAGCACGTGGCGATAAGCCTGGTGCTGATCGGCCTGCCGTTCATCCTGATCGTGCGCCAGCCCGACCTGGGCACGGCGCTGCTGATTCTCGCTTCCGGGGCTTTCGTGCTGTTCATGGGCGGCCTGCGCTGGCGCTGGATCCTCAGTGTGCTGGCGGCTGCGGTGCCCGTGGCGGTGGCGATGTGGTTCTTCGTCATGCACGACTACCAGAAACAGCGGGTACTGACCTTCCTCGACCCGGAAAGCGACCCGTTGGGCACTGGCTGGAACATCATCCAGTCGAAGGCGGCGATCGGCTCGGGCGGGGTGTTCGGCAAGGGCTGGCTGCTCGGCACCCAGTCGCACCTGGACTTCCTGCCGGAAAGCCACACCGACTTCATCATCGCCGTGCTCGGCGAGGAATTCGGCCTGGTCGGCATCTGCCTGCTGTTGATCGTCTACCTGCTGCTGATCGGCCGCGGCCTGATGATCACCGCCCAGGCGCAGACCCTGTTCGGCAAGCTGCTGGCAGGCAGCCTTACCATGACCTTCTTTGTATACGTGTTCGTCAATATCGGTATGGTCAGCGGCCTTCTGCCCGTGGTGGGCGTGCCGCTGCCTTTCATCAGCTATGGCGGAACTTCGTTGGTGACGCTGCTGTCAGCGTTTGGCGTTCTGATGTCGATCCACACGCACCGCAAATGGATCGCGCAGGTTTGAATAAGGTGAAGAACTTCATGCAAGCAGTGCGTAACTGGGCTGCCCGTTGTGCGCCGTGGATCGGCGCGGTGGGCCTGTTCGGCGCTGTACAGCTGGCCCATGCCGGCGATTACCAAGGCTCGCCCCAGGTGGCCCAGTTCGTTGACGAAATGAGCCGTGACTATGGCTTTGCCCCTGAGCAACTGTTGGGGGTGTTCGCTGAGGTGCAGCGCAAGCAGTCGATCCTCGACGCCATTTCGCGCCCGGCCGAACGGGTAAAGCCGTGGAAGGACTACCGGCCAATGTTCATTACCGACGCGCGCATCGCCCGCGGTGTGGACTTCTGGCGCCAGCACGAGGCAGTGCTGGCCCGTGCCGAGCAGGAATACGGCGTACCGGCGCAGTACATCGTCGCCATCATCGGCGTGGAAACCTTCTTTGGCCGCAACACCGGCAACTACCGGGTGATCGATGCTTTGTCGACCCTGGGCTTCGACTACCCGCCACGGGCCGAATTCTTCCGCAAGGAGCTGCGCGAATTCCTGCTCCTGGCGCGCGAGGAGCAGCTTGACCCGCTGACGCTCAAAGGCTCTTACGCCGGAGCCATGGGCCTGCCGCAGTTTATGCCCAGCAGCTTCCGCAACTTTGCGGTGGACTTCGACGGCGACGGCCACATCAATATCTGGAACAACCCGGACGATGCCATCGGCAGCGTGGCCAGCTACTTCAAGCGCCACGGCTGGGTGGCCGGCGAAGGTGTGGTCAGCCGCGCCAGAGTGGCCGGTGGGCGTGCTGACGAAGGCCTGACTACCGGCATCGAACCGGTGAAAACGGTAGGGGAGTTGCGCGCGCTTGGCTGGTCGGTCCATGATTCGCTGCGCGATGATCTGCCGGTTACCGCCTTCCGTCTCGAGGGCGACAATGGTCCCGAGTACTGGATGGGCCTTAAGAACTTCTACGCGATCACTCGCTACAACCGCAGCGTGATGTATGCCATGGCGGTGCATCAGCTTTCGGAACAGCTGGTTCAAGCACGGGGCGTCAAGTAATGCGCGTAATCATCTCTGGCAACACTTTCAAGCTGCTCACCTGCCTCGCTGTTGGCGTGGTGCTGGCCAGCTGCTCCTCCAGCCGCCCGACCCAGCAAAGCAGTGGCAACGTGGTGCGCACCCAGCCGGGCCTGGACATCAACCGGGCCCACAAGGACGGTGCGCCATGGTGGGACGTGGATGTGAGCAAGATCCCCGATGCCACACCAACCGTGCACACTGGCAACTACAAGGCGAACCCGTACACGGTGCTGGGCAAGACCTACTACCCGATGCAGGACTCGCGCAACTACCGCGCCGAGGGTACTGCGTCGTGGTACGGCACCAAGTTCCACGGCCAGAACACCGCCAATGGCGAGCTGTACGACCTGTACGGCATGAGCGCGGCGCACAAGACCCTGCCGCTTCCTGCCTACGTGCGGGTGACCAACCTTGCAAACGGCCGCAGCGTGATCCTGCGGGTGAACGACCGTGGCCCGTTCTATTCCGACCGCATCATCGACCTGTCCTATGCCGCGGCGAAGAAACTCGGTTATGCCGAAATCGGCACCGCGCACGTGCGCGTCGAAGGTATCGACCCGCAGCAGTGGTGGGCTCAGCGCGGCCAGACGCCACCAATGGTGCTGAAAGAGCCGCAGATGGCCCAGACACAGGCGATCCCGGCCAGTACCGGTCGCGTCGAGCAATGGACCCCGCCGCCTCAGCAGCATGCCGCACCGGTGGTGCCGGTGCAGGTGGCTGGCAACAACGTGCCGGCCGGCAGTGGCGGCAGCTTCCTGCAAGTGGGCGCCTTCGCCAACCCGGA
Organism: Pseudomonas sp. SID14000; assembly: GCF_002165135.1. GTDB lineage: Bacteria > Pseudomonadota > Gammaproteobacteria > Pseudomonadales > Pseudomonadaceae > Aquipseudomonas. The sequence goes on along the minus strand of NZ_NFZQ01000001.1, from coordinate 150,419 downwards.
CGCCGCCGAACTGCTGCGCTCCAAGCTCAGCAGCATGGTCAGCGCGCCAGTGTTCATCAGCTCGATCGTGCGTAACCAGCAGACCCTGCATCGCGTGCGCCTGGGGCCGATCAGCAGCCAGGGCGAGATCCAGCAAGCACAAGACAGCATCCGCCTGGCGAACCTGGGGCAGGCCAAGCTGGTCACAGCTGACTGACCGCGTTGCCTTCTTCGCGGGCACGCCCGCTCCCACAGGGGCATGCGAAACCCTGTGGGAGCGGGCGCGCCCGCGAAGAAGGCAACACCAAACTGTCGGTTTTGTCATGAATTGCCGGGCGCGGCCATGTACAATGTCGGCTTTTGCCCGCAGCGACATAAAGCCGCACATTGCGAGCTTGGCCTACGGCCACAAAACTAGACTGACTGGCGCTGGGTACATGATCTTGCCCAGGGAACATCAGACCATTAGCGATTTTCGAGAGACGGATGAACATCACCAACCTTGCCAAACGACTTTGCCTGCCCGTACTGCTGATGATCACGCCTGCCGCCTTCGCGGCTGAGCAGATGACGCCGGCGCCACCGCAACTGGCAGCCAAGTCCTACGTACTCATGGACGCGTCCAGCGGCAACGTGCTTGTCGAGAACAACGGTGACGAGCGCCTGCCGCCAGCCAGTCTGACCAAGCTGATGACGGCCTACATCGCCACCCTGGACATCCGTCGTGGTCAGATCGGTGAAAACGACCCCGTTACCGTCAGCGAAAACGCCTGGCGTACCGGCGGTTCGCGCATGTTCATCAAGGTGGGCAGCCAGGTGACCGTCAGCGACCTGCTGCACGGCATCATCATCCAGTCCGGTAACGATGCCTCGGTCGCCTTGGCCGAGCACATCGCTGGCAGCGAAGATGCCTTCGCCGACATGATGAACAAGACCGCTGCCGATCTGGGCATGTCCAACAGCCACTTCATGAACCCGACCGGCCTGCCGCACCCGGACCATTACTCGTCGGCCCACGACATGGCTACCCTGGCCCGTGCGATCATCAACGTCGACCCGGCCCACTACGCCATCTACTCGCAGAAAGAGTTCTTCTGGAACAACATCAAGCAGCCCAACCGCAACCTGCTGCTGTGGCGTGACAAGACTGTCGACGGCCTGAAAACCGGCCACACCGACGAAGCCGGCTACTGCATGGTGGCTTCGGCCGTTCGCGATGGCCAGCGCCTGATCGCCGTGGTGTTCGGCACCAACAGCGAGCAGTCGCGTGCTGCCGAGACCCAGAAGCTGCTGACTTATGGCTTCCGCTTCTTCGAAACCCAGACCTTCTATCAGAAGGGCACCGAGCTGACCAAGTCGCCGGTCTGGAAAGGCGCAACCGGTGAAGTGAAAGCTGGCCTGGCCGAAGACCTGACCCTGACCATGCCTAAAGGCCAATTGAAGCGCCTTCAGGCCTCGATGACCATGAACCCGCAGCTCACCGCACCGATCGCCAAAGGTGACGTGATCGGCAAAGTGGAAGTCAAACTGGACGAGAAAGTGGTTCACAGCGCCGACCTGATCGCCCTCGATGGCGTCGAGGAAGGTGGTTTCTTCCGCCGTATGTGGGATAGCATCCGTCTATTCTTCTACGGGTTGTTCAACTGATACGTGACCTGCATGCCCCCGCGTATCCTGCGGGGGCGTTGTTGTTGCCACGGCTTACGAGGCCGTTTCCGCCATGAGCGAACCAGACGTCAAGTCGCACAAGATCGAATTCCCCTGCGACGATTACCCGATCAAGGTCATCGGCGACACCGTTGTCGGCTTCCGCGACACGGTGATCGAGATCCTGAGCAAGCACGCCAAGGTCGACCTTTCCACCCTGGCCGAGCGCCAGAGCAAGGAAGGCAAGTACACCACCGTACAATTGCACATCATTGCCGAAAGCGAGAACCAGCTGCACGATATCAACAGCGCCCTGCGCGCTACCGGCATCGTGAAAATGGTGCTCTGATGTCCGCCTGCCTCGGTTTTCGCGATCTTGGCCTGCAGCCCTACGAACCGGTGCTGGAGGCCATGCGTCGCTTCACCGAGCAGCGCAGCCCGGACAGTCAGGATGAAATCTGGCTGGTCGAGCATCCTGCGGTCTTCACCCAGGGCCAGGCCGGCAAGGCCGAGCACCTGCTGGTGCCGGGCGACATCCCGGTGGTGCAGACCGACCGCGGTGGCCAGGTGACTTACCATGGCCCCGGGCAGCTGGTGGCCTACCTGCTGCTGGATGTGCGCCGGTTGGGCTTTGGTGTGCGTGAGCTGGTCAGCCGCATCGAGCAGACCCTCATCGACCTGCTCGCCAGTTACGATGTCCAGGCGGTGGCCAAGCCCGATGCCCCGGGCGTCTATGTCGACGGAGCGAAAATCGCCTCCCTCGGCCTGCGAATTCGCAACGGCCGTTCGTTCCACGGCCTTGCCCTGAACGTGGACATGGACCTTGCGCCATTCCGCCGAATCAACCCCTGCGGCTATGCGGGGCTGGCGATGACCCAGCTGCGCGACCTGGCAGGTCCGATCGAACTCGACGAGGTCAGGACAAGGCTGCGCGGACAGCTGGTCAAGCACCTCGACTACGCTGAGCAGACGACCCTCACGGGCGGAATCGACTGAATATGACAACTGTGCAAGAAGCCGTGCCGAACCTGACACCTACCCAGGATGCCACCCCGCGCCCAGCGCCGAAAAAAGTGGAAACCGGGGTCAAGCTGCGTGGTGCCGAAAAGGTGGCGCGCATCCCGGTGAAGATCATCCCCACCGACGAGCTGCCGAAGAAGCCCGACTGGATCCGCGTGCGTATCCCGGTGTCGCCCGAGGTAGACCGCATCAAGCAACTGCTGCGCAAGCATAAGCTGCACAGCGTGTGCGAAGAGGCGTCCTGCCCGAACCTGGGCGAGTGCTTCTCCGGTGGTACCGCCACCTTCATGATCATGGGCGACATCTGCACCCGTCGTTGCCCGTTCTGCGACGTTGGCCACGGCCGGCCGAAACCGCTGGACCTGGACGAACCGAAGAACCTGGCCATTGCCATCGCCGACCTGCGCCTGAAGTACGTGGTGATCACCTCGGTGGACCGCGACGACCTGCGTGACGGTGGTGCCCAGCACTTTGCCGACTGCATCCGCGAAATCCGTGCGCTGTCGCCGGGCGTGCAGCTGGAAACGCTGGTGCCGGACTATCGTGGCCGCATGGACATTGCCCTGGAGATCACCGCGCAAGAGCCGCCGGATGTGTTCAACCACAACCTCGAGACCGTACCGCGTCTGTACAAGGCTGCGCGCCCGGGTTCGGACTACGACTGGTCGCTGGACCTGCTGCAGAAGTTCAAGCAGTTGGTGCCGCACGTACCGACCAAGTCGGGCCTGATGCTCGGCCTGGGCGAGACCGACGATGAAGTGATCGAAGTGATGCACCGCATGCGCGAGCATGACATCGACATGCTCACCCTCGGCCAGTACCTGCAGCCGTCGCGTAGCCACTTGCCGGTGCAGCGTTTCGTCCACCCGGACACCTTCGCCTGGTTCGCCGAGGAAGGTTACAAGATGGGCTTCAAGAACGTCGCTTCCGGCCCGCTGGTGCGTTCTTCGTACCACGCCGACCAGCAAGCTCACGAAGCCAAGATCAAGCTCTGAGCCAAGCACAGAGCCACGCATGCCGATGCGCGCCGAAGGGCGGCATCGGCATTTTTGTTTGTGCCACACGCGCTGCAAGGAGCCGCGATGAATTGCGCCGAAACCTTCCAACCCAGCCTGCCCGCCGCGCTGCCGCGTGATGCCTGTTTTGCCATTGTCGCCCCGGCGGGCGCGGCGCGGCTGGACACGCACAAGGTCAACCAGTGGTTCGTTGATCGAGGCTACAGTTGCCGCATTTACCCAGGGACCCTTCAGGCTCAGGGCTACCTGGCGGGGCCGGACCAGCAGCGGTTGCAGGACCTGCATGATGCCTTTGCCGACCCGGCCATTGACGCAATTTTATGCATGCGTGGGGGGTACGGCAGCATGCGCCTGCTCGATCAGCTCGACTTCGAACTGATCCGGCGCAACCCCAAGCCGCTGATCGGTTACAGCGACATCACCGCATTGCACACGGCGATCTACCGGCATACCGGGCTGGTCACCTTCCATGGTGGAATGCTCAATGCCGACCTGTTGGGGGCCAAGTTGCCGCCGACCGAGGCTTCGTTGCTGGCGCAGCTGGGTGGGCGTGTGCGTGCAGGTGAGCAGATCGTGCACCCTGCTGAGTTCGCCTTGAGCAGCGTGTTGCATGGGGTGGCCAGCGGGCCGCTGCTGGGCGGTAACCTGTCGATGCTGGGTGCGACCCTGGGGACGATTGCCGAGCTGGATACCCAGGGCTGCATCCTGTTCATCGAGGATGTAAACGAGCCGCTGTACCGGGTGGACCGCTTGCTGACCCAACTGCGCCTGGCGGGCAAGCTGGAAGGGGTGAAGGGTGTGCTGGTGGGGGACTTTGCCGGGATTACCACTGCGGCGTTGACGCCCCTGCTGGAGGATATCTTCGCGCCGCTGGGTGTGCCGGTGCTGGCCGGGTGGCGCAGTGGGCATTGTGACCCGAATGTGTGCTTGCCGTTGGGGGCTCAGGTAATGCTGGATAGCGGGAGGCAGACATTGGTGTTGGAGCAAAATTTGTTCAAGGCTTGAGATTGCCGGGGCTGCTTTGCAGCCCATCGCGACACAAGGCCGCTCCCACAGGAGAAGTGCTATCGCTTGTGGGAGCGGCCTTGTGTCGCGAAAGGGGCGCAACGCGCCCCCAGCAATCTCACTATTTGCGCAGGCTCTCGAGCAGCTTGTGGGTCGGATACCCATCTGCCGGCCACCCCAGCCCCTGCTGGGCATTGCGGATCGCCTTGCGGGTATTGGCGCCAATGATGCCATCGGCATTACCGGCTTCGTGCCCGTTGCTGTTCAGCAGGTTCTGCAGCTCCATGCGCTCGCTGCGGCTGAGTGGCAGGTCTTCTTTCGGCCAGCTGCCGGCAATGAAGCCCCAGCCGGTGAAGCGATCACCCAGCAGGCTCACCGCCAGCGCGTAGGACGACGAGTTGTTGTACTTGAGGATGGCGCGGAAGTTGTCCAGTACCAGGAACGCCGGGCCACGCGCGCCCGCAGGCAGCAGCAGGGCGGCAGACAGCTGGTTGCTGCCCACTGGCAGTTGGGTACCGGCAGGCAGTTTCACGCCCATCGCCAGCCACTCGCTCACCGACTTGCGCAGCGCGCCATCGGCCTGCCAGTAATCGAAGCCAGGCGGCACCTGGACCTCGAAGCCCCACGGCTGGCCACGTTTCCAACCCGAGCTCTGCAGGTAGTGTGCGGTCGAGGCCAGGGCGTCTGCCGTGCTGTTCCAGATGTCGCGGCGGCCATCGCCGTCGAAGTCCACGGCATGGGTGTTGTAGGTAGTCGGGATGAACTGGGTCTGGCCCATGGCGCCGGCCCACGAGCCGCGCATGGCCTCCGGCTGGATGTCACCATGCTGGATGATCTGCAGCGCGGCGATCAGCTGGTCCTGGGCGAACTGCGGACGGCGGCCCTCATAGGCCAGGGTAGCCAGAGAACGGATTATCGATTTGTTGCCCTGGAACTGGCCAAAATTGCTTTCCATGCCCCATACCGCGACCAGCACCTGGCGGTCTACGCCGTAACGTTGCTCGATGCGAGTCAGCAGTTCGGCGTTCTGCTCCAGCAGTTTCTTGCCGTTGCGCACACGCAGGGGCGACAGGGCGCCTTCGAGATATTCCCACACCGGGCGGGTGAACTCCGGCTGGCTGCGATCGGCCTTGATCACGTCCATGTCAGGGGTGACGCCGAGGAAGGCGCGGTCGAAGGTGCTCTGCGAAATGCCGGCTTGCAGGGCTTGCTGGCGGAAGGCGGCCTGCCATTGCGCGAAGGTTTGCAGGGGCTGGATTTCAGTGCTGGTGTCGGCTGTTGTACCGGGCAGGGTCACCACCGGGGCGGGCTGCGCGGGGGCCAGTGGCAGGGCATCGGCGGCGGTGGGCTTTTCTGCGCAGGCCACGAGCAGGATGAAACTGGAGGCAGCGATCAGCTGACGGGTTTTCCAGCGGGGGAGAAGACTGAGGAGCATGCACAGATCCAGAATTGCAGGTCAGGTGACGACCATATCATGCCTGCGCTTTCGATGCTTTCATGCTGCCAAAAAGTAGGAAGCCTCCCAATCTCTCGACTGGAAGGCTTCGCGGCGGTAGCTGCCTTTGCCCTTGTTCGGCTGTTCCTGGCGGCAGCGGAACAGCGGTTGGGCGATGATCGACTTGGCCTTGTTGGGGCCGTGCTTTTTCGGCTTTTTGCTCATGGCGGGGTTCCCGGGTTGGGTGGGTTTCGCGGCGCACTGTAGGGCTTGGGGAAGAGTGGGGCCAATTGATTGTATATATGGCCGAATACCTGGGTCTTATGGATTTGGCAGGGCATTGAGGCTGTCTGGTGGACGATTTACTCGGGAGGCAGTGCCAGGCGCTGGCCAGCCATCAGCAACGACAAGCGCGCCAGGCCGGTCCAGGGCGAGCCCTCGGCCTGGCCCTTGATCTGTGCATCGATACGCTGGGCATCTTGCAACAACTGCACCCAGCGCTGCGCCGACAGGCGCTGCAGGGCCTTGCTGACCAACGGTCGGCGTTTGTCCCAGATCGGCGGACGGGCCTGGCTGAAGGCTTTGTCCAGTGGTACGCCCTGGCTGAACTGCTGGGCCAGCCCGGCCAGCTGACGCAGCTCGCGGGCCAGGGCCCAGAGGATTACCGGCGGCTCCACGCCTTCACCACGCAAGCCTTCGAGCATGCGCAGGGCATGCGCGGCTTCGCCGTTGAGAATGGCATCGACCAGGCCGAAGACGTCGAAGCGGGCGCTGTCGGCGACGGCGGCCTGCACGGTCTCCACTGTGATCTGGTTACCTTCGGCGAGCAGCTTGAGCTTTTCGACTTCCTGCGCGGCAGCCAGCAGGTTGCCTTCCACGCGTGCGGCGATCAGGTCGACGGCGTCACGCTGTGCAGAAAGGCCGGCCTGCTGCAAGCGCTGGTTGATCCACTGCGGCAACTGGTGCACATCCACCGGCCAGATCTGGATGAACTGGCAATGGGGACCTTCGATCAGGGCCTTGCCCCACTTGGTCTTCTGCGCGCTGCCGTCCAGCTTGGGCAGGCTGACCAGCAGCAGGGTGTCTTCGGCCGGGTTGGCGCAGTATTCCATCAGCGCAGCAGCGCCTTTGTCACCGGGCTTGCCTGAGGGCAGGCGCAATTCCAGAAGGCGGCGCTGGGCGAACAGGGACAGGCTGGCGCCAGCCTGGAGCAGGGTGCCCCAGTCGAAATTGGCGTCGGCACTGAATACCTGGCGTTCGTCGTAGCCCTGCTGGCGTGCGGCGTTGCGGATGGCGTCGGCGGCTTCCTGGCAAAGCAGCGGGTCGTCGCCGCTGACCACGTAGACCGGTGCCAAGGCACCTTGCAGGTGCTTGTTGAGTTGGGCGGGGGCGAGCTTCATGGGGAACAGGCGGGGCACCCGAGGGTACCCCGCTCGGGCTTAGTTGCCCGGTACTTCCAGTGGCGACTGCTGAGGCGTTTCGGCCTGCTGGCGGCGAGCGGCCTCCAGCGCAGCGGCTTCGGCTTTGGCACGCTCGTCGGCTTGACGCTGCAGCTCGTCCAGCTGGGACGGGGTCAGCATCTGCAGGCGAACGACCATGGCGTTGACCAGGTCGCGACGCATTTCTTCACGGGCACGGTTGGCTTCCTGCTCGGAGCCGGTGATGTTCGAGCCGTCACGCAGGTAGATCTTGCGCACTTCCAGCTTGTCGCTCATCAGCTCCAGGTTGTTCAGCCCCTGGATGCTGTAGTTCAGCACGGTGGTCAGCTCGTACTCGGCGGTGCGGTTGCCGCTGTTGTAGGTCGCCGAGCGCTCGCGCTCCTGCTCGTTGGTCAGCACCAGGCGGTACGGTGCGCCGGCATGCACGTTGACGCCGCTACGTTCCAGTACTTCACGCAGCTGGACCACGGTCGGGCCGTAGGCGTTGCGTGCGCTGACGTCCATTTCCTTCACGCTCAGCTCGGTGGAACCGGTGCCGCGCAGCTGGAAACCGCAGGCGCTGAGCATGACCGCCAGGCCGATTACCAGCAAATTGCGTTTGATCATGTTGTTGCTCCCTTGTGGGCCTGTTCCGCCCGCCCGCGGTGGCTGCGGGCGGGCGTTGCCATCAGTTGGCGACGATGTTGACCAGCTTGCCCGGTACCACGATGACCTTGCGGATGGTCAGGCCATCGATGAAGCGCAGGACGTTCTCGTTGCTGCGCGCGGCGGCTTCGACTTCTTCACGGCTGGCGGCGGCCGGCATCTCGACCTGGCCACGCAGCTTGCCGTTGACCTGCACCACCAGGGTGACCGTGTCCTGTACCAGCGCTGCCTCGTCGACGTCTGGCCAGCTGGCGTCGATGACTGCCTGCTGGTGGCCCAGCTGTTGCCACAGCTCATGGGAGATGTGCGGGGTGATCGGTGCCAGCAGCAGGGTGACGGCCTCGAGGCCCTCCTGCAGCAGGGCGCGGTCCTGTTCAGTGGACTGCGGGGCCTTTTCCAGCACGTTCATCACGGTCATCACCTGGGCGATGGCGGTGTTGAACTTGTGGAACTGGCCGATATCAGTGCTGGCCTGCTTGATGGCGGCGTGGATGGCGCGGCGGATGACCTTCTGCGCGTCGTCCAGGGCGGCGACATCCAGCTTGCCCGGCAAGCCCTGGGCCACATGGGCCTGGGCCAGGCGCCAGACACGACGCAGGAAGCGGCTGGCACCTTCGACGCCGGAGTCGGACCATTCCAGGCTCATGTCGGGCGGCGAGGCGAACATCATGAACAGACGGCAGGTGTCGGCACCGTACTGGTCGATCATCGATTGCGGATCGACGCCGTTGTTCTTCGACTTCGACATCTTCTCGGTACCACCGATTTCCACCGGCAGGCCGTCGGTCTTCAGGCGGGCGCCAATGATCTTGGCCTTGGCATCGCGCTCGACTTCGACATCGGCCGGGTTGAACCAGTCCTTGCCGCCGTTGCTGGCCACACGGTAGTAGGTTTCGGCGACCACCATGCCCTGGGTCAGCAGGTTCTTGAACGGCTCGTTCGAGGTGACCAGGCCTTCGTCGCGCATCAGCTTGTGGAAGAAGCGCGCGTACAGCAGGTGCAGGATGGCGTGCTCGATGCCGCCGATGTATTGGTCGACCGGCAGCCAGTGGTTGGCCGCTTTCGGGTCGACCATGCCACCTTCGTAGTTCGGCGAGGCGTAGCGGGCGAAGTACCAGGACGACTCGACGAAGGTGTCCATGGTGTCGGTTTCGCGCTTGGCCGCGGTACCGCATTTCGGGCAGCTGCACTCGTAGAATTCAGGCATGCGCGCCAGTGGCGAACCGGCACCGTCCGGCACCACGTTCTCCGGCAGGGTGACTGGCAACTGGTCTTCCGGCACCGGTACGTCGCCGCAGGACGGGCAATGGATGATCGGGATCGGGCAGCCCCAGTAGCGCTGGCGGCTGATACCCCAGTCGCGCAGGCGGAACTGGGTACGCGATTTGCCCAGGTCCTTGCGGATCAGGGCGGCTTCGATGGCGTCGAAGGCGCCGGCGAAGTCCAGGCCGTCGAATTCGCCGGAGTTGATCAGCTGGCCGTGCTCGCCATAGGCGGCCAGCCACTCGCTGCCGACTTCATCGCCAGCGCTGGTGCGCACCACGGCCTTGACCGGCAGGTTGTATTTGTGGGCGAACTCGAAGTCGCGCTCGTCGTGGGCTGGCACGGCCATCACAGCGCCGTCGCCGTAGTGCATCAGCACATAGTTGGCGACCCATACCGGCAGTTTCTCGCCGGTCAGCGGGTGTTCGACCAGCAGGGAAGTGGCCATGCCCTTCTTCTCCTGGGTGGCCATGTCAGCTTCGGCAACGCTGCCGCTCTTGCACTCGTCGATGAACGCCTGCAGTGCCGGGTTGCCTTGGGCGGCCTGGGTAGCCAGCGGGTGCTCGGCGGCGACGGCGACGTAGGTGGCGCCCATCAGCGTGTCGGGACGGGTGGTGAAGACCTTGAGGGTGCCTTCGTGGCCGATGCTGGCCTGATCATACGGGAACTGCACTTCCATGCCGCGCGACTTGCCGATCCAGTTGCGCTGCATGGTCTTGACCTGCTCAGGCCAGCCCGGCAGCTCGTCGAGGCTTTCCAGCAGCTCGTCGGCGTAGTCGGTGATGCGGAAGTAGTACATCGGGATTTCGCGCTTCTCGATCAGCGCGCCCGAACGCCAGCCACGGCCGTCGATGACCTGCTCGTTGGCCAGTACGGTCTGGTCCGCCGGATCCCAGTTCACGGTACCGTTCTTGCGGTAGATGATGCCTTTCTCGAACAGACGGGTGAACAGCCACTGCTCCCAACGGTAGTAGTCGGGCTTGCAGGTGGTGACTTCACGTGCCCAGTCGATGGCCAGGCCCAGGCTCTTGAGCTGGGTCTTCATGTAGTCGATGTTTTCGTATGTCCACTTGGCCGGGGCGACGTTGTTCTTCATCGCCGCGTTTTCCGCGGGCATGCCGAAAGCGTCCCAGCCCATCGGCTGCAGGACGTTCTTGCCCAGCATGCGCTGGTAGCGGGCAATCACGTCACCGATGGTGTAGTTGCGCACGTGGCCCATGTGTAGCTTGCCGCTCGGGTACGGGAACATCGACAGGCAGTAGTAGGTGTCCTTGCCTGGCTGTTCGGCAACAGCGAACGATTGTTGCTCGTCCCAGAACTTCTGGGCGGCGGCTTCGATATCACGGGGCGTGTATTGTTCGTGCATGGCTACTTTTTGCTGAGAGAGAGGAGACCTTGTTCCAGGCAGCGTAACCTCGCTGCGTCCGGCACTCCGGTGTCGTTCAGAGTGAACGCCGTAGCATACAGCAGCGCCGCGCATCGTGGGAAACCTTCGTTGCGAATGCCCGCTGGTCGCGGCACACGGCTGCTTTTTGCAACGACGCTAAGCTCAGTTGTGTGGGGAGATATTCTTATCTTCAATGAGGTGAACGGATGGGAGAGACGCAGCTACCCGCAATCAAACCGGAGCTATACGAACGCCTGATCGACCGGCTTGGCCTGGCGCTGGAAGTGGCCAGGACCTCGGTGCGATTGCGCGACGAGATGCCAGCCGAGCTGGAGTTGCGTGGCCTGAGCCACGCAGAGTTCGAACTGATCAAGGCCTACCTGGATTCCCTTCCGGAGCGCCACAATGCCTGTGTCGGCAGTTACCCACAAGCGGAGCCGACATCGGCCAAGATTATCTGGCTCAAGGACAAGAAACGCCCCGCCAGCACGGCGAGATCCAGGACGCTGCCACATCGCTAGCCGTTCAGGACGCCAGGCGCAGGCTATAGCGCGCCGGTTCTTCAAATTTGCACAACTCACGATCGGCGCCGGCCGCACCCTTGTTGACCGGCGTCGATCCTTCTAGGCTGCACGCCTGCCAAGGAGGTGTGGCCAATGCCGATCCGATTTTTCGTCAAACAATGGCTGATGCCGCCAGGTGTCCTTCTCCTGCTGCTGCTTGTGGCGTGGTGGCTGCGCCGCCGTCGACCCAGGCTGGCAGCGCTGTGCTTTGCCATGGGCCTTGGTGGCCTGTGGTTGATGAGCCTGCCGCTGGTGGTGCAGGAAACCGCCCGTGTGCTGGAGACGGAAGCGCCGCTGGCAGTAGGCGACTGGGGCGGCCTTGCAACCCGTGCGGATGCCATCGTGGTGCTGGGCGCGGGGCGTGAGCGGGGTGACCCGGCCTGGGGTGGCAGCGACCAGCCGACAGCCACGGCGCTGGAGCGCATGCGCTTTGCCGCGCGGCTGGCCAAGGCGTCGGGCTTGCCGGTGCTGACCAGTGGCGGGTTGCACTATGGTACGCCGCCGAGCGAGGCGCGGTTGATGGCTGATCGCCTGCATGAAGATTTCGGCGTCGAGGTGAAATGGCGGGAAGAGGGCAGCCGCACGACCTGGGAGAATGCCCGGCTGACGGCCAAGGTGCTGCAGCCGCTGGGGATTCGCCGGGTGGTACTGGTGACCCAGGCCTGGCACATGCAGCGCTCGCGCTGGAGCTTCGAACAAGCGGGGTTCGAGGTGGTGCCGGCGCCAGTCGGGTTCCTCGGGCGCGATCATGCGCGGCCGTTTGGCGGGTTGCTGCCGGAGAGCCGGGCGATGTGGCAGAGCGGGCAGTTGCTCAATGAAGTGGCGGGGTTGGTGGGGTATCGGCTGTTCTATTGAGCCTTGTGTTGCCTGTGCCGGCCTCTTCGCGGGTAAACCGCTCCCACAGGATTCCCGCAGCGTCGAGAATGGTGGAGGACCTGTGGGAGCGGGTTTACCCGCGAAGAGGCCGGTACAGGCGGCATCATCAGACGGTCTTGGCAATGCGTCCAGCCAGCACCGCCCAACCCAGCAACAGCGCACAGACAATCGCCAGCGGCCACGACCGCCATTGCAGGTACGGCGTCAGGTTCTGCATCGGCACCACCTCGCCATACAGCACTGCCTGCTGGAACTGCGGCACTTGGGTAGTAATGCGGCCAAACGGGTCGATCAGCGCGGTCACGCCATTGTTGGTGGCGCGGATCATCCAGCGCCCGGCTTCCAGCGCGCGCATCTGCGCCATCTGCAGGTGCTGCAACGGGCCGATCGAGGTGCCGAACCAGGTGTCGTTGCTGATGGTCAGCAGCAGGTCGCTGCGGGCCGCCAGGCCAGCGGCGAATTCGGGGTAGACCACTTCGTAGCAGATGTATGGCGCAATCTGGTAGCCCTTGGCCTGTAGCAGTGGCTGGTCTTCCGGGCCGCGGGCAAAGTCCGACATGGGCAGGTTGAAGAACTCGATCAGGCCACGCAGCATGTCCTGCAGCGGCACATATTCGCCAAACGGCACCAGCTTCTGCTTGAGGTAGGTGCCATCGCCTTCACCGGTGACGGTGATGCCGTTGTAGTAGCGGCGCTGGTGGTGCACCACTTCACGCACCGGCACGCCGGTGATCAGCGCCGAATGCCGCTCGGCGGCGAACCGGCCCATCACGTCGATATAGCCCTGGGCCTGGTCCTTGAGCACCGGTACCGCGGTTTCCGGCCACACCAGCAGGTCCACCGGCCTGGAGCTGAAGCTCAGGTCACGGTACAGCGCCAGTTGGGCGTCGATGTGCGCCGGGTCCCATTTCAGGTCCTGCGCGACGTTGCCCTGGATGGCCGCCACTTTCAGCGGATCGCCCGCGGGCTTGGTCCAGGCGTGGCCCTTCAGTACCAGGCCCACCACCCACGGGGCCAGCAACAGCAGGCAGCCCACCGCCAGGAACGAGGGGCGGGCGCGCAAGCGTTGCAGGTTGCACAGCAGGGCAGCGGTCAGGGCCAGGGCGAAGGAAATCAGCCACACGCCGCCCAGCGGTGCCAGGCCGGCCAGCGGGCCGTCCAGCTGGCTGTAGCCGGCGTAGAGCCACGGGAAACCGGTCAGGAACCAGCCGCGGAAGGCCTCTTGCAGCAGCCACAGGGCGGCGAAGCACAGGGCGTCGGCCAGTGGTGCTTCGGTGCGGCGCAACCAGCGTGCCCACAGCCAGGTGGGCAGGGCGAAGAACCAGGCCAGGGCGGCAAAGAACGCCAGCAGCAGCAGGATCGCCAGCAGCGGCGAGGCGCCGCCGTAGGTGTTCATGCTGACGTAGATCCACCAGGTGCCGGCGCCGTACAGGCCGAAGCCGAACCACCAGCCACGCCACATGGCCTGGCGCGGGCTGAGCTCGCGCAGGCCAAGGTAGAGCAGGGCGATGGACAACACGGCCAGCGGCCAGATATCGAACGGCGCCAGGGCCAGAAGGGTGGAGGCGCCGGCCGCCAGGGCCAGCAGGTTACCGGGCCAGCCGGGGCGGGTGATCCAACGCATGTTTGTCCTTAACGGGTGATCGGTGTCAGGCGTAGCAAGTGTATCCGCCGGCTGTCGGCATTGAGAATACGGAACTTGTAGGGACCGATCTCGGTGGTTTCGTTGCGCTTGGGCAGGTGACCGAAGGCGCTCATCACCAGGCCGCCGACCGTGTCGAACTCGTCATCGGAGAACTCGCTGTCGAAGAACTCGTTGAAGTTCTCGATGGGGGTAAGCGCCTTGACCAGGAAGTCACCGCTTGGCAGCGGTTTGATGTAGCTGTCTTCCTCGACGTCGTGCTCGTCCTCGATGTCGCCGACGATCTGCTCCAGCACGTCCTCGATGGTGACCAGGCCGGCCACGCCGCCGTACTCGTCGATGACGATGGCCATGTGGTTATGGTTGGCGCGGAACTCGCGCAGCAGCACGTTCAGGCGCTTGGACTCGGGCACGAAAGTGGCCGGGCGCAGCAGGTCCTTGATGTTGAAGCTGTCGCCGTTCTCCTTGAGGATCAGCGGCAGCAGGTCTTTGGCGAGCAGGATCCCGAGCACATCGTCGTGGCTTTCGCCGATCACCGGGTAGCGCGAGTGGGCGGCGTCGATCACCGCCGGCAGGAACTCGCGCGGCGACTGGCTGGCTTTGATGCTGATCATCTGCGAACGCGGCACCATGATGTCGCGAACCTGCAGGTCGGCCACCTGGATGGCGCCTTCGACGATGGTCAGCGCTTCGCTGTCCAGCAGTTTGTTCTGATGGGCTTCGCGCAGCAGCTCAAGGAGTTGCTGGCGGTTTTTCGGCTCATGGGCAAAAGCCTGGGTCAGTTTACCCAACCAGGACTTCTGCCCGTTGCTCGATCGATCTTCGCTCATGGCGGTTCTCGTGATCCTTCGTGTATCAGTGTGTAATGTTGTCGGTTTCATCGTCGGCGTACGGGTCGGGATGACCCAGTTCTGCCAGCAATTCCCGCTCCAGGCCTTCCATTTCCTCGGCTTCCTCATCCTCGATGTGGTCGTAGCCGAGCAGGTGCAGGCAACCGTGGATGACCAGGTGCGCCCAGTGTGCTTCCAGCGACTTGCCTTGTTCGGCTGCTTCGCGCTCGACCACCGGTATGCAGATCACCAGGTCGCCCAGCAGCGGGATATCGAGCAGCTCATCCGGCACGTCGGCCGGGAACGACAGCACATTGGTCGCGTAGTCCTTGTGCCGGTAGGTGTGGTTCAGCTCGCGGCCTTCGGCTTCGTCGACCAGGCGAATGGTCATTTCCGAATCGGCGCTGCGTTGGCGCAGGGCCAGTTCGCACCAGCGGCGGAATGCGGTGTCATCCGGGGCGGCAGCATCCGTGGCCCGTTGAATATCGAGTTCAAGCATCTTTGCCGGGCGCCTCGGGCTTGGCCTGGCGGGCATCGAAGCGGTCGTAGGCTTCGACAATGCGCTGCACCAGTGGGTGACGAACCACATCTTTGGGTTGGAAGTGGGTGAAACTGATCCCCGGAACGTCCTTCAGCACCTCGATGACGTGCGCCAGGCCCGACTTGGTGCCACGGGGCAGGTCGACCTGGGTGATGTCGCCGGTGATGACCGCGGTAGAGCCGAAGCCGATACGGGTGAGGAACATCTTCATCTGTTCCAGCGTGGTGTTCTGGCTCTCGTCGAGGATGATGAAGCTGTTGTTCAGGGTACGGCCACGCATGTAGGCCAGCGGGGCGATCTCGATCACCTGGCGCTCGATCAGCTTGGCCACGTGTTCGAAGCCGAGCATTTCGTACAGGGCGTCGTACAGCGGGCGCAGGTACGGGTCGATCTTCTGGGCCAGGTCGCCGGGCAGGAAGCCGAGCTTTTCGCCCGCCTCGACCGCCGGGCGCACCAGCAGGATACGGCGCACCTGTTCGCGCTCCAGCGCATCCACGGCGCAGGCCACGGCCAGGTAGGTCTTGCCGGTACCGGCCGGACCGATGCCGAAGTTGATGTCGTTGGCCAGGATTTCCTTGACGTAGCGTTGCTGGTTGACCCCGCGCGGGCGGATGTTGCCCTTGCGCGTGCGCAGCGACACGCTGACCTCGTTGACGGCCGGGTTGTCGATGTTCTCGACGGTCGATTCCTGCAGGTACAGGTGGACGGTTTCCGGCGACAGGTCGCTGGCCTTGGTCTCGCGGTAGAGACGGCGCAGCAGCTGTTCGGCAGCGGAGGTGGTCTTGGGTTCGCCGATCAGTTCGAACTGATTGCCGCGGTTGCGGATCTCGATGGCCAGGCGCTGTTCGATCAGGCGCAGGTGCTCGTCGAACTGGCCGCACAAGTTGGCGAAACGGTGGGCCTCGAAAGGTTCGAGGATGAAGCGATGGGGTTGTATGGGTGCGTTCAAGGTCGTTTTTAGCCGCTCGACGGCAATGGATGTGAACTCAAGAATAACCCTTGAATGGCAGTGGCGAAAGCACTGAAACGTTCAACGGTATGTACTGCCTGTTTCGGCCTCTTCGCGGGTAAACCCGCTCCCACAGGGATTGCACTGTTCCTGAGGGCTGCGCAGAACCTGTGGGAGCGGGTTTACCCGCGAAGAGGCCGGCACTGCTATGATGCCCGCCTTTTCTTACGCATGTGTTATCCCGACGAACATGAGCAAGCGCGAACCTGCCATCTATAAAGTGATCTTCCTCAACCAGGGGCAGGTCTTCGAGATGTATGCCAAGCAGATCTACCAGAGCGACCTGTGGGGTTTCCTGGAAATCGAGGAGTTCGTGTTCGGCGAGCGCTCACAACTGGTGGTGGACCCGAGCGAGGAGAAGCTCAAGAGCCAGTTCGAGGGGGTAGTCCGCAGCTTCGTGCCGATGCATTCGATCGTGCGCATCGACGAGGTGGAGCGCCTGGGTACGGCGAAGATCAGTGAAGCCAAAGGCGGCGGCAACGTGATGCCGTTCCCCATGCCGATGCCGGAAAAGTAACCCTCAGGGGAGTGGCGAGAACGGCGTGCGCCCTTCGGCGTTCTGCAGCTCCAGCAGGTACTTGCGGAAGATCTGGCCGAGCACCTGGGTGGCATGCTCCAGTTCGTCGCGGGGCATCTGCTCGGTCACTTCGTCGGCCATGTCCAGCGCATCCTCGGCGCCGTTGACCGCAGCCATCTTCAGCAGGATGTAGGCCTGCACGTTGTTGGCCTTGACCCCTTCGCCACGGAAGAACATGGCGCCCAGGCGGTACTGGGCTTCGGCATGGCCTTGCAGCGAGGCCTTTTCGAACCAGTTCAGGGCTTTGTTCAGGTTTTTCGGCGTTTGCGTGTAGTAGTACTCGCCCAGTTCGAATTGCGCCTGCGCGTCCCCCGTCGTTGCCGCCTGCTCACAAGCCTTGAGGGCGTTTGCCAGGTCTTCAGGCTGGACATTCAGGGTGCAGCGGCCCGTCGCCGGAATCAGCAACGAGTTACCGCCCTCCGCCAGGGCCAGCAGGGGCTGAAGAAGCAACAGGCAGCCCAGGGTCAGGGCGCGGCCGGTGCGGTTCATGGGGATCGACTTACCTCTGCAAAGCTGCGGCCAATGTCTCTGGTGGCACATTATGGGATAAGCAGCGCCAACCTTACAAAGTTTTACTCGATTTTCTGCTTGGTTGGGGAAGTCAGCTGATTGTGCATGGGTATTTGTTGCCTGTGCCGGCCTCTGTGGGAGCGGCCTTGTGTCGCGAAAGGGCTGCGAAGCAGCCCCAGCAATCTGTGCATTACTGCTGAAGTGCTGGGGCCGCTTTGCGGCCCTTTCGCGACACAAGGCCGCTCCCACAAAAGCGCGGTGCTGCGCGCTATTTCAGGGCTGCAAAGGCCTTTTCAGCCGCATCCAGGGTGATCTGCAGCTCCTTGTCGCCATGGGCGATGGAGGTGAAGCCTGCTTCGAACGCGCTTGGTGCCAGGTACACGCCACCATCGAGCATCAGGTGGAAGAAGCGCTTGAAACGCTCGGCATCGCTGGCCATCACGTCTTCGAAGGTGACGATGTCGTCGGCACCGCTGAAGTACAGGCCGAACATGGCACCGGCCTGGGTGGTGACGAACGGCACGCCAGCGGCATCGGCGCGCTGTTGCAGGCCGTCGAGCATGCGGCTGGTGTAGTCGGTCAGCTCGGCGTGGAAGCCCGGGCGGCTGATCAGCTTCAGGGTGGTCAGGCCTGCGGCCATGGCCAGCGGGTTACCCGACAGGGTGCCGGCCTGGTAGACCGGGCCGAGCGGGGCGATGCAGCCCATGATTTCACGCTTGCCGCCGAAGCAGCCGACCGGCATGCCGCCACCGACGATCTTGCCGAAGGTCGACAGGTCCGGCTTGATGCCGTAATGGCCCTGGGCGCCGCCGAGCGAGACGCGGAAACCGGTCATCACTTCGTCGAAGATCAACACCACGCCGTGCTTGTCGCACTGCTCGCGCAGGCCTTCGAGGAAGCCTGGCGCAGGTGGTACGCAGTTCATGTTGCCGGCTACCGGCTCGACGATGATGCAGGCTACGGTCTGGCCGACTTCGGCCAGGGTTTTCTCGACGGCAGCGATGTCGTTGAACGGTAGGGTCAGGGTGTGCTTGGCGAAGTCTGCCGGCACGCCTGCCGAGCTCGGCACGCCCTGGGTCAGCAGGCCAGAGCCGGCTTTTACCAGCAGGCTGTCGGAGTGACCGTGGTAGCAGCCTTCGAACTTGATGATGGCGTCACGGCCGGTGTAGCCACGGGCCAGGCGGATGGCGCTCATGGTGGCCTCGGTGCCTGAGCTGACCATGCGCACCATCTCCATGGACGGCACCAGCGAGCAGACCAGGTCGGCCATTTCGGTTTCCATGGCGGTCGGTGCGCCATAGGACAGGCCGTGCTCCAGCTGGCGGCGTACCGAGTCCAGTACCTCCGGGTGGCCGTGGCCAAGGATCATCGGGCCCCAGGAGCCGACGTAGTCGACGTAACGCTTGTCATCCTCGTCAACGACGTAGGCGCCTTCGGCATGCTTGAAGAACAGCGGCGTGCCGCCAACGCTCTTGAAAGCGCGGACCGGCGAGTTGACGCCACCGGGGATGTGCTTCTGGGCTTGGGCGAACAGGGCTTCGGAACGGGACATGGAAGGTTCTCTCGAATCAGGATGCGAACAAGGCGTTGAAGGCGCGGGCGCGGCGGGTGACTTCCTGCGCGCTGTCGGCACCGAACAGGCCGTGGATCACCGCCAGCAGATCGGCACCATGGGCGACCAGCGGGGCGGCGTTGTCGAGGGTAATGCCGCCGATCACCGCGATCGGCAGTTTCACCTGGGCGCGGGCCTGCTCCAGCAGTTCGATGTTGGCAGCGGGGGCGCCCGGCTTGGTGACGGAGTTGAAGAAGCGGCCGAAGGCCACGTAGCTGGCACCTTCGCTGGCGGCCTGGGCGGCCAGTTCGAGGCTGGCGTGGCAGGTTGAGCCGATGATCGCCTGGCGACCGAGCAGGGCGCGGGCCGGGGTCAGTGGGCCGTCGGTCTGGCCCAGGTGCACGCCGACGCCCAGGCGCGCGGCCAGTTCGGCATCGTCGTTGATGATCAGCTGGGTGCCGTAGCGCTCGCAGAGCTTCATCAGCCCTTCGGCCTCACGCAGGCGCCGTGCCGCGTCGTCACTTTTATCGCGGTACTGCAGCAGGCACACGCCGCCTTCCAGTGCCGCCTCGACATGGGACAGGAAACGGCCAGCGAGCAGCTGGCTGTCGGTGATGGCGTACAGACCGCGTAGCTTCATTGGAGGCCTCGTGTCAGGAGCAGAAATCCAGTGGCAGGCGGCGCGGCACGTACTGGCCCTTGCCCAGTTGCTCGGCGTCACGCAGGGTGCGCCAGGTGTAGTCCAGTGCGCTGCGCACGGCGCTTTCCAGCTGCTCGCCGAGGGCCAGGCGGCCGGCCAGGGCGCTGGCCAGGGTGCAGCCCGAGCCGTGGTAGCTGCCCGGCAGGCGCTGGCAGGTCCAGGTGTGGCGCTGGCCATCGCGGCTGTACAGGCGGTTGTGAATTTCGTCTTCGTCGCCGTGACCGCCGGTAATCAGCAGGTGTCTACAGAACGGCAACAGTTTCTCGGCACACTCGTCGGCGGTGCCTTCGGGCAGCTCGGCAAGGATGCGGGCTTCGGGCAGGTTCGGCGTGGCGATGGTCGCCAGTGGCAGCAGGCGTTCGCGCAGGGCGTAACCCACTTCGTCCTTGCCCAGGCGGCCACCACCGCCGGCACGCAGCACCGGGTCGCAGACCAGCGGCAGGTGCGGGTGGGCGGCCAGCAGTTCGGCGACGGTGTCGACCATCTCGATCGAACCGAGCATGCCCAGCTTGACGGCGGCTACCGTAGCGTCGGCCAGTACGGCGTTGGCCTGGGCCAGCACCCACTCGCGGTCGAGCACGCGGAAGTCGGAAACGTTGACTGTATCCTGCACGGTCAGGGCGGTCACTGCGGGTGCGGCGTGACAGCCTTGTGCGATCAGGGCTTCGATATCTGCCTGCAGGCCGGCGCCGCCACTGGGGTCGTGGCCGGAAAGACAGAGGACAACGGGGCGGGAGCTGTAGGTATTCATGGTCGGCGAGCTTACCACCAATCCTGTTTGGGCGGATCGTCCTCCAAACGGGTTTTACTGATCATGGGGTCAGATTTTTTCCGGTTTTATTTCTGAAAGCGTTGATTTAGAGCCTTTTCTTTGTGATTGGATATGGTCGATTACCAGGTTGCGAAGCTATGCTAGAGTGCTCGGATAACTCTACAAACGGGTTCTGCCGGATCGTGTCGTCTCAAACGGATGGGAGGCAACCGCGACTCGACTGGACAGGCCATGCTGGGGCTGTATGCGCTATTTGCTGATTGTGCTTCTGGGCTTGCTGCCCGTGCTGGCCGGGGCAGTCGATTTCGACGACGCTACCCGGCATCTTCCGCTGGGCAAGGCAATGCAGGTTTATGAAGACCACGATGGCAGTGCCACCATCGCCCAGGTCAGTGCCCCTGGCTTCGCCAAACACTTTCGCCCCCACCACGAAGACGTTCTGAATGCCGGTTATTCCACCTCGGTGTTCTGGCTCAAGGTCGAACTGCGCCCTGTCGCCGCGCTCGGCGCCGCCCCACGGCAGTGGCTGCTGGAGCTGGCCTATCCGCCGCTGGACCACATCGAGCTGTACCTGCCCGACAGCAGTGGCAGTTACCGCCTGGCCCGGCGCACCGGCGACGCCTTGCCCTACCACAGCCGGCAGATCCGGCAGAACAACTACCTGTTCCAACTGCAGCTGCCGCCTGGCCAGGTCACCACCGCCTACCTGCGCCTGCACAGCCAGGGCTCGGTACAGGCGCCACTGACGCTGTGGTCCGCCGAGGCCTACATGGAGGAACAGCCCACGCGTCTATATGTATTGGGGATGATCTACGGCGTGCTGCTGGTGATGCTGGTGTACAACCTGTTCATCTACCTCAGCGTGCGCGATGTCAGCTACCTCTACTACATCCTCTATATCGCTTCGTTCGGCTTTTACCAGGTTTCGGTGAATGGCGCCGGTGTGGCCTACTTCTGGCCGGACAGCCCCTGGTGGGCGAATGCCTCGACGCCGCTGTTCATTGGTGCCGCCGGCCTGTTCGGTTGCCAGTTCGCCCGGCATTTCCTGCAACTGGGCAGCATCAGCCGTGGCTTGGACCGGCTGCTGCAGCTGCTGATGCTGGGTGGCGCGCTGGTCATGGTGCTGGCGGTGAGCATGCCCTACGGCGTCGCCCTGCGCATGGCCACGGTGCTGGCATTGCTGTTTACCGTGAGCATCTTCGCTGCCGGGCTGTACGCCTGGTGGCGTGGCTTGCGCGTGGCACGCTGGTTCATCATCGCCTGGACGGCGTTCCTGCTCGGTGGCCTGGTCAACACCTTGATGGTGCTGGGCTACCTGCCAAACGTGTTCATCACCATGTATGCCAGCCAGTTGGGGTCGGCGCTGGAGGTGGCCTTGCTGTCGCTGGCGCTGGCCGACCGTATCAACAGCTTGCGCGAGCAGCAGGCGCAGACCTTGCGTGACACCGGGCGCACGCTGGAGCAATTGAACCTGCAACTGGCCAGGAGCAACCGGCTGAAAGACGAATTCCTGGCCTGCGTGACCCATGAGCTGCGCACGCCGATGAATGGCGTGATCGGCTCGCTGGAGCTGATGCACACCCTGCCGATGGAGGCCGAGATGGCCCAGTACCACCGCACGGCGGTGGGGTCGGCCCAGGGCATGATGGACATGGTCGATGCCATTCTTACCCTGTCCGAACTGCAGGCCGGCCGCCTGCGCGCGCAGCCGGCACCGTTCAGCCTGCGCACCCTGCTGCAGGGGGTGCGTGCCGGTTATGCCGGGCACGCTTTGGGCAAAGGCTTGCACCTTAGCCTGGACATCCCCGCCGACTTGCCGGACGAGCTGCTGGGCGACGGCCAGAAACTGGCCCGCTGCCTGGGGTGCCTGGTGGACAACGGGCTGAAGTTCACCCACCAGGGCGGGGTGATGATCCAGGTGCGTTGGCGCCGGGTGGAGCCGGACGACCTGGCGCTGACTTTTGTTGTCAGTGACAGCGGTATTGGCTTTGATGACCTGGACCAGTCGACCCTGTATCAGCGTTTCTTCCAGGTCGATGGCTCGATGACCCGGCGTTATGGCGGGCTGGGTATTGGTTTGTCGATTTGTCGGCAGATGGGGGAGTTGCTGGGGGCGAAGTTGTCGCATGAATCGACGCGGGGGTTGGGCAGCCGCTTCGAGTTGAGTTTGAACATGGCTATTGCGCAGGTGCAGATGAGCCCGCACATACTGCAGGCGCGGCAGTCGCTGTGAAGGCATGGCATTTGGTTGGGGCTGAGAGGTGTTCGCCGTGGCAGGTGCAGCGCCTGGGAGATCGAGCGCCGCCCGCGCGGCGCTTCGCGGGGCAAGCCCGCTCCCACATTTGTTGCAACGTGCCGAACCTGCCAGGCCATGGTTGCCTGCCTTGGTGCATGGCTTGAGGCAGGCGGGGCGGCATCAATGCCCACCTCGAAATCCAGTCATGCCAACAAGGCTGCCAACCATGGCCTTACAGGCATGGCCACGTTGCAACAAATGTGGGAGCGGGCTTGCCCCGCGAAGCGCCGCGCGGGCGGCGCTCGATCTCACAGGCGCTGAACCTGTTGTGGCGAACACCTGTCAGCCCTGATACACACCCAACACATGCGCCCCCCACCACATGTTTAGTCATTAATGTCACTTTGACTGACTCGTACAGAGTGCTTCACTGGGTCTCTCAAGCCTACCCGGATCCAGGAGCCCCTGATGAACCTGCACCAGTACGCTGAAACCCACGAAGTCACCAACCAGCCTCCGCCCCTCGACGGTGCCAACCTGTACCGCCTCGACCTACCGCTACAGGAATGGTCGCGGCGCTTCGGCGCGGGTTGGGCCGAGTCGCGGATCGACGCCTACGGGGCCCTGGCCGGTGGCCCGTTGATGCAGGCGGGTTTCCTGGCCAATGCGCACAAGCCGGAGTTCAGCAGCCATGACCGCTACGGCCATCGTATCGACCTGGTCGAGTTCCACCCGGCCTACCACGAACTGATGCGCACCGCCGTCGAGCACGGCCTGCCTTCGCTGCCGTGGGCCGAGCCCCGCCCCGGTGCCCATGTGGCGCGGGCTTCAATGACCTACCTGCACAGCCAGGCCGAGGCCGGTACCGGCTGCCCGCTGACCATGACCTTCGCTGCCGTGCCAGCGCTGCGGCTGCAACCCGAACTGGCCGAATACTGGCTGCCGAAGATTCTCGCCTGCGAGTACGACCCGCGTAATGTCGGCGACCGCCACAAGGCCGGGGTCACCCTGGGCATGGCCATGACCGAGAAGCAGGGTGGTACCGATGTACGCGCTAACACCACCCGGGCTTATCCGGTCGGCGCCGCAGGCCCGGGCCAGCCCTACGAGCTGGTTGGCCACAAATGGTTCTGCTCGGCACCGATGTGTGATGCCTTCCTTACCCTGGCCCAGACCGAGAAAGGTCTGACCTGCTTCCTGCTACCGCGTCACCGCCCGGACGACAGCCGTAACCAGTTCTATATCCAGCGCCTGAAGAACAAGCTGGGCAATAGCTCCAATGCCTCCAGCGAGGTGGAGTTCCGCGGCGCCCTGGCGTGGATGGTCGGGGAAGAAGGGCGGGGCGTGCCGACCATCATCGAAATGGTGGCCATGACCCGCTTCGACTGCATGGTCGGTTCCAGCGCCCTGATGCGCCAGGCGCTGACCCAGGCGGCCCACCACTGCGCGCACCGCAAGGTCGGCGGGCGGCTGCTGAGCGAGCAGCCGTTGATGCAGAACGTGCTGGCCGACCTGGCGCTGGAAAGCGAGGCCGCGCTGGCCCTGAGCCTGCGCATGGGGCAGGCGCTGGAACAGCTGGACGACCCGCAGCAGGCGCATTTCGCCCGGCTGGTCACGGCGGTGGGCAAGTACTGGATCTGCAAGCGCGCGCCGGCCATGATCAACGAGGCCGCCGAGTGCCTGGGCGGGGCGGGTTATGTGGAAGACAGCATCCTGCCACGGTTGTACCGCGAAGCGCCGGTCAACTCGACCTGGGAAGGCTCGGGCAATGTGCAGTGCCTGGATGTGTTGCGGGCCTTGTCCAAGGAACCGGGCGTGCTCGATGCGTTGTTCGCCGAGCTGGGTGATGGGCATGGGGACCCGCGTTTGGCGGCGCACATCGGCAATCTCAAGGGAGCGTTTGCCGACACTGGCGACATGCAGTACCGCGCGCGGCAGCTGACCGAGGACATTGCCTTGGCGCTGCAGGCCAAGCTGTTGCTGGAGGCAGGGAATGCGGTGGTCAGTGATGCGTTCATCGACAGCCGCTTGACGGGGGGCGGGCGTGTTTACGGGGCGTTGCCGAGAGGCGTGGATGTGGAGGCATTGGTGGCCAGGGCTACGCCAGCCTGGACGAGCTGAGCTGGCTTCTTCGCGGGCACGCCCGCTCCCACAGGGGCTTCACGGTGTTCGAGTGCTGTGCTGTACCTGTGGGAGCGGGCATGCCCGCGAATGAAGCCAACACCGATCAATGGGGGTGTATTTACCCAAGAAGGCAGGCAAGATGGTTCACATGCACGTCCAGACAGGAAGCACAGTGTGAGCCAAGCTTTTGTAGTCGTTGATACCCCCGAACAGGCCGTCGACCGTCTGGCGGCCCTGCATGACCAGGCCACCGGGGCCCTTAGCCAGGCCCTCAAGCGTTACCTGAAGGACCGTACCGAACCGGGCGCCGAAGAGCGAGACCTGTTCCGTTACCCGGCGCTGCGCCTGACCTACTACAGCCACGGTGAAGTTGCCGCCACCACGCGGGCTTACGCCAAGGTCCAGGTGGCCGGCACCTACAGCGTCACCATTACCCAGCCGGCTGCTTTCCGTGGCTACCTGCTGGAGCAACTGCGCCCGTTGATGCACGACTACACCGTCACGGTAGAGGTTGGTGTCAGCGAACAGAACATTCCTTACCCCTACGTGGTCGACCAGGGCGACGAGCTGGCCGGCAGCGGTATCACCGCTGCGCAGCTGGCGCGAGTGTTCCCCAGCACCGACCTGTCGGCCGCCACCGACAACATCGCCGACGGGCTGTATGACTGGGGCGGCGCCGAAACCCTGCCGCTGGCGCTGTTCGATGCCGCGCGGGTCGACTTCTCGCTGCGCCGCCTGGTGCACTACACGGGCAGCGACTGGCGCCATGTGCAGCCGTGGATCCTGCTGACCAACTATCACCGCTATGTCGACCAGTTCATCAGCCACGGCCTCGACCAGTTGCGTGACGACCCGCGCTTCGTGCGCATGGTGCTGCCGGGCAACGTGGTGATCGACAAGGGCATGGACCACGGTGAAACCCAGGCCCTGGTGGCCAGTGTGGTCTGGCACCGCTACCAGATGCCGGCGTATCACCTGATTGCCGCCGATGGCGACGGCGTCACGCTGGTCAACATCGGCGTCGGCCCGTCCAATGCCAAGAACATCACCGACCACCTGGCCGTGCTGCGCCCGCATTGCTGGCTGATGATCGGTCACTGCGGCGGCCTGCGGCAGTCGCAGACCATCGGCGACTATGTGCTGGCCCACGCCTACATGCGCCGTGACGGCATTCTTGACCGGGTGGTGCCGCCGAACATCCCGATTCCGGCCTTGGCCGAAGTACAGCTGGCCTTGCAGGAAGCTGCGGCGCAGGTCACCGGCGAGCGTGGCGAACAGCTGAAGAAGCGCTTGCGCACCGGCACCGTGTTGACCTACGACGACCGCAACTGGGAGCTGCGCTGGGCCCAGGAACGGCCGCTGATCAACTTGTCGCGTGCCGTGGCGGTTGACATGGAAAGCGGTACCATCGCTGCCCAGGGTTACCGCTTGCGCGTGCCTTACGGCACCTTGCTGTGTGTGTCCGACAAGCCGCTGCACAGCGAAATCAAGCTGCCGGGCTCGGCCAACGCCTTCTACAACCGGGCGGTCAGCCAGCATTTGAAGATCGGCATTGCCGCCCTCGACCTGCTGCGCACCGAGCTCAACTCGCTGCACTCGCGTAAACTGCGCAGTTTCGATGAGCCGCCGTTCCGCTGAGGATCCATGTCACTGCCACCCCGTTCCAAGCCGCGCCGCCCCCAGGCGCG
Source organism: Pseudomonas sp. SID14000 (assembly GCF_002165135.1). GTDB lineage: Bacteria > Pseudomonadota > Gammaproteobacteria > Pseudomonadales > Pseudomonadaceae > Aquipseudomonas. Next base: position 123,963 of record NZ_NFZQ01000001.1, on the reverse strand, counting down.
GCCTGCCGCCGGCCCGCGTCGCCAGCCCAAGGCGCCACCGGCCGAGCCGCGCCTGATCCTGTTCAACAAACCGTTCGACGTGCTGACCCAGTTCAGCGACGGCGATGGGCGCGCAACACTCAAGGACTACATCGACATCCCGGGCGTGTACCCGGCCGGGCGGCTGGACCGCGACAGTGAAGGCCTGTTGCTGCTGACCAACGATGGTGGCCTGCAGGCACGCATTGCCGATCCGAAGCACAAGCTGGCCAAGACTTACTGGGTTCAGGTGGAGGGGGAGCCGAGCGAGGAGCAGTTGCAGCGCTTGCGCGATGGCGTGGAGCTGAACGACGGGCCGACCTTGCCGGCCGAGGCGCGGCGCCTGGACGAGCCCGAACTGTGGCCGCGCAATCCGCCGGTGCGTTTTCGCAAGAGCGTGCCGACCAGCTGGCTGGAGCTGGTGATTCGCGAAGGGCGTAACCGCCAGGTGCGGCGGATGACGGCGGCGGTGGGGTTACCGACCTTGCGGTTGGTGCGGGTGCGGATTGGCGACTGGGCGCTGGATGGGTTGGAGCAGGGGTGCTGGCGCGAAGTGGCCGCCAAGCTTTAGTCCGGTTCAAGGGCCTATTCGCGGGCGTGCCCGCGAATGGCCCTGAATTTTCTACACCCCTTCGAGAAACCCCACCACCACGCTCTTGATGATAAAGGCCAACACCCCCAGCCCCAGCACGAAGAACAGGATCAGCGTCCCGAAGCGCCCGGCCTTGGACTTTTTCGCCAGGTCCCAGACGATGAAACCCATGAAACCGATCAACACGGTGACCAGGATGATCATCATCCACTCTTCGAATACGGCGGGATCCATCGGTGTTCTCCAGGCGGGTTGAGCGTCCGATTATACGCCTGCTTGCGTAGGCAATTAACGCAGGTGGGTCAATGGCAGCTCGGTGCTGGCCAGCACCTGGTTCAGTACGAAGCTCGAACGTACGCTGGTGACGCCTTCAATACGGGTCAGGCTGCCTAGCAGCAGTTTCTGGTAGTGGTCCATGTCGGGCACCACCACTTTCAGTTGGTAGTCGGCATCCATGCCAGTGACCAGGCTGCATTCGAGCACCTGTGGCAGGTTGCGGATGGCCGCCTCGAAGGTTTCGAAACGCTCTGGGGTGTGGCGGTCCATGCCGATCAGCACGTAGGCAGTCAGGCTCAGCCCCAGCTTCTTGCGGTCGAGCAGGGCCACCTGGCGCGAGATGTAGCCATCGTCCTCCAGTTGCTTGACCCGACGCGAGCATGGCGAAGGCGACAGACCGATGCGTTCGGCCAGTTCCTGGTTGGAAATGCGCGCATCGCGCTGCAATTCGGCGAGGATGCTCAGGTCGTAGCGATCAAGTTTGCTCATGGGTTATGCCTTTTCTGTTCGGATTGCGGTGAATTATCAATCCAGGGTGAAAAATTGCGCAAGTGCTATTTGTCTGAGCAATCTTCGCAATCATCTGCCGCAACTACTCCGCTATCTTTATCCACAGAATCACTGCCCGGACATCAGTCCACGGCGACGCGCCCTAGGCGGGCGGTCGCGGCCAGCCATCCAACAGGATCCGCCAGGCCCCCGGGCTACACACCTTCCAGAAGACGGTGTGAGGTGAGCCGGCGCCACAAGTGCCGAGCACGGACGACAATTCCTGAAGGGAGGCCCAGCGGCCTCCCTTTTTTCATGTCCGGAAATTTAATTGGCCTGCGTTACGGGCGCGGTAGACTGGCTGTGGTTGCCGTATTTTCTACCGAGAGGAACAGCATGAAGTCGCGCATCTGGCAGTTGGCAGGTGTTGGTATGTTGGGGGTGAGCATCAGCCTCGGGGCCATGGCCGAAGGGCCGGGCGAGGGGGCGTCGGGCCGCTCGCTCAATTCGCGTGACGAAGTGCAGCAGACCCAGCCGCCACGCCAGGGCTACTACCAGGACATTCCCCGCCGCCATGGCGATAACCGCTACTGGGAAGCCGGTGGCCCGGGGCAACGGCCTGGCGGTGACTGGCAGGGGCGCCCGGGTGGGCATGGCAATGGCTGGGGGCCAGGACCGCAGTATCGCCCGGGGCATACCATCGATCATTTCCCGGACCGCTACTGGAAAGTTCCCTACCGTGGCGATGACTACTTCTACTCCGGTGGTTACTGGTACCGCCCCCACGGTGGCCGTTATGTCGTGGTGACCCCGCCCTACGGCGTACGGGTCAACTACCTGCCGCCCTATGCGCGGGAAGTCTGGCTGGGCGGGGCGCTGTTCTTCCTGGTGGCCGATACCTATTACCAGTACCTGGCCGACAGCCGCGAATATGTGGTGGTCAACCCTCCGGTTGCCGGGCCGGCACCTGTAGGCGGTGGCTATGACGTGGTGGCCTACCCGATGTATGGGCAGGGCCAGGAGCAGCAGGACCAGGACCGTTACCAGTGCCACCGCTGGGCGGTGAGCCAGTCAGGCTTCGACCCGGCGACGGCGACGTACGCGCCGCCGGCCAATGTGGTGGACAACTACCGGCGGGCGATGGGCGCTTGCTTCAGTGGCCGGGGCTACAGTATCAACTGAAGCGGGACACGTCCCTGCAACGGAGAGCCCTGTGGGAGCGGGTTTACCCGCGAAGAATGCGACGCGGTGCATGGCACCGGCTGTGCCGGTGTTCGCGGGTAAACCCGCTCCCACAGTTACGCACACTGATTCACACCGGATCCGCATGTACCATCACATCTGCCTGTGGGTAACGCTGGCGGATCACCCTCGAGGCCTCCACGCACAACCCGTGCGCTTCATGCAGCGGTAACTGCCCCGGCATCTCCAGATGCAGCTGCACGAACCACTGGTTGCCCGACACTCGCGTACGCAGGTCATGCACGCCTTCGACCCCGGGAATGGACAGCACCAGCGCCGCCATGGCCTCGCCAACGTCGCCGGGCAGTTCCTGGTCCATCAGGATGGCCGTACTCTCCCGGGCGATCTGCAGCGCGCTCCAGAGGATGTAGACGGCGATTCCCAGGCCGAACAGCGCATCCAGTTGCGGCCAGCCAAAGCGTGCCAGCAGCAGGGCAAGCAGGATGCTGCCGTTGAGCAGCAGGTCCGAGCGGTAGTGCAGGGAGTCGGCCCGCACCGCCGTGGAACCGGTCAGGCGGATGACCTTGTGTTGCAGTGCCAGCAGGGCAAGTGTCAGCACCAGCGACAGCAGCATTACCGCGATACCGATGGTGGTATCACCCAAGGGTTGCGGGGTGTGCAGGCGATCCACCGCCTGCACCCCGATCAGCACCGCACTGACCCCGATGAACAGCGCCTGCGCCATACCGGCCAAGGCTTCGGCCTTGCCGTGGCCAAAACGGTGGTCGTCGTCGGCCGGGCGCAGGGCGTAGTGCACGGCGAGCAGATTGAGGAACGAGGCAACGGCATCCAGGGCCGAGTCGGTCAGCCCGGCCAGCAGGCTGACCGAGCCGCTCAGCCACCAGGCCAGCGCCTTGCTCAGGACCAGGATGCTGGCCACCGCCAGCGAGGCGCGGGTGGCCAAGCGTAGCAGGCGCTGGTGTTCAGCCGGGGTGGTTGTCATCCGTGGTCAGTGTCCTTGTGGTTCAGACTGCAGGCACCAGGCCCAGGCTGGCCAGTTGCTCGATGCTGCCGCGATGCTGGATCAGCCGTGGGTCGTTCAGCGGCAGGCGCTGGCCCAGTTCGCTTTCGAGAATGGCCTGCAGCTTCAGGTTGTCGACCTTGCCATCGGGGCTGACAGCCTCGCGCAGTTTGACCGGGTCGACCTGGGCGGATCGCCCGCCTGAGTAATAAATGGCGCCCGTGGCGAAGTCGATACCGAAGGCGATCAGCCCCGGGATCACGTAGAACAGGATGCCGATGGCATCCATCGCGGCAACCACAGGGTCGATCTTGCCGCCGATCTGGCCGCGACGTTCCGGATAGAGAATGGTGCCGCAGGCGGTCAGTTGGGTCAGCAAGGTGACGATGAGGGCGCCACCGATGACGCGGGTTGGGATGCGCATGTAAATCTCCGAAAGGTATTCAGCAGGGCAAGCGAAGCGCCTGCACCTGAAGCTAAGACCATGATAGAGCAGGCTGGGTTCGCCGTTATACTCGCGAGACTGTTCGAGGACCACCATGATTTCATTACCGATCGATGCTGTCTTGCCCGCTCTGCGCCAGGCCCTGGAAAACCGTGACGAAGCGGTGCTCGAGGCGCCACCTGGCGCCGGCAAGACTACCCGCGTGCCGCTGGCGCTGCTCAACGAGCCGTGGCTGGCAGGGCAGAGCATACTCATGCTTGAGCCCCGACGCCTTGCGGCACGCGCGGCTGCTGAACGGCTGGCCAGCGAGCTGGACGAAAAGGTCGGCGAAACCGTGGGCTACCGCATCCGCCTGGACAGCAAGGTCGGGCCGAAAACCCGCATTGAAGTGGTGACCGAAGGGATCCTCACCCGTCGCCTGCAGGCCGACCCGGCGCTGGAGGGGGTGGGGCTGTTGATCTTCGACGAATTTCACGAGCGCAGCCTCGATGCTGACCTGGCCCTGGCGTTGAGCCTGAATGGCCGGGAGTTGCTGCGTGACGACCCGCCACTGAAGATTCTGCTGATGTCCGCGACCCTGGAGGGCGAGCGTCTTTCGCGGCTGCTGGATGATGCCCCGGTGGTCAGCAGCGAAGGCCGCATGCACCCGGTCGACATCCGTTGGGGGCGGCCTTTCCAGCCAGGTGAGTTCATCGAGCCACGGGTTGTGGACAGCGTGTTGCAGGCACTGGCTGACCAGACAGGCAGTGTGCTGGTATTCCTGCCAGGTCAGGCCGAGATCCGCCGGGTGCACCAGAGCCTGCTGGAGGCGTTGGGCGAGCGCCCGGAGGTCCTGCTGTGCCCGCTGCATGGCGAGCTCGATCTCAACGCCCAGCGTGCGGCCATCGACCCGGCGCCCAAGGGCCTGCGCAAGGTGGTGCTGGCCACCAACATTGCCGAGACCAGCCTGACTATCGACGGCGTGCGCGTGGTGATCGATGCAGGCCTGGCCCGGGTACCGCGCTTCGACCCTGGCAGCGGCATGACCCGCCTGGACACCCAGCGCATCTCCCGCGCCAGCGCCACCCAGCGCGCCGGCCGTGCCGGGCGGCTTGAGCCCGGCGTGTGCTACCGCCTGTGGTCCGAAGCCCAGCATGACCAGCTGGCCGCCCACGGCAGCGCCGAGATCCTGCAGGCCGACCTGGCCGGCCTGGCCCTGCAGCTGGCGCGCTGGGGCGTGACGCCCGAGCAGCTGCGCTGGCTCGACCAGCCCCCCACTGCCGCTTTCGCCCAGGCCCAGGACCTGCTGGCGCGGCTCAATGCCTTCAAGCCTGGCTGCCGTGACAACCTCAGCGAACACGGCCAGGCCATGGCCGAGCTACCGGCGCATCCACGTATCGCGCATTTGCTGTTGCGCGGACAGGATCTGGGCCTGGCACCAATGGCCTGTGATGTGGCTGCGCTGCTGGGTGAGCGGGATATCCAGCGTGGCGGTGGCGCCGACTTGCACAGCCGACTGGCGCTGGTCAGCGGCGAGAGCAAGGCCGCCCGTGGCGGTCAGGGCGGCGTGCAGCGCGCCCGGCAGTTGGCCCGCCAATACCGTGGCCTGCTGCGTGGCAAGCCAAGCGCGCCGGTTGTGGACCCCGATCACCCACGCTGGCTGGGCGCGCTGCTGGCGCTGGCCTACCCCGACCGCGTCGCCCAGCAGCGCCGCGAGGGCAGTGCGGAATACCGGCTGGCCAACGGCCGTGCGGCGCTGTTTGCCGAAGTCGATGCGCTGATGAAGTGCCCGTGGCTGGTGATTGCCGACTTGGGCAGCCGCCAGGGCCAGCGCGAAGAACGCATCTATCTGGCCGCCGAGTTCGATCCGGCGCTGCTCGAGGGCGTGCTGGCCGAGCAGGTCGAGCGGGTGGATATCCTCGATTGGGACGAGCGCGAACAGGTGCTGCGCGCCGAGCGCCAGGTCAAGGTTGGCGAGCTGGTGCTCAGCCGTGAGCCGCTGCCCGGCCTGGATGACGAAGCGCGGGCTCGCGCGCTGCTTGGCCTGGTCCGGCGCAAGGGCTTGAACCTGCTGACCTGGACCCCCGAGCTGCGGCAATGGCAGGCGCGCGTGGCCTTGCTGCGTCAGCTGGACCTGGCCAAGGACGGCCACAGCGAATGGCCCGACCTGGCTGACGAGGCCTTGCTCGCCAGCCTGGAAGACTGGTTGCAGCCTTACCTGGGCAAGGTGTCGCGTCTCAGCCATTTCGCCGCGCTGGACCTGCCTTCGATGCTGCGCAACTTGTTGCCCTGGCCGCTGCCGCAGCGCCTGGAAGAACAGGCCCCTGCGCACCTGCCAGTGCCGTCCGGCTCGAACATCCGCCTGGACTACAGCGAAACGCCGCCGATCCTTGCTGTGCGCTTGCAAGAGCTGTTCGGCCTGGCGGACACCCCCCGCATTGCAAATGGTCGCCAGCAGGTCAAGCTGCACCTGCTGTCACCGGCTCGCCGGCCGGTGCAGGTGACCCAGGACCTGGCCAACTTCTGGCGTACGACCTATGCCGAGGTGAAGAAAGATCTGAAAGGGCGCTATCCCAAGCATTACTGGCCGGATGATCCGCTGGTGGCCGAGGCCACGGCACGGGCCAAGCCTCGGGGAACCTGACAGCAGCATTTCCGGTTAAACGGTAGGCCTGGGCATCACGCCCCGGCTTCGCCTTCCAGCAGCATGAATAGACGGTACAGCACCACGGTGCTGAACAGTTGCAGGAAGCCGCTGAGGCTGTCCATGGCCAGCTCCATGCCGGGCGATGGCTCGGGGAAGGTCATCAGCAGCAGCCCGTCGATCAGCCAGATCGGCGCCAGCACGCCTACAACGCAGATCATGATGCGCATGAAGTGCCCGGTGGTCATGCTTGCGCTGTCACGCATCGACTGCACCACCGGCCGGCCGCGCAGTACCAGGAGGTACTCGGCGAACACCAGGTTGATCATGATCCACACGCCCGGGAAGATGAACAGCGCCAGGCCGGCCATGATCAGCAGCGAGCTGATCAGGATCAGCAGGGCCAGCTGCGGCCACAATTGCAGGGCACGGGCGAACAGGTCGCGCTTGGCGATTTCCTGGCCGTTGCTGCGGGTGTCCAGGTACAGGATCAGCGCGGCGCTGTACAGCGGGTAGAACAGCAGGCTGACCAGCATGCCGTAGGCTGGTGATGCCTGGTCGCCCAGCTGGCGGTACAGCAGTTGGGTGATCAGGGCTTCCAGCACCACCAGCGGCAGGCACAGCTGGAGGATATTCGGCAGGTGACGGCGGAAGAAGTACAGGGAGTCGCGCAGGACGCTCAGCGGATTCATCAGTCAACATCGCATGGCAGCAAAAACAGGGGCATAACTTTAGCCCAAAGCAGGCTTGGGGCTGTCATTTGCTGAAAAAAGTTTCACGCCGCCGGTGATTGATTCCCACGCCTGTACGCCCCATCTTTGACGCTGTCCGTTGTCCCGCTACCCCGTGAGGTCGCCCCATGAATACTGAAGAACAAACCCTGATCGACGGCCTGTTCGGCCGTCTCAAGCAAGCCGAGGACCCGAGCCAGCCGCGCGATGCGCAGGCCCAGGCATGCATCGAGGAGCATGTGCGTCAGCAGCCGGCGGCGCCTTATTACATGGCCCAGGCGATCCTGGTGCAGGAGGCGGCTATCAAGCGCCTCGACGAGCAGAACAAGCAACTGGAAGCCGAACTGAAGCAGGCCCGTGCCCAGGCTGAGGCCGCCCGTGCCGGCAGCAGCGCGCCGAGTAGTGGCGGTGGTGGTTTCCTGTCCAGCATCTTTGGTTCGTCTGGGCGCAATGCGGCCCCGGCCGTGCAGCCGCAGCGTCCCGCTGCAACCCCCGTGGCATCTGGCGGTGGCTGGCGCGAGCCGTCGGCGCCGGGCTTTTCCCAGCCGCAAGCGCAGCAGCCAGGCTTTGGTGCCGCGCCGGCACGCAGTGGTGCCAGCAGCTTCCTCGGTGGCGCAATGCAGACCGCGGCCGGTGTGGCGGGTGGGGTGTTGCTGGCGCAGGGTATCAGCAGCCTGTTCAATCACAACTCGCAGCCGGAGGAGGTGGTCGAGGTGATCAAGGAAGAGCCGGCGCCGGCCAGCGACAGCGGTGGCTGGAACGACTCGGGGGCGCAGCAGCAGGTGGCTGACAATGGTGGTTGGGGCAGTGACCAGGGTGGTTATGCCGACAGCGATTATGGCAGCGATGATGGCGGGTTCTTCTCGGACGACGATTCTTACGTCTGACAGGTCTGGCATACTGCTGGCAGTTTTGGGGGCGCTGCGCGCCCCTTTCGCGACGCAAGGCCGCTCCTACAAGGGTACGCGAACCCCTGTAGGAGCGGCCTTGTGTCGCGAAAGGGCTGCAACGCAGCCCCCAGCAATCCCGGCCTGACAAGAGATGCCCAGGTGAAAAAGATCGCGCTGTTCGCCGATGTGCAGAACCTCTACTACACCGTGCGCCAGGCCCACGGTTGCCATTTCAACTACACCGCCCTGTGGGCCGATGTCAGCCGCGAAGGCCAGATCGTCGAGGCTGTGGCCTACGCCATCGACCGTGGCGACAGCAAGCAGCAGCAGTTCCAGCAGATCTTGCGCAACCTCGGTTTCGACGTGCGCCTCAAGCCCTTCATCCAGCGCAGCGATGGCTCGGCCAAAGGTGACTGGGATGTGGGCATTACCCTGGATGTGATCGACGCCGCCAGCCGCGTCGACCAGGTAGTACTGGCCTCCGGCGATGGCGATTTCGACCTGTTGCTGGAGCGGGTGATCCAGCGCCATGGCACCGAGGCAGTGGTGTATGGTGTGCCCGGGCTTACCGCACTGTCGTTGATCCGTGCCGCCTCCCGCTATGTGCCCATTGAGGGTGCGCTGTTGCTCAAACACTGAGGTCCTTGCATGGAACGCATCGCTGTCATCGACTTTGAAACCACTGGCGTTACCCCCGGCGCCGGCTGCCGCGCCACCGAGGTGGCGGTGGTGATGCTGGAGGGCGGGCGCATCGTCGAGCGCTACCAGAGTCTGATGAACGCGGGTGTGCCGGTGCCGGCCTTCATCGCCGGGCTGACCGGTATCACCAATGCAATGTTGCGCAGTGCGCCGCCGGTGGACAAGGTGATGAACGAAGTGGCCGAGTTCGTCGGTGGTACCCCGCTGCTGGCACATAATGCCGCCTTTGACCAGAGGTTCTGGGACTACGAACTGAGCCGCATCGGCCGTAGCCGCAGCCAGGCCTTCGCCTGTTCCCTGCTGCTGTCACGGCGCCTGCTGCCGGCGGCACCGAACCACAAGCTGGGCACCCTGACCCGCTGGGCCGGCCTGCCGGATACCGGTACCGCGCACCGGGCCATGGCCGATGCCGAAATGGCCGCCAATCTGCTGCAACATCTGGCTGGCGTGCTGCGCCAGAGCCACGGTGTCCAGCAACTCTCGCACGACCTGCTCTGCCGTCTGCAGAAAACCCCTGCCGCGAAGGTTCGTGAAACCCTGGCGAAGTACTGTTGACGGCTGCGAGGTGGTCGGTTTGAGAGTTGTGTTGTCTGGGAGATCGAGCGCCGCCCGCGCGGCGCTCGATCTCCCAGACAACACAACTCTCAAACCGAACGCCCCAAAATTGTGCCGCTCATTTGAACCCGTTTTGTAACTTATCTTTACCCAGGCAGGCCCTTAAACTGAATCACCCGTAAACGGATTTCGAGTGTTTCCCATGCCTGCCTCCCGTCGCTTCCCGTTGTTGCTCATTGGCGCTTTCCTGGCCTTGTACCTGGTCTGGGGCTCCACCTACCTGTTCATTCGCATAGGTGTCGAGAGCTGGCCACCGATGCTGATGGCCGGGGTGCGCTTTGTGATTGCAGGTGGCCTGCTGTACGGCTTCTTGCGCTGGCGCGGTGTGCCGGCACCGACCTGGCCGCAGTGGCGAGCTGCCGGGGCGATCGGTTTCCTGCTGCTCAGCTGTGGCAACGGTGGCGTGACCGTGGCCGAGCATGCCGGCGTGGCCTCGGGCGTGGCGGCGCTGGCGGTGGCGACGGTGCCGCTGTTCACCTTGCTGTTCGGCCTGCTGTTCGGGCACCGCAATTCGAAGCTGGAGTGGGCGGGGATCGCCCTCGGGCTGGTGGGTATCGGCCTGCTGAACCTGGGCTCCAACCTGCAGGCAAGCCCGATTGGCGCGGCGCTGATCATCTTTGCGGCAGCGTCGTGGGCATTCGGCTCGGTGTGGAGCAAGACCTTGCCGCTGCCCCAGGGGCCCATGGCCAGTGCCGCGGAAATGCTGGTCGGTGGCGCCGTGCTGTTGCTCGGCAGCGTGCTGTCTGGCGAGCGCATGACGCAGATGCCGACCGCTGCCGGCTGGGGGGCACTGGCCTACCTGGTGTTGTTCGGTTCGATCCTGGCGTTCAGTGCCTACATGTACCTGCTCAAGCACGTGCGCCCGGCAGCTGCCACCAGCTATGCCTACGTCAACCCGGCAGTGGCCGTGCTGCTGGGTATCGTCTTTGCCGGTGAGCAGATTGGTGCCGAAGAGTGTGTGGCCATGGCGGTGATCATCGGCGCGGTGGTGCTGATCGGCCTGCCGCAGTGGCGCAAGGCACCTGAGCCGGCGCAGCCATTGAAAGGCGAAATCTGCAAGTAGGCAGGGGTGATGCGGTAAACTTGCCGCCTTCGCTGAACCCCCCTGACGGTATTGCCATGAATTTCGCCAAACTCGGCCTGATCGAACCGCTGCTGCGCACCCTGCAGAAACTGGACTACACCACCCCGACCCCGGTGCAGGCCAAGGCCATCCCCGCCGTGCTGGCCGGCCGCGACCTGATGGCTGCGGCCCAGACCGGTACCGGCAAGACCGCGGGCTTTGCCCTGCCTGTGTTGCAGCGTCTGGCGCTGGAAGGCGAGAAGGTGGCCAGCAACTCGATCCGCGCGTTGGTGCTGGTACCTACCCGTGAGCTGGCCGAGCAGGTGCACAACAACGTGCGCGAGTATGCCGAAAACCTGCCGCTGAGTACCTACGCGGTGTATGGCGGGGTCAGCATCAACCCGCAGATGATGCGCCTGCGCCGTGGTGTCGACCTGCTGGTGGCCACCCCGGGGCGCTTGCTCGACCTGTTCCGGCAGAACGCCGTGAAGTTCAACCAGGTGCAGACCCTGGTGCTGGACGAAGCCGACCGCATGCTCGACCTGGGCTTTGCCGAAGAGCTACAGTCGGTGTACGCAGCGCTGCCACGCAAGCGCCAGACTTTGCTGTTCTCTGCCACTTTCTCCGACCAGATCCGCATGCTGGCGGGGCTTGCCCTGAATGACCCGCTGAGCATCGAAGTCAGCCCGCGCAATGCCACGGCCACCAGCGTGAAGCAGTGGTTGGTGCCTGTGGATAAAAAGCGCAAGGTCGACCTGTTCTGCCACCTGCTGCGCAAGCAGCGCTGGAAGCAGGTGCTGGTGTTCGCCAAGACCCGCAATGGTGTGGACCAGCTGGTGGAGCGCTTGCTGGCCGAGGGTGTGAATGCCGACGGCATTCACGGTGACCGCCCGCAAGCCACCCGCCAGCGTGCGCTGGACAGCTTCAAGGCTCGTGAAATCCAGGTGCTGGTGGCGACCGATGTGGCGGCTCGCGGCCTGGATATCGATGACTTGCCGCTGGTGGTCAACCTTGACCTGCCGATCGTTGCCGAGGATTACGTGCACCGCATCGGGCGTACCGGACGGGCGGGCAACAAGGGTGAGGCGATCTCGTTGGTGTGTGCAGATGAAGTGCAGTTGCTGGCAGCGATCGAAGTGCTGACCCGGCAGACCTTGCCGCGTCATGAAGAGCCGGATTTCATCCCTGACCACCGCGTGCCGATGACCGACGCCAGTGGCCAGGTGATCAAGAAACCGAAGAAGCCCAAGAAGCCGAAAGAAAACAGCGCCAAGCGCGGGTTGGGGCGCTGGATGGACAGTGCCGAGGCAGGCAGTGCCGAGCCGGCGGTGAAGGCGGTGCGCAAGGTGCCGAGCTTCAATGGTGGGCCGCGCAAGCGTAAGCCGTAGATTTGCGGTCTACGCGGTCTCTGTGGGAGATTGTCCAGCCCTTTGGGCTGCGCTGTCGCACAGATAACTGAATTCGCAAGCGATCCTCGTACCCTGTGGGAGCGGCTTTAACCGCGAAGAATCCAACGCGGTGCATGGCACCGGCTGCGCCGGTGTTCGCGGCTAAAGCCGCTCCCACAGGGCCCCTGCTAATTCAATGAGTTATGTGCAGTTCTATGAGAGCGGGTGGACGGTGTCAGCCTTGGGATTTGAGCCAATCCGCCGCTGCCCGCCCGGCCCGCAAGCCGCTGGCAAAGCACGCCGTCAGCAGATACCCCCCGGTCGGCGCCTCCCAGTCCAGCATCTCGCCGGCACAGAACACCCCCGGCATGCCCTTGACCATCAAGCCCTCATCCAACGCCTCGAAACGCACCCCACCCGCGCTGCTGATCGCTTCATCCAGCGGCCGTGTGCGCACCAGCGTGATCGGCAATGCCTTGATCGCCCTCGCCAAGGCATCAGGGTCGGCAAAGGTCGCCTGATCGGTCAGCTCACGCAACAGCGCCGCCTTGACCCCATCGATACCCAGCTGGCTGTGCAGGTGCTTGGCCATGGAGCGCGAACCCCGTGGCTTGGCCAGCGCCTGGGCAATCTTGTCCACAGGCTTGTCCGGCAACAGGTCGAGCAGCAACACCCCGTGGCCCTCACGGTTGATGGCCTCGCGCACCGGCGCTGACCAGGCATACACCAGGCTGCCTTCCACGCCCTGCGCGGTGAGGATGAACTCGCCCTTGCGTGGCGCGCTGCCGGGAACGCTGAGGGCAATGTTCTTTAACGGCGCACCGGCGAACTTGTCCTTGAGCAGCGCGCTCCAGCCTGCCACTTCAAAACCGCAGTTGCTGGGCTGCAAGGGCGAAATATCCACAGCCCGTTCGGCCAGCAGCGGCTGCCAGCTACCGTCCGAACCCAGTCGCGCCCAGCTGCCGCCACCCAGTGCCAGCACCACGACGGCGGCCTTCACCAACCGTTCGCCCTGTGGATAAGCAATCCGCAATGCACCCTCGGCATTCCAGCCAAGCCAGCGGTGACGGGTGTGGATAACTACCCCGCTGTCGCGCAGGCGCTTGAGCCAGGCGCGCAGCAGTGGCGCGGCTTTCATGTCGGTGGGGAATACCCGGCCCGAGGTGCCGACGAAGGTTTCGATGCCCAGGCCGTGAATCCACTGGCGCAAGGCGTCGGCATCGAAGTCGCGCAGCAGCGCAGCAATTTCACCCCGGCGCTCGGCATAGCGGCTGACGAACGCCGGGTAGGGCTCGGAATGGGTGATGTTCATGCCACCGACACCCGCCAGCAGGAACTTGCGGCCCACTGAAGGCATGGCATCGAACACCTCGACCGCCAGACCCGCCTGGGCCAGTGCTTCGGCGGCCATCAGGCCGGCTGGGCCGCCGCCGATGACGGCAGCGAGGGGAGGGGAGGCGGGGCTCAGATCAGACATGGTGGGCAGCAGGCTGTGGAAAAGAGGCGCATTCTAGCGCAGCGCGGCCTGTGGAAGCACTGATCAAAAAACAATCAGTGCTCTGCAGGCCTTGCCTGTAAAGGGCTGCAGCGCCTTTCCCGCAGGTTATCCACAAGCGGTTCCACAGTCATTGTGAACAACCGATGACGCGTGCATCGGACCACGATCGTATTGCTCTTCCTCCAACGCTCCGCGATCTATCAACTATCCCGTCTGACCACCCGCCGATGACAATCCTCTGGACCCAATTCCCTTCCTCCTCGAGATCGAACGGTAATCATCTCAACCGGCTCCGCCATCAAATTATCCAGAAGCACCGAATGGTTCTCCCCTGAACAATACAAAAATCGCTCCCCCCACTGCCGCATGCTGATCACGATAGGGAATGCCGCCCGTCCCATCTCGGTGAGCACATATTCCTTATAAGCGCTCCCATCCGAAGCCGGCTGAATTTCAAAAACCCCCAGCTCGACCAACGCCTTGAGCTTCACCGTAAGAATGTTCTTGGCCACGCCGAGCCGCTTCTGGAATTCGTTGAACCGGCGAACGTCATCGAACGCTTCCCGGATGATCATCAACACCCAACGATCTCCAATAGCCTCGAGTGTCCGCGCTACGGGGCATTCACTGCGCGCTAGTTGTTGCTGTTTGGCCATGATTCTCCATGAGCAGGTTGGTGATCAGATCTGATGACAGAAGAAAAAGTTTTGATTGCGGTAGTTGCATTTAACAACTTGATTTGTTAGAACGCAATTAACTGGTTTCTTTTCAAAACCAATTCCAAGGAAGGGCGATGCCGTACAGACCTGATTCGCCTGTGAAGCGGGCGGCGGGAGCCGAGGAGGCTGCCGGCGGATACAACGGGACGTTCCGTGAGGGGGGGCGCACCTCCGCGCTCGGCAATTGCCAGACTTTCCTCTTCGCCATTACGTGCGCCATGGCCGTGGCCAACGTCTATTTCGCCCAGCCGCTGCTGGAGTCGATGGCCAGCAGCCTGTCGGTGCCTGCCAGCACCATCGGTGTCGTAGTCACTGCCACCCAGGCCGGCTATGCGGTTGGCCTGCTCTTTATAGTTCCGCTGGGTGACCTGCTGAATCGTAAGAAACTCATCCTCACGCAAATGCTCCTGTCCGCCTTGGCCCTTTGCGCCGTAGGGATGGCGCAGGAATGGGCCGTGTTGCTTGGTGCGATGGTGCTGGTGGGGCTGATGGCGGTGCTGGTGCAGGTGGTGGTGGCCTACGCGGCCACGCTGGCGAGCCCAGAGCAGCGCGGGCAGGCGGTCGGCACCGTGACCAGTGGCGTCGTACTGGGCATTCTGCTGGCGCGCTTCGTGTCTGGCGCGATGGCCGACCTGGCAGGGTGGCGCAGTGTCTACTTCGTTTCGGCAGCCTTGATGACGGGCATGGCGCTGGTGCTGTGGCGCATGCTGCCGGCGGCGGTCACGCCCACGCTGAAAGGCGGCTACCTGGTACTGCTGCGTTCGGTGTTGCAGCTATTCCTGAGCGAGCGCACGCTGCGCATCCGGGGCACGTTCGCTCTACTCATCTTCGCTGCATTCAGCGTGCTGTGGACCTCCATGGTGCTGCCACTCAGCGAGCCTGACCTGGCCCTCTCGCACACCCAGATCGGGCTGTTCGGCCTGGCTGGCGTGGCAGGGGCCCTGGCGGCAGCGCGGGCCGGGCGGCTTGCCGACCGGGGGCTGGGCAATCGCACCACGGGTGTCGCTCTGGCGCTGCTGACCTTGTCGTGGTTGCCCACCGCATTCGTCCACAGTTCGCTGCTGGCCATGGTCGTGGGCGTGGTGCTCCTGGATTTTGCCGTGCAGGCCGTACATGTCACCAACCAGAGCCTGATCTTTGCCGCACGGCCTGATGCGCAAAGTCGTCTCGTGGGCGCCTACATGTGCTTCTACTCGGTGGGCAGCGGGCTGGGCGCGATCGCGGCGACTTATACGTATGCCCAGGCAGGCTGGGTAGCCGTTTGTATCTTGGGCGCGGCCATCAGCGCTGCGGCGTTGCTTTACTGGCTCTGGCTTGAACTGACATCCAAATAAACCCCTGAAGTTTAGAACTTCCTCATCATCGTTTGTATACGTTGAAGTAATGCCGTGTGCGCGCAACAAGAATTTTAATATAAACCGAGGCAAGTATGGCACTGCACAAACTCACTGTCGTTTCACATGAAATTGAATTTCAGTTGCCCTCTAATTCACCCATCACGGATATCGAATGGGAAGCCGGGGGAAAGAATGTGATCCCCTTGGGTTGCCGAGTTGGCGCCTGCGGTGCATGCCTGATCAAAGTCAAAGTCGGGTTTGATGCCTTGAATCCGCGAAATGATGACGAAGAAGCATTTATCGAGTTATTGGGCTACAGCGGGGAGGAGTACCGCCTGGCCTGTCAATGTTTGATAAGAGGTGAATTGGCCATCGAAGTAATTGGCTGACAAGTGTGCTGTTCAAGTCCGCTCATGATGAGTGGTGTCGTTCTAACCAAACCCAAAAAGAGGCTTGTTTATGCTTAACCGTGTAAAGAATGTTGGATATGGCGATCGCACTCCTTTCCTCAGCGCCGCCGCTTCGGTAAACCTGCGGGGGGAAATTGACAAGATCATCGACGACCAGGTCGAGCAATGGTACAAAACCGTTCCTCAAGCCGCTCATCTGGAAGGCAAGGACGTCAATAGCGCCTACTACAAACGCCACCTGATCGAAACGGCATGGCGTATCCGCCTGCTGCGCGTGGCCGAGGCCAAGGCGCTGGTCGAGGTGGCCAAGGTCAGCCCTGAAGCAGCGCAGATCTGGGCGCACTACGAACAGGAGGAAATGCTCCACGACGACCTGTTCATCCAGGACCTGCAACGCGTCGGTGTAAGTCGCGAGGAGTTCCTCGCCACTGAGCCCTACCTGTCCACCAAACTGCTGGCCGGTTTCTTCTCTTACCTGCTGGATCATGAAGGGCCACTGGGCGTCATCGCCTATTCCTACTTGGTCGAGTACGTGAACGTGAAACTCGAGCCGCGCAAACTCGAAGCACTCAAGGGCTCTGTTGGCGAGTCCAAGATTGTCGGCCAGATCTCCCATTCCCACACTGATATCAACGATGACCATCCAGGTGAAGTCTGGGCAGCGCTGCGCTTCCTGATCAAGGGTGAGCAGGATATCGCCGCGCTGAAGCGCTACCTGGCCGAGCATCAGAAAGTCCTCGCCATGTACTTCAACGAACTGTACCTGGACACCCTGGCCAAGCCGCAAGGCCAGGCAGCTTAAGGAATGGAGCAGGCAATGAAGACGACTCGACCCGGTGTTCTGATCCTGAGCCATTGCGGCTTTTCTTTCCTGGAGGACTTGAAGCAAGAGTTGCATCGCCGTCAGCTTCGGTGCTTCGTGCTGTCTTCATTGCCGCTTCCCGAACATGTACCAGCCCGTCTGGAGCAGATTCAAGCCTGGGCGGACAAGCTTTACGTTGGCGACGCGCATGAGTTGCAAATGGAGGATGTGAATACTGCCCTCCGGAATTTGCGCGAGGCGGGCGAACAGATCACTTGCTGTATCAGCGTGTGGGAGGGCTATCGCCATCTGATGGCAGCGGCCAACGCTTCGCTCGGCACTTACGATATTGGCCCCCAGCAAGCGCTTGCGTTGCGTAACAAGCTGGATGTGCGCAACCAGCTTGCCCAGGCTGGCCTATCGCACGTCCAGGCGCATGCATTGTCTGCATCGGTGCTGCAAGCGTTACAGGCAGAGGGCAAGCCCTATTTCATCAAGCCGATCCACGGCATCGCGTCCTATGCTGCATTTCCCATGCGCGCAGACACGAGTTGGACCGCGCTTGAAGCGTTACGCGAGGCCTCGGTGCAAGACACCGTGTACGCCTCGGCATTCAACGATGGTTTGCAGTTCATGGCCGAGGATTACATTCCCGGCAAGGAATTCAGTTTCGAGACACTGTTGGTCGATGGCCAGGTTCACGTTGTGGGCATCCATGAAAAATACGAAGTGACCGAAACCGCCGAGACCGTGCTGGAAGACAGCTGCACTACGCCCCCGGTCAGCCTCAATCAGGCGCAGATAGCGGCAGGTCTGGAGTGGCTGGGCCAGGTGCTGGACTGCCTGGGCCTCAAGTGGGGCTGTTATCACGTCGAAGCACGCTTTACCGGCGAACACTGGGACTTGATCGAAATTAATCCGCGCGTTGGCGGCAGCCTGATTTCCCACAGTGTCGAAGCGGTCACTGGTGGTCAGGGCATGCTTTCGTTGTGGCTGGATCTGCTATTCGCCAGCCAGGACGACGCCACGGCCCGCGCGGCCCTATCGCAGCGGCTGGTCCGGCTCGGCTGGCGAGCGGACGGCACCACTGCGCAGACCACGGCCACTTTCTTCCGCGTCTATTTCGCCACGCCAGGCACGCTCAGTTCGGTGACCCTGACCGAGTTGCCACTCGCTCCCGTAGTCACGCACATCCTGCTCAAGGCAGGCGATGTAATACCGGCGCATGCGCGTGAAGTGTTCCTTGGCCAGTTGCTTTGGACGTTCGATCGCGCCAGCCAGCCAACCGAGCTGAAGCGCCTGGCCCGGATTTCTGCCACTGCGCTGGACATCCAGTACCAGATCGAAAGCTTCTGACCCCCTGCCAAGCACTGGAGACGATGAATATGCCTTTGCAAGCACCGGTATTGCTGATTGTGGATTACAACCTGAGCCGGATCAGCGATGTCCGGCACATGCGCGACCATGCACGCGAGCGCTGGAATGCCGAGACCTGGCTAGTGCGCAGCGCCCCCCAGCCGCATGACTTGCACATCAGTGATCGGGTCATCGATGCTGACCCGCTGGCCGCGGACTTCGTCCAGCAAGTACTCGGCCAACTGGGCGATGACGCTGCGCGTATCAGCGCCGGTATCGTCTTTTCCGACAATGCCGTGGCCAGTGGCTCCGAGCTGCTCGAACGGCTCGGCCTGCCGGTGGACGACGCAGGGCTGGCGCTGGGTGCGTTCGACAAGCTGGTGTACCGCATCAGTGAGAAACGCATCAGCCTGCTGCTCGACCGGCTGGGGGTGATGGTGCCTGACTTCGAACGCATCGGTTGCATCAATGATGTGCGTAACTTCGCCCTGCGCCAGGCAGGTGGCTTTGTGATCAAGCCCACCTCCGAAGGCAATAATCGAGGCGTGGTGGTGGTTGCGCCGGGGGCAGACTGCGAGCAGGCGTTTGCGGAAGTGGCGCCCTACCTGGACAAGGGGGTATTGGCGGAAGCGTTCATACCCTTCACTCGTGAATACTCCTATGACGGGCTCGGTGAGTTGTGGTTCATCACCGAGAAAGTCAGCGCCACCGGGCGCTATCCGGTGGAGATAGCGCAAATCCTCCCCGCCCGCCTCAGCGACCAGGAGCGCAGGGCCATTCGGGTCACCGGCGAGCAAGTCAACCGCTTGGTGGGCCAGCGCATCGGCCCGTTCCACAACGAGATCAAGCTCAGCGATCGCGATTACAACACGGCGGTGGTCGAGCCTAATCGTCGCCCCGCCGGTATGAAGATCTGGACGCTTGCACATGCCGTCCATGGGCTCGACTTGTATGCCGCATGGGTCGACTCGGTGTTCTCGGCGGCCGCCCCCAAGGAGCTGCCATCGGCCACCTGCAGCGCGGCGACGGTAATGTTGGGCGTGCCTCGCGACATGATAGTGGATGTAGCCGGGCTTGGTGATATCCAGACCCTGGTCGACAAAGCACTGGCTTCTGCCGCTCAGAAGCTGGGCATGGCGAAGGTAGATATCACCTTGCTCGAATGCGCCTGGGTCACCGCACCGTCACGTCTTATCCATGCAATCCCCAGGGACAACAGCGATTTCGTGGCCCAGGCCTGTGTCGCGCTGCACGATGCGCAGGTCGATATCCGCGATCTGGTGGCGGTACTGCGTGAGCAATGGCTGGAGGTGCTCGATAGCAAGTTGGCATCCCGGCACTCACTCAAGGTCGCGTCCTGAAATCGCTTTCGTGCATCGAGACTACTGGTATGAAAATTCTAATCTTGCACCGTGTGCCTTACCCACGTATCGAGTATCACCGCGGCATCGATCATGAATTGCACGATGTCACCTACTTCGGCAAGCAGGCGGCGATCGACACGCTCCCAGCCCAGTTGCGCTGCGAACGGGTCGTTCGGCCCGGTGCGGCCAGCGCCAGCGACGAGGCTCTGACGTGGCTGGCTGACGCCCCTCAGTGCTTCGACCGGATCATCTCGATGTCAGAGTACGAACTCCTTGATGCTGCGCGTCTGCGCGAAACACTCGGTGTCGAAGGGGCTTCCTTCAAGACATTGACCCTGTCGCGTAACAAGTTGCAGATGAAAGCGGCAGTGCAAGCCAGCGGCTTGCGGGTACCGCGGTTCATGTCACTGGCCTGTTACCTGGACCTTCAGGGGCAGGTGCCATGGACCGGTGCGACCGTGCTCAAGCCTCACAGCGGGGCATCGAGCGCGGATGTGAGCATTCACCCGCAGCCGTCACATGCCTTCGAGGAGATCGGCCGTAAGATCAGTGACCAATCGCTGTCCATAGAAGATTTTCAGGTCGAGGAATTCATCGCAGGCCCTATCCGCCACTTCGATGGCCTGGTGTTGAACGGTCGGATCGTCACGCTGCAAGCCAGCGAATACGTCGGCACCTGCCTGGGCTACATGGAGCGTGGGACACCGTTGGGCTCTTGGCATCTTGAAAGCACCCTGCAGATGCGCGATTGGGTCGGCAAGGCATTGCAGGCGGTGCAGATCGACAATGGTGCCTTCCATCTGGAAGCGATCATGGACGGGGACGAGCCGGTGTTCCTCGAAGTGGGTAACCGGGTCGGCGGTGCGGACGTGGTGGCGACCTACGAGCTGGCAACCGGCATACACTTGCCTTCGTTGGAGCTGCGTATCCACGTCGATGGCAAGCTGGACGAGTCGGCTCTTAGCGAGCGGCAACCGGACCTGGGCTACGGTTGGTTCGTGTTCCCTGGCCACACTCACCCAGAGCGCATCTATCAAGGTCTGGATGGCGCCGAGGAGCTGCGTACCAGCCCCTTTGTGGTGCAGTGGAACGAACTGCAATCAGGCGAACTGCTGCCCGGGCACGTGACCTATTCGGCGTTCGAGGCGCCTTTGGCGGGCATCATCAAGACGACCAAACCGCAGCAGACCCGAGACTGGATGCACACCCTGTTCTCACGGGTGAGGCTCACCCAAAGCCTGACATCCGTCGCTTAAGCCCTATCCCATCAAGGCAGCTCATTCATGAAACCACTGCATGTAGTCCTGGCCATACTCATCACCGCGATCTGGGGTGTCAATTTTTCGGTGATCAAGCTGGGCCTGGCCACCGTCGACCCGTTCATCCTCGCAGGCATCCGCTTCAGCCTGTGCGCGTTGCCAGCGATTTTCTTCATCCGCAAGCCTGATGTGCCCTGGCGCTTCATCATCGGCTATGGGCTGGTGTTCGGTATCGGCTTATGGGGTGTGGTCAACCTGGGAATCAAGGCGGGTCTGTCGGCAGGCATCGCCTCGCTGGTGCTGCAATTCAGCGCCTTCTTCACCATCTTGCTGGGCGGTCTCGTATTCAAGGAAGCACTGACCCGCTTTCAGGTACTAGGCATGGTGATCGCCTTCGCAGGGCTGCTGTGCATTATCAAGATTAGCGACGGCTCGGTAACGCTGCCCGGTGTACTGCTGGTGCTGTTCGGCGCAGCCTCGTGGAGCGTCGCCAATGTCATCAACAAAAAGGCCAGGACTAAAGACGTATTCGCGTTTCTGGTCTGGTCCAGCGCCTTCGCGCCGATCCCGTTGTTCATCCTGGATTACGTGGTGAATGGCAGCACAGGCTATACCACCTTGGCCCGGCAGGTAGATATTACCGCCGTGCTGTCGATCCTGTTCCAGGTCTACCCCAACACGCTATTCGCCTACTGGATCTGGAACTCGCTGCTCAAGACCTACCCCGTGTCGACAGTCGCGCCGCTTTCGCTGCTGGTGCCTATTTTCGGCATGCTCGGCTCGGTGTTGGTGTTCAACGAGAGCGTGCCGATGAGCAAGGTGCTGGCGGTAATCCTGATTGTCCTCGGCCTGGCTGTCGGCCTCTATGGGCAGCGTATATTCAACGCTCTGTTCGCGCGTCCTGCACGAACCTCACTGTGAATCGACAGGGAATCGAAATGGGTTTGGGAAGATGTGGTTTCGTGGGCGGCGCCATGGACGCCCCCTTGATTGGAGGCAGCATGATCGCAAGTTTGGCGAATGCAGGGGGCGCGGCTGTGCCTGCACAGGATGAAACTGTGGCGGCATTCGACCCAGGCGACTGGGCGTCGGTGCAGGCGCAGTTCAAGCTGTCGCCGGAACTCGTGCACATCTCCAACTTCTTTCTGGCCTCTAATCCCAAGCCGGTGCGCGACGCCATGGCTCGCCATCGGCAAGCCTTCGATGAAAATCCCTATACGTATCTGGAAGACAACATGTTCGCCAAGCCAGAGGATATGGTCTGGCGCAAGGTCTGCGAAGCGGCGGCGGCGTATACCGGAGGGCGGGCCGAGGATATCGCCTTGACCACCAGCACCACCCAGGGCTTGGCGATGGTCTACAACGGCCTCAAATTGGCTCCTGAGCAGGAAATCCTGACGACCAGCCACGAATGGTATACCCATGACGAGGCCATGCGTCTAGCGGTGGCCAAATGGGGCGGAAGCATCAGGCGCATCGACCTTTACCAAGGCCCGCAGGACGTTAGTGTCGAGGCCATCGTCGCGCGTATCGAAGCCGCCATCAGGCCGTCGACCCGTATCCTGGCGATGACTTGGGTACACTCGGGTACGGGCGTACGTTTGCCGGTCAAGGAAATCGGCGATCTCGTCGCACGGCTCAACCGCGATCGTACCGAAGCGCAAAGGATCATCTACGTGATCGACGGCGTGCATGGCTTCGGGTGTTCGGAGGCTCAGGTCGCCAGCCTGGGTTGTGATTTCTTTAGTGCAGGCACGCACAAGTGGATCCTCGGGCCGCACGGTACGGGGGTGGTTTGGGCCCGTGAAGGTCAGTGGGCTCACATCATCCCGACGATTCCCACCATCATGGCGGCAGAGCCTGCCAATGCCTGGCGCCAGGAGCGCGCTCCGCAAGGTGACACCCAGGCCGCGTGGGTCAGCCCGGGCGGATTCCTGGCATTCGAAAACCAGTGGGCGCTGATCGAGGCGTTCCAGTTCGTCGAAAAAATTGGTCGCAAGCGCATTGCTGATCGGGTTGCTGAGCTTAACGGGCAACTCAAGGAAGGGCTGGCCAAGCTGCCCAACGTATACCTGCACACACCGCAGGCTGCGCAGTTCTCTGCCGGTATCGTCTGCTGCGACGTCAAGGGCTGGGCGCCCAAGGACGTGGTGGCGAAGTTGAAGGCGCAGAACATTATCGCCAGCGCCACGCCCTATCGTCACTCGACGGTGCGTTTCTCCGCAGGGATCGTCAATACCTCCCAGGACATCGACAAAACGCTCCAGGCGATGCGTACCTTCGCCTGACTGCCACTTCCCGAGATGACGGCTGCTTGCACTTGCACCCCCGCCAGTGCAGCGGCCGACGTCGGCCATTCGAAAAAGAACTTCTGCGTACTACAGAGCAAGGATCGAAACGATGAGTGAAAAAAACGGTTCCTCGCAAGCGTTGGCAATCTTTCTGATTTGCTCGACAGTCTATCGACTGTTTTCCGGTGCACTGATGGTTTCTTTGACGTGGACTATTCTCAAGCAGAACGACGGTGACTATCTGCCGCTGGCACTGGCCATCTTCTGTTCATTCCTCCCCGCATTCATCACACCCATGATGATCAAGCGCTTGTCGAGCAGCCTGAGCGGTCGCCAGATGAGTGGCGGGTTCCTTCTGTGCATGGCCTGCCTGGCCCTGGCCTCCGGGTTCTCGCGGGAGTTCACCGTCGGCTTGTTAGTCATCAACTTGCTCGTCTGGCTGATGATCCTGTCGCTCGAAGCCAGCCTGGATATGTGGTTTACCCAGATCCAGCGGGGCATGGACGAGAGCAAGGTTCGCCGTATCAGCGGTGCCACCACCGCGACTAGCCAAGCGGCGCTGATGATTGGCCCGCTGCTCGCGGCGGGTCTGATGCCGATCCTCAGCCCCGTGGGTTACGCGCTAGTGATCGGCGGCGGTCTCCTGGTGGTCGCAGGCACTTGCTACACCCGTGACCGTGGGCCGGTGGGTACGGAGCAAGCACGTATCGTGGCGAACCCGGCCCGGTTGCCGCTGATCTTGTTCATACCAATGGTGCTGGTCTGGCCCATCCTCGGGGCGTTCAACTTCATGCTGCCGGTGTATGTGTCCAACCATGGGTGGTCGCTGTTCGAGCTCGGCGTACTCGATGCGGTATTCGGCTTGGGCATGGCGTTGATAGGCGTGTTGGTCATCATTGCCAATACCGGGCGTAACCTGTCGGTCTACCTGTCGGCGCTGATCGCGCTCGCGGTGTTCTCCACCTCGATGTGGTTCCTGTTGCCCGACACGCTGACCATCAAGGCGATAAGCCTGTTGATACTCGGCATGGCGTTCGGCGGTGCACGCTTACACATCCGTGTGGCCATTGCCTGCCGCTACAGCGAGGCTGCCGTGGGCCTGTATGTGAGCAAGGCGAACGCACTGGCCACGCCGGTTCTGATGATGATCCTCAGCCTGCAATTGGCACTCATAGAAAATGCCTGGGTGTTGCCGTTCCTGCTGGTGGTACTGACCGTGACGCTATTGCTGCAAGCCCCGGCGACCCGCCTCGCCCAGAGCAACGATCGAGTCGAGGCATCCGGCGCCTAGCCGGTCAGCCATTGGCGGGCAAGCCCCGCACATGGCCGGTTGCTACAGGGCATCGCGGCAGCCTGGACGGTTGTCCATGTCACTTCGCGGCGCTTGCCAGAACCCGTTGCCAGTCGGGTTCGTTCAGGCGCCCGAGGATGCGCGCCTTGCCATTGCCATCCACCGAAACGAACAGCGCACTGGCATAGCCACTTTCACGCTCGCCACCCACAACGTGCTGCTGGCGGGCGAAATGGTCGATGCAACCGTTGTGGGTCACCAGCACCAGGTTATGCCCCGGCCGTTTGTGTGCCAGCGCTTCGCTGGCGAACTGGCTGTCACAGCTTTCCAGCCAGTCCTCACTGGCCACCGCCTGGCCAAGGATGAAATGCGCGGTTTGCCGTGTGCGCAGTTTCGGGCTGCTGAGCATATCGGCGTTGTTCAGGCCCAACCGGTGCAATCCCTGGCCAACGCGCCCGGCGGCCTGGCTGCCGCCCACGGTGATGCCGGTGGGGTCGTCCAGGCACGGGCCGGGGGCGCTGTCGCAGCGCTCGGCATGGCGGATCATCACGATCACCGCACCGTCGGCCCAGTCCTGCAGCAGACCGCTGTCACTCAACCGTTGTTCGTTGCCAAGGTCCACGATGTGCGTCCTCGTCGCCAGCCAGGTGCTCAACGCCGCCACGACCATGCACAGGCCAAGGGCGGCACCGAGGGCTTTGCGGGACAGGCGTCGCTTGCGCCTGGCATGGATGGCAGGGTGCCCAAGGGTGTTGCTCGATAGCATGCGTTGCTCCGTTGGCATGGTCGCGGCTGGCGCGGCGGTGGATGGCAGGCATCCTGCCAAGCGGCCTGTCGGGGGGCGGTGAAGGGCGTGTGAAAATTGCATTCGGGCGCACCGGCTGGGTGAAACCAGCGCCCGCGCCTACGCTGTAAACTGCAAGACAGTAAAACCGGAGCATGTCCCATGACCCCAATCTTGCAACTGGAAAGCGCACGCCTGGTGTTGCGCCAATGGCACGACGAAGACCTGCGCGAGTTTGCTGCGATGTGCGCCGACCCGCAGGTGATGCGCTACTTCCCGGCGCCGCTGACACGCCTGGAGGCGGCTGCCCTGATCGGCCGCGTGCGCGGGCATTTCAATGAATACGGCTTTGGCCTGTGGGCCCTGGAGCGCAAGGACAGCGGTGCCTTCATCGGCATGACCGGGTTGATGCACGTGGGGTTCGATGCCGACTTCGCGCCAGCGGTGGAGATCGGCTGGCGCCTGGCGCGCCGCCACTGGGGCCTGGGTTTTGCCAGTGAGGCAGCATGGACTTGCCTGCGTTGTGCTTTCGCCCAATTGCGCCTGGAAGAGGTGGTGTCGTTCACTAGCGAGAGCAACTTGCCCTCGCAGAAGGTCATGCAGGCCATCGGTATGCAGCAGGACCTGAATGGCAGTTTCGAACACCCCCGCCTGCCCGTGGGCCACCCGCTGCGCCCGCATGTGCTGTACCGCATCGACCGTGCACACTGGGAGCGTACCCTGCGCGCCTGAATGCATGGCCATGCCCGGCGCGAATGACAAACCCTGTATTATTTGCCTTCATAGGTGTGCTGTAAGAGACGTGTTGCCTTGCTAGGAGAACCCCCGATGAGTCATGTGTTGGACGACCTGGTCGACCTGTTGAGCCTCGAGTCCATCGAGGAGAACCTGTTCCGTGGACGCAGCCAGGACCTGGGCTTCCGCCAACTGTATGGCGGGCAAGTCCTGGGCCAATCGTTGTCGGCGGCCAGCCAGACGGTCGAGGACGCACGTCATGTGCACTCGTTGCACGGTTACTTCCTGCGCCCTGGCGATGCCAGCCTGCCGGTGGTGTATTCGGTGGACCGCGTGCGCGATGGCGGCAGCTTCAGCACCCGGCGGGTGACGGCGATTCAGAAGGGCCAGCCCATCTTCACCTGCAGCGCCTCGTTCCAGTACGACGAGGAAGGCTTCGAGCACCAGGCACAGATGCCTGAGGTGGTCGGCCCGGAGAACCTGCCCAGTGAAGTCGAGCTGGCCCGTGCCATGGCCGACCAGTTGCCCGAGCGTATTCGCGACAAGGTGCTGTGCGCCAAGCCGATCGAGATCCGCCCGGTCACCGAGCGCGACCCGTTCAACCCCAAGCCTGGCGACCCGGTGAAGTACGCCTGGTTCCGCGCCGACGGCAACCTGCCCGATATCCCCGCCCTGCACAAATACGTGCTGGCCTACGCCTCGGACTTCGGCTTGCTGACCACTTCGTTGCTGCCCCATGGCAAATCGGTGTGGCAGCGTGACATGCAGATCGCCAGCCTCGACCATTCGCTGTGGTTCCACGGTAACCTGCGCGCCGACGAGTGGCTGCTGTACGCCACCGACAGCCCCTGGGCGGGTAATGCCCGTGGCTTCTGCCGCGGCAACATTTTCAACCAGGCCGGGCAACTGGTGGCGTCGTCGTGCCAGGAAGGCCTGATTCGCCACCGCAAGGACTGGGCATGAGCCTGGGCGAGGTACGCAACTGGGTGTTCGACATGGACGGCACCCTGACCATAGCTGTGCACGATTTTGCCGCCATCCGCGTGGCGCTGGATATCCCGGCCGAGCACGACATCCTCACCCACCTGGCGGCCCTGCCGGCGGACGAAGCGGCGGCCAAGCATGCCTGGCTGCTGGAGCACGAGCGCGACCTGGCAATTGCCTCCACGGCGGCCACCGGGGCGGTGGAACTGGTGCGCGAACTGGCCGAGCGTGGTTGTCGGCTGGGCATTCTGACCCGTAATGCCCGCGAGTTGGCGCATGTGACGCTGGAGGCCATCGGCCTGGCGGACTGTTTCCCGGTGGAGCATATTCTCGGGCGTGACGAAGCGGCGCCCAAGCCTAGCCCGGATGGGCTGCTGAAGATTGCCAATGCCTGGGGTGTGGCGCCGGGTGAACTGGTGATGGTGGGGGATTACCGGTTTGACCTGGACTGCGGGCGGGCCGCGGGGGCGCGCACGGTGCTGGTGAACCTGCCGGACAATCCGTGGCCGGAACTGGTGGACTGGCATGCGGCCGATTGCCGGGCACTGAAGGTGATGCTGGGCTGAGGTTTTGTGTCGCCTGTGCGGGCCTCTTCGCGGGTAAACCCGCTCCCACAGGGACCGCGCCGAGCTCAAGTGCAGCACTCAACCTGTGGGAGCGGGTTCACCCGCGAAGAGGCCGGACCTGTCTATGCTGAACCCCAATCTATTCCCTGAACGGAGACCCTACCCATGACCAGCAAGGCCATTTACGTAAAACCCGGCGGCGGCTACGACAAGGTCGAGGTCGGTAGCAGCGAGGCTCCTGCACCCCAGGCCGGCGAGATCACCGTGCGCCTGCACGCCAGCTCCCTCAATTATCACGATTTCGCCGTGGTCAGCGGCATGTGGGGCCCGAGCGAGCGGCGCATCCCCATGGCCGATGGCGCTGGCGAAGTGGTCGCGGTGGGGAGTGGCGTCACCGAATTCCAGGTTGGCGACAACGTGGTCAGTACCTTCTTCCCCGACTGGCTCGACGGTCAGGCCAATGTCGAAGGTTTTGCCAGGGTGCCCGGCGACGGTATCGATGGTTACGCCCGTGAACAGGTCACCGCTCACTCCACCGCATTCACCCTGGCGCCCAAAGGCTTCAGCCACGCTGAAGCTGCCACTCTGACCACAGCCGGCCTCACTGCCTGGCGCGCACTGATGAGCGACGATCATCTCAAGCCCGGCGATACGGTGCTGGTGCAGGGCACCGGCGGTGTGTCGATCTTCGCCCTGCAGTTTGCCAAGCTGGCCGGCGCGACAGTGATCGCCACCTCGTCCAGCGACGCCAAGCTGGAGCGCCTGAAGGCCCTGGGGGCCGACCACCTGATCAACTACAGGAGCACCCCGGCCTGGGGTGAGAAAGTGCGCGAGCTGACCGGCAACCGCGGCGTCGACCATGTGATCGAAGTGGGCGGCCCGGCGACGTTGGAGCAATCGATGATTGCCACGCGCATTGGTGGACATGTGTCGTTGATCGGCATCCTCACCGGCGTGGCCGGGCAGTTGCCGCTGGTGCAGGCGCTGGTGCGGCAGATTCGCCTGCAAGGTGTGCTGGTGGGCAGCCGCGCCCAGCAGCAGGCGATGGTGCGGGCTATCGATGCCAACGGCCTGCGGCCGGTGGTGGACAAGCATTTCGAGCTGGAGCAGATCGTCGAGGCGTTCCGTTATCAGGAGAGCAACCGGCACTTCGGCAAGATCTGCCTGACCTGGTAACGGCCTGGGCTGCTTTGCAGCCCAGGCACAATACACCCGAATGAAAAACAAAAGCTCCAGACGGCCCGGTGACGCGATCGGGCATGCCGTCGGTGACAGCTGGCGGCAATGGAAATGCCCTGTCGTGATCAAACAGTTTCGGGGCGTTCTCGTGTAATTACCCACAGCCCTGCAAGGCTTAAATGAAGCCCGACTTGCACTGACACGTTGCTCTGTGACGCGTGCCAAATATCAACAACAGAGCACGAGTAACGTGTCGACTTTTTGATTTCAAAGGAGATATTTTCGCCTACGCCTGCCCGCCCATCCTTGTGTCAGCAAAAAGAGAACAACATCAATGAACACCGTGGGATCTGATGGCAACCTTGCCCAAGGTTTCAAGCCACGTCATGTAACGATGCTGTCCATCGCCGGCATCATCGGCGCCGGACTTTTCGTCGGCTCTGGCCACGCCATCGCGGCAGCCGGGCCAGCTACAATAATTTCCTATTTCGTGGCCGGGGCCCTGGTGGTACTGGTCATGCGCATGCTCGGCGAAATGGCCGTGGCACACCCGGACACCGGATCGTTTTCCACCTACGCCGAGCAGGCCATCGGCCGCTGGGCTGGCTACACCATCGGCTGGCTGTACTGGTGGTTCTGGGTACTGGTGATCCCGATCGAGGCGTTGGCCGCCGGGCATGTGCTGAACGCATGGTTCCCGCAGGTAGACAGCTGGATATTCGCCCTGGCTTCGGTGCTGCTGCTGGCCGGTACCAACCTGTTCAGCGTGGCCAAGTACGGTGAGTTCGAGTTCTGGTTCGCCATCCTCAAGGTCACGGCCATTCTCGGTTTCATTGGCCTGGGTTTCGCCGCGCTGATGGGCTGGTTGCCCAACCGCGAGGTCAGCGGCCTGGGCAGCTTGATGGCCGAGCACGGCGGCTTTGCACCGAAGGGCTGGTCGGCTGTTGTCGGTGCGTTCATCACCGTGATGTTCAGTTTCATCGGCACCGAAGCGGTGACTATCGCCGCTTCCGAATCCAGCGACCCGTCGCGCAACATCGCCAAGGCCACTCGCTCGGTGATCTGGCGTATCAGTACCTTCTACATCCTGTCGATCTTCGTGATCATTTCGGTGGTGCCGTGGAACGACCCGCAGTTGGCGGTGGTGGGGTCCTACCAGCGTGCGCTGGAGATCATGAACATCCCCAACGCGGCCTTCATGGTCGACCTGGTGGTACTGGTGGCAGTGACCAGCTGCATGAACTCGTCGATCTACATCGCCTCGCGGATGATGTACTCGCTGGCCAAGCGCGGTGACGCGCCGGCCATGCTCAACAAGACCTCCAAGGTCGGTGTACCGCGTGCCGCGGTGTTCGGCAGCACGCTGATCGGCGCGGCCATTGCCATCCTCAATTACTTCGCGCCGAAGGGCGTGTTCGAGTTCCTGCTGGCCAGCTCCGGTGCCATTGCCTTGCTGGTATACATGGTCATCGCCATTTCGCAACTGCGCATGCGCCGTCGCCTGGAGCGGGAGAACACCGAGCTGAAGTTCCGCATGTGGCTGTTCCCGTACCTGACCTGGGCGGTGATCCTGTTCATTGCCGGGGCACTGGCGGTAATGATGTACACGCCTGAACACCGGGCGGAAGTGAGCTCGACATTGGGCCTGGCGATCGTGATTTCTTTCCTGGGGATCGTGACCACGCGTGGCCATGCGCAACCTGTGGCGGTGCGTTCGATGGGGTGATTGAGTTCACCTGGCGGTAAGGCAAAGGGCACCAGTGGATGGGTGCCCTTTGTTTTTTCAGCCTTTCATCATCTTGATGTATCTGATTGTCGCTGGCGCTTTCTCGAAGCACCGGTGAATCAGGATAAGCCACGAGCTGGCCTGGCAGTCGACGAGCAGATCGAGCTGGTTTATCCGGGGAGCTGAGCACGATGAAGGCCACGCGTTTGTGTAGCGACCAAGGAAAACCACCTGTCCCGATACTGATGCGATGAATTGAAACATTACGTTGCAAGAGGTAATAGGTATCATTAAGATTAAATTTCATGACGCAGGGAGCGCATCGTCTATATAAAAACAAGGTCAAAAAATAATGCTGAAAATGCTCCTCGTGTATGTTCACCTGCTCGCCACCTGCATTGCCTTGGGCAGGGTATTGCTTGCCGATCACAAGCTCTGGAGTTGGCGCAAGGAAGCGCTGGATCAGGCAAAGCATGAGTACCTGGAAGAAACCCGTAAAATCGCCACCCTCGCGTTACTGGCCCTTTGGGTCAGTGGTCTGCTGTTGATACTTCAGGGTTATCTCCTGGAGGGCACAGCGTACTTGCTCAACCAGAAGCTCTGGGCCAAGGTTGCGGTTGTCGCGCTGCTGACGCTGAACGGTGGTCTGTTACATCGCGTCGGCTTCCCGTTGTTGCAAAAAGCCCCTTTCGTCTTGTTACCGGGTTCCGACCGCGGACGCCTTGCACTCTTGGGCGCGTTCTCTATGAGTGGTTGGCTGTTCGCCGCTTTCCTGGGGGTAGCTAGAGCCTGGAATCATGTCATGCCATGCATGCATGTGATGGCGGTGTTCACGGCATTCGCTTTGCTGGCTTGTATCGTCGCGCTTGTGGTCGCCAGCACGGCAGGCACGATAGAGACTACGGCTTCATAGTGGGGCTGGAACAACTCGAGCGTAGATGGCATGTCCCCGAGTTCGGGGGGAGTTTCCCCTCTAATGGGCGCGATACCCCAGCAGTATGCGCGCCTTCATTAACTGAACACTTCAAGCGCTGAACAATGAAAACGCCTGCTATCTGGCCAGGCTGGAGGACGCGCTACACCGATCAGCCTTTGGCGTCATTGGCTGGTTTGGCTTTGCTTTCAGCTACAGCGGCTTCTGCCTTTTGTTTCTGTGCAAGCTGGAACGCCTGCATCGAGGCTTTCCGGGCTGACTCCATGCGCGCGAAGGTCCGATCGCCACCGCCGGAAGCCATCGCCAAAGAAGAAGCGGTCAGGGCGGCGGCAACGAAGAGAACTTTCATGGTTTTCATTTGGGTATCCTCAAGTAAAACTTTGTGACCTGCTCAGCATTACACCCGGCACGCTTTGACTAGAGCGTGCTGTTGTTGGTTGTAACTGGATTTCAGTGATTACTATCTATTAATTTGCAGAATTACAATTTCAAGATAATAGTGGTTGTTGCGAATAAACTTTTAATCATTCGGTCATGTCCATTTTCAGGTAATAAGAACATCAGCTGCACTGAGTGCGGTGAGGTTTGAATTACGCTTCTGCGGGGCTTTAGCGTTGTGTGGATCAGGCAACACCAGTAGGGGCGGCGGGGCTTCCACCCCATTCGAGGAAACGGATTTTATGAATTTCGCCGTTGTTGTCTTCATACACTACGGTCACCGGTACCACGCCGGTCTTGTCGGATGTATCGGTGCGCTGCAATACCCGTTTCACATCGATGTTCATACCGTAGTGGTATTCGACGGCAGAGACATGCGCGCCGGGTTCTTGCAGGCTGTTATGGTCAAAGACACTTGGTGCGAGACTGGAAATCACGGCACTTACAATTGTGGCCATGCTCATAAGGCTGTACCTCTACTGAAGTTCGCTTGACAAGGACCTAATCTGACACGCCGAAAAAGTGAAGTTCACTTCACCACGACGAACGCGCCTGGCTGAAACTCCTGTAGTGGCAAAAAACTCCCTGCAATTCCCCGTGCCTGACACATTTCGACCATTCGTCCTTTGACCCCCGTATCTGTTGGGCGAAGTCCGTTTCTGGGGTGGGCCCAGCACGGAAAGGTAATGGTGTATTCAGCGCATCATGCCGTTTGCCCAGGGTGCAGAGGTTTGCGCGTGTTGCAGGTGCTTGTGCTGGCCTTGTCTCCGGCAAGCCGGGCTTTTATGACACAGCAAATAGCTCGTTGATTGGTCAGCCTGTGGGAGCGGGTTTACCCGCGAACACCGGCGCAGCCGGTGCCATGCGCCGCGTTGGATTCTTCGCGGGTAGACCCGCTCCCACAGATACAGCACTTGGCATGAAGTGAATCAGTACAGTGGTTGCGGGGCCGCTGGCTCATGTGATTGCGCCAGCGCTGATTCGACGGCGTGCACGGAAGGGGTGAAATCTGATTCTTGGGGCTCGCAAATCTCAAAACCCAGGCACAAAAAAGACGCCCGAGGGCGTCTTCTTCTTTGGAATTTGGTGGGCCGGGGGAATCTGAAATGAATTTTTATCTTATTTAAAAACAAAATAAAAATTCGGTTTGTTTTTTCTATGGAATACCTTTTGGAATACCGCGTCACGGAATTTGAATTCGGGATTCCGGAGCATTGAGGGGCGCACGAGAGCTCGCGTTTAGACTTCAGGATCGCAATTTGCTCAGATCGACCTCGGACTCAGCATCGCATGATTCGGGACGGCGGCATCGATGGGCTATTGGATTACTCGCATCCACTGTTCTGTGAGCGCAACTGCCTTTACTTTCTCACCGTGGGCAGCCTCCGGCAGCTTCAGGACAGACGGGGGATTGGGATGATCCAGCCGCGTGATCCAATCGCATGGGGATGTGCATTTCGCCATGCGCTGGCGTCACAACGCCGCGCGAGTAGCTGGAGTGGAATACTGGTGTTACCTCTGTGCAAAAAACGCGTTTTGATGGGACGCGAGCTTTACCCATGCTGGCTGGATAGATATTGTGACGTCGTTCGCACACAGTTAGGTCAAAGAGCCATCAGGGACGTAATCTAGGGTTCTAGCGTGGACTTTTACGCCGTCCCAATAATCTCCTCGCTAACCAGATATGCGAGCTCAAGGCAGTTCAACGGGACGGATACATGGACAAGAATTCACTGACTGAGCGCGACATCTGCAGCAAATACATCACGCCGGCCATCACCGCAGCGGGCTGGGATTTGCACAAGCAGGTCCGTGAGGAAGTCAGCTTTACCAAGGGCCGCATCATCGTCCGTGGCAAGCTGCACAGCCGGGGCGAATCGCGCCGCGCAGACTACATCCTGTATCACCAGGCCAACCTGCCGCTGGCGGTTATCGAGGCCAAGGACAACAAGCACGCTCTCGGCGCCGGTATGCAGCAGGCGCTCGGTTATGCCGAGGCGCTGGATGTGCCGTTCGTATTCTCCAGCAACGGCGACGGCTTCCTCTTCCATGATCGCAGTGGCACCGGAGCGCAAAAGGAAACCGAGCTTAGCCTGGAGCAGTTCCCCACCCCCGATGAGCTCTGGCAGCGCTACTGCCAGTGGAAGGGCCTGAGTGGCGAAAGCCAGCAGAAAGCCGAAGCCCCGTATTACGACGACGGCTCCGGGCGCATGCCACGCTACTACCAGATGAACGCCATCAACCGCACCGTCGAGGCCGTGGCGCGCGGGCAGGATCGCATCCTGCTGGTCATGGCCACCGGCACCGGCAAGACCTACACGGCGTTCCAGATCATCTGGCGCTTGTGGAAGTCCGGGCAGAAGAAACGCATCCTCTTCCTCGCCGACCGCAACATCCTCGTCGACCAGACCAAGAACAACGACTTCAAGCCCTTCGGCCAGGCGATGACCAAGATTGCCAAACGGCAGATCGAAAAGTCCTACGAAATCTACCTGTCGCTGTATCAGGCCGTGACCGGCAACGAAGAAGAGAAGAATGTCTACAAGCAGTTTTCCCCCGACTTCTTCGACCTCGTGGTGATCGACGAATGCCACCGAGGCAGCGCCTCCGAAGACTCGGCCTGGCGCGAGATTCTCGACTACTTCTCCGGTGCCACCCACATCGGCCTGACCGCTACGCCGAAGGAGACCAAAGAGGTTTCCAGCATCACCTACTTCGGTGAGCCGGTGTACAGCTACACCCTCAAGCAAGGCATTGAGGATGGCTTCCTCGCCCCTTACAAAGTGGTGCGCATCGACTTCGACAGAGACCTGCAAGGCTGGCGCCCGCCCAAGGGCACGCGCGACAAGAACGGTGAGCTGATCGAAGACCGCGTCTATGACCTCAAGGACATGGACCGCGACCTGGTGATCGAAGCTCGCACCCAGTTGGTCGCCCGCAAGGTCACCGAATACCTGACCGCCACCGACCCCTTCCAGAAAACCATCATCTTTTGCGACGACATTGACCACGCCGAGCGCATGCGTCAGGCCCTGGTAAACCTCAACCCCAAGCGCGTTGAGGAAAACCGCAAATACGTGATGCGCATTACCGGCGACGACAAGGAAGGCAAGGCCGAGCTGGACAACTTCATCAACCCCGAGTCGCGCTACCCGGTAATCGCCACCACCAGCAAACTCATGACCACCGGCGTTGATGCCCAGACCTGCAAACTGGTGGTGCTCGACCAGCACATCAAATCCATGACCGAGTTCAAGCAGATCATTGGTCGTGGCACCCGTATCAACGAGGATTACGGCAAGTACTGGTTCACCATCATGGACTTCAAGAAAGCCACCGAACTGTTTGCCGACCCTGCCTTCGACGGTGAGCCGGTGGTGATCTACAACCCCGAGGGCGATTGCTCACCGGTGCCGCCGGAGGAAACCGAGGGCGAAGAGGGTGAGGTGATCGACGGTGGCGCTGGGGCAACCGAAGGTGACGAAACCACCGTCGGCGCTGACGACGATGGCGACAAGAAACGCGTCAAATACGTGATCAACAACGTCGCCGTGCACGTCATTGCCGAGCGCGTGCAGTACTACGGCCCGGACGGCAAGCTGATCACCGAGTCGCTACGCGACTACACCCGCACCTGCGTTAAGAAACAGTTTTCCTCGCTGGATGACTTCCTGCGCCGCTGGAGCGATGCCGAACAGAAAAAGGTCATCATCGATGAGCTAGCCGCTCAAGGTGTGATGTGGGAAGCTCTGGACGACGAAGTCTCAGCCAAGCGCGGCCAGCCGCTCGATCCGTTCGACCTGATCTGCCATATCGCCTTCGACCAGCTGCCGCTCACCCGCAAGGAGCGCGCAGAGCAGGTGAAAAAGCGCAACTACTTCGCCAAATACTCCGGCGCTGCCCGCCAGGTACTGGAAGCCCTGCTCGACAAGTACGCCGACACCGGCGTCGAGCACATCGAAGACATCAAGATTCTTCAGCTGGCGCCATTCAGCCAGATCGGTGCGCCGATTGAGCTGGTCAAGGCCTTTGGCGGCAAACCGGGCTATCAGCAGGCCATTCAGGAGCTTGAGCGACAGCTCTACGGATAACCGATGCCCAAACTTAATTCATTTGAAATCGCAGCTGCGCTCATCCGCAAGGGCTTTGTTCTGACCGTCAAAAATCAACATGCTAACGGGTATGAGCATGCTGATTTTAACGGTCGTGTATTCGTCAAGATGAGCAAAACGGGTGCTCCTGTTGCCAAGCAGCCGTTCCTCATTCATCCAGAACATGCCACCGCAGGTGAGTGGGACGCCATCAAGGTTCTTTCCCCTTCGTTGCCAAATACCCAGTATCGAAACACCAACATGACGGGTTATCCCGCTATAGCTGGCTCTGACAGTAAATTGGCAAGTGCATTGGATATCGCTACAGAGGCCGATCTTCATCAACTGCTTGATCTACTCGGTTATAATTCCTCTGTTTCTGCCCTCCAGTCCGGGGCTGCTAAATCTTCGGTCTCAACAGAGGAACTTCTAAACGAACCCAACCTCACCGACACCGAACGCGACGCCCTGATCAAGGCGCGCATCGGCCAGAGCGGTTACCGCGACGACCTGCTGGCCTACTGGGGCGGTTGTGCGGTTACCAACTGCTGCGTACCGGAACTGTTGCGGGCTTCGTATATCAAACCCTGGCGTGCTGCCAGCCCGGCCGAGCGGCTTGATCCGTTCAACGGCTTGTTGCTCACCCCCAATCTCGATCTGGCCTTCGACCTTGGCCTGATCAGTTTTGACGATCACGGGCAGATTCTCCTCGGTGAGGATCTCGACCCCGACAGCACTCGTGCGCTCAACATTACCCCCTCTCTGCGCCTGCGCCAGATCGAGCCGCAGCAT
The DNA here is from genome assembly GCF_002165135.1 of Pseudomonas sp. SID14000. Taxonomy (GTDB): domain Bacteria; phylum Pseudomonadota; class Gammaproteobacteria; order Pseudomonadales; family Pseudomonadaceae; genus Aquipseudomonas. The sequence goes on along the minus strand of NZ_NFZQ01000001.1, from coordinate 87,375 downwards.
CGCGGCTATTTGGCCTGGCACCGTGAGCACCTTTTCAGGAAGTAAGCATGTCCATCAGCAGCACCATCAAATCCATCCAGGACATCATGCGCAAGGACGTCGGCGTCGACGGCGATGCGCAGCGTATTGGCCAGCTTGTGTGGATCTTGTTCCTGAAAATCTTCGACGACCGCGAGCAGGAGTGGGAGCTGCTCGATGACAACTACCGTTCGCCGATTCCGGAGAGCTGCCGCTGGCGCACTTGGGCGGCCAACCCGGAGGGCATCACCGGTGATGCTCTGAAGGACTTCATCGACAACAACCTGTTCCCGCAGTTGCAGAACCTCCACGAATACAGCACCACGCCGGCCACCTATGTGGTGCGTGGCGTGTTCGAGGATGCCTACAACTACATGAAGTCCGGCCAGTTGATCCGCCAGGTGATCAACAAGATTCAGGAAGGGGTGGACTTTAACAAGGCGCAGGAGCGCCACGCCTTTGGCGACATGTACGAGCAACTGCTGCGCGACCTGCAGAACGCCGGCAATGCCGGTGAGTTCTACACCCCGCGCCCGGTCACCGAATTCATGGTGCGCATGGTCGACCCCAAGCTGGACGAAAAGGTCATGGACCCGGCCTGCGGCACTGGCGGCTTCCTCACCTGCAGCATCGAGCACAAGCGCAAGCGCTATGTGCAAACCGCCGAGGACGAGCGCGCCCTGCAGGCGAGCATCTTCGGCGTGGAGAAAAAGCCGCTGCCGCACCTGCTGGCCACCACCAACATGATCCTGCACGGCATCGAAGTGCCCAACCAGATCAAGCACGACAACACCCTGGGGCGCCCGCTTATCAGCTGGGGGCCAGCTGAGCGGGTCGATTGCATAGTCGCCAACCCGCCGTTCGGTGGCATGGAAGAAGATGGCATCGAAACCAACTTCCCCAGCGCCTTCCGCACCCGCGAAACCGCCGACCTGTTCCTGGTGCTGATCATGCACCTGCTCAAGGACGGCGGCCGCGCCGCCGTGGTGCTGCCCGACGGCTTCCTCTTTGGTGAAGGCATCAAGAGTCGCATCAAGGAAAAGCTGCTAACCGAGTGCAACCTGCACACCATCGTTCGCCTACCCAACGGTGTGTTCAACCCCTACACCGGCATCAAGACTAACCTGCTGTTCTTCACCAAGGGCACGCCCACCAAGGATGTATGGTTCTACGAGCACCAGTACCCGGCCGGTTACAAAAGCTACTCTAAGACCAAGCCCATGCGCGTCGAGGAATTCGCCGTCGAGGAGGCCTGGTGGGGCAGCGAGGCCGATGGCTTTGCCGCGCGGCAGGAGAACGAGTTCGCCTGGAAGGTCAGCTTCGACGAGCTGCAAAACCGCAATTGGAACCTCGATTGTAAGAACCCGCATGTGGGCGAGCAGATCAGCCACGACCCGGACGAACTGCTGCGTGACTACGCCGCGTTGCAAGGCGAGATTGGCGAACTGCGCGACCAGCTCAAGGCCGTGCTGGCCGAGGCCTTTGCCGCGCAAGTGGCGGAGCGTGACGCATGAGTGCAGTGCTGACCTACAACCTGCCGCTGCTGGCAGGGGCGCCCAATGGCATCAAAAAGCTGCGTGAGCTGATTCTGGAGCTGGCGGTGCGCGGCAAGCTGGTGCCGCAAGATGCGAATGATGAGCCGGCCAGTGAGTTGCTTAAACGGATTGCCGTAGAGAAAGAGAAGCTTTCAACGAAGGTTAAAAAACCGAGTGCAATCTCGGTTTGCGCGGGAGCTTTTGAGTTGCCTGAGTCTTGGCGCTGGGCCAGCTTTGGCGACATCGCACAACACAACTCAGGAAAGACTCTCGACAAGGGTAGAAACTCAGGCGTTCCGAGAGACTACATCACAACTTCAAATCTTTATTGGGGAAGATTTGAGCTGTCTGGCGTTCGGCAGATGCTCATCGAAGAGAAAGATCTCGCTCGATGTACGGCCATTATGAGTGACCTGCTGATTTGTGAAGGCGGTGAGGCAGGTAGAGCGGCTGTTTGGGATCAAGAGCGAGAAATATGTTTCCAAAACCATGTGCATCGCGCTCGGTTTTTTTGTGGGATCAATCCGCACTATGCCCAAAGGTGTTTTGAGCGACTGAATTACTCTGGTGAAATTGCGGAGTATCGAAAAGGTGTTGGCATCTCAAATATGTCAAGCAAGTCGCTTGCATCTATTCCAGTACCTCTTCCGCCACTCGCCGAACAACACCGCATCGTCGCCAAAGTCGATGAGCTGATGGCCCTGTGCGACCGGCTGGAAGCCCGGCAGACCGATTCCGACAGCGCCCATGCCCAACTTGTGCACGCGCTGCTGGGCAGCCTGACTCAGGCCTGCGATGCCGAGGACTTTGCGCAAAGCTGGCAGCGCCTGGCCGAGCACTTCCACGCCCTGCTCACCACCGAATCCAGCATCGACGCCCTCAAGCAAACCTTGCTGCAACTGGCGGTGATGGGAAAATTGGTGCCGCAAGATCCTAGCGATGAACCGGCTAGTGAGCTGCTGGTGAAGCGTTCAAACGAGACTAATGCTGGAGGAGTAACTAAAAATAAGAAGTCATTTCCAGCAAGTGCAGAAGGGGAAAGCCTATTTGCGACGCCAAAGTCTTGGGCATGGTGTCGCGTAGGCGATCTGATTTCTGTAAAGCACGGCTATGCTTTTTCTAGTGAATATTTCGCTGAGTCAAAAGCTCCCTATATTTTGACTACACCCGGTAATTTTTTCGAGTTCGGCGGATTCAAGAATCGAGGCGATCGCACAAAGTATTTTGACGGACCGGTTGCTCAGGATTTCATCCTTGAACCGGGCGACCTTATTGTAGCTATGACAGAACAGGCATCGGGGCTTCTGGGGAGTGTTGCTGCCATTCCTAGTGATGGCAATATTTATTTGCACAATCAGCGGTTAGGTAAGCTTATTTTTGACTTTGAAATTCTTTGCCCTAGTTTTGTTTCTCTTTACTTCAACAGCACCTTCCTCAGGTCAGGCGTTGCTGAAAGCTCGACTGGCATGAAGGTAAAGCATACGTCTCCGGCCAAGATTGAAGCGATAAGTTTTCCTCTACCGCCACTCGCCGAACAACACCGCATAGTCTCCAAACTCGATCAACTGATGGCCCTCTGCGACCAACTCAAAGCTCGCCTTAATCAGGCCCGCCAGGTGCACGAGCATCTGGCCAGTGCGCTGGTTGAGCAGGCCGTGGCATAAGCAACAGGAGCGCACGGATGCCCATTCGCACTCAGATCTGGACCGTCGGCGCACAGCCCGCGCCGCTGAAAAATGCCGTGCTGGCCAGCGAGCAGTTCCTCGAAGACATGATCGTCAGCGCCCCGGCGCTGCTCTCCGAGGACTGGCTGCTGATTGGCCGCCAGGAAAGCACCGGCCAGGGCGGGCGTATCGACCTGCTGGCGCTGGCGCCAGATGCTTCGCTGGTGCTGATCGAGCTCAAGCGCGAGCGCACCCCGCGTGAGGTGGTGGCGCAGGTGCTGGACTATGCGGTGTGGGTGGAGCGTTTGCAGGCCAACGAGATCGAAGCCATTTACCAGCGTTTCAAACCCGGCGCCGACCTGGCGGCGGACTTTCAGGCGCGCTTCGGCGCGCCGTTGGAGGCTGAGGCGCTGAACCAGAGCCATCAGATTGTCATCGTTGCCGCGGAGCTGGATGCCAGCAGCGAGCGCATCGTCGGCTACCTGAGCGAGCGCGATATCGCTATCAACGTGCTGTGTTTTCAGGTGTTCCGACTGGGTGAGCAGCAACTGATCAGCCGTGCCTGGCTGCTCGACCCCAGCGAAGCGCCGCAGGCCAGCAGCGTCAGCAAGCCCGGCATGCCGGCCGAACCCTGGAATGGCGAGTTCTACGCCTCGTTCGGCCATAGCAGCACGCGCGACTGGGCCGAGGCTCGGCGTTACGGTTTTGTCTGCGGCGGCGGCGGCAGTTGGTACAGCAACAGCCTGAAACTGGTCGGCCCCGGCGACCGCCTCTGGGTCAACGTGCCCGGCGCGGGCTATGTCGGCGTCGCCCGCGTAACCGGCCACGCCACGGCGGCCAAGGACTTCTGCCTCAGCGAGGGCGGCGTCGAGCGCCCGGCGCTGGAGCTGCTGCAAGCCGACTACCACCGCGCCTATGTCGATGACCCGCAGCGCTGCGAATACTTCGTGCCCGTCGAGTGGCTGTACAGCCTGCGGCTCAATGAGGCCGTGCGGGAGGTCGGCCTGTTCGGCAACCAGAACACCATCTGCCGGCCGACCACGCCGAAATGGCGCTGGACGGTGGAGCGGCTCAAGGAGCGCTTCGCCCAGTAGCGCGGGGCCCTGCCAGGCATTTTTCTTAACCTTTGTCTCACTGGATACACCACCATGCTGGATCTGCTGCAACACCTGATCCTCGAAAACGGTCGTTTTATGAGCCCGCATGTCAGCGTGCCGCTTTTCGGAATCTTGAATGTTCCTCGCATTCTGCCCCTGATGATGGGCGTCCAGCAGGTTCGTAAGGTGGCTGATGCATTCAGTTATCATTTGTAGAGAACTGGCTAAGGGAAGCCTTGCCCACGACCTTTCCTCCAAAATGTTCGGTCATGGTATTGCTGAATATTTCAGTCACAATTTGAGTGTTATATGTTTCGGAGTGCTCAAAGAGGGCTGCATCATGCATAGGGACCTTTAAGCTGAGGTTTGTCTCTGTGCGAAGTTGAAGTAACGCTTTTTTGAATATGAGTGAAGCCGTACCTTGGACCATTTGGCTTATAGCCGACCTCTTTTCCTTTTCGCTCAAGGGGCCCGTGCGAATGCGCTGAAGGTGGTTTCCTAGAGCAGTGCCGACTCGTTGATTACTTTCGAAGTGTAAGTGTATTGACGCTTTCCATTCTTCGAAAGTTTTGAATTGGGTGAAAAAATCTTTTGTGGCGCGTCGATCAGCACCGTACCCAAAGGCAGCATCGATCAAATGTTTATTTTTCATCCCGTAGGCATAGGATAGGAAAAGGCGCTTGGCTTCCTTTCGTTTGTTTTTGTCTTGGAATATACAGTCAGCCACTTTTTCATAAAGGTCGCCATCAGCATATAGTTGTGTAAGTAAAGGGTCTCCTGATAGTGCTGCCATTATGCCTGCTTCATATTGATCGTAATCTACATAAGAGAATTTTCTGCCTGCATCTGGCGTAAGGATGTCCCTGTGTTTCTTTGCTAAATTCTGAAGTGATGGGTCTTTGAAGTATATTCGGGATGTTATAGAGCCGAAGCAATCAACTATAGGAAAAATTCTTTTTTGACTTAGAGGGATGGCGGCTAGGACTTTCCTGGATTTTGATATTTTTCGTAAGTAGAGTAGGTCCTCTGCATAGTTGTCGCGCATTGGTACAAAATTAAGTACGTAATCGACATTCACGCCGGAGAAGTCATAGCCTAATGGTTCTAGTCGGGAAATTATGTCCCCGTCTGATGGGAGCTCAAGAGGAACATCGTAGTCAGATGAGAATTTTTTTAAAGCCATGTAGTAATCAAATTCTATTTTTTCTTTGTGTTCTCTTAGTTTGTCGGTGTTGATTGCAATGCCGGTGGCAGCAGCGCAAATGAGATAGTTCGCTACCGGACGTTCTATTTGTACAAAACGGTCCCACTCGTTTTCCTTCTTTGCATCGGCTTCTATTTTTTCAGAGCAGCTAAGTAATCCCTCTCCAATAATTGATAGCAACGCCTCGTCGAGAGGTGCTTTTCTATTGAATATGGCTAGGTAGCGTAGGATTGCCTCGCTATCAACAAAGTCGCCTAATGATTTAGAAATGTCTATTTTTTCTCTAGTCTCGCGATCTCGTCTTCTGCCCGATGAAGAAATTCTTAACTCCTCAAGGTCTGTGACTGTTGTAGGTAGTTTTTGTGTTGCTTTAAAGATTCCGGGTGCAATGAGCCAATAGTCATGGCAAATGATTTCCGCATCTTCTTGAACTAGCTGGTTTGCAGAAACATTGATGAGGGTATTTTCACACCAAAGGAAAAATTGATCATTTCCCTGGTCGGTATAATCACGGATAAATATGAGGGCTTTTTTTATTCTAGTCATATGGGCTGATTTCTTCGTAAAGTTCCAGGGGGCTTCTGGGCTCTCTCTCCGTGAGAGGTATGCCGTTGTTGAAATAAGGCTTGGCACGAGTAGCGGTTCTTTTGAGCTTCGTCGAAATCTCAGGTATCAGTGGTTTAAGCAGGTCCTTGTCAAAATCGCTGGTCGCAAGGAGGAAGTTTCGCTGATGATAGTAAGGCCATGTTGATTTGAAATTAGGGATTATTGGCACAAGTTTAGAGCTTTCGTCTACGCAGCGGAGGTAGATAAAGATTGCGGGTACTTCGGGTTGAAGAATGTCAGCTTGAATTCTATCCAAGGCAAGGTCTAACAATCGGTCATTCTTGAATCGTTGTTTTGCTAGGAGTAGCCATAGGTGGAAGTTTTGCCAAGAGTGAATAGACTTTTCAAAGTCGCTGAGATGTCCTGATATTTGTTCTAATTCTTGATCATTGAGGCCTAACGCACCGAGGATGCGACAGTACTGATCTGTGGAGGCTGCGTGGTCTTCAAGTGTTTCAATGAGCAATTGTTTCAGGTCAGTTGCTATGGCTGTATGTATGTCGAATAGGTTTGCTTCGGCCAACTGTATGAGCCTGTTGACGGCAAATCTAAATTGTCTTGATTGGGTTTGCTTCTGGTTAATGCAGTCCTTCAATAACTCATATATATACTTTGCAGAGCGAGCAATCACTCTTCTGCTTCTCGAACTCCACATGCTATCAATCGTGAGTGTGCGGTCGTCTGCTGTTGGGAAACTTTCGAAAATCTCTGCTTCTGAACTGCTGCCTGTTAAAATTATTGTTTTGCTGGAATTTATGTTCATTCCGATCGTTCGGAGCTGATTGATTAGCTCGGTTAGTGCTTTTTTGGCTGAGCGCGGTGTGGCGCAAATTATTCTAATGTCATCGACGTATCTGTAATAGTCGTGCCCCAGTTTAACCATGGCCTGATCAACAGAGTTGAGAACAATGTTGGCAATAAAAGAAGAGGCATCTCTGTTTTGAGGAAGACCATGCCGGTTGTTGTAACCCCAGCGGGCTAATAACTCGCAGAGCGTTTGTACTGCATTTCGTATGAGTGATTTTTCAGGTCCCGTTGCATGCGCTCGTTCAATTAGTCCATCGAAAGCCGTTCTTACAGAGTCGATTGAGATGTTTTCAAAATAATTAAGGAGGTCCGTAACTAAGAGGGCCTGGTTGTTGTGAAGCGCTGTCTTGGTTACTCCCTCAAAGGTTTTCCAGAGCTCGATTCGATTTTTAAATATATACCTTTCTGAGTTGCGATTTTTGTTGTATCGATGACCTAGAACTCTGTGCGAGAGCAAGGGGTCAAAGAATGGCATTAGGTATGAGCAAATTGCCTGATATATAAAGCGATCGTAAAAATCGGTTTCTAGAGAATATCTGATCCCTAATCCCTTTTTGGGAATGTCGTATGCCTTTCTTTCGCTGCCTAGATATCTGCCGTTGTCTTCGGAAAGTAGGTTTTTTAAGGTCTCATATAGTTCAGTTTTGCTCGCGAATAGATCTCTGTGCTGGATGACATCTACGAACCAGTCATCGCGCATGTCTTGGTTCAAATGCTGTAAGACGGCATCAGCTTTAATTGCGAATGCTAGCAGCTCTAACGAGTCGTTTTCATGGTCTTTGATTATGTTTTTCTCTTTACATTCCTCGAAAAGTTGTCGAAGTTTTGCTCGGACATTTCTGTTGTTGGAAAGTGTTTTACTGTCCTGTATCGCAGATATTAACAAGTCTATGTTGTTGGCTATGGTGCTCTCGTCAGATGTAGGGGCGGCGTGATCGTCCGTTTCAGGAAAAATTTCCTGCTGCATATTTTTATCCCTAAGCGCTTAATTTCATTGTTGTTAATCTGCTATTTTTAACGCTGCCTTACCTTCACTTTGGGGAGTTTCGTAGGCTATTAATGGTGTTGGGCGAGCCGTATATGCTTTCGTCGATGGCTTTCAATGCTCTTTGTCAAGGTTTCACCAGTCCGCTCAATAAAGTTGACCTGATAGCTAATGAGTTTCTGTATAGCTTCAGGTATCGGCAGGAGTCGCAAGGCGGACAGCATTTGCTCAATCGTGGGGCCTTCGTCATAGTGCTTGCCAGCAATGGTTTCAGGAGCGTGTCCAACTATTGCGTCAATAATCGATTGGTCCAGTTCTTTACCATCCCGCTTGACATTACATAGGTTGGTTTCCAGCGTATGCCGGAACGAGTACAGGCTTTTACCATCGTGGGGCACGTGAACACCAATAGAGACCAAATAGCCTTTTGGTTTCTCATTGAAGAATTTTCCGGCGCTCTTTGCCCAGCCTTCCTTATTGTGTTCAGTATCGTTGTTTCGTGGACGAAGATAAGTGAGGCCGTCGCCGAACAGTTTCTTCTGCTTGGCGCGCCGCTGGCTATCTACATATGCAAGGAAACCCAGCTCAATCAGGCGTGGGTGAATAGGTACCTGTCGGGCTTCGCCTGTTTTAATCCGCTTTGCTTCGGGAACCTTTGGGTCGTCGGCGCAGAAGTCGAAGCATGGATGCCCGCCAACTTCCCTGATGTCGGCGGTATCGAGCTGAGCGATCTCATTGGTACGGGCACCAGTGAAATAAGCCACCAATGGAATCCAAAACCAAAACGGATATGCCTTGGTTCGGTCCTTAGGCAGAGGGCCTTGGTAGATAAATCCAGAGAAAATCGCTTCGACCTCATCAGGGGAGAAAGGCACACCGTCACGACTGCGTTCGTTCTCTCTCCTCTGTACTGGCTTGATGATCAAGTCATCTACTCTGACCGATGTCAGATCAATGAATCTGGCATGGTTCTGTATCTGCTTCATTGATGCGATGAGGGCGCTCACGCGCTCGTGTCCTGTCATCTGTCCTGGGTCGTCTGTCAGAATCTCATTGAGCGCGGTCGGAGATGGGGCTATGGAGGCCGTCGCGCCAGCTTTCACCTTACGAGCAGCATCGTAAGCAGCTTGCCAGTCCTGTTTGCTCAGCTTGCATACGGGCTTGTGCTGGGTGAGGACGGTCATAACCCTGGCCCGGCGCTCTCTTTCCTCCAGGGTGCCGCCATGGTTCGCCTGCCCGCCTCTAGACGAGGTGTCAGCCCTGTCTCGTGCCAACTGGTGCTCCCATACCTGATAAAGGGTCCAGTCAGCCATTGCCGGATCATGGCTTGGTAACGGCTGGCGCTTTTCTTCTGCATCGACTCGGCCACCAACTGGAGAGAGCTTGCGGAGCACCAGTTCATCCCGAAGCTTTGGTAGTACCGCGCGTAGTTCGGTTGCTAGATAGGGTTTGGAAAGCTCCAATAATTGCTTCGCCAATGCCTCATGTTCGTGCGGAATAGGACGGCCATAGGCCCCGGTCAAGAGTCGTGCCACTTCTCTCCGGCGTTGTCGAGCCTCTAATTCTTCGTTCGAAAGGATGGGCTCAGCGGGGTGGCTGTCATCCTTAGGGCTAGAGAAATCTGGAAGTCGCTCCATCGTAGGAAGCAGTTCCAAAATCTCTTTGTAATCGGCCTCAGAAAGGCCAAGCTCATCTCGTTCCATCACGCTAACCACCTTGTCAAAAGCTGACTCAAACCTCGCTACAAACTGCCGTGCTCGTTTTTGGGCCAAGCGACGCCTGTCGGTTTTCAGGGTTCGTCTGATCTCGCGCTGTCCGTTAAACAGCATACGCAGAGAACAGGGGATGACAATACGGAAGTAGAACGTTCCGTGACGGTTAAGCGTCAGGTAGGAAGGGGATGGTTTCATGCTAGGCACCGAGTGATGCCCCACAGGATTGTGACACCTCAGTGGCACACCGGCAAAAATGCAAGGGCCAGATAGCACAAAGCCCCATAAAATGGGGCTTGTGTAAGGAAGGTGGTGGAGCCGGGGGGATTTGAACCCCCGTCCGCCAGTACTCCGCTGTCGGTACTACATGCTTAGCCGTGTCTACTGATTTAATCCGCAGCCGCCCGACGGGCAGGGTGCTTTGGATGAGTTGTGTAAGTTTTAGTCACTTCGCCCACAACGTGCTACGCGACGATCCTGTTCTGTATGACAATCAGTTCGGGTTTACAGGCATCCCCTAGTGATTGCTGGAGCCGAAGCTACCAGAAGCAACGGGTCAAGAGACCGCATTAAGCGGCCAGCTTGAACTCCGCGCCGTAGTTATCGTCATTGGCAACTATAAAAGTTGCAACAGTGGATTTACGAGTTCTGTTACCAACTCGGCATGCACCTAGAGTTTCGCTACCGGCGTCGAATCCTAATCGGCCCCACACTAGCTCTTGGCTACCGCACCTTACGGTACGTGAGGCCGAGTATACGCCATTGTGCGGGCGACGTCGACAGCTGGCCCGATCGCCCGCCTCTGGCCTCACGCGCCGCTGCCGCCGCCGCTGGTGCCGCTGCCTTTCTCGGTTTTCTCCAGGCGTTCCAGCACTTTGCTGGTGATCGCGATGCATTCCTTGGTGTCGCCTGCGGCCTGGGCAGCCTTGGCTTTGTCGACGTGCTCGGTGATGGCCTTGTCCAGGCCCTCGGAGGTGGCGCCAGCGGTGGCCATGCTGTCGTCGATCTTCTGCAGGTTGGCGGTGCACAGGTCTTCGGCGGCAAACACCGGGGAAGCCAGCAGGGTGGCGGCCGCGAACAGGGCCGAAAGCGCGGTACCTTTCATGGGAGTCTCCTTCTGGGCCTCTGGAAGGTGGGCCTGTAAGGATGGACTGTGGAGGATTGGCGGGGGTTCAATCGGGATGCCGGGGGGATGGCACCGGCTTTGCCGGTGTTCGCGGCTGAAGCCGCTCCTACAGGTACGGCGTGGCCCAAAGCCGGCGCTGTAACTGTGGGAGCGGTAGCCGTCAGATCTTGCCTTGAACGGTCATATGCTGCGTGGTCGGGTGACGCGGTCTACAAGGTAGACCAGCCCGTGGTAGTCGATACCGCTATGGCTGGACAGGCCGATCTCGCAGGTGCGGCTGGTGGAGATGCCTTCGCTGCAATACTGCACCGCATCCTTCAGGCTACGCAGCGAGTGGGCGTTGAGCTCTGGCGTGGTGAAGCCTTTGTCGCCGGCAAAGCCGCAGCAATGTATGCCCTCCGGGATCACCACTTGCTTGCTGCAGCGCCGCGCAAGGTCGATCAATGCCTGGCTTTCGCCCAGGTGCTGGGTGCTGCAGGTCACATGCACGGCCACTGGCTCGTCCTGTGGAGTGAACTCCAGGCGCTCGAGCAGGTGGGTGCGGATGAAGCGCACCGGGTCGTACAGGTCCAGCCGGGTGTCGCTCAGGTCCTGCACCAGGCGCAGGGTGCAGGGGCTTGTGTCGCAGTAGATCGGGTCGAGGCCGCCGCGGCTGGCATGCAGCAGGGCGGCGATCAGTTCCTGGCGTTTGTGTTCGGCCTGCTCGGGGTAGCCCTTGGAGGCGAACGGCTGGCCGCAGCAGAGGCTGTCGGCGTTGTCGGGGAACACCACCTGATAACCGGCCTTCTCAAGCAGTGCACGGGTCTTGTCCAGTAGCGAGCTCTGCTCGCGGTCGGCGTAGGCCGGGCCCATCACCCGCGACACGCAGGCAGCCAGGTACACCACGCGGGGGCGGGCGTCGTTGCTGGCCGGGCCGAAGCCCAGCGGGCGCAGGGGTTGTGGCATGGCCGGGGTCCACTGTGGCAGGCGGCCTTTGCTGGCTTTGTTCAGCGAGGCACTCAGGCGGCCCAGGCGTGGTGCGCCGAGCAGCTTGCGTGCGGTGTTGGCGGCAGTCAGGGTCAGGCGGGCGCCGCCCAGGGCGGTGTGGAAGTGTTCGGCCAGCCAGTCAGCGGTTTTTTCGTGCCCGGCAGCCTGGCTGCGCAGTTTCTTCACCAGTTCGCCGGTGTTGATGCCGACCGGGCAACGCTGGGCGCAAAGGCCGGTGGCAGCGCAGGTGTCGATACCCTGGTACTGATAGGTCTGGCGCAGTTCCCGAGTGTCGATGCCGGCGCGCTGCTTGGCCTGGATGTCACGCCACATGACGATGCGTTGGCGCGGGCTGAGGGTCAGGCCCTTGGACGGGCACACCGGTTCGCAGAAGCCGCATTCGATGCACTTGTCGACGATTTCGTCGGCGGCGGGCAGCGGCTTGAGGTTTTTCAGGTGGATGTCCGGGTCTTCGCTCAGCACCACGTCGGGATTGAGGATGCCATTGGGGTCGAGCAGGCGCTTGAGTTTCCACATCAGCTGGTAGGCATCGTGCCCCCATTCCAGCTCCACGAATGGCGCCATGTTGCGCCCGGTGCCGTGCTCGGCCTTCAGCGAGCCGCCAAACTCTACTGCCACCAGTTGCGCCACGTCGTCCATGAAGGCCTGGTAGCGGGCGACTTCCTCGGCGCTGTTGAAACCCTGGGTGAAGACGAAGTGCAGGTTGCCTTCCAGGGCATGGCCGAAAATGATCGCTTCGTCGTAGCGGTGCTTGTCGAACAGCTGTATCAGGCGGTTGACGCCTTCGGCCAGTTGCTCGACGGGGAACGTGACGTCTTCGATGATCACCGTGGTGCCGGTCTGACGTACGGCGCCGACGGCGGGGAAGGTGTCCTTGCGGATTTTCCACAACTGGTTGTACACGGTCGGGTCTTCGCTGAAGTCCACCTGCTGTTCCAGTGGGAAGTCGGCGATCGAGGCCATCACCTGTTGCAGTTGTTCATGCAGCAGGCTCTGGCTAGCGGCGCGGGACTCGATCAGCAGGGCGCAGGCATTGTCCGACAGGCCTTTTACCCACAGCGGCATGCCGGGCATGTTCTGCACCGAACGCAGGCTGCGGCGGTCGAGCAGCTCCACGGCCGAGACCGGCTGGCGCTTGAGCACGGTCACCGCGCGGCAGCAGCTTTCCACACTGGGGAACACCAGCAGGGCGCTGGCCTTGTGCGGGTGATCGGGCACGGTGTCATAGGTGACGGCACTGATGAAGCCCAGGGTACCTTCGGAACCGACCAGCAGGTGCTGCAGGATATCCAGCGGCTGGTCGTAGTCCACCAGCGCGTTCAGCGACAGGCCGGTGGTGTTCTTCAGCCGGTATTTGTGCCTGATGCGCTCTGCAAGTGCGGTGTTGGCTCGGGTCTCGCGGCCCAGGCGGGCCAGTGATTCCAGCAGGTCGGCGTGGCTGGCCTCGAACGCGGCGACACTGGCCGGGTCTTCGCTGTCCAGGCGCGTGCCGTCAGCCAGCACCAGGCGTAGGCCGGCGAGGGTGTGGTAGGTGTTCTGCGCGGTGCCGCAACACATGCCACTGGCGTTGTTGGCGACGATGCCGCCGATCTTGCAGGCGTTGATCGAGGCCGGGTCGGGCCCGATCTTACGCCCGAAGGGGGCCAGCCAGGCGTTGGCCTGGGCGCCGATGACCCCGGGCTGCAGGCGGATCTGCTCGCCTTGGCCGCGGATTTCGCGGCCGTTCCAGTTATCACCGAGTACGATCAGCACCGAGTCGCTGATGGCCTGGCCAGACAGGCTGGTGCCGGCGGCGCGGAAGGTGACCGGCACCCGCTCGCGCTGGGCCAGTTTGATCAGGCCGACCACTTCGTCCTCGGACTCGACGCGCACCACCAGCTTGGGGATCAGCCGGTAGAAGCTGGCGTCGGTGCCGAAGGCCAGGGTGGAGGTGGGGTCGTCGAAACGGCGTTCGGCGGGGATCAGGCGCTCGGCATCACGCAGGAACGCGGCGGGCAGGCTCATGCAGTCTCCTCGCGGGGTCGTGGCGTCTGTGCGCCGCATACCCCGGGTCAATCAGGCGGTCGTTCTTGCGGGCGTTCAGGCGCCCAGTTCGCGTACCAGCGAGTCGCGGGTGATTTCGCTGATCGACTTGGCCCCGGTCAGCACCATGGCCACACGCATTTCCTTCTCGAACAGCTCCAGCAGGTTCTTCACCCCGGCCTGGCCGTGCACGGCAAGCGCGTAAAGGAAGGCGCGGCCGATCAGTACGGTATCAGCGCCCAGGGCGATCATGCGCACCACGTCGAGGCCGCTGCGGATGCCGGAGTCGGCGAGGATCTTCAGGTCACCTTTGACCGCATCGGCAATCGCCGGCAGGGCGCGGGCGCTGGACAGCACGCCGTCGAGCTGGCGGCCACCGTGGTTGGACACGACGATGCCGTCGGCACCGAACCTGACCGCATCGCGGGCGTCATCGGCATCGAGGATGCCCTTGATGATCATCGGGCCGTCCCAGAAGTCGCGAATCCACTCCAGGTCTTTCCAGGAGATCGACGGGTCGAAGTTGTTAGCCAGCCAGCCGATGTAGTCGGCAAGGCCCGTGGGGTTGCCACGGTAGGTGGAAATGTTGCCCAGGTCGTGTGGGCGGCCCATCACGCCGACATCCCACGCCCACTCGGGGTGGGTCATGGCTTGCAGCACGCGGCGCAGCGGGCCGTTCTTGCCGCTCATGCCAGAGTGGGCGTCGCGGTAGCGGGCGCCTGGGGTTGGCATGTCGACGGTGAACACCAGGGTCTTGACCCCGGCTGCCTTGGCCCGCTCCAGGGCGTTGCGCATGAAACCGCGGTCCTTGAGCACGTACAGCTGGAACCACATCGGCCGGTCGATGGCCGGTGCCACTTCTTCGATCGGGCACACCGACACTGTGGACATGGTGAACGGAATGCCGTGGGCCGCTGCCGCGCGCGCTGCCTGCACTTCGCCACGGCGGGCGTACATGCCGGTGAGGCCGACCGGGGCCAGGGCCACCGGCATGCTCAGGGTTTCGTCGAACAGCTTGGTTTGAAGGCTGAGCTCGGACATGTTCTTCAGCACGCGCTGACGCAGGGCAATGCTGGCCAGGTCCGAGACGTTGTGGCGTAGGGTGTGCTCGGCGTAGGCGCCGCCGTCGGCATAGTGGAACAGGAAGGGAGGCAGCTTGCGTTGGGCCGCGGCGCGATAGTCGGTAGAGGCAGAAATGATCATGGATTCTCGCAGCGTTGCAGGTGGGGATTGCCGGGCGCGCGATGGCGCCCGGCCCCTTTCACTTTAGTGATGAACCAGCATGCCGGTCAGCCAGTAGGCCTGGATCAGGGTGATCAGGCCGACAATGGTGGCGAAGAACAGGCTGTGCTTGACGGTGAAGCGGAACAGGTCGGATTCCTTGCCGACCAGGCCGGTAGCGGCGCAGGCCACGGCGATCGACTGCGGCGAGATCATCTTGCCGGTCACGCCGCCGCTGGTGTTGGCCGCTACCAGCAGGGTGTCGTTGACCCCGATCTGGTGCGCGGTGGTGGCCTGCAGCGAGCTGAACAGGGCGTTGGACGAGGTGTCTGAACCTGTCAGGAACACGCCCAGCCAGCCGAGGAACGGCGAGAAGAACGGGAACGCGGCACCGGTACCGGCCAGCACCAGGGCCATGGTCGAGGACATGCCCGAGTAGTTGGTGACGAAGGCGAAGGCCAGCACCATGCCGATCGACAGGATGGGCCAACGCAGCTCCCAGAAGGTCTCTTTGAAAGTGGTCAGACCAGTTTTGAAATTGATCTTCAACACTGCCATGGAGATCAGCGCCGAGAGGAAGATCGCGGTGCCGGTGGCAGAGATCGGGTCCAGCTTGAACACTGCTGGCATGGCGGTTGGCGCGGCAACGATCGGTGCGCTCTTGATCACCAGTTGGTCGAGGTGCGGGATGGCGAAGTTGAACACGAAGTTGTACATGGCACCGCCCGGGGCGAAGGCCGCCTTGAACGGTTTCAGAGTCCAGATGGTGACCAGCACGGTGAGGATCAGGAACGGCGACCAGGCCTTGAAGATCTCGGCAAAGCTGTAGGGGCTTGGCTGGCTGCCGCTTGGCTGAACCACAGCAGCGCCGACGCTGCCTTTGGCTTCGGCGAACGAACGCTTTGGCTGCCAGACTTTCAGGAACAGCGTCAGGGCGATCAGGCTGGCCAGGGCCGAGGTGATGTCCGGCAGCTCTGGGCCGATGAAGTTCGAGGTGAAGTACTGGGTGACGGCGAAGCTCAGGCCGGCGACCAGGGCTGCAGGCCAGGTTTCCTTCACGCCACGCAGGCCGTCCATCATGAACACCAGCCAGAACGGCACGAACAGCGACAGCAGCGGCAGCTGGCGACCGGTCATGGCGCCGATGTGGAAGGCGTCGATGCCGGTGACCTGGCCGGCCACGATGATCGGGATGCCCAGGGCGCCGAAGGCCACTGGCGCGGTGTTTGCGATCAGGCACAGGCCGGCGGCGTACAGCGGGTTGAAGCCCAGGCCCACCAGCAGCGCGGCAGTGATTGCCACCGGTGCACCAAAGCCTGCCGCACCTTCCAGGAAGGCACCGAAGCAGAAGCCGATCAGCAGTACTTGCAGGCGCTGGTCGTCGGTGATCGACAGCACCGAGCTGCGGATCACTTCGAACTGGCCGCTCTTGACCGTGAGTTTGTACAGGAACACCGCGGCAACGATGATCCAGGCAATTGGCCAGAGGCCGTAGAGGAAGCCATAACCCGCAGCGGCGAACGCCATGTCGACAGGCATCTGGAAGGCGAAGATTGCCACCAGGATCGACAGCGCGAGGGTGATGCTGCCGGCCACGTGGCCTTTGAGGCGGAACACGGCCAGGGCAAGGAAGAAGAAGACGATGGGAATGACCGCCGCCAGTGCGGACAGGCCAAGACTACCAAGCGGACTATAGATTTGTTGCCAGGTTTGCATATGGGGTGGCCCCTAATTGTTGTTGGTCAGGCACTGGCATTGGATAATTGGTAAGACCAATTTACAATGGCTAGGCGCTAGGTTAAAAGCGTCTTCGTGGGTGTGTCAATTTGTCCCGTGCAAAACTTTGGTCGCGTGCCGATGAGTGGGTGCCTGATGGGTTGCGAAAATCGTTGCCTGATGGGTGTTTGCGCGGCCTGGATCGGCGAGAATAGAGGCCCCCTGAAATTTGCCGGGGGTTTGTGGAGAGCATGTGATGGTTTTTGATCAGGTCCGCCAACGGCGCCTGTCCGACGACATTGTCGATCGGTTGGAGGGGATGATTCTGGAAGGCACGCTGACCTCGGGGCAGCGGCTGCCGGCCGAGCGCGTCCTCGCCGAGCAGTTCGGCGTGTCCCGCCCGTCACTGCGTGAAGCGATCCAGAAGCTGGTGGCCAAGGGGTTGCTGGTCAGCCGCCAGGGCGGGGGCAATTTTGTCGCCGAGTCTCTGGGCTCTACTTTCAGTGACCCGTTGCTGCAGTTGCTCGAGCACAGTGCCGAGGCGCAGCGTGACCTGCTCGAATTCCGCCATACCCTGGAGGCGTCCTGCGCCTACTACGCGGCTCGGCGCGCCACCGAGCCGGACCGGGCGCGGCTCAAGGCGGCCTTCGATGCGCTGCAGGACTGCTATGCCAGGGCTGACGAAGTGACCCGGGCGGAGGAGGGCGCGGCCGATGCGCGCTTCCATCTGGCGATTGCCGAAGCCAGCCATAACGCCGTACTGCTGCACACCATCCGGGGCTTGTTCGACCTGCTCAAGCGCAACGTGGTGACCAACATTGGTGGTATGTACCAGCAACGGACCGAGACCCGGGACATGCTGATCAGTCAGCACCGGGAACTGTACCTGGCGATTGTCGAGGGCAGGGCGGAGGATGCGCGGGAGGTGTCCAGCCGGCACATTCTGTATGTGCAGGAGGTGCTGGAAGAGGCGCACGAAGAAGCGCAGCGAGTGGCGCGGGCGGAGCGGCGTAGCGGGCGTTGAGATTTGTATTGGCAATGCTGGCCTCTTCGCGGGTAAACCCGCTCCCACAGGGATGGCACCGAATCTGAACTCAGTGTTAACCCTGTGGGAGCGGGTTTACCCGCGAAGAGGCCGGAGCAGGCTGAAGAAGAGGTATTACTCTTCCTTGCCCTTGTTCCGCACCGCCCGCTGCAGCTCGCGGTTGGAATCGCGCTCGCGCATGGTGTCGCGCTTGTCGAATTCCTTCTTGCCCTTGCCCAGCGCGATTTCGCACTTGATCAGGTGCTTGCTCCAGTACAGCGCCAAGGCCACGCAGGTGTAGCCCTTCTGCGCCACGGCCGCTTCCAGGCGCTCAAGCTCGCGCTTGTTCAGCAGCAGCTTGCGGGTGCGGATGGGGTCGGCGATGACGTGGGTGCTGGCCGTGGTCAGCGGGGTAATGTGGCTGCCGAACAGCCAGGCTTCACCGTCCTTCAGCAGCACGTAGCTGTCAGTCAGGTGCGCCTTGCCGGCTCGCAGGCTTTTTACTTCCCAGCCGGACAGGACCAGCCCGGCCTCGAACTTGTGTTCGATGAAGTAATCGTGTCGCGCCTTTTTGTTCTGCGCGATGGTCCCGGTCGGATGTTTCTTTTGCTTAGCCATAGGGGCGGCATTATAGGCAGTCGCCGCGTCGTCGGCTACGGGATTTCGGTGTGCTTGAGCCACCGCAATGAATACCGGACAATACTGCCCCTGTCTTGGGGACAGAACCTGTATTCGGCACGCTGTGAAGCGCCGCCACCCAGCCTTGGAAGTGATGCCTGGATGACTACCCATATTCAACGCTCCGCCCTGCTGCCATACCCTGCCCAGGCGCTCTACGATCTGGTCAACGATGTGGCCAGCTACCCGCAGTTCCTGCCTTGGTGCTCGGCTTCGACAGTGATCGAGGCCAGCGACACGCACATGCGCGCCAAGCTTGAAGTGGCCAAGGGCGGCATGAGCCAGCACTTCGTCACGCGCAATGTACTGGTGCCGGGGCAGTCCATCGAGATGAACCTGGAGGAGGGGCCGTTTACCCAGTTGCATGGCCTGTGGGTGTTCAAACCGCTGGGTGACAAGGCCTGCAAGATCAGCCTGGACCTGTCGTTCGATTACGCCGGTCCGCTGGTGCGCGCGACCCTTGGGCCACTGTTCAACCAGGCGGCCAATACGTTGGTGGATGCGTTCTGCCAGCGTGCCAAGCAGCTGAATGCCTGACTGAAAAAGCGGCAACAAAAAGCCCGGACCAGGTCCGGGCTTTTTTGTAACTGCTCGCCGCTTACTGAGGCGATGTTTCCAGCGGAGCCGGAGTCGGGACCGGGGTGGTCTCGATGGTGTCGATCTCGCGCTGGATGGCTTCTTCAACCGAGCCTGGCTTGGCTGGTTTTTCTTCAGGCTGCACGGTTGGCTGCTCTGGCTGGTTGGCCGGGCTGACCGTGGTGTCGCCGCTGCCGCCGAGGATTTCCTGGTCGCGGCTGACGCCTGGCATGAAGTCGCCAGACAGGCTGACCAGTTGATCGCTCTCGTTGAAGAACACGCTCATGCGTTCTTGCTGACGTTTGCCGCCGCCTGGTTGCAGGCTGTACAGGTAATCCCAGCGGTTGGTGTTGAAGGTGTCCTGGATCAGCGGGTTGCCCATGATAAACCTTACTTGTCGGCGGGTCATTCCGGGACGCAATTGGTCTATCATGTCTTGCGTAACGACATTGCCCTGCTGGATGTCGATTTTGTAAACCCCGGGAAACGAGCAACCGGCGAGTGCGAGCAGTCCCACTAGGGTGAGGCTGGTTAGCAAGAGCTTGGTGTTTTGCATCGGTGGGCGACTTCCACTATCTTGGCTGGACAACGTAAACCCCGATCATACCCGTATTAAGAGAAGCTGCGAAGCAGCATCGGCGAGAAAGCTGACCATGGTTGAAAATAGCGAATTGCGCAAAGCCGGTCTCAAGGTGACCCTGCCTCGAGTCAAGATCCTTCAGATGCTCGACTCCACGGAGCAGCGTCACATGAGCGCCGAGGATGTCTACAAGGCGCTGATGGAGGCTGGCGAGGACGTGGGGCTGGCCACCGTCTATCGCGTGCTGACCCAGTTCGAAGCGGCGGGTCTGGTGGTTCGCCACAACTTCGACGGCGGTCATGCGGTGTTCGAGCTGGCAGATGGTGGTCACCACGACCATATGGTTAACGTGGAGACCAGTGAAGTTATCGAATTCATGGATGCTGAGATCGAGAAGCGCCAGCGCGAAATCGTGGCCGAGCATGGCTACGAGCTGGTGGACCACAATCTGGTCCTGTACGTGCGTAAAAAGAAGTAACGATTTTTTATCGTTATGAATGGCAAAGGCGACCTTCGGGTCGCCTTTGTGCTTTTTGAGGCTGAGAGCTGAGTCGTTTGTGCCGGCCTCTTCGCGGGTAAGCCCGCTCCCACAGGTATTGCGCAGGTTTCAGGTCCGGTGAATATCCTGTGGGAGGGGTTCAGGCCTTGCCGCTTACCACCATCTTGCGCGCATGCGCCAGGGATTCCTTGGTCAGGTCGATGCCGCCCAGCATCCGCGCCACTTCCTCCACCCGCTCGCGTTTGCCCAGGTTGGCCACGGCGGTGTGGGTAGTGTCGCTGTTGCGCACCTTGTGCACGAACAGGTGGTGATGCCCTTGTGCCGCCACCTGCGGTAGGTGGGTCACGGTCAGCACCTGGCCGCGCTCGCCCAGGCGGCGCAGCAGTTGACCGACAATTTCGGCAGTAGGCCCGCCGATACCCACGTCGACTTCGTCGAACACCAATGTGGGAATGCGCGAGGTCTGCGCGGTAATCACCTGAATCGCCAGGCTGATGCGGGACAGTTCGCCGCCTGAGGCCACCTTGGCCAAGCCCTTGAGCGGCTGGCCGGGGTTGGCGCTGACCAGTAGCTCGATCTGCTCCAGGCCATGGGGCGACAGGTCTGCGCCCTCATTGGGCGTGAGTGCGATGCAGAAGCGGCCGCCGGGCATGCCCAGGCGCTGGATTTCCTGCTCGACGGCCACCGCCAACTGCTGGGCAGCCTGTTGGCGCAGTGCACTGAGCTCGCGAGCCTTCTCTTTATAATGCTGGGCGAAGGCGGCCAGCTCTTCACCCAGTTGCTCGATCGACTCGTCACTGGCGTTCAGGCCTTCCAGCTCTTCCATCAGTTGCTGCTGCAGGTGGGGCAGTTCGGTGGGGTGCACGCGGTGTTTGCGCGCCAGCGTATAGATGGTGTCGAGGCGCTCTTCCAGTGCCTGCAGGCGCATGGGGTCGGCGTCGAAGTTGTCGAGGAAGCGGTTGAGCTCGCCCACGGCCTCCTCGACCTGAATCTGCGCGCTGGCGATCAGGTTGGCCGCTTCGCCCAGTGCCTTGGGCGAGTTGGTGGCGGCACCCAGGCGGTTGAGGCAGGAGGTGAGGGCGCTGAGCACATTGCCCGAATCGCTTTCGCTGCACTGGTCGATGACCTGGCGGCAAATGCCGAACAGGGCTTCGGCGCTGGTCAGGTTCTTGTGTTCCTGCTCCAGTTGCTCCAGCTCGTGTTCGCCCAGGCCGAGGTTGTCCAGTTCTTCCAGCTGGTAGCTCAGCAGTTGATGGCGGGCGCGCTGTTCATCGCCGGAGTTGGACAGGCGCTCCAGCTCCAGGCGGGTCTGGTTCCAGCGCTTGGCCGCCAGTTGCACCTGGCGGGCCAGGTCGATGGCGCCTGCGTACTCGTCGAGCAGGCGGCGATGGGTGTCGGTCTTGAGCAGCGACTGGTGCTCGTGCTGGCTGTGGATATCGATCAGCAGTTCGCCCAGCGCTTTGAGGTCTCCGAGCGGGCAGGGCGTGCCATTGATGTAGCCGCGGCTGCGGCCTTCGGCGGTGATCACCCGGCGCAGGATGCACAGGCCGTCATTGTCCAGGTCGCGTTCGGCCAGCCAGGCATGCGCCTCGGGGATGTCCACCAGGTCGAAGGTAGCGAGGATGTCTGCCTTGTCCGTGCCGGGGCGTACAACGCCACTGTCGGCCCGGTCGCCCAGGGCCAGACCGAGGGCGTCGAGCATGATCGACTTGCCGGCGCCAGTTTCACCGGTGATGACAGACATGCCGCGGGCGATCTCGAGGTCGAGATGCTCGACGATGGCGTAGTTGTGAATGGACAAGTGCACCAGCATGGGGCGGCTCCCGAAAGTCAGGTCTGGTTATTTATACAGTACTTTTTTCAGGGCTGCCAATGCCCCTTGGCAGATTCTGTTGCGGCCGGGAAAACCACCTTGCCCCTTGAAGCTGGTTTTTCCGGCCCCATATAGCCGACATCCAAGGCGAGCCAGGCTCGCAGTCCACAAAATTGCGCAGGAGAGACCCCATGGCTGACGAACAGCTGAACGAGAAAGACCTTAACGTCGAAGAGACCGGTGCAGGTAACGCTGCCGACGCCCGCGTCCTTGAACTCGAGGAGCAGCTGGCCGCGGCCAAGGATCAGGCGCTGCGCGCCGTTGCCGATGTGCAGAATATTCGTCGCCGCGCAGAACAGGATGTCGAGAAGGCCCACAAGTTCGCCCTGGAGAAGTTCTCCAGCGACCTGCTGCCGGTGATCGACAGCCTGGAGCTGGCCCTGGCGCACTCCAGTGCCGACGATGAGCACGTCAAGCAGATCCGCGAGGGCGTCGAACTGACCCTGAAGATGTTCCAGGACACCCTCAAGCGCTACAACCTTGAAGCTGTCGATCCGCACGGCCAGCCTTTCAACCCTGAGCACCACCAGGCAATGGCCATGCAGGAAAACAGCGAGGTAGAGCCGAACAGCGTGCTGAACGTGTTCCAGAAGGGTTACCTGCTCAACGGCCGCCTGCTGCGCCCCGCCATGGTGGTGGTCAGCAAGGCGCCGAGCGCCGCGCAACCTTCGATCAATGAAAAGGCTTGAAATCCTTCGGGGCATCCCCATCTAGGTGTCAAGCCTTCAAGTATTACCGCAGTTGGCCAAAGTAGTCGCTGCTACCAAATTCAAGTTTCGGGAGAGTTAACATGGGTAAAATCATCGGTATCGACCTGGGGACCACCAACTCGTGCGTCTCTGTGCTGGAAAACGGTAACGTCAAAGTCATCGAGAACGCCGAAGGTGCGCGTACCACCCCGTCGATCGTGGCCTACGCCAACGACGGCGAAATCCTGGTAGGGCAGTCGGCCAAGCGTCAGGCGGTCACCAATCCGCACAACACTCTGTTCGCAGTGAAGCGCCTGATCGGCCGCCGCTTCGAAGAAGACGTGGTGCAAAAAGACATCAAGCTGGTGCCTTACAAGATCGTCAAGGCCAGCAACGGCGACGCCTGGGTGCAGGCCAGCGGCAAGGACATGGCTCCGCCGCAAATCAGTGCTGAAGTCCTGAAGAAAATGAAGAAAACCGCCGAAGATTACCTCGGCGAGCCAGTTACCGAAGCTGTCATCACCGTTCCGGCCTACTTCAACGACAGCCAGCGTCAGGCCACCAAAGATGCCGGTCGTATCGCTGGCCTGGACGTAAAACGTATCATCAACGAGCCGACTGCCGCTGCACTGGCTTACGGCATGGACAAGGCCAAGGGCGACCACACCGTCATCGTTTATGACCTGGGTGGTGGTACCTTCGACGTTTCGGTCATCGAAATCGCCGAAGTCGACGGTGAGCACCAGTTCGAAGTACTGGCCACCAACGGCGACACCTTCCTGGGTGGCGAAGACTTCGACATGCGCCTGATCGACTACCTCGTCGACGAGTTCAAGAAAGAGTCCGGCATGGACCTGAAGAACGATCCGCTGGCGCTGCAGCGTCTGAAAGAAGCCGCTGAAAAGGCCAAGATCGAGCTGTCCTCCGCTCAGTCGACCGACGTCAACCTGCCGTACATCACTGCAGACGCTACCGGTCCGAAGCACCTGAACGTGAAAATCTCCCGCGCCAAGCTGGAGTCGCTGGTCGAAGACCTGGTCACCCGTACCATCGAGCCTTGCCGCATCGCTCTGAAAGACGCCGGCATCGATGCCAGCAAGATCGACGATGTGATCCTGGTCGGTGGCCAGACCCGTATGCCACTGGTACAGAAAGCCGTTGCCGACTTCTTCGGCAAGGAAGCGCGCAAGGACGTCAACCCAGACGAAGCCGTGGCCATGGGTGCTGCCATCCAGGGTGCCGTGCTGGCCGGTGACGTGAAAGACGTACTGCTGCTGGACGTCAGCCCGCTGACCCTGGGTATCGAAACCATGGGTGGCGTGATGACTTCGCTGATCGAGAAGAACACCACCATTCCGACCAAGAAGTCGCAGGTGTTCTCGACTGCCGACGACAACCAGGGCGCCGTGACCATTCACGTGCTGCAGGGTGAGCGCAAGCAGGCTGCACAGAACAAGTCGCTGGGCAAGTTCGACCTGGCTGACATTCCGCCGGCTCCGCGTGGCGTGCCTCAGATCGAAGTAACCTTCGACATCGATGCCAACGGCATCCTGCACGTCAGCGCCAAAGATAAGGCCACCGGCAAGTCGCAGTCGATCGTGATCAAGGCCAACTCCGGCCTGTCGGACGAAGAAATCGAGCGCATGGTGCGTGACGCCGAGGCCAACGCCGAGGAAGACCGCAAGTTCGAAGAGCTGGCCGCTGCCCGTAACCAGGGTGACGCGCTGGTGCACTCGACCCGCAAGATGGTCGCTGACGCTGGTGACAAGGTTACCGCTGAAGAGAAAACCGCCATCGAGGCTGCTGTTGTTGCCCTGGAAGCTGCTGTCAAAGGCGACGACAAGGCCGCCATCGATGCCAAGGTCGAAGAACTGTCCAAGGTCTCGGCACCGGTTGCCCAGAAGATGTACGCCGAGCAGTCGGCCGAACAGCCTCAGGGCGGCGCGCAGCAGGCCGAGCCGGAAGCCAAGCACGATGACGTGGTTGACGCCGAGTTTGAAGAAGTGAAAGACAACAACAAGCAGTAATCCCTGCATGTTGTCGGCCGGTTCACCGCCGTTTGGCGGTGAGCTGGTAGGATGTCACCGCGCGGGGGCTTGCTCCCGCGTTGGCGTATCTGGAATTCGAGAATTTTTACAGCATCTGTCAGGGGCCTTGTGGGCGAAAGGCAGATGCTGATGGCGCGGCGCAGATGCCAGACGCCCAACAAGGTGCAAATGACCTATGTCCAAGCGTGATTATTATGAGGTACTGGGTGTCGAGCGCGGCGCCAGCGAATCAGACCTCAAGAAGGCTTACCGTCGCCTGGCGATGAAGTACCACCCGGACCGCAACCCAGGCGACAAAGAGTCGGAAGACAAGTTCAAGGAGGCCAACGAGGCCTACGAAGTGCTGTCTGACGCCAGCAAGCGTGCTGCGTTCGATCAGTACGGTCATGCGGGTGTGGACCCGAGCATGGGTGGCGGTGGTGCCGGTTTCGGCGGTGCCAACTTCTCCGACATCTTCGGCGATGTGTTCAGCGACTTCTTCGGTGGCGCTCGCGGCGGCTCGCGTGGCGGCGCCCAGCGTGGTAGCGACCTGCGCTACACCCTAGAGCTGAACCTGGAAGAGGCGGTGCGTGGCACTACGGTCAGCATCCGTGTGCCCACCCTGGTCAACTGCCAGCCTTGCGATGGCTCTGGTGCCAAGAAGGGGTCGACCCCGTCCACCTGCCCGACTTGTGGTGGTATCGGCCAGGTGCGCATGCAGCAGGGCTTCTTCTCGGTGCAGCAAACCTGCCCGCGCTGCCATGGCCAGGGCAAGATCATTACCGATCCCTGCACCTCCTGCCACGGCGAAGGCCGTGTCGAGGAATACAAGACGCTGTCGGTCAAGGTGCCGGCGGGTGTCGATACCGGCGACCGCATCCGCCTGTCGGGCGAGGGCGAGGCCGGTACCCATGGTGGCCCGACTGGCGACCTGTTTGTGGTGATCAGCGTGCGTGAGCACGAGATCTTCCAGCGTGATGGCAAGCACCTGTACTGCGAAGTGCCGATCAGCTATACCGATGCCGCCCTGGGTGGCGAGCTGGAAGTGCCGACCCTCGACGGTCGGGTGAAGCTGAAGATCCCGGAAGGTACCCAGACTGGCAAGCAGTTCCGCCTGCGCGGCAAGGGGGTTGCCCCGGTGCGCGGTGGTGGTGCTGGTGACCTGCTGTGCCGCGTGGCGGTAGAAACCCCTGTCAACCTCAGCCGCCGCCAGCGTGAACTGCTCGAAGAGCTGCGAGATTCGCTTGAAGGCGATAGCTCCCACTCGCCCAAGGCCAGTGGCTGGTTCGATGGTGTGAAGCGCTTCTTCGGCGATCTCTGACAAGGAATTGGCTATGCGACGTATTGCAGTGATGGGCGCGGCAGGGCGGATGGGCAAGACCCTCGTCGAGGCCGTGCAGCAACAGGCCCCCCAGGCGGGCCTGACGGCGGCGATCCATCGCCCGGACAGCACGCTGGTGGGGGCTGATGCCGGTGAGCTGGCGGCCTTGGGGCGTATCGGTGTGCCGATTTCCGACGACCTGGCCAAGGTAGTTGACGAGTTCGACGTGCTGATCGACTTCACCCACCCTTCGGTGACCCTGAAGAACCTGGCGTTCTGCCGCAAGGCGGGCAAGGCCATGGTCATCGGCACCACTGGCTTCACTCCGGAAGAGAAGCAGCAACTGGTCGAAGCCGGCAAGGAGATCCCGATTGTCTTCGCCGCCAACTTCAGTGTTGGCGTCAACCTGTGCCTGAAGCTGCTGGATACCGCGGCGCGTGTGCTGGGTGACGATGTGGATATTGAAATTATCGAGGCGCACCACCGGCACAAGGTCGATGCGCCGTCGGGCACTGCGCTGCGTATGGGTGAAGTGGTTGCCCAGGCGCTGGGTCGTAATCTGCAGGAAGTGGCCGTGTATGGCCGTGAAGGGCAGACCGGTGCACGTGAGCGTCAGACCATCGGCTTCGCCACCGTGCGCGCCGGTGATGTGGTGGGTGATCACACCGTGCTGTTCGCCGCCGAAGGCGAGCGCGTGGAGATCACCCATAAGGCCTCCAGCCGCATGACCTTTGCCAAGGGTGCCGTGCGAGCGGCGCTGTGGCTGGACGGGCGCGAGCCTGGCCTGTATGACATGCAGGATGTGCTCGAGCTGCGTTAAGCAGATAGGGCGGTGCTGGCTTCTCGCGGGTAAGCCCGCTCCCACAGGTGCAGCGTTGCCCTCAGGCCTGGCGCGATCCCTGTGGAAGCGGGTTTACCCGCGAAGAAGCAGCCACAGATGTCAGCCTGTCGCATTGATGTGTTTTAGAGGCACATCTGCGGTAGACCGAAAACGCACTTTTCTGTAAGCTACAGCTTTAGTGTGTCCACTAAAAGCGCGCAGCGAATTGAATTCAGCACATGAAAGCGGGGTGACGTGTCCATACGTCACTCCGCTTTTTTGCAACCTGCGATCGCCCTTTCATGCTTGATTTACGGGAGGTCTTCTTGACAAAGCCAGCCATACTCGCCCTTGCCGACGGCAGTATTTTCCGCGGTGAAGCTATCGGTGCCGACGGTCAAACCGTTGGTGAGGTGGTATTCAACACCGCTATGACCGGCTACCAGGAAATCCTTACAGACCCTTCCTACGCGCAGCAAATCGTTACCCTGACCTACCCGCACATCGGCAACACCGGCACCACGCCGGAAGACGCCGAGTCGAACCGTGTCTGGTCCGCGGGCCTGGTCATCCGCGACCTGCCGCTGCTGGCCAGCAACTGGCGTAACACCCAGTCGCTGCCTGAGTACCTCAAGGCCAACAACGTCGTCGCCATCGCCGGCATCGACACCCGTCGCCTGACCCGGATCCTGCGTGAAAAAGGCGCTCAGAACGGTTGCATCCTCGCCGGTGACAACATCAGCGAAGAGGCCGCCATCGCCGCTGCCCGCGCCTTCCCGGGTCTGAAGGGCATGGACCTGGCCAAGGTCGTTTCCACCAAGGAACGCTACGAGTGGCGCTCCAGCGTGTGGGAACTGAAGACCGACAGCCACCCGACCATCGAAGCCGCTGACCTGCCATACCACGTGGTCGCCTTCGACTACGGCGTCAAGCTGAACATCCTGCGCATGTTGGTTGCCCGTGGCTGCCGCGTGACCGTGGTGCCGGCCCAGACCCCGGCCAGCGAAGTGCTGGCGCTCAATCCTGACGGCGTGTTCCTGTCCAACGGCCCTGGTGACCCCGAGCCGTGCGACTACGCCATCCAGGCGATCAAGGACATCCTCGAGACCGAGATCCCGGTATTCGGCATCTGCCTCGGCCACCAGCTGCTGGCCCTGGCTTCTGGCGCCAAGACCGTGAAAATGGGTCACGGCCACCACGGTGCCAACCACCCGGTCCAGGATCTGGACACCGGTGTGGTCATGATCACCAGCCAGAACCACGGCTTTGCCGTTGACGAGGCCACCCTGCCGGGCAACGTTCGCGCGATCCACAAGTCGCTGTTTGACGGCACCCTGCAGGGTATCGAGCGTACCGACAAGAGCGCGTTCAGCTTCCAGGGCCACCCTGAAGCGAGCCCAGGCCCGACCGACGTCGCGCCACTGTTCGATCGTTTCATCGATGCCATGGCCAAGCGCCGCTGAGCATCCTGCTTCAAGGCCCCGGGCCGGCTTGCGCCGCGCCCGGAAGCGCCTGACCCAGATTGTTCAAAGCGGCTTGCCGACTGACCCCGGATTTGAGTGACAACCATGCCAAAACGTACAGACATCAAAAGCATCCTGATTCTCGGCGCTGGCCCGATCGTGATCGGCCAGGCCTGCGAATTCGACTACTCCGGCGCCCAGGCCTGCAAAGCCCTGCGCGAGGAAGGTTTCCGCGTCATCCTGGTGAACTCCAACCCAGCCACCATCATGACCGACCCGGCCATGGCCGACGCCACCTACATCGAGCCGATCAAGTGGCAGTCGGTGGCCAAGATCATCGAGAAGGAGCGCCCGGACGCGCTGCTGCCGACCATGGGTGGCCAGACCGCACTGAACTGCGCCCTGGACCTGGAGCGCCATGGCGTTCTGGAAAAGTTCGGCGTGGAAATGATCGGTGCAAACGCCGACACCATCGACAAGGCCGAAGACCGCTCGCGCTTCGACAAGGCGATGAAGGACATCGGCCTGGAGTGCCCGCGTTCCGGTATCGCCCATAGCATGGAAGAAGCCAACGCCGTCCTCGAGCGCCTGGGCTTCCCGTGCATCATCCGTCCGTCGTTCACCATGGGCGGCACCGGTGGTGGCATCGCCTACAACCGTGAAGAGTTCGAAGAAATCTGCGCCCGTGGTCTGGACTTGTCGCCGACCAAGGAGCTGCTGATCGACGAATCGCTGATCGGCTGGAAGGAATACGAGATGGAGGTGGTCCGCGACAAGAAGGACAACTGCATCATCGTCTGCTCGATCGAGAACTTCGACCCGATGGGTGTTCACACCGGTGACTCGATCACCGTTGCCCCGGCACAGACCCTGACCGACAAGGAATACCAGATCATGCGCAACGCCTCGCTGGCGGTGCTGCGTGAAATTGGTGTGGAAACCGGCGGTTCCAACGTGCAGTTCGGTATCTGCCCGAACACTGGCCGCATGGTCGTGATCGAGATGAACCCGCGTGTTTCGCGTTCCTCGGCGCTGGCCTCCAAGGCCACCGGCTTCCCGATCGCCAAGATCGCTGCCAAGCTGGCTGTCGGCTACACCCTCGACGAGCTGCAGAACGACATCACTGGCGGCCGCACCCCGGCGTCCTTCGAGCCCTCGATCGACTACGTCGTCACCAAGCTGCCACGCTTCGCCTTCGAGAAATTCCCGAAAGCCGACGCCCGCCTGACCACCCAGATGAAATCCGTGGGTGAAGTCATGGCCATCGGCCGTACCTTCCAGGAGTCGCTGCAGAAAGCCCTGCGCGGCCTGGAAGTCGGCGCCTGTGGCCTCGACCCGAAAGTCGACCTGGCCAGCCCTGAAGCTAACAGCATCCTCAAGCGCGAGCTGACCGTACCGGGCGCCGAGCGTATCTGGTACGTGGCTGACGCCATGCGCGCCGGCATGACCTGCGAGCAGATCTTCGACCTGACCGGCATCGACATGTGGTTCCTGGTGCAGATGGAAGACCTGATCAAAGAGGAAGAGAAGGTCAAGACCCTGGCCCTGTCGTCGATCGACAAGGACTACATGCTGCGCCTCAAGCGCAAGGGCTTCTCTGACCAGCGCCTAGCCAAGCTGCTGGGTATCACCGACAAGAACCTGCGCCGCCACCGCCACAAGCTGGAAGTGTTCCCGGTGTACAAGCGCGTCGACACCTGCGCAGCCGAGTTCGCCACCGACACCGCCTACCTGTACTCCACCTACGAGGAAGAGTGCGAGGCCAACCCGTCGACCCGCGACAAGATCATGATCCTGGGTGGCGGCCCTAACCGTATCGGCCAGGGTATCGAGTTCGACTATTGCTGCGTACACGCCGCACTGGCGCTGCGTGAAGACGGTTACGAGACCATCATGGTCAACTGCAACCCGGAAACCGTCTCCACCGACTACGACACCTCCGACCGCCTGTACTTCGAGCCGCTGACCCTGGAAGACGTGCTGGAAGTGTGCCGCGTCGAGAAGCCAAAAGGCGTGATCGTCCACTACGGCGGCCAGACTCCGCTGAAACTGGCCCGCGCCCTGGAAGAAGCCGGCGTACCGATCATCGGTACCAGCCCGGACGCCATCGACCGCGCCGAAGACCGTGAGCGCTTCCAGCAGATGGTTCAGCGCCTGAACCTGCTGCAGCCGCCAAACGCTACCGTGCGCAGCGAAGAAGAAGCCATCAGCGCTGCTGGCGGCATCGGCTACCCGCTGGTAGTGCGCCCGTCCTACGTACTGGGCGGCCGCGCCATGGAAATCGTCTACGAACTGGACGAGCTCAAGCGTTACTTGCGTGAAGCCGTGCAGGTGTCCAACGACAGCCCGGTACTGCTCGACCACTTCCTCAACTGCGCCATCGAGATGGATGTGGATGCGGTGTGCGACGGCACTGATGTAGTGATTGGCGCGATCATGCAGCACATCGAACAGGCCGGCGTTCACTCCGGTGACTCGGCGTGCTCGCTGCCTCCTTACTCGCTGAGCAAGGAAGTGCAGGACGAAGTCCGCGTACAGGTCAAGAAAATGGCCCTGGAGCTGGGCGTGGTCGGCCTGATGAACGTGCAGCTGGCCCTGCAGGGCGACAAGATCTACGTGATCGAAGTCAACCCGCGTGCCTCGCGTACCGTGCCGTTCGTGTCCAAGTGCATCGGCACCTCCCTGGCGATGATCGCGGCCCGCGTCATGGCTGGCAAAACCCTGAAAGAGCTGGGCTTCACCCAGGAAATCATCCCGAACTTCTACAGCGTCAAGGAAGCCGTCTTCCCGTTCGCCAAGTTCCCGGGGGTTGACCCGATCCTCGGCCCTGAGATGAAATCGACCGGTGAAGTCATGGGTGTCGGTGACAGCTTCGGTGAAGCCTTCGCCAAGGCCCAGATGGGGGCCAGCGAAGTGCTGCCGACCGGCGGTACCGCGTTCATCAGCGTGCGTGACGACGACAAGCCGCAAGTGGCTGGCGTGGCCCGCGACCTGATCGCCCTGGGCTTCGAAGTGGTTGCAACTGCCGGCACCGCCAAGGTTATCGAAGCGGCTGGCCTGAAAGTGCGCCGTGTGAACAAGGTGACCGAAGGTCGCCCGCACGTGGTCGACATGATCAAGAACGACGAAGTGTCGCTGATCATCAATACCACCGAAGGCCGCCAGTCGATCGCCGATTCCTACTCGATTCGTCGCAATGCGCTGCAGCACAAGATTTACTGCACCACCACCATTGCGGCCGGTGAAGCCATCTGCGAGGCGCTGAAATTTGGTCCGGAAAAGACCGTTCGTCGCCTGCAGGATTTGCATGCAGGACTGAAAGCATGAGCATTACCAAGTACCCGATGACCGTCCAGGGCGCTCGCGCCCTGGAAGAGGAGCACCTGTTCCTGAGCAAGACCGAGCGCCCGCGCCTGAGCCAGGCCATCGGCGAAGCGCGCGAACTGGGCGACCTCAAGGAAAACGCCGAATACCATGCTGCCCGTGAGGAGCAGGGCATGGTCGAGGCGCGTATCCGTGATATCGAAGGCCGCCTGCAGAACTCGGTGGTGATCGACGTGACCACCATTGCCCATACCGGCAAGGTCATCTTCGGCACCACTGTGGACCTGGAAAACACCGAGACCGGTGAACAGGTGACCTACCAGATCGTTGGCGAGGACGAGGCCGACGTGAAAAAGGGCAAGCTGTCCAACAGCGCGCCGATCGCTCGTGCCATCATCGGCAAGGAAGAAGGTGATACCGTCGTCGTCAAGACGCCAAACGGCACGGTCGAGTACGAGATTGTCGAAGTCAAGCACATCTGACCGGCACCTGCGGGCGCCATCCCTCGAAGGGATCCTCTGGCAGCTGGCCCAGGTTTTCTGGGTCGGAGGCTTGTGGGTGTTTCACGTTGGGCTGGTGCCTGCGCTCAAGGTCAGTGGCCTGGCGCCGCTGCTTGTGCAGGATATCGCCGGGCAGATCGACCGTTGGCTGATCGGCGTGGCGTTGCTTGGCTTGTTGACTCAGCTGGCAGTGCTGGCGAGGGTGGATGGCCTGGCGGCCTGGTGGCGGCAGTTCCGTGGCCAGATGCTGTTGCTCGGGTTCGGTGCCTGCGTGGGGTATTACACCTTGCGCTACGGTATTTCCGTGGGCGAGCGCTGGCAGTTGCTCTGTTTCCTGGTGTTGGGCTTTTCCGGCATCGTGCTGGTGGCCCAGCCGGTCCCGGTCAAGGCGCGCCGCTAGCCTAGGCTGTCACGGTCCTTGTAGGAGCGGCCTTGTGTCGCGATGGGCTGCGAAGCAGCCCCCTGCAGTATCTGCGCAAAAGCTGATATCCGGGGGCTGCTTCGCAGCCCATCGCGACACAAGGCCGCTCCTACAGGTAGCCCGTCGGTCCGGGCACCCAGCCGTTACTTGTAACGGTGGATGTTGGACAGCTGCTTGTTCGGCTGTGGGTTCTTGCGGTAGATCAGGGCTTTCTTGCCGATGGTCTGCACCAGTTCGGCACGGCCGGCCTTGCACAGTTCGGCAATGGTCTCGGCACGCTCTTCGCGGTCTTCCGAGCGAATCTCGACCTTGATCAGTTCATGGTCGACCAGGGCGCGCTCCAGTTCGGCGATGACGCCCTCATTCAAACCGTTGCCAGCAACGATCAGGACCGGCTTCAGGTCATGACCAATGGACTTGTATTGCTTCTTCTGCTCGTTATTGAGCGGCATAATCTGACCCTTTCCGTCTGATTCTGTAAAATTGACCGGCATTTTACCCGAGGGCCACCGGCTCCGCCCAGTCAATCACGACGCATATCATCGAGGTGCCCCGTGGTACAACGTTCCAAAAGCAGCGCCAACTGGCTGCGAGAGCATTTCAACGATCCTTTTGTGAAACAAGCGCAAAAGGATGGCTACCGCTCGCGTGCGAGCTACAAACTGCTGGAGATCCAGGAAAAGGACCGGCTGATCCGCCCAGGCATGAGCGTGATCGACCTCGGCGCCGCTCCTGGTGGCTGGTCGCAGGTGACCAGTCGTCTGATTGGTGGCCAGGGCCGCTTGATCGCGTCCGACATCCTGGAGATGGACTCGATTCCCGATGTGACCTTCATCCAGGGCGATTTCACCGATGATGAAGTGCTGCAGCGCATTCTCGATGCCGTCGGCGATTCGCACGTAGACCTTGTGATTTCCGACATGGCCCCCAATATGAGTGGTACGCCTGCGGTGGACATGCCGCGGGCCATGTTCCTTTGCGAGCTGGCCCTCGATCTGGCAACCCGCGTGCTAAAGCCCGGCGGCGACTTCCTGATCAAGATTTTCCAGGGCGAAGGTTTTGACGTGTACCTCAAGGACGTGCGCAGCAAGTTCGACAAGGTACAGATGCGCAAACCGTCGTCGTCACGTGACCGTTCCCGCGAGCAGTACCTGCTGGGCAGGGGGTTCAAAGGGGCATGAAAGGCGTGAAGCGGGGTGGCCGATAGTTATTTCCAATCGGCCGCTGCGTCAGGATCGTCCGAACTTCGTGTAGTCTAGCTTTCACAAAGGGTTACAGACGGTGCCTGCGGCTGCGTAGGTAATGTAGTAAGTTAGGGCGATGAATATCATGCGAGGAACGGCTGCGTCGTGCGCCGACCTCAGAGGGTAGCGAATTGAACGACATGGCAAAGAATCTGATCCTGTGGTTGATCATCGCAGCTGTCCTGGTGACGGTGATGAACAACTTCTCCAGCCCTAACGAGCCGCAGACCCTCAACTATTCCGACTTCATCCAGCAGGTCAAGGATGGCAAGGTCGAGCGTGTGACCGTCGACGGCTACATCATTACCGGCAAGCGCGCCGACGGCGACAACTTCAAGACCGTGCGCCCGGCCATTACCGACAACGGCCTGATCGGCGACCTGGTCGACAACCACGTCATCATCGAAGGCAAGCAGCCTGAGCAGCAGAGCATCTGGACCCAGCTGCTGGTGGCCAGTTTCCCGATCCTGGTGATCATTGCCGTGTTCATGTTCTTCATGCGCCAGATGCAGGGCGGTGCGGGCGGCAAGGGCGGGCCGATGAGCTTCGGCAAGAGCAAGGCGCGCCTGCTGTCCGAAGACCAGGTCAAGACCACCCTGGCCGACGTTGCAGGCTGCGACGAAGCCAAGGAAGAGGTCGGCGAGCTGGTCGAGTTCCTGCGCGACCCGGGCAAGTTCCAGCGCCTGGGTGGTCGTATTCCGCGTGGCGTGCTGATGGTCGGCCCGCCCGGTACCGGTAAGACCCTGCTGGCCAAGGCCATCGCCGGCGAGGCGAAGGTGCCGTTCTTCACCATTTCCGGTTCGGACTTCGTGGAAATGTTTGTCGGTGTCGGTGCCAGCCGTGTGCGCGACATGTTCGAACAGGCCAAGAAGCACGCCCCGTGCATCATCTTCATCGACGAGATCGACGCCGTTGGTCGCCATCGTGGCGCCGGCATGGGCGGCGGTCACGATGAGCGTGAGCAAACCCTCAACCAGTTGCTGGTGGAGATGGACGGTTTCGAGATGAACGATGGCATCATCGTCATCGCCGCTACCAACCGCCCGGACGTGCTCGACCCGGCGCTGCTGCGCCCCGGCCGCTTCGACCGCCAGGTGGTGGTCGGCCTGCCGGACATTCGTGGTCGCGAGCAGATCCTCAAGGTGCACATGCGCAAGGTGCCGGTCGGCGAGAACGTCAATCCGGCGGTCATCGCCCGTGGTACCCCCGGCTTCTCCGGTGCAGACCTGGCCAACCTGGTCAACGAGGCTTCGCTGTTTGCCGCGCGCGCCAACAAACGCCTGGTCGAAATGAAAGAGTTCGAACTGGCCAAGGACAAGATCATGATGGGCGCAGAGCGCAAGACCATGGTCATGTCCGAGAAAGAAAAGCAGAACACCGCCTACCACGAGGCTGGCCACGCTATTGTCGGTCGCCTGGTGCCTGAACACGATCCGGTCTACAAGGTTTCGATCATTCCGCGCGGTCGTGCCCTGGGCGTGACCATGTTCCTGCCGGAAGAAGATCGCTACAGCCTGTCCAAGCGCGCACTGATCAGCCAGATTTGCTCGCTGTACGGTGGCCGTATTGCCGAGGAAATGACCTTGGGCTTCGACGGCGTCACTACCGGCGCGTCCAACGACATCATGCGTGCCAGCCAGATTGCCCGTAACATGGTGACCAAGTGGGGTCTTTCCGAAAAACTCGGCCCGCTGATGTATGCCGAGGAAGAAGGCGAGGTGTTCCTGGGCCGCAGTGCTGCCAGCCAGCACGCCAGCGTTTCCGGCGAAACCGCCAAGCTGATCGACTCGGAAGTGCGCAGCATCATCGACCAGTGCTACGCCACGGCCAAGCAGCTGCTCACCGACAACCGCGACAAGCTCGATGCCATGGCCGAAGCGCTGATGAAGTACGAGACCATCGACGCCGAGCAGATTGACGATATCATGGCCGGCCGTACTCCTCGCGAACCGCGCGACTGGGATGATGACTCCGCTTCGGGCAAGCCTGCCGCCCAAGGTGATCGCCCAGAATCGCCGATCGGCGGTCCAGCGGCTCAACACTAAGGCCATCTATGAGCTCAGTGCAGTACCCGACCCGGTTGCCTTGCGGCAACCGGGTTCTTGATTTGTCGCGTACCCATGTCATGGGTATTCTCAATATCACCCCTGATTCCTTCTCCGATGGTGGGCGTTTCAACCAGCGCGACGAGGCGTTGCGTCATGCCGAGGCGATGGTTGCCGCAGGTGCCACGCTGATCGACATCGGCGGCGAGTCCACGCGGCCGGGTGCGCGCGCGGTATCGGTGACCGAGGAGCTGGAGCGGGTAGCACCCATGGTCGAGGCGATCAACAGCCGCCTCGACGTGGTTATCTCGGTCGATACCTCCACGCCGGCGGTCATGCGTGAATCGGCCCGCCTAGGTGCCGGGCTGATCAACGACGTGCGTGCCCTGGAGCGCGATGGTGCTCTGGACGCCGTCGCGGATACCGGCTTGCCGGTGTGCCTCATGCACATGCGTGGCGAGCCGGGTAACATGCAGGACGATCCACATTACGAAGATGTGACCGCCGACGTTACGCGTTATCTTGAACAGCGTATGACCGCCTGCGCTGCGGCGGGCATCGACGCGAACAGAATCATCCTTGATCCGGGCTTCGGTTTCGCCAAGACGCTGGCGCACAACCTGAGCCTGTTCAAGCACATGGAAGCGCTCTATCGCCTGGGGCGCCCGCTGTTGGTGGGTGTTTCACGAAAGAGCATGATCGGCCTGACGCTGGAACGTCCGGTCGGCGAGCGTTTGTACGGCAGCCTTGCGCTGGCGGCGTTGGCCATGACCAAGGGGGCGAGCATCCTTCGTGTCCATGACGTGGCCGAAACCGTTGATGTGGTGCGCATGATCGCTGCGGTGCAAAACGCCGAATAAGAACATTGGAGTCCCTATGAGCAGAAAATACTTTGGTACCGACGGCATTCGTGGCCGCGTCGGCGAATACCCGATCACGCCTGACTTCATGCTGAAGCTTGGCTGGGCGGCCGGCATGGCCTTCCGCAAGCAAGGCCACTGCCGGGTGCTGGTGGGCAAGGACACGCGCATTTCCGGGTACATGTTCGAGTCCGCACTCGAAGCCGGCCTGTCCGCGGCGGGTGCCGATGTGATGCTGCTAGGGCCGATGCCGACGCCGGCTATCGCCTATCTGACCCGTACCTTCCACGCCGAAGCTGGCATCGTCATCAGTGCCTCGCACAACCCGCACGATGACAACGGCATCAAGTTCTTCTCGGGTCAGGGGACCAAGCTGCCGGACGAAGTCGAGCTGATGATCGAGGAGTTGCTCGACCAGCCGATGACCGTTGTCGAGTCGAGCAAGCTGGGCAAGGTTTCTCGCATTAACGATGCCGCTGGCCGCTACATCGAGTTCTGTAAGAGCAGCGTGCCGACCAGCACCAGCTTCGACGGCCTCAAGCTGGTTGTCGATTGCGCCCATGGTGCCACCTACAAGGTTGCGCCAAGTGTGTTCCGCGAGTTGGGTGCCGAAGTGACCGTGCTGCACGCTCAGCCCGACGGCCTGAACATCAATGAAGGCTGCGGCTCGACCCATATCGAATCGCTGCAGGCCGCCGTACTGGTGGGCCATGCCGACCTGGGCATCGCTTTCGACGGTGACGGCGACCGTGTGCTGATGGTCGACCATACCGGTGCCATCGTCGATGGTGACGAGCTGCTGTTCATCATCGCACGCGACCTGCAGGACCGTGGCAAGCTGCAGGGTGGTGTAGTGGGCACGCTGATGAGCAACCTGGGCCTGGAGCTTGCGCTGAAGGACCTGGATATCCCGTTCGTGCGGGCCAAGGTCGGCGACCGTTATGTCATGGCCGAGCTGCTGGAGCGTGAGTGGCTGGTCGGTGGTGAAAACTCCGGTCATGTCGTGTGCTGCAACCACACCACCACGGGTGACGCGATCATCGCTGCGCTGCAGGTGCTGATGGCGCTCAAGCGCCGTGGCGAAACCCTGGCCCAGGCCCGTCAGGCCCTGCGCAAGTGCCCGCAGGTGCTGATCAACGTGCGCTACGGTGCCAGCAAGGTCGACCCGCTGGAGCACCCGTCGGTCAAGGAAGCCAGTGCCAAGGTGACCGAGGCGTTGGCTGGTCGCGGCCGCGTGCTGCTGCGCAAGTCCGGTACCGAACCGTTGGTGCGGGTAATGGTCGAGGGCGAGGACGAAAGCCAGGTGCGTGCGCACGCAGAAGCGCTGGCCAAACTGGTCGGCGAAGTTTGTGCCTGAAGGCGCTTGCCAGCGCAGATAGGGTTGGGTACTATCTGCGCCCACTTTGACCGACGAGGTAAAGC
The DNA here is from genome assembly GCF_002165135.1 of Pseudomonas sp. SID14000. Lineage (GTDB taxonomy): Bacteria > Pseudomonadota > Gammaproteobacteria > Pseudomonadales > Pseudomonadaceae > Aquipseudomonas. The sequence goes on along the minus strand of NZ_NFZQ01000001.1, from coordinate 49,309 downwards.
ATGCGTCGCCCTATGGTAGCTGGTAACTGGAAGATGCACGGTACCCGCGCTAGCGTCGCTGAGCTGACCGAAGGCTTGAGAAATCTGGCCTTGCCGAGCGGAGTGGAAGTCGCTGTGTTTCCACCGGCCTTGTTCATCAATCAAGTGATCGATGGCCTGGCAGGTAAGGGAATTACTGTCGGCGCACAGAATTCTGCAGTACAACCCGAACAGGGTGCGCTGACCGGAGAAGTTGCTCCGGAACAGCTGGTTGAAGCAGGTTGCAAGTTGGTGTTGATTGGTCATTCGGAGCGTCGCCAGATCATTGGTGAAACCGACGAAGTGCTCAATCGCAAGTTTGCAGCGGCCCAGGCCAAAGGTTTGAAGCCAGTGCTTTGCATCGGGGAAACCCTTGAAGAGCGCGAGGCTGGCAAAACGCTCGAAGTTGTCGGGCGTCAACTAAGCAGTATCATCGAAGCATTCGGTGTTAAGGCTTTTGCCAATGCAGTAATTGCCTATGAGCCTGTATGGGCCATCGGCACCGGCCTTACGGCCACGCCACAGCAGGCCCAGGATGTGCACGCAGCCATCCGCGGCCAGCTGGCGGCAGAAGATGCTGAAGTGGCTGCGAAGGTGCAGTTGCTCTACGGCGGCAGCGTGAAGGCGGCCAATGCGGCCGAACTGTTCGGCATGCCGGATATCGATGGGGGGCTCATTGGTGGGGCTTCCCTGAACGCAGACGAATTCGGTGCAATTTGTCGCGCCGCAGGAAACTGAACAAATGCTGGAAACAGTCGTCGTTGTTTTTCATCTGTTGGCAGCGCTGTCGCTTGTAGTGCTGGTTCTGTTGCAACAGGGTAAGGGTGCGGAAGCAGGTGCATCTTTCGGCGCGGGTGCTTCAAATACCGTGTTCGGGAGCCAGGGCTCTGCAACGTTCCTAAGTAAATTAACTGCTATACTCGCTGCCACTTTCTTTTTGACAGCACTTGGGTTAGGATACTTCGCGAAGCAACAAGCTCACCAGCTTAGCCAAGCAGGTCTTCCAGATCCAGCAGCGCTAGAAGTGAAAGAGCCGCAGAAACCGGCAGTTAATGATGATGTACCGGTGCTCCAGCAGCAGAAGAGCGAAACCACTCCTAATACGGGTGATGTACCTCCTCCGGCACAAGAGCAGAAGTAACGGGTTTCAAGTAGTAGTATTGCCGAGGTGGTGGAATTGGTAGACACGCAACCTTGAGGTGGTTGTGCCCATAGGGTGTAGGGGTTCGAGTCCCCTTCTCGGTACCAATTAAAGCTTGAGAGCCCGCTTTAGCGGGCTTTCTTGCAGGTGAAGGTTCGGATTTGACCCTCAAGAGGGTTCGGTCTTATACTTTCGCCCCAGCTTTGTCGCGGGGTGGAGCAGCTTGGTAGCTCGTCGGGCTCATAACCCGAAGGTCGTTGGTTCAAATCCAGCCCCCGCAACCAGCTTCAGCGGAGCCCCTTTTCAGGGGCTTTTTGCTAACCGAACAGTTTTCGGCGTCGTTGTCCAACGGCGCTTTCAGGGATGGGCGCTTCGCCCATTTTTTATTTGCACAGCATGCACGAGGGGGTTCAGGTGTCGAGCAAGCTAGAACAGTTGCAGGCCTTGTTGGCCCCGGTTGTCGAGGGTCTGGGCTATCAGTGCTGGGGGATCGAATACGTTTCCCAGGGTAAGCATTCGGTACTGCGCATCTACATCGACAAGGAAGGCGGTATTCTGGTGGACGACTGCGAAGCGGTCAGCCGTCAGGCCAGCGCGATCCTCGATGTGGAAGATCCGATCAGCAGTGAATACACCCTCGAGGTGTCTTCTCCAGGCATGGATCGCCCACTGTTCACTCTGGAACAGTTTGCCTCGCATGCCGGCGAACAAGTGAAGATCAAGCTGCGCTCACCCTTCGAGGGTCGTCGTAACTTCCAGGGCCTTCTCCGCGGTGTGGAGGAGCAGGATGTGGTGGTCCAGGTGGACAATCAAGAGTTCCTGTTGCCGATCGACTCGATCGACAAGGCCAATATTATTCCCAGTTTTGACTGAGACGTGCCGGGCCCGGCGGACGATCCGGGCCCAATGGCTTGCGCAAGGCGAGGCGTACGATGAGCAAAGAAGTACTGCTGGTTGTTGAATCGGTATCCAACGAAAAAGGTGTACCGCCCGGCGTCATTTTCGAAGCGCTGGAAGTGGCACTGGCCACTGCAACCAAAAAACGTTTTGAAGACGAAGTCGACCTGCGTGTGGAAATCAACCGCCACACCGGTAGCTACGAGACCTTCCGTCGTTGGACTGTGGTCGACGAAGCCGATCTTGATGATCCGGCGATCGAGACCTGGTTGAGCAAGATCCACGAAACCCACCCTGATGCCAAGGTCGGTGACGTGATCGAAGAGAAGATCGAGTCCATCGAGTTCGGTCGTATCGCCGCCCAGACCGCCAAGCAGGTCATCGTGCAGAAGGTCCGTGAGGCCGAGCGTGCCCAGGTGGTCGATGCCTACCGCGAGCGCGTTGGCGAGATCATCTCCGGTACCGTTAAAAAGGTTACCCGCGACAACGTCATCGTTGACCTGGGCAACAATGCCGAGGCCCTGCTGGCCCGCGAAGACATCATTCCGCGCGAGACCTTCCGTGTTGGCGTGCGCCTGCGTGCGCTGCTCAAGGAAATTCGCACCGAGAACCGTGGCCCACAGCTGATCCTGTCGCGCACCGCGCCACAGATGCTGATCGAGCTTTTCCGCATCGAAGTGCCGGAAATTGCCGAGGGCCTTATCGAAGTCATGGCTGCCTCCCGTGATCCGGGGTCGCGAGCCAAGATCGCCGTCCGCTCCAAGGACAAACGCATCGACCCGCAAGGCGCCTGCATCGGCATGCGTGGTTCGCGCGTCCAGGCCGTATCCGGGGAGTTGGGTGGTGAGCGTGTGGATATCGTCCTGTGGGACGATAACCCGGCGCAGTTCGTCATCAACGCCATGTCGCCGGCTGAAGTCGCGGCGATCATCGTTGATGAAGATGCCCATGCCATGGACATCGCCGTTGCCGAGGATAACCTGGCCCAGGCCATTGGTCGTGGCGGTCAGAACGTTCGCCTGGCCAGTCAGCTGACCGGCTGGACCCTGAACGTGATGACCGAGAAGGACATCCAGGCCAAGCAGCAGGCCGAAACCGGTGACATCCTGCGCAATTTCATCGATGAACTGGAAGTCGACGAGGAGCTGGCCCAAGTGCTGGTCGACGAAGGCTTCACCAGCCTTGAAGAGATTGCCTACGTACCGTTGGAAGAAATGCTCAACATCGATGGCTTTGACGAGGACATCGTCAACGAGCTCCGCGCTCGAGCCAAGGACCGTTTGTTGACCAAGGCCATCGCTACCGAAGAAAAACTGGCAGACGCCCATCCGGCTGACGACCTGCTCTCCCTTGAGGGCATGGACAAGGACCTGGCGGCGGAACTGGCGGTGCGCGGCGTGGTTAACCGCGAAGACCTGGCCGAGCAGTCGATAGACGATCTGCTCGACATCGACGGCATCGACGAAGAGCGTGCCGGCAAGTTGATCATGGCCGCCCGAGCCCACTGGTTCGAGTAATTAGGCGCGGCCTGAGGAGAGAAGTGCATGACGCAAGTCACGGTGAAAGAACTGGCCCAAGAGGTCGAGGCACCGGTAGAGCGCCTGCTGCAGCAGATGCGTGAGGCAGGTCTGCCGCACACCGACGCCGGTCAGGTAGTGACCGACAATGAGAAGCAGACCCTGCTGACTCATTTGAAGAGCAGCCACAAGAGCAAGGCGGAAGAGCCGCGCAAGATTACCTTGCAGCGCAAAACCACCAGCACCCTGCGTGTCGCCGGTAGCAAGAGCATCAGCGTAGAAGTACGCAAGAAGAAAGTATTCGTGCAGCGCAGCCCGGAAGAAATCCAGGCTGAGCAGAAGCGTGAGCTGGAAGAGCGCCGCGCGGCTGAAAACGCCGCTCGCGAGAAGGTCGAGGCCGAAGTTCGCCAGCGTAACGAAGAGCAGGCTCGCCGTCAGGCCGCCGAAACCGCTGCTGTAGCCCCTGCGCCCGCTGCCAAGCCGGAGTCGGCGCCTGCCGCTGCCCCGGCCCCGGTAGTTGCAGACGCCCCTGCGTCCGAAGACGCCGCAGCGCGTGCTGCCGAGCGCAAGAAGGACGAAGCCCGTCGCAACGAAGGCCGCACCCGTGACGAAGACCGTCGTGGTGGCGAGCGTCGTGGTGAGGCCCCGCGCGTGTCGATCAAGGTCAAGGTCAAGGAGAAGGAAAAGGCTCCGACTCCACGTGCCGCGCCGCGCACCACCGATGAAGAGAGCGATGGCGTACGCCGTGGCCGCGGTGGCAAGAGCAAGCTGAAGAAGCGCAACCAGCACGGCTTCCAGAACCCGACCGGCCCAGTCATTCGTGACGTGACCATCGGTGAGACCATCACCGTCTCGGAACTGGCCCAGCAGATGTCGGTCAAGGCCGCTGAAGTGGTCAAGTTCATGTTCAAGCTGGGTACCCCGGTCACCATCAACCAGGTGCTCGACCAGGAAACCGCTCAGCTGGTCGCCGAAGAACTGGGCCACAAAGTGACCCTGGTCAGCGATACTGCCCTGGAAGATTCCCTGGCCGAATCGCTGAAGTTCGAAGGTGAAGTGGAATCGCGTGCGCCGGTCGTTACCGTCATGGGTCACGTTGACCATGGTAAGACCTCGCTGCTCGACTACATCCGTCGTGCCAAGGTTGCCGCTGGCGAAGCTGGTGGTATTACTCAGCACATCGGCGCCTACCACGTGGAAACCGACCGCGGCATGGTTACCTTCCTCGATACCCCAGGCCACGCTGCGTTCACCGCAATGCGTGCCCGTGGTGCCAAGGCCACCGACATCGTCATCCTGGTGGTAGCGGCGGACGATGGTGTGATGCCGCAAACCCGCGAAGCCGTTCAGCATGCCAAGGCAGCTGGCGTTCCGCTGGTGGTCGCGGTGAACAAGATCGACAAGCCGGGTGCTGACATCGACCGCATCCGCAACGAGCTGGCCGTCGAAGGCGTCACTTCCGAGGACTGGGGTGGTGATACTCCGTTCGTCAAGGTTTCGGCGAAGATGGGTACCGGCGTTGACGAGCTGCTCGAAGCTGTCCTGCTGCAGGCCGAGATCCTTGAGCTGACCGCAACCCCGACCGCTCCAGGTCGTGGTGTGGTTGTCGAATCGCGCCTGGACAAGGGCCGTGGCCCGGTGGCGACCATCCTGGTTCAGGACGGTACCCTGCGTCAGGGCGACATGGTCCTGTGCGGTTCCAACTATGGCCGTGTGCGTGCCATGCTCGACGAGAACGGCAAGCCTGTGAAGGAAGCCGGCCCGTCGATCCCGGTCGAAATCCTCGGCCTGGACGGTACCCCGGAAGCCGGTGACGAGCTGTCCGTGGTTGCCGACGAGAAGAAGGCTCGTGAAGTTGCCCTGTTCCGTCAAGGCAAGTACCGCGAGGTCAAGCTGGCCCGTGCTCATGCAGGCAAGCTGGAAAACATCTTCGAGACCATGGGTCAGGAAGAGAAGAAGACCCTCAACATCGTCCTCAAGACTGACGTGCGTGGTTCCCTGGAAGCACTGCAGGGTTCGCTGTCGGGCCTGGGCAACGACGAAGTTCAGGTACGCGTGATCGGTGGCGGCGTCGGTGGTATCACCGAAAGCGACGCCAACCTGGCGCTGGCTTCGAATGCAGTACTGTTCGGCTTCAACGTGCGTGCCGATGCCGGCGCGCGCAAGATCGTCGAGCAGGAAGGTCTGGATATGCGTTACTACAACGTGATCTACGACATCATCGAAGACGTCAAGAAGGCCCTGACCGGCATGCTCGGCAGCGATGTTCGCGAGAACATCCTGGGTGTCGCCGAAGTGCGTGACGTGTTCCGTTCGCCGAAGTTCGGCGCCATCGCTGGCTGTATGGTCATCGAGGGTACCGTGTACCGCAACCGTCCGATCCGCGTACTGCGCGAAGACGTTGTGATCTTCGAAGGCGAGCTGGAGTCGCTGCGTCGCTTCAAGGACGACGCTTCCGAAGTGCGTAACGGCATGGAGTGCGGTATTGGCGTGAAGAGCTACAACGACGTCAAGGTCGGCGACAAGATCGAAGTCTTCGAGAAAGTCCAGGTGGCTCGTACCCTGTAAGGGGCGAGCGTGGTGCAGGCCCCGCCCCAGGGCGGCTGGCAGCGCCTCTGAAGGTAGCGCCCGGTCAGGCTTCAGCTTGACCGGGCGTTTGCCGCTTTAAGTTACAGGTAGCAAGAATGGCAAAAGAATATAGCCGTACCCAACGCATCGGCGACCAGATGCAGCGTGAGCTGTCGGAGCTGATCCGCCGTGAAGTCAAAGACCCGCGTGTCGGCCTGGTGACCATCACTGCCGTCGACGTCAGCCGCGACCTTGGCCACGCCAAAGTGTTCATCACCGTGATGGGCCAGGACGGCGCCGACGCCGTACCGCAGACCCTCAAGGCCCTGACTAGCGCCGCGAGCTTCCTGCGCCTGCACCTGGGCCGAGTGATGCAACTGCGCAGCGTGCCGCAACTGCATTTCCACTTCGACGAGAGCGTCAGCCGTGGTGCCCACCTGTCGGCACTGATCGAGCGCGCGGTCGCCGAAGACCGTCAGCACAAGGATGCCGACCAGCCGGACGCCGAGGAGTAAGCGGTGGCCCAGGTCAAACGTATCCGCCGCAACGTCAGCGGCATCATCCTGCTCGACAAGCCGCTGGGCTTCACCTCCAACGCTGCCCTGCAAAAGGTGCGCTGGCTGCTCAATGCGGAAAAGGCTGGCCACACAGGCAGCCTCGACCCGCTGGCAACCGGCGTGCTGCCGCTGTGCTTTGGCGAAGCGACCAAGTTTTCGCAGTACCTGCTCGATTCCGACAAGGGCTACGAAACGGTCATGCAGATGGGGCAGACTACCAACACCGGCGATGCCGAAGGTGAGGTGTTGCAGACCCGCGAGGTGACCGTTGGTCGCGCCGACATCGAGGCCCTGTTGCCACGTTTTCGTGGCCAGATCAGCCAGATACCGCCGATGTACTCGGCGCTCAAGCGTGACGGCCAGCCGCTGTACAAGCTGGCACGTGCAGGAGAGGTAGTGGAGCGCGAGGCGCGTTCTGTTACTATTGGCCGCTTGGAGTTGCTCGAGTGCGAAGGCACCCGTGCACGGTTGAGCGTAGGATGCAGCAAAGGCACCTATATCCGGACCCTGGTGGAGGATATTGGCGAGGCCCTTGGCTGCGGCGCCTATGTCGCCGAGCTGCGCAGGACCCAGGCCGGGCCTTTCGCGCTGGCACAGACGGTCACCCTCGAGGAGCTCGAACAGGCCCACGCCGAAGGCGGCAACGAAGCGCTCGACCGCTTCCTGATGCCCTCGGACAGCGGCCTGCAGGACTGGCCGTTGGTGTGCCTGTCCGAACACAGTGCGTTCTACTGGCTGCATGGGCAGGCGGTACGCGCGCCGGACGCGCCACAATTTGGCATGGTCCGGGTACAGGATCACAATGCACGCTTCATCGGTATCGGTGAAGTGAGCGAAGACGGGCGCATTGCGCCGCGTCGGCTGATTCGGTCGGAATGACCGAAACCGCAGGGCCAGGCAATTGCCAAACCCTGCGGCACCAAGGGTGGCTGTCAGTAGGCACGGTCACACCTTTTTTATTAATACAGGGATTTGTCCCTGGCCTATTGGACCCCGCATGCGGGATCCGTTATCAGGAGAAGCCACATGGCCCTCAGCGTTGAAGAAAAAGCTCAGATCGTTGCCGAATACCAGCAAGCCGCCGGCGATACCGGTAGCCCGGAAGTGCAGGTTGCTCTGCTGACCGCCAACATCAACAAGCTGCAAGGCCACTTCAAGGCCAACGATAAAGACCACCACTCCCGTCGTGGTCTGATCCGTATGGTTAACCAGCGTCGCAAGCTGCTGGACTACCTGAAGGGCAAAGACACCACTCGTTACAGCGCCCTGATCGGTCGCCTGGGCCTGCGTCGCTAATAGCGGCCTGGTCAGTGGTGTGCATGGCGTGTCGCAGGCTTCGACAGGGCTGTTTTGCAGCGCTGCCGTTGGACACGCCACGCGTATCTCCGAGGTTGGCAGCCTGGCAATGCTGAGCGGTTTTTCCGCTTGGTGCCAGGCTTCCAGCCTCGTGTTGTATCTGGACGGTCAATGGGGCCGATTCCCCGTTCTGCCCAAGAATTCGCAAGAAACCAGTTCCCCCAAGAGCCACTGAAAAAGGTAGGAAACCGTGAACCCGGTAATCAAGACTTTCCAGTTCGGTCAATCGACCGTCACTCTCGAAACGGGCCGCATTGCCCGTCAGGCAACCGGCGCCGTGCTGGTTACCGTCGACAACGACGTCACCGTGCTGGTGACTGTGGTAGGCGCCAAACAGGCTGATCCAGGCAAGGGCTTCTTCCCGCTGTCGGTTCACTACCAGGAAAAGACCTACGCCGCCGGCAAGATCCCGGGTGGCTTCTTCAAGCGTGAAGGCCGTCCTTCCGAAAAAGAGACCCTGACCTCGCGCCTGATCGACCGTCCGATCCGTCCGCTGTTCCCGGAAGGCTTCATGAACGAAGTGCAGGTCGTCTGCACCGTGGTTTCCACCAGCAAGAAGACCGACCCGGACATCGCTGCGATGATCGGTACCTCGGCTGCCCTGGCCATTTCCGGCATTCCGTTCGAAGGCCCGATCGGTGCCGCTCGCGTTGCCTTCCACGAAAGCACCGGCTACCTGCTCAACCCGACCTACGAGCAGCTGGCTGCCTCGAGCCTGGACATGGTCGTTGCCGGTACCGAATCGGCTGTATTGATGGTTGAATCGGAAGCCAAAGAGCTGACCGAAGACCAGATGCTGGGCGCCGTACTGTTCGCCCACGACGAATTCCAGGCCGTGATCCAGGCCGTCAAGGAACTGGCCGCCGAAGCCGGCAAGCCGACCTGGGACTGGCAGCCAGCCCCGGCCAACGTCGAGCTGATGAACCTGGTGCGCAGCGAATTCGGCGAAGCCGTTTCGCAGGCCTACACCATCACCCAGAAGGCTGACCGCTACAACCGCCTGGGCCAGCTGCGCGACGAGGCTGTTGCCCGTCTGAGCAACGAAGAGACCGGCCCGTCCGCCAGCGCCATCAAGGACATCTTCGGCGAGCTGGAATACCGCACCGTCCGCGAGAACATTGTCAACGGCAAGCCGCGTATCGACGGCCGTGACACCCGCACCGTGCGCCCGCTGAACATCGAAGTCGGTGTACTGCCGAAGACCCACGGCTCGGCACTGTTCACCCGCGGTGAAACCCAGGCCCTGGTCGTGGCCACTCTGGGTACTGCCCGTGACGCCCAGTTGCTGGACACCCTGGAAGGCGAGAAGAAAGACCCGTTCATGCTGCACTACAACTTCCCGCCATTCTCGGTGGGTGAGTGCGGCCGCATGGGCGGCGCCGGCCGTCGTGAAATCGGCCACGGCCGCCTGGCCCGTCGTGGCGTGCAGGCCATGCTGCCGAGCGACAGCGACTTCCCGTACACCATCCGCGTAGTTTCGGAAATCACCGAATCCAACGGTTCCAGCTCCATGGCTTCGGTCTGCGGTGCTTCCCTGGCCCTGATGGACGCCGGTGTACCAATGAAGGCACCGGTTGCCGGTATCGCCATGGGCCTGGTCAAGGAAGGTGACAAGTTCGCCGTCCTGACCGACATCCTGGGTGACGAAGACCACCTGGGTGACATGGACTTCAAGGTAGCCGGTACCGCCAAGGGTGTTACCGCGCTGCAGATGGACATCAAGATCAACGGCATCACCGAAGAGATCATGGAAATCGCCCTGGGCCAGGCCCTGGAAGCGCGCCTGAACATCCTTGGCCAGATGAACCAGATCATCGCCCAGTCGCGTAGCGAGCTGTCGGCCAACGCTCCGACCATGATCGCGATGAAGATCGACACCGACAAGATCCGCGACGTCATCGGTAAAGGCGGCGCCACCATTCGCGCCATCTGCGAAGAGACCAAGGCTTCGATCGACATCGAAGACGACGGCTCGATCAAGATCTTCGGCGAAACCAAGGAAGCGGCAGATGCTGCCAAGCAGCGCATCCTGGGCATTACTGCCGAGGCCGAGATCGGCAAGATCTACGTCGGCAAGGTCGAGCGCATCGTCGACTTCGGTGCCTTCGTCAACATTCTGCCTGGCAAGGACGGCCTGGTGCACATCTCCATGCTGAGCGATGCTCGCGTCGAGAAAGTCACCGACATCCTGAAAGAAGGCCAGGAAGTGGAAGTACTGGTACTGGACGTGGACAACCGCGGCCGTATCAAGCTGTCGATCAAGGACGTTGCCGCTGCCAAGGCTTCGGGCGTCTAAACGACTGCCACGCAACAGGAAAAGGGCCCTTCGGGGCCCTTTTTTCATGGGCGAAAGGGAACCTTTTGCGGACTTGCATCTTGCATGCAGGTTTACCGTGCGGATTGCAAAATGCACGACTACTGGCGTACTGGCTGTTCGCTAAGTAATTGATTTAAAAGGAAACAGCCGAAACGAAACAGCTGGCATAGCGCATGCAACTATCCTCATACCTGTCGCCGGGATACACGGGCGCAGACCTTTCGAAAAAACAGGAGTGACCCTTATGAATAAGTTCGCCATTGCTGCCGCTACCGCTCTGACCCTGACCATGGCTAACGCGGCATTCGCCCAGCAGTCCACCCAGGCCCCGATGACGCTGGCGGCCGGTGAGGTGACCAAGACCAAGGAAGCAGCCTCCGATACCTGGATCACTACCAAGGTAAAGGCTGACCTGATGACCGAGAAGGGTGTGCCTGGTGGCGATATCAAGGTCGAAACCAACAAGGGCGTCGTGTCGCTGTCCTCTGATACGGCGGTGACCGCAGCACAGAAAGAAGCGGCCATTGCTATCGCCAAGAAGATCAAGGGCGTGCAGGCCGTGTCGGCTGATGGCCTGAAGGCCGAATAAGGAATGTCCCGTCGGCCAAACGGATTTGGCCACCCATTCAAGAAGGGCCGCTTTGCGGCCCTTCTTCAATTAAAGCACCGGATTACGCGCAATCACATCACTCTCGAAGCATTCCTGCTCAAGGATCAAGGGCTCGACCAACGGCCGGCTGTCGCGGAAATGCGCGGTCTGGGTATGCGCTTCGTACGCCGCATCATCACGGTAGATCTCGTACAGGTAGATCACCTCCGGGTCGACCCGGTCCTGTGACACATCGAACACCAGGCAGCCGGGTTCGGTGGCGACGGAGGCCGCGGCATTGACCTTGATCGCGGTCAGAAAATCTTCGGCGCAACCGGGCTTCACGCGGGTCTTGATGAACAGGCTATACACAAGGCTCTCCTTTTGTTTTAAATTCAAATCAGAATTGTATACAAAAATGGAGCCTAGCCAATGTCCGAATTGCCTGCACGCCCTGGCCGCCTGAACGGTCTGCGCCATATTGCCTTGTTGGTGCCCAACCTTGAGGAGTGCGAACGCTTCTACGTCGATGTGCTGGGCATGGAGGTGCTGAACCGCGCCAACGAAGACCTGGTGTATCTCACTTGTGGTAACGACAACCTGTCGCTGGGACGCGGGGCAGGGGCGGCCAACGGGTTGCAGACCCTGGACCACTATGGGTTCATCGTCGATAGCGTGGAGGAGCTGGAGGCCTGGTACCAGTACTTCAAGGCCCATGGCGTGACCCTGCTGGACCGACCGTTCAACCATGGAGACGGGGCGCGCAGCTTCCACCTGCTGGACCCGGCGGGGAACAAGGTGCAGCCGCTGTATCACCCGGCGGTGTCGGGGCAGCGGTTGGTGTGAAGCCTGTGCCGGCCCCTTCGCGGGTAAACCCGCTCCCACAGGTATTGCACCAGCCTTGAACTGGGCGCAACACCTGTGGGAGCGGGTTTACCCGCGAAGAGGCCAGACCTGCTGGTAGAAATTACTCGGCATCCAGATGCATCGGGGTTACTACCCGCCCATCGCTCTCGGCCTGGCCCAGGTTGGTATCGATGAAGTACACCCGGTCATCTTCCAGCTGGCCTTTGTCCACCAGGTAATCCTTGATGCTGCTGGCTCGCTCCTGGCCCAGTGTGCGCAGCAGCGCGGTACTCTCGGCCCAGGACTTGATCACCGCCTCGCGCAGCTTGGCGGTGCGCTCGTCGCGGCCCAGTTGCTCCCATTCGGCAGGCGGCTGCTGCTTCAGGCGGTTACGGTAGATGCCTTCGAGCATCGCCGGTTTGTCGCTGTCGTCGACCACCAGCATCGAGGCATTGGCCGGCACTTTGTCACCGCGACGTTGCAGGATCTTGTACCAGGTAGCCTGGTATTCACGTTCCAGTCGCTGCTGGGCAATCAGCGGGCCGTCGCTGGCCTGGGCGCTGGTGCCTTCGATTTCCAGGCGCAGTTCCGGGCGCTCTTTCAGGGCCGACGCCAGCTTGTCCAGCGATGCCTGGGCGTCGCCACTGAGCTCGCTGGAGCCAGGGGCGAAGGCAACATTGCCCAGATCTTCCGAGCCACCGCCGGCAACCAGCCCGCCAATGAACTTGAACGGCGCCTGTGCCGCGCGCAACACCAGGTTGCGCAGGGTTTGCCAGACGATCGGCATCACGCTGAACTGCGGGTTGTTGAGGTCGCCAGACACCGGCAGCTCGATCGAGATCTTGCCCTCGGTATCCTTCAGCAGCGCCACCGCCAGGCGGATTGGCAAGTCCACTGCGTCCGGGCTGTCGACCTTCTCACCCAACTGCAACTGCTCCACCACCACCTTGTTCTCGGCCTTCAGCTGGCCGTTGGTGATCAGGTAGTGCAGGTCGAGGTTGAGCCGGCCCTTGCGGATACGGAAGCCGGCGAACTTGCCGGAGTAGGGTGTCAGTGTGGTCAGTTCGACCCGCTTGAAGCTGGTGGCGATGTCCAGGCTGGCCAGCGGGTTGAACGGGTTGAGGGCGCCTTTGATGGTGACCGGCGCGTAGCGGTCGACCTTGCCCTTGACGTTGACCTTGGCCGGCACCGGCTTGCGGTTGTCGATGGTGCCGATCTGGCCGTTGAGCTGCTGGATGGCCGTGGCGAAGTTGGGGGTAAGGGACAGGTCGGCGAAGTTGGCCGAGCCGTCGTTGATGTCGATCTGGCCGATGTGGATGCCCAGCGGCTTGTCGTTGCTGGCTGCAGCCGGTTTGGCCTGGCTGGATGCCGGGGCGCCGGCCGGCTGCGGGATCAGCAGGTCGTTGATGTTGGTGGTGCGGTCTTCATTGATGATGAACCGCGCGTAGGGCTGCAGCAGGGTTACCTTGTCGATTGACAGCGCATCGCCGTGCACGTAGGACAGGCCATCGACGTTCACCTGCTGCCATTTGACGAAGTCGCGGCTCTTGATGGTGTCGAGGGTGTGCAACTGGCTGACCTGCGCCTTGCCGGTGATGCTGAAGGCTAGCGGTGCGGTGTTCTTCAGGTCGACCTTTAGGTCGCTGGCGAGCATGCCGCTGCGCAGCTCCAGCAGGATGAACGGGCTGATGTAGGCCTGGGCTACCCGCAGGTCGATGTCGCGCGTGCTCACGTCCAGCTTGGCCCATATGGGCGCGAGGTTGACCTGACCGGCCACCTGCAGCTTGCCCTGCTTGCCCACGCCGGTATCGAGCTTGAGGGTGAAGGGCGACTGGTTGAGGCTGTCGAAACCTTGCAGGTCGGCGTTGAGCGGGCCGACGTCGAGGGCCACCGGCTCTTTCTGGGTGCGGTCTGCCAGGTGCACCAGGTAGTTACGCAGTTGCACGTCCTTGAGCAGCACCTGCCAGGGCTTGCTCGGCTCTTTGGCGGCTTGCTGCTCGGACGTGGGCTCGGCAGCGGCCGGCTCGGCCTTTTCCTTCGGTGTGGCCTTGGCCGGCTGGCTGGCGAACAGCTTCTGCCAGTCGAGTTGGCCGTCTTTTTCCAGCGCGGCCCAGGTTTCCAGTTTATCGCTGCGGATCTTGCCCACGGTGACCAGTTGCTTGACCAGGTCGACGGAGGTTTCGCTCACTTCCAGGCTGGCCAGGCGCGCCAGCGGGCGGCCATCCGGTGCCTTGATGGCGAACGGCGCAATGCGCACCGATGCATTGTCCAGCAACAGTTCCGTCTGTTTGGCGAGGTTGAGCTTGTAGTGGGTATCGAGGCTGACCACGCCGTTTTCCAGCACCAGCGGTACGGCATCACGTACGTAGGGCCAGAACGCCTTCATGTTGCCGTCGGTGATCTTCAGTGTGCCTTCAGAGGCGATCGGCGATAGGCTCAGGGTGCCTTTCCAGTCGATGCGTCCGCCGTTGGGGCCGATGGCCACCAGGTTCATGTCGGCATTATCGTTGGGCAAGGTGCTGAGGTTTTTCAGCTCCAGGTTCATATTGTCGTAGAGGAACTCGATCGGCTCGCTCGGGCGCAGGTCCTCGAAGTGCAGGTAGCCATTGCTGAGCTTGATGCTGCCGATGCGCAGCGGGAACGGGTCGCTGGGCGGCTCATCGGGCTTGGCTTCGCTGGCGGGCAGCTTGAACAGGCGGGTCAGGTTGAGGGTACCGTCCTTGGCGAACAGCACTTCGTTGCGCGGCTTGACCAACTCCACCGCATCCAGGTGCAGGGCACCGCTCCACAGGCTGTCGAGCGAGAGGTCGGCGTACAGCCGGTCGAAGCCGACCTGCTCCTTGCCTGGCTCGCCGATCTGCAGGCCCCACAGTGTCAGCTCGAGGCTGAAGGGGTTGAGTTCGATCCGTTCGAGGTGAGCAGGCACCGTTGCGTACTGGGCCAACTGCTGGTTGGCGATGCGCAGCGCGACACCTGGGAGTATGAGAAAGCCGAGAAGGCTGTAGAAGGCTACGAGGGCCAGCAGTGCGCCGGCGGCGCGAGTCAATCCTTTGTACATGTGTCGCTTCGTCTGTCTAAGCAGGAGAGCTTGGAGTATGGCACGTTAAATCAGTTCCGCTGAGGTGACGATTTGACCTCATTCGATGCCCATGCGCCGTTTGGCCCGGTGCGCCGAGCCGTTGCGCATCGCCCAGCGCAGTACTGGCGCGGTGCGTTGCAGGCCCAGACGGATCATGCGTCTCTGTAACGGGCCATGCTGCAGGCCGAGCATGGCCTGGGCCCAGGCCGGCAGCAGGTCGATGCCGGCGTGCAGCATCAGCTTGCCCACCGGCTGTGCGAGTCGGCTGGGGGCGGGGGCATCGAGCAGAATGCCGACCACCTCATGGCTGCGGGCGTCGCAGTGCAGCTGCGAGCGCATGTGCTGCAGGTAGTCTTCGACCTGCTGGCAGGAGCGCGGCACGTCGCGGGCACCAAGGCGCTCGGCGATCAGCGCGATCTCAGCGTAGTAGGCATCCTGCTCGGCGCGCGCAAGGTGTGGGTTGCGGTAACGCAGGTGGGCGGCAAGGAAGCTGCTGACTTCCGCCACATGCACCCAGGTCAGCAAGTCCGGGTCGCTGGCTGCATACGGGCGGCCATCCGGCGCGGTGCCGGTCACCTGCAGGTGGATGGTACGCACCTTGTCGATCAGCCACTCGGCATCGCGGGTGGCGCCGAAGGTGGTGCCGGAGATGAACTGGCTGGTGCGGCGCAGGCGACCGAGCAGGTCTTCACGGAAGTTGGAATGGTCCCATACCCCGGCCAGGGCCAGCGGGTGCAGCAACTGCAGCATGAGGGCACTGATGCCACCGACCAGCATGCTCGGGAAGTCGCCATGTACCTGCCAGCTGATGCTGTGCGGGCCGAACAGGCCGGGGTCGCCCTTGGGCGATTCCAGGTCGAGCTGGCCGAGGGCCAGCCCGGTGAGGCTCATGACCTGGGTTTCGATGCGACGGCGAAGGGCTTCCATGGCGACCTGTGGTTCAGGGCGGCCATGAACAGCGGCCGCCGGTTACTGGTTGAGGCGTTTGTCGATCAGACCCTGCACCACGCTGGGGTCCGCCAGGGTCGAGGTATCGCCCAGGTTGTCCAGCTCGTTGCAGGCGATTTTGCGCAGTATACGCCGCATGATCTTGCCTGAGCGTGTCTTGGGTAGCGCCGGCGCCCACTGGATCAGCTCGGGCTTGGCGAAACTGCCGATTTCCTTGCTGACCAGGGCCAGCAGTTCGGTCTTGAGCGCATCGTCCGGCGTTACGCCATTCATGGGCGTGACAAATGCATACACGCCCTGGCCCTTGAGGTCGTGGGGGTAACCGACCACGGCCGCTTCGGCGACACTGTCATGTAGCACCAGCGCGCTTTCCACTTCGGCGGTACCGATGCGATGGCCGGAAACGTTGATCACATCATCGATACGCCCGGTGATCCAGTAGTCACCATCAGCATCGCGGCGGGCACCGTCGCCGGTGAAGTAATAGCCGGGCATCGGCTTGAAGTAGGTGTCGACCATGCGCTGATGGTCGCCATAGACGCTACGGATCTGCCCGGGCCAGCTGGCCTTGATGACCAGCAGGCCGGCACCGGGGCCTTCGATGAGCTTGCCCTTTTCGTCCAGCAGCACCGGTTGTACGCCGAACATGGGCTGCGTGGCACAGCCGGGCTTGAGCGCCTGTGAACCGGGCAACGGGGTGATCATGATGCCGCCGGTCTCGGTTTGCCACCAGGTATCGACGATGGGGCAGCGCTTCTGCCCGACTGCCTCGAAGTACCACTCCCAGGCTTCGGGGTTGATCGGCTCGCCAACGCTGCCCAGCAGACGCAGGCTCTGCCGTGAGGTGCCTTGCAGCGGCCCGTCGCCTTCGCGCATCAAGGCACGCAGGGCAGTTGGGGCGGTGTAGAAGATGTTTACCTGATGCTTGTCCACCACCTGCCAGAAGCGCGAGGTGTCCGGGTAGTTGGGCACGCCTTCGAACATCAGCGAGATCGCGCCATTGGCCAGCGGGCCATAGACGATGTAGCTGTGGCCGGTGACCCAGCCGACATCGGCGGTGCACCAGAACACCTCGCCTTCACGGTAGTCGAATACCACCTTGAAGGTGAGGGTGGCCTGCAGCAGGTAGCCGCCGGTGGTGTGCAGCACGCCCTTGGGTTTGCCGGTGCTGCCGGAGGTGTAGAGGATGAACAGCGGGTCTTCGGCGTTCATTGGCTCGGGGGCGCAGTCGTCGCCGGCCTTTTCCGTTGTCTCGTGGTACCAGAGGTCGCGATCTTCGGCCCAGGCAACCTCGCTACCGGTGCGGCGCACCACGAATACGCTGTTGACCGCAGGGCAGCTGGCCAGGGCTTTGTCGACGTTCTGTTTCAGCGGGATGCGCTTGCCTCCGCGTACGCCTTCATCGGCGGTGATCACGGTGCGGCAGTCGGCATCGAGGATACGGTCGCGCAGGGCGTCGGGCGAGAAGCCGCCGAACACCACCGAGTGGATGGCACCGATACGGGTACAGGCGAGCATCGCGAAGGCGGCCTCGGGGATCATCGGCATGTAGATACACACCCGGTCGCCTTTCTTCACCCCGCGTGCTTTCAGCGCATTGGCCAGGCGGCAGACCTGGCGGTGCAGTTCGCGGTAGGTGATGGCCTTGCAATCCTTGGGGTCGTCGCCTTCCCACAGCAGGGCGGTCTGTTCGCTGCGCTGGGCCAGGTGGCGATCGATGCAGTTGTAGCTGACGTTGAGCTGGCCGCCATCGAACCAGCGGGCGTTGCCGGTCTTCAGGTCGCATTGCTGCACGCTCGACCAGGGCTTGATCCAGTCCAGGCGCTTGGCCTGTTCGGCCCAGAAGGTGTCGGGGTCATCCACCGACTGGCGGTAGAGGCGGCGGTACTCGTCGGGGGTGAGGGCGGCGGACTGGCTGACGGCCAGGGCCTGGGGGTAGTTGCGGATATCGAACATGGCGGGTGGTCCTGCTCTTGTAAGGGGCGATGGACTGCAACGGCTATTCGATAGGACAGTGTAGCTGGGAGAGGTGTTCAACCTGTGCTGGCCTCTTCGCGGGCGAGCCCGCGAAGAAGCTGGCGAAGGTTTCAGATCAACCGCGGTGACGGCCGCGGAAGTAGTTGATCAGGCCTTGGGTGGAGCCGTCTTCGGCGCTGTCTTCCAGGCTTCCTACAAGGCGCTGGTACACGCCTTTGCCCAGCTCCTTGCCCAGTTCCACGCCCCACTGGTCGAAGGCGTTGATGCCCCAGATCACGCTCTGTACGAAGACCTTGTGCTCGTACATCGCCACCAGCGCGCCCAGGCGGCGCGGGCTGATGCGTTCCACCACCAGGGTGTTGCTCGGGCGGTTGCCCGGGATCACCTTGTGCGGGGCCAGTTTTTCGATGTCCGCTTCGTTCAGGCCCTTGGCGCGCAGCTCCGCTTCGGCTTCTTCGCGGGTTTTGCCCAGCATCAGTGCCTGGCTCTGCGACAGGCAGTTGGCGTACAGCCACTGATGATGGTCAGCCACCGGGTTGAAGCTCACCACCGGCACGATGAAGTCGGCCGGAATCAGCTGGGTGCCCTGGTGCAGCAACTGGTGGTAGGCATGCTGGCCGTTGCAGCCGACGCCACCCCAGATCACCGGGCCGGTATCGGTCTTTACCGGGGTGCCATCCTGAAGCACGCTCTTGCCATTGGACTCCATGTCCAGTTGCTGCAGGTGCTTGGTGATGTTGCGCAGATAGTGGTCGTACGGCAGGATCGCGTGGCTCTGTGCGCCCCAGAAGTTGCCGTACCACACGCCTAGCAGGGCCAGCAGCACCGGCATGTTCTTGTCGAACGGCGCGGTCTGGAAGTGCTGGTCCATGGTGTAGGCACCGGACAGCAGTTCCTTGAAGTTGGCGGTACCGATGGCCAGGGCAATCGGCAGGCCGATGGCCGACCACAGCGAGTAGCGCCCGCCCACCCAGTCCCACATCGGGAAGATGTTCTCTTCGCGGATGCCAAAGGCCACGGCGGCGGCTTTGTTGCTGGAAACAGCGATGAAGTGGCGGTAAAGCTCGGCTTCCGAGCCGCCCTGGGCCAGGTACCAGGTACGCGCGGCCATGGCGTTCTTCAGGGTCTCGAGGGTGTTGAACGACTTCGACGAGACGATGAACAGGGTGGTTTCGGCGCGCAGGTTGGCCGACAGTTCGTGGAACTCACTGCCGTCGATGTTCGCCAGGTAGTGGCAGCGCACGCCGCGCTGGGCGTAGGGCAGCAGCGCCTCGGAGACCAGCTCGGGGCCCAGGAACGAGCCACCGATGCCGATGTTGACCACGTCGGTGATCGGTTTTTCGCTGTAGCCGCGCCACAGGCCGTCGTGGATACGGCCGACCAGTTCGGTGATCTGGTTGAGCACCTTGTGTACTTCCGGCATGACGTTCACGCCATTGACGCTGAGCTTGTCGCCCACCGGCCGGCGCAGGGCAGTGTGCAGCACCGGGCGACCTTCGGAGGCGTTGATGATTTCACCGCTGAACATCGACTTGATGGCGTCCTGCAGGCCCACTTCGTTGGCCAGGTTGACCAGCAGGTCGCGGCTTTGTTCTGTGATCAGGTTTTTCGAGTAGTCGAGGAACAGGCCGCAGCAGCTCAGGGAGAACTGGTCGAAGCGCTTGGCATCGGCGGCGAATGCTTCGCGCATGCTGAAGCCTTGCATGGCGTCGCGGTGTTGCTGGAGCGCCTGCCAGGCGGGCAGGGCCGTCACATCGTGGGGTGTACGGTAATACGCCATTGCGCGGGTTCCCTTGGTGCGTGGTGAGGCCTTGGACACGGCAGTCATTGCCGGGTTCAGGCTGGCCCCATTATAGGCAAAGGTCACTTGCTGGGAATGGGTATGGCAGGGGAATTTGGGGCGCTTTTCGCAGCACAAGGCTGCTCCTACAGAGTGGGGTGATCTTTTGTAGGAGCAGCCTTGTGCTGCGAATGGGCTGCAAAGCAGCCCCAGGCCGTTACGCGGTCTTCTCTTCCACGTGCAGGTAAATATTGTCGATCAACCGCGTGTTACCCAGATACGCTGCCGCAACCACTACCAGATCACGATCATCGATCATCGCCGGTCGCAGGCTTACCGCGTGACGCACTTCCAGGTAATCCGGGCGGAAACCAGCGGCGGTCAACTGCGCCTGGCCTTCGCCAACCAGCGCGGCAAAGTCCCGCTGGCCCCGGCCAATGGCAGTTGCGATATGTTGCAGCGTACGGTACAGCGCAGGTGCCGTAGCACGCTGCTCAGGCGTGAGATAACCATTGCGCGATGACAGCGCCAGGCCATCCTCGGCACGCACGGTGGGTTCGCCGATGATCTGGATCGGCATATTCAGGTCGCGCACCATGGCACGGATGACCGCCAGCTGCTGGAAGTCCTTTTCACCGAACACGGCAAGGTCTGGCTGGACCATGTTGAACAGCTTGCTGACCACTGTCGCCACGCCTTCGAAATGCCCGGGCCGGCTGGCGCCGCACAGGCCTTCGGAAAGGTGGGGCACGCAGACGCGGGTTTGCACGCTCATGCCGTCGGGGTACATCTCTTCGACGGTAGGCGCGAACAGCAAATTGCAGCCTGCCTGGAGCAGGCGTTCCTGGTCGGCAGCCAGGGTGCGCGGGTACTTGTCGAGGTCTTCGTTGGCGCCGAACTGCAGCGGGTTGACGAAGATGCTGGCGACCACGAAATCGGCGCGCTGCGCGGCCTTGGTCACCAGGGCGGCATGACCGCTATGCAGGTTACCCATGGTCGGCACGAAGGCGATGCGCTTGCCTTCTCCGCGGGCGCGGGCGACTGCGGCGCGCAGTTCGCGGACGGTCTTGACTGTATTCATGCACTGAACCCGTGTTCGCTGCCTGGGAAGCTGACTTGTTTGACCGCCTCGACGTAAGCGACGAGGGCGCTGTGGATATCCGGCTGGCCCTGCATGAAGTTCTTCACGAACTTAGGTACCCGGCCGCTCAGCGACAGGCCGAGCATGTCGTGCAAAACCAGTACCTGGCCATCCGTGCCGCTGCCGGCGCCAATGCCGATCACCGGAATGCCCACGGCATTGGTGATTTCCGCAGCCAGTTCGCTGGGCACGCATTCGAGCAGCAGCATGGCCGCCCCGGCTTGCTCCAGGGCGATGGCGTCGGCGCGCATCTGCCGGGCCTGGGCTTCCTGGCGGCCCTGGACCTTGTAGCCGCCCAGCACGTTGACAGTTTGCGGGGTCAGGCCCATGTGCGCGCATACCGGCACGCCACGCTCGGCCAGCAGGCGGATGGTCTCGGCCAGCCAGGCAGCGCCTTCGATCTTGATCATGTGGGCGCCGGCCTGCATCAGCGTGGCGCTGTTGGCAAAGGCCTGCTCCGGGGTGGCATGCGCCATGAACGGCAGGTCGGCGAGGATCAGTGCGCCGTCGTTGCCACGTTTGACACTGGCAGTGTGGTAGGCCATGTCTGCGGTGGTTACCGGCAGTGTGCTGTCGTGGCCTTGCAGGACCATCCCCAGCGAGTCGCCCACCAGCAACACTTCGACACCGGCCTGACTGGCGGCCTTGGCGAAGGTCGCATCGTAGCAGGTCAGCATGGTGATTTTTTCACCCTTGGCCTTGAGGCCATTGAGGGTGGTCAGGGTTACTTCAGGCATGTAGGAAATTCCTCGTTCAGGCGCTGTAAAAAACGACTGCATTTAACGCGTGTAGTCATCTTCCGGAGCGGCACATCATCGCGCGTGATGTTCGGGCACAGGTCCGTCCGGGCCTAAATACGGGTATGCGGCACTTTGGTGCCACACGGGACGCCTATAGTCGTGAGCGAGGTGGGGGAAGTCAATCACCCTGTTACCGCATTGTTACGATCAGGGTGTTACTGGCGTTACCGCGCCAGTATGCAAGGCTGAAACGCCCGGATTACAGGCGTTCCAGGCCGACGAACGGGCAATCGTCGAGTAGCTGCGCGAGGGCGCGACCATCGGCCAGGCGGAAATCGCCTGGTACCAGTTCAGCCAGCGGGTACAGCACGAAAGGCCGGGCATGCATGTGGTAATGCGGCACTTTCAGGCGCGGTTCGTCGAGTACCTGATCGCCGAACAGCAGGATGTCCAGGTCCAGTGTGCGCGGGCCCCAGCGCTCCTTGCGCACGCGCCCCTGCTCGTTCTCGATGGCCTGCAGTGCATCGAGCAGGGCCAGCGGCGGCAGCGCGGTGTCCAGGGCGGCGACGGCGTTGGTGTAGCGTGGCTGGCCGGGCAGCAGCGAATCGCTGGTGTACAGGGCCGAGGCCGCCACCAAGCGCGTGGCTTCGACCTGGTCGAGGGCCTGCAAGGCGCTACGCAGCTGCTCGGCAGGTGCTTCCAGGTTGCTGCCCAGGCCGATATAGGCGCGGGTACTCACTCGAATGCCTCGTCGCCACTACGCTTGCGTTTGCTACCGCTGCGCTTGCGTTTGCGCGGGCCGGCGCCGGTGCCTTCGTCACGGCTGCCCAGCTCGCGGATCATCTCGCGGCGCTCGCTGTCATTGGCATCCTGGTAGTCGGTCCACCATTGGCCGAGGTCGTCGGTTTCTTCACCGGCGCTTTCCCGCAGCAGCAGGAAGTCGTAGCCGGCGCGGAAGCGCGGGTTGTCCAGCAGCACGTCGGCGCGCTTGCCGCTACGGCGTGGCAGACGCTCCTGCATGTCCCAGATCTCGCGGATCGGCAGGGTGAAGCGCTTGGGGATGGCGATGCGTGCGCATTGCTCGGCGATCAGGTCGTGGGCCGCACCGTTCATGGCCGGGATCGGCGGCACGCCCTGGTTCTGCAGGTGCAGCACGCGGGCCGGCAGAGCAGGCCACAGCAGCGCGGCGAAGAGGAAGGCCGGGGTTACCGGTTTGCCTTGCTTCACGCGCAGGTCGGTATTGTTCAGCGCCTGGCTGATCAGCGTGTGGGTGTATGTCGGGCGCTCGTCCAGGGCATGCGAACTGGCCGGGAACAGCGGCTCGAACAATTGCAGGTCGACCAGCATTTCAAAGACGATGGCGCCCTGACCGGAGAGGAACAGTTTGAGGCTTTCTTCGAACAGGCGCGCTGGCGGAATCTCGCGCAGTAGTGGGGCCAGTTCGCGGATCGGCTGGACCGTGTGCTTTTCGATACCGAAGTCGAGCTTGGCGGCGAAGCGTACCGCGCGCAGCATGCGCACCGGGTCTTCCTGGTAGCGGTGGGTAGGGTCACCGATCAGGCGCAGCAGGCGGTTGCGGATATCGTGCACGCCATTGGCGTAGTCGAGGATGCGTTCGCTGACCGGGTCGTAGTACAGGGCGTTGATGGTGAAGTCGCGACGTTGTGCGTCCTCTTCCAGGGTGCCGTATACGTTGTCACGCAGGATGCGGCCACTGGCGTTGTGCGACGAACGGTGGCTGTCGCTCTGGTCGTCTTCCGAGTGGTGAGCGCGGAAGGTGGCGACTTCGATGATCTCACGGCCGAAATGCACGTGGACCAGCTTGAAGCGGCGACCAATGATGCGCGCGTTGCGGAACTCGGCACGGACCTGTTCGGGGGTGGCACTGGTGGCGACGTCGAAGTCTTTCGGCGTGATGCCCAACATCAGGTCGCGGACACAGCCACCGACCAGGTAAGCCTGGTAGCCGGCACTCTGCAGACGCTCCACGATGTTCACCGCATGGCGGCTGAACTGGTGGCGCTGCAGCGAGTGCTGGCTTTTGTTGATCACCTCAGGCGTGGTGCGCCTGTGGTGGGGGCCCGGTACGGGCGGGCGGAACGACTGGAACAGCTTCTTCAGCATGGGATGCACTGTTTGAAGGAATGTTCGGCCAAGAATAGGAGAATGGCCGCATGATGGGCGGGGATTCTAGCATTTACTCAAGGAATGGTGTAGGCGGGTAGCAGGATGCCTGCCAGAAGGGTGGAAACGACAAGGGGAGCCTAAGCTCCCCAAGAAGTCGTTGCGTGCTCTTATTGTTTTTCTGCTGGGCTTCTTGTTTTTGTTGAGTGCCCTGTCCACAAATCTCGAAGCTTGTGGACGACCCCCAATCCAGGGGTTAAGAGCAAACGGATTGCTTTGGTCGCTGATGTCACGTTGATCTGTCGATCCAACCAGTTCAGGCGCTGCTTTTTAGTGCAGTTTTTATTGTTCTCTGCCTGGCTGTGGGGCAAGCCCCAAACACGCATCCTCTCCAAAAGAATCAGTTAGCTGCGCCTCCGCCGTCTTGTTTTTATTGTGCGTGAGCCGTTTCGTCTTGTTCTTATTCTGAGTAGCAGTGCTTGTTATTGTTCTTGTACCAGACATATAGCAGGTGCCGTGCCAACTTTTGCAAACCCAGTAAAATCAATGGGTTGAAGAGGTCCGGCAAATTTTTCGGGGCTGAAAATGTCGAAATTTCGTTACCGAACGCCTCGGGAACTGTTACGGCGGAAAGCTTGGGTAACAGATTTTTGCGGGGGCTGAGGTGTTACCTGGGTGTTCGCCGTGACACGTTCAGCGCCTGTGAGATCGAGCGCCGCCCGCGCGGCGCTTCGCGGCACAAGGCCGCTCCCACATCTGTTTCGGGCCAATCATTCCTGTGCCAGATGGGTTGCAGCCTTGGTGCATGGCTGAAGATTGATGAAGAGCTGTCGCGCCCCCCTTGATATCGAATGGAACAGACAAGGCGGGCAGAGGAGACCTCACAGGAGTGACTGGCCCGAAACAGATGTGGGAGCGGCCTTGTGCCGCGAAGCGCCGCGCGGGCGGCGCTCGATCTCACAGGCGCCACATAGGCTGCGGCGTACGGTGGCGGGGGGTTACTCGCTGGTAGCGTTGCTCTTGCGCCGCGGGATGCCAAGGCGCTGGCGGCGTTCCCACAGGCACTTGCGGCTGACACCGAGCTTGCGGGCCAGTTCGGTCTCGGTCATGTGGTCCTGGTGCTCGAGCACGAAGTGCTGGAAGTAGTCCTCCAGCGACAGGTCCTCGGTCGGCTCATGGCTGGCATTGGCCGTGCTGGTCACGACCAGGGCGTTGTCGAGGATTTCGTCCTCCTCCAGGTCGCCCAGTTCGATGTCGATGCCCAGCAGGTCGGCGGAAATTTCTGCGCTCTCGCTGAGGATCACTGCACGCTCCACGGCGTTTTCCAGCTCTCGCACGTTACCCGGCCAGCTGTAGTGACGAATGGCCTGCTCGGCTTCGGCCGAGAAGTGCAGGTCGTCGCGGCCGATGCGTGCGCTCTGGCGGGCGAGGAAGGCGCTGGCGATCTCGTTGACGTCGCTGCCGCGCTCGCGCAGGGCAGGCAGTTTCAGGGCGATCACGTGCAGGCGGTAATACAGGTCTTCACGGAACTGGCCGGCCTTGGCCAGGTTCTTCAGGTCGCGGTGGGTGGCGGCGATCAGGCGTACATCGACCTTTTGCGACTGTACCGAACCCACCCGGCGAATCTCGCCTTCCTGCAGCACGCGCAGCAGGCGGGCCTGGGCCTCCAGCGGCAGTTCGCCGATTTCGTCGAGGAACAGGGTGCCGCCATCGGCAGCCTCCACCAGGCCGGCGCGCCCGGCGCTGGCGCCGGTGAACGCGCCTTTCTCGTGGCCGAACAGCTCGGACTCGATCAGCGTCTCGGGGATGGCCGCGCAGTTCACCGAAATCATCGGTGCCTTGGCCCGGCGCGACAGGTTGTGCAGGGCGCGTGCGACCAGTTCTTTACCGGTGCCCGACTCGCCCTGGATCAGCACGTTGGAATCGGTGGGCGCGACCTTGCGGATCTTGCTGTACATGTCCTGCATCGGGGGGCATGAGCCGATGATGCCGATTTCGCCATTGGCGGCTGCCGCATTGCCTTTGTCGGCCGAGGCGGCCTTGCCATTGGTTGCGCGTGGCTCGGCCGCCGGTGTGGCGGCCGGGGCGTTCTGCCGGTCGCGCAGGATGCGCGCCACGGCTTGCAGCATCTCGTCGTGGTCGAAGGGCTTGGCGATGTAGTCCACCGCGCCCATTTTCATCGAGTCTACCGCCGAGCGCAGGCTGGCGTAGCTGGTCATGATCAGCACTGGCGTGCCCTGGCCGAGCTTGATCAGTTCGGTGCCGGGCGCGCCTGGCAGGCGCAGGTCGCTGACGATCAGGTCGAAGGTGGCAATGCTGAAGCGTTCCTGGGCTTCCTGGACCGAGCCGGCTTCGCTGACCTGGTACTGGTTCCGCTCGAGCAGGCGACGCAAGGCCGAGCGGATGATGGTTTCGTCTTCGACGATCAGAATGTGCGGCATTGATTCAATTCTCTCGACGGTCTCGAATTTCAGGGGACGTCGCTACGACATGCCGGGGCAGGGTCACGCGGATCCGGGTGCCACGTTGCCGTTCGATATCGGCCGGGCTGTCGATGGTGATTTGCCCATAATGCTCTTCCACGATGGAATAGACCAGAGCGAGCCCCAGTCCGGTTCCTTCGCCCGGGTCCTTGGTGGTGAAGAAGGGTTCGAACAGGCGGTCCATGATGTTCTTCGGGATCCCGCTGCCCTCATCCTCGACGATCAGGTCGACGGTGTGCTCGCTGACTTCGGTGCGCACGCGCACGGCACTGCCGGGCTTTGATGCGTCGCGGGCGTTGGAGAGCAGGTTGATCAGCACCTGGGCCAGGCGCTGCGGGTCCCCTTCGGCCCAGTGCTCCGGGTCGCAGAGGTTGAAGAACTGTACTTCGAAATTGCGCCGGTTCAACGCCAGCAGACCAATGGCGTCCTGCGCCACTTCGGCCAGGCATACCGGCTCTTCGCTGTTCTGGTGGCTGCCACCGGCATGGGCGAAGCTCATCAGCGACTGGACGATGCGTGATACCCGCTTGGTCTGTTCGAGAATCTGGCTGGACAGCTCGATGATTTCACCATCACCCTCACGCTCCTCGCGCAGGTTCTGCGCCAGGCAGGCGATGCCGGTGATCGGGTTGCCGATCTCGTGGGCCACGCCGGCGGCCAGGCGGCCGATGCTGGCCAGGCGTTCGGAGTGCACCAGCTTGTCTTCCAGCGCCTGGGTTTCGGTAAGGTCCTCCACCAGCAGCACCAGGCCGCTGTTACCCGGGGCCAGTGGCTCGTCGATGGCGGCCTTGTGCAGGTTCAGCCAGCGCGGCTGGCCGTCCAGCACCAGGCGCTGTTTGTGCAGGTGCTCGTCGGGCACGTTGATGAAGCCTTGCAGCAGGCCGCGCCAGGGTTCGCTTATTGTGACCAGGCGTGAGCCGACCACGTGCTTGGCGGCGATGCCGGTGAGTTCCTCCATGGCCTTGTTCCACATCAGGATTTCCTGGTCCTTGGCCAGCGAGCAGACGCCCATGGGTAGTTCCTGCAGGGTCTGGCGGTGGTAGCGGCGCAGGGCGTCGAGCTCGGCGGCCAGGCCGGTCAGGCGCGAGTGGTAGTCTTCCAGGCGGCTTTCGATGAAGTGGATGTCCTCGGTCACGTAGTTTTCGTTACCGGACTTGTACGGCAGGAAGGTCTCGACCATGTCCTGGGCCACGCTCGGCCCCATCAGGCCGGACAGGTTGGCCTCGATGCGGTCGCGCAGGCGGCGCAAGGCATAGGGGCGGCGCTCGTCGAACGGCAGGTAAAGGTCGCGCAGGGCCTGCTCCACTTCTTTCTGCGCGGCCTTGGCGCCCAGTGGCTTGGCCAGCTGGGTGGCGAACTCCTGTGGTGAGGCAGCGTGCAGCTCGCGGCGTTGCGGGCGGCGCACGTTGTCCACCGCGCAGGCTTCGGCTGCGCTGACCTCTTCGTTGCTGGCGTTGGTGAACAGCGAGATCAGGGTGAACAGCAGCACGTTGGCCGCCAGCGAGGCGATGGCTGCCATGTGCCAGCTGGTGTCGTCCAGTACGTAGATCATGTCTAGCGGCGGGATGTAGAAGCCCTGCAGGTTGCCCAGCAGTGGCAGCAGCATGGTCACCATCCACACCAGGGTGCCGGCCAGCAGGCCGGCGATGAAGCCGCGGCGGTTGGCGGTCGGCCAGTACAGCACCGAGAGCACGCCCGGCAGGAACTGCAAGGTGGCAACGAAGGCGACGATGCCCAGGTTGGCCAGGCTCTGGTGGTTGTTCTGGGTCAGGTAGAACATGAACCCGGCGGTGATGATGGCGACGATCAGCGCGCGGCGGGTCCACTTCAGCCAGCGATAGATGTTGCCTTCGGCCGGCGGCTGGTACAGCGGCAGCACCAGGTGGTTGAGGGCCATGCCCGACAGCGCCAGGGTGGTGACTATTATCAACCCGCTGGCGGCCGACAAGCCGCCGATGTAGGCCAACAGCGCCAGTGCCTGATTGTTGGCGGCAAGCCCCAGGCCCAGGGTGAAGTACTCGGGGTTGGTGCTGGCGCCCAGGCGCAGGCCGGCCCACAGCACCAGTGGCACGGCCAGGCTCATCAGCAGCAGGAACAGCGGTAGGCCCCAGCTGGCGCTGACCAGCGAGCGCGGGTTGAGGTTTTCTGTGAAGGCCATGTGATACATGTGCGGCATGACGATGGCCGAGGCGAAAAACACCAGCAGCAGGGTGCGCCACGGGCCTTCCTGCAACGGGGTGTGCAGGGCGGCCAGGGCCGTCTGGTTCTGCAGCAGCCATACCTCCAGCTCGTGCGGGCCGCCGAACACGCCATACAGGGCGTACAGGCCGATACCGCCCAGGGCCAGCAGCTTGATCACCGACTCGAAGGCGATGGCGAACACCAGCCCTTCGTGCTTTTCGCGTGTGGCGATGTGCCGAGAACCGAAGAAGATGGTGAACAGGATGATCAGCGTACAGAAGGCGAAGGCCACCCGGGCCTTGACCGGCTCACCGGTGAGGATGCTGATCGAGTCGGCCACCGCCTGGATCTGCAGGGCCAGCAAGGGCAGCACGCCGATCAGCATGATGATGGTGGTCAGCGCCCCGGCCCAGGTGCTGCGGAAGCGGAACGCCAGCAGGTCGGCCAGCGAGGACAACTGATAGGTGCGGGTGATCTTGAGGATCGGGTAGAGCAGCACCGGTGCCAGCAGGAACGCGCCGGACACCCCCAGGTAACAGGCGAGGAAACCGTAGCCGTACTGGTAGGCCAGGCCTACCGAGCCATAGAAGGCCCAGGCACTGGCGTACACGCCCAGCGACAGGGTATAGGTCAGCGGGTGGCGAATGATCGAACGCGGGATCAGCCCCCGCTCGCTGATCCAGGCCACGCCGAACAGTACCATGAGGTACGCGGCACTGATCAGGATCATCTGGGTCAGGCTAAAGCTCATCGGCATCTCGTTGGCTCTGCAGGATGAAGGTGACGACGATCAGGATCAGCCAGAGCAGGTAAGGGCGATACCAGGCTCCGGTCGGTTCGATCCACCAGTCCATGATGGCCGGGGAGAACAGGTAGATCCCCACGACCAGAAGCAGGACCAAACGATAGATGTACATGCTGGCCTCGATAGTTGGGCGCTGCGGGCTTGGACTTATTATTGGCGCAAATGGCTGGGGGGATGCTAGCGGGAATCCATGGGGTTCGCCAAGATGTTGAATGTATTGGACTTTTGTTTTTGAGGGGTGGGCTACCTGTGCCGGCCTCTTCGCGGGTGAACCCGCTCCCACAGGTAATGCGCTTTCCTCAGGTTTGCTGAGGACCCTGTGGGAGCGGGTTTACCCGCGAAAGGGCCGGGCCTGCCTCAGCGCAAATCAGCCTCTGGCACCGTGGTCCGCTGCGCAATCGCCTCGGGCCGCCACTGCTTGCGGGCGACTGCCAATACCTCAGCCGGCGTTGCCAGCAGTAACTCGGGGTCTGCTTCCTGCCCCAGCGCCCGCAATGCTCGCAGCAACAGCGGTGTCGCCTTGTCCGCCTGCAGCGGCGGTGAGCGGTACGACTTGCCCAGCTTGTGCCCGTCCGGCTGCACGATCAGTGGAATATGCAGGTAACGCGGCTGCGAGAAACCCAGCAGTTCTTGCAGGTACAGCTGGCGCGGGGTGTTGTCGAGCAGGTCGGCGCCGCGCACGATATCGGTAACGCCTTGCCAGGCATCGTCCAGCACCACTGCCAACTGGTAGGCATACAGCCCGTCGCGGCGCTGGATCACGAAATCGCCTACTTCACGCCCCAAGTGTTGCTGGAACTCGCCCTGCACTCGGTCGGTAAAGCGGTAGATCAGCTCCGGCACGCGCAAGCGGATCGCCGCGCCTTCACGGGGATGCCCGGCATTGCGGCACAGGCCCGGGTAGATGCCGTGGTAACTCTCCAGTTGCTTGCGCGAGCAGGTGCAGGCGTAGGCCAGTCCCATGTTGAACAGGCGGTCGACCACCGAGGCATAGGCATCGTGCCGCTGGCTCTGGAACACCACCTCGCCATCCCATTCCAGGCCGTAGCGCTCCAGGGTCTGCAGAATCGCATCGCGGGCGCCGGGCATTTCTCGTGGCGGGTCGGTGTCTTCCATGCGCAGCAGCCAGCGGCCGTTGACGGCGCGGGCATCGAGCCAGGAGGCGAGGGCGGCGACCAGCGAGCCGAAGTGCAGGAAGCCGCTTGGGGTGGGGGCGAAACGCCCGATGTAGCTGGAGTCGGTCATGGTCAGGCTGGGCATATAAATGAAACGGGGCGCATGATGCGCCCCGTTCAGGTGGAAAGAAAGATCAGCCTTTGCCGACCGTCTTTTCCTTTTTCTCGGCGATTTCCTTGCAGTCGAAGCACAGGTCGGCGGTAGGGCGGGCCTCCAGGCGACGCAGGCCGATCTCGATGCCGCACGATTCGCACCAGCCGTATTCGTCGGCCTTGATCTTGTCGAGGGTCTTGTCGATTTTCTTGATCAGCTTGCGCTCGCGATCGCGGTTGCGCAGCTCCAGCGCGAACTCTTCTTCCTGGCTGGCGCGGTCGGCCGGGTCGGGGAAGTTGGCTGCCTCGTCCTTCATGTGGTCCACAGTGCGGTCGACACTGTTCATCAGCTCTTGCTTCCAGGCGCCGAGAAGCTTGGTGAAGTGCTTTTTCATGGGCTCGCCCATGTACTCTTCACCCTTGGTTTCTACGTAGGGCTCGACACCGTACATGGTCTGGGCTTTTTGCTTTTCTACGGTGGACATGAATAGACCGCCTCTCACTCATCTGATCCAATGCGCAGGCTGCTCCATCTCCGGCACCCGCCGGCCCTGCGACTGCGAGCCGCCGAACTTACCAGATAGATCGGGGGTGCGCTACCCCGCCCGATTCTGGTAATTGACAGCGGCGTGAGCCGCACGTTCGGTGGCGTGCAGAGGTAGAATCTCCAGTTTAGACCCATTTGAGAGAAGGTCATGGCCCACACCTACAGTGCGCGCAGCCGCGCCATCGAACCCTTCCACGTCATGGCGCTGCTGGCCCGGGCCAACGAGTTGCAGGCGGCCGGACACGACGTGATCCACCTGGAAATCGGCGAGCCGGACTTCACCACGGCCGCGCCCATCGTTGCCGCCGGTCAGGCGGCACTGGCCGCCGGGCACACCCGCTACACCGCTGCACGCGGCCTGCCAGCGCTGCGCGAAGCCATTGCCGGCTTCTATGGCCAGCGTTATGGCCTGAGTGTCGACCCTGAGCGCATCCTCATCACCCCGGGTGGCTCCGGTGCGCTGCTGCTGGCCAGCAGCCTGCTGGTCGACCCAGGTAAACACTGGCTGCTGGCCGACCCGGGCTATCCGTGCAACCGCCACTTCCTGCGCCTGGTCGAGGGCGGGGCGCAGTTGGTGCCGGTGGGCCCGGACGTGAATTACCAACTGACCGCCGACCTTGTCGACCGCTACTGGGACAAGGACACGGTCGGTGCCCTGGTTGCCTCCCCGGCCAACCCGACCGGCACCGTGCTGGGGCGTGAAGAGCTGGCCGGCCTGTCCTGCGCCACCCGCGAACGGCATGGGCACCTGGTGGTGGACGAGATCTATCACGGGCTGACCTATGGCATGGACGCCCCCAGCGTGCTGGAAGTGGACGACTCGGCATTCGTGCTGAATAGTTTTTCCAAGTATTTCGGCATGACCGGCTGGCGCCTTGGCTGGCTGGTGGCGCCCCCTGGCGCGGTGGCCGATCTGGAGAAGCTGGCACAAAACCTGTACATCAGTGCGCCAAGCATGGCCCAGCATGCCGCGCTGGCGTGCTTCCAGCCCGAAACCCTGGCCATTTTCGAGGAGCGCCGCGCCGAGTTCGCCCGCCGTCGCGACTACCTGTTGCCCGCCTTGCGCGAACTGGGTTTCCGCATTGCCGTCGAGCCACAGGGGGCTTTCTACCTGTATGCCGACATCAGTGCCTTTGGCGGTGATGCGTTCGCCTTCTGCCGGCACTTCCTGGAAACCGAGCACCTGGCCTTCACTCCGGGCCTGGACTTCGGCCGCCACCTGGCCGGGCACCATGTGCGCTTTGCCTACACCCAGAGCCTGCCGCGTCTGGAAGAGGCGGTGCAGCGGATTGCCCGCGGCCTGCGGAGTTGGCAAGGCTGATGCAGTTCTACCCCCCACTCGAACAGGGCCGCCTGCTGCGCCGCTACAAGCGCTTTCTGGCGGATATCGAACTGTCCAGCGGCGAGCAGCTGACCATCCACTGCCCGAACACCGGCTCCATGCTCAACTGCATGCGTGAAGGCGGGCAGGTGTGGTTCAGCCGCTCCAACGATCCCAAGCGCAAGCTGCCGGGCACGTGGGAAATCAGCGAAACCCCGCAGGGGCGGCTGGCCTGCGTGAATACCGGGCGGGCCAATACGCTGGTCGAAGAGGCCCTGCGTGCAGGCATCATCGCCGAACTGGCCGGCTTCAGTGCTCTAAGGCGTGAAGTGGCCTACGGTGAGGAAGGCAGCCGCATCGACTTTCGCCTGGAGTTCGACGGTGTCCCGGCCTATGTCGAGGTCAAGAGCGTGACGCTGGGCTACCCCGACAGCACGGTCGCGGCCTTCCCTGACGCGGTGACCCAGCGTGGTGCCAAGCACCTGCGCGAGCTGGCGAAGCTGGCCAGGCAAGGCGTGCGGGCGGTGCAGCTGTATTGCGTGAACCTGACCGGTATCGACGCCGTGCGCCCGGCCGAGGAAATCGATACGGCTTATGCCCAGGCCCTGCGCGCTGCAGTGGCGGAGGGTGTGGAGGTGTTGGCCTATGGCACGCGCCTGGACCCCGAAGGCATCGTCATCGACCGCTGTCTGCCGGTGCTGCTTACCCCTTGAACCAGATGCCCTGGCTGTCCTCGTGGCAGCCCAGGGCCTGCAGTTGCTCGCCCTCGCACGGCCCGGCCACGCATTCGCCATTTTCGATCAGGAACAATGCGCCATGATGGGCGCAGTGGATCAGGCTGGCGCTGTCATCGAGAAACGCATCTTCCGCCCAGTTCAGCGGGATGCCACGGTGCGGGCAACGGTTTCGGTAGAGGTACACCAGGCCCTGGCGGCGCACGGCGAACAGCTCGATGCCGTCTACGCTGAAAGCGCGGCTTTGGCCTTCGGCCAGCCCGCAGGAGGTACAAAGGAAATGCATGGCAAGGACGACTCGTGAAACAAGTGATGGCTGACGCATCAGTGCGAAAAATGATCAAATCTTCCGCGTTCGCTGCGCTCGGCCGCCTATGGTGCGCAGTTCCGCTGCCCGCTACAAGGTACGCGGTCCGCCTGGCCTGCAGAAGGAACCCGATGAGGCGCCGTCCTGTCGCTTCGCTCTCCCTGTGCGCAAACCTTGTGCTCTCTACCCAGGCCCTGGTGGTCACCTTCTACCCGGCTGCCAAGGCCAGCCTCGCCCAATGAAGCAGCGGGTCCAGCCACGCACGCTGTTCATTTGCCTGAGCCTGTTGTGTTTGTTGGCGGTGTGGTTGTCATTGGCCCTGGGGCCGGTCAGCCTGCCGCTGTTCGATACCCTGCGTGCCGGCCTGCGTCTGCTGGGGTTGCCCATCGCCGCTGATGGCTTGCAGCAGGCCGAGATGATCCTCGGCCAGATCCGTCTGCCGCGCACCTTGCTGGGGTTGGCTGTGGGCGCGGTGCTGGCGTTGTCCGGGGTGGCCATGCAGGGGCTGTTCCGTAACCCGCTGGCCGACCCCGGGCTGATAGGGGTTGCTGCCGGGGCATCGGTGGGCGCGGCGGTGGCCATCGTTGCTGGCAGCTGGCTGGGCGGTATGCCGGATGTGTTTGCCCCTTACCTGTTGTCGCTGTGTGCTTTCATTGGCGGGCTGGGTGTGACTGCGCTGGTCTATCGCCTGGGGCGGCGCGACGGCCAGACCAACGTCGCCACGATGCTGTTGGCCGGTGTGGCCATGACCGCGCTGGGCGGTGCTGCCGTGGGATTATTCTCCTACCTGGCCGACGACGCTACCCTGCGCACGCTGACGTTCTGGAACCTGGGTAGCCTCAATGGTGCCAGTTACCAGCGGCTGTGGCCGTTGCTGCTGGTGGCTGCGGGCGTTGCGGTATGGCTGCCACGCCGGGCCAAGGCGCTGAATGCCATGCTGCTGGGTGAGTCGGAGGCATGCCACTTGGGCATCGATGTGGAACGGCTCAAGCGCGAGCTGGTGTTCTGCACAGCGTTGGGCGTAGGGGCGGCGGTGGCTGCTGCCGGGCTGATCGGCTTCATCGGCCTGGTGGTGCCGCACCTGGTGCGTCTGCTGGCCGGGCCTGATCACCGTGTAGTGCTGCCAGCTTCCTTGTTGGCCGGCGGCGTGCTGATGCTGTTCGCTGATTTGGCGGCGCGGCTGCTGCTGGCGCCTGCCGAACTGCCGATCGGTATCGTCACCGCCTTTATCGGTGCGCCGTTCTTCCTGTTCCTGCTGATACGAGGACGCAGTTGATGTTGCAAGCCGAGGGCCTGTACTTGCGGCGAGGCAGCAATGAAGTGCTGCATGACATTCACCTGCAACTGACCCCGGGGCAGGTGTTGGGTGTGCTCGGCCCCAACGGTGCCGGCAAGAGCAGCCTGCTGGGTGTGCTGTGCGGCGAGCTGGTGCCCGATAGCGGGCGGGTGACGCTACAGGGCAGGCCACTGGCCGCCTGGGCCGGGCAGGAACGGGCCAGGCGCCTGGCGGTGTTGCCGCAGGTGTCCAGCCTGGAGTTTTCGTTCCGCGTCGAGGAAGTGGTGGGCATGGGGCGCATGCCCCATGGCACCGGGCAGCGGCGCGATGCGGAAATCGTCGAGGCAGCCCTGCGGGCGACGGATGCCTGGCACTTGGTAGAGCGCAGCTACCTGGCGCTGTCTGGCGGCGAGCGGCAAAGGGTGCACCTGGCCAGGGTGCTGGCGCAGCTGTGGCCGGGCGAAGCAGGTACTACGCTGCTGCTTGACGAGCCGACCTCGATGCTCGACCCGCTGCACCAGCACACCACCCTGGAAGCCGTGCGCCGCTTTGCCGACCGTGGCGCCGCAGTGCTGGTGATCCTGCATGACCTGAACCTGGCGGCGCGCTACTGTGACCGTATCCTGCTGCTGGAGCACGGGCGCTGCCATGCCTTTGCCGCACCCGAAGCAGTGCTGACGCCGGCGGCGTTGAAGGCGGTATACGGGATCGATGTACTGGTACAGGTGCACCCGGAACGTGGGCATCCGCTGATCATCACCCGCTAACGCTGGCGCGATCTTTGTAGGAGCAGCCTTGTGCTGCGAAGAGGCCGGTACTGACAATGCATATCTGCTGCCCCCGGCCTCTTCGCAGCACAAGGCTGCTCCTACATACTCCGGTCAGGCCGTGAGGGGAGATACACATGCGACATCCGCTGCTGTCCGTTTTCTCGCTGTGCCTGGGGCTGGTGCTGGGTGGCTGCCAGGCCAGCCTGCCAGCGCTGCCCGACTGGCAGAGCAGTGAGGGGCGCAACCATGCCGAGCTGGGGCATATCGTCGATCTTGCCAATGGCCAGCACCTCAGCCCTGAGCAACTGATGCAGCGCCTGGCTGGCTCCCCCCGGGTGCTGGTCGGCGAGAAACACGACAACCCCGACCATCATGCACTGCAGTTGTGGCTGCTGCGTGCCCTGCAAGGCCAGCGTGCGCAGGGCAGCCTGCTGCTGGAGATGCTGCAGCCCGAGCAGCAACCGCTGCTGGACAAGCTCGCGGGGCAGCCTTTGCCGGCAGACCTGCCCAAGGCCTTGTCCTGGCAGGACGGCTGGGATTGGCAGCTTTACGGGCCAATCGTGACTGAAGCTCTGCAGCAGCGGGTGCCTTTGCTGGCCGCCAATCTCTCGTCCGACGAGATGCGCCAGGCCTATCGGCAGCCGGTTTCGTTAAAGGGCGAACGGTCCAATGCGCCGAAGGTAAAGGCCGCCCTGCTGGAGCATGTGCGTGCCGGGCATTGCGGGATGCTCCCAGAAAGCCAGTTGCCGGCAATGCTGGCCGTGCAGCAGCAGCGCGACCGGCGCCTGGCCGAGCGCTTGTTGGCAGCGCCGCAGCCGGCATTGCTGTTGGCCGGGGCTTATCACGTGCGCAAGGACTTGGGTGTGCCATTGCACCTGGCTGACCTGCAGGCGCCGGGGCAGAGCAAGGTATTGCTGCTGGCCGAGGTGGGTGAGCAGGTCGAGTCAGGCGAGGCTGATTATGTGTGGTACACAGCGGCAATGCCGGCGCAGGACTATTGTGCGCAACTGCGGTGACAGGGCTGAAAAAGGCAAAAAAAAAGACCCGGCAAATTGCCGGGTCAATAACCGTGATTAGCCTGATGAGGAGATAATCTGAGAGTCCGAACCAGGGGCTCTTAGCTTATCTAACCAGTCTCGCGACCAGTTGTGATAATCATAACCATTCTCATTTCGACGTCAATCCCCTCCCCGTAACTATTTTTGATTTTTTTGCGCAGGGCTTTTCGCATCAAGTTGTTGATTGAGCGCTTCTTTGCGTTCGAGCGGCAAATCGTTCCAGTGCACGTCCAGCAGGGCGCCTTCAATGGCATACAACAGCACCTTCGATGCGCGGAACCCTCGTGTCTTCACGGCCTGGTACGCACCCACCGCGCCCAGACGGCGCAGATCCGATGCACTGTGGATACCGGCTGCATGCAGCCACTGCGCAGAGGTCTTGCCAAGGTTCTTCAGATGCTGCAATTCATCGTTCATCGAGCCTCCTTGCGATGGCTGAACGGGGATTGGGGGATAAATCGCGAGCAGGTCAGAGAGGAGTGTAGCGGGGGTTGGGAAATGCGCGGCCTTTTGCCATAGGGGGCGACGAGATGTCCTGGACCGGCCTGTTCGCGGGTAAACCCGCGAACAGGCCGGTCCAGGAAAGCGCTGAACTTACAGCCCAGGCAAGCGCTGGCGAATCTGCTCGATCACCTGGTCCATGCTACCGGCATCCTGGGTATCGACGCGGGTGCTCTGCACCAGTTCCTGTGCATCCAGTGGCTCGCGGCTGGCCTGCTGCGCATTGACTACGTCCAGGGTGGCATCCGACGGGTCGGTGTTTTCTGCCTGGCGCTGCTCCAGCCAGCTGGCGATGACCGCATCCGGTGCATGGCAGTCGAGGATCAGGAACGGCACCCCGGTCTGGCTGGCGATGTCCGCCGCGGCCTGGCGCTGCTCACGCTTGAGGTAGGTGGCGTCCAGCACTACCGGGAACCCGGCTCGCAGCACGGTTGCCGCTACCTCGTGCAGGCGCTGGTAGGTCGCGGCACTGGCGTCCTGGTCATAGATGCCAGTACTCAGCTGGCCAGCGTCAGCCTGCTGCTGTTCGCCGAACAGGCGCTTGCGCTCCACGTCAGAACGCACGCGGACGGCGCCCAGGGCCTCGACCATGCGCATGGCCACGTGGCTTTTGCCCACCGCCGAAACACCGTGGGTAATGGCCAGTAGGCGCGACGGGATGGCGCTGTAGCTTTCTGCCAGGTTGGCGTAGTTGCGGTAGGTGCGCAGGGTGGTGGCGCGTTGCACGCCATCGGCATCGGCCGGCATGCTGAACAGCGCCACCTTGGCCCGCACCAGCGCGCGGTAGGCTTTGTAGAAGTTGAGCAGTTCCAGGCCTTCGTAGTCGCCTGTCAGTTCCAGGTACTGGCTGATGAAGCGCCGGGCCAGGCATTTCAGGCCGCGGTCTTCCAGGTCCATGGCCAGGAAGCCGGTGTCGGCATACACATCGGTCAGGCGGAACGGTTCGTTGAACTCGATGCAGTCGAAGATCACCACCTTGCCATCGATCAGGGTGGCGTTGCCCAGGTGGATGTCACCATGGCATTCACGGATGAAACCATTGGCCTTGCGCTTTTCAAGCAGGCCATGCAGGCGCTCGAAGCTGCTGCGTGCCCAGGCCTGCAGGGCGTCGAGTTGCTGCAGGTCGGCTTTGTCGCTGAGGAACGGGCGAATCTGCTCGAAGTTCTGTTCGACCGGCGCCATCACGCTGTCCGGCGTGCCCAGCGGGTGCTCCACCGGCACACGCGGGGCCTGCAGGTGGAACTCGGCGATCTGCCGGGCCATCTGGTCGATGTGTGCGGCGTTCAGTTCGCCATTGGCTTGCAGGGTGTTGAGCATCTGCCCCTGGGGGAACTGGCGCATCTTCAGCACGTACTCGATGGCTTCGCCTTCACCACCGATCTGCGGGGCGTCAACGCTACCCGTGATCGGCAACACTTCCAGGTACAGACCGTCGGTCAGGCGCTGGTTCAGGCGCAATTCTTCGTTACAGAAATGCTGGCGCTGGTCCAGGCCGGTGAAATCGAGGAAGCCGAAGTTCATCGGCTTCTTGATCTTGTAGGCATACTCGCCAGTGAGCAGGACCCAGGAGATATGCGTCTCGATGAGCTGGAACCCATCCACGGGGTGAGGGTAGAGGGCTGGGTTCTGCAACGCAGTGATAAGAGCTTGGCTCACGGGAAATCCTTCCGGGGGCAGGGAATTCGAATGCGCCATTATGGTCAATGGTGCCGTCCCTGCCTACCGCCAGGGGCGTCTGCCCAGCCTTTATAAAGTGCGTATAATCCGCCACCATGACCCGAACCCGAAATCCCCGTACCCCTCAGAAACGCCCGACCGGCCGCTCCCGCGCCTGGCTGGGCTGGGCTTTGAAGCTCAGCCTGGTAGGCCTGGTGATCGTTGCCGGCTTCGCGGTTTACCTCGATGCCGTTGTCCAGGAGAAGTTCTCCGGCAAGCGCTGGACCATCCCGGCCAAGGTGTATGCCCGGCCACTGGAGCTGTTTACCGGCCAGAAGCTGAGCAAGGATGACTTCCTCACCGAGCTGGATGCGCTCGGCTACCGGCGTGAAAGCGCGGCCAACGGCCCGGGTGCGGCGGCAGTCAACGGCAACACCGTCGAGCTCAATACCCGTGGCTTCCAGTTCTACGAGGGCATGGAACCGGCCCAGTTCGTGCGTGTGCGTTTCTCTGGCGATTATGTGGCGGGCCTTTCCGGTGCCAATGGCAAGACGCTCGACGTAGTGCGCCTGGAGCCACTGATGATCGGCGGCATCTACCCGAAAAACCTCGAAGACCGCATCCTGATCAAGATCGACCAGGTGCCGCCGTACCTGCTCGAAACCCTGGTGGCGACGGAAGACCGCGATTTCTACAGCCACTTCGGGGTGTCGCCCAAGTCCATCGCGCGAGCCATGTGGGTCAACACCTCGGCCGGTTCCATGCGCCAGGGTGGCAGCACCCTGACCCAGCAGTTGGTGAAGAACTTCTACCTCACCAGCGAGCGCAGTCTAAGCCGCAAGCTGACCGAAGCGATGATGGCCGTGCTGCTGGAACTGCACTACGACAAGCGCGAGATCCTGGAGGCCTACCTCAACGAGGTGTTCGTCGGTCAGGATGGCCAGCGTGCGGTGCACGGCTTCGGCCTTGCCAGTCAGTTCTTCTTCAGCCAACCGCTGTCGGAGCTGAAACTGCACCAGATCGCCTTGCTGGTGGGGATGGTCAAGGGGCCGTCCTACTATAACCCGCGTCGCTACCCCGACCGCGCCCTGGCCCGCCGCAACCTGGTGCTCGATCTGGTGGCCGAGCAGGGTGTGGCCAGCCAGGCAGAAGTCGATGCAGCGAAGAAGATGCCGCTGGGCGTGACCAAGCGCGGCAGCCTGGCCGACAGCTCGTTCCCGGCCTTCCTCGATCTGGTCAAGCGTCAGCTGCGCCAGGACTACCGCGATGAAGACTTGACCGAAGAAGGTCTGCGAATCTTCACCAGCTTCGACCCGATCCTGCAGATGAAGGCTGAAGCCTCGATGAGCGAGACCTTCAAGCGCCTGGCGGGTCGCAAGGGGGCTGACGAGGTGGAGTCGGCAATGGTCGTGACCAACCCGGAAACCGGTGAGGTGCAGGCACTGATCGGCAGCCGCCAGGCAGGCTTCGCCGGCTTCAACCGTGCCATCGATGCCGTGCGGCCGATCGGCTCGCTGGTCAAGCCGGCGGTGTACCTGACCGCGCTGGAGCAACCGACCAAGTACACTTTGACCAGTTGGGTGCAGGACGAGCCGTTCTCGGTCAAAGGTGCCGACGGCCAGGTCTGGCGCCCGCAGAACTACGACCGTCGCCCGCATGGCACCATCTACCTGTACCAGGGGCTGGCCAACTCCTACAACCTGTCGACTGCCAAGATCGGCCTGGAAGTGGGCGTGCCCAACGTGATCAAGACCATTGGCCGGCTGGGCGTGAATGTCGACTGGCCGGCGTTCCCGGCCATGCTGCTGGGTGCCGGCGGCATGTCGCCGATGCAGGTCGCGACCATGTACCAGACCATCGCCAACGGCGGCTTCAACACCCCGATGCGCGGTATCCGCAGCGTACTCACCGCCGAGGGCGAGCCGCTCAAGCGCTACCCGTTCCAGATTCAGCAAACCTTCGACCCGGGGGCCATCTATCTGGTGCAGAACGCCATGCAGCGGGTAATGCGCGAAGGCACCGGCCGCTCGGTGTACAACACTTTGCCGCGTAACCTTACCCTGGCGGGCAAGACCGGTACCAGTAACGATTCGCGCGACAGCTGGTTCTCCGGCTTCAGCCAGGACCTGCTGGCCGTGGTGTGGATGGGCCGTGACGATAACGGCAAAACGCCATTTACCGGCGCCACCGGTGCCCTGCAGGTGTGGACCAGCTTCATGAAGAAGGCCGACCCGCTGCCGTTGGACATGCCGCAACCGGACAACGTGGTGCAGGCCTGGATCGACCCGTACAGTGGCCATGGGTCTGATGGCAGCTGTCCGGGAGCGGTGCAGATGCCGTATATTCGCGGCAGTGAACCGCCCGCCGGCGCGACCTGTGGCGGCGAGCAGGATCCAGTTGAATCAGTCATGGACTGGGTCAAGGGCTGGATGAATTAAGCACAGGCTGCATTGATGAGGTGTGACGTGAACAAGTGGCTGTTTCCTGCCGTGACGGCGCTGGCAGTGCTCCAGGGGTGCGCCAGCGTCCCGCGTGGCAATATTCCGGTGGTCGATTCGAGCACCCGCGTGTCCAACAGCGAGCGCGTCACAGCCAACCGCTCTGCGGGTGGCTATAACGCCGGTACCGCGCAGGCGCAAACGCTGCCCGAGGACTCCGGCGTCACCGTGATGATCCCACAGGGCGCTGGTGCTTCGGGCATCCAGACGTTCCCGGCGGCCAATGGCGCGGCGCCGATCAGCACCTCGCCGATAACCCCGGGTCCGATCACCACAGGCCCGGTCAGTTCGGCACCGATGACCACCAATCCCAATCCGATCGCTGACGAACCGTTCGACATTGCAGCGATGAACAGCGCCCCGCAGAGCACCAGCGCGCCAACCGGTATCCCACGTAGCAGCGCCGCTGCAGGTGGCTTGTCGGCCGACGAGCAGCTGGATGGCCCGGTGCTGGCGCTGCTGACCACCGCGAAGACCCAGCAGGGCAGTGGTGACTTCAACGGTGCCGCCTCGAGCCTGGAGCGTGCCCAGCGCATTGCCCCGCGCGAGCCGCAGGTGCTGTACCGCCTGGCTCAGGTGCGCCTGTCGCAAGGTGATGCATCGCAGGCCGAGCAGTTGGCGCGGCGCGCCCTGACATACGCCAACGGCCGTCCGAGCCTGCAGGCCGAGCTGTGGAATACTATTGCCCAAGCCCGCGAAAAGCAGGGTGACAGTGCTGGCGCCGCGCTGGCCCGGCAAAAGGCGCGGGTCAATTCGTGATGATCGAGCAGCGCATTCTGGATATCGCCGACCACCTGATGCTGATCGAGCGTGAACTGCAGGTGCAAGGCTGGTGGGATGACGAGCCGCCAAGCGACGAGGCACTGGCCAGTACGGTGCCTTTCGCCGTCGATACCCTCAGTTTCGAACAGTGGCTGCAATGGGTCTTCCTGCCGCGGATGAAGATCATCGTCGAGCTGGGGCACCCGCTGCCTAACGCCTCCGGCATCCTGGTCATGGCCGAAACCGTGTTTACCGACCGGCCAGAGCAAAGTCGTGAGCTACGCCGTCTGTTGGCAGCATTTGACCAATTGATTGCTCCTTCCGCCTGATTTCTTCAGTTTTTCCTTCAAGGGCCGCAGATTGTGGCCCTTTTTTTTGGAAATCTTATTATTTCTGCTGCTGAAGCGATTTTTAGTGGTGGCAGGAATTCATCTTGGGGAAAAATTGGCAATAATTTTTCTTGACTTGTTGGCGCCGAATCAGAAGAATCCAATCTCCGCTGTAGAGGGACTGCCAGAAGCAGACCCGCTAGGCAGATCATGAGGCGCACACCCGCGCCGACCTGTTACACCCCGCAACGCGTTACCTCGCGCTGGGTGGGAAAACCCCGCAACACTCTGGGGCGCTCCCAATACTTGCTCAGTCAGTGCTGACGTTCGCTCATGCTCTGCTTGGCAGTAAACCTATTAAGACCCGTCCAGTGAGGGCGGTATTCTGGCGTTTTAGAGGTGAACAACGTGGAGCTTTTATCTGGCGCTGAGATGGTCGTCCGCTTCTTGCGTGACGAAGGCGTTAAGCACATCTACGGGTACCCTGGTGGTGCTCTCCTGCATGTTTACGACGCGCTGTTCAAGGAACCGGAAGTCGAGCACATCCTGGTTCGTCATGAGCAGGCAGCTACCCATATGGCGGACGGCTACGCCCGCGCCACCGGCAAGGCCGGCGTGGTGCTGGTAACCTCCGGCCCGGGCGCGACCAATGCCATTACCGGTATTGCCACCGCCTACATGGATTCGATTCCGATGGTCATCCTGTCCGGCCAGGTGCCTAGCACCATGGTGGGTACCGATGCCTTCCAGGAAACCGACATGATCGGCATTTCGCGGCCTATCGTGAAGCATAGCTTCATGATCAAACATGCCAGCGAAATTCCCGAAGTCCTGAAAAAAGCATTCTACCTGGCGCAATCCGGTCGCCCAGGTCCGGTCGTGGTCGACATTCCAAAAGATATGACCAACCCGGCCGAGAA
Source organism: Pseudomonas sp. SID14000 (assembly GCF_002165135.1). GTDB lineage: Bacteria > Pseudomonadota > Gammaproteobacteria > Pseudomonadales > Pseudomonadaceae > Aquipseudomonas. The sequence continues at coordinate 6,298 of NZ_NFZQ01000001.1, read as the reverse complement.
GTTCGAATACGTCTACCCGAAAAAGGTCAAGCTGCGCTCCTACAGCCCGGCGGTACGTGGCCATTCCGGCCAGATCCGCAAGGCTGCCGAGATGCTGCTGGCAGCCAAGCGCCCGATCGTCTATTCCGGTGGCGGCGTGATTCTCGGTGGTGGCTCCGAAGCCCTGACCGAAATCGCCAAGTCGCTGAACCTGCCGGTCACCAATACCCTGATGGGGCTGGGTGGCTTCCCGGGTACCGACCGCCAGTTCCTCGGCATGCTCGGCATGCATGGCAGCTTCACTGCCAACATGGCCATGCACCATGCCGACGTCATCTTCGCCGTCGGTGCCCGCTTTGACGACCGCGTGGTCAACGGCCCGGCCAAGTTCTGCCCGAACGCCAAGATCATCCACATCGACATCGACCCGGCGTCGATCTCCAAGATGATCAAGGCCGATGTGCCAATCGTCGGCCCGGTCGACAGCGTGCTCAGCGAAATGCTCGGCATCCTCAAGGAAATTGGCGAGCAGTCTGACAAGGCGGCGCTGGATGCCTGGTGGAAGCAGATCGACGAATGGCGTGGCAATGGCGAGTTGTTCCCCTACGACAAGGGCGACGGCAATGTCATCAAGCCGCAGAAAGTCATCGAGACCCTGTGCGAAGTGACCAATGGCGATGCCTTCGTCACCTCCGACGTGGGGCAGCACCAGATGTTCGCGGCGCAGTACTACCGCTTCAACAAGCCGAACCGCTGGATCAACTCCGGTGGCTTGGGCACCATGGGCTTCGGCTTCCCGGCGGCGATGGGCGTCAAGCTCAACTTCCCGGACCAGGACGTGGCCTGCGTGACCGGCGAAGGCAGCATCCAGATGAACATCCAGGAGCTGTCCACCTGCATGCAGTACGGCCTGCCGGTGAAGATCGTCAACCTGAACAACGGTGTGTTGGGCATGGTCCGCCAGTGGCAGGACATGGCCTACAACGGTCGTCACTCGCACTCGTACGTCGAGTCGCTGCCTGACTTCATCAAGCTGGCCGAGGCCTATGGCCACGTGGGTATCCGCATCACCAGCCTGAAGGACCTCAAGCCGAAGCTGGAAGAAGCGTTTGCGATGAAGGACCGCCTGGTGTTCATCGACATCGCGGTTGACCGCAGTGAGCACGTCTATCCGATGCAGATCAAGGATGGCTCGATGCGTGACATGTGGCTGAGCAAGACGGAGCGTACCTGATATGCGGCACATCATTTCCCTGCTGCTGGAAAACGAACCAGGTGCGTTGTCCCGTGTGGTCGGCCTGTTCTCCCAGCGTAACTACAACATTGAAAGCCTGACCGTGGCGCCGACCGAAGACCCGACCCTGTCGCGTCTGACGCTGACCACCGTTGGCCATGACGAAGTGATCGAACAGATCACCAAGAACCTGAACAAGCTGGTCGAAGTGGTCAAGCTCGTCGACCTGTCGGAAAGCGCTCACATCGAGCGTGAACTGATGCTGGTCAAGGTCAAGGCCACCGGTGCCCAGCGCGCCGAGATCAAGCGCACCACGGATATCTTCCGTGGCCAGATCGTCGATGTGACCGCCAGCGTGTACACCGTACAGCTGAGCGGCACCAGCGACAAACTGGACAGCTTCATCCAGGCGATCGGCACTGCATCGATTCTCGAAACCGTGCGCAGCGGCGTTACCGGCATTGCCCGTGGCGACAAAGTGCTCAGCATCTAAATTCAAAAATTAGCGATGGCTCCGCAGGGGCCGAGATATAACCAGGGGTATTTTCATGAAAGTTTTCTACGATAAAGACTGCGACCTTTCCATCATCCAGGGTAAGAAAGTCGCCATCATCGGTTACGGTTCCCAGGGCCACGCTCAGGCGTGCAACCTGAAGGACTCCGGTGTGGATGTCACCATCGGTCTGCGTAAAGGTTCGGCCACCGTTGCCAAGGCAGAAGCCCACGGCCTGAAAGTGACCGACGTTGCCTCTGCCGTCGCTGCCGCCGACCTGGTCATGATCCTGACCCCGGACGAATTCCAGGGCCAGCTGTACAAGAGCGAAATCGAGCCGAACATCAAGAAGGGCGCTACCCTGGCCTTCTCCCACGGCTTCTCGATCCACTACAACCAGGTTGTTCCGCGTGCCGACCTCGACGTGATCATGATCGCGCCGAAGGCCCCGGGCCACACCGTTCGCTCCGAGTTCGTCAAGGGTGGCGGCATCCCTGACCTGATCGCTATCTACCAGGACGCTTCGGGCAACGCCAAGAACGTCGCCCTGTCCTACGCCGCTGGCGTCGGTGGCGGCCGTACCGGCATCATCGAAACCACCTTCAAGGACGAGACCGAAACCGACCTGTTCGGTGAGCAGGCTGTTCTGTGCGGCGGTACCGTCGAGCTGGTCAAGGCCGGTTTCGAAACCCTGGTCGAAGCTGGCTACGCGCCGGAAATGGCCTACTTCGAGTGCCTGCACGAGCTGAAGCTGATCGTTGACCTCATGTACGAAGGCGGCATCGCCAACATGAACTACTCGATCTCCAACAACGCCGAGTACGGTGAGTATGTAACCGGTCCGGAAGTCATCAACGAAGAATCCCGCAAGGCCATGCGCAACGCCCTGAAGCGCATCCAGGACGGCGAGTACGCGAAGATGTTCATCTCCGAAGGTGCTACCAACTACCCATCGATGACCGCCAAGCGCCGTAACAACGCCGCTCACGGCATCGAAATCATCGGCGAGCAACTGCGCTCGATGATGCCGTGGATCTCGGCTAACAAAATCGTCGACAAGACCAAGAACTGAGTCTTGTCGAAAGATGAAAAACGCGGCTTCGGCCGCGTTTTTTCGTTCTGACAGTCAGCTTCTGGTATAAAGCAGACCAGTGGCCTGCCGTCAGAACCTGTTTTGCAGGCCCGTGTCGAACATTTTCCATCCTGTTGCAAGGTACCCTCCATGAGCGAACGTCCCGAAGAGCCGAACAAGCCCTCAGACGCCGAAAGCCTGCTACCTGTCGATGAGCACGTTGAAGAAGGGCATGACGCCGAAGGGCGCAAGGTGCGCCATCGCGGCATCTACCTGCTGCCCAACCTGTTTACCACCGCCAACCTGTTTGCCGGTTTCTATTCCATCATCAGCTCGATGAGCGCGCAGAGCGCCCTGAGCGCCGGTGACCCGCGCGAGGCGAGCAAGTACTTTGCCTTCGCTGCTATCGCCATCTTCGTGGCCATGGTGCTCGACGGCCTCGACGGTCGTGTCGCGCGCATGACCAACACCCAGAGCGCTTTTGGTGCCGAGTACGACTCGCTATCGGACATGGTCGCCTTTGGTGTGGCTCCAGCCTTGCTGGCCTTTGGCTGGGCGCTGGGCGACATGGGCAAGGTCGGCTGGATGGTCGCCTTCATCTATGTGGCCGGTGCAGCACTGCGCCTGGCACGCTTCAATACCCAGGTCGGCACTGCCGACAAGCGCTACTTCATCGGCCTGGCCAGTCCGGCTGCCGCAGGCGTGGTCGCGGGTACCGTGTGGGCGTTCAGCGACTACGGTATCCAGGGCTCCAAGCTGTCGTTCCTGGTGGCACTGCTGGTGGCGGCCGCCGGCATGCTGATGGTCAGCAACATCAAGTACAACAGCTTCAAGGAGCTGGACCTCAAGGGCCGTGTGCCGTTCGTGGCGATCCTGGCCGTGGTGCTGGTGTTTGCCGTGGTGTTCAGCGACCCACCGCGTATCCTGCTGCTGATCTTCCTCGCCTATGCGGCTTCGGGGCCGATACAGTTCCTGCTGAAGGCGCGCCGTCGCAAAGCGTGACAATCATTTAATGCTGGAATAACCCGCCGGCTCCATAGTCTTACTGGTACATCCGTTATCCAGTGCTGTGGAGCCGCTCATGCTCATCAAGCTACCCAGGTCTTCCGATTGCAAGGCGTCGGAGATCACTCCCGAAGGCATCTACCTCTCCCGTCGTTCCCTGCTGGGTGGCTCGTTGGCTGGCCTGGCCCTGAGCGCTTTGCCGGGCATGGCGCGCGCGGCTGAAGCCAGCCGTTACGCCGATGTCGAAGCGGGCAGGGCGCCTGGCTGGTTCAGTGAAAAGCTTGCGGCCACCCGGTGGCAGGCAGTAACGGTCAAGGGTGAGGCAATCACACCGTTCAAGGATGCCACCCACTACAACAACTTCTATGAGTTCGGGCCCGACAAGGGCGACCCGGCGGCCAATGGCGACAGCCTGAAAACCGAGCCGTGGAGCGTTGTGGTCGATGGCGAAGTGGGTAGGCCCGGGCGCTATGCGCTGGAAGACTTCGTCAAACCGTACCAGCTTGAGGAACGCATCTACCGGCTGCGTTGCGTGGAGGCTTGGTCGATGGTCATTCCTTGGCTGGGCTTCCCGTTGGCGCAGGTGCTCAAGCAGGTCGAACCGACTTCCAGGGCGCGCTATGTGCGCTTCGAAACCCTGAAAGATCCGGAGCACATGCCGGGGCAGCGTTCGGGTTTCGCCTTGATCGACTGGCCGTATAGAGAAGGCTTGCGCCTGGATGAGGCAATGCATCCGTTGGCGATCCTGGCGGTTGGAATGTATGGTCGGGAGCTGCCCAACCAGAATGGCGCGCCGTTGCGGCTGGTGGTGCCGTGGAAGTATGGCTTCAAGAGCATCAAGTCGATCGTGCGTATCAGCCTGGTGGCCGAGCAACCCGGCACCACCTGGGAAGGGCTGGCGCCGGATGAATATGGTTTCTATGCCAATGTGAACCCGACGGTTGATCACCCGCGTTGGAGCCAGGCGCGTGAGCGGCGGCTGCCCAGCGGGCTGTTCAGCCCCAATGTGCGGGAAACCCAGATGTTCAATGGCTACGTCGATGAAGTGGCGTCGCTGTACGCCGGGCTCGATCTGCGGAAGAACTATTGATGCGTTACCCCTGGTTTCGTCTGGGCATCTTCGTCGTGGGGTGCCTGTTCCCGGTGTGGTGGTTGTATGAGGCCGCGATGAATCTGCTGGGGCCTGATCCCGGAAAGATCATGATGGACCGGCTTGGGCTCGGGGCGCTGACCTTCTTGCTGGTTACCTTGGGCATGACGCCGCTGCAGAAGCTGACGGGGTGGTCGGGCTGGATCGTGGTGCGTCGGCAGCTGGGGCTGTGGGTATTTGCCTACATCGTGCTGCATATCCTGGCTTATCTGTTCTTTATCCTTGGGCTGGATTGGGGGCAGTTGGCGGTGGAGTTGCGCAAGCGGCCTTACATTATTGTGGGGGCGCTTGGGTTTCTTGGGTTGCTGGCCCTGGCGGTTACCTCGAATCGGTATAGCCAGCGGCGGTTGGGAGCGAGGTGGAAGAAGCTGCACCGGTTGGTGTACGTGATACTTGGGTTGGGTTTGCTGCATTTTCTGTGGATCGTGCGCTCGGATTTGCGGGAGTGGGTGATTTATGCGGTTATTGGGGCTGTGTTGATGGTGTTGCGGGTTCCTGCTGTTGCGCGGGTGCTGCCCAGGGTTGGTCGGAGGCAGGGGAGGGTGGTTTGAGAGTGGGGTGGGGCTGCTAGGGGCCTGTCTTGGGATGGTATTGGCTTTGAAATGTGCCCGCCTTAGGTTCTCTGGCGCCTATGAGATCGAGCGTCGCCCGCGCGGCGCTTCGCGGGGCAAGCCCGCTCCCACATTTGTTGCAACGTACCGAACCTGTCGGGCCATGGTTGCCCGCCTTGGTGCTCGTCTTGAGGCAGGTGGGGCGGCATCAATGCCCACCTCGAGATCCAGCCATGCCAACAAGGCTGACAACCATGGCCTCACAGGCATGGCCACGTTGCAACAAATGTGGGAGCGGGCTTGCCCCGCGAAGCGCCGCGCGGGCGGCGCTCGATCTAATAGGCGCAGAAGGTGTTGTGGCAAACACCTGTTGGCCTTGATAAGGTCTTCGCCTGGGATATTTCAAATAAATGAAATTAATCCTTGACCGCCTTCTGAATCCCCTTATAATGCGCCCCACTTCCAGCGACATCGGAACGACAAACTTCTTGAAATTCAATGAGTTAGGTTGTTCGGGAAGAGCTGAAAGGGCTACGATCAAATGATCGCCGGCGGTTGAGATGGTGGTTGACAGCGCTTCTAAACGCTGTATGATTCGCCTCCCGCTACGAGAGATCGCAGCGAGTCAAGTGTTTGAAGCTAAACGAGTTTCTCGCAAGAACTTCAAAATAAACGCTTGACAGCAAATGAGGAAAGCGTAGAATGCGCGCCTCGGTTGAGACGAAAAGCTCTTAACCAAACGCTCTTTAACAAATCGAATCAAGCAATTCGTGTGGGTGCTTGTGAGTACGGACTGATAGTCACAAAGATTATC
>NZ_NFZQ01000019.1 GCF_002165135.1 Pseudomonas sp. SID14000 | reverse complement strand
AATTCGCTGGAGTGTCTACCCAGACCTTCTGGCAACAGAATTTCTTGACGACCATAGAGCATTGGAACCACCTGATCCCATCCCGAACTCAGTAGTGAAACGATGCATCGCCGATGGTAGTGTGGGGTTTCCCCATGTGAGAGTAGGTCATCGTCAAGATTCATTTCGCAAAACCCCTATCTGCGCATGCAGGTAGGGGTTTTGTCTTTCTGGCGCAAAAACTTCCGGGCGTACGCGGTCCCTGTGGGAGCCGGTTCACCCGCGAACACCGGCAAAGCCGGTGCCATTCACCGCGCCGCCCGCTCCCACACCGATCGCGTCAGCCGGACGGCTCTCGGCCCTTTCGGGCATCCGCGTGATATTGTGCCCCCTCAGCCATCAGCGCCTGCCAGAGACCTCCCGATGCCCAACACCACCCACCTCCACCCCGGCTTCATGATCGTTCACGGCAACCGCCTCGACGATCTGCGCAGCCTGGTGGTGAGCTGGATGCGTCGCTACCCTTTGGCGCCGCTGGAAAACGAAATCGTCCTGGTGCAGAGCAATGGTATCGCCCAATGGCTCAAGCTGGCTCTCGCCGAAGACCCTCAGGAGGATGACCAGGGCGGCTGCGGCATCGCCGCAGCCATCGACGTGCAACTGCCCGGCAGCTTCATGTGGCAGCTGTACCGCAGCGTGCTGGGCCGTGACGAAATTCCCGAAGTCTCCCTGCTCGACAAGGCACCGCTGACCTGGCGCCTGATGCGCCTGCTCCCGGCCCTGATCGAGCGCCCACATTTCGAGCCGCTGCGGCGCTTTCTCACCGACGACAGCGACCTGCGCAAGCGCTACCAACTCGCTGAGCGACTGGCCGACCTTTTCGACCAGTATCAGGTCTACCGCGCCGACTGGCTCAAGGATTGGGCCGCTGGCGAGCACATCCTCAACACCGCCCGCGGCGAGCGCAAGGCGCTGCCGCCGGGCAACCGCTGGCAGGCCGAGCTATGGCGCGCATTGCTGGAAGATGTTGGCGAGCAGGGCATGGCACAGAGTCGCGCCGGGGTCCATCAGCGCTTCATCGAACGGATCAACAGCCTGGAGCAGGCACCTGCCGGTCTGCCGGCCCGGGTGATCGTATTCGGCATTTCCTCGCTGCCAGCCCAGGCCCTTGAGGCGTTGGCCGGCCTGGCACGCTTCAGCCAGGTGCTGCTGTGTGTGCACAACCCCTGTCGCCACCACTGGGCCGATATCGTTGCCGACAAGGACCTGCTGCGCCACCAGTACAAGCGCCAGCAACGCAAGCAGGGCATGCCACTGCAGCTGGACGACCAATCGCTGCACCAGCATGCCCATCCCTTGCTGGCCGCCTGGGGCAAACAAGGCCGCGACTACATCAACCTGCTCGACAGCTACGACGACCCTGGCAGTTATCAGGGCGTGTTCAGCGAGGGCCGCATCGACCTGTTCAGTGACGGTTCGCCCACCACGCTGCTCAACCAGTTGCAGGATGACATCCTCGAACTGCGCCCGCTCGCAGAAACCCGCGAGCGGTGGCATCCAGTCGACCCGGTGAAGGATCGCTCGATCCGCTTCCACATCGCCCACAGCCCGCAACGCGAAGTGGAGATCCTTCACGACCAGTTGTTGGCCCGGTTCAGCGCCGACCCTACCCTGCGCCCACGTGACGTGATCGTCATGCTGCCGGCCATCGACACCTACGCGCCGCATATTCGTGCCGTATTCGGCCAGTTGCAGCGCAACGACCCACGCTACATCCCGTTCACCCTGACCGACCAGGGCCAGCGTGGCCGCGAACCCTTGCTGATTGCCCTCGAACACCTGCTCAAGCTGCCGGACAGCCGCTTCGCGGTCAGCGAAGTGCTCGACCTGCTGGATGTGCCGGCAGTCCGCGCCCGTTTTGGCATTCGCGAAAACGATCTGCCTACGCTGCACCGCTGGATCGAGGGGGCCGGCATCCGCTGGGGCCTCAATGCCGAGCAGCGAGCCAGCCTGGGCTTGCCCGCAGGGCTTGAACAGAACAGCTGGCGGTTCGGCCTGCGACGCATGCTGCTGGGTTATGCCGTAGGCATGGGTGAGGCCTGTGACGGCATCGAACCCTACGATGAAATCGGTGGCCTGGATGCGGCACTGATCGGCCCGCTGGTCGCCTTGCTCGACGCCCTCGACGTGGCCAGCCAGGCCTTGTCCGAGCCTGCCACTGTAAGCCAGTGGGGCGAGCGCCTGCATGCCCTGCTGCAGGTGTTTTTCCTGGCCGAGGGCGAGCGCGACGAGTTTCTGCTGATGCAGTTGCAGGATCTGCGCGATAGCTGGCTTGAAGTGTGCGAGGCCGTCGGCCTGCAAGACCCACTGCCGTTGACCGTAGTGCGCGAAGCCTGGCTGTCTGGTCTTGACCAGGGCAAGTTGTCCCAGCGCTTCCTCGCCGGTTCGGTGAACTTCTGCACCCTCATGCCGATGCGCGCCATCCCGTTTCGGGTGGTATGCCTGCTGGGCATGAACGACGGCGATTACCCCCGCGCCCAGCAGCCGCTGGACTTCGACCTGATGGCCAGCGACTACCGCCCCGGTGACCGCTCGCGCCGGGAGGATGACCGCTACCTGCTGCTCGAAGCGCTGCTGTCAGCACGCGACCAGCTGTATGTCAGCTGGGTCGGGCGCAGTATCCGCGACAACAGCGAACGCCCGGCCTCGGTGCTGATCGGCCAGTTGCGCGATCACCTTGCGGCCGGCTGGCAGCTGGAAGGCGCGGAGCAGGGGCAGCCAGCAGAGCCGGGCGAGCGACTGCTGCACGCACTGACCCAGGAACACCCGCTGCAACCGTTCAGCCTACGCTACTTCCAGAAGGACAGCCCGCTGTTCAGCTTTGCCCACGAATGGCAGGTACTGCACCATCACTGCCAGGAAGACGAGCAGGGTGATCCCGGCCTGCCGCCTTATCATGCCGATGAGGCCTTGAGCCTGACCCAGTTGAGTGATTTCCTTCGCCAGCCGGTGCGGCACTTCTTCAGCCAGCGTCTGAAGGTGTACTTCGAAGCACTGGAAGCACCAACCCCGGACGAAGAGCCCTTCGTCCTCGACACCCTGCAACGCTACGGCGCCAGTGAAAGCCTGCTCGGTGCAGCGCTGGTCGACCCCGACAATGCCGAACAGGCCCTGCAGGCCCAGGCCCGGCGCTTGCAGGCCAGTGGCGTGTTGCCGCTGGCCGGTTTCGGCGAACTGCTGCAGCGCGAGCTGATCGAGCCCCTGCCGGACTTACTACAACGCCACCGCCAGTTATTGCAACGCTGGCCACTGCCGGTCGAGGGCGCATTGCCGGTGCACTTCGAGCACGGCCCGCACCGCCTCGAAGGCTGGCTGGGCCGGGTGTTCCAGGCAGATGACCAGAGCCTGCTCAGCATCACCACCGTACCCAACACCATCAGCGCCGGGCGTAACGCCCTCAAGTGGCACCGCCTGATCGCGCCCTGGGTCACGCACCTGGCGGCCTGTGCGGCTGGCTACCCCTATAACAGCGCGCTGGTAGCCAGCGACCTGACCTTGTTGCTTGCGCCACTGCCGCAAGCGCAGGCGGCGCAACTGCTGGGCGACCTGCTGGTAGCCCGTCAGGCGGCGATGAATGCGCCGTTGCCGGTCGCGGCCAAGTCCGCGTTCGCCTGGCTGGCCCAGGACGATAGCGACAAAGCCCTGGCTGCTGCAGCCCGCGCCTACGAAGGTGACGGGCGCACCAGCTTCGGCGAGCGCAGTGAAAGCATCGCCCTGGCCCGCCAGTTCCGCGACTTTGCCGCACTCACCGCTGATGAAACCTTCGAAGGCTGGTGCGAAGCCTTGTACCGTCCATTGTTCAACGCCCCGTGGCAGACCCTGGGCAACCCGGAGAAAGGCGCATGACCCAGGACCGTCCCCTGGCACTGAGTTTCCCCCTGCATGGCAGCCAGCTGATCGAGGCCAGCGCCGGCACGGGCAAGACCTTCACCATTTCGGCGCTGTACCTGCGCCTGATCCTCGGTCATGGGGGCGAGCAGGGCTTCGACCGCGAGCTGCTGCCACCGCAAATCCTCGTGGTGACCTTCACCGACGCTGCCACCAAAGAGCTGCGCGAACGTATCCGCGCCCGCTTGGCCGAAGCTGCGAGGTTCTTCCGTGGCGAGCTGGAGGCGGCCGACCCGCTGCTGCACCAACTGCGTGACGACTACCCGGAAGAAGCCTGGCCACGCTGTGCCGGCCGTCTGGAAATTGCCGTGCAGTGGATGGACGAGGCTGCGGTTTCGACCATTCACGGCTGGTGCCAGCGCATGCTGCGCGAACATGCTTTCGACAGCGGCAGCCTGTTCACCCAGACCCTGGAAACCGACCATAGCGAGCTGCTGGGTCAGGTCATGCGCGACTACTGGCGGCGCTTCTGCTACGGCATGCAAGGCGACGCGCTGGCCTGGGTGCGCGGCCACTGGGGCAGCCCCGACGCCTTGCTGCCGCGGATTCGCCCGCTGTTCGGTCGCGTGCGCGCTCAGCAGGACGGGCCAGAGCCGGCGGCACTGATCCAGGCATCGCTGCAGCAGCGCGACGAGCAGTTGGCTCGGCTCAAGGCGCCCTGGGTGCAGTGGGCCGAGGAATTGCGGCAGATCTGCCGTGATGCGCTGGCCGCCAAACAGGTCGACGGCCGCAAGATGCAGGCCCGTTACTTCGAGCCCTGGTTCGACAAGCTCTGCGCCTGGGCCGCAGACGAACAACTGGTGGAACTCGACCTGGGCACCGGCTTCATGCGCCTAACCCCGGCGGGCATGGCCGAAGCCTGGAAGGGAGAGCCACCCGAGCACCCGGCGCTCCATGCCATGCAGAGCTTGCCGCAACAGTTGCAGGCCCTGGACAGCCCGGACGCCCCCCTGCTCGAACATGCCGCCAGCTGGGTATCGGCACGCTTCGAAGTGGAGAAGCGCCGGCGTGCGGAAATGGGCTTTGACGACATGCTTCTGCGCCTGCAGCACGCCCTGGCCAGTGAGGCTGGCGAGCGCCTGGCCAGCCTGATCCGAGAACAGTTCCCGGTGGCGTTGATCGACGAGTTCCAGGACACCGACCCGGTGCAGTACGGCATCTTCGAGCGCATCTACCAGATCAGCGAAAACCGCACCGAAACCGGCCTGTTCATGATCGGCGACCCCAAGCAGGCGATCTATGCCTTCCGTGGCGCCGATATCTACACCTACCTCGCCGCCCGGCGTGCCACGAGTGGTCGCCTGCATAGCCTGGACACCAACTACCGCTCCAGCAAGGCCATGGTCGCTGCCGTCAACCAGGTGTTCCTGCAGGCAGAGGCGCGTGAAGCAGGGCGCGGTGCATTTCTGTTCCGCGAGGCCGATGACAACCCGCTGCCGTTCATCGAGGTCCACGCCAAAGGCCGTGGCGAGCAGCTGTTGATCGACGGTGAAGTCTGTGCAGCCTTGCAATGCTGGCATCTGGAAAGCGAAGAGCCGGTCTCCGGCAGCGTTTACCGACAGCAACTCGCAGCCAGTTGCGCCAGCCATATCGTCGCCTTGCTAAATGGTGGCCAGCAGGGCACGGCAGGTTTCCAGAGTGCCGAGGGGGAACTGCGCCCCTGCCTGCCATCGGACATCGCCATCCTGGTGCGCGACGGCCATGAAGCGCAGATGATCCGCGCCGAACTGGCCGCGCGCCAGGTGCGTAGTGTGTACCTGTCCGACAAGGACTCGGTATTCGCTGCCCAGGAAGCCCACGACCTGCTGGCCTGGCTCAAGGCCTGCGCCGAGCCCGACTCGGAGCGCCTGCTCAAGGCCGCCCTGGCCAGCCTCACCCTCGATCTGTCACTGGCTGCGCTGGACCGCATGAACCAGGACGAGCGGGTCTGGGAGGACTGGGTCATGCGTTTTCGTCGTTACCGCGACACCTGGCAGCGACAGGGCGTGCTGCCAATGCTGCGGCACCTGCTGCATGACTTCCAGCTGCCGCGCACGCTGATCCGTCGCAGCGATGGCGAGCGGGTGCTGACCAACCTGCTGCACCTGGCCGAGCTGCTGCAGCAGGCTGCTGGCGAACTGGACGGCGAACAGGCGCTGATCCGCCATCTGGCCGAGCACCTGGCCAGTTCTGGCCAGGCCGGTGAAGAGCAGATCCTGCGTCTGGAGAGTGACGAGCAGTTGGTGAAAGTGGTGACCATTCACAAGTCCAAGGGCCTGGAATACCCGTTGGTCTACCTGCCGTTCATCTGCACCAGCAAACCGGTGGACGGCAGCCGCCTGCCGCTGGCCTGGCATGACAGCCAGGGCAACGCTCATCTCACCCTCACGCCGGACCAGGAACAGATCGACCGCGCCGACGACGAGCGCCTGGCCGAAGACCTACGCCTGCTCTATGTGGCGCTGACCCGCGCCCAGCATGCCTGTTGGCTGGGTGTCGCCGACCTCAAGCGCGGCAACCAGAAGAGCTCGCAACTGCACCGCTCGGCGTTCGGCTACCTGCTGGGTGGCGGCCTCGCCTTGCCGGGCTCGCAGCAACTGACGGACTGGTTGCAGGCCTTGGCCGCGACCTGCCCGCACATCAGCTGCCCGGGTCTGCCGCAGGCGGATGAACAGGTGTATCGCATGCCGCACGCCGAACGCGAGTTGCTGCCTGCCCGCAAGCCTCGCCGTGCGGCGGGGGCCGAGCATTGGTGGATCGCCTCGTACAGTGCCCTGCGCGTCGGCGACCAGACCCTCGGTGCCGACAGCTCCCAGGCCCAGCAGTTACTGGATGATGAAGTGGTCGATACCCAGGTGCTGCGCGAGGTCCCGGTAGACAGTGGCGATATCCACCGCTTCCCGCGCGGGCCCAACCCCGGGACTTTCCTGCATGGCTTGCTGGAGTGGGTTGGCCGCGAGGGTTTCAGACAGGTCAGCGGCAATGCACAGCTGATCGAGCGAACCGTTGGCCAGCGCTGCAACCGTCGTGACTGGACCGGCTGGATTCCCACCCTGACCCACTGGCTGCAGCGCCTGCTGGGCGAAGCGCTGCCGTTGCCGGGCAAAGATCTCAGTGTGACGCTCGGTCAGTTGCGCCACTACCAGATCGAAATGGAGTTCTGGTTCGCCAGCCACCAGGTCGATGCCGAACAAATCGACCGCCTGGTGGCGCGCCACACCCACCTCGGCCTGGCACGCCCGGCGGCGCAGCCGACCGTGCTCAACGGCATGTTCAAAGGTTTCATCGACCTGGCCTTCGAACTGGACGGGCGTTACTACGTGACCGACTACAAGTCCAACTGGCTTGGCCCGGACGTCCAGGCCTACGATGCCCAGGCCATGGAAAAGGCCATCCTCGAACATCGCTACGACTTGCAGTACGTGCTGTACCTGCTGGCCCTGCACCGCCAGTTGCGCGCCCGCCTGCCGGACTACGACTACGACCGCCATGTCGGCGGTGCCCTGTTCATCTTCCTGCGAGGAGCCAGCAGTAGCGGCCACGGCGTTTACCATGCCAAGCCACCGCGTGAGCTGATCGAAAGCCTCGATGCGCTGTTCCGTGGTGAGCACCCGCCGGCACAGCAGGACCTGTTTGCCGGAGCCGTGATATGAGCCGAAGCCTCGTCGACCTGTTGCCCACCCCGCTGCATGCTGAGCACCTGCTCGCACTGGCGCCACAGCATGACAGCAGCGACCTGCTGCAACTGCTCGACCGCTGGGTAGAACGGGGCTGGCTGCGCGCCCTGGACCGTGCATTCGTATCGTTCCTGGAAGAGCGAGCTCCCGGTAGTGACCCCCTGCTGTTGCTGGCCGCCGCCCTGGCCAGCCACCAACTGGGCCACGGCCATGTCTGCCTCGACCTGCAGCAAACCCTGGCCGAGCCCGACTTCGCCTTGTCGTTGCCGCCCGAAGGCGACGCCTTGACCGGCCCCTTGCTGCTGCCCTCGCAATTGCTGGCCAACCTCGACCTGCACGCCTGGCGCCAGCGCATTGCTGGCAGCCCGCTGGTGGCCGCCGGCGATACCCCGGGCCAGCAAGCGAGGCCTCTGGTGCTCAGCGGTGAGCGCCTGTACCTGCGCCGTTACTGGAGTTACGAGCGGCGCATCGATCATACGCTGCGCCAGCGCCTGACCCAGGCCGAAGCGCCTCCGGCCGACCTGCCTGGCCGCCTGACGCAGCTGTTCGACGGTGGTGCGCCGGCTGGCCAGGTGGACTGGCAGAAGCTCGCCTGCGCCCTGGCCACCCGGGCCGGCTTCAGCATCATCACCGGCGGCCCCGGCACGGGTAAGACAACTACCGTGGTGCGCCTGCTGGCCTTGCTGCAGGCGCCGGCGGTGGAGCAGGGCAGGCCGTTGCGCATTCGCCTGGCCGCGCCGACCGGCAAGGCGGCCGCGCGCCTGACCGAATCCATTGGCCAGCAGGTCGAGCGCCTGCAGGTCAGCGCCGAGGTGCGCGGGCAGATTCCTACCGAGGTCAGCACTGTGCATCGCCTGCTTGGTAGCCGCCCCGGTTCGCGTCACTTCCGCCACCATGCCGGCAACCCGCTGCCGTTGGACGTGCTGGTGGTCGACGAAGCGTCGATGATCGACCTTGAAATGATGGCCAACCTGCTCGATGCCCTGCCGCCACGGGCACGACTGGTGCTGCTGGGTGACAAGGACCAGTTGGCCTCGGTCGAGGCCGGCGCGGTACTGGGCGACCTGTGCCGGGATGCCGAGGAGGGCTGTTACTCGCCGGCGACTGAGGCATGGCTGGAACAGATCGGTGGCGAGTCGCTGGCGGGCAGTGGTCTCAAGGCCGGCGATGAGCAGCGCAACCCGTTGGCCCAGCAGGTGGTGATGCTGCGCTTCTCGCGACGTTTCGGCGAAGGCAGCGGTATTGGCCAGTTGGCCCGACTGGTCAACCGCCAGGACTCCCATGCGGCGCGCAACCTGCTGGCCACGCCGCCGCCCGACGTGCACAGCCTGGCCCTGAAGCACGAGCAGGACCGCGCCTTCGACCGCCTGTTGCTCGACGGCCTCAACCGCGGCAGCGACGGCCCGCAGGGTTACCGCAACTATTTGCGTACTCTTGGCCGTTTCCGCCCGGCACTCGATACCGCCGTTGACGACCCCGCGTGGGAGCGGTGGGCGGGCAAGGTGCTGCACAGCTTCGAGGACTTCCAGCTGCTGTGCGCGGTACGCCGGGGCGCCTGGGGTGTCGAAGGCCTCAACGAGCGGGTGACGCGGGTGCTGCACAACGCCGGACTGATCGACAGCCAGCAGCCCTGGTACGAAGGGCGTCCGGTGCTGGTGACCCGCAACGACTACGGCCTGGGCCTGATGAACGGCGACATCGGCATCGCCCTGCGCCTGCCGGATGAGCGCGGCGAACCCCTGCTACGCGTGGCCTTCCCGCGTAACGACGGCAGTGGCGGCGTGCGCTTCGTCTTGCCCAGCCGGTTGAATGAAGTGGAAACGGTATTCGCCATGACCGTGCACAAGTCCCAGGGCTCGGAGTTCAGCCACACCGCGCTGGTGCTGCCGGATGCGCTCAACCCGGTGCTGACCAAGGAGCTGGTATACACCGGCATCACCCGCGCCAAGCACTGTTTCAGCCTGGTCGAGCCTCGCCAGGGTATTTTCGAAGAAGCGGTCGCACGCAAGGTACGGCGTATTTCCGGGTTGATGCTGGAGCAGGTCTGACTCTGGGCAGTCCTCTGTAGGAGCGGCCTTGTGCTATCGTTGCGCCGATATCGGAAAGGACCTTAAGAGATTTCCCAAATGAACGTGGCCGCCAGGCGAGGGACAAGTTGTGCGCTTTCGCTATTGCTGGCTGCCCTGTTTCTTTCCGCGGGCCCGGCCCAGGCAGACCCCGCCATGACTGCCGCCCAGGCGCAGCAACGTGCCAAGGCCGTCACCCAGGTGGTGCTGGGCATCTTCAGCTATGCCCGCTGGCCCGTCGAACCCTCGCCGTTGCGCCTGTGCCTGGTCGGCCCGACCGAATACGCCGATGACCTGATCAAAGGCCATGTGCAGGAGTCCGGCCGACCGCTGCAGGTGCGGCGGCTGCTGGCAGACGATAGTCAGGTCGCCCAGGCCTGCGACGCTATCTACATTGGCAAACTTGACCAGGGCCAGCGCGACCGGCTATTCGAGCGCATCAGTGGCCACCCGGTGCTGAGCATCAGCGAAGCAGACGACCCGTGCACGGTCGGCAGCCTGTTCTGCTTGCGGGTCAGCGACCAGCAGGTTGCCTTTGAAGTCAACCTAGACTCGGTGGCACGCTCCGGCGTGCGTATTCACCCCAGCGTGCTGCAATTGTCGCGGCGCCGGGCGGTGCAGCCATGAAACCGACCCGCAAGCGCGGCATGCGCCCAACCCTGCGCTCGGTGCTGGGCCGTGGCCACCTCAGCGTCGCCTTGCTCGCCGTGGGGCTGGCCGGTATTTCCCTGACCCTGCTGGGTGTGCTCGCCCTGCGCGTCTACGCCAACGACAACCTGCACCTGATCGCCCGCTCGATCAGCTACACCGTGGAAGCGGCGGTGGTGTTTGACGACAGCGCTGCGGCCAATGAATCGCTGGCGCTGATTGCCAGTACCGAGGAAGTGGCCGAAGCCAGGGTTTTCAACAACGAAGGCGAGCAACTGGCACATTGGCGGCGCAGCGATGCCGGTGTGCTCGCGCGGCTGGAGGCGCAGGTTGCCAGCGCCTTGCTGGATAAGCCAGTCAACCTGCCGATCGCGCACCAGCACCAGCAGGTCGGGCGCATCGAACTGGTCGGCCAGGGCCGTAGCCTGTTGCTGTTCCTGCTCAGTGGGTTGGCTGGCATCCTGTTCTGCACGGTGCTCAGTGCCTTGGCCGCCCAATACCTGTCGCGGCGTCTGCTCAGCGATATCGTCCGCCCACTGCGCGGCCTGGCCAGTGTCGCCCACGCTGCCCGTCGCGAGCGCAGTTTCGACCGGCGCGTGCCGGAAGCGCCGATTGCCGAGCTCAACGAACTGGGCAATGACTTCAACGCCCTGCTGGACGAGCTGGAGGTGTGGCACAGCCACCTGCAGAACGAAAACCAGACCCTGGCTCACCAGGCCAGCCACGATAGCCTGACCGGCCTGCCCAACCGCGCCTTCTTCGAAGGACGCCTGAACCGTAGCGTGCGCAATGCCGAACGGCAGCAGGATCATCTGGCGGTGCTGTTCCTCGACAGCGACCACTTCAAGCAGATCAACGACACCCTCGGCCATGCGGCGGGGGACGAAGTGCTGATCAGTGTGGCCGACCGCGTGCGCGCCCAGCTACGCGAGCACGACCTGATGGCGCGCCTGGGGGGTGACGAGTTCGCCGTGCTGCTGACGCCTTTGCATTCGCGCCAGGACGCCGAGGACATTGCCGAGAAGATCGTTGCCAGCATGAAGTTGCCGGTGCAGCTGGACAGTGGCCGCAGTATCGCCACTTCGTTGAGTGTCGGTATTGCCTATTACCCGGATGACGGCGCTGACCCCGGCAGTCTTCTGAATGCTGCCGATGCGGCGATGTACCAGGCCAAGCGCAAACGCCGTGGCCATTGGCAAGTGGCGCAGACGGAACGGTCCGCCAGCGAAATCAAGAACAGGAGTTGAACTCGTGATACAGGTTTTGCGTTTCCCCTTTTGGGCCTTGTTGCTCGCCGTGCTGGCGCTGACCGGCTGCCAGAGCAATCCGCCCAAAGGCCTGACCGCCGAACAGATTGCCGTGCTCAAGCGTGAAGGCTTTACCCCGACCGACGAAGGCTGGGCCTACGATTTGTCCGGCAAGGTGCTGTTCGGCAGCGACCTGGACAGCCTCAACAGCCAGAGCCAGGCGATTGTCGAGCGTATTGGCAAGGCGCTGCTCGGCGTTGGCATCCAGGGCGTGCGGGTGGACGGGCACGCCGACGCGTCGGGCAAGGCGGCGTATAACCAGCAGTTGTCCGAGCGCCGGGCGCAGAGCGTGGCCAAGGCGCTGGTCGAGGTGGGCATGCAGGCGCAGAACATCCAGTCCCGTGGCCTTGGCAGTAGCCAGCCGGTGGCGGACAACCGCACCAGCGCCGGGCGTACCGAGAACCGGCGCGTGTCCATTGTGGTGGCTTCCTATTGACCGCAGCCTACGGGCTATCAGATACCCCTGTGGGGTTCTGCGTTACCCGGAATTCGCGGTCCCTTGTAGGAGCGGCCTTGTGTCGCGAAAGGGCTGCAGAGCAGCCCCTCATTCCTGAGCAAACCGCATCTCCCGGGTCTCTCCCATCAACAACGGTGCATTCGCCTCCGTCACCCCGCGAATGTAATCCCACAACAGGGTAATCCGTTTCAACTTCCTCAAATCCTCCCGGCAATACATCCAGAACTGCCGCGTCACTTCGATCTCTTCCGGCAACACCGTCACCAGCCGCGGGTCCTGCGCCGCCAGGAAGCACGGCAAGATCGCCAGCCCACGCCCCTGCAACGCTGCCGTGTACTGCGCAATCACGCTGGTACTGCGCAAATGCGCGCTGGCGCTGGGGATCAGGTTGGCCAGGTACAGCAGCTCCGAACTGAACGCCAGGTCGTCCACGTAACTGATGAACGGGTGCCTGGCCAGGTCCGCGATCTGCTGGATCGGTGCGTGGTTGTCCAGGTAGTCCTGGGTCGCGTACAGCCGCAAGCGGTAGTCGCACAGCTTGCAGCACACATAAGGGCCGTGTTCCGGCCGCTCCAGGGCAATGACGATGTCCGCCTCGCGCTTGGACAGGCTGATGAAGTGCGGCAGCGGCAGGATATCCACCGAAATCGCCGGGTAGGCATCGACGAAGTGGCTTAGCTGCGGGGTGACGAAGAAGCTGCCGAAGCCTTCGGTGCAGCCCATGCGCACGTGCCCCGACAACGCCACGCCCGACCCGGACACCTGCTCGCAGGCCATGTGCAGCGTGCTCTCGATCGACTCGGCATAGCCCAGCAGGCGTTGGCCCTCGGCGGTGAGGACAAAGCCGTTGGTCCGGGATTTCTCGAACAGCAAGGTGCCCAGTGCCCCCTCCAGCGAGCTGATGCGCCGCGACACGGTGGTGTAGTCCACGCTCAGGCGCTTGGCGGCGCTGCTGGCCTTGCGGGTACGCGCCACTTCAAGGAAGAACTTCAGGTCGTCCCAGTTGAGTGTGCTCAGGGATGTGAGGTCTTTTTGCATGATGATCCGGTTTTTTTGTGCGTTCTTGTTGGATGTTTGCACATCTATACTCGAAACAAGCCTCAGGACGCCACCTCGCGTTTGCCCGGCAATGGCGATCTCGTCCCGACAATAATTCCAAGGAGAACGCAGATGAACGCACCGCAATCCCCTAACCAGACCAAAATCGAGCAGGTCAAGCTGCTGATCGACGGCCAATGGGTCGAGTCCAAGACCACCGAATGGCGCGACATCGTCAACCCGGCTACCCAAGAAGTGCTGGCGCGCGTACCGTTCGCCACCGTCGAAGAAGTCGACGCAGCCGTCGCCGCTGCCCACCGCGCCTTCCAGACCTGGCGTAACACGCCGATCGGCGCGCGCATGCGCATCATGCTCAAGCTGCAGGCGCTGATCCGCGAACACACCAAACGCATCGCCCAGGTCCTCAGTGCCGAGCAGGGCAAGACCCTGGCCGACGCCGAAGGCGATATCTTCCGCGGCCTGGAAGTGGTCGAGCACGCCGCCTCCATCGGCACCCTGCAGATGGGCGAATTCGCCGAGAACGTTGCCGGCGGCGTCGACACCTACACCCTGCGCCAGCCGATCGGCGTGTGCGCCGGCATCACCCCGTTCAACTTCCCGGCGATGATCCCGTTGTGGATGTTCCCGATGGCCATCGTCTGCGGCAACACCTTCGTGCTCAAACCGTCCGAGCAAGACCCGCTGTCGACCATGCTGCTGGTCGAACTGGCGCTGGAAGCCGGCATACCGGCTGGCGTGCTCAACGTGGTGCACGGCGGCAAGCAGGTGGTGGATGCCATTTGCACCCACCAGGACATCAAGGCGATTTCCTTCGTCGGCTCCACCGAAGTGGGCACCCACGTGTACAACCTGGGCAGCCAGCACGGCAAGCGCGTGCAATCGATGATGGGCGCCAAGAACCACGCGGTGGTGCTGCCTGATGCCAACCGCACGCAAACCGTCAATGCCCTGGTCGGTGCCGCCTTCGGCGCGGCGGGCCAGCGCTGCATGGCCACCTCGGTGGCGGTGTTGGTGGGCAAGGCCCGCGAATGGCTGCCGGACATCAAGGAAGCGGCCAGCAAACTCAAGGTCAGTGCCGGCTGCGAGCCAGGTACCGATGTCGGCCCGGTGGTTTCCAAGCGCGCCAAGGAGCGTGTGCTGGGCCTGATCGAAAGCGGCATCAAGGAAGGCGCCAAGCTGGAACTCGATGGTCGTGACGTCAAGGTGCCTGGTTACGAGCAAGGCAATTTCGTCGGCCCGACCCTGTTCTCGGGCGTGAAGACCGACATGCAGGTTTACACCCAGGAAATCTTCGGCCCGGTGCTGGTGACCCTGGAGGTCGACACCCTCGACGAGGCCATTGCCCTGGTCAATGCCAACCCGTTCGGTAACGGTACCGGCCTGTTCACCCAGAGCGGCGCGGCAGCGCGTAAGTTCCAGAGCGAAATCGACGTCGGCCAGGTCGGTATCAACATCCCGATCCCGGTACCGGTACCGTTCTTCAGCTTCACCGGCTCGCGTGGCTCCAAGCTCGGCGACCTCGGCCCGTACGGCAAGCAAGTGGTGCAGTTCTACACTCAGACCAAGACCGTCACCGCCCGCTGGTTCGATGACGACAGTGTCAACGATGGTGTGAACACCACCATCAGCCTGCGCTAAGGAGAGAGTCATGCGTATCGCATTCATTGGCCTGGGCAACATGGGCGCACCCATGGCCCGCAACCTGATCAAGGCCGGGCACCAACTGAACCTGTTCGACCTGAACAAGGCCGTGCTGGCCGAGCTGGCAGAACTGGGCGGGCAGGTCAGCCCGTCGCCCAAGGACGCGGCGGCCAACAGCGAGCTGGTGATCACCATGCTGCCGGCTGCTGCCCATGTGCGCAGCGTGTACCTGAACGAAGACGGTGTGTTGGCGGGTATTCGCCCAGGCACACCGACCGTGGATTGCAGCACCATCGACCCGCAGACGGCGCGTGATGTGTCCAAGGCCGCAGCGGCCAAGGGCGTGGACATGGGCGATGCGCCGGTGTCCGGTGGCACCGGCGGCGCGGCGGCAGGCACCCTGACCTTCATGGTCGGTGCCAGCGCCGAGCTGTTCGCCACCCTCAAGCCGGTACTGGAGCAGATGGGCCGCAACATCGTGCACTGCGGTGAAGTCGGCACCGGGCAGATCGCCAAGATCTGCAACAACCTGCTGCTGGGCATCTCGATGATCGGCGTGTCCGAGGCCATGGCCCTGGGCAACGCGCTGGGCATCGACACCAAGGTGCTGGCCGGCATCATCAATAGTTCTACCGGGCGTTGCTGGAGTTCGGACACCTACAACCCGTGGCCGGGCATCATCGAGACTGCACCGGCATCGCGTGGCTATACCGGTGGCTTTGGCGCCGAGCTGATGCTCAAGGACCTGGGGCTGGCCACCGAGGCAGCACGGCAGGCACATCAACCGGTGATCCTGGGTGCCGTGGCCCAGCAGCTGTACCAGGCCATGAGCCTGCGCGGCGAGGGTGGCAAGGACTTCTCGGCGATCGTCGAGGGTTATCGCAAGAAGGATTGACGCAAGAGGTGGGCTTCATCGCGGGCCAGGCGGCCTTCCCTCTGTAACTGCGCACCAGAGGGAAGGGCGTCTGATCCGCGATTTTTTTTGCCCGAGTGCCAGGCCTGGATCAGTTTGTAGGAGCAGCCTTGTGCTGCGAAGAGGCCAGTCACGGCAACACAAGTGCTGAGCCGGGGCAGGCCTCTTCGCAGCACAAGGCTGCTCCTACAGGGCTATGTGTGGTTTGTGGAATCAGGCAAAGACAAAGTACTTGCGCACGGTCTCGACCACTTCCCAGGTGCCTTTCATCCCCGGTTCGATCACGAACACATCACCCGCTTTCAGGTGCTTCGGCTCTTCGCCTTCCGGAGTGATGATGCAGTAGCCATCGAGGAAGTGGCAGAACTCCCACTTCTCGTAGTTGACCTCGAACTTGCCCGGGGTGCAGATCCAGGTGCCCATGATCTTGCTGCCGTCGGCCGACAGGTAGGCATTGAGGTTGACGGTGTGCGGATCGCCGCCGATGCGCTTCCACTTGGTGGCGTCCACGACCGGCGTCGGGCAGGTTTCGCGCAGGACGGTGATGAAATCGGACATGGCACAACTCCTGGTGACTGGCTGAATGACTCGTCACCATAGGGCCATCGGCCGAGCCGCAGTTGCCTGGGCTCGACGTCCAGCTGTCTGGTCGCGCTATGCCAGGCGGTTGACCTCGACGGTGATGTGCGCCAGTTCTTCGTGTACGCCCAGGGCCATGCGCACGCTGTCGGCGCTGAATTCGGCCCGGGCGGCCAGGCCGAGAATGCAGGCGTACTGGTCCTTGCCCACGCGCCACACGTGCAGGTCGGTGATGCTGGCCGGCACCGGCAGCTGCGCGACCACCCCACGGATTTCTTCCACAACCGGCGCGTCCATCTCCGCATCCAGCAGCACCCGCCCGGTATCGCGCAGCAGCCCGCGGGCCCATAGCGCCACCAGCAGCGCACCGACCAGGCCCATGACCGGGTCGAGCCAGCCGGCGCCCCAGTACTTGCCGGCCAGCAGGGCGACAATCGCCAGCACCGAGGTGGCGGCGTCGGCCATTACATGCAGGTAGGCCGAGCGCAGGTTCAGGTCGTGGTGATGGTGGCCGTGGTCATGGTGATGGTCGTGGCCATGGTGGTGATGATCGTGATGGTGATGGTCGTCACGCAGCAGCCAGGCGCAAACCAGGTTGACGGCCAGGCCCACGGTGGCGATGAAAATTGCCTCGTCATAATGGATCGGCCCTGGTGCCAGCAGGCGCTCCACCGACTGGAAGGCCATCAGCCCGGCCACGCCCAGCAACAGCAGGGCGCTGGAGTAGCCGCCGAGAATCTCGATTTTCCAGGTGCCGAAGGCAAAGCGCCGGTCGCCGGCATAACGCCGCGCGGCGGCATAGGCCAGCAGCGACAGGCCCAGGGCCAGGGCATGGGAGCTCATGTGCCAGCCGTCGGCCAGCAACGCCATGGAATTGAAGAACCAGCCCCCGGTAATTTCCGCCACCATCATCACCGCGGTCAGCCACACCGCCAGGCGCGTCTTGCGCTCGGCGCCCAGGTTGCTGGTATGGAACTGGTGGCTGTGCTGCCAGCGGTCTGAGGTTTGTGTCGCCATGGTTTATCATGCTCCCGGAACATCGAGAAATATACTATACCCCAGTATACCTAGCATGGTGTGGAACCCAATGGCACATACCCTGAAGAGCAAGAAGCAACTGCTGACCCGGGTGCGCAAGATCAAAGGCCAGGCCGCTGCCCTGGAGACAGCGCTGGAGCAGGACAAGGACTGCCTGGCGATCCTGCAGCAGATCGCCGCCGTGCGCGGCGCGGTGAACGGGCTGATGGCCGAAGTGATGGAAGGGCATATCCGCGAACACCTGGTGGCGGACGGGCTAAGTGCCGAGGAGCGGCAGGACGAGGCGGACAAGGTGGCGACGTTGCTGCGGTCGTACCTCAAGTAGCAGACCGGCCAAGCTATGGCGATACGGATACCCCTGGGGGGTATAGGTGCCCGATGGTACTTGCTGATTTCTTACGTGTCAGAAGGCATGTGCTTACTTTGCCATCCGATCAGTCCGCTGAGTGCTCGCCTTTAGTTTTCTATTGCCTGTGAGGCCGAGCGCCGCGCGGGCGGCGCTAGATCTTACGGGTACTAGAAAGTTCAAGGCGAACACGTTCTACGCCCACCAATACCGCACAAAGTGGAAGAACACCGGCGCGGCAAAGCACACCGAATCCATGCGGTCGAGCATGCCGCCGTGGCCTTCGATCATGTGCCCCCAGTCCTTCACCCCACGGTCGCGCTTGATCGCCGACATCACCAGCCCGCCGAAGAAGCCCATGGCGTTCACCGCCAACGCCATCAGCGCGGCCTGCCAGAAGGTGAACGGGGTGATCCAGCACAGCAGCGCGCCGATCAGGGTGGCCAAGGCCACGCCGCCGGCCAGGCCTTCGACGGTCTTGGACGGCGACAGGTTGGGCGCCACCTTGTGCTTGCCGAACAGCTTGCCGCACACGTACTGCAGCACGTCGCTGATCTGCACCACCAGGATCAGCCAGGCGATCAGCAGCAGGTTGCGGCCCTCGTAGCCGGGGATGTCGAGGGTCATCAGTGCCGGCACCGACGACACGCAGTACACCGCGATCATCAGCCCCCACTGCACCTTCGAGGCGCGTTCGAGAAAGCGCGTGGTGTCGCCGCCGAAGCTGGCCAGGATCGGCAGCAACAGGAACAGGTACACCGGGATGAAGATGCTGAACAGGCCGTACCAGTCCATGGCGATCAGCACGTACTGCACCGGCAGTGCCACATAGAACGCCGCCACCAGTGCCGGGTAGTCACTGCGCCGGGTCGGGGTGAGGGTCATGAACTCGCGCAGGGCGTAGAACGATACGCCGTAGAACAGCACGATCACGCCGTATTTGCCGAACAGGAAGGCGATGCCGATCACCAGCACCATCACCCACCAGGCGTTGATGCGGGCGTTGAGGTTGTCGATCACCGCGTGCGGGGCCGGGCCGGCGCGCCATTTGAGCAGGCGGCCGATCACGCTGGCGAGCAGCAGCAGGGCGCCGATGCCGGCGAACAGGGAAAGGGTGTTGTCGTCCATCTCAGGCATCCTTGGGGGCCAGGTTCAGCAGGGCCTGGCTGGCCCGCTCGAGGAAGGCTGGCTTGCTTTCATCCGGCTGCAGGTGCAGCGGTTCGCCAAAGCTCAATGTGCACAGCAACGGCAATGGCAGGGCGCGGCCCTTGGGCATCACCCGGTTCAGGTTGGCGATCCACACCGGCACCAGCTCGACGTCGGGGTTGGCTGCTGCCAGGTGGTACAGCCCACTCCTGAACGGCATCAGCGGCTCGTCGCCGAGATTGCGGGTGCCCTCCGGGAAGAAGATCAGCGAGTCGCCCTGGGCCACGGCTTCGAGGATCGGCTGCAACGGGCTGCCCTGGCCGGCGCTGTGCTGCCGGTTGATCAGCACGCCATTGAAGACCTTGCGGATAAGAAAATCGCGAATGCCCGGCCTGGCCCAGTAATCGGCACCGGCTACCGGACGGGTACGCTTGCGCAGCGGCTGCGGCAGCGAGGCCCACAGCAGTACGAAATCGCCATGGCTACTGTGGTTGGCGAAATACAGGCGCTGCACCGGCAGCGGCGTGCAGCCCAGCCACAGGGCGCGGGCGCCGGTTATCAGGCGGGCGGCGGAAGTGATGAGGTAGGCGGTCAGGTTGGCGAGCATGGATCGGTAGTCATCCCTTCAAAGGCAGTGTCAGCAGGGTAGCCAGCGCCAGCGACAGCTGCAGGCCCAGGCACACTGCCTGGCGGCGTAACAGGGCCAGCGCAGCTTGGCTGCGAGCAGGCCAGGCACGGGAATCAGTGGCCTGCGGTTTGAGTTTCAGCTCGAACAGGGCGCGGTCCAGAGCCTGGGTGTCCGCTGCCAGGTCGCGGCTGGCAGCGAGGTGGGCGAACAGTTCGGCATCCACGGCCACGCGGATGGCCCAGTACTTGTGCAGTACACCTAACACCAGCAGCACAATGCACAGCAGGCTGGCCAGCGGTTGCAGCTGGGTCCCCAGCAAGGGCGCCAGGCCATAGGCCAAGGCCAGCAAGGTGAGGCCGTCCGACAGGCGTTCCAGTTGTTTGCCACGGCCCAGCAGGCTGGCCACCACATACAGCGTCATGGTTGTGTCCCTAGCTGTTGCAAGGCTTGGCGATGTGCGCTGTGCAGGACCACGCCGGGGCGGGCCTTGCGGATCAGCGCTTCGGCCTGGCGAGCATCACTGCAGCGGCCCGTGAGCACCAGCCAGGCGGCCACGGCGCTGGCGCTGCGCGAATAGCCCAGGGCGCAGCAGACCAGTACCGGGCCTTGGGAGCGCAGGCGTTCGATGGCGATGGCGGCCTGGTGCAGCAATGGGCTTTCCGGGGCGATCAGGTCCAGGGTAGGAAAACATGCGTAGCCAATGGCGGACGCGACCTGTGTAGGAGCGGCGCTGTTCTGAACATGACACGGTAGCTCAGCGCACAAATCGACCACCCCAGCGAACTGCGCGCCATGCCCTGGAACGCGCCCAAGGTACACGCCATCACACACTTCATCGGCCTGCGGGTGCCGCCAGGTCCACAACCGCGAGTTGACCCACGCCCCAATCAGGTACGGTGCCAGCAGCCAGCTGGCTGCATTCGACAAGCGCCCATCGGCGCCTTTCTGAAACCCGCCTGCGCCGAGCACGCCATAGTTCAGCGCCACCAAAGCCAGCGACACGGCCGGCCAGGTCAACCACAGCCAGGCGCCGCCCAGCGTAACGGCAGGCACTGCGCACAGCAGCCCACCCACTGTATAGAACAAC
This sequence comes from Pseudomonas sp. SID14000, assembly GCF_002165135.1. GTDB lineage: Bacteria > Pseudomonadota > Gammaproteobacteria > Pseudomonadales > Pseudomonadaceae > Aquipseudomonas. The sequence goes on along the minus strand of NZ_NFZQ01000019.1, from coordinate 59,816 downwards.
GCCAACCGCCAGCGCTTGGCATCCCGCGCAAGGTGCACCTGCTGCCAGGGCAGTTGCCCCCGATATGGCCACAACCAGACGCAGACGAACCCCACCAATGCCCCTGTCGGCACATCGATGAAATGGTGCTGCCAGGTGGTCAGCACCGACACCCCGATCAGTGCCATCCAGCCATGCATCAGCCAACGCCAGGGTTGGCGCCGCACGTGCCGGGCAAACATCGTCCAGATGATCACCAGCAGGGCAATATGCAGCGAAGGCGCCTGATTGAACGGCTTGTCGAAGCCCATCAGCACATCGAACAACCAGCCGAATACCCCGCCCAGTTCCGGCCGTTCGAAGGTGAAGCGCAGCGGCCAGAGCAGGAAGCAGGTGACGCTGATCAACTGCGCAGTGAGCAGCGCCAGCGCGTGCCGGTCCATTTCCTGGCGGGTGCGCGGCAGCAGGAAGGACAAGCCGTATAGCAGGTCGATCGACCAGTACGGGATGATCGTCCACGGCCACAACGGCGTGTGGCTTTCCCAACTGAACACCAGGCTGCCGACATCACTGCGCCCGGCCGTGTGGTTGTTCGCCAGCCCGTAGCTGAGGAAGAACAGCGGCCCCAGCAGCAGAAGCCAGAACACGCCCCGGCGGATCAGCCCGGGCTCGCGTGATGAGCTCATTCAGCGCACCCGTTGTGCCAGGCTGACGCTGAAAATGCCCCATTCATCGATGCGCTGGGCCAGCTTGCGGAAGCCTGCCGCCTCTACCAGCTGGTCCATTTCGGCCTGGCTGCGGCGGCGCATCACCCAGGCCTCGCCACCGCGGTGGCTGGTGAGGGCGCGGGCGATCATTTCCAGTTGCGGGTGCCACGGCTGGCCGGTATAGACCAGGTAGCCGCCATCCTCAAGCGCATCGGCCAGGCCTGCCAGCGAGTTGCCCACCAACTGGTTGCTGGCGAACAGTTCGTACAGGCCAGAGACCACGGCCAGGGTCGGTGGTTGTTCCAGGGTGGCCAGGCTCTGGCGGTCGAAGGCATCGCCGTGGACGAAACGGGCGATGTCGGCCATGCCCTTTTCGGCGATCAGTGCGCTGCCTTGCTGCACGTTCAGTTCGCTGTAGTCACGCAGCAGGATCGAGTCCGGCCGCTGTTCGAGGTCCTGCAAGGCCTCGAGGATGTAGCGGCCATGGCCGGCGGCGATATCGACAATGTGCACTGGCCGCTGCTGTTCGCACAGGCGGCCGATGGCCAGGCGCAGCAGTTCCTCTAGGTGCAGTTTGCGCTGGCGGATGCCACGCCAGCCGATGGCGTCGAGGTAGTTCCGGTCGACCAGGCGGCCGAGCCTGCCTTTGCCGGTCGGTTGGTTGCGGTAGACGTAGTCGAGGGTACTTCCCGAATCGAAACCGGTATCGAAACCCAGCTTCACGCCTTCGGACAGCCCCTTGCCCAGACGCAGCCCGGCGCGGGTAGCACGCCAGTAAAGGTCGCGGGGCGAGTTGCGCGGCAGCGGTGCGGCTAGGCTTTCGGCTTCGGCGCAGCTGGCGCCGGTCTTGTCGGCATCGAGCAGTGACGGCAGGGCGGCGGGGCTGGCGAAGCAATGTTCGACAAACCGCTCGATGCGCCGCAAGGCATGGGCCCTGTCACGTTCGCCAAGGGTGTCGTGGAAGAAGCCTGGCAGGATGTGCATTTCCTTGCGCGCACTGCCCAGGCGTTCGAAGAAGCGTTCCTGCGGCTTGCGTTCGACCACGAAGTCGGCACCGGACACCAGCAGCTGGGTCGGCAGCTGAATGGCCTGGGCGTCCGCCACCACCCGGTCGGCGGCTTCGTACAGGCCCAGCAGCATGGTCACCGAAATCGGCCGGCTGATCAGCGGGTCGGCCACGTACGACATGACCCGCTCAGGGTCGTGGGTAAGCAGGCGAGGCTTGACGTAGCTGTTGACGAAGAAGTTGCCGCGCAGGGCCTTCAGCAGCTTCAGGCCGGTGCGGGCGAACGGCACGTACAGTTTGACCTTGAACGCTGGCGAGGCCAGCACCAGGCAGCGCACCTTGGGCGCGTAGTCGTGGGCCCAGGTGGCGACCAGCACGGCCCCGACGCTCTGCGCCAGCACCACCAGGTCCTGTTCGGCGATACCGTGGCGGGCCTGGATATGCTCGATGAAGGTCTGCACATCGCGCACGCTGGTGGCGAACCCCGGGCTGTCGCCGCGCGCGCCCGGCGACTGGCCGTGGCCACGGGCATCCCAGGCGAAGAAATCGTAGCCTGGCATGTCCAGTTCATCGGCCAGGTGGGCCATGCGCCCGCCGTGTTCGTGACCGCGGTGGAACATCACCACGGCCCGGCGTGGCTGGTGTTGGTTGCGGGTGGCAGGCCAGTGACGGTAGTGCAGCTCGACGCCGTCATGGGTGGAGAAGTGCAGCGCTTGCGCTTGGCGCATGGTCGACATCCTTTTGCGACGGCAGTGGGCTCAGCGGGTTTCGGCCAGCCCTTGGCGAACCCGGTTGTAGAGGGTATAGAGCGAGAGTGCGAGGATGACCAGCAACAAGCCGTTGACCCAGGTGCCGTTCAGCAGGCCGAAGGCGACATCGGTGCCCAGCACACCGAAGGCAAAGGCCCGGTCGCTCTTGCCCATGGGCCCGTCGTAGCGCCTTGAAGCGCCGGCCAGCGGGCCCATGACACCGGCGTATTCGCTGAAGGTGGCGCTGAGCACTACGAGTACCACCAAGGTTGGCGAGACACCGACCAGCAGGGCGAAGGGCAGGTACAGCGCGGCGTCGGCGATCACGTCGCAGAGTTCGTTGAGGTAGGCGCCGAGGGTGGATTGCTGGCCGAATTCCCGGGCGAGCATGCCGTCGACGGCGTTCAGCGCCATGCGCAGCAGCATCCAGACCGGTACCAGGATGAACAGCCAGGAGAGATGAGGCAGCGCAGCCAGCAGCAGGCCCAGCAGGATTGACAGCAGGGCGGCGGCGACGGTGACCTGGTTGGCGGTGACACCGCGGTCGTAAAGGCGTTGTACGGTAGGGCGGAGCAGGGCCTGGAAGCGTGGTTTGAGCTGGTAGATCGAGGCCACTGGAAAATCCTTTTCGTGGGGCGTGATGGCGCAATTGTGTGTGAGCCTTCTTCGCGGGTAAACCCCCACAGGTATAGCGTCGATCCGAGCGATACCGCTCACCCTGTGGGAGCGGGTTCACCCGCGAACACGGGCGAAGCCCGTGCCATCCACCGCGGTGTCTGCTTCGCGGGCAAGCCCGCTTCCATACTGGTCGCGTCAGCCAGCCATTTGCTGATCAGCGGTTAGCGCTTGATGCGCTGAGCATGTCGATCATCTGGATGTCGAAATCGCGCTCCAGATAGTCCATGCGTTTTTCGAAGAATGCGGTCATGTGCGGCAGGGCCGAATGCACATCCAGCGCGGCCTTGTCGGCCCAGACCTCGAAGAACATGAAGAGGCTCGGGTCCTGCTTGTCGCGCAGCATGTGGTACTCGATGCAGCCCGGCTCCTGGCGGCTTGGCTCGACGTAGGCGCGGAACAGGGTTTCGAACGCTTCAGCCATTTCCGGGCGGGTCTTGGCTTTGAGGATGAAGGCGTACTGCTCACTCATGGGGCACTACTCGGTGATGGGAGGTGATGCGATTCTAATGCAATAATGTGTTGTTTATTCGTGACTTCAACTCAATTGTATTTTGCTCCTGGATTACTGTATCCCGCGCCCGCGAGCCCCTAATCTGCCGGCCTGAATTTTCCGCGAGGCTCGCATGAAGAAGATCCTTTTGCTCAACGGTGGTAAACAGTTCGCTCACTCCGATGGTCGCCTCAACGCGACCTTGCACGAAGCGGCCATCGCTCATCTGGACCGGGCCGGTTTCGATGTGCGCCAGACCTACATCGATGGTGGCTATGACGCCCAGGAAGAAGTGGAGAAGTTCCTTTGGGCCGATGTGGTGATCTACCAGATGCCAGGGTGGTGGATGGGCGCGCCATGGACCGTGAAGAAGTACGTCGATGACGTGTTCACTGCAGGCCATGGCAGCTTGTATGCCAACGACGGCCGTACCCGTGCGGACCACTCACAGAAGTACGGTAGCGGTGGCCTGGTGCACGGCAAGCAGTACATGCTTTCGCTGACCTGGAATGCGCCGCAGCAGGCATTCGACGATCCGAGCGATTTTTTTGAGGGCAAGGGTGTGGATGCGGTGTATTTCCCGTTCCACAAGGCCAACCAGTTCCTTGGCATGACCGGGCTGCCGACCTTTTTGGCGGTGGATGTGATGAAACGGCCGGATGTGCCGGCTGCCTTGGCGGCCTATGAGGCGCACCTGGACAAGGTATTTGGCACGGCACGGTAAGGTTTACCTGTGCCGGCCTCTTCGCGGGTGAACCCGCTCCCACAGGTACCCCACAGTCCTTGAGAAGCGTGCAGTATCTGTGGGAGCGGGTTTACCCGCGAAGAGGCCGGCACAGTCGCTGCTGGACTTGGCCACGACAAGCGGCTATCTACTCCCTGCAGAGACCAACCACAGGCGCAGATGTGAAAACCCGATCCGAAGAACTCCAGGTATTCGTCGCCGTCATCGACTGCGGCTCGATTTCCGCCGCTGCCGAGCAGATAGGCCAGACCCCGTCTGCCGTCAGCCGTACCCTGTCGCGCCTGGAAGGCAAGCTGGGCACCACGCTGGTCAATCGCACCACCAGGCGCATGGACCTGACCGAGGAAGGTCGCTTCTTCCTCGAACGCGCGCGGCTGATTCTGGAACAGATGGACGAAATGGAAGAGCGCCTGTCGATGAACCGCCAGACCCCCACCGGGCGCCTTCGCATCAACGCCGCCTCTCCGTTCATGCTGCATGCCATCCTGCCGTGGATCGGCGAGTTCCGCCGCCAATACCCTGGCATCGAACTGGAGCTCAATACTGACGACCTGGTCATCGACCTGCTGGAGCAGAGCACCGATGTGGCAATCCGTATCGGCGAACTGGCTGACTCCAGCCTGCACGCGCGCAACCTGGGGTGCAGCCCGGTACAGGTGCTGGCCAGCCCGGCTTACCTCGAGCAGCATGGCACGCCACAGCGGGTCGAGGACCTGGCCGACCACTGCCTGCTCGGCTTCAGCCAGCCCGAATCGCTCAACCACTGGCCTCTGCGCCATGCCCAGGGTGACCGCTGGAGCATCCGCCCGTCGCTGATCGCCTCCAGCGGCGAGACCTTGCGCCAACTGGCGCTGGCCGGCGAGGGCATCGTCAGCCTGTCGCACTTCATGACCCACGAGGACATCCGCACCGGGCGCCTGCAGGTGTTGCTGAGCGAAGCCAACAACGGCTACCGCCAGCCGATCCACGCGGTGTACTACCGCAACACCCAGCTGGCGCTGCGTATCCAGTGCTTCCTCGATTTCATCCAGCGCAAGTTGGCGATGTACGCCAGCTGAGTTGCCTGAACGCGACAGACCCTGTCCACAGGCGGCGAAACTTCCTGCGGTTGATTGCACAGTCGAAGCGCTTCGGCCTTACTGAACGCTCAACAAAAACAACACCAAGGAAGTGTCATGCGTATTGTTCCATTCCAGTACCTTGCCCTCGCAGCCGCGATCCTGAGCGGTTCCTCGGTTTATGCCGCCTCCCTGGAGGGCGGCGCGGTGGCTGCGCCTGATCAATATGGTGCACAGGTGGCCGCCGACATCCTCAAGAAAGGCGGCAACGCGGTGGATGCGGCAGTGGCCACGGCGTTTACCCTGGCGGTGACTTATCCGGAGGCCGGCAACATCGGCGGTGGTGGGTTCATGACCCTGTTCGTTGACGGCAAACCCTACTTCCTCGACTACCGCGAAGTCGCGCCCAAGGCCGCCACGCGCAACATGTACCTGGATGACAAGGGGGAGGTCATCGAGAACCTTAGCCTGGTCGGGGCACGCGCTGCTGGCGTACCTGGCACTGTGATGGGGTTGTGGGAGGCGCACCAGAAGTTCGGCAAGTTGCCCTGGAGCGAGCTGCTGACCCCGGCCATCGGCTATGCGAAAAACGGCTTCAAGGTGGCTGCAAAGCAGTACCAGTACCGCAACGATGCCCAGGGCATGTTCAAGACCGCGACCAATTTCAATGACTACTTCGGCAACATGAAGGTCGGCGAGCTGTTCAAGCAACCGGAAATGGCCCAGACCCTGGAGCGCATCGCCGACAATGGCGTGAGCGAGTTCTACCAGGGCAAGACCGCCGACCTGCTGGTGGCGCAGATGCAGGCCGACAAGGGCCTGATCACCAAGCAAGACCTCCAGGACTACAAGGCCATATGGCGTGAGCCGATGGCCGTGAGCTGGCGTGGCAATGTGGTCTACACCGCTCCACCGCCAAGCTCCGGTGGCGTCGCCCTGGCCCAGCTGCTCGGCATCAAGGAAAACCGCGCGGCGGATTTCAAGGGTGTGGCGCACAATTCGGCGCAGTACATCCACCTGTTGGCCGAGATCGAGAAGCGCGTATTCGCCGACCGCGCCGATTACCTCGGCGACCCGGCCTTCACCAAAGTGCCGGTGGACCAGCTGGTGGCCAAGGATTATCTGGCCAAGCGCGCCGCGCAGGTCAACCCGAAAGCGATTTCCGACACTGACAAGGTAAAGCCGGGCCTGGAGCCGCACCAGACCACGCACTTCTCGATCGTCGACAAGCAGGGTAACGCGGTCAGCAACACCTACACCCTTAACCTCGACTACGGCAGTGGCGTGGTGGTGAAAGGCGCCGGCTTCCTGCTCAACGATGAGATGGATGACTTCAGCGCCAAGCCGGGGGCGGCGAATGCCTTTGGTGTGGTTGGCGGCGATGCCAATGCCATCGCGCCCGGCAAGCGCATGCTGTCGTCCATGGGCCCCAGCCTGATGACCCGCGATGGCAAGGTCGAGCTGGTCATCGGTACCCCGGGTGGCTCGCGGATCTTCACCTCGATTTTCCAGGTGATGAATAACCTTTACGACTACGGCATGCCGCTGGACAAGGCGGTAGCGGCGCAGCGCGTGCACCATCAGTTGCTGCCCAAGGACACCATCTATTTCGACAGCTACGCGCCGCTGACCGGGCCTGTGGCTGATGAACTGAAGAAGATGGGCTATGTGCTGGAGGACCAGGGCTGGGAGATGGGCGATATCCAGGCGATCCGGGTGGATGGGGCGAAGCTGGAGACCGCTTCCGATCCGCGTGGGCGTGGGGTAGGGATGATCGTCAAGTAATACCTGTTCCATCGCTGGGAGGGCTTTGCCCTCCTTTCGCGACACAAGGCCGCTCCCACAAAGACCTGCGTACGCCGATCAATGTGGGAGCGGCCTTGTGTCGCGATGGGCCGCAAAGCGGCCCCAGATTCCAGGATCAGACGCGGAACTGGCTGACCAACGTCTGCAACTGCCCGCCCAACCGCGCCAGCTCCACGCTGGACGCTGCCGTTTCGTCACTGGCCGCCGCCGTCTGCTCCGATACATCGCGCACATTCAGGATGCTGCGGCTGATCTCCTCCGCCACCGCACTCTGCTGCTCTGCCGCCGCGGCAATCTGCTGGTTCATCGACTGGATGTTCGACACTGTGCTGGTGATGCTCTCCAGCGACGCCCCGGCCTTGCGCGCCAGCTCGACGCTGCTGTCGGTCAGGGTACGGCTGCCTTGCATGGCTGTAGCCACTTGCTGGGTCCCATGCTGCAGGCTGGCGATCAGCTCTTCGATCTCTTCGGTGGATTTCTGCGTGCGCTGGGCCAGGCCGCGTACTTCGTCGGCGACCACGGCAAAGCCACGGCCGGCTTCGCCGGCACGCGCAGCCTCGATCGCCGCGTTCAGCGCCAGCAGGTTGGTCTGCTCGGCCACGGACTTGATCACGTCCATCACGCTGCCGATCTTCTGGCTTTCCTGCTGCAGCAGGTTCATGGCCTCGGTGGAGCGGTGCATGTCCTCGGCCAGGCGCTCGATCTGGCCAATTGCTTCGCCCACCACGCGGTCGCCGGCACGGGCTTCGTCATCGGCACCGGTGGCGGCATGCGAGGCCTGTTCGGCGTTGCGCGCCACTTCCTGGACGGTAGCGGCCATTTCGTGCATGGCGGTGGCCACCTGGTCGGTCTCGACCTTCTGACTGTTGGCGCCGGCGCTGGTCTGCTCGGTCACCGCCGACAGTTCCTCGGCAGCGCTGGCGATCTGGGTGACGCCGTCGCGGATGCCGCTGATCAGCTCACGCAAAGTGGTGCCCATGCGGGCGATGCCTTGTTGCAGCACGCCCAGTTCGTCGCGTCGGGTGACGCGCAGGTGTTGGGTGAGGTCGCCGCTGGCGATCTTTTCCACTGCCACCAGGGTGTCTTGCAGCGGGCGGGTGATCTGCCGGGTGATCAGCACGGCTGCCAACACGCCGACCAGCAGAGCCAGCAGCGTGGCGATGGTCTGCAGGCTGCGGGCCTGGGTGCTCTCGATGTCGCGGCGCTGCAGCTGGATCTGGTACAGCGCGTCGCTGCGCTTGACGATGTCGGCACCCTGAACGGTCATTTCGGCGCGCGCTGTGGTGATATTGGCGACTGCATCGCGGAACTGGCGCACGGCGTCACGGTAGGCCAGCACCGAGCTTTCAAACTGTTGCAGGCGCGTGTCTTCGTTGGGCAGATGGCGCTTGAGGTTGTCGATCTCGGCCAGGGCGGTGTCCAGCTGGCGCAGAGCGGCCTGCTCGTTGGTGGTGCTGTTTTCGGCAATATAGCCGCGTACGTCAATGCGCACCTGCAGAAGTTGCTGGCGAGCCTTGCTGATCTGCTGGTACTGGGTCAGGCGCACGCTGTCGGCTTCGGGGCGTGCCATGACATCCTGGCTGAGGGTGTCCATGGCCTGGTCGGCGCGGCTGGCCGAGCCATCCATGGCCGTGCGCGCGGTGCGGGTAGCGTCGTAGCCCTGGCGCATCTTGTTCAGCGACACCTTGTAGGCGCTGATGGTCTCGCCCAGCTCACCCAGCAGCTTGATGTTCTCCGGGCTCTTGAAGGTGCTGGCCAGGTAGGCCTGCTGCTTGCTGAAGGCGTCCAGCTTGGCCTGGGTATTGGCGGCGGCGGCATCGTCGCCGTTGGCAATCATGTACTGGAGGCGCGCAATACGCAGGTCGGTCAGGTCCTTGTTGAGCTGGCCGATATCGCCCATCCAGTTGCTGCGGTCGATCAGGCTGCCCAGGCTGGTCCAGCCAGTCAGGGCCAGCAGGCCGGTGAGGATCAGTACCAGGCCGAAACCCAGGCCGAGTTTGAGGTTGACGCTGATGTTGGCGAACCAGTTGTTCATGCACGCTCTCCAGAAGTTTTTTCGCTCGCTTGATCGTCGATCGCCAGGCGTTGTTGTTCTGGATGCCTGCTGACTCGTGCAGGGGTTATCGGCAGTGATGGGGGAAGCTGAAACGCTTTTTCAGCAGATTTGTAACTGACTTGATTGGGGCTGCCCCGCGAAGGGCCGCAAAGCGGCCCCCGAAGCCTCAGAGGTTGCGCGCACTGAAGGTATCGCAGCGGTTTACCTCACCCTCGGCAAACCCGGCCTTGAACCAGCGCACCCGCTGCGCCGAGGTGCCATGGGTGAAAGAGTCCGGCACCACGCGGCCGCGGCCCTGCTGCTGCAGGCGGTCATCGCCAATGGCATTGGCCGCGTTCAGCGCCTCTTCGACGTCACCCGGCTCCAGCCAGTTCAGGCGCTTCTGCGCCTGGTAGGCCCATACGCCGGCCAGGCAGTCGGCCTGCAGTTCCTGGCGCACCAGCAGGCCGTTGTCGCCTTCCATGCGCTGACCACTGCGGCGCGCGGCATCGACCTTGGCCGACACGCCCAGCAGGGTCTGCACGTGATGGCCGATTTCGTGGGCGATCACGTAGGCCTGGGCAAAGTCGCCGGCGGCGGCGAAGCGGGTTTCCATTTCGCGGAAGAACGACATGTCCAGGTAAACCCGCTGGTCCGCCGGGCAGTAGAACGGCCCCACCGCCGCCGAGGCAAAGCCACAGGCCGAATTGACCTGGCCGCTGAACAGCACCAGCTTGGGGTCGCGGTACTGCTTGCCGCCCTCGGCGAACAGGGCTTTCCAGGTGTCTTCGGTATCGCCCAGGATCGAGGCGACGAACTCGGCCTGCTGGTCGTTGGCCGACGGGGCCTTGCCACCCGCACTGCTGGGCACCTGCTGTTGCTGCTGTTCCATCTGGCCGGCGAGTTGACCGAGAATCTGCAACGGGTCCTGGCCGGTGAGCCAGCCGATGCCGACAATCAGCAACACTGCGCCAAGCCCCAGCCCCTTGCCGCCGCCGAAACGCATGCCACCACCACCACCTTCGCCTCGGGCATCGACCACATTGTCGCTGCGTCGGCCTTTTCGCCATTCCATGAATGCTCTCCAGAGCGTGAAACAAGAAGGCAAAGATTAGTCCACGACAACGGCGAGTGTCAGGCCAAGGTGTTTATCCATAACCAAATGGTTATGTGTGAAATGCCTGATTTCAATGTTCATTGCCTGCTACCTGCTGGAAACTGCATGTGGGAGCGGGCTTGCCCGCGACAGGGTTTCGTAGAAGCCCCCCTCGCATTTCCATAATTCCAAGAGAGGAAACCGGCATGCCCGCCCAGGACAACAGCCGCTTCGTGATCCGTGATCGCAACTGGCACCCGAAAGCCCTTACGCCTGACTACAAGACATCCATTGCCCGCTCGCCGCGCCAGGCACTGGTCAGCATCCCGCAGTCGATCAGCGAAACTACCGGCCCGGACTTTTCCCACCTGGGCTTCGGCGCCCACGACCATGACCTGCTGCTGAACTTCAACAACGGTGGCCTGCCGATCGGCGAGCGCATCATCGTCGCCGGCCGTGTGGTCGACCAGTACGGCAAGCCTGTGCCGAACACCCTGGTGGAAATGTGGCAGGCCAACGCCGGCGGCCGCTACCGTCACAAGAACGACCGCTACCTGGCACCGCTGGACCCGAACTTCGGTGGCGTCGGCCGCTGCCTGACCGACCGTGACGGCTACTACAGCTTCCGCACCATCAAGCCGGGCCCGTACCCATGGCGCAACGGCCCGAACGACTGGCGCCCGGCGCACATCCACTTCGCCATCAGCGGCCCGTCGATCGCCACCAAGCTGATCACCCAACTGTACTTCGAGGGTGACCCGCTGATTCCGATGTGCCCGATCGTCAAGTCGATCGCCAACCCGCAAGCCGTGCAGCAGTTGATTGCCAAGCTCGACATGAGTAACGCCAACCCGATGGACTGCCTGGCCTACCGCTTCGACATCGTGCTGCGCGGCCAGCGCAAGACCCACTTCGAAAACTGCTGAGGACCCCGCCATGCCAATCGAACTGCTGCCGGAAACCCCTTCGCAGACCGCCGGCCCCTACGTGCACATCGGCCTGGCCCTGGAAGCCGCCGGGAACCCGACCCGCGACCAGGAAATCTGGAACCGCCTGGCCAAGCCGGATGCGCCCGGCGAGCATATTCTGCTGATCGGCCATGTGTATGATGGCAATGGCCACCTGGTGCGGGACTCGTTCCTGGAGCTCTGGCAAGCCGACGCCAACGGTGAGTACCAAGATGCCTACAACCTGGAAAACGCCTTCAACAGCTTTGGCCGCACGGCTACCACCTTTGACGCGGGTGAGTGGACGGCGCATACGGTGAAGCCAGGCGTGGTGAAAAACGCCGCCGGTGTGCCAATGGCACCGCACATCAACATCAGCCTGTTTGCCCGGGGGATCAACATCCATCTGCACACGCGCCTGTATTTCGATGATGAGGCCGAGGCCAATGCCAAGTGCCCGGTGCTCAACCTGATCGAGCAGCCGCAGCGGCGCGAGACCCTGGTGGCCAAGCGTTGCGAGGTGGACGGGAAGACGGCGTATCGCTTCGATATCCGTATTCAGGGGGACGGGGAGACGGTGTTCTTCGACTTCTGAGTTGGACCTCGGGGGCCGCTTTGCGGCCCATCGCGACACAAGGCCGCTCCTACAGGGAATCGCGTTCTTCCTGTAGGAGCGGCCTTGTGTCGCGATGGGCTGCAAAGCAGCCCCGGCTGTCTGAAGGTCAGCGCCGAACCAGCAAAACCCCACTCTCCATATGGTGGGTATAGGGGAACTGGTCAAACAACGCACACCGCTCGATGCGGTGCGTATCCTGCAACTGGGCAATGTTCGCCGCCAGTGTCTCCGGGTTGCACGAGATGTACAGGATCCGCTCGAAACGCCGGGTCAGCTCGCAGGTGTCCGGGTCCATCCCCGCCCGCGGCGGGTCGACGAACACCGTGCCGAACGCGTAGCTCTTCAGGTCAATGCCTTCCAGTCGGCGGAACGGCCGTACCTCATTCAGCGCCTGGGTCAGTTCTTCCGCCGACAGGCGCACCAGCCGCACGTTATCCACAGCGTTTTCGTCGAGGTTGCTCAGCGCGGCGTTGACCGAGGTCTTGCTGATTTCGGTGGCCAGCACCTGGCGCACGCGGGTGGCCAGCGGCAGGGTGAAGTTGCCGTTGCCGCAGTAAAGCTCCAGCAGGTCGTCGTCGCGCTCGCCGATGGCCTCGAAGGCCCAGCTCAGCATCTTCTGGTTCACCGCACCGTTGGGCTGGGTGAACGCGCCTTCCGGCTGGCGGTAGCTGAACACACGGCCAGCCACATCGAGTTTTTCCACCGCGTAGTCACGGCCGATCACCAGGCGCTTGCCCTTGGAGCGGCCAATGATGCTCACGCCCAGCTCTTCGGCCAGTTGCCGTGCGGCCACTTCCCAGGCCTCGTCCAGTGGGCGGTGGTAGCACAGGGTGACCATGGCATCGCCAGCCAGGGTGGTGAGGAACTCCACCTGGAACAGGCGGTTGCCCAGTTCCTCGCTGGCCTGCCAGGCCGCCTTCAGGCGTGGCATCAGTGCATTGACGCGCTGGCTGGCGATGGGGAAATCGTCGATCAGGATCGCCTTGTGCTTCTCGCCCGGGGCGAACATGGCGTAGTGGCGCTGGCCGTCTTCGCGCCACAGGCGGAATTCGGCGCGCAGGCGGTAATGCTCGCGCGGCGAGTCGAATACAGCCGGCTCTGGCGCGCCGAACGGCGCCAGCAGCTCACGCAGCCGGGCCACCTTGGCATCCAGCTGGGTGGTGTAGGAGGAGGGGTCGAAAGCAGCACTCATGCGTTGAACCAGCCCAGCTTGATGACGAACAGGATGGAAAGGATCACCAGGGCCGGGTTCAGGTCGCGGTGGCGGCCAGAGATCAGCTTGACGGCAGTCCAGGAAATGAAGCCGAAGGCGATGCCGTTGGCGATCGAGTAGGTCAGCGGCATGGCCAGGGCGGTCACTACCACCGGTGCGGCTTCGGTGACATCGTCCCAGTTTATTTCTGCCAGGCCCGAGGCCATCAGTACCGCGACGAACAGCAGCGCCGGTGCAGTGGCGAAGGCCGGCACGCTACCGGCTAGCGGGGCGAAGAACAGCGCCAGCAGGAACAGCACGGCGACCACGATGGCGGTCAGGCCGGTACGGCCACCGGCGCTCACGCCCGCGGCGGATTCGATGTAGCTGGTGGTGGTCGAGGTGCCCAGCAGGGAGCCGGCCATGGCTGCGGTACTGTCGGCGATCAGGGCTCGGCCCATCTTCGGCATGTGGCCGTCCTTGCCCATCAGCCCGGCGCGCTTGGCCACGCCGATCAGGGTGCCGGAGTTGTCGAACAGGTCGACGAACAGGAAGGCGAAGATCACGCTGACCAGGCCCACGTCCAGCGCGCCGGCGATGTCCAGTTGCAGGAAGGTCGGGGCCAGTGATGGCGGCATCGAGACCACGCCGCCGAATGGCGTCACGCCCATCAGGATCGAGGCGATGGTTACGGCGAGAATGCCGATCAGCACGGCACCGCGCACTTTCAGCGACTCCAGGCCGACGATAAGGAAGAAGCCCAGGGTGGCGAGGATCGGTGCTGGCTGCTTGAGGTCGCCGAGGCCCACCAGGGTGGCCGGGTTATCGACGACGATGCCTGCGTTATGCAGGGCGATCAGCGCCAGGAACAGGCCGATACCCGCGGCAATGGCCGAACGCAGCGGCAGCGGGATGCTGTTCACGATCCATTCGCGGATGCGGAAGATCGACAGCAGGAAGAACATCACTGCCGACAGGAACACCGCACCCAGTGCCACCTGCCAGGTGTGGCCCATGTGCAGGACCACGGTGTAGGTGAAGAACGCGTTCAGGCCCATGCCCGGCGCCAGGGCGATCGGGTAGTTGGCGATCAGGCCCATGGTCACCGAGCCGATGGCCGCGGCCAGGCAGGTGGCGACGAAGATCGCGCCCTTGTCCATGCCTGTCTCGCCGAGGATGCTCGGGTTGACGAACAGGATGTAGGCCATGGCCAGGAAGGTGGTGACGCCCGCGAGAATCTCGGTGCGCACATTGGTGTTGTGTGCTTTTAGTTGAAACAGCCTTTCCAGCATGCCCGCTCCCCAAGGCGCCCCCGGCGCCATGAATTTATCGACCCCATCAGCAAAGCACAGACCGTACCGGTTGCCGTGGTTTTGTGTGGGGCGGAAAAAAGCCGCGCATCATACCAGCATGCTTGGCGGGGGCCTATCGCCGTTGGGGAATGGTAATTTTTTCCCTGTGCCGGCCTCTTCGCGGGTGAACCCGCTCCCACAGGTACCCCACCAGGCCTAAGGGCGGCGCGGTCCTTGTGGGAGCGGGTTTACCCGCGAAAGGGCCGGTACAGGCTACAGATCAACCGTGATGCAACCGATCTCGCTTGGCCAGTGTGGGGAACAGTCTTATCCACACCCCCGTTACCACCAAAGTGCCCACCCCACCCAGCACCACCGCCGGCACTGTGCCAAACCAGTGCGCCGTAACCCCCGATTCGAACTCGCCGAGCTGGTTCGAGGCACCAATGAACAAGCCGTTCACCGCACTCACCCGCCCGCGCATTTCATCCGGCGTCTCCAGCTGCACGAAGGCGCCGCGGATGACCATGCTGATCATGTCCGCCGCGCCCAGCACCACCAGCACCGCCAGCGAGAACCAGAACGAGGTCGACAGGCCAAAGGCGATGGTCGCCACGCCGAACACGCCCACTGCCGTGAACATGGTCCGCCCCACGTTGCGCTCGAACGGGAAGCGTGCCAGCCACAGCGACATCAGCAACGCCCCCACCGCTGGCGCCGAACGCAGCAGGCCGAGGCCCAGCGGGCCGGTCAGCAGGATGTCCTTGGCGAACACCGGCAGCAACGCGGTGGCCCCGCCCAGCAGTACGGCGAACAGGTCCAGCGAGATGGCGCCGAGGATATCGGGCCGGCTGCGGATGAAGCGGATACCGGCCAGCAGCGATTCGATGCTGGCGCGCCCGCGCTGGGCCACCTGACCGCGAGCCTGCAGGCTCAGGGTCAGCAGGCAGGCGATGGCGTACAGGGCCACGGTGGGGCCGTACACCCAGATGCTGCCGAAGGCATACAGGAAACCGCCCACCGCCGGGGCCACGATGGTTGCCGACTGGGTGGCCGATGCCGAAGCCGCCACCGCGCGTGGGAACAGCCCGGCCGGTACCACGTTGGGCAGCAGCGCCTGGGTTGCCGGCATTTCGAACGAACGCGTGGCACCGAGCAGGAAGGCGAGGGCGAAGATCAGCTCACGGGTGACATTGTCGGTGGCGCTGCCCAGCGCCAGTGCCAGGGCTATCAACCCCTGCAGGCTCTGGCACAGCGCAGCGACCTTGCGCCGGTCATAGCGGTCGGCGACATGCCCGGTGTGCAGCATGAACAGCACCCGTGGGGCGAACTCGACCAGGCCGACCAGGCCCAGGTCCAGCACATTGCCGGTCAACTGGTAGAGGTGCCAGCCTATGGCCACGGTGAGCATCTGGAAGCCGCTGGCGGTGAACACGCGCGCCAGCCAGAAGGCCAGGAAAGGGCGGTGGTGACGCAACAACTGCGGTGCGGAATCGGACATCGGAAACCAGGGACCTCGGCGCAGTAGAGGGGGCCGCAGCGTATCATCTGTTTGTAACAAACGGTTACTGTTTGCCGGGAGCGGCACTTTTTTACGCGGTATGAAAGGGGGTGGGGCAACCGGTCACGCGGCAATCAACCACACGGCCCGGCGGGCCATTCAGGACTATGCTTCCTAGCAATCGTTGATCTGGATCAATTGTTCCAGATGTAACGATCGGGCCCTCGGGCCGAAATCCCTGCGATCGAACAGAACAATTCCAACGCGCCGCACTCGACTACCGTGGGGGCAGTGGGCGATGGGGCCAGCGGCCCGGACGCCGGATTATCTGAAGAGGAAGCACCATGTTCGGAATAGAGGCCTTGGAACTCGCCCGAATGCAGTTTGCCTTTACCGTATCGTTCCATATCCTGTTCCCGGCCATCACCATCGGCCTGGCGAGCTACCTGGCAGTCCTTGAAGGCCTTTGGCTGCGGACAAATAACCAGGTCTATCGCGACCTTTATCACTTCTGGTCGAAAATCTTCGCCGTCAACTTCGGCATGGGCGTGGTCTCGGGCTTGGTCATGGCCTACCAGTTCGGTACCAACTGGAGCCGCTTCTCCGACTTCGCCGGCGCCATCACCGGCCCGTTGCTTACCTACGAGGTGCTGACAGCGTTCTTCCTCGAGGCTGGCTTCCTGGGGGTCATGCTGTTTGGCTGGAACCGCGTCGGCCGTGGCCTGCACTTCTTCTCCACGGTGATGGTGGCGCTCGGCACCCTGGTCTCGACCTTCTGGATCCTTGCCTCCAACAGCTGGATGCAGACCCCGCAAGGCCACGAAATCATCGATGGCCGGGTGGTGCCGGTGGACTGGCTGGCGGTGGTATTCAACCCCTCGTTCCCCTACCGCCTGATGCACATGGCCACTGCCGCATTCGTTGCCACTGCGTTCTTTGTCGGTGCCTCGGCGGCCTGGCACCTGCTGCGCGGGCGGGACAACCCGGCAGTGCGCAAGATGCTGTCGATGGCCATGTGGATGGCACTGATCGTTGCCCCGATCCAGGCGGTGATCGGTGACTTCCATGGCCTCAACACGCTCAAGCACCAGCCGGTGAAAATCGCTGCGATCGAAGGTCACTGGGAGAACGTACCCGGCGAGCCGACCCCGCTGATTTTGTTCGGCATCCCCGACATGCAGGCCGAAACCACCCGCTTCAAGCTCGAGATCCCGGCGCTCGGCAGCCTGATCCTGACCCACAGCCTGGACAAGCAGGTGCCGGCGATGAAGGAGTTCCCACCCGAAGACCGACCCAACTCGACCATCGTCTTCTGGTCGTTCCGGATCATGGTTGGCCTGGGTTTCCTGATGATTTTCGTCGGTCTGTGGAGCCTCTGGCTGCGCAAGCGCGGCACGCTCTACACCTCGCGGCCGTTCCTGTACCTGGCCCTGTGGATGGGGCCTTCCGGGTTGATCGCGCTGCTGGCCGGCTGGTTCACCACCGAAATCGGCCGCCAGCCCTGGGTGGTGTATGGCCTGATGCGCACGGCAGACGGTGTGTCCAACCACAGTTACGCCCAGCTCGGCTTCACCCTGGTGGCCTTCGTGGTGGTGTACTTCGCCCTGTTCGGCACCGGGCTTGGCTACATGATGCGCCTGGTGCGCAAAGGGCCGCAGACTGGTGAGGGTGACGAGCATAGCCCTGGTGGCCCTGGTACCAAACGCACCCCGGCGCGGCCGCTGTCCGCCGCCGATGATGGCCGAGAGGCCAACTCCGCCAGCCTGAGCAAGGGGAACTGAGCCATGGGTATCGACCTTCCGCTGATCTGGGCCGTGATCATCATCTTCGGCGTCATGATGTACGTGGTGATGGATGGTTTCGACCTGGGGATCGGCATGCTCTTCCCGTTCGTCAAGGGCGAGCATGACCGCGATGTGATGATGAACACCGTCGCCCCCGTGTGGGACGGTAACGAAACCTGGTTGGTGCTGGGCGGTGCCGGGTTGTTCGGGGCGTTCCCGATGGCTTACTCGGTAGTGCTGGAGGCACTGTACCTGCCATTGATCCTGATGCTGATCGGCCTGATCTTCCGCGGCGTGGCCTTCGAATTCCGCTTCAAGGCCAAGGCCGACAAACGCCATATCTGGGACAAGGCTTTCATCTGGGGCTCGCTGATCGCCACCTTCTTCCAGGGCGTGGCACTAGGCGCCTTCCTCGAAGGCTTCAAGGTGGTCGACCGGCATTTTGCCGGTGGCACCCTTGACTGGCTTACCCCGTTCAGCCTGTTCTGCGGCCTGGGGCTGATCGTTGCCTACACCCTGTTGGGTTGCACCTGGCTGATCATGAAGACCGAAGGGTCGCTGCAGCAGAAGATGCACGACATTGCCCGGCCGCTGGCGCTGGTGCTGCTGGTGGTGATCGGGATCGTCAGCCTATGGACACCGATCGCTTACCCGCAGATCGCCGAGCGCTGGTTCAGCATGCCTAACCTGGTCTGGTTCATGCCGGTGCCGATCCTGGTGCTGGTAACCTTCTACGGGTTGCTCAAGGCGGTGGCGCGCAATGCGCACTACACGCCGTTCCTGTTGACGCTGGTGCTGATCTTCCTCGGTTACAGCGGCCTGGGCATCAGCCTGTGGCCGAATATCATCCCGCCGTCGATCTCGATCTGGGATGCCGCGGCGCCACCGCAGAGCCAGGGCTTCATGCTGGTGGGCACACTGTTCATCCTGCCGTTCATCCTCATGTATACCTTCTGGAGCTACTACGTGTTCCGCGGCAAGGTGACCCATGAAGACGGCTATCACTAGGAGGGCCGCATGATGACCGGCAAGCATGGCTTGGACGAGAAGAAACCCCTGTGGCAGCGACTGGGCTGGCTGCTGCTGATCTGGGCGATGAGCGTGGCGGCCCTGGGCGTGGCGGCCTGGGTGATGCGCCTGTTCATGGGCGCAGCCGGCCTGACCACCCATTGAACCAACGGGGGCGCTTTGCGCCCCTTTCGCGACACAAGGCCGCTCCTACAGGGATCGCGATCATACAGATTGTCGCGTCTCCCTGTAGGAGCGGCCTTGTGTCGCGATGGGCTGCAAAGCAGCCCTTCAAGGCCTATTTACGAGCTTTCAAGATGACGAACTTGGGCGTTGCCGCCACCTGCTCCACCCCCCGGAACAACCGCGCCAGCTTGCTGTGATAGCCCAGGTGCCGGTTACCCACGATATATAGCGCCCCGCCCACCACCAATGCCTCACGCGCCTGCTGGAACATGCGCCAGGCGAGGAAGTCACCCACCACCTGCTGCTGGTGGAATGGCGGGTTGCACAGCACAACGTCCAGCGACTGCTTCTCTACCCCGGCCAACCCATCGGCTGCCTCGAACACCGCCGGGCGCTCGCCCAACGCGGCCTGCCAGTTCTCCCGCGCCGATTGCACCGCCATGTACGACTCGTCGACCAGGGTGTACTGGGCATCCGGGTTGGCCAGGGCGCTGGCTATCGCCAGCACGCCGTTGCCGCAGCCCAGGTCTGCCACCCGCGCGCGGCCCAGTTCGCGGTGCAGGTGCGGCAGGAACGCCCGGGTGCCGATGTCCAGGCCTTCACGGCAGAACACGTTGGCGTGGTTGACCAGCTCCAGCGCCGGCGCGTCAAGGCGGTAGCGGCTAGGGTAGGGCGAGCGGGCGACAGGCCGTTCGGTCACCGTCGCTGTCAGCAACCGGGCCTTTTTCTGCGCCAGCGAAGCCTGCACCGGGCCGATGTACTTCTCCATCAGGTCGCCGGCAGCCCGTGGCAAGTGCTTGATCATCGCCCCGGCAATCACCTGCGCACCGGGCGCCAGGTGACCTTGCAGGCGAATCAGCTGCTCTTCGAGCAGGGCCAGGGTCTTGGGCACGCGCACCAGCACCCGGTCGAACGGGCCTTGCCAGTGTTCGCTGGCCGGCACGAACGGCACGCTGTCGAACGGCAGGCCGTTGCGTGCCAGGTTCTTTTCCAGGGCCAGGTGCGCCAGGTGCGAATCGCCACTGCTGGTCACCTGCAGCTTGCCCGCCAGGCTGGCGGCCAGGGCGCCGAAGCTGTCATTGAGCACCAGCACCCGGCAGTTGGCCTCGGGGGCCTGTTCGTGCAGCTGCGCAAGCAGGTACTCGTCGGCGGCATCGAAAGCCTGCAGCGGGTCGTTGGCCTGTTCCGGCTGGCGGATCAGGTCGAGTTCGGCGTAGGGGGTGGTCAACAGGGGCATGGCGTCTGGCTCAGGTACGAAACTGCCCGTTGCGGTTCGCCCCGGGCTTTGCCGGGCGATTCTACAGGGCTTTGCCCAAGGTCGCAGGTTTGAAGCTCAGATCCAGCCACGCATGGCGGCGATGGCGATGGCGCCAGCCTTGTTGGCGGCGTTGGTCTTGGTGATGACACTGCGCATATGGAAATTTACCGTGCTTTGCGACAGTGCCAGGATGCAGGCACACTCGGCGGCGGTCTTGCCTGCGGCCGACCATTTCAGCACTTCCAGCTCCCGTTTGCTCATTTTCGGTTGCGATGGGCACAGTGCACTGAGGTGGTGTTCGCCAAGCACCGCATGCAGGGTGTGACACAACCACTGCACACTGCCGGCCTTGCCGTAGAATTCGGTCGTGCCGATGGTACCGGTGGGTCTGGCCACGCTGATCTGGCTTTCGTTGTGCTGCAGGTCGTGCAATGACTGCGTCCAGCCATGGCGCAGACCGTTCTGGCAGGCCGCCTCACGAAAATGTGGGGCTTCGCGATACAGGTCATCGGTCCACAGCACCGGCATGGTCGAGTTGTGGCTCAAACTGGCGGCCGGGTCCTGCTTGTAGAGCTCATCACGCTGGTAACGCTCGATCCATTCGTGCGGATAGTTACTGTACAGGAACAGGCGGGGTGTTTGCGTAGCGATCTGGATACGGATATTCAGCCCCAGAAACTCCATGCCCAGGTCCTGCGTCAGGTGCACGGCGATGTCGAACAATCTCTGTGGGCGGCGTTCGTTAATGAACGCATGAAGATACTCGGGTTTCCAGTGAAACATGGGAACACTCCTTGAGCCTCAGAATTCAGTCCGTTTGAATACCCGAATGATTGTAGGAAAAGACCTACTAAAGCGTTGGGATTTTTTTGTTATAGCGATCAGGTTTTTCTGCGTCTTTGGCAGGATTTCCGCAGATGAGGCCCTACAAAGCAGTGGTTTTTATCCGCGCCACTTTGCGCGACACTGTGCGCACGCCAAACCTGGAGCCCGATATGACCGCTAGCGCCGAAAAGTTCACCCGCCAGACCCTGCTCGATGTTCAGCCACTGACGCCGAACCTCTTCAGCCTGCGGGTTACGCGCGATGCGGGGTTCCGCTTCCGCTCAGGCCAGTTCGCCCGTCTGGGCGTGACCAAGGCCGATGGCAGTGTGGTGTGGCGCGCCTATTCCATGGTCAGCGCGCCCCATGACGAGCACCTCGACTTCTTCTCCATCGTGGTGCCAGGCGGGGAATTCACCAGCGAGCTGAGCCGGCTGGGGGCGGGCGATACCCTGCTGATCGATCGCCAAGCCTTCGGCTTCCTTACCCTCGACCGCTTCGTCGGAGGCCGTGACCTGTGGTTGCTGGCGACCGGTACTGGCATTGCGCCGTTCATGTCGATCCTGCAGGACTTCGAGGCCTGGGAGCGTTTCGACAACATCAAGCTGGTGTACTCGGTGCGCGAAGCGAAAGAGCTGGCCTATGTGGATGAAATCGCCGGGCTGGAGCAGCGCGATTACCTGGCCGAGTTCGCCGGCAAGTTGCAGTTCATTCCGGTGGTGACCCGTGAACAGCACCCAGGGGCGTTGAACCAGCGTATTACCACGCTGATCGAGAATGGCGAACTGGAGAAGGCGGCGGGGCTGGAGCTGTCGCCGGAACATTCGCGAGTGATGCTGTGTGGCAACCCGGAGATGATCGACGAGACGCGTAAGGTACTTAAAGCGCGCGAGCTGCAGCTGAGCCTGAGCAAGCGGCCCGGGCAGGTGGCGGTGGAAAACTACTGGTAAGGCCATTGGGGCCATTGTGGGAGCGGGCATGCCTGCTCCCACAGCGCCCCTGCAACTTCAGGGCAAGCGGTTCTGGTTCTGCGCCTTGAGCAAATCGCGAATCTCGGTCAGCAAGGTTTCTTCAGCCGAAGGCACAGGCGGCGTAGTTGGCGCCACTGCTTCCTCACGCTTCAGGCGGTTGATGGCCTTCACACCCATGAAAATGGCGAAGGCGATGATAATGAAATCAATCACTGTCTGAATGAACTTGCCATACGCCAGCACCACCGCCGGAATGTCACCTTCGGCAGCCTTCAGGGTAATCGCCAGGTCGCTGAAGTCCATGCCACCGATCAACATGCCCAGTGGTGGCATGACCACGTCACCAACGAAAGACGAGACGATCTTGCCGAAAGCCGCGCCGATAATGATACCAACCGCCATGTCGACGACGTTGCCTTTGACCGCGAAGGCCTTGAACTCACTGATCATGCCCATGTTTGGTTCCTTGTAACAAAAGGTAAGGTTTACGCAGTGTAAGCCACTTAAACGCTTCATGCGTTGTGTTCAGGCCTACTGACTGCGGTTAGAACGAATAGTTTTGTCGCATCCCGAGGCGCTCGAGGCACGTCCAGCTCGGCTATCATGGCGGTTTTTTCCAGGAGACCCCCAGCCATGGCCAAGGCCAAGCGCTTGTATGGCTGCACCGAGTGCGGTGCGACCTTCCCCAAATGGGCCGGCCAGTGTGGCGAATGCGGGGCCTGGAACACCCTGGTCGAGACCATGATCGAAAGCGGCGGTGCCGCTGCGCCCAGTAGCGGCCGTGCTGGCTGGACCGGGCAGCAGGCGCAGATCAAGACCCTGGCCGAAGTCAGTGTCGAGGAAATCCCGCGCTTCACCACCAGCAGCACCGAACTGGACCGAGTGCTGGGCGGTGGTCTGGTGGATGGCTCGGTGGTGTTGATCGGTGGTGACCCCGGCATTGGCAAGTCCACCATACTGCTACAGACCTTGTGCAACATCGCCGTGGGCATGCCGGCGCTGTATGTCACCGGTGAGGAGTCGCAGCAGCAGGTGGCCATGCGCTCGCGGCGCCTGGGCCTGCCCCAGGACCAGCTCAAGGTCATGACCGAAACCTGCATCGAGACCATCATCGCCACGGCGCGCCAGGAAAAGCCACGGGTGATGGTAATCGACTCGATCCAGACCATTTTTACCGAGCAGCTGCAATCGGCACCCGGCGGCGTGGCCCAGGTGCGCGAGAGCACGGCGTTGCTGGTGCGCTACGCCAAGCAGAGTGGCACAGCGATCTTCTTGGTCGGTCACGTGACCAAGGAAGGCTCGCTGGCCGGCCCGCGAGTACTCGAACACATGGTCGACACCGTGCTGTATTTCGAAGGCGAGTCCGATGGCCGCCTGCGCTTGCTGCGGGCGGTGAAGAACCGCTTTGGCGCGGTCAATGAGCTTGGCGTATTCGGCATGACCGACCGCGGCTTGAAGGAAGTGTCCAACCCCTCGGCGATTTTCCTCAACCGCGCCCAGGAGGAAGTACCGGGCAGTGTGGTGATGGCGACCTGGGAGGGGACCCGGCCGATGCTGGTCGAGGTGCAGGCGCTGGTCGACGACAGCCACCTGGCCAACCCGCGCCGGGTGACTCTGGGCCTGGACCAGAACCGCCTGGCCATGTTGTTGGCAGTACTGCACCGCCACGGCGGTATTCCCACCCATGACCAGGACGTGTTCCTCAACGTGGTGGGCGGGGTGAAGGTGCTGGAAACCGCTTCGGACCTGGCGCTGCTGGCGGCGGTGATGTCCAGCCTGCGCAACCGGCCACTGGCCCATGGCCTGCTGGTGTTTGGCGAAATCGGCCTGTCGGGCGAGGTGCGGCCGGTGCCCAGTGGCCAAGAGCGCTTGAAGGAAGCCGCCAAGCATGGCTTCAAGCGGGCCATCGTGCCCAAGGGCAATGCGCCGAAAGAGGCACCGGCGGGGTTGCAGGTGATTGCTGTTACCCGGCTGGAGCAGGCCCTGGATGCGCTATTTGAGTAATTTGTAGCCTGTACCGGCCCTTTCGCGGGTAAACCCGCTCCCACAGGTACCGCATCAGCTTCAGGGTTGTGCAAACCCTGTGGGAGCGGGTTTACCCGCGAAACGGCCGGCACAGGCAAAACGAAAAAGGGGCCGACGATGCGCGTCGGCCCCCACCTCACCGCTCAGTCAGCAGTCAATGCTCGGCAACCGCACTGCGCCTGACCGTTTCATTGCCATGCTCGTCCAGTTCCAGCATCGGTACCTCATTACCCTCGGCATCGAACAGCTTGCCATCCTTGAAGTAGTCGCCATCACGCAGCGCTGAAATGTCCGAGTACTGGATGGTGCGCTCGTACGCGGCGGCAAACACCGACTGCTGGTCCGAGTTGCCGGCGGTGAAGTGGTTGAAGATCAGGTTCAGCAGAATGGCCATGATCGCCGCCGAGCTGATGCCCGAGTGGAAGATGGTCTCGAACCAGTTCGGGAAGTGGTGGTAGAAGGTCGGTGCGGCGATCGGGATCATGCCGAAGCCCAGCGAGGCTGCGACGATGATCAGGTTGACGTTGTTCTTGTAGCTGACCTTGGACAGGGTGCGGATACCACTGGCCGCCACGGTGCCGAACAGCACGATGCCCGCGCCACCCAGTACCGGAGTCGGGACTGCGGCAATCACCCGGCCCATGATCGGCAGCAGGCCGAGCACCACCAGGATCAAGCCACCGGTGGCCACCACGTAGCGGCTCTTGACCCCGGTCACGGCCACCAGGCCGACGTTCTGGGCGAAGGCGCTCTGGGTGAACGAGCCGAAGATCGGTGCGAGGATGCTCGACGCCATGTCGGCGCGCAGGCCGTTGCCCAGGCGCTTGGAGTCGACCTTGGTGTCGATGATCTCACCCACGGCGAGGATGTCGGCCGAGGTTTCCACCAGGGTTACCATGATCACGATGCACATCGACAGGATTGCGGCGATGTGGAATTCCGGCATGCCGAAATGGAACGGCGTGGGGAAGGCGAACATCGGGCCCTCGGTGACCTTGCTGAAGTCGGCCATGCCCAGCGCCCAGGCGATCAGGGTGCCGACCACCATGGCCAGCAGGATCGACAGGCGCGAGATTGCCGCGCTGCCCAGCTTGCTCAGCAGCAGCACGATGGCGAAGGTGAGGGCCGCCAGGCCGATGTTGGCCACGCTGCCGAACTCCGGTGAGGCGCTGTTGCCACCCATCACCCAGCGGGCCGCCACGGGCATCAGGGTCAGGCCGATGGTGGTGATGACGATGCCGGTCACCAGCGGCGGGAAGAACTTGGTGATGCGCGAGAACACCGGGGTGATCAGAAAGCCGATCAGCGACGCCGCCATGACCGCGCCAAGCACACCCGGCAGGCCACCGCCGCCCTCGCTGCTGAGGATCGCACCCATGGTCGCCACACCGGCGAACGACACGCCCTGCACCAGCGGCAACTGGCAGCCGAAGAACGGTAGGCCGAGCGTCTGCAGCAAGGTGGCCAGGCCACCGGCAAACAACGAAGCGGCAATCAGCATGCCGATTTCGGCGCCGTTCAGGCCCGCGGCCTGCCCCAGGATCAGGGGTACCGCGACGATCCCCCCGTACATGGTCAGCACATGCTGCAGACCATAGGCCAGGTTGGCTCCAAGGCCGAGGTTTTCATCCTCCGGGCGCTTGGCGGGAGACGTGCTAGGGGACGTAGTCATGGAGCAGGCTCTCTGTTTATTGTTGTGTTGCTACTGTAGACATTTCCTGCAAATGATTGCTACAAGAATTGTATACAATATTTTGATCGGAGCGCGCACAAGGGTGCCCGCAAGCTGTGCGGGAACCCAATGCAGAAGGCGTACCAAGTCGTCAAAGGCTGGACTAGAGGGCTGTGTACAAAACGCTGATACCCAGGCTTAAAGCTGTCTGGGTAGACAGGAAACACAAGGTGGGGAAGCCATTAGCTAGCTAAGAGATTTCATTATTCGATCAGTTCGCGCAGTTCACGCATCATTTCGGTGCTGTCGGCCACGTTCAATTCCACAAGACGGTGCAGATGGCTCATCGAATCGATGTCGATGTACAGGCAGATGAAACCCAGACGGTCCGGTTCTTCGTGGCGCAGTTCAACTTGCATCTGCACCTCGGTCACTTTGTCGTTGAGCAGGATGTACGCTTCAAAATCCTGGGTCAGGTCGGCATCCCAGGGTTTGGGACATTCAACCAGCAGGCCTTTGAGGGACAGATCAAGCAGTTTTACCTCCCAGCAACGTTCTCCCTGGCACAGCTTGGTCGGTGCGTCGAACTGGATACGCTGGAAACGGCGGCGTTCGTCGTGATCGCTCATGGGATAGATCCTCGGATAAGTCCTCAGGTGACATCCTGACTATAGTTAGAGTGGCGTGTGCATCAGGTACCGCAATCTGGCCGCAGAGGCTCTAGACCAAAGCAAGTGTGGCAATGCGCGATGACTCGCCCTAGACTCGATGGGCGGTCTTTTCCAATCCACCAGCTGGAAGCAAACCATGAACAACAATAATAGCCTGCTACGCCACATTCCGTGGCTGGCGCTGGCAGTCATAGGAGCCTGCGCGCTGGGTGTCGTCGCCCTGCGTCGCGGCGAGGCGATCAATGCCTTGTGGATCGTGGTCGCGGCAGTGGCCCTCTACCTGGTCGCCTATCGCTACTACAGCCTGTTCATCGCCACCAAGGTGATGCAGCTCGACCCGCGCCGTGCCACCCCGGCGGTGCTCAACAACGACGGCCTGGACTACGTCCCGACCAACAAACACATCCTCTTCGGTCACCACTTCGCCGCCATCGCCGGCGCAGGCCCCCTGGTCGGCCCGGTACTCGCCGCGCAGATGGGCTACCTGCCGGGCACGCTGTGGCTGATTGCCGGTGTGGTGCTGGCCGGTGCAGTGCAAGACTTCATGGTCCTGTTCCTGTCCACTCGCCGCAACGGCCGCTCGCTGGGTGACATGGTGCGCGAGGAGATGGGGCGCATCCCGGGCACCATCGCCTTGTTCGGCTGCTTCCTGATCATGATCATCATCCTCGCGGTGCTGGCGCTGATCGTGGTCAAGGCCCTGGCCGAAAGCCCATGGGGCATGTTCACGGTGATGGCGACCATCCCGATCGCGATGTTCATGGGCATCTACATGCGCTATATCCGCCCGGGCCGCATCGGCGAAATCTCGGTCATCGGTGTGGTGCTGCTGCTGGCCTCGATCTGGCTGGGGGGGCAGATCGCCGCAGATCCGACCTGGGGCCCGGCGTTCACCTTCACCGGCGTGCAGATCACCTGGATGCTGGTGGGTTATGGCTTCGTCGCCGCAGTACTGCCGGTATGGCTGGTACTGGCGCCACGTGACTACCTGTCGACCTTCCTCAAGATCGGCACCATCGTCGGCCTGGCCATCGGTATCCTGATCATCGCACCCGAGCTGAAAATGCCTGCGCTGACCCAGTTCACCGACGGCACCGGGCCGGTGTGGAAGGGCACCCTGTTCCCGTTCCTGTTCATCACCATCGCCTGTGGCGCGGTGTCCGGCTTCCACGCGCTGATCTCCTCGGGGACCACGCCGAAGCTGCTGGACAACGAAACCAACGCCCGCTACATCGGCTACGGCGGCATGCTGATGGAATCGTTCGTCGCCATCATGGCCATGGTCGCCGCCTCGGTGATCGAGCCGGGTGTGTACTTCGCCATGAACAGCCCTGCCGCGGTGGTCGGTGCCGACGTGGCATCGGTGGCGCAAACGGTGAGCAGCTGGGGCTTCCTGATCACCCCTGAGCAGCTCGAAGCCACCGCCCGCGATATTGGCGAGCATACCGTGCTGGCCCGTGCCGGTGGTGCGCCGACCCTGGCGGTGGGTATCGCGCAGATCCTGCACCAGGTGCTGCCGGGTGAAAACACCATGGCCTTCTGGTACCACTTCGCGATCCTGTTCGAGGCGCTGTTCATTCTCACCGCGGTAGACGCTGGCACACGTGCCGGGCGCTTCATGCTGCAGGACCTGCTCGGCAGCTTCGTGCCGGCGCTCAAACGCACCGAATCGTGGACCGCCAACCTGATCGGTACTGCCGGCTGCGTGGCGCTGTGGGGCTACCTGCTGTACCAGGGCGTGATCGACCCGCTGGGTGGCATCAACACCCTGTGGCCGCTGTTCGGCATCTCCAACCAGATGCTGGCCGGTATCGCCCTGATGCTCGGCACCGTGGTGCTGATCAAGATGAAGCGCCAGCGCTATGTCTGGGTCACCCTGCTGCCGGCCGTGTGGCTGCTGATCTGCACCACCACCGCAGGCCTGATCAAGCTGTTCGACCCGAACCCGGCGGTCGGCTTCCTGGCCCTGGCCAAGAAGTACAGCACCGCGCTGGACGCCGGCCAGGTACTGGCCCCGGCCAAGGACATCGGGCAGATGCAGCACGTGATCTTCAACGCCTACACCAATGCCGGCCTGACCGTGCTGTTCCTGGTGGTGGTGTTCAGCGTGTTGTTCTTCGCTGTCAAGGTCGGCTTCGCCGCCCTGGGCCGCAAGGAGCGCACCGACAAGGAAACCCCGTTCCAGGCCCTGCCTGACGCTTGAGAGGACTGCTGCGATGTTCAACGACCTGGGTCGACTGGGTAAATACCTGGGGCAGGCAGCCCGCCTGATGGTCGGCATGCCCGACTACGACAACTACGTCGAGCATATGCAGACCAAGCACCCGGACAAGCCGGTCATGACGTACGAGCAGTTCTTCCGCGAGCGCCAGGAAGCGCGTTACGGTGGCAAGTCCGGGCCCAAGTGCTGCTAAGTCCAGGCTAGCGCGGTACTGTGTAGGAGCGGCCTTGTGTCGCGATCGGGCCGCAACGCGGCCCCGGCAATTTTGGCTGCGAAGCTGAAAATCCGGGGCCGCGTTGCGGCCCGATCGCGACACAAGGCCGCTCCTACAGGGATCGCGCTCCCCCCGTCCATTTCACTGCACAGGAGATGTTCTGCGTGCAGACGCCTATCCCCGTAACCGTACTCACTGGCTTCCTCGGTGCCGGCAAGACCACCTTGCTCAAGCACATGCTCAAGGCCGAGCACGGCCTGAAGATCGCCGTGATCGAAAACGAATTCAGCGAGGCCGGCATCGACAGCCAACTGCTGGGCGACGAGCCGGTGCAGGTGATGACCCTGGCCAATGGTTGCGTGTGCTGCAGCATCCACGGCGACCTCACTCGCGCCTTGTACCTGCTGCTCGAACGCCTGGATGCCGACGAGATCGCCTTCGACCGCCTGGTAATCGAATGCACCGGCCTGGCTGACCCGGCGCCAGTGGCCCAAACCTTTTTCATCGACGAGGAACTGCGTGAGCGCTACATCCTCGACGGCATCATCACCCTGGTCGATGCCGCCCACGCCGAGCTGCACCTGACCCAGACCATCGCCCAGGCCCAGGTCGGCTTTGCCGATCGCCTGCTGCTGAGCAAGACCGACCTGGTCGAGCCCGCTGCGGTCGAGGCCCTGCGCGAGCGCCTGGCCCGCATCAATGGCCGGGCCGCGATCCGTGTGGTCGAGCATGGTCGCATCGACCTGGCTGAACTGCTGGATGTGCGTGGTTTCAACCTCAACCCCGATCTGGGCGCGAACCTGCAGCCGGCGCTACGCCCGCTGCTCAAGCCCGCTACCCCGGACCGGATCTCCACCTTGGTGCTGCGCACGGAAACCGCGCTGGACATCGACCGCCTCAGCGACTTCATGAACGAACTTCTGGAAACCCATGGCAAGCAATTGCTGCGCTACAAGGGCGTGCTGAACATTACCGGTGAAGCGCGCAAGCTGGTGTTCCAGGGCGTGCTCAAACTCTACGGCTTCGACTGGGATGCTGAGTGGGCCGAGGGTGAAGTCCGTGAGAGCGTCATGGTGTTCATCGCCGACGAACTGCCCGAAGCTACGATTCGGGCTGGGTTCGAGGCGCTGGCTGCGGGCTGAGCTGACGCGGCGTCTGGGCCTGGAACCACTGCGGCCATGAGCTGCGGTGGCGTGTCTCGAGCTCGATGCACGGGATCAGGCGCTCGGTCAGCAGCGCAGTCTGCCGCACCGCCTTGGCGGTGCGGTACTTGACGCTGTGGATGCACTCGCGGTCGCCGAACTCGCAGCGGTTCAGCGCGGTGCCGCCGCAGGGGCCATTGGCCAGGCCCTTGGGGCAGGTTTCCGGGCAGATGTAGAGGGTGTCTTCCAGGCGGCAGCGGCCGCAGGTGTCGCAGCCTACCAGCGGGTGCTTCACCGCGTGTTCCACCTTGTGCAGCACCTGCGCGCCAAGGCGTGTGGCCCATAACGGCTGGCGCACGGCCCAGCCAAATGCCTTGCTCAGGCCATTGCGGCGACTGAACAGCAGCGAATGCATGCCGTGCATCAGGTGATAGCGTGCTTTTTCTTTGAACGAGGCATCGACCCGTGACTCGCCCTGGCGCCAGCTAGCCTGCGGCGGATGGAAGCTGACTGCCGGCAGGCCGGGCATCTGCCAGCTGGCCTGCCAGGCCGGCGCCCATTGTTCCAGCGTGTGGATTTGCGCCTGCCAGTGCTCGATGCGTGCCTCCAGGGCCAGCAGTTGCTTGAGTTCGTGAACCCCCGACAGATGCACCCCGGCGTAGCCCATCAGCTTCACGCCGATGATCTGCAAGGCCAGGCGGTCGACGCTGCGCGCCTGGGCAAAGGCCTTGGACTGCGCCGCTTCCGCGTCCAGCACGTCGCGCATGGACGGCGTGACGGTCACGCCGGCCACGTGCTCGAGCATCGTCGCACGCTCGTGAGTGAGGCTCATCAGGCAGGCCAGCATCGGCCTGGGCGCGGCCTGGCGGCTCATCCAGTGCATGGCTTCCTGGTGTTTGCCGGCATCGAAACCCAGTTGCAGGGTGAGGAAGTCGGCGCCTGCCGCCAGCTTTTTCTCGGCCTTGAAGTATTGGGCGCCGCCTTCTTCCTCGCAGTACTTGAACGGGTTCAGCGCAGCGCCAAGCAGCCAGTGCGGGCAGGCCTGGCGGGCGATCTGAAGGGCTGCGACCGATTCCAGGTAGCGCACCGGGCGCTGGCCAGGCTGGTGGCCCGGAAGGCGGTCGCCGGTGAGCAGCAACAGCTGGTCGAGGCCGGCAGCATCCATGCGTTGCAGTTGGGCGAGCAGGTGGTGGCGTTCGCGGTCCTTGCCGGAGAAGTGCGGCAGGGCGGGTACCGGGTTGCTGAACGAGGCGAGGGCGTCCAGTGGCGACATGTCCAGCGGGCTACCGACGCGGTCGCCGATGGCCACGGTCATCGGCCAACCGCACAGGTGCGCACGGGCCAGGATCGCGTCCATGGCGGTGAAGCGTTCTGCGGAGGGCTTGGGGACGAACTCCATGACGCAGACAAAGGTGTTTTCGCGCAGCGCGGTTCTCAGCAGGCTCATGGGGCCGGATACCTGGTTTGGTCAGGGTGGCATTGTGCTGCAGAAGGCGGGTGGGGTCATGTCCGGATGCGCAGGGTGGTGCTCTGAATGAGACATCCGGGTTGCCTGTACCGGCCCTTTCGCGGCTAAAGCCGCTCCTACAGGGTGGCGCGGTACCTGTGGGAGCGGCTTTAGCCGCGAAAGGGCCGGTACAGGCAGCACAACAACATGAACATGAGAAAACCTTGAGTTCATCTCAAATTTATTGAGTTTGTCTCAAGATACCAGCGCCCGGAAAATCCCCTCATTCATTTATGCATGCTGAGGGACAAGACATGGCACTGGCACACAACCTGGGCTTTCCACGTATCGGCCGCGACCGCGAGCTGAAAAAGGCTCAGGAAGCCTACTGGAAAGGTGAACTCGACGAAGCCGGCCTGCGCGCCGTCGGCCGCGAGCTGCGTGCCCGCCACTGGCAGGTGCAGAAAGACGCCGGCATCGAACTGCTGCCGGTCGGCGACTTCGCCTGGTACGACCAGGTGCTGACCCACTCGTTGACCTTCGGCGTGATCCCGCAGCGCTTTCGCAGCCATGACGGCGCCAGGCCAACCCTGCAAACCCTGTTCGCCATGGCCCGTGGCGCCGTGGGTGACACCTGCTGCGGCGGTGCCCACGCCCAGGAAATGACCAAGTGGTTTGACACCAACTACCACTACCTTGTCCCCGAGTTCACTGCCGACCAGCAGTTCGCCCTGAGCTGGGAGCAGCTGTTCGAAGAAGTGGCAGAAGCCCAGGCCTTGGGCCACGCGGTCAAGCCGGTGGTGATCGGCCCGCTGACCTACCTGTGGCTGGGCAAGGCCAAGGGTGGCGATTTCGACAAGCTGGAGCTGCTCGATCGCCTGCTGCCGCTGTATGACCAGATCCTCAATCGCCTGGCTGCCCAAGGTGTGGAATGGGTGCAGATCGATGAGCCGATCCTGGCCCTGGACCTGCCTCAGGATTGGAAGAACGCCTATGAGCGCGTCTACAACATCCTTCAGCGGGCGCCACTGAAGAAGCTGATCGCCACCTACTTCGGCGGCCTGGAAGACAACCTGGGCCTGGCCGCCAACCTGCCGGTCGATGGCTTGCACATCGACTTGGTGCGGGCGCCCGAGCAGTACCCGACCATCCTCGACCGCCTGCCGGCCTACAAGGTGCTGTCGCTGGGGCTGGTCAACGGCCGCAACGTCTGGCGCTGCGACCTGGAAAAGGCGCTGGCGGTACTGCGCCATGCCCACGAGCGCCTGGGTGAGCGGTTGTGGGTGGCACCGTCCTGCTCACTGCTGCACAGCCCGGTAGACCTGGCCCGTGAAGACCAGCTCGATGCCGAGCTGCACAGCTGGCTGGCCTTTGCCGTACAGAAGTGCCAGGAAGTGGCGCTGTTGGCCAAGGCCATCAATGCCCCGCAAGCCGATGATGTGGTCGTTGCACTGGCGCAGAGCCAGGCCGTGCAGGCCAGCCGCGCCGCTTCACCACGTATTCACAAGCCTGCCGTGCAAGCCCGCCTTGCGGCCATCAAGCCCGCTGACAGCCAGCGCCAATCGGCGTTTGCCCAACGTATCGTCAAGCAACGTGCGGGGCTCGACCTGCCGGCGTTTCCGACCACCACCATCGGTTCGTTCCCGCAGACATCGGCGATTCGCCTGGCACGCCAGGCCTACAAGCAGGGCAGGTTGACCGAGGCTGATTACGTCGAGGCCATGCACAGCGAGATCCGCCATGCGGTGATGATCCAGGAGGACCTGGGCCTGGATGTGCTGGTGCATGGCGAGGCCGAGCGCAACGACATGGTCGAGTACTTCGCTGAGCAGATCGATGGTTATGTATTCACCCGATTCGGCTGGGTGCAGAGCTATGGTTCGCGCTGTGTGAAGCCTGCGGTGATCGTTGGTGATCTGAGTCGGCCAAAGGCCATGACCGTGGAATGGATCAAGTACGCCCAGGGCCTGACCAGCAAGGTGATGAAGGGCATGCTGACCGGCCCGGTGACCATGCTGATGTGGTCGTTCCCGCGTGAGGACGTGAGCCGCGAGGTGCAGGCGCGCCAGCTGGCGCTGGCGATCCGCGACGAAGTAGTCGATCTGGAAGCGGCGGGTATCAGGATCGTGCAGATCGACGAAGCGGCCTTCCGTGAAGGCCTGCCGCTGCGCCATGGTGCCTGGGCTCATTACCTGGAGTGGGCCACCGAGGCCTTCCGCCTGTGCGCCTCGGGGGTGCGTGACGAAACCCAGATCCACACCCACATGTGCTACAGCGAGTTCAACGACGTGATCGAGTCGATCGCGGCGATGGATGCCGACGTGATCACCATCGAGACCTCGCGGTCGGACATGGAACTGCTGGAGGCGTTCGAGCGGTTTGCCTACCCTAACGAGATCGGCCCGGGTGTGTATGACATTCACTCGCCACGGGTGCCGACCCGCGAGGAGATGGTCAAGCTGCTGCGCAAGGCCGCCCGGCGTATCCCGGCCGAGCGCTTGTGGGTCAACCCGGATTGCGGGCTGAAGACCCGTGCCTGGCCGGAGACCGAGGCAGCGCTGGTGAACATGGTCGCGGCTGCCCGTGAGCTGCGTGCCACTGCCTGAGTTTTTTGCTGCCTGTACTGGCCTCTTCGCGGGTTTACCCGCGAAAGGGCCAGGCCTGTTCAATTCAATCTGTGATCAACGCTCGATTGCCAAGGCCACGCCTTGCCCGCCACCAATGCACAGGGTTGCCAGGCCTTTCCTGGCGTCCCGCTTGATCATCTCGTGCAGCAGGGTCACCAGCACCCGGCACCCGGACGCACCAATCGGGTGGCCAAGGGCAATCGCCCCGCCATTCACGTTGACCCGCGTGGCATCCCATTCCAGCGCCTTGCCCACGGCCAGCGCCTGCGCGGCAAAGGCTTCATTGGCTTCGATCAGGTCCAACTCGGCCAGTTGCCAGTCGGCCTTGTCCAGGCAGCGCTGGGTGGCCGACACCGGGCCGATGCCCATGATCGCCGGATCTACACCGGCACTGGCGTAAGCCGCGATCCTGGCCAGCACTGGCAGGCCCAGGGCCTTTGCCTTGGCGGCGCTCATCAGCAGTACGGCGGCGGCGCCGTCATTCAGGCTAGAGGCGTTGCCGGCGGTGACGCTGCCGTCCTTCTTGAACGCCGGGCGTAGTTTGCCCAGGGATTCGGCGGTGGTATCCGGACGTGGCTGTTCATCCCGCGCGAAGACCTTGGGGTCTCCCTTTTTCTGCGGCAGCACGATCGGGGTGATTTCATCATCGAAGCGGCCGGCCTCCATCGCCGCCACCGCCTTGCGTTGCGACTCGGCAGCAAAGGCGTCCTGCTGCTCACGGCTGAGGCCGTATTGGTCCACCAGGTTTTCGGCGGTGATACCCATGTGGTAGTCGTTGAAGGCATCCCACAGGCCATCGGTGATCATGCTGTCGATCAACTGGCCATGGCCCATGCGCTGGCCGGTGCGGGCCGAGGGCATCACATAGGGGGCAAGGCTCATGTTTTCCTGGCCGCCGGCGATGACCACCTCGGCATCACCGCAGCGGATGGCCTGGGCGGCCAGGTGCAGGGCTTTGAGGCCCGAGCCACAGACCTTGTTCAGGGTCAATGCCGGTACGCTGAAGGGCAGGCCGGCCTTGATCGCCGCCTGGCGTGCCGGGTTCTGTCCGGCGCCGGCGGTAAGCACCTGGCCGAGGATGACTTCGTCGACCTGCGCCGGGGCCAGCCCGGTCTGCTCCAGCAGGCGCTTGATCACGGCGGCACCGAGGTCGACCGCAGGCACAGTGGCCAGGGCGCCCTGGAAGCTACCGATGGCGGTACGGGTTGCGGCGACGATGACCACGTCGTTCATGTTGTTGTTCTCCGTGCGATGGGCGTAATGCCTCAAGCATCGGTGGCTTGGGCTCATTTGTTAAGTTTGTTTTTCTTTGTGATTGATATGTAAAACAAATGAATGGGCACGATGCAGCCTCCAGATCTATGCTAAAGGATGGTCTACAGCACTCAATTGAATGGAGATCATGCTCATGCGCATCTTCATAGCTCTTATCCTCCTTATCGGCAGCAGCACTGTATTCGCTGCAACTGAATGCACCACTGCCGATAAAAGCACTTGGCAAGACCAGGAAAAGTTCCAGGCCCAGCTCAAGGAGCAGGGCTACAAGATCAACAAGTTCAAGGTCACCAAGGGCAATTGCTACGAGATCTATGGTTTCGACAAGGATGGTAAGAAGGTCGAGATCTACCATGACCCAGTGACTGGCAAGGCAGTCAAGACCGAGTACCACGAGTGAACAGCGACGGCACGGTGCAGCTGTGGGACCCCCTACTGCGGCTGTGCCACTTGTCGATCGCCGTGGTGTTCTTCGCCAATTACTTCTTCAACGAAGAGGGTGAAGACTGGCACCAGTGGCTGGGCTATTACGCACTGGCCGTTGTGGTGGTGCGTGTGATCTGGGGCTTTGTCGGGCCACGCAGCGCGCGCTGGGCCGACTTCTGGCCAACACCGGCGAGCCTGGTCGGGCATGCCCGGGCGCTGCTGCATGGGGAGCTTGACCATCACATGGGGCACTCGCCGATTGGTGCCCTGGTGATGATGCTGATGCTGACCGGCATCGCCGGCCTGGGCCTTACCGGGTGGGCGTCGCAGGAGGTGGACGCGTTGTTTGGTGTCGACTGGCCGATGGACCTGCACAGCTGGCTGGCCAATGCGCTGCTGGTTCTGGTTTGCGTGCATGTGCTGGCGGCCATCTACGAGAGCGTGCGCATGCGGGAAAACCTGCCGTGGTCGATGATCACGGGGCGCCGTCGGCACCGCGATTGACTGTGGCGGCCTCTTCGCGGGCAAGCCCGCGAAGAGGCCAGCACAGGCAGCATCTGCTACACCGCCGGGCACTGATGGGTCACACAGTGAATCCCCCCGCCCCCCGCAGCAATGGCATCGATATCCAGCTGCACGATATCCCGCCCCGGATACAACGCCTCCAGCAGCCCCCGCGCTTTCTCGTCCGCCGCCCCATCGCCAAACTGTGGCGCAATGATCGCGCCATTGAGCACGAAGTAATTGATGTACCCCGCGGC
Organism: Pseudomonas sp. SID14000; assembly: GCF_002165135.1. Taxonomy (GTDB): domain Bacteria; phylum Pseudomonadota; class Gammaproteobacteria; order Pseudomonadales; family Pseudomonadaceae; genus Aquipseudomonas. Next base: position 23,409 of record NZ_NFZQ01000019.1, on the reverse strand, counting down.
AAAGTCGTCATTGCCTTTGCTGAACCTGTTACGCCGCCCGTGCAGCGGCGGCGACACGACGTGCACCTGCAACCTGCGGCCCTCGGCATCGGTGGCCCGCTTGAGGATATCCAGGTGCTTGTGCGTCACGGCGTAGTCATACGAGTCCGGGTCGTTATCCAGGTTGGCAATCACCACCCCCGGCCTGGCGAAGCGGGCATAGAAGTCCACGTGCCCGTCGGTGATGTCCTGGCCGGCGATGCCCGGTAGCCAGATGATCTTGCTCAGCCCCAGGCGCTCCTTGAGCTCCGCCTCGATCTCGGCCTTGCTCCAGCCCTTGTTGCGGTTGGCGTTGACCCAGCTGCTCTCAGTCATGATGCCTGTGCCGTGGCCGTCCACCTCTATGGCGCCGCCTTCACCCACCAGATCGCTGCGCTGGTAGCGGGCGCCAGCCAGCGTGGTTACGCGCCTGGCCAGTTGGGCATCGTTGCGGTGACGTTGCTTGTTGCCCCAGCCATTGAAGTTGAAGTCCACCGCCGCCAGGGCTCCGTCATCATCGACGACGAAGTTGGCGCCGATGTCGCGCATCCAGATGTCGTCCAGCTCGCACTCGACGAAACTTGTGCGCTGGCTGGCACAGTGCTGCTCGGCCAGCTCGCGCTCGCTGGCCCGGCAGAACACCGTCACTGGCTGATAGCGCGCGATAGCCTGGGCGATGCGACCGAGGGCGGCCTGCACATCGGCAGTGAAGTCCTCCCAGATCGCATCCTGGGCGCCGAAGGCGATGAATGCGCGTTGCTGCGGCTCGCCTTCGTCCGGCATGAACCAGCGCCCCGGTTCTTCGGCGCGGGCCAGGCCCAGCGGCAGGCCGAGGCTGGCACCGAGGCCGGCGGCCAGCGAAAGTTGCAGGAAGGTTCTACGGCTTGGCATGGCTCAGTCCTGTGCAGTCTTGAAGCGGGTCCACACGCGCATGCGTGCACGCATGTCGGCCTGTGGGATATCGCGGCCCGGGATCAGCCGGGCATAGGTGGCTTGGTCGAGGTAGATATCGGGGTTGTCGCGCATGCGCGGGTCCACTGCCTGGCGTGCCTTGGCGCTGGCGGTAGGGTAACCGGTGAAGTTGCTGATGGCCGCCATGTTCGCCGGGCGCATGACGAAATTGATGAAACGATAGGCGTATTCCGGGTGCTTGGCATCGGCCGGGATGGCCATGGTATCCATCCACACCGTGGTGCCTTGGCGCGGCACGCGGTACTGGAAGTCGAGATGCTTGCCCGCGGCGTCGGCGGTACGCTGCGCCTGGATCACGTCGCCACTGTAGCCCAGTGACAGGCACAGGTTCTCGTTGACCAGTTCGGTCACTGGTTGCGACTGGAACTTGCGCACGTACGGGCGAATCGCCTTGAGCAGTTCGCTGGCTGCGGCCAGGTCCTCGCGCTTGGCACTGCGTGGCTCGCGGCCCAGGTAGTTGAGGACCACTGCCAGCACTTCGTCGGGTGAATCGATGACTGAAATACCGCAGTCGGCGAATTTGGCGGCCAGCTCCGGCTTGAACAGCAGGTCGAGGTTGTCCAGCGGTGCATCGGGCATGCGCTGGCGGACTTTGTCGGCATTCATCGTCAGGCCGATGGTGCCCCAGGTGTAGGGCACGGTCGCCTGGCTGGCCTTGGGGTACCGGGCGTGCAGCTGACGCAGCCCGGGCTCGATGTCGTCCAGGGCCTCCAGGCGGCTGTGGTCCAGTGGCTGCAGGCTGCCGGCGCGCATCAGGCGCTCGGCGACGGTATCACCGGGGAAGACCAGGTCGTAGCCACTGCGCCCGGACATCAGCTTGGCCTCGAGCACTTCGCTGCCATCCATCACGTCGTAGATCACCTGGATGCCGGTTTCGGCCGTGAACCGCTTGAGGGTGTCCTCGGCAAAATAGTCGGCCCAGTTGTACAGGCGCAGCACGGGCTGCTCGGCCTGAGCCTGGCAGGCGCAGACGGCCAGCGCCAAGGCGGCCAGAACGTGGCGTTTCATGCTCATGCCCTCAGGGTGTGTGGGTGGGTGCCGTCCAGGGTCAGCAGCGGTGCGTACATCTCCGGGCGGCGATCGCGGTAGATGCCCCAGCTCAGGCGGTCTTCCCGCATGCCGGCCAGATCCAGGTCGTGCAGCCAGATGCCACTGCTGTCGCGGTCGGCTTCGGCGAGCATGGCGCCCTTGTGGTCGCAGATGAACGACGAGCCATAGAAGCGCATGGCCAACGATGCGTCGCTGGCTGCGACTTCTTCGCCCACGCGATTGGCCGCCACCACCGGCAACAGGTTGGCGGCGGCGTGGCCGCGCATTGCCACCTGCCAGTGGTCACGCGAGTCCAGTTCGGCACAGCCGGGCTCGGAGCCGATGGCGGTGGGGAACAGCAGCACTTCGGCGCCCATCAGCGCCAGGCAGCGGGCGGTCTCGGGGAACCACTGGTCCCAGCAGACGCCGATGCCCAGGCGGCCGAAGGCGGTGTCCCAGACCTTGAAGCCGGTATCGCCGGGGCTGAAGTATTCCTTCTCTTGGTAGCCGATGGCGTTGGGGATGTGGGTCTTGCGGTAGACGCCAAGCAGGCGGCCATCGGCATCGGCCACGGTCAGCGAGTTGAAGAAGGCATTGCCGGCGCGCTCGTACCAGCTCAGCGGCAGCACCACGCCCAGCTCGCCGGCCAGTGCGGCGAAGCGCTGCAAGATAGGGCTGGCGGGGTAGGGCTGGGCGAGGGCCTGGTGCTGGTGATCCTGTTCGATGCAGAAGTACGGGGTGGCGAACAGCTCCTGCAGCAGGATCACCTGGGCCCCCTTGGCGGCCGCCCGGCGTACCAGTTGTTCGGCGCGGTCGAGGTTGCCAGGCAGGTCCCAGCTGCACGGCATCTGGGTGGTGGCGATGCGCAGCAGGCTCATGGCTGCACCTCGGGTTGTTGCTGGGTGATGCAATGGATGCCGCCACCGCCATGGGCGATGTGGTCGATGCGCACCGGTACGATCTCCCGGCCCGGGAAGGCGTGGGCCAGTTGCGCGGCGGCTTCCTGGTCGGCGGCGATGCCATAGGCCGGCATGATGATCGCGCCGTTGGCGATGTAGAAGTTGGTGTACGAGGCGCAGAATACCTCGGCGTGCTGGTCGACGGCGGCGCTGGCTTCATACAGGTCGAGCAGCTCGAAGTGCCGGCCTTGCGCGTCGGTGGCCAGTTCCAGGGCGCGGCGGTTTTCCCGCACGACTTCGGCGTATACCGAATGCTGGTCATGGGTGGCATCGACCAGCAGCACGCCGGGTCGGGCGAAGGCGCATACACCGTCGACGTGGCCGTCGGTCATGTCGCCGGTGATGTATTGTGGGTCGCCCGGTAGCCAGATGGTCTTGCGGATGCCCAGGTAGCGGGCGAAGCAGGCCTCGAACTCGGCCTTGCTCACGCCAGGGTTGCGGTTGGGGTTGAGCAGCACCGACTCGGTGGTGATCAGGGTGCCTTTGCCGTCCACATGAATCGCCCCGCCTTCGTTGCACAGCGCCGTGCCGAAACCGTCCAGGCCCAGGTGGTCGAGGATGCGCCGGCCGAGGCTGCGGTCCTGGCCGTGCTGCGACTTGCTACCCCAGGCGTTGAAGCGCCAGCTCAGGCCGGCCAGGCCATGCTGTGGGTGGCAGACGAAGCTTGGGCCGCTGTCCCGGCACCAGCTGTCGTCCACGGCCATTTCGACCAGTTCGATATTGGCGCCGCAGAGGGCACGTGCGCTCTGCAAGGCCGAAGGGTCGACCACCATCTTCACCGGCTCGAAACGGGCGATGGCCGCCGCGACCCGGGCGTAGTCCTGCTGTACGTCGGCCAGGCGCACGTGCCAGCCGCTTTCCCACAGGGCCTGGTTGTGTGGCCAGACCATCCAGGTGGCAGCGTGGCGGGCCCATTCGGCGGGCATGCGCCAGCCGCTGTCGAGGGACAGGTGCATAGTGAACTCCGATCAATTAAGGATTTTTATCAACGAAGCCCGCCGTCGCGGGTGTTGATGTCCATGCTATGGCTAGGCTTGGCCTGCGACAAACGATAGATTTAGCGCACATCTGATCAGCAGGGCTTATCAATCATGCTCAAACACTGGCCACCCCTGAATGCCCTGCGCGGCTTCGAAGCCGCTGCGCGGCTGGGCAGCTTCCACAAGGCCGCCGAAGCGCTGAACCTGACCCAGTCGGCCATCAGCCAGCAGATTCGCAGCCTGGAAACCTACCTGGAGCAGCCGCTGTTCCACCGCAGTGGCCGCAGCGTGAGCCTGACCGACGCCGGGCACGACCTGCTCAGCACCACGCAGTCGCTGCTGCAGCACCTGGCGGTGGGCATTCGCCGGCTCGACCAGTACCGCAAGCCCAACCAACTGGTGGTCAACACCAGCCCGGCCTTTGCCAGGCACTGGCTGCTGCCGCGGCTGGCCGACTTTCATCAGCGCTGCCCGGATGTCGACTTGTGGCTGTTCACCAGTTTCGAGGTGCCGGACATGGCGACCGAGACCATCGACCTGGCCATCCGCGACGACCTCAGTGCCCAGGCCGAGTGCAGCTTCAACGTGCTGCACCAAGACCAGCTGTACCCGGCCTGCCACCCGGCGTTGCTGCAAACGCCGATGTCGCGGCGCACCACCTTGCATGGCGAGCGCGAGATGGACTGGAGCCACTGGCAGCTGGAGGGTGGCGAGGATGTGGGGCAGCAGGGCAAGGGGCTGAACTTTTCCGACCCCGGGCTGCTGCTGGATGCGGCGAGCGAGGGGGTGGGGGTGGCCCTGGTCAGCCAGTTGCTGGCGCGGCGGGCGGTGGAGGAGGGGCGTTTGCAGGCTTTGTCGGCGCAGCGCGTGCGTGGGCCGGCGTGGGCTTGCCTGGTGCATCGGGACAGCCAGGATGATCCGCTGGCCCGGCAGTTCCTGGAGTGGCTGAAAGAGGCTCTCTTGTCAGATTGATGTTGCCAGTGCCGGCCTCTTCGCGGGTGAACCCGCTCCCACAGGTATTGCGCAGCCCTTAGGATTTGCGCGGTTCCTGTGGGAGCGGGTTCACCCGCGAAGAGGACGGCAAAGGAAAACCTCGGTTTTGCATCCCCAAGATCACCCCGTAATATGTGTCGGATAACCTGCGGGGGTAGTCTCACCCTCTGATCAACCGGAATCGCCCATGGCGGCGCTTCCCCCGGCATAAACCTGACGAGGTACAGACATTGGCCATCATTCATCCTAAGGTCCGCGGTTTCATCTGCACCACGACTCACCCGAAGGGCTGCGAGCTCAACGTCCGTGACCAGATCGAAGCCACCCGCAAGCTGGGCGTGCGCGAGGATGGCCCGAAGAAGGTCCTGGTCATCGGTGCCTCCAGCGGCTACGGCCTGGCAGCCCGCATCACCGCGGCGTTCGGCTTCAAGGCCGACACCCTGGGCGTGTTCTTCGAAAAGCCAGGCACCGAGACCAAGGCCGGCACCGCTGGCTGGTACAACGCTGCAGCCTTTGACAAATTCGCCAAGGCCGAGGGCCTGTACAGCAAGTCGATCAATGGTGACGCCTTCTCCGACGAAGCCCGCGCCAAGGTCATCGAGCTGATCAAGAACGAAATGGGCGGCAAGGTCGACCTGGTCATCTACTCGCTGGCCTCGCCGGTGCGCAAGCTGCCGCAGACCGGTGAACTGGTGCGTTCGGCGCTGAAGCCGATCGGCCAGCCTTACAAGTCGACCGCCATCGACACCAACAAGGACACCATCATCGAGGCCAGCATCGAGCCGGCTACCGAGCAGGAGATCGCCGACACCGTCACCGTCATGGGTGGCCAGGACTGGCAGCTGTGGATCGACGCCCTGGCTGGCGCCAACGTGCTGGCCGAAGGCGCCCGCACCGTGGCCTTCAGCTACATCGGCACCGAAATCACCTGGCCGATCTACTGGCACGGTGCGCTGGGCCAGGCCAAGCAGGACCTGGACGAAACCGCCCTGCGCCTGGACAAGAAACTGGCCGGCGAAATCAAGGGCGGCGCCAACGTGGCGGTGCTGAAGTCGGTGGTTACCCAGGCCAGCTCGGCTATCCCGGTCATGCCGCTGTACCTGTCGATGGTGTTCAAGATCATGCAGGAGAAGGGTGTTCACGAAGGCACCCAGGACCAGCTGGACCGTATGTACCGTGACCGCATGTACCGTGCCGACGGCGCGCCGGCCGAGGTCGACGAGAAAGGCCGCCTGCGCCTGGACGACTGGGAACTGCGTGATGACGTGCAGGATGCCTGCAAGGCCCTGTGGCCACAGGTGACCACCGAGAACCTGTTCGAGCTGACCGACTATGCCGGTTACAAGAAGCAGTTCCTCAACCTGTTCGGCTTCGAGCGCGCTGACGTCAACTACGACGAAGACGTGGCTACCGATGTGAAGTTCGACTGCATCGAGCTGTAATCGGCTTTAGCCTGTACCGGCCTCTTCGCGGGTAAACCCGCTCCCACAGGCATCTCACCAAGCCTGAAGGGAGTGGGGAACCTGTGGGAGCGGGTTTACCCGCGAAGAGGCCGGTACAGGCTATAAAATCTTTGCTAGCTTTGGCGCACGACAACAGGGAATGTGCCATGAGCAGCCTCACCCAGCCCGCCACTGCCTTTCGCCACACCGCAGCCGACGGTTACAGCCTCGGCGGCTTCCGCTGGCGCCACGCCCGACCTGACCCCCAGCGCCCGCTGGTGATCATCAACGCTGCCACCTCGGTACGCTGCCGCTACTACTCGCGTTTCGCCGACTACCTGTTCGCCCAGGGTTGCGATGTGCTGACCTTTGACTACCGTGGCATCGGCGAATCCCGTCCCGCCTCGCTGCGCGGCTTCCAGGCATCCTGGAGCGACTGGGGCCGGCTGGATTTCGAAGCCATGCTGGTGCACGCCGCTGAACATTTCCCCGGCCAGCCGGTGGACGTGGTGGGGCACAGTTTTGGCGGCTGCGCAGTAGGGCTGGCACCGTCGGCGAGCAAGGTACGCCGGGCGGTGATGGTTGGCGCGCAATTCGCCTACTGGCGCGATTACGCGGCTGACCAGCGCTGGCAACTGTTCGCCAAGTGGCATGTGGTAATGCCGCTGCTTACCCGGGTGTTCGGTTATTTTCCCGGCAAGCGCCTGGGTTGGCTGGAGGACACGCCATCTGGCGTGGTGCGCGACTGGACCACCCGTACTTCGCGCTATGAGCACCGACCCAGCGGGCGTGCGCTGGAGGCACCACCGTTCTCCCAGGTGCGGGCGGCGACACTGGCCATCAGCCTGACCGATGACCCCTTTGGTACCGTGGCGGCGACCGAGCGTTTGCTGGGTTATTTGCAGGGCGGCGAACGCCAGCACCTGCGCATTGCGCCTGTGGATATCTCGGTCGATGAAATTGGCCATTTCGCGTTTTTCCATGACCGGTTTCGCGAAAGCCTGTGGCCGGTGGCCTTGCAGTGGTTGCAGCAGGGTGGGTTGGCGGGTGGGGTGCCGGGAACCATCATGGATTGATGGTGGGGTGGAAAATCTGGGGCCGCAAAGCGGCCCCGGCTATCTCAAGCCTTGCGCGCAAGCGGCAGCTCGGCAAACTTGACGCCCGCCAGCCCATGCTTGATCAGCGCGCGGATGTTGCCATGGTCGCTGCCCTCGGGCGTGGCCACCACGTCACGGTAGTGCTCGCCGAAGGCCAGCAGCGCTTCCTGGTCGCTCAGCCCTTCCAGCAGCGCCAGGCCCAGGGTCTTGCACGAACCTTCGTTCTGCCCGGCCGCATTCGCCACGCCACCATTGTCGAAGGCCTGTGGCTGGTAGCTGTAGTTGTCGGCAATGAACGCCAGGGTGTCGGCAAACACGTGTTGGCCGCTGGCCAGGCTGGCGCGCAGGGTGGTCAGGTCAGTCACGGGGTTTTCCTTTTTCGAACGCCGCTTGTTGGTCGGCGCTGGCTTCTTTCTGGTATTGGGCTTTCCAATCGGCGTAGGGCATGCCGTACACCGCTTCGCGGGCATCATCCAGGCTCAGATCGAGCTGGCGCTCGTCAGCCGCGGCCTTGTACCACTTGGACAGGCAGTTGCGGCAAAAGCCTGACAGGTTCATCAGGTCGATGTTCTGTACGTCGGTGCGCTTTTGCAGGTGTTCGACCAGGCGCCGGAACGCAGCGGCCTCAAGTTCGAGCTGTTGTTGTGGGGTCATGGGCTTCTCTCAGGTCATGCGGTTCTTCAAGTGGCGGCCACCGTTGATGACCACCTGGCTGCCGGTGCTGTACTGGCTGGCGAGCAGGTACTTGACCGTCTCGATCAGCGGGCCGGCGCCGGGTTCGAACTCCAGCAGGGCCTTTTTCAGGGTTTGCTGGCGGTAGGCTTCGTCACCCCCTTCCTTGAGGATCAGCAGCCCGGGCAGGATACCGTTCACATGCACCTTGGGCGCATATTTTTCGGCGAACGACAGCACCATGTTCTGTAACGCGGCCTTGGTCGCGGCATAGCCGATGTGGCTTTTGCTGCCGCGCGAAGAGGTTTCGTCGCAAATATGGATGATGTCGGCCTTTTCCACCTTGCTCAGCATGTCGCCCAAGGCCAGGTTGAGGTGGTAGGGCGCTTCGACGTGCAGGCGGAACATGGTCTCGAGGTTGTCGAGGCCATCGTCGAGCCACAGCGAGGCATTGTGGATGATGGCGCGCAGGCCGTCGTAATGGTTGTGCAGGTAGTCGATCAGGGCCTGGCGGTCGGCCGCCTGACACAGGTCGGCCTGGAACTGCACGATGTTCGGGTGGGCCGCCTGGGGCCGGACGCTACGGCTGGCACTGACCACCGTATGGCCGGCCTGTGCCAGTTCAAGGGCCAGGGCCAACCCGACGCGCTGGCTGGCTCCGGTAACGAGAATGGGGCTGTTCATGTTCGGGGCGGTCAACTTGTCTGTACTTTGGTTGCCGCCCAGCATACCCGAACTGTCTACCGTGTGTACGGCCTGGCCTCAGCGGCTACGCAGGGCGCCAGCAGTGGCCGGGGATGCATGCAGCCAACCAGCCAGCAGCCGAGTGGACAAGGGGATGAACAGGTAGACCATCACCGGCGTCAGGCCCAGGGTGCTGAGCAGTACCCGGGGCACCAGGTCCAGTGCTGCCAGCCAGTGGCCGAACACCAGGTTGAACACCAGCGAGACCGGGAAGAAAGCTAGCCAGATGGCCACGGCCTGCTTCCAGCGTGGTGGTTTTTGCACCATATTGGTGCCAAACCAGTCGTCGATGCCGCTCACGCGCGCCTCTTTGGGGCGTTCGAACAGGCCATTGCCACGTTGCAACCAGGCCCGGCGCGAGGCGGAATGCTCCCAGGCATGCAGGGTCGGTTCGTCGCTGAAGCGGAAGATGATCTGGAACTCGTCGCTATCGCGGGGTGGCGCCAGGATGCCCGAGCCAAGGTAGCCGGGAAAGTCGGTGGCCAGCTGTTCGCCTTCATGCAGCCAGGCCAGCAGGTCCTGGTAGCGGCCATGGGCGGCGCGGCGCGACACCATCAGGGTGACGGGTGGGGTAGACATCGTGTATCTCCTGGCAACGGGGCTGGCGGGTAGCCGGCCTCTTTGGCTGTGTGGCCCGGGGTGGTGGGCGACGCAGGTGTGCATGCAAGAATCGGGCGCGGATTATCGCCCATGTGCGATCCTCGGCAACTGTCAGCCGGCAGACGGTCGTGGCCCAGTGTCTGGTGCTGCCGTAGTAAACTAGCTATTCAACTTGCGCATACAAGGTACCCCGTGCAGATGAACGAACAGGGACGTAATGCGGTAATCGATGCGGGCCTCGCGCAGCAGGACCTGTTTCCGATCCGTGAGGTTTCCCGCCTGACCGGCGTCAACGCCGTGACCTTGCGCGCCTGGGAGCGCCGCCATGGCCTGATTCAGCCAATCCGCACCGACAGTGGCCACCGCCTGTATTCCCAGGCCGACATCGATGACATCCGCCGCATCCTTGGCTGGTTGGAGCGCGGTGTGGCGGTGAGCAAGGTCGCTAGCATCCTCGCGCGCGACCATGCCCTTGCCGGGCAGGCAGGTGGTGCGGCGGATGCCTGGTTGCGCTGGCAGCAGCAAATTCGCCAGGCGCTGCAACATTTTGACCTGGTCAGCCTCGACCGCCTGTTCGATGAGGTGTTTGCCGCCAGCACCCTGGACCATGTATTCAGCGAAGTGTTCATGCCGGTATGGCATGACCTGGCGGTCGGGCAGGGCGGCTACGGGCAGGCCAGCGAATGGCTATTTTTCGATCAGTTCCTGCGTGGCCGGGTGTTTGCCCGCTTGCAACTTGCCCGTACACCACGCAGCCGCATGGTACTGCTGGCGCCGTTGCCGGGGCAGTGCCACGAGCTGGAATTGCTGGTGACCAGCCTGACCCTGGGCAGCGATGAAGTTGGCGTGACGCCACTGGCTAGCGGGCAGCCGCTGGCGGAACTGGCACTGGTCTGCGAGCGCCTGAAGCCGGACGCCCTGGTGCTTTTTTCCCACCAGGCGCCCACGTCGGAACTCACCCGGCGCCTGACGCGCCTGGTGGCAGGGCTGGAATGCCCCTTGTTACTGGCTGGTGAAGCGGCGGAACTGGCACAGGACAGCCTGGTTGGCAGCCCGATTGCCTGCCTGGGTGCGCAGGGCAGCGTGATGCGCCAGCGTTTGCGGCAGTTTCTGGCCGGTCAGCTCGATACTTGAGTGTGTAGCTCGGGGTGGGCCCGGCGATGGGCCTGGAGGATGTAGTCGCGCAGGCGTTCGATCTCTTCGTCCGGGCTTTGGCTGAGGTCGTAGGCGGCCAGGTCGGGGCCGATGCACCGGCTAAGCACGCCATGCAGTTCGATAGGGCTGATGCCGCCAGGGGCGAAGTACAGTTCGAAGCGGGCTGGCGCTGCAGGCAGGCCACGGACTTCCAGCAATGTACCCTTGAACGAAATATCGCGAACCCACAGGCTGCTTTCCTTCCCGTGGGCATCGAGCAGCGCGCTCGGTTGGTCCATCGACAGGCGCCAGGGGCGCAGCATGGGGCCGTCTTCGTAGATTTCCGGTGAGCCCAGTTGCAGGTGCAGGGCGTGGAACTCGTCTTCCACCAGTTGCAGCGGGAAGCTGATCTGCTGGTTGTTGAACTGGGCTTGCAAGGTTACCTGCTCGTTGGCCACCAAGCGGGTGAGCAAGCTCTGGATGCGGCGGTCGCCATTGACCAGCAGGCTCGACATGGGGTCGGCCAGGTTCAACTGCGGCGAATGCTGCATGTTCTGTATGAAGTCCAGCTCGTCCTGGGTCAGGAGCGCTTCTGCTTGCATGATCGAACTCGATGGTGGCGATTTCTTCAACGGGATTGACCGCGCCAGGCGTACTTGGTTCAGGTGCGTTCGTCGGGTTTCGGACGAACGCGCAGTTGGGCCAATTCCCGCTCCAGTTCGACCTGGCGGCTGACGTCTTTCTGGATACCGATGAAGTAGGTGCGCTGGTCGGTGTCGTGCCTTACGGGGGTGATCGACAGCTCGTTCCAGAAGGCACTGCCATCCTTGCGGTAGTTGCGCAGCACTTCGCGGCACGGGCGGCCTTCGGCCAGAGCCTTGCGGATGCGGGCGCGGCCAAGCTGGTCGCGGTCGTCGGCCTGCAGGAAGCGGCAATCCTGATAGAGGATTTCGTCACGGCTGTAGCCGGTCAGGCGTTCGAAGGCGGCGTTCACGTAGATGAGGATGGTATCGTCGCCTTCCTGTTCGGCGACCACGATCCCGTCATTGGACGCATCGACCATGGATTGCAGCAGTTGCGCGTTGATCATGTTCGGGCCATTGAATAAACAAGGGTGCGAAGCAGGGCTGAGGATGGTGACTTTGGTAGAAGCGGCCTTTTGCCGGCGCTGGATGCTAGTATCCTACGTTTTCACTCAGTTTCGGAATCCTCTACTCGATGAAAGTCGCCATTATTTCCGGATCGGTCTACGGCACCGCCGAAGAAGTCGCCCGTCACGCTGAAACGCTGCTCAAGGTTGCGGGCCTGGAGGCCTGGCATGCGGCGCGCGCCACCTTGCAGGACCTCGAAGGTTTTGCCCCTGACGCCTTGCTGGCCGTGACCTCGACCACGGGCATGGGCGAACTGCCGGACAACCTCATGCCGTTGTACAGCAGCATTCGCGATACCTTGCCTGCGGCCTGGCGTGGTCTGCCGGGTGCGGTGATTGCGCTGGGTGATTCCAGTTATGGCGATACCTATTGCGGTGGTGGCGAGCAGATGCGCGAGCTGTTCGCCGAACTGGGCGTGCGGGAAGTGCAGCCGATGCTGCGCCTGGATGCCAGCGAGACGGTGACCCCGGAGGCGGATGCAGAGCCTTGGTTGGCTGAGTTGGTGAGTACACTTAAAGCCTGACGGGTATTTTTCGCCTGTACCGGCCTCTTCGCGGGTAAACCCGCTCCCACAGGTACTGCACAGATTTCAGAGGCTGTGGTGTTCCTGTGGGAGCGGGTTTACCCGCGAAGAGGCCAGTAAGGGCAACTCATTCCTTGCTGTCGAGCACCGGCCACTCGTTCACCAACGCCAACCACGCCTGCGCCGCCCGTGACAGGTACGCCCCGCGCCGCCAGATGAACGCAATATCCCAACGCAAATCCCCCGGCGAGCGCAGCGGCAAACGCACCACCCCGTGGCGCTCCAGCGCTTTCGCCACCACACGGGGCAGCAACACCACGCCCTGGCCCGCCGCCGCAAGCGCCGCGAGGAAGTCCGCCTGGCCACTGCGCCCGCCTTCCTTTGGGGTAAAACCCTGCTGCTGGCACGCCTTCAGCAATCGGTCATTGAGCACGAAGCTGCGCTGGTAAAGCAGGAACGGGGTATCAGCCAGCTGCTGCAGGTCCACCCCGTCCTGGCCTGCCAGCTCATGGTCGGCCGGCAGCAGGACGTCAAGCGGTTCGTTGCAGAACGGCTGGTATTCGAACCCCTCATCACTGGGCGTCAGGCTGCCACCCAGTTCCAGTTCGCCACTCCTGACCGCCTGTTCGATGCTGCGGCTGCCACCTTCGAGCAACTGGATCGCAATGTTTGGGTGACGCCGCCGATACTCGGCGAACAACCCGGCGAACAGCGCGTTGCTGCCCAGCATCGGCAAGCCCAGGCGCAGTTCGCCGCGGCCCATCTGACTGAGGTCGTCCAGTTCGCCGAGCAGTGCCTGACGTTGGCGCAGCAGTGCTTCGCCACGCTCCAGCACAATGCGTCCGGCAGCGGTCAGGTGCAACTGCGAAGCCTGGCGCTCCAGCAGCGGCTGGCCCACATCTTGCTCCAGCTGGGCCACCTGTTTGCTCACCGCCGACTGGCTGATGTGCAGAGTCTGTGCCGCCTGGGTAAAACCGCCACGATGGACCACTTCGATAAAGCTGCGCAGCTGTTTGAATTCCATGATCGAAATTCCATTCTGGAATGGTGTTCAGTCTAACAATTCGCTTCTGGCCTAGGCAGCCGAATCTTAAAATGAGGGCCTGTCGAGGACCCCCCATGAAACCCGCATTACTGAAAAAAGCCCTGCGCCTGCTCGTCGAGCTGGCGATTCTCTGCGCCCTGTTCCTGCTCGGCGGCCAGCTTGCCACCTGGCTGGGCTGGCCGATTCCCGGCGGCGTGATGGGCCTGGCATTGCTGTTGTTGCTGTTCGCCTCTGGTGTGCTCCAGCCAGCCATGCTGCAACTGGGCGCCGGATGGCTGATGGCTGAGATGCTGCTGTTCTTCATCCCGGCGCTGATGAGCCTGCTCGATTACGGCGCCCTGATCCGTGACGAGGGCTGGCGTATCCTGCTGGTGATCGCTGCAAGCACCCTGATGGTAATGGTGGTGACTGCGTTGACCGTGGAACTGGTGTGTCGCTGGAGGTTGCGTCATGAGCCTTGAACCCATGCCGCTGTTCTGGCTGGCCCTGACCTTGCTGGCCTACCTGGGCAGCCGCTGGTTGTACCGGCGCAGCGGGCGCTACCTGCTGTCGCCACTCATCCTGGTGCCGGTGCTGTTGCTGGCGGTGGCTGTGCCGCTGCACACCGCCTATGCCGAGTATGCCCGCAACACCCACTGGCTGATGAGTGTGCTTGGCCCGGTGACCGTGGCATTCGCGGTGCCGATCTGGCAGCAACGGGCCATGCTGGCGCGCCACTGGCCGGCACTGATGGTAGGCATGGTCGCCGGTAGCAGCGCTTCGATCGCCAGTTCCTGGGGATTGGCTCATATGTTGGCGCTGGACAGCGCGACCAGCCTGTCGCTGGTGCCGCGCTCGATCACCACGCCCTTTGCCATGCCATTGGCCCATGACCTGGGTGGCGTACCGGAGCTGACGGCGGTGTTCGTGATGTTCACCGGCGTGCTGGGTGCCATGTTCGGCGGCGTGTTGCTGCGCTGGTTGCCGTTGCGTACGCCGCTGGCGCGGGGTGCGCTGTTCGGCGTCGGCGCCCATGGTGCCGGGGTCAGCCGGGCACAGGAGGTGGGCCGCGAGGAAGGCTCGGTGGCGGGCTTGGTCATGGTGTTGACCGGGCTGCTGAATCTGTTCGCGGCACCGCTGCTGGCCATGCTGCTCTGACCGTTCGTGCCACTGACTCGCCAAGTCATCAAGCTGGCTGGCAACGCAAGTTCCAGCCCATCGGCTGCTGGCTAGACTCAGCCTCGACATAGAGAGCACATGTAAGTGCCGAGGTGACATGCAATGACCGCAGCCTTGCTCTATTCCGACATCACCACTTCACCGGGACCGTTCTGATGCCTATGGCCGAAATTCCATTGTGCGTCTGGCGTACCCGGGGACAGAGTTTCACCTTCCGGGGCCAGAGCATCCGCTACTGGACCGCAGGGCAAGGAGAGCCCCTGCTTCTGTTGCACGGTTTCCCCACCGCCAGCTGGGATTGGCACTACCTGTGGGGGCCTTTGACCCAGCGCTTCCGAGTGATTGCATGCGACATGCTTGGCTTTGGCGATTCGGCCAAACCGGTCGATCACGTCTACAGCCTGATGGAGCAGGCCGACCTGCAGCAGGCCTTGCTCGCCGAACTGAAGATCGACCAGCCGGTGCATCTGCTGGCCCACGATTACGGCGGCAGTGTGGCCCAGGAACTGCTGGCGCGGCATCATGAACAGCGCACCACCATCGCCAGCTGCGTGTTTCTCAACAGCGGGTTGTTCCCCGAAAGCTGCCGCATGCTGCTGATCCAGAAACTGCTGCTCAGCCGCCTGGGCTGGCTGGTAGGGCGCTCGTTCGGGCGCGACGACCTGGTGCGCAGCGTGACTCAGGTTTACGGCCCTTGCACCCACCCCAGTGAAAGCATGCTGGATGACTTCTGGAGCCTGATCGTCGCCAATCGTGGCACGCGCATCCTGCACAAGCTGGTGGGTTACGTGCCGGAGCGCAGATTACACCGCGACCGCTGGGTTGGCGCGATGCAGCACGAAGGGGTGCCGCTGCGCTTCATCAATGGCGTGGTCGACCCGCTGTCCGGCGCGCACATGGTGGAGCGCTACCGGCAACTGGTGCCGGAACCGGATACCGTGCAGTTGCAGGGCATCGGCCATTACCCGCATACCGAAGCACCGGTTCAGGTGCTGCGCCATTACCTGGCCTTTCGCGAGCAGCCGTTGAACTGCTACCAGCCGAAAGTGGCGTGGTCCTGACAGGGCCTCATAACCATCGCGCTGCGTTATTGCCAGGCATTCAGTCTGCGTGAGCTTGATTGTCCACCTTCCGCTGGCGGCGGACACTCGGCTGACCTGAACCTGCCTGGAGCCATGAGCATGAGCGAGCCTGTCCGTCTGCAAGATCGCGTGGTGATCGTCACCGGAGCCGGCGGCGGCCTGGGCCGTGCCCATGCCTTGCTGTTTGCTGCGCGTGGCGCCCGGGTGGTGGTCAACGACCTCGGCGGCTCCACCCATGGTGAAGGTGCCAGCGCCTCCGCCGCCGACCGGGTGGTTGAGGAGATTCGCGCCGCCGGCGGCAGTGCTATTGCCAATCATGACTCGGTCAGCCATGGCGCGCGTATTGTCGAGCAGGCCCTGGACAGCTTCGGCCGGGTCGATGTGCTGGTGAACAATGCCGGCATCCTGCGTGACAAGACCTTCCACAAGATGGAGGACAGTGACTGGGAGCAGGTCTATCAGGTGCATGTCGAGGGGGCTTACAAGGTCACCCGCGCCGCCTGGCCGCACCTGCGCGAGCAGAACTGGGGGCGGGTGATCTTCACCGCTTCCACGTCCGGCATCTACGGCAACTTCGGGCAGGCCAACTACGGCATGGCCAAGCTGGGCTTGTATGGGCTGACTCGTACCCTGGCGATCGAAGGGCGCAAGCACGGCATTCTGGTCAACGCCATCGCCCCCACGGGTGGCACCCGCATGACTGAAGGGCTGATCCCGCCCCAGGTGTTCGAGCGGCTCAAGCCTGAACTGGTCAGCCCGCTGGTGGTTTACCTGGGCAGCGAGCAGTGTCAGGGAAGTGGTGAGCTGTTCGAAGTCGGGGGCGGCTGGGTGGGCAAGGTGCGGTGGGAGCGTAGCCTTGGGGTAGGCTTCGATCCGCGTGAAGGCTTTACCCCGGAACAGGTGGCGGAGAACTGGGCACGGATTGGCGACTTCGACGGGGCAGTGCATCCGCAGGACAGCTTGCAGGCATTGCAGCAGATGATGGAGAACTTGCAGAAGTATCCGCTGGGCTGAAACTTGTATGCTTGTGCCGGCCTCTTCGCGGGTAAACCCGCTCCCACAGGTACACCACAAGCCTCTGGGGTAGTGATATCTCTGTGGGAGCGGGTTTACCCGCGAAGAGGCCAGCACGGGCGAAGAATTTTTCAGGGCAGATAAAAAAGGCCGCTGCAAGCCGCAGCGGCCAATCGAGACGTTAGATCAAGGAGCTTCAAAATCTACGTCGGTGAACCTCGCAGGCCTGAAAGGCGGGGGGGAGAGCCCTTCATGCCGGCCAGTGAGTTAAGAATAAGCGCCTGATCTTGTGGGAAAAATAGTCGCTTATGACATTCACCTTTACGTATCGGGCAATAGTGCCGCAGAAGCTCAGCCGGCGGGCGAGTAGCCCATGCGCCAACTGGTTTCCCGTGCTGCCGCCAGCAGCCGTTGCGCCGCCGGGCCATGCTCGTCGGCATGGAAGATCGATGTAGGCCCGACCACGGTCATCACCGCAGCGATCTGCCCCATGGCATTGAACACCGGGGCCGACAGCGCATCCACGCCCGGCATCAGCAGCCCGTGTACATGGTGCAGGCCCCGTTCACGAATGCCCGCCAGTACCGCCTGGTAGTCGGCGGCGCTGTGCTGCAGGGCGGCCAGTTCCTGGTCACGCAGCTCCACGGTCTCGCGCTCGGGCAGGTAGGCGGCGAACACCAGCCCGGTAGACGACGTGAGCAGCGGCAGTACCGAGCCGATCTGCGTTACCACGGTGACTGCGCGCACTGCCGGCTCGATGCTGACCACTGTCGCACCCTGGTTGCCCCATACGGCAACGAAACAGCTCTCGTTCAGTTCATCGCGCAGTTGCGACAATGGCAGCGCGGCAATTTTCAGCACATCGATGCTGCCCAGCGCCGCCAGCCCTACCCGCAGTGCCTCACGCCCCAGGCCGTAATGGTTGGTGGCCGCATCCTGCTCGGCGAATCCGCTGGCGATCAATGCCTGCAGGTAACGGTGCACCTTGCTCGCCGGCATCTGCACATGTTCCGCCAGGCGCGACAGGGAAGTGGACGGGGAGAGCTCTGCAAGGGCCTTGAGGATGTCGGTGCCGACCTCCGCCGAGCGGACTTTCTGCTTGCCGTTGTCGGCGGGGGAGCTGGCTTTGGTCATGGACATCTTCTTCCGGATTCTTCGAGTCGCGCCTTTATAGCTTGACGCATTGCCCGTAGCAAATTACGTTATTCGTAATCTGATTACGATAAAAACAATGCAGACGCGCTGCCACCCCGCTCCGGGCCAGCAGCCAGCTGCCAGCAACGGCTCGGCCAGAGCCCGGAGGCATCGATGAATCGCGATACGTCACCCGACCTTCACTACCTCAGCGGCTTTGGCAACGAGTTTGCCAGTGAAGCGCTGCCAGGGGCCTTGCCGGTCGGCCAGAACTCGCCGCAGAAGGCACCCTATGGGCTGTATGCCGAGCTGCTCTCGGGCACGGCGTTCACCATGGCGCGCAGCGAGCAGCGCCGCACCTGGCTGTATCGTATTCGCCCGTCTGCCTTGCACCCACGCTTCGAGCGCCTGGCGCGCCAGCCGCTGACCGGCCCGCTGGGGGCTGTAACCCCTAACCGCCTGCGCTGGAACCCCCAGCCGATCCCCACCGAGCCGACCGACTTCATCGAAGGTTGGCTGCCCATGGTGGCCAACGCCGCTGCGGAAAAACCGACCGGCGTAAGCATCTACATCTACCGCGCCAACCGTTCCATGGAGCGGGTGTTCTTCAACGCCGACGGTGAACTGCTGCTGGTGCCGGAACAGGGCCGCCTGCGCATCGCCACCGAGCTGGGGGTGATGGAAGTCGAGCCGCTGGAAATTGCGGTGATCCCGCGTGGCATGAAGTTCCGCGTCGAACTGCTCGACAGCCAGGCCCGCGGCTACATTGCCGAAAACCATGGCGCGCCGCTGCGCATCCCGGACCTGGGCCCGATCGGCAGCAACGGCCTGGCCAACCCGCGCGACTTCCTCACCCCGGTGGCGCACTACGAAGAGGCCGATGGCCCGGTGCAGCTGGTACAGAAGTTCCTCGGCGAACACTGGGCCTGCGAGCTGCAGCATTCGCCACTGGATGTGGTCGCCTGGCACGGCAGCAACGTGCCGTACAAGTACGACCTGCGCCGCTTCAACACCATCGGCACGGTCAGCTTCGACCACCCGGACCCGTCGATCTTCACCGTGCTGACCTCGCCGACCAGCGTGCATGGCCTGGCCAACATGGACTTCGTGATCTTCCCGCCACGCTGGATGGTGGCCGAGAACACCTTCCGTCCACCATGGTTCCACCGCAACCTGATGAACGAGTTCATGGGCCTGATCAACGGTGCCTACGATGCCAAGGCCGAGGGCTTCGTGCCGGGCGGTGCCTCGCTGCACGGGGTGATGAGCGCCCATGGCCCCGACGCCGAAACCTGCGAAAAGGCTATTGCAGCCGACCTGGCGCCGCACAAGATCGACAACACCATGGCCTTCATGTTCGAGACCAGCCAAGTGCTGCGCCCGAGCCTGCAAGCCCTTGAATGCCCGCAGTTGCAGGCCGACTACGATAGTTGCTGGGCCACCTTGCCGAGCACCTTCAACCCGAACCGGAGATAACCCATGAACCAGACCGCCATTGCCCGTAGCTGGGTCGAGCACGCCAACGGGCACAGCGACTTCCCGCTGCAGAACCTGCCGTTGGGCATCTTCAGCCGGCCGGGTGAAGCCAGGCGCTGTGGCGTGGCCATCGGCGACGCGATCCTCGACCTAGAGGCGGTGCTGGCCGCCGGTCTGTTCGACGGTGCCGCCAAGGCCGCGGTCGAGGCCACCCGTGGTGGGGCGTTGAACGCATTCTTCGCCCTCGGCCGCGGTGCCCGCGTTGCCCTGCGCGAGCGCCTGCTGGTGCTGCTGGACGAGCACAGCGAACACCAGGCGGCGCTGCAGGCCGCACTGTATCCGGCCAGCACTTGCCAGTTGCATGTACCGGCGCAGATCGGTGACTACACCGACTTCTACGTGGGCATCGAGCACGCCAAGAACGTGGGCAAGCTGTTCCGCCCCGACAACCCGCTGCTGCCCAACTACAAGTACGTGCCAATCGGTTATCACGGCCGTGCCTCGACCATCCGCCCGTCCGGTACCGATGTACGCCGGCCCAAGGGTCAGACACTGCCGGCCGGGCACACTGAGCCAAGCTTCGGTCCCTGCGCGCGCCTGGACTACGAGCTGGAGCTGGGTATCTGGATTGGCCAGGGCAACGACATGGGCCAGGCGATCCCGATAGGCGATGCCGCCGAGCACGTGGCCGGCCTGTGCCTGCTCAACGACTGGTCGGCGCGCGATATCCAGGCCTGGGAATACCAGCCGCTGGGGCCGTTCCTGTCCAAGAGCTTCATCACCACCATCTCGCCCTGGGTGGTTACCGCCGAAGCGCTGGAACCGTTCCGCTGTGCCCAGCCGGTACGCCCGGAAGGCGACCCGCAGCCACTGTCGTACCTGCTGGACAAGCGCGACCAGGCCGCAGGTGCATTCGATATCGAGCTTGAGGTATTGCTGCTGACCGAGCAAATGCGCGAGCAGGGCCTCGCCCCGCACCGCCTGACCCTGAGCAACACCCGCAGCATGTACTGGACCGTGGCGCAGCTGGTCGCGCACCACAGCGTCAATGGCTGCCAGTTGCAACCGGGCGACCTGTTCGGTTCGGGCACGCTGTCGGGCGCCACGCCCGGTTCGTTCGGCAGCCTGCTGGAAATCACCGAAGGTGGCAAGCACCCGGTGGAACTGGCCAGTGGCGAGGTACGCAAGTTCCTCGAAGACGGCGACGAGATCATCCTGCGTGCCCGTTGCACGCGTGATGGCGTGGCCAGCATCGGCTTCGGCGAATGCCGCGGCACGGTCATCGCGGCCAACTGAGGAGGCACGGGTATGGAGCTGTACACCTATTACCGTTCCACCTCGTCCTACCGGGTGCGCATTGCCTTGGCACTGAAGGGGCTGGCCTACCAGTCCTTGCCGGTCAACCTGTTGCAGGGTGAGCAACGCGGTGCGGGCTATGTCGCTGTCAACCCGCAGGGCCGCGTGCCGGCCTTGCGCACCGATGGCGGTGAGCTGCTGGTGCAGTCGCCGGCGATCATCGAGTACCTGGAAGAGGTTTATCCGCAGCCTGCGCTGCTGCCTGCCACGGCGGAGGCGCGCGCCAAGGTGCGTGGCGTGGCGGCGATCATCGGCTGCGACATCCACCCGCTGCACAACGTCAGCGTGCTCAACCGGCTGCGCCAGGCTGGTCAGGACGAGAGCCAGGTCAACCAGTGGATTGCCCACTGGATCAGCCAAGGGCTGGCGGCAGTGGAGCAACTGATTGGCGATCACGGCTTCTGTTTCGGTGATGAGCCGGGCCTGGCGGATGTCTACCTGATCCCGCAGTTGTATGCGGCCGAACGCTTCAACGTCGACCTCGACAGCTTCCCGCGGATCCTGCGGGTTGCCGCCCTGGCGGCCGGGCACCCGGCGTTCGCCCAGGCTCACCCCGCCCGGCAGCCGGACAGCCCGGCTCAGTGAATGGAACGGTTCGTCGCCGGAAGCTTGCCGATACGCTCGGATAGCTTCAGGCGCTGGACCGGGTCTTCCGTCAGCAGTAACGCATGCTCCAGGTCGAAGCGCTCGGCCTGTGGGCAATCCAGGTGCTGGTAGAGCGAGGCGCGGGTCACATAGTCGCTGACCTGCACCGGGCCCAGTTGCATGACCCGCTCGGCATCGATCAGCGCCGCCAGGTGGTTGTCGTTGCTGATGTGCAGCTGGCGCAGATTGCGTGACAGGCGTTGTAGCATCTGCAACGGGCTGGCACTGCACATGTGCTCGGCAGTCAGCGCTACATGCGGGCCGAACTGGCGAGCCAGCAGCTCACGGCAATCGTTGGGGTACAGTCGCCGGCCACCACAGGGGTCGAGCAGATGGTCGGCACCCGGCACGCGCAACAGAAAATGGCCGGGGAAGCCTACGCCCTCCAGGGGGATGGAAAGGCGCCGGGCCAGTTCCAGGGCAAGAATGGCCAGGGTCAGCGGTTGGCCACGGCGTCGCTGCAACACCTTGTCCATCATCGCGGCATGCGGGCGAAGCGGGTGGTATTCATCCTGCTGGAAGCCCAGTGCATTGAGTTGGCGCAACAGTGGCTGGGCTAGTTCGCACAGCGGCAGCATCGGCAGGTTGGCGCTGATTTCGCGCTGCAGCTCATGCAGCGTGGCAAGGCTGGCCGCGGGCTCGACGCTGCGGTCGTGCTCGGCGGCAATCCACAATGCGGCTTCCAGCAGGGCGACGGGCTCGCGTTCCAGGCAGGCCAGGCAGGCTTGACGTGGCTTCATGGGGCTTCTCCACACACGCTTGAGTATTAACCGTGGCGCGCGGTTTCGTCCAGTGGTCCGGCGGCGGCGCCAGCCCAAGGGCCGTGCCTATACTGGAAGGAGCACCTCGTAGGGGAGCCTGTCGATGTTCGCTCTGATGCAAAGCACCCGTACCCAGTCGCTGCACTTGTTCACCCACCAGCCCACCGGCCTGAAGGCCGTGGTGGCAATCCACAGCGAGCAGTTGGGCCCGGCCATGGGCGGTTGCCGCTACCTGCCTTACGCCGATGATGAAAGCGCCATGACCGACGCAATTCGCCTGGCCCAGGGCATGAGCTACAAGGCGGCGCTGGCCGGCCTGCCACTGGGTGGCGGCAAGGCGGTGATCATGCGCAACCCGCATGTGGAAAACCGTGCCGCGCTGTTCGAGGCCTTTGGCCGCTTCATCGACACCTTGCAAGGGCGCTTCATCATCGCCGTGGACAGCGGCACCTCGACCCTGGACATGGACTGCATTGCCCAGAGTACTCCGCATGTGACCAGCACCACGGCCTCGGGTGACCCCTCACCGCATGCGGCGATGGGGGTTTTTGCCGGCATTCGTGCGACCACTTCGTTCCGCCTTGGCAGTGATGATCTGCAAGGGCTGCGGGTGGCGGTGCAAGGGCTGGGCAATGTCGGTTACGCGTTGGCGGAGCAACTGCATGCGGCGGGGGCGGACCTGCTGGTGAGCGATCTGGACCCTGGGCGGGTGCGGCTGGCGGTGGAGCAATTCAATGCCCATCCGGTAACCAACGATGCGTTGATCAGCACCCCTTGCGACATCTTTGCCCCTTGTGGCGTGGGGCCGGTGTTGAACGGGCAGAGCGTGATGCAGTTGCGTTGCGCGGCAGTGGCGGGGGCGGCGAACAACCAGCTGACCACCTTGCAGGTAGCCGACCAGCTGGAGTCGCGCGGGATACTGTATGCACCCGACTACGTGATCAATGCCGGTGGGTTGATCTATGTGGCGCTTAAGCATCGGGGCGAAGACCTGGGCACCATCACTGCGCACCTGGCGCGGATACCTTCGCGGCTGACCGAAGTGTTTGGCCATGCGCAGGCAGAGAAGCGCTCGCCGGCACGGGTGGCGCAGATGCTGGCGGAGCGGTTGCTCTACGGCTGAAGGTTGATACCGGCTTTGCTGGCCTCTTCGCGGGCACGCCCGCTCTCATGGAGTTGCACATAACTCATTGAATTAGCAGGGACTCTGTGGGAGCGGCTTTAGCCGCAAACACCGGCGCAGCCGGTGCCATGCACCGCGTTGGATTCTTCGCGGCTAAAGCCGCTCCCACAGGAATGGACTGCCCCCGAAAAGTTGGACAGTTTTAGCCAGTAGCCTGAGTCCTGTAGCTGACAGGGCTCAGGCCATTGAGTTTCAGCCTGATGCGGTCATGGTTGTAGTAATGGATGTACTCCTCCAGGCC
>NZ_NFZQ01000198.1 GCF_002165135.1 Pseudomonas sp. SID14000 | reverse complement strand
CATAGCTCAGCTGGGAGAGCGCCTGCCTTGCACGCAGGAGGTCAGCGGTTCGATCCCGCTTGGCTCCACCACTTGCTTTACTTGATCAAACTCAGAAATGAGCATTCGCATCGAATGTTGATTTCTGACTTTTGTCAGATCGTTCTTTAAAAATTCGGATATGTGATAGATATAGACTGATGACCAGTTTCACTGCTGGTTAATCAGGCTAAGGTAAAATTTGTGAGTTCTGCTCGAAAGAGCAACATGCGAATT
>NZ_NFZQ01000197.1 GCF_002165135.1 Pseudomonas sp. SID14000 | reverse complement strand
GTGGCGTTGGTCGTCAGGTCCGTTTCATCGACGGTGAGGACCGGTTCCGTGCCGGTGGTGCTGATGCTCGGGCCGTCATCCTTGAACACCAGGTTCTGGCCGATGTTAAGGGTGGCCTGGGCGCTGTCGCCGTCCTTGTCAGTCTTGGTCGCGGTCAAGGTCACCAGGTTGTCGGAGGTCAGGGTCTTCGCGTCATCGGGGTTGCTGGTGTCGGGATGCACGATGGCGCGGAGCTGGTCGAGGGTAACGGAACCGTTGCTGGCGACGC
>NZ_NFZQ01000196.1 GCF_002165135.1 Pseudomonas sp. SID14000 | reverse complement strand
TGCTGGCAGCACGTTGCTTGAACTCGCGGGTGTAGGTCTTTCGTTCTTGCATGGAACCTCCTGATTGGGCGAATCATATCGCCCTTAAGAGGTGTCCGGGATCATTAGGCCAGTTCAAACCCGCTCCCACAGGTGCTGTGCAAGTCTTGAAGCTTGTGATGAACCTGTGGGAGATTCTATGGTTTTCAGCAAGCCAGTTTCCCGCCTTTGGTGACATATTCGTCCTGATTTTTCATCAGGGCGAATGCCACCCGCGCGAGCTTTCTAGCAAGGATTACCAGAGCTTGGG
>NZ_NFZQ01000195.1 GCF_002165135.1 Pseudomonas sp. SID14000 | reverse complement strand
CCGTCTTTGTTGGTCAGCGTGATGGTGTAGGTGATCTCGCCGCCTTCGGTGACCGAAGGGGTCGCGGTCAGCTTGGCCACCACTTCGTCGGTGGTGTCAGTCACCTGAACCGAAGCGTCGCCGCCCAGTTGCAGGTTCTCGAAGGTACGGCCATCAACGTCCACAGCAGACTTGATGCCCAGGCTGATCTGGCCAGCGTCGTTATAGACGTCATCGCCCTGTGCAGCATGGGTGTACGGTGCACTGGTTTCGCCAGCCTTGATGGTGACCTGGGCGTTGTTGCTCAGGGTCACGA
>NZ_NFZQ01000194.1 GCF_002165135.1 Pseudomonas sp. SID14000 | reverse complement strand
GCGTCGCCAGCAACGGTTCCGTTACCCTCGACCAGCTCCGCGCCATCGTGCATCCCGACACCAGCAACCCCGATGACGCGAAGACCCTGACCTCCGACAACCTGGTGACCTTGACCGCGACCAAGACTGACAAGGACGGCGACAGCGCCCAGGCCACCCTTAACATCGGCCAGAACCTGGTGTTCAAGGATGACGGCCCGAGCATCAGCACCACCGGCACGGAACCGGTCCTCACCGTCGATGAAACGGACCTGACGACCAACGCCACGCAAAGCTTCGCCGCCAACTTCACCTCGG
>NZ_NFZQ01000193.1 GCF_002165135.1 Pseudomonas sp. SID14000 | reverse complement strand
CGAGCAGAACTCACAAATTTTACCTTAGCCTGATTAACCAGCAGTGAAACTGGTCATCAGTCTATATCTATCACATATCCGAATTTTTAAAGAACGATCTGACAAAAGCCAGAAATCAACATTCGATACGAATGCTCATTTCTGAGTTTGATCAGGAACAACACTGGACCCACACAGGGTCTTGATCGCCTTCAACCATGAATCAAGCAATTCGTGTGGGAGCTCATCAGCAGGCTGATGTCGTCGATTAAGGAGGTGATCCAGCCGCAGGTTCCCCTACGGCTACCTTGTTACGACTTCACCCCAGTCATGAATC
>NZ_NFZQ01000192.1 GCF_002165135.1 Pseudomonas sp. SID14000 | reverse complement strand
TGGGCGGCGACGCTTCGGTTCAGGTGACTGACACCACCGACGAAGTGGTGGCCAAGCTGACCGCGACCCCTTCGGTCACCGAAGGCGGCGAGATCACCTACACCATCACGCTGACCAACAAAGACGGTCTGCCGATCAATAACCACTCGGCCCTGACCTTCACGCTGAGCGACGGCAAGACGGTTATCACCGTACCGGCCAACGGCACGACTGGTTCGGTTACCGTCACTGCCCCGGACAACGTCTACACCGGCACCAACGACCCTGTGGTCAAATCGATCGCCTCGGTCACTGGCGCTGATGTCGACAAGTTCGAGC
>NZ_NFZQ01000191.1 GCF_002165135.1 Pseudomonas sp. SID14000 | reverse complement strand
AGGATGACGGCCCGAGCATCAGCACCACCGGCACGGAACCGGTCCTCACCGTCGATGAAACGGACCTGACGACCAACGCCACGCAAAGCTTCGCCGCCAACTTCACCTCGGCCTTCGGCGCCGATGGTGCCGGTACGCTCACCTACGCCCTGGGCGTGGCGGCGGGTGCCTCCGGCCTGGTCGACACGGCCACCGGCGAGGCAGTCAACCTGTCGCTCAACGGCACCGTGGTGGAAGGCCGCACGGCCACTACCAACCTCCTGGTATTCACCGTCAGCGTCGCCAGCAACGGTTCCGTTACCCTCGACCAGCTCCGCGCCATCGTGC
>NZ_NFZQ01000190.1 GCF_002165135.1 Pseudomonas sp. SID14000 | reverse complement strand
ACCCGACGCCAGCTCAGACCACCATCAACGACTCGGTGGACACCACCACCGCGACGCTGACGGCGAACCCGTCGGTGACCGAAGGTGGCGTGATCACTTACACCGTGACCCTGAGCAACCCGGCCCAAACCCCGGTGACCGTGACCCTGTCCAATGGCCAGACCATCACCGTCGAAGCCGGCAAGACCCAGGGCAGCGTCGACTTCCAGACCCCGGCCAACGACGTCTACAACAACGGCTCGACCGTCAGCACCACGATTACCGGTGCTACCGGTGGCAACTTCGAGCAGTTGGTGCCGAACCCGACGCCGGCTCAGACCACCATCAACGACTC
>NZ_NFZQ01000189.1 GCF_002165135.1 Pseudomonas sp. SID14000 | reverse complement strand
TCGAAGTTACCGCCCGTGGCGCTTTCGATGGTCACGCTAACGGTCGAGCCGTTGTTGTAGACGTCGTTGGCCGGGGTCTCGAAATCAACGCTGCCCTGGGTCTTGCCGGCTTCGACGGTGATGGTCTGGCCATTGGACAGGGTCACGGTCACCGGGGTCTGCGCTGGGTTGCTCAGGGTCACGGTGTAGGTGATGACGCCGCCTTCGGTGACGCTTGGCGAAGCGGTCAGGGTCGCGGTGGTGGTGTCGACCGAGTCGTTGATGGTGGTCTGAGCCGGCGTCGGGTTCGGCACCAACTGCTCGAAGTTGCCACCGGTAGCACCGGTAATCGTGGTGCTGACGGTCGAGCCGT
>NZ_NFZQ01000018.1 GCF_002165135.1 Pseudomonas sp. SID14000 | reverse complement strand
TCTTTTTGGAAAAGACCGCGTCAGGGCCACCAGGTGCTCGCCACAACACCTTCAGCGCCTATGAGATCGAGCGCCGCCCGCGCGGCGCTTCGCGGGACAAGCCCGCTCCCACATTTGTTGCAACGTGCCGAACCTGCCAGGCCATGGTTGCCTGCCTTGGTGCATGTCTTGAGACTGGTGAGGCGGCGGCAGCCGAGAAATTGTGTCAGACCAACAAGGCTGACAACCATGGCCTAACAGACATGGCCACGTTGCAACAAATGTGGGAGCGGGCTTGCCCCGCGAAGCGCCGCGCGGGCGGCGCTCGATCTCATAGGCGCCAGAGGCGCAAAGACAGGCACCCTCCACAGCCAATACCATCTCAAGACAGGCCCATAGCCGCCCTGACGCACCCAACAATCAAAATCCAAACCCCAAAAACAAAGCGGGGAGGCCTGTCGGCCTCCCCGCTTCTGCTTCATCCCTTACAAACTAGGGAAGGCAAACTGCGAAGCCTCATGGCTGGCCCGCTGCGGCCAGCGCTGGGTGATCGCCTTGCGGCGGGTATAGAAGCGCACCCCGTCCGGACCATAGGCATGCAGGTCACCGAACAGCGAACGCTTCCAGCCACCAAAGCTGTGGTAGGCCACCGGCACCGGCAGTGGTACGTTCACACCGACCATGCCCACTTCGATCTCGTCGCAGAACAGGCGCGCCGCTTCACCGTCACGGGTGAAGATACAGGTGCCGTTGCCATACTCGTGATCGTTGATCAGCTGCATGGCCTGCTCCAGGCTGTTCACACGCACTACGCACAGCACCGGGCCGAAGATCTCTTCCTTATAGATGCGCATCTCCGGGGTCACCTTGTCGAAAAGGGTACCGCCGACGAAGTAGCCATCCTCATTACCGGCTACCCGCAAACCACGGCCATCCACCACCAGCTTGGCGCCAGCAGCCACACCATCATCAATGTAGCCCACTACCTTGTCACGGGCAGCAGCAGTCACCAGCGGGCCCATGTCCAGGCCGCACGAGGTACCGGCACCAATCTTCAGTGCCTTGATCTGCGGTTCCAGTTTGGCAATCAGGGCGTCAGCCACCTGATCCCCCACGCACACCGCCACCGAAATGGCCATGCAACGCTCGCCGCACGAACCGTAGGCCGCGCCCATCAGTGCACTGACGGCATTGTCCAGGTCGGCATCCGGCATCAGCACAGCGTGGTTCTTCGCACCACCCAGGGCCTGCACCCGCTTGCCGCGCTTGGTACCTTCAGCGTAGATGTACTCGGCGATCGGCGTCGAACCGACGAAGCTCAGCGCCTTCACTTCCGGCGCTTCGATAAGCGCATCCACCGCTTCCTTGTCGCCGTGCACCACGTTGAGGATACCCTTCGGCAGACCGGCTTCCAGCAGCAGCTGGGCGATGAACAAGGTCGAGCTCGGGTCACGCTCGGAAGGCTTGAGAATGAAGGCGTTACCGCAGGCGATGGCCAGTGGGTACATCCACAGTGGCACCATGGCCGGGAAGTTGAACGGGGTGATGCCGGCAACCACGCCCAGCGGCTGGAAGTCGGACCAGGCATCGATGTTCGGGCCAACGTTGCGGGTGTACTCGCCTTTCAGCACTTCCGGCGCGGCGCAGGCGAACTCGACGTTCTCGATGCCACGCTTCAGTTCGCCGGCGGCATCTTCCAGCGTCTTGCCGTGCTCTTCGCTGATCATCTGCGAGATACGTGCTTCGTTCTGCTCCAGCAATTGCTTGAAGCGGAACATCACCTGGGCACGCTTGGCCGGTGGGGTGTTGCGCCAGGCCGGGAAGGCCGCCTTGGCCGAGTCGATCGCTTCCTGCACGGTCGCGCGGCTGGCCAGCTCGACCTTGCGCACGGCCTGGCCGGTGGACGGGTTGAAGACATCGGCGGTGCGCTCGCCCTTGGTAACCAGTTCGCCGTTGATCAGGTGCTGAACAATGCTCATGCAAAACTCCAGATAAAGAAGGTTGAGGCGGGCGCGCGATGCGTTCACGCGCCTGCCATCAGAATCGGAAAGATCAGTCGATCAGGTTCAGGGTTTCGCCCACTGCGTCGAACAGGCGGTCCAGCTCCTGCGGCGTGGTGTTGAAGGTTGGGCCGAACTGCAAGGTGTCGCCACCGAAGCGTACATAGAAGCCTGCCTTCCACAGTTTCATCGCCGCTTCGTATGGACGCACGATGGCATCACCGTCGCGGGCAGCGATCTGAATCGCACCGGCCAGGCCGTAGTTGCGGATATCGACGATGTTCTTGGTGCCCTTCACGCCATGCAGTAGCTTCTCGAAGTGCGGCGCCAGCTCGGCGGCGGCCTGCACCAGGTTTTCCTTCTGCAGCAGGTCCAGCGCGGCGATACCGGCGGCGCACGCTACCGGGTGGGCCGAGTAGGTGTAGCCATGCGGGAATTCCACGGCGTACTCCGGGGTCGGCTGGTTCATGAAGGTCTGGTAGATCTCGCTGCTGGCGATCACCGCGCCCATCGGGATGGCGCCGTTGGTCACCTGCTTGGCGATGCACATCAGGTCCGGGGTCACGCCAAAGGCTTCGGAGCCGGTCATCGCGCCCATGCGACCGAAGCCGGTGATCACTTCGTCGAAGATCAGCAGGATGTTGTGCTGGGTGCAGATTTCACGCAGGCGCTTCAGGTAACCCTTCGGCGGCGGCAGTACGCCAGCCGAGCCCGCCAGTGGCTCGACGATCACGGCAGCGATGTTGGAGGCATCGTGCAACTCGATCAATTTGAGCATTTCGTCCGCCAGGGCGATACCGCCCTCCTCCGGCATGCCTTTGGAGAAGGCGTTCACCGGCAGCACGGTGTGAGGCAGGTGGTCGACATCCAGCAGCTGACCGAACAACTTGCGGTTACCGTTGACGCCACCCAGGCTAGTGCCGGCGATGTTCACGCCGTGGTAGCCACGGGCACGGCCGATGATCTTGGTCTTGGTCGCCTGGCCTTTCAGGCGCCAGTAGGCACGCACCATCTTCAGCGCAGTGTCGGCACACTCGGAACCGGAGTTGGTATAGAACACATGGTTCAGATCGCCCGGGGTCAGTTCGGTGATCTTCTCGGCCAGCTGGAACGACAGCGGGTGGCCGAACTGGAAGGCCGGGGAGTAGTCCAGGGTGCCAATCTGGCGAGCCACCGCCTCGGTGATTTCCTTGCGGGTATGCCCGGCGCCACAGGTCCACAAGCCGGACAGGGCATCGAAGATCTTGCGCCCCTGGTCATCGACCAGGTAGTTGCCTTCGGCCGCCACGATCAGGCGTGGGTCGCGCTGGAAGTTGCGGTTGGCGGTGTAGGGCATCCAGTGGGCATCCAGCTTGAGCTGGCTGGCGATACCCGCGGTAGCGGTTTCGGGCATGTTCATCGGCGGTTCCTCGGAAGACGATTAGGCAACGATGGATGTTGTTGCCGCTAAGGTGGCATGGCGATAAAGTCTGAAAAAGCCAACATTTCTAATCTTCAGACAGACCCTGACTAAACTAATGAGCCGACGCCCCGATCCACTCGCCCAAGTCAGCGATTTCGACATCCGCCTGCTGAAGATCTACCGCAGTGTCGTCGAGTGCGGCGGCTTCTCGGCCGCCGAGAACGTGCTGGGCATTGGCCGTTCGGCCATCAGCCAGCAGATGAACGACCTCGAGCAACGCCTCGGCCTGCGCCTGTGCCAACGCGGCCGCGCCGGGTTTTCGCTGACCGAGGAAGGCCGCGAGGTCTACCACTCGGCACTTCAACTGCTCAGCGCCCTGGAAAGCTTCCGCACCGAGGTCAACGGCCTGCATCAGCATTTGCGTGGCGAGCTGAACATTGGCCTGACCGACAACCTGGTGACTCTGCCGCACATGCGCATCACCCATGCCCTGGCCGAGCTCAAGGACCGCGGCCCCGATGTGCGCATCCAGATCCGCATGATCGCGCCCAGCCAGGTCGAGCATGGCGTGCTCGATGGCAGCCTGCATGTCGGCGTGGTGCCACAGACCAGCCCGCTGTCGGGCCTCGAGTACCAGCCTTTGTACAGCGAGCGCTCGCTGCTGTACTGCGCGGTCGGCCATCCGCTGTTCTATGCCGATGACCAGCAGATCGACGACGACCGCCTAAACAGCCAGGAAGCCATCACCCCCACCTTCCGCCTGCCGGCCGAAATCCAGGCGCATTACCAGGCGCTGAACTGCACGGCCAGTGCTTCGGACCGCGAAGGCATGGCGTTTCTCATCCTTACCGGGCGCTACATCGGCTACCTGCCAGACCACTACGCGACGTTCTGGGTGCAGCAAGGCCGCTTGCGTGCCCTCAAGCCCCGGCAACGCTTCTATGACCTGAGCCTCAGCTGGGTAACGCGCAAAGGCCGGCGGCCAAACCTGGTGCTGGAAAGCTTCCTCGAAAGCCTGGCTGCGACACGCTGATGCCAGTCTGTGCCGCAAACGCTTGTCACTTCGGCACAGGCAGGTAATCTTGTCCGACAGCCGCAGCCACTGACCCGTACGGAATCGTCCATGACCCTAGAAGTCCCTGCGCATCGCCTCTCCGCCTCGGGCAAGCCCGCGGGCCGCATCCGCCAGAAGAACGAACAGGCCATTATCCAGGCCGCCGAAGACGAGTTTGCCCGCCATGGTTTCAAGGGCACCAGCATGAACACCATCGCCCTCAAGGCGGGGTTGCCCAAGGCCAACCTGCATTACTACTTCACCAACAAGCTGGGCCTGTACATTGCCGTGCTCAGCAACATCATCGAGTTGTGGGACAGCACCTTCAACGCCTTGAGCGTCGATGACGACCCGGGCGAAGCCCTGAGCCAGTACATCCGCACCAAGATGGAGTTCTCCCGGCGCAACCCGCAAGCCTCGCGGATTTTCGCCATGGAAGTGATCAGCGGCGGCACCTGCCTTAGCGAGTACTTCAGTGCCGACTACCGCGAATGGTTCCGCGGCCGGGCCGCAGTGTTCCAGGCCTGGATCGAAGCCGGCAAGATGGACCCGGTCGACCCGGTGCACCTGATCTTCCTGCTGTGGGGCAGCACCCAGCACTACGCCGACTTCGCCACCCAGATCTGCCAGGTCACCGGCCGTAGCCGCCTGACCAAGCAGGACATGGAAGACGCGAGCAACAATCTTATCCACATCATTCTGAAGGGCTGCGGCATCAAGCCCGCTGCCTGACCGTCATTTATGCCTTCTACCCTGCTCGACCTCTGCGAATACCGCGAGGAAATCCGCAAAAGCCGCTTCATCACCCTCGCCGGGCCGATCAGCAGTGCCGCCGAAGCGATGAGTTTCATCGAACGCCATAGCGACCTGGCCGCGACCCACAACTGCTGGGCCTGGAAGCTCGGCGCTCAGTACCGCAGCAGCGATGACGGCGAACCTGGCGGTACCGCGGGGCGGCCAATCCTCGCGGCCATCGAAGCGCAGGACTGCGACCAGGTGGTAGTGCTGGTGATCCGCTGGTACGGCGGCATCCAGTTGGGCACCGGCGGCTTGGCCAGGGCCTATGGCGGCGGCGCCAACAAGTGCCTGCAACAGGCACCCAAGCGACTGCTGGTGCAGCGTAGCGAATTCACCTGCAGTTGCAGTTTCAGTGAACTGGCGCTGGTGAAGTTGCGCCTTGCAGAGGTTGACGGACTGGTCCTGGATGAACAGTTCACTGCAAACGGAGTGGACCTGCTGATTGCGCTCGGTGACGCCCACCTGGCGCCACTGCAGCAGCAATTGGCCGACTTGAGCCGCGGGCGCATTCTGCTCGAAGCACGCTGAACATTGCCCACAACAACTGTGGGTCGGCCTGTGGATAAGCTTGGGGCATTCGCTTGCAGGTCAATGCTTTCAAGGCCTACAGAGCTTTGATCATGTTTTGATCACCGTTTGATGACAGCGGCAAACTGCTGAAAGCCTAGAAGTTATCCCCAGCACGAGGCCAGAGGCGCCAGCCTGCTGCCTCTAGGTTTGCACACAATAACTGTGGAACAGCCTGTGGATAACCCGTGCGCCAACAGGCGAAGTGCCCGCCCAGACAAGGGCGCGGCGCGACTGGTCGTTTTTTAGCCAGCCCGCACGCCGAATTACCCACAGGAGAACGCGATCCTTTGTGGGAGCGGCCTTGCGTCGCGATAGGGCCGCAAAGCGGCCCCGGCAATTTATGGGGTGTTGCTGAAATCCTGGGGCTGCTTCGCAGCCCATCGCGACACAAGGCCGCTCCCACAGGTACTGCACCGCTTTTGAATGAAGGGCCGCAAATTGGCCCCAGTGCATTATCCTCAATACCTTTCCCTGCAAACTGATCACGGAGTGCGTCCACATGGCTAACGCAAAAACTGCACTTATCATCGGCGCCTCGCGCGGGCTGGGCCTGGGCCTGGTGCAGCGCCTGCACGAAGACGGCTGGAACATCACCGCCACCGTGCGCAACCCGCAGCAGCCCGGCGCCCTGGCCGATGTGCCCGGCGTGCGCATCGAGCAGCTGGAAATGAACGACACGGCTCAACTCGATGGCCTGAAGCAACGCCTGCAAGGTCAAGTGTTCGACCTGGTGTTCGTCAACGCTGGGGTCATGGGCCCCCTGCCACAAGACCTGGAAACGGTGCAGAACAAGGACATCGGCGACCTGTTCATGACCAATGCCGTGGCACCAATCCGTGTGGCCCGCCGCCTGGTCGGCCAGGTACGCGAAGGCAGCGGCGTGCTGGCCTTCATGAGCTCGATCCTGGGCAGCGTGACTATCCCCGACGGCGGCGAAGTCTGCCTGTACAAGGCCAGCAAGGCGGCGCTCAACTCGATGATCAACAGTTTCGTCGTCGAACAACAACGCCCCGACCTGTGCGTGCTGGCCATGCACCCGGGCTGGGTGAAAACCGACATGGGCGGTGAAAATGCCGAAATCGACGTGCTGACCAGCACCCGCGGCATGCTCGAACAGATCAAGGCGCAAAGCGGCAATGGCGGCCTGCGCTTCATCAATTACAAGGGCGAATCCCTGGTCTGGTGATTCATCAGGTCGCAGCCTGGCCGGGCGAAATGCCCGGCCAGGCTCTGTAGAATGACGACAACCGTACCTGATTGAGATGACCCCACTATGTATGACTGGTTGAACGCCCTGCCCAAGGCCGAACTGCACCTGCACCTGGAAGGCTCGCTGGAGCCCGAGCTGCTGTTCGCCCTGGCCGAGCGCAACAAGATCGCCCTGCCCTGGGCCGATGTGGAAACCTTGCGCGGTGCCTATGCCTTCAACAACCTGCAGGAGTTCCTCGACCTGTATTACCAGGGCGCCGACGTGCTGCGCACCGAGCAGGACTTCTATGACCTGACCTGGGCCTACCTGCAACGCTGCAAGGCGCAGAACGTGATCCACACCGAGCCGTTCTTCGACCCACAGACCCACACCGACCGCGGCATCCCCTTTGAAGTCGTACTCAACGGCATCAACCAGGCGCTCAAGGACGGTCGCGAGCAACTGGGCATCAGCAGCGGCCTGATCCTCAGCTTCCTGCGCCACCTGAGCGAAGATGAAGCACAGAAAACCCTCGACCAGGCCCTGCCGTTCCGCGATGCGTTTATCGCCGTTGGCCTGGACAGCTCGGAAATGGGCCACCCACCGAGCAAGTTCCAGCGCGTGTTCGACCGCGCCCGCAGTGAAGGCTTGGTCGCCGTTGCCCATGCTGGCGAGGAAGGCCCGCCCGAGTACATCTGGGAAGCCCTGGACCTGCTGAAGGTCAAGCGTATCGACCACGGCGTGCGCGCCATCGAGGACGAGCGCCTGATGCAGCGCATCATCGACGAGCAGATCCCGCTCACGGTGTGCCCGCTGTCGAACACCAAGCTCTGCGTGTTCGACCACATGAGCCAGCACAACATCCTCGACATGCTCGAGCGCGGCGTGAAGGTCACGGTCAACTCGGACGACCCAGCCTACTTCGGTGGCTACGTCACCGAGAACTTCCACGCCCTGTACACCCACCTGGGCATGACCGAAGACCAGGCCCGTCGCCTGGC
The DNA here is from genome assembly GCF_002165135.1 of Pseudomonas sp. SID14000. GTDB lineage: Bacteria > Pseudomonadota > Gammaproteobacteria > Pseudomonadales > Pseudomonadaceae > Aquipseudomonas. Next base: position 75,894 of record NZ_NFZQ01000018.1, on the reverse strand, counting down.
CCAGAACAGCCTGGATGCCCGGCTGGCCTGAATGACAGACGGTGTTGCGGTCAACCGACCTGCAACGTCGGTACGCGGGCAATGCGATTGATCTGCTGGATACCCAGCGCAGAGATATGCAAGGCCCGCGAGTCCTCGGCCTCACGCATCCAGCCAGATTGCAGGAACAGCCGGAACAAGGCCTGACCCAGCACGCCGCCCAGGTGCGGCCCCTGGTCGTTCCGCTCGGTGCAGCGGCAGATCACACAGCCGCGTTGCTGATGCGGCGCCAAGGCATCGATGTAGACCCCGACCAAAGCCAGCTGCGCCCGCCCCTCCTCGCTCACCATCAGCTGTCGCCCACTACCCTCCAGCCAGCCGGCCACCACCAGACGGTGATACAGCTCACCGGCCAGTTCCCCGCCCAGGTGGTCGCCACAGCGACGCGCCCTGCGTATCGACATGGGCAGTGGTGACACCGGCGCTTTGCTCCGCTCCCCCCTGGCGCTCTCCAGCTGGACACTGGCCAGGGCCTCCACCGCCGCACCGACTTGTGGGGTGGCCAGCCTGAAGTAGCGCTTGCGGCCCCGCGCTTCGTGCCTGAGCAAACCGGCCGACGACAACAACGAAAGGTGAGCGCAAGCCGATGACGAGGTCAGGCCGGTCATTACCGCGAGCTCGTTGGCCAGCCTGGGCGTGCCATCGATCAATGCCCATAACATGGCACTGCGCTTGGGGTCGGCCATCAGGCTGGCGATCTGGCTGATACTGCTGGCTGCGTTCATGTCCCTGTCACTCCCTGCAAGTTCACTGTGTGGATGCGATGGCCAACCCTGGCAGGGAAGCGCCTCTCGCTGGCACTGGCCTGGCTCGCCAGTATATGCCGCAAAAAATGCCATTCAGGCAGCGCCGCGACAGTGGCACCGCAGGAAAAAAGCACTGGGTATGTCTACCCATGGCAAGCAGTGGAACAGTGCGTGAAACCTGCCCGGACCGCGCGGGCAAGCAGCCCGGCACACTTTGGCAGGGGCACGGCAATGACAGGCGGAGAAAACACCGAATGCAACTTCGGACGCGGCCGACAACCAATTTCCGCAAGTAGCGCAAGCCAAAGCGAAGGTTCCACGTGCTTGCGGGCATTGCGCCCCAGGTAGGAAAAAACGTGTCGAAAATGCTCCCGCCGACCGTCAGTCAGGACACTGATACAGGTCGTGGCAGGCAGAAGGGGCAGCGCTACACTTCATCCGCTCCCCCCCTTTGGAGGTATGCCCCGATGAAGATTGTCGTCAGTGCGTCGAGCCGAAACCCCGCCTGCCCCTGGCAGGTCCAGCTCGATCAACACGTGGTCAGTTTCCGCAGCGAGGCCGAGGCGCGTGCCTTCGTCGCCACGCTGGAAACCCGCCTGCAGGCACCCCACCCGCTTATGCGGGAGCCTTGGCCGGCAGGCGTCGGGTCAGCAGCGCGACACTGACCACCAGTGCGCCGCACAGGCTGATCACCAGCGCCATCGGCACTGCACTGCCATCATGCAGCAACCCGACCAGCGCTGCTGCGCCGGCGGCGACGCTGAATTGCAGGCAGCCCATCAGCGCCGAGGCACTGCCGGCCCGCGCACCCTGCCCACTCATGGCACAGGCAGAGGCGTTGGGGATGATGCAGCCGAGGCTGGAGATGCAGACGAAAAGCGGCACCAGCAGTGGCCAAAGCTGTGTGGGCCGCAATGCCGCCACGCCCAGCAACACCAGGCCCGCAGCCAGGTACAACCATACCGCACGCGTCAGCAGGAACGCCGGCCCACGCTTGGCCAGCAAGCGTGCATTCACCTGCGCCATCAGGATAAAGCCGGCAGCATTGGTACCGAACAACCAGCCGTAATGCTCGGCCGGCACGCCGTAGAGCTTGATAAATACGAAAGGTGAACCGGCGATGTAGGCAAACATGCCGGCAATGGCGATACCACCGGTCAAGGCATGGCCGACGAACACCCGGTCAGCGAGCAGGCGCAAGTACTGGCGCAAAGCGCCAGACAGCGGTTGCCGAGGTATGTGCTCGGGCAGGCTTTCCGGCAGGCCCAGGCTGACGGCCAGCAGGCAACTTGCACTGAACAGGCTCAGGGCGAGGAAGATCGATTGCCAACCGGCCAGGTTCACCAGCACTCCACCCAGCATCGGTGCCAGGATCGGTGCCAGGCCCATGACCAGCATCAATTGCGAGAACACCTTGGCCGAGGCCACCGGGTCGCACTTGTCACTGACGATGGCCCGTGACAGCACCATCCCGGCGCACCCGCCCAGCGCCTGGACGAAACGCGCCAGCACCAGAATGTCGAGGTTGGGGGCATAGGCACAGGCCAGTGACGCCAGGGTGAAAAGGGTCACCCCGAACATCAGCGGCTTGCGCCGGCCAAAGCGGTCAGCCACTGGCCCGTAGGCCAGTTGCCCGATGGACAGGCCAAGGAAATAAGCGGCCAAGGTGGCCTGGACGTGTTTTTCGTCGGTGGCGAACGCCTGCGCCATGGCCGGGAAGGCGGGCAGGTAGAAATCGATCGCCAAGGGCCCGAACGCACTGAGTGCGCCCAGGATGAGCACCATTCGCAGGTTCATCAGGGATCCATAGCAGGCTAAGCAAGTGCTTGATTCTACCTGCTGTGGACCCTATCAATGTGAAAACATTTGCAACAATCCCAAGGGCTGCCGCGCTCCTAAAGGTAGGTATTCAGGCAAGTTCGGCCTGATAACCTTCATCGCGAATTGCCGTGAGGATCTGCTCCTGCGCCAACTCACTCTGCACCCGTACCTGTCTCGCCGCCAGATCGACCTCCACCTTGGCTGCGGCATCCTGCTCCTGCACCGCCCGGGTCACGGCTTTCACGCAATGGCCACAGGTCATGCCTTGTACATTGAACACTTGCATGGGGTTACCTCCTTCAGGTTTTCCATGAGTCTCAAGCTTGCCATCGGGGCAAGGTCAAGACCTGCCGGCAACGGCCGGGGTGGAAATCCGCGCGCGGGTCGGCCAAGCTGCGCTTTTGATGATCAGGCAAGCAGGAGATTTTTCATGTTCAGGGCAGCATTGGGCGTCGTCGGGCTATTGAGCACGCTGGCTGCAGTGCCACCGGCCAACGCCGAGGGCAACTCGGACTACAGCGTGCTGATCATTTCCCGGGAGCGCCTGGAAGTGGCCACCAGTTGCGAAATCGGCGTCTACCTCAACGACCAGCTCTCCGGGCGCGTGTTCCAGGAGCAGTCCACCTCGTTCAACCTGCCGCCCGGCCCGGTAGACGTGCGCCTGCGCGTGCTGCCCGGACAAGTGCCGGGCTGCGCCGCGGGTATCGAGGACCAGCGCAGCACACGATTGAACCTGCAGGCGGGCCAGATCAACAAATACCGCATCGCCATGGGGCAATATGGCCTGGAGTTGAAGCGAGCCGGCCTGGGCTATTGACCTTACCTGCGTGGCAAGGTTGATGCTAGAGGCCTGTCCAAGGAGGAGAGCCATGCCCGCATCCACCACATACGACCTGCCGATTTCCGGCATGACCTGCGCCAGTTGCGCTGGCCGGGTCGAGCGCGCCCTGCGCAAGGTCAGCGGCGCTGAACAGGTCAGCGTCAACCTCGCCACCGAACAGGCCCGGGTCCAGGCCCCGGCCAACAGCCTGCCCGCCCTGGTCGACGCCGTACGCGAAGCCGGCTACGGCGTGCCCACCCGCACCGTCGAACTGCAGATTGGCGGCATGACTTGCGCCAGTTGCGTCGGCCGCGTAGAGCGCGCCATCGGCAAGCTGCCGGGGGTTGAGCAGGTCAGTGTCAACCTTGCCAGCGAGCGCGCGCACCTCGAAGTGCTCGCGGCCCTCGATGACAACCTGCTGATCGACGCCGTGCAAAAGGCCGGCTACAGCGCCAGCCTGCCGCAAACCGCCAAGGACGACCAGCCTGCTGCCCAACGCCGCCTGCGTAACGAACGCCTGGCGGTCGGCGCAGCGTTGCTGCTCGCACTACCGCTGGTGGTGCCAATGGTAGTGCAACCGTTTGGCCTGCACTGGATGTTGCCAGCGTGGGTGCAGTTCCTGTTGGCCACACCGGTGCAGTTCGTTCTCGGTGCGCGTTTCTACGTGGCCGCCTGGAAAGTCGTGCGCGCCGGCGCCGGCAACATGGACCTGCTGGTGGCCCTGGGCACCAGCGCCGGTTACGGTTTGAGCCTTTACCAGTGGGCACAGGCCCCCGCCGGCATGGCCCCGCACCTGTACTTCGAAGCCTCGGCGGTGGTGATTGCCCTGGTGCTGCTCGGCAAGTACCTGGAAAGCCGCGCCAAGCGCCAGACCGCCAGCGCCATCCGTGCCCTCGAAGCCCTGCGCCCGGAACGTGCCGTGCGCCTGGTCGATGGCCGGGAAGAAGACGTGGCCATTGCCCAACTGCGCCTCGGCGACCTGGTACTGGTCAAGCCCGGCGAGCGCTTCCCGGTCGATGGCGTGGTCGAAGACGGCAGCAGCCATGCCGATGAAGCCCTGATCAGCGGCGAGAGCCTGCCGGTGCCCAAGCAGCCCGGGGACAGCGTCACCGGTGGCGCCATCAATGGTGAAGGCCGGCTGCTGGTCCGGACACAGGCACTGGGTACCGAAACCGTGCTGGCGCGCATCATCCGCCTGGTGGAAGACGCCCAGGCGGCCAAGGCCCCCATCCAGAAGCTGGTCGACCGGGTCAGCCAGGTATTCGTCCCGGCCGTGCTGGTACTGGCGCTGATCACCCTGGTCGGCTGGTGGCTGGCCGGCGCACCGCTGGAAACAGCGCTGATCAATGCCGTCGCCGTGCTGGTCATCGCCTGCCCCTGTGCCCTCGGCCTGGCCACGCCGGCAGCGATCATGGCCGGCACCGGGGTCGCCGCCCGCCATGGCATCCTGATCAAGGATGCCGAAGCCCTGGAGCGAGCCCATGCGGTCAACCGTGTGGTGTTCGACAAGACCGGCACCCTCACCTCCGGCAGCCCACGTGTTGTCCACAGCCAGGCGCAGGTGGGCAGCAGCGCCGACCTGCACCGCCTGGCCGGCGCCCTGCAGCGCGGCAGCGAACACCCGCTGGCCAAGGCGGTACTGGATGCCTGTGCCGAACAGGGCCTTGACGTGCCTGACGTTGCCGACAGCCAGTCGCTGACCGGGCGTGGTATCGCCGGGCGCGTGGAAGGCCGAGAACTGGCCCTGGGCAACCGCCGCCTGCTCGACGAAAGCGCCCTGCCACCCGGTGACCTGGCCGCCAAGGCCCAGGCCTGGGAAGCCGAGGGGCGCACCCTGTCATGGCTGATCGAACGCGGCGCACAGCCGCGGGTGCTGGGCCTGTTCGCCTTCGGTGACAGTCTCAAGCCCGGCGCCGCGCAGGCGATCGATACCCTGCATGCACAACGCATCAGCAGCCATCTGCTGACCGGCGACAACCGCGGCAGCGCCAAAGTGGTGGCCGACGCCCTGGGTATCGACGACGTGCATGCCGAAGTGCTGCCGGCCGACAAGGCCGCGACCGTGGCCGCGCTCAAGCAGGATGGCGTAGTCGCCATGGTCGGTGATGGCATCAACGATGCACCGGCGTTGGCCGCCGCCGATATCGGCATTGCCATGGGTGGCGGTACCGACGTGGCCATGCAGGCCGCCGGCATCACCCTGATGCGCGGCGACCCACGCCTGGTGCCGGCCGCCCTGGAGATCAGCCGCAAGACCTATGCGAAGATCCGCCAGAACCTGTTCTGGGCGTTCATCTATAACCTGATCGGCATACCGCTGGCTGCGCTGGGTTACCTCAACCCGGTACTGGCCGGCGCCGCCATGGCCCTGTCAAGCGTCAGTGTGGTGAGCAACGCGCTGTGGCTCAAGGCCTGGAAACCTACCAGCAGCAACCAGGAGGCCCCATGAACATCGGCCAGGCCGCCCGCCGCAGCGGGCTCAGCACCAAGATGATCCGTTACTACGAGTCCATCGGCCTGCTAAAACCCGCCACGCGCAGCGAAAGCGGCTACCGCTTGTACCAGGCGGAAGACCTGCACAGCCTGGCCTTCATCAAGCGCTCCCGTGACCTGGGCTTTTCCCTCGAAGAAGTCGGCAAGCTGCTGACCTTGTGGCAGGACCGCCAGCGTGCCAGCGCCGATGTGAAAGCGCTGGCCATGCAGCACATCGATGAGCTGAACCGGCGCATCGAGGAGCTGGTAAGCCTGCGTGACACCCTCGGTGAGTTGGTTTCGCACTGCCAGGGAGACGACCGCCCGGACTGTCCGATCCTCAAGGACCTGGCCAACGGCGCTGCGGGTGGCTGCTGCCACTGAGCGGCCCACCCCCGCTGGTATGCCATATACGTCAAAACACGACCAAATAGTCACCAAAGACAACTTTCCCCAGTAATTACGGGCTTTCCCCTACATAAAACCCGGATCATGCCGATGCAGTTGCTAGCTGCTTCGTGTGTCGAAAAATAACAATCCGGGAGCGTCGATGAACATCAAACAGAAACTGACCTGGGCATTCGCGGTCATCGCCGGCTTGCCCATCGTCCTCGTGGCCACCCTGGTGGTCGTCAACCTGCGCGGCGAAGCTCGCGACGGATTCCTCGATGGCAGCAGCCGGGAAATTCGCCAGGTCAGCAATGCGATGAACATCTTCTTCCAGGGCATCAACCAGAATGTCGAGTACATGGCTGCACAGCCGCTGGTCGCCGCCACGGGGAGCGAGCTGAACAAGTACATGAGCGCTACCCCGTCCTACGAACTGGGTGACCAGGCCAGCAAACTGCTCGACTTCATGACCCGCCTGGCCAATACACATCCCGCCTATGCCTACCTTTCCTACGGGGTGAGTGACGGCGGTTACGTTGGCTGGCCGGCCGGGCAGAAGTTCGTCAATTACGACCCGCGCACCCGCCCCTGGTACCAACTGGCCATGGCCAACCCTGGCAAAACCTTGCGAACCGGCGCCTACTACTGGGCTGCCGACGACGCCGTGCTGGTCAGCACCGTACGCACCGTCGACAACCAACTGGGCAACCCCGGCGGCGTGGTCAACGTCGACGTTTCGCTCAAAGGCCTCACCGAAATCGTCCAGCAAATCAAGCTAGGCGAAAGCGGCTACGTGCTACTGGTGGAAAACAACGGCAACGTCCTGGTCGACCCCCGTGACGCCAAGCATAACTTCAAGCAACTGGCGAGCTTTGGCGACGGGTACGCCGAGCTGGCCAAGCACGGCAAGGGGCTGGCCGAAGTGGAGCTTGATGGCGTGCGCTACATGGCCAACATCTACCCGGATGAACAGTTGGACTGGACCTTGATCGGCCTGATCGAACAAAGCGAAGTGATGCAGACCACCACCCGTCTGACCTGGCTGATCGGCATCGTGGCCGTGGTGCTGGCTGCCCTGTTCGCCGTGGTCGGTGCCACGTTCGCCAAACTGATCGTGCGCCCGATCAACAGCGTCACCAACGGCCTGGAAGACATTGCCCAGGGCGAGGGCGACCTGACCCGCAATCTGGAAATCCGTGGCCGCGACGAAACCGCGCAACTGGCCAACTGGTTCAACCAGTTCCTCGGTGCCATTCGCAGCCTTATCCAGCACATCGGTGCTGCCGCCAGCAAGATCCTCAGCACCTCCAGCAGCTCGACCCGGGTTTCCAGCGACATGGCCGAAGCCGCAGGCCGCCAGCGCGAAGCGGTGGACATGGTCTCCACCGCTTTTCATGAAATGGTCGCCACGGCCAACGAAGTGGCACGCTCCTGCAGCCAGGCGGCGCAGTCGGCCGACAGCGGCCAGCAACAGGCGCGCGAAGGCCAGCAGCAGATCGATGCCGCAGTACATAGTGTCGACCGCCTGAGCCAGGAGATCGAGCAGTCAGCACAGTCGATCCAGCAGCTGGAGCGTGACAGCAACGCCATCCAGTCGATTCTTGGCACCATCCGCTCGATTGCCGAACAGACCAACCTGCTGGCGCTCAACGCCGCCATCGAAGCTGCCCGTGCCGGCGAGCAGGGTCGTGGCTTTGCCGTGGTCGCCGACGAAGTACGGGCGTTGGCCAAGCGTACTGCCGACTCAACCGCCGAGATCGACGGCCTGCTGGGCAACCTGGCCAGCCGCACTGCCGAAGTGGCTGCACAGATGCACGCCAGCCTGGAGGTTTCGCAGCAATCGGTGAGCCGCATCGGCCTGGCCCGTGACAGCTTCGGGCAGATCCGCGAGTCGGTGGATGTGATCCGTGACATGAACACCCAGATCGCCACGGCGGCCGAAGAGCAGCATCAGGTGGCGGAGGACATCAACCGGCACATCAGCCAGATTCACGGCGATGCGCAACTGGTGGCGGAACTGGCCCAGGCGGCGCAGGTGGACTCGGAGAGCCTGGCCGGTTTGTCCAATGAGCTGGATGCACTGGTGCGCAGGTTCCGTACCTGATGTGTTGCCTGCGCTGGCCTCTTCGCGGGTGAACCCGCTCCCACAGGGATCACCGCAGCTTTGCAAGCTGTGCAGTACCTGTGGGAGCGGGCGTGCCCGCGAAGAGGCCGGCACAGGCGACCGATCACTAAAGCTTCAATTCCCCCGGCGTCGCGCCGAACAATTGCTTGAATGCCGCAATGTAAGCCGAGGTGGAGTCATACCCACACCCCAACGCCGCCTCGGTCACACTCTCCCCCGCCTCCAGCAGCGCCAGCGATGACAACAGCCGCATGCGCTGCCGCCAGTTGCGAAAACTCAAGCCCGTCTCCCGCTGGAACAGCCGCATCAGCGTCTTCTCCGAGCACCCCAACTCCCGCGCCCACTGCTGCAAGGTCTGCGGCTGGTCCGGCGCAGCGATCAGGCCATTACACAGCTCCAGCAGCCCAGGGTGCCGTGGCAGTGGCAGCGAAAAACCGACCTCCGGCAGCGTACGCAACTGGTCGAGCAACACGGCCACCAGCCGCGCCTCGGCGCTGTCACCCTCCGGGTAGTCTGCCGGGAACAGGCAGAACTGCTTGATCAGTTCGCGCGCCAGCGGGGTCACTTCCAGCACACGGCACTGCTCCGGTGCCCACGGGCAGGCATCCCGGCGCACGTACAGGCTGCGCATTTCGGCCTGCATCGAGGTGACCACTTCGTGTTCGGCATCGGCAGGGATCCACACGCCCCACTGGGGCGGGGCGAAGTAGCTGCCTTCGTGGGTATACACCCCGAGGACGCCGCTGATGGCGTAGGAGAACTGCACCCAATCGTGCTGATGGCGAGTGGTCCAGGAGCCCGCGCCGAGGCTTTCGGCACGGGCATAGAGCGGCCTGGGCAGGTGGTCCAGCGCCGGGATGGCGCGGGGGTGTCCGATGATCGGCATGGCGGTTTCTTGTTGTGCTGACCAGACAAGCCTAACAGTTGATTCATGATCAAGGCAGGCGCGCGCTCCCACAGGGTTTGCTTCAGCGCTCGACGATAACCGTCACCCCCTGCCCACCCGCCGCGCAGATCGAAATCAGCCCTCGCCCCTTCCCTGCCCTCGCCAGCAACTTGGCCAGGTTGGCCAATATCCGCCCCCCGGTCGCCGCAAACGGGTGCCCGGCCGCCAGCGAACTACCCTTGACGTTGAGCTTGCTGCGGTCGATCGCCCCGAGCGGCGCATCCAGCCCCAACCGCTCACGGCAATAATCGGCATCTTCCCAGGCCTTGAGCGTGCACAGCACCTGGGCAGCAAAGGCTTCGTGAATCTCGTAATAGTCAAAGTCCTGCAGCGTCAGGCCATTGCGCGCCAGCAGCCGAGGCACCGCATACACCGGCGCCATCAACAGCCCTTCGCGGCCAGTAACGAAATCCACCGCAGCGGTTTCGCCATCGACCAGATAGGCCAGCACCGATAGCCCCTGCTGCTCGGCCCATTCCTCGCTGCCCAGCAACACCAGCGAAGCGCCATCGGTCAGCGGTGTGGAATTGCCCGCCGTCAGCGTGCCCTGCCCACTGCGGTCAAAGGCCGGCTTGAGCCTGGCCAGTTGCTCCAGGGTCAGGTCGGGACGCAGGTTGTTATCACGGGTCAACGACAGAAACGGCGTCAACAGGTCATCCTGCCAACCTTCGGCGTACGCGGCAGCCAGCGCCTGGTGGCTGAGCAGCGCCAGTTCGTCCTGTTCGGTACGGCCAATGCACCAGTCCTGGGCCATGCGCTCGCAATGCTCCCCCATCGACAACCCGGTGCGCGGTTCGCCGTTGCGCGGCAATTCGGGTTTCAGGTGGTGAGGGCGCAGCATGAGGAATGGCTTGAGCCGCTCGCCCAGGCTTTTGCCACGGTTAGCCTGCAGCAAGATGTGGCGCAAGCCTTCGTTGACCGCAATCGGTGCATCGGATGTGGTGTCCACGCCGCCGGCAATGCCGCAGTCGATCTGCCCCAGGGCAATCTTGTTGGCCACCAGCAGCGCCGCCTCCAGCCCGGTGCCGCAAGCTTGCTGGACGTCATAGGCCGGCGTCTGCGGCGACAGGCGCGAGCCCAACACGCACTCACGGGTCAGGTTCATGTCACGCGAGTGCTTAAGCACCGTACCGGCCGCCACCTCCCCCATGCGCAACCCGTGCAATCGGTAGCGCTCGATTAGCCCTTCGAGGGCGACGGTGAGCATCGCCTGGTTGCTGGCCGTGGCGTAGGCGCCATTGGAGCGGGCAAAGGGAATTCGGTTGCCGCCCAGGATCGCGACCCGGCGAAGTGAACGCATGCGTTTGTTCCTCCTGAAACAATCTGATCCGTACAGCCTAGGTGTTTTTACCGAATTCGAACGACCTTGCCACAAAGTTGGTCCACACTTTCTAGCTTGCCTTCCGGGAGACCCACTCATGAGCGATCGCTACCTCGGCTTTGCCAACTCCAACCTCGGCCGCCGTCTTGTGGATGCCCTTGGCCTGCCACGCCCGGCGCCGCTGGAGCGCTGGCAGGCCGGCCGCCTGCGCCCGGTCGAAGGCGCCCTGGTACTGGGTGGCGGGCCACTGGCGAGCCAGGTCGAAGCCATTGCCCCGCGCCTGACCGACACGCTTTACAGCTTCAATACCGACAACCTCCAGGCCGAGCCATGGGTGGCTGGCCTGGGACCGAAGATCAAGGCCGTGGTATTCGATGCCAGTCACTTGTCCGACAGCGACGCCTTGAAGCAGTTGCGCGAATTTTTCCAGCCACTGCTTCGCAGCCTGGCGCCGTGCGCACATGTGGTGGTACTGGGCCGTGCGCCAGAGAACCTCGACACCCCGTTGGCCTGCATTGCCCAACGAGCCCTGGAAGGCTTCAGCCGCTCACTGGCCAAGGAGCTGCGCAACGGTGCAACTGCGCAGTTGCTGTATGTCGGCCCCGGCGCGGAGGACCAGCTGGAAGGCGCCCTGCGCTTTTTTCTCTCGCCCAAAAGTGCCTTCATTTCCGGCCAGGTGCTGCGCCTGCAAGCCTGTGCCAGTCAGGTCGAGGACTGGACCCGGCCGCTGGCTGGCCGCCGCGCCCTGGTAACCGGCGCCGCACGCGGCATCGGTGCCGCCATTGCCGAAACCCTGGCGCGGGATGGCGCCGACGTGCTGCTGCTCGATGTGCCGCAGGCCAGCCAGGACCTCGACGCCCTGGCCGCGCGCCTGGGCGGCAAGGCGCTGCCCCTGGACATCTGCGCCAGCGACGCGGCAACGCAACTGCTCGCTGCCCTGCCTGACGGCATCGACATCGTGGTGCACAACGCCGGTATCACCCGTGACAAGACCTTGGCCAACATGACCCCGGAATACTGGGACGCAGTGCTGGCAGTCAACCTCAAGGCGCCACAGATGCTGACCCAGGCGCTGTACGACAACGGTGCCCTCGGTGAAAACACGCGCATCACTCTACTGGCCTCGGTCAGCGGCATAGCCGGCAACCGCGGGCAGGCCAACTATGCCGCCAGCAAGGCCGGGCTGATCGGCCTGGCCCAGGCGTGGGCGCCCCGCCTTGCCGAGCGCGGCGGCAGCATCAATGCCGTGGCACCCGGTTTCATCGAAACCCATATGACCGCCGCCATGCCCATGGGCCTGCGCGAGGCCGGGCGACGCTTGAGCTCGCTGGGCCAGGGCGGTCGCCCGCAGGATGTCGCCGAAGCCATCGCCTGGCTCAGCCAGCCGGGGTCCGGTGCAGTCAATGGCCAGGTGCTGCGGGTATGCGGCCAGGCCTTGATGGGGGCCTGAACATGAGCCTACATTGGCACGACCTGCACAGCCCCGCTTCGCGCGCCAGCCTGTACCTGCGCGCGGCCAGCAAGCGCACCATCAGCGGCGACCATCTGCCGGGCGACGGCCTGCGCTGTTTCATCCGCGTCCAGCCGGACAATCTGGCCGCCTACCGACGGCTGTGCCACTTCACCGACGATGGCCGCCTGCCGGGTACTTATCCACATGTCATGGCATTCACGCTGCAGTTGCAGTTGATGACCGCCACACACTTCCCCTTCCCGCTGCTCGGCCTGGTGCACCTGTACAACCGCATCGAAGTGTTGCGCCCACTGGGCGGTATCGAAGGGCTGCGTTTTGCGGTGTATGCGGACAATCTGCAACCGCACGCCAAGGGCGGCACCTTCGACCTGGTCACCGAGGCCGAAGACGGCATAGGCCTGCTCTGGCGCGAAACCAGCCGTATGCTGGTGCGCGGGCTGAAGCTGGAAAGCGAGGCCGGTGAACCTGCCGAGGACGAACCGCAAGCGTTGCCAGAGGCGACCCGCTGGTACGCCGACAGCGATATAGGCCGGCGTTATGCCAAGGTCTGCGGCGACTACAACCCGATCCACCTGAGCGCCGCCAGTGCACGGCTGTTTGGCTTCCCCACGGCCATTGCCCATGGCATGTGGAGCAAGGCCATGGCCCTGGCGGCACTGCGCGGGCACCTGCCGCACAGTGGCTATGCCTTCGAGGTGGATTTCCGCAAACCGGTGCGGCTGCCGTCGGAGGTGGTGCTCGGTGCCAGTGAAGCGGGGGCTGCGGGAGAGCTGCGGCTGGATGGGCATGGCGGGGTGCTGCACATGGTCGGGCGCTGGGACCGGCTTTGAATCGTGAGGCTGCTTCGCAGCCTTTTCGCGACACAAGGCCGCTCCCACAGGTACCGCATTCGGCTTGATGCCAGTGCCCTCCTGTGGGAGCGGCCTTGCGTCGCGATGGGCCGCAAAGCGGCCCCCTTGCTTTGCATCGGGCCTGCGCAGAAGCTATGCAGCATTAGGAGACCCCCGATGAACCTGCAAGAACTCACCCAACGCCTGCACCAGATCCGTGACAACAACGACTGGCGCGGCTTCCACAGCCCGAAGAACCTGGCCATGGCCGCCAGTGTCGAAATGGCCGAGCTGGTGGAAATCTTCCAGTGGCTGAGCGAAGACCAATCGCGCCAACTGCCCGCCGACAAGCTGGCCCACGCCGGCCAGGAAATCGGCGATGTGGTGCTGTACCTGTTGCTGCTGTGCAGTGAGCTGGGCCTGGACATGGACCAGGTTGTGCGAGCCAAGCTGGCCGACAGCGAGAGGCGCTTCGCCCGATGAACGACCGTCACTTCGATGAGCTGGCCACCCGCTTTGCCCAGAAGATCTACGGCGGCGCCAAGGGCGCGATCCGCCTGGCCGTGCTACAGGCCGACCTGGCCGAAGCCCTGCCCGACCGTCCGCTGCGCATCCTCGACATCGGTGCCGGGTTGGGCCACATGGCCTTGTGGCTGGCCCAGCGCGGCCACCAGCTGACCCTGGCCGAGCCTGCCGCGCCGATGCTCGACGGCGCACGGGCGCGCTTTGCCGAAGCCGGCCAACCGGCCACCTTCATCCAGGCCCCCTGGCAAGACCTGCTCGGCCAGCTGACCGAGCCCTACGACCTGGTGCTATGCCATGCCGTACTCGAATGGCTGGCCGAACCCGAAAGCATCCTGCCGGTACTGCACCAGCTCACGGCCCCCTCCGGGTGGCTGTCACTGGCCTTCTACAACCGCGACGCACTGGTTTATCGCAACCTGCTCAAGGGCCATTTCCGCAAGTTGCGCAGCAACCGGCTGGAGGGTGAAAAGCAGAGCCTGACCCCACAAAAACCGCTTGATCCACGGGAACTCAGGGCGCAACTTGATCCTATGTGGCAGGTTGAAAGCGAAAGTGGCGTGCGGGTGTTCCACGACTACATGCCCAAGGAGTTCCAGGGCAAGGCCGAGCTGCTCGACCTGCTGGAAATGGAACTGGCCTACCGCCGCCACCCCAGCTTCGCCGGGCTCGGTCGCTACCTGCACTGGGTCTGCCGCCCCCGCTGACCCGCCCGCCGGGAGGAATACATGCCGTACCGTCTGTCGTGCCTGGCCCTGCTGCCGCTTGCCCTGGCTGGCTGCCAGGGCAGCAACCCGTATGTGGCCAGCAGCCGCCCCTTACCACCGGCGCCTGCCCAGGCGGCCAGCACCTTCGATGCCAGTGCCTACCCGGCAGCCGCCCGTGATTACGGCCACTATCGCAGTTGGAGCTGGCGCAACGGCCAGTTGCCCAGCGGCTCGGTCGATACCGACCCGGCGCAACTGGCCGATGCCGTCAGCGGCGCGCTCGACCAGCATGGCCTGCGCCCTGCCCGTGGCGGCCCCGGCGACTTGCTGGTCAGCGCCGACATACGCCTGGAAAAGCGCTTGCGCCAGGTACGTGACTACGATGCCTACGACCCCTACTACGGCCCATACCCCTACGGTGGTGTCGGCTATGGCGGCTACCGCCATGGCTACGGGGCCTATGCCAGCGTGCCCATCGTGCGCACATACGAGGTGCAGGTGATGGTGGTGCGTATCGACCTGTACGACGCCCGCAGTGGCCAGCCGGTATGGAGTGCCAGCGCCGAAAGCGGCAGTGACAAGGACTCGCCGCGTGAACGCGAAAGTGCCTTGCGCGCGTCTGTGCACAAGGCGCTCAGCGGCTATCCTCCCAGTTGATATCTAACGGAGAACCATCATGTTGCGCCGTCTCGTTCTACTGTCATTCGCGTTATTGCTCGCCGCCTGCTCCAGCAATAACGTCCAGCAGGATTTCGATGCCAGCCGTGACTTTGCCGCCTACCGCAGCTGGGCATGGCAGGAGCCGGGCCTGCAGTACCGCCCGGACGACCCGCGAATCAAGAGCGACCTGACCGAGCAGCGCATTCGCCAGGCGGTCGCCGGCCAACTCGACCAGCGTGGCCTACGCCCGGTCCAAGGTGGCGCTCGACCGGACCTGACAGTGCGCGCGTACCTGATCGTCGAGCAGCGCCAGCAACAGATCACCACCCACTACGGCGGTGGCTGGGGGGGCTACTGGGGCGGCTACTGGGGTGGCCCGATGTACAACGAAACCCGCAGCGTCGACTACAAGGTGGCGACCATCCAGATCGACCTGTTCGATGGGCGTGACGGCAAGCTGGTCTGGCGCGGCAGTGCCGAGCAGATCATGAACAACTACCCGCCCAGCCCGGAAGAGCGCAACAGCGCCATCCAGAACACCGTGGCCAAGGTGTTGGCGAACTACCCGCCGGGGAGCAGGAAGTAACCCCTGTGGGAGCGGGTTTACCCGCGAAGAAAAAGACGCGGTTCATGGCACCGGCCTTGCCGGTATTCGCGGATGGAACCGCTCCCGCAAGGGTCGCCTGCAAGACCTGTTTCAACAACGACAAAATCCATCCCGGCCACGTCTTTTTGCCTTTCCCACCCCACTCCCCCGCAGGTTCCCGTCTATCTTCACTTAAGGAAACCTGACTGACCGGGTAGATGTGTTCAACATTTGGGAAGGGCGACCTGCCAATGCAAAGCATTGTTCTCCTGCTGTGGCTTGCCTTGTGCTCCGAACAGGACGTGCGTCAGCGCCAGATATCCAACATGCTCACCCTGGGCGTGGCTACCTGCGCCCTGGCCTGGCTTTTCGCCACCGGCCACAGCTGGATCGGCGCCGACGCCAGCGATGCCGGCTGGGCGCTGGCCATCGTCATGTTGCTGACCCTGCCCGGCTACATGCTCGGCCGTTTCGGCGCCGACGACGTCAAGCTGATGGGCGCCCTGGCCCTGGCCACCAGCCCGCAATACGTACTTGGCACCTTCATCGGCGCCGGTGTCAGCGTGCTGCTGTGGCTGCTCACCCGCCGGCGCCTGTGGACCTTGCTCAACCCCAAGGTGAAAAAGCGTTTGCAGGCCCTGACCGAAGAAATGGGCGACAAGCAGGCGTTCGTCCCCTATGTGCTCACCGGCTTTCTTCTGACTGCTGTATGGATCCAATGAGCAACCCCGTGACCCGATGTTTGTACAGGATTTGTACAAATCCGCCACCTGCGACTATTTTTTAGTTTGCCAGAGCACTTGGCCCAGGAGCAGGACCGCATACCAACAGGGAGTTGATCGTGTCCAGAGCATTCAGTGAAATGAAGATATTGGTGGTCGATGACCAACCGGTGATCGTCGAACAACTGTGTGAGTTCCTCAAAACCCACGGCTATCACTGCCTGCCGGCCCACTCCACTGATGAAGCCATCGAACGCTACCTGGCAGACAAGGCCATTGGCCTGGTCATTTGTGACCTGCTCATGCCTGGGCGTGATGGTATAGAACTGGTCCGCGCCCTGAAGGCACTCGGCGGGCAGCGTATGTTCGAGGCCATCATGCTGACCGGCCACGCGGAGAAACAGGACGTGATCCGTGCGTTGCGGGAAGGATTTGCCGATTACTACCAGAAGCCCATGGACCTCGATGAGCTGCTGGAGGGCGTGCGTCGCCAGGAACAGGCCGTGCAGGAGCGCCAGCGCAGTTTCCACGACCTGGGCGGGTTGAACCAGCGTTTGCAAGAGCTGGCAGAGTCCATGGACGAGCTTTACCAGGACCTGGAAAAAGCCCGAGGCCAGGGTATCCACCGACGTGCCGGTGATGTGGACGAGAGTGAAAGCGAGCTGCCAGCAGCATTCGAGAAGCTGTCACCACGCCAGCTGGAGGTGGCGCGCCTGGTGGGCAAGGGCAAGACCAACTACCAGATCGCCTGTGAACTGGGCATTACCGAAAATACCGTGAAACTGTATGTGTCGCAGGTGCTGCGCCTGACGCATATGCACAACCGCACCCAGCTGGCGCTGGCAATGACCCCCACTTCGTCGCCGGTGCATCAGCGCTTTACCACCCATTGAG
Source organism: Pseudomonas sp. SID14000 (assembly GCF_002165135.1). Taxonomy (GTDB): domain Bacteria; phylum Pseudomonadota; class Gammaproteobacteria; order Pseudomonadales; family Pseudomonadaceae; genus Aquipseudomonas. The sequence goes on along the minus strand of NZ_NFZQ01000018.1, from coordinate 58,819 downwards.
TGACCGGTCGGCACACCGCTTTTTGTAGGAGCAGCCTTGCGCTGCGAAAGGGCCCTCATGACATGCAAAAGATTGCGCCTGAAATGGCCTCTTCGCAGCACAAGGCCGCTCCTACAGGTCCTCGGTTCACCTGTTACAACTGGATAGCCAGTTGTAACGTCACGCGCGGTCCGCGGTCCAGGCTATCCAGAGCCACATCTGCCAACGGCTTGGCCACCTCCAGCGCCACATTGAACAAGCGCCCATCCCCCAACCGCACGCCAAGCACCGCCGAGGCCAGATGGGCGTCCTCCACCGGCCCCCGGTTATGCCAGGCCTGTGCTGTATCCACCAGCGCATAGGGCTGCACCACTGCCAGCCAGCTACTGCGCATGCTGTAGTTCAACTCGTAAGACACACCCCAGCCCTTGTCTCCATCCGCCTGGTCGCGCGGGTAGCCACGACCGAAGTTCTGCCCGCCAAACCCCGCCCGCTCACTGTCAGGCAACCGATCATCACTCCAGTACAACGCCCCAGACACTACACCCTGCCAGTTGCCCGACAGCACATCACTCTGCAACCCCGAAAGCCGCAACCGCAGAAAATCCAGATCGTAGTCAGCATCGCTGCGCGCCCCCAGGTAATCCAGGCCCTGATAGACACCGGCGCTGACAATACGCAAACGGCCCTCTTCGACCTTGCGCCAGTCGCCCTCGAACGACAGCGCACGCACGTAGGTGTCGTAGTCCCGTGCCACTGGCAGCCCATCCACCCGATCTTCGAAGTGCTCACTGACCGAATAAGCCTGCCCCTGCACCACCATCCATTCATCCGGCCTGACGATCACCGGCTGGCGCAGGCCGATCGCATAGCGATCGCTGTCGCGCTTGCGAGAGATGTCACGGCCATCGTGCAGAGGAATACGCGTACCGAGGTCACTGCGATAGCGCGAAGCCGACAGCAGCAGCTGGCTGCCGCCCGCGTCCAGGTATTGGCTGTAGGCCAGGCGCTGGTAATGCACCTGGTCATCCCCCGGTGGTAGCAACAGGCTGGCCTCGAGTTGTTCGGCAAAGCGGGTCTGGGCGTGGCTGGTTGCCGTCAGCAGTGCCTCCGCGTCGTCACGGTTGCCATCGACCACGGTAACAGCAGCGCTGAAAGGCTTGCGCCGCGCATGCACTGTCAACCGGACGGCGCCATCAGCAGTTCGCGCCACGGCCAGCTGCGGCTCTATCGTCACCCCCGGCAGGCGCTCGGCCAGGCCCAGGTAGCGCTCCAGCGTTTCCCGGGTCAGCGGGCGCTCGGCTGTAAGCCGCTCCAGCAACTGGTGCAAATAGTCGCTGGCCGGGCCTAAATCGCCGTCCACGCGGTAATCATGGATATAACCTTCGACCAGCATTACATTGACCCGGCCATCGGCCACCTCCTGCGGCGGCAGGTAGGCGTACGACAACAGGTAGCCTTCCTGCCGGTAGCGCTGGGTCAGCCGCGCGGTGTACTGCTGCAGTTCGCCCCACGTGGTCTGGCGCCCGATCAGCGGCTGGTAGTGTTCGCGCAGGTCGTTCAAGGGGAACACCGTGCCGCCTTCGAAGCGCACTTTATGCAAAACCAACGGGGTACTCGCAGGCGCCCAGGCGGGGTTGTCGCCATCCGCCCCAGCCAACTGCAGGTGAGCGCTGACCGGGCGGTAGGCGTCTATCGGCAGGTTGGCACCGGGCAGACGGCGTTCGTACTCATGGCTGTCGAGAAAACCGGGCAACGGTTCGGTATGGGCCGCAAGCGCCCAGGGCAGCAACAACAGGGGCACGGCCAGAGGACGCATAGGGCGCTCCATGTTCCCTTGGGTTGCGGGGGGCCAGCCGGTCACACCCGTTACCTGCAAGCGTAGGTGTTGCCTCGTCCCTCGTCGAACGGCTATTCGCTGACCTGGAACGCCACACGTGCCGTCTCTCCGCTTTCATCCAGCGCGCTGATTTCGGCCTGCCCAACCTGTGGCAAGCGCACCAGCAGGCTGTCCTGCCCCTGGGTTTCGCCCAATGGCTGGCCGTTGAGGAACCACCAGCGCCGGCCGCCGCCGCCCAGCGCCGACACATGCAGTTGCAACGGCTCGCTGCTGGTGGCCGGGCGGCGCAGGTTGTCGCCCGGGCGCACGCCCACGATCGACAGTGGTGGCGCGCTGGCCGGCACCTGCGGTGGGCAGCCCGGGTCGATGGCCGGCAGGCGCGCCGCACGCCGCTCGACGCGTGGCAGCCAAGGCTCCAGCGGGGCCGGCCAGAGGGCGATGTCGCGGGCCTTGGCGCCCGGGCAGCTGCCATCGACACGCAGCCCTTGGTCATTGACCCACACACTTTCGCGCAGACCCAGACCGAGTGGCTGGTCGGCGGCCTGCAGGGTTGGCGGTGTGGTGCCGTCCAGGGTCCAGGCGAAACGCTGGCGCCGGCAGTTGGGGTCCTGTTTGTTCATCGGCTGGCCCAGCGGCCAACAGATCGCTGCCACGCCGACATTCGCCGGTACCCGCGCCACCGGCACGCTGATGCCACGCTGGCTGTCACGGTTGCTCAGCAGGTCGTGCACCTGCAGCATCAGCGGCGCTGCCGAAGCCAGTCCGAATTGCCCGGGGACCGGCGTGCCGTCGGGGCGGCCGATCCATACGCCAATCAGATAGCGCGGGCCCACGCCGATCGACCAGGCATCACGAAAGCCATAGCTGGTGCCGGTTTTCCAGGCCAGTTGCGGGCGTTGCACCAACTCGGCATGCGGGTCGCGGTCGGGACGCGCCTGGCCGCTGAGGATGCGCCGGATGATCCACGCCGCCCCAGGTGACAGCAGGCGCCGTTCCAGCAACGGGTCTTGCGGTTGCAGACGCACCCGCGCACTGTTGCCACCCCGAGCCAGCGCAGCGTAGCCACCCACCAGGTCCTCCAGGCGGCTGCCCGCGCCACCCAGGATCAACGACAGGTTGGGTTCGGCCAGAGGCGGCAGTGTCAGCGGCATGCCCGCCATGCGCAGTTGCGCGGCAAAGCGTTTCGGGCCGTAGGCCTCCAGCAGTTGCACCGCCGGCAGGTTGAGCGAAAGCGCCAGCGCCGAACTGGCCGATACTGGCCCGCTGAAACCCATGGAGAAGTTGCCGGGGCGGTAGTCGCCATAGCGTCGCGGCACATCCTGCAGCAGCGACTCGGAATGGATCAGGCCGTCATCCAGCGCCATGCCGTAGAGGAACGGCTTGAGCGTGGAGCCGGGCGAGCGCAACGAACGCACCATGTCGACATGCCCGAAGCGGCGCTCGTCGGCCAGGTCGATGGAGCCGAGGTAGGCACGCACCGCCATGGTTTGCGCCTCGACCACCAGGATGGCGGCGGAGGTGCGCTCCGGCAGCCGTGCGCGCCAGCCCAGCAGCAGGTCTTCGAGGCGCCGCTGCAGCGCGGCGTCGAGCGTGGTGCGGGTCAGCGGCGGGCTGTCGGGGCTGTTCAGGCGTCGGGCCAGCAGCGGCGCCAAGGCCGGTTCCTGACGTGGCGCCAGCACCAGCGGTTCTTCGGCAGCCTCACGGATTTGCTGAGCCGGCCACACCTGGTATTCGGCCAGGCGTTGCAGCACCTTGTCCCGGGCGCGCTGGGCACGTTCGGGGTGGCGGTCCGGGCGCAGGCGGCTGGGCGCCTGGGGCAGCACGGCCAGCAGCGCCGCTTCGGCCGGGGTCAGGTGCATGGGCGACTTGCCCAGGTAGGCCCAGCTGGCGGCTGCAACGCCCTGCAGGGTGCCGCCGAAAGGCGCGCGATCCAGGTAGATCTGCAGGATTTCGCGCTTGGACAAATGCCATTCCAGCTGCGCCGTGCGCCACAGCTGGCGCAGTTTGCCGGCCAGGGTGCGGTCATGCGGATCGAGCAGGCGCGCTACCTGCATCGACAGCGTGCTGCCGCCCGATACCACACGCCCGCCACGCACGTTCAGCCAGGCAGCGCGGACCAGGGCCAGCGGGTTGACCCCGGGGTGGCTGTAAAACCAGCGGTCCTCATAGGTCAGCAGCGCTTGCAGATACAACGGCGAAACCTCGTCGGAGCTGACCGGGTAGCGCCACACGCCATCGGCATCGGCAAAGCGCCACAATGGCGTGCCGTCCTCGGCCAGCACCACCCGGGCCAGGTCGTCGCCGGGCATGGGCAGAGGCCAGAGGCGGTCGGCCAGCCACAACAGGCCGAACAGCACCAGCATGCCGAGCAGCGTGACGCGCAACAGCCTGCCCGCACGGGTACGCGGCCGCGTTAAGCTTGGCATCGGGAACCGACCTGGCCAGGTGATGGCCAAAGGCTTGGGAACGGCAACCTCGCCGATTCGTTCATCAGGAAGCAACTATGCATGTAGAAGGTTTTTTCGAGTGGCTGGGCCAGGCGCTGGGGTCATTGATCCGCTTCATCGTCGACGCAATGAGCGGGCTGTTCAACCTGCTGGCCAGCGCCGGTGGCAATTTCATCGATGGCCTGGCGCGCACGTTGGGCATGGAAACCTCGCTGCTCAGCATCCTTGCCCTGATCATCGGGCTGGTGCTGCTGTACTCGGCAATCCGCGCGTTCATGCGTGCCTCGATCATCCTCGGGATCATCTGGCTGCTGCTGGGGTTGTGGGTGATGAGCTGGGTAATACACTGACATTGAACTGCCCGGCGCGGACCTGTGGGAGCGGCCTTGTGTCGCGAAAGGGCTGCGCAGCAGCCCCAGATTTTCAGCTCCGCCGCTTTGGGGCCGCTTTGCGGCCCTTTCGCGACACAAGGCCGCTCCCACATAGTCCGCGCCTGACAGGCGCTTAGCGGGCTTTTACGGTCATCTCCCCTTGCCCATCCCCCACGGCCTGCAGGTTTGGCCGGTACATCGATTCGACCTGCGGCGGCGGCACGCGGTAGGTGCCCGGGGTCACCGCCCGTGCCAGGTACAGCAGGTGGGTGGTGCCGTAGCTGTCCAGCTTGAGTGCAGCGACATAACGGTCATCGCGATACTCCTGATGCACCACGCTGGCGTTCTGCATCGACTCGCGCCATTCCTTCACTGCACTGCTGGCGTTGTCCAGGCTGGCGGCACTTTGCGCCAGATTCTGGTTTTCCAGCTCAAGGCCTGCCGGCAGCAAGTCCACCACCAGCGCATCCGGTACCCGGTCTTCAGCCTTGAGCGCCAGGTGCACCAGCACCAGGTCGCCGCTGCGCAGGTTGTGCAAGTCCAACGGCTGGCCATTCATGCCCAGGTACTCACGGCGGATCTGCATGCCGTTGCCACCGGCCGCAGGCGCCTGGCGCGGGTAACCCGACAAGGTCAGTTGCTGGTACAGCGTCTCGCTACCCTGGTTCTGCACACTCAGCGGCGAAGCCAGCAACGGGCCTTCGAGCTTCATGCCGGACTCGGCATTGTTGAACTCGCGCACTTCGCCTGCGCTGTCCAGGCGCGCCTGCCACTGGCCTTCCGGCTTGCCCAGCAGGCCACGGCCGGCCAGGAACAGCGCATTGCGCTCCTGGGTCGACAGCCAGCGGTTGGCCGCCAGCTCATCCGACAGGGCGAACAGGCGCTGGTCGACCTGGCGGCTCGCCAGGTTGCTTTCCTGCAGCAGCGCCAGGATCAGTGCCTGGTCGCGCAGGGCGCTACCATAGTCGGCCATCCAGCCTTTACCACGACTGATGCCCAGGCCCGCCTGCAGGGCCTGCTCGGCACGCGGCTTGTCGCCCATCTTGTCCAGCGCCACCGCCAGTTGCACCAGCGGCAGACCAGAGCGGGCGTCGGCGCGGCGCTCGAACAGGCCACGCAGGGCGCCCAACGGCGCCTGCTGGCTGCGCGATAGCACCAACGCCGCATAGGCCTGCACGGCAAAGCGGGTGTGTTCAGCGTTCTCGCTGTAGTCGACTTCGATCAGGTTGCGCTCCTGCAGGTAGCGCAGCAGGCGCTCGCTGGCCTTCTTCAGCGCTTCGGCCGGCACACCATAGCCTTGGTCACGGGCGCGCAGCAGGAAGTCGGTGACATAGGCGGTCAGCCAGTATTCTTCCTCGCTGTCCGAGCTCCACAGGCCGAAGCTGCCGTTGTAGCGCTGCATGCCCAGCAGGTGCTCGATACCCATCTCGATCTTGCGCTTGCGCACATCGGCAGGCTCGCCCTTTATGCCCAGGCGCTTGAGGCTGTCGGCATCGGCGTACAGCGACGGGTAGAGGCCGCTGGTGGTCTGCTCCAGGCAACCGTAGGGGTAGGCTTCGAGGGCACGGATCTGCTCGGCCAGGTTCAGCGGTGGCCGGCTCGACAAGGCCAGGCTGGCTTCCAGGCCAGCGGGTTCAAAGGCGGCCAGGTCTGCTTCAGGCAGGGTCCAAGGCTGGTCCTTCAAGGCCACGCGGTAATGCTTGAGCATCGCCGGGTAGGCTGGGCGCACGCCCAGCGTCCACTCACGCTCGAACGCGCCGGTCGGCTCGTTCGGCAGCTGCAGACCAGTGACCCGCACATGCACCTTGCCCTGCCCCAGGCCACCCTGGGCCTGTACCGGGATCATCAGCGTCGAGCGCTGGCCTTCAGCCAGGGCAACGTTCTGCACGGCGTTGGCCGCCAGGCTCAGCTGCCCTTCGGTGCTGATTTCAACGTTCAGCTGCTGGGCACGGCCCGACAGGTTGGCCAGGTCCAGCGCCAGGCTGGTGCGGTCGCCACCGGCCAGGAAGCGCGGCGCCGAGAGCTCGGCAATCAACGGCGCGGCGACCACGGTCTTGCCTTCGGCCATGCCGAAGTGTTCCTCGGTCCAGGCCTGGGCCATCAGCCGCAGTTCGCCATTGAAGTCGGGGATATCGACCGTGGCCTGGCCCTCGCCCTTGTCGTCCAGGGTCACCGGCAGGCTTTGCTGGGCGACGATGGTCACCGTGGTGTTGGGGCGCTTGCCACCCTTGGCCATCGCCGCGTCACCGCCGAACGCCAGGCTGGCCAGGCGGCCCTGGCCAGCTTCGATCAACTGGCCGTAGATATCCAGCTGATCAGCACCGTAGGCCTTGCGCCCGAACAGGCTGGCGAAGGGGTCGGGGGTCTTGAAGTCGGTGATGTTGAGGATGCCCACATCCACCGCCGACAACAGCACATGCACCTGTTTGGGTACGCTGCCATCAGCATTTGCAGCCTTGATCCTCACGGTCAGCGACTGTTTCGGGCGCATTTTCTCCGGTGCCTGCAGGCTCACCGCCAGCTTGCGCTCGGCGCGGTCCAGCGGCAGGTGCAGCACGCCCACCGCACGTTTCGGCGTGGCGTTGGCCTTGCGCTCGCCGGGGCGGATCACCAGCGCGCTGATGTACAGGTCGTGGCGTGCCCACTGCTTGTCCAGCTGCACGTCGAACGTCTTGCCCTCGGCGGGCACGTCGATCTCCTGCCACCACAGCGGGCCATCGCTGGACTCGATCATCAGGTAGCCACTGCCGGCTGCGGGCGGGGTGACGGTGACCTTGGCGGTAGCGCCGTCGGCGTAGGCCGGTTTGTCCAGTGCCAGCTTGACCTGGTCCGGCCGCACCGCGCCGCCTTCGGCGTTGTCCTGGGCGCGGTAGCCGGCCCAGAAGCGCGCGCTGGACACCAGGCCCGTCTCCGGATCCTCCACCTCGACACGGTACGGGCCCCATTCCACCTGGAAGCTCAGCTTGGCGGTGGAGCCGGCCTTGACGCTCACGGTCTCCTCGCTCTGGGTAAGGAACTTCTCGTTGTAGGCGTAGCTCCAGCCATCGCTCTGCGAGTAGTTCCAGTAGTAATCGCGGCGCTCGCGAACCAGCCGCACTTTGAGGTCGTTGGCCGCCAGCTTGTTGCCTTCGCGGTCGGCCACCAGGAACTCGAACTCCACCGGCCCGTCACTGTCGGTTTCCTCACCGTCGAACAGGCCGCGCAGGCCTGGCAGGCGCTCGGCCGGCCAGATGGGTTGTTCCAGGCGCCGGGTGATCGGCCGGCCACCGGACTCCTGCAGGCTGGCCTGTACGGTCAGTTGCAGCGGTGAGCGGGCTTCGGCCCAGCGGCTTTCGATATCGACCACGGCCTTGCCGGCCTGGTCCAGGGTGACTTCGTCCAGCTCCAGGTCCTGGTTCAGCTCGGTTTCGGTGACCGAGCCGAACTGGTAGCCCGGCAGCGCCGGCACCGCCTCACGCAGCGGGCGAACATAGGCCTGGCCGCTCAGGCGGTTGCCGGCAGCCGGGGCACCATAGAGGTAACGGCCATTGACCTGGATGCGCGCATCCTGGTCCGGAGACAATGGTTTGCTGCTGCCCTTGAGCTCCAGCGCCAGGCGCTCGGGCAAGAAGTCTTCGACGAGGAATTCATACACCTGCTTGCGCCCGCCGCCCAGGTCGAGCAGCAGTTGCCAGCGGCCGGTCGGGGCCTCGCTGGCCAGCTGCAGCTGGTACTGGTACAGGCCGTTGCTGTCGGCTTCCCAGACGAACTTGCGGCTGACCTGCTCATCCGGGCGGCGCACTTCCACGCTCACCGGCTGAGCCTTGACCGGCTTGCCGTCCTGGTCGCGCAGCAGGCCGTTGAGCAACACCGTTTCGCCTGGGCGATACAAGTCACGCGGGCCGAAGATGAAGAACTGCAGCGGGTTGGCCTGCGGGCCGGTGATGTCGAACTCGGCCAGGTCCAGTGCCGCGCTGCTCAGGCGCAGCAAGGTGGTGTGCACCCCCTGGGTGGCGATCAGGGTGTCGGCCTTGGGCGTGATCGGCAGCTGGGCGTGGCCATCGCTATCGGTGCTGGCCTGGGCCAGCAGCTTGCCCTTGTCGTCATGGATCTCCAGGTTGACGCCGTTCATCGCCTTGCCGCCCTCCAGGGCCTGGGCGAACACATCCAGGCGGTCGCGGTAGCGATGCGCGGACACACCGATGTCGCTGAGGGTGAACAAGGTCGCTGGCTGCGAGTAGTCGTAGGTGCCCGAGGCTCGCATTACTGCCAGGTACACGCCTGGCTCCTGCAGCGGCTTGATGCCAGCTATCGGCAGCAGCACGGTCTCGCGGGTGTTGCGTGCGGGGTTAAGGTCGAAGCGGCCGCTGTAGACCAGCTCGGCCATGTCCAGGGTTTCCTTGGACTGGTAGTAGTACAGGCTGCTGTTGCGCCCCCAGTTGACCAGGAAGGTCGAGAGCATGTCCGGCTTCACGCGGAAGAACTCGACATCGACCTTGTCGACGTTGAGGGCAATCACCGGCAGGCCCTCGGCCAGGCGCGTGGGCAACAGCGATCCACGGCTGGCGAAGCCGATGGTCGGCTGCATGTCGCGGGTTTCCAGACGGCTGATCGACTCCTCTTCCAGTTGCCTGCCGTTGACGGCCAGCAGGCCCTTGTCGACGGTCAGCACCAGCTTGCGCTGCGGCTCCAGATGGCGCAGGCGCAGCTCCATCTGGTTGTCGGAGAGTTCCCAGGCGCCGTCGAGCTTGCCTTTGACCGTGTCGACCAGGTGCACTTTGCTGGCGAAGTCCTGCTTGGCATCCAGCGGTGCGGAGAAGCTGATCGACAGCGTTGCAGCGCCATCGAGCTGCACTTCGGAAACATCCAGCACGGTGAGCTCGCGGCCCTCGTAGCGCTTGGCGAGTACGGCCGGGTCTTCGCGCTCGGGCGCCGGGGTGGCGGCGGGCGCAGTGGCCGCCGGCTTTTCGGCTGGCGCCGGTTTGTCCGGCGTCGAAGAGTCACAGGCACTGAGCAAAGCCAGCGCGCAGGCCAGCAACAATCCTTTGTTGAACATGGAGTAGAACTCTTTGGCAGCATGTACGTTGAGGGCAGCAACTATAGCGCAACTATGGTCGCGCGAATTGGCTGCATGGCCGGTACACTGCTGGCAATTTAGAAAAGCGGGGGCGCTTTGCGCCCCTTTCGCGACGCCAGGCCGCTCCCCACAGGTACTGCACAGGCTTCCGGTTTTGGGAGCGGCCTTGTGTCGCGAAAGGGCTGCGCAGCAGCCCCAGGATTTCCCAGGACACCCGATGACCTCACTGACCACCGACTGGCAGCACCGCCCCACCCACCACAAGGTCTGGGCCCTGGCCGCGCCGATGATCCTGTCCAACATCTCCGTGCCGCTGGTAGCCCTGGTCGACAGCACCGTCATCGGCCACCTCCCCCACGCCCACCAGCTTGGCGCCGTGGCCGTGGGGGCCACGCTGTTCACCTTCATGGTCGGCCTGATGGGTTTCCTGCGCATGGGTTCCACCGGCTTCGCCGCCCAGGCCGCCGGCCGTGGCGATGGTGCTGTGTTGCGCCAGGTGCTGGTGCAAGGGCTGCTGCTGGCGGTCGGTTTCGCCCTGCTGATCGGCCTGCTGGCCCTGCCCTTCAGCCAGTTGGCGCTGCACGCGATGCAACCCAGCACGGCCCTGCAGCAGGCCACCGAAGACTTCTTCCACACCCGCCTGCTCGGCCTGCCCGCGGCACTGGCCAGCTACGCGCTGGTCGGCTGGTTCCTCGGCACCCAGAACGCCAGGGCGCCACTGGCCATCCTGCTGACCACCAACCTGCTGAACATCGCCTTGAACCTGTGGTTCGTGCTTGGCCTGAACTGGGGCGTGCTGGGTTCGGCGCGGGCGTCGGTGATTGCCGAATGGAGCGCCGCCCTGCTCGGCCTGGCCCTTACCCGCCCGGCCTTGCGCGCCTACCCGGGGCAGATCGCGTGGGCGGCGCTCAGGCGCTGGCAGGCCTGGCGGCCGCTGCTGGCGGTGAACCGCGACATCTTCCTGCGCAGCCTGGCGCTGCAACTGGTGTTCCTGCTGATTACCGTGCAAGGCGCACGCCTAGGCGAGGCCACCGTGGCGGCCAATGCCCTGCTGCTCAACGGCCTGCTGCTGACTGCCTATGCGCTTGACGGGTTGGCGCATGCAGTGGAGGCCCTGTGCGGCCATGCCATTGGTGCGCGCGACCGCGACACCCTGCGCCGCTCGCTGGTGGTGGCCTGTGGCTGGTCGCTGATCACCAGCCTGGGGTTTGCCGGCTTGTTCCTGCTGGGCGGGCACCTGTTCATCGATTTGCAGACCGACATCGAGAGTGTGCGGGCAGCGGCTTATCCGTACCTGCCGTACCTGGCATTGCTGCCGTTGATTGCGGTGTGGAGCTATTTGCTGGATGGCTTGTTCATTGGCGCGACACGGGCGCGGGAGATGCGTAATGCGATGTTGCTATCGGTGTTGATTGCGCTGCCGATGGCTGTGGCCATGAGCGGGTTCGGCAACCATGGGTTGTGGTTGGCGTTTCTCGGGTTCATGGGCTTGCGGGCGGTAAGTTTGGGGTGGGTGGGGTGGCGGTTGCAGGAAAAAGGGCTTTGGGTTCGGTGACACCGGGGCCGCTTTGCGGCCCATCGCGACACAAGGCCGCTACTACATGGATTGCGGGACGGCCTGGTATCACGATCAACTGTAGGAGCGGCCTTGTGTCGCGATCTGAGGGCAAAGCCCTCACCTGCGGATTCACAGCCACACACAATCCCAATGTGGATAATCACCAGCCCGCCGCACCAGGCCAGCCCGAATGGGATTGGCGATGATATAGCGGGCAGCGGCCTTTACATCCTCCTCCTTGCGCAGCGCCCGGTCGTAAAAGCCGGGTTGCCAGATGTGATGTCGCTCGGCACCTGTACGGTAGAGCGCGCAACTGCTTCGCGACTTGAAGGCACACATGAGTTTGCTCAGGCTGGTCGGGCCGAGCTCGATCAGCCAATGCAAATGGTCCGGCATCAAGACCCAGGCCAGCGAACGGCAACTCCCCTCTCGATCACTCAGCCGCAATTGCTGAATGGCCGAACGCGCAAACCAGAGGTTCTCGAATAACGGGAGGCGATGGCGTGTGATGGTGGTTAGCAGGTAGAGCCGGCCTGGCTCTGAAAAGCGCCCTTGGCGCAAGCGATGGTTGCCGTGACGATCCATGTCGACTTCCTTTGAACGTTGCATTCACAGGATAGGCGTGGCGATGAAATGCAACGCCGATGGATCATTACCGAGTATGACGCGGTGAGGGCTGCGCCCTCAGTTCGCGACACAAGGCCGCTCCTACAACAGATCGCGCCGCGATTTCCCGCGAAACCGCAATCCCATGTGGTTTCGCGGCGCGATGGGCCGCAAAGCGGCCCCGTGGATTACGACGACAGGTACGAAGACCGGGTCAGACCAAGACGCAATGCATCCAGATACTGGGTCCGCTCACGCGCAGTGATCTTGGCGCTGGCCACCTTGTCACGGTAGTGCGTCATCAACTCCTCCGGCGACAGGTGCACGTAGCGCAGCATGTCCTCGATGGTGTCGTGGGTCTCGATACCGGCGTGGTATACGCTACCGTCGGCATTCTGGTAGATGTTCACTGAGTCGGTGTCACCGAACAGGTTGTGCATGTCCCCGAGGATTTCCTGGTACGCACCGACCAGGAACACACCCAGCAGGTAGTCCTCGCCCTCCTTCACCGCATGCACCGGCATGCTGGTCTCGATGCTCTGCTCGTCGACGTACTGGTTGATCTTGCCGTCGGAGTCGCAGGTCAGGTCCTGCAGCACGGCACGACGCATCGGCTCTTCGTCCAGGCGGTGCAGCGGGATGATCGGCAGTACCTGGCCGATGGCCCAGGTGTCCGGCAGGCTCTGGAACACAGAGAAGTTGCAGATGTACTTGTCGGCCAGCTTGTCGTTCAGCTCGTCCAGCACCTGACGGTGCGAGCGCTGGCGGGCTTTCAGCGAATTGTGCAGGCGGCGGCACACAGCGAAGTAGCACTGTTCGGCCAGGGCCTTCTCGGCCAGGCTGATCTTGCCATCAGCATACTGCGCAGCTACGTCACCCATGTAGTGGGTGGCACGCCAGTAGGTCTCGGTGACCATCTCGATGTCGGTCGGGCCGAGCAGGTCGACCAACCATTGCACGGTCTCGGGCAGGGCTTCCTTGTTCTCGATGGTCGGCACGTCGTCGTTGTGCTTCTCGACGTCGGTCACCTGGATCACCAGCATGGCATGGTGCGCGGTCAGCGAACGACCGCTCTCGGAGAAGATGTGCGGGTGCGGCAGGCCCTGCGCGTCGCAGAACTCCTTGAGCATGCCCACCACCACGCCGGCGTAGTCGTCCATGTCGTAGTTGATCGAGCTGGCATTGCGCGAATGGGTACCGTCATAGTCCACACCCAGGCCACCGCCAACATCGATGTGGTCGACCGGCAGGCCCAGCGCACGCAGCTCACCGTAGTAACGGATGGCTTCCTTGAAGCCATGCTGGTAGTCGGCCAGGTTGGCGATCTGCGAGCCCATGTGGAAGTGCAGCAGGCGGATACCCTGGTCCAGGCCGGCATCGCGGAAGCGCTGTACCACCGAGATCAGCTGGGCGGCGGACAACCCGAACTTGGACTTCTCGCCGCCGGTGTCTGCCCACTTGCTCGAGGCCAGCGACGACAGACGCACGCGCAGGCCGACCTGCGGCTTGACCTTGAGCTCGGCGGCCTCGTCGATCACCAGGGCCACTTCCGACTCTTTCTCGATGACGATGAACACGTTGTGGCCGAGCTTCTGGCCCATCAGCGCCAGGCGGATGAACTCGCGGTCCTTGTAGCCGTTGCAAACGATGGTGCCGCCTTTCGGCGCCAGCGCCAGCACTGCCAGCAGCTCAGGCTTGGAGCCGGCTTCCAGGCCAATGGAGACGTTCTGCGTGGCGATGATGTTTTCCACCACCGCTTCCTGCTGGTTGACCTTGATCGGGTACAGCGCGGTGTACTTGCTCTGGTATTCCAGGCGCGCGATGTTGGCGTCGAAGGCGCCGGTCAGCTGGCGCACACGGTCCTGCAGAATGTCGGGGAAGCGCACCAGCAATGGCAGCGACAGGCCGCTCTGGCGCAGTTCGTCTACCTGTTCGAACAGGTCGATCGGTGCACTTTTGGGGCCGTTGGGGCGTACTTCGACGCGCCCGGCTTCATTGATGGCGAAATAACCCGCGCCCCAATGGCGGATGCCATAAACACTGCGGCTGTCGGCCACGGTCCATTGGCTACCATCGTCTTTGCGTGTGCGTCGTACGGACATTCAAGTCCCCTATAAATAAGTCGAAGACACTGCCCCGCAAGGAGGCGGGCGCAGTGTAAAAGCCAAAAATGACGATTCGTCCGTGCCCTGGGGTAGACCCTGGTCACGGCAACGAGTTTAGAAAGCACTGGGCAAAAAATCGCGTGGCCGCATCAGCCGCCGGATTTTTTCGCCTTGAAACCCTGCTTGGTCAGCTCACCGATCAGCAGTTCGACATGGTCGCCCTGGATTTCGATGACCCCATCCTTCAGAGCGCCACCGGTTCCGCAGCGGCGCTTGAGGGTAGAGGCCAGCTCCTTGAGCTGGTCGAGTGGCAGCGGCACGCCGGTGACGGTGGTCACGGTCTTGCCGCCGCGGCCTTTGCTTTCACGGCGCACACGGGCAATGCCATCGCCTTCGGGGATGACCTGCTGCTTGCAGGTACAGGCATCCACCGGCTGGCCACAGTCGGGGCAGTGCCGACCGGCGTCGGTGGAGTAAACGAGACCGCCAAGGGCGGCGAAGGAAGAAGCTTTCTTGGCCACTTTTGTTCCTCTGTGCTGAGGACAAAAACTGGTCGGCCCCAGGGGGTTGAGCCCGACCGCGAAGCCCCACTCTGGCAGGGGCGGCGCTACCACCGCAAGACCTGCGGCAGCCCGAAAAGGGCGCGCAGTTTAACGATAAATCCGGCTGTTGCTAAGTACTGGATTGCGGCATTTTGCGAATGTTTTGCGACCCCTTCGCGGGTAAACCCGCTCCCACAGGTACTGCGCAGGTTTCACGGCCCGTGAAATCCCTGTGGGAGCGGGTTTACCCGCGAAGGGGCCGGCATGGCCCACGCATCTATTTGAGGCTTGCTTTATAGCGCTGCAACGCCGCCAACGAGTCCGGGCAATACGGTTTTGTCAGGCTTTCTTGCTCAGCCTGCTCCAGGCCAATGAAGCGCGCCTCGATCACCTCTTCCGGCTGCAGCCGCAACGGCGCATCCGAAACCGCCGAATATACTGCACACCACAAGCGGTTATCCGGCTGGTCGAAGTAGAACCGTTCATGAAAGCGCAACTCCACCCCGTCGATCCCCAGCTCTTCGGCCAGCTCACGCGCCGCCGAATCGGCATACGCCTCCCCGGCCGTCACCATGCCGCCTGCCGCCACATCCCAATACCCCGGGTACAGCGCCTTGCTTAGGGTACGCCGGTGCACGCACAACTCACCGGCGCTGTTGAACAGCAGAATGAACGTGCAACGCCCAATCAGGCCGCGCGCGCGCAGTTCGGCGCGGGGCAAGGCCCCCAGCACCTGGTCGGCTTCGTCCACCCAGGTGACCAGCTCTCGATCGGAAGCCGCCCGGTGGGCGGCCTCGTTTGGGCTGATAGCCATCATCAACCCTGCGACAGCAACTGGCGCAGGTCGATGACCGCGGCGTTGGCCCGGGAAATGTAGTTGGCCATGACCAGCGAGTGGTTGGCCCACATGCCAAAGCCACTACCGTTGAGCACCATCGGGCTCCACAGGGCTTCTTGCGAGGCTTCCAGCTCACGGATGATCTGGCGCACGCTGACCGTGGCGTTCTTCTTCGCCAACACGTCGGCGAAGTCCACCTCGATGGCGCGCAGCAGGTGCGACAGCGCCCAGGCCTGGCCACGGGCTTCGTAGAACACGTTGTCGATCTGCAGCCATGGGGTTTCCACCAGCTCCTCGTCCACCTGCGGCGCCTGGCCGGCGACCAGCGATTCGGTCTTCAGCGTGGTGTTGAGCTTGACCCGGCCAACGCTGGCCGACAGGCGCTGCGACAGCGAGCCCAGGCGGGTGGCCACGTCACCCAGCCAATTGTTCAGGTTGTCGGCGCGGGTGTAGAAGATCGCGCCCTTGTCGCCGGCAGCCAGACGGGTCTGGTAGCGGGTCAGCGACTTGATGCCCTCTTCGAACTCCGACTCGCTCGACGGCAGTATCCAGCTCTTGTTGTCGAAGTTGAAACGCGGCTCGGCCTTGGCCAGGTCGGCGTCTTCGGTGGACTGCGACTGCGAGCGGGCGAAGTCCTTGCGCAGGGCACGGGACAGGTCGCGCACCTGGACCAGCACGCCATACTCCCAGCTCGGCATGTTGTCCATCCACAGCCCTGGTGGGAAGCGGTCGTTGGAAATGTAGCCACCCGGCTTGTTCAGCAATGTGCCGGCCACGGTCTTGAGGGTTTCAATAGTGGTGTAGCCCACCACCATCTGCTGGCCAGCGCGCTCGGCTGCAGTCTGGGCGTTCTGCTGCACCGGGAACAGCTCCGGCTCCTGGCTCCAGTACCAGCCCAGGCCGATACACACCAGCAGGTACAACCCAATCAGGGTTCCCAGGGCACGGCTCCAGAGGCCGCCAAGGTAGCTACGGGCGGCGGCGCCACGGCCATCGACGCGCTCGCGGGGCTCGGCTTTGGCCTCGCGGTTTTTCCAGTCCAGCATGGCTTTGTCCTTAATCAGTCTCGACGGTTCAGGGCTTGGACCACAGGCCTGCGCCAGGGTGCCACGGCAAGCCCGCGTGGCAGCACTATAAAGCAGACACCGCCCTACGCATAAGCGACCAATCGGTCAGCAACTGAATATTCGTTCTGGCCGCTTTGTTGATGCAGAGCACTCACGCACCTGAAAGGAACTGCTAGCATAGAGCCATCATCGCCCCTGCACATCCTAACCTACAAGTAGCCAGGACATGAGCCAAGCAGTCGAGCCGAGCCCGCCGTGCCCCGTCCAACAGCTGACACGTAGCGGCCTGCGCAAGGGCGACCCGCTCGACCAGGTGCTGCTGCCGCCCCTGCGCAAGCCGGTGTACATCCTGCTGCAGGACCACGAGCGTGCCCAGCGCCTGGCGCAGCAACTGGAATTCTTTGGCCTGGTGGTGCAGGCGCTGGCCAGCGCCGCGGCGTTTAACGCGTCGATCGGCGAATACCCGCCCTCGGCCATCATCATGGACGTCGACTTCAACGGCGCCGGCCAAGGTTTGCTGCTGGCTGCCCAGGTGCAAGAGGGGCTGGCCCGACATATACCGCTGCTGTTCTTCAGCCACCACGAAACCGACACCCCGACCCGCCTGGCCGCCGTGCGCGCTGGTGGCCAGGACTTCCTCACCGGCACCCTGGAAGCCTCCAGCCTGCTGGAAAAGGTCGAACTGCTGACCAATGCCACCCAGCACGACCCGTTGCGCGTGCTGATCATCGACGACTCGCGCACCCAGGCCCTGTACACCGAGCGCGTCCTGGCCAGCGCCGGCATGATCACCCGCAGCCTGACCGACCCGGTCCGCACCATGACCGAGTTGGCCGACTTCCAGCCCGACCTGATCATCCTCGACCTGTACATGCCGGCCTGCACCGGCCCTGAGCTGGCCAAGGTGATCCGCCACAGCGACCGTTATGTGAGCGTGCCGATCATCTACCTGTCTGCCGAGGACGACCTGGACAAGCAGCTGGATGCCATGAGCGAAGGCGGTGATGATTTTCTGACCAAACCGTTTCGCTCACGCCACCTGATCACTACCGTGCGCAACCGCGCCGCCCGTGCCCGGCACCTGAAGGCGCGCATGGTGCGCGATAGCCTGACCGGGTTGTACAACCACACCCATATCCTGCAACTGTTGGAAGACTGCAGCTTCCGCGCCCGTCGAGAGCAGCAGCCGTTGAGCTTTGCCATGCTCGACATCGACCACTTCAAGAAGATCAACGACCACCACGGCCACCCCATGGGCGACCGGGTGATCAAGAGCCTGGCGCTGTTTCTCAAGCAGCGCTTGCGCAAGACCGACTTCATTGGCCGTTATGGTGGTGAAGAGTTCGCCATTGTCATGCCCAATACCGCGCTGGACGCGGCGCACAAGGTGCTGGACGAAATCCGCCAGCGCTTTGCCGAGATTCTCTACCCGGCGCAGCCGCGGGACTTGCAGTGCACCTTCAGTGCCGGGGTGGTGCAGCTGGATGAGGGGCTGGATGCGCTGACCATGGCCAGTGCGGCGGACGAGGCGCTGTATCGGGCCAAGCATGCCGGGCGTAATTGCGTGGTGCGTGTGGAACCCTGAACCAAACTTTGCCTGTGCCGGCCTCTTCGCGGCTGAAGCCGCTCCCACAGGTACTCCACCGGACTGACGGATTGCGCAATCCCTGTGGGAGCGGCTTCAGCCGCGAAGAGGCCGGCACAGGTTAAAATAGAGGCACTGTGCCACTTTTTTATGGTGCCAACCCCCTGCCGTCATCACCCCGTCACAAGATCGCAATAACTTCAGCCACCGACCTCCCCTCCTCCCCGCAGGAAGCTCGCGGCTATGCGCCTGAAGTGGCTGACCAATTTCAACACCCTGTTGCTGGTAACCGTGTGCATCGCCCTGGGCGCCACCTTGTGGTGGTCGCAGCGGGCTCTGGAGCGCCCCTACCAGCTGATGGAACGCTACCTGGGCCTGTCCCAGCAATTCCAGAACCAGGCGGCCCGCAATATCCAGGCGTACCTGGGCAGCGGCGATGCCCTGCGCCACGCCGCAGCGATGCAGGCCATCCAACAGCTGCAGGCCGAGCTGGCCGAGTGGCCCGGCGAACTGGCCGACAAACTGCGCCCCAGCCTGGACAGCCTGCAGGCCTTTACCGGCGAAGAGCTGCTGGCCGCCGGCAAGCTGGCCGGCGACCCGCAAGCCCTGCTGCTGCAGGCCGAGCGGGAACTGGGCGCCAACTTCGAACAACTGGCAGGCTACGCCCGTGACAGCGGCAGCGCCGACGCCAACCGCTACCTGACACCGCTGCTCGACGCCACCGTGCACCTCGGTCGCCTGTCGCTGGCCCGGGACAAGCTGGTCAGCAGCGCCCGCCCGGAACTAGCCGACGAAGTGGAGCGCGAGCTGCAACTGATCCGCGCCCAGGCCCAGACGATCGATGCCTTGCCCTTGCTGGGCGTGACCCGTGCCGCCGAATCCGGTGCCAACGACTTCGCCGCGATGATGGGCCTGGAAAGCCAGGCCAACGCCCGGCAGGAAGACTTGGCCGTTGGCCTCAAGCGCGAACTGCAGAGCCTGCTCAGCCGCTACCCGGCCGAACTGCAACGCACCCGCGTACAGATCGAGCGCCGCGTTGCCCTGGCCGCCAGCACCGGCCAGCGCCTGGAGGCCGTGCAGCAGGCCATCGCGGCGCTGGAGCCCGAGGTGCGCGGCCAGCACGCGAAAATTGCCGCCGAAGTGCGCATCATCCAGGGCCTGATGATCGGCCTGATCCTGCTTATCGCCCTGCTGATCGATACCTTGCAACGCCGCCTGGCGCGCACCCTGACCGGCCTGGCCCCGGCCCTGTCGCGCTGGGCCGAGGGTGACTTCGCCGAGGCCATTGCCATGGGCAAGACCAACCGTGAACTGCGCGACATCCAGGAGTCACTCAACTGCCTGCGCCACTACCTGGTGGAGCTCGTCGGCACCATCCGCCACAACGCCGAACAGGTGGCTGGCAGCAGCCACGCCCTGGCTGGCATGAGCGCCGCCCTGCACGACGGTGCCGAACGCCAGGCGGGCGACACCGGGCAGATTCGCGATGCCCTGGGTGAACTGGAAGCGACCATCCTTCAAGTGGCCGGCGACGCCAGCGCCGCCGCCGACGCCAGCCGCGATGCCGGGCGTGCGGTTGAGCAGGGCCAGGCGGTGATCGGCCAAAGCCTGTCGGGCTTGCGTGAGCTGGTCGATGAAGTGCAGGGCAACGCCCGCATGATCGAACAACTGGCGGAAGAGTCGGCCACCATCGGCGGCGTGCTGACGGTGATCCGGTCGATTGCCGAGCAGACCAATCTGCTGGCGCTGAATGCCGCAATCGAAGCGGCCAGGGCCGGTGAGATGGGCCGTGGATTTGCCGTGGTGGCCGATGAGGTGCGTTCGCTGGCGCAGCGCACCACCGGGGCTACCGGCGAGATTCAGGCCTTGATCGACCGCTTGCAGCAGGCAGCCAGAAGTTCGGTGGCCGGGATGCGCGCGCAGCTCGAACATGCTGAGGCCACGGCCAACCAGGCCCAGGCGGCGGATGGGGCGCTGGACGAGATTGTCTGTGCCATTCGCACCATTTCGGATACTGCGGTGCGGATTGCCGATGTCACGGCGCAGCAGAGCGGTGCCGTGAGTGAGATTCGCGACCACAGCGAGCGGATTCATGAGTTGGGTGAGGACAACCTGCAGCGCATTGGCGAGGGACGTGAGCAAGGCGAGCAGTTGCTGAGTCTGGGGGGGGAACTGAACCGGGCGGTGCGGGAGTTCAGGGTTTGAGCAGGCAGGGGCTCGCCATGATATGTGCGGTGCCTGGGAGATCGAGCGCCGCCCGCGCGGCGCTTCGCGGGACAAGCCCGCTCCCACATCTGTTTCGGGCCAGTTACTCCTGTGCCAGGTGGGTTGCAGCCTTGGTGCATGGCTGGAGATTGATTAAAAGCTGCGATGCAACCTTGGATATCGAAAGGAACAGACAAAGCGGATAGAGGTGACCTCACAGGAGTAACTGGCCCGAAACAGATGTGGGAGCGGGCTTGTCCCGCGAAGCGCCGCGCGGGCGGCGCTCGATCTCCCAGGCACCACACATGCCATGCCAAGAGCTATTGGCCCCAACCTGCACCAACTCCGCTATCATGCCCAGCACGTTCCACCTCGCGAGTCCGCCATGCGCCGCCTGTTTTTCCTGCTGTTCCTGCTGCTGGCCAGCCCTGCCTTCGCCACGGGCCTGCTCGACAACCGCCCCAGCGCCACCCTCGGCGCAGCTTCGCTGGCCAACAACGCCGACTTCCTGCCGGTACACGAGGCCTTCAAGCTCAGCCTGGTCCAGGCCGATGCGCAAACCATCAAGCTGCGCTTCGTCGCCACCGATGGCTACTACCTGTACCGTCACCGCTTCCAGTTCCGCACCGAACCGGCCGACATTGCCCTGGGCACGCCGAACATCCCCAAGGGTGAGGCCAAGCACGATGAGTTCTTCGGCGATGTCGAGGTGTACCACGGCGTGCTCGATATCGAGTTGCCGCGCAACGACCCGCGTGCCTTCACCTTGCTGGTCGGCTACCAGGGTTGCGCCGACAAAGGCCTGTGCTACCCACCGGAAACCGCACGCCTGAGCATCGATGGCGAAGGCGGAGCAAGCACCCCGGCCACCAGTGAACATGCCTGGACCTGGAAGTCGCTGCTGCTGTTCTTTCTCGCCGGGGTCGGCCTGACCTTCACCCCCTGCGTGCTGCCGATGCTGCCGATCCTCTCCGGCGTGGTGCTGCGTGGCCAGGCCGGTGGCCTGCGCGGGCTGGCCCTGTCGCTGGCCTACGTGCTACCGATGGCAGCCAGCTTCGCGATACTCGGCGCCCTGATGGGACTGTTCGGCGCCGGCCTGAACCTGCAGGCGCGCCTGCAGTCGGCCTGGGTGCTGGTGCCTTTCGCGCTGTTCTTCGTGGTATTCGCCCTGGCCATGTTCGGCGTGTTCGAACTGAAACTGCCGCAGGCCCTGAGCAACCGCCTGAACAACGTTGCCAGCCACACCCGGGGCGGCTCGCTGCTAGGCGCGGCAATACTGGGCGTACTCTCCAGCCTGCTGGTTTCGCCGTGTGTGTCGGCGCCCCTGGCAGGTGCGTTGTTGTACATCAGCGCCAGCGGCGATGCCTTGGGTGGCGCACTCAAACTGTTCGCCCTGGGCCTGGGCATGGGCGCGCCGTTGCTGCTGGTGGCCACCGGTGGCGCGGCCTGGCTGCCGAAAAGCGGCCCTTGGCTGAACACGGTGAAAAACGCCATCGGCGTCCTGCTGCTGGGCTTGGCCATCGGCTTGCTCAGCCGCGTGCTGCCAGGTCCGCTGACTTTGCTGTTGGTCGGTTTCCTCGCCGCTGGCGTGGCATTGTTCCTCGGCGCACTCGAGTTCGTCGTCAAGACCGCGCGCCAGCGCCTGGCCCAACTGCTCGGCCTGGCCCTGCTGGTGTACGCCCTGGCGTGCTGGTACGGCGCCCTCAGCGGCCAGGGCGACCCGCTGCGCCCATTACCGCCGGCGACCCCGTTGGCCGCCGGCAACGGCACGGCGGTGCAAGCAGATAGCTGGCAGACCATCACCACTCCCGCCGCACTGGATGCTGCCCTCGCCCAGGCCAAGGCGGCCGGCCAGCCGGTACTGCTGGACTGGTACGCCGACTGGTGCATCAGCTGCAAGGTGATCGAGCGCGAGGTGCTCACCGCGCCGCAGGTACAAACGCAACTGGCCGGGTTCAAGCTGCTGCGATTTGACATCACCGAGAGCAATGCCGAACAACGCAGCCTGCTCGACCGCTACCAGCTGTTCGGCCCTCCCGCCTTGTTGTTCTTTGCTGAAAACGGTAGCGAAATAACCGCTGATCGAGTCATTGGCGAGATAAATGCCAGTGAATTTGCGCAAATTCTGACACGCGTGCGCGGCAAAGTCGGTCTATAACTTCCCGCGAGCTGTGATAAATCCTCAAATCAGTGACCAAATTTAATTATTTGGTCACATACTTCGCGCGAACCTCGGACATCGTGCTGGCTATTGCCGGGAACTGGACACTTGCCGTCGCTTTACGGCACACTCGCCGCGCTGTGTCGAATTGCCCTACAAATCCAAGGAATCCGCAGATGGCAACGCTACTGGTGCTCCACGGCCCCAACCTCAACTTGCTCGGTACCCGCGAGCCTGGCCACTACGGCGCCGTGACCCTGGCCCAGATCAACCAGGACCTGGAGCAACGTGCCCGCGCCGCAGGCCACCATCTGCAGTACCTGCAGAGCAACGCCGAATACGAACTGATCGACCGCATTCACGCCGCACGCAACGAGGGTGTGGACTTCATCCTGATCAATCCGGCTGCTTTCACCCACACAAGCGTCGCATTACGTGACGCATTGCTTGCGGTGAGCATCCCATTCATCGAAGTGCACCTGTCCAACGTGCATAAACGCGAACCGTTCCGCCACCACTCCTACTTTTCCGATGTTGCCGTAGGGGTGATCTGCGGCCTGGGCGCCAGCGGTTATCGCCTGGCCCTGGAGTCCGCGCTGGAACAACTGGCTGCCAACGCACAGCCCAAATGATGAAAACCCTGGCCTCAGTGGGCCAGGGTTCGAGAGAAACGTTTCAGATACGTTTTTTTATATTTCGCCCCCTGACCGAACCTTTGGGAGTTGATGATTAATGGATATCCGTAAAGTCAAGAAACTGATCGAGCTGCTGGAAGAGTCTGGCATCGACGAACTGGAGATCAAGGAAGGCGAAGAGTCGGTCCGTATCAGCCGTCACAGCAAGACTCCAGCTGCCCAGCAGTACTTCGCACCGGCTCCGGTAGCCGCTGCCCCTGCTGCTGCCCCGGTCGCCGCCGCTGCCGCTCCGGCCGCTGAAGCCGCTGCCGCTGCCCCGGCCCTGAAAGGCACCGTGATCCGCTCGCCGATGGTAGGTACCTTCTACCGCAAGCCTTCGCCGACCTCGCCGAACTTCGCTGAAGTTGGCCAGACCGTGAAGAAAGGCGACACCCTGTGCATCGTCGAAGCCATGAAGATGATGAACCACATCGAAGCCGATGTTGGCGGTGTCATCGACGCCATCCTGGTAGAAGACGGCCAGCCGGTTGAGTTCGACCAGCCGCTGTTCACCGTCGTTTGAATCGCGGAGAGCCAACGATGTCTGGGAAGCTCGAAAAAGTCCTGATCGCCAACCGCGGGGAAATTGCCCTGCGGATCCTGCGTGCCTGCAAAGAGCTGGGTATCAAGACAGTCGCCGTGCACTCCACCGCCGACCGTGAACTGATGCACCTGGGCCTGGCAGACGAGTCGGTCTGCATCGGCCCTGCATCGTCCAAGGATTCCTACCTGCATATCCCGGCGATCATCGCTGCCGCCGAAGTGACCGGCGCCACCGCGATCCACCCGGGCTACGGCTTCCTGGCCGAAAACGCCGACTTCGCCGAGCAGGTGGAAAAATCCGGTTTCGCCTTCATCGGCCCGAAAGCCGACACCATTCGCCTGATGGGCGACAAGGTTTCGGCCAAGGACGCGATGATCAAGTCGGGCGTACCGACCGTGCCGGGCTCCGACGGCCCACTGCCGGAAGATGAAGAAGTCGCCCTGGCGATTGCCCGTGACGTCGGTTACCCGGTGATCATCAAGGCCGCCGGTGGCGGTGGTGGTCGCGGCATGCGCGTGGTGCACAAGGAAGAGGACCTGATTGCCTCGGCCAAGCTCACCCGTACCGAAGCCGGTGCAGCCTTCGGCAACCCGATGGTTTACCTGGAGAAGTTCCTGACCAACCCACGCCACGTGGAAGTACAGGTACTGTCCGACGGCCAGGGCAACGCCATCCACCTGGGCGACCGCGACTGCTCGCTGCAGCGCCGTCACCAGAAGGTACTGGAAGAAGCGCCAGCCCCGGGGATCGACGAGAAAGCCCGTCAGGAAGTGTTCAAGCGCTGCGTCGATGCGTGCATCGAGATCGGCTACCGTGGTGCGGGTACTTTCGAGTTCCTGTACGAGAACGGCCGCTTCTACTTCATCGAGATGAACACCCGCGTGCAGGTTGAACACCCGGTGTCGGAAATGGTGACCGGTATCGACATCGTCAAGGAGATGCTGAGCATCGCCGCTGGCAACAAGCTGTCGTTCCGCCAGGAAGACGTGGTCATCCGTGGCCATGCGCTGGAGTGCCGTATCAACGCCGAAGACCCGAAGAAGTTCATCCCGAGCCCAGGCAAGGTGAAGCACTTCCACGCCCCGGGCGGCAACGGCGTGCGTGTGGACTCGCACCTGTACAGCGGTTACTCGGTTCCGCCGAACTACGACTCGCTGATCGGCAAGCTGATCACCTACGGCAAGGACCGCGACGAAGCCATGGCGCGCATGCGCAATGCCCTGGACGAGATCGTCGTCGACGGTATCAAGACCAACATCCCGCTGCACCGCGACCTGGTGCGTGATGAAGGTTTCTGCAAAGGTGGCGTCAACATTCACTACCTCGAGCACAAACTGGCTAGCCAGGAGTGATCGTGTAGTGTGATGTACCGAAAACCCCGGACTTGTTCCGGGGTTTTTTATGGGTCACTGGTTTGGCAGAAGTCCTGTAGGAGCAGCCTTGTGCTGCGAAGAGGCCATTACTACCCACACAAATTTGTTGCCCATGCCGGCCCTTTCGCAGCACAAGGCTGCTCCTGCCGGTCTGCGTTACTCAGCCCTTCATCCGCGGCATCTCGATGTGATGCTCATGAACCCGCCGGTACAAGGTCGCCCGCGATATCCCCAATGCGCGCGCCGCATCGGCCGGCTTCCAGCGATGGCGGATCAGTGCATCCAGCAACAACTGCCGCGCCGGGCACGACACCCCGCTTTCAGCCGAGCCAACCGCTTCCCCCCGCACCTCCTGCGGCAGGTCCTGCAACTGCACCCGCCCGCCATCACTCACCGCACAGGCATAGCGCAACACCTGCCGCAGCTGGCGCAAGTTCCCCGGCCAGCGGTAAACCAGCAGCGCCTGCAGCGCATCATCCGCCAACACCACCTCGACCCCGCAGGCCTCGGCCTCCTCGGCCAGCAACTGGTGAATCAACCCCAAGCGGTCCTCACGCTCGCGCAGCGGCGGCAACTCGAAGCGGGCATTGGCCAGGCGGAAGTACAGGTCCTCACGAAAACGCCCATCCTCCACCATCGCCGCCAAATCGCGGTGGGTCGCGCAAATAACCTGGATATCCACCCGCGCCCGCCGCGCCGCGCCCAGCGGCGCCACTTCACCCTCGGCCAGCACGCGCAGCAACCGGGTTTGCAGGTTCAGCGGCATGTCGCCGATTTCGTCGAGGAACAGCGTGCCGCCATCGGCCTGCTGCAACAGCCCCTGCATGCCTTTGCTGGAAGCCCCGGTGAAGGCCCCGGCCACATAACCGAACAGCTCGCTCTCGATCAGGCTTTCCGGAATGGCCGCGCAGTTCAGGGTGACGAACGGGCCATCGCGACGCAGGCTTTGCTGATGCAACTGGCGGGCGAACACCTCTTTGCCGGCCCCGGTCTCACCCTGCACCAGCACCGCCAGGTTGCAGTCCTTGACCCGTGTGGCCAGCCGCAAGTGCTGCTCGATGCGGGCATCCTGGGCCTGGTGCAACGGCTGTGCACGCTGGCGCTGGCGGGGTGCGCTGACCCGGCCGTACAGCCCACCCAAGCCCGGCAGGCGTTGGGCGGACGATGCATTCACGCGGCGCAGCTGGTCCATGTCGAACAGCTCACCAATGTGCTCGGGCAATCGCCCCAACTGCTCCACCAGCCGCTGGCGCGCCAGGCTGTTGATCGCCTGCAGGCGGCCATCGGCATCCCAGGCCAGCAGGTAGTCGGGCTGGCTTTCCACATAACCCGGCGTGCCATGGGCACGCATAACCCAATGGCCCTGGGCGCTGTGCATGAAGAAGGCGTTCTCGATCTCGCGGGCAGTCTGCTCGACCAGTTGGCGGATCAGGTGCTGGCTGCGGCGGTCGTCCGGCGACTGCAAGGCCGAAACATCCACCACGCCCAGCAGCTCGCCCAGCGGGTCGAACACTGGTGCCGCCGTACAGGTCAGGCCAATGAACGCAGCGCGGAAATGGTCACGCTTGTGCACCGTCACCGGGGCCTTGCTGGTCAACACCGCCGCCACGCCGCAGGTGCCCTCCTCGCCCTCCGACCAGCAGGTGCCCAGGTACAGCCCGGCCTTGCGGCAGTCGTTGCGGATGGCCGACTCGACCCGGTAATCGATGGTACGCCCCAGGGCATCGGTGAGCAGCACGCAATAGTCGGCACCGCGTACTCGCTCATGCAGGCGGGCCACGGCATCGCTGGCGATGCGCAGGAACAGTTCGGCGCGTTCGCGGCATTCGTTGAGCAAGCTTTGGGACAGGATGCGCGGCCCCTGCTGGGACCCAGGGTCGAGGCGGTACAGCTCCATGGAACGGCGCCATGAATCGAGGATCAGCGGTGGCACCGGCACCTGCGGCAGGCGGTCGGCATTCTTCAACACCCTGCTGACGCAGTCGACATGGGCTCTGGAGTTCGCGGCAAGCATTCAGGCCCTCCGGTTCTCGTTGCTGTTTTTGTCGTTGTCCGGCCATTAAGCGCTTCCGGGCATGCCCCGACAAGCACTGCGTGATTACCGGCCGGCTTGAGACGCAGCGTCTCAGCGTCTCGGCAACGTCGGCCCCGGGCTGGCACCGGGCGTCTCGCCAGCCCAACCATCAGCCTCTGCCGAAGCGCAAGAAAACCTCTCTATTGCGGGCACTTCAGCCAATTCAGAAGAAGCTGGCACCGTGCTTGCTCCTGCCCTGGCAAACAAAAATATGAGGTGCGCCATGCCGCTACCCGCCCCGATCGTCGGGATCATTGCCAACCCTGCCTCTGGCCGCGACCTGCGCCGCCTGACCGCCAACGCCGGGCTCTATTCGAGCACCGACAAGGCCTCGGCGATCCAGCGTCTGCTCGCCGCCTTCGGTGCCACCGGCATCGGCCAGGTGCTGCTGCCCAGCGACATGACCGGTATCGCCGCCGCCGTGCTCAAGGCCAGCCTGGGCCCGGCAGCCCGTGACCAGCACTGGCCGACCATCGAAATACTTGACTTGCCGCTGACCCAGACCGTTGCCGATACCCGCCTGGCCACCCGCCGCATGGTCGAGCGCGGTGTGGCGATGATCGCCGTGCTCGGCGGTGACGGCACCCACAAGGCAGTGGCCGCCGAGGCCGGTGACGTACCACTGCTGACCTTGTCCACCGGTACCAACAATGCCTTCCCCGAACTGCGTGAGGCCACCAGCGCCGGCCTGGCCGGCGGCCTGCTTGCCGGCGGTCGGGTGCCAGCCAGCATAGGCCTGCGCCGCAACAAGCGCCTGCTGGTGAAGGTGCCCGAGCAGCGAATTGCCGAATGGGCCCTGGTGGAGGTGGCGGTGTCGCCCCAGCGCTTCATCGGCGCTCGGGCCCTCAGCCGCAGCGAGGACCTTTGCGAAGTCTTCGCCTGTTTCGCCGAACCCCATGCCATCGGCCTCTCGGCCCTGTGCGGCCTGTGGTGCCCGGTCTCGCGCCAGGAGCCGCATGGCGCCTGGGTACGCCTGAACCCCGGTGCCGAGCAGGCATTGCTGGCGCCACTGGCACCCGGCCTGCTGCAAGGCTGCGGCATCACCGCCAGCGGCCCGCTGACGCCCGGTGTCGCCCACCGCCTGAGCCTGGCCAGCGGCACCCTGGCGCTGGACGGCGAACGCGAAATCGAATTCGCCGAGCACGACACCCCCACCATCACCCTCGACCACCAAGGCCCGTTGAGCGTGGAAGTCGAGGCCGTCCTGGCGCATGCCGCCCGTCATCACCTGCTGGCCGTACCGCGCGGCCACCGGTTGCACCCTGCAAACCCGTGTTGAGACAACCCTGGAGAACAACAAGATGTCCAATCAACTCAGTACCGAACAATTGCTGCATGCCTATGAAGTGATGCGCACCATCCGCGCCTTCGAAGAACGCCTGCACGTGGAGTTCGCCACCGGCGAGATCCCCGGCTTCGTCCACCTGTATGCCGGCGAGGAGGCTTCCGCTGCCGGGGTCATGGCCCACCTGCGCGACAGCGACTGCATCGCCTCGACCCACCGTGGCCACGGCCATTGCATCGCCAAGGGCGTGGATGTGTACGGCATGATGGCCGAAATCTACGGCAAGAAAACCGGCGTGTGCGGTGGCAAGGGCGGCTCGATGCATATCGCCGACCTGGAAAAAGGCATGCTCGGCGCGAACGGCATCGTGGGTGCCGGTGCACCGCTGGTGGCCGGGGCCGCACTGGCGGCCAAGATCAAGGGCAACGACGATGTGTCGGTCGCCTTCTTCGGCGATGGCGCTTCCAACGAAGGCGCCGTATTCGAAGCCATGAACATGGCGTCGATCATGAACCTGCCGTGCATCTTCGTGGCCGAGAACAACGGCTACGCCGAAGCCACCGCCTCGACCTGGTCGGTGGCCTGCGACCATATCGCCGACCGTGCTGCCGGTTTCGGCATGCCAGGCGTCACCATCGACGGTTTCGACTTCTTTGCCGTGTACGAGGCTGCCGGCGCAGCCATCGAACGCGCACGCTCCGGGCAAGGCCCGTCGCTGATCGAGGTCAAGCTCAGCCGCTATTACGGCCATTTCGAAGGCGATGCCCAAACCTACCGCGCCCCCGATGAAGTGAAGAACCTGCGCGAATCCCGCGACTGCCTCATGCAGTTCCGCAACAAGACTACCCGTGCCGGCCTGCTTACAGCCGAGCAACTGGACGCCATTGATGCTCGCGTCGAGGACCTGATCGAAGACGCCGTGCGCCGCGCCAAGTCCGATCCCAAGCCGCAGCCCGCCGACCTGCTCACCGACGTCTACGTCGCCTACCCCTGAGCCGCGGATTACAAGAACAACAGGAGAACCACCATGGCAAGAAAGATCAGCTACCAGCAGACCATCAACGAAGCCCTGGCCCAGGAAATGCGCCGCGACAACACGGTGTTCATCATTGGCGAAGACGTCGCCGGCGGTGCCGGCGCCCCCGGCGAGGATGACGCCTGGGGTGGCGTGCTGGGCGTGACCAAGGGCCTGTACCATCAGTTCCCGGGGCGCGTGCTCGACGCGCCGCTGTCGGAAATCGGCTACGTCGGCGCCGCCGTCGGTGCTGCGACCCAGGGCCTGCGCCCAGTGTGCGAGCTGATGTTCGTCGACTTCGCCGGCTGCTGCCTGGACCAGATCCTCAACCAGGCCGCCAAGTTCCGCTACATGTTCGGCGGCAAGGCGGTCACCCCACTGGTGATGCGCACCATGTACGGTGCCGGCCTGCGCGCGGCGGCCCAGCACTCGCAGATGCTCACCTCGCTGTGGACGCACATTCCCGGCCTGAAGGTGGTCTGCCCGTCCTCGCCGTACGATGCCAAGGGCCTGTTGATACAGGCGATCCGCGACAACGACCCGGTGATCTTCTGCGAGCACAAACTGCTGTACAGCATGCAAGGCGAAGTGCCGGAAGAGGTCTACACCGTACCCTTCGGCGAAGCCAACTTCCTGCGCGATGGTGACGACGTAACCCTTGTGACCTACGGCCGCATGGTGCATGTGGCACTGGAGGCCGCCAACAACCTGGCTCGCCAGGGCATCGACTGCGAGGTGCTGGACCTGCGCACCACCAGCCCGCTGGACGAAGACAGCATTCTGGAAAGCGTGGAAAAGACCGGCCGCCTTGTGGTGATCGACGAAGCCAACCCACGCTGCTCCATGGCCACCGACATTAGCGCGCTGGTGGCGCAGAAGGCCTTCGGTGCGCTCAAGGGCCCGATCGAGATGGTCACCGCCCCGCACACCCCGGTGCCGTTCTCCGATGCCCTGGAAGACTTGTACATCCCTGACGCGGTGAAGATCGAGGCTGCGGTACGTAAAGTGATCGAAGCCGCGAGGAGTGCCGCATGAACCAGATCCATACCCTGACAATGCCCAAGTGGGGCCTGTCGATGACCGAGGGTCGGGTAGACACCTGGCTCAAGCAGGAAGGTGACGAGATCAACAAGGGCGACGAGGTGCTGGACGTCGAGACCGACAAGATCAGCAGCAGCGTCGAGGCGCCGTTCAGCGGTGTGCTGCGCCGTCTGGTAGCCCAGCCCGATGAAACCCTGCCGGTTGGCGCGCTGCTGGCGGTAGTGGTTGAAGGCGAAGCCGATGAGTCTGAGATCGATGCCGTGGTCCAGCGCTTCCAGGCCGAGTTCGTCGCCGAGGGTGGCGCCGACCAGGCCCAAGGGCCAGCGCCGCAGAAGGCGGAGGTGGGCGGTCGCCTGCTGCGCTGGTTCGAGTTGGGCGAAGGCGGCACGCCGCTGGTGCTGGTGCACGGTTTTGGTGGTGACCTGAACAACTGGCTGTTCAACCACCCGGCGTTGGCAGCCGAACGGCGAGTGATCGCCCTCGACCTGCCGGGGCATGGTGAGTCGGACAAAATCCTGCAACGTGGCGACCTGGATGAACTGAGCGAAACCGTACTGGCCCTGCTCGACCACCTGGACATCGCCAAGGCCCACCTGGCCGGCCACTCCATGGGTGGCGCGGTCAGCCTGAACGTGGCGCGCCTGGCACCGCAGCGGGTGGCCAGCCTGAGCCTGGTGGCCAGCGCCGGGCTGGGCGAGGCGATCAACGGGCAGTACCTGCAAGGCTTCGTCGCTGCCGCCAACCGCAATGCCCTCAAGCCGCAGATGGTGCAGCTGTTTGCCGACCCGGCATTGGTCACCCGGCAGATGCTGGAGGACATGCTCAAGTTCAAGCGCCTGGAAGGGGTGGACGAAGCGTTGCGCCTGCTGGCATCGGCCATCGCCGACGGCGACCGGCAGCGCCACGACCTGCGCGGGGTGCTGGGGCAACACCCGGCATTGGTGGTGTGGGGCGGCAAGGACGCGATCATCCCGGCCAGCCATGCCGAAGGGCTGGAGGCTGAAGTGCTGGTGCTGCCTGAGGCCGGGCACATGGTGCAGATGGAAGTGGCCGAACAGGTCAACCAGCAACTGCTCGCGTTCCTGCGCAAGCACTAAGCCCTTTCCGTGAGCCTGGAGAAAGACAATGAACGACCTGAGCCATACCCACATGCGCGCCGCCGTCTGGCATGGCCGCAATGACATTCGCGTCGAACAGGTGCCCTTGCCGGCCGACCCTGCGCCCGGTTGGGTACAGATCAAGGTGGACTGGTGCGGCATCTGCGGCTCCGACCTGCACGAATATGTCGCCGGCCCGGTATTCATCCCGGTGGAGGCACCGCACCCGCTGACCGGCATCCAGGGCCAGTGCATCCTCGGCCATGAGTTCTGCGGTCAGATCGCCAAGCTGGGCGAAGGCGTGGAAGGTTTTGCGGTCGGTGACCCTGTGGCTGCGGACGCCTGCCAGCATTGCGGCACCTGCTACTACTGCACCCACGGCCTGTACAACATCTGCGAACGCCTGGCCTTCACCGGCCTGATGAACAACGGCGCCTTCGCCGAGCTGGTCAACGTGCCCGCCAACCTGCTGTACCGGCTGCCACAGGGCTTCCCGGCAGAGGCCGGGGCACTGATCGAGCCGCTGGCGGTGGGCATGCATGCGGTGAAAAAGGCCGGTAGCCTCCTTGGCCAGACCGTGGTGGTGGTCGGCGCCGGCACCATCGGCCTGTGCACCATCATGTGTGCCAAGGCAGCGGGGGCGGCGCAGGTGATCGCCCTGGAAATGTCCTCGGCGCGCAAGGCCAAGGCCAGAGAGGTTGGCGCCAGCGTGGTGCTGGACCCCAGCCAGTGCGACGCCCTGGCGGAAATCCGCAAGCTGACTGCCGGGCTGGGAGCGGATGTGAGTTTTGAATGTATCGGCAACAAGCACACGGCCAAGTTGGCCATCGACACCATCCGCAAGGCGGGCAAGTGCGTGCTGGTGGGCATCTTCGAAGAACCCAGCGAGTTCAACTTCTTCGAACTGGTGTCCACCGAAAAACAGGTGCTGGGGGCGCTGGCTTACAACGGTGAGTTTGCCGATGTGATTGCCTTTATCGCTGACGGCAGACTGGACATCCGCCCGCTGGTGACCGGGCGGATCGGGCTGGAGCAGATTGTCGAGCTGGGCTTTGAAGAACTGGTGAACAACAAGGAGGAGAACGTGAAGATCATCGTTTCGCCGGGCGTGCGCTGATTGCATCTCAAAGGCTAAACGGAACCTGTGGGAGCGGGCGTGCCCGCGAAGCAGGCGACGCGGTGCCTGGCACCGGCTTCGCCGGTGTTCGCGGCTAAAGCCGCTCCCACAGGTATTGCGCAAAGCTGAAAGTCACCGCTGGACCTGTGGGAGCGGGTTTACCCGCGAAGAAGACCACGCGCTGCATGGCACCGGCGTCGCCGGTGTTCGCGGGCACGCCCGCTCCCACAGGGACCGTGCCAGCTTTTCGATGCAGTGCAGGCTCGAGCGCTGCGCCAGCACGTGCGTTCGCTGTTTCAGGATCCCATTCTGCGTCATACTCGGCAGACTTTTTGCCCGGTTCTCGCCATGCGTCCACTGCTCCCCATCACCCTGGTCCTGCTGCTCGCCGCCTGCGGCGATGGCGAATCGCTGCTCCCGCCTGACGCGCGCCTGCCTGACGGTGGGCGGTACCGGGGGCAGGTGGTCGATGGCCTGCTGCAAGGCGAGGGCCGGATCGACTACCCCAACGGCAGTTGGTACGCCGGCAGCTTCAAGGATGGCCAATGGCACGGCCAGGGCGAGTGGCACGGCCGCAACGGCGAGGTGTACCGTGGCCAGTTCGCCGCCGGGCTGTTCCAGGGCCTGGGTGAGCTGACCACCCCGGGCAGCCACTATGCCGGCACCTTCAGCCACGGCCGCCGCGACGGCGAAGGTACCCTTAAGCAAGCCGACCAGACCTACCGCGGCCAGTTCAAGGACGACCTGTACGAAGGCGCCGGCGAGTTGGAGCTGGCCGACGGAAGCCGCTACCAGGGCCTGTTCGCCAAGGGCAAACCCAATGGTGCCGGGGTACGCAGCGACGCCAGCGGCAACCAGTTCAGCGGCCACTTCATCAATGGCCAGCTGGAAGGCAGCGGCACCTACGACAGCGTCGATGGCGAGCAATACATCGGCGAGTTCAAGGACAACCGCCTGGAGGGCCGTGGCCGTTACGAAAACGCCGATGGTGATGTATGGATCGGTGAGTTCAAGGACGGCTCGCTGGTCGGCGAAGGCGAACTGCTGGGCAGCGACGGCAGCCACTACAAGGGCACCTTCGCCGACTGGCGCCTGTCGGGCCAGGGCAGCCTGCAACTGGCCGACGGCAGCAAGTACATCGGCGGCTTCCTCAACGATGCCTACCATGGCCGTGGCCGGCTGATCCTGGCCAACGGCAAGGTCGAAAGCGGCACCTGGAGCAACGGTGTGCGCATACGCGACCAGAACGGCAAGCTGTTGCCCGACCCGCTGGACCTGGCTTTGCTCAATCAGGGCCGGCTGCTGGACGAGGCGCTGGCACGGGTACCGCGCTCGGCACCAGCGGTCCAGCTATACAGCCTGGTGGTGGCCGGCGATGGCCAGCAGAGCGTGTTCCTGCGCGAAGCCGACTACGTCAGCAACATGCTCAAAGTGCGCTTTGGCGCCCGTGGCCAGGTGACCTTGGTCAACCACCGCGACCAAATGACCACCCGCCCCATGGCCACACGCGAGAACCTCACCCGCGCCGCCCGCACCCTGGCCGAGCGCAGCGGCCCCGAGGACCTGGTGTTCATCTACCTCACCAGCCATGGCAGCCAAGACCACCAGCTGGTGCTCGACCAGCCGCGCCTACAGCTGGCCGACCTGTCCGCCGATGAGCTGGCAAGCGCCCTGGCCCCGCTGAAAGACCGCGACAAGGTCATCGTCATATCCGCCTGCTATTCAGGGGGCTACATCGCACCGCTCAAGGATGAGCGCACGGTGATCATGACCGCCGCCCGAGCCGACCGCGTGTCCTTCGGTTGCTCGGAAGAAGCCGATTTCACCTACTTTGGCGATGCCCTGTTCGCCGAGGGGCTGAACCAGACCGACGACCTGAAACAGGCGTTTGAACTGGCGCGAGCCAGCGTTGCCGAAAGAGAACAGAGGGAAGGTTTCGAGGCCTCCGAACCGCAGCTGTGGGCGCCGCCGAGAGTACTTGAGCACTGGCAGCAGCTGCGCCGGCAACAGGCCGAAGAAGCGTTGCGTAACGCCGCACAGGCCAACATGGGGGAACAGGCGAAAATGCCCGGCAGCCACTAAGCTTGTGTGTAACAAGGGAGAGACATCATGTATTTGACGCCTCAGCATGTCCTGCTTGCCGGTGCCACGGGTCTGACAGGTGAACACCTGCTCGACCGCCTGCTCAACGAGCCCACCATCACCCGCGTACTGGCGCCTACCCGCCGGCCACTGGCCGAGCACCCGCACCTGGAAAACCCGGTCGGCGACCCGGCGGTGTTTCTCCCGCAGCTGGCCGGGCGGGTCGATATCGCCTTTTGCTGCCTGGGCACCACGCTGAAGCAGGCCGGCTCCGAATCGGCCTTCCGTGCGGTAGACCTGGACATGGTAGTGGCGTTCAGCAAGCGTGCCCGGGAGATGGGTGCGCGACATCTGCTGGTGGTCAGTGCACTGGGCGCCGACCCGAAATCGTCGATTTTCTACAACCGGGTCAAGGGCGAGATGGAAGAGGCACTCAAGGCCCAGGATTGGCCGCAGCTGACCATCGTGCGGCCATCGTTGCTGCTGGGCGAGCGGATCCAGCCGCGGCTCGGGGAAAAGCTGATGTCGCCGTTTTCCAGGCTGATACCCGGGAAATATCGTGGGATCGAGGCTTGTACCTTGGCCCGGGCGCTGTGGCGGCTGGCGCTTGAGGAGGAAGACGGGGTGCGGATCGTGGAGTCGGATGAGTTGCGCAGGTTGGGCAAAAAATAGCCTTCACCTGTCAGGGCCTCTTCGCGGGTAAACCCGCTCCCACAGGAGTTGCACTATCTCAAGACTGGTGCAATACCTGTGGGAGCGGGTTTACCCGCGAAAGGGCCCTCACAACCCACCGGTGGCCTGAAAACCAATACCGGCCGCAGTGAGCAACGACAACGGCAGCAACAGGGTATCGAGCAGCATGCTCCCGGGCAGGTCCAGCCCCGGGTACGCCGGGGCATCAGCCCCATAATGATCACGCGGACAACACCCGCCATTGATCACATACAAATCCAGCCGGGTACCGGCATACACCACCGGCGCCCCGGGCTTGTTGGCATCCAGCGTGCGCACCGTGGCGCAGCCACCGAGCAGCACCAGCGCCAGCACACCCGCCAGCGTTCGCTTCAATCATCCACCCCGAAGTGGTGCTCACCCCAACGCGGCAACATATCCTGGGGAATGTTCAGCAGGTTGAGAATGCGCGCCACGACAAAGTCGACTAGGTCGTCGATGGTCTGCGGCTGGTGATAGAAGCCCGGCGACGCCGGCAGGATCACCGCGCCCATTTGCGACAGCTTGAGCATGTTCTCCAGGTGGATGGTGGAGAATGGCGCTTCGCGGGGCACCAGGATCAGCTGGCGACGCTCCTTGAGGGTGACGTCGGCAGCACGTTCGATCAGGTTGTTGCAGGCACCGGTGGCAATCGCCGACAAGGTGCCGGTGGAACAGGGTACCACCACCATCGCCGCCGGGGCGCCGGAGCCCGAGGCCACCGGGGACATCCAGTCTTCCTTGCCATACACGCGAATCTGCCCGTCGGCAGCGCCGGTGTATTCGGTGAGGAAGGCCTGCATCGCCTGCGGCTTGGCCGGCAGCACCACGTCGGTCTCGGTGGCCATCACCAGTTGCGCAGCCTTGGAGATCAGGAAGTGCACCTCGCGGTCCTCACGCACCAGGCAATCGAGCAGGCGCAGGCCATACTGGGCGCCAGAGGCGCCCGTCATGGCCAGGGTGATGCGCTCCGGCCCGCTCACTTCAGGGCCTCGGCCAGCTTGCCGTGCAGGCCGCCGAAGCCGCCGTTGCTCATGATCACTACATGGGTGCCTGGGCGAGCCTGGCCCTTGACCCGCTCGATGATCGCTTCGAGGCTGTCGGCCACCACGCTGGGCACTTTGCATTGCGCGGCGGTGGCAGCCAGGTCCCAGCCAAGGTTGGCCGGGGCGTACCAGATCACCTGGTCGGCGTCGTTGACGCTTTCCGGCAGGCCGTCACGGTGAGCACCGAGCTTCATCGAGTTGGAGCGCGGCTCGATCACCGCGATCACCGGGGCCTCGCCAACGCGCTTGCGCAGGCCGTCGAGGGTGGTGGCGATGGCGGTCGGGTGGTGGGCGAAGTCATCGTAGATGGTCACGCCTTGCACTTCGGCAACCTTCTCCATGCGCCGCTTGACGCTCTTGAAGGCGCTCAGCCCTTCGATGCCCATGGCCGGCACCACGCCCACATGGCGTGCTGCTGCCAGGGTAGCCAAGGCGTTGGCAACGTTGTGCTGGCCGGTCAGCGCCCAGTCCACCACGCCCTGCACTTCGCCGTCGAACAGCACTTCGAAGCGCGAGCCATCGGGGCTGAGCAGGCGGGCTTGCCATTGGCCACCTTCACCGGTGGTCTGCACCGGGGTCCAGCAGCCCATGCCGATCACCCGCTCCAGCGCCAGCTCGGTGGTGGGATGGATGACCAGGCCTTCGCTGGGGATGGTGCGCACCAGATGGTGGAACTGCCGCTCGATCGAGGCCAGGTCGGGGAAGATGTCCGCGTGGTCGAACTCAAGGTTGTTGAGGATCGCCGTGCGTGGGTGGTAGTGGACGAACTTCGAGCGCTTGTCGAAGAAGGCGCTGTCGTACTCGTCGGCTTCGACCACGAAGAACGGCGTATCGCCCAGGCGCGCCGACACCGAGAAATTCTGCGGCACACCGCCGATCAGGAAGCCCGGGCTCATGCCGGCGTGCTCCAGCACCCAGGCCAGCATGCTGCTGGTAGTGGTCTTGCCGTGGGTACCGGCAACGGCCAGCACCCAGCGGCCCTGCAGCACGTGGTCAGCCAGCCACTGCGGGCCGGAAACATAGGGCAGGCCCTTGTTCAGCACGTACTCCACCGCCGGGTTGCCACGCGACATGGCGTTGCCGATGACCACCAGGTCTGGCGCCGGGTCCAGCTGCGCCGGGTCATAGCCTTGGGTCAGCTCGATGCCCTGGGCTTCGAGCTGGGTGCTCATCGGGGGATAGACGTTGGCGTCAGAGCCAGTGACGCGGTGGCCAAGTTCCTTGGCCAGCACCGCCAGCGAGCCCATGAAAGTGCCGCAAATACCGAGAATGTGAATATGCATGGTCGACCTCGCAAAACATCGAGGCAGGGTAGCCCAGGGCGCGATAAATCGCACCAGATGTTTCGCTCAGTCGGCCCTGGTGATGCCGTGTTTGCGCAGTTTTCGATACAAGGTATTGCGGCTGATGCCCAAGTGCTCGGCGACACGGGTGAGGTGCCAGTGTTTTGCCTCTAGCGTCTCCAACAATGCTTGCCGCTCCGCATCCTGTAGGAGCGGCCTTGTGTCGCGATCGGGCTGCACAGCAGCCCTGGCGGTTTGAGCTGCGCGGTTGAGATCCTGGGGCGGCTCTGCGGCCCATTCGCGACACAAGGTCGCTCCTACAAGGGCCGGCGTGTTGCGAACAATGGCGGGGAGATCAGGGAACATGATCCGGGAGTCTTCGCAAAGTGCCACCAGCGTACGCAGCACGTTGCGCATCTGCCGCACGTTGCCCGGCCAGGCGAAGTCGAGCAGTGCCTGTCGCGCCCTGGGCTCGATATCGATCGGTTCTCCCTGTGCCTCCTGACGCAGCAGAAAATCCAGCAACTGCGCCTTGTCACTGCGCTCGCGCACTGCCGGCAATGCCACCTCCAGGCCATTCAGGCGGTAATACAGGTCCTCGCGGAAACTGCCCTGCTCCACCCGCTCCAGCAGGTCACGGTGGGTCGCGCTGACGATGCGCACGTCGACTGCCTGCGGCTCGCCACCGATCGGTACCACCTGGCGCTCCTCCAGCACTCGCAGCAGGCGGGTTTGCAGGGCCAGTGGCATGTCGCCGATCTCGTCCAGCAGCAAGGTGCCGCCGTCAGCCTGCAACAGCTTGCCGCGCATGCCTTCCTTGCGCGCACCGGTAAAGCTGCCGCCGCGGTAGCCGAACAGTTCGCTCTCGATCAGGCTCTCCGGGATCGACGCGCAGTTGATGGCGACGAACGGCTTGCTACGCCGCTCGCTGGCCTGGTGCACAGCCTGGGCGAAGGCCTCCTTGCCACAGCCGGTCTCGCCGCGCAGCAGCAGCGGCACATCGCGCTCGAACACCCGTACGCTACGGCGGAAGTCGTTCTGCAAGGCCGGGTCGAGCAGACAGATTAGCGGCTCCGCTTGCCGCACGGGGCGCGGCTGGGCGGCTGGCACCGACCACACCGGTGCGCGCGCCTGGCCACGCAGGCTGGCGAACACCTGGCGCCCGTCCAGGGTATGCAGCGGCCAGGCCGTGCTGCCTGCGGGCGTGGCGCGGCTGAACAGTTCGTCGTGGCTGCAGGCAAAAAAGCGTTCCAGCGGTTTGCCCAGCACGCCACCGCGCACCGTGCCCAGCAGGTTCAGCGCGCTCTGGTTGGCGGCGCAGATGCGCCCGTCACCGTCGAACGCCAGCAGGCCTTCGCTGAACAGGCCGACCGACTCGGCTTGCAGGTGGAAACGCAACAGCCATTGC
Organism: Pseudomonas sp. SID14000; assembly: GCF_002165135.1. Classification (GTDB taxonomy): domain Bacteria; phylum Pseudomonadota; class Gammaproteobacteria; order Pseudomonadales; family Pseudomonadaceae; genus Aquipseudomonas. Next base: position 19,709 of record NZ_NFZQ01000018.1, on the reverse strand, counting down.
TGTTCGAAATGGCGCAGGAAGTAGCAGCTTTCGATCATCTTCGCCGACAGGTTGACCAGGGCCATGGTATGGAACTGACTCTGCCGGGAAACATCAGGCCGTGCCGAAGACACATCCAGCACCGCCAGCAACTCGCCATGCGGGTCGAACACCGGGCTGGCCGAGCAGGTCAGGCCAGTGTGGCGACCACGGAAGTGCTCGTTCTGGTGAATGGTCAGCGCCTGGCGCTCGACCAGGCAGGTGCCGATGCCGTTGGTGCCCTCCCGCGCCTCGCTCCAGTCAGCGCCCAGCCACAGCCCGGCGCGCTCGAAACTGCGCCGCTCGGTCGGCGCGCTGACGCAATTAAGGATCACCCCACGGGCATCGGTCAGCAGCACCGCATGGCCAGCTCCCGAAAGCTGCTGGTGCAGGCTGTTCATTTCATGGTCGGCAATCTGCAGCACCTGCCGCAGACGCTCGCGGCTTTCCAGCAGGCGCCCGTGTTCGAGCACCACCGGGGCCTCGATCACCGACGGGTCGAGGTGGTAGTCCTCCAGGCAGCGCAGCCAGGAGCGGGCGATGGACGGGTCACTGCCGCCCTCCCCGGCCCCACCATGGGCGACGGTATGGACTTGCTGGGCATGGCGACTGAAATGATTGCTCTGCATTGTTGTAGTTCTCCGCAGATAGAGAGTCCCGCCAGCATCCTCCACCCGGGAAGGCTTTGCAATGCACCCTCCGGTTACGTGTCGCAAATGGCACAAAGTGTCACGCCCGCGCGTACCGGCACTGGCACAGTGACCGTTGGCCAGGCCCTTGGAACCGAGCCAAGCCCTTGATTTGCCTGATACTCGAAACGCTGGCCCAACCTTTGCTCTACGCTTTCCAACTCCCTAACAAACACAATAGCCAGGAGACACACCATGCGTTACGCACATCCCGGTACCGAAGGCGCGAAGGTTTCCTTCAAGAGCCGCTACGGCAACTACATCGGTGGTGAGTTCGTTCCTCCGGTAAAGGGTGAGTACTTCACCAACACCTCTCCGGTGAACGGCCAGCCGATCGCCGAATTCCCCCGCTCCACTGCCGAAGACATCGAAAAAGCCCTGGATGCCGCCCATGCCGCTGCCGACGCCTGGGGCCGCACCTCGGTACAGGACCGCTCCAACGTCCTGCTGAAGATCGCCGACCGTATCGAACAGAACCTCGAACTGCTTGCCATTACCGAGACCTGGGACAACGGCAAGCCGGTCCGCGAAACCCTCAATGCCGACATCCCGCTGGCGGTCGACCACTTCCGCTACTTCGCCGGCTGCATCCGCGCACAGGAAGGCGGCGCCGCGGAAATCAACGAAGGCACCGTGGCCTACCACATCCACGAGCCACTGGGCGTGGTCGGGCAGATCATCCCGTGGAACTTCCCGATCCTGATGGCCGCCTGGAAACTCGCCCCGGCCCTGGCCGCCGGCAACTGTGTGGTGCTCAAACCGGCCGAGCAGACTCCGCTGGGCATCACTGTGTTGCTGGAAGTGATCGGTGACCTGCTGCCAAAAGGCGTGCTCAACGTGGTGCAAGGCTATGGCCGCGAAGCAGGTGAAGCCCTGGCCACCAGCAAGCGCATCGCCAAGATCGCCTTCACCGGCTCGACCCCGGTGGGCTCGCACATCATGAAGTGCGCCGCCGAGAACATCATCCCCTCCACCGTCGAGCTGGGCGGCAAGTCGCCGAACATCTACTTCGAAGACATCATGCAGGCCGAGCCGAGCTTCATCGAGAAGGCGGCCGAAGGCATGGTGCTGGCGTTCTTCAACCAGGGCGAAGTGTGCACCTGCCCGTCGCGCGCGCTGGTACAGGAGTCGATCTACCCGCAGTTCATGGAAGCGGTAATGAAGAAGGTGCAGCAGATCAAGCGCGGCGACCCGCTGGACACCGACACCATGGTCGGCGCCCAGGCTTCGCAACAGCAGTTCGAGAAGATCCTGTCGTACCTGGAGATTGCCGAGAAGGAAGGCGCCGAACTGCTGACCGGCGGCAAGGTAGAGAAACTGGAGGGCTCGCTGGCCACCGGTTACTACATCCAGCCGACCCTGCTCAAGGGCAACAACCGCATGCGCGTGTTCCAGGAGGAGATCTTCGGCCCGGTGGTCAGCGTCACCACCTTCAAGGACGAAGCCGAAGCGCTGGCGATTGCCAACGACACCGAGTTCGGCCTGGGTGCCGGCGTGTGGACCCGCGACATCAACCGTGCCTACCGTATGGGCCGTGGGATCAAGGCTGGCCGGGTATGGACCAACTGCTACCACCTGTACCCGGCGCATGCCGCGTTCGGTGGCTACAAGAAGTCGGGGGTCGGGCGTGAGACCCACAAGATGATGCTCGACCACTATCAGCAGACCAAGAACCTGCTGGTGAGCTACGACATCAATCCGTTGGGCTTCTTCTAATCCGCGTCGCCTTCTTCGCGGGTAAACCCGCTCCCACAGGTACTGCGCCTGCTTAAGGTGCTGTACACCCCCTGTGGGAGCGGGTTCACCCGCGAAACGGCCAGGCCTGCTTACACAAAACCCAGAGCGGCAACCGTGCACCAACAGCTCTGGCTCGCTTCCTGCACTAACTATCACCATCGGTCCGGAACCCGTCCGGCCACCAAGAAAAACAACAGGTGAAACTATGCCAAGCGATCATTCCGCCGGCTCGCCGGCAGGCTCTTCCGTCGACTTCGAAAAAGTCGGCTCGGACTATTTCCAGCAACGTGAACTGAAAAAAGGCGCCGCCGGCTGGGTCCTGCTGGTCGGCCTGGGCGTGGCCTACGTCATCTCCGGCGACTATGCCGGCTGGAACTTCGGCCTGGCCCAGGGCGGCTGGGGCGGTATGTTCCTCGCCACCCTGCTGATGGCCACCATGTACCTGTGCATGTGCTTCTCGCTGGCCGAACTGTCGTCGATGATCCCCACCGCAGGCGGCGGCTATGGCTTTGCCCGCAGCGCCTTCGGCCCCTGGGGCGGCTTCCTCACCGGGACGGCGATCCTCATCGAGTACGCCATCGCCCCCGCCGCCATCGCAGTGTTCATCGGCGCCTACTGCCAGTCACTGTTCGGCATCGGCGGCTGGATGATCTACCTGGCGTTCTACATCGTGTTCATCGGCATCCACATCTTTGGCGTGGGTGAGGCGTTGAAGCTGATGTTCATCATCACCGCCATCGCCGCCATCGCCCTGGCCGTGTTCCTGGTGAGCATGGTGCCCCATTTTGATGCAGCCAACCTGTTCGACATCACCAAAACGGACGCTGTGGGCGCCAGCAGCTTCCTGCCGTTCGGCTATGTCGGCGTGTGGGCGGCCATCCCCTACGCCATCTGGTTCTTCCTCGCCGTAGAGGGCGTGCCACTGGCCGCCGAAGAAACCAAGAACCCCAAACGCGACCTGCCTCGCGGCCTGATCGGCGCCATGCTGGTGTTGCTGGCCTTCGCCCTGCTGATCCTGGTGGTCGGCCCCGGCGGTGCAGGCTCCGAAGCACTGAAAGCGTCCGGCAACCCGCTGGTAGAAGCCTTGTCCAAGGCCTACGGCGGTAGCACCTGGATGGGCGGCTTCGTCAACCTGGTCGGCCTGGCCGGGCTGATCGCCAGCTTCTTCTCGATCATCTACGCCTATTCCCGGCAGATCTTCGCCCTGTCGCGCGCCGGCTACCTGCCGCGCAAGCTGTCGGAAACCAACAAGAGCAAGGCTCCGGTACTGGCCCTGATCATCCCCGGCATCATCGGCTTTGCCCTGTCGCTGACTGGCCAGGGTGACTTGCTGATCCTGGTGGCGGTGTTTGGTGCCACCCTGTCCTACGTGCTGATGATGGCTGCACACATCACCCTGCGCATCCGCCGGCCGAAGATGGAGCGCCCGTACCGCACCCCCGGTGGCATCTTCACCTCGGGCCTGGCACTGGTACTGGCCTGCATCGCCGTAGTCGCCGGTTTCCTGGTCGACCCACGGGTGGTAATTGGCGCCGCGGTGATCTATGCGGTATTAATTGCCTACTTTGCTTTCTACAGCCGCCACCACCTGGTCGCGGGCACACCGGAAGAGGAATTCGCCGCGATCCAGAAGGCCGAAGAGGCCCTGCACTGATCGCCGCCACCCGCCGCGGGGCAACCCGCGGCTCTGGAGAGTCTGTATGGCAAGTTTCGTACACACGGTCGGCCACCTGGTCTACCGCTTCGACAGCCTCAAGGAAGTGATGGCCAAGGCCAGCCCCGCCCGCTCGGGGGACTACCTGGCGGGCGTAGCGGCCAGCAACGACGGCGAACGGGTCGCCGCGCAGATGGCTCTGGCCAATATCCCGCTGACGCATTTCCTCAATGAAGCACTGATCCCCTACGAAGATGATGAAGTCACCCGCCTGATCATCGACACTCACGATGCCCAGGCCTTTGCCCCGGTCAGCCACCTGACCGTGGGCGGCCTGCGCGATTGGCTGCTGAGCGAAGAGGCCAACGAGGACAGCCTGCGCGCCCTGGCGCCCGGGTTGACGCCGGAAATGGCCGCAGCGGTGTCGAAGATCATGCGCGTGCAGGACCTGGTGCTGGTGGCGCAGAAGATCCGCGTGGTCACCCGGTTCCGTGGCACCATGGGCCTGCGCGGGCGCCTGTCGACCCGACTGCAGCCCAACCACCCGACCGACGAACCGGCCGGCATCGCCGCCAGCATTCTCGACGGCCTGCTGTACGGCAACGGTGACGCCATGATCGGCATCAACCCGGCCACCGACAGCATCGCCTCGATCTGCGCCCTGCTGGAAATGCTCGACGCCATCATCCAGCGCTACGACATCCCCACCCAGGCCTGCGTGCTGACCCATGTCACCACCTCGATCGAGGCGATCAACCGTGGCGTGCCACTGGACCTGGTGTTCCAGTCCATCGCCGGCACCGAGGCGGCCAACGCCGGGTTCGGCATCAACCTGAACGTGCTGCAGGAAGGCTACGAAGCGGGCCTGTCGCTGAAACGCGGTACCCTCGGGCAGAACCTGATGTACTTCGAAACCGGCCAGGGCAGCGCGCTGTCGGCCAACGCCCACCATGGCGTCGACCAGCAAACCTGCGAAACCCGCGCCTACGCCGTGGCCCGCCACTTCAAGCCGTTCCTGGTCAACACCGTGGTCGGTTTCATCGGCCCGGAGTACCTGTACAACGGCAAGCAGATCATCCGCGCCGGCCTCGAAGACCACTTCTGCGGCAAGCTGCTGGGGGTGCCGATGGGTTGCGACATCTGCTACACCAACCACGCCGAAGCCGACCAGGACGACATGGACACCCTGCTGACCCTGCTGGGCGTGGCCGGGATCAACTTCATCATGGGTATCCCCGGCTCCGACGACATCATGCTCAACTACCAGACCACCTCGTTCCACGACGCGCTGTACGCGCGCCAGACCCTGGGCCTGAAACCCGGCCCGGAATTCGAGGCATGGCTGGCCCGCACCGGCATCTTCACCCAGGCCGATGGCCGGGTGCGCTTTGGTGACAACCTGCCGCCGGCCTTCCGCCAGGCCTTGGCACAGCTTGCATAGGGATGACCATGGACCACCGCACGCCTACTCCCGACAACCCCTGGCTGGCCCTGCGCAACCTGACCCCGGCCCGCATCGCCCTGGGCCGTACCGGCACCAGCCTGCCGACCGGGGCACAGCTGGACTTCCAGTTCGCCCACGCCCAGGCCCGTGACGCCGTGCACCTGGCATTCGACCATGCAGGCCTGGCTACCCAGCTGAGTGACCGCGGGCGCGAAAGCCTGGTGCTGCACAGCGCCGCCAGCGACCGCAACCAGTACCTGCAACGCCCGGATCTGGGGCGACGCCTGAACGAAGATTCGATTGCCGCGCTGCGCCGACACGCGCAGGCCAACCCTGGCGGGGTCGACCTGGCCATCGTCGTCGCTGACGGCCTGTCGGCCCTGGCCGTACACCGCCATACCCTGCCGTTCCTGGCGCGCTTCGAGGAACAGGCCGCCGCCGATGGCTGGACCAGCGCCCCGGTGGTGCTGGTGCAGCAGGGCCGCGTGGCAGTGGCCGACGAGGTTGGTGAGCTGCTGGGCGCACGAATGACGGTGATGCTGATCGGCGAACGCCCGGGGCTCAGCTCGCCCGACAGCCTTGGCTTGTACTTCACCTACGCACCGAAGGTCGGCCTGACCGATGCCTACCGCAACTGCATTTCCAACATCCGCCTGGAGGGCCTGAGTTATGGCATGGCGGCGCACCGCTTGCTGTACTTGATGCGCGAAGCCTGCCGGCGCCAGCTTTCCGGGGTGAATCTGAAGGACGAAGCCGAGGTCCATAGCCTGGAGAGTGAACACAGCACCAGCCAGAAAGGTAACTTCCTGCTCGGCAAGGGGTAAAAAACATGTCACGGAAGGCGGATTGCACTTGCGCTGCGCATTGGGCAGCATGCCCTTGAAAGCTGCTGGCAATCCGCTGTTTCCCCTAATGGACTCTGAGGGCCGCACATGCGCATCATCAAGGCAACCCTGGAACACCTCGACCTGCTTACGCCGATGTTCGTCAAATACCGCGAGTTCTATGGGCAGCTACCCTACCCCGACAGCTCGCGCAGCTTCCTGGAAAAGCGCCTGAAGCGGGATGAGTCGGTGATCTACCTGGCGTTACCCGATGATGACGACGGCAAACTGCTGGGCTTCTGCCAGCTGTACCCGAGCTACTCGTCGCTGTCGCTGAAGCGGGTATGGATTCTCAACGATATCTACGTGGCCGAGGATTCGCGGCGCATGCTGGTGGCCGACCACCTGATGCGCGAAGCGAAGAAAATGGCCAAGGAAACCAACGCCGTGCGCATGCGGGTGTCGACCAGTGCGGACAATGAGGTAGCGCACAAGACTTACGAATCCATCGGGTTTCGTGAGGATAACGAGTTCAAGAGCTACATCCTGCCGATCAGCCAGGATTGACCTGTACCGGCCTCTTCGCGGGTAAACCCGCTCCCACAGGCATAGCGGCGCATCTGAAGCCAGTGCTGTACCTGTGGGAGCGGGTTTACCCGCGAAGAGGCCGGTACAGGAATACCCCCTGCCGTAACCCCCCGCTACAAACTCCCCGGGCATGATCCTGACTTAGCCGTATAATGGCCCACCTGTCATGTGTGAAAATTTACCCATCCCCAGGTAACCGAGCCTACGCCCAAGAACACAGGTGCTGTACATGGATTTCAACCCGCTGGACCTTATCCTGCATCTCGATGCCTACCTCGATCTGCTGGTCACCAACTACGGTCCCTGGATCTACGCCATCCTCTTCACCGTGATCTTCTGTGAAACCGGTCTGGTGGTCATGCCCTTCCTGCCCGGTGATTCGCTGCTGTTCATCGCCGGCGCCGTGGCCGCCGGTGGCGGCATGGACCCGCTGCTGCTGGCCGGCCTGCTGATGGCCGCCGCCATCCTCGGCGACAGCACCAACTACGTGATCGGCCGCACGGCCGGCGAGCGGTTGTTCAACAACCCCAATTCGAAGATCTTCCGTCGCGACTACCTGCAGCGGACGCACGACTTCTATGAACGCCACGGCGGCAAGACCGTGACCATGGCGCGCTTCCTGCCCATCCTGCGCACCTTTGCACCGTTCGTCGCCGGCATCGCCCACATGCACTACCCGCGCTTCCTCGGTTTCAGCGTTGCCGGTTCGCTGCTGTGGGTCGGCGGCCTGGTAACCCTGGGCTACTTCTTCGGCAACGTGCCATTCATCAAGCAGCACCTGTCGCTGATGGTGGTGGGCATCATCATCCTGTCGCTGGTGCCGATGATCCTCGGCCTGCTGCGTGGCCGCCTGGGCCGCACGGCCAAGGCGCACTGAAACCTGCCGATGTGGTCGTTCAGCGCCTGGCGGCGCAAGCGCACCCTGGCGCGCTACCCCATCGCCCCCCAGCAATGGCAGGCCGTGCGCGAGCGCCTGCCGATGCTGGACGGCATTACTGACGAAGAAGATCGCTGGTTGCGTGAAGCCAGCATCCTGTTCCTGCTCGACAAACACCTCACCTGCCTGCCCGGCGTCGAGCCGGACGACGAGCAGCGCCTGTTGCTGGCGGCCCAGGCCCAGTTGCCCCTGATGCACCTGGGCGAGCTGAACTGGTACCAGGGCTTCCACGAAATCATCCTCTACCCAGACGACTTCAAGAGCCCCCAGCGCCACCGCGATGCCAGTGGCGTGGAGCACATATGGGACGGCGAGCACAGCGGCGAGGCCTGGCAACAGGGCCCGATCATCCTCGCCTGGAACGGCGTGCTGGCCAGTGGTGGCTGGGAGGCCTACAACCTGGTCATCCATGAGCTGGCGCACAAGCTCGACATGCTCAATGGCGATGCCAACGGCCTGCCGCCACTGCACAACGGCATGCCTGTGGATGAATGGGCAACAGCCATGCAACAGGCCTATGACGACCTCAACCGCCAGCTGGATGCCAACCCCGACGTCGAAACTGCAATCGACCCGTATGCCGCGGAGAACCCGGCGGAGTTCTTTGCCGTCACCAGCGAATACTTCTTTAGTGCCCCCGACCTGCTGCAACAGGCTTATCCACAGGTCTACCGCCAGTTGTCGCTGTTCTACCGCCAAGACCCGCTGGCGCGCCTGTGCCGGCTGCAGGCCGAACACCCGGAATACCGCGAAAGCCACGCCTGACGGGCCCGCACATCAGGCCAGGCGTGGCATGCCCATGCAGAATGTGCCTATAATCGCCGCCACTTTTTTGGTCAAACACGGGGGCACTGCCCAATGAGCTACAGCAAGATTCCGGCGGGCAAAGACCTGCCGAACGACATCTACGTCGCCATCGAGATCCCGGCCAACCACGCGCCGATCAAATACGAGATCGACAAGGACAGCGATACCCTGTTCGTCGACCGTTTCATGGCTACCCCGATGTTCTACCCAGCCAACTACGGCTACATCCCGAACACCCTGGCCGACGACGGTGATCCGCTGGACGTGCTGGTCGTTACCCCTTACCCGGTAGCCCCAGGTTCGGTTATCCGCGCCCGTCCGGTCGGCGTGCTGAACATGACCGACGACGGCGGCGGCGACGCCAAGGTCATCGCTGTTCCTCACGACAAGCTGTCGCAGCTGTACGTCGACGTGAAGGAATACACCGACCTGCCAGCCCTGCTGATCCAGCAGATCGAGCACTTCTTTGCCAACTACAAAGATCTCGAGAAGGGCAAGTGGGTCAAGATCGAAGGTTGGGAAGGCGCCGACGCTGCCCGTGCCGCGATCACCAAATCGGTTGCTGCCTACAAGGGCTGATACCGGTTGCATGAAGAACCCCGCCCTGGCGGGGTTTTTTATGCCTGATGGATGGCTGTCACGCTCCCACAGCGACCGCACCAACGTCTAGCGCGGTAAAAAATCCTACGCAGTCCTACTCCAACGCCCTACAAACAGGCGCTCTTCACACAAATCCCATCAACATCCGGTTCATATCCTTGCTGGCACCCCGCCGCTACACTCGCCGCCATGAACACATCCGGCGACCGTCTCAAAGCCCTGCTCCACGAATGTGGCCTGACCCCTTCCGATTTCGCCGCCCAACGCAGCGTCACCCCCCAGCACGTCAACAACTGGTTCAACCGCGGCGTGCCTCTGGCCCGTCTGGACGAACTGGCCGACCTGTTCTGCGTGCGTCGTCGCTGGTTGCGCACGGGCGAAGGCCCCAAACACCCCAACCCGATCCTGCGCAGTTGCCCGCCTGGGCCGCCACCTGCCAACCCGCCCACGCCACTGTCGGCGCAAGGCGGCCGGGCACTGAAGGTGCCCTTCTACGAACTGCAGAACGGACTGCTGTCGCCCGTGCCCAGCAAGCACCTGTGCCTGCCCGCGAAAGCCTTGAAAGGGTTGGGTGTGCATGCCGACAAGGCCATCTGCCTGGCCATGCCCGCCAGCAACATGACCCCGCTGATTCCGCTGCAGGCCACCCTGGCCATCGACCTGGGCATGACCCAGGTGGTCGAGGGTGAAACCTATGCCCTGCTGCACAACGGCGCGCTCAGGGTGAACAACCTCAGCCTCGGCCAGCACGGCACGCTTTACCTGCACAGCCACGATCGACGCAACTATGCAGTCGAACGCTATACCGCCGCCCAGCGCCAGGCACAAGGGCTGGAAATCCTGGGCTGGGTGTTCCACTGGTCGCATTTTCGCCAGCAACGGCCCGGCTGAAACAGCCTGTGCCATTTTTTGCTGGGCATCCTGCGCGCGCCCTTGTATGCTACGCCGCACATTTAGCCCCCGACCGGCGCGAGCCGCGGTCCAGAGGGCTCGGCGATATCCCACACGGGCATCTGCCATCTCTTTCCGGCCCTTGATGGCCACACAGTTAAGGCGATTGCGGCTTACCATAAATTAGTCGGAAGCGTCCCCGAGAAGCCGGCCACAAGCCGGCTTTTTAATGCCCGAACAAAAGCCATTCTTGAAACTTTCTGCAGCCTTCCCATGGCTAGGAAATCGCGGCTGCGAGAGCGAAACAATCAAATTCGCCATTTATCTGACACTATCATGACACCCATCTGATAATCGTCGGATAACTGACGGCTTGCATGGAGCTTTCACCCTCCTGATCTAGGCTCAAGCCATATGGGAGGAGGTACAGTCCATGCGCAGATTATTGATTGGCTCGTCGATACTGGCCTGTCTGGTAGTGCTGGGCGGCTGGTTGAGCCGACCACAGCCATTGCCGGTCAGGCTGCTGGAAGTTGAGCGGGGGCCGGTGGAGACAGTGGTGGCCAATACTCGCGCGGGTACGCTGAAGTCCTGTCGACGCTCGCACCTGTCCTTCAATGTCGGCGGCCAGGTTGCCGAGTTGCTGGTCAGCGAGGGCCAGCGGGTCCAGCCGGGCCAGGTGCTGATGCGCCTGCGGCAGGACGAACAACAGGCCAGGCTGCAGGAGGCCGAGGCGCGGCTGGAGGCCCAACGCAACAGCCGCGAACAGCGCTGCCAGCAGGCTCATCTGGACCGGCGCGACCTTGATCGCCTGGGCCAGTTGGCCGACCGCAAGTTGATTGCCGCCGATCGCCTCGATCAGGCCACGACCAAAGCCAACCTGGCGAAGTTGATGTGCAGTGCCAGTGCCGTGCTGATTCGCGAGGCCGACGCCAGCCTGCAATTACAGCGTTCACTGCTGGAACAGACGACCCTGCGTGCACCTTTCGCCGGCATAGTCGCAGAAATCAACGGCGAACTCGGCGAGTTCGTCACCCCTTCACCACCGGGCATTCCCACGCCGCCGGCGGTCGACCTGATCGACGACAGCTGCCTGTATGTCGAGGCACCGATCGATGAGGTGGACGCTGCCCGGGTTCGCCCCGGAACCGCCGTGCGGATCAGCCTGGATGCCTTCCGTGGCCAGCATTTCTCCGGCCGCGTCAGCCGCATCGCGCCCTATGTGCGTGAACTGGAGAAGCAGGCGCGCACCGTCGATGTCGAGGTGCGCTTCGACCAGCCTCCGGCGGATCTGGCCTTGCTCACCGGCTATAGCGCCGATGTCGAGATCCTACTGGAGCAGCACGCAGGTGCTTTGCGCATCCCCACCGAGACCCTGCTGGAGGGGCAGCGTGTGCTGCGATATGACCCGAGCGCCCGGGTGTTGCGCGAGGTGCAGGTGCAAACCGGGTTGAGCAACTGGCGCTGGACCGAGGTGCTCGCAGGGCTGGACGAGGATGCGCGTATAGTCGCCAGCCTCGAGCAGGAAGGGCTCAAGGATACCGTGGCGGTGATCCCGGTGGATGCCGCGGAGACTGCGGAGACCGCGAAATGATCCGCCTGCGCGGCGGCAGCCGCAGCTTCCAGCTGGGCGAACAGCAGGTGATGGGGCTGGACAGCCTGGATCTGGACATCGCCGCCGGAGATTACATGGCAGTGATGGGCCCGTCGGGCTCGGGTAAGTCGACCCTGCTGAACATCCTCGGTCTGCTCGATGCACCGAGCGCCGGCGAATACTGGCTGCAGGGCGAGGCTACAACGGCGCTGAGCGAGGCACGGCGCGCCCAGTTGCGCAGCCGGCTGATAGGTTTCGTGTTCCAGTCCTACCACCTGATTGCACGGCTGACGGTGCTGGAAAACATCGAGCTGCCGATGGTCCTCGCCGGTATCGGTGCGGCACAACGGCGCAAACGCAGCAGCCAATTGGTGGCGCGCCTGGGGCTGGGCGAGCGCATTGCCCACCGCCCGGCCGAGCTGTCCGGTGGTCAGCGCCAACGCGTCGCGATCGCCCGGGCGATGGTCATGCAACCGGCGCTGTTGTTGGCCGACGAGCCCACTGGCAATCTCGATAGCCAGGCCGGTGCCGAGGTCTTCACCCTGCTGGAGGAGCTCAACAGCGAGGGCCTGACCCTGATAGTGGTGACCCACGACGCCAGCCTGGGCGCCCGCGCACAGCGCCAGCTACACATGCGTGACGGGCGCATCCACAATATTGCGCCGCAGCGGGCGCTGGCCTGATGCGCGCTGCCGATGCCCTGGGCTTCTGGCTCGGCGCTTTGCGTGGGCACCGCTCGCGCAGCCTGATGCTACTGCTGGCCATCGCCATCGGGGTGGTGGCGGTCAACCTGCTCACCGGCCTTGGCGCTGGGGCGCGGGCCTTCGTGCTGAACGAGTTCTCGCTGCTCGGGCGCGACATCCTGATCGTTTTCCCGGGCCGCAAGGAAACCACGGGGCGAATGCCTCCGCTCACCGGCCTGACGCCGCACGAATTGACCTTGCAGGATGTCCAGGCCATCACCCGGCTGCCGGGCATCCGCCGGGTCGCGCCGCAACAGGCCGGGCAGATGGAGGTGATAGTCGGCAACCGCAATCGTGAGGTGCTGACCCTGGGCACCACCCGGGACTTCTTCGCCATTCGCCAACTGACGGTCGTCCAGGGCCAACCCCTGCCGGCGCTGGCCCCTGAACAGGCCGAGGCCGTCTGCGTGATCGGCGGCAAACTCCGGCGCGAGCTGTTCGGTGCACGCCCGGCCCTGGGTGAATGGTTGCGCGCCGGCGACCGGCGCTTCCGGGTGGTCGGTATCCTCGGTGAGCGGGGCGAATCCCTGGGCATGGATTTCGCCGAGATGTTGATCATCCCGGTGGCCAGTGCCCAGGCCTTGTTCAATAGCGAGGGGTTGTCGCGGGTGTTTGTCGAGGTGCATGGTCCGAGCGTTCTCGACCGTAGCAAGCGCCTGATACTCGCCGCGCTCAAGGAACGCCACGAGGGTGAGGAAGACGTCACCCTGGTCAGCCAGGACAGCCTGCTCAGCGCCTTCGACCAGATACTCTCGGTGCTGACCTTGGCGGTGGCCGGGATTGCCGCGATCAGCCTGGTGGTGGCAGGCATCCTGATCATGAACGTGACCTGGATTGCGGTGAGCCAGCGCAGCGCCGAGATCGGCCTGCTCAAAGCCATAGGTGTGACGGCGGCGCAGCTGCGCCTGCTGTTCCTCGGCGAGGCGGCGCTGCTGGCCCTGACGGGGGCGCTGGCGGGGCTGCTCCTGGCCGAAACCTTGCTCTGGCTGGGACGCCTGGCGTTCGATCTGCCGCTCTATGCACCCTGGTGGGCACGGGCTGGCGCAGTACTGCTGGCACTCGGCACAGCACTGCTGTTCGCCTGGCTGCCGGCCGCTCGGGCCTCGGCGCTGGAGCCGGTGGCGGCGCTACGCCCGCCGGGAGCGCACTGATGCGCTGGCAAGATGGTCTCCGGCTGACCAGCTCGGCGCTGACCTGTCGCCCCTTGCGCAGCCTGCTGACCCTGCTCGGGGTAGCGATCGGGATAGCCGCCGTGGCGCTGCTCACGGCCATCGGCGAAGGCGTGCGCGGCTATGTGATGGAGAACTTCTCGCAGTTCGGTACGCGGATCATCACCGTGCGCCCGGGCAAGACCCAGACCAGCGGCCTCGGCGGCCTGCTCGGCAGCGTACGGCCACTGACCATCAGTGACACCGACGCCCTGCGGCGCTTGCCGCATGTCGAGGCGGCGGTGCCGATCATTCAGGGCAGCGGGGATATCCAGTTCGGCCAACTGAGCCGGCGCAGCGACATTCTCGGTGGTGGCCATCAGCTGACGCAGGCCTGGCGCATGCAGCTAAGCCTGGGCGAGTTCCTGCCCGCGGCCCGTGACGGTCGTTCGCCGCCCTATGTGGTGCTCGGCCATCAATTGCGTACCGAGCTGTTCGGTGCGCGCAATCCGCTGGGCGAGTTTATCCGCGTCGGCGGCGTGCGTTTCCGGGTGATCGGCGTGATGGAGAAGAAGGGCCAGTTGCTTAGCTTCAACCTCGACGATATCGCCTACATCCCGGTGGACTGGGCGCAAAGCCTGTTCAACCGCACCGGGGTGGTCAAAGCCCATGTGGTGTTCGGCGCAGGTACAACTTCACGGGCATTGAGCCGGCAGATTCGTCAGGTGCTCGGCGAACGGCACGGCACCGAGGACTTCAGCCTGACCACCCAGGACGACATGCTGCGCAGCTTCAACCGTGTTCTCGGCACCTTGAGCCTGGCGATCGGTGCCTTGGGGGGCATTTCCCTGTTGGTCGGCGCTGTCGGCATTCTCACCATCATGACGACCACTGTGGGCGAACGCACGGCGGAAATCGGCCTGCTGCGGGCGATTGGTGCCAGTCCGCGGCAGGTGCTCGGGCTGTTTCTCGCCGAAGCGACGCTGTTGTCACTGGCCGGTGGCCTGCTTGGCCTGCTGTCGATGGGCCTTCTGCTGGGGCTACTGCACCTGGCCATGCCGAGCCTGCCCTTGGCGCTGCATCCGCTGTTTCTGCTACTGGCGCTGCTGCTGGCGGCGCTGCTCGGTATTCTCGCCGGCCTGGCGCCGGCACTGCGGGCCGCCCGCCTGCATCCGGTGGCGGCGCTGCGCAGTGAGTAGCGGCCAAGCCAATGAGCCTGCCGAACTAGCGGTACGCCGCATGAGGATTTCTACAGGCTTTGCAGCCCTTCGCAGGCACGCCCGCTCCCACAGGGTGCGCGGCGCGCTTACTGAATTTGACCCACCGCAAGCTGACAGAAAAGTAATCTGAAGCTCAGCCAGCTGACAGCGCAGGTCAGCTAGCGTTAAGGAAGATTGTGGGGCTTCTCGACCCACAGGCTGGGCATTCACCCGCCTGAATACCAGCAACTTTTCGACTGACTGGACGCAACGGCATGCAAAGCAGAACCACCAGACGCTCCTTCGTCAAAGGCCTGGCCGCTACCGGACTACTTGGCGGGCTGGGCATGTGGCGCACGCCGGTCTGGGCCGTGACCAGCCCCGGCCAACCGAATGTGCTGAGCGGCACCGACTTCGACCTCTACATCGGTGAGCTGCCGGTCAACATTACCGGCGCCGCGCGTACAGCGATGGCAATCAACGGCTCCGTGCCCGGGCCCATTCTACGCTGGCGCGAAGGCGATACCGTCACACTGCGTGTGCGCAACCGCTTGCAGCAGGACACCTCCATTCACTGGCACGGCATCATCCTGCCAGCGAATATGGACGGCGTGCCGGGCCTGAGCTTCCATGGCATCGCCCCCAACGGCATGTATGAGTACAAGTTCAAGGTCCAGCAGAACGGCACCTACTGGTACCACAGCCACTCCGGTTTCCAGGAGCAGGTCGGGGTGTACGGCGCCTTGGTCATCGATGCGAAAGAGCCTGAACCGTTCACCTATGACCGCGACTATGTGGTCATGCTCAGCGACTGGACGGATGAAAACCCTGCCCGGGTGCTGTCCAAGCTCAAGAAACAGTCTGACTATTACAACTATCACAAGCGCACGGTAGGTGATTTCGTCAACGACGTGAGTGAAATGGGCTGGTCCGCCGCTGTAGCCGACCGCAAGATGTGGGCCGAGATGAAAATGAGCCCCACCGATCTCGCCGATGTGAGCGGCTACACCTACACCTACCTGATGAATGGCCAGGCACCGGACGGTAACTGGACGGGCGTGTTCAAGCCGGGCGAGAAAATCCGCCTGCGCTTCATCAACGGCTCGGCCATGACGTATTTCGATGTGCGAATTCCCGGCCTGAAGATGACGGTTGTCGCGGCGGACGGGCAGTATGTCAAACCCGTTTCGATCGACGAGTTCCGCATCGCCGTTGCCGAAACCTACGATGTCATCGTAGAGCCCGAAAGCGAGCAGGCTTACACCATTTTCGCTCAATCCATGGACCGCACCGGGTATTCCAGGGGCACCCTGGCTGTGCGCGAAGGCTTGCAAGCCCCTGTCCCGGCTGTCGATCCACGGCCACTCATTTCCATGAGCGATATGGGAATGGACCATGGCGGCATGGGCGACATGGACCACGGCAGCATGGCAGGCATGGATCACGGCGACATGGCGGGCATGGACCACGGCAGCATGGCCGGCATGAACCATGGCGACATGGCTGGCGCCAGCGCGGCCATGCAAAGCCACCCAGACTCCGAGACCAACAACCCCCTGGTCGACATGCAAACGATGACCCCGACGCCAAAACTGGGCGATCCAGGCATCGGGCTGCGTGACAACGGCCGCCGAGTGCTGACGTATGCGGACCTGCGCAGCACCTTCCCGGACCCGGACGGCCGCGCCCCTGGTCGCACAATCGAACTGCACCTCACCGGCCACATGGAAAAGTTCGCCTGGTCCTTTGACGGCATCAAGTTTTCCGATGCCGAGCCACTGCGCCTCAAGTATGGCGAGCGCCTGCGCATCACCCTGGTCAACGACACCATGATGACTCACCCCATCCACCTGCATGGCATGTGGAGCGACCTGGAGGATGAGAACGGCAACTTCATGGTGCGCAAACACACAATCGACATGCCGCCTGGCTCAAAACGAAGCTACCGCGTCACTGCAGATGCTTTAGGACGTTGGGCCTATCACTGTCACCTGCTGTTCCACATGGAAATGGGCATGTTCCGCGAAGTCCGTGTGGACGAATGAACTGGAGATCCGAGATGAGCAAACCAATGAAACGAAGCGCGTTTTTCCTTTCTGCCGTGATGGCCGGCCTGCTTGCCGTATATGCCCCGTCGTCGTGGGCTGGCGACAACAACCAGCCGCCTGGCGATGCCGCAAAAGCCAAGGGCAGCCAAGGCATGGACCATGCTGCGATGAAGGGCATGGATCACGGCGCCATGAAAGGGATGGATCACGGCTCGATGAAAGGTATGGACCATGACGCCATGAAGGGTATGGACCATGGTTCGATGCAAGGCATGGACCACGGCAAGATGATGGAATCCCATGGCAGCGACAAAGCCAAGGCAGGGAAAGATGCTCAATAGCCTGGCACGACCATCGCTGCTGGCATTGGCCGTTTCGCTCGGCGTGCTGGGTACTGCGCCCAGCTTCGCCGCTGAAGAAATGGACCATTCGATGATGGACCACGGCAAGATGGATCATGGCAGCATGCAGGGCATGGACCATGGCGCCATGGATCATGGAGCTATGGATCATTCGAAAATGAACCACGGCTCGGCGGATACGACGAACAGCCGCACCCCGATCCCGGTACTGACCGATGCAGACCGCCAGGCGGCCTTCCCCCCGTTGGGCGGGCATCACGTGCATGACAGCGCGCTCAACAGCTTCTTTCTACTGGATCAGCTCGAGTACCAGGATGCCGATGAAGGCAGCACGCTGGCCTGGGATGCTTCTGGCTGGATAGGTGGTGATATCAACCGGCTGTGGATCCGCTCCGAAGGTGAACGCACCAACGGTGTCACCGAGGATGCCGAATTGCAGCTGCTGTACGGCCGCTCGATCAGCCCATGGTGGGATGTAGTTGCCGGGGTCCGCCAGGATTTCAAGCCTGAATCCCCCCAGACCTGGGCGGCGTTCGGCATCCAGGGCATGGCGCTTTACGACTTCGAAGCCGAAGCCACCGCGTTCATTGGCGAGAACGGCCAGACTGCCGCACGCCTGGAAGGCGACTACGACATTCTGCTGACCAACCGCCTGATCCTGCAGCCAACCGCTGAAGCCAATTTCTATGGCAAGAACGACCCCGGGCGCGGCGTGGGTTCCGGCCTGGCCAATACCGAGGTCGGGCTGCGCCTGCGCTATGAAGTTGTCCGTCAGTTCGCCCCCTACATCGGCGTCACCTGGAACCGCTCCTACGGCAAAACTGCCGATTTCATCCGCGACGAGGGTGGTGATGTGGATGAAGCGCGTTTCGTGGCCGGTATTCGCATGTGGTTTTGAGAACCAGACATGAAAAAAACAATAACAACGCTTGTTGCAGCAGGCGCAGTGGCCAGTGTGGCCGTGCTGGGTGCCGCGTACTCCGGCCTGGTCAACGTCGGGGCCGATGATCCCCATTTCCCCGCCGTGCATGCCTTTCTGGCCATGGCACGGGAGCGCTCGATCGCAGTGCGGGCCAGGGACATCGAGGTGCCAGACCTGAAAGATGAAGCGCTGATTCGTACCGGCGCCGGTAACTACAATGCCATGTGCATCGGTTGCCACCTTGCCCCTGGCGTCGAGAAGACCGAACTCAGCCAGGCTCTGTATCCATCACCCCCAAACCTTGCCAGGAGCGGGATCAGTGGCGACCCCGCTGCTGCGTTCTGGATCATCAAGCACGGCATCAAGGCCTCCGGCATGCCGGCCTGGGGCAAAAGCATGGGCGATGAATACATCTGGGGTATTGTCGCCTTCCTGGATCAACTGCCCCAGTTGAACGCCCAACAGTACAAGACAATGGTCGCGGCCAGTGGCGGCCACCAGCATGGTGGTGGCGAAAGTGAAATGCACAATCATGAAGGCCAGCACCGCGGCAACGTGCCTGACCACCATGGTGAGCAGGCCTCGGGCGCAGGCCATCATGATGAGGGGCATTCAAAGGCGCATACTCATCGCGATGGCAAGCAGCACATGCATAACGACTGAAGGCAGGGTACGCAGCACGCGATCCGCCAGGTCCAGCGGGCCAGCAGGTGTATACCGACAGGTTTGCAGCGCCTATGAGACCGAGCGCCGCCCGCGCGGCGCTTCGCGGGGCAAGCCCGCTCCCACATTTGTTGCAACGTGGCCATGTCTGTGAGGCCATGGTTGTCAGCCTTGGCGCACGACTCAAGATAGGTGGGGCGGCAGCAGCGCCAACGGGGAGATATCGCCAGTCCAACAAAGCGGGCAACCATGGCCTGACAGGTTTGGCACGTTGCAACAAATGTGGGAGCGGGCTTGCCCCGCGAAGCGCCGCGCGGGCGGCGCTCGGTCTCATAGGCGCTGAAATTGCCAAGGCGAACACCTTGCAGCCCTCATGCGAACTGAAGGCAAGCACTCACTGCTTCATGCCCAACTCAGCATCATCCATCAGCGCCTTGGCCATCGCACTCAGGTAGTGCGCAGCCCAGATCATCATCGGTTTCTCATCCATCAGGCCGGTGATGGTCAGTTCGCGTACATAGCCCATCAACTCTGAAGACTGTTCGCGGGTGTCTCTGCACGGGATGCCGGGCTCGATGCGGAACAGTGGGTGGGTGCCGTTCTCGCCCTGCTAGAAGGTGGTTTTGCCGACGGTGAACTGGGTGTCTTCTGTGGTCATTGTTGAATCCCCCTGAAATTTCTCGGGTGCCTGGGCCGGCCCTTTCGCGGGTGAACTGTTCTGGTCAAGTATTTCCGGACACCGGTTACGGTGATCAAGCCGCCTGCTGCTCCATAGCTATTGGTGACAGGTAGTCGTTGTAGCTGTGGAGCCTGATTCGGTTGTAGCGCATGAAGAAGCTGG
>NZ_NFZQ01000188.1 GCF_002165135.1 Pseudomonas sp. SID14000 | reverse complement strand
AAGGCGGCGTCATCACCTACACCGTGACCCTGAGCAACCCAGCCCAGACCCCGGTGACCGTGACCCTGTCCAACGGCCAGACCATCACCGTCGAAGCCGGCAAGACCCAGGGCAGTGTTGATTTCGAAACGCCGACCAACGATGTCTACAACAACGGCTCGACCGTCAGCACCACGATTACCGGTGCTACTGGCGGTAACTTCGAGCAGTTGGTGCCGAACCCGACGCCAGCTCAGACCACCATCAACGACTCGGTGGATACCACCACCGCGACCCTGACCGCTTCGCCAAGCGTCACCGAAGGCGGCGTCATCACCTACACCGTGACCCTGAGCAACCCAGCCCAGACCCCGG
>NZ_NFZQ01000187.1 GCF_002165135.1 Pseudomonas sp. SID14000 | reverse complement strand
GTGACGGTGGTGCTGACCGGAGTCTTGTCCAGGGTCAACTGCTCGAACTTGCCGACGTCAGCGCCAGTGACCGAGGCGATCGATTTGACCACAGGGTCGTTGGTGCCGGTGTAGACGTTGTCCGGCGCAGTCACAGTGACCGAACCCGTCGTGCCGTTGGCCGGTACGGTGATAACCGTCTTGCCGTCGCTCAGCGTGAAGGTCAGGGCCGAGTGGTTATTGATCGGCAGACCGTCTTTGTTGGTCAGCGTGATGGTGTAGGTGATCTCGCCGCCTTCGGTGACCGAAGGGGTCGCGGTCAGCTTGGCCACCACTTCGTCGGTGGTGTCAGTCACCTGAACCGAAGCGTCGCCGCCCA
>NZ_NFZQ01000186.1 GCF_002165135.1 Pseudomonas sp. SID14000 | reverse complement strand
GCACGATGGCGCGGAGCTGGTCGAGGGTAACGGAACCGTTGCTGGCGACGCTGACGGTGAATACCAGGAGGTTGGTAGTGGCCGTGCGGCCTTCCACCACGGTGCCGTTGAGCGACAGGTTGACTGCTTCGCCAGTGGCCGTGTCGACCAGGCCGGAGGCACCCGCCACCACGCCCAGGGCGTAGGTGAGCGTACCGGCGCCATCGGCGCCGAAGGCCGAGGTGAAGTTGGCGGCGAAGCTTTGGGTGGCGTTGGTCGTCAGGTCCGTTTCATCGACGGTGAGGACCGGTTCCGTGCCGGTGGTGCTGATGCTCGGGCCGTCATCCTTGAACACCAGGTTCTGGCCGATGTTAAGGGTGGCCTGGGCGCTGT
>NZ_NFZQ01000185.1 GCF_002165135.1 Pseudomonas sp. SID14000 | reverse complement strand
GCCAGCGGGTGCGCGCCGGGACCGCCCCGGGCGCGGACGGCGCCCCGCGCATCACGCTGGTGACCCTCCAGACCTTCTGACCTGCCGGCCGAACGCCGGACACGCCGCGGGCCGGGCTCCCCGAGGGGGGCCCGGCCCGATGCGCGTGGTCCGGCCGTGTCCGAAGGCTCCGCGGCGGTCCGCTACTTCGTCACTTCTTGCGAGCGGTCGCCGTGGTCTTCTTGGCGGTGGTCTTGCGGGCCGAGGACTTCTTGGCCGGGGCCTTGGTGGCGGTGGCCTTCTTCGCCGGGGTGATGTCGTGCACCGTGGCGTCCCCGCCGCGACTCTTCTTGGCATCGGCGAGGCTGGCCTGCAGCGCCTCCATGAGGTCGACAACCTTC
>NZ_NFZQ01000184.1 GCF_002165135.1 Pseudomonas sp. SID14000 | reverse complement strand
CCCATACCCAGTACATCGCCATCTTCGTCGCCGTCCTCGGCGTGATGGTGGCCGCGATCCAGATGGCGTTCACCCAGCGCGGCGAGAGCGCCCGCGACCTGCTCCGCTCGCTGATCACCTTCGGGGTCGCGTCGGCGTTCAGCATCGCGATCGTCCAGGCGCTGGTCGCGTTCGGCGACCAGTTCGCGAACTGCATCGTCACCACGGCGGTGCGGGGCGCCAACGACTGGCAGTGCGTCGACCTCGACCAGAAACCGGCCGTGCTCGAGGCCGGCAACGGGTTCCGCGACACGATGAAGGGCGTGATGGGCTTCTCGGCCACGGCCGGCACGGTCGGTATCGGGCTGATGATCACGATCGGCATCCTGACCCTGCTCGCCT
>NZ_NFZQ01000183.1 GCF_002165135.1 Pseudomonas sp. SID14000 | reverse complement strand
CAGCCGTCGCAGACGCTGCGTCAGCTGGGGATCCGTCTCAAGCTCAACCCGCTGAAGGACGTCATCCGCGGCAAGCGCCTCGTGGTCGTCGACGACACAATCGTGCGCGGCAACACGCAGCGCGCGCTCGTGCGGATGCTGCGGGAGGCCGGTGCGGCCGAGGTCCACATCCGCATCACGGCGCCGCCGGTGAAGTGGCCGTCCTTCTACGGCATCGACTTCGCGTCGCGCGCCGAGCTCATCGCGAACGGCCTGGGGGTGCGTGAGATCGCGCAGTCTCTCGGCGCCGACTCGCTCGGATACCTGTCGGAGGACGGCATGATCGCTGCGACCGAGCAGCCCGCGTCGCAGCTGTGCACGGCGTGCTTCAGCGGCGTGTAC
>NZ_NFZQ01000182.1 GCF_002165135.1 Pseudomonas sp. SID14000 | reverse complement strand
CACAGCGGCCGCCGCACGCGGCCCGTCATACGAGTCCGCAGGCACCGGCTCCACGGGCGTCGTGGGGCCGGGCATCCCCTGTATGGAGGCGGGGAGAACCGGTGCGGCCGGGATGGATGCGGCCGACGCAGGAAACAGTGCGGCGGGGCGTGGGGCGGTCACAGCTGAACGTGCAGACGCGGGCATGGCAACTCCAAGGCAGAGTGAGGGAAGTTGCGAGAACAAGTCGGCCGGGCTCTCGCCGGCCAGGTGCTCAACCACACCGGCCAGAAGCCGGGGAGGGAGCCGCGCTCTCGATGTCCACACCCTGACCCGGCTGCAACCAAGCACCGCAACCCGGCAGCGATATCGCAAGAGGTGGCCGGGTGCTGGTAGGGCCGTG
>NZ_NFZQ01000181.1 GCF_002165135.1 Pseudomonas sp. SID14000 | reverse complement strand
GAACGCGGGCTGGAACGGCACCCTCGCCCCCGGCGCCAGCGCGAGCTTCGGATTCAACGGCGCGGGCTCCGGCAGCCCGAGCGGCTGCAAGGTCAACGGCGGTTCCTGTGACGGCGGTACGGTGCCGCCGGGCGACAACCCGCCCTCCGCCCCTGGCACCCCCACGGCCAGCGGCATCACCAACACCTCCGCCACCCTCTCCTGGACAGCGGCCACCGACGACAAGGGCGTCAAGAACTACGACGTCATCCGCGACGGCAGCACCGTGGCGACCGTCACCGGTCTCACCTACACCAACACCGGTCTGACCGCGGGCACCGACTACGTCTACACCGTCAAGGCCCGCGACACCATCGACCACAGCGGCCCGGTCAGCACCACG
>NZ_NFZQ01000180.1 GCF_002165135.1 Pseudomonas sp. SID14000 | reverse complement strand
TGTCCGCGTGCGGTCGGGCATGGCTGGACGGTGCATCGGCCGCTCGGCGGCAGATGGCGCTGCATTCCTCACGAACCCGTCGCGAGCTGCGCGAACGGTGGTCGTGCGGGCCTGTGCGGCCTCTCGGCGACTCGG
This sequence comes from Pseudomonas sp. SID14000, assembly GCF_002165135.1. GTDB lineage: Bacteria > Pseudomonadota > Gammaproteobacteria > Pseudomonadales > Pseudomonadaceae > Aquipseudomonas. The sequence goes on along the minus strand of NZ_NFZQ01000180.1, from coordinate 248 downwards.
TTTACAACGTTATATAGGCGGGTTGGCGCGGGCGGCAAGAGAGTTGTCGCCGCGTTTCCAAAATGTGTCGCGCCACAACCGCCCCACGCGGTGGGGGTGTTCCGTGCCGGCCGGCGCATCCCCCTGTCCGGCGGGCCGTCAGGCGTCGCCCATGACCAGTCCCTCGATCGTGTGCTTCTGGACGATGGGGGCCAGTTCGTCCACGACCGGGCAGTGCAGGTGCGCGCGGACCCGGCCGGGCAGCGCGG
>NZ_NFZQ01000179.1 GCF_002165135.1 Pseudomonas sp. SID14000 | reverse complement strand
GAGATAGCGGAAGCCGACCACGGCATGGGCTGGCACTTTCGTGACCCAATCGTCCTCGGCAAAGCAAGCGGCCCGCTCGTCACCGAGGTGACGGGCGGGCCGAGCTCGCGTCTTGTTACTTCACGCCTCCGGCGGTGACGGAGACCTGCAGTTGACGCTGGAAGATGATGTAGACGACCAGAACCGGCGCCACCGTGATCACCACGGCCGCGAACAGCGCGCCGAAGTCCACCGCATAACCGGCTTGCGACGCGAACGAGGCCATGCCCTGCGAGAGCACGTAGTTCTTCGAGTCGGTGTTCAGGGCAACGGGGAGCAGGAACTGGTTCCACAACCCCAGGAAGTTGAAGATGGCGACCGACGCCATCCCCGGCCGCGCCATC
>NZ_NFZQ01000017.1 GCF_002165135.1 Pseudomonas sp. SID14000 | reverse complement strand
CTACAACCGAATCAGGCTCCACAGCTACAACGACTACCTGTCACCAATAGCTATGGAGCAGCAGGCGGCTTGATCACCGTAACCGGTGTCCGGAAATACTTGACCAGAACAAACCCGCTCCCACAGGGTCCTCACAGATTTTGAGTACTGTGCGCTACCTGTGGGAGCGGGTTTACCCGCGAAGAGGCCGGTACAGGCTGTCAGTGCAGCTCGAAGGTGTCGGCATCCAGGTTGGCCGGGAACTTGGCCCGGTAGGCCGCCAGCTCCGCCGCGCTCAACACCGCGGTGAACACCCCATCGGCCTCCCCGGCACTGAGCAGGCTCTCACCCTGGAAGTCCAGCACCTGGCTGTCGCCGGAGTAGGCAAAGCCCTTGCCGTCGGTGCCCACCCGGTTCACCGCCGCCACATAGCACAGATTCTCGATACCCCGCGCCGGCAACAGGCGGTTCCAGTGCTGGCGGCGCGCAGCCGGCCAGTTGGCGGTGTACAGCAACAGGTCGGTGTCCTGGGCATCGCGGCTCCACACCGGGAAGCGCAGGTCGTAGCAGATCAACGGGCGAATCCGCCAGCCCTTGAGCTCGAACTGCACCTGGCGCTCGCCAGGGGTGTAATGCTTGTGCTCACCGGCCATGCGGAACAGGTGGCGCTTGTCGTAATGCAGGATCTCGCCATCCGGCCGCGCCCACAGCAGGCGGTTGCGGTGGCTGCCATCAGCGGCCTGGATGATCACGCTGCCGGTAATCACCGTGTCGTACTTCTTCGCCTGGGCCTTCAGCCATTTGTAGGTCGGGCCGTTTTCCGGCTCGCACAGGCTTTCCGATTGCATGGAAAAACCAGTGGTAAACATTTCCGGCAGGATCACCAGGTCCACTTCGCCCACCTGCTCCAGCAGCACCTCGAAGTGCGCATAGTTGGCCTCGCGGTCGTGCCAGGCCAGGGTGGTCTGCACCAGGGCGACTTTCAGGTTTGGCAGTGTGCTCAGATCGCGCATAGTCTTTCCGCTGCCTGACGCAGCGTCTCCTCTCGTTTGGCAAAGCACAGGCGGACCAGGCGTTGCTCGGGGATGGGTTGCTGGTAGAACACCGACACCGGAATGGTCGCCACGCCGTGCTCACGGGTCAGCCACAGCGACATGTCGACATCGTTCAGGTCCGGGCGGATCTGCGAATAGTCCACCAGCTGGAAATAGGTACCCGCCGTGCGGCTGAAACGGAACCGCGAGCCCTCCAGCAAGCCGCAGAACAGGTCACGCTTGGCCTGGTAGAAGGCCGGCAGTTCATCGATATGCTCGGGGTGCTCGGCCATGAAATCGGCCAAGGCGCACTGCAGCGGGGTCACGCCGCAGAAGTTCACGTACTGGTGCACCTTGCGCAGCTCGGCGCTCAGCGCCGGCGGGGCAATCACGTAGCCGGTCTTCCAGCCGGTAACGTGGTAAGTCTTGCCGAACGAGCTGACCACGAAGGCACGCGGGTACAGCTGCTCGTGGGCCAGCACGCTGGCATGGCGCACACCGTCATACACCAGGTGCTCGTAGACCTCGTCGCTGACCAGGTAGATATCGCGATCAGCGATAAGCCGGGCCAACTGGTCGAGGTCTTCTCGGGTAATCAGCGCGCCGCTGGGATTGTGTGGCGAATTGAGGATGACCATGCGCGTACGCGGGCTGAGGGCATCGCTGAACTTCTGCCAGTCGATGCGGAAATCGCCGTCGCTCAGCTGTACATGCACGCAGCGGCCACCGGCCAGTTCCACGGACGGCTCGTAGCTGTCGTAGCAAGGGTCGAAGACAATCACCTCGTCACCGGCATGCACCACTGCCTGGATGGCGCAGAAGATCGCCTCGGTGGCGCCGGGGGTGATGGTCACTTCCTGGTCGGCATCCAGCTGCGCGCCATACAGCCGCGCGACCTTGGCCGCCACCTGCTGGCGCAGGGTCGGCAGGCCGGTCATCGGCGAATACTGGTTATGCCCGGCGGCCACATGCCGGCCGACTGCATCGAGCAGCGCCTGCGGGCCATTGAAGTCGGGGAAACCTTGCGACAGGTTGAGCGCGCCAGTCTGCACGGCGAGCTGGGACATGGTAGTGAAGATGGTCGTGCCGACATTCGGCAGTTTGCTGCGGATCATGGAGCCCTCTTTCCTGGGGGGTATCCGGCACGGGGTGGAGTCCGAGCATAGCGGATCGAGCGGTCAGGAAAAAGCAGAGCGCCTCAACAGCAACGGGTTTCGGCGCCTGAGCAGATGGGAAAGGGTCTTCGCAACTGGGATACTCGTATACCTAATTACCTCGTTTCAAACTCACCACAGTTGTGAGCGCAACTTGGAAATTTGCTGCTCTAAAACATTAATTTGGGTTGTGTAGGGTGCATTACGACGAGCCCGCTCCGCCTCGACCTGTCTAAGCTTAACGTCCGATAGATCACTGTCGAATTTGTTTCCACGCACCATTTGTTGTTTCTCCTCTTGCACTTTTTTTTGGAGCAATAAAATTTTCGAGTTAATCGGCCCGTTGTGCGTGGCGCGCTTTACAAATTCACGATAATCAATTGAATGCTGATACTTAAGTTCATTCACCCTGGTCTTGTAGCTCTCCACCGAGCGACTAAAATTAGCTGCCACTTTCTCCACATTATATTTGGAGGAAAGCGCAGAAAACGCGCGACTCCCTTTTTTCAGCCGTACGAGTTCCAGCTGACCTCCGATATCCTGAATGGCTCTCATACTGGTTTCGATCTTTCTATTAACGTCAGTGGGAGATAAAAGCGGATCAAAGGATTTCCACCCCTTCTTGTCCATTCTATCGGCCAAATCCATAGCTTTCCTGACCACGCCCCTCATTTCGAAATAAGATTTGCGGGTAGGAGGCCACCAGGGGGCGTGTCCACTAGGGTCGGAATAATTAACGGGATCCCCATCGCAGTAACCATATGCATTCAAGACTCTGAAAGGCGCAAAACTGTCCGGGGAGTTGAATCTCATACCATTAAATAATCTGTAGCCATTCCCCAGCATGTACCCTTGAAGAAAATCATCATAATACTCACCATTGAACCCTAGCGAGGAGCGCCCCGAAGAAAGGGAGGAACAATGGCCATAAGCGGTATAATCAAACGTCTCCCGACCACTCTCATGCGCCACGCCAACTACAGAGCCAGAGTTATCAACCGATAATAGGGCAATGCTATCTACAGCACTGTTCCTCGACTCGGCCAATAATTGCCCTCCGACCCGAAAAACAGTACCACTACCTTGATCACGAAGGATCGCATGCACATTACGATCACAATAAAACAGCCTCAAAGCTTTACGCTGAAGTTCCATACTTAGCCCCTGATTGACAGACAACTTAATCCAAGTCTTTCAAAGACTACAGCAACGGACAACTAGCATTTTTACCAGGCAGGACCAGCAGCCCCTGCCTATGGGCGTGATGAGGCAATAGAAGAAGAGCTCGAGCATAGCGAATCGAGCTGTCGGGGGAGGATTGAAGATGGTGGAAGTTATACTGGTTCAAGGGCCTCTTCGCGGGTAAACCCGCTCCCACAGGTACTCACAGAATACGAAAACTGTGGGGACCTGTAGAATCGGGTTCACCCGCGAAGAAGTCGACGCGGAATCAGCGCTTGTCGCGACGCTTCTTCTCGGCCTTCTTATGGTGCGACATCAGGCGACGCTTCTTGTTGACCTGGCGATCGGTGAGGGTGTTCTTCTTGCCCTCGTACGGGTTCTCACCGCCCTTGTACTCGATGCGGATCGGCGTACCGACCAGCTTCAGCACGCGGCGGTAAGTGTTCTCCAGGTAACGCGAGTACGACTTCGGAATCTTGTCGGTCTGGTTGCCGTGGATCACGATCAGCGGCGGGTTGGCACCGCCGAGGTGGGCATAGCGCAGCTTGATGCGGCGGCCGTTGACCAGCGGCGGCTGGTGCTCGCTCACGGCATCTTCGAGGATTTGCGTCAGGCGGCTGGTTGGCCAGCGGGTTACCGCCGACTTGAACGCGGCCTGCACCGACTTGTACAGGTGGCCCACGCCGGTGCCGTGCAGGGCGGAGATGAAGTGGATGTCGGCGAAATCGACGAAGAACAGCCGGCGCTCCAGCTCGGTCTTCACGTAGTCACGCTCGCCCGGCTCCATGCCGTCCCACTTGTTCAGGGCGATGACGATGGCGCGGCCGGCTTCTAGGGCGAAGCCCAGCAGGTTCAGGTCGTGGTCCACCACGCCTTCGCGGGCGTCCATGACGAAGATCACCACGTTAGCGTCCTTGATCGCCTGCAGCGTCTTCACCACCGAGAACTTCTCGACTTCCTCGTGGATCTTGCCGCGCTTGCGCACGCCAGCGGTGTCGATAAAGGTGTACTTCTCGTTATCGCGCTCGAACGGAATATAGATACTGTCGCGGGTGGTGCCCGGCTGGTCGTACACCACCACGCGCTCTTCGCCAAGCATGCGGTTGACCAGAGTCGACTTGCCGACGTTGGGGCGGCCGATGATGGCAATCTTGATGCCATCCTTCTCGCTCGGGCCCGGGATGCGCACCGCTTCTTCGCCTTCGGCGACTTCGGCGTCCAGCGCTTCCTCGACCTGGTCGCGCGGCAGGTGGCCGAGCACGGCCTCCATCAGCGCGTTGATGCCACGGCCCTGGGAGCCGGCCACCGGGATGGCGTTGCCCATGCCCAGCGGCGAGAACTCGGCGCGGGCGACGTCGGCGTCGATGTTGTCGATCTTGTTGGCAACCAGGATCGCTTCCTTGTTCCGCTTGCGCAGGTGCTCGGCGATCATCTGGTCGGCGGCGGTCATGCCGGCGCGGGCATCGACCAGGAACAGTACATAGTCGGCTTCTTCGATGGCCATGAGCGACTGCTCGGCCATTTTCTCGTCCATGCCCACTTCGTCACCGGTGATACCGCCGGTGTCGATCAGGATGAAGGAACGACCCTGCCAGGTGGCATCACCATACTGGCGGTCACGGGTCAGGCCCGACAGGTCACCGACGATGGCATCGCGGGTCTTGGTCAGGCGGTTGAACATGGTGGATTTGCCGACGTTCGGGCGGCCCACCAGGGCGATTACGGGAACCATTCGGCTCTCCACTCTTGAATTCTTGAAAATGCAAAGGCCGCTGCAAGGCAGCGGCCGGAGTTCGGGCGGCGTGTCCTGCGCCGCGGCCTGAAGCCCGCCAAGGCTTCAAGCATAGCTTCAGCGGATGGTCAGTGCCTCGAGCTTGCCGCTGTTGCCGAAGACGTAGATGGTGTCGCCGACCACAAGTGGGCGGGCACGCAGGCCATCGCTGTCGATACGTTCACGGCCGACGAAACGGCCATCGACCTGGCTCAGCAGGTGCAGGTAACCCTCGAAGTCACCCACCGCCACGTAGCTGGAGAACACCTCAGGTGCAGTCAGCTGGCGGCGAGCCATGGTGTCGTTGGTCCACAGGGCGCTGGACGAGCGCTCGTCGACGCTTTCGACAGTACCCGAAGCTTCGCTGACGTAGACGTTGCCGAAGCCTTGGGCGACACCCACATAGCTGGAGGCATCGCGCTGCCACAGCACACGGCCGCTTTCCAGGTCCAGGCCCGCGACGCGGCCCTGGTAGGTACTGACGTACAGGGTACCACCCGACAGCAGAAGACCGCCGTCGATATCGACCACACGGTCCAGCTCGGAACGGCCCTGCGGAATCGCCACACGGCTTTCCCACACCGGCACGCCGTTGTTGATGTCCACCGCCACCACCTTACCGGTGGACAGGCCGGCGACGGCCAGGCGATTGGTGGCGATCGGTGCGCCGGTACCACGCAGGGTCAGCACGGCCGGGGTGTTTTCGTAGATCCAGCGGCGGTCGCCAGTGGCGGCATCCAGGCCGATCAGGCGGTCGTCCTGGGTCTGCACCACAACCACGTCACCGTTGTTGGCAGGCGGGGCCAGCACTTCGCTGGTCACGCGGGAGCGCCAGCGCTCCTCACCAGTGCTGGAGTCCAGGGCGATGACTTCACCCTTGAGGGTGCCGATCATGACCAGGCCGTAGCCCACGCCGACAGCGCCGGATACCGGCAGCTCGAGGTCCTTCTTCCACACCACGTCGCCGTTGATGCGGTCGAGTGCGAAGACTTCGCCGTTGACGTCGGAAGCATAGATACGGTCGTTTTCGATGGCCGGCACCAGGGTGTTGTAGGTCTCGCCCTGGCCATCACCGATCGAACGGCTCCACTGCTTCTTCAGCACCACTTCCTCGGTGAACTTGGTCAGCTCGGCCGGGGGCAGTTCCTTCTTGCTGTTGCTGCTGCAACCTGCGGCCAGTACGGCCAGGGTCAGCACTGCTGCATGTTTCCAACCGATCACTTACGCGTCCCCTTTGGCCAAGTCATCCAGCTTCAATTGCAGGCCACCGACCGCCGCCTCATCGGACAGCGCAGCCTTGGCTTTCTCGTAAGCGCTGTGCGCGTCATCGGCGCGCCCCAGTTGTACCAGCAGGTCACCTTTCAACTCTTCGCGGCTGGCCAGGAAGGCTTTGTCGGCGTCGCCGTCGAGCAGCTTGAGGGCGTCCTCGGCCTTGTTCTGGGCGGCCAGCACACGTGCCAGGCGCTGGCGCGAAATTTCGCCCAGGGTGGTATCGGCAGGTTTGTCCAGCACGCTCTTCAGCTCGGCAGCAGCGTCGTCGAGCTTGCCGCTCTCGACCGCAACCTTGGCTACGAACAGGCTACCGTACTGGGCGTAGGCGGTACCGCCGAACTCGCTCTTGAGCTTGCCGGCCAGTTCCGCGACCTTGGTCGCGTCAGGCTGGCCAGTCGGCGTCAGGCTGGTCTCCAGCAAGGCCTGGTACAGCTGCGAGGCACCTTGCGACTGATTGTTCTGGTACTTGTGCCAGGTATTCCAGCCCAACACCACCACGCCAGCCAGCAGGGCACCGGTCAGCAGCGGCTTGCCGTTGCGGTTCCACCAGTCCTTGACCCCTGCCAGTTCATCATCGGTACTCGACACCCCAATACTCCTTTTCGCCTATTCGCTTGTTGAACCGCGTTACGCCTGCGCGATCGCGGTTTCCAGGTGCTCAGCCAGAGCATCCCAGGCAATGTTCTGTTGTTCGCCCTGACCACGCAGGGGCTTGAAGCCGATCTCTTGCTTGGCCAGCTCGTCATCGCCGAGGATCAGGGCAAACAGCGCGCCGCTCTTGTCGGCTTTCTTGAACTGGCTCTTGAAGCTGCCACCACCGGCGTTGACAGCCAGGCGCAGGCCCGGCAGGCGGTCGCGCAAGCCTTCGGAGAGGCGCAGGCCGGCCAGCTCCGCCTGTTCGCCAAAGGCGCACAGGTAGACATCGATCTGGCGGCTGATGGACTCGGGCACCTTGCCCAGGGTTTCCAACAGCAGGATCAGGCGCTCGATGCCCATGGCGAAACCGACGCCCGGGGTCGGCTTGCCGCCCATCTGCTCGACCAGGCCGTCGTAGCGGCCACCGGCGCAGACAGTGCCCTGGGCGCCGAGCTTGTCGGTGACCCACTCGAACACGGTCTTGCTGTAGTAGTCCAGGCCACGCACCAGCTTGGTATTGATCACGAACGGGATGCCGGCAGCGTCCAGGCGGGCCTTGAGGCCCTCGAAGTGCACGCGCGATTCTTCGTCCAGGTAGTCTTCCAGCTTCGGCGCGCCGACCAGCACCGCCTGGGTGTTCTGGTCCTTGCTGTCGAGGATGCGCAGCGGGTTGCTCTTCAGGCGGCGCTGGCTGTCTTCGTCCAGTTGCTCCAGGCGCGCCGAGAGGAACTCGACCAGCGCATCACGGTAGCGCGCACGGGCTTCGCTGGTGCCCAGGCTGTTGAGTTCCAGCTTGACCGCATCCTGGATGCCCAGCAGACCCCACAGGCGCCAGGTCAGCATGATCAGCTCGGCGTCGATGTCCGGGCCATCCAGGTTGAACACTTCCACGCCAATCTGGTGGAACTGGCGGTAGCGGCCCTTCTGCGGGCGCTCGTGGCGGAACATCTGGCCGATGTACCACAGTTTCTGCACCTGGCCGTTACCGGTGATGCCATGCTCGAGCACGGCACGCACGCAGGCGGCGGTGCCTTCGGGGCGCAGGGTCAGCGAATCGCCGTTACGATCCTCGAAGGTATACATCTCTTTTTCGACGATGTCGGTCACTTCACCGATGGAGCGCTTGAACAGCTCGGTGAACTCGACGATCGGCGTGCGGATCTGGCTGTACCCGTAGGTGTCCAGCAGGCCGGCCACGGTGCCTTCGAAGTAGCGCCACAGCGGCGACTGTTCTGGCAGGATGTCGTTCATGCCACGGATGGCTTGCAGCGATTTGCTCACGAAAAGTCCTTACGAATTCTGTGTGTCAGCCACGGACGATCAGCGCCGCGTCGGCTTCGGCCTTTTCGGCCGCTTTCTGGCGGATGAGTTTTTCCAGCTCATCGACCAGGTTGTCGTTGGTCAGTTTCTGCGCCGGCTTGCCGTCGATGTAGATCAGGTTCGGCGTACCGCCAGTCAGGCCGACATGAGCCTCCTTGGCTTCGCCCGGGCCGTTGACCACGCAACCGATCACCGCCACGTCCAGCGGCACCAGCAGGTCTTCCAGGCGCCCTTCCAGCTCGTTCATGGTCTTGACCACATCGAAGTTCTGCCGCGAGCAGCTCGGGCAGGCGATGAAGTTGATACCGCGCGAACGCAGGTGCAGCGACTTGAGGATGTCGTAGCCGACTTTCACTTCTTCGACCGGGTCGGCCGCCAGCGAGATACGGATGGTATCGCCAATGCCTTCGGCCAGCAGCATACCGAGGCCGACTGCGGATTTCACCGTCCCCGAACGCAGGCCACCGGCTTCGGTGATGCCCAGGTGCAGCGGCTGCACGATCTGCTTGGCCAGCAGGCGGTAGGCTTCGACGGCCATGAACACATCGGAGGCCTTGACGCTGACCTTGAAGTCCTGGAAGTCCAGGCGGTCGAGGTGCTCGACATGGCGCAGGGCCGACTCGACCAGTGCCGCCGGGGTCGGCTCGCCGTACTTCTTCTGCAGGTCCTTTTCCAGGGAGCCGGCGTTGACGCCGATACGGATCGGGATGCCCCGGTCGCGGGCGGCATCGACCACCGCGCGCACACGGTCTTCACGTCCGATGTTGCCCGGGTTGATACGCAGGCAATCGACGCCCAGTTCGGCCACACGCAGGGCGATCTTGTAGTCGAAATGGATATCGGCAACCAGCGGCACGCTGACCTGCTGCTTGATACGGCCGAACGCCTCGGCGGCGTCCATGTCCGGCACCGAGACGCGCACGATGTCCACACCGGCATCGACCAGGCGCTGGATTTGCGCCACGGTGGCGGCCACATCGTTGGTGTCGGTGTTGGTCATGCTCTGCACCGCGATGGGGGCATCGCCACCCACCGGCACATTGCCGACCCAGATTTTGCGGGATTCGCGACGTTTGATCGGAGATTCGCCGTGCATGACTTACTGTCCCAACTTCAGGCGAGCAGTCTCGCCACTGGTGAACGGGGCAACATCAACGGCCTGGCCGTTGTAGCTGACCTGGGCGCCACGGGCGAAGCCCAGGCGTACCGAGAATGGCGGCTTGCCAGTCAGCTCGAGGTTGTCCCCCTTGCGCTTGATGGCGCTGAACAGCACCTTGCCGTTGCCGTCGGTGACCTGGGTCCAGCAATCGGCGACGAACTGGATGGCGACCTTGGCGCTGCCCGCCGGCACTACGGCGGGCGCTACAGGCTCGGCGGCTGCCACGGCCGCTACAGGCGTAGCAGGTGCAACGGCCGCCGGGGCCGGGGCAACCGGTGCTACCGGCGCAGGCGCGACAGCAGGGGCGCTGGCGGCAGGTGCCACAGGCGCCTGCTGGGCCGGTGCTGGCACCGCGGTAGTGGTAGCGGCAGGTGCCGGGCTTGCCGGTGCCTGTTCGGTGGCGGCAGGCTGCTCGGCAGCGCCCTGCTCCAGCGGCAGCGGCGCGCTCTCGGGCTGCTGACCAGCGGAAACTGCTTGGTCTTCAGGCTCATCGAGCGGGTGAATCTGGGTGGTGCCGTCGGCGCTTTCGACTTCGACGTGCTCCAGGGCGATCTTGGCCAGGTCCTTGCCACGCAGGCTGCCCTGGTCCTGCCACCAGACGAAGCCGCCGCCGACCACCGCCACCAGCAGCAGCAGGCTGACGCCACGCAGGATGTTGTGCGACAGGCGTACCGGCTCTTCGATACGACCCAGCGAGTGCACGTCGCTGCCTTTGGCGTGGGTGCCGGTGTAACGGTCGAAGGCCTCCACCAGGGCGGCCTGGTCAAGGTCCATCAGCTTGGCATAGGCGCGGATATAACCACGGGCGAAGGTATGCCCCGGCAGCTTGTCGAAGGCGCCGGTTTCCACGTGGTTCAACGAACTGACAGTGAGGTTGAGCTTGCGGGCCACCTCGGCTTGTGACCAGCCCCGGTTCTCACGGGCCTGACGCAAAAGCTCACCGGGGTTCTGGCCAGGCGCTACTGCTACTTCGGGATGCGCGGCGTTCATCGTTGCTCCGACAGGTATTGCTGATATTCCGGCGTACCGGGATAAAGTCGTTGTAATTGCTGGCCCAGCTCGGCCAGTGTGCCCTGCTCGTCGAACACCCGGGCAAGGCGGCTGCCCAGCAGCAGGCTACGGGCATCATGGTCGCTCAACTGGCTGAAACGATCGTAGTAGTCCCGGGCCGGCACATAATGCCTGTTTTCGTAGGACAACTCAGCCATTTCCAGCAACGCTTTCGGTTGCCGCTGGTTGAGTTGCAAAGCTTTCAGCAGATACGCATGCGCCTGGTCGCGGCGCTCGAGCTTCAGGGCGGTCAGGCCCAGGTTCTCGTACACGCGTGAGCGCTCAGGATACAGGGTATCGGCACTGGCCAGGCGAAACATCTGCTCGGCCTCGGCAAATCGCCCCTGAGCATAAAGGAAACTGCCGTAATTGTTGCGAATTCGCGTGTCGCCCTTGCGTGCCTGCAGCGCCCTGCGAAACTGCGTTTCGGCCAGCGCCGGCTCGCCTTCGGCCTGGAACACCAGCGCCAGGGCAGCGTGCGCGTCGGCATCATCGCCATCCAGGGCCAGGGCCTTGCCCAGCGGCGCCTTGGCCTGTTCGGTCAAACCCTGTTGCAAATAACCCAACCCAAGTTGCACATAGGCCCGCCCTGCCTCTGCCCTGCCCTGGCGGCTGGCCAGGGGGTCGCCCGCGCCGTCCGACACGCAGCCGGCCAGCAGCGAAAGCGCAAGGATCGACAGCGCGGCGCGCAGGCTCATGGGCAAGGTCCCGGTCAGTGACTGGCGGGGCTGTCTTGCAGCTCGACGTCCGCAGACAGCTGGCGCACAGCGATATAGCGCTCACTGCGGCGGGTGCGGTCGTTGACCTGGCCGACCAGCTGGCCACAGGCGGCGTCGATGTCATCACCACGGGTGGTGCGGGTTGTGACGTTGAAGCCACCGTGGTGCAACAGGTCCTGGAAGCGGCGAATGGCGTTGTTGCTCGGCCGCTCGTAGCCCGAGTGCGGGAAAGGGTTGAACGGGATCAGGTTGATCTTGCATGGCACATCGCGCAGCAGCTCGATCATCTGCGCAGCATGCTCAGGCTGGTCGTTGACGTCCTTGAGCAGGGTGTACTCGATGGTCAGCACACGCTTGCCACCCAGGGTGGACATATAGCCCATGCACGATTCCAGCAGCATCTTCAGCGGGTACTTCTTGTTGATCGGTACCAGCTTGTTGCGCAGTTCGTCGTTCGGTGCATGCAGCGACAGCGCCAGCGAAACGTCGATGTGCTTGGCCAGCTCGTCGATCATCGGCACCACGCCCGAGGTGGACAGGGTGACGCGTCGCTTGGAAATGCCATAGCCCAGATCTTCCATCATGATCTTCATGGCGGCGATGACATTGTCGAAATTCAGCAGGGGTTCGCCCATGCCCATCATGACCACGTTGGTGATGGCGCGGTCGATCTTGGCCGGAACGGTCCCGAAGGATTTGTTGGCAAGCCACACCTGGCCGATCACTTCGGCGGCGGTGAGGTTGCTGTTGAAGCCTTGCTTGCCGGTGGAGCAGAAGCTGCAGTCCAGGGCACAGCCGGCTTGCGACGACACGCACAGGGTGCCGCGATCGTCGGTGGGGATGTAGACGGTTTCGACGCAGCTGCCGGAGGCAACGCGGACCACCCACTTGCGGGTACCGTCGGCGGAAATGTCTTCACTGACCACTTCCGGGCCCCGAATCTCGGCAACGGCCTCGAGCTTTTCGCGCAAGGCCTTGCCGACATTGGTCATGGCGGCGAAATCGTCGACGCCAAAGTGGTGAATCCATTTCATGACCTGACCGGCACGAAAACGCTTCTCTCCGATCGACTCGAAGAATTTTTCCATTTCCTGCAGGGTCAGGCCCAACAGGTTGATCTTGCCAGTCATGTCACTCATGGAATCACCCAAGACCTGCTTCGCTTAGCGAATGCGGTCGCACAGCTCGGTAGCGGAGAAGAAGTAAGCGATTTCGCGGGCAGCCGAAGCTTCCGAGTCGGAACCGTGAACAGCGTTTTCGTCGATGGAAACGGCGAAGTCAGCACGGATGGTGCCGGCAGCAGCTTCTTTCGGGTTGGTGGCGCCCATCAGCTCGCGGTTGGCCAGAACGGCGTTTTCGCCTTCCAGAACCTGAACGATGACCGGACCGGAAGTCATGAAAGCAACCAGGTCAGCGAAGAAGCCGCGCTCTTTGTGTTCGGCGTAGAAGCCTTCGGCTTCGGCTTTGGACAGTTGCTTCATTTTCGAAGCGACGACGCGCAGGCCGGCTTTCTCGAAACGAGTGGTGATCTCGCCGATGACGTTCTTGGCAACGGCGTCAGGCTTGATGATGGAGAAAGTACGTTGAACAGCCATGGAAAACTCCAGAAAATGAGTGTTGCGAAAAATTAAACCCGCGAATTATACGCGGGTTCCAGGGGATTGCCTAACCTGCAGGATGCGTTCAGTCGGCTTCTTCGATCCAGGCCGCCTGGATGGCCTCGAGCACTTTCTCACCGCCGCGTGACGGATCGTCGCTGAATTCTGGCAAGGCCAGCACCCAGCGGTGCAGATCGACGAAATTCACATAACGAGGATCGACGTCCGGCTTGCTTTCTGCAAGCTGGATGGCGATCTCAAGTACATCAATCCATTTCAGGCTCATGGGGCAAACCTCAGTGCGGCGCTTCGGCGGCGTGGTTGAGCGAATACTTGGGGATCTCGATGACCAGGTCCTGGTCAGCGACAACCACCTGGCAACCGAGGCGCGACTGAGCCTCCAGGCCCCAGGCCTTGTCCAGCATGTCTTCTTCCAGCTCGTCGGCTTCTTCCAGCGAGTCGAAACCCTTGCGGATGATGCAGTGGCAGGTGGTGCAGGCCTTGACGCCGCCGCAGGCGCTTTCCATCTCGATGTGATGGTCGTGGGCCAGCTCCAGGATGTTGGTCCCGGGTTCGACTTCCACGGTCAGCCCTTCGGGGCAGAACTTCTCGTGCGGCAGGAATGTCACCAGCGGCATCGGTTACTCCTCGATCTCATTCAGGTTGCGCCCGGCCAGTGCGGCTTTGACCGTCGAATCAAGGCGACGGGCGGCAAATGCGTCGGTCACCTGCGACAGACGCTTGGTCTGTTGCTCGATGGCAGCGCCATCGGTGCCGGCCAGCAAATCACGTAGTTCTTGCATCTGGAATTCGATGGCGTCGCGCTCGTCACTGCTGAGCAGCCGCTCACCGTCGGCGTCCAGGGCGCCCTGTACCGCTTCGAGCAGGCGCTCGCCGTCCACCTGGTGCTCGCGCAACTGGCGGGCCTGCTTGTCGGAACCTGCGTGTTCGAAGGAGTCCTTGAGCATGCGGGCGATTTCGCCGTCGGTCAGGCCGTAGGACGGCTTGACCTGGATGCTGGCCTCCACGCCCGAGCCCAGCTCGCGGGCGGCGACGCTGAGCAGGCCGTCGGCGTCGACCTGGAAGGTGACGCGGATTTTCGCCGCACCGGCGACCATGGCCGGGATGCCACGCAGCTCGAAGCGCGCCAGCGAGCGGCAGTCGCTGATCAGCTCGCGCTCGCCCTGCAGCACGTGGATCATCATGGCCGTCTGGCCATCTTTATAAGTGGTGAACTCCTGGGCACGCGCTACCGGGATAGTGGTGTTGCGCGGGATTACCTTCTCCATCAGCCCGCCCATGGTCTCAAGACCAAGCGACAGCGGGATGACATCCAGCAGCAGCAGTTCGCCACCTTCGCGGCGGTTGCCGGCCAAGGTATCGGCCTGGATGGCAGCACCGATGGCCACCACCTGGTCGGGGTCGATCGAGGTCAGCGGGGTGCGCCCGAACAGCGCACCGACGGCTTCACGCACACGCGGGACGCGAGTCGAACCACCGACCATGACCACGGCGCTGACTTCTTCAAGCTCGATACCGCTGTCGCGCACGGCGCGGCGGCAGGCCTTGAGGCTGCGGGCGACCATGGGCTCGATCATGGCTTCGAAGCCGGCGCGGCTCAGTTGGCCCTGCCAGGCGCCATGGCTGACGCTGACCACGTCGGTGTCGGTCAGGGCTTCCTTGGCGGCGCAGGCGGTTTGCAGCAGCGCGCGCTGGGTGGCCGGGTCCAGGTCGGATGACAGCCCGGCCTGTTCGATGATCCAGCCGGCAATGGCGTGATCGAAGTCGTCACCGCCCAAGGCAGTATCACCACCGGTGGCCAGCACTTCGAACACGCCGGCAGTCAGGCGCAGGATGGAAATGTCGAAGGTACCGCCGCCCAGGTCATAGATGGCCACCACGCCTTCGGCGTTCTGGTCCAGGCCGTAAGCCACGGCAGCGGCAGTCGGCTCGTTGAGCAGGCGCAGCACGTTCAGACCGGCCAGGCGCGCAGCATCCTTGGTGGCCTGGCGCTGGGCATCGTCGAAATAGGCCGGCACGGTGATCACCGCCCCCACCAGCTCACCGCCGAGGGTGGCTTCGGCACGCTCGCGCAGTACCTTGAGGATATCGGCGGACACTTCCACCGGGCTTTTCGGTCCCTGCACGGTGTCGATGAACGGCATGTGCGACTCACCGCCAACGAAGCGGTAAGGCAGCTGCTCGCCCAGTTGCTTGACGTCGGCCAGGCCGCGCCCCATCAGACGCTTGACCGAGAGCACAGTGTTCAGCGGGTCACTGGAGGCGGCATCGCGTGCAGCCTGCCCCACTTCGTTGCGCCCTTCGAGGTAGCGCACCGCGGACGGCAGAATGACGTTGCCCTGCGCGTCGGGCAGGGGCTCGCTACGGCCGCTGCGCAGGGCGGCGACCAGGGAGTTGGTGGTACCCAGGTCGATCCCCACCGCCAGGCGGCGCTGGTGCGGCTGAGGGCTTTGACCGGGTTCGGCAATCTGCAGTAGGGCCATGCTTATCTGAATACCTTAGGTGCCATCACGGGCAGCACCGGGTTAATCGTCGAGGCGCTCTTCCAGTTGGCGCACTTCTTGGGCGAGCTTGTCGAGGAACTGCATGCGGCGCATCAGGCGTTCGGCCTTGTCGCGCTCGCCTGGGGCGTCCCAGCAGGCGGCAAAGTCCTCGTTCAGCGTGTCCTGGGCGACCTTCAGGCGCTTCTTGAACACGGCCACGCCATCGAGGTCGGCTTCGTCCTGCAGCTCTTCGAGCTCTTCACGCCACTGCATCTGCTGCAACAGGAAGTCCGGGTCGTGGACCGTGACCTCCTGGGGCACTTCGTGGCCGCCGATGGCCAGCAGGTAGCGGGCACGACGCGGCGCACTGCGCAGTGTCTGGTAGGCGTCGTTGAGGGCCGCGGACTTTTCCAGCGCCACGCGCTGCTCGCGCTCGGAGGCGTCGGCAAAGCGGTCGGGATGGACTTCGCGGGCCAGCTCGCGATAGCGAGTGGCCAGCTTGTCGAGATCCAGGCGGAAGCTTGGCTTGAGGTCAAACAATGCGAAATGACAAGGAGTACCCACAGCCAGCCTCAAACGTTGAAGCTTTCGCCGCAGCCACACTCACCGCGCACGTTGGGGTTGTTGAACTTGAAGCCTTCGTTCAACCCTTCCTTGACGAAGTCCAGCTCGGTGCCATCGAGGTACACCAGGCTCTTGGGATCAATGATCACCTTGACGCCATGGTTCTCGAAGACCTGGTCTTCGTCCGCCAGTTCGTCGACGAACTCCAGCACGTAGGCCAGGCCCGAGCAACCGGTGGTGCGCACGCCCAGGCGAATGCCTTCGCCCTTGCCGCGCCCTTCCAGGGAACGCCGCACGTGGTTGGCGGCGGCTTCTGTCATGCTGATAGCCATCAGGACTCCTTACCTCGCAACAGGCGATTTAGATCAAGCCTTTCTTCTGCTTGTAATCGCGTACAGCTGCCTTGATGGCATCTTCGGCGAGTACCGAGCAGTGGATCTTGACCGGCGGCAGCGCCAGTTCTTCGGCCAGCTGGGTGTTCTTGATGGTTTCGGCTTCGTCCAGGGTCTTGCCCTTCATCCACTCGGTGGCGAGGGAACTGGACGCGATGGCCGAACCGCAGCCGTAGGTCTTGAACTTGGCGTCTTCGATCACGCCCTGCTCGTTGACCTTGATCTGCAGGCGCATCACGTCACCGCAGGCCGGTGCGCCGACCATGCCGGTACCGACGTCCGGGTCTTCGGCGTTCATCTTGCCGACGTTACGCGGGTTTTCGTAGTGGTCGATGACCTTTTCACTGTATGCCATGGTGCAATTCCTTCCTCATCAGGGAGCCGCTCTTGCCGGCGACTGCTTAGTGGGCGGCCCACTCGATCTTGGAGATGTCAACGCCGTCTTTGTACATGTCCCACAGCGGCGACAGCTCACGCAGCTTGTTTACGGCCTCGCAGACTTTCTGCGCGGCGTAGTCGACTTCTTCTTCGGTGGTGAAGCGGCCGAAGGAGAAGCGGATCGAGCTGTGTGCCAGCTCGTCGTTGCGGCCCAGGGCGCGCAGTACGTAGGACGGCTCGAGCGACGCGGAGGTGCAGGCCGAACCGGACGATACGGCGATGTCCTTCAGCGACATCAGCAGCGATTCGCCTTCGACGTAGTTGAAGCTCAGGTTCAGGTTGTGGGGTACGCGGGCAGTCTTGCTGCCGTTGACGTACAGCTCTTCGAGGCCCGAGACCTGCTTGAAGAAGCGGTCGCTCAGGGCCTTGATGCGCACGTTCTCCGCGGCCATTTCCTGCTTGGCGATGGCGAAGGCTTCGCCCATGCCGACGATCTGGTGGGTCGGCAAGGTGCCCGAACGCATGCCGCGCTCATGGCCACCACCGTGGATGATGGCCTCCAGGCGTACACGCGGCTTGCGGCTGACGTACAGCGCGCCAATGCCTTTCGGCCCGTAGACCTTGTGCGCCGAGAACGACATCAGGTCGACTTTCAGCTTTTGCAGGTCGATTTCGACCTTGCCGGCCGACTGCGCGGCATCCACGTGGAACAGCACGCCGCGCGAACGGGTCAGTTCACCGATGGCGGCGATATCGTTGATCGAGCCGACTTCGTTGTTCACGTGCATCAGCGAAACCAGGATGGTGTCGTCGCGCAGCGCCGCCTCGACCATGGCCGGGGTGACGATGCCGTCTTCGCCGGGCTCGAGATAGGTAACTTCGAAACCTTCACGCTCCAGCTGGCGAGCGGTGTCCAGGACCGCCTTGTGCTCGATCTTGGAGGTGATGATGTGCTTGCCCTTGGTCTGATAGAAGTGCGCGACGCCCTTGAGTGCGAGGTTGTCGGACTCGGTGGCACCGCTGGTCCAGACGATTTCGCGCGGATCGGCGTTGATCAGCTCGGCAACCTGGCGACGACCGTTCTCGACCGCTTCCTCGGCTTTCCAGCCAAAGACGTGGGAGCGCGAAGCCGGGTTACCGAAGTTCCCGTCGACCAGCAGGCAGTCGGCCATCTTCTGGGCCACGCGTGGATCGACCGGGGTGGTCGCGGAGTAATCGAGGTAGATCGGCAACTTCATTTGTCTCTCCTATCAGGCGGTGGCGTCGCTCGTCGTCCCGGCGGGATCAATCGACGGCGGACGTCTCAATCTTGTCCAGCTGGGCGGTTCGGCCTGCGACACGACGCAGGTCCTGGCGCTGGGCGACTTCCTGCACCTCACGGCGCATGACGAGGTCGGCCAGGCTTATACCGCTGAGGAATTCATGGATTTGCTGGCTGAGGTCGCACCACAGGTGGTGGGTCAGGCAGGTGTCACCGGCATGGCAGTCCCCGAGGCCCTGGCAGCGGGTGGCATCGACCGATTCGTTGACCGCATCGATGACCTGGGCCACCTGGATGGTTTCCATGCCTCGCGACAGCTGGTAGCCACCGCCTGGACCACGCACGCTGGAGACCAGGCTGCTGCGGCGCAGCTTGGCGAACAGCTGTTCCAGATAAGAGAGGGAAATGCCCTGGCGCTCGGAAATGTCGGCCAAAGACACCGGCCCATGCTGCGCGTGCAACGCCAGGTCGAGCATGGCGGTCACGGCGTATCGGCCTTTGGTAGTCAGTCGCATGGCTATTGGGTACCACGGGAGTTACAGGATGTGAGCGAGTATGCGATTCCCGAGCATTTAAGTCAACTATTAGACCTAGTGCTTTAGTCGGGTTTGCATCGGGGAGGCGGGCGCGATTGTAGCAGACAGGGGGCGTGAGCACACGCCCCGTATGTCATCGTGATTTCAGCGCGGCGCAATCAATGCGGCTGAGTGTCGCGCTGAGCCACCTGGGTAACGTCCTTGAAGTCATCTTCCGGCAGGGCTGGCAGTTCCTTGGCGCAGTAATCGCTGCCCATCTTGGTCAGGGCGCCGCACATGCCTTCCAGCCGCTCGTCGACTGCCTGCAGGTGGTCGAGCATCTGGCCGATGGCACGGGCCACCGGGTCGGGCATGTCACCACTGACACCATAGGCATCGAAGCCGATCTTCTCGGCCATGGCCTTGCGCTTGGCCTCGATCTCATTGTCTTCGCTCTTGACGATAATGCGCCCAGGAATGCCGACCGCGGTGGCGCCGGCCGGTACTGCCTTGGTCACCACCGCATTGGAACCGATCTTGGCCCCGGCCCCGACAGTGAACGGGCCCAGCACCTTGGCCCCCGCCCCTACCACCACGCCGTTCTCCAGAGTGGGGTGGCGCTTGCCTTTGTTCCAGCTGGTGCCACCCAGGGTCACGCCTTGGTAAAGGGTGACATCATCGCCGATTTCGGCGGTTTCGCCGATGACGATGCCCATACCATGATCGATGAAGAAGCGCCGGCCGATGGTGGCGCCGGGGTGGATCTCGATGCCGGTCAGCCAGCGACCGAAGTTCGACACCAGGCGGGCCAGCCACTTGAAATCACGCTTCCACAGGGCATTGCCCAGGCGGTGCAGCCAGATGGCATGCATGCCCGGATAGCAGGTCAGCACCTCGAAGGCGTTGCGCGCAGCCGGGTCACGGTGGAATACGCTTTGAATATCTTCACGCAGGCGTTCGAACATCTGTCAGTCCTTCCGTTTATGCGGCTCACCCCGGACCACTTTCTGAGTCTCGGTGAGGATGCCGCGCAAAATGCTCATTTCCGAACGTTCGACCGCGACCCGCCCATACAGCCGGCGCAGCCGCGGCATCAGGTGCTTGGGCTTTTCGGGGTCAAGGAAGCCGATACCGACCAGGGTCTTTTCCAGGTGGTCGTAGAACAGCTCCATTTCGTCCATGGTCGCCAGCTCGCTGGCGTCAACCTTCTCGACCTTGCCGGGCGCGGCACCGGCGGCCAGCCAGGCCATGCGCACCTCGTAAGAGAGCACCTGGACAGCGGCCGCCAGGTTCAGCGAGCTGAAGTCGGGATTGGAGGGAATGTGCACGTGGAAGTGACATCGCTGCAGTTCTTCGTTGGTCAGGCCAGCGTGTTCGCGACCGAACACCAGGGCGATCTCTTCGCCACCCTCGGCATGTTCCACCGCCTTGGCCCCGCACTCGCGCGGGCCGATCAGCGGCCAGGGGATGCTCCGCTCGCGGGCGCTGGTGCCCATCACCAGATTGCAGCCAACCAGCGCCTGCTCGAGGCTGTCGACCACCTGGGCGCTGTCCAGCACATCGTCGGCACCCGAGGCCCGGGCACTGGCATCCACGGCGGGAAACTCTTTCGGCTGCACCAGCACCAGACGCGACAAGCCCATGTTTTTCATGGCTCGCGCAGCGCCGCCGATGTTGCCGGGGTGGCTGGTATTGACCAGAACAACACGAATATTTTGCAGCAAGGTGTTGTGCTCACAGATGCAGAAATCAGGGCCTTCGATCTTACAGAACCGACAGACGTAACGCCACGAAAGCAAATGTGACACTTCTGCCGCCAAAGTTTTCTGCTAGAATGATCGGCTTTCTTCTTTAACATCTCCAGGTGACCCGCCCATGCAGCCTATGCTGAATATCGCCCTGCGCGCCGCTCGCAGCGCCAGTGAACTGATTTTCCGCTCCATCGAACGCCTGGATAGCATCAAGGTCGATGAGAAAGAGGCCAAGGACTACGTTTCCGAAGTCGATCGCGCCGCCGAGCAGAGCATCGTCAACGCCCTGCGCAAGGCCTACCCGAACCACTCCATCCAGGGCGAGGAAACCGGCCTGCACGCGGGTAGCGGCGAAGAAGGCAAGGATTACCTGTGGATCATCGACCCGCTGGACGGCACCACCAACTTCCTGCGTGGCATCCCCCACTTCGCGGTCAGCATCGCCTGCAAATACCGTGGCCGCCTTGAGCACGCCGTGATCGTCGACCCGGTTCGCCAGGAAGAATTCACCGCCAGCCGTGGCCGTGGCGCCCAGCTCAACGGTCGCCGCCTGCGTGTCAGCTCGCGCACCAGCCTGGAAGGCGCCCTGCTGGGTACCGGCTTCCCGTTCCGTGACAGCCAGATGGCTGACCTGGACAACTACCTGGGCATGTTCCGCGCCCTGACTGGCCAGACTGCCGGCATCCGCCGCGCCGGCTCCGCCAGCCTGGACCTGGCCTACGTGGCTGCTGGCCGTTTCGACGCCTTCTGGGAGTCGGGCCTGTCCGAATGGGACATGGCAGCCGGCGTACTGCTGATCCAGGAAGCGGGCGGCCTGGTGAGCGACTTCAACGGTGGCCATGACTTCCTCGAGAAGGGCCATATCGTTGCGGGCAACATCAAGTGCTTCAAGGCCGTGCTGACTGCTATCCAGCCGCACCTGCCAGAGAACATGAAGCGCTAAGCGCGGATTGCCGGCACAAAAAAGCACCCCTCGGGGTGCTTTTTGTTTGCCTGCCAGTTTTGTACTGCCTGTGCTGGCCTCTTCGCGGGTAAACCCGCTCTCACAGTGATAGCGACAACCTCAAGGAGATTGCTGTACCTGTGGGAGCGGGTTTACCCGCGAAGAGGCCAGTTCAGGCAACATCAATCACTGGCCAGCTTCGCTGAGGATCAGCTTGCCATTCTTGTCCAGCGGAATGGTCGACCCGGGCTCGTGGTCCATCTTCACCTGCCCTACCTTGTCGCCAATGGTGTACTTCACGTTGTAGCCCACCACTTTCTCACTGATGTCGTTGACCGTGTTGCAGCGGGTTTGCGTCGTGGTGTAGGTGTCACGCTCCTGCATGCCTTCCTGCACCTTGTTACCGGCATAACCACCACCGACCGCACCAGCCACGGTGGCGATCTTCTTGCCGCTACCACCACCGATCTGGTTACCCAGCAGGCCACCGGCAATGGCGCCTACCACGGTACCGGCGATCTGGTGCTGGTCCTTGACCGGCGCCTGACGCGTCACGGTGACGTCCTTGCAGACCTCACGGGGGGTTTTTATCTGTTGTTTGATCGGTTGCACGTCGGTGACCTGCGCATACTCAGGCCCCTTGTTGACCAAGCTGTAGGTTGCGACAGCACCTCCGGCAGTCACACCGACAGCACCCAGCACCGCACCCACAAGCATTGATTTGTTCACATGAACCTCCTGATCATAACCCGCGGGTCCAACCCGCCTTCTCCCAGCCTTGGAGTAAAAAAAAAGGCGCGAGTTCAACACTCGCGCCTTTCTGGCCGCCAAACGGCATGGAACACGCCTTACGGGCGATCGTCCACACCGTCGGTCTTGGCTGGCGGGATCAGGTCTTCACTGCTCAGGTTCAGCCAGATCAGTACCACGTTGGCGATATAGATCGACGAATAGGTACCGGCCATGACGCCGATGAACAGGGCCAGCGAGAAGCCGAACAGGTTGTCGCCACCAAAGAACAGCAGCGCGGCAATGGCCAGCAAAGTCGATACCGACGTGGCGATGGTCCGCAGCAGGGTCTGGGTAGTGGAAACGTTGATGTTCTCGATCAGCGAGGCCTTGCGCATGACGCGGAAGTTCTCGCGCACCCGGTCGAACACGACGATGGTGTCGTTCAGCGAGTAGCCGATGATCGCCAGCACTGCTGCCAGCACCGTCAGGTCGAAGGTGATCTGGAAGAACGACAGGATACCCAGGGTCACCACCACGTCGTGGATCAGCGAGATGATCGCGCCCACAGCGAACTTCCACTGGAAGCGGAAAGCCAGGTAGATGAGGATGCCGCCCAGAGCCAGGAGCATGCCGATGCCACCCTGGTCGCGCAGCTCTTCACCCACCTGCGGGCCAACGAACTCGACACGCTTGACCTTGGCCGGATTGTCGCCGCCAGCCTTCTGCAGGACTTCAGCCACCTTGTTGCCCAGCTGCGGGTCATCGCCCGGCATGCGCACCAAGAGGTCGGTGGTAGAGCCGAAGCTCTGCACCACGGCCTCGTGGAAGCCGGAGTTGACCAGCTCGGCACGCACCACCTTGAGGTCAGCCGGGCGCTCGTAAGTCAGCTCGATCAGCGTACCGCCAGTGAAGTCCAGGCCGAAGTTCAGGCCCTTCTGCCACCAACTGAACAGCGCCAGCACGGTCAGGAGCACGGTAATGGCGAACGCAACCTTGCGCACGCCCATGAAATTGATGGTTTTCATCGCAGCTCCCTCAAACCCACAGCTTCTTGATGTCACGCCCGCCACAGGTCAGGTTGACCAACGCACGGGTCACCATCACGGCAGTGAACATCGATGTGAAAATCCCGAGGGACATGGTGACCGCAAAGCCCTTGACCGGACCGGTACCCATGGCAAACAGGATGCCGCCTACAAGCAAGGTGGTCAGGTTGGCATCGACGATTGCCGAGTAGGCGCGATTGAAGCCTTCATGAATGGCCCGCTGCACGGACATGCCTGCCGCCAGTTCTTCACGGATACGCGAGAAGATCAGCACGTTGGCGTCCACCGCCATGCCCATGGTCAACACGATACCGGCGATACCCGGCAGGGTCAGGGTGGCCCCAAGCAGAGACATCAGCGCCAGCAGCAACACCATGTTGCCGGCCAGGGCGATGGTGGCCAGCACGCCGAAGGCGCGGTAGATGGCGATGATGAACAGCGAGACGAACAGCATGCCCCACAGCGACGCATCGATACCCTTGGTGATGTTGTCGGCACCCAGGCTTGGGCCGATGGTACGCTCTTCAGCGAAGTACATCGGCGCGGCCAGGCCACCGGCACGCAACAGCAGGGCCAGTTCGGACGATTCGCCCTGGCCGTTCAGGCCGGTGATGCGGAACTGGCTGCCCAGCGGCGACTGGATGGTCGCCAGGCTGATGATCTTCTTCTCTTCCTGGAAGCTCTGTACGGCAACGTCCTTCTCGACGCCGTCGACGGTCTGCTTGACGTAGCGGGTGACCGGCTTCTGCTCGATGAAGATCACCGCCATGCTGCGACCGACGTTGCTGCGGGTAGCACGAGTCATCAGCTCGCCACCATGGCCATCCAGGCGGATGTTCACCTGCGGGCGGCCTTGCTCGTCGAAGCTGGCCTGGGCGTCAGTCACCTGGTCACCAGTGATGATCAGGCCGCGCTCGACCGCAGCGGAACGACCGCCTTCACGGAACTCGAACACTTCGGTAGTGGCCTTGGACGCCCCAGGCTCGGCACCGAAGCGGAACTCCAGGTTGGCGGTTTTACCGAGAATGCGCTTGGCTTCGGCAGTGTCCTGCACGCCTGGCAGCTCGACCACGATGCGGTTGGCGCCCTGGCGCTGTACCAGCGGCTCGGCCACGCCCAGCTCGTTGACCCGGTTGCGAACGGTGGTGAGGTTCTGCTTGATCGAGTATTCGCGGATCTCGGCGACTTTCGCCTGGGTCAGCGCCAGACGCAGCACGGCGAGCTCGTTACGCTCGGTGGTGGTCAGGTCGAAATCATTGAAATTCTTGCGAATCAGGGCACGTGCCTGCTCGCGGGTGGCATCGTCAGCGAAGCCCAGCATGATGCCGCCATCCTGCTGAGGCAGGCTGCGGTAGCGGATGCGCTCTTTGCGCAGCAAGGTCTTGACCTCGCCTTCGTAGACTTTCATGCGGGCGTTCATGGCCTTGTCCATGTCCACTTCCAGCAGGAAGTGCACACCACCGGACAGGTCCAGGCCCAGCTTCATCGGGCTTGCGCCCAGGTTGCGCAACCATTGCGGGGTAGTCTGGGCCAGGTTCAGGGCCACGACATAATCATCGCCCAGTGCCTTGCGCACTACATCCTTGGCTGGCAGCTGGTCTTCCTGATTGGTCAGGCGGATCAGCCCGCTGCCCTTTTCACCCAGGCTCGCGCCCTTGACGGCGATCTTGGCATCGCCCAGCGCCTTGCTGACGCGATCGAGGTCGGCCTGGCTCACCTGCAGCGCCGAGCTGGCACCACTGATCTGTACCGCCGGATCATCCGGGTAGAGGTTGGGAGCGGAATAAATGAAACCGACCACCAGTACCAGCACGATCAGTGCATATTTCCACAGAGGGTATTTGTTCAGCATCACGCCGCCCGTTCAAGACGCGGGGCGCGTTGCGCGCCCCGACTGGAAAGAAAAACCGGTAACTCAGATAGCCTTGAGCGTACCTTTTGGCAGGGTGGCCGCGATGGCACCCTTCTGGAACTTCAGCTCGACGTTGTCGGAAACTTCCAGTACCACGAAATCATCGGAAACCTTGACGATCTTGCCGGCGATGCCGCCGTTGGTGACAACTTCGTCACCCTTCTGCAAGTTGCTCAGCAGGTTCTTCTGCTCTTTTGCACGCTTGGCCTGCGGGCGCCAGATCATCAGGTAGAAGATGACCAGGAAACCGACCAGGAAAATCCACTCGAAGCCGGTACCGGCTGGGCCGGCGGCAGGTGCTGCAGCGTCCGCGTATGCGGCGGGGATCAAGAAGCTCATTGGGCACTCCTAATGTAATTTTTTAATAATGGATGCGGACAGTCAGTCCAAGGGCGGCACCGGCAGCCCGCGCTTGGCGTAGAAGGCGTCGACAAAGGCGGCCAATTTACCTTGTTGAATAGCCTCGCGTAAACCGGCCATCAAGCGCTGGTAATGGCGCAAGTTATGGATGGTATTCAGCATGCTGCTCAGCATTTCGCCGCACTTGTCCAGGTGATGCAGATAGGCGCGCGAGAAGTTGGTGCAGGTGTAGCAGTCACAGGTCGGATCCAGCGGCGAATCATCGTGGCGATGGAACGCATTGCGGATCTTGATCACCCCTGTATCGACGAACAGATGACCGTTGCGCGCGTTACGCGTCGGCATCACGCAGTCGAACATGTCGACGCCGCGGCGCACACCCTCAACGAGATCTTCCGGTTTGCCTACCCCCATAAGGTAACGAGGTTTGTCAGCAGGCATCTGGCCAGGCAGGTAGTCCAGCACCTTGATCATTTCGTGCTTGGGCTCGCCCACCGACAGGCCGCCGATGGCCAGGCCGTCGAAGCCGATGTTTTCCAGGCCTTCCAGCGAGCGCATGCGCAGGTCCTGGTACATGCCGCCCTGGACGATACCGAACAGCGCCGCGGTGTTGTCGGCGTGAGCGTTCTTCGAGCGTTGGGCCCAGCGCAGCGACAGCTCCATGGACGCGCGCGCCACATCGTGCTCGGCCGGGTACGGGGTGCACTCGTCGAAGATCATCACCACGTCCGAACCCAGGTCACGCTGCACCTGCATCGACTCTTCCGGGCCCATGAACACCTTGGCGCCATCGACCGGCGAAGCGAAGGTCACGCCCTCTTCCTTGATCTTGCGCATGGCGCCCAGGCTGAACACCTGGAAGCCACCGGAGTCGGTGAGGATCGGGCCTTTCCACTGCATGAAGTCGTGCAGGCCGTTGTGCTTCTTGATCACCTCGGTGCCCGGGCGCAGCCACAGGTGGAAGGTGTTGCCCAGGATCATCTCGGCGCCGATGGCCTCGATGTCGCGTGGCAGCATGCCCTTGACCGTGCCATAGGTGCCCACCGGCATGAACGCCGGGGTTTCCACGGTGCCCCGTGGGAAGGTGATGCGGCCACGACGGGCCTTGCCGTCGGTGGCCAGCAGTTCGAAGGACATTCGACAGGTGCGACTCATGCTTGATCCTCGGGCCCGCGTGGCGCCGGATTGCGGGTGATGAACATGGCATCACCGTAACTGAAGAAGCGGTACCCCTGCTCGACCGCCGCCGCGTAGGCGGCCATGGTCTCGGGGTAGCCGGCGAAGGCCGAGACCAGCATCAGCAGCGTGGACTCCGGCAGGTGGAAATTGGTGACCAGCGCGTCGACCACATGGAACGGCCGCCCCGGATAAATGAAGATGTCAGTGTCGCCGCTGAAGGCCTTGAGCACGCCATCGCGCGCCGCGCTCTCCAGCGAACGCACGCTGGTGGTGCCGACCGCGATCACCCGGCCGCCACGGGCGCGGCAGGCCTCGACGGCATCGACCACATCCTGGCCCACCTCGAGCCACTCTTTATGCATGTGGTGGTCTTCGATCTTGTCGACCCGCACCGGCTGGAAGGTGCCTGCCCCCACGTGCAAGGTAACGAAAGCCCGTTCGACGCCTTTGGCGGCGATCTTTTCCAGCAGCGCTTCGTCGAAGTGCAGACCTGCGGTGGGCGCGGCGACCGCACCGGCACGTTCGGCGTACACGGTCTGGTAGCGCTCACGGTCGGCGCCCTCGTCCGGGCGGTCGATGTAGGGCGGCAGCGGCATATGGCCGACGCGGTCGAGCAGTGGCAGCACCTCTTCGGTGAAGCGCAGCTCGAACAGCGTGTCATGGCGCGCGACCATTTCGGCCTCGCCGCCGCCATCGATGAGGATGACCGCGCCTACCTTGGGCGCCTTGCTGGCGCGCACATGGGCCAGCACCCGATGGCTGTCGAGCACGCGCTCGACCAGCACTTCCAGCTTGCCGCCGGAGGCTTTCTGGCCGAACAGCCGCGCCGGGATGACCCGGGTGTTGTTGAACACCATCAGGTCGCCGGGGCGCAGGTACTCGAGCAGGTCGGGGAATTGCCGGTGCGCCAGCGCGCCGGTTGGCCCATCGAGCACCAGCAGACGGCTGCCATGGCGCTCGGCCAACGGGTGGCGGGCGATCAGGGAATCAGGGAGTTCGAAGGAAAAATCGGCGACGCGCATGATGATGTTCGGTTCGGCAGGGCCGGGAAGTTTAGCCCAATGTGTGAAAATTGACCATGAAAGCCGATTGACCGACCAGCGGCGGCTCTCTATACTGCGCGCCACATGCCCTGATGGCGGAATTGGTAGACGCGGCGGATTCAAAATCCGTTTTCGAAAGGAGTGGGAGTTCGAGTCTCCCTCGGGGCACCAAGATCCTGAAAAAACCGACCTTATGGTCGGTTTTTTTTCGCCTGCGATCTGGGCTGCGCTGTCGCACAGGGAACAATGTTCGAGAGCGTGTCATATTCCCTTGTGGGAGATCGCCCAGCCCTTTGGGCTGCGCTGTCGCGTAGAGAACTGAATTTGCAAGCGGCCCGCGTACCCTGTGGGAGCGGCTTTAGCCGCGAAGAATCCAACGCGGTGCATGGCACCGGCTGCGCCGGTGTTCGCGGCTAAAGCCGCTCCCACACGGTCGGTGCTAATTCAATGAGTTATGTGCAGTTCCATGAGAGTCCGGGCTGACATTGATGCGCTTTCCGGGCATATCTGCAATCAGCGCCAACGATCCAGTTGCCCCTGTGCTCGGCTGCTGAAAATCGTCAGCAGCTCGCTCAGTGTATGCGGTGACGGTTCGGCAGTACGGGTCACCGCATACAAGGTGATCGGCAATGCCGGGGCCAGCGGACGAATCGCGGTCGCCCCAGGCGCCGCGCCAAGGGCTGTGAAGGGGTCGATGACCGCCAGCCCAGCACCGGATTCGACCATCGCCCTGGCCAGTGAATAGGTCTGCACCGCAATGCTCACCCGTGGCGGTGGCTCCACCGCCTTGAGGTAGCTGTCGAGGCGCACCGACAGCGGGTCGGCGCTGGACAGCCCGATCAGGGACGCACCGGCCAGTGCCGTCAACGGCAGCGGCTTGCCTTCATCTTCCAGCGGCCAATAACCTGCTGGTGCCAATGCCACCAACACCCCGCTGGCCAGCGCCTGAGCCTTGAGCGCAGGGTGATCTGGCTGTTGCAGGGTCAGGGCGACATCGATCTCCCGCATCAACAGGTTCTGCACCAGTTCGCGACTGTGGGCGCTGGACAGCTCGCAGGCGATGTCCGGATAACGCTGGGTCCACTCATGAATGGCCGGCGGCAGCAGCGACAGGGCCAGTGCCGGGGTCGCACCGATCCGCAGGCTGTGGCCCGGCGCGCGACGCAGGCTTTGCGCCAGGCGTCGCACCCCTTGCAGGCTCTCCGTGACCTTGTCGACCTCACGCTCCAGTTCCAGCGCTTCGGGCGTGGGCTGAAGCTTGCCGCGCACCCGCAGGAACAACGGAAAGCCCAGTTGCTGCTCGGCGTGCTGCAGAACCTTGGTCACGGCAGGTTGAGAAACGTGCAGCAACTGTGCGGCACCGCTGACCGAGCCGGTCTGGCGGATAGCCTGGAAAATCTCGATATGGCGAAGGCGCATGGTAAGTCCATAACCTTTGTTTATGGCTCAGCGATCTTTATTCATTTTTCGCCACCTGTCACCTGGCCCTAACCTCAGGCTCGTTTCTACAACGACCAAGGACTGACATGGCTCAGCATGTATGCATCATCGGCGGTGGCGTCATTGGCCTGTCAACCGCTTACGCACTGGTACGCGACGGCTTTGACGTGACGCTGATCGAGGCTCGCGATTCGCTGGGCAGTGAAACCAGCTTCGCCAACGGCGGCCAGCTGTCCTATCGCTACGTGGCACCCCTGGCCGACGCCGGCGTGCCATTGCAGGCCATTGGCTGGATGCTGCGCGGTGACTCGCCGCTGCGATTGCGCCCGCGCTTCGATCGTGCACAGTGGCGCTGGATGGCAGCATTCCTCGGTGCTTGCCGCTCCTCGGTCAACCGCGCCAACGCAGGCCATCTGTTGCGCCTCGCGCTGTTTAGCCAGTCGACCTTGCAAGCCTGGCGAGAAGAGGATGGCCTGGATGGTTTCAACTGGCGGCGCAACGGCAAGCTGGTCACCTTCCGTCAGGCCAGCAGCTTCGAACATGCGCGCAAGAACCTTGCCGACCCCCAGCAACAACAGGTGCTGTCGCACGCCGACTGCACCCGTCTGGACCCGGCACTGGCAGAGGCACCTTTTGTCGGCGCCATCTATACCCCGGATGAAGAAGTCGGCGATTGCCACGGCTTTTGCCAGCAACTGGCGGCGCGCTTGCAGGCGTCGGGACGCTGCAAATTCCGCCTGGGCCGGGCGGTGTCCGGAATTCGCCATGCGCGTGGCATGGTGAATGCGATTGAACTGGACGACGAAGTGCTGCCGGTGGAGCACTTGGTCGTTGCAGCCGGCCATCGCAGTGCGTTGCTGGCACTGCCGGGCATCGACCTGCCGCTGTATCCGCTCAAGGGTTATAGCCTGACAGTGCCGATCGGCGCCCAGAACCGGGCGCCGGACCTGAGCATCACCGACTACGACCGCAAGATCGTCTACGCCCGGATCGGCGAACAGTTGCGGGTGGCGGCGATGGTCGACATTGTCGGGTTCGATCCGTCGCTGGACCCCAAGCGCCTGGCCCTGCTAAAACGCCAGGCCCGCGAAACCTTCGCCAATGCCGGTGACTACGACTACGCCATCGAATGGGCCGGCATGCGGCCGGCGACCCCTAGCGGCGTGCCGCTGCTGGGCGCAACGGCGTATCGCAATCTGTGGCTGAACCTCGGCCACGGTGCGCTGGGCTTCACCCTGGCCTGCGCCAGTGCACGATTGCTCAGTGAACTGATCGGCCAGCGCCGCCCCTCCATCGACCTGCAGGGCTTTACGCCCCGTGCGGCTTGAACGCTTACTCCTTAGAAGGACCACCCGATGACCATTAACCGTATCCAGCCCAACCCACGCTTGTCCGGCGCCGTGACCTTCGGCGACCTGGTGTTTCTCTCCGGCCAGGTGCCGGACGACGCCACCGATGTCGGCGGCCAGACTCGCCAAGTACTGGAAAAGATCGACGCATTATTGGCCGAGGCGGGCAGCGACAAGGATCACTTGCTCAGCGCCACCATTTACCTGAAGGACATCGGCAAAGATTTCGCAGCGATGAATGACGTGTGGTCTGCCTGGCTGTCGCCCGGCCAGGCACCAAGTCGCACTACCTTGCAGGCCGAACTGGCGCGTCCGCAGGTGTTGGTGGAAATAACCGTCATTGCGGCACGTCGCTAACCCCCTCACCTGCAACGGAGAATAACAATGCGAAAAATCACGTTGATCGGCTGCACCCTTGGCCTGTTGCTAGGCACCCAGGCCCATGCTGACGAAGCAGCGCTGGGGCCTACCCTGAGCAAGATTGCCAGAGCCAACAGCATTACCCTGGGCTATCGCGATGCTTCAGTGCCGTTCTCCTACGTGGGCGATCATTCGGGCCAACCCATGGGCTACTCGGTAGACCTGGCGAGCAAGATCGTCGAGCGGGTGCGGCAGAAGCTGGCGCTGCCCCAGCTCAAGGTGAAGTACAACCTGGTGACATCTCAAACCCGCATTCCGCTGGTGCAGAACGGTACCGTCGACCTGGAGTGCGGCTCTACCGGCGTCACCGCAGAGCGCCAGAAGCAGGTGGCGTTTTCCTATGGGTTCATCTATGTCAAAGGTCAATTACTGACGGCCAAAGACAGCGGAATCAAGAGTTTCACCGACCTGCGCGGCAAGAATGTGGTAACCACCGCTGGCACCACGAACGAACGCTATCTGAAAAGCTACAACGTCGATAACAAGATGGACATGTACGTGATCAGCGCCAAGGACCATGGTGAAGCCTTCCAGATGTTGCAGTCCGGCCGGGCGGCGGCGTTCTACATGGACGATGCGCTGCTCTACGGCGAACGCGCCAAGGCTCGCGATCCGCACAACTGGGTGGTGGTCGGGGAAGAGCAGTCGCGGGAAATCTACAGCTGCATGGTGCGCAAGGATGACCCGCAGTTCCTCGCGCTGGTGAACGCGTCACTGGGCGAGCTGTACAGCTCAGGGGAAATCAACGGGATCTACCAGCGCTGGTTCGAACAGCCGATTCCGCCTAAAGGCTTGAACCTGGAGTTCCCGATGACCAGCGAACTCAAGGCCATCATTGCCAAGCCGGTGAGTGATCCGGTGCAGTAGCTTCTGCTCCCCGCTCATACCCATGAAGATTACGGGTCGGCAGTGACCTGCGAGCGCGTCACTGCCAAAAGTCGCTACTGCGTGAGCGTTACCACCACAGTAGCGACCAACCCCTCACTGGTTAGTCGGAAGCTTTATCCGTCACCAGGGTTTGAGGATTGCTACTCCCCCAAACGGTAGCAAGGTCCACCAGCAAAGTGCCGCTGAGTTCTTCAAGTTCACTCTGGGTAATTTCGCTGTCTCCTTGTTTACCAAAGAGCACCACTTGATCGCCAGCGCGCACAGCAGGGATATCTGTCACGTCCACCATGACTGTATTCATGGATACTTTCCCTACCACTGGAGCACGCTGCCCATCGCTTCTGTCAATGCCGGCAGCCTTTATCAGCCAAGCCGTTTGCTCATTGAAAGCGCTGTTTGCTCATTGAAAGCGCTGAGCCCTTGCCGAACATCATCCTTATCCTGCACTGCGAAATGCGTCATGATGCCGACCAGCTAAAGAGGCGCCAAACGCGTGATTGCCAAGGCTTCTTGCCGACCTTGCTCAGTGCCCATTTCAAGGCCGTTACGGCTCATGCCACCTGCGCTCAAGGCCAGGTGGACCTTCAGTCGCTGCCCATGTTTTTCAGCAATAGCGGCCATTTGTCGAGCATAATCGAGGCTACTGACCAGCTCCTCCATCTTGTACGGGAATGCCCCTTCCACCTCGGCCAACGTCGCTGTGCGTACGCGGACAAGCTCTCCCTTGAACCCACTTTCACGTACAACTCGAGCCTCTTCATTGCTGGCAACGCCAACGCAGGGCACCTCCATTTTCAGCACAGACGGCATCAATAAAGCGACACCATGACCATAGCAGCCTGAACATACCCTTGCCCTATAATCGTCGCCAAGGAAAGAGCAATAACAGTCCGTGTTAAAGTCATACAATACAAGTCCTGGTACACTATACAGCTGATGAGGGCGGCGAAGCTTACAGTCATGTATTTCCTGCGCAAGCTACTAACCAAGCAAGAAAATGGCTTGACTTGACGTGCAGCAAGAAACACTACTGAAAACGACAAAATAAAACTAAGCACAAGGCAAAAGCGTTATTGAAACGCCCCCAACTTGCAATGCTGCCAAGGTGATACCCAGGGATATGTCAAACCGTCACATGGATCACGCAACCGCTTTGTCTGCCAACGCCCAGCCCTCAGGCCGTAGCGTGTGCCAGTCACTGACCTGTTGATAAGCATGGCCAATGCGCAGAATCAGCGGTTCGGCGAATGCCCGCCCCACAATCTGCATCGAGACCGGCATGCCTTTCTCATCGAACCCGATGGGCACCGCCACCGAACACAGGTTCAGCAAGTTGGCGAACCGCCCCAGCAAGGCCAGCGGTGTGCCATATTCATCGACCTGATCCAGCGGCACACTGCCAATAGCGTTGGTCGGGAAAACGCAGGCGTCTATGTTGGTCATGGCCTCCTGCATGGCATGCCGAGCGGCGCGGCGCTGATTGTGCAACTGGATGTACGACGCTGCGTCGATGTCGCGACCACTGAGTATGCGACGTTGAACATGGGGATCGAAACGCAGATCGTCGCGCTCGAACAAGCTACCCAGGCTGGCATAACCTTCGGCGCTCATCAGTCCACCAGCGATGCGCATGCACTGTTCCAACGAGGTGGGTAGCGGTTGCTCTATCAGTTGCACGCCCAACGCGGCCAGCTGCTCGAGCCCCAAATCGTAAGCCTTCAGCACCCCGGGCGCGACATGCGCTCGTTCGGCCTGTGGCAACACCCAGATGCGCAAACCGGCTACCGGCTTATTGAGACCGGCAGCGGCGCTGAATACAGGCGCCTGGGCCGAAACCGGATCCAGCGGGTCTGGCCCCAGCAATGCATCCAGCATCCACGCCGCATCTTCAACGGTATGAGTGATAGGCCCTACCGAATCCAGCGAAGGACACAGTTCGATCAAGCCATGGCGACTGATAAGCCCACGCGTGGTTTTCAGCCCGACCAGGCCGCACATGCCCGCCGGAATCCGTACCGAACCGCCGGTATCGGTGCCCAACGCAGCGCTCGCCAATCCACTGGCCACGGCCACTGCCGAACCGCTGCTTGAGCCCCCCGGAGCGTGATGCACGTTACGGTCCCATGGGTTCCATGGCGTGCCCATCACCGCATTGGTGCCCCAGCCGCCGAAGGCGAATTCGACGGTATGGGTCTTGCCAAGAATGATTGCACCAGCACGCTCCAGGCGTTGCACTGCAGTGGCGGTCACCCTCGAAACACGCGGTTGCTGTGCCACTGACCCGCCCGTGATGGCCTGGCCATCGATCTCGAACAAGTCCTTGATAGCCAGAGGAATGCCATGCAGCGGTCCCAGGTGTATACCGGACGCACGCTGGCGATCAGCGGCGATGGCTGCGCTCAAAGCACGCGAGGGATAGGTCTCGACATAGGCATTGAGCTGCTCGTCAAAGTGCTCGATGCGCGCCAGTTGCGCACGAACCAGCGCTTCGCTAGTCAGCGATCCCGCCTGCAGTGCCTGCTGCAACTGGGCAATGCTGTGGGAAGTAACTCGATCCATGATGCTCATATGTTCAACCTCGCACGGTTTTGCGCCCGCGTGAAAAGTGCTTTTCAAGCACGCGCGACAGCATTGAAAGAGGGAAGGCGATAACAAAATAGAAGAGTCCTACCAGCAGGAAGACATGCATTGGCAGGAAGGTTTCCGAAGCGATGGCCCGCGCCGCCAGCATCAACTCATCGGTGGCGATCAGAGCGCACAATGAGCTGTCCTTGAGGATCGACACGTAGGCGTTAAGCAGTGGTGGCAGTATGACGCGAAACACTTGCGGCAGGATGACGGTAGTAAACGCTCTGAGCGGCGTCAGTCCGATGGCGATAGCGGCTTCGCGCTGGCCGCGATGCAGCGAGTCCAGGCCGCCACGAAGGATTTCCGCAACGTAAGCGGCACCCTGCAACCCCAGACCGATGGCCCCGGCCCAGTAGCCGGACAACGTCAACCCCAGGCTGGGCAATGCGAAATACAGGGCCAGCAGCAACGCCAGAAGAGGCACAGCGCGCATGCTCTGAATAAAGAACGCTGCCAGCCGTTTCAGGATGACACTCGGACTTCTCATCGCCCAGACCAACAACGCCCCCAGCACGACTGCCAGGGCGAACCCCACCAGGGACAATTCGGCAGTGATCCGTGCCCCGAGCAACAGGCGAGCACTCCAGTCGCTCCAGTACTCCGGGTACTGTTGAAAAAAGCTGATCATCGCGCGCTCCCAAAATGACGTTCGAGGCGAATGAATCCCACACCGATCGGTAGAATCATCGCGGCGTAGATACACATCACAGCCAAATAGATCAGTGAAGTCTGGAAGGTGGACGTCACCAGATTGCGCGCCAGGAACATGATTTCCGGCACGGCAATGGCCGAGGCGATGGACGTGTCCTTGATCAATTGCGTGACGTAGTTGGCGAACGCTGGCAACGTCACGCGCAGGGCCTGGGGCAAGAGAATGCA
This sequence comes from Pseudomonas sp. SID14000, assembly GCF_002165135.1. Lineage (GTDB taxonomy): Bacteria > Pseudomonadota > Gammaproteobacteria > Pseudomonadales > Pseudomonadaceae > Aquipseudomonas. The sequence goes on along the minus strand of NZ_NFZQ01000017.1, from coordinate 51,153 downwards.
GCGCAAAATCTGCATCCGGCTCAGCCCCACAGCCAACCCGGCTTCATGCTGACCGACATGCAGCGACTGCAAGCCGCTACGGAAAATATCGGCCAACACCGCGCTGCCCACCAGACTCAATCCAACGATGGCGGCCAGCCACGCGGGCAAGTTGATGCCAAGGTAGGAGAGACCGAAATAGATCAGGAACAAATGCGCCAGCGCAGGAACATTGCGCATCCACTCAATGAAACAGCCGATCACCCCATGCAACACCCGTGATCGACTGAACGTCAGCAACACCGCCAGCACTACCCCTCCGACACTCGCCAGCAGCAAGGTACATAGCGCGATTTCCAGGGCGGTGAGCGCGCCTTTGAACAACAGAGGCAGTAGCCCGACAAAGACCTCGAAGTTCGCCATCAAGCGCCCTCCATGGCCATGCGCCCAAGAAAACTGCGGGTGCGCTCATGGCTTGGGTTGTCGATTACATGCGCCGAAGGCCCTTGCTCGATTATGTGTCCGCCATCCATGAAGATCACCCGATCCGCCACATCCCGAGCGAAGCGCACTTCATGGGTCACCATGATCATGGTGCGGCCCTCTTGCGCCAGCTCACGAATCACGGCCAGTACCTCCCCCACCAGTTCGGGGTCCAGTGCCGAGGTCGGCTCGTCGAACAGGATGACCTTCGGTTGTTGGGCCAACGCGCGGGCGATAGCGACTCGCTGTTGTTGTCCACCGGACAACTGCTCGGGGTAGACCTCGGCCTTATGCCGCAGATGGACTTTTTCCAACATGGCATCGGCCAGCTCATAGGCCAGCTTTCGCGGCATACCCTGTGCCTTGATCGGCCCCAGCGCGACGTTGTCGCGTACGCTCAAGTGTGGCCAGAGGTAAAAGAGCTGGAACACCATCGCGATCTCGCGACGCTGCGGAGCCATTTCCCGATCACTCATCAGACGTATGCGTTTACCGTCCTTGACCTGGCCGATCAACTCATCCCCCAGCCAGATATCACCTCGAGTGGGTTTTTCCAGGTAATTGATGCAACGCAGGCACGTGGACTTTCCCGACCCGCTGGGGCCGATCAACGACAGGGTTTCACCGGCTTTCAACTCCAGGTTGATCCCTTTGAGTACTTCCAGATCACCATAACTTTTGTGCAGGTCATGCACTCGCAGCAACGCAGGTTCGGACGGAGTCGACATCTTGGTTAACCTCTTTTTTTTATAGACATGGCGATGAACCGGCACCGGCTACCAGGCCGATTCATCCGCTCAAGCGCTTACTTGCAGCCGGGCAGTTTCCAGTCCGCCGGACGGTCGACCCCCTGCCTCAGGTCCTTGCCTTCCGGCACATACCAGACATCCTGAGTCAGGCCGTAGCGGGCACCGATCTTGCGCATTTCACAGCTTTTCCAGAGGGTCTGGATCTGTTCGTTCACGGCAGCCACCAACTGCGGGCTGGCCTCTTTGTTGAAGCCGTAAACCACCTGACCTAACCCCGTCAGCAGTGGGAAATTCGGATCGTTGTCGGTGAAGGCGTTGAAACGCAGGTGCCACTGCTCGTTGCGAAAAATGGCGTATTGCATGACTGGAGGATCACCGATCACTGCATCGATGCGTCCGGCGAGAAGATCGCGCACCGCGGCATCGGAGGTGTCGTACAAAGCAACTTGCAACCCTTCGATCTTGCGCATCTCTGGGATGAACGAGAAACCGGTGATGGTGCCGACCTTCTTGCCCTGCAAATCTTTGAGGCTGCTCCAGTTGGTCTTGTCGGTCTGGGTGATGCCGTTCTTGAAATAGTGAATCGGGTCACTCACGGTCATGATCTTCGCGCGCTGCTCGGTCCAGCCCATGGTGCCGGCCATGACATCCACGCGGTTAGCTTGTACCGAGGCGATGGTGCTGGCCCAGTCCATCAAGGCAGGCTTGACTTTCAAGCCCAGCTTCTCAGATATTTGTTGAAGGATTTCACCGTCATAGCCGACCATCCGGCTGTCTTGATAACCGGTCCCCGGCATATCGCCAGTGAACGCGATAGTCAGGCTTCCAGGCTCTACCGTTTCCAGTGCGAATGCCGGCACCGAGGCCAGCATGGATACCAGCAAACCCGCGTAGATACCGGCAAAACGTCGAACGTTGGGCTTCTTCATCACGTGCTCCTAGATTGCTTTTTTTATGAACAGCATGGTGTTAGGCAGGAGCTCATCGTATGGTGATCATCGGGATAACTGGTTGGATGCTTTGCAGGAATGATTGAACATTTGCGACATTTCGGAGATGCACTGCCCAACACCTCCAGCGCAAGCCTCGTGGAAGCGCTTGACAAGGGTCAGGCACGACATCCGCCAAGCCGACGCGGCGCCACCGAGTTGTCTATAGGTATCGTGCTATGGCCGCGCTTCCCCTTGCTGTCACTCTCGGGGCTGACCGATGCGTTGCGACATGCTGCCGATACCGGCGATCAGAGCCGCCCGATACGATGCCAATGGAAAGTCCTCGGTACCCCTGGGCAAAGAGTCATTTCCAGTTGCGGGCTGGATGTACCCATCGACAGTGAACTCACCGACCCTCATCAATTCGATTACATCGTGGTGATTGGTGGGCTACTGGATTACCTGGAGGCAGCGCCGAAGACTTATCCGGCATTCCTGCATCAGGCAGCCGCCGCTGACGTGCCATTGATCGGCCTATGCACAGGCAGCTTCGTACTCGCGCGACATGGCCTGATGGAGGGACGTACTGCCTGTGTGCATGCCTACCATTGCGATGACTGGAAACGTCTGTTCCCACGATTGCGCTTTGTCAGCAACAGTGACTTCCTCATCGACAAGGATCGGATCACCTGCGCAGGTGGTATCTCGGTGATCGAGTTGGCCATCCATCTTATCGGGATGCATTGCGGCCCGGATCGGGCCGGCAAGGTCGTTCACCAGATGACCGTTGCGAAAAGCAGCTCTGGCAGTTTCGTCGATCGACGCAAGGCCCTTGGCTACGCCAGCTCTTCGAACAGGCGCCTGCACGAAGCCGTGATGCTGATGGAAAAGCACATGACCGAGCCTTTGGATATCGACGCGATCGCGAACCTTGTCGGTACCAGTAAACGGCAACTGGAGCGTCTGTTTGTCGCCGAAACCAGTAGCACTCCGGCCCAGTTCTATCGCCAGGTTCGACTCAGGTTTGGCCGCTGGCTGCTCATCAGCTCGGATCGACATATCGGAGAAATCGCTTTCGAATGCGGTTTTGCCGATGCTCCCCATTTCATTCGGCATTTCCAGAACCTGTTCGGCATGTCCCCCGGCAAATTGCGCAAAGAGCTGATGCGAAACGCGACCCCGACCAAGGGGGAAACAGCTTCATGAATAGTGAGCATTGACCCGTCGCGGGGCAGAATATGACTTCCCCCGCCCCTTGTGGGGGCGGGCTTGCCCGCGAAGTGGCCCGACCAGCCAGCACACAAGGACTTGCTATGCACCTGACCCACCGCCCCGTACGGCCCGACGATATCCCTGGAATCTGCAGCTTCCCGCAAAGCCCGGCCGAACTGTTCTACATGTTCCCCAAAGCCAAGTACCCTCTCTCCCCCGCCCAGCTGAACGATGCCATCGCCCAGCGCAGCAGCTCCACGGTGGTGGAAGGCAACGGCACGGTGCTGGCATTCGCCAACTTCTACAAGGCCGAACACGGTGGCGTGTGCGCCCTGGGCAACGTGGTCGTGGCCCACGCCGCACGCGGCCACGGCGTAGCGCGCTACCTGGTAACTGCCATGATCGAACTGGCCCGCCAACAGTTCGCAGCCCGGGAGGTCTGGGTGTCGTGCTTCAACCACAACACAGCGGGCCTGCTGCTTTATCCACAGCTGGGCTTCGTGCCGTTCGGCATCGAGGAACGGCAGGGGTGGGATGGCTCGCGGGTGGCATTGGTGCAGATGAAACAAGAGTTGATCCAACCCGGCTGAGTCAGCGAGGCACTGCATGGGGCTGGACGAGAAGATCCGCGGTTGTTCATCACACTGTTCTGTTTGATCGTGCCGGTGGGGCTGGTGGAGTCGCTGGGCTGGTTCACACCGCTGGCTTCGACGGTGGTGGGCTTCATGTTGCTGGCTATCGAGCGGATCGGGACGGACCTGCAAAGCCCGTTCAGGCTCAGTGAGCACCAGATCCAGATGGACAGCATTTGCGAGACGATCGAGCGCAACCTGGAGTCGATGCAGCGGGAGGCGCAGTGTGCCGAAGTTGGTGGTGCCTGAGCGACTTTTGGGGGCTGCTTTGCAGCCCATCGCGACGCAAGGCCGCTCCCACAGTTACGGCACAGGCCTCAAACGCTGTGCTCTACCTGTGGGAGCGGCCTTGTGTCGCGAAAGGGCCGCAACGCGGCCCCGGCTATCGATCAAGCCCGCACATAACGCTGGCGCAACACATCACTCAACGCATCCACCAGCAACACCAGCACCAGCATCCCCATGATCACCGTGCTGGCCTGTGCCTCCTGGAACAGGCTCAGGGTGGTATACAGCATCTGCCCCAACCCGCCAGCACCGACAAACCCCAGCACGCTGGCCATGCGGATGTTGTTCTCCCAGCGGTACAGGCTATAGGCCAGCAACTGCGGCCACAGGTTCGGCAAGGTGCCAAAGCAGAATGCCGCCACTTGGCTACCGCCCTGCAAGCGGATGGCCGCCGCCGGCTCCGGCGGTGCATTCTCCAGCGCCTCGGCAAACAGCCGCCCCAGCACGCCGGCAGTATGCAGCGCCAACGCCAGGGTACCGGCATTCGGCCCAAGCCCGGCCGCCAGTACCGTCAGCGCAGCCCACACCAGTTCCGGGATGGCCCGCAGGGCATTCAGCAGCAACCGCGCACAGGCCTGCAACGGCCAACCGAATCGCCCAGCAGCCGGCAGCGCCAGCAGTATGCCCAGCACCATGGCCAACAAGGTGCCCAGGCCCGACATGGCCAGGGTTTCCAGCGCCCCATGCGCAACCGCGCGCAGGTGCCCGACAGACAGGTCCGGGTGCAGGAAACGCCCGGCATACTCCCCCATCTGCCCCAGCCCGCCGTTGCCGACCAGCGCTTGCAAGTCCAGCTCCAGATATGCGAACGAGCTCATTACCGCAGCCACGATGGCGCCTAGCACCAGCAAGTTGATCACCCGGTTCATGCCAGCCTCCAGCGCAGGAAGCGGCTGAGCAGGTCGGCCAGCATCACCAGGACCAGGAACGTCAGCAGCATGCTCGCCACCTCCGCACCGGCGAACATGCGCATCGACAGGTCGATCTGCTGCCCCAGCCCGCCAGCACCGACAAAGCCCATCACCACCGAGGCGCGTACCGCGCACTCCCAGCGGTACACGGTATACGACACCACTTCGGACACCGCACTTGGCAGGATGCCATAGAGAAATGCCGACAGCCGGCCACTACCCGCCTGCAGCAAGGCATGGGCCGGGCGCTGGTCGACCGACTCGAAAATCTCGGCATAGACCTTGCCGAGCATGCCGCTGTAGGTGATGGCGATGGCCAGCACACCCGCCGTTGGCCCCAGCCCTACGGCCCGCACGAACAGCAACGCCCAGACGATTTCCGGGACACTGCGCAGGAAAATCAGCAACCAGCGCACCGGCAGGCGCAGCAGGCGCGACCACAACCCGGCGCGACCGCCACGGGAGGCGGCGCGCAACGACAGGGCACGGCTCGCCAACAGCCCGGCGGGGACCGCCAGCAGCAACGCTAAAGCCATGCCAGTGGTGGCCACAGCCAACGTCTGCAACGTGGCTTCATACAGCAGCGAAAGGAAGTCGGCATCGTGTGCCGGCGGCCAGAAGGCGCTGGTGAAGCTGGCGATCTGCTCACGGTTCTCCGCCTGCAGCAGTACCCCGGGGTTCAGTTCGCTCAACCGGATGCCAGGCCACAGTACCACCACCGCCAGCAGGGCCAGCAGCAAGCGCGGCAACAGCGCCGGGTCGTGGGCATCAAGCTTCAGCATCGCGGAATCTGCACGGTCAGGGTCGGCCCCTGGATTGGCGACGACGCCAGTTGTTCGTTGGCGTACAGTGCATCCAGCAACTGCTCGGTCACCGCTTGCGCCGGGCAGTCGAACACCACCTGCCCTTCGCGGATACCAATCACCCTCGGGAAGTGCGCCAGTGCCAGGTCCACGGCATGCAGACTCGCCACCAGGGTCACGCCATTGGCCTGGGCGTGGCGGTTAAGCAAGGCCAGGCTGTGGTCGGCCAGCACCGGGTCCATGGCTGACACCGGCTCGTCGGTCAGTAACACCTCCGGCTGCTGGTATAGCGCCCGGGCAATGCCCACTCGCTGCAACTGGCCACCGGACAATTGCCCGCACTGCACGAACAGCTTGTCGGCCAGTCCCAGCTCGGCCAGTACCTGGCGCGCCCCCGGCACATCGCTGGGGTACAGCAGGTTGAGTAAGCCTCGCAGTACGCCCCACTGCCCCAGGCGGCCGGCCAGAACCGCCGTCACCACCCGCTGGCGCGGCGGCAAGGGCGGCGCCTGGTGCACCAGGCCGACCCGCGCACGCAGGCGCTGACGCGCCCTGACGGACAATGCCCAGGGCTGCTCGCCGAGCAACTCCAGGCGCCCGCTGTTGGGCTGGATGGCGGTCGCCATCAGGTGCAGCAAGCTGGACTTTCCCGCCCCCGAAGGCCCGATGATGGCGACGCGCTCACCCTGGCCGATGCGCAGGCTCACGGCGTCAAGCGCACGCACCTGGCCATGGCGCAGCCCGACCCCGTGCAGATGAATAGCCACCTTGGAAGCCACTGTAGATGTCACTTGAGCAGGCCAGCCTCACGTGCAGCCTGCTCGGTGCCCACGTAGTTCTCAGGCTTGGTCTCGATGAAGCGGCTGGCGGCCTGCAGGTCGAGAATCGCCTTGTGCTCCGGGTTGGCCGGATCGAGGTCCAGGAAGGCTTTCTTGATCTTCTCTTTCAGCGCCGGGTCCATGTTACCGCGCACGGTCCAGTTGTAGTCGAAGTAGGTCGGGGTGGTGGCGAACACCTTCACCTTGGCGGTATCGACCTTGCCGGCATCCACCAGCTTCTGCCACACGCTGGCGTTGAGCACGCCACCATCGACCTTGCCGGCCTGCACCCAGGCTACGGTGGCATCGTGGGCACCGGAGTAGGCAACGCGGCTGAAGTAGTCTTCAGGCTTGATGTTGTCCTGCTTGAGCATGAAGTAACGCGGCATCAGGCTGCCCGAGGTGGACGAGATGGAACCGAAGGCAAACGATTTGCCCTTGAGGTCGGCCAGGCTCTTCACGTCGGGGTTGGCGGTGATGAACTTGGAGGTGAACTGCGCATCCTGTTCACGCTGCACCAGCGGCGTGGCGGTCGGGTCCTTCAGGTGCACCTGGACGAAGGTAAAGCCGCCCAGCCAGGCCAGATCGAGGCGATCGGAGGCCAGTGACTCGACCACCGCCGGGTAGTCTGCAACCGGTACGAACTTCACCTCCATGCCCAGTTGCTTGGCCAGATACTCGCCCAGCGGCTTGAACTTGCGCTGCAGTTCGGTCGGTGCTTCGTCAGGGATGGCGCTGACCCGCAGGGTGTCAGCAGCCTGGGCGACAACGGCACAACAAGACAGCACGAGGCCGGCGGCGAGCGCCAGAGGGCGTTTGAGCATGGGTGTTCTCCGGTTCAATAGCGGGGAAAGGCCGGCCTATGCGCCGGCAACGGGAATTATAAGAGGCGCAGGCGCAAAGGCCAGCTTTGCTACAATCGCGCAACAAATTGACCTCCTGAGGTACACATGAGCGAGCCGATTCGCCTGACCCAGTACAGCCATGGTGCCGGCTGTGGCTGCAAGATCTCCCCGAAGGTGCTGGATGTGATCCTCGCCGAAAGCGGCGCCCAGGCCCTGGACCCGAAACTGTGGGTGGGCAACGCCTCGCGTGACGACGCTGCCGTGTACGCGCTGGACGACGAGCGCGGCGTGGTCTCGACCACCGACTTCTTCATGCCGATCGTCGATGACCCGTATGACTTCGGCCGTATCGCCGCCACCAATGCCATCAGTGACATCTACGCCATGGGCGGCGACCCGCTGATGGCCATTGCCATCCTCGGCTGGCCGGTCAACGTACTGCCGCCGGAAGTGGCCCGGGAAGTGATCCGCGGAGGCCGTGCGGTATGCGCCGAAGCCGGCATCCCACTGGCCGGTGGCCACTCCATCGACGCCCCCGAGCCGATCTTCGGCCTGGCGGTCACCGGCGTGGTCAGCAAGCGCCACCTCAAGCGCAACGACACTGCCAGCGCAGGCTGCCGCCTGTACCTGACCAAGCCACTGGGCATCGGCATCCTGACCACCGCCGAGAAGAAGGCCAAGCTGCGCGCGCAGGACCAGGGCCTGGCCCGCGACTGGATGTGCACCCTCAACACTCCCGGCAGCCGTTTCGGCAAGCTTGACGGTGTCAAGGCCATGACCGACGTCACCGGTTTCGGCCTGCTCGGCCACCTGGTGGAACTGGCCGAAGGCAGTGGCCTTACCGCGCACCTGGACTATGCCGCCGTACCGCGGCTGCCCAGCGTCGACCACTACCTGGCCGAGGGCTGCATCCCCGGCGGTACCCTGCGCAACTTTGACAGCTACGGGCACAAGATCGGCGCCCTGAGCGACGACCAGAAGCACCTGCTGTGCGACCCGCAGACCAGCGGTGGCCTGCTGGTGGCGGTTACCCCGGAAGGTGAAGCCGAATTCCTGGCGGCGGCCGCCGAACTGGGCCTGCAACTGGCGCCGATCGGCAAGCTGGTCGAGCGACAGAGCCATGCGGTCGAGGTGATCTGATGCGCCCCGACTGCACCGACTTCCGCCAGCTGTTCCTCGACGACGTGCCGATGATGGACATGCGCGCACCTGTCGAATTTGCCAAGGGCGCCTTTCCCGGTGCCGTCAACCTGCCGCTGATGAACGACCAGGAGCGGCAGAGGGTGGGCACCTGCTACAAGCAGCAGGGCCAGGCCGCCGCTATCGCCCTGGGCCACCAACTGGTCAGCGGCGCCACCAAGCAGGCACGCCTGGAGGCTTGGGCAGCATTCGCCAAGGCCCATCCGGAAGGCTACTTATACTGCTTCCGTGGCGGCCTGCGCTCGCAGATCGTGCAGGGCTGGCTGCGCGATGAAGCTGGCATCCAGTACCCTCGCGTCAAAGGTGGCTACAAGGCCATGCGTACGTTCCTGCTGGAGACTACCGAGCAGGCGGTGGAGCAATGCGATTTCGTGCTGGTGGGGGGCCTGACCGGCACCGGCAAGACTGACGTGCTGCACCAACTGGATAACGTGCTCGACCTGGAAGGCCATGCCAACCACCGTGGTTCCAGCTTCGGCAAGCGCGCCACTGCGCAGCCGGCACAGATCGACTTCGAAAACAGGTTGGCCATCGACGTGCTGAAGAAGCGCGCCCGTGGCATCGAGCAGTTCGTACTGGAGGATGAAGGCCGCATCGTGGGCAGTTGCACGGTGCCGCTGGAGCTGTACCAAGGCATGCAGCAGTATCCGCTGGTGTGGCTGGAAGACAGCTTCGCCAACCGGGTAGAACGCATTCTGCGCGACTACGTGATCAACCTCAGCGCCGAGTTCGTCAGTGTGCATGGTGAAGAAGACGGCCCCCGGCTGTTCGCAGAGCGCATGTTGCAGAGCATGGCCAACATCTACAAACGCTTGGGGGGGGAGCGCTATCAGCGGCTGTCGGAAGTCCTGCGCCAGGCCCTGGAAGAACAGCAGCGCAGCGGCGCGGTGGACCTGCACCGTGGCTGGATCGAAGGGTTGCTGAACGAATATTACGACCCGATGTATGCCTACCAGCGCGCGGCCAAGGCTGAACGTATCGAGTTTGCCGGGGATGCCGTGGAAGTGCGCGAGTACCTCAAGGCCCGGGCGCTACGCGAACCGCGCAAGTAGAAACGTGCGGTGGATGGCACCGGCGTTGCCGGTGTTCGCGGGTAAACCCGCTCCCACAGGTACAGCGTGATCTCAAAGCTTGCGAAATACCTGTGGGAGCGGGTTTACCCGCGAAGAGGCCCGTATAGACAACCTTACTGCCCGGGACTAAGCACCCGCTCCAGCTCCGCCACCCGGTCGCGGGTCATGTCCATCACACAGGCCCCACCTTCCAGCTGCGCCATGGTCCCGCCACTGGCTTGTACATGGACCTGCCAGCGACAGCACACAGACCAGTGCCGGGGCCCGTCAGGTAATGCTTACCCATGCGCCCTCCTTATGGACTTCAAAGCGTCTGCGGCTGTTCCGGCGGCATCAGCACCTTGCCCGGCTCGAAGCGCAGCGACGGCATCTGCGTTGCCGCATACAGCGCCACGCCAAGCGCCGCAATCAACAGCACATCCAGCCAACTCCAGCCTGGCATGTCGCCGGCGCTGCGCGCCCTCCAGCAATGCCAGGCCTGCCCCACGCAAAACACCACCATCGCCGCCAGCCACAGGTAGAAACCGGCACCAAGGCCGGTCAGGTCATGAAACTCATAGCTCTGGTTGTCCGGCAAACGGTCAATGCCGAAACTGCTGGCAGCCAGGTACACAGCCACCAGCCCAACCAGCAATGCCAGCCGGCGAAAACGTCTATGGGCAAGGATCGCCAAGGCCAGTAGCGGGTTGGCAAACCATTGGTACAAGCCGAAGGGCACGCCCCAGGGACCGTACAACAGCATTTGCAGGGCCGGCATGTGGCGGTCGCCGCTCATCAGCGCGCCATCGAAGAACAGTGCGAGCAGGTAAAGCAGCAGGCTGACGCTCAGGTAGAAAACTGGCAAAAGATTTATTTCCTAGGCAACCGGGGGCTCTAGCAGAAGGCCATAAATACCCGAATCGGACAACTCGCCGGCAACGCACCAACGCGCACGCAGGGTACCTTCCAGCACAAAACCCTGGCGCTCCAGGGTGCGTGCCGACCCTTGGTTACGCGGGTCGATCTCGCCTTCCAGACGGCGCATGTGCAAGGTGTGGGCGAGGTAGTCGATGAAGCAGGTCAGTGCTTCGTCCATGTAGCCCCTGCCCTGCACCGCGCTGGCCAGGCAGTAGCCGATCTCGCCACGGCGGGAAACGTCGTCGATGTTGAACAGCTGAACCATGCCGATCAGTTCTCCGCTGTCACGGCGGTACATGCCAAGCTTGAGCTGGTCACCATTGGCATAGGCTTCGCGGTCGGCGGCCAGGGCGCTTTCGGCTTCGGCCAGATCTTGCCAGGGGGCATGATGCCAATAGCGCATGACCTCGGGGTCGGCCATGATCGCCAGCCATTGCGCGGCATCGGCATGGCGCATGGGGCGCAATTGCAGACGCGGGCTGTCGAGGCAGAGGTCACTGGGGAAACTGCGGGGTGGGGTCACGCCGGATCTCCTGTCCATTGCTGGGGAGATGACAGTTTAACTTCATGTGGGGTGGGTGGGGCATGTCTTGGGTTTTGGGGTGTGTTTGAGGGGGGCCTGCCTTGGGTTTGGGGTTGTATTTGAGAGGTGCCTGCCTTGGGTTTGGGGTTGTATTTGAGAGGTACCTGCCTTGGGTTTGGGGTTGTATTTGAGAGGTGCCTGCCTTGGGTTTGGGGTTGTATTTGAGAGGTGACTGCCTTGGGTTTGGTGGTGGTGCGGAAATCGAGCGCCGCCCGCGCGGCGCTTCGCGGGACAAGCCCGCTCCCACATTTGTTGCAACGTGGCCATGCCTGTGGGAGAGGCGTTGTCAGCCTTTGTACAGGACTTGAGGCAGGTGGGGCGGCAGCAATGCCAACCCAGAAATCCAGTCAGCCCACCAAGGCTGGCAACCATGGCCTGACAGGTTCGGCACGTTGCAACAAATGTGGGAGCGGGCTTGTCCCGCGAAGCGCCGCGCGGGCGGCGCTCGGTCTCAAAACCACCGCAAACCTTTCGGCATGCAGCTGTCAGCCGCTACTGGCCAGCCCGACAGGCACATCAGGCCATTACTCAATCTCCGCGGTTCAACCCCACTTCCATGTCATTGATCAGCGCCTTGGCCATGGCACTGAGAATCCGTGCCGCGCTGCCGGCGATCTTGTCGCCCTCCATCTCGGCCTCTTCGTTCAGATGCTTGATGCAGCCGATCAGGACCGACAATTCATCGAATGCCAGGTCAAGCGGTACGCCCGGTTCTACCCGGTACAACTCGAGGAACTTCTCCACGCCTGCGGTGGTGCGGGATTTGAGGTGATTGATCATGATGAACTCCAAATGTGTGCTGGAGGCAACCACCTCGATCCTTCTCACAGATTTGGGCGGCAGCCGTGCGCGAGGTGAGAAGCCCGTGTTGGAGTCACCACGGTCAGGCCAAAGCCTGCACGCGCACAGCTGCCATAAGCTGACAAGGGACTACCAACAACGAGTTCTCACACTCGCTCGCCTTCTGGGCGAACGGTGAAGTTAACGCTGTGGTATTTCCCTGCCTATCAGACGGCATCCGACTGAGCTCGTAGGATAATTCCCAATGCCCGGCCACCTGAAGCATTTGGTTTCAGGTTCAGAATCTTCTTACAGCTGATGCCCGCGAAGAGGCCGGCACAGACAACCTTGGAAGAATCAGGCCACCTCAGCCCCATCATCCGGCCAATGCGGCTCATTAGCCCCCGGCGGGGTCAGCGGTGGCAGGCCATACGCCGCCCGCGCATCGTCGCAGCTGGGGTTATGCACCCCACCCACCCACGACGCCTCGAACTCGCGGCAAGGGCTGGAACGGTTGGCGTAAATGGTACAAGCCACCTCTTTACCGATCTCGCCATCAAGGCTGACGCAGCGGCAGGGCTTGGCATCGGTACCGATCATGGCAACACGGGTGGGGTTGATCTGTACCACCAGGTCGTCCGGCACAACGCCCCCGGCAGACTGGCATTCGCCCCAGAAAAAGGACACACGGAAGTACCCGCAGCAGGCGCCGCAGTCAAGGCAAGGGTTATATTCGGACATGATGGCACGGAGGGAAGGTTGTTGTTATCGGGCCTGGCCCGCGGCGCCATTTTCAATCCAAGCCGGGGCGTCTGGATAGAGGGGGAATGCAAAAATATTTGCCGCTGATCCGGCAATTGAGCATGGACGACCAGCGCCTTCGCCGGCCGCCCGTTCAAGTTAGCGTAATGCCTTGTAGGAAGTGACATCCCAGCGCTGCAAGCCAAGGCCTTCGGTCGGGTCATAGCCATCACCACATACCTTGCTGAAGTGTGTGCGAGCCTCGCCGCAATGCACCAGCCGGTCGTCCTTTTCGCCCTCGGTCAGTACGGTATAGGACTCGCTGCGCATGGCCTTGTACTGCCCTTCGGCAGCAGCCATGACCCTGTGATACTGCATCAACTGGTTGTCGCTCAGGGACAGGCGCTTGTCCAGCTGCACACCCCACCGGGTCAGGCAGACCTCGGCAAAATGCCGAACGATCAACCCCGGCTCCACCAGTATCTTGCCGTCACCCGCACCGTCGACCGAGGCGTTACCCACCAGCGTGGCATGGCGGCCTGGCATGGGGTAGATGCAGATCCGCGTATCTGGCTCGACCGACGGGATCACACAGGCAAAGCCTTTGGATCGCTCGTCCCGCGAATAGAAACCCACGTACTCGCGGACATTGCCCGCCAGGGTTACCCGCTGGCTTTGCAGGTTGCCGATGCCTGGCACCGGGTCGATGGCGAAGATATTGACTGGTATGCCCCGCAATACAGGGTCCTGCGCCATGGCGTTGCCCAGCATGTGGCAACTGATCCCTCCCCTGCTCCAGCCCACCAGATTCACCTGGGTCGGCAGGCGCGGCTTACGGAACAGCTTGATGATGCGTTCCTGCAGCTCCTGTGGAGTTGGGTGGCGCTCGCCGTAGTCATAGGTGCGCCAGAACCAGGAAGCCGTGGAGGAAGCATCCGGGATAGGTACGCCAGCGTTCTTCAGCCGCTCGTATTCTTCTTCGCTCAGCTTGGTGCGCTGCCAGCTGCTCTCGCCTTTTATCACCTGCAGCACATGGTTGACGTTCTCTTCCCAGCCACGACCGAACAACTGGCCAGTCCAGTTGAAGTAGCCGCCGGGCTCGACGAACAGGTTGTCGTCCTGGAGGTTGCCGCTACCGGGGCCGTCAACGGCGATCCAGTGGGCGAACTCGCGGCCTTGGTCGTTGCTGGCCAGGGTCGAGACCAGCTCGCCATTCCAGAAATTGGGGTTGGCGTCGTCGAAGCGGTGGGAACCGGTGCCGCAGAAATAGGCGGTGAAGACACTCATTTTAGGCTCTCTGTGTTGATAAATGAGTGCAGAAAATAGGTAGATCAATCGGCGGGATGCAGGCGGAAAACTCGCCTTTGAGTCAGTCGGGGCTGCTTTGCAGCCCCAATGGTTTACTTGCGGGTCAAACCATCAGCCCGGAACATCTGCCGGATCCCGCGAATCGCCTGGCGAATACGGTCCTGGTTCTCGATCAGGGCAAAGCGCACATGGTCGTCACCATAGTCACCAAAGCCAATCCCCGGCGACACACACACCTTGGCCTCGGCCAGCAGCTTCTTGGAAAACTCCAGCGAGCCCAGGTGCGCATACTCCGGCGGGATCTTCGCCCACACGTACATCGAGGCCTTGGGGTTCTCGACCATCCAGCCCAGTTCGTGCAGCCCTTTCACCAGCAGGTTGCGGCGCTGGCGGTATTGCTCGGCAATGTCGCGCACGCACTGCTGGTCACCTTCCAGTGCGGCAATGGCGGCCACTTGCAGCGGGGTGAAGGTGCCATAGTCGTGGTAGCTCTTGATCCGCGCCAGGGCGCTGACCAACTCGGGGTTGCCGACCATGAAGCCGATCCGCCAGCCGGCCATGTTGTAGCTCTTGGACAGGGTGAAGAACTCCACCGCGATGTCCTTGGCCCCCGGCACCTGCATGATCGATGGTGCTTTCCAGCCGTCGTAGACGATGTCGGCATAGGCCAGGTCATGCACCACCAGCACGTTGTACTGCTTGGCCAAAGCCACCACGCGCTCGAAGAAGTCCAACTCCACGCACTGGGCGGTAGGGTTGGACGGGAAGCCGAGGATCATCATCTTCGGCTTGGGGATCGACTCACGGATGGCCCGCTCGAGTTCGTTGAAGAAGTCCACTCCCGGCACCAACGGCACCGAACGCACCTGGGCTCCGGCGATCACCGCCCCGTAGATATGGATCGGGTAGCTGGGGTTGGGTACCAGCACTGTGTCGCCCTGGTCGAGGGTGGCCAGCATCAGGTGCGCCAGGCCTTCCTTCGAGCCGATGGTGACGATGGCTTCGCTTTCCGGGTCGATGTCGACCTCGTAGCGTTCCTTGTACCAGTTGGAGATGGCCCTACGCAGGCGCGGGATGCCGCGGGAGGTGGAGTAGCCGTGGGTGTCTTCACGCTGGGCGACCTGCACCAGCTTCTCAACGATGTGCGGTGGGGTAGCGCCATCGGGGTTGCCCATGCTCAGGTCGATGATGTCCTCGCCACGGCGGCGGGCAGCCATCTTGAGCTCGGCAGTGATGTTGAAAACGTAAGGGGGGAGACGATCGATGCGCGCAAAGCGGCGCGGCGAACCTGGGTTGGCCATGGTTTCCTCTGAGTACGTAAGCGCCCGGAACCGTCCGAGCGACGTTGGCCGATGTGGCGGCCTGGATCAGAAGATAGTGCCGAAACAGGATGACTGTAAAGGACAATTTCCTGTTTTGTTAGAATTTTTCAGATGTATTTTTTGAAAATTTCAAATTTATATTTCAGGTCCGGCCTCTTCGCGGATAAACCCGCTCCCACAGGGGACGCACCAAGCTCAAATCCTGTGCACGAACCTGTGGGAGCGGGTTCACCCGCGAAAGGGCCAGCACAGGAAAACACCCATAAAAAAACCCGGCACAATGGCCGGGGTTTTCGTGTAACAGGCAGCAGTATCAGCGTGCGTAAGTCATCAGCACGTCCGCAGCGGTCTGGCTGTCCACACCCATCATCACGCTCAAGGCAGTGACGGTGAGGATGGAGAAACCGAACACCTTGCGGGCCCACTTGCTGTCGTCCTCGGCCTTGTAGCCACCCCAAGCCATGTACAGCCAGTACAGGCCCATGGCTGCTGCCACGGCCAGGTAGCCGAGGCCGGCGTAACCGCCGAGGGTAAGCATCAGGGTTGCGAGCACGAAGGCCAGCACGTACAGCACGATCTGCTTCTTCGCCGCGAGGATGCCGCGAGCCACCGGCAGGACCGGAATGTTGGCAGCGCTGTAATCTTTGAAGCGGAAGATCGCGATGGCGAAGCTGTGCGGCATCTGCCACAGGCTGAACATCACCAGCAGGGTGACCGCAGCCAGGTCGAAGCTGTTGCTCACGGCGCAATAGCCGATCACCGGAGGCATGGCACCAGACAGGCTGCCGACCAAGGTGCCGTGCACCGATTTACGCTTCAGCCACAGGCTGTAGAAACCGACGTAGACGATAAAGCCTACAGCTGCGCAGAACGCCGACAGCGGGTTGGCCTGGACATACAGCAGGCTGAAACCCGCCACCCCGAGCAGGGTGGCGTAGATCAGCGCGAGGGGCAGCGACATACCGCCCTGGACCATGACGCGGTTCTTGGTGCGCTCCATCTTGTGGTCGATGTCACGGTCGATGCAGTTGTTGAACACGCATCCGGACGCGACCACCAGCGAAGTACCGATCACCACTGCCAGGAACAGGGCGAAATCCACATGGCCCTTCGAGGCAAGGAAGAAACCGCCTGCCACGGAAAGCACGTTACCGAAAATGATCCCCGGTTTGGTGATTTGGATAAAGTGCTTCACGGACATGCAGTCTTACCTCACTTGGCCAACATTTCGAAGTGGATGCTGAACATGATCCACAGCGACAGGCCGACAAGCAGAGCGATTACCAAGGTGGTGAACAGGAACGTCGAAACGTTGTTGCGCTGCTCTTTCGAGCGGTCCATGTGCAGGAAGTACACCAGGTGCACTACTACCTGGATCACGGCCATGGCAACAATGATCAGAACGGTCAGGTTCTTCGGCAGGCTTGGCGACATGGCCAGGCCGAACGGGATCGCAGTCAGGATGATCGACAGGATGAAGCCGATCATGTACGACTTGACGCTGCCGTGGTTACCTTCGTGATGAGTGTCGTGTGCGTTAGCCATTACAGAACTCCCAGCAGGTAGACGACGGTGAATACGCAGATCCAGACCACGTCCAGGAAGTGCCAGAACAGGCTCAGGCAGCTCATGCGGGTCTTGGCGGTCGGCGTGATGCCGTGCTTGTTGATCTGGTACATCATGACTGCCATCCAGATCAGGCCGGCGGTCACGTGCAGGCCGTGGGTACCTACCAGGGCGAAGAAGCCCGACAGGAAGCCACTGCGGTTCGGGCCGAAGCCTTCGCCGATCAGGTGATGGAATTCATAGATTTCCATCGCGATGAAGCCTGCACCGAACAGGAAGGTCACAGCCAACCAGCCCAGTACGCCAGCTTTCTTGCCATCGAACATCTTCAGCATGGCGAAGCCGAAGGTGATCGAGGACAGCAGCAGGAACAGCGTTTCGACAGCTACGAAATCGAGCTGGAAGATGTCATGACCCGACGGGCCGCCGGCAAAACTGCCGGACAGCACCGCGTAGGTGGCGAAGAGCGACGCAAACAGGATGCAGTCGGTCATCAGGTACAGCCAGAAACCGAGTACGGTCATCTGGCCCGAGTCGTGGTGGTGGTCGTCATGCCCATGGTCGTGACCATGAGCAGCACCGTGCATTACTTGACTGGACATTGATTACACCCGCTCAAACGATTCGACACGTGCGCCGGCAGGCAGAGCACCTGCTTTGGCCAGCGCTTTCATGCGCTCGCCTTCGATGCGCGCCACTTCTTCGGCCGGAACCATGTAGCCTTGGTCGTCACGCGCAGCGTGGCGAACGAAGACAGCGATGGTTGCAACCAGGCTCGCGCCAACCAGCCACCAGATGTGCCAGATGAAGGCGAAGCCGAAGACGGTCAGGAACAGGCCCATGAACAAACCGGTGGAGGTGTTGCTCGGCATGTGGATCGCTTCGTACTTGGCCGCAGGCTTGTAGGCGACACCGGCTTCCTTGGCTTCGTGCCAGGCATCCAGGCCAACCTTCTCAGGCATGTGGGCGAAGTTGTAGAACGGAGGTGGCGACGAAGTCGACCATTCCAGGGTACGGCCGCCCCATGGGTCGCCGGTCACGTCCAGGTTCTGGTTGCGGTCGCGAACCGATACGTACAGCTGGATCAGCTGGCAGGCGATACCGAACAGGATCAGCACGGCGCCGACAACGGCTACGTACAGGTAGGGTTCCCACAGTGGGTTGTCGGAGTGGTTCAGACGACGGGTCATGCCCATGAAGCCCAGGGCGTACAGCGGCATGAACGCAACGTAGAAGCCCGAGATCCAGAACCAGAAGGCAGCCTTGCCCCACTTCTCGTTCAGGGTGAAACCGAAGGCTTTCGGGAACCAGTAGGCGAAGCCGGCGATGTAGCCGAATACCGCACCACCGATGATCACGTTGTGGAAGTGAGCAATTACGAACAGGCTGTTGTGCAGCACGAAGTCAGCACCTGGAACAGCCAGCAGAACACCAGTCATGCCACCGATGGAGAAGGTGATCATGAAGCCCAGGGTCCACATGATCGGCGCGGTGAAGCGCAGACGGCCCTGGTAGATGGTGAACAGCCAGTTGAACAGCTTCACACCAGTCGGAATGGAGATCAGCATCGTCGCCAGGCCGAAGAAGGTGTTGACGCTGGCGCCGGCACCCATGGTGAAGAAGTGGTGCAGCCATACAGCGAAGCCCAGCACGGCGATGGCGCCCGATGCGTAGATCATCGAGTGGTGGCCGAACAGGCGCTTGCCTGCGAAGGTGGAGGTAACTTCCGAGAACACGCCGAAGGCCGGCAGGATCAGGATGTAGACCTCAGGGTGACCCCACGCCCAGAACAGGTTGACGTACATCATCGGGTTCCCACCAAGCTCGTTGGTGAAGATGTGGAAGTCCAGATAACGGTCAACAGTCAGCAGAGCGAGTGCAGCGGTCAGGATCGGGAAGGAAGCCACGATCAGCACGTTGGCCCAGGTGCAGGTCCAGGTGAAGATCGGCATGTCCATCAGCTTCATGCCAGGTGCGCGCATCTTCATCACGGTGACGAGGAAGTTCACGCCGGTAAGCGTCGTACCCAGGCCCGAGAGCTGTAGCGCCCAGATGTAGTAGTCGACACCTACCCCAGGGCTGTACTGAATGCCCGCGAGCGGCGGATAGGCAACCCAGCCGGTCTTGGCGAATTCACCAACGCCCAGCGAGATGTTGACCAGCAGCACGCCTGCCAGCAGCAGGTAGAAGCTCAGGGAGTTCAGGAACGGGAAGGCAACGTCACGTGCACCGATCTGCAGAGGAACCGCCAGGTTCATCAGGCCAGTGAAGAACGGCATCGCCATGAAGATGATCATGATCACACCGTGAGCGGTGAAGATCTGGTCATAGTGTTCAGGCGGCAGGTAGCCTTCGGAGCCACCGGTAGCGGCAGCCAGCTGGGTACGCATCATGATGGCGTCGGCAAAGCCGCGCAGCAGCATGACCATCGCGACGATGATGTACATCACCCCGATTTTCTTGTGGTCGACAGTCGTCAACCACTCGCTCCACAAGTAGGTCCACTTGCGGAAATAGGTGATAGCACCGACCAAAGCGATACCACCGAGCGCGATAATGGCGAGTGTCACCATGACTATCGGCTCGTGATAGGGTATCGCCTCCAGGCTTAATTTACCGAACATCTCTTACTCCTCTGCACCGGCAGCTGGTTGCATACTCGATTCCACACCCTTGGTAGTGGCCAGATCTTTGCTGCCTGCTTCTTCGTGGCTCGGACGACCGCGGTTCATGCCTTCGTACTTGTCGACGATCAGCTGGAACTGGTCAGGCGAAGCCTCGCTATACAGCGCGACTGGGTTGTTTTCGCTTGGTTTGGCCAAGGCGTCGTATTCGGCCTTGTCCAGCTTCTTCGGCGACTGCTTGACCTCGGCGACCCACTTGTCGAAGTCTTCCTGGGAGGTGGCAGTAGCCTTGAATTTCATGCCGGTGAAGCCAGCACCGCTGTAGTTGGCGCTGATACCGTCGAACTCGCCGTTTTCATTGGCGATCAGGTGCAGCTTGGTGGTCATGCCGGCCATGGCGTAGATCTGGCCACCCAGGCCCGGGATGAAGAACGAGTTCATCACGGCATCGGAAGTGACGCGGAAGTTGACCGGGGTGTTAGCCGGGAAGACGATCTTGTTGACCGTGGCGATGCCCTGCTCCGGGTAGATGAACAGCCACTTCCAGTCCAGCGCGACCACGTCGATCTGGATCGGCTTGACGTCGGAATCCAGCGGACGGTACGGGTCCAGCTTGTGGGTGGAGTGGTAGGTGAAGTAGCCCAGGGCGATGATGATCAGGATCGGGATGATCCACACTGCGGCTTCGATCTTGGTCGAGTGCGACCAGTCGGGGGTGTAGGTGGCGGCCTTGTTGGAAGCACGGTACTTCCAGGCGAAAACCACGGTCATGATAATGACCGGAATCACCACCAGCAGCATCAGGCCGGTAGCGATCAGGATCAGGTTCTTTTGCTCAATGCCGACCTGGCCCTTCGGGTCGAGCAGGGTCCAGTTGCACCCACTGAGTAAAAGCATGCCTAAAAAGGGCAATATGCCAAACAGTCTGGGGTAACGCTTTTTACTCATCTCACGACCTCTAGATCAGCTTGCTTCAATGCAATTTGTGTTTTGGTAGCCAACACTTCGTCCTGCCAAGTGCGGCATTTCGCGCCCGTACTCGCTCCTGCCCGGGGTCCGACTGCAGGACCTAGGCGTGAAGCGAGTTAGCGGTGCTTATGGTTTCGTAGGCAACAGGCCTGTACTTCAGACCAAGTCCATTTGGTGCGGGAAAACGCGGAGGGGGGTCCGCCCGGTATCGCCGTTGGGCGAAACTTGACGAAGTCAGCAAAAAGGAGCGCTGGGGCTTCCTTCAATCCTGCGACTTGCAAGCAGTGCCGAACGGAAATTGGGGGCGATTGTAGATAGGTCGCCAACCCTTGACTATGACTTATTGAGCAACAGTCTTTTACAGAATACGTAACAATACCGCTCGAAAATTCAACTTCGCGACAGTTTGTCGCACCCCGCTTGATAGGCCCCAAAGCCGCATTCTGCAAGGCCTACGGGTTGATCTGGATCAAGCGGGGAACAAATTTTCCCTCTTCTCATGCGGCGTAAAAGCCCCCATGCAATTCGGGACTTTTGTCTAAGCCTGGCGTCGGTTGCGATAGATCCCGAGCGGAACCAGAACAGCCGTCAGCACGAATGCCACCAGCGCCCATTGCGCCAGCGACAAGCCGAGGATCGGCGGGTACGGCGTGCTGCAGAAGCCGTCGACCTGGAACACCAGCGGCCAGAGCTTGGCCAGCGGCAGGTCGTCCACGATCGGCTGAAGGGTGTCGATGCCACAACTGACCATGGGGTTGGCGAGTATATACACATGGTTGCCGGCCGCAACGATTCCGCCAATGGCGCTGAGCACCACCAGTGCCTCAAAGAAGGTCAGGCTGCGGCGCCCGGGCATAGCCGCGGCGATGAAGGCGAACACGGCGATGAACAGCAGCGCATAACGCTGCAGGATGCACAACGGGCATGGTGCCTCGCCCAGGACAATCTGCATGTAAAGGGCGCCACCGATCAGCGAAATGCAGATCAGGCCCAACAGTACCAGAAAGCGCCGTTCCCGATTCAGGCGCGATGTTTGTTCGTTCATTGCCGGTTCCTTCGATGGATAATGGCAGCGTGATCCGCCTGCCTGGCGCAAGTCTACACGCTGGGCAGGGCCTTTGAGCGTGCCGAGGAAGCGGCGTGATAGCGCTGCGCAAGGCTATCCAGTGTGGCTGAGACCGGCCGCAACGACGTCGGTTCAACGCCGGGCGGCAAAAAAGCGGCTGCCCGGGTGCCGCGCAGGAGCAAGCCCCTCGACACCCGGGAGTGAAGGATACCGTGATTAAAGGAGGATTAAAGATGAAAGCTGCACAGCCGCTTTCATGTCTCCTTATATATAGGGAGGAAGGTGAGGTGCGGCCCAACGGCCGGGATAAATATTCTGTAAGCTTGTACCGGCCTCTTCGCGGGTAAACCCGCTCCCACAGGGCCCCCACAAGGTTTAAAACCTGTGCGATCACTGTGGGAGCGGGTTTACCCGCGAAAGGGCCGGTACAGGCGCTACATCACTCCAGCGCAGCCGCCGGCCCGAAGAACTCGTAGCGGCTCTGCTGCTCTGGCACGCCCAGGCCCTTCAGCTGGCGCTTGACTGCCGCCATGAAGCCCTTGGGCCCGAGGAAGTAGGCATCCACATCACGCGCTTGCGGCAGCCATTCGGCCAGCAAGTCCTCGCTCAGCAGGCCCACGGCATCAGCCGAAGCGCCACCCTGCGGCTCGGCATAGCAGTAGAAGCGCTTGAGCTGCGGATGACGCTCGGCCAGGTCGTCGATCCAGTCGCGGAAGGCATGCACGGCGCCGTTACGCGCGCAGTGAATGAAATGCACCTCCCGCTGAGTTTGCAGTGCCGCCTGCAGCATTGGCAGGGTCGGGGTAATACCCACGCCACCGCTGATCAGCACCAGCGGCTTTTCGCTTGCCACCAGGGTGAAATCGCCCGCCGGCGGGAACAGCTGCAGGGTATCCCCCACCGCCAGTACGTCGTGCAGGTAGCTGGAGACCTTGCCGCTCTCCTCGCGCTTGACGCTGATGCGGTATTCCTTGCCGTCGCACAGTGCCGACAGGGAATAGTTGCGACGCTGCTCGGCACCGTCGATATCCAGCTTCAGGCCGATGTACTGGCCAGGCTCGGCCTTGAGCACCGGCTTGCCATCCACCGGGGCAAAGTAGAACGAAACGATTTCGCTGCTTTCCTGCTCACGGCGTACCAGGCGGAATTCGCGGGTACCGCGCCAGCCGCCTTCTGCCTCTTCCTTCTGCTTATAGAGGTTTTCTTCCGCACCGATCAGGATGTCGGCCAACTGGCCATAGGCCGCACCCCAGGCGTCGATCACGGCGGGGGTGGCGATTTCCTTGCCCAGCACTTCTTCGATGGCACGCAGCAGGCAGTTGCCGACGATCGGGTAGTGCTCCGGCAAAATCTGCAGGGCAACGTGCTTGTTGATGATCTGGCCGACCAGGCCGCCAAGCTGCTCCAGCTGGTCGATGTGGCGGGCATACATCAGCACGCCGTTAGCCAGGGCTCGCGGCTGGTCACCGCTGGCCTGGTGGGCCTGGTTGAACAGCGGACGCACTTGCGGGTACTCGCTGAGCATCATCTTGTAGAAGTGGGTGGTCAGCGCTTCGCCGCCGCTTTCCAGCAGGGGGACAGTGGCCTTGATGATTGCACGTTGTTCGGCATTGAGCATTGCAACAACTCCTGAGCCTGTGGCTTCGAATGACTGCACCGGCTACTACATCAATCGTGCCAACTTTTATCTCCAGAAAAATCAAGGGCTTGACACCAATCATGTCAAAACGACTCAACCCGGCGTATAGTCATATCGACCTACAGGAGTCCATATGACTGCAAAGCCGCTGCTCACCACCCTGCTACCTTTGGTCAGCGACCTGTCCCGCGACTTGCCCGACCAGGAACGCTACCGCCGCTTGCTGCAGGCCATGCGTGGGTTGCTGCCCTGCGATGCCGCCGCGCTGCTGCGCCTGGACGGCGAGTGGCTGGTGCCGCTGGCAGTGGACGGCCTGAGCCCCGATACCCTGGGCCGACGCTTTCGGGTTAGCGAGCATCCACGCTTCCAGATCCTGCTCAGCCGCCCGGAACCCACCCGCTTCGCCAGCGACTCCGAGCTGCCAGACCCTTACGACGGCCTGGTCAACACCCCCGATGCCAACCTGGAAGTACATGACTGCATGGGCTGCCCGTTGATGGTCGACGAGCGCCCTTGGGGCCTGGTCACCCTGGACGCACTCACCCCCGGGCAGTTCCAGAGCCTGGAGCTGGACGCCCTGCAGGCCTTTGCCAGCCTGGCCGCCGCCACGGTCACCGTGGCCGAGCGCATCGAGAACCTGGCCCTGCGCGCGGAAGACGAGCACCATCGCGCGGAGATCTACCGCCAGGCCAGCGGCCAGGATAAGGAGCTGATTGGCCAGAGCCCGGCGCACAAGCGCCTGGTGGAGGAAATCCGCCTGGTCGGAGGCAGCGACCTGACCGTACTGATCACCGGTGAGACCGGCGTCGGCAAGGAGCTGGTGGCCCAGGCCCTGCACAAGGCCAGCAACCGCGCCGACAAACCGCTGGTCAGCCTCAACTGCGCCGCCCTGCCCGACACGCTGGTGGAAAGCGAACTGTTCGGCCATGTTCGCGGTGCCTTCACCGGCGCCCATGGCGAGCGACGCGGCAAGTTCGAGCTGGCCAATGGCGGCACGCTGTTCCTCGACGAAGTGGGTGAACTGCCGCTGACAGTGCAAGCCAAGCTGTTGCGCGTACTGCAGAGCGGTCAGTTGCAGCGCCTGGGCTCGGACCGCGAGCACCGTGTGGACGTACGCCTGATCGCAGCCACCAACCGCGACCTGGCAGAAGAAGTACGCACAGGCAACTTCCGCGCCGACTTCTATCACCGCCTCAGCGTGTACCCGCTGCACGTGCCGCCGTTGCGCGAGCGGGGGCGTGATGTGCTGCTATTGGCTGGCTACTTCCTCGAACAGAACCGTTCACGCCTGGGCCTGAACAGCCTGCGCCTGAGCAGCGGAGCCCAGGCCGCGCTGCTGGCCTACAGCTGGCCAGGCAACGTGCGTGAACTGGAACACCTGATCGGTCGTTCGGCGCTCAAGGCGCTGGGCCAACACCCCAACAGGCCACGCATCCTCACCCTTGAAGCCATCGACCTGGACCTGCGTCCAATGGCAACGCCCGCCCCCCCGCCCTCCCCTGCCGCGCCCTTGCAAGCGGCACTGCTACCCGAGGGTGGGCTGCGCGAAGCCGTCGACGTCTACCAGCGCCAGATGATCGAAGCCTGCCTGCAACGGCACCAGGAAAACTGGGCGGCCGCTGCGCGGGAGCTGGGCCTGGACCGCGCCAACCTCAGCCGCCTCGCCCGTCGGCTGGGGCTGCGTTGAGTTGAAACCAGCGGGGGTACCTGTGGGAGCGGGGCAAGCCCTAATGCCGGTCAGTTAACGTTTTCCGGCTTGATTGGGGTTGCCTGCGGCACACTTCGCTGGACAGCGCCAAGAGCAGTGAGAAGGCGACCCAGGCCGCGGCCAATGCCATTCTTACCAAGTTCTCCTCGCCGGAGCCGACCGACTGCTTGGTGGTGGCGGCGCACGCCATGGCGCCCTCAGATTAGAGCTGCAGAAGTTGTCAACTGCTAGATCTACCAGATTGACGCAAAAGTATCACCGGCCAAAATGAGGTATACGCCTACTACGGACGCTGACAATGGCCAAAAACATACGTTTCTATGCAAACGATCATCTTGTCACCGAGCTCACTTCGTTTGGGAAAATCGTCTACGTCCGATACGAAAGCTTGCCACTTGCGACTCAACGCCAAGATACCTCAGAGAAAAGTACAGTACTTTTCAGCACAGACAGATCAGACACCATTCTTTTCGAGATATATTCCCACGAAACAAAATGCAGAGCATATACACCTTATGGCTACTCTCCATTCGCGGAGCAGTATCTATTAGCGTTCAATGGCGAGCGCCTTGAACACTCAGGTTTTTATCTGCTTGGCCGTGGCTATCGCGCTTTCAGCCCAGCCCTCATGAAATTTTTAAGGCCAGACAGCTACAGCCCCACGGGCCCAGGAGGAATAAACTCTTTTGCTTATGGGCTAGGTGATCCTGTAAACCTGTTCGACCCCAGTGGCCGTTTCAGCGAAGCGATAATGCTGAAAATAAATGCGTGGACGGCACGAGCCAAACTGCGAACAATGTTTACCAAAGCCAATGCGGCAAACATTTATATCGACAACGTTGCGCAAACCCTTGGTAAAACCTATGGAGCCAGCTGGCTCCCTGCGCCTCAGAAGACATGGAATCGTGCATGGGAAAAAACCCAAAGCAAGTATGCGGGAGATCCAACACGTCTTAAAGATATTGCTAGAAATACACTTGTCGCCAAAAAAAAGGTCATACCTGAAATCGTAAGCGCCATTGAACAAATGGGCGGAAAGTATAAATATATCGATTCTTCGACAGACCCTCTCGGATATACCGGGATAAATGCTGTCTTACCGACACCAAATGGGCTCTGGGCTGAAATTCAGATCATTCCGAAACGAATGTCCTACGCCAAATACTCTCCCGAGATATCGCCAACCACTATGAGCGCGCGATCTTATAATCGAATCCATGCCCATGCCGAAAGCTTAGGGCTTACCGGCGGTGCAGGCCACAAATACTATAGAATCTTCAGGGACGCCGCATCCAGCATCAGAGACAAAGAGGCAGCCGCGAGCAAGAGCAGAGAATACTACGGGGCATTGGTTAATTTTAACTTCCGACGCACCACTGCCTGAGCAATAGTCCCCTTTCAAATAAGGACCGAGCCACAACGCACAAACCCTGCTGCATACCGGAGGGTAAGACACCTATTACCGTTGTTACCGCTTACCTGCCGGATACCGGGGCGTTTGCCGCGGTTCGGCGCAAGGCAGGAAGATGACGGGGCGCCGTGGACCCAGGATGTAGGGGAAGCGGCGCTGGTGGCCAGCTTGCAGGAACATGCTTTGCGCACCATCAACAAGCCCGCGGTGTATTACGCCTTCATCCGCTTCTAACAATGCCCGGCGCGCTCTCACAGGGTCCCGAGCGTTCCCAGGCTCTGTGCAAAATGACTAAAGCCAAGCCCGAACAGGCCGATAACCGGTTACTCCCTGTTCCCCACGAAGGTCACCATGGCCACGCAAAATGCCCGCGCGGACTCGCTGTCCCTGCTGCTGTTCACCCTGCGCAGCGGCAAGTTGATGGCAATCAACCTGCTCAAGGTCAGCGAGATCATCCCCTGCCCGCCGCTGACCAAGCTGCCCGAATCGCACCCCCACGTGAAAGGCGTGGCGACCCTGCGCGGCAACTCGCTGTCGGTCATCGACCTCTCCCGCGCAATTGGCGAACGGCCGCTGGCCGACCCGGACAGCGGTTGCCTGATCGTCACCGAGATAAGCCGCTCGCGCCAGGGTCTGCATGTGCAGGCGGTCAGCCGCATCGTGCATTGCCTGAGCACCGACATCAAACCGCCACCCTACGGCTCAGGCAGCCGCTCGTTCATCACCGGCGTGACCCGGGTCGACAACACCCTGGTGCAAGTGCTGGACATCGAAAAAGTCATCCATGCCATCGCCCCGCCGCTACCCGAACCGCCTCACCGGAGCTTGAGCGAGGAAGACGTCAGCCTGCTGGCCGCCGCCAACATCCTGGTGGTGGACGACAGCCAGGTAGCCCTGCAGCAGTCGGTGCACACCTTGCGCAACCTCGGCATCGAATGCCACACCGCGCGCAGTGCCAAGGACGCCATCAACGTGCTGCTGGAACTGCAAGGCACCGCACAGGAGATCAACGTGATCGTCTCCGACATCGAAATGAGCGAAATGGACGGCTACGCCTTCACCCGCACCCTGCGCGAAACGCCCGATTTCCAGCACCTGTACATACTGCTGCACACCTCGCTGGACAGCGCCATGAGCAGCGAAAAGGCGACCCTGGCAGGGGCCAATGCCATTCTTACCAAGTTCTCCTCGCCGGAACTGACCGATTGTCTTGTAGTGGCTGCGCGCGCCGTGATGTTCGCCGAGCGCTGATACATTCGCAGACAAACTCCCGGCTTGCCGTCGGGACCGAGTCGGGCATAATTCGCGCCCCTCGCAAGTAACTTGCCGGAATCGCGTATGAAGTTTCTCCACGAGCAGTGCCAGCAGGTGTTCAAGCACCAACGCGCCTTCGTCAACGAATGGAGCCCTGGAGCCTAGTGAGCGACAACCTGCGCTTCGCCTGTACCGGCTGCGGCAAGTGCTGCACCGGCCACCACGTGCCCTTGACCCTGGCCGAAGCGCGCCACTGGGCGAACAACGCCGGCCAGGTGGTGGTGCTGATCGAAGCCTTCGTGGTGGACGGCCCTGGCATGCCGGTAGAACAGCGTGATCATGTGTTGCGTCGTTCCCACCCCGTGCCCTGCGGACACGGTGAAGTACGCGTGTCGGTGACCTTTGCCGCGTTCAACCCCGGGCGCTGCCGCAACCTCGACGACAACGACCTGTGCACCATCTATGACCAGCGCCCGCTGGTCTGCCGCATCTACCCGGTGGAAATCAACCCGCATATCCCGCTGCGGCCGGACAGCAAGGACTGCCCGCCAGAAGCCTGGCAGCAGGGGCCGGAGCTGATTCACGGCACGCAACTGGTCGATGTCGGGCTAGAGGCGCTGGTGCAGGCCTCACGCCAGGCCGACCGCGAAGACATCGGCGCCAAGGTAGCGGTGTGCCAGGCGCTGGGCATGACCACCAGTGCGCTCAAAGGCAACGGGTTTACTGCCTACCTGCCGGACATGGGGGCCTTTGCCGCGGTTCTCGCGCAGGTACCGGAGGATGACCGGGCAGAGTGGACCCTGCATGTGGAGGACGCGGCGCTGACGGCGAGCTTGCAGGGGCACGGCTTGCGTACCACCAACGAGCCGCCGGTGTATTACGCCTTCATCAGCTTCTGACCAGGCCCTTGTGAGACAACTGCCTTGTGCAAAGTCCTGCAAACTGGCGCAATCCCTGTGGAGCGGCTTCAGCCGCGAAGAATCCAACGCGGAGGGTGGCATCGGCTGCGCCGGTGTTCGCTCTCACAGGGAACCGCGCAGGCTGTCTAGCGTAGTGGTTTGCGGCGAAAGCCCAATTGCTTCTCCTGCGATACTTACCTTTTTCGCAACAGTCCTTATCGCACTTCGCTCTGTTTCAAGTGCATTGATGAGACTAACTTTATCCCCGTCCTCATTAGCACTTGCACTGCAAGAAGGTAGTTTCAAATGTCCAACAGTATGGGTATTGCCAGCATCTTCATCCTGTCTTCCCTGTTGTTGTCCCCCTTGGCCATGGCCGAAGAGTCCCAGGCTTTCGTCACCCGTAATGCCGAGTTCGCCGCAGTCCACCAAGAGGCTCGCGAAGCCGTAGCCGCACAGCAGATGGACGCCGTAAAAGACGCAAAACAGACAGCTTCCAAGGTTTCTGTAGATGCCAATGCCGACAGCTGATCAAGCGCTGTCGCTGCGCCCGTTTTCCCTTGGCTACGCCATGGGCACCACCGGTGCCGATATGTTAGCCTTTTAAAGCCGCTGCCGATCAGCGGCTTTTTTTATGTGCTTTAACTATCAGCCCAGCTGTAACGTTCACCTATAAAAAAGACGCACATTCGAAAATAAAAACTGCCCCACCGTCAGACCAAAGGAGCTAGTACCGGTGCCTTCCGCGTTTCGTTTTACCCCGCTGTTCATTGCGTTGACTGCAACGATCCCTTTCGCCGCCCAGGCAGATGAAGACAAGGCTGATGGCTTCATCGAAGGCTCGTCCTTCAACCTGCATTTCCGTAATGCCTACTTCAACCGCGACAACCACAACGCCGGCGTGCGCGACACCCGAGAGTGGGGCCAAGGCGCGGTTGCCCGCTTCGAGTCGGGCTATACCCCGGGTGTAGTCGGCTTTGGCCTGGACGCCCACGCCATGCTGGGCCTGAAACTCGACGGCGGTGGCGGCCATGCTGGCACCAGTATCCTGCCGACCCACCAGAAGAACGAAGACGAACTGGGTGCTGCCCCGCACTCGTTTTCCACTGCCGGTGCCGCAGTCAAGCTCAAGGCGTTCGACACCGAGCTGAAAGCCGGTGACCTGTTCCTGACCAACCCGGTGATCGCCGGCGGCGAATCCCGCATGCTGCCGCAGACCTTCCGTGGTGTGAGCCTGACCAACACCAGCATCGACGGCCTGCTGCTCGAAGGTGGCCAGGTGAGCTTCACCAAGCCTTACAACCAGAGCGGTCACCGCCGCATCGACACCTACTACGGTTCGCTGGGCGAGCATGACAAGAGCAAGCACCTGAACTGGGCCGGCGCGTCGTGGAGCGGTACCCCGAACATCACCGCCAACCTGTATGCGGCCGAGCTGAAGGACATCTGGAACCAGTACTACGCCGATTTCGACTACACCTACGTGGTCAACGACCTGGTCAGCCTGAACCCGGGCGTGCACTTCTATCACACCCAGGACACCGGCCAGGCCTTGCTGGGCAAGATCGACAACAACACCTACAGCCTGCACTTCACCGTCAACGCCGGGTTCCACAGCGTCACCACCGCCTACCAGCGGGTCAATGGCAACACGCCGTTCGACTACATCAACCTGGGCGACAGCATCTACCTGGACAACTCGCGCATGTACTCGGACTTCAACGCGCCCAACGAACGTTCGTGGAAGCTGCAGTACAACTATGACTTCACTGGTGTAGGCATACCTGGCCTGACCACGGCACTGTCGTACTCGCGCGGTGAAGCGGACCTGACCAAGGCCACCCAGGACACCACCCACTACGACTATTACCGTGCCGATGGCAAGAACGCCATGCACTGGGAACGCGACCTGGATGTGAAGTACGTGTTCCAGGAAGGAGACCTCAAGGACCTGTCGGTGCTGGTGCGCTATGCCACCCACCGTGGCAGCCAGGGTTATGCGTCGATCGACAGCAACAGCGACAACGATGAACTGCGGGTAATCGTGGATTACCCGTTGAACGTGTTCTGATCCAGGATCGCAAGCTAGACACATAACCTGTGGGAGCGGGGATGCCCGCTCCCACAGGGTTCGTCGCGAATCCGAAAGACAGCACCCTGTGATTCCGTCGGACAAATCTTGTTCGACAATCCCCGCTTCCCTAGAATGTCGCCGCCGCGAATGGCCCTGCCCACGCAGTAGCGAGCATGACCCCCCGATCACCGCGTTTCGCACTCTACAAGTCGCACCCCGAGCTGATCCTCAATCTGGGCAGTTGCCTTGCCGTGCTCGCCATCGTGGCCATCGTCAGCTACCTGCTGGCCCGCGAGCGCGAGAGTGTCGAGCTGTCGGCGATCCGCTCGTCCAATAACATCGTCCAGCTGATCGAGAGCGACATCCTGCGCAACGTCGAACTCTACGACCAGTCACTGCAGGGCCTGACCTGGGCGGTCGGGCGCAAGGAACTGCCGGAAATTCCCGGCCCGGTGCGCCAACGCCTGCTGTTCAATGAAGCCTTCGTCGACCGCAAGCGTGGTGACGTGCTATGGCTGGACAAGCAAGGCAACGTGGTGGGTGATTCCATCAGCAGCGTGCCACGCAAAGCCAACTTCGGCGACACCGGGGTGTTCCAGGCGCACCTGCGCAATGCCAACCTTGGCTTGCTGGTGGGTCCGCCGTTCAAGGCCAAGCTCGGCGACCTGGACTGGTGCATCAGTTTCAGCCGGCGCATCTCCGGCCCCAATGGCGAGTTCGCTGGCCTGGCAGTGGGTGCGCTGCGCCTGTCTTACTTCAGCGACCTGTTCCGGCGCCTGGATATCGGTGATGACAGTAACATCAGCCTGTTCAACACCGACGGGCAACTGCTCGTCCGCCAGCCATCACGGCCACAGGATCCGCTTATCGGCACCAACTACGCCAATCGTGCCAACTTCAAGCGCATTCTCAACGAACAGGGCGGCAGCTTCACCGCCCGCTCCGGCAGTAGCGCAAAGCTACGCATGTATACCTTTGCCCGGGTCCCGAAACTGCCACTGATCGTGCTGGTAGCACACTCCGCCGACGAGGTGTTCCAGTCCTGGCGCCGCACGGCGATCCTGGTCAGCGTTGCCACTGGAGTATTGTGCGTAGGAATCCTCTGGCTGACCCTGTTGCTGGGCCGCGAATTGCGCCGCCGGCAAGAAGCCGAACACGGCCTGGCGGCCTTGGCTGCGACCGACAGCCTGACCGGCCTGGCCAACCGCCGTCGCCTGGACCAGGTACTACGTCAGGAATGGGCGCGCGCCCAGCGCAACCGCAAACCGTTGGCGGTGCTGATGGTGGATGTGGACCATTTCAAGGCGTTCAACCAGCGCCATGGCCACGCCGGTGGCGACCATGCCTTGCGCGAAGTGGCCAGAACCATCGAGGCGTGCATCCGTCGACCGGCCGATCTGGCGGCGCGCTATGGTGGTGAGGAATTCCAGGTGGTGCTGCCGGAAACCGACCTGGCCGGTGCGCAACTGCTGGCCGAGCGCATCCGCGCCAGTGTCGAGGCGCTGGCGCCGTTTGCCGATGATGCCCACTCGGTCACGGTGAGCATCGGCATCGGGCTGTCGGGCACCCAGCACGACCTGGCTGGGGTGCTGGGTGCTGCGGATGAAGCGCTCTACCGGGCCAAGGCCAAAGGCCGCAACCGGGTAGAGGGGCCTGCCGACTAGGCGCGGGCGGCGTTGCGCAGGGCCCTGACCTGGTCATGATTGCGCTGCACACCTTGCAGCTGTTTTTCCACCAGGGCGTAGGTCTGGTCACTGGCAGTGCGGCCCAGCTTCACCAGTTTCTCGCGGGCTTCCTTGTAGGCTTTGAGGGCATGGTCCTCTCCCCGCTCCACCTCGTTCAGCACCGCTTCTTCATCCTTGCCGGTAACCATCGCCTTCAGGTTGACCCAACCCCGATGCAGGTCACCGCTGATGCTGGTGGAGGTTTCCGGGTCGCCCCCCAGGCGACGCACCTCGCTCTGCAGTTCGCCGGCAGCATTGGCACACTCACCGGCACGCTGGACGAAGAACGCTTTCAGCTCGGGGTTCTTCACATCATCGGCCGAGGCCTTGAAGCCTTTCTC
This sequence comes from Pseudomonas sp. SID14000, assembly GCF_002165135.1. Taxonomy (GTDB): domain Bacteria; phylum Pseudomonadota; class Gammaproteobacteria; order Pseudomonadales; family Pseudomonadaceae; genus Aquipseudomonas. Next base: position 18,322 of record NZ_NFZQ01000017.1, on the reverse strand, counting down.
GCCATCCTTGCTGTACTCGATCAGGTCGTTGAGCACGTCGATCACGTCTTTGTTGGGATTGCTCATGGCACGAACTCCTTGGCAGGTGATAGTCATCTGTAACGGAGCAGCGTTCGTGCCAAGCCTACAAATTCAGTAAAATTCTTTTAAATCAAATAGATGTAGATATTAGAGCGAAGCCCGAATACGGCGTTCTGCATGATTGCCGCTTGGGCGTTCGTGCAGATTGCAGTATGGTCGGCGTTTTTCAACAACCAGGTGCGCCGATGATGAAGCCGGAAACCCTCGAACTGCTGGTGACCCGCACCATGCCGTTTGGCAAGTACCAGGGACGGATCATTGCCGACCTGCCGGGGGATTATCTGGCCTGGTTTGCGCGCAAAGGTTTTCCGGCGGGGGAACTGGGTGGGTTGCTGGCGTTGATGCATGAGATCGACCACAACGGGCTGGGTGATCTGCTGGTGCCGTTGCGGCAGAAGCACGGGCGTTGACCTGTTCCGGCCCCTTCGCGGGTGAACCCGCTCCCACAGGGAAACGCCGGACCTGATGCCTGTGCAGTACCTGTGGGAGCGGGTTCACCCGCGAAGAGGCCAGTGAGGCCAACTGAAATCTCTAGCCCTTCACCGGCGCTACCGCCAGCTCCACCCGCTCGCTCTTCTTGATCACCGCATACACCACCGCCGTCAGCAGGCTACCCGCCACGATCGCCAACAAGTACAGCAGCGCATGATTGATCGCATTGGGGATCAGCAGCACGAACAGGCCACCATGCGGCGCCATCAGCTTGCAACCGAAGTACATCGACAAAGCCCCGGTCAGTGCCCCACCGGCCACGCTGGCCGGGATCACCCGCAGCGGGTCCTTGGCGGCAAACGGGATCGCCCCTTCAGAGATGAAACACAGGCCCAACGCCAGGGCCGCCTTGCCAGCCTCGCGCTCACTCTGGGCGAACTTGCGTCGGGCCAGGAAGCTGGCGATACCCAGGCCGATCGGCGGCACCATGCCGGCGGCCATGGTTGCCGCCATCGGCGCATAGCTCGACGAGGCCAGCAGCCCCACCGAGAAGGCATAGGCGGCCTTGTTGATCGGCCCACCCAGGTCGACGCACATCATGCCACCCAGCAACAGGCCCAGCAGGATGGCATTGGTGGTGCCCATGCTGTCAAGAAAGTGCGTCAGGCCTTCCAGCATCGCCGCCACTGGCTGGCCGACCACGTAGATCATCACCAGGCCGGTGAACAGGCTGGCCAGCAGCGGAATGATCAGGATCGGCTTGAGTGCTTCCAGGCTGCTGGGCAGGCGCGCCCAGCGGGCAATGGCCTTGGCACTGTAACCGGCGAGGAAACCGGCAACGATACCACCGATGAAACCGGCACCCAGGGTGCTGGCCAGCAGACCGCCGATCATGCCCGGGGCCAGCCCCGGGCGGTCGGCGATGGACCAGGCGATATAGCCCGCCAGCAGCGGCACCATCAGCTTGAACGCAGCTTCGCCGCCGATCTGCATCAACGCGGCCGGCAAGGTGCCCGCTTCTTTATAAGCCTCGATACCAAATACGAACGACAGGGCAATCAGCAGGCCGCCAGCCACCACCATGGGCAGCATGAACGAGACGCCGGTGAGCAGGTGCTTGTATACGCCGGTCTTCTCGCCCTTGGCTGAGGTGGTCGTCGCTGCGGCATCGCTGCTGTTTTCAACTTTGGCTTCGGCCAGGGCCTTGTCCAGGGTGGCACGGGCTTGCTTGAGGGCGATACCGGTGCCACAACGGTAGATGCGCTTGCCGGCGAAGCGCGCTGTGGGCACTTCGATGTCAGCGGCCAGCAGTACTACATCGGCGGCGGCGATGGCTTCGGCAGACAAGGGGTTGCGCGCACCGACCGAGCCCTGGGTCTCGACGGTGAACTGGTATCCCAGTTGCTGCGCGGCCTGCTGCAGGGCTTCCGCGGCCATGAATGTATGCGCGACGCCAGTCGGGCAAGCAGTGACGGCGACGATGCGTGCACCAGCGCTGCCAGCTTCGGCCGGGCTACCTGGCACTGTGGCTAACAGTTGGGCGCTGGCCGCCGCTTCATCGAGGAAGCCCTCGCGGTCGGCCAAAGCCTGGGACGGCGTGCTCTGATACACGCGCTTGCCGACGAAACGGGCCAGGTCCACCGGGCCGGTGCTGACCACCAACACCCAGTCGGCCTCCGCGATCTGTGCGGCGCTCAGTTGCCGCTCGGGGTGGCCGGCATCCTGCACCTCGACGCTGGTGCTCCAGCCCCGCCGCTGGGCAGCGGCGGACAGCAAGCGCGCGCTCAGCACGCTCGACACCTGGCCGTTGGGACAGGCAGTGACAATGGCAATGTTCATCGGCAACCCTCTTGTTGTTCTGTCAGTTGCACGGCGGCTTCCAGAAGCGCCAGTTGCTCACGGTCACGGATGCCGAAACCAACCTGAGTAACAGCCTGGGCGGCAATCGCGGTGGCACGGGTCAAGGTCTGCGCAGGAGCTTCGCCCTGCAGCAGCCCATGGACCATGCCGGCCACCAGTGAATCACCTGCGCCCACCGTGCTGGCGACCTGTACCTTGGGCGGGCAAGCATGCACGGCCAGGTCGCGGGCAAACCAGCTGACGCCCTGTTCGCCCGCCGACACCACCACGTGTTCGACGCCGCTGGCCAGCAGGCGCTCGGCAGCGGCGCGCTGCTGCGCCGGGTTATCCACAGCCAGGCCAAGCACCTCGCCCAGCTCTTCGGTATTGGGTTTGACCAGCCAGGGCGCGCTCTGCAGGCCCGCACGCAGGGCTTCGCCGCTGCTGTCCAGGACCACCTTGAGGCCTAGCGCCTTGAGCTGCTCGAGCAACTGGCGGAACCAGTCGGCACTGACGCCACGCGGCAGGCTACCAGCCACCACTACCGCATCATGGCCCGGGGCAATCTGCGCCAGACGGCACAGCAATGCACTGCGTGCCGCTTCGTCGACTTCCGGACCTTGGCCGTTGATGTCGGTGACACGACCATCGGCCTCGACCAGTTTGATGTTGCTGCGGGTTTCGCCCGGCACGCGGACAAAGCAGTCGGCGAAGCCGCGCCAGTCGATCAGTGCCTCGAACGGCTGCAGGTTATCGCACCCGAGGAAGCCGCCAACAGTGACGTTGTGCCCCAGGTCGGCCAGTACCTGGGCAACGTTCAGTCCCTTGCCTGCGGCGTGGCTCTGCTGCACCTGGCTGCGGTTGACCTGCCCCGGGCGCAGGGTATCCAGGCCGATGGTGATATCCAGCGCCGGGTTCAGGGTGAGAGTGAGGATCTTGGCCATTCAGTAACGCTCCACCAGCGCGCGAACCGCTGCGGCGCTGTCCTGTTGCAGGGCCTCGCGCGCCAGGGCGCGGGCCGTCTGGTGATCGGCCTGGCGGACCAGGGCCTTGACTTCGGCAATGCTGCGCGCGGCGACGCTGAGTTCGTCCACATCCAGGCCCAGTAGCACAGCCACCGCCTGCGGGTCAGCCGCCAGTTCGCCGCATACGCCCACCCACTTGCCATGGGCGTGGGCGGCGCGTACGGTCATGTCGATCAGGCTAAGCACCGCCGGGTGCAGGCCGTCGGCCTGGGCCGAGAGGCTGGGGTGGCCACGGTCGATGGCCAGGGTGTATTGGGTCAGGTCATTGGTGCCGATGCTGAAGAAGTCCACTTCACGCGCCAGCTGTGGTGCCAACAGCGCTGCCGAGGGCACTTCGACCATGATGCCCAGTTGCAGGTCGGCTACCGGGATCTCGGCGCGCAGGCGCTCGACCATGGCCCGCGCTTCGCGCCATTCGTGCACTTGGCCGACCATCGGGAACATGATGCGCAGCGGGCGTTGGTCAGCAGCGCGCAGCAAGGCGCGCAACTGGTCTTCCATCACCTGCGGGCGCTGCAGGGTCAGACGTACCCCACGCACGCCGAGGAACGGGTTTTCCTCGGCAGCGATCGGCCAGTACGGCAGCGGCTTGTCGCCACCGACATCGAGGGTGCGCACCACCAGCGGCCGTCCATCGAGGCCATCGAGCACGCGGCGGTACTCGGCTTCCTGGGTAGCCACGTCCGGGGCCTGGGGGTGGGCCATGAAAATCAGCTCGGTGCGCAGCAGGCCCACGCCTTCGGCGCCCTGCTCCACCACCTTGGCAATACCGTTGCTCTCGCCGATGTTGGCGAACACCTCGACGGCGTGACCATCGCGGGTGACCGCCGGTTCGAAGCGGTTGGCCCAGGCAGCCTGCAAGCGTTGTTCGCGCTGGTCGCGCTCGGCCAGGGCCCGCTGCAGTTCATCCGCCGCCGGCGCCACGCTGACCACACCACGCTGGCCATCGAGCAGCAACGGCGTGCCACTGTCCAACAGCAGTATCGACGCCCCCGCGCCCACCACCGCCGGGATGCCCAGGGCACGGGCGACGATGGCGCTGTGGGCGGTGGCGCCGCCCTGGGCGGTGACGATACCGGCAACGCGGCTCGGGTCCAGCCGGGCGACATCAGACGGGCCGACTTCGGTCATCACCAGCACGTAGGGTTGCTCGGGTTCAGCCTGGTCCTGCACGCCGCACAACTGCGCCAACACGCGGCGGCCGATGTCACGCAGGTCGGCAGCACGTTCGGCGAGCAAGGCATCGTGCAGCGACTCCTGCTGGCGTGCCGCCGCCTCGATCACCGCCATCCACGCTGCCGCAGCGCTTTCGCCTTGGCCCAGGCGTAGCTCGACATCGTCGGTCAGGGCCGGGTCGGCGAGCATTTCCTGATGGGTGACGAAGATTTCGCCAATGGCCTTGTCGCTGCGCTGGGCCAAGGCCTGCAGCTCACCATTCACAGTCGCCACGGCTTCACGCAGCTTCTGCCGCTCCAGGGCACACGACTCGCCACGCAGGGGGTAGTCAAACTCACGCTCGACACACACATGCGCCGGGCCACTGGCAATACCAGGCGCCGCACCCACGCCGTGGATGCGGCTACCGGCTTCGGGCGCTTGCAGCACTTCGGCCGCTGCGCTTGCGACGGCCGCCGTGCTCTGCAGCAGTGGTTCCACTTCTTCGCCCAGGCCTTGTTCGATGGCGGCCAGCAACACCGGCAAGGCATCGGCGGCGATGCCTGGCTCAGCCACCAGTTCCAGCGTCTGGCCACGTTGGGCGCCTAGGCTGAGCAACTTGCTCAGGCTCTTTACCGACACCCCCGGCTGCACGCTATCGGCCAGGCGTACACGGATTTCCCCCTCGAAACTTTTGGCCAGTTGCGCCAATACCTTTGCCGGGCGGGCATGCAAACCGTGCGGATTGGCCAGCACGACGCGCACGCTAGGCCAGTCCGCCGGCACCTCGCCACCCAGCACTTCCAGTACCGCACGGCTGCTGGAGGCCTGGTAAAGCGTCTGTCCGCGGCCTTCGATCAGCACTTCGCACAGGCGCTCGAGCAACGCCTGGTGGGCAGCACCGAGGCTGGCCAGGCAGAACAGGCCGTTGAGCGGCTGGTCGCGGTAACGCAGCGGCTGTTGCGGGGTGATGAACGCCAGGCCCGGCTGGCGCACCTGGCGCTCACTGTGCAGCCACCACAGACCCTCGCCCAGCGGCAGCGGTTCTGCCTGCTGCAGCACGGCGGCAAAACCACTGTCGACACAATCGGCACGCTGCAACAGGCGGGCGCCACGCCAGGCCAGTTCATCGAAGTCTTCGGCCGGCAGGTTCAGGCCGACCAGCTGCGCATCCAGCGCCAGTTCCTGTGGCGCGCCCTGCAACAGTTTCAGCAACGCCTCGGCGGAACCTGCGCGGCGCAGTGCTTCGGCCAGGTCGGTCTCGCCCAGGGCGCGAGTCAACAGTTGCAGCAGGCGCAGGTGCTCGTCGGAACGGGCGGCGATTCCGATGGCAAGGTAGACCATCTGGCCATCACCCCAGTCCACGCCTTCGGGAAACTGCAACAGACGCACGCCGGTGGCGTACACCAGGTCACGAGTCTGCGGCGTGCCATGGGGGATGGCAATGCCCTGCCCAAGGAAGGTGGACCCTTGTACCTCACGGGCCTGAAGCCCTTGCAGGTAACCCTCGGCGACCAGGCCGTCAGCGACCAGCCGGTCGGCCAGCAGGCGCAATGCCTCGGCCTTGTCGGCGGCCTTCTGGCCCATGGCTATCTGCTCCTTGGCGAGCTCGAGCATGACCTTCTCCTTTTGCAGTTCCCGGTCGGGTACTGGAGTATTGTTGTGAAATTCACATGAACGGCCAGTTCAACAGCCTTGCACAGATGGCAGCCGAGGCAGAAAATTCGGCGGCTGAAACGATTAATCTGACCAGGCGGCCACGTTACTCGATAATCTGCCGAGGAAAAAGCCCCATCCTGTCGGACAATTGCGACAATGGTCGTCTGCGCGTGGCGCCCTCGCCGGGTCAAACTACCCGGTCAGGCCTCACAGCCAGCCCCGGTAATAACAAGGAAAATTCGGTGAAACTCAGCGATATCGCCCGTCTGGCCGGTGTGTCCGTGACCACTGCCAGCTACGTCATCAATGGCAAGGCCGAACAGCAGCGCATCAGCAACAGCACTGTCGAGCGGGTACGCGCGGTGGTCGAAGCCCACGGCTTCACCCCCAACCCGCAGGCCGCAGGTCTGCGCAGTCGGCATACCCGCACCCTGGGCTTCATTCTCCCGGATCTGGAGAACCCCAGCTATGCCCGCATCGCCAAGCAGCTCGAACAAGGTGCCCGCGCCCGCGGCTACCAGTTGCTGATCGCCAGCAGCGACGACCAGCCCGATAGCGAGCGCCAGTTGCAGCAGCTGTTCCGCGCCCGCCGGTGTGACGCGCTGTTCGTCGCCAGCTGCCTGCCGCCGGAAGATGACAGCTACCGCGAGCTGCAGGACAAAGGCCTGCCGGTGATTGCCATCGACCGCCGCCTGGACCCTGCACACTTCTGCTCGGTGATTAGCGACGACCGCGACGCCAGCCGCCAACTGGCCGCCAGCCTGCTGAGCGCTGCCCCGCGCAGCATCGCGCTGATTGGCGCACGCCCAGAGCTGTCGGTCAGCCAGGCACGTGCCGGCGGCTTCGACGAAGCCCTGCAGGGCTATGCCGGCGAAGTTCGTCGCTATCAGGGCGAAGCGTTCAGCCGTGAGTGCGGCCAGCGCCTGATGCAGCAGCTGATCGATGACCTCGGCGGCCTGCCGGATGCCCTGGTGACCACCTCCTACGTGCTGCTGCAAGGGGTGTTCGACACCCTGCAGGCGCACCCTGCCGACTCGCGCCAGCTGCAGCTGGGTACCTTCGGCGACAACCAGTTGCTCGACTTCCTGCCACTGCCGGTGAATGCCATGGCCCAGCAGCATGGCCTGATTGCCGCCACCGCCCTGGAGCTGGCACTGGCCGCGATCGAGGACAAACGCTACGAACCTGGCGTGCACGCCGTCGGTCGAACGTTCAAGCAACGCATTACAGCAGCCTGAGCATGCGCCTGATCGATACCCACACCCACCTGGACTTCCCCGACTTCGACGCCGACCGCCCGCGCCTGCTGGCCAACGCGGCGGCGCGCGGGGTGGAGCGGATGGTGGTGCTGGGGGTGTACCAGGCGAATTTCCAGCGGGTGTGGGACCTGGCTTGCGCCGATCAGCGCCTGTTCGCAGCGCTCGGCCTGCACCCGATCTACCTCGACCAGCATCGCCCGGAGCACCTGGCGCAGCTGCGCGATTGGCTGGAGCGCCTGCACAGCGACCCACGGCTGTGTGCCGTGGGCGAGTTTGGCCTGGACTATTACCTCGAGGATCTGGACAAGGCCCGTCAGCAGGAGCTGTTCGAAGCGCAACTGCAGATGGCCTGCGACTTCGAACTGCCCGCCCTGCTGCACGTACGCCGCAGCCATGCCCAGGTGATCGCCACGCTCAAGCGCTACAAGCCGACGCGGGCGGGGGTGATACATGCGTTTGCCGGCAGCTATGAAGAGGCCCGCGAGTACATCAAGCTGGGATTCCGGCTTGGGCTTGGCGGTGCGGCTACCTGGCCGCAGGCGCTGCGGCTGCGCAAGACCCTGACGCGGTTGCCGCTGGACAGCGTGGTGCTGGAGACCGATGCGCCGGACATGGCGCCGGTTATGTTCCCCGGGGTGAGGAACAGCCCGGAACACCTGCCGGAGATTACCGGGGCGCTGGCGCAGGTGATGGGTGTGGATGTCGCGGAGCTGGCTGAAGCCAGCACCCGCAATGCTTGCGAGTTGTTTGGCTGGTAAGTTTCAAGGTGACCGCGATTTTTGTGGGAGCGGCCTTGTGTCGCGAAAAGGCTGCGTAGCAGCCCCGGACTTTCAACCCCACCGCACGAATTGCTGGGGCCGCTTTGCGGCCCTTTCGCGACACAAGGCCGCTCCCACAAAAGAATGCGCCTGGCTTCAGACAAGCACCGTCCACAGCGCAAACCCGGCATACCACAGCACCGCACAGCGCAGCAGCAGTTCCCACAGGCTGTCCAGCCGCCCCAGCCCGCGCTGGCTGTCTTCTTCCTCGGGAATGTCATCGGCAATGCGCCCCACCCGCGCCACCAGGTGGCCGGCGCTGATGTGCCAGTTGAGCACCTCGTGCAGCATTACCCGGGTGACCGCGAGGAAATTGCCGACAAGGGCAAAACTCAAGGCCAACACCCGCACCGGCAGCCAGTCCATGATATGCCTCAGCTGCTCGGCACGGGCCTTCAATGTCGGTTGCTTGCCATGCTCGCCACACAACGCCAGCAGGCGGTAGGCCAGCGCTGCGCCTGGGCCCAGCACGAAGTACCAGAAGATCACCGCGAAAAAGCCCTGGTACACCTGCCACAGCAGGTTGCCCTGCACCCGTACCAACAGGCTGTGCGGCTCATCGGCCACCAGCCCCAGGTCGCGTTCGGCCACGTGCAGCGCGGCCTGGTCATCACCGCGCCGCCAGGCATCCCGGAACGGCCCCAGCGATGCCTTGGCATCGCCGCGCCCCAGGCTGTAGATCAGCACCAGCAGGTGCACCGGCAGCGCCAGCAAGCCATACGCCACCGGGTCCAGCACATGCAGCAGCAACACCAGCAGTGCTACCGGTGCCAACACCAGGATGGCCAGCGTCCACCACGGGTGCACCTTGCCGCTGCGCTCCAGGCGTACCAGTTCGCCAAGGAAGAACCCATCGCGCTGCACCTGATGGCGCAAGGCCGAGAACTTCTCGACCCACAGCGCCAGCAACAACACCAGAAAACTCATGCCTTGTCCTCGTTTTGCTGCAGTGCTTCGCGGTAGCGCGGCCAGTCGAAGGCCGGGCCGGGGTCGGTCTTGCGCTGCGGGGCAATATCGCTATGGCCCTTGATGCGGTCCAGGACGATGGCCGGCCAGGCACCGCGGATATGCCGGGTAAGTTGCTCCAGTACCGCGTACTGGGCATCGGTATAGGGCAGGTCATCGGTGCCTTCCAGCTCGATGCCGATGGAAAAATCGTTACAGCCTTCACGCCCGTCGAAGCACGACACACCGGCGTGCCAGGCGCGGTCGAGCAGTGACACGAACTGGGTCACCGCACCGTCACGCTCGACGAACAGGTGTGCCGACACGGTCAGGTGGTTGATGCTGGCGAAGTACGGATGTTCGTCGGGATCCAGGCGGTTCTGGAAGAATTGCTGGACCTTGCCGGTACCGAAGCAGGCCGGGGGCAAGCTGATGTTGTGAATCACCAGCAGGGAAATCGATTCGCCTTCGGGGCGGGAATTGAAATTCGGCGAGGGGCAGTGGGTGATTCCGATTCCGTGGAACCAGCCAGTGGCACGGTCCAATTGCATGGGGCAGATCCTGAAAGCGCCGTGAACAGGTTGACAGTATGCCCTGCGGCCAACAGCGTTTGCATGTGAATGAATGTAATACCGGCAGCAGCTCTCATAGAGCTGCACATAACTCATTGATTCAGCAGGGCACCTGTGGGAGCGGGTTCACCCGCGAACACCGGCGCAGCCGGTGCCATGCACCGCGTTGGATTCTTCGCGGGTGAACCCGCTCCCACAGGGATCGTGCCTGCTTGCAGATATTGCGCAAGACAGTTCCGCCTACCGCCGCAGCCCGTCGAGCACTGCCTCCAGCGCCCGCTCGAACAACAGCCCGTCATCCAGCACCCGCACGTCGCCCCGACGCAGTGCCTGGGCCAGGCTGGCACTGTTCCATTCGCGCACTTTCATGCCGGTGCGGTTGGCGAACACCAGCCGGTCGCTACTGTCGATGCGCGCCACCAGTTTGCAGCGCAGCAGTTCGTCCTCGTCCAGCACTTCGACCCAGGTTCCGATACGCAGACGCTGCACCTGGCACAGCGCTGCAGTCTGCACGTCGGCAACCTGTAACGGCGCGCATGCGGGCTCTTCGGCAATCGCCAGCACGATGTCCTCGGCTACCAGTACGTCGCTCAGGGGCTGGCCCCCGCTGCCGGGCTGCACTGTGGTACCCGTGCAGGCACGCAAGTGCAACTGCTCCAGTTGCAGGAAAAACTCGCGGGTCGCCGCCGAGTCCAGGGCCACGCTGGCCAGACCATCGCGCAGCGCCTTGAGTAAACCCGGCACTTGCTGCAGCAAGGCTTGCGGCTCATGCGGCGGGGTGATGCTGGCCAGCAGCGTGTCCATCGTCTGCAAGGCATCCCGCCAGGCCTGGGACGCCTCACCCTGCTTGAGCAAGGCCAGCAGCAGCACCTGGCTCCAGGCCTGCACCAGCATCTGCACCACCACCTGCGGCAATATCCGGCCGCGCAGACGCTGGTTAAGCGCGTGCTGCACCTGCTGCCTGGCCTGCCGGGCCCGGGCGCGCCCTTCTTCGGCGTCGCGGGTGCGTTGCTCGAGCAACTCGTTGCGCCGCCGCTCATCCTGGTTGAAAGCGAGGAAGTCTTCGAGCAGTTCGGCGAAGAGACTGGCATCTTCGGCAAAATCATTGAGCAGGCGCTGGACGATGCGCTCCACCCGCAGGTGCAGGCTGTCGCGCAGGCCATCGCCGGCGCATTCCCAGCCGATGGCCGCGCCGGCCATTTCGTTGAGCAGCCGGCGGGCCGGGTGGCTGGCCCGGCTGAACAGCCCCTTGTCCAGCAGGGCCACTTTCAATAGCGGAATGTGCAGGCGAGCGATCAGCGCGCGCAGGCTGGCCGGCAAGTTGTCGTCGTTCTGGATGAAGTCGAACAACAGGCCAACCAGGTTGATCATGTCCTCGTCGGCCACATCGATGCGCCGGCGTGTGCCGCTGCGTACACTGACCCGCAGCAGCAATTGTTCAAGCTGTTGGCCAAGCTCGAAATCGTCGGCCTCATGGGTAGCGGGCACGTAGTGCTGCAAATGCGAAAGCAGGCGCAGCAGGTCGGCGGTGCTGATTGGCTGGGCGGTGGCCACCGCCTGCAAACGAGGCGCAAACTGCCCACGCGCCGGGGCCAGCAGTGTTTGCAACGAGGCAAAGAAAGCCTGCCCTGCTGCGTCCGCGCCCACCTCGTGTCCCAGCTTCGCCGGCCCGCGTCCTGCGCTCATACGCCGGTCTTCGGCTCGTCGGCGCGGTGCCGGTGGCAACTCGGGCAGCACACCGGCGGCAGCCAGCAACTGGTTGGCTTCGCCATAGATCACATCGGCATCGCGCAGCACATAGCGCTCGAACAGTTTGAGCAGGACCAGTTTGACCCGCAGGCCAACCCCCAGGTTGCGGCCGGCGTCAAGGAAGTAGCCGCACAGCGCAGCGGGCCCCAGCGGATTGTGCTGCTCATGCAGGGGGCGGTCGAGTAGTGCTTGCAAGCGCAGGCCCAGTTGCTGCAGGGCAATGCCGTCGCGTGACAGCACCCGCGCGACCATGCCTTCGATCGCGGCGGCCCGCTCCACCTGGGCCTTGCTGCGCAGGTTACCCAGCTCGACCAGGTGCGCCAGCAGGTCGACCTGGCCGATACGGGCAAAGGCATCATGGAACGTGTCGAGAAAACCGCGCTCGATGCTCTTGCGCTTCAGGCGCAGGTCGCGCATGGCCTCGAAGTACAGGTTCTGGTCACTGCGATCGAAGGCCTTGTCGGCCATCTCGAAGAGGGTGTCGTCGGCATTGTCGAACAAGCCCTGCAGGCCCTGACGCAATTGCAAGGCGGCCTTGTCGCGCACCTGCAGGAGCAACACCGGAAGGCAAGGCAGAGGCGCACGCCCGCCTCGATCGATGGCTGCCGCCAAGGGCACCACCTTGCCTTCTTTTTGCATCCTGTACTCCTTGCAGGGTGTCTCGCCCGAAGGGGCTGAAGATCGTCAAAGTCATGACGCCAAATACTGGTCGCCATTATCGGTAAAAATCCGCACAGCTGCCAGCGTCGTTTCACGGGCTGGCTAGTGACTCTGATTTATCCTGGTTGCTCACACCGACCGACCAAAGGTCATCGCCAAGGCGGCTGTACACACTGGCCCCCTGCCCTATAATCGCGGGCATCTAGCTTGTGGAGCCGACCATGCCGAACCTACGCCTTGCCGACCTGACCGCTGAAATCGAAGCCAATGTGCGCCGCGCGCTGTTGGAGGACATCGGCAGTGGCGATATCACCGCGCAGCTGATCCCGGCCGAGCGCCTGGCCAAGGCGACAATCATCACTCGCGAAGACTGTGTGATCGCCGGCACCGCCTGGGTCGATGCCGTATTCCGCCAACTCGACCCGCGCGTGGCAGTACACTGGCAGGTGGCCGATGGCGAGCGCGCCACGGCCAACCAGCCGCTGTTCCATCTGGAGGGCCCCGCACGTTCGCTGCTCAGTGGTGAGCGCAGTGCACTGAACTTCCTGCAGATGCTATCGGGTGTCGCTACCCGTGCGCGCTTCCTGGCCGACCTGGTGGAAGGCACCCAGGTGCGCCTGCTGGACACCCGCAAGACCCTTCCGGGCCTGCGTCTGGCGCAGAAATATGCAGTGACCTGCGGCGGTTGCGACAACCACCGCATCGGCCTGTACGACGCCTTCCTGATCAAGGAAAACCACATCGCCGCCAGCGGCGGTGTAGCCGAAGCAGTGGCGGCGGCGCACCGCATTGCGCCGGGCAAGCCGGTGGAAATCGAAGTGGAAAGCCTGGACGAACTGCGCCAGGCACTGGCCGCTGGTGCCGACATCATCATGCTCGACGAGTTGAACCTTGAAGAGATGCGCGAAGCAGTGCGCATTACCGCGGGCAAGGCCAAGCTGGAAGCCAGTGGCGGTGTCAACGAGACGACCTTGCGAGTGATTGCCGAGACCGGGGTGGACTACATCTCGATTGGTGCCATGACCAAGGATGTGAAGGCGGTGGACCTGTCGATGCGCTTGAGCCTGTGAGCTGATTGCGGGCACAAAAAAACCGGCTTCATAGCCGGTTTTTTATTGAGGGCGCTTTGCGCCCCCGACGCTCTTGGATCAGAACGAGGCGTTGGCCAGCCCGTCCAGGTAACGCTCCACGTCCAATGCCGCCATGCAGCCGGCACCCGCCGAGGTAATGGCCTGGCGGTAAACGTGGTCAGCCACGTCACCGGCGGCGAACACGCCCTCGACGTTGGTGGCGGTGGCATTCCCTTCACGGCCGCCGTTGACCACCAGGTAGCCGTCCTTGAGAGTCAGCTGGCCTTCGAACAGCGAGGTGTTCGGGGTATGGCCAATGGCGATGAACACGCCGTCGACCTTGATTTCGTCACTGCTGCCGTCGTTGTTCTTCAGGCGAGCACCGGTCACGCCCATGTTGTCACCCAGCACTTCGTCCAGGGTGGCGTTGAGCTTGAGCTCGATCTTGCCTTCGGCCACACGGGCGTGCAGCTTGTCGACCAGAATCTTCTCGGCACGGAAGGTATCGCGACGGTGCACCAAGGTCACTTTGCTGGCGATGTTGGCCAGGTACAGCGCTTCTTCCACGGCAGTATTGCCGCCGCCAACCACGGCAACCGGCTTGTTGCGGTAGAAGAAACCGTCGCACGTGGCACAGGCCGAAACGCCCTTGCCCATGAAGGTTTCTTCCGACGGCAGGCCCAGATAGCGGGCGCTGGCGCCAGTAGCGATGATCAGCGCGTCGCAGGTGTACTTGCCACTGTCACCCTGCAGGGTGAACGGCTTGTTGGCCAGGTCGACGGCGTTGATGTGGTCGAAGACGATTTCGGTTTCGAAACGCTCGGCGTGCTCCTGCATGCGCTGCATCAGGGCCGGGCCGGTCAGGCCGTGGGGGTCACCCGGCCAGTTGTCGACTTCGGTGGTGGTAGTCAGCTGGCCGCCAGCCTGCATGCCGGTGATCAGCAGTGGCTTGAGGTTGGCACGGGCGGCATACACCGCGGCGCTGTAACCGGCAGGGCCGGAACCGAGAATGATGACGCGCGAATGACGTACTTCAGACATGTCGAACTCCTGTCGAGCGGGCCGCAGGGGCCGGCTTCGGTATACCGGCTGCGCCAGCTGGAAAATTAAAAAGGGCCCACGCAGCACTTGGGGAAGGCTACAACGCGCAGGCCCGAAAAGTGGAAAGTTGAGCGCACTGTAGCGAGGTCGCAAAGATTAAGGAAATATCCTTAGACAATCCACCTCATAGGCATCGCCTATCCAGCGATTTTATCGATAGCCACGACTGCCAAGCTTTTGTTACGTCCGATTTCCCATTTGCCAGCCGCCTTTCGTCGGCGCGCCAAACTCGGTAAGGTCGACGCGTTTTCTTTCTCTGCGGAGTGTCTTGATGCAAGCCCCTGTCCTCTCTGGCCCCCAGTACCTGCGCGAAGGCCTGAAACTGGTGCTGAGCCCCAACCTGAGGTTGTTCGTGCTGCTGCCACTGGCGGTCAACCTGCTGCTGTTCGGTGGCCTGATCTACTTCGCTGGCCACCAGTTCAGCCTGTGGCTCGACGCCCTGATGCCAACGTTGCCTGACTGGTTGAGCTTCCTCAGCTACATCCTCTGGCCGCTGTTCGTTGCCTTGCTGGTACTGATGGTGTTCTTCACCTTCACGTTGGTAGCCAACATCATTGCCGCACCGTTCAACGGCTTTCTGGCGGAAAAGGTCGAGGTGGTGGTGCGTGGCGAAGACAACTTCCCGGCCTTCAGCTGGGGTGAGCTGGTAGCCATGGTGCCGCGCACATTCAGCCGCGAAATGCGCAAGCTGGGCTACTTCCTGCCGCGAGCCATCGGTCTGTTCATTCTGTCGCTGATCCCGGTGGTCAACGTGGTAGCGGCGCCGCTTTGGCTGATCTTCGGGGTGTGGATGATGGCGATCCAGTACATCGACTACCCGGCGGACAACAACAAGATGAGCTGGCAGGACATGCTCGCCTGGCTGCGCCAGAAGCGCTGGCAGTCGCTGGGCTTTGGCGGCATTACCTACCTGGCGTTGATGATTCCGCTGGTGAACGTGCTGATGATGCCGGCGGCGGTGGCGGGGGCTACGTTGTTCTGGGTGCGGGAGCGGAACTGATCCCTCTCGGACCTTGCGCGGTCCCCTGCAGGAGCGGCCCTTTCGCGACACAAGGCCGCTCCCACAAAAAGCAGACCGCGTCTGATCTTGGTCTTACTGCCCCAACCGGCTGGAAAACTGCCCCACCACATCCACCACCCGCTTTGCCCCGTCCTGGATCTCGACAATCACGCTCCCTGTCTCGTCCGCCAGTGCCAGCCCCTGCTCGGCCTGGCGCTTGCTGGTGTCGATGATCGCCACTGCAGCCTGGGCCAGTTGCTCGTTCTGTTGCACCACCCGTGCGATTTCCTCGGTGGCGGTGCTGGTACGCGAGGCCAGCTGGCGTACTTCATCGGCAACCACGGCAAACCCCCGCCCCTGCTCGCCGGCGCGGGCCGCTTCGATGGCCGCGTTGAGCGCCAGCAGGTTGGTCTGCCCGGCAATGTCGCTGATGGTCTTGATGATCGAGCCGATCACCCGCGATTGGGTATCCAGCGCCTGGATGCCCTCTGCCGCCTCTTGCATCGAAGCTTCCAGCCCGCGCATCACGCTGACGCTCTGGGTGACCACATCGGTGGCCTTGCGGGCGCTGGCATCGGTACCTAGTGAGGTGCTGTAGGCGACATCCGCCGCCTCGGCCACCGCCTGCTCCTGATTGACTTGCTCGGTGATGACGGTGGCGAACTTGACCACCTTGTACAGCACGTCATGGGCATCGAAGATCGGGTTGTACGAAGCTTCCAGCCAGACCACCCGGCCATGGGCATCGATACGCTTGAAGCGTTCGGCAACGTACTCGCCACGGCGCAGTTTGTCCCAGAATGCCTGGTAGCCGGCCGAGTTGGCTTCCTCCGGCTCGCAGAACATGCGGTGATGCTTGCCACGGATCTGCTCCAGGCGGTAACCGACGGTGGCCAGAAACCGTTCGTTGGCGGTAAGGATGATGCCATCAAGGTCGAATTCGATCACGGCGGTGGAGCGCATCAGCGCCTTGATCAGGCTTTCGTGCTCACGGGAGGTCTCGATGGTGCGGGTAAGGTCGCTGGAGTGCAGCGTGAAATACTTGATCTGCCCCTCGCTGTTCTTGACCGGCTGCAGGATCGACCTTAACCAGGCTTCCTGGCCATTGCCGCGCAGCAGTCGGAATGCACCGTTCAGGTGTTCACCGCGGCTGATCGCGCCTTTCATGCGCTGGTAGAAATCCAGCGTCTTCACATGGGCAGGGACGATGTCCTCGATGTTGCGTCCAAGCAATTGTTCGGCACGGTAGAGCATCTCGCTCTCGAAGTTGCCGTTGACCATCTCGATCCGCCCCTGGGGATCGAGTTGCAGTACCAGCATCTCGCTGTCGAGGCTACTCTTGACCTGCTCGATGGACATCAGGTCTTCGCGTAGCTGCCGGATTTCTTGCTTGAGCTTGTTGTTGAACATCACCGCTCTCCTGGAGCGCATCAGGTAGTCGAATGCATCTGCATCGGCTGTCGGTGGCCCCTCTTGAGCGGCCTGCAAGGAAAAATTCACAGAGCAAAAAGCGTCGGCGATCAGGTGTCATCTTTACGTCACATGGCAGTCACATTGGCGCAACCCAGCAGGCGGAAACTTTTTGTCATGAATACACCCGCCCTACGCATCACCTTGGTCAGCGAAACCTTCCCACCCGAAATCAACGGCGTGGCCAATACCCTTGGCCGCCTGAGCGAAGGGTTGCGCCAACGCGGCCATGAGATCGAATTGGTGCGCCCGCGCCAGGCTGGTGAAGTACCGGCGCACAACGAACCGAACCTCATGCTGTGTCGTGGCTGGCCCCTGCCCGGCTACCCGGGCTTGCAGTGGGGCGAGGTGTCGATGCACAAGCTGTTGCGCCGCTGGCGCCGGCAACGTCCGGATGTGCTGTACATCGCCACCGAGGGGCCACTGGGGCTCAGTGCACTGCGCGCGGCCCGGCGCCTGGGGGTAGCGGTGGTCAGCGGCTTCCACACCAACTTCCCGCAGTATTCCGGCCAGTACGGGCTGGGCCTGCTGACGCGCCTGCTCACCCACTACCTACGCTGGTTCCATCGGCGCACGGCGATCACCCTGGTACCTAGCCTCAGCCAGCGCCTGGAGCTTGAACGCCGCGGCTTCGAACGCCTGGAACTACTGGCCCGAGGGGTCGATGCCTGCCTGTTCAACCCGGCACGGCGCAGCCCCGCATTACGGAAAAGCTGGGGGCTTGGCCCGGATGACATCGCCGTGCTGCATGTCGGGCGGCTGGCGGCGGAAAAGAACCTGGGCTTGCTGCGCCCAAGCCTGGAGGCTCTGCAGAAGACTTATCCACACAAGCGCCTGCGCCTGATCATGGTGGGTGACGGCCCGCAGCGTACCGCCCTCGAACAGCAGGTGCCGGATGCCGTTTTCTGCGGTGCTCAGCGTGGCGAGGTGCTGGCCGAACACTATGCCAGCGGTGACCTGTTCCTGTTTCCGAGCCTGACCGAAACCTTTGGCAATGTGGTGCTCGAAGCCATGGCCTCGGGGTTGGCGGTGGTCGCGTACGACGAGGCGGCCGCTGCGCAACACCTTCGCCATGGTCATAGCGGCGCACTGGCCATGCCGGGGGATCAGGCGGCGTTCATCGACGCTGCCTGCTGGCTGCTGGAAGAAGAGGAGACGTTACGCCGGGTGCGGCTGAATGCGCGTCAGCATGCCAGCCGCCAGGGCTGGCCAGGGATTGTCGAGCAGTTCGAGGGGTATCTGTACAGTGCCTGTCGGCAAAGCGGGGGGGCGGCTGAGCGTTCGACGCAATATGTGCAGCGCCTGTAAGACCGAGCGCCGCCCGCGCGGCGCTTCGCGGGACAAGCCCGCTCCCACATTTTGGACTGCCCCCAAGAAGTTGGACACCAATCCAACCCGTGGGGGATCTATGGGTAAATACACAGAGCAGTTCAAGCTCACGGCTATCACCGCTTACCTAGAGGGCAACCGGGGCTTTCGCAAGGTGG
>NZ_NFZQ01000178.1 GCF_002165135.1 Pseudomonas sp. SID14000 | reverse complement strand
GACGATCCGCAGGGCACCCCTGTCCTGCTCGTCGGCGGACTGGCGCTGCGGCCGCTCCCGGAGGGCGGCATCAGTCCTGCTTCCCCGGCCCTGCCGGACGCCCTCTTCCAGGTCGAGTGGACCCCGCTGCCGGCAGGACCGGGAGCGGACACCACGGCCCCCGATGCTCACGTGGTCACGGTCGGCGACGGCTGGGAAGGAGAGGGCCCGGAACGGGTCCACTCCGCCGCCACGCGCGTCCTCGCGCTCCTTCAGGAGTGGCTGGCCGACGAGAGTTGGGCGGGGACGCCGCTGTTGCTGATCACTTGCGGTGCTCATGGTGGGGGTGATGTGGCGGCGGACGCGGTTTTGGGGTTGGTTCGGTTGCCCCACTCGGAGCATCC
>NZ_NFZQ01000177.1 GCF_002165135.1 Pseudomonas sp. SID14000 | reverse complement strand
CGGGGTGCTGGGGACAGGTCAATACTTCGGCCCCACGTGGGCGTCCATGAGAGCCACGGAGGGTTTGCGGGCTACGGAGATGTTGAGCTCCCTGCCCGAGTGGCGCAGGACGCCCCATTCGTCGCCGAGCGCGGCCAGCGTGTCGCTGTAGAGGCGGCGGATGTCGTCCGAGCGGTTGGTGAAGAAGTACCGCGTGTATTCGTACCGGCGGCGTTCCCCGCTCGCCAGCGTGCGTTCCGTCCAGTTGGTGAAGCGGCACCCGTCGGAATGGAAGAGGCCGCGCACGAACTCCCAGGGGTGGGCGTCCACGAGCTGCTGCTGCCAGGGCTCCAGGGTGATGGGTCGTTCATGTTTCTTCCCGGGCCCGTGCTGCGGAAAGAGGCA
>NZ_NFZQ01000176.1 GCF_002165135.1 Pseudomonas sp. SID14000 | reverse complement strand
TCGCTGCCGGACGGGCGCACCCTGTTCGTCGTCGTCAACGAGGCCTCGGGACCGCCCGCGCTGCTCAATCCGCCCGCCGACCGGATCCGCAGCGCCCTGCCGTTGGCCGGGGTCACGGAGCGCACGGAGGACGACGACCTGGCCGAACTGCTGGAGAAGGCCGCCCGGCAGGCCGTCGAGCACGGCGGTGCGCTCGGGGTGTGCGGCGGCGACGGTACGGTCACCCTGGCCGCGTCGATCGCGCTGCGGCACGGCCTTCCGCTGGTGGTCTTCCCGGGTGGAACGCGCAACCACTTCGCGCTCGACCTCGGCATCGAAACGGTCGAGGACGCCGCCGCCGCGGTCATGGCGGGAACCGCGTCCGCCGTCGACCTCGCGACGTACA
>NZ_NFZQ01000175.1 GCF_002165135.1 Pseudomonas sp. SID14000 | reverse complement strand
GCTGCAGGCGCGCGGCGCGATCTTCGTCGACGAGACCGACGAGGTGCCCGAGGGCGAGACGGTGATCTTCTCCGCGCACGGCGTCGCCCCGGTGGTCCACCAGGAGGCGGCCGCGCGGCAGCTGAAGACCATCGACGCGACCTGCCCGCTGGTCACCAAGGTGCACCACGAGGCGAAGCGGTTCGCCGCCGTCGACTTCGACATCCTGCTGATCGGCCACGACGGCCACGAGGAAGTCATCGGTACTGCCGGTGAGGCGCCGGAGCACGTGCACCTGGTCGACGGCCCCGGCGACGTGCCGAACGTCACCGTCCGTGACCCCGAGAAGGTCGTCTGGCTGACCCAGACCACGCTCTCGGTGGACGAGACGATGGAGACCGTACGC
>NZ_NFZQ01000174.1 GCF_002165135.1 Pseudomonas sp. SID14000 | reverse complement strand
CCGCACCCGCGTGGGTCGCTCTGGCGTGGTCGGCACGGACGATCACCAGTTCCTCCCACGGACTGCCGTCGGCCAGCCCCCGCGCCACCAGCCACTCGCGCCGCCCGGTCAGCACCGGCCCGTACGGGATGCGGACCCGGTCGCTGACCTCGGCGCGCATCCCGGCGGCGGCCAGCCGGCGCAGGGTCGCCTCGGTGCCGCAGAGCGCGGAGTGGACCAGCAGCAGGGTGCCGCCGGGGCGCAGCGCCGCCGGGGCGTCGGCGCAGATCCGGTCGAGCAGGGCACGCCCGTCGGGACCGGCGTCCCAGGCGCGGGCCGGGCCGGAGGCGGGCGGTGTCTCCTCGGGCGCGGGCACGTACGGCGGGTTGCTGACCACCAGATCGAA
>NZ_NFZQ01000173.1 GCF_002165135.1 Pseudomonas sp. SID14000 | reverse complement strand
ACCGCCCGTGAGCACGGGGTGGACGAAACGATCCGCTTCCGCCACCGGGTGGTGAGCGCGGACTGGACCTCGGAACAGGCGCAGTGGACCGTGCACGTCCAGCGCACCGGGACCGGCGAAACGGTCCGGATGACGTGCGCCTTCCTGTTCGTCTGCTCCGGCTACTACCGCTACGACCAGGGCTACACACCGGACTTCCCGGGCGTCCAGGACTTCACCGGCACGATCGTGCACCCCCAGCACTGGCCGGAGGACCTGGACTACGCGGGCAAGCGCGTCGTGGTCATCGGCAGCGGCGCCACCGCCGTCACCCTCGTGCCGTCGATGGCGACGACCGCCGGGCATGTGACGATGCTGCAGCGCTCGCCGGGCTATGTGCTGTCGAT
>NZ_NFZQ01000172.1 GCF_002165135.1 Pseudomonas sp. SID14000 | reverse complement strand
CGCGGCGTCCAGGGCAACGGCGAGTTCGGAGAGCAGCCCGGCAACGGCATGTCCGGCCATGTTCGTCGCGACGAGCGCTGCGGCGACCACGCCAGGCGGCACGGTCGGCGTGCCGACCATGCTCGTGCTGAGCGCCCTCGCGGCGGTTGCCGCAGCCTGCTGGAGGCTCGGCGTCAGGGTGTTGGCGGCCTCCTCTTCCCACCGCCCGGCGCCGACAACGCGCGCGCTGTCGATCAGTTCGTCGCCTCGGCGTAGGTCGGTGTCTCCGTCCGGTTCCCAGTGGCGGGTGTGCTTGCGGGTCTTGGGCGCGTGCAGGCGGGCGGTGTGCGGGCGGCAGCCGACGTGGTGGAGAAGGCTCTGGCCGACACCCCGACGGTCTCGGCCTG
>NZ_NFZQ01000171.1 GCF_002165135.1 Pseudomonas sp. SID14000 | reverse complement strand
AACGGTGCGCGCAGATCTCGAAACGGGCCGCGTCCCAGCTGGTGTTGGTGTGCGTCGGGCGGAAGACATGCCCGAACTGGATCTCGGACGCGCTGCGGTCGGCGTGCACATCGACCGGGAAGGCGGCCTTGAGCACCTTCTCGGACTCGTGCCAGTCCACCTCGGTGACGAAGTCCAGCCGGGCGCTGCCCGCGCGCAGCCGGATGTCCTGCCGTACCCGGGAGGCGCCGAAGGAACGGACCGTGCGGACCACCGCGAGCAGCGGGCCGGTGGCGGTCGCCCCGACCGACTCGGCGGTCGTCAGATCGGCGTGCCGGCGCCTGTAGTGCCGGTCGATGTCCCAGGCGTCCCACTTGTTGGGGTGATCGGGGTGCGACTGCAGCAGA
>NZ_NFZQ01000170.1 GCF_002165135.1 Pseudomonas sp. SID14000 | reverse complement strand
GTGACGGCGCGACGGTCACCGCCGGCAAGGGCGCGTTCCAGCAATCCACCGTGAACCGGCGGCAGGAGGTCACCATCGTCGCCGGGATCAAGGCGGGCGTCGTCAGCAACGACAAGCCGATCGTGGTCGACCCGCCGAGTCTCCTGGACCGCGCCGGTGTGACTGCTCCCGGCCTGGCGGGCGCAGGCGCGGTGTCGGTGGGAGCCATCGGCGCCGCCATCGCGTACAGCAAACGGGGCAACAAGGACCAGCGCTTCTCCGGGATGCCGCCGGGCGCCTTCCCGCCGGGCGGGATGGTCGCGGTGCCGATCAAGGACGAGCTGAAGGAGAGCCAGCTTCCGGTCGCGTGCTGGCCACCGAGGATCCCGGTCGCCGAAGGCGGTCTGC
>NZ_NFZQ01000169.1 GCF_002165135.1 Pseudomonas sp. SID14000 | reverse complement strand
CTGGCATGCCGAGGGCACCGAGGGGAAGCGGGCGGAATGCCTCGCACACATCGGCGAGGTCTGGACCGACATGCGTCCTCTGAGCTTGCGCCGTCGTATGGACGCGGCAGCGGCGAACTGACCGTCCGTCGTCCCGGCACATCGGCAGCACCTAGTTGGTCATGATTCAGCGGCGGCAGCAGGAGGACTGGAACAGATGAGCGTCGGAAAGAAAAAGCAGAACGCTGATGTCGACGCCCTTCAGGAGAAACTCCTCCGCGCCCGCCTCGGCGGCGGAGGCTCCCGTGGCCGCCGCTCGGCCATCGCACTCGCGGACCGGTCCAAGCCGCTGCGGCTGTCGTTCGGACAGCAGCAGATGTGGTTCCTCAACCGCCTGGACCCGGACAGC
>NZ_NFZQ01000016.1 GCF_002165135.1 Pseudomonas sp. SID14000 | reverse complement strand
CCAGCTTCTTCATGCGCTACAACCGAATCAGGCTCCACAGCTACAACGACTACCTGTCACCAATAGCTATGGAGCAGCAGGCGGCTTGATCACCGTAACCGGTGTCCGGAAATACTTGACCAGAACAGTTTACCCGCGAAGAGGCCGGCAAGGCCAACACCAGCATTACCTGCCTGATCACCCCCGCCGCGCAAACTCGGTAGCCTCACCCCCACCCGCATCCAGCTGATACACCCGCGCCGGCCGCCCCTGTTCATCGAAGAACACCTGCCCCAACCCCGCCCCATTCCACAACCGCTCGCCTGCCTTGCTATGGCTGGGCGTACGCGGCACTACCTCCATTTCCCGCCGCTTGGTAAACCAGTTGAGCGGTGAACGCGGTGCATACAGCCAGCGGTTGAGCCGGTCGAGCACATCCAGCAGGCGCCGCGGGAACTCGTTCTTGATCCCGCTGCTGGTCACCTGCCACAAATGCGGGCTGCGCTGGCGGTGGCGGATCAGCACTTCATACACGAACGAGTAATGCACATCGCCGGACAGCACCACGTAGTGCCCCGGCGTGCGCGAGTGGCGGAAGATGTTGAGAATGACCTGCGCTGCACCGCGGTGGGCCATCCAGTTCTCGGCATCCACCAGCAGCGGGTAGCCCAGCCAGCTGAACAACTTCTGAACTGTCTCGATCAGCTTCACGCCAAAAATCGGCGCAGGTGAGACGATGATCGCCGATGGGTGGTCCAGCAGGGCCTGCTGCAATTCGCTCAGCGCTTCCCAGTCGAGCAGGCCGGACGGCTTGGCCAGGCTGCTCTCGCTGCGCCAGCGGCGGGTGCGGGTGTCCAGCACCAGCAAGGGCGGGTTGGTGGGCAGGCTGAACTGCCAACCCTGGAAGCGCAGCAGTGCGCCGATCAGCTCATCCTGGGTCTGGCTGTTCAACGCCTGGCATTGCCCGAGCAGCGGCTTGCAGCCTTGCGGGTCGTTACCCCAGGCCTGGCAAAGCAGGTAGCCGAGCAGGGCATTGCCGATGATCCGCCGCGAGAAGGGGTGGCCGTAGGCGGTTTCTTCCCACTGCGCCGAGAGGTTCCAGTCGTCGGTGATGTCGTGATCGTCGAAGATCATCAGGCACGGCAGGTGGGCCATTACCCGTGCTACCTGGCCGAGGTTGCCGGCAAACGCCTGGATCAGCGGCAGCTCCTTCCGGTAACGGGCCTGGCGCGGGGCGGTGAGCCCGTTGGGCATGTCCAGATTCACCAACTGCCAGGGCACTGGTGACCACACCAGCAGGTACATGGCCATGACCTCGGCGAAGGTCACCAGGTGGTTGTCGGCGTTGCTGGACGAGAAGATTGGCTTGCGCTTCCCGCCAAAAAAGCGCTCGCGCAGGGTTTCGTTGCGCTCCTGCGCCGGCAGCAGGTCGGCGCGGTGGTAATAGCAGGCCGGGTGCTGGTATAGCGCCTGGCTGTCGGCTACCACCGCGCCCTCCAGTTGCTCGTCGAACAGGCCCAGGCGTGCAATCAGGGTGTGGATGGCGCGCAGCATCGGGCCGGCGACATCGTCGGCATAGACCTGGTCGCCGGTCATGAGCAGCACGGCGGGGCGGTCTGAGGGTTTTTTGCAGGCCTGCAGCAGGCGGTCGGCGCATAGCAGGCCATCGGCGGCCGGATGATGCGGCTTGCGGCAGGAACCGTGCAGCAGGTGGTCGAGCCGATCGCGCAGTACCAGGCTTGGGTGCCGGGCGCCGGGGTAGAGCAGGTGCGGCGCCCAGTCAGCGATGCCTTGGCCGTTGATGATCAGGTCATAGTCGAGCAGCTGGTTGCAGGGCAGAGGGAGGACGAAGTGGATGTCCAGCAGGTGGATGAAGGCGTGCTGGCCCACCGCGACTACCTGGCAATCGACCTGGGTCTCGCTTGCCGGGAAGATGAATTCGGGTTGTAGCGGTTGCGTGGCGACCAGCCAGATGGCCAGGCGCTGGGGTTCCAGGCGGCGCAGTACCGGGCCGGCGAGTACGAGGGGCAAGGGGATAGGGGAGGTCATCGACAGCTCGGGTGGCTTCTCGGGCCTCTTCGCGGGTAAACCCGCTCCCACAGGTACAGCGCCAACTTCTGGCGTGTGGGGATCCCTGTGGGAGCGGGTTTACCCGCGAAGAGGCCCTGGAATTCAATACACATCTAAGGCCAGGTAAAACAAAACGGGCGGAAAATGCTGAACACTTCCCGCCCGTCAGGCAATCCCGAAATGTATCAGGCCTTTTCAGCCATCAACTTCTCCAGCTTCTCCTGGTCCCGCGCGAACTGGCGAATACCCTCGGCCAGCTTCTCGGTACCCATTGCATCTTCGTTCATGGCCCAGCGGAACTGGCTTTCGTTCAGCTGCTGCTTGGGCTCGCCGGCATTGCCCGGCTTCAACACCTGCGGCAGGTCGCCCTGGTCGTCGCTGAGCTGCTGCAGCAGCTCCGGGCTGATGGTCAGGCGGTCGCAGCCGGCCAGCTGTTCGATCTGGCCGATATTGCGGAAGCTGGCGCCCATGACCACAGTGTTGTAGCCGTTCGCCTTGTAGTAGTTGTAGATGCGTGTGACCGACTGCACGCCCGGGTCTTCGGCGCCTACGTATTCCTTGCCGGTGCTCTTCTTGTACCAGTCGTAGATACGGCCCACGAACGGCGAAATCAGGAACACCCCGGCATCGGCGCAGGCCTGGGCCTGGGCGAAGGAGAACAGCAGGGTCAGGTTGGTCTGGATGCCTTCCTTCTCCAGCTTTTCGGCGGCGCGGATGCCTTCCCAGGTGGAGGCCAGCTTGATCAGCACGCGGTCGCGGCCAACGCCGGCGGCTTCGTACAACTCGATCAGCTTGCGCGCCTTGGCCAGCAGGGCCGGTTCATCGAACGACAGGCGGGCATCCACCTCGGTGGAGATACGCCCCGGAATGACCTTGAGAATGCCCGAACCCACGGCCACCGCGAACTTGTCGCAAGCCAGGTCGACATTACCCTTGGCATCGGCCTTTACCTGCTTGAGCAGCTCGGCGTAACCCGGGATGGCCGCAGCCTTGAGCAGCAGTGACGGGTTGGTGGTGGCATCGACCGGTTTCAGGCGGGTGATGGCGTCCAGGTCCCCGGTGTCGGCGACCACGGTGGTGAACTGCTTGAGTTGTTCCAGCTTGGAGGTCATGGGCGTGCTCTGTCCTGTGCAATGACTCGACATTACCCGAGCCCCGACGGCCACTCAAGGGCCTGCGGGAGTGGGCTTGCCCGCGAAGGGCGGTGCGAAAGGTGAAGATTCGAGTCGCAAGCGGCCCCGAGGTTCCGCATGCAAGAGTCTGAAGCTGTCGCGACCCCTTGTAGGAGCGGCCTTGTGTCGCGAAAGGGCTGCAAAGCAGCCCCAGGGCTTCAGCGCTGATGCACCAATTGCCGGGGCTGCTTCGCAGCCCTTTCGCGACACAAGGCCGCTCCTACACCCGACTGCGTCAGCTACTCGGGCCGGGTTATCGCCCCTGCAACAACTCCACCGCCTGGTCGAACACCGCCAATGGTTCCGCCGCCTTGTGAATATCCGCCGACAGCAGCTGGCGGAAGCGCCGCGCCCCCTTGAACCCTTGGGCCAGCCCCAGAATATGCCGGGTAACGTGGTGCATTGCGCCACCACTTTCCATGTGCGCCACGATATAAGGCCGCAACTGCGCCAGCGCCTCGCTGCGGCTAACCACCGCGGCCTCACTGCCGAACAGTTGCTGGTCCACCTCGGCCAGCAGGTAAGGGTTGTGGTACGCCTCACGCCCCAGCATCACCCCATCGAAGGTTTCAAGGTGTGCCTGGCACTCGGCCAGGGTCTTGATCCCGCCGTTGAGCACGATCTCCAGGTCCGGGAAGTCCGCCTTCAACTGCGCCGCCACGTCATAGCGCAGGGGTGGAATCTCACGGTTCTCCTTCGGCGACAGCCCTTCCAGAATCGCGATGCGCGCGTGCACGGTAAAACTCCGACAGCCTGCCTCGCGCACCTGGCCGACGAAGTCGCACAGCTCGGCGTAGCTGTCGCGGCCGTTGATACCGATGCGGTGCTTCACCGTCACCGGGGTCGACACCGCGTCACGCATGGCTTTCACGCAATCGGCCACCAGCGCCGGGTGGGCCATCAGGCAGGCGCCGATCATGTTGTTCTGCACCCGGTCACTCGGGCAGCCGACGTTGAGGTTGACCTCATCGTAGCCGGCTTCCTCGGCCAGGCGGGCACAGGCGGCCAGGTCGGCCGGCACGCTGCCGCCCAGTTGCAGCGCCAGCGGGTGCTCGGAGACGTCGTGGCGCAGGAAACGGTGGGCGTCGTTGTGCAGCAGGGCACCGGTGGTGACCATTTCGGTGTACAGCAGGGTGTTTTTGGAGAGCAGGCGCAGGAAGAACCGACAGTGACGGTCTGTCCAGTCCATCATCGGTGCAACGCTGAAGCGACGAGACGGCTCAGGGCGCGTGGTTTGTGGCTTTGAGGCTGATTCTAGGGGCATTCTGGTCTACGCTTTTATGTACCATTTTCCGGGGTTTTTGGGCGTTTTTGGTGTGACAATGGTACGAAGTACCACCGCCAATCACGCTTGTACCACCGGAAATCCTGGCAACGATCAGAGCAAGGAAAAAGGCCGATGGGACGGTCAGCTATACCGTCCAGATCCGCCTCAAGAAAAAGGGTGTCCTAGTCTATCAAGAAGCCCAGACGTTCGCCCGAAAGCAGGCAGCTCAGGCCTGGCGAAGCGTCGGGAAACCCGCATTCGGTGGGAGGATCTGGATGAGCACCGACAAGCTGTGAAAGTGCGGGACATGAAAAATCCCGGCCAATAAATAGGTAATGATGTTTGGTGGTATCTGCCAGATGAGGCTCATGGTAAACGGCCTGCTCTGAAAGAGATCTGACTGGCTCAGTACTGCGGCAACAAATCGCCCAAGCACCTACCGCCTCAAGTAAATGATCATCCGTCCATTTGAGTGGAGAGCAGGGCATATCGATTCGACGCACAGCACGGAGATGGCAGGCGAGGCGACCAGTTGATGCGCTGCGCGACGAAGCCTCATCAGTTGCACATACCGTGAAACCGGAACGCCGATGTATGCCGTGAACTGCCGATGAAAGTGAAATGCCGAGAAGTGGGCGATGCGGCTCAGGGCATTCACTGACAGGTCACCATCGAGGTGGCTGCCGACGTAGGCAAGCACGGCTTCGAACCGTTTCGCGTAGGCTGTGGATGGCACCAGCGTTGCCGATATTCGCAGGGGAGGGCAGTAGGGTGAGTACGATCACTGGCGCTTCCGTGCAGGTGGAAAGCGCCAGCGTAACTGCCCCGGCATGATCAGTCGACTGGACGCAGCGGGTAGTTCACCCCGATCAATAATGCGCGCTGGCTACCGCAATGCTTTCGCCAGAAACGTCTGAAGGCCGCCTGGGTCAGAAAGCGTACACCAACGTGGCCGTGGCGCTACGCGGGCTGCCATACCAGCCACGTGAGCCGATCGCCGTGTAGTAGGTCTTGTCAAACACGTTGTCGAGGTTCAGCGAGACGCTGGTTTGCGGCGTGAAGGCATATTGCGCCATGAGGTTGACCACGCTGTAGGCACCCTGGGTGAAGGTCTCGTGGTTGGGGCCTGCGTTTTTCTCGTACTCCGAGCCTTGCCAGCGCACACCACCGCCCACTTTCAGCTGTGGCAATGATTGCAGGCGGTAGCTGGTGAACAGTTTGAGGGTGTCGCGCGGCACTTCGGTGAGCAGGCGGTCGCCATCCGCGTTCTTGCTTACGGCATAGGTGTAGCTGGCCGATACTTGCCAGTCCGGCAGGATCTCGCCCGCCATTTCCATCTCGAAACCGCGGGTCTTGGTGTTGGACTCGGCACGGTAGGCCTGGTTGCCATTCGGCGCCTCGTTGCCGCCGTCCTTCACGGCCAGGTTGTCCTGGTGCACTTCGAACACGCTGAGTGCAGCAGTCAGGCGCTTGTCCCAGAACTCGCTCTTCAGGCCCAGCTCGTAGTTAACGCCCTCCAACGGGTCGAGGTAGCTGCCCGTTGCAGTCTGTTTGTCTTGCGGATTGAAGATGGTGGTGTAGCTGGCATAGGCCGACCAGTTGTCGTCGATGTCGTAAACCAGCCCGACGTAAGGGGTGACGACCCCTGTTTCTTTTTGCGAGGTGCGTTCGGTTTTACCGCTCGCCAGCGTCTCGTGGGTTTCGTCACGTTGCCAGTCGATCACCCGGGCGCCAGTAATCAGCGACAGGTCATCGGTCAGGCTCCAGCGCACCGAAGCCACCAGGCCGTCCTGGGTTTCATCCAGCGCATCCTCCGTCGTCTTGTTGTAGATGGCGTCCGGTATTGGCAACGAGCCATCCCAGTCATGGATGTTGTCGATATCCTGATACGTCCACAGATCGTAGCCGTCGTTGCGGTAGTAGGCCCGGTAGTGGCTGAGCCCGACGTACGCCTGGTGCTCGCGCGACAGCACTTCGAACGGGCCCGAAGCTGACAGGTCGAACGAGGTCTGCCGAGGTTCGCCTGCCCAACGGCCAGTCCAGGTCTGGATGCCGCTGCCATCAGGTTTGACGGTGCCGCTGGCGGCGGTGGCAAATACGTCGTCATAGCTTCGGCGACTGTGCTCAGCATTGAATTTCAGGTGCCAGCCGTTGGCCAGGTCGTGATCCAGAGTAGTGAACAGGGTCTTGGTGCGACGCTTGTGGTAGCTCCAGTCCGAAGCCGAGTTGAACGAGCGGGAAGGGCTGAAGTGACTGCCGTCGGAGTTGAACATCGGGAAGCCGTGGTTACCGGCGCCATCGTTGTCCATTTCCTGATACTCAGCCCCGACGGTCAGCATCGTGCTGTCGGTGATGTCCCATTCCAGCACCCCGTATGCCACCTGCCGTTCCAGGGACTGGCGGTCGACGTAGCTCTGGCTGTCGGTGTTCGAGGCGACCAGGCGCCCACGTACATTGCCGCTTTCCGACAACTTGCCGGACACGTCCAGCTCGGTGCGGTAGGTGTCCCACGAGCCCGCTTTCAGGGTCAGCTTGCGTTGCGTTTCAAACGTCGGCTTCTTGCGAATCAGGTTGACGGTCGCACCGGGGTCACCGGTGCCGGACATCAGCCCCGTGGCCCCGCGTACCACCTCGACACGGTCATACGACACCATGTCGGCAAGGTCATCACGAAAGCCAAAGCTGTCGGGCCGGTTGAGGCCGTCGACCTGGATGGTGCCGACCTCGAAGCCACGTACGTAGATATGGTTGGCGTCGCTGCCAGCCGGCCCCATGCTGTCGACGACCACGCCTGGGGTCTGTTCCAGTACCTGGGCAACATCGTTCAGGTTCTGGTCTTCGATCTGCTGGCGGGTCACCACACTGATCGATTGTGGTGTCTCGCGTGCCGAGAGGCGCAGCCCGGTTGCCGTGTTGGCCGAACCTGTGGTGTAGCTGCCGGTGCCTTCGCTGGTGGCACCCAGCCCCACGCTGGAGACCGTCGTTGCAGCGAGCTCCATCGTGCCATCCTGGCTAGGGCGGGCCAGCATGTAGTGCTTGTCTCCCGCTTGCTGTACCTGCAGGCCACTGCCTTGCAGCAGTTGCGCAAGGCCTTGCTCCAGCTCGTAACTGCCCTGCAGTCCCTCACTGCGCAGGCCAGCGATCTCTTCGTTGCTGACGCTGACAGTCACCCCGCTTGCCGTTGCGAACTGGTTGATTGCGGCCCCCAGTGGCCCCGCCGGGATGCTGTAGTTGACAGGCATGGCCCAGGCATTGGCACTGGCCAGCAGCGAGCCAGAAAGGCTTACTACCAGTGCGGCTTGGCGAATGCTGAAGGCGGGGGGAGAAAAACAGGCGGACATCCATGGGCTCCTTTCGATGGATTATGCGGGCGCCATGACGAGAAGATTATTGATAATGAAAATGATAATGCTTCTTATAAAGGCGTTCAGATATTTGTCTTTCCTCCTGCAGTTGTCAATCGGTGTCTTGTGTTTTCGCGAGCGGGGGCAAGACATAGCCGTGTCTGGCTGTCGTTCGGCCCACAGCTGGAACATGTGTTGAACAGCCCGGCCCAGCACCAGATCCATCACAGTGACGCCCCTCGCCATTTCAACCGGAACTTCGGCACCAACCTGTCCCTCTGGGACTGGATCGTCACGCCCTTTGTCGATACAGGCCGTACGGTCCGAAGCGCCAGCGCAAGGCTGTGCTCGGCGCGTCCGGCAGGGCGGGCCCTTGGCTGATCCCACAGGGGCCTGCTGATTCAATAAGTTATGTGCGGTTTTGTGGGAGCGGGCGTGCCCGCGATGACGCCAGCCCAGGCACTGATTGCGAACGACCTATGAATTGTTGACTTTGCGTGCTCTCAAGAACATTTATGGCTCTGTAGTCATTTGTTTTTGAGGTGAGATCATGGCGGCGCAAACCGACGTTCTCATTGTTGGAGCGGGTCCTACCGGGCTGGCTCTGGCGCTTTGGCTCAACAGGCAAGGCGTCGCCGTAAGGATCGTCGACAAGAGCCGTGGCCCAGGCGAAGCCTCTCGCGCCATGGCTGTTCAAGCCCGAACGCTGGAGCTCTATCGCCAGCTCGATATGGCCGAGGCAGTGATAGATGCCGGCTATAAAACACCTGCCATGAACATGTGGGCCCGAGGCAGCCACAGAGCGCGCATCCCCTTGAAGGATGCCGGCGCAGAGATTTCAGCGTATCCCTTCGTGTTGATCTATCCCCAGGATCGCCATGAGCGATTACTTGTGCAGCAGCTTCATTCACTCGGCGTGGACGTGGAGTGGCAGACCGAGTTGCTGTCCTTCGAAGAGGGTGAAAACCACGTCACCGCCCTCCTGAAACAGGCGGATGGGCGGGAAGGGGCCTTGACTGCGGCTTACCTGGCAGGATGTGATGGCGCACGGTCGCTCGTTCGGCATCAGATTGGCAGCGGTTTCGAGGGCGGCACCTATAAACACCTTTTCTATGTCGCGGATGTCAGAGTAACGGGCATCGAGCCTGCGGGTGAGGCACACATCGCTTTTGACAAGTCCGACTTTGTGCTGCTTCTGTGCTATGGCGAAAAGGACCAATACCGCCTGATTGGCACCGTGCGAGACGAGCGTGCCGAGCATCCTGAGCATCTGACGTTCGCGGACGTTGCCCACGATGCCATCAACGGCTTGAACCTCAAGATTACCGAGGTGAACTGGTTTTCCACCTATCGGGTTCATCATCGTGTCACGGATCATTTCCGCTGTGGCAGAGCGTTTTTGCTCGGCGATGCTGCACATGTCCATAGCCCGGCAGGCGGGCAGGGCATGAACACCGGTATTCTGGACGCGAACAACCTGGCCTGGAAGTTGGCAGCGGTGGTGAAAGGCAAGGCGCCCGATGCATTACTCGACAGCTACCAGATCGAACGCCAGGCATTTGCCCGCAAGCTGGTGGAGACCACCGATAAACTGTTCAGTTTCGTTACCGCTCAGGGCGGGTTCGCGGACTTTGTGCGCACGCGCATCGCGCCGATCTTCGCCAGCGTTGCGTACAAGAGCGGGAACGTACGTGAGTACCTGTTCCGGGTGGTTTCGCAAACCTCCCTTGATTACCGCGACAGTCCGCTGAGTCAAGGTAAGGCAGGTGAGGTTCAGGGCGGCGATCGTCTGCCTTGGCTGCCAGGGGCCATTGCAGACAACTACGATTCACTGACAGCCATTGAGTGGCAGGTGCAGATTTATGGTGAGGTCAAGGCAGATCTGGCCCAATGGTGCACAAAGCACGGCATTGCACTGCATGTTTTCGCCTGGGAGCATGCGTACGAGAAAGCCGGCATTGCCAGAAATGCTACTTATCTGCTGCGGCCGGATACCTATGTCGCGCTGGCTGATCCTGAGGGGGAAGTATCCACATTGAGCCGCTATTTCGAGGAGCGCGACCTTATGCTGCCTGTTTGAGGAATCGGTTGCCATCACTCAGGCGGGGAACTGGGCTATCCAGTGCCTGGCAATCTCTTCGCGCCGGCAGACCCACACCCCGTCGTGGCCTTGCACGTAATCGAGAAAGCGCGCCAGCGCCATTGCACGACCAGGATGGCCACTGATCCGCCCATGCAGGCCCACGCTCATCATCTTCGGGTGGTGCGCGCCCTCCTGCCACAGCAGGTCGAAAGCATCCTTGAGCAGCCGGAAGAAGTCTTCACCGCAGGCGAAACCATTCGGCAGCAGATAGCGGGCGTCGTTGTTGACCAGTGTGTACGGGATCACCAGGTGGGCGGGCGAGCCTGGTAGCCAATAGGGCAGATCATCGTTGTAGGCATCCGAGCTATAGAGAAACCCACCTTCTTCACGCAACAGGCGGCGGGTGTTCTGGCTGATCCTTCCTGTATACCAACCTACGGGGCGTTTACCGCAGGCCTGCTCGATCACCTCGATGGTGAGGCGGATATGGCGTCGCTCCTGGTCTTCAGGCATGTCGCGATAGTCCAGCCAACGGTAGCCATGCCCGGCAATCTCATGCCCGGCAGCGTAGAGCGCATGGCCAATCGCCGGGGTCAGTTCCAGTGCTCGGCCAACGGCGAAGGCGGTCAACGGCAGGCCGCGGGCGCGGAACAGCTCCAGAATGCGCCATACACCTGCGCGCGATCCGTATTCGTACATGCCCTCGACGCTGAGGTCCGTTTCCCCCACGCGCGGCGGGCGGCCCGGTAGCTCATGAAGCCAGGCCTCCGACTGTGCGTCGCCATTGAGGATGCACGACTCCGCGCCCTCTTCGATGTTGAGTACGAACTGGACCGCGACGCGCGCCTCACTGGGCCATCGCGGATGGGGTGGGCAGCCGCCATAACCGATGAGGTCGCGAGCGTACATCAGCCCAGCTCGAAGGTCGTGACGGCGAACACACGTTCGTGTGCGATCGCCGGAGGAGGGCCGAGGTACATGCGTGCGCAGCCGAAAACCTCGATCATGCCCTGTTGGCGTACAAGCGCCATCGCGGCGGGGTTATTCTCCGGGGCATCCAGAAACAGCGGGTAACCTTGCGCAAATTCTGCCAGGCGCGCATAGAGGGCATTGGCTGCCAGGGCGTCATCGGCGAACAAGGGGCCGATCTTGTAGCCTTCCCGGCAGCGCCTTGCTACGCCATAGCCGC
This sequence comes from Pseudomonas sp. SID14000, assembly GCF_002165135.1. Classification (GTDB taxonomy): domain Bacteria; phylum Pseudomonadota; class Gammaproteobacteria; order Pseudomonadales; family Pseudomonadaceae; genus Aquipseudomonas. The sequence goes on along the minus strand of NZ_NFZQ01000016.1, from coordinate 92,662 downwards.
TAAGCCTGCCCTCGCGCCGGCAACCCAGGGCGAGTGCATCGGCCTGGGCTATCCACCCGCTCAGGAAGGCTGCGCGCTTGGCGGGGAAGCAGGTGCGGTCGTAATCGACCACCTCATCGAACGGGAAGGAGGCCAAGGGAAGGATGTCCTGGTTGTCTACCTGCAAGGTCGCCGGGCGTTCGGTGGCATTGGCACGAAAACGCAGGTTGCGATGGGAGAAGACAAATCCACCCTTGGCGTAGTAGTCCTGCATCGCGAAGACGCCGTCCATGCCAATGCTCGCGCCTGGGCGCAGGCGGGCGAGGAGTCGCTCGCGGCGTGCGTGCCAGAGGGTATTGCCCAGGCCTTGACCCCGATACTCAGGCCGGACGATGAAAAAACCCATGAAACCGAATTCGCCGTTGTAGGAAGTGATGGCACCGCCACCGATCAATTCGCCGCCCTGGGACGCTGCAATGAAGGCGGCAGGGTCCGTAGCCCAGAACAGCTCGGCATCGTGAACGCCGGGATTCCAGCCCTCATGGGCAGCCCAATCGACGAGTTTTTCCAGTTCGGGACGGGTCATGTTGCGTATGACCAGCTGATTCGACACCGCGAAGTTCCCCCCAGTCGCTAAAAAGGCGTATGGTCCATCGCCAGGCTGAACTCTTTGGGTATAGCTTCAACCTGAGTATTGATCCAGGCCGTTACGACACCTGCAGAACAGGCTCGTCATCATTGAATTGTGCTGAACGCCAGGGGTAGCTGGCGACCGATGCGGGTAATAAAGGTCCTCAACCTATACTGACGCTTGAAGTGCGTCCGTTTTTCGCATTGCAGACCCTTCTTGCAGGGCAGCGGATTGCAGTGAATTGCTCCATCCCTGCCACTTTTGCGTGAGTCGCTAATCATGGATGAAGTCACTACCATGCCCGCGGACGATGTACCTGGCCTTCAAGCTGTGGTGCAGCGCAAGCTCGGACGCTGTCTGTTGCGTTTGCAACAATACGAACAGTTGCTGAAAGTCATAGTCGCGCGTGTTGAGTTGAGCGGCCCTGTGGATCGGCTGCATAACATCCGTCAGCAGAAGATCGCATGTGCCGAGAAAAAAACCATGGGCATGTTGGTCGGGATGCTGATCGACAGCTTTCTGATCCAGTCGCCCCAAAATGAAGAGTCACAGACGGAAGCCGATGCTGGTGACCAGATCGGGTTCAGCTATCGAAACCAGTTGGAAATGCCAGTCGAGCACTATGAGGCAACGAAGGTGGCTATCAGGGCGTTGGTCGACCTGCGTAACAAGCTAGTTCACCACTTCATTGAACATTTCGATCTCTGGTCTGAATCGGGCTGCCAGGCTGCGGACGTTTATCTGGAGGAAAGCTACCAGACCATCAATCGGCATTGTTTGAACCTGCAATGTTGGGCCAAAACCATGGTTGAGGCAGGAGCTAAACTGGCGTCGTTTATACAGAGCCAGACATTTGACGATGTGCTCAACGGCATACGGGTGGATGGCTCGGTCGATTGGCCTGGCAGTGGGATATGTTCCTGTTTACGTGAAGCAGAAGCCAAGCTTGCCGAAGATGGCTGGACTCGACTGGAGGCCGCCATCCGCTGGATTGATGACACCTATCCAGAGCAGAGGTTCAAACGCTACGGTTGCAGTAGCTGGAGGCATGTTCTGCACGAATCACGGCAGTTTGAAATACGAAAGTCCCACGCTGGTAATGAGCGGACTACCGTCTGGTATCGCAGCAAGGTCAGTTGAACGGGCAGCTGGATTGTCACTCTTTTTGTCAACGCGTTGAGGGGTTGCTTCTGGCCGTATGCAGACTCTGGCGAGGGTCTGCTTTGGGGCGAAAGCGGTCACTCGCGAAGGGCAGCTTCCGACCCAAAGCTGCCTTTGCTGGGGGCGGCAAACGGCCAGAAGCTGACATTCAAAAGCGTATACGAGCTAGGGCCGAGTCATCTGCGCAATAAAAAACTGCACAACGCTGGGCTAACGAACGGGCATTTACTCCACAGCAGCAGGTTGTGTGAGATCCCTCTCAAACGCCGAGGGCGGTAGCCACACCTCGATAGTACGCGGTGCGCCTGTCAGCCTCTGGGAAAGCTGCATAAGTTGCCAATGTGAGGCCGGCAGCGGTGTATTTTTCAGAGACTTGGCGCATTTCTTGGCATCATCCCGGTGGTAAATAATCGTCGGCTGTTCATAGGGTTTGGGGGCACTGCGTTTTTGCTGGTAGGCCGTACTCACCACATCCTCAATGGGAGGCACGGAGGCGCCTTTCGCTTGCCAGATACTCCGGAACGCACGGGCTTTGTCACGGTCCTCTGGACCGTATATCTGAATAAAGATGACGTGTTCCGAGCAGACTGTGCTGTCGGCTTGAGTCGAGTCGGTTGGTTCCATAGTCGTGTCATGAGCCTCAATTGTCACGCTATCACCGGGGATGGGGGTAGGTTCCTCTGTTGGTGTTGGTGCTGAGGCATCTTCGATGGCGGCAGCAGGGCTTGGCGGTGGCGTTTCTTCAAGTAACGGGGGGGACGGTGCAATGGGACTTTCAACTAGCGCGCCGGTTTGCGGGATGGCAAGGCTGGGTTTGAGGCTCACGGCTCTGTGCGAGGCCTCCATCTGCTTGCGGACCGCGGTCATTTGCTCCATTAATTTATCGCGTTCGCTGGCGTCACCACTCGCGGGATTGCTAGCGCTGTGCGTTGTTGCTGTATATGTGAGATCCCCCGTGGAGGCTGTCGTGGCAACGCTAATTTCCGGCAGTTCTTGCTCGCCGCAATAAGTACGGGAGTTTTTCGCTTGATCGAGCTTGGTGACGGCTGACTCATCTCTAGCCCAATAGCCGTCGTTCATGCTGCGCGCTGATTCATCGGGTTTTTGCGGGCAAACAAACACAGTGTTCAGGGTATTGCAGGCGGCCAGTTCATCCTTGAGTTGCGTGCACAAGGCATAGGTTTTACGAAGCATATCCAGGGTTTCAGCATTACGTAGAAAAAGCTGGTCTTCATCGTTGGCACGCAGGGTTTGCCAGGCCATCAACAGTTGCGCAGCCATGTCGCCAATGGCCTTTTTCGCCTCGTCGTTCTTAGCTGTGAGCGACAGGCTGCCGTAAGCGGTATACAGGGATTTAAACAACGCATTGGGCGATAGGGTTTCATCCGGACTATCGAGCGCCACCCAGATGCCAGATGCTGACGTGATGATCGCGCCGAGGCCAAGGCTGGCTGCGGCCACGGATTTGCCCACTATGCGCTGGGGCGTGCGTTTGCATTTCAACTCGGGGGATTCCAACCAGTCATTGTTACCAATGGATGCCTCCAGGCCCTCCAGCAAATCGCCTTTCAGCAGGTTGCCCAGATGGTTGCCCAAGGAGAAGTAGCTTTCCCACTGCGCCTCGTCAAAGAACTGGTCGGCCGTGCTTTCCTGGGGAAACACGGGAAAGTCGCGGCTGTAATTGTAAACATCCTCTGCCAATCCGGATACCATATTAGGCTTCACCAACACTAACACGCTGGGGGTGTTGTCATCGGGGTAAATCACCCTTGCCACGGCTAGACAAGCATGGCCTTCACGGGATATCAGGTCATCCAGAGTGCCGAAGATGCCGTCGTGATTTTCCCTCGGTAGAACAAAGCGGATATCCACATCCAGATCAATTCGGGCGCGGCGTATAAGGTTTTCCAGATCCTGGAATTTGTATTCCGGATCGGCGCCACAGTCGGCGAGAATAATTAGTTTGCAGCGCTCCTGAATTAACGCATAGGCGCCAGTGTTTTCCGCGTGCCCGCCATCGCTGAGGTATTGGATCCTGTTACTTTTACCGGCGAAGCTTGCAAACAGTTCGCCCAACAGACCTTTGTATTTACCAAAGTATGTGTCGCTCCAGCTCTGGGTCAACGTGCTGTTGTGCGAGTTCCACCAATAGCCAAGCCGCACCCCAAGGGTAGTGAGCATTGCGGCATAACCTGGTTTGGTCAGTGCGCCCATACCCGGTGAAGCCGCAGCGCCGGAAATAGCCATCCAGGTGCCCAAGGTAGCCAAAGCAGGTTCAGCAACAGGCACCCAGCCCGCTCCTGACACTCGGCAATAGCCCGCGCCTCCGATGATCGACATCAGATCGCCTTGACGATCCACATTGTGCAAACCCTTGCGTTGGTAAGTCTGGTTTACACACACGTTGACGATATGCACAGGACCGCCATACCGGTGAGGCTGGTAGTCTTTGAACAACACATCATCTTTGTCATGCACTTCGGTGACTTTGGAGTTGGCCGTACGCTCCGGATTGGCCGCTCCCAGATAGGCCCTGGTAAGGCGCGAGCGGTAGAAGTTATGCAGCGACGATCTGTTGAGAAAATTTACATTCCGGCCAGATAGCACGATCAACACCGAGCAGATGCTACCAGCCGCCGCTAGCGATATCAGCGCGCCAATGTAATCAAGCTGAGTAATCGGCCCGCCCAGCACCCACACCTGGGTGGTGGCAAACGCGTGAACAATACTGGTCCAGAAAATAAGCAGCACCACCAAGCCAAACCGGCCTGCCATATCGAGAATAAAAGGCATGCGCTGGCGAAAAATGTCGCCGGCAGAGCCGTTTACCTGTTGAAGCATCGGCAGCACAAGACGCAATACCGCAAGAATGGTGGCAAACAATGCGCCCAGAGGAAACAGATGCGCGGGGTCCTGCGCCAGGCGCCACGCCACAATATCCACGCCGCCCAGAACCAGGATGGCGGCCGCAACTTTTACCGCTCGGCTGAGTTGCAGCGTGGCCCGGTGTGAGGAGCGGTCGAGCTTCTTGTTGTCCTTGCAGACTATCGGCACATACCAGTACCAAGCGATGGCCGCAGCGGCCCATATTAATGGCACGGGTAACAGCAGCCATAGCGTTGGCACAAAGGCCATGACTTGCCAGAAGGCCGGATGCCGTATCCAGTCTTCTAGGGGAGCCTGGGTAAATGAAGTGTTTACGCTCCACCACACAACAATATCGAAAGCGCCCAGTGCGCAGGCCAGCACTACGGCGAGAAGCCCCAGTTCCAAATGCACGCCGGCCAGGTTGCGCAGGAACACCACCAAGCCATAAAGCTGATCGCGGCTGCCTTGCGGTGTGAGATAACGGCTATTGGCACGCAACCAGCTTCTGTGATTGGCCGTAGCACCTTTGGCACCCAGTTCGTCCTGTAACGCCTGCGATGAGCCTTTGGCCATGGCCAAACGGCCCACCATCGAGCCGACATAGCCGCCGCCAGATACGGTCGACATTAGGTCGATTTTCCCGAATACACGATTTTCTGCCAGCGCGCTGATCAAGCCGTAGCAGAACGTGGCGCTGCGAATACCGCCGCCGGATAGCGCCAAGCCCCATGGCTTTTTCGAAGTAGGTAGCATGCCTTCTTCTTTTAGCTTTTCGTGCCGTTCATCAATCAGTTGCTGCACGGGGCTGTTGGGTTTTACCTCGTCTTGTTTTTCCTCATTGGCCATGTTCTGCTCTCCATCCTTTGAGTCCGTGCGTTGAAAAACAACACTGAAAGACGTGGCTTTATTCTCTATGGTATCGGTGGTTAGTCCTGTCTGCGGTGACAAAAAACTCACTTACGTAGAGCGCAAGTAGGCTAGAGGCCCGCATTGGTATTCCGCTTGACCGACTCCAGACGGGTAGCGTTGGAGTCGGTCTTTATCGCCTTCTCCAATGCCTTATCCGTCTGCGTTGCCTTTGTGAAATGATAATTAAAACATGAGTTGAAACTGAACTTTGCCTGAGTCTTGTCTATGCACTCATCGAAGTAGGACTCACCATTCGTACGCTCATAAATTGCTTTGCTAACCGCGGTGGACATAAAGGCAATCACTGCGGGGTTGAAAATGTCATTATGGTCGTCAATGAAGGAGTCGGCGGTATAGATGAAATTGACAGGTTCATTGCTGTAGCAGGGCATGCGCGGTACCTTCGGGTCCCCGTTTTTGCCGTCGGTTGTGCAATAGCTTACGAGTTCCCAGTCACCGAACTTCGTGTCCTCCAGCACCTTGGGGCCGGCCATAGCCTTGTTGACGCCCCCCGAGGAGTCCACGATCGCTTGTTGGGCCATAGCTTCAGTGGGGTTAGGGTCTATGACCCGTGTGGTGTGGTAAAGGCTGTAGTTGCCGATGGCAGTGGTATCCATCTCTTCTTCCCTGATCGTAAAGGCTTGGCCGTTGTAGGTCCTGTTGAGGTCGACCTGGCTCCAAGTCAGATTGACCCCCAGCCATTGACCTGGCGGGAAGGCGTAGTGGGTGGCTTCGTCACCCTCTGAGCTGATTACGTAAAGCAGTGACTGCGCGCGAGCACCTGAAGCGCCCACTTTCAGGCTGTTCTCCTTGAGCAACAGACCTTGGTTTGCCTCGATCGCAGGATTGAGCATGATCACAGCGTCGCCGAAAGCCCGTACAGGAAGACCAGCTTGCTGGTTTTGCAGGCGTTCGAGTAACTGATCATGTAGGGCGCTCAAAGTAATTGCGCCGCCGAAGCTATGTCCGACGATTACCAGATAATTCGTTTCCTGGCTCCGGTCGATTTGCTCCAACTGAGCGAGCAACTCGGTAACACCACCGCGACCGACCTCTTCCGCCACAGCTTTTCGATCCCAGTAAGTGGCGTTCTCGCTGCCGAGCCCGTGTAAAGACAAGCCACGCCATCCGACATAGATACCGACCAATTTGCGGTCACTCAGTACACCGGAAGCGGATAGGTTAGCGAGAGCTTTTGTGAAACTGACGACGTTTTCGTCATTCTGATCTGCGTTGTGTTTCCAGCCGTGGATGAAAACCACCATGGCGAGCTTGCCGGTGGCAGAGTACTGCCTGAGGCGATCAACAAGCTGTTCTGTTCTCGCCGGGGCGAAATCGTTGCCGCGCTCGCTGTATTCGACGAAGCCTATCTCGTAGTTGGGGTGCACCTCGTAGTAGCTGTTGCTGCACGACTCGATGGTGCCACATGTCCTTACACGGTCGTCTCGGAACGGGGTGTTTGAAGTACAGGCCACCAGCAGGCAAGCGCCGAGAATTAGTAAGATCTTCATGATCATTCATCCAAAGTGGATTAAGCATTCTCAGATGTGCTCTCGGGCGCGGCCGTTGGAGCAGCCCAGAGCAGAGTTGTAGTCAGGATTAGACAAACGAGGGTAATTCGTTACGGAGGATGGGCAACGGAGTAAAACGCGTTGGAAAGCCTCGCGCGCGCTAGAGGTAAAGTTGGCATGGGGAACGTCACTTCCGTACTGTGTTCGTATCCATCCTTTTAGACGCCAGCTGGCGGCATGTCAAAAAGGACTGTAGAAACTCATAGTGGACAAGCGTCGCATTTTATAGATGCAGTGTTACCATTTAAGCTAGCGTGGTGTTTCAGAAGTGCCGCTGAAAATTTGAGCTAGGCTCTGTAGAAACCCATTCAGCAAGAGATGTGTATCGACATGAGCCGACCAGCAACTGTCATTCCCCTTTCTGAAACTGAGCATGCGGAGTTACTGCGTCGGGTCAAGCTCCGCAAAGGTGCTCAGGATGCATGCCTACACACCGAGATAATCCTCGCCTGTGCCGCCGGCAAATCAGGTAACGACATCGCCAAGCGCTTGGTTACCAGCAACGATGTGGTGTCACGATGGCGCCAGCGTTTCTCTAAGTTGGGGTTGCTGGGTTTGAACGATGAACCGCGCTCTGGCCGGCCGCGTACTATTTCAGATGAACAAGTTTAGCAGGTAGTAAACCAGGTATTGAAAGGCAGCCAGATGACTCCAGCCACTGGAGTACGCGGCGTATGAGAGAAATTGATGTTTCGGTACCTGCTGAAATGCCAATTCCTCTGATCATGGATAACTACGCAACACACAAGACCGAAAAAATCAGGGCTTGGCTTGCATCGCGTACACGCTACAATATCCACTTCACGCTCACTTCGGCCTCTTGGCTGAAATTGATCGAGCGCTTTTTCTCAACGTTGAGCGAGGCCAATTAATTATCAGGACGCAAAAAATATATTTTTGCCCGATACCTATATGCAAGCAAGCCAAAGCTGCGCGCCGTAGATAGATAGTATTTATCGATCCATTAAGGCCTCGGACTTATATTGCTCAAGCGGACTCAGGATGTAGTCAATCACCTTTCTCTTGTCGGTCTTCACTTCCGCCCGCACGGCCATGCCCGGCGACAGTTCGATTCTGTTCTCGCCGACCCGGAGGCTATTCTCCTTCAGCTGAATCCGTGTGCTGTACACCAGCCCCCGCTTTCATCTCAATGGCGTCGTTCGTGCGCGGGGGGAGGGAGTGGATCTGTGCTTTGTCGTCGTCAAGACAGGCGATGATGAAATCGGCCTTTGTGATCGGCGGCGATGGCGGGAAGGGGATGGTGTCCAGGCGACTCAGCGAGCTGCGTGCGGACCTGGCCTTGAGGTCCAGTTTCTTGTCGGCCAGCAGCAGTTCGGCACAGCTGAAACGGCGACCATCCTCGGCGAATTAGGTGCAACGCCCCATCCTTGGAGTTCGTCTTGCATTTCAGGGCAGCAATGCCCTTTCGCGAGAGCTGGTTTTGCTCGCCGGCGGTTTTTTGCGTGGTGCTGTGGAGAGGAAAGGGGAGCTTTCCAAGCTATTTGCATGCACTTGGGAGGTGATGCCAAAGCGATAGGTGAGTAGTCCGATTGCGGCCACGATGCCCAGAGCGACGAAGGCTGCGCTATAGCCGAAATGATGCGCGATCCAGCCGGCGAGTGCGTGGCTCATGGCCGCGCCTATCCCTTGGATTGCTATCACTGCACCAAGCCCTGCATTGACGTGTCCAGTGCCCCGCAGGATGCAAGCGACAAGCCCGGGCAAGGCGACTCCCAGCAGACCCGCCCCGATTCCGTCAAGGGCTTGTACCGGAATCAGTGCCCACGGTGACTCCCAGAGACCGGCGATTAGCCCTCGCAAGGGCAAGGCCAGCAGGGCGATAATGATCAGTGCCCGATACCCGTGCCGAGCAGCATACCAGCCTGCCCAAAGCGCCACAGGAATCATGAATAGCTGCGCCACGATGACGGTCGATGCCGTGAAGACGCTGGGGTCCGCCAGCCCACGCGTGACGATTGACTGTGCAAACAAGGGCAACATCGCGGCATTGCCCAGGTGGAACAGCAGCATAGTGATCGCGAGCAGGCCCAGCTCGCGCGAGTCCGTCAAAACCCGCAATATGGAAGGCGAGGGACTGCTCCCTTGCGCAGGCTGGTTGCAAGTGAGGTCACCACCGCGGGCCCGCTCATGATTGATGTCCTGTGGATGGATCTTCCGCAAGCAAGCAAGAGCCGCGCACGCCATAAGAGCCATCAAAACGAATACCGCTGACAGCCCCCAGCGGTAGCCTGCCAGCCCGGCCAATGCAGCCGCGACCATGTTGCCGGCATGGTTCCAGGCCTCGTTGATGCCGAGCTGCCGAGACAGGTCTCTCTGATCAACGATGCCCAAGGTGATGCCCATGATGCCGGCGCCCATCAACGCGCCCGCAGCCCCCGTCACCACCTGAGAGGCGACAGCGACGCCAAACGACGGTGCCGTCCATAGAGCTGCCGTGGCGAGAGTGATTACGATGGTGCCACTTGCCAGGAGAAGTCGCTTGTGGTTCGAAGCGTCGATCCAGGCACCCATCGGCGTGGTCGCCAGCATGCCTGCGATGCCGCCGGCGGCCATCACGTAGCCTATGTCATCGGCTCGCCAGCCGTGACTGGCCAGAAGCACAGCGAGGAAGGGGCCCAGGCCGTCACGGACGTCGGCCAGGAAAAAGTTCAGGCCGGATAGCCAGCCCTGCGAGCGGGTATGCCGGGCCATGGGCAAGTTTTTTGAAGGCATGGGAAATTCCAGTCAGCGGAAATGCCACGGCCTGGCCGGTGCGGCGGACGCTCGCACTGGCCAGGTGCACAGGGGCACGTCCTTATGGCGCGTGGTCGTAGAGTGGCTGAAGGGTGGATAACGTGGTGCCCATGCTGACGGCTTCCAGAGCGGTGCCAAACGCATTGCGTGTGCCCAGCCCGGATGCCGCGAACGGTGCGCCCGTCTGCACGGAAATACGCAAGCTCTCTGGCGGGAAACGAATGATGCTGCCATCGCTCAGGATGACGCCGTTGGCCTCGCCCCGTGGGCCAGTGAGCACGGTGTCCACGTGGCCTTCCACCTGCTGGGGCTGCAGACGCTGGGCGCGCAGGTGTGGCGGCAGGGCTCGGCCTTCGCCAACCGGCGGTTGGTCGTACACGGTGCGCCCGCTGTCGGAGTGGATGATGGCGTCGGCCTTGACCGTGCCCCGCGTTTCCGCCCGTCCGATGATGCGGACGGCATCCCCCACCTTGATCGTGGCCGTGAGCGCATCGGCCATGTGCGGCGGAAACCGGGCAATGGTTCCGTCGCTCAGACGCAGGCCGTCGACTTCACCGTAGGGATTGATGAGCATCCGCTGAACCTGGCCTTCCACAGCGTACTGGCCCATTAGGCCAGGGGCATCCACCCCTTGATGTGGTGTTGCAGGCAGATGCGGGGGCGGGGCGGGCGGCATGGCATGTGCGCTGAGGCTACACAGGCCGAATGCCAGCGCAACAGATGTGGCGATGAAGTGCGTAGACATCGGAGCAGGTCCTTGGGTTGGGAAAACACCCAACCTGTGTGGCAAGCACCATGCCAAGAAATATTTACAATAAAATCAATTGGTTATAACCGTAATGGGTGGTGTGCCGTCCGATTCCGTGACGCCAGGGTGTCGCGGAATCGGACACCGGTTTGCGTGCAAAGGGGTTAGTCCAGATTAAACTCGGCCAGCTTGCGATAGAGCTGCTGGCGAGACAGACCGAGGCGCCGCGCCGCCTCTGCGCGGTTGCCAGCCGTCGCAGCCAGGGCGCGCACGATCATCTCGCGCTCCAGGCGGGCAACGGCCTGTGCCATAGGGCCTTCCCAGTCGATGTCCAGGCCCGGGGTAAGCGCAGCCGCCGTCTGCAACCCGATGTGTTCGACATCAATGACCGGGCCGTGACTGAGGATGGCCGCGCGCTCCATGGCATTGCGCAGTTCGCGCACGTTGCCGGGCCAGGGATGGGCCAGCAGCAGCCGGGCTGCCGCTGCGCTCAACCGCTTGGGCGAGTCGCCGCCTAGCAGGCGTAGAAAGTGTTCGGCCAGCAGCAGCACGTCGCCCAGGCGCTCACGCAGCGGCGGCAACCACAGTGGCACTACCTGCAGGCGGTACCACAGGTCTTCCCGGAAGCGCCCCTCCTTGACCGCGCTGGGCAGGTCTCGGTGCGTGGCCACGACGATGCGCACGTCCACGGGCTGGACACGGTTGGCGCCGACGGGAGTGATCTCGCGTTCTTGCAGCACCCGCAGGATTTTCGCCTGCGTGGACAGCGGCATGTCGCCTATCTCGTCGAGGAACAGGGTGCCGCCATCGGCCTCACGAAAGCGTCCGGTGCGTTCATTGACGGCACCGGTGAACGCGCCTTTGACATGACCGAACAGCTCGCTTTCCATCAGTTCGGCCGGGATCGCAGCGCAGTTCACTGCGACGAAGGGGCCGGTGGCTCTACCGCTGTTGCGATGCAAGGCGCGCGCCACCAGTTCCTTGCCTGTACCCGTCTCGCCGAGGATCAAGGCGGTGGCATCAGAGTTCGCGGCCAGGCCGATGCGCTTGAAGACCTGGCGCATGGCCTCGCTGCTGCTGACCAGTTCAGTGCCATCCACGGGCTCTCTTGCGGCAGGCGATGCCCCGGCCGCCTGAGGCCTGTCTGGGGTGTGGGCTGCTCCCCGCAAGGCCCGCTCTAGCGTTTCGACCAGGACGACCCTGGTCACTGGCTTGGTCAGATGGTCGAACGCTCCCAGGCTCATCGCCTCGATGGTGTTGCCGCCACTCGCGTAGGCGGTGAGCATGATGCAAGGCACCTGCGAGATGCGCGCTGCGCGGCGCAGGAACACCAGGCCATCCTCTCCCGGCAGCCGCAGATCGACGATGGCCGCATCCACGTCCTCGTTGCGCAGTCTGTGCAGGCCTGCATCGGTGGTTTCAGCCTGCAGCACCGCATACCCCAGGTCCTGCAGCATTTCTGCAAGGCTGTCGCGGAACGCAGCGTCATCGTCGACGATCAGGATTCGGGCCACGGTAGCTCCATCTCTATACGCGTTCCCTTGGCCGAGTCTGCGAGACGGACCCGCCCGCTGTGACCCTGCACGATCTCGCGCACCAGTGCCAGTCCCAGGCCGGTACCTCCTGCGCGGGTTGTGGCGAAAGGCTCGAACAGCGTATCGCGCAAGTCGACCGGAATGCCGGAACCATTGTCCGCCACCCACAACAGTAATGCGCCACGGCGCGCGCGATGCGCACCAAGTTCGATTTCACCGCGTTCTCCCGTGTGTGCCATCGCATTGAGCAGCAGGTTGTCAAAGGCCCGTGCCATTTGTGTCGGGTCGAACAGCGCCAGCCCCTTGGCGCTAGCGGTCAGCTCCGGTTCAATCGCCAGTGTGATTCGTACGCCATTCTTTTGCGCCGCTTCGGCGTAGGCATTGCGCCGCTCTTCCAGCCATTCCTGCAGGTCAACCGTCTGGCGCTCGGCGTGGAACGGTTGTGTCAACGCCAACAGGCTCGACACCAGCGTCTCCAGGCGTGCAGTTTGCGACAGCACGGCCTCCAGAGCGCCAACCACACGGGCTTCGCGCCGGTCGGCCGGCGCAGCCATCGCGTTTTCCACCTTCATACGCATCGTACCCAAAGGATTGCGAATCTCGTGCGCAAGCCCGGCGGAAACGCGCCCCAACGTGGCCAGACGTTCGGACTGGGCCAGTTGCTTTTGCAGATGGGCTGACTGGCGCTGCCAACGCGAAATCATCCAGCCCAGCCATGCGCCGGAGACCACGACCAGCGCCAGCAGCAGGCTCACCGCGAGGATCAAGGTGTTGATCGTTCCTGTGGCCAAAAGCGGCACGCGCATCAGGGTCCAGGCGATTAGGCGTCGGTCATCGGTCTCCACAGGGCATGCCGCGAAAGCCACGGCTTCGCGTAAACCCGGTCGGACGTCCGCCACGAGGCCTGCAGAATCCTGTGCGCGCTGGGCCGTGGAGGCAATGCGCTCCAACTCGGCACTCGGGGGGTCACGCTTGATTCCCGTGCCGTCGTAGGTTGGGAACGCGTAGGCCACCACGCCCGCATCCGCTCGCCAGAAGCCGCCCTCCATGCCCGGCTGATCGCGCAGTGTCAAATCAAGCACCGCCTGTGCCGCAGCTGGGGTCATGGGGTAGGGCTGATCGTCCGCAGACGGGAGTTGCTGGCGAACGCGTGCTGCACCCGCTTGCAGCGCCTGGCAACTGGTCGAGGTGAGTTGGCGCGCATGCGCAATCTGGGTATCGACGCCTTGGCGGCTGAGTATCAGCAACAGCCATCCCAGCACAAGAGCAACTGCGGCAATGGAGAGCCACAGAATCAGCAGATCACGTCGAACGGATGGTTGCAGCGACAGGTCAAGTTCCTTTGAAGTGAGGCACCACTGGTCAATCGGTGGGCGTTGTAATGGCAACCTTGCCAGATGGGATATCGTCGTGCAAGGACACGGTCGGTTGAACTGCTCCTGGTTTTGTAGACACCTCCAAGCCCCATAACGGGGTGAACCTCCAATTGAAGGCGGGGGAGAAAAACAAGCGGACTCCATTGGCTCCTTTCGATGGATTATGCGGGCCTGGCAAGCCGTTACCAGGCGCTTTAAGCACCAGGGCATGCATAAAACCACTTGAGTAAATAAATCTGATTTACAATTGCATCCCTTTTGCCGAGGCTATCGTTTCGTGGATGCCCTGTCGCTTCTCTATAAGCACCTGACCGAGTGGGTGATCACGCCTGTCACCGAGCAGTTTCTAGGCATTTTCAATGTGAATGGCCGTTTCGGGGTCTTGTTCCTTTGCATCTCCTATGGCGTCGCCTACGGCCTGTTCCGCTTCAGGAAGCAGCGCGGCCTCAGCGACGCCCATTCGTTCTGGCAATTCATCGGCGGCGCCCGGGTACACCTGCATCCCTCGGCGTTGCTGGATTACCGCTACTACTTCGTGCGGGCTATCCTCAAGGTTGTGCTGGTGCTGCCTATCGTCCATCTGGTCGATCCCTACATTCTGCGCGCCGGCGATTACCAAGCCTTTTTCAGCAACCTCTGGGGCGCGCGCCCGCGCCTGGGCGAGAACCTCGCACTGTCCCTGCTCTACGGGTTGGGGGTGTTCCTGCTCAAGGACTTCATCCATTACTGGGCGCACCGGGCCTTTCACTCCCGCTGGCTCTGGGCCTTCCACAAGGTCCATCATTCGGCACCCGTGCTGGTGCCGGCGACGGCGAGCCGGGTGCATTTCGTGGAAAAGATCGTCGAGAAGCTGAGCACCGGCATTGGCATCGGCCTCTACGCCGGTTGCTTCTGGTACCTTTGCGGCGGTGAAGTCAGCCGCTACACCCTGTTCGGCGTGACCTATCTGGTGTTCATCTTCAACAGCCTGGCGGCCAACCTGCGGCATAGCCATGTCTGGCTGTCGTTCGGCCCGCAGTTGGAACATGTGTTGAACAGCCCGGCCCAGCACCAGATCCATCACAGTGACGCCCCTCGCCATTTCAACCGGAACTTCGGCACCAACCTGTCCCTCTGGGACTGGATGTTCGGCACGCTTTATGTCACGACATCAAAGCCCGAAAACATCCGTTTCGGCATCGGAGAACAAGACCACCAGCGTTACCTGACGGTCTATGGCCTGATCGTCACGCCCTTTGTCGAAACAGGCCGTAAGATCCTGGCGAAACGCCAGCGCAAAACTGTGTTCGGCGCGTCCGGTAGGGCAAGCCGTTAGCTGATCCCGCTGCTCGCAAATTGGTCACCAGGAAGTCCAGTAGCGCCCGCACCGATGGAAGTAAACCACGACGGGATGCATAGACGGCACGGCCAATCCCGTTACGTGGCGCCCAGTCCGGCAGCAGGTTTTCAAGCTTGCCGTGCTTCAGGCCATCACGTACCACAACGGCGGGCATGGCCGCTTTCGATCCAGGCAGACCTCTACGGAGGCAACTAACGAGCCATAGCTGACGTTCAGCAGTAGCTGCTATCTGCCAGTGGCGGACGCCTTGCGCCTTAGTCAAAGTTACCGTTCGACAGACGACCGAACCGCCTCTAAGCTGTCCACCTCGGAAAGAGGCGTATTCATGTCGGCAGCCGGACTACCCGATTGGAGAGGCTGTGATCGCGCAAGGTTCGTTTCATTAAAATTGATTGGCGCAAGCAAAAATGAAAAACAGGAAATTGTTCATCGCCTTACTTGGATTCTGCGCAATAACCCAGACGCCGTATTCGTTGGCGGATAACATCAACGGAAAGAAACTTTACATGCAGAGATGCTCGGTTTGTCATGGTGCGGATATCAAAGGGACAGGGCCGCTGGCAAGAAAAAGCAATCCTCCAACACCAGACCTCACGACATTGAATTTCAAGAAGCGATTGGCTGATTATCCTGGGGTGATTGTATCTTCTATAGTACTTCGTCCAAATGGAAATTTGATTCCGAATACATTGAAAGAGAATAATGTTAAGATTCCGCCTCACTCTTGGAGTGTTCAGGATTTGCGAGATGTTAACCAATACATGAGAAGCTTGATTTCAAAAGCTCAATAAACAAGTATTAATGAAAGATTGGAGCCCATGAAGAGCATCCGCTACTCAGCGTCAGGCGTGGGTTGCGGTGAGAGGCTGAACGGCAAAATGGCAAGAGTCCCCACCAGCCCAGCTTGGCATGCTCACCCGGCCGGTGCAGCTCCGGCCAGATACTGGCCTTCTGATAGGGTCTGGCTTTTCACAGCTGGAGAGTTAGGTAAGGGGCGGAAGAGGTCAGTTGCGAAGGGCAGCTTCCGACCCAAAGCGGACATTGGCTGCGAGCCGCTGATATTTCGGTTGAGCGTTAATGCGAAAGGTGCGACAACGCCTGGATGACTTTTGCCGTCATTTTTCAATGCTGATCGTCCCGCCAACCTGCAAGATCAGAGATAATTCGCCACTTCAAGTATTTGCCATCAAGGAACGGACATGGCACTGACCAGCAAGATCGCTCCCTACAACCCCGCATGGCCCCTCCAATTTCTGGCAGACAAGTCACTCATCGCTTCGGCCTTTGGCGATGAACTGATTGCCATACACCACGTTGGAAGCACCTCCGTTCCAGGTCTCGCGGCGAAGCCCGAGATCGATGTACTCATCGAGGTCCGCGATCATTGCAATGTCTCGGCGCGAGACGAGGTGTTAAAGGATTTGGGGTATGTTCGAGGAAGTGACCTATCGGAAGGGCATTATTTCTACCGACGCAATGTGGATGGGATCCGCACGCACAAGCTCCACGCTTGTGTCCGCGACCACATTTCGATCACTCAGATGCTTGGGTTCAGAGATTTGCTCAGGAGCGATGCCTCGATCCGCCAGCAGTATGAAGCGCTGAAGCTTCAGTTGGAGTCGAGCAATACTGGTGGAATGGTTGAATATCTTGAGAAAAAGGGACCATTCATTACCGCCGCGCTCATGAACGCCGGTATCCATAGTTGAATGATCGTTGGGCCGTGAGGGAACTCCGATATTAGATGTCCGCTATGGGGCGATAGCGGTCACTCGCGAACGGCAGCTTCCGACCAATAGCTGACATTCGTAGCGGCCAGCGTTCGAGCAGTACCTCGCGCTGCCAGTCGATAAGGGCAGACGAGAGCGTCACGACCAGAATCGGACGACGTGCCGCGCAGATGTGTACCGCGATGGTGGCCTAAGGTATCCGAGCAGTGTCAGTACGTTCACTGTATCGGTGCACTCGAACGGCGCGAGGACAGCGAGGTAGATATTTCTCGATGTTTCCTCTTCTATGGAGATTGCCGAGGAATCTTGGGAGGGCGTCGCGAGGCTGATGTGTAGAATGCCTTCTGCCGGAGCGATAGAACCATCGCCAAAGAGATCCTGCACCGCACCCAGGATCTCGAATTTCTGCTTGGCCAGGCCCAGCTCCACGATGAGGTTGCTACGCAGGATTTCTGCAGTGGCATTAACGCGCCAGCTGCTGGAGCGTTCCAGGAAGGCGTACTGCATCCGTCATACAGCTGTCGGGGGACGGGCCTAACTATGTACGTCTACTACCAAGCGGCCGCGAATATTTCCGTCCATGAGTTCGGAGGCGGCTGGAAGTGCAGCCTCAAGGCTAATGTCTTTGATCATCAACGATAAAACATCAAGGTTGAGCTGGTCAGCTAGCCTTTCCCAAGCTTCGACTCGTCGCTCGAACGGCTGAGTGACGCTGTTGATGCCGAGCAGGCTTACCCCTCGAAGAATGAAAGGTGCAACGGTAGCCGGGAAATCCATCCCCTGGGCCAATCCACACGCAGCGACCAAGCCTTCAGACATTGTGTTTGCGCACGCATTGGCCAGCGTATGGCTGCCGACCGAGTCGATAACGGCCGCCCATTTTTCTTTTGCCAATGGACGCCCCGGAGCAGAAAGCTCGGCCCGATCAATGATGGTTGTTGCCCCCAGGCTTTTCAGATAGGCGGCTTCGTTAGTTTTTCCGGTTGCGGCAGTGACGGTATACCCAGCACCGGCCAGAAGGCTAATGGCTAAGCTACCGACGCCGCCTGTGGCGCCTGTGACCAGTACCGGCCCATGGGATGGCTTCATCCCATGGCGCTCCAAGGCCATCAGGCACAGCATGGCGGTGTATCCAGCGGTACCGATGGCCATGGCTTGGCGTTCATTCAGGCGTTTGGGGTGAGGGATCAGCCAGTCACCGTTCAATCTCGCCTTTTGTGCAAGCCCGCCCCAATGGCTTTCACCCACCCCCCAACCATTGAGCAGTACGCGATCGCCAGGCTGGTATCGAGGATCGTCACTCGCTTCGACAATGCCCGCAAGATCGATGCCCGGCACCATCGGAAACTGACGAACAACCGGCCCTTTGCCGGTGATTGCGAGTGCATCCTTGTAGTTCAAGGTGCTGTAGGCCACCTTCACCGTCACGTTCCCAGTGGGTAGCTGATCATCCTTCAGTTCAGTGAGGCGGGCCGAATACTTGTCTTCCAGCTTCTCAATCAGAATGGCCTTGAACATTGCTTATCCTCATTTAGACCGGTTGTCTTTAAATCGTCCGACAGGAATCACCGAGTGATTCCTGTCAGAAAGCCTTGGAAAAAAATGTCCAGGGGGCGGACATGTTGCGTCAGCCGTGCACGAAGAACGGCACCCTCCCAGCCAACCCAGAAGTAGGCTGCGAGGGCTTTGCAGTCATGCTCGTAAGAAATCTCTCCCACCTTGACCGCTTCCTCCAGGCAGGCAGACAAACGCTGCTCCCAGTCTTGTAGGGTCAGTTCCAGTAGTTCACGGAAGCTGTCTGGCAGCACCAGGACCTCTTGGCCAAGGTTGCCTACCAGGCAGCCTCTTCGGAACTGGTACTTGGCCATCCCGCCCTTCGCCTCTTCAACGAAGTTGGAAAGCCTTCGTAGCGGCGACACGCTCAGGTCGCTGAAGCAGCGATCGAGTTTTCGAGCGAAGTAGTCGGCATAGCGCTGCAGTACCGCTTGGCCGAATGCTTCTTTGCTGTCGAAGTAGTGATAGAACGAGCCTTTTGGCACCTGCACGCGTTTGAGCACAGTATCGATGCCGGTGGCAGCAAAACCCTGCTCGGTAAGGATTTCCATGCCACAGCGCAGTAAAAGCTCCAGCGTCTCGCCATGCTCACGTGCGACCTTGGGGGGGCGGCCTCTTCGAGGGATAGGTTTGGAACTATTCATGCGTTGTAATTTAGACTGATCGTCTCTAATGTCAACCACTGAGCGACTCGATTCCCGATGAGCCTAGTGTTGGATGCGTTATGAAAAAGCGTTTACCTCCTCTGAACTGGCTTCGAGCTTTTGAGGTTTCTGCTCGGCTGCTGAATTTCACCCATGCCGCTGAAGAGCTCAATCTGACGCAAGCGGCGATCAGTCAGCAGGTGAAGGCATTGGAGTCCCAATTAGGCGTAGCGCTTTTCAAGCGTCTGCCGCGCGGACTTGAGCTCACCGAGGCAGGTAAATCCTATTTTCCAGTGGTGAGAGAGTCGGTTGAGCGCCTCGTTGCATCAACGGATGAGATCTTTGGGCAAGGTCATCGAAGCGCGCTCAGCATTCGTAGCAGTCTGGTGTTCTTCACCCACTGGATAGCTCCCCGACTACCCCGATTTAGAGCAAAGCATCCGGATGTGAGCATTCGAGTCGCAAGTAACATCTGGGTAGATGAAACAGAGTTCGATGCCGATCTCGAAATCAGGTACGGGCAAGGGCGCTGGCCTGGCATGAAGGCCGAGCGACTGACGTGGGACACGCTGGTACCCGTGTGTTCACCTGCATTGATCACCAGGGAACGTCCGCTGCAGCGCCCTCAGGATCTTGCGATGCACCCTTTACTGCATGTGCTGGGCTATGAGGAAGGTTGGGGCTATTGGCTCAAGAAGAACAATGCAGAGAGCGTTGACTCGTCTCAGGGGATGCAGTTCGACACCCTTATTTCGGCATTGACGATCGCTGAGCTCGGCCAAGGTATCGCGTTGGCTCGGTCTTCATTGGTCAAGCATCTTCTGGACGAGGGTCGTCTCGTCGCCCCGCTGGGATGTCATGTGCCTACCAAAGAAGCGTTCTACCTGGTTTATTCAGCCCACAGCATGATCAATCCCGATGCGGCAGCCTTTGCTCAATGGCTGTCTGAAGAAGCCCACTCTTTCAAGGTGGATGCCAACGCGGAAGAAGACGAACACCTCTAGCTATAAGCAAAGCCCACCAGAAATAAAAAAAATGACCCCTTTGGGTCATTTTTTATTGCTTTCGAGATGCCTTCGAATTTCTGAAAGTAGCAATCACATCGTAAGCCCTTGGATGGTGCAGTCGTCCAGGTGGCCGGTTAGTACGAGGTCTCAATAACAACAATAACCGCGCCGGCAAATCTCGTTGGCTCGGGGGCTACGTAGGGTTATCGTCATGGAACACTCCAACCAATTGCCTTTGCAAGGCGTCAATGTCATCGATTTTGGGCAATACATCGCAGGACCTGCAGTTGCGATGATCCTTGCTGATCTGGGCGCGACTGTCGTTCACGTCGACCCGCTGGACGGGCCTCTCTGGGATAGCCCGGCGAATGCCACGCTTAACCGCAACAAGCTGTGCATGCGCCTGGATCTGAAGACTCCAGAGGGGCTGCATCAAGCTCGCGAACTCATCTCCCGTGCCGATATCGTGATCGAAAATTTCCGGCCTGGTGTCATGTCCAGGTTGGGCCTTGATTTCGCAGAGCTGCGGCGTGCTCGTCCTGAGCTGATCACGTTGTCGATTCCAGGGTTTGCCAGTGATGACGAACTGCGTGCGCAATGGCGCGCGACCGAGGCAGTGATCGCTTCGGCCTCCGGTGTGTTCACCGATATGGGGCAAAACCGCGTACTGATGGGCATCAACCCTAGTTTCTCGCCGCTTCCGTTGGCGTCAGCGTATGGCACCATGCTGGCTGTATCTTCTGTCGTGCTTGCACTGCAGGCACGTGAAAAGACTGGCGTGGGCGACCAGATCGAAGTTCCCTTGGCATCAGCGGTGATGGAAGGCCTGTCGTACAACTCGATCAAGATTGACGGGTACCCACTGCGCTATAAAACACTGCGTGAGAAGGAGAGCGAGCGTCGTCGCGCTGAGAACCTGCCGATGAACTTGAGCTATCAGGATCTGCAGGAGTTCCTCGACCCGTTCTACCGCACTTATGAATGTGCGGATGGCCGTAAATTCTATGCCGTTTGCCCCTCGCATCGAGAGCATGCCAAGCGCTGTTTGCAGGCTATGGGCATTTACGAAGAAATGATTGCCGCTGGCTTGCCCAAGGTTGATAACCCTTACTTGCCCATTGACCAGTGGGAAGGCAATGCATCGTTGGGTGTCTACCCGTTGCCTGCTGATTGGGCCGCACGCATCTCTGCCCGAATGAAAGAAGTATTCCTGACTAAAACAGCAGCGGAGTGGGAAGTCATCTTCGGTGAAGGGCATTTCCCCGGAGCTCCCCACAGGTCGACCCAGGAGTGGCTCCATGACGAGCATTCGAATACTGCTGGGCTGATCGTTGAGGTAGATGATCGCGAGTTCGGCATCATGAAACAGCCTGGCCCAATTGCGTGGATGGAGGGGTGCTCAGAGCCGATGCTGAAACCCCTTTCGCGTCGCGAGGTGAGCTATGAGCAAGCGTTGGCAACACTGTCCGAGCGTCCGGTACCTGCCTTGCCGCCTGCCAAGCTCGACAAACCTACCGGCTGGCTGGAAGGCGTCAGAATTCTCGACCTGACCAACGTTATCGCAGGGCCCCACTCGACGTCGTTCCTGGGGCGCTTCGGGGCAGACGTCATCAAACTCGACCCTGTCGTGCCTAATTACGATCCCTGGAATACCGTGGTCTTCGGTATGTCTTCGGCGCGGGGCAAGGAAAGTGTTCTGGTTGACCTGAACAAGTCTGAAGGGCGGGACGTTTTCAATCGTCTCGTGCGGGAGGTCGATGTCATCGTCATGAACGCTCCCGATCGCCAACTCGCACCGCTGGGCCTGGATGAGGCAAGTCTTCAGGCAGTGAATCCTGGTGTGATCTTCTGCCAACTTGATTGCTTCGGCGGCCCGCGTCGTGGCCCTCGCACAGATTACCTAGGGTATGACGATCTCATCCAAGCCACCACAGGGATCATGCTGCGGTTTGGTGGCGGCATGGAAACCCCGGAAGAGCATGCTCACGTCGGCACCATCGATGTGATGTGTGGATTTGCTGCCGCTTTGGGTGTCGCAACAGCGCTTTATCGCAAGCACCACTCCGGCGAAGTTCACCGGGCCCGTACCTCTCTGGCTTCACTGGGGAATCTGGTGCAGATCCCGTTCTGTTACGACTACGCAGGCCGAGCGCCATTCAATGAGCCCTCCGGGCGCGACGTGGTTGGCTACAGCGATCTTTCTCGCTTCTACAAGACAGCGGACGGCTGGATCTACCTGGATGCCTCCGAGCCAGAACTGCCCAAATTCGCAGCCATCACGGAGTTCACTGGCGTGGTATCTGCAAATGATCGGGCTGCCTACCTGCAAGCCGTCATTGGCCGTATGAGCAGCGCCTTCCTTCAAGAGCGTCTCCAGGCCGCCAACATTGCTGCCGCGGTGCCGGACAACATTGATCACTTGCGCAGCCAATACAGCCGATTCGCTGATGGTCTGCCAGGGACGGGGAACGGCAGCTATTCCTTCAGCATCTATAACGACCATCCAAGTGGACATCGGGTTACGCAGTTGGATCCCTACGCCATTCGTCCACGGGTAGCGCGCGTCCGGGCTCTGCCACCGGCTGAGAAGTTTGGCGCTTCCACGCGCAAGGTACTGGGCCGCTACGGCTATACCGACGTGCAGATTCAGTCGCTCCTGGATGCCGGCGCAATCGGCGAATCCTGGAGTGAGGAATACCTGCCGAGCTGACTGCTGAGGGCAAGTAGAGGGGGGGAGCCTTTGAAACGCCCTCCCTTGTTTCCCGATTTACCGATCAAGCGAACACGAGCCCAAGGCTGCTCGCGGGCGCGTTCATGCCCAGGAAATGAGATAGAGCCATGACTTACAACAGCATCCTCCCACGAATCCTGCAAACCGGTGCCGGCGCCAGCCAGCAAATCCATCAGGTATTGGCCAGCCTTGGCTGCCATAAGCCACTGATCATCACTGACCGGATGATGGTTGAGTTGGGTTATGCAGGTCGTATCAGTGCAGTACTGGCAGAGCACGGGATAGACGTCGACGTGTTCTCCGATACCGTACCCGAGCCTACAGTCGCTTCGATTCAAGCCGGCGTGTCGACCGCCAGGGAAGGGGGGTACGACAGCATCATCGCACTAGGCGGCGGAAGCCCGATCGACAGCGCCAAAGCGATTGGCATCCTGGCCAAGTTCGGCGGTGTCATGCGCGATTACAGGTTCCCGCGCAATGTCACTGAAATGGGTTTGCCGATCATTGCCATTCCAACAACCGCCGGCACGGGCTCCGAAGTGACCCGGTTCACCATCATCACCGATGAGTCGACTGACGAAAAAATGCTCTGCGTCGGCGCAGGCTTCATGCCTGTTGCGGCACTGGTCGACTATGAACTGACGCTCTCGCTGCCGCCTCGAGTGACAGCTGATACCGGGATTGATGCGTTGACCCATGCCATCGAGGCTTACGTCAGCAAGAAAGCCAATCTGTTCAGCGATGCCCAGGCGCTCGCCGCCATGCGGCTGATTGGGCCAAACCTTCGCAAGGTCTATCACGAGGGTGCCAACCGTGTTGCGCGTGAGGCCGTCATGCTGGGTTCGACCTTGGCTGGGCTGGCGTTCTCGGCTGCGTCAGTTGCTCTGGTGCATGGCATGAGCCGCCCCATTGGTGCCGCATTCCATGTGCCTCATGGCTTGTCGAACGCCATGTTGCTGCCTGAAGTGACGGCCTTCTCGATCCCCGCTGCACGTGACCGCTACGCAGATTGCGCGCGCGCTATGGGTGTCGCGACCGAGAGCGACACGGACCAATCCGCAGTGGAGAAGCTGCTGGAAGAGTTGGTGGCTATCAACGATGAGCTGAATGTGCCCACCCCCGCGCAGTTTGGAATCGATCGCGAAAAATTCTTCGAACTGATGCCAACCATGGCTGCCCAGGCGCTGGCTTCCGGTTCCCCTGGCAATAACCCGCGCGTGCCTACTGAGGCCGAGATGGTCGAGCTTTACCGCAGCCTTTGGTAATCGAACACCAACGCAAAACGTGAATAACAAAAAGTGGAGTTTCACATGAATACTGTCGGTCATCTGATTAACGGCGAAGTCGTCCTTGAATCCAAACGCACCCAGGATGTCTTCAATCCCGCCACCGGCCAGGTGGCTCGCCAAGTTGCGTTGGCATCGAGCCAGACGGTCGAGCACGCCATTGCGACTGCTGAAGCTGCTTTCCCGGCCTGGCGCGATACGCCGCCTATCAAGCGTGCCCGCATTATGTTCCGTTTCAAAGAACTCCTGGAGCAAAACACTGATGCGATTTGCAAACTGATCGGTGAAGAGCACGGCAAAATTTCCCACGATGCCGCCGGTGAACTGCAGCGCGGCATTGAGAACGTTGAGTACGCCTGCGGGATCGCCGAGCTTCTGAAAGGCGAACACAGCAAGAATGTCGGTCCGAACATCGATGCCTGGAGCGAGTTCCAGCCGCTGGGTGTGGTTGCAGGCATCACGCCATTCAACTTCCCTGTGATGGTACCGCTGTGGATGGTTCCTGTGGCCATTGCGGCGGGGAACTGCTTCATTCTCAAGCCTTCGGAGCGAGACCCGAGCTCCACTTTGTTCATTGCCCAACTGCTGCAGGAAGCAGGTCTGCCCAAGGGCGTGCTGAATGTGGTGAACGGGGACAAGGAAGCGGTCGACATCCTGCTGCGCGACCCGCGAATTCAGGCAGTCAGCTTCGTGGGTTCGACGCCAGTTGCCGAGTACATCTACGCCACCGCCACAGCCCACGGCAAACGCTGCCAGGCGCTGGGCGGGGCCAAAAACCACGCGATCGTCATGCCGGATGCCGATATCGACAATGCGGTTAACCAGCTTCTGGGCGCTGCATTTGGCTCGTCCGGTGAGCGCTGCATGGCCCTTTCAGTCGCTGTGGCGGTGGGTGACGCGGCAGCCGATGCATTGATCGCCAAAATGAAAGAAGCCATGAAAAACCTGAAGGTGGGTGCTTACACCGACAGCAAGAATGACTTCGGCCCGGTGATCACCCGGCAGCATCAGCAAAAAGTGGTTGGATACATCAACAGTGCTGAAGAGCAGGGTGCAACCGTGGTTGTCGACGGGCGTGAGCCAAACGTTGCTGGCTACGAGGACGGTTTCTTCGTCGGTGGCACCCTGATCGATCACGTTACCCCAGACATGCAGAGCTACAAGGAGGAGATCTTCGGCCCGGTTCTGCAGGTCGTGCGTGTCAACAGCATGAAGGAAGCCATGGCGCTGATCGACAAACACGAGTACGGCAATGGTACGTGCATCTTCACCCGAGACGGCGAAGCGGCTCGATACTTCTCCGACAATATCAAGGTAGGCATGGTCGGTATCAACGTTCCTTTGCCTGTACCCGTCGCTTACCACAGCTTTGGTGGTTGGAAGCGTTCGCTGTTCGGTGATTTGCATGCCTACGGGCCCGATGGCGTCCGGTTCTACACCCGACGTAAGACAGTCACCCAGCGCTGGCCGTCGTCAGGTGTTCGGGAAGGCGTTGAGTTCTCCATGCCGACCATGAAGTAACAATTGAAGAAGATGTGTGCCTGACTGCCGCCAGGCACGCATCTTTTGTGGTGTTGAAGTTTATTTGGCTGTGCCGCTGAAATAATAATTAAATAAAATTAGAGGCGAATATGAATAATAAGCATAATATATGTTCGGGAAAGGCTCGCGGCCTTTCATTTCTCCATGGGACTAAATCTGTTCGAGCAGGGGTTGTAATTCGTGCTTGACATATTTTTATTCGGCAGATGCTGGGTCTTGAGTCGAACGTTCTGAGGAGATATGCCAAATGAGTAAGTTGAAAGATGGTGCTTCATTGGATGGTCGCGTATTCTGGCCATCGATTGCGGTGATACTCGGTGTCACGATTCCGCTTATTGCATTTCCTGAGGCTGGGAATGCAGTGATAAATCAGATGTTTGCATTTGCGACCGGAAAGTTTGGCTGGCTCTACCTGGTTTCCGGCTTGATGGCTGTCATGTTCCTGTTGTGGATGGCGTTCGGGCGTTACGGAAATATACGCCTTGGGCGAAAGAGTGATGTTCCAGAGTTTTCCTATTTTAGCTGGGTCGCCATGATTTTTTGTGGCGGTATCGGCATAGCCATTGTTAACTGGGCCTGGGTTGAGCCGATTTATTACTTTAATGGGCCTCCTTTGAATGTGGCTGCTCACAGTCGTGAAGCGGCAGAGTGGGCGTTGACGTATGGGCAGTTCCACTGGGGGCTGACCCCGTGGGCATTTTACTGCTTGCCGGCTTTGCCAATTGCATACTCGATGTATGTGCGTCGACAGCCAGGGGTGAGATTATCAGTCGCTGCGCGTGGCGTCTTGGGCGATAAATCCAATGGGTGGCTGGGTCTTACGCTTGATACCGTGGTGGTGTTCGGGATTGTTGGCGGTGTTGGTACGTCCCTTGGCTTGGCCGTGCCCCTTGTCTCAACCTTGGCTGGCGACATTTTTGGAATACAGCAGTCCTTCGTATTTGACATGTGCGTCTTGGCGCTCTGGACATTGATGTTCGGCATGAGTGTCTGGTTTGGGCTGAGTAAAGGAATAAAGATACTTAGCGATATAAATGTCTACTTGGCTTTTCTGCTGCTTTTGTTCGCTGCTGTTGTCGGTCCAACATTGTTGCTCATCAATGGTTGGGCAAATAGCCTTGGCCTGATGCTCAATAATTTTATCCACATGAGCCTGTGGACTGACCCAGTTGCAAAAGGTTCGTTCCCTCAGGACTGGACGATTTTCTACTGGGCCTGGTGGATTGCCTATGCCCCCATGATGGGGTTGTTTGTGGCTCGTATTTCTCGCGGGCGGACAATCAAAGAGCTCATTTTGGCTGAGCTTGTGTGGGGCAGCCTGGGCTGCTGGGTCTTTTTCGCGGTCTGGGGCGGCTACTCGCTTAATCTTCAGCTGACAGGCGAACTGGATGTCAGTGCTATTCTGTCACAACATGGTATTCCGGCTGCTGTGCTCGCCATCTTGAAAACAATGCCATTTTCAAGTCTTGTTATTGGCGCTTTCGTTCTGCTTTGCTTCGTGTTTCTTGCGACGACGCTTGACTCGGCAGCTTATGTGCTTGCATCGGTGACATCGAGCGAGTTAAGTGGCTATGAGGAGCCTCAGCGTTGGCTGCGGATTGTATGGGCACTGCTACTGGCGGTCATCGGCATCGGCCTTCTTAAAGTAGGCGGTCTGAAAGCTGTTCAAACGTCTACCATTGTCGTTGCACTGCCTTTGATACCCGTGCTCGGTGTGCTGGCGTGGTCATTACTGCGCATGATTCGTGCCGACCTCCGGCATGAACTAGGATCTAGAGAAATTGTTTTAGAAGACGCGGTGGCACTCACCAGAATGCCCGAGGCGGATGACTCACTAACTGCTGTTTTGGTTTCGGCCCGTTCAGAGTCGAAGTATTAAATATTTCATCTCGTGCTGTATTAGCAAAAGCCTGGGGTTTCCTAGGTTTTTGCTTTACTCGTAGTGAAAAGTAGCTTGGTGGACATGCAGTGGAGTCATAAGAAAAACACACCCTTTCGGTGTTTTTATTGTTTTTAAGCCGTGAAATTGTTTAGCAAAATAGAGAGGCGAGCCGTTGTACTCAGCCTCCGACGCATCACTCGGTAATCTCCAGATGAGTTGCACACTTCTCATGGAGGTCCGCTTTTGGCCAATTGCTGCCCTCCGCGAAGGACCGCTACACGTCTCGGCCATTGAGCTGATCAGCAGGTCCAGGGCAGTGCCTTCCTCGGCAGTATCCCTACCGTTAGTCGGATATCTCTGAGGGTTCTGGCGCAACGGCTAGCCTGCAGCCTAGCGTCAGGGATAACGCTGAACATTCGGTCCATGGAGGACCAGTACGTCTCGTCGTCCCGATGCTTTACCTGCTGAGGAGACGATAATGAGAATACCTCTGAAACACTTGGCGTACCTGGGTGCGAGCTTCACCAGCGTGTTCGCCATGGCCGATTCGGCCGGGCCACCCGTGCTATCGCCCACCATCCCCTTCGACGTCACCGCCAACCCGCCCTTCAACCTCGACAGCCTGCAACACGATTTCGACGTGCTGTCGTGGCAGACCTTCGTCGCCCTGAACTGGCCCGCCAACGCCGACGGCAGCGCCAACACCTCAGTGGAGATCGGCGCGCCCGGCAAGACGGTGTGGGAATCGTGGAAAGAAAGCTACGAGATCTTCCTGCCCCAAGGCCAGAAACCGGTCGCCTGGGACCAGCAGGCGCCGGTACCCGCTGCCTGCCAGGGCAAGGGTGACTTGCCCGTACTGCAACAGATGGGCAAGGTCGCCGGTGTGCTTGACGAATTCATCCAGCCGTTCAAGACCGGCCCACTGGTGGACCAGAACGGCACCTACACGCGCAACGCGATCATGGTCAACCAGCCGATGTTCGACGACATCGTCAACAATGGTCTCTACAGCAAGGAAGGCCAGCAGGCGTTCTTCAGCAAGGCCGACAACCGCATCGCCTTCTCCTGCGGCTCGCAGAAGGCCCAGCAAGTCGGCGCGATCATGGTCAAGTCGGCCTGGAAGGTACTCGGCGGCAACGACAAACCGCAGGACTTCCACGCCGTCGACGCCTTGGTATACACCCCCGGCAACGACGACCCGAACAAGGGCGCGGTGATCCCCGAGTCGTGCAGCGCGCAGAAGGTCGGGCTGGTCGGCCTGCACATCGTGCACAAGACCAAGGATGCGCCGCAGTGGGTATGGTCAAGCTTCGAGCACGTGCGCAACGTGCCGGAAAAGACCACTCCGATCAACGAGCGTAAAGGCCCCTACCTGTTCTACGACGCCCAGGCCAGCGACCGCCCGGTAAACGAGCCGCCAGCGCAACCGTGGGACCCGTCGAAGAAAGCCACACCTTCGCAGATCGTGCGGGAAATCCCGCTCACCACAGCGACCCAACAGCTCAACGCGCAGTGGCAAGGCGCGCTCAAGGGCACAGTCTGGGCCAACTACCAGCTGATCAGTACCCAGTGGCCGACCGACCCGGCCAAGGATTGCCAAGTGCCGTCGCCGACCAACCCGCTGGGCACGCCTGCCCCGACCTTCCTGGCCAACGCCACCCTGGAGACCTACAACCAGGGCACCACGCCACAGGCCTCGTCCAGCTGCATGGAGTGCCACAACAACGCGACTACCCGGGTGACCCAGTCCCCGCGCACCAGTTTCGCCGATTTCACCTTCCTGCTTGAACGTGCCCAATCCACCGGCGCCAAGGAGTGATGCCATGAGCGACCCAAACCTGCAGAACTTCATCGACCTGTCCGCTGCACTCACTGGTCTGTCAGCCGACCTGCTGGCACCCTCCGTTGACCCGATCAACCTGCCGCCGCTGTTCTTCGCCACTGCCCAGCATGGCATGGGTACCGCAGCGTTCAGCAACCTGCTGGAGCTGTATGCCAGCATCAGGAGTCAAACGCCTGAGCAAATCGCCAGCGCCGTGCTCGGCAACTCGGACCCGCAGATCGCCCAGGGCGCCCGCTCGATTATGAAGCTGTGGCTGCTTGGCAGCTGGTACCAGCCGTATGACCAAGGCAGCAAGCACAAGGGTGATACCAGTGTGGTTTCCGACCAGGCCTACAAGGAGAGTTGGGCGTGGAAGATCGCCCAATCCCACCCCATGGGCTACAGCCAGTACCACTTCGGCTACTGGGCTGAACAGCCACCGACCCTCAAGCAATTCACCGGTGTCGACGCCAAGGAAGGGCTGCAGCCATGAGCAATGTACAAACACAGAGTATCGAAACCGCCGATGTGATCGTGGTGGGCGCCGGCATGGCCGGCAGTGTCATGGCCTACCAGTTGGGCCTGGCCGGCTTGAAAGTACTGGTGCTCGAGTCGGGCCCGGCCATTCCGCCGAATCGCAGCGAGTACCTGGAGCGCTTCTACACCGCGGTGCTCAAGTCGCCCGAGTCGCCGTACCCACCTGAGCAGAGCGAGCAGACTCCGGCCACACAGTTCGCGCCACGGGCGACCATCCAGGACCTGATCACCGCCGGCAGCACAGACCCGAACAAGGCGCAGAAGAGCTACCTGGTACAGAAGGGGCCGCAACTGTTCGCCAGCACCTACGAGCGGGTTGGCGGCGGCACCATGTGGCACTGGATGGGCACGGCCCTGCGTCTGCTGCCAAACGACTTCCGCATGCGCACTGCGTACAACGTCGGGGTCGACTGGCCGATCAGCTACGACGACCTGCAGACCGCTTACTGCCGCGCCGAGGAGGAAATGGGCGTGTCCGCCGATGTTACCTCGCAGACCTACCTGGGCGTGACCTTCCCGCAGGGCTATGAATACAGCATGCACGGCATCCCGCCGTCGCTGGTCGACCAAGGCCTGGGCAAGAACGTCACGGGCACGGTGTACCAGAGCCCGGAGAAGGCGCCGGACGGCAAGCCCTACCCAGGTGTCACCCTCAACGTCCGGCAGACCCCGGCTGGGCGCAACTCGCAGAGCGATAACGGCCGCCGGGTATGCGCTGGAAACACCAGCTGCACGCCCATCTGCCCGATCCAGGCCAAGTACGACGCCACCGTGACCATGGCCAAGGCACTGGATACCGGCAACGTGCGCATCCTCTACCAGGCCGTGGCGAGCCAGGTGCAGGTCGATGCCAATGGGGTCACGGGTATTGACTTCATCCAGTATCAGAACAATGGCACACGCCAGAACGGCACGGCCCAGGGCAAGCGCTACGTGATCGCCGCCCACGCGATCGAAACACCGAAGCTGCTGCTCAACTCCATCGGCCCTAACAGCCCTAAAGGGGTCGCCAACAGCAGCGGCCAGGTCGGCCAGGCGTTGGCCGACCACCCGGTGTACCTGGCCTGGGGCCTGATGCCCGAAGGCAAGCCGCTGTTCCCGTTCCGCGGGCCGTTGTCCACCTCGGGGATCGAGGACATGCGCGATGGCCCGTTCCGCAGCCAGCGTGCCGCCTGGCGTATCGAGATCGGCAACGAGGGTTGGAACTGGTCGGTGAACGACCCCTACACCTCGGTCTGCGATTTCATCGACGGCACCAACAACGGCGGCGCTAACCCCAACAAGCTGGCGTTGTCCGGCAAGGCGCTGGTGCAGCAGCTCAACAGCGTGCTGACCCGCCAGTTCCGTCTGGGCTTCTTGATCGAGCAGGTGGAGAAAGACCCCGACAATGCACTGTGCCGGGTGGAGAGGAGCACGGAGTTCACAGACGGCTTGGGCCTGCCTCGGCCTCAGATCACCTACGAACTGTCCGACTACACCAAGGAGGGCTTCAAACAGGCGCGCCTGGCCGCCACGCATATCATTACCGAGCTAATGGGCGCCACCGAGCTGACCGACCTGAACCCTAAGCTTGAGCCCGGCTCGCAAACGGTGTTCGAGTACGACGGCCAGAACTACGCGTTCTTCGGCGCTGGCCACTTGATGGGTACCTACCGCATGGGTTCGGACCGCACCAAGTCGGTGGTGGACAAGGACCAGCGCAGCTGGGACCACCCCAACCTGTTCCTTGTCGGCGACGGCGTGTTCCCCACCACCGGCACCGCCAACCCGACCTTGACCATCACCGCGCTGACCTTCCAGGCCGCCGACGTGGTGGCCAGCGACCTGCTCAAGCGCACGGTGCAGGTGCAGGCCAACCGGGCATGGCAGGGCACGGGCATGCAGGTCAATGGTCAGAGCTGGCAGTTGGCGGTATGTACGGGCGGGCAGTGGACGGCCAACCCGACCACCGGCATGGTTGGCGCGCAGGGCAACCCAGCGTTTACTGCCAAGCCGGGCTACACCCTGCCGGGGCAGAACGAAGGGGCGTTGATCGGGCGTATCGGCAGCAACGGCGTGCCGTTCCTGGTGGGTAACCAGGTGCAATTGCCGCGTGGCCAGCAGGGTGAGTTGCAGCTGTGCATCAATGACGACCTGGCCGGGCGCTATGGCGCTGGCCTGAGCGATAACCTGGGAAGCCTGTCGGTGGAGGTGCGTTTCGGGGCAGTGTAGGGGCGGTCATACCAACCCTACAATGCTCCGGCAATGCCTCAGTATTGTGGGGTTGCTCTCTCAGCCTATCGGGAGAAACCAGAACCGCGTCGGCTGAATGCTTCTGGCCGATAATAATCATCCGCGAAGGATTGCAATGGGGCGATGGCAGCCGGTCACGGATGACCGCATTCGACCCATAGCGGAGATCACGCTCATTGCTGACTCGGGCGACTAAGCAGGGCCACGCTCATCAGAGGCAACAATCCTTGAGCTGCCGCCTTGCTATTGGCACATCCCACCGTCAGGATGGGTGCTTCATCAGGCTTAAGGAGAGAGCCGTGTTTCCCATGAATGTGTGGTTCGCCTATACCGCCGCCTGCGTGCTGTTGGTTCTGGCGCCGGGCCCTGACAACCTGTTGGCCATTGGTCGTGGTCTCAGCCAGGGAAAAGTCGCAGCGGCCGTATCTGGCATGGCTTCAGGCGCAGGCATTCTATTTCACGTTGCAGCCGCATCGTTAGGGTTGACCCTACTAATGCAAACCTCGGTGCTCGCATTCTGGGTGATCAAACTCATGGGTGCCGGCTATCTGCTGTGGCTCGGGATCAAGGTCTTGCGCGCTCGCAGCCTGATAAGCTTCCAGCCGGCGTCCAGGCAATCGTTACCCAGCATTTTTCTGACCGGTCTGCTTTCGGCTGCGCTCAATCCGAAGCCAGGCTTCTTTGTGTTGGCATTCATTCCCCAGTTCGTCGATCCGGTACGCGGGTCGGTTAGCGTGCAGATGATGGTTTACGGAGTGTGGTTCGCTGTACTCACAGCCTTGGGGTTTGCCCTGATGGGCGTTTTTGCCACGGTGCTGTCTCGCTACCTGTACCAGCGGCCACGGCTGGTGAATGGGCTGAACATGGGCGCAGGCCTCACCTTCGTCGCGTCTGGCGTTTCGATTGCGGCGTTGAGCCAGAGATAGTGGTGGGAGACGGCGGCGGGGCTGCGGATGAGCCCCACGTAGTCATATCAAGATGCTGAAGGATCGTTGGCCAGCTTCGCATGGGTGGCCAGTTCTTCAGCGATGAAGGCAGAGATCATCGCCCGGTAGACCTGTTCCACGACCTCAGCCGATGCACCGGTTTCGTCAGCCATTTCACGAACCTTCCTGATCACTTGCTCGACCCGTGCAGGCGCACGTACATCATCGGTGGTTTTCTTGAAGCCTGCCGCTTGCGTCACGAGCCTTCCGCGTTTGGCGAGCAGAGAAACGAGGCTTCGGTCAATTTCATCGATCCCTTGGCGGACTTCGTCCAGAGAGGCGCAACGAGCATCCATTTGCGTGACTTCCTTTTCATGAGCCTGCGATTGATTGGGGCAGGCAGTTGCTGGTGGTTTGGGCATGGATTGTAGCTTCTGGTGGGCTTCTGCTATAGGTCGAAAGCAGCCTTTGGAACTGATCGCTCGTTCTGAATCGCCTTGGCCGTTCGTTGCGCTATTGCTGCTGGCTGATTCTCCACTGCGTCGTCCAGATAGTCTTCTACTGCCAGCACAGCGGCCACGGGGGGGCAGCGCCCCCTCTGCTGTTGGCGGTACGCCTCGATTGCAGCACTGCGCAGTTGCGCGATGGGGTCCTATGCGCACGTTCACTCAACCAAGGCAAGCCACGGCCAACGTGCCTGGTAGCTGGCAGCTTTCTCCCTGAACAAGCCTGGCCGAGGGTTCAGCTCGTTCATCCTGAGCAGGTCGTTCTGCAGGTCGTCCAGGCCATGCGTGCTGTAAAGCTCGCCAGTGCCCACATCGCCCCCCAGGCAGGTCGACCGGATCAGATACCGGTCGATGCCATCCGTGACCTTGTTCAATGGTGAATAGGTGCCGCCGAACTTCGCTTCGTACCCTATGTGAATGCGGGCCTGATTGCGCACTTCCACGTTGACACCCAGGTGCGAGCACGCCTGATTAACCCGGGCGATGACACGGTCCTCTGCCTCCCAGGACAAGTCGGCGTCGAAATAGGTAGAAAACTGAATCGCAAGCGGTCCGCGTACCCTGTGAGGCTTTAGCCGCGAAGAATCCAACGCGGTGCATGGCACCGGCTAGGCCGGTGTTCGCGGGTAAACCCGCTTCCACAGGTTTCCTGCTAACGCAATGAGTCTTTGCAAGCCTGGGGAAGTATCGAAAGCGTGCTCATCATCAAGCCGTTGGTCTGTGCCAATGGTTGTGCTTAATGGTGGCTGCATACGGGTGACCTTCGGGTCAGCCGGGGTTTTCTCGATCTTCCCCGGTCTTGCAGGCCCCGGTGCTGGTCTGAGCTTCGCACTTTCTCTGCGACATGGCCAAGGCGCTGATGGATGACGCCCACATGGGTATGCGCAAGAACCGATAGCCATGGGCGGCGATGTTGGCCCCCTGGCACTGCCAGGGTGGGCTTGGCACCCTGCCAGTATTGTCTGATTGGCATGTAGGGGTTAGGTTGCAAGGCTAATTTCAAGGAAGATGACCGATGAAACGGACCCTACCGCTGGTATTCGCCTGCACGCTTTTCCCCCTGCAAGCCTGGTCGGCGCTGGAAGTCGGCCAGTTCACCCTGGGCATGCCCAAGCCCCAGGCTATGGCCATTCTGCAGCAGCAGTTCGGCGAGGTTGAGCATTTCACCGGCTATCACTACCAAGTGCCCACCGAGTTCTTTCAGGGGCGCAACCCAAAGGGCAATTACAACCTGGGCGGTATTGCCATCACGCAAGTGAAGGCGTCGTTCAACGAAGCCGACCAGCTTCGCCAGGTGGAGGTGCGGCTGGCCAGCACCGACGAGGCGCGGGTCCAGCAACTGTTGCCGATGACCAGGCAGGCCAAGCCTGTGCCGAATAGCGGTGGACGGCTCGAGGCGTTTTCCGCAGACGGTGAGCTGGTGTACTGGGTGTCCAAGGACTGGGACTGGACGGTGGTGACCATTGCCGACAAGGCCAGCTCGGACCAGAACATCAAGGCGCGGGCCAAGAGTGATGAGCGCTTTACCCAGCTGAACCGCAAGTTCGACAAGCTGATCGAGACGGCCAAGGCAGTGGAAGGCAAGCACTGATCGACAAAGCCGTGCAGCCTTGAAGCCTTGCGCATACCATGCATTCATGGGGCTGCACATAACTCATTGAATTGGCAGGGACCCTGTGGGAGCGGCTTTAGCCGCGAACACCGGCGTAGCCGGTGCCATGCACCGCGTTGGATTCTTCGCGGCTAAAGCCGCTCCCACAGGTTACGCGGGCCGCTTGCGAATTCAGTTCTCAGCGACAGCGCAGCAGAGTAAGGCCAGAAACAGCCCGCGTCGGTTTCAGGATGCGCCTGGTCGTTCGCACACAACCCCTCGACGCCACAAGTGCCATGCTTGCAGGATGCCTTCGTACCAGCGCGCGCAGACGTGCGGCCGTAGGCAAGGAGGCCGCTGGCACCACGCAACCGTGACGTGGCCGGCGCGCCGCAGCAGAACACGCCGGATACCTGCCCTCACAACAATTCAGGCAGGGTCCGTGATGCCGAGGTCCGCTGTATGCCTGATGAAACGCTCCACCTGCCTGTGATCCACCGCATTCTGGCCCGTGACAAGGACACCCCCGGCGCCCTTTTGCCGATCCTGCATGCCATCCAGCACGACATCGGCTACATCCCCGATGCCGCTGTCGCCGAAACTGCCCATGCCCTGAACCTCAGCCTGGCCGAGGTGCGCGGGGTAATCAGCTTCTACCACGATTTCCGCACCACGCCACCGGCGCGCCACACCCTGCGCCTGTGCCGCGCCGAGTCGTGCCAGAGCCGGGGCGCCGAGGCGCTGGCCGCGCAACTGCGCGAACAGCTGGCGCTGGACGACCACGGCACCAGCGCCGACGGCGCCATCAGCCTGCGCCCGGTGTACTGCCTGGGTGCCTGTGCCTGCTCGCCAGCGCTGGAACTGGATGGCCAGGTGCATGCGCGCCTTACCCCTGAGCGCCTGCGCGCACTGGTCAACGCCTGCCGGGAGGACGCAGCATGCTGAAGCTGTATATACCCTGCGATTCGGTCGCCCGTGCCGTGGGCGCCGACCAGGTCGCCGATGCCTTGCAGCGTGAGGCCGAGCGCCGCCAGCTGCCGCTGGACATTCAGCGCACCAGCTCCCGTGGGTTGTACTGGCTCGAGCCGCTGCTGGAGTGCGACAGCGCGCAAGGGCGCCTGGGTTTCGGCCCGGTCACCCCGGAAGACGTGCCGTCCTTGCTCGACGCCTTGACCGGCGAGCCCGGTGAACCCGGCGGCCACTCGCTGGCCCTGGGGCCGGTCGAGGACATCCCCTACCTCAAGACCCAGCAGCGCCTGCTGTTCGCCCGCGCCGGCATCACCCGCCCATTGTCGCTGGACGACTACCGTGCCCATGGCGGTTTCGCCGGCCTTGAAGCGGCCGTGGCCCTGGAGGGTGCCGAGGTGGTCGCCGCCGTGCTCGATTCCGGCTTGCGCGGCCGCGGCGGTGCGGCGTTCCCGGCCGGCATCAAATGGCGCACCGTGCGTGACGCCGGGGCAGGGCAGAAGTACGTGGTGTGCAACGCCGATGAAGGCGACTCCGGTACCTTCGCCGACCGCATGCTGATGGAAGGCGACCCGTTCCTGCTGATCGAAGGCATGATCATTGCCGGCCTCGCCGTGGGTGCCGACAAGGGCTACATCTATGTGCGCTCGGAATACCCCGACGCCATCCGCGTGCTCGACCAGGCCCTCGCCATCGCCCGTGACGCCGGCTACCTCGGCAGCGACGTGGCCGGCTGCGGCCAGGCCTTCGACCTGGAAGTGCGGGTCGGCGCCGGCGCCTATATCTGCGGCGAAGAAACCGCGCTGCTCGAATCCATCGAAGGCAAGCGCGGCATCGTCCGCGCCAAGCCACCGCTGCCCGCGCTGCAGGGGCTGTTCGGCTTGCCGACACTGGTGCACAACGTGCTCACCCTGGCCTCGGTACCCATCATCATGGCCAAGGGCGCGGCGTTCTATCGCGACTTCGGCATGGGCCGCTCGCTGGGCACCATGCCGTTCCAGCTGGCTGGCAACATCCGCCAGGGCGGCCTGGTGGAACGCGCCTTTGGCCTGACCCTGCGCGAGCTGGTGGAAGGCTATGGCGGCGGCACGGCCAGTGGCCGGCCGCTGAAGGCCGCGCAGGTTGGTGGTCCGCTCGGTGCCTGGGTACCGCCCAGCCACTTCGACACGCCGCTGGACTATGAAGCCTTCGCCGCCATGGGGGCGATGCTCGGCCATGGTGGTGTGGTAGTGGCCGACGACACCCTTAACATGGCCAGCATGGCGCGCTTCGCCTTGCAGTTCTGTGCCGAAGAGTCCTGCGGCAAGTGCACCCCGTGCCGCATCGGCTCGACCCGGGGCATGGAAGTGGTCGACCGGCTGATCGCCACCAGCGACATGACCGAGCGGCATGACCAGGCCCTGTTGTTGCGTGACCTGTGCGACACCATGCAATACGGCTCGCTGTGTGCCATGGGCGGCATGACCGCTTATCCGGTGGCCAGCGCCCTGAAGTACTTCCCCGCCGATTTCGGGCTGACCCCTACGGAGGCCGCACAGTGATCAATTTCTTCGACCCCGCTTCTGATAAAAGCAGCGACCTCGGCACCCCGGCCCGTGACAGCGAGGTACAGGTCAGCCTGAGCATCGATGGCCGTGCCATCACTGTGCCCGCCGGTACCTCGGTGATGCGTGCTGCAGCCATGCTCGGGACCAGCATCCCCAAACTGTGCGCCACCGACAGCCTCGAAGCCTTCGGCTCGTGTCGCATGTGCATGGTGGAAATCGAAGGCATGCGCGGCTACCCGGCCTCCTGCACCACCCCGGTCAGCGAAGGCATGGTGGTGCATACCGAAACGCCGCGCCTGGCCGGCCTGCGCCGCAACGTGATGGAGCTTTACATCTCTGACCACCCGCTGGACTGCCTGACCTGTTCGGCCAACGGCAACTGCGAGCTGCAGACCGTGGCCGGCCAGGTGGGCCTGCGCGAGGTGCGCTACGGCTACGACGGCGCCAACCACCTGACCGAGAAAAAGGACGTATCCAACCCGTATTTTGACTACGAGCCGAGCAAGTGCATCGTCTGCAGCCGATGCGTGCGCGCCTGCGAGGACATCCAGGGCACCTTCGCCCTGACCATTACCGGGCGCGGCTTCGAGTCGCGGGTGGCGGCGGCGGGCGGTGAAAACTTCCTCGCCTCCGAGTGCGTGTCGTGCGGTGCCTGCGTGCAGGCCTGCCCGACCGCGACCCTGACCGAAAAGAGCCTGGTGCAGCTGGGCCAGCCAGAGCGTGCGGTCATCACCACCTGCGCCTATTGCGGCGTGGGCTGCTCGTTCCGCGCCGAAATGAAGGGCGACCAGCTGGTGCGCATGGTCCCAGACAAGAACGGTGGCGCCAACCACGGCCACGCCTGCGTCAAGGGCCGCTTCGCCTGGGGCTACGCCACCCACCCGGACCGCATCACCAAGCCGATGATCCGCAAGCGCCTGGAAGATCCGTGGCAGGAAGTCAGCTGGGACGAGGCGGTGACCTATGCCGCCAGCGAGTTCCGCCGCATCCAGCTCAAGTACGGTCGCGATTCCATCGGCGGCATCACTTCCAGCCGCTGTACCAACGAAGAAGCCTACCTGGTGCAGAAACTGGTGCGCACGGCGTTCGGCAACAACAACGTCGACACCTGCGCACGGGTATGCCATTCGCCCACCGGCTATGGCCTGAAGCAGACCCTGGGTGAGTCGGCCGGTACGCAAAGCTTCGACTCGGTGATGCAGGCCGACGTGGTGCTGGTGATCGGCGCCAACCCCACCGATGCTCACCCGGTATTCGGTTCGCAGCTCAAGCGCCGCCTGCGCCAGGGCGCGCGGCTGATCGTGATCGACCCCCGGCGCATCGACCTGGTCGACTCGCCGCACGCCCGCGCCGAGTTGCACCTGCAACTGCGCCCGGGCACCAACGTGGCCATGCTCAACGCGCTGGCCCACGTGATTGTCACTGAAGGCTTGCTGGCCCAGCGTTTCATCGATGCCCGTTGCGAAACCGCGGATTTCGCCCGCTGGCGCGACTTCGTCAGCCAGGCGGAAAACGCCCCCGAAGTGCTTGGCCCTGTCTGTGGCGTACCTGCCGAGCAGATCCGCGCCGCCGCCCGCCTGTATGCCACCGGCGGCAACGCGGCGATCTACTACGGCCTGGGCGTGACCGAGCATAGCCAGGGCAGTACCGCGGTGATGGGCATCGCCAACCTGGCCATGGCCACCGGCAACATCGGCCGTGAAGGGGTAGGGGTGAACCCGCTGCGCGGGCAGAACAACGTGCAAGGCTCGTGCGACATGGGGTCGTTCCCCCACGAACTGCCCGGCTACCGGCACATTTCCAACGAAGTTGTGCGCGCCGAGTTCGAGCGCGCCTGGGGCGTGACCCTGCAGCCGGACCCAGGCCTGCGCATCCCCAACATGTTCGAGGCGGCGCTGGACGGCAGCTTCAAGGCTCTGTACTGCCAGGGCGAAGACATTGCCCAGAGCGACCCCAACACCCAGCACGTCACCGCGGCCCTGCTGGCCATGGAGTGCGTGGTGGTGCAAGACATCTTCCTCAACGAAACGGCCAAGTTCGCCCATGTGTTCCTGCCGGGCAGCTCGTTCCTGGAGAAGGACGGCACTTTCACCAATGCCGAGCGGCGCATTTCGCGGGTGCGCAAGGTCATGGAACCGCTGGCCGGCAAGGCCGACTGGGAGGCGACCGTGGCCCTGGCCAATGCCCTGGGCTACCCGATGAACTACCGCCACCCGTCCGAGATCATGGACGAGATCGCCCGCCTGACGCCCACATTCCACCGCGTCAGCTATGCCGAGATCGACCGCCACGGCAGCCTGCAGTGGCCGTGCAACGACGCCGCGCCGGATGGCACGCCGACCATGCATATCGACCAGTTCGTGCGCGGCAAGGGGCGCTTTATGCTCACCGGCTACGTGCCCACCGACGAGAAGGTCAACACCCGCTACCCGCTGCTGCTGACCACCGGGCGCATCCTCAGCCAGTACAACGTCGGCGCCCAGACCCGGCGCACCGGCAACGTCGCCTGGCATGACGCCGACCGCCTGGAAATCCACCCGACCGACGCCGAAAGCCGTGGCATCCAGGATGGCGACTGGGTCGGCATCGGCAGCCGCGCCGGGCAGACGGTGTTGCGCGCCAAAGTAAGCACGCGGGTGGCGCCGGGGGTGGTGTACACCACGTTCCACTTCCCCGAGTCTGGGGCCAACGTGATTACCACCGACAACTCTGACTGGGCTACCAACTGCCCCGAGTACAAGGTGACCGCGGTGGAGGTGGTGAAGGTGTTCCAGCCTTCGCAGTGGCAGAAGCGCTATCAGGACTTCAGTGATGAACAGCGGCGGCTGCTGAAGGAGCGCCGTAAAGCGGAGAAGACGGAGAAAGCCGAGGTGCGCCGATGAGCACCGAAAACCTGGTCAAGATGGCCAACCAGATTGCCCATTACTTCGACAGCGAGCCAGACCGGGCGCTGGCGGTGCAAGGGGTACGGCAGCATCTGCAGAACTTCTGGACGCCGGCAATGCGCCAGCAGCTGGCGCAATGGGCCGAGGCCAATGCAGGGGAGGGCCTGGACCCGAAGGTGCGGGAGGCGTTGGTCTAGAGAATTCCGGTAAGAAAACCTTGTGGGAGCGGGTTTACCCGCGAATGCGTCCTTGGACTCACCGCCGCTTTCGCGGGTAAACCCGCTCCCACAGGGGCCCTGCAATTTCAAGGAATCATGTGTCCTCCTGAGGAAGGCAAATTCAGCCGCGGGCCAATTCCGCCTGGTGGGCAATTGCCTCCTCGCTCTTGAGCACCAGCACATCGCCTTCCAGCGAATCCAGTACCACTTCCGAGGTATTGCCAATCAACGCCCCGGAAATCCCCGTGCGGCACACGGTGCCGATCACTGTCACCACCGCATCGAGCTTCTGCTCGGTATACGGGATCAGTACATCAGCCGGCCCTTCGGCCACATGCAGGCACTCGTCGCTGATGCCGTACTCGGCCTGGAACGCTTTGCAAGCCTCGCGGTAGCGCTTCTCGATGGTTTCGCTCAGCTGGTACACCGGGTCCGACGCCGACAGCATCGGTGACGGATGCGCGCTGATGACATGCAACTCGCCCTTGGCCAGCCCGGCAATGGCATAGCCATGGTCGATGATGCTGGCATGCAGGCGGCGGTGGTCCTCGTCCTGGTTGCCCACGTCTACCGCTGCCAGGATCTTGCCCCCGGTCCACGGCCGCTCGCTCTTGACCATCAGCACGGCACACGGGCACTGGCGTAGCAGCTTCCAGTCGCTGGGGGTGAGCAGGGCCTTTTTCAGCGGGTTGTCCGGGCGGTGCTCCTTGATCACCAGCTCGCAGCCCTCGGCCTGCTGCACGTAGATGATGGTGTCGTGCAGGTTGTCGCGCCAGGCCTCTTCATGGGTGACGCTGTCGTACCCGTCATCATGCAACTGGCTGCTCAGCAGGCTCAGCAGTGCGCTGTGGTCATGCCTTTTGTCGCACATCAGCAGGTGCAGGCGTGCACCGGTGAGGCCGGCGATCAGCTTGGCCCGGGTCAGTGCCCGGCTGTGGGCGTGCTCGGGGTCGAGCACGACGAGGATGCTGCGGACGGCTTGCATGGGCGTTAACTCCCTTCATAAGGTGGCGACCAATGCCTGACTATAGTCGGCGCGTCCCCCGCTGGCGCTTGATGTACATCAAGCATAGTCACTGGCGCCGCCCGCCGCCGCCGGTATAATCGCCGGCTCTGCCTGTTCTGTGTGGTTGCACGCTTATGTCCCTGATCCCCGAAATCGACGCCTTTCTTGGTTGCCCGACGCCAGATGCCTGGATCGAAGCGGCGCTCGCCGACCAGGAAACCCTGCTGATCGACCACAAGAACTGCGAATTCAAGGCTGCCAGCACCGCCCTGAGCCTGATCGCCAAGTACAACACCCACCTCGACCTGATCAACATGATGTCGCGCCTGGCCCGCGAGGAGCTGGTGCACCACGAGCAGGTGCTGCGCCTGATGAAGCGCCGCGGCGTGCCACTGCGCCCGGTGTCGGCGGGGCGTTATGCGTCGGGGTTGCGGCGCCTGGTGCGCGCCCACGAGCCGGTCAAGCTGGTGGATACGCTGGTGGTGGGGGCGTTCATCGAGGCGCGCAGCTGCGAGCGCTTTGCCGCGCTGGTACCGCACCTGGATGAGGAACTGGGCCGCTTCTACCACGGCCTGCTGAAGAGCGAAGCGCGCCACTACCAGGGTTACCTGAAACTGGCGCACAACTACGGCGATGAGGCAGACATCGCTCGCCGAGTGGAATTGGTGCGCGCAGCGGAGGTGGAGCTGATCCAGTCACCGGACCAGGAGCTGCGCTTCCACAGTGGTATTCCGCTGGCGCAGGCCGCCTGACTCGCACCAGGCGGCCCAGGCGTCAGTGACGGCGGCCCAGCAACAGGCCGACCACCAGCCCGAGGCCTGCAGAAAGGGCCACGGTCTGCCATGGGTGGCCGCCGATGTAGTCCTGGGTAGCCTCCACCACCGGTTGCGCCTTGCTGCGCACCTTGTCGGCGGCATGGCGCGCCTGGCGTAGTTTGAGGCTTATCTGCGCGCGCAGGGTTTCCGCCTCGTCACCCACCAGGGTGGCGCTGTCATTCAGCAGCTTTTCCGATTCTTCGATCAGCGCCTGCAGTTCGCTGAATACCTGGTCCTTGATCTGGTCGCTGTCGGCCAGTGCGGCGTTTTTCCGGGCCATGAACTCGTCCTCGTCGATGGTGTGGTCTGGACAATGGATGCCGGCGCGTCGGGAAAGTTGCGGCGGCTTTGGGGTGTTGCGGTACCTGGGTGTAAGATAGCGGCCATTTTCAAACCTGCAGGTACCTCCATGAGTTTCAATCTGGCCAACATGAGCTTCGAGGAACGGGCGCAGATCGAGGCAGAGAAGGCCCGGCTGTTCGAGCTGTGGCAGAACAACCTTGGCAAGGCCAAGGGCGAAGCGGCGCGGCTGATCGCCGAAAAACCACGGCGCAAAGGCAAATGGGCCGAGTGGGTGCGCGCCGAGCTGGACGGCATGTCGCCGCCCGAATACGCCAACATGGTGCGCAGCGAAGTCAACAAGCTGATGGCCGCGGCCAGCGCCAACCGCTGATCACACCCCTCCGGGCGCTTACCAGTTGGCGCCTTTTGGCAGGTCCAGCTTGCCCTCGTCGGTAAAGCGCACGGTCCCCAGCAGCCCGCCGGCCAGTTTGCCGCGCAGCACATAGGGCAGGCCCTGCAGCGAATCCACCTGGCCCAGC
Organism: Pseudomonas sp. SID14000; assembly: GCF_002165135.1. GTDB lineage: Bacteria > Pseudomonadota > Gammaproteobacteria > Pseudomonadales > Pseudomonadaceae > Aquipseudomonas. The sequence goes on along the minus strand of NZ_NFZQ01000016.1, from coordinate 49,543 downwards.
CCATAGGCCTGGCGCAGGAAGGCAAACGCCGTGATGCTCACTGGCACCACGATCACCGCTTCGCCATAACGGCCAATATGCCCCTGCTGGTCGCTGACTCCGGCGGCCAGCGGCTGGCCGTTCACTTCCAGGTTCAGGGCGATGCCGTTGTAGTCGATCGGCGCCTCGTTGGGATTTTGCACCCGCATCTTCACCGCCATGCGCAGTTCCAGCTCCTGCCCGGGCAGCGGTTCGATACCGATCACGCTGATATTGACCGGGTCGCGTGCCTGGAACAGCGCGCAGGCCCCCAGGCTGCAGGCCAGCAGCAGGACCAGGAGCAGGCGGACGTAGCGGTGCAGACGGGCAACCATGGGTGCGACCTTGCCGTAGTGGGCGAAGGGGCAGTGTGGCAAATGCGCGTCGACGTTGAAAGTCTCCCGTCAGATGAAAGATACTGTTTCTCATTAACGCCCGATAACTTCTCCTACTGGCTGTTCCCAAACCCATGCTGACCTCACCCGTGTCGGGCCTGCTGGCGAGTTTCCAGGAGCACTACGACGACCTGCTGCAGTTCCTGACCCGGCGCATGAGCGACCGCCAGCGTGCTGCCGACGTCGCGCAGGAAACCTACCTGAAGCTGGTGCACATCGACCAGCAGGCAGTGCCGGTGCTGCACGCGCGCAGTTTCATCTTCCGCGTGGCCGGCAACCTGGCGATCGATGCCTTGCGCCGCGAGCAGCGCATTGCCGCCAGCCACGATGACTGCGAGCGGGCAGGTGAGGTGGCCTGCCCGGCGCCAGCACCCGAGGCGGCGTTGCTGGCCCGGGAGCGTCTGCAGATCCTTGACCAGGCGCTGCTGCAGCTGTCGGACAATGCCCGCCAGGCGCTGTTGCTGAACCGCGTCGAAGGCCTGACCCAGGTGCAGATCGCGCAACGCCTGGGGGTTTCCGAAAGCATGGTGGCGAAATACATCGGCCAGGCCCTGCGCCATTGCCGCAACTGGCTCAAACAGGCGGGTGTGGCTGCTGCTCTGGTATTGGCCGCTGGTGTGGCTGGTTGGCAGCAGGCGCCGGTGCTGCTGGCGGATTACCACACCGGGGTGGGCGAGCGGCAGGTGGTGACCCTGGCCGATGGCACGCGGGTGACGCTGAACAGTGCCAGTGCCCTGAGCGTGGTGTTCAGCGACCGTGAGCGGCGAGTGGTGCTGGAGGCCGGTGAGGCTTTGTTCGAGACCACCGATGATTCACGGCCCTTTGTGGTCGACACGGCCGGTGAGCGAGTGCAGGGGAGTGCGGCCACCTTCAGCGTGCGTCGCGATGGCCGCGTGGTATTGGCCCATGGCGAAGCCAAGGTTGGCGAGCATGAACTGGCAGTAGCGGCCGATGCCGGTACGCAGATGGCCTGGCAGCGCGGCAAGCTGATCTTCAACGGCAAGCCGCTGGGGCAGGTGCTGGCGGAGCTTGAGCGTTACCGGCATGGGCGCATTGTGCTGTCGGATAGCAAGCTGGCGGCGATGGAGGTCAGCGGAGTGTTCGACCTCGATGAGCCGGAGGCGCTGTTGCGCACCCTTGAGCAGCGCTATGGGCTGAAGGTGACCTACCTGCCTTGGCTGGCCGTGGTTCATTGATTCGCCTGTTCCGGCCTCTTCGCAGCACAGAAATAAAAATATTTTCCATTTGGCACTGCAAGTTCCTGCAAGCCAGATCGTCGTAGTGGGACTGATCAGCAACCAATTCTCATTTACGACTTGTCAGGAAGCTCATTCGTGCCTCTGATGCTCAAGCCTTTGCACCGCCGCCGCGGTCCTCTTCACCATGCCCTGATGTCCTGCAGTGCCTTGGCCATGCTGGTCGGCCCGCTACAGGCGTCGGCCTCGACCACCATCGAACAGGCCCAGACCCAGGCCCGCCAGGTCCAGCTCGACCTGCCAGCCCAGTCGCTGGACCAGGCCCTGACCACGTTCGCCGACCAGGCTGGCCTGCACCTGCTGTATACCACCGGCGACGTCACCGGCCTGGCCAGCCCGGCCTTGCAGGGCAGCTACAGCATCGAGCAGGCCCTGCGGCAGTTGTTGGCCGGCAGCGGCATGAGCTGGCACTTCAGCGACGCCCGCACAGTGACCCTGCGCAAGGCCGACGCCTTGCCGCAGGCGGTCAACCTCAAGCCGATCGAGGTCAGCGTGGCCTCGCGCACCAGCACCGCGATCAGTGAAATCCCCGGTACCGTGTGGGTGGTCGACCAGCAGCAGTTGCGCGAGCAGATCGACAGTGGCGTCAGCCTGAAGGAAGCCATCGGCAAGCTGGTGCCAGGCCTCGACCTGGCCCCGGAAGGGCGTACCAACTACGGCCAGAACATGCGCGGGCGCAACGTGCTGGTGATGATCGACGGGGTCAGCCAGAACAGCTCGCGTGGCCTGTCGCGTCAGTTCGACAGCATTTCGCCGTTCAACGTCGAGCGTGTCGAAGTGCTGTCTGGCGCCAGTGCCATCTACGGCGGCGGCGCCACCGGCGGCATCATCAACATCGTGACCAAGAAGGGCGAACCCGGCCCTGCACGGTTCGAGACCCAGCTCGGTGCCAGCAGCGGCTTCAACAACAGTGACGACCTAGCCACCCGTTTCGCCCAGTCGATCAGTGGCGGTAACGAGCGGGTCAATGCCCGGCTGGGGGTTTCCGGTGAGCAGAACGAAGCCTTCTACGACGGCGCCGGCGACCAGATCTTCATCGACAACACCCAGACCGACCTGCAGTACAACCGCACCATCGACGTGCTCGGTACCTTGGGGATGCAACTGAACGACCAGCAGAGCCTCGACCTGCTGGCCCAGTACTATGACTCGGGCAACCACGGCAGCACCGGTATCTACTTCCCCAACCTGAACTACAACGCCCCGTCCGACCTGGAGGACGCCGAGCTGCGCAGCGGCTACTCGTCGGACCTGGAGCCGCGTACCCGGCGCCTGCTGCTGAACGCCAACTACCACCACACCGACGTGCTGGGCCAGGACTTCTACCTGCAGGCCTCGTACCGCAAGGAAGACGACAACTTCTACCCGTTCCCGTACTACAACCGCGCCACACCCACCGGCTCGCGCGGGGTGTACTTCGCCGCCTCGCAGCAGAATTTCGAGGTCACCAGCCTCAAGGGCCTGTTCGCCAAGCAGTGGGATACGCTGAAGCTGACCTACGGCGTCGACCTAGACCGCGAGCGCTTCAACGCCGAACAGACCACCTTCAACGCCCAGACGTCCTCAGAGTCGGGTGGCCTGGAGCTGGAGAAGGACAGCAAGGCCGCACGCTACCCCAGCTACCGGGTCGATGGCGTGTCGGTGTACGCCCAGCTGGACTGGCATGCCACCGATAACCTGACTTTGTCCGGCGGCGCCCGGCGCCAGCAGATGGATGTGGACGTCAGCGATTTCAAGGGTGTGCCGGGCGGCAGCAACGATTACCAGGTCAACCTGTTCAACGTCGGTGCCATCTACGACTTCAAGAATGGCCACCAGGTATGGACCAACTACGGCGAAGGCTTTGACCTGCCCGACCCGGCCAAGTACTACGGCAAACCTGGCCTGAGTGTGGCCGACAACCCGCTGGCCGGCATCAAGAGTCGCCAGGTGGAACTGGGTTGGCGCTATGCCGACCTGGACTGGGATGCTCAGGCGGCGCTGTACTACATCTGGTCGGACAAGATCATCAACGTCGACTCGCAGACGCTGACCATCAATGTGGAAGACCAGAAAAGCCGTGACTTCGGTTTTGAGGGCGCGCTGACCCGGCACTTCCAGACCGGCTGGGAAGCCGGTGGCACCCTGCACCTGACCCGCTCCGAGGAAGAAGATGTCGATGGCGGCTGGATCAAACGCGATGCCCGCTATGCCTCGCTGTCCAAGGCTACCGCGTTCGTTGGCTGGAAGGGCGATGGCCGCAGTGCGCGGCTGCAGGCCAACCATGCCTTCAACCTGAAGGACGATGCCGACCACGAGATCGACGGCTACACCACCTTCGACCTGCTGGGCAGCCAGGACACCGGCTTCGGTACTTTCAGCGCCGGTATCCAGAACCTGCTGGACAAGCAGTACAGCACGGTTTGGGGGCAGCGTGCGACGCTGTTCTACTCGCCGACCTACGGGCCGGCGTACCTGTATGACTACCAGGGGCGCGGGCGCACCTACACCCTGACCTGGAGCATGGCTTACTGATTGATGTCGTCTGTCCCGGCCTCTTCGCGGGTCAACCCGTTCCTACAGGTGCGGCGCAGCCTTCAGGCTGTGTGAGAATCCTGTGGGAGCGGGTTCACCCGTGAAGAGGCCCGGTCAGGCAAACGCCGCCAGCAAATCCTGCGCAAACGCCTGCTGTGCCTCACCAACCGCCTGCGCCCGGTGCCTGGCCAGGGTAAACGGCACCACAAAGTCCAGCCCCGGGTCCAGCGCCCATAACAGCCCCTCAGCCTCCCACCCCTGCGCACAATGGTACGGTAGATAGCCAATATGCCGCCCCGACAAAATGAACGTCAGTACGCTCTCGATCTGTTCCGCTACCGCCATGCTGCGCTGGCTCTGGAACGGCTCGCCGCCCTTGAGAAACCGGTACGGATGGCGCACCTGATCCATCGCCAGCAACCGCTCCCGTCCAATGCCAGCCGCACCGAACAGCACATGCCCCTTGCCGCAATACAGCCGTTGCCGCTCCTCGAACAGTGGCTGGTAATCGAAGGCGGCCTGGTTGCCGGAAAAGTAGCTGATGGCATAATCCAGACGCTGCTCCAGCAACAAGCGCTCCAACTCTGCTGGCGGCGCACTGATCAACTCCAGCTGCACCGCTTCCTCACGCCTGCGAAACGCCGCAACAGCCGCTGCCAGCTTCAGGCTCACCGCCTTGTCCTGGTTCTCCGCCATGCCGATCCGCACGGTCCCCAGCAGCCGCCCGGCAACGCCATTTGCCTGCTGGCGAAACTGCTCGATGTTCAGCAGCAACCCACGGGCAGCGTCCAGCAATAACGCGCCTTTTTCCGTCAGGTGAAAACCCCCCTTGCCTCGGCTGCACAGGCGGTAGCCCAGCCGCGCTTCCAGCTGCGCCATACGCTGGCTGATGGTGGGCTGGCTCAGGCCCAGCACGCCTTGCGCGGCGCTGAAGCCGCCGGCCTCGACTACAGTGACGAACAGCCGCAGCAGGTGCAGGTCGGGGTTGTGTACTTGTCCGAGCATTACATTGCTCCTGATGAATGTCAGCTTTGCAAACTTGGCATTCCGTCAATGTAACCCGGCTGGCATTCTCGCGGCATCCACCCATTTGCCGAGGTGTCCGCCATGCGTCGATCGTTGTGCCTGCTGTCTCTGGTCCTGGCCTTGCCGCTGCAGGCCGAAGAAAAGGTCGTCAACCTCTACAGCTGGGCCGACTACGTCGCCCCGCAAACCCTCCAGCGCTTCGAGCAGGAAACCGGCTACAAGGTGCGCTACGACACCTTCGACACCACCGAGGTGCTGGAAACCAAGCTGCTGACCGGTGGCAGTGGTTATGACGTGGTAGTGCCGTCGTCGGCCGTGCTGGCCCGGGCGCTCAAGGCCAACGCCCTGCAGCCGCTCGACCCGCAAGCCATGCCCGGCTACGCCAACCTCGACAAGGACTTGCTGGCCAAGCTTGCCGAGGCCGACCCTGGCAACCGCCATGCCGTGCCCTACACCTGGGGCACCCTGGGCCTGGGGGTGAATGTGGAAGCGGTGCGCCAGCGCCTGGGGGATGTGCCGCTGGACAGCCTCGACCTGCTGTTCAAGCCCGAGTACGCCAGCCGGCTGAAGGACTGTGGCATCGCCATGCCCGACTCGCCGCAGGAGGTGATCGGCGTGGCCCTGAACTACCTGGGCAAGGACCCTTACAGCCAGAGCAAAGACGACCTGGCCGCCGCGCAGAACCTGCTGAGCCAGTTGCAGCCGTCGATCAGCTATATCGCCAATGGCCTGCAGATCAGCGACCTGGCCAACGGCAGCGTGTGCCTGGCGCTTACCTACAATGGTGATGCGGCGATGGCCGCCGACCAGGCGCGCCGTGCCGGCAAACCGTTCGAGCTGATCTACCGCATCCCACGCGAAGGCACGCTGGTGTGGCAGGACAACTTGGTCATTCCCAAGGACGCCCCGCACCCCGAGGCCGCGCGGGTGTTCATCGCCTTCATGCTCAAGCCCGAGTCGGTTGCCGCGTTGACCAACACGCTGTTCTTCGCCAACGCCAACCAGGCAGCCACGCCGCTGGTGGACGAAGCGGTGCGCAACGACCCGGACATCTACCCGCCGGCCGCGGTGCGCCAGCGCCTGTATGCCGACCGCAGCATGGCCCTGGCCGACCTGCGCCAGCGCAACCGCCTGTGGACCGCGTTTCGCAGCCGCCAGTAACCCATGATGAAAAAGGAGCCCGACCGTGGAGCAAGCCGCAAACAATGACCAGGCCATGACCCGCGACAGCCTGTATGGCACCGCTGCGGAAAGTACCTACGCCGGCATTACCAGTTTTTCTCGCCGTCGCTACAGCCGCGACCTGCGCGGTGTCGATGTGGTGGTCAGCGGTGTGCCATTCGATACTGCCACCAGCAACCGCCCCGGTGCGCGCTTCGGCCCGCGGGCGATCCGCGCCGCTTCGGTGCAGCAGGCCTGGGCCCGGCACTGGCCGTGGGCGTTCGACCCGTTCGACCACCTGGCGGTGATCGACTATGGCGATTGCGCCTTCGACAGCGGCACCCCGCAGTCGGTCCCGGACAGTATCGAAGCCCATGCCACGCATATTCTGGAAGCAGGCTGCGCCATGCTTACCCTGGGCGGCGACCACTTCATCAGCTACCCGCTGCTCAAGGCCCATGCCCGCCGGCATGGCCCGCTGGCGCTGATCCACTTCGATGCGCACAGTGACACCTGGCCGGACGAGGAAGGCAAGCGCATCGACCACGGCACCATGTTCTGGCATGCCGCCCGCGAAGGCCTGGTGGACCCGGCCAGCTCGGTGCAGATCGGCCTGCGCACCACCAATGATGACAGCCAGGGTTTTGCCATCCTCGACGCCCGCCAGGTGCACCGCCAAGGCACCGAGGCGGTGATCGCGGCGATTCGCCAGCGGGTGGGCGAGCGGCCGGTGTACCTGACCTTCGATATCGACTGCCTCGATCCGGCCTATGCGCCAGGCACCGGCACACCGGTGTGCGGTGGGTTGAGCACGGTGCAGGCGCTGGAGATCCTCGGCGGGTTGCGCGGCATCAACCTGGTGGGCATGGACCTGGTGGAGGTGGCGCCAGCCTATGACCATGCCGACATCACCGCACTGGCCGGGGCGACCTTGGCGATGGAAATGCTTTGCCTGTATGCGGCGCGGCACAAAGTGGACAAGGGGCAGTAACCTGGGGCCGCTTTGCGGCCCATACTGAAACATCAGGAATCATCTCCACCCGCATTCACACTTTTGCCGCGAACCCTTCGCGCCTTAGGCTATCAAACCCACCAGGCGCGGCTTTTTCGTACAGGAGGTGAAGCATGACCCCTACATTGCCCATCCTGGTCCTCGGTCTGGTGCTGTGCCTGCCCGCGCAAGCGGCCCCCGAGCCCCCCTTGCAACTCGCCGCCGGCAACAACAACCCCTACAACAGTCCGATCCAGCGCGCCAACCCCAACAGCCGCCAGGGCAGCATGCCGGCTACGCCGCCGGTGCGCGGCCCGTCCTCCGCCCCGTACCAGCGCATGCCCACCCTGGACAACCGTGGCATCGGCAACGGCGACAACCTGCGCCGCCAGCAGCAAACCCCGAACCTGGAGCCCACCCGCCCACCCCGCAGCAACCCGCGCGCGCCGTGACCTCCCAACGAAAGGAATCCTGCATGCTTCGAGCACCCTGGTTTGCCACCCTGACCGCCGCCGCACTCCTGCCCCTGCTGGCGCAGGCAGCGGCCGAACAGCAGTTTCGCAGTGAAGAAGGCACCTTGACCGTCAGTACCCTGGCCGACGGCCTACGCAACCCCTGGGCCCTGGCGTTCCTGCCGGGCGGCAAGGACATGCTGGTCACCGAGCGCGCCGGCAACTTGCGGGTGGTCAATGCCGAAGGCAAGGTCGGCCCGCCGATCAGCGGCGTGCCCAAGGTCTGGGCCGAGGGCCAGGGCGGCCTGCTGGATGTGGTGCTGTCGCCGGAATTCGCCAAGGACCGCACCGTCTACCTGTCCTACGCCGAGGAGGGCAGTGATGGCAAGGCCGGTACGGCGGTCGGCCGTGGCCAGTTGTCCCAGGACCGCGCCCGGCTGGAAAACTTCAACGTCATCTTCCGCCAGCAGCCCAAACTGTCGGAGGGCAACCACTTTGGCTCGCGCCTGGTGTTCGACCGCGACGGCTACCTGTTCATCGCCCTCGGTGAAAACAACCAGCGCCCGACTGCCCAGGACCTGGACAAGCTGCAAGGCAAGATCGTGCGTATCTTGCCGGACGGCGAAGTGCCCAGGGACAACCCCTTCGTCGGCAAGGACAACGTGCGGCCGGAGATTTGGTCGTTCGGCCACCGCAATCAGCAAGGCGCCGCGCTCAACCCCTGGACCGGCAAGCTGTGGACCCACGAGCACGGCCCCCGTGGCGGCGACGAAATCAACATTCCCGAGCCCGGCAAGAACTATGGCTGGCCGATTGCGACCCACGGCATCAACTACTCGCTGCTGCCCATCCCCGAGGCCAAGGGCAATCATGTGCAGGGTATGGTCGAGCCGCACCATGTGTGGGAGAAGTCGCCGGGTATTAGCGGCATGGCCTTCTACGACAGCCCCACGTTCAAGGCCTGGGACCACAACCTGTTCATTGGCGCGCTGGCCACCCAGGAGCTGATCCGCCTGCAGCTGGATGGCGACAAGGTGGTGCATGAAGAACGGTTGCTGGGTGAACTGAAGGCGCGTATCCGCGATGTGCGGGTGGGGCCGGATGGGTACTTGTATGTGCTGACCGACGACAAGGACGGCGCGCTGCTCAAGGTAGGCCTGGGCGACGGTACCTGACGCAGTACAGTACTTGTGGGAGCGGCCTTGTGTCGCGAAAGGGCCGCAGAGCGGCCCCAGGATTTTTGCAGCACGCCGAATATTGCCGGGGCCGCTACGCAGCCCTTTCGCGACACAAGGCCGCTCCCACAAGGTATGTGTAGAATGCCGCATGGCTATCGATCCCCATTCCCTCTACCAGCAGGCCCTGACCACCCAGGGTTATGTCGCCGACCCCGCCCAGGCCCGCGCCGTCGAGGCCTTGCAGGCCTGTTTCCAGGCCGTCGAACAGGGTCGCGTCACCCAGGGTATCTACCTCTGGGGCCCGGTCGGCCGCGGCAAGACCTGGCTGATGGACCAGTTCCACCGTTGCCTGCGGATACCCAGCCGGCGTCAGCACTTCCATCACTTCATGGCCTGGGTACACCAGCGCCTGTTCCAGCTCAACGGCACCGTCGACCCGCTGCTGGCGCTGGCCCGGGAACTGGCCGGGCAGATCCGCGTGCTGTGTTTTGACGAGCTGTTCGTCAACGACATCGGAGACGCGATCATCCTCGGCCGCCTGTTCCAGGTGCTGTTCGACCAAGGCGTGGTGATCGTTGCCACCTCCAACCAGCCACCCGAGCAGCTCTACCGTGACGGCTTCAACCGCGAGCGTTTCCTGCCGGCCATCGCCGCCATTCAGCGGCACATGCAAGTACTGTCGGTAGCCGGCGAGCAGGACCACCGCCTGCATCCCGGCGCCGAGTGCCAGCGTTACTGGGTGGCGCAAGCGGGGCAGGACAGCCAGCTGGGAGAGGTGTTCCGCCAGCTAAGCCCTAGCGATGCGGGCCATGATCAGCCCTTGGCCATCGGCTCCAGGCAGGTGCAGGTGGTGCGACGCAGCGCGCAGGCCATCTGGTGCCGCTTCACCGAGCTGTGCGAACAGCCGCTGGCGGCCATGGAGTTCATGGCACTTTGCGACCGTTTCCCGGCCATCCTGGTGTCGGGCATTCCGGCGCTGGGTGGTGAACAGCGGGCCGGGCGCATTGCTCGTGGCACCGAGGATGCTGCTGCGCGGGTGGTGGCGGGCGACCGTGAACTGCCGGCGCTGTCGCCCAAAGACGACGCAGTGCGCCGCTTCATTGCCCTTGTCGACGAATGCTACGACCGGCGCGTGGCGTTGTACCTGGAGGCACAGGTGCCGCTGGATGCCCTCTACACTCAAGGGTATCTGGCGTTCCCGTACCAACGGACCCTGAGCCGGCTACGGGAGATGCAACTGCAACGCTTCGCCTGAAAAGGAGCCGAACCATGGAGCCGCTGTCGCATCATTTGCTGACCCAGGCCTACAACAATGGCTGGGCCAACCACCGCCTGTACAAGGCCTGCCTGCAACTGACCCAGGACGAGTTCGTCGCCCCGCGCTGCAGCTTTTTCCCGTCGATCAAGGCCACCCTCAACCACCTGCTGACGGTGGACTGGTTCTACCTGCACATGCTCGAATGCGAGCAGCGTGGCGAACTGCCCGACGCCAATGGCGAGCGCTTCTTCGAGCCGGAACAGCCGTTTGCCACCTGCACCGACCTGCATGCCGAGCAGGCCCAGGCCGATCACCGGCTGATCGCCTATTGCCGCGGCCTGCGCGATGGTGACCTGGGGCGCTATGTGAGCATCGTGCGCCCCGGGCGGGTGCAGCGAGAGCAACGGCTGCGCCTGCTGGCACACTTGTTCGAGCACCAGGTGCATCACCGCGGGCAGGTGCATGCGATGCTCAGTGATACGGCAGTGAGGCCGCCGCAACTGGATGAGTTTTTCTGCGAGGAAGAGGCGGGGTTGCGGGCGGCGGACTTTGCCGAGCTGGGCTGGACCGAGGAGCAGATCTGGAACGTGTAGGAGGAGCCCCCCTGTGGGCCCTTGTTCAGGCCCACCAGCACCTACTGGCAATCAGGCGTGAAACCAGCCCAGGGTGACCATCGCCAGCACCGCATAGCGGCCGGCCTTGGCCAGGGTCACCAGCAGCAGGAAGCGCCAGAACGGCTCACGCATGATGCCAGCGATCAGTGTCAGTGGGTCGCCGATCACCGGCATCCAGCTGAGCAACAGCGACCATTGCCCCCAGCGCTGGTAGCGCTGCTGCGCACGCTCCAGCTGGGCAGGGCTGAACGGAAACCAGCGCTTGTCACGCAGGTGCTCGATGGCCCGCCCCAGCACCCAGTTGACCACCGAGCCCAGCACATTGCCCAGGGTAGCCACCAGCAGCAGGGTGGCCCAGGCCTCGGGCTGGCGCAGCAAAAGGCCGACCAGCACAGCCTCCGATTGCAGCGGTAGCAGGGTGGCGGCGCCGAAGGCGCTGAGGAACAGCGCCCACAGGCTGAGCATCAGTAGTTGGCGACCACGGTGTCCTTGCCGTCCTGGGTCACGCCGATGACCTGGTAGGCATCCTTGTGATCACCCATTTCCATGCCGGGCGAGCCCATGGGCATGCCCGGTACGGCCAGGCCCTTGAGGTCGTTGCGCTTGGCCAGCAGGCGCACCTGCTCGGCCGGCACGTGGCCTTCGACGAACTTGCCGTCGATCACCCCGGTATGGCACGACGCCAGGCGTGGTGCCACGCCCAGGCGTTGCTTGACCTCGCTCATGTTCGGCTCGACATGGTCGTTGACGGTGAAGCCGTTGTCGCGCAGGTGGCTGATCCAGGCCTTGCAGCAGCCGCAGTTGGGGTCGCGGTAGACGTCGATGGTCTCGGCGGCCTGGGCCAGGCCGGTGACGGCCAGCAGGCCCAGGGTCAGCAAGTGTTTGCGCAGCATGGTGAAGCACTCCTTCCAGCGGTAGTTCAGCAGCATAGCGTAAGCGGCTTGAATGATGTTCGCCGCTGGCACCTGTCAGGTAGCTGAGGTGCACATTACAGGATTGTCAGCTGACCTCCTCGTCGTCGCTGAGATCGCGCATCAGCAGGGCGTAGTCGAGCGCGACCTGTTCCGGAATCGGCAGGTACACCACGTGGCCGTCACCCGGCGCCACCTCGATGGCCTGCTGCTGGCGGTCGCACAGGCGGTGCAGGTCGAAGTGGTAGTTGCCGCGCGGGGTCATCAGTTCCAGGTGGTCACCCACGGCGAAGCGGTTCTTCACCTTGACCTCGGCCAGGCCGTCGACACGCAGGCCGGTCAGTTCGCCGACGAACTGCTGGCGTTCGGAGACCGAGTTGCCGCGCTGGTAGTTCTGGTATTCGTCGTGCACATGGCGGCGCAGGAAACCTTCGGTGTAGCCGCGTTGCGCCAGAGACTCGAGGTTGTCCATCAGCGTGCGGTCGAACGGCCGCCCGGCCACTGCGTCGTCGATCGCCTGGCGATACGACTGCACCGCGCGGGCGCAGTAGAAATGCGACTTGGTGCGGCCTTCGATCTTCAGCGAGTGCACACCCATGCCGGCCAGGCGCTCGACGTGCTGGATGGCGCGCAGGTCCTTGGCGTTCATGATGTAGGTGCCGTGTTCGTCCTCGAACGCTGGCATTTCAGTGCCGGGGCGGTTGCTCTCCTGCAGCAGGAATACCTGCTCGGTCGGCGCACCCAGGCCCAAGGTAGGTTGCACCTCACGCACGATGTCACCGGTGGCGTTCTCGGTAGCCGGGGTGGCGTCGTATTTCCAGCGGCAGGCGTTGGTGCAGGTGCCCTGGTTGGCATCTCGCTTGTTGAGGTAGCCCGACAGCAGGCAGCGGCCGGAGTAGGCCATGCACAGGGCTCCGTGGACGAACACCTCCAACTCCATGTCCGGCACCTGTTGGCGGATTTCCTCGATCTCTTCAAGCGACAGCTCGCGCGACAGGATCACCCGGCTCAGGCCTAGTTGCTGCCAGAACTGCACGCTGGCCCAGTTGACCGTATTGGCCTGCACCGACAGGTGCACCGGCATCTGCGGGAAGTGCTGGCGCACCAGCATGATCAGGCCGGGGTCGGACATGATCAGCGCATCCGGCGCCATCTCGATCACCGGCGCCAGGTCCTTGAGGAAGGTCTTGAGCTTGGCATTGTGCGGTGCAATGTTGACCACCACATAGAAGCGCTTGCCCAGGGCATGCGCCTCCTGGATACCCAGGGCCAGGTTGGCATGGTCGAACTCGTTGTTGCGTACCCGCAAGCTGTAGCGCGGCTGGCCGGCGTAGACCGCGTCGGCGCCATAGGCAAAGGCGTAGCGCATGGTCTTGAGGGTGCCGGCGGGGGCCAGCAGTTCGGGCTTGGCGGTAGGGTTCATGTGCGCACCGGGGCAAAAGGCGCGGATGCTAGTGCTGGCAGACACGGCGCGTATTGATTTGCATCAAGTAAAGCGTGGCACTTTTACCCAGGCGGCGCGCACTAATATCCCAGAAGCCACTCGAGGACATGCGATGAACGAAGCCGCTTTACAGAACAGAGCCCTGGCAGTGCTCCTGGCGCTGGTGACCATCGCATTCGTGTGGATTCTGCTGCCTTACTACGGTGCGATCTTCTGGGCGGTGATACTTGGCATCCTGTTCGCTCCGCTGCAGCGTCACCTGCTGCTGCGTTTCGGCCGCCGGCGCAACCTGGCCGCAGCTACCACCTTGCTGGTATGCCTGCTGGTGGCGATCTTGCCGGTGATCATCACCAGCGCGCTGCTGGTGCAGGAGGGCGCCACGCTGTACCAGCGCATCGAGCACGGGGAGCTGGATATTGCCGGTTATGTCGAGCGCGGCAAGGACATGCTTCCGGCGTTTGCCCAGCAGGGCCTGGACAGCATGGGCATGGGCAACCTCGACGGGCTGCGCGACAAGATCAGCAAGTGGGCTACCCAGGGCAGCCAGGTGCTGGCCAGCCAGGCGTTCAACTTCGGGCAGGACACCTTCCAGTTCATGGTCAGCTTCTTCGTCATGCTGTACCTGTTGTTCTTCTTCCTGCGCGAAGGTGCGGAGGTGGCCCGGCGGGTGCGTCTGGCGGTGCCGTTGCCCGAGCACCAGAAGCGCCGTCTACAGCTGAAGTTCAACCGTGTGGTGCGGGCGACGGTGAAAGGCAATGTGCTGGTGGCCATTACCCAGGGGGCGCTGGGCGGGTTCATCTTCTGGGTGCTGGATATTCCCAGTGCGCTGGTGTGGGCGGTGCTGATGGCGTTTCTGTCACTGTTGCCGGCGGTGGGGGCGGGGATCGTATGGGCGCCGGTGGCGGCGTACTTCCTGCTGACCGGGGCGATATTGCCGGGGGTGATCCTGACGGCGTTCGGGGTACTGGTGATCGGCCTGGTGGACAACCTGCTGCGGCCGATCCTGGTGGGTAAGGATACGCGCATGCCGGACTACCTGATCCTGGTATCGACCTTGGGCGGGCTGGCAGTGTTCGGGCTCAACGGTTTCGTCATCGGGCCGTTGATCGCGGCGCTGTTCATGTCCAGCTGGGCGATCTTTGCCGCGACCAAGCCGCAGGTGCAGTTGCCACAGTAGGGTTTTACCGGCGGGCTTGTCGGGTTCAGTGTAGGCTCGGCCTTGTGTCGCGCCTACAAAAAGCCGTGTATAGATCAGGTTATGGAAAACAGCCCGAACAACAACCCCGAATACACCTACCAAGCGGTCTACCGCTACCTGCTGGAGCGTATCGAGGCAGCCCCATGCGACGTGGAACAACGCCTGCCGTCGCTGCGCGAGCTGGCCCAGCGCCTGAGCGTTTCGGTGTCCAGCACCAAGTACGCCTATGCGCTGCTCGAAGATGAAGGGCGGGTGTATGCACGGCCCAAGCTGGGCTATTTCACCCGCACTCGCCCACCTGCATTGCGCGGGCATTCCCCGAGCCTGCTTGACACGGTATTCGCCAGCGCCCGTCAGCCGGGTATGCTCGCCCTGGGCAGTGATGCGCCAGCCATGCTGCTGTCGCTGGAGCAGCCACTGCTGATGATCGAGCGCGAACTGGCGCGCCAGTACCCACGTGCACAGACCCCCCTGTACCAACCGTTCGGTGAGCCGGAGCTGCGCAGCGTGCTGGCCGACCGCTACACCCATTCGGCGCAGCACTACTGGCAGGCCAACCAGGTGTTCATCGGTGCAGACCTGCGCAGCGTCCTTGAATTGGCATTGCGCGCCCTGGGCCTCGAGGGCCAGGTGGCGCTGGTGGAGTCGCCGTGCAACTGGGCGGTATTGCGGCAGTTGCAGGCGGCAGGCATGACCATCATTGAAGTGCCATTGGGTGAAGACGGGCGTTTCGACCTGCAGCAATTTCACCAGTTGCTGTGTGATCAACCGGTTCGCCTGGCCGTGCTGTCGTCGGTGGCCAATGTGCCACAAGGTGGGCTGATGCCGGCGGCAGACAAGCAGCAGATCTGCCACTGGCTGGCCGGGTGCAATGCGTGGCTTTTCGAAAACGATGCCTACGGCGAGTTGTGTTTCCATCCGGCAGCGCCGCGTTACCGTGACTTCGCCGACCCTGACCGGCTGCTGGTGTTCTCTACCTTTGACAAACTGATGGGGGCGGAGGCGCCCTTTGGCTATCTGCTATGCCGGCATCATGCCGAACGCTTGCAGCAGCTGTTTCTTGAGCGCGCCTTCCGACTTTCACCCATTCGCCAGCGAGCGATCGCCAGGTTGTTCACTTCGCGCCGCCTTGAGCAGCATCTACAGCGTTTGCGGCCCATGCTGCAAGAACGTCTGCAGCAGATGGCGGCGCTCGTGCAAGCCCACGGCCAGGGCCACCTGCATATCGTCGAGCCGCAGGGCGGGGCCAGCCTGTGGTTGCAGGCGACCCGCCCGGTGGACATGCGCCGGGTCTTCGCCCGGTTGCTGGCGCAGCGCATTGTCATTGCCCCCGGCGAAATCTTCAGCCAGTGCGGCCTTTGGCGCAGCCACCTGCGGCTTTGCTGTAGCGTGGACTGGAGCAAGGATATTGCCCTGGCGCTGCGATGCCTGGTCAAGGCCATCCAGGACGAAGCTCACACGCCGTAGCAGTGTTGCAACGTTGGAAACGTGCCGTTGCGTACTTCCTGCGCATAGCGGCCGCAGGCCTCGCGGATTACCCGGCCGACGTCGGCATACTGCTTGACGAAGCGCGGTACATGAGCGCTGCCCAGACCTAACAGGTCTTCGGTCACCAGCACCTGGCCATCGCAGGTGGGTGAGGCGCCAATACCAATGGTCGGTTTGGCGCTGGCTTCGGTGATGGCGCGGGCCACTGGCTCGGCCACGCCTTCGAGCAACAGGCTGAAAGCGCCAGCGTGCAGGTTGGCCTGCGCGTCGGCCCGTAGCGTAGCAGCACTGTCCTCACTCATCCCCTGGGCCTTGTAACCACCCATGGCATTGACGAACTGCGGCATCAGACCGATGTGCGCCATTACCGGGATGCCACGGGCGACCAGGAACTCGATGGTGCTCGCCAACGCCTGGTTGGCCTCCAGCTTGACGGCATCGCAGCCGCTGCTGGCCAGTACCTGGGCGCAATTGCGAAACGCCTGCTCATGGGATTCCTGGTAGCTGCCGAACGGCATGTCGGCGATCACGCAGGCCAGGCGGGTGCTGTCGACCACGGCGCGGGTATGGGCGATGGTCTCGTCCAGGCGCATGCCCAGGGTGGACGGTCGACCGTAGCCGACCATGGCCGTGGAGTCGCCGACCAGGATGAAGTCGACCAGCGGGTCGATCACTTGAGCGATAGTGCTGGAGTAGGCGGTCAGCGAAACGATCTTCTGCTGGCCTTTCATGGCCACCAGTTGCGGGATTGTCAGGCGGCGGGTGCGGGTATGTGTGCTCATTGGGGCTGGGCATCTCAGGATGGGGAGGGCCCATGTTTTGGCAATTGCAGCGGCAACTCAATGTACAGATCCGGGCCAGATCGCAACCCAGAACAAGGGGCCGCAAAGCGGCCCCAATGCCGGCTCAGGAGGCTTGCGGCATCTCGCCCTTGGCCAGGCGCCGGTTGATGTCGGCGATCACTTCGGGCAGTTCGTTGATGGTGTCGATCAGGTAGTGCGGACGGCTGCCGGCGAACAGCGCGTGGATGCGCTGGCGCTCGCTCTCCAGCCTCTCGGCGCTGAGTGCGCGGTAGCCTTCCCAGGTCAGCCCCAGGGCATTGCCCGAGCACACCAGGGCCACGGTCCACATGCCGGCGCGGCGGCCTTCGAGAATACCCGGCGCGGTGTCGTCGACTTTCACGCAGGCGGCCACATCGTCGATACCCAGCGCGATCACGTTGGCCAGGGCCTGGGCCGGCCATGGGCGGCCGTTCGGGGTTTCGTCGGTGGCCACCACATGATCGGCCACGTAGCCATTCTGCGCGGCCAGCGCCACCACCTTGTCCATCACCACCTTCGGGTAGCCCGAGCACGAGCCGATCTTCAGGCCGTCCTGGCGCAGCCCGGTGAGGGTGTCGAGGGCGCCAGGGATCAGCGCCGAGTGTACAGCGATCTTCTCGATCTGCAGGGGCATGAAGCGGTTGTAGATGGCGGTGACATCATCGTCGGTCGGAGTGCGGCCGAACACCTTGCGGTAACGCTCGGCAATTTCCGGCACATCGCACAGGGTACGGATGTGGTCCCACTTGCCCATGCCCATCGGGCCGCGGGCTTCTTCGATGGACACCTGCACATCGAATTCGGCGAAGGCTTCGACAAAGATCTGGGTGGGGGCGAAGGAGCCGAAGTCGACTACGGTGCCGGCCCAGTCGAGGATGGCGGCTTGCAGCTGGGTGGGGTTGCTGTAGTTCATGTGCGCTTGTTCCTGAAATAGGGTGGGCAAAGGGTCAGATGTCCAGCACTTCCATTTCCCGCAGCACCTCGGCCACGGCATTCACGGCGGCCTGCATGCCATCCGCTCCGACCACACCGATGCAGCCGACACGGAAGGTTTCCACCTGGGTCAGCTTGCCTGGGTAAAGGATGAAGCCCTTGGCCTTGACCCGTTCGTAGAAGTCCTTGAACTGGTAGCGGGCATCCTTCGGTGCGTGGAAGGTGACGATGATCGGCGCCTGGATCCCGGCGGGCAGGAAGCTGCGCAGGCCGAGGGCGGCCATGCCGTCGAGCAGGGTCTTGCAGTTGTCGGCGTAGCGCTGGTGGCGTGCCGGCAGTCCCCCTTCCTCGTTGTACTGCTGCAGTGCCTCGTGCAGGGCGGCGACCACATGGGTCGGCGGGGTGAAGCGCCACTGGCCGGTCTTGGCCATGTAGGTGTGCTGGTCGTGCAGGTCCATCGCCAACGAGTGGGCATTACCTTCGGCGGCTGCCAGGGCGGTTTTCTCGGCGAATACGAAGCCCATGCCAGGTACGCCTTCCAGGCACTTGCCGGAGGCGGCGATCAGCGCCTCGAAAGGGATTTTGCGGGCATCGATCGGCAGTGCGCCGAACGAGCTCATGGCATCGATGATCAGGCGCTTGCCGTGTCCTTTGACCACCTGGGCGATCTCCGGCAGCGGGTTGAGGATACCGGTGCTGGTTTCGCAGTGGATCAGCGCGACATGGGTGATGGCCGGGTCGGCGGCCAGCAGGCGGTCGACGTCGGCGGCGGTGGTCGGCTGGTCTTCGGCGGTTTCGAAGGTGCTGTAGGCGCGGCCCAGCACCTTGCAGATCTTCGCCAGACGCTGGCCATATGCGCCATTGATCAGCACCAGGACCTTGCCGTCACGCGGCACCAGGGTACCGATGGCCGCCTCCACGGCGAAGGTGCCGCTGCCTTGCAGGGGCACGCAATGGTGGCTGGCGTTGCCGTCGATGATCGCCAGCAGTTGCTCGCAGACACTGGCGGTCAGTTGGTTGAAGTCGCGGTCCCAGGAGCCCCAGTCCACCAGCATGGCTTGGCGGGTGCGGATTGATGTGGTCAGGGGACCAGGGGTCAGCAGAATCGGGGCGTTGCTCATTCCGTTATTCCTCACAAGCGGTGGGCTGAAACTACGGGGCCTAGGTTGCAATTGGCGCTGTCATCAATCAAATTGTTTGTTGTTATCCCAGTTATAAGTCAGGCCGATAAATATGAACCTGTTCCAGTTGCGTGCCTTCGATGCCGTGGCCCGGGAAGGCAGTTTCACCCGTGCCGCCGCACGCCTGTTCATCAGCCAGCCGGCGGTGACCGGGCATGTCAAGGCGCTGGAGGAGCACTACCAGATCACCTTGCTGCGACGTACCGCGCGGCGGGTGGAGTTGACCGAAGAGGGCACCCGCCTGGCGGCCATCACCCGCGCCATGTTCGGCCTGGCCGAAGAGGCGCAGGCCATGCTTGAAGCCAACCGCCAGTTGCTTACCGGGCGCCTCGAGGTGGCCGCCGATGGCCCGCACCGGGTCATGCCGATGCTGGCTGTACTGCGGGAACGTTACCCAGGCATCACCGTGAACCTGCGCCTGGGCAATGCCCAGGAAACGCTCGCTGCGTTGCTGGGCGAGCACGCCGACGTCGCTGTCCTGACCGAGACCGAACCACGCAAGGGGCTGTACCTGCAGAAGCTCTGTGAATCCCGGTTGTGCGCCCTGGTGCCAGCGGGACATGCCTGGGCAGGAAGCGGAGCGAATGTGGCACTGGCCGACTTGCACCAGCAGGTAATGGTGCTGCGCGAACCCAGCTCCACCACTCGTCGTACCTTCGACAAGGCATGCCTGAGGGCGGGTGTGCAACCGCGGGTGTTGCTGGAGCTCGACAGCCGGGAAGCAGTGACTGAGGCAGTTGCCGCGGAACTGGGTATTGGTGTTGTATCCTCCACCGAAGTCGCCCATGACCCGCGCGTGGTAGCACTCCCTCTGGCAGGTGCCGGCCTGATCAACCAGCACTGGGTCGGTTGCCTGGAGCGTCGCCGGGAGTTGCGCCTGATCCAGGCGTTTCTGGGGTTGGCCGGCTGTTCGTCCAGCGGTGAAGACAAGGACTGAAGCTTCAATGCGTGAAAAAGACACTATCTCCATGCAACTGGTGCGTGAGGCCTTGTTGCAGACGTGCCCGGCGGGCGAACCCGATGCCGGTCTGCTGGCCCGCGCCGGCATCGATCCGGAGCAGTTGCGCCGGCCTGAAGCGAGGGTGAGCGCCCAGGCCTATGCACGGCTCTGGCGTCTGTTGGCACGGCGTTGCAATGACGAGTTCTTTGCAATGGACCCGCGTGGCCTTCGCTCGGGCAGCCTGGCTTTCATGTGCCGCGCGGCCATGGCCCAGCCGACCGTGGGCCAAGGTCTGGAAACCATGCTGGCGTTTCTTTCGCTGATGCTTGAAGACTTGCACCCCGGGCTGGTGCGCCAGCCGGACATGGCCGAGATCGTCCTCAACGAGCCCCGCGACCTGCCGCGCCGCGCATTTACCTACTTCACGTTCTGGATGATCGTGCACGGCGTGGCGTGCTGGCTGGCCGGCCGACGCATACCCATCCTGGCGATCGACCTGCGCTGCGGCCCGCCGCCGTTTTGCGACGATTACCGAGTGATGTTCACCCGTAACCTGCACTTCGACCGCCCCCTGACACGCCTGGTGATCGCCCCGCAGAGCCTGGACCAGCCCCTCAGGCGCAGTGAGGCGCAACTGCAGCGTTTTCTCGCCCAGGCGCCGGGCAATATCCTGGTGAAGTACCGCGACCCGGCCAGCCTTGGACTGCGTATTCGCGGTGATCTGCTGGGCCTGGAACCTGCCAGCTGGCCAGACAGCGATGCTTGCGCCCGGCGCCTGGGCGTTTCACCGGCCACGTTGCGCCGGCGCCTGGCCGATGAGGGGCAGACCTACCACGGGCTCAAGGACAGCGTACGGCGCGAACTGGCGGACACCTGGTTGAGCCAGGCGGACCTGAGCATGGCTGAAATTGCCGAGCGCCTGGGCTTTGCCGACAGCAGCGCGCTCTACAAGGCCGCGCACAAGTGGTTCGGTTGCAACCCGGGCCAGCGTCGTGCCCAGCACATGCACGGCGCTGCTGCCGATTGAGTACGGCGGGGCACAGGTTCCCTCTGAAGCTGGCGGGTGTTGGATGAAAGATTGCTCAGCCCATTCCAGCTGAACAGAGTGCAGCCCATGCGCAGCTTCCCCAGTGTCACGCCCCTTCCCAAGACTGTCACCTCAACAGACGCCCACCGGGTCACCGATGCCTTCATCAGCAAGCGCTTGCCGCCTTGGGTCAAACAGGCCAGCCCTGCCGAGATCGCCGAACTGCGTCGCCTGATTGCCAGCCATCGGGCCAGCCGAAAACGCGTGGAGGAGGCAACCCGGGGCCTCGCTCCGCCTCACGCCTATGCACTGCAGGTGTATGGCGAAGGCCTGGCCAGCATCCTGCCTGCCGGCCAGTCACTGGCCAAGCTGCAATGGCGGGAGATGACCCGACGCGCTACTGGTTTCACGTCACCCTACATCGAGTCGAGCCTCGCTGACCCACAGCCTGGTTTGTTGCGCCTGATGCAGAACTTTCCCGATGGCGAGACACCATTGGAGGGCAGTGGTCTGTTCCGGCCCAACAGCAACACATTGTTGTCGGGTGACATTGACGAGCTCAAGCGCATCGTCCGCGAGCTGGATGCGGGCGCCCAGTACCAGGCACGCCTGGCCAACCTGCTGGACAAGAACAAGGCGTTGTTTGCCGAGGACAAGGTTGCCGGGTTCAGTCTGGCCGTGCACATCGCTGCGCTGAAGAAGACGATCGAACCGGCAGTCAGAGCCGCGCTCGATGCTTGTGTGTCCCCCTCCGGCGCTGCGGACCAGCCCGAGAGTGGGGCGCCACTGACTGCCTACCCGGGGTTGTTGAGCCTGCTGGGCTGCACGGTGCACGACGGTGTGTTCATCCAGCTGCGCGGCGCCGATGACAGCGACCAGGGCGTGGTCGTGTACTTGCCTGACAACGTCGACCAGCCTTTGCGCCACTACCGCTCGAAGGTGGAGTATGAGACGACACTGGTCGCCCGCCTGGAGAAGCCCGCCGATCGGGCAGCGCTGTGTCAGCGGGTCGCGTTGCGCGACCGCACCGATTTCACTGAAAAGTTGCGCAAACGTCTGGCAGACACCGTTCCGGACCTGCAGCCCGAGGGCGAGGCGGTGCATGAAACCCTGGGCAAGCACTGGGCAGACGCCCAGATTGCACGTGCGAAGGACGATGCCCGGCTGTTGCTGGTACCGACCGCCGACGCCGATGACAAGGCTAGCCAGGCCCGCCTGGCAAGTTGGGCCGCGCTTGGCTGGAGTGTGGCCAACCTGGCGGGCTTCTTCATCCCGGTGGTCGGTGCCGCTTTGCTGGCACAGGCGGTAGCAGACGTATGTTCGCATGTGTTCGAGGGGGTGGAGGATTGGGCAGAGGGGCATGACCATGAAGCTGTCGAGCATGTGCTTGATGTGGCCCGGATTGCCGCTTCGGTTGCCATCACGGCAGGAGCGGTGGCTGGCGCAAATTCATTGGTCAACCGTTTCGCGCGCAGCTCCTTCGTCGATAGCCTGGAGCCTGCCGCCATGGCTGATGGCAGTGCGCGGCTGTGGCATAACGACCTTGGCCGATACGAGAGTTCGTCTGGCGATGCCGAACCGGACGAGCGAGGCCTGCTGGCCCGCGACGGGCGGTTCTGGCTGCGCATCGATGGTCGCTGCTACGAGGTCCACCAGCCTCGGGCGCAGGGGCCTTGGCGGCTGCGTCACCCATCGCGGGCTGACGCCTACGGGCCTGTGGTCGAATACAACGGTGAACGCTTCTGGCATTTGCGTGATGAGACGCCGGTAGCCTGGAACGATGCAGCCAGCATGCTCGACCGCCTGTGGCCGCAGGCCGTTGCGCTTGATGCGCGCCGTGCCGACAAGTTGTTGCTGGCAGCGGGTGCTGATATCGACGAGTTGCGTGGCATTCTGGTTGAAAACCGCCCGTTGCCCGCCAACCTTCGTAGCATGCTGCGCGGGTTCGATGCCGATGCCCGGATCGACAGCTTCTTTGCTGCGTTAGCCGCAGGCTCGGCTGAGCGGCCCGAGCCCAGGCTTCTTGACTGGTGCCGGCATCGCCTGGGCCTGGCCGGTGTGAATGCAAGCGGCGACGCTGCCACGTTGCTGGAGCACGAAGCCGAGCTGCGCAGCGGGCTGTTCACCCACCTGACAGCTGCTGGTTCGACCGAAGACGAAGTGGCCCGGCTAGTGATGCGTGATTTCCCCGGGCTGGATGCCGATTACGCCATGGAGCTGGCGGCCACGGTCACCAGTACGGAGCGAGAGCACATTCAGTTGCGCTCGCGGCTTCCGCTTGGCGTGGCGCAACGGGCGCGCTCGTTGCTCCAGCATGCCAGGCTGGCCCGGGCCCGGCGCGGCCTGATCTTGCGCAATGGCTATAGCGATGAGAGCGGGGAACTGGCCTTGCACTTGCTGCCACGCCTGAGGGGGTGGGCCTTCGAACGGCGGCTGGAGCTGCGTGTCGGCGGCCGTCGAGTGGCTGTGCTGAACAGTCAGGCCGCGCAAGACAATCAGGTCATCCTGACTCGCAGCAATGGGCGGTTCCGCCTGAGTGACCATCGTGGGCTGCCCTTGGAGTCAGACCTCGACCAGGCTGACGATGACCTGTTCGAGGCGGTTTTGGCGTTGCTGACTGCCGAGCAGCGCGACAGGCTGGGGCTGGACAGCGGCGACCCTGCCGGTGACCTGCGCCAGCGGGTAGTTGCAAAGATCCCGGCCGAACGCAGGGCACTGCTTGATGTGCTGGGTTGGCGCCAGCATCCGGGCTGGTTCAACCCGGGCGAGCGATTGCCTGATGGTCGTGTCGGATACGCCCTGGGCGGCCGCCAGTCTACCGAGCTGGACCTTGCAAGCCGCATGCGCCAGCGCCTGTCTGTGTTGTACCGAGGTGACAGCCAAGTGCAGATAGACAATCACCTGGCGCGGATTCTCGAGACGGAAGACCCTTTCGATACCCTCATCTCTGAAGAAGAAAACTTTCAACTGCTGTGCGACAGGCTCAATGCCTGGGTTGAGTTCGCTCGTAACACGGAAATCGTGCCGCGACGCTTGTTGGCGACGCGTTTGCGCCAGGCGTGGCGCCGGCAGTTGCCTGTCGATATTCACGATCCGGCAGGGTATGACAGAATTCTGGATATCAGCGCGCTTCAGGTGACCAGCCTGCCGGACCTCAGGGCGTCACTGGACTTCCATTTCGTGACCACTTTCGTGATGACCAGTACACCATTGCTGGTGATCCCGGAAGGCTTTTTCAGTTGTTTTACGCAGCTGCGTCGCGTGAATCTGTCTCGCAACCATTTGTACGTACTGCCTGCAGGGCTGCGACACCTTGGCAACCTGCAAAGTCTGCAGTTGCTGCACAATCATATTCGGATCAACGAGGAAGGCGAGCGACTGCTTGGCAGTTTGCCGCAGCTGACCGATCTGGATCTCAGTTTCAATCCCTTGCGCCGCTTGAGGTTCCGTTTCGATGCAATGCCAGCGTTAAGGAGGCTCTACCTTCGGCACTGTGGCTTGGTGAGCTGGCCGGCCGGGCTGGAGCGGTGTGGCATGCTCAACGTGGCGGATTTGAGTGTGAACGAGATCTCCAGCGTGCCTGAGGTGATCTTGCAGATGCCTTACGAGTTCCGCTTGGCGTTTCGCCTCGATGGCAATGCCGTATCGGTACAGCAGCGGACCCGCCTCCATGCAGTCCCTCATCCGGGCCACGCCATCAGTCTGCAGCCGGGGCAGTTGTCCGCTTGGCAGCTTTGGGGTGGCGGACCGCAAGCCGAAGAAATGGGTCAGCGCTGGAATCGTCTGTTCGCACGCCCTGGCATGGAAAAAGTCGAGCAGATCCTGAGCCAGTTGCAGCACACCAAGGATTTCCAGCAACGCGGGCCAGACATGAGATTGCAGGTGTGGAGCCTGTTGGAAGAGATGGATCAGGATGCTGGGCTGGCCGGGGAGATACAGGCGATTGCCAGCGCCCCTACCACTTGCGCCGACAGCATCGCCGAGCGCTTCAGCGATATGCGCCTGCACGCAATGATCGCCAAAGCCAACAGCACCGCTGCAACCAGCCAGGAATCGCTGCTGAGTCTGGGCTTGGGGCTGTGCAATCTGTCCAAGCTTGAAGAGTTCATCAGGATGGATCTCGCGACTCGCCAGAGCTTGCATCAACCCGTGGATCCCATTGAGGTCAAGCTCAGTTATTGCGTGGCGTTGGCGCAGGAATTGAATTTGCCTGGGCAGCCCACCAGCATCAGGTACGGTGACCTTGGCGGTGTCGGTGCCGAGCAGCTCGACGCCGCTCGTGCTTTCGTGCGCACTGTCCAGACGGTGGATGCCCAGGCCAGCTCAATTTGCCTGCAGACGTTCTGGACTAACTGGCTGGAAGAGCATTACAGCGAAGATTTTGCTGTGCTGGCCGCCAAGTTCGATGAAAGAGTCGCGGAGCTGACCGAACAGGCCGAGCCGCAGGATGCTGACCAGAGGCAGGCCCAATGGGATGACCTGGAACATCAGCGGATCAGCGAACGGTATCGGCTGGCAGTGCAGCTGACCCGCGATCTGCTGGAGGCCAGGGCTGCGCAGGCCTGAGTCGCCAATCCGCTCAGGCAGATTGATAGCTTTGGCCATTGCCGTGCTGCGTCGGCAGCGCGAAGATCGTCGGACCGATGGTTCCACTCCAAAAACAATAAACCAGGAGTCCGACGATGCGCGATTACGCCGAGGCCGTACGTGCTTTCGACCATGCCCGCGCCGCCGTTGCGGCGCTGCATGGCGACCTCGATGCCCTCAATGCCTGTGTCGAATGCTGCGACCGCCATACCGGTAGCGACAAGCCGGCGTTGGTCTACATGGACCGTGACGGCAACAGCACCGAATACAGTTTCGACCAGTTGCGCGAGCGTGCCGCCCGCTTCGCCAACGTACTCAAGGCCCAAGGTGTGGAGGCGGGTGACCGGGTCGCGGGCCTGATGCCGCGTACGCCTGAACTGTTGGTCACGATACTCGCTACCTGGCGCCTCGGCGCGGTGTACCAGCCACTGTTCACTGCGTTCGGCCCCAAGGCGATCGAACACCGGCTTGAGCAATCCCAGGCCCGAGTGGTTGTCACCGATAGCCACAACCGCGCCAAACTGGACGATGTGCACGCCTGCCCGAGCATCATCACCGTCAAGGCCCGCAGCGGCGAACTGGACTTCCAGCAGTGCCTGGACAGTGCTGCACCTGATTGCGAGCCCGTCATGCGCACAGGCGACGACCCGTTCCTGCTGATGTTCACCTCCGGTACCACGGGGCCGGCCAAGCCGCTGGAAGTGCCGCTGCGCGCGATCGTCGCGTTTCAGGGCTACATGCGCGATGCCATCGACCTGCGCCCCGAGGACATCTTCTGGAACCTGGCCGATCCGGGCTGGGCCTATGGCCTGTATTACGCGGTCACCGGCCCGTTGTCGCTGGGCCATGCCACCACCTTCTACGATGGCCCGTTCAGTGTTGAAAGCTGCGCGCGGGTAATCGACAAGCTGGGCGTCACCAACCTGGCCGGCTCTCCCACCGCGTACCGCCTGCTGATTGCCGCAGGCAATGACTTCTCGGCCCCGGTCAAGGGGCGCCTGCGGGTGGTCAGCAGTGCCGGCGAGCCGCTCAACCCGGAAGTGATCCGCTGGTTCGCCGACGAACTGGGCGTGACCATCCACGACCACTACGGGCAGACCGAGCTGGGCATGGTGCTGTGCAACCACCATGGCCTGCAGCACCCGGTACACCTCGGCTCGGCCGGCTTCGCCATCCCCGGCCACCGCATCGTGGTGCTGGACGAGCAGGGCAACGAACTGCCCGCCGGTCAGCCGGGCATCCTCGCGGTCGATCGCGAGCAGTCGCCGCTGTGCTGGTTCGCGGGCTACCACGGTCTGCCGACCAAAGCCTTCGTCGGCAAGTACTACCTCAGCGGCGACACCGTCGAGCTGAACCAGGACGGCAGCATCAGCTTCGTCGGCCGCAGCGACGATGTGATCACCACCTCCGGCTACCGCGTAGGCCCGTTCGATGTGGAGAGCGCACTGATCGAGCACCCGGCGGTGATCGAGGCGGCGGTGATTGGTAAACCGGACCTTGAGCGTACCGAGCTGATCAAGGCCTTCGTGGTATTGACCAGCGGTTATCAGGGCAGCGCCGAGCTTGAAGAGGCTTTGCGCCAGCACGTGCGCCAGCGCCTGTACGCCCATGCTTATCCAAGAGAAATCGAATTCGTCAGCGAACTGCCCAAGACCCCGAGCGGCAAGCTGCAACGCTTCATCCTGCGCAACCAGGAAGTCGCGAAACAACAAGCGCAGCAGGCCACCCCTGCCAACGCCTGAAAGGAAACCGATCATGCAAATAGCCAACAAACACTTCATCGTCAGCGGCGCCGCCTCCGGGCTGGGCGCTGCTACCGCGCAGATGCTGGTCGAGGCCGGCGCCAAGGTCATGCTGGTCGACCTCAATGCCCAGGCCGTCGAGGCCAAGGCCCGCGAACTGGGTGACAATGCCCGCTTCGCGGTGGCCGACATCAGCGACGAGCAGGCCGCCCAGGCGGCGGTCGATGCGGCTGTCAGCGCCTTTGGCAGCCTGCACGGTCTGGTCAACTGCGCCGGTATCGTCGGCGCCGAGAAAGTGCTGGGCAAACAAGGTCCGCATGGCCTGGCCAGCTTCGCCAGGGTCATCAACGTCAACCTGATCGGCAGCTTCAACCTGCTGCGCCTGGCCGCCGCGGCCATGGCCGAAGGGGCTGCCGATGACGGTGGCGAACGTGGGGTGATCATCAACACCGCCTCGATCGCCGCCTATGACGGCCAGATCGGTCAGGCCGCCTACGCTGCGTCCAAGGGCGCCATCGCCAGCCTGACCTTGCCGGTCGCCCGCGAACTGGCGCGCTTCGGCATCCGTGTGATGACGATCGCCCCGGGCATCTTCGAAACGCCGATGATGGCCGGCATGACCGAGGAAGTGCGCGCCTCGCTGGCTGCCGGCGTGCCGTTCCCGCCGCGCCTGGGCCGCCCGCAGGAATACGCCGCGCTGGCCCGTCACATCATCGAGAACAGCATGCTCAACGGCGAGGTGATCCGCCTCGACGGTGCACTGCGCATGGCTGCCAAGTAAGGAGAGCGAACATGACCCTCGCCAATGACCCGATCGTTATCGTCAGCGCCGTGCGCACGCCCATGGGCGGCCTGCAGGGCGACCTCAAGAGCCTGACCGCGCCGCAGCTGGGCAGCGCGGCCATCCGTGGCGCCGTGGAGCGCGCCGGCATCGATGCCGCCAGTGTCGAACAGGTGCTGTTCGGCTGCGTGCTGCCGGCCGGCCAGGGCCAGGCCCCGGCCCGCCAGGCCGCGCTGGGCGCCGGGTTGGACAAGCACACCACCTGCACCACCCTGAACAAGATGTGCGGTTCGGGCATGCAGGCGGCGATCATGGCCCATGACCTGCTGCTGGCCGGCACCGCCGATGTGGTGGTGGCCGGTGGCATGGAAAGCATGACCAACGCGCCGTACCTGCTGGACAAGGCCCGTGGCGGCTACCGCATGGGCCACGGCAAGATCATCGACCACATGTTCATGGATGGCCTGGAGGACGCCTACGACAAAGGCCGCCTGATGGGCACCTTTGCCGAAGACTGCGCGCAGGCCAACGCCTTCAGCCGCGAAGCCCAGGACCAGTTCGCCATTGCCTCGCTGACCCGTGCCCAGGACGCAATCAAGAGTGGCCGGTTTGCTGCCGAGATCGTGCCGGTGGAAGTCACCGAGGGTAAGGAAAGGCGCGTCATCAAGGACGATGAACAGCCGCCCAAGGCGCGCCTGGACAAGATCCCGCAGCTCAAGCCGGCCTTCCGCGAAGGCGGCACGGTAACCGCCGCCAACTCCAGCTCGATTTCCGACGGCGCTGCGGCGCTGGTGCTGATGCGCCGCTCCGAAGCCGACAAGCGCGGCCTCAAGCCGCTGGCGGTGATCCACGGCCACGCCGCCTTCGCCGACACCCCGGCTCTGTTCCCGACCGCGCCGATCGGTGCCATCGACAAGCTGATGAAACGCACCGGCTGGAATCTGGCCGAGGTCGACCTGTTCGAGATCAACGAGGCCTTCGCCGTGGTCACCCTGGCGGCCATGAAGCACCTCGACCTGGCACACGACAAGGTCAATATTCATGGCGGCGCCTGTGCCCTCGGCCACCCGATCGGCGCTTCCGGCGCGCGCATCCTGGTGACCCTGCTGTCGGCCCTGCGCCAGAACAACCTGCGCCGTGGCGTGGCGGCCATCTGCATCGGCGGTGGCGAGGCCACGGCCATGGCTGTCGAATGCCTGTACTGAGGTGAAGCATGCTGGTAACTGACGAGCAACAACAGATCGCCGACGCGGTACGCGCCTTTGCCCAGGAGCGCCTGAAGCCGTTTGCCGAGCAATGGGACAAGGAACACCGCTTCCCCAAGGAGGCCATCGAGGAGATGGCCGAGCTGGGCCTGTTCGGCATGCTGGTGCCGGAGCAGTGGGGCGGCAGCGACACCGGTTACGTGGCCTATGCCATGGCCCTGGAAGAAATCGCCGCCGGTGATGGCGCCTGCTCGACCATCATGAGCGTGCACAACTCGGTGGGCTGTGTGCCGATCCTGCGTTTTGGCAGCGAGCAGCAGAAAGAGCAGTTCCTTACCCCGCTGGCCAGCGGTGCGATGCTCGGTGCCTTTGCCCTGACCGAACCGCAGGCCGGCTCCGACGCCAGCAGCCTGAAGACCCGTGCTCGTCTGGATGGCGACCACTACGTGCTCAACGGCAGCAAGCAGTTCATCACCTCCGGGCAGAACGCCGGGGTGGTGATCGTGTTCGCCGTGACCGACCCGGACGCTGGCAAGCGCGGTATCAGCGCCTTCATCGTGCCTACCGATTCGCCCGGCTATCAAGTGGCGCGGGTCGAGGACAAGCTCGGCCAGCACGCCTCCGACACCTGCCAGATCGTCTTCGACAATGTGCGTGTGCCGGTGGCCAACCGCCTGGGCGCCGAAGGCGAGGGCTACAAGATCGCCTTGGCCAATCTCGAAGGCGGCCGCATCGGCATCGCTTCGCAGGCGGTGGGCATGGCCCGCGCGGCGTTCGAAGTGGCGCGTGACTATGCCAACGAGCGGCAGAGCTTCGGCAAGGCGCTGATCGAACACCAGGCGGTGGCCTTCCGCCTCGCCGACATGGCGACGAAAATTGCCGTGGCCCGGCAGATGGTGCTGCATGCTGCCGCACTGCGTGATGCCGGGCGCCCGGCATTGGTGGAAGCGTCGATGGCCAAGCTGTTTGCCTCGGAAATGGCCGAGAAGGTCTGTTCGGATGCCTTGCAGACCCTGGGCGGTTATGGCTATCTGAGTGACTTCCCGCTGGAGCGCATCTACCGCGACGTTCGGGTTTGCCAGATCTACGAAGGCACCAGCGACATTCAGCGCATGGTCATTGCGCGCAATCTTTGAAGGAGCAGACTGCATGGCATTCGAAACCATCCTGTTGGACATTCACGGCAAGGTTGGCCTGATCACCCTCAACCGCCCGCAGGCGCTGAACGCGCTGAACGCGCAGATCGTCGGCGAGATCAACCAGGCCCTGGACCAGCTCGAGCGTGACCCGAATATCGGCTGCGTGGTGCTGACAGGTTCCGCCAAGGCCTTTGCCGCTGGCGCCGACATCAAGGAAATGGCTGAGCTGCAATACCCACAAATCTACGTTGACGACCTGTTCAGCGATGCCGACCGCATTGCCAACCGGCGCAAGCCGATCATTGCTGCAGTGTCCGGTTTTGCCCTTGGCGGTGGCTGCGAGCTGGCGATGATGTGTGACTTCATCCTGGCGGCGGACAACGCCAAGTTCGGCCAGCCGGAAATCAACCTTGGTGTGTTGCCGGGCATGGGCGGCACCCAGCGCCTGACCCGCGCGGTGGGCAAGGCCAAGGCCATGGAACTGTGCCTGACTGGTCGCCTGATGGGAGCCGAGGAGGCTGAGCGTGCTGGCCTGGTGGCGCGTATCGTACCGCAGGCGGAGCTGGTGGAAGAGGCGCTGAAGGTGGCCGCGACCATTGCCAGCAAATCGATTCCGGTGAGCATGATGGTCAAGGAGAGCGTCAACCGTGCGTTTGAAGTCACCCTTAGCGAGGGTGTGCGCTTCGAGCGGCGGGTGTTCCATGCGGCGTTTGCTACCGAAGACCAGAAAGAGGGGATGGCTGCGTTCATTGCCAAGCGCGAGGCGCAGTTCAAGGATCGTTGATTCTGGTTGGGGACTGGCTGGAGATTTGGACTGGGCCTTTGGGTGCATGCCTTGAGAGGCTTGGTGCCTGTGAGGTCGAGCGCCGCCCGCGCGGCGCTTCGCGGGGCAAGCCCGCTCCCACATTTGTTGCAACGTGGCCATGCCTGTGGGAGAGGCGTTGCCAGCCTTGGTGCAAGGCTTGAGACAAGTGGAGCGGCAGTAGTGCCAACCAGAACTACAACCATGCCACCAAGGCTGACAACCATGGCCTGTCAGGTTCGGCACGTTGCAACAAATGTGGGAGCGGGCTTGTCCCGCGAAGCGCCGCGCGGGCGGCGCTCGATCTCACAGGCGCTGAACATGTTGTGGCGAGCAATGGGTGACTCCTGTTCAATCCCTCCATGCCCCATAGGCCCCTCTCCCAGGGCCACTCATCCATGCACCGACCAGCGGATTCCGAGCAATGGAAGCAAATTCGCACCCATTTGCAGTTGCTCCACGCGACGCAGCGCCTTAGACTGCCGCCCCCTGTAAAAGAGTGCCGGTTGGCGCTTGAAGAATTCCGCTGCCGATGCCAAGGCGTCGGCGGCACATGAATCGCCCAAATGCACATTTTTTCATAGAGAAATCGATGACCAAGGAACAGTTGCTGGCCATGTCGGCCGATGACTACATGAACGCTGACCAGCTGGCTTTCTTCGCTGGCCTGCTGCAGGCGATGAAAGTCGAAACCCATGAACGCATCGAGCTGAGCCGTGCCACCATCGAAGGCCTGGACACCCCGTCGGACCCTGCCGACGTGGCTTCGGTCGAAGAAGAGCGTAGCTGGCTGGTGAATGCCATCGACCGCGACCAGCGCCTTCTGCCGCAGCTGGAAATGGCCCTGGACCGTATTGCCGACGAAAGCTTCGGCTGGTGCGATGACAGCGGTGAGCCGATCGGCCTGAAGCGCTTGCTGATCAGCCCGACCACCAAATACTGCATCGAAGCCCAGGAGCGCCACGAGCAGCTGGACCGCCACCAGCGCCAGGTGTGACACCTGCACGGTGTGCCAAGCCCCACGGAGCGATCCCTGGGGCTTTTTGCGTTTCTTGTCGGCGGTGGCTTTGTTGCCCCGCACGTAACACTGCTGTACCGGGAGGCGCTGTTTCCGCGCCTTGAGCAGGCGTATCATGGCTTTATCGTTAGGGTGCTAATTAAATTCCGGAGGGAATGATGAATAGCCGGGTCGATGTAGCCGTGATGATCGGTTCGGGCGTGCCGGCCACACTGCGGGCGCTAGGTAAACGCATCTGCTGGGTGGTGCTGGTCAATGGCGAACGCCGTGGTACCGCATTCGCCACGCGTGAAGAGGCGCTGGAGTGCCAGGCGGCCTGGCAGCAACAGTTGAAGAAGGGCCTGGCCGCCTGAACGCATTGAATGCTCTGGGTGAGCGAACGGGGTGCTGTTCAGGCCGTTCCCCGGTAAGAAATGCACTTTGCCTCTCGACGGATTTCAGTGTTTTCGTGCATATTCTTCCTCCAGTAATGCGCTGATGCATTGCAGGGCCCATTTCCACATGCGCTCTGGCATTGCCTGCCGCATATTTTCTGGCGGTTTCGCTGTCAGATCTTACGCTTCCCTAATCGGGAATATGCCGAAAGCCTGTATTGAGGCCAGATCTGGCAAGCCAGAGTAAATAATCCCGCACGCTGCATCGCCAGCGGGCGCAGACATTTCGCATATCGCTTTATTACTCTTTTCGCCTATCGACAAGAAATGGCCGTGCCTCACCGAACTTGGGTGAGGGCGGGTTGTAACCGGTTGAGGATTACTTCATTGGCAGTCAGCACTCTTGATACCCATGCGTTGTTCGCCTTGGGCGACCTGCGCGGTAAATTGGCCCAGCTGTTTCAGGGCCGTTTTGTCTATGTCACCGAACAGAATCCAGAAGGCCTGTACATGGCCGAAATCGACACCGAAAGCGCATTGGTGGTCGATGACAAGCAGCGTTTGGAATTGAAGGTTGGCGACCACTTCCGCGCCGCAGTACTGCCCAGCCGCGAAGGCGGCAAACTGGAAATGCGCTTTCGCGAAATCAAGCTGAACGTGTATGGCGTGGGCGACTATGCTTTCGTCTCTGTGCCAGAAGGCGAGGGCATCGTGTTCCGTGAGGGCCACGGTGTGATGCTGGTGTTCGCCGCGCAGCAGCAAGTGCAGGAAGGCCTGGGCAAGTTGCTCAAGGCGGTGACCGGCAAGGTTGCCAAATGGCGCAAAGGTGAGCTGACCACCTTCAAGGCCAGTGAATGACCCACAGTGACGACGCGCCTGCTACGCGTGCCGAGTTCCATCGGCAGCACCAGGCGGATGCCGTGGCCGAGGCCGAGCGTTTGCTGGCCAGGCGCGAGGAACTGCAAGGCGCCTGGTTGAACTGGGTGGCAGGCGAATTGTACCGCCTGGGCCCGCCGCCTTATGCGGCCATGGTCCGGCGCGAGTTGCAGCGCCTCGCCCATGAGTGAGGTGGCGACCGTTCAGTTGCCGCGATCGCGGCCGCTGCTGACTTCTTCAGGTACCGGTTCTTTCGCCATGCGCTTGCGGAACAGCGCCGCCCGGGCCAGCAACAGCGTGGTCACCGGTACGGTGATCGACAGCAGGATCGGAATCAGCCAGGCGTGCAGCACCGGCGCTTCCTTGAGCCAGGAAAAGTAGATGATCGAGGCCATTGCCACGCACCAGGCACCAATGGTCGAGGCCAGTGCCGGCGGGTGCATGCGCTGGAAGTAATCCTTCAGGCGCAACAGGCCCACGGAACCGATCAGGGCGAACAGGCTGCCGGTCAGCAGCAGCGCGGCGGTGACCAGCTCCAGCCAGAAGGGGAGTTCGAGGGTTTCAGTCATTCGATCACCTCACCGCGCAGCAGGAACTTGGCCAATGCAAACGAGCCAACGAAACCGAACAGCGCAATCAGCAGGGCACCTTCGAAGTAGGTGTCACTGGCATAACGGATTCCCAGCACCAGCATGGTCAGCATGGCCAGGATGTACAGGTAGTCCAGCGCCAGGACCCGGTCCTGCGCGGACGGACCGCGGAACAGCCGGATCAGCGCCAGGGCCATGGCCAGGGCGAAGATGAACAGGCTGGCGAGGACAGCATTGGCGAGCAGGCCTGTCATTGGAAAATCTCCATCAGCGGGCGTTCGTAGGTGTCCTTGAAGTGCTGGATGAACACCGCCTCATCGTCCAGGTCGAACACATGCAGCAGCAATACGCTGCGGTCCAGCGCCAGTTCGGACCAGACCGTGCCGGGCACCACCGTGGTAATCATCGACAATGCCGCCAGGCCATGCGGGTCACGCAGGGCCAGTGGGATGTGCACGAACGCCGAGCGTGGCGGCTGCTTGCCGGCACGCAGCACGCCCCGGGCAACCAGCAGGTTGGACATGATCACATCGATGCCGACCCGGCCAATCAGCCGGGCAATGGCTAGCGGCCGCCGCACATGGGCATGCTGTGGGCGCAGCGGTGCCATCAGCAACGGTGCCAGCACGCCGAGCGCGGCAGCCAGTAACAGATTGCCGGGGCTGACCGAGAGGTTCAGCAACAGCCACAGTGCGAACAGTGAAACCGATAACAGCGGTGCGGGGAACAATCGATTCATGGCTGCACCTGTACGTCGGGCGAGGTGGGGCCAGGAACCGGCCGGGCGGCCATCACCGCTTCGATATAGGCGTCGGGGGCCTGCAGGCTGGCGGCGGTGTCCTGGGTGTAGCGCAGCAGCGGTTCAGCCTTGAAGCTGAGAATGATGCAAAGCGCGAGCAGGATGACGATGGGCAGGCATTCATAACGGCGCAGCACCGGCGACGGGCGCTCCTCTGGCTTCCAGAAACGCTGGATGCCGACGCGGCCGAACGCGATCAGCGAAGCCATGCCAGAGAGGACCAGCAACGTCACCAGGCCCCAGCCCGCAGTGCCCAGTGGTTGCTCGGGTGGCGCGCCCAGCCCCTGTGGGTTGAACAGCGCGCTGATCAGGTTGAGCTTGCCGACAAAGCCAGACAGCGGCGGCATGCCGATGATCAGCAGGGCGCAGGCGATGAAGCTGAGGCCGAGGAAGGCCATGGTCCAGGGGATGATCTGGCCGATCACCACCTTTTGCTCATCGTCGAGGTTGATGCCCTTGGGCGGGTGCAGTGATTCCAGCGGTGGCGGCATGGCGTCTTCTTCGTCGTCCAGTGGCGCTTCGTTGGCCGAGCGCGAACGCTCGACCAACTCGGCGAGCAGGAACAGTGCGCACAGCGCCAGTGTCGAGTTGACCAGGTAGAACAACGCCGCACCGGTCAGCGCCGATTGAGCAAAGCCGACGGCACCGAGCAGGGTGCCGGCCGAGACCAGGATGCTGAGGGCGGCCATGCGCTCCAGGCGCTGCGCGGCCAGGATCGACACCGCCGCCACCGCCAGGGTGACCAGGCCGCCGTACACCAGCCATTCACCACCGAAGTGCGCCGAGGCCCCGGCCTGCCCGGAGAACAGCAGGGTCCACAGGCGCAGCACGGCATAAAGGCCGACCTTGGTCATGATGGCAAACAGCGCCGCCACCGGTGCGCTGGCCGAGGCATAGGCCGGCACCAGCCAGAAGTTCAGCGGCCAGATGCCGGCCTTGACCAGGAAGGCCATGGCCAGGATCGCCGCGCCAGCGTGCAACAGGCCACGGTCGACCTCCGGTACCAGCGGAATCTTCAGGGCCAGGTCGGCCATGTTCAGGGTGCCGGTCACGCCATACAGCATCGCTGCGCCGATCAGGAACAGTGACGAGGCGAACAGGTTGACGGCAATGTAGTGCAGGCCGGCACGCACCCGGGCGCGGCCCGATCCATGCAGCAGCAAGCCGTAGGAGGCGGCCAGCAGCACTTCGAAGAACACGAACAGGTTGAACAGGTCGGCGGTGAGGAAGGCGCCGTACAGGCCCATCAGCTGGATCTGGAACAGCGCGTGGAAGCTTGCTCCGGCACCGTCCCAGCGGGCTCGGGCAAACAGCAGGGTGCTGAAGCCGATAATGCCGGTGAGGGTCAGCAGCAGGGCTGACAGATGGTCGACCACCAGCACGATGCCGAACGGCGCCGGCCAGTTGCCCGGCAGGTAGACACCGATCGATTCCGCCTGGCCCTGGGTGCGCACCCACAGTAGCAGGCTGACCGCGATGGCCAGGCCGGCGAAGGTCGACAACAGGTTCAGCCGGGCCTTGATCTGCCGGTGTTTTTCGCCCAGCAGCAACATCAATGCCGCTGTCACCAGCGGCAGCAGGATGGGCGCGATGATCAGTTGGCTCATGCCACTCATTCGTCACGCTCCCGGCCATCCACGTGGTCGGTACCGGTCAGGCCGCGCGATGCCAGTAACACCACCAGGAACAGCGCGGTCATGGCAAAGCTGATGACGATGGCGGTAAGCACCAGGGCCTGCGGCAGCGGGTCGGTGTAGTGCAGCAGGTCCTGGGGCACGCCGTCCTTGATGATCGGTTCCTTGCCGATGAACAGGCTGCCCATGCTGAAGATGAACAGGTTGACCCCGTACGACAGCAGGCACAGGCCCATGATCACCTGGTAGGTCCGCGGGCGCAGGATCAGCCACACCCCCGAGGCGGCCAGCACGCCGATGGCGACTGCAATCACTTCTTCCATCAGGCGGCTCCTGCTTGGCTGGTTTTCGCCGGGTTGGCCGGGCGGTAGGCGCGCACCGACTGGTGCGCCAGGGCGGTGAGGATCAGCAGGGTCGAGCCGACCACCACGGTGAATACGCCGACATCGAAGAACAGCGCGCTGGCCACGTGCACATCACCGAGCAACGGCAGGTGCAGGTGGGCGGTATGGGTGGTGAGGAACGGGTAGCCCAGCATCATGGCGCCCACCCCGGTCAGGGTTGCACACAGCAGACCGGTGCCCATCCAGCGCAGTGGGCGCAGGCTCATCTGCGCCTCGACCCATTGGGTGCCGGCCACCATGTACTGCAGGATGAACGCCACTGACATCACCAGCCCGGCGACAAAGCCGCCACCGGGCTGGTTGTGGCCACGCATGAACAGGTACATCGACACCAGCAGGGCGATCGGCAGCAGCAGGCGCACCAGCACCGCAGGCACCATCATGAAGCCCAGGGCGGTATCGGTGGCATGCCGCGGGTTGATCAGGTCGGTGACCACATCGGGTGCCAGCAGGCGCTGCTGCGCCGGCAGTTGCATGCTTTCCTTCGGCGGGCGGAAGCGCCGCAGCAGGGCGAACACGGTTAGCGCCACGGCCACCAGCACGGTGATTTCACCGAGGGTATCGAAGCCACGGAAGTCGACCAGCATGACATTGACCACGTTGGTGCCGCCGCCTTGGGGCAGCGCCCGGCTCAGGTAGAACGAGGAAATGTCGTTGGGCGTCGGCCGGGTCAGCATGGCGTAGGACAGCACGGCCATGCCGCCACCTACCAGCATCGCCAGCAGCAGGTCGCGCAGGCGGCGCATGCGCGCGCGCTCCAGGCTACCCGGCAGCGGCGATACACCTTCGATCCGCCGTGGCAGCCAGCGCAGGCCGAGCAGGATCAGTACGGTGGTGACCACCTCTACTACCAGCTGGGTCAAGGCCAGGTCGGGCGCGGAGAACCAGACGAAGGTGATGCAGGTCATCAGGCCGCAGACGCTGACCATGATCAACGCCGCCAAGCGGTGATACTTGGCCTGGTAGGCGGCACCGATGGCGCAGGCAATCGCGATCAGCCACAGCGCGACGAACACGCCCGAGCCCGGAATCTTCGGCCGGTCGCCCCAGCTCAGACCGCTGTAGAGCATGGGTGTGAGGCCGGCGAGCAAGGCGGCAAGCACCAGCATGAACAGCTGCGACTGCAGGCGGCGGCTGGTGAGCAGGCGCTCGATGCGCCGCGCCAGCAGCATCAACTGCACCTGGCCGTGCTCGAACAGGCGCTTGCCGTTGAAGCGCTCGATCACCGGTGGGTAGGGGAAACGGCCCAGGCGCAGCTGCTTGCGCAGCAACAGGTACAGCACGATACCGCCGCTCATGGCCACCAGGCTCATGATCAGCGGCGCGTTCCAGCCGTGCCAGATGGCCAGGCTGTATTCCGGCAGGGTGCCGCCCACCACCGGAAGGGCCGCGGCGGCCAGCAGCGGGCCGACCGACTGGGCAGGAAAGATGCCCACTACCAGGCAGGTGAGCACCAGCAGCTCGACCGGTGCGCGCATCCAGCGTGGCGGTTCGTGCGGGGTATGCGGGAGGTCCTGCGCGGTGGGGCCGAAGAACACATCGACTGTGAAGCGCAAGGCATAGGCAACGCTGAAAGTGCCGGCCAAGGTGGCGATCACCGGCAGTGTCGCCTCGACCCAGGCGGTGGAGGTGATGAACACCGTTTCGGCGAAGAACATCTCCTTGGACAGGAAGCCGTTCATCAACGGCACGCCGGCCATCGAGGCGCTGGCCACCATGGCCAGGGTGGCGGTGTATGGCACCAGGCGGATCAGCCCGCTGAGGCGGCGGATGTCACGGGTGCCGCTTTCGTGGTCGATGATGCCGGCAGCCATGAACAACGAGGCCTTGAAGGTGGCGTGGTTGAGAATGTGAAACACCGCTGCGACGGCGGCCAGTGGGCTGTTCAGGCCCAGCAGCAGGGTAATCAGGCCCAGGTGGCTGATGGTCGAATACGCCAGCAGGCCCTTGAGGTCGTTCTGGAACATGGCGGCGAAGGCGCCGAGCAGCAGGGTGAGGGCGCCGGCACCGCCGACGATCCAGAACCACTCCTCGCTGCCCGACAGCACCGGCCATAGGCGCGCCAGCAGGAACACCCCGGCCTTGACCATGGTCGCCGAGTGCAGGTAGGCCGATACCGGGGTGGGCGCTGCCATGGCGTGGGGCAGCCAGAACTGGAAGGGGAATTGTGCGCTCTTGCTCAGGGCGCCGATGAGGATCAGCGGCAGCAGCACCGGGTACAGCGCATGCTGGCGGATGGTATCGCCGGCAGCCAGGACCTTGTCCAGGTCGTAGCTGCCGACCACATGGCCGAGCAGCAGGGCACCCACCAACAGGCACAAACCGCCTGCGCCCGTGACCATCAGCGCCATGTAGGCGCCGCGGCGAGCGTCGGCACGGTGATGCCAGTAGCCGATCAGCAGGAAGGAGAACAGGCTGGTGAGTTCCCAGAAGAACACCAGCTGGATCAGGTTGCCGGAGATTACCAGGCCGAGCATGGCGCCCATGAAGGCGAGGAAGAAGGCGAAGAAGCGTGGTACCGGGTCCTGAGGCGACATGTAGTAGCGGGCATACAGCGACACCAACGCACCGATGCCCAGCACCAACAGCGAGAACAGCCAGGCGA
Organism: Pseudomonas sp. SID14000; assembly: GCF_002165135.1. Classification (GTDB taxonomy): domain Bacteria; phylum Pseudomonadota; class Gammaproteobacteria; order Pseudomonadales; family Pseudomonadaceae; genus Aquipseudomonas. The sequence goes on along the minus strand of NZ_NFZQ01000016.1, from coordinate 10,181 downwards.
AGCCGTCCATGCGCAACACAAGGTTCAACCCCAGGCTGGGTAGCCAGAGGAGCTCTTCGCGAATCACGCCACCGTGGGCAACCTGAGGGTACAGCAGTGCTACCTGGACAGTGCCGGCCAGGGCCACGAGCCCGGCGAGAATGGACTCCGCGTTACGTGCGTTGTGCGGCAGCACGGCTGCCAGGCAACTGCCCACGAACGGCAGAAGCAATAGCACTATCAATGACATAGCGTTCTATTCTGGAGAAGTTTGCAAAGAATCATACGTGTCGAGGGGGTGATCACCAACACGCAAGCTGTCGCAGAATCCTACAAACAAGCTGTGACAAGCTGTTTTTTTATAACAGTTTTTTACAAAGCATAGCCGCAGTTGGCGGCTTCACAGGCTGGCCTGGCGTTCGCCTTCATCCTGCACTTCTCGTGCTTTGGTCGCTTCGCGCGGCCGGCGCACCTTGAGCTCGCTGACCACCACTGCGATCACGATCAGCAGGCCGCCGAGCAGTGCCACGCCCGGCAGGCGCTCACCGGCGATGCGCCCGACGATCCCGGCCCACACCGGTTCGCCGGCATAGATGAGGGTGGCGCGGGTGGGCGAGACCGACTTCTGCGCCCAGTTCATTGCCACCTGGATCACCGCGCTCATGGCGCCCAGGCCCACGGCACTGGTCAGCAGCAGCCAGGAGAAGTCGGGTATGCGCTCCTGGGTCGGAACAACCATCAGGAATGCCAGCAGCGAAGCGGTCGCCAGTTGCACCACGGTGACCCGACGCACATCGACCTGGCCGGCGTAGCGGCTGATCAGGATGATTTCGCCGGCGATGGCCACCGCGCTGACCAGGGTCACCAACTCGCCCTCGCTGAAGTGCAGGCTGCCGCCCTCCGGCCCGGCCAGCAGCATCAGGCCGGTGAACGCCAGGCCTATACCGACGCTGGCCATCAGGCCGGGGCGTCGGCCCAGTACCAGCCATTGCAGCAGTGGTACGAACGGCACGTACAGGGCTGTGATGAACGCCGACTGGCTGCTGCTGATGGTTTGCAGGCCCATGGTCTGCAGGCCGTAGCCGAGCATGATCGACACGCCGATCAGCATGCCGGCCTTCAGCTCGGTCAAGGTCAGCCCCGGCAGCGCCCGGGCCGAGACCACACCAACGAACAGGGCGGCTGCAGCGAAGCGCAGGCCGACGAAGAACATCGGGCCGCTGACGCTCATCACGTTATGCACCAGCAGGAAGGTGCCGCCCCACAGCATGGTGATGAACACCAGCACCAGTTCGGCCTTGCTCAGGCGAAAGGTAATGGCAGAGGTCGGCTTGCTGCTGGGCTGGGTCATGGTCTTGCGCACTCGGAGGGGGCGGCGCACAATCGCCGCAAAATGGGCAGTATACTGCGCAATATCGATCAGTGAGCAATATAGTGCACAAAGATTCCTTGCACCGGGCATCGGTGCTGCAGCATGTCAGTCTCAATGTACGTCGCCTGCGCAATGCCGCGGGTATGAGCCAGACGGCGTTGGCCGAGCGCTCCGGGGTCAGCCGGCGCATGCTGGTGGCGATAGAGGCGGGCGAAAGGAATGTCAGCCTGACCACCCTCGACCTGGTTGCCGAAGCCTTGGGCGTTGCTTTCAGTACCCTGATCCAGGCACCTGACCAGCGTGACCCTGGGCGTATCGAAGAGTTGGCCTGGGCCGGTGAGCACCCGCAGAGCCGGGCGGTGCTGCTGGGCAGCAGTGTGGCAAGGCGCGAGGTGGAACTTTGGGAATGGACGCTGGCACCAGGCGAGTGCTATTGCAGCGAGGCTGATGCCGAAGGCTGGAGCGAGCAGATCTATGTGGCCGAAGGACAGTTGACGCTGATTATCGAAGGGGCCGAGCATCGCTTGCAGGTCGGGCAGTTCCATGTGTTTCCCAGCAACTGCCGGTATGCCTATCGCAACGATGGGGTGGTTGCGGTGCGGTTTGTGCGCAATGTGGTGATTTGAGGTAGCAGGTTTTGGGGCTGCTGCGCAGCCCATCGCGATGCAAGGCCGCTCCCACAGGTGCCGCGCAAATCTGATGTCTGGCACGGTACCTGTGGGAGCGGCCTTGCGTCGCGATGGGGCGCAAAGCGCCCCCAAATCCACTGATCAGCTATTCAGCAACTCATCGGTCCTGACCACCTTGGCATAGGCAAACGCCAACGCCGCCATCACTGAATCATGCACCTGAGCCGCCGGTACCTGCTTGCCATCGAACTCCAGTGGCAGCGTTGCGCAGGCATCGTGCGCCACGGTCACGTCATAGCCCAGATCGGCCGCAGCACGGGTGGCGGCGTCGACGCACATGTGGCTCATGCTGCCGACGATTGTCAGGGCTTCGACACCATGCAGGTCCAGCGTGTGTTCCAGGTCAGTACCGAGGAAGGCATTGACCTTGTGCTTGAGTATCACTGGCTCGCCCGCCAGCGGTTCGACCTTGGCGTGGATGGCCGCACCCTGCGAGCCTGGCGCGAAGAACGGCGCATCGGCGCTGTCGAACTCATGGCGCACATGCACCACCAGGTCGTCCCTTTGACGCGCCGCCGCCAGCAGGCGGGCGGCATTGTCAGCCGCCTGCTCGGCGCCATCGAGGGTCCATTTGCCGCCCGGGAAGTAGTCGTTCTGGATGTCGATGATGATCAGCGCCTGCTTGCTCATGCTGCCTCCTGTGGCAGTGGTCGTTGGATGACGTTAGTTATAGGCTGTGCGCACTGACCTGAGGATTGGCGCGAACGACACTATGCGGGCAAAAACTGACAACCCTGCCAGACTGGACATCGGCCTGCTGCTGTACCCCGGTGCGCAACGTGCTGCCGTGCATGGGTTGGCCGACCTGTTCCTGGTGGCCAACCGGGTGGCTGCCGAACTGGGGGCCGTCGAGTTGCCAGCGGTGCGTGTCAGCTTCTGGCAGGCAGACGAGTCGGGGCAGTTGCAGCCTGCCCCAGAGAGCCCACCTGCCGTCGCGTCCGAGCTGCGGGTACTGATCATTCCGCCGAGCCTGGAGTCGGCACCGCATGGTGAGCTGCTCGAGCGCCATCGCGCTTCATTGTGCCAGTTGCACCGAAGTGGCACGGTGCTGGCGTCGGTGTGCATCGGGGTGTTCTTCATTGCCGCCAGCGGCCTGCTCGACGGGCGCCCGGCCTGTACTCATCGGAATTACGTGCATTCGCTTGCCCAGCGCTTTCCCAAGGTGCAAGTCGAAGCCCAGCAGTTGTTGCTGGACGATGGTGATATTGTCACCACGGCCGGGTTGATGGCCTGGACCGACCTGGGCTTACGCTTGCTGGAGCGCTTCATGGGCGCGACGGTGGCGCGGGAAACTGCCCGCTACCTGGCGGTCGATCCGCTCGCGGCGCCGTTGCCTGGTGCAGTGTTCAACCCGCGCCTGGACCATGGTGACGAGGCGGTTCTGAAAGTGCAGCACTGGTTGCAGGGCAATGCAGGGCAGGATGCCGACCTGGCCAGCATGGCTGCATGCGCGGGGCTGGAGGAGCGCACCTTCCTGCGGCGTTTTCGTGTTGCCACGGGGCTACGGCCGACCGAGTACTGCCAGCAGGTGAGGGTGGGGCGGGCGTGCCGCTTGCTGGAATTTACCCGGCGCAATGTCGAGCAGATCGCCTGGGGTGTCGGTTACCAGGACCCAGGTGCGTTTCGCAAGGTGTTTCAGCGCATCACCGGCCTGACCCCGAGTGATTACCGGCGGCGTTTCGCGGTATCGGGTTAGGCCGTTCGAGGCGTTCCCGGGGCGGAAAACTCTTGACCTTGACATAGCTTGAGGTTTTACCCTGCTCGACATCGCGCTGCGTGCGCCCGTCACCAGGAGACCATTCATGACGGCAACGTCTCATGCCCTGTGGTTTACCCAGATGATCGAATATGAAGTGCCCGGCAGTTGCCAGCTGGCGTTGGCCCAGGCGCTGGTGGCGCGCAGCGAAGAGCTGGCCGCGCGCTGCGAAGGGTTGCAGGGTGTCAGCATCCAGGCCAGTGACGATGGCAGCCGGGTGCTGCAGTACCTGCAATGGCAGTCCCGCCAGGCGTGGGCGGCGGCGGCCGTGTATTTCGTCGAGGAGCCGTTTCTTGAACTGCTTGGCCGGTATCAGGCGCGTGGCGTCAACTTTGCCGCGTACCAGACCCTGCGCAGCCTGGTACGCGGTGCCGATGGCGGCCTGCATTGTCAGGTGGGTGAGCCTCAGGCATACCAGGGGGCGTAGTGGGGGTAACGGTCCAGGCGAGCGCCAATGACCATTTCGCTGACCCATGCCGCCAGGATCGAGCTGTAGGCTTTTTGGCTTGCTTCGCTGGACAGCGCATGGTCGGCACCGTCGACGATGCGGTAAGTGAGCGAATGAGCGCTGACGAATGCCGAGCGGTAGCTCATCAACGTGCTGTGCGGCACGTAGTCGTCCTGCTCTGACTCCACCAGCAGTACATCGCCACCGAACTCGGCACAGGCTGCCAGTGCGCGGTTGTCCGCCGGGCCGAGTGGGCGCTGGCGGTAGGCGTTCAGCCGTTGCCGGTCGAGGGTATGCTTGGGGAGGTTCCATTCGTCGTCCCAGTACATGGCGGGTACCCGTAGGGCCAGCCACTTGACCGACCGCTCGCGGGTCAGCAGGGTGGCCAGGTAGCCGCCATAGCTGCTGCCGATGATGGCGATGGCGTTGTTGTCGACGGCCGGGTGGTTTACCAGCCGGTCGTAGGCCACCAGCAGGTCCTTGAGGTTCTGTTCGCGGGTGACCGTCAGCCGTTGGCTTTCGGTTTTTTCGTGGCCGCGCAGGTCGAAGGTCATGCACACGCAGCCCAGTCCGGTGATATGCCGGGCACGGGCCAGGTCGCGTTGCTGGCTGCCACCCCAGCCATGGACGAAGAGGATGCCCGGCATCTTGCTGCCGGGGCTGACCAGGGTGCCGACGATGCTGTCATCCTCGACCTGCAGTTCAATGGTCTCACTCTGGATGGTCATGTTCGCGAATCCGCGCAAATTTGCTGAGTTGTCCGAGTTCACTGTCGTTTCCTTGGTAATAGAGGGAGGCGTCAGCCGGCAGCTCAGGGGTGCCGAACACTTCATGGGTGGAGGCACGCACCCGCTGCAATGCCGGGTCGTCGGCAAACGCCTGCAAGGCCAGCAGCTCGGCACTGCTGGCGCCGCCCAGGCGCCAGGATTGTTCGAGCACGCCGCTGCGCAGGTGGCCCTGGGAGTTCACGCCGCGGGCGATGTCGTAGTTGCGCCGTGAGGCGATGAAGCCGGGGAAGTGCTGCTCGGCAGCCTGTTCGTAGGCCATCGCCTGGTTGATGGCCAGGCGCAGTGGGTCGTCCAGCGGCAACTGCAGCAGTGCCCGGTAGTCACCGCGCACTACCACCAGGTCGGAGCCGCCGTACACTTCCGTGCCCTGATGGTCGCGGGTCAGTTGCTGCGTGCCGTAATAGCTGCAGGTCAGGCCGGCGACGCGTACCTGACCGACGCTGAAGGTTTGCACCTTGCTCAGGTCTTCTTCGAGCACCAGCCCCCATAGTGCAAGGTCCTGATCGTCCATGCCGGCCAGCAGTGGTTCCAGTTCATCCACCGTGGTGACGACCTGTTGGCCACGGCCTGCACAGGCCAGCACTGGCTTGATCCGCAATGGGCCGTCCGCCAGCAACAGCTGTGCGGCGGTGCGCGCATCGGCCTTGCTGAACACGGTGTAGCCGCGCAGCAGGGCATCGCTGGCTTGTCGGGCGAAGTCATCGGTCCAGCCCGGCGGGAAACTGGCCCCGGCGGGCAGCGGGTGGGAGATCGCCTTGGTCGCCATGTAGGGGTGTGCGACCAGTCCACCGAACAGGTCCTGCTCGCTGCAGATACCCAGGGCGGCATGGCGCTTGGGATCGACCAGGGTTTCGGTGGGCAGGTAGTAGTAGCCATCGGCGGCGCTTGGTGGCTGGCTGGGCTGCACGTGCGGGCAGCCCAACAGGCGGGCCAGGCCATCGGCAAGTTTCAGATGCACGGCATGCTCGTGGTCAGGTGTGTGCGCGCGGGTGTCGAGCAGCACCACGCCGCTTTTAGGGGCGCAGGCATTGGGCATGGTCATTTGCCTGTGTGCAATGAATGTACTGTGTGTGAAGCCGGTGTTCTGGGGAAGTTCAGCGGAACTTGATCGGTGGTCCTGGCCCTGCTGTAGGAAATGTCCGGTTTGCCCAAGGCGTGGCGGGCAATGCATGCCGTGGCTCGGTCGTCACGATTGCAGGGCTTCGGCGGCTGTTTCATTATCGGCACACTGGATCAACCGTGATGTAGCCGCAGGAGAGCGCATGAACGTTCAGACCACCCTTGGACAAAGCGTGCCGCAGCGCCTGGCGCAGGTACGCCGGATAATGGCCGCGGAGGGCATCGATGCCTTGCTGGTACCTTCGGCCGACCCCCATCTTTCCGAATACCTGCCCGGTTACTGGCAGGGGCGTCAGTGGCTGTCGGGTTTCCATGGCTCGGTCGGCACGCTGGTGGTCACGGCTGGCTTTGCCGGGTTGTGGGTCGATAGCCGTTACTGGGAGCAGGCGGAGCATGAGTTGGCGGGCAGTGGCATCGAGTTGATGAAGCTGGTGCCGGGCAAGCCTGGCGCGCTGGAATGGCTGGGCGATCACGTCGAGCCCAATGGCAGCGTGGCGGTAGATGGTGCAGTCATGGCCCTGGCTTCGGCGCGCCAGCTGGGCGACCGGCTGAAGGCGCGCGGCGCGCGACTGGTGACTGACAAGGACCTGCTGAAGCAGGTCTGGGCAGAGCGCCCGGCGCTGCCAGGCAACCCGGTCTACCAGCATTTGCCACCGCACGCCACGGTGAGCCGGGCGGAAAAACTGGCGCAGTTGCGCCAGAGCGCACAGGCCAAGGGCGCCGACTGGCATTTCATCGCTACCCTGGATGACATCGCCTGGCTGTTCAACCTGCGCGGTAGCGATGTGTCCTACAACCCGGTGTTCGTCGCCTTTGCCTTGATCAGCCAGCAGCAGGCCATCCTGTTCGTGGGCTCGGACAAGGTTGATGAGCACCTGAGGCAGGTACTGGCGGCCGACGGTATCGAGGTGCGCGATTACGCCAAAGCAGGCGAGGCCCTTGCCGCCATGCCGGCCGGCAGTCGATTGCTGGTCGATCCGGCCCGGGTAACCTGCGGCCTGCTGGATAAGCTGCCTGCCGGGGTCGAACTGGTCGAGGGGCTCAACCCAACTACATTGAGCAAAGCGTGCAAAAGTGAAGACGACCTTGAACACATCCGCCGTGTGATGGAGCAGGACGGCGCGGCCTTGTGCGAGTTCTTCGCCTGGTTCGAGGCCAGCCTCGGGCGGGAAGTGATTACCGAGCTTACCGTCGACGAGCAATTGAGTGCAGCGCGTGCCCGACGCCCAGGTTTCGTGTCGTTGAGCTTCTCGACCATTGCCGCCTTCAATGGCAATGGCGCGATGCCGCATTACCGTGCCACCGAGCAGTCGCATGCGGTCATCGAGGGTGATGGTTTGCTGCTGATCGATTCGGGCGGGCAGTATCTGGGCGGTACCACTGACATTACCCGCATGGTGCCGGTAGGCAACCCGAGCCTTGCGCAGAAGCAGGATTGCACGCGCGTGCTCAAGGGCATGATCGCCCTGTCGCGCACCACCTTCCCGCGTGGCGTGCTGTCGCCGTTGCTCGACGCCATTGCCCGCGCACCGATCTGGGCTGACCAGGTGGATTACGGCCACGGCACCGGGCATGGGGTGGGTTACTTCATGAACGTGCACGAGGGGCCGCAAGTAATTGCCTACCAGGCGGCGCCGACGCCGCAGACCGCGATGCAGGCGGGCATGATCAGCTCGATCGAGCCGGGCACCTACCGCCCGGGGCAGTGGGGGGTGCGCATCGAGAACCTGGTGGTCAACCGCGAGGCCGGCAAGAGCGCCTTCGGCGACTTCCTGAACTTCGAGACCTTGACGCTGTGCCCGATCGACACCCGCTGCTTGTTGCCCGAGCTGCTGGCCAGGGACGAACTGGACTGGTTGAACGGCTATCACGCCAGGGTGCGCGAGCGCCTGGCGCCCTTGCTCAAGGGCGAAGCGCTGGCCTGGCTGGAGGCGCGTACCGCGCCTTTGTAAGGCAAATGAAAAGGGCAGCTTGCGAGCTGCCCTTTTTTCTATTTGCAGATGACGATCATGCTGCGGCTGGTGTAACCCGCAGGGTTTATGCCGAACAAGTAGTCTCCGGGTTCTTCATCGCTGTCTCCCGAGCGTGCAATGACCCGGTAGCCGCGCGTGCTGCAGGAGCTTGCGGCTTTGCTGTAGCAGTTGTCCCACGAGGAAGAAAGGCCGGAGCAATTGATATGCAGGCCCTTCTTGCCCCTTTTGACCTCAGTCTTGGCTGTGGCGGCACATCCAGCAATAGCCAAGATGGCCAGGATGAGCAAAATACGTTTCATTCCTGTCCTTAAATGCAGGGCGGATCAGCTGTCTGGCCCCGTCGTTATCGCTTTGGTTCTTCCTGAAACTTCCCCAGCGTCCGTGTCCGGCCCAGTAGATAGCGTAAAGATGATGATTTTGTGACAGCTTAATCAGCGAGGCGGGTCGCTACAATCACTAATCCCGTCTCAAATGAAAATATTTCTCATATCAATCTGCAGCGACGGCCGGGCTGGGCTCCTTGCGCATGGACAGGGTGGTGCCCACCGATGCGGCAATGATTGCCAGAATAGCCAGCCACTGGGTAATCGTCAGCACCTCGCCCAGGAACAGCAGACCGGACAGTGCGCCGAATGCTGGTTCGATGCTCATCAGGGTGCCGAAAGTGCGTGCCGGGATGCGCGTGAGGGCAACCATTTCCAGGCTGTAGGGCAGGGCGGTGGACAGTACCGCGACGCCCAGGGCCATGGGGATCAGGGCGGGCGTGAGCAATGCGCTGCCGGCGTGGGCAATACCGATGGGGGCAACGAACAGCGCGGCGACCACAACGCCCAGCGCGGCACTCTGGATACCATGTTCAGCCCCGGCACGCTGCCCGAACAGGATATACAGCGCCCAGCATACGCCCGCGCCCAGGGCATAGGCGACGCCGACCGGGTCGAGGGCCTGCCCGCCATGGCCCGCCGGCAGCAACAGCAGCAGGCCAGCGATGGCCAGGGCAATCCACAGGAAGTCGATCGGCCGGCGCGAAGAGAAGATCGCCACGGCCAGCGGGCCGGTGAACTCCAGTGCCACGGCGATACCGATAGGTACCGTTTGCAGGGCCATATAGAAGAGGAAGTTCATGCCGCCAAGCGCCATACCGTAGATAATGACGTTGCGCAGGGTGTTACGGGTCATGCGCACACGCCATGGGCGCAGGATGAGCAGCATGATGACGCTGGCGAAGATCAGCCGCAGGGTGGTGGTGCCTTGGGCGCCGACGAGGGGGAACATGGTTTTGGCCAGAGAGGCGCCGGACTGTATGGATGCCATGGCGATGAGCAGCAGGCCGATCGGGAAGAGGGTGGCGGCCAGGCTGCGGGGCTGGGTGTTCATTTCTGTGCTGCGATCCTTGAGCGGGGTTGGGGTGAGCAATATAGTGCGCAATTACGGCGTGTGGGGGCAAGGTGCCCGGCGTTGTTATTTCGGCGCCTGTGAGATCGAGCGCCGCCCGCGCGGCGCTTCGCGGGACAAGCCCGCTCCCACATTTGTTGCAACGTGCCAAACCTGTCAGGCCATGGTTGCCTGCTTTGTTGGCCTGACGATGTCTCCCCGTTGGCGCGGCTGCCGCCCCACATGTCTTTAGTCATGCGCCAAGGCTGACGACCATGGCCTCACAGGCATGGCCACGTTGCAACAAATGTGGGAGCGGGCTTGTCCCGCGAAGCGCCGCGCGGGCGGCGCTCGATCTCATAGGCGCTGAAGGTGTTGTGGCGAGCACCTGGTGGCCCTGACGCGGTCTTTTCCAAAAAGATTCTAAATTATTGAAATTAAAGGTTGACCTCCTGAAAAGCCGCCCTATAATGCGCACCACTCCAACGCGGTAGCGAAGCAAAGCCAGCCACCCTGTTGAGTCAAGTGTTTGAAGCTAAACGAGTTTCTCGCAAAAAACTTCAAAATAAACGCTTGACAGCAAATGAGGAAAGCGTAGAATGCGCGCCTCGGTTGAGACGAAAAGCTCTTAACCAAACGCTCTTTAACAAATCGAATCAAGCAATTCGTGTGGGTGCTTGTGA
>NZ_NFZQ01000168.1 GCF_002165135.1 Pseudomonas sp. SID14000 | reverse complement strand
CCCGCCTCCGGTGGCCACCCGGTCGGCACGGCGAAGCATGGCATCCGCACGGGGTCCGTGGCCGGCGGCCTTCGCCAGCGGGGCCGCCCGCAGCAAGGACAGCGCCTCCCAGAGGAGCCCGCCGGAGTGAGCGTGTTCCTGGGCCGCGTCGTGGAACAGACGCGCGGCAGCGCTGGTATCGCCCCGCTGCTCGGCGATCGCGGCCTGGGCGCGCAACGCCGCCGCGCGTTGGCCCGCAAGCCCTATGTGGGCCGCCTCCTCCGCAGCCCGGGAGGCCCAGCTTGCCGCCTGGTCGAGGTCGCCGGTCGCGATGGCGGCATTGGTCAGCGTCTCCAGTTGGGCCGGGCGGAGCGAAGGCTGCAGCCGCAGAAGTTCGGGGCCGCCTCCC
>NZ_NFZQ01000167.1 GCF_002165135.1 Pseudomonas sp. SID14000 | reverse complement strand
GTCGACGCCGTCGCGGAAGGTCGGCGCGTACAAGACCACCAGGTGCGAGTCGTCGAATCCGAAGGACGCCCGGATCGCCCGGACGTCGTCCAGCGTCGCGTTCAGCAGCCGGTCGTTGCGGGGGAACCCGTATTCGAGGTCCTCGAAATGGGCCGGGTAGGTGCGCTCCCAGATCTCCGACGAGTACCGGTTCGAGGACAGGTTGAAGTCCCACCGGTCGACCTGGCGCATCAGTTCGTCCAGGTCGAGGTCCTTCGCTGCGACCGGGTAATGCCGCAGATCGGTGCCCATCGTCTTCAGCGGCGTGCCGTGCTGGGTCTGGAGGTGGATCTGCCCGTCGCGCTTCTCGAGCTCCTTCGGCAGGTTCATGTTGCTGATGAAGTACGTCGCC
>NZ_NFZQ01000166.1 GCF_002165135.1 Pseudomonas sp. SID14000 | reverse complement strand
AGACGCCTCAATGGTAGGCACCTCGGCGGTCGGCTTCTCCGTAGTGGGCTGTTCGCCGTCTGTCGCCTCGGCGGTCGGCGCTTCGGCGGTCGGCGCTTCGGCGGTCGGCGCGTCAGCGCTCGTCGCGTCGGCAACCTTCTCTGCCCCGGGCTCCGTGGCCTTCTCGGCCGCAGGCTCCACGAGGTCGTCGGCCGTGGGTTCAGCAGCCGCATCGGCCTTGGCCTCGGCAGCTGCATCGGCCGCGGGAGCCGTGTCGGCCTTGGCCTCGGCAGCCGTATCGGCCTTGGCCTCGGGAGCCGTGTCGGCCTTGGCCTCGGCGGGCGTGTCGACCGGCTCGGCACGCGGGTCGGCCTTGGGATCGACAGCGTTCTCGGTGGTCGGGTCTGCGGGC
>NZ_NFZQ01000165.1 GCF_002165135.1 Pseudomonas sp. SID14000 | reverse complement strand
GGCGGAAGACGTTGAGGATGATCTGCACCGACGCGACGTGCGGGCGCGCGATCGCCGCGAGCGCCTCGTCGACGGTCTCGACGGACACGCCGTAGGCGGCCGCGCGGCCGTCCTCGACGACCCGGTCGAGCGCGTCGTACACGTCGTCGCTGCGCAGCACCGCGCTGGGCGGGCAGTGCAGCTGCACGAGGTCGAGCGTGTCGGTGCGCAGGTTGACGCGGCTGCGGTCGGTCCACCGGCAGAACGCGTCGTACGTGTACGCCTCGGCGACGTGCGGGTCGGCGCGGCGGCCCATCTTGGTGGCGACCGTGCCCCACCCGGCGAGGTCGGGGCGCGACGCGAGGAACGCGCCGATCGCGCGCTCGGACCGCCCGTCGCCGTACACGTCGGCC
>NZ_NFZQ01000164.1 GCF_002165135.1 Pseudomonas sp. SID14000 | reverse complement strand
AGCACGAGCACGACCGAGAACGCGGAGATCGTGCGCAGGTCCCGCCGGAAGTCCATGGTCGGCACGTTGGTGGCCGACGAGTACAGCAGCGGTGGCAGCACGACCCCGAGCACCCACTCGGGCTGGATCTCGATCTCAGGCACGAACGGCAGGAAGCTCACCGCCACGCCCACCAGCACGAGCAGCAGGGGAGCGGCGACGCCCACCCGGGGGGCGAACGTCGTCACCAGCACGATCACGAGCACGGCGAGCACACCGGCGGCCACCAGGTCCATGCGTCACCTCACGGTCGGCGCGGCAGGGTCGTAGCCGAACCTACGCCCCTGAGGACGTCCACCCCCGCGGCATCCACCCCACCCGCCCACCCCCCGCGCATCCCCGCCGCCCCCGGGC
>NZ_NFZQ01000163.1 GCF_002165135.1 Pseudomonas sp. SID14000 | reverse complement strand
GACTGGATGCCCGACGGGAAGAGGTGTCGCGATGCAACCGATCGTCATCGTCCTCATCATCCTGGTGCTGCTCCCCTTCATCGCCCTGATCAAGACGATCCAGGTCATTCCGCAGGCCAGCGCCGCCATCGTGGAGCGCTTCGGGCGCTACACGCGGACGCGGAACGCAGGCTTCAACGTCGTCGTCCCGTTCCCCGACACGATCCGCAACCGGATCGACCTCCGTGAGCAGGTCGTTACCTGCCGCAGCCGGTGTCCACCCAGGACAACGTGGTCGTCAACATCGACACCATCGTCCATCTCCAGGTGACGGACCCGAGCGCGGCCGAGGTACGGGACCGCCGCCGGGATGCCGGCAGTTGAGGCGGACACACTGGTCTCGATGCTGGAGGC
>NZ_NFZQ01000162.1 GCF_002165135.1 Pseudomonas sp. SID14000 | reverse complement strand
TCGATGCCCGACGGCGGGGATGTGACCGCCGTCGACGCCACACAGCGGACCGACGCGCAGGTCCGTGTCTTCGGCGTCCCGCCACGGGACGGAGCCCGGCCCGAGGAGATACTCGACGGCTTCCTCGAGGCGCTGACCAGCGATGACCCCGAGTTCTCGATAGCCAGGGAGTACCTGACGGAGGAAGCGGCCGACAACTGGGAGCCGGAGCGCAGCACCACGGTGCTGCGCGAGTCGGTACCCGTGCTCGCCGACGAGGTCGTGGACGCCTCCGTCATGCGCGTCGCCGCGCTGCGTGAGTTCTTCACCGCGCAGGTCGCACGGGCCAAGGCCGAGGGCGTGCTGTTCTCGGTGCACCTCAAGGCCACGATGATGAAGGTCTCCGACCCGATCA
>NZ_NFZQ01000161.1 GCF_002165135.1 Pseudomonas sp. SID14000 | reverse complement strand
ATCAGACTCACCCGGTGCGCCACCACGTCGTGCATCTCCCGGGCGATCCGGGTCCGCTCCTCCGTACGCGCCCACTCGGCCCGCTCCTCGGCCCGGTCCGCCAGCAGCGACAGCTCCCGCTCCAGCGAGTCCGCCCGCTCCCGCAGGCCCTCCATCAGCCGGCGCCTCGCCCCGATGTAGAGCCCGAACAGCACCGCCGGCGCCGTCAGCCCCAGCGCCATGAACAACGACACCAGCGGGATGTACCAGTCACCCGGACCGAAATCCACGTCGGCGTGCGCGCTGACGCTCTGCCGCAGCCGCACGTACCCCACGACGAACGAACCGACGAAGGTCATCCCCGCCAGCACGATCGTGATCCTGCGCGGCACCTCCGAGGCGGCCAGCGTGTACAG
>NZ_NFZQ01000160.1 GCF_002165135.1 Pseudomonas sp. SID14000 | reverse complement strand
CAGGTTCTGGTCACTGGACAGGATCGCCGACGGGTGGGCGCCCTCCTGGAACCACTGCGCGCCGAACTGCAGCGCGCTGATGCCGGTACCGATGGTCAGCGCGTGCACCGCGATGGGCGACAGTCCCAGCAGCCGGCCGGGCACCGGATGGAACCGCTTGTGCCACACATCGTCGGCGGGCACTTCCTCGCCGTTGAACCGCCACTCGGGACGGCCCTTCTCCATCTGCACCCGGACCAGGTCCGGGTGCTGCAGCAGGATCAGGTCCGGCTTGCCCCGTAGCCTGTCCCGCTGCCCGGTCGCCCCGTACACGTTGCCGCGCAGCATCGCCGAGTACGTGTACGTCGATGTCCAGTCCGGCAGCTCGTACCCGTCCCCGCCCAGGTCCGCCAGCA
>NZ_NFZQ01000159.1 GCF_002165135.1 Pseudomonas sp. SID14000 | reverse complement strand
AGGATCGACAGGATCATCGCGATCGAGATCGACCCGAGCAGCAGCAGCGTCGTCGCGGCGTTGCGGGACTTGGGCTTCTTGAACGCCGGCACGCCGTTGCTGATGGCCTCGACGCCCGTCAGCGCGGCGCAGCCCGACGCGAACGCACGCAGCACCAGGAAGCCGCCGGCGAGCCCCATGAGCCCCTGGTCGAACCCGGGCTCCGAGGCGACGCCGAAGCCCGCGCTCTCGGCGGCGGCCAGCGTGCCGGTGAAGTAGCGGACGGCCCCGACCACGGCGATCGACCCCATCGCCGCCATGAACAGGTACACCGGGATCGCGAACGCGGTCCCCGACTCCTTGACGCCCCGCAGGTTGACGAGCGTCAGCGCGACCACCAGCCCGATCGCGAACGTC
>NZ_NFZQ01000015.1 GCF_002165135.1 Pseudomonas sp. SID14000 | reverse complement strand
GTTGGCTTTTAACCAATTGGTCGTAGGTTCGAATCCTACACGACCCACCATGAAAAAAAGGGCATCTCCAATGAGATGCCCTTTTTTTTGCCTGCTCCGCACAGCAACACAACCCCTTGTAGGAGCAAGTGCCTGTCAGTGCAATTTCAGGCGCGGCTCGGTACCCCGGCCAATCTTGCTACCCAGCATCATCAACGCCGTGCGGAAGAACCCATACAACGCCATCTGGTGCATCCGGTACAGCGACACATAGAACATCCGCGCCAGCCAGCCCTCCAGCTTCACGCTGCCCATCAGGTTACCCATCAGGTTGCCCACCGCCGAGAAGCGCGACAGCGACACCAGCGAACCGTAGTCCTTGTACTCATAAGTCGGCAGCGCCTTGTTCTCCAGCCGCGCCTTCAAACTCTGCGCCAGCATCGAAGCCTGCTGGTGCGCAGCCTGGGCACGTGGCGGCACGTTGCGGTCGCTACCCGGTTGCGGGCAGGCGGCGCAATCACCGAAGGCAAAGATATTGTCGTCGCGAGTGGTCTGCAGGGTAGGGCGCACCACCAGCTGGTTGATTCGGTTGGTTTCCAGGCCATCGATGTCCTTGAGGAAACCCGGTGCACGGATACCCGCTGCCCACACCTTCAGGCTGGCCTGGATCACTTCACCGTCTTTGGTTTTCAGGCCATCCTCGGTCACTTCACTGACGGCAGCGTTGGTCATCACCTTCACCCCGAGTTTTTCCAGGGTCTTGTGCACCGGCACGCTGATGCGCTCTGGCAGCGCCGGCAAGACGCGCGGGCCCGCCTCGATAAGGGTGATGTGCATGTCCTTGGGCTGGATGCGGTCCAGGCCATAGGCCGCCAGTTCGTGGGCTGCGTGGTGCAGCTCGGCTGCCAGTTCCACACCGGTGGCGCCGGCGCCGACGATAGCCACGCTGATTTTCTCGCTCGCCACATCACCGGCATGGGCACGCAGATAGTGGTTGAGCAGCTGCTGGTGGAAGCGCTCGGCCTGCTTGCGGGTATCGAGGAACAGGCAGTGCTGTGCCGCGCCCAGGGTGCCGAAGTCGTTGGTGTTGGAACCCACGGCAATGACCAGGGTGTCGTAGCCCAAGGTGCGCGCAGGCAGCAGCTCGCGGCCATCTTCATCGAGGGTGGCGGCCAGTTGAATCTGTTTACCTTCACGGTCCAGGCCGCTCATGCGCCCCAGCTGGAAGTTGAAGTGGTTCCACTTGGCCTGGGCCACGTAGTTCAGTTCGTCTTCCGAGGAGTTCAGCGAGCCGGCAGCCACTTCGTGCAGCAGCGGTTTCCAGATGTGCGTGAGGTTGGCGTCGACCAGGGTGATCTCGGCCTGCTTGCGCTTGCCCAGGCTTTTACCCAGGCGGGTCGCCAGTTCCAGGCCGCCGGCGCCGCCGCCGACAATCACGATGCGATGAGTCATGGGGATATCTCATAAGGTTTACGGAATTCGTGGCCCCGGGGGCCGGCCGCAAACTGCACGAGGGGAGGGCGAGCGCGAAGCAGCTCATAGCACCAGTCCACTGAGCAGGCGGCTGATGAGACCCAACCCGATGGTCACGGCCACCACCAGCACAAGGAGCAGCCACGGCCGGAAGGGCCTGCGCTCGACTTGGTGCTGGGGGGCTCGTAGATACTCATCGACACGACGCTGATCTTCCGGATTCAGGCGGCTGGTCATGGTGGGGCCTCGTCAGGTAGACGTTTGTGACTGCGTAAACGCTACAGCGTTCACGCAAGCGCTTGAAACAAATGATAATGCTTTCTATCTCTGGCGCCGAGTGTACGCCATCGCAAACATTCGCTGCAGTGGATCAAAGACTGATGCCCACGTCGAAAACAATGCTGCGGCCCAGGTTGCCGCGCAGGAAATCCGGCGCGTCGGGGTGGGCGAACAGCACCCGGGCAAACGTCGGCCCGACTAGCGACAGCGAGCGCCAGCCCTGGCGCAGGTATTCGGTGGGCGGTGGGAAGTGGGTGTTGAGGTCGAGCACTTCGCGCTTGAGGCTGGCGAAGGCAATGATGTCCAGTTCGTTCAGCTCCAGCCCGCGTTCCCGGTAGTTGTGCGCCTTCTTGCGCAAGGTCGGCGCCAGGCGCCCCAGCAGCTCGGTGGCACTGATGCGTCGCGGGCGTGCTTCGCGGCGCACCAGTTGCGCCAGGGAAAACGCACTGCGCCGGCGCTGCAGTTCTTCACGCCATTCATCATTGAGGCGCCGGCCCTCGTCGAGCACGAAAAACACCTCGAAGGCCGCGTCGCGGAAAAGCACGTCCGGCGGTTCTTGCCCGGCCGGGGTGAAGTCCTCGCTGCGGTAGGGGATGTTCAGCCCCTGCAACAGGCGTTGGCACACCCAACGCTCCCGCTCCCACTTGCGGGCATTGGAGAGAAAGGCATTGGCTTGTTCGGCCTGGATGGTAAGCAGGCGCAGGTAGTCGGAGTCATCCATGCAGACAAGCTTAGCCGCTAATCGATGACGATAAGATGCTGTTTGTGCGCAGAAATCAGCCCAGTACCGGCCACTGCTCCACCACCCCAAGCAGATGCACCAGGCCAAACCCCAGGCAGATCAGCGAACTGACCACGATGAAACGCCGCGAGCGCCCGGTGCCCGCCAGCAATATAGGCCCCAGCAGGCCACGCACCAGATACACCAAGGTGATCAGGCAGATGGCCGGCAGCAGCAAGGGCAGCCGCCCGATGACCCCGGCAGCCGACAGCGCATAGGCCGACCAGGCCAGCAGCACGCAGGCGATGGCTGCAGTGATCAGCCCCGGGTACCAGTGGCCCTTTTCGGCGGCGACGGCCATGCGCTCGCCGGCCCCGAACAAACGGTACCAGCGCGGCCCGACAGCGATAATGGCCAGGTGAAGCACGCCGATGATGGCGTTGAGTGCTGCTGCCAGCAGCAGGGCGAGGTTGATTCCTTCCGGCATGAGCAATGCTTCCTGCATCGAGTGGGGGTGCCAGCCTACCGCAGCCGAAGGGAAGGGAGAATGGGTGTAGACTCGTTTTTATCCACAAGGTAGCAAGGGGTATTCATCAGGTGATCAGCGCGCAGGTGTTGTCCGGCACCACCCTTACGCTTGGCTGGCTGGGTTATGTGCCGTTGCTGATCTGGGCGGTCAGCCGGGTGCGCTGGGTTGAGCTGTTCACTGACCGGCGCCGCCAGCATCTGCTGTTTGGCACGGTGTTTTGCCTGTTTGCGCTGTGGCTGGTGAGGCGCGATTTCGATACCGGGGTGTCGTACCACTTCATTGGCATGACGGCGGTCACGCTGTTGCTGGACTGGCCACTGGCGGTGCTGGGTGGGTTCATGGCCCAGCTTGGCTTGCTGGTGCTGGGGCGCCAGGACCTCGCGGCGCTGGGGTTGAATGGTTTGTTGCTGGTTGGCCTGCCGGTGCTGATTGCCGAGGTGTGCGCGATAGCGGTCGAGCGCGCCCAGCCGCGGAACCTGTTTGTGTATATCTTCTGTTCAGGGTTCTTTCCGGCAGCCTTGACGGTGCTGGCCTGCCTGTCGGTCGGGCTGGGGCTGTTGTGGCTGGACGGGCGCTTCGCCATGCCGGAGTGGCTCAGCGATTTTGTCGGCTACCTGTGGCTGATGATGTTCCCCGAAGCATTCATCAACGGCACGGTGATCAGTGCGCTGGTAGTGTTTTGCCCGGAGTGGCTGGAAACCTTCAACCGCACGCGGTATCTGCAGGCGCCGTGGAAGGAGGATGAGCGGTGATTTTGTGGCGGCTGTACTGGCCCTTTCGCGGGTAAACCCGCTCCCACAGGTGCTGCACCAGCCTTGAAAGCCGTGAGGTCTCTGTGGGAGCGGGTTCACCCGCGAAAGGGCCCTGAAGAACACCTGGCTATCGGCTCAATGCCGCGGCTCCAGGTCACCCGAATACAGTTCATCCTCGGAGTCTTCCGCCCCCGGAATCTTGTGCTCCTCCGCCGCCCAGGCCCCCAGGTCGATCAGCTTGCAACGGTCCGAACAGAACGGCCGGAACGGGCTTTTCTCGTGCCATTCCACAGGTGCGCCACAGGTCGGGCAATCGACGGTCAATGGCTGGCTCATGGCTGGCCTCCTCGTAAGGTCAGGTAAAAGTGGTGCAGGCGGTCAATCTGCTCATGCAGCGCGGCCAGGTCGCCGTCATTGACCACCACATCATCGGCATGGCGCAGGCGCTCCTCGCGGGCCAGCTGGGCCTTGAGAATGGCCTGCACCTGCTCGGCACTGGTGTTGTCACGCGCCAGGGTACGCGCCACCTGCAGTTCCTGCGGCGCATCGATCACCAGCACCCGCTGGGTTTTCTGGTACTGCCCCGACTCGATCAGCAGCGGCGACACATACACCGCATAGGGCGACTGCGCCTTGGCCAGGTAGCTGAAAATTTCCTGCCCGATCAGCGGGTGCAGCAATTGTTCCAGCCATTTGCGCTGCGCTGGGTCGGCGAAGATCAGCTGGCGCAGGGCGGCACGATCGAGTTGGCCATCCGCCTGCAGCACGCTAGCGCCGAAGCGCTCGACGATGCTGGCCAGGGCCGGGCGGCCAGGCTCGACCACCCAGCGCGCCGCCTGGTCGGCATCGACCAGGTGCACGCCAAGCTCGACGAAACGCTCGGCAGCGGCGCTCTTGCCGCTACCAATGCCGCCGGTAAGGCCGAGAATCCAGGGGGTAAAGGCCGCAGTGGTCATCAGAATCCAAGCAGTTGTGTGTATGAGGCGTATATTTCATCACCCCAGAGCACGGCAATCCACCCCGCAATCGCCAGATAAGGGCCGAACGGGATCGCCGTGCCCATGGCATGCCGGCGCAGACGCAGCAGGCACAGCCCAGCCAGCGCCCCCACCACCGACGACAGCAGCAGAGTCAACGGCAACACCTGCCAGCCACCCCAGGCCCCGATCAGCGCCATCAGCTTGAAGTCGCCATAGCCCATGCCTTCCTTACCGGTAACCAGCTTGAACAGCCAGTACACCGTCCACAGGCTGAGGTATCCGGCCACCGCGCCCCACAGCGCACTGGTCAGCGGGATATAGAGGCCGAAGGCGTTGACGATCAGCCCCAGCCACAGCATCGGCAGCACCAGTACATCCGGCAGCAACTGGTGCTCGGCATCGATCAGGCTCAGGGCCAGCAGGCACCAGGTCAGCGGCAGTGCCAGCAAGGCCTCGAGCGAAGCGCCAAAGCGCCAGGCCACCACCAGCGACAGCAACGCGCTGGCTACTTCCACCAACGGATAGCGCGGGCTGATGCGGGTTTTGCAGGCTGAGCAACGCCCACGCAAGGCCAGGTAGCTGATGACCGGAATGTTTTCCCACGCGCGAATCCGATGCGCGCAATGCGGGCAGCGCGAGGCAGGTAGCCACAGGTTGAAACGCTCGTGCGGCGTGATCGGCAACTCCAGTATTTCCTGCGCTTCACGCTGCCACTGCTGCTCCAGCATGATTGGCAGGCGGTACACCAGCACGTTGAGAAAACTGCCCACCAGCAGGCCGAGCACCGTGGCCAAGGTGAGGAAGTACGCCGGCTGCTCAGCCAGTAAAGTCCATAAAGTCATGTTCAGATCAAGCTACCCAACTGGAAGATCGGTAGGTACATCGCCACCACCAGGCCACCCACCAGCAGGCCCAGGACCAGCACGATGGCCGGCTCCAGCAGGCTGGTCAACTGGTCCAGCGCCTGGCTGACCTGTTCCTCGTAATGGCTGGCGGCTTTTTTCAGCATCTGGTCCAGCGTGCCGCTGGATTCACCGATAGCTGTCAGTTGCACCAGCAACGGCGGAAACAGCGGCTCAGCGGCCATCGCCTGGTGCAGCCCCTGCCCATTGGCCATGCCCTGGCGCAGCCGCAACACCGCCTGCTCATGCAGGTCGCCACCACTGACCCTGGCCACCGTGCCCAGCGCATCCAGCAACGGCACCCCGGCGGCGTAGGAGGTTGCCAGGCTGCGTGCAAACCGCGCCAGCGCTGCCTGCCCCAGCAGCTTGCCGAACACCGGCAAGCCCAGCACCCGGCGAGATATCCACAGGCGCGCTGGCGCGTGCTGCCGATAGAGCTGGCGCATGGCAAAACCCAGTACCAAGCCCATCATCAGCAACAGCGGCGCGAACCGGCTCAGCCCTGTGGACAAGTCGATCACCCATTGGGTAAATGCCGGCAACGCCACGCCCATGCCAGAGAACATGCCCTCGAATTTCGGAATCACCTCCAGCAACAGGATCGCCGACACCCCCAACCCCGTCAGCAACAGCAGCAACGGGTAGATCATCGCCTTGCGCACTTTCTTGTGCAGCACCCGACGCTGCTCCAGCATGCTTGCCAACTGTTCAAGCTGCCGGTCGAGCGTGCCGGACTGCTCACCCACCCGCACCAGGTTGCAGTACAAGGCATCGAACCAGCCCGAGTGGCGCTGCAACGCATCCGCCAGCCCCAGGCCTGAGGCCACATCCTGTTTCAATCTATCCAGCAATGCCGCCTGCGCCGTATTGCAGCCACTGCGCCCCATCACCTCGAATGCCTGCAGCAGCGGCACCCCGGCCTTGAGCAAGGTCGCCAGCTGCCGACTGAACCCCGCCGGATCGGCCTTTTCCCGCCGTTTCGGCAAACTGAATGCAAGCCCGCCGGCAGGCCGCAGACTGGCCACCGTGATGCCCTGACGGATCAGCCCGGCGCGCACATAGGCCGGGCTGCGCCCGGGTGTTTGGCCGCTGACCGGCATACCGTTGGCGTCGGTGCCGTGCCAGGTGTAGAGGAGTGTGGATGAAGTCATGCAAAGGTCCTTTTTCTGCCCATGCGACAAGCCTGGAAACAGCTTGCCGCGTCCATGCAAGGGCGCGCGTCCGTGATGCTCACTAGAGTAGTTCAGCGAAGCCGACGCCCAAGCGGGCAGGGGTGACAAAAGGTGTCTGTTCAGGCCTACTGCGCCGCTGCCAGCCGGGGTCGAGCCTGACCTCAACGAGTACGCGTATCAAAAAGGAAAACGTTCATGAAAGGGCAACGCGGTATCACCCTGATCGAACTGATGATCGTCGTCGCGATCATCGGCATTCTGGCGACCATCGCCTTACCGATGTACACCAACCACCAGTCACGCTCCAAGGCTGCTGCCGGGTTGCTGGAGATCAGCGCGCTGAAGACGGCGATGGACCTGCGGTTGAATGACGGGAAGGATGTGCCGGATGTGGCCGCGCTGGGTGGCCAGCCGGCGACGGCGCACTGTGCGATCACGGCTAGCGGCAAGGCGGCGGATGGCACTGGGAGCATCGTTTGCACGCTGGTAGATGCGCCGGCCACTGTGCTGGGCAAGGCACTGACCCTGACGCGTTCGGCTACCGGGTGGGCGTGTACGACCGACATCGAGGAAGACCTGGCGCCGAAGGGGTGCAAGGCGCCTTGAGGGTAGGGCAATAAGTCAGGGGAAACAGGGGTTTGCGTAACGGGTGCGAGCAGTGGTACGTTGCGCTACACGCCGGTGTAGCTCAGTCGGTAGAGCAGCGCACTCGTAACGCGAAGGTCGCAGGTTCGATTCCTGTCTCCGGCACCAGATCTTGTTGGCACGATGCAGGTTTTCCTGGTTTCGGCCCCTCCAGAAATGCCCGCCTTGTGCGGGCATTTTTGTTTCTGCCTCATTCTGCTTTTGGCCGATCAGGCTACCTTCAGCCCACCGCTTCGCCTGAGTGAATGGGCCGCGGATTTTCACTTACGATTGCACGGGTTTCTAGATAATGGGTGGCTGGCATTTGGCTTTCGCCCAGTGTTTTCGGGGTGTTTGGCGAAATTTTTTAAGATAGTGCTTTCAACGGTTAGAGATATTTTCAGATGGCCAAGCTTTCCATCACGATCTCCAGCTGCTGGCCCAGCCTGGTCATCACATAGCCGGCAGACACACTGCAATACCCTGTGGGAGCGGGTTCACCCGCGAACACCGGCGAAGCCGGTGCCATTCACTACGAAGCTGGCCAAGCTTGAGCACACAAAAAAACAATGCAAGTGCTTTGAATTCTGCAATGGAGCAGTAGTGTCGCCAAGGCTTAATTATTGCCTTAATGGCGCAGGAAATTGAAAGCATTGATGCCCATATAGAAAAAGCTGCTTTACGATACTACGAAGGTTTATGCGACCTACCCCGCTTCAGCCGCTGTACGCAGCCAGGGGCGCGCACTCACCTCGGCTATGTGATGCCGAGTACCAACCGTAAGCCCAGTGCCGCCAAACGTAAGGGTACGCCCAAGTCACCTTGCGTGACGGGATTACCCTGAGTGCTTCCTTAGGCTCTGTACGAAATCCCGAGAAACCCAATCGCCGCCCCTCGAACGCTGAGTTTTTGTAGAGTCCCACGCCATCGACGGAAAGGAATTCTGTGATGGCAAAGCGTTACGAACTCTCGGACGAGGCCTGGGATGTGGTCTCCGATCTCTTCATCGAAACTCATGGCCGAGGGAGGCCACGCCTGAACGACCGGCTGATGCTCGATGGCGTGCTCTGGGTGCTCTGTTCAGGCGCTGCGTGGCGAGACATGCCGGAACGCTTCGGTCCATGGTCAACGGTCTATCAGCGGTTCCGGGGTTGGCGAAACCAGGGCACGTTCGATCAGATGCTCAAACGCTTGCATCTGAGATTGAATGAGCAAGGCTTGATCGACTTGCAAACCTGGATGATCGACTCAACCGCTGTACGCGCAACCCGAGCCTCTTCTGGTGCAGGGCCCAAGCCAGGCTTACCCAGACTGTTTGATCGGCCCAAATACCGACAGCGCAATATCATCGAGCGCATGTTTGGCTGGCTGAAAGAGAACCGTCGCATCGTGACACGCTTCGACAAGCTCGCGAAAAGCTATGCCGCCATGGTCTCTCTGGCTTGTTCCATGCGGTGTTTGCGACATCTCTTTTCGTACAGAGCCTAGGAACATTTCGCTGCTACAGGTGTCATATGCTCCCATCAGGATTCACCCCACCATTACCAAGGAGAGGTAAGTATGGCTTTTGACGCCTACATTCAAATTGATGGTATTGCTGGCGAAGCGCTGGATGAGCATTACACCAATTGGATCGAGATCAACAGCTACAACTTCGCCGTCAACCAAAGCACATCTGCCACCGCCAGCTCAGCTGGCGGTGCGACTTCAGGACGTACAACCCTGTCTAATTTCACCTTCACCAAGTTTCTCGACTCCGCCAGCTGCAAGCTGCTGGAGGCAAGCTGTGCGGGTGAACATCTCAAAGAAGTGAAGCTCGCGCTTTGCCGGGCAGGCACAGACAAGCTCAAGTACTACGAAATTGTCCTGGAAGAAGTGATCATTGCCGACTACTCGCAGAATGCCGGTTCAGGCGTTCCTATCGAGGTCGTTCAGTTGAACTACGGACGCATCAAGACGACCTATACACGACAGAAGCGAGCCGACGGTAGCGCTGGAGGAAATGTGACGGGGGGCTGGGACCGGATCAACAATAAGAAGTATGCGTGAGGTAAGTCGATGAGTGAGGCGCGAACCTTCGTTAATCCCAGAACCCAGTCCTACCAATCTTTGAAAGCCAGCACTCCGGTATCTGGACACGCCCGAGGCAAATTCGATGTCCTGAATGCGCATATTGCCAATAGCGTTGTCCTAGGCGGGGAGCTGGTGATCGTCGGAGACTCCGGCACACCCTCTTGTACCAGCCACGAAGCGTTCCTGATGGCCAAGGCTGCACAGGTGCATGCCGGACTGCTGACCAGTGGGGTGGATGCGGATGATTTCTTCTTGGAACACTTTGACTTGCTGCAAAGTGTACTCGCCAACGCTTCAATGGGGGTTGGGACAGTCGGTGACGGCTGGAGCAGGCATCTTGAGAATATCAAGGCCACGCTTGAGGATATTGAGCAACTACACCGTGATTACTTAGGCTCTGGCACCCTTAATGCTCGAGACGCGTTTTACGCCAAGCGCACCACTTTATTCATGAAGCTCGAAACTCAGTTGGGGAGCGTGGCCGCGTACGGATCAGGGTTACGTAATCAGGGTAAGATCAAACAGGCATTGAATATCTCGACCCGCAGCTATCTCCACACAGTTGAGATCGCCGGCTATGCCGATAAGGTGTCTGGCGTTGCCAGAGCCTCCAGTCTGGTCAAGAAAGGCACGTATATCGGTACTGCGCTGGATGTAGCGGCCACAGGCTTGTCGATTCATAAAGCTTGCACGATGGGCCGGGAGGAGCAGTGCCGCCGCGCCAAATATGTTGAAAGCTCGGCTTTGATAGGTAGCCTGGGAGGCGGCAGTCTCGGGGGGTATGTGGGAGGTATGGCAGGGACTGGTGCTTGCGCAGTCGTTCTGGGGGTTAGTACAGGCGGTCCAGGAGCGCTGGCTTGTGCTGTCGTAGGCGGTGCAGTAGGCGGTAAAATCTTCGGTGACATCGGGAGCGGGGGAGGCGAGATGGTGGGTGATTTTTTATATCGTGAGGTAACGGAGTGAATGCAGTTGACCCTGGATTGATTGCGCTGTTGATCCTTGCGCCCATAATTCTGGCCATGATCGTGCAGTGTTACATCGCACATAGATACACTGAGCGCTTTGAGTCGTTTCTTACGAATTGTACGTTCGTTACCGGCAATAAAAAAACATTCCAACATGCAGGGTTGCTGGGCAAAGTCATGCGTACGGGGTTGATCTCTATGATGCTGGCCATGCCGACGATCTTTTTGCGCAGGGGGTTAATTGACCTTAATGAAGTTAAACGTTTTCCACCTAACATGAGACGATTATTGGTGAGCATGTTAGGCATCCACATCGTGCTGCTCATTGCGCTAACTATTTTCCATTATGTATATCGTTGAAATTTAACTGACTGACATGAGCTTTATCGGCACAATGGCCAGATAGATAGCCTCGTCCTAACTGGCCTATTTCAATCATTTCCTGCGTTCGGCCCCTCCAAAAATGCCTTTCTTGTGTAGGCATTTTTGTTTCTTCCGTTTTCTGCTTTCGGCCGATCAGGCCACCTTCAGCCCAGCTTCCCGGCCGAGTGAATAGTCAGCGTTTTTTCACTTCCGATTGTACGGGTTTCAAGATAATGGGTGACTGGCATTTGGCTTTCGCCGCAGAGCAACTGCTTTGTTTCCTCTGACACGACAAGAGAAACGGTATGACTGATGAAAAACACGATGATCGTCCTGTTTACCATGCAGCCTGCCATTGTGGAACGGTGCGTTTTTCACTTCGCTTGACCGATGGTTTGCGTACAGCGCGCCGGTGCAACTGCTCGCTCTGCCGTATGCGGGGAGCAGTGGCGGTATCAGCCAACTTAGGCGACATCACTGTCACCCAAGGGCATGAGGCGCTCACCCTTTATCAGTTCAACACACGTGTTGCAAAGCACTACTTCTGCTCGAAATGCGGCATCTACACCTTCCACCAACGCCGCTCCTCACCGGATCAATACGGGGTCAACGTTGCCTGTATTGAAGGCATGAGCCCATTTGACTTCCCGGAAGTGCCTGTCAGTGAAGGGCGGACCCATCCAAAAGACCGCGCAGGCGGAGGCTCAGTGACTGCTGGATGGCTACGATATGAAAGCAACCATGATTGATTCCGATTCTACGCGGACATCGCGCCGAGATCTGGGTGGATACCATACATTCCAAGACCTATTTCCAGCGTCGCCGTTAGCCATGGCATCAACGCTAATCCTAACTCGCAAATGCATGAACGGCGGGCCAGACATCATCATTGCGGCTGGCCCTCTGCTAAAGGCCCCCTGATGGCCATCTTCCTACGAAACGCATAGTCCTTTCCTACTCTTGGAAACTTGCGAAAACAGTCTCTCGGGAATAAAGTCCTCTCGTCGCCGAAGCATCGGTGATGCGACCTTGGCCGGTCGGAATCGAAAGGCGCATCAGCGCCCAGTCTTCATCGCAGGCGCTTTTTTGTGCCCGCGATGTCGCGTTATGGCGGTGGTGCGCGGGACACCTTCGGGTGTGCCGGGCTCCTTTCGTCCCGGTCGGCCAACCCGCGTACTGCTGCCACCTTAACTTGCTTGGCCGCGAGCGGTGGCAGTTCCATCACGAAAGGAACTCATGCATGACCACCGAAAATCCGTTACAGATCCTCGCATCCGTTCTCCACCGTCGTTCCTCGACAACCCTCGGCAATCTCACCTCCAGTCAATCTCGCTCTGTCTCTGCAACAAGGGAGGCACGCCATGACTGACCAAGAACGCCTATCCACCATCCAAAGCTACGCCTGGACCCTCGAACTGCTAGGCGAAGCCCTGGTCCAGCACGACGAAATGCTGGAATGCGAACACAACCCCCACCTGAGTTTTCGTAACACGGCCGGTATCCATCAGGCGATCCGGATCATCAGCCGTCTGGCCAGTGAGCAGTGTGGGAAGGTGATGGAGCGAAACGTCCAGGCCCCTGAGCATTAGGCAAGATCCCGTTGTTGCGTGTAATCGCCATGCCGTCGTCAGCCCCGCACCGAATCGGAGGCTGGCAGGCTACTGTGAGGCGCTTTGGCACGCCTTGCCTGCTCGTCTTGACCAAGCAAGAAGAACGCCGCACCAGCCGATAACACGGTGAACCCGATCAGCACCAGCACCAGGGTGCCGAAGCCGTCCAGATACGCGGCCTGCAGCAGCAACGGATCGACGCCCTGAACCTGGCCCAGGTTGCCCATCACCAGGCGCTGCGCCAGTTCGCTGTAATCGCCGGCAGGTAGTACGCGCCCAAGACTGTTACCTACCAACGCGGTGAGCAGGGCGATGGTGATCGCCAGGGCGACACCTTCGCCCGCCACGCGGGTGGTGTTGAAGATGCCGGCGGCCATGCCTGCCTGCTCTTTGGGGATCACGCTAACCGCCAGCCCGTCCATCAGGCCCCAAGGGAAACCGGTGCCGATACCAATCACCAGCATTGCCAGCACCAGTTGCTGGTAATCGCCAATAGCGGCATGGGCCAACAGGTACAACCCAGCGGCCGCCACCAGGAAGCCTGCAGCCGACAGCACGCCAGCACTTACCCAGCGGGTCAACCAGGCGGCCAGCAGCGGGACCACCAGCATCGGCGCCGACAGTGCCAGCATGATCAGGCCGCTGTGCATCGGGGCGATGCCTTCTACGCCGATCAAGCGGAACGGAAGCAGTACGATCAGCACGATGTAGCAATAACAGGTACCGATCGGCAGAATCTGCACCCCGACGAAGCGCGGGTATTTCAGCAGGCTCAGTTCGAGCATCGGCTGCCTGGCGCGCAGCTCGATGGTCACGAACGCCAGCAAGCTCAGTGCCGCGCCGCCGAACAGGCCCAGTATCAGCGGGGAGCGCCAGCCTGCCTGGGGCCCCAGGATGATCGCAGTGGTAAACAATGCGAGCATGGCCGAGAAGGCAAGCACACCGGGCAAGTCCAGCTTGGGCGCTTCGGGGTTAAAACTTTCGCGCATCCGTGACAACGCCACCAGCAGCGAGATCGCAGCAAGGGCCGCGGTGCTGACGAAGATCGAGCGCCAGCCGAACTGTTCGATCAACAGGCCGCTGACCATCGGCCCGAACGCCAGGCCCAGGCCGAAGGTGGTACCAAGCAGGCTGAACGCGCGCGTGCGGGCCTGGTCCTCGAACTCTTGGGCCAAGGCGGCGGAACCGCTGGCCAGGGCAGCGGCGGCGGCAACGCCCTGCACCGCCCGCAGGGCATCAAGCCAGACGATGCTGTGGACGCTCGCCAGCAGGATGCTGACGATGACGAACAGGGCCAGGCCCAGCGTGAACAGGCGCTTTCGCCCGTAAATGTCCGACAGGGTTCCGGCTGCCATCAACAGGCTGCCGAAACTGAGCATGAAGGCGTTGGTGATCCAGGTAAGCGAGGACGGCTCGGCATCGAAGGCCTTGCCGATGGCAGGCGTGGCCACGGCGCCACCGGTGAAACTCAGCGGCAGCACCAGGGCGGCCAGGCAGATGGCTGCCAGAACATGGTAACGGCCCGCGTGCGGGGTGTGATCAGTAGCCTGATCCATTGCGCTATCCCTCCTGTTGTAGCTCCGTGTGCGTTAAATCTATAGTGGCCGCAATGCTGGATAAACAGGCTGAAACTCCACTCATAATGGACAAAAAGGAAGTAATGCCATGGAAAGCCTGAACGGCATCCTCGCCTTCGTGAAAACCGCCGAGTCGTTGAGCTTCGTCAGCGCGGCGCGGGCGATGGGTATTTCCGCATCGGCGGTCGGCAAGAACGTTGCCCGCCTGGAGAGTTCGTTGAAGGTGCGGCTGTTCCAGCGCAGTACGCGCAAGGTCAGCCTGACGGCGGAAGGCCAGCTGTTCTACGAGCGCTGCCGGCGTATTCTCGACGACCTCCAGGATGCGGAGGCCATGCTGTCCCATGCGATACAGGCCCCGCGTGGTCGCTTGCGGGTCAGCCTCCCGACCATCGGCTACCGTTTTCTGCTGCCGCTGATGCCGGCTTTTCGCAAGGCATACCCTGAAATCGAACTGGAAATGGACTTCAACGACCACCTGGTCGACCTGATCGACGATGGCTTCGATGTAGTGATCCGCAGTGGTGGGCTGGCCGATTCAAAATTGATGTCGCGCAAGCTCGGGCCGTTCCGCTTTGTCCTGTGCGCAGCGCCTACCTACCTGGCACGCAAGGGGCGACCCCAGACGCTAGCCGACCTGGAGCGACACGACTGCCTGCGCTATCGCTTCGTCACGACCGGCAAGATCATGGACTGGAGCCTCGGCGCCGATCCCGAGATTACCCAGTTGCGCTTACCCACGGTGCTGACGCTTAACAACATGGAGGCGATGCTGATGGCTGCGGTGGACGGCCATGGCATCGCCTACATGCCGGACTTTCTGGTACGTGAATCGGTGAGGACTGGCGCACTGGAAAGCCTGCTTGATGCGCATACGTCCGACCAAGGCCAGTTCTGGGCACTGTGGCAATCGAGCCGCCACCTGTCGCCGAAGATCCGTGTGTTCGTCGACTTCATCGCTGAGCGTTTGTTCAAGGAATAAATGGCCCGGCGCGGTAACACCCCGTGTTCGCTTTGTGAGCCCTTTGGTTCCGTATGGCTGCCAATCGGTGTGTAGCCATCTTCCTACGAAACGCGCAGTCCTTTCGTACTCTTGGAACCGTCTCCGTGCCAATGGAGGTGCCCCATGACTGGCGATGAATGCCTATCCACCATCCAAAGCTACGCCTGGACCCTCGAATAGCTAGGCGAAGCCCTGGTCCAGCACGACGAACTGCTGGAATGCGAACGCAACCTGCGACTGAGCTTTCGCAACACTGCCGGTATCCATCAGGCGATCCGGATCATCAGCCGTTTGGCCAGTGAGCAATGTGGAGGGATGGCGCAGTTTTCAGGTATGCGTTGTGCTTGTGAGGGGGCCCCCGTTCTACCGCAGGCCAGCATATAGGGTCAGGCCGAAGTAGTAGTCACTGCGCCCTGAATGCATTCCCGGAAATTGTCGCAGTCCGCCTGTAGTTCAATGGCTGGCTCACCATATTTCAGGCTTAGCATGCTAGCGTCATCGTTGACGCTCTGCAGTTCGATACCCGAATGTAGATGTTCATGCCAGTACCCGTCACTGCATAGCAGCAGCCGTCCATCCCATGGGAGTTGTGTCATCTGCCAGTCCGGAATGCAAAAGCGCCTTGCGTTCAGTGAGCGGGTCAGCAGATGCCGTGATTCGTTAATCCCCGAGATCTCCCCCGGCCAGATCGCCTGTTCCTGCAGATTGTGCGGCCTGTTCACCCAGTTGATGGGCATGCCGGGTCGCTGGAGTCCCACCAGGCAATCGCCAACATGCCCAACATGGATCAATTGCTGCTGAAGGTCGATGAGTACGCAGCAATAGCTGGCGATGGCGTGTAGGTAATCTTGTCGCAAGCGTTGCTGTTCGGCACGCATGATGCTGACCAGCCCTTCGGGGCTCAGTTGCTGGGCCTCTCCAACTGCAACGTCGACCACGGTACGGGACCAGTGTCGGGCGAGGCCTTGTCCGTCGCCTCTTTCGGCAGCATCCACGAGAATGGCCAACACGTAGTCACCATTGCGCCCGAAAGCTGCTGCATCGTTGTTGCTGAGCCGTGCCTTGCCCTGGCGACTGAGCCAGCCAATCTGCATCAGCGGTTCACTCCTGCCAGGGTTTCTAACCGTTCGAACAGCAGACCTTCGCGATCCGCATCGCCTCTGGCCTGGGCGTTGACTGCATATTCAAAGTTCCTGTCAGTCAGTAGCTGACCAATCTCCTGGCTGATGTAGTCGCGTACTTCGATAGAGGCAGATTCGATTTCGTCTGCTAGCTCCGGGCGCCCGTCAATCAAGTTGAGGATATCTTCTATGTCACGGCTGGACAGGGCATCCCCCTGTCCGCGCCCTTTCCAGGCTTCCAGTTTGGTGGCCATGAAGTACACGGGGTTGACCAGGTTGATAGTAACTTCCTCCTCTAGGTCATAGGCCGTAGAAGAGGCCATTGCGTCTTTGTACCAGCGGTTGCTGAATCCAAGGGAATCGTCGTCCGGCATGAAATCGACGCGAAGATCGCCAAGTTTCATCGCGCAGATGGGGAAGTCATCGACATCTTCTTGTGGGCTGACCCGGAAACCGCGCGCGCTGAGCGTCTCCTGCAGACGGGCGAAGCCTATGGGGCCCATGACATGCACGATCAGGTCAACATCGTCGGTACTGCGTACTTGCTCCCGGGTGAAAGCGTCCGTCAGTAGCAAGCCCGTGGTGCAGCCACCAACAAAGGTCATCTGCTGGCGAAGTTCGGGCCCTAATGCTTTGGCAACCTCGCATAGCATGCTTCGAAGGGTACTGAAAACGCTCATGG
Source organism: Pseudomonas sp. SID14000 (assembly GCF_002165135.1). Taxonomy (GTDB): domain Bacteria; phylum Pseudomonadota; class Gammaproteobacteria; order Pseudomonadales; family Pseudomonadaceae; genus Aquipseudomonas. Next base: position 97,283 of record NZ_NFZQ01000015.1, on the reverse strand, counting down.
CAACTCCAGGCGATCCTGCAGCAGTTCTGCCGCAAGGTTTCGTTCGCGGGGCTGTCCCAGCCGTATGGCATCGACCAGTGCTAGCAGGGCGTACATTTCCGGATCTCTTCGAGCGGCATCTGCTGCGGTCTTGAACAGCGGATCGATCTTCATTCCCATGGTATTGCCACGGGCATATGACCAGACCGGCACATGCTCACCAGCGCTAATCAAGCTCTTGTCCAGAACTGGCGCTGCAAAGCCGGTTGCAATGCCACGAGTCAGCTCTCCGGCTCGAGCCGGAAAAACATACTTCAGACCGTAAACGATGAACTCAAAAAGGGCCTTGGTGTTCGCTCTAGGCACGCCCGATTTGCGGTCAGCTTTGACCAAGCCAAGTTGCGTGCAATGCTTCAAGGAGATGTTGATCTGGGTCTTGCTGATGCCCGTTTGTAGCTCCAGTGCTCGGGCGGTGTAGGAAGAGAAATGTGGGGTGCCCTCCTCAAAAAAATCTGGCTGCCCCTGGTAGCGCGGGATGTGGTCATCGCTTTCCTCCTCCCAGTCTTTCCAGTCGTGCGGCCACGCCCTCACAGCCTTTCCATGCGACTCATGCCGGTGGAGGCAAACTAGCTTGAGTAATAAGCCTATGTCTTGACCTTTCATATAATGTTTCACCTATTTGTCCCTAGTCCCGGGACATGGGACAAAGAGAACACGCTGACTGCTGCAGTGCAAGCAGTGAAATGAATTTTTTGGGAATTGGAGGCGCGGACCCTGCGGCGGATGGCACGAGCTTCGCCCGTGTTTCCGATAGCTCGCGGCTCCAGGGGACGCATACATTTGCCTTCGAGTGGCCTTTTCCCCTCAGCGGTCAATACTTCTGTGTATTGCAGGCGTGTTCCTGGTGGCGCGCGCCGCTGGGAGGTGTCTGGTGAACAAACTAACAATCGTGGGTGCCGGCATGGTCGGCGAGGCGGCGGCGCAGATCATCGCTCGGGAAGAGCTGTGCCGTGAGCTGGTGTTGATGGATGTGCAGGGCGAGATGGCGCAAGGAAAGGCGCTGGATGTGTGGCAAGCGGCAGTCGAGTCGGGTTCCGATACCCGGGTTCACGGCGGGGCCAAGGCTGAAATGCTGGACGGCTCTGAACTGGTGGTCATCACCGCAGGCGTGCCGCGCAAGCCTGGGCAGTCGCGTCAGGATGTATTGAGTATCAACCTGCCAATCCTCGACGGCATCATGGCCGACATCAAGCAGCATGCACCAACCGCGACGGTGCTGGTGGTGTCGAACCCGGTCGATGTGCTCACCTATCGTGCCTGGAGCCTCAGCGGGCAGGGGCGCAACAAGGTGTTCGGCCAGGCGGGTGTGCTGGATACCGCACGTATGAAGTGCTTCATCGCCGAGCAAACCGGGTTTTCCGCCCGGGATATCACGGCGCTGGTACTGGGCGGGCATGGCGACAGCATGGTGCCGCTGATGCGCTACTGCCAGATCGGCTCGGTGCCGCTGTCGCACTTCCTGTCCAGTGAGCAGATCGAGCAGATCGTGGAGCGCACGCGCAAGGGTGGCGGTGAGATTCTGGGGTTGAAGAAGCTGGGCAGCGCCTGCGATGCGCCGGGCGTGGCGATTGCGCAGATGGTCGATGCGATCGCCAACGGGCGAAACCGCATCTTGCCGGCGGTGGCGATTCTGGAGGGCGAGTACGGGCGCACGGATATCGCCATGGGGGTGCCCTGCGTACTGGCAGAAGAGGGGCTGGCGCGGGTAATCGAATTGCCGCTGGATGCGCAGGAGCAGGCGATGTTCGATCAATCGGCTGATCAGGTGGCGCGGGACATTGCTGAAATGAAGGCGCTGTGACGCTGTGGGAGCAGCTTTAGCCGCGAAGAATCCAACGCGGTGCCTGGCACCGGCTGTGCCGGTGTTCGCGGCTAAAGCCGCTCCCACAGTGTCCTTGCCAACTCAGCCTGGCCCCTAGCGTTGATAGGCCTTGCCAAAATGCCGCTCCAGCCGCGCCTGCACCAGCTCCAGCAGGATCGACAGCACCCAGTAGATCACCGCCGCCGTGGTCAGCATCTCCAGGTACCGATAGCTCGACCGCCCGTACGACTGCGCCAGGAACATCACTTCCCACACCCCCATTACCGATATCAGCGATGAATCTTTCAGCATCGAGATGAACTGGTTGGCCGTAGGCGGAATGATTACCCGCATGGCCTGGGGCAGGACGATATGCCAGAAGATCTGCGGCGTGCGCATGCCCAGGGCCAGTGCCGCTTCACGTTGCCCGCGCGCGACGCCGAGGATGCCGGCGCGGAAGATTTCGCTCAGGTAGGCCCCGTAGTTCAGTGACAAGGCGATGATGCCGGCGCTGATGGCGCCCGGCACCAGGCCCAGCTGCGGCAGCCCCAGGTAGATCAGCAGAATCTGGATCAGCAGCGGTGTGCCGCGGAAGAACGAGGTATAGAAGCTGGCGACACCCACCAGCACCGCGCTGTTCGACAACCGCGCCAGCGCGGCGGCAAAGCCGAACAGCACCGATACCACCATCGAACACAGGCACAGGAACAGGGTCAGCGCTGCGCCTTGCAGAAAGCCGTTGGGCCCCAGCTTGAAGCCGGCGAGGTTCGGAAATTTCTCCAGGATGATCGAGAACTTCAGGTCGAAGCTGAGGAAAAACGCGACGAACAGGCCGAACAGCGCCAGCCAGGTCAGCAGTAACCGGGTGCGAAAGCCGAACAGGCCGGCGCCCGTGGGCTTGATCACGGGCTTGGGGGATGGGGGGAAGGTGCTCATTTGCTGATATCGGCGCCAATCCATTTCTGCGACAGCTTGGCCAGGGTGCCATCGGCCTTCAATTCGGCAAACACCTGGCGCACCTTGGCATCCCACTCGGGGTCACCTTTCTCGATGGCCACCGAGTTCGGCTCTTCATACAGCGGGGCGCCGGCCAGCTTGAAGCGCTTGTCCTGGTCCAGGCGCGGCTGCGCGGTCACCAGGTTGGTGAGGATTGCGTCCAGGCGTACGCCGGCGCCCAGGCCAAGGTCCTGGAAGGCGACGTTGTCGGTGTCGTAAGGCGCAATCTGCACGAAGTCGAAGGGGTATTCGATCTTCTTGTCTTCGTCGCCTTCGATGACCAGGTTCTTGTTCAGGTAGCTTTCATAGCTCGATGCACTGGTCAAACCCACCTTGCGGCCTTCCAGGTCCTTGGCACCATGGATACGCTCATCCTTGGCATTGACCACGATCACCGCAGGCGATGCGTAGTACTTCACCGGGAAGTCGAACACTTCGGCGCGGGCCTTGCTGGGGGTCATCGAGCAGATGCAGATGTCGTAGCGGCCGCTCCAGCGGCCAGCGGCGATCACGTCCCACGATGGCGTTTCCAGGCGCAGCTTGACGCCCAGTTTATCCGCAACTGCCTTGGCGACATCCACGTCGAAACCGTCCAGTTGGTTCTGGTCATTGAGGAAAGAAAACGGTGGGTAGCTTTCCATCAACACGTTGACCAGTTCCTTTCGCGATTCAACCCGCTCCAGCGTGGCGCCGGCAAAGGCCTGGGAAGCAGTTGCTAGAAACACGAGGCCCGCACTGAGCACAGTAGAAAATCGCATGTACATACCTGATTTATTGGGCAAATTGAGTGGTAGGGTATTTAATAGTTATATATGCCCTGGACATAATGAATTTTATTCATAAGAACCTTTAGAGAAGTTATATGAAACAACGAGCGATGGTGATTCTTGACGGTGGCATGGGCCGTGAGTTGCAGCGCAGTGGGGCGCCGTTTCGCCAGCCCGAGTGGTCGGCGTTGGCGCTGAGCGAGGCGCCCGAGGCGGTGGTAGGCGTGCACGCAGCGTTCATTGCCGCCGGTGCGCAGGTGATCACCAGCAACAGCTATGCGGTGGTGCCGTTCCACATCGGCGAGGAACGTTTTGCCAAGGAGGGGCGACAACTGGCCAATATCGCAGGCCAGTTGGCGCGTCATGCCGCCGATACCGGTGCGCACCCGGTCAGGGTGGCCGGTTCGTTGCCGCCGCTGTTCGGCTCCTATCGCCCGGACCTGTTCCAGCCCGAGCGGGTCGAGGAGGTGCTGTCCCCACTGCTGGAAGGCCTGGCTCCCCATGTCGATTTGTGGCTGGCAGAAACCCAGAGCTCGGTTGCCGAGGTGCGGGCCATCCACGCCCACTTGCCGGCAGACGGCAAGCCGTTCTGGGTCTCGTTCACCTTGCAGGACGAAGAGGTCGATGTCGTACCTCGCCTGCGCTCCGGCGAGACGGTGGCCGATGCCATCGAGGCCGTGGTTGGCCTGGGTGTGGCCGCTGTAATGTTCAACTGCAGTCAGCCCGAAGTCATTGGCGCTGCAATCGATGTGGCGCGCTCGGTGATTGCGCGACACAACGCCGACATTGCCATCGGTGCCTATGCCAACGCTTTCCCGCCGCAGCCGAAGGAAGCCACCGCCAATGATGGCCTTGACGAGCTGCGTGAAGACCTCGACCCGCCTGGTTACCTGGTATGGGCCAATGACTGGCGCAAGCGTGGGGCCAGCATGGTCGGCGGTTGCTGTGGCATCGGCCCTGAGCACATCGCTGAGCTGAAACGCAATTTGGCGTGAGACCCGAAGGGAGACTGGGCGGCTTCTGCGAGCGCCCGGTCTCCAGCCATTAAAAAAAACGCCACTCAGACCCGGATTCCATCGTTTTTCAGTCCCTCGCCATGTCCCTATAGTCCACTGAAGGCCGATTCTGGATCGGTGTACATAACTCAGTCGTGCGGGAACCGGATATGAACAACAACGAAAAAGTCGAGGGCAATGCAGCGATCGGCATCGGAACGCGTGTGGTGTGGAGCGGGGAGCAGGTCCAGCACCCGTATAACGCCACCCAGACCCCGATCGTGGTCAGCGCCGCCTACGGCTATAACGATATCGATGCCTGGTACGACGTGGCCCTGGGCAAATTGCCGGGCTACATCTACAGCCGTATGAGCAACCCTACGGTCGCCACGCTGGAAGCGAAGCTGTGCGAACTGGAACAGTCAGAGTCGGCGGTGGCGTTCAGCAGCGGCATGGCTGCCATCAGTGCCGTGCTGCATACCTTCCTCAGCAGCGGCAAGCGTGTGGTGTCGACCCGCGACAGTTACGGCGGCACCAACAAGATTTTTGAAGAATTCCTGCCTCGCATGGGCGTGCAAGTCTGCCTGTGCGACACCCTCGACACCGAGGCGCTGGAACGCGAGATCGCCGCAGGCTGTGACCTGCTGTATCTGGAAACCCCTACCAACCCCACCCTGAAAGTACTGGACATCCAGCGCCTGAGCGCTGCTGCCCGGCAGGCCGGTGCCGTGGTGGTAGCCGATAATACCTTCGCCACGCCGTTGAACCAGAACCCGTTGGCCCTGGGCGTGGATGTGGTGGTGCACAGCGCGACCAAGTTCCTGTCCGGGCACGGTGACGTGTTGGGCGGGGTGGTGTGCGGTGCCGAGTCGTTGATGGCGCAGGTACGCCATTACCGCGAGATCAACGGTGCGGCGCTGGACCCGTTTTCTGCCTACCTGATTATCCGTGGTATCAAGACCCTGGCCCTGCGCGTGCGTCAGCAACAGGCCAGTGCCCAGGCACTGGCGCATTACCTGACCACCGAGCCGCTGGTTGAAGCGGTCAACTACCCCGGGTTGCCCCAGCACGCGGGCCATGCGATCGCCAAGGCGCAGATGCGTGGCTTCGGCGCCATCGTCAGCTTCGTGCTCAAGGGCGGCATGCCAACCGTGGCGCGTTTGCTGCCGCGCCTGAAGTACGCCCATCGGGCGGGCAACCTGGGCGCGGTCGAGACCATCTATGGCCCGGCGCGTACCACCAGCCATGTGGAAAACACCCTCGAAGAACGGCTGGCCCTGGGCATTTCCGAAGGGCTAGTGCGCATTTCGGTAGGCATTGAAGACACCGAGGACCTGCTGGCAGACCTGGCACAGGCCTGTGCATCGGTACGCCAGGAGTTGGCCGCAGCAAAGGAATTGCACGGTGACGAAGACGCCTGCCTGGCCGAAGCACAGGCCTGAGACAGGCGCGTAGCACCCGCTCCTTGCGGTGGGTGCCACTTCATGAAGTCGAACAAAAACAATATGCAAGGCAATTCGCTTCGCTCTGCCAAGACGAGGTCGTTGCAACGTCCTTGCCCGCCAACTTTCATGAGTAAACCACAATGTCCCTGCAGACAACGACAACGAGAAATGCTTCGACGCATAGCTTCAAGCAGGATATGCAAACCCGCCATATCGTCATGCTGGCGCTGGGCGGTGTCATCGGTACCGGCCTGTTCCTGACGTCGGGCTACACCGTCAACCAGGCGGGGCCGCTGGGGGCGGTCATCGCCTATATCCTCGGCGCGATCATGGTCTACCTGGTGATGATGTGCCTTGGCGAACTGGCGGTACAGATGCCGGAAGTCGGTTCGTTCAGCAGCTACGCCACGCGTTACCTCGGGCCCGGTACAGGCTACATGGTGGCCTGGATGTACTGGCTGACCTGGACCGTGGCCATCGGCTCGGAGTTCACCGCCGCCGGTATCCTGATGGTGCGCTGGTTCCCCGATACGCCGGTGTGGATATGGAGTGCGCTGTTCGGGTTTGCGGTGTTCATCAGCAATATCATTTCGGTGCGGTCGTTCGCCGAAACCGAATTCTGGTTGTCATTGATCAAGGTGCTGGCGGTGATTGCCTTCCTGGTGGTGGGCGGCGGCGCGATTCTGGGTGTTTTCGAAATTACCCAGGCGCACAGTGTCGGGCTGGGCAACTTCACCCGCGAAGGGCTGTTCCCGACGGGCTTCTGGTCGATCGCCATGACCCTGCTGGCAGTGGCCTTCGCGTTCTCGGGCACCGAGCTGATCGGCATCGCCGCCGGCGAAACCCGCAACCCGGAAAAGAACGTACCCAAGGCCATCCGTACCACGGTTCTGCGCCTGGCGCTGTTCTTCGTCGGCACCATCTTTGTATTGGCTACCTTGTTGCCGCGTGAACAGGCCGGAGTGGTTGAAAGCCCGTTCGTGATGGTCTTTGCCATGATAGGTATCCCCTATGCGGCGGACATCATGAACTTCGTCATCATCACTGCGCTGCTGTCGGCGGCCAATTCCGGGCTTTATGCTGCGGCGCGCATGCTGTGGACCCTCAGCGACCAAGGCAACATGCCCCGCCGGTATGCGGCACTGTCGCGTCGTGGCACGCCGTTCAATGCCATCGTCCTGAGCATGGCGGGTGGCATGGCTTCACTACTGAGCAGTGTGTTTGCCCCCGACACCATCTACCTGGCGTTGGTGTCCATTTCCGGGTTGGCGGTGGTCGTGGTGTGGATCAGCATCGCCGCCAGCCAGATGGCTTTCCGTCGCCATTACATTGCCAATGGCGGCAAGCTTGAAGACCTCAAGTTCCGGGTACGCGGCTACCCGTTCGTCCCGCTGGCAGCCATCGTCTGCTGCGTGTTGGCCTGCGTTGGTATTGCCTTCGACCCTGCCCAGCGCGTTGCCCTGTACTTCGGCTTGCCCTTCATTGCCTGGTGCTACCTGGCCTATTGGTTGACGTGCAAGTTCCGCAGCCACCGAGCAGGCTCGCTGGACGTCGTCGCGCCAGGTTCCGAGGCCGCCAGAGCAGGGTGATACTAGGCCACCGGAACGTTGCCACGAGAAACCGCCGATGACCCAGAAAACCTTGCCCCCCTTGAACTGGCTCAGAGCCTTCGAAGTGTCGGCGCGTTACCTGAACTTCACCCATGCAGCCGAGGAACTGCACCTCACCCAAGGGGCCGTGAGCCAGCAGATCCGCCATCTGGAGAGCCAGTTGGGGGTAGCGCTGTTCAAGCGCCTGCCCCGGGGGCTGGGGTTGACTGAAGAAGGTCAGTCCTACCTGCCGGTGGTGCAGGATGCGATAAGTCGACTGGCGGTAGGCACCAATGAAATTTTCGGGCAACGCCAGCGTCGGCCCCTGAAAGTGCGCGGCAGCCTGTCGTTCCTGCACTTCTGGCTGGCGCCCCGACTGGCCGGTTTTCGCCGTTCGCACCCGCAGGTGGACATCCGCTACATCAGCAACCTGTGGGTCAAGGAACTGGATGCCGAGGATGACCTTGAGATCCGCTGGGGCAGCGGCCAGTGGCCTGGTGTGGAGGCGCAGCGCCTGACCCGCGACCTGCTGGTGCCAGTCTGCTCGCCTGCGCTGATCGCCGGCTCCCCGCTGCGCGAGCCGCGCGACCTGGCCCGCGTCCCGTTGCTGCATGTGCTGGGTTACGAGGAGGGGTGGGGTTATTGGCTGGAGCGGGTTGGCGCCGACCAGGTCGACTCCTCCAGCGGCCTGCAGTTCGACACCCTGGTGGCGACCTTGCGCATGGCGGAACTGGGGCTTGGGGTGGCGCTGGCGCGCTCGTCGCTGGTCGAGGACTTGCTGCAGGAGGGGCGGCTGGTGGCGCCTTTTGCCCAGCGCATCGAGGCGAGCGAGTCGTTTTACCTGGTACGTGGCCTGGGTGAGGCCTTGTCCACGGATGCCCAGGCCTTCAGCCACTGGTTGGTGGCGATGGCCCACCGTTAATCAAATAGTTACCTGGAGCACCGATGCAGTACACATCCACGCGCGGCAACGAGATACGGGTTGATTTTCGCACGGCGCTGCTTTCCGGGCTGGCCGACGATGGCGGGCTATACGTGCCGACCGCGGTGCCGACGTTCAGCCAGCAGGAAATTGCCAGCTGGTCGTGGTTGCCGTTCGACGAACTGGCCTGGCGGGTGATGGCACCGTTTGTCGGCGATACCCTCGATGAGCCGACCCTCAGGGCGCTGGTCAGCGACAGCTACCGTGGGTTCAAGCACCGTGGCATCGCGCCGTTGCAGCAGATTGGCCATAACGAATGGATCCTGCAGTTGTTTCACGGGCCTACCCGGTCCTCCAAGGATTTTGCCGCGCAGTTGCAGGCGCGGCTCATCCGTCATTTCCTGGGGCCCGATTGCGACCGGGTCATGCTGGTCGGTGCCAGCAACGGCGATACGGCGGTGGCCGCTATCGAAGCCTTGCGGCATTGCCCTACGGCACGCTTGCTGGCGCTGTACCCCAATGCAGGAACTCCGGCCGATCGGGCGGCGGTGATGCGCAGTGCCGCTTCCGAAAGCGTAAGCTGCGTGGTCGTGGACGGCAGCTTTGACGACTGCCAGTCGCTGGTGTCGGCGCTGCTGCGTGCGTGGCCATGCCCCGGGGTGATTCCCGTGAGCTTCAACTCGACCAACTGGGTCGGCGTGCTGGCGCAGATCGTGTTCTATTTCCACGCGGCGCTTCAGCTGGGTGGGGGGATTCGGCCGGTGGGTTTCAGCATCCCCACGGCCAGTTTTGCCGAGATCTACGCAGGGTTCATTGCCCAGAAAATGGGCCTGCCGATCAACCAGATCATCGTCTCCACCAACCGCAACGATGCCTTGCACCGTTTCATCCACTGCAATCGCTACAGCCGTGGCTCAACCAGCCAGACCTTGTCGCCGGTCATGGACTTCTCGCTGTTCTCCAACCTGGAGCGTTTCGTCTGGGAGCTGTATGACCGCGATGGTGGGGCGACCCGGGCGCTGATGGAGCACTTCGAGGATTGTGGCGAGTTGAGCATCGGCAACCGCCAGTGGTTGCATGCGCGCATGCTGTTCGACTCCTATGCCGTGGATGACGCGCTGATCCGCGAAGAAATCGTCACGCTGTTCCACGAAACCGGCTGCGCAGTAGACCCACACGCTGCCACCGGAGCATTCGCCGGGCGTCTGCACCGGCGCAACATTGGTGCGCCTATCGTCACGCTGGGGCAGTTTGCCCCGGAAAAATCCGCCGGGCTGCTGGCGGAGCTGGGGGCCTGGCACGGCGAGGTGCCGGCCAGCGGCGTTGGCACCGCAGGCGCTGGGCCGCTGCTGGCGCCAGAGGACCTGGCGGGGGTTCATGAGATATTGGCCCGGTTGCAGGCAGGCCGATGAAGCGCATCCTCGACCCCCTGGACGAGCGTATTCTCGCCGAACTCACCGCCAATGCACGCATTGCCCATGCCGAGCTGGGGCTCAAGGTGAACCTGTCGCGTAATGCGGTACGCCAGCGCATCGAGCGCCTGGAGCGTGACGGGGCCATCCAGGGCTATACCCTGCGCATCGGTGAGGGACGACGACCGACCTCGTTGATCAACGCGGTCATCTTCGTCTACCGCTACGACCGCATGCGCGGAGAAGCTGTGCTCGATGCGTTGCGCCAGATCCCCGAGGTGATCCAGTGTGAAGTGCTCAGCGGTGAATTTGACCTGCTGCTGCGCGTGGAGGCTTCCAGCCCGGAACGGGTGCACCATGTATGGAAGGAGATTGCCGCCATGCCGGGGGTCGAGAACACCGTGACATCGTTCGTCCTGGCCACGGTGATCTGAGCCGCGCGCTTGCCGTTTGGTAACCCTCGCTACAACAACGCCGCCCGGGCCTGCGCCCTGGCGGCGTTGTGCATTCCGGCAGCGCTCAGGCGTGCATCGGGCACTGGTCAGATTGGCCAGTAAATACAGCGGATTGCCATATTCAACTGGCATTGCACGGCTCTTACGCTTGTCCTCATCGACCAATCGCCTGGAAAGGACAGCAAACCATGACCGAATACAAGATCGCACTCGTTGGCTTTGGCGGCGTGAACCGTGCCCTGGCCCAACTGATCGCCGAGCGTAATGCGCGCTGGCAGCAAGAGCTGGGCTTTGGCCTGAAGATCGTTGGCGTCACCGACCTGTTCCTGGGTTCGGCAATCGACCGCGACGGCCTGGATGCGGCCACGCTGGCTGCTCTGCCCGCTCAGAAGGGGGCGCTGGCGCAGATCCCTCAGGGTTCGGCAGAGGCGTTCAACGAGTCGGTGATCAAGCAGTCCGGTGCCGACATCATCGCCGAAGCCACCTTCACCAACCCCAAGGACGGTGAACCGGCGGCAACCTTCTGCCGCTGGGCGCTGGAAGCGGGCAAGCATGTGGTCACTACCAACAAGGGGCCGATTGCCTTGCATGCCCAGGCGCTGAAGGCTTTGGCCAAGGCCAATGGCGTGTCGTTCGAATACGAAGGCGCTGTGATGAGCGGTACTCCGGTGCTGCGCATGGCGCGCCAGACGTTGGCCGGCGCAGGCCTGGTGGGGTTCGAGGGCATCCTCAACGGCACCTCGAACTATGTGTTGACGCGTATGGAAGAGGGGCTTGGCTTTGCCGATGCGGTGGCCCAGGCACAAGCACTTGGCTACGCCGAGGCAGACCCGACCGCCGATGTGGAGGGGTATGACGTGCGCCTGAAAGTGGTGATTCTCGCCAACGAGCTGCTTGGCGCTTGCTTGCAGGTGAGCGACGTTACCTGCAGCGGCATCAGCAGTCTCGATAGCGCCGCTATCCAGCAAGCGCAGGCGGCGGGCCAGCGTTGGAAACTGATCGGCAGTGCCAGCCGTGAAACCGATGGCTCGGTGCGTGCCAGCGTCGAGGCGCGCCTGTTACCTGGCAACCACCCTCTGGCGGGTATTTCCGGTGCCACCAATGCGGTTGCGTTCAACACCGAATTGCTGGGCGCTGTGACCGTGTCCGGCCCGGGGGCGGGACGTGTGGAAACGGCATTCGCCCTGCTGTCGGATATCGTCGCCATCCACACCGCTGGCCGCTCGGCCTGAGGAGCAACCTTCATGAGCCTGACTTCCGTGTCCCGGGTAGCCGTCCAGCAACCCACCTTGATCGATGTATACAGCCCCTTCGACGGTAGCCTGGTCGGCAGTGTCGCCAACCTTGCGGCCGATGCCGTGCCGGGTCTGCTCGTCCGTGCCCGCCAGGGCGTGCGCGAAAGTGCCGCGCTGCCCCGGCACCGTCGCGCCAGCATTCTGGAGCAGGCCGCCCGGCTCATCGAACGCGACGCAGCAGATTTTGCCGGCCTGATTGTCGACGAAGCGGGCAAGACCCTGCGTCAGGCCGAGAAGGAGGTGAAACGCTGCATCAACACGCTCAAGCTGTCTGCCGAGGAAGCGCGGCGCAATGCCGGCGAGGTGGTGCCTTTCGATGCCTATGAAGGCTCCGAGTCACGCCAGGGCTGGTTCACCCGTGAGCCGTTGGGGCTGATCCTGGCCATCACCCCCTACAACGACCCGCTCAACCTGGTGGCGCACAAGCTGGGGCCAGCGATTGCTGGAGGCAATGCGGTCATTCTGAAACCCTCGGAACTGGCCCCGCTGTCTGCCTTGAAACTGGTGCAGTACCTGGTCGATGCAGGGCTGCCGGAGGCCGTTGTCACCGTGGCCACTGGTGGTGCCGAACTGGGCAAGGCCCTGGTGGCCGTGCGTGAAGTGCGGATGATTTCCTTTACAGGCGGCTTCGCCACGGGCGAACAGATTGCCCGGGGGGCAGGCCTGAAAAAACTCGCCATGGACCTGGGCGGCAACGCCCCGGTGCTGGTGCTGAAGGACTGCGACCTCGAGGCTACTGTCGAGTCTTGTGTGTCTGGCGCGTTCTGGGCCGCCGGGCAGAACTGCATCGGCACTCAGCGCATCCTGGTGGACGCTTCGATCTATGAGGCGTTCCGCCAGCGCTTCGTTGCCTTGACCCAGGCGATGGTGGTGGGTGATCCTGGCCTGCGCGCAACCGACATGGGACCGATGATCACCGAAGGCTCGGCCCGGCAGATTGAAGAGCGCGTGAACCAGGCCCTTCAGGGCGGTGCTCGCTTGCTCTGCGGTCATCGACGTCAAGGGGCTACCTATGCGCCGACGGTGCTGGAAGGCGTTGACCACGCCAGCCGGCTGTGGCGTGAAGAGGTATTCGCACCGGTGGTGATGCTGGCGCCTTTCGAGGATATCGAGCAGGCGATTGCATTGGCCAACGCCCCGGAGTACAGCTTGCACGCCGGTGTGTTTACCCGCGATCTGTCCTTGGCATTGAGCCTGGCGCGGCGTATCGAGGCGGGCGGCGTGATGATCAACGACTCGTCCGACTACCGCTTCGATGCCATGCCATTCGGTGGCTCCAAATATGGGAGCCTTGGGCGCGAGGGGGTGCGGTTCGCCTATGAGGACATGACCCAGCCCAAAGTCGTCTGTCTCAACCAGATGGGCTAAGAGGAGGAATCTTGATGATCGAACGGTATGGACAAGGCGAACGGATGTCGCTGGCGGTGAGCTACAGGGGCCTGTTCGAAACGGCAGGCGTGGTCGCGGACGACCTGCGGCAGGATGTGCAGGGGCAGTTGCGCCAGGCGTTGAGTACGATCGATGGGCTGATGGCTGAGGCCAACGTCGGCAAGGAACATTTGACCCGGGTTCAGTTATGGATTGCCGACTACAGCCACTTCGACCTGGTCAATGAGGTGTACGACGCCTGGTTGCAGGGTTGTCCGAAACCAGTACGGGCCTGCGTAGGCGCAGACTTGGGAGAGGGTTACCTGGTCGAGGTGCAGGTGTTTGCCGTGTGCCCTGAGCGCTCCTGACCGTGAGTGACCGATGCCCCGGGTCAGCGCACGACTCGGGGCACCGCTCTTATATAGACCAGTTCACTTACCAGCTCCACCAATGTCTGTGTAATCACGGCTGCCGCCGCCAATCCGCGCATGTCTTGCGGCAACGCCAGCGCCAGCGGCAGCACTACCAGTGAGTTGCGCGTGGCGGCGCTGAAGGTTACCGAGCGTGCTTCGGTGGCCGGCAAGCGCAGCAGCCTCGCCGATAAAAAGCCCAGCGCGGGCGCCAGCAGCATGAAGCCGATGTACACCGGAATCACCGGCAGCAAGCGGTCGAAATCACGCAGCACCACGGCAATCTGCGAGGCGATCACTACCACCAGCACCAAGGCCATGGCCGGTACCGGCATCCACGCCCAAGCGTCGTTCCAGGCCGAGACTGTGCGCGAGCGACGGGCGCCGGCGCTGGAGAGCACGGCGAGGACCATCGGCAGCACGATCAACAGCACGAAGGCTTCCACGAATGGGGTGATGGAGATGGCCACATTGCTGCTGTCACCCAGCATCAGGGCCAGGTAGAGCGGCAGCAGTGCCAGTTGCACCAACAGCAGCACGGGGGTGGCGGCCAGGGTCAGGCGGGAGTCGCCTTTGCCGATGTGGGTGAACACCACTACGTAATCGATACAGGGTGTAAGCAGCACCAGCAGCGCGCCGATGAGAATCGCCGGGTGTTCGATCAGGCTGCGGGTGATAGGCCAGACCAGCAGCGGCACGAGGATGAAGTTGGCCAGCAGCAGAGCGGCGATGAAGCGGCGGTTGCCCAGGCCCTGGCGCAGGTCAAGGAAAGGGATTTGCAGGAACATTGCGTACATCAGCACGGCGATGGCGGGGGTGACCAGGGCTTCCAGGTGGCGCGCAGTGTCGCTGGTCAGCACTCCGAAGGCGACGGCGGCCAGCACGGCGGCGAAGTAGATCGGGATCTGGTGGGTTTCGAGTTGCTCTCTGGTCAAGGTCCGGCCTGTGCTCGGTGCTGTGGAGGGGGCACAGGGTAATACGAGATAGCAGCACGGTGTCGCGGTTTTTGTGGGAGCGGCCTTGTGTCGCGAAAGGACCGCAAAGCGGTCCCGGCAATCTCGATGGCGAAGTTGCAATCGTGGGGCCGCTGCGCGCCCCTTTTGCGACACAAGGCCGCTCCCACATTGACCGTATCGACTTCAAGTCTTGCAGCCTGCGTCAAACGAAAAAGCCCGGCACGAGGCCGGGCTTTTTCCTGTCAGGCAATCGCCAATCAGTTGCCGTAAACCGGCAGCTTCTTGCAGATGGCCTTGACCTTCTCACGTACGGCGTCGATCACCGCTTCGTTGTTCAGGTCAGCCAGGATGTCGCAGATCCAGCCAGCCAGCTCGCGGCACTCGGCTTCCTTGAAACCACGGGTGGTAACGGCTGGGGTACCGAAACGCAGGCCCGAGGTGACGAACGGAGAACGTGGGTCGTTCGGTACCGAGTTCTTGTTGACGGTGATGAAGGCTTTGCCCAGGGCGGCGTCAGCGTCTTTGCCGGAGATTTCCTGCTTGATCAGCGACAGCAGGAACAGGTGGTTCTGGGTGCCACCGGAAACCACATCGAAACCACGCTCGATGAACACGCTGGCCATGGCCTGGGTGTTCTTCACCACTTGCTGCTGGTAAGCCTTGAACTCAGGCTGCAGGGCTTCCTTGAAGCAGATGGCCTTGGCGGCGATGACGTGCTCCAGCGGGCCACCCTGGGCGCCCGGGAAGACGGCGGAGTTCAGCTTCTTCTCGATCTCTTCGTTCTTGCGAGCGAGGATCAGGCCGCCACGCGGGCCGCGCAGGGTCTTGTGGGTGGTGGTGGTGACCACATCGGCGAACGGAACAGGGTTCGGGTACACGCCAGCGGCAACCAGGCCGGCAACGTGGGCCATGTCGACGAACAGGTAGGCACCGACCTTGTCGGCGATGGCGCGGAAGCGGGCGAAGTCCAGAACCTGCGAGTAGGCCGAGAAGCCGGCAACGATCATCTTCGGCTTGTGCTCGACAGCCAGGCGCTCGACTTCGTCGTAGTCGATCAGGCCGTTGCTGTCGATGCCGTACTGGATGGCGTTGTACAGCTTGCCCGAAGAGCTGACGGAAGCACCGTGGGTCAGGTGGCCACCGTGGGCCAGGCTCATGCCCAGGATGGTGTCACCGGCCGACAGCAGGGCCAGGTAGACGGCAGCGTTGGCTTGGGAGCCGGCGTGCGGCTGGACGTTGGCGTAGTCAGCGCCGAACAGCTCCTTGGCACGGTCGATGGCCAGTTGCTCGACGACGTCGACGTACTCGCAACCACCGTAGTAGCGCTTGCCCGGGTAGCCTTCGGCGTACTTGTTGGTCAGGACCGAGCCCTGGGCTTCCATGACTGCCGGGCTGGTGTAGTTTTCCGAAGCGATCAGCTCGATATGCTCTTCCTGGCGCAGAGCTTCTTGCTGCATGGCTTCGAACAGCTCGGCGTCGTACTTGGCAATGGTCAAATCACGGCTGAACATGGCGGTCCTCAAGGATCGGGGTGAATTGGGGGGGCATTCTAACCGATTGATTCGCGACTGGCATATGAAGTGGCATCAAGTCGCGGACCAATGGGCTTCATATTGCATCCCGCGCCGTGTCTGGGCTGGGCGGGGATCGGAGTTGACTCGCAGGTCCGTTTTTACAGGCGCGCGTGTCAGGCCGGGCGCGGTCCCTGTAGGAGCGGCCTTGTGTCGCGAAAGGGGCGCGCAGCGGCCCCACGATTGCAGCGTTGCCGCCGAAATCGTCGGGACCGCGTTGCGGTCCTTTCGCGACGCAAGGCCGCTCCTACAAGAGTCCGCGCAGGCGTCGGGGTCAATGGAACATGAACAGCGTCTCGTTGGCGAACTGCGCCTCGAACTGATTCGCCGGCATCGGCCGCCCGAACAGGTAGCCCTGCACCTCGTCGCAACCATGCTCGCGCAGGAATTCCAGTTGCTCGTGGGTTTCCACCCCTTCGGCGATCACCGCCAGGTTGAGGCTGTGGGCCATGGCAATGATCGCCCGGGCAATCTGCGCATCCTGCTCGCCTTCGGGCAGGCCGTCGACGAAGGTGCGGTCGATCTTCAGCACGTCGATGGGGAACTGCTTGAGGTAGTTCAGCGATGAGTAGCCGGTACCGAAGTCATCCACCGCGATGCTCAGGCCAAGGTTTTTCAGGCTGACGAGAATCTGCAGCGCTTCGTTCACCTCGCGCATCAGGATGCTTTCGGTCAGCTCCAGCTCCAGGCACGCTGGCGGCAGGCCGCTTTCCTCCAGGATGTTGGCGATGCGTGTACCCAGTTGGCCGTCGGAGAACTGCCGCGCCGAGATGTTCACCGACACCTTCGGCACGCGCACCTTGGCCTTGTGCCAGGCCTTGAGCTGGCGGCTGGCCTCGCGCAGTACCCAGTCTCCCACGTCCACCACCAGGCCAAGTTCCTCGATCACCGGTATGAAATCGCCCGGCGGCACCAGGCCGCGGGTCGGGTGGCGCCAGCGCAGCAGGGCTTCGGCGCCGGTAAGGCGCTTGCCGTCGCCGCTGAACTGCGGTTGGTAGTAGAGAATGAACTCGTTCTGCTCCATGGCATGGCGCAGGTCGCTCTCCAGCTCCAGGCGTTCCAGGGCACTGGCGTTCATCTCCGCCTGGTAGAACTGGAAGTTGTTCTTGCCGCGCTCCTTGGCGTGGTACATGGCGGTGTCGGCGTTTTTCATCAACTGGCTCAGCTCGCTGCCATCCTGCGGGCTGAGGGCGATGCCGATACTGGCGGTAACGAAGAACTCGCGGTTTTCCAGCACGAACGGCCGCACCAGGCTGCCGAGGATGTTCTCGGCCACGTGGATGGCGCGGTTGAGTGCCATCTCGCGGGTAGCGCGCGGTTGCAGCAGCAGGGTGAACTCGTCGCCGCCCATGCGCGCCACGGTGTCGTCGTTATCCACACAGGCCAGCAGGCGCTGGGCCATGTCCTTGAGCATGCGGTCGCCGGCGGCGTGGCCGAGGGAGTCGTTGATCGGCTTGAAACGGTCCAGGTCGAGGAACATCAGCACCACCCAGGCCTTTTGCCGCTCGGCCTGCTGCAGGGCGTTGTACAGCCGGTCCTGGAACAACGTGCGGTTGGGCAGGTGGGTGAGGGCATCGTAGTAGGCCAGGCGGTGGATACGCTGTTCGCTGGCCTTGCGCTCGCTGATGTCGGTGAAGAAGCACACGTAGCTGGCCAGGTCGCCTTCATCGTCCAGCACCGCGGTGATGCCGACCCAGGCCGGGTAGTGGTCGCCGTCGCGGCGCTTGAGCCATACCTCGCCCTCCCAGCTGCCGCGCTGGTGCAGCTGCTTGACCACGTAGCGCAGGTGGCCTTCCTGCTGATCGTCGACGGTGAGCAGGCCCGGCAACTGGTCGAGCACCTCGCTGACGGCGTAACCACTGACGCGGCTGAACGCTTCGTTGGCCTGGACGATATAGCCGGCCGGGTCGGTGATGAGGATCGCCGAGGTGGAGTGCTCGAATACCGTCGCAGCCATGCGCAGGTCTTTCTCGGCGCGGCGTTGCTGGCTGATGTCGCGGCCCACCCCGAGCACGCCTTCAAAGCGTTCTTCGTCGTCCCACACCAGCACCAGGCGCAGTTCGATGGGGATCTTGCGACCATCGGCGCGCAGGCAGTCGAACAGGAATAACTGCGTCGGCAGCTGGGTGCGCAGCTGAGCCAGTTGGGCCGGGTCGCCCATGGCCTTGCTGACGCGCTCCATCAGGCTGTAGATGCCGGTGAGCTGGGACGGGTTGGCGATGATCGACTGCCAGCCGTTGGTGAAGATCCAGTCGGCCTGGTAGCCCAGCACGCCCTGCACCGAGGGGCTGACGTAGTTGAGCTTGAGCAGGCTGTCGGTGGAGAAAATCACGTCGCTGATGCTTTCGGCGAGCATGCGGTAGCGCTGTTCGCTGTCGCGCAGCGACTGGCTGGCCTCGATCTGCACCGTCACGTCCTTGCCCACGCCGATGATGCGCGTCACCAGGCCATCGGCGTCACGGGTCAGTACCTGTTCGCGGATGTCGTAGCAGCGCCAGCCGCCATCACGGTGGCGGAAGCGCAGTTGGCAGTGCAGCGGCTGGTCATGGCCGCTGTCGCGCTGCTGCTGGCGCAATGCCTGGTAGTGCGCCGCGTCCTCGGGGTGCAGCAGCAGTTCCCAGAAGCGGTCGCCCATCTGCGCCAGCTCGGTACGGTCGTAGCCCAGGGTCTGGCCGAGGTGGCGGTTGCTGAAGATCATCCGCTGGTTGAGCACGTCCTGCACGTACAGCTGGTCGGGTACGGTGCGTACCACATCCGACCAGAAGCTTTCGCGTTCCAGCAGCGACAGCTCCACCTGCTTGCGGCTGGTAATGTCGCTGATGCTGAGGATGACCGCCTGATAATCACGGCGCTGCTGCGGCAGGCGGGCCATCAGCCACAGGTGCAACTCGCCACCCAGCGGCGCTGGCAGGCGTACTTCCAGCTCCAGCAGCGGGCGTTGCTCGATCAGCGCGTCGATCAGTTGCATGCCGACGCTGTCGCGGCCATCGCCAGTGCCGTCGATCAGGCGTCGCCAGGCACCTTCGTGGCAGTTGATGTTCAACAACTGGCGGGCCACCTGGTTGATCTCGGTGATCTTCAGCTCCAGCAGCAGCGAGCGGCGCAGGTTCGGGTCCAGGGCCAGGCTGTGCTTGAGCGCGGCACGGTTGCGCAGGTGATAGCGGTCGAGTTGGCCGGGCAGGCTGGAGAGGTCGAGCACGCACAAGGCCACGCCTGTACCTTCGAAGATTTCCTGGTAGCGCCGGCGGTCTTCCTGCAGCGCCCGTTGGCGGCGGCGCATGTTGATCAGGGCCAGCACCGGAAGCAGGGCGCAGAACAGCACCAGCAAGCATTTGCCGAGCAGCGCCGGTAGCAGTTTCTGTTGGGCCTGTTTGGCGTCGAACAGGCCGCGCAGCTGCCAGGTACTGTTGTCGATGAAGGCCAGCATCACGCTTTGCAGGGGTTCGTTGCTGGTATTGGTCGGCGCATGGCTTTGCAGTATCTCGCCGTTGCGGCTGTTTTCCAGCAGCCACAGCGGGTGGCCGGCAGCGCTCAGGTGGGAGGTGAGAATGCGGTAGTAGTCCTGCGACAGGCGCAGTAGCCAGTAGCCGCTGTCCTGTTCGGTGGCCTGACGTAGCAACAGGTAGAGGGTGCGCTTGTCGGCCGAATTGGTGAAGAAGTACGGGCGACCCTGGTTCAACCTCAGTAGCTCGTCAAGCAACTGGCGGTCGGGGCTGCCGGCCAGGCTGTCGGCCTGCACCTGCCCGGTTGTGTCCAGCCAGGCCATGCTCTGCAGGGTCGGCAGGCGCTCGCGCAGGGTGCCCAGCAGGCTGGGCAAGGCCATGGGCGTCGGTGCCTTGACGTAGGGTTGCATCACATTCACGGCCTGCTGGGCCTTGAACGCCATGTTCAGGCTCAGGTGGTCTGCCAGTTCGGCGGTGGCGTCCAGGCTCTGTTTGCGCAGGTCTGCCTGGGTATGGTTGAACTGGGCGAACAGTTGCCACAGCAGCAAGCCCAGCAGGATCAGGGCAAGCAGCGCCAGCGCACCCTTGACCGACCCGCGCAGCGAGGCGACGGGCGCCTGTGGCGCGGAACGCAATGACGACGGATGAGTAAGATTGGTCAAGCGTTGATCCTGCGATTGGGCTGGCGATGGCAGGGATGAATCATGCACGGTGTGTACCGGTGTCTGGTTGCCGGACCGCGGTGGCGCACTATAAGGCCGGACACCCGAAACGGGCTAGCATGCCTAGGATTATGGCAAAGTGCCAGTCAGTGTGACCGGTGGTGCCTGCCCGGTGGTTCGGCAAGCCCCTGCAACCTGTGCGAGAATAGCGCCTGCTTCAAATGACAACGCATCGGAGATGTTCGGTTTTGGTTACTCACTTTTCCACCAATGGCCTCGATTCCGCCTGCGGGCGCAGCAGTCAGACCCTTGTCAGCACTGCCGTGACCGAGGATGTATCCTGCAAGTCTTGCCAGCGTTCGCTGAGCAAACCAGAGGCGGCAGCTGTCGCCAAGAGCAAGAGCCCATCGCTGGCTGAACTGCGCAAGACCGCCAAGGCGGCAGCAGAGCCGGCAGTTACCGTGGCCGAGGTCAAGCCGGCTGCCAAGGTCGTCAGCAGAGCGCCTGCGGCCGCCAAACCGGCCAAAGCTGCCGAGCAGCAGCCTGCCCGCGTTGGCGGTTTCAGTGTGAAAGCGGCCTGGGCCGCGCGCCTGGCCGAGCAGGGCGACCGTTGCCGCTTGCCGCGGGGCAAGGCCAAGCAGCGTCACGTCTGAGCCATCTTCGGCTGCTGTGCCGGCACTTTCGCGGCTAAAGCCGCTCCCACAGGCATTCTCACAGCCTTCGAGAACTGTGCAGTACCTGTGGGAGCGGCTTCAGCCGCGAAGAGGCCGGTCCAGGCAATAGATTCCCCCCGATCCCATCCCCACCATCCGCCCCTCCTATGCAACGCCGCGCGTTGGCGTAGAATGGTCGACTTTGTTCAATGACACCCCGTAAATACATCCCCCTGGCCAGCGTGCCGGGGCGATCGTCGATGTCTTTACCTATCTGATTAGAGGGCTTGGTTTTGGCTCAATACGTCTACACCATGCATCGGCTGAGCAAGGTCGTGCCGCCGAAGCGGGAAATTCTCAAGAACATTTCCCTGTCGTTCTTCCCGGGCGCCAAGATTGGCGTGCTCGGCCTGAACGGCGCCGGTAAGTCGACCCTGCTGCGGATCATGGCGGGCGTCGACAAGGAATTCGACGGCGAAGCCCGTCCGATGCCCGACATCAACGTTGGCTACCTGCCACAGGAACCGCAACTGGACCCGAACAAGTCGGTGCGCGAAGTGGTCGAGGAAGCGGTCAGCGTGATCAAGGACGCCCAGGCGCGCCTGGACGAGGTCTACGCGGCCTACGCCGAACCGGATGCCGACTTCGACAAGCTGGCCGCCGAGCAGGCCAAACTGGAAGCCATCCTGCAGGCTGCCGACGGCCACAACCTGGAGCGCCAGCTGGACGTTGCCGCCGACGCCCTGCGCCTGCCGGCCTGGGACGCGCGCATCGAGCACCTGTCCGGTGGTGAGAAGCGCCGCGTGGCCCTGTGCCGCCTGCTGCTGTCGGCACCCGACATGCTGCTGCTGGACGAACCGACCAACCACCTGGATGCCGACTCGGTGGCCTGGCTGGAGCGCTTCCTGCACGACTTCCCGGGCACCGTGGTAGCGATTACCCACGACCGTTACTTCCTCGACAACGTCGCCGGCTGGATCCTGGAACTGGACCGTGGCGCCGGCATCCCGTACGAAGGCAACTACTCGGGCTGGCTGGAAGCCAAGTCCGAGCGTCTGGCGCAGGAATCCAAGCAGCAGAGCGCCCACGAGAAGGCCATGAAAGAGGAACTGGAGTGGGTGCGCAAAGGCGCCAAGGCCCGCCAGTCCAAGTCCAAGGCCCGTCTGCAGCGCTTTGAGGAAATGCAGTCGCAGGAATTCCAGAAGCGCAGCGAAACCAACGAGATCTACATCCCGGCCGGTCCGCGCCTGGGCGACAAGGTCATCGAGTTCAAGAACGTCACCAAGGGCTACGGCGACCGCGTGCTGATCGACAACCTGTCGTTCTCCATGCCTAAAGGCGCCATTGTCGGCGTGATCGGTGGTAACGGCGCCGGTAAGTCGACCCTGTTCCGCATGCTGATGGGCAAGGAACAGCCGGACTCGGGCAGCATCGAGATCGGTGAAACCGTGCAGCTGGCCTGCGTCGACCAGAGCCGCGAGGACCTGGATGGCGGCAAGACGGTGTTCCAGCAGGTTTCCGACGGTTCCGATGTTATCCGCATCGGCAACTACGAAATCCCGTCGCGTACCTACGTAGGCCGCTTCAACTTCAAGGGTGGCGACCAGCAGAAGTTCGTCAAGGACCTGTCCGGTGGTGAGCGTGGCCGCCTGCACCTGGCCCTGACCCTGAAGGAGGGCGGTAACGTCCTGCTGCTCGACGAACCGTCCAACGACCTCGACGTCGAAACCCTGCGTTCGCTGGAGGAAGCTCTGCTGGACTTCCCGGGCGCGGCAATCGTGATCTCCCACGACCGTTGGTTCCTGGACCGTGTGGCTACCCACATCCTGGCGTACGAAGACGACTCGAACGTGGTGTTCTTCGAGGGTAACTACACCGAGTACGAAGCCGACCGCAAGAAGCGCCTGGGCGATGCTGCTGCCCAGCCGCACCGTGTACGGCACAAGAAGCTGGCCCAGTAAGCCGGTTTTCCGAAGCACAAGAATGGGGCCCTATGCGGCCCCATTTTTGTGCCTGCTGGAAAGCGGCGTTGGCTTCTTCGCGGGTAAACCCGCTCCCACAGAGGAGCTGCGCAAACCCCGAGAGCTATGGACATTCCTGTGGGAGCGGGTTTACCCGCGAAGAAGCCAACACTGATTGCGAATTTGTATACAGTTATAGAAAACGCACCAAATAATTTCAAAAAAACGACATTTCGCCCTGTTCCAGTGCGTTTGCTTCTTGGTACATTCCTGAAAAAAACCAATAAGTCCAATCCTCTTGGTGAGATGTCTACCATGATCGAATCTGTCGACAGTTTCCTCGCGCGCCTGCAGCAACGTGACCCGGGCCAACCTGAGTTCCACCAGGCGGTGGAAGAAGTGCTGCGCAGCCTGTGGCCGTTCCTCGAGGCCAACCCGCATTACCTGCAGGCCGGCATTCTGGAGCGCATGGTCGAGCCCGAGCGCGCCGTACTGTTCCGCGTGTCCTGGGTTGATGACCAGGGCAAGGTGCAGGTCAACCGCGGCTACCGCATCCAGATGAGCAGCGCCATCGGTCCGTACAAGGGCGGACTGCGCTTCCACCCGTCGGTCAACCTGGGGGTACTCAAGTTCCTGGCCTTCGAGCAGGTTTTCAAGAACTCCCTCACCTCGCTGCCCATGGGCGGCGGTAAAGGTGGCTCGGACTTCGACCCCAAAGGCAAGAGCGACGCCGAAGTCATGCGCTTCTGCCAGGCGTTCATGAGCGAGTTGTACCGCCACATTGGCGCTGACCTGGACGTCCCTGCAGGCGACATCGGCGTGGGTGCCCGCGAAATCGGCTTCATGTTCGGCCAGTACAAGCGCCTGGCCAACCAGTTCACTTCGGTGCTGACCGGCAAGGGCATGACCTACGGCGGCAGCCTGATCCGCCCGGAAGCCACCGGCTACGGCTGCGTGTACTTCGCCGAAGAAATGCTCAAGCGCCAGGACAAGCGTATCGATGGCTGCCGCGTGGCGATTTCCGGTTCGGGTAACGTGGCCCAGTATGCCGCGCGCAAAGTCATGGACCTGGGCGGCAAGGTTATTTCGTTGTCCGACTCTGAAGGCACCCTGTACGCTGAAGCTGGCCTGACCGATGCCCAGTGGGATGCGGTCATGGAGTTGAAGAACGTCAAGCGTGGCCGCATCAGCGAGCTGGCCGCGCAGTTCGGCCTGGAGTTCCGCAAGGGCCAGACCCCATGGAGCCTGCCGTGCGACATCGCCCTGCCATGTGCCACGCAGAACGAACTGGACGCCGAAGATGCCCGCACTTTGCTGCGTAATGGCTGCATCTGCGTGGCCGAAGGCGCCAACATGCCGACCACCCTGGAGGCGGTGGACATCTTCCTGGAAGCCGGCATCCTGTACGCCCCGGGTAAGGCCTCCAACGCTGGCGGCGTAGCCGTGTCGGGGCTGGAGATGTCGCAGAACGCCATGCGCCTGCTGTGGACTGCCGGTGAGGTGGACAGCAAGCTGCACAACATCATGCAGTCGATTCACCATGCTTGCGTGCACTACGGTGAAGAGGCGGATGGCAGCATCAACTACGTCAAAGGTGCGAACATTGCGGGCTTCGTGAAAGTGGCCGATGCGATGCTGGCGCAGGGCGTGGTCTGATTCGAGATCGCTGGGGCCGCTTTGCGGCCCTTTCGCGACACAAGGCCGCTCCCACAGGGAATTGCGTATTCCTGTGGGAGCGGCCTTGCGTCGCGATGGGCTGCAAAGCAGCCCCAGGGCCCTCAATCTTCACCCATAACCTCAATCACTTCGATCACCTGATCCCCCGCCGGTCTACGCCACAGCACTTCATCCCCAGGCTCCGCCCCGAGCAAGGCCCGCCCTAACGGCGACCCCCAGTTGATCAGCCCGCGCCCGGCATCGGCTTCATCCTCACCCACCAGCCGCACCACATGTTCCTGCTCCTGCGCATCGACAAACCGCACCCGGCTGCCAATCTGCACCTTGCTCCGCGACGTCGCTGCCGGCACCACCTGGGCGCTCTGCACCCGCGCATTGAAGTAGCGCAGGTCCCGTTCGGTATCCGCCAGCCGCTGCTTGTCGCCACGCTCGCCCAGTGCCTGCAGTTCGCTGCGCAGGGTATTCAGCTCGGCCACGCGCTCCTGCAGCTGGCGCAGGCCACTGGCGGTGACATAATTGGGTTGTTCGCTGACCCGTCGCTCAACCGGCTGGTCAGCCTGGGCGGCGGCCTGGTCTTCGTTGACGAATGCTCGGCTCATGCGTGGCCTCCTTGTGCAGGAGACCATCATCGCAGGTCGCCGGTTTCAAGGGATGTCCGTTTGCGACTCAGTTGTGGCGATAGGCGCGGGCGGCGTCGCGGTCCTTTTCCTGCTCCCAGTCGCGCTCGCGCTGGTCCCAGAAGCGCTCGTGGTACTGGCGCTGTTCTTCGCTGTTCTGCATGGCGTGGCACTGGCGAAAGCCGTCGTCCCAGCCGTTTTCGTACTGGCGCTCGTGCAGGTAGCGCGGCACGTTCTTGCGAAAGCCGCCAACCATCAGCCCAGCCGCCTGGCGGCCGCTGCTGCAGCCGTCCTGGAAACCATCGGCATAGGCGGGGGGATACCCCTGGTTGACCATCTGCTCGTGGGTGGTTTCGCAACCTGACAGCAACAACGCCATGCACACCCCAAACCAGTACCGCGACATAACCACAACGCCCTCCGGTTGATACTGGAAAGTCTAGGTGGCGATTTGTCGGGGAGCCGTCAAAACAGTGTCAAAGAGTCGGTTGGTTCACACAGGTCAGCCTTGATGCGGTCATTTGTGGGAGCGGCCTTGCGTCGCGAAAGGGCTGCAAAGCGGCCCCGGCAATTCTGCATGAGTGCAACAATCCGGGGGCGCTTCGCACCCCTTTCGCGACGCAAGGCCGCTCCCACAAAGTCCGCTTCAGTAGTGATACCACTTCAACTCCAGCATCACCTCGTTCTGCGCTGTAGCCAGGTGGCTGAACTCCCGCGAAGCACTCAACCGTATCCCCAGGTTCTGGCTGATCTCCCACTGCTGGTTCAGGCTCACACTGCGCCGCACCTCGCCATTGGTGAAATAATCGCCTTTGGCCTCCAGCGTCATGTTGCCCAGCCCGTTGCGCCACAGCAGCCCGCCATTGAAGCCCGCCGCCGGGGCGATGAACTGGGCAAAATCATTGTGGTGCTCGACCCGAACCGTGCCCAGGGCAAAGCCCAGCAACCCGTCGGCCAGTTGCCAAGTGCCGCCGGCTCCGCCGTTCACATGGCTCACCAGCACCTCGTCGTCATGCTTGCCTGGCACCCGCTCCAGCCCGCCGGCCACCTGCCACGACCAGGGCTTGAGCAGCTCGTTGCGCGGCGTCAGCGAGCGGATGGTGGCCAGGTCCAGGCGCTGCACCTGCCAGTCGTTGCCTTCGTACTGGCGCAGCTTCAGTTGCAGGATCTCGATCTGCGCCCCCAGCGGGAAGCCATAGGCGTTGTCATTCAGGTCGTGATAGGCCATGCGCAGGCCGTACTCTGCGTAGGCTCGGTCTTCGCGGGTGCCCACGCCCAGCTGCCAGGTGCGTGAGTCGTGACCGTCTTCGGGCAGGCCTGGGCGCTCGATCTGCAGGGGCGGTGGTGGGTTGCTGTTGATCGCCCGCAGCAGTTCGAAGCTGCGTTTTGCCTGCCCTGGGTCGCGCGCCTGGCCATTGGCGCGGTAACGCTCCAGGCGGTACGCGGCATCCTGCACCAGCGCCTGGCGCTCGCGGGGGAGGGCCTTGAATTCTGGGCTCTGCAGTTGTGCGGTGTCGGCGCTTACAGCCAGCACCTGGCGCTTTTCGCCGTGATCGAGCGGCTCGGCCCGGGCCAGCAGTTCACGTTCGCGAGAGGGGCGGTACGTCTCGCTGGCAACCATGCCGGACTGCTTCACGGCCTTCACCGTGTCGGTCGGGATGGCGGTGAGCGGGAACTGCGAGGTCAGGTTCAGGCTCGGGCGGGCCACCTGCAGCAGCTCCAGCAGGCGGTACGAGCAGTTTTCATCGAAGAAGAAGTAGTCGAACTGGATCTGCTTCAGCTCCCACACATGCTCGACCATGCGCCCGGTTTCTTCCGGGGTCAGGTCCAGCTGGTACTCCCACAGGTCGCGGTTTTCCAGGCTGCGGTATTCGGACAGTTTTTCCTGGTAGGGCATCAGCGCGAACAGGCCCGGATAGCCACCCATCAGGCCCTTCCAGGCGTACAGGATGCTGTTGTCGTTGCCTTCGATATAGGCACCAAAGTTGATCGCGTAGCTCAGCAGCGTGGTGTCGTCGCTGCGGGTGTTGGACTGGTCGATGCGCAGCAAGGTGTGGCCGAACATCGATGACGGGCTGTTCAGGTAGGCCGCCGGGAAGATCAGCGCCGCGCTGTGCGGGTCGATCGATTGGTACCAGGTGGTGAATTCCTGGCAGTCCGGTTGCGGTAAATCTTGCAGGTCGAGCTGTTCGCGCAGCCAGCGGGTGCGCGCCGGGAACACGCACTGGGCGTGCCTGTCGCCGAGGTTGGCCGGGGCGTATAGCGCTTCGACCGTGGCTTGCAGTTCGTGGTCGGGGTGGTGCGCGCCGTCTTCTGCGAGGAAGAACGCATCATCGTCCACATAGCTGCGCCAGCCACCGAGCTTGGCGGTTTCGTAATGGCCCAGGGCAATCCAGTAAGGGGTGTTGGCCAGTTGCTGGACACGGCCTTGGTCCAGCACGGGCGCGGCATGAACAGGGGCGCAGGCACACAGCGCCAGGGAAACGAAGCGTTTGAGCATGTCGGGCAACTACTTCTCAACGATGCCGAAAAAAGGCGAAACCCGCCCCAGGTCGGGGCGGGAGCAGCTGGGCTTAGGCCTCGGTAGCGTACTTGGCCAGGCGTGGGTCGTTCTTCAGGACGGCCAGGGTGTTGCTGTGGACGGTTTCGGCAGTGACGTCGGCGCTGCTGAAGATCTGATTGAAGTGCTGGTGGGTGACCGATGCGAAGTAGCCACGGTCTTCCGGGGCTACGCCGAGGACCACGGCATAGGTGGTCAGTGCTTCGCCCTGGCCCATGGCCATGTCTTCGGACAGCTCGTTCATCATGCCGTTCATGGCGAACCAGGACTTGCCACCGTAGGTCAGCGAAGCCTTGGTCGAGCAGCCGTTGGTGCCGGAGGTCATGCCGAAGGTGGCGTTACCGGAGGTGCCATTGGTGGTGGAAGCCAGGAAGTGTGCCGGAGTGCCGCGCTGGCCTTCGAACAGCATGTTGCCCCAGCCGCAGTTCGGGCCGCCTGGCGCTTCGGCCATGGCACTGACTGAGACCACGGTGAACAGAGTACCCAGAAGAATCCGTTTCATAGCATTTGTTCTCTATTTGTCTTAACCAAGGGTCAGGGTTTCTGGCAACTCGGTTGCCAGGTCGGGGAAGCATTTCACCCACCCGCGCAGCTTGGAGTTTAGGCACGATCTAATGGTTGCGTTGCTGATTGCGAAAAATTTGCTGTTACATGACCCGCCCAGGCTGCGACATAAAGTCCCGTGGAGCCTTGCAACGCGCGCGCGGGCAGCGCCAGAATGCTGCGTATCTGCCCCGCCGAAGTAAGGAAACCCAATGCCCGATCCTGTCGCTGCGCGCCTGCGTCTCGCGCCTGAAGCCCTGACCCGGCGTTTCTCCCCCGAGCAGTTTGCCTTTACCCATACCGACGATCTGGAGCCGTTTCGCGGAGTCCTGGGCCAGGAGCGCGCTGTCGAGGCCCTGCAGTTCGGCGTGGCCATGCCGCGCCCCGGTTACAACGTGTACGTGATGGGCGAGCCCGGCACCGGCCGTTTCTCGTTCGTCAAGCGCTACCTCAAGGCCGAGGGTAAGCGCCAGCAGACCCCGGCCGACTGGGTCTACGTCAATCACTTCGATGACACTCGCGAACCTCGCGCACTGGAATTGCCGTCCGGCAGCGCCGGGGCCTTCATCGCCGACATGAACGGGCTGATCGACAACCTGTTGTCGACCTTCCCGGCGGTGTTCGAGCACCCGTCCTACCAACAGAAGAAGGGCGCCATCGACCGCGCCTTCAACCAGCGTTACGACCGCGCCCTGGATGTGATCGAGCGCGCCTCGCTGGAAAAGGACGTGGCCCTGTACCGCGACGCCAGCAACGTCGCTTTCACCCCGATGGCTGACGGCAAGGCGCTGGATGAAGCCGAGTTCGCCCAGTTGCCGGAAGAGGTGCGTGAGCAGTTTCACGAGGATATCGCCCTGCTCGAGGAGCGCCTGAACGAAGAGCTGGCCAGCCTGCCGCAGTGGAAACGCGAGTCGAACAACCAGCTGCGCCAACTCAACGAAGAAACCATCACCCTGGCCCTGCAGCCATTGCTGGCGCCGCTGTCGGAAAAATACGCCGAGAACGCTGCGGTCTGCGCCTACCTGCAGTCGGTACAGCTGAACCTGCTGCGTACCGTGGTCGAGCAACTGGTCGATGACAGCAAAACCGACGCGGCCGCGCGCAAGCTGCTGGAAGAGCAGTATGCCCCCAGCCTGGTGGTCGGCCACCATGCCGACGGCGGTGCGCCGGTGGTGTTCGAGCCGCACCCGACCTACGACAACCTGTTTGGCCGTATCGAATACAGCACCGACCAGGGGGCGCTGTACACCTCGTACCGCCAGTTGCGTCCGGGCGCGCTGCATCGGGCCAACGGCGGCTTCCTGATTCTGGAAGCCGAGAAGATGCTGGGCGAGCCGTTCGTCTGGGATGCGCTCAAGCGTGCGCTGCAGTCGCGCAAGTTGAAGATGGAGTCGCCACTGGGCGAGCTGGGCCGGGTTGCTACCGTCAGCCTGACGCCGCAGATGATCCCGCTGAACATCAAGCTGGTCATCATCGGTTCGCGCCAGCTGTACTACGCGCTGCAGGACCACGACCCGGACTTCCAGGAGATGTTCCGGGTGCTGGTGGATTTCGACGAAGACATGCCCATGGTCGACGAGAACCTGGAGCAGTTCGCCCAGCTGTTGCGCACCCGTACCAACGAAGAGGGCATGGCGCCACTGACCAGTGACGCGGTAGCGCGCCTGGCCACCTACAGTGCTCGTCTGGCAGAAAACCAGTCGCGCCTGTCGGCGCGTATCGGCGACCTGTTCCAGCTGGTCAGCGAAGCCGATTTCATCCGCCAGCTGGCCAGTGACGAAATGACCGACGCCGGGCACATCGAGCGCGCGCTCAGGGCCAAGGCCACCCGCACCGGGCGTGTTTCGCAGCGGGTGCTGGACGACATGCTCGCCGGCATCATCCTGATCGACACTGAAGGCGCGGCCATCGGCAAGTGCAACGGCCTGACCGTGCTGGAAGTGGGGGATTCGGCGTTCGGCATGCCGGCGCGTATCTCCGCTACCGTGTACCCTGGCGGCAGCGGTATCGTCGACATCGAGCGAGAGGTCAACCTCGGCCAGCCGATCCACTCCAAGGGTGTGATGATCCTCACCGGCTACCTGGGCAGCCGCTATGCCCAGGAGTTCCCGCTGGCGATCTCGGCGAGCATCGCTCTGGAGCAATCCTACGGCTATGTGGACGGTGACAGCGCCTCGCTGGGCGAAGCCTGCACGCTGATCTCGGCCTTGTCGCGCACGCCGCTCAAGCAGTGCTTCGCCATTACCGGTTCGATCAACCAGTTTGGTGAAGTACAGGCGGTGGGCGGGGTCAACGAGAAGATCGAGGGCTTTTTCCGCCTGTGCGAGGCGCGTGGCCTGACCGGCGAGCAGGGGGTGATCATCCCGCGTGCCAACGTCGCCACGCTGATGCTCGACGAGCGCGTGCTGCAGGCTGTGGAAAACGGCATGTTCCACGTGTACGCGGTCAGCCAGGCCGACGAGGCGTTGAGCCTGCTGGTGGGTGAGGAGGCCGGGATACTGGATGACAAGGGCCAGTTCACCGAAGGCAGCGTCAACGCCCGGGTGGTGGAGCGCCTGCGTGAGATTGCCGAGATGATCGGCGAGGAAGAAATCGAGAAGGCGGAGAAGGAGCGTCTGGAAGAGGTGATTGCCCAGGCCAAGCCGGCCTGAGTCAAGAATCCGGCGCTAGCGGCGATGTGCTACCGTTCAGCGCCGGTTTTCCATCTTTCTGGACTGTTCTTCTATGCTGGAACTTAGGACGGTATCAGCGTTCAGGATGGAAACAGCCTGAGGTTCAGGCTGAACAAGGCTCATTGGAGGGGGCGCGGCCATGCGCAATCTCAGCCTCACACGCCAGTGCCTGGGCCTGGTGACCCGCATCGAATGCAGCATCCGCCCGCTGGCCGGGGACAACGGCATGTGGACACTGCTGTTCGCCGCCGGCATGGCCGGTGAGCAACCGTCCGCGATCAAGGCCCAAGGACCGTTCCATGGGCCGCTGGTGGCCGAATCGGTGCTCAATGCCATTGTCGACAGCCTGACCTTGCATGGGTATCAGGTGGCCGAGGATCCGCAGATCTGGTGTTTGCATTTGCAGGCACAGTTGCGGCGGATCAATGGTGAGCGGTGTCGGAATCTGGGGGATTACCAGTTTCATCCTGAGACCTGATTGATGCAGGGGGCCGCTTCGCGGCCCATTCGCAGCACAAGGCTGCTCCTACAAGCGAATGGGCTGCATGGCAGCCCCGGGCTTTTGCTGTAACAGGTGGCTGGCTATACTCGCCGTCGCTTTTTTAGTCACCTGATGAGTCCCGACACTCCATGGAACGTATCCTCGAAAACGCGATGTATGCCTCGCGCTGGCTGCTCGCCCCTATCTACTTTGGCCTGTCCCTCGGCCTGCTGGCCCTGGCGCTGAAATTCTTCCAGGAAGTGGTCCACGTCCTGCCCAACGTCTTTGCCCTTAGCGAAGCCGATCTGATCCTGGTGATCCTGTCGCTGATCGACATGTCGCTGGTGGGTGGCCTGCTGGTGATGGTGATGATCTCCGGCTACGAGAACTTCGTCTCCCAACTGGACATCGACGAGAGCAAGGAAAAGCTCAACTGGCTGGGCAAGATGGACTCTTCGTCGCTGAAGATGAAGGTTGCTGCGTCGATTGTAGCCATTTCGTCCATCCACCTGCTGCGGGTGTTCATGGACGCGCAGAACATCTCCACCGATTACCTGATGTGGTATGTGATCATCCACATGACCTTCGTGGTCTCGGCATTCTGCATGGGCTACCTGGACAAGCTGACCAAGCACTGAGCCTTTCAGGCCTCTTCGCAATCCCTGTGGGAGCGGGCAAGCCCGCGAAGAGGCCGGCACAGACCAACTGACGAGCGGCGTCAGTCATGCCTTGTGCATTCGCCCTTTCTGTACAAAAAATGAGCTCTCATGCGTGGTTCCCATCGCGAGGTGCTCTCATGAACCTGCATCAGCTCAATACCGAAGCCAGGGCTGGCCATGTCGACGAACTGAACCTGATCGCCATCGAAGGCGGTGACTACCTGCTCGAGGCCCGGATCAAAGGCCACCCCCACCCCCTGTCAGACACCCGTGGTGAACGCTTGCGCGTGCATTCGGTGGAGGATGCGCGCAAGTTGCTGCAAACCATCCCCATGGTTTCGATGAACCTGGTGCATTGGTCGGTGCAGGACGAAATGTGCGGCATGGGCACGCACCCGGAAGAAGACTTGAAGGTGCCGATTTCCCAGCGCTCGGCCTGGTAGCTGCTCGCAGCGCCCCAGTGTGCTAGGCTGCTCGCCCTTTTCATCAAGGGCGCGGCTTCACTGCGCCCTGCAGTGGAGCACGACAATGTCCGAACTCAACCTGTCCACCGACGAAACTCGCGTCAGCTACGGCATCGGCCGTCAGTTGGGCGGCCAACTGCGCGACAACCCGCCACCAGGCGTCAGCCTGGAAGCCATCCTGGCTGGTCTGACCGATGCCTTCAACGGCGCCGACAGCCGCGTCAGCGAAGCCGACCTGTCGGCCAGCTTCAAGGTCATCCGCGACGTGATGCAAGCCGAAGCGGCTGCCAAGGCTGAAGCCGCTGCTGCTGCTGGCAAGGCATTCCTGGCCGAGAACGCCAAGCGTGACGGCATCACCACCCTGGCCTCGGGCCTGCAGTTCGAAGTGTTGACTGCTGGCGAAGGCGCCAAGCCGACCCGCGAAGACAGCGTGCGCACGCACTACCACGGCACCCTGATCGACGGCACTGTGTTCGACAGCTCCTACGACCGTGGTCAGCCGGCTGAATTCCCGGTGGGTGGTGTGATCGCTGGCTGGACCGAAGCCCTGCAGCTGATGAACGCTGGCAGCAAATGGCGCCTGTACGTGCCGAGCGAGCTGGCCTACGGCGCCCAAGGCGTTGGCAGCATCCCGCCGCACAGCGTGCTGGTGTTCGACGTCGAGCTGCTCGACGTTCTGTAATACCGCTGGGGCCGCTTTGCGGCCCATTCGCGACACAAGGCCGCTCCTACAGGGGAACGCATACACCTGTAGGAGCGGCCTTGTGTCGCGATCGAGGGCGAAGCCCTCGCCAGGTCCGTCAGTTCCAGTCTGTTCCCCCGGGGCGCAACGCCCGCGCATAGCAGAACAGAAACAGATTCCGCACCAGTTCCTTGAGCACCCCCGGCTCACTCGAATTCAGCCCGCTCATGTCCAGGTCGCCCTGGTCACGCAGCTCGTCGAGCGCTTCTTCTTCAAGCACCGCGCACACTTCGCCGGTTTCCCGATGAAGAATGCGCAGGTAGGGGTGAGGGCGGTCCAGCCAGGCGTCGATCAGATAAGTCATGGCTATTCTCCTTGGATAGCAGTTCCGATGAGAATAATTCTTATTATCTTGATGGCAAGCGCCAATTGGCGGTTTTTGGAAAATCAGACCTTGCGGACGAACTCGGACTTCAGCTTCATGGCGCCGATGCCGTCGATCTTGCAGTCGATGTCGTGGTCGCCGTCGCACAGGCGGATGTTCTTGACCTTGGTGCCGACCTTGACCACCAGGGAAGAGCCCTTG
Organism: Pseudomonas sp. SID14000; assembly: GCF_002165135.1. GTDB lineage: Bacteria > Pseudomonadota > Gammaproteobacteria > Pseudomonadales > Pseudomonadaceae > Aquipseudomonas. The sequence continues at coordinate 63,602 of NZ_NFZQ01000015.1, read as the reverse complement.
ACCTTGAGGTCCTTGATCACGGTGACGGTGTCGCCGTCCTGCAGGATGTTGCCGACCGAGTCCTTCTTCACCACCTCGTCGCTGGCTGCTTCGGCGTCGCCGCTGGCCGACCACTCGTGGGCGCATTCAGGGCAGATCAGCTGAGTGCCATCCTCATAGGTGTATTCGGAGTTGCATTTTGGGCAGGGTGGCAGAGTGCTCACTTCGGTTCCTCAAACAGACAGGCGGTTGAAAGCCCACATTGTAAAAGGTATTTCTGCGGAAGTGATTATGTCCGGACAAAAGCATTCGCGGGCTTGCCCGCTCCCACAGGATCTGCGCTACCTTCGAGGCTTGCGCGGTCCCTGTGGGAGCGGGCAAGCCCGCGAAGAATACGACTCGGTCTATCAGTGAGTACGCGCGACAGCAAACTCGCTCAGCTCGACCAGCGCATCACGGTATTCGCTGGCCGGCAGCACTTCCAGGCACTGGATGGCACGCTTCACATAGTCACGCGCCAGCTCCGCCGTGTACTTCAGCGCACCCGATTCCTCGACTGCCACGCGAATCTGCTCCAGGTCTTCCAGGCCACCCTTCTGGATCGCCTGGCGCACCAGTGCAGCCTGTTCGGCGGTGCCTTCGCGCATGGTGTAGATCAGCGGCAGGGTAGGCTTGCCTTCGGCCAGGTCGTCACCGACGTTCTTGCCCAGGGTCTGGGAGTCGCCCTTGTAGTCCAGCAGGTCGTCGACCAGCTGGAACGCCACGCCCAGGTGGTCACCGAAGGTGCGCAGGGCCTCGCGCTGTTCGTCGGTGGCTTCGGCCAGCGCAGCGGCGCTGTGGGTCGAAGCTTCGAACAGCATCGCGGTCTTGCCGCGGATGACCTCCATGTAGATTTCCTCGGTGGTGCTGGCGTCGCGCACCCGCGACAGTTGCAGCACTTCACCCTCGGCAATCACGCGGGTGGCCTTGGACAAAATCTGCATGACCGGCATCGAACCCAGTTCGACCATCATCTCGAACGAGCGCGAATAGAGGAAGTCGCCCACCAGCACGCTCGGCGCGTTGCCCCACAGGGCATTGGCGGTTGAGCGGCCACGGCGCATGCCGGACATGTCGACCACGTCGTCGTGCAGCAGGGTGGCGGTGTGCAGGAATTCGATGGTGGCAGCCAGCAGGCGCAGGTCGTCGCCTTCGCGGCCCAGGGCCTTGCCACATAGCAGCACCAGCAGGGGACGCAGGCGCTTGCCACCGGCGGACGTGATATAGTCGCCGATCTTCGATACCAGCGGCACGCGCGAGGTCAGCTGCTTCTTGATGATCTCGTCGACGGCGCTGAAATCATCAGCCACCGCGCGGTAGAAGGATTGGGGTTGCATCGGCTGCTCCAGTGAGGTTGCGCGGCATGCTAGGTCGCGGGTACCGGTGTGTCAAGGCGCGGTGCCAGCTGCCCGGGGGCGGTACTTGCAAGCAAAACCGGGGTTGCGTACAATCGCGCACCCTAACTTCCTGGGCAGCACCTGCCTTACGCAATTGCGCCGGGCCTTTCCAGCCCTGTGCAGCCATGCCAGCCAATACTCATCATATAAAGCGCTGGGTGAGCAGGATTATCGGAGAAATACCATGTCTTACGCAGTAATCGTTACCGGCGGCAAGCAGTACAAAGTCGCTGAAGGTGAATTCCTCAAGATCGAAAAACTGGAAGTCGCCACTGGCGAATCCGTGACTTTCGATCGCGTTCTGCTGGTCGCCAACGGTGAAGAAGTCACCATCGGTGCTCCAGTTGTTGCTGGCGCTAAAGTAGTGGCCGAAGTCGTTTCGCAAGGCCGCCACGACAAGGTTCGCATCATCAAGTTCCGTCGTCGTAAGCACCACATGAAGCGCATGGGCCACCGCCAGTGGTTCACCGAGATCAAAATCACCGGCATCCAGGCTTAATCCCCTAGATCCCCTGAATTTATTTGGAGAATTGAACCATGGCTCACAAGAAGGCTGGTGGTAGTACTCGTAACGGTCGCGACTCAGAATCGAAACGCCTTGGCGTGAAGATGTATGGTGGCCAGGTTATCAAGCCAGGCAACATCATCGTCCGCCAGCGCGGCACCGAATTCCACGCTGGTTACGGTGTTGGCATGGGCAAGGATCACACCCTGTTCGCCAAGATCGAAGGCGTGATCAAGTTCGAGAAAAAAGGCGAGTTCAACCGCCGTTACGTGAGCATCGTCGCAGCTTAATCGCGACGTCGCTCCAGAAGCCCCGTCATGCGACGGGGCTTTTTCGTTTGTGGTGAGCCTCTTGCAAAGCTGTTTGTATGGGCTGCCGGCGTGGGTTTCTACGGTCGTACGGGGCCGCCGCGCTCATTTTTGCAAGAGCCTCAGGTTTATCAGTATTCAGCTCGTCGGAAGGCGAGAGGCGGTTTTGAATGAAGTTTGTTGACGAAGTATCCATTCGGGTCAAGGCCGGTGACGGTGGCAACGGTTGCATGAGCTTCCGTCGCGAGAAGTTCATCGAAAACGGTGGCCCCAACGGTGGTGATGGGGGCGACGGCGGTTCGGTGTACATGGTTGCCGACGAAAACCTCAACACCCTGGTCGACTATCGCTATACCCGTCACCACGAGGCCCAGCGCGGCGCCAACGGTGGCAGCACCGACTGCACCGGCAAGAAGGGCGACGACCTGTTCCTGCGCGTGCCGGTTGGCACCACCGTGATCGACGCTTCCACCCAGGAAGTGATCGGTGACCTGGTCACCCCTGGCCAGAAGCTGATGGTCGCCCAGGGCGGCTGGCACGGCCTGGGTAACACCCGTTTCAAGTCCAGTACCAACCGTGCGCCACGTCAGACCACCCCTGGCAAGCCGGGTGAGCAGCGTGACCTGAAGATGGAAATGAAAGTGCTGGCCGACGTCGGCCTGCTGGGCCTGCCGAACGCTGGCAAGAGCACCTTCATCCGCTCGGTTTCGGCCGCCAAGCCGAAAGTGGCCGACTACCCATTCACCACTTTGGTGCCGAACCTGGGCGTGGTCAGCGTCGACCGCTGGAAGAGCTTCGTCATCGCCGACATCCCCGGCCTGATCGAAGGCGCTTCCGAAGGTGCCGGCCTGGGTATCCGCTTCCTCAAGCACCTGGCGCGTACCCGCGTGCTGCTGCATCTGGTCGACATGGCGCCGCTGGACGGAAGCAACCCGGCCGATGCCGCCGAAGTCATCATCAACGAGCTGACCCGCTTCAGCCCGTCGCTGGCCGAGCGTGAGCGCTGGCTGGTGCTGAACAAGGCCGACATGGTCATGGACGACGAGCGTGACGAGCGGGTCAAGGAAGTGGTCGAGCGCCTGCAGTGGGAGGGCCCGGTCTACGTGATTTCGGCCATCTCCAAGCAGGGCACCGAAAAGCTCAGCCACGACCTGATGCGCTACCTCGAAGACCGCGCCGACCGCCTGGCCAACGACCCGGCCTATGCCGAAGAGCTGGCCGACCTCGACCAGCGCATCGAAGACGAAGCCCGTGCCCAGCTGCAGGCCCTGGACGACGCCCGTACCTTGCGCCGTACCGGCGTCAAGAGCGTGCACGACATCGGCGATGATGACGATTGGGACGATGATTTCGAGGACGACGAAGACGGCCCGGAAATCATTTACGTGCGCGACTGACCGGTTGCAGTACACTAAACGCCGCTCTTTGGAGCGGCGTTTTTGTATCCACGGTATCTACAGATTCGACATAGGTTGGAAGAAGATGCGAAGCAAGGTGACGGGCGCCAAGCGCTGGGTCGTGAAGATTGGCAGTGCTCTGCTGACCGCCGATGGCAAGGGCCTCGACCGCGGTGCCATGGCCGTTTGGGTCGAGCAGATGGTCGCGCTGCGTGAGGCAGGCGTGGAGTTGGTACTGGTCTCCTCCGGAGCCGTGGCTGCCGGCATGAGCCAGCTGGGCTGGACCTCGCGACCGAGTGCGATGAACGAGTTGCAGGCCGCTGCCTCGATCGGCCAGATGCGTCTGGTGCAGGCCTGGGAGTCGAGCTTCGGCGAGCACGGCAAGCACACCGCGCAGATCCTGCTTACACATGACGACCTGTCCGACCGCAAGCGTTACCTGAACGCCCGTAGCACCCTGCGCACACTGGTAGACCTGGGCGTGGTGCCGGTGATCAACGAAAACGATACCGTGGTCACTGACGAGATCCGCTTCGGTGACAACGACACCCTGGCGGCGTTGGTGGCCAACCTGGTCGAGGCTGACCTGCTGGTGATCCTCACCGACCGCGATGGCATGTTCGACGCCGACCCACGCAACAATCCGGAAGCTCAGCTGATCTACGAGGCCCGCGCCGACGACCCGGCACTGGATGCCGTGGCCGGCGGTACCGGTGGCGCTCTGGGCCGTGGCGGCATGCAGACCAAGCTGCGTGCCGCACGCCTCGCGGCCCGTTCCGGTGCTCACACCATCATCATCGGTGGCCGCATCGAGCGCGTGCTGGATCGTCTCAAGGCCGGTGAACGCCTGGGTACCTTGCTGTCGCCCGAGCGCGGCATGCTTGCCGCGCGCAAGCAGTGGCTGGCCGGCCACCTGCAGACCCGTGGCACCCTGGTGCTGGATGCCGGTGCCGTGCAGGCGCTGCGCCAGGCCAACAAGAGCCTGCTGCCGGTTGGCGTGAAGACCGTGCAGGGCAGTTTCCGTCGTGGCGAGATGGTGGTGTGCGTCGGCCCGGACGGCCATGAGGTGGCGCGCGGCCTGGCCAACTACAGCGCCCTGGAGGCGCAGAAGATCATTGGCCAGCCATCCGATGCTATCGAAAGTCTGCTGGGCTACAGCGCAGAGCCGGAGTTGGTGCACCGCGACAACCTGGTGCTGGTATGAGCCTGTTGAAGCGGGTAATCGGCGTGGCAGCATTGGTGCTGCCAATGCTGGCCGGGGCCGAGGAAATCGGCCAGGTGTCCACCGTGTTCAAGTTCCTCGGGCCGAATGACCGTATTGTGGTCGAGGCGTTCGACGACCCCAAGGTCGAGGGCGTGACCTGCTACCTGTCGCGGGCCAAGACCGGCGGCGTGAAGGGTGGGCTGGGGCTGGCGGAGGACCGGGCGGAGGCATCGATTGCCTGTCGTCAGGTTGGGCCGATCAGTTTCAAGGGTGAGCTGAAGGATGGCGAGGAAGTGTTCAAGGAACGTACCTCGCTGGTGTTCAAGACCATGCAGGTGGTGCGCTTCCTGGACAAGAAGCGCAATACGCTGGTGTACCTGGTGTACAGCGACCGCATGATCGAAGGCAGCCCGCAGAATGCGGTGACCGCGATTCCGATTCTGCCTTGGGCTCATTGATAGCCTGACAGATTGCCGGGAGGCCTTTGGCCTCCATTCGCAGCACAAGGCTGCTCCTACATTGATCGGCGTACGCAGGCCTTTGTAGGAGCAGCCTTGTGCTGCGAATGGGCCACAACGCGGCCCCAGCTACATCAGGCCAACTCTTCGGCCTGATGATCCTCACGCACAACCGCCTTCACCTCATCCCGACGGCTGATGAACTTCCAGTCCGCCTCGTCGATGTAGATGCCATTCGGCCCGCTGCCACCTTCCAGGTCGATCGCCACCCGCGCCGACACCTGCGGCTTCACGCTCGCCAGAATCGGTACGAAGCCCAGCTGCAGGCTGGTCTCCAGCAGCGCAGCCTGGTTGCGTTCGTCGATGTCCGCTGCTTCGTCCAGGTAGTACGGCAGGCGGATGCGCCCGGCCAGGTCGCGGTCCATCAGGTGCAGCAACAGGTACATGTTGGTCAGCGCCTTGATGGTCATGGTGGTGCCGTTGGATGCCGCGCCGTCGATGTCGGCGTGGATCACCGGCTGGCCGTTGACCTTGGTGATCTCGAACGCCAGCTCGAACAGGTCCTTCAGGCCCAGCTGGTTGTGGTTGGCAGCCACCAGCCGTGCCAGGTATTCCTTGGCCTCTTCGTTCTTGTTGTCCTGCTCGGCGCTCTGGGTCAGGTCGAACACCGACAGGGTTTCGCCTTCTTCGTACTGACCGGCGCTGTGGATGATCTGGTCGATGTGCTTGAGCGCTTCCTTGTTCGGCGCCAGCACCACGCGGAAGCTCTCCAGGTTGGATACCTGGCGCCTGTTGATCTCGCGGTTGAACAGGGCCAACTGGTGCTCGAGGCTGTCGTAGTCGCTGCGGATGTTGCGCAAGGTCCGGGCGATGTCGGTGACCGCGGCGCGGCGGGCCTTGGCCAAGGTCAGGGCTTCGTCGGTGCGGTGCGCATAGGCGTTCACCAGCAGCTGCAGGCGGCGTTCCATGTCGTCTTCGCTGTCGAACTTGGCCACACCTTTCAGGCGCACCTGGGCGTACAGCGCTTCGATCTGGTTGTCCACCCGCTGCAGGCTCTGCCAGCTGTCCTGGTAATCGTTGAGCAGCGGCAGCAGGTTGTCCATCGAGTCGTCGATGGCTTCCATGTATGGCGTGCCATAGGGCAGGTCGGCCGGCAGCAACTGGCGACGGCGCAGGGCGTCTTCAAGAGTGCGCTGCTTGGCCTCGAGGTCGCCGATTTGCCGGCCGACCAGTTGCAGCTTGGCCGACAGTTGCTGGACGCGCTCAGTGAAGGCGTCGCTGGAGCGCTTGAGTTCGTCCTGGGCGGCTTCCAGTTGCGACAGCTGTTCCAGCTTCTCGGGTTCTTCGGCGGCGAGGGTTTCGCTGCGGCGGAAGTCTTCCAGTGCTTTCTGCGCGTCCAGCACTTCCTGGTACAGGGCTTCGGTCTGCGCCTTGGAGGCGGAGCGGTCGGCGGCCACGGCTTGCTGGGTCTTGAGCTGTTTCAGCTCTTTTTCCAGGCGCTCTTTCTGGTCGCGCAGGGCGGCACGGTCGGCCAGGGCCTGCAGTGCAGGTGGGTCGATGTGCGACAGGTCGATGGACAGGCCTGGGGCTTCGAAGCGTTCGCCTTTGAAGCCGTCGAGCACCGCTTCCAGCGATTTTACCCACAGGTCGCTGTCGTCCAGTTCGATACCGCGGTCACCCAGCGGAAGGCTGAACAGGGCGCCGTTGAACAGGCGCATCAGGCGGTCGACATCCTGCTGCGAGAACTCTTCGCGCAGGCGGGCGTAGCTGTTGTTGTCGGCGTGGTCGAGCTGCTGCTTGACCTGCTTCAGGCGCTTTTCCAGGTCGCGGACGCGTTCGTCCAGGTCTTCGGCGCTGAACTGCCGCGACTGGGCCAGGGCGCCGGCCAGTTCATCGTGGGCGTCCTTGGCAGCCAGCAGTTGCTGCTCCAGCACCTTGACGTCATCGACCAGGGCGAAGCGGTGCTTGAGCACCGACAGCTCGCCCAGCCAGCGCTGGATACCGGTGATTTCACGCTCCAGGCGCATCAGTTCCTGGGTGCCGCCGCGCTGGTCGTTCTGCAGGCGGTCCTGCTCGCCACGGTAGTGCTCGGCCTGGATTACCAGCTCTTCCTTGCGCGCCATGGCGTATTCCTGCCAGGTGCCCAGCAGGGTGTCGAGCACTGGCGAAATGCGGTGCAGCTTGCCGCGTAGAATGTCGCGCTGGGCCACACCGCCGGCCAGGGCCTCGACCAGCGGGCCGGCGGCGACCAGGGCGTTGTAGTCCTGTTCCATGCGGCGCACGTCGCGGAAGGCTTCTTCGCAGGCGGCAATATAGTCGACGCTGCCCGAGCGCAGGCTGTGCTCGAAGGCATCGAGGAACAGCTGCTTGAGCTTGGCGGCTGTAATTTCGCGCATGTGCAGCAGGTTGATGAACAGTGCGCGGAAGGTTTTCAGGCTTTGCTCGCTGGTCGAGCGCAGCGGGATCATGGTCAGGTCCAGCGGCACCGAGGTGTGGCCGCCGACCAGCAGGCGGCGCAGTTCGTCCGGCTTCAGCTCGTAGGCCTTTATCCCCAGGCGCTCGAGGTTGGTGAACAGCTCTTTCTGGCGCAGGCAGGTGTCGTTCTTCTGGTAGTGGTCCAGGTCCAGCTCGCCCTTGTAGGCGAAGAACTGGTGGCCGAAACCGCCGCCGGGGCCACGGCCGACCACGCCGATCACGTGCGGGCCGTGGGGCAGGGCCAGTTCGCAGAGAATGTACGAAGTGTCGCTGGCGAAGTAGAAACGACGCGACTGCTCGAGGCTGTACTTGCCGAAACTCATGTCCGACATGCGCGCCAGGATCGGGAACTGCAGGGCGTTGATCGACGCCGATTTACCCAGGTTGTTGGCACCGTAGACCGACAGCGGCTGTTCCAGCGGGAACAGGCCAAGGCTGTAGCCGGCGGTGTTGAGCAGTGCGAAGCGGCGGATGCCGTAGCGTTCCTGGCTCATGCGTCAATCTCCTGTTGCTCTTCGCGGATTGCCCGGGCCAGGGCTTCCTCTTCGCTTTCCTCGCCCTCGAAGGGGCTGAGGTCGAGCGGGTCGTCGGTGCGGTTGAGTTCTTCGGGGCTTTCTTCCTCGACCAGCACCGGGGTCGGCAGCGGCAGGTCGCTGTGCAGGGTGGCCGCCAAGTCGCGGTCCTGTTGCACGGCCAGGCACACATCGAGGAAGCGGTGCATCGGCGGCAGGAAGCGGTAGATGCCGCCTTCCTCGAAGGCGAAGCCGAGCTGGGTCATGCGGCGCAGGATTTTTTCTTCCAGCTCGTCCACGGTCTGCACTTCGGCCTGCAGGAACAGGTCGCGGTACTTGTCCAGCAGCGAGGGCAGTTCGTCACGGCCGATGCTGCCGCCATCGAGCACGGCCATCGGGTCGCGGCCCTGGTCGGCCAAGTGCTCGACCAGGATGAAGGTGAACAGCGACAGGCGCTGCGCGGTCTTGTTGACCTGTGCGGCGGTCATGTCCGGCACGAAGTAGTAGAAGCCACGGGTGTCGCACACCAGTTCGAAGCCCAAGGCCTTGAACAGGGTGCGGTACTGGTCCTGGAAGTTCGACAGCTGGGCGTACAGCTCGGGGTCGCGACGGCTGACGTGGAAGCCTTTGAACAGCTCGCGGAAGATCGGCGCGAGCTGGGACAGTTCGGAAAGATCAAGATGCATGGGCTGGGCTCGCGTTGGATTCGGTAGGCGCGCTGGCGGCGTCTTCGCGGCTGGAGGTCAGGGCGAACGAGCGCAGGCTGACCAGGTGTTCCTGGGTGATGTACTCGCGGCGGTCGAGGCGTTCGCGCTTGAAGCGCTTTTCCCGCGACAGGCGCGAGAACCAGTACAGCAACTCGTCGGTGGCGCCTTCGGGTTCCTGCTCCAGCAGCCAGACCATCAGGTCGGGCAGCGGCAGGGCCTGTTCACAGCGCTCGGCCATTTCCTTGACCGTGCGCGGTGCGCGCGGCAGGGCGCCGGACTGGGTCTTGTGCGCCTTGGGGAAACGCGCCGGCTTGGGCTCGAAGCGGGCCAGGGCGTAGACGTAGGCCTCGACCTGGCTGGCGCTGCCGAGGAAGGTGCTTTGCGGGCGGGTGAACATCGGCATGGCCGCTTGCGGTACGGCGTCGATGCCCTTGCGCCGGATCACCGACAGGGCCAGTGCGGCGCCACGGGTCACGGCGTTGTGCCGGCGGGCCTCTTCACGCAGCGGCAGTAGCAGTTCCCGGGCGTGGCGCAGGGTCAGCTGGGCGCTGGTCTGCATTTCCAGGATGCGCGCGTGGGTGCGTAGCAGCATGTCGTCGTCGACCAGGTGGCCCAGGCGCGCCTGTTCACCCAGCAGCTTCAGCAATACGGTCTCGACCTTGCGTACGCCCTGTTCGAAGGCGCCGTCGGCGTTGACCAGCTGGATCATGGGCTCGACGTACTCGTCCCAGGTCGCCAGCACTTCGGCATACCGCTGGCGCAGTGGGATCTGGCGGTTGCTGGTCTTGGCCCGCTCGGCCACGGCCACCAGTGCCTGCTCGTCGTTGTCGAGCTTTTTCAGTACATCGCGCACGCGCATGTCGAGCAGGCGCAGCTGGCGCGCCAGGTCGTCGCTGTCGCGATTGTCGAAGGCGTCCTGGATATGCCCGGCCAGGCGTTCCAGGTGGCGCAGGTAGGCTTCGATCTCCAGGCACAGGCCCAGCCGGTGTTCACGGCGCAGGTAGGCGAGGAAGTCGTGGATCTGCGCGTTGAGCTCGAAACGGTTCGGGCTCTTGGCCACCGGGACCAGGATATCCAGACGGATCCACACGTCGAGCAACTGGGTGATGTCCTGCGGGGTGCTCTCGACCTGCTGGCGAGCCACATGCTGGCGCAACTCGACCAGGCTCAGGGTGCCCTGGTCGAAACGCTCGCACAGCGGCTCGATCAGGGCCCAGTGTTCGGCTAGGGCGCGCAGGACGCGCTTGGGTTCGATCATTGGCTTCGACTCGTTGCCAAGAAAAAGGGGGCGATTGTACTGCATCCGAGGGGGAGGTTTTCACCCCTTGGTCTGTAATGGTGGAGTACGTCTTGGTTTTTGTGGCGCCGGTGAGATCGAGCGCCGCCCGCGCGGCGCTTCGCGGGGCGAGCCCGCTCCCACATTTGTTGCAACGTGGCCATGCCTGTGAAAGAGGTGTTGTCAGCCTTGGTGCACGGCTTGAGGCAAGTGGGGCGGCAGCAGCGCCAGCCCTGAAGTCCAGCCGGCCCATCAAGGCTGGCAACCATGGCCTGTCAGGTTCGGCACGTTGCAACAAATGTGGGAGCGGGCTTGCCCTGCGAAGCGCCGCGCGGGCGGCGCTCGGTCTGATAGGCGCTGCAAAAACCAAGGCGTACACGTTAGAATGGCCAATTGTCTCCACCCCTCGGAAACCCGCTCCTTGCTCACCGAACCCCGTCGCCGCGCCTACCTTTCCGCCATGCAAGTGGTGCACTGGCTGCCGCGCGCCGAACTGCCGTTCGCTGCACCGTCGCGGCCCGAGCTGCTGCTGCCGGTGGCGCCGGTCGAGGCCCTCGATTTCGAAGTAAAGCCGGCACCGGCAGCCAACGAGACGCCCGCCACCCCGCAGGCCCGCTCCGGCGAGCGGCCGAAAATCGAGATTCCGCGCCCGGGCAGTGCGCCCAAGCCGGCCGCCAAGCCCGTCGAGGCCGAGGAGCAGGCCGCGCCACCGCGCACGGCCCCGGTGCCACCCCCGCGCTTTTCGCTGCAGTTGCTGCGCGCCGGCAGTTGCCTGCTGCTGGTGGAACTGGCCACCGGCCAGCCGTTCCAGAGCCGCGACCCGTCCTACCTGCTGCTCAAGGACATGCTGCGCGCCGCCGGCCTGCCTGACGCTCCGCAGATCATCGGCGAGCCGGTGCGCTGGCCGCTGCTGGTGCGCGGCAACATGGACCAGGGCCCGGAAGCCGCGCGCGATTTCGTCCAGGGCTTTGTCCAGGCGCGCCTGGAAGACGCCCCGTGCACCTGCCTGTGGCTGATTGGCCTGCCGGCGCTGCGCTTTGCCGCCAATGCCGACGGCGAAGCCTATTACCAAACCCTGAAGATCGAGGGCCTGGGCGAAGCCTGGGCCTTGCCGGGCCTTGAACTGTTGATGGACGAGCCGCAGCGCAAGGCGGACGTCTGGAAAGCCATGCGCCAGCTGATGGCGCGCTGGAAGAGCGTTGAATGAGTGACTCGATCAGTTTCCGCCCGATGACCGAGGCGGATCTGGATGCCGTACTTAAGATCGAATATGCCGCGTTCAGTCATCCCTGGACCCGAGGGATTTTTCAGGATGCGCTCAAGTCGTACGAAGTCTGGCTGATGTTCGATGGTCAGCAGCAAGTGGGCCATGGCGTGATCAACGTTATCATCGACGAGGCGCACCTGCTCAACATCACTGTCAAGCCGGAAAACCAGGGCCGCGGCCTGGGCCTGCGTCTGCTCGAGCACCTGATGGCCCGGGCCTACCAGCTCAATGGCCGCGAGTGCTTCCTGGAAGTGCGCGCCAGCAACCAGTCGGCCTATCGCTTGTACGAGCGCTACGGTTTCAACGAAATCGGCCGCCGCCGCGACTATTATCCGGTTGCCGGCGGCCGTGAAGACGCTCTGGTGATGGCCTGTACCCTGCTCGAAGACTGAGCAGGGCGGCCTTCAATCACAGGTCCTGTGGCTGAGCTTCCATTGGCTTGGCCAGATCGCGCAGGCTTCTGGTCACGCTGCCGGTATTGCATTTTGCTGCCGCCTGCTCTGGCGTGTACTTGCGCACGGTGCGGAAGAACAGCTCGCAGGTCTGCTTCTTCTGCGTCACCTGCCACTTGGTCGAGCAGGCATCCAGCGTCAGCTTGGCATCGGCCCGTTGATTGCGCCCCATCCCCGCCTGCCAGCAGGCTGCGGTCAGGTCCTGCCCCATCATTTTCAAGCCGGCGGCATTGGCTGCATCCTCGTCGCCGCCGTGGCTGTCCTTGTTCGCCGCATACCAGATGGCGCTGGGGTGGTTGGCACCCAGTACCGGCACCTTGGCACCTGCCTGCGGGCTGATGCTGACCAGGCCCAGCACATTCACCTGTGGCCCGTACTGTTGCTGGATCCAGCTGCGCACCGGCGCTCCGAAGGCCACCATCGGCAAGGGCCTGGCGGGGTTCTGCAGGGTCATCTCGCTGACCATGCGCACCTGGTAGTCCTTGAAGTAGCTGTAGGTGTCCTTCAGCGCCTCACCCGCGCTGGCCGGTGCGGCGATAGGGGCGATGTCGATGATGGTCTGGTAGGCCGGGGTCTGGCTGGCGTCGACGCCGTTGAAGGTCAGCAGCTCGGCCCAGCGGTCGGTGGTGTTGGAGCGCAGGTAGTCCTGGGCCTGGGTCAGCGAGTAGTCCGGCGGGAAGTGCAGCAGTTCGATGCTGCGGCGGTTCTGCAGGGCCATGCCCAGCGGCAGGAACAGGTACCAGTCGTAGGACCATTTGCCGTCCTCGTTCAGCCGGGTGGCCCCTTGATAGGCCAGTTCGCCGCTGTCGAGCAGCTTGCGCAGGGGCTTGGCATAGCTGGCGGGTACGCCACTGATGGTTGCGTGCAGGCGGTCATTGTCGCGGCTTACATGCACCTGGGCGGCCGCATGCCCGTCGCGGCGTACGCTCTGGGTCAGGTAGTGTTCGACGGTCTGCTCCAGGGTCCAGTCGCGATAACAGATCACTTGGCAGTTGTTGGGGAAGGCGAAGAGGCGGGTCACGCGCTGGGCGTCGCCCAGGTCGATGCGCGCGTCGGCGGCGGCAAGGCCGCTGAAGGCCAGGGCGGCGAGGCTCGATAAGGCAATCTTGTGCATGCTTAACTCCTTGTTGGGCGCTGCCGTGTTCGGCAGTGTTGCACATACTGTGGCAGGGAGAGCAGGGATGAAAAGGGCTGGATGGCTGTCGCTGGCACTGGGCATGCTGGGTGCTGCAGCGCAGGCCGATGAGCGTGATCTCTGGTTGTTCGCGCAATGGGCCGGGGACCACCAGACCCGGCCGTTTCGCGAGATGCTGGTGGATGCCCGCCTGTATGGCGTGGTGCCGATCCATCAGTTGCTGCGTTCGGCTTCGGACTGGCAGCTGTGTCGGGCTTCGCCTTTCGCGGTACCGCCAGCGCGCAACTGGCCGGCCGTGCGTTCCACGCTATCGCTGATCAAGACACTCGACGACCAAGGCATCCTGCGCCAGTTCGAGGTGGTTTCGGCCTACCGCGACCCACGCCTGAACGTCTGCGCCGGCGGCGCAGTCAACAGCGCCCATACCCGGGCCTTCGCCGTCGATATCCTGCTACCTGCCTGGGCGGACCCCAACCCGTTGTGCCATTTCTGGCAGCAGTACGGCCAGGCCTGGAACATGGGCCTGGGGCGCTATCCGTCCGGGCGTATTCATGTGGATACCGCAGGCTATCGCACCTGGGGAGGTGACGGCCGTTCGGGGTCGTCGTTCTGTATCAAGCCCAGATGAGCCAGGCAACTCTGGCATTCGCCCATTACCCACGCGGCAAAGCGCTGGCGCTTGCCGCCGTCCTCCAGCGGCTGCGGGCTGAGCAGGTGGTAGGCCGAGCCATCGCGCAAGAAGCCGAATGGCGCCTGCAGCTGCCCGCTGTCGAGTTCGTCACGCACCATGAGAGCTGAGGCGATGGCCAGGCCCAGGCCGGCGCTGGCGGCTTGTATCGACAGGTAGAAATGCTCGTAGTCGCTGCGCTCGGTATGCCGGGCCAGCTGGCAGCTCAGGCGCAGCCAGGTGGGCCAGGCGCCGGGACGGGTGGTGCTGTGCAGCAGGCGTTGGCCGTCGAGGTGGGTAGGAGCGGTGGGAGGGCACACCGGGCCGATCCATTCGTCGCAGATTTTCTGGTTGTACAGCTGCTTGTCCCAGTGGAAGTCGTCGCGGCGTATTGCCAGGTCGACACCGCTGCGGGCGAAGTCCAGTGGCCCGCCTGCGGCCACCAGGTGCAACTGCAGGTCGGGGTGGGCGGCATGGAAGCGGGGCAGGCGTGGGATCAGCCAGCGCATGGCGATGGTCGGTTCGCATGACAGCACCAGCACATTGTCACGGGCCTGTTGCTGCAAGCGCTGTATGGCGCCTTCGAGCTGCTCGAAGATCGCCTGGGTAGTGCCTTGCAAGGCACGGCCGGCAGGGGTGAGAAAAATGGCCCGGTTGCGGCGCTCGAACAGCTCCACACCAAGGCTTTCTTCAAGCAGGCGCACCTGGCGGCTGACCGCGCCGTGGGTGACGTGCAGGTGCTCGGCGGCGCGCACGAAGCTCTCGGTTTCGGCAGCGATGTCGAAGTAGCGGAAGGCGTTGAGTGGGGGCAGTTTCATGGCATCCCTGGTTGCCTGTGTCGGCCTCTTCGCGGGTAAACCCGCTCCCACAGGTGATGCGCTGCCCTCAGGTTCGGAGCAGTCCCTGTGGGAGCGGGTTTACCCGCGAAGAGGCCGGCACAGGTCTAAATAACTGTGAAAAAAGCTATCAGATTTGCTTCACTATAAATCGATTTTTGCCGGGCTATAAGCTCTCGATAATTGCATGGTCTGTGCATTTCCATCGCCTATCGAGAGCCACCAGCATGACCGAACTCATCGCCGTCGCCCTGTTCACCCTCCTTGCCGTCATCAGCCCCGGTGCCGACTTCGCCATGGTCACCCGCAGCAGTTATGCACAGGGCCGCAAGGCCGGGCTGGCTGCCGCCGTGGGTATTGCCCTGGGGGTGCAGGTGCACGTCCTGTATACGGTGCTGGGCATCGCGGTGATCATCAGCCAGAGCCCAACCCTGTTCCTGGGCATGAAAGTGCTGGGCGCGGGTTATCTGGTTTACCTGGGCTACCAATCCGTGACCAACACCCGGCGCATCAGCCTTGACGGGGGCACTGCATGCGCTGCCAACGTAACGCAGGCCCTGCGTACGGGCTTTCTGACCAATGCCCTCAACCCCAAGACCATGCTGTTCGTCATCAGCGCCTTCACTCAGGTGGTGCAACCTGGCAGCCCGCTGGCAATGAATTTTGCCTACGGCGCTTTCATGTCTGTTGCTCACTGGCTGTGGTTCAGCCTGGTGGCGGTGTTCTTCTCCAGCACGGCATTGCGCAAGGCGATGATCGAGCGGCAGATGCTGGTGGATCGGGTGATCGGTGTGGCGCTGATAGGGCTTGGCCTGGCCGTGGCTGTTACCGGCATGCGTTGAGGCGGGAGAAGGAGGGGCAGGCCTGTGGCATTTTTCGCAGACAAAGAAAAAGGGCTTACCTTGCGGTAAGCCCTTCGTCTTGTTTGGTGGCTACACAGGGACTTGAACCCCGGACCCCAGCATTATGAATGCTATGCTCTAACCAACTGAGCTATGTAGCCGATGGCGCGCATTATTCTCTTGAACGGCCCCCCTGTCAACACTCATTTCAAAAAAAATTTGCACGCTTTCAAAAACTTAGCGGCCAGGCCCGGTTTCTGCGTGGCCCAACGGCATGTCGCTGGCTTTCAGGTGCCCGTTGCGCCAGCTGCTGGCGGCTTTGCGCGCCCGAGAAATAAAAAAGGTAGCTAAGTATCTATTCGTTTCCCGATAATCGGATCCCAAACAACGGATGGAGAGTCAGGCACATGGCTATCAGTAGCGCCTCCACGGCGCCCACCAGTGCGGCAGCGAGCCAAGCCACGCCGCTGGTGATGCGCATCATCGGTTTCTGCGCCCTGGCGCACCTGATCAATGACCTGATCCAGTCGGTGCTGCCGGCGATCTACCCGATGCTCAAGGCCAACTACGACCTGAGTTTCGCCCAGATCGGCATGATCACCCTGACGTTCCAGATCACCGCCTCGCTGCTGCAGCCTTGGGTCGGCTTCTTCACCGATCGCCGACCGGCACCGAACCTGCTGCCGCTGGGCACCCTGTGCACACTGGTGGGTATCGTGATGCTGGCCTTCGTCGGCAGCTTCCCGATGATTCTGCTGGCCTCGGCGCTGGTGGGTATTGGCTCGTCGACCTTCCACCCGGAGACCTCGCGTATCGCGCGCCTGGCCTCGGGCGGGCGCTTCGGCCTGGCCCAGTCGACCTTCCAGGTCGGCGGCAACACCGGCTCCGCTCTGGGCCCGCTGCTGGCGGCTGCCGTTGTCATTCCGTTCGGCCAGACCTATGTGGCCTGGTTCGGCCTGGCCGCGCTGTTCTTCCTCGGCGTCACCCTGATGCTGCGTAGCTGGTACAAGGAGCACCTCAACCAGGCCAAGGCGCGCAAGGCAGTACAGGCGACCCACGGCATTTCCCGTGGGCGGGTGATCGCGGCGCTGATCGTGCTGGGCCTGCTGGTGTTCTCCAAGTACTTCTACATGGCCAGCTTCACCAGCTACTTCACCTTCTACCTGATCGAGAAGTTCGATGTGTCGGTAGCCAGTTCGCAGCTGCACCTGTTCCTGTTCCTCGGTGCGGTGGCGGCGGGTACCTTCTTTGGCGGACCGATCGGTGACCGCATCGGACGCAAGGCGGTGATCTGGTTCTCGATCCTCGGCGTGGCGCCGTTCACCTTGGTGTTGCCGTATGCCGACCTGTTCTGGACCACGGTGTTGAGCGTGGTGATCGGCTTTATCCTGGCCTCGGCTTTTTCCGCGATCGTGGTGTATGCGCAGGAGCTGGTGCCGGGTAGCGTGGGCATGATTGCCGGGATCTTCTTCGGGCTGATGTTCGGTTTTGGTGGCATCGGTGCGGCCTTGCTGGGGTATGTGGCGGACCTGCGTGGCATCGAGTACGTGTACGAGGTGTGTTCGTTCCTGCCGTTGTTCGGGTTGTTGGCGGTGTTCTTGCCAAGTACCGGCAAGCGCTGATGTTGCCGGGGCTGCTTTGCAGCCCATCGCGACACAAGGCCGCTCCTACAGGGGACCGCGTACTGTTGTAGGAGCGGCCTTGTGTCGCGAAAGGGCCTCGTAGAGGCCCCCTGGGCAATTGACGCCCCAACCTGCGGTGGCCTAGAGTCCGCCTTTCCCCAACCACCTGCGTAGTAGTCAAAGCAATGTGCCGTACCCAGTCCCTGCCAAACGCCCGCCAGCCTGCCTTCCAGGCCCTGCGTCGTGGGTGGCCGAGCGACACGGTGCTCAAGCGTCGCCGCAGCGTGCTGTTTGCCTTCACCTTCTCGCCACACCGCGCCTGAACTGATCTGCGCTTTCGCGTCGCTCGCCGTCTTGGCGTGCGCGCCTGTGTCTGCACGTCTTTTCGGTTTGCAAGGAGTGGTACATGAACATGCGTTTGCTGGCGGGCTTGTTGTTCGCCGTTTCGGTCGTGGGTTTCAGTTTGGGGGCCAGCCTGCCGCTGGTGTCGTTGCGCCTGCATGAAGCTGGTGCGAGCACCCTGGAAATCGGCATCATCTCTGCCATCCCCGCCGCGGGCATGATGCT
This sequence comes from Pseudomonas sp. SID14000, assembly GCF_002165135.1. GTDB lineage: Bacteria > Pseudomonadota > Gammaproteobacteria > Pseudomonadales > Pseudomonadaceae > Aquipseudomonas. The sequence goes on along the minus strand of NZ_NFZQ01000015.1, from coordinate 45,957 downwards.
CTCGGCGTTCCTGGTCGACGCCTGCTGTCGCCACCTCACCCGGCGCACCATCTATCTGCTGTGCTTCAGCCTGTGCACGCTCAGCATCGCCTTGCTCGAGTCGGCGTTCGGCTCTTTGTGGTTCTTGGCGCTGTTGCGCCTGGGCCTGGGGCTGGGCATGGGGATCGCCATCATCCTCGGCGAGTCGTGGGTCAACGAGCTGTGCCCAGAGCACAACCGCGGCAAGATCATGGCCCTGTACGCCACCAGCTTCACCGGCTTCCAGGTGCTCGGCCCGGCCATGCTGGCGCTGCTGGGCGCCGGCAGCCCGTGGATCACCGGCGTGGTCACCGCCTGTTATGGCCTGGCTCTGCTGTGCATCGTATTGACCGTGCCTAACGACCATGTCGAACATGAAGAGGGTGAAAAGAGCTTCGGCCTGGCCGGTTTCTTCCGCGTGGCGCCGGCATTGTGTGTGGCGGTGCTGTTTTTCTCGTTCTTCGATGCCGTGGTGCTGTCGCTGTTACCGGTGTATGCCACCAGCCATGGCTTTGCCGTGGGCGTGGCGGCGCTGATGGTAACCGTGGTGTTTGCCGGTGACATGCTGTTTCAGTTGCCGCTCGGCTGGTTGGCCGACCGGGTGGAGCGCACCGGGCTGCACCTGGTATGCGGGCTGCTGGCGATGGCGATCGGTATCGGCCTGCCCTGGCTGCTGAGCATGACCTGGCTGCTGTGGCCGCTGCTGGTGCTGTTGGGTGCAGTGGCAGGGGGCATCTATACCCTGGCGCTGGTGCTGATCGGGCAGCGCTTCAAGGGGCAGGACCTGGTTACAGCCAATGCCAGCGTGGGCTTGCTGTGGGGCGTGGGTAGCCTGGTCGGGCCGCTGGTGAGCGGTGCGGCGATGGATGTGGCGCCGCATGGCCTGCCCATCGCACTGGCGCTGATGGCCGGGCTGTTCGTGTGCTTTGCCCGGCAGTCGTACCGGCGCGCGGGGCGGTTGCGGGTGATAGCCGACTGACTGCCAGGAATTAGCCGCGCAAGAACCGGCGTTTTCCCGATGAGCGGCTGCGCTAAGCTGGACCTGCAATCGACTTGATGGAGGTGCCATGATCCTGGCCAACCTTTCGCCTGATGCATACCGCGAGGCCAGCGAATACCTGGCGGCGCTCGACCCGGACTGGTCTCGGCATATCGCGGCTACCGGGCCTTGCCTGCACCAGGCCACGCCGGGGCGTGAGCCTTACGAGGTGTTGGTACGGGCGATTGCCTACCAGCAACTGCATGCCCGTGCCGCCGAGGCAATTCTTGGGCGGTTGCTGGCGCTGTTCCCGGAGGCTGCGTTCCCAAGCCCCGAGCAATTATTGGCGGTTACACCGGAAAGCATGCGCGCCTGTGGGTTTTCCGCGAGCAAGATGGCGACGATCCAGGGCATTGCCCAGGGCCGTCTGGAGGGTTGGGTGCCGACTCGGGAAGAGGCACTGGCCATGACTGACGAGGCGTTGATCGAACGGCTGGTGGCGTTGCGCGGGGTAGGGCGCTGGACGGTGGAGATGTTGCTGATCTATAGCCTGGCGCGTTCGGACGTGCTGCCGGTGGACGATTTTGGCGTGCGCGAGGGGTATCGGCGGCTGAAGGGGCTGGACAAGGCGCCGACGCCGGCGCAGATGCGTTCGCTGGGCGGCGGCTGGCGGCCATACCGCACCGTGGCGGCCTGGTACCTGTGGCGGGCCTGAGGTTTTGCACTGCCTGTGCCGGCCTCTTCGCGGGTAAACCCGCTCCCACAGGGATTTCCACGGCCTCGAAAGGCTATGCAGTACCTGTGGGAGCGGGTTTGCCCGCGAAAGGGCCAGCACAGGCAACAACCAATCTGGACACTTACCAATGAACCCCTACACCACCCCCGACCAACGCTGGCAAGCCGTAGAAGCCCGCGACACCGCGGCCACCGGCCACTTCGTCTACGCCGTGCGCACCACCGGCATCTACTGTCACCCCGGCTGCAAATCACGCTTGGCCAAGCGCTGCAACGTCGCGTTCTACGACACCCCCGCCGCGGCCGAAGCCGCCGGCTACCGGGCCTGCAAACGTTGCACTGCCACTACCAAAACCAGCGCCACCCGCCACAGCCAGCTGGTCACTCGCGCCTGCCGCCTGATTGAAACCAGCGACCCCGCACCCAGCCTCGACCAGCTCAGCGCCCAGCTGGCTGTCAGCGCCTTCCACCTGCACCGCCTGTTCAAGGCCGAAACCGGCCTTACCCCCAAAGCCTACGCCACCGCCTTCCGCGCTCGGCGCCTGCGCGCGCACCTGGAAGATGGCCAGCGCTCGGTCACCGATGCTATCTACGACGCCGGCTACAACTCCAACAGCCGTTTCTATGAAAGCGCTGACCAGCGCCTGGGCATGCGCCCGCGGCAATACCGCGCCGGCGGCGCCGGGGCAACCATCCACTTCGCCCTTGGCCAGTGCTCTCTGGGCGCGATCCTGGTGGCCCAGAGCGAGAAGGGCATTTGCGCGATCCTGCTGGGCGACGACCCTGAGGCCCTGCTGCACGACCTGCAGGACCAGTTCCCCAAGGCCCGGCTGATCGGCGGCGACAGCGCCTACGAACGGCTGGTTGCCGAAGTGGTGGGCTTCGTCGAAGCCCCGGCACTGGGCCTGGCCCTGCCGCTGGATGTGCAAGGCACGGCCTTCCAGGAACGGGTGTGGCAGGCCCTGCGCGAGGTGCCGGCCGGCAGCCGGGTCAGCTACACGGACATCGCCGAGCGCATCGGCGCACCCAAGGCGGTGCGCGCAGTGGCCATGGCCTGCGCGGCCAACCACATCGCCGTGGCCATCCCCTGCCATCGGGTGGTGCGCCGGGACGGCGACATCAGCGGCTACCGCTGGGGCGTCGAGCGCAAACAGCAACTGCTCAAACGAGAAACGGCACTCTCCTGATCGCCTGAAGCCGCGTAGAATCCCCCGCCAAATCGAATTGTAAAGAGGAATATTCGATGAGGCGTGTCAGCCTTGCCCGTTATTGTCCTGGCCTGATGGTCTTGATGGCCCTGATGCTGGCGCTCGCCAGCCCGGCCCGGTCGGCCCCGGCCACGCCCTTGTCCAATCTGGCGGTTGCCGAAGCGAACGTGCTGGATGAAAACGCCAGCATCGAGCAGTTGAGCGAGCGGCTGGACCAGATACGCCAAGGTGTCACCAGCGACGCCAACGACGACCTGCTTTCGCAGTTGCGCCTGGGCGCCATGCAGGTACAGCGTCAGGCCGATGCATTGACTGCCCTGCGCACCACGGACGTGGAAAAAGTCGACGACAAGCTCAAGGTCATCGGCCCGGTCCAGCCGGACGAGGCCGCTACCCTGACCCATCAGCGTAAAGCGCTGGAGGCCGAGAAGAAGGCCTTGGTAGCCCAGCAGGACCAAGCCTCCAAGCTGACCCAGTCGGCCCGAGACCTGTCCACGCAAATCGTCAACCTGCGCCGCAGCCAGTTCAACTCGCAGATCACCAGCCGTGCGGCCTCACCGTTGAGCCCGGCGTTTTGGCAGAGCATCATTCGCCCCACCCAGGACGACGTAGCACGCCTGCGTGACCTGCGTGGCGAGACGGCCGATGCCATCGGCAGTGCCTTTAGCGCCGAGCATCGCTGGCTGTTCATTACCAGCCTGGTGGCGGCAATCCTGGTCTGGACCTTGGTGCGCCGCGTGCTCGAGCGCTTGCTGGCCAACGCCATGGTCAGCTGGCTGCCCGAAGGCCGCCTGCGCCGCAGTGCGTTGGCGCTGGGCGTGAGCCTGGCAACCCTGGGTACCATCGCCGGCTCGGTCTCGCTGCTGCGTTGGGGGCTGGAGAGCAGCGCCGAGCTGGGCTCCGATATCGCCAGCCTGGCCAACCATGTGCTCGCCCTGGTGGTGTTCAGCGCCTTCATCACTGGCCTGGGCCGCGCCATGCTGATGCTGCAACGCCCGTCCTGGCGCCTGCCGCCGATCCATGACGAAGTGGCCAGCGCGCTGGGCTGGTTCCCCAAGGTGCTGGCGTTGGCGTTGATGGTCATGATGACCATGGAGCGGATCAACAGCGTGATCGGTGCCAGCCTGGCGTTGACCGTGGCGGTCAACGGCCTGACCGCGCTGGTAGTGGCGGTCACCTTCGCCTTTGCGTTGCTGCGATACCGCCGCACCCTGCGCAAGCATGACCTGGAGCGGCCCACGGGCCTGGCGGGGTTGATCCCGTTCGTGATGGTGATCTGGCTGACGCTGATCCTGCTGGCCCTGCTCACCGGTTACCTTACACTCGCCTACTTCCTCACTGCCAAGCTGCTGTGGGTCAGCCTGGTGGTCACCTGTGCCTACCTGCTGACCACCTTCTTTGGCGACCTGTGCGAAACCCTGCTGTCGCCCCGCCAACCCGGCGGCCTGGCGCTGGCCTCGACCCTGGGCCTGGCGCCACGTCACCAGGCGCAGGCCAGCACCATCCTGGCCGGCATCGGCCGCACCGTGGTGCTGTTCCTGGCGCTGTTGCTGGCACTGATGCCGTCGGGCACCAGCCCCAGCGAGCTGCTGCTGAGCCTGGGTGACTGGGACGGAACCGGCGGCAAGCTGCTCGGCAACATGAACATTGTCCCCCAGGACATCCTGTTGGCAGTGGTGATGTTCCTCGGTGGCCTGTTCGCCATCCGCGTGGTCAAGCGCTGGCTGAGCGATCGCCTGCTGCCGGAAACCGACATGGATGCAGGGATGCGTGCCTCGCTGGTGACCCTGGTGGGTTACCTGGGCTTCATCTTCCTGGCCATGCTGGTGATGTCGACCCTGCGCATCAACCTCACCAGCCTGACCTGGGTGGTCAGTGCCCTGTCGGTGGGTATCGGTTTCGGCTTGCAGCAGATCGTGCAGAACTTCATCTCCGGCCTGATCCTGCTGACCGAGCGCCCGGTTAAGGTGGGCGACTGGGTCAGCCTGGCGGGTGTGGAGGGCGATATTCGCCGTATCAACGTGCGCGCCACCGAGATCCAGATGACCGACCGTTCGACGGTGATCGTGCCCAACTCGCAGTTCATTTCCCAGAACGTGCGCAACGTGACCATGGGCAATGCGCTGGGCGTAGTCGGCATTACCCTGACCTTGCCGCTGGAAACCGATGCCAACCGCGTGCGTGAACTGCTGCTGGCGGCTTACCAGGAGCACGAGGCGATTCTGGATGCGCCGGCCACGTCTGTGTCGTTCAAGGACCTGACCAGCAGCGGGATGGTGATTGGTGTGAGTGGTTATGTGGCGGGGCCGCGGCAGGTGTCTGGAACCCGCAGCGACCTGCTGTTCACCATTCTTGGGCGCCTGCGTGATGAAGGTATTGCCCTGTCGTCGCCGCAGAGCATGGTGCTGGTGCAAGAGGGCGCTCGCCCCGCTGGCGAATCGGTTTGAATGCCGGGGGCACAAAGCGCCCCCAGCCTCAATGCTGCTTGGCCTGCCGAATCCGCAGCAGAATCACCAGCAACACCAACAACACTGGCGGCGCCATGGCCAATAGCCCATCCCGCGCCGTCATCCCCAACCCCAGCACATTCAGCCCGCCATACAGCAGCTTGAACAAATTCAGCAGGTAGTAGGTGATGGCAATGATCGACAGCCCCTCCACCGCCCGCTGAATCTTCACCTGGGCATCGGCCCGGGCATTGAGGCTGCGCAGGATCTCGGCGTTCTGTTCTTCCATCTCCACCTGTACCCGCGCCTGCAACAGGTCGCCCAGGTTGGCCACATTCTTCGCCAACTGCTCCAGACGCTGCTCGGTGGCCGCGCAATAGCGCACGGTCGGCTTGAACCTGCGTTCGATGAACACCCCCAGGCGCTGGCAGTCGCCCACATGGCTTTCCCGCAGCTCGCCCAGGCGCTCGAATACCAGTTGCGCATAGGCTTGCGTGGCGCCGAAGCGGTGGCGGGTTTTCACCGTGCGGCTGACCACCTGGCGTGACAGGTGGGCAATGGCTTCCAGCAACCCTTTGGAATCATGGCCATCGACCCCGGCACTGCGCTCCGAGAGGCTGACCAGGGTCTTGTCGAAGGCATCCAGTTCCTGGCTGAGGTCCTTGGCCGTGGTCAGGGTCAGCGAGGCCATCATGCGGTAGGTCTCGATCTCCAGCAGACGGCGGATCATGCGGCCCTGGCGGTAGGCGTTGAGGCGACGGTTGATGAACAGGAAGCGGTTGGTGCCGTCCTCGGTCAGGCGAAAATCGCTCCACACCACCGCATCGCCACCGCCGACGCAGGAGCCGCACGGGTCCTTGAAACCGTAGTGGGGCAGGTCCAGTTCCTGTTCGTCACGGACCAGCACCTGTACAGCGTTGATCACCTGCACCGCTTGCGGGGCGATAGCCTCGGCCAGCACCGGCGGCAGCGTTTGCCACTCGGTGTCGGCGGCAGTGCAGGGCACCACCAGGGTCAGGGTGAAGAACTCGGTGTGCCGTTCCCACTTGAACGGATGGCCATCCAGGCGGGTGATGCCTTGGGTGGCTGCGGTGTCCAGGGCATCCGGGCAGCAGCGTTGCAGCAGTGCCGCACAGGCAGCGTCGCCGCCGAGCAAGGCCAGGTGGAAGACATGCGCCGGGCCGTCGAAATACAGCGACGGGCGGGCGTGCAGTTCGTTGTGCAAGGCGGTGCGTTGAGGGTGCATGGGTGGTCCGGCCTGGTGTTGTGATTGTGGGGGTACCAGGAAGTGGGACTTTGCGGGGGGCGGGGAAAGTCACGCGGGCGCAGAGTTTTGTGTCGCCTGTACCGGCCTCTTCGCGGGCAAGCCCGCTCCCACAGGTACGGTGCTGCCCTTCAGGTCTGCGCTATCCCTGTGGGAGCGGGTTTACCCGCGAAGAGGCCGGTGAGCCCGGCATCAATTCCAGGCCTTACTCGCGGTTCAACAGCAACTGGTTGAGCGCCCGGGTCATTTGCACGTTATGCACGGTATTGACCAACAACCCGATGCCCGGTTCGCCAGCGTTGGCGCAGATGTATTCGTCGAGGGTGTCCTCGATGCCGAGCAGCAACTGCGAGACGTATCGCAGTGCCTCGGGTGAGGGCAAGTCGTTGTTGATGGTGTAGAACGAAGGGGCTTTGACAGGTGGATCTGGAAAGACTTTTTTCATGGGCTGACTCTCTTGAGTGGAAAAGAGCCACCGCCGACATTCCTCTCACAGAACAAGGGTGGCAGCCGTACGCGGGGTGAGAGTCCGGTAGGGAGTCAGCAAAAACCGGCCAGGCCAAAGGCCTGCCCACGCACAGCTGCCATTGCAGCGCTGATCCCCTACATGAAGCTGGGCTCTCACACCCAAATCGCCATTTGTGACGACTCTGGGAAATTAGCCCTGATGCTCATGTTCAACAACAGAGAAACGGCTGCGGCGCGGGTAGGATAATTCCCAAGCTACTTCCAGCTGAAGCATTTGGTTTCAGGTTGGGAAAAGTCTTACGAATGTCGGGGGGCCTGGCTTGAATTCTGTGGTGGTGCACAAATCGAGCGCCGCCCGCGCGGCGCTTCGCGGGACAAGCCCGCTCCCACATCTGTTTCGGGCCAATGAATCCTGTGAGAGGTGGGTTGCAGCCTTGATGCAAGGCTGGAGACTAGTGGTGCGGCGGCAGCGTCCACCTCAGATCCAAGCTAGGCCAACAAGGCGGACAGAGGTGACCTCACAGGATTGACTGGCCCGAAACAGATGTGGGAGCGGGCTTGTCCCGCGAAGCGCCGCGCGGGCGGCGCTCGGTCTAACAGACGCTGAAAGCATCTCGACGAACCCCTAGCCCAAACACCGCGTCACATGCTTGACCGACTGGTAGGCCGACAACCCCCAAGGCCCCAGCTCACGTCCGATCCCGCTACCCTTGGTGCCACCCCACGAGGTCTCGACGAACACCGCCTGCACCGAGTTGATCCACACATGGCCAACCTCCAGCGCATCGGCCACCCGCTCGGCGCGCTCCAGATCGGCGGAGCACACCGTAGCCACCAGCCCGAAGCGGCTATCGTTGGCCTCGGCAATCGCCTGTTCCTCGGTCGCAAAGCGACGCGCGCACAGCACCGGGCCAAATATTTCCTCGGTCCACAGGCGGCTGTCTTTCGGCACATCGGCATACAGCGTCGGGCTGACGAACCAGCCATCCCGGTCCAACGCCTTGCCACCGGCCAGGCACTGCAGGCCTTCTTCCCGCGCTGTGGCAAAGTAGCCGGCCACCTTCAGCCACTGCGCCTGGCTGGTCAGCGGCCCCATGTCGACCTCTTCGGTCAACGGATTACCGACCCGCAGGTTTTCCAATGCTGCCTGCAAGCGCGGCAGCAGCGCATCGGCAATGCCGTCCTGCACCAGCAACCGTGAAGTGGCCGAGCACATTTGCCCGGCGTTCCAGGTGATACCGGCAACGATCCACTCCACCGCTTGGTCGACATCGCAATCATCGAACACCACGATCGCCGACTTGCCACCCAGCTCCAGCGTGACCGGCCGGCACTGCGCCGAAGCGCTGCGCATTACCTGGCTGCCAACACTATTGCTGCCGGTGAACGACAGCTTGTCCAGGCCATTGTGGTTGCTCAGTGCGGCGCCGGTCTCGGCCTTGCCGTTGACGATGTTCAACACCCCGGCCGGCAGCCCCAGGGCATCGGCGATCTGGCCGTAGGCCTGTTCGATCAGCGGGGTGACTTCCGATGGTTTGAGCACCACGGTGCAACCGGCGGCCAGGGCCGGGGCGAGCTTCCAGGCGCTGGTCACCAGCGGGAAGTTCCACGGCACGATCAGGCCGACCACGCCCACCGGTTCCAGGCGGGTGCGAGCGCTGAAACCCGGCGCAGCCAACGGCACATCGCGGTTTTTCGAGGGCAGTTGCTCGGCCAGTTCGGCGTAGTAGCTGAAGGTGGCGATGGCGTCGTCCAGGTCGATTTGTGCCTCGTGACGTGGCTTGCCGTTGTTGCGCATCTGCAAGGTGATCAGCGCTTCACGGCGCTGCCCGAGCTGTTCGGCAAAGCCATGCAGGTAGTTGGCGCGTTCGCTGGCGCTGGTGTTTTTCCAGGCTGGCAGGGCGCCACGGGCAGCGGTCACCGCCTGGTCTACCTGGGCGACGCTGGCAGCCATCAGTTCGGCAAACGGTTGCCCAAGAGCCGGGTCATTGACGCTGATGCAGTCGCTGCCCTGGCCTTCGACCCAGCGGCCGGCAATGTAGTGGGAAGTGGTCATGGTCGGTTTCCAGTCAGGCCATTTCGGCAGTGGATACCGGCGTGTGCGCGGCGCTTTTGCAAGGCACCCAACGCGGGCCTTGGGGGCCATACACGCCAGCAGGTTCGGGGAACAGGTTGAGCAGCAGCAGGTACAGCACGCCGGCCAGTCCCAGGGTTACCGGCAGGCTCAGGTCGATGCCGCCGGCCAGGTCGCCCAGCGGGCCGACGAACTGCCCTGGCAGGTTGACGAAGCACAGGCCGACCGCCGCGCTGGGGATCCACGCCCCCATGCCGCGCCAGTTCCAGCCATGCAGGAACCAGTAGTGGCCGCCACGCTGGCCGCGGGTGAACACCTGCAGGTCGTCGGCATGGTAGAAGCCGCGGCGGGTGATCAGGCCGAGGATCATGATCACCATCCATGGGCTGGTGCAGGTGATGATCAGCACGGCGAAGGTCGACACGCTTTGCACCAGGTTGAAGGTGAATCGGCCAATGAAGATGAAGCCGATTGCCAGCACGCCGATCAGCAGTGTGGCGCCGGCGCGGCTGAGCAGGTGTGGGAACACGCTGGACATGTCCAGGCCGGTGCCATACAGCGCGGTGGTGCCGGTGGACATGCCGCCGATCACTGCAATCAGGCACACCGGCAGGAAGAACCAGCTTGGCGCCACCGCCAGCAGGCCCCCGACGTAATTGTTGGCGGCGATGTAGTCCGGTGCCTGGGTGGCCACAAGCGTGGCGGTGCACAGGCCGAACAGGAACGGGATCAGGGTTGCGCCCTGGGCCGCGATCACCGCCAGCATGATGCGCGCCTTGGATGTTTCGCGCGGGATGTAGCGCGACCAGTCGCCGAGGAATGCACCGAACGATACCGGGTTGCTCATGGCCAGGATCGCCGCGCCGACGAAGGCCGCCCAGAAGCCTGCCTGGCCAAGGTTGACGCTGCCTGCGTAACCGGCATCGAACGGCCCGGAAAAGGCGGCGATGCCCAGCAGGAACAGCAGGCTCGAGGCCCACACCGCAATCTTGTTGACCCAAAGCATGAAGCGGAAGCCGAAGATGCATACCACCAGCACCAGCACCGCGAACAGGCCGTAGGCCAGGCCCAGGGTCAGGTCGGTTTCCGGCAGGCCGGCCAGGCGCTTGGCGCCGCCGACCAGGGCGTCGCCCGAGCTCCACACCGACAGCGAGAAGAACGCCACCGCGGTGAGCAGCGACAGGAACGAACCGACGATGCGCCCGTGCACGCCAAAGTGCGCGCCCGACGACACCGCGTTGTTGGTGCCATTGAGCGCACCGAACAGGCCCATGGGCGCGAGGATCAGCGCGCCCACACCGACGCCGAGCAGGATCGCCCACACGCCGGCCTGGAACGACAGCCCGAACAGCACCGGGAAGCTGCCCAGCACGGCCGTGGCGAAGGTATTGGCGCCGCCGAAGATCAGGCGGAACAGGTCCAGCGGGGAGGCGTCGCGTTGATCGTCGGGGATCTGTTCGACGCCGTTGGTCTCGATACCGGTCGAGTGGCTCATGGTGATGCTCCAGCGCGGTTGTTGTGGGCCGACGCAGTGCGCGGGCCTTCTTGTGGGTGCGATGGCAGTGCGGCAGGGCCGCAAAAAAGAGATCAGGCCTGCGATACGACCGACAGGTGCTCGTGGCAAGCCAGCCACTGTTCGCCGTGGCGGCGGAACACGATGGTCTCGCGCTCGCTCAACTGGTGTTCTTCGCCGGCTATGCGGATGTGCGTGGCTACATCGTGCATGAAGATCGCCACATCACCTTGCAGGCTCACCTGGGCATTTCCCGATTCGCAGGCGAGCACGGCAAAACCCTCGGCCTGCCACTGGGCCCAGAGTTGCTCGTAGGCACGGCGCGACAGCAGTGGTTGCGGCAGGGTGTGGAAAAGGAAGGTGGCGTCTTCGCTGAAACAGGCGAAATAGCGGGCGGTATCGTTGCTGGCGAATGCGGCAACGAGGTCGGCGGCGGCTTGCCGAACCTGGAGTGTCTGGTCCACGGGAGTGGCCTCACGTTTTTTGTGATTGTGGTGAAGCGATTCTGGTGGCGGTTGCCGAGGGGAAAAATCGCTGCGGGCAAATAATCAGTTCAGGAATTTGTGAAGTGATGGCTGCGCTTTCCTTACTGTGGGAGCGGACCGCTACAGCCAACAACGAGCTAACCGACTGACGGTCCCCCCCAGCCCTCATCCTTGCCTACGCTGATACTCCCAACCTGCTGAAGCAAGGAGAACCATCATGGCCTTCCAATACAAGCGTCTGGACAAGAACAACGCTGCCGTGCTGCTGGTCGACCACCAGACCGGCCTGCTTTCGCTGGTAAGGGACATCGACCCCGACCGCTTCAAGAACAACGTTCTGGCCCTGTCGGACCTGGCCAAGTACTTCAAGCTGCCGACCATTCTCACCACCAGTTTCGAAACCGGCCCCAACGGCCCTCTGGTGCCCGAACTGAAAGAGCAGTTCCCCGACGCCCCCTACATAGCCCGCCCTGGCAACATCAACGCCTGGGACAACGAGGATTTCGTCAAGGCCGTCAAAGCCACCGGCAAGAAGCAGCTGCTGATCGCCGGTGTGGTGACAGAAGTGTGCGTGGCCTTCCCGGCACTGTCGGCGCTGGAAGAGGGCTTCGAGGTATTCGTCGTCACCGATGCCTCCGGCACCTTCAACGAACTGACCCGTGATTCGGCCTGGCGGCGCATGGAGGCGGCCGGGGCGCAGTTGATGACCTGGTTCGGCGTGGCCTGCGAGCTGCACCGGGACTGGCGCAATGACATCGAAGGGCTGGGGACCCTGTTCTCCAACCATATTCCGGACTACCGCAACCTGATGACCAGCTACAACAAGCTGGCCAAGTAATCCGGCCTCGAAGGCACCGAGTACCTTGGGGTAGCGGGTTCACCCGCGAATGCGTCATCGAAGCTACCGACGTCTTCGCGGGTAAACCCGCCACACCCTCCCCGGAATACCCATCAGCACCCGCAGAATCAATGAGATAGAAGCAAGCCTGCGAGATCCACAAGCGAAGCGGCAAACTGCCATGGATCGACCATACTGACTCTTCATTCGCCCTCAGGAGAGTGCCATGTCGAAGTCGTCCAGGAAGAAAGCCCCCAAGGACCAGCCGGAAAAACTGGGCGGCAAGGCCTATGAGAAGGAACTCAAGCAGCTGCATGTGGAACTGGTGAAGCTGCAGGAGTGGGTGGTCGCCAAGGGCCTGAAAGTGTGCATCGTCTTCGAAGGCCGCGATGGTGCCGGCAAGGGCGGCACCATCAAGGCCATTACCGAGCGTGTCAGCCCGCGAGTATTCCGTGTGGTGGCGCTACCGGCACCGACCGAGCGGGAAAAGACCCAGATGTACGTGCAACGCTACCTGGGCCACCTGCCTGCCGCCGGCGAGGTAGTGATCTTCGACCGCAGCTGGTACAACCGCGCCGGTGTCGAGCGGGTGATGGGCTTCTGCAGTGAGGAGCAGAGCAGCAAGTTTCTCACCTTGGTGCCTCTGTTCGAAAAGATGATGGTCGAGTCGGGGATCATCCTCATCAAGTACTGGCTGGAGGTCAGCGCCGAAGAGCAGACCCGGCGCCTGCAGGATCGTATCAACGATGGTCGCAAGCTGTGGAAGCTGTCGCCGATGGACCTCAAGTCGTACACCCGCTGGGATGAGTACACCCGGGCCCGCGACGAGATGTTCGCCGCCTCCGATTCATCCTGGGCACCGTGGTTCATGGCCCATTCCAACGACAAGCGCCGTGCCCGGTTGAACATCATCAGCCATCTGCTGACGCGCATTCCCTACAAGGACATCACCCGCGACGAGGTGGTGAAGTTGCCCAAGCGCGGCAAGATCGGCAAATACAAGGCCGTGAACTACCCGTTCAAAGTCGTCGAAGAGCGTTTCTGATCCTTCCCTGCGGGGAGCAGCGAGGGTGCGAGCCTATGCCACATGACGGCAGCCTGTTGCAGGCGACGGTGGTGTTCCTGCTGGCCGTGGTACTTCTGGTACCGCTGGCGCAGCGCTTGAAAATGGGGGCGGTGCCCGGCTATCTGCTGGCGGGCATCCTGATCGGGCCATCGGTGCTTGGCCTGCTGAAAAACCCGGATAACGTGGCACGCCTGTCGGAGATGGGGGTGGTGATGCTGCTGTTCGTCATCGGCCTGGAGCTTTCGCCGAGGCGTTTGTGGAGCATGCGCCGGGCGCTGTTTGGCGTCGGCTCGCTACAAGTGGGCCTGAGCGCCGTAGTGCTGGGCTTGCTGGCGTACTGGCTGTTCGGCCAATCGAAGCAGGCTGCCATCGTGCTGGGCCTGGGCCTGGCACTGTCGTCCACCGCGTTTGGTCTGCAGGTACTGGCCGAGCGCAAGGACTTGGGCAAGCCGCATGGCCGTCTGGCGGTGGCGATCCTGTTGTTCCAGGACATTGCCGCGATCCCGTTGATTGCCGTGGTGCCGTTGCTCGGTGGGGACGTCAGTACCGCCGACGAAGGTGCCTGGCCGGTGCTGGCCGTGGTGGCTGGTATAGGTGTGCTGATCATCTTTGGCCGCTACCTGCTGACCCCTGTCTTCAGATGGACAGTCGGTTCAGGCCTGCTCGAACTGTCGACCGCTACTGCCTTGCTGGTAGTGCTGGGCACCGCCTGGGTGATGGAGCACGTGGGTGTGTCCATGGCGCTGGGGGCATTTCTGGCGGGTGTCTTGATGGCTGAGTCGCCTTTCCGCCATGAACTGGAAACCCAGATCGAGCCCATCAAGGGTTTGCTGCTGGGGCTGTTCTTCGTGGGCGTGGGGATGAGTGCCGACCTGCGCTTGCTGTTCGGCATGCCGTTGCTGGTGCTGGGGCTGACCCTGCTGTTGGTGGTCATCAAGCTGCCGCTGCTGTATGGCCTGGGACGCGCGGCCGGTGGGCTAAACCAGGCCCAGGCGCTGTGCCTGGGCGTGGTGCTGGCGTCTGGCGGCGAGTTTGCCTTTGTCGTGTTCAAGCTGGCGCTCGATCATCAGGTGCTGGCGCAGCAGGTGCATGACCTGCTGGTGCTTGCCATCACCTTGTCGATGGCGGTGGTGCCCTTGGTAATGATGGCCCTGGCGCGGCAGTTGCGTGACGACAGCCCAGCCCAGGAAAGCGCTGAAACGGGCCACTGAATCGCGCCACACGGCGCACCTGACGTTCGGAGGTGAAGCATGCAACCGGGTACCAAGCTGGACAGCCGCCTCTCGCGGGGCTTGCTCGATGTGCTCATCAAGGCCGGCCTGGTGGCTGCGCTGGTGATATTCGCCTTCCAGACATTCCAGCCGTTCCTGGAGCTGATGCTGTGGTCGGTGATCCTGGCGGTGACCTTGTACCCGTTGCATTGCCGCATCCAGCGTCGCACAGGGCTCAAGGACGGGCTTTCGGCGACGCTGGTCGTTCTGCTGGTACTGGTCGTGTTACTGGTGCCGATCTACCTGGTGGTGATGTCCATCGGCGAATCGGTGGACAGCCTGGTGACATTGCTCAAGAGCGGCGCCTGGAGCGTGCCGGTGCCGCCTGATTCGGTTGCGGCCTGGCCGCTGATCGGGCCGAAGGTACATGCCCTGTGGCTGGCCGCTTCGGAAAACCTGGCCAGTGTGCTGAACCAGTGGATGCCCCAGCTCAAGGGCGCCGGGCGCACGGTGCTGGGGGCAGCAGCCAGCGCAGGGGGAGCGTTCCTGTTGTTCATCGCGGCGATCATCGTCTCGGGCATCATCATGGCGTTCGGTGACCGCGGCGAAATCGCGGCGCAGCGCATCGCCATGCGGGTGTCGGGCGAGGAGCGCGGCAAGCCACTGGCCAAGCTGTGCACTGCCACCATTCGCGCGGTGGCCCAGGGCGTGATCGGCATTGCCTTCATCCAGATGCTGCTGATCGGTGTCGGCTTTGTCATCAAAGGGGTACCGGGAGCCGGGATGCTGGCTATCGTCATCCTCATGCTGGGGATTGCCCAGGCACCGGCCACGTTGATCACGGTGCCGGTGATCATCTACGTATTCAACGTCGAAGGCTTTACCGTGGCGACCATCATCTTCGCCATCTACTCCTTCGTCGCGGGGCTTGCCGACAACGTGCTCAAGCCGCTGCTGCTGGGGCGCGGGGTGGACGTGCCGATGCCGGTGGTGCTGATCGGGGCACTGGGCGGCATGGTGGTCAAAGGCATCATCGGCCTGTTCATCGGCCCGGTGATCCTTGGCGTCACCTATGTACTGTTCTGGCAGTGGGTGGCGCTGCAGGTGCCGGAAAACCCCGTCGAGCCGTCGGCGTAAGCCAAGGCCCGCCATGCCCGGACGCTTCTCTAGTTGTGCACTCAGCCTGGCTGCCATGTTGGTGGGCTGTACCCAGGTCGGCCCGGATTACCAGCCGCCGCAGGACCCGTGGCTGAGCACCTGGAACACCCCGCTGCTGGAGCAGGCCGGGCAGCAGGCCGCGGCGCCCGACCTGCGCCAGTGGTGGGCCGTGTTCGCCGACCCGGCCCTGGATGCCTTGATCACCGAGGCCGATGCCAATAACAGCAACCTGCGCGTGGCTGGCCTGCGTATTGCCGAAGCCCGCGCCCAGCTGGCCATCGTGCAGAGCGGGCGTTATCCACAGCTGCAGCAACTGCGCGCCCAGAGCCTGTACCTGAAACAGGACCAGTCTGGCACCGCTACCGCTCGCGACTCGGTGTTCTGGCAATCCAGCGCGGGCTTCGACATTGGCTGGGAAATCGACTTTTGGGGGCGTTTCAGCCGCGCCATCGAAAGCGCCGATGCCGTCTACTTTGCCTCCCAGGCCAATTACGCCGATGTCATGCTGCTGTTGCGTGCGCAGGTGGCCGACACCTACTTTGCCCTGCGCACCGCCGAAGCGCGGCTGGATATCGCCGAGGAAAACGCCCGCCGTCAGGCGCGCAGCCTGGAGATAACCGAGCGGCTGTTCCGGCATGGCGAAAACGACGAACTCGACTGGCAACAGGCGCGCACCCAGTACCTGGCTACCCAGGCCACCATCCCCGAGTTCCAGAACCAGCTCAATGCCCTGCGCAACGTGCTGTGCTCGCTGCTCGGCAGGCCGCCCGGGCCGCTGCCGCAGCTGGATGCAGGCCACGGCCAGCTGCCGTTGCCGGACCGTGCCGTGCTGCAGGACGTGCCTGCCAGCCTGCTGCAGCGCCGCCCGGACATCCGCGCCGCCGAACAGGCGGTG
The DNA here is from genome assembly GCF_002165135.1 of Pseudomonas sp. SID14000. GTDB lineage: Bacteria > Pseudomonadota > Gammaproteobacteria > Pseudomonadales > Pseudomonadaceae > Aquipseudomonas. The sequence goes on along the minus strand of NZ_NFZQ01000015.1, from coordinate 29,598 downwards.
GCGGCACAGTCGGCGCTGGTCGGGGTGGCCGAGGCCGATCTTTATCCACAGCTGAGCCTGCTGGGCAGCATTGGCTGGAGCTTCGTCACGGCCAATCACCTGCCCGATACCTTCGACATCGCCGCCGGGCCCAGCCTGATCTGGAACCCGTTCGACTATGGCCGGCGCAAGAACGCCGTGCGCGTGGAAGATGCCCGCTTGCAGCAACTGATCGAGCTGTATCACCAGGACGTGCGCGAAGCCGCGCGCGAGGCCGACGATGCCGCCAGCGGGCTGGTGCGCTCGCTGCAGAGTGCAAGTATCCGCGACCAGGCCTCGCAGGCCGCGCAGCGCTCGCTGAGCCTGGCCAGCTCGCAGTACCGCGAAGGCTTTGCCGACTTCCAGCGCGTGCTCGACGCCCAGCAACTGCTGCTGCAGCAACAGGACGGTTACCTGGTCAGCCGCGGCAATGCCGTCAGCAGCCTGGTGACGCTGTACAAGGCCCTGGGTGGCGGTTGGGACGCCAGCCGCGCACCGATCGACCCGGCCACCCGCCAGCAGATGCAGCAACGCACCGACTGGGGCGAACTGCTCGACGAGCCAGCCCCCAGCGCACATGCACAAGGTGAAACGAAATGAGCGATGCCACGCCAACGCCACCCCCGCCAGCCCCCGATCGCGGCATGCGCTGGGTGCTGCTGCTGATTGCCGTGAGCCTGCTGTGGTACCTGCTGGCGGACCGCTTCACGCCCTACACCCAGCAGGCCCGCCTGCAGGCCTACGTGGTGCCGGTGAGTGCCGAGGTGGCCGGGCAGGTAAAGCGTGTGGCGGTGGGCAACAACCAGGAGGTAAGCAAGGGTGATGTGCTGTTCGAGCTGGACCAGGAGCAGTACCGCATCGCGCTGGCCCGCGCCGAAGCCGATCTGGACACGGTACGCCGACAGATCGGCGCCCACACCGCTGGCATCGACTCGGCCCAGGCGGCGCTGGTGGCGGCCCAGGCCAACGAGCGCAAGGCGCGGCAGGACGCCGAGCGGCTCAAGCGCCTGATCGATGAGGACCCGGGCACGGTCTCGGTGCGCCGCCTGGAGGGTGCCCAGGCCACTCGCGACCAGGCCATCAGCCAGGTGGCGGCAGCCCGTGCCGAAGTGGAGCGGGCCCGTGAGCAGCAGGGCGGGGCGCAGGACGACAACGCCCAACTGCGCAGCGCGGCGGCCAATGTGGAAAAAGCCCGCCTGGACCTGGCGCGCACCGTGGTACGCGCCGACGCGAACGGGCTGATCACCGACCTGCGTACCGACGTTGGCCACTATGTCGGTGCCGGCAGCCCGATGATGACATTGATCGCCATCCATGACGTGTGGATAAGCGCTGACATGACCGAGAACAACCTCGGTCGGCTGCGCCCTGAAACCCCGGTGCTGGTAGTGCTCGATGCGCTGCCCGGCACGGTGTTGAAGGGGCGCATTCGCAGCATCGGCTACGGCGTGAGCGTGGGCCAGAGTACCCCGCCGGGTACGTTGCCGACCGTGCAGAACAGCCGCGAGTGGCTGCGCTCGGCGCAGCGCTTCCCGGTGATCGTCGAACTGGAGCGTGACCAGTTGCAGGACAAGACCGGTTTGCGGGTCGGCGGCCAGGCCGAAGTCATGGCGCTGCCCAGCGAGGGCAACCCATTGAACCTGCTGGGCCGGTTGTTCATGTGGCTGATGAGCTGGCTGTCTTATGCCTATTGAGCTGCGTCGCCTGCGTGCCCTGCGCTTGGCCTGGGGTGTGGCGCTGTGCCTGGCGGTGAGTTTTGGCACCGGCCTGCCGGTACCGATCCTGGCACCAGTGTTCGCGGTGCTGTTGCTGGCCATGCGCAGCCAGCCCTTGCCCCTGCGTGCGGCACCGGCCCTGGCGGTGCTGGTGCTGATAAGTTGCGGCAGCGGGCTGCTGCTGATTCCGCTGCTGCGCCATGCCCCGGTGAGTGGGGTGTTGCTGGTGGGGATGGGGGTTTTCCTGACCTTGCGCTATGCGCTGAAGGGCGGCAACGGCCTGCTGGCCAACCTGCTGGTGATCGGCCTGACCATGATCGCTGCCGCTGGCACCAGCGATTTCACTCTGGCGCTGTCGGTGGTCGAAGCGCTGGCCAAAGGCATGCTGCTGGCGGTGCTGGGCACGGCGGCGGCGCATGTGCTGTTTCCCGAACCGGCCGATGCGCCGGCGCAACCGGCGCCGCCATTGCTCGACAGTGACCAGGTGAGCTGGGTCGCTTTGCGTGCCACGCTGATCGTGATGCCGGCCTTTTTGCTGGCGTTGATCGCCCCGGACCAGTACATGCCGCTGATCATGAAGGCAGTGAGCCTGGGGCAGCAGGCCGGCGAGACCCGTGCGCGTCATGCCAGCCGCGAGCTGATCGGCTCGACCTTGCTTGCCGGTTTGTTGGCGATGTTGATGTGGGGAGCGTTGAGCCTGTTCGTGCACCTGTGGATGTTTTTCCTGTGGGTGCTGCTATTCGTGCTTTGGCAGGGGCGCAGGCTCTACCGTGCGGTGGATACCAGGCAAAGCCCGGCGTACTGGGTGAGTTGCCTGACGACCATGTTGATCCTGCTGGGGCAGTCGGTGCAGGACAGCGCCGGGGGGCAGGATGTGTACCGCGCCTTTGCCGTGCGCATGGCGCTGTTTCTGGCGGTGTCGGTGTACGCCAGCGCCATGCTGATCTGGATCGACCGGCGGCGGATGCGGCGTGGGCTTCTTCGCGGGTGAACCCGCTCCCACAGGTATGGCGTTGCCCATGGGATCACGCAATCCTTGTGGGAGCGGGTTTACCCGCGAATAGGCCAGCCCAGGAAAACCTAAGGCTTCCAGTCAACCCCACTCTCTTCCAGGTAGGCATCCACCGCCGCACCCACAGTGGGATGAAACGCCGTCTCTCCCATATGCTCGAACAACTCGAACTGCCGCATCTTGTCCTTTACCGGGTCCTTCATCTCGGCAAACTGCAACTCCACCCCCCGCGCCTCCAACGCCCGGTCCAGCTCGGCCAGCATGTCCGCCGAGGTGATATCGATGCTGGTCACCGGCTCTGCCGCAATCACCAGCCGTTGTACCGGGGTAGGCGATGCATCCACCGCCGCCATCACCGTGCTCTGGAACTGCTCGGCATTGGCAAAGAACAGCGGCGCGTCCCAACGCAGCAGCACCAGCCCCGGAATGCGTCGGGCCTGTGGATAACGCTGCACATCATGGTAACCGCGGGTGCCATCCACCCGTCCCAGCACCGCATGATGCGGCCGCCAGCCGTCCCACAGGAATTCGATCACTGATATCGCCACGGCAATGCCGATACCGGGAATTGCCCCGAATACCGCCACACCGACGAAGCAGGTGAACGACAGCCAGAACTCCCATTGCTGCATGCGGAAGATCCGCTTGAGGTCGGCGAACTCGAACAGGCCCAGCGCTGCGGCAATCACCACCGCCGCCAGGGCACTGTTGGGCAGGTATTGCATCAGGTTGGGCGCCACCAGCAGCAACAGGGTTACCGCCAGCGCACCGATGATGCCGGTGAGCTGGGTCTGCGAGCCGGCCGCTTCGGCCACGGGGGTACGTGACGAGCTGCTGCTGATGGGGATGCCCTGGAACAACCCGGAGGCCAGGTTGGCCACGCCCAGGCCGAACATTTCCTGGTTCGGGTTGACCGGCATCTTCATGCGCGCGGCATAGGAGCGCGACAACACGCTGGTATCGGCGAATGACACCAGCGCCACGGCAACACCACCCAGTACCACCTCGACCAGATCGATGTCGGTGACCCAGGGAAACACGAAGGTTGGCAGGCCTTGGGGCAGCTGGCCGAGCACTTTCACACCCTGCTGGTCGAGCCCTAGCAGGCTCACCGCCAGCGTGGCCAGTACCACCGCAATGAGAATGCCCGGCAAGCGCTTGAACGGCTTGAGCAGCAGGATCAGCGCCAGGCTGCCGCCGCCGACCACGAAGCTTGGCCAGTGCCCTTGGCCGGCAAGCAGTGCTTCGGCCAATTGCCAAAGGTCGCGCAAGGGGCCCTGGCTATCGACTTTGATACCGAATAGCTTGGGCAACTGGCTGATCAGCACCGTGAGGGCGATGCCGTTCATGTAGCCATAGCGGATCGGCTTGGACAGCAATTCGGTAATGAAACCCAGGCGCAGCAAACCGGCGATCACGCAGAACGCCCCGGCAACCAGGGCCATCATGCTGGCGATGGCGATAGCCCGCTGCGGGTCGCTGGCGGCGTACTGCACCACTACCGCCAGGATCGGTGCGGCCAGCGCCGAGTCCGGGCCCAGCACCAGGATGCGGCTGGGGCCGAACAGGGCATAGGCCAGCAACGGGATGATGGTCGCGTACAGGCCGTAGATGCCGGGTACACCAGACGCTTCGGCATAGGCGATGCCCACCGGCACCAGCATGGTGGTGAGCACCAGGCCGGCGGCGATGTCCCTGGGCAGCCAGGCGGGTTGATAGTGGAGCAGGGTGACCAGACCGGGGAGCCAGCGTTGCCAGTCGAGGCGGGTTTTTTCGGGCATGGGGCGTGCGTCCAGGGGAGGGTGCTGAATCACAGCTTAGATGCTGAATTTCGGGGCCGCTTTGCGGCCCATCGCGACACAAGGCCGCTCCCACAGGAATACCGCTCACTGATGGATTGGCACTGTACTTGTGGGAGCGGCCTTGTGTCGCGATGGGCTGCAAAGCAGCCCCGACAATCTCAAGCCATCTACGCGACCGTCACTACCGCCGCGCACTCAACCGGGAAATTCACCGAGTTGGCAATGAAGCACTCATGGTGTGCATCCTCATGCAAACGCAGGGCAACCTCGCGATCCGAATCGACACTGATAGTCACCTGCGGGCGAAGCTGCACATGGGTAAAGCGGCCTTTGCCCTGGGGGTCGCCTTCCACCATGCGCCCCAAGGGCTTGTCGACGTATGCAAGCACCTTCACCTGGTTCACTGCGCACAGGTGCAGGTACCAGAGCTTGTGACACGCCGACAGCGATGCCACCAGCAGGTCTTCCGGGTTCCAGCGTTGCGGGTTACCGCGAAAGGCCGGGTCTGCCGAGCCTGCGAAGGGCGTTTTCCCTGGTGCTTCTACGCTGAAGTCTCGGCTGTAGGCGGTGTAGCTGGAGGTACCATCGCCCTTGTTGCCGGTCCAGGTAACCTGAACCTCGTACTGGTGTTCTTTCATCGTTCCTCCTTGGATTGATCAGCCGCACGGCAGGCCGCTCCCACAGGGTGCACGCGCCGATTGCCAAATGCCAGAAAAAACAAAACCCCTTGAGGCGTTGGCCTCAAGGGGTTTGTGGGTACTGCAGGCTGGCGCTTAGACGTTGAAGCGGAAGTGCATCACATCGCCATCTTTGACGATGTAATCCTTGCCTTCCAAACGCCATTTACCGGCTTCCTTGGCACCGCTCTCACCCTTGAACTGGATGAAATCGTCATAGGCCACCACTTCAGCGCGAATGAAGCCTTTTTCAAAGTCGGTGTGGATCACGCCAGCGGCTTGTGGTGCGGTGGCACCGACGCGTACGGTCCAGGCACGTACTTCCTGCACGCCGGCAGTGAAGTAGGTCTGCAGGTTCAGCAGCTCGTAGCCGGCACGGATCACGCGGTTCAGGCCAGGCTCTTCCAGGCCCAGGGCCTCGAGGAACATGTCCTTCTCCTCGCCATCTTCAAGCTCGGCGATTTCCGCTTCGATCTTGTTGCACACCGGCACCACTACCGCGCCTTCTTCCTCGGCGATGGCCTTGACCACGTCCAGGTGCGGGTTGTTGTCAAAACCGTCTTCGGCCACGTTGGCGATGTACATCACCGGCTTGCTGGTCAGCAGGTGGAAGCCGCGAATGATCGCCTTGTCTTCGGCGCTCATGTTCTTCATCAGGCTGCGCGCTGGCTTGCCTTCGGTGAAGTGCGGGATCAGTTGCTCGAGGATTGCCTTCTGCGCCAGGGCGTCCTTGTCGCCGCCCTTGGCGTTGCGGGCAACCTTCTGCAGTTGCTTCTCGCAGCTGTCGAGGTCGGCGAAGATCAGCTCGAGATCGATGATCTCGATGTCACGCTTGGGGTCGACGCTGTTGGAAACGTGGATCACGTTCTCGTCTTCGAAGCAGCGCACCACGTGGGCAATGGCGTCGGTCTCGCGGATGTTGGCGAGGAACTTGTTGCCCAGGCCTTCGCCTTTCGAGGCACCAGCCACCAGGCCGGCAATGTCGACGAATTCCATGGTGGTCGGCAGGATGCGGTTTGGCTTGACGATTTCAGCCAGCGCATTCAGGCGCGCATCGGGCATCGGCACGATGCCGCTGTTTGGCTCGATGGTGCAGAAGGGGAAGTTCTCCGCCGCGATGCCAGACTTGGTCAGGGCGTTGAACAGGGTGGACTTGCCGACGTTGGGCAGGCCGACGATGCCGCAATTGAAACCCATGGGTATTCCCCTCTCTAAAGGAAATCAGGCCTTCTGGCTGTGCAGCTCGCGCATCGCCTTGGCGAAGTCGCCGGCAAGCACGTCCGGCAGCACGCCGAGGGCAAAATCGATGCTGGCGTCGAGCTTCTCCTGCTCGGCGCGCGGCGCGCGGCCCAGGACGAAGTTGGAGACCAGTTTGGCGTCGCCCGGGTGGCCGATGCCAAGCCGCAGGCGGTGGAAGTCGTTCTGGTTGCCGAGCTGCGCGATGATGTCGCGCAGGCCGTTGTGCCCACCATGGCCACCGCCGCGCTTGAGCTTGGCGACGCCCGGGGGCAGGTCGAGTTCGTCATGCGCCACCAGGATCGCTTCCGGCTTGATGCGGAAGAAATTGGCCAAGGCCGCCACGGACTGGCCGCTACGGTTCATGTAGGTGGTGGGGATGAGCAGACGAACGTCGTTGCCCTGATGGCTGAATTTAGCCGTCAGGCCGAAATATTTGCGGTCAGCGGTCAACGAGACGCGCTGGGCGCTGGCAATGCGCTCAACGAAAAGAGCCCCTGCGTTATGCCGGGTCTGTTCGTATTCGGGGCCGGGGTTACCCAGGCCGACGATCAACTGGATGGCGGTCACGTCAGGGGCTCTTCCTTGGAGTTGGTGGGTTACAGGGCGCGCGGCACTGTAACCCGATCAACGCCGGCGCGCGAGTGGATTACTCGGCAGCGCCTTCTGCTTCTGGAGCAACGCGTGGAGCGTGAACGTTGGCAACAGCTTTGTCATCACCGTGGGCCAGAGCTACGAACTCTACGCCTTTAGGAGCTTTCAGGTCCGACAGGTGGATGATGGTGCCGATTTCAGCGTTGGCCAGGTCAACTTCGATGAACTCAGGCAGGTCTTTGGCTTCGCAGGAAACTTCGATCTCGGCTTCTACGTGGGAGATCTCGCCGCCTTTCTTGACCGGGGCTTCTTCGTTGACGAAGTGAACCGGTACCTTGGCGGTCAGTTTCTGGCCAGCAACGACGCGAACGAAGTCGGCGTGCATGATGAAGCCTTTGGCCGGGTGACGCTGCAGGGCCTTGACCACGACGTTTTGCTTGGCGCCGTCGACGTTCAGTTCCAGAACGTGGCTGAAGGCAGCCTCGTTTTCGAACAGCTTGGTGATTTCCTTGGCCAGGATGGTCAGGGACTGGGCGTCCTGGTTACCACCGTAGACAACGGCTGGGATGTTGGCGGAGTGACGCAGGCGGCGGCTCGCACCTTTCCCCAGGTCAGTACGCGCTTGGGCGTTCAGAGTGAATTCGGTCATTTTGTTTCTCCAAAATAGCCCCCCGAGGGCGTTTGCGACCAGCGCCAACGGGGATGGCAAAAAAGCCCCGCCCCAACAACCAGTGTTGGGGCGGGGCGCTTTTCGTCAGCGTGTGTTCCGCTTAGCGGAACATCGCACTGATCGATTCTTCGTTGCTGATGCGGCGGACCGCTTCAGCGACAACCGGTGCGATATCCAGCTGGCGGATACGGTCACAGGCTTGAGCAGCGGCGGACAGCGGAACGGTGTTGGTCACCACCAGCTCGTCCAGTACCGACTTCTCGATGTTCTCGATCGCGCGGCCCGACAGGACAGGGTGCGTGCAGTAGGCGTAAACCTTGGCCGCGCCGTGTTCTTTCAGGGCTTTGGCCGCGTGGCACAGGGTGCCGGCGGTGTCGACCATGTCGTCTACCAGGATGCAGGTGCGCCCTTCGACGTCGCCGATGATGTGCATGACCTCGGAGTGGTTAGCCTTCTCGCGGCGCTTGTCGATGATACCCAGGTCGACGCCCAGGGACTTGGCGACGGCACGTGCGCGCACGACACCACCAATGTCCGGGGAGACGATCATCAGGTTCTCGAAACGCTGGTCTTCGATATCGTCGACCAGTACGGGCGAGCCGTAGATGTTGTCGACCGGGATATCGAAGAAACCCTGGATCTGGTCAGCGTGCAGGTCGACGGTGAGTACACGGTCGATACCAACGACAGTGAGCATGTCAGCGACGACTTTGGCGCTGATGGCTACACGTGCCGAACGCGGACGGCGGTCCTGGCGGGCGTATCCGAAGTAAGGAATCACGGCGGTGATTCGGGATGCTGAGGAGCGGCGGAAGGCGTCGGCCATCACTACCAGTTCCATCAGGTTATCGTTGGTCGGGGCACAGGTCGGCTGAATAATGAAGACGTCTTTACCGCGAACGTTTTCATTGATCTCGGCACTGATCTCGCCGTCGGAAAACTTACCGACAGAGACGTCACCGAGAGGGATATGCAGCTGACGTACTACACGCCGAGCCAGATCGGGGTTGGCATTCCCCGTAAAGACCATCATCTTGGACACGCGCAGTACCTGGAGGCTGAGGGTAACCTGGATGAGTATAAGGAAAATGGCAGGGGCGGCTGGATTCGAACCAACGCATGGCAGGATCAAAACCTGCTGCCTTACCGCTTGGCGACGCCCCTGTATCTGTTGCTGCGAACGCTTATGCGCTCGACTTCTTGATCAGACTTTGCAGCTTGCGATGCAACATCGAAACGTTGCTTCCTTTCGCCACAAACCCTGTTTGGGTCGCTGAAAGAAGGGCCAGAACTTTATCAGCTTCGGCTTTGCTTGGGAAGGCCCCAAACACACAACTTCCAGTACCGGTTAGTCGAGCCTCAGTGAATTTACCCAGTGAATTCAACGCATTGCGAACTTCCGGGTAACTCTGCTCTACCACCGGTTGGCAGTCATTTCGACTGTTTCCCTCGGGAACGGGGCGCATCTTAAGGGGGAGAGAATCACGTGTCAACTGTGGATGTGAAAAAATTTCTACTGTGCTGACAGACACTTGCGGCACCAGCACGACATACCACGGCTCTTCCGGGTCGACCGGGGTCAGTTGTTCACCCACACCCTGGGCGAATGCCGCGTGGCCGCGCACGAATACCGGTACGTCGGCGCCCAGGCTCAGGCCAAGGGCGGCCAGGCGATCTTCGTCCCAGTCCAGTTGCCACAGGTGGGCGAGGGCCAACAGGGTAGTGGCGGCATCCGAGCTGCCGCCGCCGATGCCGCCGCCCATGGGCAGCACCTTGCTCAGCCAGATGTCGGCGCCCAACGTAGTGCCGGATTGTTCCTGCAGCTTGCGCGCGGCGCGCACGATCAGGTTGCTGTCGTGCGGCACTGCCTCGATCTCGGTATGCAGGCGGATCACGCCGTCGTCACGCACGGCAAAGCTCAGTTCGTCGCCGTGATCGAGAAACTGGAACACGGTTTCCAGCTCGTGATAGCCGTCGGCGCGGCGGCCGATGATGTGCAGCCACAGGTTGAGCTTGGCCGGAGCGGGCAGAGTGAGGGTATGCATGTATCAGTGCCCCAGCTGGCGCGGCTGCCAGTCCTTGACCACCAGGGTCACGTCGAGGTCCTTGCCGTGCAGCTTCAGGCGCTCGGGCAGCCAGTAGCCGTTCTGTTCCGTGTAGCTCAGGTACTGCACCTGCCAGCCATCCTGGTCGAGGCTGGCCAGGCGGCTGTCGCCGTCCAGGGTCAGCTTGCTCTTGCTGTCGGGGGCGGGCAGGCCGCGTACCCACCAGACCAGGTGCGAGACCGGCAACTGCCAGCCCAGTTGTTCTTCGAGCAGGGCTTCCGGGCTGGGGGCCTCGTAGCGGCCCTGGTTGGCCACTTCCAGTACCACGCCGCCGGGGCGGCCGGTCAGGCGTGCGGCGCCACGGCCCAGTGGGCCGGCCAGGCGAATGTCGTAATAGTCCTGGCGTTGCAGCCAGAACAGCGTGCCGCTGCCGGAGTCGCGCGGGGCACGGATGCCGACCTTGCCGTTGATCTGCCAGCCATCGAGGCTGCTCAACTGCTCTTTATGGGCGCGCCACTGCTGCGGGTCGCCGTGGCCCTGTAGGGCCTCGCGGCTACCGAAGCCGGCACAGCCGGCCAGCAGGGCGATCAGGGTGAAGGTAATGCAATGGCGCAGGAACATGGCGTTAAAGAGTCTCGGATCCGGTCAGGCGCAGGATGGTCTTGCGCAGGATGGGGCTGTCGGCCTGGGCTTCGAAGCCCTTGGCCCAGACCTGACGGGCCTCGCGGCGCTTGCCGTTGGCCCATAGAACTTCACCCAGGTGCGCAGCTACTTCGTGGTCGGGGAAGCTGGCAAAGGCCTTGCGCAGGTAGGTTTCAGCCTCGTCGAGGTTGCCCAGGCGGTAGTTGACCCAACCCAGGCTATCGAGCACCGCCGGGTCGTCCGGGGTCAGCTGGTGGGCCTTGTCGATCAGTGCCTTGGCTTCGCTGTAGCGGGTGGTGCGGTCGGCCAGGGTGTAGCCCAGGGCGTTCAGGGCCATGGCGTTTTCCGGCTCGCGGGCGATGATGGCGCGCAGGTCTTTTTCCATCTGCGTCAGGTCGTCACGCTTTTCGGCCAGCATGGCGCGGGTGTACAGCAGGTTGAGGTCGTCCGGGTAACGCTGGATGGCTTGTTGCAGTACCTGGCTGGCCTGGGCGTCCTTGTTGTTGTTGCTGTAGCTTTCCGATTCGATCAGGAACAGCTGGATGGCATAGTCCGGCTGGGCTTCGCGGGCATCGGCGAGCAGGCGTGAGGCCTCGGTACCACGGCCGTTGGCGATCAGGATATCGGCCTGGCGCAGTTGCGCCGGCAGGTAGTCGGGGCCCGGGCCGACCAGAGCGTATTCACGCAGGGCGCCTGCGGGGTCGTGGCGTTCCTCACGGATGCGGCCCAGGTTCAGGTGTGCGGCGTCGACGTTGCTGTCGCGTTCGATCAGCTCCTGCAGATAGCTCTCGGCTTCATCCCAGTCCTTGTTTTCCAGGCACACCAGGGCCAGCGAATAGCGCAGCTCGTCGTCCTCTGGGTATTGCTGGACCAGGCTGAGGAACTCGCCCTTGGCATCGGCGATGCGGTCCTGTTCGACCAGGGTGCGGGCATAGGTCAGGCGCAGGCGCTTGTCGTCCGGGTTGTCGCGAATCGCCCCGCGCAGCAGTGGCAGGGCCTCCGGGCCACGGTCCAGGGCCTGCAGCAGGCGCGCGCGCAGCAGGATAGGGGCGACTTCGCCGTTTTGCGGCGGGTGCGCTTCGAGCAGCTCCAAAGCTTCTTCGGCCTTGCCGTCCTGGTTCAGCAGCAGGGCCTTGCCGAACACCAGCTGGCTGTTATCCGGGTACTTCACCAGCAGGCGCTCGAAGCTTTGCAGCAGGCCGTCGCGGGTGCCTTGGTCGGTTTCGGCGGCGGACAGGGCGAGGAAATCGAAATGGGTATCGCCCTGGCCCTGCAGGACCTTTTCCATGTAGGCCATGGAGTCGTCATAGCGGCCGGCGCGGGCCAGCTGGATGGCTGCGGCGCGCTGGGCGTCGAGGTTCTGCGGGTCGTTGCGGGCCCAGACCAGAGCGTTGTCCAGCGCCGGTTCGTCGGCGCCGAGGTATTCGGCAATGCGGTAGGCGCGCTCGGAAACCCCCGGGTCCTGGGTTTTCGCGGCCTGGTCGGTGTAGTTGGCCAGGGCGATGTCGAACCGGTTGCGTTGGCCGGCCAGCTCCGCCACCAGCAGGCTATAGAGAGTGTCCTGCTTGAACGAGCCATACACCACGGGCTTTTCCGCCTCGGGTTTGCCGGCCTCGGCGACGGGAGGCTCGGCCTTTTGCGGGGCCAGGCTCTGGCAACCCTGGAGCAGGGCGAAGGCAAGCAGGAATGCGTATGGTTTGTTCATAAAAGGTTTTAAGAGGACTCACCGGCGGTCGGAGCATGATGACACAAGCGCGGGGGCAAACCCACCTGTGCTGTGGCTGGTTAACTGCGACCTTTGAGGGGGGGGAAGGGTTCCGGACAGGTTGGTTGTGCCGGGTGTATGGCTTGATTGGTATGGTGGTGCGGAGATCGAGCGCCGCCCGCGCGGCGCTTCGCGGGACAAGCCCGCTCCCACATTTGTTGCAACGTGGCCATGTCTGTTGGAGAGGCGTTGTCAGCCTTGGTGCATGTCTTCAGACAGGTGGGGCTGCGGATGTGTCCACCTCGAAATAGAGTCGAGCCAACAAGGCGGGCAACCATGGCCTGACAGGTTCGGCACGTTGCAACAAATGTGGGAGCGGGCTTGTCCCGCGAAGCGCCGCGCGGGCGGCGCTCGATTTTACAGGCGCAGAAAGTGTCAAGGCGAACACCAACGGTGGTTGTCCTGAAACCTGCGAAAGAGGACAATTATCGGCTTCTCGTCACAACCAGCGACCTTGCATGGCCTTTCTTGCACTTGGTATCAACCATAAGACTGCCTCGGTAGACGTACGCGAGCGCGTGGCGTTTACCCCAGAGCAGCTGGTAGACGCCCTGCAGCAGCTCTGCCGACTGACATCCAGCCGCGAAGCGGCGATTCTGTCGACCTGCAACCGTAGCGAGCTCTATATCGAGCAGGACCACCTGTCCGCCGATGCCGTGCTGCAATGGCTCGCCGACTACCACCGCCTCAGCCTCGACGAGCTGCGCGCCAGCGCCTACGTGCACGAAGAGCACGAGGCGGTGAAGCACATGATGCGGGTGGCCTCGGGCCTGGACTCGCTGGTGCTCGGCGAGCCGCAGATCCTCGGCCAGATGAAGTCCGCCTACGCCGTGGCGCGTGAGGCCGGCACGGTTGGCCCGTTGCTTGGCCGCCTGTTCCAGGCCACCTTCAGCGCCGCCAAGCAGGTGCGCACCGACACTGCCATTGGCGAAAACCCGGTGTCTGTGGCGTTTGCCGCGGTCAGCCTGGCCAAGCAGATCTTCAGCGACCTGGGCCGCAGCCAGGCCCTGCTGATAGGTGCCGGCGAAACCATCACCCTGGTCGCTCGCCACCTGCATGAGCAGGGCGTGCGCCGCATCGTCGTGGCCAACCGTACCCTGGAACGGGCCAGCATCCTGGCCGAGCAGTTCGGTGCGCACGCGGTATTGCTGGCCGACATCCCTCAGGAACTGGCCAACAGCGACATCGTCATCAGCTCCACCGCCAGCCAGTTGCCGATCCTCGGTAAGGGGGCGGTCGAGAGCGCGCTGAAGCAGCGTCGGCACAAGCCTATATTCATGGTCGACATCGCCGTACCGCGCGATATCGAAACCGAAGTCGGCGAACTGGACGACGTCTACCTGTACACTGTCGATGACCTGCACGACGTGGTGGCGGAGAACCTCAAGAGTCGCCAGGGAGCGGCCCAGGCCGCCGAAGAGCTGGTGTCGGTGGGGGCTGAAGACTTCATGCTGCGCCTGCGCGAGCTGGCCGCGGTGGACGTGCTCAAGGCATATCGCCAGCAAAGCGAGCGCCTGCGCGACGAAGAACTGCAAAAGGCTCAGCGCTTGCTGGCCAACGGTGGCAACCCCGAAGACGTACTGGCCCAACTGGCCCGGGGGCTGACCAACAAACTCCTGCACGCACCCAGCGTGCAACTGAAAAGGCTCTCGGCCGAGGGCCGCCTCGATGCGCTGGCCATGGCCCAGGAACTCTTTGCCCTCAACGAGGGCTCGACGGACAAATCCCCGCAATGAAAGCGTCGCTGCTGAACAAACTGGAAATCCTCCAGGACCGCTTCGAAGAACTCACCGCACTGCTCGGTGATGCCGAGGTCATTTCCGACCAGACGCGCTTTCGCGCCTATTCCCGCGAGTACGCCGAAGTCGAGCCGGTCTACGCTGCTTATAAAGAGTGGCGCAAAGTCCAGGACGACCTCGAAGGTGCCCAGGCGCTGCTCAAGGACAGTGACCCGGACCTGCGCGAAATGGCCGTGGAAGAAGTGCGTGAAGCCAAGGAACAACTGCTGACGCTGGAGTCGCAGCTGCAACGCATGCTGTTGCCCAAGGACCCCAACGACGGCCGCAACGTGTTCCTCGAAATTCGCGCCGGCACTGGCGGTGACGAGGCTGCGATTTTCTCGGGCGACCTGTTCCGCATGTATTCGCGTTATGCCGAAAAGCGTGGCTGGCGCCTGGAAATCCTCTCCGAGAACGAAGGCGAGCACGGCGGTTACAAGGAAATCATCGCCCGCGTCGAGGGTGAGAGCGTGTACGGCAAGCTCAAGTTCGAGTCCGGCGCGCACCGCGTACAGCGCGTGCCCGAGACCGAATCCCAAGGCCGTATCCACACCTCCGCATGCACCGTGGCGGTACTGCCCGAGCCGGACGAACAGGCGGCCATCGAGATCAACCCGGCCGACCTGCGCGTGGACACCTATCGTGCATCCGGTGCCGGTGGCCAGCACGTCAACAAGACCGACTCGGCGATTCGTATCACCCACTTGCCCACCGGTATCGTCGTCGAGTGCCAGGAGGAGCGGTCGCAGCACAAGAACCGTGCCCGCGCCATGTCCTGGCTGTCGGCCAAGCTCAACGACATGCAGACCAGCGCCGCGCAGAACGCCATCGCCACCGAGCGCAAGCTGCTGGTCGGCTCTGGCGACCGTTCCGAACGCATCCGTACCTACAATTATCCACAGGGCCGGGTCACCGACCACCGTATCAACCTGACCTTGTACTCGCTGGACGACATCCTCGCCGGCGGCGTGGAGGCGGTGATCGAGCCGCTGCTGGCCGAATACCAGGCCGATCAACTGGCCGCCCTGGGGGACTGATGACCATCATCGCCAGCCTGCTGCGCAACGCACACTTGCCAGAATCGCCCACCGAGCGGCTGGATGCCGAGCTGCTGTTGGCCGCGGCCATCGGCAAGTCGCGCAGCTATCTGCACACCTGGCCCGAGCGAATCGTCAGCAGCGAAGACGCCGAGACCTATGCCGGTTACCTGCAGCGCCGCCGTGGCGGCGAACCGGTCGCCTACATTCTCGGGCTGCAGGGTTTCTGGAAGATCGACCTGGAAGTGGCGCCGCATACCCTGATCCCGCGGCCGGATACCGAGCTGCTGGTCGAAGCCGCCCTTGAGCTGCAACCTGCCACACCGGCCAAGGTCCTTGACCTGGGCACCGGCACCGGCGCGATTGCCTTGGCCCTGGCTAGCGAGCGCCCGGCCTGGCAGGTAACTGCTGTGGATCGGGTGGAGGAGGCCGCCGCCCTGGCCGAACGCAACCGCCAGCGGCTTGGCCTGTCGAACGCCCAGGTACGGCTCAGCCACTGGTTCGATAGCCTGGCCGGCGAATGTTTCGATCTGATTGTCAGCAACCCGCCTTACATTGCCGCAGCAGACCCGCACCTGGTCGCCGGTGATGTGCGCTTCGAGCCCAGCAGCGCGCTGGTGGCAGGCGCCGATGGCCTGGACGACCTGCGCGTAATCGCCGCCCAGGCCCCCGCGCACCTGGTGCCGGGTGGCTGGTTGCTGCTGGAACATGGCTACGATCAGGCAGCGGCAGTACGCGCCTTGCTGGCTGAACAAGGCTTCATCGAGGTCGCCAGCCGCACGGACCTGGGCGGCCATGAACGCATTACCCTGGGGCGTATGCCATGCTGAGTGATCAGGAACTGCTGCGTTATAGCCGGCAGGTATTGCTGGCCCAGATCGACATTGACGGCCAGTTGCGGCTCAAGCAGAGCAAGGCGTTGATTGTCGGGCTCGGTGGTCTTGGCTCGCCAGTCGCCCTGTACCTGGCCGCCGCCGGGGTGGGTGAACTGCACCTGGCGGACTTCGACACTGTCGACCTGACCAACCTGCAACGCCAGGTGATCCACGACAGTGCCAGCGTCGGCATGAGCAAGGTCGATTCCGCCCTGCAGCGCTTGCAGGCGATCAACCCGGAAATCAGCCTGGTTGCCCATCGCCAGGCTCTGGACGAGGACTCGCTGGCGGCCGCCGTAGCGGCGGTCGACCTGGTGCTGGACTGCTCCGACAACTTCGGTACCCGCGAGGCGGTCAACGCTGCCTGCGTCGCGGCTGGCAAGCCGCTGGTCAGCGGTGCGGCGATCCGCCTGGAAGGGCAGTTGTCGGTGTTCGACCCACGGCGTGACTACAGCCCTTGCTACCATTGCCTGTACGGCCATGGCAGTGAGGCCGAACTGACCTGCAGCGAAGCTGGCGTGATCGGTCCGCTGGTGGGCCTGGTGGGCAGCCTGCAGGCGCTGGAGGCGATGAAGCTGCTGGCCGGGTTCGGCGAGCCGCTGGTCGGTCGCCTGCTGTTGATCGATGCGCTCGGCACTCGTATCCGCGAATTGCGGGTCAAGCGCGACCCGGCTTGTGCGGTCTGTGGCAAGCGCGATGGCTGAGCGATCGGCGCCGGTCGGCGTGATGGACTCCGGGGTTGGCGGCTTGTCGGTACTCGCCGAGATCCAGCGCCTGCTGCCCAACGAGACGCTGCTGTACGTGGGCGATTGCGGCCACATACCCTACGGCGAGAAGTCGCCGGACTATATCCGTGAGCGTCTCCGGCGCATTGCTGCGTTCTTTCATGAACAGGGCGCCAAGGCCATGGTACTGGCCTGCAATACCGCCACGGTGGCGGCGGTGGCCGACCTGCGCGAGCTGTATCCGGCCTGGCCGCTGGTGGGCATGGAGCCAGCGGTGAAGCCCGCGGCCGCCGCCACGCGCTCGGGCGTGGTCGGTGTGCTGGCCACCACCGGTACCCTGCAGAGCGCCAAGTTCGCCGCCTTGCTCGACCGCTTTGCCAGCGACGTACAGGTCATCACCCAACCTTGCCCGGGGCTGGTCGAGCTGATCGAGACCGGCGACCTGGCCAGCCCGGCGCTGCACCAGTTGCTGCAAGGTTATGTTCAGCCGTTGCTGGCTGCTGGCTGCGACACGCTGATTCTCGGCTGCACCCATTACCCCTTCCTGCGCCCGTTGCTGGCCGGCATGGTGCCAGCCGACGTGGCCATCATTGACACCGGTGCCGCGGTGGCGCGCCAACTGCAGCGGTTGCTGGGCGCGGATGACCTGCTGGCCGATGGGCCGGCCCAGGAGACCCGCTTCTGGACCAGCGCCGATCCGCAATCTCTCAGAAAAATCCTACCTTTGCTGTGGCTTAAATCTGGCAGTGTGCAAAGCTTTCCATTGTGAAAAAAGTGTGAAAAGCAGCTGAACTATCGTACCGCTGCCGCTTTCTACCGCCTTGCCTTACATGAGGCGGACACTGATAACAGCAAAGAAGGATGTTGCTCATGAAGAAGCTGCTCGGCTTGGCGGCGGCTGCCGCCTTTACCTTGGGGCACTCACTGTCGGCGCAGGCTGCCGACGTTTCGTTTTCGGTTGGACAGACCGGTGACTCGACCATGGTCTACCGGTTGGGGCTGCAGTCGAATTGGCAGACGAGCTGGTGGCAGACCAGCGCCGGGCGCCTGACGGGGTACTGGGATGGGGCCTACACCTATTGGGATGGCGACAAGACCGCGAGCAACCACAGCCTGTCGTTCGCGCCGGTATTCGTCTATGAGTTTGCCGGGGAGTCGGTGAAGCCTTACATAGAGGCGGGGATTGGTGTGGCAGCGTTCTCCAGCACCGAGCTGGAAGACAACGAGCTAGGCTCGGCATTCCAGTTCGAGGACCGCATCGGCTTTGGCTTTCGCTTTGCCGGTGGGCATGAGATTGGCGTGCGGGCGATTCACTATTCCAACGCGGGCATCAAACAGCCCAACGATGGCGTGGAGAGCTACAGCCTGCATTACCGCATGGCGCTCTGAGCGCTCCTGTGCCGGCCTCTTCGCGGGTAAACCCGCTCCCACAGGGTGGACTGTATCTTGAGTGCAGTGGTGTACCTGTGGGAGCGGGTTTACCCGCGAAGAAGGCAGTGCCGATGCCAGACTCTAGCGCGTCAACGGCCACAGGCCGTTGAGGTCCAAAGCCTCCAGCACCAGCTCCGGTTCCCTCTGCGGCCACCGCCGCAGCAGCTCATCTGCAGCATTATGCGGTGTCCACGCCTCCGGTATCGCCTGTGCCGGTGTCACAGGTGTCTTCAACGACTGTGGCCCCACTACCGTCAGTTCAATCCCCTGACCCTTCAGCGCCTGACGCTGCTCACGCATCCATTGCGGCAGGTTGTTCCAGCCCGCAGTCACCTGCGTCGGCGCATATAACTGCAAGGCCGAATACCGGTTGAAAACCGCCATCACCTGCGGCGAGTCACCCTTCGCCAGCAAAGGCAGCGCACTGGCCAGGCAATGCTCGGCGGCCAACTGGTTGCCTGTGACGATCGCCTCGAACAGCTCGTTGTCCGCCACATCATCCGCCAGGTAATCGCTGGTACCTGCGTTGATGATCAAGCCGTCCAGCGTGCACCAGGCATGACAGATCTGCTGGCTGGCCTGGGCCGCCTGCTGTTCTTCGTGCAACTGCCAGGGCAAGCGCAACAGCTGGCTGCCATAGCGTGCGCGCAAGGCCTCCAGTGCCTCGCCATGCTTGCCGCTTGCAGCTACCTGGTGTCCTTGCCCGAGCAATTTTTCCACTAACGCAAGGCCCAGTCCATTGGCTGCACCCGTCACCCAGATACTGCGTGCGTTGTTCACGATGTTGCCCTCTGATCCTGCCGGCGCGGGAGGTTCTTGAATGCTCCCAATGCGCGCTGGCGACTGCTGTCAAGATCGACAATTGGACTGTGATAGAAATATCTAGCAAAAAGATCGGCTGACTTTACGGGGAGGTGAATGTTTTTTTCATCCAGCCCCTGCAATTCCGGTAGCCAGTGCCGAATGAAACGCCCTTGCGGGTCAAAACGCTGCGACTGCGAAACCGGGTTGAAGATGCGGAAATAGGGCACGGCGTCGGTGCCAGTGGACGCGCTCCACTGCCAACCGCCGTTGTTGGCGGCCAGGTCGCCGTCTATCAGATGGCGCATGAAATGCCGCTCGCCCTTGCGCCAGTCGATCAGCAGGTTCTTGCTGAGGAACATGGCCACGATCATGCGCAGGCGGTTATGCATCCATCCGGTGTGCAGCAGTTGGCGCATGGCGGCGTCGATGATCGGGAAGCCGGTACGGCCCTGTTCCCAGGCTTCGAGGTCTGCTGGCGCGTCGCGCCAAGGCAGGGCTTCGGTCTCGGCGCGGAAGGCGCGGTGACGCGAGACCTGTGGATAACCGGTCAGGATGTGTTTGTAGAATTCGCGCCACAGCAGCTCGTTGATCCAGGTTTGCACGCCGATGCTGCCGCTGTCGAACTCACCGCGGTTGCTGGCCAGGGCACCGTGCAGGCACTGGCGAGGCGAGATCACGCCAGCGGCCAGGTAGGTGGAGAGCTGGCTGGTGCCGGGCTCGGCTGGCAAGTCGCGCAGTTGTTGGTAGCCGTCGATGGTTTCGTCGAGAAAGCGGGCCAGCCGCGCTTGTGCCTCGGCTTCACCGGCCGGCCAGTGGTCGCGCAGGGCCTGCGCGGGTTTTTCGAAGCCGTCCACGTGCTGGGGGATCGGGTCGCTGCTGATCTGCAGCGGTGCCTGGCGCTTTACCCGGTGGGCCAAGGCGGGAAGGCTGCGGTGCAGGTGCTCCAGGCAGCTCTTCTTGAACTGGCTGAACACCTGGAAATAGTTGCCGCTGCGGGTAAGGATGGTGCCCGGGCGGAACAACAGCTGGTCGAGGTGGCTGTGGGCCGGGATGGCCGACTTTTTCAGCAGTGCCCAGGTGGCGTCATCGCGGCGTTGCTCGTTTATGCCGTACTCCTCGTTCCAGTGCACGCTTTGCACCTGATGTTGGCGGCAGACATCGAGCACGGCTTGTGGCGCCTGGTCCCAGGTGTCGATCTTGCGGATCAGCAGGGGGATGTTCAGGCGTTCCAGCGACTGGCGCAGGTCGTGCAGGTTGCGCAGCCAGAAGTCGACTTTGCAGGCGGCATCGTCGTGGGCCAGCCATTGCCCGGGGCTGACCAGCCACAGGGCGAGGGTCGGGCCGCGCTCGCTGGCGGCGCTCAGCGCGGTGTTGTCATCGATGCGCAGGTCGCTGCGCAGCCAGGTCAGGTGCATGGTGCGGTCATCTCTCCAGGCTGGCGGTCATGGGCTTGCAGCAAACGCAATGCCGCCTGTGGGGTATCGAACAGGGCAAGGTTGGGCAGCCTGAGGGCGCGCAGCCGGGCTTCGTGCAGCGCCAGCATCGGCCCGCCGGCAAGGGTCGGTACGGGCAGGTTGGACAGGGTGCGTTGCAGCGCCTTGTCATCGATGCGTGGCCCCAGGTGCAGCAGCACGGCGCGCGGCTTGAGCATGGTGACGGCGCGTTGCAGGTGCGGGCCGGCAATGGCGTGCTCCAGCACTTCTACCGGTAAGCCGTTGCTGGTGAACAGCCAGGCGCACAACCAAAAACCGGGGCTGAAGGTGTGTTCGCTGTCTTCGGCCAGCAAGATGGCAGGGCCTTGCAGCAACTGGTTGTCGTGGTACACCCGGGCACCCAGCTTGCTGCGCAGCCAGCTGTGGAAAAACACCTGTTCCAGCCGTGCGTTGAAGTAATTGCGCCAGCGCAGGTCGAGGAGGTCGAGCAGCGGTAACAGCAATTGCTCGCACAGGGTGACGGCCGGGTAAAGGGCCATGGCTTGGTTGAGCTGCTGGTCGAGGGCGCGCTGCGACAGCGTGGCAATGGCCTCGATCAGTTGGAACTGCCGAGCTTGCCAGTCACTTTTCGGCGGCGTGCTGGTCGGTTTGTCGAGCAGCTCGCGTACCTGGCCGACTGAGGCGCCGCGCTGCAGCCAGGCGAGGATCGCTTCTACTCGTTCGACCTGCTCCAGCGGATACAGGCGATGGCCCTTGGCAGTACGCTGGGGCTTGAGCAGGCCGTAGCGGCGCTCCCAGGCTCGCAGGGTGACGGGATTGACACCCGTGCGGCGAGCCAGTTCGCCGATGGGCAACAGGATCTCAGACGGCATTGCGCAGGCCCAGGCTCTCGGGGTGCGGCTGAAGGTAGGCCTGCTGCTGTAGATACGGATCGGGATGCTTGCGCAAATGGTGCTTGAGCAGGGTCAGCGGCACTACCAGCGGCACCACGCCTTGCTGGTACTGGCCGATGATGGCCTGCAGCTCGGCTTTGTCCTGTCGTGTGAGGATGTCCTTGAAGTAGCCGCTCAGATGTTGCAGCACGTTGCAATGAGTGCCACGGCTGGCACAGCGGCGCAGAGCCTGCATCAGCTGGCTGAAGTAGCGTGGGCCGATGCTTTGCGGGTCATCGTCCTTGCTCATGCTGCCGAGCAGGCGCCCCAGGCTGCGGTAGGCCTGCGGGTTGTTGGCCATCAGCAGGTACTTGTAGCGCGAGTGGAAACGCACCAGGGCGCCACGGCTCAGGCCCTCGGCCAGCAGCTGCTGCCAGTCGGCGTAGGCGTACACACGGCTGATGAAGTTCTCGCGCAGCACTGGGTCATGCAGGCGGCCTTCTTCTTCCACCGGCAGGTCCGGGCGCCGTGCGCAGAACGCCTGGGCATACACCCCCCGCCCGCCATGGAAGGCCGGGTGGCCGTTGTCCTGATATACCTTCACCCGCTCCAGACCACAGGAAGGCGATTTCTGCATGAAGATGTAGCCGCAGATATCGTCGAGTTCAACAGCCATTTGTTCCCCGTAGCTGCGCAGCGGGCCGGTCAGGTCCATGCCGGGGTTGCGGGTACCGACCACTTCCGGTTGCTCGGGGTTGCCGACCAGGCGGATCGGGTCGCGCGGTACGCCCAGGCCGATCGCCACCTCTGGGCACACCGGCAACCAGTCGAAATGTTCCTCGAGCTGCTTGCGGCACAGGTCGGAAGCCTTGTGGCCGCCGTTATAGCGCACGCTGTGCCCGGTCAGGCAGGCGCTGATGGCGATACGCGGCTTGCTGTAGGCGGATGAGTCGTGCATGGGCTGCCTCCATTAAACCTGTACGTGACAAAAAATTTGTACAGGTTATTCCAGCACAGCCCAGAAGTTATGCAAACCAGTTTTTTTGTACAGCTCTAAATCACTCGAGATGTTCGAGCAGCCGCCGCGCGGCTTCCTGGCCACTGAGCCAGGCGCCCTCGACACGTCCTGACAGGCACCAGTCGCCGCAGGCGTACAAGCCTTGGTCTGCATCGGCCAGCGCGCCCCACTCATGGTTGCTGCTTGGGCGTGCATACAGCCACCGGTGGGCCAACGCGAAATTAGGTGCCGGCACCACGCAGCCGACCAGTTCGGCGAATTCGCCCCACAGCTGTTCGATTACCTTTTCCTTGGGCAGGTCGATGTGTTGCCGGCTCCAGTCCGGGGTGGCGTGCAGTACCCATGTGTCGAATTTCTCGGCACGTCCGGGCTTGCTGCGGTTGCGCGCCAGCCAGTCGAGCGGGTTGGCCTGCACGAAACAGCCTTGCATCGGGGTGTCCAACGGGGTCTCGAAGGCCAGGGCGACGGCCCAGGTGGGCTCCATCTGCACGCCGGCGGCCACGGCGGCGAGCTTGGGGGTAGAAGCCAGCAGTGGTGTGGCCTGCGGTGCCGGCACGGCGATCACTACGCGGCTGTAGGGGCCGTGGCTGCAGCCTTCGGTGTCCTGCAGGTGCCAGTACTGTTTGCCGCGGAACACCTCGGCGATGCGGCAGCCAAAGTTGACCGTCATGTCCTTGAGCAGGCCACGGGTGATTGCACTCATGCGTGGCACGCCCACCCAGCGCGTCTGCTCGTCGGGAGAGGGGCTGAGTTCACCATCGCGGTAGTTGTACAACTGCGGCTTCCATTGTTCGGCCCAACCGGCGGCAACCCACTGCTGTACCTGCTCGACGAAGCGCCGGTCACGGGCGGTGAAGTACTGTGCACCAAGGTCCAGCGCGCCGACATCGCTGCGCTTGCTGGCCATGCGTCCGCCACTGCCGTGGCCTTTGTCGAACAAATGCACGGATTGCCCGGCCTTCTGCAACGCCTGGGCGGCTGACAGACCGGCGATACCGGCCCCAATGATGGCGATAGGTACTGTCATGATGGCCTCTTCAAACCTTGCTGTAAGCAGACTACGCTGTCAGGCAGACCTGTACAATGCGCAAATTTTGTATAAGGTTATTCCGCACTGGAGGGCAGGTTGGCCTATGTTTATCCGAGAGCGTCGGGTCAAAAAAGTGCCTTGATGTTAAAAATAGACCACCGCCGCATTCTGCGAGGACACAGCCATGCATATATTGCTGACAGGCGGCACCGGGTTGATAGGCAAGCACCTGTGCCAGTACTGGCTCGGCCAGGGTCATCGCCTGACGGTGTGGAGCCGGCGACCTGAGCAGGTGCCGAGAATCTGCGGAGCCGGCGTGCGTGGCATCGCCCGCCTGGAGCAACTGGAGGCGGACGATCAGCTGGACGCGGTGATCAACCTGGCCGGCGCACCGATTGCCGACCGGCCCTGGACGGCTGCCCGGCGCAACCTGTTGTGGGCCAGTCGCATTACCCTTACCGAGCAGTTGCTGGCCTGGCTGGGCGCCCGTGAACAGCGTCCGGAAGTGCTGATCTCCGGCTCAGCGGTGGGCTGGTACGGAGACGGTGGCGAGCGCGAGCTGACCGAGGCTTCACCACCGGTGCGCGAAGATTTCGCCAGTCAGTTGTGCATTGCCTGGGAAGAGACGGCCCTGCGTTCCCAGGCTCAGGGTATTCGTGTGGTGTTGGTGCGTACCGGGTTGGTGCTGGCCAGTGATGGCGGCTTTTTGTCGCGCCTGCGCGTGCCCTTCAAACTGGGACTGGGCGGGCCTTTGGGTGACGGGCGGCAATGGATGCCCTGGATCCATATAGACGACCAGATCGCCCTGATTGATTTTCTGTTGCAGCACAAGGATGCCAGCGGTCCCTATAATGCCTGCGCCCCTGAGCCGGTGCGCAACCGCGAGTTCGCCAGGCGCCTGGGCCGCACCCTGCACCGGCCGGCGTTGCTGCCGGTGCCGGCACTGCTGCTCAAGGCCGGGCTAGGTGAGCTGTCGACCTTGCTGCTTGGTGGCCAGCGCGCCCGCCCGGTACGCTTGCTGGCGGCAGGCTTCACCTTCCGCTTCAACGATTTGCAATCGGCCCTGGACAACCTGTCCAGCCGCCTCTGACATAGGACGCTGCATGACCGATCACGCTCTGCTGCTGGTCAACTTGGGTTCCCCGGCCTCCACCTCGGTGGCCGATGTACGCCGCTACCTCAACCAGTTCCTCATGGACCCGTACGTGATCGACCTGCCTTGGCCGGTGCGGCGTCTGCTGGTGTCGCTGATCCTGATCAAGCGCCCGGAGCAGTCGGCGCACGCCTATGGCTCCATCTGGTGGGAGGAAGGCTCGCCGCTGGTGGTGCTGACCCGCCGCCTGCAGGCGGCGATGGTCGAGCACTGGCCCCATGGCCCGGTGGAGATTGCCATGCGCTATGGCCAGCCGGCCTTGTCCGAGGTGCTGGAGCGGCTGGTGGCCCAGGGTGTGCGCAAGGTGACCCTGGCGCCGCTGTATCCACAGTTTGCTGACAGCACGGTGACCACTGTTGTGGAGCTGGCCAAGCAGACGGTCAACGAACGCAAGCTGCCGTTGCAGATGCGCGTGCTGCAGCCGTTCTACGAACACCCGGACTATATCGAGGCACTGGCCGCCAGTGCCCGGCCGTACCTGGAGCAGGATTACGATCACCTGCTGCTGAGCTTCCACGGCTTGCCGGAACGGCACCTGAAGAAGCTGGATCCTACCGGCAAGCATGACTTCCAGGCTGCCGATTGCTGCAAGGATGCCAGTGCCGACATGCGTGCGGTGTGCTACCGCGGGCAGTGCCTGGCCACGGCCAGGGCCTTTGCACAGAAAATGGGCATACCCGATGGCAAATGGTCTGTGTCGTTCCAGTCGCGGCTGGGGCGAGCCAAGTGGATCGAACCCTATACCGAGGCTCGGCTGGACGAGCTTGCCAAGGCCGGGGTGAAGAAGCTGCTGGTAATGTGCCCGGCGTTCGTGGCTGATTGCATCGAGACGCTGGAAGAGATCGGCATGCGCGGGAGCGAGCAGTTTGTCGAGGCCGGCGGGCGGGAGCTGGTGCTGGTGCCGTGCCTGAATGATCACCCGCAGTGGGTGAAAGCGCTGGCGGGGATGTGCGAAAAAGCCTGAGTCCAAGGTTGCTTGTTCTGGCCTCTTCGCGGGTAAACCCGCTCCCACAGGTTTTGCACAAGGCCTGAGGGCAGCGGGGTACCTGTGGGAGCGGGTTTACCCGCGAAGTGGCCGGGTCAGGCTAAAGCCGGATCAAGGCAACTGATCATCCAGCTTCTTGTGCTTCCAGCCATCATTGCCAGGCAAGATCAGGTTCAGGGCGATAGCCACGATGGCGCACAGGGCGATGCCCTTCAGGCCCCAGTCATCCGGGCCGTCACCGCTGCCGATCAGCACGCCGCCGATACCGAACACCAGGGTTACCGACACGATCACCAGGTTGCGCGCTTCGGCCAGGTCGATCTTGTGGCGGATCATGGTGTTCATGCCAACCGCCGCGATCGAACCGAACAGCAGGCACAGGATGCCGCCCATCACCGGTACCGGGATGCTCTGCAGCAGCGCGCCGAACTTGCCGATGAAGGCCAGGGTAATGGCGAAGACCGCCGCCCAGGTCATGATCTTCGGGTTGTAGTTCTTGGTCAGCATCACCGCGCCGGTCACTTCGGCATAGGTGGTGTTGGGCGGGCCGCCGAACAGGCCGGCTGCAGTTGTGGCCAGGCCGTCACCCAGCAAGGTGCGGTGCAGGCCGGGCTTCTTCAGGTAGTCACGGCCGGTCACACTGCCGACAGCGATCACCCCGCCAATGTGCTCGATCGCCGGTGCCAGGGCGACCGGAACGATGAACAGGATGGCCTGCCAGTTGAACGCTGGTGCGGTGAAGTTGGGCAGCTCCAGCCACGGTGCGGCGGCGATCCTGGCAGTGTCGACCACCCCAAAGGCGAACGACAGGGCAAAGCCTACCAGCACGCCGGCAATGATCGGCACCAGGCGGAATATGCCTTTGCCGAACACGGCGACAATCAGTGTGGTCAGCAGGGCCGGCATCGAGATCATCATGGCGGTCTTGTACGGCAACAGCACGCTGCCGTCACCGGCCTTGCCCATCGCCATGTTGGCTGCGATCGGCGCCATGGCCAGGCCGATGGAGATAATCACCGGGCCGATCACCACCGGCGGCAGCATGCGGTCGATGAAACCGGTACCCTTGATTTTCACCATCAGGCCCATGAAGGTGTACACGAAGCCTGCAGCCATCACGCCGCCCATGGTCTCGGCCAGGCCGAACTGGCCCTTGGCGAGGATGATCGGGGTGATAAAGGCAAAGCTTGAGGCCAGGAACACCGGTACCTGGCGGCCGGTGACCAACTGGAACAGCAGGGTGCCGATGCCGGCGGTGAACAGCGCGACGTTCGGGTCGAGGCCGGTGATCAGCGGCATCAGCACCAGCGCGCCGAATGCCACGAAGAGCATCTGCGCGCCCGAAACGACCTGGCGCCAGAGCGGGTCGTTGAAGCCGTCCTGCATGGTCAGGCGTCCTTTTGCTTGGTGCCGAAGATCTTGTCACCGGCATCGCCCAGACCCGGCACGATATAACCATGTTCGTTCAGGCGCTGATCGACCGAGGCGGTGTAGATCTGCACATCCGGGTGGGCTTTTTCCACCGCTTCAATGCCTTCTGGCGCGGCGACCAGGACCATGGCGCGGATCTCTTTGCAGCCGGCCTTCTTCAGCAGGTCGATGGTGGCGACCATCGAACCGCCGGTGGCCAGCATCGGGTCGATGATCAGGGCCAGGCGCTGGTTGATGTCCGGCGCGAGCTTTTCCAGGTAGGTGTGGGCTTCGAGGGTTTCCTCGTTGCGGGCAACGCCGACTGCGCTGACCTTGGCACCCGGGATCAGGCTGAGCACGCCGTCGAGCATGCCGATGCCAGCACGCAGGATCGGCACCACGGTAATCTTCTTGCCGGCGATCTTTTCAACTTGCACCTTGCCGCACCAGCCGTCGATCTCGTAGGTTTCGAGCGGCAGGTCCTGGGTGGCTTCGTAGGTCAGGAGCGCGCCGACTTCCTGGGCAAGTTCGCGAAAATTCTTGGTGCTGATATCGGCACGGCGCATCAGGCCGAGCTTGTGGCGGATCAGCGGATGGCGGATCTCACGAGTGGGCATAGGGGGCTCCGAAAGGCGGGCAAAAAAACCGCGCTAGATTAATCTATTCAGCCTGTGCTGTCGTCTGATCATTTGGACGTTAGTCCATAAATGCTTGATCTGTGACGAGCGGATGCGTACCTTTGCCCGCTTTTCCAAAATGCCCCCCGGAGAGCGCCATGTCCGCCGATCTCGAGCATATCCGTCAAGTCATGCGTGAAGCTGACTGCCTGTACACCGAAGCCGAAGTCGAAGCGGCCATTGCCAAAGTCGGCGAGCAGATCTGCAAGGACCTGCATGACAAGAACCCGGTGGTGTTCTGCGTGATGAATGGCGGCCTGATCTTCTCTGGCAAACTGCTGACCCACCTGCAGTTCCCGCTGGAAGCCAGCTACCTGCACGCCACCCGTTACCGCAACCAGACCAGTGGCGGCGAGCTGTTCTGGAAGGCCAAGCCGGAAGTGTCGTTCATCGACCGTGACGTGCTGATCGTCGACGACATCCTCGACGAAGGCCACACCCTCAGCGCGATCATCGAGTTCTGCAAGCATGCCGGCGCGCGCTCGGTGCACACGGCGGTACTGATCGACAAGGACCATGACCGAAAGGCCAGCCCGGAGCTCAAAGCCAACTACGTGGGCCTGCCCTGCGTCGATCGCTACATCTTCGGTTACGGCATGGACTACAAAGGCTACTGGCGCAACGCCAACGGCATCTTTGCCGTCAAGGGGTTGTGATCATGCGCCAGCCTGCGTTCATCGACCAATCGCTGTTCGCCGAGCTGGCCGCACAGGCTGCCGCCAACCCGCGCGGGCGGCAGCACCATAATTTCCATGAGATGGAAGAGCCTTGCCATCGCATGGCGGTAGGGCTGCAGCCAAGCACCTACATCCCACCGCACCGTCATCTCAGCGATGGCAAAGCCGAAACGCTGATCGTGCTCAAGGGCCGTCTGGGCCTGTTGCTCTTCGACGAGCACGGTGTGGTGACCGACAGGCGGGTACTGCGGGCCGGCGGCGATTGCCTGGGTGTGGACCTGGCTCCCGGTATCTACCATGGGCTGGTGGTGCTGGAGCGGGACAGCATCCTGTTCGAGTGCAAGGCCGGGCCCTACCGGCCGGTGGGCGAGGGTGAGCATGCGCATTGGGCGCCGCGTGAAGGTGAAGCCGGTGTGGCCGAATACCAGGCCTGGATGCTCGCGCAGTTCGATTGATGTCAGGCCTGCGTTCCTACAAGAGGCTGTGCAGGCCGTGCTAGAGTGCTCCTTCATAAAAGGAGCCTCACATGCGTGCGATTCTTCCCCTGCTACTGGCAGTCAGCCTGCCACTCGCCGCCGCACCGCTGCACAGCCAGTTCCTGCCGCCTGACGACCAGTCCCTGCGCCAGGAAGCGCCGACCGGCCAGCAATTGCTGCAAGTGACCGACTACTCGGTGGTAGTGGGGGCCCAGCGCCAATCCGACCAGCAGCCGATCCCGATCACTTCTTCGTTGCAGGTGCGCCTCAAAGGCAAGCCGCTGAGCAAGGGCGCGACCATCGCCCAGGTACTGCTGACCTTCGATGGTGAAGCAGCCAAGAGCCTGAAGAAACCCGTGTACGACGAGAAAACCCGCACCCTGAGCCTGAATTATCCGGTCAGCGACTACCGCGTGATCATGGATCTGCTGCGCAATGAAACGCTGTATGTACAGTTTCTCACTTATGGCAACGGCCACATCTGGGCCGACCTGCACACCGGTACCGTACGTACGCGTTGAGGCGCCCGGCCTGCGGGGGGTACACTGCCGGCCTTCGAAATTTCGTGATGGTCCAGTTGGAGTCGGCAATGCGTAAAGACAAGAAACAGGTAATCGGTGACGAGATCAGCGACGACTACATCAAGACGTTCCTTCAGTTCGAGCCGGCCGATGGCGTGACCTCGCCGTCGCTGCACAAGCTGGTCAAGGCCTACCGAGGCCTGCGCATTGACGATTTCGAGCGTTTTGTCGGTTTCTTCGTCGAGGCCGGGTTTGACCTGGATGGCAAGGACGAGCATGGCAAGACTTTTGTCGAGCAGATTGCCGACCAGCGCAATGCGGCGGATTACATCGAGATCATCGCCAAGGCCCGTGGTTGATTTGTAAACCTGCTCCGGCCTCTTCGCGGGTAAACCCGCTTGTATGGTTAGACTTGAAGGGGGGGTGGGACTAAATGCCCGATTCTGACTGTTCACAGCAGTACAGACCGTGGGAGACATCGCCCCACCCCTTCCACCAAAGCGCCGATAAAGAATGCATC
>NZ_NFZQ01000158.1 GCF_002165135.1 Pseudomonas sp. SID14000 | reverse complement strand
AAGCGTCGAGGTGAGTGTCGGGGAGGTGACGGCGTCGGGGCCGGTGTTGTCGGCGGTGAGGGTGTAGCTCAGGTAGGGCACCAAGATGCACAGGTGCGGCTGAGCGGTGAGGTTGACATCGATATCCGCCGTCCGCGGCAAGGGGCCGACGGCTATGCCGTAGGGGCCGGTGAACCCGCTGATCGTGTCAGTGACGGCGTTGGTTCCGGTGCTGATCACCGAGACGGTGTCATCAGCCTGGCTGGTGGCATAGGCGGCCGTGCCGGACGGGTTGACCTCGACCCTGGCCGGGCTGTCGCCGACCGGGACGGTCGCCGTCACGGTATTGGTCGCCGTGTTGATCACTTTCACGTCGTCACTACCGGCGTCGGCGACGTAGGCCCTCGTGCCGGACGGG
>NZ_NFZQ01000157.1 GCF_002165135.1 Pseudomonas sp. SID14000 | reverse complement strand
GCGCGTACAGCGGCCCCGGGGGCAGCTCCTCCAGCTCGACCCGGTCCACGGTGGTGGCGTAGTGCAGCCCGGCTCCGGCCCGGACGACGTTCGGGTGCCAGGGGTCCAGGTCGCCGCGGGTGACCACGCCGGTGGCCCCGAACCCGGCGGCCAGGCGGACGACGGCTCCGACGTTGCCGAGGTTGCGGGGGTTGTCGAGTACGACGACGGGCGCGGGACGCGGCAGCCGCCCGGGGGCGGCACGGCCGGCCTCCCGGTCGGGCCGTACGGCGAGCGCGGCGACCCCGGTGGGGTGCACGCGGGCCAGCAGCCCCTTGAGCTCCGCCCGGCGCACCAGCCGGGCCACGTCGGCCCCGACATCGGGAGCCAGCTCGCGCGCGAGCGCCCGTACGGCGGCGG
>NZ_NFZQ01000156.1 GCF_002165135.1 Pseudomonas sp. SID14000 | reverse complement strand
GACGCGGCTGAGCACGTCCCGGCCGAGCTGGTCCCCACCCAGCACGGCGCCGTCGCCGGCGGGGGCGAACGGTGCGGTGACGGGGGTGTCCACGGTGTGCGGGGCGATCAGCGGTCCGGTGAGGGCGAGCAGCAGCGGCAGGGCGGCCACGGCCACGAGTGCGGTGGCTCCGGCTCCGCGGGAGGGACGGCGTGCGGCCACGGGCGGGGTGACGGTCATGCGCGGTCTCCCAGGGTGGCGTAGCGGATGAGGTCGGCGGCCAGGAGTACGAGGCTGATCACTGCTCCGGCACACATGACGACTCCGGCGATCAGCGGTGTGTCGCGGGCGGCGACCGCGCCGGCCAGGACGCTGCCGATGCCCGGGTAGTTGAACAGGGTCTCCACCACGACCGCTCCG
>NZ_NFZQ01000155.1 GCF_002165135.1 Pseudomonas sp. SID14000 | reverse complement strand
GCGGACCATGCCCATGTCGCGCGTGCCCTGGATCTTGATGGTCGCCGACACATTCTGCTGCCCCTGGGCGGTCGGCCACGCCGGGAACGCGCCGGGGGCGGTGGTCGGCTGGGGCGTCGGCTGCGTGGGCGCGCCGCTGCCGACCTTCACGAGCTGCCACTGCTGGTTGTACTGGTTGTTGTCCGTGAGCTGCGTGACGGTCGCGCCGTCGGCCGTGGACCGGTCGGTGACCGTGACGACCTTGGACGAGTGCCGGTTGACGAGCCGGACGTACGCGCCGCTCGCGGAGTCGACGAGCTTGAACTGCTGGTTGGTCGCGCCGAGGTCGGTGTACTGCCGGAACCCGGCGCCGTCGGCCGTGGACCACTCCCACAGGTCGAGGACCTTGCCGGAGTGCCG
>NZ_NFZQ01000154.1 GCF_002165135.1 Pseudomonas sp. SID14000 | reverse complement strand
CTCTCTCGTAGACGCGGGCCCGTTCGATAAGGCCGGCCGCGCGCAGCTCTCGGGCACCTTGACGGACCTGGTGACTGCTCAGGCGGGACTCGCGTTCCAGTGTTTCGCAGCGCAGCCATTGACCGGAGTGCAGGTAGATCCACACATTGAAGGCGGTGGGAGAGACGGGAGCCGTCTCGATCCTGGCCAGCAGATCGGGAAGGGGTAGGGCGGCGGTAGTCAACGGTGTGATTCCTTGTGGCGAGGCGGTCCGGCCGAGTAGGGGTGGCCGGACCGCCGGA
Source organism: Pseudomonas sp. SID14000 (assembly GCF_002165135.1). Taxonomy (GTDB): domain Bacteria; phylum Pseudomonadota; class Gammaproteobacteria; order Pseudomonadales; family Pseudomonadaceae; genus Aquipseudomonas. The sequence continues at coordinate 118 of NZ_NFZQ01000154.1, read as the reverse complement.
GCGGGAGATCATCAGGTTCGAGTGGACGTGACCTGGCGGTTGGCACGAGCCCTACGGCCGCGGCGTTTGGCTTCGTTCTTGCGTTCCTCGGGGGTCATGCCGCCGAAGACGCCTTCCG
>NZ_NFZQ01000153.1 GCF_002165135.1 Pseudomonas sp. SID14000 | reverse complement strand
AACGCCTTCTGGCTCTCGGTGGTCGGCGCGCCGATAACATTGAACGGGCCCTCGGTCAGGTAGGAGATCGAGCCGAGGTAGATACATCCCTTGGCCTTGTCCACCGCGGCCGGGCACGATTCCTTGGTTACGCCGACGTCGAACTTGACGCCTTCGCTGCCCTCCTGCGTCTCCGGGGCGTCGTTGCTGCACCCTGCGACGGCCAGTACGGCGGCCACCAGGCCCACCGCGACCGTCCTGCGACTTCTGTACATCGCTCTTCCTCCTCAGGCTGCCGGCACCGACAAGGTGGGTCAGTGCGAGAACGGCCATGACTTCCAGTAGGTGCGAATGCGGACCCAGATCCCGAACAGCCCCCGCGGTTCGAAGATCAGGAACCCGATGATCAACAGGCCGTACA
>NZ_NFZQ01000152.1 GCF_002165135.1 Pseudomonas sp. SID14000 | reverse complement strand
CCGCGGATGCCGGCGGCGAACGCGGCCCTGCGCATCCTCTCGACCGACCTGACGATGACGGCGGCCGTGGGCAACTCCCAGCTCGTCCACTCCCACACCTGGTACGCGAACATGGCCGGCCACTGGGCCAAGCTCCTGTACGGCGTACCGCACGTGGTGACCGCGCACTCGCTCGAGCCGCTGCGTCCGTGGAAGGCGAAGCAGCTGGGCGGCGGCTACCGCCTGTCGAGCTGGGCCGAGCGGACGGCGTACGAGGCGGCCGACGCCGTCGTCGCGGTCAGCAACGCCACCCGTGACGACATCCTCGCCAGCTACCCGTCGATCGACCCGGCCAAGATCGACATCATCACCAACGGCATCGACGCGGACTTCTACCCCCCGGATCCCTCGACCAGCGTGCTC
>NZ_NFZQ01000151.1 GCF_002165135.1 Pseudomonas sp. SID14000 | reverse complement strand
AAGGCCACGGGCACGGCCATCAGGCCGAGCCGCAGCGCGCCGTCCCGCCGTCGCCCGCCGCGGCGTGCGGCGGGCACGGCTACTTCACGGTGATCGAGGACCACGACCGGACCCACTGCTCACGGTGCTCGGCGATCTTGTCCGGGGCCACCGTCGCGGGCTTCGCGGCCCGGGCGCCGAACTCGGTGAAGAGCTCGGGCAGCGCGGCGTCCTTGGCGACGGGGTTCACGAACATCTTCAGCGGCATGTCCTCCTGGAACGGCTTGCTGATCAGGAAGTCCAGCAGTGCCTTCCCGCCCGCCTGGTTCTTCGCCCCGTCGAGCAGTCCGGCGAACTCGAGCTGCCGGAAGCAGGTGCCGGTGGCGACCCCGGTCGGCGCCTTCTCGGGCTGCGGATCGGCGT
>NZ_NFZQ01000150.1 GCF_002165135.1 Pseudomonas sp. SID14000 | reverse complement strand
CCGCTCTGCTGTCGTGGACCTTCACCACGGACGATGCCCCGGAACCGTAGCGGTCGCCGACCGGTGTCCGCCCGCTGCCCGTGCGGTGTCCGGCCGCTGCCCGCCCGGTGCCGTGGCCCGGAGGCCCGGGGGACTCGGTTAGCCTGAGGGCACAATGAACCGTTTGACGACGTCATCGGGTGCGTACGACCTCACCCGCTTCCCCGAGGACCCCCGCGACAGGCTCCGTGCCTGGGACGCCGCCGACGAATACCTGTTGCGGCACCTGGCCGGCATCGAGTCGGAGCCCGTGGACATCTCCGGCACCGTCGTCGTGGTGGGCGACCGGTGGGGCGCGCTGGTCACGGCGCTGTCCGCGCACCGCCCCGTACAGATCACCGACTCCTTCCTCGCCCAGCAGGC
>NZ_NFZQ01000014.1 GCF_002165135.1 Pseudomonas sp. SID14000 | reverse complement strand
ACAGAATTTCTTGACGACCATAGAGCATTGGAACCACCTGATCCCATCCCGAACTCAGTAGTGAAACGATGCATCGCCGATGGTAGTGTGGGGCTTCCCCATGTGAGAGTAGGTCATCGTCAAGATTCATTTCGCAAAACCCCTATCTGCGCATGCAGGTAGGGGTTTTGTCTTTGTGGCGCAAAAACTCCCGCGCATACGCGGTCCCTGTGGGAGCGGGTTCACCCGCGAATACCGGCAAAGCCGGTGCCATCCACTGCGTCGCCTGTTTCGCGGCGGTTCGACGTCTCGGCATGCCCGCTCCCACACCGACCGCAAAATACCTTGGCTGCGACAATATTCCCGTCACATTTACGTGACTTTCCCGCGCCCACCCTACGTCAAGACTTTGGTTCGGGGCACTCCTGGTCCCGGGCTGAGCGATGCCAGCGTACCGTGCTGCGCATTTCCGGACTTCTACCGTCCCATCACTTGAGGTAGCAAGCAAGATGGCCAAGGCCGCCGATGTCGTTGTGCAATGCCTGGAAAACGAAGGTGTCGAGTATGTATTCGGCATTCCCGGTGAAGAAAACCTCGACCTGCTCGAATCCCTGCGCAAGTCGAAGATCAAGCTGGTACTGACCCGTCACGAGCAGTCCGCAGGTTTCATGGCTGCTACCTATGGTCGCCTGACCGGCAAGACCGGCGTCAGCCTGTCGACCCTCGGCCCTGGTGCCACCAACCTGGTCACCGCCAGCGCCTACGCCTACCTGGGCGGCATGCCGATGATGATGATCACCGGCCAGAAGCCGATCAAGAAGTCCAAGCAGGGCCGCTTCCAGATCATCGACGTGTGCGGCATGATGGACCCCATCACCAAGTACACCCACCAGTTCGCCTCGGCTGACAACATCCCGGCCCGCATGCGCGAGGCCTTCCGCCTGGCTGAAGAAGAAAAACCAGGTGCGGTCCACCTGGAGCTGCCGGAAGACATCGCCGCCGAGCAGACCGATAGCCTGCCGATCCCGCCTAGCCTGCACCGCCGCCCACTGGCCGAGCACAAGGCCATCGAAGCTGCCGTGCAAAAGCTGCAGAACGCCCGTAACCCGATCCTGGTGATCGGTGCCGGCGCCAACCGCAAGATGACCGCCAAGGTCCTCAAGCAGCTGATTGACAAGACCGGCATCCCGTTCATCACCACCCAGATGGGTAAAGGTGTGGTCGACGAACGCCACCCGCGTTTCCTGGGCAACGCTGCACTGTCCTCGGGTGACTTTGTCCATCGCGCCGTCGAAGCCGCCGACCTGATCGTCAACATCGGCCACGACGTAATCGAGAAGCCTCCGTTCTTCATGGTCCGTGGCGGCACCGAGGTCATCCACATCAACTTCCGCTCGGCCGAAGTCGATGCCGTGTACTTCCCACAGGTGGAAGTAATCGGTGACATCGCCAATGCCGTGTGGCAGATCAGCGAAGCGCTGACCGACACCACACACTGGGACTTCACCCGCCTGATGGCCATCCGCGAGGCCAACGAAGCGCAGATCGCCGAAGGTGCCGACGACAATCGCTTCCCGGTGTACCCGCAGCGCCTGGTTGCCGACATCCGTCGTGTGCTGCCGTCCGAAGGCATCGTCGCCCTGGACAACGGCATCTACAAGATCTGGTTCGCCCGCAACTACAAGGCGCACAAGCCCAACACCGTGCTGCTGGACAACGCCCTGGCGACCATGGGCGCCGGCCTGCCATCGGCCATGGCCGCGCACCTGGTGCACCCGGACCGCCCGGTTATTTCGGTGTGCGGTGACGGCGGCTTCATGATGAACAGCCAGGAGCTGGAAACTGCTGTACGTCTGGGCATGCACATCACCGTGGTGATCCTGCGTGACGACGGCTACGGGATGATCCGCTGGAAGCAGGCGAACATGGGCTTCACCGATTTCGGCCTGGACTACGGCAACCCCGACTTCGTCAAGTACGCCGAAGCCTACGGTGCCAATGGCCACCGCGTGGAAAGCGCCGAAGGCTTGCTGCCGCTGCTCGAGCACTGCATCAAGACCCCGGGCGTGCACGTGATCGACTGCCCGGTCGACTACAGCGAGAATGACCGCATCCTCAACAGCGAGCTGCGTGAGCGCGCACTGGCGGTGTAAGGCGTAACGCTCTTACCCGCGGCAATTCGGCAGCCACAGGTATCTCACGATCCTGTGGCTGCCGGTTGGTGGTAATTAACAACCCCTTCACGTATCTCGTAATTGATCATTCTCAGGTTCTTCAACTCATGGAGAGCACGAGAACATGACCATCGGTTCAACACACAACCATCCTGCTGATCTGGCCATCGAGCCATCTCTGCCCGTGCAGCCATGGGCCGCCCGTTACCCTAACCCTCCAGATCTTTGTTTTGACTACCGCCGTCTAATCGAACAAGAGGGAGGAGTCGCACGAGCCACTCAGCCGGATCACCGGATCTGCATTGTTGGTGCTGGTGTTACCGGACTAACTGCGGCCCGAGAGTTGTTGCGCTGCGGCTTTACCCGTATCACCTTGATCGAGCAGTCCCGGCGTCTGGGAGGGCGCCATCTGACGCTGGTGAATAACGCGGGAAATCACAAACAGCCTGCAACCCCTTTTGAAATGGGGGCCATGCGCATGCCGTTCTTCAACAGGACTGGTGAGCCCCCAAAAGATGGGCGTTCGCTTATGGCCTATTACGCCAAGCTGTTCGAGCTACGAATCTCCGATTTTCCAAATCCCGGGACACCTTGGGTGAATGCCACTGGAATATATCTTCGTGACGGGCAATTAGCGGGTGACAGAGACGCTGCGCTGTTGGTCTGGCGCAATCCCGAAGGAAAGACACCACCACCCACTACGATGCTTCAGCAGGTCTACGATAAATGGCGCCATTTTGCGGAGCAGTTCGCCGAGCGTATTGCTGCGGTTTATGGCACTTGTGGTTGGGAATCGATGTGGTCGGCGATCGTCGAGCGCTATCATCGATTATCGTTTAGAGATCTGGTGCATTTACCCGCTGTTACGGCTTGGAACCCTGCAAACCCTGGTGATTTTGGCGGGCTAGGCATGAGTGGCGACGAGTCGGCCATCTTCTATGCAATCGGTATTGGAGATGGTAGCTGGGGAGCGTTTTATGACGTCTGCTGCCTTTACCCGCTGCGTACAGCAATCTTTGGCTTCAGCAGTCACTTGCAGTTGGTGCATGGGCGTGTTGACCAGGACGGTGTGCCTTACGCTGCGCCCCATCTTGAAGCCAGCAGCGTCCCTGACAGTAAAGGATTGATGTTTCAGGGGCCAGCCTATATCGGGCTTGCGGCGATGGACGAAAGCCTCATGTTTCTGGACGCCGGGATGGGCGGTTCCTCGCTGTATGACCACCTGCTGCAACGAGATGATGGGTTACTGACTGACACTTCGGTCTGTTCCCTACAAAAGCTGGAGGATGGTCGCGTACGGGTCGGATACCGTTGGCATTGCAGTGATCCGGTGCAGGGGAACGTCCAATACGAAGACTTTGACAGCGTGATCTTGACCATCCCTTCCTGGCTGATCGAAACCAACATCCGCCTCGACGGTTTCAGCCGTCAGATATTGCCGCAGACGATCATGGATGCCTGGAAGCATGCTCATTGGGAGACAAGCTGCAAGGTCTATGCCCCGCTGAAGAAGAGCTTCCTGGATCGCAACTCAGCTTTTCCGCAAATCCTGGTCACTGACAGTTTCGTTCACGATGTCTATGCCTATCGCTACAACGACCATTACGCTGATGACTGCATCCTGCTCAGTTACACCTGGGAAGACGATGCAACGAAACTGGCCGCGTTCTCAGATGAAGAACTGGGCGACAAGTGCATGAAGGAACTCGATCGGATCCTCCTTCGCTGCAGCAACGTGGCTGAACCCATATCGCCTTATATCGATACCCGAAACATTCGCATACAGCGTTGGATGACTGATCGAAACGCGCTTGGCTGCGCAAAGTTGTATCGGGCTGGTACCTATTACGATGCAGTGAGCCTGATGAAGTACAACCGTGATCTGAGTGCCAGTTCAGGGTTGTATCTGGCTGGAGAGTCCTTCTCTGTTGACGCCGGCTGGACCGAGCCGTGTTTACGCACGGCGCTTGATGCGGTCATCAACCTGTGCAACAGAACTTCGGCCTCGTTCAATGGTGGCTTTACCCTAAACCACTACCCACATTATCAAGCCGGGAAATAGCTGCATCCGGGAGTTTTTGTGGGGAATTTCCTACTGAAGCACTTCTCTTGTCCTTCGATCCCATAGGAACTCCCCGACTGTCACCCCCCCGCCCAACCCCGCTTTACTGGCGCCCTTCCAAAACAACCATAAAAGGAAGCCGCCATGTCTGATCACTGCACGCCCGTCAGCCCCGTACGTATCGCCGTCATCCAGTACGACCCTCAGGTCGGGCTGGAGCATTGCGATGGCAACCTGAGCAAGGGCCTGGCATTGGCCCGGTGCGCTGCGCGTGAAGGCGCCAACCTGATCGTGCTTCCCGAGTTGGCCAATACCGGCTACACCTTTCACACGCGTGCAGAGGCTTATGCTCACGCCGAAACGCTGGAGGAGGGGCGCAGCCTGAAAGCCTGGGCGGATTTCGCCAGGGAGTACCAGGTATACCTCGCTGCGGGTTTTGCCGAACGCGAGGGGCTGAAACTCTACGACAGTGCCGTACTGTTCGGTCCGCAAGGCTTGCTCGGGCATTACCGCAAGGCCCACCTGTGGAACCAGGAAAAGCTCTGGTTCACCCCTGGCGACCTGGGCTTCCCAGTGTTCGAGACACCGATCGGCCGAATCGGCCTGCTGATCTGCTGGGATATCTGGTTCCCGGAAGTGCCGCGGCTGATGGCCGCGCAAGGCGCCGACATCATCTGCAGCCTGAACAACTGGGTATGGACGCCACCACCGCTGTTCGATGAAGCAGGGCGCTGCATGGCGTCCTACCTGACCATGACGGCGGCACACGCCAACAATGTCTACATCGCTGCCGCCAATCGCATAGGCAACGAGCGGGGTGGTCGCTTCCTGGGCTGTTCACTGATTGCCGGTACCAATGGCTGGCCCATTGGCGAGGTGGCCAGTGCAGAGGAGGAGGGCATTCTCTACGCCGATGTCGACCTCAGCAGCGCCCGCTCGGCGCCTATCTGGAACAACCTCAACGACCTGCCGCGAGACCGGCGCACCGACCTTTACGATGCGATGCTTGGCTATCGCCTTCATGCACCTATGCCCCGCTGAGGAGTTGCACATGAAAACGCTACTCTTCCCCAACCGGCAGCGTTCGTCGGTGTTGATCCTTGCCTGCCTGCTGGTGCTGCTGGCTGCCAGCCTGGCCCAGGGCCAATGGCCGGACTACACGCAACTGGCAGCGACGCTCGATCAACCGCTAAGCCGCCTGCGCTGGATAGTCGGTGATATCAGCGAAGTGGCCTTCTACAAGCATGAGTTGCCCGCCCTGGGCTTGCTGCTGGGGGCTTGCCTGGCGCACTGGGCCCATGTGCGTGGGTATCGCTGGCAGGGCTTTGCCATCTGCTACGGCACCGGACTATGGCCGTGGGTGCTCACCAGTTCGCTGCTGGGCTTGCTCTTCAGTCATGCGTTGTGGGGATGGACCTTGGCCAGTGGTACCTGGCAACCGACCTTCGTCGCTTTCGTATCGTTGCCGGCGGCCATGGTACTGCTGTTTGGCCCAGGTTGGCAGGTGGCGATCAGCGGCGCACTGCTGGGGGCGCTGTTAGTAACGCCAGCTAGCCTGTTGATAGTCAATTACCTGTGTTACCCCCTGCAGTTGCCGGTGGTAGTAGGCAACGTAAGCGGCATGGCGCTGGCGAGCATTGTGGCGTTCATGCTGTGCTGGCGCTTTCCATCGTGGGTGCGGCCCAGCCATCGGCCCGCCGCACCTGAACCCGTTGCGGCCCAACCCGATTACGGCTTGGTCTGGACCTTGCGGCGTGTGCTGGCCGATTTCAGCGAAGCGCCATTCTACGGTAATGAACTGGCCAGCCTCGGGCTTGTGCTGGGAGTATTCCTGGCTTACCTGCTGGCCCCCGCTGCGCCGGCCTACGGTTCGTTGCTGCTGATACCGATGGTTGCTGGACAAGCGCTGGCGTCACTGGTTGGAGTCGTGTTCTGGCGTCACCAGTGGCAAGCGCGAGGGTGGTACCCCACTTACATTCCCATCGTTTCGGTCGTCCCTGCCGCTGTGCTTACCCTCGGTGGAAGCTGGCAGGTGGTGGTAGCCAGTGCGGTGCTTGGCGCGCTGGTAGCTCCACCTTTGGCAGTGGCCATCACTCAGCGCTTGCCTGCCTATATGCATGGCTACATCGGCAATGTGGTGTCGATGGCCATCAGCACGCTGGGGATCGTGCCGCTGGTCGGTTTGCTTGCGGGAGGTAGCGTATGAAAGAGCATACAAACCTGCCCAGGCTGTCGATCGCCAGCCTGGGTGGCACGGTGAGCATGCAGGCAAGCGCCAGTGGCAGTGGCAGTGGAGTGATGCCCAAGCTTGACTGTGATGAGCAACTGGCCAAGGTGCCGCAACTGCGTGAGATGGCCCATCTCGAGATTGCCACCCTGGGCCTGCTCCCCAGTGCCTCGCTGGGCTTTGCGGCGCTGCTTGAGGTGCTGGCCTGGGCGCGGGGTGAGGTGGATCGCGGGGCACACGCAGTGATACTGACCCAAGGTACCGACAGCCTTGAGGAAACTGCGTATTTCCTCGATCTGCTCTGGCCGTTCGATGCGCCATTGGTGATGACTGGAGCCATGCGCGCGGCGAGCCAGCCGGGTAACGACGGCCCGGCCAATCTGCTGGCCGCGGCGCAGGTTGCACTGGCGCCGAACAGCCGTGGGCGCGGCGTTCTGGTGCAGATGAATGATCAAGTCCACGGTGCCGCGAGGGTTCGCAAGACGGCCAGCGTGGCGATGGCTGCATTCGAATCGCCTGGCTGTGGACCGCTGGGCGATGTTGTGGAAGGTGTAGTGGTATATGGTCAACCGCCAGGTCCACGAGAAGTGCTGCCGTTACCGCACCGCACCGAGCATCGCGTTGCACTGCTGGAGGCGTGCCTGGACGCAGATACGGCGTTGTTGAAGGCTACAGCGACACTGGGCTACGAGGGGCTGGTCATCGCCGGTTTTGGTGCAGGCCACGTTTCCGGTAGCTGGTCCGAAGTGCTTGGCCATCTCGCGCCCGCCTTGCCAGTGATTGTTGCCACTCGCACGGGCAGTGGCCCAACAGCCACGGCCTCTTACGGTTTTGCTGGTGCCGAGATCGATCTGCAGAGCAAGGGAGTACACATGGCGGGGCGGTTGTGTCCGCGCAAGTGTCGCATTCTGCTATGGCTGTTGATCGGAACTGGCAGGCAGCAGCAGCTGCATGGCTGGTTGCCACGTTAAGCAATCTGCCCGCAAAGCCGTAAGCGCGGGCAGCCCTTCGGGCGTTGCTGTGCTAGGGTGCACACACTTTTGCTTCCCAGGATGTTCACCCATGCTCCCCGCACTCAGCGATAAAGAACTCGACCGCCTCGAAGACCTGCTGATCACCTACGGCAATGACTACTCGGTACTCAACCTGGCCGAGCTTAATGGCTTTTTCACTGCACTGGCCACCTCGCCGGCCACTGTCACCCCGGAACAGTGGCTACCCGCGGTGGCTGGTGGCAAGGTGCCGAAATTCAAGAAACCGGCGCATGAAGAGGCCTACGTGGCCTTGATGCTGCGTTATGCCAGCCAGGTGGCGGAGGAGTTGGGTGACGACGTCGACCGGTTCGAGCCGCTGTTCGAGGAAAGCGAAGGCGAGACAGGCAGTGTGATTGTCATGGAGGAGTGGTGCTTTGGCTACATGCGCGGCACTCAGGTCGCCGGCTGGGCCGAGCTGCCGCCGGAGCAGGAACAACTGCTCAAGGCCATTTCGCTGCATGGGCTGGAGGACAACTTCGAGCTGCTGGATCAGATGAGCGAAGAGGACATCCAGGCCTGCGTGCCACAGGTGGTCGAGGCTGCGCGTGGGCTGTTCCGGTATTTCAACAAGCTGCACTGATCTTGCATCTGCATTGATGCTACCGGCCCCAGCGCCGACAACCGACCGCGTTAACCGATCCAGTGGGAGCAACTGTCTTGCTCAATATCTAAAAACTGGCGCGAGCCCTGTGGGAGCGGGTTCACCCGCGAACACCGGCACAGCCGGTGCCATACGCCGCGTTGCATTCTTCGCGGGTAAACCCGCTCCCACATGGACCGCACAAGCCCCCGGCCGGTGCGTTCTTCTGTGGGAGCCGGCCTCACAATTATTCCGCCCCGCGAAATTATGGTTTCCCCGCCACACGGATTCTGTTGCCAGCCGAACCGGTGCAGCATGTGCTCCATCAGCCCATTCCGGCGCTGACCAGGAGCCAAGCCCATGTCGAACCCGATCAAGCTTTACAACTTCCCCAAGTCCGGCCACGCACACCGCATCGAGCTGATGCTCTCGCTGTTGAACCTGCCCACCGAGCTGGTGTTCGTCGACCTGGCCAAAGGCGCGCACAAGCAGCCAGACTTCCTGGCCCTCAACCCGTTCGGCCAGGTCCCGGTCATCGATGACAATGGCACGGTGATCGCTGATTCCAACGCCATCCTGGTCTACCTGGCCAAGAAGTACGACAACGGCACCTGGCTACCCGAGGAGCCCGCCGCCGCCGCCCGCGTGCAACGCTGGTTGTCGGTCGCTGCCGGCCCGCTGGCCTTCGGCCCTGCTGCCGCGCGCCTGGTGACCGTATTCGGCGCCGCGTTCAACACCGACGAGGTCATTACCCGCGCCCACACCCTGCTCAAGGTGATCGATGCTGAACTGGCCAAGACACCCTTCCTGGTCGGTAGCACCCCCACCATCGCCGATATCGCCAACTACTCGTACATCGCCCACGCACCGGAGGGCAATGTGTCGCTGGAGCCCTATGCCAACGTACGCAGCTGGCTGGCGCGGATCGAGGCGCTGCCGGGCTTCGTGCCCATGCCACGCACCGTGATCGGGCTGCAGACCAGCGCCTGACATTCCGCCACCCCGAGGAACGCCGCCATGCAGAAGAACCCGGACCACCGCTCCTCGCCCTGGCATGCGGGGGAGAAAACGTTGCAGGAAAAGGCGGGTGTCGCGGAGCGCATGGAGGCGTTCGGGCAGAAGGTCATTCGTGACTACATGCCCGACCAGCATCGTATTTTCTATCATCAGTTGCCGTTCATGGTCGCCGCCAGCGTGGACGCCAGGGGGCGGCCCTGGGCAACACTGCTGGAAGGGCCGGAAGGTTTCGTCAGCTCGCCGGATCCGCGCCAGCTGACGATCGACACTCAACTGCCAGCAGATGATCCTGCCTCCCCGGGGCTGGCTGCCGGGCAGGCAATCGGCCTGCTGGGTATCGAACTGCATACCCGCCGGCGCAACCGCCTCAACGGGCAGATCCGTGAGGCCGGTGATGGGCAACTGCAGGTGACTGTGGAGCAGTCGTTCGGCAACTGCCCGCAGTACATTCAGCTGCGTGACTACACCCGCGTCGCAGAAACCGCCCAAGAGCGTGTCGATGCGACAACACTGGATGCCTCGACTGCCAGCATGATACAGGCAGCCGACACTTTCTTCGTCGCCAGCTATGTCGAGCACAGCGACGGCCAACGCTCGGTGGATGTCTCCCACCGTGGCGGGCGGCCAGGGTTCGTCAAGGTCGAAGGCAACCGTCTGACCATTCCGGACTATGCTGGCAACCTGCACTTCAACACCTTGGGCAACTTGTTGGTGAACCCACAAGCAGGGTTGTTGTTCATCGATTTCAGCAATGGCAACGTGCTACAGCTTTACGGGCATGCCGAGGTGCTGGTGGACAGCCCCGCCATCCAGGCGTTCGAAGGCGCTGAGCGCTTGTGGACGCTGGAGGTCGAGCAGGTGGTGTGGCGCCCGGCTGCCGTTTCCTTGCGCTGGGCCTTCAAGGAGTATGCGCCGACCAGCCTTATGACCGGCACCTGGGCCGAGGCCGACGCGCGCCTCCAGCAACGCCAGCGGCAGCGCCAATGGCAGGCCTGGCGTGTGCTGCGGGTGGAGCAGGAGAGCCGCGATATCCGCTCGTTCTACCTTGAGCCGCCTGCCGGCAGTGCGGTGGTCTTCGTGCCAGGGCAACACGTTCCGGTGCAAGTCCAGCTCGACGGCGAGGCGGCTCTGATTCGTACCTACAGCCTGTCCAGCGCCCCGTCCGACGGCTACCTGCGCATCAGTGTCAAAGCCCAGGGCCCGGCTTCGCGGCACTTGCATGAGCACGTCGTGGCAGGTGATGTGCTGAACGTGCGTCTGCCGATGGGCAGCTTCACGCTGGACCAGCAGAGTACACGGCCGCTGGTGCTGATCGGCGCGGGCGTGGGTATCACGCCGTTGCTGGCCATGCTGCGCGAGCAGTTGAGCAAGGGGCGGGCACGGCGCATTCATCTGTTCCATGGTGCACGTAGCCTGGCCGACCTGCCGTTCCGTGAGGAGCTGGCGAGCTTGCGACAACAGGCCGGCGACCTGCTGCAGGTGCACCGCGCCCTGAGCCAGCCGGAAGCGCATGCGCTGGTGGGGCGTGATTACGAGTTTGCCGGTCGGCTGGGTATCGAGCAGGTCAAGGCGGCACTGGCGCTGGACGACTACGATTTCTACCTGTGCGGCCCAGGGAGTTTCACCCAGGACCTGTATGAAGGGCTGCGCGGGGTGCATGTGCCGGATGCGCGGATCCATGCCGAAGCCTTTGGCCCGTCGACGCTCCGGCGGCACACCGACGATGACCAGCCCACACTGCAACAGCCACCTGCTGCCAGCGAGCCGGTGCCGGTGTACTTTGCGGCTTCGGCGAAGGAGGCGCGCTGGGCGCCCGGTAGCGGGACGCTGCTGGAGTTGGCCGAGGCGCGTGGGCTGGCGCCGGAGTTCAGTTGCCGGGGTGGATCGTGCGGTACCTGCAAGACTCGCTTGGTCAGTGGGCAGGTACATTACCCGAATCCGCCAGCGGAAATGCCGGAAAGTGGGACTGCGCTAATCTGTTGCGCGATACCGGCGCGGGTGGAAGAGGGAGGGCAGGCGTTGGTACTGGATATCTGATATGCCTGGCCTCATCGCCGGCAAGCCAGAGCAGGCAACACAAAACGCCCAGATGAAAGATAATCCCGGCACTTCATAGCCTCCCAGGAGCCCGCATGGACCAGATCCACCTGATGAAGGTGTTCGTCGCCGTAGGCGAACTGGAAAGCTTTGCCGCCGCTGCACGCCGCCTGGACATCTCCCCAGCCGCAGTCACCCGTGCTGTCAGCGCTCTGGAAGAGCAACTCGGGGTCAAGTTGCTGCTGCGCACCACCCGCAGCGTGCGCCTGACTGAAGCGGGTGGCCGCTACCTGGAGGACACCCGGCATATCCTCGCCAGCATCCACGAAGCCAACGAAGCAGCTGCCGGCATCAACGCCACCCCCAAAGGCGACCTGGCCGTCACCGCGCCAATCCTGTTCGGCAAGAAGTACGTCATGCCGTGCATCGTCCGCTACCTGCAGCAGTACCCCGAGGTTGATGTTTCCGCGTACTTCCTCGACCGCATAGTGAACATGGTCGAGGAGGGCATGGACGTGGCCGTACGCATTGGCCCCTTGCCCGACTCTGGCCTGAAAGCGCTGCGGGTGGGCAGGGTGCGGCGCATGTTGTGTGCATCACCCGACTACCTGGCGCGCCATGGCGTGCCGAAGCACCCGTCTGATCTGGCGGAGCATGCGGTGATCGGCACGACCAATCTGTCGCCGCGGGCCGGCTGGCGCTTCGGGGTGACCGATGAGCCAACCCTGGTGCGCATGAAGCCCCGTCTGACGGTGACCAGCAATGACGGGGCGATCGCTGCTGCCTGTGGCGGGTTGGGCATTGCCCGCCTGCTGTCGTATCAGGTCGCGGATGAAGTGGCCAGTGGGCAGTTGCAGGTGATCCTTGCCGAATACGAAGAGGCGCCGTGGCCAATCCATATACTGCACCGGGAGAGCAAGTACGGTTCGGCCAAGGTCCGCGCCTTCATTGACATGCTGGCGCAGGCGCTGAGGGCCCGGCAGCTGGACTGATTCAACCGAGCAGGGTGAATGTAAAGCAACCTGGGCACTGCTGTTCCAGCCACTCTTTGGCCCGTTCGCTCAGGAAGTACCCGCGATAGACATCCCCTTTGAAGAAGTCGGCGTGCTCGTCGGCCTTGACCACCTGGAGATACTGGCCGAGGTCAGCAGGTTCGTGGCGTGGGTCCTTGAGCAGGTTGAGCTTGCCCACGACGAATGCCTGCCAATACTCCGGCATGCGTGCGGCAAGCGCAGGTTCATGTGGCAGGGAGTCGATGATCGAGGTCGGCCCACCGTTAAGCTCGAGGTAATCGGTGATGGGCTTGCTGGTATCCCAGTGCAGCCAGTCAAGGTGCACGATGTGGGTTTTTTCCAGGTGCTCATACCGGCTGATGCCTTTCAGGCCGCTTTTTTCCAAGGCTTCCTTGACCGGCTGGGTGAGCACCAGCGAACCTGAGCGGATATACGCAGGCGGGGTGTACGGACCGACGCGCCTGATGCTGTCCACATCGGTATCTTCGTCCCAGGCAATCATGCCCTGGAGCAGTGCCGCACCCCAGTCTCCCCAAGGGGACGGCGCGTTGTCGAAATGGTAGATGTTCACCTGAACCTCATCAGCCCTTGCCGCTCTGGGTGGTCGTCTGGAGTCGGCAGCCCATTCAGGTGAACTGAATGAAGAAGAAACCGGCGTCGTCGCCTTCCTTGCCACGGCGCGCCTGCATGTCCACGAACAGATAGCCGATGCCTTCGCCGAACAGCCCTCCATGCTGCGGGCTGGCTTCGGCCACGTCGGCGTCCACCAACTGCATCATGAACATGTAGCGCGGTGGTTCATAGATCGGGTCCTGCAGCCAGCAGGGCCGGCCGCTGGGTTTGCTCAGGCCGATCCCGCTGTCCTCGTCCTCATGCTCCTCGTCATGCTCCTCGTCGGTCATTTCTTCGAAATCTATGAACGCTCGCTCCAGCAGCAAGGGCGGGTTGCTGGACTCCAGTGGCTGGCTGGCGAGCTCATGCAGGATGACCCGGGCAAAGCCGCTACTGAGGACGTTCAGCAGTTCGGCCTGTTGATCGACCGTATAGCGACGCTGGAGAGGGCGGCTGAAACTGCCATCCTGATATTGCTCGACGGCGAGGAAAACCGTGATGGCCATGCCGGGTGGGACGAACATGGCCGGTTGGAAACGCTCACTCAAGGTCAGGATGGGCGTCATCAACATGCCGGTTTCCGGGTTTGTCGGCCACAAGGAGAGGTCCTTGAGCAAAGCCGCGCCACCGATCTGGCCGAAGCCGCGATCTTGTCGGGACAAGAGGATTTTCTTCATGGCTGGTAACACCCTTTCCGTTTGCGAACGACCTGGCGTAGCGACGGATAACCAGTGATTTCGGTTACCACTCGAACAGCCCTACGAAGTTCTTCTGGTCCATTGGGCCGCTCGAGCAACTGGCGCCACGTGCCAGGATGGAAGGCTCGAGGCGGTTGCCCATCAGGCGAACAGCCTGGTACTGGCTATCGCAATGTCCGGGCAGCGACGGGGCTGGCTGCACATGGCTGACAATGATGATCTGCACACCATTGAACTGTTCTACGCGAGGCTTGCCTTCATCCCGTTCCGGGCTGAATTGGCAGGGCCAGGGCATGTCGAGCTGTAGCAGTGATGCATCGGAGCCGCGCAGTGCGCAACGCCCTTCGTGGTTCACAAGTGCAAGCTTGTGCCCGGCAAGGGTAACTTCAGGCCCCGTATTCGGGGCGGGCGTTTGTGCGCATGCATTCAGGGCGATTGCAGCCAGCAGTGTCGGCAGGGTTTTGGACACACACTTCATTTCAGTTCCCCAGAGCCTGCCTGCGGGAACAGCGGTGAGAGCAACGGCGATTCATTCACCAGAATTCGATCTCCTATCGGCGCTGGGGAAGGGCGTGTGCGTGCGCGGAGTTGTTAATGTGCACAGGTGCGAAACTTACATAAAGTGCCGAAGTGATATCGCGCTGACAGCCACTTCCAAGTCGGCTTTTATGGTTTATTCATTTGCAACTGTCAAGGTAAGCTACCTGCGCCCCACGGTTTTCAAGGACGACAGTGCTCACTCATATGAATGGATCGAGCTATCAAACGGGTCAGGAACTGCATAGATTTCTTTCTCGCTATTTCGGTGTTTTCATCGCCGAGTTCTTGCTGTCCTGCTTTGCCATCGGCGGCTGTGTTTCACTGGTGTTCTCCACCTATCTGCGTAGCCCGGACCGGTCGCTATCGGTGCTGGCACTGGCGCTGGCATGGGCGGTGAGTGCCGCTTCGCATATCGCGCTGGTGCGTGGATACGCTTGGGGCCTGCGGGGGCTAATCGGCCTGAACGGGCTGGCCGTGTTGGCTGCGTTGCCCAGCTACGCTTACCGGCCGCACATGGGCGGCTACGTCTCTGTTTTGCTGCTCGGGCTGCTGGCCTTGCTGGTCATCAATACCCGGCGCTACCGGGAAATGCGCGTGCGCCTGGTCGGCTACCGGGAAACGCGCAGGGCCAACCGCCAGGCGGCGAAAGCTGCCAAGTAACGTGTTTCCGCGGATGTGACGAGGCTTCTGGATGAATTTGCGCCGCATGCGTACCTGGTTCCCTGGCTTGCTGTTGCCATTTCTTGCTGCGTGCAACGGGCACAAGGTCGAGCGCGTCGTGGTCTATGAGAACAATGTCCATCATTGGCGCATCGAGCACGTAGTGGCGCAGAACTGGCCGGTTGGGCCTCGTCAGTACTACGAGGTGTTTCTCAAGGACCGCTTGCTGATCCTGCCTGCCAATGTCTTCAACGACGAGCGTGACATTAGTGAGTTCGTTGCTGCGGGCGGTTTCGACATCAGCAACTGGCGCAACGACACCATCATCGTGGCGTTTGAGAATGTGCAGAAGCGCGAGGGCGGCAACGAGCATGTTGTCCGCTCGCTGATGATCACCCCGGAGTACAAGGAGGGGGAGGTGATACTGACTGACATGGCGACCCATATGCAGATCGTGGTGCAGCGAGTGGAGCCGGTTGGGGAGGGGAAGTAGCAGGGCTGTGGGGGTTGTAGGCAGGCAAATGAACTAGCTGTGGATGTCCTCGGTATTTGTGGGAGCGGGCAAGCCCGCGAAGCAAGCGACGCGGTGCATGGCACCGGCTTTGCCGGTGTTCGCGGCTAAAGCCGCTCCCACAGGTACAGCGTGAACCCGAAGCCAGCGCGATACCTGTGGGAGCGGGTTCACCCGCGAAGAGGCCCACCCAGGCAAACCCGCCGGTTAAACCCCATGCAATCGCAGCGCCCGCTGCGCACAATCCCGCCAACTCAACTTCCGCTTTTCTACCTGGGGCAGCTGGTCCACTTCCCCAGCCAGCACCACCACCTCATGTGTCAGCCACCAACGCAGATGCCGGTTCTTCGGCACATGGTGATGCGCCAACAAGGTATAGGCCCCGGACTCGCTGACCATGGTGGTCGCCTGGTATTTGCCATAACGCAGCAACTGCACGGAGCGTTACTGATCCGGGTCGAGCCTGTCCATGTTTGGCTATTTGTAGGAAGCTTCCTGTTCGGCTTTTTCCCTGCCAATAAAAAAGGCTGCCAATTGGCAGCCTTCTCGATGCTCAGCCCGGACGATCAGTCCCAGCTCAGTGCACCACCCGTCTGATACTCGATCACACGAGTCTCGAAGAAGTTCTTCTCTTTCTTCAAGTCCATGATCTCGCTCATCCAAGGGAACGGGTTGGTAGTCCCTGGATACTCTTCCTTCAGGCCAATCTGGGTCAGGCGACGGTTGGCGATGAACTTGAGGTAGTCCTCCATCATTGCCGCGTTCATGCCCAGCACGCCGCGTGGCATGGTGTCACGGGCGTATTCGATCTCCAGCTGGGTCCCTTGCAGGATCATCTGGGTCGCTTCTTCCTTCATCGCCGCGTCCCACAGGTGCGGGTTCTCGATCTTGATCTGGTTGATCACGTCGATACCGAAGTTCAGGTGCATCGACTCGTCACGCAGGATGTACTGGAACTGCTCGGCCACGCCGGTCATCTTGTTGCGGCGGCCCATGGACAGGATCTGGGTGAAGCCGCAGTAGAAGAAGATGCCTTCCAGTACGCAGTAGTAGGCGATCAGGTTGCGCAGCAGCTCTTTGTCGGTCTCGACGGTACCGGTGTTGAATTCCGGGTCGGAGATGGCGCGGGTGTACTTCAGACCCCAGGCGGCTTTCTTCGCGACCGACGGGATCTCGTGGTACATGTTGAAGATCTCGCCTTCATCCATGCCCAGCGACTCGATGCAGTACTGGTAGGCGTGGGTGTGGATCGCCTCTTCGAAGGCCTGGCGCAGGATGTACTGGCGGCACTCCGGGTTGGTGATCAGGCGGTACACGGCCAGGGCCAGGTTGTTGGCTACCAGCGAGTCGGCGGTGGAGAAGAAGCCGAGGTTGCGCATGACGATGCGACGCTCGTCTTCGGTCAGGCCGTCCATGCTCTTCCACAGGGCGATGTCGGCGGTCATGTTGACCTCTTGCGGCATCCAGTGGTTGGCGCAGCCGTCCAGGTACTTCTGCCAGGCCCAGTCGTACTTGAACGGTACCAGCTGGTTGAGGTCGGCGCGGCAGTTGATCATGCGCTTTTCGTCAACACGCACGCGGGCGCTGGAGCCTTCCAGCTCGGCCAGGCCTTCGGCGATGTCGAGGTCGTTCAGGGCAGCTTTGGCGCGCTTGACAGCATCGGAGTCGTCGGCGGTTGCGACACGGGCTTCCAGGGCGGCGGCACCACCGGCGCTGTCGAGCTTGTCGAGGGTGGCGGCGGCAGCGGCCTGCGCAGGGGTGTTGCCTTTGGCGGCTACTTCGCCGTCTTCTTTATCGAATTCGTCCCAGCTCAGCATGGTGAGATTCTCCTGCTTGAGGGCCATCTATCAAGTATGGCCGGTGGATCTTGGTTGCGGTGCGGTGCACGCAAATCTGAGGTGCCCGAAAAGGGCTGGCCGCGGCTTTGAAGCCACGGCTTGTTGTGTCTGGCTGTGGAGAGGCGGCAGGAGTGCCGGCCTCATCGCGGGTGAACCCGCTCCCACAGGGGCCGCAGTAGTGCGGAAAACGCGTTGAGGCTTCCCGTAGGAAGCCTCGGCCTGGCCTTACTGGCAGGCTTCGCAGTCAGGCTCGTCGATCGCGCAGGCCTTCGGCACTGGCGCAGGGCCGGCTGCCTGGACCGGGGCGCTGTCGCCACCGCTGGAAACGGCGTTGAGCTTGCCGGTGTTGATGGTCGACTTCTCGGTGCTGGTCGCGGCCAGGGCACGGAGGTAGTAGGTGGTCTTCAGACCACGGTACCAGGCCATGCGGTAGGTCACGTCCAGCTTCTTGCCCGAGGCGCCGGCGATGTACAGGTTCAGCGACTGGGCCTGGTCGATCCACTTCTGGCGACGCGAGGCGGCATCGACGATCCACTTGGTCTCGACTTCGAACGCGGTGGCGTACAGATCTTTCAGCTCTTGCGGGATGCGCTCGATCTGCTGCACCGAACCGTCGTAGTACTTCAGGTCGTTGATCATTACCGAGTCCCACAGACCACGGGCCTTCAGGTCGCGGACCAGGTACGGGTTGATCACGGTGAACTCGCCCGACAGGTTCGATTTCACGTACAGGTTCTGGTAGGTCGGCTCGATCGACTGCGACACGCCGGTGATGTTAGCGATGGTCGCGGTCGGCGCGATGGCCATGATGTTCGAGTTACGAATACCTTTCTTGACGCGCTCGCGCACCGGGGCCCAGTCCAGGGACTCTTCCAGGTTGACGTCGATGTACTTGGCGCCACGGGCCTCGATCAGGATCTGTTGCGAATCCAGCGGCAGGATGCCCTTGGACCACAGCGAACCCTGGAAGGTCTCGTACGCACCGCGCTCGTCGGCCAGGTCGCAGGACGCCTGGATGGCGTAGTAGCTGACCGCTTCCATCGACTTGTCGGCGAACTCGACGGCGGCATCGGAACCGTACGGAATGTGCTGCAGGTACAGCGCATCCTGGAAGCCCATGATGCCCAGGCCGACCGGGCGGTGCTTGAAGTTCGAGTTACGCGCTTGCGGCACCGAGTAGTAGTTGATGTCGATCACGTTGTCGAGCATGCGCACGGCGGTGTTCACGGTGCGTTGCAGCTTGGCGGTATCCAGCTTGCCATCGACGATGTGGTTCGGCAGGTTGATCGAGCCCAGGTTGCAGACCGCGATCTCATCCTTGTTGGTGTTCAGGGTGATCTCGGTGCACAGGTTCGAGCTGTGGACCACGCCCACGTGCTGCTGTGGCGAACGCAGGTTGCACGGGTCCTTGAAGGTCAGCCACGGGTGGCCGGTCTCGAACAGCATCGAAAGCATCTTGCGCCACAGGTCCTTGGCCTGGACGGTCTTGAACACCTTGATCTTGTTGTACTCGGTCAGGGCTTCGTAGTACTCGTAGCGCTCTTCGAAGGCCTTGCCGGTCAGGTCGTGCAGGTCTGGCACTTCCGAAGGCGAGAACAGGGTCCACTTGCCGTCATCGAAGACACGCTTCATGAACAGGTCAGGGATCCAGTTGGCGGTGTTCATGTCGTGGGTACGACGACGGTCATCACCGGTGTTCTTGCGCAGCTCGATGAACTCTTCGATGTCCAGGTGCCAGGTTTCCAGGTAGGCACACACGGCGCCCTTGCGCTTGCCACCCTGGTTGACGGCAACGGCGGTGTCGTTGACCACTTTCAGGAACGGAACCACGCCCTGGGATTTGCCGTTGGTGCCTTTGATGTAGGAGCCCAGTGCACGCACAGGGGTCCAGTCGTTGCCCAGGCCACCGGCGAATTTCGACAGCATGGCGTTGTCGTGGATCGCGTGGTAGATGCCCGACAGGTCGTCCGGCACGGTGGTCAGGTAGCAGCTGGACAGCTGCGGGCGCAGGGTGCCGGCGTTGAACAGGGTCGGGGTCGAGGCCATGTAGTCGAACGACGACAACAGGTTGTAGAACTCGATCGCACGGGCTTCTTTGTCTTTCTCTTCCAGCGCCAGGCCCATGGCCACACGCATGAAGAATACCTGTGGCAGCTCGAAGCGTACGCCATCCTTGTGGATGAAGTAGCGGTCGTACAGGGTCTGCAGGCCCAGGTAGGTGAATTGCTGGTCACGCTCGTGGTCGATGGCCTTGCCCAGGCGCTCCAGGTCGTAGCCTTTCAGGGCCGGGTCCAGCAGCTCGAACTCGACGCCTTTCTCGACGTAGGCCGGCAGGGCCTTGGCGTACAGGTCGGCCATTTCGTGGTGGGTGGCGCTCTCGGCCACGTTCAGGAAGCCCAGGCCTTCGGCACGCAGGGTGTCCATCAGCAGGCGGGCGGTCACGAACGAGTAGTTCGGCTCGCGCTCGACCAGGGTACGGGCAGTCATCACCAGGGCGGTGTTGACGTCCTTGATGGCCACGCCGTCGTACAGGTTCTTCAGGGTGTCGCGCTGGATCAGGTCGCCATCGACTTCGGCCAGGCCTTCGCAGGCTTCGCTGATGATGGTGTTCAGGCGGGCCATGTCGAGCGGCGCCAGGCTGCCGTCGGCCAGGGTGATGCGGATGGACGGGTGCGGCTCGACCACGGACTCGGCGTTCACGCGGGTGGCACGCTCCTTGGCGCGCTGCTCGCGGTAGATCACGTAGTCACGGGCGACTTTCTGCTCGCCGGCGCGCATCAGGGCCAGTTCGACCTGGTCCTGGATTTCTTCGATGTGGATGGTGCCACCCGATGGCATACGACGCTTGAACGTGGCGGTGACCTGCTCGGTCAGGCGCGCGACGGTGTCGTGGATGCGCGACGAAGCGGCGGCGGTGCCGCCTTCAACTGCGAGGAACGCCTTGGTGATGGCAACGGTGATCTTGTCGTCGGTGTAGGGGACGACAGTGCCGTTACGCTTGATCACACGCAGTTGGCCGGGAGCGGTGGCGGCCAGATCCTGGTTGGAATCGGCGGCCTGCGGCACCTTGGCCTGCGGGTTCTCGCGAGTTGTGTCGGTTTGCATGGGTGGGTGTCTCCACAGTTTCTATATTGTTCAGGCGCCTTTTGGGCGCCCACCGTTCCGTCCACTTGCTCGATGGCCTGGCGGGGATGGGCAATGCATGCGCATCCGCCCGCGCGGGCGTACCAACTTCGGGACAGACTCAGGAATTAGGGGCAATGGCTTGCCGCTCCCTGGCCGAAGTCAAAGGTTCTGGGTCGGGCCCAAAAACTGTTGCTGATGGATGCCAGGTCTGGCCTGTAACACCCATACCCGAACAAGGCCCTGGAAGGGCTTGCCTCGGTCGCCTCCGCA
Organism: Pseudomonas sp. SID14000; assembly: GCF_002165135.1. Classification (GTDB taxonomy): domain Bacteria; phylum Pseudomonadota; class Gammaproteobacteria; order Pseudomonadales; family Pseudomonadaceae; genus Aquipseudomonas. The sequence continues at coordinate 117,203 of NZ_NFZQ01000014.1, read as the reverse complement.
GGAGCGGTTTGGCTGCTGAAATCACTTGAAGTTCACCCGAGAAAATCGCTTGATTTTGCGGGTTGACTTTTGTGTGTGATTTTGTACGAACCCCTATATCTAGTGGTTCGCTGCGTTCGGGATACAAGATAATGCGGTATCGGGGGCTTTGCAAGGCGAGCGCCTGTGGATAACTTGTGCGTACTTTGTGAGTGAATGGTGGGTATTCGCTGTAGGCCTTGTGCCAAGAGGTTTGCAGTATTTTTCTGCGCTTTGCCGCCCCGGGGCAGAATTTTTCGGGCGCGAACCCTATCACAAAAAACGGTTCAGTCGAGGGGCTGCTGGCAGGTTGGCAGTACCGGATGGCAGCCGTAGTATTCCGAGGGGATGTTGCTTTTTGGTTAAAGGGTTATGTTACCTGTGCTGGCCTTTTCGCGGGTAAACCCGCTCCCACAGGTACTACACAGGCTTCGAAAGCGGCGCGGTCCCTGTGGGAGCGGGTTTACCCGCGAAGAGGCCGGTGCAGGCCCCAGAAAAACAACAACAAAGGCACAAGCCATGGACCACCCCGCACCCCGTATCCTCATCGTCGAAGACGACCAGCGCCTGGCCGAGCTCACCGCCGAGTACCTGCAGGCCAACGGCTTCGACGTCAGCGTCGAGGGCGATGGCGCTCGCGCCGCGCGGCGCATCGTCGACAGCCAGCCCGACCTGGTCATCCTCGACCTGATGCTGCCCGGCGAGGACGGCCTGAGCATTTGCCGCCGGGTGCGCAACCAGTACCCCGGCCCGATCCTCATGCTGACCGCCCGTAGCGATGAACTCGACCAGGTCCAGGGCCTGGACCTGGGGGCCGACGACTACGTCTGCAAACCCGTACGCCCACGCCTGCTGCTGGCGCGCATTCAGGCCCTGCTGCGCCGCAGCGAAGCACCGGACAGCAAGCGTCAGGACCTGGCCTTCGGTGCGCTGCGCATCGACAATCGCCTGCGCGAGGCGCGTCTGGGTGAACAACTGATCGAGCTGACCGGCGCCGAGTTCGACCTGCTCTGGCTGCTGGCCAGCAACGCCGGCCGGGTGCTGACGCGCGAGCAGATCTTCACTGCACTACGTGGTGTCGGCTACGACGGCCAGGATCGTTCCATCGATATACGCATCTCCAGGATCCGCCCCAAGATCGGCGACGACCCGCTCCAGCCAAGGCTGATCAAGACACTGCGCAGCAAGGGCTACCTGTTCGTCGGCGAGGCCCCATGAACAACTCTATTTTCCTGCGCATCTATGGCGGCATGCTGGCCGTGCTGGTGCTGGTGGCCTTGCTCGGGGTGCTCAGCCTGCACCTGGTCAACGAAGTGCGGGCTGCCCAGCACCGCGAGGGGCTGGCCCAGGGTACTTTCAGCCTGATGGCCGACAACCTGGCGCTGCAGAACGACACCGAACGCAAGCGCTCGCTGCTGATCTGGGAGCGTTTGCTCGGCGTGCCGTTGGCGTTGCAGCCACTGACCGCGCGCACCCTCGATGGTGGCCAGCGGGCGCGCCTGTACCGCGGTCTGGTGGTGGTCGAGAAGACCGGCCCGCATGCGGCCCAGGTACTGCGCAAGGTCGGCCAGGAAGACCTGATGCTGGTAGCGCAGATCAAGCAGATAAGCGAGCAACTGGCGCGGGCCACCCTCTACCTGCTGGCCGACGAACTGGTGCGCTACCCGGTAACCGAACAGCAGCAGCGCCTGGCACAGATCAAGAAAGAAAAGGGCTTCGGCTTTGGCGTGGCCCTGCAGCGCATCGAGCGGGTGAGCCTGGACGATGACCAGCGGCGCCGGGTCGAGGAGGGCGACACGGTCATGGCCCTGGGCAAGGATGGTGACTCGATCCGCGTGTTCGCCGGGCTGGCTGGCTCGCCCTGGGTGCTGGAAATCGGCCCGCTGTACCAGCTCAACCCGTATCCGCCGCAGTTGCTGATCCTGATCGCCTTTCTCGGCCTGTGCCTGATTGGCCTGGTGGTCTACCTGCTGGTGCGCCAGCTGGAGCGGCGCGTGTCGGGCCTGGAGATTGCCGCCACGCGTATCGCCCAGGGCAGCCTGGATACCCGCGTGCCGGCCGGCGACGCCGACTCGGTAGGGCGCCTGGCTGCAGCCTTCAATGGCATGGCCGAGCACTTGCAGCGCTCGCTGACCATGCAGCGTGAGCTGGTGCGGGCGGTTTCCCACGAGCTGCGCACACCGGTGGCACGCCTGCGTTTTGGTCTGGAAATGATCGAAAATGCCACCACCGAGCAGGCCCGTGCCAAGCACCTGGCGGGCATGGACGGCGATATCCAGGACCTCGACAAGCTGGTCGACGAGATGCTCACCTATGCCCGCCTGGAGCAGGGGGCGCCGGCCTTGAAGTTCCAGCGGGTCGACCTGGATGCCTTGCTCGACCGGGTGATCGAAGAGCTCGCGCCGCTGCGTTCCGACGTACGGGTGGTGCGGGGTGAGTGCCAGGGCGCCGATGCCGAAGGCGCCTGGGTCGAGGCCGAGCCGCGCTACCTGCACCGTGCCCTGCAGAACCTGGTGGGCAACGCCATGCGCCATGCCGAGGCCGAGGTACGCCTGAGCTACCAGTTAGGGCAGCAACGCTGCCGCATCGATGTGGAGGATGACGGCCCGGGCATCCCCGAAGGCGTCTGGGACCGTATCTTCACACCGTTCACCCGCCTTGACGACAGCCGCACCCGCGCCTCAGGCGGGCATGGTCTGGGCCTGTCGATCGTGCGGCGTATCATCTACTGGCATTCGGGCCGGGCCACGGTGGGGCGCAGCGCCGCGCTGGGCGGCGCCTGCTTCAGCCTGAACTGGCCACGGCAGCAGGCACCGTTGTGACGGTCAGACGCTGACCAGGCTGAGCAGGTGGCCGTCCTGCAGGCAGAATTGGCCCTGCAGTTCGGCGCCATGCCGCCACTGTGGCGACAGGTCAGTGAGCAGGCGTAGGCGGGCCAGGCCTTCGGCGGACCAGTCCAGCACTTCAGCATGCTCGAAGTAGAAGCGCTGGCGGGTCAGCGGGTAGAGGGTCTTGAACAGGCTCTCCTTCAGCGAGAAGGTCAGGGTGACTGCAAGGCCGAGCTGGCGGCGGTCCAGGCGTTCCACTTCAGGTGGGGTGAGGATTTCGCCCATCAGCCGCTTGGCGCGTTGGTCATCCAGCAGTGCTTCCTGATCCAGGCCCAGGCCCTGGCAATGGCCTTCGGCGGCGACCACTGCGGCGGCCCAGCCTTTGCCATGGGTGATCGAGCCGCGGATGCCGGCGGGCCAGATGGGCGAGCGGTCTTCGTGGGTGCCGGGCACGTAGTCACGGCCGTCCAGCCGCTGCAGTGCGGCGCGGGCACAGAGCCGACCGGCCAGGTACTCGGCCTGGCGCTTGGCCACAGAGCGCTGCAGGCTGGCGCCTGGCACGACGCCAGCGCGCTGGAAGTCGTCGGGCGCCAGGCGGGCGGGGTCGAAGTGGCAACTGACCAGCACCGCGCCGGGTAGTGGGCGGGGCAGGGGCCAGTGGTGCTGGAGCGGGGCGCAGCAGGCGGGGAGTGTGTTCATGGGGATATTGTGCCAGCTGTACGGGCACTAAGGGAGCCAGCGTGGCAATGCATCCTTATGGGAGCGGCCCCGGCAATCCTTACTTGAACACCTTCTTGAAGAACGCCTGCATATCCGCCCAGGAGCTCTCGTCCGCCGCCTTGTTGTAGGCAATATCCGGCCCGCCATGTTCGCCGTGCCCCATGCGGTCCGAATCCGGGTTGCTGAACCCGTGCTTGGCCCCGGGAATACTGACGAACTGGTAGTTCACCTTGGCTGCATCCATTTCCGCCTTGAACGCTTCCACCTGCTGCTCGGGCACCAGGGTGTCCGCCGCACCATGCTCTACCAGGATATCGGCACGCACCACGCCCGGCCTGGCCGGTGTCTGCGTGCCCAGCGGGGCGTGGAAGCTCACCACGCCGTCGAGCTTTACCCCTCGCCGCGCGGCATCCAGCACCACCTTGCCGCCAAAGCAGTAACCCACTGCCCCCAACTGGTGCTTGTTGGTATTGGGCTGCAGCTTGAGCAGCTCCAGGCCGGCATCGAAGCGCCGCTCAGCGGCCTTGGGGTCTTTCATCGCCGCTGTCATGAACGCCTTGGCGTCGGCAGGGTGTTCGGTTTGCTTGCCGTCGCCATACATGTCGATGGCCAGCGCGTTGTAGCCCAGTGCCGCAAGATCGCGGGCGCGGCGCTTGGCGTAGTCGTTCAGCCCCCACCACTCATGCACCACCACAATGCCGGGGCGCTTGCCTTCGATGGCGTCGTCATAGGCGTAGTAGCCGACCAGGCGGTTGCCGTCGGCGTCCTGGTAGGGAATTTCGCGAGTTTGCACCGCCGCTTGAGCGAGGGCGGCGCCGCACATCAGGGTCAAGGCCAGCAGGACGCGCATGGTCACTACTCCTAGTTCTGCAAACGGTTCGTTCAGCCGGGGTTCAGCCAGGGTTCAGTCGCGGTTCAGGGTGCCCTGCTTACTCTAGCTTCCAGACCGCAACAGCGCACTCAACTGGAGTATCCAGCTATGAAAACCTTCAACACCCTGCTTGCCGCCATGGCCGTCTGCGCCGCTGGTATCACCACCGCCCAGGCCGCTGACGACAACTTCGCCAGCCTGACCTACGGGCAGACCAGCGACAAGGTTCGCAAGTCCGGCCTGCTGCAGCGCAACACCGACCACCTCAACGCCGACGGCATCATCGGCAAGGACGACACCTGGGGCCTGCGCGTGGGCAAGATCAATGACCAAGGCCGCTACTACATGACTTACGACAATGTCTCGGGCGACCACAGCGGCCTGAAGTTGCGCCAGGAAAACCTGCTGGGCAGCTACGACCTGTTCCTGCCGGTGGGTGATACCACCAAGCTGTTCGGCGGTGGCAGCCTGGGCATGACCAAGCTGACCCAGGACTCGCCAGGCGCCAGCCGGGATACCGACTACGGTTACGCGTACGGCCTGCAGGCCGGCGTGATCCAGGACATCACCGACAGGGCTTCGGTGGAGCTGGGCTACCGTTACCTGCGCACCAATGCAGCCACCGAAGTGGGGGCGCATGGCGGGCCGAAGGACGGCACCCTGCGCCTGACCAGCAGCGCCCAGACCTACCTGGCTGCAAGCTACAAGTTCTGACGGGTGAGCCGGGTTATCCTGTACCGGCCTCTTCGCGGCTAAAGCCGCTCCCACAGGGATCGCACAGTCCATAAAGCCTGTGCAATACCTGTGGGAGCGGCTTTAGCCGCGAAGAGCCGGTACAGGCAATATAGATAAGGAGTTGCACATGAAACTGCTGGTGGTCGAGGACGAAGCCCTGCTTCGCCATCACCTCTACACCCGCTTGGGCGAAAGCGGCCATGTGGTCGAGGCGGTCGCCGATGCCGAAGAGGCGCTGTACCAGGCCGGGCAGTACCATTTCGACCTGGCCATCATCGACCTGGGCCTGCCCGGCATCAGCGGCCTGGAGCTGATCACGCGCCTGCGCAGCCAGGACAAGACGTTCCCCATTCTCATCCTCACCGCCCGTGGCAACTGGCAGGACAAGGTCGAGGGCCTGGCCGCCGGTGCCGACGACTACCTGGTCAAGCCGTTCCAGTTCGAAGAGCTCGAAGCGCGCCTGAATGCCCTGTTGCGCCGCTCCAGCGGCTTCACCCAGTCGACCATCGCCGCCGGCCCGCTGGTGCTCGACCTCAACCGCAAGCAGGCGACGCTGGACGAACAACCCCTGGCCCTGACCGCCTACGAATACCGCATCCTCGAATACCTCATGCGCCACCACCAGCAGGTAGTGGCCAAGGACCGGCTGATGGAGCAGCTGTACCCGGGGGACGAGGAGCGTGACCCGAATGTCATCGAAGTGCTGGTCGGCCGCCTGCGGCGCAAGCTCGAGGGCGAGCGCGGCTTCAAACCCATCGACACCGTGCGCGGTCTGGGCTACCTGTTCACCGAGCGCTGCCGATGATCCGCTCGCTGCGGGTGCGCCTGATGCTGGCGGCCGCGGTGCTGGCGCTGCTGTTCATGCTGGCGCTGCTGCCGGCCCTGCAGAAAGCCTTCAGCCTGGCCCTGCAGGAGTCGATCGAACAACGCCTGGCCTCGGATGTGACCACGCTGATTTCCGCTGCGCGCATCGAGCACGGCCAGTTGCAGATGCCGACCCTGCTGCCGGACGAGCGCTACAACCTGCCGTACACCGGCCTGCTCGGCTATATCTTCGACCGCGATGGCAAGCTGGTCTGGCAGTCGCGGGCCACCGCCGCGCAGAACATCAACTACCGCCCGCGCTACGACGGCCGCGGCAACGAATTCGCCCGTATTCACCAGGCCGATGGCGAAGAGTTCTTCGTCTATGACGTCGAGATCAAGCTGCTGGGTGGTCAGAGCGCCGCCTATAGCATTGTTGCCCTGCAACCGGTGCGCGAGTACCAGCACACCCTCGACGGCCTGCGCGAAAAGCTCTACCTCGGCTTTGGTGCGGCCTTGCTGGCGCTGCTGGTGCTGCTGTGGGCCGGCCTGACCTGGGGCCTGCGCTCGTTGCGCCAGCTGAGCCTCGAGCTGGACGATGTGGAGTCGGGCGCGCGGGATGGCCTGAGCCGCGAACACCCACGTGAGCTGCTGCGCCTGACGGGCTCGCTGAACCGCCTGTTGCGCAGCGAGCGCGAGCAGCGTCAGCGCTACCGTGATTCGCTCGATGACCTGGCGCACAGCCTGAAGACGCCGCTGGCAGTGTTGCAGGGGGTGGGCGAAAGCCTGCAGCAGCGTAGCGACGAGCGTGAGCAGGCGCGCGTGCTACAGAGCCAGATCGAGCGCATGAGCCAGCAGATCGACTACCAGCTGCAGCGCGCCAGCCTGCGCAAGAGTGGCCTGGTACGCCACAGCGTGTTGCTGCGGCCGTTGCTCGACAGCCTGTGCAGCACCCTGGCCAAGGTATACCGGGACAAGCGGGTGGACGTGACCCTGCAACTGCCCGATGCGGCGCAGGTGCCGATGGAGCAGGGCGCGTTGCTGGAGCTGCTGGGCAACCTGCTGGAGAACGCCTACCGTCTGAGCCTGGGCCAGGTGCGCGTGAGCCTGGAGCAGGCGCCTGGGCGGTTGACCTTGTGCATCGAGGACGACGGGCCGGGGGTGCCGGCGGACCAGCGTGAACGCATTCTCGAGAGGGGCGAACGGCTGGACAGCCAGCACCCGGGGCAGGGGATCGGCCTGGCGGTGGTCAAGGATATCGTCGACAGCTATGACGCCGAGCTGAGCCTGGGGGATTCGCCCTTGGGCGGCGCGGCGTTCAGAATCACTTTCAAACTGGATTGATTTGTAGCCTGTGCCGGCCCAGGGTGGGCGGATTCCCGCCAACACCCCTGTACAAATCCCGCCACCGGGCGGAAATCCGCCAGCCTTTCTCCGCAGAATCGCCCCGTCGTTGGGCGTTTATCCCCCGCAAATACGCCCCTTGCACCCTTCATGGGCATTTTGGCACCCCCCTTGCTATTGATCCTCGCAGAGGCCTGCCCAGGCAGCTCGAACACAACGACAAATCCCTCCATGTGCAGGAGGGTTAGCGATTCAGGTGCCCCATCGCCCTGGGAAGGGTGAACCGGCACACTTGAGGAAAATTAGCCATGACGACACGTCAGCCGCTTTACAAATCCCTGTATGTCCAGGTGTTGGTCGCCATCACCATCGGCATCCTGCTCGGTCACTACTACCCGGAGACGGGCGTCGCCCTCAAACCCTTGGGAGACGGCTTCGTCAAACTGATCAAGATGGTCATCGCCCCGATCATCTTCTGCACCGTGGTCAGCGGCATCGCCGGCATGCAGAGCATGAAATCGGTCGGCAAGACCGGCGGCTACGCGCTGTTGTACTTTGAAATCGTCTCCACCATCGCCCTGATTATCGGCCTCGTCGTGGTAAACGTGGTCAAGCCGGGCGCTGGCATGCACATTGACGTGAGTACCCTGAACGCCAGCAGCGTGGCTGCCTACGCCGCCGCCGGCGCGCAGCAGACCACCGTCGGTTTCCTGCTCAACGTCATCCCCAACACTGTGGTCGGCGCCTTCGCCAACGGTGACATCCTGCAAGTGCTGATGTTCTCCGTGCTGTTCGGCTTCGCCCTGCACCGCCTGGGCAGCTATGGCAAGCCAGTGCTGGACATGATCGACCGTTTCGCCCACGTCATGTTCAACATCATCAACATGATCATGAAGCTGGCCCCGGTCGGTGCCTTCGGTGCAATGGCCTTCACCATCGGCCAGTACGGCGTTGGCTCGCTGGTGCAACTGGGCTACCTGATGGCCTGCTTCTACATTACCTGCCTGCTGTTCGTGCTGGTGGTACTGGGCGGTATCTGCCGCGCCCACGGTTTCAGTGTCCTCAAGCTGATCCGCTACATCCGTGAAGAACTGCTGATCGTACTGGGTACTTCCTCCTCGGAGTCGGCCCTGCCGCGCATGCTGGCCAAGATGGAGCGCCTGGGTGCGAAGAAATCGGTGGTTGGCCTGGTCATCCCGACCGGTTACTCGTTCAACCTCGACGGCACCTCGATCTACCTGACCATGGCTGCGGTGTTCATCGCTCAGGCCACCGACACCACCATGGACATCACCCACCAGATCACCCTGCTGCTGGTGCTGCTGGTCGCTTCCAAGGGGGCTGCCGGCGTTACCGGTTCGGGCTTCATCGTCCTGGCCGCCACCCTGTCGGCCGTCGGCCACCTGCCGGTTGCCGGCCTGGCGCTGATCCTCGGTATCGACCGCTTCATGTCCGAAGCCCGTGCCCTGACCAACCTGGTGGGTAACGCCGTTGCCACTGTGGTTGTGGCCAAGTGGGTGAAGGAAATGGACAACGACAAGCTGGCATCGGAGCTGGCATCCGGTGGTGCGCCGCTGATCGATACCCGTCCGACCGACGACCTGGGCGTGGCTGAAGGCCCGGCTCGCTGATCGCGGGATGATGCAATGAAAAAAGGCGACCTCTGGGTCGCCTTTTTTCATGTCCACGCGTTGCGCGCACCCACAAGGTCTGTGCACAGCCTTCAGGCCAAATTCAGGCCTGCACCACCTCCAGCACCCGGATCACCTCCGGCTGCGGGTAATGCCAGCGCACCTGCACATCCCAGAACTTCACCCCGTACACCCGCTCTGCCGGTGGTACCTGGTAGGCTGGCCGTGGGTCCTGTGCCAGGCATTGCTCGATCAGTTCCACCAGCGGTTCACCCAGGCGCAGCGCATGTTCGCGGGCCTGGGGCAGGGCGTTGTCGCCCCACTGCACGGCGATCGCGGCGGGCGCTTCACTGGCCATCTGGTTGCTGGCGCCAGCGATGCTATCGGCGTACGGCACATACGGCTTGATGTCCAGCACGGGCGTACCGTCGAGCAGGTCGATACCAGACAGCAGCAGGCGCCCTGGCTCCACGCCTTCCAGACGCACAACCGACTGGCCGATACCATTGGGCCGGTGAGTGGCGCGGGTGGCGAACACGCCCATGCTCTTGTTGCCGCCCAGGCGCGGTGGCCGCACTTTCAGGCGGGGTTTGTCTTCCAGTGCCTGGTGGAACAGGAACAGGAGCCAGACATGGCTGACCTGCTCCAGGCCCTCGACCGCATCACCCTGGTCGAACGGCGGCAGCAGCTCGAGCACACCGCGTGCGGCGGGTGCCAGTTGCGGTTGGCGCGGGATGGCGAACTTCTCCTTGAAACAGGAGCGGATGATGCCGACCGGGGTAACGGTATGCTGCATGGTCACTCAGCCACGCACGCGCAGGGTCAGGCCCTTGAGGAAGTTGCGCAGCAACTGGTCGCCGCACGGGCGGTAGTTGTCGTGGCCGGCCTTGCGGAACAGCGCACTGAGCTCGGGCTTGCTGACCGGGAAGTTGACCGACTTGAGGATCGCATGCAGGTCGTCTTCCTTGAGCTCGAAGGCCACCCGCAGCTTCTTGAGAATGAGGTTGTTGGTTACCGGCAGCTCGATCGGCTGCGGCGGGCGACTGTCATCCTTGCCGCGGCGATGGATCACCAGGCCGTCGAGAAAGTGCGCCATGACCCGTTCCGGGCAACGCACGAAGCCTTCTTCGTCTTCCTTCTTCAGGTAGGTGGCCAGCACCAGGGGGTGCACGTCGAGGCCGGATAGCCCGATGATCTCGGCCATCTTGGCGTCATTCACCTTGAGCATGTAGCGCAGGCTGCGCAGGACGTCGTTGTGGTTCATTGCTGCAGAATCCTGTTCAGGTGCCGCGCCTGCGGGCGCGGCGTATTGCTTAGAAACGTTCGGTAGTGGCCAGGTAGCGCCACTGGCCCAAGGGCAGTTTGCCCATCGACACGCCACCCAGGCGGATGCGGCGCATGCCTACCAGTTCCAGGCGCAGGTAGGCGCACAGCTCGGCAATCTGCCCTGGCTGCGGGTTTTTCAGGACCATGCGCAGGTGGGTCTCGTTCTGCCAGCTGGCCTTGGTCCTGGGCAGCTCACGGTCATTGCGGGTGGCTCCACGTGCCAGGCGTTCCAGCGCCTGGGGCGTGGTCTCGCCGCGCACTTCAACGATGAATTCCTGTTCCAGGCGGCGCAGGTCGGCGTCGATCTTGCGGGTTACCCGCCAGTCCTGGGTGAATACCTGCAGGCCGCTGGCACCGCGCTCCAGCGGCGCCACGCAGGCCTGCCGGGCAAAATGCCCGTGCAGGGCGCGTACACCTTCGCGGTGGGCCTCGCTGAGGCTGCCCATGTTCATGCTGGCGCGGGCGATTTCGCTGTCCATGTTGGCCGGCTGGTTCAGCAGCAGGGTTACCGGTTCCAGCGTTTCGGCACGAGCACCCGGCAGCAGTGCGACGCGCTGCTGCCCGACCTTGAACTGCGGCTGCTCGACCACCACGCCATCGACCGTGACCCAGCCGCCTTCGATATACAGCTCGGCCTCGCGGCGTGAGCAGCCAAGCTGCTCGATAAGGCGTTTGGACAGGCGGACGGGTTCGGACATGACGGCAATTCGCAAAGGCAGGAGAAGACCTGCATTGTACCTGCCCGCGCGACAGAGGGGCTGGGAATCTGTGTCATTTACGCCGTTTTGCGCAGGCGCATGTGCAGTAACGGGTAGGGCTGCCCCAGGCCGTCGGTTTCCGAACGACCGATCACCTCGAAGCCTTCATGCAGGTAGAAGCCCAACGCTTGCGGGTTCTGTTCGTTGACGTCCAGGCGCTCGGCATTCAGCTCGTCGATCGCATAGTGGAGCAGGCGCTTGCCAACCCCTTTGCCCCGGTAGGCAGGTGCCACGAACAGCATGTCCACACGTCCGTTGGCGACCCCGGCGAAGCCGCAGATGTGTTGGCGGTCCTTGCAGCAGATCAGCATGACTGCGTCGAGGTAGCGACGCAGCACATGTTCGCGCAGCAAGACGATGTAGCCATCCGGTAGGAAATCGTGGGTGGCGCGTACCGAGTCCTCCCATACCTGTACCAGCTCGCCGTAGTCGCTCAAGCGTGGGGTTTGCAGCGTCAGTACCGAATGCATGCCGGTGTTCCTCCATGACGATAAGGAAAACATAGCAGGCCAACCACCGGTCGGCTTTTCCCCGCGGTGCTTGAACCTCGGGATGTAGAGGTCTATTACTTTTTTGTGGGAAAAAATCCCACGCAAAAAAGCAAACACCGAACACAGGATTCCCGGCTTGATTTGGCGTTTCTCATGGCGACGACCTGGAGACGAAATATGCAAATCCATGTGCTTTTCAAAAAGGCGCTCTTGGCGGCTGCCGTTGCTGGCGTGCTGTCGACTTCCATCGTTCTGATCCCTGACTCGATATCCAATGGCTCCAGCGCCTACGCCAAGGATGGTGGAGGCGGCGGTGGCCACGGTGGCGGCGGAGGTGGTCACGGTGGTGGCGGTGGCGGTCATGGTGGCGGCGGCGGTGGTCACGGTGGTGGCGGTGGCGGTCATGGTGGTGGCGGCGGTGGTCACGGTGGTGGCGGTGGCGGCCATGGCGGCGGCGGCGGTGGTCACGGTGGTGGTGGCGGCCATGGTGGTGAAGGCGGCGGCCACGGCGGTGACGGCGATGGAGAGGGCCATGCCGGCAACAGTGGTCGCGGCCATGACGGTCCCTCTAACTCTGGGCGTAGCGGCAACCACGCTGAAGCAGGTGATGATCATGGCAATCACGTTGGCGGTGAGCCTGGGGACGATCACGGCAATCACGTTGGCGGTGAGCCCGGTGACGATCATGGCAATCACGTTGGCGGTGAGCCCGGGGACGATCATGGCAATCATGTTGGCGGTGAGCCTGGCGATGACCACGGCAATCACGTTGGTGGTGAACCTGGTGATGATCGTGGCGACCATCTGGGTGGCGAACCGGGTGATGACCGCGGTGAGCATGCCGCAGGCGAACCGGGTGATGACAACAGCAGGAGCTGACTGGCTCTGAACGGTCTCATGCAGCGCCCTTGGGGGCGGGCCTGCATGAGGCCAGGTTCGGATACACAGGCAACCCCATTCAACACGAATGCAATGAGCGCTGATGACCATTCTGCATCTCGTCCGGGACATGGTTACAGCCCGTGTGGGATGTTTTCCCGCGTCGTATACTGGGTTCATCTGTCAAGGAATGCGCTCAATGCAATCGCCTACCATCCCCCCTTCGATGTTAAGCGCACTGCGGCGTGTCATGCGTCCTCTGGTGCGCCTGATGCTGCGCAAAGGGGTCACCTATACGATGTTCGCCGACTTGCTCAAGGACGTGTTCGTCGATGTGGCACATCGCGAGTTTCGCCTGGACGGCACAGTGCCGACCGACAGCCGCGTCAGCCTGCTCACAGGCGTGCATCGCAAGGATGTCCGGCGGTTGCGCAGCGAAAGTGACCCGACGCTCGCGGCGTTGCCGGAAAACATCACGTTAGGTGCACAGTTGGTCAATATGTGGACCACTAGCAAGCCGTTCTGCTCCGAGCCTGGCCAGGCGCTGCCGTTGCCGCGCCTGGCGAGGGTCGGCGGTGATTGCTCCTTCGATGCCCTGGTGGCGAGAATCAGCACCGACATCCGCGGGCGAGTGGTGCTGGATGAGTGGTTGCGCCTGGGTATCGTCCGGCTTGACGAGCAGGACTATGTCCACCTGGAAGCCCAGGCATTCGTGCCGCAGAAGGGCTTCGATGAAAAGGCCGCGTACTTCGGTCACAACCTGCATGACCATGCCTGCGCAGCAGTGCACAACCTGAGTGGGGAGGGCCAGCCGTTCTTTGAACGCAGCGTGCACTACGATGCCTTGAGCCTGGCCAGCGTCGATCATCTGCGTGAAGTGGTGGACAAGGAGGGCATGCAAACGCTGCTTGCCTTTAGCCGGCTCGCATCAGATCTGGAAGATGCCGATGTGCCCAGCGCCGGGCAACGTCAGCGCATCACTGTCGGGCTTTATTTCTACACTGAACCCACCGACCCCGATTTGTCGAAGACACCAGACCCATGACTTTCCTCGCGCGCTGCCTCAGTGTCGTCACACTGGCCCTGGGTTTCGGGCTGAACCTGGTGGCGCCTGCCGAGGTGGTCGCAGCACCGGTGTGTGTCAGCCGTGACGAAATGGGCATGGCGGGTGCAGCGGGCTTGCAGTTTCCTGGCGGTATCGGGACCGGGGCCAGGACGGGCGGTGTCGGCGGTACTGGAGTACGCAGTGAGAACGGTGGTGTGGGTGGCACTGGTGCGCCGCTGCCGCAGCGTCCCGGCGGTACAGGCGGAACCGGTGCGGTGGCCGACGGTATGGACGGCGGGGTAGGCGGTACTGGTGCGCCGATCCTGCGCCCGGGCGGCACCGGTGGCACGGGCATCGTCGGCACTATAACCGGGTTCGCCTCGATATGCGTCAATGGCCTGGAAGTGCACTTTGGCAAAGACGTACCAGTGAGTGAAAACGGTGCGCCTGCCAGTAGCGCGCACCTGGCAATCGGGCAGGTTGTCGCGGTGGAGGCATTTGCCAGCAAGCGCGGCCTGCAAGCAGGGCGTATCTCGATCCTCAACGTTTACGAAGGGCCGCTGACGGCACTGCCCAATGCTTCGGCACCCCTGCGGGTCATGGGCCAACCTGTGCGGCTTGCGGCAGGGGCGCGGGTGGCTGAAGGGCTGCGCCCGGGCGAGCCGGTCAGGGTCAGTGGCCTGCGCGATGCCAAGGGCGAAGTGGTAGCCAGCCGTATCGAACGGGCACCGGGGCTCAGGGAAGCCAGTGCCATCGGTGCGGTTGATCGTACCGGCAGCCTCCAGGGGCTGAAGCTGGGAACCCGTGTGGCACCCGCGCGGGAAGTGCTGGTGCGTGGGCAGTGGACCGGGCGTCAGTTGGAAGTGGCGCAAACCCGTCCAGACCCAAGCCTGCCTTTTGCGGGCCGAGTGCAGACGGCGGTGATCGAGGGGCTGGTACAGCGCAGCCACGCACAACAGCTGGTGGTCGCAGGCATCGAGGTGACACTGGGGCAGGGCACCGTGATCGTCGGCAAGCGGCCCGCGGCATTGGCACTCGATCAACGTGTGCGGGTCAGTGGGGTGTTCAGTGGCAAGCACGAGCTGCGGGCCACCCGTGTGGAGTTCCATGACGACCCCATCGACAACCCGGACAGAGGGCAGTCTGGGCATGGCCGTGACCACGACACAAGTGACTCTGAAGGCTCCGGCAATAGCGGGCATGGCGGGCGCGATGCGGCCAGCGTTCGCATTGAAAGCAGTGATGATCACAGTGGACACGGCGGCGTTGACGATTCTAGTGGTCGTGACAGTACTGAAAGAGTGGACAAGTCCGGAAAGTCAGAGCATGTCGACACCGTGGAGCAACCGGAGAGCAGCAATAGTGGAAGCTCTGACCGGGTAGAGAAGGTCGAGCTTGAAAAGGTGGAAAGAGTTGAAAAAGTAGAGAAGGTTGAAAAGGCAGAAAAAGTCGAGAAGCCCGAAAAAGTCGAGAAGGTGGAGAAGGTCGAAAAAGTCGAGAAGATCGAAAAGCCCGAGAAGGTCGAAAAAGTAGAGAAAGTCGAAAAGGTCGAAAGACCCGAGACGGTAGAGAAAACCGAAAAAGTGGAGCATCCAGAGCGATCGGGGCATTAGGCAACTAGGCTGGGTAAGTGCGATCACACTTCCCGACGGGATACCGAGGTGCAGATGAGACCCACGCTCCCTCTTTTCGCCTGCTTGCTGTCATGCACCAGCGCATCGGTCCTGGGCGATACCTTCAGCGCCGCCATAGGTATGGACTATTCAAGTGGCGACTATGGCACGGGCACCACCTCGGAAATCTGGTACGTCCCCGTGGTCGGCAAGTATGAAACCGGCCCCATGACCTATAAAGTCACCGTGCCCTGGCTGCGTATCACCAACCCCGAAGTGGGTCCAAGTGGTGACCCTTTGCCCGGTGGCTGCCGGGACGTGGAAAGCGGGCTGGGAGACACGGTTACCAGTGCCGGTTATGCCCTGCTCGATGGTAGTGACGGCGGCTTGATGCTGGACCTGATCGGCAAGGTCAAATTCCCCACCGCCGATGAAGACCAATGCCTGGGCACTGGTGAATACGACTACACCGGCCAGGTCGACATCGCCAAGGCCTTTGGCCCGGTGACCGGCTTCGCGACCCTGGGCTGGAAGAAGTTCGGCGACCCGCCCGACAGCGATTTCGACGACCCGGTATTTGCCAGCCTCGGCTTCGCCATGCCTGTGGCGGTAGGCACTTCGGCGGGTGCTTCCTACGACTGGCGGCAGAAGGTCGTGTCGACGGGCGCGCAGATCAAGGAACTTACCCTGTTCCTGACACACAAGCTCAACCAGCAGTGGAAAGTGCAGCTCTACGCAGTCAAAGGCTTCTCGGATGCCAGCCCGGATGCAGAGGGCGGCCTGATGCTTTTTCATACATTCTGACGAAAAAGCCCCTGCCCCGGTGGTTCCTTGTGCGGAATACCGGGACAGGGGCTTTTCAGGTTTCACCTGCGTTAGATGGGTTCAGCCCACATGTCGTATTCGTCGGCATCCACCACGCGGCAACGCACCTTGTCACCCGGTTTGAAACCGTGGTCACCATCGATGAACACGCTGCCGTCGATCTCCGGAGCATCGAAGAAGCTGCGGCCAACCGAACCTTGCTCTTCCACCTCATCGATCAGCACGTCGATTTCCTTGCCGATGCGCAATTGCAGGCGGGCGGCGCTGATGGCCTGCTGGTGGGCCATGAAGCGGTCCCAGCGGTCCTGCTTGACGTCGTCCGGCACTTCTTCCAGGCCCAGGTCGTTGGCCGGGGCGCCTTCCACCGGTGAGTACTGGAAGCAGCCCACGCGGTCCAGCTGGGCTTCGGTCAGCCAGTCCAGCAGGTACTGGAAATCTTCCTCGGTCTCGCCCGGGAAGCCGACGATGAAGGTGGAACGAATTACCAGATCCGGGCACTGCTCGCGCCAGTTCTTGATACGCGCCAGGGTGCGGTCTTCGAAGGCCGGTCGTTTCATGGCCTTGAGCACTTTCGGGCTGGCGTGCTGGAACGGGATGTCCAGGTACGGCAGGATCTTGCCGGCGGCCATCAGCGGGATCACGTCGTCAACATTCGGGTACGGGTACACGTAGTGCAGGCGGACCCAGGCGCCCAGGCTGCTCAGTGCTTCGCACAATTCGAGCATACGGGTCTTGACCGGGCGACCGTTCCAGAAGTCGGTCTTGTACTTGACGTCGACGCCATAGGCGCTGGTGTCCTGGGAAATCACCAGGATCTCCTTGACCCCGGCCTTGACCAGGCGCTCGGCCTCGCTCAGCACTTCGCCGACCGGGCGGCTGACCAGCTTGCCGCGCATCGACGGGATGATGCAGAAGCTGCAACTGTGGTTGCAGCCTTCGGAAATCTTCAGGTAAGCATAGTGGCGCGGGGTCAGCTTGACGCCCTGCGGCGGCACCAGATCGATCAGCGGGTTGTGGTCCTGGCGTGGCGGCACCACTTCGTGCACGGCGCTGACTACCTGCTCGTACTGCTGCGGGCCGGTGACCGACAGCACGCTCGGGTGCACGTCACGGATGCTGCCTTCCTCGACACCCATGCAGCCTGTGACGATGACCTTGCCGTTTTCCTTGATCGCTTCGCCGATCACTTCCAGCGACTCGGCCTTGGCGCTGTCGATGAAGCCGCAGGTGTTGACCACCACCACGTCGGCGTCCTCGTAGGTGGGCACGACTTCATAGCCTTCCATGCGCAGCTGGGTCAGGATGCGCTCGGAATCGACCAAGGCTTTTGGGCAACCCAGGCTTACGAAACCTACCTTGGGGGTGGCGGGCGTGGTGGACATGACTAACCTCGGTATTGAATGCAGGTCGCCCGGCCGGAATCGGGGGCGATCTTGGCGGGCGCTTTTGGCGCCTCTGATCAAAAAGTGCGCAATTCTAGCGAGCGCAGTGTCGCTTGACCAGCAGAAATACGACGAACGCTGCGCTATGCTTCGCGCCATTGCGCCAGGGGTAACAGTAGCCTCTGGGCGCAGGTGGGAATTCTTCTGGTCTAACAGGCCGTCTGCGGGAGTGGTCGATGGTTCAGGCAAGCAGTCACGCCGAGGGCGGGCACGAGGGAAAGCAGGGGGCGACGCGATCGGTGAGCCTGCTCGTAGCGGCGGTCGGGGTGGTTTATGGCGATATCGGTACCAGCCCGTTGTATACCCTCAAGGAGGTCTTCAGCGGTGGATACGGGGTGCCTGTCAACCATGATGGCGTGCTGGGGATCCTGTCTCTGATCCTGTGGTCGCTGCTGTGGGTGGTGTCGTTCAAGTACGTGATGTTCATCCTGCGCGCCGACAACCAGGGCGAGGGCGGCACCATGGCGCTGACTGCGCTGGCACGGCGGGCCACGGCGGCCTACCCGAGGTTGCGTACGCTGATGGTGGTGTGCGGGTTGATTGGCGCTTCGCTGTTCTATGGCGACAGCATGATCACCCCGGCGGTGTCGGTGCTGTCGGCGGTGGAGGGCATGGGCCTGGCCTTTGACGGCATCGACCACTGGGTGGTGCCGATTTCGCTGGTGATACTGGTGGCGCTATTCCTGGTGCAGAAGCACGGCACCGAGAAGATCGGCAAGCTGTTTGGCCCGATCATGGTCACCTGGTTCGTGGCGCTGGGCGCGCTAGGGGTGCATGGCATCTCGCAGAGCCCGGAAGTGCTCAAGGCGTTCAACCCGGCCTGGGCGGTGAACTTCTTCGTGGTTCACCCCGGCATGGGAGTCGCCATTCTCGGTGCGGTGGTGCTGGCGCTGACCGGTGCCGAGGCGTTGTACGCCGACATGGGCCACTTTGGCCGCAAGCCGATCGCTCGGGCCTGGTTCGCCCTGGTACTGCCGGCGCTGGTGCTCAACTACTTTGGCCAGGGCGCGTTACTGCTGCAAAACCCTGAGGCGGCACGTAACCCGTTCTACCTGTTGGCGCCGGGCTGGGCGCTGCTGCCGATGGTCGGCTTGGCTACCTTGGCCACGGTGATCGCTTCGCAGGCGGTGATCTCGGGGGCGTTCTCCCTGACCCGCCAGGCCATTCAGCTGGGCTACATTCCACGTATGCAGATCCAGCACACCTCCAGTGACGAACAGGGGCAGATCTACATCGGCGCAATCAACTGGTCGCTGATGGTCGGCGTGGTACTGCTGGTGGTCGGTTTCGAGTCGTCCGGCGCCCTTGCGGCGGCCTACGGCGTGGCGGTGACCGGTACCATGCTGATGACCACCATCCTGGTCTCGGCTGTGATGCTGCTGCTGTGGAAATGGCCGCCCGTGCTGGCCGTGCCGATTCTGCTGGGTTTCCTGTTGGTCGACGGGCTGTTCTTTGCCGCCAACGTGCCGAAGATAGCCCAGGGCGGTGCCTTTCCGGTGCTGGCGGGGGGCGTGCTGTACCTGTTGATGAGCACCTGGAAGCGCGGCAAGCAGATCCTGATGGAGCGTATCGACGAAGGCGCGCTGCCGCTGCAGTTGTTCATCAGCAGTATCCGCATTCAACCGCCGCACCGGGTCGAAGGCACGGCAGTGTTTCTTACGGCGCGCTCCGATGCGGTGCCCCATGCGCTGTTGCACAACATGTTGCACAACCAGGTGTTGCACAGCCAGGTGGTGCTCCTGACTGTGGTCAGTGAGGACCGGCCACGGGTGCCGGAACAGGAGCGCTTTGAAGTTGAGGCCTATGGCGACGGGTTCTTCCGTGTGTTGCTGCACTTCGGCTTCATGGACGAACCGGATGTGCCGGCGGCATTGAAGCTGTGCCACCTGGAAGACCTGGACTTCAGCCCGATGCGCACCACCTACTTCCTCAGCCGCGAGACCGTGATCGCCTCACGGCTGGAGGGGATGACGCGCTGGCGGGGCAACCTGTTCGCGTTCCTGCTGAAGAATGCCAACGGCAACTTGCGCTTCTTCAACCTGCCGCTGAACCGGGTGATCGAGCTGGGGACCCAGGTCGAGATCTGAGGGGCAACACAGATTTCAAGGCAGTACTCGCTCGCTCCCGCTTGGACCGCATGGCTTGCAAGGCTTGCGCTGTACCTGTGGGAGATTGCCCGGCCCCTTTGGGCAGCGCTGTCGCGCAGAGAACAAATATCGCTCGTTTGAAGCGTCCGTTGTAGGAGCAGCCTTGTGCTGCGAAGAGGCCGGCACAAGCAATAGACAGGCTTTGTCAGTGCCGGCCTCTTCGCAGCACAAGGCTGCTCCTACAGAACCTCGCTGAACCAATGATTCATGTGTGCGGGTTTACCCGCGAATGGGCCTCAAGGGCTATCAGTTCTGTACAGCCACGCTCGACTTGCCCTGGCGCGTCTCGATCTCGCCGATCAGGCGCTTGGCCAGTGCCGGGTAGTTCTCATCGAAGTGGTGCCCCCCGGGCAGCTTCAGGCGTTCGCCCACCGCAGTCTTGTCGGTGCAACCGCTCTCGTCGGCCTCTTCAACGCCATACACACACACCACCTTGGACGCCGGCAGCCTGGCCATTTCCGGCCCGGTCGGCGCTTCCTGGCCTTCCTTGCCCAGCCAGCCCTCGACTTCGATCTCGAAGCTGCCGCTGCGGGCAAAGGCCAGCAGCATCACCGCGTCGATACGCTGCTGGTCCTCTGCCGGCAGGCGGTTGTAGATCGCCGGCAGCACGTCGGCACCGAACGAATAGCCGGTCAGCACGAAGCGCTTGGTGCCCCACTTCTGCCGGTAGTGCTGCATCAGCTCGGACAGGTCGGCGGCGCTTTGTTCCGGGGTCTTGTGCTGCCAGTAGTAGCGCAGTGTGTCGATGCCCACCACCGGGTAGCCAAGCTTGGCCATTTCCCCGGCTACATCGCGGTCCAGGTCACGCCAGCCGCCATCACCGGAAAGGAACAAGGTGACAGTGTCTTTTGTCTGGCCGGCTGGCACCTCGACCACCGGGATGGCCAGGGCGTTGCCATCGTGGCCGACCAGGGCCTGGGTGAGCTGGGCCTTGAGCACTTGCGGCAGGTGGATGTCGTAGTCACTGATGCTGGTTTCGGCGTTTGCCTGGTCGCGCACGAAGGCAGCGCTGGCGTCATCGGGGTTGTCGTTCCAGGCGACGCTCCAGTGACCGTGGGCGGCAGATTTTGGTAGCGGTGCCTGGCAGCCGGGTTGTTCCAGGCTGAAGTCCACGGAAATCGCCCGCGCCTTGTCGTTGTTCTGGGTCGCCAGCCAGCGCCAGGCCTGGGCGGCGCCAGGGCCGATACCGGCGACCAGGGTCGGCTTCTCCGGCAACTGGCCCAGGGCCTGGTCCAGGGCCTGTTGCTGCTTGCTGCAGTCGTTGGGCGGCAGAATCACTTGCACCAGTTGCGCTTCGCCGGCCTGGGCCAGGTCCAGCAGTTGTCTGTCGGTCAGCGCCTGGTCCTGGGGTACACCGATCGCCACCCGGGCCTTGGGGTGCACGCCCGGCGTCACGCGGGTGATGCGGGTGTCATTGATGCTCAGTAGCTCCAGGTGCGCCTCGGGGGCCGGGCGCGTCCACAGCCAGAATGCCAGCACCCCACCCAGGGCAGCCAACAGCAGGGGAACCAGTAGGTACAGCCAAAAGCGTCGGGTCATCAACGTTTCACCAATCCAGTCAGGCCGCCTGCAATCAGGGCGGCGGTGTCGGCCAGTGCCACCAGCGGGTCGAGCCCTGCCGGCACGGCCATGTAGCGGGGTTCCCAGTCCGGTTGGAATTTGTCCTTGAAGCGTCTAAGCCCCTGGAAGTTGTACAACTGCTCGCCACGGCGGAACACCATCGAGCCCAGGCGCTGGGTCAAGGGCGCGCCACGCCGCGGCTGCAGGCCGGAAAGCGGCACCATGCCCAAGCTGAAGCGGGCGTAGTCATGGCTTTTGTAGTGCAATATCAGGCCGATCATCATGAATTCCATGGTCAGCTTCGGGGCCTCCGGGTGCGCACGCATCAGGTCGAGGCTGGCCAGTTCGTTGCCATGGGTCTCCAGCAGGTTGGCGAAAGCCACCGGGCGGCCCTGGAAGCGGATCAGGGCAATGCGGAAGTGCTGCAGATACTCAGGGCTGAAGCGCCCCAGCGAGAAGCCCTTCTCGCGTACGTTCTTGCCGCCTAGCCAGGCATCGGAAATTTCCTTCAGCTCTGCCAGCGGGGCATGGCCGGGTTCGTGGATTTCCAGGCTCAAACCGTCACGGCCGCCACGGTTCCAGGTGTAGCGCAGGTCCTTCATCTCCTTGCCCTTGGCTTCGAGGTCGAAGCGGCGCAAGTCGACCCGGGCTTCCTCGCCCAGCTTCAGCGCGGTCAGGCCGATGTCCATGTAGAACGGCAGGTTCTCGGCGCGCACCTGATAGAACACTGGGCGGGCATGGTGCAGGTCGCACAGGTCGCGGAATTGCCAGATCATCTCGGCGCGCTCCTGGGCCGGGCCTATCGGGTCGTACAGGGCCACCAGGCTGCGGCCGCGACGGGCGTACATGAGGAAGGCGTTGTCGCGTGGGTGGAACAGCAACGCCTTGTCGCCGGTCAGGGCCAGGCCACCATCGGGCTGGTCGGAGGCCAGCAGAATACGGTGGGCACGTAGCAGCTCTTCTTCGTCGGGCAAGTGGATCACTGGCGGCGCGGTGCGCAGCAGCCAGGTAAGGGCCACGGCTGCCAGCAGCAAGGCGCTGCCCATGGCGGCGCGCAGGCCACGCGGGGCGTCGGCATCGAGGGTGAACTGCCACCACAGCTGATGGCTGTAGGGCACATCCTGGTAGGCAAACAGCAACAGCCACACAGATGCGCCGACCACACAGGCGCTGGCCACCAGAAACACCGGCGAGAACGGCAACTCGAGCAAGCGGCTGGGCCGGTAGAAGGAGCGACGGAACAGAGCGAGCAGGGCGGCAGTGAGGGTCAGCAGGCAGGCTTCTTCCCAATCGAAGCCTTTGAGCAGCGACAGCAGGGCGCCGACCAGCAACAGCACGGTGGTCAGCAGCCAGGCGGCGGACAGGCGACGGCGCAGGCCCTGGGCCAGCAGCAAACACAGCACACCGATCAGGCTGGCGCCGAAGTGCGAGGCATCGATCAGGCGGTGCGGCACCAGAAAGCCCATATGCTCCAGGCGTGTGTCGATCTCGGGCGTGGCGCCGGAGAACAGCAGCACCACCCCCGACAGAAATACCAGGATCGACAGGATCGGCGCGGCCAGCCCGGAGGCGGCCTTTATAGCCTGTTGTGCAAACAGCAGGCGCCGGGCTTCGTTGGCCAGCAGCAACACACAGGCCAGCAGCAGCGGCAGCACCACATAGATCAGCCGATACAGCAGCAGGGCCGCTGCCAACGGTGCCGCGCCGAGCTGGTCGGCAAAAGCCGCCAGCAGTATCGCTTCGAACACCCCTACGCCGCCCGGTACGTGGCTGAGCACACCTGCAGCCAGCGCCAGCAGGTACACCAGGACAAAGGCACCGAATGGCGGTGCTTCGGGCAGCAGCAGATACAGCACGGTGGCGGCAGCGGCGACATCCAGTGCGGTGATCAGCAATTGCAGGGCGGCCAGGCGTGCACCCGGCAGGCGCAGTGTGCGGCGGCCCAGTTGTACCAGCAGGCTATTGGCCAGTGGTTGTTCAGGCAGACGCCGGCGGTACAAGCCGAACACCAGCAAGCTGCACACCAGCAGCACGGCTGTGGCGATACCCGCCAGCAAGCCAGGCGCCAGACCCAGTGCGGCCGAGGCTGCTGGCAGGTCGCTCAAGGTCGCCAAGGCGGCCAGGGGCGGCAGTGCACAACCCAGTGACAGGCTGGCAAAAACGGTCATTCGTGCAACTTCACCTGCGCCAACCCCTTCGCGTGCATAAAGGCGGTAGCGCACCGAACCGCCCGAAAGCATCGACAGGCCGATGGCGTTGCCGATAGCAAAGGCGCTGAAGCCGCCCAGTACCAGGCTGTGCGCCGGCAGTTTCACTCCGGCATAGCGGCTGGCCGACCACTCGTAACCCAGCAGGATCACGAAACCGAGCACGGTTGCCAGCAAGGCGCCAAGTAGCGACTGGGCAGGCACGCTGAGCATGGCATCGTGCAAGGCATAGATGTCCAGCTCGCTCAGCAGGTGGCGGCAGGCGATCAAGGCCATGGTGAACAATACGAGGGTCACCACCAGGCTTATGGGCTGGCGGTAGCGGCTCAAGCGTTCGAGCAAGGGCAGGCGTTGTACGGCGCCGGGCAGCGCCGAGGCAAGCGGCACCGGGGGTTCGGGGGTGTGCGAAGTCATGGATTGCCCCGGGCATGCAGCGCGAGGTGAGGGGAAGGTGTGGCCAAGTGAGAGTCCCTTAGGAAAACGTATCCAATGTTACTCCGGCCTAAGGCGCTTTCAGCGGCCTGGCAGGGTTAAAGATAGTTCATCCTGGGCGCGACCTCTCAAGCCTGCGGGTTGGCTGGAGGGTGGGGGAATTTGGGGCGACGAAAAGCTGGGGGGGGAGAAGCAACAAACCCCGCGCTGCTGTTACACAGGCGGGGTTTGTTCTGACGAATATGGTTGCGGGAGCCGGATTTGAACCGACGACCTTCGGGTTATGAGCCCGACGAGCTACCAGGCTGCTCCATCCCGCGTCAGTGGTGCGAATTCTACAGTTTTTAGAATGAGTGTCAAGCGCTAGTCATTGATTTTTTTAATATTTATACGAGCGCATTATTTGACGCAAAAGAAAAAGGCCACTGTGTGAACAGTGGCCTTTTCTCGAATCTGGTTGCGGGAGCCGGATTTGAACCGACGACCTTCGGGTTATGAGCCCGACGAGCTACCAGGCTGCTCCATCCCGCGCCTGTGAGATCGAATTCTACGGATTTACCCGTGGGTGTCAAGCTTTTTTTCAAAAAAACCTTTCCTGTTCAAACTCTTAGCGTTTGAATATAGCGCGCAGCTCAGGCGCGACGGGGCTTACAGGCCGATTATCGAGCAATGCCGCGTACGGGCTGCATAGCCCGGGGGCGCATGCGATACTATCTGTATGAATTTACAGTGCTGACGATCATCCATGTCCTTGCGCAAGATCATCCACGTCGACTGCGATTGCTTTTATGCCGCGATCGAAATGCGTGACGACCCGCGCCTGGCCGGGCGGCCCATGGCGGTGGGGGGCTCGCCTGACCACCGCGGGGTGATCGCCACCTGCAACTATGAAGCGCGTGCCTACGGCGTGCGTTCGGCCATGTCGTCGCGACACGCGCTGAAACTGTGCCCGGACCTGCTGATCGTCAAACCGCGCTTCGAGGCCTACCGTGAGGCCTCGCGGGAAATCCACACCATCTTCCGCGACTACACCGAGCTGATCGAGCCGCTGTCGCTGGACGAGGCCTACCTGGATGTGAGCGACAGCCAGTGGTATTCGGGCAGCGCCACGCGCATTGCCGAGGATATCCGACGGCGCGTTGCCCGCACCTTGCATATCACCGTCTCGGCCGGTGTGGCACCGAACAAGTTCCTGGCCAAGATCGCCAGTGACTGGCGCAAGCCCAATGGCCTGTTCGTGATTACCCCGGGCGAAGTGGAGGCATTCGTCGCCGCCTTGCCGGTGGCCAGGCTGCATGGGGTGGGCAAGGTAACGGCAGACAAGCTGGCGCGCCTGGGTATCGAAACCTGCCTGGAGCTGCGCGACTGGTCGCGTTTGGCGCTGGTGCGCGAATTCGGCAGTTTTGGCGAGCGTTTGTGGGGGCTGGCGCGGGGTATCGATGAGCGTGCAGTGCACAATGACAGCCGCCGGCAGTCGGTCAGCGTGGAAAACACCTACGACACCGACTTGCCGGACCTGGCCAGTTGCCTGGCACGGCTGCCCGAACTGCTGGAAAGCCTGAACGAGCGTATCGCCCGCATGGACAGCAGTTACCGGCCGGAAAAACCCTTCGTCAAGGTCAAGTTCCATGACTTCAGCCAGACCACCATGGAGCAGGCGGGGGCGGGCAGGGACCTGGAGAGTTATCGACAGTTGCTGGGGCAGGCATTTGCCCGTGGTGGCAAGCCGGTGCGCTTGCTGGGGGTAGGCGTGAGGTTGCGCGACTTGCGCGGGGCACATGAGCAGCTGGAGCTGTTCCCGCCTAAATGAAAGGCCTGGGCCTGGCTGCATGGCCCCCTGTGGGAGCGGCCTTGTGTCGCGAAAGGGTCGCGCAGCGGCCCCAGGATTTCAGCAGTGATGCATCAATTGTTGGGGCTGCTCTGCAGCCCTTTCGCGACGCAAGGCCGCTCCCACAGGGGGATGCGTTGCCGCAGCAGTTATTGCACGCCCGGATCAGCCACCAACCGGCCAGTGGCCTTGGTCAGCGACTGCAGAAACTCCTGCTGCAACTCCGGATCGTTGCGGGTCAGTTCGATCAGGCTCTGTTCCATTTCACTGGCTTCCTCTTCCAGGCCCAGTTCGGACAAGCGTTTGACCCGGTGTACCCATTGGCCGACATCGTCATCTTCGAGGTCATCGAAGATCAGTTCATGGGCTTCGAGCAGCTTGTTGCGCAGGCTGGCGCTGACCAGCAGGCTGGCATCGCCACGTACCGCGTTGTCCTCGTCCAGCACTTGCAGATGCAGGGTACCGATGTGGTTGAGGTTCTGTTCAGAGAACGGGGTGTCGAGCAGGTTCAGGCGCAGCACGCCGTTCCTGTCGGTTGTCAGCTCGTGGGTCATCTTGCCGGCCTTGACTTCGACCAGGCGCTCGCTCCAGGGCACGCTGGTAGATTCCTCGCGCTTGCCTTTCTGCACTTCGCTGATCCCGGCCAGGTTCTGCTGGGCACGGCCGTTGGACGGCACGTTCATGAACGGGTTGAGCCCGTCCACGCCGTAGCTGAGCCAGTCGTGGGTGATGCTTTCCGGCAGATTACCCAACGCGAAGACGTTGACCACGTTGGCACCGACGCCCGCCACCACGGCCACCGCACCCAGCGGGATCTCGTAGATCTCCCGCCAGGGCTGGTAAGGCGTGTAACGGTCATAGCTGCGGGTGACTTCGAACTCGGTGACTTCGAAGCGCTTCTGCTCATGCACGCGCACACGTCGTTGCGGAAGCTCCATCACCTTCGGCTCGCCGACATCGATCTGCAGGGTGTGCTCGAGCAGTTTGCGCTCGACGCGCTCCTCATGGTCGCTGCGCTGGGACATCTGGTTGGCGCAGCCGCTGACGAGCAGGGCGCCGCACAGTGCGGCGCCCCCCAGGGGAAAGGTACTTCGCTTGAACATGATCACTCGTGCATTGGTTATCAGCGGCGAACGCGGGCCTGCAGGAAGGTCAGCACTTCATTGAGCGGCAACGGCTGGGCGTCCTGCTCGGTGCGGTGCTTGTACTCCAGGTTGCCTTCGGCCAGGCCGCGATCGCTGACGACGATGCGGTGTGGGATACCGATCAGTTCCATGTCGGCAAACTTGATGCCAGGGCTGGTCTTCTTGTCACGGTCGTCCAGCAGCACTTCATAGCCGGCAGCAGTCAGCTCGGCGTATAGCTTGTCGGTCGCCTCGCGGACCACATCGGTTTCATAGCGCAGCGGTACCAGGGCGATCTGGAACGGAGCCAGGGCGTCGTTCCAGATGATGCCCTTGTCGTCGTAACTCTGCTCGATGGCAGCGGCGACCACGCGGGACACGCCGATGCCGTAGCAGCCCATGGACAGGGTTACCGGCTTGCCGTTCTCGCCCAGCACCTGGCACTTCAGCGCCTCGCTGTACTTGGTGCCGAGCTGGAAGATGTGGCCCACTTCGATACCGCGCTTGATCACCAGGGTGCCCTGGCCGTCCGGGCTCGGGTCACCTTCGACCACGTTACGCAGGTCGGCGACTTGTGGGACCGGCAGGTCGCGCTCCCAGTTCACGCCGAAGTAGTGCTTGTCGTCGATGTTGGCGCCGATGCCGAAGTCGCTCATCAGGGCAACCGAACGGTCGATCACGACTTCCAGCGGCAGGTTCAGCGGGCCGAGCGAGCCGGCACCGGCACCGATGGCCTCGCGCAGTTCAGCGTCGGTTGCCATGACCAGTGGGTCGGCAACCTGTTCCAGCTTGGCCGCCTTGATTTCGTTCAGCTCATGGTCGCCACGTACCACCAGGGCAACCAGCTTGCCTTCCTCGGCGCCGCGCACGATCAGGGTCTTGACGGTTTTCTCGATCGGCAGGCCGTAGTTTTCCACCAGTTGGGCGATGGTCTTGGCGTTTGGCGTATCGACCAGGCGCAGTTCCTCGGTAGGGGCTGGGCGCACGGTTTCACGCGGGATGGCCTCGGCCTTCTCGATGTTGGCGGCGTAGTCGGAGCTGTCGCTGAAGATCACGTCGTCTTCGCCGGACTCGGCCAGTACATGGAACTCGTGCGAGTAGCTGCCACCGATAGAGCCGGTGTCCGCCTGCACGGGACGGAAGTCCAGGCCCAGGCGGGTGAACACGTTGCTGTACGCCTGGTGCATGCGGTCGTAGGTTTCCTGCAGGGAAGCCTGGTCGGCATGGAACGAGTAGGCGTCCTTCATGATGAACTCGCGGCCGCGCATCAGGCCGAAGCGCGGGCGGATCTCGTCACGGAACTTGGTCTGGATCTGGTACATGTTGAGCGGCAGCTGTTTATAGCTGGACAGCTCGTTGCGGGCCAGGTCGGTGATGACTTCTTCGTGGGTCGGGCCGACGCAGAAGTCGCGCTGGTGGCGGTCCTTCAGGCGCAGCAGCTCGGGGCCGTACTGTTCCCAGCGGCCGGACTCCTGCCACAGTTCGGCGGGCTGGATGCTGGGCATCAGCACTTCCAGGGCGCCGGCGGCGTTCATTTCCTCACGCACCACGGCCTCGACCTTGCGCATCACCCGCAAGCCCATCGGCAGCCAGGTGTACAGGCCGGAGGCCAGTTTGCGGATCATGCCGGCACGCAGCATGAGCTGATGGCTGATGACCACTGCGTCGGCAGGGGTTTCTTTCTGGGTGGCGAGCAAATATTGACTGGTGCGCATGGTGAGCCGTGTCGATTGCCTAAGACATTGAAATGACCCCGCATTGTACGGGGGCGAAACGAAGGCGTACAGGATGCCCCAGGGCGTGACACTTGTCAGCCAAGAAAAAGCCCGGCGTTATTGCCGGGCTTTTTCAGGTGCGGGGCACTGCAAGCCAGGCTTACAGGATGCTCAGCGGGTACTCCACGATCAGGCGCAGTTCGTCGATCGATGGGGAATCGTAGTAAACGCCATCGGAAGAGCGGTAGGTGGCCTGACGTACGCGGAAGCTCAGGTCTTTCGCCGGGCCGCTCTGCAGTACGTACTTGATATCGACGTCGCGTTCCCATTCCTTGCCGTTGCTGGTGCCGGCGACGTTGGCGTCGGTACCGCGTACATAACGGGTCATGAAGGTCAGGCCCGGGATGCCGTATTCGGCGAAGTTCAGGTCGTAGCGAGCCTGCCAGGATTTCTCGTCTTCGGCGTTGAAGTCGGAACGGGCAATGGAGTTGGCCAGGAAGATGGTGCCGCCACCGTCGATGCCATAGCCATAGTCGCCGTCGCCGGTGACTTTCTGGTAGGCCAGGGTGAAGGTGTGTGCGCCGATGTTGTAAGCGCCCGACAGGCTGAACGCGCGGTTGTCCAGCTTGTCGCCGTCGAATGCGCGGTACTCGGCCGAGCCTTCGCTCTTGGTGTCATAAATGTTGAAGTCGAACACCAGGCCCTGCTTGTCGGAGATCGGCAGCGCCCAGTTGACGTTGGCGTAGTACTTGCGCCAGTAGTCTTCGACCTTCGAGTAGTACAGGCTGGTGCTGAGGTTGTCGGTGAAGGCGTAGGTACCACCGACCACGTTGGCTTCCTTCAGGCCGAAGCTGTCGCGGTTGGTCTGCTCCTGGGCGGTCAGGCTGGTGAAATGGCCAGCATGCAGGGTCAGGCCCTCGATCTCGTTGCTGGTGATCAGGGTGCCCTGAGCGATTTCTGGCAGCAGGCGGCTGTCGTCGGTAGCGAAGACCGGCAGTGCGGTGAACTGGTCACCCACTTTCAGCACGGTGTCGGAGATACGGAACTTAACCGCACCACCGCCCTTGGAGTAATCATCCTGCGAACGGCCGTCGGAGCCGGTCGGGAACAGGCCGGTACCGGCGCGGCCCTTGCCGCTGTCCAGTTTCAGGCCGAGCATGCCGATGGCATCGACACCCACACCCACGGTGCCCTGGGTGAAGCCGGACTCGAAGGTGCCGAGGAAGCCCAGGCCGGTTTCTTCGCGACGGCTCTGGCCGCCTTCGTTGTTACGGAAGTCACGGCTGAAGTACAGCATGCGGGTCTTGACGTTCAGCTTGCTGTCTTCGATGAAACCTTTGGACTCGTCCTGGGACGAGGCCACTGCCAACTGCGAGGTCCCTGCCGCAACGGCCAGGGCGATCATGCTCCACTTCATCACGCGCATCGTGATTTGCTCCTTTGGTTTTTAGGAAGAGTACCGCTGCGTCCAAGTCTTTTAGTTATATGGGGCAGCTCTTTCTTGTTATGTCGGCGAAAATGTATAGCACGCTGACTGTTGTTGGCGATATGGCTATAAACATCCTTTACGGAACTTTTTTACCATGTCGCTTCTGGCTATTTCCATGTCGCAAATCACGCCCCGGGTCATGGGCCGTACAACGCCAGCGCTGTTCCTGTCACCGTAATGAATCTGTAACTGACGATTCCGGTTGGGGAAACTCCCTGGTAACCAATGCCGCTGTTGTTATTTGTCGCGTACACCTGTCACTGCAGATGTCGTGCCGACTTGGCGTGAAAGGAATGCAACAAGCGTGCTCAAAATTCGCAACGCTTCATGAAATTTTCACAAAACCCGCTACCGGGGGTCGGAAAGTGCCGGAAACACGGGGGTGGGAGCCATCTGGCGGGGTGTCGCGGACGAGAATCATTGAAATTTGAAAAGCTGTCATGAAAGTCAATGTGTTACCGCAACTTGTTCATGCAGCGTCACTTGTGGGGTCGCAAGTGTGGTGCGAGGTGTACGGAGGGCCTCATTTTGGTGCGAAAAGTAGCGCTGTGTTACCGGGAATGTGCAAGGTATCCTTGCAGGCCTGTTTCCGCGTGAAGCGGGTTGGTTCTGCCTGAAGGAGATTTGCCGTGTTCGTCCTCGATTCGCGTTTGCAGCAGGATTCCCTGGTGCTGGGGGAGTTTGCGCTGTGCCAGTTGCTACTGAGCAAGGACGCCAACTATCCGTGGTTCATCCTGGTGCCCAAGCGCGCCGGCATCACCGAACTGTTCGAGCTCGATGCTGCGGAGCAGCAGCAGTTGTGGCAGGAAACCACGGGTCTGGCCGAAGCACTCAAGACCAGCTACAGCGCCGACAAGATGAACGTGGCTACCCTGGGCAATGTGGTGAGCCAGTTGCACATGCACGTGATCGTGCGCCAGCGCGACGACGCCGCCTGGCCGGCACCGGTGTGGGGCAAGTGCCCGGCGGTGACCTACACCGACGACCAGGTGCGAGCCATTCGCCAGCGCCTGCGCGGGCTGCAGCTTGCCGGCTACCAGGAGGCCTGAATGTCGCTTGAATTACGAGTGGTCGAGCTGGAAACCCGCCAGGCGTTCCAGGATGACACCATCCACGCGCTGAATGACGTGGTGGTCGAGCAGGGGCGGGTGATCGAACGGCTGCAGTTGCAGATGGCCGAGCTGATCAAGCGTTACGAAGAGATGGTTGGCCAGTACGGCAGCGAAGGGGACGAGGCGCCGCCGCCTCATTATTGATACCTTTCAGGGCCCTGTCGCCGGCAAGCCAGCTCTCATGGAGCTGCGCATGACTCATTGAATTAGCAGGGCCCCTGTGGGAGCGGCTTTAGCCGCGAACACCGGCGCAGCCGGTGCCATGACCGCGTTGGATTCTTCGCGGCTAAAGCCGCTCCCACAGGATGTGCGGACCGCTTGCGAATTCAGTTCGCTGCGCGACAGCGCAGCCCGAAGGGCTGGGCTGTCCCCCACAAGGGATGGTTTCTGCAAATGGAATCAGCGGCGGGTTACCGCAACCACATCCTCGGCCTGCAGGCCCTTGTCGCGGTGCATCACGGAAAACTCCACGCGCTGGCCTTCCACCAGGATACGGTGGCCTTCACCGCGAATGGCGCGAAAGTGCACGAAGATATCATCGCCCGAGTCACGGGAGATGAAGCCAAAGCCTTTGGATGTGTTGAACCACTTCACGGTACCGGTATCACGATTGCCGGCATCCTGCGCCGCGTGCTGGCTGGAGCGTGCCTTGCGCGGGCTGCGGGCAAAGCCCGCGGCCAGGTGCACGGCCACGGCCAGCGCCGCGCAGACCAGTGCGGCCAGGTTGCCCATTTCCGGGCGGGCCAGCAGCGTCAGGGTCTGCAGCACCACGGCCACCACCAGCAGGGCGCAGGCCAGGTGCTGCAGCTGCTGCCGCGCGCCGCGGTAGTACAGTGGCACGACCGGGGCTAGCACCAGGTTGAGCAGGCCGAGCAGGGCCAGGTAGACCGCGTCGGGTTGTTGCAGGAAAGGGGCCGCATCGGTTTTCAGGCTGGGTATGAGCGATAGCAGCAAGGCTGCCACGCCCGTCACCAGATGGACGATCTTGAACATGGGGTTGGCTCACAGTTGATAAGGCAGATCACAGGAAGAGCTGGCGGCACGGTGCGCATGAGGTGTAGAGCGCGAACACGTGACAGGCCAGCCTATGCACCCGGCAATGACAATCCGCACGGGTGGCACCATGCCTATTTAACAGTAAAGCCGCAGGCTACTCAAACCGCAGGCCTTGGCGGGCGATGTGTTACGCCATGTCACATGCGGCATGCATCAAGAGTTGCTACAGTGTTCGGCGCCCGCTTGGGTCTCAAGCCTTATGGAAAGGGGAACTTCATGGCAATCGATATCGGTATCAGTGAAGAAGATCGCAAGTCCATCGTCGATGGGCTGTCCCGCCTGTTGTCGGATACCTATGTGCTGTATCTGAAAACCCATAACTTTCACTGGAATGTCACCGGTCCGTCGTTCCGCACCCTGCACCTGATGTTCGAAGAGCAGTACAACGAGCTGGCGCTGGCGGTCGACTCGATCGCCGAGCGCATCCGCGCCCTGGGCTTCCCGGCACCGGGGTCCTATGCATTCTATGCGCGGCACTCCTCGATCAAGGAGGAGGAAGGGGTTCCGCCTGCGGACGAGATGATCCGCCAGTTGGTCCAGGGGCAGGAAGCCGTGGTGCGTACCGCACGCAGCATCTTCCCGGTGGTGGACAAGGTCAGTGACGAGCCGACCGCCGACCTGCTGACCCAGCGCATGCAGGTGCATGAAAAAACCGCCTGGATGCTGCGGGTGCTGCTCGACGGCAAGTAGATACCCTGCGCTGTACCCGCCCTTGTAGGAGCGGCCTTGTGTCGCGATGGGCTGCTCCCACAGGTCCTGCGCAATTTTGTGCAGGAAGATTTTGCCACTGCTTTAAGCTCGCCCATCAGCGCTTCATAGGCCACCTGGTACCTGTGACGAGGAAGTGTGGCGCATGATGCAAGCAAGCAAACGTGTGGCTGGCCAGGGGCGTTGGCCAGGTAAACAGTGCATCGACCCGTTCAAGGCGGATTTCGACATGTTGCAGACCCAGCCGGTGTCACGCTCGGTGCGGCTCAACGGTTTTTCCACCTGCCTGCGGCTGGAGGCCGTCTACTGGGGTATCCTGGAGCGCATCGCCGCGGCCAACCGCTGCTCGGTCAGCGCGGTGCTGTCCTATGTGGACCGCGAAGTGCACCTGCGCCAGGGTGGGGTGCGCAACTTCAGCGGCCTGATCCGGGTGATCTGCGTCGCCTGGCTGCAGGACCCGCCAACTGTGCGCTGATCGCCTGGCGGGCTGCGCAGTGCTTGCTAACCATATATAATCCCGCTTTTTGCTGCCCCCCGGCAGCCAGCGTTGTGGTTGACGAGAGACACCCATGCCCCTTTATGACTATCAATGTGCATCCTGCGAGCACCGCATGGAAGTGCTGCAGAAGATCAGCGCCGCGCCGCTGACCGATTGCCCGGCCTGCCAGGCGCCGGCGCTGAAGAAGCTGCTGTCGGTGCCAGGCTTCCGCCTGAGCGGTAATGGTTGGTACGAAACCGACTTCAAGACCGGGGCGAAAAAGAATCTGGCAGGCGGCGACAAGGCCGACTGAGTTGAATGCTGTGACCGGGTCTTGCAGTATTAGCCCTCCGGGCGGCCAAGGCCTCCACCGAATACACGAATCACGAGAAGCGAAACCACCATCATGATGCGCAGCCATTATTGCGGCCAACTGAACGAGAGCCTGGACGGCCAGGAAGTCACCCTTTGCGGCTGGGTCCATCGTCGCCGCGACCACGGCGGGGTGATCTTCCTCGACATCCGTGACCGCGAAGGCATGGCCCAGGTCGTGTTCGACCCGGATCGCGCCGAAACCTTCGCCGCTGCCGATCGCGTGCGCAGCGAATACGTCGTGCAGATCACCGGCAAGGTCCGCAAGCGCCCTGAAGGTGCGGTAAATGCCAACATGGCCTCCGGCGCCATCGAGATCCTCGGCTACCAGCTGAACGTGCTCAACGAAGCGGAAACCCCGCCGTTCCCGCTGAATGAATACTCCGACGTCGGCGAGGAAACCCGCCTGCGCTACCGTTTCATCGACCTGCGTCGCCCGGAAATGGCCGACAAGCTGCGCCTGCGCTCGCGCATCACCAGCAGCATTCGTCGCTTCCTCGACGAAAACGGCTTCCTCGACGTCGAAACGCCGATCCTGACCCGTGCCACCCCGGAAGGCGCGCGCGACTACCTGGTGCCCAGCCGTACCCACGCCGGTAGCTTCTTCGCCCTGCCGCAGTCGCCACAGCTGTTCAAGCAGCTGCTGATGGTCGCCGGCTTCGACCGCTACTACCAGATCGCCAAGTGCTTCCGTGACGAAGACCTGCGTGCAGACCGCCAGCCGGAATTCACCCAGATCGACATCGAGACCAGCTTCCTCGATGAAAGCGAGATCATGGGCCTGACCGAGAGCATGATCCGCAAGCTGTTCAAGGAAGTGCTGGATCTGGAATTCGGTGAATTCCCGCACATGACCTTTGAAGAGGCCATGCGCCGCTACGGCTCCGACAAGCCGGACCTGCGTATTCCGCTGGAACTGGTCGACGTTGCCGACCAGCTCAAGGACGTCGACTTCAAGGTGTTCGCCGGCCCGGCCAACGATCCGAAGTGCCGCGTTACCGCCCTGCGCCTGCCGGGCGGTGCCAGCATGCCACGCAGCAAGATCGACGAGTACACCAAGTTCGTCGGCATCTACGGTGCCAAGGGCCTGGCCTACATCAAGGTCAACGAGCGTGCCAAGGGCGTCGAAGGCCTGCAGTCGCCGATCGTCAAGAACATCCCCGAGGCCAACCTCAACACCATCCTCGACCGCGTTGGCGCCGTTGACGGTGACATCGTGTTCTTCGGTGCCGACAAGTTCAAGGTGGTCAGCGAAGCCTTGGGCGCGCTGCGTATCCGCCTGGGCCATGACTTCGAGTTGCTGACCTGCGAGTGGGCGCCGATGTGGGTGGTCGACTTCCCGATGTTCGAAGAGAACGAGGACGGCAGCTTCACCGCGCTGCACCACCCGTTCACCGCGCCGAAGTGCACCCCGGAAGAGCTCGAGGCCAACCCGGCCGCGGCCCTGTCCCGTGCCTACGACATGGTTCTGAACGGTACCGAGCTGGGTGGCGGTTCGATCCGTATCCACCGTAAAGAGATGCAACAGGCCGTGTTCCGCCTGCTGGGCATCGAAGCGGCGGAACAGGAAGAGAAGTTCGGCTTCCTGCTCGACGCCCTGAAGTTCGGTGCACCGCCTCACGGTGGTCTGGCCTTTGGCCTGGACCGTCTGGTCATGCTGATGACCGGCGCCCAGTCGATCCGTGAAGTGATCGCCTTCCCGAAAACCCAGAGCGCCGCGTGCGTCATGACCCAGGCTCCTGGCATGGTCGACGCCAAGGCCCTGCGCGAGCTGCACATCCGACTGCGCGAACAGACCAAGGTCGAGTAAGCAGTCCCCGGGCGCATCCACATGGATGCGCCTTTGCGTTTCGGCGCAGGCAATTTCCCGTCCCGCCCCGTACAGGGGCGGGGCTGTTTGTGATTCAAAGGATTCGGAGTCGTTATGGCTGGTCATTCCAAGTGGGCGAACATCAAGCACCGCAAAGAGCGCCAGGATGCCAAAAGAGGCAAGATCTTCACCAAGTGGATCCGTGAGCTGACGGTCGCCGCCAAGCAGGGCGGTGCTGACCCGGCATCCAACCCGCGCCTGCGCCTGGCGTTGGACAAGGCCTTGGGCGCCAACATGAGCCGCGACATCATCGATCGTGCCGTGGCCCGTGGTGCCGGCACCAACGAAAGCGATAACGTCGAAGAGCTCAGCTACGAAGGTTACGGTCCGGGTGGCGTGGCGATCATGGTCGAGGCCATGACCGACAATCGCAACCGTACCGCCGCTGCGGTACGTCACGCCTTCACCAAGTGTGGTGGCAACCTGGGTACCGACGGTTCGGTGGCCTACCTGTTCGAGCGCAAGGGGCAGATCAGCTTTGCCCCGGGCGTGGAAGAAGACGCGTTGATGGAAGCGGCGATGGAAGCCGATGCCGATGACGTGGTGGCCAACGACGACGGCTCGTTCGACGTGTTCACCTCGTTCAACAGCTTCTACGCCGTGCGCAATGCCCTGGAAGAGGCTGGCTTCAAGGCCGCTGACGCGGAAATCGTCATGCAGCCGACCACCAGCGCCGAACTCGACCAGGACGGTGCCGAGAAAGTACTCAAGCTGATCGACATGCTCGAAGACCTGGATGACGTGCAGAACGTCTACTCCAATGCCCAGATTTCCGACGAGATCATGGAAAACCTCGGCTAAGGTGTCCTGGCTATCCATGCCAGTTCTTCAAGTTTGTCAGCGCCTGTACCGGCCCTTTCGCGGGTAAACCCGCTCCCACAGGTACTGCACCACATTCAGAGTCGGTGCAGTACCTGTGGGAGCGGGTTTACCCGTGAAAGGGCCGGTACAGTTTGCAGAGATGCATCAATTTTTTGACAGGCACTATGACTCTGATTCTTGGTATCGACCCCGGCTCGCGCATCACCGGATATGGCGTGGTACGCCAGACCGCCCGTGGTTGCGAATACGTGGCGTCGGGCTGCATTCGCACCGGCAGCGGCGAGCTGCACGAGCGGCTGCAGATCGTCTTTCGTGGCGTGGGTGAAATCATCGCCCAGCACGGCCCGGTAACCATGGGCATCGAGCGAGTGTTCATGGCCCGCAACGCCGACTCGGCGCTCAAGCTCGGCCAGGCCCGTGGTGCGGCCATCGTCGCCGCCGCCGAAGCCGGCCTGGAAATCGCCGAATACAGCGCCACCCAGGTCAAGCAGGCGGTAGCCGGTACCGGAGGGGCCAACAAGGAGCAGGTGATGATGATGGTCATGCACCTGCTGAAACTGACGCAGAAGCCGCAGATCGACGCCTCCGACGCCCTGGCCATCGCCTTGTGCCACGCCCATACCCGCTCCAGCCTGGTGCCGCATGGCCTGGCCACGGCGCGGCGGCGCGGAGGGCGCTTGCGTCTGTAGGCGCTTCATGCGCTGATACATATTTTGTTCGGGTGATGCGTTCACCCGCTGCATTTGCTGATAGGGTTGAGCGGTCTTTGACCGGCTCCCCGAGAGGAAGGATCGGAACGTGATTGGACGTTTGCGCGGCACCCTGGCGGAAAAACAGCCGCCGCACCTGATTATCGACGTCAACGGCGTGGGTTACGAACTGGAAGTTCCCATGACCACGCTGTACCGTCTGCCCAAGGTGGGCGAACCCGTAACCGTGCACACCCACCTGGTGGTGCGCGAGGACGCTCACCTGCTCTACGGTTTTGCCGAAAAGCGCGAGCGCGAGCTGTTCCGCGAGCTCATCCGCCTGAACGGCGTAGGGCCGAAGCTGGCCCTGGCGCTGATGTCCGGGCTGGAAGTGGACGAGTTGGTGCGCTGCGTGCAGGCCCAGGACACCTCGGCCCTGGTGCGCGTGCCCGGTGTCGGCAAGAAGACCGCCGAACGCCTGCTGGTAGAGCTCAAGGACCGCTTCAAGGCTTGGGAAACTTCCCCGGCCATGTTCACCCTGGTCTCCGACGGGCCGCTGCCGGTCGCCAGCGCATCCACAGCCGAAGCTGACGCAGTCAGCGCCCTGGTTTCGCTCGGCTACAAGCCGCAGGAAGCCAGCAAGGCGATCGCCGCGATCAAGGACAAGGCCGGCCTGAGCAGTGAAGAACTGATCCGCCGCAGCCTGAAAGGGATGATTACCAAGTGATCGAAGCCGACCGCCTGATCGCCGCCAGTGGCCGCGACCGTGAGGAAGTCCAGGACCGTGCGATCCGCCCGCTGCGGCTGGACGAGTACATCGGCCAACCGGTGGTGCGCGAGCAGATGGCGCTGTTCATCCAGGCCGCCCGTGGCCGCAGCGAATCGCTCGACCATACGCTGATCTTCGGCCCGCCCGGCCTTGGCAAGACCACCCTGGCCAACATCATCGCCCATGAAATGGGCGTGTCGGTCAAAAGTACCTCGGGGCCGATTCTCGAGCGCCCGGGCGACCTCGCGGCCATGCTGACCAATCTCGAACCGCATGACGTGCTGTTCATCGACGAGATCCACCGGCTGTCACCGGTCGTCGAAGAGGTGCTGTACCCGGCGATGGAGGACTTCCAGCTCGACATCATGATCGGCGAAGGGCCTGCGGCCCGTTCTATCAAGCTCGACCTGCCGCCATTCACCCTGGTCGGTGCCACCACCCGTGCCGGCATGCTCACCAACCCGCTACGGGACCGCTTCGGTATCGTCCAGCGCCTGGAGTTCTACAGCGACAAGGACCTGGCCACCATCGTCAGCCGTTCGGCCGGCATCCTCGGCCTGGCCATCGAAGACCAGGGGGCCTACGAGATCGCCCGCCGGGCCCGCGGCACGCCACGTATCGCCAACCGCCTGCTGCGCCGCGTGCGCGACTACGCCGAGGTGCGCGGCAAGGGCCAGATCACCAAGGCCGTGGCCGACATGGCGCTCAATCTGCTGGATGTCGACGAGCGCGGTTTCGACCACTCCGACCGCCGCCTGCTGCTGACCATGATCGAGAAGTTCGACGGTGGCCCGGTCGGCGTGGACAACCTGGCGGCAGCCATCAGCGAAGAGCGTCACACCATCGAGGACGTGCTCGAGCCGTACCTCATCCAGCAAGGCTACATCATGCGCACGCCGCGCGGCCGCGTGGTCACCCGGCATGCCTACCTGCATTTTGGCCTGAACGTACCCGGGCGCCTGGGGGAGGGTGGGGATTTTTCCGAAACGGGCGATGAGTGACAGATCGAAAGCAGCTTTTCGTGGTCCTACCGCTGGCATGCCGAGGGTGCGCTGGCAATAAGACATAAATGAAGAAAAAACAGTTGCCACAGCGGATTGGCAAGCTGAGGAGTAAGCACTAGAGTATGCGCGCGCAAAATGGCCTGGAACCGTTCGCACACCGTTGTCGTGTCTATTACGAGGATACCGATGCCGGTGGTGTGGTGTATTACGTCAATTACCTGAAATTCATGGAGCGCGCGCGTACCGAGCGGCTGCGGCACCTGGGCTTTTCCCAGGCGCAACTGGCCGAAGACAATCTGCTGTTCGTGGTCCACTCCAGCGAAGCGCGCTATCACGCGCCGGCGCGGCTGGACGACGAGCTTCGGGTTACCGCGCAAGTACTTGAACTCAATCGCGCCAGCCTGCGCTTCGTGCAGCAGGTCTGGCGGGAAAAGGATGAAACGCTGCTCTGCGAAGGGCAGTTCCTGGTGGCCGCCGTGCGCGCCGACACTTTCAAACCCCGAGCCATACCCCCGGAGCTGCGCGACGCCTTTGCGGCGGACGGCTCGGGTACTCAATCGAATGCAGGAGAATAAGCGTGGAAGCTAACGTCGTCGACCATACCTCCATGTGGAGTCTGGTCAGCAATGCCAGCGTGTTGGTACAGCTGGTAATGCTGATCCTGGTGGCCGCCTCGGTCACCTCATGGATCATGATCTTCCAGCGCAGCACCATGCTGCGCGCCGGTCGTCGTGCGCTGGATGCCTTCGAGGAGCGCTTCTGGTCGGGCATCGACCTGTCCAAGCTGTACCGACAGGCAGGCAGCAACCCGGACCCGGACTCCGGGGTCGAGCAGGTCTTCCGTGCCGGCTTCAAGGAATTCTCGCGCCTGCGTCAGCAGCCGGGCGTCGACCCGGACGCAGTCATGGAGGGTGTTGCCCGTGCCATGCGCGTAGCCATCTCGCGCGAGGAAGAAAAGCTCGAGCAGAGCCTGCCGTTCCTGGCCACCGTCGGTTCGACCAGCCCGTACATCGGCCTGTTCGGTACCGTATGGGGCATCATGAACTCCTTCCGCGGCCTGGCCAGCGCCCAGCAGGCTACCCTGGCCACGGTTGCCCCGGGTATCGCCGAAGCGCTGATCGCCACTGCCATCGGCCTGTTCGCGGCAATCCCGGCGGTCATCGCCTACAACCGCTTCTCGGCCCGCAGCGAAGTGCTGATCGGCCGTTACTACACCTTCGCCGACGAGTTCCAGGCGATCCTGCACCGCAAAGTGCACACCAGCGAAGAGTAATCAGGTAGAAGCCCATGGCCCGAGTTCGCCACAAACGCAAGCCCGTCGCCGAGATGAACGTGGTGCCCTACATCGACGTGATGCTGGTACTGCTGGTCATCTTCATGGTGACGGCGCCCATGCTCAACCAGGGCGTGAAGGTAGACCTGCCCAAGGTTTCCAGTGAAGCCTTGCCGCAGGACAACAACGTCCAGATCCTCACCATCTCCATCAAGGCCGACAAGACCTACTACTGGAACCTCGGCAGCGAAGTCGATACCGACAAGCAGATGGACAAGGCCATGACCTTGCCTGCCATGACCGACGCGGTGACCAAGATCATCGCTGCCGGCCGTGACCAGGGCAAGCAGACCCAGGTGTTCATTCGTGGCGACAAGGCTGTCGACTATGGCGCGGTCATGGGTGCCATGGGCGGGTTGCAGAAGGCCGGTGTCGGTAACGTTGGCCTGATTACCGAGGCGCCCTGATGCAACAGCGAGAGCCATCCGCCTCGGAAAGCTACTTCTGGCCCAGTGTCTGGGCCATCGGCCTGCATGTGCTGGTGTTCGCCCTGCTGTTCGTCAGTTTTGCCATGACGCCTGAGCTGCCACCATCCAAGCCGATCGTCCAGGCTACCCTGTACCAGCTCAAGTCCAAGAGCCAGGCAACCACCCAGACCAATCAGAAGATTGCGGGGGAAGCGAAGAAAACCGCTTCGCGTCAGACCGAGGTCGAGCAGCTGGAACAGAAGAAGGTCGAGCAGGAGGCCGTGAAGGCCGCGGAACAAAAGAAAGCCGACGCTGCTCAAAAGGCCGAAGAGGCCCGCGAGGCCGCCGAAGCCAAGAAAGCCGAGGCAGCTGCTGAAGCCGCCAAGGCCGCCGAGGCCAAGAAAGCAGCCGAAGCCAAGAAGGCCGAAGAGGCGAAGAAGGCTGCCGAGAAGCAGCAGGCCGACATCGCCAAGAAGAAGGCCGAGGAAGAAGCCAAGAAAAAAGCCGAGGAAGAGGCCAAGAAAGAGGCCGCTGAAGAGGCGAAGAAACAAGCCGCCGAGGATGCCAAGAAAAAGGCAGCCGAAGAGGCCAAGAAGAAAGCCGCCGAGGACGCCAAGAAGAAAGCAGCGGCCGAGGAAGCGAAGAAGAAGGCAGCTGAAGAGGCCAAGAAAAAGGCCGCTGCAGATGCCCAGAAGAAAAAGGCACAGGAAGCGGCCCGCAAGGCGGCGGAAGACAAGAAAGCCCAGGCCCTGGCCGAGCTGTTGTCCGACACCACCGAACGGCAGCAGGCGCTGGCCGACGAGCAGGGTGACCAGGTGGCCGGCGACTTCGACGACCTCATACGCTTGCGCGCGGCCGAGGGCTGGGCGCGTCCGCCTTCCGCGCGCAAGGGCATGACGGTGGTCCTGCAGATCAACATGTTGCCGGACGGTACCATCACCAACGTCAGCGTGGCCCGGTCCAGTGGTGACGGCCCGTACGACAGTTCGGCGGTGGCTGCGGTGAAGAACATTGGTCGTTTGACCGAGATGCAGGGTATGAAGCCGAGCGATTTCAACCAATATCGTTCGTTCAAGATGACATTTACACCTGAGGATCTAGCGTTGTGATTAAACGTCTGAGAGGACTGCTGGTCATGCTCTGCTGCGTGGCAGGCATGGCCGTTGCAGAGGAAAAGAACATCCTGGTCACCAGCGGCAGCGATCGGGCTACGCCCATCGCGGTAGTGCCGTTTGGTCTGCAGGGCGGCAGCGTGCTGCCGGAAGACATGGCCGATATCATCGGCAACGACCTGCGCAACTCCGGCTACTACTCGCCGATTCCGCGGCAGAACATGATCAGCCAGCCGTCGCAGGCCAGCGAAGTGATCTTCCGTGACTGGAAAGCGCTGGGCGCGCAGTACGTGATGGTCGGCAGCATCGTGCCGTCGGGCGGTCGCCTGCAGGTGCAGTACGCACTGTTCAACGTCGCCACCGAGCAGCAAGTGCTGACCGGCAGCGTGGCGGGCAGCGTCGATCAGCTGCGCGACATGGCGCACTACATTTCCGACCAGTCGTTCGAGAAGCTCACCGGCATCAAGGGGGCGTTCTCCACCCGCATGCTGTACGTGACGGCCGAGCGCTTCTCTACCAACAACACCCGCTATACCCTGCAGCGCTCGGACTACGACGGTGCACGTGCGGTCACCCTGCTGCAATCGCGTGAACCGATCCTGTCGCCACGCTTTGCGCCGGATGGCAAGCGTATCGCCTATGTCTCCTTCGAGCAGAAGCGCCCACGCATCTTTGTCCAGCACATCGATACCGGTCGCCGTGAGCAGGTCACCAACTTCGAAGGCCTGAACGGCGCGCCAGCCTGGTCGCCGGACGGCTCGCGCCTGGCGTTCGTGCTGTCGAAGGACGGCAACCCGGACATCTACGTGATGAACGTGGCTTCGCGCCAGATCACCCGCGTCACCGCTGGCCCAGGCATCAACACCGAGCCGTTCTGGGGCAAGGATGGCAACACCCTTTACTTCACCTCCGATCGTGGCGGCAAGCCGCAAATCTATAAGCAGTCGATCGGTGGCGGTGGTGCCGAGCGTGTAACTTTCGTGGGTAACTACAACGCCAACCCGAAACTGTCGGCGGACGAAAAGACCCTGGTGATGATCCATCGCCAGCAGGGCTTCACCAACTTCAAAGTTGCGGCCCAGGATTTGCAACGCGGAAGTGTAAAGATTCTCTCGGAAACGAGTCTTGATGAGTCTCCCACTGTTGCGCCAAACGGCACCATGCTAATCTACGCCACCCGCCAGCAGGGCCGGGGAGTCTTGATGCTCGTGTCGCTTAATGGCCGCGTGAGGCTCCCACTTCCTACCGCTCAAGGCGAAGTCAGAGAACCGTCCTGGTCCCCTTACCTGAACTGATTGCGGCGTAATAATTTTTTGCTTAACACACTGGGGTTTCATTAGGAGTTTCACGATGGAAATGCTGAAGTTTGGTAAATTTGCTGCGCTGGCTCTGGCCATGGCCGTAGCTGTAGGTTGCTCCTCGAAGGGCGGTGACAACGCAGGCGAAGGCGCTGCTGTAGATCCGAACGCTGGCTACGGTGCCAACGCTGGCGCTGTTGACGGCTCCCTGAGCGAAGAAGCTGCCCTGCGCGCAATCACCACCTTCTACTTCGAATACGACAGCTCGGACCTGAAGCCAGAAGCCATGCGCGCTCTGGACGTTCACGCCAAGGACCTGAAAGCCAACGGCAACCGCGTTGTCCTGGAAGGCAACACCGACGAGCGCGGCACCCGCGAGTACAACATGGCTCTGGGTGAGCGTCGTGCCAAGGCCGTTCAGCGCTACCTGGTTCTGCAGGGCGTTTCCCCTGCTCAGCTGGAACTGGTCTCCTACGGTGAAGAGCGTCCGGTTGCCACTGGCAACGACGAGCAGTCCTGGGCTCAGAACCGTCGCGTAGAACTGCGTAAGTAAGTTCTTATGCGTATGTGCCGTCGTGTAGTAACCGTCCTCGCACTCAGCCTGCCGCTCGCGGCCTGGGCTGAGGTTCCTGTAGTTGATGACAACGCAGGCAGCTATCCGCCTGCGGGTTATGGCACGAGCGGCGCCTATGCCGGGTCAGGGGCTTCGGCCCCTGCCTCTGCACAGGGCCAGCTGTTCATGCAGCTGCAACAGATGCAGGATCAGCTTTCCCGCCAGCAAGGCATCATCGAAGAGCTGCAGAACGATGTGTCGCGCATGAAGCAGGAAAACCTGGAGCGTTACCAGGACCTGGACCGTCGCATCAACAGTGGCGCCGCACCTGCCGCGACCCCTGACAATTCCTCCGGTGGTGGTGCATCCAGTACCTCCCCCGATGCAGCAGCAGGCGCTGCTGCGCAACAACCGGCCGCCAGTAGCGAGCCCGGTGATCCGGCGAAAGAAAAGCTCTACTACGATGCCGCTTTCGACTTGATCAAGCAGAAAGACTTCGACAAGGCCAGCCAGGCGTTCAACGCCTTCCTGCGCAAGTACCCCAACAGCCAGTATGCCGGCAATGCCCAGTACTGGCTGGGTGAGGTGAACCTGGCCAAGGGCGACCTGCCAGCCGCCAGCCAGGCCTTCGCCCAGGTCAGCCAGAAGTATCCGAAGCACAGCAAGGTGCCGGATTCGCTGTACAAGCTGGCCGACGTTGAGCGCCGCATGGGCCACACCGACAAGGTCAAGGGTATCCTGCAACAGGTCATCACCCAGTACCCGGGCACCTCGGCCGCGCAACTGGCCCAGCGTGACCTGCAGAAGCTCTAAGCAGTAACGTTTGAAAGAAACCCGCGCCTGTCGCGGGTTTTTTCGTTAGAATCATTGCCCTTTTTTCGTAAACACGCTGCTGCGGATAACGCTATGTCGAGTCCGCGACAGTGCCTGACGGAGGCGGGCAGCCTGTTTAGCTGTCACGCCCGTGGCGACCATGCAAGACACATTACGCATCACCGAAGTCTTTTACTCTTTGCAGGGTGAAACGCGAACGGCTGGGCTGCCCACGGTATTCGTGCGCCTCACCGGTTGCCCCCTGCGCTGCCAATACTGCGACAGTGCCTATGCCTTCAGTGGCGGAACCCTTCGCACCCTCGATTCGATCCTTGAGCAGGTCGCCGGCTACAAGCCGCGTTATGTCTGCGTTACCGGTGGCGAGCCATTGGCCCAGCCCAACGCCTTGCCGCTGTTGCAGCGCCTGTGTGACGCCGGTTACGAGGTGTCGCTGGAAACCAGCGGCGCGCTGGATATTGCCGGCACCGACACCCGCGTCAGCCGCGTG
Organism: Pseudomonas sp. SID14000; assembly: GCF_002165135.1. Taxonomy (GTDB): domain Bacteria; phylum Pseudomonadota; class Gammaproteobacteria; order Pseudomonadales; family Pseudomonadaceae; genus Aquipseudomonas. Next base: position 72,467 of record NZ_NFZQ01000014.1, on the reverse strand, counting down.
GTCGACCTGAAGACCCCTGGTTCCGAAGAGTCGCACCGTAACCGCTACGAGAACATCGAGCTGTTGACCCGCAACGACCAGGTCAAGTTCGTCATCTGTTCCCGTGAGGACTACGACTGGGCGGTCTCCAAGCTGATCCAGTACAACCTGGCCGAGCGTGCCGGCGAGGTGTTGTTCTCGCCCAGCCACCACCAAGTAAACGCCAGTGACCTGGCGGACTGGATCGTCGCCGACAACCTGCCCGTACGCTTCCAGTTGCAGTTGCACAAGCTGCTGTGGAACGACGAACCCGGACGTTGATTGAGGAGCAAGCACACATGACCGACAAACGCGCAGTAATCCTGTTGTCCGGCGGCCTGGACTCGGCCACCGTGGTTGCCATGGCCAAGGCCGAAGGCTACAGCTGCTACACCATGAGTTTCGACTACGGCCAGCGCCACCGCGCCGAACTGAACGCCGCCGCCCGCGTTGCCCGTGACCTGGGCGTGGTCGAGCACAAGGTGATTGGCCTGAACCTGAACGGTATCGGTGGCTCGGCATTGACCGACAGCAGCATCGACGTGCCTGAAACCCCGGGTGAAGGCATCCCGGTCACCTACGTGCCGGCGCGCAACACCGTGTTCCTGTCCTTGGCCCTGGGCTGGGCAGAAGTACTGGAAGCCCGCGACATCTTCATTGGCGTCAACGCCGTGGATTACTCCGGCTACCCCGATTGCCGCCCCGAGTTCGTCGAAGCCTTCGAGCGCATGGCCAACCTGGCGACCAAGGCCGGTGTCGAAGGGCAGGGCTTCCGTATCCAGGCGCCGCTGCAGAACATGAGCAAGGCGCAGATCGTACAGGCCGGCATGGCCCGCGGCGTGGACTACAGCCTGACTGTTTCCTGCTATCAGGCCGACGATGACGGCCGTGCCTGCGGCAAATGCGACAGCTGCCGCCTGCGTGCCGACGGCTTCAAGGCAGCCGGTGTCGCAGACCCGACGCGATATTTTTGAAAAAACTTTGATGGGGTATTGATTTCCCGTTAGAAATCAGTATTATACGCGCCATCCAACGGGTCGTTAGCTCAGTTGGTAGAGCAGTTGGCTTTTAACCAATTGGTCGTAGGTTCGAATCCTACACGACCCACCATATCTAGTACGTCAAAGCCCGCTACCGGCAACGGTGGCGGGCTTTTTCGTTTTCTCGGTGTGCGCAATCGCCTGTAGGAGCGGCCCTGCAGGCTTCAGATAGCTTATTCAGCCCACTCCGGATCCCCGGTAAACACCACCGTCAGCCAACGGTCCGGCCCTTCACCACCCACGGCATCACCGATCTCGTTACGCCACGCATCCCATTCATCGATGGTTTTCGCGGCCATGGCCTTCGGCACGATGAAATACAGCTCGATCTCCCGCGAGCGCCCGACCTTGGCCACATAGGCGCGGTACGACTGCAACCCATGGCGTGCGACGAAGGTTTTGGCGACCTCATCCACATGCAGCTTGAGGTCACCAGGAGTCACCAGGAAAATTTCCGAAAGGGCCTGGCGCACAACCGACATCGGCAACGGCACAATCACCAGGCAGACCAGCGCCAGCACCGCCGGGTCGATGTACGGTGAAACCCATTCCAGCGAGGTACCCTGCACTGCATAGCCAAAGCAGAAGGCGATCAGCAGCGCGGCGGTGATGCTGGCCGACATCACCCAGCCCTTGACGTCCATACGCACGAAATCCGAGCCCAGCTTGCGGTTGGCGCGGGCCTCGACAATGGCGATGGTCACGCAGGCGATCACGGTCAGCATCGCGTAGACCATGGCGATGCCGAACTCCAGGTGGCGCCCGCCTTGCAGCAGGCTGCTGATGGCGTTGATCAGCGCATAGATGGCCACACTGCTGAGCAGGATGCCGTTGAGCGCCAGCACCATCGGCTCCAGGTGCCAGAAGCCCATGGTGAAGCGCTCGCGCAGCTTGCGCGACATCTGCGCGCTGGTGGTATGCGAGGTAATCAGTTTGACCACCACCAGCGACAGCCCGCTCATGCTGGCATCGACCAGCGAATAGACGCCGTCGAACACGATGGAGAACGAGCCGGAGGCCAGGCCGAAGGCGATGCCGATGATGGCGATGAACAGGGTCACGGCAATCGAGGTGCGTAACAGGCCCTGTTCGCTGGTGATGTCGAAGAAGGTGGATCTGGTTGCGGTTTGCATGAAATGTGCTCTAGAAGAAACGGTGATGCTGTATTGCCTGTCAGGGCCTCTTCGCGGGTGAACCCGCTCCCACAGGTTGGCGTTGCCTTCGAGATCGGCGCAAAACCCTGTGGGAGCGGGTTCACCCGCGAAGAAGGCGCACTGGCCCTGACAGGTTAGACGCGGAACTGCTCCATCAGCGCCTGCTGCTGGTTGGCCAGCCGGTTCAGGGCCTGGCTGATGCGCGCGGATTCGTCGGCCTGGCCTGCCAGCGATTCGGTCACATCGCGAATGCCGGCCACATTGCGGTTCACCTCTTCGGCTACCGCGCTCTGCTCTTCGGCCGCCGAGGCAATCTGCAGGTTCATGTCGCTGATTACTGCCACTGCCTCGCCAATACGTTGTAGCGCCGGCAGCGCCTGCTCCATGCGCGCGGCGCTGTCCTGCGCCTGGCGCTGGCCTTCGTGCATGGCGCCCACCACATCCTGGGTGCCTTGCTGCAAGCCCTCGATGACCTGGCGAATTTCCTCCACCGATGTCTGTGTGCGCTGGGCCAGGCCACGCACCTCATCGGCCACGACCGCAAAACCACGCCCGGCTTCGCCTGCGCGGGCGGCTTCGATGGCGGCGTTGAGCGCCAGCAGGTTGGTTTGCTCGGCAATGGTGCGGATCACCTCCAGCACCGAACCGATCTGCCCGCTGCGGCCTTCCAGCGCCCGGGCTTCGCCCATGGCGGCGTTCATGCCGGCAGTCAGGCGGTCGATGCCCTCGCGGGTACTGTCGATCAGTTGCAGGCCTTCGCGGCTGGCCTGGTCGGCAGCGCGTGCGGCCTGGGCCGCCTGCGAGGCGTTATGGGCGACATCCAGGGCGGTGGCGCTCATCTCGTTGGCGGCGGTGGCCACCTGTTCGATTTCACGGTGCTGTTGCTGCATGCCATTGCTCGTCTGGCTGGCGATGGCTGCCGACTGGTCCGCAGTACCGCGGGCTTCCTGCAGTGACCCCTTCACTTGGGCGATGACCGGCTGCAGCTTGTCGAGAAAGCGGTTGAACCAGCCGGTGAGCTGGCCCAGTTCGTCCTGACGGGCATAGTCCAGGCGGCGGGTGAGGTCGCCTTCGCCGCTGGCGATGTCTTCCAGGCGCGCTGCCACGGCCAAGATTGGCCGGGTCACGCCGCGCGCGGTCAGCCACACCAGCAGCAAGCCAGCTACCGCAGCACCCAGGCCGACCAGCAGGCTGCTGAGGTTGGCGCTGTGGTTGTGCGTGTCCAGGCGCTGGTTGAGGGCCATGGCAGGCGCCTGCAGCACGCTTTCCGGCAACTCCAGCAATACCTGCCAGGGGGCGGCATCAGGGATTGGTGTGAACGGGTGGGCAACACGCAGCAGGCCGTCGGCTACCGCCTTGTCCATAGGCTCGCCGAGCTTGCTGTCATCGCGGCTGTTGCCGGCCAGCAGGCCGGACGCGCTGGCGATGCTGACCTGGCCCTGGCCATCGAACAGTTCCCGGCGGCCGTCCAGGCTCAACTGCTGCAGGTTGGCCAGGCCGATGTCCAGGCCGACCACGCCGACCACCTTGCCATGCTCCAGCAGCGGCAGGGCGATGCTGGTCATCAGCACCTGGCGGCCATTCACCTCGTCGAGGTATGGCTCGAGCATGCAGGTTCTGGCGGTGTCCTGCGGGCAGGTCAGCCAGCGGTTCCTTGCTGCGCCGTTGCTGCCGATGCTGGTGTCACCGAGCATCGATTCGGGCATGGCTTCAAGTTCCAGGGTGCCGGGGCGGGGTTGTGACCAGTACAGTGAGAAGCGTCCGCTCTCATTGCTGCCCATGGCATCCTGGCCGAGGTACTGGCTGTCCTGGCCCAGGGCGTTGGGCTGGAATACCAGGTACAGGCCGATTACATCCGGGTTGCCGGCCAGGCTGGCGCGGGCCTGGCGCGTCAGCTCCGCGCGCAGGTCGCTGCCGCCATGGGCCTTGAGTACCTGCACCAGGCGGGCAAAGCCATTGCCGTACTGGTAGGCGTCCATGAAATAGCGCTGAATGCGCAGGGCCTGGGTTTCGGCATGGGCCTGCAGGCGCAGGCGTGCACTGCTGTCGAGCATTTCGGTGTTGGCCTGGTTGACCAGGGCTGCGCTGCGCCGCGCCTGGGCCAGCGACGTGGTCACCAGCAAGGCGACGATGGCTAGCAGGCACAGGCCGGCGAGCAGGGTGATCTTCCACTGGATGGAGAGGCGACGCAGCGGCATGAGGGCTTTCCTTTTCGAACAAATACAACGCCCGCGATCAGGCGCGGGCGTTGCCGGCAACGTGGGTCATTCAGCGATGTAGTTGGGCGGGGAATCCCTGAAGGCTTTGGTCAGCCAGGCCAGGTACAGCAGGCCGAGCAGTGCCCAGACGCCACCGAACAACAGCGAATGCGCGTTCAGGTCCAGCCACAGCGAGACGATGATGCAGAAGCCGATGGTGGGCGCCACCAGGTACGTCAGCTGGTTGGCCAAGCCCTGGCGCATGCCTTCGCGCAGGTAGCAGTGGTTGATCACCGACAGGTTGACGAAGCTGAATGCGACCAGCGCGCCAAAGTTGATGATCGAGGTGGCAGTGACCAGGTCGAAGAAGATCGCTGACAGCGAAATCACCCCCACCACCGCGATGTTCAGCACCGGTGTCTTGTAGCGAGAGTGCAGGCGGGCGAACAGGCTGGCCGGGATCACGTTGTCGCGGCCCATCACGTACAGCAGGCGCGACACGCTGGTCTGCGAGGCCAGGCCCGAGGCGATGGTGTTGATCACGGTGCAGGCGATGAAAATCGACTGGAACAGCTTGCCGCCGACGTACAGGGCGATTTCCGGCAGTGCCGCTTCCTGGTCGTGGAAGCGGGACATGGTCGGGAAGTAGGCCTGGATGAAGTACGACACGGTGATGAACACCAGGCCGCCGATCAGTGCGGTGAGGAAGATGGCCCGGGGGATGGTCTTGCCCGGGTCGCGAGTTTCCTCGGACAGGCAGGTGACCGCGTCGAAGCCGAGGAACGAGAAGCACAGGATGGTCGCGCCGGCGGCCAGTGCGCTGAGCTGGGTCTGGTTGTCGGCGAACGGCAGCAGGCTCCACGCGGTACCCAGCCCTTCACCCTGGTCCAGGCCGCGTACGCACAGGTAGATGAACACGGCGATGATCGCCACCTGCACGGCCACGAACAGCAGGTTGAAGTGCGCTACCAGGTTCACGCTGCGCATGTTGATCAGGCTGATCAGGGTGACGAAGCCAGCCACCCACATCCACTCCGGTACTTCCGGGAACATGGCCGACAAGTACAGCTTGGCCAGCAACGCGTTGACCATTGGCAACAGCAGGTAGTCCAGCAGCGACGACCAGCCGACCAGGAAGCCCACGTGCGGGTTGATCGCACGCTGGGCGTAGGTGTAGGCCGAGCCCGACTGGGGGAAACGTCTTACCAGGGTGCCATAGCTTACGGCGGTGAACAGGATCCCGGCCAGCGCCAGGATGTAGGCGCTGGGTACGTGGCCGGCAGTAATCCCGGAAACGATGCCGAAGGTGTCGAACACGGTCATCGGGGTCAGGTAGGCCAGGCCGATGATGATCACGTGCCAGAGGCGCAGGGTTTTGCGCAGTTGGCCATTGCCGGAAACGCTGTGGTCAGGCTGCATGCTGGCATGGCTCCTGCGGCTGGGCGTGAACGGCGGGCACGGTGTACTGCGCATGCGGCAAGGGCGAGCGGGTGGGCTCCATGTTTTTCACCTTTATTGTCGGAGCGGCGGGGGCGCGGGGGAGCGCGCAAAGTGGTGAAAATAAAAAACGATGGGTAGCTGGGTGTCAAGTTAAAGATGACAAGATGTTGCTGAGCTGAAATATTTATCGGATTTCAGTGGGGTTTTGTTCGGTTTTTGTGCGCTTTTTTGCGACTGTGATCAATTTTGGTGTTCATAAAAATTAACGAGCGCCAAGTTCTCTTGGTTAGTGTGTCAGGCGCTTCCAAAAAATCGGATTTATCCAGCCTGGCCAGCGCCAGGCCTTGGCTGCGGTGGTAATCTTGGTGTCCCGTGTGGCCCTTGGCCGCCTACGAAGCCCTTATGGACAGCAATCGGTTCTATTCATGAAGAAATCAGTTGGCATCCTTTCCGGCCTGGCTATCGCCATCGCCGCCGCAATCACCGCTGGCGCCTGGTACACCGGCAAGCAGCTGCCTGCGGAGCTGGACAACGCCCTTGTGCGCAGCAACGCCGAACTCAAGAAGGCCCTGGTAAGCACCGGTGGCAGCATGAGCATCGAGCGGGTGTCACTGGAGCAGCATTTTTTCAGCAGTACCGCCCAGTACCGGCTCAAGGCCCGCGATATCAACCTGGGCGAAGGCGAAGTGGTGAATTTCGACGTGGGCGTGACCGACCAGATCGAGCACGGCCCGTTCCCTTGGTCGCGGGTAAAGGCGCTGAAGCTGATGCCGGTGCTGGCGGTCAGCAACAGCACGCTGCAGAAGGATGACACCACCGCACCGTGGTTCGCCGCCGCGGGCGAGCAGGCCCCGGTCAGCGCACAGACCAGCCTGGGCTACGATGGCAATGTGGTCAGCCAGATCCAGCTGGCGCCGGTCAAACTCGACGAAGCGGATGGCAACAGCCTCGACTTCTCGGGCATGCAACTGCAAGTCGGTGGTGACCAGGAAGGCAAGGCCTCGAGCTTTCAAGGCCAGGCCGACCGTTTCGTGCTGAAACTGGTACGCGATGACCAGCCGCCTGCCACCTTCGAGCTCAACGGCCTGAAGGTCGGCGGCAAGCTGGCGGCCACCGCGCACGAGGCCATCTATGTGGGCAACGTCGACCTGGCGTTGGCCGAAACCAAGGTCACCCTGGGGCCCAAGCAGCAGGTGCTGGTGGTCAAGGGCCTGGAGCAGAACGCCCTGCAGACCCTCGATGGCCCGGATACCGTGGGTGGCCGCGTGGAGTACAAGGTCGGGGATATCACCTGGGATGGCCGTGCGGTGGGCAAGGCGCAAATGGCGGTGAGCATCACTTCGGTCAACGCACCAGCGCTGCAGGCGCTGTCGACGTGGTACCAGGCGCACCTGCCGGAATTCGAGGCTGCCGCTGCCGCCGGCCAACCGGTGCCGGAAATCCAGATGGACGATGAGGAGAAGGCCAGGTTCCAGGGCGAGCTGCAGAAACTGCTGGCTGCCAAGCCCAGGGTGGCGGTGGAAAACCTGTCATTCAAGACCGCCAATGGCGAAAGCCGCTTTGACCTGTCGATGGGCTTCGCTGCCCCGGCCAGCTTCGACCTGCCGCCTGACCAGTTGAGCAAGCAACTGATCACCGAGGTGAAGAGCAAGCTGTCGTTGTCCAAGCCGATGATCGGTGACCTGGCAACCTTGCAGGCGTTGCTGGATGGCCAGACCGACGCCCAGGCCATTGCCATGCAATCGAGCCAGGCCGGGGAAATGGTCGGCATGATGGCGCTGCAGAGCGGCATGGCCACGGTGCAGGGCAATGATGTGGTGAGCAGCCTGCACTATGTCGATGGCATGGTCGACTTCAACGGCAAGAAGATGACCGTGGAAGAGTTCGCGATGCTCATGGCCTCGCACCTGGCGGCCCTGTCGCCGCAGGGCTGATCGAAAGCCTGTACCGGCCTCTTCGCGGGTAAACCCGCTCCCACAGGAGTTTGGCAACCCTGTGGGAGCGGGTTCACCCGCGAAAGGGCCTGCACAGGCAACACAAAAACCACTTTAGAAATCGCTGGATTGTCTGTAGCCTTCGGCCTCCGATAATAATCCGTGCCCGCAGAGGGCCGTGGCGGCCTGTGTGCCGTCCGGCGCCCCTAGCCGATCTGTCAGGGCCGGGTGATACACTCGATTTGACGCGCACAAGCGCCTGCAGGTCCAGCGATCATGACCCAGATTTCCGAACGCCTGTTGGTTCAGGCCCACCTCGACGCCAAGCAGCCCAACCCGCTGACAGCCGAGCAGGAGGCCGAATACCGTGCGGCCATTGCTGCCGAGCTCAAGGCCCAGAACGCCGTGCTGGTCGCCCACTATTACTGCGACCCGGTCATCCAGGCGCTGGCCGAAGAAACCGGCGGTTGCGTGTCCGACTCGCTGGAAATGGCCCGCTTCGGCAAGAACCACCCGGCCGAAACCGTGATCGTTGCCGGTGTGCGCTTCATGGGCGAGACGGCGAAAATCCTCACCCCGGAAAAGCGCGTGCTGATGCCCACCCTGGAGGCCACCTGCTCGCTCGACCTGGGCTGCCCGGTGGAAGAGTTCTCGGCCTTCTGTGACCAGCACCCCGAGCGTACCGTGGTGGTCTATGCCAACACTTCCGCTGCCGTGAAGGCCCGTGCCGACTGGGTTGTAACCTCGAGCTGCGCGCTGGAAATCGTCGAAAGCCTGATGGACAACGGTGAGACCATCATCTGGGGCCCGGACCAGCACCTGGGGCGTTACATTCAGAAGCAAACCGGTGCCGACATGCTGCTGTGGGACGGTGCCTGCATCGTTCACGAAGAGTTCAAGTCGCGTCAGTTGGCCGACATGAAGGCGCTGTACCCGGATGCAGCGATTCTGGTGCACCCTGAGTCGCCGGAAGCGGTGATCGAGCTGGCCGACGCAGTGGGCTCCACCAGCCAGCTGATCAAGGCTGCCCAGACCCTGCCGAACAAGACCTTCATCGTTGCCACCGACCGCGGCATCTTCTACAAGATGCAGCAACTGTGCCCGGACAAGGAATTCGTCGAAGCCCCCACCGCCGGTAACGGCGCGGCGTGCCGCAGTTGCGCGCACTGCCCGTGGATGGCGATGAACACCCTGGAGCGTGTGCTGGATTGCCTGCGTAATGGGTCTAACGAGATTTTTGTCGACCCGGCGCTGGTGCCGAAGGCGATCAAGCCGCTGAACCGGATGCTGGACTTTACCCAGGCGGCGCGCCTGAAGTTGTCCGGTAACGCCTGACGCTGTACCGCGTCGCTTTCTTCGCGGGTAAACCCGCTCCCACAGGTACAGCGCAGCGCTCACGGGCGGTGCGGTCCCTGTGGGAGCGGGTTTACCCGCGAAAGGGCCCTCAACGCCCCATCATTTCCTGAACCATGCGCTGTTGCTCCATGACCTCGCGCTGGCGCTGGTCAATCTGTGCTGCCAGCGGGAAGTTCCCGCCCGCCCGGCGCTTGGCGTAATCCAGCTGCTGGATGGCCTGGTCAAAATCGCCCACCAGGGTGAAGTACTCGGCACGCGCCCGGTGCAAACCAATGGTATTGCCCGAAAGGCCCCGCACTTCGGCCATGTCGTACCACACGTCCGGGTCATCCGGCCGGCTCTTCACCAGCTCGTTCAACACCTTCTCCGCCTCGGCGGGCTTGTTCTGCTTCACCAGCAAGTCGGCACGCACCTGCTTCAGCGGGTAGTTGCCCGGGTACAGCCCCTGCATCCGTTCGGCGCGCTGCTGCGCATCGGCCAGGCGGTTGTTGGTGATGTCCAGGTCGATCTGCGCCAGGTTGTAGGTAATGTCGTTGGGTGCTTTGGCCAGCAGCGGTTTAAGCAGTTCGCGCGCCTCGTTCAACTGGCCGCCCTTGATCTGCGCCAGGGCCAGGCCGTAACGCGCGGCGTCCAGCTTGGGGTCTTCATCTAGCTGGGCGCGGAAGCGTTTGGCCGCCAGCCCCGGGGTGCCTTCGTAGGTCAGCGCCACCCGGGCACGGATCAGCTGGTAGCGCATGCTGTCCTCGACGCCGCCCTTGGGTGCCTGTTCGGCACGGTTGCGGGTGTCGGCGATACGCGACTCGGTTACCGGGTGGGTCAGCAAGAATTCCGGCGGCTTGGCGTCGTAGCGGTACTGCCGGGCCAGGCGCTCGAACATGGTCGGCATGTTGCGCGGGTCGTAGCCGGCCTTTTCCAGGTTCTGGATGCCGATGCGGTCGGCTTCCTGTTCGTTCTGTCGTGAGAAACGTCGCTGTTCCTGGATCGCCGCCGCCTGAGTACCGGCGATCACGCCGATACCGGCATCACCGCCACCACCGGCCGCCAGCACGATACCGGCCAGCAGCGCCGCCATCATCGGCAACTGCATGCGCTGCTGGGCCTCGACGCCGCGGGCGAAGTGGCGCTGCGACAAGTGCGCCAGTTCGTGGGCCAGTACCGAGGCGTACTCGCCTTCGGTCTGGGCGTTGAGGAACAGCCCGCCGTTGACCCCGACGATGCCGCCCGGGGCGGCAAAGGCGTTGAGCTCGCGGCTATCGATGAGGATGAATTCCAGGCGGCGGTCCTGCAGCTGGCTGGTTTCGGCCAGGCGGTACACGCTGGTTTCGACGTAGTCCTTCAGCTGCGGGTCGTTGAGCTGGTTGACCTGGCCGCGCAGCAGGCTCAGCCAGGCACGGCCGAGCTGGTGCTCCTGTTGTGGCGAGACGATCGCGGAACTGGCGTCGCCCAGTGATGGCAGGTCGTCAGCATGGCCGGGAAGGGCCAACAGGCAGGCCAGCGTCAGCAGGGTAGGGCGCAGTAGATTCATGCATGAAGCTCGCGTCGGTCAAAGATACCTACTGTAGCGGGCTCACACGTTGGCGACCAGTGGCGCTATCCTAGCCGGCCAAATCAAGCTACAGCCCGGCAATGCCTTTGGAGAGCCCTGCAATGAGTGACACCCTGACCTGTGACGCCGAACTGGACGCCAGCGGGCTGAATTGCCCTTTGCCGCTGCTGAAGGCCAAGATGGAGCTCAACCGCCTGGCCAGCGGCGCGGTGCTCAAGGTAATCGCCACCGACGCCGGCTCCCAGCGTGACTTCCGCACTTTCGCCCAGTTGGCCGGTCATACCCTGCTGCGGGAAACGGCCGAGGCCGGTACCTACACTTACTGGCTGCGCAAGGCCTGAGTCTTTCCAAGGATCGTCAATGTTCAAAGTGCTTCGCGACTGGATGCAGCGCTACTTCTCCGATGAGGAAGCGGTGGTGCTGGCGGTCCTGTTGTTCCTGGCTTTTACTGCGGTACTCACCCTGGGTGGCATGCTTGCGCCGGTGCTGGCGGGCATGGTGCTGGCGTTTCTGATGCAGGGGCTGGTCAATGCCCTGGAGCGCTTGCGGGTACCCACCCGGTTGGCGGTAATGCTGGTGTTCGCCCTGTTCATGGGCGCGCTGGCGGTGTTCATGCTGGTGCTGGTGCCGCTGCTGTGGCACCAGCTGATCACCCTGTTCAACGAACTGCCGGGCATGCTCGGCAAGTGGCAGTCGTTGCTGTTGCTGTTGCCCGAGCGTTACCCGCACCTGGTGTCTGACGAGCAGGTGCTGCATGCCATCGAGTCGGTGCGCGGGGAAATCGGCAAGTTCGGCCAGTGGGCGCTGACCTTCTCGCTCTCGAGCCTGCCGTTGCTGGTGAACGCCATGATCTACCTGGTGCTGGTGCCGATCCTGGTGTTTTTCTTTCTCAAGGACCGCGAACTGATCGGCCGTTGGGTCAGCGGCTACCTGCCACGCCAGCGCAGCCTGCTGAACCGGGTGGGCAGCGAGATGAACCGGCAGATCGCCAACTACATCCGCGGCAAGGGCATCGAGATCCTGATCTGTGGCATTGCCACCTACATCGCCTTCATCAGCCTGGGGCTCAACTACGCCGCGTTGCTGGCGCTGCTGGTGGGTTTGTCGGTGGTGGTGCCTTACGTGGGCGCGGTGGTGGTGACTGTGCCGGTGACGTTGATCGCACTGTTCCAGTGGGGCTGGGGTGACCAGTTCATCTACCTGATGACGGTGTACGCGATCATCCAGGCGCTGGACGGCAACGTGCTGGTGCCGCTGCTGTTCTCCGAGGCGGTGAGCCTGCACCCGGTGGCGATCATTTGCGCAGTGCTGCTGTTTGGCGGGTTGTGGGGGTTCTGGGGGATCTTCTTCGCCATCCCGCTGGCGACGCTGATCAAGGCCGTGCTGGATGCCTGGCCGCGGCAGGAGCCTAGCGTTTCACCGATGCTCTGAATGCAAATGGGGCCGCTTTGCGGCCCATTCGCAGCACAAGGCTGCTCCTACAGATACCGCGCAAACCCTTGTAGGAGCAGCCTTGTGCTGCGAATGGGCTGCAAAGCAGCCCCATGAATCTCAAGCCTTGTTCAGGGCCTGGGCAGCAGCCAGTACTGCATCCACATGCCCGGGCACCTTCACCCCGCGCCATTCCTGGCGCAGTACACCGTCCTTGTCGATCAGGAAGGTGCTGCGGTCAACGCCCATGTATTCCTTGCCATACAGCTTCTTCAGCTTGATCACGTCGAACAGCTGACACAGGGCTTCGTCCTTGTCGCTGATGAGCTCGAACGGGAAGCCTTGCTTGGCCTTGAAGTTTTCGTGCGACTTGATGCCATCGCGCGACACGCCGAACACCACGGTGTTGGCCGCGGCAAAGGCATCATGCTGGTCGCGGAAACCCTGGCCCTCGGTGGTGCAGCCCGGGGTGCTGTCCTTGGGGTAGAAGTACACCACCACTTGCTGGCCCTTGAGCTCGGCCAGACTGACGGTTTGCCCGCTGGTGGCCTGGGCCTGGAAGTCGGCAACGGGTTGGTCGAGTGCTACAGCCATGGTCGGTTTCCTTACATTGGGTTCTGTGGACGCCATGGCTCGATCAGCGCATCGAGGTTCAGGGCATCGGCAAAGTCCAGGAACTGGTCACGCAGCCAGCTGATCTGGGTGCCGGCCGGCAGAATCACGGTGAACTGGGCGTTGAGCATGCTGCTGCCGGTCTGCGGCGCCAGGTAGGTGTCGCAGGTCATGGCTTCCAGCTCGACGCGGTGGTCGAGGAAGAACTGGCACAGCTCGTTGATGATGTCCGGGCGGTAGGCCGCGCTCACGTAGGCCACGTAGGGCAGGGCCTGCGGGCGTACTTCCTGGTCGGCGCTGCGCACCACGTCCAGGGTCAGGCCATGCTTCTTGCCCAGGCCCGGCAGCATGGCTTCGAGGCGCGCCAGGGCGTCCCAGCTGCCGCCCACCTGCAGTACCAGGGCGCTGGTCTCGCCGTGTCGGCTCAGGCGCGAGGTAACCACTGCGCAGCGGTTTTCGAAGGCAGCGCGGCTGAGGACGTTGGCCAGTTCCATGGGGTTGGGGCCCAAGGCACTGATGACAAGGAATTGTTCGCGGACAGTGGGGGTGGACATGCAGCATTCCTAAAGCGATGAGCGGTCGGTGCAGGACGGGCGAAAGCCTCCTGTCGGCAGGGCCCGGGGCTCGCATGCGAGGTCGTGGACGCTGGCGGGGAGCAAGGTCGACGGCCCGGCGGGCCGCGCTGCACCGATCAAAGCATCAAGGGTAGCGAAATAAGGCGCCGAGGGGAATGCTCCGCCTGCCTGCTTCGCTTGTGCAAGGCCGATGCCCCCAGTACCATTACCGCTCTCTTTTTCCGGCAGGAGCAGTTACATGATTGCGGGCAGTATGGTGGCATTGGTCACACCCATGGATGCACAAGGGCGTGTGGACTGGGGCAGCCTCGACAAACTTGTAGACTTCCACCTGGAAAACGGCACCCACGCGATTGTCGCTGTCGGCACAACCGGTGAGTCCGCCACGCTGGATGTCGAAGAACACATCCTGGTCATCAAGCACGTGGTCGAGCGCGTCAAGCGCAGCAACAAACCGATCCCTGTCATCGCCGGCACCGGTGCCAACTCCACTGCCGAAGCCGTGCACCTGACCCAGAACGCCAAGAATGCCGGCGCCGACGCCTGCCTGCTGGTGGTGCCGTACTACAACAAGCCGACGCAAGAAGGCCTGTACCAGCACTTCAAGCACATTGCCGAAGCCGTCGACATCCCGCAGATCCTCTACAACGTGCCCGGCCGCACCTCCTGCGACATGCAGGCCGAGACCGTGATCCGCCTGTCGAAGGTCAAGAACATCATCGGTATCAAGGAAGCCACCGGCGACCTGGTACGCGCCAAGGCGATCCTCGATGGCGTCGATAGCGACTTCATCGTCCTGTCCGGCGACGACCCGACCGCCGTCGAGCTGATCCTGATGGGCGGCAAGGGCAACATCTCCGTCACCGCCAACGTCGCCCCGCGCGAAATGGCCGATCTGTGCGAGGCCGCCCTTGCGGGCAATGCCGAGAAGGCCCGCGCAATCAACGAAAAACTCATGCCGCTGCACAAAGACCTGTTCTGCGAGTCCAACCCGATTCCGGTGAAATGGGCGCTCGTCGAAATGGGCCTGATGCAAAAGGGTATTCGCCTGCCACTGACCTGGCTGAGCGAAGGCTGCCACGAAAAAGTCCGTACTGCCTTGCGCCAGTCCGGCGTACTGGTTTAAGAGGAAGTACACCGCATGAAGCGACTGGCTGGTCTTTCCGCCCTTGCCCTGATCATCTCCAGCACCAGCGGGTGTGGCTGGCTGTGGGGCGAGGATGGCTATTTCCGCGACCGCGGCAGCGATTACCTGCAGGCGCGCCCGACTGCGCCGATGCAGTTGCCGCCGGACGCCAGCAACGTCAAGCGCCTTGACCCGCTGCTGCCAATCCCGCGTAACGTCGCCGACGACAGCGCCACCGGCGAGTTCGAGGTGCCGCGCCCGCAACCGATGACCGGTGGCGCCGCCCAGGTTACCGACTACAGCCTGCAGCGCAGCGGTAGCAGCCGTTGGGTGCTGGCCCAGCATTCGCCGGCCGAAGTATGGCCGGTGGCTCGCCAATTCTTTGAGGACAACGGCTTCCGCATCGCCGAAGAGCGCCCGCAGACCGGCGAATTCAACACGACCTGGCAGCGTTTCGACGAGCTGTCGGCTTCGCTCGGCCAGCGTCTGGCCAGCACTGCCAGCAGCGCTGACAGCGAAGTGCGGGTGCGTGTGCGCATGGAGCCTGGCGTGCAGCGCAACACCTCCGAGGTGTATGTGGTCAGCGTCGAGCGCCCGGCCGGCAGCACTGCCGAGCCCGATTTCCCGTCCACCTCCAGCAACACCGGTGCCGATGCCCTGCTGGTCGACGAAATGCTTGCCAGCATGAACCGCAGCGCCGAGAAAGGCGGTTCGGTGTCGCTGCTGGCCGCGCGCGATTTCGACGCGCCAAGCCGCGTCAGCCTGAGCGAAGACGGCAGCGGCAACCCGGTGTTGTACCTGGGGGCCGACCTGGACCGCGCCTGGTCCAGCGTGGGCCGTGCCCTGGAACAGGGTGGCGAGTGGCGTGTCGAGGACATTAACCGCAGCCTGGGCCTGTACTACATCAACCTGTCGGAAAAGCCTGAAGACAAGCAGAACCAGCCTGGCTTCTTCGGTCGCATGTTCGGCAGCGAGCCGACCAAGGAAGAGCGTGAAGCCCGTGCCGAGCGCTACCAGGTTCGTCTGAGCAAGGTGGGTGAGAGCGTGCAGGTCACGGTCGAGAAGAACATCAACACCGTGGCTCCGGCCGATGTCGCCCGCCGCGTGCTGAGCGCCATTCAGGACCACCTGGGCTAAGTGCGCTTCGCGGTACTCGGAAGCGGCAGCCAGGGAAACGGCACGCTGATCGCCAGTGGTGACACGTTCATCCTGGTCGATTGCGGGTTTTCCCTGCGCGAGACCGAGCGGCGCCTGGCGCTGCTCGGCGTGTCGGCGGCCCAGCTCAGTGCGGTACTGGTCACCCACGAACATGCCGACCACGTGCATGGGGTCGGCTTGCTGTCACGGCGCTACAATGTACCGGTCTACCTCAGCCAAGGGACCTTGCGCGGTATGCGCAAGCCGGTGGAGGTGGCCGGTTTTCTCGCTTGTGGCGACAGCCTGCGTATCGGCAGCCTGGAAGTGACTGCGGCGCGGGTCGAGCACGATGCCTATGAGCCGCTGCAGTACGTGGTCAGCGACGGCCAGCGGCGCTTCGGCATGCTGACCGACCTGGGCTCGTACGACGCGCTGCTGCTGGAGCGTTACCAGGGCCTGGATGCACTGCTGATCGAGGCCAACCACTGCCGCGACCTGCTGGCACGCGGTCACTACCCGGCCTTTTTGAAGCAACGGGTGGGTGGCATGCAAGGGCATTTGAACAATCACCAGGCTGCGCGCCTGGTGCACGAGTTGGGCTGGCGCAACCTGCAGCACCTGGTGCTGGCCCACCTCAGCAGCAAGAACAACCTGCCACACTTGGCTCGCCAGTGCTTCGTCGACACCCTTGGGTGCGACCCGGACTGGCTCCAGGTGGCGAATCAGGAACACGGGCTCGACTGGCGCGAAATCGCCTAGCCCAACACCTCAAGCAAGCGGAGCCCAATCATGGAAAAACGCGACGAACTTTACCGCGGCAAGGCCAAATCGGTTTACAAGACCGACGACGCCGACCGCTTGATCCTGCTGTTCCGTAACGACACTTCGGCGTTCGACGGCAAGCGTATCGAACAGCTCGACCGCAAAGGCATGGTGAACAACAAGTTCAACGCCTTCATCATGCAGAAACTGGAAGAAGCCGGCGTGCCGACCCAGTTCGACAAGCTGCTGGGCGACAACGAGTGCCTGGTGAAGAAGCTGGACATGATCCCGGTCGAGTGCGTGGTGCGCAACTACGCCGCCGGTAGCCTGGTCAAGCGCCTGGGCGTGGAGGAGGGCATCAAGCTGGAGCCGTCCACCTTCGAACTGTTCCTGAAGAACGACGAGAAGGGCGACCCCTTCATCAACGAGTCCCACGTTGTCGCGTTCGGCTGGGGCACCGCCGAGCAGCTGGCCGAAATGAAAAAGCTGTCGCTGAAGGTCAACGAAGTGCTGAGCAAGCTGTTCGATGACGCCGGCCTGCTGCTGGTCGACTTCAAGCTGGAATTCGGCGTGTTCCACGGCCAGATCGTGCTGGGCGACGAGTTCAGCCCGGACGGCTGCCGCCTGTGGGACAAAGAGACCCGCAAGAAGATGGACAAGGACCGCTTCCGCCAGGGCCTGGGCGATGTGATCGAAGCCTACGAAGAAGTTGCCAAGCGCCTGGGCGTGCCGCTGTAAGCGGCACGTTCACGCAAGCGCCTGATACCACGCGATTTTTTTGAAAAAAAGGTTTGCGTTTTAAAAGAACGCTGGTATGATGCGCGGCATTGGAGAGATGCCGGAGTGGTCGAACGGGACGGATTCGAAATCCGTTGTACTGGCAACAGTACCTAGGGTTCAAATCCCTATCTCTCCGCCATACATCGAGAAGCCCCGCAGATCTAGGTCTGCGGGGCTTTTTCGTTTCTGTATCCATTTTGATACATTTTCGTAAGCGCCATTGCTTGACGCTTAGTGGTGCATTCGGCAGTATTATTTCCAATCGCGCCCGATCCTCTGGTGCTGGCTTGGTCCGGCATTACGTTCGGGCCTTCTTATTTCTGGGAAATGGATTTTGCTGGCACCGAAACCTTTTCGAACCTATCCAGATTTGGTCGCTCTTCTACAACAACGCAGCATGCACGTGCCAGACCCAGCGAGGGCGGAGCGTAAGCTTGCCCAGCTGGGCTACTACCGACTGAGTGGCTATTGGTATCCGGCGCGGGAATTTGATAGAGACCCGACGACCGGGCAGCCTAAAATTTGCCCGATCACCAAAAAGCCACTTCGTCGAGACATCTTTGCTGAGGATGTCTGCTTTGATGACGTAGTTCAGCTCTATAGGTTCGATAAACACCTCCGACTTCTGATGCTCGATGCAATCGAACGGCTCGAAGTAAACCTGAAAACTGTAATCGCCCACGTCGTTGGCTACCACGATCCGATGGCATATACAGATGCTCGGTTCATACAGCCGAAATACACCCGGAATTTCACCTCGCGTGGCAAGGTTCGAAACAAATGGAGTGAGTGGGAGAGCAAACAGCGTGAACTACTGAATAGAAGCAGCGAGGACGCTATCCAGTGGCACCGCCTTTCCTGCAGACCTATCCCGTTTTGGGTTGCTGTGGAAGCTTGGGATTTTGGTACGTTGTCTCGCTACTTCGAGATGCTCCGAGGTACCTATCAGAATCAGATTCTGGCAAGGTTCGGATTGGATCATGCGCAGATCTTTGCCCGCTGGTTGCAAGAGATCAACCTGTTGCGCAATCGGTGCGCTCACCACACTCGAATCTGGAATCAGGTATCGCCGAACCCCCTGTCCGCGCTGGCTGTCGACCCGTTCTTCGCGGCTCTTAACTTGGATAACAACGCCCTGACTAGGCCTTACGGGCTAGTGTCCATCATCTGGTTCCTGCTTAAAAAGCTGGCTCCAAATTCTGATTGGATCAGCAAGGTCGCGGATCTGGTTGATCGCAAGCCGAGGCTGCCAGGATGCACTTTTGCATCATTTGGCTTACCCGGCGAGAGCGGATTTCCACGTGCCGCCTTCGGGATTTAGCACCCCGCAGCTTCGGGTCTGCGGGGCTTTTTCGTTGTGGGTTAAACCTACCTGGATCGGTAATGTCCGGCTATTGAACGTATGTAGCCTTTGATGCCTCGTTCAATGCTTGCTTCAAAACCTGAGCATCGTTGGTCTTCATGGCTTCTTGCAGGAACACTTTGATCGTTTCGGAACTATCGAGAAACCTGGAAGCCTCGAAACGCTTGGTGTTGCTCAAATCCAAGTCGAGAGTTGGCATATCGACGTTCATCTTTTCATCATCCCCAATTCGGCATCATCCAACAGCGCCTTGGCCATCGCACTCAGGTAATGCGAGGCCCAGATCAGTTTCTGGTCGCCGTCCATCAGGCCGGTGATGATCAGGTCGCGGACGTAGCCCATCAGTTCGGATGCCTGTTCGCGGGCGTCCTGGCAGGGGATGCCGGGTTCGATGCGGAATAGCGGGTGGGTGTTGTTTTCGCCTTGGTAGAAGCAGGTCTTGCCGACTGTGGTGGGTTGTTTTGTGTCGTCGGTGGGCATTGGTGAATCTCCCGGGGATTTTGGGTGTCTGTACCGGCCTGTTCGCGGGTGAACCCGCTCCCACAGGTACGGCGCAGTACTTGGGGCGCAGCTCATTACCCTGTGGGAGCGGGTTTACCCGCGAAGAGGCCAGACCTGCTTAGTGCAAGGTGCGCGGCTCAACCGGTAGATGTGCCTGCATCTGCAATTGCATCAATGCCGACTCGACCAGCCCCTGTACCGCCTCCATTTCATGGATCACGGCCTGCATCACGATCGAACTTGGGGCAGTGGGTGTGAGTTGCACGGATTGGCGGGCCACGAACAGGGCGCAGAGTACGTATTCTGAGGACTGGACCAGGGTGTCTTGCAGCGCCTGGGTGGAATCGAGGGAGTGGGGTGGATCGGGGACCATCTTGCGCATGTAAGCTCCTTGGGTAAGTGGAGCCGCCTGGCAACGCTGTCAAACGAATGGAGGCAGCTATACATGGGTTGACAGACCGGTACCCAAGGACCCGGCGCACACGAATGTGCCCCATGCACAGCTGCCATAAAGCGCTGCAACGGAAACTTGAGTAATCGGCCTGTCAAAGCCGGTCGTTGATTTTGCAACGACAAGCCGAGACTAGAGCGCGACCCAATCCGTCGCAACAGTTTGAGCGGTTTGCCAGTATGTTTGGGAAATGGCCTACAAGGAAGGGGATGATTCTGAGTTTGGGTTGTAGGACGGGGTCGCTGCGCGGCGCTTTCGCAGCACAAGGCTGCTCCCACAGGTACTGTCCAATGCTTGAGGGCAGTGATAACCCTGTGGGAGCGGGCGTGCCCGCGAAGAGGCCTGGCCTGCTAATGCAAAGTGCGCAGTTCAGCCGGCAATGGGCCCGCATCACAATCGAACTTGGGGCAGTGGGTTACGGCTGTTTCCAAGCACGAGGTGAGCGCACCCTTGCTGTCTGAATCGTGGCCATGCCGTTACCAGTCCAGGGTGTATGCCACGCTGAATGTGCGGCCCTCAGCGTTGGGGTATGGCGCTCTGCCGCTGGCTTGCGTCAGCAGCGTTTCGTAGCTGCGGTTGGTCAGGTTGTGGATGCTCCCCTCCAGGCGGCCCTCGGGCAGATTCAGGGTGCCGATCAGGTCGACCAAGGTGTAGCCGTCGATTTCGCGGCCATTGTTGTCCTTGGCGGCGGCATCGTAATCGGCCAGTTGCATGCCTTGCAGGCGCACGCTGTAGTCATCGTTGGCATAGCCGACGAACAGTGTGGTCTTGGCGGGGGCGATGCGGGTTGCCGGCAGGTCGATCCATTTGCCGTTCTGCTCTGTTTCACCCTTGGCATAGGCGTAGGTACCGCCCACCGACCAGCGCTCGGTCATGTACCAGGTCAGGCTGCTCTCGATGCCGCGCACACGTTCCTTCTGGTTGATCAGGCGCAGCACGCGGTCGTTGGCGTCGAAGAACTGGGTAACATCCGAGGTATTGTTGTACACCGTCACCTGCGCTTGCAGCGGGTTCCAGTTGCCACGCCAGCCGAGTTCATAGCTGTCGACCTTGATCGCTTGCGCATTCAGGTTCTGGATGTTGTAGCTGCTGTTCACGTCGCGCAGGAAGCGCTGGATATCCGGCAGCGAGAAGCCCTGGCTGAAGTTGGCGAACAGGTCCTGGTTCTCGGTGAAGTGGTACACCGCGCCGAGGTTGTACAGGGTGTCGTCGTACTTGAGGGTACCGCCTGGCAACGTGGCCCGGTTGCCGGTCTGGACGATCTCGCCATAGGCGATGCTGTCTTCGACCTTGCTCTCGATCCATTCACGCCGCACCCCGCCACGGAAGGTCCAGTCGCCCACGTCCCAGGCCATTTGTGCGAACAGCGCGCGGGTCGTGGTTTCCAGGTCCGGGCCCAGCTCGTAGGTGGTGCCGGTCTTCTGGTAGTCCAGGCCGTTGACGGTGTACTGATCACCGCGCTGGCGGGCGAATTCGTGGCTGTAGTCCGCACCCCACACCAGGCTGCCCGTGGCTGGCCCGATGTCTGGCAGCGGTGTATCGATGGCCGTGCGTACGCCGTAGACGGTGGTTTCGCTGTCGGTGGCCGAAACGCCGGCGCGCCCGCGTGAGATATCCGGGAAGAACAGGGCTTCGGATTTTCGCCAGTAGCTTTCGATGTTCAGGCCTTGGCCGAAGAAGTCCTGGTCGGTGTAGTTGAGGTTGGCGGCGCGGTTATGTGTCGAGGGCTGGTCATCCAGTTCCAGGCCTTTCACCGCGACTGCTTCGCGGGTGTTGCGCGGGTCCTTGGTGT
Organism: Pseudomonas sp. SID14000; assembly: GCF_002165135.1. Taxonomy (GTDB): domain Bacteria; phylum Pseudomonadota; class Gammaproteobacteria; order Pseudomonadales; family Pseudomonadaceae; genus Aquipseudomonas. The sequence goes on along the minus strand of NZ_NFZQ01000014.1, from coordinate 51,251 downwards.
AGCCCGTGTCCTGCTCGTCCTTGTAGTCCTGCAGGCCGAGGGTCAGCTTCTTGTCGTCATCTAGCGCGAAGCCGAAGCGCCCCTGCAGGTCGTAGGTGTCGGTGTCCATGTTCGACCCCTGCGACGTGTCCTGGGGGATGCGCTTGCCGTCGGCATCGAACTGGTCGTTGCGCTGGGTGTACGCGCCGGACAGGTACCAGTCCACCGGGCCCTGGCGGCCTGTTGCGCTCTGGAAGCCTTCGTAGGCGAAGCCCTTGTGGCTGAAGTTGTCGCCTGTCGTCATCCCCAGCTTGCTGGTGAAGGCGAGGTCCTGGCCTTGGTTGCGCTTGGTGATGATGTTGATCATCCCGCCGGAGGCACCGGCGCCATACACACTGCTGGCCCCGGAGATGACTTCGATGCGTTCGATGCTGTCGGGCGAGATGCTGTTGAGCTGGCGGAAGTTGTCACGGGTGGCGTTCTGCGACACCCCGTCGATCAATACCAGCATGTTGCGACCACGCAGGGTCTGGCCGTAGTTGCTCATGCCGCCGCTGGACGGGGCGAGACCGGGGATGAGTTGCCCGAGGATGTCGGCAACCCGGCGGCCAGCACCCATCTGTTCGCGGATCTGAGGTGCGTCGATGACCTGCACCGAGCCCGGAATGGACGCGATCGTCGATTCGACACGGGTGGCGGAGGTCACCGTCGCTTGCAACTGCACGGCATCGTCGTGCGGCGTTTCTTCGGCCCAGGCTTGTGGGCCGAAGGCGGCGGTCAAGGAAATCAACAGCGAAAGTCGAGAGGGTTTCATGGCAGTGCTTTTCTAGGTGTTATTGGAAGGGGTGGCAGAAAAGAACGAAGGTGAAGCGTTGTGGCTGCGCCGTATGATGCCGATGAACAGCGCGGCACCCAGGTAGGCCAGGGCGACGAACCAGAAGGCATGGTGCAGGCCGGCGATGGCCATGGCGGCGCCACCGAGCACGGTGCCGAGCAAGGCGCCGGCCTTGGCCGCGCTGTTACCCAGGCCCATGGCGAAGCCCTGCTGCTGATGACTGACCGTTGAGGCGATCAGCATGTAGGCCACCGGTAGCAAGGCACCTTGCCAGGCACCCCAGATCAGCCGGGTGGCCAGGAAGGCCGGCCATTCTCCGACCAGGGCCGTCGCGGCCAGGGTGGCGGCGCACAACCAGGCGACCAGCTCGATCACCCTCAGGGTGCGTGCGGGTTGCAGGCGATCAAACAGCCGCCCCCACAGCGGCGCCGAGAGCGCCAGGGTCAGCGCACTGGCGCCATAGGTTGCGCCGATCAGCCAGCTGGGTGCCGCGAGCACTTGTGAGACATACAGGGCATAGAACGGCTGCGGCATGATCTTGGCAGCCTGGATCAGCACGATGACCAGCAGGATCCCGCCGAGCCAGCGCTTGGGCAGGGCCTCGGCTTTACTGCCCGGCTGTTTCGATGGCCGATGATGCGGCGGGTCCGCTGGCAGCCAGAGGGCGGCCAGGGCACACGCCAGGCAGATGCCGGTGGCGCTGAAGCAGAGCAGGGCGAAGCCAGAACTGTCGATCAGCCATCCGCCCAGCGCCGGGCCCAGCAACGACCCCACAGCGGTGGCCGACTGCAGGTGTGCCAGAGTGCGGCCACGCGAGGTGGCATCGCACCAGTGCAGCGCATAGGCCTGGGCCGCGGCGAGAAAGCCGGCCAGTGCACCTTGGGCAATGCGGATAGCGACCAGCCCCCAGGCGTTGCTGATGATCGCTGCCAGGCCCTGGCAAAGTGCCAGGGCCAGCAATGCCCGCAGGATCATGGGCTTGTGGCCGGTACGGTCACCCAGGCGCCCCCAGAATGGGGTCAGCAACATCGCCGCCACCATGGGCCCGGCGTAGACCGCCGAAGACAGTACGGCGGTCAGGTTGCTGCCGATATCACCTGCCAGCGCCTGGATCTGCAGCGGCCAGAAGGGGCCGCTCATTTCCATGGCCCCCATCGACAGCAGCTGGATGACGATCAGCAGTCGCAAGGCGAATGCATTAGCGTTCATCGGCACCTGCTCGCAGGGGGTTGGCCAGGCGCCCGACGATGTCGGCGTGGCCGTCGATCAGGCGCATGCGCATGAACGACTTGGCCGGCCAGTCCAGTTCGAGCAAGGCTTCACGTTCCTGCACCCAGCGCTCGGGGCGCACCTGCGATTCGAGCGACGAGAAGCAGTTTTCGACCTGGCGGGCGAGCAGCGCCCAGAGGTCGTCCTCCGCTGCCTCCCAGTGACGCGCACAGAGCAGCACCAGTTCACCCAGGTGGCACATGAAGGTGGTGTGCAGCAGCTTGTCGCGGACGAAGGCGTCGTCGTCGAACAGGGTCATCTTCGGGTCATGCAAAACCAGATCGAGGCCGTGGGCGTGGAGGCTCGCACGGTCGATGCGGATATCGCCGAAGTCGCGAATCAGCAGGCGTGCCGGCGCGCCATCGGTGCCCATGACCATGAAACTGTTCTGCTGGTGGGCTTCGAACGCCACACCGTACTTGAGGTACATGCCGAGCAGGGCGGGGACGGCGATACCGATGTAGCGGGTGAAGAATTCCACCATGGCCGCGCGGTCGTCACGGCCGGTCGTGAGCTTCACCCATTGGCGTACCAAGGGGTTCTGCGCTTCGTCCGTGGCGAACAGGCTGCCCACGGGGATCGCGATTTCACCCTCCGCCAGCCGGCTCCAGGGGTTGTCGCGGTACAAGGTGCCGAGATGACGGGCGTGATCATCGTTGGCCGGGGCGGGGGTGTAGTGGACGCCGATGCGCTCCGGCACGATGTCCAGCAGCGCCGCAAGGTCGGGTTCACGCTCCAGAATCTGCAGCAGCAGGTGGCTTATCCGTGGGCCCATGCGTGCCGAGCGTGGCGATACCGTGCGCTGCACGCTGGTGAGTCGCAGCGAAACCGGCAACTTGACCATCGGGGCGGTGCGGCTGGCTTGCGGCAGCACGGTCCGGAAGGACATGGTCGGGGCCGCGTTGAAGGCGACGATATCGGTCTTGATCAACAGGCGATCCGACATTTCCCCGGTGAAATCCTGGGCCAATGCCTCGTCGGCTTGCCAGGGGTGCACCGGCAAGGGCAAGTAGTCGTCAATGGCCAGGCCGCAGGCCGTCAGATGATGTTCGAGTTGCCGCGCGGCTTCAGGGAAGTGTTCGCTCCACCAGTGCCAGTAGTCTTCGGTGCCAGGCAACTTTTCCACATGAGCGTACTGGCGATGAAGTGCATACAGTTGAATATCAAGTGTTGCGCAGAACTCAGGCGAATAGTTGATAACTTGGTCGGTATTCAATCCTAACTTGGTCTTGTAGTTGGGATGCCACGGGTGCCCGAGTGTGCCCCATTGTTCCAGAAGAATTGACGGGTTGAACGGCGCATCCATGCGCTGCAGGGCGGCCAACAGACCTGCGTTACCGCTTTGTTCTGCCAGGGATCGTGACCAGTTGTCGTGATAGGCCAGGCACAGCGTGTCATTGATCAGGCTGTCGTCCAGTTCGACCGCCAGCCTTTTGATCACGGCCTGGCTGGGCGCTTGTTCGAAGGCATCACTCAAGACAGTCAGGAGTTCTGACGGCCAGGCGATGCGGTGATCGGCAGCGTTTGTGCGGTGAACGTAAACGTAACCGCGCAGATCCCAGCTATTCATGCCGCCGGGGCGCAGGTAGTCGAAGCTGACGCTCGATGTTCCCCCTGGCAGGTCGATGCGCGGGGTCGGTAAGGAAAGCGAGGCGCTGTTACGAATCAGGCCTTCTCTGAGCAGCGCCTGGGTCAGGCGTTGCAGGCTGCGGTTGCGAGCCGGCTCTAGTGCGGCCTGCAAGTGCGAGAGGGTAATGGACCGGGCTTCGAATTGTGGCGTGCACAGGGCCTGTGCCCAGCGAGACAGCAGCAGCTGCTCCGAAGGTTTGGAGAGGGGGAACATACGAAATCCTTGTCGCGGAAGTTTGGCGGCGGGCAGAGACTACAAAGGCAAAGATGCAAATGCAAGAGATTATCAATTTTATTTACGTGTTCTTTTTACGCATGCCACCAACTAGGCTTACTTGGCCTAAGGGAATCTACGTGCTGGCCATTACATGGCATGAACTTGACTGTTTTATCAATTTTCATGTCGGTTTTCTGCGCCGCAACAAAGTGTTTTGGTACAACTCTAACTATCAACGGCGAGGTGTTTTGGCGGGGCAAGCAAGCAGTCGGCAGAGGCGTCGCACGCTGAGCTCACATTGCCAATCCGGGCCTGATCGACCGGCTTCGTCAATCCCTATCTTTCCGTCATACAAGATGAAGCCCCCGGAAACGAAAGTTTTCAGGGGCTTTTTATGGTGTCGTCGGTGGGCATTGGTGAATTTCCCTTGGATCCTGGGTGTCTGTACCGGCTTCTTCGCGGGCACGCCCGCGAAGAAGGCCATGCGCTGCTTGGATCCATTGCCCAGGTTCTGTATCATCCCGTCGCCATCAGACGATGGCCGAAGATGATTCATATAAAGGATTTAGTATGAAAAAGCTGTTCAAGGCTACCGTAGCCGTTGCTGTCGTTTCGGGTGTTGCCCTGCTGTCGGGTTGCACTGGTCAGGTTTACAACCAGCCGAAAAACTGCACCTACGACTACCTGTTCCACCCTTCGGTTTCCATCTCCAAGATCATCGGTGGCTGCGGCCCGATCGATAAACTGCCTCAGCAGCAGTAATCTTGGCGGTACCCAGATCGCGACGCTTGCGGCGTGATCCAAGGCCCCCGGTCATGTAGATGATCGGGGGTTTTTGTTTTTCGGCGTGACAATCTGCCACTGGGGCAACCCGTCGCCTTGACGTTCCGACCGGTAATTTGTTTGCGCTGGCATTTAAGCTACAATCGGAAAAACGATTCAGCCATGTCGGTCAATTCGACAAAAGGCCGAGTCGTTTTCTGGTTCTCTGGCTGCTGAACAATGATCAACAACAAGCTTGCGCTGCAGAACACGCTTTACCTGGGCCAGCCACAGGCCCGCCCTCTGTTCTCCTGACTGGAATTGATCAATGTTCAAGAAAGCTGGCAAGACCTTGCTAGGTCTGGCTGTCGCTGCAAGCTTCATGCAAGCGCACGCCGCAGAAACCAAGAAAGTAGACGTGCTGCTGGTCGGCGGCGGCATCATGAGCTCGACCCTGGCCGTGTGGCTGCACGAGCTGGAGCCAAGCTGGTCGATGGAAATGGTAGAGCGCCTGGATGGCGTGGCCGAAGAAAGCTCCAACGGCTGGAACAACGCCGGTACCGGCCACTCCGCGCTGGCCGAGCTGAACTACACCCCGGAAGACAAAGACGGCAACGTCAACATCGCCAAGGCCATCGAAATCAACGAGGCCTTCCAGGTCTCCCGCCAGTTCTGGGCCTGGCAGGTCCGCCAGGGCGTGCTGAAGAACCCGCACTCGTTCATCAACACCACGCCGCACATGAGCTTCGTGTGGGGCGATGACAACATCAAGTTCCTGAAGAAGCGTTACGACGCGCTGCAGGCCAGCCCGCTGTTCCGCCCGATGCAGTACTCCGAGGACCATGCGCAGATCGCCAAGTGGGTCCCGCTGATGATGGAAGGCCGCGACCCGAACCAGAAGCTGGCCGTGACCTGGACGCCGATCGGCACCGACGTCAACTTCGGCGAGATCACCCGACAGTTCGTCGGCCACCTGAAAACCCAGAAAAACTTCGACCTGAAGCTGTCCAGCGAAGTGCAGGACATCACCCGCAACAAGGACGGCTCGTGGCACGTCGAGTACAAGAACCTGAAGGACGGTAGCGAATCGGCCACCGACGCCAAGTTCCTGTTCATCGGTGCCGGCGGCGGCGCGCTGAAGCTGCTGCAGAAGTCGGGCATTCCTGAAGCCAAGGAATACGCAGGCTTCCCGGTGGGCGGCTCGTTCCTGGTGACCGAGAACCCGACCGTGGCCATGCAGCACATGGCCAAGGCCTACGGCATCGCCTCGACCGGCGCGCCACCCATGTCGGTTCCGCACCTGGACACCCGCGTGCTGGATGGCAAGCGCGTGATCCTGTTCGGCCCATTCGCCACCTTCTCGACCAAGTTCCTGAAGAACGGCTCGTACCTGGACCTGCTGAGCAGCACCACCACCCACAACGTGTGGCCGATGACCAAGGTCGGCATCGATCAGTACCCGCTGGTGGAATACCTCGCTGGCCAGCTGATGCTGTCTGATGATGACCGCTTCGAAGCCCTGCGCACCTACTTCCCGAACGCCAAGAAGGAAGACTGGCGCCTGTGGCAGGCCGGCCAGCGCGTGCAGATCATCAAGCGTGATGCCGAGAAAGGTGGCGTGCTGAAGCTGGGCACCGAAGTGGTTGCTTCCGAAGACCGCACCATTGCCGGCCTGCTGGGTGCATCGCCAGGTGCTTCGACTGCTGCACCGATCATGCTGAACGTGCTGGAAACCGTGTTCAAGGAGAAGGTCGCTACCCCTGAGTGGCAGGCCAAGATCAAGCAGATCGTGCCTAGCTACGGCACCAAGCTGAACGAGTCGGCGGCAGCCACCCAGAAAGAGTGGAACTACACAGCTGAAGTGCTGCAGCTGGAGAAGCCACCGGTGATCGACGAGAGCGTCGGCACCACGGTTGCACCGAGCCAGCCGGTTGAGAGCAAGCCTGAGAATGACATGGCGCTGTAAGCGGCTATTGTTGTGAGAGAAGCCACGGGGGAGACCTCGTGGCTTTTTTGTTGCCTGTTCCGGCCCTTTCGCGGGTAAACCCGCTCCCACAGGGATAGCGCCAAGCCTGTGGCCAGCGCGGTCCGTGTGGGAGCGGGTTTACCCGCGAAGAGGCCGGCACAGGAAAATCATTGCTGCCGCAGAATGCAGTCCAGCAACCCGGGAAACCGCTCCGCCAGCATCTCGCTACGCAACGAATTCATATGCATAGTCCCCACATTGCGGGTATGCACCAACCCCGCATCACGCAGCACGCGAAAATGGTGGGACATGCTCGACTTCGGCCGGCCGCCGTCCAGCTCGCCGCAGCTGGCTTCGGCCACGCCCGCCAGGTGGCGCACGATACCCAGGCGCACCGGGTCGCTCAGGGCATAGAGCAGGCGTTCCAGGGTGAGGTCTTCAGAATTGGGATGTTGATAGGCTCGCATGGTCGTCATGATAACGGGGCTATCATTAATTGCCATAGTTCGATTATGATCGAACAATCGTAATCAAACAGCCCGGGAGCTTCCCCATGTCCGCCTTGTTCGAACCGTACACCCTCAAGGACGTTACCCTGCGCAACCGCATTGCCATCCCGCCGATGTGCCAGTACATGGCCGAGGACGGCATGATCAACGACTGGCACCACGTGCACCTGGCCGGCCTGGCCCGTGGTGGTGCCGGCCTGCTGGTGGTCGAGGCCACTGCCGTGGCACCGGAAGGGCGCATCACCCCCGGTTGCGCCGGTATCTGGAGCGATGCCCACGCCCAGGCTTTCGTGCCAGTGGTGCAGGCAATCAAGGCCGCCGGTTCCGTGCCGGGTATCCAGATTGCCCATGCCGGGCGCAAGGCCAGCGCCAACCGCCCGTGGGAAGGCGATGACCACATCGCTGCCGGCGACCCCCGCGGTTGGGAAACCATCGCCCCGTCCGCCATCGCCTTCGGTGCACACCTGCCGCAAGTGCCGCGCGAGATGACCCTGGACGACATCGCCCGGGTCAAGCAGGACTTCGTCGATGCCGCCCGCCGGGCGCGTGATGCCGGCTTCGAGTGGATCGAGCTGCACTTTGCCCATGGTTACCTGGGCCAGAGCTTCTTCTCCGAGCACTCCAACAAGCGTATCGATGCCTACGGTGGCAGCTTTGACAACCGCAGCCGCTTCCTGCTGGAAACCCTGGCTGCGGTGCGTGAGGTATGGCCAGAAAACCTGCCACTGACCGCGCGTTTTGGTGTGCTGGAATACGATGGCCGCGATGAGCAGACCCTGGAAGAGTCGATCGAGCTGGCGCGCCGCTTCAAGGCTGGCGGCCTCGACCTGCTGAGCGTGAGTGTCGGCTTCATCATTCCCGACACCAAGATCCCGTGGGGCCCGGCGTTCATGGGGCCGATTGCCGAGCGCGTGCGCCGTGAGGCGAAGCTGCCGGTGACCTCGGCGTGGGGTTTTGGTACGCCGCAACTGGCGGAAGCGGCGCTGCAGGCCAACCAGCTGGACCTGGTATCGGTAGGGCGTGCGCACCTGGCAGACCCGCACTGGGCATATTTTGCGGCCAAGGAGCTGGGGGTGGAGAAAGCCTCCTGGACCTTGCCGGCACCATATGCGCACTGGCTGGAGCGTTATCGCTAAGGCATGAAGGGGCTGCTTTGCAGCCCATTCGCGGGTAAACCCGCTCCCACAGGATCTCCACTGCTCTCAAGGCCTGTGCGATCCCTGTGGGAGCGGGTTCACCCGCGAAGAGGACAGTACAGGCTAAAACCGGTCCAACCGGTAAGCCGCCATATCAGCCCCACTGTCCCTGTCAGCCAACCGCCCCACCCACTCCGCCGTCACCGCCGCCTGGGTCAATCCCAGGTGCTGATGCCCGAATGCCAACAGCACTCGCCCATCACACACCCGGTCGATCACCGGCAACGAATCCGGCAACGAAGGCCGGAAGCCCATCCATGGTGTCGCTCCCTCCACACTCAGATCCCGCTGGAACAAGCCCTTGCTCAACCGGTGCAACTGCCACGCCCGCTGCATGCTTGGCGGCGCGTCGAGCCCGGCGAATTCCACCGTGCCGGCCAGACGCAAGCCCCCGGCCATGGGCGTCATGATGAACTTGCGCTCCAGTGAAGTAACTGCAAACGGCAAACGCTGATGCTCGCCAGGCAACATCAGGTGATAGCCGCGCTCGGTGTCCAGTGGCACCTGCTTGCCGGTCAACGCGCTGGTCAACCGCGCAGAGTGCGCGCCACAACTGATCAGCACCTGGCGGGCATCGAGCGTGCCCTGGTCGCAGGCCAGGCTGACCCCGCCGCTGTGCAGCCGTCCGCCATCGACCTGTGCCTGGACAAAACGCACGCCGCTGGCCTTGGCCGCTTCGAACAATTCGCACACCACCCGGTAGGGGTCGATGAAGTGGCCGGTACGCGGGAAGAACAGCCCGCCCAGCAGTGACGGGCTCAGTTGCGGCGCCGCTGCGCGTACGGTTTCTGCCGACCAGAAGTCCACCGCTACCGCCTGCTGTTGCATGCGTGCACGCAAGGCCTCCAGCACCTGGCGCGACTCCGGTCGCTCGAACACCAGCAACGAGCCATCTTCCTGGAACAGTTCGCTGCGCCCGATCGAGCCCAGCAACCGCTGCCAGGCACCCAGGCTGCCTTCGTTCAATGTGCGAATGCCGGCCACGCTGCGCTGAAACGGGCCCGGGCGCAGGTTGAGCAGCAGGCGGGTGAACCAGGGCATGGCCTTGGGCAGGTACTTCCAGTCCAGGCGCAGCGGGCCCATCGGGTCCAGCAGCATGCGCGGCAGGCGTTTGAGGATCGACAGGTCGGCAATCGGGAACACCTGCTCGGTTGCCAGGTGCCCGGCATTCCCGTAGGACGCGCCCTGGCCGGGTGCCTGGCGGTCGACCAGCGTTACCCGGCGGCCCTGGCGGGCCAGTTGCAGGGCACAGGCGACGCCGACAATGCCGGCGCCGACCACGGCGATATCGGTTTCAGCGGTTTCGAGCATCCTTAGCCTTCCCGTTTACCGTCGAGCAGGCGCCGCAGGTGCAGCGGGTTGCCGTGCTTCAGCGCCTGCGGCAGCAGGGCATCGGGGAAGTCCTGGTAGCACACCGGGCGCAGGAAGCGCAGGATCGCCGCCGTGCCCACCGAGGTGGTGCGGGCATCGGAGGTGGCCGGGAACGGCCCGCCGTGGACCATCGCGTCGCACACCTCTACACCGGTCGGCCAGCCATTGACCAGGATGCGCCCGGCCTTGCGTTCAAGGGTTGGCAGCAGGGCGCGGGCGCTGTCGATGTCGGCGTCGTCCAGTTGCAGGGTGGCGGTCAACTGGCCTTCCAGATGTTCGGCCACCTGGCGGACCTGCTCATCGTTGGCGCAGGCCACCACCAGCGACGCCGCGCCGAAGATTTCGGCCTGCAAGGCCGGGTCGGCAAGGAACGCTTCGGCCTGGGTCACGAACAGCTGCGCCTGGCACTGGTTGGGGCCTTGCCCGGCCTGGCCACTGGCGGCGGCCTGGGCATTGGCGTTTGCGGCCAGGGCGCCGACACCGGCCTGGTAGGCACTGAAGATGCCCGGGGTGAGCATGGTCTGTGCAGCAGCCTGGCGCACGTGTTCGCTGGCGGCGTCGATGAAGCGCTGCAACGCCGGCCCTTGGCGGGCTATCACCAGGCCGGGGTTGGTGCAGAACTGGCCAGCGCCCTGGGTCAGCGAGGCGACGAAGCCTTGTGCCAGTGCCTCGGCGCGGGTTTGCAGGGCGCTGTCGAACAGGAACACCGGGTTGATCGAGCTCATTTCGGCGTACACCGGGATCGGCTCCGGGCGGGCCTGGGCCGCCTGGCACAGCGCAATGCCACCGCTACGCGAGCCGGTAAAGCCAACGGCCTTGATGCGTGGGTCGCTGACCAGCGCAATGCCCACTTCACGACCGGAGCCGTACAACAGCGAAAACACACCGGCCGGCAAGCCGCACTGCTTCACGGCCTTTGCCACTGCCTGGCCGACCAGTTCGCTGGTGCCCGGGTGGGCGCCGTGGGCCTTGACCACCACCGGGCAACCGGCGGCCAGGGCCGAGGCGGTGTCGCCACCGGCCACCGAGAAGGCCAAAGGGAAATTGCTGGCGCCGAATACCGCCACCGGCCCCAAAGCCACCTGGCGCTGGCGCAGGTCGGCGCGCGGCAGGGGCTGGCGCTCGGGCAGGGCGTTGTCTACCCGCACGTCCAGCCATTCGCCGGCCCGCACCACACGGGCGAAGGTGCGCAGCTGGGTGCAGGTGCGGCCACGTTCGCCCTGGATGCGCGCCTTGGGCAGGCCGCTTTCGGCCACGGCGCGGTCGATCAGGGCATCGCCCAGCGCCTCGATCTGCGTAGCGATGGTTTCGAGGAATTGTGCCCGTTGCTCGAGCGAGGTTTCACGGTAGGCATCGAACGCTGCCCAGGCCAGAGTGCAGGCCTTGGCCACGTGTTCGCCGGTGCCGCCGAGGTAGGCCGGTTCCAGCGCCTGGCCGGTGGCCGGGTCGATGGCGCGGATGGCTTCGCGGCTGCCGGTTACCGGCGTCTGGCCGATCAGCAGGTTGCCTGTGAGGGTCATGGAGCCTCCTTTGGAATCAATATCAAGGGAGACCGCAACTCTTGAGGGAGCGGGTTTACCCGCGAAGCAGGCGACTCGGTGCCTGGCACCGGCTTCGCCGGTGTTCGCGGGTGAACCCGCTCCCACAGGGGCTGCGGCTCGGCCTGGAATCAGGCGATCAGGCGATGTTCTGCTCAGCCGACCAGCTGGCGTACCAGGTGCGGAACAGCGCGTACTGCTGCTCGGCATAGTTGCGCTGGGCGTCGGTCAGCACGTCGGTCTCGTTGAAGTGCAGGCTGTATTCGCTGTCACCATTCAGCACCATCAGGTGCTTGTAGTAGAGGACCAGGTCGCAGCCTTCATCGAACGATGACAGCACCGCCAGTGCCGCTTCCAGTTCCCGTGCCAGGCGGCGGGCCTTGGCATCACCCTTGGCCGCCTGCTTGCTCAGGCTCACCAGGTGCAGCACCTCACGCGGCAGGGCGTTGCCGATGCCGGTGATGGCGCCGGTGGCGTTGCAGTTGACGAAGCCATGCACCACCTGGGTGTCGACGCCGACCATCAGGGTCACGTCGTCATCCTTGGAGGTGATGTGCTCGGCGGCGTAGCGCAGGTCGGCGCCACCGCCGAACTCCTTGAAGCCGATCAGGTTGGGGAACTCGCGGCGCAGTTCGAAGAACAGGTCGGCGCGGGTGGCAAAACCATAGTAGGGGCTGTTGTAGATCACCGCCGGCAGCTTCGGCGCGGCAGCCAGGATGGCCGAGAAGTGGTGCTTCTGGGCAATCAGCGAGGCGCCGCGGCTGAGCACGCGGGGGATGACCATCAGGCCGGCGGCACCGACCTTGGCCGCGTGGGCGGCGTGAGATACCGCCTCACGGGTGTTCACCGCGCCGGTACCGACGATGGTCGGGATGCCGGCGGCCACCAGGCGCGCCACGCCCTCCTGGCGCTCGGCTTCGGTCAGCAGCGGCCAGTCGCCCATCGAGCCGCAGTACACCACGGCGCTCATGCCAGCTTCGATCAGCTCGCGGCCCTTGCGCACCAGGGCGTCGAAGTCCGGCTTGCGCTCGGCGGTGCAGGGGGTCATCAGGGCGGGCATGGTGCCGGTGAAGATGTTGTTGGTCATTGTTGTCACTCCTCGCGATATTCGATTTTCTGGAAAAAGCCGGGGTCAGATGCCCCAGGCGAACGGGTCCTGTTCGTCGATCAGCAGGGTGCTGTCGGCGGTCATGTAGGCGCGGCCGGTGATGAACGGGCGAATGCGTTCGCCATCGCGCTCGTAGCGGCCCTGGAACTGGCTGCCGGTGATACTGGCCTGTACCCAGGTCTGGCCTTCGTCGAGCTTGCCGTCGGCGGCCAGGCAGGCCAGCTTGGCGCTGGTGCCCGTGCCGCAGGGCGAGCGGTCGTAGGCCTTGCCGGGGCACATCACGAAGTTGCGGCTGTCGGCGTTGGCATCGTCGGCAAACAGTTCGATGTGGTCGATGGGGGCGCCGTTTTCACCGGTGATGCCCTGGGCTTCGAGGGCCTTGAGCATCGCCCAGGTGTACTCGGTCAGCGCTTCGCGGTTGCCCAGTTCGATGTGCTGGCCGTGTTCTGAGACGAGGAAAAACCAGTTGCCACCCCAGGCGATGTCGCCGCGTACCTGGCCATGGCCGGGCACCTCCACCAGCACTTGCTGGCGATAGCGGTAGGACGGCACGTTGCCGACGGTGACGGCACCGTCTTCATGCAGGGTGGCGCTGACCTGGCCGACCGGGGTGTCGATCTTGTGCACGCCCGGTGCGATCAGGCCCAGGTGCTGCAACGAGGCGACCAGGCCGATGGTGCCGTGGCCGCACATGTTCAGGTAGCCAGCGTTGTTGAAGAAGATCACCCCGCACGTGGCGTCGGCCGACACCGGTGGGCAGTACAGCGCACCGACCAGCACATCGTTGCCGCGAGGCTCCAGCAGGCAGGCGCGGCGCCATTGGTCGTGCAGCTCGCGCAGCTCGTCGCGCTGCTCGGCCATGCTGCGGCCATGCAGTTGCGGGAAGCCTTTCATCACCAGGCGGGTCGGTTCCCCGCCGGTGTGCGAGTCGATGACGTGAATGTGTTTCATGGGCATATCCATTCGAGAGTAGGTCAGGAGGCGACGGCGGCAGGGCGCTGGCCTGGGTAGCTTTCGGCGGAGGCTTCGCTTTCATCCTCGCCCTCCAGGCGCACCAGGTGCGCAGGTACGCCGGTGGCCGCGCCCCAGTAGTAGATGCCCAGCGCACAAGCGGCCACGACCACGGTGTCGAGCGGGTGGTCGAGCACTCCCAGGCCGCCGAAGCTGCCCAGCCACGACAGCAGGATGGTCACCGCGTAGAAGCCGATCAGCCACGCCGACGAGCGCACTTGCTGGGTCAGCGACAGGTGCTGGGTCGGCACGAAACGGCCGCACAGCAGGTACAGGACGAACATGACGATCTGCAGGGCCAGCAGCCACGACACGGTCTTCCAGCCCGACCAGTACACGATCAGCGCGGCGATGATGAACGACAGCGGGCCGAGCACGCTCATGCCCTTGACCCGGAACGGGCGCGGCATGTCGGGGGCGTTGCGGCGCAGTGCGGCGACGGTGACCGGGGCCACGGCGTAGCTCAGTACCAGGGCGGCGGAAACCACGTTGATCAGTGCTTCCCAGGACGGGAAGGGCAGGGTCCAGAACACCGACAGGCCGAAGGTCAGCCACAGCGCCGGGCGCGGGATGCCGGACTCGGCATCGATGCGGGTGAAGTACTTGAAGAAGGTGCCGGTCTGCGCCCAGCCGTAGACCACGCGCGGGGTGGCGTTCATGTAGATGTTGCCGCAGCCGCTGGGCGAGATCACCGCGTCGGCCACCACCAGGTAGGCCAGCCAGCCCACACCCAGGGCCAGGGCGATGTCGCGGTAGGGCAGGGCCAGTTCCTTGGTCACTGCGGCCCAGCCGTTGCTCAGCATTTCGGTCGGCACGCTGCCGAGGAAGGCCAGTTGCAGCAGGGCGTAGATCGCGGTGGACAGCAATACCGAGAGGATCAGCGCGATCGGGATGGTGCGCTGTGGGTTCTTCACTTCACTGGCCACCGAAATGATCGGCGTCAGGCCCAGGTAGGCGAAGATGATGCCACCGGCCGATACCGCCATTTCAACGCCGGACAGACCGAACGGGGCAAAGCCCTGGACCTCGAAGTTTTCCGGCTTGAAGAAGGTGAACAGCACGCCGATGACCAGCAGCGGCACGATGAACTTGAACACGCTGACCAGGTTGTTCGCCTTGGCGAAGGTTTTCACGCTGCGGTAGTTGAGGAAGAAGAACAGCCCCAGCAGGGCGAACTGCACCAGCCAGCCGAGCACAGTCGGGTCGCTGGAGCCGGCCTTGGTCAGCCCGGGGAACCAGGCGGCGGCGTATTGGCGCGAAGCGACCACTTCGATGGCGATCAGGCTGGAAAAGGCGATCAGGGTAATGAAGCCCATCAAGTAGCCCAGCAGCGGGCCATGGGAGTAAACCGGGTAGCGCACCACGCCCCCGGCGCGCGGCAGGGCAGCACCCAGTTCGCAATAGACGATGCCCAGCAACAGCACGGCGAAGCCGCCAAGGAACCAGGACAGGATGCCGGCCGGGCCGGCGATGGCCGAGACGTGGCTGGCGGCGAACAGCCAGCCGGAGCCGAAGATGGCGCCTAGGCCGATGAAGGTGAGGTCCAGCAATGACAACTGTTTCTTGAATTTGCCTGACATGGGTTCGCCTTTTTGTTGGTTATTGGATAGGCAGGTCTGATGTCACGAGATGCGGCTTTTCGGGCCGCGCTCTTGTAGGACTTGGGGCGGCTTGCGTGGGGCATAGAGTGGACCGATCAGGGCGGCGGATCTTGATGGTTTTCTGCAGGGCTGATGACGAAATCGGCACAGTTGCAGAAAAACAGTGGCGAGAGGAACGGGGGGTGAATAGGCTGTAAGCCATACCGCATAAGGGTTTTAGACATTTACTCGCTGTGCCGGCCCTTTCGCGGGTAAACCCGCTCCCACAGGTACCCCCGCAGCTTCGAGGGCTGCGCAGTACCTGTGGGAGCGGGTTTACCCGCGAAAGGGCCGGCACAGCAGACCGAGACAGAGCAGATGACCAACACCCCCCTGGCAACCCTGTACCAGTCCCTCGACCAGCACCGCCCCGCCAGCCTCGAGGCGCTGCTCGCCGGTGTCTCCCTGCTGCTGCCAATCCTCGACGCCATCCCCAACGCCGCGATCTTCATCAAGGACCCGGCCGCCCGCTACGTGCTGGCCAACAACACCCTGGTCCAGCGCTGCGGCCTCAAGCGCCTGCAACCGCTGCTAGGCAAGACCAGCGCCGAAGTGTTCCCGGCACAGCTGGGCCCCGGTTACACCGAGCAGGATCGTCGTGTTCTCAAGGAAGGGCTGGTGCTGGAGGACCAGCTGGAGCTGCACTTGTACGGCAGCCGCGAACCTGGCTGGTGCCTGACCCACAAGCGCCCGCTGTACGACCAGGCCGGCGAGATCATCGGCCTGGTCGGCATCTCGGTCGATTTGCAATCAGCCGCCGACAGCCACCCCGCCTACCAACGCCTTGCGGCGGTGGACGAGCATATCCGCCGGCATTTCCACCAGCCGATCAGCATGGGCGAGCTGACCCGTATCGCCGGCATTTCCGTGGCCCAGCTGGAGCGCTACTGCAAGCGGGTGTTCCACCTCACGCCACGGCAGATGATCCACAAGGCGCGCCTGGAGCACGCCCACCGCCTGCTGCACTCGGAACTGCCGATCACTGAAGTGGCGATGTGCTGTGGCTATACCGACCACAGCGCCTTCAGCCGCCAGTTCAAGCAACTGACCGGCTTCACCCCGCGCCAGTACCGCCAGGCGACCAGCGCTCAGCTGGCCTGAAACAGCGCCCGCGCCTCATCGAAGCACTGCTCGGCAATGGCCGAGCGCGGCTCGCTGCGGCGCAGCAGCAGGCCGACCGGGCTGTGGATGGCGGCATCGGCCACCGGCAGGATGCGCAGGTGCTCGCTCAGGTCCTCCAGGCCGCAGTCCAGCGGCATGACTGCGCAGCACATGCCGGTGTTGATGGCCTGGATCAGCTGGAAGCTCGAGTCGCTTTCCAGCACCGCATTCGGCTCCAGGCCACGGCTGCGGAAACTCAGGTCCAGCGATTGGCGGTAATGCATGCCCTTGCTCAGCAGGCCCAGCGGAATGTTGCCTAGCTCGTCCCAGCGCAGGGTGTCGCTGGTGAACTGGAAGTGCCGGGTATCGTGCAGCAGGCCCATGGTGGTGGTGCCCAGTTCGATCACTTCGAAGAAGCTGGTGTTGACCTGGTCCAGGTAGCAGATGCCCAGGTCGAGCTGGTTGCGGCTGAGCCCGTCGATGATCTGTTCCGAGCTCAGCGAGCTGAGCTGGAAGTGCAGTTCGGGGTATTTTTCACGCAGCGGCAGCAGCAGGTGCATGGGGTTGAAACTGGCCAGCGGCACCGTGCCCAGGCGCAGGCTGCCGACCACCTGGCCACGGCAGCTGGCGGCCTCGGCCTGCAGGCCGTCGTGGGCGGCGAGCAGGGTGCGGGCCCAGGCCAGGATGCGCTCGCCGGCCTCGGTGAAACCTTCGAAGCGCTGGCCACGCTTGACCAGCACCAGGTCCAGTTCGTCCTCCAGGTTGCGCAGGCGCATGGACAGCGTCGGCTGAGTGATATGGCACAGCGCCGCTGCCTGGCCGAAGTGGCGGGTCTGGTCGAGGGCGATGAGGAACTTGAGCTGCTTGATGTCCATGGAAGTGCCTGGTATCGGGTTGTGCAGACCATAACTCAGGTCTGCGATAGATGTCATTGATCAGCCGGTATGCCATATCGATTGGACGCCCCCGGGCCATGCCTCTAGCGTGGCGGCATGCCATTCGAGGAGCCTCACCGTGCGCGTCCAGCTCGACGCGGTCTTCGTACCGCTCAATATCGCCGTTCTGACCGTCAGCGACACCCGTACCTACGAAAACGACACCTCTGGCGAGCTGCTGGCCAGCCGCTCGGTGGAGGTCGGCCACCGCCTGGTAGCGCGGGCGTTGCTCAAGGACGACCTGTACAAGATCCGCGCCCAGGTCGCCACCTGGATTGCCGACGAGCAGGTGCAGGTGGTGCTGATCACCGGCGGTACCGGTTTTACCGGCCGTGACAGCACGCCGGAAGCGGTCGAGTGCTTGCTGGACAAACGCATCGATGGCTTTGGCGAACTGTTCCGTGCATTGTCGATTCTCGATATCGGCACCTCGACGGTGCAGAGCCGGGCGTTGGCCGGCCTTTCGAACCGGACGTTGGTGTGCTGCCTGCCGGGCTCCACCGGGGCCTGCCGTACGGCGTGGGAGGGCATCCTGGCGGAGCAGCTGGATGCGCGGCACCGGCCGTGCAACTTCGTCAAGCACCTGAAGCCGATCGAGGCCTGTGCAAGCCGGGGCTGAGTTTTCTCCTGTCCTGGCCTCTTCGCGGGTAAACCCGCTCCCACAGGTAACGCGCAGGGTTCGAAACCTGTGGGGGCCCTGTGGGAGCGGGTTTACCCGCGAAAGGGCCGGCACAGGCCACTGCATTCGGTCAGCTCAAAACATGGTCCACCGGCAACAACGCCGGCGGCAGCTGTTGTTCTCCCAACCCCGCCAGCACATCGCGCTCCACGGTCCGCACCATGGCATCGGTCGGCAGGTCGTTCTCATCGCGCCCGAACGGGTCTTCCAGCTCATTGCCAATCGCATCCAGCCCGAAGAACGTGTACCCCACGATGGTGGTGAACAGCGGCGCCAGCCAACCCAGCGGCTCGGCCAGGGCAAACGGCAGCAACAGGCAGAAGATGTAGATGGTGCGGTGCAGCAACAGCGTGTAGGGGAACGGCAACGGTGTGCCCTTGATCCGCTCGCAGGTGGCCTGCACTTCGGTCAGGCCCACCAGCCGCTGTTCCAGCAGGCTGTAGCGCCAGTCACTGATGTGCTGCTGTTCGGCCAGCCGCGAGCAGTGCCCGCCGATTTCGCGCAGGATGGCGTCGCACACGTTGTGCGGGCTGATAGCTTCGGGCCGGGCCAGCCAAGGCCGGGCGGCGGCCAGTTCGTCCTCGCTGCGCAGCCGTGCATTCAGTGCATGGGCAAAGCCGCACAGGCTGCGCAACAGTTCGGCACGCAGGGTTTCGTCGGTAATCACCAGGCTTTCGCGCACGAACGAGCGGGTTTCGATGATCAGCTTGCCCCAGGCCTTGCGCCCCTCCCACCAGCGGTCATAGCAGGCGTTGTTGCGAAAACTCATGAAAATCGACAGCGACAGGCCGAGCAAGGTGAACGGCGTGGCGCTGACCGGGTAGAAAAATGCCGGGAAATGTCGCTCGACCAACACGATCAGCGCGGCCAGCAGGGTGACTGTCAGGCAGCGCAGGGCAATGCGCTTGACGATCGAACCCTTGAGGGTGAACAGCACACGCAGCACATCGGGGGTGGGGTGGACGATCATGGAAATCCAGAGGCGGCTGGCTAGCCGCCGGTCATGTTCATGAAACGCAGGATCTGCACATCGCCACCGACTTCGAAGTGATGGCGGTAGGGCTTGAGGTGCAACGAGTCACGAATGGCCTTTTCCAGGCGTTCAGGGTTGCCGGGGTGGGCGCGCAGCACCTGTTTCAGGTCCACCGAGTGTTCATTGCCCAGGCACAGCAGCAGGCGACCTTCGACAGTGAGGCGCACGCGGTTGCAGGTGGCGCAGAAGTTGTGGCTGTGTGGCGAAATGAAGCCGACCCGAGTGTTGGCGGCTTCGGCCAGGCGCCAGTAGCGGGCCGGGCCTTGGGACGACTCGGTCGACTCGACCAGGGTGAACTGCTCGGCCAGCAGCGCGCGTACTTCATCGCTGGAGCAGAACGACTCGCCGCGTTCATGTTCGCTGATCACGCCCAAGGGCATTTCTTCGATGAAGGTGATGTCCAGTTCGCGGTCGATGGCAAAGCGTACCAGGTCGACCAGCTCGTGGTCGTTGCGGCCCTTGAGGACTACGCAGTTGAGCTTGGTGCGCTTGAAGCCGGCCTGGCGGGCGGCGTCGATGCCGGCGATCACCTGGTGCAGGTCGCCGGTGCGGGTCAGTTGTTTGAAGCGTTCGGCGTCCAGGCTGTCGAGGCTAATGTTCAGGCGCGTGACACCGGCGTCGAACAGCGGTTGGGCCAGGCGCCCGAGTTGCGAGCCGTTGCTGGTCAGGCACAACTCGCGCAGGCCGGGCAGGGCAGCGATGCGCCCGCACAGGTCGACGATGCCCTGGCGCACCAACGGCTCGCCGCCGGTCAGGCGGATCTTGCGGGTGCCGAGAGCGACGAAGCGCTCGGCCACCAGGAACAGTTCTTCGAGGCTGAGGATTTGCTGGCGCGGCAGGAACTGCATGTCTTCGGCCATGCAGTACACGCAACGGAAGTCGCAGCGGTCGGTGACCGACATCCGCAGGTAGTCGATTTTCCGGTTGAAGCCGTCGATCAGGGGCCGGCTGTTCTGTTCCACGTTCGCGCTCGAATGGGTTGGGACTTGAGTCCAAGCTATAACCTGGCCGCAGGGCCGTCAAATTGCTTTGTCCGACCGATTGATCGATGGCCTCTATCACTTGGCGCAGCATCTTCAGCGCCTATGAGATCGAGCGCCGCCCGCGCGGCGCTTCGCGGCACAAGGCCGCTCCCACATTTGTTTCGGGCCAGTTATTCCTGTGCCAGGTGGGTTGCAGCTTTGGTGCATGGCTGGAGATTGATGGGGTGCAGTGGCGTACCGTTCGATATCGAATGGAACAAACAAAGCGGACAGAGGTGAAACCACAGGAGTGACTGGCCCGAAACAAATGTGGGAGCGGCCTTGTGCCGCGAAGCGCCGCGCGGGCGGCGCTCGATCTCATAGGCGCTGAAGATTCTGTGGCAAGCACCTGGCAGCCCCAACACATCTCCAGAAAATACCCATGATCGAAACCACCTATCACCCCGTAAGATCTTTCGATTGGACGGCTCTCCCCCACGCTCCATAGGCTGAAAAAAAGCATCGAAGCGTGAGGATTCATCGCATGAGCCAGGACCAACACATCAGGGACTACAAGGGCGCCGCCGCCGGCTGGGGGGCGCTCAAGAGCGTGACCAAGAGCTGGCTGGGCAGCGAAAATGCCTTCAAGAACCTGCGGGCCATGCTCAAGACCAACCAGAACGGTGGCTTCGACTGCCCCGGCTGCGCCTGGGGCGAGTCGCCGGAAAACGACATGGTCAAGTTCTGCGAGAACGGCGCCAAGGCGGTCAACTGGGAGGCCACCGGCCGCTCGGTGGACCCGGCGTTCTTCGCCAGGTACAGCGTCAGTGCGCTGGCCGAACAGACTGACTACTGGCTGGAGTACCAAGGCCGCCTGACCCACCCGATGCGCTATGACGCGGCCACCGACCACTATGTCGAAACCAGTTGGGAAGAAGCTTTTGCGCTGATTGCCCAACATTTGCGCGCACTCGATTCGCCCGACGAGGCCGAGTTCTACACCTCGGGCCGGGCCAGCAACGAGGCGGCGTTCCTCTACCAGCTGTTCGTCCGTGCCTACGGTACCAACAACTTCCCCGACTGCTCGAACATGTGCCATGAGGCCAGCGGCGTGGGCATGTCGGAAACCCTCGGCGTGGGCAAGGGCACGGTGGTGTTCCACGACCTGGAGCTGGCCGACGCCATCTTCGTCATCGGCCAGAACCCCGGCACCAACCACCCGCGCATGCTCGAACCGCTGCGTGAAGCGGTGAAACGTGGTGCCCAGGTGGTCTGCTTCAACCCGCTCAAAGAGCGCGGCCTGGAGCGCTTCCAGCACCCGCAGCACCCCTTCGAGATGCTCAGCAATGGCTCCGAGCCAACCAACACGGCCTACTTCCGTCCGGCTTTGGGCGGCGACATGGCAGTGATGCGCGGCATCGCCAAGTACCTGCTGCAGTGGGAGCGCGAAGCACAGGCCAATGGCGAACCGGCGGTGTTCGACCATGCCTTCATCGCCGAGCACACCAGTGGTATCGACGCTTACCTGGACGTCGTGGATGCCACGCCCTGGGCGCACATCGTCGAGCAATCGGGCCTGACCCAGGCCGAGATCGAACTGGCTGCGCGCATGTACCGCAAGGCCGAACGGGTGATCATGTGCTGGGCCATGGGCGTCACCCAGCACCGCCACTCGGTGCCGACCGTGCAGGAAATCGTCAACCTGCAGTTGCTGCGCGGTAACGTCGGCAAGCCCGGCGCCGGCCTGTCACCGGTGCGTGGCCACAGCAACGTGCAGGGCGACCGCACCATGGGCATCGACGAGAAGCCCGGGGCTGCGCTGCTCGATGCCATTGAAAAGCGCTTCCGGTTCCGCGTGCCGCGCGCCCACGGGCACAATGCGGTGCTGGCGATCAAGGCCATGGAAGAGGGGCGGGCCAAGGTGTTCATAGGCCTGGGTGGCAACTTTGCCCAAGCTACGCCGGATACGCCACGCACCCATGCGGCGATGCGCAATTGCGCGCTGACCGTGCAGATTTCCACCAAGCTCAACCGCTCGCACCTGGTCACCGGCCGCGATGCGCTGATCTTGCCGTGCCTGGGCCGTACCGAAATCGACATGCAGGCCAGCGGGCCGCAAGGGGTGACCGTAGAGGACACCTTCAGCATGGTGCACATCTCCCACGGCCAACTGCGCCCGCGCTCGCCGCACCTGCGCTCGGAGCCGTGGATCATCGCCGGCATGGCTCAGGCGACCCTGGGCAAGCAGCCGATCGACTGGGAATACGCTGTTGCCGACTACGGCCGTATCCGCAGCATGATTGCCGATGTGATCCCCGGTTTTACCGATTTCAACGAGCGCCTGCAGCACCCGGGCGGCTTCCACCTGGGCAACAACGCCGCCGACCGTACCTGGCGCACGGCCACTGGCAAGGCGCGCTTCAGCTTGCACCAGCTGCCGGAGCAGTTGGTGAATGCCAAGGTGCTGGCGCGCGGTGACAAGCCCGACCTGATCCTGCAAACCCTGCGTTCGCACGACCAGTACAACACCACCCTCTATGGCCTGGACGACCGTTATCGCGGGGTGTTCGGCCTGCGTGAAGTAGTGTTCGTCAACGAGGTCGACATCCGCCGGATGGGCTTCGAGCCGGGCGAGCATGTGGACCTGGTGTCGCTGTGGGAGGATGGCGTGGAGCGGCGGGTGTCGGGCTTCCGCCTGGTGGCGTATGACGTGCCCGAGGGGCAGGCGGCGGCCTATTACCCGGAGACCAACCCGCTGGTGCCGCTGGAAAGCTATGGCGAGGGGACCTATACCCCGACCTCGAAGTTCGTGGCGATCAAGGTCGAGAAGGCCAAGGCCGGGAACCGCATTGCGGCGGTGCTGGCCTCGGATTGATCGGTTGCCTGTGCCGGCCTCTTCGCGGGCAAGCCCGCGAAGAATCCAGCACCGATTAGGAACGATGCACCGGGTAAGCCGTGGTGTACTTCATCTGCTCCATGGCAAAACTGGACGTGATGTTCGACAGCCCGTCAGTACTGGTAATCAGCTTTTTATAAAACCGGTCGTACGCCGCAATATCCCCCACCACCACCCGCAGCATGTAATCCCAGTCGCCGGACATACGGTAGAACTCCATCACTTCCTCGAACCCGGTCACGGTCGCGGCAAACTGCTCCAGCCAGGCGCTGTCGTGGCGCTGGGTCTTGAGCTGGACGAACACCGTCAGCCCCAACCCCAGCCGTTCCGGGTCGAGCAGGGCGACGCGACCGACAATGTAGCCGTCTTCCTCCAGGCGCTTGACCCGCTTCCAGCACGGCGTGGTGGACAAGTTGACGGCCTCGGCCAGGTCCTTGAGCGAGATCGAGGCGTCGCGCTGAAGCAGGGTGAGAATGTGCTGGTCGAAACTGTCCATATCGCGCGTGGGCCGTGGAGAAAAATTTTTCACAGATTACCCCAAGGCCAGAAGATTTGGGTTGTGCGATAGTGGCAACTTTCATTCTGCCAATGGGCCTGACCATGTCCGACAAGCCGCGCAATTTCGCCACCCGTACCATTCACGCCGGTGAGCAGTTCAGCGTCGCCGATAACGCTATTTTTCCGGCGATCGTCACTGCCAGCTCGTTCACCAAGCGCAGCCTGGACGACAAGCCGGAATACTCCTACAGCCGCGTCGGCAACCCCACCCGGCATGCCTACGAAACCTGTGTCGCTGCCCTGGAAGAAGGGGTTGGCGCGGTCGCCTGCGCCTCGGGTGTGAACGCCACCGCCACCGTGCTGGAGCTGTTGCCCAAGGATGCCCACGTGGTGGTGATGAACGGTGTGTACGGCGGTACCTTCCGCATCCTCGAAGACTACCGCAGCCGCACCTCGGGCCTGACCACCACCTACGTCGACCTCAACGACCTCGAGGCGGTGGCTGCCGCCATCAAGCCGGAAACCCAGCTGATCTGGATCGAATCGCCGACCAACCCGCTGCTGCACCTGGTCGATATCAAGGCTGTGTGCGACCTGGCCAAGGCGCGGGGCATCCTTACCTGCATCGACAACACCTTCTGCTCGCCGTGGAACCAGCGCCCGATCACCCTGGGCGTGGACCTGGTGATGCACTCTGCCAGCAAGTACATCGGCGGCCACTCCGACCTCACCGGCGGCGTGGTGGTAGCAGCCAATGATGCGCTGTTGGCGCGCTTGCGCCGTATCAGCATGGCGATTGGTGCGGTACAGGGGCCATTCGACTGCTACCTGGCCCTGCGCGGTCTGAAGACCCTGGATGTTCGCATGGAGCGCCAATGTGCCAATGCCCTGCAGGTAGCACGTTTCCTCGAAAGCCACGCGCAGATCGAGCAGGTGTATTACCCGGGGCTGGAAAGCCACCCGCAGCATGAGCTGTGCAAACGGCAGATGCGCAGTGGCGGGGCGGTGGTGGCGATGAAGGTCAAGGGCGACCGGGCCGCGCTCAACCGGCTGGTGGAAGCGCTGCAGATCTTCGTGCTGGCCGACTCGCTAGG
Source organism: Pseudomonas sp. SID14000 (assembly GCF_002165135.1). Classification (GTDB taxonomy): domain Bacteria; phylum Pseudomonadota; class Gammaproteobacteria; order Pseudomonadales; family Pseudomonadaceae; genus Aquipseudomonas. The sequence continues at coordinate 27,023 of NZ_NFZQ01000014.1, read as the reverse complement.
CGGGGTGGAGAGCATGATCAACCACTCCTGGAGCATGTCGCACTGCTCGCTGAGCCCGGAGCAGAAGGGCGTGATGGGAATCAGCGAGAACCTGCTGCGATTGTCGGTGGGGATCGAGGATTACCGTGACCTGGTCGAGGACCTGGATGGGGCGTTGAAGGCTGCGGCTGCTATGTGAGGGTTGCTGGCCTCTTCGCGGGTAAACCCGCGAAGAGGCCGGTGGATTCAATGAATTCCTGTCAGGATTTGGGCGGATGAATGATCCGTTCGATCTTGTCCTTGATCAGCAACCGTTCCTTGCGCAGGCGGTTGACGGCCTCGTCGTTGGTACCGTTGCCTTCGGCGGCGACCACCTCCTTGTCTTTTGCGTTGTATTCCTTGTGCAGTGAGTGCAGTGTCTGGTCCTTTTCCATGAGCGCCTGGAATGCATCAGCGGTAACGTGCAGGTCAGCGAGCAGATCATGCGGAACTGGCATTTCTTCACCTCTGTCGGGGTTGGCGAATGGTCCTGATCTTTGAGGATAGTCGTCTTTGCGCAGGTAGGGGGCTGGGGTAGGATGTCGCATCTCCCCGTGACCCGGAACCTGTGCCATGCCTCACCTGAACCTGGAATACAGCGGCAACCTGCGCGAGCTGAACATCGATACCTTGCTGCTGCGCCTTAACCAGGCCCTGGCCGGCAGTGGCCAGTTTCCCGACGAGGCCGACATCAAGAGCCGTGCCCAGGCCTTCGGCCAGTTTCGCCTGGGCACCGCGCCCGGCGAGCGCGCCTTTGCCCATGTGCGCCTGGCCATCCTCAGTGGGCGCTCGGCCGAGGTGAAGAGGCAACTGTCCGCCAGCCTGCTGGAAGTACTGCGTGAAGCCATTCCCGAGCAGCCCGGGCTGGACATCCAGCTGTGCGTGGAAGTGCTGGACATCGACCGCGAGCCGTACGCCAAGGCACGCCTGCCAGGCTGAACAAGCGCTACATGAACTTCTTTTAATGTTGAAAAGGCGCCCGCTCACGAATTTGTTGGCGTCTTTTTCACAAAATATTGATGGCACGCTTTCTAGAGTTCAGCCAAGTTTCCCCGGTGCCGCGCTGGCCCTTGGGCTGATAATCACTCTTGATTGCGAACGCTGATGCTCAACTTCAAATCCCTGCGGACTGAATGGGTCACGTTGCTGGCCAGCCTTTACCTGCTGATCGGCTTCAATGTCTTTCTCTGGCAGCATCTTGAACAGGTCGTGCCGCCCGGTTTGCCGGGGCTTTGGCTGAGCCTGGCGTTTGCCGTGCTGATGCTGTTCGCGTTCAACCTGATCCTTACGTTGTTCGCCTTCCGTTATATATTGAAACCGATACTTATCGTGTTGTTCATGAGTGGAGCGGGTGTGGCTTACTTCATGAACCAATACGGTGTGCTTATTGACGCGGGTATGTTTCGCAATATCGCGGAAACCAACGTGGCGGAAGTGCGTGACTTGCTTTCGTTAAAGTTTGCCTTGTATATCCTGGGCCTCGGCGTAGTACCTTCGGTACTGTTATGGAAGGCACCAATCGCCTACCGCGCCTGGCACCGTGAACTGCTCGGCAAGCTGGTGGTTGGCGGTGCCTGCGTGGTGGCACTGGGCTCGGTGGCACTGGTTAACTACCAGGGGCTGTCGTCGCTGTTTCGCAACCACCACGAACTGCGTCTGATGCTCACCCCGAGCAATATCGTGGGTGCCTCCATCGGTTATGTCAGCGAGCGCGTCGGTACCGCATCGCGGCCCTTCCAGCATTATGGCGAAGATGCCAAACGTGATGCCGCCTGGCAGAAGCATGAACGTAAGTCGCTAACGGTACTGGTGGTGGGTGAAAGTGCACGGGCAGACCACTTCGGCGTGCTCGGCTACAACCGCGATACCACGCCGAATCTTGCCAGGGAGCAGGGCTTGCTGGCGTTCTCCGATGTGCACTCCTGCGGCACGGAAACCGCCGTCTCGGTGCCGTGCATGTTCTCTGGCATGAAGCGCAAGGACTACGATGCCCGCGTGGCGAAGAACCGCGAAGGGTTGCTGGACATCCTCCAGCGTACCGGCCTGGCGGTGCAGTGGCGTGACAACCAGTCGGGCTGCAAGGGCACCTGCGACCGCGTGCAGTTCGTCGATGTCAGCAACCTGAAGGACACGCAACTGTGCGCTGAGGGTGAATGCCATGACCAGATCCTGCTGCAGGGCCTGGGTGAGCTGATCGATAACCTCGACAAGGACACCGTGCTGGTGTTGCACCAGATGGGCAGCCACGGGCCTGAATATTTCAAGCGCTACCCGGCCGCCGACCAGCGCTTTGCCCCGGTGTGCCAGAGCAACGCGCTGGACCAGTGCAGCGAGCAGGAAATCGTCAACGGCTACGACAACACCCTGGCCTATACCGACAAGGTGCTGGCCTCGCTGATCGACACCCTGCGCAGCAAGCAGGACAAGGTCGACACGGCGATGATCTACCTGTCCGACCATGGCGAGTCGCTGGGTGAGTACAACCTGTTCCTGCACGGTACGCCGTACGCCATCGCCCCCGAGCAGCAGAAGCACGTGCCGCTGCTGACCTGGTTCTCCGACAGCTACAAGGAGGACTTCGGCGTTGACACCGACTGCCTGGCCAAGCTCAGCGATGCACCGCTGTCGCAGGACAATCTGTTCCATTCGATGCTCGGCCTGTTGCAGGTGCATACCGAGGTTTACCAGCAGTCGCTGGACATGTTCGCCAGCTGCCGACCATGGCTGACCGCCAAGCGCTGAGTCTGGCTTCATGCGGTCACTGTAGGAGCAGCCTCGTGCTGCGAAGAGGCTGGTACAGCCAACACGGTACCATGATCAGTGCAGCGGCCCTTTCGCAGCACAAGGTTGCTCCTACAAAAGGCGACGGTGCGGCACCGTTTATCTATTCCAGGGATGGCGCAGGTTTCACCAGCAGTGCCCGCGCCGTATATACTGCGCGCCAATGTTAGTGGGAGAGCCTCGTGGCCATCGAAATACACTGGATCCGTGACGACCAGAGCCTGGCCGAACACTGCCGGAACTGGCACGAACTGCCCTTCGTCGCCGTCGATACCGAATTCATGCGGGTCGACACCTTCTACCCGAAAGCCGGGCTGATCCAGATCGGCGACGGCCAGCGTGCCTTCCTGATCGACCCGCTGCTGATCGGCAACTGGCAACCCTTGGCCGATCTGCTGGATGACAGCGGCGTGGTCAAGGTGCTGCATGCCTGCAGCGAAGACCTCGAAGTGTTGCTACGCCTGACCGGCAAGCTGCCACAGCCGCTGTTCGACACCCAGCTGGCCGCCGGCTACCTGAACCTGGGCTTCTCCATGGGCTATTCGCGCTTGGTGCAGGATGTACTGGGTATCGAGCTGCCCAAGGGTGAAACCCGCTCCGACTGGCTGCAGCGTCCGCTGTCCGACACCCAGGTCAGCTATGCCGCCGAGGATGCCGTGCACCTGGCCGAACTGTTCACCGTATTGCGCCCACGGCTGTCCGACGACAAGTACGCCTGGGTGCTGGAAGATGGCGCCGAGCTGGTCGCGCAGCTGCGCCGCGAAGTCGACCCCGAGAGCCTGTACCGCGACGTCAAGCTGGCCTGGAAGCTGGCCCCCCAGCAACTGGCAGTGCTGCGTGAACTGTGTGCCTGGCGCGAGCGTGAAGCACGCAACCGCGACGTGCCGCGCAACCGCATCCTCAAGGAGCACTCGCTGTGGCCCATGGCCAAGAGCCAGCCGAACAACCTGTCGGCCCTGGCCAAGATCGACGAGATGCATCCGCGCACCATTCGTCAGGACGGTGAGTTCCTCATCCAGCTGATCAAGCGTGCTGCCAGCCTGCCAGCCGAACAATGGCCACAGGCCTTGCCCGAGCCTTTGCCGATCGAGGCCGCTGGCATCCTCAAGCAGCTGCGTGCCATCGGCCAGGCCGAAGGCGAGCGTCTGGGCATTGCCCCCGAGCTGATGCTGCGCAAGAAAGCCCTGGAAGCGCTGCTCAAGAGCGGCTACCCCAATGGCCCCTATCAATTGCCCGATTCGCTGCGCGGCTGGCGCCGTGAGCGCATGGGCCAGGCCCTGCTGGACAGCCTGGCAGGCGCCGGAGAGACCCGATGAAACGCATTTGCTCTATCTACAAGAGCCCCCGCAAGAACGAAATGTACCTGTACGTACTCAAGGCTGACGGCCTGGAGCGCGTGCCCGAAGGCCTGCTGCCGTTCTTCGGCACACCCATGCATGCTTTCGACCTGGTGCTTACCCCCGAGCGCAAGCTGGCCCGCGAGGACATCGCCAAAGTACTGGAAAACCTCGACAACCAGGGCTATCACCTGCAGATGCCGCCGCCGGAAGACGACTATATCGAGCATCTGCCCGAAGAGTTGCTGCGCCGTAACGACCCGGCCTGATCATGCGAGTACTGATTGCTGAGCATGATCATGCTCGATACGCCGAGATTTTGCGCGCAGCCGCGCCTGAACTGGAAATCCTGACCAGCGGCGACTCCGCCGAACTGGCCCGCCAGGCGCCACAGTGCCCGGTGTGGCTAGGCCAGCCGGACCTGCTGGCGAGCCTGCTGCGCCAGGGCCACAAGCCGGGCTGGATGCAGTCCACCTGGGCCGGTATCACCCCGCTGCTGGCCGAGGGCCTGCCGCGTGACTATCGCCTGACCCGCGCCGTGGGCATCTTTGGCCAGGTGATGGCCGAGTACATGCTCACCTACATGCTCGGCCATGAACGCGAGGTGCTGTCGCGCCTGGTCAGTCAGGTCGAACGGCGTTGGGACGACCGCCCGGGGCGTACCCTGGAAGGGCGCAAGGTGCTGATCGTCGGCACTGGCGACATTGGCCAGCGGGTGGCCGAGTTCCTGCAGGCGTTTGGCGTGGTCCTGTATGGCGTTGCCAGCAGCGCCCGCGAGCAGGCGCCGTTCGTCGAGGTAGCGGCGTTGGCCGACCTGCCGCGCATGGTTGGCCAGGTCGACTACGTGCTCAACCTGCTGCCGGATACCCCGGCAACCCATGACCTGTATGACGCGGCGCTGTTCAAGTGCTTCAAGCCCACGGCGCTGTTCATCAATGCCGGGCGTGGTGTGGCGGTGGTCGACGCGGACCTGGTCGAGGCACTGAAGGAAGGGCACCTGGCGGGCGCGGTGATCGATGTGTGCCGGCAGGAGCCGCTGCCCAGGCAGCACCCGTTCTGGACGGCGTGGGGGTTGCTGCTGACCGGGCACAGCTCGGCGCCCACCTCGCCGGCGGCGATGGTGCGGTTATTTGTCGAGAATGTGCGGGCGTATGTGGCGGGGCAGGAGTTGCGTGGGGAAGTGGACTTCGCCCGGGGCTATTGATTTCTGTTGCCTGTACCGGCCTCTTCGCAGCACAAGGCTGCTCCTACAGGATTTCCACTGCGCTGTAGGAGCAGCCTTGTGCTGCGAAGAGGCCTGTTCAGCCAATAAAAGGCTTACAGGCTGAAATCACCTTCGGCAGCCAGTTCGCTCAGTGGCTTGCGCGGGCTGGGCACTTCACGCGCCTGCAGTGCCTCGGTCAGGCTGGCCTTGTCACCCAGTTTGCCGATCGCCACCATGGCATGCAGCACGTAGCCCTCAGGCACCTTCAGCTCCTGACGCGCCAGCGCCTGGTCGAAACCGGCCATGCCGTGGGTGTGCCAGCCGCTGATGCTGGCTTGCAGGGCCAGGTGCCCCCAGGCGGAGCCTGTATCGAAGGTGTGCCACAGCGCCGGTTTTTCTTCCGTGGTGCCCGGGGCGGTGAATGTGGTCTTGGAAATGACCAGCACCAGCGCCGAAGCCTGTTGCGCCCAGCTGCGGTTGGCTGGCACCAGCAGGTTCAGGTAACGCTCCCAGTTCGGCGTGTCACGGCGGGCGTAGAGGAAGCGCCAAGGTTGCGAGTTGTTCGCCGACGGCGCCCAGCGCGCGGCTTCGAGGAAGCTCAGCAGGGTCTCTTCGCTGATCGGTTCGGCAGTGAAGGCGCGGGGCGACCAGCGGTTGATGAACTGCTCGTTGATGGCGTAATCGGCAATGCGAGGGTTGGCGCTCATGGCGGCTCCTGCAAAAGGACGGGAAACGCGCACGCTACTGCCTCGCGTCGTGACTGACAAGCGGTCTGGCTTTGCCGAAGGCCAGGCTCTAGACTGGCGCCGCCGCGCGCCGTGGCCCCAAGATGAATGCAGGAAACCCGTGTCATGATCGCTGAAAACGCGCCGTTCTGGCGGCGCAAGACCCTCGAGCAACTCAGCCCGCAAGAGTGGGAGTCGCTGTGTGACGGCTGCGGCCTGTGCTGCCTGCAAAAGCTCGAGGACGAGGACGACAACAGCGTCTACTACACGCGCATCGCCTGCAAGCTGCTGGATCTGGACACCTGCCAGTGCAGCGATTACCCCAACCGCTTCGCCCATGTACCTGACTGCATCCAGCTCACTCCGGGCAAGGCCGACCAGTTCAAGTGGCTGCCGAGCACCTGTGGCTACCGCCTGGTCAGCGAGGGCAAGGACCTGCCGGCCTGGCACCACCTGGTCTGCGGCGATCGCCAGCAGGTCCATGAACAGCGCATCTCCCAGTCGGGGCGCATGCTCAGTGAGCACGATGTGCACGAAGACGACTGGGAAGACCACCTGATCTTCCGCGCCAGCTGACCGGCGCGGCCCGCTGCCACGGGAAACAAGGAGTTTCTGTATGCGTTGCCAGCTGTTGTTGCTGTTGGGCCTGATGGCCAGTTCGCCGGCCTGGGCGAAAAAGGTCGACCTCGACTATCAGGTGCGCCTGTTACCGGCCAGCGGCCAGGCGGAAGTCCGCCTCACCTTTGCCGAAGGCAGTGCCGTGCGCAGCCTGGACTTTGACCTGGGCAAGGCCGGGGCCTATAGCGGCTTCCAGGCTGATGGCCAATGGCATCTGCAAGGCCAGCGCGGCGTGTGGCAACCGGCGGCCGGCAAGACCAGCCTCAGCTACCGCGTGCAACTGGACCAGAAGCGCGGCAGCGGCGCCTATTCGTCGCGCATCACCCCGCATTGGGCGCTGTTCCTCGGTGACCAGCTGGTACCGCCTGCGCGCCTCGACCAGCAGGATGGCACCGAGCTGGTGGCGCGTCTGGCGTTCGACCTGCCCGAGGGCTGGAAGAGCATCGAGACCTCCTGGCCGCGCATCGGCAAGGACAAGTTCCGCATCGACAACGTTTCGCGCCTGTTCGATCGCCCCACTGGCTGGATGCTCGCCGGTGACCTGGGTAGCCGCCGCGCCCGCCTGGGCGAAACCGAGGTGACTGTGGCCGCCCCGGTGGGGCAGGGTATGCGGCGCATGGACAACCTGACCTTGCTGACCTTTGTCTGGCCGCAATTGCAGGCGGTATTCCCGCGTAACCCGCCGAAGCTGCTGTTGGTCGGTGCCCGCGACGGCATGTGGCGAGGGGCGATGGCCGCACAGGGCTCGCTGTACCTGCACAGTGCCCGGCCGATGGTCAGCGAGAATGGCAGCAGCCCGTTGCTGCGCGAAGTGGTGCAACTGTTTGCACAGATCCATGGGCGTGACGGCAGTGACTGGCTGGTAGAGAGCCTGACTGACTACTACGCCAGCGAGTTGCTGCGCCGCTCGGGCGGGGTGAGTGATGACCGTTACCAGGCCTGGCAGGCGCGCCTGAGCAAGCAGGGCGCCAAAGTCACCCGGCTCAAGGGCGAGCATGCCACCCCGGCGCAGGTGGCGCGCGGGGTGATGTTGCTTCAGGCGCTGGACAAGGAAATCCGCATCCACACCCAGGCCAAACGCTCGCTGGACGATGTGGCACGCGGGCTGATGCGCCTGCCCAGTGTCAGCACGGAGGACTTCGTGCAGATCAGCGAGAACGTGCTGGGGCGGCGCTCCGAGGTGTTGCAGAGCAAGGCGTTGCGCTAGCCATCTCTGTACCTGTGCCGGCCTCTTCGCGGGTGAACCCGCTCCCACAGGGCATGCACAGTCTGTGGGAGCGGGTTCACCCGCGAAAAGGCCGGTCCTGCTGCCGCAGTGGCGGCCTTTTTACTACTTGAACCTTGGCCCCGAACGGGTATTCAGCCCCTTGGCCATGCGGTCGTACAGCACTACATTCACCGTCGCCGCCAGGTTCATGCAGCCCTCGGTCGGAATGTAGATGGTCTCTTCGCACCACGCCCGCACATCGGCACTGAGGCTGCCGTCTTCCGGCCCGAAGATGTAGATGGCCCGGTCCGGGTGGGTGTATTCCGGCAATGGCCGCGCACCCTCCACCAACTCCACTGCCACTGGCGTGCAGCCCAGCGGGATGATGCGTTGCAGGTCATCGATGCCGATCAGTGGGATATCGTAGTGCACACGCTTGGTGTCGGTGACGAAGTCACGGGCGCGTTCGTAGCGTTTGCCGGTGTAGAACACCGAGTTGACGCCGTAGCAACCCGCGGCGCGCATCACCGAACCGACGTTTTCTGCCGACTTGGGGTTGAACAGGCCGATGCAGCTGTATCGTTTGTTTGCCACGTACCGGGGCCCTTCGCGAAAAAAGCGCAATTATACGGGCTGCCCGGTAGCAGCGGGGGGAATCGATGGTCAGTCTTTCTTCAGCATGCCCGCCAGCCCGGCGAACGGGTTGTGTGTGGCCTTGGCGATGCTCGGGGTGCTGGTGGAGCCTTCGCTGAAGTATTGCTGGTCGGTGTAGCGCGAGTGCTCGTTGTCGTGGCAGTACAGGCACAACAGTTCCCAGTTGGAGCCGTCCTGTGGGTTGTTGTCGTGGTTGTGGTCGCGGTGGTGCACGGTCAGCTCGCTCAGGCGCTTGCCGGAGAACTCGCGGGCGCAGCGGCCGCAGACGTGCGGGTACATTTTCAGGGCCTTGTCGCGGTAGCCCATTTCCTTGTCGCGCTTGGCATCGGCCAGGATGCGGTCCAGGCGCGCGGTGGCGGCGGCGGAAGAGGTGGAGCTCATGGTGTTTCCTTTGTTCTGATCAGGCAAATGACGGTTATGCCATTGAGTCTAGCGCGCTTGCGGGGCCGGCGGACAGGCGAAAGCTTCGATTTAGGCGTAGCCTGTAGGAAGGTTCCCGACAGGAGGTTGCTGATGTTTCGCGCGATCCTCGCTGTGCTGTTGTTGGCCGGCCTGCCCATGGCTGAAGCCGCCAGCACGCCACCCCGGTTGACCACGCCGGTGCCCGGTGCACCGGGTACGCCGACGCCCACGCCATACCCGCAGATTACCCCGAGTACGCCGCCCAAAGCCTATGACAACCAGCCTGGAGCACCACTGCTACCGCCGATGCCGGTGCCCGGGCCACCGAAGGACCAGCCATTGCCGGGGTTGCGCCAGGACCCGCCGAAGCCGCCGGTGCAGGATGATTGACTGAGAGGGCTGTGTTGGCTGTGCGATCCTGGGGCTGCTTTGCAGCCCATCGCGACACAAGGCCGCCCCCACAGGGATCGCGCAGGATTCAGGGCATGCGCGATCCCTGTGGGAGCGGCCTTGTGTCGCGAAAGGGGCGCAAAGCGCCCCCAGATAACTCAAACGATACCTAGCTCGCTGAATACGAACGCATACTCAAGGGCCACATCCTTCAGCCCCTGATATCGCCCGCTCATCCCGCCATGCCCAGCCCCCATCTCGGTCTTGAGCAGCAGTGGGTTGCCGTCGGTCTTGCGCGTGCGTAGCCGCGCCACCCACTTGGCCGCTTCCCAGTACTGCACGCGGCTGTCGTTGTAGCCCGCCACCACCAGCATCGCCGGGTAGGCCTGTTCCTTCACGTTCTCGTACGGCGCGTAGGCCTTGATCCGCTCATACACCTCCGGCTCTTCAGGGTTGCCCCATTCGTCGTACTCGGTCACGGTCAGCGGCAGCTCGGGGTCGAGCATGGTGTTCAACACGTCGACGAACGGCACTTCGGCAATCGCACAGCGAAACAGCTCGGGACGCAGGTTGAGCACCGTGCCGATCAGCAGGCCACCGGCGCTGCCGCCACTGATGGCCAGGCGGTCGGCAGCCGTCACACCCTCGGCGATCAGGTGCTCGGCACAGGCGATGAAATCACTGAAGGTGTTGTGCTTGTGTTCCTGCTTGCCGGCGCGGTACCAGGCTTCGCCCAGTTCACCGCCGCCACGCACATGGGCAATGGCGAAGGCCACGCCTCGCTGCAGCAGGCTCAGGCGCGCATGCGAGAACCACGGGTCGAGGCTTTCGCCATAGGCGCCGTAGCCATACAGGTACAGCGGCACGGTCCGGCCAAGGTCCTGGCGGCGACGTACCAGGCTGATCGGCACCTGGGTGCCGTCCGCTGCCGTGGCCCAAAGGCGCTCGCTGACATAGTCGTCGGCATCGAACGGGCCCAGCACCGGGGTTTGCTTGAGTACCGCCTGGGCACCGCTGGCCAGCTCCAGCTGACGCACCTGGGCGGGGCGGTTGAGTGCTTCGTAGCGCAGGCGCAGGCGTGGGCTGGCGAACTCCAGGCTGTCCTGCACGTACAGGCTATAAGCGGCGTCGGGCAGCTCGACGCGGTAGGCCGGCAGGCCCTGCGGGTGTACCTCGATGATCGGCAGGCCGCCTTCGCGCAGGCTCAGGGTCAGCGCGCCGGCATTCAGGCTGAGGCCTTCGAGCATGATCGCGTCGCGGTGTGCTACCAGTACCTGCCATTGCTCACGGCTGGGCACTGGTGTGACCGGGGCGTGGTACAGGGCGAAGTTGATGCCGTCCTGGTTGGTGCGGATGAACCAGCGCCACTGGCCGTCGAGCTGACCGTGGTCGGGGAAGTACTCGTGACCTTCGACGCGTGGCGCCAGGCAGGTGAACGACGCCTGCGGGGTTTCTGCGTCCAGCACCCAGGCTTCGCTGGTGGTCTTGCTGTTGAGCAGCAGCACCAACTGGCGCTCGGAGCTGGTGCGGTAGCAGTGCAGGAAGAAGCGCCCATCGGGCTCCTCGAACACGGTCTGCGCGCCTTCGTTGCCCAGGGTGTGGCGACGCAGGCGCCACGGGCGGTGGGTGTCGTCCAGTTCGGCGAAGAACAGCGTCTGGCTGTCGTTGGCCCAGGTCAGGCTGCCGTCGCAGTCGTCGAAGGGCAGGGTGGTGACGCTGCCATCGGCCAGGTCCTTGACGTACAGGGTGAAGATTTCGTCGCCGCTGGTGTCGAGGCTGTAGGCCAGCAGGCGGTGGTCGGGGCTGACGTTGAATGCGCCGAGTGACAGGAAGCCGCCGTTGGCCAGGGCGTTGGGGTCGAGTAGCAGTTGCTCCCGGCTTTCATCGACCGTGTTGGAGTCATCGGCAGGGCGCGGGCAGCGGTAGTGGCGCGGGTACTCGTCACCAGCGGTGGTGCGGGTGTAGTACAGGTAGGGGCCCCAGGGCGCCGGCAGCGACAGGTCGGTTTCCAGGATGCGGCCCTTGATCTCTTCGAACAGTTGCTCGCGCAGCGGCGCCTGGTCGGCCAGGCAGGCTTCCTGGTAGGCGTTCTCGGCCTGCAGGTAGGCAAGCACCTCGGGGGTGTCGCGCTGTTGCAGCCAGGCGTATGGGTCGGCGGTATGGGCCTGGTGGGCAATCGGGGGTTGGGGCTTGGTTGGCATTGAGGATCTCTTGATTGGGGGGCCTGTACCGGCCTCTTCGCGGGTAAACCCGCTCCCACAGGAACACCACAGCTCTTGAAAGCTGTGCGGTCCCTGTGGGAGCGGGTTTACCCGCGAAGAGGCCGGCACAGGCAAACACTGTCTGCGCCCGGAAAAGTGTTTATCATAGGCATCTCTTTGCCTGGCTTGCACGAACACCATGACCGAGAACGACTACACCCTCGCCTGGGGCCTATACGCCATTGCCGCCCTGGGCTGCCTGCTGGTGGGCTTCAAGCTCACCGGCTGGATGTGGCGCTGGCTGCGCGAACCGCTGCGGGTGGTGCTGGCGGTGCTGCTGCTGACCCCGACCATCGTCGACCCGGCCAAGGACAGCTTCGCCCCGGCCATTGCCATCACTGCTCTGGATGTCGCCTTCAAGGTCGGCAACAACGCCTGGCGCGCGGTATCCGACTTCGCCATGTACGGTATGGGCGCCTTTTCCTTGTATTTCCTCTTCGTACTGCTGCGCTTTCCGCTGGAAAAACGCGCCCGTGAGCGCCGCGTACAGGCTGAGGCTGCTGCCCGGCGCCAGGCTGCCGAAGATGACCAGCTCGTAGACCAGGCCCCCCTGGCCGCCGAGCGCCGCGACCGTTACCGTGATGCGCCACCTCCAGGCGCCCCGGCCACCCTCCGTGGCGGTGGCCGGGTAGAGCCCCGTCTGTAAGCGGAGACATCTATGTGCGAACTGCTGGGCATGAGTGCCAACGTCCCCACCGATATCGTCTTCAGCTTCACCGGCCTGATGCAGCGTGGTGGCCGTACCGGCCCGCACCGTGACGGCTGGGGCATCGGCTTCTACGAAGGCCGTGGCCTGCGCCTGTTCCAGGACCCGGCCGCCAGCAGCGAGTCGGAAGTGGCCAACCTGGTGCAGCGCTACCCGATCAAGAGCGAAGTGGTCATCGGCCACATCCGCCAGGCCAACGTCGGCAAGGTGTGTCTGGCCAATACCCACCCCTTCGTACGGGAAATGTGGGGCCGCAACTGGTGCTTCGCGCACAACGGCCAACTGGGCGACTTCAAGGGGCAGGCCAGTTTCTACCGGCCGGTGGGCGACACCGACAGCGAGGCGGCCTTCTGCGACCTGCTCAACCGCATCCGTAGCGCCTTCCCAGAGCCCGTGCCGGTGGAACAGCTGCTGCCGGTGCTGGTCGATGCCTGTGCCGGTTACCGTGGCCAGGGCGTGTTCAACTGCATGCTCAGCGACGGTGACTGGCTGTTCTGCTTCTGTTCTACCAAGCTGGTGCACATCACCCGCCGTGCACCCTTTGGTGCGGCGCGGTTGAAGGATGTCGACCTGATCGTCGATTTCCACACCGAAACCACCCCCAACGACGTGGTCACGGTGATCGCCACCGAAGCCCTGACCGAGAACGAGACCTGGCAGCGCTACGAGCCGGGGCAGTGGGCCCTGTGGCGGCACGGCGAGTGCGTGGCGCACGGCCAGAGCTAAGGACGCGGCATGTTCAGAAGTTACCTGCGGTTGCTACTGTTCACTTTCGGCCTGTTGGCCGGTATCCAGGTCCCGGGGCTGGTCAAGGACTACAGCCAGCGGGTAGAGGCGCACCTGTTCGAATCGCGTGAGGCGCTCGACGGCTTCCGGCAGACCGCCGAACGCTTCTTCAATGGCGACCTGCAGGCGCTGCTGCGGCATTACCGCAGTAGCGACGACCCGGTGTTCCTCAGTGACGCCAACAGCATCGAAAGCCTGATGATCCGCAACGAACTGCTGGAAAACGAATGGCAGGCGCTGCAAGGGCCATGGGTGCAGCGTACCTGGCATGTGCTGGTGCAGGCGGACTCGCAGTTGCGCGAAGAAACCCTCAATGGCTACAGCTACCAGATCCTGCTGGTGCCCGAGGCGGTTGGCTGGGGGCTTGGTGCAGGGTTTGTGCTGGCCTTCGTGGTCGAGAGCCTGCTGCTGGGGATTGGCTGGGTGATCCTGGGTGGGCGGCGTGGGGCGGTGAAAGAGAGCTGGCGCTGATTTTTGCTGTGCCTGTGCCGGCCCTTTCGCGGGTGAACCCGCTCCCACAGGTACTGCGCAGCCCTCAAGACCTGTGGTGACTCTGTGGGAGCGGGTTTACCCGCGAAGAGGCCAGCACAGGCACTGCAAATCTGTCAGACCAACACAATCCGCTGCCCACCCACATCCCGCGCATACCGCTCCAGCACCTGCCGGCAAACCCCGACCACTTCATCCACCAACGCCACCCCGGTCTGCCAGGCCACCACCAGCTCCAGGCTGGGCGGCGGTTGCAGCCCCTGCAGCAATACCAGCTCACCCCGGCTCAACTCGGCATCCACCAGCGCCGGTGGCAACGCACCAATGCCAAACCCGTCGCGCAACAGCCGGGTAATCGCCGCCACCGAGTTCACGCAGTTCAGCCGCGGCGTTTCGGCCCCGGCACTCAGCAGCAGGCTCAGCACTTCCTGGTGCGGCCGCGAGTTCTTCGAGAAGGTGATGATCCGCTCACGCCCAAGCTCGGCCAGTGAGGTGTAGTCGCGGTGCTGGTGCGAACCGGCGGCCACCACCCAACCCATCGGGTAACGCGCCAGGTCCAGGCTGCGGATCGACTGCTCACGCAGCAGGTCGGTCTGCAGGATCACGTCGAGAAAGCCCTTCTGCAATTGCTCGCGAAGGTTCAGCGCAGTGTCGGCCACCAGTTCGATCTCCACCTGCGGGTAACGCTCGGTCAGCTCCGCCACCAGCGCGCTCATCCAGGTGTGGATCACCGTGTCCATCACCCCGATACGGATACGCCCGACCTTGGTCCGGTCGCTGTCCAGCGACTGTTTCATGGCCTTGGCGGTTTCCAGCATGCGCTCGGCATACTCCAGTACCTTGCCGCCCTCCGGGGTCAGGCTGACACCGCGTGAATCGCGCAGCAGCAGCTTCACGCCCAGGTCGGCCTCCAGCGCGGCAATGCGGCTGGACACCGAGGCCTGGGTGGTGAACAGCTTTTCCGCGGTCAGACGGAAGCTCTTGAGCCGGGCGACCCAGACGAAGGTTTCGAGGAAGCGAAGGTTCATGATCAGTTTTTCTTGTTCCAGACCGGCGGTTTTTCTCGTTGGACGCAGGTGGTGCGGCCTTTGAACAATGACAGCCAGGCCGCGACCCTTTGTCGCCCATAAAACAATACCAACAAGCCGAGGCAAGCATGAACCCCACCGGCGTGCAGCAGCAGGTCAGCTCCCCCTCTTCGTCCGGGCCTTTCGCCTGGTATCGCGACATCGACTCACAGCAGCGTCGGACATTCTGGAGCTGCAAGATCGGCTATGGCCTGGACGGCATGGACACGCAGATGCTCAGCTTCGTCATCCCCACGCTGATCATGCTGTGGGGCATCACCACCACAGAAGCCGGGTTGATCCACACCAGCACCTTGATCGCCTCGGCCGTGGGTGGCTGGGTAGCCGGCATTCTCTCCGACCGCATTGGCCGCGTGCGCACCCTGCAACTGACGGTGCTGTGGTTTGCCTTCTTCACCTTCCTCTGCGGCTTCGCCCAGAACTACGAACAGCTGTTGATCGCCCGTACCCTGATGGGCTTCGGCTTTGGCGGTGAGTGGACCGCCGGCGCGGTACTGATCGGCGAGGTGATCCGCGCCCAGGACCGTGGCAAGGCGGTTGGCATGGTGCAGTCCGGCTGGGCCCTTGGCTGGGGCCTCACCGCCATCCTCTACGCGCTGCTGTTCTCCTGGCTGCCGGCAGAGCAGGCCTGGCGCGCGCTGTTCCTGCTGGGCCTGGTACCGGCGATCTTCGTGATCTTCGTACGCCGCCTGGTCAAGGACCCCGAGGTATACCGCGAGGCCAAGGCGGTGGAGAACGCCGAGGCACCTGCACGGTTCTACGAAATCTTTGCCCCTGGCATGCTCTGGACCACCGTGCGTGCGTCCCTGCTAACCACCGGCGCACTGGGCGGCTACTACGCCATTACCTCGTGGCTGCCGACCTTCCTCAAGAACGAGCGCGGCCTGAGCGTGCTGGGCACCGGTGGCTACCTGGCCATGGTGATCGTCGGCTCCTATGTCGGCTATGTGGTCAGTGCCTACCTGTCCGACCTGCTGGGGCGCAAGAAGAACTTCATCCTGTTCGCCGTGGGCTCGTTCGTCATCGTGCTGTTGTACACGCAAATGCCGGTCAGCGACGGCGTGATGCTGTGGCTGGGCTTCCCGCTGGGCTTCTTCGCCTCGGGCATCTTCAGCGGCATGGGCGCTTTCCTCACCGAACTGTTCCCCACGCGTATCCGCGGTTCGGGGCAGGGCTTCTGCTACAACATCGGCAAGGTAATCGCGGCGCTGTTCCCGTTGCTGATCGGCGTGCTCGGCCAGAAAGTGCCGCTGGGCCTGGCTATCGGCGTGTTCTCTGCGGTGTCGTACGGCGTGGTGATCGTAGCGGCGCTGAGCCTGCCGGAAACCCGCGGCAAACAGCTGCAGGCGCGGTAAGGTAGGTATATGAACAACGACAATGGAGGCCGCGCTGTGGAACGCCTGCTACTCAATTGCGACATGGGCGAGAGTTTCGGCAGCTGGCGCATGGGCCAGGATGCCGAGGTCATGCCATACATAGATTGCGCCAACATCGCCTGCGGCTATCACGCCGGGGACCCTGGCATCATGCGTCGCACCGTGGCCCTGGCGCTGCAGCACGGGGTGACCATCGGCGCGCACCCGGCCTACCCGGACCTGGTCGGCTTCGGTCGTCGTTCCATGGCCTGCAGCCCGGAGGAAATCCGCGACCTGCTGCATTACCAGATCGGTGCGCTGGACGGCATCTGCAAAGTGTTGGGCGGGCGCGTGGCCTATGTGAAGCCCCATGGTGCGCTGTACAACGACATGATGGCCGACCCCCTCAAGCTGCGTACCGTACTGGAGGCTGTGGCGGCCTACGGCGGTGACCTGCCGCTGATGCTGATGGCCACCGCCGACAACCGTGCCGCCCAGGCCCTGGGCGATGAAATTGGCGTGCCGCTGTGGTTCGAAGCGTTCGCCGACCGCGCCTACACTGCCAGCGGCCATCTGGTGTCGCGGCGCCTGCCCGGCGCGGTGCACCATGACCCGGCGCTGGTGGTGGAGCAGGCCGTGCGCCTGGCCCGCGGCGACACGCTGGTAGCGGACGATGGCAGTGCACTGAGGCTTGCGGCCAGTACCCTGTGCGTACACGGCGACAACGACAGTTCGGTGGCGGCGGTGCGGCAGATTCGCCAGGCCCTCGATGCCCTGGAGTCGTGATGAAACCTCGTATTGAAGTCGTCGCCATCGACAGCCTGATGGTGCGCCTGTTCGATTGTATCGACGAAGGCAACATGCCGTGGATGCTTGCCGCCAGCCAGCGCTTGCACGCGACGTTCGGCGAGCACTTGCTGGACCTGGTGCCGTCCTACACCACGCTGATGGTGCAGTTCGACCTGCCGCCGGGTGAGGCGAGGGCGCTGATCATCCGTGCGCTGGAAGGCTTGCAGCCAGACACGGGCAGCGGTGGCCGCCGCCATGAGATCCCGGTGTGGTACGACGCCAGCGTCGGCCCGGAACTGCCGGTGTTGGCGGCCCGTAGCGGCTTGAGTGAAGCAGAGGTGATCCGCTTGCACAGCGAGCGCGAGTACCCGGTGTTCGCCCTGGGCTTCGCCCCCGGTTTCGGCTTCATGGGCCTGGTTGACGAGCGCCTGGCCAGCCCGCGCCTGAGCACCCCGCGCAAGCGCGTGGCGGCTGGCAGCGTCGGCATTGCCGAGCGCCAGACGGCAGCCTATCCGGCGGTATCGCCAGGAGGCTGGAACCTGATCGGGCGTACCCCGGTGCGCCTGTTCGACCGTGAACGCGAGGGCTACAGCCTGCTGCAACCCGGTGATCGGGTGCGCTTCGTGCCGGTTTCGCGCAGCGAATTCCTGGCCTTGGGCGGTGATGTGGAGGCACAAGCATGAAGCAGTTGAAGATCGAGGCCGGTACGCCGCTGTGCCAGTTGCAGGATGCCGGGCGCGTTGGCGTACGCCATCTGGGCGTGACCCAGGGCGGGGCGCTGGACTGGGTGGCGATGCACTGGGCCAACTGGCTGCTGGGCAACCCGTTGGCGGCGCCGGTGGTCGAGGTGGCGCTGGGTGGTTTCTGTGTGGTCGCCGAGCAGGATTGTGTGCTGGCCCTGGCCGGTGCCGATCTGGATGCGCGGGTCGATGATCAGCCGTTGGCACCCTGGCGCAGCTTCGCGCTGGTCAAGGGCCAGCGGTTGACCCTGAAGCAGCCGAAGCAGGGTGTGCGAGCGTATCTGGCAGCACCTGGCGGGTTCCAGGGCGAGTATGTGCTGGGCAGTTGTGCCACAGTTGTGCGGGAAGCACTTGGCGGTATCGATGGTCAGGGTTCTGCGCTTGGCAAAGGCCATGTGCTGGCATTCTCAGGCACATCGCCGACCCTGCGTGAGGTACCCGAAGCGCTGCGGCCACAGTACCCACAAAAGCCTGTGCTTGACCTGGTGATGGGCGCACAGATCGGTGACTTCAGCGGTACCAGCCTGTTCGAGGCGTTCAACCGCGAGTGGACGCTGGATAGCCGGGCCGACCGTATGGGCATCCGCCTGCTGGGGCCGCAACTGGTCTACCAGGGCGCGCCGATGATTTCCGAGGGGATTCCGCTGGGGGCGGTGCAGGTGCCGCCGGATGGGCAGCCGATCGTGTTGCTCAATGACCGGCAGACCATTGGCGGCTATCCGCGGCTGGGGGCGTTGACGCCGTTGGCGCTGGCGCAGCTGGCGCAGTGCATGCCGGGGGCTGTGGTGCGGTTCCGGGCGGTGGTGCAGGACGAGGCCTGGCGGGAGCAGCAGCGTTACCTGGGCCGTTGGCGTTAAGGCTGCCGGCCTCTTCGCGGGTTCACCCGCGAAAGGGCCGGCACTGGCAACATCACTTGGACAGGTAACGCATCCCTTCCTCCAACCCCTGCAAGGTCAGCGGGTACATCTTGTCCTCGATCAAGTCCCGCACCAGATGGGTCGATGCGGTGTAGTCCCAGGCCTGCTTCGGATACGGGTTGATCCAGATGATCTTCCTGAACTTCTCCATGAAACGCTGCATCCACACATACCCGGCTTCTTCGTTCCAGTGCTCCACGCTGCCACCCGGCTGGGTGATCTCGTAGGGCGCCATGGCAGCATCGCCGACGAACACAACCTTGTAGTCATCGCCGTACTTGTGCAGCAGGTCGAACGTGGAATAGCGCTCCGAGGTGCGGCGCAGGTTGTTCCTCCACACCGACTCGTACACGAAGTTGTGGAAGTAGTAGTACTCCATGTGCTTGAACTCGGTCTTGCACGCCGAAAACAGTTCTTCGCAGACCTTGACGTGGGCGTCCATCGAACCGCCGATGTCGAACAGCAACAGCAGCTTCACCGTGTTGCGCCGCTCGGGGCGCATCTGGATGTTCAGCAGCCCGGCATCCCGCGCGGTGTGGTCGATGGTGCCGTCGATGTCCAGCTCTTCGGCGGCGCCTTCACGGGCGAACTTGCGTAGCCGGCGCAAAGCCAGCTTGATGTTGCGGGTGCCCAGCTCCACCTGGTCGTCCAGGTTCTTGTATTCGCGCTGGTCCCATACCTTCACCGCCTTGCCCTGGCGCTTGCCGGCCTCGCCCACGCGAATGCCCTCGGGGTTGAAACCGCCCGAACCGAACGGGCTGGTGCCACCAGTGCCGATCCACTTGTTGCCGCCGGCATGACGTTCCTTCTGCTCTTCGAGGCGCTTCTTGAACTCCTCGATCAGTTTGTCCAGGCCACCCAGCGACTGGATCTGCGCGCGCTCCTCATCAGTCAGCGAACGCTCGAACTCCTTGCGCAGCCACTCTTCGGGGATCAGCGCTTCGATGTGGCGGTCGAGGTTCTCCAGGCCCTTGAAGTAGGCGGCGAAGGCGCGGTCGAACTTGTCGAAGTGGCGCTCGTCCTTCACCAGGATGGCGCGGGCGAGGTAATAGAACTCGTCCATGTCGGCGAACACCACGCGCTTTTGCAGGGCCTGGTGCAGGTCAAGCAGTTCGCGCACCGACACCGGTACCTTGGCCGCGCGCATTTCGTTGAACAGGTTGAGCAGCATGGCCCGGCTCCTGTCAGCGGTTGCCGCGCCGGCTCATGAAGGCCAGGCGCTCGAGCAGTTGTACGTCCTGCTCGTTCTTCACCAGCGCGCCGGCCAGTGGCGGAATGGCCTTGGTCGGGTCGCGTTCGCGCAGCACCGCTTCACCGATGTTGTCGGCCATCAGCAGCTTGAGCCAGTCGACCAGTTCGGAGGTGGACGGCTTTTTCTTCAGCCCTGGTACCTTGCGCACGTCGAAGAACACGTCCAGCGCCTCGCTGACCAGCGACTGGCTGATGTTCGGGTAGTGCACGTCGACGATCTGCTGCAGGGTGGTGCGGTCGGGGAAGGCGATGTAGTGGAAGAAGCAGCGGCGCAGGAAGGCGTCCGGCAGCTCCTTTTCGTTGTTGGAGGTGATGATGATGATCGGGCGCTGTCTGGCCTTGATGGTCTCGTCGATTTCGTAGACGTAGAACTCCATCTTGTCGAGCTCCTGCAGCAGGTCGTTGGGGAACTCGATGTCGGCCTTGTCGATTTCGTCGATCAGCAGGATGACCCGTTCCTCAGCCTCGAAGGCTTCCCACAGCTTGCCCTTTTTCAGGTAGTTGCGCACATCGTGGACCTTGTCCACGCCCAGCTGCGAGTCACGCAGTCGGCTGACGGCGTCATACTCGTAGAGGCCTTGGTGGGCCTTGGTGGTGGACTTGATGTGCCAGGTGATCAGGCGCGCACCGAACGAGGCCGCCAGCTGCTCGGCGAGCATGGTCTTGCCGGTGCCTGGTTCGCCCTTCACCAGCAAGGGGCGTTCGAGGGTGATGGCCGCGTTTACTGCCAGTTTCAGGTCGTCTGTGGCGACGTAGTCGCGGGTGCCTTCGAACTTCATGGGTCTGTCCTCTACTGGAAGCCTGCACCGGCCCTTTCGCGGGTAAACCCGCTCCCACAGGTATTCCACAAACCTAAAGAAAGGTGGGTACCTGTGGGAGCGGGTTTACCCGCGAAGAGGCCGGAACAGGCAGCACATATTTTTGATTTGTCACCGACTATAACGCGGGGTTCGCCGACTGGAAACGCAGACCAGGTATTCAGTCCCTGAATGCCCCGTCACGCCCGCTCAGTCAGACTTCGGCGCCGGCTGCTCGTACTGCGCATTGAACGCCTGGATAAAGCCGTTGCGCAGGATCTGCAAAAACGCCTCGAAGGCGCTGATATCCTGCTTGCGCACGCTGCCATTGAGCTCCACCCGGGTGGCGAACTGGTTTTTCGGCTGGTTCTTCAGCACGGTCTGGGTCGCACCCACCAGCGCCTCCCACACCGAGCGGAAAAAGCCTTTGTCCTCTTCCTGCACATCCTGGTGCCAGTTGAACACCTCCACATCGCGCAGCAGCGGCTTGATATAGCCGGTCAGCCGGCCATTTTCGGCCTGGGCCTCGATCACCAGGTCGCCGTGCCCGGCATTGAAGTCGAACTTGCCATAGGCACCGGAAAAGTCATTGAGCTTGCGCAGCTCGATGCCCGTGGCGCGCAGGCGGAACTGGAAGTCGTCGAAATCGCTGAACGGGTCGAAGGTGGCGCGGCTTTCCACCTTGGCATCCCCCAGTAGTAGGGCGCTGGCGTCCAGGCTGGCGTCGCGCCGGCCCTTTTTGTCGCGTACGTTGGTCAGGTTGCGGATGTTGGCGTTCAGCTGGGTGGCCTTGAGGTCGACCGGTGGCTTGGCGTTGAAGTTGCGGAAGGTCAGCACACCGTTGTCGATAAGCACTTCGTTGAGGGTGATCGGCAGCAGTTTTTCCAGCTGTTGACGCCAGTCGGTGCCTTGGCCGGTCTGCGATGCCTGTTCGCTGCCACCGTCGACGAAGTTCAGCTCGGGCCGCACGAACGTCACCTTGGCGACTATGGCCTTGTCGTACCACAGCGAACGCCAGCTCACCGACAGGTCAATCAGCGGTGCGTCGAGAAACGGTACTGGCACCTTGCCGGTGGTCTTGACGATCTTCAGCCCGTTGATCTGGTACGCGCCGCGCCACCAGGCGAGGTCCACATCGGCCACCTGGCCACGGTAGTCGCCCATGTCGGCCAGTTTATCGTTCAGGTAGTCGCGCACCAGGTAGGGCAGGGCCAGGTGCAGGGCCACCAGCAACACGACCAGGCTGGCGAGGGCGACCAGCGGCCAGCGGTAGTGACCTTTCATTGCAGGCTCTCCAAGGTGGGCTCATAAAGACGCTTGTGTGGTTGACCGCGGGCTTTGCCACGGAGTTCGAACAGGCTTTACGGGCCACCGGCCGGGGCTTACCCTTGAGATCTTTCCCTGCTTTTTTTCATGCCAAGGACTCCTGCCATGAGCCGTATCTTTGCAGACAACGCCCATTCCATCGGTAATACACCGCTGGTGCAGATCAACCGCATTGCCCCGCGTGGCGTGACCATCCTGGCCAAGATCGAAGGGCGTAACCCGGGCTATTCGGTCAAATGCCGCATCGGCGCGAACATGGTCTGGGACGCCGAAAGCAGCGGCAAGCTCAAGCCGGGCATGACCATCGTCGAACCGACCTCGGGCAACACCGGCATCGGCCTGGCCTTCGTCGCCGCCGCCCGTGGCTACAAACTGATGCTGACCATGCCCGCCTCGATGAGCCTGGAGCGCCGTAAGGTGCTGAAGGCGCTGGGCGCCGAGCTGGTGCTGACCGACCCGGCCAAGGGCATGAAGGGCGCCATCGAGAAGGCCAACGAGATCGTCGCCTCCGACCCGGCCCAGTACTTCCTGCCGGGCCAGTTCGAAAACCCGGCCAACCCGGCGATTCACGAAAAAACCACCGGCCCGGAAATCTGGAACGACACCGACGGCGCGGTCGACGTACTGGTGGCGGGCGTCGGCACCGGCGGCACGATCACCGGCGTGTCGCGTTACATCAAGCATACGCAGGGCAAGGCGATCCTGTCGGTGGCGGTGGAACCAGTGGCATCGCCGCTGATCAGCCAGACCCTGGCCGGCGAAGAACTCAAGCCCAGCCCACACAAGATCCAGGGCATCGGCGCCGGCTTCGTGCCGAAGAACCTCGACCTGTCGATCGTCGACCAGGTGGAGACGGTGACCGATGAAGAGTCCAAGGCCATGGCCATCCGCCTGATGCAGGAAGAGGGCATCCTCTGTGGCATTTCCTGCGGTGCGGCGATGGCAGCAGCCGTGCGCCTGGCAGAAAAGCCGGAAATGCAGGGCAAGACCATCGTCGTGATTCTGCCGGACTCGGGCGAGCGCTACCTGTCGAGCATGCTGTTCAGCGACATGTTCAGCGAGCAGGAAAACCAGCAGTAAACGGCCTTGCCGCTGATCCGGCGCAAGGTTCGGCGGCTTGCTTTATTGCAAAATCTTCATGAATGAGTTGCCGCCCAGGCTGTTTTTACCCCGGTGGCATCGGTTTATGATGGCAGGATGATTTTCAGGAGAGCAGGGCGCGCCGCCCTGTCTCTTCCTCAAGGAGTGAAAGCATGACCTTTTCCTTTGCAGCCAAGGCGGGTGTCTTGCTGGTGTTTTTCGGCAGCGTGCTGTTCGTGCACCTGCGCGGCAAGGCTCGCTTGCCGGTGTTGCGCCAGTTCGTCAACCATTCGGCGCTGTTCGCCCCCTACAACAGCCTGATGTACCTGTTTTCCGGCGTACCGTCCAGGCCTTACCTGGACCGCCAGCGTTTCCCCGAGCTGGACGTGCTGAAGGATAACTGGCAGGAAATTCGCGAAGAGGCCATGCGCCTGTTCGACGAGGGCTACATCCGCGCCGCCGAGAAGGATAACGACGCCGGCTTCGGTTCGTTCTTCAAGAAGGGCTGGAAGCGCTTTTACCTGAAGTGGTACGACAAACCGTTACCTTCTGCCGAAACCCTGTGCCCGCGCACCGTCGAACTGGTCAGCAGCATCCCCAACGTCAAGGGTGCGATGTTCGCCCTGCTGCCAGGCGGCAGCCACCTGAACCCGCATCGTGACCCGTTCGCCGGTTCCCTGCGCTACCACCTGGGCCTGTCCACCCCCAACTCCGATGCTTGCCGCATCTACGTCGATGGCGAGGAATATGCCTGGCGTGATGGCGAGGACGTGATGTTCGATGAAACCTACGTGCACTGGGTCAAGAACGAGACCGACGTAACTCGGGTGATCCTGTTCTGCGACATCGAGCGCCCGCTGAGCAGCCCGCTGATGACCCGTATCAACCGTAAGGTCAGCGCCTTCCTTGGCCGTGCTACTGCACCGCAGAACACTGACGACGAGCGTGTGGGCGGGATCAACCAGGCGTATGCCTGGAGCAAGCGCTTCAGCAACCGGATCAGTGGCCAGGTGAAGCAGTTCAAGCGCGCCAACCCCAAGGCCTACCGGGTGCTGCGGCCGGTGCTGGCGGTGGGAGTGGTCTACCTGTTGTATCACTGGTTGTTCTGATTCTGCCTGTTGGGGGCGTTTCTCGGGCATGCCGCTTCCACAGGGAGTGCGGCAGCTTTGAGATATCGAGCAGTGCAGTTGCCCCACACAGTGACATGCGCAAGGTTGAACCAGGCAGGGGAGGTTGCCAGCTGCCTGGCACCGGGCTATAGTCCAGCCCACTGTTCTCTTCCTGAAGACCTGTTCATGCCAGCCAGCCCTTCCACCACAAGCTTTGCCACCGCGCCCGTCGCGGGCATGGTCGTGCGTGGTTGCCAGCAGCCGGCGATGATCAGTCACTATCCACCACCACCTGTCAGTGGCGTCGTAGGCGGCGTAGCTCCGCCTCCTTGCGTGGTCGTGCTGGGCTGATCGGCTTCTGGCCGCATCCCTTCGCACACGCAACCTACTGAACACGGTCGGCGACTTCCCACGCTGAAGCGCACGCCGTCCGTTTGGCTTATTCGCCTTATATCAGGTGGCAATACATGTCTGTCCTTAGCAAAGCATCCGTGGCCTCGGCGGCCACTACCAGCCTGTTCGTCCTGCTGTGGAGCAGCGGGGCGATCGTCTCCAAGCTGGGCCTGGCGCATGCCAGCCCGTTCGCCTTCCTGCTACTGCGCTCGGCGCTGGCCCTGGCTGGCCTTCTGCTGATCGGCCCGTTGCTGGGGCTGCGCTGGCCGCGCACTCGCGGGGCCATCCTGCGGGCCCTGGGTACCGGCTGTGTATTGCTCGGCGCCTACCAGATCTTCTACCTGCTGGCGCTCGACACCCATGTCACCCCAGGTGTCATGGCCACGGTGATGGGCGTACAACCGATCCTGACCGTGGTGCTGATGGAACGCCAGCGCTCCTGGAGCCGCTTGTTCGGCCTGGGGTTGGGGCTTGGCGGCTTGATCATGGTGGTTTACCAGGGCATCAACCTGGGCGGGGTGTCGCTGGTCGGGATGCTGTTCGCCTTGCTGGCGCTGGCCAGCATGACCTTTGGCTCGATCCTGCAGAAGCGCATCACCGACAACCCCATGGGTACGCTGCCGCTGCAGTACCTGGCCGGCTTCGCCATGTGCGCGCTGTTCGCACCGCTGCAACCGCTGCATGTGGAGTGGACTGGCGGTTTCGTCGGCGCGCTGCTGTGGATGGGGCTGGTGGTTTCGCTACTGGCGACCCTACTGCTGTACCGGCTGATCGCCAAGGGTAACCTGGTCAATGTCACCAGCCTGTTCTACCTGGTGCCGGCAGTGACCGCGGTGATGGACTTGCTGATCTTTGGCAACCGCCTGGCGCCGCTCAGTTTGCTGGGCATGGGGCTGATCGTGGTGGGCCTGCTGTTCGTGTTTCGCAAGCCCGCTGCGCGCCTGGCCGAGGCGTAGGCCCTAGCGGAATTCTTCGGGGATGGCGTGGCGCAGTACGCCTTCCTCGAAGTCCAGCAGGCCGGCTTCGCGCTGGGTGAGCAGGTAGTAGAGCAAGGTGTCGAGCGAGCGCTGCGGCGGGACCTCGACCGCCAGCATCTTCACCGCCTGCTCGGTTTCGCAGTTACAGCCGAAGTCGTGCAAGGCCGTGCGTACCTGGTCCAGTGTTTCCGGGGGCTTGACGATAACCCGGAACACCGAGCTGCCGCTGCTGCGGCGCAGTTCGGCGAACCAGGTTTCGCCGGCTTCTTCACGGGTGCCGATCACGTCGCCCGGGGCGATGCCGTAGACATGGAAGGGGATGTTATCGACGGCATGACCGCCTTCCACGGCCTTGGCCCACAGGCCCTCGACCGAGGCCGGCGGGTAGCCATTCTCGTCCTGCTCCAGGCGGAACAGGACCTTCTTGTACGCACTGTTCATCGTGTACCCCGCTTCAGCTGCGCGCCGGGCGCAGCACCAGCCACAATGCCACGCCAATCATCAGGCCGCCGTACAGGTGCGCCATCGACAGCGGTTCGTCCAGCAGCCACGCCCCCCACAATACGCCGAATACCGGGATCAGGAAGGTCACGGTGCTGGCCTTGACCGGGCCGATCTCCTCCAGCAGGCGGAAGTACAGGATATAGGCGAACGCTGTGCACAGTAGGCCCAGGCCCAGCAGCGACAGCCACACCTGCCAGCCGCCCCAGCTGGCTGGTGGCTGGCTCAGCGCGCTCCAGGCGAACAGCGGGCTCAGCATCAGGGTGGCGCCGAGCATGCTGCCCAGTGCCGACAGGCGGCTGTCCAGGCCGCTGACCCAGCGGCGGGCCAGGAAGCCGGCGAAGCCGTAGCAGGTAGTGGCTGCCAGGCAGGCGAGGGCGCCTTGCAGCAGGGCCAGGTCCAGGGCCACCGGGCCAGCGCCGCTGAGGATGCCGACGCCGAACAGGCCCAGGAAGATGCCGCAGAGCTTGGCCGGGGTCATCGGTTCGCGGAAGAACAGCGCGCCTACCAGCACGCCCATCAGCGGCGTGGTGGCGTTGAAGATGGCCGAGTAACCGGCGGGCAGCACCTGGGCGGCCACGGAGTAGAAGGTGGCGGGAATACCGGAGTTGATCATGCCCAGCACCAGGCAGGCGCCGAGCTTGCCCTGGAAGTTCCAGCGCACGCGGGCTGCGGCGAGCAGTGCAACCAGGCCCAGGCAGGCGATGGACACGCGGAAGAACGCCGTCGGCACCGTGCCCAGCTCGGGGGCGATGATGCGCATGAACAGGAAGCTCGCCCCCCAGACGGCGGCAAGGGTCAGCAGGCGGGCTAGGGCGATGGGGCTCACAACGGTCTCCGGAGGCAGGGCAGGGGCGCGAGTGTACGCCAGGGGGCCTGGGGATTCTTGTGCTTTCTTGCGGTGTGAACCTGTGCCGGCCTCTTCGCGGGTAAACCCGCTCCCACAGGGATAGCGTCGCATTTGAAATGCTGCGCAGTACCTGTGGGAGCGGGTTTGTTCTGGTCAAGTATTTCCGGACACCGGTTACGGTGATCAAGCCGCCTGCTGCTCCATAGCTATTGGTGACAGGTAGTCGTTGTAGCTGTGGAGCCTGATTCGGTTGTAGCGCATGAAGAAGCTGG
>NZ_NFZQ01000149.1 GCF_002165135.1 Pseudomonas sp. SID14000 | reverse complement strand
CAGCCGATGGAGCGCAAGTACTGATGACCGCCACCCTGGACGCCCCCGCACCCGAGGCCGGCGCCGTGCCGTCCTTCCAGGTCACGCTGAAGATCCGCCGGTTCCTGCCGTCGGACGACGCGATCCCCACGTTCGGCGAGCCGTTCGAGGCCGAGCCGCGCTGGGACGAGTTCACGGTCGACGTGCACGGCACCGACCGCGTGCTCGACGCGCTGCACAAGATCAAGTGGGAGCAGGACGGCTCGCTGACGTTCCGCCGGTCGTGCGCGCACGGCATCTGCGGATCGGACGCGATGCGGATCAACGGCCGCAACCGCCTCGCCTGCAAGACGCTGCTCAAGGACCTCGACCCGTCCAAGCCGATCGTCGTCGAGCCCATCAAGGGCCTGCCCGTGGTCAAGGA
>NZ_NFZQ01000148.1 GCF_002165135.1 Pseudomonas sp. SID14000 | reverse complement strand
GGACCGCCCACCCCAGCAGGACGACCGACGCCTACGGGAAGGAGCCGAACCGTCGTCACCCGGAGGCGGCGACCGCCGGCACGGGCCCGATAATGGCCTCATGACCGACAGGCGTCTGCGCGTGCTGCTGGCCGAGGACTCCGTCGTCCTCCGTGACGGCATGGTCGAGCTCCTCGGCGCCCGGGGATGCGAGGTGGTGGCCACCGCCGGGACGGCGCCCGAGCTGCTCGCCGGGGTGGCCGAGCACCGGCCCGACGTCGCCGTGGTGGACATCCGGATGCCACCCACACACACCGACGAGGGCATTCGCGCCGCCGTCGAGATCCGTGCAAGGACGCCCGAGGTCGGCATCCTGGTCTTCTCCCAGCACATCGAGAGCGCCTGGGCCTCCCGGCTGCTGGCC
>NZ_NFZQ01000147.1 GCF_002165135.1 Pseudomonas sp. SID14000 | reverse complement strand
CGCGGCGCTCGCGGGCGTGTCGGACCCGGAGACGAAGCGCAAGATCATCGGGCGCGAGTTCATCCGCGTGTTCGAGGACGCCGCGCGCGAGGTCGTCGAGGACGCCGGCGCGCACGGCGAGGACGTGAAGTTCCTCGTCCAGGGCACGCTGTACCCCGACGTCGTGGAGTCCGGCGGCGGCGAGGGCGCGGCCAACATCAAGTCCCACCACAACGTGGGCGGCCTGCCCGACGACCTGCAGTTCGCGCTCGTCGAGCCGCTGCGCACGCTGTTCAAGGACGAGGTGCGCGCGGTCGGCCTCGAGCTGGGCGTGCCCGAGTCGATCGTGTGGCGCCAGCCGTTCCCCGGCCCCGGCCTGGGCATCCGCCTCGTCGGCCAGGTCACCGCCGAGCGCCTCGAGACGC
>NZ_NFZQ01000146.1 GCF_002165135.1 Pseudomonas sp. SID14000 | reverse complement strand
CCGCAAGGTGCGCTCGCTGCCGCAGAAGGCGCGGGCGAGCCCGGTGCCGCGCTCGGGGAGGAGGGCGTCGAGGCCGCCGTAGCCGGAGATCCGCCGCGAGAAGTCCCCGAAGGGGCCGTACAGCCCGGTGCGGAGCACGGCGAGGTTCCCCGCGACGAGTTCCCGCAGTCCGGCGGGGGCGCCGGCCCAGCCGGTGCCGAGGCGGTGGGAGGCGCCGCCGTACGCGGTCACGGCCAGCTCGGCGACGTTGTCGGCGGTGGTCCCCCAGGCCACGGAGTGGGCCCCGCACGCGTTGTTGCCGATCATGCCGCCGAGGGTGCAGCGGGAGTGGGTGGAGGGGTCCGGCCCGAAGGTCAGTCCGTACGGGCGCACCGCGTCCCGCAGCCGGTCGAGGACCAGGCCGG
>NZ_NFZQ01000145.1 GCF_002165135.1 Pseudomonas sp. SID14000 | reverse complement strand
AACCAGATCCTGCGCGCGGCAACCCACCGCCTGCTCCGGTTGCAGCACCTCCCGCACGACGTCCGCCCGCGCCTCCGCCGTCTCTCACGCGAGCTGGCCGACGTCAGCCCTCTCCCCAGCGGCGGCGCCATCCCACGCTGGTCGCGCTCGCGGCTCAACACCCGCTACCACGTCGCGCTCGGACTCGGGGAGCTCGTCCTGCGGGGCAGCTCCGTCGAGCAGGACGCCGGTGCGGTGCGCATCGACGGGTTCATGCTCGACATGGCCAAGCTGTTCGAGGACTTCCTCGCCGAAGACCTCGGCGGTGCGCTCCAAGCGCACGGTGGCGTGTGCCGTCCGCAGGACCGGTGGCACCTCGACGAGGAGGCGTCCATCGACATGAAGCCCGACCTGGTCTGGTACGGC
>NZ_NFZQ01000144.1 GCF_002165135.1 Pseudomonas sp. SID14000 | reverse complement strand
GTGATGTTGCCGTTCTCGTACAGCCGCTGCGCGACCTGCATCGTCCGCGAGGCGGACATGTTGAGCTTGCGCCCGGCCTCCTGCTGCAGCGTGGTGGTCCGGAACGGCGCGTACGGCTTGCGGGTGTACGGCTTGGACTCGATCGAGCGGACCTTGAAGGTCGACTCCTGCAGCGCCGCGGCCAGCGCGGTGGCGGTCGTCTCGTCCAGGTGGACCGTGCTCTCGCTCTTCAGCTCACCCGTGGAGGCGAAGTCGCGCCCCTGGGCGATCCGCCGGCTGTCCACCGAGACGAGCCGGGACGGGAAGATTCGCGGCGTCTTGCCCTCGCCCGCGTCGAGCTTGGCGTCCAGGTCCCAGTACGACGCCGTCCGGAACGCGATCCGATCGCGCTCGCGGTCGACCACCA
>NZ_NFZQ01000143.1 GCF_002165135.1 Pseudomonas sp. SID14000 | reverse complement strand
CACCGAGCATGCCCTGCCCCATGGGGCCCACGGCGAGCGGGGTGCGGGCCGCGGCGATGATGGCTTCCAGCTCCGCCTCCAGCTCGCCGACCGCCGCCTCCACCCTGGCCGACTCCGCCGTACCGGCCATGCGCTCCGACGCCAGGTGCAGGGCGGTCAGTGGGGTGCGCAGCCGGTGGGAGAGGTCGGCGACGAGTTCGCGTTCGACGGCGAGCAGCTCGTTCATCCGGTGGGCCATCGCATTGAAGGCGACGCCCGCGTCCCGCAGCTCCCTGGGGCCCATGGGGTCCACGCGGGTGTCCAGGTCGCCCTGGCCGAGCGCGTGCGACGCCTGCGCGAGCCGCTTCGAGGAGCGGACGACCTTCGCGCCCAGCCGGTCGGCGACCAGGACGGAACCGGCGATCAGC
>NZ_NFZQ01000142.1 GCF_002165135.1 Pseudomonas sp. SID14000 | reverse complement strand
ATCTTCGACGTCGAGCTGCTCGCCTCGGGCGAACTCGCTGGATTCGCGGGGCTGTCCGTGCCCGAGTTCCTGCCGGAGGTGCTGCCCGCCGTGGAGATCGGCTGGCGGTTCGGCCGGCAGTTCTGGGGCCAGGGCTATGCGTCCGAGGCCGCCCACGCCACGCTGGAGTTCGCACTCCAGGACCGCGGCCTGGACCGCGTCATCAGCATCCACCAGGTGGGTAACGACGCCTCCGAGAACGTCATGCGGAAGCTCGGCATGGTCGTGGAGCGCGAGACCGTGCACCCGGTGTACGGCATGCCGCTCCGCGTGCACAGCATCGACCTCACCGAGTTCCACGCCTGACGCGAACCCGAGCGTGAACCCTGGACCGCGGGGCAGGGCGGCCGGTCGGCGGGTAGCGGGCTC
>NZ_NFZQ01000141.1 GCF_002165135.1 Pseudomonas sp. SID14000 | reverse complement strand
GAGGAGTGGGGCTACACCGAGGAGAACATGACGGGCCCGATCCGCGGCGCCGCCCTCCCGATGGCCTTCAACCGCCAGACCCACTACACCAAGGGCCTGCTCCTGGTCGGCGACGCGGGCGGCCTGGTCAACCCGTTCAACGGCGAGGGCATCGCCTACGCCATGGATTCCGGCCAGATCGCCGCCGACGTCATCGTCCAGGCCCACGCCCGCTCCACCCCGGCCCAGCGCGAACGCGCCCTCCTCGGCTACCCCAAGGTCCTCAAGGAGACCTACGGCGGCTACTACTCCCTGGGCCGCGCCTTCGTGAAGCTCATCGGCAACCCCAAGGTCATGAAACTCGCCACGGAACGGGGCCTGACCCACCCGGTCCTGATGCGCTTCACCCTCAAGATGCTGGCCAACCTCA
>NZ_NFZQ01000140.1 GCF_002165135.1 Pseudomonas sp. SID14000 | reverse complement strand
ACGAGGCTTTCGCCGCGATGGCACAGGACAGCAAGATCAGCCATGTCCACACCTGGCTGGCGTTCTGGGCTCGGGAAGTCGAAGTCGAGCGGCGGCCCGATCTTGCCCAGCGGCGGAATCACGCGTTGAGGTCGCTCCACGCGACCACTAGCAAGGACGATCCCGCATTCCGCACCGCGATGGAGGAGCTGCGCGCTGTTGAGGCCGAAGCGGACCAGGCGGTCAGTGGGTGACCTGGCGGTGGGAGTACGACCCCGATCTGGAGTACGTCATCGGCGGAGCCCCGCCGGCATTCGTCGCCGAGGTCGAGAAGAAGGCTGACGAGCTGGTCCGGGCCGCCTCGGCCAAATACCTGGACGGCACGACGTACCAGGACATCGGCCCCGGCGCGGCGATGCAGCCCGTGCCC
>NZ_NFZQ01000013.1 GCF_002165135.1 Pseudomonas sp. SID14000 | reverse complement strand
TCAAGAACCATGCTGGCAGCACGTTGCTTGAACTCGCGGGTGTAGGTCTTTCGTTCTTGCATGGAACCTCCTGATTGGGCGAATCATATCGCCCTTAAGAGGTGTCCGGGATCATTAGGCCAGTTCAGTTTACCCGCGAAGAGGCCGGTACAGGCGCCGTATTCCGGACAGGCAGACTAAGCTCTGTATCTCACCCTTGCACCGAGGTCTTCGCATGTCCCAGCCCTGGCCCGCTGTCGAAATCGCCCGGATGATCCTCGCCGGCTTCGACGACTACCGCGACCACTTCCAGCGCATCACCCTCGGTGCCCGCAAACGCTTCGAGCAGGCGCGCTGGCAGGACATCCAGCACGCCGCCGCCGCCCGCATCAACCTCTATGAAGAGAAGGTCGCCGAGGTCAACGGCTGGCTGCACCAGGGCTTTGCCGAGGACGTGCTGCTGGATGTGGAACAATGGCCACTGGTGAAGAACGCCTACATCCACCTGATCGACCCACGGCTGGACGACGAACTGTCCGAGACCTGGTACAACTCGCTGTTCTGCAGCCTGTTCAGCCACGACCTGATCAGCGACGGCTGCATGTTCATCCACACCACTCGACCGTCCATGCGCAGCCGTGAGCGCGCCGCGCAAACCCGTACCTATCGGCCTGACGGTGGGCTCAAGGGCCTGCTGCGGGCGGTGTTCACCGATTACCCGTTCGATGTGCCGTACGGCGACCTGGAGGGCGACCTGCTGCGCCTGGAGGATCAACTGCGCGAGTGCCTGCCAGACTGGGTATGCAAGGACCCCACCCTGGCGGTGGAGCTGTTTGTGCCGGTGCTTTACCGCAACAAGGGTGCATACCTGGTCGGCCGGCTGTTCAACAGCGATGAGCAATGGCCGCTGGTAATCCCGCTGCTGCACCGCGAAGGGCATGGTATCGAGGCCGATGCGCTGATCACCGACGAGGCCGAGGTGTCGATCATCTTTTCCTTCACCCGCTCGTACTTCATGGTCGATGTGCCGGTGCCGGCGGAGTTCGTCAACTTCCTCAAACGCATCTTGCCGGGCAAGCACATTGCCGAGCTGTATACCTCCATCGGTTTCTACAAGCATGGCAAGTCGGAGTTCTACCGGGCGCTGATCAACCACCTGGCCAGCAGCGACGACCGCTTCGTCATGGCGCCTGGGGTGCGCGGCATGGTCATGAGTGTGTTCACCCTGCCGGGCTTCAACACCGTGTTCAAGGTCATCAAGGACCGCTTTTCGCCGTCGAAGACGGTCGACCGCGCCACGGTGATCGACAAGTACCGGCTGGTGAAAAGCGTCGACCGCGTCGGGCGCATGGCCGATACCCAGGAGTTCGCCGATTTTCGCTTCCCGCGCAGCAAGTTCGAGCCGGAGTGCCTGGCTGAACTGCTGGAGGTGGCGCCATCGACCGTGGCGCTGGAGGGGGACACGGTGCTGATCCGCCACTGCTGGACCGAGCGGCGCATGACGCCGCTGAACCTGTACCTGGAGCACGCCAGCGAGGGCCAGGTGCTGGAGGCGCTGGAGGATTACGGCCTGGCCATCAAGCAGCTGGCGGCGGCGAATATCTTCCCTGGCGACATGCTGCTGAAGAACTTTGGCGTTACTCGCCATGGCCGGGTGGTGTTTTATGACTATGACGAGATCAGCTTCCTGACCGAGGTGAACTTCCGCCATATTCCGCCGCCGCGTTACCCGGAAGACGAGATGTCGGGCGAGCCTTGGTACTCGATCGGGCCGCATGACGTGTTCCCCGAGGAGTTTCCGCCGTTCCTGTTTGCCGATATCGGCCAGCGGCGATTGTTCAGCCGCTTGCATGGGGAGTTGTATGACGCGGAGTACTGGAAGGGGCTGCAGGCAGCGATCCGTGAGGGGAAGGTGATCGATGTGTTTCCGTATCGGCGCAAGGTGCGGTGATCATGCTTTATCAGGCCCGGCCATTTCGCGGGTAAACCCGCTCCCACAGGGCCCCCACTGGTTTCGAGCCCTGTGCCGTACCTGTGGGGGGGGGACCCGCGAAAAGGCCAGGCCTGCTTTTCACCGTCACCCCTTCAAGCACTTCAATTCACTGAAATCGGTACGCACCTTGCCCAAACGCTCCTGCAGGAACCGCCGTTGCTGCGGGGTACTCTGGTGCACCAGATCCACCAGCAAGCTGCGCGCCTGCTGCTCGGTATTCTGATACGCCGCCCGGTACTCCGGCGTCCACAAACTCTCCTTGCGCTGCAACAACGTCGCCAGGCGCGGTTCGAAGCTGGCGTCGTTGCGCTGGTTCATCGCCAGCAACAACTGCTGCTGCCAGTGCGCGCGGTTGGCGATCCATTCTCGGTTCTGGTCGCCCAGTGCCTGGGACCAGGCCTGTATGCGCTGCTTCTGCACCGGGGTCAGCTCGCCAAACCATGGCGTCAGGCGTTTCTCCATGCGTTCGGTACGGCGGGCGATCTGCCTGGACAACGGCGTGTCTACATACTGCTTTTGCCGCTCGCTGATGTCCTCGCGGAACGCCTCGCGCATCTCCGCCACCTGGCTATCGCTCATGCCACGCAGCAACTCAGTGGCCGAAGGGGTGATTTCCTCAGCCACCCGGCCAATCGCCTCGCGGGCTTCGCGGGTACGCTGCTGCAGGGCCTGGTCGGTCACCTGGTCGTCGGCGACCATGCCGCGTACCCGGTCCAGCCAGTCGAGGTAGCCGGGCAGCTGGGTCTTGCAATGCCAGGCCAGGTGCTCCCGCAGCCGTTCGTCAAGCATGGCCTTCTGCTCACGGTTCATGGCCAGGTAGTCGCCCAGCGACCACGGCACCAGGCGGTCGAGATTGCGGTAGGCCAGGTCGATACGGCTGCAGGCGGCCAGGGCCAGGGCGAAACCGATGGTGATGAGCAGGGCTTTGGACAGGCGTAGCGGCATGTGCTGTTCCTTGCAGGGACCGGCCAGACGGTAGACGCAAGGGGGGGACTGACGGTTCCCCTGCATCAGCGGTCGGGCGGCGCGCTGGCTTCAGGTGTAGAATAGCCGCCTTGTCTTGAGGAACATCGGAAATGGCTCTGCTTGGGCGTTACAACAGTTTGCAAATCGTGAAACACGTGGACTTCGGCCTGTACCTGGACGGCGGCGCCGACGGCGAGATCCTGCTGCCCGGGCGCTACATCCCGAAAAACGCCGAAACCGAAGTGGATGACTGGCTGAACGTGTTCATCTACCTGGACAGCGAAGATCAGCTGATCGCCACCACCGAAAAGCCCAAGGTGCAGGTCGGCGAGTTTGCCAGCCTCAAGGTCAAGGACATCAACGGTGCCGGCATCTTCCTCGACTGGGGCCTGTCCAAGGACCTGCTGATGCCGTACTCGGAAGAGGCGCGGCCGCTGAAGATCGGCGACTACTGCGTGGTGCACGTGTACCTCGACAAGCGCACCCGTCGCATCACTGCCACTTCACGCCTGGACCGCTACCTGGACCGCACCCCGGCAGACTACCAGGTGGGCCAGCCGGTCGAGCTGCTGGTGGCCGGCGAGACGCCGATGGGCTTCAAGGCGATCATCAACAACCGCCACTGGGGCCTGATCCACAAGAACGAGGTGTTCAAGTTCCTGCGCTCGGGCATGCACGAGAAGGGCTTCATCAAGGAAGTGCGTGCGGACGGCAAGATCGCCTTGAGCCTGCAACCGGTGGGCGCTGCCCTGGCCGACAGCCTGCAGGAGCAGATCATGGCGCGCCTGGAGGCCGAAGGCGGGGTGCTGGGGGTGTGCGACAAGAGCGACCCGGCGCTGATCAGCAAGCTGTTCAACGTCAGCAAGGGCAACTTCAAGAAGGCCATTGGCGGGTTGTTCAAGCAGGGGCGCATCGTCATCCATGACGATCGCATCGAGAAGGCCTGATCAGGCCTGCACGAAGGTACGGAAGTCCAGCTGCTCGCCACCTGGGCGGGTGTCGCGCAGCAGCGAGTCGCGGTCGGCGCTGAGGGCCAGGCTGATAGTCGAACGGCGCTTGCCGGGGTTGCGCACTTCCATTTGTTCCTGGTGAGCACGCAGGAAGTTGGTCGGCACCTTCAGGTGCTGCAGCTCGTCGCTTTCCGGGGTGTGCAGCAGCAGGTTGACCCAGTCGGGCTGGCCCTTGCGCAGCAGCGCCACCGGCACCTCGAACCACCACAGGTTGCGCTTGCGGTCGAGGATGGCGAACAGGGTGTTGCTGCTGGTCAGCACCGGGCGGGCCAGTGCTTCGTTGCGCCGGGCGATGGCGGCGGGTTTGTCGAGTTTCATGCAGGTTCCTGCGGGTTGACGCTATGAAGGCCTGCATTGTGAGGGGTGGCGGGTAGCGGGGCAAGGTTTGCCATCTGTTCTGCCTGTAGCGGCCTCTTCGCGGGTAAACCCGCTCCCACAGGTACACCACAGGCCTCAAGGGCAGTGGAAGACCTGTGGGAGCGGGTTTACCCGCGAAGAGGCCAGTACAGGCGTAAGCAAATTCTTGCAGCATGGCCGGGATCAGCACGGCAACGGCATGGTCTATTAGACTTACCCGTGGTACTCACGAATCAAGCGGCGAAAGGAGACGCTATGATTTTCCCCGACCTGCGCGGCCTGCCCCTGCACCGCGTGCTGGTACGCACCGTCAAGGAATTCCTCGACGATGAGATGTCGACCTACGCCTCCGCGCTGGCTTACCAGATGCTGTTTTCGCTGTTCCCGTTCCTGCTGTTCCTTATCGCCCTGATCGGTTTCCTGCACCTGCCGGACTTCTTCTCCTGGCTGCGCATGCAATCGGAACTGGTGCTGCCACCCCAGGCGCTGGAGCAGGTGAACCCGGTGATCGATCAATTGCAGCAGTCCAAGGGCGGGCTGTTGTCGGTGGGTATCGTGATTGCCTTGTGGACCGCATCGGCCGGTGTGCGCCTGATGATGAGCGCGATGAATGCCGCCTACGATGTACCCGAGGGCCGCCCGGTGTGGAAGCGCATTCCGTTGTCGATCATCTACACTGTGGGCATCGCCGGCATGTTGCTGGTGGCTGCGGCGCTGATGGTGCTGGGGCCACAGGTGATGGAGTGGATCGCCGCCCAGGTCGGCATGCAAGAGGTGATCGTCACGGTGTGGACCATCCTGCGCTGGCCGGCGATCATCATCCTGATGATGGTGGCGGTGGCGCTGATCTACTACGTGATGCCCGATGTGAAGCAACAGTTCCGCTTCATCACCCCGGGCTCGGTGTTGGCGGTGGTGGTGTGGATCGTGGCGTCGCTGGGCTTTGCCTACTACGTGAAAACCTTTGCCGACTACAACGCCATGTACGGCAGTATCGGTGCAATCATCGTGCTATTGCTGTATTTCTATATTTCCGCTGCCGTGTTGCTGCTGGGTGCGGAGATGAACGCAGTGATCGAGCACATGTCGAGCGAGGGCAAGAACCCTGGCGAAAAGAACTTCGATGAGCACAAGCCCCGCGAAACCATTACCGTGCTGGGCCACGAACACCCGATATCGAGCGAGCACCAATCTTCCGAGCCGAACCCCAGATGATCCGTGACATTCTCAAGATGGGTGACGAACGCCTGCTGCGCATCGCCACGCCAGTGCCCGAACATTTGCTCGACAGTGCCGAACTGCAGCAACTGATCGATGACATGTTCGAAACCATGCGCCATGCGGGTGGAGTGGGCCTGGCCGCGCCACAGATCGGCATCGACCTGCAACTGGTGATCTTCGGCTTCGAGCGCAGCGAGCGTTACCCGAATGCCGAACCGGTGCCGCAGACTATCCTGCTCAACCCGGTCATCACGCCGATGTCCAGCGAGCTGGAGGACGGATGGGAGGGCTGCCTGTCGGTGCCCGGCCTGCGCGGCGTGGTGCCGCGATTCAAGCACATCTGCTACGAAGGCATCGATCCCCAGGGCAACCCGATCAACCGCTTTGCCGACGGCTTCCATGCGCGGGTGGTGCAACATGAATGCGACCACCTGATCGGTCGGCTGTACCCGTCACGCATCCAGGACTTTTCCCGGTTCGGCTACACCGAGGTGCTGTTCCCCGGGCTCGACGCCAGCGACGATTGACCCCGTTGCAGTGCCACCAGGCGTTTGCTGCGTTGGTAGCGCTGCAGGCGGCCAGCCAGGGCTTGCGGCAGTTGCCGGGCCATGTCGAAGGCCAGGCGCCGGTAGAAGGGCAGAAGGTCCGGGTGGCAGAACAGCCAGGTGGGCCCGCCAGCCTGTGCCAGCGCGGCTTCGACCAACCGCGCGGCTACCCCTTGACTGCGCCGCTGCGGGTCGACGAACAGCCCGGTCAACCAGAAGCCATCGCCCACCGGGCTCAGGCTCAAGCCCGCGATGATGCCCGGGCCCCGCGCTACCCACAACTGAGCGTCGCCCGCTGCACGCATGCGTGAGCCGTGTTGACGGTAGAAGTGGTCCAGCAGACGGCGTTCCGGGGCCGCAAGTTGCGAACAGTACAAATTTTCAGAAATTGCGCGTCCTACCCTGAAAGGCGGCCAGCGGCTCTGGCCCGATGTTTTGCGGTCAACTTGTCGCAGATTGTTGCATATCTGGCAAGGGTGAATGTCCGAGTTCGGGGTTCAACTATTCCAGGCCGGGAGTAGACTTTTACCCATCCCCACTGGAAGTACGAAGCGGGATCGGTACTTCGTGCCATCTTCACCGTAGATGGCAACTTCTCCGCGCCGGCTACGGCAATAGAAGTCAATCGATCAGCTTGAATGCTCAAAAGGCAACTCACATGAAACCATTACTGATTCTTGCATTGGTCGGTATGTCCTCGTTCGCCCTCGCCGATGAGGCCAAGCCCGTCTCCAGCGAGCCCGTAGCCCAGCAGTACGACTACTCCATGAACCTGGACATCAAGCGGGTGATCAACCTGTCGACCATCCCCAACGTCTGCGAAGTGGTCCCTGCGACCATGACCTACGAAGACCATCAAGGCCAGGTGCACACCATCCAGTACCGGGCCATGGGTGAGGGGTGCCAGCAGGGTTGAGCGGGCGCTTGCCCGGTGTTGATGGCCCTTTCGCCGGCCTGCTGGTGACGGGGCCATCAACCGTCTTGCAGTTCGAGCCACAGAAAAATCCTGAATGAATATCGAGGAAAAAGTGCTATCTTAATTTGATAGCATTTTTCGATGAACACTCGATACCGCAAAATCCTCGACGCAATTTTCCGAACGCTGAAGAAGCCCGTGAATTCCTCTTGCGGGCAGGAGTCAGGATATGAGTTGCATGCGCTACAAAGGCTACGCCGCCCGTATCGAGTACGACGCGCGTGACGATATCTTCGTCGGCCGTGTGCTTGGTATGCGTGACATCATCAGTTTTCACGCAAGCTCGGTGCCCGAGCTGCATGAGGCGTTTCGCGATGCGCTGGAAGATTACCTGGCCGACTGTGCAGAGCAGGGCATTGCGCCGGAAAAGCCTGCCTCGGGCAAAGTAATGCTGCGTATCCGGCCCGAAGTTCATGCAGCCGCGAGTGTTGCTGCCCGTGCTGCCGGCAAAAGCCTCAACCAGTGGGCCGACGAGGTCTTCGAACAAGCCGCAATGGCCTGAACAAGCCTGCTTTCGTTGTTTCTCGCGGGTATTCTGCAATTACTCATGCAGAATAGTTTCCGTTGCCTGTCGATTCCTCCGGTTCCCGTTCGACCAATAGGTGAGAGCACGTTGCACCCCGTGCCCAATCACCCATGACCTGTCGGAGGAACCCCCGATGAGCACCGCAGCCGAAACCGAGATCCGCCAGTTGATCGAGCGCTGGATGCAGGCCGTGCGCGACCGCGACATCCCCAACATCATCGCTCCCTATGCCGACGACATCGTCGCCTTCGATGCCATCCAGGCCCTGCAATTCAAAGGTAAGGCAACCTACCAGGCGCACTGGGAAATGTGCATGGGCATGTGCCCCGGCCCGATGGTTTTCGAATTCGCCGAACTTACCGTGCATGCCGCTGGCGACCTGGCCCTGGCCCACTGGCTGAACCGCTGTGGCCCGGCGGACAACGAAAGCCAGTGCGGCTTCATGCGCGCCACCGTGGGCTATCGTCGTCAAGGCGGCCAGTGGCAGGTAATCCACGAACACTGGTCGGCGCCGTTCGACATGCAAACCCAAAAAGCCCTGTTCGATCTCAAGCCCTGAAGCGTTATCGCCAAATGCACTTTGCCAATGCCTGGAGGTGACCATGAAATACCTGTGCCTGGTCTATTGTGACGAGGGGCTGCTACACAGCCTGCCTGACAGCCCGGAAGACGCCGAATGCATGGCGTACGCCGAATCCATCCAAAGCTCTGGGCGAATGCTGGCGGCCGAGGCGCTGAAGCCGGTGCAGACCGCTACCACAGTGCGCGTGCGCAACGGGCACATGAGCCTGACCGACGGCCCGTTCGCCGAGACCAAGGAGCAACTGGCGGGCTTCTACCTGGTGGAGGCCCGCGACCTGAACGAGGCGCTGAACATCGCCAAGGGCATCCCCGCCGCGCGGGTCGGCAGTGTCGAGGTGCGGCCGGTGCGCGAACTGCAACCCTGACAGCAATGGAGACCTACCAGCATGAGCCTTGCACACTCAGCGCAAGTGCAACACGAGTTGTCCATCAGCCGCCTGATCGACGCGCCACCGGCAAAGGTATTCCGCGCCTGGACCGACCCCCAGTGGCTGATGCAGTGGTGGGGGCCGCACGGCATGACCACCCCGGAGTGCGAGAT
Organism: Pseudomonas sp. SID14000; assembly: GCF_002165135.1. Classification (GTDB taxonomy): domain Bacteria; phylum Pseudomonadota; class Gammaproteobacteria; order Pseudomonadales; family Pseudomonadaceae; genus Aquipseudomonas. Next base: position 143,133 of record NZ_NFZQ01000013.1, on the reverse strand, counting down.
GCAGTTGTGGACTGGCGGCCTGTTCCGCACCCTGATGCGGGCGCCGGATGGCAGCGAGTACCCGAACCAGGGCGTTTTCCTGGAGATCGCCGCGCCGCGGCGGCTGGTGTTCACCGATGCCTTCGGCCCAGGCTGGGTACCTTCGGACAAGGCCTTCATGACTGCCGTGATCAGTTTTGACGAGGAGCAGGGCAAAACCCGCTACACCGCTCGCGCCTGGCACTGGAATGCCGCGGACTGTCGCGCTCATGAGGAAATGGGCTTCCACCAGGGCTGGGGGGAAAGCCTGGACCGCCTGGTGGAGGTGGTGACCCAGCGGATGCCTGACTGATGATGGCGCTGGCGCAGGTACGTGCCGAGGTCGAGGCAGTCTACCGGCGCGAGTCGCGGCGCATCCTGGCGACGCTGATCCGCCTGCTGGGTGATTTCGACCTGGCCGAGGAGGCCATGCACGATGCCTTCTTCATCGCCGTCGAGCGCTGGCAGCGTGACGGTATTCCCGATAACCCGCGGGCGTGGCTGGTCTCCACCGGCCGCTTCAAGGCGATCGATGCGCTGCGCCGACGTGCCCGTTTCGAGCATTCTCGGGCGGACCTGAGCATGCTGCTCGACGGGCAGGTGCAGGACCCCAGCGAAGAAGAGTTGCTGGCGGATGACCGCCTGCGGCTGATCTTCACCTGCTGCCATCCGGCCTTGTCCGCCGATGCCCAGGTGCCGCTGACCCTGCGCGAAGTCTGCGACCTGACCACCGAGCAGATCGCCCGCGCGTTCCTGCAAAGCCCGGCCACCATCGCCCAGCGCATCGTGCGCGCCAAGGCCAAGATCCGCGATGCCGGCATCCCTTACCAGGTGCCGGAGCTGAACGAGCTGCCCGAGCGCCTGGAGAGCGTGTTACGGGTGATCTACCTGGTGTTCAACGAAGGTTATTCGGCATCCTCAGGCGAGGCGCTGTTGCGGCAGGAGCTGAGCGATGAAGCCATTCGCCTGGCGCGGCTGCTGGTACAGTTGCTGCCAGACCCGGAGGCAGTCGGCCTGCTGGCCTTGATGTTGCTGCAGGCGTCCCGACAGCGGGCGCGTACCGATGGCCAAGGCAACCTGGTCCTGCTGGAGCAGCAGGACCGTAGTCTGTGGGACCGGCAACGCATTGCCGAAGGCTGCGAACTGGTGCGCCAGGCCCTGCAAAGCCGGGCGTTCGGTGCCTATACCGTGCAGGCGGCGATTGCGGCGGTGCATGCCGAAGCGGCGACCGCCGAGGAGACTGACTGGGTCGAGATCGTCGGGCTGTATGACGTGCTGCAGCGGCATTGGCCGTCAGCAGTGGTAGAACTGAACAGGGCCGTGGCGCTGGCGAAGCGGGATGGGCCGGAGGTTGGCCTGCGGGAGGTCGAAGGGATTCTGGCGCGGGGGGAGTTGCTGGACTATCACCTGGCCCATGCGGCGCGGGCCGAGCTGTATTACCAGCTGGGGCGCGTGCAGGAGGCCCGTGCGGCCTGGCGTCAGGCGCTGGCGCTGACCCGGCAGGAGCCGGAGCGCAGGCATATCGAGCGGCGGTTGCAGGCTATCGATTGATGTTTGCAGCACCGGCCTCTTCGCGGGTAAACCCGCTCCCACAGGATTGCGTCACGGCTTGATGCTGTGGGGTCCATGTGGGAGCGGGTTTACCCGCGAAAGAGCCGGTACTGCCTGCATCAATCTTCAGCTAGCCACAAAATTCGGCGGCGACACCAGCTCGACGGTCTGCTGCTTGCGCGGTGCCAGGATTTCGGCCTCACCGGCGACCACCAGCTCTTCGTTCTGGTTGTATACATTGGTGGCGATGCGCACCTTGAACTTGGGCAGCTTCTCCAGGATTTCCAGGCGCACGGTCAGGGTATCGCCAATTTTCACCGGCTTCTGGAAGCTCATTTGCTGGCCCAGGTAGATGGTCCCAGGGCCAGGCAGGGTGCAGGCCACTGCAGCACTGATCAGCGCGCCGCTGAACATGCCGTGGGCAATGCGCTCGCGGAACATGCTCTTGGCAGCGAACTCGGCGTCCAGGTGCACCGGGTTGTGGTCACCGGACATTGCGGCGAATAGCTGGATGTCGCGTTCTTCGACAGATTTCTTGTACTCGGCCTTATCGCCGACTTCGAGGGCTTCATAAGGCGTGTTGGTGACCTGGGACATCGGGGCTTCCTTAAGCGGTGGGCGAGGTTGGCTATCATTCACTGCGCACCGGTCGGCCTAGGGCCAGTGCCTGTTCGAGCCAGCCGAGGATATCGGCGGTGACCTCGTCACGGTTGGTTTCGTTGAGTACTTCATGCCGCGCTTCAGGATAGACGCGCAGTTGCACATGTCGATTGCCGGTCGCGCGCAGGGCGTTGGCCAGGTGAGTGAGACGCTTGCCGGCACTGACCGGATCACATTCTCCACCTATCACCAGCAGCGGCAGGTTCGGATCGATCTGCGCGAGGTTACTCGGCTGGCTGATCTGCGCCAAGCCTTGCAACAGGTCAAGCCACAACTGGTTGCTGCAGCGAAAGCCGCACAGCGGGTCGTTGACGTACAGGTCGACCTGCGTAGGGTCGCGGCTGAGCCAGTCGAACGCCGTGCGGTTGGGCTTGAAGGCCTTGTTGAACGAGCCGAACGACAACCACTCGATCAGTGCGCTCTTGCCCAGCGGCCCCTGGCGCCAGGCCTCCAGCCGGGCAATCAGCCGCGCCACGCGGTACAGCGCTGCCGGCTGGTAGTTGGAGCCGCTGAGGATCGCCCCATGCAGGCTGCCACTGTGGTGCAGCAGGTAAGCCTGGGCGATGTAGCTGCCCATGCTGTGGCCGAACAGGAACAGCGGTGTGCACGGGTACTGCTGGCCGATGTGCTGGGCCAGCAGTCCGAGGTCGTTGACCACGGCATTCCAGCCATTATGGCGGGCGAACAGGCCTAGGCTACCCAGTTCGGCGGTGCGTCCATGGCCGCGCTGGTCGGCGGCGAACAGGGCAAAGCCGGCCTCGCTCAGGGCATGGCCCAGGTGCTGGTAGCGCCCGGCATGCTCGGCCATGCCGTGGGCCAGCAGCACCACGGCTTTGATCGGCGTGGCCGGTAGCCATTGGTGCACGTACAGGCTGCAGTGCTCGCTGGCGGGCAGCCAGAAGGCGTCGTGAGGCATGGCGGGTCCTTGTGCTCACAGGTACCCGAACAGTGTATGCACAACCGGCCGGATTGCAGGAAGGGCACAAATAAGATTCACAATGTTAATGGCGGCACTTGGCGTATATGCCACCTTGGGCTTACCTGCTAACGTCGGATCAACGCCTTTTCGCTTTCGGGCGAGCAGGTAAAAGGACTACAGGACACACAGCAGGTCCAGGCAGAGGAACAACAATAAAATGCAAGCCGACTTCTGGAATGACAAGCGCCCGGCGGGCGTGCCTTCCACCATCGACATCAATGCCTACACCTCGGTTGTCGAGGTGTTCGAGCGCTCCTGCAAGCGCTTTGCCGACCGCCCGGCCTTCAGCAACCTGGGCGTGACCCTGACCTATGCGGAACTTGAACGCCATTCGGCGGCCTTCGCCGCCTGGTTGCAGCAGCATACCGACCTCAAGCCGGGTGACCGCATCGCGGTGCAGATGCCCAACGTGCTGCAATACCCCATCGCCGTGTTCGGTGCCCTGCGCGCAGGTCTGATCGTGGTCAACACCAACCCGCTGTACACCGAGCGCGAGATGCGCCATCAGTTCAAGGACAGCGGTGCGCGTGCGCTGGTGTACCTGAACATGTTCGGCAAGCGCGTGCAGGAGGTACTGCCCGATACCGGCATCGAGTACCTGATCGAGGCCAGGATGGGCGACCTGCTGCCCACCGCCAAGGGCTGGCTGGTCAATACCGTGGTCGACAAGCTGAAGAAAATGGTGCCGGCCTATCAGCTGCCCCAGGCGGTGTCGTTCAAGCAGGTGCTGCGCCAGGGCCGCGAGCTGTCGCACAAGCCGGTGCCGCTCGGCCTGGATGACATTGCCGTGCTGCAGTACACCGGCGGTACCACCGGCCTGGCCAAGGGCGCCATGCTCACCCACGGTAACCTGGTGGCCAACATGCTGCAGGTGCTGGCCTGCTTCTCGCAGCACGGGCCGGACGGGCAGAAGCTGATCAAGGACGGCCAGGAGGTGATGATCGCGCCGCTGCCGCTGTACCATATCTATGCCTTTACCGCGAACTGCATGTGCATGATGGTCACCGGCAACCATAACGTGCTGATCACCAACCCGCGGGATATCCCCGGCTTCATCAAGGAGCTAGGCAAATGGCGTTTCTCCGCCTTGCTGGGCCTGAACACACTGTTCGTCGCGCTGATGGACCACCCGGGCTTTCGTCAGCTCGATTTTTCGGCGCTGAAGGTCACCAACTCCGGCGGCACCGCGCTGGTCAAGGCCACGGCCGAGCGCTGGGAGGCACTTACCGGTTGCCGCATCGTCGAAGGCTACGGCCTGACCGAAACCTCGCCGGTGGCCAGCACCAACCCCTATGGCCAGCTGGCGCGCCTGGGCACGGTGGGTATCCCGGTGGCGGGTACCGCTTTCAAGGTGATCGACGATGACGGCAACGAGCTGCCGCTGGGCGAGCGGGGCGAGTTGTGCATCAAGGGCCCGCAGGTGATGAAGGGCTACTGGCAGCAGCCCGAGGCCACGGCCCAGGCCCTGGATGCGGAAGGCTGGTTCAAGACCGGCGACATCGCGGTGATCGACCCGGACGGCTTCACCCGCATCGTCGACCGCAAGAAGGACATGATCATCGTCTCGGGTTTCAACGTGTACCCCAACGAGATCGAGGACGTGGTGATGGGCCACCCCAAGGTTGCCAACTGCGCGGCCATCGGCGTGCCGGACGAGCGCTCCGGCGAGGCGGTGAAGCTGTTCGTGGTACCGCGAGAGGGCGGGCTGAGCGTGGATGAGCTGAAGGCCTACTGCAAGGCCAACTTCACCGGTTACAAGGTGCCCAAGCACATCGTGCTGCGCGAGTCGTTGCCGATGACGCCGGTGGGCAAGATCCTGCGGCGGGAGCTGCGGGACATCGCTTGAAGGGTACGGCTTTGGTTTTGAGGTGATTTCGAGATCGCGCGCCGCCCGCGCGGCGCTTCGCGGGGCAAGCCCGCTCCCACATTTGTTGCAACGTGGCCATGCCTGTTGGAGGGGCGTTCTCAGCCTTGGTGCAAGGCTTGAGACGGGTGGGGCGGCAGCAGCGTTGACCCAGAAATCCGGCCAGCCTCACAAAGCTGGCAACCATGGCCTGTCAGGTTCGGCACGTTGCAACAAATGTGGGAGCGGGCTTGCCCCGCGAAGCGCCGCGCGGGCGGCGCCCGATTTCGGCTACCCCACCTAAATCAAGGCATTCGCGACATTTTGGATAATTACTCTAAAAATGACCTGTATTGTTCATTGAGTCATTTTTGTGACCGTGAGGCCGGTTCTGGCCTCTAGGCGACCCCAGGCAAAGCTGTTACTCTCGGCGCGCTTTCAGATGATCCGGTTTGCAACGAGCCGTCATCTCATATCAATAATAAGCGCATCGACGCGTGAATCGAACTTCGCTGTTGCTGAAGGAGTGGGCTTCCATGATCGAACATTTTTGGAAGGATAAGTACCCAGCCGGGATTACGGCGGAAATCAATCCTGACGAATTCCCCAATATCCAGGCGGTACTCAAGCAATCCTGCCAACGCTTTGCCGACAAACCGGCCTTTAGCAACCTGGGCAAGACTATCACTTATGGCGAGCTGTATGCGCTGTCGGGGGCGTTTGCCGCCTGGCTGCAGCAGCATACCGACCTCAAACCGGGTGATCGCATTGCCGTGCAACTGCCTAACGTACTGCAATACCCGGTGGCGGTATTCGGTGCCATGCGTGCCGGGCTGATCGTGGTCAACACCAACCCGCTGTACACCGCGCGGGAAATGGAACACCAGTTCAACGATTCTGGTGCCAAGGCCCTGGTGTGCCTGGCCAACATGGCCCACCTGGCCGAGAAGGTGGTGCCCAAGACCCAGGTCAGGCACGTCATTGTCACCGAAGTGGCCGACCTGCTGCCGCCGCTCAAGCGCCTGCTGATCAACAGCGTGATAAAGTACGTGAAGAAGATGGTGCCGGCCTACAACCTGCCGCGTGCCGTGCGCTTCAACGACGCACTGGCGCTGGGCACGGGCCAGCCGGTAACCGAGGCCAACCCGCAGGCCAACGACGTGGCGGTGCTGCAGTACACCGGTGGTACCACCGGCGTGGCCAAGGGCGCGATGCTGACCCACCGCAACCTGGTGGCCAACATGCTGCAGTGTCGGGCACTGATGGGCGCCAACCTGCACGAAGGCTGCGAAATCCTCATCACCCCGCTGCCGCTGTATCACATCTACGCCTTTACCTTCCATTGCATGGCCATGATGCTGATCGGCAACCACAACGTGCTGATCAGCAACCCGCGTGACCTGCCGGCCATGGTCAAGGAGCTGGGCAAGTGGAAGTTCAGCGGATTCGTCGGCCTCAATACCCTGTTCGTTGCCTTGTGCAACAACGAAGCCTTCCGCGCCCTGGACTTCTCCGCGCTGAAGATCACCCTGTCTGGCGGCATGGCCCTGCAACTGAGCGTGGCCGAGCGCTGGAAGGCCGTGACCGGCTGCGCCATCTGCGAAGGCTATGGCATGACCGAGACCAGCCCGGTGGCCGCGGTGAACCCGGCGGAGGCCAACCAGGTCGGCACCATCGGCATTCCGGTGCCGTCCACCCTGTGCAAGGTCATCGACGACAACGGCAACGAGCTGCCGCTGGGCGAGGTGGGCGAGTTGTGCGTCAAGGGCCCGCAGGTGATGAAGGGCTACTGGCAGCGCGAGGACGCCACTGCTGAGATCCTCGACAGCAATGGCTGGCTGAAGACCGGTGACATCGCCGTGATCCAGCCGGACGGCTACATGCGCATTGTCGACCGCAAGAAGGACATGATCCTGGTCTCGGGCTTCAACGTGTATCCCAACGAGCTGGAAGATGTGCTGGCGGCCCTGCCGGGCGTGCTGCAGTGCGCGGCCATCGGCGTGCCGGACGAGAAGTCCGGTGAAGTGATCAAGGTGTTCATCGTGGTCAAGCCGGGCATGACCGTGACCAAGGAACAGGTGATGGAGCACATGCGCGCCAATGTCACCGGCTACAAGGTTCCGCGCCAGATCGAGTTCCGCGATGCGCTGCCGACCACCAACGTGGGCAAGATCCTGCGCCGCGAACTGCGTGATGAAGAGCTGAAGAAGCAGGGCTTGAAGAAGATCGCCTGATCAGAGCCCTGCACGCTCAATGTGGGAGCGGCCTTGTGTCGCGAAAGGGCCGCTCCCACAGTTACCGCGTAATCAGCGCAGTTTCTCCAGCATCTGGTAGTACCACATCCCCGCCGCCAACAGCGGATTGCCCAGCAAATCCCCCATCGGCACCCGCACATGCTTGCACTGGGCAAAGGTGTCGAACTTCTCCAGCGTCCCGGTCAGCGCCTCGGCCATGATCTCGCCCATGATGTGGCTGGTGGCAATCCCGTGCCCCGAATAGCCCTGGCAATACCACACGTTGTCCGACAGCTTGCCCAGCTGCGGGATGCGGTTGACCACGATGCCCATGGCGCAGCTCCACTGGAACTCGATCGGCACGCCTTTCAATGCCGGGAAGGTGCGCTCGATGCACGGGCGCAGTTCACCTTCGATATCCCGTGAGTCACGGCCGGAATAGTTGGCGCCACCGCCGAACAGCAGGCGCTTGTCGGCGGTCAGGCGGTAGTAGTCGAGCACGAAGCGGCAGTCGTACACCGCCAGGTCCTGCGGGTTGATCTGCTCGGCCAGTTCCCCCAGCGGTGCGGTGGTGACGATGCCGCCCATGGCCGGGAAGATCTTGCCCTTGAGCTGGCGCTTTTCCAGCTTGTGGTACACATCGCCAGCCAGCATCACCTGGCGCGCCTCGACCCGGCCGTGGGCGGTGACCACCGCCGGGCGTGGGCCGTGGACGATGTCCAGCACTTCGGAGTTTTCGAAAATCAGCGCCCCCAGGCCATGGGCAGCACGGGCCTCGCCCAGGCACAGGTTGAGCGGGTGCAGGTGCAGGTTGCGCAGGTTCTTCAGCGCGCCCAGGTACAGCGGGCTTTGCAGGTGCTCAGCCACGCCATTGCGGTCCAGCAGTTGCACCTGCTCGCCCATGCCGCGCCGCCGGGCCTCGGCTTCGAATGCGCGCAGCTCGTCCATGTGCGAGGGTTTCATCGCCGCATGCAGGTGGCCGCGCTTGAGGTCGCAGTCAATGCCGTAACGCGCCACGCGCTGCTCGATCACCTGGTGGCCGCGCCAGCGCAGGTGCCAGATGAAGTCATCGACCTCGGCACCCAAGCGGTTGCGCATCTGCGAGCGCATGGCTTCGTCGCCCGACAGGCTGCCGGTGACCTGGCCGCCGTTGCGCCCGCTGGCACCCCAGCCGATGCGGTTGGTTTCGACGATGGCCACCTTAAGGCCACGCTCGACCAGTTCCACTGCGGTGGCCACGCCGGTGAAGCCGCCACCGATAATCGCCACATCCACTTGTACCGTGCCCTTGAGCTGCGGGTACTCGGTGTGGTCGTTGAGGGTGGCGCTGTAGTAGGACGGCGCGCGCTGCGCCGGGCCCTTGTTCAATGCTGCGTTCATGGGTGTTCCTTGTTATCTGGGGGCTCAGGCCTGGTGCAGGTACCAGCGCCAGTCCTGCTCGCTGACTTCGGCCATGAACTGGCGGTACTCGGCGCGCTTGACCTTCAGGTATACGCCCAGGAAGTCCTCGCCCAGTGCTTCGCGAGCCCAGCTGGAATGCTGCAGGGCGTCGAGGGCGGTCAGCCAGTCGGTGGGCAGGTGTTCGGTGGCCTGGGCATAGCCGTTGCCTTCCACTGGTGCTCCGGGGTCCAGCTGTTCGCGGATGCCCCGGTGGCTGGCGGCAAGGATCGCCGCAGCGGCCAGGTAGGGGTTGGCGTCGGCGCCGCAGATGCGGTGTTCCACATGCCGGCTGTTGGCCGGGCCGCCCGGTATGCGCAGGCTCACGGTGCGGTTGTCCACGCCCCAGGTTGGCGCCAGTGGCGCATAGCTGTTGGCCTGGAAGCGGCGGAACGAGTTGGCGTTGGGGCAGAACAGCAGCAGCGAGTCGCGCAGGTGGCGCAGCATGCCGGCCACGGCCTGACGCAGCAGCGGGGTGCCGGCCTTGTCCTCGCTGGCGAACAGGTTGTTGCCGGCACTGTCGGCCAGGCTCAGGTGCATGTGCATGCCGGTGCCGGCCAGTTGCGCGAACGGCTTGGCCATGAAGCAGGCCTGCATGCCGTGGGCATGGGCTACGCCTTTGACCAGGCGCTTGTAGCGTACGGCCTGGTCCATCGCTTGCAGGGCGTCGCCGTGTTCGAGGGTGATTTCCACCTGGCCAGGGGCGTATTCCGAAATCGCCGTGCGGGCCGGGATGCCCTGGGCCTTGCAGGCTGCGTAGAGGTCAGCGAGGAAGGGCTCGATTTGCTCCAGTTCGCGCAAGCCATACACCTGGGTGGTGCGTGGGCGACCGCCGTCGTTGTCCAGCGCCGGTTGCGGTCGGCCCTGGGCATCACGTTGCTGGTCGAGCAGGTAGAACTCCAGCTCGCAGGCCATCACCGGATGGTAACCGTCGGCCTTCAACGCTTCGATGGTTCGCAGCAGCACATGGCGCGGGTCGGCGATGCTGGCCGGCAGCCCCTCGCTCGGGTGCATGCTTACCTGTACTGCGGCGGTCGGCACCCGGCGCCAGGGCAGGCGTACCAGGCTGCCTTCAAGCGGGTAGGCGCGGCAGTCGATATCGCCTACATCCCACACCAGGCCGGAGTTTTCCACATCGTCGCCGTTCAGGGTCAGGCCGAGGATGGTGCTGGGAAGCGGCCGGCCAGTCTGGTACACGGCCAGCAGTTCCTCGCGGTGCAGCAGCTTGCCGCGCGGTACGCCGTTGGCGTCGAGGATGAACAGTTCGAACAGCTCGATATCGGGGTTGTCGGCCAGGAACTGGCTGGCGTGCTCTATGGGTGCAAAGTGCATGATGGATTCGCTCATGGGCGCACCGGGCCACCGCGCAGGCAGGCGGCCCAGCTGGGTCAAACGGCCAGATGACGGCCGGGTTTGGTCACAAAGGCGCGAGCGAGAAATCCGGTGGGCGTGCGTGACGGCAGTGCCACAGGGCCCAAAAGGCGAGGATGATGTGGACCAGCGGATTTTCACCGGCAAGGCGCCGGGCCTTCGCTAGCGAAGGGCGGGACGACGGTGGGGCGATGGGCTGGACGGGAGTCATGCCTTTGATACTCACATGCGGCGTAAGGTTGATTAAAGCAGTGAATGGCAACCTTTACATCGCACTTGGCTAAACATTTGTGCCGTTGCACCTGGCCTCTTCGCGGGTAAACCCGCTCCTACAGGATTGCATCAAGGCTGGGTGTTGTGCGGTCCCTGTGGGAGCGGGTTTACCCGCGAAGAGGCCGGCACAGGCAGCAGAGAACCTGCAAATCTGCGACAATCGCCCAACTTTCCGAATGCCGATCATGAAAAAGCAGGCCCACCTGCATCACTAAAAAGCCCCATGACTGACCACGCCATCGACAAACTGCTGCAAAACCTCGACCACGCCATGATCGCCGACCGCCATCGCCTGCGCCGGCAATTGCACGAACTGCGCAAGCGCCCCGACGAGGCGAAGCTGGCGCAGTGGGTAGAAAAGGTCCAGGCCTCCTGCGCCCAGGTCACTGCGCGCCAGCAGAGCGTGCCGACCGTGCGCTACGACGACAGCCTGCCAATCGCTGCCAAGCGTGACGAAATCAAGAAGGCCCTGGCCGAAAACCAGGTGCTGGTGATCGCTGGCGAAACCGGCTCGGGCAAGACCACCCAGTTACCGAAGATCTGCCTGGAGCTAGGCCGTGGCAGCCATGGCCTGATTGCCCACACCCAGCCACGCCGGATCGCTGCCCGCAGCGTTGCTGCGCGGGTTGCCGAAGAACTGGGCACGCCGCTGGGCGGGTTGGTCGGCTACCAGGTACGTTTCGAGGACCAGAGCGACGCCAACACCTTGGTCAAGCTGATGACCGACGGCATCCTGCTGGCCGAAACCCAGCACGATCGCTTCCTCGAGCGCTACGACACGATCATCGTCGACGAAGCCCACGAACGCAGCCTGAACATCGACTTCCTGCTCGGCTACCTGAAGACCCTGCTGCACCGCCGCCCGGACCTGAAGCTGATCATCACCTCGGCGACCATCGATCTGGAACGCTTCTCCAAACACTTCGACGGCGCGCCGATCATCGAGGTGTCGGGGCGTACCTTCCCGGTGGAAACCTGGTACCGCCCGCTGACCAGCGAGCAGGACGAGGAGGGTAACCAGATCGAGGATGACCTCACTGTCGACCAGGCCATCCTCGCCACGCTGGATGAGCTGGCGCACCATGAGCGGAGTGAGGGCAAGGGGCCCGGCGATGTGCTGATCTTCCTGCCGGGCGAGCGGGAGATCCGCGATGCTGCCGAGATTTTGCGCAAGGCGCAGCTGCGCCATACCGAGATCCTGCCGCTGTATGCGCGCCTTTCGCCGGCCGAGCAGCAGCGCATCTTCCAGCCGCACACCGGGCGCCGTGTGGTGCTGGCCACCAACGTCGCGGAAACCTCGCTGACCGTGCCTGGCATCCGCTATGTGATCGACACTGGTACCGCGCGCATCAGCCGCTACAGCTACCGCGCCAAGGTCCAGCGCCTGCCCATCGAGGCCGTGTCGCAGGCCAGTGCCAACCAGCGCAAGGGCCGCTGTGGCCGGGTCGAGCCGGGCATCTGCGTGCGCCTGTACAGTGAAGAGGATTTCAACAGCCGGCCAGCGTTCACCGACCCGGAGATCCTGCGCACCAACCTGGCGGCGGTGATCCTGCAGATGCTGCACCTGCGCCTGGGCGCGATCGATGCCTTCCCGTTCATCGAGCCGCCGGATGGCAAGGCCATCAGCGACGGCTTCAACCTGCTGCAGGAGCTGTCGGCGGTCAATCGCGATAACCAGCTGACGCCGATCGGCCGCCAGCTGGCGCGCCTGCCAATCGACCCGCGGTTGGGCCGCATGCTGCTCGAAGGCGCACGCCTGGGCAGCCTGCAGGAAGTGCTGATCGTCACCAGTGCACTGTCGGTGCAAGACCCGCGCGAACGCCCGCCGGAGCGCCAGCAGGCCGCCGACCAGGCGCACGCGCAATGGAAGGACGTGGACTCCGACTTCGCCGCGCTGGTCAACCTGTGGCGTGGTTTCGAAGAGCAGCGCCAGGCGCTGACCGCCAACCCGCTGCGCAACTGGTGCCGCAAGAACTTCCTGAATTACCTGCGCCTGCGCGAATGGCGCGATGCCCATCGCCAGCTGGCACTGATCTGCCGTGATTTGCAGCTGACAGTGAACAAGGACCCGTCCGACTACCCGAAAATGCACAAGGCCATTCTCAGCGGCCTGCTTAGCCAGATCGGCCAGAAGACCGAGGAGGGTGACTATCAGGGCGCCCGCCAACGGCGCTTCTGGGTGCACCCGTCGTCGGGCCTGGGGCGCAAGCGCCCGCAGTGGGTGATGGCTGCCGAACTGGTCGAAACCACCAAGCTGTATGCACGCATGGTGGCCAGGATCGAGCCGGACTGGATCGAGCCGCTGGCCGGCCACCTGGTCAAGAAGAACCACTTCGAACCGCACTGGGAGAAGAAGCGCGGGCAGGTGGTGGCCTACGAGCAGATCACCCTGTACGGCCTGATCCTGGTCGGCCGTCGGCCGGTACATTTTGGCCCGATCGACCCGGTCACCTCGCGCGAGCTGTTCATCCGCGAAGGCCTGGTGAGGGGCGAAATCCAGTCGCGGGCCAAGTGCCTGGCGGCCAACAAGCGTCTGCTGGAAGAACTCGATGAGCTGGAGGCCAAGGCCCGCCGCCGTGACATCCTGGCCGACGAAGAGACACTGTACGCCTTCTACGAAGCGCGCCTGCCGGCGGAAATCCACCAGACTGCGACCTTCGACAGCTGGTACCGCATGGGCAGCCAGAAGGACGCCAACCTGCTGATCATGCGCGAGGAAGACGTGCTGGCCCGCGAAGCCAGCGAAGTCACCGCCGCGCAATACCCCGACAGCATGCAGGTGGGCGAGCTGCGCCTGCCGCTGAGTTACCACTTCGAGCCCGGCCACCCCCGCGATGGCGTGACCGTGCGGGTACCGGCACCGTTGCTGCCGAACCTGCCGGGCGAGCGCCTGGAATGGCTGGTGCCGGGCTTGCTGGAAGCCAAGTGCGTGGCGCTGGTGCGCAACCTGCCCAAGGCCCTGCGCAAGAACTTCGTGCCGGTGCCGGACTTCGTCAAGGCCTCGCTGGCGCGCATGACCTTCGGCCAGGGCGCATTGCCCCAGGCCCTGGGCCAGGAGCTGCTGCGCATGACCGGCGCCCGTGTGCCTGACGAAGCCTGGGACGAGTCGGTCAACCTGGTTGAAGGCCACCTGCGCATGAACATCGAGGTAGTCGATGGCCAAGGCAAGTTCCTGGGTGAAGGCCGCGATCTGGCCGAGCTGACCGCGCGCTTTGCCGCCGCCAGCCAGGCAGCGCTGGCCGTGCCGCGTGACGCCAAGAGCGAACAGCCGGTGCAGGCCAAGGCCTTCAGCGAAGTGAAGCAGACCGCCCAGCAGAAGATCGCCGGCCTGTCGATGACCGTGTATCCGGCGCTGGTGGAAGATAACGGCACCGTGCGCGAAGGGCGTTTCTCGACCCAGGCCGAAGCCGAGTTCCAGCACCGCCGCGCCTTGCAGCGCCTGTTGCTGCAGCAGCTGGCCGAGCCGGCCAAGTACCTGCGCGGCAAGCTGCCGGGGCTGACCGAGCTGGGCCTGCTGTACCGTGAAATGGGCCGGGTCGAGGCGCTGGTGGAAGACATCCTGCTGGCCAGCCTGGACAGCTGCATCCTCGAAGGCGAACAGCCGATGCCACGCGATGGTGCGGCGTTGGCCGGGCTGGCTGAACGCAAGCGCGGCAGCTGGGCCGAGCATGCCGAGCGCCTGGCACGTCAGACCCTGGAGGTGCTGAAGCTGTGGCATGGGCTGCAGAAGCGCTTCAAGGGCAAGATCGACCTGAGCCAGGCGGTGGCGCTGAACGATATCAAGCAACAGCTGGGCAATCTGGTTTACCCGGGTTTCGTGCGCGAAACGCCTGGGGCGTGGTTCAAGGAACTGCCGCGTTACCTCAAGGCTGTGGAGCTGCGCCTGGAGAAGCTGGGTTCGCAGGTGCAGAAGGACCGGGTGTGGAGCGGTGAGCTGGCCAACCTGTGGGCGCAGTACAAGGCCCGTGCCGACAAGCATGCCCAGGAAGGCAAGCGCGATGAGCAGTTGACCCTGTACCGCTGGTGGCTGGAGGAATATCGGGTGTCGCTGTTTGCCCAGCAGTTGGGGACCAAGGTGCCGATTTCCGACAAGCGATTGAGCAAGCAATGGAGCCAGGTGGAGGGCTAAACTTCCGCAGATGTGGCAATATTGATGCAATTTGGGGCCGCCTGGCGGCCCCTTCGCGGGTAAACCCGCTCCCACAGGTGCAGCAGTGTCCTCGGGAGCGGCGCAATCCCTGTGGGAGCGGGTTTACCCGCGAACGAGGGCGCAGCCCTCGCCTATAAATTGGCACTAAAGTGCCATTAACCTGCCATGTTTCCAGCCAGCGCCCCGTGGCGATGGCCTTGACCAGAGGAACGACCGTGCATAACGTCGTGATCAGCGGCACCGGCCTGTACACCCCGGCCCAGAGCATTTCCAACGAAGAACTGGTGGCCTCCTTCAATGCCTGGTCGCAGCAGTTCAACCAGGACAACGCCGCCGCCATCGAGCGCGGTGAAATCGAGGCAGCGCCGCTGTCCGATGCGGCCTTCATTGAAAAGGCCTCGGGTATCAAGAGCCGCTTCGTCATGGACAAGGCCGGCATCCTCGACCCGCAGCGCATGAAACCGCGCCTGCCCGAGCGCTCCAACGACGAACCGTCGGTGCTCTGCGAAATGGCCGTGGCCGCTGCCCGCCAGGCCCTGGAGCGCGCCGGTCGCACGGCAGCCGATGTCGACGGGGTGATCGTCGCCTGCTCCAACCTGCAGCGCCCGTACCCGGCCATCGCCATCGAAGTGCAGCAGGCGCTGGGCATCCAGGGCTTTGCCTTCGACATGAACGTGGCCTGCTCGTCGGCCACTTTCGGCATCCAGACCGCCGCCAACAGCGTGGCCCTGGGGCAGGCGCGCGCGGTGCTGATGGTCAACCCGGAGGTGTGCACCGGCCACCTGAACTTCCGTGACCGCGACAGCCACTTCATCTTTGGTGATGCTGCCACTGCGGTGCTGCTCGAGCGTGCCGACAAGGCCACCTCGGCGCACCAGTTCGACATCGTCAGCAGCAAGCTGTGGACTGAGTTCTCCAACAACATCCGCAACAACTTCGGCTTCCTCAACCGTGCGGCGGAAGAGGGCGAGGGCGCGGCGGACAAGCTGTTCATCCAGGAAGGCCGCAAGGTGTTCCGCGAAGTGTGCCCGAAGGTGGCCGAGCTGATCGGTGAGCACCTGCAGGAAAACGGGCTGCAGCCAAGCGATGTGAAACGCTTCTGGCTGCACCAGGCCAACCTCAGCATGAACCACCTGATCGTCAAGAAACTGCTGGGGCGTGAAGTGGCCGAGGAAGATGCACCGGTGATTCTCGACCGTTATGCCAATACCAGTTCGGCGGGGTCGGTGATTGCTTTCCACCTGTACCAGGACGACCTGGCCAAGGGCTCGCTGGGGGTGTTGAGCTCGTTTGGTGCGGGGTATTCGATTGGTAGCGTGATCCTGCGCAAGCGCTGATTGAGCGCAAGCCAGTACCGGCCTCTTCGCGGGTGAACCCGCTCCCACAGGGACACCACAGCATTCGATACTGTGATATCCCTGTGGGAGCGGGTTTACCCGCGAAGAGGCCGGTGCATTTTTCACCGGCAACAAAAACGGGAAACGCCGGATGGGGTCGGCATTTCCCGCTTCAGGTGAAGCAGTGCAGGGTGTCGCTTAGAACTTGGCTTCCAGGTCTACCTGCAGCGTGTCTACGTCAGCATCGCTGTTAGGCAGGTTGGAGAAGTCGGTCTTGGCCATCATGTAGGCCGCACCGAGGGCGAAGTTCTTGTCGATTTCGTAACCCACCTTGAACTTGTGGCCACGTGAACCGGTGAAGCCGTTACCGAAGTCGGAGTCTGTGAACAGGCTGACTACACCGTTACGCTGCACGTCGCGGTAGTTGTAGTCCAGGCTCCAGGCACCGATCTTGCTCTTCAGGCCAGCCAGCCAGGCCTTGTCCTTGCCATCGGTGCTTTCGGTGTTCTTGACGAACTGGCCGTACGCCGACAGCGGGATGGCGAAGCCGGTGAAGTCGACCTGGCCGAAACCTTCCACCAGTTGGAACTCGTTGGTGGTGTTGCCCAGCGAACGCAGGGCAGCAGATTCCTTGTCGTTGTCGTAGCCGTAGATACTGCCACCGACGGTGACCTTGACGGTGTCAGCCGCGTTGAACTTGGTACCCAGCTGGGCCGCGTACAGCTGTGCATCGTGCTTGAACTGCACGCCGTCGCCGTCGACATTGTCCTTCAGGTTGTAGTGGCCGATGCTGCCGAACACTTCGGCCGGGCCGAGGTTGGTCTTGTAGGTAGCGGCCAGGCCTTCCGGGTTGATGTCGCTGTCCCAGATGATGTCGCCCATGCTCACCCACGGCTGCAACATCTTGCCGCCGATCAGGTGCAGGTTCGGGACGGCAGTCGGGTGCCAGTCGAGGTAGGCCAGGTCGACCCACAGCGATTTCTTCTCGAAGTAGTTGTCCAGGCTCTGGTTGGTCGAGCGGGCATCGGCGCTGCTGCCGGTGGCTACGCGCACGCCGGCGTCGACCTGCGGGTTGATTTCGCTGTAGAAGCCGACACGGGCACGTACACGTTCACGGTCCTGGTTGCCGCTGCGGGCGATCGGGTCGTCGACGTTGACGTCTTCGTAACGCAGGCGCACATCACCCTTGATCTGGGTCTTCGCGGCCCATGCCACTTTCTGTTCAAAGGAGCTCATCCGTTCGGACTGAGCTTTCTGAGCGGCCTTTTCCTTGGTTTCTTGAGCCAGGTCCGCCTGCAGTTCGTTGTACTGCGCCTGGTTGATCGAGCCATTGGCGCGGAGCATTTCGAGCAGCTTGGCGTCGACAGCTGCACTGGCCGGAGTACTCAGAGCCAGCATCATGCCGGTGAGGCTCACTCCGGTAAGTGTAGAAACAAGACGCATAAGGTTCTCCCTGTTGAATAAGATGGGGGAGGCTCAAGCGCCCGCCCCTGCGTTGGCATGTCTTCGGAAAGGGCCTGAATAGACAGGTTCTGGGGTTCCGGAAAACAGGCGCAAGTATTGCGGGGGCGAATGACAGATTAATGTCGAATTAGTGGCACTGCTGTTAAGTAATTGAGAATAAAAGGATCTGGCCTGGCGCTCATGATTTGAGTGGCGGGCCGTCCTTGGGGATACTGGGTACCTTGAGACAGCGAGCCGAAACCGTGACCAGCCTGTATAGCCTTGCTCATTTGCGTGATCTTCCGGCGGCCACCTGGGATGCCCTGGTGCCGGCCGGCCAACCGTTTCTGCGTCATGCGTTTCTCAGTGCCATGGAGGACAGCGGCAGCGTCGCGCGCAACACCGGCTGGGCTGCCGAGCACCTGGTGCTGGAGCGTGACGGGCAGGTGCGGGCGCTGCTGCCGGCTTACCGCAAATGGCACTCGTTTGGTGAGTACGTGTTCGACCATGGTTGGGCCGATGCCTGTGAACGGGCCGGCATTGCCTACTACCCCAAGCTGCTCGGCGCCGTGCCGTTCAGCCCGGTCAGCGGCCCGCGCCTGCTCGCCGCCGACCCAGCCGATGGCTTGCTGGTGCTGCAGGCGTTGCCGGAGTACCTGGGCAAGGGTGGGCTGTCTGGCGCGCACATCAATTTCACTGAGCCGGCGCTGGACGAACAGCTTGCCAGCCAGCCGGGCTGGATGGAGCGCCTGGGTTGCCAGTTCCATTGGCGCAACCACGGCTACCGTGACTTCCAGGATTTTCTCGACAGCCTGAGTTCGCGCAAGCGCAAGCAGATGCGCAAGGAGCGTGAACAGGTGGCCGGGCACGGTATTGAATTCCGCTGGTGCCGTGGGGGTGAGCTGGATGAGGTGCAGTGGGATTTCGTCTACCGCTGCTACGCCAATACCTACGCGGTGCGCCGCCGTGCGCCTTACCTGACGCGCGAGTTCTTCAGCCTGTTGGCCGAACGCATGCCCGAGGCGTTGCGCGTGGTGATGGCGCGGCAGGGTGGTCGTGACGTGGCCATGGCCCTGAGCCTGGTGGGGGGCGACAGCCTGTTTGGCCGCTACTGGGGGTGCCTGGATGAATTTGACCGGCTGCATTTCGAAACGTGTTTCTATCAGGGCATGGACTTTGCCATTGCCGAAGGGCTGCAGCGTTTCGATGCCGGGGCGCAGGGAGAGCACAAGCTGATTCGCGGGTTCGAGCCGGTGCTGACGCGGTCGTGGCACTACCTGCTGCACCCGGGGTTGCGACGGGCGGTGGAGGATTTTCTGGTGCAGGAGCGGGAAGGGGTGCGGGCCTATGCCGAGGAGGCCCGGGGGATGTTGCCCTATCGCCGGGACTGATCCATTTATATTGGCTGTGCCGGCCCTTTCGCGGGTGAACCCGCTCCCACAGGTACTGCACAGACCGTGAAATTTGTGCGGTCCCTGTGGGAGCGGGTTCACCCGCGAAGAGGCCAGTACAGGAATCAGTCGACCCCGACAAACCCCCCCGTCTGGTGATGCCACAACCGGGCATACAACCCTTGCTGCTCCAGCAACTCACTGTGGCTGCCACTCTCGACAATCCGCCCCTTGTCCAGCACCACCAGCCGGTCCATCCGCGCAATGGTGGACAGCCGGTGGGCAATGGCGATCACTGTCTTGCCCTGCATCAGCGTCTCCAGGCTTTCCTGGATCGCTGCCTCCACCTCCGAGTCCAGCGCCGAGGTGGCCTCGTCCATGATCAGGATCGGCGCATTCTTCAACAGCACCCGGGCAATGGCGATGCGTTGGCGCTGGCCGCCCGACAGCTTGACCCCGCGCTCGCCCACATGGGCATCGAAACCGGTGCGCCCCTGGGCGTCCGACAGCTGCGGGATGAACTCGTCGGCGCGGGCGCGGCGCACCGCTTCATGCAGCGCCGCCTCGCTGGCACCGGGACGGCCATACAGCAGGTTGTCGCGGATCGAGCGGTGCAGCAGCGAGGTGTCCTGGGTGATCATGCCGATCTGTGCGCGCAGGCTGGCCTGGCTCACCTCGGCAATGTCCTGGCCGTCGATGAGAATGCGCCCACCCTGCACGTCGTACAGCCGTAGCAGCAGGTTGACCAGCGTCGACTTGCCCGCCCCTGAAGGGCCGATCAGGCCGATCTTCTCGCCCGGGCGGATGTCCAGGTTGAGCCCTTCGATCACGTTGGCAGCCTTGCCATAGTGGAAGTCCACGTCATCGAAGCGCACCGCGCCGCGGCTGACCTTGAGCGCCGGTGCGTTGGGCCGGTCGGTGACGGTGACCGGCTGGGCGATGGTCTGCAGGCCGTCCTGGACCATGCCGATGTTCTCGAAGATGCCGTTGACCACCCACATGATCCAGCCCGACATGTTGACGATGCGGATCACCAGGCCGGTGGCCAGGGCGATGGCGCCGACGGTGATCAGCGACTGGCTCCACAGCCACAGTGCCAGGCCGGTGGTGGCGACCACCAGCAGGCCATTGAGGCTGGTGATGACCACGTCCATGCTGGTGACCACGCGCGCGGCCAGCTGGGTTTTTTCTGTCTGTTCGCGGATTGCTTCGCGGGCGTACTGCTGCTCGAAGTCGGTGTGGGCGAACAGCTTGAGGGTTGCGATGTTGGTGTAGCCATCGACGATGCGCCCCATCAGCTTGGAGCGGGCGTCGGAGGAAATCACCGAACGCTCCTTTACCCGGGGGACGAAGTAGAACAGCGCGGCAATGTAGCCAGCGATCCACAGCAACAGCGGTAGCATCAGGCGCCAGTCGGCTTCGGCGAACAGCACCAGCGAGGTGATGGCGTAGATCAGCACATGCCATAGCGCATCCACCGCCTGCACGGCGGAGTCGCGCAGAGAGTTGCCGGTCTGCATGATGCGCTGGGCGATGCGCCCGGCGAAGTCGCTCTGGAAGAAATTCAGGCTCTGCTTGAGCACATAGGTGTGGTTCTGCCAGCGGATCAGGCTGGTCATGCCGGGGTTGATGGTCTGGTGCACGAGCAAGTCGTGCAGGCCGAAGAATACCGGCCGTAGCAGCAGGATCACCACCAGCATCCAGATCAGCTCGCCGCTGTGCTCACTGAAGAAACTGGCATTGGGCGTGCCCTGGGCCAGGTCGATGATGCGGCTGAGGTAGCTGAACATGGCCACCTCGATCAACGAGGCGACCAGGCCGACTACCAGCAGGGCCAGAAAGCTCGGCCACACCTGACGCAGGTAATACAGGTAGAACGGCCACACCTGGCTGGGTGGCGATTCGCTGGGGGCTTCGCGAAAGATGTCGATCAGTTGCTCGAAACGGCGGTACAGCATGGGTAAAGACACTCCTGTTCCAGCCGACCCTCAGGTGGTTTCACGTCCCTGTGAAGCCTGCGGTCAGTCGATGCGTTTGGCCGACTTGATGTAGACCGGGTCGGCCGGTACATCGCGCATGCCTTTCTTGATGGTGGTCGGTGAATTGACGATCTGGTCGACCACCTCCATGCCCTTGGTCACCTTGCCGAACACGGCATAGCCACGGTCACGCCCCGGGTTGAGGAAGTCGTTGTCGGCCACGTTGATGAAGAACTGGCTGGTGGCCGAGTTCGGGTCCTGGGTACGGGCCATGGACAGCGTGCCACGGGTGTTCTGCAGGCCGTTGCCGGCTTCGTTGGTGATCGGGGCGCGGGTGTTCTTTTGCACCATCTGGTCGGTGAAGCCGCCGCCCTGGACCATGAAGCCCGGAATTACCCGGTGGAAGATGGTGTTGTTGTAGAAGCCGCTGTCGACGTAATCGAGGAAGTTCTTGGTACTGATCGGCGCCTTCTCGGCATTCAGTTCGATTTCGACCTGGCCGAAGCTGGTGTCCAGCAATACGTGCGGGGTCTTGTCGGAGGCCATGACGCTGGTGGCGAAGGCGACCGAGCAGGCGGTGAGCAGGAGTTTTTTCAGCATGGGCTCAAAGATCCTTGAGAGGTGGAAGCGGCTGCAAGGAACTGCAGCAGGGTCTGGTTGAAGACCTCGGGTTGGTCGAGGGGTGTAGCGTGCCGGGAATCGTCGATGACCACCAGCCTGGCGTGGGGCATCAGGGCGACGTAGCGTTGTTTGAGTTGTATCGGGGTGTAATCGTGGTCGGCGGCGATCACCAGGGTAGGGCAATGGATCTGCCCGATGCGTTCCTGTACGCCCCAGTCGACGATTGCGTCGAAGCTCTTGAGATAGGCGCGCTTGTCGTTGCGTGCCCAGCGCTGGGCCATCTTCTGTCGCAGTTCGGCCTGCTGCGGTTTGGGAAACAGGCGCTCGGCCAGGCCCTTGCCGACGGTTTCGACGCTGAGCAGGCGTGCCAGGCCCCAGCGCTTGAGCCACCATACCCAGTCACTGCGGGTGCGGCGCTTGACTTCGGGAGCGCTGTTGACGATGCACAGGCTGCGCAGCCACTGCGGGTGGTCGACGGCGAACTGGAAGCCGACCATGCCACCCATGGACAGGCCGACAACGTGCACGGGGCCGGTGTGCAGGTGTTCGAGCAACGCCAGCAGGTCGGCACTAAAGGTGGCGATCTGGTAACCGTCGCGTGGCTTGTCGGAGCGACCGTGGCCGCGGATGTCCATCAGGATTACCCGGTAGTGACGGCTGAGCACCGGCACCTGCAGCTCCCAGTCCTGGCAGCTGGAGCCCAGGCCATGCAGTAATACCAGGGGGGCGCCCTGGCCATATTCCTCGTAATGCAGTGCGCATCCTTCGTGTTCGAAATAGGCCATGGGCGCGGTCCTCTCAGGCTTGTGGGGGGGCTGCGAAGGGCACGTCCAGTGGCGCGGTGTCGAAATTGCGCAGCAGGTCGATGAGAATCTGCGTAGCCGGGCCCAAGGTCTTCTCTTTGCTCGAATAAAGGTAGAACAGTGGGTGACGGCTGCCACCCTGATCCAGCGGCAACGGCTTGAGCACGCCTTCGCGCAGCTCGCGCTCGATCATGTGCCGGGGCAACCAGGCAAAGCCCAGGCCACTGCTGACGAAGGTAGCAGCGGTACCCAGGCTGCCGACGGTCCAGCGTTGCTCGGCGCCCAGCCAGCCGACATCGCGCGGCTGGGCGCGGCCGGAATCGCGGATTACCACCTGCAACTGGCTTTCCAGGTCCTGGAAGGTCAGTTCGCGGCCCAGGCGGTGCAGGCTGTGTTCGGGGTGGGCGACGGCGACGAATTCCACCGCGCTCAGTTCGGCGCCCAGGTAGCCGCCGATGCTGTAGCTGCTGATGGCCAGGTCGGCGATGCCTTCGTGCATCACTTCCTCGACGCCAGACAGCACTTCTTCACGCAGGCGCACCCGGCAGCCGCGGCTCTGCGGCATGAACGCGGCCAGGGCGCGCACCAGGCGGGCACTGGGGTAGGCCGCATCGACCACGAGGCGTACCTCGGCCTCCCAGCCCTGTTCCATGTGGTGGGCGAGGTCTTCGAGCTGGCTGGCCTGTTTGACCAGGTGACGCGAGCGGCGCAGCAGGACATTGCCGGCTTCGGTGAGCACCGCCTTGCGGCCGTCGATGCGCAGCAGCGGCACGCCCAGTTGCTCCTGCATGCGGGCCACGGTGTAGCTTACCGATGACTGCGAGCGGTGCAGTGCCTCGGCGGCCTGGGCAAACCCGCCGTGATCGACCACTGCTTGCAGGGTTCGCCACTGGTCAAGGGTTACGCGCGGCGCTTTCATCTTTCGCTCCTGTTGTCCTAAGCTGCCCTCTTTCAAGGAGAGCGGCCCATGAAGAAATGTTGTGCGGCAATACTGATGTGCCTGCCCCTCGGGGCCATGGCTTATCCCATCGATGTGGAGAAGGAGCTGACCGGGGTCAAGCTCGATTACACCGCCTATGACACGGCCTACGATATTGGTGCCATCACCCTCAACAACTATGGGCAGGTGCCGGCGGCGTGCAAGGTGACCTTCCGCAACGGCCCGGAGGCACCACGGGTGCGCCGGGTGAACGTACCGGCCGGTAAAAGCGTCGATGTCACCGCCAAGTTCAACCGGCAGATCATCAAACTACGGATCGCCTTGAACTGCAGTGCAGAATAAACTGATAAATCGATAGATTGAACCCACTTTTTACGCTTTTTTATCGATAGGTCAAGCCGTAATCTCACCTCCATCGAATCGCAACCCTTTTTGCCGATGGAGGCCCCCCATGTCCCGCGTACTGATCATTGAAAGCAGCGCCCGCCAGCAGGATTCCGTTTCCCGTCAGCTGACCCGTGATTTCATCCAGCAGTGGCAGGCCGCCCATCCGGCCGATCAGATCAGTGTGCGCGACCTGGCCGTGAACCCGGTGCCGCACCTGGACGCCAACCTGCTGGGTGGCTGGATGAAGCCCGAAGAACAGCGCAGTGCTGCCGAACTGGACGCCTTGGCCCGCTCCAACGAACTGACCGATGAACTGCTCGTCGCCGACGTGCTGGTGATGGCTGCGCCGATGTACAACTTCACCATCCCCAGCACCCTCAAGGCCTGGCTGGACCATGTGCTGCGTGCCGGCATCACCTTCAAGTACACCCCCACCGGCCCGCAGGGCTTGCTGACTGGCAAGCGCGCCATCGTCCTGACTGCCCGTGGCGGCATCCATGCCGGTGCCACCAGCGACCACCAGGAACCGTACCTGCGCCAGGTAATGGCCTTCATCGGCATTCACGATGTCGACTTCATCCATGCCGAAGGCCTGAACATGAGCGGCGAGTTCCACGAGAAGGGCGTCAACCAGGCCAAGGCCAAGCTGGCGGCGGTGGCCTGAGGCTTAGCGAATTCCCAACCCTGACACCTGTTGTTGCTCCTTTGGGTGTACCTGCCCGGCCTGCATGGCCGGGCTTTTTTATGCCTGTGAATTTTGTGGGGGGCTGTGCCGGCCTCTTCGCGGGTAAACCCGCTCCCACAGGACACCACAGGCCTCAGGTGCCGTGATATTCCTGTGGGAGCGGGTTTACCCGCGAAGAGGCCGGCACAGCCCCACATTCCTCATGGTTGAACTCATTCATCGCAACCCGCTAAGGTCGCGGCCTTGATCCACGAGAGGCAACCATGGGCTACCTGATAATCGTCGCGCTGATCCAGGCGTTTTCCTTCAGCCTGATCGGCGAGTACCTGGCCGGGCACGTCGACAGCTACTTTGCCGTGCTCGCGCGCGTGGTGCTGGCTGGCCTGGTGTTCCTGCCGCTGACCCGCTGGCGCCAGGTCGAGCCGCGCTTCATGCGCTCGATGCTGCTGATCGGCGCGCTGCAGTACGGTATCACCTACGTCTGCCTGTACCTGAGCTTTCGCGTGCTCACCGTGCCGGAGGTGCTGCTGTTCACCATCCTGACGCCGCTGCACGTGACGCTGATCGAAGATGCCATGAACCGGCGCTTCAACCCGTGGGCCCTGGTGGCAGCGCTGGTGGCGGTGGCCGGTGCTGCGGTGATCCGCTTCGACACCATCAGCGGCGAGTTCTTCATCGGCTTCCTGCTGCTGCAACTGGCCAACTTCACCTACGCCGCCGGCCAGGTGCTGTACCGCCACCTGGTCGCACGCCACCCCAGCGACCTGCCGCACTACAAGCGCTTTGGCTACTTCTACCTGGGCGCGTTGATCGTGGTGTTGCCGGCCTTCCTGCTGTTTGGCAACGCCCAGCACCTGCCGACCACCAACGTGCAGTGGCTGGTGTTGCTGTTCCTGGGCCTGTGCCCGACGGCGCTGGGGCTGTACTGGTGGAACAAGGGCGCCTGCCTGGTTTCGGGCGGGACGCTGGCGGTGATGAACAACCTGCATGTACCGGTAGGGCTGCTGCTCAATCTTCTGATCTGGAACCAGGACGAGCCATTGGGCAGGCTGTTCATCGGCGGGGCGGTGATCCTGGCGTCGGTGTGGATGAGCCGCCTGGGTACACTGACGTTATCAAGCAAGCCATGGCGCAGTCAGCTATGACGCGTTCGTTACTGAACTCAAGTCCCGCCAATACCTACCCGATAATCATGAAAATAAAATCGGGAGACCGGCGTGAAGCTAGAAACGCGAAGTATCGAATTTGTCCCACACGCTGAGCGTTATGGCACGCCTAAACGATTGTTCACCATCTGGTTCAGCTCCAACTTCCAGATAACCGCCCTGATGGTCGGCACCCTGGGCGTGGCCTCGGGGCTGAGCCTGGGCTGGACCTTGCTGGGTCTGTTGGTCGGCAACCTGATCGGCACCGTGTTCATGGCCGCGCACTCTGCCCAGGGGCCTCACCTGGGCGTACCACAGATGATCCAGAGCCGGGCCCAGTTCGGAGTCCATGGTGCCGCGCTCCCTCTGCTGGTGATGGTCACGGCCGCAGTCCTGTTCCTCGCCGCCAGCGGCGTGCTGATGCGCAATGCCGTGCAGGCCCTGGTGCCCATGAGCGATGACCAGGCCATCGTGGTGGTCGGCTTGCTGACCTTTGTCATCGGCTTTGTCGGCTACGAACTCATCCACCGCCTGGGCGCGTGGATGAGCCTGTTGTCCACGCTGGTTTTTGCTGGCGCCCTGGTGCTGATTCTGCTGCACCCCGGCGACATGGCAACCACAACGGCGGTGAGTACCGGCTTTTCGTTCACCGCGTTCAACCTGATCGTTGCCCAGTCGGCCTCGTGGACGCTGGGGTATGGCCCCTATGTGGCCGATTACTCGCGCTACCTCCCGGCCAACGTCAACCCGCGCGCGACGTTCTGGGCCACCTATTGCGGTTGTGCGCTGGGCTCCTTCGCCATGATGGCGTTGGGCGCGTTGGTGGCAGTGGAACTGCCCTCGGCACTGGGGCATGACCCGGCGACAGCCATTGCTGCGTTGTTTGGCCCGTGGGCGCCGTTGGCGCTGGCAGTGATTGCGCTGGGGGTGATCCAGTACAACGTCCTGTGCCTGTACAGCGCCTACATGTCGTCGGTCACGATCTTTGGCGCCTTCAAGACCATCCGGCGCGTGACCGCCACTGCCAAGGCCTTGGTAATGGCTGGCCTGACCGCAGCGGCAACGGTGATCGCCATCGCCACCCAGTACAATTTCGATACGTTCTTTGCCGACATCCTGATCGGCCAGCTGTACCTGTTGATCCCATGGAGCGCGATCAACCTGGTGGATTACTACTGGGTATGCCGCGGCCACTATGACGTGGGGGCGCTGTATGACGCCAAGGGGCGTTACGGCTGCTTCAATCGTCGAAGCCTGGCGGTGTACGCCGTGTCGATCATCGGTACCATCCCGTTCATGAAGCTGTCGTTCTATACGGGCTTCGTGGCCGAGTGGCTGGGGGCGGACATCAGTTGGGCGATGGGGTTGATCCTGGCTGGCGCGCTGTATTGCATGGTCCATGGGCGCGAGAGCAACCGCCTTTCGACAACCATGAATGTGCACCCCTGACTCGGCCCTGACACGGAAAGGGGCCGCTTTGCGGCCCATCGCCGGCAAGCCAGCTTCCACGGGTGCAGCGTTGATTTCGAGGCTGTCGCTGTACCTGTGGGAGCGGCCTTGTGTCGCGAAAGGGCCGCAACGCGGCCCCAGGATTGATGCGCGATAGTTGAAATTGCTGGGGCTGCTTTGCAGCCCTTTCGCGACACGAGGCCGCTCCCACAGGGGATCGCGCCAACTTTTAGAATTTGAGCAAGACAGTTGCTCCCAGAGGTACAACGAAGATCTCACGATCTGCGTGACCTCTGTGTGGATTGCTGGCGATAGGCTGCGAAGCAGCCCCGGCAATCTCAAGCCTCGCTCATTTCTTCCAGCCGACGCGGCACAGGCTCTTGCGATACACGCCCGCTCAACCCCACCCGCATGTCATTGCCACTCGGCTGCTGATACAGGCTCAAGCCAAACTCCGGCAACACCGCCAGCAGATAATCGAAGATATCCCCCTGAATCCGCTCGTAATCCGCCCACACCGTGGTGGTGGTAAAGCAGTAGATCTCCAGCGGCACGCCCTCGGCGGCGGTCTGCATCTGCCGCACCATGCAGGTCATGTTCGGGTGCACGTTGGGGTGGTTCTTCAGGTAGGCCAGGGCAAACGCGCGGAAGGTGCCGATGTTGGTGAGCTTGCGGCGGTTGGCCGACAGGTCGGCCACCGGCCCCAAGGCCTCGTTCCAGCGCTGCAACTCCTGGCGCTTGCCGGCCAGGTAGTCGGCAAGCAGGTGCACCTGGCTCAGGCGGTGTTCCTCTTCGCGGGTGAGAAAGCGCACCCCGGCCGCGTCGATGAACAGGCTGCGTTTGATCCGCCGGCCACCGGACTGCTGCATGCCGCGGTAGTTGCGGAACGATTCGCTCATCAGGCGCCAGGTGGGGATGGAGACGATGGTCTTGTCGAAGTTCTGCACCTTTACGGTGTGCAGGGTGATGTCCACCACGTCGCCATCGGCGCCCACCTGGGGCATTTCGATCCAGTCGCCCACGTGCAGCATGTCGTTGCTGGTCAGCTGCACGCTGGCGACGAACGACAGCAGGGTGTCCTTGTACACCAACAGCAGCACCGCCGACATGGCACCCAGGCCCGACAGCAGCAACAGCGGTGAGCGATCGATCAGGGTGGCGACGATGACGATGGAGGCGAAGATCCACAGCATCATCTTGGCCAGCTGCACATAGCCCTTGATCGAGCGGGTGCGGGCGTGTTCGGTGCGGGCATAGATGTCGAGCAGGGCATCCAGCAGGCACGACAGCGCCATGGTCATGAACAGCAGGGTAAAGGCCAGGGCGACATTGCCGAGGAAGTGCTGGGCGGTGTCGGACAGCTCGGGCACCAGTTTCAGGCCGAACTGCAGCACCAGTGACGGTGTGGTCTGCGCCAGGCGGTGGAACACCTTGTTGTTGCGCAGGTCGTCCAGCCACTTCAGCGCTGGCTGGCGGGCCAGCAGGCGGGCGCCATGCAGCACCAGGAAGCGCGCCAGGCGGCCGATGACCAGCGAAACCAGCAGCAGCACCGCCAGGCCGATGGCCGCGTGCAGCATCGGATGTTGGTCAAGGGTGCCCCACAGGTCGAGGGAGTCACGCCAGATTCGTTGGATATCCATGGGCTTGCGTACGGTCTTGTTGCCAAACGAAGCGCCATTAGAACGCGGATGGCGACAAAGTTGCCAAAAGAAATTCGGCTAAGGCGGCAGAAAACGTTACCCTATGCAACTGAATTTTCCGCACTTGCCTGAGGTTACCTCCGTGTTCTCCCAATTCGCCCTGCACGAACGCCTGCTTAAAGCCGTGGCCGAGCTTAACTTTGTCGAGCCAACCCCGGTGCAGGCCGCGGCCATCCCCCTGGCCCTGCAAGGGCGTGACCTGCGCGTGACCGCGCAGACCGGCAGCGGCAAGACCGCGGCCTTCGTGCTGCCGCTGCTCAACCGCCTGGTCGACCTGCGCGAGCGCCGCGTGGAGATCCGTGCGCTGATCCTGCTGCCGACCCGTGAACTGGCCCAGCAGACCCTCAAGCAGGTGCAGCTGTTCTCGCAGTTCACCTACATCAAGTCGGGCCTGGTCACCGGTGGTGAAGACTTCAAGGAACAGGCCGCCATGCTGCGCAAGGTGCCGGACGTGCTGATCGGTACACCGGGCCGCCTGCTGGAGCAACTGAACGCCGGCAACCTCGACCTGTCCCACGTGCAGGTGCTGATCCTCGACGAAGCCGACCGCATGCTCGACATGGGCTTCGCCGAAGACATGGAGCGCCTGTGCAAGGAGTGCGAGAACCGCCAGCAGACCCTGCTGTTCTCCGCCACCACCGGTGGTGCGGCCCTGCGCGACATCATCGGCAAGGTGCTGAAAGACCCTGAGCACCTGATGCTCAACAGCGTCTCGCAGCTGGCCGAAGGCACCCGCCAGCAGATCATCACCGCTGACCACGACCAGCACAAAGAGCAGATCGTGCAGTGGCTGCTGGCCAACGAAACCTTCGACAAGGCGATCATCTTCACCAATACCCGCGCCCTGGCCGACCGCATCTACGGCCACCTGGTGGCCAAGGACGTGAAGGCCTTCGTGCTGCATGGCGAGAAGGACCAGAAGGACCGCAAGCTGGCCCTGGACCGCTTCAAGCAAGGTAGTTCCAAGGTGCTGGTGGCTACCGACGTGGCGGCCCGTGGCCTGGACATCGACGGCCTGGACCTGGTGATCAACTTCGACATGCCGCGCAGCGGTGACGAGTACGTGCACCGCGTAGGCCGTACCGGCCGTGCCGGTGGCGAAGGCCTGGCGATCTCGCTGATCACCCACAACGACTGGAACCTGATGTCGAGCATCGAGCGCTACCTCAAGCAGCAGTTCGAGCGCCGGGTGATCAAGGAAGTGAAGGGCACCTACAGCGGGCCGAAGAAGGTCAAGGCCTCGGGCAAGGCGGCAGGTAGCAAGAAGAAAAAGGTCGAGAAGAAGACCGGTGACAAGAAGGCGGCCGCCAAGCGCAAGCCAACCGCAAAGCCGAAGGCCAACGCACCGCTGGCCAGCGCTGACGGCCTGGCGCCGCTGAAGAAGCGCAAGCCTGCGGCTGAGTAACGCTCGGTAACGGTGTTAGCCTCTTCGCGGGTTTACCCGCGAAGAGGCCAGCACAGGCGACAACTATTCAGCCTTTTTCTCCGCCTCTTTCAACTCCTTGATCCGCTTGTCGATCAACTGGCACTTGTCGGGCAAATCCTTGCTCGCCGTGCCCAGCTCCATCCCTTGAAGCTCGTCATTGATCTCCTTGGCCTTCTGCGGGTTCTGCTCGGTCAACTGGGTGACCAACCCGGCCAGCTCTTCGCGTTTCTGCGTCGCTTCTTCCGGTGTGCAGGCCCAGGCGGGCAGGGCGCAGAACAGGGCAGTGGCGCAGGCAATGGGCAGCAGCAGTTTCATCCTTCCTACCTCCGGCGGTGGTGATGCGCGGTGGAGGCATGCGCCTGGCCGTTAGTTCAGCGCCTTCGACTGGTGGCACTTCTTGGAAGGCCAAAATTATGACCAAAGCATCGAAAACTGACTGGAGTCGCCTGGCTCGACAGGACGACCAGGCTATTGATACCTCGGATATTCCTGAACTGGATGAAAATTTCTTCCGCAAGGCCGAGCTGCGAGTTCCAGCCAAGCAGACGGTGACCATTCGCCTGGATTCCGATGTGCTCGCCTGGTTCAAAGAGCAGGGTAGCGGCTACCAGACCCGGATCAATCAGTTTCTGCGCCAGTACATGCAAGCTCGGCAGAGACAGCGCTGACATCTTCAGATGGGCTGCACAGCAGCCCCAGTGGCGCCAATTGAAGGCATCGAACGGGCTTGCCCGTTTATCCGCCAGCGAGGTGAGGGCGCGCCGTCATGTCTATTCCCAGCGCCTTCATCACGGTCAGGAACGACTTCAGAGTCGGGTTGCCATGCTCACTGAAAGACCGATAGAGCTGCTCGCGCGATAGACCGGTTTCTTTAGCCAGCTCGCTCATGCCTTTTGCGCGCGCCACCACGCCTACAGCCTTGGCGACATAGCCGGCATCCCCGGTTTCGAGTGCGTCGGTCATGAACTGCGCGATCGCTTCAGGGGTTGTGAGGTACTGGGCGGGGTCGAATTCAGAGAAGGTTTCAGTCATTTTGCATCCTCCACGAACGCAGAATCTGGTGGGCAGCCTTGATGTCGCGCTGTTGGGTGCCTTTGTCGCCGCCGCAAAGCAGAATGACAAATGTGCTTCCAGCCTGATGGAAGTACACCCGGTAGCCAGGCCCATAGTGAACCCTGAGCTCACTGACGCCGTGGCCAACCGGTGATACGTCGCCAGGCAGGCCCTCCATCAACCGGTTGATCCGAGAAATGATTCGGGCTCTGGCACTAACGTCTCGGAGACCGGTCACCCAATGTCTGAAACTGCTGGATTCGATTTTTTTCATCGAGTGAATGTAGTTTATAAACTACAGGTAGCTAGACAGCAAATGGTTTCTGCCTGTTGCCGTCCCAGCGGCTTCAGAGCGTGGCATATCACCGTGCCAAGATCTTTCGGAACACCACGGCTAACCGACAGGTCCCAACCTGTGTACCCCTTCCGTCCACAGCAGGAGCCCGTAGCCATGAGCATCGCCTACGACTGGGACCTGATCGAGCGTTTGCTGCACGAGGTGCAGAACGGCGCCGGTCACAGCTTTACGCCACGCCCCTATGCCGAGCAGCACGCTGCGGCACTGGCTGCCAAGGGGGAGCCGGTGGGCGACCTGGACCACCTGAAAACCCGTGCCTGCGAGTACGAAAGGCTGCTGTTCGAGCGTGGTTTCATTGAAACCCGGCCCGAAGAAGATGGCGGCAATGGCGAGAATTTCGTGCTGACCGAACGTGGCTCGCGGTTGATGAGCCTGATCGACAGCAGCATCCCCGGCTTCGAACACCCGCGCCAGGTGCTGGACGAGCAGGAGGATGCGCTGGATGAAACCACCTTCGAGCAGGTGTCGGCGAAGGCACAGATCGCCTGAGGTCGTTTTGAGGCTGGCAAGGGCGGCCATGGAC
Organism: Pseudomonas sp. SID14000; assembly: GCF_002165135.1. Classification (GTDB taxonomy): domain Bacteria; phylum Pseudomonadota; class Gammaproteobacteria; order Pseudomonadales; family Pseudomonadaceae; genus Aquipseudomonas. Next base: position 111,377 of record NZ_NFZQ01000013.1, on the reverse strand, counting down.
ACCCGATAATCGGTAGTTCCTGAACACTGCCGAGCCCTTGCCCATGCCAATGACCACCGCAGAGGCCCGCTCATGAGCGCGGTCCGCAAGAACCCTGATGCCTTTGCCTTCCAGGTAATGCTAGGGCTGTGCCTGATCTGGGGCTGCCAGCAGGTCTTGATCAAGACAGCCGCCATCGATATCGCGCCGGTGATGCAGGCAGCCTTGCGCAATGGCATCGCCGCCGTGCTGGTGGGCCTGATGCTGTGCTGGCGCGGGGGCTGGGAGCAGGTCGGCAGCACCTGGCGTGCCGGGGTGGTGGCGGGCGGGTTGTTCGGCCTGGAGTTCCTGTTCATTGCCGAGGGGCTGAAGCTGACCTCGGCAGCGCACATGTCGGTGTTCCTCTATACCGCGCCGGTGTTCACCGCGTTGGGCCTGCATTTCAGGTTGCCTAGCGAACGCCTGCGGCTGCTGCAATGGCTGGGGATTCTGCTGGCCTTCGGCGGCATTGCCATGGCATTTGCCGGCGGCATGTCGTTCGAGCACATGGATGGCCGCACCTTGTTGGGGGATGCCTTTGGCGTGATCGCCGGGCTGGCCTGGGGCGCGACCACAGTGGTGGTACGTTGCTCGCGGCTGTCGGAAGCACCCGCGACCTTGACCCTGTTCTATCAACTGGCGGTGGGCTTTGCCGGGTTGCTGCTGATTGCCTTGCTCAGCGGGCAGATCGGTGCGGTGTCGTTTACATCGTTGGCGATGGGTAGCGTGCTGTTCCAGGGGATTGTGGTGTCGTTCATCAGCTACCTGACCTGGTTCTGGTTGTTGCGCAAATACCTGGCATCGAACCTGGCAGTGTTCTCGTTCATCACCCCGCTGTTCGGGGTGACCTTTGGCGTTTTGTTGCTGGATGAGCCGCTGAGCCTGAACTTTGTGGTTGGCGCGTTGATGGTGCTGCTGGGGGTGATCCTGGTGAGTGCCGAGCCTTGGGTGAAGCAGCAGTTGCGTAAAGTTGTAGGGTAATGTGTAGCCTGTGCCGGCCTCTTCGCGGGTAAACCCGCTCCCACAGGGGCCGCACAGACTTCAAGACCTGTGTAATACCTGTGGGAGCGGGTTTACCCGCGAAGAGGCCGGCACAGGCAACCACAATTCAGGATGTGGCTTTGGCCTGGCAGGCGCTACCCTGCTGTACCGTGCCGGCAATCAGCACCAACCCCCCAGCCACCACCAACCCTCCCGCCGCCACCATCAGCGCCGGCTGCAGCCCGCCGCTGTAATGGCTGCTGAGCGCCGCCAGCAACGGCCCGCTCAACTGCCCCAGGGCAAAGCACGCCGTCAGCAGCCCGGCATTGCGCTGCGTGGCATGCGGCGCCAGCTCCCGCGAGCGCTGCATCACCAGCTGCATGCAAGCCAGGAACGGCCCGCCACACAGCACCACGCCCAACGCCAGCCCGATACCCCCGCCCATCAGGCAGGCCAGCACGCCCAGCCCCTGCAACCACAGGGTGGCGGTCAACCAGGTCGAGGTGCGGCCACCACGCCGCAGGCTCACCAGCAGTACCCCCAGCGCCGACGCCAGGCCGAACGCCGGCCAGAACAGGTCGGCCAGCCACTGCCCGCGGAATTGTTGGTTGGCCATCTGCGACAGGAAGGTGGCCGGCAGGATGTAACCCACGCCATACAGCGCATAAACCAGCCCCAGGCGGCCGATGCCGACACTGCGCGTCGGGCCCTGGCCTGCAGCCGACGGCACCGGCGCGGCTTGCAGCGCCCTGGGCAGCCAAGGCCGCACCGCCAGCAGCATCACCAGCGCGGCCACGGCATAGATCAGCCACAGTGCTGCCGAGCCCAGTCCCCACAAATGCGCCACCAGTGCCAGCAAACCGGTCAGCGCAATGCCCAGGCCGGGCCCCGCGAACACCAGGGCACCCAGGCGCTGGCGGTTGTTGGCATTGGCTACCTGTTGGCTGAGGCTGGTGATCATCACCAGCACCCAGGCGCTGGCCACGCCGGTGCCGAAGCGCAGCAACAGGTGGCTCCAGAACCCGTCGGCGGCCCATGAGGCCAGGGTCAGCAGCACGCACAGCCACAGCCCGCCATGCAGGCGCAGGCGCACCTGGCCCGGTGCACGGGCGAACATGGCGTCGACCGCGCCGATGAAGTAACCCAGGTAGTTGGCCGCCGCCACCAGCCCGGCGACCGTCAGGTCGAACTGGCCTTCGGCGATCAATTGCGGCAGCTGCGGGGTCAGGGCGAAACGGCCGATGCCCATGGCCATCATCAGCGCCACGGCGCTGGCCAGCAGTTGAATGAGTGGCGACATGAGAAGTCTCCTGCACGGATGTAAGCGATGGCTGGCAGGTTAGGACGGTTTTCTTTTCAATAAAATTGAATAATGATGATCAAGTTGTTCTGTTTTGGAGAATGCCGTGGAATTCAGCCAACTGCGTATCTTCCAGGCCGTGGCCGAGGAGGGTTCGGTCACCCGCGCCGCAGAGCGCCTGCATCGGGTGCCGTCGAACCTGTCGACGCGCTTGCGCCAGCTCGAAGAGCAGCTGGGTGTCGAGCTGTTCCTGCGCGAGCGCCAGCGCCTGCAGCTGTCGCCGGCGGGCAAGGTGCTGCTGGACTACGCCAACCGCATGTCAGCCTTGCGCGACGAGGCGCTGGCCGCCGTGCGCGGCGGCCAGCCGGCCGGGGACTTCGTGCTGGGGACCATGTACAGCACGGCGGCGACCCATTTGCCGGGGTTGCTGGCGCGTTATCACCAGGCCTACCCGGCGGTAAACCTGCAGGTGCGCGCAGCGCCCAGTGGCGAACTGCTGGAAGGCCTGCTCAACCACAGCCTGGACGCGGCCCTGGTGGACGGGCCGCCGAGCCTGGCCGGGCTGGATGGCGTGCCGTTGTGCGATGAGCAGCTGGTGCTGATCACCAGCCCCGAGCACCCTGCGGTGCACACTGCCAAGGATGTGGCGGGCAAGGCGGTGTTCACCTTCCGCCAGGGCTGCTCGTACCGCATGCGCCTGGAGGCCTGGTATGCCCATGCCCATACGCCCATGGGCCGGGTGATGGAGATCGAGTCGTACCAGAGCATGCTGGCCTGCGTGATCGCTGGCGCGGGCGTGGCGATGATGGCCAGGTCGATGCTCGACAGCCTGCCCGGGCGCGACCGGGTGCGGGTGCACCAGATGCAGGCGCCGTTCGATCAGGCGGTCACCTGGTTGATGTGGCGCCAGGGCATGCGCGGGGCGAATTTGCAGGCCTGGATCGACCTGCAACAAAGCGAAACGATTAACCAGTCGTCGGAATGCACCGCTACGGCTTGATCCGTATCAAAATGGCCCGTATCTGTAGGTGTAGATGCATGCGTAATACAGGACATAGGGCTATGATCTGTATGAAACATCGCAGGATTGAATTGCCGTGAGGCTGACCCGTCAAGGGGGCATTATGAATAGACCACTGTCCAACTGGCTCCACGACCTGGCTGTCGCCTTGGGGCTGATTCCACCACCCTTGCAGCCGGTGCCGATCCCGACTGATGAAGAGCAGCGCAAACGCCAATCGCGTCGTCGCTGATACAGACAAAGGCCGCTGCACCTGGGTGGGTGCAGCGGCCTTTTTGTGTCTGTCAGTTGTGTGTTGCCTGTACCGGCCTCTTCGCGGGTAAACCCGCTCCCACAGGAATATCACAGGCCTCAAGTGCTGTGGGGTACCTGTGGGAGCGGGTTTACCCGCGAAAGGGCCAGTACAGGCAGCCGGGATCTATCAGGCCAGCTTCACCGCCGCCACCGATTTACGCGACATCAGGCTAACGACCACAAAACTCACCAGGCCAACCGCCAGGCTGTAATAGATCGGCGTATTGGCCTCCAGCCCATCCTTGAACATGAACAGCAGCGCCGTAGCAAAGCCCAGCGACATGCTGGCGATCGCCCCGGAAGTGGTTGCACGCTTCCAGAAGATGGCGCCAATCAGCGGAATCAGCATGCCGCCGACCAGCAGGTTGTAGGCCAAAGTCAGGGCGTTGATCACATCGTTCACCATCAGGGCGATGCCCAGCACCACCAGCCCGGTGAGCAGGGTGAACAGGCGGCTGACGCCCAGGCTCGATTGCTTGCCGCCACGCAGCTTGGGCAGCAGGTCTTCGGTCAGGGTGGTCGACGCAGCCAGCAGACCGGCGCTGGCGGTAGACATCATGGCAGCCAGCGCCGCCGCCATCAGCAAGCCACGGATGCCATCGGGCAGGGTGGTCTTGATCATCTCGGCAAAGGCATTGTTCGGGTTGGCCAGGTCGGGCATCAGCACGTGCGCAGCCATGCCGATCGTGGCGCAGGCCAGGCCGTACAGTACGCAGTAAACACCGGCAGTGGTGCCGGCACGCTGGCAGACCTTCTCGTCACGGGCAGTGAACACCCGCTGCCAGATGTCCTGGCCGATGAGGATGCCGAAGAAGTAAATCAGGAAGTAGGTGATGATGGTGTCCCAGCCAATGGTGGTCAGCTGGAAGCTGGCTGCCGGCAGCTTGGCTACCAGAGTGTCCCAGCCACCGGCCTTGTACAGGCACACGGGCAGCAGGATGAACATCAGGCCGACGGTCTTGATCACGAACTGTACGATGTCGGTCAGGGTCAGCGACCACATGCCGCCGATGGTGGAGTACAGCACCACCACACCGCCGCCGAGCAGTAGCGAGGCCCAGAACGGCAGGTCCAGCAGCACCTGCAATACGGTGGCCATGGCCAAGGTCGAGGTCACGCCGATCATCAGCGCATAAGCCAGCATGATCACCGCGCTGGCCTGGCGTGCGGTGGGGTTGTAGCGCTGTTCCAGCACCTGGGTCACGGTGAAGATGCGCAGGCGCAGCAGGGGTTTGGCCAGGAACAGGTTCAGCGCGATGATGCCCAGGCCCAGGGCTGCACACAGCCAGAAGCCGGAGATGCCGTGGACGTAGCCCAGGCGCACGGTGCCAACGGTGGAAGCGCCACCGAGCACGGTGGTGGCCATGGTGCCCATGTACAGGACCGGGCCGAGGTTGCGCCCGGCTACCAGGTAGTCTTCATGGGTTTTCGCACGCCGCATGCCATACCAGCCAAGCCCGAGCATGCCGACGGTGTAGATCATTACAACAATGATGTCCAAGGCCATTGGGGGTCTCCCGATTATCTTTATTATGGCGAGATCGACCACGCGGGCGGGGTTCACGGCGCCCGGCGGTCTTGTCGTGTTGTTGGCGGGCCTCTGTGGCCCTCCCTCATGGCTCCTGCCGGGGTGTAGCAAGTACTGCGGCCGCTCCTACAAAGGGCCGTCGTTTACCGACGCACTACGCCCGGTAGCACGCAAAGCATCTCGAACAGCAGGTTGGCACCGAGCAGCGAGGTGTTGCCGGTGGTGTCGTAAGGCGGGGAGACTTCGACGAGGTCACAGCCGATCAGGTCCAGGCCGTGGCAGCCGCGAATGATCTCCATCGCCTGGATGGTGGTCAAGCCGCCGATTTCCGGGGTACCAGTACCAGGCGCCCAGGCTGGGTCGATGCCGTCGATGTCGAACGACAGGTACACCGGGCCGCCGCCGACCTTTTCCCGTACTTCGGCCATCAACGGTTCCAGCGACTTGTGCCAGCACTCTTCGGCCTGGACCACGCGGAAGCCCTGGCGGCGGCTCCAGTTGAAGTCATCGGCGGTATAGCCTTGGGCACGCAGGCCGATCTGCACCACGCGCTCGCAATCGAGCAGGCCTTCTTCAACGGCGCGGCGGAAGGTGGTGCCGTGGGCGATCTTCTCGCCGAACATGTGGTCGTTGACGTCGGCATGGGCATCGATGTGCACCAGGCCGATCTTGCCGTGCTTCTTGTGCAGGGCGCGCAGGATGGGCAGGGTAATGGTGTGGTCGCCACCCAGGGTCAGCGGGATGATGTTGTGCTCGAGGATCTCGTCATACGCTTCTTCGATGATGCGCACGGCGTCCAGCAGGTTGAAAGTGTTGATCGCCACGTCACCGATATCGGCCACCGACAGCGAGTCGAACGGTGCAGCTCCGGTGGCCATGTTGTACGGGCGGATCATCACCGATTCGGCGCGGATCTGCCGTGGGCCAAAGCGGGTGCCGGAGCGCAGCGAGGTGCCGATGTCCAGTGGCACGCCGATGAAGGCGGCGTCCAGGCCCTCGGCACTTTGCAGGTGGGGGAGGCGGAGCATGGTGGCGATGCCGCCGAAACGCGGCATTTCGTTGCCGCCCAGTGGTTGGTGGAGGATCTTGTCCACGGTGGGCCTCATCAGTCGGTCGATTGTTCTGTTTGTTCGAACCTGTGCCGCCGCGCGCCTTTCAGGTGTGGTCTTGCCGGCGGGCAGGGACATTTCGGCCAAGTCTGCTGAAGGTAGCGCCGGGGAAGAATCGCTACCGGCAAATACTTAGTTCAGGAATTTCTGAACTAAAGGCCGGCAGAGCGGTTAGACTGCGGGCAAATACCCTTGCGGAACCGTTGCACCATGGCCTCGACCCTGCCCGACCTGAAACTGCTGCGCATCTTCGTCAGCGTGGTGCGCCACCAGGGCTTCGCCAACGCCCAGCGTGAGCTGAACCTGTCGACCTCGGCTATCAGTACCTACATGAGCCAACTGGAAGGCGCCTTGGGGATCGTGCTGTGCCACCGCGGCCGTGGCGGTTTCAGCCTGACCAGCAAGGGCGAGCTGTTTCACCAGGAAACCCTGCGTCTGCTGGCCGAGCTGGACGGTTTCGAACAATACGCGGCTGCCCTCAAGGGCGAGTTGCGCGGTACCCTCAACCTCGGCGTGATCGACTCTACGGTCGGCGACCGGGCCTTGCCGCTGGCTGAAGCCATCGGCGCCTATAGCCAGGAACACCCGGCGGTACACCTGCACCTGTCGGTGTCCAGCCCTTACGAGCTGCAACTGGGCGTGCAGGACAACCGCCTGGACCTGGCCATTGGGGCGTTTTCCTCGCGCATGAGCGGGCTGCTCTACCAGCCGCTGTACCGTGAGCAGCATTGGCTGTACTGCAGCAGCCGCCACCCGTTGTATGCCGAACGGCGCATCCCCGAGCAAGTGGTGACCCAGCAGCGCATGGTCGGGCGTGGCTACTGGAGCCAGGCCGAGCTGGCCCGGCATGGCTTCAAGCACAGCGCGGCGACAGTGGAGAGCATGGAGGCGCAGTTGATCCTGATTCTCTCCGGGGCCTACATCGGCTACCTGCCCGAGCACTATGCCCAGGCCTGGGTCGACAAGGGCGACTTGCGCGTGCTGTCGCCGTCGACCTTCGGTTACCAGGCGCCGTTTTCGCTGATCATTCGCCGCGGGCGCAGTCGTGAGCCGTTGATCCAGACCTTTCGCGACTTGCTCAAAAGCCAGCTCAACGTGGGCTGAGGTATAGCGCAGACCTGTATTTCGTCGGCGTGCGCTAAATTATTGGCGCTGTTGACCGACAACATAATGGCGTACTGCTATATATCACATCAGTGTGTGCTGATGACTATCTCCCTTTAATCCTGCAAGGATTGCCCAAGATGCGCATGAATTTGCCCGTCACTGAGCGCGAAAGAACCTTTCCCAACGATCAACGCCTGATTTCCACCACTGACCTCAACAGCCGCATCACCTACTGCAACGACGCGTTCGTGGCGATCAGCGGGTTCACCTACGACGAGCTGGTCGGCCAGCCTCACAACCTGGTGCGCCATCCGGACATGCCGCCGGCGGTGTTCGGCCACATGTGGGAAACCATCAAACAGGGCAAACCGTGGATGGGTGTGGTCAAGAACCGGGCGAAGAACGGTGACTACTACTGGGTCAGTGCCTATGTCACGGCCATCTACGAGCAGGGCCGCATCAGTGGCTACGAGTCTGTGCGCTCGGTGCCCACGCGCGAGCAGATCCGCCGCGCCGAGGCGTTGTACACGCGTTTGCGGGCCGGCCGCGCGCCGGTGCCGTGGGCGGCCCGCCTGGGGCGTGGCTTGGGCCACGGCTGGCCATTGATCGGCGCAGGCCTGCTGTCGGCTGTGGGCTATCTGTGGCTGCCGCCTTACGCGGCGCTCGGGGTATTGATGGCCAGCCTGCTGCTGGCCTGGTACCTGGTCGAGCACCGGCAGAACCAGGCTGTCCGGCGCACCCTTGCAGAGCACCCCAAGGCCTTCACCAGCCCGCTGGTGGCGCTGACCTACAGCGACAACCCGGGCCTGCAAGGCCAGCTCGACCTGGCCATCATCAGTGAGGAAGCACGCCTGCAAACGGCCTTGACCCGCCTGGTGGATGCCGGGGTCGGCGTGAAGTCACGGGCGGCGCAGTCGTCCGAGTTGTCCGATGCCCAGGCACAGATGCTCGACCGCCAGCGCAACGAGACCGATCAGTCCGCTACCGCCATTGCGCAGATGGCGGCGACCATCCAGGAGGTTACCCACAACGTGCAGAGCACGGCGCACGCAGCGGGCGATGCCGACCAGCTGGCGCAGCAGGGCAGCGAGCTGGCCCTGCAGAGCCTGAAAGCCATGGGTAGCATGAGCGATGCAGTCAATGACATTGGCCAGGCGGTGAACGCGTTGGCCGAGCAGACCCAGTCGATCGGCAGCGTGGTCGATGTGATCACCTCGATCGCCGAGCAGACCAACCTGCTGGCGCTTAATGCCGCCATTGAAGCGGCACGCGCCGGCGAACAGGGGCGCGGGTTTGCCGTGGTGGCGGATGAAGTGCGTTCGTTGGCCCAGCGCACTCGCGCCTCTACCGACGAAATCCATCACATCATCGCCTCGTTGCGCGCCGGGGCAGAGCGTGCGGTCAGTACGGCGAACCGTGGTGAGCAGATCTCGCGGGACAGCGTGCACAGTGTCGAGGCGGTGCAGGCGGCGTTGAGCGGGATTGCCCAGGCGGTCAGCCGCATCACCGGCATGAGCCAGCAGATGGCGACGGCGTCGGAGCAGCAGAGCCATGTGGCCGAGGACATCAACCAGCAGATCGTGAGGATTGCCCATCTGTGCGATCAGAGTGCCGGGCAGGCCAGGCAGGGCGCGGAAATCAGCCAGGACCTGGAGCGCATGGCCGAGTACCTGCATAGCCTGGCGGAGCGGTTCAACCGTTGAGATTGCCGGGGCCGCCTTGCGCCCCTTTCGCAGCGCAAGGCTGCTCCTGCAAAGGCAACCCGATCCCGTGTAGGAGCAGCCTTGTGCTGCGAATGGCCCGCAAAGCGGGCCCCGGTTCTGTGGCAAACTGTTCCCGCCAAGGAGAACCCCATGCCCAGACCCCGCTGCGCGCGCTGCCAGCGCCCGCTCGACCATTGCCTATGCTCACTGATCCCCGCGCTCGACAGCCGCACCCGCGTCATCCTGCTGCAGCACCCCAGTGAAACCGCCCATGCCCTGAACACCGCCCGCCTGGCCGCTCTTGGCCTGAATAATGCCGAGTTGCGGGTAGGCGAGGTATTCGATGACCTGAACGAATTGCTGGCCATCCCCGGCTACCGTCCGGCGCTGCTGTTTCCGGGCGACGATGCCCAGGTGTTGGCGGCTTATGACGAGGCTGAAGACAAACCCTTGTTGCTGATCGTGCCTGACGGCACCTGGCGCAAGGCGCGCAAGCTGCTGTACCTGAACCCGTTGCTGGAGACGTTGCCGCGGGTGACGCTGGGGGCTGTCGCGCCTTCACGCTACCGGTTACGCAAGGCGCCGGAGGCGGGGGCGTTATCGACTATCGAGGCGGTGGTGGGAGCGCTTAATGCGCTTGAGCAACCGGCCTGCTTCGATGCGTTGCTGGCGCCGTTCGAGGCGTTGATCGAAGGGCAGATCAGGGCCATGGGCGTGGAGACGTTTCAGCGTAATCATGGTAGCGAGTGAGGGCAGGGGGCTGCTTTGCAGCCCATTCGCAGCACAAGGCTGCTCCTACAGTTTGAACTGCGCGCTTACCTGTGGGAGCGGCCTTGTGTCGCGAAAGGGCCGCAAAGCGGCCCCGGCTACCTCGAACCCGATCAACGCATCTCAGGCAAACGCGCCTCGGTGCGTACTTCGGTGGTCGCCAGCGCTTCCGGCGGCAGCGAAATACGTTGCTTGCTCAGCAGCTCGCCCATGGTCGCCAGCACGCGGTAACGCGAGAACTCCTCGGTGTAACGCACTTCGGTGTAGCGGCGGTCGGCGTTGTACAGCTCGTTCTCACTGTCCAGCACGTCCAGCAGGGTACGCTGGCCCAGGCCGAACTGGTCCTGGTAGGCGGCACGCACGCGCTTGGTGGTCTCGGCGTATTCACGCGCAGTTGGCAGCTGCTTGCTGGCGTTGTTCATGGCGTTCCACGCCAGGCTCAGGTTTTCGGTCAGTTCACGCAGGGCATTGTTGCGGATGTCCAGGGCCTGGTTGATCTTGTGCGCGTCGGACTGCAGGCGAGCCTTGTCGCTGCCGCCGCGGAACAGGTTGTAGTTCATCTCCACGCCGGCTTGCCAGTCGTTGTTGTTGTGGCCTTTCTCGCCGCCGGTGTTGTTGTTGGCACCTGTGGCCAGAATGGCGTCGAAGCGTGGGTAGAAGGTCGATTTGGCCACTTCGTACTGCTGCTCGGCAGCATTCACGTCAGCCTGGGCAGACTTGATGTACGGGTTGTTCTGGCGCATGCCGTCACGGGCCTCATCTAGGGTGCCAGGCACCTCGCCCTTGATGGTCTGCGGGCTTTCCAGCTCGTCCGGCATACGGCCGACGACGCTGAAGAAGTTGGCCTCGGCATCGGCCAGGTCGACTTCGGCGGTGTCCAGGTTGTTTTCCGCCAGGGCGCGACGTGCGCGGGACTGGTCAAGGTCGGCGGTGCTGCCGACGCCGCGCTCGTTGCGCAGGCCGATCTGGTCGTTGACCCGCAGGTGGGCTTGCAGGTTGTTCCTGGCCAGGGTCACCAGTTCACGGCGCTTGAGCACTTCCAGATACACCTCGACTGCACGCAGGGCGACATCCTGGGCAACGGCCTGGGTGTAGTAGGCGCGGGAAGTGGAGACCGCTTCGGTGCGGCCCACTTCATTCGAGGTGTTGAAACCGTCGAAGATCATCTGCCGCAGGCGCAGCTCGGACTGGGTGTAATTGAGGGTTTCCTTGTTATGGTTGCCCTCGGCACGAGTAGTGGTGTTGTCCGAACGCTGGCGGCCATAGCCAGCGACCAAATCCACGGAAGGGTAGTAGCCACCACGCGCAAACTTCACATCTTCATCGGCCGACAGCTTGCTGTTGCGGTTGGAGCTGACTTGCGGATGGTAGTCCACGGCGCTCTGGACCGCCTCGGTGATCGACATCGCCTGTACGTTGGCACTCGCCAGGGCCAACAGTAATGCACTGGTGATGGGGTTCAAAACGCGCATGGTACATCTCCCTGATCCTGGAATTGATCCTGCTGCTCGCCAAAAAAATGACGATAAAGTTATCGCGTATAGTGTTGCAGGTTTTTAACAACACAGCTAAGTACATTCAACGCGATAGATAAGAAGATTTCTTCATATCAAATTGCCATATAAGACATAAAATGTCTAATGTGACAGCGGAAAAAGCATGGAAAAGAGCACCTCGAAAAGCCTTTAAAGCTAATGAATACAAGGCTTACGAACGGTTCCAGAATTATTTCGGCTAAGGGAGATGTCAGTTAGGCGAAATTGATATCTGGCGACAAAATATTGTCACTTTGGCTTGTGCAGGGTTTTCTGACTGAGAATGTACAGGCTCACCAGTACGGCGCTGGTCAACATGAAGGTGCGTGCCCAGAACAGGGGCACCAGATAGCACGACAGGCCGATGCTGGCCCACATCAGGCCGATGGCGTAGACCTTGCCTTTGAGGGGGATGCCTTCACCACTGAGGTAGTCACGGATCCATGGCCCGAGCTTGGGGTGATGGACCAGCCAGTGGTGAAAGCGCGGCGAGCTGCGGGCAAAGCAAGCTGCCGCCAATAGCAGGAACGGGGTGGTGGGCAATACCGGCAGGAAAATCCCCAACACCCCCAACGCGACGCTGAGCCAGCCGGTGGCCAGCAGCAGGTAGCGCACAGGCGACTTAGTGGTGGCGTGGCTTTAGCAGCGCCGGCTTTTCGTCAGGGGCGTGCAGCAGCAGGAACAGCGCAGTCAGCGCTTCGGGGATCTGTACGATCATGTCGTCCTGCAGGTTGGCATTGCTGGCGATGTCGGCGAACTCTGGCTGCTCGTCGAACAGGCCCGAGCCGACCATGATCGGCAACAGCATCTCGCTGACTTCTTCCTCGGCGTTCTCGAACCAGGCCTCTTCACGCAGGAATACGCCTTCCATGAAGCCGATGCACCAGCCGCGCAAGTCGGAATCGTCCGGCTCGTCGGTCAGGTCGAGATCGCATGGCAGCTCGAACTCGTCGTCGCTGGCCAGCTGGCGTGCGATGTGCGCCTTGAGCGCCACCAGGGTGGCCTCGATCTCGGTGCGCTGAGCGTCGCTGGCGTAGTGCGGCTCTTCGGCGAACAGGGCGTCGATCCACTCGCGTTCGGGCACTTCCTCGGCATTGATCGACAGAGCGGTGAGGTAGCCGTGGGCGGCGACATAGTCCAGCGCTTCTTCGTGCAGCTCGTCGGCGTCGAGGAAGGCTTGCAGGCGGGTCAGTTGCTCGGCGAAGGACATTACAGGGCTACCTTGGGGAATAAACGATAACGAATTCTAGCACCTTGCGACGGCAGCGGGGCAAAGGGAACGTCTATCGCTGTGGTGCCCTGCGCTGGGCGGTGCTGCGGTATACTCCGCGATTTTTCATCCAGGGGCAGGTTTTGCCGGCTGCCTGGCAAAAACCGCTTACGCATTTGGCGTGTGCGGGGCGGGTTTTTCGTCCAGCCTGTATCCAGGATGGTACGGCGATTTGTGGAGTTGCACATGCTCGAACAGGCTCAGCGCGTTCTCAAGGACGTCTTCGGCTACGACAGTTTCCGCGGGCGCCAGGCAGCGATCATCGACTGCGTGGCCAATGGCGGCGATGCCCTGGTGCTGATGCCCACCGGCGGCGGCAAGTCGTTGTGTTTCCAGGTGCCGGGGCTGTTGCGCCCGGGCCTGACGGTGGTGGTCTCGCCACTGATCGCGCTGATGGACGACCAGGTCGCCACGCTCGACGAACTGGGCGTGCCGGCCGCCGCGCTGAACTCCACGCTGACGCCGGAGCAGCAGCGTGACCTGGCCGGGCGCCTGCGCCGTGGCGAAGTGAAGATGCTGTACCTGGCGCCGGAGCGCCTGGTGCAGCCGCGCATGCTCGACTTCCTGCGCGATCTGGATATCTCGCTGTTCGCCATCGACGAGGCCCATTGCGTGTCGCAATGGGGCCACGATTTCCGTCCCGAATACCTGCAACTGGGCCAGCTGGCCGAGCTGTTCCCGCATGTGCCGCGCATCGCGCTGACCGCCACCGCCGACATGCGCACCCGCGAAGAGATCGTCCAGCGTCTGCACCTGCAAGGCGCCGAGCGCTTCCTGTCGAGCTTCGACCGGCCCAACATCTTCTATCGCATCGTGCCCAAGGAGGCGCCGCGCAAGCAGCTGATGGCCTTCCTCGGCGAGCGCCGCGGCAACGCCGGCATCGTCTATTGCCTGTCACGCAAGAAGGTCGACGAAACCGCCGCCTTCCTCTGTGACCAGGGCTTCCCGGCGCTGCCGTATCACGCTGGCCTGGCTGCCGAGACGCGCGCGGCCAACCAGCACCGCTTCCTCAATGAGGAAGGGCTGATCATGGTCGCCACCATCGCCTTCGGCATGGGAATCGACAAGCCCAACGTACGCTTTGTCGCCCACCTCGACCTGCCCAAGTCGCTCGAGGCGTACTACCAGGAGACCGGCCGTGCCGGCCGTGACGGCCTGCCGTCCGATGCCTGGATGGCCTACGGCCTGCAGGATATGGTGATGCTCAAGCAGATGCTGCAGAACTCCGAAGGTGACGAGCGCCACAAGCGCATCGAGCAGCACAAGCTCGACGCCATGCTGGCCCTGTGCGAAGAAACCCGCTGCCGCCGCCAGTCGCTGCTGGCCTATTTCGACGAAATCCTCGAGCAGCCATGCGGGCACTGCGACAACTGTGTCGACCAGGTGCAGACCTGGGACGCCACCGAGCCGGCCCGTCAGGCGCTTTCGGCGGTGTTTCGCACCGGCCAGCGCTACGGCGTCGGTCACCTGGTCGACGTGCTGCTGGGCAAGGACACCGAGAAGGTGCGCAATTTCGGCCACGAGAAGCTCTCGGTGTTTGGCGTCGGCAAGGGCCTGACCGAGGTCGAGTGGCGTTCGCTGTTCCGCCAGCTGGTGGCGCGCGGCCTGGTCGACATCGACCTGGAGGGTTACGGCGGCCTGCGCCTGTCCGACAGCTGCCGGCCGCTGCTGCGTGGCGAGGTGACCTTGCAGCTGCGCCGTGACCTCAAGCCACAGACCACCGCCAAGGCCTCGTCGTCCGGTGGTGGCAGCCCGGCCAGCCAACTGGTGCGTGCCGAAGAGCGCGAGCTGTGGGAAGCACTGCGAACCCTGCGACGCAAGTTGGCCGAGGAGCACAGTGTGCCGCCCTACGTCATCTTCCCCGACTCGACGCTGCTGGAGATGCTGCGCAGCCAGCCAGTCAGCCTCAGCGACATGGCCCAGGTCAGTGGCGTGGGCGCGCGCAAGCTGGAGCGTTATGGCCAGGCCTTCCTCGAAGTGCTGAACAATAGCGGCGGCACCGACGAGGCGCCGAAAGTGGTGCTCGACCTGCGCCACGAACTGGTCAGCCTGGCTCGCGCCGGCATGACCCCGGCGCAGATCGCCGGGCAACTTAACTGCAGCGAGAAAAACGTTTACAGCCTGCTGGCCGAGGCGCTGGGGCGCCAGGAACTGAGCCTGGAGCAGGCCTTGGACCTTCCGGAAGACCTTTTGATGGAAGTGCAGGATGCCTTCCTCGATGGCGAGGGCGAGCTGCCACCGGTGTCGGCGATTGCGCCGCTGTTCGGGGGCCGGGTGCCAGAGGGCGTGCTGTATTGCGTGCGTGCGGCGCTGGCGGCCGAGTTTGAACTGTGAGTGGCGACAGGATCGAAGGCAGAACTGCCATCTGCTGACCTTCGTCATGTTTTTTGACGATTATCGAGCATTCCAGAGGGCCCGAGCCTTGCCTAGCGGGACGGGGCATGGTTAGCTGCCTAATAATTAGATCTGTTCAATGAGTTGCTTATGCCCCTGACCGACAACCAACACCGCTTCGGCATGCAGCTGGCCCAGATGTCCCGGGGGTGGCGTGCTGAGCTGGACCGCCGCCTGGCCGGGCTCAATCTGTCCCAGGCGCGCTGGCTGGTGTTGCTGCACCTGGCCCGCTTCGAAGATGCCCCGACCCAGCGTGAACTGGCCCAGAGCGTGGGCGTCGAAGGCCCGACCCTGGCACGTCTGCTCGACAGCCTCGAAGCGCAGGGGCTGGTACGCCGGCAGGCGGTGCTGGAGGACCGGCGGGCGAAGAAGATAGTGCTGTGCCCACCGGCCAAGCCGCTGATCGACCAGATCGAGACCATTGCCAATCAACTGCGGGTGGAGCTGTTCACCGGGGTGGACGAGGCGGACCTGCAGGTGTGCATGCGGGTGCATGCCAGGATCCTGGCCAACCTGGAGAAATCCTGATCAACCTGCACCCGCGATCGTTGTAGGAGCAGCCTTGTGCTGCGAAGAGGTCATTCCAGGCACAGAACATCTTCTGTCAAACCAGCCTCTTCGCAGCACAAGGCTGCTCCTACAGGTTCAGTGCAGGCCCTAGAAGGTATGCCCCAGGTTCAGGTACACCGCCTGCTCATGCGCACTGTTGGCCCCGTAACTCAGGTTCAATGGCCCCAGCGGCGTCTCCAGCCCCAGGAAGATGCTCGCCGCATTGATGTACCCGCTGTCGAACTCGTTGTCGTTGTTCCACGCCCGCCCACGCTCCAGCGACCCGCCGATGTACAGCGGGAAGTCCAGCGGCACGTAGGCCCGTGGCGTCAGGCGGCGGTAGTAGACCATGCGCATCAGGCTCACGTTCTGCCCAGAAACCGAGTCCTGGCGGAAGCCTGACAGCTCCCGAGCCCCGCCCAGCACGAAGCTCGAGGTCACCACTTCGGTTTCATCCAGCGTGCGCCCGTAGCGCCCGCCCAGCACGAAGGTGTTCGGCCCACTGCTGATGGCCTTGTCCAGGTTGAACATCCACTGCCGGTAATCCTGGTCCGAATCCAGCGACTGGTCATATTTGCGCAAGGTCAGGCCGATATCCTCGCCGCGGTGCGGGAAGTACACATTGTCGAGGGTGTCGAACGAGTACTTCAGCTCGTAGAACCCTTCGTTGAAACTGACCTTGGGCAGGTCCTGATCGCCGATGCGCACCTCGGCCTCGCCCCAGGCCTTGCCCACGCCCAGGCGCACTTCACCGTTGGTACCGATCTGCCGCCCCACGTTAAGGCCAAAGCCGTAACGCTCCAGGCGGTACTCGGCCACCGGGTCGTTGTCCAGGGTGGCTTCGATGTTCTGCGAGCCGAAGTCCAGGTACGGCGCGATGAAATAGCGCGAGCCCACGTCCAGCGGCTGGTAGAACTCGCTGTACAACTCCTGCTGGTCGCCGATCTGGCCACGGGTCAGCCATTCGGCGCCGAGGCTGTTGATGCCGTTGACCCGGTAGCTGGCGCCCAGGTTGAAGGCGCTGTCGCCGCGCAGGTCGTCCGACAGGTTCAGGCCCAGGCGCAGGTAGTCGGTGCCCCCGCGTCGGCCACGGGCATTGATCACCAGGGTGTTGTCGTCGCCCTTGTGCACCACTCGGTACTGCACCCGGTCGAAATAGTCCAGGCCATACAGCGTGCCCATGTCGGTCTGCAGGCGGCCCAGTTCCAGCGGCGCATCGATTGGCTGGCGGATGTACGAGCGGATGACCTCGTCGCTGACCTTGGAGTCGTTCTCGATCCTGATCGCGGTGATCGTCGGCGTGCGCTGGCGCGGCGAGCGGGCCACGGCCAGGCTGCTGTCGCCTTCGGGCCGGCGCAGGGCGGCCAGGCGCGGGTCGAGCAGGCGGGTGGCGCGGTAGCCGGCCTCGATCATTTCCCGGGCGCGGCCAAAGTCGGTGACGCCGAAGGCGGTCAGCGGCGGCTGGATGAGGATGTCGTCGCGGTGCAGGCTGGCCAGTTGTTCTTCCGAGTTGCGCCGGGTCATCAGGGTGATCGACTGGTTGAGCACGTCGACCACCGTGGCCAGCTGTTTGCGGTCACGCAACGGGGTGCCGATGTCGACCACGATAGCCAGGTCCACACCCATTTCGCGGGCGACGTCCACCGGGATGTTGTCGACCATGCCGCCATCCACCAGCAGCCGGCCGTCCAGCTCGACCGGGGCGAACACCGCCGGGATCGACATGCTGGCGCGGATCACCTGGGGCAGGTGGCCACGGCGGAACACCACTTTTTCGCCACTGGCAATGTCGGTGGCTACTGCTCGAAATGGGATGGGCAGCTTGTCGAAGTCACGGGTGTCGGCGGTGTGCGCCAGCTTGCTTTCCAGCAGCAGCGCCAGGTTCTGACCCTGGATCACCCCCAGTGGCAGGCCCAGGCTGCCGTCATCGCGAAAGCTGAGCTTCTGCTTGACCAGGAAGTCGCGGTCATCCTGCTTGCGCCGGAACGGCACGTCCTTGCGCGGCGGGGCATCGGACAGTGCCTGTTGCCAGTCGAGGGTGGTGGCGAGCTTTTCCAGCTCTTCGACACTGTAGCCCGAGGCGTACAGGCCGCCGACCACCGCGCCCATGCTGGTGCCGGCGATGGCGTCGATGCGCACGCCCTGTTCCTCCAGGGCCTTGAGCACACCGATGTGGGCCAGGCCACGGGCCGCGCCACCCGACAGCACCAGGCCAACCTTGGGCCTGGCCGGTTCGGCGGCGAATACCGTGAGGGAGGTGAGGGTGAGCAGGAAACAGAACAGCAAACGGCGCATCGTGAGTCTCAAACCGTGGGCTAAAGACCGCTAGTATAAGCGGCCCCCCACCCTGGAGATGCCTCACCATGGCCGACAGCAAACCGGAAATCGTCATCACATATTGCACCCAGTGCCAATGGCTGCTGCGTGCCGCCTGGCTGGCCCAGGAACTGCTCAGCACCTTTGCCGACGACCTTGGCCGAGTGGCCCTGGAGCCGGGTACCGGCGGTATCTTCCGCATTACCTGCAATGGCGTGCAGATCTGGGAGCGCAAGGCCGACGGTGGCTTCCCCGAGGCCAAGGTGCTGAAGCAGCGGGTGCGTGACCAGATCGACCCGCAGCGTGACCTGGGCCACAACGACCGCTGAATCAGGCGCCCTCGGCCAGCGGCCGCTGCCTGGGCGGTTGCTCGGTGGCCAGGCGGCTGGACAGCACGATGGCGAAGATGATCAGTGCGCCGCCCAGCAGCATGCGCAGGGTTGGGGTTTCGGCGAATACCACCCAGGCCACGGCAATGCCGTAGACCGGTTCCATGCCGAATACCACGGCGGCAGTGCGCGCCTTGATCACCGACAGGCTGGCGACGAACAGGCTGTGCGCCACGCCGGTGCAGAAGATGCCGAGCAGGGCGATCCACAACCAGTCTATTGTGGCTACCCCTGGCAGCTCCGGCGCCGCGAACGGCAGCAGGCACAGGCCTACCACCAGGTTCTGCCACAGTGCCGACTGTACCGCCGGCAGGCGGCCGGAGCCGGCGCGATTGGTGAGTGACAGCAGGGAGAACAGCAGCCCCGACAGCAATGACCAGAGCAGGCCGCCGGTGGCTTCGCTGGCCAGGTCGAATGCCGGGGTGACCAGCACAAGGCCAATGCTGACCAGCACTACCAGCACAGCCTCTTTGCGGCGGATGCGCTCGCGGAACAGCAGGCCCTCGAGGATTACGGTAAAGGCCGGGAAGCTGGCGAAGCCGAGGGTGGCGATGGCCACACCGGCCACCTTTACCGCGATGAAGAAGCTGACCCAGTGGCCGGCCAGCAGCACGCCGCCGAGCAGCAGGCGGCGGGCGTCCTGACCGCTCAGGCGTTGCCAGCCCGGCCCGGTCAGGCTGGCGAACAGGGCCAGGGCGAGCACGGCGAAGGCCGCGCGGCCGAAGACGATGATCGCCGGGCTGGCGCTGGCGGCCAGTTTGCCGAAGACGCCGGTGAGGCCGAAGAACAGCGCGCCGATGTGCAAGGCGCCGAGGGCGGTGCGGTGGTTCATGGGGGGCCTTTTGGACGAGGGGCGCAGTTTGCTGCGGTGGCTGGTTGAAAGGTTGGAAAGGTACATGCCTGGGGATTGTATAGGGGGCTACTGGGTGTTTGCCTTGGAAATTGTCGGACCTTCGAGATCGAGCGCCGCCCGCGCGGCGCTTCGCGGGACAAGCCCGCTCCCACATCTGTTTCGGGCCAATTGCTCCTGTGCCAGGTGGGTTGCAGCCTTGGTGCATGGCTAAAGATTGATGAAGAGCAGTCGCGCCTCCCCCTCGATATCGAATGGAACAAACAAGGCGGACACAGGTGCCCTCACAGGAGTGACTGGCCCGAAACAGATGTGGGAGCGGGCTTGTCCCGCGAAGCGCCGCGCGGGCGGTGCGCGATCTCAAGAGCGCTAGAAATCTATTGTCGTACACCTGGCAGCTCATCATCCGTAACCTACCTGCCACTGCGCTGTCATCCGCGCCTGCCAGTCTCCAGCAAACTGCGCCGGAGCCTGCCCATGACCCATGCCGAATTGTCCCGTCCCTCGCGCAAGCAACGCGTGCGTACCCTGTGGGTTTCCGATGTGCATCTGGGCACCCGCGACTGTCAGGCCGAACACCTGTCGCAGTTCCTCAAGGGCTACCAGGCCGACCGCATCTACCTGGTGGGCGATATCATCGATGGCTGGAAGCTGCGCGGCGGAATCTACTGGCCTCAAGCCCACACCAACGTGATCCGCCGCCTGCTGACCATGAGCAAGCGGGGCACCGAGGTGATCTACGTCACCGGCAACCATGACGAATTCCTGCGTCGTTACTCCAGGCTGATCCTCGGCAACATCCAGCTGGTGGACGAGGCCGAGCACCTGACCGCCGATGGCCGCCGCCTGCTGGTGATCCATGGCGACCAGTTCGACGTGATTACCCGTTACCACCGCTGGCTGGCGTTCCTCGGTGACCGTGCCTACGAGTTCACTCTGGTGCTCAACCGCTGGCTCAACCACTGGCGTGCTCGCTATGGATACGGCTATTGGTCACTGTCGGCGTACCTGAAGCACAAGGTCAAAGGCGCGGTTAACTTCATCAGCGACTTCGAGGATGCCATTGCCCACGAGTGCACCCGCCGTGGTTTTCATGGTGTGGTGTGTGGGCACATCCACCATGCCGAGATTCGCCAGGTGGGAGAGGTGGAGTACCTCAACTGCGGGGATTGGGTGGAGTCGTGCACGGCGCTGATCGAGCATTGGGATGGCACGATCGAGCTGTACCGGTTGGCCGAGGCGCAGGCGCAGGCAGCGGCGGCGATGCGCGAACCGGCGTAGGGCTTGAGGGCCCAGGGGCGGCAAAGTCTAAAGGCTGATCCTGCCCACCAGGATATCCCGAAACATTACGAAATCTCCCAGCAGGCTGTACAGCGGATGGGTAAAGGTCGCTGGCCGGTTCTTTTCGAAAAAGAAATGCCCGACCCAGGCAAAGCCGTAGCCGAACAGGGGCGTGGCCAGCAGTAGCACCCATTTGCCACTGCCGATGGTATAGGCCAGCAGGGCAATCACCAGGCTGGTGCCGACAAAGTGCAGGCGGCGACAGGTGGGGTTGCTGTGCTCCCCCAGGTAGTAAGGATAGAACTCGGCAAAACTACGAAACTGCGCTGTGCGGTTCATGGCAGTGCTCCGGGATTAATACTTCTGGACAAGATGCACGGCATGGAGCCTGATTCGAGTCTAGAGTGATTGGCGGCGCCTACCACTGACAATAGGCGCCAATTGAATATCCTTGGGGTTCACCGCAGGAGCGGTCAGCATAAGAAGCCTGTCATGAGCGAAAGAACCACGTCAGCCAGCTGGGCATCAGGGATCGTGAAGGCACTTGAACTGGAAGGGCTGGACTGCCGAGCCATGTTCAAGCAGCTGGGGCTGGATTTCGCTGCCCTCGATGATCCCGACGCGCGCTTCCCCCAGGACTCCATGACCCGGCTGTGGCAACTGGCGGTAGAACTGTCGGGCAACGAGGCCATAGGCCTGAACATGGCGAGGGTGGTGCGGCCGGCGTCGTTCCATGTGGTGGGTTATGCGTTGATGTCCAGCCGTACTCTGGCCGAAGGCTTCGAGCGCCTGGTGCGTTACCAGCGCATCATCGCCGAAAGCTCCGACCTCAGCTTCGTCCTCGGCCCCGAGGGTTATTCGCTGATCCTGACCGTGCACGGCGACCATCTGCCGCCGACCCGGCACAGTGCCGAAGCGTCGCTGGCCTGCGCGCTGGCACTGTGCAGCTGGCTCAGCGGTAGGCCGGTGCTACCGCGTCGGGTGCTGGTGCAAGGGCCGCAGCCAAAGAATATCGAGCCGTACAAGGCAGCGTTCCATTCGCCGCTGGTGTTCGGCGCTCCGCACGATGCGCTGGTGTTCGAGCGCGCCGACATGGAGGCACCGCTGCCCACCGCCAACGAAGCCATGGCCATCCTCCATGATCGCTTTGCCGGCGAATACCTGGCGCGTTTTTCGGAAACCCGGGTCACACACCGCGTGCGTCAGGTGCTGTGCCGTATCCTGCCACAGGGCGAGCCCAAGCGTGAAACCCTGGCCCAGGCCCTGCACCTGTCGCAGCGCACCTTGCAGCGGCGGCTGCAGGAGGAAGGCACCAGCTTCCAGACCCTGCTTGATGACACCCGACGCGAACTGGCCGAACAGTATCTGGCGCAGCCAGGCATGACCCTGCTGGAAACCGCCTACCTGCTGGGTTTTGCCGACCCCAGCAACTTCTACCGGGCGTTCCGCCGCTGGTTCGATGCCACGCCCGGTGAATACCGCGCCCGCCTGGGCACGGAGCCCGAGGCGGTCAGTGACGCCAGAACGCTGGCATGCACAACACTAGCACGGTGATGATTTCCAGGCGGCCGAGCAGCATGCCGCTGGCGAGAATCCACTTGGCAGCGTCCGGCAGCGTGGCGTAGTTACCCGACGGACCGATCACTTCACCCAGCCCCGGGCCTACACCCGAGACCGTGCCTGCAGCGCCGGTCAGGGCGGTCATCCAGTCCACGCCAAGCAACGACAGCAGCAGCGCCATGACACAGATGGTGATGGCGAAGAAGAACGAGAAGGTCAGGATCGAGCGCACGATTTCTTCGTCGAGACGGTGGCCGTTGTACTTCTGCTTGATCACCGCGCGCGGGTGAATCAGCTGGTTGAGGCTGGCCTTGAGCAGGATGTAGGCGACCTGGAAGCGAAAGATCTTGATGCCACCGGCAGTCGAGCCGGAGCAGCCGCCGACGAAGCCCAGGTAGAAGAACAGCATCAGTGAGAAGTTACCCCACAGGCTGTAGTCACCCAGGGCGAAGCCGGTGGTGGTGACAACCGAGGTCACGTTCAGTGCCACGTGGCGCAGGGCGTCGAGCCAGTGCAGGTTGGTGGTGGCCCAGTACCAGGTGCCAAGCACCAGCCAGGTGGCTACCAGCATGCCGAGCAGGCCCTGCACCTGCTGGTCGCGGATCAGTGCCTTGCGGTTGCCACGCAGGGTCGCCACGTAAAGCGTGAACGGCAGGCTGCCCATGATCATCACCACCACCGCGACCCAGTGCACGGCCGGGATATCCCACTTGGCCAGCGACTGGTCGGAGGTGGAAAACCCGCCGGTGGAAATCGCCGACATGGCGTGGTTGATTGCATCGAACGGGCTCATGCCGGCCCACCAGAAACCCAGCGCGCCCAGGATCGAGAAGCCGACGTATACCCCCACGATCGACTTGGCGACCATGTGCGAGCGCGGCATGACCTTCTCCGAGCGGTCGGACGACTCGGTCTGGAACAGGCGCATGCCACCGATGCGCAGCAGCGGCAGGATCGCCACGGCCATGCCGATGAAGCCGATGCCGCCGAGCCAGTGCAGCATCGAACGCCACATCAGGATGCCAGGGGACATGTTGTCGAGCCCGCTGAGCACGGTGGCGCCGGTGGCGGTGATGCCTGACATGCTTTCGAAGAAAGCGTCGGTGTAGCTGATGTGCTGGGTCAGCAGGAACGGCAGCGCGGCGAACACGCACACCACCAGCCAGCTGCTGACGGTCAGCAGGTACATGTCGCGCGGGCGCAGGTGCACATGTTCGGGGCGGCCCTGGAGCACCAGGGCCAGGCCGGCGATGAAAGTGATCAGGCTCGACCAGAGGAACGACGGCATGTCACGGGTGCGTTCGAAAATCACCAGGGTCGCCATGGGCACGGCCATGCTGACGGCGAGGGTAATCAGGAAGATGCCGATGATGAAACCAATGATCCTTAAGGTCGGCAACGCCATGTGATCTGCTCTGACTCGAAACGGAAGGGCGCCATTCTACCTATGGGTCTGGTGATGTAAACGCTAGAATGGCGGCACATTCACCTGCCAGGAGGGTAGCCGATGGAGGCTCTCGACGCATTGCTCAACCGTGTTTCCGTGCCACGCCTGACCGACCCGGCACCCAATGCCGCCCAGCGCGAGGCCCTGTTCCAGGCTGCCCTGCGCGCCCCGGACCACGGCCAGCTGCGGCCGTGGCGGTTCCTCACCATCGAAGGCCAGGGGCGCGAGAAACTGGGTGAGCTGTTCGCCGAGGCGCTGCAACGCAAGGGGGATGCCAGCCAGGCTGCCCTGGACAAGGCCCGCGCCATGCCACTGCGGGCACCGTTGCTGATCGTGGTGATCGCCAAACTGCAGGACCACTTCAAGGTGCCCAAGTCCGAGCAGCGGCTGGCGGCGGGCTGTGCCGCGCACGGTATCCTGATTGCGGCGCATGCGCAGGGGATCGGAGCGGTGTGGCGCACCGGCGACATGGCCGTCGATGCCCATGTGCACAAGGGCCTGGGGCTGGCCGAGCACGAGGAACTGATCGGGTATCTGTATGTGGGTACGCCGCTGACCGAGCCGCGCACCGCGCCGATTCTGGAAACCGCTGATTTCGTCAGTGCCTGGGGCGAGTAACGCAGCCTTGGGCTGATTGCAGTATCAAGGCATCTGGCCCTTTCGCGGGTAAACCCGCTCCCACAGGTGTGGCGCAAATTTCAGGCCTCGCACAGTACCTGTGGGAGCGGGTTTACCCGCGAAGAGGCCGGGAGCATTTACATCAAATCAACTGCCTGTCGATTCAGTCACAGGCAACTCCAGCCGCGCCACAAAGCCTCCCTGTGGATGGTTCTCCAGCACCAGGCTGCCACCATGCCGCTCTGCCGCCTTGCGTGCAATTGCCAGCCCCAGCCCATGCCCCGGCGTATCCTGCCCCGGCGCACGGAAGAACGGTTCCCCCAGCTGCGCCAGGTGTTCCGCCGCCGCCCCTGGCCCATGGTCACGCACGCTGATCAGGATACGGTTCTGCTCGCGCACGGCGCTGACTTCGATCGGCTGACCCTGCGGGTTGAAGCGCAGGGCGTTGCGCAGCAGGTTGTCCACGGCTCGCTCGATCAGCGTGGGCCAGCCTTGCAAGGTCAACCCCGGCTGCGCCTCCAGGCGCACGTCCTGCTCCGGTGCGCTGAGCTGGGCGTCCTTGCGTACGCTGCCAAGCAGGGCATTGAGGTCGACCGGCTCGGCATGGGCCTGTTCGGCATCGACCCGCGCCAGGGCGAGGATTTCGCTGATCAGGTCTTCCAGGCGGTCGCATTCGCGGGTCAGGCGTGGCCACAGGGCCTCGCGCTGCTCAGGCTCGGCGCGCTCGGCCAGGGCCAGGGCAATGCGCAGCCTGGCCAGCGGTGAGCGCAACTCATGGGACACATCGCGCAGCAACTGGCGCTGGCTGCCGATGGTGCTTTGCAGGCGCGCGCCCATCTTGTTGAAGTCCTTGGCCAGCACGCCGAACTCGTCACGCCGCGCAGCCAGCTGCGCCAAGCTGTTCTGCTGGTAGGTGGTCTGGCCCAGGTCATGCACGGCGCTGCGCAGGCGGCTGAGCGGGCGGGTGATGGACAGGGTCACCAACAGGCTGAACAGGGTCAGCACCACGAGGGCAATGCCTAGCGCACTGAGCGGCCACAACAGGCTTTCGCGGTGCCAGGCATCTAGCGCCGGGTGGGGGATGCGGTAGATCAGCAGGTACGTCTCGCCGGTGTCGGGGCTGGTGTATTCCTCGGTCAACCGGCGCCACGGCAGGCGCCGCTGGTCATTGTGCTGGCGTGCCTCGAAGGCCGCTGCACGGCGCGGGAAGGTGCCGGGCACAACGGCTTCGCCACTGTCGTCGAGCACTTGCACGTCGATCTTGTAGCGGTCTTTGCGCCGTTCCAGGAAGTGCTGTGCCGAAGCCAGGCCTTCCTGTTCGTAATGCTTGGCCCACTTGCTGGCCAAGGTATTGAGGCCCGGGTGGCGGCTGAGGATCCAGGCGTCCTGGTTGAGCATATGGCCCAGCAGGATCGACAGGCCCGCAACCAGGGTGATGGCCAACCAGAAACTGGCCAGGATGCGCCAGAACAGTGAACGCAAGTGCACCTCCTGCAAACGAGAAAAGCCCGGCTCGCACTGAGGCGGGCCGGGCATCGGGCAGACAGCTTACTGGGCCTTGTTGCCTTTTTCAGCTTTCCAGGCCTGGAACTCCTGCCACTCGGCTTTCTGTGCGGCGCGTTCCTTTTGCAGTTCGTCGAACTTCTTCTGCTGCTCAGGCTTGAGCAGGGCACGGACCGCGCTGTCGGTCTTGTCGCGGTTGGCCTGCAGCTCGTCTTTCATGGCCTTCTGGTCGGCGGCCGGCAGCTTGGACAGGTAGCGCTCGGTGATATCGCGGCGCTGTTTCATCTGTTCGCCCATCAGCTTGCCGATTTGCTGGCGCTGGTCACGGCTCAGGTCCAGTTGGTGGAAAGGCGCGTCACCGCGATGATGCGGGCCGTCGTGGCGCGGGCCGCCTTCAGGCATGGCCATGGCCACGGTCGGCAGTGCGGCGGCGAACATCAGGGCGATAAGGGTCTTGCGCATGGTGTCTCTCCTTTCATAGGCCGGTGGTTACCGGATGAACACAGTCTAGGGAGATCACCGTCAAGCGCCGTCAGCGGATGGTAAAGGCTCGGTAAAGATGCATGAGGGGCGCTTCGTGCCCCCCGCGTTCTTACAGGCAGTAGTAATAGCCACGGCTGCGCAGGGCCACGATGCGTGGCCGGCCATCGGCGTGCGGGCCGATCTTCTTGCGCAGGTTGCTGACGTGCATGTCCAGGCTGCGGTCGTACAGGGTCAGCTTGCGGCCCAGGCCGATCTGCGCCAGCTCCTGCTTGTCCAGCGGCTCGCCGGGCTGGCGCAGCAGGGCTTCGAGAATGCGGCTTTCGGACAGGGTCAGGGTCATTTCGCGGCCATCGATGCTGGCCACGCCACGAGCAGGGCTATAGACCAGGTCGCCCAGCTCCACCTGGCTGGTGGTAGCGGCGGGGTGGCTGCGGCGCAACACGGCACGCAGGCGAGCGGTGAGTTCACGTGGGTCGCAGGGTTTGGCCAGGTAGTCGTCGGCGCCCAGTTCCAGGCCGAGGATACGGTCCAGTGGCTCGCCGCGGGCCGAGAGCATCAGCACCGGCAGTTCGGCATGCTCGCTGCGCAACTGCTTGAGCAGTTCCAGGCCACTGCCGTCGGGCAGCATCACATCCAGCACCACGGCCGCCGGGGCGTGCTCGGCCAGTGCCTGGCGTGCGCTATGGCCATCATGGCAGGCACGCACGGTAAACCCTTCCTGGGTCAGCCAGCTGCCGAGCAGCTCGCACAGTTCCTGGTCATCATCAATCAGTAACAGCTCGCTCATGACTCACTCAATTCAACCATTGACGGCGGCTATTCGGCCCGCCAGTGGCAAAGATACCGCAGACTGATGGCAACAGTATAACTGCTGGTACTGCGTGGGCTTCTTCGCGGGTAAACCCGCTCCCACAGGGAAAGTGCAAGCTTGAAGCCTGCGCCGTCCCTGTGGGAGCGGGTTTACCCGCGAAGAAGCCCACGCAGTCTCAGATCAAGGCAGTACTTGCTTGAACGGCTTGACCACCACCTTGTCGTACACACCGGCCGCAATGTAAGGGTCGGCATCGGCCCAGGCCTGCGCTGCGGCCAGGGAGTCGAACTCGGCGACGATCAGGCTGCCGCTGAAACCCGCCTCACCCGGGTCGTTGCTGTCGATAGCCGGGTGCGGACCGGCCAGTACCACGCGGCCCTCGGCCTTCAGCTGCTGCAGGCGTTCGATGTGCGCAGGGCGGGCGGCCAGGCGCTTTTCCAGGGAGTTTGCGACGTCGCTGGCGATGATGGCGTAGAGCATGTCAATCCTTGGGTTTGGAGGTGGATGGGTCGTCGTGCAGGTGGCGCGACAGGTATACGCCCTGCGCCACCAGGAACATCACGGTCATGCCCAGGCTACCGAACACCTTGAAGTCGACCCAGAAGTCCTGGAAGGTGAAGGCGACGAACAGGTTGGCCGCGCCGCAGAACAGGAAGAAGCCGATCCAGGCCAGGTTCAGGCGGGTCCAGATGGCATCGGGCAGGCTCAGGGCGTGGCCCATGATGCGCTTGATCAGTACCCGGTCGCCGACGAAGTGGCTACCGGCGAAGCCCAGGGCGAACAGCCAGTTCACTACCGGCGCCTTCCACTTGAGGAAGGTTTCGCTGTGGAAGGTCAGGGTCAGGCCGCCGAACACCAGGCAGGCCACCAGGGTCAGCCACTGGCCCTTTTCCAGTTTGCGCTGGCGCAGGAACAGCGCGCCGTAGACCACCAGCGAGCTGATGATCAGCATGGCTGTGGCGCTGTAGATACCACCGAAATCGAAGCTGTGGCCCGCGACTTCCATCGGGCGCGGGTCGAGCTTGTAGACGATGAAGAACAGCAGCAGCGGGATGAAATCGATGAATTGTTTCACAATGGCAGCCAGAATCGGGATGTGACGGCATAATAACAAACATCGATTCCAGCGAAAGCGCTCCTCCATGAATGTTGATCTGCACTGTCACAGCACGGCCTCCGACGGCGCTCTGTCGCCCTCTACATTGGTCGCCCGGGCCCATGAGCACGGGGTGCAAACGCTGGCACTGACCGACCATGACACCATCGAAGGCTTGCCCGAGGCGCGCCAGGCGTGCCGCGAAAAGGGCATGCACTGGGTCAGCGGGGTGGAGCTGTCGTGCACCTGGGGTGGTGCGACCATCCATGTGCTGGGCTATGACTTCCCGCTCGACGCACCGCCCCTGCTGGCGGCGATCGACGCACTGCACCGTGGCCGCTGGCTGCGCGCCGAAGAAATCGACAAACGGCTGGCGGCCAAGGGCATGCCCGGAGCCCTCGAGGGTGCCCGCGCCGTGCAGCATGAGCTGGGCGATAGCGGCAACGCCCCGGCGCGCCCGCATTTTGCCGAGTACCTGGTGCGAGCCGGGCACGTCAAGGACCGCGGCGAGGCGTTTCGCAAATGGCTGGGCGCCGGCAAGCTGGGCGACGTCAAGCAGCACTGGCCGACCCTCGATGAAACCGTCGCCACCCTGCGCCAGTCCAATGCCTGGGTGAGCCTGGCGCATCCCATGCACTACGATCTGACCCGCAGCAAGCGCAGAAGGCTGATTGCCGACTATATTCAGGCAGGCGGGCAGGCACTTGAAGTGGTCAACGGGATGATGCCGGCCGAGCAGGTGGGCACGATGTCCATCCTCACCCGTGAGTTCGGCCTGCTGGCAAGCGCTGGCAGTGATTTCCACGGCCCCGGCACCTGGGGCGAGATCGGTGCCTACCGGCCTTTGCCCGAGGACTTGCCACCTCTGTGGCGCCGATTCAGCCATGAACAGCCTTTGGCGGTATGAACAGGACGACTACGTGAGCCAATTTTTCCAGATTCATGCGGAGAATCCGCAGGTGCGCCTGATCAAACAGGCCGTCGAGATCATCCGCAAGGGCGGCGTTGTTGTGTATCCAACCGACTCGGCTTACGCACTCGGCTGCCAGATCGGCGATAAGGGCGCCATCGAGAGAGTCCGGCGCTTGCGCCAGTTGGACAAGCAGCACAACTTCACCTTGCTATGCTGCGACCTTTCGCAAATGGGGTTGTTCGCCAAGATCGATACGTCCACCTTCCGCCTGCTCAAAGCGCATATTCCCGGGCCTTATACGTTCATCCTCAATGCCACCCGTGAAGTGCCACGGCTTTTGATGCACGAAAAGCGCCGCACTATCGGATTGCGCGTACCGTCCAACCCCATTGTTCTTGCACTACTGGAGGAGCTGGGCGAGCCGCTGATGAGTGTGAGCCTGATCTTGCCGCCCGAAGAAGAGCCGATGACCGACCCCTATGAGATACGTCAGCGTCTAGAACACCAGGTCGACCTGATCATCGATGGCGGCTACGGCGACCTCAAGGCTTCGACCATCATCGATCTGACTGGCGATGAGCCTGCGTTGGTCCGTGAAGGCTGCGGCGATCCCACGCCGTTTCTGGTCAACGCGTGAGCCAGGTGGAAACGCCCGAGGCACCGGCCGAGCAGGCCGAGGCGCCTCGGCAGCTGCAACTGGCCCTGGTCTATGGCGAAGCCCTGACCGAGCTGCCGCTGGACTTGTACATCCCGCCGGACGCCCTGGAAGTCATCCTCGAAGCCTTCGAAGGCCCGCTGGACCTGTTGCTGTACCTGATCCGCAAGCAGAACATCGACATCCTCGATATCCCGGTGGCGGAAATCACCCGCCAGTACATGGGCTACGTGGAGTTGATGAAGAGCGTGCGCCTGGAGCTGGCCGCCGAATACCTGGTGATGGCTGCCATGCTGGCCGAGATCAAGTCGCGCATGTTGCTGCCGCGCTCGGCCGACGTCGAGGAGGAGGAGGGTGACCCGCGCGCCGAACTGATCCGCCGCCTGCAGGAATATGAGCGCTTCAAGGCCGCCGCCGAAGGCATCGATGAGTTGCCACGGGTAGGCCGCGAGGTGGTGGTGCCGCGCCTGGAGGCGCCGCAGGCCAAGGTGCGCAAGCTGTTGCCCCAGGTCAGCCTGGAGGAGCTACTGGTGTCGATGGCCGAGGTGATGCGCCGCAACGACCTGTTCGAAAGCCACCAGATCACCCGTGAGACCTTGTCCACCCGCGAGCGCATGAGCCAGGTGCTGGAACGTCTGAAAGGTGGCGGTTTCGTGCCGTTCGTCGAGCTGTTTGCCGCCGAGGAGGGCAAGCTGGGCGTGGTCGTGACCTTCATGGCGATTCTCGAGCTGGTGAAGGAATCGCTGATCGAACTGGTGCAGAATGAACCCTTCGCCGCCATCCACGTGCGGCTTCGCCCGGCGCTTGTTGAAGAACCTGATGAACCTGAATGAACCCCGCGACCTGGCGTCGCTGATCGAAGCCTTCTTGCTGGCTTCGGGCAAGCCGCAATCCCTGGAGCGCCTGTACGAACTGTTCGAGGAAGCCGAGCGACCGGAGCCCAAGGTCTTCAAGCAGGCTCTGGAACTGCTGGGCAAGTCGTGTAATGGCCGCGCTTTCGAGTTGAAGGAGGTGGCCAGCGGCTACCGCCTGCAGATTCGCGAGGACTATGCCCCTTGGGTCGGGCGCCTGTGGGAAGAGCGGCCGCAACGTTATTCACGTGCGCTGCTCGAGACTCTGGCCCTGATCGCCTATCGCCAGCCCATCACCCGGGGCGAAATCGAGGATGTGCGTGGCGTGGCGGTGAACAGCAACATCATCAAGACCCTGATGGAGCGCGAGTGGATCCGTGTGGTCGGCTACCGCGAAGTGCCAGGGCGGCCGGCGATGTTTGCCACCACCAAGGCGTTTCTTGACCACTTCAACCTCAAGAGCCTGGATGAGCTGCCGGCCTTGGCCGAGCTGCGCGAAATGGAACCTGAGCCGCTGCTCGACCCGGACGATGCACCGGTGCCGGCCCACCTGCAGGCTTTGGCCGATGCGAGCCTTGGGGAGGAGGAAGAGGTTGTTGAGCCGAAGGAGGAAACCAGCTTCCGAAGCTTGCTGGTGGAGCTGGATGCCATGGAAGAAGGGCTGAAGACCGATTTTGATGATTTGCGTGAGGAAGAGCCTGAGGCCTCGGTGGAAGAAGAGGGCAAATTGCAGCCCTGATCTGCTGTTGCCTGTACCGGCCTCTTCGCGGGTGAACCCGCTCCCACAGGGATATCACAGGCCCTGAGAGTGATGCGGTACTTGTGGGAGCGGGTTTACCCGCGAAGAGGCCGGTACTGCCAATACATAACCATTAGGCAGAAACCCCTCGCAAAGCCCACAAAACCCTCTACCCTCCAGTGCGTTCCCCCGCCGAACCGCGTATGATGCGCGGCCTTTTGGCGCGTTCGTCGCCAGAACCCTTATTTCATTCCTACACCGGGAGGTGCCCAGATGAGTGAGCAAGACCTGCAAGATACCGAAATCACCCCGCCATCCGGCGAAAAGCTGCAGAAAGTGCTGGCGCGCATTGGCGTTGGCTCGCGCCGTGACGTCGAGGCCTGGATCAGCCAGGGCCGCATCAAGGTCAACGGCGTCGAGGCCACCCTCGGCCAGCGCGTCGACCTGCACGATGCCATTGCCGTGGATGGCAAGCTGATCAAGCGCGAAGAGGCCGCCGAGGCCACTCGCCGGGTGATCATGTACAACAAGCCCGATGGCGAAATTTGCACCCGTGACGACCCGGAAGGCCGCCCGACCGTGTTCGACCGCCTGCCACGGCCGAAAGAAGGCCGCTGGATCAACATCGGCCGTCTCGACATCAACACTACCGGCCTGCTGCTCTTCACCACCGATGGTGAACTGGCCAACCGCCTGATGCACCCGTCCTACGAGATGGACCGTGAGTACGCGGTACGTGTGCGGGGTGAGGTCGACGACGAGATGATCGAGCGCCTGAAGGCAGGCGTGATGCTGGAAGACGGCCCGGCCAAGTTCACCGATATTCAGAAGGCGCCAGG
Organism: Pseudomonas sp. SID14000; assembly: GCF_002165135.1. Classification (GTDB taxonomy): domain Bacteria; phylum Pseudomonadota; class Gammaproteobacteria; order Pseudomonadales; family Pseudomonadaceae; genus Aquipseudomonas. The sequence goes on along the minus strand of NZ_NFZQ01000013.1, from coordinate 79,449 downwards.
TGGCGAAGGCTTCAACCACTGGTACCACTGCGTGGTGATGGAAGGCCGTAACCGTGAAGTGCGTCGCTTGTGGGAGTCCCAGGGGATGGTGGTCAGCCGTCTGAAGCGCGTGCGTTTCGGCCCGGTGTTCCTCAACTCCGACCTGCCGATGGGCCGCTGGCGTGAAATGACCCAGGGCGAAATCGACATCCTCGCCGCTGAAGTGGGCCTGCAACCGGTGGCGCTGCCAGCCATGAAGCTCAAGGCCAAGGACAAGATGGAGCGCCTGCAGCGCAAATCGACCCGCCCGCTGGGCCGTGGCGAGCGTGTGCGCAGCCTGCGCCCGGCTCAAGAAGGTACTGCTGCCGATGCACGCCCGGCGCGCCAGCTGCGTGAAGAGGCCCCGCGCAAGACCAGCCGCGGCAGCACCGTGGCCGAGCGCCCGAGCGAGATGCGCAAGCGTCCGGGCAAGCCTGAAGGTGACAAGCCGGCAGGCCGTGGCCGCGGCAAGCCGCGTGGCTGATTGGCCTGTGCAGCAATGAGAAACCAGCCTTCGGGCTGGTTTTTTTATGCCTGTGAGAATTTGGGGGCTGCTGCGCAGCCCATCGCGACACAAGGCCGCTCCCACAATGAAACGCGTCACATGTGGGAGCGGCCTTGTGTCGCGAAAGGGCCGCAAAGCGGCCCCAAGATATTGAACAAAAAGAATTTTTCGGACGACTGGCAAGTTTTCGAACCGGTCTGTAAAGAAATTTATACAGATATGGCCGTATTCAGCACTGATTTCAGATTAAGCCCGGCTGTGTAAACAAACCTTGCCGCCGCCAATGCGCACAAGCCGCCGCCCGGTCTCCGCCCACCCTTGCCCAAACCCCCGCCCCACGGTGTTATAGCCACCATTGCCGTGTGCAAAAAGCCTGTCCTCAGAGCCAGGCTGACAAAACAACAAATGGAGGCGCCATGTACGCCGATCACTCCGCCTTTCAAGGCCCACACCACAGGATCGCTGCGTTTTTTCCCAAGGAAACGATGCAACGCGTTGACGCCTGCGCGTTTGCAGGGGTATACAATGCGCCGCGTTTTACCTGTGACTCCTTTGCGTACCGCGCACTCTTGATCACGCCTGGTTGACCCGCCGCGGCGGCACCTGAGGTCAAGAAACCCAAGGTAACCACCTTGCCCATTCCGCTGCGCCACGAGCGCGGTGGGTCCGATTCCGTCACAGATAAAAACAATGCAGGTGACTTCGTTCATGAGTGGACAAAACATGCATTCAGGCGAGCTCAAGCGGGGCCTGAAGAACCGCCATATCCAGTTGATCGCCCTCGGCGGTGCGATTGGTACCGGCCTGTTCCTCGGCTCGGCAGGCGTGATGAAATCCGCTGGCCCGTCGATGATCCTTGGCTACGCCATCTGCGGCTTCATCGCCTTCATGATCATGCGCCAGCTCGGCGAAATGATCGTCGAAGAGCCGGTGGCCGGCTCGTTCAGCCATTTCGCCCACACCTACTGGGGTGGCTTCGCCGGCTTCCTGTCAGGGTGGAACTGCTGGGTGCTGTACATCCTGGTGGGCATGTCGGAGCTTTCGGCGGTCGGTAAGTATGTTCACTACTGGTGGCCGGAGATCCCCACCTGGGTTACGGCGGCAGCGTTCTTCGTGCTGATCAACGCTATCAACCTCATGAACGTGAAGTTCTTCGGTGAGGCCGAATTCTGGTTTGCCATCATCAAGGTGGTGGCTATCGTCAGCATGATCGGCCTGGGTGCCTACCTGCTGACCAGCGGCAGCGGCGGCCCTGAAGCCACCGTGGCCAACCTGTGGTCGCACGGCGGCTTCTTCCCGAACGGTGTCAGCGGGCTGGTGATGGCCCTGGCCTTCATCATGTTCTCCTTCGGTGGCCTGGAAATGCTCGGCTTCACCGCTGCCGAGGCCGACAAGCCGAAGACCGTGATCCCCAAGGCGATCAACCAGGTCATCTACCGTATCCTGATCTTCTATGTCGGTGCCCTGGTGGTGCTGCTGTCGCTGACCCCGTGGGACAACCTGGTCGCCAGCATCGACGCATCCGGTGGCAGCTATGGCAGCAGCCCGTTCGTGCAGGTGTTCTCGCTGCTGGGCAGTGACGTGGCTGCGCACCTGTTGAACTTCGTGGTCCTGACTGCGGCACTGTCGGTGTACAACAGCGGTACCTACTGCAACGCCCGCATGCTGCTGGGCATGGCCGAACAAGGTGACGCCCCGGCGGCGCTGGCCAAGGTTGACAGTCGCGGTGTACCGGTGCGCTCGATCCTGGTGTCGGCAGCCGTGACCCTGATCGCGGTGCTGCTCAACTACCTGATGCCGTCCAACGCGCTGGAGCTGCTGATGTCGCTGGTGGTGGCCACCCTGGTGATCAACTGGGCGATGATCAGCTACTCGCACCTGAAGTTCCGTCAGCACCTGGATCGCACCGGCCAGAAGCCGCTGTTCAAGGCACTGTGGTACCCCTATGGCAACTACATCTGCCTGGCGTTCGTGGTGCTGATCCTCGGCATCATGCTGATGATCCCGGGTATCCAGGTGTCCGTGTATGCGATCCCGGTTTGGCTGCTCGCCATGTTCGTGGCCTACATGATCAAGCCGCGTCGCAAGGCGCAGGCCGTTGGGGCTGCTAGTAGTATGGCCAGATAAGGCGCTACAGGTGGTAGAAAAACCCGATGTCAGGTGACTGGCTTCGGGTTTTTTGTTGCCTGCTCGGGCCCTTTCGCGGGTGAACCCGCTCCCACAGGTATAGCGCTGCCCTCAGGTCCAGTGATATTCCTGTGGGAGCGGGTTCACCCGCGAAGAGGCCGGCACAGGCAACAGATCAGATCTGCTCCAGCAACCAGCTGCGAAATGCCCGCAGCGACGGCAGCGCCTCGTTCCTCGGCGGGTAGATAAGGTAATAACTGCGCTGGCTGGCAAATGCCCCTCCGGGGCTGTACAGCTCACCCTTGGCCAGTTCTTCCTCCACCAGTATGCGAGGCACCAGGCCGATGCCAATCCCGGCTCGTACCGCCTGGATCAGGTGCGAGGTCAGCTCGAAGCTCGGCCCCAGGCGCATCGCCCGATGCGCCAGGCCATGGTGCGAGAACCACTCGCCCCAGGCATGCGGGTTGTTGGCCACATTCAGCAGCACCTCTTCACTGATGCGTGCCGGGCTCCAGCCCTGGCTGTGCGCACCAGCCTCCGGCGGCAAGATCACCACCAGCTCCTCGGCATGCAGCCGGTGGCAGATCAGCCCTGGCAGGTCGTGGCTGGCCACGCCGATGGCGGCGTCGATTTCGCTGGTGTCGAAGTTGATGGCTTCGATGCGTGAATGTATGTGCACCAGCATGCCCGGGTGAGCGTTATAGAACGCATGCAGCCGTGGTAGTAGCCATTTCGAGCCGAATGTGGGCAGGGTCGCCAGGCGCAAGGTGCCTACCCCAGACTGGTAGGCCAGAGCTTGCAGGGTGGCGCTGCGGATGCGCCCCAGGGCCTCGCTGAGCTCGCGCTGGTACAGGCGACCGACATCGGTCAGTTGCACCTGGCGGCCTTCGCGGCGGAACAAGGTCAGGCCCAGTTGCTGTTCCAGTGCCTGCACCTGGCGGCTGACCGCACTCTGGGTCAGCGACAGTTCGGCGGCGGCGCGGGTGTAGCTTTCATGTCGGGCGGCGGCTTCGAATGCCAGCAGCAGCGACATGGACGGGGTCAGGTGGCGGTAATTCATTCATGGAAGTCATTGATAGCGGCAGGATTATCCGTTTGCCCCTGAGGCGAAACTACAGGAACATTGGCCTATACGTCATCCCCGCATGTGTTGATCCATGCCGGAACGACAGGAATCCCGTGAATTAGCCAATATCAAGAGGCCATCCTTCGATGATCGCCCAGCTGCCGACCGTTGCCCCGAGCGCCAACTACCCCGAATTCCTCGAAGCCCTGCGCAATAGCGGCTTCCGTGGCCAGATCAGTGCCGACTACGGTACCCGCACGGTGCTGGCCACCGACAACTCGATCTACCAGCGCTTGCCGCAGGCGGCGGTATTCCCGCTGGACGCCGACGATGTGGCGCGGGTCGCCACGCTGATGGCCGAGCAACGCTTCCAGCAGGTCAAGCTGACCCCGCGCGGCGGTGGTACCGGCACCAACGGCCAGTCGCTGACCGACGGTATCGTCGTCGACCTGTCGCGGCACATGAACAAGATCCTCGAAATCAACGTCGAGGAACGCTGGGTACGGGTGCAGGCCGGTACGGTCAAGGATCAGCTCAATGCCGCGCTCAAGCCGCACGGGCTGTTCTTTGCGCCCGAGCTGTCCACCTCCAACCGCGCCACTGTCGGCGGCATGATCAACACTGACGCCAGCGGCCAGGGTAGCTGCACCTATGGCAAGACCCGCGACCACGTACTGGAACTGCATAGCGTGCTGCTCGGTGGCGAACGTCTGCACAGCCTGCCGATCGACGATGCTGCGCTGGAACAGGCCTGTGCCTTGCCCGGCCGGGTCGGCGAGGTGTATCGCATGGCGCGGGAGATCCAGGAAACCCAGGCTGATCTCATTGAAACCACCTTCCCCAAGCTCAACCGTTGCCTGACCGGCTACGACCTGGCGCACCTGCGCGACGAGCAGGGCCGCTTCAACCTCAACAGCGTGCTGTGCGGTGCCGAGGGCTCGCTGGGCTATGTGGTCGAAGCCAAGCTCAATGTGCTGCCGATTCCCAAGTACGCCGTGCTGGTCAACGTGCGCTACACCAGCTTCATGGATGCCCTGCGGGACGCCAACGCATTGATGGCGCACAAGCCGCTGTCGATCGAGACCGTCGACTCCAAGGTGCTGATGCTGGCGATGAAGGACATCGTCTGGCACAGCGTCGCCGAATACTTCCCGGCCGACCCCGAGCGCCCGACCCTGGGCATCAACCTGGTGGAGTTCTGCGGCGACGAGCCGACCGAGGTCAATGCCAAGGTGCAGGCGTTCATCCAGCACCTGCAGAGCGACACCAGCGTCGAGCGCCTGGGCCACACCCTGGCCGAGGGCGCCGAGGCGGTGACCCGCGTCTATACCATGCGCAAGCGTTCGGTAGGCCTGCTGGGCAACGTCGAGGGCGAAGTGCGCCCGCAGCCGTTCGTGGAAGACACCGCGGTACCGCCGGAGCAACTGGCCGACTACATTGCCGACTTCCGTGCACTGCTCGATGGCTACGGCCTGGCCTATGGCATGTTCGGCCACGTCGATGCCGGCGTGCTGCACGTGCGCCCGGCGCTGGACATGAAGGACCCGGCCCAGGCCGCACTGGTCAAGCCGATTTCCGACGCCGTGGCGGCACTGACCAAAAGCTATGGCGGCCTGCTGTGGGGCGAGCATGGCAAGGGCCTGCGTTCGGAATACGTACCGGAGTACTTCGGCGAGCTGTACCCGGCGCTGCAGCGCCTGAAGGGCGCTTTCGACCCGCACAACCAGCTCAACCCGGGCAAGATCTGCACCCCGCCAGACAGCGCCGAGGGCCTGACCAGGGTCGATGGCGTGACCCTGCGCGGCGACCTCGACCGCACCATCGATGAGCGCGTTTGGCAGGACTTCGGCAGCGCCGTGCACTGCAACGGCAACGGCGCCTGCTACAACTACGACCCCAACGATGCCATGTGCCCGTCGTGGAAGGCCACCCGCGAGCGCCAGCATTCGCCCAAGGGCCGCGCCTCGCTGATGCGCGAGTGGCTGCGCCTGCAGGGCGAGGCCAACATTGATGTGCTGGCTGCAGCGCGCAACAAGGTATCGTGGCTCAAGGGCCTGCCGGAGCGCCTGCGCAACAACCGTGCGCGCAACCAGGGTCAGGAAGACTTCTCCCATGAGGTGTACGACGCCATGGCGGGCTGCCTGGCGTGCAAGTCGTGCGCCGGGCAGTGCCCGATCAAGGTCAATGTGCCGGACTTCCGCTCGCGTTTCCTGGAGCTGTACCACGGCCGCTACCAGCGCCCGCTGCGTGACTACCTGATCGGTTCGCTGGAATTCACCATCCCCTATCTGGCCCATGCGCCCGGGCTGTACAACGCGGTGATGGGTTCGAAATGGGTGAGCAAGCTGCTGGCCGACAAGGTCGGCATGGTCGACAGCCCGCTGATCAGCCGCTTCAACTTCCAGGCCACCCTGACCCGCTGCCGTGTCGGCGTGGCCAGCGTACCGGCCCTGCGTGAACTGACCCCGGCCCAGCGCGAGCGCAGCATCGTGCTGGTGCAGGATGCCTTTACCCGTTACTTCGAGACACCGCTGCTGTCGGCCTTTATCGACCTGGCGCACCGACTGGGCCACCGGGTGTTCCTGGCGCCGTACAGTGCCAACGGCAAGCCCCTGCACGTTCAGGGCTTCCTCGGTGCGTTCGCCAAGGCGGCGATCCGCAATGCCACCCAGCTCAAGGCGCTGGCTGACTGCGGCGTACCGCTGGTGGGCCTGGACCCGGCGATGACCCTGGTGTATCGCCAGGAGTACCAGAAAGTACCGGGCCTGGATGGTTGCCCGCAGGTGCTGTTGCCGCAGGAGTGGTTGATGGATGTGCTGCCGGAGCAGGCACCGACCGCGCCGGGCAATTTCCGCCTGATGGCGCACTGCACCGAGAAGACCAACGTGCCGGCCAGCACCAGGCAGTGGGAGCAGGTGTTCGCTCGCCTGGGCCTGAAGCTGGTAACCGAGGCGACTGGCTGCTGCGGTATGTCCGGTACTTATGGGCACGAGGCGCGCAACCAGGACACCTCGCGGACCATCTTCGAGCAATCGTGGGCGACCAAGCTGGACAAGGAGGGTGAGCCGCTGGCGACGGGCTACTCGTGCCGCAGCCAGGTCAAGCGCATGACCGAGCGACAGATGCGCCACCCGCTGGAAGTGGTGCTCCAGTACACCCGGCGCTGACCTTAAGGGCCCCGGGGGGGGGGGGGCTGCCTTGCAGCCCTCCTGGCTTACGCCGTCCCTGTAGGAGCAGCCTTGCGCTGCGAAGAGGCCGGTAGAGCCAATAGGTTTTCTTCGGCAGTAATGGCCTCTTCGCAGCACAAGGCTGCTCCTACAAGTCCCGTGCATGCTTTGAAGATGATGCCTGCCGATACAGATACAGGCCCAACACCAGCCAAAGCGCTTCCACCGACAGGCAGGCGATCGCCACCCGGAACCCGCCAAGCCGGTTGATCAGGTTGCCGATGAAGGTGAAGAGGACGATGGAGACGACTTGCAGGGTGACCGCGAGGGGGCGCGGTGAGTCGGGCATGAGGGCCTACGTGGGTTCTGGACGGTGTGAAAACGTGATGACGGGGGTGGCCCGCAGGTCAGCCGTTTTCACACAGCCGGGGGATGCGCGGTTATTCCTGGTCAGCGCTGGATTGATCGTCACCATCCTGCTCGACGGCAGTTGCCGGTTCGGCGTGAACGGTCACGGTTGGCTCTTCTGGGTTCAGGCTTGGGAAGGGAAGATTCGGGATTTCATGCATCTCGTCGTTCCTCGCAAGTGTGAGTGAAAAGTCTGCGCCAGGCGCGTTTGAAGCTTCGCTAAGCAGGGGCAGGATACACAAGTCTGGATGACAGTTTGGTTTTTTTGCCGATCGTTTGTCGGTTTTGCGGGCGAACAGCGGACATTTTTCCCATAAAAAATGGGGCCACCGGGCCCCATTTTCTCAGTGCTTACTTGCGGCCTTCAGCCGTCTCCGCCACCTTGTCGGTGCGCGCGCACATGATGAAGTCATTGCGGTGCAGGCCTTTGATCGAGTGGCTCCACCAGGTCACGGTGACCTTGCCCCACTCGGTCAGCAGGCCCGGGTGGTGGCCTTCGGCCTCGGCGATCTCGCCCACGGCATTGGTGAACGCCAGGGCGTGCTTGAAGTTCTTGAACAGAAACACGCGTTCCAGCTCCATGTGGCCGTCACGTACTTCGATGTTCCAGTCCGGGATTTCGCGAATCAGCTCGGCCAGCTCTTCGTCGGTGACCTTTGGTGCGTCGGCGCGGCAGGCTTCGCAATGGGCTTGGTTCAAGGCATTCATGTGGTGTTTTCCGGTTCGAGTTGTTATCGGCAAGGTCGCTCAGGCAGCGACCTTGGGTGGAAACTTCGGTGCGTGCAGGCCCAGCTGCATGGCTTTGTGAACCATGCCCATGATGTCTTCGTGGGCCAGGTCGAACAGGCGCTTCATGTTCGGCAGCACGAAATACAGCGGCTGCAGGATGTCGATGCGGTACGGTGTACGCATGGCCTCGATCGGGTCGAAGGCCTGGTGCTCAGGCTCGCCAGACAGGCTGTACACGGTCTCTTTTGGCGACGAGAGGATGCCACCGCCATAGATCTTGCGGCCTTGCGCTGTTTCCATCAGGCCGAACTCGATGGTCATCCAGTAAAGGCGCGCCAGGTACACGCGTTGTTCCTTGGTCGCGGCCAGGCCGAGCTTGCCGTAGGTATGGGTGAATTCGGCGAACCAGGGATTGGTCAGCAGCGGGCAGTGGCCGAAGATCTCGTGGAAGATATCGGGTTCTTGCAGGTAGTCCAGTTCTTCCGGGGTACGGATGAAGGTGGCCACCGGGAAGCGCTTGCTGGCCAGCAGTTCGAAGAAGGTCTGGAAAGGGATCAGTGCCGGTACCCGGGCAACCTGCCAACCGGTGGTGGCGCCTAGCACCTTGTTGATCTCGCCCAGTTGCGGAATACGGTCATGGGGCAGCTTGAGCTGGTCGATGCCGTCCAGGTATTCCTGGCATGCGCGGCCTTCGATCACTTTCAACTGGCGAGTGATCAAGGTGTTCCATACCGCGTGCTCTTGCTGCGGGTAGTCGATAAAACCATGCGCATCGGGCTCGCGTGCCACGTATTGCGTCTGTTTCATGTGGCTCTCCTGGTGAGGGCTTTTCTTGTTATGTGCAGGACATGCCTAAGGAATATCCCTTCGCTGGCCGCTTTGCACGAGGGTGGGCCAGTGGCGGGGCCGCCTTTTCGTGGTGTTTTTGTAACGATAATTTTACAAAAAGGCGCAAGTGTCGGAAAATCCGAGGCATCTGGCTGATGCCTCGGCTGTTTTTGTCAGCTTATCTTTACGACTTTTCCGCGCGATGTTGAAAAACATTGGCGCTTCGAGAGCCCTCATGCGTATCAAAGTGCATTGCCAGAACCGTATTGGCATCCTGCGCGACATCCTCAACCTGCTGGTGGAGTACGGCATCAACGTGCTGCGCGGCGAGGTGGGTGGTGACCATGGCAACGCCATCTACCTGCATTGCCCGAACCTGATCAATTTGCAGTTCCAGGCGCTGCGGCCGAAGTTCGAGGCGATTGCCGGGGTGTTCGGTGTCAAGCGCGTGGGGCTGATGCCTAGCGAGCGCCGGCACATGGAGCTGAATGCGCTGCTCGGGGCGCTGGACTTCCCGGTGCTGTCGATCGACATGGGGGGCAGCATCGTCGCCGCCAACCGTGCCGCTGCACAGTTGCTGGGAGTGCGGGTGGACGAGGTGCCAGGCATGCCCCTGGCTCGCTATGTGGAGGACTTTGACCTGCCTGAGCTGGTGCGGGCCAACAAGTCGCGCATCAACGGCCTGCGCATCAAGGTCAAGGGCGATGTGTTCCTGGCCGATATCGCGCCGCTGCAGTCCGAGCACGACGACAGCGAGGCGCTGGCCGGGGCGGTACTGACCCTGCACCGCGCCGACCGTATCGGTGAGCGCATCTACAACGTGCGCAAGCAGGAGTTGCGTGGTTTCGACAGTATCTTCCAGAGCTCGCGGGTGATGGCTGCGGTGGTACGCGAGGCGCGGCGCATGGCGCCGCTGGATGCGCCATTGCTGATCGAGGGCGAGACCGGCACCGGCAAGGAGTTGCTGGCGCGTGCCTGCCACTTGGCCAGCCCGCGCGGCCAGTCGCCGCTGATGGCGCTCAACTGCGCCGGGTTGCCCGAGTCGATGGCCGAGACCGAGCTGTTCGGTTACGGCCCCGGGGCATTCGAAGGGGCGCGGGCCGAGGGCAAGCTGGGGCTGCTGGAACTGACCGCCGGTGGCACGCTGTTCCTCGACGGTGTAGGGGAGATGAGCCCGCGCCTGCAAGTAAAGCTGCTGCGTTTTCTGCAGGATGGCTGCTTCCGTCGCGTAGGTAGTGATGAGGAGGTGTACCTGGATGTGCGGGTGATCTGCGCGACCCAGGTGGATTTGTCCGAATTGTGTGCCCGTGGCGAGTTTCGCCAGGACCTGTATCACCGGCTCAATGTGTTGTCGCTGCACATTCCGCCATTGCGCGAATGCATGGATGGCCTGGAAGGGCTGGTGCAGCACTTTCTTGACCAGGCCAGCCGGCAGATCGGCTGCGCCATGCCGCGCCTGGCGCCGGCAGCGATGGACAAACTCAGCCAGTACCATTGGCCGGGTAATGTAAGGCAGTTGGAAAACGTGTTGTTCCAGGCGGTTTCGTTATGCGAAGGCGGCGTCGTCAAAAGTGAACATATACGTTTGCCGGATTATGGCGTGCGTCAACCGCTGGGTGAGTTTTCGCTGGACGGGGATCTTTCGCAGATTGTCGGGCGCTTTGAAAAAGCGGTGCTGGAAAGTTTGATGGCGGAATTCCCGAGTAGTCGGGCTTTAGGGAAAAGACTGGGTGTTTCGCATACCACGATTGCCAACAAGTTGAGAGATTATTCGTTGGGCAAGTCAGCGGATTAAGTAGTCGTTAGTTAATAATCTGTTAATCAGGCGGTGGTTGCTTCGCGGGTAAACCCGCCCCCACAGGTATAGCGCTGGATTCAAGGCAGGTACTGTACTTGTGGGAGCGGGTTCACCCGCGAATGGGGCCCGCAGGGCCCCCAATTCACAAGGTATCAGCCGTTCGAGCAGCCGTTCCCCATCACGCGGTATTCGAGAATGTGCTTCTGGCCCTTGGAGTCCTCGTAGGTCATGCGGGCTGGCACGACTTCGCACACATTGGGCACTTCGCTCATGGAAATGACGCGGGCAATGTCCAGGTGCTGCGAGTAACTGTACTGTTCAACCGGAATCTGCTCGGCGTCTTTGGCTTCGCCGGCCATCGCCGCGCCGCAAAGACTGCCAAGTACCAATACCAGTAAAGCTTTCATTTTCTATTTACCTGTCTAAGGTCGTGAGGGGGCGCGCGGCGCTTGTGGCGCCGCGAGTATTGCTAGTTTGAACTATCGGGTTTGAATGGGGATTAACGTTTGCCTTCGTGGGGGCTGTTACCAGTTGTTAATCGCCTTGCCGTTGCTGGCGAGGTGAATTTTATGGCTGGGACCAGAGCCGAAACAGTGGCTCTTTTGATAAAGTGTTTTGACAGAATCTGTAATAATCCTCTGGCAGGCGGCCCCATTTTTTCTTCGTCAGAGCTGTAAGGTGCGTGCCAGAGCGCTTTGTCAGAACGGGCGTACCAAATTACTACCAACGTCGAATGGCTTTTGTTGCTCTGGTACAGTTACAAACGGTTCCATACAAAAACAACTATTACACCGAGGTAACACAGATGAGTGCGGCTCCACTGTATCCCGTTCGTCCCGAGGTTGCGGCCACCACCCTGACCGACGAGGCCACCTACAAGGCCATGTACCAGCAATCGGTGATCAACCCGGACGGCTTCTGGCGCGAACAGGCCCAGCGCATCGACTGGATCAAGCCGTTCACCAAGGTCAAGCAGACCTCCTTCGACGACCACCACGTCGATATCAAATGGTTCGCCGACGGCACTCTGAACGTTTCCTCCAACTGCCTGGACCGCCACCTCGAAGAGCGCGGCGACCAGCTGGCCATCATCTGGGAAGGCGACGACCCTTCCGAGCACCGCAACATCACCTACCGCGAACTGCACGAGCAGGTCTGCAAGTTCGCCAATGCCCTGCGTGGCCAGGATGTGCACCGGGGTGACGTGGTAACCATCTATATGCCGATGATCCCCGAGGCCGTGGTCGCCATGCTGGCCTGCGCCCGTATCGGTGCGATCCATTCGGTGGTATTCGGCGGCTTCTCGCCCGAGGCACTGGCCGGCCGTATCATCGACTGCAAGTCCAAGGTCGTGATTACCGCCGACGAAGGCGTGCGCGGCGGCCGACGTACCCCGCTCAAGGCCAACGTCGATCTGGCGCTGACCAACCCTGAAACCAACAGCGTGCAGAAGATCATCGTGTGCAAGCGCACCGGTGGCGACATTGCCTGGCACCAGCACCGCGACATCTGGTACGAAGACCTGATGAAAGTGGCTTCCAGCCACTGCGCACCGAAAGAGATGGGTGCCGAGGAAGCGCTGTTCATCCTTTATACCTCCGGTTCTACCGGCAAGCCGAAGGGTGTGTTGCACACCACTGGTGGCTACCTGGTATATGCCGCGCTGACCCATGAACGTGTGTTCGACTATCGCCCGGGTGAGGTGTACTGGTGCACCGCCGACGTGGGTTGGGTCACCGGCCATAGCTACATCGTCTATGGCCCGTTGGCCAACGGCGCCACCACCCTGCTGTTCGAGGGCGTGCCAAACTACCCGGACATCACCCGTGTGTCGAAGATCATCGACAAGCACAAGGTCAACATCCTGTACACCGCGCCAACCGCTATCCGCGCGATGATGGCCGAAGGCGAGGCCGCGGTTGCCGGTGCCGATGGCTCCAGCCTGCGTCTGCTTGGCTCGGTGGGTGAGCCGATCAACCCCGAAGCCTGGAACTGGTACTACAAGGCTGTGGGCAAGGAGCGTTGCCCGATCGTCGACACCTGGTGGCAGACCGAAACTGGCGGCATCCTGATCAGCCCGCTGCCGGGTGCTACCGGCCTCAAGCCAGGCTCGGCAACCCGTCCGTTCTTCGGCGTGGTGCCGGCGTTGGTGGACAACCTGGGCAACCTGATCGAAGGCGCCGCCGAGGGCAACCTGGTAATCCTCGATTCCTGGCCGGGGCAGTCGCGTTCGCTGTACGGCGACCACGACCGTTTCGTCGACACCTACTTCAAGACCTTCCGTGGCATGTACTTCACCGGCGACGGCGCTCGCCGCGACGAGGATGGCTACTACTGGATCACCGGTCGCGTGGATGACGTGCTGAACGTGTCCGGTCACCGCATGGGTACTGCCGAGATCGAAAGCGCCATGGTGGCGCATGCGAAAGTGGCCGAGGCGGCAGTGGTGGGTGTGCCGCACGACATCAAGGGGCAGGGCATCTATGTGTATGTCACCCTCAATGCCGGCATCGAGACCAGCGAACAGCTTCGCCTGGAGCTGAAGAACTGGGTGCGCAAGGAAATCGGCCCGATCGCGTCACCGGACGTGATCCAGTGGGCCCCGGGGCTGCCGAAGACCCGTTCGGGCAAGATCATGCGCCGCATCCTGCGCAAGATTGCCACCGGTGAGTACGATGCGCTGGGCGATATCTCGACCCTGGCCGACCCAAGTGTGGTGCAGCACCTGATCGATACCCACAAGGCCATGAGCCTGGCTTCGGCCTGATAGCGAAGCTGGCCGCACGCTGAAGGCTTTGTGCGCTCCCTCAGGGGTGTACCTGTGAGATCAGCCAATAAAAACCCCGCCCGGGCAACCGGCGGGGTTTTTGCTTTACTGTTACCCGACATTCATCGGTAACTGTTCTGTCACCGGTCTCGCACAATAGCGGGGCGTCAGGAAACAATTCCGGCCTGTTTCGGTGCATTTCTCTGGCCAATTTTTCCAACACAGCACGCTGCACTTGCCGTACTACAAGGCTTTGCCAATAATAGGCCCGGGAATTGCTAGGTCTATAGGTTCTATTTCTTGCGCTTTTGCATATTTTGCAATGGCTGTCAACATTGCCCGCTGCGGTTTCAAGCGCTTCTGTAAGTAGTTGTCGCTTTGAAGAAATATCGACTACCGGGCTGTCGTTAAAATGCCACTCACTCGCTCGTGGTCTGCGGCCTTGGTCGAACCCTGCGCGGCTCGCGTTGTACCCATTCGCATATCGGGCAGCCGTTACCTGCCTTGTATTGCCCCGTACCGATGGAGTTACCTGATGAAGAAGCTCGCACTGCTTGGCGCCCTGGCGCTGTCCGTGTTTTCCCTGGTGTCGCAGGCCGATGAAAAACCGCTGAAAATCGGCATCGAAGCCGCCTACCCACCGTTCGCTTTCAAGCAGCCCGACGGCAGCATTGCCGGTTTCGATTACGACATCGGCAACGCCCTGTGTGAGGAAATGAAAGCCAAGTGCACCTGGGTCGAGCAGGAGTTCGACGGTCTGATCCCGGCGCTGAAAGTGCGTAAGATCGACGCCATCCTGTCGTCCATGTCGATCACCGAAGACCGCAAGAAATCGGTCGACTTCACCAAGCGCTACTACCTGACCCCGGCGCGTCTGGTGATGAAGGAAGGCACCGCCGTCAGCGACAGCCTGGATGAACTCAAGGGCAAGAAGATTGGTGTGCAGCGCGGCTCGATCCACGACCGCTTCGCCAAGGAAGTGCTGGGCGCCAAAGGTGCCACCGTGGTTCCTTACGGCACCCAGAACGAAATCTACCTGGACGTGGCCGCCGGCCGCCTCGATGGTACCGTGGCTGACGCCACCCTGCTGGAAGACGGCTTCCTCAAGACCGACGCCGGCAAGGGCTTCGCCTTCGTAGGGCCGTCCTTCACCGACGCCAAGTACTTCGGTGACGGCATCGGCATTGCCGTGCGCAAGGGTGACAAGGCCAACGTCGACCGCATCAACGCGGCCATCGATGCCATCCGTGCCAACGGCAAGTACAAAGAAATCGAGAAGAAGTACTTCAACTTCGATATTTACGGTCCAGACTCGAACTAATACGTCGAGTTTCACCTGTGCAATGGTGCAAACAGCAGAGGCTCTGAGGTTTGCACCATTTTTCATTCTCTAGGTCGAGGACCTCATCATGTTGAAAGGCTACGGGGCAGTCATCCTCGACGGGGCGTGGCTGACGCTTCAGCTCGCCCTGTCGTCGATGGCCCTGGCCATCGTGCTCGGCCTGATCGGTGTGGCGCTGCGCTTGTCGCCGGTGCGCTGGCTGGCCTGGCTGGGCGATCTGTACTCCACGGTGATCCGTGGCATTCCGGACCTGGTCCTGATCCTGCTGATCTTTTACGGCGGGCAGGACATCATCAACCGGGTGGCGCCGCTGCTCGGCTATGAAGACTACATCGACCTGAATCCGCTGATCGCGGGTATCGGTACCCTGGGCTTCATTTTTGGCGCTTACCTGTCGGAAACCTTCCGCGGTGCCTTCCTTGGTATTCCGAAAGGCCAGGCCGAAGCGGGCGTGGCGTATGGCATGAGCAACCTCCAGGTATTCTTCCGCATCCAGGTGCCGCAAATGATTCGCCTGGCGATCCCGGGCTTCACCAACAACTGGCTGGTGCTGACCAAGGCCACTGCGCTGATTTCGGTGGTGGGCCTGCAGGACATGATGTTCAAGGCCAAGCAGGCGGCCGACGCCACCCGCGAGCCTTTCACCTTCTTCCTGGCGGTGGCGGCACTGTACCTGGTGCTGACCAGTATCTCGCTGCTGGCCCTGAAGTATCTCGAGCGCCGCTACTCGGTGGGCGTCAAGGTGGCTGAACTATGATCTTCGACTACAACGTCGTCTGGGAGGCATTGCCGATGTACTTCGGCGGCCTGCTGACCACCCTCAAGCTGCTGGCGATTTCGCTGTTCTTCGGGCTGCTGGCGGCCATTCCGCTGGGCCTGATGCGGGTGTCCAGGCAGCCTGCGGTCAATTTCGTGGCGTGGCTGTACACCTACGTGATCCGCGGCACGCCGATGCTGGTGCAGCTGTTCCTGATCTACTACGGCCTGGCGCAGTTCGAGACGGTGCGCGAAAGCTTCCTCTGGCCGCTGCTGTCCAGTGCTACCTTCTGCGCCTGCCTGGCGTTCGGCATCAATACCAGTGCCTACACTGCCGAAATCATTGCCGGCAGCCTCAAGGCCACGCCCCATGGCGAGATCGAGGCGGCCAAGGCGATGGGTATGTCGCGCATGAAGATGTACCGGCGCATCCTGCTGCCGTCGGCGCTGCGCCGCGCGCTGCCGCAGTACAGCAACGAAGTGATCATGATGCTGCAGACCACCAGCCTGGCGTCGATCGTCACCCTGATCGACATCACTGGTGCTGCGCGCACGGTCAATGCCCAGTACTACCTGCCTTTCGAGGCCTACATCACGGCGGGCGTGTTCTACCTGTGCCTGACCTTCATCCTGGTGCGCCTGTTCAAAATGGCCGAACGCCGCTGGCTCGGCTACCTGGCGCCGCGCAAGCACTGACCGCTTTGTGAGAATCGACAGCATGTACAAACTCGAAGTCCAAGACCTGCACAAGCGCTACGGCAGCCATGAAGTGCTCAAGGGCGTGTCCCTGTCGGCCAAGGCAGGCGATGTCATCAGCATCATCGGCTCCAGTGGTTCGGGCAAGTCGACCTTCCTGCGCTGCATCAACCTGCTGGAGCAGCCGCACGCCGGCAAGATCCTGCTCAACAACGAAGAGTTGAAGCTGGTACCGGGCAAGGATGGCGCACTCAAGGCTGCTGACCCGCGTCAGTTGCAGCGCATGCGCTCGCGCCTGTCGATGGTTTTCCAGCACTTCAACCTGTGGTCGCATATGACTGCGCTGGAGAACATCATCGAAGCGCCGGTACACGTGCTGGGCGTGAACCGCAAGGAGGCCCTGGAAAAGGCCGAGCACTACCTGGCCAAGGTCGGTGTCGCCCATCGTAAGGACGCCTTCCCGGGGCACATGTCCGGCGGCGAGCAACAGCGTGTGGCAATTGCCCGTGCATTGGCCATGGAGCCGGAGGTCATGCTGTTCGACGAGCCGACTTCGGCGCTGGACCCGGAACTGGTGGGTGATGTGCTCAAGGTGATGCAGGCGCTGGCCCAGGAAGGCCGCACCATGGTGGTAGTGACCCACGAAATGGGCTTTGCCCGTGAGGTGTCCAACCAGTTGGTGTTCCTGCACAAGGGCCTGGTGGAAGAAACCGGCTGCCCGCGCGAAGTGCTGGCCAACCCGCAGTCGGAGCGCCTGAAGCAGTTTCTCTCCGGCAGCCTGAAGTAAAAACTGCATATTTGCACCAGAATAGGGCATGCTGCGCGGCGAGCGCAGCCTGACCCGGCGCACAGACTCGAACGACCTCAGGTTTCGGACCGCACCCTATGACCACCCAGCGAATCGGTTTTCTCATCTGGCCCAGCACCAGGCCCTTGACCCTGGCGCTGGCCGAGGAAGTATTGCAGGTGGCGCAGCGGGTGCACCCGGAGGTGGTCTACGAGCTGGTCTTCTTGCAGGCGGAGCCGGCGCAAGAGGGGAGCTGGCGCCTGCCGGGCGAGCCGTGGAGCGGCCGCCTGGAGGGGTGTCAAAAGCTGTTCCTGGTGGCTGACGAGCAGCCGTCGGCGGTAGGTGCGGGGTTGTCGGCGGCGCTCAAGCAACTGGCGCGCAGTGGTTGCATGGTCGGCGGCCTGTCGGCCGGGGTTTACCCTCTGGCGATGCTGGGCCTGCTCGATGGTTACCGGGCTGCGGTGCATTGGCGCTGGCAGGATGATTTCGCCGAGCGCTTCCCCAAGGTCATCGCCACCAGTCACCTGTTCGACTGGGATCGAGATCGCCTGACTGCCTGTGGCGGCATGGCCGTGACCGACCTGCTGCTGGCGGTGCTGGCTCGTGACCACGGGGCGGAGCTGGCCGGGGCGGTGTCGGAAGAGCTGGTGGTCGAGCGCATCCGCGAGGGTGGCGAGCGCCAGCGCATTCCGCTGCAGAACCGCCTGGGCTCGAGCCATCCCAAGCTGACCCAGGCGGTGCTGCTGATGGAGGCCAACATCGAAGAGCCGCTGACCACCGACGAAATTGCCCAGCACGTGTGCGTGTCGCGCCGGCAACTGGAGCGCATCTTCAAGCAGTACCTGAACCGCGTGCCGAGCCAGTATTACCTGGAGCTGCGGCTGAACAAGGCGCGGCAGATGCTGATGCAGACCAGCAAGTCGATCATCCAGATCGGGTTGTCCTGCGGCTTCTCGTCGGGGCCGCATTTTTCCAGTGCGTATCGCAACTTCTTTGGTGCGACGCCGCGGGAGGATCGCAACCAGCGGCGCAGCAGCAGCCCGTTCGAGCTGAGTTCGGCGCCTGCCGAAAAAGGCTGATATTTCGGGTGGGTTCGGGGTGTATGCCTCGGGTTTGATGGTGCGGCGGAAATCGAGCGCCGCCCGCGCGGCGCTTCGCGGGACAAGCCCGCTCCCACATTTGTTGCAACGTACCGAACCTGCCAGGTCATGGTTGTCAGCCTTGTTGCCTTGACGCGATTTCCCGGCTGGCGCTACCGCCGCCTCGCCAGTCTCAAACTCTCCACCAAAGCGGGCAACGCCTCTCCCACAGGCATGGCCACGTTGCAACAAATGTGGGAGCGGGCTTGTCCCGCGAAGCGCCGCGCGGGCGGCGCTCGGTCTCACAGGCGCAGAAAGTGTCAAGACTAATACCCGCGAAGCGCCGCTCGGTCTCCCAGGCGCCGCCCCCGTTTCGCCGAACATCCCAGGCCCCTCACAAACCTTCGTGTACACCCGTTCACCCAGCCCCCTGTCTCCCGTACACTGCGCGATTGCGACAGTGTTTGTCGCATTGCCGAAAACCTTGTCAAAACTGGGTTTTGCGCTGTAACAAGTTGTCGCTTGGCCGCAAGGACAGGCGCGGATCAGTCCTTACAATCCCCCCATCGCTCGCCACTTCCAGGCCAGCGTTCCTCTTCAGGAGACTCAGATGTCCGTTGAGCAAGCCCCGGTGCAACGTGCCGATTTCGACCAGGTCATGGTTCCCAACTATTCTCCGGCGGCCTTCATTCCTGTGCGAGGCGAGGGTTCCCGCGTCTGGGACCAGTCGGGTCGCGAGCTGATCGACTTTGCCGGTGGCATCGCGGTCAACGCCCTGGGCCACTGCCATCCGGCACTGGTCAAGGCCCTGACCGAGCAGGCCAACACCCTCTGGCACGTATCCAACGTATTCACCAACGAGCCGGCCCTGCGCCTGGCCCACAAGCTGGTGGACGCTACCTTTGCCGACCGTGCGTTCTTCTGCAACTCCGGCGCCGAGTCCAACGAGGCCGCCTTCAAGCTGGCCCGTCGCGTTGCCCATGACCGCTTCGGCCCGGAAAAGCACGAAATCATCGCCACCGTGAACAGCTTCCACGGCCGTACCTTGTTCACCGTCAGCGTCGGTGGCCAGCCGAAGTACTCCGACGGCTTTGGCCCGAAGATCACTGGCATCAGCCATGTTCCGTACAACGACCTGGAAGCGCTGAAGGCACAGATTTCCGAAAAGACCTGCGCCGTGGTGATCGAGCCGATCCAGGGCGAGAGCGGCGTGGTGCCGGCCGACAAGGCCTACCTGGAAGGCGCGCGCAAACTGTGTGACGAACACAACGCCCTGCTGATCTTCGACGAAGTGCAGACTGGCGTGGGCCGTACCGGTTCGCTGTATGCCTACCAGCACTACGGCGTGACCCCGGACATCCTGACCAGCGCCAAGAGCCTGGGCGGCGGTTTCCCGATCGGTGCCATGCTGACCACCACCGAGCTGGCCAAGCACCTGGCCGTCGGCACCCACGGCACCACCTACGGCGGCAACCCGCTGGGCTGCGCCGTTGCCTGCGCTGTGCTGGATGTGGTCAACACCCCGGAAACCCTGGCCGGCATCAAGACCAAGCACACGCGCTTCAAGACCCGCCTGGAACAGATTGGCCAGAAGTACAACCTGTTTACCCAAGTGCGTGGCGTTGGCCTGCTGCTGGGCGGCGTGCTGGCCGAGGCCTGGAAAGGCAAGGCCAAGGACGTGCTCAACGCTGCCGAGAAAGAAGGCGTGATGGTGCTCCAGGCCGGCCCGGACGTGGTCCGCTTCGCGCCAAGCCTGGTGGTTGAAGACGCCGACATCGACGAAGGCCTCGACCGCTTCGAGCGCGCCGTGGCCACTTTGACCCAGGGCTGATCCGCCTGCGGTCCCTTCGCCGGCCCCGGCACAGGCTCAGCCCGAGTCTGGACCGGGCCGGCGATACCCGATTCCAGTGCAGGTGCCCGTGCACCTGCCGTTTTTTCGTGCCGCCGTGAGCGGCCGGTATTCCAAAGGAGTGACACCATGCTGGTGATGCGCCCCGCGCAAATGGCTGATCTGAACGAAGTGCAGCGCATGGCTGCAGACAGCCCCATTGGTGTCACCTCGCTGCCGGACGACGCTGCTCGCCTGGGCGACAAGATCGCCGCTTCCGAGACTTCCTTCGCCGCCGAGGTCAGCTTCAACGGTGAAGAAAGCTACTTCTTCGTCCTCGAGGACAGCGAAACCGGCAAGCTGGCCGGCTGCTCGGCCATTGTCGCTTCGGCCGGCTACTCCGAGCCGTTCTACAGCTTTCGTAACGAGACCTTCGTGCACGCCTCGCGCGAGCTGAAGATCCACAACAAGATCCACGTGCTGTCGCTGTGCCACGACCTGACCGGCAATAGCCTGCTGACCAGCTTCTATGTATTGCCGGAACTGGTGAACAGTGGTTGGGCCGAGCTCAATTCGCGTGGCCGTTTGTTGTTCATGGCTGCGCACCCGGAGCGTTTCGCCGACTCGGTGGTGACCGAGATCGTTGGTTACAGCGACGAGCAAGGTGAATCGCCGTTCTGGGATGCCATCGGGCGCAACTTCTTCGACCTCAACTACGCCGAAGCCGAGCGCCTGTGTGGCCTGAAGAGCCGCACCTTCCTTGCCGAGCTGATGCCGCATTATCCGATATACGTGCCGCTGCTGCCTGACCTGGCGCAGGAGGCCATGGGCCAGGTGCACCCGCGTGCGCAGATTACCTTCGACATCCTCATGCGCGAAGGCTTCGAGACCGAGCACTACATCGACATCTTCGACGGTGGCCCGACCCTGCATGCGCGTACCTCGGGTATCCGCTCGATCGCCCAGAGCCGGGTGGTGCCGGTGAAGATCGAGGACGCGCCGGTCAAGGGCGGGCGCCCGTACCTGGTGTGCAACGGCCAGTTGCAGGACTACCGCGCAGTGCTGCTGGACCTGGACTGGGTGCCTGGCAAGCCGGTCAGCCTGAACCTGGCTGCCGCCGAGGCGCTGGGGGTGGGCGAGGGTGCCAGCGTGCGCCTGGTCGCGGTCTGAGGTCTGGCAACAGACGTTTGCGGATTGATGCGTTAGAAGAGTTTCGCGCCGGCCGCCGCCGCCGCACAAGGAGATAGCATGATCGTTCGTCCTGTACGCAGCAGCGATTTGCCTGCGTTGATCGAATTGGCACGCAGCACCGGTACCACCGGGCTGACCACGCTGCCCGCCAACGAAGAGCGCCTGCGGCATCGCGTTGGCTGGGCGGAAAAAAGCTTCCGTGGCGAAGCCGAGCGTGGCGACACCGACTACCTGTTCGTGCTGGAAAACGACGAAGGCATGGTGGTGGGCATCAGTGCCATCGCCGGTGCCGTCGGCCTGCGCGAGCCTTGGTACAACTACCGGGTCGGCCTGACGGTCAGCGCCTCGCAGGAGCTGAACATCTACCGCGAAATCCCCACCCTGTTCCTGGCCAATGACCTGACCGGCAACTCCGAGCTGTGCTCACTGTTCCTGCGCAGCGACTACCGCTCCGGCCTCAACGGTCGCCTGCTGTCGCGGGCGCGCATGTTGTTCATCGCCGAGTTCCCCGAGTTGTTCGGCAAGAAGATCATCGCCGAAATGCGCGGCATGTCCGACGAGCAGGGCCGCTCACCGTTCTGGGAAAGCCTGGGCCGGCACTTCTTCAAGATGGAGTTCAGCCAGGCCGACTACCTCACCGGCGTGGGCAACAAGTCGTTCATTGCCGAGCTGATGCCGAAGTTCCCGCTGTACACCTGCTTCCTGTCCGAGGCGGCGCGCAACGTGATCGGCCGCGTGCACAAAGACACCGAGCCGGCGCTGGCCATGCTCAAGCAGGAAGGTTTCAACTATCAGGGCTACGTCGACATCTTCGATGCCGGCCCTGCCATCGAGTGCGACACCTCCAAGATCCGCGCCGTGCGCGAGAGCCAGACCCTGGTGCTGGCGGTGGGTACGCCGGGCGATGACGCCACGCCTTACATCATCCACAACCGCAAGCGTGACGACTGCCGCATCACCGCCGCTCCTGCGCGGTTGGCGGCCGGTACCCTGGTGGTCGACCCCTTGACCGCCAAGCGCCTGCGCATGGGCGCTGGCGACAATGTGCGCGCCGTGCCGCTGTCGGCAAGCCGGGAGGCCCAATAAATGACCACGCATTACATCGCAGGCAATTGGCAGGTCGGCCAGGGCGAACCCCTGCAGTCGCTCAACCCGGTATCGCAAGCTGTCGTCTGGGAGGGGCAGGGCGCTGACGCCAGCCAGGTGGCGGCCGCGGTGCAGGCAGCTCGGCAAGCCTTCCCGGCCTGGGCGCAGCTGAGCCTGGAAGCGCGTATCGACGTGCTGGAGAAGTTCGCCGAACAACTGAAAACCCATGCCGAAGCGCTGGCCCAGTGCATCGGCGAGGAAACCGGCAAGCCCCTGTGGGAGTCGGCGACCGAAGTCACCAGCATGATCAACAAGGTAGCGATCTCGGTACAGAGCTACCGCGAGCGCACCGGTGAAAAGAGCGGCCCGCTGGCCGATGCCACGGCCGTGTTGCGACACAAGCCTCACGGCGTGGTGGCGGTGTTCGGTCCGTACAACTTCCCTGGCCACCTGCCCAACGGCCATATCGTGCCGGCGCTGCTGGCGGGCAACTGCGTAGTGTTCAAGCCCAGTGAGCTAACGCCCAAGGTCGCCGAACTGACCGTCAATTGCTGGATTGCCGCCGGGCTGCCGGCGGGTGTGCTCAACCTGGTGCAGGGCGCGCGCGAAACCGGTGTGGCGCTGGCCGCCAACCCGGGTATCGATGGCCTGTTCTTCACCGGCTCCAGCCGCACTGGCAACCTGCTGCACCAGCAGTTCGCCGGCCGCCCGGACAAGATCCTGGCCCTGGAAATGGGCGGTAACAACCCGCTGGTGGTGGATGAGGTCAAGGACCTGGATGCGGCGGTGTATACCATTATCCAGTCGGCATTCATTTCCGCCGGCCAGCGCTGCACCTGCGCCCGTCGTCTGCTGGTGCCGCAAGGCGCCTGGGGCGATGCGCTGATCGCGCGGCTGGTCGAGGTGAGCCGATCCATCACGGTCGGCGCGTTCGACCAGCAGCCGGCGCCGTTCATGGGTTCGGTGATTTCGCTGCAGGCGGCGCGGGCGCTGATTGCGGCCCAGGCCGAACTGGTCGCCAAGGGTGCCGTGAAACTGCTGGAAATGACCCAGCCGCAGGCCGATGCCGCATTGCTGACCCCGGGTATTGTCGATGTCACCGCTGTGGCCGAGCGCCCGGACGAAGAGTTCTTCGGCCCGCTGCTGCAGGTGATTCGCTACGCCGACTTCGATGCCGCCATCGATGAGGCCAACAACACGCAGTACGGCCTTGCCGCCGGCTTGCTGTCCGACTCCCGCGCCCGTTACCAGTATTTCTGGCTGCGCAGCCGTGCCGGCATAGTCAACTGGAACAAGCAACTGACCGGTGCCGCCAGCAGTGCGCCGTTCGGCGGCGTGGGCGCCAGTGGCAACCATCGCGCCAGCGCCTATTACGCGGCGGACTACTGCGCTTACCCCGTGGCTTCGCTGGAGACCGCCAGCCTTGCCTTGCCGGCGACCCTGACGCCGGGCGTCACCCTATAACAACAGGTCACGGAGCCTAGCCGATGAAATCCTACGAAGTGAATTTTGATGGCCTGGTGGGGCCTACCCACAACTATGGCGGCCTGTCCTACGGCAACGTGGCTTCGCAGAGCAACAGCCAGCAAGCTTCCAACCCGCGCGAAGCCGCGCGCCAGGGCCTGGCGAAGATGAAAGCGCTGGCTGACATGGGCTTCAAGCAGGGCGTGCTGGCACCGCAGGAGCGCCCGGATGTGGCCGCACTGCGTCGCCTGGGCTTCAGCGGCAGCGATGCCGAAGTGATCCAGCGTGCCGCCAAGGAGGCCATGCCATTGCTGGTGGCCAGCTGCTCGGCCTCGAGCATGTGGGTGGCCAACGCCGCCACGGTCAGCCCCAGTGCCGACACCGCCGATGGCCGCGTGCACTTCACTGCTGCCAACCTCAACTGCAAGTACCACCGTAGCATCGAACACCCGACTACCAGCCGTGTGCTGGGTGCCATGTTCAGCAACGACAAACACTTTGCCCACCACGCGGCGCTGCCTGCCGTGGCACAGTTCGGTGACGAGGGTGCGGCCAACCACACGCGCTTCTGCCGTGCGTATGGCGAGGCTGGTGTGGAGTTCTTCGTCTACGGTCGCAGCGCCTTCGACAGCCGCTATCCGGCGCCGCAGAAGTACCCGGCCCGGCAAACCCTGGAAGCCTCCCAGGCCGTGGCCCGGCTGCATGGCCTGAGCGATGAGGGCGTGGTCTACGCTCAACAGAACCCGGCCGTGATCGACCAAGGCGTGTTCCACAACGATGTGATTTCGGTGGGCAACGGTGAGGTGCTGTTCTACCACGAGGACGCTTTCCTCGAGACCAACGCGGTACTTGGCCAACTGCGAGCTAAACTGGCCAGCAAGGGTGGCAACTTCAAGGCCATCTGCGTGCCGCGGGCAGCGGTGACGGTAGAGGACGCGGTGCGTTCCTACCTGTTCAACAGCCAGCTGCTCAGCCGCGACGACGGCTCCATGCTGCTGGTGGTGCCGGAAGAGTGCCGCAACAACGAGCGGGTCTGGGCCTACCTGGGCCAGTTGACCAGCCAGGGCGGCCCGGTACAGGAGGTCAAGGTATTCGACCTCAAGCAGAGCATGCAGAACGGTGGTGGGCCGGCTTGCCTGCGTTTGCGCGTGGCGTTGAATGAAACGGAACTGGCGGCGGTCAACCAAGGCGTTATCATGACCGCCTCGCTGTACGACACCCTGCTGCAGTGGGTTGACAGGCATTACCGCGATCGCCTCGGTGAGGCGGACCTGGCCGACCCGCAGCTGCTGGTGGAATGCCGTACGGCACTGGACGAATTGACCCAGATCCTGAAGTTGGGCTCGGTGTATCCGTTCCAACGCCAACCTTGAAGAGAGACTTTGCAATGACCGACGCCCTGCGCCTGATCCTTGAAGATGAAGACGGCACCCAGCTGGAAACCTCCTGCACCCGCTTTGCCGTGGTCTGGCAAGGCAAGGAAGTGTGGATTCAGCAGGATGGCCGTGGCCAGCTGCTGATCGGCGTGGATGTCGAAGAAGACGACACCGAGTATGCCAACCTGCTGCTGCGCCCGATGGCCACCAATCTGGTCAGTCTGCAGCTGGAAATGGAACCGGCGGAGGTCGGCGAAGACGACGATCACGTCCATGGCCCAGACTGCGGCCACCATCACTAAGGAAGTACCTATGCTCGCCCTTGGCAAATTGCTTGAGCTGACCCTCACCGATCACGAACCGGCCGAGAAGACCCAAGTGACACCCAAGGGCGCGCGTTTGCGCTGGCTAGGGGAGGGCGCGCTCGAGGTGCGCCCGGCCGAAAGCGAGGATTGCGGGCTGGACTTGCTGTTGTCCGCCGGCATCCACGGCAACGAAACGGCGCCGATCGAGTTGCTCGAGCGGCTGCTGCATGGCGTGGCCAACGGCAAGATCAAACCCAAGGCACGGGTACTGTTCCTGTTCGGCAACCCTGCAGCGATCCGTAAGGGCGAGCGCTTCATCGAGCAGGACATCAACCGCCTGTTCAATGGCCGCCACGAGCTGTCCAGTGGCTTGGAGGCATTGCGTGCCGCTGAGCTGGAACAGTTCGCCCGGGTGTTCTTCAGCAAGCCAGGGCGCAGCCGCCTGCATTACGACCTGCATACTGCCATCCGCGGCTCGAAGATCGAGCAGTTCGCCTTGTACCCCTATAAAGAGGGGCGCAGGCATTCCCGTCGCGAGCTGGCACGCCTGGCGGCGGCGGGCATGGAGGCGGTGTTGTTGCAAAGCAAGTCGTCCATCACCTTCAGTGCCTTCACCTATGAGCAGCTGGAGGCCGAAGCCTTTACCCTGGAGCTGGGCAAGGCCCGACCGTTCGGCCAGAACGAGGAGGTCAACCTCGACAAGCTGGAAGAGCGGCTGATCCGCATCGTCGAAAATACCGAGCCCGAAGACGAAGGCTCGCTGGATGGCCTGCAGCTGTTCAGCGTTTCCCGCGAGATCATCAAGCACAGCGACAGCTTCCACCTGCACTTGCCGGCGGACATCGAGAATTTCTCCGAGCTGAGCAAGGGTTACCTGCTGGCCGAAGACCTGGCCGAGACGCGCTGGGTGGTCGAGGAGGAGGGCGCACGCATCATCTTCCCCAACCCCAAGGTCAAGAACGGCTTGCGCGCCGGAATCCTGATCGTGCCGGATTCCGGGCAGCGTCTGGGTTGAATGGCGGCTTGGGCATCTAGCGCGGGCAGGCCTGCCAGGTGCGTCGTTCAATAATGCGTGCGCGCTGGAAGCCCTAGCTCCAGTCGTAGTGCGTTCTCGTTGAAGGGCGATGGGTTGGTGTCGGTAGGCGGTGTTTCCGGGTCGTCGTCAAAATCGTATGCGAGACCGCTTGGCAGGCCAATGGCTTGCAGGTGCGCCTTTTTTACCTGGATCTGCCGGCGATCAATGCTTCTGATCGAGGTACTGCCAGGTATTGTCGTGCCATTGAATGCGTTATATGCCTCGCACAGGCAACGGTAAAGGTCGAACAGTGGCAGATTGTCGCTGTCCGAGCGCGCCAGGTTGAATGCCAGAACACCGCCCTCTGCAGGCCAGCCTGCTACCCATTCCAGTCGGCTGTTTTGCCGAAGGTGATGATCACTTTCGGTGGGGTCTGCAATGTACACCTCAAAATCAGTGGCCCCTTGTGTTTCGGTAATCCTTATCCACGCGTTCCTTGCCAGCTCGGCCAGGAGTCGCTGGCCGCAGAGCGTGTGGCGGAGGAAGGCCAGGTGATTGCCCACTGACCGTTTGAAGGTATCGCTGCCCTGTATGTCAAAGGTGTTGCTGGCGAGTTGGTCGAGCGGCGCGGCGAGTGGCGACTCGAAACGGGCGTCGCCCGGTTGGTTGCGGGCATAGATGACCGAATCATGTGGGTCTGCGACCAGGGTGTAGCCGCTGATGCGGCTGCTTGCCGCAGCGCTTTTGATGAACGTCAGTCCCTCGCCCACGTTGATTTGCGCATCCCCGGTGCCCGTGAACACTTCGGTGATGCCGCCACCGGTAGTAATGCGCGCGTTGCCATTTGCCGCCTGGATGATGATGGGTGTCCTCACATCGCTCGCCACGCGAATGTTGGCGTCGCCGTCTGCCGTCTTGATGATCAGGGTATGCCTGCGCGTCGGTGCGAGGATGAATCTCTTGTCGCCGACCTCGGCCATCAGGTGGCAATCGTAAGTGGAGATGTCGATATTCACCTCGGCAGCGTGGCTCTGGATCACCATGTGATGCTTGCCGGGTATCTGGCCTTGCTCGAACCACACTTGTTCCAGAAGGACATCCAGCGTGTCGTCTCGGTATTCGAATAATCGATGAACGGCTATGCCATCCGTGGATGTGTCGATCCATTGCTGAAAACCGCTGGTTCTTCCAGAAATGAAGTAGATCGGGTTGGGGTGCATGAGGGCCTCGCTTGCAGTGGATTGGCTTTTGCGACAGGCGTCGCAGTGGCCAAGGCTAAAAGGCCGGGCGGGCGGGGGTGTGGTACATATCTGGCGCAAGGCGCGCATGAAGGATGGGGTGCAGGCAGGGCGTTGTGACGAGGCGGTGAACCGTATAGCCTCCACTTTGATGTTCGAAATGACGATTTCATGCCGATTGGCCATTTCGGGCGTATAAACACACTGCATCCGCCGTTCAGGCTGGATATAATGGCGCCCTTTGCCGTCGTTTCGTCGATTCGACGTATTAGCCCAAACGGCCGCCGTTTCCGTGGAAGAACCTATGAAAAGCGCAGAAATCCGTGAAGCCTTCCTTCGCTTCTTCGAAGAGCAGGGACATACCCGAGTCGCCTCCAGTTCGCTGATCCCGAACAACGACCCGACCCTGTTGTTCACCAATGCCGGCATGAACCAGTTCAAGGACTGCTTCCTCGGTGCGGAGAAGCGTGCCTACACCCGTGCCGTCAGCAGCCAGAAGTGCGTGCGCGCCGGTGGCAAGCACAACGACCTGGAAAACGTCGGTTACACCGCGCGTCACCACACCTTCTTCGAAATGCTGGGCAACTTCAGTTTCGGCGACTATTTCAAGCGCGACGCCATTACCTTCGCCTGGACCTTCCTGACTTCGGAAAAATGGCTGAACCTGCCCAAGGAAAAGCTCTGGGTCACCGTCTACGCCACTGACGACGAAGCCTACGATATCTGGACCAAGGAAGTCGGCGTGCCGGTCGAGCGCATGGTGCGCATCGGCGACAACAAGGGCGCCCCGTACGCCTCCGACAACTTCTGGACCATGGGCGACACCGGCCCGTGCGGCCCATGCACCGAGATCTTCTACGACCACGGCCCGGACATCTGGGGCGGCCCACCCGGCTCGCCGGAAGAAGACGGCGATCGCTATATCGAGATCTGGAACAACGTCTTCATGCAGTTCAACCGCACCGCCGACGGCGTGCTGCACCCGCTGCCAGCGCCGTCGGTGGACACCGGCATGGGCCTGGAGCGCGTCAGCGCCGTGCTGCAGCACGTGCACTCGAACTACGAGATCGACCTGTTCCAGAACCTGCTGTCGGCTGCTGCCAAGGCCATCGGTTGCAGCAATGACGGCCAGGCTTCGCTGAAAGTGGTCGCCGACCACATCCGTTCGTGCGGCTTCCTGATCGCCGACGGCGTACTGCCGTCCAACGAAGGCCGTGGCTACGTGCTGCGCCGCATCATTCGCCGCGCTTGCCGCCACGGTAACAAGCTGGGCGCCAAAGGCAGCTTCTTCTACCAGATCGTTGCCGCGCTGGTCGCCGAAATGGGCGAGGCCTTCCCGGAGCTGAACAGCCAGCAGGCGCATATCGAGCGCGTGCTCAAGGCTGAAGAAGAACAGTTCGCCAAGACCCTGGAGCAGGGCCTGCGCATCCTCGAGCAGGACCTGGCCCAGCTCAAGGGCGAGGTAGTGCCGGGCGACGTGGTGTTCAAACTGTACGACACCTATGGCTTCCCGATGGACCTGACCGCCGATATCGCCCGCGAGCGCGAGCTGACCATCGACGAAGCCGGCTTCGAGCGCGAGATGGACGCCCAGCGTGAGCGTGCCCGTTCCGCCAGCGCCTTCGGCATGGACTACAACAGCCTGGTCAAGGTCGACAGCGCCACCGAGTTTCTCGGCTACGATGCCACCGAAGGCCAGGGCAAGATCATCGCCCTTTACAAGGACGGCCAGGCCGTCGATCAGCTGGGTGAAGGCGAGCAGGGCGTGGTCGTACTCGACCGCACGCCGTTCTACGCCGAATCCGGTGGCCAGGTCGGTGACACCGGCTACCTGCAGGCTGGCGCTGCACGCTTCGACGTGCGTGACACTACCAAGACCGGCGGTGCCTTCCTGCACCACGGCGTGGTTGCCAGCGGTGCGCTGGTGATCGGTTCGCCTGTCGAGGCCAAGGTCGATGCCGAGGTGCAACACGCCACCTCGCTGAACCACTCGGCCACCCACCTGCTGCACGAAGCGCTGCGTCAGGTGCTGGGCGAGCACGTACAGCAGAAAGGCTCGCTGGTCGACAGCCAGCGCCTGCGTTTCGACTTCAGCCACTTCGAGGCGTTGAAACCGGAGCAGATCAAGGCCCTGGAAGACATCGTCAACCGCGAAGTGCGCAAGAACACTGCGGTGGAAACCGAACTGACCGACATCGAAACTGCCAAGGCCAAGGGTGCCATGGCGCTGTTCGGCGAGAAGTACGGCGACACCGTGCGTGTGCTGAGCATGGGCGGCGATTTCTCGGTGGAGCTGTGCGGCGGTATCCACGCCAAGCGCACCGGTGACATCAGCCTGTTCAAGATCATCAGCGAAGGCGGCGTTGCTTCTGGCGTGCGCCGTATCGAAGCGGTCACCGGCGCGGCTGCGCTGGCCTACTTGAACGCTGCCGAAGAGCAGGTCAAGGAAGCCGCGCAACTGGTTAAGGGTAACCGCGACAACCTGATCGACAAGCTGTCGGCTGTGCTCGAGCGCAACCGCCAGCTGGAGAAGCAGCTGGAACAGCTGCAGGCCAAGGCCGCCAGCGCCGCCGGGGACGATCTCTCCAACGCGGCCGTTGAGGTCAAGGGCGCCAAGGTACTCGCCGCCCGCCTGGATGGGCAGGACGGCAAGGCCCTGCTGGCGCTGGTCGATCAGCTGAAGAACAAGCTCGGCCACGCAGTGATCCTGCTGGGCAGCGAGCATGAGGGCAAGGTCGTGCTGGTGGCCGGTGTGACCAAGGACCTCTCCAGCCAACTCAAGGCTGGCGATCTGATGAAACAAGCCGCTGCGGCGGTGGGTGGCAAGGGCGGTGGCCGTCAGGACATGGCCCAGGGTGGCGGCGTCGACGTCGCTGCACTGGATCAGGCCCTGGCGCTGGCCGTGCCATTCGCAGAGCAGGGACTTTGAGATGAAGGGGCGGGTGGTCTAGTCACCCGCCTCTTCATGTTGGATTGTTTTTTGGGGCCCTGTATGGGCTGAGGCACCATTGAAATGGCGTTGATCGTACAGAAATTTGGCGGCACCTCTGTCGGTTCCATCGAGCGGATCGAGCAGGTAGCCGATAAGGTCAAGAAGCACCGTGAGGCAGGCGACGACCTGGTGGTTGTGTTGTCGGCCATGAGCGGTGAAACCAATCGCCTGATCGACCTGGCCAAGCAGATCAACGATCAGCCGGTTCCGCGTGAACTGGACGTGATCGTGTCGACCGGTGAGCAGGTCACCATTGCCTTGCTGGCCATGGCCTTGATCAAGCGTGGAGTGCCAGCGGTGTCCTACACCGGCAACCAGGTGCGCATTCTCACCGACAGCGCGCACAACAAGGCGCGCATCCTGCAGATCGACGACCAGAAGATTCGTGCCGACCTCAAGGAAGGCCGCGTGGTCGTGGTGGCGGGCTTCCAGGGCGTCGACGAGCACGGCAGCATCACCACCCTGGGCCGTGGGGGCTCCGATACCACTGGCGTGGCCCTGGCGGCTGCGCTGAAGGCTGACGAGTGCCAGATCTATACCGACGTCGATGGCGTCTACACCACCGATCCACGCGTTGTGCCACAGGCTCGGCGCCTGGAGAAGATCACCTTCGAAGAGATGCTGGAAATGGCCAGCCTCGGTTCCAAGGTGCTGCAGATCCGTTCGGTGGAATTCGCCGGCAAGTACAACGTTCCGCTGCGCGTGCTGCACAGCTTCAAGGAGGGTCCGGGTACCCTCATTACCATTGATGAAGAGGAATCCATGGAACAGCCGATCATTTCCGGTATCGCCTTCAACCGTGATGAAGCCAAGCTGACCATTCGCGGCGTGCCGGATACCCCGGGCGTGGCCTTCAAGATCCTCGGCCCGATCAGCGCCTCGAACATCGAGGTCGACATGATCGTGCAGAACGTTGCTCACGATAACACCACAGACTTCACCTTCACCGTACACCGCAACGAGTACGAGAAGGCACAGAGCGTGCTGGAAAACACAGCCCGTGAAATCGGTGCCCGTGAAGTGATCGGCGACACCAAGATCGCCAAGGTCTCGATCGTTGGCGTCGGCATGCGTTCGCACGCCGGTGTTGCCAGCCGCATGTTCGAAGCCCTGGCCAAGGAGAGCATCAACATCCAGATGATCTCCACCTCCGAGATCAAAGTTTCGGTCGTGATCGAAGAGAAGTACCTGGAGCTGGCCGTGCGCGCGCTGCACACCGCGTTCGAGCTCGACGCTCCTGCACGACAGAGCGAGTAATACCCTGCCTGGAAGGGCGCGGCTTGCCGCGCCCTTCGCGTTTCTGCTCGCCACGCAGGCTTTGCCCTTTGTGGTGAGCAACCGAGGCCCGAGTCGTCGTCCACGACCAGGCCGCGACATCCAAGACTGTTACCCCTGAATGTTTTGCGTAAGGAGAAAGCTATGTTGATTCTGACTCGTCGGTGCGCCGAGAGCCTGATCATTGGAGACGGCGAGATCACCGTGACGGTGCTCGGCGTCAAAGGCAACCAGGTGCGTATTGGCGTCAGCGCCCCGAAAGAAGTGGCTGTGCACCGCGAGGAAATCTACCTGCGGATCAAGAAAGAGAAGGACGAGGAGCCAAGCCTTTAATTTTTTTGAAGTTTTTTTCAAAAAAAGGGTTGCAAACGAGGAAGAGCCTGTTTAATATTCGCCTCGTGTTGCGGTGAGGTGGCCGAGTGGCCGAAGGCGCTCCCCTGCTAAGGGAGTATACCTCATAAGGGTATCGGGGGTTCGAATCCCCCCTTCACCGCCATTATTCGCTTAGGGCGCTGTAAACGGTAAGAACGCTAAGTAGTTGATTTTAAACGAAAAAGTTCTTGCAAAAATGTTTCAGCGACCTATAATGCGCGGCAAGACACGGACTCATAGCTCAGCTGGATAGAGTACTCGGCTACGAACCGAGCGGTCGGAGGTTCGAATCCTCCTGAGTCCGCCACTTTTGAAGTGGCTTTGCTTGCAAGGCTGCTTCAAACAACCAGTGGTAATCTGGTCTAAAACTACCATCGCGGACTCATAGCTCAGCTGGATAGAGTACTCGGCTACGAACCGAGCGGTCGCAGGTTCGAATCCTGCTGAGTCCGCCACTTTTTGAAGTGGCTCTGCTTGCAAAGGCGCTTCAACCAACCAGTGGTAACCTGGTCTAAAACTACCACCACGGACTCATAGCTCAGCTGGATAGAGTACTCGGCTACGAACCGAGCGGTCGGAGGTTCGAATCCTCCTGAGTCCGCCACACCCAATCAAGAAGCCCGCTCAATTGAGCGGGCTTTTTGTTTTTCTGCGCCAATGAATTGTTGCTGATGTCGATCTACGCTCTTCTGTAGATTGAGCGTGTGCCTTTGGGGGCCGCTGCGCGACCCTTTCGCGACACGAGGCCGCTCCTACAGAAGTACGCGATCCCTGTAGGAGCGGCCTTGTGTCGCGATGGGCTGCAAAGCAGCCCCAAGATCGATCAGGCACCGCATACACATCCAGGCACACAACAAATGTAACTTGACCGCCAGACCCACCGTCGCACTGATAGCTTCGAGCGTTGTCCCAGCTTTATCGCGCAAACGATTGTTCTGGCCAAAATTTTAAGCGATCTGACAGCTTTAGCAGTGTATGATTGCGCCCGTCAGCCCCGCCGGGGCTTGTGGAAAACCACCATGGACTTACCCAGTAGTTACTCGCTAACAAGATTCATACAGAAAGATCTGACCGATTGATTCTCCCGGCGTGCTCCGCTGCTGGGAGTGGAGTTCGCCTATGACTGAAGTAGAAGTAAAAAAAGCGCAAGAAAGCCTGCAGGATCGCCTGGCCCAGGTGGTCGAGCTGCTGCAACGCCAGCGTGTGGTCGAAGACCTGACCCACCGTCAGGAAGGCGCCCACCACGACCTGGTGGAAAACCTGGTCCACCGTCAGAACCTCGTCGAGTTGCAGCGCAAGCTCGATGACCTGCACCCTGCAGACATCGCCTACATCCTCGAAGCCTTGCCTCTGGAAGACCGCCTGACGGTCTGGCAGCTGGTACGCTCGGATCGCGATGGCGATATCCTGCTGGAAGTTTCCGACGCCGTGCGGCAATCGCTGATCGCCGACATGGACGATCACGAGCTGCTCGCCGCCGCCAAGGAAATGGACGCCGACGAGCTGGCCGACCTAGCCCCTGAGCTGCCGCGTGATGTTGTTCACGAGCTGATGGAAACCCTCGATGCCCAGCAACGCGAGCGCGTGCGTTCGGCACTGAGTTACGACGAGGAACAGGTCGGTGCGCTGATGGACTTCGAGATGGTCACCATCCGCGAAGACGTCAGCCTGGAAGTGGTGTTGCGCTACCTGCGCCGCCTGAAAGAGCTGCCGAACCACACCGACAAATTGTTCGTGGTCGACTATGACGGCATTCTCAAGGGTGTATTGCCGATCAAGCGCCTGCTGGTCAACGACCCGGAGAAGAAGGTGGCGGAGGTCATGGCGACCGACCCGGTCTCCTTCCATCCCGAGGAAGATGCCTATGATGCGGCACAGGCCTTCGAGCGTTATGACCTGGTGTCTGCGCCGGTCGTGGACAAGAACGAACGCCTGATCGGCCGCTTGACCATCGACGAAATGGTCGACCTGATTCGTGAGGAAAGCGAAAGCGAAGTGCTTAACATGGCCGGTTTGCGCGAGGAAGAAGACATCTTCGCCTCGGTCTGGCGTTCGCTACGCAACCGCTGGGCCTGGCTGGCCATCAACCTGATTACCGCGTTCGTTGCGTCACGGGTGATCGGCCTGTTCGAAGGTTCGATCGAGAAGCTGGTGGCCCTGGCTGCGCTGATGCCGATCGTGGCTGGTATTGGTGGCAACTCCGGTAACCAGACCATCACCATGATCGTGCGTGCCATGGCGCTGGACCAGGTGTCGCCGGGCAATACCAGCCGCCTGATGCGCAAGGAGCTGGCGGTATCGTTGCTCAACGGCCTGATCTGGGGCGGGGTGATTGGTGCGGTGGCGTTCTGGCTGTATGGCAGTTGGTCGTTGGGCCTGGTGATGACCGCGGCGATGACCTTGAACCTGCTGTTGGCGGCCTTGATGGGGGTGTTGATTCCGATGACCCTGACTCGCCTGGGGCGCGACCCGGCAATGGGCTCCAGCGTGATGATTACCGCAGTGACCGACAGCGGCGGGTTCTTCATCTTCCTTGGGCTGGCCACACTGTTCCTGCTGTAACCGATTAACTTCTAAATGCTGATGAGGTCCCTGTGGGAGCGGCCTTGTGTCGCGAAAGGGCTGCGAAGCAGCCCCAGAAATTTGTGCAGCGCCGCTGAAATTGTGGGGCCGCTCTGCGGCCCTTTCGCGACACAAGGCCGCTCCCACAGAAATAGTGATTCCACAGCGGCGGTGAGCCCACAAAAAAGCCAGCTTACGCTGGCTTTTTTGTGTTCGCTGCAGCCTCAGGAGGCGTCGGCGGCCATTTCCACATCGTGAGCGATGAGGGCGACCAGCGCGTTCTGCTGGCGGTGGGACAGTTGGCGGAAGCGTTGTAGCAGCTCGCGTTCATGCAAGGACAGTTCGGGGCTGTCCAGGCGCATGCTCAGCTCGTCACCCAGCGCACCTTCCTGGATAAGGCTCTGTTCCAGGCGCGCGATGATCTCGGAGTTCATGCTGCGGTGATGGTTGCGCGCTACCTCGGCAATGCGCTCACGCATTCCGTCTGGCAGGCGGACGACGAACTTGTCAGCGGTGCGGCTCGAATAAATAGCCTGTTTCATTGGGCGCATATAAATTGACCGGATTTTGGTTCAGGGGAAGCGGTTCTCAAATTGGCCGCACGGGGTGGTAGTACGACCGTGGCGACGACAGAATGTTCAACCGTCAGTGAAAAATGAATGCTCACCTTGCCTCTTGGTCGCCGTTTCCTTGGCGTCAATTCTGTGACAAATAGTGAGCCGAATAAAGGCTTTGTGCCAGTACCAATTATCAGAAATGAGTACTGGTTTGAAAAGTTTTACATGCTCCGGTTTGCTCTACTGTCAGAATTTTGCCGTCAAAAACTGGTAAAACACAGCAAAAGGTCTGGAAAACCCCTAGAATCTGCCAGTTTCCTTCCATAGAGCATAGTGGCTATGCAGCATGACGCAAGCGACCGCCAATCAGGGACAGGCCGGTTGATATTTCTGATAGGACCGTCGGGGTCCGGGAAAGATTCCCTGATCGACGCTGCACGGGAGCGGTTGGCAGCTGCCGGGGTAAAAATCGCCCGTCGCGTCATTACCCGTTCGGCCGAAGCCAAGGGTGAAGCCGCCCATGGGGTTACGGCCGAGCAGTTCGAAACGCTGCGCGCACAGGGCGCGTTC
Source organism: Pseudomonas sp. SID14000 (assembly GCF_002165135.1). Classification (GTDB taxonomy): domain Bacteria; phylum Pseudomonadota; class Gammaproteobacteria; order Pseudomonadales; family Pseudomonadaceae; genus Aquipseudomonas. Next base: position 43,545 of record NZ_NFZQ01000013.1, on the reverse strand, counting down.
GCCATGCATTGGCGAGCCAATGGCCTGGATTACGGCATCCCGCAACAGGTAGACCATTGGCTGGCGGCGGGTAGGGCGGTACTGGTGAATGGTTCGCGGGCTTATCTGGCCGAGGCGCGCCAGCGCTACCCGAACCTGTTGGCGGTGCTGGTCGAGGTCAGGCCTGAGGTATTGCGTGAGCGCTTGCTGGCCCGCGGTCGGGAAAACGCAGAGGAGGTCGAGCAGCGCCTGGCACGCAATGTCCGTTTGCAGGCGTTGGCCGATCCGTCGGTGCATGTGCTGGACAACTCCACCACCCTGGAAGCAGCGGTCGCGGCATTGTTCGCGCTGCTGCGTGATGAAGGTTTGCTGCCGCAGGTGTAGCATTGGCAGAAAAGGATTACGCGAAAAAGCCTGGTTGAGGCATGACAAACGCCAGCATGCTGGTTAACATGCTGGCCGTCCCGCTGTGCAGCGCTCGCTGCCGGCACTTGCGTCTCAGTAGCTCAATTGGATAGAGCATCCCCCTCCTAAGGGGAAGGTTGCAGGTTCAATTCCTGCCTGGGACGCCATTTCTCTTTCCCTGTCCCCCTGCGTCGCTGCGTCGGTCACTGGTCGTCAATATCGCAGAATTCAGCTTGGGCGCTATTCCGATGGCGGCATGCTGGGCATATGCTTGCCCGTCAGCGCCATGGGCTTGCCGCCTGCGGCAACTACCAACACTATCGGCAGCCCCTTGATTGGAGCGCAGTTGCTGGGCATCAGGAAGAGCGTTCATGAGTCAGGAAACCCGGCCGGTACCTGCCGGCTTCAGCGAGCAGCAGTTGCATACGTTGTTCGATTTGATCAGCGATGGGATCTGGGACTGGAATGCCAACACCGGCTACGTCTATCGCAACCCGGGCTGGTACGCCATGCTCGGCTACCCCAGCCATTCCATGGCCAACTCGGTACTCACCTGGGAAAGCGTGATCCACCCGGAGGACTACCCGCGGGTGATGGCGCATTTCGAGGCGTACATCAACCAGCGCAACGAGCGCTACCTGGTCGAATACCGCTGCCGCTGCCACGATGGCAGCTACCTGTGGATCGAAGACAGCGGCTACATCATCGCCCGTAACGAGGACGGCTCGGTGGCGCGCATGCTCGGTGCCCACCGCAACATCGACGCCAGCAAGCGCCTGGTAGCGCAGCTGGAGCAGAAGAACCACTCGCTGGAAAGCCAGGTGGCTGAACGCACCCGCGAGCTGTCCTGGGTGAACCAGCAGTTGCAGCGGCAACTGGACGAAAACCGCGAGCTGGCCGAGCGCGATGCGTTGACCCGTATTGCCAATCGCTATCGGCTGGAGAAGGCGCTGCAGATGGAGTGTGGGCGCGCCCAGCGCTTCCGTCAGCCGTTGTCGCTGATTGCCATGGATGTGGACGACTTCAAACCGATCAATGATCGCTATGGCCATGCCCGTGGCGATGCGGCGCTGGTGCGGGTGGTCGACAACCTGCGTACCTGCCTGCGCGAACTGGATCTGCTGGCGCGTTGGGGCGGGGACGAGTTCGTCATCGTGCTGCCGCAGACCTCGCTGGGCGAAGCGTTGGAGGTGGCAGCGCGTTTGCGCCAGGTGATGGCACAGGTGGAGCCGGTGGGCGACTGCCGGCTGACCATGAGCTATGGGGTGGTGCAATGGCAGGAAGGGGAGGACCAGCATGCGCTGCTGGCGCGTGCGGACCAGGCACTGTACCGGGCCAAGGATGCTGGCAAGAACGGCATTGCCCAGTAGATGGTGATCATTGCAATTTAATGGACCCGCCCCTGCCGAGGCGTCACAGTGCCACGGTGGCGTTCAAAGAAGCCAATGTGTGCGTTGGCGTGATGTGGGGCTTCGCTCTACGGGGAATGTCCCGGTTGTTCTTGACGCTCTACAGCTCGCGCCTTACATTGTCGGGAATGATCGTTCCAGATGAGTAAGTGCCATGCGTACCAAGGCGTTCGAGCCTGACGAAATCGCTGATGCCGCGATGCGTGTGTTCTGGCAGCGCGGGTATGCCGCGACCTCTATTCAGGATTTGGTGGAAGGCACCGGGCTGTCGCGCAGTAGCCTCTACAGCACCTTCGAGAACAAACAGGGGCTGTATCAACAGGCCCTGCGCCGCTACGAGGCCGTGACCATGGCCAACGTGAAATTGCTGTCCGGTTCTGGTTCGGCCAAAGAACTGATTCGGCAGTTCCTGACGCGTGTTGCCGAAGATGAGCTGGGCGACCCACAGAAACGCGGTTGCCTCGTCGCTAATGCCACGCTGGAACTGGCCGGCCATGACGAAGCCGTGGCCGAGCTGGTGGCGCACAATTTCCAGCGTCTGCAAAAGGCGCTGGAGAAACTGATTCAGCGCGGGCAGCAATCCGGCGATGTTGCTGCCGCCAAGAACCCTCGCGCCTTGGCGCGTTTCCTCGTCAATACCGTACAAGGGATGCGGGTGCTTGGCAAAGGCAGTCCGGCGCCGCAGCGCCGGCAATGCCTGATGGACGTGATCGACGTGGCGCTCGATACCGTGTAGTCGCAACCCGATGCCGCCGTGCATTGATACGGCGCTTCGGGTTTTTCTTTGGTCATAACTGGAATGATTGTTCCCGTTTGATTTTATCGTTCATAGCAAGGAGTTTCCATGAGCACCGACACATCACCCACCATCGCTGTGCTTGGCACCGGCCTGATCGGTGCCCCGGTTGCACGCAATCTGCGCAAACGCGGATTCACGGTACGCGCCTGGAATCGCACGGCGGCCAAAGCGCACGCACTGACCGCCGACGGCGTCGAAGCCTTCGATAGCCCTGCCGAAGCGGTACAGGGAGCCAGCATCATCGTGACTGTCCTCAAGGACGGCCCCAGCGTGCAGGAGGCAATGCAAGCTGCCGCGCCCGCTTTGCGTCAGGGGGGGATCTGGCTGCAACTGAGCACGGTCGGGATCGAGGGAGCCAATACCCTGACCGCACTGGCCGAGCAGTTTGGCCTGGTGTTCTACGATGCTCCGGTGCAAGGCACTCGGCAGCCGGCGGAAATGGCCCAACTGGTCATCCTTGCATCCGGCCCTGTCGCGCAGCGTGACGCTGTGCAACCCGTCTTCGATGCCATTGGCAAGCGTACCCTATGGGTATCGGAGCAGACGGGCATGAGCAGCCGCTTGAAGCTCGCACTCAACAATTGGGCGTTCGCGCTGACGCACGGGCTGGCCGAAAGCTTGGCACTGGCCAAGGGGCTAGGCGTCGATCCCGCGCTGGTGGTGGATGTGGTCACGGGCGGCCCGATGGACAGCGGCTACTTCCAGGCCAAGGCGGCCGCCATTCTCGCGGACAACTACGCCACCAGCTTTTCCATTGCGAATGCAACCAAGGATGCTCGCCTGGTCGTGGATGCCGCAGGAGTGGCCGGCGTGGAGCTAGATGTGGCGCAGGCCGGGCTATGGCGCTTTGAGCGTGCCTTGGCCGCAGGACACGGCGAGAAGGATATGGCCGCGTCTTATCTCGCTGGCGTGACCCCTGCCGGAACAATAGCCGAATGAGTACTTCTGACAAATATACCGCCGCGTCTGCGTCGCATACCGATGGTTTGCCTGTCGGGAAGCTGCTGGCCTTCACGATGGCGGGTTTTCTCGCCATCATGACCGAAACCATGCCTGCCGGTCTGCTGCCGCAGATCGGGCATGGCCTGGGTGTCTCCGAAGCCTTGGCCGGGCAACTGGTGACGCTGTATGCGCTGGGTTCGGTGCTGGCGGCCATCCCGGTCATCGCCGTGACACGCGGATGGAATCGCCGCCCGCTTTTCCTGCTGGCGATTGGCGGCTTGCTGGTGTTCAACACCATCACTGCCCTGTCCACCCATTACGGGCTGACACTGGCCGCGCGCTTCGTCGCGGGCATGGCCGCTGGCGTGGTGTGGGGACTGCTGGCCGGTTATGCCCGGCGGCTGGTGCCGTCCCGCTTGCAGGGGCGGGCGCTAGCGGTTGCGGGCGTCGGGCAACCCGTCGCGCTGGCGATTGGTGTTCCGCTTGGAACGTGGCTTGGCGCGCTGTTCGACTGGCGCGGCGTGTTCTGGATCATGTCGGCCCTGTCATTGCTGCTGTTCGTATGGGTGCGGTTGTTGGTGCCTGATTTCGCGGGTCAGTCTGCCGGGCAACGGTTGCCCATCCGGCGTGTTTTCACGATGCCGGGCATTCGCCCGGTGCTGTTGGCGCTGTTTGCCTGGATACTGGCGCACAACACCCTCTACACCTACATCGCGCCTTATCTGGCTTCCGTGGGGCTGGGGTCGCGTGTCGATGCGGTGCTGCTGTTGTTCGGTGTGGCGTCCATTGCGGGTATCTGGTTCACCGGCCTGCTGGTGGATCGCTGCCTGCGTATGCTCACCCTGTTGAGCCTTGCCGTGTTCACCGTCGCTGCTTTGGCGCTTGGTTTTGCGGGTGGTTCCATTGTCGCTGTTCTCATCGGTGTAGCCGCCTGGGGCTTGACCTTTGGCGGTGCGCCGACGCTGCTGCAAACCGCACTGGCGGATGTGGCGGGTGACGCGGCGGACGTGGCGCAGTCCATGCTGGTGACGGTCTTCAATCTGGCTGTCGCCGGTGGCGGCGTGGTCGGCGGCGTATTGCTGGAGCGCCAAGGGGCGGCCTCGTTACCGTGGGCTTTGGTAGTGCTGGCGTTGCTGGCGCTAGCCGTAGCGTGGTCGGCCAGGACGCATGGGTTCCGGCCCGGCCATCGGGTCGCGGTGGCCTGACGGGATGCATCCATGAGTAAGGCGGCGATGCACTCGCCCGGTGTGTCACGCAGCAAGCCGTCGGCCGGCAACGATGACGCCTCGGCGCGGCCCGATTCCGGGAAGCCTCATGGGAGCCTTCGGCGGGGACGACGCGTCAGGTTCCGAGGCGTCATCGTGAAATGAAAAAAGACCCGCGGCGCCTGGGGCGCAGCGGGCCAAATCGGCCTCGGCCGCTTCAGTGTCAGATATGCAGGGCGTGCCCCAGGGCGCGCAGTGCCGCTTCCTGTACCGCCTCACCCAGTGTCGGGTGGGCATGGATGGTACCGGCCACATCCTCCAGGCACGCGCCCATCTCCAGCGACTGGGCAAACGCCGTCGACAACTCGGAAACCGCTACGCCAACCGCCTGCCAACCCAGGATCAGATGGTTGTCACGGCGCGCCACCACGCGCACGAAACCGCTTTTCGATTCCAGGCTCATGGCTCGCCCGTTGGCGGCGAACGGGAACTGCGCGACGATGCAGTCCAGCCCTTGCTGGCTGGCCTGCTCCGGGGTCTTGCCGACCACCACCACTTCCGGGTCGGTGAAACACACCGCGGCAATCGCACTGGGTTCGAAACGGCGTGCTTTGCCGGCGATGATCTCGGCGACCATCTCGCCCTGGGCCATGGCCCGGTGCGCCAGCATCGGTTCGCCGGCCACGTCGCCGATGGCCCAGACGTTGCGCATGCTGGTCTGGCAGCGCTCGTCGATGGCGACGGCAGCGCCGTTCATCTTCAGGTCCAGGCACTCCAGGTTGAAACCTTGCGTGCGCGGCCGACGGCCCACGGCCACCAGCACCTGGTCGGCTTCCAGGCGCAGTTGCACGCCTTGACCATCACGTGCCAGCAGGCAGCCGTCTTCGTAACCTTCGACGCTATGGCCCAGGTGCAGGGCAATGCCCAGCTTTTTCAGCGATTCGGCCACCGGGGCAGTCAGCTCGCTGTCGTAGGTTGGCAGGATGCGCTCGCGCGCTTCCACCACGCTGACCCGTGCGCCCAGCTTGCGATAGGCAATGCCCAGCTCCAGGCCGATATAGCCGCCGCCCACCACCACCAGGTGCTGCGGCAGGGTTTTCGGCGCCAGGGCTTCGGTCGAGGAAATGATCGGCCCGCCCAGCGGCAGCATCGGCAGTTCGACACTGCTGGAGCCAGTGGCCAGCAACAGGTGCTCGCACTGGATACGCTGGCCATCGACCTCGACCTGCTTGCCGTCGAGGACCTTCGCCCAACCATGGATCACCTTGACCCCGTGCTTCTTAAGCAGGGCGGCAACGCCGCTGGTCAGGCGGTCGACGATGCCATCCTTCCAGGCCACGCTCTGGCCGATGTCCAGGCGCGGCGAGGCGACGCTGATGCCCAGCTCCGACGGCCCGGCAAAGCGCGAGGTCTGGTGGAATTGCTCGGCCACGTGGATCAGTGCCTTGGACGGGATGCAGCCGATGTTCAGGCAGGTACCGCCCAGTGCCTGGCCTTCCACCAGCACTGTGGGGATGCCCAGTTGCCCGGCGCGGATGGCTGCCACGTAGCCGCCAGGGCCGCCGCCGATGATCAACAGGGTAGTCTGTATGGTCTGTTGCATGCTTACTCCACGAACAGGCAGGCGGGTTGTTCGAGCAGGCCGCGCACGGCCTGGATGAACAGCGCGGCGTCCATGCCATCGACCACGCGGTGGTCGAACGAGCTGGACAGGTTCATCATCTTGCGTACGACGATCTGGCCGTCGATCACCACCGGCCGCTCGACCATGCGGTTGACGCCGACGATCGCCACTTCCGGGGTGTTGACCACCGGCGTGCTGACGATGCCGCCCAGGGCGCCCAGGCTGGTCAAGGTGATGGTCGAACCGGACAGCTCATCGCGGCTGGCTTTGTTGTTGCGGGCAGCGTTGGCCAGGCGGGCGATTTCGCCGGCATTGCTCCACAAGCTGCCTGCCTCGGCATGGCGCAGCACTGGCACCATCAGACCGTTGTCACCCTGGGTGGCGATGCCCACATGCACCGCGCCATGGCGGGTGATGACCTGGGCTTCGTCGTCATAGGTGGCGTTGATCTGCGGGAAGTCGCGCAGTGCCACGACCAGGGCGCGCACCAGGAACGGCAGCAGGGTCAGCTTACCGCGGCTGTCGCCGTGCTTGCTGTTGAGTTGCTGACGCAGGGCTTCCAGGGCGGTGACGTCGATTTCTTCCACATAGCTGAAGTGCGCGACCCGGCGCTTGGCGTCCTGCATGCGTTGGGCGATCTTGCGGCGCAGGCCGATCACCGGCACCTGTTCGCTGTCGGTGCGCTTGGCATAGCCGTTCGGCGCTTGCCCGGCAGCGCTCTGCGGCTTGCTCATGAAGGCGTCTAGGTCTTCGTGCAGGATGCGCCCAGCCGGGCCGCTACCATGCACGTAACGCAGTTCGATACCGGCATCCAGGGCGCGCTTGCGCACTGCCGGCGAGGCCAGCGGCTTGTCGCCTGGCTGGCGCGGCACGATGGGCGCTGCCTGGTGGTTGGCAGGGGCCTGGCATGCAGCCGGTTTTACTTCTGTCTGCACCGGCGGCTTGTCGGCCACGGGGGCAGCCGGGGCTTCGGCCGGCTTGGGCTGCGGCACATCCACGTGGTTGCCGCTGCCTTCCACTTCGATGCGGATCAGCTCGCTGCCGACCGCCATCACTTCACCGGGCTGGCCGCCCAGGGCCAGCACCTTGCCGCTCACCGGCGAAGGGATTTCCACGGTGGCCTTGTCGGTCATGACATCGGCTACCACCTGGTCTTCGGCGATCATGTCGCCGACTTTGACGAACCACTCGACCAACTCGACCTGCGCGATGCCTTCGCCAATGTCCGGCATCTTGATGACGTGCGTGCCCATTCAGACCTCCATGACCTTTTTCAATGCCGCACCTACCCGCGAAGGCCCTGGGAAGTAAGCCCATTCCTGTGCGTGAGGGTAGGGGGTATCCCAGCCGGTGACGCGCTCGATCGGCGCCTCCAGGTGGTGGAAGCAGTGTTCCTGCACCAACGACACCAGTTCGGCGCCGAAGCCGCAGGTACGGGTGGCCTCGTGTACCACCACGCAGCGGCCGGTCTTTTTCACCGACTCGACGATAGTGTCCAGGTCCAGCGGCCACAGGCTGCGCAGGTCGATCACCTCGGCGTCGACGCCGGTTTCTTCGGCGGCCACCTGGGCCACGTACACCGTGGTGCCGTAGGTCAGCACGGTCACGTCATTGCCGGGGCGGGTAATGGCCGCCTTGTCCAGCGGCACGCTGTAGTAACCATCGGGCACGGCGCTTTGCGGGTGCTTCGACCACGGGGTGACAGGGCGGTCGTGGTGGCCGTCGAACGGGCCGTTGTACAGGCGCTTGGGTTCGAGGAAGATCACCGGGTCGTCGCATTCGATCGAGGCGATCAGCAGGCCCTTGGCGTCATACGGGTTGGACGGCATGACAGTGCGCAGGCCGCACACCTGGGTGAACATCGCCTCCGGACTCTGGCTGTGGGTCTGGCCGCCATAGATCCCGCCACCGCAGGGCATGCGCAGGGTCAGGGGGGCGATGAACTCGCCGGCCGAACGGTAACGCAGGCGCGCCATCTCGGAAACGATCTGGTCGGAGGCCGGGTAGAAGTAGTCGGCGAACTGGATTTCCACCACCGGGCGCAGGCCGTAGGCACCCATGCCCACGGCGGTGCCGACGATGCCGCTCTCGGAGATCGGCGCGTCGAACACGCGAGACTTGCCGTACTTGTTCTGCAGGCCTTCGGTGCAGCGGAACACGCCGCCAAAGTAACCGACGTCCTGGCCGTAGATCACCACATTGTCGTCGCGCTCGAGCATGACATCCATGGCCGAGCGCAGGGCCTGGATCATGGTCATGGTAGTGGTGGCCATGGCGGTTTCCGGGTTGATGCTGTTGTTGTGGTCGTTCATCTCAAACCCCCAGTTCCTGGCGTTGACGGCGCAGGTGGTCGGGCATTTCCTTGTACACGTCCTCGAACATCGAGGCGGCACTCGGGATGTGACCATTGGCCAGGGTGCCGTACTGCTCGGCTTCTTTCTGTGCGGCGATTACCGCGGCTTCGAACTCGGCAGTGGTGGCCTGGTGCTCTTCCTCGGACCAGTGGCCGATCTTGATCAGGTGCTGCTTCAGGCGGGCGATCGGGTCGCCGAGCGGGAAGTGGCTCCAGTCATCGGCCGGGCGGTACTTGGACGGGTCGTCCGAGGTCGAGTGCGGGCCGGCACGGTAGGTGACCCACTCGATCAGGCAGGGGCCCAGGCCACGACGGGCTCGTTCGGCGGCCCAGCGCGAGGCAGCGTACACAGCGACGAAGTCGTTGCCGTCTACCCGCAGCGAGGCGATGCCGCAACCCACGCCACGGCCGGCGAAGGTGGTCGACTCACCACCAGCGATGGCCTGGAAGGTGGAGATCGCCCACTGGTTGTTGACCACGTTGAGGATCACCGGGGCGCGGTAGACGTGGGCGAAGGTGAGGGCGGTGTGGAAGTCCGATTCGGCGGTGGCGCCGTCGCCGATCCACGCCGAGGCGATCTTGGTATCGCCCTTGATCGCCGAGGCCATGGCCCAGCCGACCGCCTGTACGAACTGGGTCGCCAGGTTGCCGCTGATGGTGAAGAAACCGGCCTCGCGTACCGAATACATGATTGGCAGTTGGCGGCCCTTGAGCGGGTCACGCTCGTTGGATAGCAACTGGCATATCATATCGACCAGCGACACGTCGCGGGCCATCAGGATGCTTTGCTGGCGGTAGGTGGGGAAGCACATGTCGGTGCGGTTCAGCGCCAGGGCCTGGCCGCTGCCGATGGCTTCTTCACCCAGGCTCTGCATGTAGAAGGACATCTTCTTCTGGCGCTGGGCGACCACCATGCGGCTGTCGAAAATCCGCGTCTTGAGCATGGCTCGCATGCCCTGGCGGAGGATTTGCGGATCGATGTCCTCGGCCCATGGGCCTTGCGCGTTGCCTTGCTCGTCGAGCACGCGGACCAGGCTGTAGGCCAGGTCGGCGGTGTCGGCAGCATCGACATCGACAGGAGGTTTACGGACTTGTCCTGCATCGTTCAGGCGCAGGTAGGAGAAATCTGTCTGGCAGCCTGGCCGGCCGGTGGGCTCGGGCACATGCAAACGCAGGGGGGCGTACTCGTTCATGCTTTTTACGCTCGCTCGGGTATTTGTTTTTGTGAGCTTTGAAGCGGCCGCCGCTGAGTACCGGCTTGTGACTGGTAAGTCAGCGTCCTCTACATCTTAGTGGTCCGGCAGGAGAATTTTTCTCTCAAGTTGATTGCCTTTGGCGAGCGGGGCAGATAAACATTCCGCATAAACACAAAAAACCGGTGATTTTGTCTCATGCGCAAACTCGATCGTACCGATATCGGCATTCTCAACAGCCTGCAGGAAAATGCCCGCATCACCAACGCCGAGCTGGCACGCTCGGTGAACCTGTCGCCCACGCCCTGTTTCAACCGGGTGCGGGCCATGGAGGAGCTGGGGGTGATCCGCCAGCAAGTGACCTTGTTGTCACCTGAAGCGCTGGGGCTGGATGTGAACGTGTTCATCCACGTGAGCCTGGAGAAGCAGGTGGAGCAGTCGCTGCACCGCTTCGAGGAAGAGATCGCCGAGCGGCCCGAGGTGATGGAGTGCTACCTGATGACCGGTGATCCGGACTACCTGTTGCGGGTGCTGCTGCCCAGCATCCAGGCGCTGGAACGGTTTCTCGATTACCTGACGCGGCTGCCAGGGGTGGCCAACATTCGGTCGAGCTTTGCCTTGAAGCAGGTGCGCTACAAGACGGCTTTGCCGTTGCCGGCCAATGGCATGACCTTGCGGGAATAGGTGTAGCCTGGCTGATGATTGGCGGTAGCAATGCCTCTTTGGTTCTGAGAGGCAGGGCACCTTCTGGCAGGGCCTTCGCAGGTGTGATGCTGGGTGTCAGGCTAGCCGGATGTTCTTCAGGTAGAACGTGAGTATTTGTCCCGGCGTTGCGCTTGCATTCAAAAAACTGTCAAAGGTAAGGGACAGGTCTGTGGATGCATCTTCAGGCCTTGTCGATGCAACACGATGGCCGTGTTTGTCACGCAGGTAGAACGGAATTTCTTCAGCGCTCCGCAGGTCGCCGTCCCAGTCATCGAATGCATCGATCTTCCAGTAGTCGCCAAGGCCTGCCAGTTGCGGCTTGAAGTTCGCCACGGCATCCGTGACTCTGCCTATGACGCCTGTCCCATACAGGCCGAGCCAGCCTCTCGGATTTTGCTCAAGCCTCGCGCCCGCGAATTTCCAGTGGTTGTTGCATGAGATGTAGTAGAGGTCTCGTCCCTTCTCCGATTTGATGTAGGTGAAATCAAACGCGATACGTACGATCTCGTCCCGCGCATGCTTATTTCGGTGATTATCGACGCACAACCAGCCATCCTCATCCAGCCATGTGAATGGGTGTTGCCCGATGGATGATTCTGCGACTACCACTCGGCCTGCATGGGTATGCAGTTCGGCGGTGAAATCAGCTTTGATCATGTAAACCTCCTGTCTCAATTGATCCCGGGATGGGTAGAGGCAAGCTAACCCTTCGGTTGTTGAACAATGAGATGGAAACGCTTGGAGCGCAGCTTGGGCCCATGAGGCAAGTGCATGATCACGACATGACCGACACTGGACGCGCCCTTGATTCACGATTTGTCAGGCAGGGGACTGCGCCGCAGCAATTTTGCTTTTATGCTTGGCTGCAACCCATCGCCACCTGACCCGGGAGCCGCAAGGGACCTATGCGAAATATATGGAAGCCGTTTCAGTCGTTGTATTTCGCCGCGCTGATGATGTTGATCGGCTCGGGCCTTCTCAGTACTTACCTGGCCCTGCGCCTGGCAGCTGATCATGTCGACAGCCTGTGGGTGGGTGCCTTGATGGCAGCCAACTACTTTGGCCTGGCGGTAGGCGGCAAGGTGGGCCACCGGCTGATTGGCCGGGTAGGCCACATTCGTGCCTATGCCACTTGCGCCGGCATCGTCGGCGCGGCTGTGCTCGGCCATGGCCTGACCAGCTGGTTGCCGGCCTGGGTCGGGCTGCGGATGATCGTCGGCCTGGGGATGATGTGCCAGTACATGGTCATCGAGAGCTGGCTGAACGAGCAGGCCGACGTGAAGCACCGCGGCGCGGTGTTCAGCGGCTACATGATCGCCTCGTACCTTGGGCTGGTGCTCGGTCAACTGATCCTGGTGGTGCACCCACAGCTTGGCCTGGAGCTGCTGATGCTGGTGGCCATGTGTTTCACCTTGTGCCTGGTACCGGTCGCCATGACCCGGCGCATTCACCCGGCGCCGTTGCGCCCGGCCCCGATGGAGCCGAAGTTCTTCATCAGGCGAGTGCCGCAGTCGCTCAGCACGGTGCTGGGTTCGGGGCTGATCGTCGGCTCGTTCTATGGCCTGGCGCCTTTGTATGCCTCCAGTCAGGGCATGACTACCGAGCAGGTCGGTCTGTTCATGGGTAGCTGCATTTTTGCCGGCCTGCTGGTGCAATGGCCACTGGGCTGGTTGTCTGACCGCTACGATCGCGCAGTGCTGATCCGCAGCGTGGCCGTGGGGTTGGCGCTGGCCTCGGCGCCGCTGGCGATGCTGCCCAGCGTGCCGCTGGAGTTGCTGTTCGGCATAGGCTTCGTGATTTCGTTGCTGCAGTTCTGCCTGTACCCGCTGGCGGTGGCGTTTTCCAACGACCATGTTGAAAGCGAACGGCGGGTTTCGCTGACCGCGATGCTGCTGGTGACCTACGGCGTGGGCGCGTGTATCGGGCCGCTAGCCGCAGGCGTGCTGATGAAGGTGCTGGGCCCGCAGATGCTGTATGCCTTCTTCGTGTTCTTTGCCCTGGTGCTGGTGTGGCGCATTCGTCCGAAGGCGGTCACCGGGCTGCACCAGGTGCAGGATGCACCTTTGGGGCACGTAGCCATGCCGGCTGCCGGCTCACCACTGTCGGCAGCGCTGGATCCACGGGTGGATGAGCAGACGGTACAGGACGTGATGCAAGCCCCGGTGGCGGCGGAGGATACCGAGGACGAGCCAGCGCAGAAGGATGAGCAGGCCAGGCCCCATGCCGAGGCCAACCCTTCGGTCTGAACGCAGGTTGCCCGCGCGCGAGGGCGGTTCTCGCGGCGGGCGCGCGTCGGTCAGGCTGGCTGGATGTTCTTCAGTTTGAACACCAGGATTTCACCCTCTTTGCTACTGGCATTCAGAAACCAATAGTGGCGCTTGACCTTGTCGCGGGTATAGACGGATTTGGCCAGCGCCACCCGGTAGCCGTCGATGTCCCGCAGGTAGAATGGTACGTCTTCGGCAGTCTCCAGTTGGCCGTCCCAGGGTTCCAGGGTTTCGATCTTCCATTGCCCTTTGCCCTGGTAGGCCTCCTCTATGACATCCGATGGCAGGGCGCTGGCGAAGACCCTGCCAAGGATATGCGTTGCATAGAGGCCTATCCAGCCGTTCCTGTTGCGCTGCAAGCTCGAGCCAAAGTACTCCCAGGTTTGGGCTCCATTGATTGCATAGTGAATGCGATCACCTTTGTGTTTCAGAAAGCGGAACATGAAGGTGATCGGCTTGAAGCTTGGGGTGTCACCCCGTTGGTGCTCGGTGCACAACCAGCCGTCCTGGTCGAGGGAGAACAGGGGGTGGACATAGAGAGGTGTTTCTACTACTCCTACCCGGCCATGCTGGCAGTGGAGTTCGGCAGTGAAATTGGCGTGAATCATGATGGGCTCCTGTGGGCGGTTGCGTCAGGTGCAAGACACTAAGCAGCCAAGGAGCCATCGGTAAGCCGGAAACCCGCCACGCTCAGGCAGCGGTTCGCTTCGCGAGCGCGGGTTGGGCCTGCGCTCAATAGTCGTCTTTGTCGAACCGGCGCGCCTCGCGCTGCAGCTGGTAGACAAAACTCTCGACCTTGCGCTGCGCCTGCCCGCTGAGGTTGTGGAAGCGCACCCCGGCAAAGGTGGTGTTGATTCGCTCTTCATAGTGCAGGTGGCGTAGCTCGACCATGGTATCGACCAGGCCTAGCGGGTTGCCCGCCTTGAAGCGTTCGTACACTTGGCCCAGTTGCAGGCGATCCTCGACATTGCCTTCGAAGCGCAGTTTGCAGCCGGTGGCGGAGATGTCCAGCAGCTTGCCACGCAGGGCGCCGTTGCCCTTGAGGTGGGTACCATCGAGGATGATATCGACCAGTTGCGACAGCTTCAGCGCGGCGCGAAAGGCGTTGCGGCGCTGGTGGTAGGTCATCTCCTGGGGCATGGCGCCGCGGTAGCAGCGGTGGCCGTCGACTTCGCTGATCTTCAACTCGTGGTTGCAGTCCCAGGCGATGCGCACGCCATCGTGGAAGCCTTCGACGCGGAAGTGTTCGCCATTCTCGATGAATTTCTCACCGTCGCGGGGGATCATCTCGTCCAGTGCCAGCGTGTTGCTTTCTCGGTCTACGTGCACCACGTAGCTCTGGAAGCGCTGGCTGCGGTCATGGAAGGTGATGATCAGGGGGTCGTGGCTTTCCTGCAGCTGCCGCAAGTTGGCCGCAATCTCCAAAGGGGTGTTCAGCACCTTTGGTGGCTGCGGGGCATCGGATTCATTGAACACGGCTTATCGTTCTCCAGGCAAAAGCGACACACACAAGTAACGGCATTTTGCCAGTATGTTCCGTGCCTTGATAGAAAAAATCACACTTGGCTGAGGGCCCGTGGCTTGGCCAGCGGCGAGGTGCTGCCGCGGCTGTCGTAGAGCGACGGAGAATCACCGCCCATGAGGATCCGGATCTGGTTGTTGGTGACGTGTTGCTGTACCTGGATGATCCGGCCATTGGTCTCGTTGAGTTGCTGGCAGGCCTGCATCAACTGGCTGATCACATCGAGTTGCTGCAGCAGCAGCTCACCGTTCGGCGATTGTGCCGCCACGGCCTCTACTCCGGCGCGATCAGGGCTCAGGCCAAGGCTGGTAAGCAGGTTGTTGCGTCGCAGACCTTGCTGCTCCAGCAGCACGATCAAAGATTGCTTGCGGGCCAGGATCTGCTCCAGCAGCGGCATGTCGCGGCCATGCAGGGCGATCGCTTCCTTTTGCAGAAGGTCCAGCAGTTCCTGCATCGGGGCAATGTCATCTTCGATCAGTTGCAGCAAGGTGGTGTCGTGCATGGCTAACTCTTGGCTTTTTTGGCGTCCGTGAAGTCAGCGCGCCGAACGGTCAGCGCTGGGCTTCGAAATCAAGCAGTTTGCTGGCGACCCGGCCGGCATCGACCTGGTAGCTGCCGTCGGCGATCGCCTGTTTCAACTGGGCCACACGGGCACTGTTGACCACCGGCTCGTCGCGCAGCTTGTCGCTGATCTTCTGCAACTGCTGGGCCTCTTGGCTGAGGTGTACCGCTTCTCCGCTGGCGCTGGTGGCGGTTGCCGCTTCCTGGCTGGCTGCCGGTTTTTCGGCGCTGCCGGGCGCGGTATTGCCGCGTACGCCGCCCGTGACGGACGGAGAGTTATTCAAACGACTGAAGTCGATGACCATGATCAGAAACCTCTGGGTATTTGGACGCTTGCCTTGTTTTCGGCCAACCCGAAAGAAACTTTAGGCACAAATGCATAGCCGCCTGTCAGCAAGCTCGCGAACCCGTTTTCTGACACAGTTTAGGAAAAGCGGTTCCTTACCGCCAGCGCAAATCCATGGGCTGGCTACATACTTACCTCGACTTGGCCGGGGCCGGTAACCCTGGCCTTGACCACCCGTTTGGAATTGAGGTTGCGGACCCGGATCTGCTCGCTCAGGCCGCCCTTGCTCAGGGCTTCGCCGGGCATGCGCACGCTCAGGCTGCCACTGCGGGCGATGATCACCACGTGGTCGCCCTTGCGTACCACCTCGGCCTGTTCCAGGTGTTGCGGGGTGAGGACCTGGTCGATCACCGTGGGGCGCAGCATCTTCATGCCCACCGCTTGTTCCAGTTCGGTCAGGAAACCTTGGCCCAGGGTGCCGACATCGCGCTCGCGCAGGGCCACGTCGCCTTCGCCCACCACGTTGTCGCGCTTGAGCGGGCGAGTCACCACCACCACGTCGCGGAACAGCCGCACGGTGGCCGGCACGAACACGGTCCACGGTGCCGTGCCTTCGCAGCGCACCTTTACCGTGACGCGCCCCAGCGGCTGGGCCGGGCTTTCCAGTGAGGCGTCCAGTTGCTGGCTGCACAACGGCATGCGCAGGCGTGGGTCGAGCGGGTTGACCTGGATTTCGTAGCGGCCGGCTGTCTGGGTGGTGGCCAGGTAATCTTCAACGCTGAATTCAAGAAACCCTTGGGTGACACCGATAAGCTGTTCAGGCAAGGTAAACGCGTCCGCTGCCGTGCGAACGCCGGGCACCAGCAGGCACAGCATGGCCAGTGAGCCAGTCAGCAGGCGCGTCAATCGTCGGAAAAATGTCGTTTTCGTGTACATGGCGCTCAAAAAAGCAAAGCCCGTGCCGACTCTCTACCTGAGTTGCAACGAAAGGCTGAAACATAAAGGAGTCTGGCATGGCAGGTGTGATGGATTCGGTCAACCAGCGCACGCAACTGGTGGGGCAGAATCGCCTGGAATTGCTGCTGTTCCGCCTCAATGGTGAACAGCTCTACGGCATCAACGTATTCAAGGTCAGGGAAGTGCTGCAATGCCCTGCGCTGACCCTGCTGCCCAAGGCGCACCCGGTGGTGCGCGGTGTTGCCAATATTCGCGGGGCGACCATCCCGATCCTCGACTTGTCGATGGCCACCGGGTTGCGGCCACTGCAGGAAGATACGCGCAACAGCTTCGTGATCATCACCGAGTACAACACCAAGACCCAGGGCTTCCTGGTGCACTCGGTGGAGCGCATCGTCAACATGAACTGGGAAGAGATCCATCCGCCACCCAAGGGCACCGGCCGCGACCACTACCTGACCGCGGTTACCCGGGTGGACAACCGCATGGTCGAGATCATCGATGTGGAGAAGGTGCTGGCCGAAGTGGCGCCGTCGTCCGAGTCGGTGTCGGACGGGGTGATCGATGCCGAGGTGCAGGACAAGGCCGTGCTGCTGCGGGTGCTCACTGTTGACGATTCGTCGGTGGCGCGCAAGCAGGTCAGCCGCTGCCTGCAGACCGTGGGGGTCGAGGTGGTGGCGCTCAATGACGGTCGTCAGGCCCTGAACTACCTGCGCCAGCTGGTGGACGAGGGCAAGAAGCCGGAAGAAGAGTTCCTGATGATGATCTCGGACATTGAAATGCCGGAAATGGATGGCTATACGCTAACGGCTGAGATCCGCAGCGATCCTCGTATGCAAAAATTGCACATCTGCCTGCATACTTCGCTTTCCGGGGTGTTCAACCAGGCGATGGTCAAGAAGGTCGGTGCCGATGACTTCCTGGCCAAGTTCAAGCCGGACGACCTGGCCCAGCGGGTGGTCGACCGGATCAAGGCAACGCATTGAAGCCGCCGGGGGCAGGTCCCCGGCACCAGTGATTGAAAAGAGGCGGCAGTAGTGTCTACGGGTAATTTGGATTTCGAACAGTTCCGGGTATTCCTGGAGAAAGCCTGTGGCATCCTGCTGGGCGAGAATAAGCAGTACCTGGTTTCCAGCCGTCTCAACAAGCTGATGGAGCAACAGGGCATCAAGAGCCTGGGCGAGTTGGTGCAGCGCATCCAGGTCCAGCCGCGTGGCGGCTTGCGCGAGCAGGTGGTCGATGCCATGACCACCAACGAGACCCTGTGGTTTCGCGATACCTACCCGTTCGAGGTGCTGAAGAACAAGGTCATCCCCGAGTTCATTCGCAACAATCCCGGCCAGCGCCTGCGCATGTGGTCGGCGGCCTGTTCGTCGGGGCAGGAGCCGTATTCCATCTCGATGGCTGTCGACGAGTTCGAGCGCAGCAACCTCGGCCAGTTGAAGATGGGGGCGCAGATCGTTGCCACCGACCTGTCCGGCACCATGCTGACCAACTGCAAGACCGGCGAATACGACAGCCTGGCGATTGCCCGTGGCCTATCCCAGGAGCGCCTGCAGCGCTACTTCGACACCAAGGGGCCGGGGCGCTGGGCGGTAAAACCGGCGATTCGCAGCCGCGTCGAGTTCCGCGCCTTCAACCTGCTCGACAGCTACGCCAGCCTGGGCAAGTTCGATGTGGTGTTCTGCCGCAACGTGCTGATCTACTTCTCGGCGCAGGTGAAGAAGGACATCCTGTTGCGTATCCACAGCACCTTGAAGCCGGGTGGGTATCTGTTCCTCGGGGCTTCCGAGGCGCTGAATGGGCTGCCGGACCATTACCAGATGGTGCAGTGCAGCCCGGGGATCATCTACCAGGCGAAGTAGGGGCGGGGTCAAGGTTTGTTGCGTCTGTGAGATCGAGCGCCGCCCGCGCGGCGCTTCGCGAGTGTTCGCCTTGACGCTTTCTGCGCCTGTGAAATCGAGCGCCGCCCGCGCGGCGCTTCGCGGGACAAGCCCGCTCCCACATCTGTTGCAACGTGCCGAACCTGTCAGGCCATGGTTGCCAGCCTTGGTGGGTTGACTAGATTTCTGAGTTGGCATTGCTGCTGCATCATCTGTCTCAAGCCATGCATTCAGGCTGACAACGCCTATCTCACAGGCATGGCCACGTTGCAACAAATGTGGGAGCGGGCTTGTCCCGCGAAGCGCCGCGCGGGCGGCGCTCGATCTCATAGGCGCAACACCTCTATCGCAAAACACTGACGTCAATTTTTTGTTTTGCCGCTTTTGCCGCCCGGCAATTGCCGCTTTCGCCACCCAAGGCGGAAGGCCTTTGCCGCTTTTCTGGCATCACTCTGACAGCATCTCGCCCTGCAAGCCCGTATTTCCGGGCTTTTCGTTGGTTGGCACAGCCCTTGCTATACCTTGCTCAACGATATTCCGGTCAACCTCCGAAGGTTTCCCCGACATGAGCATCAGCTTCGACAAGGCGCTTGGTATTCACGAAAAGGCCCTGGGCTTCCGCGCCCAGCGCGCCGAAGTGCTGGCCAACAACATCGCCAACGCCGACACGCCCAACTACAAGGCGCGCGACATGGACTTCGCCTCGGTGCTCGCTGCCGAAAGCGACAAGCAGCAGAGCGGTGGCCGCTTCAGTCTCGAGCGTACCAATAGCCGCCATATCGAGGCCGAGGGCCTGGCCATGGCTGACGATACCCTCAAGTACCGCACGCCAACGCAGCCGTCGATCGACCAGAACACCGTGGATGCGCAGATCGAGCAGTCGAACTATACCGAAAACGCCGTCGGCTTCCAGGCCAGCTTCACCTTGCTCAACAGTAAATTCAAAGGGCTGGTTTCGGCCCTGCGGGGAGAATGACCATGTCCCTTTCCAGTGTCTTCAACATTGCCGGTAGCGGCATGAGTGCGCAGAACACGCGCCTGAACACCGTTGCTTCCAACATTGCCAACGCCGAGACCGTGTCCTCGAGCATCGACCAGACCTATCGCGCTCGCCACCCGGTGTTCGCCACTACCTTTCAGGACGCGCAGGCCGGCAGCAGCCAGTCGCTGTTCGAAGACCAGGGCGAAGCAGGGCAGGGCGTGCAGGTAAAAGGCATCGTCGAGGACCAGAGCAACCTGGAGGCCCGTTACGAGCCCAATCACCCGGCGGCGAACAAGGACGGCTACGTCTACTACCCGAACGTTAACGTGGTCGAGGAGATGGCTGACATGATCTCTGCCAGTCGCGCGTTTCAGACTAACGCCGAGCTGATGAATACGGCCAAGGCCATGATGCAGAAAGTCCTGACCCTCGGTCAGTGATAAGGAAACCAGACCATGGCAATCGATACCAACGGTGTGAACCTCAACGACGTGCTCGCGGCGTCGGGTGTAGGTACCAGTACGAAGAAGACCACGGACACCGCATCCAAGACCGGTAGCGACTCGCTCGGCAAGGACGCTTTCCTGCAGTTGCTGGTCACCCAGATGCAGCACCAGAACCCGCTGGACCCGCAGGACAATGGTGAGTTCGTTGCCCAGTTGGCGCAGTTCAGTAGCCTGGAAGGCATTACCTCGCTGAACGAATCGGTCAACTCCATCACCAGCGCCATGGCCTCGTCCCAGGCTCTGCAGGCGTCGTCGCTGGTCGGGCGTTCAGTGGTGGTGCAGAACGACAAGGCAGTGGTCGATACCGCCGAAAGCTTCAATGCGCAGTTCGTCGTGCCGCAAGCCATCGGCGAAGCGAAGATCACCATCAAGGACAAGGACGGCAATACCGTCAAGACCATCGAGCTGGGCGAACAGAAAGCCGGCTACGCCGATTTCATCTGGGACGGTACCAACAATAGTGGCGAGAAAGTCGACCCTGGTACCTATACCTTCACTGCCAGCACCACGGTGGATGGCAAGTCGGTGCAGATGAACACGCTGTTGCCAGCCAAGGTGACCAGCGTCAGTTTCAGTGCTGCCGGCGAAATGGTGCTCAACCTCGCCGGCGTTGGCAAAGTGTCCCTCTCCGACGTGCAAACCATTGGTATCTAAGGCCCGCTAGAGCGGCAAAAGGAGCGAGTTCATGTCTTTCAATATCGGCCTTAGCGGTCTGTACGCAGCAAACAAGCAACTGGATGTCACCGGCAATAACATCGCCAACGTCAACACCAACGGCTTCAAGTCGTCGCGTGCCGAGTTCGCCGATGTCTATGCAGGCTCCAACCGCCTGGGCGTGGGCAAGAACCAGGTGGGTAACGGTGTGCGCCTGGCGGCCATTTCCCAGCAGTTCACCCAGGGTGACGTCAACACCACCGGCAACGTGCTGGACATGGGGATTCAGGGGCAGGGCTTCTTCGTGCTGTCCGATAACGGCTCGCGTGTCTACACCCGTGCGGGTGCTTTCCAGGCCAGCAAGGACAACTTCGTGGTTACCGCGGACGGGCTGCGCCTGCAGGGCTATGCCGCTGACTCGACTGGCAAGATCCAGAGGGGTGTGCTGACCGATCTGCAGATCGATACGTCGGCCCTGCAGCCAAAGGCAACTTCCCTGATCGACCAGGGCATCAACCTGAACTCTTCGGCTGCCGACATCCCGCTGGAAGTGGACGATGGTACGGGTACGTTGGTGCCGAACCTGCCGTTCGATCCTTCCGATCAGACGACTTACACCAAGTCTTTCCCGACCAAGGTGTATGACAGCCAGGGTAACGAGCACACCATGGAGCAGTTCTATCGCAAGACTGGCACCAATGAGTGGACCATGTACACCCTGGTGGACGGGCGCAACCCGTTCGACCCGGCCTCCACTGTGCCGCTGACCGGCACCATCAGCTTCAACAGCGATGGTTCGGTCAGCAGCATGACTGCCGATAACACCGGGCACCCGGCAGGCGCTTCGTTCACGGTGAACAACAACACCTTCACCATGACCGGCTGGGTTCCGGCGGTGGAGGACTCTGCAGGTAACTGGGCGTCGAATGGTGCGGCGGGCAATGCCGATGGCATGCGCCTGGCGATGAACAGCACCACCTCCTACAACACCGAGACCGCGCGCATGTCGCAGTCCCAGGACGGCTACGCGACCGGTATTCTGTCGAGCCTGAGCATCGACTCGACGGGTGTGCTGTTCGCCAGCTTCAGCAACCAGCAATCCCGCGCCATTGGCCAGGTGGCCCTGGCCAGCTTTGCCAATGAGCAGGGCCTGCAGCAGATCGGTGGTACCCGCTGGACTGAAACCTACACGTCCGGCATTCCGGGCATCGATTCGCCGAAGACCGGGACCTTGGGGGCCATCGAGTCCAATGCACTGGAGGGTTCGAACGTGAACCTGACGCAGGAGCTGGTAGAGCTGATCAAGGCGCAGAGCAACTACCAGGCGAATGCCAAGACCATTTCGACCGAAAGTACCATCATGCAGACCATCATTCAGATGACCTGATGGTCGCTGGCTGAGCGTATGCAGGCGAACCCCTTTGTCGTGAAGGGGTTCGTCGTCGTTGCCGGAGGGATCATGAAAAGGCTGTTTGTTGCATCGATTGCTGCTTTCTGCCTGTACCAGGCCCAGGCCGGTACCGCGCCCTGGTGGCGCTGGGAAAGCCAGGTGGATGGGCGCCTGGTCTGCTCGCAATGGCCGCCGGGAGATGGCTGGAAGAAGTTTGCCGGCCCCTACAGCAATGGTGGTTGCCGCGAGCCTTGATGAAGGCTGTACCGGCCCTTTCGCGGGTACAAGTTTGCCGCCATCGGCAACCCGGCGCCGGATAACCGGCGTTCGCGACTTGAGCAAAGCCTCTGAAAGCCCGTATCCACGGGCTTTTTCATGATTTTGGAAAGTTGGTTCGGAACTTGCTTTGTAGCTCGCATAGCAACGGCGAGCGGCAAGCGACCGCCAGTGCAATGGAGGATGACTGTGGACAAGATGCTTTACGTGGCCATGACCGGCGCCAGCCAGAATGCGCTGGCGCAGAAGGCGCACGCCAACAACCTGGCGAACATTTCCACTAACGGTTTTCAGCGAGACCTGGAGCAGGCCCGCTCGATGCCGGTGTTCGGCGACAGCTTTCCGTCGCGCGCCTTTGCCATGACTGAACGCCCGGCCACTGACTACAGTGAAGGCCCGATGGTCGAGACCGGCCGCGACCTGGATGTGGCGGTGACCGGCAAGGGCTTCATTGCCGTGCAGGCGCCAGATGGCAGCGAAGCCTACGTACGCACCGGTAGCCTGAACATCGATGCCCTCGGTGTACTGCGTGCTGGCAACGGTATGCCGGTGATCGGTAACGGCGGCCCCATTGCGATTCCGCCTGAGCAAAAAGTCGAAGTTGGCGCCGATGGCACCATCAGCATCCGCTCCATGGGGGAAGATCCGCGAGTGATGGCTGAAGTTGACCGCATCAAGCTGGTCAACCCCGATACCAAGGGCCTGACCAAGGGCCTGGATGGCCTGATCCATACCCGCGACGGCCAGCCGGCAGCTGCCGACGTCAATGTGCGGGTGGTGTCGGGCTTCCTGGAAGGCAGCAATGTCAACGCCGTGGAAGAAATGACCTCGGTGCTGGCGCTGTCCCGTCAATTCGAACTGCACGTCAAGATGATGAACGCGGCCAAGGAAGGCGACGAAGCCATGGCGCGTGTTTTGCAAATCGGCTAATCACTTTTGAACGGGTGCCGTAAAACAGGCGCACGAGGAGAACTTACATGCTTCCGGCTCTTTGGGTCGCTAAAACCGGTCTGTCCGCCCAGGACACCAACCTGACGGTCATCTCCAACAACCTGGCCAACGTCTCGACCACCGGCTTCAAGCGTGATCGCGCCGAGTTCCAGGACCTGCTGTACCAGATCAAACGCCAGCCAGGCGCGCAGTCCACCCAGGACAGCGAGCTGCCTTCGGGCCTGCAGGTCGGTACTGGTGTGCGCATTGTCGGCACCCAGAAGAACTTCCAGACTGGCAGCCTGCAAACCACGGAAAACCCGCTGGACATGGCGGTGAACGGTCGTGGTTTTTTCCAGGTGCTGCAGCCGGATGGCACCGTTTCTTACACCCGTGACGGTACCTTCCACCTGAACTCCGACGGCCAGATCGTCACCGCCAACGGCTTCGCCCTGGAGCCTGCCATCGTCGTGCCGAACGACGCGCAGACTTTCACTGTCGGTCAGGACGGCACCGTGTCGATTACCACCGCCGGCAACCCGGCAGCGCAGGTGATCGGCAACATCCAGACCGCCGACTTCATCAACCCGGCCGGCCTGCAGGCGATTGGCGACAACCTGTTCCTCGAAACCGCCGCCAGTGGCGCGCCACAAGTCGGCACCCCGGGCCTGAACGGTTTCGGCACCACCCTGCAACAGACCCTGGAAAACTCCAACGTCAGCACCGTGGAAGAGCTGGTGAACATGATCACCACCCAGCGAGCCTACGAGATGAACTCCAAGGTCATTTCCACCGCCGACCAGATGCTGTCGTTCGTTACTCAACAGCTCTAAAGCAGGCAGCTCCAAGCCCAGTCACTCTGGTGTATCCGTGAGGTAAGCGTCATGAATCGTCTGTTGTCCGTTTTCGCCCTGGGGGGGGCGGTGTTGCTGGCAGGTTGCGTCGCGCCGACGCCCAAGCCCAACGACCCGTACTACGCGCCGGTACTGCCGCGCACCCCGTTGCCGGCAGCGGCCAACAACGGTTCGATCTACCAGGCCGGTTTCGAGCAGAACCTGTACAGCGACCGTAAGGCGTTCCGGGTGGGTGACATCATCACCATCACCCTCAACGAGCGTACGTCGGCCAGCAAGAACGCCGGCTCGCAGATCCAGAAAAACAGCAACGCGAACATCGGCCTGACCTCGTTGTTCGGCAGCACGCCGAGCACCAACAATCCGTTCGGCAGCGGTGACCTGTCGCTGGAAGCCGGCTACAGCGGCGAGCGCGCGACCAAGGGCGACAGCAAGGCTACCCAGGGCAACACCCTGACCGGTTCCATCACCGTGACCGTGGCCGAAGTGCTGCCCAACGGCATCATCGCCGTGCGCGGCGAGAAGTGGCTGACCCTGAACACCGGTGAAGAACTGGTACGCATTGCCGGCATGATCCGCGCCGACGACATCGCCACGGACAACACCGTGCCGTCCACCCGTGTGGCCGACGCACGTATCACCTATTCCGGTACCGGCTCGTTCGCCGATGCCAGCCAGCCCGGGTGGCTGGACCGCTTCTTCATCAGCCCGCTTTGGCCTTTCTGAGTACGGATGACCATGTTCAACCTGAGGCAGCTGATTGCCGCAACCCTGCTCCTGTCCTGTGCCTTCGGCGCCCAGGCCGAGCGCCTGAAGGACATTGCCAGCATTTCTGGCGTGCGCTCCAACCAGCTGATCGGTTACGGCCTGGTGGTGGGGCTCAATGGTACGGGTGACCAGACCACCCAGACGCCGTTTACCCTGCAGACCTTCAACAACATGCTGTCGCAGTTCGGCATCAAGGTGCCGGCCGGCTCCGGCAACGTGCAGTTGAAGAACGTCGCGGCAGTGTCGGTGCATGCCGACCTGCCGGCGTTCGCCAAGC
The DNA here is from genome assembly GCF_002165135.1 of Pseudomonas sp. SID14000. Lineage (GTDB taxonomy): Bacteria > Pseudomonadota > Gammaproteobacteria > Pseudomonadales > Pseudomonadaceae > Aquipseudomonas. The sequence continues at coordinate 18,818 of NZ_NFZQ01000013.1, read as the reverse complement.
CAGGCCAGGTGGTCGACATTACGGTGTCCTCGATCGGTAACTCCAAGAGCCTGCGCGGTGGCAGCCTGCTGATGACCCCGCTCAAAGGTATCGACGGCAACGTCTATGCCGTGGCCCAGGGTAACCTGGTGGTGGGCGGCTTCGATGCCGAGGGCCGTGATGGTTCGAAGATCACTGTCAACGTTCCGTCGGCCGGTCGTATCCCTGGCGGTGCTACCGTCGAACGTGCAGTACCGAGCGGTTTCAACCAGGGCAACAGCCTGACCCTGAACCTCAACCGCCCCGACTTCACCACCGCCAAGCGCATCGTCGACAAGGTCAATGACCTGCTCGGCCCAGGCGTGGCCCAGGCCGTGGACGGCGGTTCGGTGCGAGTCACTGCGCCGATGGACCCGAGCCAGCGCGTGGATTACCTGTCGATCCTCGAGAACCTCGAAATCGACCCGGGCCAGGCGGTGGCGAAGGTCATCATCAACTCGCGTACCGGCACCATTGTCATCGGCCAGAACGTCAAGGTGTCGCCGGCCGCGGTGACCCACGGCAGCCTGACCGTGACCATTACCGAAGACCCGATCGTCAGCCAGCCGGGGCCGTTCTCCAATGGTCAGACCGCCGTGGTGCCGCGCTCGCGGGTCAATGCCGAGCAGGAAGCCAAGCCGATGTTCAAGTTCGGCCCGGGCACCACGCTGGATGAAATCGTCCGCGCGGTGAACCAGGTGGGCGCAGCGCCCAGCGACCTGATGGCCATCCTCGAAGCCCTGAAACAGGCCGGCGCCTTGCAGGCCGACCTGATCGTGATCTGAGGACGGCGCGGATGAGCAGCAAAAGCCTGGTTTCCGGCAGTGCCGACAGCGGTGCCTATACCGACCTCAATCGCCTGAGCGCGCTCAAGCATGGCGACCGTGACAGCGATGCCAACGTGCGCAAGGTGGCCCAGGAGTTCGAGTCGCTTTTCATCAGCGAAATGCTCAAGGCCTCGCGCAAGGCCAGCGACGTGCTGGCCGACGACAACCCGATGAACACCGAGACGGTGAAGCAGTACCGTGACATGTATGACCAGCAGTTGGCCGTAAGCATGTCCCGCGAGGGCGGCGGTATCGGGCTGCAGGACGTGCTGGTGCGCCAGCTGTCGAAGAACAAGAGCGCGCCGGTCAACACCAGCCCGTTCCCCCGTATCGAGGGCAATGCGCCGACACTGTGGGGCAACAAGGTGGCCGAGCCCGTGCACGCCGTCCAGGCGGTCGCCACCCGCAACGATGTCGCCGCACTGAATTCGCGGCGTTTGGCGCTGCCGAGCAAGCTCACCGACCGCCTGCTGGCTGGCATCGTGCCGTCGGCGGCCAGCGCCAATACCGCAGCCGTGCCTGCCCGGGACGGCCAGCAAGTGGCCAAGGCCTTCGCCGTGCCGGACAACGGCCTGCGCATCCTCGGGCGCGCCGTGGCCCAGCCACCGCTGGCACCGAAAAAGGCATTTGCCGACAGCGACGAATTCGTCGCCACCATGCTGCCGATGGCCGAGCAGGCCGCCAAGCGCATCGGAATCGACCCACGCTACCTGGTGGCGCAGGCCGCCCTGGAAACTGGCTGGGGCAAGTCGGTCATGCGTAACACCGATGGCAGCAGCAGCCACAACCTGTTCGGTATCAAGGCAACCGGCAACTGGGAGGGCGGTGAGGCGCGGGCAATCACCAGCGAATTCCGCGATGGTCAGTTCGTCAAGGAGACGGCGGCGTTCCGCTCCTACGACTCTTATCAGGACAGCTTCCACGACCTGGTCAGCCTGTTACAGAACAATTCGCGCTATCAAGATGCGGTGAAGGCCGCCGATAAACCAGAGCAGTTCGTGCAAGAGTTGCAAAAGGCCGGGTACGCCACCGACCCGAATTACGCCAGCAAGATCTCGCAGATCGCAAGACAGATGAAGTCGTACGAGCACTACGCAATGCTCGGTACCGCAACGAAACTTTAAGGGCATGGAACCATGGCGAGTCTGATCAACATTGGTATGTCGGGGCTTGGCGCCGCGCAATCGGGGATGTACACCCTCGGTAACAACATCGCCAACGCCGACGTCGAAAGCTACTCGCGCCAGCAGAACGTGCAGAAGACCAAGGGCGGGCAGCAGGTCGGCCAGGTCTTCATCGGCAGCGGTACCACACTGGCCGATGTGCGCCGGGTGTACAACGCGTTCCTCGAGAACCAGCTGCGCAGCACCACCTCGCTGAGCAGCGATGCCAGCTCGTACCTGAATCAGATCACGCCACTGGACACCGCCCTGTCGAGCAGCGACACCGGTATCACTGCAGCCCTGAAAAGCTTCTTCAGCGCCATGCAGGATGCTGCGGCCAAGCCGACCGAGGACGCCTCGCGCCAACTGCTGCTGACCAGCGCGCAGTCCCTGGCCAAGCGCTTCAACACCCTGTCGTCGCAGCTCAATCAGCAGAACAGCAACATCAACGCCAACATGGTGTCGATCGCCGATCAGGTGAACAGCCTGACCAAGACCATCGCTGATCTCAACGACCAGATTTCCCGCGTCAGTTCCATCTCCGGCCAGCCCAACGACCTGCTCGACCAGCGCGATGGCGCTGTGCGTGAGCTGAGCAAGCTGATCGGCACCGATGTGGTGGAGCGTGAAGGCAACTACGACATCTACCTGAAAAATGGCCAGGCCCTGGTGTTGGGCAAGACCACCCAGACCCTGGGTGTGGAGCCAAGTGCTACCGACCCGACCCGCATGAGCCTGATCCTCAACCGTGGCTCGACCAAGATGGATATCACCAGCAGCGCCAGCGGTGGCGAGCTCGGTGGCCTGATCCGCTACCGCAAGGAAACCCTCGACCCCGCGCTCAACGAGTTGGGGCGCGTCTCCCTGGTGGTAGCCGATGCGATCAACAGCCAATTGGCCCAAGGCATCGACAAGAACGGTGACTTCGGTGCCACCCTGTTCGGTGACATCAACAGCGCCGCGGCCATCAGCCAGCGCAGTATTGCCAAGACCGGCAACAGCGCCGGTTCCGGCAACCTCGATGTGACCATCAAGGACACCGGCAAGCTGAGCACCAGCGACTACCAGGTGACGTTCACCAGCGCCACTGGCTACAGCGTGCGCAAGTTGCCTGAAGGCACCGACATGGGCAGTTTCGACCTCACCGATACGCCGCCTCCGGTGATCGATGGTTTCACCCTGTCGCTCAATGGTGGTGGCCTGAGTGCTGGCGACAGCTTCAAGATCACCCCGACCCGCAATGCGGCCGCAGGCATCGAGACTGTCCTTACCGACCCCAAGCGCCTGGCCCTGGCTTCGCCGCTGACCGCTACCAGTGGTTCGGGCAACAAAGGTACCGGCGTGATCACCCAGCCGACGCTGACCTCGGAGATGGACATCTACGATGCCGCCCAGCGTTCGCAACTGCAGACCGGCCTGAAATATTCAACCCCGGTCAAGCTGGTGTTCGGCGACGACACCAGCTCGCCCCAGGCCTACAAGATGTACGACGCCAAGGGCACCGAGATCGGCAGCGGCACCATCGTGCCGGGCCAGGAGAACAAGCTGCAGCTGTCGGTGCCGATGGTCGATGGCAGCGGTAACCCGCTGGGCGGCAATTTCACCTTCGAGATGAGCGTTTCCGGCGCACCGAAGAATGGCGACAGCTATACCGTGGCGTTGTCCGGCGCAGGCTCGGCGGACAACCGCAACGCCCTGTCGGTGATCGACCTGCAGACCAAATCCACGGTCGAGGTTGGCGCCAACGGCAAGGGCATCAGCTTCACCGATGCCTACGCCAAGCTGGTCTCCAACGTCGGCGGCAAAGCTGGTCAGGCGCAGATGGACAGCGACGCGACCAGTGCACTGCACACGTCTGCACTGGACAGCCGCAACGGCCTGTCGGGTGTGTCGGTCGATGAAGAAACCGGCAACCTGATCAAGTTCCAGCAGTACTACACCGCGTCGTCGCAGATCATCAAGGCGGCCCAGGAAACCTTCGCCACCCTGATCAACAGTCTTTAAGGAGCCGTAGATCGTGAGCGTACGTATCTCCACTTCGCAGTTCTACAACACCAACCAGGCCAACTATCAGCGCAACTTCGCCAACGCGGTGAAGACCCAGCAGGAGGCCACCGACAACATTCGCGTGCGCTCCGCCAAGGACGATCCGGTGGGTGCCGCGCGTCTGCTGCAACTCGAGCAGCAACAAAGCATGCTCGAACAGTACGGCGACAACATCGTCAATGTGCGCAATGCCCTGGGTACTGCCGAAAGCACACTGAAGTCCATCGGGACCATCCTGCAGCGGGTCAACGAACTGGCTGTGAGCTCCGGAAACGCCGGCTTCACCGACGACGACCGCAAGGCCAATGCCGCCGAACTGGACTCGTTGGAGCAACAACTGTTCACTCTGATGAACAGCAGGGATGAGGACGGCAAGTACCTCTTTTCCGGCTCCAAGGGTGATACCCAGCCATACGTGCGCAATTCCGATGGCACCTACTCCTACCAGGGGGACCAGGCGCAGCTCAAGTTGCAGGTCGGCGACATGCTCAGCCTGGCCTCTAACGAAACCGGCTACGATGCGTTCGAGCAGGCCCTGAACACCAGTCGCAGCGAGACCAGGCTGACTGCGCCGGCCGCCGATGATGGCCGCGTCAGCCTGTCCAACGGCCAGGTCTCCGGCAGTTCCACCTACAACGACCGCTTCCGCAGTGGCGAGCCTTACAGCATCGAGTTCGTCAGCAGTACACAGTTCAAGATCACCGATGCCGGCGGCAATGACGTCACCCTCGAGGCGACCCAGGGCGGCAAGTTCGACCCGAACGGCAACAACACCGAAATCAGCTTCCGTGGCGTCGACCTGCGCCTGGACATCAGCTTCAAGGCCGGTGATGAAGCCGATCCGGATGCTGCCATCGCCGGCCACACCTTCAGCCTGGCCTCCAAGGCGGACCAGATCGGCAGCACCCGCAGCCCGGGTAATGCCTCGTCGGTCCAGGTCACCGGTGCCTCGGTGGTCGACCAGGCTGCCTACAAGACTGCCTTCCCCGAAGGCGCGGTGCTCAAGTTCACCAGCGCCACGGATTTCGAGCTGTATACCGCGCCGGTCAGCGACGGCAGCCGGCCGATCTCCACGGGTACCCTGAGCGGCACCACCGCCACGGTGCTGGGCGTGCAGTTCGACCTGTCGGGAGCGCCAAGTGCCGGTGACTCGTTTGCCATCAAGGTCAATACCCACCAGACCCAGAATGTGCTCGACACCATCAGCCAGCTACGCGCTGCGCTGAGCACCCCGATCGACGGTGACCCGGCGGCCGCGCAGGCTTTCAAGGCCGCGCTGGATTCGGCCATCGGCAATATCGGCAGCGCCACCAACCAGGTGACCTCGTCGATCGCCTCGATCGGCGGCCGTGGTCAGGCGCTGGATGTTCAGGCCGAGACCAACTCGGCGCTGGGCGCCGAGAACACCAAGACCCAGAGCTCGATCCGCGAAAGCGATCCGGCCGAAGTGATGATCCGCCTGACCATGCAGACCAACATGCTGCAGGCCTCGTTGCAGGCCTATGCCAAGGTCGCCGGTCTTTCGCTGGTCAACTACATCTGATAGCGCTGCATGCGTAGCCAATCGTGCGCCGCCACCGTCAGGTGCGGCGCACTTTTTTTTGCAAGGTCGCCAACGTGAACGAAAAGCCTCTCGTCAGTATTGTCATCCCCGCCTACAGCCCACGGTTCTTTAGCATGGCCTTGCACAGCGCCCTTGGCCAGACCTATGAGGCGCTGGAGGTGCTGGTCTGCGACGACAGCGAAGGCGAGGAGATCGAGGCCATCGTCAACGCTGTCGAGGGCGAATTGCGCGCTTGCGTGCGCTACGTGCGCAACAGCCGGCGCCTGGGTTTTGTCGCCAACCTGGTGCAGGCGGTGGGCTTGGCCCGGGGCGCACTGGTCAAGGTGCTGTGCGACGACGATCGCCTGTTCCCGCAGTGCGTGACGCACCAGGCCAAGGCCTTGCTGGAGCACGACGAGGTCGGCCTGGTGTTGTCCCAGCGTGTGCTATGCGACGAGAACAACTTCATCCTGCCGATGCGCATCGCCAATGCGCGCTTCGCCAATGTCGACAGCCTGTTCAAGGGCGAAGACATGCTGGCCATGCTCGACGGGCGGCCAGTGAACTTCCTGGGCAATTTCTCGGCGGCGCTGATGCGCCGCGAGCAGGCACTGGAGTGGTTGCAGGCGCTCACCAGCGATAGCCTGAGCTTCGTCGCGCTGCTGGACCTGGCGCTGTTCGCCTGCCTGATGCGTCGCGGCAACATGGTCATGCTCAGTGAGCCGGGCCTGATCGAACGGCTGCACCCGCAGCGCCTGAGCAAGCAGGAGGCGCTGGTCCAGGCCGCACCGCAGGAGTGGCGCTGGATGATGCAGATGCTCGCGGCGCGCAGCGGTGAAGCCGCGCCCGCCAGTGGTTGGGTGCGCTACGTGCCACTGACCGAGGCACAGCAGCAGCCGCGACAATGGCAGGAGTTGTGTGTGGCACGGATCATCAGCAACTGGCAGACCCGCCTGGGTGGTCGGGTGGGCAGCGAGTGCGAAAGCTATGCCGAGCTTTATCAGCAGTGGTTGGCGGCGCGCCGCTTCAGCGACGTGCAACGGGGGTTGCTGCCCCAGGCGGTAGCGGCTTGGCCACGTCAGCCGCGCATCGTACCGGTGGTGCTGGATACCCAAGGTGACGCCCAGGCCCTGGGGCGCACCCTCGACAGCCTGGCCGGGCAGTTGTATCCGGTGCATGCGTGCGTGGTGTTGGCCGATGCCGTGCCAGCCAGCCCGATCCCGCTGGTGCACCAGCCGCTGCAAAGCGACTGGCCAGAGCAGTTGAACCAGTTGCTGGCCTCGTTGCACGACGCCGACTGGATCTACCTGCTGCGTGCCGGTGACCGGCTCGCCGAGTCGGCCATTCTGCTGCTGGCCGAACGTGCCGCGGTGTTCCCCAACCTGGCATGCGCCTACAGCGATGAAGGGGCCTGGCTCGATGACCAGCCGGGCGAACCGGTGTTCAAGCCGGACTTCAACCTCGATCTGTTGCGTAGTTACCCCTATGTCGGCCGCACCCTGGCCTTCGCCCGCGAGGCGATTCTCGATCTCGGTGGTTTCGATGCCGGCTTTGCCGAGCTGGCACCGCATGACCTGCTCTGGCGCCTGGTCGAAACCCGTGGCCTGCAGGTGATCGAACACATTGCCGAAATCCAGGTGCAATCGGAGTTCAGCTTCGCCAGCTGGCTGTCGCTGCCGGAAGTGATCGCCCAGAGCGAACCGGTGCTGGCTGCACATCTGCAGCGGCTGGGCGTGGCGCATCGGATCCGGCATGACGACCTGTCTTTGCTCAATCGGGTCGACTACTTGCATGCCGGCACCCCGCAGGTATCGATCCTCGTTCCTGTCGGCAGTGACCTGGCAGGCCTGCAGGCTTGTGTCGAAGGGTTGATCGAGCGCACAGCCTATGGCCGCTACGAGGTACTACTGGTGGCCGGGCCGGCCGTGGCGGCCGACGTGGACGGCTGGCTGCAGGCCATGAGCGAGCTCGGTGCAGGCATGCTGCGCGTAGTCCGGGAGCTCGGCGGTTCGCGCAGTCAGCTGCTTGATGCCGCTGCAGCCCAGGCGTGCGGTGACTATCTGTTGTTGCTCGATGCCAGCGTGCAGGTGTTCGACGGCCAGTGGCTGGACGAAATGCTCCAGCATGCCCAGCGCCCGGAGGTGGCGGTGGTCGGCGCCAAGCTGGTCGATGCCCAGGGGCGGGTGGTCGAAGCGGGCCGGGTGCTGGGGGTTTCCAGCGTGGCCGGCCCGGCGTTCGCCGGGGAAGATGCGCAGTCGCGCGGTTACCTGCAACGCTTGCAGGTGGTACAGGACTGGAGCGCTGTCGGCGGCGATTGCCTGATGGTGCGCAAGGCGGTGTTCGCAGAGCTGGGGGGGCTGGGGGCCCAACCGCTGAGCCAAGGCATGGCCGAGCTCGACCTGTGCCTGCGCGCGGGGGCGCGCGGTTACCTGGTGGTCGGCACGCCCTATGCCGTGCTGCTCAAGCGGGAAGCGACGACCACAAGCGATGGGTTTGGCCAGGACGCGCTGCTGGAACAGCAGCAGGTGTTCTGCGAGCGCTGGCTGAGCAAGGTGGTCCGCGACCCGGCATATAACCCCAACCTGGGGCTGGCCAGCGGCGACTTCAGCCTCGAGCCGAGCCTGCGTGGCAGCTGGAGCCCGCTGTGCGCCCGGGCCTTGCCGTCGGTGCTGGGGTTGCCGATCAACGACAGTGCGGTGGGCCATTACCGGGTCGAACAGCCGTTCAAACAGCTGGAAGCCGCCGGGCGCGTGGTCGGGCGTGTGGTCTACGAGTCGCCGACCGTGGTGCAACTGGCGCGCATGGACCCGGACGTAATCATCCTGCAGTTGCGGCATAACGATGATTCGGTGCGCGACATTGAACGCATCGCCCGCTTCTCCAATGCCCGGCGCATCTTCGAAATTGACGATTACGTGCTCAGCGCGCCGAAAAAGAACACCCATGCGCGCAACAAGCCAGCCGACATCGAGCAGCACCTGCGCCGTGGCATCAGCCTGTGCGACCGGGTGGTGGTGACTACCCAGGCGTTGGCCAATGCGCTGTCGGACATGCATGACGATATCCGGGTGGTGCCGAACATGCTGGCACCACACCTGTGGACGAACCTGCCGGCCAGCCGCCGTGGCGCTTCCAGCAAGCCGCGGGTGGGTTGGGGCGGCGGTACCAGCCACAGCGGCGACCTGGAGATCATCGCCGAGGTGGTGCGTGAGCTGGCCGGTGAGGTGGAATGGGTGTTCTTCGGCATGTGCCCCGAGGCGCTCAAGCCCTACATCCACGAGTACCACCCGGGTGTGCCGCTGGCGCGTTACCCGGCCAAGCTGGCGAGCCTGAACCTCGACCTGGCCCTGGCGCCGCTGGAATTCCACATCTTCAACGACTGCAAGAGCAACCTGCGGCTGCTGGAGTACGGAGCCTGCGGTTACCCGACCATCTGCACCGACACCGAGGCCTACCGCGGCTACCTGCCCTGCACGCGCGTATACAGCAACAGCACCGAGGAGTGGCTGCAGGCGATCCGCTCGCACCTGGCCGACCCGGCGGCCAGCTACCGCATGGGTGACGAGTTGCGTGAGGCGGTGATGCGCGACTTCGTGCTGCGTGACGACAACCTGCGCCACTGGGAGTGGGGCTGGTTGGCGGACTGATTTTCGCCTGATAGCAACTGGGGTCGCAAAGCGGCCCCAGCTTTTTTGCAGGTTGGCGCATTTCCTGCAATACCCCATCGATATCGCCATAAATCCTTCACCCTGGTGGTCCGGGGGCGCGAAGTACATGAGGAAATCGATGAAGGCAGTCATTCTGGCGGGTGGTCTCGGCACGCGCATCAGCGAAGAGTCGCACCTGAAGCCAAAACCGATGATCGAGATCGGTGGCAAGCCAATTCTTTGGCACATCATGAAGCAGTATTCGGCGCACGGTATCCACGACTTCGTGATCTGCCTGGGCTACAAGGGCTACGCGATCAAGGACTTCTTCGCCAACTACTTCCTGCACACCTCCGACGTGACCTTCGACATGCGCGCCAACCGAATGGACGTGCACCAGAACTACAGCGAGCCATGGCGCGTGACACTGGTCGACACCGGTGAGGAGACCATGACCGGTGGCCGCCTGCGCCGCGCCGCGCGCTACCTGGAAGGGGAGCGGGCATTCTGCTTCACCTATGGTGATGGCGTGTCCGACATCGACATCGGCGCGCTGGTTGACTTCCACCATGCCCACGGCAAATTCGCCACGGTCACAGCCGTGCAGCCGCCAGGCCGCTATGGTGCCTTGCAACGTGATGGCGACCAGGTACTGGGCTTCACCGAAAAACCACGCGGTGATGGCGGCTGGATCAATGGCGGCTTCTTCGTGCTGTCGCCTGAAGTGTTGCCGTACATCGATGGCGATGCCACCTCATGGGAAGCCGAACCGTTATCGCGCCTGGCCTGCGAGGGGCAACTGCATGCCTTCGCCCATGAAGGCTTCTGGCACCCAATGGACACCCTGCGTGACAAGAACCACCTGGAGCAGTTGTGGATCAGTGGGGAGGCGCCATGGAAGCAGTGGGCCTGAGCCCTGCGTTCTGGGCCGGCAAGCGCGTCCTGCTCACTGGCCACACCGGTTTCAAGGGCAGCTGGCTGGCGCTTTGGCTGCACAGCCTGGGTGCCCAGGTCACCGGCTTTGCCCTTGACCCGTCGACCGAGCCGAGCCTGTTCGAGCTAGCGCGGGTAGGCGAGGGCATCGATGACCGCCGTGGCGACGTGCGCGACCTGGGTGTGCTGCTGGAACTGGTCGCCGAAGTGCAGCCGGAAATCGTCCTGCACCTGGCAGCCCAGCCCTTGGTCCGCGAAGGCTACCGCGATCCGCTGGGCACCTATTCGACCAATGTCATGGGTACCCTCAACCTGCTCGAAGCGGTGCGCCAGGCCGGCGGCGTGCGTGCCTGCGTGGTGGTTACCACCGACAAGGTGTACGCCAACCAGGAATGGGCCTGGCCCTATCGCGAGAACGAAGCGTTGGGCGGGCACGACCCTTATAGCAGCAGCAAGGCCTGCTGCGAGATCCTTGCGCAGTCCTATGCCGCGTCGTTCTTCCCGGCCGAGCGCCATGCCGAGCATGGCCTGAGCCTGGCCACGGCGCGTGCCGGCAACGTGCTCGGCGGCGGCGACTTCTCACCCGAGCGGCTGATCCCCGACGTGCTCAAGGCGTGGTCCGCCGGTGAGCCGGTGACCTTGCGCTTCCCCCAGGCGGTGCGCCCCTGGCAGCACGCCCTGGAGCCGCTGGCCGGCTACATGCAACTGGCGGCCAGCCTGTACGAGCAGGGCCCGCGCTTTGCCGGCGCGTGGAACTTCGGCCCCGGTGACGATGACATGTGCAGCGTCGGTGAAGTGGTGCAGTTGCTGGCCGGCCAATGGCCGCAGGCACCCGGCGTCAACTTCGAGAAGAGCGACCTGCACGAAGCCGGGCTGCTGCGCCTGGACAGCTCGCGTGCCCGCCAGCAGCTGGCCTGGCGCCCGCGCTGGACGCTCAACGAATGCCTGGAGCGGACCCTGGGCTGGCACCTCGCCTGGCAGAAGGGCATGGACATGCGTGCGGTCAGCCTCACCCAGCTGAGCCTGTACCAGGAGTCGCTGTGAGCCAGTACAGCCTGCACCCCTTGCCGTTGCCGGGCCTGGCTCGCATCGAACATCGCCGTGTCGAAGACGCCCGTGGCGCCTTTTCGCGGCTGTATTGCGAAGACAGCCTGGAGCGCTTCGGCGCGCCGTTCCACATCCGCCAGATCAACCGATCGCTGACCCGCGAGCGCGGTAGCGTGCGTGGCCTGCATTACCAGGCCGGGCCGCAGCCGGAGAGCAAGTACATCACCTGTCTGCAGGGTGAGGTGTGGGATGTAGTGATCGATCTGCGTGCCGGTTCGCCGACTTTCCTGCACTGGCATGCCGAACACCTCAAGGCCGGGCAGGGCAGCAGCTTGCTGGTGCCGGCCGGCTTTGCCCACGGCTTCCAGGCCCTGAGTGACGACGCCGAGCTGCTCTACCTGCACAGCGCCGACTATGCCCCGGAACACGAAGGCGGGCTGTCGGTGCTCGACCCGCGCCTGGCAATCGCCTGGCCGTTGCCTGTGATCAACCTCTCGGCCCGGGATGAGATGCATCCTTGGCTGGACGACCGCTTTACCGGAGTGACCGTATGAATTGCCGTGGTTGTGGCAGCGCCCTGCACTTGCCGTTGATCGATCTGGGCACCTCGCCGCCCTCCAATGCCTACCTGCGCCCCGAGCAACTGGCCGAGGCCGAGCAGTGGGTGCCGTTGAAAGTGGCGGTGTGCGAGCAATGCTGGCTGGTGCAGACCGAGGACTACACCCGCGCCGAGCAGCTGTTCGACGCCGACTATGCCTACTTCAGCTCCTATTCCAGCTCCTGGCTGGCCCATGCCGAGGCCTACGTGGCGAGCATGACCGAGCGCTTCGTGTTGGGCGCCGACAGTCGCGTGGTGGAGATTGCCGCCAACGATGGCTACCTGCTGCAGTACGTGGCCCGGCGCGGCATTCCCTGCCTGGGCGTCGAGCCGACCCGCAGCACCGCTGACGCAGCACGGGCCAAGGGCCTGGAGATCCGCGAAGTGTTCTTCGGCCGCGAAGTGGCCGCGCAACTGCTGGCAGAGGGGTGGGGCGCCGACCTGATGGCGGCCAACAACGTGCTCGCCCACGTGCCGGACATCAATGACTTCCTCGGCGGTTTCGCCACCTTGCTCAAACCGTCCGGCGTGGCCACCTTCGAGTTTCCGCACCTGCTATCGCTGATTGCCGAACACCAGTTCGACACGCTGTACCACGAGCACTATTCCTATCTGTCGCTGACCGCGGTGCAAATCCTCTGCCAGCGCAACGGCCTGGAAGTCTTCGACGTGCAGGAGCTGCCGACCCACGGTGGTTCGCTGCGGGTGTTCGTGCAGCGCGCCGATGGCCAGCGCCGTGCCGTGGAACAAGCCGTCACCCGCCTGCTGGCGCTGGAGGAGGAGCAAGGTGTGCGCCGTGCCAGCTTCTACGCAACCCTTGCGCCTGCAGCCGAGCGCATCAAGCTGCAGTTGCTGCGCTTCTTGCTGGATGCCAAGGCCACCGGCAAGCGGGTGGTCGGCTACGGCGCCGCAGCCAAGGGCAATACCTTGCTCAACTATGCCGGGGTCAAGGCCGACCTGCTGGCCTGGGTGGCCGACGCCAACCCGCACAAGCAGGGCAAGTTCCTGCCCGGCAGCAGAATTCCGGTGGTGGCACCCGAACGCCTGGCCGAAGAACAGCCGGACTATGTGCTGGTGCTGCCCTGGAATCTGCTGCGCGAAGTCAGCGAGCAGCAGGCCGGCATTCGGGAGTGGGGCGGCCGTTTCGTCATCGCCGTGCCCGAGTTGACCGTGCTATGACCGCGTTGCATGTGCTGGTGACTGGCGCCACCGGTTTCGTTGGTCGCCATCTGGTGGCTGAGTTGCTGGCCCGCGGTTGTCGGATACGCGCCCTGGCGCGTGACCAGGAGCGTGCGCGCAGCATGCCGTGGTTCGACCAGGTGCAGTTCGTCGCCGGTGACCTGCAGCTGGCGGATGCCAGGCAGGTCGCCAGCTGGAGCGACGGTATCGATGCACTGGCCCATCTGGCCTGGCCGGGGTTGCCGAACTACCAGGCGCTTTTCCATTTGGAGCAGAACCTGATGGCCGACTACCGCTTCATCAAGCATGCGGTCGAGGCCGGCGTGTCGCAGGTGCTGGTCACCGGCACCTGCTACGAATACGGCATGCAGAGCGGCCCGCTGGACGAGCAGTGCCAGGCGCGCCCGGCCAACCCCTATGGCCTGGCCAAGCACAGCTTGCACCAGTTCCTCCTGGCACTGCAGATGCACCGGCCGTTCACCTTGCAATGGGCACGGCTGTTCTACCTGCATGGTGAAGGCCAGAACCCCAACAGCCTGCTGGCTGCGCTTGACCGCGCCATCGACAGCAAGGCTGCGGTGTTCGACATGTCCGGTGGCGAGCAGCTACGCGATTTCCAGCCAGCCACCGAGGCTGCACGCCAGTTGGCCGGCCTGCTGCACTGCGGCGGTTATTCCGGGGTGGTCAACTGCGCCAGCGGCCGGCCGGTGGCGGTGCGCAGCCTGGTCGAGCAGCGCCTGCGCGAGCGCGGGGCCGATCTTGTACTGAACCTTGGTCATTACCCCTATCCGAGCCACGAGCCAATGGCGTTCTGGGCCGTGACCGACCGACTCACCCAACTGCTGGCTGCCCAAGGAGCGCCCCATGGCCTATGAGTTGTACCGTGCCGCCGGCTTGCCCGTGCTGCAGAACCGTACCTTCGCCGACGCCGCCAGCGCACGGGCGTCGGCCAGTGGCGACATGTGTCTGGTCCAGGATGAACGCACCGGCCTGGTGTACAACCAGGCCTTCGACGGATCCTTGTTGAGCTACGACAGCGACTACCAGAACGAGCAGGCCCTGTCACCGGCGTTCCAGCGTCACCTGGATGAAGTTGAACAGCTGATCGCCCGCTACTTTGCCGGCAAGCGCCTGATCGAGGTGGGCTGCGGCAAGGGTTACTTCCTTGAGTTGCTGCGCCAGCGCGGGCACAGGGTGACCGGCATCGACCCGGCCTACGAAGGCGACAACCCGGATGTGATCAAGGCGCCGTTCACCCGTGAGCTGGGGCTGTCGGCCGATGCCGTGGTGCTTCGCCATGTGTTGGAGCATATCGCCGACCCGCTGGCGTTTCTCAAGGCCATTGCCGATGCCAACCAGGGTGGCCTGATCTACATCGAAGTGCCGTGCCTGGACTGGATCCTCGAGCACCGCGCCTGGTTCGACCTGTTCTACGAGCACGTCAACTACTTCCGCCTGAATGACCTGCGCCGCTGCTTTGGCAAGGTGCTGGAAGCCGGCCACCTGTTCAATGGTCAGTACCTGTACATCGTCGCCGACCTGGCCAGCCTGCATATGCCGGCCTTCGACGGCCAGCGCCTGCAGTTGCCGACAGGCTTCAGCGCCAGCCTTGAGCGTGGCCAAGCGTTGCTGCGCGAGCATGCCGGGCGTGGTGCGGCGATCTGGGGGGCATCGTCCAAGGGCGTGATCTATTCGCTGTACCTGCAGCGTGCCGGGGTGCAGGTCGACCACGTGATCGACATCAACCCGGCCAAGCAGGGCCGCTACCTGCCACTCAGCGGCTTGCGCGTGTCGTCACCCGAAGAGGCTTTGTCGAGCCTGCCTGACGGTGCGCAGGTCTTCGTGATGAACTCCAACTACCTGAATGAGATCCGCCGCGACACCGGCAACCGTTTCGTCTATCACGCGGTCGATGACGCCGCGTTCCAATGACCTTTGCAGAGACCGTTTCCATGACTGACAACAACAACGTCCACCAGGCCTTCCTCGCCGAGTGCAACGAGCAGATCGCCGCCCAGGGCCAGGACCAGAAGCTCCAGGGTCTGGCGCGTGACCTGTTCAATGAATCGGCCAGGCACAAGTACAGCTACCATTTCTCGTGGATGGGCCGGCCGATCATCCAGCTGCCCCAGGACATGATCGCCATGCAGGAACTGGTGTGGCGCATCAAGCCTGACCTGATCATCGAGTGCGGCATCGCCCATGGTGGGTCGATCATCTACTATGCTTCGCTGTTGCAACTGCTGGGCCATGGCGAGGTGGTGGGCATCGACGTCGACATCCGCCCGCACAACCGCAAGGCCATCGAAGAGCACCCGATGGCGCACCGCATCACCATGTTCGAAGGCTCGAGCATCGCCCCGGAGATGGTCGCCAAGGTGCGCCAGCTGGCCGAAGGCAAGAAGGTCATCGTCGTGCTCGATTCCAACCACACCCACGACCACGTGCTCGAAGAGCTGCGTGCCTATGCGCCGCTGGTGTCGGTGGACAGCTATTGCGTGGTGATGGACACCGTGGTCGAGGATATGCCGGCCGACTTCTTCCCGGACCGCCCATGGGGCCATGGGGACAACCCGAAGACCGCCGTGTGGCAGTACCTGAAAGAGAACCGCGACTTCGAGATCGACCGTCAGGTGCAGGACAAGCTGCTGCTTACCGTGGCGCCGGACGGCTATCTGCGCCGCGTGCGTTGATTCTCACCCCAGGTCACCAGCAGGAACGTCTTCATGCCGCTTCAGGATACCCCGCTCATCGACCGCTCGCTGCGCGAGCGTTTCACCGTGGTGTTGATCACCCATAATCGTCCGGCGTTCCTGCGCCGGGCCTTGCACTACTATCGCGATTTCCCGGCAAGCATCCTCGTGCTGGATTCATCCAGCCAGGCCGATGCCACCCTGCAGGCGGACTACCCGCAGGTGGATTACCGCCACCTGCCGCAGTACACCTACAAGGGGCTGCAGGACAAGCTCGCCTATGGTGTGAACGAAGTCCGCACGCCGTTCATGACCTTTGCCGCAGATGACGACTTCCTGCTGTTCGATGGCATGGCCCGGTCGGTGCAGTTCCTTGAGGAGCATCCGGACTACGGCGTGTGCCATGGCTACGGCATGATGTACGTGGGGCACGGTACCGAGGTGCACTTCTACCGGCGTGACAAACGCGTGCAGGAAGACTATTGCAGCGACGACCCGGCCCAACGTCTGGTCGAGTTCATGGGCCAGTTCCTGCCGCCATTCTATGCGGTTACCCGCACCGACCTGCTGCAGCAGTGGTACGCACTGCTGCCGGCGGGCACCAGCTTCGAGTGGCAGGAGATTGGCCACACCTTCTACCTGTTGGCCAATGCCAAGGCGCGTATCCTGCCGATTCCGTACGCAGTGCGTGAAGCCAACCTGGGCGGCTCGGACCACAACACCAACGTGCTCACCGTGTTGGCCAACCGCGACGAGCGCAGTTGCCAGGAGCGTGAGCGCTTCGCTGCGTTCCTCGCGTCGATCCCGACGGCCCTCAGCTGCCTGGGAGCCGAGCAGGTGCAACAGGTGGCGCTGGAAGGCTTCCAGGCCATGGCCGAGGGTTTGCTCAGTGGTCGTGCCCTGCATGGCTGCATGATTGTCACCTCGCGCTGGAACGTGCCAACCCCCGAGCCATTGCGCATCTTCGGCAAGCAGCAGTTCGTCGAAATGCCGTTCTACAACCAGCCGATGTTCGACCTGCTGGCGCAACTGGAATTCCTTATCCATGCCATGCCTTGCGGGCGCCTCCAGCTGCGTGAGCTCGAAGCTATCCTGGTGCGTCAGCAGGCGCTGATGCAGGTCAATGCCAATGACAACGAGCGCACCATCCGCGCGCGGCTGTGGCAGGCACTGGCGCTGAGCCCTTTCAACCGGGTGGTGGTGGAGCGCCTGCTGGCCTCGCTGGAAGCGGCCGGCGACGAGGCCGAGGCCGCACCGCTGCGGCCTTGGCTGGCCCGGCTCGAGGCATTGCCGAGCTATGATAGCCAGGCGCTGCTCGCATCGTTGCCTTCCGGCCAGTTGTTGAACTGGCTGGAGGCGCGCAAGCCTGACGCCGAGCAGTCAAGCCTGGCCAGGCAGCGTCTGGCTGCAGCCGACGGTGGTCCAAGCTTCGGTATCGTGCTGCTCGACCTGGGCGCGCAGATGGACAAGCTGCAGGCCACCTTCGACAGCCTGATGGCCGGACCGTGCCGCCGCTTCAAGGTGGTGGTACTGACCGGTGGCGACCTGCCAATGGCGACCAATGCCGGGCAGACCGTGCACTTCGTCAAGGCCGACACGAAAGATTACGTTCGCCAGATCAACCAGGCGGTCGCCCAGCTGGATACCGACTGGGTGGTGCTGGCCGAAGCGGGCGATCGTTTCACCGCCAGCGGCTTGCTACGGGCCAGCCTCGAACTGCTGGGTGCCGAAGGCATTCGCGCGGTAGCCATGGATGAGGTGCAGGTGCAGGCTGACGGTCGTCTGCGTGAAGTACTGCGGCCTGGCACCAGTCTCGACCTGCTGCAGAGCGTGCCGGGGGTGATGGCGCGTCACTGGTTGCTGCGCCGTGATCTGCTGCTGGCGGCAGGTGGCTTTGACAGTCAGTACCCGCTGGCGCTGGAATTCGACCTGCTGCTACGCATGATCGGTGATGAAGGCCTGGCCGGCTTGGCCCACCTTGCCGAGCCTCTGTTGATCTGTGACGCGCCAGCGCTCGACAGCCAGGACCAGGAGCGGGCGGTGCTGACCCGTCGCTTGGCTCAGCGTGGCTATGCTGCCACGGTGGGTTCGGTGCACCCGGGCACTCATCAGATCGACTATCGGCATGCCGAGCGACCGTCGGTTTCGATTCTCCTGCACTGCCAGGACAATGCCGAAGAATTGCAGGCGTGTCTGGTCAGCGTGCTGCAGCGCACGCGTTACCAGAACCACGAGATCGTCATCGCCGACAACGCCAGCCAGTCGCCGCAGTTACGCGAATGGCTGGCCAGCCTGGTCGCTGCTGGCAGCCGTGTGCGGGTTATCCGCAGCGAGCAGGCCATGGCGCCGGTCGCCATGCTCAACCTGGCCAGCCGCGAGGCGCAGGGCGAGTATCTGGTGATGCTCGACAGTGCAGCTGAGGTGCTCAATGCCAACTGGCTGGAAGGCCTGCTCAACCAGGCCCAGCGCCCGGAGGTTGGGGTGGTTGGCGGCAAGCTGCTTGGCAGCGACGGCAAGGTGGCCGAGGCCGGACTGGTGCTGGCGGGCGAGGCGGGTATTCGCCCGGCTTTCCAAGGGGTGGCCAAGGATGCACCGGGCTACCTGCAGCGTTTGCAGGTGGAGCACAACGTATCGGCCGTGTCCGGTTGCCTGATGGTGCGGGCCGAAGTGCTGCGGGCCCTGGGCGGGCTGGATGAGCAGTCAGCGAGCATTCGCGCTGCCCAGGTGGCTGCCTGCCTGAGTGTATCCGGGCTCGGCTTGATGGTGGTCTGGACGCCCCAGGCCCAGGTGGTGCGCCATGGCCGGTTGGACGCACTGCCCTGTGCACCGCAGGTGCAGGACCCGTTCTACAACGCCGGGCACAGCCGTGGCGCGGCGCTGTTCACCCTGGACCCGCAAAGCCGGGTCGAGTGGCAGGCACTGATCGCTTGAAGGCAAGGCTGCGTCGCAGCACTCGCTCCCGCCGGGATCGCGCGTTTTCTGATCCCGGCAGCAAATCTGGACTGCCCCCAAGAAGTTGGACACCAATCCAACCCGTGGGGGATCTATGGGTAAATACACAGAGCAGTTCAAGCTCACGGCTATCACCGCTTACCTAGAGGGCAACCGGGGCTTTCGCAAGGTG
>NZ_NFZQ01000139.1 GCF_002165135.1 Pseudomonas sp. SID14000 | reverse complement strand
CCACCGAGTCGTTGATGGTGGTCTGAGCTGGTGTCGGGTTCGGCACCAACTGCTCGAAGTTACCGCCCGTGGCGTTCTCGATGGTCACGCTAACGGTCGAGCCGTTGTTGTAGACGTCGTTGGCCGGGGTCTGGAAGTCGACGCTGCCCTGGGTCTTGCCGGCTTCGACGGTGATGGTCTGGCCATTGGACAGGGTCACGGTCACCGGGGTCTGGGCTGGGTTGCTCAGGGTCACGGTGTAGGTGATCACGCCGCCTTCGGTGATGCTTGGCGAAGCGGTCAGGGTCGCGGTGGTGGTGTCCACCGAGTCGTTGATGGTGGTCTGAGCTGGCGTCGGGTTCGGCACCAACTGCTCGAAGTTGCCACCGGTAGCACCGGTAATCGTGGTGCTGACGGTCGAGCCGTTGTTGT
>NZ_NFZQ01000138.1 GCF_002165135.1 Pseudomonas sp. SID14000 | reverse complement strand
ACCTGCGAGGTCACCGGTGCCATCCCCGTCGCCGTCGGCGAAGCTGCGTACGTACACCTGGTAGATGGCGGCCGTGCGCCACCAGTCGGCGGCGGGTCGGGGCAGGGGAAAGTCAGCCACGGAGGGGTCCTTTCGCAGGGGGCGGCCGGGCGCGGCGGCGGAGCTGGGGATCGGGTGGTCAGCCCTTGAGGGAGCCCGCCGTCAGACCGCTCATGATGTTGCGCTGGAAGATCAGGAAGATGACGAGCGTGGGCGCCGAGGCCATCGCGAGCGCGGCGATGAGGTGGTTCTCGGGGACCCCCGTGGACAACGAGTAGATGCCGACGTTGAGGGTCTGCAGGGCGGGGTCCGGAAGGGTGAGCATGGGCCAGAGGAAGTCCTTCCAGACGCCGACGATCGCGAAGATCGACA
>NZ_NFZQ01000137.1 GCF_002165135.1 Pseudomonas sp. SID14000 | reverse complement strand
GTTCCTCGCCGGACTGCCGGTCCTCGCCCTGACCCTGCGGGCCTTCGTCCGCCGCGCCACCGACAGCGTCGCGCGCTACCAGACCGCCCAGGGCGACATCGCGGGCCGGCTCGTCGAAGCGCTCGGCGGCGCCCGCACCATCGCCGCCGCCGCGACCACCGAACGCGAGATCGCCCGGGTCCTGGAGCCCCTGCCGGAACTGCGCCGCCAGGGGCTGCGGATGTGGCAGGTCCAGGGCCGCTCCAACGCCCAGGCCGCCATCATCGTCCCGCTGCTGCAGATCGCCGTCCTCGCGGTCGGCGGTCTGCGGGTCGCCCAGGGACACTTGAGCGTCGGGGACCTGCTGGCGGCCTCGCGGTACGCCGTGCTCGCCACCGCGCTCGGCATGGCCGTGGGCCAGGTCAACGGCCT
>NZ_NFZQ01000136.1 GCF_002165135.1 Pseudomonas sp. SID14000 | reverse complement strand
CGTTGGAGAACAGCAGACTGTCACGGAGCGTGCAGCGGTACTGCTCGCCGAGCCCGTCGGTGAAGTGGCACTCCTTGGCGGCCTCGGGCTCCGGATCCGTGCCGCTGCGGGGGAAACGCAGCAGCGTCTGGAACGTGTTGTAGAAGACGTTCCAGGTCTGGATGTCATAGCCCGTGACGGGGTCGAGCGGAGCCGGTCCCGTCGGCGTGATGTGGAACTCGTCGGTGGTGCCGAAGACGATCGCCTTGCCGTCGCCCCCGCTGCCACTGCCGGATCCGCAACCGGCGAGTATGGGTGATATCAGACCCACGACGACCGGCAGCGCGAGCAGCTTGCGATTCATCCTCGACGTTCTCCCTTTGGTCTTTCAGCGCTCAAGCGATCCGTTGCCGGGCGGGCGACGCGACGCCTG
>NZ_NFZQ01000135.1 GCF_002165135.1 Pseudomonas sp. SID14000 | reverse complement strand
GCGTGCGCGTCCGGGATAGCCATCGCGCTCTCGGCGGGCGCCACCGTGGCGGCACAGCCACTCAGCGGTAGGACAACAGCAGCCAGCAGGCTGATCAAAGGGCGAACGCCCATGGTGGAACTCCCTCGAGCCCGGGTGGGTCCCGGGGTAGATCACAGCTTGGTGAAGACACTCTCCCGGACCCGACTGCAGTTGGCAAGCGAACGACTGCTCTAAGTCACACTGGAGGGTTTGCGAGACAACCGTGAGTCAAGTCGGCATCACCTGATCCCAGGCTGTGGACCATCGGGTCTTACACATGATTCCGTACCAGGGGCGAACTAACATTGAGGTATCGCCCACTGGGGGGATCGGCCTCTTCCTTCACAAGAGGAAAGTCCGGCCCAAGCTTCGACTTGGAGATGACAGACAA
>NZ_NFZQ01000134.1 GCF_002165135.1 Pseudomonas sp. SID14000 | reverse complement strand
TATATTGTTGAGTTTTGCCGCCTGTCTGCGCAATTGCTGGACAGTCTTCATGTCCTTTTCAAACTGGCGGGCGTCAGCCGCATCTATCTCGTCAAGTGCCACACGCGCTTGGCTGTAGGGCAACGCAAAGACAAACGACTTATCCGCACGCAGGAAAAGCGTGCGTTTCGTCACCACATCAAGAAAGGCGCGGTCATGACTGCAAACAATGACGGCTACTGAACGCGGGAGCGCATCAAGCCAGTTTTCCAGCAAATGCACCTTCTCAAGGTCGAGATGGTTTGTCGGCTCGTCCAGCAATAGCACGTCAGGCTCGGACACCCATGTGCGTGCCAGAAGCGCAAGCCGCTGCCAGCCACCACTCAACTGCCGAATGGCAAGTTCACGCAATTCAGCCGGAACATTGAGATCGT
>NZ_NFZQ01000133.1 GCF_002165135.1 Pseudomonas sp. SID14000 | reverse complement strand
GTTCCAGCGGTTCACGCGCGGCGACGCGTCGCGCAACCGGGCCGCCGGCTCGACGGGGCTGGGGCTCGCGATCGCCCACGCGGTCGTGACGGCGCACGGCGGGACGCTCACGTGCACGTCGGTGCCGGGCCGCACGACGTTCGCGGCACGGCTGCCCGCCGCGGGACCCACCCGTCCGGGTGACACGGCGGCGGCGACGGGCGCGGTCGGTACCTGACGGGGCGACGACCGTCGCCCCGCGGACGAGGGACGGGGACGACCGTGCTCACCGACGCGCACGCCTTCAGCGGCTTCTCGGTCGACGACCTGGACGCCGCCGAGCGGTTCTACTCCGACGTGCTGGGCCTGCCGGTCGAGCGCACGCCCCAGGGGCTGTGGCTGCGGGTGGGCGTCCACGAGCCCCCGGGCACGCCC
>NZ_NFZQ01000132.1 GCF_002165135.1 Pseudomonas sp. SID14000 | reverse complement strand
ACGGCTTCGGCTTCTCCGACACGCGGGCCGCCGCACGTCGTCACTTCAAGATCGACGGGCCGTCGACGGTCGTGCGCGTGCTGCAGCAGCTCGTGCTCGAGGGCAAGGTCGACCCGTCCCTGCCCGCGCAGGCCATCGAGCGCTACCGCCTGCACGACGTCACGGCCGGCACGTCCGGCAACACGGGCGGCGACGCCTGACACGCGCCCCCGCGCACGACGAGACCCCCGGCCGCAGCGGCCGGGGGTCTCGTCGTTCCTGGACCGTGACGCGGAGGCAGCCGCCGTGGCGGCGCCTGCCCGGCGTCAGGTGCCGGGGATGGACTGCTGGGCCTGCGCGACCTCGCGCGTCAGCTCCGCCTTGAGCGGAGCGACGGCCGAGGCGTCGGGGTAGAGGTCGAGCGACGCCAGGTGC
>NZ_NFZQ01000131.1 GCF_002165135.1 Pseudomonas sp. SID14000 | reverse complement strand
GCGGTGGAGTCCTTCTCGATGGCGCTCGCCTTGAGGGCGTCGGTCTTCGCCTTGTCGGCGAGGACGACCGGCGCGCCGGATCCGGCCTGCGACTCGGCGCTCGCCGAGGCGTCGTGGGGGACCAGGGAGAGTGCGATACCGGCGGCGGCCAGAGTGGACACACCCGCCACGGAGAGCTTCTGCGCCTTGTTCAGACGACGGCTACGGCTGGTGATGCGGGAGATGGACATACAGTCGTACCTCTTCGAATAGCAGGGGTCCTCGGCGAGGACGCGGACGGAAGCGCCGAAGCACATCTCCGTCGGGGACGCTTGCAATTCTTAGCGCCAGCAAAATGCCCTGGCAAAGGTGTGACGTACGAAGCCGGATAGTGGAGGCGAGCGCCGTTCATACCTCTCTGTCCGTTTTGACCCC
>NZ_NFZQ01000130.1 GCF_002165135.1 Pseudomonas sp. SID14000 | reverse complement strand
GGGATACCGTGCGGTTGTTCCGGCGGCCCCGGGTCCTGTTGTCAGCGCTGTGACCAGCAGGGCTTCGCGATTTTTTCGATTTACTTGGAAATCCAAGCAAAATCGCAGGTCACAGGGTGTTTCGCAGTTATGCGAAGCACTGGGTAACGTGCTTGTTGCAGGGCGCTCGCCGGGGCACCTGTCACGCCTGTTTCCGGCCGAGTGCACCCACCCCGTGCACGGGTACGGACGCGGGCGAGCCGCACTGGTTGCCCGGCCATCCCGGGGGCCGGACCGACGGAGGAGCACGCACGTGACCGTGGAGATCAATGCCGCGCGCAAACCGCGACGCAGCAGCAAGCGGACCAGCGCCGCGAAGAAGCCGCAGAACGCCGAGCCGCAGCTGGTACAGCTGCTGACGCCGGAGGGTGAGCGG
>NZ_NFZQ01000012.1 GCF_002165135.1 Pseudomonas sp. SID14000 | reverse complement strand
TGTCACTGTCACGACAGCATCTGCACGCCCTGAGCAATCCTGGGGCTGATAGCGAATAGCGAATAGCGAAGGTGTAGGTCGTGAGTTTTGCAGCGCCCGGGAGATCGAGCGCCGCCCGCGCGGCGCTCGATCTCTCAGGCGCCACAAACCCCAGACATGATCAAATTTTTCTGAACTATCCGAAAAACGCATCAGTCACAGCCAATAGCCATCACGCTAAAACCCTGCACACCTGCCGTTGTGCACCGTTGAGCTGAAGCGCGCGCACGTGTCAGGGAACGAGCGATGGACTGCTACGGACAACGTCGTAAACAGGAGTGATCCAATGGAACTGACCACCAAGAAAACTCGCACTTGCAACCCCTCATCCACTCATGCACGCGGGTTCAAGCTGGCAGCGCTGGCCCTGGGCAGTAGCCTGGTCCTGGCCGGCTGTGCGGGCAACCCGCCAACCGAGCAGTATGCCGTCACCCAGTCCGCCGTGAACTCCGCCGTCAGTGCTGGTGGCACCGAGTTCGCCGCCGTGGAAATGAAAGCGGCTCAGGACAAGTTCAAGCAGGCCGAGATCGCCATGCATGACAAGAAATACGACGACGCCAGGCGCCTGGCCGAACAGGCCGAATGGGACGCCCGCCTCGCCGAACGCAAGGCCCAGGCGGCCAAGGCCCAGAAGGCCGTGCAGGATGCCCGCGAGGGCGTCCAGGACGTACGTGAGGAAGGCCTGCGCAGCGCTCAATGAGCCCTGCCCCGCCAACCCCGGTCTTCGCACACGATCAAAGGATGAACACTATGCGCAACTACGTCATGATTCCCGCCCTGCTGGCTCTGAGCGTCGGCCTTGCTGCCTGCTCGCACGACCCTAACGCCAATCTCGAAGCGGCCCGCACCAACTTCTCCTCGCTGCAGAGCGACCCGCAATCGAGCAAGGTTGCTGCGCTGGAGACCAAGGACGCCCAGGACTGGCTGAACAAGGCCGACAAGGCCTACATGGACCGTGAAGACGAGAAGAAGGTCGACCAGTTGGCCTACCTGACCAACCAGCGTGTCGAGGTGGCCAAGCAGACCATCGCTCTGCGCACTGCCGAAGGCGAACTGAAGAACGCCTCCGCCCAGCGCGCCCAGGCCAAGCTGGACGCCCGCGACGCGCAGATCGCCAAGCTGCAGGACAGCCTCAACGCCAAGCAGACCGACCGCGGCACGCTGGTCACCTTCGGTGACGTGCTGTTCGACTTCAACAAGGCCGAGCTCAAGAGCAACGCCTACCCGAACATCACCAAGCTGGCGCAGTTCCTTCAGGAAAACCCGGAACGCAAGGTGATCGTCGAGGGCTATACCGACAGCGTCGGCTCGGCCAACTACAACCAGGGCCTGTCGGAGCGCCGCGCCAACAGCGTGCGCATGGCACTGGTACGTGCCGGCGTCGACCCGGCACGCATCGTCGCCCAGGGCTATGGCAAGGAGTACCCGGTGGCGGACAACTCGAGCAATTCGGGGCGGGCGCAGAACCGTCGGGTGGAGGTGACCATCTCCAACGACAACCAGCCGGTAGCGCCGCGCTCGGTGAGCCAGGTACAGCAGTAAGGCTGGCTAGCTGAACTGACAAGCCCCGCGATCGAAGCGGGGCTTTCTTTTGCCTGCTCCGGCCCTTTCGCGGCTAAAGCCGCTCCCACAAGGACCGCGCACAGCCCGATCCTGTGGGAGCGGCTTTAGCCGCGAAAGGGCCAGCACAAGCAGTAGAGATAATGGCTCACTGTACCTGCTGCGGCGTTTCCTCGCCCATGCACCGCACCGCGCGCTTGCGGTTGTCCACCAGCACGCCGGTCAGCCCTTTTTGCTGGGTGTCGAACAGCACCAGCACGCCATCGACGCACTGGGCCAGTTGTGGTGCCGGATCCAGCGAGACCTTGTAGTCCTCGCCGGGGATGGTCTTGAGCATGGTGAAGTCCTGCAGCAACAGGGCATCCTCGGGCTTGGCAAAATGCAGGTATCCGTAATACCACAAGGCCCCCACCGTCACGATGATGCTACCGACACCGGTCAGGATCAGCGGGATGGCGTTGCGTTCTTCACTCATTGCTTGTTCTTCTCGTCAGGGTAATTGGGCACTTCGGCCAGCCGCCGCAGGCCGTTGAAATGGCTGGGGTCGTCGAGGAAACGCAACATCACCTGGCGCCACGTCGGGTCGGCGAAGGTTTGCACATGGCCACCACGGGTCAGTTGCAGCACCCGTGGCGCTGGCGCGTGCTGGTACAGGCGGATGCCGTTGTCCATCGGCACCAGGGTGTCGTCGATGCTGTGGAAGAACAGCTTGGGTGGGCTGCTCAGTTGCTCGATCGAGCGGATCGCGCTGTCGCCGTCCGGCACCAGCCACGACAGCGGCACCTGCAGCGGCCAGGTCATCCACGAGGTGCTGAGGGCAAAGCGCCCGACCGCACGGTAGCTGGCCGGCACGCCGTCGAACACCAGGGCGCTGAAACGCTGGCGCTGCTCGGGGTGGGCCGCCAGGTAGTGAATGGCCATGGCGCCGCCCAGGCTCTGCCCCAGCAGCACCAGCGGCTTGCCCTTGACCTCGGGCGCCTGGTCCAGCCACGCCATCGCCGCGGCGATGTCCTCGTACACCTCGGGCAGGCTCGGCTCACCCTGGGACAGGCCATAGCCGCGGTAATCGATCATCAGCACCTGGTAGCCCTGTTCCGGCAGCCAGTAGCTGCCGCCCAGGTGCCCAGGCAGGTTGCCGCCATTGCCGTGCAGGTGCAGCACCGTGCCCTTGACCTCGACCCCGGCCTTGGCAGGCAACCACCAGCCATGCAGGCGGATGCCGTCAGCCGTGGTCAGGGTGACATCGCGGTACTCGAGCCTGGCTCGCTCGGGCGTGAACGGCTGGCCACGCTCGGGATAGAACAACAGGCTGCTGCAACCGCCCAGGCCCAGCAGGATCAAACCCAGGGCCAGCAGGCGGCAGCACTCAGAGAATGTTCGCGTAGTCGGCTTCAATGCGGTCCAGGCTCAGGTGGTTGAGGAAGTTGGAAAAGCACATCCAGGCCGATAGCGCGTTGAGGTCGCGGAACTGTTCGGGCAGGTACTTGGGCGGCTCGACCAGACCTTCCTCGACCAGCTGTCGCAGGGTGCGCATGTCTTCCAGGGTGGTCTTGCCACAGAACAGCAACGGGATCTGCTCGAGCTTGCCCTTCTTCACGGCCAACTGAATGTAGTTGTAAACCATGATGAAGCCTTTGAGGTAGGACAAGTCCTTGGTAAATGGCAGGCCATTGGGCACCGACCCGCGGAACACCCTGCTGGCGTTGCTGTAGCTCTGCGCCATGTCGAACCCCTGCTCGCGGAAGAAGCTGTAGATCTGCATGAAATCGGCACCCTCCTCGACCATGTGGATGGCGCGGGTGCGGTTGGTGAGCTTGCGCAGGCGGCTGGGGTAGGAGGCGAAGGCGATCACCTCCATGAGGATGGCAAGGCCTTCCTGGGTCACCGTCGACGAGGGTGGGCCCTTGGCCAGGAAGGTACAGATAGGCTGGTTCAGGCCGTTGAGCGTGGTGCCGACATGCACCAGCCCTTCGTGCACCTCCAGGGCGCGGACATCACGAGAGTTGAACATGGCGTCGGCACGCACCTTGATGTAGTCGGCCCCGGCCGCTGCATCGGCGACGATACCGTCGGACTCGAACACACGGATGGTCTCCTCGGCCTCGCCGAATACCTTGTTCAGCCGGTGCTGGAGGATTTCCACGGCCTCCTTGGCAGTGAGGTTCTTCGGCTCGTCCTTGAGGTCGCCACGGCCATCAATGTTGTTCAGGTAGTCCGACAGCATCAGGCCAAGGTCGGCCAGGGTCGGGTCACCGGCGTGGAATGCGTCCGAGGCAGCACCGTACAGTTCCTGAGAGATCAGGCCGAAATCCTCGGTGCCGCGCGCTTCGAGCATGCGCACGACCATGCGGTATTCGCGGCACATGCGCTTCATGATCTGCCCGACCGGGTTGAACTGGCCGAGCTGGCGAATGATGTCGCGCTCGATGCCCTGGAACTCGGCCTTGACCGCGCTGGAATCGAACGCCAGCGGGCGCGACTGGTAGTAGGCACGGTCGACGGCCGGCGGCTCCTTGCCCTTGGCCTTGAGGAAGCCCTGGCGGATGTTGTCGTCCCACTTCACCGCGTCCAGCACCCGGATCGGGGTCTGTGCCGCAACGATGCGGTCGGACAGGGCACGTATGGTTTGCTGGTATTCGTCCACCGGGGACTCCTTATTGGAACAAAGTGCCAAGCCTTGCATTGCCTGAACCGGCCTCGGTTCCTGTAGGAGCAGCCTTGTGCTGCGAAGAGGCCATTAGCGGCAATAGAAATGGTTTGCCCTGCTGGCCTCTTCGCAGCACAAGGCTGCTCCTACAGGAAACCCGGGCCGGCACAGGTAACTACTTGCCGGAGCGCTGGAACCGCGCCACTTCGATGAACAGGTCGGAGTTGGCCGGGTCGTCCAGGTACGCCAGCACCCGCGCCGACGGGCTGTCGATCAGCACGCCGTCGCCGTTGTCTTCTGGCACCTCGGTGCTGCGCCCGGTCAGCTCCTTCTTGTCCACCGCCTGCTGCACCTGCTCGACATCCAGGTTGTAGACCACCAGTTCCTTGCCATCGACGATATCGAAACCGCCAATCAGGAAGTTGCCACCCAGGCGCTTGGGCACGCCAGCCGACAGGTACCAGCGATTGCCGTGGCGCGACACGGTGAACACGTATTCCTCAGGGGCCTTGCCCTTGGCCGTGGCCACCGCCTTGTAGGCATCGCCGCCGCTACGGCTGATCACCAGCTTCAGCGGCTCGCCCCAGGCGTCCTTGCTGCTCCACTTGCCAAGCAGGGCCTTGGGCGCCGCCTGGTTGCTCGGCAAGGGCTCGTGGAAGGTCACCAGACAACCGCCCAGCAGCAGGAATGACAGAGTCAACAACACCACACGCCAGGCTTTCATCAGGTTCTCCTTGAGAAGTCGGTCTCGGCTCAGGCCGATGCCAGCACCAGTTGCAGGTATCGGCTAAGCATAGCGAGCATCTGCCCATCGGCTTGCGCGTTCGCATCCTTGAGCAGGCCCTGATATTCCATCTGCTCGATAATCGCCGTCAACATTTGGGCGTCCTGCTCCGGTTGCCGCGAGCCCACCACCTGCAGCAACTGCCGGGTGCCATGCAGCAGGATCTGCTCATGGGCGCATACCAGTTCGGCCAGGCGCGGGCACAGCAGCGCCTCCTGGCGGAAAGCCTGCTCGGCCATCAGGAAGTCACGGCGGGTCAGCAGTTGCCGCTGTACGTAGTCGGCAGTCATGCGCGCTACCTCTTCAGCCAACCGTGCCCGCGCCTGCGGGCTGCCGTCGCCCTGGGCCAGCAGCTGGCGCAATACCACCTCGGTATTGGCCCAAAGCTTGGCCATGTAAGCGGCGCTGCGCTCGACATACTGGGCGAAGGTATCGGTGAGCAGGTCCTCGATGTCCTTGAAGTAGTAGGTGGTGGCCGACAGCGGCACACCGGCCTCGGTGGCCACGGCGCGGTGGCGCACACCGCGCACGCCATCGCGCACGACAATGCGCATGGCGGCGTCGAGGATCAGTTGGCGGCGCTGCTCGCTGCCCTGGCGGGCAGTCTTGCGGCCTTGGTATTGCACGCTTTCGGCGACGGCGGTGGCGATGCCGGCGGCGCCCTGGTGAGGCATTGCGGGTGTCACGGGGGGTACCTCATGGACAGTGTTTCGTCAGTACCGGCCTCTTCGCGGCTAAAGCCGCTCCCACAGGGACCGCACCAGCCTGAGGGTAGTGGGGGCCCTGTGGGAGCGGCTTTAGCCGCGAAGAGGCCGGTACTGACAACATAAAGCTTCAGGCAAGAAAAAGCCGCCTCGAAAGGCGGCTCGTTCAATTCACTCAGGCCTGCGGACGCATGTGCGGGAACAGGATCACGTCGCGGATCGACGGCGAGTTGGTCAGCAGCATCACCAGACGGTCAATACCGATACCTTCACCTGCAGTCGGCGGCATGCCGTACTCCAGGGCGCGAACGAAGTCGGCGTCGTAGTGCATGGCTTCGTCGTCACCTGCGTCCTTCTCGGCCACCTGGGCCAGGAAGCGCTCGGCCTGGTCTTCGGCATCGTTGAGCTCGGAGTAGGCATTGGCGATCTCGCGGCCACCGATGAACAGCTCGAAACGGTCGGTAACAGCCGGGTTGTCGTCGTTGCGACGGGCCAGCGGCGACACTTCGAACGGGTACTCGGTGATGAAGTGCGGCTGCTCCAGCTTGTGCTCGACCAGCTCTTCGAAAATCATCACCTGCAGCTTGCCCAAGCCTTCGTGGCCCAGCACCTTGGCGCCGGCTTTCTTGGCGATCTCGCGGGCGCGGTCGACGTCCTGCAGGTCGGCAGCGCTCAGCTCCGGGTTGTACTTGAGGATCGAGTCGAATACCGACAGGCGGGCGAACGGCTCACCGAAGTGGAATACCTTGTCGCCGTACGGTACGTCGGTAGTGCCCAGTACCAGCTGCGCCAGCTCGCGGAACAGTTCCTCGGTGAGGTCCATGTTGTCGCGATAGTCGGCGTAGGCCTGGTAGAACTCGAGCATGGTGAATTCAGGGTTGTGACGAGTCGAAACGCCTTCGTTACGGAAGTTGCGGTTGATCTCGAACACCTTCTCGAAGCCACCAACCACCAGGCGCTTGAGGTACAGCTCCGGCGCAATACGCAGGAACATGGCCATGTCCAGGGCGTTGTGGTGGGTTTCGAACGGCTTGGCCGCGGCACCACCCGGGATGGTCTGCAGCATCGGCGTCTCGACTTCGAGGAAGTCGCGCTCGATGAGGAACTTGCGGATGTGCGAAATCACCTGCGAACGCACACGGAAGGTGTGGCGGGTTTCTTCATTGACCATCAGGTCGACGTAACGCTGGCGGTAGCGCTGTTCGGTGTCGGTCAGGCCGTGGTGCTTGTCGGGCAGGGGGCGCAGCGACTTGGTCAGCAGGCGCACGTTGGTCATTTCGACGTACAGGTCGCCCTTGCCGGAACGGGCCAGGGTGCCTTCGGCGCTGATGATGTCACCCAGGTCCCAGGTCTTGACCGCGGCCAGGGTTTCTTCCGACAAGGTCTTGCGGTTGACGTAGACCTGGATACGACCGGTCATGTCCTGAATGACCATGAACGAGCCGCGGTTGAGCATGATGCGGCCAGCAACCTTGACCGGGATCGCTGCAGCTTCCAGTTCTTCCTTGGTCTTGTCCGCGTACTGTTTCTGCAGGTCGTTGCAGTAGCTGTCGCGACGGAAGTCATTGGGGAAGGCATTGCCCTTGGCGCGCTCGGCGGCAAGCTTTTCCTTGCGCAGGGCGATCAGGGCGTTTTCTTCCTGTTGCAGGTCTTGCACTTCGGTCTTGAGGTCGCTCATTTCGTCATTCTTTCCATCAAGTGTTCATTGCCCCTTTCGGGCAGGGCACGCGATACCGGCCCCAGGCCAGGTACCGCGGCGGTTGTGTGCGGTTTACAGCCCCTGCTTGAGGCTCGCTTCCAGGTACTGGTCGAGGTCGCCGTCCAGGACCTTCTGGCAGTCGCTGCGCTCGACGCCGGTACGCAGGTCCTTGATACGCGAGTCATCCAGCACGTAGGAGCGGATCTGGTGGCCCCAGCCAATGTCCGACTTGCTGTCTTCCAGCGCCTGCGAGGCGGCGTTGCGCTTCTGCATTTCCAGCTCGTACAACTTGGCCCGCAGCATTTTCATGGCGGTGTCCTTGTTGGCGTGCTGGGAGCGTTCGTTCTGGCAGGCCACCACGGTGTTGGTCGGCACGTGGGTGATACGCACCGCCGAGTCGGTGGTGTTCACGTGCTGACCACCGGCACCGGAGGAACGGTAGGTGTCGATGCGCAGGTCGGCCGGGTTGATCTCGATCTCGACCTTGTCGTCGATCTCGGGCGATACGAACACCGCGGAGAACGAGGTGTGGCGACGGGCACCGGAGTCGAACGGGCTCTTGCGCACCAGGCGGTGCACGCCGATCTCGGTGCGCAGCCAGCCAAAGGCGTACTCGCCCTTGACATGCACGGTGGCCCCCTTGATGCCAGCGACTTCACCTTCGGAAAGCTCGATGATGGTGGCATCAAAACCACGCTTGTCGGCCCAGCGCAGGTACATGCGCAGCAGGATGTTGGCCCAGTCCTGCGCTTCGGTACCACCAGAGCCGGCCTGGATATCCAGGTAGGCGTTGTTCATGTCCATCTCGCCGCTGAACATGCGACGGAACTCAAGCTGGGCCAGTTTTTCTTCCAGGCCTTCCAGCTCGGTCACTACGTCGCCGACGGCGCCTTCGTCATTTTCCTCGACGGCCATGTCGAGCAGGTCCTGGCAGTCCGCCAGGCCGCCGGACAGCTTGTCCAGGGTCTCGACGACCTGTGCCAGCATGGCACGCTCGCGGCCAAGGGCCTGGGCGTACTCGGGCTTGTTCCAGACGTTGGGGTCTTCCAGCTCGCGGTTGACTTCGATCAGGCGGTCATGCTTGTGATCGTAGTCAAAGATACCCCCGAATGGACTGGGAACGCTCGGTGAGGTCCTTGATGGTGTTCAGGATCGGTTGGATTTCCATGGGCGGGCTACTCGTGCGAATTCGGTGAAAAGCCTGCGAGTATAACCGAGTCCGCCGCAGGGCGGCAGACCCGCCGGGCGGTAGCATATGCAAAGAACATTCAGAAATGGCACGGCCCCTGTTGGACCGTGCAGGTTTCAGCGTTTCAGGCGATGCCGACCTGGTTGCGCCCGCCATTCTTGGCCTGGTACAGGCCTTTGTCCGCGGCCGAAATCAGCTGCCGGCAATGGCTGCCGATGGTCGGGGTCTGGGTGGCCAGGCCGATGCTCACGGTCAGGTACGAGTTAGCCACCGGGGCGGTGTGCGGGATGCCCAGGCCGAGTACGGTCTGGCGCAGCTTCTCGGCCACCAGCCGTGCCCCACCCGGCGAGGTGTTGGGCAACACCAGGACGAACTCCTCGCCGCCATAGCGCGCCGGCAGGTCGGTCGGCCGCGAGCACGAGCCGCGTATCGCCTCAGCCACCTGGCGCAGGGCCTCGTCACCGGCCAGGTGGCCGAAGCTGTCGTTGTAGGCCTTGAAGAAGTCCACGTCGATCATCAGCAGCGACAATTGCTGCTGTTCACGCATGGCACGGCGCCACTCCAGCTCCAGGTACTCGTCGAAGTGGCGGCGGTTGGACAACCCGGTCAGGCCATCGGAGTTCATCAGCCGCTGCAGCATCAGGTTGGAGTCGAGCAACTGCTGCTGGCTGACGCGCAAGGCGCGGTAGGCCTCGTCGCGCTGCAGCAAGGTCAGGTAGGAGCGCGAGTGATAGCGAATGCGCGCCACCAGCTCGATGGTGTCCGGCAGCTTGACCAGGTAATCGTTGGCCCCGGCAGCAAAGGCTGCGCTCTTGACCAGCGGGTCTTCCTTGGTCGACAGGACGATGATCGGGATGTCCTGGGTCGACGGGTTGTTGCGGTATTCACGCACCAGGGTCAGCCCGTCCAGGCCGGGCATGATCAGGTCCTGGAGGATCACCGTGGGCTTGATGCGCACGGCCTGGGCCACTGCCTGGTGCGGGTCGGCGCAGAAATGGAAGTCGATGTTGTCTTCATTGGCCAGGCCACGCCGCACCGCCTCGCCGATCATGGCCTGGTCGTCGACCAGCAGCACCATCGCCGAGTTCTCGTTGGGGGTCGTGAAACCTTCGATCGGTAAATCATTCATACCTGTTCACCCGATCACTGCCGGCCTGGCGGCGTGATTCAATACACTTCGTCATTTTGCGAAAAATTCCATCAAGCGCCCGGCTATACGCTCCAGCGGGCGGACTTCCACCGCTGCATCGATGGCCGCAGCGGCCTTGGGCATCCCGTACACCGCGCTGCTGGCCTGGTTCTGGGCAATGGTCAGGAAGCCCTGCTGGCGCATCAGCTTCAGCCCCTGGGCACCGTCGCGGCCCATGCCGGTAAGCAACACGCCCACCGCATCGCCGGTCCAATAGCGCGCCACACTCTCGAAGAACACATCGATCGAGGGCCGGTAGATTTCATTGACTGGTTCGGCAGTGTAGGCCAGTTGGCCGTTCTGTAGCAGGCGGATGTGGTGGTTGGTGCCGGCCAGCAGTACCTGACCGGGCTGGGGCGGTTCGCCTTCACGGGCCAGGCGCACCGGCAGGCCCGCCGCGCTGCTGAGCCATTCGGCCATGCCCGCGGCAAACACCTGGTCCACATGCTGGACCAGCACGATGGCCGCCGGGAACGCCTCCGGCAGGCCCTTGAGCAGCACTTCGAGGGCGGCCGGGCCACCCGCGGACGAGCCGATAGCCACCAGCCCGCGGTGCTGGGACGCGGCCCGTACGGGCGCAGCGACCGGGCGTGCGGCCGGTGCACGCTGCTGGCCGATCAGCCAGCTTATGTTGAGAATCTTGCGCAGCAGTGGCGCTGCCGCTTCGCGCGGGTCGCCCGCCCCCAGCGCCGGGGTGTCGACCACGTCGAGGGCGCCGTGCCCCATGGCCTCGAACACCCGGTGCATGTTCTGCTTGCGGTCGACCGTTACGATCACGATGGCACAGGGGGTTTCGGCCATGATCCTGCGGGTGGCCTCGACGCCGTCCATCACCGGCATGATCAGGTCCATGAGAATCAGGTCGGGCAACTGCTCCGCGCAACGCCGCACCGCCTCGGCTCCATTGCCGGCCACCCATATCACCTGGTGCTCGGGTTCGAAGGCGACCGCCCGGCGCAGCGCCTCGACGGCCATGGGCATATCGTTGACGATGGCGATCTTCATCCCTGAGCACCTCCGATCAGCTCAATCACAGCATCAAGCAACGCATCGTCGTGGAAACTGGCCTTTGCCAAATAGTAGTCGGCGCCGGCATCCAGGCCACGCCGTCGATCTTCCTCACGGTCCTTGTAGGACACCACCATCACTGGCAGCGATTGCAGGCGCTGGTCGCGGCGCACCAGGGTGACCAGCTCGATGCCATCCATGCGCGGCATATCGATGTCGGTGATCAGCAGGTCGAAGTCCTCGCCACGCAGGGCATTCCAGCCGTCCATGCCATCCACCGCCACGGCCACGTCGTAGCCACGGTTGCCGAGCAGCTTGCGCTGCAGTTCACGCACTGTCAGCGAATCGTCGACCACCAGGATGCGCTTGCGCGCCACGCCACGGGCGCCGCTGCTACTGCGCTCGATACGTTCCAGACTGCCGGTACTGAGCAGTTTCTCCACTGACCGCAGCAGGTCCTCGACATCGACGATCAGCACCACCGAGCCATCGTCGAGCAAGGCACCGGAGGAAATGTCCCGCACCTTGCCCAGCCGTGGGTCGAGCGGCATCACTACCAACACCCGCTCGCCCACCAGCCGCTCCACGGCCACGCCGTACAGTTGCTCTCGCTCACGGATCACCACTACCCACAGGCTGCTCTCCTGCGTTTGCCCGGCCGGGCGGTTGAGCAGTTGGCTGGCCGCGACCAGGCCAATATGCCGGCCTTCATGCCAGAAGTGCTGGCGCCCTTCGATCTGCACGATCTCTTCGGCGTTCACTTTCAGCGAGCGTTCGATATGGGCGAGCGGGAAGGCATAGGCCTCCCCCCCAACCTCGACCACCAGGCTGCGCACCACCGACAGGGTCAGCGGCACCTGCAGGTGAAAACGGCAGCCCTGCCCGGCCAGCTGGGTCAGCTCGATCGAGCCGCGCAACTCACGGATCATGTGCTGCACCGCATCCAGACCCACGCCGCGCCCGGACACCTCGGTGACCTTGTCGCGCAGGCTGAAACCGGGCAGAAACAGGAACGTCATCAACTCTGCCTCGCTCATCCGCGCCACTGTGTCGGCGGGTGACAGGGAACGCTCGACGATGCTGCTGCGCAGGCGCTCAAGGTCAATACCGGCACCGTCGTCGATCAGTTCCAGGCTGAGCATACCGGCCTGGTGCGAGGCACGCAGGCGGATTACTCCCTCCTCCGCCTTGCCCGCCAGCAGGCGACGCTCGGGCAGTTCGATGCCGTGGTCGACCGCGTTGCGCAACAGGTGGGTCAGCGGTGCTTCGAGCTTTTCCAGCACATCGCGGTCGACCTGGGTCTTCTCCCCTTCCACCAGCAGCCGCACCGGCTTGCCCAGCGAGCGGCCGAGGTCACGCACCATGCGGCTCTGGCCGGTCAACACGTCGGCAAGCGGCCGCATCCGGCAGGCCAGCGCGGTGTCGTACAGCAGTTGTGCGCGCTGGCTGGCTTGCCAGCCGAATTCGTCCAGGTCAGCTGCCTGCTGCTGCAGGATCTGCTGGGTTTCCGCCAGCAGGCGCTGGGTCTGAGCCAACGCTTCCAGCACCTCGCTGCTCTGGCCACTGTCCTCCAGCTGCATGCGCAGGCCGTCGAGCGCCTGCATGCCCTGGCCATGCATACGCTTGAGGCGCTGCAGGGTAGCCAGGTAAGGCTTGAGCCGCTGGGTCTCCACCAGCGACTTGCTGGACAGGTCGAGCAGGCTGTTGAGGCGGTCGGCGGTGACCCGCAGCACCCGCTCCGTGCCTTCGCTGGCGCGCTTGCCGGCCTTGCGACGTGGGGCCAGCTCAAGCTCTGACTCCAAGGGTTCCACAGGCAACGGCAGAGGTTCGGCTCGCGCGGTTTGCACTGGCGCTTCCGGCGGCGCTGGAACGGCTGGCGACAAAGGGGGCATAGCTGCCGCCCCCGGGTCGAGCAGACCGGCCATTTGCGCAAGGAACACCGGCAGGGTCGCCTGCGCCCCGGCATCGCCAGGCGTGGCGATGCGCATCAGCAGGTCGGTGCCCTGCAACAGGGCGTCGATATGCTCAGTGCCAAGGCGCAGCCGCCCCTCCTGGGCGGCCACCAGGCAGTCCTCCATGACGTGGGCGACACTGACGCCAGCGTCCACCCCGACGATCCGCGCCGCGCCCTTCAGCGAGTGGGCGGCGCGCATGCAGGCCTCGAGTTGGTCAGCCTGCGTGGGGTTACGCTCCAGCGCCATCAGGCCGGCGCTGAGCACCTGGGTCTGCGCCTCGGCCTCCAGGCTGAACAGTTCGAGCAACGATGCGTCGCGCATTTGCTCTGGGGTCATGACAGGCTCCGCTGCACGGCAGACAGTAAGTGTTGATCGTCCAGTACCCGCACACTGCGGCCTCGCCATTGCAGGACCGCGGCGGTGAAGAGGGAGGCGTCCTGGTCGCTGCCCAGCAGCAGCGGGTCGAGCTGGTGAATACCGTCGATTTCCTCGACCGCCATCACTACCGGCCCGCCCTCGGCGGCCAGGATCAGCATGCGAGGCATCGCCCGGCTGCTGCGTTGCTCGGCAGCACTGGCCTGTACACCCAGCAGGTCAGCCAATGACAGGCACGGCACCAGCGCACCGCGCACGTTGACCACCCCCAGCAACACCCGCGAGCGCTGGTGCGGCAGCGAATGCACCACCTGCAGCGGGGCAATTTCGGCCAGGCAGGTGGTGGCCAGCGCCAGCCATTCTTCGCCGAGGCGGAACAGCAGCATGGAGCGGCCGGTGCTTTCCTCGACCGGCGTCGCTACGCCAGCCTGATGGTCTTGCATCAACGCGTAGCGGTCGAGCAGGCGCGTGGCCGCAGCGGCATATACCTCGCAGTTGCGGCAGTGAACATGGCGTTCCAGCAACGGGCACTGCTTGTCGCCATGTACGCCAATGCGGTTCCAGCAATCGTCGACGTGCGCGTCAGCCTCGGCGAGCAATTGCATCGCGGACTCCTTCATCGTTCAGACCCCCGGCCAACCCGCGCAGCGCGCTCCTGCAAACGCCGGGCACCGGCCAGGTCGCCCTGGGCCGCCAGCAAGGCCGCCAGGTGCACCAGGGCCTCGGGGTGTTGCGGTTCCAGGTACAGGGCTTTGCGATAGTGGGTCAGAGCTTGCTGCGCATCGCCCTCGGTATCGCTGAGCAGCCCAAGCCAGTAGTAAACCTGCGCCGAAGGCGCGAACAGGCCCAGGTAGCGCTGGCATTCGGCGCGGGCCTGTTCGCTGGCGCCGGCATTGGCAAGCCGGGCAATGCTGGCCAGCAACTCGCTTGCCTCCTCGTGCTTGTGCTCGCGCGCCGGCGCTGGCTTGGCCGCCGCGGGCAGCACGCGCAAAGGGCGCGGCAACGCTGCGTTCGGTGGCGAATAGCCTGGCGTGACCAGTGCTGGTGACATGCGCCGCGAGGGCTGGACCGGAGGCATGGCCAGCGCAGGGCCGCCGCCCTCCTGGCGCACGTAGGCGAACGACTGCGCAATGCCCAGCGGACGCATGCCCATCCGCGCCAGCAAGCTGCCTTCGGCCGGGCCGATGAACAGCACGCCCTGTGGGTGCAGCAGGCGCTTGAGCACTTCGAACACCCGTTGCTGGGTCGGCACATCGAAATAGATCAGCAGGTTGCGGCAGAACACGAAGTCGTACAGGCCATCGCGGCTGGCCAGTGCCGGGTCGAGCACGTTGCCTACCTGCAAGCTGACTTGCTCGCGCACCCGCTCATGCAGGTGGTGCCCTTCGTCGAGGGCATCGAAGTAGCGCTCGCGAAAGCTCAGGTCGCTGCCACGGAAGGCATTGCGTCCGTACACGGCCTGCCCCGCCTTGGCCACCGAACTGGGGCTGATGTCCATGCCGTCGATCAGGAACGCCCCCGGCGCGATGCCGGCATCGAGCAAGGCCATGGCCAGCGAATAGGGTTCCTCGCCGGTCGAGCATGGCAGGCTGAGCAAACGCAGCGGACGCGCCCCGGCCAGCTCGGCCAGGCGCTTGTGCGCCAGGCCGGCCAACGCGGTGAAGGATTCGGGGTAACGGAAGAACCAGGTTTCCGGGACGATGACGGCCTCGATCAGCGCCTGTTGCTCAGCCATCGACTGCTGCAGGTGCAGCCAGTAATCATCCAGGTCCGCGGCGTTCACGGCGACGCAACGCTGGCGCAGCGCACGC
This sequence comes from Pseudomonas sp. SID14000, assembly GCF_002165135.1. Classification (GTDB taxonomy): domain Bacteria; phylum Pseudomonadota; class Gammaproteobacteria; order Pseudomonadales; family Pseudomonadaceae; genus Aquipseudomonas. The sequence continues at coordinate 209,472 of NZ_NFZQ01000012.1, read as the reverse complement.
TCGACCATGGGCGCGCCCACCGACTCCACATCCAGGCCGATACGTTCGCGCAAGAAGCGGAAGAAACGCTGTTCGTTCATCTCGGCATCCCTGTCGGATCATCCGCGTACAACAATTCATGCACGGCATCGGGCAGCAGGTCGTTGACTTCGATGCGCTGCAACAAGCCCTGCGCATCCTGACGCACCGGGCCCAGGTACGGGGCCTCGCCGCTGTCCACGCCATACGGCTGGAACTCGTCGGGGTGACAACGCAGGGTTTCGGTGGCCTGTTCCAGGATCAGGCCAAGCTGCAGGCCGCCTCGGTAATGCACCAGCACCAGACGGGTACTGGTGCGCTGCGCTGCCGATTGGCCGAAGCTCAACGCCGCCAGGTCGACCACCGGCACCAGCATGTCTCGGTGTGCAAGGATGCCCGCGACCCAGGCAGGCGCCTTGGCGATCGGCTTGAGCGGCTGGCGCGGCAACACCTCGATCACTTCGTGCACACTCAGGGCAAAGCGTTGCTCCCCGATGCGAAACTGCAGGTACAACGCCCCCTTGGCGTTGCCCGCCCGCGCGGCGCGCGGTTGCAAGTCGTTCATCGCAGTCAGACTTTGAAGCGTGACACGCCGCCACGCAGGCCAGCGGCCACCTGGCTCAGCTCATCGATGGCGAAACTGGCCTGGCGCAGCGACTCGACGGTCTGGGTGCTGGCATCGCTGAGCTGGGCCAGCGCCTGGTTGATCTGCTCGGCACCCGTGGCCTGGGCCTGCATGCCTTCGTTGACCATCAGCACGCGCGGCGCCAGGGCCTGCACCTGGTGGATGATCTGGCTGAGCTGCTCGCCCACCTGCTGCACCTCGAACATGCCGCGGCGTACTTCTTCGGAAAACTTGTCCATGCCCATGACCCCGGCCGACACCGCCGACTGGATCTCGCGCACCATCTGTTCGATGTCGTAGGTGGCCACGGCAGTCTGGTCGGCCAGGCGGCGCACTTCGGTGGCCACCACGGCAAAGCCGCGGCCGTACTCGCCGGCCTTTTCCGCTTCGATGGCAGCGTTGAGCGACAGCAGGTTGGTCTGGTCGGCAACCTTGACGATGGTCACCACCATCTGGGTGATGTTGCTGGCCTTTTCGTTGAGGATGCCCAGCTTGGCGTTAACCAGGTCGGCGGCGCCCATCACCTGGTGCATGGTCTCCTCCATACGCGCCAGGCCCTGCTGGCCGGAACCGGCCAGGCTGGAGGCCTGGTCGGCAGCGGCGGTAACTTCGGTCATGGTGCGCACCAGGTCACGCGAAGTGGCGGCGATCTCCCGGGAGGTGGCACCGATTTCGGTAGTGGTGGCGGCCGTCTCGGTGGCGGTGGCCTGCTGTTGCTTGGAGGTGGCGGCAATTTCGGTCACCGAGGTGGTCACCTGCACCGACGAACGCTGGGCCTGGGATACCAGGTTGGCCAGGGCCTCGGCCATTTCGTTGAAGCCGCTTTCGATGGCGCCGAACTCGTCCTTGCGCTCCAGGCTCAGGCGCATGCTCAGGTCGCCTGAGCGCAGCTTGTCGAGGGCATGGACAATGTGCTGCACGGGCGCAGTGATGGCGCGTAGCAGCAGCAGGCCGCATATACCTGCGGCGATGATCGCCAGCAACAGCGAAACCACCATGCTGCCCTTGGCCGTGCTCACGGCGCTGACAATTTCGTTGGTGGCAGCTTCAGCAGAGGTCCGATTGTCTTCGATAACCTGGTTCAGATGCTTGCGCCCATCCACCCAGGCCGGGGTGAGCTCCTCGTTGATCAACCGCTGGGCTCCGTCATAGTCGTGCTGACGGTAAGCGTCCAGTACCTGGCCGACGATCTTCATGTAGTTTTCTTCGAGTTGCACGAAGGTGTCGAAGTGGCTCTGGTCGGCTTGGCTCAGGATCGTGGCCTGGTAACGTGCCATGTACTGCTTCAGACGGTCCTCGAAACCTTTGAACAGTTCCATGTCGGCCGAGGTGATTTCACGACGGTTGGACAGGCCCACCAGTTGCTGGCTGGTGACATAGCTGTCGACCCAGGCGCTACGGATCATCGAGCTGTAGTACACCCCGGGAATGCTGTCGCTCCCCACTGCCTGCTCGGCGGACGCGATGGTCACCAACCGCGAGTAGGCGGCCACGATCATCAGCAGCATGATGGCGATGATCACGGCGAAACTTGCCAGGATCCGTTGGCGCAAGGTCCAGTTTTTCACATTCAGCCCTCAGGAATTCACAACGAGCGGGAAAATCGCCGAAGTATAGCCCAGGCGCCCCGCGCTCATGCGGCTGAAATGTAGGGTATGGGGTATGGGGTAAAAGCCACCGGGCGCTTGCCGCGACATTTTCAGCCCCTGTGAGATCGAGCGCCGAGTGGGCGGCGCTCGATCTCACAGGGGCTGAAAATGCCGTGCCAAGCAGTGCTACTGCGCTACCGCCTGCCTTGCCTGGCTCTCCAGTTCCTGGCGCAGGGCCGGGGCCAGGCGCAGCTGGCGGGCCAGTTCGTCAAGGTAGGCGCGCTCCATGAAGTTTTCCTGGTCAACCATCATCACGCTGGCCAGGTACATCTCGGCGGCCATCTCCGGCGTTTGCGCGGCACGAGCCACTTCGGCCGGGTCCAGTGGCTTGTTCAACTCGGCATGCAGCCAGTGCTGCAGTTCACGGTCAGTATCCAGGCGAGTGAACTCGCCCTCGATCAGCGCCCGCTCGCGCTCGTCGATATGGCCATCGGACTTGGCTGCCGCCACCAGCGCCCGCAACACCGCCTGGCTGTGCTGCTCGGCCTGGGCCGGCGGCAGGCGATCGACCGTCTGTGGTTCGGCGGCAGCCTGCTGCTGGCTCGCCTGCCAGTTGCCATAGGCCTTGTATGCCAGCACACCCAGCGCGGCCAAGCCGCCATAGGTGAGGGCCTTGCCGCCATATTTGCGAGCTTTCTTGTTACCCAGCAGCAAGCCCATGGCGCCCGCTGCCAGGGCGCCGCCACCGGCGCCGGAAAGCAGGCTGCCAAGGCCATCGGCACTGGTGCCAGGCTTGCCAGAGCTGCCCTTGCCGGCCTGACTGGCGAGCAAGTCCTGACCGGACTTGAGCAACTGGTCGAGCAATCCCCGGGTATTCATCAAACGGTCTCCGTGTTGGCCAAGGGAGCCGTCAGGTTAAGCCCTGCCCGACCGATCGCCATGGGGGGATTTGCTTCCAGATGTTGCATTGGCTGGCAAAAAGCCAACTAGACTCGGTATCGCCAATACTGCGCGCAACCGCACTACGCTTATAACGATCGCTTCACGGCTTGCTTGATGACTGCCCCGACCAAAATCTCCAAGAAGAGGGAACACCATGTCAGTGCACAAGACCGCATTGCTCGGCGCCGCCTGCGCCGTGCTGGCCAGCGCCAGCCTGCAGGCTAGCGAACCACCCAAGGCCCTGGGGCCTGGCGAGGGGCGCCTGGACATCGTCGCCTGGCCCGGCTACATCGAGCGCGGTGAAAGCGACAAGGCCTACGACTGGGTAACCGGCTTCGAGAAGGAAACCGGCTGCAAGGTCAGCGTCAAGACCGCCGCCACCTCGGACGAGATGGTCAGCCTGATGACCAAGGGCGGTTACGACCTGGTCACCGCCTCGGGCGATGCTTCGCTGCGGCTGATCGCGGGCAAGCGGGTACAGCCGATCAACACCGCCTTGATCCCCAACTGGAAGAACATCGACCCACGGCTACAGAACGGTAGCTGGTACGTGGTCGACAAACAGGTCTACGGCACCCCGTACCAATGGGGGCCGAACGTGCTGCTGTACAACACCGACGTGTTCAAGCAGGCGCCCACCAGCTGGGGGGTACTGTTCGAGCCGCAGAACCTGCCCGATGGCAAGCCGAACAAGGGGCGCGTGCAGGCCTACGATGGGCCGATCTACATCGCCGATGCGGCGTTGTACCTCAAGACGGCCAAGCCGGAGCTGGGCATCCAGGACCCGTACCAGCTGAGCGAAGCACAGTACAAAGCCGTACTGGAACTGCTGCGCCAGCAGCAACCACTGATCCACCGCTACTGGCATGACGCTACGGTGCAGATGAGCGATGTCAAGAATGAAGGCGTGGTCGCCTCCAGTTCCTGGGGTTACATGGTCAATGGCCTGAAGGCCGAGAAGCAGCCAGTGGCCTCGACCATTCCCAAGGAAGGCGCGACCGGCTGGGCCGACACCACCATGCTGCACAGCGAGGCCAAGCACCCCAACTGTGCCTACAAGTGGATGGACTGGTCGCTGCAGCCGAAGGTACAGGGTGACGTGGCGGCCTGGTTCGGATCGTTGCCGGCGGTGCCGGCGGCCTGCACCGGCAGTGAGCTGCTGGGGGCCGAAGGCTGCAAGACCAACGGTTTCGACAATTTCGACAAGATCGCCTTCTGGAAAACCCCACAGGCTCAGGGGGGCAAGTTCGTGCCGTATAGCCGCTGGACCCAGGATTACATTGCGATCATGGGTGGGCGCTGAGGTTGCCTGAATGCCTGTGCCGGCCTCTTCGCGGGTAAACCCGCTCCCACAGGTTCATCTCCGCCTGTACGGGTGGCGCTTTACCTGTGGGAGCGGGTTCACCCGCGAAGAGGCCGGCACAGGAGAAACTTAGATGCCTGGAGCCAACGCATGCCCCTAGCCGTCCAGTTCACCCAGGTTTCCCGCACCTTCGGCGAGGTCAAGGCCGTCGACCAGGTCAGCATCGACATCATCGATGGCGAATTCTTCTCCATGCTCGGCCCCTCTGGTTCGGGCAAGACCACCTGCCTGCGCCTGATCGCCGGCTTCGAGCAACCCACCAGCGGTTCGATCCGCATCCACGGCGTCGAAGCCGCCGGCGTGCCGCCTTACCAGCGCGACGTCAACACCGTATTCCAGGACTACGCACTGTTCCCGCACATGAACGTGCTGGACAACATCGCTTATGGCCTGAAGGTAAAAGGAGTGGCCAAGGCCGCACGCCACAGCCGCGCCGAAGAAGCCCTGGCGATGGTAGCCCTGGCGGGCTACGGCACGCGCAAGCCGGCACAGCTGTCCGGTGGCCAGCGCCAGCGCGTGGCCCTGGCTCGCGCGCTGGTCAACCGGCCACGGGTATTGCTGCTGGACGAACCGCTGGGCGCGCTGGACCTGAAGTTGCGCGAACAGATGCAGGGCGAGCTGAAAAAACTGCAGCGCCAGCTGGGCATCACTTTCATTTTCGTCACCCACGACCAGACGGAGGCCCTGTCGATGTCCGACCGGGTGGCGGTGTTCAACCGCGGCCGCATCGAGCAGGTCGACACCCCGCGCAACCTGTACATGCAACCGGCGACCACCTTCGTCGCCGAATTCGTCGGTACCTCCAATGTGGTGCGTGGCGAACTGGCCATGGCGCTCAATGGTAGCCCGGCGCCCTTCTCCATCCGCCCCGAACACATCCGCCTCGGTGCCCCCGCCACAGCCGGCCAGCACGTCCAGGTCAGCGGCCTGCTGCAAGATATCCAGTATCAGGGCAGTGCCACCCGCTACGAGCTGCAACTGGACAGCGGCCAGTTGCTGGCGGTAAGCCAGGCCAACGACCGCTGGCAAGCGCAGGCACAGGCCTGGCAACCCGGGCAACGGGTACAGGCACATTGGCCCCGTGATGCCATGACGGTGCTGCAGGAAGCCGAGGGCCGCTGACATGAACATACTGCGCGGCCTGTCCAACCTGCTGTACCGGCGCCCTAACCTGTACCTGGCCCTGTTGTTGATCCCACCGCTGACCTGGTTCGGCGCAATCTACCTGGGTTCGCTGCTGAACCTGCTGTGGCAGGGCTTCTATACCTTCGACGATTTCACCATGGCGGTGACCCCGGACCTGACCCTGGGCAATTTCACTGCGCTGTTCAACCCGTCGAACTTCGACATCATCCTGCGCACCCTGGGTATGGCGCTGGCGGTGTCGCTGGCCAGTGCGGTGCTGGCCTTCCCCATCGCCTACTACATGGCGCGCTACACCAGCGGCAAGACCAAGGCATTTTTCTACATCGCGGTGATGATGCCGATGTGGGCCAGCTACATCGTCAAGACCTACGCCTGGACTCTGCTGTTGGCCAAGGGCGGCGTGGCCCAGTGGTTCTTCCAGCAGTTGCACCTGGATGCGCTGCTGCAAGCCGTCCTGGCTGTGCCAGGTGTGGGAGGCAGCACGCTGTCGACTTCGCACCTGGGGCGTTTCATGGTGTTCGTGTACATCTGGCTGCCGTTCATGATCCTGCCGATCCAGGCCTCACTGGAGCGCTTGCCGCCGTCGCTGCTGCAAGCCTCGGCTGACCTCGGCGCCCGGCCTGGGCAAACCTTCGTGCAGGTGATCCTGCCACTGTCGATCCCGGGCATTGCGGCTGGCTCGATCTTTACCTTCTCGCTGACCCTGGGTGACTTCATCGTGCCGCAGCTGGTCGGCCCGCCCGGGTATTTCATCGGTAGCATGGTCTATGCCCAGCAAGGAGCGATCGGCAACATGCCGATGGCCGCCGCGTTCACCCTGGTGCCGATCGTGCTGATCGCGGTATACCTGTCCATCGTCAAGCGCCTGGGGGCCTTCGATGCACTCTGAAAAAGCCTCGACCGGGCTGCGCCTGGTAGCCTGGGGCGGGTTGCTGTTCCTGCACTTCCCGATCCTGATCATCTTCCTTTACGCCTTCAACACCGAAGACGCAGCATTCAGCTTCCCGCCCAAGGGCTTTACCCTGAAGTGGTTCACCGTGGCCTTTGCCCGGCCCGATGTGCTAGAGGCCATCAAGTTGTCGCTGCAGGTGGCCTGCCTGGCCACGCTGATCGCCCTGATACTCGGCACCCTGGCCTCGGCGGCGCTGTACCGGCGCAGCTTTTTCGGCAAGGAGAGCATTTCGCTGATGCTGATCCTGCCCATCGCCCTGCCCGGCATCATCACCGGCATCGCCCTGCTCTCGGCGTTCAAGACCTTGGGGATAGAGCCCGGTGTGTTCACCATCGTGGTCGGCCACGCCACGTTCTGCGTGGTGATTGTCTATAACAATGTGATCGCCCGCCTGCGGCGTACTTCGCAGAGCCTGATCGAAGCCTCTATGGACCTCGGCGCCGACGGCTGGCAAACCTTCCGCTACATCATCCTGCCCAACCTCGGCTCGGCGCTGCTGGCCGGTGGCATGCTGGCCTTTGCCTTGTCGTTCGACGAGATCATCGTCACCACTTTCACCGCCGGCCACGAACGCACCCTGCCGATCTGGCTGCTCAACCAGCTCAGCCGCCCGCGCGACGTACCGGTGACCAACGTGGTCGCCATGCTGGTGATGCTGGTGACCATGCTGCCGATCCTTGGCGCCTATTACCTGACCCGTGGCGGCGAAAGCGTTGCGGGCAGTGGCAAATGACCCTGGAGGAGTCCCCGATGCAAACGCAGATGCTGATCAATGGCCAACTGGTCGCTGGCGAAGGCCCGGCCTGGACCGTACTCAACCCGGCGCTGGGCACTGCCCTGGCGCAGATCAACGAAGCCAGCGAAGCCCAGGTGGACTGTGCCGTACGCGCCGCTGACCAGGCCTTCGACAGCTGGTCGCAAACCAGCCCCAAGGAGCGCTCGCAAACGTTGCTGGCGCTGGCCGACACCATCGAAGAGCACGGCGATGAACTGGCCCGGCTGGAATCGCAGAACTGCGGTAAGCCGCTGAGTGCCGCGCTGAATGACGAGATTCCGGCAATTGCCGATGTGTTCCGCTACTTTGCCGGCGCGGCGCGTTGCCTGGGCGGCTCGGCTGCCGGCGAGTACCTGCCGGGCCATACGTCGATGATCCGCCGCGACCCGCTGGGCGTGGTGGCCTCGATCGCGCCGTGGAACTACCCGTTGATGATGCTGGCGTGGAAGGTCGCCCCGGCCCTGGCTGCCGGCAATACGGTGGTGATCAAGCCCTCCGAGCTGACCCCGCTGACCGCCCTGCGCCTTGGCGAACTGGCCCAGGACCTGCTGCCACCGGGGGTGCTGAACATCCTCTTCGGCCGAGGTCAGACGGTCGGCAACCCACTGGTCAACCACCCCAAGGTGCGCATGGTGTCGCTGACCGGCTCGATCCCCACCGGCGCACACATCATCAGCGCCACCGCCGACAGCGTGAAACGCATGCACATGGAACTGGGCGGCAAGGCCCCGGTGCTGGTGTTCGACGATGCCGACATCGACGCGGCCATCGACGGCATCCGTACCTTCGGCTTTTACAACGCCGGCCAGGACTGCACTGCGGCCTGTCGGCTGTACGTGCAGGATGGCATCTACGAGCGCTTCGTCGAACGCCTGGGGGCCGCAGTGGCCAGCCTCAAGCCGGGCCTGCAGGAAGCCGAGGACACCGAACTGGGGCCACTGATCAGTGCCCAGCACCGCGACAAGGTCGCGGGCCTGGTGCAACGCGCGGTTGCCCAGCCGCACATTCGCCTCGTTACGGGCGGCAAGGCGATTGATGGCGACGGTTTCTTCTTCGAGCCGACTGTGCTGGCCGATGCGCTGCAGGATGACGAGATCGTGCGCAACGAAGTGTTCGGCCCGGTAGTGTCGGTGACCCGTTTCAGCGACGAAGCGCAGGCGCTGGAATGGGCCAACGACTCCAACTACGGCCTGGCCTCATCGGTCTGGACCCGCGACACCGGCCGCGCCCACCGCCTGGCGGCACGCCTGCAGTATGGCTGCACCTGGGTGAACACCCACTTCATGCTGGTCAGCGAAATGCCCCATGGCGGGCAGAAGCATTCGGGGTATGGCAAGGACATGTCGATGTATGGGCTGGAGGACTATACCTGTGTGCGGCATGTGATGATCAAACATTGACCGAACCGTTAACCGAGGGGCTTTGCCCCTCGGTTAACATCTCAGACATTTCCTTCAAGCTTGATCTACTCCCTCCTACTGCTCATCCATTGAGCCATGCTTGCTGGTATCATAATCTGATACCATGAATAATCATCAGCAAGCCACACTTGAAGCAGTACTGAAAAGGCCGGTTCCCAGGACGCTGGAGTGGGCGCGAGTGGAATCACTGTTGGTATCCCTGGGTGCCCGAGTGATTGAAGGACGAGGGTCACGGGTTCGCTTTGAACTCAATGGAGCAGTGGCAACCTTCCACCGCCCTCATCCGGACAGGCACGCAAAGCCCTACCAACTACGAGACGCCCGCCAGTTCCTTGAGCAGGCAGGAGTAATACCATGAATGTCATGACTTACCGCGGCTATGCCGCTCGTATCGAATACAGCGACGAAGACCAGTTGCTGATCGGCCACGTTGCGGGTATTCGCGATGTGATCGGTTTTCACGGCGAATCCATCAGTGAGTTGCGCCAGGCATTCGAAGAAGCCGTGGACGATTATCTTGAGACTTGCGAACGCCTGGGTCGCGAGCCGCAGAAGACCTACTCTGGCAAGCTTAGCCTGCGACTCGAACCTACCCTTCATGCCAGCGTGGCCGCCAAGGCCGAGTTGGCAGAGAAGAGTATCAACCAGTGGGTAAGCGATATCCTCAGCAAAGCCGCCTATAGCTGAGTTGAGAAGCCAACGCGGTCGTTGTAGGAGCAGGGTCATCGAGGCGTCGAACCGCCGCGAACACCGGCGAAGCCGGTGCCAAACACCGAGCCGCCTTCTTCGCGGGCTTGCCCGCTCCCACAGGTACATCACAGCCCTTGAGGTTAGTGATGTACCTGTGGGAGCGGGTTCACCCACGAAGAGGCCAGTACAGGTAGACCCTAGTCGCGCAAATCCGACTCGTGAATCGGGTTGGCCCGGCTGGTGGCGCGCTGGTATTGCGCTGGCCAGGTGGCCTTGTTGCCGCCCAGGTCGTCGTCGGCGTGCAGCGGCCAGTACGGGTCGCGAAGCAGTTCGCGGGCTAGGAAGATGATGTCGGCCTGGCCGGTGCGCAGAATGTGCTCGGCCTGGGCCGGTTCGGTGATCATGCCCACGGTGCCGGTGGCAATTTCCGATTCCTTGCGCACACGCTCGGCGAAGCGGGTCTGGTAGCCGGGCCCTGTGGGGATTTCGGCATTGACCGAGGTGCCGCCGGACGACACGTCGATCAGGTCGACGCCCAAGCCACGCAGGCGGCGGGCCAGTTCGACGGTTTCATCCGGGTTCCATCCGTCCTCGACCCAGTCGGTCGCCGATACCCGCACGAACAGCGGTAACTCGGCAGGCCAGACCTTGCGCACGGCCTCGACCACCTGCAGGGTCAGGCGGATACGGTTTTCGAAACTGCTGCCGTACTCGTCGCGACGCTGGTTGCTCAACGGCGACAGGAACTGGTGCAACAGGTAGCCATGGGCGGCGTGGATCTCGACCACCTTGAAACCGGCCTTCAGGGCACGCTCGGTCGAGGCGACGAAGGCGGCGATCACCTGCTGGATTTCATCCTTGTTCAATTCGCGCGGCACGGTGTGCTGCGGGTCGAAGGCGATCTTCGACGGCCCCACCGGTTGCCAGCCACCCTCTTCGAGCTTGACACTGCCTTGCTTGCCCAACCACGGGCGATAGGTACTGGCCTTGCGCCCGGCGTGGGCCAGCTGGATGCCCGGCACGCTACCTTGGGCGGTGATGAAACGGGTGATGCGTTGCAGCGGGGCGATCTGCGCGTCGTCCCACAGGCCGAGGTCTTCGGCGGTGATGCGGCCATCGGCGGTAACCGCCACGGCTTCAGTGATTACCAGGCCCGCGCCCCCCACGGCGCGGCTGCCTAAATGGACAAGGTGCCAATCGTTGGCCAGGCCATCGACAGCGGAATACTGGCACATCGGCGAAACGGCTATGCGGTTGGGCAGGGTCAGCTGACGCAGGGTGTAAGGCTCGAGCAGCAGGCTCATGAGGGCACCTCCCAAGGACTCCAATGGTGATCCGGCCCGGACACTCAATTGCACGTCCCTGGCCCGGGTCCGGTCATAACTTCAGACTAGACCAGAATGGTTGGGGGGGAGGTTCCATGGGATTTCGGGTGGGTGTGCGGGGTGGTTGGCGTGAGAGTGATGGCGCCTGTGAGATCGAGCGCCGCCCGCGCGGCGCTTCGCGGGACAAGCCCGCTCCCACATTTGTTGCAACGTGGCCATGTCTGTGAGGCCATGGTTGTCAGCCTTGTTGGCATGACTGGATTTCGAGGTGGGCATTGATGCCGCCTCACCTGCCTCAAGACATGCACCAAGGCAGGCAACCATGGCCTGACAGGTTCGGCACGTTGCAACAAATGTGGGAGCGGGCTTGCCCCGCGAAGCGCCGCGCGGGCGGCGCTCGATCTCACAGGCGACATCACTCTCAAGGCAGGCACCTGGCAGCCCTGACCGCCGCTACAGGCAGGCACTCTGACAGGTATTTCAGATATCCCCTACGACTCAGATCTGGTGATGCCTGACCTGAGGAAATACCCTACACGTTCTGTCGACAGGCGTCTGATTGTTCCCGGATACACCGCCACTTAGGCTTTCTGGGTCGCTGAAATCTAGCGATGCGGGTGTGGAAACCCGGTCAATCTTCAAGTGCCTGTCGTAATGGCAGCTGTGTGCGGGAGGCCGTTTGGCCTACCGGGTTCCTTGAAGGCCGGTTTTCCACCCTGCATACAGTTGCCGCCCTTCGTGTGGAAACGGCGGTGGCAACTCCTTCAACCTTCAAGGAATTGCTATAAAAATGACTACAGAAGACACCCAATTCACCGTCGGCAAGACCACTTTCTTTCAGGGCGAAAACCAGACCCACCCATTATTTCGCATCGAAGCGGGCATTCCGTGCCGAGACGCCCGTGATCAGGCTTCGGAATTGATGGGCTATGTGCGGGAGTTGACCATCGTCGGGCTAATGGATGAGAAACCCATGATGATCTGGGCTGCGCACTATCTCAGTGCGATGGCCAAGGCGCTGATGGATGATGCCGAGTTAGGTATGGCGCGCTGAGTTTGATGCGATCATCGATCGCACATGGGGCACATTGGCCAGCTCCCACAGGAATCGCGCTTGGCTTGCCGGCGATGGGCTGCAAGGCAGCCCCGGAATTGCAGTCAGCGCGGCTCCATGTGGGCAATCATCAACTGCACACTTTCATTGCCACGAAACTCGTTCACATCCAGCTTGTACGCCAACTCGACCCAACGCACCGTCGGGTTCGGCCACACTTCGCGGTCAATGCCAAAGGCAATGCCATCCAGCTGCACCGAGCCGCACTCGCTCTTGAGTACTACCTTCAGGTGCCGCTCGCCCACCACGCGCTGCTCCACCAACTGGAACACGCCATGGAACAGCGGCTCGGGGAAGTGCTGCCCCCAAGGCCCGGCATGGCGCAGAGCCTTGGCCAGGTCGAGGTGAAACTCCTCCACCGCCAGGCTGCCATCGGACAACAGCCGTCCGGTCAGGTCCTCTTCACGCAGCTGGCGCCGCACCTCTTCGTCGAACGCCTCGGCAAATGCCGGGAAATTGGCTTCGGGCAACGACAATCCCGCCGCCATGGCGTGGCCGCCGAATTTGCTGATCAGTTGCGGGTGACGCGCCGCCACGGCGTCCAGGGCATCACGAATATGGAACCCTGGCACCGAGCGCGCCGACCCTTTGAGCATGCCCTCGCCCGCGTCGGCGAAAGCAATGGTCGGCCGGTGGTAACGCTCCTTCAGGCGCGAAGCCAGAATACCGATCACACCCTGATGCCAGTCGGCATCGAACAGGCACAGGCCGTAAGGCATCGACTCGACCGGCAGGTCCTTGAGCTGGGCCAGGGCCTCGCGCTGCATGCCCTGCTCGATGGACTTGCGGTCCTGGTTCAGGTCGTCCAGTTGCCGGGCCATGTCCTGGGCCTGGGCCGCGTCTTCACACAGCAGGCATTCGATGCCCAGGCTCATGTCGTCCAGGCGCCCGGCAGCGTTCAGCCGTGGGCCGAGGATGAAGCCAAGGTCGGTCGAGGTGATGCGTCTGTGATCGCGACGAGCCACTTCGAGAATGGCCTTGAGCCCCGGCCGGGCGCGGCCAGCGCGGATGCGCTCGAGGCCCTGGTGCACCAGGATGCGGTTGTTGGCATCCAATGGCACCACGTCGGCAACGCTGCCCAGGGCAACCAGGTCGAGCAATTCGCCGATGTTCGGCTGCGGCCGCGTTTCGTAGCGCCCCAGGCTGCGCAGGCGCGCACGCAGGGCCATCAGCACATAGAAGATCACCCCTACCCCGGCCAGCGCCTTGCTCGGGAAAGTACAGCCAGGCTGGTTGGGGTTGATGATGGCGTCGGCGTCGGGCAACTGCTCGCCTGGCAGGTGGTGGTCTGTGACCAGCACCTTGAGCCCGGCGGTCTTGGCGGCAGCCACACCGTCGACACTGGAAATGCCGTTGTCCACGGTGATCAGCAGATGCGGCTGGCGTTGCAGCGCCACTTCGACGATTTCCGGGGTCAGGCCGTAACCGTATTCGAAGCGGTTGGGCACAAGGTAGTCGACGTGGGCCGCGCCCAGCAGGCGCAGGCCCAGCACGCCGACAGTACTGGCAGTGGCGCCGTCGGCATCGAAGTCGCCGACGATAAGGATGCGCCGGCGCTGGTCGATAGCCTCGACCAGCAGATCCACGCCGGCCTCGATGCCCTTGAGTTGCTGGTACGGCAGCAGGCGCGCGAGGCTTTTGTCCAGCTCGGCCTCGCTCTGCACGCCGCGCGCGGCGTAAAGGCGGGTCAGCAAGGGAGGCAGGTTACCCAGGAATGGCAGGGTCGGCGGCAGCGGGCGAGGTTCGATACGCATGGGGGGCTTCAGCCACGCTCACCCAGCAGCCACTCCAGCTGCACTTCGTGCTGGCCACGGTCGTCGGTGACGAACAAGGTGCCTTCGCTGATCATCACGTCCCACTTGATGGTACGGGGCATGTCGGTGGCCAGGGTTTCCAGCACCTCCTGCGGCACGGCGGCGATGCTCAGGTTTTTCAGGCCCTTGACCGCATCCACTACCTTGTTCTGCCATACGCGCAGGCTGCCGTAGGCCAGCAGGCTGGTGCGCTCGGTGCGCCGCGAGCACCAGGTCAGTCGGTCGGCGTCCGGCTGGCCCACTTCGATCCAGTGCAGGATGCGATCGTCCAGGCTCTTTTCCCACAGCGCCGCTTCGTCCACATCGGACAGGCCACGGCCGAACGACAGGTTCTCGTTGTACCACAGGGCATAGGCCAGCAGACGCACGGCCATGCGTTCTTCGGTCTCCGAAGGATGGCGAGCGATGGTCTGCCGGACGTTTTCGTACACGCCGCGATCGAGGTCGGTCAGGTTCAGTTCGAATTTGTAGGTAGTGGACGGCTGGGCCATGGTCGACGGGCTTCTTGCGCAAAGAAAAGTGGCACAGTCTAACCGATCCTGCCCTTCGTTGCGCCGCAGCAGTATCTGCCGCTTCGGACCTATGATAAAACCACGGCTCTGCCCAGCTGCCACGGATGCCCCATGTCTACGCCCAGCAAACCCCTCGCCGGCCTCAAAGTTGTCGAACTCGGTACCCTGATCGCTGGGCCGTTCGCCTCGCGCATCTGTGCCGAATTCGGCGCCGAGGTGATCAAGGTCGAATCGCCCGATGGCGGCGACCCGTTGCGCAAATGGCGCAAGCTGTACGAAGGCACCTCGCTGTGGTGGTTCGTGCAGGCCCGCAACAAACAGTCGCTCACCCTCAACCTCAAGCACCCCGAGGGCCGCGAGATCCTCAAGCGCCTGCTGGCCGAGGCCGACATCCTGATCGAAAACTTCCGCCCGGGCGTGCTGGAAAAACTCGGCCTGGGCTGGGACGTGCTGCATGCGCTCAATCCGCGCCTGGTAATGGTGCGCCTGTCGGGCTTCGGCCAGACCGGGCCGATGAAGGACCAGCCGGGCTTCGGCGCCGTGGGCGAGTCGATGGGCGGCCTGCGCTACATCACCGGCTTCGACGACCGCCCACCGGTGCGCACGGGCATTTCCATCGGTGACTCGATTGCTGCCCTGTGGGGGGTGATCGGCGCACTGATGGCGCTGCGGCACCGGGAAGTCAACGGCGGCCAGGGCCAGGTGGTGGACGTGGCCCTGTACGAAGCGATCTTCGCCATGATGGAAAGCATGGTCCCGGAGTTCGATGTGTTCGGCTTTATCCGCGAACGCACCGGCAACATCATGCCGGGTATCACGCCCTCCTCCATCCACACCAGCGCCGACGGCAAGCATGTGCAGATCGGCGCCAACGGCGATGCGATCTTCAAACGCTTCATGCAGGCCATTGGCCGCACCGACCTGGCCGAGGACCCGACCCTGGCCACCAATGATGGTCGCGACCTGCGCCGTGACGAGCTGTACGGTGTGATCGACCGCTGGGCCAACAGCCTGCCGCTGGAGCAACTGATGCAGGTGCTGAACACCGCTGAAGTTCCGGCCAGCCGCATCTATTCGGCCGAGGACATGTTCAACGACCCGCAGTACCTGGCACGCGAAATGTTCCTGCAAGCCAAACTGCCGGATGGCAAGCCGTTCCGCATGCCGGGCATCGTGCCCAAGCTGTCGGACACCCCCGGCTCCACCGAGTGGGTCGGCCCGGCGCTGGGCGAACACACAGAGGCGCTGCTCAGCAACCTGGGCTACGACGCGACGGCCATCGCCAGCCTGCGTGCAGCAGGCACGGTCTGACCCTGACACAGCCCTGGTCCATGCGCGCTGCCCATTGCCTACGTCACCTGGCCCTGCTGTTGTGCGGGCTGCTGCCCGCATTGCTGCTGCAGCCCGCCAACGCCAAGGAGCGCATCTTCTGGCTCATGCGTGACCTGCCGCCGTTCACCATCTTTGAAGGACCGGAGAAAGGCCAGGGGGTGATCGACCAACTGTTGCCCCTGCTGATCAGGCAGATGCCCGAGTACGACCACAGCATCGTGCGGGTCAACCGCGCCCGCGGCATCCAGATGCTGCAGGACCCTAAGAGCTTCACCTGCGACCCGACCCTGCTGTGGACGCCGGACCGCGCCGAATATGTACGGTTTTCCATGCCATCAGTGGGCGTGCTCAGTGGCGGCCTGGTGCTGCGCAAGGACAGCCAGGCGCTGGTGGCACCTTACCTCGATGGCCAGGAGGTAGACCTGCATGGTCTGCTGAGCAAGACCATGATGAAGCTGGGGGTTGTCGCAGAGCGCAGCTATGGTACGCAGATTGACGCCATCCTGCGCCAGTTACCCGACACCGCGCTCAGCCGCCACTACGGCAACGACGCCACCGCCAACCTGCTGCAGATGCAGCAGTTGGGGCGCCTGCGCATGGTGCTCGCCTACTGGCCTGAAGTGCGCTATCTGGTCGAGCAGCAAGGCGGGGCACTGGCCGATTATCAGTTTCATCCTGTGCATGGGGTGAACCGCTACCAGTTTCTGCATGTAGGCTGTTCGAACAGCGAGCTGGGGCGCGAAGCGATTGCGCACATCGACCAGTTGCTACCGGCCCTGCGCCGCGATGTGCTGCCAGCGTTGTATGCACGCTGGCTGGACCCGGCATTGCAGGAAGACTACCTCAAAGAGAGCAAGCGCTTCTTCGAAGACCACTGATCGCCTGTTCCGGCCCTGTCGCCGGCAAGCCAGCGATAGGGCCGGTTCAGGCAACACAAAAAGAAACCCCGGACGCTGGGGAAACACGCCCGGGGCCAAGCGAAAGCCCTTGAGAGGCTTCCCGTGACAGCCTAGCCAGCGCCGGAGCAAAGCACTGGCTGGGCTGCCCCTACAGTGTCTGATAAACCAATCAGGCAAAGGTTCCATGGGGTTGCTGGCGCTGCTGCAGTGCCGCGATCACACAGGGCTGCAAACGCCCTTCGGCGATCTGCAGGTCACGGTGCAGGCCATCCACCAGGTCGATCAACAGGCGTTGTTCTTGCAACTGGCGCTCGCTGACCGTGCGCCGCAAGGTGATGCCGGCGAGGCGATCGTGAACGGTCAATTGGCGATTACCCTGGGCATCGGCGATGCCGAGATGGGTCTGATAGGGGGTCAGGGCTTCGTTGAGCAGTCTGCAGATTCTTTCCATCCGGATCACTCGCTGCGTGGTGGGGTATAGAGGAACTGACCAACAGACGCAGCGGAAAGTTCGTCACACCGCGGCTGCTTTAGTGAGCATGCGGGGCGGACGTGACAGTTTGAATACGCCTCCCCGGGCGCACCAGCAGCGCTTGCAGGGCACGCTGCAAGTGCGGCATCGACAGCGGCCAGGGCAGCTCGGCGAGCACCCACAGGCCCCGGCTTCTGGCCTCTTGGGCAAGGTTGCGGCGCTTGGGGGAAGCCTGGCCGACGAACAGCAAAGCGCGTGTTCGGTGCTGCTGTTCGAACAAGGCAAGGCCGGCACGGGTTGGCATGGCGTGGTCAAGGACCAGCAAATCGGGGCCACGATCCGCGCTCAGGCAGGCGTCGAGGTCTGCGCTGGTTTCGCTGATGCGCACGTGGAACATACCCTGGGCGTTGAGGGCCTGGTGCAGGAGGATCTGATGGGATGGGCGAGCCTGGTGGATCAACACGTAGGGCTGGTGCATAAGCCGCTCCTGGTGGGAGGACCGGCTAATTTAGGCTTGGCGCTAGGCGGAATGAACAGGATGTTTCTGATGGAGATATGGGAAAGGGCTGAGATTTTGGGGCCGCTTTGCGGCCCATCGCGACACAAGGCCGCTCCCACAAGGGAACGCGATTCTCCTGTGGGAGCGGCCTTGTGTCGCGAAAGGGCTGCGTAGCAGCCCCGGAAAGCAACGCCGTTACAGAGGTTTGCCGCGATTACCATGCTGGCTGACAAAACCCTGCACAGCCTTCAGGTCATTGGCCAGCACCGTGCAACGCTCTTCACGGCTGAACAGGTCGCTGAGGTGTGCCGGCAGCTCCAGTGCCTTGCCCACCCCCGCCTTCTCCACCGCTTCCGGGAACTTGACCGGGTGCGCGGTACCCAGCACTACCATCGGCGTGTCCAGGCTGCGGCGGCACTCACGGGCGGCCTTGACGCCGATTGCGGTGTGCGGGTCGAGCACTTCACCGGTGGCGGCAAACACTTCGGCGATGGTCTCGCAGGTTTGCTCGTCGCTCACTGCCAGCGAGTCGAACAGCTTGCGAGCTTCGGTCCAACGGTCTTGCTCGACGCTGAAGCCGCCACCTTGCTTGAAGTTGGCCATCAGCTCGGCGATGGCGCCACCGTTGCGGCCGTGCAGGTCGAACAGCAGGCGCTCGAAGTTGGACGAGACCATGATGTCCATCGACGGCGACAGGGTCGCGTGCAGGGTTTCCTTGACGTACTGGTTGCCGCTCATGAAGCGGTGCAGGATGTCGTTGCGGTTGGTGGCGACGATCAGCTGGCTGACCGGCAGGCCCATGTTACGTGCCAGGTAGCCGGCGAAGATGTCGCCGAAGTTGCCGGTCGGCACCGAGAACGCCACGGAACGCGCCGGGCCACCCAGCTGCAGGGCAGCGTGGAAGTAGTAGACGATCTGGGCCATGATCCGCGCCCAGTTGATCGAGTTGACCGCAACCAGGCGGGTACCCTTGAGGAATGACTGGTCGGCGAAGCTGGCCTTGACCATTTCCTGGCAGTCGTCGAAGTTGCCTTCAATGGCGATGTTGTGGATGTTGTCACCGAAGATGGTGGTCATCTGCCGGCGTTGCACTTCCGAGACGCGCTGGTGCGGGTGCAGGATGAAGATGTCGACGTTGTCGCAACGGCGGCAGCCTTCGATGGCGGCGGAGCCGGTGTCACCGCTGGTGGCGCCGATGATCACCACGCGCTCGTTGCGCTTGGCCAGCACATGGTCGAGCAGGCGGCCAAGCAGTTGCAGGGCAAAGTCCTTGAACGCCAGGGTCGGGCCGTGGAACAGCTCCAGCACCCACTCATTGCTGTTCAGTTGACGCAGCGGGGCAACCGCGGCGTGGGCGAACTCACCGTAGGTTTCTTCGAGGATCTTCTTGAAGTCGGCGTCGGCGATGCTGCCTTCGACGAACGGGCGCATCACCCGGAAAGCCAGTTCGTGGTACGGCAGGCCAGCCCACGAGGCGATCTCTTCCTGGGTGAAGCGTGGCAGGTTTTCCGGGACGTACAGACCGCCGTCGCTGGCCAGGCCAGCCAGCAGGACGTCTTCGAAATTCAGGGCCGGGGCCTGGCCGCGAGTACTGATATAGCGCATGGATGCAAACCTTCGATGCTGGGGCCGGGACCGCGCTGGCGGCCCGACGGCACTATTGTTAGTTGAGCTGCTCGACGCGAATGCGCACGACCTTGCCGACCACGTCCTGCAGGGCTTCCAGGGCGACGATGGCGTCGTTGATGCGCTGCTCGACCACGCCATGGGTCAGCAGGATCATCGGCACCAGGCCGTCCTGTTCCTCGGCTTCCTTCTGCATGATCGACTCGATGTTGATGCCACGCTCCGAGAGGATGCTGGCCACCTGGGCCAGTACGCCTGGGTGATCCTTGGCCTGGATGCGCAGGTAGTAGGCGCTTTTGCAGGCTTCGATCGGCAGGATCGGGTGGGCCGACAGCGAATCCGGCTGGAAGGCCAGGTGCGGCACACGGTTTTCCGGGTCGGAGGTCATGGCACGAACCACATCGACCAGATCGCCAACCACCGACGAAGCGGTAGGCTCCATGCCGGCGCCAGCGCCGTAGTACAGGGTGGAACCGGCGGCATCGCCGTTGACCATGACCGCGTTCATCACGCCGTTGACGTTGGCGATCAGGCGGTCGGCCGGAATCAGCGTCGGGTGTACGCGCAGTTCAATGCCTTCGTCAGTGCGGCGGGCCACGCCCAGGTGCTTGATGCGGTAGCCCAGGGCTTCGGCGTAATTCACGTCAGCAGTGGTCAGCTGGGTGATGCCTTCGGTGTAGGCCTTGTCGAATTGCAGCGGAATGCCGAAAGCGATCGAGGCGAGGATTGTCAGCTTGTGCGCGGCATCGATGCCTTCAACGTCAAAAGTCGGGTCGGCTTCGGCGTAACCCAGCGCCTGGGCTTCGGCCAGCACGTCCGGGAAGGCACGGCCCTTCTCACGCATTTCGGTGAGGATGAAGTTGCCGGTGCCATTGATGATGCCGGCCACCCAGTTGATGTGGTTGGCCGACAGGCCTTCGCGGATGGCCTTGATCACCGGGATGCCACCGGCCACAGCCGCTTCGAAGGCGACGATCACACCCTTCTCGCGTGCCTTGGCGAAGATTTCATTGCCATGCACGGCAATCAGCGCCTTGTTGGCGGTGACCACGTGCTTACCGTTCTCGATGGCCTTGAGCACCAGTTCACGGGCTACGGTGTAGCCACCGATCAGCTCGATGACAATGTCGATCTCCGGGTTGCTCGCAACTTCGAACACGTCAGCGGTAATGGGGGTACCGGTAATCTGGCAGTTCGGGTTCTGCGAGCGCATGGCGATCTGTGCCACTTCAATACCGCGCCCGGCACGGCGGGCAATCTCCTCGGCGTTGCGCTGAAGTACATTGAAGGTTCCGCCACCGACGGTCCCCAACCCACAGATGCCTACTTTGACCGGTTTCACTGTGAACTCCCCATTGAACGGACGACACCCATGCCGACCGTGAAACATGCCGTCACCCCATGACGACGGCGTACTGAATTGGATTACTTGGCCAGTGCCAGCTTGGCGACCTGCGGTGCCGGCTGGTAGCCCGGAATGACCTGGCCGCTTTCAAGGACGATCGCCGGCGTGCCGTTGACGCCGATCGACTGGCCCAGCTGGAACTGCTTGCTGACCGGGTTGGCGCACTTGGCGGCCTTGATTTCTTCACCCTCGACCATCTTGTCCATCGCCGCACGGCGGTCACTGGAACACCAGACGGCCTGCAACTGCTGGTCACCCGGCGAGCCGAGGCCCTGGCGCGGGAAGGCGACATAGCGCACTTCGATACCGCGGCGGTTGAGCTCGGGCACTTCGGCGTGCAGCTTGTGGCAGTACGGGCAGGTGGTGTCGGTGAACACGGTGATGTGCGACTTGGTCTCGCCCTTGGCAGGATAAACCACCATCTCGGCGGCTGGAATGCCGTTGATGAGCTTGGCAATACCCAGACGCTCGGTCTTTTCGGTGAGGTTGACCGGCTTGCCGTCCTGGATCTGGAACAGGTAGCCCTGCATCACGAACTGGCCGTCGCCGCTGGCATACAGCACACGGCCGCCCTGCAGCTTGACTTCATACAGGCCGCTGACCGGGCTGCTGGCCACGCTTTCGACGGGCACTTCCAGCTCGAGGTTCTGCAACGACTTACGGATGGCCTGCTCGGCAGCGGCATTGCTGTCGGTTGCCGCAGCAACGGCAAAGGTACTGGCCAGCGCCAACGCGGCGGCGGCGAAAAACTGGGTCACGCGCATGGGAACTCCTGAAGGCGGACAGGGGCCGGAGGGCGCCACCTGCGGAAAATACGCGGTGACTGTGCGGCCCTTGGTGCAAACCGCCCAAGCCTACCACATCAAACCACCGGTGAAGGGCCTTGCAAGGGCCGGTCGGCGGAACATGAAAAACATTCATCCACGCGGATGGTGCTGGGCATGCAGTTGCTGCAAGCGGGCCTTGGCGACATGGGTGTAGATCTGCGTGGTCGACAGGTCACTGTGGCCCAGCAGCATCTGTACCACGCGCAGGTCTGCGCCGTGGTTGAGCAGATGAGTGGCGAAGGCATGGCGCAGGGTGTGCGGCGACAGCGGCTTGTCGATTCCGGCGACTCGGGCATGGTGCTTGATGCGATGCCAGAAGGTTTGCCGGGTCATCTGCTCGCCGCGCTGGCTGGGGAACAAGACGTCGCTGGGGCGGCCATTGAGCAGCTCCGCGCGGCCATCACGCAGGTAGCGCTGCAGCCATAGCACCGCCTCTTCGCCCATGGGCACCAGGCGCTCCTTGCTGCCCTTGCCCATCACCCGCAGCACGCCCTGGCGCAGGTTGACCTGGTCGAGGGTCAGGCTGACCAGTTCGGTAACCCGCAGGCCGCAGGCATAGAGCACTTCGAGCATGGCGCGATCACGCTGGCCGATGGCTTCGCCCAGGTCAGGGGCCTGCAGCAAGGCTTCGACGTCGGCTTCGGACAGCGACTTGGGCAGCGGCTTGCCCAGTTGCGGCATGTCGACTTGCAGGGTTGGGTCGATGGCCACCAGCTTTTCCCGCAGCAGGTAGCGGAAGAAGCCGCGCAGGCCGGACAGGAAGCGTGCCGTGGAGCGCGGTTTGTAGCCTTGGTCGAGGCGCCAGGCCAGGTGGTCGAGAATCAGGTCGCGGCCGGCGTCGGGCAAGGATACCGAATGTTCCTGCAGCCAGCCGTTGAACAGGGCCAGGTCGCTGCGGTAGGACACGCGGGTGTTTTCGGACAGGCCCTTTTCAAGCCACAGGGCGTCGAGGAACTGGTCGATCAGGGGGTGGTCCAGGGCGGGCATTCGGGGGCTGCTGGGTGTTGGAGGTGGCTTAGTGTTTCACAGCAGCATAATTGTTGTCTGTACTGGCCTCTTCGCGGCTAAAGCCGCTCCCACAGGGATATCACCGCCCTCGAGGTATGTGCGATCCCTGTGGGAGCGAACTCAGGCCTGGGGCAAAACCGGCACCGGGCGCTTGTCCTCGTCGATGGCGACGAAGCTGAACACCCCATGGATCGCTCGCTCGCGCCCATCCAGGTACATGTTCTCGACAAACACATCCACCTGCACCTGCAAGCTGGTATTACCCACCTTGATGACCGACCCCACCAACTCCACGATCGAGCCCGCCGGGATCGGGTGCTTGAAGTCGATGCGGTCGGTCGACACGGTCACCAGCGGCAGGCGGCAGAAGCGCGTGGCGGCGATGAACGACACTTCGTCCATCCAGGCCAGGGCGGTGCCGCCAAACAGGGTGTTGTGGTGGTTGGTGGTGCTGGGGAACACCGCCTTGGTCACGCGGGTCACCGACAGTTCGGTACGGCGCAGGATTTCCTGGTCTCGGGTAGTCATGGCAATCACATCTTCGGGGGGCAAAAAGCAAAAAAGCAGCCCGAAGGCTGCTTTTTCTCGCTAGGCGGCCTCGGCCACCGGGCAAACTGCACTCAGGACAGTTTTTCCTTGATGCGAGCGGCTTTGCCGGACAGGTCGCGCAGGTAGTACAGCTTGGCTTTACGCACGTCACCACGACGTTTCACGGCCAGGCTGTCGATTTGCGGGCTGTAGGTCTGGAAGGTACGCTCTACGCCAACGCCGCTGGAGATCTTGCGCACGGTGAAGGCGCTGTTCAGACCGCGGTTACGCTTGGCGATAACGACGCCTTCGAATGCCTGCAGACGGGAACGCTCGCCTTCCTTCACTTTAACCTGGACGACAACGGTGTCGCCTGGTGCGAAGGTCGGGATTTCCTTGCTCATCTGCTCGGCTTCGAGCTGCTGGATGATCTTGTTGGTCATGCTGTGCTCCTAAGATGGATACGTGATCCACCATCGATACGTTTAACTATCGTCCCGCTCGCGGAGATATTCCTCGAGCAGCTTCTTCTCTTCTCCAGAAAGCGAGCGACTTTCCAGAAGATCGGCGCGTCGTTCGAAGGTCCTACCAAGGGACTGCTTCATTCTCCAACGCCGGATGTGTGCATGGTTGCCACTTAGCAACACGTCGGGAACACGCTGATCCGCATACACCTCAGGTCGGGTGTAGTGCGGGCAATCGAGCAGACCGTCGGTGAAGGAATCTTCTTCCGCCGAGTCCACATGCCCTAAAGCTCCGGGCAGCAGCCGTGTAACCGCATCGATCAGTACCATGGCCGGCAGCTCGCCACCGGAAAGCACATAGTCGCCAATCGACCACTCCTCATCGACATGAGCCTCGATAAAGCGCTCGTCGATGCCTTCATAACGACCGGCGATCAGGATCAACGATTCCTGTTCGGCCAGGCCTTTGACCGCCTGCTGGGTCAGCTTGCGGCCTTGTGGCGACAGGTAGATCACCTTCGCCGTTGCTCCGGTCGCTTGCCTGGCGCTAACCAGGGCGTCTTCCAGAGGCTTGATTTTCATCACCATGCCCGGACCACCGCCAAACGGCCGATCATCCACCGTGTGGTGACGATCTGTGGTGTAGTCCCGCGGGTTCCAGCAAGTCACCTGAAGCAACCCCTGTTTCACCGCGCGGCTGGTAATGCCGTACTCCGTGATGGCCGAGAACATCTCGGGGAACAACGTGATGACATCTACGCGAAGGTTACCCATCGTTTAGAAGTCCGCGTCCCATTCAACCCGCATCACGCCTGCTTCCAGGTCGACGTCGAGCACACATTGCGCCGTGTAGGGCAACAAACGCTCGCGATCATCCAGGCTGCCAGCGCAGGGCTTGACCACCATTACATCGTTCGCACCGGTCTCCAACAGGTGATCGACCTTGCCGAACAGTTGTTCGTCCTGGTTGATGACCTTCAGGCCCACCAACTGGTACCAGTAGTACTCGTCAGCAGCCAGGTTGGGCAAAAGGCTCCGCGGGATGCAGATTTCGTAACCGCTCAGAAGACGGGCTTCATCGCGATCATCGAGGCCTTTCAGCTTCACGACCAGGCCCTTCTGGGAGCCACGACCGTTGACCAGCTCGACCTGCTTTACCTTGCCTTCGTGCCGAAGCGTCCAGCGCGGATAATCCAACAGGTTTTCAATCGGATCGGTAAAGGAATACACCTTCACCTCGCCGCGAACGCCGTGAACCGAAAAAATCTTGCCAACGACGATGAGGTCGTCAGCCTTTTCTGGCGTCGCGTTCATACTACTCAGGCAGCAGCCTTGGCAGCGTCCTTCAGCAGCTGAGCAACGCGCTCAGACGGCTGTGCACCCTGGCTCAGCCAGTAGTTGACGCGCTCTTGGTTGACCGACAGCTTGACTTCGGCGCCAGCAGCGATCGGGTTGAAGAAACCTACGCGCTCAACGAAACGGCCGTCACGGGCGTTACGCGAGTTGGTCACGGTCAGGTGGTAGAAAGGGCGCTTTTTCGAGCCGCCACGGGCCAGACGAATGGTTACCATGTGAACATCGTTCCTATAGTCGGTGCTGCAGTTGATACAGCAGCTGGTACTGCAAATCTGAATGCCAAATAGGCACACGGGTGCCCAAAAGGCCGCATATTCTCGGGGAATACACGGACATTTGCAAATGACTTTTTCGGCAAGGCCCTGCCCTACCGTCCAGATCTGCCGGTTGAGCCGCGAAATCCGCGGCCGTTGCCCCGCCACAGCGGGGGTTCTGGGCGCCTGCCGGACAAACGGCATGCACCCGGAATAGGGTTTACAGCTTCGGCATGCCGCCACCTGGCAGCATCCCGCCCAGGCCGCGCATCATCTTGGCCATGCCGCCCTTGGCGGAGAATTTCTTCATCATCTTCTGCATTTGCTTGTGCTGCTTGATCAAGCGGCCGACGTCCTGCACCTGAGTGCCGGAGCCAATGGCGATTCGGCGCTTGCGCGAGCCGCTGATCAACTCAGGATCACGGCGCTCGGCCGGCGTCATGGAGTTGATGATCGCTTCCATCTGCTTGAACTGCTTCTCGGCCGCGCCCTGGGCGTTGCCCATCTGCGACAGGTTGACCCCACCGATGCTCGGCAGCTTGTCCATCAGGCCGCCGAGGCCGCCCATGTTCTTCATCTGCTGCAGCTGGTCACGGAAGTCTTCGAGATCGAAGCCCTTGCCCTTCTTCAGCTTCTTGGCCAGCTTGTCGGCCTTGGCCTTGTCGATGTTCTGTTCGGCCTGTTCGATCAGGCTGAGCACGTCCCCCATGCCGAGAATGCGCGAGGCGACGCGGTCGGGGTGGAACGGTTCGAGGGCTTCGGTCTTCTCGCCCATACCGATGAACTTGATCGGTTTGCCGGTGATGGCTCGTACCGACAGCGCGGCACCGCCACGAGCGTCACCATCGACCTTGGTCAGCACCACGCCGGTCAGCGGCAGCGCCTCGCCAAACGCCTTGGCGGTGTTGGCGGCGTCCTGGCCGGTCATGGCATCGACCACGAACAGGGTCTCGATCGGCTTGACCGCGGCGTGCAGCGCCTTGATCTCGTCCATCATGTCGGCGTCGATGTGCAGACGGCCGGCGGTATCGACGATGACCACGTCGATGAACTTCAGCTTGGCTTCGCGGATGGCCGCTTCGGCGATGGCCACCGGCTTCTGGCTGATGTCGGACGGGAAGAAGGTGACGCCGATGTCGTTGGCGAGGGTTTCCAGCTGCTTGATCGCCGCCGGACGGTAGACGTCAGCGGACACCACCATCACGCTCTTCTTCTTGCGCTCCTTGAGGAAGCGCGCCAGCTTGCCGGCGGTGGTGGTCTTACCGGCACCCTGCAGACCAGCCATCAACACTACGGCGGGCGGGGCGGCGTTCAGCGCGAGGTCTTCGTTGGCCGCACCCATCAGGCTTTCCAGCTCGGCCTGGACGATCTTCACGAACGCCTGGCCCGGGGTCAGGCTGCGCGACACTTCGGTGCCGACTGCACGGTCCTTGACGCTGTTGACGAAATCCTTGACCACCGGCAGGGCAACGTCGGCCTCGAGCAGGGCCATGCGCACTTCGCGCAGCGTGTCCTTGATGTTGTCTTCGGTCAGCTTGGCCTTGCCGGTGACATGGCGCAGCGTCTGTGACAGGCGGTCGGTCAGGTTTTCGAACATGGTGATCCTTTCAGGCCGAGTAAAAGCCGAGGTTTGTCAGGCGCCCAGGGGGAATGCATACCCGCCGGGCACAGCAAGGCGGCGATTATAGCGAAGTGCGACGGCGGCGCACACCTTGGCGGCGGTATGGTAGATAATCGGTGGCTGCGCCGGCCTCTTCGCGGGTGAACCCGCTCCCACAGGGTCTGCACCACATTCGAAACCGGCGCCGTACCTGTAGGAGCGGGTTCACTCGCGAATGCCGCACCGCGGTCTGCCAGTCTTCCTAGACCAGCGCGATCTATGCCAAACTCCGTCTCTTTAAGGCTCGCCAACCAGGACTTATGTTCTCCTCACCCAGCCTCATCCCCAACCTGATCGCCGCCGGCCTATATATAGCTGCGGCCATCTACCAGGGCTCTTACCTTGCCCAGAACCGCAAGGCCGACAAGCGCCTGCTTGCCCTGCTGGGTGCCTTGGCGGTACTCGCCCAGGCCGGTGCGCTGTTCTTCCAGCTGATCACACCTCTGGGCCTGAGCCTGGACTTCTTCAGTGCCGCCAGCCTGATCGCCGTGGCGGTCATCGCCCTGACTCTGCTGGCCTGCTTGCGCATACCTGTAGAAAACCTGCTGGTGCTGCTGTTCCCGCTGGGCGCGGTGACTGCGCTGCTGGCCCAGTTCGCGCCCCCCGGCACGGTGCCGCTGGTCAACGAAGAACCGGGTATCCTTGCGCATATCCTGCTGTCGATCCTGGCCTACGGGCTGTTCACCATCGCGGTGTTCCAGGCGCTACTGCTGCTGCTACAGGACCGCCAGTTGAAGAACAAGCATCCGTCCGGGCTGATCCGCAATTTCCCGCCGCTGCAAACCATGGAAAGCCTGCTGTTCGGCTTCCTCTGGGCCGGCTGGTGCCTGCTGTCGCTGTCGCTGATCTCTGGCTGGCTGTTCCTGGACAACCTGTTCGCCCAGCACCTGGCACACAAGACCCTGCTGGCCTGTGTCGCCTGGGTAGTGTTCAGCGTACTGTTGTGGGGCCGCACCCGCCTGGGCTGGCGTGGCCACAAGGCCATCCGCTGGACGCTGGCCGGTTTCTGCCTGCTGATGCTGGCCTATTTCGGCAGCAAGCTGGTTCGCGAATTTATCCTGCATATCTGACGGCCGCCCATGGATACCCTGCCGTACGCACCGCTATTCGGCACCCTGGCACTGGCGCTGTTGTGGTCGGCGCTGTTCACCGCGGTGGATGCCGCCCGCCTGCAACTCAATGGCGCGCTGCGCGCCGGCGAGGATGGCCAGCCCGTGCTGCCAGCCCAGGCCCTGGTGCTGTGCGCCAGCCTGGGCAAACTGCTGGTGCTGGGCCTGGCTTGCCTGGTCGGCCAGCGCCATAGTGGCGAGCAGGGCTTCTGGCTGGCCGGGTTGGCCGCCACCCTCACCTTGCTGGTGTTTGCCGAATACCTGCCGCGGCGTCTGGCCCGGCGCAACCCGCAGGCATTCGTCAGCCTCGGCGCCAGCCTGCTGAAAGTCCCCCTCGCCCTGCTGCAACCGCTGGCCTGCCTGCTGGATGGCGTTGCCAAGCTGATATTGCGTCCGTTCCGTGCGCAAGCCACGGCCGTGGCACTGCACCCGCAGGAAGCCGATGACTTCGACGAGGACGAGGAACACGAAGCGCCGCGCCACGGCATACTGGACGGCCTGCAGTCACTGGACAAGATGACCGTCAACGACATCCTGGTACCGCGTAACGAAGTGGACGGCATCAGCCTCGACGAGCCGATCGAGCGCATCATCGAACAACTGATCGTCAGCCGCCACACCCGCCTGCCGGTGTACCACAGCGACATCAACCAGGTTGAAGCAATCCTCAACACCAAGCTGATCAGCCACCTGTTGCCCAAGGCCGAGCTGACCCTGGAGGCGCTGCTCGGCGCCTGCTACGAGCCCTATTTCGTGCCGGAGAGCACGCCCCTGCAAATGCAGCTGCTGAACTTCCACAAGCAGCAGCGCCGCCTGGGCGTAGTGGTGGACGAGTACGGCGAAGTGCTGGGCATCGTCACCCTGGAAGACATCCTCGAAGAGATCGTTGGCGAGTTCGAGGATGAACACAGCCTGGACAACCCCCACGTGCACCCGCAGCCCGATGGCACCTTCGTCATCGACGGCACCGCTTCGCTGCGCGAGATCAACCGCAGCCTGGGCTGGCACCTGCCCTGCGACGGCGGGCCGAAAACCCTCAACGGGCTGGTCACCGAAGCGCTGGAAAGCATCCCGGAAAGCGCCGTTTGCCTGAAGATCGGCCGCTATCGCCTGGAAATCCTCGAAACAGAGGACAATTGTGCCAGCAAGGTACTGGTGTGGACCGTGACCCGATAGCTATACTCGGGTCACGCTTACCCAGCCCCGCCGTCCCGCCTGCTACCCGCACCCGGCGCCCCACGGCCAGTCCGCTCCACTGACACGCCCTGCGGCCCTGTTTCAACACCCCGAACAGTGCCCGCCTCCGCCCCTACCCCCCTTGGGCTATCGTCAGTCGGGCGCACACAAAAACAAAACGCTCCGGCGCCCGCGCCACCGTGCCTGCCCTTTTGCATTGCACGCCGCGAGGCTGACCCCATGGAGCCGGACCAGACTGTCAGGGACCTATTCAATGACAACCAGCAGCACCTATGCCGAAGCGCCTGCCGCACCGGTCAACTCGCCCGCGCGGGTAGCCACCGCCAGCTTCATCGGTACCGCCATCGAGTTCTACGATTTCTACGTCTATGCCACTGCCGCCGCCCTGGTGATCGGCCCGGTGTTCTTCCCGTCCGGGTCGGGTACCGCGCAGATGCTGGCGGCCTTCCTCACCTTCGGTATCGCCTTCCTGGCGCGCCCGCTGGGCTCGGCACTGTTCGGCCACTTTGGCGACCGTATCGGCCGCAAGTCGACCCTGGTCGCCTCGCTGCTGCTGATGGGCGTGTCCACCACAGCCATCGGCGTGCTGCCGGGCTATGACAGCATTGGTGTATGGGCACCGATCATCCTCTGCCTGCTGCGCTTTGGCCAAGGCCTGGGCCTGGGTGGCGAATGGGGTGGCGCGGCCTTGCTGGCCACCGAGAACGCGCCGGAAGGCAAGCGCGCCTGGTTCGGCATGTTCCCGCAACTGGGCCCTTCGATCGGTTTCCTGGCCGCCAACGGCCTGTTCCTGACCCTGGCCCTGGTGCTCAGCGACGAGCAGTTCCGCGAATGGGGCTGGC
Organism: Pseudomonas sp. SID14000; assembly: GCF_002165135.1. Lineage (GTDB taxonomy): Bacteria > Pseudomonadota > Gammaproteobacteria > Pseudomonadales > Pseudomonadaceae > Aquipseudomonas. The sequence continues at coordinate 179,708 of NZ_NFZQ01000012.1, read as the reverse complement.
GCATTCCATTCCTGCTCAGCGCCGCGCTGGTACTGGTGGGCCTGTATGTACGCCTGAAGCTTGAAGAAAGCCCGGTATTCGCCAAGGCTGTCGCGCGCCACGAGCGGGTGAAAATGCCGGTGGTCGACCTGTTTTCCAGATACTGGCTGCCGACCCTGCTGGGCGCAGCAGCGATGGTGGTGTGCTACGCACTGTTCTATATCTCCACGGTGTTCTCGCTGAGCTATGGCGTGACCACACTGGGTTACAGCCGCGAGACGTTCCTTGGCCTGCTGTGCTTTGCGGTGGTGTTCATGGCCCTGGCCACACCACTGTCGGCCTGGCTCAGCGACCGCTACGGGCGCAAACCGGTGCTGATCGTCGGCGGCCTGCTGGCGGTGGCCTCGGGCTTTACCATGGAGCCGCTGCTGACTTCGGGGTCGACCGCAGGCGTGGCGCTGTTCCTGGCCATCGAGCTGTTCCTGATGGGCGTGACTTTTGCGCCGATGGGGGCACTGCTGCCTGAACTGTTCCCGACCCACGTGCGTTATACCGGCGCTTCGGCGGCGTATAACCTGGGCGGCATCGTCGGCGCCTCAGCGGCACCGTTCTTTGCCCAGAAGCTGGTGAGCATGGGTGGGTTGAGCTGGGTGGGGGGTTATGTGTCGGTGGCGGCGGTGATCAGCTTGATTGCCGTGCTGTGCCTGAAAGAGACCCGCAATACCGAACTTTGAACAGTTGGGGGCGCCCTGCGCCCCATTCGCAGCACAAGGCTGCTCCTACAGGGGGATGCGTTGCCCTTGTAGGAGCAGCCTTGTGCTGCGAATGGGCTGCAACGCAGCCCCAATCGGATCAGAACTCGACCTTGACCGCCTGCGCAGCACGGGTCGCCTTGGCACGCGCCAGTTCGACCGACTCGTCACGCGCCAGGCACACGCCCATGCGGCGGGTACCGTTGATTTCCGGCTTGCCGAACAGGCGAATGGCGGTATCCGGCTCGCTCAGCGCCGCACCCAGGTTGGCAAAGCTGGTCTGCTGCGACTGCCCCTCAGGCAAGATCACCGCCGAAGCCGAAGGGCCGAACTGGCGCACTGCCGGAATCGGCAGGCCGAGAATGGCGCGGGCATGCAGGGCAAACTGCGACAGGTCCTGGGAGATCAGGGTCACCAGGCCGGTGTCATGCGGGCGTGGCGAGACTTCGCTGAACCACACCTGGTCGCCCTTCACGAACAGTTCCACGCCAAACAGGCCACGACCGCCCAGGGCATCGGTGACCGCCTTGGCCACCCGCTGCGACTCGGCCAGCGCCTTCGGGCTCATGGCCTGCGGCTGCCACGACTCCTGGTAGTCACCCTTCTCCTGACGATGGCCGACTGGCTCAAGGAAGGTAGTACCGCCGACGTGGCGCACGGTCAGCAGGGTAATTTCGTATTCGAAGTCGATGAAGCCCTCGACGATGACCCGGCCTTTGCCGGCGCGGCCGCCTTCCTGGGCGTAGTCCCACGACTTCTGCAGGTCGGCATCGCTGCGCAACAGGCTCTGGCCCTTGCCCGACGAGCTCATTACCGGTTTGACCACGCATGGGTAGCCGACATCGGCCACGGCCTTGGCGTAGTCTTCGTAGGTGTCAGCGAAGTGGTACGGCGAGGTTGGCAGGTCCAGCTCTTCGGCGGCCAGGCGGCGGATGCCTTCACGGTTCATGGTGAGCTGGGTGGCGCGGGCGGTCGGCACCACGTTGAAACCTTCGTTTTCCAGCTCGACCAAGGTGGCGGTGGCGATGGCTTCGATTTCAGGGACGATGTAGTGCGGCTTCTCGGCCTCGATCACCGCGCGCAGGGCCACGCCATCGAGCATGTTGACCACGTGGCTGCGGTGCGCCACCTGCATTGCCGGGGCATTGGCGTAGCGATCGACGGCGATCACTTCGACGCCCAGGCGCTGCAGCTCGATCACCACTTCCTTGCCCAGCTCGCCACAGCCGCAGAGCAGTACACGTGTCGCGGTGGGCGACAAGGGGGTTCCGATACGGGTCATTTCAGGTCCTCGAGGCGTCCGGGGCCGCACCAGGCTTGGCGCCGCCCGCTGAAAAAGGACCGCTATTCTACACCATCAACCCGTCACGGCGGCCCGCCGGGCGCGAAATGCCATGGCCAGCCACACGGCGGTGACACCGGCGAATTTCGAGGCCATGGCGGTGCCGATCACGGCTGGGGTCAGGGCGCCGATCATGCCGAAGAAGATGAAGGTGTCCACCGGGATGCTCAGTGCCGAGCTCAGCCACAGGCGGTCGCGCAGCGGTCGGCGGGTAACGCTGAACACCAGCCAGTCGATCAGTTCGGAAATGAAGAACGCGGTAGCGCTGGCCAGGGCGATGGCTGGCTCCGAGGTGACATAGGACAGCACCAGCGCCACCAACATGGCGACCAGGGCGCCATGGCCGAAGCGAGTCTGCACCATGTCGCGCAGGATGAACACCAGGCCACCCCAGGCGGACCAGATGATGTCCAGGTGTGGTGCGCTGGAGAAGGCGTAGTTGATCAGCACTACGCTGCTGATGTAGGCAATCAGATAGAACATTGGCGGGTGGTCTGTGGGCAAGCCGCACAGATTACCGCTGGCTTGTTCGCGGGTAAACCCGCAGGCACCGACCTCAAGCCATGCACAGGACATGTAGGAGCAGCCTTACGCCGCGAAGAGGCCATATCTGCGAACGATCACCTTTTGCCTTGCTGGCCTCTTCGCAGCACAAGGCTGCTCCTACAGGGGGGCGCGTCAGCCTACAGGATGAGGCCGGCCTCCACGGCCCTTTCATGGCAACGCTTGAGCACAGCCCGGCGCTCGTCGTTGTCCATCCGCCCCCAGCGGCTGATTTCCGCCACGGTTCGCTGGCAACCGGTGCAGATATCCTGCTCGTCCAGTGCACAGATGCTCACGCACGGCGAGGCCACCGGCCGCTCTACGACATCACTCATCGTCAACCACCAACTCCCGTGCATAACGCTGGGCATTGTGCATGTAATGCGCGGCACTGGCTTCGAGCATGCGCTTCTGCTGTTCAGTCAGCTCACGCACCACCTTGCCCGGCGAGCCCATTACCAGCGAGCCGTCGGGAATCTCCTTACCTTCTGCAATCAACGCATTGGCGCCAATGATGCAGTGCTTGCCGATGCGCGCACCATTGAGGATCACCGCATTGATACCAACCAGGCTGTAGTCGCCCACCGTGCAGCCATGCAGCATGGCGTTGTGACCAACGGTCACGCCCTTGCCCAAGGTCAGCGGCGAGCCCATGTCTGTGTGCATCACCGTACCATCCTGCACGTTGCTGCCCTCGCCAATGTCGATCAGCTCGTTGTCCCCGCGCAGCACCGCGCCAAACCATACGCTGGCATTGGCCTGCAGGCGCACCTTGCCGATCAGCGTGGCGTTGGGTGCGGCCCAACTGGTAGGGTGGCTCTCGACCCGCAGGTCGCCCAGGCGGTATTTCATGCTTGCTCCTCAGGCTGCAAACGCAGACGACGGGTTGGCCCCGCTCAGTTTTCGATGTAACGCTCAGGGGGCTGGTGCAGGCTGATGCCGGCATCGAACAGCAGATTGACCAGTTCGACGATCATGATCGCCGACAAACCCCAGATCTTGTATTCGCCATAGCGATAGCTGGGCACATACCAGCTGCGCCCCTGGTAATCGATACGGTGGGTATGGTCGCGCGGGTCCTGGCGGAAGAACTCCAGCGGCACGGTGAATACTGCCGCGATCTCGGCATCATTGGCGCGGTATTCGACAAAATCGGGGATAAGCCCGACGAATGGCGTCACTTTCAGGCCATGGAGGGAAATCAGCGGACTGAGCGGGCCGATCACTTCGACCAGGCCTGGTGGCAGGCCGATTTCTTCCTCGGCTTCACGTAGCGCGGTGAACACCAGGTCCGGGTCTTCGGGGTCGCGGCGGCCACCGGGAAAGGCCACTTCGCCTCCGTGGGTGGACAGGCCCTTGGCGCGCAGGGTCAGGACCAGCTCGGGTGCTTCGCTGCGGGTAATGGGCAAAAGGACCGCCGCTTCGGGGAACCGTCGGTCGGTTTCCAGTGATGCGGGTTGGTGGTTGCTCATTCGGCGAAGTAGCTCGTCCAGCATTGCGCACGCTCGTATCCAAGGCCTGCCTTGCATGATGCACCAAAGGCGCGATGCACCCAAGCCCCGCGCGCTTGCGGCGGCCCGGCCGGCGCGCCAAGATAGCCCGAAGCAAAAGGAACGACACATGAAATTCTGCAGCGCGTGCGGCCAGCCGGTCACTCAGCGGATCCCCGAGGGCGACAGCCGCCTGCGGTATGTCTGCGAGTGTTGCCAGACCATCCACTACCAGAACCCCAACATCGTCGCCGGCGTGTTGCCGACTTGGGGTAGCCAGGTGCTGCTGTGCCGGCGCGCCATCGAGCCACGCCGTGGCTTCTGGACCCTGCCTGCCGGTTTCATGGAAAACGGCGAAACGCTCGACCAAGCGGCCCGTCGCGAAACCGTCGAGGAGGCCTGCGCCCGGGTCGGCAGCATGAACCTGTACCAGCTGTTCGATCTGCCACACATCAACCAGGTGCACGTGTTCTTCCGCGCCGAGCTGGCAGACCTCGATTTCGCTGTCGGTGTCGAAAGCCTGGAGGTGCGGCTGTTCGAAGAACATGAGATACCTTGGGGCGAGCTGGCTTTCCGCACCGTCACTCGCACACTAGAATGCTACTATCGCGACCGCATCGGGCAGCACTACCCCATAGGCCATGAATACCTGCCGCCGATGAACGTCTCGACCACTACCTAGAAGCCTTCAGGGATACCGTTACATGCGCTGGTTGTTCGCCCTTTTCTGCCTTTGCGTTACCTCGGTGTCCCAGGCGGCCTTCACCGAGACCATCATTCGCAAGCCCCAGCCGGTGGCACAAACCCCGTCTCCTTCGCAGCAGGCCATGCAACCGCTGATCGACAAGGTGCTGGTGATCAAGTCCGAGCGCCGCCTGCAGTTGATCAGCCGTGGCGAACCGCTGAAGACCTACCGCATCTCGCTGGGCAAGCAGCCCAAGGGCGCCAAGGAGCGCGAGGGCGACAAGAAAACCCCCGAGGGCCTGTACTGGCTGGACTGGCGCAAGCAGAGCGACCGCTTCAACCTGGCCATACATATCAACTACCCGAATATCGCCGATTCCGCCCGTGCCACCCGTGAAGGGGTGAGCGCCGGCAGCATGATCATGATTCATGGCACACCGATCAACGACGAGTACCCGGAGTGGTACTTCCATACCCTGGACTGGACCGATGGCTGCATTGCCATGCGTAACCGTGACATGCAGGAAGTATGGGACCTGGTGCGGGATGGGACGTTGATCGAGATCCGGCCTTGAGGTTTGTCGGAGCATTTCCGGCGCCTGCACGATCGAGCGCCGCCCGCGCGGCGCTTCGCGGGACAAGCCCGCTCCCACATTTGTTGCAACGTGCCGAACCTGTCAGGCCATGGTTGCCGGCCTTGGTGGGTTGACTGGATTTCTGAGTTGGCATTGCTGCCGCATCACCTGTCTCAAGCCATGCACCCAGGCTGACAACGCCTCTCCCACAGGCATGGCCACATTTGTTGCAACGTGCCGAACCTGTCAGGCCATGGTTGCCAGCCTTGGTGGGTTGACTGGATTTCTGAGTTGGCATTGCTGCCGCATCACCTGTCTCAAGCCATGCACCCAGGCTGACAACGCCTCTCCCACAGGCATGGCCACATTTGTTGCAACGTGCCGAACCTGTCAGGCCATGGTTGCCAGCCTTGGTGGGTTGACTGGATTTCTGAGTTGGCATTGCTGCCGCATCACCTGTCTCAAGCCATGCACCCAGGCTGACAACGCCTCTCCCACAGGCATGGCCACATTTGTTGCAACGTGCCGAACCTGTCAGGCCATGGTTGCCAGCCTTGGTGGGTTGACTGGATTTCTGAGTTGGCATTGCTGCCGCATCACCTGTCTCAAGCCATGCACCCAGGCTGACAACGCCTCTCCCACAGGCATGGCCACGTTGCAACAAATGTGGGAGCGGGCTTGTCCCGCGAAGCGCCGCGCGGGCGGCGCTCGATTTGCGCCCCCACTCAAGACTCAAGCCGATCACCTCCCAGCCTCCATGCAATCTCCACGCATTTCCCCTTACCAGCGCAAGTCTCGCTGCCCGGCCAACGCCTGCGGCCCAAGCCACTGCGCCCCGCGCAGCAAGGGTGTCAGCGCCGCCTCCGGCTGCAACTCGAACACTACCTGCGCCCGGCGCCCTGGCAGGTCGGCATCCACGGCCAGTTGATGCTGCCCCTGCTGCACCAACTGCCCGCGCAGGCCCCAGCCGTTTTGGCAGTCCATCTCCAGCCAGCCCTGCCCCAGGCCGAGCGACCAGGGCTCGCTCAGGGCAAGGTCGGTTACCGTTATGCGACCTTCGCTGGCATGGCATTGGCGCCCTGCCCCCTGAATTCGCAATGCCCCCTGCCACTGACCCGCCAGGCGGTAATCCGTCGGAACGGTCGCCTGGGCGCCCACCGCAGAGGCGTCGAGCCGCCAGCGCCAAGGCCAGCCTTCGGCACGCAACTGCCAAGCCTGGCCCTGAAAGCCCAGCTGCGCACTCGCCTGCAAGCGCCAAGGCTGTACCGCCCAGTGCAAAGGCCCGACCGGGCCCAACTGTTGGGCCTGGCCTTGCCAGAGACTGCCACTGGCATCACGCACTGGCAGGCCGAACGCACGCACCACCCAACAGGCCGGAAGCTCAACCACTACCGACAGCACGAATACCAGTACAACCCACCCCATTCCCTTGCGGCTCATGGCTGCACCACCAGGTCGAAGCGCATGCCCTTGGCATCCTGCTCCAGCCCCCATTGCAGTAGCTGTACACCTTCTGCACGCAGACTTTGCAACCAGCCTTGCAGCACGCGCTCGTCGGCTACCTGCCCATGCAGTTGCCAGGTCTTGCCCTGCGCATCGACCTCGGCCAGTTCGATCTGCCGCGCCTGGGCCGACTGGCGTAGCCGCTCCAGGTTCAACCCCGGGCCGCGCTGCAGGCTGGCAGCCTGTTCGGCCAGCCCGCGCCACTGGCTGAGCTCGCGCCATTGCGCAAGGCCTGCGCGCAGGGCAAGGAAGGCCAGCAACAAAGCAATCAGTGCCCAGGCAAACTTCAGACGATGACGCTGTAGCCAGTCCCGGTTCATGAGGCTGCTCCGAGGTCAAACACCACTTGGCCATCTTGCACCTGGACGGAGGCCCCGGCAGCTGTAGCCATGTCGCTCCATGGCGGCGCACTGCCCTCGCCCTCCAGCCGCAGGTGCCAGCGCTGGCCATCGAAGCGCACCGCTTGCAGGCGCCAGCCGGGGTGGTCACGCAGCCAGGCCTGCAACGCCGCCTGCAGGTCTTCGAGCTGGCGCGTGCGCAGGTGCTGTTGCAGCTCACTTTCGCGCAGGCGCTTGAGGGCCTGCGCAGCAGGCCGGGGGCTGGCCTGCTCACCAACCACAGCAGTGACCTGGCTGCGCCAGAGTTGCGCCTGGCGCCACTGTTGGCTCAACCATAACCCGCCCCAGACGGCAGCCAGTACCAGGCAGGTAGCGAACAGCCGTTGCTGCGGCCGGGAAACCACCGGCAGCGAGCGCACCTTGCGGGTACGCTCGAACAGGCCGGGCAATGTATCGAGCGGTACCAACGTACTGGGCCAGTCGCCACTCAGCGCGACCTTTTGCAGCCCCGCCCACGGTTGCCGTGGTACTTCGCCCAGTGCATCCGGCCAGGCCAGCCAGTGCTCCTGCGCGCCTTCGGCCAGACTTTTGTACAGGGACATGCCCGGTGTGCGCTGCCATTGCCAGGCACGGCCAGCCTCGGGGGGAGGCAGCAACTGCAGCTCCGCCCAGCAACGCGCCACCTGCAACCCCCATTCGGCACACTGCCCGCGCCAGTCGTCCAGTTGCTGGCGGGCCACCACCAATAACCGAAGATGACCGGGGTCGCGACCCAGGCAGGCGCATGTCACTTCATCGGGGGCCTGCAGCAAGCGGTCTTCGAGCAACAGCGGCCACTCTTCACGCTTGAGCCCAGGCGGTGCCGGCACACGGAAATGGCTGCAGGCCTCGGCAGGCAGGACCAACGCCACACGGGCCTGCAGGTTCCCCGGGGGCTCGCCCTGCCCTTGGCGTTGCACAAGGCCGCCCTCGGCCAGCGCCCAGTGCCAGACAACGCCCGGTCGCAGCAACAGCCACGACTGGGCCGGGGTGCGCCGCCCCCATTCAAACTTCATGAGCGCCCCCACGGGAGGGCGAAGGTGCAAACATAGGGTGCTCCGTCACGCTGCAGTTCCAGACGCACGCCACGACCGGGGTGCGCAGGTTGGTCGGAAGGCCAGGCCAGCCAGCGGCCGCCCTGGTAATAAAGAACATTCATGGCGCTGACCCGGTCGAGCCGGTCGCGCTGGACCCAGCGTGGAGCGGCGGCGGCGTAGAGGTCGGCCGAGGTTTCCAGCAGCAGGCGCTGCTCGCGGGCCTCGAAGCGCAGGCGCTGGCGCTGCAGGCGCGAGCCGCCTTCGGCTTCCGGCATGCCGGTCATGGCGACCCAGAGCAACTGCTTGCTTGCCGGTTGCCAGTCCAGCCAGCGGCTGGCCAGGGGCAGGCGCTGGTCGTAGACACGGCGCATTACCGGGCTGTCGAAGCGACGCTCCAGGGCCAGACAGAAGTCCAGCACCGAAGTTTCCTGGGTGGTGACCTGCAGGCGTTCGCGGACCTTGAGCCAGCTGTTGACCAGGGCAGCGAGCATGATGCCGAGCACAGCGGTAAGGGCCAGGGCGACCATCAGCTCGATCAAGGTCAGGCCGGCCTGGCGGTGCTTCGTCGTCAGGATACCGGGCTGACGGGTATACGCCGCCCCTGTGGGAGCGGGTTCACCCGCGAACACCGGCGAAGCCGGTGCCATACACCGCGGTGCCTGCTTCGCGGGTAAACCGGCTCCCACAGGGACCGCACAAGCTTCAGGATTTCTGTAACTCATGGCCGCTCCAGGAACACGGTGTACTGGCCTAGCGGCAGGCGCTGGTCGCGGTCGGCGAACAACAGCAGCTCGCCACGACGCAGGTCGCGTACGCCGGTACGGCGCAGTTGCATTTGCCAGTGGCAGCGCTGGCCGCCCTGGCTCAGTTCACCGCCAACCTGGTGTGCAGCTGGCCAGTACTGCTCGACGGCAAAGCGGGTTTGCAGTTCGCGCGCGCACAGCAGGCCAAGGCGGTGTTGCTGCAGGTTGTCCTGCACCGCCAGGCGCTGGCGCAGGACCTGGCTGGTGATCACCGCCAGCACCGCGGCGATGGCCAAGGCCACGGTCACTTCCAGCAGGGTGAAACCACGCTGACGGCGCTTCATGGGGCAACCACCACCTGCAAGCGGCCATCGCGGCTCCATGCCCATTGTTGGCTGCCATCGGCCCAGCGCCAGCGCACGTTACCCGGTTGCGCCCAGCCATGCGGGGTGAACAGCAGGCGCGGCTGCGGGCTGGCCGGCCAGTCCGGGCGCAGGCCCTTGGGCCAGTCGCCCAGGGCGACCGCTACAATCACCCAGCCATTACCCTCGCGCCGGACGAACTCCGGGCGCTGGCCATTCCAGCGCAACCCGCGCAGTTGCCCGGCATGCCGGGCCAGCGCGGCCTGCGCCCGGGTCTCTGTCGCCAGCCGTTGCAGGGCCTGGTCGACACTGGCCTGGCTGTTGCCGAGCCCGGCCACCGCCAGCCCGGTCATAAGACCGGCGATGGCCAGAACCACCAGCAGCTCGATCAGGCTGAAGCCCCGCTGACGGCGCACCCTTTACAGCTCCCAGTTACCCAGGTCGGCATCCTGGCCTTCGCCGCCCGGCAGGCCATCGGCGCCCAGCGAGTAAATGTCGACCCGGCCATGCTCACCGGGCATACGGTACTGGTACGGGGTGCCCCAAGGGTCTTCCGGCAGACGGCGCACGTAGCCGTCACTGCGCCAGGCCCGTGGCAGCGGCTCATGGGCAGGCTTTTTCACCAGCGCGGCCAGGCCCTGCTCGCTACTGGGGAACCGCAGGTTGTCCAGACGATACATGTCCAGCGCCTGCTCCAGGGTTGCCAGGTCGGCCATCACCTTCTGCTTCATGGCCTTGTCCTGGTTGCCCAGCACGCTGGGCGCGACCACGGCAATCAGCAGACCGATGATGAAGATGACCACCATGATTTCCATGAGGGTGAAGCCGCGCTGGCGGTTACGTCGATGCTGCATGGCAGTACTCCTTGTCGTCACAGTTGCAGGCCCTGGTTGAGTTGCATGATCGGTAGCAGCACCGCCAGCACGATGAACAGCACCACGGCGCCCATCACCAGGATCATCAGGGGTTCGAACAGCGCCATGGCGGTATCGACCTGGCGGGCAAAACCGCGCTCCTGGTCATCCGCCACGCGCTCGAGCATGTCGGCCAGGGTGCCGCTGGCTTCGCCGCTGCCCACCATGTTCACCAGCAGCGGCGGGAATTGCTGGCTGGCATCCAGCGCGCGATGCAGGCTGGTGCCGCCCTGCACCTGCTGGCGCACCTGCTCCATGGCCAGGCGGATACGCCGGTTGCCGACGGTTTCGGTGGCCACTTGCAGGGCTTCGAGCAGGACCACGCCGCTGCCGCAGAGAATCGCCAGGCTGCGTGCCAGGCGCGCGCTTTCCAGTACCTGCAGCAGGCTGCCGATGTGTGGCAGGCGTAGCAGCAACTGGTCGCGGCGCAGGCACCAGTGTGGCTTGCGCAGCAACCAGCCGCCAAGCACGCCGAGCAACAGGGCCAGCCCCGACAGCCAGGGCCCGGCCTGCACCAGCCCTTGGCTCAGGCCGATCAACAGCGATGTGATGAACGGCAGGCTCTGCCCGGCGTGGGCGAATTGTTCGGTGAGCCTGGGTACGACGAAGGTCATCAGGCCGACTACCACGGCAAATGACACCCCCACCAATACAGTGGGGTAGATCAGCGCGGTACGAGCCTTGTGCTGTTGTCGTTGTACCTGCTCCAGGTGGTCGGCGAGACGGGTCAACACCTGGGCCAGGCGACCGGAGCGCTCCCCGGCCTCGACCAGCGCGCAGTACAGGCCAGCAAACGGTGCCCCCTGACGCGCCAGACTGCGGGCCAGGCCCAGGCCTTCAGCCAGCGAACCGCGCAAGGCCACCAGCACACTGTGCAGGGCGGGCTGGCGTAATTGCCGCTCCAAGGTAGCCAGGGCATCGACCAAAGGGATGCCTGCACCGGTCAAGGTAGCCAGCTGACGAGTCAGCTCGCACAGCTGGGCGCGACTCAGGCGCTGGCGCCGGGGTTGCCGGGTGCCAGCCTCAAGGCGCTGCAACCGGCGGGCGAACAGCCCCTGCTCACGCAACAACTGACGAGCATGACGTTCGCTGTCGGCCTGCAAGCTGGCCTTGCGGGTCTTGCCGGCGAGGTCGACGGCCTGGTAGCGATAGGTCGGCACGGCTCAGCCCTGCACCACGCGCAAGACTTCGGCCAGGCTGGTCTCGCCACGAGCCAGGCAGTCGCTGGCCATCGCCACCAGGCTCTGCCGGCGTTCGGCCAGGTAGTCCTGCATGGCCAGTTCACTGGCGCCGTCGTACAGCAGGCCGATCAGCCCGGCGTCCAGTTCGATGAATTCATACAGGCCCAGCCGCCCGACATAACCGCAGCCCTGGCACTGTTCACAGCCCACCGCGTGGTGGCTGCTGCCAAGAGTCGCCAACTCGGGCCACAGGTCACGTTCCGCCGGCTGCAGCGGGCGCGCCACGGCGCAACTGCACAAGCGCCGCACCAGGCGCTGGGCCAGTACGCCGCGCAGGCACGAGGCGATCAGGAACGGTTCGATGCCCATGTCGCGCAGGCGGGTCACCGCGCCCACCGCACTGTTGGTGTGCAGTGTGGACAACACCAGGTGGCCGGTGAGGCTTGCCTGCACGGCGATCTGCGCGGTCTCCTGGTCGCGGATTTCGCCAAGCATGATCACGTCCGGGTCCTGGCGCAGGATGGCGCGCAGGCCGCTGGCGAAGGTCAGCCCGGCACGCGGGTTGATGGCAGTCTGGCCGATGCCGGCGATTGCGTATTCCACCGGGTCCTCGACGGTGAGGATATTGCGGCTGCCGTCGTTGAGGCTGTTGAGGCTGGCGTACAACGTAGTGGTCTTGCCCGAACCGGTCGGCCCCGTGGACAGCACGATGCCGTTGGGCCGCGCCAGGCAACTGCGCAGGCCCTGCAACACCGCTGCCGGCATGCCCAGGTTGCCCAGCGCCAGCAGGCTGGCCTGCTTGTCGAGCACGCGCATCACCACCCGCTCGCCGTGGATGCCGGGCAGGGTCGAGACCCGCACATCCACTTCACGCCCCGCCGCACGCAGGGTGATACGGCCATCCTGGGGCTGGCGCTTTTCAGCGATGTCCAGGCGCGCCATGACCTTGATCCGCGACACCAGCATGGCCGACAGCGCACGCGGTGGGCGCAACACTTCGCGCAGGTGACCATCGACCCGCAGGCGCACCACCAGGCTCTGCTCGAAGGTTTCTATATGAATGTCCGAGGCGTGCAGGCGCAAGGCCTGGCCGAACAGGCCGTTGATCAGGCGGATCACCGGGGCCTCGTCGTCGCTTTCCAGCAGGTCCTCGATGCGTGGCATTTCGCTCATCAGGCTGTCCAGGTCGACCTGGTCGCCGATGCCTTCGATCAGCGCAGCGGTGGCAGCATCGCCGGCCTGGTACAGCTGGCCGAGGCGTTCATCGAACAGCGCAGGTTCCAGGTATTCGAGCAGGCTGGGCTGGCCGTGCACGCGCAGCAGCTCCTGTAACTGAGCGCTGTCGGCGTCGTGCCGCAGCCATAGCTGCCAGCCCTGCTCCGCCGGGGCCATGGCCACCCCGCTCTGCCGTGCCTGACGATAAGGCAGCATCACCAGTTACCGCCTTCCAGCCGTGCGCGGCTGGAGGGGAATACTTGCAGCAGCGGCGTAGCGCTTTGCGCATCAGCCAGGTCAGGCAATTGCAGCGGCGTGGTCTGCTGCAAGGTGCGGTACTTGCCTTCACTGAGCCCGGCCAGGCTCGGTCCGTCACGCAGGATGCGCGGGCGGATGAACACCATCAGGTTCTGCTTGGTGTTCTTGGTGGCGTCGGAGCGGAACAGCCGGCCCAGATAAGGGATATCGCCAAGCAGCGGCACGCGCTGGTCGCTGGTGCTCAGTTCGTCACTGATCAGGCCGCCGAGAATCACCAGGCCGTTGTCCTCGACCATAACCTTGGTCTTGATCTCGCGCTTGTTGGTGATCACGTCGCTGGCAGCCGTAGACTCGGCAATCGACGACACCTCCTGGACGATGTCCAGGCGCACGCTGTTGTCGATGTTGATCTGCGGCTTGATGCGCAGCTTCACCCCGACCTCCTTGCGCTCGATGGTCTGGTACGGGTTGGCGTTGTTCTGCGTCACCGAACCGGTGACGAAGGGCACTTCCTGGCCGACCAGGATCGACGCCTCGGCGTTGTCCAGAGTCAGCAGGGTGGGCGTGGACAGCAGGTTGAAGCCGCTCTTGCCTTTCAGCGCGTTGACCAGCATGGCGAAGTTGAAACCACCGCCGAAATGGCCGATACCCGCCATGGCGCCAGTGGTACTGGACAACAGGTCGCTGAGGGCCTCGTTGTCACCACTGGCGGCGGCCCCGGCGATGTTGGCGATGTTCACCCCGTTGCTGCCGAAATTGACGATGCCGGCACCGAACTTCTCGTCAGCGAACAGCCACTGCACGCCCAGTTCCTGGGCGCTGCTGTCGGACACCTCGGCGATGATCGCTTCCACCACTACCTGAGCACGGCGGATGTCCAACTGCTCGACGATGGCACGGTAGGCGGCCAGCTCGCTGTCGGGGCCGACCATGACCACGGCGTTGGTGCCTTCTTCGTATTCCAGGCGGATGCCCGAACCTCCGCCGGCAGGTACTACGGGCCTGTCCTTGCCCTCTCCTTCGCCCGCACCTTCCGAGGGCACCATCCCCTCCTGGCTGAGCCCGCGCAACACCTTGACCACTTCGCCCGCATTGGCATGGCGCAGGTAGATGACCTGGGTACTGCCGCTGCCGGGTGCGTCCTGGGGGCGGTCGAGCTGGCGCAGCAAGCTGGCGATGCGTTCCAGGTTGCTGCGCCAGTCGGTAACGACCAACTGGTGCGCCGCCGGGTAAGGTGTGATCACACCGACCCGTTGGTCGATCAGGGGCTTGAGAATGCCCAGTACCTGCTCGCTGGCGGCGTTGCGCACATTGAATACCCGAGTAGCCACGCTGTCGCTGCCCTCCCCCTGCTGCCCTCCTGCCTCCACCGGCACAGGCTCCAGGCGAGCGGCCTGGTCGGGAACGATCTTCACGCTGCCGTTAGGCAGGTCGACAGTGGCATAGCCCTGGGCGCGCAACTGGGCCAGAAAAATGTCGTAGATGGCATCGGCGTCATGCAGGTCAACGGTGCGCACGGTGACCTTGCCCTTGACCCGGGGGTCGACGATGAAGGTGGTGCCAGTGATGCGCGACACGCTGTCGATGAACTCGCCCAGTTCGGTGTCGACGAAGTTCACCTCGTACATTGGCGTGCCGTTGTCATCGAACACCGGCTCTTCAGCACAGGCCACGGACAGGGCCAGGCTCAGTACGGCCGCCACGCAATATCTAACAAGCATCGTTCATCCTTGCCGCTTGAGGCCGGTCACGGCGGGGCGTGGCGGCCAGGGCAGGCGCTCACGCCGCCCCTGGTTGTTGAAAATCAGGCCATCGCTATCGATGTCCTGCAGCACGATCCCTGGCGCCAGGTGCTGACCGCGGGCCAAAGTGCGCACCTGCTCGCCATAGCGCAGCACTACCACGCTGGAGGCCAGCGGCCGGGCCTTGAGGCCGCCGAGGTATTGCAGCGGCAGGCGGGTGATGGCGATGGCATCGTCGTCGACGGGTACCAGCCAATGGCCGACCATCAAGCCAGGCAGCGGCTTGTTGGCCGCTACGGGCGCAGTGGCCGGTTGCGGCTGGCGGCTCAGTTGCAGCACGCACTGGGCCGCCAGCCAGCCGGCCAGGGTCAGGCCAGCGCCAGTCAGCAGGCGCGAGGCGAGCGTCACGAGGCCAACTGCCTTGGGTGCCAGCCCGGGTGCCCCTGCACGTAGTGCACTTCAGGCAGTTGCAGCGGCGCCAGTTGCCAGTCGGTCGCCTGGCGGGCGAGCCAGGCTTCGACCCGTTGCCACAGCGGCTCTCCGGTCTGGGTTTCGAATTGCAGGCCAAACGTGCGGCAAAGCCCCTGCGCTGGCTCGAGGCCACTGATGCGCTTGCCTTGCGGGCTGTAGCTGACACGCCAGGCCTGGCCCTGCCAGCGCGGCAGGTCCTGGCTGTTGTCCAGCAGCAGCGGGTCGCCAAACAATTGCTCCGCAGCGTTTTCCAGCACTTGCTCGACCTGTCGGGCCGGTGCTTCGACCACCGGTGCCGGGTAGCCACCGGTGAGGCTGATCAGGTGTTCGCGGGTAATGGCCGCCCCGGCGGGCAGCGGGTAGTCATAACGCAGGCCCGGCAGCAACACCGGCATGCGGCTGTCGTCGGCCAGGGCCTGATGCAGCAGACGGTCCCAACTGCCGCCTCGGGTGTCGCGGCGCCACAGCGCCTGGGGCGCGCGGGCCAGCGGTTGATCGAGCCAGGCCGCGTGGCCGGCGCGCTGCTGGCGCAGTTCTGCCTGCAATGCCCCGACACGCTGCTGCGCGGCGGGTGCCAGCTGTTGTTCGAAGGCCGGGAAGAAACGCCCGGCGAACTGCCACAGCCCCGCCACGCGCTGGCAGCGCAGGCGGAAGGCGCCGCAGCCCCGGCAACCGGCGAACAGCACCGGTACACGGCGGCCGCTGGCCTGGCTCACCTCGACCGGCGCCGGCCACAGGTCCTGGCCGCGGGCGCACAGCAACACGTCGATCTGCGGCATCCGCTCGGCCAGCCACAGGCCCGGCCCGGTACCGACATCGGCCATGGCCACCACCAGGTCGGCCTCGCGTCGGGCCTGTTCGAACACCGGCTGCAATGACTGGTACCACTGTTTGAGAGAGGCTTTCTGGTCCTGGGCGTAGGGGTCGGTCACGCCGACCACGGCAATACGTGCGCCGCCGCGTTCGAAGATGTGCAAGGCCTCCAGGCCCAAAGCCTGGCGTTGCGTGTCCGCCAGCCCGGCGCCCAGGGTGACGGCACCTGCCTGGCGATACAGCGCCGGGCTGCGCTGTGGCCACAGCACGCGCTCGTCGCTGCTGACCCGTGCTTCGATGCCCAGCAGCTGACTGCCCTGCAGGCCGCTTTCGCCCTGGGTCAGGTAGGCCAGGCCGCTGCCATTCCAGCCCTGACCGTTTTCCAGGGTCAGGCTGTTGCCCGCCCCAGCCTCGCCACGCAATTGCTCCAGCAACGCCGCCAGCACCGCATAGCCGCCCAGCTGCGCAGATGCAGCCTGACTGGCATCGAGCAGTGGCGCCAGTTGCGGGTAGGCGATACTGGCGCTGCTGCCGGTCATCCATGGAGCGCGGCCCAGGTGGCTGACCGGCCCCAGACGGGTGGCCGGCACAACGGCCTGTCCAGGCTGGCGAGCATCGAGGGTGTCGGCCACGTACAGCAGGTCGAGGCGCGCGTTACCGCCTTGCTGCCCAGGGAAGGCGGAGCAGGCGCCGAGTAACGGTGCCAAGGCACCGACACCCATCCAGCCAATCACTTCGCGCCTGTGCACACTGCTTGCCATCGAACCTGCCATCCTTTTCCGTGTTCATTCAGGGCCCCGGATGTTGCGGCGTTGGCATTACAGTTTGATGGCAGAAATCCGACAATCATTCCAAATTGATCTGTACAGCATGCTTCTAAGAGCGGGTTGTTTTAAAACCCCCTTAACATTTCTGCCAATGAATCATCATATTTGCGCACTAAAGTCGCGGTTTCCTCTAACTCAGCCAACATAAGGACACCCTGATGAGTCGAGATACCGGCGACAACCTGGACCGGAACCAAAGCGGCAACCTGCCGATGGCCAACGTCATGGATGCCTATCTGAGCCGCCGCAGTGTGATACGCGGCAGCCTGGGCGCCGCCATCGCCATGATTGCCGGTACCGGCCTGACAGGCTGCTTCGACGGTGGTGGCTCCGATCACGATGATCCAGTGACCGAGCCACCCGTGACTGAGCCCGAAGTGCCGAAACTGGCACTAGGCTTCCAATCCATCCCGGGCTCGCGCACCGACGCCTGCGTGGTTGCCACCGGCTACAGCGCCTACGTGCTGGCGCCCTGGGGTACGCCGATCAACAGCAACGGCAACCCGTGGAAGTCCGACGGCAGCAACACCTCGACCGACCAGGCCAACGCCATGGGCATGCACCATGACGGCATGCACTTCTTCCCCATCAACGGCAGCTCCGAAGACGGCCTGCTGGCGATCAACTTCGAGTACATCGACACCGCCGCCCTGCACCCGGCCGGCCCGACCACCGATGTCAACGGCAAGCGCCCGGCCGAGGAAGTGCGCAAGGAAATCAACGCCCACGGCGCCGGTGTGGTGCGCCTGCAGAAACTCAACGGTCGCTGGCAGGTGGTCGACAACGACCCGCTCAACCGCCGCTTCACTACCGCCTCGCGCATGGAAATCACCGGCCCGCTGCGGGGTACCGACCACGTCAAGACCAAGTACTCCACCGCCGGCACCCACTGCCGCGGCACCAACAACAACTGCGGCAACGGCTATACCCCATGGGGCACCTACCTGACCTGTGAGGAGAACTGGCCAGGCATCTTCGTCAACAAAGGCACCCGCCCTGAAGACCAGCGCCGCATTGGCGTAGGTACCTCCAGCGGCCAGTACAAGTGGGAAACCGCAGCCGGCGACAGCAGCGAAGTGGCCGACGAATTCGCCCGTTTCGATGTCACTGTCAAAGGCGCCAGCGCCACCGACGACTATCGCAACGAAGCCAGCACCTACGGCTACATCGTCGAAATCGACCCATACAACAGCAGCACCCTGGCCACCAAGCGCACCGCGCTGGGCCGCTTCCGCCACGAAGGCTGCTGCCCGGGCCTGCCCGTCGTCGGCAAGCCGCTGGTGTGGTACATGGGTGACGACTCGAACAACGAGTACCTGTACAAGTGGGTGTCCACCGCCGTGTGGGACGCCGCCGATGCCAACCCCGCCGACCGCCTGGCCACCGGCGCCAAGTACCTCGACCAGGGCAAGCTGTACGTGGCCCGCTTCAATGCCGACGGCACTGGCGTATGGCTGCTGCTGGACGTGGCCACCGCCACCACTGGCGGCAGCACCCTGGGCGCACTGTATGGCGACCTGCCAGGCATCATCCTCAACACCCGTGGTGCTGGCGATGCCGTGGGCGCAACGCCGATGGACCGCCCGGAATGGACCACGGTCAACCCGCTCAACGGCGACGTGTACCTGACCCTGACCAACAACAGCGCGCGCACGCCAGAAAAGGTCGATGCAGCCAACCCGCGCGGCCCGAACCGTCACGGCCACATCATCCGCTGGCACGACAGCGACGACCAGCTGAGCTTCACATGGGACATTTTCGTGTTCGGCGCCAACGCTGCCGGCACCGCCGATATCAACCGCTCCGGCCTGACCGAACTGAACCAGTTCGCCAGCCCGGACGGCATGAGTTTCGATAGCCGTGGCGTGCTGTGGTTCGAGACAGACAACGGCGAGAGTACCGTGACCGACTACACCAACGACCAGCTGCTGGCGGTGATCCCCACCAACCTGGTGGATGCCAGCGGCAAGCAGGTGCCGGTGAACGCGCAGAACCAGGTAGACCTGCGCCGCTTCTTCGTCGGGCCGAATGGCTGCGAGGTGACCGGCATTACCTTTACCCCGGACAACAAGACGCTGTTCGTCAACATCCAGCACCCGGACAATTGGCCGTATACCGACAAGGCCACCGATGCCACCCCGGCAGGTACCACGGTAAGGCCGCGGGCTGCGACGGTGGTGATTCAGCGTATCGATGGCGGGGAAATCGGGACTATCTGACATGGCGCCGGTCAGTCAGCCTTGTGCTGGCTGTACCGGCCTCTTCGCAGGTAAACCTGCTCCCACAGGTAGCGCACAGTTTTTGAACCCTGTGCAGTACCTGTGGGGTTTACCCGCGAATGGGCCGGTGAATATTACTGAACTATCGGCTCCCGGCTCCTGATCCGCACCTGCTGCGCCGGCACCCGGGCATGCCATTGCACCACCCCCAGCGCCTCCACCTGGAACTCGCTGCGTATCACCCGCCCCTCCTCCGCGAACGACAGCTGCAACAGGAAATCCCCACTGTTCAGCAGCAGCCCTTCGCTCAACCGCTCGAAGTTTTCATCGTCCACAGCCCCCAACGCCTGGCGCAATGCAGTTGCATCCACATACCCCGACGCCGGCCGGCCGCTGATAATGCGGCTGAGTAACGAGCGCGAATAACGCCCTTCATAAAGCGCCTCCAGCAATGGCAAATGCTCCAGCCCCAGGGCATTGGCATTCAGCCGCCAGCCGGTGGTCTGCGGCAAGGCGCACAGCATCGGGTAACGACCCTGCCGGTCGGCATCCGGCTCCAGCAACAGGTTCAGCTCGCTGGTATCGAGCATCGGCTGGTTGGCAGCCAGGCGCGGTGGTCGCTGGCGTAGGTACTGGGCGCTCTCGGCGCCCTGCAGGCGGGCATCACTGTCGGCATCAAGCCAGTCAGCCAGCGCATCGACCAGGCGCTCGGCAGCCATGTCGTCGCCCAGCAGGTAACGCAACTGGCGCGCAGCGCGCTCGCCATCAGCGCCGAGCAACGCGTTGACGTTGAAACAGGTGTGCAGGTCGCGCACCCGCAACTGCGCCTGGCCAGCGCCAAAATCATAGTTCAGCGGCTGCCCGCGCAAGGCCTGCCAGAACAGCGGGCTAAGCCGCCAGCTGGGGTCACGCAGGGCCTGCTCGGCATAGGCCAGGCCGGCCTGTTCCATCGCCCGCGCTTGCACCCGCTGGTGCAACAGGCGCACGTCTTCGACCTGGCGCCGGCCATCTTCCACCAGCCAGGCCATGCCCGCCGCCAGCATCGCCAGCACCACCATCACCATCAGCAGGGCCACGCCCCGCTGTTGCCTGCCACCCATCCTTGCCTGCCTCTATCGCCGAATAAAGACGCCAGTCAACACGCCAGGTGTTGCAGGTAGATGGCAGTGACCGTTCGTCATGTGCACGTCATCTACGCGAGGCAGGATTGCCCTTCCTTTTCATGACCTTACAGGAGTGGTCGCAATGGGTGGCATTGGAATCTGGCAACTGGTGATCGTACTGCTGATCGTATTCCTGCTGTTTGGTACCAAGCGCCTCAAGGGCCTGGGCAGCGATGTGGGCGAGGCGATCCAGGGCTTTCGCAAGTCCATGGGCGGCGACAATGACGCCAACGCCCCTGGCCAGGCGCACGTACAGCAGCAGGCCCCGCTGGCTGGCCAGGCCACGCAACAGCCTCAAGCGGACCGTCAGGCCTGATGTTCGAGGTAGGCTTCAGCGAGTTGCTGCTGGTCGGCATCGTCGCGCTGTTGGTGCTGGGCCCGGAGCGCTTGCCGGTGGCGGCACGCACCCTCGGGCGCGGCCTGGGCCAGGCGCGCAGGGCCATGCACGCCCTGCGCACCCAGGTGGAGCGGGAGATCGAACTGCGCGCTGTCGAGCTCCCCAATCTCGACAGTGCGCCTTTGCAGCGCCTGGAGCAGGAGATCCGCCAGGGCATCACCCTGAACGCGGAGCCGGCCAATGATGCGGCCACGGTCGCTTCCCCTAAGGAAAACGCTTCATGAGTATTACCATGGACCCGGCGGCCAACATGCCGCTGACTGAACACCTGCGCGACCTGCGCAAACGACTGGTGCGTTGCCTGGCACTGGTGGCACTGGTGTTCGCCGGGTTGTTCCCCTTCGCACAGATGTTGTACACGCTGATTTCCGAACCGCTGCGGCGCTTCTTGCCGGAAGGCGCGAGCATGATCGCCACCAGCGTCACTTCGCCGTTCCTGACGCCGTTCAAGCTGACCGCGATGTGCGCGCTGTTCGTGGCCATGCCGCTGCTGCTGCACCAGGCCTGGGGCTTTCTGGCGCCGGGGCTGTACCGCCGTGAACGGCGCATTGCCCTGCCGCTACTGGTGTCGAGCATCGTGCTGTTCTATGCCGGCATGGCCTTCGCGTTCTTCCTGGTGTTCCCGATGATGTTCGGCTTCTTTGCCAGCGTGACACCGGAAGGCGTGGCGATGATGACCGATATCAGCCAGTACCTGGACTTTATCCTGGCACTGTTCCTGGCCTTCGGGTTGGCGTTCGAGATCCCGGTGGCGACGTTTATCGTGGTCTGGGTGGGGTTGGCCGATGTGGCTACGTTGCGGCGCAGCAGGCCCTACGTGATCGTAGGCTGCTTTGTGGTGGGAATGATTCTGACGCCGCCGGATGTGTTTTCGCAGACGATGCTGGCGGTGCCGATGTGGGTGCTGTTCGAGGTGGGGTTGCTGGCTTGTGGGTGGCTGAAGCGACCCGGGCAGGGCAAGGAGATTGTGGCTGGATTGTAGGGCCTCTTCGCGGATAAACCCGCTCCCACAGGGATCGCACAATACCCGAAGGTTGTGCGATCCCTGTGGGAGCGGGTTTATCCGCGAATTGCCTTGATGCGGTCTAGAACTCGGCGAGCCGCCAGACTTCGTAGGCTGGCGTCTCGTACGGGTGGCTCTGCTTGAGTGCAGCGACGACCTGGGCAATCAGCTCGTCAGCCACCACCAGCTCTACCTTCCACTCTTCCACCACCTCGACCTGACCGGCCTGCCCGAGGAACGGCTGGCTGCCGTCCAACGGGCGGAACTGGCCCTGGCCCAGGGTCTGCCAGGCGCAGTGGTCATAGTCACCGATGCGCCCGCCACCAGCGGCGAACACAGCGGCCTTGACCACTTCGACATGGCTGGCGGGGACGAAGAAGGCGAGCTTGTACACGCCTTAGTTCACCCACACCCGCGCGTTACGGAACATACGCATCAGCGCGGCATCTTCCTGCCACTCATCCGGGCGCCAGGAGTTCTGCACGGCACGGAACATACGCTCCGGGTGCGGCATCATGATGGTCACGCGACCGTCGCGGCTGGTGAGGCCGGTGATACCACGCGGCGAGCCGTTCGGGTTGGCCGGGTAGGCTTCGGTGACCTTGCCGTGGTTGTCGACGTAGCGCAGGGCCACGCAGCCGGACAGGTCGGCTGCCAGCAGTGCTTCTTCGCTGGCGAACTCGGCATGGCCTTCACCGTGGGCGATGGCGATCGGCATGCGCGAACCGGCCATGCCCTGCAGGAAGATCGAGTTGGACTTCTGCACTTCGACCATGGCCACGCGCGCCTCGAACTGTTCCGAGCGGTTGCGCACGAAGTGCGGCCAGTGCTCGGTGCCCGGGATCAGCTCGTGCAGGTTGGACATCATCTGGCAACCGTTGCACACGCCCAGGGCGAAGCTGTCGGTACGCTCGAAGAAGGCCTGGAAGGCGTCACGGGCGCGGCTGTTGAACAGCGCCGACTTGGCCCAGCCTTCACCGGCACCCAGCACGTCACCGTAGGAGAAGCCACCACAGGCGACCAGGCCCTTGAAGGCTTCGAAGTCGACCCGGCCGGCGAGGATGTCGCTCATGTGCACGTCGATGGCAGCGAAGCCGGCGCGGTCGAAGGCGGCAGCCATCTCGACCTGGCCGTTGACGCCCTGCTCGCGCAGGATGGCCACTTGCGGGCGCACACCCTTCTTGATGTACGGCGCGGCGATGTCGTCGTTGACGTCGAAGCCCAGCTTGACCGACAGGCCCGGGTTGTCCTCTTCGAGCAGCAGGTCGAATTCCTGGTCGGCACAGTCGGCGTTGTCACGCAGGCGCTGGATCTGGTAGCTGGTCTCGGCCCACTGGCGCTGCAGCATGCGGCGGTCGTCGTCGAACAGCACTTCGCCGTTCAGGCTGATGGACACTTCACCGTTGTTGATCGGCTTGCCGATCACCGCGACGCACTCACCCAGGCCAGCGGCGCTGAACTGTGCCAGCACGTCCGGAGTGGCATCCTGGCGAACCTGGATGACCGCGCCCAGCTCTTCGTTGAAGAGGATGGCCGGTACGTCGCCACGGCTGTCGGTCAGCGGGTCGAGGTGCAGGTCGAGGCCGCAGTGGCCGGCGAAGGCCATTTCCAGCACGGTGGTGACCAGGCCGCCGTCAGAACGGTCGTGGTAGGCCAGCAGGTGACCGTCGGCGTTCAGGCCCTGGATCACGGCGAAGAAAGCCTTGAGGTCTTCGGCATCGTCGACGTCCGGTGCCTGGGCAGCGATCTTGCCGTAGGTCTGGGCCAGGATTGAGGCGCCCATGCGGTTCTTGCCACGGCCCAGATCGATCAGGATCAGGTCGGTTTCACCCTTGTCCATGCGCAGTTGCGGGGTCAGGGTCTTGCGGATGTCGGTGACCGGGGCGAAGCCGGTGATGATCAGCGACATTGGCGAGGTGACGCTCTTCTCGACGCCCTCGTCGCTCCACTTGGTCTTCATCGACATCGAGTCTTTGCCGACCGGAATGGTGATGCCCAGCTCCGGGCACAGCTCCATGCCGACAGCCTTGACGGTGTCGTACAGGCGGGCGTCTTCACCTGGGTGGCCAGCGGCGGACATCCAGTTGGCCGACAGTTTGATGTCGGACAGCTTCTCGATGCGTGCTGCGGCCAGGTTGGTCAGTGTCTCGCCAATGGCCATGCGGCCGGACGCCGGGGCATCCAGCAGCGCCAGCGGAGTACGCTCGCCCATGGCCATGGCTTCACCGGTGTAGACGTCGAAGCTGGTGGCGGTGACGGCGCAGTCGGCCACCGGTACCTGCCACGGGCCGACCATCTGGTCACGAGCGACCAGGCCGGTGATGGTGCGGTCGCCGATGGTGATCAGGAAGCTCTTGCTGGCCACGGCCGGGTGGCTGAGGACGCGCTGAACGGCGTTGTCCAGGTCCAGCTTGCTCGGGTCGAAGTCATCGCCCAGCTCGGCTTCGCGGGTAACCGAACGGTGCATGCGTGGCGGCTTGCCCAGCAGCACATCGAGCGGCATGTCTACCGGCGTGTTGCCGAAGTGGCTGTCGCTTACGGTCAGGTGTTGCTCTTCAGTCGCTTCACCCACTACGGCAAACGGGCAACGCTCACGCTCGCAGATAGCCTTGAAGCGCTCGAAATCGACGGCGCTGACAGCCAGCACGTAACGCTCTTGCGATTCGTTGCTCCAGATTTCGTGCGGGGCCATGCCCGGCTCGTCGTTGGGCACGTTGCGCAGCTCGAAGCGGCCACCACGGCCACCGTCGTTGACCAGCTCAGGGAAGGCGTTGGAGATACCGCCGGCGCCGACGTCGTGGATGAAGGCGATCGGGTTCTTGTCGCCCAGCTGCCAGCAGCGGTCGATGACCTCCTGGCAACGGCGCTCCATTTCCGGGTTTTCGCGCTGTACCGAAGCAAAGTCCAGGTCAGCCGAGCTGGCACCGGTCGCCACCGACGAAGCAGCGCCGCCGCCCAGGCCGATCAGCATGGCCGGGCCACCGAGCACGATCAGCTTGGCGCCGACAGTGATCTCGCCCTTCTGCACGTGGTCTTCACGGATGTTGCCCATGCCACCGGCCAGCATGATCGGCTTGTGGTAGCCGCGCACTTCTTCACCGTGCGGGGTGTTGATGGCCTGCTCGAAGGTACGGAAGTAACCGGTCAGGGCCGGGCGACCGAATTCGTTGTTGAACGCAGCGCCACCCAGCGGGCCTTCGATCATGATGTCGAGGGCATCGACGATGCGCTCAGGCTTGCCGTAGGCCTGCTCCCAAGGCTGTTCGAAGCCCGGGATGCGCAGGTTGGATACGGTGAAACCGGTCAGGCCAGCCTTGGGCTTGGCGCCACGGCCGGTCGCGCCTTCGTCGCGGATTTCGCCGCCGGAACCGGTGGAAGCGCCGGAGAACGGGGCGATGGCGGTCGGGTGGTTGTGGGTTTCCACCTTCATCAGGATATGCACCGGCTCCTGCACCGCGCCGTACTGGCGGGTTTCAGGGTTCGGGAAGAAACGGCCGGCAACGTTGCCGACGATCACCGAGGCGTTGTCCTTGTACGCAGACAGTACACCTTCGTTGTGCATCTGGTAGGTGTTCTTGATCATGCCGAACAGGCTCTTTTCCTGAGCCTGGCCGTCGATGTCCCAACTGGCGTTGAAGATCTTGTGGCGGCAGTGCTCGGAGTTGGCCTGGGCGAACATCATCAGTTCGATGTCGTTCGGGTTGCGCTTGAGGCCCTGGAAGGCATTGACCAGGTAGTCGATCTCGTCTTCGGCCAGGGCCAGGCCCAGGTCGATGTTGGCCTTGGCCAGGGCGTCACGGCCACCGGCGAGGATGTCCACCGAGGTCATCGGCTTGGGCTGGGCATGGCTGAACAGGTCAGCGGCCTGCTCCAGCTGGCCGAGCACGCGCTGGGTCATGCGGTCGTGCAGCTCGGCGGCGATCAGTTCGGCGTCGGCTTCGCTCAGGCTGCCGGCAACGTAGTAAGCGATACCGCGCTCAAGGCGCTGGATCGACTGCAGGCCGCAGTTGTGGGCAATGTCGCTGGCCTTGCTGGCCCAAGGCGAAATGGTGCCCAGGCGCGGCACGACCAGGAACAGGCGGCCGCTCGGCTCCTGTACCGGCACGCTCGGGCCGTACTTGAGCAGACGGCCCAGCACCTGCTGCTGGTCGGCGGTCAGCTCGCCGTCGACATCGGCGAAGTGGGCGAATTCGGCATACAAACCAGTAACAGCGGGGACTTTCTGGCTCAGTTGCTCGAGTAATTTACCGTGGCGAAAGGCAGAAAGGGCAGGAGCGCCGCGCAGGATCAACATCGTCGGGACAGCCTCAGGAAGGGGTGTGCTTAGAGGCCGTGCATTCTAGCCTAATTCGAAGGGTTTCGGCACCCGCTCTAAGCCACGGCTGCCGGGCGGCGGAACCGGACTTGCGGGTCAGAATTCAGGAGGCCTACCTTTAGAGATTTAGCGCCTGGGAGATCGAGCGCCGCCCGCGCGGCGCTCGATCTCCCAGGCGCTGAACCTCCAAAGGCAAGCCCCCAAAGCACAGAACCCGCTACCAGACAAGCTAACAGTTGTCGAGATATGGTTGGGCCAGTCCTTTGCGTATACTGCAACCTATGTTCGCCCACACTGCTTTGCGCCAGCGTTGCGCCAGATGGCTTTTCGCAACCGGACTCTTTCTGCTGCTCGGTGCCTGCGTTGAAAAACCCAGCACTCTCGAGCGCGTGAAGGAGGATGGCGTGCTGCGCGTGATCACCCGCAACAGCCCGGCCACCTACTTCCAGGACCGCAACGGCGAAACCGGCTTCGAGTACGAACTGGTCCAGCATTTCGCCGAGGATCTCGGCGTGAAGCTGCAGATCGAGACCGCCGATAACCTCGACGAGTTGTACGATAGCCTCGGCAAGCCCTCCGGCCCGGTGCTGGCGGCTGCCGGCCTGGTCACCAGCGAACGGCGCAAGGCCCAGGTGAGGTACTCCCACCCCTACCTGGAAGTGACCCCACAGGTCATCTACCGCAACGGCCGTGCGCGCCCCACCAACGCCAAGGGCCTGGTCGGCAAGAAGATCATGGTACTCAAGGGCAGCAGCCACGCCGACCAGCTGGCCGAGCTGAAAAAGCAGTACCCGGGCCTGGAGTACGAAGAATCCGACGCCGTCGAGGTGGTCGACCTGCTGCGCATGGTCGACGAAGGCCAGATCGACCTGACCCTGGTCGACTCCAACGAGCTGGCGATGAACCAGGTGTACTTCCCCAACGTGCGGGTTGCCTTCGACCTGGGCGACACCCGCGACCAGCGCTGGGCGGTGGCGGCCGGTGAAGACAACAGCCTGCTCAACGAGGTCAACGAGTTCCTCGACAAGGCGCAGAAGAACGGCACCCTGCAACGCCTGAAGGACCGCTACTACGGCCATGTCGACGTACTGGGCTATGTCGGTGCCTATACCTTCGCCCAGCACCTGCAGCAGCGCCTGCCCAAGTACGAGAAGCACTTCAAGAGCTACGCCAAGGTCGAGCAGGTGGACTGGCGCCTGCTGGCGGCCATCGGCTACCAGGAATCGATGTGGCAGCCCGAGGTCACCTCCAAGACCGGCGTGCGCGGCCTGATGATGCTGACCCAGCGCACCGCCCAGGCCATGGGCGTATCGAACCGCCTGGACCCGAAGCAGAGCATCCAGGGCGGCGCGAAATACTTCATGAAGATCAAGGAAGAGCTCGACGACAGCATCCAGGAACCGGACCGCACCTGGTTCGCCCTGGCCGCCTACAACGTCGGCACAGGCCACCTGGAGGACGCCCGGACCCTGGCCAAGCGCGAGAAGCTCAACCCGAACAAGTGGCTCGACGTGAAGAAGATGCTGCCGCGGCTATCGCAGAAGCAGTGGTATCGACAGACCAAATACGGTTATGCCCGTGGCGGCGAGCCGGTGCATTTCGTGGCCAACATCCGTCGCTACTACGACATCCTCACCTGGGTGACCCAACCGCAGCTCGAAGGCCAGGTGGCCGAGGGCAGCCTGCATGTGCCCGGGGTGAACAAGGACAAGCCGGCGGAGCAGTCGCCGCCGATGTAGGCCTGCACCGGCCTCTTCGCGGGTAAACCCGCTCCCACAGGTACATCACTGGTTTTGAAGAGAGTGGTATTCCTGTGGGAGATCGCCCAGCCCTTTTGGGCTGCGCTGTCGCGCAGAGAACAAATATCGCTCGTTTGACGCGTCCTTTGTAGGAGCAGCCTTGTGCTGCGAAGAGGCCGGCACAAGCAACAGACAGGCTTTGTCAGTACCGGCCTCTTCGCAGCACAAGGCTGCTCCTACAGAACCTCACTGAACCAATGAGTCATGTGTTGTTCTATGAGAGCGGGTTTACCCGCGAAGAGGCTGGCACAGGTCAAGACTTGGCCCGGCGAGCCTTGAAGAAGTCACTGAGGATCTGCCCGCATTCCTGCGCCAGCACCCCGCCCTCCACCATCACCCGGTGGTTCAGGAAGCCCTGCCCGAAGAACTGCCCCTGGCTCTGCACGATCCCCGCCTTGGGTTCCAGCGCGCCAAACACCACCCGCATCACCCGCGAATGCACGATCAACCCCGCACACATGCTGCACGGCTCCAGGGTCACGTACAGGGTGCTGCCGGGCAGCCGGTAATTACTGGCAAATTTCGCCGCCGCGCGAATGGCCACCATCTCGGCATGTGCACTGGGGTCACTGTCGATGATCGGCCGGTTGAAGCCCTGCCCGATCACCTGCCCATGCTGCACCAGCACCGCACCCACCGGCACCTCGCCCATGGCCGCGCCTTCGGCGGCCAGGGCCAGGGCCAGGCGCATGAATTCCTGATCGCGACTGCGATCGATGATCTGCGGGCGCATCAGACCACCGCGATCGCGGCCATCAGGCCGGTTTCCATGTGGTCGATGACGTGGCAGTGGAACATCCAGGTGCCCGGGTTATCCGCCACCAGCGCCACCTGGGCGCGCTCGTTCTTGCCCAGCAGGTAGGTGTCGGTGAACCACGGCTCCTTGATGTCATGGCGGTTGGAGCCGATCACCTTGAAGCTCATGCCGTGCAGGTGGATCGGGTGCTGGTACTGGGTCATGTTCTTCAGCTCGAAGATGTAGCTCTTGCCCTGCTTCAGCGTGGCGATCGGCCGGTCGGCGCAGGTCTTGTCGGTGATATCCCAGGCCTGACCGTTGATCTGCCACATGCTCGACGGCCTGTCCTGGTCCGTAGTGACCGAGACTTTCGCCGCCCACTCGAAATTGAAGTTGAGCTTCTCGGCATTCTCCAGGTCCGGCTCGGCGATCGGGTTGGGCGGCAGCGCCGGCGGCCAGTCGCTCGGCGCGTCATTGCTGGCCACCGAACGCAGGGTGCCCAGGCGCACGAAACCATCGCGCAGGGAGATCTCCTCCCCCGCCTCGGGAATACGGATAGCCAGGCAGATACGCATGCCTGGGCCGAGCCAGTAGTCATCGTCCAATGGGCGCGGGGTTACCGGGTTGCCGTCCAGGGCATAGATTTTTGCCTCACAGTTGCCCTTGAGGTTGATGCGGTAGGTCCAGGTGTTATCGAGGTTCAGCAGACGCACCCGCACTACCTGGCCGGCTGGCAGCTCGGTGACCGAATCGGCCTGGCCATTGATGGTGATCAGGCGCCCGGCGGTGCCGTTGCGCGCGGCCTCACGCGGAATGCTGAAGGGCAGCCAGGCCCCCTGCTCGTCCACGTGCCAGTTCTTCAGGCTGAGCGTGCGCTCATGCTGGAAGCCGGTCGGCTCGCGCTCCTCGACGATCAGCGGGCCGACCAGGCCGCGCCCCAGTTCCTCGGAGCTGCTGACGTGCGGGTGGTACCAGTAGCTGCCGGCGTCCGGCACGCGGAACTTGTAGTCGAAGTACTCGCCCGGCTTGACCGGCAGCTGCGACACATAGGGCACGCCGTCCATTTCCAGCGGCAGGCGGATGCCGTGCCAGTGGATGGTGGTTTCGACCGGCAGGTGGTTGATGAAGCGCACCCGCAGCCAGGTGCCCTGGCGCACGCGCAACTCGGTACCCGGTGCCGACGGGCCGAAGGCCCAGGCTTCGGTCTTGAAACCCGGTACCAGTTCCACATCCAGAGGCGCGGCAATAAGCTCGTAGTCGTGCCCGGCGTTCTCGTCCTCGACCTTGCCCAACCAGTAGCGGGCCGCGCCTGCGGCGCCCAGGCCTACCACAACCAGGCCAGTGAGGCCTTTGAGCATTTGTCGACGGGTAAAGGACATCGGTGCGGGTACCTCATTTCTGCGCAATCAGTCTGCCAGCAGGGGCTGGCGATGAAGGGCAAATACGATACACCTGCATTTGCGAAAGATTAAGTGAAGTCTTGTCGCACGACCGGTAGGCGGCCGCAATCGCCAGTGGCAGCCTGCCCCCCCCTAGGTACCACACTAACGCCCCGGGCTGACTTGCCCGATCCAAGGTGGACTGCTTTAGTTCAAACAAACGGGGTGCGCAGGTGCCGGCCTTCTGCTCGCCTATCGCTTCAGACAAGACGCCTGCTCTGTGAATGCGAAGGTTTCACACCATGTGGCACAGGAATTCATTACTGCATATTTCGCTCCTGCTCGCTGCAGGCCTTCTTCTGACACCGAAGATCATCCTGATCGAGTTTTTCTCCTACCGATGGGTGGAGACCGGTGTTCTCGATATTGCCCTGTACTTGCTTCAAGATGTGCTGCTTGTGGTCGCCCTCTATGTGATTGCCGCCAACACCATTACCAGAAACAAATTCAACTTCTATCTGCTGAGCATCGCTTCAGGCGCCTTGCTGCTATTCCTGCTGGTGGACATGCGTGTTCGGCAGCTATGGCTGAAGCCACTGGACTGGCAACTGATAAGCTACAGCCTGCAAAACGCAAGCAACCTGACCTCCGGGGCCGAGGTGTTCCTCAAGCAAGTCGCCGGATTCGGGCACACATTCAGGTTCATTGTCTTTGTACTTTTTCTTGCTTACCTGGTGATCTGGTCTTTCGCTGGAGTGGCAACCTACATCGCTTATAAAGAACAGCGCACGCGCACTATAAACCTCTGGGCGTCGCTGCTGGTGCTCTGCGCCCTGCTAATCGGTTCCATCCATGCCAAAGACGCACGCTATCACCTTAACAAAAATATTGTCATCAGCCCGCTGGTCACAACACTCCGAAGCACCACTTCCTTGAATGCAGCTCCGCATAGACCGCCGCCGCTATTCGAACAACCCGCCTACCCGCTAACCAGCGTCAACGACATCCGAAAACTTCAATCTCACGCCACGCCAGACTTCAAGAATCTGGTTTTCATCGTTCTGGAGTCGGTGCGCTGGAACAGCGTTTTTGCGCCCGACATCAAAACCGCCGAGAGGTACCCCACCTTCGATAAGCTCTCTCGGGAGGGCATGCTCTTCAAGGCGTACGTATCAGTGCCTCACTCGTCCAAAGGCTACCACGCGATCCTGACGGGGCTGCACGCCTACCCAGATATTGAAATCAAAGAGGCCATGTACCTGCTACAACCCAGCGTCATCCATGAACTGAAAAACAGGAAAAACATGGAAGCCGTCGCATTCAGCTCGCTGTACCTGCAATTCGAAAACATGGAGGGCTTCCTGAAGTCCGTCGGCGTATCGAATGCCTATGCAGTTTCGGGCATCACCCACGCCGAGAATCGCTCACAACACGCCAGTAGCTTCGGTGAGAGTGATGAACAGCTGTTTTCGTCCAGCATCTCTTACCTGGAGAAGATAAAAAAGAATGGCAAGGGTTTCATCGCACTCTACTTCCCAAGCGCAGCCCACTACCCCTACCAATGCAGCCAAGGGCCCCCATTACTGAGCGAACTGGAAAAGTATGAAGACTGCATAGCCAGAACAGACAGCGTGCTGGCTGAAATGCTGACATCATTCGACAAGCAAGGCCTTCTGGACTCGACATTATTCGTGCTCGTGGGTGACCACGGTGAGTCGTTTGGTGAGCACGGTCTCTTTATTCACAACGCTTCCATGCACGAAGAAGAAGTGACCGTACCCCTGATTTTCTGGACCAAGGAAAAGTCACTGCCCAAACCCGCCACAACGACCAGTCACCAGATCGATATTGCGCCCACGGTCGCCGATTTCTTTGGCGTGACCGAGTCGCCCCTGTCTGTCCAAGGCATCAGCTTGTTGAGGGAACATGGGAAACGCACATTCTTCATGTCCACGTTCTTTGACCAACTGGCGTCAGCCTTGGTGGAGCACCCTTACAAATACATATACGAATTCAGTTCGGACACCCTGACCAAATACGATATCGAGAATGACCCGCAGGAAAAGCACCCGCAGCGCGTGGAGGGTGATGAGTTCATCGCGGTGAAGAGCAGGTTGCTTTCCTATAATGTCTACCAAAAAGCGCTATTTGCCAAAAAGCCAAAAGAATAAGCAATCTGAATGAACAAGAACCAGAAAGCCCGCAATTATGCGGGCTTTCTGGTGTATCCGTGCCTGCGGGTACCAGCCTGAGCTGGCTACCCGATCATTCCCACTCGATAGTGGCCGGCGGCTTGCTCGACACGTCGTAGGTAACGCGCGAGATACCGTCGATTTCGTTGATGATACGGCCGCTGACGGTTTCCAGCAGTTCGTACGGCAGGTGCGCCCAACGCGCGGTCATGAAGTCCACGGTCTCGACGGCACGCAGAGCCACGACCCAGGCGTAGCGACGGCCGTCGCCAACGACGCCAACCGACTTGACCGGCTGGAACACCACGAATGCCTGGCTGGTCTTGTGGTACCAGTCGGCCTTGCGCAGCTCTTCGATGAAGATGTGGTCGGCACGACGCAGGAGGTCGGCGTATTCCTTCTTCACTTCACCGAGGATGCGCACGCCCAGGCCCGGGCCCGGGAACGGGTGGCGGTAGACCATGTCGTACGGCAGGCCCAGCTCCAGGCCGATCTTGCGCACTTCGTCCTTGAACAGTTCACGCAGCGGCTCGACCAGCTTGAGGTTCATTTCCTCCGGCAGGCCACCGACGTTGTGGTGCGACTTGATCACGTGGGCCTTGCCGCTCTTGGCGCCAGCCGACTCGATCACGTCCGGGTAGATGGTGCCCTGGGCGAGGAACTGGATGTTTTCCAGCTTGCTGGCTTCGGCATCGAACACGTCGATGAAGGTGCGGCCGATGATCTTGCGCTTCTTCTCCGGGTCGGCTTCGCCGGCCAGGTTGTCGAGGAACTGCTTTTCAGCGTCGGCGCGGATGACCTTGACGCCCATGTTCTCCTTGAACATGGCCATCACCTGGTCGCCTTCGTGCAGGCGCAGCAGGCCGTTGTCGACGAATACGCAGGTCAGCTGGTCGCCGATGGCGCGGTGCAGCAGCGCAGCAACCACCGAGCTGTCGACGCCGCCGGACAGGCCCAGCAGGACGTTGGCCGAACCGACCTGCTCACGCACCTGGGCGATGGCGTCTTCGACGATGTTGGACGGGGTCCACAGGGCTTCGCAGCCGCAGATGTCCTGCACGAAGCGGGACAGGATGCGACCACCCTGCTTGGTGTGAGTCACTTCCGGGTGGAACTGCACGCCGTAGTAGCCGCGCGCGTCGTCGAACATGCCGGCGATCGGGCAGCTCGGGGTGCTGGCCAGCACGTGGAAGTTGCCCGGCATCTGGGTGACCTTGTCGCCGTGGCTCATCCACACGTCCAGGCCCAGCACGCCGTCGGCGTCGATGTGGTCTTCGATGCCGTCGAGCAGGCGGCTCTTGCCGACCACGTCCACGCGGGCATAACCGAATTCACGCAGGTCGGAACCTTCGACCTTGCCGCCCATTTGCTCGGCCATGGTCTGCATGCCGTAGCAGATGCCCAGCACCGGTACATTCAGGTCGAACACGGCCTGCGGGGCGCGTGGGCTGTTGGCTTCGTGGACCGACTCGGGGCCGCCGGCGAGGATGATGCCGCGCGGGTTGAATTCGCGGATCGCTTCATCGTCCATGTCGAACGGATGCAGCTCGCAGTACACGCCAATTTCGCGCACGCGGCGAGCGATCAGCTGGGTGTACTGGGAACCGAAATCGAGGATCAGGATGCGGTGAGCGTGAATGTCGAGGGCCATGACTCAATCTCGTCAGTGGAAATCGGAAACGACGCGGGGCTGTCGTGACAGCCCCGCTTTCTGTTGTAGCTGGAAGCCTCAGCCTACGCGGTAGTTAGGGGCTTCTTTGGTGATCTGCACGTCATGCACGTGGGACTCGGCCATGCCGGCACCGGTGATGCGCACGAACTCCGGCTTGGTGCGCATCTCTTCAATGGTTGCGCTGCCGGTGTAGCCCATGGACGAACGCAGGCCGCCCATCAGCTGGTGAATGATCGCGGCCAGGGCACCCTTGTAGGGAACACGGCCTTCGATGCCTTCCGGTACCAGCTTTTCGGCGCCGGCCGAGGAGTCCTGGAAGTAGCGGTCGGACGAACCTTGCGCCTGTGCCATGGCACCCAGCGAGCCCATGCCGCGGTAGGCCTTGTAGGAACGGCCCTGGAACAGTTCGACTTCACCCGGAGCCTCTTCGGTACCGGCGAACATCGAACCCATCATCACGCAGGAAGCACCAGCTACGATGGCCTTGGACAGGTCACCCGAGAAGCGGATGCCGCCGTCGGCGATCAGCGGCACGCCAGTGCCTTCCAGTGCGGCGGCCACGTTGGCGATGGCGCTGATTTGCGGCACGCCGACACCGGCAACGATACGGGTGGTGCAGATCGAGCCTGGGCCGATACCGACCTTGACGGCGTCAGCGCCGGCTTCGGCCAAGGCCTTGGCGGCAGCGCCGGTGGCGATGTTACCGCCGATAACTTGCACTTGCGGGTAGTTCTCTTTCACCCAACGAACGCGGTCGATCACACCCTTGGAGTGACCGTGGGCAGTGTCGACCACCACCACGTCAACTCCAGCAGCCACCAGGGCGGCAACGCGCTCGCCGGTGTCCTTGCCGGTGCCGACCGCGGCGCCGACGCGCAGGCGACCCTGGTCGTCCTTGCTGGCCAACGGGTAGGCCTTGGCCTTTTCGATGTCCTTGACGGTCATCATGCCCTTGAGGTTGAACTTGTCGTCGACAATCAGGACTTTTTCCAGGCGGTGCTTGTGCAGCAACTCGCGGACTTCGTTCTTGTCGGCGCCTTCGCGGACGGTGACCAGACGCTCTTTGGGGGTCATCACGTCGCGGACCTTGGCGTCCAGGCGGCTTTCGAAGCGCACGTCACGGGAGGTGACGATACCGACCAGGTCGCCGTTCGCCAGCACCGGAACGCCGGAGATGTTGTTCAGGCGGGTCAGGTCGAACAGGTCGCGCACGGTGGCGTCGGCGTCGATGGTGATCGGGTCCTTGACCACGCCAGCCTCGAACTTCTTGACCTTGCGGACTTCGCTGGCCTGCTGCTCGATGGTCATGTTCTTGTGGATGATACCGATGCCGCCTTCCTGGGCCATGGCAATGGCCAGGCGCGCTTCGGTCACGGTATCCATGGCGGCGGAAACCAGCGGAATGTTCAGCTCGATGCCACGGGTCAAACGGGTCTTGAGACTGACTTCATTGGGCAGTACCTCGGAATAACCTGGTACAAGGAGAATATCGTCGAAGGTCAGGGCTTCTTGGCTGATACGCAGCATCGCGGGGGCTCCCGGGCGGGAAAAATGGAAGCGCGCCATTATACTCATGCACGGCGCGCCGCTCAATGCAAAATAAGGGCCTTCGGTCAGCCTTGTGGCAGTTTTACCTGTACCACGGCCACCGGCTGGTCGAGCCAGTCGGCGAAGCTGTCGAGAAAGGCCTGGGTGAACCCGGCCTCGCCCCAGTTGTTGAAGATGAACCCAAGATTGGAAAAGGCACATGGCTGCAGGAAAATGAAGCCATTGATGTCATCTTCGAAGCCGCACAGCGGGCAGGTGAAGTTGTCACTCACCGCCGGCATCCATTCTTCCAGACTTTCGAACAGCGGCTCGCCCACCTCCCGCCGGCACTCGGGGCAACCAGCCTCTTCGAGGAAACCTTCGGTAGGGGTATAGATGCAGCGCTTGAGCATCACCTCCAGGCCGTTCACCTGCTCGCCGAAGGGCAGTTTCTCCGGATGCAGGGCCACTTTGCGTGCACCTTCGGCCAGGGCATGGCCCATGCGGTTGCCGGTGCGGCCACAGGTGGTCAGTTGTTCCTCGACGACTTTCTCGCGCACCAACCAGCGCAGGATGGCGCGGGCACGGGCTTCGTGCACCGGGACGGTAGACAGCTTGGGAACGATGATGCTCTGGGTGTTCATGAACGGGACAAGCCTGAAAAACTGCGGTAATGACGCAATTCTACCGCCTGCTCAGGCGCTCAGATAGCGACCGATCAGCGCCAGCCCGCTGGCCAGCACCAGCCAGGTGACCAGGCGCACGAACGCTTCGCGGGACAGCCGGTGGGTCAGCCTGCGCCCAGCCCAGAGACCAGCGAGCATGACTGGCAACAGGCACGCAGCGAGCAGCAGCAGGCTTTGATCGGCATAGACGCCAGCGATCAGGAACAGCGTCAGACGCACCACTGTACTGCAACTGATCAGTGCGCTCTGGGTAGCGCGCACCTGTTCCTTTACCTCCAGCCGCGCGCTGAGGTACAGGGCATAAAGAAAGCCGCCGCTGCCGAACAATGCACCGAACAGCCCGCCTGCCGTGCCCATCGGCACTGCCCAGATACCTGACAAACTGGCCGGCCGCACCTTCACCGCCAGCCCGTACACGGCATAGGCCGTGACGAACAAGCCCATCAGCAGCAGCAACAGGTCGGACTTCAGCTGTAGCAGGAATACCACGCCCAGCATGCAGCCTACGGCCATGAACGGCAGCAGCCGCAGCAACTCACCCCGCACGACATCGCGGCGCGATGGCAGCAGGTTGCCAAAGGCAGCGACGAAGTCCAGCAGTACCAGCAGCGGAATGATCCGCGACAGCGGCATGAAGTGGATCAGCACTGGGCCGGCCACCAGCGCAGTGCCGAAACCGGCGATGCCGAAAACAATGTAGGCAGCGCCGACACCGAGCAGGATGGGCAGCCAGTCAAGGCCGGAAAACGACAGTTGGGCGAGCATGGCAGCAGTTCCTGAGAAGACAGGCAAAGGTTAGCCAGCCACGAGCCATGCCGACTAATATGCCTTTATCGCCACACCCATCTCGAAAAGGCATGACATGACGTCGATCCGCCAGTTGCGTTACTTCGTGGAAATCGCCGAATGCGGCAGCTTCAGCGGTGCCGCCGAACGGCTGTACATTGCGCAGTCGGCGCTAAGCCGGCAAATCAAGGAGCTGGAGCAGCAACTGGGTACACCGTTGTTCGAACGCACCGCTCGCCTGCCACGCCTGACACTGGCTGGCCAGGCCCTTCTGGAGCGGGCGCGGCGCTTGCTGGCCGACTTGGCGCAGGCCGAGCGGGTGACCCGCGACATTGGCGAAGGGCTGCAGGGCAGCCTGCGCCTGAACCACTCCAGTACGGTGCCGCTGACCGGCCCGCTGCTGGCTCGCCTGGGCGGCTACTTGCGCGACAACCCAGGGGTTTCGCTGGAAATTGCCCAGCAGTCGTCGGAAGCGCAACTGGAGGATATTGCTAATGGACGACTGGATATCGGCCTGCTGCGTTTGCCTGTGTTGCGCCAGCATGAAGGCGTGGTGCTGCATGCGCTGTTCAGTGAGCCATTGCTGCTGGCGGTTGCCGCTGGGCATCCGCTGGCTGACGCGCCACAGGTGAAGCTTGAACAGTTGCGCGAGGAGCGCTTTATTTCCATTCCGCATCGGGATCGTGGCGGGCTGAGTTACCTGTCGGCCTCGTTGTGCATGGAGGCAGGCTTTTTTCCGCGCGCGGCGCAGGTGCTGTCGCGCAAGACCACCCAGTTGCAGCTGATTCAGGCGGGGTTTGGGGTGGCGTTGCTGCCGGCGTGCATGCGCGAGATTGCACCAGCCTCAGTCAGCTTCGTGGCGCTGGAGGGAGGGTCTGAGAGTACTGTGGCGATGGCTTGCAGGCGGGATGCGGGGCAGATGGCGCGCCAGTTCGTGACGGCGATGCAGGCCTGAAGGGCCGGCCCCCATAGAACTGCACATAAGTCATTGAATTAGCAGGGGCCCTGTGGGAGCGCAGCCCAAAGGGCTGGGCCGGCGACAGGGCCGGGACAGACAACCGAGGCCGATGTCCTTTATCATGCCCACCATGATCAGAGACCCCTTCGAACGACTCGGCCTTGACCGCGAGGTCCTTACCGTCAGCCAACTCAACGGCCGCGCCCGCGTGCTGCTGGAAGACGTGTTCCGCAGCGTATGGGTGGAAGGCGAGATTTCCAACCTCGCCCGCCCGGCGTCCGGCCACATGTACTTTACCCTCAAGGACAGCGGCGCACAGGTGCGCTGCGCGCTGTTCCGGCAGAACGCCACGCGGGTGCGCCAGGCCCTGCGCGACGGCCTGGCGGTGCGGGTGCGCGGCAAGGTTTCGCTGTTCGAAGGGCGTGGTGACTACCAGCTGATTCTCGACACCGTCGAGCCAGCCGGTGATGGCGCCTTGCGCCTGGCCTTCGATGCACTGAAGGAAAAGCTCGGTGCCGAGGGGCTGTTCAGCGCCGAACGCAAGAAGCCGCTGCCGGCCCACCCGCAACGCATCGGCATCATCACCTCGCCCACTGGCGCGGTGATCCGCGACATCATCAGTGTGTTTGGCCGCCGCGCCCCACAGGTGGAACTGAACCTGATCCCTACCGCGGTACAGGGCCGCGAAGCCATTGCCCAGATCGTGCGCGCCATCCGCCTGGCCGACAGCCTCGGTTTCGATGCGCTGATCCTGGCCCGGGGCGGCGGCTCGCTGGAAGACCTGTGGTGCTTCAACGAAGAAGCCGTGGCACGGGCTGTGGCCGCTTGTGTGACGCCGATTGTCAGCGCCGTGGGCCATGAGACCGATGTCTCGATCAGCGACTTCGTCGCCGACGTGCGCGCACCCACACCGTCTGCCGCAGCCGAGCTGCTGGCCCCCGACAACAGTGGCCTGCAGCAACGCCTGGATGGCCTGCAACGGCGCCTGCTGCTGCGCATGCAGAACCGCCTGACCCACGACCGCCTGCGCCTGGAGTCACTGACGAGGCGCCTGCGCCACCCGGGCGAGCGCTTGCGCCAGCAGGCCCAGCGCCTGGACGACCTGGACATGCGCCTGCGCCGCGCGTTCATGCTCAACCTCAACCAGCGCCGCGAGCGTCTGGCACGCCTGGATACCCGCCTCGCCGCGCAGCACCCGGGGCGTACCCTGAAACTGCTGGGCCAACGCCTGGACAGCCTGGCCGAGCGCCTGCCAAGGGCAATGCGCGAGGTGCTCAAGGACCGCCGCCAGCGCTTCCAGGCCCAGCTGCAGACGCTGCAGGTGGTCAGCCCGCTGGCGACCCTCGCCCGCGGCTACAGTATCCTGCTGGACGAACAGGGCCAGGCCATCCGCAGTGCCGAACAGACCCACAATGGCCAACGCCTGACCGCCCGCCTGAACGAAGGCGAGCTGTTGGTGCGGGTCGAAGACAACCACCAGACCCCGGTCACCCTCTCACTTCTGGACTGACACATGCCCCGCCTGCTCGCGCCCCTGCTTGCCCTTTCCCTCCTGCTGCTGGCTGGCGGCGCCCAGGCCAGCTACATCACCCGCACACTGAACAAGCCGGTACCCGGCGGCGTGGCGGTGGTCGACCTGGGCCCCGCCGCCAGTGCACCCACCGCCAGCTTCGACGGCAAACCGGTGCTGGTGGTGAAGGAGCAGGACAACTGGCTGGCCATCGTTGGCATCCCGCTGACCCAGAAGCCCGGCACCGCGCTGCTGGACCAGGGCGGCCGTACCCTGCCCTTCACGGTCGGCAACAAGAAGTACCCCGAGCAGCGCATCACGCTGAAAAACACCCGCCAGGTCAACCCGAACCCGGCAGACCTCAGGCGCATCGACCGCGAGCTGGCCGAGCAGATCAAGGCCTACCGCAGCTTCAGCCCGACCCTGCCGAGCAACCTGATCCTCGACAAGCCGGTCAGTGGCCCGCTGTCGAGCAAGTTCGGCGTGCGGCGCTTCTTCAATGGTGAAGAACGCAATCCACATGCCGGGCTGGACTTCGCGGTGCCGGCCGGCACGCCGATCAAGACCCCGGCCAACGGCAAGGTAATTCTGGTGGGGGATTACTTCTTCAATGGCCGCACGGTATTCGTCGACCACGGGCAGGGTTTTATCAGCATGTTCTGTCACATGTCGAAGATCGATGTGCAGGTGGGGCAGCAGCTGCGCCGGGGCGAGGTGGTCGGGCGCGTGGGCTCGACCGGGCGGGCTACCGGGCCGCATATGCACTGGAACGTCAGCCTGAATGATGCGCGGGTGGACCCGGCGATTTTCATTGGCGCATTCCAGCCCTGAAACCTGTGCCACATAGGCTGGCCTCTTCGCGGGTAAACCCGCTCCCACAGGGATCGCGCTGTATCTGAAGTCTGCGCTGTACCTGTGGGAGCGGGTTTACCCGCGAAGAGGCCAGCACTGCCCCTATCGATTCCACCATGTTGCGCCATCGAAAAATACCACGCAAAAATAGTGAAGCATTCAGAAAATTACAGCCATAAAATATCGACAGTAAGCTTTTTTTAAGCATTCCTCTCAAATTTTCCCCAACGCTTGCCATCCCCCACCCCACTGGTTAAGTTTGAAGGCATGAAAACCTTCAGCACCCTCATCCTGCTCCGACAACATCGCAGCCTCTGCCTGGTCAGCGCCCGACTACCAGACTGAATCGCGTCGCCTCGCCTTTTCATCTCGTTATCGCTCGGCAGGCCCGATCTCGGCCGCACACAAAAGGATTGCTTCCATGACCATGCTCAAAGACCCTTCGAAGAAATACCGCGCTTTCCCGACCATCGACCTGCCTGACCGTACCTGGCCGTCGAAGACCATCACCGCCGCGCCTATCTGGTGCAGCTCTGACCTGCGTGATGGCAACCAGTCGCTGATTGAGCCGATGGATTCGGAGAAGAAACTGCGCTTCTGGAAGACCCTGGTGCAGGTTGGCGTGAAGGAAATCGAAGCCTCGTTCCCGTCCGCCTCGCAGACCGATTTCGACTTCGTACGCATGCTGATCGAAGAAGGCCACATCCCGGACGACACCACCATCCAGGTCCTCACCCAGGCCCGCGAAGACCTCATCGCCCGCACCTTCGAGTCGCTGCGCGGGGCGAAGAAGGCCATCGTCCACCTGTACAACGCCACCAGCCCGTCGTTCCGCCGCATCGTCTTCAACCAGGACAAGCAAGGCGTGAAGGATATCGCGGTGAACGCGGCCAAGCTGTTCGTCAAGTACGCCGCCCAGCAGCCGGAAACCCAATGGACCTTCCAGTACTCGCCGGAAACCTTCAGCGCCACCGAGATGGAGTTCGCCAAGGAAGTCTGCGACGCGGTCATCGAGGTGTGGAACCCGACTCCTGAGCACAAGATCATCCTCAACCTGCCGGCCACCGTGGAAGTGTCCACGCCGAACATCTACGCCGACCAGATCGAGTGGTTCTGCCGCAATGTCAGCCGTCGCGACAGCGTGATCATCAGCCTGCACTGCCACAACGACCGCGGCACTGGCATCGCCGCCACCGAACTGGGCCTGATGGCCGGTGCCGACCGCGCCGAAGGCTGCCTGTTCGGGAACGGCGAGCGTACCGGTAACGTCGACCTGGTGACCCTGGCGTTGAACCTCTACACCCAGGGTATCGACCCGCAGCTGGACTTCTCCGACATCGACGGCGTACGCAAGGTGGTCGAAGAGTGCAACCAGTTGCCGGTACACCCGCGCCACCCATACGTGGGCGACCTGGTCCACACCGCGTTCTCCGGCTCGCATCAGGACGCCATCCGCAAGGGCTTTGCCAAGCAGAAGGAAGGCGAGCTGTGGGAAGTGCCTTACTTGCCGATCGACCCGGCCGACATTGGCCGCAGCTACGAGGCAGTGATCCGCGTCAACAGCCAGTCGGGTAAAGGCGGCATCACCTACCTGCTCGAGCAGGAATATGGCATCAGCCTGCCGCGCCGCATGCAGATCGAGTTCAGCCAGGTAGTACAGGGTGAAACCGACCGACTGGGCCTGGAAATGACCGCCCAGCAGATCTACAGCCTGCTGCACAAGGAATACCTCCAGGCCAACGCCCCGTACGCGCTGGTCAGCCACCGCCTGCAGGAAGAGAATGGCCACAGCGCCGTGGAAGTGGAAGTTGCCGGTGAAGGCGAAACCACCCTGCACTGGCGCGGCAAGGGCAACGGCGCACTGGAAGCACTGGTGGCCGGCCTGCCGATTGCCGTGGAGATCATGGACTACAACGAGCACGCCATTGGCGCCGGCACCAATGCCAAGGCTGCGGC
The DNA here is from genome assembly GCF_002165135.1 of Pseudomonas sp. SID14000. Taxonomy (GTDB): domain Bacteria; phylum Pseudomonadota; class Gammaproteobacteria; order Pseudomonadales; family Pseudomonadaceae; genus Aquipseudomonas. The sequence goes on along the minus strand of NZ_NFZQ01000012.1, from coordinate 137,750 downwards.
CTACATCGAACTGCGTGTGGCCGGTGGCCGCCCGGTGCACGGTGTGGGGATCGATGAAAACATCACCACGGCCAGCTTCAAGGCACTGTTCAGCGCACTGAACCGCTCGCTGAGCCAGCAGGAAGCCAAGGCGGCCTGAGCCGTACGGCAATGAATGAGAAAGCCCGCATCGTTTGATGCGGGCTTTTTTTATGCTTGGCGTGGGTTGGGGGCGCCTGTGAGATCGAGCGCCGCCCGCGCGGCGCTCGATCTCACAGGCGCCCCAACCCCACGCCAAACATAAAAAAAGGGGCGCCGACCAAGCGCCCCATAAGCCGTAAAGCACACAACAAATTCAGTTGGCGTCCAGCAGCGCCATTGCCTCCGCACTGCACGCTTCGATCCGCGCCCAGTCGCCGTTCTTGATCCAGCTGCTGTCGAGCATCCAGGTACCACCCACACACATCACATTGGGCAGCGCCATGTAATTGCGCACGTTGGCCGGGTTCACCCCGCCCGTAGGGCAGAAACGAATATCGCCGAACGGGCCGCCAAAGGCCTTGATCGCCGCGACGCCACCGCTGATTTCCGCCGGGAACAGCTTGAAGCGGCGGTAGCCCAGGGCGTAGCCCATCATGATTTCTGACGGCGTGCTGATACCTGGCAGCAGCGGAATCTCGCTGTCCACACCGGCTTGGAGAATGTCCTGGGTAATGCCCGGGGTAACGACGAACTGCGCACCAGCAGCTTCAACGGCCTCGAACATGCCGCGATCGAGCACGGTGCCGGCACCGACGCAAAGTTCCGGGCGCTGCTCGCGCAAAACCTGAATGGCCTTCAGGCCATACTGCGAGCGCAAGGTCACTTCCAGGGTACGGATACCGCCGGCGGCCAGGGCGTCAGCCAGCGGCAGGATGTCTTCCTCACGGGCGATGGTGATCACCGGCAGGATGCGCGCCTTTTCGCAGATGGCGTCGATCCGTGCGGCTTTGTCGGCCATCGAGAGCTTGGGCTGTGGGCGTTCGAGGGTGGTCATGACTGTGGATCCTTGGCTCATGGGCACCAGTAGATGTCCAGGGGGGCGTGAAGAAAAGCGCGAATCGGCATTTCAGTAAGTTCGGTGCCAGCCAGCGCGGCGCGCAGGGTAGCGAGTTTGCCCTGCCCTTGCACGGACAGCGCGGTAAAGGCGGAGCTGGCCAGCAGCGAGCGGGTCATCGAAAGGCGCTGGCGCGGCACGCTCGGTGCCAGCAAGGGCAGGCAGCGGCGTGGGTTGGCCAGGTCGAGGCCCGCCTCCAGGTTGGGGCTGGCGGGGAACAGCGAAGCGGTATGGCCATCATCCCCCATGCCCAGCACCAATACGTCGATCGGCGGCAGCTCGGCCAGGGCCTGATCGGCCTTTCCCGCAGCGGCGTCGAGGTTCTCCGCCTGCTGGTAAAGGCCAACGAAGCGGGCCTTGGCCGCCGCGCCCTTGAACAGATGGCGGGCCAGCAGGCCGGCATTGCTGTCGGCGTGCTCCACCGGCACCCAGCGCTCATCGGCCAGGCTGACGGTGACCTTGGCCCAGTCGAGGTTTTCGCTGGCCAGCTTCTCGAGGAACGGCACCGGGCTGCGGCCGCCGGACAGCACCACGCAGGCCTGGCCCTTGGCGGCAATGGCCGCGCGCAGGCGCTCAGCCACGTCATGGGCCTGGGTTACAGCCAGAGCCTTGGCATCTGCCAGCTCGTGTACCTTCGCAGTCGCTGGCAGTTCCAGTTCAGATATCCCCATACCACGCCCTCCCATCGCGTGTGATCAGTGCAATCGAGCTCATCGGCCCCCAGGAGCCTGCCGCGTATGGCTTGGGCGCATCACCGGCGTTACGCCAGCCGGCAATCAACTGGTCGCACCACTTCCAGGCATACTCGATTTCGTCCTTGCGCACGAACAGGTTCTGGTTACCGCGCATCACTTCAAGCAAAAGCCGCTCGTACGCGTCCGGAATCCTTGCACTGCGCCAGGTGTCGGAAAAGTTCAGTTGCAACGGGCCGCTGCGCAGTTGCATGCCTTTGTCCAGGCCTTGTTCCTTGGTCATCACCCGTAAAGAAATGCCCTCGTCCGGTTGCAGGCGGATGATCAGCTTGTTACCGATCTGCAAACGCTGTTCCGGGGCGAAGATGTAGTGCGGCGTTTCCTTGAAGTGGATGACGATTTGCGACAGCTTCTGCGGCATGCGCTTGCCGGTACGCAGATAGAACGGCACCCCCGACCAGCGCCAGTTGCGGATGTCGGCACGCAAGGCGACGAAGGTTTCGGTGTCGCTCTGGGCGTTGGCGTTGTCTTCCTCCAGGTAACCGGGCACCGGTTTGCCTTCGCTGTAGCCGGCGATGTACTGGCCGCGCACCACACGGGTGCTCAGCCCTTCGCCGGTGATCGGTGCCAGGGCCTTGAGTACCTTGACCTTCTCGTCACGGATGGCATCGGCGGACAGTTCGCTGGGCGGGTCCATCGCGATCAGGCACAGCAACTGCAGCAAGTGGTTCTGGATCATGTCGCGCAACTGACCGGCCTTGTCGAAGTAGCCCCAGCGACCTTCGATACCGACCTTTTCGGCGACGGTGATCTCCACATGGGAGATGGAATTCTGGTTCCACTGGGTTTCGAACAGGCTGTTGGCGAAGCGCAGGGCGATCAGGTTCTGCACCGTTTCCTTGCCCAGGTAGTGGTCGATGCGGTAGACCCGGCTCTCGGGGAAGAACCGCGCCACGGCATCGTTGACCCGGCGCGACGACTCCAGGTCGTGGCCAATGGGCTTCTCCAGCACCACCCGGGTGCGCTCAGCCAGCCCGACCTTGTCGAGGTTTTCGCAGATGGCCCCGTACACCGCCGCAGCAGTGGCAAAGTAGGCAATAAGTGGCAGCTCGCCCGGCAACTGCTCGGCCAGGACCTGGTAGCCCTCGGGCTGGAGGAAGTCCAGGTGCTGGTAGCTCAGCCGAGCGAGGAAACGGCCCAGCGCAGCGGGCTCGATATCGGCCTCGGGCACATGCCGGCGCAGGTGTGCTTCGATGCTGTCCAGGTGGTCCTGCGCGCTACCGGCCTCGCGGGCCAGCGCCAACAGGCGGGTATCCGGGTGCAACAGATTGGCCCGGTCGAGCTGGTACAGCGCAGGAAACAGCTTGCGCAACGCCAGGTCGCCGAGGGCGCCAAACAGGGCAAAGGTGCAAGGTTCGACACTAATCGCAGCCATGATGTTGGTTCTTTCCTAAAGTTGATCTAGGAATACCGCTTTCACATACGGTTTTCAAGGGGAAATGTAGTAAAAACCACAACATTACACACAAGTATTACAGACAAGTGGTACGTCAATCGCGCCGACAGTACGATAGGCAACCATGCAAAAAGCCTGCTGCTCCCACAGCCGGCTGCCTTCCCGACCCAAGGACACTACCCATGGACCGCGTGCGAAACCTCCTGGAACAGATCCAGGGCCGCCTCGACGAGCTGAACAAGGCCGAACGCAAAGTCGCCGAAGTCATCCTGCTCAACCCGCAACAAGCCACCCGTTTCAGCATCGCTGCGCTGGCCCAGGCGGCCAAGGTCAGCGAACCGACCGTCAACCGCTTCTGCCGCTCGTTCGGGGTCAGCGGCTACCCCGAACTCAAGCTGCAGCTGGCGCAGAGCCTGGCCAGCGGCGCCGCCTACGTCAGCCGCGCGGTAGAGGCTGACGATGACCCGGCAGCCTACACCCAGAAGATCTTCGCCAGTGCCATCGCCTCACTCGACAGTGCCTGCCAGCAGCTCGACCCGCAGCAGGTCAGCCGTGCCGTGGACATGATGATCCAGGCCCGACAGATCCACTTCTTCGGCCTGGGCGCCTCGGCCCCGGTGGCGCTGGATGCCCAGCACAAGTTCTTCCGCTTCAACCTGGCAGTATCGGCCCACGCCGACGTGCTGATGCAGCGCATGCTGGCCTCGGTGGCGCACACCGGCGACCTGTTCGTGATCATTTCCTACACCGGACGCACCCGCGAACTGGTCGAAGTGGCCCGCCTGGCCCGGGAAAACGGCGCCTCGGTGCTGGGCCTGACCGCCGCCGGTTCGCCGCTGGCCAATGCCTGCAGCCTGAGCCTGCACATTCCATTGCCGGAAGACACCGACATCTACATGCCGATGACTTCGCGGATCATCCAGCTGACCGTGCTCGATGTACTGGCCACCGGTATGACCCTGCGCCGTGGCGTGGACTTCCAGCCGCACCTGCGCAAGATCAAGGAAAGCCTCAACGCAAGCCGCTACCCGATCGAGGACGACGAGCTCAACTGAGCCGGTGCGCCTGCAGGCGCAGGTGGGCACGCTGCCCCGGCGCCAGGCTCAAGCCCTCGCCACTGCCACTGGCGGCCTCGACACAGACAAAATGCTGGCATTCACGCCCGGTCACGCCCATCAGCGGGCGGTTGCCCGGGTGCCAGACCACCGTGTCATCGCTGTCACCGGTATCGATGCACAGCTCACGCTGCCAGGCCGGGTCCTGCAACTGCACCCGCGGTGTGCCGGGGTAGACCTTCTGGCAGCCGCCCTTGAGCTTCAGCGCGCCATCCTCACGGCAGGCCTGGCGGTTGAGGCGGTCGTAGCCTTCGATATCCTCGAGCCCGGACAGCGCTATCTCGGACACGTCACTGATGCGCCAGTAGGCCAGCAGGGCATGGCTCAGCTGGCAGGGTTCGCTGTCCTGATGCTCGGTGCTCAGGCTCAGTTCCATGCGGCTACCCAGCCGGGCATGCAGGTCGACCTGCCAGTCGCACAGGTCCAGCCGCCATTTCAGGGTTACGCCCTCCTCGTCCTCGCGGCTGTCCTCCAGCTTCCAGTCGAGCAGGCGCGCCCAGCCATGGGCCGGCCACAAGTCCTCGCTGGGGTGGCGGCCATACCACGGCCAGCACACCGGCACACCACCGCGGATCGCCCCCACCTGCGGCCACTGCTCGGCACACCACAGCCAGGGCCGCTCACCCGCCGGTTGAAAATGCAGCAGTTGCGCACCCTGGCGGCTGAACACCGCCTGGCAACGGGGATGGTCGATGATCAGCACATCGCGCTGCTGGTAACGTTCCCACTCGAATGTCGGCCGGGGCCGCTGCGAGGCAAAGAAACGATGTAGCGGATGTTCGGGCATGGTTCAGAGCTCTTGTTGTTTGAGATAGCGCTGTCTCGGCCTATCCCCGGCACCCACTGCAGGGCAGTGGGTGCCGGCTATCGAAATAGTACCGAAAAGGGATTGGCGTAAATTTACAACAATAGCCCTCAGAATGACGACTGAATCTTCAAACCTGCGACCAGCGCGTTATCCACCTCATCCACCCCGCCGGGGCTCTTGATGTACTGCAGGTTGGGCCGCACGGTCAGCCAGTTGGTGACGTGGAAGCCGTAATAGAGCTCGGCGTTGTACTCGGTACGCTGAAGCGGTACGAAACCGGGATTGTCGTAATCGCTGATGCCGCTCTGGGCATTGAGCAGTTCAGCACGTTTCTTCACGTCGTCATTTACATGAATGCGCGCCACGCCAAAGCCGATATCGTCCTTGGGCCGGGCGTCGAAGGCGCCCTTGTAGACCATCCCCAGCTGCTGGTAGTTGTCGACCACGTTGGTGGCCTGGTCGTGCACGGTGAAGTTGGCGAACAGGCTCAGGCCACGGTTGACGTCACCGCCATGGGCGGTGACCTGCTGCTGCGCCACCACCCACCAGCCATGCTTGCTGGAGTGCGACTTGAAGGCCTCGCCAGTCAGCGCCTGCGGGTTGCCGTTGACGTCATCGAACACATCGTCGGCCTTGGCCGTGCTGTAGTAGTAGCCCAGGCGGTACTCGCCCGGCAGGCCGTTGACCTTGGGTGACCACACCGCTTCCACCGGCAGGATCGCACCCTTGGTGCCGCTGCCACTGAGCTTGAAGCCGTTGCCGGTTTCCAGGTTGGAAGGGTTCTGCTCGAAGGCACCGACCTGGACGAAGAATTCCGGGGTGATGTTGTATTTCACCCGCAGCGCCCACTGGCTGACCGGCCAGTTGTACCAGATGCCGCCCACCCAGTTGCCCACCTGTGAGCCGCAGAAGGCCAGGTTCTGGAAGTCGCAGGGGAAGCTGTTGAAGTCTTCGCCTTCGCCGAAGCGGCCGAATTTCACGTCCAGTGCGCCGTCAAAGTACTTCTGTTTGACCCACATCTGGGTCAGGCGCCAGGTCTGGCCGCGCCCCCACACTTCCTGCACCGAGCTGAACTGCCCGGCGCGCGGATCGCTGATGCGGTCGTTGGAGAGGTTGCGGCCGCTGCGCTCGGTGATCGCCAGCTTGAACTCGGCATCGTGCCAGCCGAAGATTTTCTGCAGGTCCAGATGCGCGCCGAGGGCGAACTGGTCGCTATAGCGTGCGGTCTTGTCGTCGTTGTAGCCGCCGTGCAGGTTGCCGGCAACCTCACCGACATAATCGAGAGTGAAGTCATAGCCCTTTTCCAGCAGCTCGGTGCGGGTACCGCCCCAGTCGCCGGTCATCCACTTCGATTCGCTGGAAAAAGCCTCGGCAGCCTGCGCGCCGCTGCCACCGGCCATCGCCAGTGGTGCGAGCAAGGCCAGCGAACCTAAAGTCCTGATGCGTTTGCGCTGTTCCATCCCTTTGCGTCCTCTTTTTTCTTATTGATGGTGTAGACGAGTTATCGGCCTTTGAAATGCGCCACGTTGCCTTTCATGGCTGCGGCAGTGGTGGCCAGGTGCAGGCGCTCGCCGCTGGCGGCGTCGAACAACAGCACCCGGGCCGGGTCGAATTGCAGGCTCAGGCTGTCGCCGACCCGGCACGCCACATCCGGCGCCAGGCGGCAGCAGACCTTGGTCTGGTTGAGGGTGACGAATACCAGCAGGTCTGGCCCGGTGGGCTCGGTCACTTGTACTTCGGCGCGGATGCCCGGCAGGCCATTGCCCTCTGCTGCGCCCAGGGCAATCTGCTCGGGGCGGATGCCAAGGATGATCTCGCGCCCATCCAGCTCGTCAGCGGCCACCCCCAAGGGCAGCTCGCAACGCGCCTGGCCGCTGTCGAGCACGGCCAGCAGGCGCCCGTCCTGTTGCGCGAGGCGCACCGGGATGAAGTTCATCGGTGGCGAACCGATGAAGCTGGCGACGAACTGGTTGGCCGGATCGTTGTAGATCTGCTGCGGGGTGCCGAACTGCTGGATGATGCCGTCCTTCATCACCGCCACCTTGTCGCCCAGGGTCATGGCCTCGATCTGGTCATGGGTGACGTACACGGTGGTGGTCTTAAGGCGCTGGTGCATCAGTTTCATTTCTGTACGCATCTCGACACGCAGCTTGGCATCGAGGTTGGACAGCGGCTCATCGAACAGGTAGATCTTCGGCCGCCGCGCCAGCGCCCGGCCCATGGCCACGCGCTGCTGCTGGCCACCGGACAGCTGCGCCGGCTTGCGCGCCAGCAGGTGCTCGATCTGCAACAGCTTGGCCACCCGCGCCACCTCCTCGTCGATGGCGGCCTGGGGCAGCTTGCGGATCTTCAGGCCGAATTCGATGTTCTCGCGTACGCTCATGGTCGGGTACAGCGCGTAGGACTGGAACACCATGGCAATGTCTCGGTCCTTGGGGCTCATGCCACTGACGTCCTGCTGGTCGATGAGAATCGCACCACCGGTGATCTGCTCCAGCCCGGCGATGCAGTTCATCAAGGTCGACTTGCCACAGCCCGACGGGCCGACCAGGATCAGGAACTCACCATCCTTGATCGACAGCTGGATGTCCTTGAGGGTGTCCGGCAAACCGCTGCCGTAGGTCTTGTTCACATTGCGAAGTTCGAGCGTTGCCATGACTTACCCCTTTACCGCGCCGGCAGTCAGCCCGCGGACGAAATATTTGCCTGCCACCACGTAGACCAGCAGTGTCGGCAGGCCTGCGATCATCGCCGCTGCCATGTCGACGTTGTATTCCTTGGCCCCGGTGCTGGTATTGACCAGATTGTTCAGGGCCACGGTAATCGGTTGCGAATCGCCACTGGAGAACACCACGCCGAACAGGAAGTCGTTCCAGATCTGGGTGAACTGCCAGATCAGGCAGACCATGATGATCGGCGTGGACATCGGCAGGATGATGCGGCGAAAGATGGTGAAGAACCCGGCTCCGTCCAGGCGCGCGGCCTTGACCAGTGCATCGGGGATGCTCACGTAGAAGTTGCGGAAGAACAGCGTGGTGAAGGCCAGGCCGTAGACCACGTGTACCAGCACCAGGCCGGTTGTGGTGCTGGCCAGGCCGAGCTTGCCAAGGGTGAACGAGGCTGGCAGCAGCACGGTCTGGAATGGCAGGAAGCAGCCGAACAGCAGCAAGCCGAAGAACAGCTGCGAACCGCGGAAGCGCCACATCGACAACACATAGCCGTTCAATGCGCCGATGGCGGTGGAAATCAGCACCGCTGGCACGGTGATCATGATCGAGTTCCAGAAGTAACCACTGACCGTGCCCCAGGCCTTGACCCAGCCGATGCCGCTAATAACGGTCGGCCAGCTCAGCAGGTTGCCGGTACTGATGTCGTCCGGGGTCTTGAAGCTGGTCAGCAGCATTACCACCAGCGGCACCAGATACAGCAGCACGGCCAGCAGCAGCACCGCGTGGATGACGATGCGGCTCGGGCTCAGCGCCAGTTTGTCGACAGGGCTATGCATGGCGTTTGCTCCGCAGCTCCGAGTACAGGTAAGGCACGAGGATCGCCAGGATCGCCCCGAGCATGAGAATGGCACTGGCCGAGCCCATGCCCATCTGGCCGCGGCTGAAGGTGAACGAATACATGAACATTGCCGGCAGGTCGGACGAGTAGCCCGGGCCGCCGGCAGTCATCGCCGCCACCAGGTCGAAGCTCTTGATCGCAATGTGCGCGAGAATCATCAGCGAACTGAAGAACACCGGGCGCAGACTGGGCAGCACCACGCGCCAGTAGATGCGTGGCAGGCTGGCGCCGTCGATCTGCGCGGCGCGGATGATCGAAGGGTCGACGCCACGCAGGCCGGCCAGGAACATCGCCATGATGAAGCCGGAGGCCTGCCACACGGCGGCGATCACCAGGCAGTACACCACCCGGTCGGGATCGATCAGCCAGTCCAGGCGAAAGCCCTCCCAGCCCCAGTCGCGCAGCAGCTTGTCCAGGCCCATGCCGGGGTTGAGCAGCCACTTCCAGGCGGTGCCGGTGACGATCATCGACAACGCCATGGGGTACAGGTAGATGGTGCGGATGAAACCTTCGCGACGGATACGCTGGTCCAGCAAGACCGCCAGCAGTACGCCGATGACCAGGCTGATGGCGATGAACAGGCCGCCGAACAGCAGCAGGTTCTTGCTTGCCACCCACCAGCGGTCGTTGTCGAACAGCCGGGCGTACTGCGCCAGGCCGGCCCACTTGTAGGTGGGCAGGAAGGTCGAGGTGGTGAAGGACAGGACAAGGGTCCAGAGGATGTAGCCGTAGAAGCCCACCAGGACGATGAACATGCTCGGCGCCAGCACCAGCTTGGGCAGCCAGCGCTGTAGCGCGTCCAGGGGTGAGGCCCGCAGTTGGGCGGTTGCTGTGGTCATGGTTCACCTCAAAGGCACAACGGCCCGCTTTTGTGGGAGCGGCCTTGTGTCGCGAAAGGGCTGCGAAGCAGCCCCGGGGGGCCTGATGAACGAAGCTGTTCTGGAAGGACTGCGCTGCCTGGTTCTGGGACCGCTTTGCGGTCCTTTCGCGACGCAAGGCCGCTCCCACAGTCAGGCTGCGTTAGCCTCCGAGCTGCCTACTGGGCAGCCTTGATCGCCGCCGCCAGCTTCTTCGCCGCATCGGCCGGGTCGGCCTTGGGGTCGTTGATGTAGTTGGTCACCACATCGAAGAATGCGCCCTGCACGGCCAGCGTGGTGGCCATGTTGTGCGCCATGCTCGGCTGCAGGCCGCCATTTTTGGCATCGGCCAGGAAATCCTTGGCGGAGGTTTGCGCGCAGGCGTCGAAGCCATGCTTGCCCATGTCGGCCAGCATGTCGTTGCGCACCGGGATCGACCCTTTGTTGCTGCTGAAGACCTTCTGGAACTCCTCACCCAGCACGTTGCGGGCAATGTCCTGCTGGCCGGCAGTCGTGCCGGCGTTGTTCTGCTTGAACACCACCAGCGAGTCGATGTTGTACAGGAAGGCCTTTTCGGTGCCGGGGAATGGAACGCACTGGTAGTCCTTGCCGGCGGTCTTCTTCGCCAAGGTCCATTCGCTCTTGGCCCAATCGCCCATGATCTGCATGCCGGCCTTGCCGTTGATGACCTTGGCCGCTTCCAGGTTCCAGTCCTGGCCTTTGCCATCCGGGTCCATGTAGGTGGCGACCTTTTTCAGTTCGGTCAGCGCCTTGACCATCTGCGGGCCGGTCAGGGCCGCGCTGTCGAGATCGACCAGGGCCTTCTTGTAGCCGTCGGCCCCCATCACCGCCAGCACCACGCTTTCGAACACGGTGCTGTCCTGCCACGGCTGGCCGCCATGGGCGAGCGGAATGAAGCCGGCGGCCTTGAGCTTGTCGGCGGCGGCGTAGAATTCGTCGAGGGTGGCTGGCGCCTTGTCGATGCCGGCCTTCCTGAAGACTTCGGGGTTGATCCACAGCCAGTTGATGCGGTGGATGTTCACCGGTACGGCGACATAGTCACCGTCGTACTTGACGGTATCGGCGACTTTCTTGTCGAGCAGTGAGTCCCACTTTTCTTTCGTGGCCACTTCCTTGAGCACATCGGCGTCGAGCAGGCCGGTGGCCGCCCAGTCCTGGATGTCCGGGCCCTTGATCTGCGCGACACCCGGCGGGTTGCCGGCCACGGCGCGGCTCTTGAGCACGGTCATGGCGGTGGCACCACCACCACCGGCGACGGCGCCGTCCTTCCAGGTAAAGCCATCTTTTTCGACCTGGGCCTTGAGCACATCGACCGCCGCTTTTTCACCACCGGAGGTCCACCAGTGCACCACCTCGACACTGCCTTTGGGTTCGGCAGCCAGGGCATTGAATGGAAGTAAGGAGGCCAGGGAGATGGCGGCAGCGAGACGGAGCGTGGAATTCATCGAAGCACCTTTCTTGTTGTTATGCCGTGCAAGTCGATCGCTTGCGTTGCATGAAGTCTAAACAGCGTGCTCGCCTCGCCAGGTAACGAAGCGATGCGTGAATGTCATCGTTTGGTTACATTGCCGGCCAAGCTGCTGGCCAGGCTGGGGGCCAGCGGCAAGCCCGGCAGTAGCAGTGCCTGGTAGGCATGGTAGAGGTCGGGCTTGCCTGGCCAGATGGTCGCGGCTGGCTGGTTGTGCGCATCGAGTTCGTGGTGCCAGCTGCCAGCGCGGTAATCAATGAAATGACTGGCGATGAAGTCCCAGCTACGGCGGTACCACTGCTCGTAGAGCGCCTCGCCGGTGCGCTGCAACAGGGCCGCTGCAGCGGCGCAGGCCTCGGCGTGCACCCAGTGCAGACGCGCGCGCACTACCGGGCGATCGGCCCAGTCCAGGGTGTAGACGAAACCAGGCGCTCCATCGACGTTCCAGGCGTGCTGGCAGGCAGCGTCGAACAATGCGCGAGCGCCATCTGGCAGCCAGCCGGGTGCGTGCAGGCCGGCCCGTTCGAGGCTGGCCTCCAGGTGCAGCAGCAACCGCGCCCACTCCAGGGCATGCCCGGGCGTGGAGCCATAAGGCCGGAAGTGGTCGGCCGGGTGCTCCTGGTTGTAGTGCGGCAGTGGCTGCCAGAGTGCGTCGAAATGCTCGATGACCCGGTAGCCGTTGGCGGCGGCATGGGTGCGGATGATACGTTCGGCGATACGCAAGGCGCGTTGCAGCCACAAGCTATCGCCAGTGACGTCTGCCAGGGCCAGGAAAGCCTCGACCGCATGCATGTTGCTGTTGGCGCCACGGTACGGTTCGGGCAACTGCCAGGCACGGGAAAAGGCTTCCCGCAAGGCCCCCTCCTCTTCACTCCAGAAATGCGCTTCAAGTACCTGCACCGCGTCTGCCAGCAGGGCTGTTGCATCGCCAGCACCGGCCATCACCGCCGAACTGGCGGCCAGGGCGACGAAGGCATGCAGGTAAGCCGCCTTGCCGCTGCCGTGATGGCCACCGGGATAGGCGAACCAGCCACCGTAGGTCGCATCCTGCAGTGCGCCGCGCAGGGCGGCCACGCCGTGTTCGGCATAGGCCAGGTAGCCGGGCATGCCCTGCAGGTGGGCCAGGGCGAAGCAGTGGGTCATGCGGGCGGTGTTCAGGGTTTCGGCGCGGGTACCGGGGGCTAGCAAGCCTGTGGCGTCGAGGCTGCCGAAGCCATCGGGCAGTTTCGACGCCGTGGCGAAGGCCAGCAGGCGCTGCCCTTCGGCCATGCGCCAGGCGGTGTGGGCCGGGGCGTCGAGCCAGCGGGTGGAAGGCAGGTTGGAGATGCTCATGGGCCAGCTTGATCCTTGCCAGTCGTGTGCGAATTCTAGTGAGCGGGCCTGGATGGGAATGTCACCAAGGAAGGTGGATTTGTCACCAGCAAGTGACATTTGCGTTGCCTGTGCTGGCCTCTTCGCGGGTAAACCCGCTCCCACAAGTTTTTGCATTAGCCTCGGAGTCTGTATGGACCTGTGAGGCCTCTGTGGGAGCGGGTTTACCCGCGAAGAGGCCGACACAGGCAACACAACCCTTCAGTCCATGCCCCGCGGCAGATACAAGGTCACCCGCAACCCGCCCTCACGCAGGTTCAGCAAGCTCACCTCTCCCCCATGGCTATGGGCTATGTTGCGCGCAATCCCCAATCCCAGCCCGTACCCCTGCTGCTGCCCGGCCAGACGGAAGTGCGGCTCGAACACCTGCTCCATTTGCTGCTGCGGCACGCCCGGCCCCTGGTCATCCACCTGCAGGACGAACGCCTCGGCACTGTCGATGATCCGCAGATGTGCCCGCTCGCCATACTTGATGGCGTTGTCGATCAGGTTGCCGATGCAGCGCCGCAACGCCAGCGGCTTGCCCGGGTACGGCGCCAGCGCCCGGCCTTCGAGCGTGATGCGGCCATCGCCCAGGTAAGGCTCGGCCAGGATTTCCAGCACCTGGTTGAGGTCGACCGCCTCGATGTTCTCGTGGATGTCGGTGTCCTTCACGCACTGCAACGCACCTTTGACCAACAGCTCCAGCTCGTCCAGGTCCTGGCTGAACTTGGCCTGCAGGCGCTCATCCTCCAGCAGCTCGACACGCAGGCGCAAGCGGGTGATCGGCGTGCGCAAGTCGTGGGAGATGGCACTGAACAGCTGGCTGCGCTCGGTCAGGTAGCGGCTGATGCGCTCGCGCATACTGTTGAATGCCCGGCCCACCTCGACCACCTCGCTGCCGCCGCCTTCGGCCACAGGCGCCACATCAGCGCCTAGCGACATCTCCCGCGCGGCCCGCGCCAGGCGCTTGAGCGGCCAGCTCTGCCAGTGCACCAGCAAGCCGATGAACAACAGCAGCAAGGCCGTGGTCAGCACGATGAAACCGATCTGCTGGCGCGGCAGGCGCTCGGCTTCCAGGCTGGTGTAGGGCTCGGGCAGCAGCGAGGCGATGTACAGCCACTCGCTTTCGCCCAGGCGGATCTGCGTTACCAGCACCGGCGGGTTGAGCGGTTCCAGGGTCAGCGAGTAATGCGCCCAGGAACGTGGCAGTTCGTCGAGCTTGAGGCCGCTGTTGAAGATGCGCAGGTCATCGGGCCCGACGAACTCCACGGAAATTTCCATCTGCGAACCCAGGCGCTCATGCAGCACTTGCTGGAACACATCGATCACCGCCTGCTTGCGCGGGGTAACGGGCAGTAGCGGCATGTCCAACGGTTTGGCGTTGAGCGACACGAAGAAGCGCGTGCCGCCCATGCTGCGCAACTGGTCGAGGACCATCGGCCGGTAGGCCACTGGCAACGAGCGGAAGTAGCTGACACTGGCGCTCATCGAATGGGCCAGGCTGCTGGCGCTGGCACGCAAGCCCTGCAACTGGCTGGCACGTAACTGGGCAACCCAGATGATGCTCGACAAACCCTGGGCCAGCAGCACTACCAGCAGGGTCAGCAGAAGCATACGCCCCAGTAGCGAGCGCGGCAGCAGGCGCCAGCGCCGCTCAGGGCGCACTGCAGACATTGGCAGCCAACAGGTAGCCGCTGCCGCGTACGGTGCGGATCAGCCGGGGTGGTTTGTCGGTATCGCGCAGGCGCTGGCGCAGGCGGCTGACCGCCATGTCGACAATGCGGTCCAGCGGCATCGGCTCGCGGCCACGGGTGGCGTTGCCGATGGTGTCGCGGTCGAGGATCTGCTGTGGGTGGTCGAGGAACAGCTTGAGCAGGGCGAAGTCGGCACCGGAGAGAATCACCTCCTCACCGTCGCTATGGAACAGGCGGTGGCTGACCGTGTCCAGCCGCCAATCGTCGAAGACCAACACCGCACTGCCCGGCGCCGCCTGGCCGAACTCGGCGCGGCGCAGCAGGGCCTTGATCCGCGCTTGCAGTTCGCGGGGGCTGAACGGCTTGCCCAGGTAGTCGTCGGCGCCCAGCTCCAGGCCGATGACCCGGTCGGTTTCGTCGGAGCTGGCGGTGAGCATGATGATCGGTACCCGTGCCTGGCGCGGGTGCTGGCGCACCCAGCGGCACAGGCTGAAGCCGTCTTCGTCGGGCAGCATGACATCGAGGATGACCAGGTCGCAGGGGGTGCTTTCCAGGGCGCGGCGAAAGCCTTTGCCGTCGGCCTCGGCGTGCACCTGGAAGCCGGAGCGGCTCAGGTAGGTTTGCAGCAGTTCGCGGATTTCCTGGTCGTCGTCGACCATCAGGATCGATTTGCCGGCAGTGCTCAAGGTGGTCCGTCCTCTTGTTGATTGCAGGTCTTTTTGCCTGCTGTCGGGTGTTGCCTTCGGGGCTGCTGTGCGGCCCCCTATCACCTATCTGTTATCCAGCGCCTGCTGCAAAGCCACCCCGGCCCCCAGCAACCCGGAAAACTCCGCCGTCACCAGCCAGACCGGCACGCCAGCGAAATAGCCACTCATGCAGCCCTTGTCGGAAAAACTAGCGGCAAACCCGCTGCGCACGAACAGCTCGGCAAAGCGCGGGATCACGCCACCAACAATATAAACCCCGCCCCGCGCGCCCAGGGTCAGAACATTGTTACCAGCTACACGACCAAGAAACCGGCAGAACTGTTCGATGACCGCCAACGCTCGTGGTTCGCCACCCAGCGCGGCATCAGTGATCTGCGCCGGGGTCTTGTGTCGGGGTATGTCGCCGTCCAGGGCGCAGATTGCCTGGTACAAGCGCAGCAGGCCACCGCCGCTGAGCACGGTCTCGGCGCTGACATGGCCGATCTGGCCGTGAATGTGTTGGTAAATCGCCGCTTCGCGGGCATTGCCCACCGGCAGGTCGACGTGCCCGCCCTCCCCCGGCAGGGCAAGCCAGTGCTGTTCGCCCAGGCGCAACAGCGCGCCCACGCCCAGCCCGGTGCCCGGGCCAATGACCAAGGCCGGCCGCGACAGGTCCGCGTGGCCTGGGCACACTTCGCGGAATTCGCCGGGGCGCAGGCGGGTCATGCCCAGCGCCATGGCGGTAAAATCGTTGATCAGCAGCAGCCGCTCGACCTGCAATGTCTGGCAGAAGGCCACGCGGCTCAGGCGCCAATGGTTGTTGGTGAAGCGGAACTCATCGCCATCGACCGGCCCGGCCACCGCCAGGCACACCGCCGCCAGGCCGCCGCGGGCGATGCCCTGCCCCTCCAGGTAGGCCTCGATGGCCTGCTCCGGGCAGGTGTAGTCAGCGGTGGCGAAGACCTTCACTGCATGTAGCTGGTTGTCACGCCATAACGCAAAACGGGCATTGGTGCCGCCGATGTCGCCAACCAGCAGGTCCTTCATTTGAGGTTCTCCAGGGCCGAGGTGAACGCACTGGCACCCTGCTCTGCCGGGCTGAACGCCATGCGCATGAAGCCGAACAGCTCGCGCCCGCAGCCCAGGTCGTTGCCTTGGGGCGCCGGCGGCAAGTCGCGGCTGGCCAGTTCTTCGGCCGACACCATTACCCGCAGCGTGCCTTCGACACCATCGACCCGCACCATATCACCGTCGCGCACCCGCGCCAGCGGGCCGCCGTCATAAGCCTCGGGGCAAACGTGAATGGCCGCCGGGATCTTGCCCGAGGCACCGGACATGCGCCCGTCGGTGACCAGCGCCACCTTGTAGCCACGGTCCTGCAGCACGCCGAGGAACGGCGTGAGCTTGTGCAGTTCCGGCATGCCGTTGCAGCGCGGGCCCTGGAAGCGCACCACAGCGACGAAGTCACGCTCCAGCTCGCCGGCCTTGAACGCATCGGCCAACGACTGCTGATCGTGGAACACCCTCGCCGGGGCCTCGACCACCTGGTGCTCGGGGGCGACAGCGGACACCTTCATCACGCCTCGGCCGAGGTTGCCCTCCATCACCCGCAGGCCGCCTTCGGCCGAGAACGGCCGCGCCACCGGGCGCAGGATGCTTTCGTCCAGGCTGTGCTGCGGCCCTTCGCGCCACACCAGCTTGCCGTTGTCGAGGAACGGCTCCTGGGTGTAGCGGCGCAGGCCATGGCCGGCCACGGTGTTGACGTCTTCGTGCAGCAACCCGGCATCGAGCAGCTCGCGGATCAGGAAAGCCATGCCGCCCGCGGCCTGGAAGTGGTTGATGTCGGCCTTGCCGTTGGGGTAGACGTGGGACAGGGTCGGCACTACCTCGGACAGGTCGGCCATGTCCTGCCAGGTCAGCTGGATACCCGCAGCCTGGGCAATCGCCGGGATGTGCAAGGTGTGGTTGGTCGAGCCGCCGGTGGCGTGCAGGGCGACAATGGAGTTGACCAGCGCCTTCTCATCGACGATTTCACCCAACGGCATGAAACTGCCGCTGGCCTTGGTCATGCGCGTGACCTGCTGCGCAGCCTCGGCGGTGAGTGCGTCGCGCAGCGGTGTGTACGGGTTGACGAACGAGGCGCCCGGCAGGTGCAGGCCCATTACTTCCATCACCAGCTGGTTGGTGTTGGCAGTGCCGTAGAAGGTGCAGGTGCCCGGGCTGTGGTAGGACTTCATCTCCGACTCCAGCAGCTCTTCGCGGCTGGCCTTGCCCTCGGCGTAGCGTTGGCGCACATCGGCCTTCTGCTTGTTGGAAATGCCGGAGACCATCGGCCCGCCCGGGACGAAAATGGTCGGCAGGTGACCAAAGCGCAGTGCGCCCATCATCAAACCAGGGACGATCTTGTCGCAGATGCCCAGCATCAGCGCGGCGTCGAACATGTTGTGCGACAGGGCCACGGCGGTAGACATGGCGATCACTTCGCGGCTGGCGATGGCCAGCTCCATGCCCGGCTCACCCTGAGTCACGCCGTCGCACATGGCCGGCACGCCACCGGCGAACTGACCGACCGAGCCGACCTCGCGCAGGGCCTGCTTGATCTGCTCAGGGAAGTGCTGGTACGGCTGGTGCGCCGAAAGCATGTCGTTGTAGGCCGAGACGATGGCCACGTTGGCCGCGTTCATCAGGCGCAGGGTCTGCTTGTCGTCGCTGCCGCAACCGGCCACGCCATGGGCGAAGTTGGCACACTGCAGGCTGGCACGCATGGGGCCGTCACTGGCCGCGCCGCGAATCAGTTGCAGGTAGCGTTCGCGGGTGGCACGGCTACGTTCGACCAGCCGCTGGGTGACCTCAAGGATGCGCGGATGCATGTACTGGACTCCAGGCTAATTGTAAGGGCGGTTTGCCGGGCATTTCCCCTCCAAACGATTGCGGCCTAGGCTCAAGGTGGAAGAGCCCGCAGCATCGGTGGAGGCACGTCGCCCAACCACTCGTTGTATGTTTAAACAAAATACTGCCACTAAAAAGGCTTGTTTTCTATCGAAAGGTGAATAATCTTGTAATTCCAACAACAAAACCGTTTCAGTGAAACTCCTTTTTGCCACAGGTTTCACTCGGACTGCCAGAGGTACTGCCATGACCCTACGCATCGCCATCAATGGATTCGGCCGCATCGGGCGCAACGTCCTGCGCGCACTGTATACCCAAGGCTACCGCCAGGACCTGCAGGTCGTCGCCATCAACGACCTGGGCGACAGCGCCATGAATGCCCACCTGCTCAAGTACGACAGCGTGCACGGCATCTTCGATGCCAGCGTCGAGGCCGACCACGAAAGCCTGACGGTCAATGGTGACCGTATCGCGGTCAGTGCCATCCGCAACCCGGCCGAACTGCCCTGGAAGGCCGAGGCGATCGACGTGGTGTTCGAATGCACCGGGCTGTTCACCGAGCGCACCAAGGCCGCCGCACACCTGGCCGCGGGGGCTGGCAAGGTGATTGTCTCGGCACCGGCAAAGGGCGCCGATGCCACCGTGGTGTACGGGGTCAACCACGACATCCTGCGGGCCTCGCACCAGATCATTTCCAACGCCTCCTGCACCACCAACTGCCTGGCGCCGATTGCCCAGGTGCTGCACCGCGAGTTCGGCATCGAACAGGGCCTGATGACAACCATCCACGCCTACACCAACGACCAGGTGCTGACTGATGTGTACCACGGCGACCCGTACCGTGCGCGTTCGGCGACCCAGTCGATGATCCCGAGCAAGACCGGCGCCGCCGAGGCCGTGGGCCTGGTGCTGCCGGAGCTGGCCGGCAAGCTGACCGGCATGGCGGTACGGGTGCCGGTGATCAACGTGTCGCTGGTGGACCTCACCGTCAACCTCAAGCGCGAGGCCACGGCCGAGCAAGTCAACCAGCTGTTCCTCGAAGCCAGCAAGCACTCGCGGGTATTGGGCTACAACGCCTTGCCGCTGGTTTCCTGCGATTTCAACCACAACCCGCTGTCGTCGATCTTCGATGCCAACCATACCCGAGCCAACGGGCGCATGCTCAAGGTGCTGGCCTGGTATGACAACGAGTGGGGGTTCTCCAACCGCATGCTGGATAACTGTTTGGCGTTGTGTAGAGCCCGGTGAGCTCAAGCCGACATTTGCGCCGCCTGTGAAACCGAGCGCCGCCCGTGCGGCGCTTCGCGGGACAAGCCCGCTCCCACATCTGTTTCGGGCCCATCAATCCTGTAAGGCCACCTCTGTCCGCCTTGGTTGTACGACTCGATATAGCGTCATGCGCAAAGGCAGCGCGCAAAAATCTCACAGGAGTAACTGGCCCGAAACAGATGTGGGAGCGGGCTTGTCCCGCGAAGCGCCGCGCGGGCGGCGCTCGATCTCAAATACACAGAAAATCCTCCGCCATGCACAAGCGGACTCACAATCTTTACCTTTTCCTAACATTTCCAAACTTGACCTTCGATACTGATGATAAGCATTATCATTAACCTTTCGTCGGCCAGGTCCCCCCGTGAGTCAGTCCCGGTTCAACTCTGTCTTCCTCGTCCAGCGCATTACCCTGCTGCGCACCTTGCAGCGCATGGTGGGCAACCCCAACACGGCCGAGGACCTGTTGCAGGAAACCTACCTGCGGGTGTCCCGCGCCCTCGGTGAACGGCCCATCGAACACATCGAACCGTTCGTGTTCCAGACCGCGCGCAACCTGGCCCTCGACCACCTGCGTGCGCGCCGGGTGCAATCGCGCATGCTGGTCGACGACGTGCCCGATGAAGTCCTGCACAGTGTCGCCGCGCCGGCCAGCAGCAGCGAGGATGCAGCCCATGCCGAGCAGTTGCTCAAGCACCTGAGCATCAGCCTCAACCAGTTGAGCGAACGCCAGCAGCGCATCTTCATCCTCAGCCGCCTGCATGGCGCCACCTACCTGGAAATCGCCGAGCAACTGAATGTTTCGCCCAGCACGGTACAGAAGGAACTGAAACTGATCATGGCGATCTGCATGGGTGTCGCCGATCGCCTCAAGTGAGGTCACGCAAAGCCCTTGCCACACCCCGCCTTAGCCTTGATCATTCGCAAAAAATCATTCAAGGACTCACCGTGACAGACAGCCCCGCCCCTCGCCCGTCACCCGCCGGGCCCAGCGCCCGTGCTCGTGCCATGGACGAGGCGCTGGATTGGCTGGTGCGCCTGCAATGCGCCGACGCCGAGGACACCCAGGCCTTCGAAACCTGGCTGAGTGCGGCCCCGGAAAATGCCGAGGCCTATGTCGAGGCGCAAGCCCTGTGGAACGGAGCGCCGCTGCACCAGGCGGCCGCGCAGATGCACCAGCAGCGGCGTCGCTCGTGGCGCGGGCGCCTGCGCAGCCACTGGAAACCCTTGGCCACAGCGGCCGTGCTGCTGGTCGGGCTGTTCACCCTCGGCAACCTGCCCATGCGCCTGCAGGCCGACCACCTGACGGTGGTGGGCGAGCGCCAGCGCCTGCAGCTGGAAGACGGGGCGAAAGTGCTGCTCAACACCAATTCGGCGTTTGCCAGCGACCACCGTGACGGCCGCCAGGTCGCCCGCCTGCTGCAGGGCGAGGCCTATTTCCAGGTCCCCGAGGGTGCGCTGCTGCCACTGGAAGTGCAGGCCGGGCCGCTGCGCGCGCAGGTGCGCAACACCGATTTTGCCGTGCGCTACCTCGACGGCGAGGCGCAGGTGCGGGTGCAGCGCGGCGATGTCGACCTGCAGGGGGGCCGCGACCAGCGCATCCGCCTGAGTGCCGGCGACAGCATCAGCGTCGGCCCCCAGGGATTCGGCCAACGCCAGCGCCCCGACATGCACAAGGACCTGGCCTGGGTCGACGGCCGCCTGGTGTTCGAGAACTGCCCGCTGAGCCAGGTGCTGGCCGAGGTACAGCGCTACTATCCGGGTTGGATCATCAACCGCAATGCACTACTGGAAGACATGGCGGTCACTGGCAACTATCGCCTCGACCAGCCGCTGGAAACCCTGCGCGCGCTGGCCCACATCACCTCGGCACAGCTGCATGAGTACCCGGCGCTGGTCATCCTGAACTGATCCGCCAATCGATCTTCAGCAAAATCTGAAACCCGACACGGTCCCACAGAAATCGCGGTACAGATCTCCAGACCGCAATCCAACTTTTTTTACGCAGTCACGCTCCCTCGCCCGTCTCGTCATAGCCAATGCAACTGATTCTCGTTTGAAAGCGAGTACAGCCATTACCTATAACAGTCCGCGCGTCAGGGAGCGCTTCCGATGTCCACAGGTCCTACCCGCCCCTCCACCCTTCCTCGCCATAGAGGGCAACTGTCCCTCCTGAGCCTTTCCCTACTGAACCTGGCCCTGCTCGCCAGCGGCGCCTGCAGCCTGCCGGCGCTGGCCGCCGAGCCGGCCCAGGCCAGCAGCCCGCGCATGGGCGACTACCGCTTCAGCATCGGCCAACAGCCGCTGGTTTCGGCCATCAATGCTTTCAGCCAGGTCACCGGCTGGCAGGTCGGCTTCAGCGCCGAACTGGCCGACGGCGTGGCATCGCCAGGGGTGCAGGGTTCGCTACCGCCGGAAGCTGCACTCAAGCGCCTGCTGCACGGCACCGGCCTGGGCTTTCGCAAGATCAGCAATGGCAATGTGGTGCTCGAACGCCAGACCAGTGCCAATGTGATTGCCCTGCAGCAGGTGACCGTCAGCGCCACCCGCAGCGCCCAGGACGTCAGCCAGGTGCCGAGCACCGTCAGCGTGCAGACCCGCGAGCAACTGGACCGGGAGAACGTCAACAACATCCAGGACCTGGTGCGCTACGAGCCGGGTGTGTCGGTAGCCGGTACCGCCCAACGCAGCGGCCTGAACGGCTACAACATCCGTGGCATCGACGGCGAGCGCATCCTCACCCAGGTCGATGGCGTGTCGATCCCCGACAGCTTCTTCTTCGGCCCCTACGCCCAGACCCAGCGCAACTACGTGGACCCGGAGATCGTCAAGCGTGTGGAAATCCTCCGCGGCCCGGCCTCGGTGCTGTATGGCAGCAACGCCATCGGCGGGGCGGTGAGCTACTTCACCCTCGACCCGGACGACATCATCAAACCCGGCAAGGACGCAGGCGCCCGCCTGAAGACCGGCTACAGCTCGGCCGACGAAAGCTGGCTGACCTCCGCCACCGTCGCCGGCCGCCAGGGCGAGTTCGACGGCCTGTTGCACCTGAGCCAGCGCAACGGTCACGAAACCGAGACCCACGGCGGCCACAGTGGTGACGGCCTGTCCCGTACCGAAGCCAACCCGATGGACGTGCGCACCACCAACGTGCTGGCCAAGCTGGGCTGGAACTACGCCGACGACGCGCGCCTGGGCTTCACCTACGAACGCTACAAGGATGATCGCGACCAGAACATACTCAGTGCGGTGGGCGGGCCGTTCATTCCTGGCCTTGGAGCCTCGGGTTACTACAAGGCGCGTAATGGCAACGACACCATCACCCGCGAACGCTTTGGCATCACCCATGAGTTCGCCATGGATTCGCTGGTCGCCGACCATGTGAAGTGGAGCCTGAACTACCAGATCGCCAAGACCGACCAGCACACCGAGGAAGTCTACGCACCGCCTGGCCGTCAGGTGCTGCGTACCCGCGACACCACCTACAAGGACCGCCAGTGGGTATTCGACGCCCAGCTGGACAAGGCCTTCAGCCTCGGCGCCACCGACCACCTGCTGACCTACGGCACCACCCTCAAGCACGAAAAGGTCACCGGTTCGCGCAGCGGCACCGGCACCTGCCTGGCCGTTGGCTCAGGTTGTTCCGCCGCTGGCGCCGAGCGCCCGGCAGACGGCCAGGCCCTGGTCAGCGACTTCCCGGACCCGACCGTGAACACCTACAGCCTGTTCGTTCAGGATGAAATCCGCTGGAACAACTGGACCTTCATGCCTGGCGCCCGTTACGACTACACGCGCATGGAGCCCAGGTTCACCAGGGAATTCCTGCGTGGCCTGGAATCCTCCGGTACCGCACCCACCTCCCAGGACGACTCGGACAAGAAGTGGCACCGTATCTCGCCCAAGTTCGGCCTGACCTACGCCTTCAACGACAACTACACCTGGTATGGCCAGTACGCCGAAGGTTTCCGCACCCCGACCGCCAAATCCATGTACGGGAAGTTCGAGAACATCGAGCAAGGCTACCGCGTAGAAGGCAACCCGGGCCTCGAACCCGAAAAGAGCAAAAGCTATGAAACCGGCCTGCGTGGCAACTTCGACGCCGGCAACTTCGACGTGGCGTTGTTCTACAACAAGTACCGCGACTTCATCGACGAGGACGCCGTAAAAAGCGCCAACCTGGAGCAGACCTTCAAGGCCAACAACATCAAGCACGCCACCATCAAGGGTGCCGAGGTCAAGGGCCGCCTGAACCTCGACCACTTCGGTGCGCCGCAGGGCCTGTATACCCAGGGCTCGATCGCCTACACCCATGGCCGCAACGATGACACCGGCGAGCCACTGAACAGCGTCAACCCGCTCAAGGGCGTGTTCGGCCTGGGTTACGAACAACAGCACTACGGCGGCCTGCTGAGCTGGACACTGGTCAAGCGCAAGACCCGCGTCGACGACAGCACCTTCTACTCACCCGACGGCTCGAGTTCCAAGTTCCGCACCCCGGGCTACGGGGTGCTGGACCTGACCGGTTACTACAAGGTCACCGACGACGTGACCATCAACGCCGGCCTGTACAACCTCACCGACAAGCAGTACTGGCAGTGGGATTCGGTACGCAGCTACGACGGCCAGGGTGAAGCGGCTGTGACCCAGCCGGCCAACATCGACCGCCTGACCATGCCGGGGCGCAACTTCGGCATCAATGTGGTTTGGGATATCTGACCTGGATTATCGCTGACAGGTTTGTTTCGTCAGTGCCGGCCTCTTCGCGGGTAAACCCGCTCCCACAGTGACATCACAGGCCCGAGGTCTGCGCAATCCCTGTGGGAGCGGGTTCACCCGCGAAGAGGCCGTCACTACCAGCACAAATACCGGCTTTTTTTACTGTCCCGCCCCCGCTGTTTCGTCTTGTTTCCAGACGCCCCTTTTTTCAAGGACTGCCCCATGACCGACCGCCCAGCCCTGCGCTCCCAGCGCCTGAACCAGATCACCCACGCCCCGCACGCCGAACTGGATGCCCTGGTCAAAGCCCACGCGCCCTTCGACAGCCGCGAAAGCTTCGCCCGCTTCGTGGTCGCCCAGTACCTGTTCCAGGCCGAACTGCAGGCGCTGTACAACGCCCCCCAACTGATTGCCATCGTCCCCGATCTGGCCCAGCGCTGCCGCGCCGAACAGGCCCGCCAGGACCTCGCCGACCTCGACACCGAAGTGCCGCCAGCCGTGCCGGGCGCCCTGCGCAACCCGAGCCTGGGCGAGGCAATGGGCTGGATCTTCGTCTCCGAAGGCTCCAAACTGGGCGCTGCGTTTCTGATCAAGCGTGCGGTGGCCCTGGAACTGTCCGACAGCTTCGGTGCCCGCCACCTGGGCGAACCGGCCGGTGGCCGTGCCGAAGGCTGGAAGCAGTTCACCCGCATTCTGGATGGCCTGGCACTGTCGGCCGAAGAGGAAGCCGCTGCCGAACGCGGCGCAGTTGCTGCCTTCGAGCGCTTCACCGCGCTGCTCAAGTACGCCTATGCTACGGATACCGCGCTGGTTTGACACGCCGTACCCGGCCACCCTAGCCGCGGCCGAACCGTTTTATGCAGTGAGACCATGACCCTACCCGCCCGCTCGAAACTCGCCCGCCTGCTGTATGCGATCCTGGCTTACGTGAGCCTGGGCGTGGGCCTGGTCGCGATCGTCATTCCCGGCCTGCCGACCACCGAATTCATCCTGCTGGCCGCCTGGGCGGCCACCCGCAGTTCGCCACGCCTGTCTGCCTGGCTGGAGAACCATCGGCTGTTCGGGCCGATCCTGTACAACTGGCGCAATGGCAAGGTGATCCAGCGCCGGGCCAAGGTCAGCGCAACCTTCAGCATGCTGCTGTGCGCGGGCCTGATGCTGACGTTCCTGGAACACCGCTGGCCGGTGTTCCTGGCCATCACCGGCATGACCCTGGGCAACCTGTGGATCTGGTCACGCCCGGAGCACGCCGCCTGCCCTGCCCCGTCACAAGCTCAGCAGCCCTGAATACAGGGCATAGGCCGCCAGCGCAGCGCCTGCCAGCACGGCAGCGAAAATCAGCTTTTCCCAGGTGGTGAACAAGGTTTTTCCCTGCTCATGCTTGGCCCTGGCGAACAGGATCACGCCCGGCGCGTACAGCAGCGCCGACAGCAGCAGGTACTTGAGCCCGCCGGCGTACAACAGCCACACGGCATACGCCAGGGCAACCAGCGCCACCAGCAGGTCCTTGCGGCGCAGGGCCGGCTGCCCGGTGTAGGTTTCTGCACGCAACGCCAACAGCACGGCGTAGGCCGCCGACCACAGGTAGGGCACCAGGATCATCGACGAGGCCAGGTAGATCAGGCTGGTATAGGTACCGGCGGAAAACAGCGTGATCAGCAGAAAGCCCTGGATCATGCAGTTGGTCAACCACAGGGCGTTGGCTGGCACATGGTTGGCGTTTTCCTTGGCCAGGAAGCGCGGCATGGTCTTGTCCCGCGCCGTGGCGAAGAGTATCTCGGCACACAGCAGCGCCCAGGACAACAGTGCGCCGAGCAGCGAAACCGCCAGGCCAATGCTGATCAGCAAGGCGCCCCAGGGCCCGACGATATGCTCCAGCACCGAGGCCAGTGACGGGTTCTGCAGCCCGGCCAGCTCCGGCTGGGTCATCACCCCCAACGACAGCACGTTGACCAGCACCAGCAGCGCCAGCACCCCCAGGAACCCGATCACCGTGGCCTTGCCCACATCCGAGCGGCGCTGGGCGCGCCCGGAATATACGCTGGCCCCCTCGATACCGATGAACACGAACACGGTCACCAGCATCATGTTGCGCACCTGCTCCAGCACGCTGCCGAACTGCGGGTTGCTCAGGCCCCAGATGTCACGGGTGAAGATATCGGCGCGGAAGGCGAACGCCGCGATCACCACGAAAATCAGCAACGGCACCACCTTGGCCACGGTGGTCACCTGGTTGATGAACGCCGCTTCCTTGATGCCGCGCAGCACCAGGAAATGCACCGCCCACAGCAGCAGCGAGGCGCAGCCGATGGCGACTGGCGTGTTGCCTTCGCCGAACACCGGGAAGTAGAAGCCCAAGGTGCTGAACAGCAGCACGAAGTAGCCGACGTTGCCCAGCCAGGCACTGATCCAGTAGCCCCAGGCCGAGGAAAAACCCATGTACTCGCCAAAACCGGCCTTGGCGTAGGCGTACACCCCCGAGTCCAGTTCCGGCTTGCGGTTGGCCAGGGTCTGGAACACGAACGCCAGGGCCAGCATGCCGACTGCAGTGATGGCCCAGCCGATCAGCACCGCCCCCACGTCGGCTCGCGCTGCCATGTTTTGCGGCAACGAGAAGATCCCGCCACCAATCATCGAGCCGACCACCAACGCGATCAGCGCGCCCAGGCGCAGCTTCTGTCCCGGTTCGCTCATGAGCCTTCCTTTTTTTGCGCGCTGTCATGGAGTTGAAACAGCCATGCGGGCCATATAAATGCTGTTACTTATAATGATCCTGATCAAGGAAGCTATAGCACTAATAACTGCTTTGTCTATGACACCCTTCGAGTAAAAACTAGCAGCTCCTGAGCAACTAGAGAAGAATCCGATAAAACTCGAAATTCTTGTGAAAAATTTGCGAAAGCGGCAAAAGCAGCTAGCTTCAAGCATCGCAGGCTGAACAGAGCGTTTGCTCTAGAAGGACATGGAGGTGCCAGCGTGCAAGGCCTGCAGCAGAAGTTGTCGGCACTCTCCAGGAGCCTCGTGAAGGATTTTTCCTACTTCACGTCGCCATGAACTGACCCAAGTCAGCGAATGGCAGCGGCGTCGGATTTACTCTGTCGTCAACTTTCTCCTGGCAGGAGTTGTTAAATGTCTGATTCATCCGGAAAACTAAAACTCGGCGCGCTAGTTGCACTTGTCGTCGGTTCGATGATTGGTGGCGGGATCTTCTCGCTGCCGCAAAACATGGCTGCCAGCGCGGGGGTTGGCGCTGTACTGATCGGCTGGGCCATTACCGCGGTCGGCATGCTGACCCTGGCGTTCGTGTTCCAGACCCTGGCCAACCGCAAGCCTGACCTGGATGGCGGGGTGTACGCCTACGCCAAGGCCGGTTTCGGCGACTACATGGGCTTCTCTTCGGCCTGGGGCTACTGGATCAGTGCCTGGCTGGGCAACGTCGGCTACTTCGTGCTGCTGTTCAGCACCCTGGGCTACTTCTTTCCGATCTTCGGCGAAGGCAACACCCCGGCCGCCATCATTGGCGCCTCAGTGCTGCTGTGGGCCGTGCACTTCCTGGTGCTGCGCGGCATCAAGGAAGCGGCGTTCATCAACCTGGTCACCACCGTGGCCAAGGTGGTGCCACTGGTGCTGTTCGCCCTGATCTGCCTGTTCGCCTTCAAGCTCGACATCTTCACCGCTGACATCTGGGGCCTGGGAACGCCCGAACTGGGCAGCGTGATGGACCAGGTGCGCAACATGATGCTGGTCACCGTATGGGTGTTCATCGGCATCGAGGGCGCAAGCATCTTCTCGGCGCGGGCGGAAAAACGCTCCGACGTGGGCAAGGCCACGGTGATCGGCTTCGTGACTGTGCTGCTGTTCCTGGTGCTGGTCAACGTGCTGTCGCTGGGCATCATGACCCAACCGGAACTGGCCAAACTGCAGAACCCTTCAATGGCCGCCGTGCTGGAACATGTGGTCGGCCACTGGGGTGCGGTGCTGATCAGCGTCGGTCTGATCATCTCGCTGCTCGGGGCCCTGCTGTCGTGGGTGCTGCTGTGCGCCGAAATCATGTTCGCCGCGGCCAAGGACCACACCATGCCGGAGTTCCTGCGCCGCGAGAACGCCAAACAGGTACCGGCCAACGCCCTGTGGCTGACCAACGCCATGGTGCAGATTTTCCTGGTGATCACGCTGTTCTCCAACAGCACCTACCTGTCGCTGATCTACCTGGCCACTTCGATGATCCTGGTGCCCTACCTGTGGTCGGCAGCCTATGCCGTGCTGCTGGCAGTGCGCAGTGAAACCTACGAACAGGCCCTGGCCGAACGGCAGAAAGACCTGATCATCGGTGGCATCGCCCTGTTATACGCCATCTGGCTGTTGTACGCCGGCGGTGTGAAATACCTGCTGCTCTCGGCCCTGCTCTATGCACCTGGCGCGATCCTGTTCGCCAAGGCCAAGCGTGAGGTAGGCCAACCTGTCTTCACCAACGTGGAAAAACTGATCTTCGCAGCCGTGATCATCGGCGCCCTGGTGGCAGCCTTTGGCCTGTACGACGGCTTCCTGACCCTTTGACCCACGTCTTCGTTCAATTGGAGGAATGAAACCATGTCCGCTGAAAAACAGAAGTACGGTGTCCACTCCGAAGCCGGCAAACTGCGCAAAGTGATGGTTTGCTCGCCGGGCCTGGCGCACAAACGCCTGACGCCAAGCAACTGTGACGAGCTGCTGTTCGACGATGTGATCTGGGTCGACCAGGCCAAGCGTGACCATTTCGACTTTGTCACCAAGATGCGCGAGCGTGGCGTGGATGTGCTGGAGATGCACAACCTGCTGACCGACATCGTCCAGCAACCCGAGGCACTGAAGTGGATTCTTGACCGCAAGATCACGGCCGACACCGTCGGCGTCGGCCTGACCAATGAGGTGCGCAGCTGGCTCGAAAGCCTCGAGCCGCGCCACCTGGCCGAGTTCCTGATTGGTGGCGTTGCCGGGCAGGACCTGCCGCAAAGTGAAGGTGCCGAGGTGGTCAAGATGTACAACGACTACCTGGGCCACTCCAGCTTCATCCTGCCACCGCTGCCCAATACCCAGTTCACCCGCGACACTACTTGCTGGATCTATGGCGGCGTGACACTGAACCCGATGTACTGGCCGGCACGACGCCAGGAAACCCTGCTGACTACCGCCATCTACAAGTTCCACCCACAGTTCACCAACGCCGACTTCCAGATCTGGTACGGCGACCCGGACAAGGAACACGGCCAGTCTACCCTCGAAGGCGGCGATGTAATGCCCATCGGCAAAGGCATCGTGCTGATCGGCATGGGCGAGCGCACCTCGCGCCAGGCCATCGGCCAGTTGGCACAGAACCTGTTCGCCAAAGGCGCGGTGGAAAAGGTCATTGTTGCCGGCCTGCCGAAATCCCGTGCCGCCATGCACCTGGACACCGTGTTCAGCTTCTGCGACCGCGACCTGGTCACGGTCTTCCCGGAAGTCGTGAAGGAGATCGTGCCGTTCATCATTCGTCCGGACGAGAGCAAGCCTTACGGCATGGACGTGCGCCGCGAACACAAGTCGTTCATCGAGGTGGTGGGCGAGCAACTGGGGGTCAAGCTGCGCGTGGTCGAGACCGGCGGCAACAGCTTCGCCGCCGAGCGCGAACAGTGGGATGACGGCAACAACGTGGTGGCCATCGAGCCGGGCGTGGTCATTGGCTACGACCGCAACACCTACACCAATACCCTGCTGCGCAAGGCCGGGATCGAGGTCATCACCATCAGTGCCGGCGAACTGGGCCGGGGCCGGGGCGGCGGCCACTGCATGACCTGCCCGATCGTGCGCGACCCGATCGACTACTAACGACCATTGCACCCGGCCGCGCCCAAAAAGCGCCGGCCGGGCCACTACCGAATCCAAGGAGAAGCTGTCATGGCGTTCAACATTCACAACCGCAACCTGCTCAGCCTGGAACACCACACCACCCGTGAGCTGCGCTACTTGCTGGACCTGTCCCGCGACCTCAAGCGCGCCAAGTACACTGGCACCGAGCAACAGCACCTGAAAGGCAACAACATCGCGCTGATCTTCGAGAAAACCTCCACCCGTACCCGCTGCGCGTTCGAAGTGGCTGCCTATGACCAGGGCGCCAACGTCACCTACATCGACCCGACCTCCTCGCAGATCGGCCACAAGGAGAGCATGAAGGACACCGCCCGCGTGCTCGGGCGCATGTATGACGCCATCGAGTACCGCGGCTTCAAGCAGGAAATCGTCGAGGAGCTGGCCAAGTTCGCCGGCGTACCGGTGTTCAACGGCCTGACCGACGAATACCACCCGACACAGATGATCGCCGACGTGCTGACCATGCGTGAGCACAGCGACAAGCCACTGCACGACATCAGCTACGCCTACCTGGGCGATGCCCGTAACAACATGGGCAACTCGCTGCTGCTGATCGGCGCCAAGCTCGGCATGGATGTGCGCATCGCCGCGCCCAAGGCGCTGTGGCCGCATGACGACCTGGTCGAGCGTTGCCACAAGTACGCCGAGGAAAGCGGCGCGCGCATCACCCTGACCGAAGACCCGGTTGCCGCGGTCAAGGGTGTGGACTTCGTGCACACCGACGTGTGGGTATCGATGGGTGAGCCGATCGAAGCCTGGGGTGAGCGCATCAAGCTGCTCAAGCCGTATCAGGTGAATGCGCAGTTGATGAAGTCCACCGGCAACCCGCGGACCAAGTTCATGCACTGCCTGCCGGCCTTCCACAACTCCGAAACCAAGGTAGGCAAGCAGATAGCCGAACAGTACCCGGACCTGGCCAACGGTATCGAAGTGACCGACGACGTGTTCGAGTCGCCGGCCTGCATCGCCTTCGAGCAGGCGGAAAACCGCATGCACACGATCAAGGCGATCCTGGTGTCGACACTGGCTGACCTGTAAAGGCTGACTCGGCAAGCCGGGCAACCCGGATCCCTGTGGGAGCGGGTTTACCCGCGAATGCGTCAGTAGCACCAGCCGCGCTGCATGGGCTGACGCTTTCGCGGGTAAACCCGCTCCCACAAGAGGGCGGCGATACCGGTCGAGTGCAGCGCTCCCTTCTTTTCGTTAAAGGACATTCCCCATGCGTATCGTTGTTGCATTGGGCGGCAACGCCCTGTTGCGTCGCGGCGAGCCCATGACCGCTGACAACCAGCGCGCCAATATCCGCACCGCCACCGAACAGATCGCCAAGATCCACCCGGGCAACGAGCTGGTCATCGCCCACGGCAACGGCCCGCAAGTTGGCCTGCTGTCGCTGCAGGGCCTTGCCTACAAGCCCGACGAGGCCTACCCGCTGGACGTGCTAGGTGCCGAAACCGAGGGCATGATCGGCTACATGATCGAGCAGGAACTGGGCAACCTGCTGGCCTTCGAAGTGCCGTTCGCCACCCTGCTGACCCAGGTTGAAGTCGACGCCAACGACCCCGCCTTCAAGGACCCGACCAAGTTCATCGGGCCGGTCTACAGCAAGGAAGAGGCCGAGCGCCTTGCCAAGGAAAAGGGTTGGGTAGTCAAGGCCGATGGCGACAAGTACCGCCGCGTGGTGGCCAGCCCGAAACCCAAGCGCATTTTCGAGATCCGCCCGATCAAGTGGCTGCTGGAAAAGAGCAGCATCGTGATCTGCGCCGGCGGCGGCGGCATCCCCACCATGTACGATGAAAACCGCAAGCTCAAAGGCATCGAGGCGGTGATCGACAAGGACCTGTGCTCGGCCCTGCTGGCAGAGCAACTGGATGCCGACCTTCTGATAATCGCCACCGACGTCGATGCAGCCTACATTGACTGGGGCAAACCCACGCAGAAAGCCATCGCCCAGGCACACCCCGACGAACTCGAACGCCTTGGCTTCGCCGCCGGCTCCATGGGGCCGAAGGTGCAGGCGGCCTGCGACTTTGCCCGCAACACCGGCAAAGTGGCTGTCATCAGTTCGCTGGAGAACATCGAAGACATCGTCAAAGGCACCGCCGGCACACGTGTTTCCACCGCGAAGCCGGGGATCAGCTACCGTTGAATGCAATGGGCGGGCGCCAGCGCCCGCCATTTTCGACCTTCCGAAGGAGCTTGCCATGGCCCAGTACCAACCCGGTCATGTACACATTGAGCGCACCGCGCTGAACAAGAACGACCACAGCTATGACCTGAACATCGAATACGAAGCCGCGTCGGATCCCAAGGAAGGCAGAGGTATCCAGTTCAAGATGCATGGCAGCATCGAAGGCAAGCCAGTCGAAGAAAAGTTCTTCCTGGCCAAGGATCAGGTGTTGCCCAGCTTCCTCATGCTGCTGACCCGCAAGGCGCAGTCGTACCTGACGCCACCGAAGAAATTCGAGAACCTGAGTTCGCCGCACAAGCTTTATGACCATATGTTCGCGGACATTCGCGAAAAGCTGGATGTGAAGTCGGGCGACCCGATCAAGCCTGAGCATCTGGAGTAATTCAAGAACCGGGGCTGCTTTGCAGCCCATCGCGACACAAGCCCGCTCCTGCAGGGGAATGCGTACCCCTTGTAGGAGCGGCCTTGCGTCGCGAAAGGGTCGCAAAGCGGCCCCGGCGATGTTGAGGCATACTACCGCCCTCCCCGGCCACCACTTCACCGTCCCCATGCGCATCCACGTCAGCTTCATCGACCGCGTCGGCATCACCCAGGAAGTCCTCGCCCTGCTCGGTGCCCGCAACCTCAACCTGGACGCCGTGGAGATGGTCCCGCCGAACGTCTACATCGACGCCCCCACCCTCAGCCCCGCCGTGCTCGAAGAACTGCACGACGCGTTGTTCGAGGTACATGGCGTGCAATCGGTAGAGGTGGTCGACATCCTCCCTGGACAACGCCGACACCTGCAGCTCGATGCCCTGCTGGCGGCAATGAGCGACCCGGTCCTGGCCGTGGACAGTGCCGGCAAGGTGCTGCTGGCCAACCCGGCGCTAATCGAACTGTGCGGCCGCGAATCGGCCGGCCGCTCGGTAGGTGAACTGTTCGGCGACCCGGCACTGCTGCAGGCCCTGCTGGACAACAACTTCCACCTGCCCATGCGCGAGATGCAGCTGAACGGCCAGAGCCTGCTGCTGGACGCCACGCCGATCACCAATGCCGGCGGCCTGCTTACGCTGTACCCGCCCACGCGCATGGGCGAACGCCTGTCGGCCCTGCACCACGACCATGCCGAAGGCTTCGATGCCTTGCTCGGCGAGTCGCCAGCCATCCGCACCCTCAAGGCCCGCGCCTTGCGCGTGGCGGCGCTCGATGCACCACTGCTGGTGCATGGTGAAACCGGCACCGGCAAGGAGCTGGTAGCCCGCGCCTGCCACGCCATTAGCAGCCGCCACGCGGCACCGTTCCTTGCCCTTAACTGCGCCGCACTGCCCGAAAGCCTGGCCGAGAGCGAACTGTTCGGCTACGCCCCTGGCGCCTTCACCGGCGCGCAACGAGGCGGCAAGCCTGGGCTGATGGAGTTGGCCAACCAGGGCACGGTGTTCCTCGATGAAATCGGCGAGATGTCGCCCTACCTGCAAGCCAAGCTGCTGCGCTTCCTCAGTGACGGCAGCTTCCGCCGGGTAGGCGGCGACCGCGAAGTGAAGGTGGATGTACGCATCATCAGCGCCACCCACCGCGACCTGGAGCGCATGGTCGCCGAAGGCAGCTTCCGCGAAGACCTGTTCTACCGCCTGAACGTGCTCAACCTGCAGGTGCCGCCGCTGCGCGACCGTGGCCAGGATATCCTGATGCTGGCGCACTTCTTCATGCAACAGGCCTGCACGCAGATCCAGCGGCCACCCTGCCGACTGACCCCGGCCACCCATTCGGCACTGCTGGCCAACCCTTGGCCAGGCAACGTGCGCCAGTTGCAGAACGTGATATTCCGCGCCGCAGCCATCTGCGAGGGCAACCTGGTGGATATCGGTGACCTGGACATCGCCGGCACCTCGGTGGCTCGTGGCCAGGACGGCGAAGTGGCCAGCCTGGAACAAGCCGTGGGGGATTTCGAGCGCGAGCTGTTGCAACGCCTGTATGCCAGCTACCCATCGACGCGGCAACTGGCAGGGCGCTTGCAAACTTCACATACCGCCATTGCGCAGCGTCTGCGTAAATATGGAATACCGGGAAAAACCTGATGTTTGTTGAAACAACCCTATAGATCTTCAGACTTTTCCTAAGTGTTTGGCAGATACTCTCCCACGCATGCCTCGTAGAATGGTGACAGTGTGATCTTACCTGTCACCCCGCCTACCCGCCCCAGAGCGGGAAGTGGTTCGCTACTTGGATATAACGAGAGTACCTGATGTTTGAACTCGATTTTTACGGGACGCTTGTAGCCGCCTCTTTAGTACTGTTATTAGGGCGCGGCCTTGTCGCCCGTATTGGTTTCTTGCGCGCTTACAACATTCCGGAACCTGTCGCAGGCGGCCTGGTAGTGGCCTTGGCACTCTTGGCGTTGCGCAGTTTCGATGTCCACGTGCAATTCGATACCTCGCTACAAGCCCCTCTGATGCTGGCATTCTTCGCCACCATCGGTTTGAGTGCAGACTTCGCCAGCCTGAAAAAAGGTGGACGCGTGGTTACCATGTTCCTGCTGGTGGTAACCGGCTTGCTGCTGGTACAGAACGCCATGGGCGTCGGCCTGGCAACGGCACTGGGGCTCGACCCGCTGATGGGCCTGCTGGCTGGCTCTATCACCTTGTCGGGTGGCCACGGCACAGGCGCTGCGTGGGGGGCCACCTTCTCCGAGAAATTTGGCCTGGCCTCGGCCTCCGAACTGGCAATAGCATCAGCTACCTTCGGCCTGGTGCTGGGTGGCCTGATAGGTGGCCCGGTCGCCCGGTTACTGATCAAGCAGGTAAAAAAACCGGGTATCAAACAAGCAGCACCGCAACTACCCAAGGGCTTCGAACAACCGGACAAAGAGCGCCTGATTACATCGTTTTCATTTATCGAAACACTGGCGCTGATCGCTGTCAGTTTGCTCGCGGGTTCGTTACTTAATGGCTTGTTGAAAGGTACTGCATTTGAACTGCCCACGTTCGTTTGCGTACTGTTCGTCGGCGTGTTGTTGCGCAACGGCCTTTCTGCATTCGGTTTCTATCATGTATTCGAGCGGGAAGTTTCGGTACTGGGCAATGTAAGCCTGTCGTTGTTTCTGGCCATAGCCTTGATGTCGCTCAAACTATGGGACCTGGCCGCGCTGGCATTACCGTTCTTCCTGCTGCTGGCTGCACAAACATTGGTCATGGCACTGTTTGCGGTGTTCATAACCTTCAGAGTCATGGGCCGCAACTATGACGCGGCGGTACTGGCTGCCGGGCATTGCGGTTTCGGCCTGGGTGCAACGCCGACCGCGATCGCCAACATGCAAGCGGTGACCCAACGCTACGGGGCTTCGCCTACCGCCTTCCTGGTAGTGCCGATGGTGGGAGCGTTTTTCATCGATATCATCAATGTCATCGTCATCAAGCTGTACCTGGCCTTGCCGTTCTTTTGAGCCAGACGCTAAACACTCAGCCGATATGTTGCTCCGCCGGGTGCTGCCCAGGATCCGTAGACAGGGCCTGATGCAGCATTGTCTCCAGGATGGAAAAAAAACACTTTATGTGAGGCTGCTTCAATGCCTGTGGCCGGGTCACCATGTAGACGTCCATGTCTGGAAGGGGCAGGTCGACGAACAACTCGATCAAATCCTTGGCCAGGATCCGGGGAAGTACCGCCACCCCCATCCCGCGCCTCACTGACTCGAGCTGTGCGCTGAACGAGTTCACGCGGATCGGCGCACGTTCCAGCCCCCCCGCCTTTGCCGCACGTACTTGCGGCAACACGTCCAGCGGCGGAAGCAGGCCGATATTGACCGCCGTCGCAGGGGTAACCCCCGGAAAACGGTGCAGGTAACCAGCAGCGGCGAACACACCATAGCCAAGCCGGCCTATCGGCCGATAAATCAGTGAGGGCTCACCCAGGTGGGCCGTGCGCACGGCAATGTCCGCCACACCCCGGACGATCTTGTGGAAGTCGGCGGTCACGGTCAACTCCACCGAGCAACCCGGGTGTAGTCCGGTGAAGCGATTGGCCGCCTCCAGTACGCAAGTCGAGAAGCCTTCCCCTGCGCTCACCTGCACAGTGCCAGAGAGTTCGCAAGGCAGCTCGGCTGCGCCGGCAGGCGTCTGGCGCCGTAGCCCAGCTTCAGCTGCCTGGGCCACTTCGACCAGCGATTGACCGCGCGAGGTCAGCCTGCATCCCTCTACGCCCCGCTCGACGAGCGGCTCGCCCAATGCAGCCTCAAGCTGGGTCAGGCGACGCGAAACGGTCGATGGTGCAATACCCAGCAACTCGCCAGCGCGAAGAAAGCTGCCACGCCGCGATACGGCCAATAGCAGCCGAAGATCGTCCCAGTTTTCCTGCAATGCCATATGTGCTGGCCTCTCCCTGGTCTGCAAATTCGCAAAACCACTATGCAGTAGGCGCTGTTTTTCGACAGCAAGCGCGGGAGTATACCTTGGGCCCCTCTGAACAAATGGAATGGATTGCATGATGACTAGCCCCAAGGACTATGCCCAACGCGCCGCCAATGCCTTTAACCAGCGTGATGTGCAAGGGCTGCTGGCACTGGTCGACGAAGACTTCGTGTACCTGGACGGCATGACGACCCAAACCGGGCGCGAAGCCATGCGCGCGCGGGAGATGGCGCTGTTCAGCGCACTCCCTGATGCCCAGGTGGCCCTGACCCCATTCATGGTCTCGGACGATCGGCTGGCAATGACCGCCGTCCTGACCGGCACCTTCACTGCCCCGCTGCTGCTGCCTGCAGGAGTGATCGTTCCGGCCCATGGGCGTCGGATTTGCGTGCACTATGCGGCGCACTTCACCTTCAGAAACGGCCTGGCCATCCGTGAAGCGGTGTTTTTCGACAGTGCCATGTTGAAGCCATCTGCCGAACAGAGCGAGGGTTGAGCCATGCGCAATGTGTTCGTTACCGGAGCAACCGGCTTGCTGGGCAACAACCTGGTCCGTGAACTGGTCGCTCGTGGCTACACGGTCAAAGGGCTGGTGCGGTCAAGAGCAAAGGGGGAAAAACAGTTCGCTGATCTGCCCGAAGTAGAGCTGGTCGAAGGCGATATGGCCGATGTCGACGCTTTCGCGGCGTCGCTGCGCGGCTGCGATACGGTGTTCCATACTGCAGCGTTCTTTCGTGACAACTACAAAGGCGGCAGCCACTGGCAAGCACTTGAGCAGATCAACGTGACCGGTACCCGCCACCTGTTGGAGCAAGCCTACCTGGCCGGCATCCGGCGGTTTATCCATACCTCGTCCATTGCAGTGCTCGACGGGGCACCAGGCACGTCGATCGATGAGACATGCCTGCGGGCCGAAGCAGATGCAGATGACTACTACCGCAGCAAGATCCTCGCCGACCGCGTCGTGACTGAGTTTCTCGATGCCTGCCCCGACATGCACGCCTGCATGGTGCTCCCAGGCTGGATGTGGGGCCCTGGCGACATCGGCCCTACGTCGTCCGGGCAACTGGTCAACGATGTCGTGCGCGGCAAACTGCCTGGCTTGATCCCGGGTAGTTTCTCGGTGGTCGACGCCCGCGATGTAGCTTTGGCGCAGATTGCCGCAGCCACACAAGGACGAAGCGGCGAACACTACCTGGCGGCCGGGCGGCATATGACCATGGCTGAACTGGTACCAATAGTAGGCCGTCTGGCGGGCGTACGAACGCCCGCGCGGCATTTACCGTTGCCGTTGTTATTCTGCCTGGCCGCAATACAGGAAATGTATGCACGGCTCACCGGCAAGCCCATCCTGCTAAGCTTGGCCACGCTGCGCCTGCTGGTACGGGAAAAGGATCGTACGCGTTTCAACCACAGCAAAAGCGAACACGCGCTCGGCCTGAGTTTCAGGGCGCTGGAACTGACTATCGCCGATACCGTCGCGTGGTATCGAGACCACGGCTGGTTTGCAGAACACGGCTCGCTCACGGAGCAGGAAAGTAAATAGCCCATGGACAGGAAAATCATTCTGATGCGCCACGGCCAGCCGGCGCTGGCCGTCAGCAAAAAAGTGTCAGCACTGGACATGGAGGGCTGGATAAAAGGCTACAACCGCGCCGGAATCACCGACCAGCCCGCCCCGACCGCCAGCCTGCAGCTTGCCACAACGGCGAGGGTGATTGTGTCGAGCACAGCGCCACGGGCATTGAGCTCGCTGCAGGCGCTCGGTCTTGAGCCCAGCCACGTCGATGCGCTTTTTGGTGAAGCGCAGCTGCCGTATGGCCAATGGAAGTTGCCCCGGCTTTCACCGTTTACCTGGGCATTCATCCTTCGCGTTCTATGGTTGTGCGGTTACTCGCGCAATGTCGAAACCGTCAGCGCTGCCAGGCTTCGCGCCAGCATGGCAGCACAACGGCTGTTATCACTTGCCAGCGAGGGGCCGGTACTGCTGCTAGGTCACGGGTTCATGAACCGGATGATTGCCAAGGAACTGATGGCAAAGGGCTGGACTCGCCAACACCAAAACGGCAGCCGCTATTGGAGCGCGGCTGTTTTTGCCAAGAGTAATGAGGGCCAGGACTAAGCGGCCGTTATAGCTACAAGTTCCAGGTACGATCCATGACCGGCGACTCTAGCATTCCCCCGGGTTGACGCACTGCGAGCGGCCAGCAAGCTGAACTGCCCGGCCCCGTCTGCGACAAAATGGCGCTGCCTGGAACTTTTACAGAGCGCCACCGATGCGGCTTAATGCGCAACTTACTCCATGGGGCGGTCCATGCTGCCAGTCATTCGCACTCACCTCTGGCTGCTCGCCTGTTTCGCAGTGGTGTTCAACCTGCTGGCGATGCCGCTCGACCGTTCCCTGCGCGCCCCGGCTGTAGACCAGTCGCTGATTCTCGGCAGCTTCTGTAGCCTGCATGGCACGCAGAGCCTGCCAAAATCACTACTGGCTCAACTCAAACTCAATCAGCCCGAACTGGCCGAGCATGCCGATAGCAAGCTGCAAGCCGGTGATTGCTGCTGCGGTCACGCCGGTCAGGCACTGCTAGCCGGTGACTATTTCAAGCATCTGTTCCCGCGTTTCTGGCCCGCTGAGCTGCTGCTCGGCCATGCCCCTACCTTGCGGCTACCTCGTGAGCAGTGGCCCAACCTGAGTCCACGCGCCTCTCCCTTGGCCTGATCTGTCGACTACTTCCAGGTCCCGCGCACGATGCGCGTGATGACCGTGCCCGACTTTTTCTTGCCAGGAAGCTCTCTCCATGCCTGCGTTCCGTAGCACCGCACGCACTGTATTGCCCGTTTTTGCCATCACCTGCGTTTCCACCCTGAACCCTCTGTCCCAGGCGGTGGTGGCCGAAACGCTGCCCAGCGAAAACTCCACCTTGACCCTCGGCGCCGTTACTGTCAGCGGTACCAGTACCGGTCCGCTGCCCACCAGTACCGTCCTCAGCTCGGTGGACATTCTCGGTGGCGATATCCTTGAGAAAATGCCGGTCACCTACAGCTGGGAACTGTTCAACCGCGCGCCCGGTGTAATGCTCACAGAGTTCAACCAGGGCACCACCTCTGGCAAGTTGTCGTTCCGCGGCTTCAACGGCGAAGGTGAAGTCAATGCAGTGAAGCTGTTGATCGACGGCATTCCCAGCAACACCAACGACGGCAACATGCCCTTCATCGACTCGGTGTTCCCGATGGACATCGACACCATCGAGGTGGCGCGCGGCACCAGCGACCCGCGCTACGGCCTGAACAACATCGCCGGTAACGTCAATATCAACACCCGCATTGGTGGTAACTACAACAAGGCCCGTCTGCGCTACGGCAGCTTCAATACTCGCGAGGTACAGCTGGCAAAAGGCATCGAAACCAGCAACTGGACGCAGAACTACTTCTTCGCCCGACAACAGGTCGATGGCTATCGCGAACATGCCGATACCGAACGCTACAACTTCGGTGGCAAGTGGTTCTACACCCCCGACAATGGCAGCTACCGCCTCGGCCTGATTGCCCGCCACTACGAGTCGGAAGC
Organism: Pseudomonas sp. SID14000; assembly: GCF_002165135.1. Classification (GTDB taxonomy): domain Bacteria; phylum Pseudomonadota; class Gammaproteobacteria; order Pseudomonadales; family Pseudomonadaceae; genus Aquipseudomonas. The sequence continues at coordinate 98,057 of NZ_NFZQ01000012.1, read as the reverse complement.
TCAGGAGGCCGGGTACCTGACCGAGAATGACGCCCACCATCACCCTCACATGAGCAATGACTACAACGCTACAGACAAGGGCACACGGCGGATGAACCAGGTCAGCGTGCATTTGGACACCGATCTGACCGACACCTTGTCGTGGTTGGCCAAGACCTACGTCAATACGTTCGACGATCGCCGCTGGACGCAATACTGGCGTACCAGTTCACAGCAGGAGCGCGATACCTACGAGGACCAGTACGGCGCCATCACCTCCCTGACCTGGCGGCCTCAGATCGACTGGCTGCGCACTTTCGCCCTGGAAGGCGGCAGCGACGTGCAGAAGCAGCAGAACCGTAGCGAGCGCTACCGCACGGTGGAACGTGTGCGCCAGGCGCAGACCCGCGATCAGGACTTCGACTTCAACACCGTCGGTGCCTATGTCCTGGCTGAAATCGAGCCGGTCGAATCGCTGAAGATTGTCCCTGCGTATCGCGTCGACAAGATCAGTGGTGATTTCACCAACAAGATGACCGGGCAGGACTACGACATAAACGACTATGGGTTGATCAAGCAGCCCAAACTCAGCATCGTCTACTCACCGTGGCAGTTCGCCAGTGTCTATGCGAACTGGGGCCGCACCTTCCAGGTCGGTACCGGCGCTGCAGCCTACAAGGTGCCGCCGCGCAACGAAGACCTCGACCCTTCGATCAACGAAGGCTGGGAAACCGGTGTGAAATTTACCCCTGCCAGTTGGATCGATGGCCGCGTGGCCTACTGGCGCCAGGACGCCACCGGCGAGGTCAGCCGTCGCCTGAACGACCCGAGCGGCGAATCCGACAACGTCGGCGAGACACGCCGCTGGGGCTACGACCTGCAGGTCAACCTGCACCCTGACGAGCGCACCGAGGTATGGATGTCCTACTCCTGGCAGTACTCGAAAATTCTTGAACCCAGCAGCGCGCTCCCGGACAGCAAGGGCAAGGAAATCGACCACGTGCCGCACCACCTGTGGAACACCGGTATCAGCTACCAGGCCGCCCCGGCACTGCAACTTACAGCCTGGGCTAACGGGCAGACCAACTACTACCTTGAGCGGGAGAACACGCAGGGAACTTACGGCGGTTACGTACTGATGAACCTCGGCGCGACCTACAAGCTCAGCGACTTGATGAGCGTGGACCTGCAACTGAAGAACCTCACCAATCGCTACTATGAATATGTCTGGTACGACCCGGATGGAGCGGACGCGTCCCTGCATTCGCCTGGTGATGGTCGCGCAATTTATGCCGGCATGACGTTCGATTTTTAAAGGGTGCCAGCTCTATTCCGGATGCACAGCGGAACAAGCTGATTGATTGTGCTGCCGGCAAGATTTTCAGCGCACGATATGAAGCGCTGGATCGAGCAATCCAACCTTTCCGAAATCAAAAACCTGCCCGCACCGAAGGATAGCGTCGAGCTGGCTGCTACCGCCAAAGCGGTTGTGTCCAGCAGCGCGCCTCGGACACTGACTTCCATTCAAGCGCTAGGCTTGCTGCCCGTTTTGGTGGGAGTGGCGTCACGACGTGCTTGATGGTAAGGTTCGCCCCATGACACTGTAATTTTGTACAGTGTACATTTATCCAGAGGAAGGAAGATATGCTTAAAGGTAGTTGCTGCTGTGGAGCGGTAAAGTTTCTGGTATCCAGCCCGCCGACAATGATGGGTACATGTCACTGCTCCCGCTGCAGAAAGGCAGGGGCCAGTACATTTGTTTTTGTACCACGCTCGTCGTTCGAAATGCTGTCCGGCCTGGATTCGATAACGACTTATAAGCCCGAAGCACCTTACAAGTACAACCGATGCTTTTGCTCGATATGCGGAACTGCGTTGGGTGAGGTGACATCAACCGCCGATTCCTTTCCAGTGGCTGCTAACTGTTTCGACGACGCATTGAACCTTTCAAACCTGTTCCACGAGTTTGTCAAGGAAAAACCGAGCTGGTACGAAATTTGCGATAACGCTAAACAATTCCCTGCACACCCATACAATTAAATTGACAACGTCGAACTACAACTCTGACAGATCACAAGACGAAGCCGGGCGCGATAAAGAAGGGCCCCTTTGTGATCTGACGCGCAGGCAGACACAACTGCCCAAGCCAGTCCTTGCCAGCCAACCGATGCGCGACAGATTTTATTGCTGACCCACCTTTACATCTGTCATGCCTCGCCACCTGTACTTATTTCAGTACACCGTATCGAATTCGCTACAACCTCGCCTGGATACGGCTCGCCAAGGGTTTGAACCCCAAACCCTTTTCCTCCGCCCACTGTGTGTAGCGTTTTCATTCCAAAGAAAATAGGAAAGCGCCAGGAAAGCTTTGTAAGTCATTGATTTAAATGACTTTTTAAATATTGGCCGCATTTTTGCTAAGGGAATCACAACCCCAAGAGCGCGGAGCCACCGCGCCTAACGCCCTGCTTCCCGAGGATTCCCCATGAGCGAGTTGCGTTTCACTGAAGATCACGAATGGCTGCGCGTCGAAGCCGATGGCAGCGTCACCGTAGGCATCACCGCCTACGCCCAGAACGCCCTTGGCGATGTGGTTTTCGTGCAACTGCCAGAGTTGCAGCAGTATGAGAAAGGCAGCGAAGCGTCCACCGTCGAGTCGGTCAAGGCCGCCAGCGGTGTGTACATGCCCTTGACCGGCGAAGTGGTGCAGATCAATGACCAGCTCGAAGACAGCCCGGAACTGGTCAACGAAGACCCGATGGGCGAAGGCTGGTTCTTCCGCTTCATTCCCGCCGATGCCGGCGCCGTGGCCACCCTGCTCGACCAGGACGCCTACGACCGCCTGATCAAAGCCAACGACGACGCCTGAGGGACCCTGCCATGACCATCAACCTCGGCACCGCCAACGAATTCATCGCCCGCCACATCGGCCCGCGCGCCGCCGACGAGCAGGCCATGCTGGCCGCCCTCGGCTTCGACTCGCTGGAAGCCATGACCGCTGCGGTCATCCCCGACAGCATCAAAGGCACCAGCGTGCTCGGCTCGCACGACGGCCAGAGCGAAGCCGACGCGCTCGCCGCGCTCAAGGCCATCGCCGGCAAGAACCAACTGTTCAAGAGCTACATCGGCCAGGGCTACTACAACACCCACACCCCGGCGCCGATCCTGCGCAACCTGCTGGAAAACCCGGCCTGGTACACCGCCTATACCCCTTACCAGCCAGAAATTTCCCAGGGCCGCCTGGAAGCGCTGCTGAACTTCCAGACCCTGATCAGCGACCTGACCGGCCTGCCGATCGCCAACGCCTCCCTGCTCGACGAAGCCACCGCTGCGGCCGAGGCCATGACCTTCTGCAAGCGCCTGTCGAAGAACAAGGCCAGCCACACCTTCTTCGCCTCCGTGCACTGCCACCCGCAAACCCTTGACGTGCTGCGCACCCGTGCCGAGCCTCTGGGCATCGAGATCGTGATCGGCGACGAGCGCGAGCTGGGCGATGTCAGTGCCTTCTTCGGCGCCCTGCTGCAATACCCGGCCAGCAACGGTGAAGTGTTCGACTACCGGGAAGTGGTCGAGCGCTTCCACGCCGCCAACGCCCTGGTCGCCGTTGCCGCCGACCTGCTGGCCCTGACCCTGCTGACCCCGCCGGGCGAGTTTGGCGCCGACGTGGCCATCGGCAGCGCCCAGCGCTTCGGCGTGCCACTGGGCTTCGGTGGCCCGCACGCCGCCTACTTCGCCACCCGTGACGCGTTCAAGCGCGACATGCCGGGCCGCCTGGTCGGCGTGTCGATCGACCGCTTCGGCAAGACCGCCCTGCGCCTGGCCATGCAGACCCGCGAACAGCACATCCGCCGCGAAAAGGCCACCAGCAACATCTGCACCGCCCAGGTGCTGCTGGCCAACATCGCCAGCATGTTCGCCGTGTACCACGGCCCGGCCGGCCTCAAGCGCATCGCCGAACGTACCCATGCCCTGACCGCGATCCTGGCGGCTGGCCTGAAGACGTTGGGCGTACAGGTAGTGGGCGCCAGCGCCTTCGACACCCTGACCCTGGCCACCGGCATTGCCACTGCCAGCCTGCACGAAAAGGCGCGCGCCCAGGGCATCAACCTGCGCCAGATCGACGCTGACCACGTAGGGCTGTCGCTGGACGAAACCAGTACCCAGGCCGATGTCGAAACCCTGTGGCAACTGATCGGTGGCGACCAGGCCCAACCAGACTTCAACGCCTTGGCCGCCAGCACCGGCTCGCTGCTACCTGCTGCCCTGCTGCGCCAGTCGGCCATCCTCGCGCACCCGGTATTCAACCGTTACCACAGCGAAACCGAGCTGATGCGCTACCTGCGCCGCCTGGCCGACAAGGACCTGGCGCTGGACCGCAGCATGATCCCGCTGGGCTCGTGCACAATGAAGCTGAACGCCGCCAGCGAAATGATCCCGGTCACCTGGGCCGAGTTCGGCAACCTGCACCCGTTCGCCCCGGCCGAGCAGAGCCAGGGCTACCTGCAGATGACCACCGAGCTGGAAGCCATGCTCTGCGCCGCCACCGGCTACGACGCCGTATCGCTGCAGCCCAACGCCGGCTCCCAGGGCGAGTACGCAGGCCTCTTGGCCATCCGCGCCTACCACCGCAGCCGCGGCGAAGGCCACCGCGACATCTGCCTGATCCCGTCGTCGGCCCACGGCACCAACCCGGCCACCGCGCACATGGCCGGCATGCGCGTGGTAGTCACCGCCTGTGATGCCCGCGGCAACGTCGATGTCGAGGACCTGCGCGCCAAGGCCATCGAGCACCGCGAGCGCCTGGCTGCGATCATGATTACCTACCCGTCGACCCACGGTGTGTTCGAGGAAGCGATCGGTGAAATCTGCGCGATCATCCACGACAACGGTGGCCAGGTGTACATCGACGGCGCCAACATGAACGCCATGGTCGGCCTGTGCGCACCGGGCAAGTTCGGTGGCGACGTTTCCCACCTGAACCTGCACAAGACCTTCTGCATTCCGCATGGCGGTGGCGGCCCGGGCGTCGGCCCGATCGGCGTCAAGTCGCACCTGGCACCGTTCCTGCCCGGCCACGCACAGCTGGAAAACACCGAGGGCGCGGTATGCGCCGCACCGTTCGGCAGCGCCAGCATCCTGCCTATCACCTGGATGTACATCCGCATGATGGGCGGTGCCGGCCTCAAGCGTGCTTCACAAATGGCGATCCTCAACGCCAACTACATCGCCCGTCGCCTGGAAGAGCACTATCCTGTTCTGTATACCGGCGGCAATGGCCTGGTGGCCCACGAGTGCATCCTCGACCTGCGCCCGCTGAAGGACACCAGCGGCATCAGCGTCGACGACGTGGCCAAGCGCCTGATCGACTTCGGCTTCCACGCCCCGACCATGTCCTTCCCGGTGGCAGGCACGCTGATGATCGAACCGACCGAAAGCGAGTCCAAGGAAGAACTGGACCGCTTCTGCGACGCGATGATCCAGATCCGCGAAGAAATCCGCGCGGTCGAGAACGGTAGCCTGGACAAGGACGACAACCCGCTGAAGAACGCCCCGCACACGGCGGCCGAGCTGGTTGGTGAATGGGCCCATGGCTATAGCCGCGAGCAGGCGGTGTACCCGCTGCCGAGCCTGGTTGAAGGCAAGTACTGGCCGCCGGTCGGTCGGGTCGACAACGTGTTCGGCGACCGCAACCTGGTGTGCGCCTGCCCGTCGATCGAGAGCTATCAGGACGCCTGATAGCCCCTGCCCCGCCACCTACCCTTGGATGGCGGTCCCTGTGGGAGCGGGTTTACCCGCGAATGCGATTGTGGCTTTACCGCCGCATTCGCGGGTAAACCCGCTCCCACAGGGTTCAATGTCCACTCAGCATCTCTGGCAGGAGGTCCCATGTCACTGAGCGTCTTCGACCTGTTCAAGATCGGCATCGGCCCCTCCAGCTCGCACACGGTCGGCCCGATGCGCGCCGCCGCGCGTTTCGCCGAAGGGCTGCGCCGTGATGACCTGCTTGCCCGCACCGCCAGCGTCAAGGCCGAGCTGTATGGCTCGCTCGGCGCCACCGGCAAGGGCCACGGTAGCGACAAGGCCGTGCTGCTGGGCCTTGAAGGCGAGCACCCTGATGTCATCGACACCGACACTATCCCTGCCCGGCTGCAGGCCATCCGCGACAGCGGTCGCCTGAACCTGCTCGGCGAGCACAGCATCGCGTTCATCGAAAAGCAGCACCTGGCGATGATCCGCAAGCCGCTGGATTACCACCCCAACGGCATGATCTTCCGCGCCTTCGACGAGGCCGGCCTGCAAATTCGCAGCCGCGAGTACTACTCGGTGGGCGGCGGTTTCGTGGTCGACCAGGACGCCGCCGGCCACGACCGCATCGTCGAGGACAGCACACCGCTGACCTACCCGTTCAAGACCGCCAAGGAGCTGCTCGGTCATTGCACCGGGCAAAACCTGTCGGTCAGCCAGGTAATGTTGGCCAACGAGGCAGCCTGGCGCCCCGAGGCGGAAACCCGTGCCGGGCTGCTGCGCATCTGGCAGGTGATGCAGGATTGCGTCGAAGCCGGCTGCCAGCATGAAGGCATCCTGCCGGGCGGGCTCAAGGTCAAGCGCCGGGCGCCGGCGTTGTACCGTCAGTTGAGCCGTCACCCGGAGGCCAGCTTGCGTGATGCCCTGTCGGTGCTCGACTGGGTCAACCTCTACGCCCTGGCGGTGAACGAGGAAAACGCCAACGGCGGGCGTGTAGTCACCGCGCCAACCAACGGCGCGGCGGGCATCGTCCCGGCAGTGCTGCACTACTACATGCGCTTCGTACCGGGAGCCAGCGAGGACGGGGTGGTGCGGTTTCTGCTCACCGCCGCGGCCATCGGCATCCTGTACAAGGAAAACGCCTCCATCTCCGGCGCCGAAGTGGGCTGCCAGGGCGAGGTCGGCGTGGCCTGCTCGATGGCAGCCGGGGCGTTGTGCGAAGTGATGGGCGGCAGCGTACAACAGGTGGAAAACGCTGCCGAAATCGGCATGGAACACAACCTGGGCCTGACCTGCGACCCGATAGGCGGGCTGGTCCAGGTGCCTTGCATCGAGCGCAACGCCATGGGCTCGGTGAAGGCGATCAACGCGGTGCGCATGGCCTTGCGCGGCGACGGGCAGCACTACGTGTCGCTAGACAAGGTCATCCGCACCATGCGCCAGACCGGCGCCGACATGAAAAGCAAATACAAAGAGACCGCCCGTGGCGGCCTGGCCGTCAACATCATCGAATGTTGACCCACAACAACAGCAAGGAGTCACCGATGTCCGAAACACTGCTCAAGACCCCACTGCACGCCCTGCACCTGGAACTGGGTGCGCGCATGGTGCCGTTCGCCGGCTATGACATGCCGGTGCAGTACCCGTTGGGCGTGCTCAAGGAACACCTGCATACCCGCGAGCAGGCCGGCCTGTTCGATGTCTCGCACATGGGCCAGATCACCCTGCGCGGTAGCGATGCCGCCAAGGCCCTGGAAAGCCTGGTGCCGGTGGATATCATCGACCTGCCGGTGGGCATGCAGCGCTATGCCATGTTCACCAACGAGCAGGGCGGCATCCTTGATGACCTGATGGTTGCCAACCTGGGCGACGACACGCTGTTCCTGGTGGTCAACGCCGCCTGCAAGGACCAGGACCTGGCCCACCTGCAAGCGCACATCGGCAACCGTTGCGAGGTGCAGCCGCTGTTCGAGCAACGCGCCCTGCTGGCCCTGCAAGGCCCGGCGGCGGTCAAGGTGCTGGAGCGTCTGGCCCCGGAAGTGGCCGGCATGACCTTCATGCAGTTCCGCCCGGTGAAACTGCTGGGTGAAGACTGCTTCGTCAGCCGCTCGGGCTATACCGGCGAAGACGGCTATGAAATTTCGGTACCGGTACATGCCGCCGAAGCCCTGGCCCGCCGCCTGCTGGCCGAGCCCGAAGTACAGCCGATCGGCCTGGGTGCGCGCGACTCGCTGCGCCTGGAAGCCGGCCTGTGCCTGTATGGCCACGACATGAACACCGAGACCACGCCGGTGGAAGCCAGCCTGCTGTGGGCCATTTCCAAGGTTCGCCGTGCCGATGGCACGCGTGCCGCCGGCTTCCCGGGTGCAGAGGCCATCTACGCCCAACAGCGCGATGGCGTGGCGCGCAAACGTGTGGGCCTGTTGCCACAGGAACGTACGCCAGTACGTGAAGGCGCAGATATTGTCGATGCAAACGATAAACCTGTAGGCAAAGTGTGCAGTGGCGGCTTTGGCCCGACACTCGGCGCACCTGTAGCAATGGGTTATATCGATAGTGAACATGCCGCACTCGACACCTCACTGTTTGCCGTGGTGCGTGGCAAGAAGGTTGCCCTGAAAGTCAGCAAAATGCCTTTCGTGGCACAACGTTACTACCGGGGCTGAAGCTGCTTTGTGAAGGTTGCGGGCAGGCTCGACATATTCGTTTTCGAACCTGTCCAATAACTTTTGAACACAGCGCCAGGCCAGGCGCCATGCCGTTTCCGACAAATTGGTCGGTTATCGGCAAACGGCCGATTTTCCATACGACCAAGGGCTTGTTTTTCGCTCGGGAGTTGGCGTAGAGTCACTGCACTGTGTTTGCATGGGTCGCAACAGTTCGTGACCTGGGCCAGTAGCCGCAATCTGCTACAACCCGTTTGACGTCTCTTACTTTCCTGCAACCCAGCCCAGTAATCTTTTGCTTCCTATTTATTGCAAAAGAAACTGTCATCAAAATTCAAGCTTCATAGGAAATAAGACAATGGCTGAGCGTCAGAACGGTACCGTCAAGTGGTTCAATGACGAAAAAGGTTACGGCTTCATCACCCCAGAAAGCGGTCCGGATCTGTTCGTGCACTTCCGCGCTATCGAAGGTAACGGCTTCAAGAGCCTGAAAGAAGGCCAGAAGGTCACCTTCGAAGCAGTCCAGGGCCAGAAAGGCATGCAGGCTGACAAAGTTCAGGTCGCCGGCTAAGCCGAACCCGACTTCGAGAAAAGCCCCTGCCAAGTGCAGGGGCTTTTTTTTGCCCGTAGAATAGCGGCTTCGTCTTCTGGAGCCGTTTTGCATGTCCAAGCCTCTGCTCACACCCCAGGGTGATTTTCCGCCGGTCGGCCTGGGCCGGCGCCTGGCGGCGATGTTCTACGACTTCCTGCTGTGCACGGCGCTGCTGATCGTGACCGCCGGCGCCTACAAGATGATCCAGATGGCGATCATCGGTGAAGCCCGCATGCGTGAGCTGACCGAGGCTGGCGCACTGGACGGCGACCCGCTGCTGTCCACCGTGTTGCTGTTCGTCCTGTTCGGTTTCTTTGCCAAGTTCTGGACCCATGGCGGGCAGACCCTGGGCATGCAGGTGTGGGGCGTGCGGGTGCAGAACGCCGATGGCACGGCCATCAGCCTGTGGCAGGCGCTGCTGCGCTTCGTGGTGTCGATTGCCTCGTGGCTGTGCCTGGGGCTGGGTTTTTTCTGGGTGTTGATCGACAAGCGCAAGCGGGGCTGGCATGACATCTATTCGGAAAGCCAGCTGGTGCGGGTGCCTAAGCAGAAGAGATAAGTACAAGCTTCAGGGCAACCAATGTACCTGTAGGAGCAGCCTTGTGCTGCGAAGAGGCCATCACTGGCAACGAGAGTGTTTTGCCAGACCGGCCCTTTCGCAGCACAAGGCTGCTCCTACAGGTTCGCCGCAAGCCTACAGCTATTGGTCAAGCAGCAAAAAGCCGACCCTGAGGTCGGCTTTTTTGTACAGCTCAGGCCATCAACCTGCCCGGCGCAACAACCACACACCGGCCAGCGCACAGATGCCTGCCGGGATCACCACCGCCAGCAGCGGCGGGAAGCCGAACACCTGGCTCGAAGGCCCCAGCAGGTCCTGGGCGATGCGGAACACGAAGCCCACCAGCACACCGGTGAACACGCGCTGGCCAAGGGTCACCGAACGCAGCGGGCCAAAGATGAAGGAAATCGCCATCAGCACCAGCGCCGCAGTCACCATCGGCTGCAACACCTTGGTCCAGAACGCCAGCCAGTAACGGGCATTGTTCAGGCCCTGGTCGGACAGGTAGTGGATGTAGTCCCACAGCCCGGTGATGGACAGCGACTCCGGCGCCAGGATCACGGTATTGAGCAGTTGCGGCGTGAGCGAAACGTCCCAGCGCTCCTGCGGTGTGTTCACCACTTCTGTGCGGTCGCCACGGAAGAAGGTGGTGCGCACGTCGCTGAGCATCCAGTGGTCTTCCTGGTACTGTGCACGGCGGGCGAAGCTCGAGGTGATGATCTTGCGCTCGCTGTCGAAGCGGTAGCGGGTCACACCCAGCAGCAGGCCGTTGGGCTGCACGGCGTTGATGTGCACGAACTCCTCGCCCTGGCGGTGCCACATGCCGCGCTTGGAGCTTTGCGCATCACCACCACCCTGGGCCAGGGAACGGTCGGCCTGGGCCTTGTTCTCGGTCACCGGTGCCACGTACTCGCCGATCAGCAGGCCGACCAGCATCAGCACCAGCATCGGCTTCATCACCGCCCAGACGATACGGCCGACGGAAACCCCGGCAGCGCGCATGATGGTCAGTTCGCTGCTGCTGGCCAGGCTGCCCAGGCCGATCAGGCAGCCGATCAAGGCGGCCATCGGCAGCATTTCGTACAAGCGCCGTGGTGCGGTCAGCAGGACGAAGTTACCCGCCTCCATCACCGTATAGGTGTCGCTCAGGTCGCTCATCTCGTCGATGAAGGCAAACAGCGAGGCCAGGCCGAGGATAATCCCGAGCACGGCGAGGATGGCCAACAGCACGCTCTGGCCGATGTAGCGGTCGAGCTTACCCATGGGCCACCTCCGCACGACGGGCGGCGCGCTTGAGGCGCAGCGGCTCCCAGTACATCAGGCCCAGGCCGATCAGCAGGAACAGGCCGTGGACCCACCACATGCCCAGGGCGATCGGCAGTTTGCCCTTCTCGAGGGCGCCGCGTACGGAAATCAGCATTGTCAGGTAGGCCATGTACAGAAGAATTGCCGGCAGCAGCTTGAGGAAGCGGCCCTGGCGCGGGTTGACCCGGGACAGCGGCACAGCCAGCAGGGTGACGACGAACACCAGGATCGGCAGCGACAGCCGCCATTGCAGCTCGGCACGCTCACGCAGGCCCTTCTTGCCGATCAGCTCGGAGGTGGGGATGGCTTCGCGCTCGGTCACTTCCTCGCTGACTTCCGGCTTGGGCAGCAGCACGCCGTAGGTGTCGTACTTGATGGCGCGGTAGTCGGCCTGGCCCGGGTTGCCATCGTATCGGTAGCCGTTTTCCAGCACCAGGTAGCGGTTGCCGTCGGCCTGGATTTCCTGGTGGCCTTTCTCAGCGACCAGCACAGACGGGGCGCGGTCCTTGGTCTTGTCCTGGTTGAAGCGTTTCTCGGAGATGAACACGCCGGCCAGGTTGATGCGATCGTCCGATAGCTCTTCGGTGTAAGTCACCCGCGAGCCGTCGCGCAGGGTCTGGAAGCGGCCCGGCACCAGGGTGTCGAACTCGGTCAAGGCATCCTGCTGGCTGATGATCTGCTGCACCTGGGCCACGCCCAGCGGCGCCAGGCTCAGGCTCAGCCAGGCCACCAGCAGGGCGACCAGGGCGGCCGGTGCCATGGTCAGGCCCAGCAGGCGCTGCTGGCTCATGCCAGTGGCCGACAGCACGGTCATCTCGCTTTCCAGGTACAGGCGCCCGTACGCCAGGAGAATGCCGAGGAACAGCCCCAAAGGCAGGATCAGTTGCAGGAAGCCCGGCAGGCGGAAGCCCATGATCAGGAACAGCACGCTCGGGTCGAGCACGCCCTGGGCAGCCTGCGCCAGGTACTTGATAAAGCGCCCACTCATGATGATCACCAGCAGCACGGCGCTGACGGCGCTCAAGGTCACCAGGACCTCGCGGGACAGATAACGAAAGACGATCAAACCAGACACTCCTGGGTTGTCAGGGCGGACTGCCAATCAATGGCGTCAGACAATGACTTAGTACAGCCAAGACCAATGCCGGTTCGCCAAAGGCGAACCTCCATGTAAAGTGCGCGCATTATCCTGTGATTGGCCGCCCCTGTCACTTCGCCGCGCATGAACGCGCATAACGGGGTTGTCAGCACACTTGCCGCAGGCTCAAACTGGCAGCTTTTCCGCTGGTACGCGACGACGCGGCCAGGCCCGTCCAGAGCGCTGGGATACACAGCGCCGACTGTATCGATCATTCGGGGATCCTGACATGGAACTGGTTGTAAAAAGCGTAGCTGCTGCATCCGTAAAAACCGCCACCCTGGTCCTCCCGGTAGGTGAAAACCGCAAGCTCGGCGCCGTGGCCAAGGCCGTCGACCAGGCCAGCGAAGGCGCCATCAGTGCCGTGCTCAAGCGTGGCGACCTGGCGGGCAAGCCGGGCCAGACCCTGCTGCTGCATAACCTCCCGGGCCTGAAGGCCGAGCGCGTGCTGCTGGTGGGCAGTGGCAAGGACGAAGCCCTGGGCGACCGTGCCTGGCGCAAGCTGGTCAGCAGCGTCGCCGGCGTGCTCAAGGGCCTGAACGGTGCTGACGCAGTGCTGGCCCTGGACGACATCGCGGTCAGCAACCGCGATGCCCACTACGGCAAGTACCGCCTGCTGGCCGAAACCCTGCTCGACGGCGAGTACGTGTTCGACCGTTTCAAGAGTCAGAAGGCCGAGCCTCGTGCCCTGAAGAAGGTCACTCTGCTGGCCGAGAAGGCCGGCCAGGCTGAGGTCGAACGTGCTGTCAAGCATGCCAGCGCCATTGCCACCGGCATGGCATTCACCCGCGACCTGGGCAACCTGCCGCCCAACCTGTGCCACCCAAGCTTCCTGGCCGAGCAGGCCAAGGACCTGGGCAAGGCGCACAAGGCGCTTAAAGTCGAAGTACTGGACGACAAGAAGATCAAGGACCTGGGCATGGGCGCGTTCTACGCCGTAGGCCAGGGCAGCGACCAGCCGCCACGCCTGATCGTACTCAACTACCAGGGCGGCAAGAAGGCGGACAAGCCCTTCGTGCTGGTGGGCAAGGGCATCACCTTCGACACCGGTGGCATCAGCCTCAAGCCTGGTGCCGGCATGGACGAAATGAAGTACGACATGTGCGGTGCCGCCAGCGTACTCGGCACCCTGCGTGCAGTGCTCGAGCTGCAACTGCCGGTCAACCTGGTGTGCCTGCTGGCCTGCGCCGAGAACATGCCAAGCGGCGGCGCTACCCGCCCGGGTGACATCGTCACCACCATGAGCGGACAGACCGTGGAAATCCTCAACACCGACGCCGAAGGCCGCCTGGTGCTGTGCGACACCCTGACCTACGCCGAGCGCTTCAAGCCACAGGCAGTCATCGACATCGCCACCCTGACCGGCGCCTGCATTGTCGCCCTGGGCAGCCACACCACCGGCCTGATGGGCAACAACGACGATCTAGTAGGCCAGTTGCTCGACGCCGGCAAGCGCGCCGACGACCGTGCCTGGCAGCTGCCGCTGTTCGATGAATACCAGGAGCAGTTGGACAGCCCGTTCGCCGACATGGGCAACATTGGCGGGCCGAAGGCCGGCACCATTACCGCCGGCTGCTTCCTGTCGCGCTTTGCCAAGGCCTACGACTGGGCCCACCTGGACATCGCCGGCACCGCCTGGGTCAGCGGCGGCAAGGACAAGGGCGCCACTGGCCGCCCTGTGCCCCTGCTGACCCAGTACCTGCTGGACCGCGCTGGCGCCTGACGCCGTGAAGCCGGTGGCGCACTGCGCGCCGCCGGCCGGCGATACCACCATGAGCAAAGTCGATTTCTACATCCTGCCCACCGACTCGTTGTCGGCGCGGCTCGATTTCGCCTGCAAGCTGTGCGAAAAGGCCTGGCGCCTTGGCCACAAGGTCTACCTGCATTGCCAGGACGCCGAGCAGCGCGGCGAGCTTGATCAACGCCTGTGGCGCTTCAAGGGCGAGGCATTCGTGCCACACGACCTCGCGGAGGTGCATGCCGATGCCGGCGTGGCATTGGGCCTGGCCGCCGACAGTGCAGGCGATCACCATGACCTGTTGATCAACCTGGGCGCCGGCGTACCAGGCTTCGTCGGCCAGTTCGAGCGGGTGGCCGAAATCGTCGTCGAGGAGCCTGGCATCCGCCAATCGGCCCGTGAACGATTCCGTTTCTACCGTGAACAGGGCTATGCTCTGCAAGACCACCGCTTACAGCGATTTTGACGACGATGGACAAACCCTCCCCCCTGCCCGACTCCGCCCATCTGCTCGATGACCTCGAGTCGATACGCCAGTTGCTTGGCGACGCCGACCTGCAACCACCACTGCTGACCGAGACGGTGGAGCAGATTCCGTTGTTGTTGGAAGAAGCGCCTGGCAACCACACGCCTGCGGCCGAACCGGTTGCTGCCGAGCCCGAAGATGACCCACAGACCCGCCGCCAGGACACCCTGCTGCACCTGGAAAGCGAGCTGCGCGCGGCGGCGCAGATGATCATGCAGGACGTGATCAACGACTTTACCCCGCACATCGAGAACGAGATCAAGCGCCGGCTGGATGCGCGGATCGAGCGGTTGATCAAGCGTTCCGAGTAAAACCGCGATTCGGCGGTGCCTTCTTCGCGGGTAAACCCGCTCCCACAGGACCGGCGCAAGCTTTGAGACTTGCGCCGGTCCTGTGGGAGCGGGTTTACCCGCGAATAGGCCATCCCTGCCGTGCCAGATAGCAGCAGCTTGTCGCCTGCGGCCCCCAGCTTGGTTATACTTCCCGGCTTTCCCGAATAAATGCACAGGGTCCCGCCGCGCATGGATAAGACCTACCAGCCGCACGCCATCGAAACTTCCTGGTACAACACCTGGGAGTCCGAGAACTATTTCGCCCCACAAGGTGCAGGCGAGTCCTACACCATCATGATCCCGCCGCCGAACGTGACCGGCAGCCTGCACATGGGCCACGGGTTCAACAACGCGATCATGGACGCCCTGATCCGTTTCCGCCGCATGCAAGGCCGCGACACCCTGTGGCAGCCAGGCACCGACCACGCCGGTATCGCCACCCAGATGCTGGTCGAGCGCCAGCTCGAGGCCAAGGGCCAGAACCGGCATGACCTGGGCCGCGAAAAGTTCCTGGAGAAGGTCTGGGAATGGAAGGACCAGTCCGGCGGCAACATCAGCCGTCAGATCCGCCGCCTGGGCTCGTCGGTCGACTGGAGCCGCGAGCGCTTCACCATGGACGACGGCCTGTCCGAAGCGGTCAAGGAAGCCTTCGTGCGCCTGCATGAAGACGGCCTGATCTACCGCGGCAAGCGCCTGGTCAACTGGGACACCAAGCTGCACACGGCCATCTCCGACCTCGAAGTGGAAAACCACGACGAGAAGGGCCACCTGTGGAACCTGCGCTACCCGCTGGCCGACGGCGCCAAGACCGCCGAAGGCAAGGACTACCTGGTAGTCGCCACCACCCGTCCGGAAACCCTGCTGGGTGACGCCGCCGTGGCGGTCAACCCGAACGACGAGCGCTACCAGGCACTGATCGGCAAATTCGTCGAACTGCCGCTGGTCGGCCGCCGCATCCCGATCATCGCCGACGACTACTGCGACCCCGAGTTCGGTACCGGCTGCGTGAAGATCACCCCGGCCCACGACTTCAACGACTACGAAGTCGGCAAACGCCACAACCTGCCGCTGCTGAACATCTTCGACAAGAACGCCTTCGTGCTGTCCAGCGCGCAGGCCTTCAACCTCGACGGCAGCGTTAACGAACAGGTCGACACCCGCCTGCCAGCCCAGTATGCCAACCTCGACCGCTTCGTCGCGCGCAAGCAGATCGTCGCCGACCTGGATGCCCAGGGCCTGCTGGTGAGCATCGACGACCATGCCCTGAAAGTGCCGAAAGGCGACCGTTCGGGCACTGTCATCGAACCATGGCTGACCGACCAGTGGTACGTTTCCACCAAGCCGCTGGCAGAACCTGCCATCGCCGCCGTGGAAGATGGCCGCATCCAGTTCGTGCCCAAGCAGTACGAGAACATGTACTTCTCCTGGATGCGTGACATCCAGGACTGGTGCATCAGCCGCCAGCTGTGGTGGGGCCACCGCATCCCGGCGTGGTACGACGAGGCCGGCCAGGTCTATGTCGGCCGCAACGAGGAAGAAGTGCGCGCCAAGCACAACCTGGGCGCCGACGTGGTCCTGCGCCAGGACGATGACGTGCTCGACACCTGGTTCAGTTCGGGCCTGTGGACCTTCTCCACCCTGGGCTGGCCGGAACAGACAGAGTTCCTCAAGAAGTTCCACTCCACCGACGTGCTGGTGACCGGGTTCGACATCATCTTCTTCTGGGTTGCGCGCATGATCATGCTGACCATGCACCTGATCAAGAACGAGGATGGCACACCGCAGGTACCGTTCAAGACCGTGTACGTGCACGGCCTGGTACGTGACGGCCAGGGCCAGAAGATGTCCAAGTCCAAGGGCAACGTACTTGACCCGCTGGACATCGTCGACGGCATCACCCTCGACGCCCTGCTGGAAAAACGCACCAGCGGCATGATGCAGCCCAAGCTTGCCGAGAAGATCGCCAAGCAGACCAAGGCCGAGTTCCCCGAAGGTATCGCCAGCTACGGCACCGACGCCCTGCGCTTCACCTTCTGCTCGCTGGCCTCCACCGGCCGCGACATCAAGTTCGACATGGGCCGCGTCGAAGGCTACCGCAACTTCTGCAACAAGATCTGGAACGCCGCCCGCTACGTGCTGGACAAGGGCGAGGACTGCGGCCAGAACGGCGAAGCCGTCGAGCTGTCGCTGGCCGACCGCTGGATCATCTCGCAGCTGCAGCGCACCGAAGCCGAAGTGACCCGTCAGCTGGAGCAGTTCCGCTTCGACCTGGCCAGCCAGGCGCTGTACGAGTTCATCTGGAACCAGTACTGCGACTGGTACCTGGAGCTGTCCAAGCCGGTGCTGTGGGACGAGAACGCCCCGGTCGAGCGCGCCCGTGGCACCCGCCGCACCCTGGTGCGCGTGCTGGAAGTGGCCCTGCGCCTGGCGCACCCGTTCATGCCGTTCATCACCGAAGAAATCTGGCAGCGCATCGCGCCGCTGGCCGGCATCCAAGGCAAGACCATCATGCTGCAACCCTGGCCGGTGGCCAATGAAGCACGCATCGACGCTGCCGCCGAAGGCGACATCGAGTGGCTCAAGGAGCTGATGGTCGGCCTGCGCAACATCCGCGCCGAAATGAACATCGGCCCGGGCAAGCCGCTGCCGCTGTTCCTGAAGAACGCCAACGCCGACGACCAGCGTCGCCTGCAGGAAAACGAAGCCCTGCTGAAGAAGCTGGCCAAGGTCGAATCGTTCACCGTACTGGGCGATGCCGACGAAGCGCCGCTGTCGGCCACCGCCCTGGTCGGTGACCTGCAAGTGCTGGTGCCAATGGCCGGCCTGATCGACAAGGATGCCGAGCTGGCGCGCCTGAACAAGGAAATCCAGCGTCTGGAGGGTGAAGTGGCACGCGTGGGTGGCAAGCTGTCCAACGCAGCCTTCGTCGACAAGGCACCGCCGGCGGTGATCGAGAAGGAGCGCGCCAAGCTGGCCGAGTCCGAACAGGCCCTGGCCAACTTCACAGAGCAGCATGCGCGGATTGCAGCGCTTTAATCACTAGAGAAAAAGCTGGGGCCGCTATGCGGCCCTTTCGCGACACAAGGCCGCTCCTACAGGGACGGCGCCGATCTGAAGGGCGCCGCTATCCTGTAGGAGCGGCCTTGTGTCGCGAAAGGGCTGCAAAGCAGCCCCAGGCTCTATCAGCCACCGCTCGTATAGGGCTGGACACTGCCATGACCCCGAACAAACCCACCCTGCACCCGCGCAACCGCCACCAGGGCCGCTACGACTTCCCCAGCCTGATCAAGGCCCACCCTGACCTGGCGCGCTTCACCATCACCAACCCCCACGGCAAACCCAGCATCGACTTCGCCAACCCCGAAGCCGTGCGAGTGTTCAACCGTGCCTTGCTCAAGGCCCAGTACGGCATCCAGCACTGGGACATTCCCGCCGATTACCTGTGCCCGCCGATTCCCGGCCGCGCCGACTACATCCACGTGGCCGCCGACCTGCTGGGCGACGACAATGCCGGCGAGATCCCCAAGGGCGCCCAGGTGCGCGCGCTGGACATCGGCGTGGGCGCCAACTGTATCTACCCGCTGTTGGGCCACAGCGACTACCGCTGGCGCTTCCTGGGTTCGGACATCGACCCCGTGGCCCTGGCTTCGGCCAAAGCCATCGTCCAGGCCAACGGCCTGGGCAAGGCCATCACCCTGCGCCAGCAGGCCAATCGTGCGCACATCCTCAGCGGCCTGCTGCAGGAGGACGAACGCTTCGACCTGACCCTGTGCAACCCGCCCTTCCATGCCTCACGCGACGAAGCCACCCGTGGCAGCCAACGCAAGTGGAAGAACCTCGGCAAGCAGGACCCCAAGCGCAAGCTGCCGGTGCTCAACTTCGGTGGCCAGAACAATGAACTGTGGTGCGAAGGTGGCGAGATCCGCTTTGTCACTCAACTGGTCAGCGAAAGCGTGCAGTACGCCGAGCAGGTACTGTGGTTCACCAGCCTGGTGTCCAAGGCCAGCAATCTGCCGGGGATCGAGGCCGCGCTCAAGAAAGCGGGCGCCAAGGCCGTGCGCATCAGTGAAATGGGCCAGGGGCAGAAGCAAAGCCGCATGGTCGCCTGGAGTTTCCACGACGACGCCGCGCGCCAGGCCTGGCACGCCCGGCGTAAATCCCAGGCATGAAAAAACCGCGCCCGGGCAAGCCGGGCGCGGTTTCGTCAAAGCTTCAACAATTACTTGTTGATGGCGTCGGTCAGCACTTTGGCTGGAACGAACTTGACGACTTTCTTGGCAGCGATTTCGATGGCAGCGCCAGTCGAAGGGTTGCGGCCGGTACGGGCAGGACGCTCAGCGACTTTCAGCTTGCCGATGCCTGGCAGAGTGATTTCAGCGCCGTTTTCCAGTTGGTCGGCAACGATCTGGCCCAGTTGCTCCAGAGCGTTCTTGGCGGTGGCTTTTGGCGCGGCGATCGATTCGGCGATGTCGGCAATCAGTTGGTCTTTGGTCAATGCCATGGTGGTGTTCCTTCCCTATCAAATTCGATGGTTATGCAGCGGACTACGACGTTATCGGGCCAGCCCCTGAAAGTGGAGGGCCGCGCCAATCGCGTATGTAGATACGTAAATCGACGTTTGGTTCGACACGACGACAGCACGCTGCCAGCAATGCGCCACACGAGGGGCGCAAGACCGCGCAAAGCTACCACAGGAACGGATAAATATCCGCTGCGCACTTCGATTTAATGCAGGTTTTTCGGGGGTTTTAGCCGAAAACGGGCAAATCTGAACAAAAAACGAACAACCGGCATTTCTGCCAACATCCGGCCACTGCATCACCTTGTGTCTAGGGTAAACTGAGCGACTTTTGCAGCTCGCCGAGAATTCCATGCCAATCCGTCATTGCATCGTTCACCTGATCGACAAAAAGCCCGATGGCAGCCCCGCCGTGCTGCATGCCCGCGATTCCGAACTGGCCGCCTCCGACGCCATCGAAAACCTGCTGGCCGACCTCAATGACAGCTACAACGCCAAGCAAGGCAAGGCCTGGGGCTTTTTCCACGGCGAGTCTGGCGCCTACCCGCTGAGCGGCTGGCTGAAGCAGTACCTGGACGAAGAAAAGGACTTCACCGCCTTCAGCCGCGTGGCCGTGGAGCACCTGCAGAAGCTGATGGAAGAGTCCAACCTCTCCACCGGTGGCCACATCCTGTTTGCCCACTACCAGCAAGGCATGACCGAATACCTGGCGATCGCCCTGCTGCACCACAGCGAAGGCGTGGCGGTGAATGCCGAACTCGACGTGATGCCTTCGCGCCACCTCGACCTCGGCCAGTTGCACCTGGCCGCGCGCATCAACCTGTCGGAGTGGAAGAACAACCAGAACTCCAAACAGTACATTTCGTTCATCAAGGGCAAGAACGGCAAGAAAGTCTCGGACTACTTCCGCGACTTCATCGGCTGCCAGGAGGGCGTCGACGGCCCGGGCGAAACCCGCACCCTGCTCAAGGCCTTCAGCGACTTCGTCGAGAGCGAAGACCTGCCAGAAGAGTCCGCCCGCGAAAAAACCCAGACCCTGGTCGAGTACGCTACTACCCAGACCAAGCTGGGCGAGCCGGTCACGCTGGAAGAGCTGTCCAGCCTGATCGACGAGGACCGGCCCAAGGCGTTCTACGACCACATCCGCAACAAGGACTACGGCCTGTCGCCGGAAATCCCCGCAGACAAGCGCACTCTCAACCAGTTCCGCCGTTTCACCGGGCGTGCCGAGGGGCTGTCGATCAGCTTCGAAGCGCACCTGCTTGGGGACAAGGTCGAATATGACGAAGCGGCAGGGACCTTGATCATCAAGGGGCTTCCGACCACGCTGGTGGACCAGTTGAAGCGGCGCAAGGACTGATGGCCCTGGGGCGCGAAGCGGCCCTAAATAGCGGAAGACCCAGCCCCATAGGAGGCCACCAACGCCTCCTTCGCCGACTTGCGCAGCCGCTTCACCAACCGCTCCTGGCGCAATGCTTCGCCCTTGTCCGGCCATTGCTCTACATACACCAGCGCCTGGGCCGGGCTGGTCTTGAAGTAACGCGCGCCCTGCCCTTTCTGGTGCGCCAGAAAGCGCCGCTGCGGGTCATCGCTGATACCGCAATACAGCGATCCATTGGCAGCCCTTACCAAGTAGACATACCAGGGTTTTACTGCCTGATCCGGCACTTTTTCACTCACGACGCCTGCTCTTTCCATCATTAATTTGGTGAGCCCACCCCAAAAGGGCTTCATCATGCTCACTTCAGTATCCCGCACCTTGCTTGCCGCTGCCCTATTGGCCGGCGTATCCACCGCCCAGGCCTCCATCGGCGCCCGGACCGCCGAGCAGTTGCAGAAAAACTACGATTCCACGCCCGCGCATTGCCCGGGCAACGCGGTACCTGCCCACGCCTGTTCGGGCGTTTTACTAAGGTCAACCAGACCTTCACCGCTTTATCACTCCTGGCATCATAGCCAGAACAGCAAGGACAAAGGCGGCGTATCGTTCTCTTACCTGCGCGCCGACATTCCCACCACGCAGCTGGCTGCCGACGGCCGTAGCGGCTTTACCCTGTACCCGCTGCTGCAACGCCCGAAAGAGAGCTTGCGCTACGAAATGCTATGCGCCTGGCCCACTGACGGTGATACCTGGGAGCGTGACAACCGCGGTTGCGGCGACAACCGGCAGACGGCCGCAACCGAAGCGGCCTGCCATGAACAGGGGGTACTCACTGCCGAGCAGTGGATGGAGCGCTTCCGGCAGAGCGGCGACTACAAGGCCCAGTGTGCATTCGATATCCGTCGGGCGCGGGTTCCTGAGCGGGCTGAAGCCTTCTACCAGAGCGTACGTGCCAAACAGTTGTTTGCACCTGAACTACCTTTCCCGTGGAACGAAGTGGTGATCGGTGCGTGGGACGAAGAGCAGTCCAGCAGGCTGCCAATCCAGTCGTTCTTCCATGTCGAAGGCGCTTACGGCGCATTGCAACAAGCTCAGGCTGATCAGCAGGATTGGCACAGGACCAACGGCACATTCATACCTGTCATCCGTATCCGCCTACCGAACGACCTCGATGAACGCGCCGCCTTCAGTTATCACGAGAGTGATCAGGCGGTAGCGCTGCCTTGAGCATGCTGGTATGCCCGCAGGCCTTTGAATGCCTGCTGGCGTACCTTGTTCTGCACCAGCGGCGACCAGCCCAGCAGCATGCCAGGCACTCCCAGCGCCTGCCGCGTCCAGCGCCACAAGTCGAAGTGGTCATCGTGCTGGCAGATCAGCCCGTCACGGATCACGAAGCGCGCCTGGATATCGTTGACCACGGTGCGGCCGGTCTGGCTGAACAGGTAGGTGACCACCCAATGCGCTCCACCACTGTGCTCGTCAGCGCGGACGTTATCGAATGTCAGGGTGAAGTCCTTGGCACGGCTGGTGAGCATCCGCCACATGTCGCCTGCATCCTTGCCGCGCAGGGTGCCGAAGACCGGGTCGCTGAAGACGATATCGTCGCTGTAGCAGGCGACCATGGCCTCGGCGTCCAGGCGCTGGAAGGCCTGGTAGAAACGGGTGATCAGGTCGCGGTTGGCGTCGCTCATGGGGGCTGGTCCGTCCTGGGGGTCAAAACAGCACGATAATCTGCCCCGGTTGCTTATGCCAGTACCGGCGAAATGGCCGGCACAGCCAATATCAGCTTCAGACTTTTTCGCTGCTCACCTGCACATGCAAAGCCCGCCCGGCCCCCAGGCCGAACACGATGGCGCCTCCCCCCAGCACGGCAAAAATCCACCCGACTGCCGCCCAGCCCCCGGTCAGGTCATGCACCAGCCCCACCGCAAGCGGCCCCATCGACGCCAGCGTATACCCCACTCCCTGCGCCATGCTCGAAAGGTTTGCCGCCACATGGGCATCCTTCGAGCGCAGCACGATCAAGGTCAGCGCCAAGGCAAAAGTGCCGCCCTGCCCAAGGCCCAGCACGATCGCCCACCCCCACAGCCCGGAAAGCGGCGCATACAGGCAACCGAACAGGCCGGCCAGGGTAGTCAGCATCACCAGAACGATCGCCAGGCGCTGGTCCTTGCCGCGAGTGGCAAGCCAGGGCGCACTGAGTGAGCTGACCAACTGCACGATCACCGACCCCGACAGCACCAGGCCCGCCTCGGTCGGGCTCAGGCCGCGACCGATCAGGATTGATGGCAACCAACCAAAGACGATATAGGCCAGCGACGACTGCAGGCCCATGTACAAGGTCACCTGCCAGGCCAGCGGGTCGCGCCACAGGCCACGCACGCGATAGGCTACCTTGTGCAGGCCATGGCCCTGCCGGGCCTGCGGCAGCCACACCAGCATGGCCAGCAAGGCCGGCATCGTCCAGAAGCCCAGCCCCAGCGCCCAACTGCCGTCGAAATGTCGGGCCAGGGGAACGGTGGCCCCGGCCGCCATGGCAGCACCCAGGCACAGCGCCATGGTGTACACGCCGGTCAGCGTGCCCGCGTGCTGTGGGAAGTCGCGCTTGACTATACCCGGCAACAACACGCCGATAATGCCGATGCTGGCCCCCGCCACAAGGCTGCCAAGGAACACCCCGGCGGTCCCCAGAGTGCTACGCAGCACGATGCCCAACGCCAGGGTGACGAGGATGCCGAGGACTACCCGTTCACTACCGAAGCGCCTCGCCAGCACCGGCGCCAGAGGGGCGAACAGGCCCAGGCATAGCACCGGCAAGGTGGTCAGCAACCCGGCCTGCGAGGCATTCAGGCCCAAGCCTTCGGATACCTGGCCCAGCACCGGCGCCATGCTCGACAACGCCGGGCGCAGGTTCAATGCCACCAGCACCAAGCCGAGCAACAACAGCCAGGGCCGCTGCAGCACCACAGGCTGTTGCTGTACCTGCTCATCGTCAGCTTCGGCGTCGATAAGCAACTCATCGAGGTCCCGCTCGTTCGGCGGGGTATTACGGGTGATTGATTCAGCCATGGCCTTCTCGGGGTCAGGATTCGATAAGGGTACGGCTCAGGCGCTTGGCCCGCTCCGCATCGCGTTGCTCGATGGCGGCAAGGATCTGCCCATGCAGGTCGAACGTGGCCTGGCAGCGCGGGACGGTCGCCATGTTGTGCTGCAACGCGGCGGCCACCACTCCGGAGAAGTACCGGTACAGCTCACTCAAGGCCGGGTTATGAGCGGCATCGACCAACCGCTGGTGAAAGACCAGGTCGCAGGCCACATAGGCGTCGACATCGCCGTGAAAATGCCCGGCACTACTGGCCAGGGCAGCACGCAGCGCTTGCAGGTCGGCATCGGTACGGCGCAGTGCGGCCAGGCCGATGGCCTCGGCTTCCAGGATGTGCCGGGTTTCACGGGCCTGCTCGGGCGTGCAGCGCGACATCGCCTGCACTGCCTGCAGCGGGTCCTGAGCCGTGCGCAGGTAACTGCCATCACCCTGGCGGATCTCCACCAGGCCACTGAACGCCAGCACACGCATGGCCTCGCGTACGGTGTTACGGCTGATGCCCAACTGCAGGGCCAGTTCCGGCTCGGTCGGCAATCGCTGGCCAACCTGCCAGTCGCCCTGCTCAATGCGTTCGCGCATGCGTTCGACGGCCAGTTCGACAAGGGAACGCTTGGTCAGTTCTGTACTCATGCTACTCAACCAATCATCCGATGAATTGGCGCAGCATACCGTTCGGCAAAGTGTTTGTCATTGAAGAGAGCAGCGATTAAAACCTGGCACGATTTTTTGTAGGAGCGGCCTTGCGGCCCTATCGCGACACAAGGCCGCTCCTACAAGGACCGCGCAGGGTAGTGGATGGCGTCAGTTCAACGCATCGAGCAGCGCCTGGTTCATCTCTGGCGTGCCGATGGTGATGCGCAGGAACTGGGCAATACGTGGCTGCTTGAAGTGGCGCACGATTACACCCTGCTCACGCAGGCGCGCAGCCAGCTCACCGGCATCCTGCTGCGGATGGCGGGCGAAGATGAAGTTGGCCGCCGACGGCAGTACTTCGAAGCCCTTCGCCCGCAGTTGCCCGACCAATACCTCGCGGCTGTCGATCACCTTGCGGCAGGTCTCCTCGAAGTACTCGCGGTCCTCGAACGCCACAGCTGCACCAACGATCGCCGCACGGTCCAGCGGGTAGGAGTTGAAGCTGTTCTTGATCCGCTCCAGCGCCTCGATCAGGTCCGGGTGCCCCACCGCCAGGCCAACCCGCAGCCCGGCCAGCGAGCGCGACTTGGACAGGGTCTGTGTGACCAACAGGTTATCGTAGCGGTCCACCAGGCTGATGGCCGTTTCGCCACCGAAATCGATGTAGGCTTCATCGACCACCACCACCGAATCACGGTTGGCCTGCAGCAACTGCTCCACCGCCTGCAGCGGCATCAGGCAGCCGGTCGGCGCGTTGGGGTTGGGGAAGATGATACCGGCGTTGGGCTTGTTGTAGTCCTCGATACGGATCTGGAACTGCTCATCCAGCGCCACCTGCTCGAAGGCAATACCATAGAGGCCGCAGTAGACCGGGTAGAAGCTGTAACTGACGTCCGGGAACAGCAGCGGTGCGTCGTGCTGGAACAGACCGTGGAAGATGTGCGCAAGTACCTCGTCCGATCCATTGCCGACGAATACTTGTGTCGGGGTCACGCCGTAGTACTCGGCCACCGCCTGCTTCAGCCGGTCACCGTTCGGGTCCGGGTACAGGCGCATGTTGTCGTTCAGCTCGCCGCGCATGGCCTCCAGCGCCTTGGGCGACGGGCCATAGGGGTTTTCGTTGGTGTTCAGCTTGACCAGGCGGGCAAGCTTGGGCTGCTCGCCCGGTACGTAAGGCACCAGGTCCTTGACGAAGGGGCTCCAGAATCGACTCATGCTCAGTTCCCCTTCTCTTGGGTAAGGATGCGGTATTCAGCGCTGCGGGCGTGGGCGGTCAGCGACTCGCCACGGGCCAGGACCGAGGCGGTGTGGCCAAGTTCGGAGGCGCCCTGCTCAGAGCAGAAAATGATCGACGAACGCTTCTGGAAGTCATACACCCCCAGCGGCGACGAGAAACGCGCGGTGCCTGAGGTGGGCAGCACGTGGTTAGGGCCGGCGCAGTAGTCGCCCAGCGCTTCGCTGGTGTGGCGGCCCATGAAGATCGCGCCAGCGTGGCGGATGTGCGGCAGCCAGGCCTGCGGGTCGGCCACCGACAGCTCCAGGTGCTCCGGCGCGATGCGGTTGGCCACTTCCATGGCCTGCTGCATGTCACGCACCTGGATCAGCGCACCACGGCCATTGATCGACTTCTCGATGATGCCGGCACGTTCCATGGTCGGCAGCAGCTTGTCGATGCTGGCGGCAACGCGGTCGAGGAAGGCGGCATCGGGGCTGACCAGGATGGCCTGGGCATCTTCGTCGTGCTCGGCCTGGGAGAACAGGTCCATGGCGATCCAGTCCGGGTCGGTCTGGCCGTCGCACACCACAAGGATTTCCGACGGGCCGGCGATCATGTCGATACCCACCTGACCGAACACGTGGCGCTTGGCGGTGGCGACGTAGATGTTGCCCGGGCCGACGATCTTGTCCACCTGCGGCACGCTTTCGGTACCGTAGGCCAACGCAGCAACAGCCTGGGCGCCACCGACGGTGAACACACGGTCGACACCGGCGATGCAGGCAGCCGCCAGCACCAGCTCGTTAACCTCGCCACGCGGGGTCGGCACCACCATCACCACTTCGGTCACACCGGCGACCTTGGCCGGGATAGCGTTCATCAGCACCGACGACGGGTACGACGCCTTGCCACCCGGCACATACAGGCCGGCACGGTCCAGTGGGGTAACCTTCTGGCCGAGCACGGTGCCATCGGCTTCGGTGTACTGCCAGGAGTCCTGCTTCTGCCGCTCGTGGTACATGCGCACACGGTTGGCGGCCTTTTCCAGGGCTTCACGCTGGGCCGGGGTAATGCGGGTCAGGGCCAGTTCCAGGCGCGCGCGATCGAGGATCAGGTCGTCAATCGACTTGGCATCGACACCATCGAAACGCTGGGTGAACTCCACCAATGCCGCATCGCCACGCTCACGCACGGCCTTGATGATGTCGAGCACGCGCTGGTTGACCGCGTCATCGGACACACTTTCCCAGCTCAGCAGATGATCCAGATGTCGGACAAAATCCGGATCAGCAGCGTTGAGACGGGCAATTGCAGTGGACACGGTCATGGCGAGGGCCTCGATTATTGGCGAATGCTCAGGCGCCCTAGGCTACCAGTCCATCCGCGCGGGCACCCGAGAAAAATGGCTATGACGCGGATAGACGGGCGCGACAGCGAAGGCCGCGCGCAGTCGGTAGAGAGTCAGCCGCGGTGTCGCGATTCGACCGCACCGCGCAGCGTGTCGATCAGGCTCTGGATACGGGCGTGCTGCATTTTCATGGAGGCCTTGTTGACCACCAGGCGCGAGCTGATCGTGGCGATCAGTTCTTGGGGCTCCAGGCCGTTGGCACGCAGGGTATTGCCGGTGTCGACCACGTCGATGATCTTGTCGGCAAGGTTGATCAGCGGTGCCAGTTCCATCGAGCCGTACAGCTTGATGATGTCGACCTGGCGGCCCTGCTCGGCGTAATAGCGCTTGGCTACATTGACGAACTTGGTAGCCACGCGCAGACGGCCCTTGGGTTCGGGTGCACCGACCACGCCAGCAGTCATCAGCTTGCAACAGGCAATCTGCAGGTCCAGGGGCTCGTACAGGCCCTGACCGCCGTACTCCATCAGCACATCCTTGCCGGCCACCCCCAGGTCGGCAGCACCATGCTCGACATAGGTCGGCACGTCGGTCGCACGAACGATCAGCAGGCGCACATCGTCCTGCGTGGTGGGGATGATCAGCTTGCGGCTCTTGTCCGGGTTCTCGGTCGGCACGATACCAGCCTCGGCAAGCAACGGCAGGGTATCGTCGAGAATACGGCCTTTGGAAAGCGCGATGGTCAACATTGGAACGTCGGTCCTTAAGCGGCTACTGCCGGCCGGGCGTCGAGCCCGACCGCATTCAATTCGTTATGCGGGAGCGGGCAAGCCCGCTGCCGCAGCAGACGACTAGCCCGGTACGCGACGGATCTTCGCGCCCAGCATCTGCAGTTTTTCTTCGATGCACTCGTAACCACGGTCGATGTGGTAAATGCGATCGATCAGGGTATCGCCTTCGGCTACCAGCGCCGACAGCACCAGGCTGGCAGAAGCACGCAGGTCGGTGGCCATTACCGGGGCACCCTTCAGCGCCTTGACACCAGTGACGATGGCAGTGTTGCCTTCGACCTGGATCTGCGCGCCCATGCGATGCATTTCGTAGACGTGCATGAAGCGGTTTTCGAAGATCGTCTCGATCACTGCACCGGTGCCTTCGGCAATGGCGTTGAGCGAGATGAACTGCGCCTGCATGTCGGTCGGAAACGCCGGGTACGGGGCGGTACGCAGGTTGACGGCTTTCGGCCGCTTGCCGTGCATGTCCAGCTCGATCCAGTCTTCGCCGGTGTTGATGTCGGCGCCGGCTTCCTTGAGTTTTTCCAGGACCGCTTCAAGGATGGTCGGGTCGGTGTCCTTGACCTTGACGCGGCCACCGGTCACGGCAGCGGCAACCAGGTAGGTGCCGGTCTCGATACGGTCCGGCATCACGCGGTAGTTGGCCGAGCCCAGGCGCTCGACGCCATCGATGGTGATGGTGTCGGTACCAGCGCCCTGGACGTTGCCGCCCATGGCGTTGATGAAGTTGGCCAGGTCGACCACTTCCGGCTCGCGCGCGGCGTTCTGCAGCACGCTGCGGCCCTTGGCCAGGGCCGCGGCCATCATGATGTTCTCGGTACCGGTCACGCTGACGGTGTCGAAGAAGAAGTGCGCACCGCGCAGGCCGCCCTCAGGCGCCTTGGCCTTGATGTAGCCGCCTTCGACTTCGATCTTCGCGCCCATGGCCTCGAGGCCACGGATGTGCAGGTCGACCGGGCGCGAGCCAATGGCGCAACCGCCAGGCAGGGCCACTTCGGCCTCGCCGAAACGGGCGACCATCGGGCCCAGCACCAGGATCGAGGCGCGCATGGTCTTGACCAGCTCGTAAGGCGCGACCAAGGTCTTGATGGTACGTGGGTCGATCTCCACCGCCAGCTTTTCGTCGATCACCGGCTCGATGCCCATGCGACCGAACAGCTCGATCATGGTGGTGATGTCGTGCAGGTGCGGCAGGTTGCCCACGGTGACCGGGCCGTCGGCCAGCAGGGTTGCCGCCAGAATAGGCAGGGCTGCGTTCTTCGCGCCCGAAATGCGGATCTCGCCATCAAGGCGAGCGCCACCAGTAATAATCAGTTTGTCCATTGGAATCTCGCCGCCACGTTGGCTCAGGTGCGCTCAGCCCAGGCTGCGCTGCTGAAAAATTTCATGGTTACCGCATGGATGCTGCCATTGGCGATCCACGGATTCAGGTGAGCATAGATCGCCTGCTGGCGTTTGACCGGGCTCAGGCCGGCCAACTCGTCGCTGATCACGTTCAACTGGAAGTTGCAGCCTTCGCCTTCAACTTCGACCCGGGAACCCGGCAATTTCTCTTCAAGGAAGCTTTTAACTTCTACGGCCTGCATGCTCAACCTCAATCGGCGCCCGATGCGCACGGGTCGGCCATCATACAAAAAAGCCCCTCGCCTGCGAAGCCCAACGAGGGCTTCGCTGACCGAGGGGCCATCATCCGTGCCGGAACATCAGGTTGCCAGCACTTCATCGAGGTCATAGACCTCGGCAATTTCCCGCATGTCGTCGGGCATGCTGCGCACCAGGCAACCCTTGCCGGCGGCCTGGGCATCGCGCATGAAACCCAGCAACAACGACAGGCCGACACTGGTGGAACGCTGCACTGCCGAACAATCGAGCACCAGCTGCGCCTCGCGGCAGGCCGCGATCAGCGCCTTGCCCTGCTTGCGCAGGACCGGCCCGCTGCGGTAGTCCAGCACACCGGCCAGGCGCAGCACGCCCGGCTCGGCCATGCTTACACCGGCCTCACTCATTTGACTGTCTTCTCTGGCGAGTTGTCGGCGGCCTGCTTGGCTTTGGCCACTTCGCCGGCCCAGCCGTCGATGGTCTTGTCCAGGTCGTTGCCGTTGCGCTGCATGGCGTCGGCGAACTGGTCGCGGAAAAGCTTGCCGATGTTGATGCCGTTGACGATCACGTTACGCACCTTCCATTCGCCGCCGATGTTTTCCAGGGTGTACTGCACCGGATACACGGCACCGTTGTTGCCGGTGACCTTCATGCCAACGCTGGCGCGCTTGCCGTCATCGGCCTTGGCCGGGTCGACGGTGATGCCCTGGTTGTTGTACTCGAGCAGGGCATTGCCATAGAACTGCATCAGGCTGCGCTTGAAGTTTTCCTGGAAGCGCTGCATCTGCTCAGGGGTAGCCTTGCGCGAGTACTTGACGGTCATGATGCTTCTGGAAATACCGTCGGCGTCCACCACAGGGCCGAGGATGCGGTTAAGCGCATCGTAGAAGGCGTTGGGGTTGGACTTGTACTGTTCCTTGTTGGCCTTGAGGTCGCCCAGCAGTTCAGTGGTGGTGCCCTGAACCACATCGCGTGGCGTCTGCGCAGCCATGGTCAGCAGGGGGAAGGCCGCCAGCAGGACCAGCAGGCCACGTCGCAGGATGGAAATCATGGAAACTCCTTAATTAGCCGGTTGCGCTTCTTTCGGTTCCTTGCCAACGGAGTTGAGCAGGAACTTGCCAATCAGATCTTCCAGCACCAGGGCCGATTGGGTGTCGTGGATGGTCGCGCCGTCCTTGAGCACCTGGTCTTCACCGCCCACGCTGATGCCGATGTACTTCTCGCCAAGCAACCCGGCGGTCAGGATCGAAGCAGTGGAGTCGGTCGGCAGGTTGTCCACCGACTTGTCCAACTGCAGCGTCACCCGACCGGTGTAGGAATCACGGTCCAGATCGATGGCGGTAACCTTGCCGATGGTCACACCGGCCATGGTCACTTTAGCTCTGACCGTCAAACCGGCGATATTGTCGAAGTAGGCATAAACTTTATAAGTATCACTGCTCGGGCTTGCCGACAGCCCGCTGACACGCAGGGCGAGCAGCAGCAGCGCCAGGATCCCGGCCAGGAGGAACAGGCCGACACCGATTTCCAGGGTGCGGTTTTGCATCAGAAATCTCCAAACATCAAGGCGGTCAGAATAAAGTCCAGACCCAGCACTGCCAACGAGGCATAGACCACGGTCTTGGTGGTGGCACGGCTGATCCCTTCTGAGGTGGGCTCACAGTCGTACCCCTGGAATACGGCGATCCAGGTCGTGACGAAGGCGAATACCAGGCTCTTGATCAGCCCGTTGAGCACGTCGTCAGTGAACGAAACACTGTTCTGCATGTTGGCCCAGAACGAGCCCTCGTAGACGCCCAGCCAGTCCACCGCCACCCACGAGCCACCCCAGATGCCGACCACGCTGAAAATCAGCGCCAGCAAGGGCAGCGAGATGAAACCGGCCCACAGACGCGGCGCGACGATGTACTTGAGCGGGTCGACGCCGATCATTTCAAGGCTCGACAACTGCTCGGTGGACTTCATGTTGCCGATTTCGGCAGTCAGCGCCGAACCGGCACGGCCGGCGAACAGCAACGCCGTCACCACCGGGCCGAGTTCACGCAGCAAAGTCAGGGCGACCATCTGCCCCACCGCCTGCTCCGAGCCGTACTTGGTCAGGATGCTGAAGCCCTGCAGCGCCAGCACCATGCCGATGAACACCCCGGACACGACGATGATCGCCAGCGACAGCACGCCCACCGAATACAGCTGCCTGGTCAGCAGCTGGAAGCCGCCACCGATGCCGCCACGACCGATCAGCGCATGGAACAGGAACAGGCAGGAGCGCCCCAGCACCGCCAGCACGTCGATCGCCGAGCGACCCAGCAGGCGGACACGTTCGAGTAAGGATTTTCTGCGCATCAACGCGCCCCCAGCAGGTCGGCGCGGTAGTCAGGCGCAGGAAAGTGGAAAGGTACCGGGCCATCCGGATCGCCCTTCATGAACTGGCGAATGCGCGGGTTGTCCGAGCCCATCAGCTCGTCAGGCGTCCCCTGGCCCAGCACCTGGCCGTCACCCACCACATAGATGTAGTCGGCGATGCTGGCGGTTTCCGCCAGGTCGTGGGAAACGACGATGCTGGTGATACCCAGGGCATCGTTCAACAGGCGGATCAGGCGCACCAATACGCCCATGGCGATCGGGTCCTGGCCGACGAACGGTTCGTCGTACATGAGGATCTGCGGGTCCAGGGCAATCGCCCGGGCCAGCGCCACACGGCGTTTCATGCCTCCGGACAACTCGTCGGGCATCAGGTCGATGGCACCGCGCAGGCCCACGGCCTGGAGCTTCATCAGCACGATATCGCGGATCATTTCGTCCGACAGCTGGGTGTGCACACGTAGCGGGAACGCGACGTTCTCGAACACGTCGAGGTCAGTGAACAGCGCGCCGCTCTGGAACAGCACCCCCATTTGCTTGCGGGCGTCGAACAGATCGCTGCGCGACAGCGTCGGCAGATTTTGCCCGGCAACCCAGACCTCACCGCTGGAAGGGCGCAACTGCGCGCCCATCAGGCGGAGCAACGTGGTCTTGCCGCAACCCGATGGCCCCATGATACCGGTGACCTTGCCGCGCGGGATGCGAATGTCGACGTTGCTGAAAATGCTGCGCGAACCGCGTTTGAAGGTAACCCCCTTCAACTCGACCGCGTAGGCGCTATCCACACTCATCTAGACTCCTTGCTAGTGCAGCCTCGTCCTAGTGGACGCCGGCCTCCATCTGGAAGGCACAAGCGCCCCTGGCAGGCCGAATAGCGGCGAACTATAGCACCGCTGACGGCGCCGCCCCAAGGTCGGCTAACGAGCCGTTCAGCCCTGCGACAGGCTGGCGAGACATTCACCACGGCAATCGAAAGCGTGAGGGTTTCGTTCATTGCAGCTATAATCGCCGCCTTTTCATCAGGCATTGCTTTTTCGACATGAGCCAATCCAGCGAGCTGATCCAATCCGCCCAACGCACCCTGCGCCTGGAACTCGAGGCCGTAGAGGCCCTGCTGGCGCGCATCGACGACAATTTCGTCAAGGCCTGCGAACTGATCCTGGCCAGCAAGGGCCGGGTCGTCGTGGTCGGCATGGGCAAGTCCGGGCATATCGGCAACAAG
The DNA here is from genome assembly GCF_002165135.1 of Pseudomonas sp. SID14000. Lineage (GTDB taxonomy): Bacteria > Pseudomonadota > Gammaproteobacteria > Pseudomonadales > Pseudomonadaceae > Aquipseudomonas. The sequence goes on along the minus strand of NZ_NFZQ01000012.1, from coordinate 65,301 downwards.
ATCGCCGCCACCCTGGCCAGCACCGGCACACCGGCGTTTTTCGTGCACCCGGCCGAAGCCAGCCACGGCGACATGGGCATGATCACCCGCGATGATGTCATCCTTGCCCTGTCGAATTCCGGCAGCACCGCCGAAATCGTCACCCTGCTGCCACTGATCAAGCGCCTGGGCATCAAGCTGATCAGCCTGACCGGCAACCCGGACTCGCCCCTGGCCCAGGCTGCCGAGGTCAACCTCGACGCCCGTGTCGAGCAAGAGGCCTGCCCGCTGAACCTGGCCCCCACCTCCTCCACCACCGCGTCGCTGGTACTGGGCGACGCGCTGGCCATCGCCCTGCTCGAAGCCCGCGGCTTCACCGCCGAGGACTTTGCCTTCTCGCACCCGGGTGGCGCGCTGGGCCGCCGCCTGCTGCTCAAGGTGGAGAACGTGATGCACGCTGGCGATGAACTGCCTCAGGTCCCCCGCGGCACCCTGCTCAAGGACGCACTCCTTGAAATGTCCCGCAAAGGCCTGGGCATGACCGTGATCGTCGAAGCCGACGGCAAGCTGGCCGGGATCTTCACCGACGGCGATCTGCGCCGCAGCCTGGACCGCAACATCGACGTCCACACCACCCTGATCGACCAGGTCATGACCGTGCACGGCAAGACGGCACGCGCCGAAATGCTCGCCGCCGAGGCCCTGAAGATCATGGAGGACCACAAGATCGGCGCCCTGGTGGTGGTGGACCGCGAGGACCGCCCGACCGGCGCCCTGAACATGCACGACCTGCTGCGCGCCGGCGTAATGTAAAGGAGCGACGGAATGAACCAGGACCTCATGCAACGCGGCAAGCACATCAAGCTGGCGGTGTTCGACGTGGACGGCGTGCTCACCGATGGGCGCCTGTACTTCCTCGAGGACGGCAGCGAGTTCAAGACCTTCAACACCCTCGACGGCCAGGGCATCAAGATGCTGATGGCTTCGGGCGTGACCACCGCGATCATCAGCGGACGCAAGACCCCGGTAGTCGAACGCCGGGCCAGGAACCTCGGCATCCCGCACCTTTACCAGGGCCGCGAGGACAAACTGGTGGTGCTGGACGGCCTGCTCGCCGAACTGGGCCTGAGCTATGCTCAAGTGGCCTACCTGGGCGACGACCTGCCCGACCTGCCGGTGATTCGACGGGTCGCCCTGGGCATGGCAGTGGCCAACGCCGCGCCGTTCGTTCGCCAGCACGCACATGGCGTGACCCAGGCACGTGGCGGCGAAGGCGCGGCCCGTGAATTCTGCGAACTGATCATGCAGGCCCAGGGCACCCTGGACGCTGCCAACGCAAACTACCTGTAAGGCTGCCCATGTTCAGCAAGAAAGCCCGCAACATTGCGCTGCTCGCGGTGATCGCCGCCCTGCTGGTGGCGATCGGCTACTGGAATGTCAGCCCGGAAAGCTTCCTCGACAAGCCGGTGGCCCAGGTCGACGAGAGCGCCATCGACTACTACGCGATCAACGCCCACAGCGTGCAGTTTCTGCCCGACGGCAAGCTGCAGTACGAAATGACCGCCGACAAGGTCGAGCACCTCAAGGCCAGCGAAATCACCCTGCTGACCACGCCGGACCTGCACCTGTACCGGGGCACCGAATACCCATGGCACGTGCAGAGCACCCGCGCCGAAGTCAACCCGGACGGCAGCGAGGTCGAACTGATCGACAAGGTCCGGGTAGCCCGCACCGACGAAAAACAGCGTGAAACCATCATTACCAGCTCACGCATGACCGTGTTCCCGCAGAAGCAATATGCGCAGACCGAGCAAGCCGTTAGAATCGACGGCGCCGGTGGCACAACTACGGGCAAAGGAATGAAAGCGTATTTGAAAGAAGGCAAGATGGACTTGCTCTCTAACGTAAGAGGACAGTATGAGGCTCGTTAAAACCCTCCCCCTTTTGCTCAGCCTGAGCGCAGCACTGGGAAGCGCGAGCGCCCTCGCCCTGCCGAATGACCGTGACCAGCCTATCCGCATCCAGGCCGACAACGCCCACCTGGACGACAAGCAGGGCGTGGCCACCTACACCGGCGACGTGATCATCACCCAGGGTTCGATGATGATCAAAGGCAACACCGTGACCATCACCCGCTCCGCCTCCGGCGACATCGACGTGGTGACCTCGGTGGGCAACCTGGCCTACTTCGAGCAGCAGCAGAGCGCAGCCAAGCCGGACAAGATGAAAGGCTGGGCGGTGACCATCCAGTACCAGTCGCAGAAGGACATGGTGATCCTCACCGACCGCGCCAAGGTCGAGAACGAAGGCAACACCACCGAAGGCGAGAAGATCGTCTACAACACCCAGACCCAGGTGGCGACCGCCGGTCGTGGTGGCAACGTGACCTCGCCGCGTCAGCGTATCGACATGGTGATCCAGCCCAAGAAGAAGGCCGAGTAAATGGCAACCCTCAAAGCCCAGCACCTGGCCAAGAGCTACAAGGGGCGGCAAGTCGTACGTGACGTCAGCCTGTCGATCGACAGCGGCCAGATCGTCGGCCTGCTCGGCCCCAACGGCGCCGGCAAGACCACTTGCTTCTACATGATCGTCGGCCTGGTCCAGGCCGAGCAGGGGCGCGTGCTGATCGACAACCTCGATGTCAGCCACCAACCCATGCACGGGCGCGCCCGCGCCGGTATCGGCTACCTGCCACAGGAAGCCTCGATCTTCCGCAAACTGTCGGTGGCCGACAACATCATGGCCATCCTCGAGACCCGCAAGGACCTCGACCGCGAAGGCCGGCGCAAAGAACTGGAAGGCCTGCTGCAGGAGTTCCACATCAGCCACATCCGCGACAACCTCGGCATGAGCCTGTCCGGTGGTGAGCGCCGTCGCGTGGAAATTGCCCGAGCGCTGGCGACCGCGCCCAAGTTCATCCTGCTGGACGAACCGTTCGCCGGTGTCGACCCGATTTCGGTCGGCGACATCAAGCAGATCATCCATCACCTCAAGGCCAAGGGCATCGGCGTGCTGATCACCGACCACAACGTGCGTGAGACCCTGGATATCTGCGAAACCGCCTATATCGTCAATGATGGCCGGCTGATCGCCGAGGGCGACGCCGAAACCATCCTGGCCAACGACCTGGTCAAAGAGGTTTACCTGGGCCACGAGTTCCGGCTCTGAGCCCGGCATGCGCCTGGAGTACTAGCAAATTGCCCCGAAACCAGGGGTAAAGTTGTTACGGTGCTCTAGGCAAACGCTACAATTTAAGGCATAAAACTTGCTTGATCTGGCGCCCCGGCGCCCTCGTGTAGTGGATGGCGCATGCGCGCCGGCGAACAAGGTATTAAGCCCCAGCCATGAAACCATCGCTCGTCCTAAAAATGGGCCAGCAACTGACGATGACACCGCAGTTGCAACAGGCCATCCGCCTGCTCCAGCTCTCCACCCTGGACCTCCAACAGGAAATCCAGGAAGCGCTGGAGTCGAACCCGATGCTCGAACGTCAGGAAGACGGCGACGACTTCGACAACAGCGACCCGATGGCGGACAACGCCGAGAACAAGCCGGCCGCCGAAGTCCAGGACAACAGCTTCCAGGAAAGCGCCACCAGTGCCGACACGCTGGAAGACGGTGAGTGGAGCGAGCGCATCCCCAACGAGCTGCCGGTCGACACCGCCTGGGAGGACATCTACCAGACCAGCGCCAGCAGCCTGCCGAGCAACGACGACGACGAGTGGGACTTCACCACCCGCACATCAGCCGGCGAAAGCCTGCAGAGCCACCTGCTGTGGCAACTGAACCTGGCGCCGATGTCCGACACCGACCGCCTGATCGCCGTCACCCTGATCGACAGCATCAACGGCCAGGGCTACCTGGAAGACACCCTCGAGGAAATCTGCGCCGGCTTCGACCCGGAGCTGGATATCGAGCTGGACGAAGTCGAAGCGGTGCTGCACCGCATCCAGCAGTTCGAGCCAGCCGGCGTTGCCGCCCGCACCTTGGGCGAATGCCTGTTGCTGCAACTGCGCCAGCTGCCCGCCAGCACCCCATGGATGACTGAAGCCAAGCGTCTGGTCACCGATTTCATCGACCTGCTCGGCAGCCGTGACTACAGCCAGCTGATGCGTCGCATGAAAATCAAGGAAGACGAGCTGCGCCAGGTCATCGAGCTGGTACAAAGCCTCAACCCGCGCCCCGGCTCACAGATCGAGTCCAGCGAACCTGAGTACGTGGTGCCCGACGTCATCGTGCGCAAGGACAGCGACCGCTGGCTGGTGGAACTGAACCAGGAGGCCATCCCGCGCCTGCGCGTCAACCCTCAGTACGCCGGGTTTGTGCGCCGGGCCGACACCAGCGCCGATAACACCTTCATGCGCAACCAGTTGCAGGAAGCGCGCTGGTTCATCAAGAGCCTGCAAAGCCGCAACGAAACCCTGATGAAGGTGGCCACGCAGATCGTCGAGCACCAGCGCGGCTTCCTCGACCACGGCGACGAAGCGATGAAACCGCTGGTGTTGCATGACATCGCCGAAGCGGTGGGCATGCACGAGTCGACCATTTCGCGGGTTACCACGCAGAAATACATGCACACACCGCGTGGCATCTACGAACTGAAATACTTTTTCTCAAGCCACGTCAGCACCTCCGAAGGCGGAGAATGCTCGTCCACGGCGATCCGCGCGATCATCAAGAAACTGGTGGCTGCGGAAAATCAGAAAAAGCCATTGAGTGACAGCAAGATCGCTGGTTTACTGGAGGCACAAGGCATCCAGGTAGCCCGTCGCACCGTCGCCAAGTACCGCGAGTCCCTCGGCATCGCACCGTCGAGCGAGCGCAAGCGACTGATGTAGCCCCTGAGATGTACCACAGCGTTTGTGGGGCAGGTGCAAGACCTGCCTCTTTATGCACGGGCAACAAAGGAGAAGCTGTATGCAAGTCAATATCAGTGGACAGCATGTAGAAGTCACCCAGCCACTGCGCGATTATGTGCTTGAAAAGCTCGCTCGCGTGGAAAGTCACTTCGACAAGATCACCAACGTGCAGGTCATCATGAAAGTCGAGAAGCTGCAGCAGAAGGTCGAGGCGACCTTGCAGATTCCCGGCGGCGAAGTGGTTGCCAACGCCGAACACGAAGACATGTATGCAGCGATCGATGCCTTGGCCGACAAGCTCGACCGCCAACTGAAAAAACACAAGGAAAAACAGCAAAGCCTGCTGCAAGGTGCAGCTGCCCGCTGATCCCCCTCATCCATGATCCGACTTGAAACCATCCTGACCCCCGGCCGTTCCCTTGTGAACGTGCCGGGCGGCAGCAAGAAGCGCGCCCTGGAAAAGGTCGCCACCGTCATCGCCGAACAAGTGCCAGAACTGGAGATGCAGGATGTCTTCGAAAAACTGGTCGCCCGGGAAAAACTCGGTTCGACCGGTTTCGGCAATGGCATCGCCATCCCGCACTGCCGGCTTGAAGGATGTTCCGCTCCGGTCAGCGCCCTACTGCACCTGGAAGCCCCTATCGACTACGACGCCATCGATGGCGCGCCGGTGGACCTGCTGTTCGTCCTGCTGGTGCCAGAAGCCGCCACCGATGCCCATCTGGAACTGCTGCGCCAGATTGCCAGCATGCTCGATCGCAAGGAGGTCCGTGATCGCCTGCGTGCGGCCACCAGCAGCGAGGCCCTGTTCCAGGTTGTCCTGGACGTACAGAACGAGCACTGAACATGCGCCTGATCATCGTCAGCGGCCGGTCCGGCTCCGGCAAGAGCACCGCCCTCGATGTCCTGGAAGACAACGGTTTCTACTGCATTGACAACCTGCCCGCCGGGCTGCTGCCGCAGCTGGCGGAAAATGCGCTGATCAACACCGACTTGCAGCAACCCAAGGTCGCCGTGTCGATCGACGCGCGCAACCTGCCCAGCCACCTGACACGCTTCCCCGAGCTGCTCGAAGAAGCCCGTGCCCGGCATATCCAGTGCGACGTGCTGTATCTGGATGCTGACGAAGACATGCTGCTCAAGCGCTTCTCGGAAACCCGCCGGCGTCACCCGTTGACCAACGCCAACCGCTCGCTCGCGGAAGCGATTCGTGTGGAAAGCGAATTGCTGGGGCCGATTGCGGACCTGGCCGACCTGAAGATCGACACCACCAGCCTGAACCTTTACCAGCTGCGTGATTCGATCAAACTGCGCCTGCTCAACCAGCCCGAGCCTGGCACCGCGTTCCTGGTCGAGTCGTTCGGCTTCAAGCGCGGAATGCCGGTCGATGCCGACCTGGTGTTCGATGTGCGCTGCCTGCCCAATCCCTACTGGAAGCCCGAACTGCGTGAGCACTCCGGCCTCGACCAACCAGTGATCGACTACCTGGCCGCACAGCCGGATGTCGAAGAGATGTTCAACGACATTTCCAGCTACCTGCTCAAGTGGCTGCCTCGCTTCGCCGCCAGCAACCGTGCCTACGTCACCATTGCCATTGGCTGCACCGGCGGCCACCACCGCTCGGTGTATATCACCGAACGCCTTGGCCAGTTGCTGCAGCAATCCCTGAAAAACGTCCAGGTCCGCCACCGCGACCTCTAGCCCAAGGATCCACCCCACGATGCCCGCCCGTGAAATAACCATCATCAACAAGCTGGGTCTGCATGCCCGGGCGGCAGCCAAGTTCGTTGGCGTCGCCGGTCGCTTCCCCTGCCAGGTCAGGGTTGGCCGTGCGCCGGACAAGCTGGTGGATGGCAAGAGCATCATGGCGGTGATGATGCTGGCGGCCGGCAAAGGCACCCAGGTACACCTGCATACCGAAGGTGAGCAGGACGACGATGCCATGGCAGCGCTGGTCGAGCTGATCAACAATTATTTCGACGAAGGCGAATAAATTTGGCTGGCCCGCACGGTCCGTGTGGGAACAGCATTTTAGCGCAGAACGCCTGTGGGAGATTGCCCAATCCTTTGGCCTGCGCTGTCGCGTAGAGAACTGAATTCGCAAGCGGTCCGCTCCCACAGAGCCCTGCTGAATCAATGATTTATGTGTTGTTCTATGAGAGGCATGGGTTGGGCGATGACCAACGCGGACACCGCTGACGTTGGGCCGTGACTCCGGTCAGATACCACCGGCGGTGAGTTTTTCCGGGTCCAGCAGCGCTTCCAGCTGGTCGCGCGACAGGTCGGTGTGCTCCAGCGCCACGTCGATGATCGGGCGGCCCTGCTTGTAGGCGGTCTTGGCGATTTCGGCGGCCTTGAGGTAGCCGATGATCGGGTTCAGCGCGGTGACCAGGATCGGGTTACGCGCCAGGGCTTCCTTGAGTTTGCTTTCGTTGACCTTGAAGCTGGCGATGGCCTTGTCGGCCAGCAGACGGCTGACGTTGGCCATCAGTTCGATGCTCTCCAGCAGGTTGCGGGCGATCACCGGCAGCATCACGTTCAGCTCGAAGTTGCCGGACTGGCCGGCGATGGCGATGGTGGCGTCGTTGCCGATCACTTGGGCGGCGACCATGGCGGTGGCCTCCGGAATCACCGGGTTGACCTTGCCTGGCATGATCGAAGAGCCCGGCTGCAGCCCTTGCAGCTCGATTTCACCCAGCCCGGCCAGCGGGCCGGAGTTCATCCAGCGCAGGTCGTTGGCGATCTTCATCAGCGCCACGGCGGTAGTCTTGAGCTGGCCGGACAGGGCCACGGCGGTATCCTGCGAGCCGATCAGGGCGAACAGGTTCTGCCCCGGGGTGAACTCGACCTGGGTCAGGCCGCTGAGCTGGTGGGCGAAGCCGATGGCAAACTGTGGGTGGGCGTTGATGCCGGTGCCCACGGCGGTGCCACCCTGGGCCAGGGCCTGCAGGCTTGGCAGGGTCGCTTCGATGTGTACCTTGGCGCCATTGATCTGCGCCGCCCAGCCGTCGAGCACCTGGCTCATGCGCACTGGCATGGCGTCCATCAGATGGGTACGGCCGGTCTTCACATATTGATGCACCTGTGCCGACTTGGCCTCGATCACCTGCACCAGGTGCGCCAAGGCTGGCAGTAGTTGCTCACGCAGAGCCAGAGCGGCGCTGACGTGGATGGTGGTCGGGATGATATCGTTGCTGCTCTGGCCGCAGTTGACGTGGTCGTTGGCGTTGACGGCCTCACCCAGCACGCGGCTGGCCAGCGTGGCGATCACCTCGTTGGCGTTCATGTTCGAGCTGGTGCCGGAACCGGTCTGGAACACATCCACCGGAAAATGCTGAATGAAATCTTCAGCCAGCAGTTGCTCGACTGCCGTGACGATGGCCTGGCCCTGCGCGGCCGACAACTGCTCCAGTTCGACGTTGGCCTTGGCCGCGGCAGCCTTGGCCAGCAGCAGCGCACGAATGAACTGGGCCGGCATGCGTTGGCCGCTGATCGGGAAGTTGTCGACCGCGCGCTGGGTCTGGGCACCATACAGGGCCTGGGTCGGCACCTGCAGTTCGCCCATGCTGTCACGCTCGATACGGGTATCACTCATCATCAAATCCTTGCATCAGTTCATCGGGAGAAATCGACGGCAGCAGGCAGCAATTGGCCAACTGCTGGGCGTAGGGCTGCCAGCGCTGGTTCTGTGCCTCGCGGTCGAGGTTGCGCAGGTCCAGCAGCGGGCGCCAGGCCTGGTCCAGGCACAGGCAGCGCCAATGCCAGGGCAGCATGCGGTCGCAGGCGGTATCCAGCAGCAGGCGAAAGGAAGTCAGCGCCACCGTCCATGGAGAGGTCTCGGTGCAGCACACCAGGTATCGCCCTTCGGCCAGGTAATGCTCGATCAGGCGCGGCTCGTCGGGTTCGAGCGCGCAGCGGATGCGTCGGCTGAGCCAGCGCCAGTTTTCCAGATAGGGCAGTTCGCGGAGGACGGGTTTCATGAACATCATCGCCGGGTTACTGGATAATGATATTCATTATTAATTGATAAACAGAATCACTTCAAGTGGGAAGTGATGAAACAAAAACCCGGCGTGGGGGCCGGGTCTTCGGTTTCATTGAAAATTCTCTATAGCCTGCACCGGCCTCTTCGCGGGTAAACCCGCTCCCACAGGGACCGCGCCACACCTGAAGACTGCGCAATACTTGTGGGAGCGGGTTCACCCGCGAAGAGGCCGGTACAGGCTAAAGATCAGCTACCAGCAACGGTCATCCGTTCGATAAGCACCGACCCGGTGTGAATGTTGCTGCGGGTCTCAAGATCGCTGCCAATCGCGACAATCTGCTGGAACATATCCTTCATATTCCCGGCAATGGTCACTTCCTGCACCGCATGCTGGATCTCGCCATTCTCGACCCAGAACCCTGCCGCGCCACGGGAATAATCCCCGGTCACCATGTTCAGTCCATGCCCCATCAGCTCAGTCACCAGCAGCCCTCGGCCCATGCGCCGGATCAGCGCAGTCTGGTCTTCGACACCGTGGCTGACGAACAGGTTGTGCACGCCGCCGGCGTTGGCCGTGCTTGGCAAACCCAGCTTGCGCCCGGAATACGTACCCAGCAGGTACGACACCAGCTCGCCCTTGTCGACGAACGGCTTGGCATAGGTAGCCAGGCCGTCGCCATCGAATGCGGCACTGCCCAGTGCCCGCGGAATGTGCGGGCGCTCGTCGAGGGTCAGCCAGGTGGGGAACAGGCGCTGGCCAATGGTCCCCTCCAGGAACGAGGATTTGCGGTACAGGTTGCCACCGGAAATAGCCGACAAGAAGCTGCCGAACAGGCCACCGGCCAGCTCGGCCGAGAACAGCACCGGCACCTCGCAAGTCGGCACCGGCCGCGCCCCCAGGCGGCTGGCGGCACGCTGGGCAGCGCGCACGCCGATGCTACGAGGGTCGGCCAGCAGGTTGCCCTGGCGGTTCACGTCGTACCAGTAGTCACGCTGCATCTGCCCGCCGCCTTCGGCGATCATCACGCAGCTCAGGCTGTGCCGGGTCGAGGCATAGCCACCGATGAAGCCATGGCTGTTGCCATACACGCGGCAGCCCTGATGGGTATTGAGGGTGGTGCCGTCGGCGTTGAGGATGCGCGAGTCAGCGTCGAATGCCGCCGCCTCGCAGGCCAGGGCCATCTCGATGGCCTTCTCGGGCTCGAGGTTCCAGTCGTGGTACAGGTCCAGGTCCGGGATCTCGCGGGCCATCAGCGCTGCGTCGGCCAGGCCGGAACATTCGTCCTCGGAGGTATGCTTGGCAATCGCCAAGGCGGCGGCGACGGTTTCGCGGATCGCTTCAGGGCCACTGGCCGAGGTGCTGGCCGAGCCTTTGCGCTGACCCACATAGAGGGTGATGCCAAAGCCCTGGTCGCGGTTGAACTCGACCGTTTCGACCTCACGCTGGCGTACCGTGGTGGACAGGCCCTGCTCCAGCGACACCGCCACTTCACAGGCACTGGCCCCCTGGCGGCGCGCTTCGGCGATGATCGCCTCGACCTGCTCCTGCAATGCTGGCAGGTCCTTGGGACCTACGCTCTGGACTGCACTCATGGTTCTCTCCACTCAAATTCTGCGTTCGGCTAGGGTCATTCTACGACCGGGCCGGACAAGCGGCCCCCGACTGGTTATCATGGCGGCGATTTCTAGCGGACTGCCACCATGGTTGATTCAAACGACGACGCCTTCGACGGCGAAAAAAGCAAAACCCAGATCAAGCGCGAGTTGCATGCGCTGGTCGAACTCGGCGAGCGCCTTACCACGCTCAAGGCCGATACCCTGGCCCGCCTGCCGTTGACCGACGAGCTACGCAAGGCCCTGGCCGAAGCCAGCAAGCACACCGCTCATGGTGCCCGCAAACGCCACATGTCGTTCGTCGGCAAGCTGATGCGCGTGCAGGACCTGGATGCCATCCACGCCTTGCTCGAACAGATGGACAGCTCGACCCGCCAGTACAACGAGCGCTTCCACAACCTGGAGCGCTGGCGCGACCGGCTGATCGACGGTAACGACGAAGACCTCGAGCGCTTCGTCAACGAGTACCCCGACACCGACCGCCAGCAGCTGCGCTCGCTGGTGCGCCATGCCCAGCACGAGAAGGCGCGGAACAAGCCGCCTGCCGCCGCGCGCAAGGTGTTCAAGTACATCCGCGACCTGGACGAGCTGCAGCGCGGCTTGCGCTGATCGCCCTGGGGCCGCTTTGCGGCCCATTCGCAGCACAAGGCTGCTCCTACAGAAATACGCGATCCCTGTAGGAGCAGCCTTGTGCTGCGAATGGACCGCAAAGCGGTCCCCGAAGCCATCACGCCCCTGTACCGCCCACGGTAATCGCATCCAGCTTCAAGGTCGGCTGCCCGACCCCGACCGGCACCGACTGCCCGTCCTTGCCGCAAGTCCCTACCCCACTGTCCAGCGCCAGGTCGTTACCGACCATCGACACCCGGCTCATCGCCTCCGGGCCATTGCCGATCAGGGTCGCCCCCTTCACCGGCGCGGTAATCTTGCCGTCTTCGATCAGGTAGGCCTCACTGGTCGAGAACACGAACTTGCCGCTGGTGATGTCCACCTGGCCACCGCCGAGGTTGGCACAGTAGATGCCCTTCTTCACCGAAGCGATGATTTCCTGCGGGTCGCTTGCGCCGGCACGCATGTAGGTGTTGGTCATGCGCGGCATCGGCAGGTGCGCGTAGGATTCACGGCGGCCGTTGCCAGTCACCGCCATGCCCATCAGGCGCGCGTTCAGCTTGTCCTGCATGTAGCCCTTGAGCACACCGTTCTCGATCAGCGTAGTGCACTCGGTCGGGGTACCTTCATCGTCCACGCTCAGCGAACCACGGCGGCCTTCGAGGGTGCCATCGTCGACGATGGTGCACAGGCTCGACGCCACTTTCTCGCCAATGCGGCCGCTGAACGCCGAACTGCCCTTGCGGTTGAAGTCACCTTCCAGGCCATGGCCGACAGCCTCGTGCAGCAGCACGCCCGACCAACCAGAACCCAGTACCACTGGCAGGGTGCCGGCCGGCGCCGGGATCGCCTCCAGGTTCACCAGGGCCTGGCGCAGCGCTTCGCGGGCATAGCCCATGACCCGTTCCTCGGTGAAGAAGCGGTAGTCGGTACGCCCGCCACCGCCCTGCCCGCCACGCTCGCGGCGGCCGTTCTGCTCGACGATGACGCTGACGTTGAAGCGCACCAGCGGACGCACGTCGGCGGCCAGGCTGCCATCGGCCGCAGCAATCAGGATGCGCTCCCAGACCCCGGCCATGCTCACACTGACCTGCTGGATACGCGGGTCCAGGGCACGGGTGGCGGCGTCAACACGCTTGAGCAGCTCGACCTTCTCGGCACGGCTGAGCACATCCAGCGGGTTGTCTGCCGAATAAAGGGCGGTCACATCCTGGCTGCGGAAAGCCTGCACCTTGCCATTCTGCCCGGCACGCGAGATCGAACGTGCTGCTCGGGCTGCCGAGGTCAGCGCCTCGAGGTTGATCGCGTTGCTGTAGGCGAAGCCGGTCTTTTCACCGGACTGGGCACGCACGCCCACGCCTTGGTCGAGGTTGAAACTGCCCTCTTTGACGATGCCGTCTTCCAGTGCCCAGGTTTCCGAGATCTGGCCCTGAAAATACAGGTCGGCGGCATCGATACCGGGGCCAGCCAACTCACCCAGCACGCTCTGCAGGCTGTCCAGGGTCAAGCCGCCTGGGGCCAGGAGCTGCTCGCTGACGGTGGATAACATCTGGCTCATAGTCACTCCGAGGTGTGCGCAGGCCGCAATGCGCCCTGCGAGAAAAAGCGCCGGTGCGATACCACCGGCATGCGCGCCCGGATGGACGCTTGTTCATCAATATCGCGCTCGGCAAGCAGTACCGCTTCACCTCGCGCCTGTTCCGCGACGATGCGCCCCCAAGGGTCGACGATCGCCGCATGGCCATGGGTTTCCCGTGGCCCTGGGTGAGTGCCGCCCTGAGCCGCAGCCAGCAGGTAGCACTGGGTCTCGATGGCACGGGCACGCACCAGCACTTCCCAGTGCGCCGCCCCCGTTACCGCAGTGAAGGCAGCCGGCGCAGTGATCAGCTCCGCGCCGGCGGCGCGCAGTGCGCTGTACAGTTCAGGGAAGCGCAGGTCGTAACACACGCTCAGCCCCAGCCGCCCCACCGGTGTATCGGCCACCACCACCTGGGCGCCGTGGGCGTAGTCGTCGGACTCACGGTAGCGGCCACGGTTGTCGGCAACGTCCACATCGAACAGGTGCAACTTGTCATAGCGTGCCGCTACCTCGCCATGTTCGTCGACCAGCAACGAGCAGGCATGGGCCTTGGCCTCTGGCTGGCCGACCGGTGGCAATGGCAAGGTACCGGCAACAATCCATAACCTGAGGTCGCGGGCAGTACGTTTCAACCATGGCAGGATCGGCCCTTCGCCCAACGCTTCGGCGCGACCGATGGCAGCGGCATCCTTGCGGCCCATGGCGGCGAAGTTTTCCGGCAACACGGCCAGCCGTGCACCGCCGATCGCAGCCTGCTCCAGCAGGGCACCGGCGCGCTGCAGGTTGGCCAGCACATCGTCCTGGCTGACCATCTGGATTACCGCTGCCTTCATGGGCACTCCTAGCGGGATTTCTCGAAAGGTTTCACAAATGTGATTCTAGGCTCTTTCACCGGCCCTTCGACACGGTAATGCACGCTGGCAAAGCGTGATACGCGGTCGCCGATCAGCCGATCGACCAGGAACAGCGCCCCACCCACGGCCGGAGCGCCGACAATCAGGGCCGCCAGCGGCAGGTTGTTGGTCACCGGCAGGCTTACCTGCAAGTTGGCATCGACCCGGTCGCGCACCATGTCCAGGGTACCGTCGAGTTCGAAGTTGCTCGACGGGCCAGTCACGGTGATTGGCTCGCGGGTCACGTAGACGCCGTCACTGGCCACCAGCAAGCCTTTGACCCGATCGTAGGCCAGGCCCTTGTCGAACAGGTCGGAGAAGTCCAGGCGCAAGCGCCGGCCGATGGAGTTGAAGTTGAGCAGGCCGAACACCCGCAGGGCCTGGGCACTGCCTTCGACCTCGACGAACTGGCCGGTGCGCAGCGCTGCGTCCATGCTGCCAGAGAAGCGCTTGAGGCTCACCGAGGCCGGCGACCCCGGCCAGCGGCCGTCTACATCCAGGCGGAAATCGCGGCTGGTCACAGTCGGGGCAAAGCCCCAGGCCTTGAGCACATCTGCCAGGTTCTTGCCGTCCAGGCGCCCTTTGTACCAGCTGCTGGTGCTGCCTGGTTCGCCTTCCCAGCCACCGCCACCATCGATACGCAGGCCTTTGAAGTCGAGGTCGATATCGCTGGCTGTCACGCCGCGCGCGGTTGGCCGCAGCTTGAGCGACGCACTGCCATACAGGTCATCACCGCGGTAGAGCTTGTCGATGCTCAGGTCCAGCGCCGGTACCTTGCGCGGGTCGAATGACGCCAGCGGGTCGGGGCCCTCCTCGGCCTGTGCCTCGGCCTGCTTTTCAGCAGCGCTGGCGGCGGGCAGGCGCAAGGTCTGCATGCGCACGACCATGGGCGCGCCTTTGGCATCCGGTACCCGCGCGTTGCCGATGACCTCCTTGCTATCAAGGCGCAAATCCCAGGCAGCGCCGCCACGGGCAAGCCGCACCACCGCCTGGTTCAGGTCCATGCCAAAGGCTTTCAGTTGGCCGATGCTCAAGTCGACGCCTTGCAGGTTCTGCCGCGCACTGCCCCCCGGGTCGCCACCTGCCAGCCGCGCCGCCTGTTCTTGCCAGGGCCCCAGGTCCAGTGCCTCCAGGCGCCCGCGTACACGCAGACCTTGGCCGGCGGGTAGCTGGGCGTCACCTGTGCCCAGTAACAACTCGCCACGCCCCTGGGCGAGTTTGTCGGCCGGCGCAATGTAGGCAAGGCGGGCAAGGTCGGTGTACGCAGCATCGAAGCGCCGTTCCGGGCCTTGCAGACTCATGCTGAACCGGCTGTCACGGGTGTCCGCCGCAGCCTTGCCGAACGGTGCCGGCAGGTCGATGGCCAGGCCCTTGAGGTTGGAGGTGACGCTCAAGCGGTTGTCCCGGCTGCCCAGGCTGACCTGCAACTGGTACGGCAGGTCACCGGACGCCGGCAAGGCCTGATTGAACTGCAGCCAGTCGGTCAGCGCCTTGAGCGAGACCTGGCCATTGGCGTTGATGCGGGTCTGCATCTGCCCTGGCTGGCCTTCGGCAGTGATTTGCGCCGTCACCGGCTTGCCGAATGCCTGCAGGCTGATGCCCTTGCCGCTCAGGCCCTTGTCGAAATCGAAACTGAAGTCCCCCTTCAGGCGGCTCAGCTCCAGGCTCGGCGGCGCGACCTTCAGCCGCGCGTCGTTGGTGGCAAAGTCCACCTGCACTTTCGGCCGCTGCCCGCGGGCCAGCGGAATGTCGAGCTTGACCTTGCCCTTGAGCGGCCCCTCGCCTTCCCAGCCGGCAAAGATCTCGCCGGTGCCGATTGGCGCTTCCTTGAGGATCTTCAGGCCATCGCCCAGGCTGCCGTCGAAGTCACCATCAAGGTACAGGTGGCTTTGCTGGCCCTCGTCGACATGCGGGATATCGACGCTTACATCACTGACCTTGGTATCGAGCAGTACGCCACGCTGGGCCTTGATACGCACACCGCTGTCCTCGATGAGCACATCGCCATCCACGTGCTGTACCTGCGGCCAGCCCGGCTGGAAGTCCAGGGCTGCATCACGCACCTTGAAGAACAGGCTGATACTGCGGGCTTCCGGCGCGACACCATGGTTCAGCGAGCCCTGGTACTGGAAGTAGCCTTCGTCCACCGTGCCTTTGACGATCGCACTGCGCAGCCATTCGTCGAGGGCGGGGCTGAGCACCTCGGGCAGGTACTTGGCGGTGTAGCGGCCATCGCCTTCGGTCAGGCCGACGCGCAGGTCCATGTAGTCCTCGCGGCCCTCTTCGAACAACAGGCGAATGAGGAAGTCACCGGCAATCTTGCCCTCCTCGCCGAGCACCTTGAGATAAGGCGCGACCAGGGTGAAACCTTCCTTGTCCAAGACCCAGGTCAGGCGCGCATTGGCCTTCTGGTAGTGCCAGGGTTTGGCGAAGATCGGGTACAGGTGCAGCATGAACGCATCGGTATCAAGGCGCAGTTCGCCATGGCCAAGGTCGCCGCTGATGCTACCGCTGACGTTACCGGCTGCCGGGGCATTGTGATAGGCATCGAAACCGACTTTATCCAGGTTCGCTTCGAACTGCAGGCGCTGGTTACCCTCGGCCTTGGGCCGGGCCTCAAGGCGCACATTACGCAGAGCGCCGGTCACCTTCAGGCCATCGACCACGGCCATGACCTTGTCCGGCAACGGCGCCAGGGCATCGATAAGCGGGGTTAACGGCGTGAGGTCGAGGCGGTCGGCCTGCATTTGCCAGCTTTCCGCGGCAGCGTCCTCACCGGGGCGCTGCTGCAATTGCAGGTGCGACTCCCAACGGGCCTTGCCAATGTCCATGGCCAGCGAATCGACCACCACATCGAAGCCTTGCTCCCGGCGCTGGAACCAGGCACCCAAGGCCAGGTTGTTCAGTGTGGCCGACTTGCGCCCGGCATAGGCGCCCTGCAACTCAGGGGCATTGAGGCGTACCACGGCCTGCTCCAACTGCCCCGTGCGCCAGTCGACCCAGAACTCGCCACCCGCTCTCAAGACGTCGGCATGCCACTGGCCCAGCAGGCGAGGCGGCAACCAGCGCGCCCAGTCACTCTGCGGAAGGCTCAGGTAGGCTTCGACCTGACCATCGCGCCAGGTGTTGGCCGACGCACGACTACGCAGGTTCAGCGCCAGAGGTTGGCCATCGGGCAGGGTCGCGCGCAGGTCCAGGGCCTGGCGCGAAGCCCCGGCCTGCAGGCCGGCGCTCACATAAGTCAGGGTCAACGGGTCACGCTGCCACGGGTGCAGGGTGACCTGGCTGTCGAACACATCGATGCACCCCAGCTGACGCAAGCGCTGCAGCAGCTCGGCGGGATCGAGTGGTGCATCGCTCTTCTTCGGCAAGCCTTCGAGGCTCCAGGCGCCCTGCTCGCTCTCGCGCAGGATCAGTTGCAGGCCGCCCAACTGAATGCGCGCCAGGCGTACTTCACGGGCGGTGAGGCTGGCCCAGAGATCGGGTACCACCTTGACGTCGTCCAGGCGCAGGGCCGTGGCACCCTCGCCCAGTTGCAGGTCGCGCACCCGCAGCACCGGTGCCAGACCGCTCCAGCGGCCTTCCAGGCCACCGACGTGCACGGGCAGGCCCAAAGCCTGCTCGGCCTTGTTTTCTACATCGGCGCGGTACTCGGCCACCAACGGCACCAGTTCACGGCCGAGGCTGACATACAGCGCCACCAGTACCGCCAGCAAGGCGCAAACACCCAGCCCCCAGCGGGTCAAGGCGACAAGAACGCGGGTCAGACGTCCCATGGCCATGGCCCTCCAGGTCGTTTATCCATGATGGCCCGTCGTGCCGGTTTTGCCAGCCCGGTCCACCCGTGGCGCGCTTCAGAAGGCCTCAGAGCAGCACCACATCGTATTGTTCCTGTGAATACATCGACTCGACCTGGAAACGAATGGTTCGGCCGATGAAAGCCTCCAGTTCAGCAACGTTACCGGACTCTTCATCCAGCAACCGGTCAACCACCTTCTGGTTGGCCAGCACGCGGTAGCCTTCGGCCTGATAGGCACGAGCCTCGCGCAGGATCTCACGGAAGATTTCGTAACAGATGGTCTCGGGGGTTTTCAGCTTGCCACGGCCCTGACAGGCCAGGCAGGGTTCGCACAGCACCTGCTCCAGGCTTTCCCGCGTGCGCTTGCGGGTCATCTGCACCAGGCCCAGCTCGGTGATGCCGATGATGTTGGTCTTGGCGTGATCGCGCTCCAGTTGCTTTTCCAGGGTGCGCAGCACCTGGCGCTGGTGCTCTTCGTCTTCCATGTCGATGAAGTCGATGATGATGATGCCGCCGATGTTGCGCAGGCGCAGTTGCCGGGCGATGGCGGTAGCGGCCTCGAGGTTGGTCTTGAAGATCGTCTCTTCAAGGTTGCGATGGCCGACGAAGGCGCCGGTGTTCACATCGATGGTGGTCATCGCTTCAGCCGGATCGACCACCAGGTAGCCACCGGACTTGAGCGGTACCTTGCGCTCCAGCGCGCGCTGAATCTCGTCCTCGACACCGTACAGGTCGAAGATCGGCCTTTCGCCCGGATAGTGTTCGAGGCGGTCGGCGATTTCCGGCATCAGCTCGCTAACGAACTGCGTGGTCTTCTGGAAGGTTTCCCGCGAGTCGATGCGGATCTTCTCGATCTTCGGGTTGACCAGGTCGCGCAGGGTACGCAGGGCCAGGCCCAGGTCCTCGTAGATGACCGTGGGCGCGCCGCAGGTGTTGATCTGGGTGCCGATCTGCTCCCACAGGCGGCGCAGGTAGCGAATGTCCTGCAGGATCTCTTCTGCGCGTGCGCCTTCGGCCGCGGTGCGCAGGATGAAACCACCAGCGTCCTTGATGTTCTCGCTTTCCATGCAGTCGCTGACCACCTGCTTGAGGCGCTCGCGCTCGGCTTCGTCTTCGATCTTCAGGGAAATGCCGACATGGCTGCTGCGCGGCATGTACACCAGGTAACGCGACGGGATCGAAAGCTGGGTGGTCAGGCGCGCCCCCTTGGTGCCGATCGGGTCCTTGGTCACCTGCACCACCAAGGCCTGGCCTTCGTGCACCAGGGCTGTGATGTTCTCTACCGCCGAGCCTTCACGCTGGGATATTTCCGAGGCGTGGATGAACGCCGCGCGCTCCAGGCCGATGTCGACGAAGGCCGCCTGCATGCCCGGCAGCACACGCACCACCTTGCCTTTATAGATATTGCCGACGATGCCCCGGCGCTGGGTGCGCTCGACGTGCACTTCCTGCAGCACCCCGTTTTCCACCACAGCCACGCGCGACTCCATCGGGGTGATGTTGATCAGGATCTCTTCACTCATGGCAGGCTCTCGTCAAAGGTCTTGGGTAATGATGGATGGCGTATGCAGTGCTGGCTACCGCTGGTTTGTTACCTCTGGCGTATGCGTAGGCGATTGCCAGCAGGCGATGCCGAACTGGCCAAGCAATTCGGCCGTTTCACTGAGCGGCAAGCCGACCACTGCCGAGTAGCTGCCGGAAAGGCTGGTGACGAACACCGCGCCCAGGCCCTGGATGGCATAGCCGCCGGCCTTGTCCGCAGGCTCGCCACTGGCCCAGTAGCGTTGCGCTTCATCGCCGCTGATCGCACGGAAGCGCACCTTGCTGGTGACGCACAGGCTGTGCACACGCTGGCCGTCGCTGAGGGCTACCGCGGTCAGCACCTGGTGCTCGCGGCCCGACAGGTCGGCCAGCATGGCCAGGGCATCTTCGCGGTTTTGCGGTTTGCCGAGAATACGACCATCGAGGACCACGGCGGTGTCTGCGCCCAGCACCACAGCCCGATTTTCCAAGACCGCGGTGTGGCTATTCGCGGGCACTGGATGTTCCAGGCTAGCCAGGCCAGCGGCAGCCTTGGCCCGGGCCAGGCGCTCGACATAGGCAGGGGCGCCTTCATTGGGCAACGGGGTTTCATCGATGGGGGCACTGACGACGCTGAACGGCACACCGATCTGGGTCAACAGTTCACGACGACGGGGCGAGCCGGAGGCCAGGTACAGTGGGTTCATGCAGACATCTCCCTGTCAGTCGCGGCAGCGCCGTCAGTTGATATGCAAGCGTCGGCGCAGGTCGCGCAGAGCGAAGCTGATCCACGGCCAGAGCAAGGCACTGATCACCGCCGACCAGACCAGCGCCAAGGTGGGCAGGCGGTTACCGGTCAGCGCGCTGAGCCAAAGCTGGATCAACTGGGCGATGCCGAAGATCACCAGGATCACCAGGCTCTGCTGCCACATGGGGAACATGCGCAGGCGCTGCTGCAAGGACAGCACCAGGAAAGTGATGAGGGTGAGGATCAGCGCATTCTGCCCCAGCAGGGTACCGTACAGTACGTCCTCGGCCAGGCCCAGCACGAACGCGGTGGTCATGCCGACCTTGTTCGGCACGGCGAGGGTCCAGAACGACACCAGCAAGGCCAGCCACATGGGACGGAACACGTCCATGAACTGCGGCATGGGCGAGACACTGAGCAGCAGGCCGATGGCGAAAGTCAGCCAGATGACCCAGCCGTTGTTGCGGCGTGATACAGCCATCATTGCCTCCGGGTATGAGCAGGTGCGGCAGGCGTTGCAGGTGCGACAACCGGGGCTGCAGGCTGCGCTGCCGGCGCTACCGGTGCCGCAGGTGTGGCCGGCGCGGCAGGCGCCGGTGCAACGTGCTCGCCCGTCGTGGCCGGCTGGCCTGGGGCCGAGGCGCCCTTGCGGTCAGCCTCTTCCTGGGCGATGCCGGCATCGGTGGCGCGCTGCTCCGGGGTACGTCGGTCACTGAACACCAGCAGCATGTAGCGGCTGCGGTTGAGCGCGGCGGTGGGGATGGCGCGAACGATGGCGAACGGCTGGCCGGAATCGTGAATCACTTCGTTGACCGTGGCCACCGGGTAGCCGGCCGGGAAACGTTGCCCCATGCCGGAGCTGACCAGCAGGTCGCCTTCCTTGATGTCAGCGGTATCGGCCACATGGCGCAGCTCCAGGCGCTCCGGGTTGCCGGTGCCGCTGGCGATGGCGCGCAGGCCGTTGCGGTTGACCTGCACCGGGATGCTATGGGTGGTATCGGTCAGCAACAGTACCCGCGAGGTGTAGGGCATCAGCTCGACCACCTGGCCCATCAGGCCACGGGCATCGAGCACCGGCTGGCCCAGGAACACGCCATCACGCTCGCCCTTGTTGATCAGGATGCGGTGGGTGAACGGGTTGGGGTCGACACCGATCAGCTCGGCCACTTCGACCTTTTCATTGACCAGCGCCGAGGAGTTGAGCAACTCGCGCAGGCGCACGTTCTGCTCGGTCAGGGCTGCCAGCTTCTGCAGGCGCCCCTGCAACAGCAGGGCTTCGGTCTTGAGCTTTTCGTTTTCGGCGATCAGTTCGGTGCGGCTGCCGAACTGGCCGGCCACACCTTGCCACGCACGCTGCGGCAGGTCGGTGATCCAGTACGACTCCATGAGTACCAGGCCCATCTGGCTGCGCACCGGCTTGAGCACGTCGAAGCGCGCGTCGACAACCATCAACGCGACCGACATCACCACCAGGACGAGCAGGCGAACGCCCAGCGAAGGGCCCTTGGAGAAAAGCGGTTTAATGGGCCGTTCCTCGTGGACGACTCAGGAGGTCATTGGACATGGGACAACGCACCAGCCTGGTTGCGGGTTGACGGATACGGCGCCCCGAACGGGCGCCAGCCCAGCACATACAGGTAGCACTGTGCGTACTACCTGTAAACCGGGCGCTCGTGAACAGCGAGCGGGATCACTCGCTGGAGAGCAGGTCCATCGCGTGCTTGTCCATCATCTCCAGGGCGCGACCGCCGCCACGGGCGACACAGGTCAGCGGGTCTTCGGCGACGATCACCGGCAGGCCGGTTTCCTGGGCCAGCAACTTGTCCAGGTCACGCAGCAGCGCGCCACCACCGGTCAGCACCAGGCCACGCTCGGCGATGTCCGAGGCCAGCTCGGGCGGCGATTGCTCCAGGGCACTCTTGACCGCCTGGACGATGGTCGCCAGGGATTCCTGCAGCGCTTCGAGCACTTCGTTGGAGTTCAGGGTGAAGGCACGTGGTACGCCCTCGGCCAGGTTGCGGCCGCGCACGTCGACTTCGCGTACTTCGCCGCCCGGGTAGGCAGTACCGATTTCCTGCTTGATGCGCTCGGCGGTGGACTCGCCGATCAGGCTGCCGTAGTTGCGGCGCACGTAGGTGACAATGGCTTCGTCGAAGCGGTCGCCGCCAACGCGGACGGATTCGGCATAAACCACGCCGTTCAGGGAGATCAGCGCGATTTCAGTGGTACCACCACCGATATCGACGACCATCGAACCGCGGGCTTCCTCGACCGGCAGGCCGGCACCGATGGCAGCGGCCATCGGCTCCTCGATCAGGAATACTTCACGTGCACCGGCCCCCAGGGCCGACTCGCGAATGGCGCGACGCTCTACCTGGGTCGACTTGCACGGCACGCAGATCAGCACGCGCGGGCTCGGCTGCAGGAAGCTGTTCTCGTGCACCTTGTTGATAAAATATTGCAACATTTTTTCGCAGACGCTGAAGTCGGCGATGACGCCGTCCTTCATCGGACGAATGGCAGCAATGTTGCCAGGCGTACGGCCCAGCATGCGCTTGGCTTCGGTACCGACGGCGACGACGCTTTTCTGGTTGCCATGGGTACGGATGGCAACAACCGAGGGCTCATTCAGGACGATACCGCGCTCACGCACGTAAATAAGGGTGTTGGCAGTACCCAGGTCGATGGACAGATCGCTGGAAAACATGCCACGCAGTTTCTTGAACATGGGAAAGTGACCCTGGGGAAAGCGTGGGTAAAAAAGTGCGGCAAACTCTAACAATGGCAGGGATTTTGGGCAAGGAGCCAATATGTTAAATTGGCTGTTTTTCCGAGCACGCCAGCAGAATTTCGCGGCCGTTAGACCGCCAGAAAGCTGACATGTTCCTCACTCCGGAGCCAAATTCCGGTCTTTGTTTCCCCTGGAGATCCCCATGGCGCTTGAACGCTGCGACGTGGAAAAGATCGCCCATCTGGCCCGTCTGGGCCTGAATGATGGCGAACTGCCACGCATTACCGACGCACTGAACAGCATTCTCGGGCTGGTCGACCAGATGCAAGCGGTCGACACTACTGGCATCGAGCCACTGGCCCACCCCCTGGAGGCCAGCCAGCGCCTGCGTCCCGACCAGGTCACCGAGAGCAACCAGCGCGACGCCTACCAGGCCATCGCGCCGTCGACCGAAAGCGGTCTGTACCTGGTTCCCAAAGTCATCGAGTAAGGGATAGAGCCTGTCATGCATCAATTGACCCTGGCCGAGATCGCCCGCGGACTCGCCGACAAGTCGTTTTCCTCCGAAGAGCTGACCGGCGCCCTGCTGGCGCGCATCAAGCAGCTCGACCCGCAGATCAACAGCTTCATCAGCGTCACCGAAGAGCTGGCCCTGGGCCAGGCGCGTGCCGCCGACGCCCGTCGCGCCGCTGGCGAAACCGGCGCGCTGCTGGGTGCCCCGATCGCCCACAAGGACCTGTTCTGCACCAACGGCGTACGCACCAGCTGCGGCTCGAAGATGCTCGACAACTTCAAGGCGCCGTATGACGCCACCGTGGTTGCCAAGCTGGCCGAAGCCGGCATGGTTACCCTGGGCAAGACCAACATGGACGAGTTCGCCATGGGTTCGGCCAACGAATCCAGCTACTACGGCGCGGTGAAGAACCCTTGGAACCTCGAGCACGTCCCGGGCGGCTCGTCGGGCGGTTCGGCCGCGGCGGTGGCTGCGCGCCTGCTGCCAGCTACCACCGGCACCGACACCGGCGGCTCGATCCGCCAACCGGCGGCACTGACCAACCTCACCGGCCTCAAGCCGACCTACGGTCGCGTGTCGCGCTGGGGCATGATCGCCTACGCCTCCAGCCTCGACCAGGGTGGCCCGCTGGCCCGTACCGCCGAAGACTGCGCCCTGCTGCTGCAAGGCATGGCCGGTTTCGACGCCAAGGATTCCACCAGCATCGAAGAGCCGGTGCCGGACTACAGCGCCAACCTCAATGCTTCGCTGCAGGGCCTGCGCATCGGCCTGCCGAAAGAGTACTTCGGTGCCGGCCTGGACCCACGCATCGCCGACCTGGTCCAGGCCAGCGTCAAGGAGCTGGAAAAGCTCGGCGCGGTAGTCAGGGAAATCAGCCTGCCGAACATGCAGCACGCCATCCCGGCCTACTACGTGATCGCCCCCGCTGAAGCCTCGTCCAACCTGTCGCGTTTCGACGGCGTGCGCTTCGGCTACCGCTGCGAGAACCCGCGAGACCTCACCGACCTGTACAAGCGTTCCCGTGGCGAAGGCTTCGGCGTCGAGGTGCAGCGCCGCATCATGGTCGGCACCTACGCCCTGTCGGCCGGCTACTACGACGCCTACTACGTGAAGGCGCAGCAGATCCGCCGCCTGATCAAGAACGACTTCATGGCCGCCTTCAACGACGTCGACCTGATCCTCGGCCCGACCACGCCAAACCCGGCCTGGAAACTCGGCGCCAAGAGCAGCGACCCGGTCGCCGCCTACCTGGAAGACGTCTACACCATCACCGCCAACCTGGCGGGCCTGCCGGGCCTGTCGATGCCAGCCGGCTTCGTCGACGGCCTGCCGGTCGGCGTGCAACTGCTGGCGCCATACTTCCAGGAAGGCCGCCTGCTCAACGTCGCGCACCGCTACCAGCAAGTGACCGACTGGCACACCCGCGCCCCCAACGGCTTCTGAGGAATTCACACATGCAATGGGAAGTTGTGATCGGGCTGGAAATCCACACTCAGCTCGCCACCCAGTCGAAGATCTTCTCCGGCAGCGCCACCACCTTCGGCTCCGAGCCGAACACCCAGGCCAGCCTGGTTGACCTGGGCATGCCCGGCGTACTGCCGGTACTGAACCAGGAAGCCGTGCGCATGGCGTGCATGTTCGGCCTGGCCATCGATGCCGAGATCGGCAAGCGCAACGTATTCGCGCGCAAGAACTACTTCTACCCGGACCTGCCCAAGGGCTACCAGATCAGCCAGATGGACCTGCCGATCGTCGGCAAGGGCCACCTGGACATCGCCCTGGAAGACGGCACCATCAAGCGCATAGGGGTAACCCGCGCGCACTTGGAAGAAGACGCCGGCAAGAGCCTGCACGAAGACTTCAGCGGCTCCACCGGCATCGACCTGAACCGTGCAGGCACCCCGCTGCTGGAAATCGTCTCCGAGCCTGACATGCGCAGCGCCAAGGAAGCGGTGGCCTACGTCAAGGCGATCCACGCGCTGGTACGTTACCTGGGCATCTGCGACGGCAACATGGCCGAGGGCTCGCTGCGTTGCGACTGCAACGTGTCGATCCGCCCGAAAGGCCAGACCGAGTTCGGTACCCGCTGCGAAATCAAGAACGTCAACTCGTTCCGCTTCATCGAGCGCGCGATCAACAGCGAGATCCAGCGCCAGATCGACCTGATCGAGGACGGCGGCAAGGTGGTACAGGAAACCCGCCTGTACGACCCGAACAAGGACGAGACTCGCTCCATGCGCAGCAAGGAGGAAGCCAACGACTACCGTTACTTCCCCGATCCGGACCTGCTGCCAGTGGTGATCGAGGACAGCTTCCTCGAATCCGTCCGCGCCGGCTTGCCGGAGCTGCCGACACAGAAAGTCGAGCGTTTCCAGAGCCAGTACGGCCTGTCGGCCTACGATGCCAACGTGCTGGCGTCCAGCCGCGAACAGGCGGACTACTTCGAGGAAGTAGTGAAGATCGGTGGCGACGCCAAGCTGGCAGCCAACTGGGTCATGGTCGAGCTGGGCAGCCTGCTGAACAAGCTGGGCATCGAGATCGACCAGGCGCCGGTCAGCGCCGCGCAACTGGGCGGCATGCTGCTGCGTATTCGCGACAATACCATCAGCGGCAAGATCGCCAAGACCGTGTTCGAGGCCATGGCCGCCGGTGAAGGCGATGCCGACAGCATCATTGAAAGCAAAGGCCTGAAGCAGGTCACCGATACCGGTGCGATCGACAAGATGCTCGACGAAGTGCTGGCAGCCAACGCCGAGCAGGTCGAACAGTACCGCGCAGCCGACGAGGCCAAGCGTGGCAAGATGTTCGGCTTCTTCGTCGGCCAGGCGATGAAAGCCTCCAAAGGCAAGGCCAACCCGGGGCAAGTGAACCAATTGCTCAAGGCCAAGCTCGAAGGGTGATTGTTTTATCCCTGTAGTCCTGCGAGGGCTTCGCCCTCGTTCGCGGTTAAAGCCGCTCCCACAGGTACAGCGCTGCTCTCGACAGTGGCGATATACCTGTGGGAGCGGCTTTAGCCGCGAATGGGCCATATCGGAGCATCTGAATTGCTAAAGCGATCCCTGAGCACCCTCGCCCTCTTTTCCCTGCTGGCCGGCTGCGCCAGCCAGGACGTCGACGTCGACCCCGACGGCTACGACAAGACCGGCACCGCCTCCTATTACGGCGCTCGCCACCACGGCAAACGCACCGCCAGTGGCGAACCATTCAACCAGCACAGCCTGACCGCCGCCCACCGCAGCCTGCCCTTTGGTACCCGGGTACGGGTGACCAACCTGGCCAACCAGCGCAGCGTCGTGGTGCGCATCAATGACCGTGGCCCACACACCCGCGGCCGCCTGATTGATCTATCACGTGCCGCCGCAGAAAAAATCGGCATGATCCGTAGCGGAACCGCGCGTGTGCGAGTACAAGGTCTTAGCGACTGACGCGACAGGAGTCCGACCATTTTCGACCTGGCCACCCTTCCCACCTTCAGCCTCCTGCAACTGGGCATCGCCCTGCTGTTGCTGATCGGCGGAGCTGAACTGCTGGTGCGCGCAGCCCTGCGCCTGGCCCAGCGCCTGCACGTACGTCCACTGATCATCGGCCTGAGCCTGGTGGCCTTCGGCAGCACTGCACCACAAATGACCGTGAGCCTGCAGGCCGCCTACCAGGGCGCCCCGGATGTGGCGGTGGGCAGCGTGATCGGCAGCAATATCTTCAACGTACTGGTCATTCTCGGCCTGGCCGCACTGATCATCCCGCTGCGCGTGTCGCGGCAGCTGGTGCGCCTGGACATTCCACTGATGATCGTCGCCAGCGGCCTGGTCTACGCGTTATCCGCCAATGGCGACCTGGGCCGGGTCGAAGGGGTATTGCTGCTGCTCGGCCTGTTCGGCTACCTGGCGATACTCTGGCACCAGTCGCGCCACTACGCACGCACCTACCCCGCCCCGGCCACCGTCACAAGCAGCACCGGGCGTTTCTGGTCGGGCACGCTGCTACAGGTGCTCGCTGGCCTGGGCCTGCTGAGCCTGGCGGGTCACTTGTTGCTGGAAGCTGCCGTGGAAGTGGCCATCGACCTGGGCCTGTCCGAGCGCATCATCGGGCTGACTGTCGTTGCCATCTGCACTTCCCTGCCGGAACTGGCCGCTGCGCTGATCGCCGCCCTGCGCGGTGAACGGGAAATCGCCGTGGGCACAGTGATCGGCAGCAACCTGTTCAACCTGCTGGCAGTGCTGGGCCTGACCGCGCTGGTCACGCCCGAGCCACTGTCGATCTCGCCCAACGCCCTGGCCTTCGACCTGCCGGTGATGCTCGGCGTTGCCGCGCTGAGCCTGCCGGTGTTCTATTCCGGCTACCGCATCACCCGCGCCGAAGGCCTGGTGTTCCTCTGCCTGTACCTGGCCTATGGGCTGCACGTGGCGGCGTTTACCATGGGCATGCCACTGGCCGGCCGCCTGGAGCGGCTGATGCTGTTCTACGTACTGCCGGTGCTCGCCATGGTGTTGCTGTACACCACCGCGCGAGCCTGGCGGCGGCAGCATTAAGGAGATGTGGGGCTGCTCATGTCTTTAGCTTTGCATCGCCGGTGAGATCGAGCGCCGCCCGCGCGGCGCTTCGCGGGGCAAGCCCGCTCCCACATTTGTTGCAACGTGGCCATGCCTGTGAAAGAGGCGTTGTCAGCCTTGGTGCATGTCTTCAGACAGGTGGGGCTGCGGATGTGTCCACCTCGAAATAGAGTCGAGCCAACAAGGGGGGCAACCATGGCCTGACAGGTTCGGCACGTTGCAACAAATGTGGGAGCGGGCTTGCCCCGCGAAGCGCCGCGCGGGCGGCGCTCGATCTCACCGGCGCTGAAGATCTAACGGCGAACCTGGCGAGCCTTCTTCATCTTGAAGGCCACCCATAGCACCAGGATCCACCCCGGGATCAGCATTACCGAGATGCGAATCGGCGGGGTCAGGTACATCACCACCAGGATCAGCACGATGAACGCCAGGCACAGGTAGTTGGTGACCGGGTGCCCCCAGCTCTTGTAGAACGGGGTAATCCCGGCCGCCAGCTTGGCCTTGCGGAACTTCAGGTGGGTAATGCTGATGCTCGCCCAGTTGATCACCAGCGCCGACACCGCCAGGGCCATCAGCAAACCAAAGGCTTCACCCGGCATCAGGTAGTTGATCAGCACACACAGCCCGGTGGCGAAGGCCGACACGCCCAGCGCGGTCAGCGGCACACCGCTACGGCTTACCTTCAGCAACTGCCGCGGCGCGTCACCTTGGCTGGCCAGGCCGAAAAGCATGCGGCTGTTGGCGTACACGCAGCTGTTGTACACCGACAGCGCAGCCGTCAGCACCACGATATTGAGGATGGTCGCCACCAGGTCGCTGTCCAGTTCGTGGAAGATCATCACGAACGGGCTACCGCCCTGAACCACCTTCTGCCACGGGTACAGCGACAGCAGCACCGCCAGGGCGCCGATGTAGAAGATCAGAATGCGGTACACCACCTGGTTGGTGGCCTTGGGAATGCTCTGGCGCGGGTTGTCGGCCTCGGCGGCGGTGATGCCCACCAGTTCCAGGCCTCCGAACGAGAACATGATCACTGCCAGCGCCATCACCAGGCCGGTGACACCGTTGGGGAAGAAGCCGCCGTACTGCCAGAGGTTGGCCACGCTGGCATCCGGGCCGCCGTTGCCGCTGGTCAGCAGCCAGGCGCCGAAGCCGATCATGCTGACAATGGCCACCACCTTGACCAGGGCGAACCAGAACTCCATTTCGCCGTAGACTTTCACCTGAGTCAGGTTGATCAGGTTGATCACCACGAAGAAGATCGCCGCCGTGGCCCAGGTGGGAAAACCGGGCCACCAGTACTGTACATAGATGCCCACCGCCGTCAGCTCGGCCATGCCGACCAGCACGTACACCACCCAGTAGTTCCAGCCCGAGACGAAGCCGGCGAACTCGCTCCAGTACTGGTGGGCGAAGTGGCTGAAGCTGCCGGCCACCGGCTCCTCCACCACCATTTCGCCGAGCTGGCGCATGATCAGGAAGGCCATAAGGCCGGCAATGGCATAGCCCAGCAGCACGGAGGGGCCGGCCAGCTGGATGGTCTGGGCTATACCCAGGAACAGGCCGGTACCGATGGCCCCGCCCAGCGCGATCAGCTGGATATGGCGATTCTTCAGCCCGCGCTGTAACCGCTCGGGCGTGCTCTGGTCTTGCATGAATTGTCCTTTAGCTCAGTGAGGCTGTGTTTTTTGTGTTGTTTGCAGTCAAGGATCTAGATCCATCCGCCCCACTGCAAGATGAAAATACCAATGTTGGTGGTGATCGCCGCCATTAGCGTGGTAATCACGATGATCGACGCCGCCAGCTCATGGTTGCCGTTGGCCGCCCGTGCCATGACGTAGCTGGCCGCTGCGGTCGGGCTACCGATGTACAGAAACAGGATGCCCAGCTCGGCCCCACGGAAGCCGCATAGCCAGGCGCCGAGGGTGCCGAACAGCGGTAGCCAGACCACCTTCACCAGGCTGGCGTCGATGGCCAGCCTGCCGCTGTCGCGCAGCGCCGCCAGCGACAGCGTGCCACCGATGCAGATCAGCGCCAGCGGCAGGGTCATCTGCGCCAGATAATCGCCCGAGGTCAGCAGCCAGTTCGGCAGCGGCACCTGGCCGTAGGCCATGGGCGTGGCCACCAGCACACTGATGATCAGCGGGTTGCTGAAAATGCTCTTGCAGATGCTCCACGGGTCGGACTTCTGGTCCGGGCTGTACACCGCCAGCACTACTGCCGACAGCGAGTTGTACATGAGGATGACCAGGCCGGCGAGCACCGCCCCCAGGGAAATACCGTAGTCGCCGTACAGGCTGGCGGCCAGGGCCAGGCCGATCACGCCGTTGTTGCCGCGGAACGCGCCCTGGGTATAGATGCCTCGGTCTGCCTGCGGACTGCGCCAGATGGCCAGGCCCCAGGCAATGGCGAAGCCGACCAGGGTGGCGACGATGAAATAGAGGAGGACGCCCGGTTTGACCGCAGTGGCCAGGTCGGCATGATAGATACCGAGGAACAGCAGCGCCGGCATGCACACGTTGAACACCAGCTGCGAGGCGACGCGGTTGAAATTGTCGTCGATCAGGCGGATGCGTTTGAGCAGCATGCCCATGAACAGCATGGCGAAGACCGGTGCCGTGATGTTCAGCGTCTGGATAAGAAGGGCGAGCATGCGCAAGCGATCCTGGAGGGGTTGCCGTCAGGCGGCTAATGATACGCCAACGGCCGGGACTTGCGGGGATCGCGGGGTGATAAAGAGAAGTTTCTGTCAGTTACGGCCCTTCGCGGGTAAACCCGCTCCCACAGGTACTGCACAGGTCTTGAGGCTGTGAAATGCCTGTGAGAGCACAGGTACTGCACAGGCCTTGAAGCTTGTGCCTGTGGGAGCACAGGTACTGCACAGGCCTTGAAGCTTGTGCCTGTGGGAGCACAGGTACTGCACAAGTCTTGAGGCTTGTGAAATACCTGTGGGAGCGGGTTTACCCGCGAAGAGGCCGGTACTGTCAGTACTGAATCAGCGCCGGACCGGGCGCTTCTGCAGCTTGCGCTGCAAGGTCCGGCGGTGCATGCCCAGCGCCCGCGCGGTGGCCGAGATATTGCCCTCGTGCTCGTTCAGCACGCGCTGGATGTGTTCCCACTGCAGACGGTCTACCGACATCGGGTTTTCCGGCACCAGGGTATCCAGGTCGGTGTGCTCCGACAGCAGCGCCGCCAACACGTCATCGGCATCGGCCGGCTTGCACAGGTAATTGCAGGCACCGCGCTTGACCGCCTCCACCGCGGTGGCAATGCTCGAGTAACCGGTCAGGATCACCACGCGCATTTCCGGGTCCAGCTCCAGCAGCTTGGGCAGCAGCACCAGCCCGGAGTCGCCATCCATCTTCAGGTCCAGCGTGGCGTAGTCCGGCAGGTCCTGCTGGGCCAGGATCAATCCTTCCTCGGCAGAGCTGGCGGTGCTCACGCGGAAACCGCGGCGGCTCATGGCACGGGCCATGACCCGGGTAAAGGTGGCATCGTCATCCACCAGCAGCAGGTGCGGCAGCTCTTCACTTTCGACCTGGTTTTCTTCGCTCATCATTCATCTCCTCGCTTGCCATAGGGCAGGCGCAGTTCGGTCAGGGTGCCACCCTGTTCATGACTATAGAGTTTCACCGAACCGCCCGCACGGGTCACGCTGGCCTTGCTCAAGAACAGGCCCAGGCCGAAACCTTTGCCCTTGGTGGTAATGAAGGGTTTGCCGATGGCTTCGGCGATGGCCGGCGGCACGCCGGGGCCATGGTCGCGGATGCTGATGACGATGTCATGGGTATCCCAGTCCAGGCGTACTTCAAGGTCATCGGGGCAGGCATCGGCGGCATTGTTCAACAGGTTGAGCAGCGCCTGGGTCAGATCCGGCGGCGGCGTCAGGCGCGGCACCTGGCCGTCACGCAGGCGCTGGAAGCGGTAGCTGGCTTCCGGGCGCATCAGGTGCCAGCGGTTCAGCGCCTCGTCCAGCCAGGCGGTCACGTCCTGCTCCACCACGGCCAGGCGGCGGTTGGCTTCTGCGGCGCGTACCAGCTGTTGCAGGGTTTCCTTGCACAGCTTCACCTGGTCCTGGAGGATCTGCAGGTCTTCCTGCAGCAGCGGGTCGGCGTGGTCCTGACGCATTTCGTTCAGCAGCACGCTCATGGTCGCCAACGGTGTACCCAGCTCATGGGCGGCACCGGCGGCCTGAGTGGCCACGGCCAGCAGTTGCTCATCGCGCAGGCTCTCTTCACGCCGCTCGGAACGCAGCTGCTCCTGGCGGCGCAGCTCTTCGGCCATGCGTGCGGCAAAGAAGGTAATCACTGCAGCGGCCAAGGCAATACTCAGCCACATGCCGTACACCTGCATCTTGTCCCGCGCCATCGGCAGGCCTTCGAGCGGGTAGAACTGCACCAGCAGCAGGCTGTAGGCGGTCAGGGCAATGCCGGAAAGGATCAGCGAATACAGCCACGGCAAGGTAACTGCGGCAATCGCCAGCGGCACCAGATAATACGACACGAACGGGTTGGTCGAGCCGCCGGAGTAATACAGCAAGGCACTGTGGATCAGCAGGTCGCAGGCCAGTTGCAGGGCATACTCCAGTTCGGTGACTGGCAACGACAAACGCAGGCGCAGGGCCGTGAAGGCACACAGCAGCGAAGACAAGGCCAGGGTGCCGGCCAGTGACAGCCAGGGCAAGGGCAGCAGTTCGGTCCAGTAGGCGACGCCCACGGAGCCGGCCTGGGCAGCCAGGACCAGGACCCGAATGATGGTCAGGCGCCAGAGATTCTGACGGGTAGCGGACAGCGGTTGTACGGCGGCGAGCATGAGCTCTCCTGATGAGTGCTCCAGAAAATCGGCTGGAGTATACCGAAGCCGGGCGCCTCGCTGCAGCGATGCGGCAAAGCGCCACACTTTGTCACAGGTTGATGATGGCACTTTTGAACCCACTACACTGTTGCCGGTCTGATGGGCCATGCGTGAAATGGAAGACCAGAACCCACGCCTTATATTGACAAGGAGTACCACATGCAAATCCCACTTCGCGGCGCCGCCCTGATCCTGTCCTGCGGCCTTCTCGCCAGCCTGCCGGCGCTGGCTGCCGATGAACCGCGTTACAACCAGGTCTCGCTGCGTGCCGAAGTCAGCAAGGAAGTGGCGCGTGACCTGATGGTCGTGACCCTGTATAGCGAAGCGCAGAACACCGACCCGGGCAAGCTCGCCAAGCAGATCACCGAAACCATGAACAAGGCCGTACAGCAGTCGCGCCAGATCAAGGACGTGAAGATCAGCCAAGGTAGCCGCAACAGCTACCCGGTGTATGACAGCAAGGGCCAGAAGATCACCGGATGGCGCGAGCGCGCCGAACTGCGCCTGGAAAGCGCCAACTTCCCGGCCCTGTCGCAGTTGACCGCCGACCTGCTGCAAGAGCTGAAAATGGGTGGCATGGACTTCTCCATCGCCCCGGCCACGCGCAAGGCCAGCGAGGATGCGTTGCTCAAGGATGCGGTGGATGCCTTCAAGGCCCGTGCGCAACTGGCCACCGAGGCACTGGGCGGCAAGGGCTACAAAGTGGTCAGCCTGAACCTCAACAGCAGCGGTTACCCACGCCCGTACCTGCGCAGTGCGCCGATGGCGATGAAAGCCATGGGGGCTGATGAGTCGGCACCGGCGCCGGATATCGAGGCCGGGACCAGTGAAGTGAGCATGAATGCCGATGGCCTGATTGAAGTGCAGATGCCTTAACAGATCCACGAAATACCTGTGGCAGCGGGCGAGCCCGCTCCCACAGGGATCGCGTCAAATTCAGGGTTTCAGACCTTTCCTACGCACTAAAAAGGTGCCTCCTACAACTCCCCCCGCCCAGCAACATCCCGCAAAAAGCCATTATTTTGCCTTCGCAAACGTTTAACTTCGCCGAAAGTTATATCAATGCGACATCCGTGTACGTCCGTACCACTTTTCTGGCGCCAATCATCCGTCCCCATATTGCATTGGGAACGCCCCCTGCATAAGTATCCGCAGGTCGGCTCACGAGGCCACCTCAATCGAAAAATGACAACAATGAGGCCATCATGCTCAAACACGCAGTCATTCCGTTCCTTCTAGGTGCAGGCTTGCTGACCGGCGCACCGTCGGCCCTTGCCGCGTCCAACCTGGTGTTCTGCTCCGAAGGCAGCCCGGCCGGCTTCGACCCGGGGCAATACACCACGGGGACTGACTTTGACGCCTCGGCCGAGACCGTGTTCAACCGCCTGACCCAGTTTGAACGTGGCGGCACTGCAGTCATCCCGGGTTTGGCGACCAAATGGGAAGTATCGGATGACGGCAAGACCTACACCTTCCACCTGCGTGAAGGGGTCAAGTTCCACACCACCGACTACTTCAAGCCCACCCGCACCTTCAACGCCGACGATGTGCTCTTCACCTTCAACCGCATGCTCGACAAGAACCACCCGTTCCGCCAGGCCTACCCCACCGAGTTCCCGTACTTCACCGACATGGGCATGGACAAGAACATCGCCAGGCTGGAGAAGCTCGACGAGCACACGGTGAAGTTCACCCTCAACGAAGTCGACGCCGCATTCATCCAGAACCTGGCCATGAGCTTCGCCTCGATCCAGTCCGCCGAATACGCCGACCAGTTGCTCAAGGACGGCAAGGCCGCCGACATCAACCAGAAGCCGATCGGCACCGGCCCGTTCGTGTTCAGCAAGTACCAGAAAGACGCGCAGATCCGCTTCAAGGGCAACAAGGACTACTGGCAACCCGATGACGTGAAGATCGACAACCTGATCTTCGCCATTACCACCGACGCCTCGGTGCGCATGCAGAAGCTGAAGAAGAACGAGTGCCAGGTCACCCTGTTCCCGCGTCCGGCCGATATCGAGCCGCTAAAGGCCGACAAGAACCTGCAGATGCCGCAGCAGGCCGGCTTCAACCTCGGCTACATCGCCTACAACGTGATGGACAAGGTCAAGGGCAGCAACGAAGCCAACCCGCTGGCCCAGCTGAAAGTCCGCGAGGCGCTGGACATGGCCGTGGACAAGAAAAAGATCATCGAATCGGTCTACCAGGGCGCCGGCCAGCTGGCGGTCAACGCCATGCCACCGACCCAGTGGTCCTATGACGACAGCATCAAGGACGCGCCATTCGACCCTGAGAAAGCCAAGCAACTGCTCAAGGAAGCCGGCATCAAGGAAGGCACCGAAATCACCCTGTGGGCGATGCCCGTGCAGCGCCCGTACAACCCCAATGCCAAGCTGATGGCCGAGATGCTGCAATCCGACTGGGCCAAGGTCGGCATCAAGGCGAAGATCGTCAGTTATGAATGGGGCGAGTACATCAAGCGCTCCAAAGGCGGCGAGCAAGGCGCCATGCTGATCGGCTGGAGCGGTGACAACGGTGACCCGGACAACTGGCTGGGTACCCTGTATGGCTGCGATGCCATGAACGGCAACAACTTCTCCAAGTGGTGCTACAAGCCCTACGACGACCTGATCAAGCAGGCCAAGGCGACTTCCGACCAGGCCAAGCGCACCGAGCTGTACCAGAAGGCACAGCACATCCTCAAGGAGCAGGTGCCGATCACCCCGATCGCGCACTCCACCGTGTACCAGCCCATGAGCGCCAAGGTGAAGGACTACAAGATCAGCCCATTCGGCCTGAACTCCTTCTACGGCGTCAGCGTGGACAAATAGCCTAGCTACGGCACCCGCTGAGCGGCGGGTGCCCGCCAACCTTGCCACCTCTTCATGTCGTCCCGCCGCTACCCGCAGCGGGGTCGGCGAACTGTTGCCGCCATTCGTACCCCGAGGCGGCGCAAACAGACGTAAAAGGACTTGCCATGCGCCACACCACCCGCCTTTCCGCCCTGCTGGCCCTGGGCCTGATCAGCCAGTCGCCGGCCCTGCTGGCCAACAACCTGGTGTTCTGCTCCGAAGGCAGCCCCGCCGGCTTCGACACCGCCCAGTACACCAGCGCCACCGACAACGACGCCGCCGAACCGATCTACAACCGCCTGGTCGAGTTCGAGCGCGGCGGCACCGCCGTGCACCCTGCCCTGGCGACCCGCTGGGAGGTGTCCGACGATGGCCTGCGCTACACCTTCCACCTGCGCGAAGGGGTGAAGTTCCACAGCAACAAGGCCTTTACGCCGAGCCGCGACTTCAACGCCGACGATGTGCTATTCACCTTCAACCGCATGCTCGACAAGAACCACCCGTTCCGCCAGGCCTACCCGACCGAGTTCCCCTATTTCATCAGCATGGGCCTGGACAAGAACATCGCCCGTGTCGAGAAAGCCGATCCACTGACCGTGATCTTTACCCTGAACAAGGTCGATGCCGCGTTCATCCAGAACCTGGCCATGAGCTTCGCTTCCATCCTCTCTGCCGAATACGCCGAACAGCTGATGGCCAGCGGGCGCCCCAGCGACATCAACCAGCAACCGATCGGCACCGGGCCGTTCGTGTTCCAGCGTTATCAAAAGGATTCGCAGATCCGCTACAAGGGCAACAAGGCCTATTGGGCACCGCAGGACGTGAAGATCGACAACCTGGTGTTCTCGATCAACATCGACCCTTCGGTGCGCATCCAGAAGCTGCGCCGCAACGAGTGCCAGGTCACCCTGCACCCACGCCCCGCCGACCTGCCGGCGCTCAAGGCCGACAGCAAGCTGCAGGTGCTGCAGCAGCCGGGCTTCAACCTCGGCTACATCGCCTACAACACCCAACACCCACCGTTCGACCGCCTGGAAGTGCGCCAGGCGATGGACATGGCGGTGAACAAGCAGGCGATCATCCAGGCCGTGTACCAGGACTCCGGCCAGTTGGCAGTCAACGCCATGCCGCCGACCCAGTGGTCCTATGACGACAGCCTCAAGGACGCGCCCTTCGACCCGGAAAAGGCCAAGCAGCTACTGCAGCAGGCCGGGGTCAAGCCGGGCACCGAGATCACCCTGTGGGCCATGCCGGTGCAGCGCCCGTACAACCCTAACGCCAAGCTGATGGCGGAAATGCTCCAGGCCGACTGGAGCAAGCTCGGCTTCAAGGTGCGCATTGTCAGCTACGAATGGGGCGAGTACCTCAAACGCATGAAAAGCGGCGAGCACGATATAGCCCTGATCGGCTGGACCGGGGACAACGGCGACCCGGACAACTGGTTGGGCACCCTCTACAGCTGCGATGCCATCGGCAGCAACAACTACTCGCTGTGGTGCGACCCGCAGTACGACAGCCTGGTCAAGCAGGCCAAGCAGGTCACCGACCGTGCGCAGCGCACCGCCCTGTACCAGCAGGCCCAGCAACGGCTCAAGCAGCAGGTGCCGATTACCCCGGTGGCGCATTCCACGGTCAACCAACCGCTCAGCGTCAAGGTTTCCGAATTCAAGGTCAGCCCGTTCGGGCGCAATGATTTTTCCGGTGTGAGTGTTGATTAAGCGTTAGCCGGTACCGGCCTCTTCGCGGGTAAACCCGCTCCCACAGGGATATCCACAAGCCAGGGGTCTGCGCCGACCTCTGTGGGAGCGGGTTTACCCGCGAAAGGGCCGGCACAGCCAACACCACTCCCCGATTCAGCCCGGCGACCCCGGGCAACCCTGGCAACACCGCAGCAATCACCCGGCCCAAAAGGCCGGCCATAACTAGAAAAGAAAGGGAGCTTTAACCTTGAGAGTATTCACCTTGACCGCACTGGCCTTATCCATCAGTGCCTTATCCACCGTGGCGCAGGCCGACCCGCAAAGCCAGGACTACGTCCCCGTCACCCTCAAAGGCAGCAGCGAGCAGGAACAGGCCAGCGGCTTCGTCGACGGCCAGAGCCTGTCCGGCAGCACCCGCAACTGGTACGCACGCGAACGCGCCGCACGCGCCCCGCTGTGGAAGTACTACAAGAGCGACGGCACCCGCCATCCCACCCACAGCCGCGAGAACTGGGTGCAGGGTACCATCCTCAACTACAGCTCTGGCTTCACCCAGGGCACCGTCGGTTTCGCCGTCGAAGCCGCTGGTTACAACGCCATCGCCCTGCAGCAGAGCCGCGAAGCCGTCGCCGGCCCCAACAACCGTACCCTGACCCACAGCGACGGCGACCCGATCGGCCAGTGGAGCAAGATGGGCCTGGCCAACGTCAAGGCGCGCGTCTCCAACACCACCCTCACCGTCGGCCGCCAGTCGGTGGACACACCGATGATCGCCTACATCGGCAACCGCGCCTTGCCCTCGAGCTTCCAGGGCGCGTTCCTGCACAGCGCCGAATTCGACAACCTGAGCTTCGACCTGGGTACCTTCGACCGCGTCTCGCCACGTACCGAACAGAGCCTCAGCAAGTTCCGCAGCGAGTACAGTGCCACCGGCGTGGAAACCGACCGCGCCAGCACCGCCGGTATCAACTACCAGCCGTTCAAAAGCCTGAGCACCAGCCTCTACGCCACCAAGGTCGACGACTTCTGGAACCAGTACTACTTCGGCGCCAACCACGTGCTCGGCGACAGCGCTGTGCTCAGCCTGAACACCGGCCTGAACTACTACAAGACTGTCGACGCCGGCAGCAAGAAGATGGGCGAGATCGACAACGACACCTACAGCCTGTCGCTCGGCCTGACCCACCAGGCCCACACCCTCAGCGCCTCGTGGCAGCAGGTCAACGGCAACGAGTACTTCGACTACCTGCACGAAACCAACGGCATTTACCTGGCCAACTCGCTGCTGTCGGACTTCAACGGCCCCAACGAGAAATCGCTGCAGATTTCCTACGTGCTGAACATGGCGCCCTACGGCGTACCGGGCCTGAAGTTCAACCTGTACAACGCCCGCGGCTGGGGCATCGACGGTACCCATTACCGCGGCACCGCCTACGACGTGAACGGCCTGGATGGCGAAACCCACTACGAGTGGGGCATCGGCACCAGCTACGCGGTGCAGAGCGGGCCACTGAAAGACACCAGCATCCGCGCTACCTATACCGCCCACCGCGCCAGCAAGGCACAGGGCGATGGCAGCCTGGACGAGTTCCGGGTGGTCACCACCATTCCGTTCAACATTCTCTGACCGTCGGCACCACGGCCCGCTTCGTTGCGGGCCGTGGCGGCTACGCTGGAATCAATGCAAGCAGGGAGTTTCCAACCCATGCAGAAAGCTTTCATGAAATCGCTGCCGCTGCGCCTTGCCCTGGCAGCGCTGGTCCTGGGCAGCGCCACGCAACTGGCGGCCAAACCGCTGGTGGTGTGCACCGAAGCCAGCCCTGAAGGGTTCGACATCGTCCAGTACACCACTGCGGTTACCGCCGATGCCTCGGCCGAGACGGTGTTCAACCGCCTGGTCGACTTCAAGCCCGGTACCACCGAAATCCAGCCGGCTCTGGCCGAGCGCTGGGACATTTCAGCCGACGGCCTGACCTACACCTTCCACCTGCGCCAAGGGGTGAAGTTCCACACTACCGACTACTTCACGCCCACCCGCGACTTCAACGCCGATGACGTGTTGTGGAGCCTCAATCGCCAGCTCGACCCGAACCATCCGTGGCATGACAAGACCAGTGTCGGCTACCCGTACTTCGAGAGCATGGGGTTCAAGGAGCTGCTCAAGTCGGTCAGCAAGGCCGACGAGCACACCGTGGTGATTACCCTCACCCGACCGGAAGCGCCGTTCCTGCGCGACATGGCCATGGGCTTCACCTCGATCTACTCCGCCGAGTACGGCGACCAGTTGCTCAAGGCCGGCAAGGCTGCCGAGTTGAACAGCAAGCCAATCGGCACCGGCCCGTTCATCTTCCAGCGTTACAACAAGGATGCCCAGGTTCGCTTCAAGCCCAACCCGGACTATTTCCGCGGCAAGCCGCCTGCCGATGCGCTGGTCTTCGCCATCGCTACCGACAGCAACG
Source organism: Pseudomonas sp. SID14000 (assembly GCF_002165135.1). Lineage (GTDB taxonomy): Bacteria > Pseudomonadota > Gammaproteobacteria > Pseudomonadales > Pseudomonadaceae > Aquipseudomonas. The sequence goes on along the minus strand of NZ_NFZQ01000012.1, from coordinate 26,055 downwards.
TGCGCCTGCAGAAACTGCGCGCCAACGAGTGCCAGGTGGCGCTCTATCCCAAGCCCGATGATGTGCCGTCGATCAAGCAAGACCCGAAACTCAAGGTCGAGGAGATCGAGGCCTTGGTCACCGGTTACATCTCGATGAACACCGAACACAAATACCTGAGCGACGTTCGCGTGCGCAAAGCCATCAACATGGCCTTCGACCGCCAGACCCATGTCGACCAGTTGTTCGGCAAAGGCAACGCGCTGGTCGGCGTGAACCCGTACCCGCCGACCATGATCGGCTACAACAATGAGAACAAAAACCCGCCCCGCGACCTAGCCAAGGCGCGCGATCTGCTCAAGCAGGCGGGCGTGCCCGAAGGTACGGTAATCACCCTGTTCACGCGCAACGGCGGCGGCCCGACCAACCCCAACCCGCGCCTGTCCGCCGAGATGCTGCAGGCTGACCTCAAACAGATCGGCCTCAAGCTGGACATCCGTGTAATGGAGTGGGCCGAGATGCTGCGCCGGGCCAAGAAGGGCGAGGCCGACCTGGTGTCCACTGGCTGGGCCGGCGACAACGGCGACCCGGACAACTTCCTCAGCCCGCTGCTCAGTTGCGATGCCGCCAAAAGCGGCGAGAACTATGCGCGCTGGTGCAACCCTAAGTTCCAGGAGTTGATCAGCCGCGCCCGCGAAGTGATCGACAACGACGAGCGTGCAAGGCTCTATAACGAGGCATTGAAAGTGTACGATGACGACCAACCCTGGATCAGCATGGCCCATCCAAAGATGTTCACCGCCATGCGTGACAACGTGGAGGGCTACGTGATCAACCCTCTGACCAACAACAACTTCGCCACCACCAAGGTGAAGTAGAACAACAACGACCGCCGGCAACCCACACGGGAACCGGCGGCACCACCGTAGCGGGCTGATCGCCCCACGGCCTGATGAGGTAACCCCGACAATGTTGAGCTTTATTGCCCGGCGCCTTGGCCTGCTGATACCGACCTTTTTCGGCATCACCTTGCTGACCTTCGCGCTCATACGCCTGATCCCCGGCGACCCGGTGGAAGTGATGATGGGCGAGCGCAGGGTCGACCCCGAAATGCATGCCCAGGCCATGGAGCGCCTGGGCTTGAACAAGCCACTGCCGGTCCAGTACCTGGATTACGTTGGCAAGCTGGCCCAGGGCGACCTCGGTGAATCGCTGCGCACCCGCGAGAGCGTGTGGAGCGAGTTCCTCACCCTGTTTCCGGCCACCCTCGAACTGGCCTTCGCTGCCCTGCTGTTCGCCGGCATCGTCGGCCTGCTGGCCGGGGTGATCGCCGCGCTCAAGCGCGGTTCGCTGTTCGACCACGGGGTAATGGGCATTTCCCTGGCGGGTTACTCGATGCCGATCTTCTGGTGGGGCCTGATCCTGATCATGTTCTTCTCGGTAAGCCTGGGCTGGACGCCGGTGTCCGGGCGCATCGACCTGCTCTACGACATCGAGCCGAAGACCGGCTTCATGCTCATCGACACCCTGCTCAGCGACGAGGAAGGCGCGTTCAAGGACGCGGTGATGCACCTGATCCTGCCAGCCATCGTGCTCGGCACCATCCCGCTGGCGGTGATCGCCCGCATGACCCGCTCGTCGATGCTCGAAGTGCTGCGCGAGGACTATATCCGCACCGCCCGCGCCAAAGGCCTGTCGCCGGCCCGCGTGGTGTTCGTGCACGGCCTGCGCAACGCGCTGATCCCGGTACTGACCGTATTCGGCTTGCAGGTCGGCACGTTGCTGGCCGGTGCGGTACTGACCGAAACCATCTTTTCCTGGCCGGGCATCGGCAAGTGGCTGATCGAAGCCATCGGTGCCCGTGACTACCCCGTGGTCCAGAACGGCATCCTGTTGATCGCCTGCCTGGTGATCCTGGTCAACTTCGTCGTGGACATCCTCTACGGCCTGGCCAACCCACGCATCCGTCATCAGCGCTGAGGCCCTCGCCATGACTAGCCCGATTCCGAAATCCGTGTCGCCGGCCAGCCCGGTGGACCAGAGCCTGCTCTACCCTTCGCCGTACAAAGAATTCTGGCAGGCCTTCGCCCGCAACAAGGGTGCAGTGATGGGCCTGGCCTTCATGTGCCTGGTGGTGTTCTGCGCACTGTTCGCGCCGTGGGTCGCCCCGCACGACCCGAGCGAGCAGTACCGCGACTTCCTGCTGACCCCGCCGGTGTGGCTCGAAGGCGGCAGCTGGCAGTTCATCCTTGGCACCGACGAGCTGGGCCGCGACCTGCTTTCCCGACTGATCCAGGGCGCGCGGCTGTCGCTGCTGATCGGCCTGTCGTCGGTGGTGATGTCGCTGATCCCCGGCATCCTGCTCGGCCTGCTGGCCGGTTTCTTCCCGCAGCTGCTCGGCCCGTCGATCATGCGCCTGATGGACGTGATGCTGGCCCTGCCCTCGCTGCTGCTGGCGGTGGCCATCGTCGCCATCCTTGGCCCAGGCCTGATCAACACCGTGATCGCCATCGCCATCGTGTCGTTGCCATCGTACGTACGCCTGACCCGCGCCGCCGTGATGGGCGAGCTGAACCGCGACTACGTCACCGCCGCACGGCTGGCCGGTGCCGGGCTGCCACGGTTGATGTTCGTCACCGTGCTACCCAACTGCATGGCACCGCTGATCGTGCAGGCCACCCTCAGTTTCTCCTCGGCCATCCTCGACGCCGCCGCCCTGGGTTTCCTCGGCCTTGGCGTGCAGCCGCCGACCCCGGAGTGGGGCACCATGCTGGCTTCGGCCCGCGACTACATCGAGCGCGCCTGGTGGGTGGTGAGCCTGCCCGGCCTGACCATTCTGCTCAGTGTGCTGGCAATCAACCTGATGGGCGACGGCCTGCGCGACGCGCTGGACCCGAAACTCAAGAACGCCGCCTGAGGAGAACGCCATGTCACTGTTGCAGATCAACAACCTGAACGTGCGCTTCGGCGACGCCAATGCGGTACCGGTGGTCGATGGCCTGGACCTGACGGTGGAGGCCGGCGAGATCCTGGCCATCGTCGGCGAATCCGGCTCGGGCAAGTCCGTGACCATGATGGCCCTGATGGGCCTGATCGACGCTCCCGGGCGCATCACTGCCGACTCGCTCACCTTCGACGGCACCGACATGCTCAAGCTCAGCGGCCGCCAGCGGCGCAAGGTGGTGGGCAAGGACATCGCCATGGTCTTCCAGGACCCGATGACCGCACTCAACCCCAGCTACACCGTGGGTTACCAGATCGAGGAAGTGCTGCGCCAGCACCTGGGCCTGAAGGGCAAGGCCGCGCGCCAGCGTGCCCTGGAGCTGCTGAAAAAGGTCGAGATCCCGGCGGCCGAAAGCCGCCTGGACGCCTACCCGCACCAACTGTCCGGCGGCATGAGCCAGCGCGTGGCGATTGCCATGGCGATTGCCGGCGAACCCAAGCTGCTGATTGCCGACGAACCCACCACTGCGCTGGACGTAACCATCCAGGCGCAGATCATGGAACTGCTGGTCAACCTGCAGAAAGAGCGCAACATGGCGCTCATCCTGATCACCCACGACCTCGCCGTGGTCGCCGAGACGGCCAGGCGCGTGTGCGTGATGTACGCCGGCCAGGCCGTTGAGGTGGGCCAGGTGCCGGAGCTGTTCGATGTGCCCGCCCACCCCTACACCGAAGCACTGCTGGCGGCGATCCCCGAGCACAGTATCGGCGCCGAACGCCTGGCCACCCTGCCCGGCATCGTCCCCGGTCGCTACGACCGCCCCGCGGGTTGCCTGCTGTCACCGCGCTGCCCGTACGTGCAAGACAACTGCCGGCGCCAGCGTCCGCCCCTCGATCCCCAGGCCCATAGCCTGGTGCGTTGCTTCTACCCGCTGAACCAGGAGGTGGCGTGATGGCCGTCGTTCTATCCGCCCGGGAGCTGACCCGGCATTACGAAGTCTCCCGCGGGCTGTTCAAGGGCCACGCCTTGGTCCGCGCGCTGAATGGCGTGTCGTTCGAACTGGAGGCTGGCAAGACCCTGGCCGTGGTCGGCGAGTCCGGCTGCGGCAAGTCGACCCTGGCCCGCGCCCTTACACTGATCGAGGAGCCCTCCTCCGGCTCGCTGCAAATCGCCGGCACCGAAGTGAAAGGCGCCAGCAAAGCTGAACGCAAGCAGTTGCGCCGCGACGTGCAGATGGTGTTCCAGAGCCCCTACGCCTCGCTCAACCCACGGCAGAAGATTGGTGACCAACTGGCCGAACCGCTGCTGATCAACACCTCGCTGAGCAAGGCCGAGCGGCGTGAAAAGGTGCAAAAGATGATGGAACAGGTCGGCCTGCGCCCCGAACATTACCAGCGCTACCCGCACATGTTCTCCGGCGGCCAGCGCCAACGCATCGCCCTGGCGCGGGCGATGATGCTGCACCCCAAGGTGCTGGTGGCGGACGAGCCGACCTCGGCACTGGACGTGTCGATCCAGGCCCAGGTGCTGAACCTGTTCATGGATTTGCAGAAGGAGTTCAACACTGCCTATGTGTTCATCTCGCACAACCTGGCGGTGGTGCGGCATGTGGCGGACCAGGTGCTGGTGATGTACCTGGGGAGGCCGGCGGAGATGGGGCCGAAAGAGGATATCTACGAAAGGCCGTTGCACCCGTATACCCAGGCGCTGCTGTCGGCGACGCCGGCGATTCACCCGGACCCGTTGAAGCCGAAGATCCGTATTGCCGGGGAGCTGCCCAACCCGCTGAACCCGCCGGATGGGTGTGCGTTTCACAAGCGTTGCCCGTATGCGACCGAGCGTTGTGCCAAGGAGGTGCCAGCGCTCAGGCAGGTGAGTACCCGGCAGGTGGCTTGCCACTATGCCGAGCAGTTTCTTTAGCCTCTAGATAGCCGGGGCTGCTTTGCAGCCCATCGCGACACAAGGCCGCTCCTACAAGGGACCGCGATCTCCTGTAGCAGCGGCCTTGTGTCGCGATGGGCCGCAAAGTGGCCCTAAAATCTCAATGCATGAAGAACCAGATCAGAATAATCACCGGAATCGGCACCCCAATCATCCAGAGCAGTATCGAGCGCATGGCCTTTCTCCTTGTTCGATGTTGAACAGACAGGTGCACGCGCCATGCCATCACGGTCAAAAAATCATACTCACCCGAATCAACGGTTTACTCCCCAAGCCGCTTGGCAAAACCGTGCAATATGCCGGATCCGCACCCTTGCAGCTGGGTGTTCTGCAATGCACTATCAGGCTCATGACCGCCCACACCCTCCCTGACGGCCCCGAGCAGACCCCGCTTACCGCCGACACCGTGCTTCGCTACCACCTGTGCTGGAAGCACCGCGATCTCGACGGTGTCATTGCGCTCTACCACCCGGACATTCAGTACCACGACTTCTTCCAGAACCGCGTGCTCGGCTATCAGGAACTGCGTGACTACGTGCGCGCCTGCCTGCCTCACGAAGCTGGCGAAGATATCGTGCACAGCGACCGCATCCGCGTGGACGGCTGCACAGCATTCATTCAGTACCAGGTCACGGTCCAAGGCGGCGACGGCCTGGTTGCGTTCCAGTCCAGCGAGGCGATTACCGTCAAGGACGGCCTGATCTGGCGGGTCAACGAATACGCCACGCTGGTCCGCCGGAACGGCAGTGGCCATGCCACTAACGGCCCGCGCCCGGCCACCAGCCGCCTGGGCCTGTCGCCCCGTCAACTGTCGACCATGGCCCAGGACCTGGAACACTACTTCCAGCGCCAGCGCCCCTACCTGGACCCGGAGCTGGACCTGCAGCAGGTGGCACACGCCAGCGGCTACAGCCGCAACCAGATCTCCTACCTGCTCAACCAGGTGCTCGGGCAAAGCTTCTACCGCTACGTCAACCAGGCCCGCCTGCAGCACCTGATGGCCAGCCTCGATGACGACAGCGTCGAGGTGACGATCGACGAGCTGGCGTTCAATGCCGGTTTCAACTCGCTGTCGGCGTTCTACAAGTGTTTCCGCGAACACACCGGGCTTACGCCCAAGGCCTACCTGAAGCAAATTTCCCTGCGTGCACGCACGTAGGACAGCCGCCCGCCGACACCACTAGGATCGCCCACAGACCTTGACGGATGTGGAGCCGAACCCGATGCAACCCCTGCGCACGCTCAGCCTGTGGATGGACCAGCTTGACGAGCCGCTGTGCGCCCGCCCGGCCCTGCGCGACGACCAGGAAGCGGATGTGTGCATCATCGGCGCTGGCTACACCGGCCTGTGGACCGCCTACTACCTCAAACGCCAGGCGCCACAGCTGAACATCGCCGTGATCGACGCCAACATCGCCGGCTTTGGCGCCTCGGGGCGCAACGGCGGCTGGCTGATGGGCAACCTGCTCGGCGAAAGCCGCCTGCTCGCGACCCTGTCGCCGCAACAGCGCCGCACCAGCATCGACCTGCTGCATGGCATTCCTGATGAAGTACACCGCGTGTTGCAACGCGAGGGCATCGACTGCGATTACCGCAAAGGCGGCGTGCTGTACTGCGCCGCACGCTACCCGGAACAGGAGCGTAGCCTGCGCGCCTACCTCGACGACCTTTATCGTCAGGGCATGACCGAGGACGACTACCGCTGGCTGCGCCCCGAACAGCTGGACGCCCAGTTGCGGGTCAGCAATGCCTATGGGGCCATCTACAGCCCGCACACCGCAACTATCCAACCCGCCAAGCTGGCGCGTGGCCTGGCCCGAGCGGTAGAAGCGCTGGGCGTACCCATCTACGAAAACACCCCGGCCATCGACTGGCAGCCCGGTGAGGTGCGTACCCCGTTGGCGCGCATTCGCTGCCAATGGATGGTACCCGCCGTGGAGGGCTACGCCGCCAGCCTGCCGCCACTGGGCAAACATCAGCTGCCGGTACAGAGCCTGTTGGTGGCCACCGCCCCCCTGCCGGAAGCCACCTGGGAACAGATCGGCCTGAACCAGGGCCAGGCCTTCAGCGAAAGCAGCCGACAGGTCACCTACGGCCAGCGCACCGCCGACAACCGCCTGGTATTCGGCGCCCGTGGCGGCTACCGCTTCGGTGGCCGCCTGCGCGAAAACTTCAACCTCACTGAACAGGAAATCGAGCTGCGCCGCTATCTGTTCAGCGAACTGTTCCCGCAGCTGAAGCACGTGCGCATCACTCATTCGTGGGGCGGCAACCTGGGCATGGCGCGGCGCTTCCGCCCGCACATGCTCTGCGACCGTCAACGCGGTATCGCCCTGGCGGGCGGCTACGGCGGCGAAGGCGTCGGCGCCACCAACCTGGGCGGGCGCACCCTGGCGGCGCTGATCCTCAACCAGCACAACGAACTGACTGCACAACCCTGGGTGCTCGACAATCGCCCGTTGTCGAGCCTGGCCAGCTGGCCACCCGAGCCCTGCCGCTGGCTGGGCTACAACGCGATCATCCAGAGCTTCGTCCACGAGGACCGGACCCTCGCCAACCCCGCCAGCGCGCCCTGGAAACGGCACCTGGCCAGCTCGCTGGCGGACTTCATGGAAGGTTTCATGCACTGATAACGACGGGAGGTGCCCGCCTTGATCTGGACCAGTATCAAGGCAGGAAATTGAATCGGGGCTGCTTTGCAGCCCCGATTTCAATACTTAATGGTGCTCGCGGGTAGCGCGGAACTTGATGTCCGGCCAGCGCTCTTCCATCAGCGACAGGTTGACCCGGGTCGGTGCCAGGTAGGTCAGATGCCCGCCACCGTCGATGGCCAGGTTCTCCATGGCCTTGTTCTGGAATTCCTCGAGCTTCTTCTTGTCGTCACAGCCGATCCAGCGGGCCGACCATACGGTGATCGGCTCGTAGGCGCACTCGACCTTGTACTCTTCCTTCAGGCGGCTGGCGACCACGTCGAACTGCAGCACACCGACCGCACCGAGGATGATGTCGTTGCTGCGCTCAGGGAAGAACACCTGGGTCGCGCCCTCTTCGGCCAGCTGCTGCAGGCCCTGACGCAGTTGCTTGGATTTCAGCGGGTCCTTCAGGCGTACGCGGCGGAACAGTTCCGGGGCGAAGTGCGGGATACCGGTGAAGCCCAGCGCCTCGCCTTCGGTGAAGGTGTCGCCGATCTGGATGGTGCCGTGGTTGTGCAGGCCGATGATGTCGCCGGCATAGGCCTCTTCCAGCTGCTCACGCTCGGAGGAGAAGAAGGTCAGCGCATCGCCGATACGCAGGTCCTTGTTGATCCGCACGTGGCGCATCTTCATGCCCTTCTCGTACTTGCCCGAGCAAATGCGCATGAAGGCGATGCGGTCGCGGTGTTTCGGGTCCATGTTCGCCTGGATCTTGAACACGAAGCCGGTGAACTTCTCTTCCACAGGCTCCACGGTACGCTCGTGCGCGACACGGCCCAGCGGGCGTGGCGCCCAGTCGACGACTGCGTCGAGCACGTGGTCGACACCGAAGTTGCCCAACGCAGTACCGAAGAACACCGGCGTCAGCTGGCCGTTGATGAACTCTTCCTGGTTGAACTCGTGGCAGGCACCCTGCACCAGCTCCAGTTGCTCGACGAACGAGTCGTACTGGTCGCCCAGATGGGCGCGGGCCTCGTCCGAATCCAGCTTCTGAATGATCTTGGCTTCGGTACGCTCGTGACCGTGGCCCGGGGTGTACACCACGATGTAGTCACCGGTCAGGTGGTACACACCCTTGAAATCGCGGTAGCAACCGATCGGCCAGGTGATCGGCGCGGCCTTGATCTTCAGTACCGCTTCGATCTCGTCGAGCAGTTCGATCGGGTCGCGGATGTCACGGTCGAGTTTGTTGATGAAGCTGACGATCGGCGTGTCGCGCAGGCGGCACACGTCCATCAGGGCGATGGTCCGCGGCTCTACACCTTTACCGCCGTCGAGCACCATCAGCGCCGAGTCCACCGCGGTCAGGGTGCGGTAGGTGTCTTCCGAGAAGTCTTCGTGGCCGGGGGTGTCGAGCAGGTTGATCATGTGCTCGCGGTACGGGAACTGCATCACCGAGGTGGTGATGGAGATGCCGCGCTGCTTCTCCATTTCCATCCAGTCGGAGGTGGCATGGCGGTCGGACTTGCGCGACTTCACGGTACCGGCGACGGCAATGGCCTTGCCCATCAGCAGCAGCTTCTCGGTGATGGTGGTCTTACCGGCGTCGGGGTGGGAAATGATTGCGAAAGTGCGGCGCTTCGCGACTTCGGCGGCCTGGTTGGTCATGGGAAATCGCCTGACTGGGGGATTAAAAAGGGGCGATATCATACCTGAAGTTGGGCCGGGACCAAAACCTGAGGAATGAGTGGTGCTTGTGTCGGCCTCTTCGCGGGTAAACCCGCACACAGGTGACTGCACAGCGTCCAGGTGCGGTGCAGTCCCTGTGGGAGCGGGTTCACCCGCGAAAGGGCCGGCTCAGGCAAAGCCAATTTCACAGGCAATCGCTTTATCACGATAAATGGCCACAGGTCAGTTATTTCAACGCCTGTAGCGGATTAACACGCTGTTTTTTCTTGCCATCTTTCGATACACCCAGTGATTAGCACTGGCCAAACGCCGCCCCAGATGGGAACCTTTACGCCCACGGAGACGTCCACTCCCCTGCAACCCGCTTCGGTTGGGGAGCTGGTTTCATCAGCATTTTCGGGCCCGACGGGGTTCGGCTTATGGCCTGATCGCAGCCTTCGGCGTGCGTCACGCTGCTACTCGCGAACACACCACCCGCCGCCAGGACTGGCCGGCAACCAAGAAGTGTGCTCGCCGACAACACAAGGAGTCCGCCTGTGGCAAAACGCTACGGAAAAGGGCTGTTGGGATGGGCCGCCGTGCTCGTCATCCTGGCCCTGCTGGTCCACTGGATCGGCATCGACACGATCGCGCGTTATCGCGACGATCTTGGGTTCTACCTGCAAGCGCACCTGGTCCTGGTGCTGGCTTCGATGGCGGCGGCGCTGGCCGTGGGCATCCCCGCCGGCATTGCGTTAAGTCGACCGCAGCGGGTCGACAAAGCCGAGCGCTTCATGCAGTTGTTCAACGTTGGCAACACCATTCCTCCCCTGGCCGTTCTGGCCATCGCCCTGAGTATCCTGGGCATCGGCGCCGGGCCTGCAATCTTCGCCCTGTTCCTCGCCTCCCTCCTGCCCATCGTGCGCAACACCTACGAGGGGCTGAAAAACGTCCCCGCCTCGCTCAAGGAAGCCGCCACCGGCATCGGCATGACCCCGCGCCAGCAGTTGTGGCAGGTGGAGTTGCCCAATGCCGTGCCGATCATCGTCGGCGGTGTGCGCGTGGCCCTGGCGCTGAACGTGGGCACCGCACCGCTGGCGTTCCTGATCGGCGCCAACAGCCTGGGCAGCCTGATCTTCCCCGGCATCGCCCTGAACAACCAGCCACAGCTGCTGCTGGGTGCCGCCTGCACCGCGCTGCTGGCGCTGGTGCTGGACGCGGCGGTGAGTTTCTCCAGCAAGCGCTGGCTGGAACGTGGCCTGACCCAATAAAGATAGGGAACGTATGAACAAGAGAATCGCCTTGCTGCTGGGCGCGGTCCTGCTGTTCGCAGGATTTGCCCAGGCGGCAGACAAACCGCTGATCCGCATCGGCGCGCGGGTGTTCACCGAACAGACCGTGCTCGCCGAAATCACCGCGCAATACCTGCGCGCCAACGGTTTTGACGTGCGCGTCACCAGCGGCCTTGGCAGCAGTATCGCGCGCCAGGCCCAGGAAACCGGCCAGCTCGACCTGATGTGGGAATACACCGGCGTGTCGCTGGTATCGTACAACCATATCGACGAGCGCATGCCCAGTGCCGAGGCGACCTACGCCAAGGTCAAGGCACTGGACGCGAAGAAGGACCTGATCTGGCTGACCCCGTCGAAGTTCAGCAACACCTACGCGCTGGGCCTGCCCAAGCAGGTCGCCGAGGCTTATCCACAGATCAACTCGATCAGCGACCTCAACCAGGTGCTGCGTGACGAAAGCCGACGCAACCACTTGGTGGCGCTGGACACCGAGTTCGCCAACCGCCCGGACGGCTTGGTCGGCCTGAAGGCGATGTACGACTTGCAAGTGGGCCGCGCCAACATCCGCCAGATGGATGCCGGCCTGGTCTACACCGCCATGCACAACAACCAGGTGTTCGCCGGCCTGGTGTACACCACCGATGGCCGCCTGAACGCGTTCGACCTCAAGCTGCTGGAAGACGACAAGCACTACTTCCCCGACTACACCGCCGCCCCGGTGGTGCGCAAACAGGTACTCGAAGCCAACCCGCAACTGGCCGGCCTGCTCAAGCCACTGGCCGAGCAGCTGGATGACGAAACCATGCGCCAGCTCAATGCCAAGGTCGATGTCGAGCACCAGAACCCGACTGCCGTGGCCGCCACCTTCCTGCGTGAGCACCCACTGAACAGCGAGAGCCAGCCATGAACCTGATCGATACCTTCAACCACCTGGACTGGGCCCAGGTACTGCAACTGACCTGGCAGCACATCATGCTGGTGAGCGTCGCCGTCAGCCTGGCGATTCTGGTCGGGGTGCCGCTGGGCGTCCTGATGACCCGCTTCCCGGCCTTCGCCGGCCCGCTGCAGGCCAGCGCCACCGTGCTGCTGACCATCCCTTCCATCGCCCTGTTCGGCCTGCTGCTGCCGTTCTACTCCAGGTTCGGCCAAGGGCTTGGCCCGCTACCGGCGATCACCGCCGTGTTCCTGTACTCACTGCTGCCGATCATGCGCAACACCTACCTGGCCCTGACCAACGTCGAACCCGGCATCCGTGAAGCGGCGCGCGGCATCGGCATGACCTTCGGCCAGCGCCTGCGCATGGTCGAGCTGCCCATCGCCGTGCCGGTGATCCTCGCCGGCGTGCGCACCGCCGTGGTGATGAACATCGGCGTCATGACCATCGCCGCCACCATCGGCGCCGGCGGCCTCGGCGTACTCATCCTCACCTCCATCAGCCGCAGCGACATGTCGATGCTGCTGGTCGGCGCCGTGCTGGTCAGCCTGCTGGCGATCATCGCCGACCTGCTGCTGCAAACCCTGCAACGTGCCCTGACTCCAGAAGGACTGCGCTCATGATCGAACTGAAGAACCTCAGCAAAACCTTCAACGTCAACGGCAAGGACGTAAAGGCCGTCGACTCGGTAAGCCTCACCGTCAACGAAGGGGAAATCTGCGTGTTCCTCGGCCCCTCAGGCTGCGGCAAGAGCACTACCCTGAAAATGATCAACCGCCTGATCACGCCCACTTCCGGCCAAGTGTTCATCAATGGCGAAGACACCACCGGGCTGGACGAGGTCACCCTGCGCCGGCATATCGGCTATGTCATCCAGCAGATCGGCCTGTTCCCCAACATGACCATCGAGGAGAACATCACCGTGGTGCCGCGCCTGCTCGGCTGGGACAAACAGAAGTGCCATGAACGCGCCCGCGAGCTGATGCACATGATCAAGCTGGAGCCCAAGCAGTACCTGCAGCGCTACCCGCGCGAACTGTCCGGTGGCCAGCAGCAGCGTATCGGCGTGATCCGCGCCTTGGCGGCAGAAGCGCCGGTGCTGTTGATGGACGAGCCGTTCGGCGCGGTCGACCCGATCAACCGCGAGATGATCCAGAACGAGTTCTTCGAGATGCAGCGGGCCTTGAACAAGACCGTGATCATGGTCAGCCATGACATCGACGAAGCGATCAAGCTGGGCGACAAGATCGCCATCTTCCGCGCCGGCAAGCTGTTGCAGCTGGACCACCCCGACACCTTGCTGGCACACCCGGCGGATGAGTTCGTGAGCAACTTCGTCGGCCAGGACAGCACCCTCAAGCGCCTGCTGCTGGTGCGTGCGGAGGATGCGGCAGACAACGCGCCATCGGTAAGCCCGCAGACGCCGGTAAGCGATGCGCTGGAGCTGCTGGACGAGCACGACCGCCGGTACGTGGTGGTGACCGATGCACAGAACAAGGCGCTGGGTTATGTGCGCCGGCGCGATATGCATCGCCAGCAAGGGACCTGTGGCGACTTCCTGCGGCCGTTCAATGCCACGGCGGCGCATGATGAGCATTTGCGCATCCTGCTGTCGCGGATGTACGAGTTCAACCGGGCATGGCTGCCGGTGCTGGATGCCGAGCAGGTGTTTTTGGGCGAGGTGACGCAGGAGTCGATTGCGGCTTACCTGAGTTCGGGGCAGTCGCGGGGGGCCAAGACCAGCATTGTCTCGCCGGCTGAGGCGGTGATTTCCTGAACCGGCCTCTTCGCGGGTAAACCCGCTCCCACAGGGTCGGCGCAAGGCTGAAGGCCTGCGCGGTACCTGTGGGAGCGGGTTCACCCGCGAAGCAGGCGACGCGATGTCAGAACCCTACACTGGCCTGCACATAGAAAGTCCGTGGCTCACCCACATAGATGCCGGCATTATTGTCGCTGGAGCGGGTGAAGTACTGCTTGTCGAACAGGTTCTTCACCCCCGCCGCCAACTTCAGGTTGGACATTTCCGGTCCGAACTCATAGCCGCCACGCGCATGCCAGGTCACGTAACCCGGAATATCGCCGAACTGCCCGTCCGCACTCGGCTCGGTGATGTAGTCGCCGTTGAAGCTGCCATCGGCATTGATCCCGGTCCCCGGTGCACGCTGTTTGGATTGGGCGTAGGCATCCAGGTTCCAGGTCCAGTGGTTGACCGCGTAACGCACCCCGGCAGTGGCCACCTGGCGTGAATAGAACGGCAGGTCGCGGCCCTTGAAGCCAGGAATGTCCCCTTCATAAGTAGCGCGGGTATAGGTGTAGCCACCGCTCACCGACAGCCCTTCCAGGCGCGGGTCAAGCCCCGCCAGGTCATAGCGCACCGAAGCCTCGATACCTTGGTGCTTGGTCGCGCCGAGGTTGGTCCAGCCCACGTCGTTACTGATGTACTGCAGTTCGTCATCGAAGTCGATGTAGAACGCCGTCAGCTCACCGGCAAAGCCGCCATTGTCATAGCGTGTACCGATTTCGTAGGTCTTGGCCTTTTCCGGCTCCAGGCCATTGGCCGTGCTGTTGCCAGTACCGCCCTGGCCCAGCTGGAAGTACTGCAGGCTACCGAAGGAGGTTTCGTAGTTGGCGAACAACTTCCACGCATCAGAAATGTGGTACATCACGCTCAACGCCGGCAGCGGCTCGTTGCTGGTGATGCTGCGTTTCTTCTCCGCCACTGGCTGGCCGTTGGCACCGAGCACCGGGCGGTCGCGCCAGTCGGTGTTGATGTGCTCGAAGCGGATACCCGGAGTGATGGTCCAGTTACCCACGTCGATCTTGTCGTCTATGTAGTAGGCGCTGGCCTCGGTACCACCACTGCGGTCCTGGAACACATGGCCGTCGGAGGTCGGAGTCGGCGTCGGCGTCGGCACGTTGTCGATCAGCGCCAGGCGGGTCGACTGCTCACGCATCGCTTCCTTCAGGTAACGGTAACCCACGCTGACTTCCTGGGTGGTCGGGCCGGCGAAGAAGATCCGCGACAACCGTGGTTCGATGGCGAAGGTGTGGTAGTTGCGCGGGTACGACGACAGGGTCTTCATGTCGCGCGACGCAATGGCGCTGCCGCGGAAGCTGTCGGTGTAGTAGGTCAGCACTTCGAACTGGGTGGCATCGTCGAGCTGGCGCTGCCACTTGAACGACACGTCCTTGCGCCGGCCGGCGAAGTAGTCGTAGTCGCGCAGCGACTGGTACGGGTTGCTGTCGTACTGGGCCTGGGTCAAACCACCGGGCATGTCGGCACGGCCATCGTAGTAATGGAAGTTGAGCCAGAACTCGTCGACATCGGTCGGCGCCCAGTGAGTCTTGAGTATGACGTCGTCGATGTCGTTGCCGTTGTTGCTTGCACGGTAGCCGTTGCCATTCACCCCGGTGTACAACAGCGCCACACCCATGCCGTTATCCGCCGTACCGCCGACAAAGGCCGACTCGGTATGCTTCCAGCCGCCATGCTGGGAGGTTTCCAGGGTGGTGGAAAGCTCCGCCGAGGTCTTCTCCGGGATCGCCCGGGTAACGAAGTTGATCACCCCGCCGACGTTCTGCGGGCCATAACGCACGGAGCCGGCGCCGCGCACCACGTCGATGCTGTCGAGGTTGCCCGAGGAAATCGGCGCCATCGACAACTGCGGCTGCCCATAGGGCGCGAAGGCGGCCGGGATGCCGTCGATCAGGACCGTGGAGCGTGGCGACAGGCGCGAAGTCAGGCCGCGAACACCCACGTTCAGCGACAAGTCGCTGCCGCCGGTGCCGTTAGAGTCCTGCACCTGCACCCCCGGGATACCGCGCAGCACATCGCGCACGTTCATTGCGCCCTTCTCCACCATCGCCTCGCGGCGCACCACGGTGCGCGCGCCAGGGTGGTTCTGCACCACGCTTTGCTGGGCATCGCCCAGCCAGTCGCCCACAACCTTGATGTCGGTGGGCGCCAGTTCCAGGCTGCCGGTAGTGAGGGTGCCATCGGCCTGGGCCGGCTTGACTACCACGGTGCCCTGGGACATCTCGTAGGTCAGGCCACTGCCTTGCAACAGTTGCTGCAGCGCCTGCTCGGGCGCCAGTTGGCCGGAAACCGCCGGGGCCTGCTTACCGGCTACCAACTCGGGGCTGAAGAACAGCTGCAGGTTGGTCTGCTGGCCCAGCTGGTTCAGCGCCGATGCCAAGGGTTGGGCCTGGATCCGGATGGTGCTGCCGGCCTCTGCGGCCTGGCTGTTGACGGCCACGGCGCTGACCGCCAGGGCCAGCGCCAGGGCGCGGAAGCGTGGGAAGGGCTTGTTGTTGTTCACGTCGTCGAAACTTCCTGGAGTACGGAATAAACGCCAACCGCATGCAAATGGAAATGCTTGGCAGTTGCAGCTGGCGGGGAAGACGAACGAGCGGAAAAAAACCTGAATCTATTTCGCGATTATTTCGCGCGAGCCATCTTCATGGGCTTTGATGGCCACCGGCAGGATGCTCGGCAAGGCACGCAGCAGCGCGTCGGTGTCGTCGGTGCTGAAGGTGCTGGACAACCGCAGCTGGGCGACTTTGCCGGGGGCGACCCGCAGCGGCTGGCTGCGGTAGCGCGAAGCTTCCGCCACCACCTCGGCCAGGGTGGCGTTGTCGAACACCAGCCGGCCTTGGCGCCAGGCAGTCAGGGCGCCGGTATTCACCGGATAGGGCGCGGCCACCTGGCCTTGTGCATCGATATGCGAGCCCAGGCCTGCCGTGAGCTGCGCCTGCGAGGCGCCCCTGCCCTGCACACGCACCGAGCCCTGCTCCACCGCCACGCGGGTGCTGGCCGGGTCCAGGCGGACGTCGAAGCGGGTACCGGTGACAGTCACGCTACCTTGGGCGGTGTCGACCACGAACGGCCTGCCACCGTCAGGGGCGACGGTGAACATCACTTCCCCCGCCATCAGCCGGACATGCCGCTGGCCGGCGCTGAAAGCGACCTGCACTTGCGTACTGCCGTTGAGTTCAAGGTGCGAACCATCCGGCAGGTCAACCTGGCGGCGTTCGTTGAAGGCTGTCTGCAAACTGCCCTGGTGATTCAGTTGCTGATAGTGCCAGCCACCCCAACCCAGCCCCAACGCCAGTGCGGCCACACTGGCGGCCAAGGCCTGGCGCACAAAGCGTCGACGTGGCAAACGACGTGCCGGGGCCGGCTGGCACAGCGCTTCCAGGCGCTGGCGGGGGATGAAGTCGGCGGCTTGCCACAGGCGGGCGAGCTGCTGGTACTCTTCACGGTGCCGTGCATCGCCTTCCAGCCAGGCGTGCAGTTGCGCCTGCAGCACGGCATCGCGAGGCGCATCCTGCATGCGGGCGAACCATGCAGCCGCCTGCTCGCGGACGGTACCGGTACCGTGCTGTTTCATCGAAAAGGTCTCCTGACTCATCATGCCGACACATCCAGGTGCTCACGCAGATGCCGGAGCGTGCGGATCATATACTTTTCGACCATGTTCTTGCTCAACCCCATGCGCTCGGCGATCTCGGCCTGGGTCAAACCTTCGAGCTTCTGCCAGATGAACACCTGCCGGCAATTGAGCGGCAGTTCGGCCAGCGCCCGCTCGACCCTGTCGGCCAGCTCCAGCGCATGCATGTAGGCCTCGGGGTCGCCATTACCGGCCACGCCTTCATCGAAGGCTTCCTGCTCCAGGGCCTGGCGGCGGTCCTCGCGACGGAAACCGTCCACGGCAATGTTGCGCGCGGTCTGGTGCAGGTAGGCGCGAGGCTGCTCAACCTGCTCGCGCGGGTTTTCCAGTACCCGGACAAAGGCATCGTGGGTGAGGTCCTCGGCCTGCGGTCGACTGCGCAACTTGCGCGTCCAGGTGCCGATCAGCTCATGGTAGTGGTCGAGGAAGCCTTTGGGTCCGGACACGGTCGGGGTCATCAGGGAGGCGGACAAGGGTGCGAATAGTAATGTTTCTCATCAAAGCCGGCAATTCCGCCAGTCGGTAACAAAAAATTTATTGTCTTTTTCACGGGCGGCAGTGCGAAGCATTGTGGCCATAAATATGAACACCACAGGACTCTTCGCGGGTAAACCCGCTCCCACAGGAAGCGTGAAAACCCTGTGGGAGCGGGTTTACCCGCGAAGGGGCCAATTTGGTCCATTCCACAATTTTTTACGCTTGAAACACTGCGGGGAACATCAGCCGGTCACACGAGTCGGTTATTCAAATGGCTGATCGTCGATCCACGTCGATCACGCCCGGATTGCCTGTTGATTCTGCATTCTTCACGCCCTAAAGTGCGCGCCGAACGTCCATGCTGGAAACGATCCATCCGGCTCAAGTACTGAGTAGGCGAACCAAAGTGGGGATACGGAGGACGTTCAGTTTGCAGCCACTTAATCTTTCAGTTTGCCCATGGAGTCCCTGAGCATGTCGATCCAGGTCGAAGACTATTTCGCGCGTGACACCTTCCAGAAAATGAAGGCGTTCGCCGACAAGCAGGAAACCCCGTTCGTACTCATCGATACCCAGATGATCAGCCAGGCCTACGACGACCTGCGTGCAGGTTTCGAATTCGCCAAGGTGTACTACGCGGTCAAGGCCAACCCGGCCGTGGAAATCATCGACCTGCTCAAAGAGAAAGGTTCGAGCTTCGACATCGCCTCGATCTACGAGCTGGACAAGGTGCTGGGCCGCGGCGTCACCGCTGACCGTATCAGCTACGGCAACACCATCAAGAAGTCCAAGGACATCCGCTACTTCTACGAGAAGGGCGTGCGCCTGTATGCCACCGACTCGGAAGCAGACCTGCGCAACATCGCCAAGGCCGCCCCGGGCTCGAAGGTGTACGTGCGTATCCTCACCGAAGGCTCGACCACTGCCGACTGGCCGCTGTCGCGTAAATTCGGCTGCCAGACCGACATGGCCATGGACCTGCTGATCCTCGCCCGCGACCTGGGCCTGGTGCCTTATGGCATTTCCTTCCATGTTGGCTCGCAGCAGCGTGACATCAGCGTGTGGGATGCCGCCATCGCCAAGGTCAAGGTGATCTTCGAGCGCCTGAAGGAAGAAGACGGCATCGAGCTGAAGCTGATCAACATGGGTGGCGGCTTCCCGGCCAACTACATCACCCGGACCAACAGCCTGGAAACCTACGCCGAAGAAATCATCCGCTTCCTGAAGGAAGACTTCGGTGACGACCTGCCGGAAATCATCCTCGAGCCTGGCCGTTCGCTGATTGCCAACGCCGGTATCCTGGTCAGCGAAGTGGTACTGGTTGCACGCAAGTCGCGCACCGCCGTCGAGCGCTGGATCTACACCGACGTGGGCAAGTTCTCCGGCCTGATCGAAACCATGGACGAGTCCATCAAGTTCCCGATCTGGACCGAGAAGAAAGGCGAGACCGAAGAAGTGGTCATCGCCGGCCCGACCTGTGACAGCGCCGACATCATGTACGAGCACTACAAGTATGGCCTGCCCTTGAACCTGGCCATCGGCGACCGCCTGTACTGGCTGTCGACCGGTGCCTACACCACCAGCTACAGCGCAGTGGAGTTCAACGGCTTCCCGCCGCTGAAGGCTTACTACCTGTAATGCAAAACGGGGCCGCAAGGCCCCGTTTTCATTTGTGCTTTCCGCCTTCAGGCCTGTGCAACTCCCTGTAGGAGCAGCCTTGTGCTGCGAAGAGGCCATGACTGCCAAAGGCCATCTTTTGTCATGCCGGCCTCTTCGCAACACAAGGCTGCTCCTACAGGGACTGCGGGCCTTGAGGGAACCTCAAGCTTCGCGCCGTTCGATCTCCTCGGCATACCGCGCCGCAAAGGCCATCAATACCGGCCCCGCCCCCTGCAAGGTCACCAGCGCACTGCGCAGGAAATTCATGTTCCCCTCGACCCGCGCCCGCTCCAGCCACGGCCCGGCTTCCGCTACCTGACCACGCTCGACCAGCACCAGCGCCAGGCTGAACATGCCACGAAAGTCCCCCGCCTCGGCCGAACGCCGATACCAGCGTACTGCTCGTGTAGGGTTGGGCGCCGTGGCAATGCCTTGCTCCAGGTAACGCCCATACAGGTTCATCGACTTGGCATGCCCCATGTAAGCGGCCTTCTCGTAGCACATCAGCGCCTGCGTCTGGTTGGCCGGTAGGCCGCGCCCGGTGGCCAGCAGGTTGCCCAGGTTGTACAGCCCCCAGTCCAGCCCGGCATCGGCCGCACGCGCATAGTGAATAGCCGCCTGCGCCTGGCTTGGCTCACCGCCCCAGCCATGCTCCAGGCAACGCCCCAGCATGTTGTGCGCCATGGCACTGCCGCCCTGAGCGGCGATGCCGAACCAGCGCCTGGCCACGGCGGCATCCGCCTGAATACCGCGCCCGTCAAGCAGGATCTGCCCCAACAGCAACTGCGCCTCGACCGCGCCCTGCCCTGCCGCAGCCAGGATCGCCTGGGCAGCCTTGCCGGGGCTTTCTTCCAGCATGGCCTGCAAACCGGCCACATCCACCACTTCCTCACGCCGCAACTGATAGGACACGGCTCAGACCTCGGCCCAGCGGCGCAGCAGGTTGTGGTAGGTGCCGGTCAGCTGTAGCAGTGATGGATGATCCGGCACATCGGCAGTCAGTTGCTGGATGGCATTATCCATCTCGAACAGCAACGCCCGCTGGCTGTCCTCGCGCACCAGGCTCTGGGTCCAGAAGAATGCAGCGTAACGCTGGCCACGGGTCACCGGGTTGACCTTGTGCAGGCTAGTACCGGGGTACAACACCAGGTCACCGGCAGCCAGCTTGACCTGCTGCACGCCATAGGTGTCCTGGATCACCAACTCGCCACCGTCGTAGCTGTCCGGATCGCTGAGGAACAGCGTGGAAGACAGGTCGGTACGCACCCGCTCCGGGCTGCCCTTGGGCTGGCGCAGGGCGTTGTCGATGTGGAAGCCGAAATTGCCGCCTTCGCGGTAGCAGTTGATCAGCGGCGGGAACACCTTGTGCGGCAAGGCAGCAGACATGAAGCGCGGGTTCTGCCACAAGCGGTCGATCAGCGCACTGCCGATCTCCTTGGCCAGTGGGTGCCCTTCCGATAACTGCAGGTTGTGCTTGGCCTTGGCCGACTGGTAGCCGGCCGTGATCTTGCCGTCGGCCCAGTCGGCCTGCTCCAGCGCCTCGCGGATACGGGCCAGTTCATCGGCATCGAACAGGCCGTGGATGTGAAGCAGCATGGCGGCAGCCCCGTTGGAGAATGTAAAGGCGTCAATGATATTGATTCCCTTTCGCGCTTCACAAGCCCCGTTCGCCGCTTAATACGTTTCAGCTTGATGAAACCGTAAAGGGAAACTGTAAAGATTGTAAATTCTTCACGAATGGTAACGACTCTCAATTGCGACCAACAATTGCTTACACTAAGATCCGCGGCCTCAACACCTTGGGGAAGGTCCTAAGCAATGCGCCAGTCCGTACCATCTGCAGTGAGCTCACCACGTCTGATCGTGTCTGCCATCGGCGTCGCCCTCAGCGCCTCGTCGGCCTACGCCGCCGACCCGGCCGGCAGCAGCCCGATCACCCTCGACGCCACCAGCGTAAACGGCAAGGCTGAACAGGCCAGCACCGATTACAAGGTCGACAAGGCCTCCTCGCAGAAGTACACCGCCCCGCTGGTAGATACCCCACGCTCGATCACCGTAATCCCGCAGCAAGTGATCAAGGACACCAGCGCCCTGACGCTGCAGGACGCCCTGCGTACCGTGCCGGGCATCACCATGGGTGCCGGCGAAGGGGGCAACCCGTCCGGCGATCGCCCATTCATCCGCGGCTTCGACAGCCAAAGCTCGATGTACCTGGACGGCGTGCGCGATACCGGTTCGCAAACCCGCGAGATCTTCGCCATCGAGTCGGTGGAAGTGGCCAAGGGCCCGAATTCCTCGATCGCTGGCCGTGGCGCTGCCGGTGGCACCATCAACATGGTCAGCAAGCGTGCGCACCTGGGCAACTCGCTCGACGGCGCCTGGACCTGGGGCAGCGATCAGACCCAGCGCTACACCCTGGATGGCAACTATCAGTTCAGCGACAGCGTCGCTGGTCGCCTGAACCTGATGACCCATAAAAGCAATGTCGCCGGCCGCGATGAGGTCAACTACGACCGTTGGGGCGTGGCACCTTCGCTGGTGTTCGGCCTGGGCACCGATACCCGCGTGAGCCTTGATTACTACCACGTGGAAAGCGACGACCTGCCGGATTCGGGTATTCCCTACAGCCTGCGCTCCGGCAGCTCGGCCGCTCGCACCTCGGCCAACCCGGACAAGCCAACCCACGGCGGTGGCAGCAGCAGCAACTACTACGGCCTGGTCGGTCGCGATTTCTCCAAGAGCCGCGCAGATATCTCGACCATCAGCATCGAGCACGACCTGAGCGCCTCGCTGACCGTCAAGAACACCTTGCGCCATGGCAATACGCTGCAGGACTACATCTACAGCCAGCCAGACGACAGCAAGGGCAACATCCTCAACGGTGAAGTCTGGCGTCGCCCGAACAACCGTGTAGCCAATACCCGCACGACCACCAACCAGACCGACCTGTATGGTGATTTCTACGTGGCCGGCATGAAGAACAGCTTCTCCACCGGTATCGAACTCAGCCGGGAAACCTCGGTGAAAACGGGCTATAACGTCACTGGTTTCGGCGCTGGCAGCTGCTCGAGTGCAACAGGCCAGATCTCCGGTGTCTGCACCTCGTTCCCGAACCCCAACCCGCATGAAGAGTGGGACGGCACCATCAGCCGCACCGAAGCCGGAGCCGATACCGCTGGCAACACGCGCGCCATTTACTTCACCGACACGCTGGAGCTCGACCCGGCCTGGTTGCTGACCATGGGCCTGCGTTACGACCACTTCGACACCAAGGCCAAGACCAAAGTGGCCAACGGTTCGACCAGCTTCAAGACCCAAGACACCAGTGAGTTCGTCACTGGCCAACTAGGCCTGACCTGGAAGCCTGCCGAGAACGGCAGCATCTATGTGTCCTATGCCACCTCCGCCACCCCGCCTGGCTACGCGCTCGGCGAAGGCTCCGACGGCAACGCGCTGGTCACGGCCACCACTACCAGCGAGCTGAAACCGGAACAAACCACCAACTACGAAATCGGTACCAAGTGGGATCTGCTCGATGAACGCCTGGCGCTGACCGCAGCCATTTTCCGCACCGAGAAGGAAGACGCTCGTGTACTGGTGGATAACAACACCTACCAGAACATCGGCAAGACTCGTGTCGACGGCCTGGAGCTTAGCGCCACCGGCAAGCTGACCGACGCCTGGCAAGTATTCGCCGGCTACACCTACCTGGATGCCAAGCTCGTCGACGGCGGCGCACAGCGGGTCGGCACGGTGTTCATCGAGGGTTACAACGATGGCAACCAATTGCCAAACACACCGAACCACAGCCTGACCCTGTGGACCACTTACAACGTCACGCCGAAGCTGACCCTTGGTGGTGGTGCCTTCTACGTCGATGAAGTGTTCGGCAACACCACCAACAGCGTGATGGTCGACTCGTACTGGCGCTACGACGCCATGGCCAGCTACAAGCTGACCAAGCACGTCGACCTGCAACTGAACGTGCAGAACCTCACCAACGAGGTCTACTACGACAAGGCCTACAGTGGGCACTATGCCAACCAGGCCGCCGGGCGTACTGCGCTGTTGACCACCAGCTTCCACTTCTGATGCCGGGATGGGGTTGACCTGTTGAATGGGCTGCGCCTGTGCCGGCCCTTTCGCGAGCAAAACCGCTCCCACAGGTACTCCACTGACCTCAGGTCCAGTGATATCTCTGTGGGAGCGGGTTCACCCGCGAAGAGGCCGGTACAGACAACACAAGCCTGACTGACTAGCCCCCTGCCCCGTTCATTCCCGTGAGCGGGGCTTTTGCGTATCAAGGCATAATGCACGCCGCGCAGTGTGCGGCAGAAACACAAGGTGATCATGTGGTGAAGAAGACGCTGTTCCAATTGCACTGGTTCTTTGGCATCACCGCTGGCCTGGTGCTGGCCTTGATGGGTATCACCGGGGCCCTGTACTCGTTTCAGGAAGAGCTGCTGCGTGCATTCAATGCCGATGTACTCAAGGTAGAAGTACGCGCCGAAGGCGTGCTGCCGCCGGCCGAGCTGGTACGTCGGGTCGAGGCCCAGCAAGACGACAAGGTGGCGATGCTGTGGGTCGACGTACGCCAAGGCAATGCCGCCCGCGTCTTCTTTACGCCCCCACCTGGCGAACGCCGTGGCCCGCTGCGCTATGCCGACCCGTACACCGGCGAACTCAAGGGAGAAGTGGCCGGGCAAGGCTTCTTCAACCTCATGCTCAACCTGCACCGCTTCCTCGCCATGGGCGACAGCGGCCGGCAGATCACCGGTGCCTGCACCCTGATGCTGGTGTTCTTCTGCCTCTCCGGCCTGTACCTGCGCTGGCCGCGCAAGGCGCTGGACTGGCGCACCTGGCTGACCTTCGACTGGGCCAAGAAAGGCCGCGCCTTCAACTGGGACCTGCACGCGGTGGCCGGCACCTGGTGCCTGATGTTCTACCTGCTGTTCGCCCTGACCGGGCTGTTCTGGTCCTACGAGTGGTACCGCGACGGCCTGAACAAGCTGCTGGCCGACGCGCCGGCCGCCGGCCAGCAGCAAAAGCACGGCGAAGGCCGTGGCCGCCACGGGCCACAGAAAATCGACAAGAACGCCCCGCCGCTGGTGGTCGACTACGACGCGATCTGGGCCAACCTCAAGGATGCCGCCGGCCCGGGCCTGGCCATGTACAACCTGCGCCTGCCACCGGTAGGCGGTCGGCCAGCCAACCTGTTCTACCTGCTGGACAACGCCGACCACCCGCGTGCCTTCAATACCCTGGTGCTGGACCCGGCCAGCGGCCAGGTGAAAAAACATGACCGCTACACCGACAAATCCTTCAAGGCCCAGTTGCTGCAGAGCGTCTACGCCCTGCACGTGGGCGAATACTTCGGCCTGCCGGGGCGCATCATCGTCACCATCGCCAGCCTGACCATGCCGCTGTTCTTCGTCACCGGCTGGCTGCTGTACCTCGACCGCCGGCGCAAGAAGCGCCAGGTACGCGCGGCCCGTGGCAACGTCACCAGCAACACTGCCAGCGGCGACAGCTGGCTGATCGGCTTTGCCAGCCAGAGCGGGCTTGCCGAACAACTGGCCTGGCAGAGCGCCGGGCAGCTTCAGGCCGCCGGCCTGCCAGTGCAGGTACGCGCCCTGGCCGAACTGGGTGAAAGCGACCTGCGCCAGGCCCGCCGTGCGCTGTTCGTGGTCAGCACCTTCGGCGACGGCGAAGCCCCCGACAGCGCCCGCGCCTTCGAGCGCAAGGTGCTCGGCCAGCCTTGGGCGCTGGACAACCTCAGCTATGCCCTGCTCGCCCTCGGTGACCGCCAGTATCCGCACTTCTGCGGCTTCGCCCGCCGCCTGCAGGCATGGCTGGGTGAACGCGGTGCCAGCAGTGCGTTCAGCCCGGTGGAAGTGGACAACGCCGACCAGGCCGCGCTGCAGCAGTGGCAGCAGGAACTGGCGCAACTGACCGGTGCCCAGCCGGTGACCGCCTGGCAGCCGCCGGGTTTCGGCAACTGGTCGCTGGTGCACCGTGAACTGCTCAACCCGGGCAGCCAGGGCCAGCCGGTGTACCTGTTGGGCCTGCGACCGGAACAGCCCGCCAGCTGGGAAGCCGGCGACCTGGTGGAGATCCTGCCGCTCAATGGCCAGCCGAGGATCGACGCCTTCCTCGATGGCATGGCGCTGGACGCCGGGGCCAAGGTGCAAGTGAATGGCCTGGGCGAAACCCTCGCCCAGGCCCTGGCCGGCCGCCAGTTGCCGACCCGGCGCGATCACCTGGTCGGCTTGCAGCCGCAAGCACTGGTCGATGCACTGGTGCCGATCGGTAGTCGCGAATACTCGATCGCCTCGATCGCCAGCGATGGCGTGCTGGAGCTGATCGTGCGCCAGGAACGCCATGCCGATGGCAACCTGGGCCTGGGTTCCGGCTGGCTGACGGAGTACTTGCCGCTTGACGGTACGCTGAGCCTGCGCTTGCGGCGCAACAGCAGCTTTCACCTGCCGCAAAGCGCTGCGCCAATGGTACTGATCGGCAACGGTACCGGCCTGGCCGGCCTGCGCAGCCTGCTCCGCGCGCGGGTGAATACTGGTGAGCAGCGCAACTGGCTGCTGTTCGGCGAGCGTAACCGGGCGCATGACCTGCTATGTGGCAGCGAGCTGCAAGGCTGGCTGGACAGCGGTGACCTGGCACGTCTGGACCTGGCGTTTTCGCGGGACCAGGCCGAGAAGGTGTATGTGCAGGATGTGTTACTGCAGCAGGCTGATGAGCTCAAGCGCTGGGTCGCGGATGGCGCCTGTGTGTATGTCTGTGGCAGCCTGCAAGGGATGGCTACGGGGGTGGATGCAGCGCTCAACGGTATCCTCGGGGAGGTCGCTGTGCAGCAGCTGATCGAGGATGGGCGGTATCGGCGGGATGTGTACTGATCGGAAACTGATGTAACCAGCAATGGCCTCTTCGCGGGTAAGGTGAACTGGCCTAATGATCCCGGACACCTCTTAAGGGCGATATGATTCGCCCAATCAGGAGGTTCCATGCAAGAACGAAAGACCTACACCCGCGAGTTCAAGCAACGTGCTGCCAGCATGGTTCTTGA
>NZ_NFZQ01000129.1 GCF_002165135.1 Pseudomonas sp. SID14000 | reverse complement strand
TCCGTCGCCTCCGCTGCGTCCGTATCGACCTCTGTCTCCGGCTCGGGCTTCGGGGCCGGGATGATCGGCGGTTCGAGCACGGCGAGGATCTTGACGATGTCGTACCGGTGGTGCTGGATCTCGTGGGCGGTGTGCCGGACGATCCAGCTGAGCGAGCGAGGCGCCACGACCGGGTAGTTGTAGAGGCCGAGCTTGCCGAGCTGAGGCGGCGTCAGCACGCGCGCCGCCGCACCGAACTCGCGGGCGAACCGCATCAGCGCCGCCGCGACCTCCATCGGGTCCTGGTCCTCGTACTTCGCCTGCTTCACGCGTCCGGTCCGGTCCATCGGCGCGTAAACCGCCCGGTCCTCCGCCAGCCACTGCGCGATCCGGAAGGTCTGCGTCTCCAGTACGTCGCGCACATGGCACGCGTACT
>NZ_NFZQ01000128.1 GCF_002165135.1 Pseudomonas sp. SID14000 | reverse complement strand
AGCGGTCCGGCGGCGGCGCAGGACGGCGCCCCGGGCCATCCCGCGTTCGACCAGGTCGGTGGACTCGGGCTCGAGGTTCTCGGTGGCCCGGCGCATCAGCTCGGGCAGGGTGTCGTTCAGGTTGATCATCGGTTCCTTCTTGTCAGAGAGCGATCAGGTGGTCGACGTCCGTGCCGAGGACGGCGGGCAGCCGCTCCAGAGCTCGTGACGTCCTGGTCCTGATCGCACCGGCGTTCTTGCCCAGATCCAGCGCGACCTGCTCGACGCTGCGATCTTCGAAGAACCGCAGCACCAGCACCGCACGATCCAGGGGCGACAACTCGGCCAGCGCGTTCTCCAGCGAGATCTGCAGGGCCGAATCGTTCGGCCGGTCGGCCTGGTCCGGCATCGACGAGGTCGGTCGCTCGCTCCAGCT
>NZ_NFZQ01000127.1 GCF_002165135.1 Pseudomonas sp. SID14000 | reverse complement strand
TCTGTGAAAGCCCAGGTCAGAGGGGTGATGACTCAAGCCGGCGCCCGCCGAGGACCAATTGGTACCCATGATGACCTGCCCAATCGGGGGCTGATGCGCCACGATCGCAGTCCAGTACCCCAACTGATCCGAGCACAAAGGCACAATCTTTATTCACTTCCACATTCATCAGCTTTCGAAGAACGGCTCACCATCCGCCTCGAGCAAGGTGGGTCAAGCTCGTCAGAGACAAAGCTCCTTCGAGGACGGAGGGTGGCCAAGCCAGCCCATCCACACCGCCACGCGGCAGGACAGGGCATGCGTAGGTCCCACCGCCATGCCACTCAGCCCGTGAGAAGGTCGGAGGTAGGTCCGCGAGGAAGTTCCTCGTGGGAGGCAACTAGCTGTGGGTGACGTTGGCGATTCCCTTAACGAGT
>NZ_NFZQ01000126.1 GCF_002165135.1 Pseudomonas sp. SID14000 | reverse complement strand
CTGGACGGCAAGCACCACGTCACGGACATCTGGAAGATGCACCACCTCGGCGCCAACGGAGTGCACGACATGGCGGCCGGCGCCCAGCTGATGCCCCTTCACGGTGTGGAGCAGGACGCGCTGGTCGAGTACAACTGCCTGGTCCTGGACGCCCTGGGCGTACGCAACGGCCCCGCGCACACCGAGCTGAAGCTGACGCCGCAGGGCCCGCGGCTGGTCGAGAGCGCCGCCCGGATCTGCGGAGCGGACGTACATCTGCCCGCCAAGGGCGCGATCGGCGAGAGCCAGCTGGACTGGACCGTGGACGCGTATGTCGACCCCGAACGCTTCCTGGAGCGCTGGGAGACCGGCTACCGGCTGGCCAAGCACGCCGGGATCGTCAACATGGTCTCGCCCGCGGCGGGCAAGCTCGTCGC
>NZ_NFZQ01000125.1 GCF_002165135.1 Pseudomonas sp. SID14000 | reverse complement strand
GCTCCGACCTGCGCAGTGAACTGATCGGCGCGGATCTGTTCAGCAGAGTGCCGGGTGGCGTCCTGGTGCTCGCCGGCGCGCCGCGTGACGTCGGCCAGGGAAACGCCGCGGATGTCGCGCACCGCCGGGACACGGTCTTCGACGCCGTCTGCGACGTGCTCGTCGCGCGCGGATTCCCCGCCGTCCAGGTGCACGGGTTCGCCGACGAGAGCTCGCCCGGTCATGATGTCGTCGTCTCTCCCGGCGCCGCGGCCGCGGGGTCCGACGTGCGGCGGGCCGCCGACCTGATCGCCGCGGCAGGACAGCGCGTGTGCCGCGTCTGGGAGCAGTCGTGCGGCCGGCTCGAAGGCACCACCAACATACAGAGCGCGTCGGCCGCCGGCCGCGGCGTTCCCTTCCTGCACATCGAGAACAGCCG
>NZ_NFZQ01000124.1 GCF_002165135.1 Pseudomonas sp. SID14000 | reverse complement strand
CGCCACCACCGGTGGGGCTGATCGTCCAGTTGAACGTGGCCGAGCCGGTGGCGTTGGTGGAGTCCTTCGCCGTGACCGTCACGCTGTTGTTGCCGACCGTGGTCGGCGTGCCGGAGATCAGGCCGCTCGAGGCGTTGATCGACAGGCCGGCCGGCAGGCCGGTGGCCGTGTAGGTCAGCGCGCCGCCGGTGGTGCTGCTGGCCTGGATCTGCAGGCTCGCGGCGGTGTTCACGACGGTGTTCTGGTCGGCCGGCTTGGTGACGGTGACGCCACTGGTCGGCACCCGTGCGCCGACGCCGATGGCGGCCCAGGTGTTGGCGACCGTGTTCCACGTCGCGCTGCCGGATCCGTACAGGTCAGCGGTGGCCTGCAGGCTCTGGGTGCGGGCGGCCGCGTAGTTGGTGGTCGAGGTGAAGCG
>NZ_NFZQ01000123.1 GCF_002165135.1 Pseudomonas sp. SID14000 | reverse complement strand
CGCGGCCGTCGGCGTCGGCTTCCTGGTCGGCTTCGTCGGCAGCAAGGTCGGCGGGTCCAACCCGGCCGTCATCGGCGCGGGAGTCGTCTTCTCCCTGGTGGCCGTCTTCTTCGGCCAGCTCATCGGCATGTCGATGATCGTCGCCGACGCCCTGCACGTCAGCTTCTCCGAGATCTTCTTCGACCGCTTCGGCGCCCTGCTGGACGTCTGGAAGGAGGAGGCCGACTTCATGACGTACCTCTTCCTGCTCCTCGGCCCGGTCGCCGCCTTCGGTGGCGCCAGGAAGGCCGTCGGCTGAGCCGCACCCGTACACGCGCCGGGGCCCGGACCGCGATGCGCGGTCCGGGCCCCGGCGTATGAGGAGGAGCGGGTCAGCGGCGGTGCTGCGAGTCCGCCACCGTCACCTCGACGCGCTGGAAC
>NZ_NFZQ01000122.1 GCF_002165135.1 Pseudomonas sp. SID14000 | reverse complement strand
TCCGTGACCGGGGTTTTTTCTTATCCATTTTTATTCCTTCCAAAATTTTCCGAGGGTGAACCCAATGAAACTGATCCGAAGTTTTTTCTTCGGCTGCGGTGCTATGCTTGCAGCCGTTCTCTGTATGAGCGCCCCAGCTTCAGCTGTTGATTACAGTCCAGGCGTTTTCGAGATCCACTCAGCGAATTATGAATTCGTTGTACCTGACGTTTTCAAGGCCGTTGCTGTTTTGCCAGCAAATGTGACGCGGGCGGATATTCGAAACAACACCCACGCTGTCACATATGTCTGTCGAAACCAGCCAAATTCTGGGTTTCGCAAATCGGTAGAAGCTTATACCCACATCGATCCTCACATCGTTGCAGCATAACTATTGGCTGGAATGGTAAACTCTCCACTGCTGCCCCACTAATGCAGCAGT
>NZ_NFZQ01000121.1 GCF_002165135.1 Pseudomonas sp. SID14000 | reverse complement strand
GAGAATCGAGATGCTTTCGATTCTCGGTGGCGACTCTGACGTGGATAAGTTCATTTCCCGGACGCGAGGCAACCTCAACGATCAGCGCGCGATCCAGGAGACCTTGAAGGTCAAGGCCGCTGCTTTTACTTTCGCTGACAAGTTCTTCAACGGCGATAGCTCTGTAAACCCGAAGGAGTTCGACGGCCTGCGGAAGCGGATCATCGGTGCCCAGGTGTTCGACGCTGGCGGCGTCGGGCCGGTTCTCAACGGCTACGAGTTCTTTGATGCCCTGGACTCCCTTACTGCGCGTGTCCGTGGCATTAACGGCCAGAACGGCGCGCTGTACATGAATGGTGCGATCCTCGCTAAGATCCGGTCCGGGTACCGACGGCTCGGCGGTAGTGAACTGCTCGTTGACTCCGTGGTCACGGGCAAGCTC
>NZ_NFZQ01000120.1 GCF_002165135.1 Pseudomonas sp. SID14000 | reverse complement strand
CGCCTCGTTCATCGCGTCCAGGTCCAACGGCCGTTCGTGCCAGAGCACATGACCGCGCGTCAGCGGGTCCACCCCGCCCGGCCGGTCCCCCACCCGGTAGGCGTAGCGGCGCCACAGCGCGGAGAACCGCGCGTTGAACCCGGCCGGCGCCTCGGCCGCCCGCCAGATCCGTACGTCCAGGGGCAGCCGCCCGGCCATCCGGCGCAGCAGCTTCTCCCGGTGCTCGGCCCACACCTCGACCGGCAGGTCCACATGCGCCACCTGCCCGCGCGCGTGCACCCCGGCGTCCGTCCGCCCGGCCACCGTCAAGTCGTACGTCACCGGGGACCTGGTCACGGTCCGCAGCGCGTCCTCGATCTCCCCCTGCACCGTGCGCCGGCTGGTCTGCTTCGCCCAGCCGGAGAAATCCTTCCCGTCGTACGACAG
>NZ_NFZQ01000011.1 GCF_002165135.1 Pseudomonas sp. SID14000 | reverse complement strand
GGCCTGGAGGAGTACATCCATTACTACAACCATGACCGCATCAGGCTGAAACTCAATGGCCTGAGCCCTGTCAGCTACAGGACTCAGGCTACTGGCTAAAACTGTCCAACTTTTCGGGGGCAGTCCATTTGTTGCAGCGTGCCGAACCTGTCAGGCCATGGTTGCCTGGTTTGGTGCTTGTCTTGAGACTGGTGAGGCGGCGGCAGCACCAGCCGAGAAATTGAGTCAGACCAACAAGGCTGACAACCATGGCCTGACAGACATGGCCACGTTGCAACAAATGTGGGAGCGGGCTTGCCCCGCGAAGCGCCGCGCGGGCGGCGCTCGATCTCACAGGCGCTGAAAATCCCAAGGCATGCCCCAACCTCAGCGCCGCACCTGCTTCAGCGTCTCCGCAATCAAAAACGCCAGCTCCAGCGACTGGTCGGCGTTCATGCGTGGGTCGCAGTGGGTGTGATACCGGTCTGACAGCGCATCCTCGGTGATCGGCCGGGCGCCGCCGATGCATTCGGTGACGTTCTGCCCGGTCATCTCGATGTGGATACCGCCGGCATGGCTGCCCTCGGCTTGGTGCACCTGGAAGAACTGCTTCACCTCATCCAGGATCTGCGCAAAGTCGCGGGTCTTGTAGCCGCTGCTGGCCTTGATGGTGTTGCCGTGCATCGGGTCGGAACTCCACAGCACCTTGCGGCCTTCACGCTCGACGGTGCGGATAAGCCCTGGCAGATGGTCGCCGACCTTGCCGGCACCCATGCGCACGATCAGGTTCAGGCGACCAGGGTCGTTGGCTGGGTTCAGCGTATCGATCAGGCGGATCAGCTCTTCGGGGTTCATGCTCGGGCCAACCTTGACCCCGATCGGGTTGTGCACGCCGCGCAGGAACTCCACATGGGCACCGTCCAGCTGGCGGGTGCGGTCGCCGATCCACAGCATGTGCGCCGAGCAGTCGTAGTAGTCGCCGGTCAGGCTGTCCTGGCGCACGAAAGCTTCTTCATAGTTCAGCAGCAGCGCTTCGTGGGCAGTGAAGAAGCTGGTTTCGCGCAGCTGCGGCGCGCTGTCCAGGCCGCAGGCGCGCATGAATGCCAGGGTTTCGTCGATGCGGTTGGCCAACTGGTGGTACTTGTCGGCCAGCGCCGAGTTGGCGATGAAGTCCAGGTTCCACTTGTGCACCTGGTGCAGGTCGGCAAACCCACCCTGGGCGAAGGCGCGCAGCAGGTTGAGGCTGGCGGTGGCCTGGTGGTAGGCCTGCAGCAGGCGCTCCGGATCGGGGATGCGGCTTTTGGCGTCGAAGCCGATGCCGTTGACGATGTCGCCGCGGTAGGCGGGCAGGGTGATGTCGCCGATGGTTTCATCGCCCGAAGAGCGTGGCTTGGCGAACTGCCCGGCCATGCGCCCGACCTTGACCACCGGGCAGCCGGCGGCGAAGGTCATGACGATGGCCATTTGCAGCAGCACCTTGAAGGTGTCGCGGATTTTCGCCGCCGAGAATTCGGCGAAGCTTTCGGCGCAGTCGCCACCCTGCAGCAGGAAGGCGCGGCCTTCGGTGACCTCGGCGAACTGCCGGCGCAGCTCGCGCGCTTCGCCCGCGAACACCAGTGGCGGGTAGCTGGCCAGGGTCTGTTCGACCTTCAACAGGTGCGCGGCATCGGGGTAAGTCGGTTGCTGCTGGATGGGCAGGGCACGCCAGCTGTCGGGGCTCCAGGGTTGGTTCATCTCGGGCTCGGTCCTGTCGGTTGTAGGCTATGGGCCATGGTAACAGTTGGCGCTGCGCTTGTTGCATCGAGGGCGTTG
This sequence comes from Pseudomonas sp. SID14000, assembly GCF_002165135.1. Classification (GTDB taxonomy): domain Bacteria; phylum Pseudomonadota; class Gammaproteobacteria; order Pseudomonadales; family Pseudomonadaceae; genus Aquipseudomonas. The sequence goes on along the minus strand of NZ_NFZQ01000011.1, from coordinate 260,152 downwards.
ACGGACAATGCGCGTTTTTGCGCGGGTGGGTGGTGAACATGGCGGTGGAACGGGAAGAGCGGCTACTGGCACGGGTGGAGGACGCCTTTGGCGTCATCAGCGTGTATGAAGTCGACGACTACCGCTTTCTGGAGTTCGGCGATGCGATCGAGCAGAGCTGTGTGTTCACGGCTGACCCCAGCTGGCTGGAATACGACTATACCCGTGCCATGTTGGTGGGGGCGCTGTGCCACGAGCAGCCGGAGAGCGCGCTGTTTCTCGGGCTGGGTGCCGGCACGCTGACCCAGGCTTGCATGAAGTTCCTGCCGCTGGACGACATTGAGGCGATCGAGCTGCGCCCGGATGTGCCGCGCCTGGCCATGGAATACCTGGGGCTGGATGATGACCCGCGGCTGTATGTCCGCATCGGCGACGCCCTTGAGCTGCTGCCCACGGCAGAGAAGGCCGACCTGCTGTTCGTCGACCTGTACACCGACCATGGGCCGGGGGTGGGCCATCTGGCTTGGAACTTCCTGGAGAACTGCCAGCAGCAGGTGAACCCAGGGGGGTGGTTGGTGATCAACCAGTGGGCCACCGACGATGGCAAGCCGCTGGGCGCGGCGTTGCTGCGCGGGTTGTACCACCGGCATTACTGGGAGCTGCCGGTGAAGGAGGGCAATGTGATCCTGCTGGTGCCGGCGGGCCTGGAGCAGACGCTGGACCTGGACGGGCTGCGGGCCCGGGCGGAGGCGCTGGCGCCGCGCCTGGGGTACAGCCTCGAGGGGCTGATCCGCGAGATTCGGCCGGCTACCTGAGTTGGCTTCTTCGCGGGCACGCGGTATCGCAGGCAGGAATCGTTTCAGCCGCACATTGCTGATGGCCCGATACTGGCCGGGCACCCTGAAAATATTCCTCACGCCTGCGCACGATTTCGGGTATAGTACGCGCCGGTCTTTTAGCGGACCGCAAAATCAGGTGGTGCAAACCCTCCGAGTCCAGCTTCGGCTGCACGTCCGCTAGGCGGACCTTCCCACGTTTTCTTTTTCAATCGTTTTCGCAAATCCCCGCCGCCAAAGCTGCCTGGGTGACCTGTCGGTCTTTCATGGCTTGTGCAGCTTTGGAGCATGGGTCTTTGCGGATGCACCTAGAGGCAGACCCATGACCCAGGAAACCGGCGGCTTCGCCGCTCTCGATCTCAACCCGAATATTGTTGCTGCCGTTCTGGCGACCGGCTATGAAGAGCCGTCCGCCATTCAGCAACAATCGATCCCGATCATCCTCGCCGGTCATGACATGATCGGCCAGGCGCAGACTGGCACCGGCAAGACCGCTGCCTTCGCCCTGCCGATCCTCAACAAGATCGATGTGAGCAAGCGCGAACCGCAAGCCCTGATCCTGGCGCCAACCCGTGAGTTGGCGCTGCAAGTTGCTACCGCTTTCGAAACCTACGCCAAGCAGATGCCGGGCGTGAACGTGGTCGCCGTCTACGGTGGTGCCCCGATGGGCCCACAGCTGCGTGCGATCCGCAATGGCGCGCAAATCGTCGTGGCCACCCCGGGCCGCCTGTGCGACCACCTGCGTCGTGACGAAAAAGTCCTGTCGACCGTGCAGTACCTGGTACTGGACGAAGCTGACGAGATGCTCAAGCTGGGCTTCATGGACGACCTCGAAGTGATCTTCGATGCCATCCCGGCCAGCCGTCAGACCGTGCTGTTCTCCGCCACCCTGCCGTCGTCGATCCGCTCGATCGCCGAACGCCATCTGCGCGAGCCCAAGCACGTCAAGATCCAGAGCAAGACCCAGACCGTAACCGCGATCGAGCAGGCCCACCTGATGGTCCATGCCGACCAGAAGATTCCGGCTGTGCTGCGTCTGCTGGAAGTGGAAGAGTTCGACGCGCTGATCGCCTTCGTGCGTACCAAGCAAGCCACCCTGGACCTGGCCGCCGCGCTGGAAGCCAAGGGCTACAAGGCTGCCGCGCTGAACGGCGACATCGCCCAGAACCAGCGTGAGCGCGTTATCGACTCGCTCAAGGATGGCCGCCTGGACATCGTCGTCGCTACCGACGTCGCCGCCCGTGGCCTGGACGTACCGCGCATCACTCACGTGTTCAACGTCGACATGCCGTACGACCCGGAATCCTATGTGCATCGTATCGGTCGTACCGGCCGTGCCGGTCGCGATGGCCGTGCACTGCTGCTGGTCACCCCGCGTGAGCGTCGCATGCTGCAGGTGATCGAGCGCGTTACCGGGCAAAAAGTTGCCGAAGCCCGTCTGCCGAATGCCCAGGCCGTGCTGGATGCACGCATCAAGAAGCTGACCTCGAGCCTGGCGCCGCTGGTAGCCGAAGCAGAAGCCACCCATGGCGAACTGTTCGACCGCCTGACCACCGACCTGGGTTGCAGCGCGCGTGCCCTGGCTGCCGCCCTGCTGCGCAAGGCCACCAATGGTCAGGCGCTGGACCTGGCCGCGGTAGAGCGTGAGCAGCCGCTGGTGCCGAGCTTCACCCCGCGTGGTGAGCGTACCGAGCGTGGTGAGCGTGGCGAACGCCCAGAGCGCGGTGACCGCGAGCGTCGTGCGCCGATGCCGCTGGCCGAAGGTCGCGTGCGTTGCCGTACTGCCCTGGGGGCCCGTGACGGCATCGCTGCCAAGAACCTGCTGGGCGCGATCCTCAACGAAGGTGGCCTGGCCCGTGACGCTATCGGTCGCATCCAGGTGCGTGACAGCTTCAGCCTGGTAGAGCTGCCGGAAGACGGCCTGGAGAAGTTGCTGTCCAAGCTCAAGGACACCCGCGTGGCTGGCAAGCAGCTGAAGCTGCGTCGCTACCGCGAGGATTGATCCTGGCGCAATGAAAAAATCCCCGGCTTTGGCTGGGGATTTTTTTTGCCTGTGCCGGCCCTTTCGCGGGTAAACCCGCTCCCAGGTACAGCACAAGCCTTGAAATCTGTGGAGACCCTGTGGGAGCGGGTTCACCCGCGAAGAGGCCTTTCAGCCGAACCGATAAATGTCCATCCCCAACGCCCCCAGGGTAAACCCTTGGTGCACCACCCCGAACTTGCCCCCAGCCCCCAGGGCAAAGAACAGCGGCAGGAAATGCTCGTCACTGGGATGGTTGCGCACCGCAAACGGCGCCTGCTGCCGATAATTCAGCAACGCTTGCTGATCATCCGCCCGAAGCTTTTCCACCACCCAATCCCTGAACGCCAGTGCCCATGGCTCGATCACATCCGGCCCGGCATGCCAGTCCAGTTCGCCCAGGTTGTGGGTAATGCTGCCCGAGCCGATCAACAGCACGCCCTGACCGCGCAAACCCGCCAGCGCCTGGCCTACCTTGACCTGCAGCGCCGGCCCCATGTGGCTGGGCAGGGAAACTTGCACCACCGGAATATTCGCCTCCGGGTACATCAGCGACAGCGGTACCCATGCACCGTGATCGAACGGCCGCTGCCCGTCCAGCCGGGCTGGCAGCCCGGCATCCTGCAGCAGTTCACTAACCTGGCCGGCAAGGCTGGGGTCACCCGGCGCCGGGTACTGCACCGCATACAACGCCGGTGGGAAACCGTAGAAGTCATGCCAGGTTTCCGGCTGTGCGCTACCGGTCACCAGCAGCTCGTGGCTTTCCCAGTGCGCAGATACCACCACGATCGCTTTCGGCCGGGGCAGGGCGTGGGCCAGCCCGGCCAGCGCGGGCCCGCTGGCGCCGGGTTGCAGGGCAAGCATGGGGGAACCATGGGAAATGAACAGGCTGGGCAGCATGGCGGGGTCCTGACGGTTAAGATGCAATCATATTCGATCAACTACAGATCGAAATCCAAACCAAGTTTTACCGATAAACCATCTAAAAATCGGGAGTGATCATGGAGCCAGCGTTCTGGCAGCAGCGGTGGGCCGACAACCAGATCGGCTTTCATCAGGCGCAGGTGAACCCCTATCTGCAGAAATTTTGGCCAACGCTTGGCCTGATGTCGGGCAGCCGCGTGCTGGTGCCGCTGTGCGGCAAGAGCCTGGACCTGGCCTGGTTGGCCGGGCAGGGGTACCGCGTGTTGGGTGTAGAGCTGTCGCGGCGGGCGGTGGAGGATTTCTTCCGCGAGCATGGGCTTGAAGCTGAAGTGCAACAGCGCGGGGCTTTCGAGGTTTGGCGCAGTGGTGACGTGGAACTGTGGTGCGGCGATTTCTTTGCGTTGCAGGCAGGGGATATTGGTGACTGCGCGGGGTTTTATGACCGGGCGGCGGTGATTGCCTTGCCGCCGCAGATGCGTGAGGCCTACATGCAATTGTTGTCGGGTTTGCTGCCGGCGAGTTGCCAGGGGATGGTGGTGACCCTGGATTACGACCAATCCTTGCTGGGCGGGCCGCCGTTTTCGGTAGGGGATGAAGAGCTGCGGCAGGGGTTTGCCGGGTGGCAGGTGGATGAGCTGGAGGTTGTGGAGGTGATTGAGGAGAGCCCGAAATTTTTGCAGGCCGGAGCTTCCAGTTTGTTGGAGCGGGTATACCGGGTTAGCCGCTGACAGGTGTGTAGCCTGGCCCGGCCCGTTCGCGGGTGAACCCGCTCCCACAGGTCCTCCACAGGCCTCGAAAAGCTGTGGGGTACCTGTGGAAGCGGGTTTACCCGCGAAGAGGCCGGCACAGGTGTACAAAAAAGGGCGACCGAAGTCGCCCTTTGCTTTTACTGGTTGGATCAACCGCGACGGCGCAGGGCCTCGATACGGTCTTCCAGCGGCGGGTGGCTCATCAGCAGCCCGGCCAGGCCGTGCTTCAGGCCACCATTGATGCCGAATGCCTTCATGGTGTCGGGCATGTGCACCGGCAGGCCTTGCTCCACGCGCAGGCGCTGCAGGGCGCCGATCATCGCTGCGGTACCGGCCAGCTGCGCACCGGCTTCGTCGGCACGGTATTCGCGGCGACGCGAGAACCACATCACGATCATGCTGGCCAGAATGCCGAGGATCAGCTCGGCAACGATGGTCGCCACGTAGTAGGCAATGCCTTGGCCTTCTTCGTTCTTGAAGATCACCTTGTCGACGAAGTTGCCGATGATGCGCGCGAAGAACATCACGAAGGTGTTCACAACGCCCTGCACCAGTGCCAGGGTTACCATGTCGCCGTTGGCCACGTGGCCGATCTCGTGTGCCAGTACTGCGCGCACTTCATCGGGCGAGAAACGCTCCAGCAGGCCCTGGGACACAGCGACTAGCGCGTCGTTGCGGTTCCAGCCGGTGGCGAAGGCGTTGGCTTCGTATGCCGGGAAGATACCCACCTCGGGCATCTTGATGCCCGCTTCACGGGACAGCTCTTCGACCGTTTGCAGCAGCCACTGCTCGTGGCGGGTGCGCGGCTGGCTGATGATCTGGGTGCCGGTGGTCATCTTCGCCATCCACTTGGAGATGAACAGCGAGACGAGGGAGCCGGCAAAGCCGAACACGGCGCAGAATACCAGCAGGCTGCTGAGGTTCAGGTCGATCCCGTTGGCGGCCATGAACCCGTTGAAACCGAACAGGCTCAGGGTAATGCTTGCAACCAGCACCACCGCGAGGTTGGTGGCTACAAACAACAGAATGCGCATCATGGTTGTTACGTTCTCCTGACGGATGAGTTGTCGCTTACTGCGGGGTATATAAGGGGCCGGCCGTGCCGATTCAATCGGGCGACTATTTCAAACTGTGTACGGCGGAGTATGGCAGAGGATGGCGCGGGGGCTGTGGGATAGAGCGTTGCAGGATGTAAGAAACATTCTGTGGGGGTTTTGGGGGCTGCCATGCAGCCATTCGCAGCGCAAGGCTGTTCCTGCAGGAGAACACGCATCCCTGTAGGAGCAGCCTTGTGCTGCGAATGGGCCATCACTTACTGCGAATAACCCTTCAGGAAATTGCCGATCCGGCCAATCGCCGCCTCCAGGTCATCCACCCGCGGCAAGGTCACCACGCGGAAGTGGTCCGGCCACGGCCAGTTGAATGCCGTGCCCTGAACGATCAGCAGCTTCTCCGACAGCAGCAGGTCGAGCACGAACTTCTCGTCGTTGTGAATCGGGCAAACCTTCGGGTCGATCTTCGGGAACGCATATAGCGCACCCATCGGCTTCACGCAGCTCACGCCCGGGATGTCGTTCAGCAGCTCGTAGGTGCGGTTGCGCTGCTCCAGCAGGCGGCCCGGTGGCAGCACCAGGTCGTTGATGCTCTGGTAGCCGCCCAGAGCGGTCTGGATGGCATGCTGGGCCGGCACGTTGGCGCACAGGCGCATGTTGGCCAGCATGTCGATGCCTTCGATGTAGCTTTGTGCATGGTGCTTGGGCCCGGAGATGATCAGCCAGCCGGAACGGAAGCCCGCCACACGGTACGACTTGGACAGGCCGTTGAAGGTCAGGCACAGCAGGTCGGGGGCCAGCGAGGCGGTGCTGATGTGCACGGCCTCGTCGTACAGGATCTTGTCGTAGATCTCGTCGGAGAACACCACCAGGTTGTGCTGGCGGGCCAGCTCCAGCATGCCCAGCAGCAGCTCTCTGGAGTACACCGCGCCGGTCGGGTTGTTCGGGTTGATGATTACCAGGGCCTTGGTGTTCGGGGTGATCTTGGCCTTGATGTCCTCAAGGTCGGGGAACCAGTCGGCCTGCTCATCGCACAGGTAGTGCACCGGCTTGCCGCCGGCCAGGCTCACGGCGGCGGTCCACAGCGGGTAGTCGGGGGCCGGGATCAGTACTTCGTCGCCGTTGTTGAGCAGCGCCTGCATCGACATGACGATCAGCTCGGACACTCCGTTACCCAGGTAGATGTCCTCGATGCCGACGCCTTCGATCTGCTTCTGCTGGCAGTACTGCATCACCGCCTTGCGCGCGCTGAACAGGCCCTTGGAGTCGCTGTAGCCCTGCGCGGTGGGCAGGTTGCGGATCACATCCTGGAGAATCTCGTCGGGCGCCTCGAAGCCAAACGGCGCCGGGTTGCCGATGTTCAGCTTGAGGATGCGGTGGCCTTCCTCTTCCAGGCGCTTGGCGTGCTTGAGCACTGGGCCGCGAATGTCGTAGCAGACATTGGCGAGCTTGTTCGATTTGCTGAACTGCATGATGGGATCCCGATTGAGAAAACGCGCTACGCCCCGCCGAAAGGTTTGAAAGGGCAGGAAGCGGGTGCCAGACTGAACGCCTGGCAAACGAAGCCAACTAATATACGTGCCACCCGCGCCCCGGAAAAGACGGTGTGCAGTGAAATTCAGCTTGCCGAGGTCCCTACATGCAAAAGATCGAGAAAACCCTGGAACAATGGCGGTCGATGCTCGACCCCGAGCAGTACCAGGTGTGCCGCCTCAAGGGCACCGAACGGCCGTTCAGCGGCAAGTACAACAGCGAGCGCCGCGACGGTATCTACCACTGCATCTGCTGCGGCCTGCCACTGTTCGATGCGCAGACCAAGTTCGATTCCGGTTGCGGCTGGCCGAGCTTTTATGCACCCATAGAGGAAAGCGCGATGATCGAGATCCGCGACACCTCCCACGGCATGATCCGAACCGAAGTCACCTGTGCCCGCTGCGATGCGCATCTGGGCCATGTATTCCCCGACGGCCCGCCACCAACCGGCCTGCGCTACTGCATCAACTCGGTGTGCATCGACCTGCGTCCGCGCGACTGACCGGAGCCCGACCATGGCTGGATCGATACTGGACATCCCCTGCGTGACCCTGGGCGGCGAGCACAAGAAGCTCGGCGACTTCCCCGGCAAGGCGCTGCTGGTGGTCAATACCGCCAGTCAGTGCGGCTTTACCCCGCAGTACAAAGGCCTGGAGCAACTGTGGCAGGCCTACCGCGCGCGTGGCCTGGTGGTGCTGGGCTTCCCCTGCAACCAGTTCGGCAAGCAGGAGCCGGGCGATGCGCGCGAAATTGCGCAGTTCTGCGAGCGCAACTTTGGCGTGAGCTTCCCGCTGTTCCGCAAGATCGAGGTCAACGGCCCTGGCACCCATCCGCTGTTCGTCGAACTCAAGCAGCGTGCCCCAGGCCTGCTTGGTACGCAGAAGATCAAATGGAACTTCACCAAGTTCCTGGTCGACCCGGCCAGCGGCCAGGTCAGGCGCTACGCCCCCACTACCAAGCCGCAGGCTCTGGAAGCGGACATCGAGCGCCTGCTCAGCCGTTGACTGGCACCCAGTGGTCGACCAGCGCCAGCAGCTCTTCGCGGCGGAACGGTTTGGCCAGGTAGTCGTTCATGCCCGCTGCCCGGCAGCGCTCGCGCTCCTCGGGCATGGCGTTGGCGGTCAGGGCGACGATTGGCAGGTGCGGCCAGCGGCCACTCTGGCGGATGCGCCGGCTGGCCTCGTAGCCGTCCATCACCGGCATGTTGCAGTCCATCAGCACCAGGTCGAATTCGTCCTGTTCCAGTAGCTCCAGGGCCTCGGCGCCCTGAGTGGCCAGCTGCACCTGGCAGCCGAGCTTGGCCAGCATGCCCTTGGCCACCAGCTGGTTCACCGGGTTGTCCTCTACCAGCAGGATTCTCGCGCGGCCTTGTTCCATGGTAATGGCCGGGGTTGCCAGCGGGTGCTCTGGCTCATGGCCTTGCAAGGTGCGCCGCAGTGTCTGGTACAGGGCATTGCGCGCCAGTGGCCGGGCCATCTGGTGCAGCGGTGCCAGGGCCAGCGACTGCTCGTTGGGCAGGAAGTTGCCGTAGGCAGTCACCAGCAAAATCGGTGTTTTCAGTGCCGGGCGCAGTTCGAACAGCTGGTCCAGGCTGTCGGTGATCAGCAGGTCGATAGCTGCGGTATCCAGCCCTGCGCTGCTGTCATGGTGCTGGTAGGTCAGGCCCCAGGTGGGCAGCAGGCCCTGCAACAGTTCCTCGAGCCCGCTGCCGGCCGCGCCCAGCAATGCCACGCGCCCGTGCAACGGTGCCGGCGGGATGGCTTCGGTGTGCACGGCCAGCGGCAGTTCGGCGCTGAAACAGCTGCCGAAGCCCGGGTCGGACTTGATATGCAGGTGGCCTTGCATGGCCTTGCACAGATTGCGCGTCAGCGCCAGGCCCAGGCCGGTGCCGCCGTACTGGCGGGTGATGCCGGCGCCGGCCTGGGTGAACGGCTGGAAGATCCGTGCCTGGGCTTCTTCGGGGATGCCGATGCCGGTGTCGCGAACTTCCAGGCGCACGCCGCCGATGATAGTCGTCAGGCGCACATCTACGCGGCCGAAGCGGGTGAACTTGAGGGCGTTGGACAACAGGTTGCTGACGATCTGCCGTACCCGCGTGGGGTCGCCGAGCACGCTGCTGGGGAAGTCGCGCGCGATCAGGCAGGTCAGCTCCACGCTTTGAGCGGTGTTTTGCGACAGCAGGTTGGCGGTGTCCTCGACCATCGAGGCCATGTCGAACGGAATGCGTTCCAGCTCCAGCTGGCCGGCATCGAACTTTGACAGGTCGAGGATATCGTTGAGCAACTCCACCAGCACCTTGCCCGAGTCATGGGCAATCGCCAGCTGCTGGCGTTGCTCGCTGGGCAGCGTACTGTCCAGGGCAAGGGCGATCATGCCGAGCATGCCATTGAGCGGGGTGCGGATTTCGTGGCTCATGTTGGCGAGGAAGGCGGCGCGCGCCTGGGCCATGTCCAGCGCCCGGCGGCGGGCTTCTTCCAGCTCCTGGTTGGACAGGCTCAGGCTGCTGTTGCTGGCTTTCAGCTCGTTGGTGCGTGCCGAGACGATGTCTTCCAGCTCATTGAGGTACTGGGTCAGGCGGTTTTCCGCCGTGCGCCGCTGCTCGATCTCGGTGGCCATGCTGACGAACTGCTGGTTGGCGACCTTCACCAGCACGCCGATCTCGTCGTGTTCGTGGCCGTGCGGGCAGGCCAGGCGGGTTTGCCGGGGCTTGCGTGGGTCGCTGCCGCTGAGCGCGCCAATCACCGTCACCAGCGGCTTGGTCAGCATCATGTAAAACAGCGCCAGCAAGATGCCGGTCAACACCAGGCTGCGGGCGAAGCCATTGAGCAGGGTAACGCCGGCACGGTCGAGGAAGCGGTTGCCGAAGGCGAAGGTATCCACCTCCAGATACAGCGTGCCGAGGTCCTCATCGGGCATATGGGTGAGGTACAGGCGCTCCTTGAACTGACGTTGCTTGCCGAACAGGAAGTCGCTGAGCGGCCGGTAGCGGTCCTGCAGGCGCGGTCGCTCGACATCGGCCAGCACCGTTTCGTTGTTGTCGCTCAGCCGCGCGCGGATGATTGCTGGCGACTCCAGCAAGCCGCGAGTCAGCTCCAGTGCCAGTTCCGAATCGATGTTGTAGGCAATGCGCGAGGCCGTGTTGTGGCTGATTTGCAGCAAGGCGCGCACTTCGCGGTTGATGGACGCGTCTTCGCTGGCATAATCGATGCCGATCTGGATGAGACTGAGCAATGTTCCCAGGATGAAGCCGACCAGGACTGTCAACCGGGCTTGCTTGTATGACAGGCGATTGGTGAACTTGATATCCATGTGTCCCGAGCCGGTTTCACGTCCCTTGCGCTGCGCAAGCATAGCCGATCAACCCCGGCTGCTGGTGGGTCTGTCACACATTCAGCCTTGAATCTGAATTTGCAGGAGTTGTCATGGACGCCCGCTTGATTGCTTTCCTGGACCGCGCCGAATCCGTACTGGCGCGCCTTGAGCCCCTGTTGCCGGCAGCACGCCCGGACATCGACTGGGGCACCACCCTGGCCGCGCGCTGGCAGCGCGATGGCCGCAGCGGCTACCTGCTGCCGCTGGAAGTCAGCCTGGACATCCGCCTGAGCGACCTGATCGGCGTCGACCAGCAGCGTGACCAGCTGGGCCGCAACACCCACCAGTTCATCAACGGCATGCCGGCCAACCACGCATTGCTGTGGGGCTCGCGTGGTACCGGCAAGTCGTCGCTGGTCCGTGCCTTGCTGGCTGAGCACGCGGGCGCCGGCCTGCGCCTGATCGAAATCGAACGCGACCACCTGGCCGACCTGCCACGTGTGGTCGAGCAACTGCAGAAGCTGCCGCAGCGCTTCATCCTGTTCTGCGACGACCTGTCGTTCGAAGCCGGGGAGGGCGACTACCGGGTGCTCAAGAGTGTGCTCGACGGTTCGTTGGAGCAGGCTCCGGACAACGTGCTGCTGTACGCCACCTCCAACCGCCGCCACCTGGTGCCGGAGAAGGAGAGCGACAACGAGAACTGGAAGCGGGTGGACGGAGAGTTGCACCCCAGCGAAGCGGTGGAGGACAAGATTGCCCTGTCCGACCGTTTTGGCCTGTGGCTGTCGTTCTACCCCTTCACCCAGGAGCACTTCCTGAATGTGGTCGAACACTGGATCGGCCAGCTGGCGCAACCTGCCGGCCTGGCTTGGCAACGTACCGAAGAACTCGACATCCTCGCCGTGCGCTGGGCCACCGGCCGCGGTAACCGTAATGGCCGTTGTGCCTATCAGTTCGCCCGCTACTGGGTCGGGCTGCAATTGCTGGAGCAAAAGTAAATGATCGACCTCAATGCCAGTGGCGCCGGCCTCGACGGCTACAACCTGCTGGCGGCGCAAGTGCAGGCGCTGTTTGCCGACGAGCGTGACTTCATCGCCAATGCCGCGCAGTTTTCGGCGTTCCTCTATAACCAGGTGGACGACCTGAACTGGGCGGGGTTCTACCTCAACCGCAACGAAGAGCTGGTACTGGGCCCGTTCCAGGGCCAGGTGGCGTGTGTGCGTATCCCGTTCAGCAAGGGCGTGTGCGGGGCGGCAGCGGCCACTTGGCAGACCCAGCGGGTAGAGGATGTGCATGCGTTTCCGGGGCATATTGCCTGTGACAGCGCGTCCAACAGCGAGCTGGTGATCCCGTTGGTGAAGGAGGGCAGGCTGATTGGCGTGCTGGACCTGGACAGCCCGAAGCCAGGGCGCTTCAGTGAGGCGGATCAGGTGGGGCTGGAGCGGTTGGCGGCGATTTTCCTGGCGCTGACCGACTGCTGATGGTCGTTGCCTGCACTGGCCTCTTCGCGGCTAAAGCCGCTCCCACAGGGACCGCATCGCCTTCGGGCTTGGTGCGATCCCTGTGGGAGCGGCTTTAGCCGCGAAGAGGCCGGTACAGGTTCAAGAGTCAGTCGTACATCACCTTCTTCTTCCAGGTCTCTTCCTCATCGGTCTTGAGCCCCTGGGTCAGTTCATTCTGTTCGTCCTCCGCTGGCGTCATGCGGTCCAGCACCTGGGCATTGGCGCGGGCCAGCAATTTTTCCAGGTACGTCAGTTGCTCTTCATACACCTTGGGCTCCGGCTGCTTGCGCAGGTACTGCACGCCGCGCTCGAAAGCCAGGCGCGCCTGGCCTGGCTGGTTCTTCTGCAGGGCCTGCTGGCCGAGGTTGTTGAAGAACTCGATATGCAACAGCACAAGGATATGGCGGATTTCCTTGATCCATTGCTTGGCCTCGGGGGTGGGCAGGAAGCCCTCCTGGGCGGCGCGGGTCACCTGGTTGTGCAGCGCCTCCAGCAAGAAGCGCACATCCTTGGCCTTGACCTCGGTCTGGATCGGGTTGGGCGGGTTGTTTACCGGGATCTGTCCACCCCGTGCAATCAGCCCCTCCAGTTCGGCGATGCGCGCCTTGAGTTCGGCGTTGTGCTTGTCCATCGCCAGTTGGCGTTGATTGAGGTTGAGCTCCAGGCGGGTCAGCAGCAGCTTCAGCGCCGGGGTCATGAACTGGCCGGGGAAGGTCTCGGTGATTTCGCCACATCGGCGCAGGCGGTCGGCCAGCTCGACCTTCATCCGGGCGCGCTCGAGCTTGCCGTTCTCGACCACATTGTTGAGGTAGCCGATCACGATCAGCAACGCGATACCCGCCACGATGAGCAGGGTGATCAGAAGTGGTGTCACCGTTAATGCCTCATTGAAGAAGAATTACACCCTTGAGTGTAGTGAGTTCGTCTGTGGACGAACAGCGGCTATATACCTGTACCGGCCTCTTCGCGGCTAAAGCCGCTTCCACAGGGATCGCACCGCCCTCAGGCTTCGTGCGGTCCTTGTGGGAGCGGCTTTAGCCGCGAAGAGGGCGGTGCAGGTACCCCTCTCTCTATATCGACAACCTGGCCCGCAACTGCACCCCCACCTACCCGGAAGTCATTGATTTAAATAAATTTCTACAAAGGGGTTGACGCCTGTGCGAACCATCCATAGAATGCGCGCCACTTGCAGCGTAAAGCACACAGCGAAACGCGGCAGGGAGTGAAAGCAGGCAGTAATGCCAGCAGCGTGTCCCCTTCGTCTAGTGGCCTAGGACACCGCCCTTTCACGGCGGTAACAGGGGTTCGAGTCCCCTAGGGGACGCCAAATTGCGGGAATAGCTCAGTTGGTAGAGCACGACCTTGCCAAGGTCGGGGTCGCGAGTTCGAGTCTCGTTTCCCGCTCCAGTTTCTCCGGCAACGCTTGATTGCGAGGCAGGAAAAGAAAATCCAGGCTGAATCGTGAGGTTCTGTTCTGGTGCACTGAAAAGTGTCGTGTGTCCCCTTCGTCTAGTGGCCTAGGACACCGCCCTTTCACGGCGGTAACAGGGGTTCGAGTCCCCTAGGGGACGCCATTTGCGGGAATAGCTCAGTTGGTAGAGCACGACCTTGCCAAGGTCGGGGTCGCGAGTTCGAGTCTCGTTTCCCGCTCCAGTTTCTAAAACTATGGCGTTCATGACGGTGTAGTAGGTTGTAAAGTTTCAAATGCGGGAATAGCTCAGTTGGTAGAGCACGACCTTGCCAAGGTCGGGGTCGCGAGTTCGAGTCTCGTTTCCCGCTCCAATACAAAACGCGCCAAGGAATTCTAAAATTCCTTTGGTGCGTTTTTTTTTGCCTGCGAAATAGCCTGGCCATGGCTATCCAGGCCATGGCCAGCCCCTTAGCGGTATTCGATGGTGAAGTTCAATGCGCCTTTGGCCTCGCCGGGCGTAACTGTTGCTGCGGTCTGGTAATACCTTGCGCGAAGATCAAGGCGCGTGGTGCCGGGGGTAAGGGCCACCATATCCACGAATTCCTCCAGTTTCAGGGGGGTATTGTCGCTGCGCAGTACCTGAATGCCTATGCCACCAGCGTCCGAGTCTGTCGTCAGTGTGAACACCCCTCTGTCCCGGTCGAACGGTACTGACCCGTCAACGCCGTCCAGGCGCATGAATGCGCGGGCAACACTGCCAGCCGGGTCGTCATCGCAGTCGCTGAGGGTGATGAAAAAATCAACCGGGTTGGTTGTGCTGCCCGGGCCTGTGAAGTTGGCGATGTCGTGGGTGCCAAGCTGTACCGGGTTGGCACTGACCGCGTCTGCCTTGACCGTGCACTGAGCCTGCTGGACCCGCCCGACCAGAGTAAGCCTCACGGCATCCCCTACATCGCTGACCACACCTCTGACGACTTCCTGGTTGAATGTACTGGTACCAGCCGGGATGGGGCCGGTCTTGATCAAGGCCATGTACTTGATGACGAGATTGGTCATCGACATAGGCGTAGGTGACATATCCTTGCGGTTTTCGCCCACATAAGGAATAGCACCGACACCCCCGTCGTTTGCCAGGAACCCATTGGAGGCCGCTGTGTTGAGGTAGCCGCCAAGCTCCAGGTACAGGCCTACACCCGGAATGTCGGTTTTTAGCACTTTGCCCGTCACATCCTTCCCGTCGACGCGAGGGAAATCACCTGGCACGACCGATAATGGCGTACCCATGCTGGCTGTCAGCAGCCTTGTTGCGTCGTTGTCGCATTTCAAGGCGAAACCGGGGCCGACCACGCCTGTTGTGCCGGTTGAGTAGATCTTGCTACCAAAAGGGGCATCCCGTGCTACCCACTTGGTGCCCCCGAGGTCGTGCGTGAATTGTAACGGGCCTGGGGTGGTTGGCCACTCGCAAAGCGAGAGTGCATGGGCCTGGTTCGACAATGTCAGCATCGCCGTAGCCGTGGCAATGCTGAGCAACAAATGTGTTAACGAGGGCATGGTCGGTTCCTGTTGCAAGCATGCGACATCGTCGCATGGGTTGGGTCATGGCGTTGGGCAGTGCAAGGTCTGCAGGCGGTAGCCTTGCTCTTCGGGCATGGTTGCCGGGTCGATCTTCAACAGGCAGCGCTGTTCGGCACGGTCGCCCCAGCGCGCTTCCAGGGTTTGTGCCTGGGCATCTGTCGCAATCAGTGCCTGCCCAGCCTGGCCCACTACTGTCAGATGCTTACCTTGCTGGTCATTGACCTGGGTACCGAAGGGCAGCGGGCGGCCGTCGGCATGTTGCAGGGTGAGGATCAGGCGGCTGACCTTGCGTGCCTTGAAGGCCGCCAGGGCGACCGCGCCCCGGCGTGGTACAACCTGGCTGGCGCCGTTTTCGATTTCCACATCCGGGCCGAGCTGGTCGGTTTGCAGGGTTACCTGGTTGACCCGGTACGGGCGCATGTGCGGGGCCAGGATGTAGCCACTGTTGTCGGTGCTGCCACCAGGCACGTTGTCGACGCCGACGCCCGGCACGTCGGGCACGTGCACCAGTGCCGTAGTCTCCCCCAGGTATTGCCCCAGCACGATGCCGCCGGCGTGCGCCAGCACCGCGCCACTGGCATTGACCGACATGCTGCGGAAGTCATTCGCTTCGGTGTACCCGGCACCTACGTTCATCTTCTGCGTCTGATAACCCATCGATACCGAGGCGGTTTTGTTCTGTTGCTCATCGTTGGCCAGTGATGCCAGGTAGCTCAGGCGGTTGTCCTTGGTGCCGCCGTTCAAGGTGGCGCGTTCGCTAAAACGACCGTTACTTTCCTGGACATCGAACCCGGCGGTGGTCGATGTGCCCCAATCGAGGGGGATGGTGATGCCAAGGCCAACGATACGGTTGCTGCCGCTGTCGTCGCTCAACGATTGAGAGGCATACAGGTTGAAACTGACCCGCTGGTATCGGGTATTGAACTGGAACTGGTATTGGCGCCGTTGCCGGTTGCTGTGCCAGTAAGCGTCCTGGGACAGGGTCAGGCTCAGTGAGTTGCGGTTGTCGAATGCCTGGTAGATCGAGCTTTCCAGGCGGCTGCGACGGTTGCCCTGGAAGCGGCTGGACGCGTTGCGCTGCTGCACGGCTTCGTCGAACTCGCGATAGCCCTCGGTGGAGTAGCGGTAGCCGGCGAAGCGCAGGCTGGTGCCGGTCTGGAAGGCTTTGCCGTAGCGCATGGAATAACTCTGTCCCTGCACCTGGCCACCTTGTTCACCCAGGTCCGTACCCGCTTGGGTCACATCCAGCGACACAGCGCCGAGGGTGCCAAAATCACGCGCAACGCCGATGTTGGCGGCATTGTAGTATTCACTGCCGAGCAGCCCGCCATACAACGTTGTGCCCCACTGGCCGCCGCGGGCCAAGGTGGCTTGCCACAGTGCGGGGTCGTCGATGCCATCGGCGCTGTCGTAGCGCCCGGCAACCAGGTTATAGCGCCACACGCCTTCGCGCAGCAGGTTGCTGAGGGTGGAGTAGGGCTGGATGAAACGGCGCACCTGGCCATCGGCTTCGGTGAGGACGATTTCCAGGTCGCCGCTGCTGCCGCCGATACCCAGGTCGTTGATTTCGTAAGGGCCGGGGGCTACGTACGTGGAGTAGATCGGGTAGCCGTTCTGCAGCACCTCGAGCTTGGCCCGCGTCTGGGCCACGCCTCGGATCACCGGTGCGTAGCTTTGCATCACGTCAGGCAGCATGCCCATGTCGGTTGCCAGCTGCACGCCTTTGATCGGCAGGCTGCGGAATACATCGCCACTACTGAAGGTTTCGCCCAGTGTCAACGTGCCCCACTGTCCGGGGAGGTCGTGCTGGGCGTAGGTGTTGAAGTGCACCCAATCCTGACCTTCGCCGTCGTCGCGCCAGCTCTGGCTGCTGCGCAGGCGCCAGCCGCCCAGGTTGATACCGCCGTTGAGGTGCAGGTCCTGGCTGCTGTTGGAGGTACCGGCACTTGCGCTGAAGTGCTGGGCGGAGGCCTGGTAGCTGACGAAGGCGGCATTGATGCCGTTATCCCAGCGCTCTGGTGCGACGCTGCCGGCCACATCGCGGCGCAGGGCTATCTGCGGGATGGAGAGCGCCAACTGCAGTTGGCCAGGGTCCAGGTCGTAGGTGGCATCGGGCAGCAGTGCGGGCAGGTCCACACAGCGTTCGTCGCTGGGCAAGGGCTCGGTCAGGCCCTGTTCACGCAGGCCCAGTTCGCGCAGCAGGCTGGCGCTAAGGCAGGGCTCCAGGCCCTTGCCGTCGCTGCGTTCACGGAAGTCGATTTCGTGCTTGCCCGCCGGGGCCAGGTTGACCAGTACTTCAACTTGATAGCGGCCGGGCGCCAAGGTGGCGTGAGTGGCCAGGGTGCTCAAAGCGGCTACACTGGCGTCGCTGGATTGCCCGGGCGTCTGGTGCATGAAGCTGGGGTTGAATTGCAGGCGGCGTTCTTCAGCAAAGGTTGGACCCGCGAGCAGAAACAACAGGCCACAAACTGCCATCGGGAGAAACAGGATTGTACAAAGGCGAGTCGGCAACAGCCGGCACTGTATGGTTTTTTGCATGCTCAGTCATCGCGGGTGAATGTCGCTTGAGGACCTTTTCTCGTTCAAAGATTGAACTTGATGATTTCATCGGGAGAAAAATCAGGGCGCACATTACCGGGATGGATGAGTGATTCATGTAGGAAAGTTCTGATATTCCTCGGGGATAGCCGACAGTTATCGTCGGTGATTTTTATAGAAGGGTGGCCGACATATGAGCCGGCCACCTTGGCTGTTACCGAACAGGATTATAGCTTGATCTACCTGTAGGTACCCATGTGTTGTTTAGTGGGTCGTGTATATACCCCAGAATAGTGCCGCCGCCGATTTTTCCAGGAGAAGCTGGGATGGTAACAGGTTCGACAAACAGTTGTTCTAAACGGAAGGAACCAATTGATGAGTTCGAAGCAGTGGAGGCCGTGCTACTGATAGAGCTTTGTGGCGATATGAATGTATTTGCATCAGAGAAAGTTATACGTTGCGTCTGAGTGGCCGCGTCTATGCCCGTACCAGTAGCCGTTGTTTGACTGGCAGCATCAGCGGTAGATGGCAGCGCCACTTTGCGCCAGATTCGTCGCCCTGCAGGAACAGGAGTGATTCTAGGGCCGAAGAAAATATCGCCTTTTCTGGCACTCAGGCTCGGTCCACTCAGCGAAGACACACTGTCAGTCTGGGTTCCAATACTGGCGGATTTGCCCACCCCCTTTGCCCACAACCGGCTATACCCGATGAACCCCAACGTACTCAGTGCACTAGCAACCCCCAGCCAGAGCGCCCAGTCGCTAGCCGCACTGCTCCCCGTCACCAGTGCCCATACAGAAGCAAACGTGGCGCCGACGTCCAGGGTACCTGTGTATTGATCGCTCTGTATGCCGCGGAAAACAGCATGCCGGCAGGTTTGCTGTCATGTAGGGGGTACTGCTTGGTGGTTATCCCGTTGTGTACGGGTGTGCCTACGTTGTCCTTGATGATCAAGGCCAGGCCCGTGGCACCACCTGGCTCCAGAGCATAAGGCGCGGTTCGCTGCTTCGTCATCTGCTTGCTTGAACTGGGCAGCGTTCACGTTGCCCATGTGGATTCTGCTGGCGGGCCGACCGGTCGAAGGGTCGATGACTTCAATCGCACAGGTCCCGCTGTAGACCTCGCCGAAGAAGCTGATCGAGCCGGTGCTCGCCAGCGCCTGTTGGCTGGCCATGGCAAGTCCAAAGGCAATGACTAGGGGCGTCATGGAGGGCTTCTTGAGTTTTATGAGCTGCAACAGCGAACGAGCCCGGAGGGCTCGATCAGTTGTTTTGGGAGGGTATGCTCAGGGAAGCCTCGACAGCGGCTTCTGCATCGCTGGGGTGGCGACCCCATAGTCATTGATGGTGGTAAAGGTCAACTGCAAGTCATTGACCGATTTGATCCGGGCAAGGTCATAAACCTGCTGGCCGAACGGCGGCGCCATGGCCATGGCCTGAATAGCCTCCGTAGTACCGGCAGCGCTGACTTCCAGGCGGCCGAACGTGTAATGGAAGGGTGTCGGGTTGTCTACCACCAGCTGTACCCGCCCATGGCCTTGGCGCACGGACCATTTCAGCTCACCGATGCGATCGGTGGGCCGGTCTTTCAATTGGCTGGGGCGGTAGAAAAGCTTGAGGCGTGTACGCAGCGCAATATTGAGTACGTTTACATCCTCAGGGGTTACCTCGGGTATTTCCTGAACATTGAGGTAGAACAGCGTTTCCCTGTCCTCCGGCAGCTTGTTGGGCAGACGGCTGATCTGCACCATCTGCTCCTTCCCGGGGTCCAGCCGAAACAGCCCGGGTGACGTCGCCAGAGGGACGGCCGTATCGGTGTCATCCTCGGCTGTATTGACCCAGCTCTGTACTGCGTAGGGGTGTGGGCTAGGGTTGGCGATGACCACTGACGTGCTGCGTTTGTCACTTTCGAAAACGATACGTGTGGTATTGACGGTCAGCGCTGCCTGGGCGGGTTGCAGAATGGCCGCGAGGCAAGCACCCAGGGCAAGGCGGCGCAGGTGATTCTTCATCTGGCGATACCTTTTGAACGGCATGAGGTAAACCCAGGCGGCATCAGCTCGCCTGGGGTTCTTTCTCATGGAATGTCGACAAGAAATTGCACATCGGTATTGGCAGTGCCGGCGCTCACGTCGGCGCCAACAGACTTGTATGCTACCGAGAAAATCATGGTGGTGGGTTTCGCATCATCCAGAGGGTACTCCTTGGAAGGCTGGCCGTTGACCACGGGTGTGCCGTCATTGTCCTTGATGGTCAAGGCCAGGTTTTTGGCCCCGCCTGGCTCCAGTGCATACAACGCACCACCTGTACCTGCGCCGCCGTAGGCACCTGTGAAGGTGACCTGGGTCTTCTTGGTCGAGGGGATGGTGCATCCACCACTACCCGGGGTGATACGCATGCCGAAGGCGCGCAATGCGGCTTCATCACCTGTGTTTTCGAACTGCGAAGCACTGACGTTACCCATGTTGATTCGGGCTACCGGCAGGCCGGTTGAGGGGTCGATGATCTCGATCGGGCAGGTACCGGCGTGCACCTGGCCGTAGAAGTTTATCGTACCGGTTTTGGCGAATGCTGCATTGCTGGCCAGGCCAAGCCCGATGGCAAGCGTGAGAAGCGTCTTCTTCATGTTGATCTCCACGTGGAACAATTGCAGGCAGGATGTTTCATCCTTCGAGTTTCTGCCGAACAATTGAACGGCAGGGGCAGCGAGGTTAGGCCAACACGAAATTAATGTGTGTAGGAAAAACCTGATTATCACCAGGTTAAATCCTAGGCTTGGTTCTTGGCTGTGAGTGATCATCTTCGATATCCCTGGCAACTGACAAAAATGCCAGTGTTCAATGCTGCTTATCCATGCGTGAATCAGTGCGTCCACCCCCAACATTGCACTGGAGGTAAAGCATGAGTACGCAGAAAATAAATACAGAATATCGGCAAGCAGGAATACCGGACGCGCCTGAGGTTGCAAACGAGTCCGAGCCCTGCATCCTCGGCTGGATTCTCGAAACTGACCTCAACCATTTATGGGCAGAACGATACGCACGTGATGGCCATGACCTGAGCGAAGGGGAATCGGTTGTTACCGAGCGCGAGAAGAATAGAACCACCTGGGAGCTGAGCTTGGTAAACCTTGGCTATCCGAAGTTGAAGTTCAATATATCAGGACGCAAGTTATACCTGTGTAAAAACCTGTTGACTGACTTGCGGCTGGAACTGAGTACACCCAATGGTATGGCCGCGCGGCAGGCTATACGCATCGAGCAGTCGGACGGCAGCGTTGGCAAGATACTCGAGGTCACCCTGAGTCTGGACAGTACTCATGTGGAATACCACCTATCGGGCGGCAGCGAGGTCAAGGTGCATTGGTCGAAACCTGCTACTTATGTGATACAAGGCGACCCATTGAATGCAGACCGATTCGAACAGCACTATGAGGTGTTGAAGCGGATGAAGCTTGCCAGGTTGCCAAAGCCAGTGTCCGATGCCCTTGCCAACGCCTGGGTCTACTTTTTGGCTGACGGTGACAAGCTGTACCCTTCTGTTTACAGGCAGCCTGGTACGGCCGCTGCCCGGTTAGACCAGTTTCAGACGTCAGCGGAGGCGCGAGTGGGGATGAGGTTTGCTACCCGGGTATTCCCGATCGACTCGAGCCAACAGCCTCCAGAGGACAAGGACTGGGTAATCGGCCTGTTTGCACCCAGTCGGTCAGCTACCTGGGTGGCGGGTTCTTTGTTTCCCCCTCCGGATTATTACCTGGGTGCCTACGTGCTTTCTGACGCTATGCAGGCGCGAACCACCTCAGCTATCCGTGCACAGGCACTGCGTCTTTCGCCGCTGGTTTCGTTTTGCGATCGTGGTGGCCCCTTGGAGAAGGTGGAACTCATGCCCGCAGCGGCGCAAGCTACATGGGGGGCGGAAGGCACACTGTGCGGGAAGCTCCTGCCACAGGGGGGCAGCTACTACTAGCAGCCACCGCAGTCAATAGCGCCTGAAGTGCGGTTCAAGCAGAGTGGGGACACGTTCATACCGGCCGCCTCCCGCGATTCCTTGGTTACGCCGACCGCCACCGATGTCATCAAGGTAAGCGCAGGGGGCGAGTCTGCCTACGCTACATTCGTGATCCGCTGGGTGCAGCCGACGCATTTCATCAGGGTGGCCAAGCAAAACAGCGGGCTCAAGCTTTCGTTGTTTTACTTCAACGCCGATCAACAGGAGAAAGCGGTTCCGGACTCGCTGACATCCTGGGAGGTGGTCGCGGGCAATGGCACGGTTACTTCCGGTGTTTTCAAGCCGGCCGCGCAGAACCCGAGCCCATACTCCGTCGTCATGGGGGTGGACAGGTCCCAAGAGGATGAATGGCGATGGGGGCTGACGATCATTGCCTTGCCAATGCTCGATATCGATACGCTGGTGGATTACTACTCGCGCTGAGCAAGGCCCGGGTCAGTGTCGAGTCGTTGGCGGCGTCCGGGCCAGCAATTCGTCGAAGCGTTCGAGGAACAAGGCGTGGCTTTCCTCCGGTACCTGCTCGGCTTCACCCAGGGCCACCAGGATGGTACGCAGGTGGTTCAGCAGTTGCAGGTGGTATTTAACTGATAAAAGTGCCAGTAGTTTCGGCTTGCTGGCTGATGTTCAATTGAGGCTTACTCGCAAGGGGCTTCGATATGAAAGGCTTCAAGAATGCGTCGGTGACGGGTGCTGGCCCACGGTCCACGGACTCCATGGTGTGCAGCATGTGGGGAGAGTTGGCGTGGTTGAACTCGCTATGGCGGGAAGTTGATAACGATTTTCTGATCGAGTCACTGATGATTACCCGACCGCCAGCTTACAAAGGAAGAGAGGGGGAGGAGACGCTGTTAGGGTCTGTATGAAAATTCTTGAAACGAAGGTCAGGCAAGGCGAAAGCCGCCGAGGAAGCGGAGTTTACGGGTTGTAAATGAGCATTCCGAGGCTGTTTTCAACGCTGAATCACCGAGTATCAAGGCTTTTCGTACAGGGCCTAAGGAAGTTTTCCCGTATTGAGGTGATCGCGACGGGTAATCTTTATTATTATGAAGCCAATCTCTATCCATCTCGTGAGTTTCTCATGTTTACGAAGAGACTCGCCAATTTGGGTGAGAAACAGATCATACGGCTGACCGAAGCGAGTGTTGCTGAAACGAGACTCAGGATTACATTACCTGCAGATAGCAGCTACCTCAGGTACCGGGCGCAAGACGAAAGTGTGCTGAGTATCGAATGGTCGGGTGAGAACTACTATGCCTACTACGACCCGAAAGACTCAAGCAGCGGTACTGCAGTGCCCGCAGAGTATGCTGATTATTATGACCGACAGAAGAAAATTGAAGTTGCGATCATGCCATGCCCTGGCAATGCGAAACTGCAAGATCTTTACATCTATATGATGACGCTAGATAGCCTGCGCGATAGGCTTTTCGCTTTTCTCCAGCAGCCCGTAGCATACGAAAATTTGGCAGGAGAAATGCGGCAGCACCTGGCGCCTGCGTCTCAGGCGCCCTTGTTCGGCCTGTTCCCAGAATCCAGTTTCCCAGAGGTGGCGCAGGGTAAAGCGCCTGTGGACAATGCATGTTTAAGTCATCTGATTACACCGCCGGGCTCGACTGAACCCGACAGCGGAATGATTACCACAGGGGGATGGCAAAGCCGCTACAAGCAAGTCCCCAAGAAGCCGTGGAACCCCTCTGAGGTCTCGATTGCAGAGCCGCGCTACAAAATCGCTCCGCATTCACAGGTTTTTCACGCAGGGGATGACAAGGAGCAACTGGGTTTTGTCGCTACGCCAATGCCCGGTGCCAATTGGAGTGTGGCGGGTGATGCAGGCGGTACGATCGTCAAAGAGGGGAATGATCACTTCTATGTACCCGCCATACGACCGCCCGGTATCGCCTTCAAAGTACCAGGAGGAACCTTGATCCCTGCCGCTACCAGGGCCAGTTTGCCACGGCTACCCGCGCGTACTGATGTGCTGACGGCTACGGGAGATGGAGTTAGCACTTCGGTATCTTTCGTCACGACATTCACGTATCCGACAAATTTCATCCGATTTACCCGTCGAGGCGATGCGTTGCAACTGAACTGCCAGTACTTCAACGCAGACAGCGAGGAGGTTCCAGTGCCGCCGGATAGTGTCGAATGGCACATCCTTGCAGGCAACGGTGTGGTATCGGCGGAAGGTGTGTTCACTCCCGAATCGGCAGCGCCTAGCGCCGTGACGGTTGTGATGGCAGTGGATGCGCGCAACCTTGATGAGTGGCGATTCGCGGTAACGATCATTCCATTGCCATTGCTGTCCCTGCGCGATGTATTGCGGCTACAGCAAGAGTGAAAATTGTTGCATCAGGCGCGTTTTTCGAAGCGAATGGAATCAGTGTTGGTTCCCTGGCTGCAGGTTCAGCAACTGTTTTTCCTGGCTCCAGTCGAACGGTTCATCGTTCTGCTCGGCTTCGTAACGGCGCTCTTCAAGGCGTTGATACAGGTCCAGTTCGTCATCGGGCATGAAGTGCAAGCAGTCGCCACCAAAGAACCACAGCAGATCACGAGGTACAAGATGAGCAATCTGCGGGTAGCGCTGAATCACCTGGCAGATCAGGTCCTGGCCCAAGTACTGGCTTTCCAGCGGGTTTTGCGGCAGCAGGGTCAGGAGCTCGTCGAAGCGCTCGAGGAACAGGGCGTGGCTTTCCTCCGGTACCTGCTCGGCTTCACCCAGGGCCACCAGGATGGTGCGCAGGTGGTTCAGTAGTTGCAGATGGTATTCCAGGTGGGGGGTGGCCATGGAGAGGTCCTCGGGGTGGTTGAAACGGGGGCGGAGTATACGCCGGTTGGAGGCGGGTTGGGGAAGGTGCTGATGGCGCGTGCGCTCCAGCACCAGCCCGCGTCCAGTGATCAGCGCACCTTGTTGGGCCCCTGCAGCAATTGTTCTTTGTCGAAGGCATCCACATCGATCACTGCCCGACGTGCTTGTTCTGCCACCTGCAGCTGTTGCCCTTCATCGGGCTGCAGTACACCGCCTTCGATTGCTGCATCGATCAGCGACTGACCAGGAGCCGGCCGTATCTTGCCCTCCTTGATCGCTTGATGCAGTGCCTTGTGCAAAGGCATCGACTCATCCAGCAAGTCGCGGGCACGTTGCAATGCCGCCACCGGGTCGCCCTCAGCCTGTGGCCGGAAGCAGCCCGCGAGCAATTCCTCCAGTGCCGGGTCGCCCTTTCTACGCCCAATCAGCGCCGCAACCTCGGCATCCAGTTCATCGCCTGGCCCGGTATGACGGCGGCCGAAGGGGAACACCAGCACGCGCAGCGCGCAGCCGACAAAACGGTTGGGGAAGTTGTCGAGCAGCCGGTCCAGGGCCTTTTCCGCTTGGCCCAGGCTTTCTTCCATGGCCCAGCGCAGCAAGGGCTGCATGTGCTCGGGTGAACCCAGATCGTGATAGCGCTTGAGCGCCGCGCTGGACAGGTACAGGTAGCTCAGTACATCACCCAACCGTGCGCTCAGGCGTTCGCGGCGTTTGAGTGCACCGCCCAGCAACATCATCGACAGGTCCGCCAGCAGGGCAAAGGCGGCGGCCTGGCGGTTGAGGGCGCGGAAGTAGCCCTGGCTCAAGGTATCGCCTGGCACGTTTTCCAGACGCCCAAGCCCCAGGTTGAACACCAGCGTGCTGGCTGCGTTGCCAGCGGCGAACATGATGTGTTTCATCAACAGTTCGTCGAACTCGCACAGTGCCTGCTCGCGGTCTTCGCGACCGGCCAGAGCCATTTCCTTGAGCACGAACGGGTGGCAGCGGATGGCGCCCTGGCCAAAGATCATCAGGTTGCGCGAGAGGATGTTGGCTCCCTCGACCGTGATGAAGATCGGCGCACCTTGCCAATTGCGTCCCAGGTAGTTGTTCGGGCCCATGATGATGCCCTTGCCGCCATGCACATCCATGGCATGCTGAATGCATTCGCGGCCGCGCTCGGTCAGGTGGTACTTGAGGATGGCTGACAACACTGAGGGTTTTTCGCCCAGGTCCACAGCGTTGGCCGTGAGCAGGCGGGCGCTGTCCATCAGCCAGGCGTTGCCGCCGATGCGCGCCAGCGATTCCTGGATACCCTCGAATGCTGCCAGTGGTACGTTGAACTGTTCGCGGATATTGGCGTACTGGCCAGTGACCAGGCTGGTGTATTTGGCAGCGCCGGTGCCCACTGCGGGCAGGGAGATGGAGCGGCCGACCGACAGGCAGTTCATCAGCATCATCCAGCCCTTGCCGAGCATGGCTTGGCCACCGATGAGGAAATCCAGCGGCACGAATACGTCCTTGCCGCAGTTCGGGCCGTTCATGAACGCGGCGCCCAGTGGCAGGTGGCGTTTGCCGATTTCGACGCCGGGCGTGTCGGTAGGGATCAGCGCCAGGCTGATACCCAGCTCATCCTGCTCACCCAGCAGATGGTCTGGGTCGTAGGCCTTGAATGCCAGGCCTAGCAGGGTTGCCACCGGGCCCAGGGTGATGTAGCGCTTTTCCCAGTTCAGGCGCAGGCCGATGACTTCCTTGCCTTGCCATTGGCCTTTACAGACGACGCCAGTGTCGGGCATGGCACCCGCGTCGGAGCCGGCCAGTGGGCCGGTGAGGGCGAAGCAGGGGATTTCGTCGCCGCGGGCCAGGCGGGGCAGGTAGTGGTTGCGTTGTTCGTCGGTACCGTAGTGCAGCAGCAGTTCGGCTGGGCCCAAGGAGTTGGGCACCATTACCGTGGAAGCCAGGTCGCCGCTGCGGGTAGCCAGTTTCATCGCCACCTGGGAGTGGGCGTAGGCCGAAAAGCCCTTGCCGCCGTATTCCTTGGGGATGATCAGGGCAAAGAAGCCTTGCTGCTTGATATGCACCCAGGCTTCGGGCGGCAGGTCCATGTCCTGGCCGATCTGCCAGTCGCTGACCATGGCGCAGAGTTGTTCCGTCGGGCCATCGATGAAGGCCTGTTCTTCTTCGGTCAGTTCAGGGGCCGGGTAGGCGAGCAGGGTGCGCCAATCGGGGCGGCCGCTGAACAGTTCGCCATCCCACCATACGGTGCCGGCGTCGATCGCCTCGCGCTCGGTTTGCGACATCGGCGGCAGGGTGCGCTGGAACCACTTGAACACGGGGCCGGTGAATACCTTGCGGCGCCATTCCGGCAGCGTCACCAGGGCGACTTTCAGTGCCAGTACCATCCAGATCAGGGTCAGCAGCCAGCCGGGAGCACTGCTGAAAATGCCCATCAGCAGTACGTAGGCTGCCATGACGCCGAGAATCTGCAGAGGCGCCAGGCGCCGGTGCGTGAGGTACGCCGCGCCGATCACCAGCACTACCAACCACAACAGCAACATAATCGGTCCTCCTTGGAACCAAGGGCTTGAGTCATCCCAGACAGCTTAGACGCAACGCCGTGAACGGCAGGGTCAGAACAGTGACAGGGTGTGGCGGTGGGGGTTTCAGGGCATTTTTTGTCTGTACCGGCCTCTTCGCGGGTAAATCCGCTCCCACTGGGACTGCACCGCTCTCAGGCCTGGTGCGATCCCGGTGGGAGCGGATTTACCCGCGAAGAGGCCGGTACAGGCGACGAAAGTCTGGAGTAGACTGCACCCCTCCGCATTCATAAGGACGTTGCCATGCTGAAGATCTGGGGCCGCAAGAATTCGAGCAATGTGCGCAAGGCGCTGTGGATCGCCCATGAACTGGGCCTGGATTTCGAGTCCATCGACGCCGGCGGCGCCTTCGGCGTGGTCAACGAGCCGCACTACCGCGCGCGCAACCCCAACGGCCTGGTGCCGATGCTGGAGGACGGCGACCTGACCCTGTGGGAATCCAACACCATCGTCCGCTACCTGTGCGCCGAGTACGGCGCGGGGCAGGGCTGGTACCTGGAAGACCCGCGTCAGCGCGCACTGGCGGACAAGTGGATGGACTGGACCACCTCATCCTTCGCCACGCCGTTCCGCCCACTGTTCTGGGGCCTGTTGCGCACCCCGGAAGACCAGCGCGACTGGGTGGCGATCAACGCTGCGCACAAGCAATGCGCCCAGCTGCTGGCCATTGCCGACGAAGCCCTGGCCAAGCAACCGTACCTTTCCGGTGACCAGATCGGCATGGGCGACATCCCACTGGGTAGCTTCATCTATGCCTGGTTCGAAATGCCCATCGAGCGCCCGGCCATGCATCACCTGGAGGCCTGGTACGAGCGCCTCAAGGCCCGCCCGGCCTATCAGGCTGCGGTGATGACTGCGCTGACCTGATCGAACACCACGGCTACTTCGATAGTCATTATCAATACACATGACTGTACTTGTGCGGCCGGGCCAAGCACCATTGGCCGCACTCACTGCGCCAGTGACTTTGCCTGGCGTGTCCTGCACCTTTTCTTCGGTAAGTGACCCGCTATGAGTTCCGCCCTGTCCATCCGACAGCTGACCAAGACCTATGGCAACGGCTTCCAGGCCCTCAAGGGTATCGACCTGGACGTTGCCGAGGGCGACTTCTTCGCCTTGCTCGGCCCCAACGGCGCCGGCAAGTCCACCACCATTGGCATTCTCTCGACCCTGGTCAACAAAACCAGTGGCACGGTCAACGTGTTCGGCCACGACCTGGACCGTGAACCTGCGGCGCTCAAGCGCTGCCTGGGTGTGGTGCCGCAGGAGTTCAACTTCAACCAGTTCGAGAAAACCTTCGATATCGTCGTGACCCAGGCCGGTTACTACGGTATCCCGCCCAAGGTGGCCAAGGAGCGTGCCGAGCGGTACCTGACCCAGCTCGGTCTGTGGGACAAGCGCGACGTGCAGTCGCGCTCGCTGTCCGGCGGCATGAAGCGCCGCCTGATGATTGCCCGCGCGCTGATCCACGAGCCGCGCCTGCTGATTCTCGACGAGCCCACCGCTGGCGTGGACATCGAGCTGCGCCGTTCGATGTGGAGCTTCCTTACCGAGCTGAACCAGAAGGGCATCACCATCATCCTCACCACCCACTACCTGGAAGAGGCCGAGCAGCTGTGCCGTAACATCGGCATCATTGACCACGGCACCATCATCGAGAACACCAGCATGCGCCAGCTGCTGGGCAAGCTGCATGTCGAAACCTTCGTGCTCGACCTCAAGCAGGACCTGGCCACCGCACCGACGTTGCAGGGCTACCCGTGCCGGCTGCTGACCCCGCACACCCTGGAAGTGCAGGTGGACAAGGACATCGGCATCACTGCGCTGTTCGGCCAGCTGGCGCTGCAGAACATCGAGGTGCAGAGCCTGCGCAACAAGACCAACCGACTCGAGGAGCTGTTCGTGTCCCTGGTGGAAAAAAACTTGTCGAAGGTGGCCGTATGAGTGTGGAACTGCGCACCAACTGGGTCGCCCTGAACACCATCGTCTACCGCGAAGTGCGGCGCTTCCTGCGTATCTGGCCCCAGACCCTGCTACCGCCAGCGATCACCATGGTCCTGTACTTCGTCATCTTCGGTAACCTGATCGGCAGGCAGATCGGCGACATGGGTGGCTTCACCTACATGGAGTACATCGTGCCGGGGCTGATCATGATGTCGGTGATCACCAACTCCTACGGTAACGTGGTGTCGAGCTTCTTCGGCAGCAAGTTCCAGCGCTCCATTGAAGAGCTGATGGTGTCGCCCGTATCGCCACACACCATCCTCGTCGGTTACGTGTTGGGTGGCGTGCTGCGTGGCCTGGCGGTGGGCGTGATCGTGACCTTCCTGTCGCTGTTCTTCACCCACCTGCAGGTGCACCACCTGGGCGTGACCGTGGTCGTAGTGCTGCTGACCGCTACCATCTTTTCGCTGCTGGGCTTCGTCAACGCGGTGTTCGCCCGCAACTTCGACGATATCTCGATCATCCCGACCTTCGTGCTGACGCCACTGACCTACCTGGGCGGAGTGTTCTACTCGATCAACCTGCTGCCGCCGTTCTGGCAGACCGTGTCGCTGGCCAACCCGGTGCTGCACATGGTCAACTCGTTCCGCTACGGCATCCTAGGGGTGTCGGATATCAGCATTGGCACGGCGATTACGTTCATGCTGGTCGCCACCGCGGTGCTCTACCTGGTGTGCGTGCGCCTGCTGGTCAGCGGCCGCGGCATGCGTGCCTGAAGCCTTGCACCGGCATTGGCGCAGACGCCACTGCCGGCCCACCCACCAGCGCCAGTAGAGCATGGTGGTGAAGTAGCCAAGGATGCCCAGCACCACGCCGCACACTACCGAGCCGAGCAGGAAGGGTTGCCACAGCGTCGACAACTGGTCGGTGATCCACTGGAAAGTCAGCTCGTCGGGCAGGGTGCGCGGCGGTACCTGCATCAGCCAGGCGCCGGTCATGTAGGTGACGAAGAACACCGGTGGCATGGTCAGCGGGTTGGTCAGCCATACCAGGCTGACCGCGATCGGCAGGTTGCCGCGCAGCGGAATGGCCAGCGCGGCGGCCAGCAGCATCTGTGCTGGCATCGGGATCAGCGCCGCGAACAGGCCAACGCCCATGGCCCGCGCCACCGAATGGCGGTTCAGGTGCCAGAGGTTCGGGTCATGCAGCAACTTGCCGAAAAAGCGTAAGGACTTGTGTTCCCGAATACTGGTCGGGTCCGGCATGTAGCGTTTGAAAAGTCGGCGCGGCATGTAGGCTCCCGGAGCGTTGATCCGGGCAGTATGCCCTGATTCCCGCTCAGCCTCGTTTAGAGTTTGTGACAATTGTTGAGCAAGTGGTGCCGGCAATTGGGCTATGCCTCAGAAGGTGATTTCGCTTCTGGAGCTCTACTTCATGCGCACAGGGATGTTTGCGCTCGCGCTCGGGCTGTTGTGCCTGATCTTTCTTCCCGCATTGCCATCGGTCGGATGGCTGGTGCTGCTGGCCGTGGCCGGTGGCGTCGGCTTGTTCACCCGGCTGTGGCCGCTGGGCTGTTTTTTGTTGGGCCTGTGTTGGGCCTGCTGGTCCGCGCAGCAGGCGCTGGATGACCGCCTGGCCGCCGGGCTGGATGGCCGCACCCTGTGGCTTGAAGGTCAGGTGGTCGGCCTGCCGACCCGGACTGCGCAAGGTGTGCGCTTCGAGCTGGATGCGCCCAGCTCGCGGCGGGCAGAACTGCCGCAGCGCCTGCAACTGAGCTGGTTCGACGGGCCGTCGCTGCGGGCGGGCGAGCAGTGGCGGCTGGCGGTGACCTTGCAGCGCCCGGCCGGGCTGCTCAATCCGTATGGACCAGACCGGGAGGCGCAACTGCTGGCGCGTCGGGTGGGGGCCACCGGCACGGTCAAGGCCGGGCAGTTGCTGGCGCCTGCAACCGGCGGTTGGCGCGATGCGCTGCGCCAGCGTCTGCTGGCAGTCGAGACCAATGGCCGACAGGCAGCGTTGGTGGCACTGGTACTTGGCGACGGTACGGGCCTGGCGCGGGAGGACTGGCAAACGTTGCAGGCCACCGGCACGGTGCACCTGCTGGTGATCTCTGGCCAGCACATCGGACTGGTCGCCGGCTTGCTGTATGGCCTGGTTGCCGGGCTGGTGCGCTGGGGGCTGTGGCCCGTACGCCTGCCTTGGTTGCCTTGGGCCTGCGGCCTGGCCATGACCGCAGCGCTGGCCTATGGCTGGCTGGCCGGTGCAGGCGTGCCGGTACAGCGTGCCTGCCTGATGCTGGCCGTGGTGTTGCTCTGGCGCCTGCGCTTTCGTCACCTTGGGGCCTTTTTACCTTTATTGCTGGCGCTGGTTGCCGTGTTGCTGGTCGAGCCGTTGGCGGCTCTGTTACCTGGTTTCTGGCTGTCGTTTGCTGCCGTGGTCACGCTTATCTATTGCTTCAGTGCCCGATTGGGTGGCTGGCGGCCTTGGCAGGCCTGGACGCGCGCACAATGGGTGATTGCCATAGGTTTGCTACCAGTGCTGCTGGCCACGGGCTTGCCGGTGAGCCTGAGTGCGCCGCTGGCCAACCTTGTGGCAGTGCCGTGGGTGAGCCTGGCGGTGCTGCCGTTGGCGTTGCTGGGCACCTTGTTGCTGCCGCTGGGCGGGGTAGGGGAGGTGTTGCTCTGGCTGGCAGGTGACTTGCTGGATCTACTGTTCCGGCTGCTGGCGCTGGTGGCGCAGCAACAGCCGGCATGGGTACCGCCGGCCTTGCCGTTGTGGGCCTGGCTGCTGGTCTGCCTGGGTGCGCTGCTGGTTCTGATGCCCCATGGCGTACCACTGCGTGGGTTGGGTGGAGTGATGTTGCTGGCGCTGTGGGTACCCCGGGAGACGGTGCCGTTCGGCGAGGTCGAGGTCTGGCAGCTGGACGTCGGCCAAGGATTGGCAGTGCTGTTGCGCACCCGCCATCACAACATGCTTTACGACGCCGGGCCGGCCAAGGGAGAGAGCGACCTGGGCGAGCGGGTGGTGTTGCCGAGCTTGCGCAAGCTGGGGGTTGGCAGCCTGGACCTGATGCTGATCAGCCACGCCCATGCCGACCACGCCGGTGGTGCTGGCGCAATCCTGCGTGGTCTGCCGGTCAAACGGGTGATCGGCGGCGAAGTGCTGGATGAGATGCAACTGCAACCTTGTGTCAGCGGCGAGCAATGGACGTGGGATGGCGTGCGCTTTTCGCTGTGGCGCTGGGCTGATGGGCAGAGCAGCAATGACCGTTCTTGTGTGCTGTTGGTCGAGGCGCAGGGTGAGCGGTTGTTGCTGGCGGGTGATATGGAGGCCGGTGCCGAACGGGCCTGGATGGCGGCTACCGAGGCGCCGCGTATCGACTGGTTGCAGTCGCCGCACCATGGCAGCCGCAGTTCGTCCAGCGAGGTCTTCATCCGCGCCACGGCGCCGCGCGGGGTACTGATTTCGCGGGGGCGCAACAACAGCTTCGGGCACCCGCATGCGCAGGTGGTCGAACGTTACAGGCGGCATGGGGTGGTGATGCATGACACGGCGGAACAGGGGGCGTTGCGGTTGGTGCTGGGGAGGCAAGGGGAGGTCGAGAGTGTGCGGGGGCAGCGGCGGTTTTGGCGGGTTTGGGTGCAGTGAGGTGTAGTGGCTTGCAGGCGCTGCAACTGTCATGGCGAACCCTCACCCCTCACCCCTCACCCCCCGCAACCCCTCGCAACCCAATTCCCTGACCTCCGGCAGATGAGCCCCCGGCGCGCCTATGGTAGAGTGGCGGCCTTTTTCCGAAGGGGCGTTTACTGTGTGGGAATTGGTCAAGTCCGGTGGTTGGATGATGCTGCCGATCATTCTGAGCTCCATCGTTGCCATGGCTATCGTCGTCGAGCGCCTGTGGACCTTGCGCGTCAGCCGCGTCACCCCGCCGCACCTGCTCGGCCAGGTGTGGATATGGATCAAGGACAAGCAACTGACCAGTGACAAGCTCAAGGCCCTGCGCGCCGATTCGCCACTGGGCGAAATCCTCGCCGCCGGCCTGGCCAACTCGCGCCATGGCCGCGAAATCATGAAGGAATGCATCGAGGAAGCCGCTTCGCGCGTCATTCACGAACTGGAGCGCTACATCAGCACGCTCGGCACCATCGCCGCCATGGCCCCGCTGTTGGGCCTACTGGGCACCGTGCTGGGCATGATCGACATTTTCAGCGCCTTCATGGGCTCGCAGATGACTGCCAACGCCGCAGTGCTGGCCGGTGGTATATCCAAGGCCCTGGTCACCACCGCGGCCGGCCTGATGGTTGGTATCCCGGCGGTGTTCTTCCACCGCTTCCTGCTGCGCCGCATCGATGAGCTGGTGGTGGGCATGGAGCAGGAGGCGATCAAGCTGGTGGAAGTGATCCAGGGCGACCGCGAAGTGGAAGTGGCCGGAGGCAAGGCGTGAAGTTCCGGCGCAATCGCCAGCGGGAGAACGTCGACATCAACCTGGCGTCGCTGATCGACGTGGTGTTCGTCCTGCTGCTGTTCTTCGTGGTCACCACCACCTTCACCCGCGAGACCCAGCTGCGCGTCGAGCTGCCCGAAGCCGCCAGCGCCGAACAGGCGCCGCCCGACCAGGGCAAGCTGGTGGAAATCACCATCAGCGCCGAAGGCGTGTACTCGGTGAACAATCACCTGCTGCCCAAGAGCGACCTGGCCACCCTGAGCGAAGCGATCGAGCGTGAGTCGGGCGGCGACAACAAGCTGCCGCTGGCCATCAGCGCCGACGGCAAGACCCCGCACCAGGCTGTGGTCACCGCAATGGATGCCGCCGGCAAGCTCGGTTTCAGCCAGTTGCGCATGACCACCGTCGAGGCGGCCCAGGACACGCCTTGATGGCCTTCGCCGACCGTCTGCTCGCCGCCTGGTACGCCGGGCATCCGGCCTTGGCGCTGCTGCGCCCGCTGGAGGCGTTGTATCGCCGCGTGGTCACGCGCAAGCGAGCGCGTTTTCTAAGAGGCGAAAGTGCCAGCTACCGGGCCCCGGTGCCGGTCATCGTGGTGGGTAACATCACTGTCGGTGGTACCGGCAAGACGCCGATGATCCTCTGGCTGATCGAGCACTGCCGCCAGCAGGGGCTGAAGGTGGGTGTGGTCAGCCGTGGCTATGGCGCCAAGCCGCCGCAGCTACCCTGGCGCGTGCAGGCCGACCAGGCTGCCGAGCAGGCCGGCGATGAACCGCTGCTGATCGTGCAGCGCACCGGCGTGCCGCTGATGATCGACCCCGACCGCTCTCGCGCGGTGCAGGCACTGCTGGCCAGTGAACCACTCGACCTGATCCTGTGTGACGACGGTATGCAGCACTACCGCCTGGCCCGCGACCTGGAGCTGGTGCTGATCGATGCCGCCCGCGGCCTGGGCAATGGTCGCTGCCTGCCGGCGGGGCCGTTGCGTGAGCCGGCCGAGCGCCTGCACGAGGCTGATGCGGTGCTGTTCAACGGCGCCAGCGCAGACCGTACCGATGGCTTCGGCTTCCGCCTGCAGCCGTCCGCCCTGGTCAACTTGCGCACTGGCGAGCGCCGCGCGCTTGACCATTTTCCGGCAGGCCAACGCCTGCACGCGGTGGCCGGTATCGGCAATCCGCAGCGTTTCTTCAATACCCTGCTGGGGCTAAACTGGCAGCCGGTGCCGCATCCCTTTGCCGACCATGCACAGTTCAGTGCCCAGAGCCTGGCCTTCAGCCCGCCGTTGCCACTGGTCATGACCGAGAAGGATGCGGTGAAATGCCGGGCCTTCGCCGCTGACGACTGGTGGTACCTGGCCGTCGAGGCGCAGCCCACGCCGGCCTTCAGCGCCTGGTTCGACAACCAGCTGCAACGCTTGCTCCGCAAGCCCTGAGCCCGTTTTCAATTTCCGGCCACCTGGCCTAAAGGAAGCCTCCCATGGACACCAAACTGCTCGATATCCTGGCCTGCCCGATCACCAAAGGCCCGCTCAAGCTCAGTGCCGACAAGACCGAGCTGATCAGCAAGGGCGCTGGCCTGGCCTACCCGATCCGCGACGGCATCCCGGTCATGCTGGAAAGCGAGGCGCGCACCCTGACCGACGACGAGCGTCTGGACAAATGAGCCTGAACTTTACCGTGGTGATCCCCGCCCGGCTGCGCTCCACACGCCTGCCAGGCAAGCCATTGCTGCCGATTGCCGGCAAGCCGATGGTGCAGCATGTGTGGGAACAGGCCCGCAAGAGCGGTGCAAGCCGCGTGGTCATCGCTACCGACGACGCCAGCATCTTGGAGGCCTGCCAGGCCTTCGGCGCCGAAGTGCTGATGACTCGTGCCGACCATGAGTCCGGCACCGACCGCCTGGCCGAGGTGGCCACACACCTGGGCCTTCCGGCTGATGCCATCGTGGTCAACGTGCAGGGCGACGAACCGCTGATTCCGCCGGTTATCATCGACCAGGTCGCAGCCAACCTGGCGGCGCATCCGGAGGCCGGTATCGCCACTTTGGCCGAGCCGATCCATGAGCCGGAAACCGTATTCAACCCCAACGCGGTCAAGGTGGTCAGCGACAAGAGCGGCCTGGCCCTGACCTTCAGCCGTGCGCCGCTGCCGTGGGCCCGCGATGCCTTCGCCAGGGAGCGAAACGTGCTGCCAGAAGGCGTGCCGTATCGCCGTCACATCGGCATGTACGCCTATCGCGTCGGCTTCCTGCAGGACTTCGTCAGCTGGGGCCCGTGCTGGCTCGAGCAGACCGAAGCGCTGGAGCAACTGCGCGCCCTGTGGCACGGCGTACGCATCCACGTCGAAGACGCCATCGAGGCGCCTGCCGTGGGCGTGGATACCCCTGAAGACCTGGAGCGCGTACGGCGCTTGCTGGAGGCCTGATGCGTGTCCTGTTCGTCTGCCTCGGCAATATCTGCCGCTCGCCTACCGCCGAAGGCGTGCTACGTCATCAATTGCAGGTTGCCGGGCTTGCCGACCGAGTGCATGTGGCCTCGGCCGGCACCGGCGACTGGCATGTCGGCAAGGCGCCTGACAGCCGCACCTGCAAGGCAGCGCTGGCGCGTGGCTATGACCTGTCGCAGCAACGCGCCCAGCAGGTCAAGGCGGTGCACTTTGCCGAATATGACCTGATCCTGGCCATGGACGAGAGCAACCTTGGCCACTTGCGCGCGATGCGCCCGCACACGGCAGTGGCGGAACTCGACCTGTTCCTGCGCCGCTATGGCGCAGCGCTGGATGAAGTGCCAGACCCGTACTACGGCGGCGCCGACGGCTTCGAGCAGGTGCTCGACCTGGTGGAAGCGGCGTGCCAGGCGCTGGTGCTCGAAATCAAGGGGCGGCTATGACAGTGCGATGGCAGGAGCAGGTATCGCTCAAGCCGTACAACACCTTTGGCATCGACGTGAAGGCACGGTATTTCAGCCAGGCACATGATGACCAGGAGGTGCGCCAGGCGCTGGCCCAGGCACAGCAAGGCGGCGTGCCGGTACTGGTGATTGGCGGCGGCAGCAACTTGCTGCTGACTCGCGATATCGATGCGCTGGTACTGCATATGGCCAGCCGTGGCAGGCGCGTGCTTAGCGATGATGGCGAACGTATTGTGGTCGAGGCCGAGGCCGGTGAGCCATGGCACCCGTTCGTGCAGTGGACACTGGCGCAGGGGTATTGCGGGCTGGAGAACCTCAGCCTGATCCCAGGGACCGTGGGCGCCGCGCCGATGCAGAACGTGGGCGCCTATGGCGTGGAAATCAAGGACGTGTTCGCCGGCCTGACCGCCCTGGACCGCGAGACCGGCGAGCTGCGCGACTTCGGTTTGGCGGAGTGTGCCTTCGGGTATCGCGACAGCTTGTTCAAGCGCAGCCCCGGGCGTTGGCTGATCCTGCGTGTGCGCTTTGCCTTGAGCCGCACGCTGCAGGCCCACCTGGACTACGGCCCGGTGCGCCAGCGCCTGGTGGAGCAGGGCGTGACCGAGCCGACCGCACAGGCGATCAGCGAGGCGATCTGCAGCATTCGCCGCGAGAAGCTGCCAGACCCGGCTGAGCTGGGTAATGCCGGGAGCTTCTTCAAGAACCCGGTGGTATCGGCTGAACAGGTCGAGCGTATTCGTGCGCAATACCCGGGGGTGGTGGCTTATCCCCAGGCCGATGGCCAGGTGAAGCTGGCGGCGGGCTGGTTGATCGAGCAGGCTGGCTGGAAGGGCCATCGCGAGGGGGATGCCGGGGTGCATCGTTTGCAGTCGCTGGTGCTGGTCAACTATGGCCAGGCGAGCGGGGCACAGATGCATGCGCTGGCGCGGCGGATCCAGGCCGATATCCTCGAGCGGTTCGGGGTTGAGCTGGAGATGGAGCCTAACCTCTACTGATTCATTGCCTGGGCTGGCCCTTTCGCGGCTAAAGCCGCTCCCACAGGGACCTCACAGGGCCTGAGGGTAGTGAGGTCTCTGTGGGAGCAGGCTGGCTGGAAGGGCCATCGCGAGGGGGATGCCGGGGTGCATCGTTTGCAGTCGCTGGTGCTGGTCAACTATGGCCAGGCGAGCGGGGCACAGATGCATGCGCTGGCGCGGCGGATCCAGGCCGATATCCTCGAGCGGTTCGGGGTTGAGCTGGAGATGGAGCCTAACCTCTACTGATTCATTGCCTGGGCTGGCCCTTTCGCGGCTAAAGCCGCTCCCACAGGGACCTCACAGGTGAGGGTAGTGAGGTACCTGTGGGAGCGGGTTTACCCGCGAAGAGGTTGGTACAGGCAAAACGCCTAGCCAAGAAAAAGCCCCGCCAGTTCGCACTGGCGGGGCTTTTTCATTCAGCCTTGGCTATCAACCGTGATGAGGCTTGTGCTCATCGGTGGCTTCCAGGGCTGGCTCTTCGGCGGCTGCGGCAGCTTCCTGCGCGGCTTTGGCGGCAGCCTCGGCCTCGCGCTTGCGGCGGCGCACTTCACGCGGGTCGTTCGGTGCACGGCCGTTGGCCAGCATGACAGTGGCAGGCTCCACCGCCGCAGGGGCTTCGACCGGTGCAGGCTCGACGGCCACTGGGGCAGGTTCGGCCACCACTTCTGGCTGGGCTTCGACAACCGGGGCGGGTTGCTCGGCCACCGGAGCGGCTTCGACCACGGCCGGGGCCTGCTCGATTTCACCGGCCTCGACGGCAGGCGCTTCTACCGGTGTTTCGGCAACCACTACCGGCTCGGCAGCAGGTGCTGCCTCGACCACTGGCTGCGGAGCGACTTCGACCACTGGCTCGGCAGTTGCCTCGACCACGGCCACAGGCTCGCTGATCGGCTGCTCGACCACTGGGGCCACGGCCACTTCTTCAGCCTTGGCGGCAGCTTCGACCTGCTCGACCTTCTCTGCCTGCTCGACCGGCTGGGCGGCTTCGCTGTTGTCGGTTTCCGCAACGGCGGTGACTTCGGCGGTAGCGCGCTCTGCCTGCTGGTTGGCCTGGGCTTCGGCGCTGGCGCTGATGTTGCTGCTGGCGACAGCGGCAGTCACGGCCAGGCCTGCGGCCAGTTCGGCCCCCAGCTCGGTGGCCTGGTGCGGTTGTGGCTGCTCTTCGCTGCCTTCTTCTTCGCTGCCGTCGATCAGTTCGCCGTTGGCGTTGCGCTGGCGCTCACGACGGTTGCTGCGACGACGCTGGCCACGGGAGCGGCGACGCGGGCGCTCGCCATCGGTGCCTTCCTGTTCGTCCTGCAGCAGCTCTTCGTTCGGCAGTTGCTCTTCGGCCAGCTCGGTGGCTTCTTCGGCTACGCGTGGCTGACGCTCTTCGCGTGGTGGGCGCGGAGCACGTTCTTCGCGAGGAGTACGTTCTTCACGCGGTGCGCGCTCTTCACGTGGAGCACGTTCTTCACGCGGTGCACGTTCTTCACGCGGTGCACGTTCTTCACGCGGAGCACGCTCTTCGCGAGGTGCGCGCTCTTCACGCGGAGCACGCTCTTCACGTGGAGCTCGTTCCTCGCGAGGTGCACGCTCTTCACGTGGGGCGCGCTCTTCGCGTGGAGCACGTTCTTCACGGGCTACACGTTCCTCGCGCGGCTGACGTTCTTCACGCTCGGCAGGGGTGGCATCCAGTGGTTCACGCAGTTCGCGCACGCGCTCTTCGCCACGGTTGCCGCGGCGGTCTTCGCGTGGCTGGCGTGGTGCACGCTCTTCGCGTGGGGCGCGTTCTTCACGTGGCGCACGCTCCTCGCGTGGCTGGCGCTCTTCCCGAGGGGTACGCTCGGCACGCTCTTCACGCGGCTTGCGCTCTTCGTCGCGGCGGCCGTTGCGGTTGCGGCTCTGCTGGCGGCTGTTGCGGCGTTCTTCGTTGCGTGGGCTGCGCTCGGCGATAGGTTTCTCGGCGGCGGTGACAACCGGTGCGGCGGCAGGCTCTTCCTTGCCGGCGAACAGGCTTACCAGCGATTTTACCAGGCCCTTGAACAGGCTCGGCTCCGGAGCGACCGGGGCAGGGGCGACCGGTGCGGCAGGCTGCGGCTCTTCAACAGCGGCCGGTACCGGCGCATTGGCGCGGGCCGGGGCGGTCTTGACTGCAGCTTCCTGGCGTACCAGGGTGCGAGTGGCGGTCGGCTGCGGCGCCTCTTCGGCTTCGGCTGCGGCGATCTCGTAGCTGGACTGGTTGCTCAGCACTTCCGGGTTGTCGTCGCGCAGGCGCTGGACTTCGAAGTGCGGGGTTTCCAGGTGATCGTTCGGCAGGATGATGATGCGCGCACGGGTGCGCAGTTCGATCTTGGTAATCGAGTTGCGCTTCTCGTTGAGCAGGAACGCGGCCACCGGGATCGGCACCTGGGCACGGACCTCGGCGGTGCGGTCTTTCAGGGCTTCTTCTTCGATCAGGCGCAGGATGGCCAGCGACAGCGACTCGACGTCACGGATGATGCCGGTGCCGGAGCAGCGTGGGCAGACGATGCCGCTGCTTTCGCCCAGCGACGGGCGCAGGCGCTGACGAGACATTTCCAGCAGGCCGAAGCGCGAGATGCGGCCGACCTGGACGCGGGCGCGGTCGGCTTCCAGGCACTCGCGAACACGTTCTTCGACGGCGCGCTGGTTTTTCGCCGGGGTCATGTCGATGAAGTCGATGACGATCAGGCCGCCGATGTCACGCAGGCGCAGTTGGCGGGCGATTTCCTCGGCCGCCTCCAGGTTGGTCTGCAGGGCGGTTTCTTCGATGTCGCTGCCTTTGGTGGCGCGCGCCGAGTTGATGTCGATGGACACCAGGGCTTCGGTCGGATCGATCACGATCGAGCCGCCGGACGGCAGGTCGACCACGCGCTGGAAGGCGGTTTCGATCTGGCTTTCGATCTGGAAGCGGTTGAACAGCGGCACGCTGTCTTCGTACAGCTTTACCTTGCTGGCGTACTGCGGCATCACCTGGCGGATGAAGGTCAGGGCTTCTTCCTGGGCATCGATGCTGTCGATCAGCACTTCGCCGATGTCCTGGCGCAGGTAGTCGCGGATGGCGCGGATGATGACGTTGCTTTCCTGGTAGATCAGGAATGGCGCGGCGCGGTCCTGGGATGCCTCCTTGATGGCGGTCCACAACTGCAGCAGGTAGTCGAGGTCCCACTGCATTTCTTCGCTGCTGCGGCCAAGGCCGGCAGTGCGTACGATCAGGCCCATGTCGCCCGGCACGGTGAGGCCGTTCAGGGCTTCACGCAGTTCGTTGCGCTCTTCGCCTTCGATGCGGCGGGAGATGCCACCGGCACGCGGGTTGTTCGGCATCAGCACCAGGTAGCGGCCGGCCAGGCTGATGAAGGTGGTGAGGGCGGCACCTTTGTTGCCGCGCTCTTCCTTCTCGACCTGGACGATGACTTCCTGGCCTTCGCTCAGCACTTCCTTGATGTTGACCCGCCCTTCGGGGGTTTTCTTGAAGTATTCGCGGGAGATTTCTTTCAGCGGCAGGAAGCCGTGGCGTTCGGAACCGAAGTCGACGAAGGCGGCTTCGAGGCTGGGTTCGATGCGGGTGATCTTGCCTTTGTAGATGTTGGCCTTTTTCTGCTCACGCGCGCCAGACTCAATGTCCAGGTCGTAGAGACGTTGGCCGTCCACCAGGGCTACACGCAACTCTTCGGGTTGAGTCGCGTTAATCAGCATTCTTTTCATGTTGTACCGTCGGTTTCCGGGCTGCCGGAAACGGCGTTCGGCACACACGACGTCTCATGGTCGGTGCCAAGGTGCGCAAAGGGTGGCCGGGCCACCCCCGTGTCGAGCAACGTTCGGCACCAGCCGGTTGCCCAGCCTGCCGTTGTCGCGACGACGCGTCCTGTTTGCTGCGGTG
The DNA here is from genome assembly GCF_002165135.1 of Pseudomonas sp. SID14000. Lineage (GTDB taxonomy): Bacteria > Pseudomonadota > Gammaproteobacteria > Pseudomonadales > Pseudomonadaceae > Aquipseudomonas. The sequence continues at coordinate 219,140 of NZ_NFZQ01000011.1, read as the reverse complement.
CCAACAAGGCCCCGGTGGTTTCGAATTGTAATCCGAATCAACCAAGCGGGCCTTGTGCACTCAGTCAGGAGGAGGAATCAACCGTCAGCCGTGGACGCCCGGGGGCATCTGTTCAGGACCTTATCCGCTCGCCAGCCGTTCAGTGGGCTGGTGGGCCGGACGCGGTGCTACACGGTCCGAGGGCTGTGCATCTCCACCCTGCACGTATCCCTGATAATTCGGGTGCTGCCGCGCGCTGAATCCGCAACGGGTTGCATTTTTCGCCAGCGCAGGTTCTGCGCTGGCGCCATTCATGTCCAAGGCAGGTATTTCCGAAGCATTCGCCGGGCGTTGCGTGGAAGCGACGGGCGGGCAGAGGTGCAGCGAAAAGAATCGGGTAAGCAGGTGAAACACCGCACTTGTCGTTTTTTTTCGGTCTTCTCTACACAGCGCTGGTGGCGATTCCAGGCAATTCGGTAAACTGGCGAAAACCCCGTAGGACGGCCTCGCGTCCTGGAGAATTGCGTTGGTCAGGGGCCGGCTAGGAGCCTGGTGCCGCTGGCCTGCCGCTTTTGGCGGCGTTCGCGACTATAGCAGCAATGATTAAGTGCTTCAATTCCATAAAAAATTGTTATGATCCCGCCATGACGACCAATACCCCTCCGACTTCCGGCGTTCAGCTGATCGAAGTCGCGCCGGAGCTTGCCGGCCAACGCATCGACAATTTCCTCATCACGGCCCTCAAGGGCGTGCCCAAGACCTTGGTTTACCGCATCCTGCGCAAGGGTGAAGTGCGGGTCAACAAAGGTCGCGTCAAGCCGGAGTACAAGATCCAGGCCGGCGACATCGTGCGAGTACCGCCCGTCCGGCTGCCGGAGCGTGACGAGCCGGCGCCGGTCGCCCAGGGCCTTCTGCAGCGGCTGGAGGCCGCCATCGTCTACGAAGACAAGGCGTTGATCGTGATGAACAAGCCGGCCGGCATCGCCGTGCATGGCGGCAGCGGCCTGAGCTTCGGCGTGATCGAGGCGCTGCGTCAGCTTCGCCCGGACGCCAAGGAACTGGAGTTGGTGCACCGCCTGGACCGCGACACATCCGGCCTGCTGATGATCGCCAAGAAGCGCAGCATGCTGCGCCACCTGCACGCGGCGCTGCGCGGCGACGGTGTCGACAAGCGTTACATGGCGCTGGTGCGCGGCCACTGGCCGACCTCGAAGAAGCAGGTCAGCGCGCCTTTGCTCAAGAGCAACCTGCGCTCCGGCGAGCGCATGGTCGAGGTGAACGACGAGGGCAAGGAGGCGTTGACCCTGTTCCGCGTGCTGCGCCGCTTCGGCGAGTTCGCCACTATTGTCGAGGCGCGCCCAATCACCGGCCGTACCCACCAGATCCGCGTGCACACCCTGCATGCCGGGCATATGATCGCCGGTGACAGCAAGTACGGCGACGAAGACTTCAGTCGCGAAATTCGCGACCTGGGCGGCAAGCGCCTGTTCCTGCATGCCTACGCGCTGACCGTACCGCTGCCGGACGGTGGCGAGTTGAAGCTCGAGGCGCCGGTGGATGAAGTCTGGGCGAAAACCGTTGAACGTCTGAGTGCGTCCTGATCTATGAAAAAGGGCTATGAGCTACTGATCTTCGACTGGGACGGCACCCTTGCCGACTCGATCGGGCGAATCGTCGAGGCCATGAATGCCGCCGCCGAGCGTGCCGGTGAGGCGCAAAGCAGCGAGGACGCGGTCAAGGGCATCATCGGCCTGGCCTTGGCCGAGGCGATACAGACCTTGTACCCGCACCTGGCGCCAGCTCAGGTCGAAAGCTTTCGTCAGCACTATGCCGATATCTACATGGCGCTGGACCAGCAGCCTTCGCCGCTGTTCGATGGCGTGATCGAGTCGCTGGATGCCTTCCGGGCCGAGGGTTATCGCCTGGCGGTGGCCACCGGCAAGGCGCGTCGCGGGCTGGATCGCGTGCTCAAGGCCAATGGTTGGGAGCAGTTCTTCGACATCACTCGCGCCGCCGACGAGACCCGTGGCAAGCCGCACCCGCTGATGCTCGAGGAAATCCTCGGCCATTGTGGTGTCGAACCGGGGCGTGCGCTGATGGTTGGCGACTCGGCATTCGACCTGCAGATGGCCAGCAATGCCGGCATGCACTCGGTGGCCGTGGGCTATGGTGCCATGTCGCTGCAGGCGCTGGCCGAGTTTGGTCCGCAGGTGTGCATCGATCATTTTTCCCAGTTGCGTGAGTGGCTGGGTGGTTCCGCAATTCCACTTCCAAGGTAGGTAAGCATGGCAGACGAATGGAAAGCCCCCGAGGCCGAACCCGAGGAGCGTGAAGAGCGCAAGAGCTGGAAGCTGCTGGAAAAGACCCTGCTGGCAGGCGTAGAGGAGCGGCGCCGGGCTCGACGCTGGGGGATCTTCTTCAAGTCGCTGACCTTCGTCTACCTGTTCGGCATCCTGGCCTTGTTCACGCCGCTGATGGACATGGACAAGGCGGCGTCGCGCAGTGCCAACCATACCGCGCTGGTCGAGGTGCGCGGGATGATTGCTGACCAGGAGCCCGCCAGTGCCGACAATATCGTCAAGAGCCTGCGCGATGCGTTCAGGGACAGCAAGACCAAGGCTGTGGTGATGCGCATCAACAGCCCGGGCGGCAGTCCGGTGCAGTCGGGTTACGTGTATGACGAAATCCGCCGACTGCGCGCCGAATACCCCGCTATCAAGCTGTATGCGGTCATCGCCGACCTTGGCGCTTCTGGTGCTTACTACATCGCCAGTGCGGCGGACGAGATCTATGCCGACAAGGCCAGCCTGGTGGGCTCGATTGGTGTGACGGCGGCCGGTTATGGTTTTGTCGGCACCATGGAGAAGCTGGGCGTGGAGCGGCGTACCTACACAGCAGGCGAGCACAAGGCCTTCCTCGATCCGTTCTCGCCACAAAAGCCGGAAGAGACCGAGTTCTGGCAGGGTGTGCTGAATACCACGCACCAGCAGTTCATTGCCATGGTCAAGCAAGGGCGGGGCGAGCGCCTGAAGGACAAGGAACATCCGGAGCTGTTCAGTGGCCTGGTCTGGTCGGGCGAGCAGGCCAAGGAGTTGGGTCTGGTGGACGGGCTGGGTAGTGCCAGCTATGTGGCGCGCGAGATCGTAGGTGAGAAGGAGCTAGTGGACTTCACCGTGCAGGAGTCGGCGCTCGATCGCTTCTCCAAACGTGTGGGGGCCAGTGTGGCCGAGCGCCTGGCGATGTGGATGGGGTTCCAGGGGCCGCAGTTGCGCTGAGGTTCGTTGCGGGTTTTGTGGTGTCTGTGAGATCGAGCGCCGCCCGCGCGGCGCTTCGCGGGGCAAGCCCGCTCCCACATCTGTTTCGGGCCAGTCCCTCCTGTGAGGCCACCTCTATCCGCCTTGTTTGTTCCATTCGATATCGAAGGGGGAGGCAAAGCTGCTCTTCATCCATCTCCAGCCATGCACCAAGGCTGCAACCCACCTGGCACAGGAATAATTGGCCCGAAACAGATGTGGGAGCGGGCTTGTCCCGTCGGTGAGATCGAGCGCCGCCCGCGCGGCGCTTCGCGGGGCAAGCCCGCTCCCACATTTGTTTCGGGCCAGTCACTCCTGTGAGGTCACCTCTGTCCGCCTTGTTTGTTCCATTCGATATCAAGGGTGGGCAACTGCTCCTCATCCATCTCCAGCCATGCACCAAGGCTGCAACCCACCTGGCACAGGAATAATTGGCCCGAAACAGATGTGGGAGCGGGCTTGTCCCGCGAAGCGCCGCGCGGGCGGCGCTCGATCTCGCAGGCGCTAAAAATCTCAAGGCGGGTTACGGAATCACCACCCCCTCCTTGGTCAACATATCCACCAGCCGAATCAGCGGCAGCCCGATCAGGCTGGTCGCATCGCACCCATGTGTGCTCTGAAACAAACTCACCCCCAGCCCCTCCGCCTTGAAGCTGCCGGCACAGTCCAGCGGCTGTTCCGCTGTCACATAGCGCTCCACCCGCTCCCGGTCCAGTTCGCGCAGGGTCACGGTAAACGGCACGCAGTCCACCTGGCAGTGCCCGGTGGCGCTGTTCAGCAATGCCAACCCGGTCAGGAAGCTCACCTGCTGCCCGCTGCACTCCAGCAGCTGCTCGCAGGCCCGCTCGAACGTATGTGGTTTGCCCAGTACCTGTTCGCCCAGCACCGCAACCTGGTCCGAGCCGATGATCAGGTGCTCGGGGTGGCTGCCCGCCAGGGCTTCGGCTTTTTGCCTGGCCAGCCGGCGCACCAGCTCCGCGGCCGGTTCTTCATCCAGGCGCCGCTCGTCTATGTCGGGGCTTGCCCAGGTGAAGGGCAGGCGCAGGCGCGCAAGCAGTTCGCGGCGATAGGCAGAGCTGGAAGCCAGTAACAGAGGAAGCATGGTAGACTCCTGAATCAGTTGGATAAATTCTATCACGCACGATGCCGCCGAATTTCCTTTGACAGGGGCAGGGGGCATCCCTAGAATGCTGCGCCTATGTTGAATGACCCGATTCCACCTCACGTTGACCCGCGCAAATTAGCCGATCGTGGCGTAACCCTTAACGGTTCGCTGCAACTCGCTGATTTGGAAAGACTCTGCGACCCGCTTTCCGACAATGTCGGTACGGTGCAGGCGAAGTTCGATTTTGAACGAGATGAACAGCACGTGGTGGTTATCCACAGCGAACTGGACGTCGAAGTCAAGATGGTTTGCCAGCGTTGTCTTGAGCTGGTCACCCTGCCGATCCATAGCGAATGTACATACGCCGTGGTAAAGGAGGGTGCGAATACCCAGTCGTTGCCGAAAGGCTATGACGTGCTGGAACTGGGCGAAGATCCTTTGGATCTGCAGGCATTGATCGAGGAAGAGCTTCTGCTCGCCTTGCCAATCGTGCCTGCTCATCATCCGGAAGAATGCCAGCAGCCGGCGGGCGCAGACGAGCCCGAATCGAGCAAGGACGAGGTATCGCGGTCCAACCCGTTCAGTGTTTTGGCGCAGTTAAAGCGTGACCCAAACGTTTAGGAGTTAATCAATTATGGCTGTTCAGCAGAACAAAAAATCCCGCTCTGCCCGTGACATGCGCCGTTCGCACGACGCTCTGTCGGAAAACGCGCTGTCGGTAGAGAAAACCACCGGTGAAGTTCACCTGCGTCACCACGTTTCGCCAGAAGGCGTATACCGTGGTCGCAAAGTGGTCGACAAGGGCGCTGACGAGTAATCCTTGTCCGCTCAGATCATCGCGATCGACGCAATGGGCGGGGACTTCGGTCCCCGCAGCATTGTCCAGGCTAGCATTGCCTGCCTTTCGGCTACCCCCTCGCTGCACCTGACCCTCGTCGGTCAACCCTCCCTCCTTGAAGATCTTGTCAGTGGCCTTGCGGCTGCGGATCGCGCGCGCCTGCAAATCGTGGCCGCAAGCGAGGTGGTCGGCATGGATGAGCGGCCCTCCCAGGCATTGCGGGGCAAGCCGGATTCGTCGATGCGCATCGCCCTCGAACTGGTGCGTGACGGCAAGGCTCAGGCCTGCGTCAGTGCCGGCAATACTGGCGCGCTGATGGCGCTGTCCCGTTTCGTGCTCAAGACCTTGCCAGGTATCGACCGGCCCGCCATGGTGGCGGCGATTCCGACTCAGGCGGGTTACTGCCAGTTGCTCGACCTGGGGGCCAATGTCGATTGCAGTGCCGAAAACCTCTACCAGTTTGCCGTGATGGGCTCGGTGGCTGCTCAGGCCCTGGGTGTGCATCGGCCGCGAGTAGCGCTGCTGAACATCGGCACCGAGGACATCAAGGGCAATCAGCAGGTCAAGCTGGCTGCCAGCCTGTTGCAGAATGCCCGTGGGCTTAACTACGTGGGCTTTGTCGAAGGTGACGGGCTGTATCGTGGTGAGGCCGATGTGGTGGTGTGCGATGGGTTCGTCGGCAATATCCTGCTCAAGTCCAGCGAGGGGTTGGCGACGATGATCGCTGCGCGCATCGAGCAGTTGTTCAAGGGTGGCGTGTTGTCGCGGGCGGCCGGGGCGGTGGCCATGCCGCTGCTCAAGCGTCTGCAGGCCGACCTGGCGCCGGCGCGGCACAATGGTGCCAGTTTTCTGGGGTTGCAGGGCATCGTCATCAAGAGCCATGGCTCGGCGGGCGTGCAGGGCTTCCAGAGTGCCATCCAGCGGGCGCTGATCGAGATACAGGAAAACCTGCCGCAGCGCTTGCATGGGCGCCTCGAAGACCTGTTGCCTTAGGCATTTTGCCCATGAAGTGCTTAAATGTGACCGCTTGGTCTGTGTATCCATCCAAGTTTTCAGATTCCGCGCCTGGCCCAGGGCCTGGCGCACCCTATCCGACGACAAGATCATAAGGGCTTGTTCAATGTCTGCATCTCTCGCATTCGTCTTTCCCGGTCAAGGTTCCCAGTCGCTGGGCATGCTCGCCGAGCTCGGCGCCGAGAAGCCAGTGATCATCGAAACCTTCAAGGAAGCGTCCGAGGCACTCGGTTACGACCTGTGGAAGCTGGTTCAGGAAGGCCCGGAAGATCAACTCAACCAGACCGACAAGACCCAGCCGGCCATTCTCACCGCGTCCATCGCGCTGTGGCGCCTGTGGCTGGAAGAGGGCGGTGCGAAGCCGGCCTTCGTCTCCGGTCACAGCCTGGGTGAATACAGTGCCCTGGTTGCCGCCGGTAGCCTGAGCCTGAAAGATGCCGTGCGCCTGGTCGAGCGCCGTGGCCAGTTGATGCAGGAAGCCGTGCCGGCCGGTCATGGCGCCATGGCCGCCATTCTTGGCCTGGACGACGCCGTGGTCGTGGAAATCTGCGCAGAAGCGGCCGAAGACCAGGTGGTCAGCGCGGTCAACTTCAACTCGCCAGGCCAGGTGGTCATCGCCGGCAACAAGGCCGCCGTCGATCGCGCCATCGAGTTGTGCAAGGCCAAAGGGGCCAAGCGCGCCCTGCCGCTGGCAGTCAGCGTGCCGTCGCACTGTGCGCTGATGAAACCGGCTGCCGACCGCTTTGCCGAGGCGGTCAACGCCATCGAATGGCACGCCCCGCAGATTCCTGTGGTGCAGAACGTCACTGCCGCCGTTGCAGCTGATCTCGACGCCCTCAAGCGCGACCTGCTGGCGCAGCTGTACCAGCCGGTACGCTGGGTCGAGTGCGTGCAGACCCTGGCTGCGAACGGTGCCGTCAACCTGGTCGAGTGCGGCCCGGGCAAGGTCCTGGCTGGCCTGAACAAGCGTTGCGCTGACGGCGTGACCACCTACAACCTCAATACCCCTGACGCCGTCGCCGCCACCCGCGCGGCGCTGGCCTGATTTGGAGAAGCTTGCATGAGCCTGCAAGGTAAAGTTGCACTGGTTACCGGCGCCAGCCGTGGTATTGGCCAGGCCATCGCCCTCGAACTGGGTCGCCAGGGCGCGACCGTGATCGGCACCGCCACTTCCGCTTCCGGCGCCGAGCGCATCGCGGCGACCCTGAAAGAACACGGCATCACCGGTACTGGCATGGAGCTGAACGTGACCAGCGCCGAGTCGGTCGAAGCTGTCCTGGCCGCAATCGGCGAGCAGTTCGGCGCGCCAGCCATCCTGGTCAACAACGCCGGTATCACCCGCGACAACCTCATGCTGCGCATGAAGGACGACGAGTGGTTCGACGTGATCGATACCAACCTGAACAGCCTCTACCGTTTGTCCAAGGGCGTGCTGCGTGGCATGACCAAGGCACGTTGGGGTCGTATTATCAGCATCGGCTCGGTCGTCGGTGCCATGGGCAACGCCGGTCAGGCCAACTACGCGGCCGCCAAGGCCGGCCTGGAAGGCTTCAGTCGCGCCCTGGCGCGTGAAGTGGGCTCGCGCGGCATCACCGTCAACTCGGTGACCCCGGGCTTCATCGACACCGACATGACCCGCGAGCTGCCGGAAGCGCAGCGCGAAGCCCTGCAGACCCAGATCCCGCTGGGCCGCCTGGGTCAGGCCGACGAAATTGCCAAGGTGGTTTCGTTCCTGGCATCCGACGGCGCAGCCTACGTAACCGGCGCCACCGTGCCGGTCAACGGCGGGATGTACATGTAACACTGCAACTCAATGTGACGGATTTCGTAAAAAAAGAGTCATACTGCGAGCCTAAAATCCGTTATAAAGCTGCAACCAGATTCCAGGCAGCGGGTGTAGTGACTGGTGTGAAGGTGCGTTTAGCTTGAAAAGCGAACGTCTTTCTATAAAATTAGCCACCGGCCAGCTGCCTGACATATGTCCATTAGGAGTGAAAACTAGGTATGAGCACCATCGAAGAACGCGTCAAGAAAATCGTCGCCGAGCAACTGGGCGTCAAGGAAGAAGAAGTGACTGCTGAGAAGTCCTTCGTCGATGACCTGGGTGCCGATTCGCTTGACACCGTTGAGCTGGTGATGGCTCTGGAAGAGGAATTCGAGACCGAAATCCCTGACGAAGAAGCCGAGAAGATCACTACCGTTCAAGCTGCTATCGACTACGTCAAAAGCCACCAGGCCTAAGACGCTCTAGTCGACGCTTCTTGTCGGGAAAAACCGCACTGCCTTTGCCGGCGTGCGGTTTTTTCTTTGCGAGCGTCCTGCGTTTTGCAGGCCGGCCTCGTTTACCGCGCACCAAGAGCCTGTTGCCATTTCATTCCAGCGCTTGAATGCAATGGCAAGAGACTCTGTTATTAGAAAAGGAGAGTACTGTGTCGCGTAGACGCGTCGTGGTCACCGGTATGGGTATGCTGTCGCCACTGGGTACCGATGTACCGAGCACCTGGCAGGGCATTCTGGCTGGCCGCAGTGGCATCGGTCCGATCGAACACACGGACCTGTCTGCCTACTCCACCCGTTTTGGCGGCTCGGTGAAAGGCTTTGAGGTTGAGCAATACTTGTCGGCGAAAGAGGCCCGCAAGCTCGACCTGTTCATCCAGTACGGCCTGGCTGCGGGCTTCCAGGCGGTGCGTAATGCCGGCCTGGAGGTCACCGACGCCAACCGCGAGCGCATTGGCGTCGCCATGGGTTCGGGTATCGGCGGCCTGACCAACATCGAAGAAACCAGCCGCACCCTTCACGATTCGGGGCCGCGCCGCATTTCGCCGTTCTTCGTCCCGGGCTCGATCATCAACATGATCTCGGGCTTCCTGTCGATCCACCTGGGGCTGCAAGGGCCGAACTACGCCATTGCCACTGCCTGCACCACTGGCACCCACTGCATCGGCATGGCCGCGCGCAACATCGCATACGGTGAAGCCGACGTGATGATCGCCGGCGGCGCCGAAATGGCCGCCTGCGGCCTGGGCATGGGCGGTTTCGGTGCCTCGCGTGCACTGTCCACCCGCAACGACGAGCCAAGCCGGGCCAGCCGCCCATGGGACAAGGGGCGTGACGGCTTCGTGCTGTCCGACGGTGCCGGTGCCCTGGTACTCGAAGAGCTGGAGCATGCCAAGGCCCGAGGCGCGACCATCTATGCCGAGCTGGTCGGCTTCGGCATGAGCGGTGATGCCTACCACATGACTTCGCCACCTGACTCCGGCGAAGGCGCTGCCCGTTGCATGGCCAACGCCCTGCGCGATGCCGGCATCCAGCCGGAAGAAGTCAGCTATATCAACGCCCATGGCACCTCGACCCCTGCGGGCGACGTGGCCGAAGTGGCGGCGATCAAGCGTGTGTTCGGTGAGCATGCCTACAAGCTGGCGGTCAGCTCGACCAAGTCGATGACCGGCCACCTGCTGGGCGCCGCCGGTGCCGTGGAAGCGATCTTCAGCGTGCTGGCGATCAACAGCCAGATGGCTCCGCCGACCATCAACCTGGACGAGCCGGACGAAGGCTGTGACCTCGACTTCGTGCCGCACCAGGCGCGCAGCATGCCGATCGATGTGGTGCTGTCCAACTCGTTCGGCTTTGGCGGCACCAACGGTTCGCTGGTATTCCGCCGGTTCGCCGGTTGATGCACAGTTGGATCGATGGCCAGCCAGCGGTTGCAGTCAACCTGCAGAACCGCGGTCTGGCCTACGGCGATGGCCTGTTCGAAACCATCGCCGTACGTGGCGGCCGGCCCAGCCTGCTGGACGGCCATCTTGCACGCCTGGCGCTGGGTTGCCAGCGCCTGGCGATCAGCGCCGACCTGGCGCTGGTGCGCGACGAACTCCTGCGCTATGCCAGCCAGCTCGGTGATGGCGTAGTCAAACTCATCATTACCCGTGGCGACAGCCAGCGCGGTTACGCCCCGGTTGCCGATGCCGCGCCGCGACGTATCCTGCAGGGCAGCCCGTTGCCCAGCTATCCTGTCGAACATGCCGAACACGGCGTGCGCTTGTTCCCCTGCCAGACCCGGCTTGGGGAACAACCGCTGCTGGCTGGCCTCAAACATCTCAACCGCCTAGAGCAGGTACTGGCCCGTGCCGAATGGCAGGACAGCGAACATGCCGAAGGCCTGATGCGTGACGGGCAGGGCAGGGTGATCGAAGGGGTGTACAGCAATCTGTTCCTGGTGCGCGATGGCGTACTGCTCACGGCCGATCTCAGCCGCTGTGGCGTCGCTGGCGTGATGCGGGCTGCGTTGCTGGAGCAGGCAGCGCTGCAGGGCATCCCGGTGAAGGTCTGCGACTTGCCGTTCGACGCGCTGGAGCAGGCAGAAGAAGTATTTGTTTGCAATAGCGTCTACGGTGTCTGGCCTGTGCGTGGCGTTGCCGCGCTAAACTGGTCGCCGGGCCCGCTCACCCGTAAACTGCAGGCCGTTGCCCGTACGTTACTGGAAACCTGAATTCGTGAGACGTAAATTCCTGCTGCTGCTGGAAATGGGCTTGATCCTCGCCGGCCTGGCTATGGGTTGGTCGGCCTGGAAGGTCAACTCGGTCCTGGAGCAGCCCCTGCACGTTACGCAGGAGCGCCTGCTCGACGTGCCCAATGGCACCACCCCCAACCGCATGTTCTATCGCATGCAAAACGAAGGGTTGCTCGACGACGCCGTCTGGTTGCGCCTGTACTGGCGCTTCAACATGGCCGGCACGCCCCTGCACACCGGTGAGTACCGCCTGACCCCCGGCATGACCGTGGAGCAACTGTTCGATGCCTGGCGTCGGGCTGATGTGGTGCAGTACAACCTGACCCTGGTCGAAGGCTGGACCTTCCGCCAGGTGCGCTCGGCTGTGGCCAAGCATGAAAAGATCAAGCACACCCTGGACGGCCTGTCCGACGCGGAAGTCATGGATAAGCTCGGCCATACTGGCGTGTTCCCCGAGGGGCGCTTCTTCCCGGACACCTACCGCTTCGTGCGCGGCATGAGCGATGTCGAGTTGCTGCAGCAGGCCTATATGCGCCTGGATGAAGTGCTGGCCAAGGAGTGGGCCGAACGCACCACCGACCTGCCATACCGTGACCCGTACCAGGCGCTGATCATGGCCTCGCTGGTGGAGAAGGAAACCGGCATTCCCCAGGAGCGCGGGCAGATCGCCGGGGTTTTCGTACGGCGCCTGCGCCTGGGCATGATGTTGCAGACCGACCCTACGGTGATCTACGGCATGGGTGAGCGCTACAACGGCAAGATCACCCGCGCCGACCTGCGCGAGCCGACGCCGTACAACACCTACACCATGACCGGCCTGCCGCCGACACCCATCGCCATGGTCGGTCGCGAGGCGATTCACGCGGCGCTCAACCCGTCCGATGGCACCAGCCTGTACTTCGTCGCCCGTGGCGATGGCAGCCATGTGTTTTCCGACGACCTCGACGACCACAACTCGGCGGTGCGCGAATTCCAGCTCAAGCGCCGTGCGGACTACCGCTCCAGCCCCGCGCCGCAATCGCAGCCAGAGCCACAGCCGGGTGCCGGCGAGGCCGAACTGCCCGAGGCGCCTGCGGACGAGTCCACTGCGCAGCCAGCGACCGATCAGCCGCCTGTGCAGGATGCTCCTGCCGGCGGCGCGCAAGCGGCCGAACGGCCGATGCCTGACGAACAACATTAAGGACTGCCTGTGAGCGGCTTGTTTATTACTTTGGAAGGCCCCGAAGGCGCGGGCAAGAGCACCAACCGCGACTACCTGGCTGCGCGCCTGCGTGAGCAAGGCCTGGACGTGGTGCTGACCCGCGAGCCTGGCGGCACGCCGCTGGCCGAAAAGGTGCGTGAGCTGCTGTTGGCGCCCAGCGATGAAAGCATGGCGGTCGACACCGAGCTGCTGCTGGTGTTTGCTGCACGTGCCCAGCATCTGGCGCAGGTGATCCGGCCGGCGCTGGCCCGCGGGGCCGTTGTTTTGTGTGACAGATTTACCGATGCCACATACGCCTATCAGGGCGGCGGGCGTGGTTTGCCAGTCGAGCGTATCGCCACCCTGGAGCAATTTGTCCAGGGCGATCTGCGCCCGGACCTGACCCTGGTATTCGACCTGCCGGTCGAAGTGGGCCTGGCCCGTGCCGCCGCCCGTGGCCGCCTGGACCGTTTCGAGCAGGAAGGCCAGGCGTTCTTCGAAGCGGTGCGCCAGGCCTACCTGCAGCGCGCTGAGCGTGAACCGCAGCGCTATCACCTGCTCGATGCCGCCCAACCTCTGGAGGCCGTGCAGCGTGCCATCGATGCGCTGCTGCCAGGCATCGTGGAGCGTTGCCGTGGCTGAGGCCTATCCTTGGCAGCAGGCCCTCTGGCAGCAACTGGCCGGCCGTAGCCAGCACGCTCACGCCTACCTGCTGCATGGGCCGCAGGGTATTGGCAAGCGCGCCCTGGCCGAGCGCCTGATGGCCCGCCTGCTGTGCCAGCACCCACAAGCCCTGGAGGCCTGTGGCGAGTGCAAGTCCTGCCTGCTGCTCAAGGCCGGCAGCCACCCGGACAACTTTGTCCTCGAGCCCGAAGAAGCCGACAAGCCGATCAAGGTCGACCAGGTGCGAGAGCTGGTGGCCTTCGTGGTGCAGACCGCGCAGTTGGGGGGGCGCAAGGTGGTGCTGATCGAGCCGGTGGAGGCGATGAACGTCAACGCCTCCAACGCTCTGCTCAAGAGTCTCGAGGAGCCCTCTGGCGATACCGTGCTGCTGCTGGTCACCCACCAGCCCAGCCGCCTGTTGCCAACCATCAAGAGCCGCTGTCAGCAAGTCGCTTGCCCGCAGCCAAGCCTGGCCCAGAGTCAGGCTTGGTTGGCTGGCGCGTTGCCCGACAGTGACGAGGTCGAGCGCGACGAGTTGCTGGCCCTGGCTGCCGGTTCGCCGTTGATGGCGGTCAGTCTGCAGGCGCAAGGCGTGCGCGAGCAGCGCGCGCTGGTCACCGACGGGGTGAAGAAGTTGCTCAAGCAACAGCAATCGCCCAGCCAGCTGGCTGACGCCTGGAACGGCGTGCCGCTGTTGCTGCTGTTCGACTGGTTCTGTGATTGGGCGCACCTGATCCTGCGCTACCAATTGACCCAGGACGAGGAGGGGCTAGGCTTGGCCGATATGCGCAAGGTGGTGCAGTACCTGGCGCAGAAGAGCCGCCAGGCCAAGGTGCTGGAGGTGCAGGCGTGGATCCTGGAACAGCGCCAGAAGGTGCTGGGCAAGGCCAACCTCAACCGTGCCCTGCTGCTTGAATCGCTGCTGGCCCACTGGCTACAGTTGCCGGGTGCCCGCTGATTTTCTTTTTTTCATGTGTGCCGTCATCCCATGCTCGTAGATTCCCATTGCCACCTCGACCGTCTTGACCTGAGCGCCCACCAGGGCTCCCTCGATGCTGCCCTGCAGGCGGCGCGTGAGCGCGGGGTCGGGCATTTCCTGTGTATTGGCGTCAGTGCCGAGAATGCTGGTGCGGTGAAGGCGCTGAGCGAGCAGTACGCTGATGTCGATTGTTCGGTGGGCGTACACCCACTGGACCTGGCACCGGGCGAAACACCGGCGCTGGAATGGCTGCTGCGCGAGCTGGCTCATCCACATGTGGTGGCGATTGGTGAAACCGGGCTGGATTATCACTACGAACCGGAGGCTGCCGAGTTGCAGCAGGCTTCGTTCCGCTTGCACCTGGAAGCTTCGCGGCAGACCGGCAAGCCGGTGATCGTGCACACGCGCGCGGCGCGCGCCGACACCCTGGCGTTGCTGCGCGAGGCTAATCTGCCGCAGGCGGGCGTGTTGCACTGCTTCACCGAAGACTGGGAGATGGCCAAGGCTGCGCTGGACCTTGGCTACTACATTTCGCTGTCTGGCATCGTCACTTTCCGCAATGCCGATGCCCTGCGGGAGGTGGCGCGGCAAGTGCCGGTCGATCGGCTACTGGTGGAAACCGATTCACCGTATCTGGCGCCGATTCCGCACCGCGGCAAGCCTAACCTGCCGCAGTATGTGCGGGAGGTGGCGGAATATGTGGCTTCGTTGCGGGGGGCCAGCTATGAGCAGTTGGCCGAACAGACTACGATCAACTTCAAGCGCCTGTTCCCGCTGGCACGCGTGGCCTGACAACATCCATCACAGTGTCGAAGCCTGAGCGTTCTTGCTTCTCCTCCAGCGCCTGCTTTTGAGCGTGCGAAGGTTCAAACGCCCCCTTTAGCGGCGTGCGTTTCGGCTTCGTAGCCCTTGTCGGCAAGCAACCCTTTACAGTGTTTACGTGGGTGCTCACGTTGACTGGATGGGGATATTGACCTCGTCCAACAGTGGTTTGGTGTGGCTGACGCCAATGATCTGATAGCCGGAAAGCAGGCGCAACGGTGACTGACGGCGCATAGCATGTTCCAAGCGCCAGATGAGGCTCGGGGTGCGCGTACTGCGGTTGAGTCGACCATTCAGCTCTGCGGGATTTTACAAAATCTTAGCGTAGCAGGGGTGACGATCGAGCTCCCCGGGATTTCGCACAGAACCTGGGAGTATCGAGTGTTCTGTCTCGGATAAAACGTTCTCGCTAATCGCGCCTGCCATACCTCTTGGGTGCGTTGAATCTTGCATGGGTATCTTCATCTTTCGTGTTCCCAAGGCACGGGCGGCTTAGTGCCGTGCTGAACGAAAACATGGCCATGGCGCTTGCCACTTCGTATGTTGAGTTGACGCTGCCGCCGCTTTGGTTCAAGGGCCTATTGACCCAGCCGGTTAAACTCGCCTGCTCGTTGTCAATGAACACGACATGTTATGAATTAATATCTGCACCCGCGTTCGGGTAAATTGGGTAAGCATATTTAAATGGGATATTTATTTTTGAGACAGCACGTCATGGTGCCACCGCATAAAAAGATATTTATTTGTGAGACAGAACATTGGGGCGCTGGTTAAGCATCATTCGGGTAGTGCCAGATGTCCGCGTGTGCTGAGAGTGTGCGCAGATTAAATTTTCCAGACGGCGGTTGACATGCTCATCCTGGAGCATGTAAAAAATCCATCGTCATGTTTTGGCCAGTTGGGCCGCTAGGCTAAAGTTAAAAGGAATTAACTATGACACAGCGCTATACGTGTTACATCCATTCAGAGTTTTTTCCTGTTCTTGGGCCACTTTTCCCCTCTTTGATGTCTGCTGCTGCAGCGTTTAATTCTGTTTGCGTGGAGTTATCGTCAGGATAGCGGTAGGGCATGGAGTTGTACTTCAGCTCCGGGGCTCTCGTTGTGCACCTCATGCGTTACCCGAGTTGAATACTTTCCGGAGAGTCGAAAGCCTCCTGAATGTAATGTTACATCCGTGAATCGCTATGACGCTTTTATCGTTTGGCGCCAATTGAGGCGTTGAACCAGGCGCGCATATTTCAAATGACGGAAGGTAATGGGGTGGCCGAAGAGCGGATAGGCTGAGTTGTTTGGATGCGCCGGCAGTCCGGGGGCTCCATAAGGAATATAAATATCAATGGAGGGAACAGTCCGTGCTCAAGAAAGTACTTGTTAATGTCGAAGCGACGCCTTCGTGCCCGGCGGCATGCAGTATGTGCCCCCGCTCAGTGATTAAAGACTATGGCTTTATTTCGCTGGAAACCATGGACAAAATAGTTTCGCAAATAGACCCTTCCTATGTCTGGGAGCTGGACTTGGCAGGTAGAGGTGAGCCGACCATTCACCCAGAATTTCATGAGCTCTTACGAATGATGCGCCGCTCAGGCGTTCTGACAGATGTGACGACAACGGCGGTCACCTTCAATCAACGGAATATCGATGCCTGTGTACAAAATGTTGATGTTATCAGGCTGTCTGTCAGCTCAATAGAGAAATCGGTTTTCGACAAGGTCCACATTGGTCTGAGCTACGAGAAAATATGGCGCAACATCGCGGCATTGGCCGAGGCGGCGGCGGATAAGGTAATTGTCCATCTGACAGGTGGTCCCGTGATTTACAGCACCTTGCCAGAAACTGTCGCACACCTGCGCAGCCTGGGCTTCAAGCGCATCTACCTGTTCCCACTCTGGAATAGAGGCGGGGATATCAACGCTAAACTCGAAAGTGAATATCGTCAGAAACTCGTACGTGAGCTGGGCTTGAACCTGTCTGAGAGTGAATACAAAACAGGCATGGGCAAGGTCAAGTTTATGCTGAATGCGCTGCTGGGTACGCTGGAAAATCGAAATTTCTGCGCCGTCGGTGATGGCAGTGTCAGTATCAGTTATAAGGGAGAGATACTTGGTTGTTTCCAGGATTTCGGTCATCTCTCCAATATAGGTCATATTGATCATGACAACCTTAAGAAGGTTGTTAAGAGCAGGGTGAAGCAGCTTGGTAATATGGAGATCTGTAGGGG
The DNA here is from genome assembly GCF_002165135.1 of Pseudomonas sp. SID14000. Lineage (GTDB taxonomy): Bacteria > Pseudomonadota > Gammaproteobacteria > Pseudomonadales > Pseudomonadaceae > Aquipseudomonas. Next base: position 202,539 of record NZ_NFZQ01000011.1, on the reverse strand, counting down.
TTGTAATTCGCGCAAAGCTGTTTTCAAGTTGCCAATGTTTTTGGCTGGCTAAATAGCGTTCTGCATTGTTGCACAGGGATGATACGCCGTGAATGCGCAGGAAACCGATTTTTTGTTGCTGAACTGTTGTAACTTGCCGTGGCGTCCAATATATCCGTATGCCTTCGTTCAGATCAGTGAAATTGCTCGGCGGTTCGATATCAGCGTGACACGTATTGATTTGCTGTACGTGGAACACTGGTACGAGCACCTGAAAAACGTGATAAAGAGCCAGCGTCCAAAGATGATTGGTATACATCTCAGGCAAGGGGATTCTCTTGATCTTTCCAACTATGATGTCGTGGACGGTAAGCCTGGGAGCTACTTTAGAACCTATTATCCTGTTGAAGACAGCAGGCGCTTGATTCGCCTGATTAGGGAGCTGACGGATGCACCGATCATCATGGGCGGGTTTGGCTTCACCACGCATGCGCGAAAGCTGGCAAATTATCTGGAAATTGATCTTGGCTTGCAGGGCTGCCCGGATGGTTTCTTTCACGCCTTTAACGACACACTTTCTGGCCGCAATCTGGGCGCCGTGCCAGGCCTGATTCATAAAAACGGATCGGAGTATATATATAACGATGTCGGTTTCTACAAGCCGGCTGAAGCGACGGAGTATCGGCTTGACATCGTTAATGAAATCAAGGCCTTTTATGGTCCGGCATTACAGTCGAAAACACCACCGACCATTGCCGTAGAGGTGTCCCGCGGATGCCCGTTTCAGTGTTATTTCTGTGTCGAGCCCGATGTCAAGGGCAAGCGTATAGACAGACGCAATCTGGACGTGGTCGAGGCCGAGCTGGAATTTTTGTTAGAAAACGATCTTTATGATTTTTGGTTTATCTGCTCTGAGCTGAATATCGGAGGGGCTGGTTTCGCGTTGGAGTTGGCCGAGCGGGTCATCCGACTCAATGAGCGCTATAAGAAACGTCCAATTAAATGGTCAGGCTACTCGTTGCCTTCGCTGGGGCATGATGAATTGAAGACTATGATGCGTGCCGGTTATACCGGGGCGATGAACGATATTCTTTCGTTGGACGAAGATAACCTGAAACGGGCGAAGGTCCCGTACAAGCGGGAGCAGGCTGTTACGTTTCTCAGCAGTCTATCTTCGATACGTGCGGAAATTCATGAGGAGCAAATTCGCACACTGGATGAACAGGCGAAGTTCACCGCCAGTGCGCCGATTGAATACGCTAATCTTATTTCGTTATTCCTGGGGAACGCGCATGCAGACAGGAAAACCCTCGCACGTACGCTGGATTTTCTGGAAGAAAAGGGGCTGACCAATAACTACGAGGCAGGTTATGTAATTCCCAGTACCCGTGTATTTGGTATTGGCAGAACTCAGGACTTTGTTGCGCGAGACACTACATATTCCTTTGGTCCTGATGGTGTCATCGTCACGGACTCCAAATGGCCGACTTTCCACTTTCCGGAGTTTCTCGTAGAGCACTTGGGTGGGCGAGAAGAAATTTATTGCTTCTTTAACTATGTGTCCAATACCTTGATGAGCCGAGCGCACCGGAAAAACAAGTCGTTCAGTCATTTCATTGCACGCTATCTGGAGCAATATCTCGATGATTGCTCGGAACTATGGGCAGACTTGGCAAGGCAGTTCGATAGTCGTCATCACACGGGACTGTTGCCCGGTGATGTCAGAGCTTTGTTGGATCAGGTGGCGGCGGAAGACAGAGTCGTGCAGGAAGAAGTTTATCACGCGTGGTTGCTTGAGTTGTTTTCGCGTAATTCAAGTTGCTTGCAGCCGATTATTTCTTTTTTTGGTGAGCAGCATTTTTCCGGTGTCCGTCTTGCCTCCAGTGATTATGTGTTTACTCGGCTGTTTTATGCGAATTTTTCCAAGGCTGGGGAGTGGTTGGTACTGGCTGAAAAATTGTCACCTGAAGGCGATGGTGTCCCCGCATTTTTTATGCGTTATATCGAGTATGCAATCGGTCTTGTGTTTAGAGACGAATATAAGGATCTGTTGTTTGAGTTTTGATCTTGCCTGGCAAGGAGCCCATGCGATGTTGGTAAATACTGTTTCCAACCTTCGACTGATCGAGACCTTGAGTGAGCATGTGCCTAATTGGGCACTTCGTGGCCTACAAGGGCGCTATCACTGGCAGCTGGAATCCGGAGCTCACCTGGGGTGCATGGATGTTTCTGAGACGCTGAGCTGGTCCTTTGCTGCGCCGGAGCACAAACCGCGCGCCACCATCACCCTTAGCGATACGACGCTTGAGGTTTTGGCTCGTAAGGTCAATGACCCGTTGACACTATTCAATACCGGGAAATTGCTGATTAGCACAGATCACGATTACGCCGCGATTGCTGTCGATGTGATGAAGTTGTTGAATTTTATCTTCAATAGTGCCTTGGTGGACACGCAGCGCATTGAACAACTGGAAGCCAGAAGTGTCCAGGGTAAAGATTTTCTGGGTTGCCGGGTGGTGGCGGATGAACAGGATATCTTACCGTATTTGAGGCGCGGTGAGCCGGTTATTGTAAGGTATGCCGCTGCTTTATGGCCGATTTTTTCGATGTCTGTCGAGAGTATAGTGAGTCGACTTGAAGGCCTGGATATCAGTCTTCTTCTTCAAGAATACGATCTGGAAAATGCTCAGCCGCCCAAGTATCAGAAAAGCTCGTTTTCCGACTATGTAAAGTCTTTGTATGCCCCGGAGGCGTCTGTCAACGGGTATATGGCTGCCAATACCGTGCCGCCTGCGTTGGATGATACCTACTGTTTTCCGAGCGTGTTCGAGCGCGCTGTGTTTAACACGCCAAGGTGGTGGATCGGTCCGGCTGGCACGGGGCTGAGGCTGCACAGGGATATGGTTGATAATTTTCTGGTGCAATTGAAAGGGCGAAAAAAGGTACGCCTGTATGCACCCAGTGAAACAAGATTTCTCTACCCGGCACCTGTCGGCGGGAACTTGATGTATGAGCCGAGTCGCGTGGATCCGGAAAATTATCAGGCAGAAAAGTTCCCGGATTATCGACACTCGGTATCCACTGTTTGCGAGTTGCAACCTGGCGATATGTTGTATTTGCCGGCCGGTTGGTGGCACCACGTCCTGAACCTTGAAGTGTCCTGGTCGCTAAATTTTTTTGCTGTAAATGGTGAGCCAAGCGTCTTATCTGTCAACCGTAATAACTGTTAGGGTGTGTCGCTATGAGTGATTTGAAAGACTTTAGGGGAAGCGATTTTTCAGGCGCAACGGAGGCGGAACGTTCAGTAAGTTCCAGCTTTGATCTGGTGCCCGGCAGCGATGATACTTCTCCCGAGTTCAATGACCCCTCTTATATGTTGAAGGACCCTTTGGGTCTGACCACGCAGGCGTTGGAGAAGTACGGAAACATTGTTTACTTGCGGGGTATCAACGGCTATCTCGTTGCCGATGCCCCTTTTATCGAGAGTATGTTAATTGGTGACGAACGGTTTTTTTCCAAAAGTGCCGAGACCATGGAAAAGATCAGTCCAGCTATTGGCAATGGACTGTCGACGCTGATCGGTGACGAATGGAAACGTCAGCGCAAGATCGCCAACCCCTCTTTCAGCAAGCGTAGTGTCGACGCGTTTGGCCCTGTCTTCCACGAATGCATTGACGAAATGTTCGATGAGTGGGATGCGCGATCAGAGGGCATGCTTGATGCCACGCAGGAGATGAAGAAGCTTACGCTGCGGATTGTCATCAAGTGCCTGTTTTCGACGGATATCCAGCGTTTCACCAGTGATGTCACGGCAGCACTCGAGGTCTTGCAGGAGTACTCACTGCTGAAGTTGTGGTCGCCAGCTAGCATCAGTGCTGCTGATGAGAAAGCATACGAGAATGCTAAGGAGAAGATCGATACGATCATCTACAGGATCATCCAGGATCGTCGTCAGAACAAAGGGATCCAGCATAACGACCTGTTGTCGATGTACATGTCCGCAGTATACGAGGATACCGGAGAAGGGATGACAGATATCCAACTCCGTCACGAGGTCATGAACCTGTTTCTGGCCGGGCATGAAACAACCGCCAACGGCGTGGCATTTGCACTCTATCTGTTGGCCAAAAATGCCGATGAACAAAAAAAGTTACATGCGGAAGTCGAGGCTGAGCTCGGTGATGCAATCTGTACCCTAGAAGACTTGAAGCGCCTTGATTATACCGACTGGGTATTCAAGGAATCTCTCCGGCTCTACCCGTCGTCTTGGGGCATGAGCAGAGTTGCGGTTGCAGACTATCAATATAAAAACTACCTGTTCCCCAAGGGGGCGGATTTTATTGTTGCCCAGTGGGGGCTGCACCGAAATCCGGAATATTGGCAGGAGCCTTTGAAGTTTGACCCGGAACGCTTTGCGCCTGAACGTATCAAGCAAGTGCACAAGTACGCCTATCTACCTTTTGGTGCGGGCGCGCGAAAGTGCATCGGTGTCCATTTGGCCGAGGCCGAGGGCAAGACGATCTTGGTGCGTATTGCACAACGTTATGCATTGCGCACGGTGAACGGTAATGAACCAACATTGAAGGCGCGGTTGTTCATGACTTCCGAGCCGGGTGTGTGCCTGGAGTTTATCAAATACGATTAAGGTGATTTATGCAGACGATTGCTTTCGCTGTCTCGTTACCCAGTGACAAAAAGGAGCGCTTTCTCTCCTTCGCCAAGTTGCTGCGTACTGATCGCAATGCCGAGTTTCGTCAGTTTTTGGAGCGTCTCGATACCGTTGAGGAGAATTGGTTCCTGCAACCCTGTGGCGAGACGGACCTCTTTATCTGTTACTTGGCTGCGTCCGATTTGCAAGCAGCATTCGGAAAGTTGGCGAGTTCCCAGCATCCCTTTGATAAGTGGATAAAGCAGGAGAATAAGGAGATTTTCGGCATGGACTTCGAGTCCCCCAGTGATGGTCCAATGCCCGAAGTGCTACTGCAGTGCAAACTTGAACCCACTCAATCAAACACTTGGAAATAACGATGAGCCTGACTCAATTTCGTGAGCGCTACCTGACTGCGATCCGTACCCAAGACTACGCGTCGTTGGCATCTTTATACGCAGCCGATGCCATTCGCAAGTCTCCCGGGCATCCTGACCGCATTGGTTTAACACAGATCCTTGATCACTATCAGCAGTGGCAGGGCACGTTCGCCGACGTGCAGTTGGCCGACCGCATCCTGTTTCTCAAGGACAACGTGCTGATCGCCGTTTGGGGCTGGAAGGGGCGACATGCCCAGACTTACATGGGCGTTGAGCCGAGCGATAAGGAGGTCGGCCTAATTGCTGCCAGCCTGTTCTGGTTCGACAGCGATTTCCGTGTCACCAAGGAACACACCTATGAGGACCCCTATACCCTGCTGATTCAGCTCGGTGTGATCGATGATCAGGGGCGCGGTGTTCCCTCGCTGACCGAGCCGTGTGAGATCTATGACTGCAAGACTCTGAAACCGCGCTTCGAGAACCTGGCCAGAATGCGCCATTACAACGAGTTGCTGTTGAGCAAGCAACTTGAGCCGTGGCTCGACTGCATGAGCGACGATATCGAATGGGACGACCAGATGGTACCTGGGTTGGCAGTGGGCAAAGAGCATTCTCGGGACGACTTCGTGATGCTTGCTGAAGCTTTCCCCGATGCTTCCATCAACATGACCAATATGTGGTCGATTGGTGACTTCGTGATTCATCAGGGGATTTTCACCGCGACACACAAAGGGCCTCTCAAAGGTATTCCTGCGTCCAACCGGGTAGTTAATGTGGACAACATGGATATTGCCTATTTTGACGGTGATGTGATCCGCAAGGGCTGGACCTTCGGCAATACCCTGGACATGGGGTCACAAATGGGGTTGGGTAAATGACTGTGCGCAACTTGAAATTGATCGGCAACGAAAACAGCGCCTGTACCCGTAGTGTGTTGATGCTCCTCAAGGAAAAGAACACGCCGGTGGAGTTTGTCAGCATCGATCTGGGAACGGGGGCGCACAAGTCGGATGAGCACTTGGGCCTCAATCCGTTCGGCAAGGTGCCGGTGCTGATCCATGATGACCTGACCCTTTACGAGTCTCAGGCAATCAACCGTTATCTGGAGGCGATTCTGCCCGGCACTCCATTGATTCCGCAGAGCCTGCAAGACGTTGCGCGTATGGATCAGTGGTTGAGCGTGGATGCCTGTTACTTCACGCCTCAAGCCTACACCTTGGTCTGGCAAAAGCTGTTCTTGCCCATGTTTGGCGGGCAAACCGACCCTGCGTTGGTAAAGGAGGCGGAGGAGAAACTCAACGTGGTCTACGCGGCTATGGATCATGCCATCGGCGAGGAGGGGCAGTTCCTGGTGGGCGACTCGCTGTCCCTGGCTGACCTGGCGTTTGTCCAATACACCGATTACATCCTGAAGGCGCAGAGCGAAAGCATCGTATTCAACTATGAGAACGTGCGTCGCTGGTGGTACGGGTTGACCCAACGCGAGTCTTACAAAGATCCGCTCTCAGTCATTCTCTGAATCACACATGGCGTGCCCTTGGCACGCCATGCCCACCTTCGGTAGCAGTTAAACACGCGGGGATTCGCGATGAGCACTTCAGCCAGAAGTCGTCGTTCGGTAGTACTGTGGATGTATGAAAACGACAACGGATTTATTCCCAGGCAGCAGCTCTGCGAGTTGCTTGAGGAAAAGGGGTTTGTAGTTTTTTCCGATTTCGACATGCGCAAATGTCATGTTATTTCCGGTAAAGTCTATACCGCCTGCGGGCGCTGCCTAAGTGAGTTTGATGCACTGTTTCATATGAACGCCGACGAGCAGTCGCCTTATCAGGCCGATATCCTTCGTGCGTTGCAGGATAGTGGTGTTGCAGTGGTTAACGAGTGTTTTTCGTTCTTCAATTGTCGCGACAAGTTCAAGGCTAACCAACTGTTGCGCCTGCACGGCGTGAACGTGCCGGACTCCGCGTTGCTCGGTGCTCAGGTTGACCACGCAGTCATTCATCAACTTTTTGCGCGCTGGGGCAGCCTGGTTTACAAGCCGCGTTCCGGTCATGGGGCTGTCGGTGTCATACGCTTCGGGACGGCTGAGCAGTTCGTTGACTTCATCCAGGCCACATCACACTTTCTCGGTGATTACTATGTTGAACAATTTATCGAGTTTGGTGATTACGATTGCCGGGTCGAGATTTTCAATGGCGAGGTTATGGGCGGCTACAGCCGCAAGAAGAAGCACAGCTTTAAAACCAACATCTCCGCTGGCGGTGAAATGACTCCGCGGGACCTGGGTGAAGAAGTTGAGGTCGCCCTTAAGGCCGCCCAAGTGCTGGGTATCAACGGGACTATCGTCGACATGGTTCAATCGACTGCCGACGGCCAGTTCTATGTCCTCGAGGTCAATCCTCTCCTGGGTATTTTCGTCGAGTCGGCCATGCGTGCCGGTACCAAGATGCCCGATACCGAGCCGGACGAACGCTATTCCTATGATCGATTGAAGCTGAGTTCGATCGCCAGCTACATCGACGCGCTGCCTGCGCGTCCGGCATTGATACAGACGGTATGAAAATGCGCACTAGCGTGTGCGCAGTGCCTGTACCTCTCAAGGGAATTGAATGATGCAGCCCGTAATTCTCATAAGTGCAGCACGCCAGCGGCTGGCTATCAATCACTCTGCTGCCCTGGCGATGAACGTGCTCAATTGCAGCTTTACCGAACTTCTCATCAGACTGGGTTGTGTTCCGCTGATCGTCGTACCAGGAATGTCTATCGAGGCGGTGCAGCGCCTGTTCAATATTTCCGATGGGTTGTTGTTGGGCTCTGGTCAGGATCTTTGTCCGAGCACGTACGGCGATAACCCCGAGGTCAGCTATTCGGCGCAACTGTCGGGAATCGGTGAACCTTACAAGCGGCCATTAATGCTCAAGCCCGACAAGGACCGTGATGTGCTAGAGCTGGCTTTGTATCGGCAGGCCAAGTCTTTGCGGCTACCGATTCTCGGGGTCTGTCGTGGCATGCAGTTGATCAACGTTGCCGAAGGGGGCACGTTGCATCAGGAGATCCCCGATCGAGGAGTCGATCATTGCATCGATTCAGACGGGTGGATCAACTATCACCCTGTGGAAGTTGATCCGCAGAGCCAGCTTTATCGGCTTATCGATAAGCGCACCTTCAGTGTTTCCTCTGTGCACCACCAGGCAATCAAACGGCTGGCGCCCGGCTTGAAAGCCAGCGCGATGGCGGCTGATGGGCTGATCGAGGCGGTGGAGCTGGACAGTCGTGAGCATTTTGTCATGGGGCTGCAAGGGCATATTGAAAAGACCCTGAACAATCATCCCGAGCACCTAGAGATATGGAAAGCATTTGCCAGTGAGGCGGCCAGAAGGAGTCGGCAACATGTCAATTGAATACTTCCAGGTTCCCCTTTATCAGCCCTTGCTGGAGAACTTAGCGTATTTTTTCAAGACCGGCGATTCGGGTGACATTCCGCTTTTGACCAAAAAAGAAATCATTTCCGGTTTTCCCGAAAACTTCATGACCCCAGCAATGCGTCTCGGCATCGAAGGCGATGACGTGGAGTTCGCCAGCACTTCCGGTAGCAGTTCTCAGATCCTCCAGATCATTCGCTACAAGGGCTGGTGGGGGCGTGAGTTCAAGCGCGCCTACCAGTGTGTCGCAGATATGGCCGGTTATTCCATGGAGCGCGACAAGAAAGCGGTACTGACGACGGCGACCTGTTCCGCAGTTTCCTGTTTCCTTGATGACCCGGACTACCAGCAGCGCATCCATAACGGAGTGTTGAGTCTTAATACTCATCCCGACCCTACGCGCTGGACGCTCACCGACATTCAGCGCATTGATGCCGAACTGCGGATGTTTTCGCCCAAATTGCTGGAGGTAGACCCGACCTATCTCGCGATCTTCCTGGCCAAGCGCGCGGAATATCAGATAGCCGAGCCTCTTTACATCCCTGACTACTTGGCCGCGTCCTATGAGTACATGACGGGCAATGTTCGCCGGTTGATTGAGAGTGCTTTCGGTCTGCCAGTACTCAGCATGTATGGCTCGACGGAGTTGGGCGTGTTGTTCATGCAGGATTGCAGCGGAACCTTTGTCCGCTGTGGGCATGACACGTTTATCGAACTCAGGCCGTATCTAGCCCAGCGAAACCTGTTCGAGTTGATAGTCACGTCTTGGAAAAATCCGCTGATGCCTCTGCTGCGTTATGCCACTGGTGATCTTGTCGAAGTGGCGCATGGCGTGTGGTCCGACAAGGTTTTCGGCTCCAGTGATGATATCCCGCTGCTGAAATTACATGGCCGGATCAGGGACTGCATTGTTACCGACAGTGGAGAGATCAAGACCCTCGCCGATCTTGATGAACTGTTTACAGCTTCCGCGCCGTGGGCCCGACAATATCAACTGCAGATTACCGAGCATAAGGTCACTTTGTTTTACGTCGTGGATGCGCAGGATCGAGACGCTGAGATGGCGATGGTCGAGCAGTGTCTACGTGACTGGCTTGGCCGCTCGCGTACGGTTGAGTCAATGACTGTTCCAAGTATTGCGCCCGAAGCATCAGGAAAGTTTGCAATTGTTAAATAGCCGGTCCGTGAATACCACCCATTATTAAAAAGAGAGAGTGTGATGCAGGCCTTGAATGAGAAGTGTGCCGGGTTGCCCGCTGTGCGCAACGATTTTCCGTTCTTTCGGAATAATCAGAGAATTTACTTGGACAGTTCATCCACGGCGCTGAAGCCGCAGTCGGTGATTAATGCCATTACCGATTTTTACATACAGGCCGGTAGCAATGTCGGGCGCTCGAACCATCAGTATGCTCAGCTGGCCACTCAACTTTTCGAGTCGTCTCGCAATAAGTTGGCCTGTTTCCTGGGTTGTAGCGCCGATGAAGTAATCTTTACAGCCAACTGCACGGACTCGATCAATCTAATTGCTCATGGGTTGGCGTTGGGTAAGGGCGATCATGTCGTGGTTTCACCCTTGGAGCACCACTCCAACCTTCTGCCTTGGTTGTCCAGATGTCGAGTCTCGGTAGCCCGGCTTGATCAAAACGGTTGTATTGATCTGGATTACCTGGATTCATTGCTGGCCTCCGATCCGGCCAGGTTGGTCGCTGTCTGCCATGCATCGAATGTCACCGGCAACGTCCAACCTGTCAGGCAGATCTGTGAGATCGCGAAGGCGCGAGGAGCGTTGAGTCTGTTGGATGCGGCGCAGACGGTTGGCCATATACCCGTCACTGTCGATCAGATCGGCTGCGATTTTCTCGCGCTCTCTGGACACAAGATGTTCGGCCCATCGGGGATTGGCGCGCTCTACATGCGACGTGACCTGCAAGCATCGATGCAGAGCTACCGCTATGGCGGTGGCATGGTCAACAAGGTGCAGCATGGCGACATCAGTTACCAATCCGGGCCGGGTCGATTCGAGGCCGGAACGCCGAATATCGAAGGGGCTATCGGGCTCGGGGCGGCAGTCGACTATATCAACGGTTTGGGGGGGCAATGGGGGCAAGATCATGACCGCGACCTGGAAAGTTACTTCAGGTCGCAGATTCAATTGGTACGCAATGTCGAAATCGCCTTCCCAGTCGCATCACACCACCTGCCTATTTTCCCTTTGGTACCTGTCGGAAAAGTAGACATCGGCTTTGTCTCGAGGATTCTTTCCGATCGTTACGATATTGCGCTGAGTTCCGGATATCAGTGCAACCAACCGCTCTATCGGAATAATGGAATTAAGGGTGCCCTGCGTGTCTCGATGCATTTTTACAATACCCGAGAAGATATCGACACGCTAATGATGGCACTCACTGATCTTCAAGATCTGCTGGCATAGTAGGGAGCACCAATATGGCCAATGAAGAGGTGGAAGTGGCAGAGGCGGGAGCCATAACCAAAGAGGATTGCATAGCCTATTTTCATCGACACATAAAACGCCGGTCGTCGGCGTTGCTCGGACTTGAATACGAGTTAATCCTGATCGACAAGGTCACATCACTGAGTGTGCCGTTCTTTGGCTTGCGAAGCCTGTCGAGCATTTTCAAGGGCTTGCTGGTATATGGCTACTCACCGATTCATGATAATGGCCTGATAATCGGTTTGAAACGAGGCGGCACGATCATAAGTCTGGAACCTGGTGGCCAGGTGGAGTTTTCTTCGTCAGCGCTGCGGCTGGTGTCTGATATAGCGGTCGAACTCGATGTTTTTCTGCGGGAACTTGAACAGGTTTGCCAGTGTCTGGCTATTCAATTGTTGCCGATCGGTTACCGGCCATACGGGGGCGTAGCATCAGTGGCGACTGTGCCGCGTACTCGCTACCTGCACATGATGCCTATCCTGGAAAAAGTGTCGGGGGCTTCGGCCGGTCAAAAGATGACCGCTTCGATGCAGGTGTCCGTCGACTATTTCTCCGAGCAGCATGCGGGCAAGTTGTTGCAGTTGGGGGTTGCCTGTCAACCGTACATCGTCGCGCTATTTGCCAACTCCCCGTATGTTTCGTCTGCTACCAGTCGCTATAAAAGTCATCGGATGCATGCTTGGACCTTGTTCGATCAGCAACGCTCCGGAATTCCCGACTTCATGTTGCGTGCACAGTTCAGTGCCGGCACCTTTGAACACTATGTTGACTGGGCCCTGGAGAAACCGCTGTTATTTATTCAGCGTCAAGGGCAGCTGATAGATATGAACGGCATGAGCTTTCGTGACTATTTGCGCCTGGGTGCTGCATCGGGCGCAGCCACGCTTCAGGACTGGATCATGCATTTGGGTACCCTCTACCCCGAGGCTCGGCTGAAAAACATAGTCGAGTTTCGCTCGGCCGACACTTGTGCGCCTCCCTTCGCCGCTTCACTCGCCGCGTTCTGGAAAGGGTTGGCCTATAGCGAAGATGCTCTTGATGCTGCACTGGATAGGCTGGGCCGGCAGGTGTCCTCTGAGTTGAGCCGCCTGTATGCACAGGCCGCAGAATTCGGCATGTCCGGCGTCGATGCGCAGGGGAACTCGATGGTTGAAGGTATCCGGTGTCTGGTTGAACTGGCCGCCCAAGGTTTGTCGGATCAGGGCGCTTCCAAGATTGAGAGTGGTTACCTACAGCCGCTGAACGAGATGATTGCAGTAGGGAAATCCGCAGCAGATCTGATGCTCAATTTTGGGGGGGCTACAGGCTTGGATGTCACTTCGGAAATCCCGTACCCAAACATTAAGTAGATGGCTTGATGTGCTGTCTCAAAAATAAATTTCTCCTTTGAGTTGCGCTCCCATAGTTGGCCTGAGCGTGGGTGCAGATATGAATTCCCTAGACATTTTGCTCACTGACGAAGAGCAGGCTGAGCTGACCCGTCGTGTTCGTTCGGCCACCATTAGCCAACGCGATGGTCGCCGAGCACGTGTGATCCTGCTGGCAGCCCAAGGTCATTCACGTAAGGAAATCGCCGAATTAACGGCGCTTTCCGTTGTTTCCGTTACTCGGTGGTGCAAACGTTTCAAAGCACTGGGTCTTCAAGGCTTAGTGGATTTGCCAGGGCGAGGTCGCAAATCATCGTTACCGGCCGAGGCCCTGAAGCGAACGCTTGAGCAAGTTTCTCAGCCGAGTGTTGGTCAACGGCGTTGGAGCTGCCGTAGCATGGCGCGTGTCGCTGGCATTTCGCCGGCAAGCGTTCAGCGGATCTGGGCCGCCAATGGCATCAAGCCGCACCTGACCCGTACCTCCAATGACTTGCCACTCGAAGAGAGATTCTGGGACGTTATGGGTCTGTACCTGGCGCCTCCTCATAAAGCGCTGGTGCTTTGCTGTGATGAAAAAAATCAAGGTCAAGCGCTGCCAGTCACGCAGCCGGGTCGGCTCTTGGACATTGGTCATATACATTTGCGAACCCATGACCGTGTTCGTCATGACACGCTAATGCTGCTCGAGACCATGGACTATATGCAAGGTCGATTGATCAATAGCATCGAGAACCAGCAGCGGCATCAGCAGTGGTTGACTTTCCTGAAAGAGATGAACCGGAGAAAAACCAAAAGCCTTCAAATACATGTGATCGTGAGTAACTCCGCCCCCTGCAAGCATCCGCGCGTCAAGGAATGGCTCAAACGCCATCCGCGATTTCGCCTGCACCTAGCCCCGACCTCAAGCGCCTGGATGAATACGGTCGAGCGCTTTTTTCAAGAGATTACAGTTGACTCATGCGACGGTAGCTTCAACTCAGCACGCGATCTGACCAGCGCCATCACCACATGTCTGGCGCAGCATAATGCTCCGCCTCGCCAGTTCGTCTGGAGCGCGCCAGGCGAAGACATCTTATGCAAGATTCAACGTGCGTAAGCTGGGGGCTGCAAGCGCGATTAGAGAGAACGTTTTATTTGAGACAGAACATAAGTACTACTGGCTATTCTGCTGCAGCGCTCTAAACCAGTCCCTTGCGCGTTGCAAAGGGTAGTCGACTGTAATACATTCGCCTTTGGCAAATTAGTGCGTGCGGCCTTTGCAGGAGTTGTTTATGAACACGGAAGCTATCAAGAAGATAGAAAGAAAATGGCTTACTCGCTGGGAGAATGAGCAGCATTACTCCGTCAAACTAGATACCTCTTTGCCTAAATATTATTGCCTTGACATGTTTCCTTATCCTTCGGGCGCCGGTCTGCATGTGGGGCATCCTCGTGGTTATATTGCAACTGACGTCTACAGCCGTTTCAAGCGAATGGCGGGTTTCAATGTCTTGCACCCCATGGGCTTCGATTCTTTCGGGTTGCCTGCAGAGCAGTACGCAATCGAAACCGGACAGCACCCACGCGTCACCACTGACAAGAACATTGCTACGTTCAAGTCGCAGTTGAGAAAACTGGGTTTTTGTTATGACCCGGACCGCGAGATCAAGACGTCCGATGCCCAGTACTATCGCTGGACTCAGTGGATATTCACCCAGCTGTTCGATAGTTGGTACTGCCTCGATACGGGCAAGGCCATGCCTATCGATGCGCTGATCCAGTGTCTTGAACGGTCCGGCAACGCAGGCGTGAATGCCTGGTCTGATCCGCGGACGTCGATTGTCAGCGCGCAACAGTGGGCCGAGTTTTCGCCTTTGCAGCAGTCGGAGTTCTTGATGAATTACCGATTGGCTTATCGCGCCGACTCCTATGTAAATTGGTGTCCGGCCTTGGGCACGGTGTTGGCCAACGATGAAATCAAGGACGGTTTCTCCGAGCGTGGTGGCTACCCCGTCCAGAAAAAAATGTTGAAACAGTGGATGCTGCGTATTTCCGCGTATGCCGATCGTTTGCTGGAAGGGCTTGATAGCCTGGATTGGCCGGAAGCCCTGAAGGACATGCAGCGCAATTGGATTGGCAAATCCCAAGGCGCGGAAATTGATTTTCAGGTGCGTGGTTCGCAGATCTCGATCAACGTCTTCACCACTCGGCCTGATACGCTTTATGGCGCGACGTTCCTGGTGCTGGCGCCTGAGCATGGTGCAGTTGAGGAGATTACTTCACCGGCGTTCAAGTCTGCGGTGGCGAGCTATTGTGAAGAAGTGGCCTTGCGTTCTGAGCGTGAACGGATGGCCAAGGCCGATCGGATTACCGGCCAGTTCACTGGTGCCTATGCCATCCATCCGTTGACTGGGGAAAACCTGCCGATCTGGATTGCCGACTACGTCCTGGCTGATTACGGCACGGGCGCAATCATGGCGGTACCGTCTGCGGACTTGCGGGATTTCAACTTTGCCCAGGCCTTTGCTCTGCCTGTATTGCAGATCTATGAGGGGGCAGAACAGGTCAACAAGCCTTTCCCAGGCAAGGAGGGCTCCCGCCTGATAAATTCCGGGGAAGCCAGTGGCATGCTGCGTACCGAGGCTGCTGAGTGGATTCTTGAGCGCCTGGTGATGACTGGCACCGCCAAGCGCACCTTCAATTACCGTATCCGGGATGCGATATTTGGCCGCCAGCGCTACTGGGGCGAGCCGATCCCGGTGTACTACGACGAGGAGGGCATTGCCAATGTGGTTCCCGAACAGGATCTGCCGGTAACCCTGCCAGATGTCGAGGCCTTCTTGCCGACCAGCGAAGGCGAGCCGCCGCTGGAGCGGGCTCGCAGCTGGCGCTATGGCGGTTACAAGTATGAAACCACTACCATGCCCGGATGGGCTGGGTCGAGCTGGTACTTCCTCAGGTACATGGACCCAGCCAACAGCAGCGCGCCAGTCTCCAGAGAGGCCATGGCCTATTGGCAAGCAGTGGATCTGTATGTTGGTGGTTCCGAGCATGCCACCGGCCACTTGCTGTACGCGCGCTTTTGGACTCACTTCCTCAAGGATCGTGGCTTGCTGAGTTTTTCCGAGCCCTTCAAGCGGGTTTTGTGCCAAGGGATGATCTTGGGCGTCTCGGCGATTATTTACCGGGACAAGGCAACTCACGAGTACGTATCTGCCGACCTCAAGGAAGGGCGGGACGTTCAGCCACTCTATGTCGATATCAGCATGGTCAATGACAAGAACCAGGTCGATATCGACGCGCTTCGGGCCTGGCGCCAGACCTACAGCAATGGGGTTTTTATCCGCTCCAACGGCGTCTTCCTGTGCGATCGATTGTCGGAAAAGATGTCCAAGTCCAAGTACAACGTGGTCAACCCCGATGACTTGATCGATATCTACGGGGCCGACACCTTCCGCCTGCATGAAATGTTCCTTGGGCCTATCGATCAGACCGCCATCTGGTCCACGCAATCGATCGATGGCCCGCACAAGTTCCTGCAGAAAGTCTGGCGTCTGTTCTTGAGCGAGCAGGGGGAGGCGATCGTTGAGGATCTTGAACCAACCGCCGAGGAGCTCAAGGTGGTGCACACGGCGATTGCAAAGGTCGGCCGTGCAACCGAAGACATGTCCTACAACACGGCGATTGCAGCCTTGATGATCTGTGTTAACCAGCTCGGTGTACTCCACTGTCATAAGCGCAGCGTACTGGAGCTGTTGCTCAAGCTGTTGCATCCCTATGCGCCGTTCATTACCGAAGAGTTGTGGTACGAGGCCCTGGGGTACTCGCATTCGATCCTGGACAGTGGGTACCCCGTCGCCGACCAGCGCTTGCTGTACGAGGCGCAATTTGAATGCCCTGTCTCCATCAATGGCAAGTTGCGGACCCGCATCATGCTGCAGCGAGGGATGACTGAGGAGGCAGTGAAGGCCCACGTGCTGGGGGACGCGACGGTGCAGCGCTGGCTGTCTGGCGGGAGTTTGCTGAAGTTCATCTTTGTGCCGGACCGGATCATCAACATCGTGTGCGCCTTGAACACTGATCCTGAACGCCTCTAGCTGTTAAGCCGGACCGGGACATATCACCCCGGCCGGCTTGATTTCGTGCCTCAACGCGGCCGCTTTGCGGCCCGGCGCGCAAGCAAAAAAAACCCGGGTTCTGGGGGGGGAATCCGGGTTAAGACCATTAGGAGTAAAACAAAGGTACGCGGTCCCTGAGCACCTTTATCGGCGCGCCACTTGGGGGGGATGCGCCGCGCCAACACTTCAAGTATTGGTCAGGTTTGGCGCAGTGCCAGTGCATATTGGTCGTTTTTTAAACAGATTTGGAATACGCCGAGGTTTCATTCCTCCCGCAGCGCATGGCCGTATGCATCGTGAAACACAGACATGCTCGGATGATCCGTGCAATTTCCCGCAAGTTAGGCATAATAAACCGCTTCGATTGTCATCCAGTCCTTCCTATGCAGAAAGAACCTCGTAAGGTCCGTGAGTTTCGCCGTCGCGAACAGGAAATCCTCGACACCGCGCTCAAGCTGTTTCTCGAACAGGGTGAAGACAGCGTCACCGTCGAGATGATCGCTGACGCAGTGGGCATCGGCAAAGGCACGATCTACAAGCACTTCAAGTCCAAGGCGGAGATCTACCTGCGCCTGATGCTCGATTACGAGCGCGACCTGAACGCGCTGTTGCATTCGGCCGATGTCGACCGCGACAAGGAAGCCCTGTCGCGAGCCTACTTCGAGTTCCGCATGCGCGACCCGCAGCGCTACCGGCTGTTCGACCGTCTGGAAGAAAAGGTGGTCAAGGGCAACCAGGTGCCGGAAATGGTCGAGCAGTTGCACAGCATCCGTGCCTCCAACTTCGACCGCCTGACCCAGTTGATCAAGGGCCGTATCAGCGAAGGCAAGCTTGAAGACGTGCCGCCGTATTTCCACTACTGCGCCGCCTGGGCGCTGGTGCACGGCGCTGTGGCGCTGTACCACTCGCCGTTCTGGAGCAATGTGCTGGAGGATCAGGAAGGCTTCTTCCAGTTCCTGATGGATATTGGCGTGCGCATGGGCAACAAGCGCAAGCGCGACCCGGAACCCTCGAACTGAACAGGTAGTACCCAGTACCTGTAGGAGCAGCCTTGTGCTGCGAAATGGCCGGTACAGCCAGCACACCTCTGCATGGCTGTGCCGGCCATTTCGCAGCACAAGACTACACCTGCAGGATTCGGCGATGAGCAGGGGCTTGCAAAAACCTGATTTATGAGTCAGGTTTTACCGGCCCCATCATCCATGCCGGAGTCATTCATGATCGTCGATCGTCAAGGCAGGCGTTTTCGCAATCTGCGCGTCAGCCTGACGGCAGCCTGTAATTATGCCTGCACCTACTGCGTTCCAGACGGCAAGCGCCTGGTGGCGGCACAGGACGAACTGCCGGCGGATGCCTTGGCCCGTGGCGTGGCCTACCTGATCGAAGCCGCTGGTATCGAGCGCTTGCGCATCACCGGCGGTGAGCCATTGGTCAGTCCGCGCCTGGATGCGTTCCTGGCCGCCTTGGCCAAGCTTGACCTTGACGATATCTCGCTAACCACCAACGGCCAGTTGCTGGCGCGCAGGTTGCCCCGGTTGCAAGCGGCAGGCATCCGCCGGTTGAACGTTTCTCTCGATACCCTTGACCCACAGGCCTTCCGGCGCATTGCCCGGGGTGGCGACCTGGCCAGCGTGCTGGCTGGCATGGAGCAGGCCAGCGCCCTGGGCATGCAAGTCAAGGTGAACATGGTGCCGATGCGCGGGCATAACCTCGACCAGGTGCTGCCGCTGCTGGATTACTGCCTCGAGCGCGGCTTTGAGTTGCGCTTCATCGAACTCATGCGCATGGGCCACCTGGCCCGTGACCATAACGCCTTCCTGCAGCAGTTTGTCGGCATCGACCAACTGCTCGCACTGATCGCTGGCAAACATGCCTACGCCCAGGTCGACGCGCCACTGGACGCCACCGCCTTGCGTTATCAGATCCCGGGCAAAGGCCACTTCGGTGTGATTGCCAATGAAAGCGTGCCGTTCTGCCGCACCTGCTCGCGGCTGCGCCTGTCCTCCACGGGTTGGCTGCATGGCTGCCTGTCGTCGGGTAGTCGCCATTTCGTCGGCGACCTGCTGGAAAAACCGCGTCATCAGGCACTGCCAGCGCTACAGCGCTTGCTGGTCAAGGCCTTGGCTGACAAGCAGGACCTGGCGTTCTCCGGCGATGTGATGGTCATGAAGGTGATCGGTGGCTGAAGCTGGCGCAAAAGCTGCATCCGCCGGCTATTCGCCGGTTTTTCGTCGCCGGTCACTGGAGGAAAGATGCGTAGCCTGGTTTTGCTGCTGGCGCTGATGGCGCTAGGCGGCTGCATGAATGTCAGCGATATGGGTGAGGGCGTTCGTTATCACATGAGTGACGCCGGTCTGCTGGACCACAGCGATACCCGTCGCACCCTTTCGATCCGCCTGCAGCCCGATTCGTTCATCTTCATCGGCCAAGGCGCCTTCGTGCCGCCGGGCAAGGGGCCGGTGCCACGGCAGAACGTGGTGGCCGAGCAGGCCTTCAAGAGCTTCGTCGAGTATTTCCCGCTGGTGCGCCGCGCGCAGGGCCCGCTGGGCCTGGAAGAGGCCATCGCCCAGGCGCGCTCGGTGGGCGCAGACTACGTGCTGTACACCCGCTTCGCCCGCACCGACGACCGTATTGGCAATGGCGACGAATGGTATGACGAACAGGCGGTCGACCGTCTGGGCTGGGACACTGGCGTGGTGCAGATGATGCTGATAGAAACCAGCACCCGCTACCTGATCGACACTGCGCGTATCAAGAGCCGTGGCGGTTTGTTGACGTTCCACGACAACACCCCGGAGGATTTGCTTGGCGCGCCGATGCGCGAGTACGCTCGTAGCCTTCTGGGTGTGAGTGAATGAGGCAAGCGTGATGAGCGATTCCGGCAAGGCCAATGATCTTCTGGCGCAGATACCCAAGGCCAAGGGCCTGCCGCCGGTACATCTGTGGAACCCGGACTTCTGCGGTGACATCGACATGCGCATCGCCCGTGATGGCACCTGGTACTACCTGGGTACGCCGATCGGGCGCAAGCCGATGGTGCGGCTGTTTTCCACCATCATCCGGCGCGATGGCGATGACTACTTCCTGATTACCCCGGTAGAGAAGGTGGGCATACGCGTCGATGATGCGCCGTTCGTGGCCGTAGCGCTGGACGTGGAGGGGAGGGGGGAGCAGCAGGTACTGCGCTTCACCAGCAATGTCGAGGACCAGGTCGAGGCCGGGCCGGCCAACCCGCTGCGCGTAGTGATCGACCCGGTGACGCAGGAGCCATCACCGTATGTGCTGATGCGCAGCAACCTCGAGGCACTGATTCATCGCAATGTGTTCTACCAGCTGGTAGAGCTGGCGGTGCCGCGTGAGATCGAAGGGGAAGAGTGGCTTGGGGTCTGGAGCCACGGTGAGTTTTATCCGATCGGGCGTAGTAGCTGAGGCCCGGCAGCGCAAAGCTCCCCGTCCCATAACGAAAAAGCCCCCGGTTGCTTGCGCACCCGGGGGCTTTCTCAGTGTTTGGCTCCGCGACCTGGACTCGAACCAGGGACCCAATGATTAACAGTCATTTGCTCTACCGACTGAGCTATCGCGGAATCTGTGCGTATCTTACTGATTGCCTAGGGAAAGTCAAGCCACCCCTAGGCAAAACAATAAGTTACAGCACCTGCACGATAGCTTTGGTCACCACGTGGATGTTGCTCTGGTTCAGCGCGGCCACGGCGATGCGGCCAGTGTCCAGCGCATAGATGCCGAACTCGTTCTTCAGGCGGGCGACCTGTTCGACGGTCAGGCCCGAGTACGAGAACATGCCAACCTGGCGGCCAACGAAGCTGAAGTCGCGGTTGGCGCCATATTCGGCCAGCAGCGAAACCATCTGCTTGCGCATGCCGTGAATGCGCTCGCGCATTTCGGCCAGCTCGGTTTCCCACATCTGGCGCAGTTCGGCGCTGTTCAACACGGTGGCAACGATGGTTGCACCGTGGGTCGGCGGGTTGGAGTAGGTGGTGCGGATCACGCGCTTGACCTGCGACAGCACGCGGGTGCTCTCGTCCTTGGAGGCGGTGACGATCGACAGCGCGCCGACGCGCTCGCCGTACAGCGAGAACGACTTGGAGAACGAGCTGGACACGAAGAATTCCAGGCCCGACTCGGCGAACAGGCGCACGGCGAAGGCGTCTTCGGCGATGCCGTCACCGAAGCCTTGGTAGGCCATGTCCAGGAACGGCACGTGGCCCTTGGCCTTGACTACTTCCAGAACGTTTTTCCAGTCGTCCAGGCTCAGGTCGACGCCGGTCGGGTTGTGGCAGCAGGCGTGCAGCACCACGATCGAGCCGGACGGCAGGTTGTTCAGGTCTTCGAGCATGCCGGCGCGGTTGACGTCGTTGGTCGGCGCGTCGTAGTAGCGGTAGTTCTGCACCGGGAAACCGGCCGATTCGAACAGCGCGCGGTGGTTTTCCCAGCTCGGGTCGCTGATGGCAACCACGGCGTTCGGCGACACACGCTTGAGGAAGTCGGCACCAATCTTCAGCGCGCCGGTACCGCCGACGGCCTGTACGGTAACCACGCGGCCAGCGGCCAGCAGCGGCGACTCGGCGCCGAACAGCAGCTTTTGTACAGCCTGGTCATAGGCGGCGATGCCGTCGATCGGCAGGTAGCCGCGCGAGGCGTGCTGGGCGGCACGCTGGGTCTCGGCTTCGATGACGGCGCGCAGCAGCGGAATGCGGCCTTCCTCATTGCAGTACACGCCTACGCCCAGGTTGACCTTGTCGGTACGTGGGTCGGCGTTGAATGCTTCGTTGAGGCCCAGAATAGGGTCGCGGGGTGCCAGCTCGACAGCGGAAAACAGGCTCATTGTTACCTTGGCTCTGATTGGAGTGTGATAGGACGTACCCGCTCCAGCCCGAATGCACTGAAGCGGTGCACAAACGGGGAGTCAGTATAGTGATACCGACCGGTCACCGCGACAGTCTGGCGCCGCTTTTCCGGTCATTTGCGCAAATATTTTTCGACCATTGGTCGAATTGCCGGGTCCACCGTAACAAGCGCTCACGGCAGTGCCTTGAAAGCGCCCCCCGACGGGCGCATTTGGGTATAGACTACTGGCTAAATTTACAGTTGCTGCAGCACTGCGAGGTCCGTCATGTCCGAGTTCCAGCTCGTCACCCGTTTCCAGCCGGCCGGCGACCAGCCCGAGGCCATCCGCCAGATGGTCGAAGGTATCGAAGCGGGGCTGTCGCACCAGACGCTGCTCGGGGTGACCGGTTCGGGCAAGACCTTCAGTATCGCCAACGTCATCCAGCAGGTGCAGCGCCCGACCCTGGTGCTGGCGCCGAACAAGACCCTGGCGGCGCAGCTGTATGGCGAATTCAAGGCGTTCTTCCCCAACAATGCGGTGGAGTACTTCGTTTCCTACTACGACTACTATCAGCCTGAAGCCTACGTACCGTCGTCCGACACTTTCATCGAGAAGGACGCTTCGATCAACGACCACATCGAGCAGATGCGCCTGTCGGCGACCAAGGCGCTGCTGGAGCGCCGTGACGCAATCATCGTCACAACCGTGTCGTGCATCTACGGCCTGGGTAGCCCGGAGACCTACCTGAAAATGGTCCTGCACGTGGATCGCGGCGACAAGCTCGACCAGCGCGCCTTATTGCGCCGCCTGGCCGACCTGCAATACACCCGCAACGAGATGGATTTCGCTCGCGCAACCTTCCGCGTGCGCGGCGACGTGATCGACATCTTCCCGGCCGAATCGGACCTCGAGGCCATCCGCATCGAGCTGTTCGATGACGAGGTGGAGAACATCGCCGCCTTCGACCCGCTGACCGGTGAGGTCTTCCGCAAGCTGCCGCGTTTCACCTTCTACCCCAAGAGCCACTATGTCACCCCGCGGGAAACCCTGCTGGAGGCTGTTGAGGGCATCAAGGAAGAGCTCAAGGAGCGCCTGGAATACCTGCAGAAGGCCAACAAGCTGGTCGAAGCCCAGCGCCTGGAACAACGCACCCGCTTCGATCTGGAGATGATCCTGGAGCTTGGCTACTGCAACGGCATCGAGAACTACTCGCGCTACCTGTCCGGGCGCCCGGCCGGGGCGCCGCCGCCCACCTTGTACGATTACCTGCCGCCCGATGCGCTGCTGGTGATCGACGAATCCCATGTCAGCGTTCCGCAGGTTGGCGCCATGTACAAGGGCGACCGCTCACGCAAGGAAACCCTGGTCGAATACGGCTTCCGCCTGCCTTCGGCGCTGGATAACCGGCCGATGCGTTTCGACGAGTGGGAAGATGTCAGCCCGCAGACCATTTTCGTGTCCGCCACCCCGGGCCCTTACGAGGCCGAGCACGCCGGGCGCGTGGTGGAGCAGGTGGTGCGCCCGACCGGCCTGGTCGACCCACAGGTGGAAGTGCGCCCGGCGCTCACCCAGGTGGATGACCTGCTGTCGGAAATCCGCAAGCGCGTGGCGCAGGGTGAGCGGGTGCTGGCCACCACGCTGACCAAGCGCATGGCCGAAGACCTCACCGACTACCTGGCCGACCACGACGTGCGGGTGCGTTATCTGCACTCGGACATCGACACCGTCGAGCGGGTGGAGATCATTCGCGACCTGCGCCTGGGTACTTTCGACGTGCTGGTGGGCATCAACCTGTTGCGTGAGGGCCTGGACATGCCCGAGGTGTCGCTGGTGGCGATCCTCGATGCCGACAAGGAAGGTTTCCTGCGTTCCGAGCGCTCACTGATCCAGACCATCGGCCGTGCTGCGCGTAACCTCAATGGCCGGGCCATCCTGTATGCCGACAACATCACCGGTTCCATGCAGCGCGCCATCGACGAGACCGAGCGTCGTCGCGAGAAGCAGATCGCCTTCAACCAGGCCAATGGCATCGTGCCCAAGGGCGTGGTCAAGGACATCACCGACATCATGGAAGGCGCCACCGTGCCCGGCGCGCGCAGCAAGAAGCGCAAGGGCATGGCCAAGGCGGCGGAGGAGAGCGCCCGCTACGAGGCCGAGCTGCGCACGCCGGGCGAGATCACCAAGCGCATCAAGCAGCTGGAAGAGAAAATGATGCAGTTCGCCCGCGACCTGGAGTTCGAGGCGGCGGCGCAATTGCGCGATGAGATTGCCCAACTGCGTGAGCGGTTGATTACCAGCTGATGTTTTACTGCCTGCACTGGCCTCTTCGCGGGTAAACCCGCTCCCACAGGATTGCTGCGATCCTTGAGCTCTACGCAGTACCTGTGGGAGCGGGTTTACCCGCGAAGAGGCCAGTACAGGCGACAACCCATTCAGTGGTTTTCCCCGGCCTTTAACCCCTCGGGCAACTTGTGGGTCAGGAGTACCGCCGCCGCGCTCACCGCCAACCCGATCCCGACAAAGTGGAAGGCATCGTTGTAGGCCATGATCAGCGCCTGCTGGTGAGTAATCTCGCTCAGCTTGCCCGGCGCCGCATTGTCATTACCCAGCCGCTCCGCCACCTGCGAGTTGTTCGGCACCACCACCTCCCTCAGGTAATCGAAATGCACCTTGGTCCGTGCATCCAGCAGTGTGGCCAGCAGCGCAATGCCAATCTCACTGCCCAGATCACGCAGGATGTTGAACAGGCTCGACGCCGAACCCGCATCCTGCGCCTGGAAATACGCCGTGGCGATCTGCGAGATGGTCACCATGATCATTAGCTGGCCGATGGCACGGATGATCTGGATACAAGTGACCTTCGCGCCATTGCTGGAGCCCGGTGCCTGCCTCCTGCTAACATCCCGCCTTTGTTTCATCTTTCGTTCGAGACTCTCCATGACCACCGTACGCACGCGTATCGCGCCATCGCCTACCGGCGACCCCCATGTCGGCACTGCCTACATCGCCCTGTTCAACTACTGCTTTGCCAAGCAGCACGGCGGTGAGTTCATCCTGCGCATCGAAGACACCGACCAGTTGCGCTCCACGCGCGAGTCGGAGCAGCAGATCTTCGATGCCCTGCGTTGGCTCGGCATAGAATGGAACGAAGGCCCGGACGTCGGCGGTCCGCATGGCCCGTACCGGCAGAGCGAGCGTGGCGAGATCTACGCCAGGTACGCCAAGGAGCTGGTTGACGCCGGCCATGCCTTCTACTGCTTCTGCACCGCCGAAGAGCTGGAGCAGATGCGCGCCGAGCAGCAAGCCCGTGGCGAAACCCCGCGCTACGACGGCCGCGCGCTGCTGCTGAGCGCCGAGGAAGTGCAGCGCCGTCTGGACGCCGGCGAGCCGCACGTGATCCGCATGAAAGTGCCGAGCGAAGGCGTTTGTGTGGTGCCGGACATGCTGCGTGGCGATGTCGAGATCCCGTGGGACCGCATGGACATGCAGGTGCTGATGAAGAACGACGGCCTGCCGACGTACTTCCTGGCCAACGTGGTCGACGACCATCTGATGGGTATCACCCACGTGCTGCGCGGCGAAGAGTGGCTGCCATCGGCACCCAAGCTGATCAAGCTGTACGAGTACTTCGGCTGGGAACAGCCCAAACTGTGCTACATGCCGCTGCTGCGTAACCCGGACAAGTCCAAGCTGTCCAAGCGCAAGAACCCGACCTCGGTGACGTTCTACGAGCGTATGGGCTTCATGCCCGAGGCGATGCTCAACTACCTGGGCCGCATGGGCTGGTCTATGCCGGACGAGCGTGAGAAGTTCTCGCTGGCCGAGATGGTCGAGCACTTCGACCTGTCGCGTATCTCGCTGGGTGGCCCGATCTTCGACATCGAGAAACTGTCCTGGCTGAACGGCCAGTGGCTGCGCGAACTACCGGTCGAGGAGTTCGCGGCGCGCCTGCAGAAGTGGGCGTTCAACAGCGACTACATGATGAAGATTGCCCCGCACGTGCAGGGCCGGGTAGAAACCTTCAGCCAGGTTGCCCCGCTGGGGGGGTTCTTCTTCGAAGGCGCGCTGAAGCTGGATGCCAAGCTGTTCGAGAGCAAGAAACTGTCGGCTGACCAGGTGCGCCAAGTGATCCAGCTGATCCTGTGGAAGCTCGAAAGCCTGCGTCAGTGGGAGAAAGAGCGCATCACCGGTTGCATCCAGGCGGTGGTCGAGGCGCTGGAGCTGAAGCTGCGTGACGCCATGCCGCTGATGTTTGCTGCCATTACCGGCCAGGCCAGTTCGGTTTCGGTACTGGACGCGATGGAAATCCTTGGCCCGGACCTGACCCGCTACCGCCTGCGCCAGGCCCTGGACCTGCTGGGTGGTGTGTCGAAGAAAGAAAACAAAGAGTGGGAAAAGCTGCTGGCTTCCATCGCCTGACAGTGGTCCTGGGGCTATAAGCCGAACTTGTGGGAGCGGGTTCACCCGCGAATACGATGGTGCGTGTAACGGCGCATTCGCGGGTAAACCCGCTCCCATATGGTTCACTGTTCAGTTTTGCTAAGGGCAGGGCAGTAAGTGATTGTTATCTGTGAAAATTTTTTTGAATATTTTGAAAAATTCGTTTGACAGCCCTGCAATCCGATCTTAATATGCGCCCCGTCCACAGCGATGAACGAAAACGAAACGCCAGGCACCCAGCCAGCGCTTCGGTTCAAAGCGACATTGTGGGGCTATAGCTCAGCTGGGAGAGCGCCTGCATGGCATGCAGGAGGTCAGCGGTTCGATCCCGCTTAGCTCCACCAAATTCCGCTTGGCAGCCAAGGCTGTCGGGCAAGATCAGGTCCAGTAACCGGGTCTTGAAGGTAAGAAGGTTCGTCCCCTTCGTCTAGTGGCCTAGGACACCGCCCTTTCACGGCGGTAACAGGGGTTCGAGTCCCCTAGGGGACGCCAGTTTTGCACAAGCGATGTTTCATATGTCGCTGGGCCGAGAGGCTAGAAATCCGGGGCTATAGCTCAGCTGGGAGAGCGCCTGCATGGCATGCAGGAGGTCAGCGGTTCGATCCCGCTTAGCTCCACCAATTCTGCCAGGGTTCGCATAAGCGAATCTTTGCGAAGGTTACGTCCCCTTCGTCTAGTGGCCTAGGACACCGCCCTTTCACGGCGGTAACAGGGGTTCGAGTCCCCTAGGGGACGCCACTTTTCCTGCATTTTGCAGGGCTTTAAAAGGCTCGTCGATTGCTGATGAGTCTTTTGTTTCGGGGCTATAGCTCAGCTGGGAGAGCGCCTGCATGGCATGCAGGAGGTCAGCGGTTCGATCCCGCTTAGCTCCACCATTTCTGCCAGGGTTCGCACAAGCGAACCTTCGCGAAGGTTACGTCCCCTTCGTCTAGTGGCCTAGGACACCGCCCTTTCACGGCGGTAACAGGGGTTCGAGTCCCCTAGGGGACGCCACGTTTACCCGCGTTTTGCGGGACTTTTAAGGCTCATTCGATTATTGAATGGGCCTTTTGTTTTTCTCCCCTCCCCAAAATTCTGCGAC
Source organism: Pseudomonas sp. SID14000 (assembly GCF_002165135.1). Classification (GTDB taxonomy): domain Bacteria; phylum Pseudomonadota; class Gammaproteobacteria; order Pseudomonadales; family Pseudomonadaceae; genus Aquipseudomonas. Next base: position 175,827 of record NZ_NFZQ01000011.1, on the reverse strand, counting down.
TGACAAGCGGCTGCAGATTCTGCTTGTCAAAAAATATTATGAGAATAATATTTCAGTCATCATATTTTTATCAGCGAGTGCCCTGATGAGCGACAAGAAGAGCAGAACCCGCGAACGCATTCTCGAGGCGGCGCGAAATGCACTGATCCAGCACGGCCCGGCCGAGCCTAGCGTCAGCCAGGTCATGGGTGCGGCTGGTCTGACCGTTGGCGGCTTCTATGCCCACTTCGACAGCAAGGACGAGTTGATGCTCGAAGCATTCCGCCAGTTGCTGGGCGAGCGCCGCGCCTTGCTCGCCCAGATCGACCCCAGCCTCGATGGCGCAGAGCGGCGGGCGCTGGCCAGTGCCTTCTACCTGTCGCGCAAGCACCGTGATGCCGAAGTGCACGCCTGTCCGCTGCCTAACTCGCTGGGCGAGATGCAACGCCTGCCGGAGGCCTTTCGCGAGGTGCTGGCCGAGCACATCGAGCTGATGGCTGCCGCCATGGTCGACCGCCCCGAGGATGCCGACAAGGCCTTGGCCGACCTTGCCCTGATGGTTGGCGGCCTGGCGCTCGCTCGTGCCTTGGGCACCAGCGAGCTGTCTGATCGTATTCTGCGCGCCGCCAAATCGGCGGTGCTTTAACCCTGGAGCATGGCGATGACTACCCTGAGCTGGATTCGTGGTGTCAATGGCACCCTGGGCCATCTGGTCCCCGAGCACGTCGCGGCCAAGATGCGCCGAGCCTTCATGACCCCGCGCAACCTGCCGCCGCGGGATTGGGAGTTGCCCGTGCTGGCCAGCGCCGAGCGCATCACCCTGCGCTTCGGCCTGTCGGCCCTGCGCTGGGGCAAAGGGCCGACCGTGCTGCTGATGCACGGTTGGGAAGGGCGTCCGACCCAGTTTGCCGCGTTGATCGAAGCCTTGGTGCAGGCCGGGCACACAGTGGTGTCGCTGGAGGGGCCGGGGCATGGGCGTTCCCCCGGCGAGCAGGCAAATGTGGTGCTGTTTGCCCGAGCGCTGCTGGAGGCTGCCGCCGAACTGCCGCCACTGCGCGCGGTTATTGGCCATTCCATGGGCGGCGCCAGTGTATTGCTGGCGCTGCAGATGGGGCTGCGCACAGAGGCAGCGGTCAGTATTGCAGCCCCGGCGCGACTGTTGGGCGTACTGCGAGGCTTTGCCCATCGTCTGGGGCTGCCGGCAAGGGCGCGGGCGGCGTTCATTCGACAGGTGGAGCGGGACGTGGGTATGCAGATTGCGCGGCTGGATGTGACTGGTTACCAGTTGGAGTTGCCGGGGCTGGTGGTGCATGCCGCCGATGATGCCTTGGTGGCAGCCGACGAGGCCCAGGTGATCCACAAGGCCTGGTTCGATAGCCGCCTGATGCTGCTGGAGGCGGGTGGCCACCAGCGGGTGCTGTCCGATCCGCGCCTGGGTGAAGCGGTGCTGGAGCTGCTGGCCCGGGCTGGTGCTCCAGCGCGGCAAAGCGCCTGACTTACCGGGCTGACGCGGTCCCTGCAGGAGCGCGTAGCCCCGCAGGCAAGTGCAGAAGGGCTGGACTTTCCCCCGCCGGTCCCTGCTAAATCCACTTTTGCTCCAAGGAAGCGAACATGAGCTGGGACCTGGCAACACCCTTCGTCATTGACCTGCGCGTCGGCAGCGAGGACATCGACGGCCTAGGCCACGCCAACAACGCGGTCTATGTCACCTGGCTGGAGCGCTGCGCCTGGCGCCACTCCCAGCGCCTGGGTCTGGACCTGGCCGAATACCGCCGGCTGGACCGGGCCATGGCCGTGGTGCGCCACGAAATCGACTATCTGGCCGCTGCCTACGAAGACGACGAACTGCAACTGGCCACCTGGATCATCGACTGGGACCAGCGCCTGCGCATGACCCGGCGCTTCCAGCTCAAGCGCCCGCAGGATGGCATGACTTTACTGCGCGCCCAGACCACTTTTGCCTGCATCGAGCTGTCCAGCGGCAAGCCCAGGCGCATGCCGGCGGAATTCCTCGACGGCTACGGCCCGGCGCTGATCGACGCCTGAAACACCGGCAGTTTTTGTTAGACTGTCGGCTTTTTCCGCCGAGACCCCGACATGCAAATTGCCCTGGCCCCCATGGAGGGGCTGGTCGACAACATCCTGCGCGACGTGCTGACCCGCGTGGGCGGTATCGACTGGTGCGTCACCGAGTTCATTCGCGTGTGCGATCGCCTGCTGCCGCCTTCCTCGTTCGACAAGTTGGCGCCTGAGTTGCGCAATGGCGCGCGGACCGCCGCCGGGGTGCCTATGCGTGTGCAGCTATTGGGCTCGGACCCCGTGTGTCTGGCGGAAAACGCCGCGCTGGCTTGTGAGCTGGGGGCGCCGGTGATCGACCTGAACTTCGGTTGCCCGGCCAAGACCGTGAACAAGTCGCGTGGTGGAGCGGTGCTGCTCAAGGAGCCGGAGTTGCTGCATGCCATTGTGCGCGAAGTGCGCCGTGCCGTGCCGGCGGATATCCCGGTCACCTCGAAGATGCGCCTGGGCTTCGACAGCCCCGATGGTGCGCTGGAGTGCGCCACGGCGCTGGCCGAAGGCGGCTCGGCGCACCTGGTGGTGCATGCGCGGACCAAGGTCGAGGGCTACAAGCCACCGGCGCACTGGGAGTGGGTGGCGCGGGTGCAGGATGTGGTCAAGGTGCCGGTGTTCGCCAATGGCGAGATCTGGACAGTGGACGACTGGCGGCGCTGCCGTGAGGTCAGTGGCGCCGAAGACATCATGCTGGGCCGTGGGCTGGTCTCGCGCCCTGACCTGGGGCTGCAGATTGCCGCGGCGCGTGACGGGCGGGAGTACCAGCCGATGAGCTGGGATGACCTGCTGCCGCTGCTGCGCGAGTTCTGGCGTCAGGCCCAGGCCAAATTGTCGCCGCGCTACGCGCCGGGGCGGATGAAGCAATGGCTGGCGATGCTGACCCGCAGCTATCCCGAAGCGGTGGTGCTGTTTGCCGAGTTGCGGCGGGAGGATGACTGTGCGCGGATCAGCAGGTTGCTGGGGGTTGAGGTGCAGGCGCTTGAGGCTTGTGTTGCCTGATCCGGCCACTTCGCGGGTGAACCCGCTCCCACAGGCACCGAGCAGGTCTCAAGGCCTGTGGTGATCCTGTGGGAGCGGGTTCACCCGCGAAAGGGCCATTGAATCCAGTACAAAAATCGGATTTTTTTTGCTCGCCCCTTGAAAGCATTTCCCTCGGCCATATCTCTTGAGTACGCGATGCCGAAGTCGGGTCGCGTGATGACTTACTTGCTGAATCTCAGGAGTTTATGACCATGACTACCGCTTTCTCTCTCGCTCCACTGTTCCGCCATTCCGTTGGTTTCGACCGGTTCAACGACCTGTTCGAATCCGCGGCACGTAACGAGGCCGGTAGCAGCTACCCGCCCTACAACGTGGAAAAGCATGGCGATGACCACTACCGCATCGTGGTTGCCGCAGCCGGTTTCCAGGAGGACGACCTCGACCTGCAGGTTGAAAAAGGTGTCCTGACCGTGACCGGTGGCAAGCGCGACAATGGCGCTGCTGAAGTGACCTACCTGCATCAGGGTATCGCGCAACGCGCCTTCAAGCTGTCGTTCCGCCTGGCCGACCATATCGAAGTCAAGGCCGCCGGCCTAGCCAATGGCCTGCTCAGCATCGACCTGCTGCGCATCGTGCCTGAAGAAGCCAAGGCCAAGCGCATTCCGATCAACGGCGACCAGCCAGCGTTGAACTGATCGCGCGGATGTGAAGAAGGGCACCCTCGGGTGCCCTTTTTTGTGCCCCTCACACGGCCGTTCCTACAGGGGGCCGCCTAAGTGTCACCAGGGGCGTGATCAGTAATCTGCCGGCGCCTCCAGCAACAGCTGCCGAAACTCCGGTAACGGCAGCGGCCGGCTGTGCAAGTACCCCTGGTACAAGTGGCACCCCAGTCGTTCGAGGAACTCCAGTTGTTCGGTCAGCTCCACCCCTTCGGCAATCACAACCAGGTCCAGGCTGCGGGCCATGGCGACGATGGCGCGGACGATTTCGGCGTCGTTGGGGTCCTCCGGTGCATCGCGCACGAAGGTCTGGTCGATCTTCAGCGCATCCACCGGCAGGCGCTTCAGGTAGGTCAGGGAGGAGTAGCCGGTGCCGAAGTCATCCATGGCAAAGCTCACCCCATAGCGTTTTAATTCACGCATTTTGCTGATGGTGTCCTCCAGGTTCTGGATGACGATGCCTTCGGTAATTTCCAGCTTCAACATCTGCCGTGGCAGGCGGTAATCGTCCAGGCTGCGCAGCACTCGCCCTACAAAGTCGTTCTGGCGGAACTGCCGCGGGCTGATGTTCACGCACAGGCTGAAATCATCGGCGTCGATCAGCCCGTCGCCGAGCATGCGCGCGCAGGCATCGCAAGCTTCGTCGAGAATCCAGCTGCCAACTTCCAGGATCAGGCCGCTTTCTTCCAGTACCTGAATGAACTGTGCGGGCGGCTGCTGACCCAGTTGCGGATGATGCCAGCGCAGCAGTACCTCGGCGCCGACGATGCGGTTGTCGCGGGCATCCACCTGTGGCTGGAAATGCAGCGCCAGTTCGCCGCGGGCCAGGGCCATGCGCAGGTCGTTTTCCATGCGCAGGCGCTCGCTGGCGGCTTTCTGCATGGTGGTGTGGAACAGCTGGGTGGTATTTCGCCCGGAGTCCTTAGCCCGGTACAGGGCGATATCGGCACGCTTGAGCAGGTCGGCCGGGGTGGCACCGTGGTCGGGGATCAGCGCCACGCCGATGCTGGGCGTTACCTGCAGGCGCTGGCCGTCCAGTGACATCGGCTCGGCCAGCAGTTCGCGCAGGGTGTCGGCCAGCCCGCGAACTTTTTCTTCGACCAGCTCGCGGCTGCCTTCCAGGCCGCTGAGCAATACCACGAACTCGTCGCCACCCAGGCGTGCCACGGTATCTTCCAGGCGCACGCTGGCTTCCAGGCGCGCGGTGATAATCTTCAGCACCGTGTCGCCTACCGGGTGGCCCAGCGAGTCGTTGATGTGCTTGAAGTGATCGAGGTCGAGGAACAGCAGCGCGCCGCGCAGGTTATGGCGCTTGAGCAGGGCGATCTGCTGGCTCAGGCGGTCCATCAGCAAGGCGCGGTTGGGCAGGTTGGTCAGCGGGTCGTGGTAGGCCAGGTGGCGAATCTGCGCCTGGGCGTTCTTCAGCTGGCTGACATCGCGGGCGGTCAGCAGCAGGCAGTCCACCTCGTTGAGGGTGATCGGCTCCACCGACACCTCCACGGTGAGGATATCGCCACGTTTGTTGCGCCCGAGCATCTCGCGGTGGTGCACCCGGCCACGCTCGCGCAACTCGGCCAGCAGGGCGCTGCGCTGCTTGTCGTCGGCCCAGATGCCGATCTCGTATACCGTGTGGCCGACTACTTCGGCGGCGTCGTAGCCGGTCAGACGGCAAAAGCCGTCGTTGATTTCCAGATAACGACCGCTGTGGCGTTCGGTGATGGTGATCGCATCTGGGCTGGAGTGGAAGGCCTTGGCAAACTTCTCCTCGCTGGACTTGAGCGCCGCCTCGGCGCGCTGCTGCTGGGTGATGTCGCGCAGGGTGGTGACGCTGCAGGGCTGGTCGTCGACGGTGATAAGGCGACTGGAAATCACGCAGGTCAGCGGTGCGCCATTGCGGTGGTTGACCACCACGGCAACGTTGCTCAGGGCCTGCTCGCGGATTACCCGCTCGATGCGTTGCGCGCGCTCGATGGACTCCGCCCACAGGCCGATTTCCTCGGCAGTGCGGCCGATCACCTGATCGGTGCCCCAGCCGAAGGTCTGGGTGAACGCCGGGTTGATCTCGATGAACTGGCCGGTGTCCTGGCGGGTGACGCAGATCGGGTCGGGGCTGACCTGGAACAGGCTGGCAAACTTCTCTTCCGAGGCGCTCAGGCGCTGTTCTCGCTCAACCTGGTCGGTGATGTCGAGCAAGGTACCGGCCATGCGCAGCGGCTTGCCCTGTTCATCGCGATACAGTCGGGCGCGGCTTTCAATGTAGCGCGAGATGCCGTTTTCCAGTTGCACCCGGTAGGTGATCTGGTAGTTGCCGGCAGGCCCTTCGCGCAGGCTGCGGTAGGCCTGGCGCATCGAGTTGCGCTCTTGCTCCGGTACGCCTTCGAAAAACGCGTCAAATGATTCGTGAAAAGGGATGGGCGGCAGGCCATGCAACTGCGCGGCGCGGGCCGAGCCGTAGAGCATGCCGCTTGGGATATGCCAGTCCCAGGTGCCCAGTTGGGCCGAATCCAGGGCCAGGTCCAGGCGCTCCTGGCTGTCCTTCAGGGCCTGCTCGGCGCGTTTGCGTTCGGTGGTGTCGATAAAGGTGCTGAGGAGGAAGGTCACGCCCTCCAGCTCGATGCCCTGGGTGCAGAGGATGCCATCATGCACCTTGCCGCTGGTGGCGCGGAACTGCACTTCCAATATCAGAGGGCCGTTGTTGTTCCTGGTCGACTCCAGCAACTGGTGGCGTTGTTCAGGGTTTACCCACAGGCCAAGCTCCAGGCTGGTCTTGCCGATCACCTGGCTGCCGGGCCAGCCGAACATGTCTTCGAAGTGCTGGTTGACCTCGAATATCATGCCGTCGTGACGGCGGGTCAGCAAAATGGCGTTGGGGCTGAGGTGGAACAGGGTGGCGAAGCGTTTTTCCGAATTGATCAGTGCCGTTTCGCGCTCGCGCTGGCGGGTGATCTCACGGATCACCCCGATCATCTGCGGCCGGCCATTCGGGTCATGGGTCAGGCTGCCGTTGATTTCCAGCCAGTGCAGGCTGCCGTCCGGCCAGCGGATGCGGTGGCGCATGGCCTGTTCCACCGGTTCGCCGTTGAACACTGCCTGGAATACCTGGCGGGTGCGTGCGCGGTCTTCCTCGGGCAGCAGGTCGAGGTAGTCGATATCGGCGGGTAGCGGGCGCTGTGGGTCGAAGCCGAACAGGGCCTGGGTACCCCGTGACCAGCTGACCCGGCCGCTGTCGATATCCCATAGCCAGGCACCCAGCCGCGCGCCGTTGAGTGCGGCCAGCAGTTGCGGGGCGTTTTGCCAGGCCTGTTCGGACTCCTGGGGGTCGGCCGCAGGTATACGCGGCAGGCGCAAAAAGCGGTTTGCTGATTTGGGCATCGGTACCAGACCTTTGGCGTATGACGCGTCCTTGGAGGTGGCAATACCGGGCTGACGACCGGTCAGGTGGGCCCCGCGTGGCTGTCGAGCAGGGCCATGAATGCCCTGGCCGCGTTCGATAGCGTACGCTCCGTGTGCAAAATGTAGCCTAGCTGGCGCGACAGCTGTATGCCCGGCAAGGCGATGGGTGCAACCTGTTCGTCGAGCATGGTGCGCGGCAGCACGCTCCAGGCCAGGCCGATCGACACCATCATCTTGATGGTTTCCAGATAGTTGGTGCTCATGGCGATGTTCGGGGTCAGGCCCTGGCTTTCGAACAGGCGCTGGACAATATGATGGGTAAAGGTATTGCCGCCGGGGAACACGGCCGGGTGGCGGGCGACGTCGGCCAGGCTGACTGCATGGTTGCTGGCCAGCGGGTGCTCGGGGGCGGCGACGAAGTCCAGGGCGTCCTCCCACACCGGCACGGCCTTGACCAGGTGGTGCGGCTCGGGCGCCAGGGTGATCACGGCAATCTCGGCGCGGCCATGCAGAATCTCGTCATAGGCTTGCTCCGAATCCATGAACTGAATGTCCAGCGCCACGGCCGGATACTGGCGGGTGAAGGCCCGTAGCAACGGGGGCAGGCGGTGCAGGCCGATATGGTGGCTGGTGGCCAGAGTCAGGCGACCGCTCACTTCCCCGGTCAGATTGGTCAGCGCCCGACGGGTGTCATCGAGCACATTGAGAATCTGGTAGGCCCGTGGCAACAAGGCGCGTCCGGCTTCGGTCAGTGTCACCTCGCGGCCCAGGCGGTCGAACAGGCGCACGTCCAGCTGCTGCTCCAGGCCGGCGATGCGTTTGCTGATGGCTGGCTGGGTCAGGTGCAGCCGCTCGCCGGCGCCAGAGAAGCTGCCGGTTTCGGCGATGGCGATGAAGGCGCTGAGGTTGGCCAGGTCCATTGCTTGAATTCCTGATGGTTATGCAAAGCATGAAAATTATGAATTTGAGTTATTCAATCTATCGCCATAGCATCGTCCGTACAAGCCAAGGGGTCTTTGGCATAGAAAGACGCTGATGAGGAACAGTCTGATGGCTGGCAAAACGCTCTACGACAAACTCTGGGAAGCCCATGAGGTCAAGCGCCGTGATGACGGCTCGTCCTTGATCTACATCGATCGCCACATCATCCACGAAGTGACGTCGCCCCAGGCCTTCGAAGGCCTGCGCCTGGCCAACCGCAAACCCTGGCGCATCGACGCCAACATCGCCACGCCGGACCACAACGTGCCGACCACGCCAGAGCGCAAGGGCGGTATCGAGGCCATCGTCGACCAGGTGTCGCGCCTGCAGGTGCAGACCCTCGACGAGAACTGTGACGAATATGGCATCGTCGAATTCAAGATGAATGACGAGCGTCAAGGTATTGTCCATGTCATCAGCCCCGAGCAGGGTGCCACCTTGCCTGGCATGACCGTGGTCTGCGGTGACTCGCACACCTCCACCCATGGCGCATTCGGTGCCTTGGCCCACGGCATCGGCACCTCCGAGGTAGAGCATGTGCTCGCTACCCAGTGCCTGGTCGCCAAGAAGATGAAGAACATGCTGGTGCGCGTGGAAGGCCGGTTGCCTGTCGGCGTTACCGCCAAGGACATCGTCCTGGCCGTGATCGGCAAGATCGGTACCGCCGGTGGTAACGGCCACGCCATGGAGTTTGCTGGCAGCGCCATCCGCGAATTGTCGATGGAAGGCCGCATGACTATTTGCAACATGTCCATCGAAGCCGGTGCCCGCGTAGGCCTGGTGGCGGTGGACGACACCACTGTTGCCTATGTCGAAGGCCGCCCGTACGCGCCGAAGGGCGAACAGTGGAAGCAGGCGGTCGAGGCCTGGAAAGGCCTGGTTTCCGACGCTGACGCGGTGTTCGACACCGTGGTTGAACTCGACGCTGCGCAAATCAAGCCGCAGGTCAGTTGGGGCACTTCGCCGGAGATGGTCCTCGCCGTCGACCAGCGCGTGCCGGACCCGGCAGCCGAGCCTGACCTGATCAAGCGTGGCTCGATCGAGCGTGCCCTCAAGTACATGGGCCTCGCCGCCAACCAGGCGATCACCGATATCAAGCTCGACCGCGTATTCATCGGCTCGTGCACCAACTCGCGCATCGAAGACCTGCGTGCCGCCGCCGAAATCGCCAAGGGCCGCAAGGTCGCTGCCAACGTCAAGCAGGCGCTGGTGGTACCTGGCTCAGGCCTGGTCAAGGCCCAGGCCGAGCGTGAAGGCCTGGACAAGATCTTCCTCGAAGCCGGTTTCGAATGGCGTGAACCAGGCTGCTCGATGTGCCTGGCGATGAATCCGGATCGCCTGGAGAGCGGCGAGCACTGTGCGTCCACCTCCAACCGCAACTTCGAAGGCCGACAGGGCGCCGGTGGCCGTACCCACCTGGTCAGCCCGGCCATGGCCGCCGCCGCCGCGGTGACCGGCCACTTCATCGATGTCCGCGAGTTGATCCAAGGGAGCGCAGCATGAAAGCCTTTACCCAGCACACTGGCCTCGTCGCGCCGTTGGACCGTGCCAACGTCGACACCGACCAGATCATCCCCAAGCAGTTTTTGAAGTCGATCAAGCGCACCGGCTTCGGCCCCAACCTGTTCGACGAGTGGCGTTACCTGGACGTGGGCCAGCCTTACCAGGACAACAGCAAGCGCCCGCTGAACAAGGAGTTCGTGCTCAACCACGAACGCTACCAGGGTGCCAGCGTGTTGCTGGCACGGGAGAACTTCGGCTGCGGCTCCAGCCGTGAGCACGCCCCATGGGCGCTGGACGAGTACGGCTTCCGCAGCGTGATCGCGCCGAGCTTTGCCGACATCTTCTTCAACAACAGCTTCAAGAACGGCTTGCTGCCGATCATCCTCAGTGACGAGGAAGTCGACGAGCTGTTCAGGCAGGTCGAAGCCAATCCGGGCTACCAGCTGACCATCGACCTGCAGGCGCAGGCGGTGACCCGCCCGGATGGCAAGGTGCTGCACTTCGAGATCGATGCGTTCCGCAAGCACTGCCTGCTCAACGGTCTGGACGACATCGGCCTGACTCTGCAGGACAGTGATGCGATCAAGGCCTTCGAAGGCAAGCACCGCGCCGGGCAGCCTTGGCTGTTCCGTGATGCCTGAAATTTGCAGGTGACAGTACCGGCCTCTTCGCGGGTGAACCCGCTCCCACAGGTACAGCGCAGGATTCGAAACCTGTCGAGGTCCTGTGGGAGCGGGTTTACCCGCGAAAGAGCCGGTACAGGCAGCAAAAAACCAAAAGGATCGAAACATGACCAGCACCACCCATACCGACGTGGTCCAACGCCAGTTCGGCGAACAGGCCAGCGCCTACCTCAGCAGCGCCGTGCACGCCCAGGGCAGTGAGTTTGCCCTGCTGCAGGCCGAGCTGGCAGGGCAGGGCGCTGCCCGCGTGCTGGACCTGGGCTGCGGTGCCGGGCATGTCAGCTTTCATGTCGCCCCGCTGGTCGCCGAAGTGGTCGCCTACGACCTCTCGCAAGCCATGCTCGACGTGGTCGCCAGTGCCGCCGCCGAGCGTGGCCTGGCCAATATCACCACCGAGCGCGGTGCCGCCGAACGCCTGCCGTTCGCCGACGCCTCGTTCGACTTCGTCTTCAGCCGTTACTCGGCCCACCACTGGAGCGACCTGGGCCTGGCCCTGCGCGAAGTGCGTCGGGTGCTCAAGCCGGGTGGCGTGGCGGCGTTCATCGACGTGATGTCGCCGGGCAGCCCGCTGCTCGACACCTACCTGCAAACGGTCGAAGTACTGCGTGACACCAGTCATGTGCGCGATTATTCGGCCGCCGAATGGCAGCGCCAGGTCAGCGAGGCCGGTCTGCACGTGCGCAGCCACACCCGCCAGCCGCTGCGCCTGGAGTTTTCCAGCTGGGTCGAGCGCATGCGCACGCCCGAGCCGATGCGCGTGGCCATCCGCCAATTGCAGCAAGCCATGGGTGAAGAAGTGCGGCAGTATTACCAGATCGAGGCCGATGGTTCGTTCAGCACCGATGTGCTGGTGTTGTGGGCCAAGCGTTAAGAATTTTTCGGTGGGGCCCGCTTGGCCGCACCGCGTGAATGGATAGAGGAAAGCATGAGCAAGCAGATTCTGATTCTCCCAGGTGACGGTATCGGCCCGGAAATCATGGCCGAGGCAGTCAAGGTGCTGGAACTGGCCAACGACAAGTTTCAGCTCGGCTTCAGCCTGGAGCACGACGTGATTGGTGGCGCTGCCATCGACAAGCACGGCGTGCCGCTGGCCGACGAGACCCTGGAGCGTGCGCGCAAGGCCGATGCCGTGCTGCTGGGCGCCGTGGGCGGGCCGAAGTGGGACAAGATCGAGCGTGACATCCGCCCCGAACGCGGCCTGCTTAAAATCCGTTCGCAACTGGGCCTGTTCGCCAACCTGCGCCCGGCCATCCTCTACCCGCAACTGGCCGATGCCTCGTCGCTCAAGCCAGAGATCGTTTCCGGCCTGGACATCCTCATCGTCCGTGAGCTGACCGGCGGTATCTACTTCGGTGCCCCGCGCGGCCAGCGCGAGCTGGAAGGCGGCGAGCGCCAGGCCTACGACACCCTGCCGTACAGCGAAAGCGAAGTACGCCGCATTGCCCGTGTCGGCTTTGACATGGCCCGCGTGCGTGGCAAGAAGCTGTGCTCGGTGGACAAGGCCAACGTCCTGGCTTCCAGCCAGCTGTGGCGTGAAGTGGTCGAGGACGTGGCCAAGGACTACCCGGATGTGGAACTGAGCCATATGTACGTCGACAACGCCGCCATGCAACTGGTGCGCGCGCCCAAACAGTTCGATGTGATGGTGACCGACAACATGTTCGGTGACATTCTGTCGGATGAAGCTTCCATGCTGACTGGTTCCATCGGCATGCTGCCTTCGGCGTCGCTGGATGCCGATAACAAGGGCATGTACGAGCCGTGCCACGGTTCGGCCCCAGACATCGCAGGCCTTGGCATCGCCAACCCGCTGGCGACCATCCTGTCGGTGTCGATGATGTTGCGTTACAGCTTCAATCAGTCGGCTGCCGCCGAGGCAATCGAGAAGGCTGTGAGCGTGGTCCTGGACCAGGGCCTGCGCACCGGCGACATCTTCTCGGAAGGTTGTCGCAAAGTAGGTACGCAGGAAATGGGCGACGCAGTAGTCGCAGCGCTGCGGAATCTGTAATCTCTCTGGCCCGCCACCCAAAATTCCCGGTGGCGGCCCACTTTTAGCAAAGGTGTAGTTGCGATGAAACGTGTAGGTCTGATCGGTTGGCGCGGTATGGTCGGTTCCGTGCTCATGCAGCGGATGCTGGAGGAGCAGGATTTCGACCTTATCGAGCCGGTGTTCTTCACCACCTCCAATGTTGGCGGCCAGGGCCCGAACGTGGGCAAGGATACAGCTCCGCTCAAGGACGCTTATTCGATTGAAGAACTCAAGACCCTCGACGTGATCCTGACCTGCCAGGGTGGCGACTACACCAACGAGGTCTTCCCCAAGCTGCGTGAAGCTGGCTGGCAGGGTTACTGGATCGATGCCGCCTCGTCCCTGCGCATGCAGGATGACGCGGTGATCATCCTTGACCCGGTCAACCGCAAGGTCATCGACCAGCAGCTGGATGCGGGTACCAAGAACTACATCGGCGGCAACTGCACCGTTAGCCTGATGCTGATGGGCCTGGGCGGCCTGTTCGAAGCCGGCCTGGTCGAGTGGATGAGCGCCATGACCTACCAGGCGGCCTCGGGTGCCGGCGCGCAAAATATGCGCGAGCTGATCAAGCAGATGGGGGCTACCCATGCTGCCGTTGCCGATGACCTGGCCAACCCGGCGAGCGCCATCCTCGACATCGACCGCAAGGTTGCCGAGGCCATGCGCAGCGAAGCGTTCCCGACCGAGAACTTCGGCGTGCCGCTGGCTGGCAGCCTGATCCCGTGGATCGACAAGGAACTGCCGAACGGCCAGAGCCGTGAAGAGTGGAAGGCCCAGGCCGAGACCAACAAGATCCTCGGCCGCTTCAAGAGCCCGATCCCGGTCGACGGCATCTGCGTGCGCATCGGCGCCATGCGTTGCCACAGCCAGGCGCTGACCATCAAGCTGAACAAGGACGTACCGCTGGCCGACATCGAAGGCATGATCAGCCAGCACAACCCTTGGGTGAAGCTGGTGCCGAACCAGCGTGAAATCAGCATGCAGGAGCTGAGCCCGACCAAGGTTACCGGTACCCTGAACATCCCGGTTGGCCGCCTGCGCAAGCTGAACATGGGTTCGCAGTACCTGGGCGCGTTCACCGTCGGTGACCAGCTGCTGTGGGGCGCGGCCGAACCGCTGCGCCGCATGCTGCGGATTCTGCTGGAGCGTTGATCGCTCCGGTCTGACCGAAAACCCGCGCTGGTGACAGCGCGGGTTTTTTTAGGTCTGAAGAAGCATTTTGGCTGCAAGGTGCTCGCCACGGCATTTTCAGTGCCTGTGAGATCGAGCGCCGCCCGCGCGGCGCTTCGCGGGACAAGCCCGCTCCCACATCTGTTTCGGGCCAGTCTCTCCTGTGCCAGGTGGGTTGCAACTTTTGTGCATGGCTTGAGGTTGATGAAGTGCAGCGGGGCAACCTTCAATATCGAAGGGAACAGAAAAAGGCGGACAGAGGTGACCTCACAGGAGTGATTGGCCCGAAACAGATGTGGGAGCGGGCTTGTCCCGCGAAGCGCCGCGCGGGCGGCGCTCGATCTCACAGGCGCTGAAAATGCTGCGACAAGCCTCCGTCAGCCATCGCGCAATCTACTGTAGAACTTGCCCGGCGAAGGTAAGGCCAGCACAGACAAAACTCTACAATCCAAGTAAAGTGCCGCCCCCGCCGTTTTCAGCAAAAGGATCCCTTCCATGACACAACCATTGGACATCGCCGTCGTCGGCGCTACCGGCAGCGTCGGGGAAGCCCTGGTGCAGATTCTCGAAGAGCTGGATTTCCCGGTCGCCACCCTGCACCTGCTGGCCAGTATGGAATCGGCGGGCAGCAGCGTGATGTTCGCCGGCAAGAAGCTGAAGGTGCGTGAAGTGGACAGCTTCGACTTCGCCCAGGTCAAGCTGGCCTTCTTCGCCGCAGGCGCCGCAGTCAGTCGCAGCTTTGCCAGCAAGGCGCTGCAGGCAGGCTGCACCGTCATCGACCTGTCCGCTGGCCTGGACGACGCCCTGGCCCTGGTGCCCGAAGCCAACGCCGAACGCCTGGCCGACCTGGCATTGCCCGCGCGCATCGTAAGCCCATGCTCGGCCGCGGTTGCCCTGGCCGTTGCGCTGGCACCGCTCAAGGGCCTGCTGGATATCGAGCGGGTGCAGGTGATGGCCGCGTTGGCGGTGTCCGCGCAAGGCCGTGAAGCGGTCAACGAACTGGCCCGGCAAACCGCCGAGCTGCTCAATGCTCGACCGCTGGAACCGCGCTTTTTCGACCGCCAGGTGGCGTTCAACATGCTGGCTCAGGTCGGCGCTGCCGATGAGCACGGCCACACGGTTCTGGAGCGCCGCCTGGTCAGCGAGCTGCGTGTACTGCTGGGCCTGCCTGAACTGAAGATTTCCGTGAGCTGTGTTCAAGTCCCGGTGTTTTTCGGCGATAGCTTCAGTGTGGCGGTGCAGAGCCGTCGCCCGGTGGACCTGGAAGCAGTCAACCAGGCCCTCGAGATGGCCGACAGCGTTGAACTGGTGGAGCGCGATGATTATCCGACCCCGGTAGGTGACGCAGTGGGCCAAGACGTGGTCTATGTTGGTCGTGTACGGCATGGTGTTGATGAAGACCAGCAGCTCAACCTCTGGCTGACCACCGACAACGTGCGCAAAGGTGCCGCGCTCAACGCGGTGCAAGTGGCGCAATTGTTGATTAAACACATGCCGTAAAAGATACTGGCGAGTACTTTTGTCCTGCTCCGCATGCAGGTTTCAGGACGCTTCATACAAGGGAAGAGGTCATGCTTCGAATTCGCAAACTGGTTCTGGCCATGGCTGCAGCATCGGCGCTGTCGTCGGGCATGGCGAATGCCCTGGGCCTGGGGGAGCTGACCCTCAAGTCGGCACAGAATCAGCCGCTGGACGCCGAGATCGAGCTGCTCGACGTGCGCGATCTCACCGCCGCCGAAGTGGCGCCGAGCCTGGCGCCGCCGGAAGAGTTCAGCAAGGCCGGGGTGGCGCTGCCGACTTACCTCGAAGACCTCACCTTCACGCCGGTGATCAACCCCAACGGCAAGAGCGTGCTACGGGTAACCTCCAAACAGCCGCTGCCGGGGCCGGTGGTCAAGTTTCTGGTCCAGGTGATGTGGCCTCAGGGCCGCCTGCTGCGTGACTACAGCGTTCTGCTTGACCAGGCCAAGGCCCAGGGCGACAAGCCGGCGGCGGGCAAGGTTGCGCCGGCGGTGACCGGTGCCGGCAGTTACACTACCCAGCGCCGCGACACCTTGTGGCAGATTGCCGCGCGTAACACCCAGGGTGGCTCGATCCAGCAGACCATGATCGCGATCCAGGCACTGAACCCGGACGCCTTCATCGGCAACAATATCAACCAGTTGAAGGTTGGCCAGGTGCTGCGCCTGCCCGACCAGCAGCAGATCCAGAATATCCCGCAGAGCGAGGCGACCGCCGAGGTGGCCGAGCAGTATGCCGCCTGGCGTGAAGGCCGCCGTCTGGGCCCGCGTGCCCGCCAGCTGGACGCCACCCGTCGCGGTGCCGCCGAGGCAGCGCCGGCGCGTATCGCCCAGGGGGACAACCTGCGCCTGGTCAACCCGGGCAACCAGGCCGGTGCCGACCAGGCCAAGGCCCTCAACGACAAGCTCGCGGTAGCCCAGGAAAGCCTGGACACCAGCCGTCGCGACAACGAAGAACTCAAGAGCCGCATGGCTGACCTGCAGAGCCAGCTGGACAAGCTGCAGCGTCTGATCGAGCTGAAGAACAACCAGCTGGCCCGCCTTGAAGCCCAGGGTGCG
Organism: Pseudomonas sp. SID14000; assembly: GCF_002165135.1. Taxonomy (GTDB): domain Bacteria; phylum Pseudomonadota; class Gammaproteobacteria; order Pseudomonadales; family Pseudomonadaceae; genus Aquipseudomonas. The sequence continues at coordinate 159,737 of NZ_NFZQ01000011.1, read as the reverse complement.
GCTGCTCCGGCCCAGCCGGTAGTCAAACCTGCGCCTGCCGCCGTCGATACCGCGCCCAAACCGGCACCAGCCGCTGGGGGCGCACCTGTCGGCCAGCCTGGTAGCGTGGTCGACGAAATCATGGGCAATCCGCTGCTACTTGGGCTGATTGCCGGTAGCGCTTTCCTCGTGCTGCTGCTTCTGCTGGTGCTGCTGGCGCGCAAACGCAAGGCTCAGCAGGAGGCTGAAAAGCACCTGCGCATGGCGCGGGCGTTGGAAGAAGAGCAGGGCGCAGGCTTCGACAGCGATAACGCAAGCCTGGATGGTGTTGAGGTCTCGGCACCGAGCGTGACTCTTTCGCCGGCCGTGGTCGCCGCGTCGGCTGCTGCCGCTGCCGCTGCGGAAAAACCGGCGGCAGCCGCCGCCGAAGTGCAGCCTGAACCGCAAGCCGACCCATACGCCGCGCTGCTGGCGGAGGTCGAGCAATGCGTGGCTGGAGGCCGCCTGAACCGCGCTACCGACCTGCTGGAACCTGCCGTGGCCGCCGCGCCGCAGCGTGATGACCTTCGCTTGAAACTGATGGAAGTGTACGCCCGCCAGGGTGACCAGAGCGCGTTCGTCGAGCAGGAGCGCAAGCTACCGGCCAGTGAGCAGAACAGCGCAGCGGTTGCCGGGCTGAAAGAGCGCTACCCGGGCATGCTCGGCCTGGCCGCTGCCGGCCTGGGAGCCGCCGCCCTGGCTGCCGAGATGGACGAGCAGTACGTGCAGGAACTGCTGAAGGATCAGGTTGCAACGCCAGTGGTTGGCGATGTGGAGCCCGAGGAGCTGCCAGCGTTCGAGCCAAAAGAGGCGGTTGAACCCGTCGTCCAGGCGGAACCTGGGGCAGTGCTCGAGCCTGAGATTGAGCTGGACGCTTTCGACGAAGTGCCTACCCTCGATGCCTCGGGCCTGGACGAGCAGGATCCGGACAGCACCTTCGACCTGAGCCAGGCTGACGACCTGCCCGAGGAAGACCCGCTGGCAGCACCGCTGCTGGACGAACCGATGACGCAGCAACCTGTGCTCGACGAGCCGGTACTGGATGAGCCCGTGCTTGAAGCGGCTCAGCCGGAAGCAGAGCCGTTTGCCGTGGATGCCGAACTACAGGCCGACGCCGACGCCGATTTCGAGGCCATGCTGGCTCAGGCAGAGCCACAGCCTGCCGTTGACTTGTCCGATTTCGACCTCGATATCAGCGAGCCGGTTGCCCCGGTCGCACCGGCTGCGGTCGACGAAGCCCCGGTGGATGTCGCTGCCGAGCTGGCTGCGTTCGACAGCGAGCCAGCGTTCGACCCGCTTTCCGAGTTCGACCTGCCGTCCGACTTCGATCTGTCGCTGTCGCTGGAAGACGATTCGCCGGCGGCCAAGAGCTTTGCTTCGGAACTGAATGACGTCAACGCCGAGCTGGACAAGCTGTCGCAGAGCCTCGAGTCGCCGTCGCTGGAGCCGCACTTCACCAGCGAAGACGCGGTTGCCCAGCCAGAGCCCGAGCCACTGGATGACCTGGACTTCGACTTCTTCTCCGGCAGTGATGAAGTGGCCACCAAGCTTGACCTGGCTCGCGCCTATATCGACATGGGTGACAACCAGGGCGCGCGCGACATTCTCGATGAAGTGGTCAAGGATGGCGACGACAGCCAGCGCCAGGAAGCCGAGGACATGCTTTCCCGGTTGGTCTGATGTTGCCTGCTCCGGCCTCTTCGCGGGCGCGCCCGCGAAGAGGCCCTCAAGCGCGACACGCGTTCAACGGCAGCCCAATACGGCTGCCGTTGTCGTTATAATCCCCGCCACTCCGTACACCCCCACAGGTTTCATGCTCTTGGACATCATCGACACCGCCGCCGCCGAGTCTGCGGCCGAAGGCTACTCCCGCATCGCCCTGGGCGTGGAATACAAAGGCGCGCGTTATCGTGGCTGGCAGCGCCAGGCCAGCGGCGTGCCCAGTGTCCAGCAGGCCCTGGAGCAGGCGCTGTCCAAGGTGGCCAACGAGCCGATCTCGGTCATCTGCGCCGGGCGCACCGACGCCGGCGTGCATGGCTGCGGGCAGGTCGTGCACTTCGACACCCGCGCCGTGCGCGACGAACGCGCCTGGACCATGGGCACCAACTTCAACCTGCCCCATGACATCAGCGTGGTCTGGTCGCGGCCGATGCCGGCCGACTTCCATGCTCGCTTCAAGGCCTGCGCCCGGCGTTACCGCTACGTTATCTACAACGACCCGATCCGCCCGGCGCACCTGGCCGAGGAAGTTACCTGGAACCATCGGCCACTGGACGTCGAGCGTATGGCCGAAGCCGCGCAGTGCCTGCTCGGGACCCATGACTTCAGCGCCTTCCGCGCCAGCCAGTGCCAGGCCAAGTCGCCGATCAAGCACATCTACCACCTGCGCGTCACCCGCCATGGCCAGATGATCGTGCTGGACGTGCGCGCCACGGCCTTCCTGCACCACATGGTGCGTAACATTGCCGGTGTGCTGATGACCATTGGTGCCGGCGAGCGCCCGGTTACCTGGGCGCGTGAGGTGCTGGAAGGGCGCAACCGCCGCGAAGGTGGAGTCACGGCGCACCCGTACGGGCTCTACCTGGTGCAGGTGGAGTACCCCGAGGAGTACGCGCTGCCCAAGCGTTACATCGGCCCACACTTTTTGACCGGCTATGAGGCGTTGGCAGACTGACGGGCGAAAAGTCATTTGCTAACATCCGGCCTTTCACCGTAACAAGCAGGGTTCGCTGTCCATGAGCAATGTTCGCAGCAAGATCTGCGGGATTACCCGCATCGAAGACGCAGTTGCCGCTGCCGAAGCGGGTGCCGATGCCATCGGCCTGGTCTTTTATGCCAAGAGCCCGCGCGCGGTGGACGTGCGCCAGGCGCGAGCGATCATTGCCGAGCTGCCGCCGTTCGTGACCACGGTCGGGCTGTTCGTCAACGCCTCGCGTTGCGAGCTGAACGAGATCCTCGAAGTGGTTTCACTGGACCTGCTACAGTTCCACGGCGACGAAACCCCGCAAGACTGCGAAGGCTACCATCGCCCCTGGATCAAGGCCTTGCGCGTGCGCCCGGGCGACGACCTGGAGGCGGCCTGCCAGCTTTATGCCGGTGCCCGCGGCATTCTGCTGGACACCTATGTGTCGGGCGTACCTGGCGGCACCGGCGAAGCGTTCGACTGGTCGCTGGTGCCGGCACGCCTGAGCAAGCCGATCATCCTGGCGGGTGGGCTGTCTGCCGGCAATGTCGGCCAGGCCATCGCCCAGGTGCGGCCATACGCGGTGGATGTCAGCGGCGGGGTGGAGCAAGCCAAGGGCATCAAGGACGCGGCAAAGATCGAGGCCTTCATACGTGCAGTGAAACAGGCGTGACGGCAGATGTGACGGCTGGCTGCGCGCCATCGTCCATAGCTTTCGCAGCCCTGTGGGGCAGCCGCCCGTGCCTGTGGCGGCAAAAAAACACATTAGCGGTGGGGTGGCGCGCCGGAAGTCCTGGCGGCCGGTCCATCATCGTTTCATAAAGATTTTGAGCTCAAGGGCAGGGCAGGGCCGGCGACACCGGCCCCCGCCTGCCAATACTGGAGAAAGAAAGCATGAGCAACTGGTTAGTCGACAAACTGATCCCTTCGATCATGCGTTCCGAGGTGAAGAAGAGCTCGGTGCCTGAAGGCCTGTGGCACAAGTGCCCCGCCTGCGAGGCCGTGCTGTATCGTCCGGAGCTGGAAAAGACCCTGGATGTCTGCCCCAAGTGCAACCACCACATGCGCATCGGCGCACGTGCGCGCATCGACATCTTCCTCGACGCCGATGGCCGTGCCGAACTGGGTGCCGACCTGGAGCCGGTCGACCGCCTGAAGTTCCGTGATGGCAAGAAGTACAAGGACCGACTGACTGCTGCACAGAAGCAGACTGGCGAGAAGGACGCCCTGATCTCCATGAGCGGCACCCTGATGGGCATGCCGATCGTGGTCAGCGCCTTCGAGTTCTCGTTCATGGGCGGCTCAATGGGTGCCATCGTCGGCGAGCGCTTCGTGCGCGCGGCCAACTATGCCCTGGAGCACCGCTGCCCGATGGTCTGCTTCTCCGCCTCGGGCGGTGCGCGCATGCAGGAAGCGCTGATCTCGCTGATGCAGATGGCCAAGACCTCGGCCGTGCTGGCGCGCCTGCGCGAAGAAGGCATCCCGTTCATCTCGGTACTGACCGACCCTGTGTACGGTGGTGTTTCCGCCAGCCTGGCCATGCTCGGTGACGTGATCGTCGGCGAGCCGAAGGCGCTGATCGGCTTCGCCGGTCCACGCGTGATCGAGCAGACTGTGCGCGAGAAGCTGCCTGAAGGCTTCCAGCGCAGCGAGTTCCTGCTGGAGCACGGCGCCATCGACCTGATCATCGCCCGTGGCGAACTGCGCCCGCGTCTGGCCCGCCTGCTGGCGCAGATGACCGGCCAGCAAACCCCTGAGCAAGCGCGTGAGGCGGCTGCCGTCGCGTGATGAAACAACGATCCCTGGGCGAATGGCTCGCCTACCTTGAGCAGTTGCACCCCTCGGCCATCGACATGGGCCTGGAGCGGTCGCAAAAGGTGCTTGCCCGGCTGGCGCTGGGCAAGCTGGCGCCACGCGTGGTGACGGTGACCGGCACCAACGGCAAGGGCTCGACCTGCGCCTTCGTGGCCTCTCTGCTGCGCGCCCAGGGGCTGAGGGTCGGCGTGTACAGCTCGCCGCACCTGTTGCGTTACAACGAGAGGGTGCTGATCGATGGCCAGGAAGCCAGCGATGAGCGTCTGTGCGAAGCCTTCGCCGCCGTCGAGGCGGCGCGGGGCGATATTTCCCTGACCTATTTCGAGATGGGCACCCTGGCCGCGTTCTGGTTGTTCTACCAATCGCAACTGGATGCCGTGGTACTGGAAGTGGGTCTTGGTGGTCGCCTGGATACCGTGAACGTGGTGGATGCCGACCTGGCCCTGGTGACCAGTATCGGCGTTGACCATGTCGATTACCTGGGTGACACCCGCGAGCTGGTGGCCTTCGAGAAGGCCGGCATCTTCCGTCAGGGCAAGCCGGCACTGTGTGGTGATCTGGATCCGCCCCGACCGCTGCTGGACAAGGCCGCCGAACTGGCTGCGCCCTTGTTCCTGCGCGGGCGTGACTTCGACCTGGCCAGTGCCGATGGCAGTTGGAGCTGGCGGGGTACTGCGGCTGATGGTGCGCAGGTAGAGCTGGCTGACTTGCCTTTGCTCGACCTGCCCATGGAGAACGCCACGCTGGCCCTGCAGGCCTACCTGTTGATGGGCCTGCCTTGGGACGCCGGGCAGATTCGCCAGGCGCTGCTGGCTACCCGCATCACTGGTCGCCTCGACCGCCGCCTGCTGAGCTGGCAGGGCCGGCCGGTGGAGCTGTTGCTGGATGTTGGGCACAACCCGCATGCCGCGGAGTACCTGGCACGGCGCCTGGCGGCCCGGCCGCTCAAGGGGCGCCGCCTGGCGGTGTTCGGCCTCCTCGCCGACAAGGATCTGGACGGCGTTGTCGCGCCGCTGCAGGGCCTGGTCGACGACTGGGCGGTGGCGCCGCTGGATACCCCGCGTAGCCGCCCGGCTGCAGAGCTGGTCATGGCCTTGACGAACGTCGGCGCCGCGGTGAAGTCTTACGCCAGCGTTGACGCCGCCCTTGAAGGGCAATGCGCGCAGGCGACGGCGGATGACCAGATCCTGCTGTTCGGTTCGTTTTTCTGTGTTGCCCAGGCACTGGAATGGCTGGAGCGGCACGCCCAGGAGGGTGGAGTAGATGGCAGTGCTGGATAAAGGGATGAAACAGCGCATGGTAGGTGCGTTGGTGCTGGTGGCGCTGGCGGTGATTTTCCTGCCGATGCTGTTTACCCGCGAGGACGAGATGCGCCAGGTGCACGTCGAGGCCCCGCAGGCACCGGCCATGCCAAGCCTGCCGGAAGTGAAGGTGGAGCCGGTCGCCGTGCCGGAGCCGCAGGCCATCCCGGAAGAGCCGCAACAGCCACCGGTGGTGGTGGACGAGTCCACTGTGCCAGCGAGCACGCCCAGCCAGCCGATTACACCGTCGCCGCAGGTCCAGCCTCAGGCACAGGTGCAGCCCGCCAAGCCGCAGGCGCCTGTGGCCAAGGTCGAGCCCAAGGCTGTTGCTACGCCAGCGCCGGTCGCGCCTGTGGCCAAGCCGGCTGCTCCGGCAACACCGTCGAAGATCGACGTCAATGGCCTGCCGGTCAGCTGGTCGATCCAGTTGGCCAGCCTGTCCAATCGCGCCGGTGCCGAAAAACTCCAGCAAACCTTGCGTAGTCAGGGTTACAACGCCTATATCCGTTCGGCGGGTGGCATGAACCGCGTGTACGTGGGGCCGCTGATCGAGCGCGCCGAGGCCGAGCGCGTGCGTGACGCCATCAACCGCCAGAACAGCCTCAAGGGCTTTGTGGTGCGCTTCCAGCCCGAACGCAGCTGATATGGCAGGGGGGGGCGGCTTTGCCGCCCATTCGCGGGTAAACCCGCTCCCACAAAAATCGCGTAAGCCCGGGTGGCGCTAATCACCTGACATTCCGCTTACCCAAGCCCCCGTCGCTCTGGTAAAATGCGCCGCCTCAAACGTATGCAGGCAGCACCGTGGCATTTACCTTGGTTGATTGGGCGATCATCGCGATCATCGCCGTCTCCACACTGATCAGTCTCAAGCGCGGCTTCGTCAAGGAGGCCTTGTCCTTGCTCATCTGGATCATTGCCGGTGCGGTTGCCTGGATGTTCGGCGGTTCGCTCTCGGTGTATCTTGAAAGCTATATCCAGACGCCGTCGATGCGCGTCATTGCCGGCTGCGCCATTCTTTTCGTCGCCACCTTGCTGGTGGGGGCCATGATCAACTTCCTCATCGGTGAGCTGATTCGCGTGACCGGGCTGTCCGGCACTGATCGTTTCCTGGGCATGGCCTTCGGCGCTGCGCGGGGGGGCTTGCTGGTGGTGGTGGCCATCGGGCTGATAAGTCTGGGGCCGGTTCAACAAGACACCTGGTGGCAGGAATCACGCCTGATACCACAATTTCTCTTGGTCGCCGACTGGTCAAAAAACCTGATCCTGGGTTTTACCGGCCAGTGGACGCCCAGTGGGCTGATCGGCACTCCGGCTGATCTTCCGTTCAAGGAACAGTTGCTCGGGCCGGCAAAGCCCTGAGCGCTATTCACTCAAGTTTCGTCAAAGTAGGGGTTGCGTCGCATGTGTGGCATCGTCGGTATCGTCGGTAAGTCGAACGTCAATCAGGCGCTGTATGACGCGCTTACGGTCCTCCAGCACCGCGGCCAGGACGCTGCCGGTATCGTGACCAGCCATGACGGCCGGTTGTTCCTGCGCAAGGATAATGGCCTGGTGCGCGATGTTTTCCAGCAGCGCCACATGCAGCGCCTGGTCGGCAACATCGGTATTGGCCACGTGCGCTACCCGACCGCGGGCAGCTCGACCTCGGCCGAGGCCCAGCCGTTCTACGTCAACTCGCCGTACGGCATCACCCTGGCGCACAATGGCAACCTGACCAACGTCGAGCAGTTGGCCAAGGAGATCTACGAGTCCGACCTGCGCCACGTCAACACCAACTCCGACTCGGAAGTGCTGTTGAACGTGTTCGCCCATGAGCTGGCGGTACGTGGCAAGCTGCAGCCGACCGAAGAAGACGTGTTCGCTGCGGTTTCCCACGTGCACAGCCGCTGCGTCGGCGGTTACGCCGTGGTGGCGATGATCACCGGCTACGGCATCGTCGGCTTCCGTGACCCCAACGGCATCCGCCCGGTGGTGTTCGGCCAGCGTCACACCGACGAAGGCGTGGAATACATGATCGCCTCGGAAAGCGTTGCTCTGGACGTGCTCGGCTTCACCCTGATCCGCGACCTGGCGCCGGGCGAAGCGGTGTACATCACCGAAGGCGGCCAGCTATACACCAAGCAGTGCGCCGAAGCACCGAAGCTGCAACCGTGCATCTTCGAGCATGTCTACCTGGCCCGCCCGGACTCGATCATGGATGGTGTGTCGGTGTACAAGGCCCGTCTGCGCATGGGTGAGAAGCTGGCCGACAAGATCATGCGCGAGCGCCCGGAGCACGACATCGACGTGGTCATCCCGATCCCGGACACCAGCCGCACCGCAGCCCTGGAACTGGCCAACCGCCTGGGCGTGAAGTTCCGCGAAGGTTTCGTCAAGAACCGCTACATCGGCCGTACCTTCATCATGCCCGGCCAGGCCGCGCGCAAGAAATCGGTACGCCAAAAGCTCAACGCCATCGAGCTGGAGTTCCGCGGCAAGAACGTGATGCTGGTGGACGACTCGATCGTGCGCGGCACCACCTGCAAGCAGATCATCCAGATGGCCCGCGAAGCCGGCGCCAAGAACGTCTACTTCTGCTCCGCAGCCCCTGCGGTACGCTATCCCAACGTCTACGGCATCGACATGCCGAGTGTTCACGAACTGATCGCCCACAACCGTACCACCGAACAAGTGGCCGAGTTGATTGGCGCCGACTGGCTGGTCTACCAGGACCTGCCGGACCTGATCGACTCGGTCGGTGGCGGCAAGATCAAGATCGACCACTTCGATTGCGCGGTATTCAACGGTGAGTACGTCACCGGCGATATCGACGAAGCCTACCTCGACCGCATCGAGCAGGCTCGTAACGACCTGGCCAAGGCTAAGAACCAGGCGGTCAGCGCGATCATCGACCTCTACAACAACTGATTTCGGGAGCGACGGCATGACGGATCAATGGGATGCCGGGCGACTGGACAGTGACCTCGAGGGTGTCGGTTTCGACACCCTGGCGGTACGCGCCGGTCAAAACCGTACACCGGAGGCCGAGCACAGCGAAGCGCTGTTCCTGACCTCCAGCTATGTGTTCCGCACGGCTGCCGACGCCGCCGCGCGCTTTGCCGGTGAAACGCCGGGCAACGTCTATTCGCGCTACACCAACCCGTCGGTACGTGCGTTCGAGGAACGCCTGGCGGCCATGGAAGGTGCCGAGCAGGCCGTGGGTACCTCCACCGGCATGGCGGCGATCCTCGCCGTGGTGATGTCGCTGTGCAGTGCCGGTGACCATGTGCTGGTGTCGCAGAGCGTGTTTGGCTCGACCATCAGCCTGTTCGAGAAGTACTTCAAGCGTTTTGGCCTGCAGGTGGACTACGTGCCATTGGTCGATCTCGCCGGCTGGGAAAAGGCCATCAAGGCCAACACCAAGCTGCTGATCGTCGAATCGCCGTCCAACCCGCTGGCCGAGCTGGTCGACATCACCGCCCTCAGCGAAATCGCCCATGCCCACGGTGCCATGCTGGTGGTGGACAACTGCTTCAGCACCCCGGCGCTGCAGCAGCCGCTGAAGCTGGGTGCCGACATCGTGTTCCATTCGGCCACCAAGTTCATCGACGGCCAGGGCCGCTGCATGGGAGGCGTGGTTGCCGGCCGTGCGGAGCAGATGAAAGAAGTGGTGGGCTTCCTGCGTACCGCAGGCCCGACCCTCAGCCCGTTCAACGCCTGGATCTTCACCAAGGGCCTGGAAACCCTGCGCCTGCGCATGCGTGCGCACTGCGAAAGCGCCCAGGCACTGGCCGAATGGCTGGAGCAGCAGGAGGGCGTGGAGAAAGTGCATTACGCCGGCTTGCCGAGCCACCCGCAGCACGAACTGGCCAAGCGCCAGATGAGTGGTTTTGGTGCGGTGGTCAGCTTCGAGGTCAAAGGTGGCAAAGAGGGCGCCTGGCGCTTCATCGACGCTACCCGGGTGATTTCCATCACCACCAACCTGGGTGACAGCAAGACCACCATCGCCCACCCGGCCACCACCTCCCACGGTCGCCTGACGCCGCAGGAGCGTGAAGCCGCCGGTATCCGCGACAGCCTGATCCGCGTTGCCGTGGGCCTGGAAGACGTGGCCGACCTGCAGGCCGACCTGGCGCGCGGGTTGGCGGCCCTGTGATCGAAATTGGCGGCAGTACGCCCGGCCACAACGGCCGGGTAGCCCTGGTGACCGGTGCCGCGCGCGGTATCGGCCTGGGCATTGCTGCCTGGTTGATCTGCGAAGGCTGGCAGGTAGTGCTCAGCGACCTCGACCGCCAGCGCGGTGCCAAGGCGGCCAAGGCCTTGGGTGACAATGCCTGGTTCATCACCATGGACGTTGCCGACGAGGCTCAGGTCAGTGCCGGGGTGTCCGAGGTTCTGGGGCAGTTTGGCCGCCTGGATGCGCTGGTGTGCAATGCGGCCATCGCCAACCCGCACAACCAGACGCTGGAAAGCCTGAGCCTGGCACAGTGGAACCGGGTGCTGGCGGTCAACCTCAACGGCCCGATGTTGTTGGCCAAGCATTGTGCGCCGTATCTGCGCGCGCACAACGGGGCGATCGTCAATCTTACCTCTACCCGGGCGCGGCAGTCCGAGCCCGATACCGAAGCCTACGCGGCGAGCAAGGGCGGCCTGGTGGCCTTGACCCATGCCTTGGCCATGAGTCTGGGCCCGGAGATCCGCGTCAATGCGGTGAGCCCAGGCTGGATCGATGCCCGTGACCCGTCGCAGCGACGCGCCGAGCCGTTGACCGAGGCCGACCATGCCCAGCACCCGACGGGCAGGGTAGGGACGGTGGAGGACGTGGCGGCCATGGTCGCCTGGCTGCTGTCTCGGCAAGCGGCGTTCGTTACCGGCCAGGAGTTCGTGGTTGACGGCGGCATGACCCGCAAGATGATCTACACCTGAGCATTTTGCATATCCTGTACCGGCCCTTTCGCGGGTAAACCCGCTCCCACAGGTGCAACACAGTTATCAAAACCTGTGCAGTACCTGTGGGAGCGGGTTTACCCGCGAAGAGGCCGGCACAGGCAACCGCACCGCTTTTGGTTTTTTTGAAAAAAATCCAACGGGGCTATTGACTTAGCTTCGCCATCTGCGTAAATTTCGCGGCCTCAGCGAAGCAAACGCAACAAGCAACATCGCGAGGGTGATTAGCTCAGCCGGGAGAGCATCTGCCTTACAAGCAGAGGGTCGGCGGTTCGATCCCGTCATCACCCACCACTTCCTGAGATGTTCCTGGTGCATCAGGTTTCGCAAGAAGCCGATAGCCAGAGAGGAACGCACTGCGCAGCGGTAGTTCAGTCGGTTAGAATACCGGCCTGTCACGCCGGGGGTCGCGGGTTCGAGTCCCGTCCGCTGCGCCATTTTTCAATAACAGATGGGTGCCTGGCACCGGTCTGAAGCCACAAGGCAAAGCGCCTTGGGCTGATCCCAGTTTCAATCAGGCGCAAGCCTGAACGATACGCAGCGGTAGTTCAGTCGGTTAGAATACCGGCCTGTCACGCCGGGGGTCGCGGGTTCGAGTCCCGTCCGCTGCGCCATCTTCGCTTCAAGGTCCCTTGAACACCTTGAAGCAAACACAAGAGAAGCGATCACGTTATCGCTTTTTTTGTGCCTGTCCTGAGGCCGTCGCGCCGGAAGGGTAGACCCAGGTTTCAATCGGGCGAAAGCCTGAATGATACGCAGCGGTAGTTCAGTCGGTTAGAATACCGGCCTGTCACGCCGGGGGTCGCGGGTTCGAGTCCCGTCCGCTGCGCCATCTTCGCCTCGAGGCCCCTTGAACACCTCGAAGCTACGAGAAAGCGACCTTCCGGTCGCTTTTTTCGTTTTTGTACCTGGCAATTACCGCTCTTGACCCAGATTTACACGAACCTGACAGACTCTTCACCGATCAGCGGTTCCTGTGCCTGCCTGCTGTGTTGCACAATAGGCACTTCTCGACTTACCCGGAATTCGCAATGACCAGATCTTCCGTCTTTGGTGCGCTCGGGCTGGCCCTGGTGCTGGCGGGCGTGACCGGTTGTTCCTCGAAAAAAGCCGCCATCTACGAGCACGAGAACTTTGATGACTCGGGTACCTTCTCGCGCAGCTTCCCGGTGAGCGATGCCGGCTCCTGCGAGGCCGCCCGGCGCGCCTTGCTCAGCCAGGGCTACATCATCACCAGCAGCGGTGCCAACCAGGTTGTGGGCAACAAGAGTTTCCAGCAGAACAGCGAGAACCACCTGCAGATCAGCTTCAACGTCACCTGTGCGCCGGATGTGAGCGACGAGCAGCGCTCGACCATGTTCGCCAACGCCTTGCAGGACCGCTACGCGCTGAAAAAGTCCAATACCTCCGCCAGCCTGGGCGTGGGGGTGCTGGGGTCGGTGTCGATGCCGATCGGCTCCAGCGATGACTCGATGGTCAAGGTGGCCAGCGAGACGGTGACGGCGGCGCAGTTCTATGACCGCTATTTCGCCCTGGTGGAGAGCTACCTGCCCAAGCCCAAGCCGAAGCAGGAGAGCAAGGCCAAGGTCGAGGAGCCCGCACCGAAAGTCGAAGCGCCGGCGGCTGCTCTGGGGCTGCCGGAGCAAGCTACGGCGGCGTCGGTGGCACCGGCCCCGGCAGCGGAACCTGCGGCTGAGGTTGCCCCAGCGCCTGCAGCCGTTGCCCCGGCCAGTGAAGCGGTGGTGGCGCCGGTAGTGGATGACAGCCAAGGTTCACAGCCGGTGGCACCGCCGGCCGACTCTGCGCCGATCGAGGTGCAGCAGGAAGCCCAGCCTGTTGAGGTTGCGCCCCCCTCTCTTTGAGGGGGTGCCTTTACCGGCATCTTCACGGGCAAGCTCGCGCTTATAGTGATGCCCTGATCACCAATGGGCAATCTACTGGCTGAGCTCCCGATTCCTCTAGGGTGTCGATCAAGTGCCGGGTGGCCTTGTGACCGATCTCGTAGTACGGCAGTTGCACTGTGGTCAGTGGCGGGATGAACAGCTCGGCAATTCCGATCATGTTGTCGTAGCCGAGCACGGCAACATCGTCGGGAATTTTCAGACCACGACCCAACAACACCTGATAGGCACATAAAGCAATGCGGTCGTTGCCACAGATCAGAATGTCGAATTGGGGGCGACCATCAGTGATGTGCCGGTCGAGGATGGCTGCGGTTTCACCATAGGCGTCATGATCGGACAGGTCGTACTGAAGGAGTGCGTCAGGCGTCAGTCCGAATGCCTGACAAGCACGCAGCATGCCTTTTTGACGTAGTCCCCAGGCCAGGCTCTGTTTTGGCAGATTGATAAACAGGGGGCGCTGATAGCCTTGGCTCAATGCGTGATGTACGGCTCGATACTGCCCTGTTTCGTCGTCGGGCACATAACTGGCCAGGTGACGGTCATCCGCCAGGCAATTGGCGAGTACCAGGGGTTTGCTCTTCAATCGGTCGGGAATGCACACCTGGCGCAATCCCATGGCACTGAAAATCAACCCGTCAGGGCGGTGCGACAACATAAGGTCGATGTTCTGGTCGGTAGGCGGGTTGCTTAGCAGGTTAAGGATAAAGACATTCCAGCCTGCTTGCTGCGCAGTCTGTTCGATGGACAGCAGCAGCTCGACGGCAAACGGTGTGGTCGCTGTGTCCAGAGCGAACACACCGATGGTTCGTGTCTGGAGGTTGTCGCCGCGAATCTTGCGCGCCGACAGGCTCGGTACGAATTGCAGTTCATCAATGGCGCGACGTACCCGCTGATAGGTTTCGGGGCTCAATTTTTCCGGATTGTTGAGCGCTCTGGAAACCGTCATCAAGGACACACCGGCCAGTTGTGCAACGTCTTTCACTGAAGTCATACGAGGCGAGACCGGTCAGGTTTACGGAGAATCATGACACATGACCTTCGCTTTTTGCGACCCGAATGATGCTGCTCATAGCCATCCCGAGGCGAGAGGCCATGCTCTGGGAATGGAGACACGCCCGCCGTTCCCGCTTGCAAGGAGCTTCACCCCCAGGCTGTCGGGCTGTGGATAGAGGCGACTGCTGAGGCTAAAGCACCCGCTTTCATCGAACACCTCAATGGACGAGCGATCCAGGAATACGCGCAATTCGAGTCGCTCCTGCCTTGCGTCTATCGCCACGCTGCGCTGACCGGTGACTTGCGCACCCGAGTGGCTGCGGTCAAGAACCAGACGACGTAACGACGCATCATAGTAGAGCAGGGTTTCTTCACGGCCATCGTCGCTGCAGCGCAGGGCGATTCCCAAATGCCCATCGGTGCAGCCGAGCAAATCCAGATGCACATGGATTTCGAGCATATCGCCACTCACTTGTGGCACCCACCGGGTTCCCGACTCATCCCACCATGGTGTACTCGGTAATGGCGCCAAGCGTAGAGCGCTGAGCTCCCGTGCCGGATACACGCACAGACGGTCTGCGTGCAGCTCAAGTTCGCGCGGTAAACCAAGCATGCCGCACCAGTGATGGGCTCGGCTCGGCATCGGGCTTTCCCACATGTCGAGCCAGGCCCACAAAAGCCGTCGACCATCGGCAGCTATCAACGTTTGCGCTGCATAGAAATCGTGGCCGTTATCCAGCTCGATAAAAGGCCCGCCAGTGAAGTGCCACTCGCTGTTGAGTCGGCCCACTCGATAACCGGTCTGGTACTTGTTGAGCCGTTCATAACCTTGGGGTTGCATGCCTTGGGGGGAGTACAGCAGCACATCGCGCCCATTCAGTCGGAACAGATCCGGGCACTCCCACATGTAGCCATCCCCCTCGCTGCCACTGGACACGTAATCGAGGAACTCCCAGGTGAACAGGTCTGTAGAACGGTACAGTGGGAGCAGCGGCCGATCGCCCAGACGTGCGCCGGCAATGAGGTACCAATAGTCATCCTCTTTCCATACCTTGGGATCACGAAAGTGCATTATCGCGTCGTGCGGCGCGGTCTCGATGATGGCCCCTTGCTTGACGAACCGGATGCCGTCAGTACTGGTGGCCAGGCACTGTACCTGACGGATCGAACGTTCATCACCCACTTCCCCCAGCCAGGTGTGTCCGGTGTAGATCAGTGCGAGGGTATCCCCGTTCACCACGGCACTACCGGAAAAACATCCGTCACGGTCGAAGTCATCGCCGGGTGCCAGTGCAATGGGCATGTGCTGCCAATGAACCAGATCGGTGCTCTTGGCGTGCCCCCAATACATCGGGCCCCATTTCGCTTCGAAAGGGTAATGTTGATAGAAAACGTGATATTCGCCACGAAAGTACACGACCCCGTTAGGGTCATTCATCCAGCCTGCAGGGGGGGCGATATGATAACCGGGCCGATAATCCTGGATGACACGAGACAGGCCGTCACTCAGTGCCTGCTGCGCAAGGTCAAGGGGAGAAGACATTGGATCGCTCATGTTGTTCGGAGACAAGGTCATAGGGCTTGTACTCGCTCTGAGCGCAAAGAGACTTCATTCGGAAGGCTTTCAATGGCTTGTGGATGACGTTCCAGGGCTGTGCCGTCGACGTCGAACAGGTGCAGGTTGTCGATGTCCAGCTGCAGTTCGACCCGATCGCCCGCCTGCCATCCGGCACTGACCTCACAACGACAGATCAGTGGCTCCTCCTGGCCTGTTTCGAGGTGCACATACGTTTCACTGCCAAGGTACTCGACCCCGGTCACGACGATCCCGACCGCTCCCCCTGCCGCTTTGAGCGAAATGTGCTCTGGGCGAACCCCAATGCTCAGTAGCGCGCCTGGTGCCAGGTGTGAGCTGTCGAAGGGGAGGGCGGTCATACCCAGAACGGGGGAATCGACCTGGCTGGTTTCGCCCGGGGTATGCAGGCGTGCTGCCAGAAAGTTCATTTTCGGCGAACCGAGAAAGCCGGCGACAAAGCGGCTCGCTGGCCGTTCATAGAGTTCGCGTGGTGAGCCGATCTGCTCTACATGACCGCCATTGAGTACAACAATTTTGTCGGCAAGGGTCATCGCTTCCACTTGATCGTGGGTGACGTAGATCATGGTCGAGCCCAGTCGATCATGCAGCCGGGCGATTTCATTGCGCATCTGCACCCGTAAGGATGCATCCAGATTGGAAAGGGGCTCATCGAACAACAAAATGTCCGGCTCCCGCGCCATGGCTCTGCCCATTGCTACACGCTGACGCTGCCCTCCGGACAGTTCCTTTGGTTTGCGTTGCAGCAGTTTGTCCAATTGAAGGATTTGCGCTGTTTTCATCACGCGTTCGCGTAGGGTGCTCTTTTCTGTCTTGGCCAGTTTGAGGCCAAAGCTGATGTTGTCGTAGACGCTCATGTGCGGATACAGCGCATAAGACTGAAACACCATGCCGACGCCGCGCTCGCGCGGTTCCAGGTCGTTGACCCGTTTCCCGTCGATCAGCAGGTTACCCTCGCAGATTGAATCCAGCCCGGCGATCAGTCGTAGCAGGGTTGATTTTCCGCAGCCCGAAGGGCCAACGAACACTACGAATTCCCCCGCAGCGATCTCCAGGTTGACGTCGCGAAGTATCTGCATGCCGCCCAGTTGTTTGTTCACGTTGTCCAGTTTCAATTTGATCATGATGCTCTTCCTTGTATTTGTTGGGCATCAACCCTTTAACGCGCCGGCAGTGAGACCAGATACGATTCGGCGCTGGAAGATCAGCACCAGAATCACCAGAGGGACAGTGACCAGCACCGATGCGGCCATCAACAACCCCCACGGCAGCTCATGGGAGCTACCGCCAGAAATCAAGGCGATGGCGACCGGCACCGTGCGTTGCGTGTCAGTGAGGGTGAAGGTCAAGGCAAACAGGAACTCGTTCCATGCCGCAATAAAAGCCAACAACCCGGTTGTGACCAGTGCAGGCCATAGCAGCGGCAACAGCACTCGGGTAAGCGTTACCCAGGGCGAAGCGCCATCCATGATTGCCGCTTCTTCCAGTTCATGTGGCAGTTGGCCCATGAACGTGGTCAGCACCCAGACGGTGAACGGCAGAGTGAAAATCGTGTAGCTCAGAATCAATGCCCAAGACGTGTTGTACAGGCCCAGGGCGCGTATCACTTCGAACAGCCCCGACAGTACGGCAACCTGGGGAAACATCGACACGCCGAGAACCATCATCAAGACCGTGCCACGCCCACGGAATTTCACCCTTCCCAAGGCATAGGCGGCGCTCACACTGAGGAACAGCGCCAGGGTCACCACGCAAAGCGCAACCACCAGCGAGTTGCTGATCGCTCGCAGGAATGAGGCTTGGTGGAGTACCGCTGCGTAATTGGAGAAGTCGGGGCGTTCGACCCAGTAGCTCACCTCGAACAAGGCACCGGACGGCTTTAGCGAAGTCACGATGGCGTAATAGAAAGGGAAGACCGCATACAGCAGCAAAACCACGATCAGACACCAGAACCCGAGACGTAACAGCGTTTTTTTCAGTAGGCGCAGGCTCATGACCGAACCTCCATTTGACGGCGTCCGAGGTAGAGATAAAGCATGGCAATTACCGCAACGACCAGAAACAGCAGGGTCGAGGCCGCGCTGCCATAACCGACGTCCTGGAACTCCACCAGGTGTTGGCGGGCATAAACTGACATGCTCATGGTGCTCGAAGAATTCGAGGTCAACACATAGATCACGTCGAACACTCGCAGGGAATCGAGGATGCGGAAAATCGCCGCCACCAACAATGCAGGCATCAGCAGAGGAAGCGTGACTCGCCAGAACACCTTCAGCGGGTGAATGCCATCGACCCTGGCGGCTTCGTAGCAATCGCTCGGCAACATCTGCAAGGCCGCCAGCATCAGCAGCGTGACAAACGGGACGGTCTTCCAGACATCGACGATGATCACCGCCCACATCGACAGATCCGCATCGGCCGTCCAGGCCAGGGGGGCGTCAATCAGGCCGACGCTCAGCATCAGGTGATTGAAGATGCCGAACTGGTCGTTGAGCATCCACGACCAGATCTTTGCCGAGACGATGGTAGGAATCGCCCAAGGAATCAGAATCAAGGCGCGTACCAAGGAACGGCCGGTGAACTTGATGTTCAACAGCAACGCCACCAGTAGCCCCAGGACGACCTCCAGTCCCACCGACACCACAGTGAAATGCAAGGTGTTGCGAACAGCGTTCCACCACTGAGGATCAACCAGGATGCCTGACCAGTTGGAACCGTCGTGGAACAGATAATTGCTCAAGCCTACGAAGGATCCATCACTGGTCTGCGCAAGGTTGGCGTCAGTCAGGCTGAACCAGAATGTACGCATTAGCGGCCAGGCCGCCACCAGAGCCAGACACAGCAACATCGGTGTCAGAAACAACCAGGCGGCGCGTACTCGTCGGCGCTGTACAGGCGTTTCCCGGGGGAGCAGGAGCTGCTCACGGGGGGCATGGGTAGTAGAGACAGGCATGGTGATTTCCTTCCTTGGGGCTTACCAGCTCCGACGTTTGATGCGAGTGAGCTCACTTTCCAGTTCGGTCAGCGCCTGATCGACAGGCTGCTCGCCCGCCAGCACGCCATGCACTCGATCGAAGAACGCATTGGAGACTCGTGGATAACGATCGGCGGTTATTGAGGCGGGGCGCATGACGCCATCGTTGAGAATGCTGTGCAGCTGACTGTAATAAGGCATTGCCGCGAGCAGGTCGGGATCTTGATACAGCGACTCGATAACCGGGTTATAGGCGCCAACCAGCGCACGATGTTTCTGCTGCTGGGCACTGCTCAAGTAGCTCACTAGCTCTGCGGCGAGTTCTGGATGGGCGCTGTAACGTGATACTGCCAGGCCCCACCCACCGAGTGTGGAGGCATGGGTGCCGGTTATGCCCCCACGGGGCAGGGGGGCGACCCCGACCTTGTCTTTTACGGCGCTGTCCGGGCTTTGTACCAAGGCCCAGACATAAGGCCAGTTACGCATGAACAACGCGTTTCCCGATTGGAATACGCCACGTCCTTCTTCCTCGGTGTAGTTGAGTACGCCTTGCGGGGAGATGTCTCCCACCCAGCTTTTTGCCAGGGTCAAAGCCGCCCTTGAGGCCTGAGTGTTGACCACGATGTCACCGCGAGGGTTGACCAGTCCGCCTTCCGGTTGGCTGCTGATCCACTCCAGCGCGTTACACGTCAGGCCTTCGTAGGCGCGTCCCTGAAAGATGTAACCCCAGGCATTGGCGTTCCCGGCAGTGCGCTCGGCCTGCTGAATGTACCTGGCGGTAGCGGTCATTTCCTCCCATGTCTGGGGAACCTGCCGGTTGTATTTATCGAGCAAGTCTTTGCGGTAATACAGCAGGCCCGAGTCAGTGAACCATGGCATCGTCACCAGCCGCCCGTTCACCGTGGCGTTATCCACCTGTGCCTGGAAGTAGCCTTGGGTAGCGTTGGCAGGAAGCACCTCGCGCAGATCCACCAGGTGTTTGGCCAGCATCCCTGGCCACACCATATCGATCTGGATGATGTCGATGTCGCTGGACTGCGCACTGAGGATCTGTTGGTAGAACGACAGCCTCTCGGTCGCCGAATTCGGCGTGGACACCACCTCGACGTTATTGCCGGTCTGTTTCGACCACGCGTCGACAGCCTCCTTGCACAGTGCTAGCTCCGCACCCACCGCACCGCACGAAATCGTCAAATTTGCTGCGATCGAGGCGGATGGCAGGCCGGCGCAGAGGGTAAGGAGTGCTGCTGGAAGGAGAGATTTCAGCTGTTTCATTGAGGACCCTTTATTTTTGTTTTTAGAAAAGTTAACGTTAACATCGTCGAATGTAGCAGCCTCTTTGCGATGAGGCATCCTTTTTTTCGTTGAACGCGATAATTCGAAGCGCACGTAGAAAGGGCTGGTCGCAGGAGCGAACAATAAAAACAAGACAGGAATCCACATGCAGAAAGCATCAAGCTGGCTACTTGCAGGTGTGCTCGGCACATCGGCGGCGACCTCTGAGGCCGCGACTCTGGAAGAACGCATGGCAGCATTTGAAGCCCGTGCCAGTGCAGCGGAAAAGCGTGCAGCCGCCGCCGAACAGCAGACCCAGGCACTCGCCAGGGAACTGCAGCAGCTCAAACTTGCAACTTCCACGTTGCAGCCTGTGTCTACTTCAACAGCGATTGCAGCGCCCACTTTGGATGCCCGGTTGGCAACACTGGAAGCCCGTCAGCAAAGCATGGAGAAGCAGCGCAGCAGCGGACACTTCACTGACGGCTTCAGCTTCAAGGGCTACGCCCGTTCCGGACTGCTGATCAACGATGGACTTGGCGGCGGTCGTGGTGGCCCTTATACAACCCCTGCCGGTTCGGTTGGCGGGGCCGTCGGGCGACTCGGTAACGAAGACGACACCTACATGCGCATAGACCTCTCGAAAGAAGCCTATGCGCAAAACGGCACCCGTTCCAAATTCACGGTTTCCATTGCCGATGGAGTGGAAAGCTCCAACGACTGGACGGCCGATGAAAGTAACCTGAACGTGCGTCAGGTATTTACAGAGCTCGACCATCTCGCTGCATTCAAGGGTAATTCAGTGCTTGAGAACGCCACCCTGTGGGCAGGCAAGCGATTCGACAGGGATAACTTCGACATCCACTGGCTGGACTCGGATGTCGTCTATCTGGCCGGCACCGGGGGGGGAATTTACGATATTCAGATGAACAAGAATTGGCGCTCGAATTATTCCTTGATCGGGCGTAACTATGGGGATTTCAGTGAGGGCGGTATCAACGCCGATGTGGAAAGCTACATCCTGACCTCTAACCAGTTCTTTGATAATGGTCAGTGGCAGTGGATGTTCAATGCCATTGGCTCAAAGAAAAACGACATTGGCATCCGCAGCAATGAAGCGGGCCTGACGCCTGCGGACTCAGGCTTGCACAGCATGCTGGCCAATCACCAGAAAAACTTCCTCGGCAGGGAAGGCTTCTTCAAGTCGGCACTGCTCTATGGGCAAGGTCTGGGGGCAGAGGTCAAGAACATCGGTTCGGATGGCGAACTGATCGACGATGCCCGCGCTTTGCGTCTGGCGCTTTACGGCGAGACGCCCATTGCACCGGGCTGGCGCATCGGTCCCAGCTTGCTGGCCGAACAAAGCAAGGACAGGTACGTCAAGGGTGACGACTACCGTTGGATGACCCTGAACGTTCGCTTGGCCAATGAAATCAACAGCAATTTCGAGATGGCCTACGAAATGAGCTGGCAAACCATGGACCTCGATCCCCAGGGCTATATGCAACGCAATGCGGTTGACGGCAACTTCTGGAAATTCACGGTTGCCCCGACATTCAAACCTGACGTTGGAGACCTTCTTACACGTCCCGAATTGCGAGTGTTCGCAAGTTTCATGAACTGGTCTTCGGATCTGGACAGATACAGCGCCACAGACAACTTCGGCAAGACGGACTTCAACGCCGGAGGTGTATGGCAATACGGCATACAGATGGAAACCTGGTTTTAATATTTTGAACGCGTCGGCCACCACGCCTTCAGCCATTGAAGCCGGCTTTTCACCCTGCAGTTATCCCTACGGCAAAAACTGAGGAAATGACGATGGTATTGCCTCGCGCAGTAGTATTTGGCGAAGCCCTGACGGACCTTGTCCAAGGCACCCCGGGACAGTGGAAGGGCTACCCAGGTGGGGCTCCTTGGAACGTTGCACGAGCACTGAGCCGCTTGGGGGTTAGCAGCGCTTTTGCCGGGGCAGTGAGCAAAGATTCAACGGGTGACGAGATAGTCTCGCAGTCGCAAGCTGCAGGGCTGGATATGAACTTCATCCAACGGGTAGATCGAGATCCTTTGGTCGCCATTGTTCTATCGAGCCGTCCTCCACGTTACTTTTTTGCGGGAGATGCCGATCTTTTTTTCGATCCAGATCAGATGCCCGAAGGATGGGTCAACCAAGCAGAGCTGTGCCACTTCAGTTGCATCAGTTTGGCTCGACAACCACTCGCAGACAGGTTGGTTAAAATCGCTCAGGAGGCCAAGGGGGCCGGTAAACGGATTAGCTATGATCCCAATTGGCGCACGTTAATGGATCGCCATTACCGGGAGCAGACCTTCATTACGATGGTCACCCTTGCTGACATGATCAAGCTTTCCGACGAAGACCTCCGGCATATTTATCCAGGGCTGACCGAATGCCAGGCAATGGATGAGCTGCGAGCTCTGAATGCTCAGGCGCAGATCCTTTTCACCCGAGGGGAGCACGGAATGATTCTCCACATGCCGGACAGCCAACTCGAACAGCCAGCTATTGCCGTGGAAGTGGAAGACACGGTGGGAGCAGGAGACGCTTGTATGGCGGGTTGGTTGGCTGCGCAGATGCTGGGGATCGCAGACTTGAAGGAGCGCCTGCGATTTTCAGCGGCCTGCGCATCCATATCGTGCCGTTATGCCGGAGCCCATGCACCTGCACTCGCTGATGTAGAAAGTTTACTGAAGCTGCTAAGGTAACTCTGAAGAAGAGTTCTGCAAGGAATTGTCCCTGACCGAGATGGATCCGGTCAGGCACGCGCCAAGGTCGAGCCCCCGCTCCGGGTGATCAAGCGCAAGTTCATTCCTAACCGTTGCTACGCACCGGATCATAAGCTTGTCATCATTCCTTCATCCCACCGGCTTAGGTTGAAGGCGACACTGATAAAGAACATGAAAAAAGAGGACGCAGGTATGGATGAGTACCAGGAAGAACTTCTCGAATTCCAGGCTTATGAACTGGACACCCCGGAACCGGCTGACGACGCCACCGAGCTCTAGCCTACCCGCCGCTGGCTGCGGCGAAACTCCCCCGGTGTAAGGCCCGTCCAGCGTTTGAATGCGCGCTGGAAGGCCTCGGCCGAAGCAAACCCCAGCAGGTAGGCAATCTCGCCAAAGGCCAGTTCCGTATCGCGGATGTAGGTCTCGGCCAGGTCGCGCCGTGTTTCGCTGAGCAGGTCGCGAAAACGGGTGCCTTCCTCGGCCAGCTTCCGGCGCAAGGTCCAGGTCGGAAGTTGCAGGTGCAGCGCCACTTCTTCCAGATCCGGCTCACGACCGCCGTTGAGCAATGGGCCCAGCAGGTGGGTGATGCGCTCACCCAGGCTGCGTACCCGCGTGCGTTGCAGCATTTCCGCCTCGCACAGCTGCAGCAGGTGGTGCCAGGTGCTTGGGCAATGCCTGGGATTGGCCAACTGCAGCGTGGCGCGGCTCAGGCGCAGCTGATTGCTTTCGGCGGAAAATTGCACGGGTGCGCTGCACAACAGCTGGTAATGCGCGGCGTAGGCGGGGGCGGCAAATTCGATTTCCAGGCGTTCGGCCTGCACCGTTGTACCGGCAAGGTCGGCCAGTTGGGCCAGCCAGCCAGCGAGCAGTGAATCGACGACAAAGCGGTTGTAGGCATTGTAGGGGCTGATGGAGTAAAAGCGCAGCCAGGCGCCCTGGGCGTCTTCGTGGAAACTGGAATGGCCACGGTAGTTGGATGCATACAGCGGCTCGAAGCGCAGCAGGGTGCGCGCAGCGTCGCCCACGGTGGGCGCCTGGGCCGCAGTGACCCCGGCCAGGCCGGCATGCGCCAGACGGCTCAGGCGCCCCATGTGCAGGCCCAGCGCGGCTTCGCCGCACAGTTCGACGGCGGCGTGACCCAGGTGCATGTAGCGCGGGATCGACAAGCGCGCGCCGGCTTCGCCCAGGCGCGCCGCATCCAGGCCATAGCGGCGCAGCAGTGGTTCGGGGTCATGGCCCAGTTCGCGCAGGGCTTCGGTCAGCGGCTGGACAAAGCCAACCGACAGGTCGCCCAGGCGCACGCGGGGGCGGGTCATGGGCTTACAGCCACAGGTTCAGCAGGCGGGCGCCAGGGCTGGGGGTACCCGCCAGCAATTCACCCGCGTGGTGGGCAAAGCCCTGGCCGTCGCTGCCCTGTTCCCAGAACTGCCCACGCATGAACACGCTCATGCTGCTGACGCCGGCCCCGGCGGCTTCGGTCAGGCGTTGCCAGGCGGCTTGTTCGCTGACTTCGCCGCGCTGCAAGGCCAGCCCGGCGCTGGCATCCTGGTGGCGATTGCCGCGCCAGGGCGCTTGCCAGCTGCCCTTGCCGCTGAGGAATACCGGGTTGGCGATCAGTTGTACCGCCTGTTGTGCCAGTTGCTGGTGGTTTTCCGGGTACCAGCTGTCACTGCCCACCAGCACGCCCAGGCGCCCGGCAGGGGTTTGCAATACCTGCAGTGGGTGCTGGCGGCCATCGTGGACATAGCGGCGCATTTCGCTGTCGGGGAATTGTTGACGCTGTGGCTGGCCCAGCAGCGAGCCGTCGCCGGCGAACACCATGCTGCTGTTGAACAGCGGGCCGCTGCCGGCATGCAGTACGCCCTGTTTCACATAGGGCGCGGGCAGCACAATGGAGCCGGCCACCAGAGTGACGTTGAACTCCTTGGCCAGGCCGCCGAACAACTGCTGGTAATCTGCGGCCATCTGCTCGGCCTTCATGCGCAGGTGCGCGTCAGCGCGTCGGTCGTCGCCGTCGGCACCGAGCATGGCCAGGCCATAGCGCAGCGGGTTGCTCAGCTCCAGCCATTGCAGGGCTTCTCGGCTTTGCGTGACCTGGTATAGCTCGTTCTTTTCGCCGCGCGCCCACAGCCAGGTACCAATGTGCTCGGGCAGCACCACCACCGTGCGCGGGCCCACCAGGCCCTGGGTACGGGCCTGTTCCAGGTAGGCTGCGAGCTTGCGGTGCAGGCGTTGAAGGTTCTGGTAATCGCCTGGGTAGAGCAGCGGTTCGACGCCGAGCAGGTTGCCGTGCTCGCCCGGCACGCCATGGTTCAACGCCAGTTCGATGCGCAGGTCGGACAGGTAGTGGCCTTCCGGGCGCTGCTGGGTCCAGAAACCGTAGCCGCAGAGGGCGGCGATCATCACCAGCGCCAGGGCGCTTGCCAGGATTTTTCGCATGAAGCCTTCAGCTTTCGAAGAAAAATGAAGTTGCCATGAAGACAATCAGGGGCATAGTGCGGCCGTATTCATCAGCTTGGGAATCCTTGTTGCACTGTTTTTGCAAAATCGCGTTTTTTGATCATACCAAAGCACTATCCGGGTCTGCAGCGTCCGCTGCGGTTCCCGGTCAGCGCTGGCGCAACTGTCGCGGGGTTGCGTTCAGCAGGCGGCGCATCAAGCGCCGGAGAGCCGTCGGGTCCTGGTAGCCGACCCGCGCCGAGACCGCTTCGACCGAATATTCGCCAGACTCGAGCAGCGCCCTGGCCTTGTGCAACTGCACCCGCTGAATGAGTTGACGGGTCGAGTGCCCCGTTGCCTTGTGAACATGACGCGACAGGGTCCGCTCAGACATGCCGACGCTTGCGGCCAGTGTCTTGACGCTCGTAAGTTCAGGCAGCGACTTCTCGATATCTGCGATCAGGCGCGAGATCAGTGCATTGCCTTGCACCAGTACGGCAGGGATGACGAAAGGCGACTGCAGTTGCCTGCGGTCGAGCAGCAGCGCCCTGCCCACCGCGTCGGCGATTTCAGGCGAAAGGCGCCGGCGTAGCAGGTGCAGCATGAGGTCGGTTTGAGCGAAGGCAGCTCCTGCCGTGGTCAGTGGATGATCGGCCAGCACCATGAAGTCAGGGTCGACACGGCAGCCTGGTGCGAGCTTCTGCAGGTGCGGTGCCAGCCACCAGGAGGTTGTCACCCTCCTGCCGTCCAGCAGCCCGGCTGCATGCAACAGAAAGACGGCCGAGCATGACGCGGCAATTTCCTTGCCGTTGGCGATGTGATCGCTCAGTGCACAGAGAAAGGGAGCTGTCCATGGTTCCGCGAGGCGGCTCTCGAGCAGGTCGATGTCACTGACGCCGATTCCCGGTATGACCCAGCAAGACTGGTCATCGGTGCTTTGCTCGATCGGTTGCACATGCAGTTGCAGGCCATGGCCCAGCGCTACCGGTCCCGGCTGGGGGCCGCAAACCCGCCAGCGTGGTGCGGCCAGGCCGAGTCGCTCGCTAACGGTTGTTGCGGTGGCGAGGATGTCCAGGGTGGAGGCTACGCTTGCGGCGAATGCCCCAGGTACGACCAGGATGGTGAAATCGTGCATTGTCGGATTATGCTCGAAAGAGGACGGATCCGACACTTTTGCATGAAGGGAGCGCCAGGCCTAATGGCGCTTCAACTCACCACAAAGGTATCAGCAATGCCCAATATCCTGATCAAGGTACCGACCGGGGCTTTCAACGAGCAGCAACGCGAGCATCTGTTGAAGCGCGTCAGCGAGGCCGCAATCGCGCATGAGCACATAGGTGACGCTCTGCCGCAGCGCAGCCTGTGCTGGGTGCTCATCGAGGAGGTGCGGGGCAGTGATTGGCTATGTGGCGGGGTGAACATGCACGCCCACGCCATCCCCTGCATCGTCATGGTAAAGGTGCCTGCCGGCGTCCTCGATGAACAGATGCGCAAGGACTACGTACTGGGCCTGCACCAGGCCATCGAACAATGCGTCGGGAAGGATGACGGGAGGATGCTGATGACTTCGATACAGCTGGTCGACATCGCCGATGGCACTTGGGGTGCGAACGGGAGTCTCTGGCATCTTGCCGATTTCACTGGTGCTGCCGGTTACCGGCATCTTCTCGCTCGCACTTAGGCGAACATGCCCAGCTGGAACCTGCGGGGCCAAGGATTCGTGAGTCCTCGGGTGGTGTCGCTGTACGCCAGGATCAATAACTTGTCAGTTTCGATCATTGAGCCGCTTCAAACGGCTGTTTAATGTCGCAGGCAGACAAACGACGGGGCCCGCCGGCTGGTGAGGTACCCGCGTCCCGTGAATACGCCACCTGGGGACCTTTCCATGGCCACCGACCGCTACCCGCACCTGCTCGCCCCGCTGGACCTGGGCTTCACCACCTTGCGTAACCGCACTCTCATGGGCTCGATGCACACCGGCCTCGAAGAGCGCCCGGGCGGCTTCGAGCGCATGGCGGCGTACTTTGCCGAGCGCGCCCGCGGTGGCGTCGGCCTTATGGTTACCGGCGGCATCGCGCCCAACGATGAGGGTGGGGTGTATTCCGGGGCGGCCAAGCTCAGCACCGAGGAAGAGGCCGACAAGCACCGCATCGTCACCAAGGCGGTACACGCTGCCGGTGGCAAGATCTGCCTGCAGATCCTGCATGCCGGGCGCTATGCCTATAGCCCGCGTCAGGTGGCGCCCAGCGCGATCCAGGCGCCGATCAACCCGTTCAAGCCCAAGGAACTGGACGAGGCGGGTATCGAGAAGCAGATCGCCGACTTCGTCAATTGCGCGGCGCTGGCTCAGCGCGCCGGTTATGACGGCGTCGAGATCATGGGTTCGGAGGGATACTTCATCAACCAGTTCCTCGCCGCCCACACCAACCACCGTACCGACCGCTGGGGCGGCAGCTATGAAAACCGCATGCGCCTGGCGGTGGAGATCGTCAGCCGGGTGCGCGGTGCGGTAGGGCCGAACTTCATCATCATCTTCCGTCTGTCGATGCTCGATCTGGTCGAGGGCGGCAGCACCTGGGACGAAATTGAGCTGCTGGCCAAGGCAATCGAGAAAGCCGGCGCGACCCTGATCAACACCGGCATCGGCTGGCACGAAGCGCGTATCCCGACCATTGCCACCAAGGTGCCGCGCGCGGCGTTCAGCAAGGTCACCGCCAAGCTGCGTGGCGCGGTGAACATTCCACTGATCACCACCAACCGCATCAACACCCCGGAAGTGGCCGAGGTGGTGTTGGCCGAGGGCGATGCCGACATGGTCTCGATGGCCCGGCCGTTCCTGGCCGACCCGGACTTCGTCAACAAGGCTGCCGCCGGCCGCGGCGATGAGATCAACACCTGCATCGGCTGCAACCAGGCCTGCCTCGACCATACCTTTGGCGGCAAGCTGACCAGTTGCCTGGTCAACCCGCGCGCCTGCCACGAGACGGAGCTCAACTACCTGCCCGTGCGCACAGTGAAGCGCATTGCCGTGGTCGGCGCAGGCCCGGCTGGCCTGGCGGCAGCCACGGTGGCGGCCGAGCGCGGCCACGCAGTGACCCTGTTCGATGCTGCCGGCGAAATTGGCGGGCAGTTCAACGTGGCCAAGCGGGTGCCGGGAAAGGAAGAGTTCCATGAAACCCTGCGTTACTTCCGCAACAAGGTCAAAAGCACGGGCGTGGACCTGCGCCTGAACACCCGGGTCAATGTGCAGGCCCTGGTGGACGGTGGCTATGACGAGATCATCCTGGCCACCGGCATCGCCCCGCGCACGCCTGCCATCCCGGGTGTCGAGCATGCCAAGGTGCTCAGCTACCTGGACGTGCTGCTGGAGCGCAAGCCGGTGGGCAAGTCTGTTGCGGTGATTGGCGCGGGTGGCATCGGTTTCGACGTTTCCGAGTACCTGGTGCATCAGGGCGTGGCCACCAGCCAGGACCGTGAGGCGTTCTGGAAGGAGTGGGGCATCGATACCCATCTGCAAGCTCGTGGTGGCGTGGCCGGGATCAAGGCCGAGCCGCATGCCCCGGCGCGGCAGGTGTACCTGCTGCAGCGCAAGAAATCCAAGGTGGGTGATGGTCTGGGCAAGACCACCGGCTGGATTCACCGTACCGGGCTGAAAAACAAGCGGGTGCAGATGCTCAACAGCGTCGAGTACCTGGGCATCGACGATGACGGCCTGCACATCCGCGTGGCCGATGGCGAGCCGCAGGTGCTGGCGGTGGATAACGTGGTTATCTGTGCCGGGCAGGAGCCGCTGCGCGAGCTGCAGGACGGGCTGGTGGCGGCGGGGCAGTCAGTGCACCTGATTGGTGGGGCCGATGTGGCGGCGGAGCTGGATGCCAAGCGGGCGATCAACCAGGGTTCGAGATTGGCGGCTGAGCTCTGAGATAGCAGGGGGCGCAACGCGCCCCCAAGGTTTCCCTGTAAACTGCGATTCATGCATGCACTCGACCTTCCCCAAGCCCCTCTACACCCCCTGAATCTGCCTTGGCTGCAAAACACCAGGCTCGAAGCCGCCATCCTGCGCCTGGACCTGATCGATCCGCTGATCAGCGGCAACAAATGGTTCAAGCTGCGCCATCACCTGCAGCAAGCCACGGCCAGTAATGCCCCGGGCCTGATCAGCCTCGGCGGCAACCATTCCAACCACCTGCACGCCCTGGCCGCCGCTGGCAAGCGCTTCGGCTTCGCCACCGCCGGCCTGCTGCGTGGCCACGCCCAGGACACGCCAACGGTGCGTGACCTGGAGGCGCTGGGCATGGAACTGCACTGGCTGGGCTATGGCGGCTACCGCGCGCGCAACCAGCCAGGTTTCTGGGAGCCCTGGCAGGCGCGCTATCCGGGCTGGCACTGTATCCCCGAAGGCGGTGGCGGGCTGGCCGGTGCGCAGGGCTGTGCCCTGATCATGGAACAGGCCCGGGCACAAATCGCAGCACTTGGCTGGGGCGACTACGACGCCTGGTGGCTGGCCGCCGGAACAGGGACTACCTTGGCCGGCCTGGTGTTGGCCGAGGAGGGGGGGCATGTGGTACATGGCGCATTGGCCGTCCCCGGTGATCACGGGGTAGCGCAAGCGGTGACGGAACTGGTGGGTACGCGCGGCTACCAGCTACACGACGCCTGCCGTGGCGGTTTCGGCAAATTCGACGCTGAGTTGCTGGCGTTCATCGCCGACTTCGAGCGGCACACCGGCGTGCCGCTCGAAGCCCTGTACACCGGCAAGGCCCTGCTGGCTCTGCGTGAGCAGGTCAAGGCCGGGCTGTTCGCGCCCGGCACCCGCCTGATCATCGTGCACACCGGCGGCCTGCAGGGCCGGCGCGGTTACTTGTAGGGCAGCATGCGCAGCAGCGTGTTGTCGCGTTTTACATAGTGGTGATACAGCCCGGCCAGCGCATGCAGGCCGATCAGCCAGTAGCCCCAGCTGCCGATGCGTTCATGCCAGCCTTTGATGAACTTGGCCTGGTCCGGGTTCGGGCCGATCAGGTGCGGCAGCTCCAGGCCGAAGAACGGCACCGGCTTGTCGGCGGCGCTGAGGATCAGCCAACCGGCCACCGGCAGGATGATCATCAGCAGGTACAGCGCCAGGTGCATCAGGTGCGCGAAGCCGGTCTGCCAGGCCGCAGGTTTGGGCACGATGGGTGGAGTCGGGCGGCTCAGGCGGATGGCCAGGCGCAGCCAGACCAGCACGAACACGGCGAGCCCGAGCATGAAGTGCAGGTCCTTCATCAGGTTACGTTCGACGCTGTCCTTGGGGAACAGGCCACGCAGTTCGATAAGGGCATAGACAGCGGCCAGCAGTACCAGCATCAGCCAATGCAGGGCGATGGACAGGCGTGCGTAATGGGTCGCGGGTGTGGATGAAACCATGATCGTTCCTCGTCATCAGGTCGGAATGGCGCTCTTGCTGGCGCTCAGGTAGTACTTTAAAGGCTACGGGGAACAAATCTTTGCGCCAGGTCTGTGAAAATTGTGTTGTCTGCACCGGCCTCTTCGCGGGCTTGCCCGTACACAGGCACAGCGCTGAGTCAGAGACCTGTGCAGTACCTGTGGGAGCGGGTTTACCCGCGAAGGGGCCAGCACAGACAACATCAGACATCGGGCAGATGCGGCCAATCATCAGCCACCATAAACACCCGCTCGGCCTCCTGCCACGCCCCGTCAGCCTCTTGCTCCAACCTCACCAGCAACTGCGCCGGCGCCTGTCGCTCCAGCACATGTAGCCACGCCGCAAACTGCTCCACCATCCAGCACTCATGCGCCTCGACCCGCGCCGGCGCCAGCCAGGCATGCCTCTGCAGCGGCTGCCAACGTTCGCCTTCAGCCTTGGTCCAGTCCCGCCGCCGCACCCAGCGCCCGCGCAAATGCTGCGGGTTGGCACCCCGTGGTGGCTGCGCCTGCCCAGGCCATGGGTAGAACAGATAGCCACCCAGCCACACATGGGCCTGAACCCGCTCCACCCCCAGCCGCGTCAGCACCTCGCGGCTGTGCGCCCCGGCCGACATGGGCAACTGGTGCCGCGCCAGGTGCGCCAGCTTGCTGCCCAGCCGGTCATGGCAGCCCGGTCCCAGCCAGGCGGCGGGGTCCTGCCCGGCGTGCTCCGGGCCCAGGTACAGCTTGATGGCCAGTTCCAGGTGGTGCACGCCGTCACGGTCGCGCAGCACCACGTCCAGCTCGCCCAAGGTGCGACCGCTGTCGCGAATCGCCACGTTGGCCGCCAGCAGTTCGATGCCTGGCGCCTGGCTCAGGGCGAATTGCCAAAGGCGTTCGTAGTAATGCCCCAGGCGCCGGCTGCCCAGTTGCGCCAGCCAGTCGCGCAATGGGCGGTCATCGTCATCCAGCGCCCGCAGCCAGTCTGCCAGGCGCTGCGGCTGGTCCGCCCACAGGCTGCCCGCCAGCGGGTGGCGCTGGGGGCAGGGTGGGTTGCTGAGCAACGGGGGCGACAGCAGGGCCCAGGCGAGGTCGCGCACGCTGGGGCGGCGTAGTTGCCGGGGCAGGTCGTGGAGCAGGGCGAATGGCATCATCCAGCGAGCATAGCCGGTTTGCCGCTACCCGGTGGTTTCGCCCATAATCGCGGCATAGTCACCCGCCGCAGAGCCTCGCAGGAGCCCCATGGAGCAATTTCGCAATATCGGTATCATCGGCCGCCTTGGCAGCTCCCAGGTGCTCGACACCATTCGCCGACTGAAAAAATTCCTCCTCGAGCGCCACCTGCACGTGATCCTCGAGGACACCATCGCCGAAGTGCTGCCCGGCCATGGCCTGCAAACCTCCACCCGCAAGCTGCTGGGCGAGGTCTGCGACCTGGTCATCGTGGTCGGCGGCGACGGCAGCCTGCTGGGCGCCGCCCGCGCCCTGGCCCGGCACAACATTCCGGTGCTGGGCATCAACCGTGGCAACCTGGGCTTCCTCACCGACATCCGCCCCGACGAGCTGGAAGAGAAGGTCGCCGAAGTGCTCGATGGCCACTACCTGGTGGAAAACCGCTTCCTGCTGCAGGCCGAGGTACGTCGCCATAACGAAGCCATTGGCCAAGGTGATGCACTGAACGATGTGGTGCTGCACCCCGGCAAGTCCACGCGCATGATCGAGTTCGAGATCTACATCGATGGCCAGTTCGTCTGCAGCCAGAAGGCCGACGGCCTGATCGTCGCCACCCCCACCGGCTCCACTGCCTACGCGCTGTCGGCCGGCGGCCCGATCATGCACCCCAAGCTCGACGCCATCGTCATCGTGCCGATGTACCCGCACACCCTGTCGGGTCGACCGATCGTGGTCGACGGCAACAGCGAGCTGAAGATCGTGGTGTCCAAGGACTTGCAGATCTACCCGCAAGTATCCTGTGACGGCCAGAACCACTTCACCTGCGCCCCCGGCGACACCATCACGGTGAGCAAGAAACCGCAGAAACTGCGCCTGATCCACCCGCTGGACCACAATTACTACGAGGTCTGCCGCACCAAGCTCGGCTGGGGCAGCCGCCTGGGAAGCAGGGACGACTGATGCTCGATCCGGCGCGAAGTTTCGACATCATCGGTGACGTGCACGGTTGTGCGCTGACCCTTGAACGCCTGCTCGACGCCCTCGGTTACAAGCGTGTGGCCGGCATGTGGCGCCACCCGTGGCGGCAGGCGCTGTTCCTCGGCGACATCGTCGACCGCGGGCCACGCATTCGCGAGGCGCTGCACATCGTCCACGACATGGTCGAGGCCGGGCAGGCGTTCTGCATCATGGGCAACCACGAGTACAACGCCCTGGGCTGGGTGACGCCGGCACTGCCCGGCAGCGGCAAGGCCTATGTACGCGAGCACACGCCGCGGCATGCCCGTCTGATTGACGAAACCCTGACCCAGTTCGCCCACCATCCTGCCGACTGGCATGACTTCGTCAACTGGTTCTACCAGTTGCCGCTGTTCATCGACGCCGGGCGCTTCCGCCTGGTGCACGCCTGCTGGGACAAGCGGCTGATCGAGCCGCTGCGCCAGCAATACCCTGACGGGTGCATCGACGAGCACTTCATCCAGGCGTCGGCGGTGAATGGCAGCTTCGCCGCCAATGTGTGCAACCGGCTGTTGCGCGGAACCGACATGCGCTTGCCGGATGGGCTGACCCTGACCGGCGGCGATGGCCTGACCCGGGCGTTTTTCCGGACCAAGTTCTGGGAAGAAGACCCGCAAACCTACGGCGACATCGTCTTCCAGCCAGACGCCCTGCCGGCGGAAGTGGCCAGTACACCACTGAGCCACAGCCAGAAGAACGCCTTGCTACGCTATGCCGAGGACGAGCCCATGCTGTTCGTCGGCCATTACTGGCGCAGCGGCCGCCCGGCGCCGATCCGCGCCAACCTGGCCTGCCTGGACTACAGCGCCGTGCTCTACGGCAAACTGGCCGCCTACCGGCTGGATGATGAAACCCGCATCGACCCGCACAAGTTCGTCTGGGTTGACGTCGACCGCCCACAGGCCAACCAATGAACATTATCGAAGTGATGCGCCTGCCGCTGTCGGTCGACCTCAGCGGCTTCGTGCAACTGCTGCAGCGTCTGCAGGTGCCACACCGGGTCAGTGAGGAGGGCGAGGTACAAGTCCTCTGGGCCCCCGACACCCTGGCTGCAGACGTCCGCGAACTCTACCAACGCTACCCCGACGGCAACGCCGATCTGTCAGCCACCGCCGCCCCTGTGGGAGCGGGTGTGCCCGCGAAAGGGCCCTCCCTGGCGGAACAGGCCCGCGCTTGCAAAGTCACCACCCTAATCCTGCTGTTGTGTTTCATCGTCGCCGGCCTTACGGGCCTGGGCGACAACTTCACCACCATCAGCTGGCTCACCTTCCTCGACTTCCGTGTCCAGGGCGACTACCTGTACTTCAGCCCGCTGGCGCAAAGCCTGGACGAAGGCCAGTGGTGGCGCCTGGTATCGCCCATGCTGCTGCACTTCGGCGTGCTGCACCTGGCCATGAACAGCCTGTGGTACTGGGAACTGGGCAAACGCATCGAACTGCGCCAGGGCCCGTGGGCGCTGCTTGGCCTGACCCTGCTGTTCAGCCTGGTGTCCAACCTGGCCCAGCACTACACCAGCGGGCCGAGCCTGTTCGGTGGCCTGTCCGGCGTGCTGTACGGCCTGCTCGGGCATATCTGGCTGTACCAGTGGCTGGCGCCCGACCGTTACTTCACCCTGCCCAAGGGCGTGCTGGTGATGATGCTGATCTGGCTGGTGGTGTGCCTGACCGGCGTGATCGACACCCTGGGCCTTGGCCAGATCGCCAACGCCGCCCACGTCGGCGGGCTGCTCATCGGATGCCTGACCGGGCTCTTGGGTGGGGCGCTGGCCCGGCGTAAACTGTCGGCTTGAATCAGGAGACTCTATGTCCACTTTCGCGCAAATGATCGAAAACATCACCCCGGAAATCTACGAGAGCCTGAAACTGGCCGTGGAAATCGGCAAATGGTCGGATGGCCGCAAGCTCACCGCCGAGCAGAAAGAGCTGTCGCTGCAGGCGGTAATCGCCTGGGAGATGAAAAACCTGCCCGAAGACCAGCGCACCGGCTACATGGGCCCGCAGGAATGCGCGTCCAAGTCCGCACCGATCGCCAACATTCTGTTCAAGTCGGACTCGGTACATTGATCGAACTCGCTCGTGGCTCGTTGAGCAAGATGGCGGTAAGCCTGGAGGCACCAGTGGTGCAGTACAGCTTCCGCCTGGATGACACCCAGGTGCCGGTCAATCCGCTGATCGGCCAGCGCCTGCGCCTGGAATACCTCGGTGCCATTCACTGCAGTCATTGTGGCAAGCGCACCAAGACCAGCTTCAGCCAGGGTTACTGCTACCCGTGCATGACCAGGCTGGCCCAGTGCGACGTGTGCATCATGGCCCCGGAAAAGTGCCACTACGACGCCGGCACCTGCCGCGAGCCGTCGTGGGGCGAACAGTTCTGCATGACCGATCACGTGGTCTACCTGGCCAACTCGTCGGGGATCAAGGTCGGCATCACCCGCGCCACCCAGCTGCCCACCCGCTGGCTCGACCAGGGCGCCAGCCAGGCCCTGCCGATCATGCGCGTTGCCACCCGCCAGCAGTCCGGCCTGGTCGAAGACCTGCTGCGCAGCCAGGTGCCGGACCGCACCAACTGGCGCACCCTGCTCAAGGGCGATGCCGAGGAGCTCGACCTGGTCGCCATTCGTGAGCAGGTCTTCGACGCCTGCGCAGATGGCCTGCGCGAGCTGCAGGGCCGCTTCGGCCTGCAGGCGATCCAGCCGCTGGCCGATGCCGAAGTGGTGCAGATGAAGTACCCGGTCGAGGCCTACCCGGCGAAGATCGTCAGCTTCAACCTCGACAAGGACCCGGTAGTGGAAGGCACGCTGCTGGGCATCAAGGGCCAGTACCTGATCTTCGACACCGGTGTGATCAATATTCGCAAGTACACGGCCTACCAGTTGGCCGTGCTCCAGTAAAAAGGACCTGCACATGCGTACCGAACAACCGCAAGTGATCTACCTCAAGGATTACCAGGCGCCCGAGTACCTGATCGACGAGACGCACCTGACCTTCGAACTGTTCGAGGACCACACCCTGGTCCACGCACAACTGGTCATGCGCCGCAACCCGGCACGCGGTGCCGGCCTGCCGCCACTGGAACTCGATGGCCAGCAGCTGGAACTGCTGCGTGCCTCGCTGGATGACCAGGAACTGCAGCCGGGTGACTACCAGCTCGACGCCGACAGCCTGACCGTGCATCCCAAGGCCGATCGCTTCACCCTCGACACCAGCGTGAAGATCCACCCGGAAAGCAACACCGCGCTGGAAGGCCTGTACAAGTCGGGCAAGATGTTCTGCACCCAGTGCGAGGCCGAAGGCTTCCGCAAGATCACCTACTACCTCGACCGCCCGGACGTGATGAGCACCTTCACCACCACGGTCATCGCCGAACAGCATCGCTACCCGGTGCTGCTGTCGAACGGCAACCCGATCGGCAGCGGGCCGGCGGAAGACGGCCGCCACTGGGCGACCTGGGAAGATCCGTTCATGAAGCCGGCCTACCTGTTCGCCCTGGTGGCTGGTGATCTGTGGTGCGTTGAAGACAGCTTCACCCGCCAGTCTGGCCGCGACGTGACCCTGCGCATCTACGTCGAGCCCGAGAACATCGACAAGTGCGACCACGCCATGGTCAGCCTGAAGAAGTCCATGCGTTGGGACGAAGAAGTCTATGGCCGCGAGTACGACCTCGACATTTTCATGATCGTCGCGGTCAACGACTTCAACATGGGCGCCATGGAAAACAAGGGCCTGAACATCTTCAACTCCAGCTGTGTGCTGGCCCGTGCCGAAACGGCCACCGATGCTGCCCACCAGCGCGTCGAAGGT
This sequence comes from Pseudomonas sp. SID14000, assembly GCF_002165135.1. GTDB lineage: Bacteria > Pseudomonadota > Gammaproteobacteria > Pseudomonadales > Pseudomonadaceae > Aquipseudomonas. Next base: position 123,677 of record NZ_NFZQ01000011.1, on the reverse strand, counting down.
GTGGTTGCCCACGAGTATTTCCACAACTGGTCGGGCAACCGCGTCACTTGCCGTGACTGGTTCCAGCTGTCGCTGAAAGAAGGCTTCACGGTGTTCCGCGATGCCGAGTTCAGCGCCGACATGAACTCGCGAACGGTCAAGCGCATCGAAGACGTGGCCTACCTGCGTACTCACCAGTTCGCCGAAGACGCTGGCCCCATGGCCCACCCGGTGCGCCCGGACAGCTTCATCGAGATCTCCAACTTCTACACCCTGACCGTGTACGAGAAGGGCGCCGAAGTGGTGCGCATGGTTCGTACCCTGCTGGGTGCCGATGGCTTCCGCAAGGGCAGTGACCTGTACTTCGAGCGCCACGATGGCCAGGCGGTAACTACCGACGATTTCATCAAGGCCATGGAAGACGCCAACGGCGTCGACTTCACCCAGTTCAAGCGCTGGTACAACCAGGCCGGCACCCCGCGCCTGGAAGTCAGCGAGGCCTATGACGCGACCGCGCAGACCTACAGCCTGACCTTCCGCCAGAACTGCCCGCAGACCCCGGACAAGGCCGAAAAACTGCCGTTCGTGATCCCGGTGGAACTTGGCCTGCTGGATGCCGCAGGCAACGACCTGCCGCTGCAACTGGCCGGTGAAGCGACGGCGCAGGGCACCAGCCGCGTGCTGTCGGTGACCGAGGCCGAGCAGACCTTCACCTTCCAGGGCATCCAGGCCAAGCCGCTGCCGTCGCTGCTGCGCGGTTTCAGCGCACCGGTCAAGCTGAGCTTCCCCTACGACCGCGACCAGCTGATGTTCTTGATGCAGCACGACAGCGACGGCTTCAACCGCTGGGAGGCGGGGCAGCAACTGTCGGTGCAGGTGCTGCAGGAGCTGATCGGTCAGCATCAGCGTGGCGAAGCACTCACGCTCGATCAGCGCCTGATCACCGCCCTTGGCACCGTGCTCGGCAACGAGTCGCTGGACCCGGCCATGGTTGCCGAAATGCTCTCGCTGCCGGGTGAGGCCTACCTCACCGAGATCAGCCAGGTGGCCGACGTGGACGCCATCCACGCCGCCCGCGAGTTCGCCCGCCAGCAGATCGCCGAGCAGCTGTTCGACGCCCTGTGGGCGCGCTACAAGGCCAACCGCGAAGTGTCGCGCAGCACCGCCTACGTAGCCTCGGCCGAGCACTTTGCCCGCCGCAGCCTGCAGAACATCGCGCTGTCGTACCTGATGCAAAGCGGCAAGCCGCAGGTGCTGCAGGCGACCCTGGAGCAGTTCGAGCACTGCGACAACATGACCGAGCGCCTGACCGCCCTGGCCGTGCTGGTCAACTCGCCGTTCGAGGCTGAGCGGGCCAAGGCCCTGGAAGCCTTTGCCGAGCACTTCAAGGACAACCCGCTGGTCATGGACCAATGGTTCAGCGTGCAGGCGGCCAGTACGCTGCCGGGCGGGCTGGCGCGGGTCAAGGCGCTGATGCAGCACCCGGCGTTCACCCTGAAGAACCCGAACAAGGTACGTGCATTGATCGGCGCTTTCGCCGGGCAGAACCTGGTCAACTTCCATGCGGCGGATGGCTCCGGCTACCGCTTCCTGGCGGACCTGGTGATCGAACTCAATGCCCTGAACCCGCAGATCGCCTCGCGGCAACTGGCGCCGCTGACCCGCTGGCGCAAGTATGACGATGCGCGTCAGGCCCTGATGAGGGGCGAGCTGGAGCGGATTCTGGCTTCTGGTGAGCTGTCCAGTGATGTGTATGAGGTTGTCAGCAAGAGCCTGGCTTGAGTTTTCCGTAGCCTGAGCCGACCTCTTCGCGGGTAAACCCGCTCCCACAGGTACTGCACCGCTTTCATGGGCTGTGGAGGACCTGTGGGAGCGGGTTTACCCGCGAAGCTTTTACAGCCGATAACAAAACATAACACCCCGCCCGTTGTGTTCCCGCAAATATCCCCGCTACGATCCCCTCAAGCCATTGCAGGCCTCTAGATCAGGCTTTTCGCAGTACCTGCAATGCATTGACCCACCAGATAAGAACAACAGGGGACAGTCATGAGGGAACAGAACAGGCGTTTTGCCTGGCCATTGGCAGCCGGCGTGGTACTGGCGCTGGGGCTTGGCGTATGGGCTGACAGCGTGCAAGCCGCTGCCGCCGATGAGTATTCCACCGAATCGGCCAAGGCCAGCCAAAGCCTGCTGATCGATGCCACCCATGCCGGCAAGCGCCTGGTGGTGGTGGGCGATCGCGGTCATATCCTGTTCTCCGACGACCAGGGCAGCACCTGGACCCAGGCCCGGGTGCCCACCCGGCAACTGCTCACCGCAGTGTTCTTCCTTGACGACAAGCGCGGCTGGGCCGTCGGCCATGATGCGCAGGTCCTTGCCAGCAGCGATGGCGGGGCAACCTGGAGCAAGCAGTTCGAAGACCTGTCCCGTGAAGCACCCTTGCTCGATGTCGCCTTCCTCGATGCACAGCGCGGCTTTGCCGTAGGTGCCTATGGCGCATTGCTGGAAACCACCGACGGCGGCCAGCACTGGCAGGATGTGGCCGAGCGCCTGGACAACCCTGACCAGCTGCACCTGAACGGTATTGCCCAGGTGCGTGATGCCGGCCTGTTCATCGTCGGCGAGCAGGGCGGCATGTTCCGCTCCACCGACAATGGCCAGACCTGGGCCAAGGTCGACAGCCCCTACGAGGGCTCGCTGTTTGGCGTGATCGGCACTGCACAGCCGCGCACCCTGCTGGCCTACGGCCTACGCGGCAACCTGTTCCGTTCCACCGACTTCGGCGACAGCTGGCAGCCGATCGAGCTCAAGGCCGCACGTGGCACACTCGAATTCGGCCTGGCAGGCGCTACGCTTGTCGAAGACGGCAGCCTGGTGCTGGTCGGCAATGGCGGCAGCGTGCTGCGCAGTACCGATGATGGCCAGACCTTCAGTGTCTACAACCGCTCCGACCGCATCGCCCTGGCCGGCGTCAGCGGCCTGGCCAATGGCGGCCTGCTGCTGGTAGGGCAGGGTGGCGTGCACCTGGCTGACCCGCAGGGTGCAGGCCCGGCTGACCAGGAGGTGCGTCCATGACCAGCAGGGAGAGCATCACCATGCACCCGCATCACCAGGATAAGGCCACGCTGCTCGAACGCCTGATCTTCAACAACCGCCCTGTGGTCATCGCCCTGTGCGTACTGGTCAGTATCTTCCTGTTCTGGCAGGCCACGCAGATCCGCCCGTCCACCAGCTTCGAGAAGATGATCCCGCTGCAGCACCCGTTCATCGAGCAGATGATGGCGCACCGCAACGACTTGGCCAACCTCGGCAACACGGTGCGCATCTCGGTGGAGGCGGTCAATGGCGACATCTTCGACAAGGACTACATGGAGACCCTGCGGCAGATCCATGATGAAGTGTTCTACATCCCCGGCGTCGACCGAGCCGGGTTGAAGTCGCTGTGGAGCCCCAGCGTGCGCTGGAGCGAGGTCACCGAAGAAGGCTTTTCCGGTGGCGAGGTGATCCCCAACACCTACAACGGCTCGCAGGACAGCCTCGATACCCTGCGCGACAACGTGCTCAAGTCAGGCCAGGTCGGGCGCCTGGTGGGCAACAATTTCAAGTCCAGCATCGTCGACGTGCCGCTGCTGGAAAGCTACCCCGACCCGCAGGACCCGGGCAAACAGGTGAAGCTGGACTACCAGCAGTTCTCACACCAGCTGGAAGAGAAGATCCGCGAAAACTTCCAGGCGCAGAACCCGAACGTGAAGGTCCACATCGTCGGCTTCGCCAAGAAGGTCGGCGACCTGATCGACGGCCTGGTGATGGTGGCGATGTTCTTCGGCGTCGCCCTGGCCATCACCTGGGTGCTGTTGTACTGGTTCACCTGGTGCATCCGCAGCACCATCGCCGTGCTCATCACCACCCTGGTGGCGGTGGTCTGGCAATTGGGCCTGATGCATGCGGTGGGCTTTGGTCTGGACCCGTACTCGATGCTGGTGCCGTTCCTGATCTTCGCCATCGGTATTTCCCACGGTGTGCAGAAGATCAACGGCATTGCCCTGCAGTCGAGTGATGCCGACAACGCCCTGACCGCCGCCCGGCGCACCTTCCGCCAACTGTTCCTGCCAGGGATGATCGCCATCCTCGCCGACGCCGTGGGCTTCATCACCCTGCTGATCATCGACATCGGGGTGATCCGTGAACTGGCCATCGGCGCTTCCATCGGTGTGGCGGTGATCGTGTTCACCAACCTTATCCTGCTGCCGGTAGCCATCTCCTACGTCGGCATCAGCAAGAAGGCCGTCGAGCGCAGCAAGAAGGACGCCACCCGCGAGCACCCGTTCTGGCGCCTGCTGTCGAACTTCGCCAGTGCCAAGGTGGCGCCGGTGTCGGTGGTTCTGGCGCTGGTCGCCTTCGCCGGTGGCCTGTGGTACAGCCAGAACCTGAAGATCGGCGACCTCGACCAGGGTGCGCCGGAGCTGCGCCCCGACTCGCGCTACAACCAGGACAACAATTTCATCATCAGCAACTACTCGACCAGTTCCGACGTGCTGGTGATCATGGTCAAGACCCCACCGGAAAGCTGCTCGATCCACTCGACCATGGCACCGATCGACGAGCTGATGTGGACCATGCAGAACACGCCGGGCGTTCAGTCGGCGATTTCCCTCGTGACCGTGTCCAAGCAGGTGATCAAGGGCATGAACGAGGGCAGCCTGAAATGGGAAACCCTGTCGCGCAACCCGGACATCCTCAACAACTCCATCGCCCGCGCCGATGGCCTGTACAACGGCGACTGCTCGCTGGCGCCGGTGCTGGTGTTCCTCAACGACCACAAGGCCGAAACCCTTGAGCGGGTCACTGCCGTGGCCAAGGCCTTTGCCGACAGCCACAACAAGGAAGGCCTGCAGTTCCTGCTGGCGGCGGGCAATGCCGGGATCGAGGCGGCGACCAACGAGGTGATCAAGTCGGCCGAGCTGACCATCCTGATCCTGGTGTACATCTGCGTGGCGGTGATGTGCCTGATTACCTTCCGCTCGTTCGCCGCAACCCTGTGCATCGTCCTGCCGCTGGTCCTGACCTCGGTGCTGGGCAACGCGCTGATGGCCTACATGGGCATCGGGGTCAAGGTGGCGACCCTGCCGGTGGTGGCGCTGGGTGTGGGCATTGGCGTGGACTATGGCATCTACATCTACAGCCGGCTGGAAAGCTTCCTGCGCGCCGGTCTGCCATTGCAGGAGGCGTATTACCAGACCCTGCGCTCGACCGGCAAGGCGGTGCTGTTCACCGGCTTGTGCCTGGCCATTGGTGTGTGCACCTGGATCTTCTCGGCGATCAAGTTCCAGGCGGACATGGGGCTGATGCTGACCTTCATGCTGCTATGGAACATGTTCGGTGCGCTGTGGCTGCTGCCGGCGCTGGCGCGGTTCCTGATCAAGCCGGAGAAGATGGTGGGCAAGGAGGGGGGCTCCATTTTCGCTCATTGAATCGTTGGGGGCCGCTCTGCGGCCCATTCGCAGCACAAGGCTGCTCCTACAGGCGACCGCGAACCTTCTGTAGGAGCAGCCTTGTGCTGCGAATGGGCTGCAAGGCAGCCCCAGGGCTATAATGCCGGTTCATTTCAGATTGGTACCCCCATGTCCCCCCTCGCCACCGCCCTGCAGTCCTGCGACATGCTCCTGATCGACGGCCTGCACGCCTTCGATTTCAGCTCCGACGAATCCGGCCTCACCATCGAGTGCATGGACGGCCGCCAACTCCGCCGCTGGTCCTTCACCCCCGATCAGATCACTGCTGCCGTCGCCGTGGGTGACGAGTGGCAACTCGACGATGCCAATGGCGCGCATCGACTAGTCTGTATGAGTGCCTTTCGCGCCCCGGACGATGACGAAGATGAACCGGATCTGGACGAGCCTGCTGACCGCTAGCCTGATGAGCGTGGCTATCAACGCCCATGCTGCCACCTTGCTGGTGGGCAGTTACACCGATGGCGCCAGTCAGGGCATCTATCGCTATCAGTTTGACGAAAAGACCGGCCATATCGACCCTGCGCCGCAGCAGGTAGTGAAGAGTGTCAGCCCTTCTTGGCTGGTACTGTCGGCCGATCAACGCCAGCTGTTCGCGGTCAACGAAGCCCCAAACGGCAATGTCAGCAGTTTCGGCGTCAGTGCGAAAGGCGAGATCAAGCCCCTCAGCCAGGTGCCCAGCCAAGGTGACGAGCCGACCCACGCCAGCCTCAGCCAGGACCAGCGTTATCTGTTCGTGGCCAATTACGCGGTCAAGCCCGACCCCGGCGGTAGCCTGGTGGTGGTCCCGGTGGCCAGGGACGGCAAGCTCAAGCCGGTGGTGCAGCAAGCCCGGCACAAGTCGAGCGGGGTCAACCCCGAGCGCCAGGCCAGCGCCCATGTGCATTCGCTGGTGCTGTCACCGGATGGTCGGCACCTGTATGCCAGCGACCTGGGGGCCGACAAGGTGTTCATCTACCGCTACGACGGTGCCAGCACAGACCGTCCGTTGACGCCGGCGATCCCCGCGTCGGTGGACTTGCCGCCAGGCAGCGGGCCGCGCCACCTGCTGTTCGACGCCAAGGGCCGGCACGCCTACCTGACCCTGGAGATGACCGCCGAAGTGGTGATGTTCGACGTGCAGGACGGCAACCTGGTCGAACGCCAGCGCCTGCCCCTGACCGAGCGCCAGGAAGCCGCGGCGAAGGCGGCCGGCGGCTTGCACCTGTCGGCAGACGGGCGCTTCCTGTATGTGAGCAACCGCGGCACGGCCAACGAGATCGTGGCATTCAGCGTAGGCAAGCAGGATGGCCAGCTGACGTTCCTGCAACGCCGTTCGGTGGAGGGTGATCATCCTCGCGAGTTCGCCCTCGACCCGAGTGACAACTTCCTGTTGGTGGCCAACCAGAAGAGCAACCAGATCGTGGTGATACGCCGCGATCCGCGCAGTGGCAAGCTGTTGGAGACGGTGCAGACGCTGAAGCAGGATGCACCGTCGGACCTGAAGTTCATCGAGTGATATCGAACGACGTGATAATCGATACTGCCGCAATGAATTTTTGCCTGCGGCCTCGGCGGCGTAAGTTTGACCCAAGGCCCAAACGGGCCAACGTCAAACCACCGCCGTCGAGGTCAGCCCAGATGAACTTCAATCTCTTCCCGGTCATTGCCGCATCCGCCATTTCCGCTTCGGTCGTATTGCCAGCGCATGCCCATGCCGATAGCAGCGGCAAGGCGTCCGCTACCCATAGCTACACCGAGCAGTACCTGCGCCAGAGTGCCAATTTCCATGCGGCCTTGAGTGGCAAGCACCACCACTGACTCAAGCCTGGCACGGGCCCTGTGGGAGCGGCCTTTCGCGACACAAGGCCGCTCCCACAGGGTACCGTGCAATGCTGATAGTTGTTCACTTGGCCATGACTGACCTGAACAGGTCCGAAGCCAGCCACCCCTCCAGCCAGCTCCGCACCCGCGGATAAGCTGCCTCGGCGAACCACTGCGGTTCGACCCCGGCAAACTGGCGCATCAGGGGCAGCAACGCGGCATCGACAATGCTCGGGTGAGTGGCCAGCAAGTAGGGCCGGCCCGCCAGCAGGCCTTCGAGCTCCGCCAGCCAGGCCTCGGCCTGCTGGCGGTAATGCTCGCGGGTATGCTCTGGGTAGCGCTCGGCATACTTGTACAGGTTCACCTGTGCCTTGAACGTGCTGTCGTTGCGCGCAATCAGTGTTTCAGCCTGCTGAGCCGCCACAGGGTCGGCCTGCAGCCGCCAGTCCTGCGGGTCGTTTTGCGCCAGCGCCCAGCGCATGATGTCCAGGCTTTCCTCAAGCACCTCGGCACCGGTGTCCAGTACCGGCACCGTGCCCTTGGGCGACAAGGCCAACAGTTCTGCCGGCTTGTTCTTCATCGCCACCTCGCGAATCTCCACCTCGCAGCCTGCATAGCGCAAGGCCAGGCGCGCGCGCATGGCCCAGGGGCAGCGGCGGAACGAGTAGAGGATCACCCGCACACCTCCACGTCACTCAGGCCGTTGCCTTGGCGGCGCACCTGGATCTGCACCGGGATGCGTTCGTGCATTTCCTGCACGTGGGAAATCACCGCCACCTTGCGGCCCTGGGCCTGCAAGCCGTCGAGGGCATCCATGGCCAGTTGCAGCGACTCGGGGTCGAGGCTGCCGAAGCCTTCGTCGATGAACAGCGATTCGATGCGCAGTGTGCTGGAGGCCATCGAGGCCAGGCCCAGGGCCAGGGCCAGCGACACCAGGAAGGTTTCCCCGCCCGACAGCGAGTGTACCGAGCGCAGTTCGTCGCCCATCTCGGTGTCCAGCACCAGCAGGCCGAGGGCGCTGCCGCCGCGCTTGAGGCGGTAGCGGCGGGCCAGCTGGCGCAGTTGGGCGTTGGCGTGGTGCAGCAGCAGGTCGAGGTTGTAGCCCTGGGCGATCTTGCGGAACACATCGCCCGAAGCCGAACCGATCAGGGCGTTCAGGCGAGCCCAGCGTTGCCACTGCTGATGGGCCTGCTCGATTTCCGCCGCCAGTGCCTGGTGCGCCTGTTGGCGACGCTGGTCATCGGCCTGCTGTGCACGCAATTCGGCGCATTGCTGCTCGTGGCCGGCCAGGCGTTCGCGCAGTTCGGTCAGGGCTTGTTCCAACGCGTCGACCGAGGTATCCACGGTCATTTGCGCGGCATGTTGCTGCAGGCGTTGCTCACGTTCCTGCAGCAGCACGCGGCCCTGTTCGATGGCTTTTTCGGCGCCTTGCAGGCGCTGGCGCAGTTCATTGACCTGCGTGTCATCCATGCCCAGCAGGCGATCCAGGCCAGCGTCGTCCAATTCCGGGTGTTCACCACGCCACTGGGCGATCTGGCCCTGCAACTGCTGGCATTCGGCGTCCAGCGCCTGTTGCTGCTGGGTGTTGGCCCTGAGTTCGCTGGCCAGTTGCACGCCTTGGGTGCGCAGGTCCTGCAGGCGCTGGGCAGTGTCGGCATCGAGGGCGCGGGCCTGCTCCAGCGCGGCGTCCATGTGCTGTTGCCAGGCTTCGGCGCTGGCGTGCTCGCCCAGCAGTTCGCTGAGCGAAGCCTGGGCCTGTTGGCGCTGCTCGTCGAGGGCGGCAAGCTTCTGCTGCAACTGCTGCAGGGTCTGCACGCGCACCTGTTGCTGGTCGCGCAGTTTGTCCAGCTGGGCCTGGCGGGCTTGCTGTTCTTCCTGTTCGTCCTTGCGCTGCTCCAGTTGTTGCAGGCGCTGGGCGATCTGCTGGTCCAGGGCGAGGAAGGCATTGGCCGGGTCGTCGTTCAAGGCCTTGAGGGCCTCTTCGGGCAACACGCCTGCCAGGTCGTCAAGGCTTTGCTGCAACTGCTGCTCGTCGCTGGCCAGGGCCTGGTGCTGTTGCTCCAGGTGGCGCTGGGCCTGCTGTTGCGCCTGCTGGGCGGCCTGCAGTTGCTGGTTGAGACGGGCTGCATCTTTTTGCAGGGCGAGCAGGGCGCTCTGGCGTTTCTCGTCCTGGCCGATTTCTTCGTCCAGGCGTCGCAACTGGCTGTCGAGCCAGGCACTGCGGGCCCTGTCGTCCTGCGGGGCGAGGGCAGGCCACAGGCTGTGTGCCTGCACCTGGGCCACCAGCGGTTGCAGCTGTTCGCTCAGTTGCTGCTGTTGCTGCTGGTAGTCCTTGAGCTGGGCGTTGACCACACCCAGCTGGGTGCGCAGCTCCACCAGCTTGCTGTTGAGGGTTTCGACCTGCTTCTGTGCGGCGTCCTCCTCGGCCTGGTCATGGCGACCCAGGCTTTGCAGCAGTGCTTCAGGCTGGTGGAACGGGTGCTCGGCGCTGCCGCACACCGGGCAAGGTTCGCCGTCGCGCAACTGGCCGCGCAACTCTTCGACGCTGGTGTTACGTGCCAGGCGCTGGCGTTCCAGCAACTGGCGGGTGAGGTTGAGCGCCTGCTCGGCGGCTTCCAGTTCGGCCTTGGCGGCGGTGCCTTCGGCAATCAGTTGCTGGCGTTGCTGCATGGCCTGCTGCTGACGCGCGCGCACGGCCTCCAGCTGCTGGCGCAGTTCCAGTTCACGGCCATGCAGGCGTGACAGCTCTTCCACGGCGCGCTGCTGCTTGCGGTTGTCCTGCAGCATGCCACCCAGCAAGTCGATCTGTTCTGCCAGGGCCTGGGGTTCGGCCTTGGCCTCGCGGAACAGCAACTCGAAGGCATCGCGCTCGGCCTGCAAGTGCGCATTGGCCTGGCTGGCCTGGGCCTGCAGGCCGGGCAGTTCTTCACGGCCCTTGGCCAGGCGGCCACCGATCAGCATCACCTGCTTCAGTTGTGGCAGGTAGGCGTGCCAGGCATTTGCCAGGCCCGCCAGGTGCTGGCTGTCGGCGAGCGCGGTGTCGATCTGCGCCAGTTGCTGCAGGCTGCGCTGCTGGTTGTCTTCCAGCTGCTGCAGGTGCTGCTGGCCTTCTGCGACCTGTTGCTCGGCCTGTTGGCTGGTGCTGCGCTGCGCTGCCAGTTCCTGGTCCAGGCGGGCCAGGTTGTCCTGGGCGGCAAAGGCCTGGCGCAGGCGCGGGGTGTTTTCGCTGTGTCGGGCCTGGCTATCGGCAAGCGCCTGACGCGCGGCGTCCAGTGCCTGTTCGAGCTCGCTGGTGCGTACCTGCAGTTCGGCTTGTTGATGCTGTTGCTCGGCAATCTTCGCGGCCACCGGTGCCAGTTGCTCGGTCAGTGTCTGCTGGCGGTGGAACTGGTGGCGCTGTGGGGCCAGGCGCTCCAGGCGCACGAGGTCCAGGCGCTGGTCGGCCAGTTGTTGCCAGTCCTGTTCGGCGGCCTGCAGCGCGGTGCTGGCTTCGGCGTGCTGGGCCTGCAGCTGGCGCTGCTCGTTCAGCCAGTTGCGTTGCTGTTCCAGCTGGCGTTCGCCGGCCTGGTCGGCCTTGAACTGCTGCTGCGCCTGCTCCAGGCGCTGGTCGAGTTCGGCACGGGCTTCGGCGGCCATCGGCAGCAGGTGGCTGGCACGGTCCTTCAGGGCATTATGGGCCTCGCCGGCTTCGCGGGCCTTGCTGAAGGCGCGCTGGCCCAGGCGGGTGTAGATGGCAGTGTTGGTGAGCTTTTCCAGCAGCTCGCTGCGCTCTTTGTCGTCGGCTTTGAGGAAGGCACCGAACTCGCTCTGGGCCAGCATCACCGCGCGGGTGAACTGTTCGAAATTCAGGCCCAGGCGAGCTTCGACCAGCTGCTTGTATTCGTTCTTGCCGCTGCCCAGCACCTGCTCGCTATCCAGGTCGTAGAGGCTCTGGCGGCTGTGCTGCAGCTTGCCGTTGGCCTTGTCGCGGGCGCGGTTGGCTTCCCAGCGGGCACGGTAGCGGCGGCCATCGATGCCGACGAAATCGACTTCGGCAAAGCCGCTGCCGGTGCCGCGGCGCAGCAGGTTGCGCGGGTCGGAGGTGGGGATTTCACCGTCGGCGTCCGGCACCTTGGCTTCGCGGCCAATGTCGTTCAGGCGTGGCACGGTGCCGAACAGCGCCAGGCACAGGGCATCGAGCAGGGTACTCTTGCCGGCACCGGTGGGCCCGGTGATGGCGAACAGGCCGGCGCTGGCCAGCGGCTCGGCGGTGAAGTCGATGTCGACCGGGCCGGCCAGGGATGCCAGGTTCTTCAGGCGGATGGCGAGAATCTTCATGGCTGTTCCTCTTCTTGCTGCACGTCCTGCAACAGCAGGGCGAAGTCGGCCAGCGCCTGTTCGTCGGCGGGGTTGCCATAGGCCTGCTCCCAGGCGCGGCTGAACAGGTCTTGCGGGGTCATCTGGGCCAGTTCGACAAAGGCCAGGTCATCGTCTTCTGCGTTGTTGCGGCCGGCGTATTCGGCGCTGATGCGGATCAGGCGCACGGCCTTGCCTTGCAGTGCGGTTTCGATCTGCTGGCGCAGGTCGGGTTGCGGCTCATCCAGTATCACCCGCACCTCCAGCCAGGGCTGGCGGTTGGGGTCTTCGAGCAGGTCGATCACTGGCAGCTCGGCCAACTGCTCCAGCAGTTCGCCCAGTGGTGCCGGGCCGACCCGTTGCAGGGCTACGGCGCGCGGTACCGGGCGTGGTTCGACGCTGACCAGGCCGGTGCCGTCCAGCTCCACTTCCAGCACCTGGTGCGGGTAGTTGATCTCGGCGAACGACAGCGGGATCGGCGAGCCGCTGTAGCGGATGCGTTCTTCGCGGTTGACCTTCTGCGGCTTGTGCAAGTGGCCCAGGGCGACGTAGCTGATGGCCTTGTCGAACAGCTTGGCCGGCAGTGCCTCGGCGTTGCCGATGATCAGGCTGCGCTCGGAGTCCTCCGACACTGCGCCACCGGCCATGTGCGCGTGGCTGATGGCGATCAGCGCCTGGTCCTTCTTGCGCTTCTTTTGCGCGGCGGCGATCAGTTGCTGGTGCACCTGGGTGATGCCTCGCAGGTAGTCGTCACCCAGTTGCGGGCCGGTCACCTCGGCCGGGCGCAGGAAGGGCAGGGCCAGGCACCAGGCGGCGACCTTGCCACGGCCGTTGGTCAGCGGAATCAGCAGGCGCTCGGCGTCCAGCTGGCCCTCGTCCAACCAGTGCACACGGCCAAGGGCATGGGTGCGCAGGCGGCGCATCAGTGCCGCGGGCAGCTCGATGCGCGAGCCGGAGTCGTGGTTGCCGGCGATCATTACGATGTCCAGCTTCGGCTGTTGCTCGTGGGCCTGGACGATGAAGTCGTAGAGACGTTCCTGGGCTTTGACCGGCGGGTTGACCGTGTCGAAGATATCGCCGGCGATCAGCAACGCATCCGGCTGGCGCAGGCGCAGCTGGCCGAGCAGCCAGTCGAGGAAGCAGGCATGTTCGAAGTCGCGTTCCTGGCCGTGCAGGCTTTGGCCCAGGTGCCAGTCGGAGGTATGAAACAGACGCATGGATGACCTGTTGGTGTCGAGTCGAGCAAGCGGGGCTTGGCTTGGGTGATGGGTGTTGCGCAAGGGCGGTATGGTAACCCAAGCATGGGGCCGCTGTGCGGCACATAGCTGCCCAGTGCAAACTGGGTTTGAGGTGGTGCATAGTGCATGCCTTGATTCTTTCTGCGCCAGTGAGATCGAGCGCCGCCCGCGCGGCGCTTCGCGGGACAAGCCCGCTCCCACATTTGTTGCAACGTGGCCATGTCTGTTGGGCCATGGTTATCAGCCTTGTTGGTCTGACTCAATTTCTCGGCTGGCGCTGCCGCCGCCTCACCAGTCTCAAGACATGCACCAAGGCAGGCAACCATGGCCTGACAGGTTCGGCACGTTGCAACAAATGTGGGAGCGGGCTTGTCCCGCGAAGCGCCGCGCGGGCGGCGCTCGATCTCACTGGCAACAAAGATGTCATGACAAGAGCAGGCTTGCCAAAAACCATAGAATCTCCCACAGGTATCTCACCGCTCTTGAAAGCAGTGGTGTTTCTGTGGGAGCGGGCATGCCCGCGAAGAGGCCCGCACAGGCAACCACTTACTTGGGATAGAGCGGCGGCAGGCTGCCGTTCTCGCCCGCTGGCAACAACACCTGCTCAGCCGGCGGAATCGTGCCGATTGCCCGCCACAAATCCTCACCCTGCCAATACTGGCCGCTCTCGCTATACAGCGCCCCGTTCAACCCATCCAGCGCATCCGACAACGGTACGAACCGTGCGGCCATCTCGGCCAGGGTTTCCGGCTGCTGGCGGGCCCAGGCGTCCAGCGCCTGACGGGTGGCCTGGGGGTCGTTGGCCTGGCACGCGCGCTTGAGGTCGTCCAGCAGGGTACGTGGGCTCGGCCCGGCCTGGGCGGCGCGCAGCACCGCCGGCTGCGAGCGGGCGCGCCACCACAGGGCAAAGCCCAGCACGGTGGTGAGGGCGAACACCAGGGTGGCCAGCTGCCAGGGCCACAGCAAGCTGCTGGCACTGCTGTTGTCGCCAACCGGGGTGTCGGCGCTCAGCGCCGGGTTGTCCTGCACATTCAGCGTGCGTGCCGGCAGGCTGCTGTGCTCCAGGTGGTCTTCGCGGGTGTTCCACCAGGCCACTTCCAGCGCCGGCAGGGCCAGCGTACCGCTGTGGGTCGGCACCAGGGCTTCGCGCTCTTCGCGGTTGGCGGTCATGCCGCGGTCGCTGATTTCGTTGCGCAGCAATGGCTGGTCGGGGTACCGGCGCAGGCCGGTGATTTCGGTGGCTGGCAGCGGTGGCAGCTGGGTGCTGGACAAGCCTTCGGCACGCAAGGTGATGTTGCGGGTCAGCGAGTCGCCAATCTGCACCTGCTGGTTGCCAGGGTCGGGGTTCCAGTGCTCTTCCAGGGTCAGGCTGCGGGCCGGTAGCCACGGCACGCCAGCCGGCCAGGCCGCCGGAATCGGCCGTACGGCCAGGCGTAACGGCAGCGAGCTGACCTGCACCTGGTGGCCGGCCCGGGCCGTGCCGTTGGTTTGTGGGGCTTCGTCCGGGCTGGCGGCGGCGGTAGCGGTGAAGGTCAGCGGCGGGATGTCGAGGGTGCCGCTTTGCTGGGGATACACGGCATAGCGGGTTTCGATCACGCCGTGACGGACGCCGTTGATTTCCTTTTCATAGGTGCGCGATTCACCCAGCGGTTCGACTTTGGCGTTCTCCAGTTGCAGCGGGCTGAGGCTGCTGTCGTCGTACAGTGCCACCGAATGGTAGATGCGCAGGGTGAGTACGGCCTGGGCCTGGACGTAGACCTCGTTGCTGTCGAGCGTGGCTTCGATGAACACCTGCGAGGCGCTGTCCTGGCGGCTGGCGTCGGCCTGCAGCACTTGCAGTTCGATGGCCTGGCTGTGCGACTGGCCCAGTTGCAACTCGGGGATACGCAGGCTGCCACTGCGCCGTGGCAGCAGGGTGATGATCCAGCGGGTGCTGGCGCGGGTTTCGCCGTCGAGGCTGTGCAGGCTGTTCAGCTGGCGCGTGCCGCGCACTTCGAAGTCACCCTCCAGCGCGCGCAGGTCGGGCTTGCCGAACTGGGTGACGTCCTGGCTTTCCAGGGTCAGCTCCAGGCTTTCGCCAGCTTCCAGGCGGGTACGGTCAACGCTGGCCTGCAGCACTGGTTCGGCCTGGGCCAGCACGGCCCAGAGCAGGCTGAGGAGAAAGACGCCGAAGCGACTCATCGTGGGGTTTCCTGATGCAATTGCTGTTCATACCAGAATTTGCGCCGCAGCAGCTCCGCCGGGTTGTCGGGGATCTCCCGCAGCCATTGTTCCAGGGCCTGGCGCTGTTCGGCATCGAGGCTGGTCGATACCGGGCGCTGCGGCGGCTGGATGACGCTGTCATCCGCGCCGGCCTGGTTGCCGGGTGCTACCTGGCTGTTGCTGCTGCCTTCGCCGGGCTGCTCGGCGCTGGGTTGTTCGTCGTTGCCGGGCGTGCCCTGGGCTGGGCTGTTGGCCGAGCTGCTGTTGCCTTCGGTTTCGCTGCCGGGCGTGCCTTGCGCATCGCTGCTGGCCGGTTGCTCCTCGGCCTTGGCCTCGCGCTGTTGCAGCAGTTGCTGCACCAGCGCCTGGTTGTCCAGCGCCGCCTGCAGGTCGGGTTGGCGTTCCAGAGCTTGTTCGTAGGCGTCCAGGGCGGCTTCCAGTTCACCGCTGCGGGCCAGGGCATTGCCTCGATTGTAGTGGGCGGCGGCCGTGTCGCCTTGGGAAAAGGCTTCGGCGGCACCGCTATAGTCGCCCGCCTGGTACAGGGCCATGCCGCGCCATTGCGGGTCCTGGAACTGGCGCGCGGCGCTGGCTGGGCGGTTTTGCTCCAGCAGGCGCTGACCTTGCTGGTCGGGGCGCAGCCACAGGTCGTTGAATTCGAAGGCCTGGCTGGGCTGGGGCAGGGCCAGCAGCAGTGGCAGGCAGAACAGCCAGCCGCGTCGGCCGGCACAGGCGGCCAGCAGCAACAGCGGCAGCAGCAGCCAGTAACCCTGGTCGGCCCAGCTGTCCAGTTGCAGGGTCCGGCCGTCGTTGCGCCCGGTGCGCGGGTTGTCGAACAGGCCCAGGCCACGCAGGTCGAGGTCGTCGATACGGGCATGCCGGTAGCGCCCGCCCGTGCCGCTGATGAAGCCCTTGAGGCTGGCGCTGTCCAGGCGCGGCAACAGGATGCCGCCCTGGTCGTCCTTGAGGTACTCGCCGTTGGCCTGGCGCACCGGTGCGCCTTCGCGGCTGCCGATGCCCAGCATCAGCAGGCTCGGGCCCTGGCGGCCGAGGGCCTGGGCGATGCCTTGGCGCTCCGGGGCGCTGAGCGACGAGCCGATCAGCAGCAGGCGGCCCTGGCCCAGGCCGCTCTGGGCCAGCAGGGCCAGGCCTTTTTGCACGGCCAGGTCGGCCCGCTGGCCGGGTTTGGGCATGATCGACGGGTCGATCGCCTCGAGCAGGTTGCGGCTGGTAGCCAGGTCGTCGGACAGCGGCACCAGGGTGTGCGCGGAGCCGGCATAGACCACCAGCGCGGTCTGACTGTCACGACGGTGTTCCAGCAGGTCGAGGATTTTGCGCCGCGCCTGCTCCAGGCGGTTGGGCGGGCTGTCCTCGGCGAGCATCTGTGGGGTCAGTTCGAGGAGGATCACCAGCGGGTCGGCCGGGCGCTGGCGGTTTTCTTCCACGCGCTGCCAACTGGGCCCGAGCAGGGCCAGGATCACCAGCATCCAGGCCAGGCCCAGCGCTACCCACGGCAGTTTGCTGGTGCTGCCGCTGCCACCGCCTAGCAGTACGCCATGGAACGCCGGCGGCAGAATCATCTGCCAGCGCCCGGCGCGCTTGCGCCGGTGCCACAGTTTGTACAGCAGCCAGCCGAGCAGGGGCACGGCCAGCAGCCATAGCGGGCGCAACCATTGGGGCCACAGTTCGATCATCGCCGCCTCCTCAGGCGCAGGCGCTTCAGGCGCTGGCGCCATTCCGGGTGCGGTTGCAGGAAGCGTGGTTTGCGCAGCAGGCGCTGCAGCAGGTTATCGGGCCATTGCACGGCCACCACCAACAGCACGCTCAGCAGCAGGGCCAGGGCCAGGGGCCAGGCATAAAGGGCCTTGGCCGTGCGCGCCTGGGTCGGTTGCTGGGCCACTGGCTCAAGCTGGTCGAGGGTGTCGCCGATGGCGTCCAGTTCGGCGCCGTCATGGGCGCGGAAGTAGGTACCGTGGGTGATGTCGGCAATTTCCTTGAGCGAGGCTTCGTCCAGGTCCAGGCTCGGGTTCAGGCCGAGCAGGCCAGGGGTGCCACTGGCCTCGGGGTTGGCGCCGATGCCGATGGTGTAGATGCGCACGTCTTCCTGGGCGGCCAGACGGGCAGCGGTCAAGGGGTGGATCTGCCCGCCGTTATTGGCGCCATCGGTGATCAGTACCAGCACCCGGCTTTGTGCCGGGCGTTGGCGCAGGCGCTTGACCGCCAGGCCAATGGCGTCGCCGATGGCGGTGTTCTTGCCGGCGATGCCGATCTGCGCTTCGTCGAGGAAGGTGCGCACGGTGCGCCGGTCGAAGGTGAGCGGGGCCTGCAGGTAGGCCTGGCTGCCGAACAGGATGAGACCCACGCGGTCGCCTTCGCGGTTCTGCAGAAAGTCGCCGAGCAGCGCCTTGACCAGGTCGAGGCGGCTGATGTCTTCGTTCTGCCACTGCATGTCGGGGAAGTCCATCGACCCGGACACATCCACCGCCACCAGCAGGTCGCGGCCGCTGGCAGCCACTGGCACCGGGTCGCCCAGCCATTGCGGGCGGGCGGCCGCGCACAGCAGCAACAGCCAGATGACGACAAAGGGTGCCTGTTGGCGCCAGGTCGGCAGGTTGAGCCGCGCGCGGCGCCCGGCCAGGCCTTCCAGTTCGTTGAGGAAGCCCACCTTGAGTACCGGTTCGCCGCTGTCGGCGGCCGGCAGCACCAGGCGCGCCAGCCACGGCAGCGGCACCAGCGCGAAGACCCACGGCCAGGCCAGTTCAAACATGCTTGCGAATCCAGATTTCGACGGCTTGGCTGAGCCCGGCGATGGCCTTGTCGTCGAGCTTGCACTCGGGTTTGTAGGCGCCTTCGACCAGCACCATCCAGCGGGTCAGGCCAGCGGCCGGGCAGCGGTTGTCGAGAAACGCCAGCCACTGGCGACCGTTGAGCGTATGGCTGTTGGCGCCCGGGTAGTGGCTGCGGCACAGGCGCTTGAGCAGGGCGTTGATCTGTTGCAGCCAAGCCCCGGCCGGGGCGCCGTCGTAGGGGCGTGGCAGGCGGGCGAGCTCGGCCAGCGCTTCCACGCGTACCGGGTCCAATGGTTGTTCGGCACGCACGATGCGGCGTTTGCCCGGGCGCCAGCGGCGCACCCGCCACAGGCCCCAGGCCAGCAGCGGCAGTACGGCCAGCAGCAGCCACCAGCCGGGTGCCGGTGGCCACAGGCCGATCGGTGCGGGGGCGATCAACGGCTGCAGTTGGTCAAGCGGGTTCATTGGCCGTTGCTCTTCATGACGCGCTCCGTGGCCGCTGGGCGTTCAGGTATTCGCGCAGTTGCTCGATCATTTCGCTTTGGGTGCTCAGTGGCATCAGCAGCACGCGCAGCTTTTGCGCCATCAGCTCCCAGCGTTCGATGCGCGCTTCGGCCTGCTGGCGGTAGGCCTGGCGCAGGTTGGCGTCCAGGGTGTCGAGCTCCAGCTGCGCGCTGCGCTGGGCGAAGCGCAGCAGGCCGGCGGCGGGCAGGGCGTGGTCGAGCGGGTCGGACACCGGCATCAGCAGCAGGTCACAATGGCGCGAGAGCATGGCCAGGTGTTGTTCCACCTGGGCGGTGAGCGAGCGTTCGTCGCAGATCACGATAGCCAGGCTGCCGGGGCGCAGCACTTCGCGGGCGCGGCGCAGGGCCAGGCCGAGGCTGTCGGCCCCGGGGCTGGCCTCGGTGTGCAGGGACTGGTTGACCTTGGCCAGGCGGTTGAGCAGTTGCAGCAGGCTCTGCTTGCTGCGCCGGGGCTTGATTTCGTGGTGTTCGTTGTCGCCGAACACCAACCCGCCAATACGGTCGTTGTGGCCCAGCGCGGCCCAGCCGAACAGCGCCGCAGCCTGGGCGGCCAGCACCGACTTGAACATCAGCCCCGAGCCGAAGAACAGCCGCTGGCTCTGCTCGACGAGGATGAAGATTGGCCGTTCGCGCTCTTCGTGGAACAGCTTGGTGTGTGGCTCCTGGGTCCGCGCAGTGACCCGCCAATCGATGTTGCGCACGTCGTCACCGGCCTGGTACACGCGCACCTGGTCGAAGTCCACGCCGCGCCCGCGCAGTTTGGAGTGGTGCAGGCCCACCAGCGGGCTGCGCTGGCCGGGCCGGGAAAACAGCTGGATTTCGCGCACGCGGTGGCGCATGTCGATCAGCTCGGCAAGGCCGATGCGGATGCCGGGTTGGGCCAGCGAGGCGGTGGGCATGGGCTCAGGCAACGGCGACGACGTCGAGGATGCGCTGGACCACGCGGTCCTGGTCGATCCCCGCCGCCTCGGCCTCGAACGAGAGGATGATGCGGTGGCGCAGTACGTCGAACAGCACCGCCTGGATGTCTTCGGGGCTGACGAAATCACGCCCGGCCAGCCAAGCGTGGGCGCGCGCGCAGCGGTCCAGCGAAATGGAGCCACGCGGGCTGGCGCCGTAGGCGATCCAGTCGGCCAGTTCGGCGTCGAATTTTGCCGGGGTGCGGGTGGCCATCACCAGTTGCACCAGGTATTCCTCCACCGCGTCGGCCATGTACAGGCCGAGGATTTCCTTGCGGGCGGCGAAGATGGCCTGCTGGCTGACCCGGCGCTCGGGCTTGGTCTCGCCGCCCAGGGCTTCACCACGGGCCTGCAACAGGATGCGCCGCTCTACCGCAGCGTCGGGGAAACCGATTTTCACGTGCATCAGGAAGCGGTCGAGCTGGGCTTCGGGCAGCGGGTAGGTGCCTTCCTGCTCGATCGGGTTCTGCGTGGCCATGACCAGGAACAGCGGCGACAGGTCGTAGGTGCTGCGACCCACGCTGACCTGGCGTTCGGCCATGGCTTCGAGCAGCGCGGACTGCACCTTGGCCGGGGCGCGGTTGATTTCGTCGGCCAGCACCAGGTTGTGGAAGATCGGCCCCTGCTGGAACACGAAGCTGCCGGTCTCCGGGCGGTAGATTTCGGTGCCGGTAATGTCGGCCGGGAGCAGGTCGGGGGTGAACTGGATGCGATGGAACTGCGCCTCGATACCTTCGGCGAGCTCTTTGATGGCCTTGGTCTTGGCCAGGCCCGGCGCACCTTCGACCAGCATGTGGCCGTCGGCCAGGAGCACGATCAACAGCCGCTCGACCAGTTTCTCCTGGCCTAGGATCTGGGAAGAAAGAAAGGTGCGCAGCGCGATCAGCGCTTCACGGTGTTCCATCGGCGACGGTTCCTGGTATGGGGCTGCAGGCAGCTGGAGGCAACTGCCCTGGCAAGGGGTGATACTTTAATCCATCCGGGGGGGTGGCGACCAATGGCGGTAGGGAAATTTATCCTTGCGGGGGGCCATGCAGGTCCGGAAATGTCCTGCATAAGACTGGCCATTGGCTGATGTTTCGCTGCGGCGTGTTGGCGCCTGCTTGTGTTTTTTGCGCAAGCGGGAAGCACGACGATGGACCTGAACAGCTGCAGCACTGCACCTATTACGCCGGTCACCCTGCGTTTTGGCGTGTTCTTCGATGGCACCGGTAACAACCTGAACAATGTGATACCAGTGGATGCACCGAGGGGCAAGGGTGCCAGTTATGGCAATGCCTTGAGCAATGTGGCCCTGTTGCATGCGCTGTACCCGGCGCAGGGGGGCAATACTGACGGGACCATGGCGTTTCTGAAGCGCTATGTCGAGGGCGTGGGCACCCTGGCGGGCGAGGCGGATCATGCCTATGCCTCGGCTACCGGGCGTGGGCGCAGGGGGGCCGAGGCGCGAGTCGCCGAGGCCTTGGCGGGGATTGCCGGGCAACTGCGGGACTGGGCGCAGGCGCATCCGCAGGCGAGGGTCGAGCGGGTCGAGTTCGACTTGTTCGGTTTCAGCCGCGGTGCGGCGGCGGTACGGCATCTGGCCAACCTGCTGCACGGTGACGGCGGCAGGCTGTTGGCTGTGCCCTGCGGCATCGTGATCAACTTTATCGGCCTGTTCGACACGGTAGCGGCGATCATCGCGCCGCTCCAAGGTGACTTCGACCCCGCCGACGACCGCCATGGTGGCTTGCGCCTGGGCCTGGGCGCGGGCATTGCCCGGCAAGCGGTGCAACTGGTGGCGGGGGACGAGCAGCGGCATAACTTCCCGCTGGTGCGCAGCGGCCATGACATAGTGCTGCCGGGCGTGCACTCGAACATTGGCGGTGGTTACCCGGATACCACGCAGGAGCAGGTGCTGCTGTGCAAACCGCAGTCACAGCGGGTACCGCTGGGTGTGCGCGCCGAGCAGACTCGCGTGCATGCTACAGTCAGTGCCTTGCTGACGTCAGCGTTTGGCGAACTGGGTATGCCCAGGCCGCGGGTGCTGGCCTGGGAGGTGCCGATTGCTGGTGGCCGGCCGAATGAGGCGCAAAAGCAGGTGTATGCGGCGGTGTATCGGGAGCGGGAAGTGGCGGGGCAGCTTTCCCGGGTGTACCTGAGCATCATGCGTGAGCTGGCGGTGCGGGCTGGTGTGCCGTTTGCGCAACTGGGCGGGCAGGCCGAGCATCGGCTGCCGGATGAACTGCTGGGCATCAGCCGCAAGTTGCATGCGTTTGCCCTGGGTGAATGCGAACAGCCTGGGTTGGCCGAGGATGAACAGCGATTGTTGCGCGACAGGTACGTGCATGCGTCAGCGAACTGGAATGCGTTGAAGGGGTTGCACAGCAGTGTGCTGGATGTGCTGTTCGTCAATCGGCCGGCTGCAGGTGGGCGGGTGGTGCATGCCAATCCAGTCGCTTGAGTAGCTAGTGCGCAGGTAATGCCGGGAAAGGGCTGCAACGCAGCCCCAGGGGCTAGGCAGGCTGTTGGCGTCTTCTGGCCAGGTAAGCCTCCTGTGCCAGGGTCAGCAGCACCGTCAGCAACATGAATACGATCGACGCCACGAAGACTCCATTTGGCAGGCGCTGGTCGAGCATCCAGCCAAACGCCACCGGCCCGAGGGCGCCGCCGATGTTGAAGCCGGTCGAGACCAGCCCGAAGGCTTTGCCCTCGGCCCCGCGTGGCGCCGCCGCCTTGACCAGCATGTCCCGCGACGGGGCGATGACCCCGGTCAGCAAGCCAATGGCACCCAGCACCACCACCAACCCCCAGCCCCGAAGCAGCCCCAGGGCCACCAGTGCAGTCAACGCCGCGGCCAAGGCAAAGGCCAATGCCGCCACCAGGCCATGACGCCGGGTCCGGTCAGCCAAGGCTCCACCGCATAGCACACCCACGGCACTGCTGAGCAGAAACGCCGTGAGCGCCGTATTGGCCCAGGCCAGGGTCAGCCCTTGGCCCTGGACGAGCGCGGCTACGGAGAACTTCTCGATGGCACTGGTGCTCAGATTGAGCAAAATGAACAGCACCGTCAGCACCCCGAGCATGGGCGTGAACAATCGCGCACGACCTGTTGCTGTGGGGCCAGCGCCACTTGTGCTGCCAGGCCTGGCGACTTGATAGACGCCACTGCCTGGCACCGATATCAACAGTAAGGCAGCAACCCCCACTGCCGCGCCTGCCGCCAGAGCTGCCTGCGTGCCGAACACCGAAGCAATGCCAAGAAACACGGCTGGCGTTACCGCCGAGCCGAGGAAACCGGCAAAGGTATGGATCGAGAACGATCGCCCCAGGCGGCCTTGTTCGATGCCGTTGGCCAGCAGCGCATAGTCGGCCGGGTGGTACACGCCATTGGCCAGGCCGGCCATGGCCATCGCCACCAGCAGCAGCGTATAGCCTGGGCTGACCGCAACCAGCAGGAAGCTGAGGCTACCCAGCAGCAAGCCTGCCTTGAGCACCTTGCGCGCACCGTAATGATCGACGGCATAGCCCAGCGGCGCCTGCACCAGGGCGGAGACGATGTTGAACACGGCCAGGGCCACGCCGAGTTCGACGAACCCCACCCCCAGCAAGCCGGGTAGCACGGGTAGCAGCGCCGGAATCAGCATGATGTGCACATGGCTGACGAAGTGCACGGCAGCAATTTGGGGAAGAAGCGTAGGACCAGCTTTGGGCATGTCGATACCTGTAGTAAGGCGTGCGCACCTGGCGCACGGCAGGGTGGAGGAAAGCCCGCTTACCGGGGAGAGCGGCTGAAACCGGGGAGGCTGCCGTTCAGTACGGCATAGGCCAGCAAGCCAATGACCAGCCCCCAGAACGCTCCGCCAATGCCAAACAGGTTGATGTTGGCTGCCGCCGCCAGGAAGGTGATCAGTGCCGCCTCGCGCGAACGGGCATCGGCCATTGCGCTGGCCAGGCTGGTGCCGATGGTGCCTAGCAGGGCAAGGCCGGCCAAAGTGGTGATGAAGGTGGCCGACAGGGCCATGAACACACTGGCCAGGGTGACGCCGAACACCCCCACGAGGATGTAGCAGACACCGGCAGCGATACCCGCGACCCAGCGTTTGCCCGGGTCTTCGTGGGCCTCCTTGCCAGTGCAGATAGCGGCGGTGATGGCCGCGATATTGAAGGCGTGCGACCCGAACGGTGCCATCAGCAACGACCCCAGGCCAGTGACTGCCACGATCGGGTTGGCGCTGGTCTTGAAGCCGTCATTGCGCAGCACCAGCATGCCGGGCATGTACTGGCCGGTGAGGGTGATCAGGAACAACGGCAGGGCCACACTCAGGGCGGCGTTGAGGGAGAAGGTGGGCGCGGTGAACAACGGCGAGGCGAATTCCAGTTTTAGCGCTGTCAGGTCCACCTGACCCTGGAGTAGCAGGTAGCCCAGCCCCAGCAGCAGAATGCCTACTACGGCATAGCGGGCGGTAAAGCGTTTGAGTGTCACATAGGCCCCGATCAGTAGCCCGGCCAGGGCGGGGTCGACCGACAGGCCGCCGAATGCACCGATGCCGAACTGCAACAGGATACCCGCCAGCAGCCCGGCGGCAATCCCGCCGGGGATGACCCGCACCAGGCGCTCGAAGTACCCGGTCACACCCAGCACCACGAAGCCGGCGGCCGACAACAGGTAGGCACCGATGGCGTCGCTGTAGGGCACGCTGGCCAGCGCCGTGACCAGGAACGCGGCGGCCGGCGTGGACCAGGCGGTGATCACCGGCTCGCGGCTGTACCAGGACAGGATCAGGCCACTGACGCCGACGCCGATCGACACGGCCCAGACCCATGATGAAGTCAGCTCCGGGCTCAGCCCGGCCAGTTTGGCGGCCTGGAACACCAGGATGAAGGTGCCGCCGTAATTGACGATGACCGAAACGATCCCCGCCACCACGGGGTGAAGAATGTCTGTCAGCCGTAGCTGGGTTGACGCAGTGTGTGCGGGCGTGTTCATGGGGGCCTCGGGAATTCTGGGGCATAGGGTTGGAAAGGCTGGTTTTTATAGCGCTAAAATGGCTGGTATAGCCCAGCCACTTTTAACCAACTGGCCATACCAATGTTCAAGCATGCACAACTGGAGTCGGTGAAAGCCTGGATCGGCGACCCGGCGCGCGCGTCGCTGCCTTTGCACGTGCGGATCCAGCGGGCGATACGCCAGCTGATTCTCGAAGGGGCATTGCCCGTGGGTAAGGCCTTGCCCGCCTCGCGTGCACTGGCGACCTCGCTGGCTGTGTCGCGGGACACGGTCGAGGCCGCTTATGGCCAGTTGCACGCCGAAGGCTTCATCGAGCGCCGGGTGGGTAGCGGCAGCTTCGTTTCACCTCGTGCGCAGCAACTGCCGGCGCGCGCCCGGGGCCGAAGGGTGAAAGCCCTGGGCGAGCCGCCGGCGCTCAGCCGTCGTGGCCAGGCGTTGTGCCAGGAGGGCGGGGTGCACAATTTCTTTGTCCCTCGGCCGTTTGCCCCGGGGGTTGCAGAAACACGCAACTTCCCGCTGCAGGTCTGGGAAAAATTGCAGCGGCAGGTGTTCAGGGAACATGGCACCCAGGCACTGCAGCACAGTACCGCGCAAGGCACCGGGCCACTGCGGCGGGCTATTGCCGATTACGTCAATCTTGAACGTGGTGCACAGGCCACGGCCGACCGCGTGCTCATCCTCACCAGTTCGCAGCAGGCGTTCAGCCTGTGTGCCCACGTACTGGCCGATGCGGGCGACCAGGTAGTTATCGAAGACCCGGCGTACCATGGCGCCAGGAAGGCGCTGGGTGTTGCTGGCCTGCATTGCATCGCCGTGGCCGTGGACGCGGACGGCATGCAGGTCGAGCAGATCCCACGGTTGGCCCCCCATGCCAGGGCTGTTTTCCTGACCCCGTCGCACCAGTTCCCCACTGGCGTGACCCTGTCCCTGGACCGGCGTCTGGCGGTGATCGAGTGGGCACGGCAACAACGCGCCTGGATCATCGAGGATGACTACGACAGCGAGTTTCACTATGCCGGCAAACCCACCGCGTGCGTGCAAGGCCTGGATGCCCACGACCGGACGGTTTATATCGGCACGTTCACCAAGTCCTTGTTTGCCGGCTTGCGCATTGCCTACATGGTCTTGCCGCCGCAACTGGTCGGGCCGATGACCACAGCGCGGACGTTGCAGGACGGGCATACGGCTTCGCTGGCACAACTGACCCTGGCCAGGTTCATCGAGGGCGGGCACTTCGGCGCCCACGTGCGCTTGATGCGGGCGATCTATGCCGAGCGTCGCGATGCCCTGGCGGCACTGGTGCAGGCGCAGCTATCCGACTTTCTTGTCGCGCGCGTGCCGGCGGGTGGCATGCAGATGCCCTGTGTTTTCACCAGGCCGATGCCTGAAGAGCAGGTGGTGAAGGCGGCGCAGGCAGCAGGCATAGACCTGTTGGGGCTCAGCGGCCTGTATGCGTCGTCGAGGGGGGAGGCGGGAGTGTTGATGGGGTTTGCGGCGCATACCCCGGGCGAGCTGGCGATGGCCGTGGCGAAACTGGCGAAGGTATTGCGCCAGGTCGAGGCCAGCCAAGGGGGCGCAAAGCTGTTGCGGTGAGGCCCGGCAGCAGGGCGCCGCCGGGCTATTGTCGCGATCAGTTGGCCAGTTCTACCAGCAGGCTTTTCAGGTAGGCGCTGCCTTGCGCATCCAGCGGCTGCAGAGGCAGGCGGGGCGCGCCGACATCCTGGCCGAGCATTTTCAAACCGGCCTTGATGGTGGTTGGCAGGCCGCGGCGGGTGATGTACTCCAGCAGTTCGTACTGGCGGTAGAACAGCGCGCGGGCTTCGGCCAGGTTGCCGTGCTGCACCGCGTCCCACAGTGCCAGGTTCAGGGCCGGGATCAGGTTGGGCGCGGCGGTGCACCAGCCGGTGGCGCCGGCCACCAGGGCTTCCAGGGTGAGCGGGTTGCAACCGTTGTAGAAGGCCACCTGGCCATCGGTGGCCTTGAACAGGCGGTGCATGCGCTGGATGTCACCCGTGCTTTCCTTGACCATGGTCACATTCGGCACTTCGTTGAGGATGCGCAGGATCAGCTCCACCGACAGGTCGGTGCCGCTGGTGCCGGGGTTGTTGTAGAGCATGACCGGGATGTCGATGGCCGCACCCACCGCCTTGTAGTGGGCGATCACTTCGGCTTCGGTGAGCTTCCAGTAGGAGATGGGCAGCACCATAACCGCCGTGGCGCCGCATGCCTGTGCCAGGCGGGCGCGCTGCACGGTACGTGCGGTGGTCAGGTCGGAGACGCTGACCACGCTCGGCACGCGGCCGGCAATGCGTTCCTGGCTGAAGCGCACCACCGTTTCCCATTCGCTGTCAGACAGGTAGGCGCCTTCGCCAGTGCTGCCCAGCGGTGCGATGGCGTGCACGCCGTCGGTGATCAGGTGGTCGATGGACTTGCCCAGGGCATCCAGGTCGAGCGTGCCGTCTGGCGTGAAGGGAGTGATGGTGTAGCCGATAACGCCGCGAATTACAGGTGTAGACATAACCAGGCACCTCTGCCGTTGTTAAGGAAAGGGTACAGCTTCGATCAGCCCAGGCAGTCGCCATGGGCACGCAAGGCACGGCGTGCGTAGTAGCTGAACGCGGCGCCATGACGTTTGGGGGTGGAGATCCAGTCGTGGGCTTCCTTGCCCAGGGCATCCGGGATAGGGCGGATGTCACCGGCGCCCATGGCCAGCAGCTGCATCTTCGCTGCGCGCTCGAACAGCAGGGCGAGCACGCAGGCTTCCTCGATCGAGCGGCCGGCGATCAGCAGGCCGTGGTGGGAAAGCAGGATCGCGCGCTTGTCGCCGATCGCCCTGGAAATGATTTCACCTTCTTCGTTGCCCACCGGTACGCCGGGCCATTCTTTGAGGAATGCGCAGTCGTCGAACAGCGGGCACAGGTCCATGTGCGAGATGGCCAGTGGTACTTCCAGCATCGACAGGGCGGCGCTGTGCAGCGGGTGGGTGTGGATGATGCAGTTGACGTCGGGGCGTGCGCGGTACAGCCAGCTGTGGAAGCGGTTGGCCGGGTTGGCCATGCCGCGGCCTTGCAACACGTTGAGGTCTTCGTCGACCACCAGCAGGTTGGAGGCGGCGATTTCATCGAAGCCCAGGCCGAGTTGTTGCGTGTAGTAGGTGCCGGGCTCTTGCGCGCGTGCTGTGATCTGCCCGGCCAGGCCGGAGTCGTGGCCACCGTCGAACAGGATGCGGCAGGTGAGGGCGAGTTTCTGCCGTGGGGTATAGGTGTTGTCGGCCAGTGCCGTCAGCATCTGCTGCTGGGCGAGTTTGACCAGCTGGTCCTTGGGGGTCTGCATGGTGGTCGTCATGGGCGTTACCTGCATGGGGAAGGGCGATGGATGGCTGATCGGCGCGGGGCACCGTCAGGACACATTTGTGATGATAATGACACAAAGTGTCATTTGCAAGCGATGTGTCATCGCCCGCGTCAGTCATCTGGACTGCGCAGTGGGGGCAGGTGCGGCGGGGGTTGTCAGAGGTGGTGCAGGCAAAGGTCTGCAGGCCAGCCCTGGTCAGAGGGCTGGCGCGTGCCCTTTCAAGGCGCGCCGAACAGCATCGTCCAGTACACACCGTTATCGCTACGCGAGTTCTCGGCAAAGGCCGCACCCACCTGGGTAAACATCGGGTTCATCAGATTGGCGCAATGCCCGGGGCTGGCCAGCCAGCCTGCCATCGCCTTGCTCGGTGAGCCTTGGCCTGCGGCAATGTTCTCGCCGACCTGCCGCCCACGGTAGCCGGCATCCCACGCCCGGTCTGCGGGTAAGTCACCGTCGAGGTCGCGGTGCGCGAAGAAATTGTCGTTGGCCATCGCCCGACTGTGGCGCTGCGCTGCTGTTCCCAAGGCGGTGCTCCAGGTCAGAGGACGTGCAGCGGCGAAGCGCTGGCGACCACACAGGCGCGGCTTCGCCCGTGCTGCGTTGACCTGTGCCAGTAACGCTTTGCTTGCGGATCGCCCATCGCCGAGCTGAGCATCGAGCAAGGGCCGCGCCAGTAGCACTCGCCACTCGTTGCGTGAGCGACTGACGCCGATATCGGCATATTGGCTATCGAGCAAAGCTGTGCAGTAGTCGCTGCGGAGCATGTCGAAGGCTTCCTCGGCATCTTGCGCGCCGACCAGACGGATGGCCCGCACCTTCACCGCCTGATAACCAGCAGCCTTCAACCCTTCCCGCAAACCACCGCCGTAACCGACTGGTAACGCCAGTTTCGGCCTCAAGGCCAGCGGCGTCGAGACCCGAATCGTGCGCCGCTCGCAGCGCTGTGGCTGGGCTCGATAGTCGTTGATGGCCGCCACCAGTTGCCTTTCCCCGCTGGCATGGGCGGGGCTGATGAACAGGGGGAACAAAGGAATGAGGCAGAGCGAGACGAAGGGGGAGCGGCGGATTGCTTGGCGCATGGGACGGATGGCTCGGATGGATGAGGACGTTTAGGCCAACTGAAGGGCTCGGCTAAGACTGTACGTCTCGATACAGGTTCACGAGCGTACGCTTTACCTGTAAAACGGCGCTGTGCTTACTCGAATGCAGCAACAAGGTAAACCGCAATGACACAAGCTACCGATCAGGCTTTTTATGACCGCGCGGATGCGCATATCGAACTGGCGAACCAGCAGATTGAAAAAATCGAGGACCTGGGCAAGGTAAGCGCCTCGCTGACTTTTGGCGCCTCGCGTTTCAACGCCTGGATGAGCGCCCGCAGTTTCAAGTCTGGCGCGGAACTGGCTGCCGCGCGGGAGGAACTGTTGAAGTATTTCTGCGAGCAGTACCGGATGATGCTCGAGGACAACCTGGACGAGCATATCGAGCATTTTGACCGGTATGTGCTGGGCAAAAGCGACTGAACCATGGGGGGCGCGATCTCATGGAACTGCACATGGCTCATTTGAATTAGCAGGGACCCTGTGGGAGCGGACCGCTTGCGAATTCAGTTCTCTACGCGCCAGCGCAGCCTTATCGGGCCTTCTTTTCCAGAATCCGCGCCCCGGTACCTTCCTTGCCCAGCACATCCTCGGGGTTGCGCAGCGGGCATTCCTCCAGCGACAGGCAGCCGCAACCAATGCAGTTGTCCAGGCTATCGCGTAATGCTTCCAGGGTGCGAATGCGCGCATCCAGGTCTTCGCGCCAGGCGGTCGACATCTCGCCCCATTGCGCGGCCGTGAGCTTGCTGTTGGGCGCATAGCGGCTGAAGGCCTGCTTGATCTCCTCAAGCGGAATACCCGTGCGCTGCGCCACCTTGATAATGGCCAGCGTACGCAACACCAGTGAAGGATAACGACGCTGATTGCCCGCCGTACGGACGCTGGCGATCAGCCCCTTCGTCTCGTAGAAGTGCAGCGCAGACACCGCCACGCCGCTGCGCTTGGCCACCTCACCTACGGTTAGCATCCGTGAATTGTCCACTGCCATGTCTGTTGACCTCAGGTTAAGTTGAGCTTTTATAGTCCTGCCCGATCTTCCCCGCAACCGCTTTCCCTGATGATCGGAGCACTGCATGAACAAAAGGACGTTACTGGCCTGGGCTGGCGCCTGCGGCCGGTGCTGATACATGCGCTAACGCTGTGGGAGATCGCCCAGCCCTTTGGGCTGCGCGGTCGCGTAGACAACTGAATTTGCAAGCGGTCCGCGTACCCTGTGGGAGCGGCTTTAGCCGCGAAGAATCCAACGCTGTGCATGGCACCGGCTGCGCCGGTGTTCGCGGCTAAAGCCGCTCCCACACGGTCCGTGCTAATTCAATGAGTGATGTGCGGTTCTATGAGAGCTGGCTTGCCAGCGATGGGGCGCATAGCGGCCCCGATTGCCCGATCAGGACGGCGACCGATCACGGCGCATCTGGGTAATCAAGGTAAAGCGGTCATCTGGATGCACCGTCTCGGAAACTGCCATCAGGTCGCCGTTTTCCTCGCGGTAGTGGCGAATGATGTTCAGCCCCGGCGAGCCCGCCTCGGCCTTCAGCACCCGGGCCATTTCCGCAGTCAGCAACACCGCCCGCACCTGCTGGTCGACCACCGCGATCGCCCGGCCATAGTGCTGCTCGATCAACCCGGCAATCAGCTGGTCGGGGTGCTCGCGGGCCAACTCGATGACATCGGCATAGTCGCGCTGTGCGTACACATCAGTCCAGCACAGCGGCGCTGCGTTGTGCATACGGTCGACGCGGATGCTCGACACGCAGAAGTAATGCTCGCCCGGTACCAGCCCCAGTCGCGCCGCTTCGCTCAGGTCGGCGACGAAGTGGTGCACGTCGTGGATTTCCCGTTGCTGGTTTTCCGCCAGGTGCGCCAGATCGGCCACGCTGGCCAGCGACTGCGAGTAGCCGCCACGCGGGCTGCTGGCCTCGACCCGGGTACCCACGCGCTTGCGCCGCGATACCAGCCCCTGGTCGAGCAACTGGTTGATCGCCGCACGCACCGTATGCCGGCTCACATCGTACAAGTCGCACAGCTCGAACTCGGTGGGCAGCAGGCTACCCACCGGATAGCGACCGCTGGCGATGCCCTCCATCAAGTCTTTTGCCACGGTGGTATAGCGCGTCGGGTTCATGGCTTTGGTCTGTCTCGCGAATTTGTAACAGCGCCAGGGGCGCAAAGCGGCACCGGAAATCAGGCCTGGGCGGGCAAGCTCATATGCAACAACGGAAACGGCCGGCCCTCGCCATCGAGCGGCGAGCGGCCGGTCTGGATGAAACCGTAGTGACGATAGAACCCCACTGCCTGCGGGTTCTGCTCGTTGACATCGACGCTCATCACGCTGCGCGACTGGCGGCCGAAATTTAGTAGCGCGCGGCCAATGCCCTGGCCATGGAGCTCGGGGGCGACGAAGAGCATCTCCACGTGGTTTTCATTGAAACCGATGAAGCCCAGCGGGCGGTCATCGGTGTCTACCGCAACCCAGAGCTCGACGGCCGGGAGGTAGACATCGCGCAACTGCGGCAGCAGTGCATCGATGTCGGACGCTTGCAGAAAGTGATGGGTGGCGCGCACGGCGCGCAGCCAGATATCGAGCAACTGCGGGTGGTCGGCAGCGATGCTTTGGCGAATGATCATGGAGTCATGCCTGGGCTGTGTATGGCAGGGGGCCGGAAGGGAGAAAAAGGGTACCCGGATTGTGTGGGGTGGGGCAATGGGGGGGGGAGCATCAGTTGATGTGTCGCCGGGGCCGGCCCTTTCGCGGGTAAACCCGCTTCCACAAGTACAGCACTGCCCTCAAGTCCAGCGCCATGCCTGTGGGAGCGGGGCTACCCGCGAACACGGGCGAAGCCCGTGCCATCGATGGGCGATCGAGATTAGAAGCCAGCCTCCAGGCTCAGCAGGTCCTGCACAGTCTGCCGCCGGCGGATCATCCGCAGCGCACCGTCCTCGATCAGCAACTCCGGCAGCAACGGCCGGCTATTGTAGTTCGACGACATCGACGCCCCATAGGCCCCGGCGTCGTGGATCACCAGCAGGTCACCTACCTGCGCCTGGGGCAGGTCATGCGGGGTCAGTTCCTGGTCATCCTGGGTAAATACATCGCCCGACTCGCACAACGGCCCGGCCACCACGGTCGGCTGCCGCGGGCGGTCCACCGGCTGGCCGTTGGCGTCGAGCAGGGTCATGCGGTGGTAGGCCCCGTACATCGCCGGGCGCATCAGGTCGTTGAAGCCGGCGTCGATCATGACGAAGGTATTGCGGCCCACCTGCTTCACGGCGCGCACCTCGGCCACCAGATAACCCGATTCCGCCACCAGGAAGCGCCCTGGTTCGATCTCCATGCGCACGGGGTGGCCCAGCATCGCTTCGATTTCCTTGCGTGCCACGGCCCAGGTCTGGGCGTAGCGTTGCAGGTCGACCGGCTTGTCGCTGCTGCGGTAGGGGGTGGAAAGCCCGCCACCAATGGAAAAGGCCTCGATGTCCACGCCCAGGCGGCCGATCAGCTCGATCATCGAGCGGGCCACTTGCTCAAGATGCTGGTAATCCACCCCGGAACCGATGTGCATGTGCACGCCCACCAGGTGCAGGCCATGGGTTTTCACGCAGGCCAGCGCTTCGCCCAGTTCTTCATGCCAGATGCCGTGCTTGCTGTTCTCGCCGCCGGTGTTGGTCTTGCGGCTGTGGCCATGGCCGAAACCAGGGTTGATGCGGATCCACACGCGGTGGCCGGGGGAGCGTTCCCCCAGTTGACGCAGCATATCGATGGAGCCGGCATTGACTTCGATCTTCGAGGCCACCACCCGCTCCAGGGTCGGTCGGTCCAGCGCGTCGCAGGTCAGCACCACGCCGGCTGGGTCGCCATCCACGCTTGCGCCCGCGGCAAAAGCCCGTTCCATTTCGCCCAGCGACACCGCGTCCAGCACCAGCCCGTGGGCGCGCATCAGGCGCAGCACATGCAAGTTGGGGTTGGCCTTCTGGGCGAAGCGCACGGTGTCGAACACCTTCAGCTGTTCGACACGCTCTGCGATCGTGCCGGCGTCGTAGGCCCACAGCGGTGAGCCGTGCTGGCGGACAGCCTCGGCCAGAAGAGTGAAGGGTGCAGTCATGGTGGCGCTACTCATATAAGGAAGACCACGAGGATGAGCCAAAGCAGGAATTCAGAAAAATAGCTATTTTTCTGTCGGCTATTCATATCTGATATGACTATTGTCGACTTCCCAGGTGTTGCCGTGAAACTGTCCGCCCGCCATATCGAAGTGTTCCGCGCCATCATGGCTGCTGGTAGCGTTACCGGTGCGGCGCGCCTGCTGTTCACCTCGCAGCCCACTGTCAGCCGCGAACTGGCGCGGCTGGAGCAAGTAACCGGGCTGAACCTGTTCGAGCGCGAGGGTGGGCGCCTGGTGGCGACGGCCCAGGCGCTGCTGTTGATCGAGGAGGTTGAGCGGGCCTACGTAGGGCTGGAGCGCATTGACCGCTTTGCCCAGGCCATACGCAATTTCGAGCAGGGCCGGCTGGCCATCACCTGCCTGCCGCTGTTTTCCCAGACCTTGCTGCCCAAGGCTTGCCAACGCTTTCACCAGCAGCACCGGGGTGTGAGCGTGAGTATCCTGGCGCAGGAGTCGCCGTTGCTGGAGGAGTCACTGGTGGCCCAGCAGCATGACCTGGGCCTGACCGAGGTCGAGCAGATACCGCGTGGCGCCTACGGTGAATTGCTGTTCAGTGCCAACATGGTGTGCGTACTGCCCGACGGGCACCCGTTGCAAGCCAGGGCCGAGCTGGAGCTGAGCGATTTTCACGAGGTCGACTTCATCAACCTGGCCAGCCTCGACACCTACCGGCAGCGCCTGGACCAGCACTTTCGCGCGGCAGGGGTGAACCGCCGCACGGTCATCGAGACCACCAGTGCCGCCTCGGTATGCGCCATGGTCAGGCAGGGCCTGGGGGTGGCGATCATCAACCCGCTGAGCGGGTTGGAGGCGGCGCAGGGCGGGTTGCCGATCCGGCGGTTGCGGGTGTCGGTGCCGTACCAGGTGATGCTGATCAGGCCGGACCACCGGCCGGCGTCGGCGGCGGTGGAACCGTTTTGCCAGGCGTTGCGGGTGCAGGCCCGGGAGATGCAGGCGGCACTGATCTGAAGCCAGGTGCTCCTGCAGGGCTCAGAGTTCGCAGATGAAGGTACCAGTCCCGGCCAGGATGTTCTCCAGGGTTTCCTTCACTTCATCCATGTCGCTCAACTCGCTGGTCAGGTTGATCTCCAGCACCTCATCCCCCTTCAGCGCGTCCCGGTCGCCGGCCGCCACTTCGATCAGCAGGCGCTTGGCGCTCAGGGTCACTTTCAGCCCATCCAGCGTCGACGGTTCGTCATCCAGGGTCAGGTCGACGGTGTCTTCGTCCGGGTAGCGGGTCAGCAGGAACATCTGACCCTTGTCGCTGTGGCAGCACAGGGTCGCCATGTTGTCTTCCTCGTCATCGCAAGGGGTGGCGAACAGCAGGGCAGTATTGATTTGCATGGACAAGGCTCGGATCAAAGGAAACGGAAGGGAATTCTGACAGTCTTGCCGGCAGGCATAAACGTAAAGTTACCGCCCCTTGACCGAAATTGTCGCAGCGCTGCAAGCCTTGATGACCGATCAGTCGTTAAGCTTCGGCGAGCCCTGGGCGTGCCTGCGCACGTTCAACGCCTGGTTTTACCGTCCGCCTTGCCACGGGTTGGCTATCGTTGATCCGTACACGGCGCACGCAGCGACGCTTCAACTATTACAAAGCCCAAGCGGAGTACCACAGATGGCGTTTTTCACCGCAGCCAGCAAAGCCGACTTCCAGCACCAACTGCAAGCGGCCCTGGCGCAGCACATCAGCGAACAGTCCCTGCCACAAGTCGCGCTGTTCGCCGAGCAGTTCTTCGGCATCATCTCTCTGGACGAACTCACCCAACGCAGGCTTTCCGACCTGGCCGGCTGCACCCTGTCAGCCTGGCGCATCATCGAGCGTTTCGACCCCGAATACCCGCAAGTGCGGGTGTACAACCCCGATTACGAACGCAATGGCTGGCAATCGACCCACACCGTGGTCGAAGTGCTGCACCACGACCTGCCGTTCCTGGTCGACTCGGTACGCACCGAGCTCAACCGCCGCGGCTACAGCATCCACACCTTGCAGACCACCGTGCTCAGCGTCCGCCGCGGCGCCAAGGGCGAGCTGCTGGAGCTGCTGCCCAAGGGCACCCAGGGCGAGGGCGTACGCCATGAGTCGCTGATGTACCTGGAGATCGACCGTTGCGCCAACGCCGCCGAGCTGACGGTGCTGGCCCGCGAGATCGAGCAGGTGCTGGCCGAGGTGCGAGTGGTAGTTGCCGACTTCGAACCGATGAAGGCCAAACTGCGTGAAGTGGTGGCGGAGGTGGAACAGACCGCCTTTGGCCCGGCGCAGCACGAAAAGGGCGAGGTCAAGGCTTTCCTCGAGTGGCTGCTGGACAACCACTTCACCTTCCTGGGCTATGAAGAATTCACCGTCAAGGGTGACGCCGATGGCGGCCAGATGGTCTACGACGAGCAGTCGTTCCTCGGCCTGCCCCGCCGCCTGCGTGTGGGCCTGACGAGCGACGAGCTGCGCATCGAAGACTACGCCGTGGCTTACCTCAACGAGCCGCTGCTGCTGTCGTTCGCCAAGGCCGCGCTGCCCAGCCGCGTACACCGTCCGGCCTACCCGGACTATGTGTCGATCCGCCAGCTGAATGCCGACGGCAAGGTGATCAAGGAGCACCGCTTCATGGGCCTGTACACTTCGTCGGTGTACGGCGAAAGCGTGCATGCCATCCCTTATATCCGTGAGAAAGTCACCGAAGTCGAGCGCCGCTCGGGCTTCGATCCCAAGGCCCACCTGGGCAAGGAACTGGCCCAGGTGCTGGAAGTGCTGCCGCGCGACGACCTGTTCCAGACCCCGGTCGACGAGCTGTTCAGCACTGTCATGTCGATCGTGCAGATCCAGGAACGCAACAAGATCCGCGTGTTCCTGCGCAAGGACCCGTACGGCCGCTTCTGCTACTGCCTGGCCTATGTACCGCGGGAGATCTACTCCACCGAAGTGCGGCAGAAGATCCAGCAGGTACTGATGGAGCGCCTGAAGGCCAGCGACTGCGAGTTCTGGACCTTCTTCTCCGAATCGGTGTTGGCCCGCGTGCAGCTGATTCTGCGGGTAGACCCGAAAAATCGCATCGACATCGACCCACAGCAGCTGGAACGCGAAGTGATCCAGGCCTGCCGCTCGTGGAATGACGACTACTCGGCGCTGGTGATCGAGAACTTCGGCGAAGCCCAGGGCACCAACATCCTCGCCGACTTCCCCAAAGGTTTCCCGGCCGGTTACCGCGAGCGCTTCGCCGCGCACTCGGCGGTGGTCGACCTGCAGCACGTGCTGAACCTGTCGGAAAGCAAGCCGCTGGCGATGAGCTTCTACCAGCCGCTGACCCAGGTCGGCGAGCGCATCCTGCACTGCAAGCTGTACCACGCCGACACGCCGCTGGCGCTGTCCGACGTGTTGCCGATCCTGGAGAACCTCGGCCTGCGCGTGCTCGGCGAGTTCCCGTACCGCTTGCGCCATGCCTCTGGCCGCGAATACTGGATCCATGACTTTGCCTTCACCTACAGCGAAGGCCTGAGCCTGGACATCCAGCAGCTCAACGACATCCTGCAGGACGCCTTCATCCATATTGTCCGTGGCGATGCCGAGAACGACGCCTTCAACCGCCTGGTGCTGACCGCCGGCCTGCCATGGCGCGACGTGGCGCTGTTGCGCGCCTATGCCCGTTACCTGAAGCAGATCCGCCTGGGCTTCGACCTGGGCTACATCGCCAGCACCCTGAACAACCACACCGACATCGCTCGCGAGCTGACCCGGTTGTTCAAGACCCGCTTCTACCTGGCGCGCAAGCTCACCCAGGACGACCTGGATGACAAGCAACTGCGTCTGGAGCAAGCCATCCTGACCGCGCTGGACGATGTGCAGGTACTGAACGAAGACCGCATCCTGCGACGCTACCTGGACCTGATCAAGGCCACCCTGCGCACCAACTTCTACCAGCCGGACGCCAACGGCCACAACAAGTCGTACTTCAGCTTCAAGTTCAACCCCAAACTGATCCCCGAACTGCCCAAACCTGTGCCCAAGTTCGAGATCTTCGTCTACTCGCCACGGGTCGAGGGCGTGCACCTGCGCTTTGGCAACGTCGCCCGCGGCGGCCTGCGCTGGTCCGACCGTGAGGAAGACTTCCGCACCGAGGTGCTGGGCCTGGTAAAAGCCCAGCAGGTGAAGAACTCGGTAATCGTGCCGGTCGGCGCCAAGGGCGGCTTCCTGCCGCGTCGTCTGCCGCTGGGCGGCAGCCGTGACGAGATCGCCGCCGAAGGCGTGGCGTGCTATCGCATCTTCATCTCCGGTCTGCTCGACATCACCGACAACCTCAAGGACGGCGGCGTGGTGCCGCCGGCCAACGTGGTGCGCCATGACGATGACGATCCGTACCTGGTGGTGGCGGCCGACAAAGGCACCGCGACTTTCTCCGATATCGCCAACGGCATCGCCATCGACTACGGTTTCTGGTTGGGTGACGCCTTTGCCTCGGGCGGCTCGGCCGGTTACGACCACAAGAAGATGGGCATTACGGCGCGCGGCGCCTGGGTGGGCGTGCAGCGCCACTTCCGCGAGCGCGGCATCAACGTGCAGGAAGACCCGATCACCGTGATCGGTATCGGCGACATGGCTGGCGACGTGTTCGGCAACGGCCTGCTGATGTCCGACAAGCTGCAACTGGTGGCGGCGTTCAACCACCTGCACATCTTCATCGACCCGAACCCGGAGCCTGCGTCCAGCTTTGCCGAGCGCAAGCGCCTGTTCGACCTGCCGCGTTCGGCCTGGAGCGACTACGACACAAGCATCATGTCCGAAGGCGGCGGGATCTTCCCGCGCAGTGCCAAGAGCATCACCATCAGCCCGCAGATGAAAGAGCGTTTCGCCATCGAAGCTGATCGCCTGACCCCGACCGAGCTGCTCAACGCGCTGCTCAAGGCACCGGTAGACCTGCTGTGGAACGGTGGTATCGGCACCTACGTGAAGGCCAGCACCGAAAGCCACGCCGATGTCGGCGACAAGGCCAACGACGCGCTGCGGGTCAATGGCAACGAGCTGCGCTGCAAGGTAGTGGGCGAGGGTGGCAACCTGGGCATGACCCAGCTTGGCCGGGTCGAGTTCGGCCTGCACGGCGGCGCCACCAACACCGACTTCATCGACAACGCCGGTGGTGTGGACTGCTCCGACCATGAGGTCAACATCAAGATCCTGCTCAATGAAGTGGTGCAGGGTGGCGACATGACCGAGAAGCAGCGCAACCAGCTGCTGGGCAGCATGACCGACGAAGTGGCCGGCCTGGTGCTGGGCAACAATTACAAGCAGACCCAGGCGCTGTCGCTGGCGGCCCGCCGTGCCCGCGAGCGGATTGCCGAGTACAAGCGCCTGATGGCCGACCTGGAAGCCCGTGGCAAGCTGGACCGTGCCATCGAGTTCCTGCCGTCCGAAGAGCAGTTGGCCGAGCGCCTGGCCGCCGGCCAGGGCCTGACCCGCGCCGAGTTGTCGGTGCTGATCTCGTACAGCAAGATCGACCTCAAGGAACAGTTGCTCAAGTCGCTGGTACCGGACGACGATTACCTGACCCGTGACATGGAAACCGCTTTCCCGCCGTCGCTGGTCAGCAAGTTCGCCGAGTCCATGCGCCGCCACCGCCTGAAGCGCGAAATCGTCAGCACCCAGATCGCCAACGACCTGGTCAACAACATGGGCATCACCTTCGTCCAGCGCCTGAAGGAGTCGACCGGCATGAGCCCGGCCAACGTGGCCGGGGCCTATGTGATCGTGCGCGACATCTTCCACCTGCCGCACTGGTTCCGCCAGATCGAGGCACTGGACTACCAGGTGCCGGCGGAAATCCAGCTGACCCTCATGGACGAGTTGATGCGCCTGGGCCGCCGTGCCACCCGCTGGTTCCTGCGCAGCCGTCGTAACGAGCAGGACGCCGGGCGCGACACCGCGCACTTCGGGCCGAAGATCGCGCAACTGGGGCTCAAGCTCGACGAGTTGCTCGAAGGCCCGACCCGCGAGCGCTGGATGGTGCGCTACCAGGGCTTCGTCGAGGCCGGTGTACCGGAGTTGCTGGCGCGCATGGTGGCTGGCACCACACACCTGTATACCCTGCTGCCGATCATCGAGGCATCGGATGTTACCGGCCATGACCCGGCGCAGGTGGCCAAGGCGTTCTTCGCCGTGGGCAGCGCGCTGGACCTGACCTGGTACTTGCAGGAGATCAGCAACCTGCCGGTGGAAAACAACTGGCAGGCACTGGCCCGCGAGGCGTTCCGTGACGACATCGACCTGCAGCAGCGGGCGATCACCATCTCGGTACTGCAGATGGCCGATGCGCCGGAAGACATGGACGCCCGCGTGGCGCTGTGGGCCGAGCAGCATCGGGGGATGGTGGAGCGCTGGCGTGCCATGCTGGATGACCTGCGCAATGCCACCGGCACCGACTATGCGATGTACGCGGTGGCCAACCGCGAACTGGTCGACCTGGCCATGAGCGGGCAGGCGGCGGTGGTGCCGTCCTGAGCCCAAGGTGAGTAAAACAAAGCCCCGGCAGCGATGCCGGGGCTTTTTTTGTATTCCTGAGCTGGCCCTTTCGCGGGTAAACCCGCTCCCACAGGAGCATCACAAGGCTTGAGGGCAGTGAGGTCCCTGTGGGAGCGGGTTTACCCGCGAAGAGGCCGGTGCAGGCTTACTTGAACCTGCGCTCCACGCCTTTCTCGACCAGAATCTTCGCCGATATCTCTTCCACCGAAAAATGCGTGGAATTGATGTTGGGAATGTTCTCCCGGCGGAACAGGCTTTCCACCTCGCGCACTTCGAACTCGCACTGGGCAAAGCTGGAATAGCGGCTGTTGGGCTTGCGTTCGTGGCGGATGGCGGTGAGACGGTCGGGGTCGATGGTCAGGCCGAACAGCTTGTTGTGGTGCTTTTTCAGCACCGCGGGCAGCTGCAGGCGCTCCATGTCGTCCTCGGTCAGCGGGTAGTTGGCGGCGCGGATGCCGAATTGCATGGCCATGTACAGGCAGGTGGGGGTCTTGCCGCAGCGCGATACCCCGACCAGGATCAGGTCGGCCTTGTCGTAATAGTGGGTGCGCGCGCCATCGTCGTTGTCGAGGGCGAAATTCACCGCCTCGATGCGTTCCATGTAGTTGGAATTGCCGCCAATAGAGTGCGACTTGCCGACCGAATACGACGAATGGGCGGTCAATTCCTGTTCCAGCGGGGACAAAAACGAAGAAAAGATGTCGATCATGAAGCCATTCGAAGTAGCCAGGATCTCACGGATGTCCTGATTGACGATGGTGTCGAAGATGATCGGGCGTACGCCATCACGCTCGGCCGCAGCGTTGATTTGCTGGACCATGGTCCGCGCCTTTTCCGGCGAATCGATGTAGGGACGGGTGAATTTACTGAATGGAATGCTCTCGAATTGAGCGAGCAGACTCTGGCCCAGGGTTTCGGCGGTAATGCCGGTGCCGTCGGAGATGAAGAACGCGGTTCGTTTCATTTGCGATCTGGGCCTTAAGCTGATGACGTTTCTTGGATATGATAAGTTCGGTTTGCCGAATGCGGCTGTCGGCATTCTCACTTATTTTCCAGGTACAGGCCACAAGCGCCCGGCCAAGTCAACGAAGGCAGGCGGGCGCCCCTGAGCTTTTCCAATACAGTTAGTGGAGAGATCACCTTGTACTCTCCAGCTCGTGGCGCTTCCCGAGTATACGGGGCTTCGGCATCCAGCTCAATCCCACGTCTAACACTTTTCTAACATGGTTCTAACACCTCCAGCGCCCGCCATTTAATGGGTCGTTACCACTCCACCATTAAATGGCCTGCAAGGCATCTCTTAGTTCTCCATCAGGGTCTTAGTGGTCTCATTAGGTAGGTCCACTTGAGTCTCGCCTAAGTGTAACTTTTGGTGCGCATAAAGAGCCTTTAAGAATCTGGTAGAAAAATCTGAGAGACCATCTCACTGTAACTACCGCAGCATTACCCCCGTATACCCCTCACGCGCTCACATACAGGCGCATTAAGGACCCCAGGGGTCACTATACGCACACGCTAAGGCCCTGGAGGCCCCGGAATCACTGGGTTTCTAACAGGTTCTAACACTGGGTAGACCTATGGATACTCACGGGCTGTAGGCCACCTGGAGAGCCCAGGGGAGGGCATTAGGGCTCACTCTTCGATCATCCAGGTCTCTGTGTCTGTCCCTATCTGTAAGCGCTCCCTAAGTTCTCCTCCTGGTCTCTCCCTGGGAATACATGAGGCGCTATCCCTACTCAGTAGGACCACACTTTGAGCACATGGAATTCTTTTTGAAAAACTTGTTGACTTAAACTCTATGGTTGATACGATGAGCCAACTCCAGACAGAGACGCTCTTAAAGAACTCTGAAAGGACTCGCTCTTTAACAACTACAAAGCAACGCAATAGAACGTAACGACAGTGATTCAAGTCGTGAGCCTGTGCCATTAGGCGTCTGCGGGCTCACCGCTGGATTCACTAACGAAACGTAACGCAAAGGAATACAACGCAATGACTCAATTCAATGAAATGCAAGTGGCTCGCTTCACCGCTGGTTACCTGGAGGCTGCTCTATGGGCTTCCTCGGACACTCACCCTGAGACCCAGGAGCACGTCTGTCTGGATGACTACCAGTGGGCTCCAGGTGAGGCCGCCAAGGCCTGCAAGGATGTCCAGGACTTTATGGAGTATGCCGGCGAGCAACTCCTGGAGTACGCCAAGGTGCGTGTATGTCCCAATGAGGACGTATGGGAGTGCGCCGGGCATGACTTCTGGTTGACCCGTGGTGGCCATGGATCTGGCTTCTGGGATCGTGGCCTGGGCGAGCTGGGTGAAAAGCTCACGGCTGCCACTAAGACCTTCGGCTGCCTGGACCTGTACCTGGGAGAGGATGAGCTGGTCTATGTAGCCTGAGTGCCACAAGTCGAGCACCTATAGCCTGGGTGCTCCGCTGGTAACACTCAATGAAACGCAACGACAACGTAAAGCAACGTAAAGGAATCACCATAATGCAAGCCATCATCACCAAATACTTCGGGCCTACCAATTTCCGAGGCTCCCGCGTGGTCGCTAAGTGCGAAGCGGGCTCTATCGCCGTGCCTTACGACGATGCCCTCAATAGCGAGGACAACCACAAGGCAGCCGCTCGGGCTCTGGCTGACAAGCTGGGCTGGAAACCGAACGGCACCAATCGCTACGCCAAGTTCGTCTCCGGTGGCCTGCCTAATGGCAAGGGCTACGCTCACGTCTTCGTTAACGAGTGATTCAATTAGAGCCCATGGGTTAGCTCGTGGGCTCTGGTGGAATCACACCTCAATGAAACGTAAAGCAAGGTAACGATAATGACTAACGCAATGACTCTCCAAGAACGCCACGCTATCCTTGACGCCCGTATTGACGCATTGTCGCTGGACTATGTGATTAAGCTGGTGGAGTCCGAGTTGGGCCGCTGGGTACTGAATCCAGAGTTGGCTCGCATGGCCCTCAGACAGATGCACCCAGATGACCAGGAGCGCCTCCTGGCTCCGGCCACCATCACCATCTCTAAGCTCCGTGTGGCAGACCTCAAGGGCCTGCAGCCTCACCGTGAGCAAGCCCAGGCGCGTGACTACTCGACCTCTGAACACTTCGTCCAGGTGACACACAGGGGCCAGACCTATCGGTTCGGTCTCTTCGATTGCTGGCGTGGTCCGTACTGGATGCACGATCTGGCGTCTGGCTCCGTTTTCACTGGCGACCTGCAGGCCTGTAAGGACTTCGCCAAGCTGTGCACTGAATGTGTCCTGGAAGGCGAGGCGTGAGTCATGTTCGCCATCCATGCGCGGTACATGCCGCAGACCAGGACTAAGGGTGCCCGGCTGAAGCTGGCCGGTGCTGTCACCGAGCGGGTCTTCCAGTACGACGAGAAGTTGTCCCTGGATGAGAACCTCAAGAATGCCTTCCGTATCTATGCGTCCCTCGAATGCTGGGTCGGTGCCTGGTCCTATGGCCAGCTACC
This sequence comes from Pseudomonas sp. SID14000, assembly GCF_002165135.1. Classification (GTDB taxonomy): domain Bacteria; phylum Pseudomonadota; class Gammaproteobacteria; order Pseudomonadales; family Pseudomonadaceae; genus Aquipseudomonas. The sequence goes on along the minus strand of NZ_NFZQ01000011.1, from coordinate 80,754 downwards.
GGATGGCTCGTGGGTCGCTACCTGTGCCACCTTCGAGCGCGACACCTTCAGCGTAGGGCAGGCAACCATGGCGGAGAGGCTCCATCAGGTCTGGACGCGGGAGCTATGACAGGCCCGTGGCTGCGCCTGCCTGATTACCTGAAGGTGGTCACGACAGACGGTCTCAAGTGGGCGCAGATCCTGGCGACATACTCAGTGGCCATTGATGGGGAGCTGATGGACTTCACGCTCCACAAGCATCACAAGGACGCTCGCCTAATGGTCACTGAGTTTCGCACGGGCTCGTCTATCGGGTGGCTCAAGGGTGCCTGGCAGACTGACCGCAAGATAACCGACAGGTACGCGACTCAGGATCTCCGGCGCTTCCTCCAGGAGCATGTGGAGGCGAAGAGGCGACAAGTCTCTGACGCCAGAATCCGCTCTACCATAGCGAAACGGCAGGGTGTCAACCACTTGTCGGGTCGGTAGTGCACTTTCATTTAACCAGTTGCAAGCCGCCCCGCGCTGCGTAGAATCAGGCGCCGGGGCTCACCCGCAGAACACGCAAAGAGCCTCAGACTGCAATGGGACTCTTTGCAGGTTGTGTGCAAGAACGCAACGCAACGTAAACGAACGGAAACAACGAGCATGACGCACGTACTTTTAAAGGCCGGCACGGCCATCCCCTCAAAGGACAAGCTCCATCCCGAGCTGCGTCCACACATGCCCGCCATCGAGCGCCTCGCTAAGCTGTCTGAGGATCAACACGGGCTCACCTGGGACAAGCTCCTAAGCGGGCCTCCTGTCCATCACAGCGACCTTGAAGAGCTCAATCGCTCGGTATTTGAGCACGGCCGCTCAGACCGCGCTGGGCGTTACTCCTCTGGCGTCTACTCGATTCCCTTCCTGCACCCCGAATACGTGGATGACCTGCTGACAGAGATCGCGGCGATGTCCTTCGAGGTCAATGCAGACGAGGAGGCCGAGGTCCAGATCCCAGAGGTCACACTACAAGACCGCTGCCCGTCTCTTCACGCCGCCCTGGCGTCTCTGTTCATGCACGTTGTGGGACCACTGGCCAAGATCCTTTATCAGTTGGACCCGAAGTTCATCCAGTCCATCCAGTTCGCTCAGTACCGCCCGCAGGAGGTCGCAAAGGGGCATTGGCACCACGACCAGGATTCAGACATCACTCTGGTGGTTGCCCTATCGGACGATCATAAGGGTGGGGGCACGATGGTTAAGCCGCAGGGCTTTGGGGAGCCTTTCGAGGTCCCACAGTTGCCCTTGGGCCACGCGATGCTATTCCAGGGGTCGAGGACCCTTCACTATGGAATGCCAGTAACGGAAGGTGCTCGAAACCTTCTGGTCTTCTGGAGCACCTTGAGGAAGTAGAGCGTTAGTCTTCTTCGTCCTCGAAGCCTTCGTCCAGGTACAGCTCATCTATAGCGTCCTCATCGGACACCAAGAAATCTGCCTCCAGGGATGGAGTGAAGACAGCATCGAATGCCCGCAGCGCAGTGTTAAGGGTCTCATCCGTGACCTTAGCCTGGAGTAGGGTATTGCCTTGCTGGTTTGCCATCTGGATCTCACTACTGAGTTGAACGTCATGAACGCAACGGAATGGAATGCTCCCTCCGCCAGATCCCTGGCACGGGTCATCAACGAGACTGTGCTCGTGGATTCGCAAATTGCGCGCTTAAACGTGGAATTGCGCAAAACCTACCAGCGCGGAAAGCTCTCGTCAATAAATCCCATAGATTTAGCTGCCGAACGGCGGAATACTCTGCAGTGTCTCAAGCGTCTGCGGGTTCGAAAGCAAGCTCTAATTGCCGCACTCAAACAGAACGCCTCTCGTTCCTGGACGGAGCGTGGAGACTTCACCCTTCTCATGGCTACAGGAGTTTACATCCCATGCGCACACAAGCAGTCCGCTCAATTAAATTCTATGTGAAAGCCCCGTCGATTGGGACGGATGGGCAAATCAGCTACAAGTCCATGTCTACGTTCTTCAGCGTCGGGCATGAGTACGACAAGGCCACAGTGGAGGGGATCATCATGATCCTTGATGACTCCCTCCTGGAGGTGGCCCTGAAGAGCTCGGCAGGAACCAAACGCTTCGTTTATCAGATGGCGGACATCCTCGGCCGTATTGAGGTGACTGAGTAGTGGATGACTCAGGTGGCACCTCATGTAAGAGGTCTTCAGTATACTGGTTGGACATACAGTATTCAAGCTATACTGCCCTGGCTTCCCGGTGGCACACAACGATAGGACTTTCTACCCAGCGGCTGAGAAGGCCACTCCCTATGTCCTGCGGGGCATGGGGTAAGACCTCATTAGGCGGTGGAAGAAGGAGGACAGGTGCCCTCTGCAGGAGCACGTCTCTGGGATCAACATGCGCTGGACATAGCGGGCTTTTGCGTGGGCAAGGACCAAGCTGGACGGGCATTTTACCGGGAGACGACTGCCGCAGCGGTGAGTGAGCGCCTGGCCCAGATTTAAAAGCCCTCACTACTTAGAGAGACCTTTCCGGATCCTCTCAGTCCTCCCTGGTGGTCCAGGTGGGTCCTCTAAGTTCAACGCAAAGGAACGTTGCAGTAAATGAGTGTCCTTCTCCCTGAGCAACAAGATTTCTCCGACATCAAGCATTCCCCAAAAGCCTTCGAGACCCTCTCCAGGTTGTACGGGGAGGACCTGGCGGCCCTTCAGCTCTCCCTTGAGCATGAGGCATACGTCCTGGGTGAAGAGAGGTTCCGTAAGGGCCTGGAGGCTGCCATGGCCTCGGGCGAATATGCAGACACCACAACCGCTAAGCCAGTCCTGGAGGCACTGGTCCCTATGTTCGTCGCTCGGTACAACGAGTGGCTCGAACACCAGAACACTAAGGTCCGGCGCAAGCATGTGGCCATCGACAAGTTCCGCGTACTGAAACCCGAGGTGGCCGCGATTGTTACGATCAAGCGCACCCTCGGGATTCTTGCGTCTACCTCAGGCACTCACACCGTCCAGCGCGTGGCTATCTCCATTGGCCAGTCCATTGAAGACGAGCTGCGCTTTGGTCGTATCCGTGAGCAAGAGGCCCAGCACTTCAAGCGAGTCATCCGGCCAGCCCTGGATCGCCGCAATGGCCACCTTTATAAGAAGGAGTTCATGAAGGCGGTGGAGACCAACATGGCCACGGACGGCCAGCTCGACACCTGGCTCCCTTGGGAGGTCAACCGGGCCGACATCGGCAAGGATGAGCATTTCCAGGTGGGGATCAAACTCATGGAGATCCTTATCGAGTCCTCGGGCTTGATCGAGGTGGTCCGCGAGAACGCCGGGCACGCAGCAAGTGACTGTGAGGCTGTCCACCTGCATCCAGCGTGGGCCGAGAAGCTCTCGCAGCGCGCCTTCAGCCTGGCCGGCATCGCCCCAGTCCATCAGCCGTGTGTCGTCCCTCCTAAAAAGTGGGTCGGTGTGCGGGGCGGTGGGTACTGGGCACAGGGCCGTAAGCCTGTAAGTCTCATCCGGGTCCGCACCAAGCGAGCTCTGGACCGCTACCGGGATGTCCACATGCCGGAGGTGGTGAAGGCCGTTAACCTGGCCCAGGAGTCTGCCTGGTCGGTGAACCTCAAGGTCCTGGAGGTGGCCAACGCGCTGTCCGAATGGCAAAACGTACCCATTGATGACTTCCCGGCTCTGGCCAAGGAAGAGCTCCCCATGCGCCCGGAGGACATCGATGAGAACGAGGCGAGCCTGAAGGTCTGGAAGAAGGACGCCACCAAGGTCTACCGCCGCGAGAAGGCGCGTTCATCTCGCAGGCTGCGGCTGGAGTTCACCCTGGCCCAGGCCAACAAGTTCTCGGAGTATGAGGCCATCTGGTTCCCCTACAACATGGACTGGCGCGGCCGGGTCTATGCCCTCCCGATGTTCAACCCGCAAGGGAACGATATGACGAAGGGACTCCTGCAGGCTGCCCACGGGGAGCCTATCGGAGCTGAAGGGAAAATGTGGTTGGCTATCCATGGGGCTAACACGGCCGGCGTGGACAAGGTGGGCTTTGCAGAGCGCCTGAAGTGGGTCGAGGACAACCAGGAGCTAATCCTGGCGTGTGCTGCAGATCCCCTCACTAATACGGAATGGATGTCCATGGACTCTCCGTTCTGTTTCCTGGCGTTCTGCTTTGAGTGGGCAGGAGTCCAGGAGCACGGCGAAGCGTGGGTATCGCGACTACCTATTGCTTTCGACGGCTCCTGTTCCGGTATTCAGCACTTCTCCGCAATGCTCCGCGACGAGCGTGGTGGCCGTGCTGTAAACCTCCTCCCATCCACCGAAGTCCAGGACATTTACCGTCTCGTGGCCCACGAAGTCATCCTGCGGATGCAAGTGGACATGGAGCACGGCACTGAGGACCAGGTGGAATTGGTCACGGACGAGAAGACCGGAGAGATCCGGGAGGTCCGCACCATTGGCACCCGAACGCTTGCGAAAGGCTGGGATACCTACGGTGTGACCCGCTCGACCACTAAACGTTCCGTGATGACGCTGCCTTACGGATCAAAGGAGTTCGGCTTCGCTGACCAGCTCATGGTGGACATCATCCGTCCAGCCATCGACAGAGGGCAGGGCCACATGTTCACTCACCCGGACCAGTTTGCTCGCTATCTGGCGAAACACATCTGGGATTCTGTGAGTGTCGTAGTGGTTGCCTCCGTCGAGGCCATGGAGTGGCTCCAGCGCGCCGCCAAGCTGATGGCCAGCACCGTCAAGGACAAGAAGACCAAAGAGGTCCTCAAGCCCTGCATGGCGGTCCACTGGATTACCCCGGACGGCTTCCCGGTCTGGCAGGAGTACTTCACTCCGGTCAAGCGCCGGGTGGACCTGATGTTCCTGGGTAGCCACAGGATGCAGGCCACGGTCAACGTCCGGGACTCTGAAGAGATGGACCCGAGGAAGATGGAGAGCGGGGTGTCCCCGAACTTTGTCCATTCCCAGGATGGTTCTCACCTCCGGAAGACCGTGGTGAAAGCCCGTGAAGCCTACAGCATCGAGTTCTTCGCCTTGATCCATGACTCCTTCGGGACTATCCCAGCGAAAGCCGGGGGCATGTTCCGGGCAGTTCGGGAGACCATGGTGGAAACCTACGAAAACAACGATGTCCTGGCGGACTTCCGTGAGCAATTCATGGACCAGCTCCATGAATCCCAGCTCGACAAGATGCCGCCGCTCCCAGCCTCTGGGTCCCTGGATCTCCAGGAAATCCTCAAGTCTGAGTTTGCTTTCGCTTAAAAACCCTCACTCTTAGTGACACCCACAACCTCCCTTTGAGCCCGCCACTGCGCGGGCTTCTTTTTGCCTGAAGGAAACCAATCGAATGCAAAGCAACCACGTCGAGCGTCTGTCTCGTCCGACCACCCGTGCCCGCAATCCTGAGGAGCTCGAAGCGCTGCGCCAACGCAAAGGCAAGCGCAACAAGACCTCCCGAGGGGAGCGCCATGAATGGGTTGGCTGAGGGACTTCTTCACCTGGCCTGAGCCTGGCCCAGTCCTACGGGCGGACCACCCGGTCTACGGGATCCATCCTCGGGGCATGCGCACCCTGGCCACTCTGCAGCTCCCCACGAACGAGTGGGATCTCCTGGTGGACCACAACGGCAAGTACCTCCGCATTGATCGGGTCCAGCGCGGCTACATGCTCTTCAGCGAAGACCTGGCCCTACTGGTCGCCTACTGCGGGGAGCCAGTGACCGCCGCTTCGGAGCTCTCCAAGGCGCCGACGATCTCCTGCGACATCGCTTTGAAAACCATCGAATTTCTAAAGGAAACCATTTAATGGCAGCACAATCCGTAATCCTCGAAACCAATCCAGCCGGTCCTGTGGACTTCTCCGAGAACGCCATCCGTAAAGTCTTCGAGACTACCGGGTGGGTCATCGCGGACACCAAGGAAGATGGCGTCCAGTTGAACCTGGTGGTAACCGAGGATCGCGCTGTCCAGTTCCTCTCCCGAGCTGGTAAGTTCCTCCCAGGGATGCAGGCCGGATACAACCGCGACCTTAACGGTCATGGCCGCTTTGCTGACCTCCTCCTGGATGACCAGTGCATCTACCCGAACGGCTTCATGCTGCAGGCGGAGATTGTGGTCCCTGGACAACCTGCCGAGTTCACTGCCGGCCTCCTGCGCCGCGCCACCGCCAAGCCTGGCAAGCCACTCCTGGAGCTGGCCGACATCGAAGGTCACGTCTTTGGTGTGGCTCCACTGGATGCCATCCGCGAAGGCCGTGACCTCGAAGTCACCCACGGCATCATGAAGGTCCACTCGGAGCTCATGGTCGCCCTGCTGCAGAAGCACGTCCCACAGATCAAGTGGAAGATGGTCGAGAGCCTCGATGTCTTCACTTACGAGGGCCTGGCGACTCTCTTCGAGACCCGTCGAGCCGAAGGTAAGGAAGGCTTGGTCGTTAAAGATCCGAATGCCACCTGGAAGCGCGGCAAGAAGGTTGGCCAGTGGAAGATGAAGCCGGAAGACACCATCGATGGCACGGTCTGCGGTCTGGTATGGGGCACTCCCTGCCTGGCCAACGAGGGCAAGGTGATCGGCTTCGAGGTTCTGCTGGAGGATGGCCATGTGGTCAATGCCTGCGGAATCACCAAAGAGCAGATGACCGAATTTACCGACCTTGTAGCAGAGCACTACGGTGTTTCCGTGGACGAGCTGATGCACGCAAGTGGGTCGGACTTCGGCAATACGGCGGGAGAAAACCCATTCTACGGTTGGTCCGTAGAGGTCTCCTTCATGGAGCGCTTCGAGGACGGATCCCTGCGCCACCCTTCGTTCAACCGCTGGCGGGGCATCTCGTCTCCTGAGGTGAAGGAATGAGTGCCATTATCGGCGCGGCAGTGGGAGCCTCCATCGGGGCTTCCATGAGTCACTCCAGTGGCTCGGCCAGTGACCAGGAGCTATCCATCATCTTCCTGGTAGTCCTCTGGATCCTCCTTTGGATCTACTGCTGGGCGACCCGGAATGACTACCTGAATCACTGGGGCTATCTGGGCATCCGGCCATCTAAGCCCATCACCTGGTGGCCGAAGACGGTCATCCACTACGTGAGCTTTGGGCTGGCCATCGGCTTGCTCATCCTGGGCGTCATCGCCTCGATCTACACACTGGTAAACTCCTCCTGGTAGACGTTCTCACCAAGGGTTCACCATGTTCCGCACTTTCGACATCCTCGTTAAGGCCATCCTGATCCTCCTCGTGCTTGCCACCATCCTCATGCTCTCCATCGGAGCCGGATTGAGCGCCTGCACCCCACTGATATTGCTGGGAGTGGTCATAGCATGGCCTTGGTTCTCCTACCGCAAGCGTAGGCAGCGCCGCTTGGATGCCTCGAAGATCGCGTAAAGAAACCCTGCGTTACCTGGAGGGCTGGCCTGTGATGGGTCGGCCCTTTTTGTTGCCTGCCTAAATCCCCTCACTGATAGGACATCCCATTCACCTGCCAAGGAGGCCCAACCGTGCCCGAGACTTTTCTGCACCACAACCGTGGAGTCCCAAAGCTCCGCTTCACCGTCCGAGTGGACCGTGAGATCCGCCACGTCCAGACCAAGCCCTTCAATGGAGTCCTGGTGAACAAGGACAACAAGGCGACCTTCCTGGTCACCAAAGGCACCTGCGCCAAGGCCGCTCAACTGGGCCGCCTGAAGCTCACCCCATACACCGGCCGCTGGCCGCGCCTGGTCCTCCTGTGGACCCGCCTGAAGGAGGTCTGCAATGGAATCCGCAAGTAATGACATCGTGGGCAAAGCGCTCGCCAAAGGTGACTACGTGGTCTTCGCCAAAGGCGGTAAAGGCGCTTCCGGTATGACCGTGGGTCGTGTCCTGCGAGTTCTCCCGAAGACCGTGGAGATCGAGGTCACCCCTGGACACTCCCGCCTTCGTGCCTTCGACCAGGTTGTCAAAGTTGACCGCCTGGGAGCTGCAGCATGAAGCAGTGCCCCGACTGTCTTAACTCCTGGCAGTTCTGCGTGTGTCCACCTCGTGGTCCTGCAGATGCCCCAAAGGTGATCGGCACACTGCCAGCCCCAGAGTTCTCTGGTGGCTCCGTGGACTACTACAAGGTCCGCATTACCCACCCCACCACCAAGCACACCCTTCCGTATACCGCTGAGTGCAACGACATCATCGAGGCGCTCCAGATGAATTACGCCCAAGGGAACGCCTTTAAGGCCATCTGGCGTCAATGCGCCGCTGCAGCTCTGGACCTCCGCAAGAAAGGCCAGGACGAAGAGGGCCTCTATGACTCCCAAAAGGTGGAGTTCTTCGGTGCTCGGATGGTGGTCCAGGCGAAAGCTCGCAAGGAGGCGAACAATGCCCAAACGTGACTACGCAATGAAGCTCTTCAAGGTCCTGGTGACCGTCGAAGACGAAATCGAGGAGGTCCCTATGTGGGCCTCTTCCTTGGACGAAGCCCACGAAGCCGCTGAGCTGGAGTATGGCGAAGTCCATCGGGTCCGCCCTTCGGTAACTCCCGAATGAAGGCCGGCATCCTGGTCAACTGGCGCTCCCTCTGGGTGGGCGCCCATTACTCAACCTTCAACCGCCGCCTGTGCGTGAACCTGGTCCCTTGTGTGACCGTCTGGGTTGCGCTGAAGGGCGGAAAGGTTCCACACAAGGACTACCGCTAATGCGCAGAGCTCAAGGCAACACCCGCTCCGCTCCAGACGGCTTCCTGCACCTCTGGAACTTCGCGGCTACCAAAGGCTCCGGCCTGGCTGGCTGCCTGTTCAACTACGTGATGTCCGCTCGACAGAAGGACATCGTGGAGTCTGCTTTGCTCGAAATCGCCGATAAGCAGGCCCAGACGGATAGCCCAGAAGGGCGTCCATACGACCCCGAGCTTTACGCCCACTTCAAGCATGAGACCTGGCGTTTCCAGAAGGGCTTCCTCCTGGCGAACTTCAAGGCCGTTGTGTACGGGTCCTTCAAGCTCTTCCGGCGCAATGCCAGCGAGCAAATGGCCATCGAGATCAATCGCGAGTACCTGCAGACGGAGGTCGCAAAGGTCCGCTTCCCAGCTTAACCCACATAGACAAGGAGGTCTATTCCATGAGCAATTTCCAAAAGCGTCCACAAGTCATCACCCCACGCGGCACCGTCGAGCCCTACGCCTACATCGCCAAGGCAGACTTCGGCCGTGACCACTTCGCCACCGAGCGTGGCAAGTACAAAATCAGCCTGACCATCGAGGCCAACGCTGCCCAGCCGTTCATCGACGCCATCGTGAAGCATCACGAAGAGTCCTATGCGAAGCGCCTGGCCGAGCACAAGAAGAACCCTCCTCAGGTCCAGCGCGGCAAGAAGCCCCTGGTTCCTTACGAAGGTGACCTGCCGTTCGTGGACAATGGCGATGGCACCGTGACCTTCCGCATGTCGAGCTATGACCGCTACGACGACAAGAAGACCGGTAAGACCATCATGAAGCCGCTGAAGGTGGCCGACTCGAAGGGCAAGACCATCGTAGACGTTCCGAACATCTCGGGCGGCTCGGAGATCAAGGCCAAGGTCACCCTGATGGATTACGGCTGGACGCCAACCACTGGCGCCTCGGTCAAGCTGCAGATCGACTCTGTGATGCTGCTGAAGCTGGTCGAGTTCGGCGGTGGCGAAGAGGACTGGGGTGATGAGGTCGAGGAGGACGGCTATGTGGCCGACAACTCCCAGCCGCGCCGCCAGGCTCCTCAGGATGAGCCGGAAGATGATGGCTTCGGCCCCGCTGATGATGGCTATGAAGTGTCTGATAATGGTGGCGACTTCTAATGGCCTTCACCGGCCGCCGAGCGTATGCCGCTAAGTCGGCTGCAGGCAAAACCACTGCCTACCGCTCCGGCCTCGAAGAGAAGATCGCCGCTCAGTTGGAGGCTGCAGGGATTCCTGTGGCCTTCGAGCAGTTCAAGCTGAAGTACACCGTGCCCCAGCGTGAGGCGTCCTATACGCCTGACTTCGTGCTGCGCAATGGGATCATCGTGGAGTCGAAAGGGATTTTCGACGTAGACGACCGCAAGAAACACTTGCTGATCCAGGAGCAACACCCGGAGCTGGACATCCGCTTCGTCTTCTCATCGAGCCGAGCAAAGCTCTACAAGGGCTCCAAGACAACCTATGCCGAATGGTGCGAAAAGAATGGCTTCCAATTTGCTGACAAGCTCATCCCGGCCGCCTGGCTGAAGGAGAAAGGCCAACCGATCCCAGACGGCATCCTCATTTGCAAAGGAGTGCAATGATGCCGAAGGTTCAATTCAAAAATCGCCTCAAGACGGACCTCATCGTGGTCCATTGCGCAGCCACTAAGCCATCCATGGACATCGGCCTGCGCGAGATCCGCCAGTGGCACCGCCAGCGTGGCTTCCTGGATGTCGGGTATCACCTGATTATCCGTCGAGACGGCTCCGTCGAGCACGGCCGGGAGCTGGGTGTGGTCGGTGCGCATGTTCAAGGCCACAACGCGACCTCCGTAGGCGTCTGTCTGGTCGGTGGTGTGGACGAGAAGCTGCAGCCAGCCGCGAACTTCACGCCGGCCCAGTGGGACACCTTGAATGCAACCCTAAGGGGCCTGCAACAGGCTTACCCAGGGGCTCGGATCGTCGGCCACAACGAGCTGGATTCTGGCAAAGCCTGCCCCTCGTTCAACGTCCAGGACTACCTGGCGAAGAGCCTGCTGTAACCCTCAAGCCCTCCTCAAGGTGGTCCTCACGGCCGCCTCGGGGAGCCTTTTGCCCTGTGAACAAGGAGGTTCATATGATTAACCGTTCCTCGATGCAGGCCGCTTTCGATCTCCTGGAGCACCTCCAAGCCCGTGGCATCCGCTGCGTGATTGCTGGTGGCTGTGCTCGGGACATCTTCTTCGGAGTGAAGCCCAAAGACATCGACATCATCACCGTGGGAGTTTCCTTCCGCGAAGTCATGGATGCCCTCGACGCGGCGACAGTTGCCTACGATCCCATGCAGTTCTACGACCACACGGACCACGACCGGATCATCGGTTGCTGCAAGCTGTCCACGGTCCCCATTGATGTCATCGTGTATGACTTCGAGTGTGCCACCCAGGCCATCGGTAATTTCGACTACAACCTCAACCAGTTCCTGATCTCCGGCACCCAGCACGGGATCGATGGGGCACACGTTCGGTTTGTCGGTGATACCCATTGGGGCCAGCTCGTGGAGGTCCGTGGGATCCCTGCGAGTGAGCGAAACCTACAGCGCCGGCTGAAGATGCAGGCGAAGTATGTGGACCTGGTTCCCCGTCGAGCCACCGGTGAGCTGCCTGTAACCTGCCCTGTGGGTGGTCCTGATGGACCGTTCTGAAGGTGAAGGCGAAGACAGCCAGTTCCTGGAACACATCCCATGCGAAAAGTGTGGGAGCTCAGATGCGAACTCTCTATACACGGATGGTCACCAGTTCTGCTTTGCGTGTGACCACTATGTCCCTGGTGACGGGGCAGGGGGTGAGTATCGGCCTTCTACTCGGGTTGTCGAAGGCTGCCTGGAGATGGGTAAGCACCAAGGCCGCTATCAGGGTCTGACGGCCAGAGGGATCCAGGAGGAGACCTGCAGGAAGTACGGCTATTGGATCGGTAAGCAGAACGGCGTGTCATACCAGATCGCCAACTACTACTCCGAAGACGGCACCCTTGTTGGTCAGAAGCTCCGCGACAAGGACAAGAACTTCGCCACCCGTGGCCAGTTCGACAAGTCCCTCTTGTTCGGCCGGCAGCTCTGGAATGGTGGTCGCAAGATCGTCATTACGGAAGGTGAGATCGACTGCCTGTCCGTCGCCCAGCTCCAGGGCCTGAAGTATCCGGTGGTCTCCATCCCAGCCGGCGCTAAGGGCGCTAAAGCCTGCCTGGCTGCTAACTATGAGTACCTCGACCAGTTCGAGGAGATCGTCCTGATGTTCGATATGGACGAGCCTGGCCGCCTGGCCGCTCAGGAGTCCGCTGAGATCCTCCCAGCCGGCAAGGTGAAGATCGCTGTGCTTCCTCTCAAGGATGCCAACGAGTGCCTCCTGGCGGGCCGGGGCAAGGATGTCATGGAGGCCATGTGGAACGCCTCCCCGTTCATTCCGGACGGCGTGGTCTCCGCCAAGGCCATGAAGGCACGGGTCAAAGAGAAGAAGGTCGCCCCGACCATTCCGCTCGATGCCCCAACACAGCTCCGCTCGATGACCAAGGACGCCCGTGAGGGTGAGGTCCTGATGGTCACCTCGGGCTCCGGCTCCGGCAAGTCCACCTTCGTCCGCCAGAACACCTACAACTGGTTCCACCGTCTGGGGATCCCTACGGGTGTCGCCATGCTGGAGGAGGCCGTCGAGGAAACCATCCAGGACATCGTTGGGCTCCATCTCAAGACTCGCTACCGGCAGAACCCGGAGGCGACCACGGAGGAGCAATTCGACGCTGCCTTCGATGCCATCTTCGAGACCGACAAGCTCTTCCTTTATGACTCCTTCGCGGAATCCGTGGAAGACCGTCTGCTGGCCAAGCTGCACTACATGGTTAAGGCCATGGGCTGCAAGGTCATCGTCCTGGACCACATCTCGATTGTGGTGTCCGGCATGGACGACAACGCAGACGAGCGGAAGACCATCGACCGCCTGATGACCAAGCTGAAGACCTTCGCCAAGACCAATAGCGTCCTGATGGTCGTCATCTGCCACCTCAAGAACCCCGAGAAGGGGACCCCTCACGAGGAAGGCCGAGTCATCAAGGTTACCGACCTGCGCGGTGCCGGATCTCTGCGACAGCTCTCGGACACCATCATCGCCGCCGAGCGTAACCAGCAAGGCGAGAACCCCAACGTGGTCCTGTTCCGAGTCCTCAAGTGCCGCTTCACCGGGGAGACCGGTGTGGCCGGCTTCATGCTCTACAACCGGGAAACCGGCTGGCTTGAGCCCCTGCCTGATGGCTGGGAACCCGATTCATCCACCGCTGCCCAGCTCGATGGTAGCGACGACCCCGACTTCTAAAGGAGAACCCATATGTTCGTCATCAAAACCTACCGCTTCATCCTGGCTCGCCTCATCGCTTCGCTGACCAAGGCGGCCGACCAGAAGGCCAAGCAGGCCGAATGGGCGAAGAACACCGCCGAAGCCATGCGCAAGGCCGAAGAGGGCTTCCGTGCCGATGCCGAAAAGCTGCGCTTCGAGGCCGCCAAGTTCAAGGCGCTGACCCGCTAACGGTAATCCCATACCAGTCAACCACTTAGGAGGAAATCCTCACACGACAGCTTGAAGCACAGGAGGGACCCTATGCTCATTTCGGACATCGAAACGGACGGCCTTTTGGACACCGTTTCCAAGTTCCACTGCGGGGTCACTATCGACCCTGCCACCGGGGAGACCATCCGTTATCGTCCGGAGGATTTCCTTAGCTACCTGAAGGCCTTGGAGGCCGAGGCGGCAAAACCTGATGGTCTTCTGGTCTTCCACAACGGGATCAAGTACGACCACCCGGCGCTCGATCTCCTCAAGCGAAAGCTGACAGGTAAGCGCCTCAACATCCCCCGCCAGAGGGTCTTCGACACCCTCGTAGCTTCCCGCCTGGTCTACGCCAACATCAAGGATCGAGATGGCGCCCTGATGCGGGCTGGCAAGCTTCCAGGAAAGCTCCACGGCTCTCATGCACTGAAGGCATGGGGTTACCGCCTGGGGATCCTCAAGGGCACCTACGGCGAAGGTGAGAACGTCTGGGCCTACTTCAACGAGGAGATGCTGGAGTACTGCGTACAGGACGTACAGGTAACCCTGCGACTCTTCGAGAAGCTCGTCTCTGACGCTCATTACTTCCCGTTTGCGCCCAATGGCGAGCCATGGATGGCCGCCGTTCGCCTGGAACATCAAGCCGCATGGACGCTGGCTCAGATGGAACGGAATGGATTCCCGTTCGACCAGGTAGCCGCTGAGAAGCTTTACATGGAGCTGGCAGGACGCCGCTCCGATCTCCTCATGCAGCTCATCGAGACCTTCGGGTCTTGGTATCAACCTCACGGAGGCACGGAAGCCTTCAAGCACCCGAAGACAGGGAAGCCGCTCCCCAAGTACCCGAAGGTCAAGTACCCGAAGGTTGGCGGAGTCTGGTGCGGTGAGGGCAAGAAACGCCGGCTGGATAAGCGGGAGACCATGGAAGGTGCTCCCTATAGCCCGGTGAAGCACATCACGTTCAACCCAGCGAGCCGCGACCACATCATTCGGGTCCTGGAGATCGCTGGGTGGGAACCGCAGGAATGGACTCCTGCAGGTGCCCCAAAGGTGGACGATGAGGTGCTTGAGCACGTCAAGGTATCCGACCAGAAGGCCCAGGCGGCCATCGACTTGGTTCGTGACTACCTGATGATCCAGAAGCGGATCGGGCAGCTTGCCGAAGGTGACAACGCATGGATGCGGAAGGTCGGCTCGGACGGCTGCATGCACGGCTCAGTGAACCCGAATGGTGCGGTAACAGGACGTGCCACCCATTCCTTCCCGAACATGGCCCAGGTGCCTTCGGGCACAGCCCCATACGGCCCTGAGTGCCGCTCTCTGTTCGGAGCTGGTCTCCGTGGGTGGATACAGGTGGGTGTCGATGCAAGCGGCTTGGAGCTGCGCTGCCTCGGTCACTTCGGGTCTCCATTCGACGGAGGCGTCTACGCGGACACCGTGCTTAACGGTGATATCCACTGGGTGAACGGAATCGCCGCAGGGATTTGTCCAGACGAGACGCGAGACAAACACAGCGAATACCACGAGGCTCGTCGGGCCATCGCTAAGACTTTCATTTATGCGTTCCTGTATGGAGCGGGTGACGCGAAAGTTGGTGGATTCGTTGGTGGCGGGAAGGCTGAGGGCAAGACGCTCAAGAAGTCCTTCCTGGAGAACACCCCAGCTATCTCCGCACTCCGTGGCGCCCTGGAAGAGCAACTTATTGCCTCCCAGACGTACAACGGCGTGTTGAAGAAGTGGGATGTCAAATGGAAGCGCCGTTGGATCAAAGGCCTGGATGGCCGAAAGGTTCACGTCCGCTCTCCCCATAGTGCCCTGAACACTCTCCTGCAATCGGCCGGCGCCCTCATCTGCAAGGCGTGGGTCGTAGAGATCGAAAGGATTCTTGTCGAGGACCATGGATTGGTCCACGGGTGGGATGGGGACTTCGTTTATATGGCTTGGGTTCACGACGAAGTACAGATCGGCGCCAAGGATGATGCCACTGCGAAGATAGTCGCTGAAGCCGCACAACAAGCCATGCGCAATGTTCAACTTCAATTTAACTTCCGGTGCCAACTTGATACTGAGGCCAAGTTCGGTAAGACCTGGAAGGACTGCCACTAATAGGAGGCCATATGTCCCGTAGTTTCAAGTGCCGTATCACCTTGGATTTCACTGCAGTGTTCGGCAAGGAAGTCCTGGCGGAAATCGTCGCGATGCCGGAAGAGATTCGTAAGGTTCTGGAAGCAGAGCCCGGCATGAGCCCGCAGCGCCGTGCCTTGGGTGAGGCAATGTTGAAAGCCCACAATGAGGGTGGTCTTGAAGGTCTCTGCAAGTTCTTCCTGAGGGACTCCGCTAAGCAAATTCGTGACCTGCTCATGAAGGAAACCGATCACAACTCGGGCGCTGCCTTCCGTAAGTGGGCGCCGCCGCTAATGGAGATCACCGCGAAGGCTCCGAAAGTTCACCAGTCCGAACCTACCGCGTTCCTGGACAAGCGATTCAACGCGGTGAACTGATGGATGACTACCTCAAGTTCCTCTACCTCATCAAGATGGAGCCCAAAACCTACAAGTCCAACTTCGCCCGTGAGTTCGCCCAACTGGCCGCAGAAGCCTCCAGCCGAGGGCATATTACTGCTCTTAACGGTGCTGGGATTATCAGCGGCTATTGGACACTCACTGCGAGCGGTACTCGCTTACTGAAACAACATGGGAGGATTCAATGAATCTCTGCAAGGACTGCAAGCATTACATGCCGGACACGGAAGTCCAGGGCGTTAAGTCGGCCGCTTGTGCCATTACCGCCCAGTGCCCAGTAAGTGGCTCTCCGCAAGAACCTGATAGTTGCTGGCAGTTACGCCATCGTGGCGCCTGCGGTCTGAGCGGCGCCCTCTTCGAGCCCGCTAAGAAGACCAAAGCAGTTCCGAAGGCCGCCCCTAAGGAAGTGGTCAAAGAGTCTCCTCAGGAACCGGAAGAGGAGCCTGCGAATGTCGAAGGCGAATAAGCGGATTGCGCTCCTTCTGGACGGTGACTATCTGATCTTCGAGGCCCTCTCTGCGGCCGAGGAGGAGGTGGACTGGGGTGAAGATGTCTGGACCCTCCAGTGCGACCACAAGCGCGCCCTGAGCATTCTCCAGGGCAACCTCAAGCACTTCCGTGAGCGCCTGAAGGAGTTCCACAACGCCGAGCTGGTGATGGTCTTCTCGACCCCGAATGGCGCCGATAACTGGCGGAAGGTCGTCCTACCGTCCTATAAGGCCAACCGGAAAGGTAAACGGAAACCAGTGGGCTACCCGGAGTTCCTGAAGGGCCAAATGGCCGACACCGAGACCTACTACCGGACCTTCCAATGGTTCGGCCTGGAGGGCGATGATGTCCTTGGGATCCTGGCGACCAATCCGGAATTCCTGGATGTCGATGAGGCCATCCCGGTCTCGTGTGACAAAGACTTCAACACCATTCCCGGCCGGTTCTATTGGCTCACCCAGAACAAGGTGGTCACCAATACCGAAGCGGACGCCGACCGTTGGCATATGTACCAGACCATGAAAGGTGATGCCACGGATGGTTATGGCGGCATTCCAGGTGTGGGCGAGATGGTCGGTACAACTCCACTTCTGGAGTGGCTGGACAATCCCACTTTCTTCTTTGAAGTTAGCCGCGTGATGAAGTCTGGTCCTCGCAAAGGTGAGGAAGTATGGTCCTGGAGTTCGATGCCGGCTGAAGAGGCTGAATGCTCCTTCGAGACCGGAATCACTCTGTGGGATTGCATTGCGTCCCTGGCACGTAAACAAGGCATGGCCTACGAGGACCTGGTAGCTCAGGCCCAAGTTGCTCGTATCTGCCGATCTTCTGATTTCAACTGGGAAACCATGAAGCCGATTCCGTGGCAACCAGTCCGGGAGCCGTTCGACCCAGGCCGAGGCTAATCACTGTGGCACCTCTTAGAACTCCTCACTATTAGCGGGGATCCAGGGGTGCCATGGGATGACACTTCACAGGAGGCTATATGCTTGCCGTTATCAAGTATCAATTGGAAAACCCTGAGGATATTCCCTCAATCCCTCATGCTGCAGCCGAATTCCTTAAAGCCCGGACTAACTTCGCATACCTCACTCGGGTAGGAGCCCTGGACGATTTAAGGCGCGCTGGATGGACCGAAGCGGCCATCTTAGGATTTGCTGAAGGTGCCCAACTGGTAACCGAGCTCATCGAGCAAATGGATGCAGCACAAATGCAACACCTGGAGGATCAACAAGTGACCTAAGGAGGCGCAAGTGTGCTTTTCAAGCAAAGTGAAGACGCCGAAGGTTAGTTCCGCTATTCCTGCCCCTGAGCCCATTCTTTTAGATAACCCGAAGGGTGTCGAGTATGGGTCCGGTGACGGGACTGAGACCAGCACGGATAACGTTGCCAAGGTCGATAAGGACGACACTTCGGCGTCTGTAGGTTCGGCCCTGGATAAACCCAAGGTCACAGCCAAGCCATCTACCGGCTATTCCACTTCGGCAATCAAGAAGAGCCTCGCAAAGAGGACTTCGTGATGCCTGGGGTGACGTACTCGGTTCATCCCATGGAGGAAGGAGTGAGTACGCTGGTGAATGGCTTGGTCGTTAATGCAATTGACCACATTCCTGAACTCACCTGGCAATCCAGCCCGGAAGAGGCATTCCGTCGAATCACTTGGGACATCAAGGCGAATGAACGCTTTGAGATCCTGGCGAAGTCGGAAGAGGGGAGAGTGGTCGGCGCGGTAATTATGACGGCTGATGACGACTGCCATGTAGGCGAGCTCATTACTGTCCAGTGGTTCTACGTGAATCCTGACTATCGCGGACAAGTCGGTAGGAAACTTGTGAGGCTCTCTCGGGCCATCGCTAAGTCCACTGACTTCAGGGTCATGGCGTTTACCCATCGGATATCCGAAGGGCGCTATGAGATCAATTACCGCAAACTGGAGGTGTCCAAGGATGGGCAAGAAAGTAGCGAAGGCCGTTAAGAAGGTAGTGGGCGCCACTATCGGCGGGGGCCTACTGGGCGGGGGCGGTGATGACGCTGCCAAGCCTGTAGCCGACCCAACTCCTGCAGCGGCCGTGGAGGCTCCCAAGGAGACCGCCAACGACGAAGGAAACACCGACACCGAAGCAGCACGTAAGGCCGCCAGAGCGCGGGGCAAGCGTGGTCTCTCGGTTTCCCGATCTTCCGGGACTGGTCTGAACATCTGAGGAGGCACTAATGGCTGAAGCCCGTACAGGCTTCGGGTCCAATGGTGCCAAGGCGACCTATGACAAGCTGGTTAACGACAGAGCCCCCTACGAAACCAGGGCCGAGAACTGCGCGAAGCTGACGATCCCCTCACTGTTCCCGAAGTCTTCCGATAACGCCTCCACCGACTACACCACACCCTGGCAATCGGTCGGTGCCCGAGGTCTGAACAACATCGCCGCCAAGCTCATGCTGGCACTCTTCCCGCTGGCCCCATGGATGCGCTTAACCATAAGCGAGTTCCAGGCCAAGGAAATCATCACCGACAGCGCCCAGCTCGCTCAGATCGACCAGAGCCTTTCCATGGTCGAGCGGATCCTGATGGCCTTCATGGAATCCAACAGCTACCGGCCGACTCTCTTCGAGCTCATCAAGCAGCTCCTGGTGGCCGGGAATGGGATGCTCTACTTGGCCCCACCAGAGGCCGACAAGTTCAACCCACCGAAGCTATACAAGCTCTCCAACTACGTGGTCCAGCGGGATCCCTTCGGGAATATCCTACAGCTCATCACCGTGGACAAGGTTGCCTATGCGGCCCTCCCGGAGGACGTGAGGAACTCGATAGAAGGCGAGAAGGATCCCGACGAGCTCGTCCAGGTCTACACCCACGTCTACCTGGATGACGAATCCGGCGACCAATACCTGAGCTATCAGGAGGTCGAGGGTGAGGAGGTGGACGGCTCTGATGGACAGTACCCTCTGACGGCCTGCCCGTGGATTCCTGTGCGCTACGTCAAGATGGACGGCGAGAACTACGGCCGATCCCACTGTGAGGAGTACCTGGGGGACCTTCAGTCCCTGGAGAACCTCACGGAATCCATCGTCAAGTTCGCCATGGTGTCCTCGAAGATTGTCGGCCTGGTGAACCCCAACGGCATCACCCAGGTGCGCCGCCTGGTCAAGTCCCAGACCGGCGACTTCGTGCCAGGCCGTAAGCAGGACATCGAGTTCCTGCAGCTCGACAAGACCGCAGACTTCACCGTTGCCCGGACTGTGGCCGAAGGGATCGAAGCGCGCCTCTCCTATGCCTTCATGCTCAACTCGGCGGTTCAACGCCAGGGCGAACGGGTGACGGCCGAGGAGATTCGCTTTGTGGCCAAGGAGCTGGAGGACACCCTCGGCGGTGTCTACTCGATCCTCTCCCAGGAGCTTCAGCTCCCAATCGTCCGCAACCTGATGGTCCAGTTGCAAGCCACCCAGCTCATCCCGGATATGCCTCAGGAGGCCATCGAGCCAACTGTGAGCACCGGCATGGAAGCCTTGGGGCGCGGCCAGGACCTGGACAAGTTGACCCAGTTCGTCTCCCTCATCGCGCCATTGAGCCAGGTGCAGGACCCGGACCTCAACGTGGCCAATCTGAAGATCCGTATTGCAAACGCATTGGGCATGGACACTGCCGGCCTACTCCTCACCGAGCAGGACAAGGCGAAGGCCATGGCAGCCACTGCGATGCAGGAGGGCGTCTCTGCAGGTGCTCAAGGCATCGGCGCAGGCGCAGCCGCTCAGGCAACCGCAAGCCCGGACGCTATGGCAGGCGCTATGGATTCCATGGGGCTCCAGGCGGCTCCGCTGGGAGCTTAAAACCCTCACTAATAGGGACACACCTCCGTGTCCCATCCCTATGATTCTTAAGGAGTATCTATGCGAATTGGCATTCTGTCCCTCTCGATGGCCACCCTGGCCGGCGCCCTCTACCGCTCCGCTGATGTCTACGCGAGTTTCGGTGTCAACAACGCCATCATCTCCTCCAGCGACCCGGCCGAGCACGAGCAGAACATGCTGAAGCTGGATGTCTCCGTCCGAGATGGGGACGACGAAATCACTCTGGACCAGGTGACTGGCGAAGAGGCACCCAAGGACAAGCCGGAAGGCGAAGAGGGGGGTGAGCAAGACGCCGACAAGGAAGCCGGCGAAGAGGACCAGGACGGTCCAAAAGACGACCAGGAGTTGGAACTACTGGACGAGCCCTCCGATGAGCTCAAGCAGTCCATCCAAGGCCTGGACGAGTATGCGGAGGGCTTCGACACCCTGCGTCAACAGGCGATCAAGAACGGTCTCACGGAAGAGGCCGCCGCGAACGCTGAAGTGGAATATGAGCGTGACGGCAAGCTGTCCGATGCGACCTATGAGGCCCTGGCGAAAGCTGGTTACTCGAAGTCGTTCGTGGACTCGTTCATCCGGGGACAGGAAGCCCTGGCTGACAAGTACGCCGCTGCAATCGTTTCCTATGCCGGTGGTCAAGACAAGTTCAACGCCATCGTGAGTCACATGCGAGCGAACTCCCCCGAGTCGCTGGCTGCCCTCGAAGCGGCCATGGAGCGCAAGGACCTGGTGACTGTCCGCTCGATCATCAACCTGGGTGTCCAGAGTCGAGCCAAGAAGCTCGGTAAGGCCCCAGAGCGCAACGTCATGGCGAAAGCCCCGGCGTCTCCCCAAGGCACCCAGAAGGCTCCCAAGGTGGAACCTTTCGGCTCCCGCAAGGAGATGATCGACGCAATGAACTCCAAGGAGTACCGCCTGGATGAAGCCTTCCGCCGCCAGGTGGAGGCCCGTCTACTGGCTTCTCCGTTCTAACCAGAAGGACCAGCAAAACCCCTCACTAATAGGAACACACGACGAGCCTTTGGGTACATCCCAAGGGTTTGCCGTGCCCGTAAGGAACACCCGGGAAGGATCCTGGGATTGCATAAGGAGATCACAACATGGCAGGTCAACAAATTGGTTTGGATCAAGGTAAAGGCTCGGTAAGCACTGACAAACTGGGTGGCTTCCTGAAGATTTTCGGCGGTGAAGTCCTGGCGGCTTTCGCTCGTCGCGCTGTAGTCGTCACCCGTCACATGGTCCGCACCATCCAAAACGGTAAGTCCGCGAGCTTCCCAGTCATGGGTCGCACCAAAGGCGTCTACTTGAAAGCCGGCGAGAGCCTGGACGACAAACGCGGCGAGATCAAGCACACCGAGAAGATCATCCCGATTGACGGTCTGCTGGCCTCGGACGTGCTGATCTACGACATCGAGGATGCGATGAACCACTATGACGTGCGTTCGGAGTACTCGACCCAGATCGGTGAAGCTCTGGCGGTTGCTGCAGACGGCGCTGTGCTGGCTGAGATTGCCGTCCTGAACAACCTCCCGGTTGCGAAGAACGAGAACATTACCGGCCTGGGCGCTCCGTCGATCAAGAAGATCGGCTCGGCTGCCTCGCTGACTGACCAGGCGGCTCTGGGTACTGCGATCATCAAGGCTCTGACCACCGCTCGTGCGGACTTCACCACCAAGTACGTGCCTACCGGCGACCGCACCTTCTACACCAAGCCGGAGTACTACTCGGCTGTCCTGGCGGCTCTGATGCCGAACGCTGCGAACTACCAAGCTCTCATCAACCCGGAAACCGGTGCGATTCGCAACGTGATGGGCTGGGAGATCCTGGAGGTCCCACACCTGACCGCTGGTGGTGCCGGTGACGATATGGACGGCGCCAACCAGAAGCATGGCTTCCCTGCGACCTCCTCGGCCACCGTTCCGGTTGCTCTGGATAACGTAGTGGGTCTGCTGTCCCACCGTACCGCTGTAGGCACCGTGAAGCTCCGCGACATGGCCCTGGAGCGTGACCGCCGTGCTTCCCTGCAGGCTGACCAGATCATCGGCAAGTACGCCATGGGTCACGGTGGCCTGCGTCCGGAAGCCGTAGGCGCTCTGGTCTTCGGCTAAGCAACACCTATCGAACCCCTCGGGTCCCTAACTGGGGCTTGAGGGGTTTTTTCGTTTTGACTCAAGGAGGAGCCAATGAACGAATTTACCGAGGACAACCTCAACAGCTCCGATGAGCTCGATGCTGTGAATGACATCCTGGCAGCTATCGGTGAATCCCCAGTGAACACCCTGGAGGATGGCACCAACGCGGACGTTGCGAACGCTCGCCGGATCCTCACCAAGGTCAACCGAGAGGTACAGGCCAAGGGGTGGACCTTCAACCGAGAGGAGAGCGTAGAGCTTCTTCCTGACACCTTCTCGCAGCTCATTCCCTACGCCCGTGACTACCTGGCTATCTGGGTGTCCGGTTCTGAGACGACCTACGGTAACCGTGGGGGCTACCTGTACGACCGCGCTACCAAGACCGACCAGTTCACGGATCCGGTGACTGTAGACCTGGTTCGCCTGCGGTCCTTCTCGGATATGCCCGTCCCGTTCCGCTCTTACATCGTCGCTAAGGCTGCCCGTCGCTTCAACATCCGGTTCTTTGGGGCCGCTGAGATCGAAGCGACCCTCCAGGAAGAGGAGTCTGAGGCCTGGGCGGCTGTCCAGGAATACGAGCTGGACTATGGCGCCTTCAACATGCTGGACGGGGACTCGTGGACCTCCGGCCGTACGAGCCGATAGGAGGGCGATATGGGTCTCATCTCGCAATCCATCAAGAACCTCAAGGGTGGCATCTCGCAGCAACCGGACATCCTGCGTTATCAGGACCAGGGCGCCATCCAGGTCAACGGGTGGTCCTCCGAAACCGAGGGCCTCCAGAAGCGCTTCCCGTCGAAGTTCATCAAGTACCTGGGGCCAGCCTCCCAGTGGGCGAACAACCCGGCCGTCCACCTCATCAACCGGGATTCCCAGGAGCAATACCTGGTCTTCCTGGATGGGACCGGGATTGCCGTCCGGGATCTCCTGGGCAACACCTATACGGTGCGTGGTTATAACGGGTACGCGAACTGCAGCAACCCAAGGACGGACCTCCGGATGGTCACCGTGGCGGACTATACGTTCGTGGTGAATCGCTCGAAGAAGGTCGCCTTGGGCACCTCCACGACCCAGCCAGGCTACATCCCGCTCCGCCGAAGGGCTGTCATCAACGTGCGCGGAGGCCAGTACGGCCGGACCCTCACCGTCGCTATCAACGGGATCCAGTTGGCTACCTTGGCATTGCCCGATGGCTCCGTGGCCACTCACATCACCCAGATGGACGCCCAGTATATCGCCGGGCAGTTGGCCACCCAGATCAACACCAAGCCAGGCTTCACGGCCACCTCCGGACCCGGATGGGTCTGTGTGTCCTCCACCGTGGACATCACCTCGATCACCACGGCAGACGGCTATGCCAACCAGCTCATCTCTGCGTTCATCTACCAGGTCCAAACCTTCGCCAAGCTGCCTATCCAGTGTGTGGATGGATACCTGGTGGAGATCACCGGGGAGAATACTGCGAGTAAGGATAACTACTGGGTCAAGTATGACGCTGCCGGCCTGGTATGGCGGGAGACCGTAGCTCCAGGGATCATCCAGGGTGTGGACGACTCGACCATGCCCCACGCGCTCGTCCGGGCGGCTGATGGGCAGTTCGATTGGAAGCCGGTGGAGTGGGGTAAGCGGACCTCCGGCGACGACACCACAAACCCAATGCCATCCTTCCTGGATGCAGCCATAAGTGATGTCTTCTTCTTCCGGAATCGCCTGGGCTTCCTGAGTGGTGAGAACGTCATCATGAGCCGCACGGCGAAGTACTTCGACTTCTTCCCGGCCTCCGTGGCGGCTCTCTCGGACGACGATCCGATAGACGTCGCCATCTCCCATAACCGGGTGTCCATCCTGAAGTATGCGGTCCCGTACTCGGAGCAACTCCTACTCTGGAGCGACCAAGCCCAATTTGTCCTGACAGCTAACGGCGTTCTGTCCTCGAAGACCATCCAGCTCGACCTCACCACCGAGTTCGACGTGAGCGACAATGCGCGCCCCTTCGGCCTTGGCCGTGGCGTTTACTTCGTGAGCCCACGAGCGGCCTTCAGTTCCGTAAAGCGCTACTACGCGGTCCAGGACGTGAGCGACGTGAAGGACGCGGAGGATATCTCGGGGCACGTCCCGAACTACGTCCCGAACACCGTGTTTGCTATCCATGGGTCCGGCACCGAGAACTTCATCACGGTGCTCTCGGATCAGGCAAAGCAGTGTGTCTTCATCTACAAGTTCCTCTACGTGGACCAGCGCCTTGCGCAGCAGTCCTGGAGCCATTGGGATCTTGGGGACGGTGTGGAGGTCCTCTCCGCCCAGTGCATCGGGTCGCTCATGTGGATGGTCCTCCGGCGCCCTGGCGGTATCACCCTGGAGCGCGTGGAGTTCACACGGGAAACGCTGGACGTACCTACAGAGCCTTACCGTGCCTACATGGATATGAAGGCTTCCGTGGTGGCCAGCTCGTATAACGACGATCTCTTCCGGTCCACCATTAAGATCCGGGATGCCTATGGCTTCCTCCCGACCTCAGGGGACTTCTACACCCTCCGGGATGATGGGGTTTACAAGCTCCACAAGTGCCCAGTGGGTGGCTGGACGGGGGACGGGGAGCTTTACCTGGACGGGGACCACACTGGCCGCCAGTTCGTCCTGGGGCTGAGCTACGAGCTCCTCTATGTGTTCTCCAAGTTCCTCATCAAGAACACCGCCCAGGATGGCACCACGGTCACGGAGGACGTAGGGCGCCTACAGCTCCGCCGAGCTTGGGTGAACTACGAGCGCTCTGGGGCTTTCGACGTGACCGTTTCCAACGGATCCACGGAGTTCGTCTACACGATGCCAGGGGTGAACCTCGGGTCCCACGTACTTGGCAATGCCTCCCTTGGCACTGGCCAACACCGCTTCTCCGTAGCCGGCAACGCCCGGAATCAGACAGTAACCCTTTCGTCCTCCTACCCGGTCCCGGTGAACATCATCGGCTGCGGCTGGGAGGGCAACTACCTGCGCCGGTCTTCCGGCACCTGATGAGCAAGGAGGCTCTATGCGATTACACAAGGCGAACTATCTGCACCTGTACCAGGCAGCCCTCAACCTGGCCCCGAGTGACCGGGAGGAAATGGACCGAGTTAAACCTGGTCGATGCCCCATCCAGGTCCTCACCGCATCCTCGAATGATCCAACGGCCAAAGCCGTCACAGACGAGCGGGGCAATGTTCTCGCTGTAGGTGGCACCCCAGGGACCTGCATCTGGTTTGTCCACACGACTCACGCCGAGGCCCTGAGCGCTCGGGACAAGTTGCGTTTGTTCTGGATCCTGAGGGACTACCTCAAGTCCCTGACGGGGCACCTCCATGTACACGCCTACACCAACATCGTGTCGCTGGCCAACGAGAAGCACATCAAGCTTCTCAATGCCCTGGGCGCTACCTGGGGAGGCTACAAGCGAGCCTACGATGACACCAGGTTCCGCCAGTTCTATTTCTAAGGAGGCGCCATGTGTGAACCAGTAAGCATCACTATGGCGGCCGTGGCGCTCGTGGGTGGACTCTCTTCCGCTCACGACCAGGCCAAGGCTGAGGGCCAGGCGGAAGACGCCAAGCGTAAATCTCAGATCGAGATGGTCCGCCAGATGAACATGGCCAACGCTGACCTAACCCTGGAGAACCGCGACAAGTGGGAGCAGGCCAACCAGGAGCTCACCGAGATCAACCTGAAGTCCCTGAAGAACCGAGGGATGGTCACCGCAGCCATCGGGGAGTCCGGTCTATCTGGCAACTCCATGGACCGGATCCAGCGGGTCACCCAGGCGGAGACCGAGAGGGAGAAGGACAGCGTAGTCACCAACTACCAGCGCGACTACCAGGCCATTTTCGCGAATCAAGTGGGCAATGTGGAGAACACCAAGTCCGCAATCCGAGGCGCTGCGCCAGTCATCAAGACCTCCAACCTATCGAAGGCCCTGGGTGTGGCTTCCAGCACTGCCGGAGCTGCAGCCTCGGGTTACTCCCTGAGTCAGTCTTTGAATGCACCTAAGAAATAAGGAGGGCCAATGGCCAATTCGATCAATGAAGCAGTACAGAACCGGGAGAGTGCTGGTATCCAGCGCCTCCGGGACACTGGGCGCCTGGGCTACCGGGCCACCCCAGTGAAAGCTGGCGGCATCTCCCCCAGCGCCTTGTCGGCACTAACAGATTTCGCCAAGAACGCCACTAAGGCATACGTAGGCTACCGGGCCACCAATGCTGCACTGGCGGACTCTCGATCCGATGAGATCATCCGCAAGCTCACCCCAGAGCAGCGCCGGGAGGCCCGAGCAAACGGGACCCTTCTGTATCAGGACGACCCGGACACAATGCAAGCGCTGGCCCGCAAGACCGGCCGTAACGCTGCCTATGAGGTGGACACCTCGGTCCAGGAGTTGATCGGACAGAACAAGTTCAAGACCCCAGACGATCTCCAGGAGTACCTACACACCCGCCGAAATGATGCCGCCAAGGCATACGCTGAGGACAACGGGCTCGACCCTGAAGACCAGTTCTTCAAGCAGGGCTTCGACACCAACATCACCGACCGCAACGCTGCCCTGTTCGACACACACGCTCGATACCTCTCGGAGCGCTACAAGGCGAACGCCACGATGCAAGCGGCCTCCGACCTGGGGTCTCTCTTGGATGACCCAGAGGTCCTTCAAGGCGAAGCTGGTCCCGGACATGTGGCGGCCTACCTCAACCAGGGCCTTGCCAGTGGCGAGATCGGGGACGAAGGGATGGCCGTCCGTGTCCTCCAGCAGGCCCTACAGAACAACGCAAGCCGCCCAGGTGCCGACAGATTCTTTAAGACCATCGGGGACCAGTCTCTCAATCTCTATGGCCAATCCGTCAAGGTGCGAGATGTCATTGGGGACGCCCAGCTCTCCGCAATGGAGGCTATGTCCGCCAAGGCCACCTTCGACCGCAACCGGGAACTGAAGGACGGCTGGACCAAGGGCCTACAGAACGCAACGATGCACCCGGATCCCTTTAAGGGCCTGGAGATGCTGGATGGGATGTCCACCAGTCTGAAGGCTGTCCAGGGCACCGATGCGGTAACGGAGGAGTCCGAGGGTCTCCTGGCAGCCCGCCAGAGGATCTTGGGCAACCTGCAGCAACTCCAGGTCCAGCAAGCCAAGGAGATGACCAAAGCGGCTCAGTCCGACAACCGCCAGAGGATCTTCGAGAGCCGCTTCGACCAGAAGAGGGAAGGAGGGATCGTTTCCACTGACTGGAAGACCTTCCAGACGGACACCCAGACCGGCACGTTCACCAGTGAGGACGCGGCCAACTTCGCGTTCAAGAAGCTCCAGCAGATTGACTCACTGGATATTGACGATGCCGGCAAGACCCGCCTGAAGCTGAGTTACCTCAATGCTGACACTGAGGGCGGGCCTTTCCGGGAGCTCTTCAAGAGCGTGGCCCAAGATGCTGCCTCCCAGTATCAGGCCCTGGTCACTTCGGATTCCACCGAGCTGTCCAGCGAGAACACCGCCAAGGTTAACCAGTTCATTCAGCTCTACCAGGCTGACCCTGCGACCCTGGCGGCCCTCTACCCGGAGCAGGCGGCTTTCGCTGAGCGCGCATCCAACATGGCCTCCGCTGGCATGGGGCTGGACGTGATGATCGACGGGGACAGGAAATCACGAGGCGCCTCGAAGGAGACCCGAGACCTGGCGGACCAGAAGTGGAACGAGCTCCTAACTGGGTCTGATAGCTCCGTCCCGTACATGCCGGGGAACCTCTCGACCGCTGCGCGCAACCTGTACGACTCGGAGTTCTTCCGGACAGGCGACGAGCGTAGGGCTAAAGAGGTCGTCAATTCCTGGCTGGACAAGTCCACGGTCACCTTCGGGACCTCCACCAGGACAACCGGCGTAGTGCGCAAGCAGACGCTCATGGTGGACCCAGGAAATGCCGCCAGTTGGCAGCAAGGCCGGGACATTCTGGATTCCCACCTCAAGGCCATCTCCAAGCAATACCCCTGGATCGACCAAAACGACCTTTCCATCGTGGAGGTGCCAGGTGGTCTCCGCATTACCGACCCTCTCGGGGCCGTGAAGATGGCCACCCCGATCACTACCCAGATGCTCCGTGATGAGTTCAAGCACATCAACGGTAAGGCCAGCGATGAGAAGGCCCTGGAGAAGGACCGGAAGATCAACGAATACGACATCGAGAAGTACGAACGCAGCCAGCGGCCATTCAACGGCGCTAACCCCTCCACTGGCACACTGGAGGGCGCTTTCGGCTTCCGCGACTAACAAGGAGGCTACATGAAGTTCAACCAGGAATACGCGGCAGTCCAGCAATCTGGCGGCCCATACGACGACCTTATCCAATCCGCCGCAGCCCAATACGGAGTGTCCTACCCGTTACTCCACAAGCAGCTCTTCATGGAGTCCCGTTTCGACCCGGCCGCTAAGAGTCCCACCGGCCCCCGTGGTATCGGGCAGATGACCAAGGCCACCGGACGGGCCTACGGCTTGGTCACAGAGGCTGACTTCTTCAACCCTGCCAAGTCCATCGACGCTGCAGCCCGACACATGCGAGACAACGTGAAGCTGTCTGGTGGTGATGAGCTCAAAGCGCTCCTCATGTACAACCAAGGGGGCGGTCCCGTGGGGCGCGGCCAGCTCCAGGCGTATGACCAGGGGGATTTCTCCAAGGTGTCCGAGGAGGGCCTGAAGTACATGGCCCGGATGGCGGACGTTGCTAAGGGATCCCGAGCGGATGCCCTGGCGTCTCTTGCAAAGCCCGTGGGTGGACCTGAGGCAACCACCAGCGACGGAAGCGCCTCCTACGCGGCCCCTGACTTCATGCAGCCGATACCTAAGGCCGGCGCAGTGGAGCCAGTCCAGGCCGCTACCGGATTGACTGGAGGGCCAGGCTTGGAGGTGGCCACTCCATTCGCCAAGCTCCTGGCAGATACCGGAGCCGATGACACCGAGCCAGGTATCTTCGGGAAGACCGGCGAGTCCGTGAAGGCATCCTTGCAGACTTCACCTCTGGGCATGGCCATCCGGGCAGCTATCGGCCACGGAGAGTTTGACCTCACCGAGTCCTATACCCGCATGAAGGATGTCTTCAATGATCCGTTCGAGATGGGACGCCTGAGTGATTGGACAGAGGAGGATTACAACAAGCTCCGCTCCAGCCAGCTCGACCCGTCCTTCTATGACGTGGTGCTGCGGGGCTACCGGAAGAACTTCGATGAGAACCTCCAGCTTGCTCTGGAGAACCAAAAGATGCTTCGGGAGCAGGCCACTGCCGGTATGGGAGCACAGCTCATCGGCGGGGCTGCAGCGATGTTGGGGGACCCTTGGACCCTGGTGAGTCCGGGGCGTGGGGCTGCAGCCGGCCTTGGGAGTCGCCTGGTGGGCGGCGCTGTTGCCGGTGGAGCACTGGGCGGCTTGTCTGAGCACACCAACGCCAAGGTTGCCGGCCGGGAGGAGAACCTTGGCATGGCTATCCTCGGGGGAGCAGCCTTTGGGTCGGCCCTTAATGGCCTCCTTGGGGCTCGCCCTGCCGCAGCCTCCCGTGGCCCCCAGCCTCTTGAAGGGGACTTCCTGGGTCCAGAGGTGGCCCCTGAGAGCCCCCGAGGTCCTGGGCTGGAGGCTGGCCCCATCGAAGGCGAGTATCAGCCGGTGTCTCTCTTGGAGGGCAGACTGAGCCTTCCGGGACCAGAAGGGGACGTATCGGGACCTGCTACCCGTCTCCTGGTGCGCGAGAAGGCTCGCCAGGCTGGCCTCGAAGATGACCCGTCTGCCATGCCGCACCGTGATGGCGATGAGGTCTTCGAGAACGGCCCGGTGGACTTCACGGACGTTCCATTCGAGCCAGGGGCAGCCCGGACGGCCAATGGTGCCATTCATAGTGCCGGCTCTCCGTTGAACCCTCGGACCATCCGAGACTTCGATGAGCTGGACCCATACGACACCAAGGCCAACCTGGGCGTCCGCTTCGGTGGGATGTCCGAGATTGGCCTGGTACTGGGTCGGTCCACGAATGACGAGCTCCGGACGCTGGCTAATGACCTCTTCCGGTCTCCCACGGGCTACACCAACGGTTCCAACGGGAAGTTTGGGGTTACAGCCTCGGACCTCCACCAGCGCTTCCATGCGCAGGACAACAAGGCGTACCGGGGATTCCAGACGCTCTTCGATGAGATCCACGCGGATCCCTACTGGAAAGCCCAACCACTGACTCAGGCAGGCCGACAGGAGATGGCATCCCGCCGAATCGTGGAAGCGCTGGAGCGAGGGGACACCGTAGGTCTTACCCCTGGTGAGGTGAAGATGGTGGGTGCTCTTCAGGAACACCTGGGAGAGAAGCTGGACCGCCTGGTCAATCCGGGGCAGTTCGGCCGCCTCGACGCCAAGCCACTCCTACAGAACACTCGACACACCAACTCCTACTACCCCAACCGATACTCCACGGCTGCCAAGCAGGGATACATTCGGGAACTCGGCAGGGACGGTCTGCAGGAAGCCATCAAGCGCTCCTGGCTGGCCAGCTACATGAAACGGCCGGCTGTTAAGGCACGAGTGGACGACATGCTTCAGGAAGCCCTTCAGGCCCGCCTGGCTGCCATTGCCCCGAAGCCACCGAGAGGAACCAAGGGGCAGAAGAAGGTAGCCCCAAAGGTGGATCCTCAGGTGGAGGCGAAGATTCTGCAGGAGCTCGTGGAGAAGTACGCCCATGACAAAGCCTATGGAATCTCGCACAGCGAGCAATTCAATCGCAGCTCGTTGATCGAGGAGAACCTGGACGGACTCACAGGTCTGGAGAACAACGCCTACCTGGAGGCTCGCCAGCTCTTTGATTCGGACGTGTCCATTCAGCTCCCGAGCGGTGACGACTTCGCAGTCAATGACCTGCGCGAGTTCGACATCATGCGCCTGGTCCCTCAGTACGACCGGAGGACTAACGGTGACGTTGCCCTTATGGCTTCCACTGGCAAAACCACCAAGGAGCTGAAGGACCAGGCTATCGCTATTGAGCAGGCGGCAACCCGAGGCGACGAAAAGCAAGACGCCCAGGCTCTCTACGGTGCCCTCAAGATCCTCACAGGCCGAGCCCGTCGAGATCCGGACGCAGCCTTCGGGACTTTCGTCCGGGCCTTGAACGACATCGGGTTCACCACGAAGAACGCCTATATGGGCATCCAGAACTTCGGGGAGGCGGCTAAGTTGGCAGTCAATGGTCACCTCAAAATGCTCCTGAAGGATGTCCCTGTGCTTCGTGAGTGGACCACCGCAGGGACGCACCTGAAGCCGGAGGATATCTCCGCGATGCACGACCTGTTGTTCGGTAAGGAGCTGGACGACCTCATCCGCCCATCCAGGGCTGACATCGTGGACAACCTCCGCAACCGCACCTCGGGCTTCATGGCGACCCTTGCGGGTAACGTGAAGTGGTTCACCGGGGAGGCCGCAGTCCGCAACCCGTTCACTTGGCTCCTGCAGGAGTCCTCCAATCTTCTGCTGGACGCTGGCCGGCAGGGGATGATGGTGGACTTGGCCAACCAGGTACTCAATGGGAAGACCAGCTCGCTGTTCACCTCAGAGCGCCTCCGCTCCGCCTCGATCTCCAAGGAGCAATTCCAGGGGATCTCCGACCTGATTCGTGAGCACTTCACACGGGACTCCTCGGGCAAGTGGTCCCTCAACGACCGGGAAGGGCTGGCCAAGGATGTCCGCTCGATGGACTTGTGGCGCCTGGGTGACCGGGTGGCCGATGAGACCATCCTCCGGGCTCACAAGGTCTCCGCCCAGGCGTCCGTCCAGTACGGCCCTGTGGTGGGAGCGGCGATGCAGTTCAAAATGTTCGTTCTCCGCAGTGTGAACGGCCGTATGGTCCGTGGTTACTGGGAGGCTCACCGCAACGGGAGCAGGGCGGCGCTCGACCAGGCCGCGCAGGTGGGGGTCTCTCTGGGTCTCGCCACGATGCTCTATGCAGCCTCGGCGCAGCTCAAGGCTCTGGGACTTCCAGACCGAGCCCGCAAGGACTACCTGGACAAGGCTTTTAGTCTCCCAATGCTGTCCTACGCGGCAATCTCCCGGAGCTCCCACATCGGCGCTCCTGCTGGTGTGGCGAGCGTAGTGGGTGGGCCTTTGGGGTACGACTGGGCTACTGCAGCGCGGACCTCGATCCTCCCACGGGAGCCAAGCCCCAAGCGGGCCGAAGGTGCGCCTATGGCTGGGGTGGCCCCGCTGCACTCCAATGGGGTCCAGGACGTTATCTCTAACACGCTCGACCAGATCCCCGCCGCTGGGGTGCTGGCCAACGCCGGCATGGGGTTCTACTCGGCCGCTCACGTCGCCGCAGATAAACGTGGCGATGACGTTCAAGGGCACCGTACAGCCCTGTGGAATGCCCTCCGCTTCTTCGTACCGAATGACCCTATGACCCAGAACGTGATGATGCGTATGGCTCAGGACAGCGGCGTCCGGGCGACCCGATAGATCCCCTCACTATTAGGGCCTGGCAGGACGCCGGGCCTCTCTTTCCACACGCATGGAGGCCGACCTATGGCTCAAACTTTGACCGTCTACACGTACCCCTTGGACGGGACGCGGACGGAGTTCCCCATCTCTTTCGAGTACCTGGCGAGACGTTTCGTCCAGATTACCCTGATAGGCCCCACGTCCAGGAAGGTCCTGGCCGTTACAACTGACTATCGCTTCGTTTCCCCCACGCTCCTGAAGACCACCATCGTCCGTGGTGGCAGCGACGGATACACCTCCATAGAGGTCCGCCGCGTCACTTCAGCCACCGATCGAATCGTGGACTTCACCGAGGGCTCGCTCCTGCGGGCTTCCGACCTCAATACCTCCCAGATCCAGGCGATTCATATTGCCGAGGAAGCACGGGACTTGGCCGATTACGTTGTCAGTGTTAACGGCGATAACACCACGAACGCGAAGAACCGCCGAATTGTCAATGTGGCCCCTGGAGTGGATGGCACTGATGCCGTCAATAAGAACCAACTTACAGCGGCTGAGTCGGCAGTAGCCGTGTCCGCCTCTCAGGCTGCGGCAAGTGCCCAAAGGGCTGCGGCAAGTGCTGCGGCTGCGGCTGCAACGATTGGCGACAGGCTGAACCCACTTAACCCTAAGTATGGGGCGGTGGCGGACGGGGTAGTGAATGACTCCGCAGCCTTCGCCAAGTTTGAGGCGGAGTTTGTTGGGCGCACGGTGGACTTGGGTGGCGCCATTTTCAAAGTGGACTCGATTCCACGGAAGAACGTCTACATTCACGGTTCTTGGAAGCTCTCCGGAGTGCCGAACGACTTCACGCGGATAGCCTTCGAGGGCGATTCTGTTTTAAGTCGTCCAGCCTGCTTTACGCCTTTCGGTGGGGGGCTCAATCGCCTCAAGGCAGCCCTTACCAACATCCTGACCCAGTTCGTGGGTGTCGTCTGGATTGGCGACTCGATAACCTGGGGCTCCGGTAACCAGCCAGAAATGGCTATCACGGATCCACGTAATGGGACACTGAAGGACCCCCGCGACTGGTTCGGGACGAACTCCTATGTGAACAATCTGCGGCGCTACTTGATTGAGGAGTACCTCCCAGGCGCGACGATCACAACCGCGCCTTGGCCCCTCAGTCCCTATGGGGACGCCATCGTCACAGCCACCAAGGACATCCACATCCTGCCACTGGGTCCCGAGTTCGCACATCGGGTGGTTGGGGCTCCAATCTCGATCACAAACGACGTAGCAAGTGGACTGCCTGGTAAGTGGAGGGTACTGATTACCAACCAGAACACCACTCAAGGAGATAACGCCTACGGGGAGATTTCCTTCAAGTTCACCGGGAATTGCTTCCGGTTGCTCTTGGGCTGCATCACGGCGAACGCCTCGGACTACATCATCTATGTCAACGGGAACTCTATCGGCCGCTTCTCGACCGCTGCCGGAGATCCTGCAGATAACGGGACTGTCTTCGTAGAGGGCGGCCACCACACGCGCACCCATACCTTCCCAATGGTTTACAACGGGACTGTGACAATCCGCGCTGTGCGTCCGCTGGTTGCTGGTGGGGATCCATCGAAGGTTCTCCGGATTAGCTCCCTGATTATCCCGAAGACCCTCCGGCTGACTAACAACGGCATCAACGGATCCTCCCTGTCCACTTACCGCGTGTACAACATGCCGCCGTCTGGGATTAACTTCAGTGGCTCCGTTGCCGTCAATGCGGGTGACCTGTTCACATTCATCCAGTTGGGGACGAATGATAGGGGGACCATCCGTGGCCCTCAGACCATCCCGTTCATCCAGCAGGAATGCCGGGCTCTTCTGGACTCCATTCCGTTCTACTCCACCCCAATCCTGATGGCTTCCAACCCGGCAATCCCGGTGGTGAACCCGGTTCCAGCCAACTTGGATCAATCGGACATCCGTTCGGCCTTGTTCACGGTTGCCAGAGAGCGCGCCATCGACTTCGTAGACAACTACAACGTGTTTCGGGGCCTGGACCGCCTGGCGTTCGCCAAGGACCAACTTCACCCTAATCAGTGGGGATACAGCGTGGTTTCTTCGAACATCATCAAAGCTATCGAGTCGTCCATTGATACGAGCGTGGTGCCGCCACCAGCTCCTACGCCTACGTTTGCTATCAGCCCATTTGACGCCAGGTTCGTTCCGACAGTGCAGGCTGGGTCTCAGATCATCGACAGGGAATCGCTCAACGCATACCTGGGCGTTCAACGCCTATTGCGAACCAACGTAGGGACTGCGGTAACGATTAGCTTCAACGTAACAGGCAATGAGTTCGGCCTCGTGTTCTCCTCCCTCGATAACAACATCTCTGACTATGAGCTGTTCGTGGACGGTGTGAGCAAGGGCGTCTTCATCACCAAGTATCTCGAAGCAAACGGGGGCACTCAGGTTTACAACAACGTCCGTTGGCACACCATTGGGACCGGCAATACAGCCCACGCTGTCCAGCTCAAGACTGTTCGTAGAGAGGAGTACAGCGCCATCCAGGTAATTTACCTCGAAGCCTTCCTCTACAAAGAGGGCTCCACCATCTCCTAAAGGGGGACTTAATGATCCAGATCGACTTCAACAACGGTGTGGTCCAAGCGACCCCCGTTGCTGGGGCGGCTGCCGCAGACGCTGCGAGTCGCCTCATATTCGGCATGACCATGAACGAATGGTTTTATGCCTCCGCAATCCTCTATTCCCTCGTGATGACCGGCCTGGCCGTCTATAAGGCTGTCCGCACGACACCACAACAAGGAGGTTGATATGCCTCAGGACGTGTTACTGCAACTTCTCCAGGCTCTCGATACAGATACCGCCAGGAACATGCTGTCCGATCTTCGGGATCCCGACAGGCGAACCCCGCAGCTTTATAACGCCATCGGGAAACTCCTGGAGCGCCATAAGTTCGCCATTCAGCGACTGCAACCGGATGCTGGCCTCCTCGGGGAACTGGCTGCGGCCCTGGACCAAGTTCCGGAGCTCACAGAAGACGAACTCGTAAGGCACTGACCATGCAAGTACTTCAAGCCCTCATTGCGAAAGTAGTGGGGGCTTTTTTGTTGCTGGCCCTGGCGTTCGGTAGTGGATATCTCTACCGGGACAGTGCCGCCACCAAAGAAGCCCTCGAAGACCAACTAACAGCATTCCAAAGAACCGACCAGGTTCGCCAAGGGATGCAAGGAGAAATCTATGCGATTGCCCAGCGATACGTCGCGCAGCAGGCGGAAAGCTCTGCGACTACTGCCAGCACTATCGGTGCTCTGCATGACGCTGGTTACAGGCTGCGGATCGAACTTGCCGACGCCAAAGTCGCCGCAGTCACAGGTGACCGTGGACGCGAGCTTGATGGCAAAGCCGAGCTATCAGACCGATCTTCTGAATTTCTTATTGGACAAGCCCGAAAAGCTGACGAGCAAGTAACAGCGCTTCAGGACGTGATTCGAGTTCTTCAAGGAGACAATACAACCGACAAGTAGGAGGTGCCCATGAGCAAGGATGCTCTTAACCTCCAGAGAATGAAGGACAACTTTGTTGCATTCCTCTTCGTCCTCTGGATGGCCCTGAAGTTACCCAAGCCCACAAAGTGTCAAATTGATATGGCCAGGAAGTTGGCCGCTGGTGATAACCGGCGATTCATCCTCCAGGCATTCCGTGGTATCGGGAAGTCGTTCATCACCTGCGCATTCGTTGTCTGGATGCTCTGGAAGAACCCCAACCTAAAGTTCATGATCGTGTCGGCGTCCAAAGAACGAGCGGATGCCAACTCCGTGTTCATCAAGCGCATTATCGACCTCCTTCCGTTTCTCCACGAGCTCAAGCCTAAGCCTGGCCAGCGGGACTCTACTATCAGCTTCGACGTGGGGCCGGCATCGCCCGACCACTCTCCATCGGTGAAGTCCGTGGGCATCACTGGGCAGCTCACCGGTTCCCGAGCGGACATCCTAATCGCGGATGACGTGGAGGTCCCGAACAACTCGGCCACCCAGCTCGCCCGTGAGCGCCTGTCTGAGCTCGTGAAGGAGTTCGACGCAATCCTGAAGCCTGAGGGCACCATCATCTACCTGGGCACGCCTCAGACCGAGATGAC
This sequence comes from Pseudomonas sp. SID14000, assembly GCF_002165135.1. Classification (GTDB taxonomy): domain Bacteria; phylum Pseudomonadota; class Gammaproteobacteria; order Pseudomonadales; family Pseudomonadaceae; genus Aquipseudomonas. The sequence continues at coordinate 43,953 of NZ_NFZQ01000011.1, read as the reverse complement.
GCTCTATCGCCTCCTGGAGAAGCGTGGCTACACCACCACCATCTGGCCGGCTCGATACCCGAAGGACGCCAAGGACCTGGAGAGCTATGGCCATCGCCTGGCTCCGATGCTCATGGCGGAGCTCATGGCGGACCCGGACGGTGTGTATTGGAAGCCCACGGACCCCGTTCGATTCGATGACGAGGACCTGCGTGAGCGTGAGCTCTCCTATGGTGCCGGTGGCTTCGCCCTCCAGTTCATGCTCAATCCGAACCTCTCGGATGCCCAGCGTTACCCTCTGAGGCTGCGAGATTTCATCGTGGCGGCCCTGGAGACGGAAAGGGCACCCCTGAGCTTCCAATGGCTCCCAAACAATGCGAACGAGATCCCTACGCTTCCCAACGTGGGCCTATCCGGCGACCGCTTCCACCGCTATCAGAGTGTGGACAGTTCGATTGCCGAGTACCAGAGCAAGATCCTGGTGCTGGACCCCTCGGGGCGCGGCAAGGACGAGACGGGCTATGCGGTTCTCTATCAGCTCAATGGCTACCTCTTCCTGATGGAGTGGGGTGGTTACCGGGGCGGTTATGAGGACTCCACCCTGGAAGCCCTGGCACGGATCGGGAAGAAGTGGAAGGTCAACGAGGTAGTCATTGAGGGTAACTTCGGTGACGGTATGTATCTGAAGCTGTTCGGCCCTGTGATGGCCAGGATCCACCCATGCACTATCACCGAGGTGAAGTCCAAGGGCCAGAAGGAACAACGCATTGCGGACGTTCTGGAGCCTGTGATGGGGTCCCACAAGCTGGTCCTCAATGAGGCCGTTGTGGAGGAGGACTATCGGACCGCTAAGAACCACGAGGGCAACTTTGACCTTTCCTATTGCGGCTTGTACCAGCTCACGAGGCTCACCCGTGACCGAGGAGCACTCAAGCATGACGACCGCCTCGATGCCCTGGCGATTGGCGTCCAGTTCTTCGTGGAGAGCATGGAGAAGGATTCTGGCAAGGGATCCGAGGAGATGCTTCAGGAATTCCTGGAGAAGCACATGGAGAACGACCTGGCCGGCTATGAGGATCGTCTGGTCCTGAGCCTGGGAGGGGACGTTACCATCACATGGGAGGATGAAGGGGGAGGTTCCAACTACATCTTTTAAAGCCTGTCAAGAGGGGCTCAAAACCCCTCACTATTAGGGGGAGGGGGGGATCCCTGAGAGACACTCTTAGAGATTCTCTCAGGTTCCTCCGTTTTAAACCCTCACTACAACGTCATACACCGAAGGAGACCTTGAGCGCCTCTGCCATCTTACCGACACCCAGGCGAGAGTCCCCACCGTAGAGATCGAAGGTGATGGTTTGTGAACTGTGGCCCAGGATGGACTGGACGATGCTCACCTGAATAGCGTGGTGCTTCATTAAGCCGGCCAGGGAGTGGCGAAGGGAGTGGTACGTCAAGCCTTCGCCGGAGTCATGCTGCAGGACATCCCTCAAGGTCTCATTGAGAACCCTGGTGAAGTTGTGGGCCACACGGTCAAAGAGCTTGTCCCCTTCGAGGACCTTCACGTACTCAAGGAATGCCTTGAGGTCAAACCCGAGGGCTCCGTCCGTGAGAGGGACCACACGCTCCGAGTGTTTATTCTTGAGGGTCTTGTCTTCGTTGGTATTCAGGTCAATGACCCATTCATCGCCAATCCTGCGGACATCCGCTTTGGTCAACTGATAAATCTCACCGATACGCGCCCCAGTGATAGCCCCGAGGGACATCGCCCAGCGCTTCCACGAGGACACCGGTAGCTCTCCCATAGCCTTCATCAAGGTAGCCAACTGCGCCTCTGTGAACGCCTTCCGGCCGCTCTCTGCGCCTTTGCTGATCTTCAGGCCCTTGTTGAAAGCCTTCTCAATGTAGCTGTTGTTCTCTGCCCAAGTGAGAAGGGTCCCCAATCGGGTGAGCAACTTGTTGACCGTGAGAGGCTTGCGGCCGTCCTGGAGGCGCGCCTTGAGCTTCACCATATCCGCACGGGTGTGGGTCTTGAGGTTTAGCTCCTTGCCTGTCGAGGGATCCGTGAGGGCCTCTGCCAGGGTCTTGAAGGCGGACTTCATATCCCTGATGGATGCCGGAGCGAGCTGGTCCGATTGCTCCTCCAGGTAGAGGACACCCAGAAGGGACACAGTGACAACATCCGGAACACCTTCCTGGGTTTCTTGAGGCTGGGCTGCAGGGGCACTCACTGGTGCCTTTGGATTCTCCTGGGCCTGGAGCTCCTCGATGATGTTCGCGAGTGGCGTAGGGTCACCCCTGTGGAGTCGTTCCTGGGCAGCCATGACGATGCGGACACCGGTTTTAATAGCCTTGACACGATCAACGGTCATTGGACTACCTTCCTGAATCATCTGGAGATCCTCCAGCAATTCAGAGTATTCCAGGCTAATTGCGGTCCTGTCGTCACTGGAAACAAGCTGCCAAAGGAGGCTTTCTGCCAGCTCCCGAAGAGGAACTACCAGGGTCTCCCATGTGTCTTCAGCGTGCTCTAAATGGAACACTTTGAGGGCGGCCTCGATTCGGCGGCTGTAGCGCATTGCAGTTTCTCGGTGGCGTGTACGTAGTGAAATCGTCAAAGTCTGCTTAGAGACTCCTGCAGGACGCAGGCGAAGGTAGTAGACTCCTCCCGCTCGGCGGTATACCCACGGGGACGCCAGAGGGCATAAGACCTGGTGACAGTTTTCTAACACCATCTTAACATCGGCATCGTTTACTAACAGACTCATCAGCGCAGACCTCCAACAGATACAAGGGTTTGCGCTCAGTAACCGGAGGGTTCACCTTGGTAGAGTACGTAGTTTCCCTCGAAAAGCTCGGCGTCCATGATGTGGAGCATGTGGGGGGCAAGAACGCATCCCTGGGCGAGATGATCAGCAACCTTGCAGGTGCTGGTGTATCGGTGCCGGGCGGCTTTGCCACTACGGCGCAGGCGTACCGCGATTTTCTCGAACAGAGTGGTCTCAACGACCGTATCCATGCCGCGCTCGATGCACTCGATGTCGATGACATCAATGCCCTGACCAAGACCGGTGCGCAGATTCGCCAGTGGGTCATGGAAGCCGACTTCCCGCCGCGTCTTGATAGCGAAATCCGTGCGGCCTTCGCCGAAATGGCCGCCGGCAACGAGAACATGGCCGTTGCCGTACGTTCCTCGGCCACTGCCGAAGACCTGCCGGACGCCTCGTTCGCCGGCCAGCAGGAAACCTTCCTCAACATCCGTGGTGTCGACAACGTGATCCGCGCGGCCAAGGAAGTGTTCGCCTCGCTGTTCAACGACCGTGCCATTGCCTACCGCGTGCACCAGGGCTTCGACCACAAGCTGGTGGCCCTGTCCGCCGGCGTGCAGCGCATGGTCCGTTCCGAAACCGGCACTGCAGGCGTCATGTTCACCCTCGACACCGAGTCGGGCTTCCGCGACGTAGTGTTCATCACCGGCGCCTACGGCCTGGGCGAAACCGTGGTGCAGGGTGCGGTCAACCCTGACGAATTCTACGTGCACAAGAACACCTTGCAGGCCGGCCGCCCGGCCATCCTGCGCCGCAACCTGGGCAGCAAGGCGATCAAGATGGTCTACGGCGAAGAAGCCAAGGCCGGCCGTTCGGTCAAGACCGTCGAAGTGGACCGCGCCGAGCGCGCGCGCTTCTGCCTGACCGATGCCGAGGTCAGTGAGCTGGCCAAGCAGGCCATGATCATCGAGCAGCACTACCAGCGCCCGATGGACATCGAGTGGGCCAAGGACGGTGACGACGGCAAGCTGTACATCGTCCAGGCGCGCCCCGAGACGGTGAAGAGCCGCTCCAGCGCCAACGTCATGGAACGCTACCTGCTCAAAGAGAAGGGCACCGTACTGGTCGAAGGCCGTGCCATTGGCCAGCGCATTGGCGCCGGCAAGGTCCGCGTGATCAACGACGTATCGGAAATGGACAAGGTCCAGCCAGGTGATGTGCTGGTCTCCGACATGACCGACCCGGACTGGGAACCGGTGATGAAGCGCGCCAGCGCCATCGTCACCAACCGTGGCGGGCGTACCTGCCACGCGGCGATCATCGCCCGTGAGCTGGGCATTCCGGCCGTGGTCGGTTGCGGCAATGCCACCCAGGTACTCAAAGACGGCCAGGGTGTGACCGTGTCCTGTGCCGAAGGCGACACCGGCTTCATCTTCGAGGGCGAGCTGGGCTTTGACGTCAAGCAGAACTCGGTCGACGCCATGCCCGACCTGCCGTTCAAGATCATGATGAACGTCGGCAACCCGGACCGCGCCTTCGATTTCGCCCAGTTGCCCAACGCAGGTGTCGGCCTGGCGCGCCTGGAGTTCATCATCAACCGCATGATCGGCGTGCACCCCAAGGCACTGCTGAACTACGCCGGCCTGCCAGCCGACCTGAAAGACAGCGTCGACAAGCGCATCGCCGGCTACAACGACCCGGTAGGCTTCTATGTCGAGAAGCTGGTCGAGGGCATCAGCACCCTGGCTGCGGCCTTCTACCCGAAAAAGGTCATCGTGCGCCTGTCGGACTTCAAGTCCAACGAGTACGCCAACCTGATCGGCGGCAAGCTGTACGAGCCGGAAGAAGAAAACCCGATGCTGGGCTTCCGTGGTGCTTCGCGTTACATCAGCGAATCGTTCCGTGACTGCTTCGAGCTCGAGTGCCGTGCCCTGAAGCGCGTGCGCAACGAGATGGGCCTGACCAACGTCGAGATCATGGTGCCGTTCGTGCGTACCCTGGGCGAAGCCAGCCAGGTCGTCGACCTGCTCGCCGAAAACGGCCTGGCCCGCGGCGACAACGGCCTGCGCGTAATCATGATGTGCGAACTGCCGTCCAACGCCATCCTCGCCGAAGAATTCCTGGAATACTTCGACGGATTCTCGATCGGCTCCAACGACCTGACTCAGCTGACCCTGGGCCTGGACCGTGACTCGGGCATCATTGCCCACCTGTTCGACGAGCGTAACCCGGCGGTGAAGAAGCTGTTGGCCAACGCCATTGCCGCGTGCAACAAGGCTGGCAAGTACATCGGCATCTGCGGCCAGGGGCCATCGGACCATCCTGACCTGGCCAAGTGGCTGATGGAGCAGGGCATCGACAGCGTGTCGCTGAACCCGGACTCGGTGCTCGAAACCTGGTTCTACCTGGCCGAAGGCCAGGGCGCGGTCTGATGCAGTAAAATGCGGGGGTACGTCTGGCGTACCTCCGCCTGGTTATTTCCAGGGCGAGCTCCAGCAATGGATCCCGCCCTTTTTTGTGCACCAAGCAACCTTATGCAAAGCAGCAGCACTCTATTCCCCGTGGCCCTGCTCAGTGCCGAACGCCGCGGCGACCTCAGCGAAGACGTGTACCGGATCAAGGCCGGCAACGGCCCTGACCCCAGCGTCGAGCTGGCTGTCACCCGCCTGGGACTGGCTGATCAGGGCCAGGCCCAGGGTGTGCCGGTCATTCTCCTGCACGGCAGCTTCTCCAACCGGCGCTTCTGGTATTCGCCCAAAGGGGTTGGCCTGGGGGCCTATCTCGCGCGCGCCGGGTTCGATGTGTGGATCCCGGAAATGCGCGGCCACGGGCTGTCGCCGCGCAATCATGACTGGAAGCACAACAGCGTTGCCGTGTATGCCCGTGATGACCTGCCGCTGATTGCCGCGTTCGTGCACGAGCAATCGGGCCAGGCGCCGCACTGGATCGGCCATTCCCTGGGGGGGACGACCCTGGCGGCAGCGCTGGGCGGTGGTTATCTGGCTGCCGGGCAGGTGGCCAGCGTGGCGCTGTTCGGCACCCAGGTCAGCCGTGTGTACTGGCCGCTGAAGGTGCCGCCGCTGGCCTGGGGGGCGAAGCTGCTGCTCAAGCGCTGGGGGCAGATTTCCGGGCCGCGTTTCAAGCGCGGGCCGGAGGATGAACCGATCGGCCTGGCCCTGGAAAGCATGCGCTGGCATGGCCTGTTCGGGCGCTTTGGCGACAAGCAGGGCGACTGGTGGGCCGGGCTGGCCGAGGTTGACGTGCCGCTGCTGGCGGTGGCCGGTGCAGGGGACTTCCAGGACCCGGTTTGGGCCTGCCGCAAGCTGTTCGAGCAGTTGGGCGGCGAGCGAAAGCAGTTTCTGCGGTTGGGCCCCGAGGAAGGGTTCGAGGCGTTCGGGCATGTCGACATGCTGGTGAGCAAGGCCGCGCAGGTGCAGGTGTGGCCGCTGGTGGAGCGTTGGCTGCGTGACCCGCTGGTGCCGGTGCATGCATCCACGGTGGTGGCGGAGCCTGTGCCCGTCGGTTGAATGGGTTGCGCCTGTGCTGGCCTCTTCGCGGGTAAACCCGCTCCCACAGGAACTCCACCGGGTTCGAGTGCAGTGAGGACTCTGTGGGAGCGGGTTTACCCGCGAAGAGGCCGGTACAGGCAAAACACAACTGACTGCCTGGTCCCGGATGACTGCAATGGGCTCTACGGTGTAGCCTTGGGCGATACCCGCTTTCGTTGTGACTGACAGGAGCTTCCCATGCAGCATTACGTAACGCCCGACCTGTGTGACGCCTACCCCGACCTGGTGCAGGTGCTGGAACCGATGTTCAGCAATTTTGGCGGCCGCGACTCGTTCGGCGGCCAGATCGTCACCATCAAGTGCTTCGAAGACAACTCGCTGGTCAAGGAGCAAGTCGAGCTCGATGGCAAGGGCAAGGTCCTGGTCGTCGATGGTGGTGGCTCGCTGCGCCGTGCGCTGCTCGGCGACATGCTCGCCGAAAAGGCTGCCAGGAACGGCTGGGAAGGCCTGGTGATTTACGGCTGCGTGCGTGACGTCGACGTGCTGATCCAGACCGACGTCGGCGTGCAGGCCCTGGCCAGCCACCCGATGAAGACCGACAAGCGCGGCATCGGCGACCTCAACGTGCCAGTGACCTTCGCCGGGGTGACCTTCCGCCCGGGCGAGTACGTGTATGCCGACAACAATGGTGTGCTGGTCTCGCCAAGTCCGCTGAAAATGCCCGCGTGATGCGGCGGCCGCACTGATGGAGCTTTGATGTTCGAGGACGACAACGCGCAGTGGGGGCTGGTACACGCCCTGGTGCTCGATGGCAAAGGCGGCGCGCGCTCGATTGCCCGTACCGAGCTGGACAGCCTGCAACTGCAACCCGAGCAGAGCCTGTGGCTGCACTGGGACCGCAGCCATCCGCAAACCCGCACCTGGCTGCTGCGCGACAGCGGCCTGAGTGCGTTCGCCTGCGAGCTGCTGCTGGAAGAAAACACCCGGCCGCGCCTGCTACCCATGGCCGATGAACAGCTGTTGCTGTTCCTGCGTGGGGTCAACCTCAACCCGGGTGCAGAGCCCGAAGACATGGTCTCGGTACGCATCTTCGCCGAGGCGCAGCGGGTCATCTCGCTGCGCCTGCGGCCGTTGCGCGCCAGTGACGAGATTCTCCAGCAGCTCGAAGAGGGCAGGGGCCCGAAATCGGCCTCCGAGCTATTGCTGCTGATGGGCGAACTGCTGACCGAAAAGGTGCAGGGGCTGGTCAGCGACCTGTCCGAGCTGGTCGATTTGGAAGAAGAAAAGGTCGAATCCGACGAACGGTACACCCCGGAGAACGGCAGCCTGCAGCAGATCCGCCGGCGTGCCGCTGGTCTACGGCGTTTTCTTGCCCCCCAGCGGGAGATCTACGCCCAGCTTTCGCGCAATAAATGGAGCTGGTTCGTCGATGCCGACGCCGATTACTGGAACGAGCTGAACAACAGCCTGATCCGCTACCTCGAAGAGCTGGAACTGACCCGCGAGCGGGCCGCGCTGGTGCTGGAAAGCCAGGATCGCCGGCGCAGCGAGCGGATGAACCGCACCATGTACCGCTTCGGCATCATCACTTGCATTTTCCTGCCCATGAGCTTCATCACCGGGCTGCTGGGCATCAATGTCGGTGGCATTCCGGGAGCGGAAAACCCCTATGGCTTCCTGTTTGCCTGCATCGTCGTGCTGGGGCTGGCGGTGGGGCAGTGGTGGCTGTTCCGGCGGTTGCGGTGGGTCTAGAAATGTTCTGCCTGTTCTGGCCTCTTCGCGGGCACGCATTCATTTTGAAACATTCGTCCCAATGCGATGTGTGACCCATCGCCCGGCCATCTCGTCTCTGACTGACACTGCGCGAGGTGCCCATGCACGATCCGTTTGAAGAATCCCTGCGCGACCTGCTCAAGGCGTCACCCTCCGGCAATGACCGGGATGACCGGGACGACGCCGCTTGCCTGGGTCGCGTGCTGAAAACCGCCAACCGCCAGGTTGGTGCGGGTGATCTGTTCAGCCTGCTTGGCCGTTGGAGCCAGGCGCTGCTGATCGCCGTGAACAATGGCGCGGCGCATGTGGCGCCGGTGCGTCGACACTCCTCCCGCAACGCTGCCAACGGCAGCAAAGCAGATAAGGCCGATTGAATATGGAACTCGATCTCTGGACCCAGAGCCTGGTCACTGCCATGACTGCCCTTTGGACCAAGGTAGCGAACTTCATCCCCAACCTGTTCGGTGCGCTGGTCGTGGTGCTGCTCGGTTTCGTGGTGGCCAAGCTGCTCGACACGTTGCTGTCCAAACTGCTCGCCAAGTTCGGCCTGGACCGCCTCATGGCCGGTACCGGCCTGACCAAGATGCTCGGCCGGGTCGGCATCCAGGTGCCGATCTCGACCCTGATCGGTAAGGTCGTCTATTGGTTCGTGCTGCTCATCTTCCTGGTCTCGGCCGCCGAATCGCTAGGCCTGGAGCGGGTTTCGGCAACCCTCGACATGCTCGCCCTGTACCTGCCGAAGGTGTTCGGCGCAGCCCTGGTGCTGCTGGCCGGTGTGTTGCTGGCCCAGGTGGCCAACGGCCTGGTGCGCGGCGCTGCCGAAGGCATCGGCCTGGAATACTCGGCAGGTCTGGGGCGTATCACCCAGGGTCTGGTGATCATCATCAGCATTTCGGTGGCCATCAGCCAGCTGGAGGTGAAAACCGACCTGCTGAACCATGTGATCGTGATCGGGCTGATTACCGTTGGTCTGGCCGTTGCCCTGGCAATGGGCCTTGGCAGCCGCGAAATCGCCGGGCAGATCCTGGCCGGTATCTACGTGCGTGAGCTGTACCAGGTAGGCCAGCAGGTGCGGATTGGAGAGGTCGAAGGGCATATCGAGGAAATCGGTACGGTCAAGACGACGTTGCTGACCGATGATGGCGAACTGGTGTCGCTGTCCAACCGCGAGCTGCTTGAACAGCGAGTCAATAGCCGCTAACCGCACAAAGCTGTTAATGTATGCCGCCGCGAAAATCGACCCACGGGGTCGCGCGGCGACATTGACCTGACTGTCGGCCAGATCCGTTTTGAATAAAGTTCATTCGCCGCCCATGCGTTATGACCCCCGCGAGCTCACCGATGAAGAGTTGGTGGCGCGTTCGCATGAGGAGCTGTACCACGTTACCCGCGCCTATGAGGAGCTCATGCGGCGCTACCAACGGACCCTGTTCAACGTCTGTGCGCGTTATCTGGGGAACGACCGTGACGCGGACGATGTCTGTCAGGAAGTCATGTTGAAAGTGCTGTACGGGCTGAAGAACTTCGAGGGTAAATCCAAGTTCAAGACCTGGCTCTACAGCATCACCTACAACGAATGCATTACCCAGTACCGCAAGGAGCGCCGTAAACGTCGGTTGATGGATGCCTTGAGTCTGGACCCTGTGGAAGAGGCGTCCGAAGACAAGGCTCCAAAGCCGGAAGAAAAAGGCGGGCTGGACAAATGGCTGGTGCATGTGAACCCGATCGACCGGGAAATCCTGGTGCTGCGTTTTGTCGCAGAGCTGGAATTTCAGGAAATTGCCGACATCATGCACATGGGCCTGAGCGCGACGAAAATGCGATACAAACGCGCGCTAGACAAGCTTCGGGAGAAATTTGCCGGCCTCGATGAAACTTAGTGGCATGCAAATATCTCTAACGAACCGGCGAGTTCTGCTAGACTTGCCGTCGAGTTGTCCCCCTTGATTGTGGTGGGACTGCTTAACTATCACCAGATGGGGATTTAACGGATGAAATTGAAAAACACCTTGGGCTTGGCCATTGGCTCGCTCGTCGCTGCTACTTCGTTCGGCGTTCTGGCTCAAGGCCAGGGCGCAGTAGAAATCGAAGGCAACGTTACCAAGCAGTACTACGACAGCGAACGTAACTTCAAGAACGACGGCACCAATCCTGGTGTTCGCCTGGGCTACTTCCTGACCGACGACGTTTCCCTGGACCTCGGCTACAACGAGACCCACAACGCTCGTGGTGAAGTCTTCAACAAGGACATCAAAGGCTCCAAGGCCAAGCTCGACGCCACCTACCACTTCGGTACCGTGGGCGACGCTCTGCGTCCGTACGTTTCCGCCGGTTTCGCTCACGAAAGCCTGGGCCAGGCTACTCGTAGCGGCCGCGACCACTCCACCTTCGCCAACGTTGGCGCTGGCGCCAAGTGGTACATCACCGACATGTTCTTCGCCCGTGCCGGCGTTGAAGCCATGTACAACATCGACAACGGCAACACCGAGTGGGGTCCGACCGTTGGTGTTGGTCTGAACTTCGGCGGTAGCCCGAAGCAAGCTGAAGCCGCTCCGGCTCCAGTTGCCGAAGTGTGCTCCGACTCCGACAACGACGGCGTTTGCGACAACGTCGACAAGTGCCCTGACACCCCGGCCAACGTTACCGTTGACGCTGATGGCTGCCCGGCTGTTGCCGAAGTCGTTCGCGTTGAGCTGGACGTCAAGTTCGACTTCGACAAGTCGGTCGTCAAGCCAAACAGCTACGGCGACATCAAGAACCTGGCTGACTTCATGAAGCAGTACCCACAGACCACCACCACCGTGGAAGGTCACACTGACTCCGTCGGCCCAGACGCTTACAACCAGAAGCTGTCCGAGCGTCGTGCCAACGCTGTCAAGCAGGTCCTGACCCAGCAGTACGGCGTAGAATCCAGCCGTGTTGACTCGGTTGGCTACGGCGAAACCCGTCCGGTTGCCGACAACGCCACCGAAGAAGGCCGCGCTATCAACCGTCGCGTTGAAGCTCAGGTAGAAGCCCAGGCCAAGTAATTGGTTTGAAGCTTCATGAAAAACCCGGCCTCGGCCGGGTTTTTCTTTGCCCTGGATACAGGTTCGTCGCACCCTTCAGGTCATGCACAATCCCTGTGGGAGCGGGTTTACCCGCGAATGGGCTGGCACAGGCAGCGCATCATCCAGCAATTGCCACCAATTCCCGAGCCACCTGCCCCCCAACCACCTCCCCAATCACCAATATCGCCGGGCTACGCAAGCCAAACCCTCGCGCATCCTCAACCATCCCCCGCACATCGCTCCTGCACTCCCGCTGCTGCGGCAACGAGGCATTCTCGATCATCGCCACCGGCATCCCCGGTGCCATGCCCCCGTCCAGCAATCCCTGGCGCACCTGCTCCAGCCGCGCCACGCCCATGTACACCACCAGCGTCGTCCCGCCCTGGGCCAAGGCTGCCCAGTTCAGTTCACTGTCGTCCTGGGTATGAGCCGTGACCAGTGTCACGCCCCGGCTCACACCCCGTGAGGTCAGGGAAATCCCGCATTGCGTGGCGCCCGCCAGGCCGGCTGTGATGCCGTTGACCACTTCCACCTCGACGCCATGCCCCTGCAGCCACAGCGCCTCTTCACCGCCACGGCCGAAGATGCACGGGTCACCGCCCTTTAGTCGCACCACGCAGCGTCCTTGCCGCGCATGGCGCAGCATCAGGCGCTGGATGAAGGCTTGCGGGGTAGAGCGGCAGCCGCCGCGCTTGCCCACGGCAATCACCCGGGCCTGTGGGCAATGCTCCAGCACCGCCGGGTTGACCAGATCGTCGATCATCACCACAGCGGCTTGCTGCAAGGCGCGTACAGCCTTGAGAGTGAGCAGTTCAGGGTCACCTGGGCCAGCACCAACCAACCAGACTTTCGCGTTCATCAGGGTTTCCTCATCGGCAAGGTGCGTTCAGCCCTTGATCAGGGTGAGCAGCAATATCAGGTTGAACAGCAACGACAGCAGGGCCAGGGTGCGCCAGACCTTCAACGGCTCGCGCTCCAGCAACGGCCGTGGCCGGCTTGGCAGTTCCAGGCGTTCGCCACGTTCGAGCAGCAGCAACCAGTGTTCGGCGGTTTCGAAGCGCTGCGCCGGGTCGGCTGCCAGCGCTTGCTGCAGGTTGTGCTGCAGCCATTCCGGCAGGTCGGGGCGGTAGCGTGCGGCGTTGACCGGCTGGCCGAAGCGCGGGCGCTGGAAGGCTTCCACCTCGCCGTACGGGTAGTGCCCGGTCAGCAGGTGGTACAGCGTCACGCCCACGGCATACAGGTCCTGGCGTGGGCTGGGTGGCTGGCCGTCGAACGCTTCCGGGGCAATGTATGACGGAGTGCCCGGCAACTCGTGCAGCGGGTCTTCGGACAGGCCTGGGCAGTAGGCCAGGCCGAAGTCCAGCAGGCGCAACTGGCCATCGCTGCCCAGGTGCAGGTTCTCCGGCTTGATGTCGCGGTGCAGCAAGTTGCGCCGGTGCAGCACGCCGACCGCTTGCAGCAGTTGCCGGGCCATTTCCAGCCACTGCGGCACGGGCAGCGGGCCATGCTCGGCCAGCAGCGCCGCCAGGCTCTGGCCGGGATATTCGCGCATCACGTAGTACAGGTGCTGGCGCTGGCTGGCGGCGTGCAGTTCGGGGAAGTGCCGGCCAGCGACCCGGCGCAGGAACCACTCTTCCAGCAACAGCCCTTGCGCCGCGCCGGGTTCCTGCTCGCGCGTGGCGGGCAGGGTTTTCAACAGCCAGGCTTGACCTTGGCCGTCGCGCACCCGATATAGCAGCGACTGGCGGCTGTGCGAAAGCAGCTTTTCGGTTTGCCAGCCATCGATTATCTGGCCCTCGTGCAGCGGGCCGGGTACCGGCCATTGCTGCAGCTGCGCCAGGGTATCGCCCAGGTTGGCCGCGCCCAGTTGCTCGACCTGCACCAGCAAGGCACTGGCGTTGTCCTGGCTGCCGTTGAGATGCGCGCTGGCGACCAGGGTATCGACGGCCAGTTGCAGGTCGGGTTGTTCGCGCAGCACCGCCTGGATGTGCCGGTCGCCCAGGCTGGCCCATACGCCATCGCTCAGTAGCAGGAAACTCTCGCCCGGCTGCAACTCGCCTTCCAGATAATCCACCAGCAGGTGCTGGTCCAGGCCCAGCGCGCGCTTCAGCACATGCTGCATGCCGGGCTGGTCCCACACATGGTCTTCGCTCAGGCACTGCAGGCGCCCGGCGTGCCAGCGGTACACGCGGCAGTCGCCTACGTGGGCCAAGGTAAAGCGTCGGCCACGCAGCACCAGCGCGCTGAGGGTGGTCAGCAATGGCTGACCGCTGCCTTGGGCGCGCAGCCAGCGGTTCTGCGCCAGCAGCAGGCGGTCGAGGGCCTGGGCCACGCTCCAGGTCGCGGGGGTGGCGTAGTAGTCCAGGGCCAGTGCCTGCAGGCTGGCACGGGCTGCCAGGCCGCCATCGGCACAGTGGCTGACGCCGTCGGCGAGGGCGAACAGGTAACCCTTGCTGGCGGCCAGCTCCGGCGCGGGGGTAACCAGGCGCAGGGCGTCCTGGTTTTCCTCGCGCGGCCCGGTGGCGCTGGCCTGGGCAAAGTTCAGTTGCAGGCTCATGGCGCCGCCTCAGACCCGCGCTGCGGTAACCGCAGCCGAGCCCCAGGTGGTGCGCCAGCGCTGTTTCACGCCGTGCAGGCCGAACCAGGCCAGCAAGCCCAGGCTGGCGAACAGCCACAGGCCCAGCTGGTAGTCGCCGGTGTGCTGCTTGATGGTGCCAAGCCCGGCCGCCAGCAGGAAGCCTCCGATGCCGCCGGCCATGCCGATCAGCCCGGTCATCACGCCGATCTCCTGGCGGAAGCGTTGCGGTACCAACTGGAACACCGCACCATTGCCGGCACCCAGGCCGAGCATGGCGCTGACGAACAGTGCCAGTGCGGCGGCTGCGCTGGGCAGGTTGAAGCCGACCGCGGTGATGCAGATGGCTGCCACGCTGTACATGCCCAGCAGGGTGCGGATGCCGCCGAAGCGGTCGGCCAAGGCGCCGCCGAGTGGGCGCATCAGGCTGCCGGCGAACACGCAGGCGGCGGTGTAGTAGCCGGCGGTGACCGGGCTCAGGCCATATTGGTCGCTGAAGTAGCCGGGCAGGGCGCTGGCCAGGCCGATGAAGCCGCCGAATGTGACGCTGTAGAAGAACATGAACCACCAGCTGTCACGGTCACCCAGGGCCTTGAGGTAGTCGGCCATGGCTTTTGGCTTGGGCCTCTGCGGAGCATTGCGTGCCAGCAGGGCGAACACCACCAGGGCCAGCGACAACGGTATCAGCGCGAAGCCGAATACATTGTTCCAGCCAAAACCCGCGGCCAGCGCCGGGGCCAGCAGGGCGGCGAACACCGTGCCGGAGTTGCCAGCACCGGCAATGCCCATGGCCTTGCCTTGGTGCTGTGGCGGGTACCACTGCGAGGCCAGCGGCAGTGACACGGCGAATGAGGCACCGGCAAAGCCGAGGAACACGCCCAGCAGCAGCGCTTGTTCATAGCTGTGCACGCCCAGGTGCCAGGCTGCCGCGAGGGCGACGATGACTACCACCTGGCCGATCAGCCCGGCGGTCTTGGGCGACAGGCGGTCGACCAGCACGCCCATGATGAAGCGCAGGATCGCCCCGGCCAGGATCGGCGTTGCCACCATCAGGCCCCGCTGTTGTGCACTCAGTTGCAGGTCGGCGGCAATCTGCACCGCCAGCGGGCCAAGCAGGTACCAGACCATGAAGCTGAGGTCGAAGTACAGGAACGCGGCGAATAGCGTGGGCACATGCCCGGATTTCCAGAAGCTGGTACTCATCGAACACCTCACTCGGCAATGCAACGGAACGAAAAAGACGCCGCTACCCGCTCCATGGGGGTGGAGGGGAGAGCGACGTCTTTGTCGGGATCAAGTGGGCAACCGCCGTTGGCTACCGGTGATATTTGTTCAGCAAGAGATGGGCCAACTCAAGACATGGGGCAACTGTTGGCAGAGGCTGGCATGACTTTTTTGTTGTCTGTGAGACCGAGCGCCGCCCGCGCGGCGCTTCGCGGGGCAAGCCCGCTCCCACATTTGTTGCAACGTGCCGAACCTGTCAGGCCATGGTTGTCAGCCTTGTTGCCTTGACGCGATTTCCCGGCTGGCGCTACCGCCGCCTCGCCAGTCTCAAACTCTCCACCAAAGCGGGCAACGCCTCTCCCTCAGGCATGGCCACGTTGCAACAAATGTGGGAGCGGGCTTGCCCCGCGAAGCGCCGCGCGGGCGGCGCTCGGTCTCACAGGCGCTGAAAGTCTCATGCCAGTCCCATCACCCCAGCATCTCGTGCATGGCAATGATCTGCTCTGCCACCTGGATCAGCTTCTGCTGCCGGCTCATGGCCTGGCGGCGCATCAGGGTATAGGCCTGTTCTTCGTTGCAGTCCTTCATCTTCATCAGCAGACCCTTGGCCTGCTCGATGCGCTTGCGCTCGGCCAGTTGCTGGTCGCGCGCAAGCAACTGCGCCTTCAGCGCCTGGTCACTTTCGAAACGGGCCATGGCCACGTCCAGGATCGGCTGCAGCCGCGCGGCATGGATACCTTCGACGATGTAGGCGCTGACCCCCGCCTGGATCGCCTGGCGCATCACCCCGGGGTCGTGCTCGTCGGTGAACAGCACGATGGGGCGTGGCTGGTCACGGCTGACCAGCACCACCTGTTCCATCACATCGCGATCCGGTGAATCGGTATCGATCAGCACCACGTCCGGACGCACCGTTTCGACGCAGGCGGGCAGGTCGATGGTCAGACCTGGAGCTTCGATGACCTCGAAGCCGGCCTC
The DNA here is from genome assembly GCF_002165135.1 of Pseudomonas sp. SID14000. Taxonomy (GTDB): domain Bacteria; phylum Pseudomonadota; class Gammaproteobacteria; order Pseudomonadales; family Pseudomonadaceae; genus Aquipseudomonas. The sequence continues at coordinate 28,100 of NZ_NFZQ01000011.1, read as the reverse complement.
GATCAAAGCCGCCTTGAGGCGGCCGAGTTTGCTTTGGGTGTCGTCGATCAGCAGGATGCGCAACATAGTGGTCCCCCTCACGCGCCGACACGGGCGTCGGGCAGGTCGCCCAGGGCATGCAGGCTGAAACTGCGGGCATAGCCGTAGGGGTCGCTACCGTCCCAGTGGCTGCCGTCTATCAACAGGCTGCTGCGCATCGGCTGCTCGGGGCAGGCTACGCCCAGGCTTTGTGCCGCCTCGCTATACAGTGCCAGTTGCTGGACCTGGCGGGCGATGCCGAGGTAGTCGGGGTCTTTGCGCAGTAAGCCCCAGCGGCGGAACTGGGTCATGAACCACATGCCGTCGGACAGGTACGGCAGGTTGGCACGGCCGTGGTCGTGCAGGCGCAGGGCGTGCGGGTCTTGCCAGTGGTTGCCCAAGCCATCGTGGTAGCTGCCGAGCAGACGCGGTTCGATACTCGCCAGCGAGGTGTCCAGGTAGGCGCTGCCGCTGAGTAGTTGAGCAGTGCTACGACGGTTTTCCAGGCTTTGCTCGATGAAGCGGCTGGCGGCGAGGACCGCCTTGATCAGAGCGCGGGCGCTGTTGGGGTATTGTTCGGCGAAGGCGCGGGCACAGGCCAGGACCTTTTCCGGGTGGTCCGGCCAGATCGACTGGCTGGTGGCCAGGGTGAAGCCCTGGCCAGTGGCTACTGCATCAGCGGCCCAGGGTTCGCCCACGCAGAAACCGTCGATGCGCCCGGCCTGTACATGCGCGGCCATTTGCGCCGGCGGCACCACCACGCTGTCGACGTCGCGCAGCGGGTGGATGCCTTGGCTGGCCAGCCAGTAATACAGCCACATGGCATGGGTGCCGGTGGGGAAGGTCTGGGCGAAGGTGAGGCGCGCGCCATGCTGGTGCACCAGGCGCGCCAATGCTTCAGGGTTGGTCACGCCTTTGCGTTGCAGGGCGGGGGACAGGTTTATGGCCTGGGCGTTCTGGTTCAGCCCCATGAGCACGGCCATGGCGCTGGCCGGTACACCGCCGATGCCCAGGTGCACGGCGTAGACCAGGCCATACAGGCAGTGCGCGGCATCCAGTTCGCCGCTGACCAGCTTGTCGCGTAGCCCGGCCCAGGAGCCCTGGCGCTTGAGGTTGAGGGTAAGGCCGTGCTGCTGGGCGAAGCCCTGGGTGGCGGCGACCACTACCGAGGCGCAGTCGGTCAGGGCCATGTAGCCGATGTTCAGGCTTGGCTTTTCTGGCGCATCGCTGCCGTTGACCCAGGCCAGGGGCGTTGCTCGGGGTACAGTGTTCACAAGGTTCCTCGCCCGTACTGATAAGGCTGTGGGCTTCTCCGGTGCAACCGATGTGCCATCTGGCAGGAGCACTGTGGAAACAACTCCCTTGTGTTGCCTGCACTGGTCTCATTGCCGGCAGCCCCACGATTTGCTGTCATGCCAGCCCCACGCTGGCTATAATCGCCCCCTCATTCACCCCGAGCCTTGCCCGCCCATGTATACCCTGGCCCGCCAGCTGCTGTTCAAGCTTTCCCCGGAAACCTCCCACGACCTGTCCCTGGACCTGATTGGCGCCGGTGGCCGTCTTGGCCTCAACGGCATGCTGTGCAAGCAGCCGGCGGCTTTGCCGGTTACGGTCATGGGCTTGAACTTCGCCAACCCGGTGGGCCTGGCAGCAGGCCTGGACAAGAACGGCGCGGCCATCGACGGTTTCGCCCAGCTGGGCTTTGGCTTCGTCGAAATAGGCACCGTCACCCCGCGCCCTCAGCCGGGCAACCCCAAGCCACGGCTGTTCCGCCTGCCGGAGGCTACGGCCATCATCAACCGCATGGGCTTCAACAACCTGGGCGTTGATCACCTGCTCGGCCGGGTGCGGGCCGCGCGTTACAACGGCGTGCTGGGTATCAACATCGGCAAGAATTTCGACACCCCGGTGGAGCGTGCCGTCGATGACTACCTGATCTGCCTGGACAAGGTGTATACCGAGGCCAGTTACATCACGGTCAACGTCAGTTCGCCAAACACACCGGGCCTGCGCAGCCTGCAGTTCGGCGATTCGCTCAAACAGTTGCTCGATGCCCTTGCCGAGCGCCGCGAGCAGTTAGCCGGCACGCATGGCAAGCGCGTACCTCTGGCAATCAAGATTGCCCCGGACATGAGCGACGAAGAAACCGCCCTGGTGGCCGCCGCGCTGATGGAATCGGGCATGGATGCGGTGATCGCCACCAACACCACGCTGGGGCGTGAAGGTGTCGAAGGGTTGCCATACGGTGGCGAGGCGGGCGGCCTGTCGGGCGCGCCGGTGCTGGAGAAGAGCACCCATATCGTCAAGGTGCTGGCGGGTGAGCTGGGCGGCAAGCTGCCGATCATTGCCGCTGGTGGCATTACTGAAGGCCGCCATGCCGCGGAGAAGATCGCTGCCGGGGCGAGCCTGGTGCAGATCTACTCCGGCTTCATTTACAGAGGGCCAGCGTTGATTCGCGAGGCAGTGGACGCTATCGCTGCGATGCCGCGGTGACCCAGCCGGCCCATTAGCGGGCGAGCCCGCGAAAAAGCCCGCGCGGATATGGATTCGAGGCCATAAAAAAAGGGCCCCATCAAGGGGCCCCTGGGCCTTCGCCCGCCGCCCGGATAGGGCGTGCATGGTGAATCGAATTCAGTGTCCTCGTTCAGCCAACGGCGTGATTTTCGTTGAGTCTATGGATGCCAGCGGTGCCAGTCATGCCGTCCCAGTTATCACCGCGACCTTCGCGCCAGCCGTTGATCCAGGCTTGGCGAACAGAAGGAAGATTAAAGGGGCAAAGTTCGCGGGATTTGCCGGTGACCCCATATTGGTAGCCACGTGAATATGCTCTTTCCAACGGATCACGCTTAAGTCTTCTCATAGGGTGTTGCCCTCACTTGTTGACTGTAATGTCCCGTCGGCCTCTCCGAGGCCGGGCAGAGTCTTTCTGCCGGTGTGCGCTCGCTGCCGGCGTGGCGAGCTGAAAGTGCCACCTCGTTGCGAAGTGGCCTGAGACCAGTTCTATCGAATGCGAGTCACGGTGTGAATGATCGATTTGTCATAAGCACGTAACCTTTCCAAGGGTGAGGGGATAAGTAAATAAATGCGACTCAACCTTGTTTAGCGTTGAGCCCGCTATGATCAGGGTTTGCCGATCATTGACGTCATTTCGCCAGCGTTGCTAGCGGATGACAGAAATAATTTGAAATGCGACGAAGGGTCACATCGGCCCCGGGATCGCCAGAATTTTTCGTACTGCCGGATGATCTAAGCTGTCTTTGCCACTGGGCCAAGCGCGGATCGGTCAGGCGGCCCGGCCTTTCATCGCACGATCGCGTGTCGGGAAAGGCCACCCGCACGCCTGCTGGAAAGGTGTGCGGGCAAACATCGCGGGGCGATGCGTTGCCCCGTCAGTCAAATAGCCCAAGGCGCTGGATTACTCATGTCGGACCGTTTCGAACTTTACCTCACTTGCCCCAAAGGCCTGGAAGGCCTGCTTGCCGAAGAGGCCCGAGGCCTCGGCCTGGATGAGGTGCGCGAGCACACCTCGGCCATTCGCGGCGCCGCCGACATGGAAACCGCCTACCGACTGTGTCTGTGGTCTCGCCTGGCCAACCGGGTGCTGTTGGTACTCAAGCGCTTCTCCATGAAGAACGCCGATGACCTCTACGACGGCGTGCACGCGGTTGACTGGGCCGATCACCTGGCAGCCGACGGTACCCTGGCGGTGGAGTTCAGCGGCCATGGCTCGGGTATAGACAACACCCACTTCGGTGCACTGAAGGTCAAGGATGCGATTGTCGACAAGCTGCGCAACCGCGAAGGGCTGCGCCCGTCGGTGGAAAAGATCGACCCTGATGTGCGCGTGCACCTGCGCCTGGACCGTGGCGAAGCCATTCTCTCCCTCGACCTCTCCGGGCACAGCCTGCACCAGCGTGGTTACCGCCTGCAGCAAGGCGCCGCGCCGCTGAAGGAAAACCTGGCGGCGGCGGTGTTGATCCGCGCCGGCTGGCCGCGCATTGCCGCCGAAGGTGGTGCGCTGGCCGACCCGATGTGTGGTGTGGGTACCTTCCTGGTCGAAGCCGCGATGATCGCCGCCGATATTGCGCCCAACCTCAAGCGTGAGCGCTGGGGTTTCAGTGCCTGGCTCGGCCATGTGCCGGCGTTGTGGCGCAAGGTGCATGACGAGGCGCAGGCGCGGGCACAGGCCGGGCTGGCCAAGCCACCGCTGTGGATCCGTGGCTACGAGGCCGACCCGCGGCTGATCCAGCCAGGGCGCAACAACGTCGAGCGAGCCGGCCTGGGTGACTGGGTGAAGATCTACCAGGGCGAAGTCAGCACCTTCGAGCCGCGCCCGGACCAGAACCAGAAAGGCCTGGTCATCAGCAACCCGCCCTATGGCGAGCGCCTGGGCGACGAAGCCAGTCTGCTGTACCTCTACCAGAACCTCGGCGAGCGCCTGCGCCAGGCCTGCATGGGCTGGGAGGCGGCGGTGTTCACCGGCGCGCCGCAGTTGGGCAAGCGCATGGGCATTCGCAGCCACAAGCAGTACGCGTTCTGGAACGGCGCCTTGCCGTGCAAGCTGCTGTTGTTCAAGGTGCAGCCTGACCAGTTCGTCACCGGCGAGCGCCGTGAGGCGCAGCCTGAAGGCGAGGAAATCCGCCAGCAGACTGCGCAGGCGAGCGAGCCGGCGCGCTTGTCGGAAGGGGCGCAGATGTTCGCCAACCGTCTGCAGAAAAACCTCAAGCAACTGGGCAAGTGGGCCCGCCGCGAGCAGATCGATTGCTACCGCCTGTACGATGCCGACATGCCTGAGTATGCCCTGGCGGTCGACCTGTACCAGGACTGGGTGCACGTGCAGGAATATGCCGCGCCACGTTCGGTCGACCCGGACAAGGCCCAGGCGCGCCTGCTCGATGCGCTGGCAGCCATCCCGCAGGCCCTGGGCATTTCGCCGCAGCGTGTGGTGCTCAAGCGTCGCGAGCGGCAGAGCGGCACACGCCAGTACGAGCGTCAGGCTACCGAAGGCCGCTTCCAGGAAGTGAGCGAAGGCGGCGTCAAGTTGCTGGTCAACCTCACCGACTACCTCGATACCGGATTGTTCCTAGACCATCGCCCGATGCGCATGCGCATCCAGCGCGAGGCCGCCGGCAAGCGCTTCCTCAACCTGTTCTGCTACACCGCCACGGCCACCGTGCATGCGGCCAAGGGCGGCGCGCGCAGCACCACCAGCGTCGACCTGTCGAAAACCTACCTGGACTGGGCGCGGCGCAACCTGGCGCTCAATGGTTTCTCCGAGCGCAACCGCCTGGAGCAGGGCGATGTGATGGCCTGGCTGGAAGGCAACCGCGAAAGCTACGACCTGATCTTCATCGACCCGCCGACCTTCTCCAACTCCAAGCGCATGGAAGGCGTGTTCGACGTGCAACGTGACCACGTGCAGTTGCTGGACTTGGCCATGGCCCGCCTGGCGCCGGGTGGCGTGCTGTACTTCTCCAACAACTTCCGCAAGTTCCAGCTGGACGAGCACCTGATGGCGCGTTACGCGGTGGAGGAAATCACGGCCCAGACCCTGGACCCGGACTTCGCCCGCAATAACCGTATCCATCGAGCCTGGCGTTTGCAGCTTCGTTAAGGCGACGAGGTACATTGCGTGGCTAATGGCCAATAGCTATAACTGAGGGCAGGGCAAGATAATCCGCAGGACGCTGACGTGACGAGATGGGTGTATGTCGAAGGGTGGCGTGCGTGCGCGGTTGCTTGGCCTGTGCGCAGAGATTGTGTCCGCCTGGGCGGTGGCGCTGGTCGCTCTGCTCGCGGGCGGCCTGCTGACGGTCGTCCTGGCGCTTGCCACGCAAACCTTCTACAAGCAGCAACTGCGCCAGCGCTTCGACCTGCTGGCAAGTGAACGTTTCAGCCGTATCGCCGAGCGGTTTGACGAACAGCAGCAGCGCCTGGACGGGCTGCGGCGGTTTTTCAGCTTTTCCAACGAAATCACCCAACACGAGTTTGACGGCTACACCCGGCCATTGCTGCAGCGGACCCTGGCCTACGCCTGGGCGCCGCGTGTCGAAGCAGCACAACGCGCCGAGTTCGAGCACCAGGCCAGTATGCATTCCGGCTCGGGCTATGTGATTCGCGACCAGAATGCGCAAGGCCAGTGGCACCCATCCCCCCAGCGTGACCATTACTTCCCGGTACGCTATACCCAGTCGGGTGAATTGCCCGGGCTGCCCTATGGGCTGGACCTCGCCGGCCAGGAAGTACCCCTGGCGGCTTTGGCGCGGGCGCTGGGGCCGGGCAGCATGGCGGTGTCCGAGCCACTGGCCATGTTCGATACCAGCTCGGATGCGCGTGGCCTGCTGATGGTGGCGCCGGTGTTTTCCGATGCCAACCCCCGCAGTGCGGCAGTGGGCTATGTGATGGCCTTGCTGAGCATGCGTGAGCTGGTCAGTGACGGGCCGGTGGCAGAAGACGACAACCTGGTGGTGCGCATCGTCGACCCCAGCGGGCGGCATGGCCCCGAAGTGATGTTCGATTCGCAGAATCCGGTCGCACCCTTGCCGCTGGCCAGCAACCAGCTGTTGCACCTGGCTGACCACCACTTCCAGCTGAGTATCCGGCCGAGCCTGGCTTTCATGCAGGCCAATCGTTCCTCCGCGGTGCTGGCGGTAAGCCTGCTGGGTGGCTTGTTGAGCCTGTTGCTCAGCGTTTTGCTCTACAGCCTGTTCAGCCAGCGCAAGCGTGCCTTGGCCCTGGTCGAACAGCGCACCGCCGAGCTGCGGGTCAGCGAGCAGTCCCTGCGTGGCACCCACAACCAACTGCGCAGTGTGCTGGATGCCGCGACCCAGGTGGCGATCATCGCCACCAACCTCAAGGGCGTGGTAAGCACCTTCAATGCCGGCGCGGAGCGCATGCTCGGTTACCCGGCCAGCGAGGCGATCGGCCAGCTGTGCCTGGAGGACCTGGTATTACCCGAGGAGTTGAGCCTGCGTGCCCATGCCTTGAGCCTGCGTTACGGCCGGCCTATTGCAGGCGGCCAGGCCATGTTCGCCGAAACGGTGCAGGAGCATGGCGCCGAGCCGGTGGAGTGGACCTTGCTGCGCGCCGATGGCAGCCAACTGGTGGCCAACATGCTGGTTACCGCCATGCTCGATGAACAGGGGTTGTGGATTGGTTACCTGGCGATCTGCATCGATGTCACCGAGCGGCGTCGGGTGCATGAGGCGCTGGCGGCGCGTGACCGCCTTCTGGAAAAGCTCAGTGCCGAGGTGCCGGGGGGTATCTACCAGTACCGCCTGGATGGCAACGGCCATTCCTGCTTTCCGTACGCCAGCATGGGCCTTTACGACATCTACGAGGTCGACCTGCAGCAGTTGCGCGAGGACGCCACGATGGCGTTCGAGCGCATCCACCCGGATGACCTGGAGCGTGTGCGCCGGTCTGTGCGTTACTCGGCTGAACACCTGTCGCCCTGGCGCGAAGAATACCGGGTCTGCCTGCCGCGTGCCGGGCTACGCTGGGTGCGTGGCGAGGCAACGCCGGAGGTGGGCGAGCAGGGCTGCACCTTGTGGCATGGCTACCTGACGGACATCTCCGACCTCAAGGGTGTGGAGGAAGAGTTGCGTGCGCTGTCGGTGACCGATTCGCTGACCGGAATCCATAACCGCCGCTACTTCCAGGAGCGGCTCAAGGTCGAACTGGAACGATCCCGGCGCGACGGCCTGGCGCTGGCAGTGATCATGCTCGACATCGATCACTTCAAGCGCATCAACGACCGCTTCGGCCATGCCGTCGGCGACCATGTGCTGCGCAGCCTGTGCCAGCGTATCGGCCAGCGTTTGCGGCGTACCGATGTGTTCTGCCGGCTGGGTGGCGAGGAATTCATGGTGCTGTGCCCGGGCAGCGATGCCGAGCAGGCGCGGCTGCTTGCGCTGGAGCTGTGGCAAGGGGTGCGCAATTTGCCGGTGGAAGGTGTGGGCAAGGTGACCGCGAGTTTTGGTGTAGCGAGCTGGCGACCGGGGGAAGGGGTAGATGCCCTGTTGTTGCGGGCTGATGCAGGGGTGTATGCGGCCAAGCAGGCCGGGCGGGACCGGGTGGAGGGGGAGTTGGCTTGAGCGTTCGCGATTGTCGGTACCGGCCCTTTCGCGGCTTTAGCCGCGAAAGGGCCGGTACCGACTGGCGATCAGTTGGCTGCCGTGCTGCCGGCCAGCTTCGGCTGGCGGTACAGGTCCAGCAGCACCTGGTCGAGCACTTGCGAGGCGCCCCACGGTTTCGGGTCATTGAGGATCGCCGCCACCGCCCAGGTATGGCCGTTGCTGTCACGGCTGAAGCCGGCAATCGCCCGCACGGTGTTCAGCGTGCCGGTCTTGATGTGCCCTTCACCAGTCATGGCGGTGCGCTTCAGGCGCTTGCGCATGGTGCCGTCCATGCCCACCAGCGGCATCGAGCTCATGAACTCGGCAGCATAGGGGCTCTTCCAGGCGGCCTGCAGCATCGCGGCCATTTCCCGCGTGCTTACCCGCTCGGCGCGCGACAGGCCGGAGCCGTTTTCCATCACCAGGTGCGGCGCGGTAATGCCCTTCTTCGCCAGCCACTGGCGTACCACACGCTGGGCGGCGCGGGCGTCGTCACCATCGGCATCGGTGCGGAATTGCGCGCCAAGGCTCAGGAACAGCTGCTGGGCCATGGTGTTGTTGCTGTACTTGTTGATGTCGCGGATCACTTCCACCAGGTCTGGTGAGAAGGCACGTGCCAGCAGGCGCGCACCCTTGGGCACGTTCTCGAAGCGGTCGCCGCCCTGGATACTGCCACCCAGCTCGCCCCAGATCGCGCGTACGGCACCGGCGGCGTAGGTTGGGTGGTCGAGCAGCGACAGGTAGGTCTGCGAGTTGCAGCCGTCACCCAGCTGGCCGCTGACCGTTACGCTGATACCATCGGCCTGCGGCACCGGGTTGTAGCGCACATCACCCGAGCACTGCTTGGAGGCCACCGCCTTGACCTGGTTGTCGATGCGGATGCTGGCAATCGGCGGCTCGACTGCGATGGTGACCTTGCCGCCATCGTTGCGGGCCACGAAGCGCAGGGCCTTGAGGTTTACCAGCAGCGAGTCGGGCTTGACCAGGAACGGCTTGTTCTCATCGCCGCCGTCGTCGTTGAACTGCGGCAGGTTGGGCTGCACGAAGTGGCTGCGGTCCAGCACCAGGTCACCGGTGATGGTGCGCACGCCATTGGCGCGCAGGTCACGCATCAGCAGCCACAGCTTTTCCATGTTCAGTTTCGGGTCGCCGCCACCTTTGAGGTACAGGTTGCCGTTGAGTACACCGTTGCTCAGGGTGCCGTCGGTGTAGAACTCGGTTTTCCACTGGAAGGTCGGGCCGAGCAGTTCGAGGGCGGCATAGGTGGTGACCAGTTTCATGGTCGAGGCCGGGTTCACCGAGACATCGGCGTTGAACACAGTGGGTGTGCCGGGGCCGTCCAGTGGCAGCATCACCAGCGACAGGGCGGAATCCTGCAGCTTGTTGGCCTTGAGGGCCTGCTGCACTTTGGCAGGCAGCGTGGTATTGACCGCGGCGGCCTGGCTGGGCAGGGCGAGAGGCAACAGCAGGCCGGCAAGAACGAGGGGACGAAGCGTTTTGATCATAATGACTAAATACCCTACGGCGAGGGAAAAGGGCATTGGGGCTGTAAGGGATGATGGCCCCAGGATGAAAGAATACGCATTATGCCCCAAGCGCAGCGACGATGCGCCACGCTGAATAAAAAAGGCCACCCTCAGGGGTGGCCTTTTCAGCAATCGAGGCGGGCCGGTCTTACTCGGCCTTGTTGATCGGCTTTTCCGGGTACCAGGCGTCCAGCAGCGGGCTGACTTCGATCTTGGTCAGTTCGCTGCGGCCCTTGAGCCAGGCTTCAACGGCTGCACGCTGTTCTTCGCTGACCGAGCCGCGCTTGACCGAGCACACCAGGCCGAAATCGTCACCGCCTACATAGTCCAGGCCATTGGCGTCCATGGCTTCTGCCAGGAACGCGTCGAGGAAAGCATCGATTGCCTGGTCATCCAGATCTTCCTTGAATTCCAGGTTCAGCTCGAAGCCCAATTCCTGAAACTCGTCGACACACAGCTTCTTGCGCAGACGACGGGAGCGGTTTGTGGCCATGAAACAATCCTCTTAGGTAATAACGGCGCGCAGTCTACCAGTTAACACGCCTGGCTGCCTGCCTGTGTGGAGGTACCTGTGGCCAGTTCCTTGGCCAGGGTACGTTCTACCCGGCACATATGCCGTGCCAGTGCCTGGCGCCGCAGGCGTAACTGGGCTGTGGGCAAGCCGCTGGCCTCCAGGGCTTCGCAGGCCGCCATCAGTTCGGGGGCTTCCAGCATCCGCGCGGCGCTTAGCACCTTGTGCGCCTGTTCGGCAATGGCACTGCCATCGTGCTGCGGATCCAGTGCCATCAAGGTGGCCAGATCGGCTTGCAGGCTCTGCTGCAAGGCCTGCAGGAAGCGCTGGCGGTCGTTCGGGTCACGCCCGACCACTGCGGCCAGGCCGTCCAGGTGGTACAGCTTGCGCCGCCGTTTTTGCTGGCAGCGTGGGCGGATGCTGGCCAGGCGCTGGCTGAGCGTGCCCAGGCTGATGGGTTTGAGCAGGCAATCGTCCATACCGGCGCTCAGGCACTTGCGGCGTACCTCCGGCTGCGCATTGGCGGTGTAGCCGAGAATGGTGCAGCGCGGCCGCTTGCCATGGCGTTCTTCGGTACGCACGGCGGTTGCCAACTGGTAGCCGTTCATGTGCGGCATGTTGCAGTCGAGTACCAGCACATCGAAGTCGCCCGCCCGCCAGGTGGCCAGGCCTTCGCGACCGTCGCTGGCGCTGGTGTGTTCCAGGCCCAGGTATCCAAGCTGCTGTGCCATCAGTTGCAGGTTGGCCGGGTGGTCGTCGATGACCAGCACGTTCAGCCGTGGGTCGGGCACGTCGAGGTTCTCGACCAGCGTGGCCGGTTGCGCTGTGGCGTCAACCCGCTGCAGCGGCATTTTCAGGCGCACCTGGGTGCCGACATCCTCCAGGCTCTTGATGGTCAGGCTGCCTCCCATCATTTCGCACAGGTTGCGACAGATGGCCAGGCCCAGGCCGGTACCCGCGCGAGCGCCCTGGCTATGCGGGTTGGCCTGGATGAACGGGTTGAACAGGCGTTGCAGGTCGTCGGCATGGATGCCGATGCCACTGTCGCGCACCTCCAGCTCCAGCACTGCGGGGGGGCTTGTGCCATCCTCCACCAGGCCGACGCAGATGCGCACCTGGCCATGCTCGGTGAACTTGATGGCGTTGCTCACCAGGTTGGACAGTACCTGTTTGAAGCGCAGGGGGTCGAGCAGGGCATGGCATCGTGCGGCTGGCGCGATCATCACCTCCAGGGCCAGGCCTTTCTGTCGCGCCTGGCCCTCGAAAATGCGCCCCACCGATTCGACCAGGGCTGCCAGATCGACGGCCTCCGGGGCGAGGGTCAAGTGCCCGGACTCGATGCGCACGATGTCGAGAATATCGCCGATCAGGCCCAGCAGGTCCTTGGCCGAATGGTGGGCCAGTTCCAGCGCGTCACGGTCTACCCGGCCTTGGTCGGCACGCTTGACTGCCAGCTCGAGCATGCCGATGACTGCATTCATCGGGGTACGGATTTCGTGGCTGATGGTGGCCAGGAACGTGCTTTTGGCGCGGTTGGCATCGTCGGCCTGCTGCTTGGCCTGGCGCAGCTCCATGACCAGCTGGCGACGATCGCTGATGTCGATCCAGCCACCGATGATGCCCTGCACCTCACCCAGTGAGTCGCGGTACGGCAGAATCCAGTGGTAGATGGTCATCTCCCGGCCTTTGATCCGTAGTGGCCGATCCATGATCAGCGGCGAACCCTCGGCCATTACCTTCAGGTAATCGGTGTGGATCTGCCGGGTCTGCTCGCAATCGGCGAACAGGCTACCCTCCAGGTGTTTGCCGATGACCTCGTCCGAGCGGGCCTGCACGGCTTCCAGGTAGCTGTAGTTGCAGCTTTGCAGGCGGCCCTCACGGTCACGCACGTACATGGGGTGGGGCGTGCCGTTGAGCAAGGCACGCATGAACGCCAACTGGTCGTTCAGCGCCCGTTCGGCGCGTTGCCGCTGGCGGATCTGCAGGCGCAGGCGAGCGTTCCAAAGCAAGGCCAGCAGCAACAGCACGGCGGTGCCCAGGACCACCTGTATCGCCAGCCGGCGGTAGCCTTGGTCGTTGCCATCCTCGTGCAGGCTGAAGCCGCGCCAGCGGTTGTTTATGACCCCCAGTTCTTCCGGCGAGATGCTTAGCAGCGCCTTGTCGAGGATCGACACCAGCGCCTGTGACGGGGCACTGGTCGCCATGGCGAAGTTGGCGGGTTCGTTGCCGACGGTGGCTCGGATGACCAGTTCGGGGTTGCCGGCCAGGGCGTGGTTGGCGTCGATCAAGGTGGTGATCACCGCATCGACGGCACCGCTGTTGAGCAACGCCATGGAATAGAATGCGCTTTCGGTCTCGACCCAACCGATTCTCGGATAGTGCCGCGACAGCATGGCGTCCATGGCACTGTAGCGGGTAATGGCGATGCGATGCCCCTGCAGCTGTTCCAGGGAGGTGAAGGGCTTTTTGTCCTTGCGGCTGACCAGCACATAGGCGCTTTCCAGGTAGGGCCGGCTGATTTGCAGTTCCTCTTCGCTCACCCCGCCGGTGGCCAGTGCGGCGATGACATCGGCGCGGCCATCCTTGAGGCGGGCGATCATGTCGGCGAGGCCGCTGGAACGCTGCACTTCGAAACGCAAGCCGGTGCGCAGGCGAATGAGCTCGAGCAGGTCGGCGGTGATACCGCGAAAATGTCCCGAGCCATCGAAGTAGGAAACCGGTGCAGCAGTTTCATCGATCGCCACGCGCATCACCGGGTGGTCCTGCAGCCATTGTTCTTCTGCTTCGGTCAATTGCAGCCTGCGGTCGGTCAGCAGCAGGTCGCTGCCGGCACTCCAGCGCTTAAAGATACTGGCGCGTATGGCCGGGGTCTGGCTGTCCAGGACGGTGTTCACCAGCTCCATCAGTACCCTGTCCTGGTGGCGCAGGGCAAAACCGAAGCCGATGGCTTCATGCTTGCCGAAACTGGCCATGCGCAGGCGCGGCAGGTGGCCGCGATTGAGCTGGTAGTGGGTGGAAATGGTATCGCCGATGAACACGTCGGCCTGGCCGAACGCCACGGCATTCAGGGCCTGGCTGGAAGAGCCGAAGGCCAGCAGCTCGGCCTTGGGGTAGGCGTTGCTCACCTCTTGCCGGGGCAGGTAGTGGTAGAGCATGCCCAGGCGCATGCCGGTCAGGCCCATGTCCAGCGCCCGGCTTTCGTCCTCGCGCGTTACCAGCACCGGTTGGTCGATGGCATAGGGGTGCGACAGTGCCAGGCCATCGCTGGTCGCCTCATAGCCATTGGCGCTGCCAAGCAGGTCGATATCACCGTTGCGCAGCGCCTCCACCGCTGCTTGCCGGCTGGAAAAACGCAGCACCCGCACGGGCAACTGCAGGGCCTTGCCGACCAGGTTCGCGTACTCGGCGGTAAGGCCTTGGTAGTCGCGACCGCCACTGGTGATGTCGAACGGTGGGTAGTCCGGTGCCGAGGTGCCCAGTACCAGTTCCTGACGGCTTTCGAGCCATTGCCGTTGTTCGTTGGTGAGCGCAGGCGGTGCCGGCCTGGTCGATGACCGTGCCAGCAAGGCATAGGACGAGGCCTCTTGATGGGTAGCCTGTGCCACGCCGCTGAACAGGAGCAGGGTGAGCAGCAGGTGAACGATTGGGCGCGCCATGACTAGCCTCAGACCAGCGCGTTGCGTTTGGCCATTTCGATCAGGTCGACCAGGGTATTGGCCTGAAGTTTGTGCATGAGGCGCTTCTTGTAGGTACTGACGGTCTTGCTGCTGAGGAACATGCCCTTGGCAATTTCCTTGTTGCTGCGGCCCTGGGCGAAGAGTTGCAGCACCATCAGTTCGCGGTCATTCACCTGGCGGAAAAGTTGCAGGTCGGCATCTACGGCCTGATCATGCTTTATTGCCTGGCTGGGGAAGTAGTTGTAACCGGCCAGCACGGCCTTGATTGCACTGAGCAGTTCGCTCAGGTCTTCCTGCTTGCACACGTAGCCTGCAGCACCCGAGTGCATGCAGCGCACGGCAAACAATGCGGGAGACTGCGCGGTCAATACCAATACCTTCAGGGGCAGGGCCATGGCCTGGAAGCGAGCAAGCACCTCCAGCCCGTCCAGCTTAGGAATGCTGATGTCGAGGATGACCAGGTCGGGGGCAGTTTCGCGAATCATCTGCATGGCGTCCACGCCATTGTCCGACTCGCCGACAATCTTGTAATTCTGGTTTTCCAGCAACATACGGACGGCCAGGCGAATGACGGGATGGTCGTCGACAATAAATATGGAATGCATGTTCAACTTCCCTACGAGCGATTGAGGGTGACAGGCGGCACCTTATCGCAGTTGAAAGTCATCAGGCAGGCGAGGAAGGGCTATTAGCCCTATATGGGAAATGGCTTACAAGATAAAACAAAACGGGCTACGAAATAGGCGCGTTTAACTCGATGTCAAAGCGTGATTGGTAACTTTTCATCAATTGCTATTCATACCGTTTAATTTACTACCAGTATATGTAGGAAGTTTCCTACAACATGCGCTGCAGCCCCGGGCGATGCCCCGGGGCAGGGCTCAGGTTGGACTGGAGCGCCCGGTCATTTCCCGGGCCATTTCGCTGGCATAGCTGTCGGTCATTCCGGCGATGAAGTCGATCATGCGCAGGAAGGCATTGTGCAGCGAGCCGTGCGGATCGGGAGCATTGTTGCCGATCAGGTCCAGTACCCTGCGGCTCTTGAACGAGGGCGTACGCCCACCGTGCTGTTCGAGGGCGGCACCACAGAAGGTGTTCAGCAGAATCTCCAGGGTGGTGTAGGCGCCGATCTCGTGCAGGGTCTTGCGCTTGTCCTGGAAGATCTTGTTGCGTGCCATGTCCTTGGCCTGAAGCACGCAGCGCTTGGCCGGGCCGTGCATGTGTTCGACCAGGTCGCCCGCCAGTTGCCCGGCCAGCAAGGCCTGCTGCTGCTCGACGAAGGCGCGGGCGGCAGCGTTGGTCAGGTGCTCGATGGCCTTGCCGCGCAGAATAGCCAGCTTGCGCCGCCGTGAGTCGCCGGGGCCGAGCTGGCGGTAGGTTTCCGGCAGGTCATCGCCGACAAGGTCGAGCAGCAGCGCTTCGACTTCGGCGTATTGCAGCAGCTCCATTTCCAGGCCGTCCTCCAGGTCGATCAGCGCATAGCAGATGTCATCGGCGGCTTCCATCAGGTAGACCAGCGGGTGGCGTGCCCAGCGCTGGTGTTCCAGTTGCGGCAGGCCGAGCTTGCGGGCGATTTGCTCGAGCAGCGGCAGTTCGCTCTGGTAACTGCCGAACTTGTGCTTCTTGTAGCCCAGGGCGTCGGCGTGGCGCGCGCTCCACGGGTACTTCAGGTAGGTGCCGAGGGTGGCATAGGTCAGCCGGGTACCGCCGTCGAACTGGTGGTACTCCAGTTGGGTGAGTACGCGAAAGCCCTGGGCGTTGCCTTCGAAGTTGAGGAAGTCGGCCCGCTCATCGTCGCTCATGTCGTCCAGCCAGCCGCGCCCGGCGGCCTGTTGGAACCAGTGGCGGATGGCGTCTTCGCCAGAGTGGCCGAACGGTGGGTTGCCGATGTCGTGGGCCAGGCACGCTGACTGCACGATCATCCCCAGGTCGCTGGGGGCGCACCAGTCCGGCAGGCTGTCGCGCAGGGTTTCGCCGACGCGCATGCCCAGCGAGCGCCCGACACAGCTCACTTCCAGCGAGTGGGTCAGGCGTGTGTGGATATGGTCGTTGCTGGACACCGGGTGCACCTGGGTCTTGCGCCCGAGACGGCGGAAGGCACCGGAGAAGATGATGCGGTCGTGGTCTTTGTGGAAGGGGCTGCGCCCGAGTTCATCGGCGCTGTACAGGGCTTTGCCCAGGCGTTCGCGGGTGAGCAGGGTGTGCCAGTCCAAGGCGCGGTCTCCTGTAGGTCGAAGGCAGCAGCATATCCTGTAGGAGCAGCCATGTGCTGCGAAGAGGTCCGTTTGATCGATACAAATTCCTCGCCGCTCCCGGCCTCTTCGCAGCACAAGGCTGCTCCTACAAGGATCGCGATGGTCAGGGGCGGCGGCTGCCTTGCAGGTACAGGCGTAGCAGCGGCAGCAGGCTGGTGCCCAGGCGCAACAGCCGCGCCAGGTTGCCGCTGCGCACGCCCTTGCCGGTAAGGAAGCCCAGCGCCACCACGGCGCCAATCCCCCACAGCGGCGCATGCTTGATACCCAGCCCGTCGTGCAGCGAGCTGCCCATGCCGCGCACGCGGCGCAGCGGCTCCAGCAGTTGCGCGGACTCGTGGCGGATTTCCTGGCGGTGCATTTCCATGCGCAGACGCAGCAGCGCCTTGCGCAGTTCGCGCGGGTTACGGGTGTTTGGCAGTTCTGGCAGGCTCATGGCAACAGGCGCTCCCGGTCCTTGGCGAGTTCCTCGAGGGTGGCGCCGAAGGGCGACGATTCGTCGAACACCGCTGCCTTCAGGCGTAACCCGCAGTACAGCGCGGCGATGCCGTAGAACACGCACAGGCCGATGATACCGGCCAGGCGATAACTGTCCCACAACAGCACCAGCAACAGCCCGGACAGAGCCGTCAGCAGCAGCAGGGCGAATACCAGGGCCAGGCCGGCGAACAGCAGCAGGCTCAAGGTGCGGCCCTTCTGCTCCTGCAACTCGATGCCGAACAGTTCGATATGGCTGTGCAGCAGCCCCAGCGCGGCCGCGCCCAGACGCTTGCCCGAGGCGCTGGCGCCGTTGGCGTCATTCTCCATGGGAACCCCTTAGCGCCGGTTGGCCAGAAGGCCGATCAACAGGCCTACGCCAGCGGCAATGCCGATCGCCTGCCACGGTTTTTCCTGCACGTACTGCTCGGCACTGCCCAGCGCGGCCTGGCCGCGTTCACGTACCGAGTCCTGGGTCAGTTGCAGGGTTTCGCGGGCCTGGACCAGGCGGTCGTGGATCTGCTCACGCAGCTCGTCAGCCTGGTCACCGGCCAGGTTGGCGGTGTCGGCCAGCAACTTCTCGGTATCGCGGACCAGTGCCTGGAAGTCAGCCATCAGTATCTCTTGTGCAGTCTTTGCCGATTTGCTGGCCATGGGTGTCTCCCTGTCGATGAGTGTTGGTAGTTCGAGTGATAGCACGCGCGGAAGGTTCAAGTGCCGGCGCTGGTATGGGCCTTGCTAAGGCTTTGCCACGTTGCGGGGCGCCCCAGGCGGGTATTGCGCCGATTCAGGGCGCCAGCGCAGCGGATACCAATAAACCTTAACCCAATCCACGACAAACCCAAGAAAAAACCACGCAGGCTCCGCCCGGGTCACTGAAGCAGGGCAGGGGGTTGGCACCGATCCGGTGCAGGGATGCAGGTTCTTGAACTGTCCTGGTGCCTTTTTCAGCAGGTCTGCCTATTTCATGGAAAACATGCACAGCGAGATGGACTCCCTGGTCCACGGTTCCAACACCCTGTTCATTCTCATGGGCGCCATCCTGGTGTTGGCCATGCATGCCGGCTTCGCGTTTCTCGAAGTGGGCACGGTGCGCCACAAGAACCAGGTCAACGCCTTGTCCAAGATCCTCAGCGACTTCGCCATCTCGGCGTTGGTGTACTTTTTCATCGGCTACTGGATCGCCTATGGGGTTACCTTCTTCCAGCCAGCGGCGGCGCTGGCGGCCGACCATGGCTATGCGCTGGTCAAGTGCTTCTTCCTGCTAACCTTCGCTGCGGCGATCCCCGCGATCATCTCCGGAGGCATCGCCGAGCGGGCGCGCTTCGTGCCCCAGTTGTGTGCCACGGCGTTGATCGTGGCGTTCATCTACCCGTTCTTCGAGGGTGTGGTGTGGAACGGCAACCTGGGCGTACAGGCCTGGTTGCAGGCGCGCTTTGGCGCGCCGTTCCATGACTTTGCCGGCTCGGTGGTGGTGCATGCCATGGGCGGCTGGCTGGCGCTGGCTGCGGTGCTGCTACTGGGCGCACGCCGTGGGCGCTACCGCGATGGCCGGCTGGTGGCGTTTGCGCCTTCGAGCATTCCCTTCCTGGCCTAGGGGTCGTGGATCCTGATCGTCGGCTGGTTCGGCTTCAATGTCATGAGTGCCCAGACTCTGCAGGGTGTCAGCGGCCTGGTGGCGATCAATTCACTGATGGCCATGGTCGGTGGCACCCTGTCGGCCTTGCTGGCCGGGCGTAACGACCCGGGCTTCCTGCATAACGGGCCGCTGGCCGGGCTGGTGGCAGTGTGTGCCGGCTCCGATCTGATGCACCCGATCGGTGCGCTGGCGACCGGTCTGGTGGCGGGTGCGCTGTTCGTCTGGACCTTCACCGCGGCGCAGAACCGCTGGAAGATCGACGATGTGCTGGGCGTATGGCCGTTGCATGGGCTGTGCGGTGTATGGGGGGGCATTGCCTGCGGCGTGTTCGGCCAGGTGGCCCTGGGCGGCATGGGCGGTGTCAGCCTGCTCAGCCAGTTGCTGGGCAGCCTGATGGGCGTGCTGGTTGCGTTGGCCGGTGGTTTCGCCATCTACGGCACGATCCGTGCGCTGCATGGCCTGCGCTTGAGCCATGAGCAGGAGTTCCAGGGGGCGGACCTGTCGCTGCACCGGATCGGCGCCACCAGCCAGGATTGAGCCAGGTCAGGTGCAGGGTGGGCAGGACGGACCTAGAATAGGCTTTCTCCCTGCCAAACCGGACTTGCCCCCATGCTGCCTGAATGCCAACTGTTCGGTACCCTTGGTTGCCACCTGTGTGAAGTGGCCGAGGCCGTGCTGATGCCCTTCGTCGATCATGGCCTGCTGGTGGAACTGGTCGATATTGCCGAGAACGAGGCCCTGTTCGAACGCTATGGACTGATCATTCCGGTGCTGCGTCGCTGTGACAATGGCGCCGAACTGCACTGGCCGTTCGATGCCGAACAGGTGGTGACATTTCTCGCGCAGTAATGGCTCCAGAGGAGCTGAAACCCTGCTCCAAGGTGATGAATGTGAGCTGATGATCCGGTGCCACATTTAGTCATCGGGAGCCTCGCCATGTTGATCACCCCGCATTTCACGCTTGATGAAATGATCGTTTCCCAACTCGCTGCCAGGGACGGATTCGATAACACACCACCTCCTGAAGCCAGGGCCAATCTGCAACTGCTGTGTTGTGCGCTGGAACAGGTGCGCGCACTGTTCGATGCGCCAATCATCGTCAGCAGCGGTTACCGCAGTGAGCAGGTCAACCGGGCGATTGGCGGTGCCTCGACTAGCCAGCATATCCAGGGGTTGGCAGCAGACTTCACGGTGATCGAAGTCAGCCCGCGGGAAACCGTGCGGCGGATCAGTGAAAGTGCCGTGCCCTTCGATCAACTCATCCTGGAATTCGACAGGTGGGTGCACCTGTCGGTAACGCGCGACACGCCGCGGCGACAGGTGTTGACCATTCGCAAAGGCAGCGGCTACCTGCCAGGGCTGCAATGAAGCGCATTGACGACGGCAAGGGGATGTTCGTATGCTGTACATAAATACAGTATCAGGGTGAAGCCATGCTCAATGTCGAGCAACTCAAGTACAGCGTCAACCGCATGCCCGTCGAACGGGTGGCCGACGCCGTTCTGGAACTGCGCCTCGAAGGCCTGGTGACCGACGACCGCACGCCGTTCGGCAAGGTCCACTTCAATACCTGCTTCGCCGAGATCGAGGCCTTGTTCCAGCGCGCCGGCTACCACCGTGGGCTGGATGTGGTGGGTTACGAGGGGATGCTGTATGCCCTCTATGACCCGGGTCGCTGGGAGCCCGTGCAGGTATTGCGCTGGCTCAGGGAGCGCAGTGAGGCGATGGCCCAGGCTGGTTGAGGGCGCGGGCTTGGGGGATAATGCGCGGCCGTGAACGTTTCGAGCCTTGCCATGACCACGCCTTTCGACCCCGCCCGCCAGCAAGCCAGCACGGTGTGCCTGCCACCCGGTAACTGGTCCACGGTGCTCGACTGCCTGTGCGATCATTTCAAGGCCATCGACCGGTCCCAATGGGCCGACCGCTTTGCCCGTGGCCGCGTGCTGGATGCCGAGGGGCGACCGATTGCGGCCGAGTTGCCTTACAAGCGCGGCATGCGTTTGCACTACTTCCGCGAAGTGCCGAATGAGCGGCCGATCCCGGTACAGGAGGCGGTGCTGCATGTGGATGAGCACCTGGTGGTAGCTGACAAGCCGCATTTTCTGCCAGTGACGCCGACGGGTGAATATGTCGAACAGACCTTGCTACGCCGTCTGATACGCCGGCTGGGCAACCCACACCTGGTGCCGTTGCACCGTATCGACCGGCATACCGCCGGGCTTGTGCTGTTTTCCGCCAACCCGCAGAGCCGCAGCGCTTACCAGCGGCTATTTCCCGAGCGACGCATCGACAAACGCTACCAGGCCATTGCTGCGGCCATGCCGCAGCATGATTTCCCGCTGGTGCACAAAAGCCGCCTGGTGCATGGCGAGCCGTTTTTTCGCATGCATGAGGTAGAGGGGGAGGCCAACAGCGAAACCCTGGCCGAAGTGCTGGAAAAGAACGGCGAGCTGTGGCGTTACGGGCTGTCGCCGGTGACCGGCAAGACCCATCAGTTGCGAGTGCACATGGCATCATTGGGGGCGGGGATCTGCAATGACCCGTTCTATCCGCAGCTGCTCAACGACGAGGACGACTACCAGCGGCCGCTGAAGTTGCTGGCGCAGAGCCTGCGCTTTGCAGACCCGCTGAGTGGGGAAGAGCGCTATTTCGAGAGCCGCTTGCAGCTGGACTGGTAGCACCGTAGGGGTGGGAGCGGCCTTGCGTCGCGAAAGGGCTGCATGGCAGCCCTGGCATTTTTTTGCATTGACGCTGAAATCCAGGGGCCGCTTCGCGGCCCTTTCGCGACACAAGGCCGCTCCCACAGGGGATAGCGTGTGCCTGTGGCGCGCGCAGGGCCCTAGCGGTTGAAGCGCTCTACCAGCGAATACTGGGTACCCGCCGTGCTGGTCAGCTCTTCGCTGAGCAGCGCCGAGTGCTGCGCCTGTTCTGCGGTCTGGTCGGCCAGTTCGGCGATGGTGGTGATGTTGCGGCTGATTTCGTCAGCCACTGCAGTCTGCTCCTCGGTCGCCGCGGCAATCTGGGTGGCCATATCGGTGATGTTGGCCACCGCTTCGCTGATGCCCACCAACGCCTCGTCTGCCTGCATAACACGGTCGACGCCTTCCTGCGCCTGGCGATGGCCGGTTTCCATGGTCAGCACGGCATTACTGGCGGTTTGTTGCAGCTTGGCGATCAGGCTGTGGATCTGCCCGGTGGACTCGGCGGTGCGCTGGGCCAGCTGGCGCACTTCGTCGGCCACCACGGCAAAGCCTCGGCCCATTTCACCGGCACGTGCCGCTTCGATGGCGGCGTTCAGTGCCAGCAGGTTGGTCTGGTCGGCGATGCCCTTGATCACATCGACCACGCCACCAATCTCGTCGCTGTCCTTGGCCAGTTGCGTCACTGTCTGGCCGGTCTCGCCCACCGCCGCCGACAGGCGCTCGATGGCCTCGCGGGTTTCACCGGCAATCTGCCTGCCCTGGCTGGTCAGGCGATTGGCTTCCTGGGTGGCATCGGCGGTGCGCTGCACGTGGTTGGCAACTTCCTGGGTGGTGGCGGCCATCTGGTTGACCGCAGCGGCAACCTGCTCGGTCTCCACCCGCTGGCGTTCCAGGCCCGAAGAGCTCATGTGCGCCAGGGCGTCAGACTGGCGCGCCTGTTCGCTGAGGTGTTCGGCGCTGTCCTGCAGGCGAGTCAGGCAGGTTTTCATGCGCGCGTCCTGGCTGAGCATGGCCATTTCCAGGCGCGCCTGCACACCACGGCTGTCGGTGTACATCTGCGCGATCAGCGGGTCGGAGGTGGTCTGTTCGGCCAGGCGCAACAGGCGCTTGAGGCCGCGCTGCTGCCAGCTCAGGCCCAGCAGGCCCAGTGGTACGGAAAGCCCGGCGGCCAGGGCGAAGCCCCAGGAATGACCCAGCCAGTTGCCGATCAGGAAGCCTACCTGGCTGATCAGGATGAACGGCAGCCAGTCCTGCAGTACCGGTAGCCACTTGTCCCTGCGCGGTACTGGTGGTTTGCCCTGGTTGATGCGCTGGTACAGCGCCTCTGCACGGCGGATCTGTTCGGCGGTGGGCTTGACCCGCACCGACTCGAAGCCGACCACCTGGTTGTTGTCGAAGATCGGCGTGACATAGGCGTTGACCCAGTAGTGGTCGCCGGACTTGCAGCGGTTCTTGACGATGCCCATCCACGGCTGGCCTTGCTTGAGGGTTTGCCACATATGGGCGAACACGGCAGGCGGCACATCGGGGTGGCGTACCAGGTTGTGCGGTGCACCGGTCAGCTCATCGCGGGTGAAACCACTGATCTCGATAAAGGCATCGTTGCAGTAAGTGATCACACCTTTGGCATTGGTGGTGGAGATCAACCGCTGCTGGGCAGGGAAAGTCCGTTCTCTCTGGGTAATCGGCTGGTTGTTACGCATGGTTGATAGTCCGCAGGGCTTTCGACAGGTATCGGCAAACCGCTGCTTTTATTGAATGAATATTTAAAGTGCTTGACCTGTGGCAGTAAGCCATCATCTGGTGTGAGGTAGTCAGCGAGCACGTTCACGCAAGTTAGCGTCATTATTGCGTTCTTATTGCAGCTTAATGACGGATAAGTCGAATGATGACCGATTGGCTAGCCAAGAGCCAGCATCGGATAGCTGAACAGGGTGAAGTGCACCAGGTTCAGGCCGAAATGGCAGAGCACCGCTGCCGCCACGCCGCCCCAGCGGTACGCCAGGCCGTAGCCGATACCGGCAAGGGTGGCCAGGTACACCCATTGCCAGCCGGCCCCCAGGTGTGCCAGGCCGAACAGCGAGGCGGCGACGAGCAATGACAGCCCTTGGTGGCGCAGCAGCCGTTGCAGGCCGGCCTGGATGTAACCGCGAAACAACAGCTCTTCGGTCAGGCTTACCAGCAGCAGGTTGTTCAGCAGCCAGAGCCAGGCCTGGTCGGGCCATTTCGGGGCCCAGGCCAGCATGCCCAGTGCCCAGCCGCCGCCCAGGCAGGCAAGCAGGGTCAGGGGCAGGGCGAGCAGCAGGCTGGTCGCCAGGCCTTGGCTGCGCCACAGGAACAGCCAAGGGCAGGCCAGCAGCAGCCAGGCGCCGATCAGCGGTTTGTCCAGGTTCAGGTACATCGTGAAGGGCAGGGCGCCAGGGCTGAGGACAACGCCGTCGATGACCTTGGCTGCGTTGAAGCCGGGCAGCCAGTGCAATGCCAGGGCGATGGCCAGGAGGATGAACAACGTGTGGCCGAGGGCTTGTAGCCAGCGCTGGGGGCGGCGCGCGAGCAAGGCGCTTGCAAGCAGGGCGAGAAAGGTGGGCAGGGTGGTGATGCCGAGGTTGCCGTGGCTCAGGGCGAGGGTGTAGCCGAGCGCCAGCAGGAGCAGGGTGAACAGGTTGGAACGGGGCACGAGTAGTCCTTCTCGGGTAAGCAGAAACGGGCCGCTACGCGTCGCCTGTAGGAGCGGCGTGCACAGCAGCCCGAAGCATACTCGCCTCAGCCCGCTATCAGCTGGCGCAACACATAATGCAATATACCCCCCGCCTTGAAGTACTCCACTTCATTCACGGTATCGATCCGGCACAGCACCTCGATCTGCTCCTGCTGCCCATCCTCGCGGGTGATGCGTAAGGGCAGGCTCATGCCCGGGCGGATCTGCGCGCCATTCAAGCCCAGCACATCGATCTGCTCCTTGCCGGTCAGCCCCAGTTGCTTGCGGTTGTATCCGGCCTTGAACTGCAGTGGCAGCACACCCATGCCTACCAGGTTGGAGCGGTGAATGCGCTCGAAGCTTTCCGCCAGCACCGCCTTGACTCCCAGCAGGTTGGTGCCCTTGGCCGCCCAGTCTCGGCTCGAACCGGTGCCATACTCCTGGCCAGCGATCACCACCAACGGGGTGCCTGCCTGCTGGTAGCGCATGGCCGCGTCGTAGATCGACAGCTTCTCGCCGCTGGGCACGTGCAAGGTGTTGCCACCTTCTTCGCCCGCCAGCATTTCGTTGCGGATGCGGATGTTGGCGAAGGTGCCGCGCATCATCACTTCATGGTTACCCCGTCGTGAGCCGTAGGAGTTGAAGTCGCGAGGCTCCACACCCTGCTCGCGCAGGTAGCGCCCGGCCGGGCTGTCGGCCTTGATGTTGCCGGCCGGGGAAATGTGGTCGGTGGTCACCGAGTCACCCAGCAGCGCCAGGATTCGCGCACCCTGGATGTCGATGATTTGCGGGGGTGGCCCGCCGATGTTGTCGAAGAAGGGTGGGTGCTGGATATAGGTGGAGTCGGCCTGCCACACGTAGGTGGCCGCCTGCGGTACCTCGATCGCCTGCCACTGCGCATCGCCGGCAAACACTTCGGCGTATTCCTTGTGGAACATCGCCGTGTCGACCTTGGCCACGGCAGCGGCAATTTCCTGCTGGCTGGGCCAGATGTCGCGCAGGTACACCGGCTGGCCGTCCTTGCCGGTGCCCAGCGGGTCGCAGGTCAGGTCCAGGCGCACGCTGCCGGCCAGGGCATAGGCCACCACCAGCGGTGGCGAGGCCAGCCAGTTGGTCTTGACAAGCGGGTGCACGCGGCCTTCGAAGTTGCGGTTGCCCGACAACACCGAGGCCACGGTAAGGTCGGCGCTGCCGATGGCCTTTTCGATCGCTTCATCAAGCGGGCCGGAGTTGCCGATGCAGGTCGTGCAGCCATAGCCGACCAGGTCGAAACCCAGTTGGTCGAGGTAAGTGCTGAGCCCAGCTGCCTTGAAGTAGTCGGTGACGACCTTGGAGCCCGGCGCCAGTGAGCTCTTGACCCAGGGTTTGCGTTGCAGGCCTTTTTCCAGAGCCTTTTTCGCTACCAGCCCGGCGGCCATCATCACGCTGGGGTTGGAGGTATTGGTGCACGAGGTAATTGCAGCGATCACCACCGCGCCATCGCGCAGGGTGTGGGTCTGGCCTTGATGGCTGTAGTCGATCTCCCCGGCCTGGTCGGCGTTGCCCACCGCCACGCCGCCACCACCTTCGCTTTCCAGGCGGCCGACTTCTCTGGCCAGCGGTTTGGGTTGCAGTTCGATGAAGTGGTCGAAGGCCTGGCGGACCTGGCCCAGGGCCACCCTGTCCTGCGGCCGCTTGGGCCCGGCCAGGCTGGCCTCGACTTCGTGCATGTCCAACGCCAGGCTGTCACTGAACAGCGGCTCCTGACCCGGTAGCCGCCACAAGCCCTGGGCTTTGCAGTACTGTTCGACCAGTTGCACGGTTGCCTCGGGGCGGCCGGACAAACGCAGGTAGTCCAGGGTTACCTGGTCGACCGGGAAGAAGCCGCAGGTGGCACCATATTCCGGGGCCATGTTGGCGATGGTCGCACGGTCGGCCAAGGGCAGGTCGGCCAGGCCATCGCCATAGAACTCGACGAACTTGCCCACCACGCCCTTCTTGCGCAGCATCTGCGTCACTGTCAGCACCAGATCGGTGGCGGTGATGCCTTCGCGCAGCTTGCCGGTCAGCTTGAAGCCGATCACTTCGGGGATCAGCATCGACACCGGTTGGCCGAGCATGGCTGCCTCCGCTTCGATGCCGCCCACGCCCCAGCCGAGCACGCCCAGGCCATTGATCATGGTGGTGTGCGAATCGGTACCGACCAGAGTGTCGGGGAAGGCGTAGGTGCGACCATCGGCCTCACGGGTCCAGACCGTGCGGCCCAGGTATTCCAGGTTGACCTGGTGGCAGATACCGGTGCCCGGCGGCACCACGCGGAAGTTGTCGAAGGCGCTCTGGCCCCAGCGCAGAAAGGCGTAACGTTCGCCGTTACGCTGCATTTCGATGTCGACGTTCTCGCTGAAGGCCTGCGGCGTGCCATAGCGGTCGACCATCACCGAGTGGTCGATCACCAGGTCCACCGGTGACAGCGGGTTGATCCGCTGCGGGTCGCCACCGGCCTTGGCCATGGCGGCGCGCATGGCGGCCAGGTCGACCACGGCAGGCACACCGGTGAAGTCTTGCATCAGTACCCGTGCCGGGCGGTACTGGATCTCGCGGTCGGAGCGCCGTTCGCCCAGCCATTGGGCGAGGGCGCGCAGGTCTTTGCCGGTGACGGTCTTGCCATCTTCCCAGCGCAACAGGTTTTCCAGCAGCACCTTCAGCGACATGGGCAGTCGCTGCAGGTCGCCCAGCTGGCGGGCGGCCTCGGTGAGGCTGAAGTAATGGTAGGTCTGGTCACCGACCTTGAGGGTTCTGAGGGTGTTCAGGCTATCGAGCGAGGGCATTGCCAACTCCTTCTGCGCCGGTGCCTGGCAAGGTTTGCCGGTAGCACCGCTCTGTATCGGTCCGCACGGCACGGACCTGGCTGAAAGGTCAGGTTAGACCGCTTTGCGCCACCTGACCCTTTTCTGGACCGGCGGGGCGTGTCGCAGGTTCCGATCTTCCTTTATCATCGCCGCCCTGCCGGCGCCTGTGGCGCGCCAGCCGTAGTGGAGTGAAAGATGAATACCCTGTTCATGCATTGCCGGCCCGGTTTCGAGGGCGAGGTGTGCGCCGAAATCAGCGAACATGCCGCCCGTCTGGGTGTTGCCGGCTATGCCAAAGGCAAGCCGCAAAGTGCCAGTGCCGAGTTCGTCTGTAGCGAGGAGGGCGGTGCCGAGCGCTTGATGGGGGAACTGCGCTTCAACCAGCTGATTTTCCCGCGGCAGTGGGCCCGTGGCGGTTATGTCGAACTGCCGGAAAGCGACCGCATCAGTGTGCTGCTGGCGCACCTGGCCGGGTTCCCGGTGTTCGGCAGCCTGTGGCTGGAAGTGCTGGACAGCAACGAAGGCAAGGAATTGTCCACCTTCTGCCGCAAGTTCGAGGTGCCGCTGCGCAAGGCGCTGGAAAAGGCCGGCCGCCTGGTCGACGACGCCAGTCGCCCGCGCCTGTTGCTCACCTTCATCAGCGGCCGCCGGGTGTTCGCTGGCGTTGCCCCTGCTACCAACAGCGCGCTGTGGCCCATGGGCATCCCGCGTTTGAAATTCCCCCGCGAGGCACCCAGCCGCTCGACCCTCAAGCTGGAAGAAGCCTGGCACCAGTTCATTCCGCGCGAGCAGTGGGAACAGCGCCTGGGCGATGACATGACCGGTGTCGACCTGGGGGCTTCGCCGGGTGGCTGGACCTACCAACTGGTGCGCCGGGGCATGCTGGTGACTGCCATCGACAATGGGCCGATGGCCGAAAGCCTGATGGACACAGGGCTGGTCCAGCACCTGATGGCCGATGGTTTCACCTGGCAACCGAAGCAGCCGGTGGACTGGATGGTGTGTGACATCGTCGAGAAGCCGGCGCGTACCACTTCGCTGATCGAGACCTGGCTGGGTGAGGGGCTGTGCCGTGAGGCGGTGGTCAACCTGAAGCTGCCGATGAAGCAGCGCTACGCCGAAGTACGCCGGCTGCTCGACCGCATGGAGGCGACGTTCAAGGCGCGCAAGATCAAGGTGTCGATTGCCTGCAAGCAGCTGTACCACGACCGTGAGGAAGTGACCTGCCATTTGCGTCGCATGGACTTGAAGCCGCGCTGAGTTTCGGGCGCAGGGTTTGGGTTCTGTGGGGTTGCAGGTGCATGGCTTGAGTTTTTGGTTGGTGTTGAGATCGAGCGCTGCCCGCGCGGCGCTTCGCGGGGCAAGCCCGCTCCCACATCTGTTTCGGGCCAGTCACTCCTGTGAGGGCACCTGTGTCCGCCTTGTTTGTTCCATTCGATATCGAGGGGGCGCGACTGCTCTTCATTGATCTTCAGCCATGCCCCAAGGCTGCAACCCATCTGGCGCAGGAGTAATTGGCCCGAAACAGATGTGGGAGATTCTATGGTTTTCAGCAAGCCAGTTTCCCGCCTTTGGTGACATATTCGTCCTGATTTTTCATCAGGGCGAATGCCACCCGCGCGAGCTTTCTAGCAAGGATTACCAGAGCTTGGGTG
>NZ_NFZQ01000119.1 GCF_002165135.1 Pseudomonas sp. SID14000 | reverse complement strand
GTCCGGCGGGCAGCTCTTCGTACGGGTCGAACTCCCGCTGGCCTACCCGCTGATCATGACCGGGCTGCGGTCCGCGGCCGTCCAGGTGGTCGCCACCGCGTCGATCGCCGCCATGGTCGGCCTCGGCGGCCTGGGCCGGATCATCACCGCCGGCTTCAACACCTACGACACGGCGCAGGTCTTCGCCGGTGCCGTGCTGGTCGCCCTGCTTGCCCTGGTCGTGGAAGGCGTCCTGTTGCCGCTGGACCGGCTGCTGTCCCCCGTTCGCCGCCGCACGACCGCATGAACGCGGTCCTCCAGGACCGCGCAACCACGTTTCTTTCCCGGACGGAGAACAACATGAGCAGGACCTCGCGCACAGCCGGAGTGCTCGTCTCGGTGGTCGCGCTGGCCGGGGCACTCGCGGCCTGCGGCGGCGACAGCCTGG
>NZ_NFZQ01000118.1 GCF_002165135.1 Pseudomonas sp. SID14000 | reverse complement strand
TCGACGACATCGACCAATGACCACAACAGCGAGGACGTAACACCGGCCACACCCGATCGCTGAACGAGTGGTCGGCATGCTCCTGGTGGCCGGGCGGAGTCCGCAGAAGCTCTGCGGGGCTGGGATCGGCGCAGGCACACTCGCCGACGGCGCCGCGCGCGCCGGCCGGGCCCCAGCCAGCTGCCAGGACCTGGGCGAGGCTTCCGGTCCGCCGCAGCGGAGATCAGGCGGGCCCCCGGGCACACCCGGCGGCCCGCCTTCCTGCGCCCCCACACCGCACGAACACACCGTCGACCGCCCGGACACAAGATGGGGCAGGCGCGGCGGGGCGGCCGAGGCGCGGGCGGTCCGCGGAGGGCAGGCAGCGCAGCCCGGCCAGGAAGGTGAGCCGGAAGCCCGGGGGGCCGTCCGCAGCCTACACAAGCCG
>NZ_NFZQ01000117.1 GCF_002165135.1 Pseudomonas sp. SID14000 | reverse complement strand
GACTTGATGCCCAGGCTGATCTGGCCAGCGTCGTTATAGACGTCATCGCCCTGTGCAGCATGGGTGTACGGTGCACTGGTTTCGCCAGCCTTGATGGTGACCTGGGCGTTGTTGCTCAGGGTCACGATCAGGTCGTGGGCCAGCGCCTGGTTGATGTGCACAGTGAAGGTCGGATTGACGTTCTCGGCCACCGACGCCTGATCGGCGGTGATGGTGACCTGTACCAGGTCGCCTTCGTTGCCCGGAGTACCCGGCTCGTCGGTGACGGTGGTGCTGACCGGAGTCTTGTCCAGGGTCAGCTGCTCGAACTTGTCGACATCAGCGCCAGTGACCGAGGCGATCGATTTGACCACAGGGTCGTTGGTGCCGGTGTAGACGTTGTCCGGGGCAGTGACGGTAACCGAACCAGTCGTGCCGTTGGCCGGTAC
>NZ_NFZQ01000116.1 GCF_002165135.1 Pseudomonas sp. SID14000 | reverse complement strand
CGCGGTGACTCACGAGGCCAAGCAACTTCCCGACCTTCCCCCACTCCCACCGAAGATCGCAATCGAGGACCTCGCGGTCGCCGGCGACTGGTTCCGCACCGGCGACATGGCGGTGCGCGAGCCCGACGGGTACGTGCGGATCGTCGGCCGGCGCGCCACCGACCTGATCAAGTCCGGCGGTTACAAGATCGGCGCGGGCGAGATCGAGAACGCCCTGCTCGACTTCCCCGGCGTCCGCGAGGCGGCCGTCACCGGCGAGCCCGACCCGGACCTGGGCGAGCGCGTCGTCGCCTGGCTGGTCACCGAGGACGGCCCGCTGGACGAACAGGCGGTCGCCGACCACGTCCGCGACGACGCCGGGTGCGGTGTCGAACACGTACGCCCGGGCCCGTGGCAGGTCCTCGAGCGCACCGACGCGGTGTCCGGTCA
>NZ_NFZQ01000115.1 GCF_002165135.1 Pseudomonas sp. SID14000 | reverse complement strand
CCTTCGGCGCGATGCGCCGCCGCCCCTGGGCCGACGCCGCCCGCGTCGTCGCCCCGAAGACGGACGGCTCGCTCCACGCCGTCCGGCTGGCGCAGGACCGGGGCGCCGACTTCGCGGTGCTGACGTCCTCCCTCGCCGGAACACACGCCGAGGCCGGACGCGGCCTGGTCGACTACAGCCTCGCCAACTCCTACCAACTGGCGCTGGCCGAACGGGAGCACGGGCCCGTCACCGCTGTCACCGCCCATGCCTGGCCCAACTGGACCGGCGTCGGCATGGCCGCCGACAAGGGGGATGGTGAGCGCGGTGGCTGCGGCGGCTGCCACAACGAGGCGCGTACGGATCGATGACATGGCGGTGTGGGACCTCCATTGTTTGGCAGCAAAGCCTCTTGACGAGTCAATGCATGTGCGACTCTCGTCGCGCATTT
>NZ_NFZQ01000114.1 GCF_002165135.1 Pseudomonas sp. SID14000 | reverse complement strand
ATCTCCACCAGCCCCGCCTCGCGGGTCTCGCCCGGGCCGAAGCGGAGCGAGGAGCCGGCCGGGACGGCCAGGCGCATGCCGTAGGCGGCAGCCCGGTCGAAGCTCAGGCGCGGGTTGGCCTCGAAGAAGTGGAAGTGCGAGGTGACGCTGACCGGGACCGTGGCGTTGTTGGTTACCGGGAGGGTCAGCACGGGGCTCGGCTCGGGGTGGGGCGGGCCCGGGAGCAGGGCGCCGGGCGCCTGGTCGCCGGTGTGGCCGCCACCGATGGGGTCGGTCAGCACGGCGAGCCGGGACCCGTCCTCGAAGACCGCGTCGAGCTGGATCTCGGTCAGCACGTCGGCGACACCCGGCAGCACGTCGTCCGGCCCGAGCACCGCCCGCCCCGCCGCCACCGCCTCCGCCAGCCGCGCCCCGTCCCGCGCCACCTCGCAG
>NZ_NFZQ01000113.1 GCF_002165135.1 Pseudomonas sp. SID14000 | reverse complement strand
CCGAACTCAGTAGTGAAACGATGCATCGCCGATGGTAGTGTGGGGCTTCCCCATGTGAGAGTAGGTCATCGTCAAGATTCATTTCGCAAAACCCCTATCTGCGCATGCAGGTAGGGGTTTTGTCTTTAAGTAGAAGCTATCGCTTCTCCTGGTGGGCTGAACGGCCAGCCGGTGGTAAAAAAGGTGGTTGACAGCGTTTTTGAATACTGTATTATTCACCTCCCGCGACGAGAGATCGAAGCGAGTTAAGTGTTTGAAGTGAAACGAGTTTATCGCAAAAACTTCAAAATAAACGCTTGACAGGATCTGAGGAAAGCGTAGAATGCGCGCCTCGGTTGAGACGAAAAGCTCTTAACCAAACGCTCTTTAACAAATCGAATCAAGCAATTCGTGTGGGTGCTTGTGAGTACGGACTGATAGTCACAAAGATTATC
>NZ_NFZQ01000112.1 GCF_002165135.1 Pseudomonas sp. SID14000 | reverse complement strand
CCCTCACCCAGTTCTGGAATCTCATGCTTCCGCGGATATCCGCCATGGTCCCGGCCGAATAACGCTGCGAGACTGCGCCCATGAGCGATCTTCTGAACGGCAAATCCGTCCTCGTCACCGGGGCGAGCAGTGGAATCGGCGCGGCGGCGGCACGCGTGTTCGCCCAGGAGGGCGCGCGTGTGGTCCTGGCCGCGCGAAGAGAGGACAGACTGGCGGCGCTGGCCGAGGAGTTGAAGGGTCAAGGCGCGGAGGCGGCGTACGTCGTCTGCGACGTCACCGTGGCCGAGGACGCGGTCCGCGCGGTGGACTTCGCGGTCGAGACCTTCGGGCGCCTGGACGGCGCGTTCAACAACGCGGGGCTCGGCGGCGACCGGACGCCCCTGCACCTCATGGGCGACGACGTCTACGACGCGGTCATGGACACCAACGTACGC
>NZ_NFZQ01000111.1 GCF_002165135.1 Pseudomonas sp. SID14000 | reverse complement strand
CGACGCGACCCGTGCCGCCGACGCGCCTCGTCCGGCCGGCGCGCCGGCGCGCACCGGCACCGCGTGCCTCGAGATCCACGTGCTGCCGTGGAGGCGACGCACGCGGATGGTCGACTTCGGGCCCATCGGCGGCATCCCGTCGGTCGACGACGACGTCCTCGGCCCCGTCGTCGCGACGCTGTTCACGGTGCTGGGGATCCTGTTCACCGTCGTCGTGGTCGGGTCGGTCGTCCTCGTGCTGCTCGAGCTGTGGGTGCTGCTCGCGCTCGCGGTCCTGCTGCTGCTCGCGCGGTTCGTCGGGCTGCTGCCCTGGGTCGTGGACCCCGCGACGGGCGGCCCGCGCGAGCGCTACCGCTGGCTGCCGAACGCCGTGGGCCGCGTGCGCGCGCTCAACGGCGGCGGCCGGGTCCGCGTCCGCTGGTCCTGGGTCGGCT
>NZ_NFZQ01000110.1 GCF_002165135.1 Pseudomonas sp. SID14000 | reverse complement strand
TCAACAGGCAGGCCCAGCTCGATGTTGGTGTTAATCCCCTCGTGCCTCGTGCGGCCAGGCCACAGACTTCTAGCCACGTCCCACGTCCTTGAGGAGCGCACGTGCACACACCGGGTGGCATCAGGATGGCGCCTCACACCCCCGACATGTACCAGCGGTGGATCCGGGTGATGCGAGCCGACCCACCCGGCGCAGCGGGCAAGAACGGCGCGCGCAAGGAGACATTCTGCGCAGCGCTGGAGCAGGCGGAGCAGTTGTTCACCGCAGCGAAGGTGACCGACGCCATGGTCCGACCGCTGCTGGTGTACTACGGACTGAACCAGGCCGGGCGGGCCATCGCGGCCGCCGCCTCCAGCGTTCCCGATCGTGACCAGCAGCCTGGTGCGCGGGCCGAGCCGTGGAAGCTGACGGGGCACGGGTTGAAGATCGTGGGGC
>NZ_NFZQ01000010.1 GCF_002165135.1 Pseudomonas sp. SID14000 | reverse complement strand
AGCCGAGCAATGGCACGGAAATCAGTGGTACTGCTGAAGCTGGCGCGACGGTCATCCTCACCGACGGCGGCGGCAACCCGATAGGCCAGACAACCGCCGACGGCAGTGGCAACTGGTCGTTCACGCCAGCGACGCCGCTGGCCAACGGCACGGTGATCAACGCCGTGGCCCAGGACCCGGCCGGCAATACCAGCGGGCCGACCAGCGTCACCGTCGACGCCATCGCGCCGCCTGCGCCAATCATCAACCCGAGCAACGGGGCGGTGATCAGTGGTACTGCTGAAGCCGGAGCCAAGGTGATCCTTACCGACGGCAGCGGCAACCCGATCGGCGAGACGACTGCCGACGGCAGCGGCAACTGGGCCTTCACGCCTGCGACGCCGCTGGCCAACGGTACGGTGGTTAATGCCGCGGCCCAGGACGCCGCCGGCAATACCAGCGGGCCGACCAGCGTCACCGTTGACGCTGTCGCCCCGCCTGCACCGGTCATCAACCCGAGCAACGGGGTCGTGATCAGTGGTACTGCTGAAGCCGGAGCCAAGGTGATCCTCACCGACGGCAGCGGCAACCCGATCGGCGAGACGACCGCCGATGGCAGTGGCAACTGGGCCTTCACACCTGCGACGCCGCTGGGCAACGGCACAGTGGTCAATGCCGTGGCCGAGGACGCCGCCGGCAATACCAGCGGCCCGGTCAGCACCACGGTGGATACGGTCGCACCCGGCCAGCCCACGATCGACCCGAGCAACGGCAGCGAGATCAGTGGTACCGCCGAAGCCGGAGCCAAGGTGATCCTCACCGATGGCAGCGGCAACCCGATCGGCGAGACGACCGCCGACGGCAGTGGCAACTGGTCGTTCACGCCCGCGACGCCGCTGGCCAACGGCACGGTGGTCAACGCCGTGGCCCAGGACCCGGCCGGCAATACCAGCGGGCCGAGCAGCGTCACTGTTGACGCCATCGCCCCAGCCGCACCGATCATCAACCTGAGCGACGGCAGCAGCCTCAGCGGTACCGCCGAGCCGAACAGCACGGTGACCCTCACCGATGGCAGTGGTAATCCGATTGGCGAAGTCATCGCCGACGGTAGCGGCAACTGGAGCTTCACCCCAGCCACGCCGCTGCCCAATGGTACAGTGGTCAATGTCACGGCAAGCGACCCGGCCGGCAACACCGGCCCGGCAGCGACGGTCACCGTCGACGCCAGCGCGCCGGCTGCACCAATCATCAATCCGAGCAACGGCGTGACCATCAGCGGTACGGCTGAAGCGGGCGCCACCGTGACCCTGACCGATGGCAGTGGTAACCCGATCGGCCAGATCACCGCCGACGGCAGCGGCAACTGGAGTTTCACCCCCGGCACGCCGTTGGCCAACGGCACCGTGGTGAACGCCACCGCGACCGACCCGACCGGCAATACCGGTCCGCAGGCCACCACCACGGTGGACTCGGTGGCCCCGGCCGCGCCAGTGGTCGAGCCGAGCAACGGCAGCGAAATCAACGGCACCGCCGAAGCCGGAGCCAAGGTGATCCTCACCGATGGCAGCGGCAATCCGATCGGCGAGACGACCGCCGACGGCAACGGCGACTGGAGCTTCACCCCGGGCACACCGCTGGCCAACGGCACGGTGGTCAACGCCGTGGCCCAGGACCCGGCCGGCAATACCAGCGGGCCGACCAGCGTCACCGTCGACGCCATCGCGCCGCCTGCGCCAATCATCAACCCGAGCAACGGGGCGGTGATCAGTGGTACTGCTGAAGCCGGAGCCAAGGTGATCCTTACCGACGGCAGCGGCAACCCGATCGGCGAGACGACTGCCGACGGCAGCGGCAACTGGGCCTTCACGCCTGCGACGCCGCTGGCCAACGGTACGGTGGTCAATGCCGTGGCCGAGGACGCCGCCGGCAACAGTAGCGGCCCGGCCAGTACTACCGTCGACTCGGTGGCGCCGTCGGCGCCGCTGTTGAGCATTAGTGCCGACGGTGCTCTGCTGACCGGTACCGCCGAGCCGAACAGCCAGGTGCGCATCGTGATTGACGGCGATACCGCCAACCCGATTACGGTGAATGTCGATGGCAGCGGCAACTTCAGCCTGCCGTTCGCGCCACCGCTGATCACAGGCGAGCTGATCGCCGGGGTCTCCGTGGACGCTGCCGGCAACCTCAGTGGCCCGGCAACGATCAACGCGCCGGACCTGGCGCCGCCGACCATCAGCGTTCCGGAGGCCGCCGATACCTGGATCAACGCTGCCGAGATCAGCGACGGCATCCAGGTCGATGTGGTGATCCGTCCGACCATGCAGGTCGGCCAAGTGATCACCGTCGCGTTCGCCGGGCAGAACGGCTACGAGACGCAGGCCACCCACACCATCACCGCTGGTGACATCCTGGCCGGCAATGTCACCGTGACCATTCCTCCTGGCGATGGCATGGGGCCGTTCCCGGAAGGCGCCTCGACCGTCACCGCTGATATCAACGGCGGTACTGCGTCGACCCCGGTGCCATTCACCGTCGACACCATCCCCCCCGCGACTCCGGTGTTGTCGCTGGTGGGTAGCATCCTGACCATCTCCACCGATCCGGGAACCGAACTGACGGTCGCCGTGGACGTCGGCGGGGTCACCGCCACCGCCACGGTGACTGCGGACAACAGCGGGTTGGCCTCGCTGAACCTGCTCACCGACCTGGACATTGACCTTACCCTGGACCAGTTGCTCAACGCCCAGGTTTCGGTGACCGGTAGGGATCCGGCGGGCAACCCGAGCAACGTGGCAACCATTGGGGTCGGTACCAGCATCGAGCAGCCAGTTACCATCGGCAACTTCGGTGTCGATGCCAGCCTCAACCCGCTGAGCCCACGGTTCGGGTTCAGCGGCACCACCGAACCGGACTCCAGCGTGGTGATCCGTGTCATCACCCCGGCGCTGAATGTCGAGCTACTGCCGATCCAGGCGGACAGCTCCGGCAACTTCTCGCTGAACCTGCTGAGCCCGACCGTCCTTACCCAGTTGGGGCTGAACATTACCGATATCCTCAACCTCGGTTCGCAGATCTCGTTCAACGTCGTCGCCACCGACACCAACGGCAACGACAGCGCGGCCTACGGCATCACCCTGGCCCCCAACGGGCTGTCGGTGAACATCGGCCAGATCGACGTCAACGGCACCGCCGGGGACGATGTCATGTCCGGGGCGAACGGCAGTTCGGAGCACATCAACGGAGGCGATGGCAACGACCTGATCTTCAACGTGGGGACCGGCGATCATGTAGTGGCCGGCGACGGCAACGACGCCATCCAGATCACCGCGACCAACTTCACCAGCATCGACGGCGGCGCGGGTTTCGACACCCTGATCCTGGCCGACGGCATCGACCTCGACTACAACGCCGTCGGCGTCGGCACGCTCTCCAATATCGAGCGTATCGACCTTGGCAAGGGTGACTCGGGGAGCGTGTTGACCCTGACCGCGGCGGAGGTCGATGCCATCACCGATGCCAACAACATCCTGCAGATCACCGGCGAGAACAACGACACCCTCAACGTGGTGGGGGCCGTGAACACCGGGACCACCCAGCAGGTCAACGGCATCACTTACGATGTCTACAACTTTGGCAGCAGTACCTTGCTGATCGAGGACAACACGGTACAGGTCGTGGTCTGATGCGCGGCCTGTCCGTGCTCAAGGGAAGGCGCCGTGGCATGGGAGCCCTGTGGTTCCTGTGCCTCGGGTTGCCGTTGTCCGCCCCGGCCATCCCTCTCGACCAGGCGGTGAGGGCGGGGCTGGCGATCCACCCCGAGGTGCGTTCGGCGATGGCCGACGCGGATCGTGCGGGCACCGAGGTGGAGATCGCCAAGGGTGGCTATTATCCCTCCGTCGCCATGTCCGGGGGGCCGCAGGAGTTCGACGTCGGCGAGGTCGTCTACGACGTCACCGTATCGCAGATGCTGTATGACTGGGGTAGGGTGACGAGCAAGGTCGACAGCGCCAACGCAACCCGGCGCAAGCTGTCCGAAGCGGTGCTGGTGGCGCGCGACGATGCGGCGCTGGATATTGTCGAGACCTACCTCGACGTGCTTGCCTCGGAGCGCCGGGTGGAGACGGTGCGCCAGCACATCCAGCGCCTCGACGGCATCCGCGAGATGACCCAGGCGCGCGGCAGCGACGGTTACGCCGACCGCAGCGAACTGGACCGCGCCAACCTCGAACTGGCGCGTGCCCAGGAGCAGCTGTCGCTGGAGAAGGGCAACCTGCAGGACGCGCGCAACCAGTACGCGATCCTGGTTGGCCAGGAACCTTCCGAACTGGTGGAGCCTGAGCCGATGTCGCTGCAGCGCTACCTGGCTGCCAGCGACATGGCGCGGGTGATCCGCGAGTCGCCGTTGCAACGCAAGGCGGTGGAGGACGCCAATGTCGCCGAGGCGCAAGTGCGCGAGGCCAAGGCTTCGCTGCTGCCGCAGTTGAACCTGGAGGCCTCCGCCCTACGCCGGGAGATCGGCGGTCGCCCGGAAAGCGACTCGGTGATGTCACTGCGCTTTCGCATGGATACCTTCCAGGGGCTTTCCAACTTCCGTCGGCCGACCGCTGCGCAGCAGCGTCTGGAGTCGGCGCGATGGACGGCCGATGCGATGCAGCGTGACATCCGCAGGCAATTGCAGACGCTCTTCGACAACGGTGACACGCTGCGTTGGCGGGAGCAATCGTTGAGCCAGCAAGTGACGGAGTCGGAACAGGTCGGCGAGTTGTATCGCGAGCAGTTCGAGGTCGGCCGACGCGACGTGATCGATTTGCTGAATGTCCAGCGCGAGCGGTTCGAGGCCGAGCGGCAATTGATCAATCTGCATATCGAGCGCAAGCGCATCGAGTATCGGGCGGCCGCGCAGGTCGGCCTGTTGGGGGCACTATTGGAGAATCGGTTGAATCATGGAAGTTGAACAATCCCCGGACAATGTCGTACCCCTGAACCACGACGACCCGCTACGCCAGGGCCTACTGCTGCTGTGTCGGCAATTGGGCCGGCCGCTGGGCGACGCCGAGCTGGTCGACGGCCTGGCACTGGAGCATGGACACCTGCCGCTGCGCCTGGTTGCCCGCGCGTTGCGCCGCGCCGATATCATTGCCAGGGTTGCTGAACTGCCGTTGCGGCACATGGACGCCTACTTGCTGCCGGCCCTGCTGGTGCTCGGCGATGGCCGCAGCCTGCTGCTGGTTGGTATCGAAGGTGAGCAATGCGAGGTACTGGTGCCACAAAGCGACGGTGGCCGTGAGTGCATGGCGCTGCCCGCTCTGGAGGCGCTTTACAGCGGCACGGCGGTGTTCGCCAAGTGCCGCTACCGTTCCGACGGGCGGGTCGGCGACTACGCCAGCGGCCTACCGGAGCACTGGTTCTTCGGGCCGCTCAAGCGGCTCTGGCGTTCCTATGCGGAAGTCACGGCGGCGGCCCTGGTGGCCAACGTACTGGCTGTTGCCTCGGCGTTGTTCGCCATGCAGGTGTACGACCGCGTGGTGCCCAACGCGGCCTTCGATACCCTATGGATACTCGCCAGCGGCGTGGCCCTGGCAATCATCATCGACGGGGTATTACGGATCCTGCGCGGGCACCTGCTCAACGTACTCGGCAAGCGCCTCGACCTGCAATTGTCCAGCCTGCTGTTCGCTCGTGTGCTGAGCACCCGGATCGCCGCCAAACCGGCGTCGATGGGCGCGTTCAGCACCCAGGTACGTGAGTTCGAGTCGGTCCGCGAGTTCTTCACTTCGTCCAGCGCCGCGCTGATCAGCGACCTGCCGTTCGTGGTGATCTTCCTGTTGATCATCGCGGTGATCGGTGGCCATGTGGTCTGGGTTCCGCTGGTGGCCTGTGTGTTGATGCTCCTGCCGGGGCTGCTGACCCAGCGCCTGTTGGGGCACCTGTCGCGGCAGAACCTGCGCGAGGGGGCGATGAAGAATAGCGTGCTGCTGGAAGCCTTCGAGCACCTGGAAACGGTCAAGGCCGCACGTGCCGAAGGCCGTTGCCGGCAGCAGTGGGAGACGCTCACCGGGGAACTGGCCGGTACCGCGATGAAGACCCATGCCCTGGCCTCGACGCTCAGCTACTCGGCGAGCATCGTCCAGCAGCTGTGCTACGTCGGGGTGGTGGTGTTCGGCGTCTACCGGATAAGCGACGGAGCGATGACTGTCGGTGCCCTGGTGGCCTGTTCGATCCTTGCCTCGCGGGCCATCGCCCCCCTGTCCCAGGCAGCCGCTATCCTCGGCCGCTGGCAGCACACCAAGGTGGCGCTGGAGGGCCTCGACCAACTCATGTCGGCCGAGCAGGAGCGCCCCGCCGGCAAGCGCTTCGTGCACCGCGAGCGGCTCCACGGGCATTACCGCCTGGAGGCGCTGCGCCTGGCCCACGGCGACAGCCCGCCGGTGGTCGACGTGCAGGCGCTGAGCATCCAGGCAGGCGAGCGAGTGGCACTGCTCGGCGGCAACGGCGCAGGCAAGTCGACCCTGCTGCGGTTGCTCAGTGGCCTGCTTGACGCACAATCCGGCCGGTTGATGCTGGACGACATCGCCCTGAGCCAGCTCGACCCGGCCGACCGCCAGCGCGGAATCGGCTACTTGCCGCAGGATGTGGCGCTGTTCCACGGCAGCCTGCGCGAAAACCTCAACCTGGCGAATGCCGCGCTGGGCGACGAGGAGCTACTGGAAGCCCTCGATGGCGTGGGACTGGGCACTTTCGTACGCGCCCACCCGCTGGGCCTGGACATGCCGATCCTGGGCAATGCCAGCCTCTCGGGTGGCCAGCGCCAGGCGGTGGGGCTGGCCCGGGTACTGCTACAAGACCCGCCGATCTTGCTGCTCGACGAGCCGACCGCGGCCTTCGACCAGAACAGCGAGAAACAGGTTATCGACTACCTGCAGAAGTGGCTCGGCCGGCGCACCCTGATCATCACCACCCACAAGAAAAGCGTGTTGGCGCTGGTGGACCGCGCGGTGGTGCTGCGCAACGGCCAGGTGATCATGGACGGCCCGCTGAACCAGGTGGTGCTGGGCAACCAGGTGCAGGCGCCGCAGGTCGCCGAAGGAGCTGGCCATGTCAGTTGAAAAGTGCTCCGTACAACTGCGCCGGCAAATGGCCGATCCCCTGCTGGCGACCACTCACCCGGTCTATCGTCCGCTGCTCTGGACCCTGCTCGGCAGCGTCGTGCTGTTCGTCGCCTGGGCCGCCTGGGCGGAACTCGATGAGGTGACTCGTGGCGACGGGCGTGTGGTGCCGTTCAGCCGCATCCAGAAGATCCAGAGTCTGGAAGGGGGAATTCTCGACCGTCTGCTGGTGCAGGAAGGCGACCTGGTGGAGGTGGGCCAGCCACTGCTGCGCCTCGACGAGACGCGCTTTCTCACCAATTTCCAGGAATCGGCCAACCAGGCCGGCGTGCTGCGGGCGGCCATCGCCCGGCTGGACGCCGAGGTGCTGGGCAAGGCGGCCATCGAGTTCCCGCCGGACATCGATCCGCAAGGGCCGCTGGCGCGTTCCGAGCGCGAGCTGTTCAAGTCGCGGCGGGACAAGCTGCTCGAAGGTAGCCAGGCGATCCAGCGGCAGATCAGCCTGGCCCAGAGCCAGCTGGACCTGGTCCGCCCGCTGGTGGCCAAGCGTGCGGTGAGCCAGATGGAGGC
Source organism: Pseudomonas sp. SID14000 (assembly GCF_002165135.1). Taxonomy (GTDB): domain Bacteria; phylum Pseudomonadota; class Gammaproteobacteria; order Pseudomonadales; family Pseudomonadaceae; genus Aquipseudomonas. Next base: position 256,031 of record NZ_NFZQ01000010.1, on the reverse strand, counting down.
GCTGCGGCTGAGCCAGGACATCGCTACCCTCAACGGCAAGCTGACCGAGCTGAAGAGCAGTTATTTCCAGGACGCCTACACCGAGCGCTCACAGCGCAAGGCCGACCTCAGTGCGCTGGAGCCGATTGTCCAGCAGCGCCAGGACCAGTTGCGCCGTACCGGGATCGTTTCGCCGGTGCGGGGGAGGGTCAACACCGTGCTGATCAATACCCGTGGCGGGGTGATCCAGCCCGGCGAGGCGATCATGGAAGTGATTCCGGTGGAGGACCGCCTGCTGGTAGAGGCCAGGATCAAGCCGCGTGACGTGGCCTTCCTGGTGCCGGGCATGCCGGCCAAGGTGAAGATCACCGCCTACGACTTCAGCATTTATGGCGACCTCAAGGGTACCCTGGAGCAGATCAGCGCCGACACCATCGAGGAGGACACGCCCCACGGCAAGGAGTCGTATTACCAGGTACTGATCCGCACTGACGGTAGCCAGCTCAAGCGCGGCGAGGAGGTGCTGCCGATTATCCCCGGTATGGTTGCCGAGGTGGATATCCTCAGCGGCAAGCGCAGCGTGCTCAATTACTTGCTGCGCCCGTTGATCAAGGCCCGTCTCTACTGAGCGGCAGTGTACAGCGAGGCGTTGGAACGGGAATTGCTGTATCCCTGTAAACTTGTACATTTGGGGATAAGGCAATGTTTACAGAAGATCTGTATGTCATGTTCCTCTTCGCCGTTGCCGTGCTGGCCCTTGATGTGGCGGCCATCGTGCTCTATCGGGGGGCCAAACCCTGACCCGAAGGTGGGGGCTCTCACCCTGAACCGGGTTTTGGTCTACAGTGCTGGGACGTCTCTCGTGTAAGGAAACAGATATGGCAAAGCGTCGATGGGCAGTTATCGCTACCTCGATCGCGCTGGCAGTGGGGCCTGCGCTCACTTATGCCGACCCGGGTAATGGTAAAGGGCAGGGCCACGGCAAGGACAAGGGCCAGCATGGTCAAGGTCACGGGGCCTCGTATGGTGGCCCGTCGATAAACCGTGGCGATGTGCTTGGCATTCTTGACGGGCACCGCGGCTACTGGAGCGCAGGGCCGGCGTTGCCCCCCGGCATTCAGAAGAACCTGGCCCGTGGCAAACCACTGCCGCCCGGTATCGCCAAGAAGCTGGATGGCCGGCTGCTGCGGCAGCTCCCTCATTATGATGGCTATGAATGGATGCAGGCGGGTGCGGACCTGATCCTGGTGGCAGTCGCTACGGGGATCATCTACGAAGTGCTGAACGGCGCGCTGGATTGATGCTGTGAAGCCCAACGTCAGGGGCGCCATTCAGCCTGTCGGTGCAGTCTGGGTAATAGAGCCAGGCTCAGGCTTTATCAGGTGTTTTCCTGCACTTGTAGCACTGACCCCTTGTCATCCGTCACCAGCAAGCCGCTGGGCTGCGAGCTTTTCGTTGGCTTTTCGGCGAGTGGCATATCTGCTGTACGAAAGATGCTGACGTCTTGTTCCCCTGCCTTCAGGGTTACGAGTTTTCCATTCTGATAGAAGAAGTGGGTGCTGATGTTCTTTTGCATGGTCTGTGCTCCGAAGGCGATTGGCACATACACTTTCCCAGCCTTCACTCATCCATGCTACTGGCAGAAATATCAGGTATGGCCAGTGCAGCAAGACTTTGGTTGATTGGTAAGCCAACACAACCCTCGTTAAAATACAGCGTATCCTTGATGGCCAATTGCAAATGCCTACCTTTCGTATCTTTCTTGCCTCTGTGCTGGTCTCCAGCCTTGCAGGCTGCGCCACCCCTGGTAAACCCACTGCCAGTAAACTGACCCACAAATCGCCCCAGCAGTACGCCGCCTGCGTACTGCCCAAATGGCAAGCGCTGGCACCACAGGCCACGCAGAAGTCGATCGCCCACGGCTACCGGCTGACGGCGCCCAGTGCCGTGGCATCCGATGATGTGCTGGACGTAGTCGATTACCGCGAGGGCAGCCGCGCGACTTTCTACAAGGGCAGCTTCCTGTCGGGCGACAAGTTGCGCCAGGCTGCCAAGGAATGCCTGGACTGAATCAGTAACCCGAACCGCTTGAGCCGCCCATGCTGGGCAGGCGGGCCCTGCGTTGGGCATTGCTCCACTCGGCGCAGGTCATGAAGGCGGTATTGTCCACTTTGCCGGTGCCGTCGAAGCTGACGCTGTAGGGTTGCCGGTTGTCGGCCTTGGCCAGCATGTAGTCGAAGCAGGTGCCTGGCACCACGGTGCGCTCGGTCTCGGCATCGGGCTTGCCGCCGACCTGGATGACCTGGTCTCTGCTCATGCCGTTGGCGACTTTCGCCACCAGCGGATGGTCGTGGTACAGCGCGGAGTCGGACGAGCAGGCAGAAAGCGCTGTCAGTGCAAAGATCAGTGCGTAAAAGGGTTTGTTCATGGCAGTGCTCCGGTAGAGGATGCCAATCGCCTGATTGCCGGTTGGCAGCAGGGCGAGATCACGAACACTTGACCCCCTGTGGGAGCGGCGTTAGCCGCGAACACCGGCGCAGCCGGTGCCATGCAGCGCGTTGGATTCTTCGCGGCTAAAGCCGCTCCCACAGGGTACGCGTACCGCTTGCGAACTCAGTTCTCTACATGACAGCGCAACCCGAAAGGCTGGGCGATCTCCCACAGGGTTCGAGCAAGGCAATTGCTTGCTCTATCAGCCTAGATCACCGCGCTTGTTCAGCTGCTCGCACTGCACCTGCGCATCCGTCCTGCTTGGATAACTGGGCTTGAGCCGCTCCTTCGCTTGGTTGTCGTAAATGTCGAATCCCCCACAAACGGTAGCAGCGTAATAGCGGCTACCCACGCGGAACGACTCCTTTTCGATCGGCACAGCGGGAACGATAACGAATCTTGGTTGCATGTTTCGTGCCTCCCCAGGCAGAGATTTAAGTATTAGTCTGGCCATGGATAAGCATCAAGGAGACTCATGAATAAAACATGGTTTTCTTGAACGGCAGGTGGACACCGTCCTGTCATCAAATGAAAACCCGCTGTCGTCCGATGCGAAGCACCCCGCACACCAAGGGCATACAGTCCAATCACCCAGAACTGACGCCATGCGTCCAGATCGATGATTGGAGAGACAAGCATGTCCAAAGTCGTACGTTTCCATCAGACCGGTGGCCCCGAGGTGCTGCGCTACGAGGACGCCGAGGTCGGCGAGCCCGGCCCTGGGCAGGTGCGCTTGCGCCAGGTGGCGGTGGGCCTGAACTACGCCGATACCTATTTTCGCAACGGCACCTACCCGATCCCGCTGCCCAACGGCATCGGCGTGGAAGCTGCCGGAGTGGTAGAGGCGGTGGGCGAGGGCGTGACCCAGGTGGCGGTCGGTGACCGGGTCACCTACACCGGTTTCCTCAACACCCTGGGCGCTTATTGCACTGAGCGCCTGATCCCCGCCGCTGCGCTGATCAAGTTGCCGGATACCATCGCCTTCGAAACCGCCGCCGCGATGACCATGCGCGGCCTGACCTCTGCCTACTTGCTGCGTCGGCTCCATGATTTCAAACCCGGCGACAGCGTGCTGCTGCATGCTGCTGCTGGCGGGGTTGGCTTGATAGTCGCGCAGTGGGCACGGCTGTTGGGGCTGAACGTGATCGGCACAGTGTCGACCGAGGCCAAGGCCGAAGTAGCTCGCGCCCATGGTTGCAACGACATCATCAACTACAGCGTCGAGGACGTGGCCACGCGCGTGCGTGAGTTGACCGACGGGGTGGGGGTGAATGTGGTGTTCGACAGCGTTGGCAAGAATACCTTCATGGGCTCGCTTGATTCGCTCAAGCGCCGTGGCCTGATGGTTTGCGTCGGCACGGCATCGGGCACCATACCGCCGTTCGACCCGCAGTTGCTGGCGATCAAGGGCTCGCTGCAGCTCACCCGCCCGGCGTTGGCCGACTTCATCGCCGACCCGGCAGAAAAGGCTGACCTGGCTGGCGAGCTGTTCGATCACGTCAGCAGCGGGCGTATCCGTATCGAGATCAACCAGCACTACGCGCTGCAGGATGCCGTCCAGGCCCACCGTGACCTGGAAGCTCGCAAGACCACCGGCTCGTCGATCTTCGTCATCTGAAGAGGGCAACAGCATGCACATCGAACAACTGACCTGCGCGATCGGTGCCGAGGTAAGTGGGGTCAACCTGGCCGACGCGATCCACGACGACGACCTGTTCGCCCAGTTGCGCGCGCAGTTGCTCCGGCACCGTGTGCTGTTCCTGCGCGACCAGCACTTCAGCCGCGCCGAACACGTGGCTTTCGCCCGCCGCTTCGGCGACCTGGAGGACCACCCGGTGGCCGGCAGCGACCCGGAGCATCCGGGTCTGGTGCAGATCTACAAACGCCCGGACCAACCCAACGACCGCTATGAAAATGCCTGGCACACCGACGCCACCTGGCGCGAGTCCCCGCCGATGGGCTGTGTGCTGCGCTGCATCGAATGCCCGCCAGTGGGCGGCGACACGATGTGGGCGAACATGGTGCTGGCCTATGAAAACCTGCCAGGCGATGTGAAGGCCAGGATCGAAGGCCTGCGCGCCCGCCACAGCATCGAGGCCAGCTTTGGTGCGGCCATGCCGCTGGAAAAGCGCCTGGCGCTGAAGGCGCAGTTCCCCGATGCCGAGCACCCGGTGGTGCGCACCCACCCGGAAACCGGCGAGCAGGTGCTGTTCGTCAACGCCTTCACTACCCATTTCAGCAACTACCACACCCCGCAGCGGGTGCGCTTCGGCCAGGACGCCAACCCCGGTGCCAGCGACCTGCTGCGCTACCTGATCAGCCAGGCGTACCTGCCTGAGTACCAGGTGCGCTGGCGCTGGAAGCCCAACAGCGTGGCGATCTGGGACAACCGTAGCACCCAGCACTACGCCGTCATGGACTACCCGCCGTGCCACCGCAAGATGGAGCGCGCGGGGATCAAGGGCGGCCCCACGTTCTGAGTTCGTCGCCGTCGCTGGCGGCATCCGCACAATAACAATAGCGAGGACTACAGCATGCAATTCTTCGACGATTCGTTGCACCCGGAAAACATGGAAAAGGTGGTGATCACCGTGGCCCCCTATGGCCCGGAGTGGATGCCCGAAGACTTCCCTGAAGACATACCCCTGACCATGGACGAGCAGGTGCAGAAGGCCGTCGACTGCTATGAGGCTGGCGCCACCGTACTGCACCTGCATGTGCGTGAGCTGGACGGCAAAGGCTCCAAGCGCCTGTCCAAGTTCAACGAGCTGATTGCCGGGGTGCGCGAAGCGGTGCCGGACATGATCATTCAGGTTGGCGGGTCGATTTCCTTCGCCCCGGAAAGCGAAGGCGAGGCGGCCAAGTGGCTGTCGGACGACACCCGGCACATGCTCGCCGAGCTGACGCCGCGCCCCGACCAGGTGACCGTGGCCATCAATACCACCCAGATGAACATCATGGAGCTGCTGTACCCCGAGTACCTGGAAGGCACCTCGTTGGCCAGCCCGGCGATTCATGCCGCCTACAGCGAGATGACCGTGCCGGCCGGCCCGGCCTGGGTCCGCGAGCACCTGCGCCGCCTGCAGGCCAGCAACATCCAGCCGCATTTCCAGCTGACCGGCATGCATGCCCTGGAGACGCTCGAGCGCATCGTCCGCCGCGGTGACTACATGGGCCCGCTGAACCTGACCTGGATCGGCATCGGCGGCGGCTTCGACGGCCCCAACCCGTTCAACTTCTTCAACTTCATCCACCGCGCGCCGGACGGTTGTACCCTGACCGCCGAATCGTTGCTGAAGAACGTGCTGCCGTTCAACACCATGGCCCTGGCCATGGGCCTGCACCCGCGCTGCGGCAACGAAGACACCATCATCGACCAGCATGGCAAGCGCTTTACCTCGGTGCAGCAGATCCGGCAGACCGTGCGCGTGGCCCACGAGCTGGGCCGCGAAATTGCCAGCGGCAAGGAAGCACGCGCCATCTACCGCATCGGGCAGCAGTACGACAGCATCGAGCAGACCTTGAAGGCCAACGGCATGGCGCCGAATCGCCAGGCGGGCCACAAGGGCGTGCCGCAGCGCGGCTGATGCAGCAGGGTGCCACGGTCCTGATGTTTTTTGTGGGAGCGGCCTTGTGTCGCGAAAGGGCGCTCCCACATCGACCGAGCAAGGTTTTGCAGTAGTTCATAACAACAAGAACAACCTCACGCCCCACACCCAAGGAGGCAACATGGCCACCTACCTCGCCAGTGCCGAACATTCCGGCACCGACACCGCCCACAGCGTCCCCCGGCGCTATGCCTGGGTGGTCTTCGCCCTGACCTTTGGCCTGTTGATCTCCGACTACATGTCGCGCCAGGTGCTCAACGCGGTGTTCCCGCTGCTCAAGGGCGAGTGGGCATTGAGCGACAGCCAGCTCGGCTTGCTCAGCGGTATCGTCGCGCTGATGGTCGGCCTGCTGACCTTTCCGCTGTCGCTGCTGGCCGACCGCTTCGGCCGGGTGCGAAGCCTGGTGCTGATGGCGGTGCTGTGGAGCCTGGCCACCCTCGGCTGCGCCCTGGCGGAAAACTACCCGCAAATGTTCATCGCGCGGTTTCTGGTCGGGGTGGGCGAAGCTGCCTACGGCAGCGTCGGCATCGCCGTGGTGGTCGCCGTGTTCCCCCGCGACATGCGCTCGACCCTGGCCGGGGCGTTCATGGCCGGTGGCATGTTCGGCTCGGTGCTGGGCATGGCCCTGGGCGGTGTATTGGCCCAGCATCTGGGCTGGCGCTGGGCATTCGCCGGCATGGCATTGTTCGGCCTGGTGCTGGCTATGCTGTACCCGCTGATCGTCAAGGAGGCGCGTATTGCGCCTCGATGCGCGCAGCAGATGCAAGGCAAGGCCAGCCGCCCGCTGCGCACCCTGTACAACAGCCGTTCGGTCATCGCGGCCTACGTCGGTAGCGGGCTGCAGCTGTTCGTCGGCGGCACCGTGATCGTATGGATGCCCAGCTACCTGAACCGCTATTACGCAATGGGCACCGACCGCGCCGGGGCAATTGCCGCAGTCATCGTACTGTGCAGCGGTATCGGCATGATCCTCTGCGCCATACTCTGCGACCGCCTCGGGCGGCAGCGCCCGGACCGCAAGATCAGCCTTGCCATCGCCTACTGCCTGGGCAGTTGCGTGCTGTTATCGCTCGCTTTCGCACTGCCTGCCGGCCCCACGCAACTGGTGCTGATTTGCCTGGGCATGATGATTGCCGCCGGCACCAACGGCCCATCCAGTGCCATGGTTGCCAATCTCACCCACGCCTCGGTGCACGGTACCGCGTTCGCTACCCTGACCCTGGCCAATAACCTGTTGGGCCTGGCCACCGGGCCGCTGGTCACCGGGCGCGTTTCCGACCTGATCGGCCTGCATGCCGCCTTCCAGCTGGTGCCGCTGATGAGCATCGGCGCGGCGGCCGTGTTTTTCCTTGCCAAACGTCATTACCACCGTGACATGGAGCGTCTGCATACACCGGCACATAACGCTGCCGGCGCACCCCGGGAGTTGAAGTCGTGAAACAGCTGTTGTCCGTCGAAGTGTTCTTCGATTTCGTCTGCCCGTGGTGCCTGATTGGCCAGCGGCACCTGCAGGCCGCCTTGTTGCTGTTGCAGCGCGAACAGCCCCAAGTACAAGTACAACTGCAATGGCGAGGTGTGCAGTTGTTGCCAGGCTTGCCAGCCAGTGGCCTGCCATTCCATGCCTTCTATCTGCAACGCCTGGGCAGCGAGGAGGCGGTGCGCGAGCGCCAGGCCCAAGTACGCGCCGCCGCCCGTGTAGTAGGCGAGGACATCGACTTCTCGCGTATTCGCCGCATGCCAAACACCGGCAATGCCCACCGGCTGCTGCAACGGGCCACCGGGCTGGTCGATGCATCGCAACTGGAAGCTTTGCTGGCACAGCTGTTCATTGCCTATTTCCATCAGAGCCGCGACCTGGGAGATAGCCGCACCTTGCTCGACATCGCCCAGCGTCGCGGGCTGGAGGCCGCACAGGTCGTCGACTGCCTGCGTGACGACGGCAGCCCGTTCCTCGACGGGGCAGGGCGCGCAGGCAGTGCCGTGCCGCGTTTCCGCTTCAATCAGGGGGCGCTCATTGCAGGGGCCCAGCCTGCCGAGGTGCTTTTTGCCGCCATGATCGAAGCGCTGCAGGAGGTTGAACGGGCATGAGCCGGCGTATCGCATTGGCCCCCCATCAGGTGCCGGAACGCAATGGCCGCGTGCTGTTGGCCTGTGAAGGGCGCAGCGTGGCGCTGTTCAACGTTGCCGACTCGCTCTATGCCATCGAAGACAGCTGCCCGCACCAGGGGGCGTCGCTGTGCGGCGGGCGGCTGGAGGGCCGTGTCATCCAGTGCTGCGCGCATGGCTTGCGCTTTGACCTGGCCAGCGGCTACCTGGTCAATTCCAGGGCCTTGAAGGTTGCCAGCTACCCGGTCGAGCAGCAGGGCGGGCAGGTCTATATCGTGTTTGACAGTGAGGAAGCGGGGCAATGATCACACTGGCACTCGGCACTACCCATCAGCGTATCCGCACCCTCGCCCCGGGGGTGGTGGTCAGCCTTATCGTCGGCGCGGCCGCCAGTTTCCTCAGCGAGCATTACGCGGCGCCGGTCATGCTGTTTGCCCTGCTGCTGGGGATGGCGTTGAACTTTCTCGCAGTCGACGGCCCGTGCAAGGCTGGTATTGAATTCACCGCTCGCACGGTACTGCGCCTGGGAGTGGCGCTGCTTGGCATGCGTATTACCCTGGACCAGATCGCCAGCCTGGGGTGGAAGCCCGTGGCCTTGGTCATGACCCTGGTGGTGGTGACAATCCTGGTCTCCGTGGTGGTGGCCAAGGCGCTGGGGTTTTCACGGTTGTTCGGTATGCTCACTGGTGGTGCCACGGCCATTTGCGGTGCTTCGGCGGCGCTGGCGCTGGCCGCCGCCTTGCCTCAGCACCCGCGCAAGGAGCATGCCACGCTGTTCACCGTGATCGGCGTATCGGCGCTGTCGACCCTGGCGATGATACTTTACCCGATGATTGCCCAGTGGCTGCACCTGTCGCCAGCGCAGGCCGGGGTCTTCCTCGGTGCGACCATCCATGACGTGGCGCAGGTGGTAGGGGCGGGCTACAGCATGTCCACCGAGACCGGTGACATTGCCACGGTGGTCAAACTGATGCGGGTGGCCATGCTGTTGCCGGTCATTGTCTGCGCGGCCATGATTACCCGGCGCCAGGGCCTCGAGGCCGGTGGGCAGCGGCCGCCCTTGCTGCCATGGTTCGCAGTCGGCTTCCTGCTGCTGGCGTGCATCAACAGCACAGGGTGGGTGTCCGCCGCTGTGCAGGGCGGCATCAACGACCTGTCACGTGGTTGTCTGGTGGTGGCGATCAGTGCCCTGGGCATGAAAACCCAACTCAAGGCGCTGGCCTCGGTCGGGTTGAAACCCATCGCGCTGATGGTGGGGGAGAGCGTATTTCTCGTGATTTTGGTGTTGGCGTTGATGCGTTGGGTGGGTTCGGCTTGAGATTTATGGCGCCTGAGAGATCGAGCGCCGCCCGCGCGGCGCTTCGCAGCACAAGGCTGCTCCCACATCTGTTTCAGGCCAGTCACGCCTGTCCCAGCGCACGCGACCGCCTTTGTTTGCCTGTCACAATATCGGGATGGACGCCAAGGGGTCGCGCGCCTGTGTCTCAGGAATAATTGGCCTGAAACAGATGTGGGAGCAGCCTTGTGCTGCGAAGCGCCGCGCGGGCGGCGCTCGATCTCACAGGCACCGCAAATCTAAGCTCAGGCGCCTGGCGGCCCTGACGCAATCTGATCAAAATTCTGTGCCCGCCAACTGGCCGGCGGCATGCCGAACTGGGCGATGAACCAGCGGGTGAACGAACTGGGCATCGAATAGCCCAGCATGTCGGCGATACGCCCCAGCGAATAGCCGGGGTTTTCCAGGTAGCGCATCACCAGGTCACGGCGCACGCTGTTGATCAGGTCCTTGAAGGTCAACCCGCTTTCTTCCAGGCGCCGCTGCAGGGTGCGCACGTTCATGCCCTGGGTCTGTGCCACCTGCTCTATGGTGGCGCGGCCCATGGGGAGCAGCAGGTAGATGGTCTTGCGCAACTCCAGCTCCAGGGACGGCGTGCCGCCCGCCGGCAGGCTGTCCAGATAGCGCTGCGCCAGGCGCGCCATGGCTTCATTGGCCTGCGGGCTGGTGCTATCCAGATCGGCGGCTGGGCAGACGATGCCATTGAACTCGCTGCCGAACACCAGCGTACAGCCGAAAATGCGTCGATGGGTGGCCAGGTCGGCGGGAGGCGCGTGGGTGAAGTTGGCGCTGATCGGGTGCCAGTGGGCACCTAGCAGCGCCGCGCACAGGCGCATCATCACGCCGATGGCCAGCTCGGTGGCCTGGCGGCTGCAGGGCGCGCGCTCGTTGATCACCTCCTCGCGAATGACCACGGTCTTGCCAGCTTCCTCGATATGAATGGCCAGGGCGTCATTGAGCAGGTGACGGTACTGCACGATCACCTGCAGTGCATCACGCAGGGTGCGTTGGTGGCTGAGCAGCAGGCTGATTTCGCCGAAGTCCGACAGTTGCCGCAACTCGGCCATGCGCAGGCCGAAGCTTTCGCAACGGGTGGCGCTGGCAGAGGCTTCCAGCAAGGTGATGACGCTGGCAACCGGGATACGCCGGTTGGGGTCATCGAGCAAGGCGGCGCTGAGGCCAACCTGTGCCAACAGCGCATGGGGATTGAGGCCCAGGTGGCGGGACACCTCAAGGTAATTGGTCAAGCTGGCGGCACGGACTAGGGCAGGCATTTTTTGTTGTTATCCATGTTTTCCAGGCTAACTGCTGCTTTTTTGTAGGAGCAGCCTTGTGCTGCGAAGAGGCCGGTACGACGGATATCACTGTTATGGCCTTTACGGCCTCTTCGCAGCACAAGGCTGCTCCTACAAAAAGCGAGCGGCTGATTGGTTTTATAGCCTGCGTGTCATGAATTGAAAAGCAAAGCCCTGTCAGGGGCATTGTCATCAAATGAAAAGCCCCTGACGCCCAATGTGAAGCACCCGGTGGGTGGGCTGTTTACTGTGAACCTCAAGAGCTACACCGCACACGAGGTTCACCGTGGATAAATTGCAAACCACCGCCACCGTGCTGATCGTCCCCGGCCTGCGCGACCATGTCGCCGAACACTGGCAGACCCTGCTCGCAGGCCGCCTGGCCAAGGTGCGCAGCGTACCGCCGCTGCAGGTCGACGGCCTGTGCTGCACAGCCCGGGTCGAGGCGATCCAGCGTGAGCTGGACCAGATCGATGGTGAAGTGATTCTGGTGGCGCACAGCGCTGGCGTGCTGATGGTCGCCCACTGGGCGACGCGCTATCGGCGGCCAATCAAGGGTGCATTGCTGGCGGCGCCGCCGGACCTGAACGCGCAATGGCCGGCCCACTACCCAAGCCCGGCCAGCCTGGCCGAGCACGGCTGGTCGCCGGTACCCCATGAGCCGCTGCCGTTCCCAAGCATTGTCGCGGCCAGCAGCAATGACCACCTGGCCAGCTTTGCCGCGGCTAGTGCCCTGGCCCAAGGCTGGGGTAGCGAACTGGTAGCACTGGGGGCCGTCGGCCACCTCAACCCGGCCTCCGGCTTCGGCCCCTGGCCGCAGGCCGAGGCCTTCATCCAGCGACTGGACCAACCCAACCTGCAATAGCGCATGGACGCCCCAGCCACGCTCGCAAAAGACGGGCGGCGTAAAAAACAATAACAATACGTGGAGCCATCGTAATGCCAGAACACCGCATTCACCGTGCTGTGAAACCACAGCGCTGCCTGCTCGCCTGCGCCATCGGCCTGCTCACGCTGCCCGCTGCCCAGGCGTTCGAAGTCGATACCGGCAATGAAAACTGGGCCGTGCGCTTCGACAACACCGTCAAGTACAACTATGGCGTTCGCACCGAAAGCGCCGACAAGCGCATGCTGGGCACGCCCAACAGCAACGACGGTGACTACAACTTCCGCAAGGCCGGCACCAACATCACCAACCGGGTCGACCTGCTGACCGAGCTGGACGTGGTCTACCAGGGCAACACCGGGTTCCGCGTCAGTACCGCCAGCTGGTACGACAAGGCCTATGACAACACCGGTTCCAATAGCAACCCGTTCGTCAACGGCAACGGCGACCAGTCCGGCATCAACCCCAGCCTCAATGGCCTGCCCGGTACCGGTGTGCCGCTGGGCAGTCCGCACCTGAGCAACTACGCCCAGCGTTACTACAGCGGCCCTTCCGGTGAAGTGCTGGATGCCTTCGTGTTCTTCAGTCGTGAAGTCGGCGATGCCTCACAGGTCAGCGCCAAGCTGGGCCAGCACAACCTGTTCTGGGGTGAAACCCTGCTCAACCCGGTGCATTCGCTGAGCTACGGTCAGTCCGGCCTCGACCTGGCCAAGCTGGCCGCCTCGCCGGGCACCGAGGCCAAGGAACTGTTCGTGCCGCGCAACCAGCTGTCAACCTCGTTCCTGGTCAACTCCGAACTGACCCTGGGTGCCCAGTACTTCTTCGACTGGGACGCAGCCCGCCTGCCCGAAGCCGGTACCTACTATGGCGGCTCGGACGTGGTAGGCGAGGGTGCCCAGAGCTTTCTGCTCGGCCACACTGGCACCCCGGGGCTGATCCCGGTGCGCGGTGCGCTGACCACCATCCGCCGCGGCCATGACCTGAAACCGGGCAAGAGCGGCGACTGGGGCATCATGGCCAAGTGGTCGCCCGAGTGGCTGGGCGGCACCCTCGGCTTCTACTACCGCAAGACCTCCGAGATCCTCCCGCAGGCCTGGCTCGACGCGCGCGGCATGACCGTCGCCAACGGCCCGTTCGGCAACCCGCCGGGCAGCCGCCAGGGCGCGGTCGGCAACCTGTACAACTCGCTGCAAAGTACTACTTATCAGTTTGCCTATTCCGACGACATCGACATCTACGGCCTGAGCCTGTCCAAGGATGTGGGCGGCATCAGTGTCGGCAGCGACCTGAACATCCGCCACAACATGCCGTTGGCGAGCATCCCGGCAATCGTCAGCGCCCCCGGCCAGGGTGGTCTGGGAGGCGGCTTCGGCCTGCTGCCAGCACGCCTGCCCGGCAGCGGGGTGATCTTCGACGTGCCCAAGGATGGCGACGGGCTGAGCGCCACCGGCGACACCCTGCACTGGACCTTGAACGGCCTGATGACCATTGGCGATACACCGCTGTTCGATTCGGCAACCCTGCTTGGCGAGCTGTTCTACAGCAACCTGCTCAAGCTCGATAGCCACAACGAGGCCTTGTACAAGGGCAAGAGCAGCTACCGCGGTATCGACAAGGCCACCCGCGACAACTGGGGCATCGCCGTCAATTTCACCCCTACCTGGTACCAGGTGCTGCCGGGCATGGACCTGAGCATGCCGCTGTCGGTCAACGTCGGCCTCGACGGCGTGTCGCCGGTGCAGGGCGGTGGCGCCGAGAACACCGGCAACTATGCGGTAGGCGTGAGCGCCGCGATCTACAACCAGTACTTCGTCGACCTCAAGTACGTCGACAGTTTCGGTGAGACCAAGGCCTGCAAGGACGGCCAGACCGACGGCAGCACCCCCAACGCCCTGGACGGCGAACAGGATTACACCTGCTACGGCGGCGGCTACGCCTCCTTCTCCGGAGGTGGTGCCACCACCGAGGACCGTGGCGCCCTGTACCTGACCGTCAAGACGACCTTTTGAGTCATCTTTCCTAGAGCCTACACAGGAAGACAACCATCATGAATTTCGTACGTACCCTGCTGGCCTCGTGCCTGTCACTGGCCGCCCTGAACGCTGCCCAGGCCGCCGTTTCCACTGACCAGGCTGCGCGCCTGGGCACCAGCCTGACCGCCATTGGTGCGGAGAAGGCCGGCAATGCCGATGGCTCGATCCCGGCCTACCAGGGCGGCCTGCAGACCCCGCCAGCCAGCTACCAGAGCGGCGCCAGCATGCGCCCAGACCCGTTCGCCAGCGACAAGCCGCTGCTGGTCATCGATGGCAAGAACGCCGAGCAGTACAAGGGCCAGCTGACCGCCACAACCCTGGAACTGCTCAAGCGCTACCCCAGCTACCGCGTCGATGTGTACCCGACCCACCGTAGCGTGGCGCTGCCGCAAGCGGTACTCGACAACACCCGCAAGAACGCCACTGGCGCCAACAGCAAGGAGGGCGGCACCGCGGTAGACAACGTGCTGCCCGGTATCCCGTTCCCCATTCCGCAGAACGGCGCCGAGGCCATGTGGAACTTTCTGCTGCGCTACCAGGGCGTAAGCATGACGGCCAAGTACGACTCGTGGAACGTCGACGCCGCTGGCAAGCCATCGCTGTCGACCACCGGCCAGGCCAATATCAGCTACCCGATCTACGAAGACATGACCAAGCCGATCGGCGCCAAGGACACCTACTACCAGATGAAGCTGGTGTACACCGGGCCTGCACGCCGTGCCGGCGAAGCGATGATGCTGCGTGATGCCGCCAACCCGCTGGTGCAGCCCCGCAGCGCCTGGCAGTACCTGCCGGGCCAGCGGCGGGTCAAGCTGGCACCTAACCTGGCCTACGACACGCCCAACCCGGGCACCTCGGGTTCGGGTACCTACGATGACGTGTTCGTCTTCAACGGTGCGCTGGACCGCTACGACTGGACCCTGGTCGGCAAGCAGGAAATGTACGTGCCTTACAACACCTACCAGCTGACCTACAACACCGACGTCAGGCAGGTGATCACCCCCAACCACCTGGCGCCGCAGTTCGTGCGCTGGGAGAAGCACCGGGTGTGGGTGGTGGAAGGCAAACTCAAGGACGGTGCGCGCCATATCTACCACAAGCGCCGCTTCTACCTCGACGAAGACAGCTGGATCGCCCTGGCCTCTGACCAGTACGACGCCCGTGGCCAGCTGTACCGCGGCTCGTTCGCCTTCCTCACCCAGAGCTACGACAAGCAGACCCCGGACGCCACGCCGTTCATGATCTACGACCTGATTGGCGGCACCTACAACCTCAATGGCGTGGTCGGTGCCTACGGCGGTATCCGCTACATCGACCCGCTGTCGAAAACCCAGTGGTCGCCAGAGTCGCTGGCCGGCAACGGCATTCGCTGAATGCACGAAGCAGAGGTGACAATGTCTGTCTTCAAACGATGCAGCCTGGTAGTTCTGGCCCTGGCCGTGCTGCAGGGCGCGGCTCAGGCGGCGCCCTTCACCGATGTGCTGGACCTGCCCGCCATGCCCAGCGCCCTGGTCGCCAGCAGCGCCTTGCGCGATGTAACCCAAGCCGGGCAGCGCCTGATCGCGGTGGGCCCGCGTGGGCACATCCTGTACTCCGATGACCACGGCGCGCACTGGCAGCAAGCCCAGGTGCCGGTCAGCGCCGACCTCAATGCCGTGAGCTTCGCCACGCCCGAACTGGGCTGGGCGGTTGGCCACGATGGCGTGGTGCTGCATAGCCGCGATGGCGGCGTGCACTGGCAGAAGCAGCTGGATGGCCGGGCGCTGGCCGAACAACTGCCGGGCACGGGGAGCGACAATGCCTTGCTCGACGTGTGGTTCAGCGATGCCCGCAATGGTTATGCAGTCGGCGTGTTCAACCTGCTGTTGCGCACCGTTGATGGCGGCGAGCACTGGCAGCCCTGGCTCGACCACAGCGATAACCCGCAAGGCCTGCACCTGACCAGCCTGGCGACGGTGGGGGACGAGCTGTACATCACCGGCGAGCAAGGGCTGCTGTTGAAGCGGGACGGCGAGCGCTTCAGCCGTGTCGAAACACCCTACGCCGGCACACTGTTCGGTGCTGTCGGCAAGCCCGGTGTACTGCTGGTCTACGGCCTGCGCGGGCATGTCTACCGCAGCACCGACGGCGGCCGGCAATGGCTGCCGGTCATCACCGGTGTGAACACCAGCCTTACCGCCGCCGGCGTTGACCGTAACGGCCAGCTGTGGCTGGCCAGTCAGGCCGGTGACCTGCTGCGCAGCCAGGACGATGGCGCCAGTTTCAGCCCGATGCCGCAGAGCGCCCGTGGCCCAGTGACCGCGCTCGCCACCGATGCCGGCAACGGCCTGGTGCTGGTCGGCGAGCGGGGCGTGCGCAACCAGGCCGGCAACCCCACGCTGCACCCATAACAAGAGAAGACCCCGATGGCCGCTACCCGCCAAGACACCCTTCCGGTAATCCGCAACCTCGACGATTTCGACCCCCACTCGGGCAACGGCATGGAGCGCCTGGTGTTCAACCATCGCCTGCCGTTCCTGCTGTGCATGTTGCTGGCGACCCTGGTGCTGGGCTACATGGCCCTGACCCGCCTTGAGCTGCGCCCCAGTTTCGACAAGATGCTGCCGCAGAGCCACCCCTACATCCAGAACTACCTGGAAAACCGCCCATCACTGCGTGGCCTGGGCAATGCGGTGCGTGTGGTGGTGGAGAACACCCAGGGCGACATCTTCGACCCGGACTACCTGCAGACCCTGCGCCATATCAACGACGAACTGTTTCTCAGCCAGGGGGTGGACCGGGCATGGATGAAGTCGCTGTGGAGCCCGGCGGTGCGCTGGACCGAGGTGACCGAGGAGGGCTTCCAGGGCGGCCCGGTGATGCCCGACGGCTACCAGGGCGCGGCGGGTGACATCGAGCAACTACGGCAGAATATCGAGCGCGCCAACATTGTCGGCAGCCTGGTGGCGCGCGATTTCAAGTCGAGCATGCTGGTCGTGCCGCTGCTCGACCAGGATTCGGCCACCGGCAAAGGCCTCGACTACCATGCCTTCTCGCAGAAGCTCGAACAACTGCGCAGCCAGTACCAGGCCAGTGGCCAGTACCGCATCCATGTGATCGGCTTCGCCAAGCTGATGGGTGACCTGATCGACGGGTTGATTCAGGTGATGGCGTTCTTCGCCCTGGCAGTGCTGACCAGCCTGCTGATCATCTATTGCTATACCCGTTGCGTGCGCAGCACCTTGCTGGTGGTGCTTTGTTCGCTGACTGCGGTGGTTTGGCAGCTGGGCATCGTCGCCTGGGTGGGCTACGCCATCGACCCGTATTCGATCCTGGTGCCGTTCCTGATCTTCGCCATCGGCGTCTCCCACGCGGCGCAGAAGATGAACGGCATCCTCCAGGACATCGGCCGTGGCACCCACCGCCAGGTGGCAGCTCGCTATACCTTCCGCCGCCTGTTCGTGGCCGGGGTGACCGCGTTGCTGGCCGATGCGGTGGGCTTTGCCGTGCTGATGCTGATCGACATCCCGGTGATCCAGGACCTGGCTATCACCGCCAGCATTGGCGTGGCGGTGCTGATCTTCACCTCGCTGTTGTTGATGCCGGTGGCGCTGTCTTATGTAGGTGTAGGCCGCAAGGCTGCCGAGCGGGCCCTGTATATCGACGCACGCGCCGCCCAGCACCGTGGCTTCGGCCGGCTGTGGGACCTGCTCGACCGCTTCACCGAACGCAAATGGGCCAGCGCCGCACTGCTTGTGGCCCTGGCCCTGTGCGCCCTCGGCATCTGGGGCGGCCTGCAGTTGAAAATCGGCGACCTCGACAGCGGTGCACCCGAGTTGCGCGCCGACTCCCGCTACAACCTCGACAACGCCTACATCACCCGGCACTACGCGCTGTCCAGCGATACCTTCGCGGTCATGGTCAAGACCGCTCCGGAAGGCTGCCTGCAATACCAGACGCTGGTCCTTGCCGACCGCCTGGCCTGGGAACTGCAGCAATTGCCGGGTGTGCAGACCACTGTGTCGCTGGCCAACGCAGTGCGCCAGATCACCGCCGGCACCTACGAAGGCAACCCGCGCCTGAACAGCCTGCAGCGCAACCAGGACGTGCTCAACTACGCCGCCCAGCAGGCCTCGGTCAACGCCCCGGAACTGTTCAACAACGACTGCTCGCTGATGCCGGTAATTGCCTACCTCAAGGACCATCGCGCCGACACCTTGGCCCAGGTGGCCGCCGCGGCCGAACGTTTTGCCCAGGCCAACAGCAGCGCCGAACAGCAGTTTCTGCTGGCCGCCGGCAGTGCCGGCATCGAGGCCGCTACCAACGTCGTGGTTCGCGAGGCCAACCACCGCATGCTGTTGCTGGTGTACCTGGCCGTCACGCTGTTCTGCCTGTTCACCTTCCGTAGCTGGCGCGCCACGCTGGTGGCGATCCTGCCGCTGATGCTCACCTCGGTGCTGTGCGAGGCGCTGATGGTGGCCATGGGCATTGGCGTCAAGGTCGCCACCTTGCCGGTGATCGCCCTGGGCGTGGGTATTGGCGTGGACTATGCGCTGTACCTGCTCAGCGTGCAGTTGCACTACCAGCGCGCCGGGCTGAGCCTGGCCCAGGCCTACCAGAAAGCCGTGGCCTTCACCGGCCGGGTGGTAGGGCTGGTCGGCATTACCCTGGCGGCGGGCGTGGTCGGTTGGGCCTGGTCGCCGATCAAGTTCCAGGCCGATATGGGCCTGCTGCTGACCTTCATGTTCCTGTGGAACATGCTCGGCGCGCTTGTGCTGATCCCAGCGTTGTCGCACTTCCTCCTGCGTGGCCAAGTCGCCCCGGCACCTGCCGAGGCCCAGACCACGCCGCTTCCGCAAACCCAAGAAACCGAGTGCTCGCCTCATGTCTGATTACCTTCCGCCACTGCGCGACATGGATTTTCTGTTCAACGAAGTGTTCGACATCCCGGCCTGGTGGGCGCAAACGCCCGCCCTGGCTGAGCAGGTCGATGGCGAAACTGCCCTGGCCGTGCTCGAACAGGCCGGCAGGCTGATTGCCGAGGTGGTGGCGCCGCTCAACCGCAGTGGCGACGAGCAGGGCTGTCGTTGGGAGGCCGGCCAGGTGCGTACCCCCGACGGCTTCGCTGACGCCTACCGGGCATTCGCCGCTGATGGCTGGGTGGGCGTGGCCGGCGCCCCTGAGTACGGGGGCATGGGCATGCCGAAAGTGATCGGCGCCCAGCTCGAAGAAATGCTCAATGCTGCCAACCTGTCGTTCGGCCTGTACCCGATGCTGACAGCCGGGGCCTGCCTGGCGCTGCTCAACCATGCCAGCGAACCGCTGAAAGCGCTGTACCTCCCGCCCATGTACCAAGGGCGCTGGACCGGTTCGATGTGCCTGACCGAGCCGCACGCTGGCACTGACCTGGGCCTGATTCGCACCCGTGCCGAGCCGGTTGCCGATGGCGGTTACCGCATCAGCGGGACCAAGATCTTCATCACTGGCGGTGAGCAGGACCTGACCGAGAACATTATCCACCTGGTGCTGGCGCGATTGCCGGATGCGCCAGCCGGGCCCAAGGGCATCTCGCTGTTCCTGGTGCCCAAGGTGCTGGTTGGCGCCGACGGCGTGCTGGGCGAGCCCAATATGGTCAGTTGCGGTTCGATCGAGCACAAGATGGGCATCAAGGCCTCGGCCACTTGCGTGATGAACTTCGACGGTGCAATCGGCTACCTGGTCGGCGAGCCGAACAAGGGCCTCAACGCGATGTTCACCATGATGAACTACGAGCGCCTGGGCGTTGGTATCCAGGGCCTGGCCCTGGGCGAGCGTTCCTACCAGGGCGCCATCGCCTATGCCCGTGATCGCCAGCAGGGCCGTGCGCCCAGCGGCGCGGAAGCGCCGGGGCAAAGCGCTGACCCGATCATCGTCCACCCGGACGTGCGGCGTATGCTGCTGACCATGAAAGCGCTGAACGAAGGCGGGCGGGCCTTTTCCACCTATGTGGCGCTGCAGCTGGACCTGGCCAGATACAGCGAAGGGCCGGGCGCACGCGCCCAGGCCGAGGCCAGGGTGGCGTTGCTCACGCCGGTGGCCAAGGCCTTCCTCACCGACATGGGGCTGGAGACAACCGTGCACGGCCAGCAGGTGCTTGGCGGTCATGGCTATATCCGCGAATGGGGGCAGGAGCAGTTGATCCGCGACTGCCGCATCACCCAGATCTACGAAGGCACCAACGGCATTCAGGCTCTCGACCTGGTGGGGCGCAAGCTGTTTGGCGATGGCGGCAAGGCCTATCGCAGCGTGTCCGACGAAATTGCCGCCTTTGCCGAGGCGCTGCCCGCGGCGTGCGCCGAGTTCGGTGCGCCGTTGCTGGCCGCCGTGCGCAACCTCGACGAGCTGACCGCCTGGTTGCTCGACCGGGCCCAGGGCAACCCGCGCGAGCTTGGCGCGGCGGCGGTGGAGTACCTGCAGGTGTTTGGCTATACCTTCTACGCCTACCTGTGGGCGCGCATGGCCCTGGTATGCCAATGCCATACGGCCGCCGAGCCGTTCCACCTGAGCAAGCTGGGTACAGCGCGGTTCTACTTTGCCCGCCTGCTGCCACGCATTCATTCGCTGAGCGCCAGCGTCAGGGCCGGTAGCGATAGCCTTTATCTGCTAGAGGCTGGGCAACTGTGAAGGCGGCCGACATGATCACCACTCGCATCATGCCCGCTGCCGAGCAGGCCTACGCTTATCCGCTGCTGATCAAGCGCCTGCTGCTGTCGGGCGTGCGCTACCAGCCCAACCAGGAAATCGTCTACGCCGACAAGCTGCGCTACACCTACACCACGTTGCTCGAACGCATCCAGCGGCTGGCCAACGTGCTGACCGCCGCCGGGGTCAAGCCTGGCGACACCGTGGCCTTGCTCGACTGGGACAGCCACAGGGCGCTGGAGTGCTTCTTTGCCGTGCCGATGCTGGGGGCGGTGCTGCACACGGTTAACGTGCGGCTGTCCGCCGAGCAGGTTCGCTATACCATGAACCATGCCGAGGACCGCCTGGTGCTGGTGCATGACGACTTCCTGCCATTGATGGCACAGTTACGGGATGACTTGTCGACGGTCGAGGGCTTCATTCGCCTTGACGACGGCGGCCCCGCAACGCAGGGCGTGCCGTTGCTGGGCGAGTACGAAGCGCTGCTGGCGGCTGCCGAGCCGCAGTTCGACTTCGCCGATTTCGACGAGCGCTCACTGGCCACGCTGTTCTACACCAGCGGTACCACCGGCAACCCCAAGGGCGTGTACTTCAGCCACCGGCAACTGGTGCTGCATACCCTGGTCGAACAGGGCACCCTGGCTGCCTGCGGCGAGGTGCCATTGCTGCGCAGCGGCGATGTCTACATGCCTATCACGCCAATGTTCCACGTGCATGCCTGGGGCGTTCCTTATGTGGCTACGGCACTGGGCATCAAGCAGGTTTACCCCGGCCGCTACGAGCCCAACCGCCTGGTGCGCCTGTACCGCGACGAGGGGGTGACGTTCTCGCATTGTGTGCCCACGGTGCTGCAAATGATGCTCGACAGCGAGCAAGGGCGTCGCGCCGACCTGACGGGCTGGAAAATGCTGCTGGGCGGCAGCGCCCTGACCCTGGGTCTGGCGCAACGCGCCAGCGAGCGCGGCATCAGCGTGCATTGTGGCTACGGTATGTCGGAAAGCTGCCCGCTGCTCAGCATCACTCACCTGAGCGCCGACCTGCTGTCACTGCCCATGGCGCAACAGTTGCCGCGGCGTATCGATGCCGGCGTGCCGATTGCCCTGGTGGACCTGCGCATCGTTGACGCTGAAGGCAATGATGTGCCCCGCGACGGCGAAAGCCTGGGTGAAATCGTGGTGCGTGCGCCGTGGCTGACCCAAGGCTATCTGCACGAACCGGAGCAGGGCGCCGCGTTGTGGCTGGGGGGCTGGATGCACACGGGTGACCTGGCCTGCATCGATCCGGCGGGTGTGGTGCGTATTCGTGACCGGATCAAGGATGTGATCAAGACCGGCGGCGAGTGGGTCAGCTCGGTGGCGCTGGAAAACCTGATCAGCCAGCACCCGGCTGTCGCGTCGGTGGCGGTGATCGGCATCCCGGACCCGCAGTGGGGGGAACAACCGTTGGCCCTGGTAGTGTGTTGTGACGGCATGCAGTTCGACCAGGCGGCACTGGCCGGGCACCTGCAGCCGTTTGTCGACAGCGGGCACCTGAACAAATGGGCGATACCGCGGCAGCTGCGTTGCGTGGACGAGATCCCCAAGACCAGTGTTGGCAAGATTGACAAGAAGCGGATCCGGCAGGCATTTCTCTGAATGCTGACAAGGACTGGCTGATGGCACCTGTGGGAGCTGGCATGTTCGCGGAGCAGGCGAAGCGGTGGATGGCACCGGCTGCGCCGGTGTTCGTGGGCGCGCCCGCTCCCACATTGCCTGAGCAAGAAAGCGGATGCAGGCAGGGCTGTGGATGCGTACAGTAGGTTGATCGCAACCTGGCAGGAGCCTGTTTATGTCCAGCGCATTCACCTTCATGCATTCGCCCGTCGGCACCCTGACCCTGGTGGCACGTGGCGAGTGCCTGGCAGCCGTACTCTGGGAAGAGGAGCGGGAAAACCGCGTGCGCCTTGGCGCCCTGCACCGTGACGACCAATGCCCGGTACTGCTGGAAACCGCCCGCCAGCTCGGCGAGTACTTTGCCGGCAAACGTCAGCGTTTCGAACTGGCGCTGGATTTTGCCGGCACCGAATTCCAGCGCCAGGTGTGGGCCGCGCTGTTGGCGATACCGTTCGGTGAAACCCGCAGCTACAGCGACATCGCCCGGCAGATCGGCAACCCCAGCGCGGTGCGCGCGGTAGGCGCCGCCAATGGCCGCAACCCGATCTCGATCATCGCCCCGTGCCATCGGGTGATCGGTGCTTCGGGCAGCCTGACCGGTTTTGCCGGCGGCCTGGCGGCCAAGCAGTATCTGTTGGCACTGGAGGGCCGGCAAAGCCTGGCACTGGACCTGTAAGGCGTCAGCAGAACCAGCTGGCGACCAGGCAGGCCAGCACGGCCAGCGCCGTGCCGGCCATCAGGGTGTACTGCCGATGGGCACGGCGTGCATGGGGCTTGACGGCGCGCAGGTACTCGCCGGGTGTCGGCGCATCGGGCCGGTGACGCAAACCCTCGGCCACATCGGCCAGTTGCCCCTGGATGAGCAAACCAGTCAGGTAGTAAGTACAGGCGTAGCTCAGCAACGCCAGAAACAGGTAGATCATGCCGGGTGCGGGCCCAGGGGAACAGCGATGGCACTGGCGTTGGCGGTGTCCAGTACGATCAGCCCTTCGCTGTGATCATCCAGGCTGGCCAGCAAGCGCCCCTGGCTGTCCCACGCCGCCGAGCCGCCGGCGCCGATGAAGGTGTCGGCCGGCCCCACGCAGTTGGCCAGCAACACCGGCATGCCCAGCTCGCGAGCCACCTCGGGGTAGTGCAGGTAACCCTCGCGGATGCCCTTGGCGGTTTTCGCCACGCTAACCAGGTACAGGTCGGCGCCTTGTTCCTGCGCTGCGGCCGCATGCGCCATGAACATCGATTCGTAGCAGATTGCAGGCGCTACCCGGTGCGTCCCAACCTGCAGCAGCAAGGCTTGATCGCCTGGGGTGAACCAGGGCAGCTCATCATCATGCAGGCGCCGCTTGGCATAGGCCTGGCGCGGTACCCCGGGGCTGAGGATTGGCATGCCGATGCGGATGCCGTCGGGTGTCGGTAGTGGCAGGCCAACGGCGACGGTGATACCCAATCGGTCGCAGGCTGCCTGCAGCGGGTCCAGCCGTGCCGAGCTGACGGGCAGGGCGGCCTGGCGTGCGAGGCTTGGCTCATAGCCGGTCAGCGACAGTTCGGGGAACACCACCAGTTCGGCGCCAAGGGCCGCGGCTTGCTCGACGCAGGCCAGGTGGCGTTCGAGGTTGGCTTGCACATCGCCCTTGAGCGACGCCAGTTGCACGGCGCACAACTTCATGAAAAAACCTTCCCTGGTACAGGTTGAAGGGCTGAGCATACTACCGGCACCGAGGCCTGTTCCAGTGAAGGGTTTTTCAGGATGCCGGGTGGAGGGCGAAGCGCTGGCGGAACCAGTCGTTGAGCATGGCCTTCTCGGCATTCAGGCGGTCACTGCTGCTGGCGACCCGGCCCGGGCGACTGAGGTACATCTTGTCGCTGACTCGCTCCTGCGCCTGCTGGTCGGGTTTGCCCGTTTGGCTGAGGGTGTAGCTGAGGTCGATGGTCGGCCAGGTGATTTCGCGCATGAAGCGTACATCGTAGGCCTGGCTATGCCAGGGCTCGAAGCGTCCGGCCAGGTCGATGTCGCGGATGTCGATGACCAGTCGCTGGCCGGGTTGCAGGTAGCGTTGGCCAAGCTTCTGCAAGTATCGGGTCAGGGTGTCCATCACATAAGTATCGGCACCACGCTCGTACCCGCGGCTGTCGAGGCTGGCATCGCGGAATTTTTCCGGGTGGTCGAAACGCACCTCGACCTGCGCGGCCGGGGCACCTTGTGCCATGCTGTCCAGTGACAGCGCCATGAGCACGGCACACACGAGGGCGGTACGCATGATGCACCTCCGGAGTGGGTTGGCTGTGCCTCCATTTTACCCCTGGCATGGCGGCACCAGCAGAGGAAGATTGTAATGGGACGGTTTCGGCGTCTGATGGCCAACCTGCGGGGACGTGACCTGGCGGTGGGCGATATCCATGGTCACTTCCAGCGCCTGCAGCAATGCCTGGATGCGGTGGGGTTCGATCCGGCCGTGGACCGCCTGTTCAGCGTGGGTGACCTGGTCGACCGTGGCCCGGAAAGCGAAGCGGCGCTGGAATGGCTGGCGCAGCCCTGGTTCCATGCCGTGCAAGGTAATCATGAGGCCCTGGCCATTACCCGCGTACGCGGCGGGCGGCTCGATCTGGACATGTATCGCGCCGCCGGGGGGAGCTGGTTTCTTGACCTTCCACGGAGCGAGCAGTTGCGTTTCGTGGAGCGCTTCGAGAAGCTGCCGATTGCGATAGAGGTTGAAAGTGCGGCGGGTCTGGTAGGCCTGCTGCATGCCGACAGCCCGTATTCCGATTGGGCAGTATTAAGGACCTGGCTGGAACTGGATGACGACCCTGAAGTAAGGGAAGTGTGCCAATGGTCGCGGCGGCGGCTGAAGGTAGGCGATACCCAGCCCGTACAGGGCCTGCGTGCCTTGTTGGTGGGGCACACGCCGGTGCTGGAGGCCAAACTGCTGGGCAACGTCTGGCACCTGGATACCGGGGGCTGGGCCAGTGGCCATTTCACCTTGATGGACATGCGGACCCTGCAACTGCTCAGCCCCAGGCCAGGTGAAACAGCAATGCCGCAGCCAATAGCACCAACATGACCCCGGAGGCCCGTTCCAGCCACGGCAGGCTGCGGGCGAAGCGCCGCAGCACCAGCGGGTTGCCGATGGCCACGGCAACCAACAGGTCCCAGAGCAGCACGATGCTGAACATCCACATGGCGTAGGTTGCTTTCCAGGCAATGCTAGCGCTGGCGACCAGGCTGACCAGGCTGGCATAGAACAGCGCATTCTTGGGGTTGAGGATGCCGGACAGGAACCCCATGCCCAATCCCCGCCACCACCCTTGGACTGTTTGCTTGCCAGCGACTGCGCCCAGGCTGGTTTGCCCGGCATGGCGCAGGAACAGGGTGCCGATGTACAGCAGGTAGCCGGCGCCGGCCAGTTGCAGGATGGTGAACAGCAGGCTGCCTTCTTGCAGCACCGACAGACCGGTGAAAGCCATGGCGATGAACACGCCATTGGCCAGGGCGATACCCAGGCAGGCGCCGCTCGCGATGCGCCAGCCGGCGTTGATCGAGGTGCGTGCGACCAGAAAGAAGTCCGGGCCGGGAGAGAGCAGGGCGAGGAAGTGGGCGAGGGCGATGATCAGGAATTGTTGCATGGG
This sequence comes from Pseudomonas sp. SID14000, assembly GCF_002165135.1. Classification (GTDB taxonomy): domain Bacteria; phylum Pseudomonadota; class Gammaproteobacteria; order Pseudomonadales; family Pseudomonadaceae; genus Aquipseudomonas. The sequence continues at coordinate 230,365 of NZ_NFZQ01000010.1, read as the reverse complement.
TGGGCGGCTCTGGCGGAAAGGCCGAACTCTGCCCTTCGGCGCTCACGCCGTATTGAACAATATTGCAGGCCCATTGCCGGAGCTGCTGCGCAGCCCTTTCGCGACACAAGGCCGCTCCCACATTGAACGGCGTACGCAGCACCTGTGGGAGCGGCCTTATGTCGCGAAAGGGGCGCAAAGCGCCCCCATGGTCTCAGAGTCCGTGCAAATCCCGATACTGCCCTGGCGTCACCCCCACATGGGCCTTGAACACCCGCTGGAAATGACTCTGGTCGGCAAACCCGAGCCGATAGGCCACCTCCGCCAGGGCCTGCCCCTCGCTCAGCAGCTGGCGCCCACGGTTGACCCTGGCATTGAGCAGGTAGGCATGCGGCGTAAACCCGGTAGCCGCGCGAAATGCGCGAATCAACTGGTAGCGCCCAAGCCCGGCCTGCCGTGCCAGTACTGCCAGGCTCAACTGCACCGGGTCCTGGCCTTCGATGTGCGCGATCAGCCCACTCAGCTCGCTCGCCCCCAGGGCAGGTGCCGGCGCCAGCGGCGCGTGCCTGGCAGAGTCCAGGTCACCCAGAAAGGCAATCAGCGCCGCATCCTTCTCACCATTGCTGGCGTTGGAGAACAGCAGACTGTTCAGTTTGCAGAACTGCCGATACACCTCCGGCACCTGGCAGATACGTGCCGGCTCGCCGGGCCCGGTAGCCTCCAGCCCGGACTCCAGGCGCAGCTGCGCCAGCCAGTCGGCATCCACATGCAGCATCTGGTAGCTCCACGCTTGCCCGGGCTCGGGGTTGCAGGCATGTACCCGATGGGCCGGGACCAGCACCAGCGTGCCGGGCGTCAGGCGTTGCTGGCCGTTGCCGGCACCGGTGAAATGACTGTGGCCGGCATCCACCACACCGATGGAAAACGTCGGGTGGCTGTGGGCCTTGTAGCAGGCGCGGCTATGGCAGGCGCGGCGGCTTTCGACATGCGGCAGGGCCGGGTCGCGCCACAGCGCGGCTTGGGAACGGGGCATCACAGGGTCCTCGGTATGCCCGGCAGCTTATCAGGCGCCGTGCACCCATACAGTTTTTTCCGCTGGCTGTAACTTGACCGCAAGACCCCGTACCCGCCGAAATAGACGCCTCTTGCGAAAGGAAGACAATAATGGACCTCTCAAGCCTGCTGCTTTTCATTCCCGCCTGCTTTGCCCTGAACATGGCGCCGGGGCCGAACAACCTGCTGTCGCTGCACAATGCCAGCCGTTACGGCCTGCGCACCGCCTGCGTGGCTGGCGGCGGGCGCATCGTCGCCTTCAGCGGCATGATCGCTTTGGCGGCCATGGGCCTGGCCGTGGTGCTGCACACCAGCGAATACCTGTTCCTGGCCATCAAGATGGTAGGGGCGGCGTACCTGTTCTATATCGCCTGGCAACTGTGGCGGGCACCGGTGGGCGAGGCAGTGGTGACAAGCGATCACCCACGCGGCACTTGGCGCCTGGCACGTCAGGAGTTCTGGGTGGCCGCTGGTAACCCGAAAGCGATCCTGATCTTCACCGCGTTCCTGCCGCAGTTCGTCTCGGTCGGCAGTGCCACCCCGGTGAGTGAGCAGTTCCTCTGGCTGGGTGTGCTGTTCCTGTTGCTGGAATGGGCCGCCATCGCTATCTACGCCGGACTGGGGGCGTACATGCAGCGCTGGTTCAGCCAACCCGGCCCGCGCCGGCTGTTCAACCGGGTCAGTGCCTCACTGCTGGGCTGCGCCGGCCTCGGGCTGCTGGCTGCGCGTCGCGCTTAGTCGCGATAGAACGTCTGCACCAGGTGATAGCCGAATTTGCTCTTGATCGGCCCGTGCACCACGCGCAGGGGCTTCTTGAAAATCACCTGGTCGATGGCGCCGACCATCTGGCCGGGGCGGATTTCACCCAGGTCGCCGCCACGCTTGCCTGACGGGCAAGTGGAGAACTTTTTTGCGAGCACGTCGAAAGCCTCGCCATTGGCGATGCGCTGCTTGAGCTTTTCGGCTTCGTCAGCGGTCTTGACCAGGATGTGGCGGGCTTGGGCTTTCATGGGGTACCTGTGCTTCAGGGGCGAAAAAGGCGCGCATTATGCCTGATCGAGCCGGGTTGAGGCCATTGTGGGAGCGGCCTTGCGTCGCGAAAGGGCTGCAAAGCAGCCCCAGGATTTCAGCAGCGATGCATGAATTTCTGGGGCCGCCCTGCGGCCCTATCGCGACACAAGGCCGCTCCCACAATGACGGTGAATACCTTCATTACGGGGTACGCAACTCCTCGCGATCCCGGAACTGCTCCAGCGCCTCGGGGTTGGCCAGGGCATCGGTGTTCTTCACCGGCAGGCCATGCACCACATTGCGAATCGCCAATTCCACAAGCTTGCCGCTGATGGTTCGCGGGATGTCATCGACCTGGGCGATCACCGCCGGGACATGGCGGGGCGTGGTGTACTGGCGGATCACCTGGCGGATGTGCTGGCGCAGGGGCTCATCCAGTTTCAGACCGTCACGCAGGCGAACGAACAGCACCACCCGCACATCGCCTTGCCAGTCCTGGCCGATGGCCACGCTTTCCAGCACCTGCTCGACCTTTTCCACCTGACGGTAGATCTCTGCCGTGCCAATGCGCACGCCACCGGGGTTGAGAACCGCATCGGAGCGGCCATGAATCACCAACCCGCCATCGGCACGCTGTTCGGCATAGTCGCCTTGGGCCCACACCCCCGGGAACTGGCTGAAGTAGGCATCGTGGTAACGGCTGCCGTCCGTATCCTTCCAGAACCCCAGTGGCATGGACGGGAAGTTGCGCGTGCACACCAACTCGCCTTTTTCGCCCTGCACCGGCTGGCCGTGCTCGTTCCACACCTCCACCGCCATGCCCAGGCCCTTGCACTGGATTTCGCCACGGCGCACTGGCAGGGTCGGGTTGCCCAGCACGAAGCAGGAGACGATATCGGTGCCGCCGGACATCGATGCCAGGCACAGGTCGGCCTTGATCTTGCGGTACACGTAGTCGTAGCTGTGTGGTGACAGTGGCGAGCCGGTGGACAACAGCAGGCGCAGGCGCCCCAGCTGGTGGCTTGCCGCAGGCTCCAGGCCCGCCTGCTCCAGCGCCGCCAGGTACTTGGCGCTGGTACCGAAGGCCTGTATGCCCTCGGCGTCGATCAGGTCCAGTAGCCGCTCGGGGCCGGGGTGGAAGGGCGAGCCATCGTACAGCACCAGCGTGGCGCCCACCGCCAGGCCGCTGGCCAGCCAGTTCCACATCATCCAGCCGCAGGTGGTGTAGTAGAACAGCACGTCGTCAGCCTTCAGGTCGCTGTGCAGACCATGTTCCTTCAGGTGCTGCAACAACACACCTCCGGAGCGGTGGACGATGCACTTGGGTACGCCGGTGGTGCCGCTGGAATACAGGATGTACAGCGGGTGGTCGAAGGGCAGCGGGGTGAAGCGGGGCTCGCCGCCGGGCTGAAAGAAGTCATCCCACAGGCTGACGTTGGCGGCCTGGAATTCGTCGGTGCGTGTGCCACTGCGGGTATGGGGTACCACGATCAGCCGTTCCAGCCCGGGCAACTGCGCGCACACCTGATTGACCTTGTCCACCTGGTCGATGGCTTTGCCGGCGTACTGGTAACCGGCGCAGGCGATCAGCAGCTTGGGCTCGATCTGGCCGAAGCGGTCGATGATGCCGTGTACGCCAAACTCGGGCGAGGAGCTCGACCAGACCGCACCGAGGCTGGTGCAGGCAAGCATGGCGACCAGTGTCTGCCAGGTATTGGGCATCACAGCGGCTATCCGGTCGCCGGGGACGATGCCGGCGGCCTTGAAGGCTGTTTGCAGACCGGCCACCTGGGCGGCCAGCTGGGCATGGGTGAGCAGTTGGCGTTGGCCGTCCTCGCGCACCGCGACCAGGGCCGGGCGGTCGTCGCGACGGCGCAGCAGATGTTCTGCGAAGTTGAGGGTGGCGTTGGCAAACCAATGGGCATCGGGCATCTGCGGCCCTTCGCTGAGTACCTGGCTCGGTGGTGTATGCCAGTGAACGTGGAAATAGTCGGCAAGGGTTTGCCAGAAGGCCGGGCGCTGCTCGATGCTCCAGCGGTGCAGCGCCTGGTAGTCGTCGAGCTGCAGGTTGTAGCGCAGGTTGACCCAGCGGCGGAAGGCATCCATCCGGCTGGCTTTGATCTGCGCCGTGGAGGGGCGCCAGAGCACATCGTTCATGCCGAACCTCCAGATGATCATTTGGATTCGAGGGCCTCTTCGCGGGCACGCCCGCGAAGAAGTCCCCCTGGCAGCAGGGGCTTACGCGTTACTCTACTTTAGCCTTTTGTACGTCCTGCGATGCCGACCACACGCGGTAGCGCACTTCGACATCCTTGGGCACATACACCACCACCGGCAGCTTGCTGTTGTAGCGCAGCATGAAGCCTTCACCGACCACCGGCACGAAGGCTTCGGTCTTCTTGCCATCGGGGCAGGCCATCAGTGTGCTGGCCGGGCCGCTGACCTTGTCCAGGCGGTAGTAGCTGTAGCCCCAGCCTTCCAGGGTACGCTCCTCCAGGCTGCCGCCCAGGCGCTGGCGATTGCAGTCCACCTTCAGGGTCTTGCCGGCGAGGATTTCCAGTTGATAGGCCGACTCGTCAGCCTGGGCCGGTAGATGGATGACCTGCCGGGTGAAGCCTTTTTCCGCCTCGGGGTAGGGCGCGACGTCCTTCAGGCTGGCTGCCATCGCGGGTGCAGCGGCAGCCAGGGTCAGAGCCAGGGTCGCGGTCATCGGGGTAGGGCGCATAGGGCCTCCTTGCAGATAAACGAATGCAAGACCGCCGCCAGGCCTAGGCCGCCCGTCACTGGGCCAACCAGCCACCATCGACGTTCCAGGCGGCACCGCGAACCTGGCTACCGGCCTCGCTGCACAGGAATAGTACCAGCTCACCCAGGTGTTCGGGGGTGACGAAGGCCAGCGATGGTTGTTTTTCTGCCAGCAGATCGTGCTGCGCTTGCAGCGGATCGCCACCGTTGGCAGCACGATCATCGATCTGTTTCTGCACCAGCGGAGTCAGGACCCAGCCAGGGCAGATGGCATTGCAGGTGACGTTGCTGGTGGCGGTTTCCAGGCCCACCACCTTGGTCAGGCCGACCACGCCGTGCTTGGCCGCCACATAGGCCGCCTTGCCGGTGGAGCCGACCAGGCCATGCACCGAGGCAATGTTGATGATGCGCCCCCAGTTGCGCGTGCGCATGCCGGGCAGGACCAGGCGCGTACCGTGGAACACGGCCGACAGGTTGAGGGCGATGATCTTGTCCCAGCTTTCCAGCGGGAACTGCTCCACCGGTGCCACATGCTGGATACCGGCGTTGTTGACCAGGATGTCGACGCCGCCGAACTCCCGCTCGGCCAGGGCGAACAGGGCTTCGATCTGGGCCACGTCCGACAGGTCGGCCGGTCGATGGACTGCCTTCACCCCGTGTCGGGCGATTTCGGCCAGCGCTGGTGCCGGGTCGCCGAAGCCGTTGAGCACGATGTTGGCGCCTGCGCGGGCCAGTACCTGGGCAATGCCCAGGCCGATGCCGCTGGTGGAACCGGTGACGAGTGCAGTCTTGCCTTTGAGGGTCATGCAAAGCTCCTTAGACGATGCCGGTGGCGTAGAAGGTGGCGATGACCACGAACACAGCCAGGGTCTTGATCAGGGTAATACCGAAAATGTCCTTGTAGGCCTCGCGGTGGGTCAGGCCGGTCACGGCAAGCAAGGTGATGACCGCGCCGTTGTGCGGCAGGGTGTCCATGCCGCCGCTGGCCATGGCGGCTACCCGGTGTAACACTTCGAGCGGGATGTTGGCGGCATTGGCGGCGGCGATGAAGCTGTCGCCCATGGCCGCCAGGGCGATGCTCATGCCGCCCGAGGCAGAACCGGTGATGCCGGCCAGCAAGGTCACGGTGATGGCTTCGTTAACCAGCGGGTTGGGGATGCCGCGCAGGGCATCGGCCAATACCAGGAAGCCCGGCAGCGAGGCGATTACCGCGCCAAAGCCGTATTCCGAGGCGGTGTTCATGGCCGCCAGCAAGGCGCCGCCCACGGCGCTTTTGGTGCCTTCGGCCAGGCGGGCGCGGATGGCGCCGAAGGCACACACCAGCACCATCAGGATGCCCACCAGCAACGCTGCCTGCACTGCCCAGATGGCGGTAAGCTTGGCCACATCGCTTTGTACCGGCGCGCTCATGCCGGGCAGTTGCAGGCTGTGGCTGGGGCCGTACCACTGCGGAATCCAGTGGGTGAACAGCAGGTTCATCACCCCCACCAGCAGCAGCGGCGACAGCGCCAGCCAAGGATTGGGCAGGGCCAGGTCGGCAGCGGTTTCCGGTTCGTTGCGCAAGTCGCTGCCATAGCCTTCACCGGTGCGCTGGGCCTTGTTGCGCTGGCGCTGCAGGTAGGCCATGCCGACGCAGAACACGAACAGCGTTCCGATCAGCCCCAGCCAGGGCGCGGCCCAGGCGGTGGTGTTGAAGAAGGTGCTGGGGATGATGTTCTGGATCTGCGGGGTGCCGGGCAGGGCGTCCATGGTGAACGAGAACGCGCCCAGGGCAATGGTTGCCGGAATCAGGCGCTTGGGGATATTGCTCTGGCGGAACATCTCGGCCGCGAACGGGTACACCGCGAACACCACCACGAACAGCGAGACGCCGCCATAGGTGAGCAGGGCGCAGACCAGCACGATCACCAGCATTGCCTGGCGGGTGCCGAGCACGCGGATGGCGGCAGCGACGATCGAGCGCGAGAAGCCGGACAGTTCGATCAGCTTGCCGAACACGGCGCCTAGCAGGAACACCGGGAAGTAGAGCTTGATGAAGCCGACCATTTTCTCCATGAACACCCCGGTGAATGCAGGGGCCACGGCGGACGGGTCGGTGAGTAATACCGCTCCGAGAGCGGCGATGGGGGCGAAGAGGATTACGCTGTAGCCGCGGTAGGCAGCGAGCATCAGCAGGGCCAAAGCGGCGAGGGCGATGAGCACGGTCATCGGGTGGATCTCCTGGGTGAGTCTTGTTTTTATTGATTTGCAGGAGATAGCGGGAATCGTGCCAGATTTTAACTTATTGATTTATATAGGTATTTTGTTTTCTTCTGAATTTTTGTCTCTTATTTGAGATTTTGGGGCCGCCTTGCGGCCCATCGCGACACAAGGCCGCTCCTACAAGTGCACCGCGGTTCCCTGTAGGAGCGGCCTTGTGTCGCGATCAAGGGCAAAGCCCTCGCGGCAATCTCAAAATGGAAACAAAAGTCTCCTATCAGAGACCAAGCGCCACCATCTTCTTGTATAGCGTCGAGCGCCCCAGTCCTAACGCCGACGCAGCTTCCGGCACATTTCCCGCATGTTCGGCCAGTGCCCCGGCAATCAGCTCGCGCTCAAACTCTTCACACGCCTCACGGTATGTCTGTTGCACTGGCGTATCGGCCACCGGGCTCATTGGCCCCAATGCCGCCCGTAGATCCGCCACCCCCAGCCGCGGCTGATCCGCCAGCAGCGTCGCCCGCTCCAGCACATTGCGCAGCTCGCGAATGTTCCCCGGCCATGCATGCCGTGCCAGCAACTGCTGCGCTTCGGCCTCCAGCTCATACTGGCTGCCCAGTTCGCCCAGGATGGCCTCGCACAGCGCTGGCAGGTCCTCCAGGCGTTGCCGCAGTGGCGGTACCTCGATCGGTAGCACATTCAGCCGGTAATACAGGTCGGCGCGGAATGCCCCGCGAGCGATGGCGGCCTGCAGGTCGATGGAGGTGGCGGCAATGATGCGCACATCGCTGCGTAGCATCTGGTTCGAGCCTACCGGCTCGTACTCCTTCTCTTGCAGCACCCGTAGCAGTTTGCTCTGCAGGGCCAACGGCATATCGCCGATCTCGTCGAGGAACAGCGTGCCGCCTTCGGCCAGTTGCAGCTTACCGCTGCGGCCCTTGCGGTCGGCGCCGGTAAAGGCACCGGGGGCGGTGCCGAAGAACTCGGCTTCCAGCAGTGTCTCGGGGATCGCCGCACTGTTGATGCTGACAAACGCCTTGTGCGCCCGTGCCGATGCCGCGTGGATGGCATGGGCCAGCAGCTCCTTGCCGGTGCCGGTTTCGCCCAGCAGCAACACCGGCGAATCACCGCTCGCGCCACGCCGGGCGCGGCGCTTGGCCTCCAGGCTGGCGGCGCTGCTGCCGACGAACTGGGCGAAGCTGTACTTGGCCTGGCGGGCGCGTAGCTGCGAGCGGGTCGAGGCCAGCTCCTGCTGCATGCTGGAGTAGCGTTTGAGCAGCGGCGACAGGCTGCGCAACTCATCGAACAGGGCAAAGCCGATGGCGCCGATAAGCGCACCCTGGTCATCGTGGATGGGCAAGCGCATTACCACCAGGGGCTCGTTCGGGGTGTCGAGCATGTCCAGCAGGATCGGCCGGCCATTACTCACCACTTCGCGCATCAGGCTGCCCGGGATCACCGCCTCGCACGGCTGGCCGATGGCACTGGCGGCGTCGGCCAGACCAAAGCGCCGGGCGTAGCGCTCGTTCATCCAGACGATACGCGCCTGGCGGTCGACGATCACCGTGCCTTCGCTGGACTGTTCGATGATCTCGAACAGGGAGCGGATCGCCAGTTGCCGTACCTGGGGGTAGTCCTTGAGGCTGTCGCTGTCGTGCATGGGTAAAAATCCTGAAATCTGTAAAAGCAGGGCCGGCCTCTTCGCGGGTAAACCCGCTCCCACAGGTACCCCACAGTCCTCAGGATTTGTGGTGACCCTGTGGGAGCGGGTTTACCCGCGAAGAGGCCTGACCTGCAAACCTATCCCCTTGGGTCGAACGCCTCGCGCAAGGCATCCCCGATAAACACCAGCAGCGACAGGATCACCGCCAGCGCAAAGAATGCGGTAAAGCCCAGCCATGGCGCCTCCAGATGCTGTTTGCCCTGGGTCACCAGCTCACCCAGCGAAGCACTCCCGGCCGGCATGCCGAAACCGAGAAAATCCAGCGCAGTCAGGGTAGTGATCGCACCGGTCAGCATGAACGGCACATAGGTCAGCGTCGCGTTCATGGCATTGGGCAAGATGTGCCGCAGCATCACCTGGCTGTCCGGCAACCCCAGCGCCCGGGCAGCCTTCACGTACTCCAGGTTGCGACCGCGCAGGAACTCGGCGCGTACCACATCGACCAGGGTCAGCCAGGAGAACAACGCCATGATCCCCAGCAGCCACCAGAAGTCCGGCTCGACGAACCCGCTCAGGATGATCAGCAGGTACAGTACCGGCAACCCTGACCAAACCTCCAGCAGGCGCTGGCCGAACAGGTCTACCCAGCCCCCGTGGTAGCCCTGCAAGGCACCGGCCACCACGCCGATCAGCACGCTGACCACGGTCAGGGCGAAGGCGAACAGCAGCGACACCCGCGTGCCGTACAGTACCCGGGCCAGCACATCGCGGCCCTGGTCGTCGGTACCCAGCCAGTTGCTCGCGCTTGGCGGGCTGGGGGTGGGCACTTGCAGGTCGTAGTTGGGGGTATCGGCGCTGAACGGGATGGGGGCGAACAGCATCCAGCCACCTTGCTGTTCGATCAGCTGGCGTACATAGGCGCTGCGGTAGTCCGGCTGGAACGGCAGCTGGCCGCCGAACTGCTGTTCGGTGTAGCGCTTGAGCGCCGGCATGTACAGCTCGCCCTTGTAGCCCAGCAGCAGCGGTTTGTCGTTGGCCACCAGCTCGGCACACAGGCTCAGCAGCAAAAGGCCGGCGAACAGCCAAAGCGACACCCAACCCAGGCGGTTGCGTCGAAAGCGCTGCAGGCGACGGCGCGAGATCGGCGAAAGCATCAGTTTGCCCTCGCGTCGAAGTCGATACGCGGGTCGAGCAGGGTGTACGACAGGTCGCCGATCAGACGGATCAGCAGGCCCGCCAAGGTGAAGATGAACAGCGTGCCGAATACCACCGGGTAATCCCGCGACACGGCCGCGTCGTAACTCATGCGGCCCAGGCCATCGAGCGAGAAGATCACCTCGATCAGCAACGAGCCGGCGAAGAACACCGTGATCAACGCCTGTGGCAACCCGGCCACCACCAGCAGCATGGCATTGCGCAGCACGTGGCCATACAGCACCCGACGCTCGCTCAGGCCCTTGGCGCGGGCGGTGACCACGTATTGCCGGGAAATCTCGTCGAGGAAGGCGTTCCTGGTCAGCAGTGTCAGGGTGGCGAAGCCGCCAATCACCAGGGCGCCGACCGGCAGTACCAGGTGCCAGAAATAGTCGGCGACCTTGCCCAGCAGGCTGAGCTCGTCGAAGTTGTCCGAGACCAGGCCGCGCACCGGGAACCAGTTGAGCGAGGTGCCGCCGGCGAACAGCACGATCAGCAGCAGGGCGAACAGGAACGAGGGCAGGGCATAGCCGACCACGATCAGTGCGCTGCTCCAGGCGTCGAAGCGGCTGCCGTGGCGAACCGCCTTGCGGATGCCCAGCGGGATCGACACCAGGTAGGTGATCAGCGTGGCCCAGAAGCCCAGCGACAGGGTGACCGGCAACTTGTCGAGGATCAGGTCGGTGACCTTGGCGCCGCGGAAGAAGCTGTTGCCGAAGTCCAGCCGGGCATATTGGCCCAGCATCAACCACAGGCGCTCGGGGGCGGACTTGTCGAAGCCGTACTGGCGTTTGATCTCCTCGATCAGTTTAGGGTCCAGGCCACGGGTGGCCCGTGACTCGGCGTGTACCACCTCCGCCCGGGCACCGGGAGCGCCGCCGCCGATGCCCTGCAGGCGCGCTACCGCCTGCTCCACCGGGCCACCCGGCGCGGCCTGGACAATGACGAAGTTGACCAGCAGGATCGCCAGCAGGGTCGGGACGATCAGCAACAGGCGGCGCAGGATGTAGGTGGTCATGGCGAGGGTTTCCGGCGTTCGGCCATTTGCGCATTGGTCAGCGCGGTAGGGCTGATTTCCCACCAGGTATCCAGGCCTTCGTCATACGCAGCCTGGACCTTGGGCAGGCCGAAGCGGTTCCACCAGACGGTGGAACTGCCAGGTGGGTAATAGTTGGGGATCCAGTAGTAGTTCCATTGCAGCACCCGGTCCAGGGCATGGGCGTGGTGCAGCATGTCGGCCTGGGTGTCGGCGCGTACCAGGCCGTCGATCAAGTGGTCCACGGCGGGGTCCTGCAGCACCATCAGGTTGTTCGACCCGGGGTCGTGGGCCGCTGCCGAGCCAAAGTAGTTGTACAGCTCGGCGCCAGGCGACAGGGTAACCGGGTAGCCGGTAACGATCATGTCGTAGTCACGGGCCATCAGGCGGTTTACGTATTGGGCCGAGTCGACGTTGCGGATGTCCATGGTCACGCCAATCTGTGCCAGGTTGCGCTTCCATGGCAGCAGCAGGCGTTCCATACCTGTCTGGCCATTGAGAAAAGTGAACGCCAGCGGCGTGCCCTGGCTGTTCACCAGACGGTCGCCTTCGGGGCGCCAGCCGGCTTGCTCCAGCAGCGCCAGCGCCTGCAACTGCTGCTTGCGGATGATCCCTGAACCATCTGTGACCGGGGCGGTGAAGACGCTGCTGAAGACTTCGTCCGGTACCTTGCCGCGCAAAGGTTCGAGCAGTTTCAACTCGCTTGCATCCGGCAGTTGGCGGGCGGCCAGTGGGGTATTGGAGAATACGCTTTGCTGGCGGATGTACATACTGCGCATCATCTGCCGGTTGCTCCACTCGTAGTCCCACAACATGCCCAGCGCCTGGCGCACGCGGCGATCCTTGAACTGCGGCTGGTCGAGGTTGAACACGAAGCCCTGGGCCACCTGCGGCTTGGCCGGGCCCAGGTGGGCGCGCTGCAGACGGCCGTCGTCCAGTTGCGCGCCGTTGTAGCCCAGGGTGTAAGCAGTGGCGGAGAACTCACGGTTGTAGTCGTAGCCACCGCCTTTTAGCACCTGCCGCGCCACCTCGGTATCGCCAAAGTACTCGATGCGCAGCTTTGTGAAATTGTAGCGGCCACGGCTGACCGATAGGTCGCGCGCCCACCAGCTCGGATCGCGCTCGAAGGTGATGCTGCGGCCGTTGTCGATGTGCCCGATACGGTACGGCCCGCTACCTACCGGTTTGTCGAAACCGGCGCCGTTGGCAAAATCGCGCTGCTGCCAGTCGTGTTCAGGCAGTACCGGCAGGCTGGCGAGGTCCAGCGGCAGGGTGCGGCCGTGGTCGGGTTTGAGGTCGAAGCGCACGCTGTGCGGGCTTTCCACGACAACGGCGGCAACATCGGCGAACTGGGTGCGGTACTTGAGGCTGCCCTTGCTCATCAGCAGCTCGAAGGTAAAGCGTACATCTTCGGCACGCACCGGCTTGCCATCGGCGAAGGTGGCGCGTGGGTCGATCTCGAAACGCAGCCAGGCATCGTCCGGGCCGCGCTCCATGCGCCGGGCGATCAGGCCGTAGACGGTGTAGGGTTCATCGAACGAGCGCACGGCCAGTGGTGCGTAAAGCAGGCCATCGACCTCGCTGACGCCGATGCCCTTGTCGATGTACGGCAGGATATGGTCGAACTGGCCGATCTCGATGGCCGAGCGGCGCAGGATGCCGCCTTTGGGGGCGTCGGGGTTGACGTAGTCGAAATGCCGGAAGTTGGCGCTGTAGCGGGGGGCTTCACCGTAGACGGTGAGGGCGTGGGTGGGTGCAGCCTGGCTATTGAAGGAAAAACAAAGCAGAAAAAGGTAACACAGGGCCTGTGGGAACGGGTTCACCCGCGAATGCGTCCGTTCACGCAACGTCGTTGCCTGATCTGGCGCTTTCGCGGGTGAACCCGCTCCCACAGGGGACATGAGCAGCTACTGGCTACTTAGTCCTGGCGGCTGGTCACTTCCAGCAGGTGGTAGCCGAACTGGGTCTTCACCGGGCCTTGTACGGTGTTGACCGGGGCGCTGAACACCACGGTGTCGAACTCCTTGACCATCTGGCCCGGGCCGAACGAGCCCAGGTCACCGCCCTGGCGGCTGGATGGGCAGGTGGAGTTGGCTTTGGCGATTTCAGCGAAGTCGGCGCCTGCTTCGATCTGGGCTTTCAGTTCGTTGCATTTATCTTCGCTGCTGACCAGGATGTGGCGGGCGGTTGCACGGGCCATGGGTACTGCTCCTTGGGGTAAAAAGGCAAGCCTAGCGCACTTGTCCGGGGTATGTCTCGCCAGGCTTGCAACCCGCTTCCTACAGTTTTTGTGCCGCCTCCCGCAACAGGGTTGCGGTCGAGGCCCAGCCCAGGCAGCCATCGGTGATCGACACGCCGTATTTCAGTGCACCCTTGCCCAGCGTCTGGCAGCCGTCGAACAGGTGCCCTTCGATCATCACGCCGACGATCGAGCGGTCGCCGGCCAGGCGCTGCTCCAGCACATCGTTGAATACCGCCGGCTGACGCGCCGGGTCCTTGCCGCTGTTGGCATGACTGCAATCGACCATGATCCGCGCCTGCAGCCCGGCCTTGGCCAGCGCCTGGCGGGCCATGGCGATGCTGTTGGCATCGTAGTTAGGGCCCTTGTGGCCGCCGCGCAGCACCAGGTGCGTATCCGGGTTGCCCAAGGTCTCGATGATGGCCGGGTAGCCCTGTGCATCCATGCCGAAGTGGCGGTGCGGGTGGGCGGCGCTGCGCATGGCGTCGCTGGCGATGGCAATACCGCCGTCGGTGCCGTTCTTGAAGCCGACCGGTAGCTCCAGGCCACTGACCATTTCGCGGTGGATCTGCGACTCGGTGGTGCGCGCGCCAATCGCGGCCCAGGCCAGAAGGTCATCGAAGTAGCCGGCAGCCATGGGCTGCAGCAATTCGGTGGCAACCGGCAGACCGCGTTCGATCATGTTCAGCATCAGCCCGCGGGACAAGGCGATGCCGCCGTGCATGTCATCGCTGCCATCGAGGTGCGGGTCGTAGGCCAGGCCTTTCCAGCCGACCGTGGTGCGAGGTTTTTCGACGTAGGCGCGCATCACCAGCAGCAGCTTGTCGTCGACTTCGCGGCTGAGGGCTGCCAGGCGATCGGCGTATTCCAGGGCTGAGCGTGGGTCGTGGATCGAGCAGGGACCAACGATCACCAGCAGGCGCTGGTCACGGCCTTCGAGAATGTCGCGGATGGCCTGGCGGTGGGCATGGACTTGCTGGGTAAGGTCGCTGGACAGCGGCATTTGCTGCTTGAGCAGGTGCGGGCTGGGCAGGCGCTGGCTGACGGTGGTATTGGCTGCTTGCGGCTGGGTCAGGGCGAGGCTGGAAGCTTGCATGGCGTTTTTTCCCTGGGCGGACGGCGGGTTCTGGCCCGCGCGGTCGGCCCTATCGAGGTGTTCGACAGATCGTTGAATTCGTATTGGCTGCTGCATTGCCACCTGTGGAAGACCGAACGGAGGCGGCAGGCTGGCCCGAACGGGATTGGCTAAATCGCCAGGCGTAGGTGTTTGCGTAGTAATAAGTGGCGTAGTTCATGAATCTGTCCTCAATGTGAATCGGTGTTGTTCAAAGGCCTGAAAAGCAAAACCCCCGGTCGGGGAGCCGACCGGGGGTTTGAGTATTCTCATGTTCGGCGGCCCCTCGAAGGTGGGCGCCGTGTGGGTATCGGCGCCTAGTGGCTAAACCAATACCCGAAGTAATAGCTGGCAGGTGCCACGCAGCCGGCAACGGCCAGCACAGGGCGCAGGGTGCGACCGGTGTGGTTGGCGTGGTTGCGGGTGTGTTTTGGCATGTTGCTCTCCAGTGAATGAGCCCGAGCTTACTTCAGTTCGGTCGGGCCATTCAATGGATAAATGCTATGGGGGCGATCATTTGTTTTTGTACTGGATGGTTCAATGGCCATAGCGCCCGATCAGGCTCTGCGCCCCTAGCGCGTGGCCTTGCAGCAGTTGCAGCAGGCCACTGCGGTCCAGGCCCTCGGGCAGGGTGCCCAATGGCAGGTCGGTGGCGATCAGCGTCAGTGCGTAGTGGTGCGGGTTGTCGCCGGCGGGTGGGCAGGGGCCTCGGTAGCTGAGCGTGCCCCGCGAATTGCGACCCACGGTCACGCCTGGCCCGGTCAGCCCGGCGATGCCTTCCTTCAGCCCATCCTGAGCCGGGTCAATGTTGTAGGCGATCCAGTGGACCACGCCAATACCCTTGCCGCCGTCCGGGTCGAACATGATCAGCGCCAGCGACCGGGTGCCTGCGGGGAGGTTGTCCCAGCTCAGTTGCGGGGTGCGCTCTTCGCCAGCGCCGCAGGCCGGGTCCGGGCCAACCTGCTGCAAGGCGATCACGCCGCCATCGGTGAACGACGACGAACTGATCGACAGCGCACCCTGGCCGCCAGCGACGGCCAAGGTGCTGCACGGCAGCAGGGCGGCAAGCAGCCAGGGTTTGAGGTTCATGGTGAATCCTTGGCAGGGCGTTCGGGCGCAGTGTAGCCCAGGCTGGCCTCAATGGCTGTCCTGGTCCTCGGCGGTGCCGCCGGTGCGCCCGGCGCCGGAACCGGTGGCTTCGCCGGTGCTGTTGGAGCCGCCAGCGGCGCCGTCGGCGGCATCGCTGTTGCTGCCGGTGTCGCTGCTGTCGTTGCCTTTGCTGCTGCCAGGGCTGTTGACGCTGCTACCTTCACCGGCAGTCTTGCCACCGGACTGGTCGGTTGGCGGGTGGCTGTCGGTATGGGTGTCGGTGGCGGCCAGGCTGGTGCCAGTGGCAGCGGCCAGGGCAAGGGCAAGGGCAAGGCACAGCGAGAGTGGGCGAATGCGGATCATGGAACGTCTCCTTTGCGGATGATCTGTCATTCGTTGGGCTGAGGGCGGGGAGTGGGGTGCCGTCTGGGCGACGGATGGTCATTCGATCGGGCTGCTGTGCAGCCCGATCGATTGCAAGGGGGCCGATCAGCGGCAGTTGCCCGCCTTGCGATAGCCCGCTGCCTGCGCCTCACCTTCTGTGGCGAAGGTGACCTGGTTCTTCGCGGTAAGCTGGGTATAGCCCGGGCAGCCGACGGAGAGGTGATAGACGTGGCTGTTGCGGTTGCCAAGCACCGCCCCCACCGACCCGGCACTGGCCAGGCTCGGCTTGGCCTCCGGTTTGGCGGCCTTCGCCGGCACCGCTTGCACCACGCCACCGCCGACCGGCTTGTAGTTGGCGGTCCATTTGCGTTCCCCGGTCACGAAGGGGTTGGCATGCCCCATGATCGCGGCAATGCGCCGGTCACGCTCTTTCTCCCAGGCCGACACCGGGTATTGTTTGTCCCAGGCCATCAGCAGCTGTTGCTGCTGGCGCGACATGTTCAGCTTGTAGCGGTCGTACATGTAGAACGTGGTGCGGGCGACCAGGCCTTTCACTTCGTCACGTGGTTCGGCAGCACGCTGCACGAAGTCGACCTTGGTGGAGCACTGCCCGTATTGCCCGGCATTGCCAGCAACCATGCCGTAGTTGAAATTGCTGCGGTCGCCGTTGACCTCACCCACTGCCGGGTACAGGTTGAACAGGTCGGCCTCCATGGCACGGAATACCGGGTCGTCATCCACGCAATGCTCGCGGCCACCGTTCTTCCAGCACTGGCGCTGGTTGCCGAAGGTATAGGCCGGCACGATGTGCTCCCATTCGGTGCGCTCTGCTCGGTTCTGCTGCTTGCGGGTCTGGTAGCCGCACGAGGCGGGATCGATACGCCCGCCGGACTTGCCCACCCAGGTCCATTTGCAGCCGCAGTACAGGTCACCCATGGCACTGCTGGCCTGGTCCATGTACACCTTCTGCTTGGCCACCACTTTGGCTTCGGTGAAGGTCGCTGGCGGGTTGGCCAGGGCGGGGAGGGTGAAGGAAAACAGTAAGAATACGGCGTAAAGCAGTGATTTCATGAGAGAAACATATTTCAGGTTGGGGCGCGCATTGTAATCATTTCCCAGCGGCTGGCCAGCTTGGGCAATGTGGCTGTCAACCTCGGTCAGGTAGAGGTAAACGCGGGCAATTGCCTGTCGAGCTGCGCGCTCCTGCAAGGCTTCAGTGCGTGAGGGTCGGCACAAACATGCCAGTTTTCACATTGCTCATCGACACCAGTGTCTTGAAGCGCTTGACGTTGTTGTTTTCGAAGAACAGCTCACGGGTCAGCTGGGTGTACTGCTCCATGTGCCGCACCAGCATGATCAGCACGAAATCGCATTCCCCGGCCACGTAGTAGCACTGCTGCACCTGCGGGCAGGCGAGGAAGGTGCGTTTCATCTCGTCCAACAGGTCCAGCCGCTCGTTCTCTACTTCTACCTCGGTGATCACGGTCAGTGTGTAGCCCAACTGCTCCGGGTTCACTTGCGCAACCGTGCCACGGATCACGCCGTCGGCTGCCAGCTTCTTCAGCCGGCGGTTGACCGCTGCCGAGGACAGGTTGACCTGCGCCCCGAGGTCCAGCTGTGAAGTGCCGGCGTCACGCTGTATGGCATCGAGCAGGGCCAGGTCGAAGTGATCGAGGGGCATGAAGCGGCTCCGTAGGTGAACAGCGGTGAATGCCGAGAATACGTAATAAAAGTGCATGCAAAGGCAGAAAATCAAGATTTTAGTGCAGTACGAGCGAATAGAATTCCCCCATGAACAAAAAAACGGTGGTGTAGAGCCAAGGCTTTGCGCGCAGGGAGAAATGGTTGATGAATGCAAGTACCCCACTGCAACTGAACGGCTCTTTGCTGCTGCAGCAGATCCGTGCACTCGGCCAGGTAGGCGCTGACGCCCCCCATGGCGGGCGCACCCGGATTGCCCTGAGCGATGCCGAAAAGGCTGGGCGCGACCTGCTGGTCGGCTGGATGCACGAGCTTGACCTCGACGTGCAGGTCGACCGTATCGGCAACATTTTCGGTACTTTGCGCGCAGCCGCTGATAGCGGCGAGCAACGCCCACTGATGATCGGTTCGCACATCGACACCGTCACCAACGCCGGAGCCTTGGATGGCTGCTATGGCGTGCTGGCCGGGTTGGCGGTGATTCGGGCGTACCGTGATGCCGGGCACTTGCCCGAGCGTTCGATCACGGTCGGCGCGTTCACCAATGAAGAGGGTGTGCGATACCAGCCCGACATGATGGGCTCATTGGTCTTCGCCGGTGGCCTGCCTCTGCAGCAGGCATTGGATACCCTGGGCACCGACGGTACGCGGCTTGGCGATGAGCTGGCGCGCATCGGCTATGCCGGCACGCTGGAACCTGGCGCCATCGTGCCGTACGAATACCTCGAACTGCATATCGAGCAGGGGCCGATCCTCGAAGCCGAAAACACCTTGATTGGCGTGGTCGAGAACCTGCAGGGTATTTCCTGGCAGCAAATAGAGGTGAAGGGACACGCCAATCATGCAGGCACCACGCCGACCCATTTGCGCCATGATGCAGGCTTCGTCGCCAGTGCCATCGTCGCCGAGTTGCGCGCCATGGCCGTGGAATCCGGCACGACCTTGGCCACGGTCGGCTGCATGCAGTTCGAGCCGAACGTGATCAACGTCATCCCGCGCAAGGCTACCTTTACCGTTGACCTGCGCGACCCCGACGAAACCTGCCTGGCTTACGCCGAAAACCACCTGAGCCAATACCTGGAAGCGCTCTCCAAGCGCGAAGGAGTCACCATTACCACTGAGCGCCTGGTGCGTTTTGAACCGGTGGTGTTCGACGCAGGCCTGGTCGGTGCCATCGAAGCCTCGGCGCAGCGTTTCGGTTTCAGCCACCGCCGCATGACCTCTGGTGCAGGCCACGACGCGCAAATGATCGCCCGCATTGCCCCTGCTGCGATGATCTTCGTGCCCAGCCAGGGCGGTATCAGCCACAACCCGCGCGAGCATACCGATGACGAACAACTGATCCAGGGCGCCCAGGTACTGCTGGACGTCGCCAGCCGTCGCCTGACCCACGCCTGATCCCCACTGTAATGCCCCGACCGCTGAAGCCTGGTTTCAGCGGCATGGGCTTCCTGTTGCCTGTAGAAAGGAGTGC
Source organism: Pseudomonas sp. SID14000 (assembly GCF_002165135.1). Lineage (GTDB taxonomy): Bacteria > Pseudomonadota > Gammaproteobacteria > Pseudomonadales > Pseudomonadaceae > Aquipseudomonas. The sequence continues at coordinate 211,484 of NZ_NFZQ01000010.1, read as the reverse complement.
CGCATGTTTGTTTCCAACCCCAAGGCTGGCCGCCAGCCTTACCCGCAAGCGTTGCAGGAGGTGATGAGCATCGCCAAGGCTGAAGAAAGCCGCCAGTGGCTGGCCGGGTGGGTGCGCTTGAACGCAGGTGCTACGCCGCTGTACAGCCTGCCTGACCTGGCCGCGGAGCTGGGCGTTGCCCAGCTGACGGTGAAGGACGAATCGGTGCGTTCGGAACTGGGCAGTTTCAAGGCGCTGGGCGCGCCGATTGCCCTGGTCCGGCTGATCCTGCGTACCTTCCCCGCACAGCAGTTCGACCCGCGCGGCTTGCTGGATGGCCAGTACGCGAACCTGCTGGCCCCCTTCACCGTGGTCAGTGCCACCGATGGCAACCATGGCAAGGGGCTGGCGGCGGCCGCGCAAAGCATCGGCTGCCGCTGCGTGATCGTGCTGCATGCCAAGGTCAGCATAGAGCGCGAGCAGGCGATTGCGGCCTATGGCGCGCAGATCGTGCGTATTGCCGGCAATTACGACGAATCAGTCGAGCACGCCGCGGAGTTGGCGGCCAGCAATGGCTGGACCGTGGTTTCCGATACCTCTTATGAGGGCTACGAAGTGATCCCGCGTGATGTGATGCAGGGCTACTGCACCATCGCCGCAGAAATCACCGAAGCCACTGCCGGGCAGCCGCCGTTGACCCATGTGTTCCTGCAAGGCGGGGTGGGGGGCCTGGCGGCCGGCATCGTCAGCTATCTCTGGGAGCACTACGGCGCACAGCGTCCGTTGGTGGTCATGGTCGAGCCGGAGCAGGCCGACTGCCTGTACCAGAGTGCCTTGCTCGGCAAACCGGCCAGGGCGACCGGCTCGGTGGACTCGGTAATGGCGGGCCTGGCGTGCGGCGAGACATCGCCATTGGCCTGGCGATTCCTTGAGCCGAGCGTCGATTACTTCATGACCATCACAGATGACCAGGCTGTTGCCGCCATGCGCCGCCTGGCGGCTGGCAGCGCTCGCGACATTCCGCTAGTGGCTGGTGAGTCCGGCGTCGCCGGCCTGGCCGGGTTTGCCCGCCTGGTAGCGGATGCTGGCGCAGCTGCCGACCTGGGTATCGACGGCAACGCCCGCATCCTCTTCATCAGTACCGAAGGCGCCACTGCGCCTGGCGTCTACGCCGATCTGCTGGGCGAGTCGGCCAGCTCGGTACTGGCCCGCCAGCAAGCCTGGGTTCGCAAGCGATCCTCGTACCCTGTGGGAGCGGCTTTAGCCGCGAAGAATCCAACGCGGTGCATGGCACCGGCTGCGCCGGTGTTCGCGGCTAAAGCCGCTCCCACAGGGTCCCTGCTAATTCAATGACTTATGGGCTGCATGGCAGCCCCGTTCACGCTGTCTGTCAGGCCTGAACCTCAGTGCCCGCCCTTCATCCGCCGTGCCACCAGGTAGATCCCCAGCCCAACCAGCGCCGTCGCTGCGCCGATGTAGCCGGTGCTGGTCCAGCCCATGCCCGCGGTAATTGCCATGCCTCCCAGCCACGGCCCCAGCGCATTGGCCAGGTTGAACGCCGCATGGTTCGACGCCGCGGCCAGGCTTGGCGCTTCATGGGCAATGTCCATCAGGCGGATCTGCAGTGGCGCCGCCAGGGCAATCATGGTTCCGACCAGGCCAATGCCCAGCAGCAGGCTCCACAGCGCCTGGGCAGCGAAGGTGAAGAACAGCAGCACGGCAATCGACCACACCAGCACCAGCCCCACGGCGCGGAACTGCAGGTGGTCGAACAGCTTGCCCCCGGCGATGTTGCCGACGATGCCACCGACGCCGAATGCCGCCAGGCCGAACGGAATCCACTGCGGCGAGACCTGGGTCACTTGCAACATGGTTGGCGCCAGGTAGCTGAACACACAGAACATGCCGGCAAAGCCGATCGAGGCGATGGCCAGCGCCATCCACACTTGCGGCAGGGTGAACGCTTGCAGTTCCTTGCGCGGGTCGCTGCGCACTTCATCGTGGCGCTGGGGCACATAGCGCCAGACCAGGGCAATGGTGCACAGGGCGATCATGCCGACCAGCACGAACGCCGAGCGCCAGCCGAAGTACTGGCCCAGCAAGGTGGCGACCGGGTTGCCAAGCAACATGGCCAAGGTCAGGCCCATCATCACCCGTGCCACGGCCCCCGCCCGCTGATCTTTGGCCACCATGCTCGACGCCACCACCGCCGCAATGCCGAAGTAGGCGCCATGGGGCAGTCCGCTGATGAAACGGAAAGCGACCAGGCCGCTGAACGAGGGGACAAAGGCGGTAGCCAGGTTGCCAAGGGCATACAGCGCCATCAATAACAGCAGCATATTTTTGCGCAACAGCCGGGCACCGATAATCGCCAGTGCCGGGGCCCCGACCATCACCCCCAGCGCATAGGCGCTAATGGCATGGCCCACCTGGGGCTCGCTCAATTGCAGGTTGCTGGCGATGTCGGGCATCAGGCCCATGATGGCGAACTCGCCAGTGCCGATAGCGAAGCTGCCCAGTGCCATGGAGGCTTCCATCTTGGCGACGGTACTTTTGCTAGGGAGAGGGGGTAATTCCTGAACTGACATCTGGATCCTTGTTGAAACATGCTGAAACGTTCAACGTGGGATCATAGTCAATCCGCGATAGTGACGTCGAGGAGGGTGGAATCAGCGCTCCAGGTAATGGGTCTGCGCGGCAAAGTCGATGAAGCGCTTGCTGGCCAGCGACAGGTATTCCCCCGATCGCCAGCACAAGCGGAAGCTCATCTGCTGCGCTGGCTGGAAAGGTACGCCAACGATGCCCGGCGTGCGCTGCTGTACCGAGCGCAGCAGGGTCGCCACGCCCATGTTGTCCAGCGCGGCCTGCACCACCAGCGATACGAAGTTGCTCTGCAGCGCCACCCGGTAAGTAATGCCATGTTCGGCGAAGAATGCGTCCAGCAGGTGGCGCTGCACGAAGGTGCGGTCGAACACCACCATGTCGGTATTGCGCAGGTCCTCGGCCGTGAGGAAGGCCTTGCCGGCATAAGGATGGTCAGGGTGCATGCACGCCAGCATCTCGTCGCTGCCCAGCAGGATCGATTCCTTGTCGGGCGGCACGCGCCTGGACTCCAGTAACGCCAGGTCGATATCCCGTTGTTCCAGACGATGGCCGATGTCCTCGGCACTGCCTTCGAATACGGTCATGGCAATGCCCGGGTACAGCTGGCGGAAGGCGTTCATTAACCCGGGCACATAGTGCAGGCCGAACATCGGCGGAATACCCAGGCGTACTTCGCCGCGCTTCAGGTCGGCCATGTCGCGCAGCTCTTGCCGGGCTACATCCATTTCGCGCAGGGCCGATGCAATACGTGGCAGGAACCGTTCACCCTCGGCCGTCAGGATGACTTTGCGTGTTGTGCGGTTGAACAGGGTCACGCCCAGTTCTTCTTCCAGGCGGGTAACGGCCATGCTCAGTGCCGGCTGGGCGATGTGCAGGTGCTGCGCGGCTTTGGTGAAGCTGCCTTGGCGTACGATTTCGACGCAGCAGCGCAATGCCTTGAGGTTCATTGAAGGGGCTTACCATTCATAACAAACTGTGATGCCAAGCATAATAACAATATATTTATTATTATTAACCAGAGGGCCTACGATGCGCGCCACTGAGACATCCTGCAACATCTCAGTCACGCAGCTTAATAAATCTGCAATCCCACAAAGATTTTGAGGTAGTACCCTAAATGGCCAAGGCCGCCGATGTCGTTGTGCAATGCCTGGAAAACGAAGGTGTCGAGTATGTATTCGGCATTCCCGGTGAGGAAAACCTCGACCTGCTGGAATCCCTGCGCAAGTCGAAGATCAAGCTGGTACTGACCCGTCACGAGCAGTCCGCAGGTTTCATGGCTGCTACCTATGGTCGCCTGACCGGCAAGACCGGCGTCAGCCTGTCGACCCTCGGCCCTGGTGCCACCAACCTGGTCACCGCCAGCGCCTACGCCTACCTGGGCGGCATGCCGATGATGATGATCACCGGCCAGAAGCCGATCAAGAAGTCCAAGCAGGGCCGCTTCCAGATCATCGACGTGTGCGGCATGATGGACCCCATCACCAAGTACACCCACCAGTTCGCCTCGGCTGACAACATCCCGGCCCGCATGCGCGAGGCCTTCCGCCTGGCTGAAGAAGAAAAACCAGGTGCGGTCCACCTGGAGCTGCCGGAAGACATCGCCGCCGAGCAGACCGACGCGCTGCCGATCCCGCCAAGCCTGCACCGCCGCCCACTGGCCGAGCACGTGGCGATCGACGCTGCCGTGCAAAAGCTGAAGAACGCCCGTAACCCGATCCTGGTGATCGGTGCCGGCGCCAACCGCAAGATGACCGCCAAGGTCCTCAAGCAGCTGATCGACAAGACCGGCATCCCGTTCATCACCACCCAGATGGGTAAAGGTGTGGTCGACGAACGCCACCCGCGTTTCCTGGGCAACGCTGCACTGTCCTCGGGTGACTTTGTCCACCGCGCCATCGAAGCGGCCGACCTGATCGTCAACATCGGCCACGACGTGATCGAGAAGCCACCGTTCTTCATGGTCCGTGGCGGCACCGAGGTCATCCACATCAACTTCCGCTCGGCCGAAGTCGATGCCGTGTACTTCCCGCAGGTGGAAGTGATCGGTGACATCGCCAACGCCGTGTGGCAGATCAGCGAAGCGCTGAATGACACTTCGCACTGGGACTTCACCCGCCTGATGGCCATCCGCGAAGCCAACGAAGCGCAGATCGCCGAAGGTGCCGACGACAATCGCTTCCCGGTGTACCCGCAGCGCCTGGTTGCCGACATCCGTCGCGTACTGCCGTCCGAAGGCATCGTCGCCCTGGACAACGGCATCTACAAGATCTGGTTCGCCCGCAACTACAAGGCGCACAAGCCCAACACCGTGCTGCTGGACAACGCCCTGGCGACCATGGGCGCCGGCCTGCCATCGGCCATGGCCGCGCACCTGGTGCACCCGGACCGCCCGGTTATTTCGGTGTGCGGTGACGGCGGCTTCATGATGAACAGCCAGGAGCTGGAAACTGCTGTACGTCTGGGCATGCACATCACCGTGGTGATCCTGCGTGACGACGGCTACGGCATGATCCGCTGGAAGCAGGCGAACATGGGCTTCACCGATTTCGGCCTGGACTACGGCAACCCCGACTTCGTCAAGTACGCCGAAGCCTACGGTGCCAATGGCCACCGCGTGGAAAGCGCCGAAGGCCTGCTGCCGCTGCTCGAGCACTGCATCAAGACCCCGGGCGTGCACGTGATCGACTGCCCGGTCGACTACAGCGAGAACGACCGCATCCTCAACAGCGAGCTGCGTGAGCGCGCGCTGGCGGTGTAAAGCCTGACAGGTACGGCGCCTCCTCAAGGCTGGCGCCGTAGCCCTGCAGGAGCGACCAATCTCAAGATCCTTCGCTGTAGCGAGGTGCCAGTCGGTTGCTGGAAAGCTTACCGAACAGCGCCTGACGGCTGCTCTCATAGGTTTCGTAGCGCTGCAGCTCGTGCAGGGCCGGTATGGAAACCAGTACCTTGTTGTCGAAGTCCTGCAGGGCGCCTTCCACCAGGTCATCAACCGACATCACGATACCTGGGTCCAGGTTCTCTATCGGCAAGCCGCCAATCGCCCAGAAATCGGTAGCCGTCGCGCCAGGCAGCACGGCCTGAACCTGGATGCCGTGTGGCGCGAGTTCCTTGTGCAGCGACTGGGTGAAGGCGGTGACATACGCCTTGCTGGCGCCATACACGCCATTGAGCAACTCCGGGGCCAGGCTGACGATCGATGAAATGTTGATCACTGCACCTTGCTGACGGGCAACGAAACCTGGAGTGATGGCATAGGTAAGGCGGGTTAGGGCGGTGACGTTGAGGCTGATCATCTCTGCCATGCGTTCGACATCGCTTTCCAGCAGCGGGGTATGGGTGCCGATACCGGCATTGTTCACCAGCAGAGTGATGCTCGCGTCTTCACGCAACTTGCGCTCGACCCGGGCGAGTTCATCGGGGCGGGCCAGGTCTGCGGGGAATACTTCGACACTTTGCCGGGTTTCCCGGGTGATGCGGCTGGCCAGTGCATTGAGACGGTCACGGTTGCGTGCGACCAGCACCAGGTCGTAGCCGCGGCGGGCCAGGCGTTCGGCGTAGACCGAGCCGATACCCGAGGATGCCCCGGTAATGAGGGCGGTGCCTTTGTGCGAGAGAGTCATGACTCAAGCTCCAGTGGGGGGGATTGGGGTCATGATGCGGTAAATTTTCGCTGGCTCAAATGACGTATATGGTAGTGTTTCGAGACGCAACGGAACGGAGCCCGGTCATGCATCGTATCGGCTATCTGATCACTGAAGGTTTTCAGCTCATGGGCCTAGCCACGCAGGCGGTGTTCGAGTTCGCCAATATCGTGGCAGGGGAGGAGGTTTACCGAGTGCAGAACTTCTCGGTAGGTGGCGGCATGGTCCGTTCATCGCTGGGCATGCTCATCGATACCCTGCCGTTGGCTACGCCAGGCCTGGCTGACACCTGGATGGTCAGCGGTACCCTGACCCCCGAGATACCACCAAGTGATGAGGTGCTGGCGTATGTGCGAGGCTTTGTTGCCAGTGCGCGCAGGACCGCCGGGCTATGTACCGGCACCTTTGTGCTGGCCCAGGCCGGCGTGCTGGACAATCGCCGGGCCACCACCCATTGGGCCTATGCCAAGGCGCTGCGCCACATGCACCCCAGGATCGAGGTCGACGATGACCGGATCTTCATCGTCGATGGACCGGTCTGGACATCGGCGGGCATGACCGCGGCGCTCGACATGGCGCTGGCCATGGTGGAGAAAGACCTGGGGGCCGAACTGGCCAGGTCGGTGGCGCACAAACTGGTGATGCATCAGCGGCGCTCGGGTGGGCAGTCGCAGCATTCCGAACTGCTTGCGCTGGCGCCGAAGTCGGACCGCATCCAGAGTGCCTTGGAGTATGCCCGCCAGCACCTGAGCCGGCCGCTCAGTGTCGAAGAGCTGGCCGGCGTGGTGCACCTGAGCCCCAGGCAGTTCACCCGGGTGTTCACTGCCGAAACCGGGCAGTCCCCGGCCAAGGCCGTGGAAAGCCTGCGCCTGGAGGCTGCCCGCTTGATGATCGAGCAAAGCCGGCACAGTCTGGATGTGGTAGCCAGGGAGACCGGCTTCAGAGACCGCCGGCACCTTCGCGAGGTGTTCATCCGTGGGTTTGGCGTGCCACCGCAGGCGGTGCGCAGGGATGCCAGGCGAGTGGTCTAGAACTGCGTCATCTGCTTCGCGGGCATGCCCGCTCCCATGAGGACCACACTGGCACCCAAGCCGGCGTTGAATCTTCATATTGCCTTTGGAGCACAAATGTTCTCCTTCCGGGTAACCCTTGAAGGCAGACCACGATCAATGGTCTTATCGCGCACTTGGCCTGACTGGTAATGAAAAATGACCCGCCCGCTGTTTGTCTCCATCGATGGGCCCAAGGGCACCGGCAAAACCACACTTCTGGAGGCCGTTACCAAAGCCCTGAGGGCTGACAACAGGAAAGTGATCCGGCTTTGCGAGAAGAAAAGCGACCCCTACCGGTGTGAAACCATGGCTCTTGTCAATCAACTGGTCAGAAGCCCTTCACGGGACCTGGAATTGAGGGTGTGCGAGCGCTTTGCCGAAAGCCGTGCCTGGATTTCCCGGCACGTGCTGCCCAGGCAGCCATCGGGCAGTATCATCCTGATCGATCGCTGGTACCCGTCTGATGCCGCATTTCGCCGTACCGTGCCGTTCGACGAGATCCTGCGCCTGAACGCCGAGCGACATGTGCAGGTGCCCGATTTGCATGTCGGGGTTGTCACGGCCCCTGATACCTCATGGGCAAGGGCCGCAGCCCGCACGCGTGGGCTGGGCAGTACGGTAATCCATAGCCTGGACGAGCAGGTTGCCTGTACCGAGGCGTTCGAACGTGCAGTTGCGGATCATGGCTGGGTACTGTGCCGTAATGAAGGGGCCATCGAGGATGCAACAAGGCAGGTCGTGGCCGAAATCGATAGCGTGCTTCGACCACCTCATCGACCGTGATGCTATCACCGATGGCACCGTGGAGCAGTGCCGGTTACTGCGTCATGGGCATATCCATCATTGACGACTGCTGATCCATCATCTTCATCATCATGTCCATCATTCCGTGGTCCATGCCCATGCCGCCCTTGGCTCCCGACATCCCCATGCCCGAGCCCATGCAGCCAGCGGCATGGTGCTTGCTCATAATGGCCATGCTTTCCTTCATTGTCTGCATACCCTCGTGCATGGCGGCTTGCCGCTCGGCTGGGGTCTTCGCTGCAGCGGCTTTGTCATGAGCAATCTGCATCTTGTGCATTTGTTCGCTCATCGCCTTGTTCATGGCCGACTCGGAGGGTGTACTGGCGGCTGGCGCGTTGGTAGTGGCATCGCCAGCGTTTTGCTTTTCATCGGCATGCGCCATGAGTGCACTACCGGCCAGAACAACAGCAAGCATCAATTTCAATTGCGATTGCATGGTGAACTCCACGTATCTGGATATGGATGGTGTGCCCCAAAGGCCTTGGTATGCCTGGACGTTTTAAGTGTAGGCAGCCAGTTGGTCGCTGGTTTGACTTGAATCAAGCAAGTGGTCCATCCGGTTCTCACATATTCTGTGCCTCGTCAGTACATAGCCAGCCCAAACCACATTGCCCCGAGGATGATGATCTGTGCTGGAACAAGATAACGCGCAAACTGGAAACCGCCATTGCTGAGCGCCAGCACACATTTGGTCAGCGTGTTCCCGGTCACGGCCATCATGCCCGGTACCACGACATCGGCTACCTCCAGCCGTCCGGCCATCACCAGCGAGGCCACCGACGCAGTTGCTGCGTGGGCATCACCCAGCCCGCTGACGAATGCTGCAATGCTGACGCCGTTGTGGCCCAGTTGCTGAAGAAGAAACGCTGAGAACAGGGCGACGCCGGTCAGGGCAAGCGTGATGATCAGTGCGGTCCAGAGACTGAAGGCACCGTTACCCTGATGTGCCGCGGAGCCGCCAGAAGCGGCACGCCAAGGTGCCAGCAGTAATATCCCGTAAGCCACGGTGACCGATGCGCCAAGCCCGATCGAAATCACGAAAGGGCTCAGCAGGTGCCGGTCGATGATAATCAGCACCAAGGCGAATTGCGTAATGCTCGCAAGGTTGGACAGCACCGCCGATGCCGCGAAAGATCTGACTGCAAGTTTCTGCTGCCGAGCTTCACGGGCCAACAGCGCAATGGTTGCCGTGCCCGAGGCAAAGCCTGATGCTATTGCGCTCAAAGGCAAGCCATAACGAGGGCCCATCAGGCGCATGGCGATATGACCCACTGCACCGACAGCCATCAGCAGGACGACCAGCGTGCAGATCGTGCGGGGGTTGAGCACGCTATAGGGTCCCAGGAACCGGTCTGGCGTCAACGGCAGTACCACTAGTGCAACCGTTAGCAACATCAAGCCATCGCGCAGCTCTTCTTCACTCAGCTGCTGCAGTACGAAGTGATGAAGCTCACGCTGCATGGCCAACAGCACGGTCAGTACCACGCCTACCGCTGTAGCAAGCTCGGGCTCGTTCAGGCTCAACGCGCCCAGGGTCAGCACCAGCAGCAGAGCGATTTCGCTGGTGACCTCAGGATCTTTGTCGGCATGCTTGCGGTAGTGCATGCAGAGCATCAGTACCAGGCCCAGACTGGCTACCCCGACCAGCATCGGGCCTGCCAGCAACATACTGACGTAGCCCAGCAGGGCAGTGATGGCGAAGGTCCTGAGTCCGGCTGCGGCATGGTCTTCGTTGCGGCCTTTCTTGCGTTCGCGCTCAAGTCCTACCAGCATGCCGATGCCCAGCGCCACGGCGCCGTGTCCGACATTCAGGGTGTCGAGCATGGTGCCTCGGGAACTCCCTTGTGGTCACATTCAACACCGCCCTGTTCGAGCGTCATAAGGGCAGGCATGTCGAGAATCTCCACCAGTCTGCCATGCAAGCTGACGATGCCGAGCGCGCGAAGACGGGCGACGGCACGGCACACGGTTTCCAGACGCAATCCCAGGTACGACGCCATGTCTTCGCGGGACATGCGCAACATGAACCCATGGGCAGAGTAGCCCCGGTTGACGAAGCGCCTGGACAGCCCGACCAGGAAGCTGGCCAGCCGCTGTTCAGCAGTGAGGTTGCATAACATCAACACGCGCTCGTGTTCACGCACGATCTCCCGACTCATCAACCGATTCAGACTTTGTTGCAGGACCGGGAAGTCCCGTGCCAGGGCTTGCAAGCGGCGATAGGGCACGGGGCAGACTTCGCTGTCTTCCAGGGCAATGGCATCGCAGACATGATGCTCGGTGGCAATGGCATCAAGGCCAAGCACGTCACCCGGCATCCAGAAGTTGATCACCACCCCTTGGCCTTCGGCGCTGTTCAGGCTGGTCTTGAAGCTGCCGCAGCGAACCGCATACAGCGTGGTCAGTGAATCATTGGCATTGAACAGTGCGGCGCCTTTGCGAACTCGCATGCGTGGGCCTATCAGTGCGCCCAGGCAACTGTTGTCGTGAATGGGCAAGCCGGTGGGCAGGCACAGGCCGCTGACCCGGCATTCCCTGCACAGGGGCACCAGCGGTTTCAGGTGAATCGGATTTGCCACGCGCGACGAAACAGACTGATCAAGGAGCGTGACTTTCAGTTGACCGGACATTTTCAGGCCTCCTCCGAGCATCGGAGATTGGCAAAGCGGGTACGGGGTGACCAATCAGCGAATCTTCATGACACCATCGCGCTGATGGGCGAACAGTTCATAGGTAGCCTCAATGTCATCGAGTCGAAAGCGGTGCGTGACCAGTTGCGAACGTCGCCCCGGCCGTTGGCGATCACCGCCATCAGCCGGCGCATGTGCTCTTTGCCGCCATGGCCCGCCTCCGAAGCAAGAAATCATTGTTGATATGCCAGTAGCGTGCTCCGTTAGCGGCTAGAAGCCTTGATCAGCATCAAATTCCCGCGCCATCCAGAATGCCGTTTGTCTGCGCGGAAGCGGGCAGTTGACAAACATCAAATTTGCAAAAGATGAGTGGCAGATGCTCCAGGTACGTACCGCAATCGCAGAGGTGTGCCATGGACAATCCACAAAGACTGCTGCTGATAGCATCAGCCCTGATGCGCCGGACTCCGATCTATGATCGCGCAGCAGCGCTGGCCAAGGCCAAGGGCATGGCGCTGCACATTGTGGCGTTCGATTATCTGGAAGGGCTTGCCACGGCGGGCCTGGTCAATGACCAGGCGCTGGCTGTCATGCGCGAAGGCTATGTGCAGCAGCACCGTGACTGGCTGGAGTCCCAGGCGCTGTCGATGCGGCGCAATGGTGTCACGGTCACCACGGAAGTGGTGTGGGTGCAGCATCCGCTGGACGAGATCCTCGCGCACTTGCGCGAGCAGCCTTTCGCCATGCTGATCAAGGAGCTCGAGCATGAACCCTGGTGGATGCGCGCCATGTTCACGTCACTGGATGTTCAGCTATTGCGCGATACACGCATCCCGCTGCACCTGGTGCACAAGGCCAGCCATGCGCTGCCGCGCAGGATTCTTGCAGCTGTGGACCTGTCCAGGCCTGAAGATCAGTATGAGGGCTTCAACGACCAGATCATCAGTGAAGCGCTGAAGTTGGCATTGCAATGCAATGCCCAGATCGAATTGTTATATGCCTATGACCTGGGCTCGATGTATCTGGACGCTGGCGGCAGCCGGGAACATTCGTTCCTGTTCGACTCGAATTCCGCTCGAACCCTTCATGAGGCCCAGAGCGAAGCCTTCCAGTCGCTTGCCGAGCGCAATGGTATCGCCGCCGAACACCGCCACATGCGAATGGGCGATCCGGCCAAGGTCCTGGCGGTGTTCATGGATAACAATGATATCGACGTGCTGGTCATGGGCAGCTATCACCATCATGGCATCGGCTGGTTCATCGGCAGCACTGCGGAACGAGTGATGCATCGGCTCTCCAGCAGCGTACTGGTTATTTCACCGGAGCATTCCCAAGGCTGATGGGCAAGGCCCGCAATGGCCTGCTTTCAAAGCTTTCAAGGACGCAGGCCATGCTCGTACATGCGCTCGTGAAACGACAGGCGCCATCTCGGTGCGGGAGGTTTCATGTCATATGACCTTGCAGTGCAGACCTCGTTTCCAGACCGTCCCGAGGCCGGGCGTTGCCTTGTCGAACCGCTCACCCGGTTCGCCGGCAGGTCAAACTTCGGTTGAAGAAGTCATGGCGCTCATGCGTCAAGCTGACGCGCGCGTGCTTTCCCAGGATACTTCCCAGGAGCGAGGACATGACTGAGGTACGATCGCAGACTATCAAGCTGCCCGGCGTCGAATTGCTGGCCGACTTACGGTTGCCGGGCAATTGCCGCGCTCTGGTCATTTTCGCCCATGGCAGTGGCAGCGGTCGTTTGAGCGCCCGGAACCAGTTCGTGGCTGACATCCTCGCGGCTCGCGGGCTGGGGTCGTTGCTGTTCGACCTGCTGACGCAAAAAGAGCAGCGACTGGATAACGAGACCGGGGAACTGCGTTTCGACATTCCATTGCTGGCCAAGCGATTAGTCGATGTCGTCGATTGGGTACAACGGGATAAGCAACTCCAGCCCCTGCGCGTTGGCCTGTTTGGTGCCAGTACTGGCGCGGCCGCGGCGCTGCTCGCAGCGGCTCAACGCCCGGATGTGGTGGCGGCGGTGGTCAGCAGGGGAGGCCGGACTGACCTGGCCTGGTCAGTGCTGCAGCGAGTAAAAGCGCCAACGTTGCACATCGTGGGTAGTGAAGACGTACAGGTGCTGGAGCTCAATCGTCTGGCGGGTCGCATGTTGCAATGTGAGCATCGACTTGAAGTGGTGCCAGGCGCTACGCATCTTTTCGAAGAACCTGGCACGCTGGGCAAGGCTGCGGCGCTCGCTGCCGACTGGTTTGTAGCGCACCTGCAAGCTTCGGGCAGTCACACGCCAAATGGATAGGTTTCGTCCTCCGGTTCCAGATGTTGTTGTTTCGGCAAGGGCAGCGCGGTGACCGGCCTGGTTTGTTCGACCCAGAGCATGGCATCGAACTGCTCGGCCAGAACTGCCTCGAAATAGTGGCTGAGCCGCTCGCTTTCGGGACGATAGATGACACCAATGGCCCGCTCGAGCAATGGCGTGGACAAGATCCGGCGCAGTTCCTTGCGCTGCGGGTCTCGCCAGTCGGTCAACGAGGCTGGCACTCCGGCAAGCCGGAACTGGCACTCCCAACTGTCCGGGCGGGATGGACGTATGTCCTTGATCTGCAGGTCGCCGTCCCAGTCATCGGCTGCGGCCACCTGGCCTCGGTCGGTCGCCATGCCGATCAGCACGGCATCCCGTCCAAACGCACTGCGACACAGCTGACCGATGTTGAACTGGCCTTTCCAGCCCATTTCTGTGGCGCCTGCATTGCCGATATGAGAATTGTGTGCCCAGACCACCGCCTTGGCTTTCGGACCGCGGCGCTCGAGCAGCGCACGCAAGGTATCGAACATGTGCCGGTCGCGCAGGTTCCAGGATGCGGCCGACCCTCGGTAGATGGCTCGATAGTATTGTTCCGCAGCAATGATTACGCGTGCATTCTGCGTTGCGTTGAAAAAGGCTTCGTCATTGCGGATCAAGCCTGACAATTGTTCGGCCAGCATGACATTCAGTTGCTCGATCACCGGTTGCTCGCAAGGCATGACGCCACCGCGCTCGACAAAATGGCCATACAGCGCAGGGTCGTCCTGCCAGGGCGTCAGGCAGCCGTAGCGCCGACGGGCCTCATGGGCCAGATGCGGATCGACCCGGTCCAGATAGGCCAGCACTTCATGTATGGAGTTGCGCAGGCTGTAGACGTCCAGGCCACGAAACTCTACGCGACGGTCCTCGGCCAGCATGCGATTGTGCGCGTGGAGCCAATGGACAAAGGCCTTGACCTCACTGTTGCGCCACATCCAGGTTGGGAAACGGCTGAAGATATGGCGTTTCCACGCTGAATGTGCAAGCCCTCGCACATATTGATCGACATGCCCGGCATCCGGCCAGTCGGCTTCGACGGCCACGATGTTGAAGCCATGCAGTTCGATGAGTCGTCGGGTAATAGCCGCACGGGCGCGGTAGAACTCGCTGCTGCCATGGCTCGCCTCGCCGAGCATCACCACTCGGGCATCGGCATAACGGTCGAACAGCTTGGCAAAAGCCGGGTCTTCCAGGTCCGGTAGGGGCTCGGCGTATTGGTGCAGCATTGGCGCGATATCACCAGTATCGACCTGGTATTGCTTACCGTAAAGCTGCTCCATCAGCTTGTTCGAAGGTCCGTTCATGGGCATTCTCCCTTGGAGGGATTGCTGCGTCGGCCCGCGGTAGATGCCAGGCGCCGCAGCATGACAGGTCATGGGGCGGTGGCCTTGGGTCAGCTCAGTGCAAGGCGGTGGATGACCTCTTTCGGACCAGGCTACGGCCTTGGCAAACTCAATGATTTGAGCATTGGGTGCCTGTTAGTCGAGGTCTTCGCAGCTTGCAGGCGCAATTGTTCGGGTAGTCCATGACCAGCAGGTCGGCATCCGTCAGTGCAACATGCGTAGCCACGCTCTTCGCCGTCGGTTTCATTATTTGCGCATGAAGGCCGTAAGACTTGATCCTGATCAAGCCTTGGCAGGTGACATTACCCTTCGTCGGTAGCCCGGAAACCACTGAGCGTAGCGGCTAATTTTGAATTAATGCTCGCATGAAAAAACGTTGAGGCGTCATCATGTCAGGCCCTGTAGATATGGGGGCAAGGCCCCATGTGAAGTGCCTTGCGTGTTCGTTGAGCCGCCTTTGCTTGCCCGCTAGCCTCAGTGCTGACGAAGTGGACAAGCTGGAACGTATCGTGCGCCGTAACCGTCCGTTGAAGAAGGGTGCCTATCTGTTCAAGGCCGACGAGCCGATGGACCATGTATTTGCCCTGCGCTCGGGGGCTATCAAGAACTTCCTGCTTGATGCCGAGGGCAACGAGCGGGTCACCGGCTTCGTCCTGCCGGGTGAGATGCTGGGGCTGGACGCTATCGGTGCGAGTCATTATCGAAGCTACGCGCTGGCGCTTGAAGTTTCTCTGGTCTGCTCCATCCGGCTCGATCAGCTGGTTGATCTGTCGGGGCAGATCCCTGGCTTACGCTACCAGCTATTGCATATGCTGAGCCTGGGCATCCAGGGCAAGGATGAACACCTGCGGTGCTGCCATGGGCGGGCCGATCAACGGTTGTCGATATTCCTGTTGGGCATGTCGGCGCGCTACCATGAGCGCGGATTGAGGGCAGATGTTTTCAATCTGCCCATGTCCCGCAGCGATATCGCAAATTACCTGGACCTCACCCAGGAAACCGTCAGCCGGTTGTTCACCCGGTTCATCCAGGCAGGGTTCCTGCAATGCGTAGGGCGCGAGGTACGACTTGTCGACCAACAAGGGCTGCTCAACCTCAGCCGGCCGGAGGAACCCGTTTAAGCGCCGCGAGCACTCTGTCATAGCGTTGCACAAGCCCACTCGATGGCGACTGGGTACTCCAGGTCGGGTAGGGCACATGGTCTGTTCGCAGCCAGATGCGCTGTGGCTGCACGCCTTTTCGCCAGCACAAGCGTGCTGCCTGGCGCGCTACTTGCGGTGGTGCACAGCAGTAGACCGTATCCGGCCTGAAATCTTCCAACTGCTTTGTCAGTTGCGTCCATCCGCTTTCGCTGTCGCGCACTACCGTCTTTTGTGCCGTCAGGCACACGAGGCAATCTGCGGGCAAATGCTCCAGGGGCAAGCCTTCGTGTAGCAGCCGCACCTGAACCCAAGGTAGCCAGCAGCGGATTTCATCGAGCAGGCAAAGAAGCGCCAACACCCCCTCGCCGCGAGTGATGGCCAGCAGCCGCTTGCTTTGCAGGGGTACTGGCCAGGCGTTGCCCAATGGCCCGGAATAGCGAAGCAACTGACCCGCCTTATCCAGTGCCTGGGTAGCATGAGTGGTTACCATGAACCGGCCAGCCATCCCTGGCAGGCTCACATAGCTGCAGGGCCAACGTTGCTCGCGACTGGCCAGAAAGCAGTATTGGCCCGGCATCGCCTCGCTGCGCTGCGGGGTGCAAAGCGCCAGGCGCAGGTACTCCTGGGTGCCCATACCCGACAACGTTTCCAGCAAACGGACACATCCACCGTCGTCCCGCCCCATGTGCGCCTCGATTGTGTCTGGTACGACCCTGCTGCATTCAGGTTAGGCGCCTGCCTTCCCTGGACCTTGATCAGGATCAAAGGGGCAGCGATGGTAGCCGCTAGCAGATTGATAAACGCAGGGTTGCCTCCGCCCCCAAGACTGATCGAGCATGGTGAAGACGTGCCTGACGTTGCGCAATGGCACTGCACGCGGCCGCCAAACGACTGAACCACCGTTATTTGGCTTTCCAGTACTTCTGCATTTCCAGGAACAGGAACGAAGCTGTCCAGGTGATCAGCACCAGGCCGGTCAATGCCTGTAGGCCAGTGAGGTATTTGAGGTGCCCGGTAGGGGCGATGTCGCCGAAGCCGATGGTGGTGTAGGTGGTGAAGGAAAAGTACACGCAATCCAGGAAGCTGCCATCGAAATTGCCACTGAGCGTGCCCCAGCCATCAGCGTGAGCCATCAGGTAATAGGCCAAGGCAAAACACCAGACCTCCAGGGCATGGGCCAGCAGCGCGCCGAACACACCCGCAACTATTCGGAATCGGCTCCACAATTTAAGCCGCGGTAGCCAGTCATTCAGGCGCAGCAAGCATTCGTAGTGAATGATTACCACCAGTATGACTACCAGCATGTTGATCAATGTGACGGTGAGCATGGTCGCTTTCCTGAGCAGGAGCGGAGCGTCATTTGGCTGTGTCGAGTAGCGGGTAGGTGACAGCTTCCTTGACCAGCGGCAGCAGTGCCGGGAATTCTTCGGGGGTGATGGTCTCCTTGGCCAGTAACAGGCGTGCTCCGGCGTCGAGGTCCGCCCGGCGCTGTTCGAGCAACACCCGGGCACGGCTGTAGGCCTCTTCCAGCAAGCCACGAATGCCCAGGTCGATCTCCCGTGCGGTCTGTTCAGAATAGTCCTTGCGCTCCTGGCGCAATACCGACTCGCCCAGATAACTGGCCTGTTGCCGCTCGAGCACGGCCTGGCCCAGCTCCGCGCTCATGCCGAAGCGCGTGATCAACTGCCGGGCTATGTCGGTGGCGCGCCCCAGGTCGTCGGCGGCACCGGTCGAGACCTGGCCGAATGCCAGGCTTTCGGCAGCGCGCCCGGCCATCATCACGACGATACGGTCACGGAGCATCTGCGCGCTGATCAGGAAGCGGTCATCGGTGGGCCGTTGCAGGGTATAACCCAGCGAGCCTGCGGCGCGGGGGATGATCGAGACTTTATGCACCGGGTCCATCGCCGGCAGGCTGCTCGCCGCCAAGGCGTGCCCCATCTCATGGTACGCCACCACTTGACGCTCATCGTCGCGCAGCACGTTGCCCTTGCGTTCCACACCCGCGACCAGGCGCTCGACGGCAGCAGTGAAGTCCTGCAATTCCACCCACTGGCTGGCACGTCGTGTGGCGATGATGGCCGCCTCGTTTACCAGGTTGGCCAGGTCGGCACCGGTCAGGCCTGGCGTGATTTCGGCAATACGCTCGCAGTCCAGGTCGTTCTTGTAGACGATCTTGTGCAAGTGCACCTTTAGAATCGCCAGGCGACCTTTGCGGTCGGGCCTGTCGATGAGAATCTGCCGATCGAACCGTCCTGCGCGCAGCAGCGCCGGGTCCAGCACTTCGGGGCGGTTGGTGGCCGCCAGCAGCACGACGCCTTCGCGCGCGTCAAAGCCATCCAGTTCGGCCAGCAGTTGATTGAGCGTTTGCTCCTTCTCATCATTGCCGCCAAGGCTGCCAAGCCCGCGCATCTTGCCCAAGGCGTCCAGCTCATCAATGAAGATGATGCAAGGCGCCGCCTGGCGTGCCTGGTCGAAAAGATCGCGAACCCGCGCGGCGCCCACGCCCACGAACATCTCGACGAACTCCGACCCGGAAATGGAAAAGAACGGGACCGCCGCTTCGCCGGCGATGGCCTTGGCGACCAAGGTCTTGCCGGTGCCGGGTGGACCGACCAGCAATGTGCCCTTGGGCACGTGAGCGCCCAGGCGGGCATACCACGCCTTGTTCTTCAGGAAGGCGACGATCTCGGTCAGCTCATCCTTGACATCGTCTATACCGGCAACATCGGCAAAGGTCACCTTGATATCGCGCTCGACATAGACGCGGGCGCGTGACTTGCCTACACCCATCAACCCGCCCAGGCCCTGTTTTTCACCAAGCCCATGGAACAGGAAGTACCACAAAACCAGCATCATCAGCAGTGGCATGAACCAGCCCACTGTGGTGGCCAGCGCGCTGTCCTCGGCGACACCGGTAAACTCCGCCCCCGAGCGCCCCAACTGCTCGCTCAGCACCGGGTCGATACGCACCGTGGAAAACATCGAATGTCCATCGATGGGTTCCTGCAGCCTGCCCAGGATGCGGTCGTGCTCGATGCGCAGGTCGTTGACTTTCTGCTGTTCCAGTAGCTGTAAAAACTGACTGTAAGGGATGGCCTGCACCGCCGGGCGGTTGAACAGGCCGAGTTGAACTGCGGCCAGCAACGACAGCCCGATGGCCAGGAAATAGAATTTCCATGGCTGACCCTTGTTCATGGTCATCCCTCCTACGGGCTGAGTGCTAGGCAATCAACAGGAAGTCTTCGACTTTGCTCACACCCGGTACTGACCAGGCCGCGCGCTCGACCACTTCCCGTTCACGAAGCAAATGCACCTTGCCTTCTAGCCTGACCACACCCCCGTTGACGGTGACGCGGATCCCTTCAGCCTGAATCTCTGCGCTGCGCTTGAGGGCTTCCTCGATGTGGTGCTTGATATCGCTGGCATTGGCCCGTGCCTTCAAGGTGATGCGGTTGTGTACGCTAACCACGCCCGACAGGCGCCACACGGCCTGTTCTATCACCTCCTTCTGGTATTGCCAGTCCAGCTCGCCTTCCAGGGTCACCGTGCCTTTGTGCACGGTAACCTTGATGCCCTCGACATTGGCATCCGAGCTCCAGGCAATGATTTTCAGGGCGCGGTTGGCAATCGTGTCGTCGGCCGTACCCTCCAGCTTGTTCAGTCGGACTTCGATTTCTTCGGCCAGCCCACGCACGCCTTTCATGGCTTTGACGGTGCGCTCGGCACTGACCTTCTGAGCATAACTGTTGACATGGCCGGAAAGCGTGACCACGCCGTCCTGCACCGTCACACCGATGCTCGCAGCATTGATGTCCGGCTGAAACTCCAGTTCTTCGAGTACCAGGTCGCGCAGTTCGAGGTCGTTCATGATGAGCTCCAGTGTCATATCCAGAAGTGGGTTGGAATGCCTTGAGCCCTTTTTTCTACGCTCCAGCGCTGTTGAGCGATTGACAAAGGTCAAGGTGGCGCACTGACAGATGCCTCATGAGATTGATAAATGTCAGGCTGCCGCAGGCGGTGCTGCCGATACTCAGGATGTCTTGGGCACGCGAGAGGGCATCTACATGCAACGCTATCTGCTTGTAGGATTGACGAGCCTGCTGCTGGCATCCGCCCTGGGATGTACGCGTTGGCCTGCCGAGGAATACGATGCACGTCTGGAGTCGGCTGAAAATAACGCGGCGACCGCCAGGCTGCGAGCCGACCAGGTGTGCTACCGGATCGATCTGGTCGAGCAAACCGCCAACGAGGCGCTGCGCAGGGCTACTCATGCCGAGGACCAGATCCAGCAGTTGCTCCGCCAGGCCAAGCACAAGTAGCCGCCATGTCACGTCGATGGCTGGACCCGGTCCTGTTGCTGGTTTGTGTTCTGGCCTTGCTGGTCGGTGGGCTGGCCTATGCGGCACAACGGCCTGCCTGGGCCTCTGTAATCTGGGCCGGTGGCAGCGCGATCATGGCAGTGGTGCTGGCGGTGGAAATGACTCAACGCCTGGCCAGACGCGAGGCGGGCATCGATCTGATCGCGCTGATGTCTATCGGCGCGGCCTTGGCTCTGGAGCAGATGCTGGTGGGGGCGGTGGTCGCACTCATGCTTGCCACCGGCCGTGCGTTGGAGGCGCTCAGTTTGCGTCATGCCGAGCGCGAGTTGCGCGCACTGATCGACAGGGCTCCCCAACGGGCCTGGATTCAGGAGCACGACAGGCTGCGAGAGGTGCCCGTGTGCGAAGTCCAGCCTGGCCAAGTCGTGCTGGTGCGACTTGGTGAAGTGGTTCCGGTGGACGGACGCCTGCAGACGGAACAGGCGACCCTCGACGAGGCCGCGTTGACTGGCGAATCGCTACCCGTCACCCGCCATGCCGGCGAGCCTGTGGCCAGCGGTGTGATCAACGCGGGCGCGCCGTTGCTGTTGTTGGCCACGCACACCGCCGCGCAGAGCACCTATGCCGGCATCGTGCGCCTGGCCGAAACAGCACGCCAGTCACGGGCACCCTTCGTGCGCTTGGCCGACCGTTACGCGCTGGCGCTCATTCCGCTGACGCTGTTCATCGCAGCGCTGGCCTGGTGGGCCAGTGGCGACGTGCAACGGGTGCTGGCTGTGCTGGTGGTTGCCACGCCTTGCCCACTGATACTGGCCGTACCGATAGCCATTCTGTCAGGTATTTCCAGAGCCGCGCGGCGCAACATCCTCGTGCGTGATGGCGAGGTGCTGGAAGCGCTGGCCGGGATCCGTCATGTGTTCCTCGACAAGACCGGCACCTTGACCAGCGGCCATGCCCAGTTGCAATCGATCGAGATCAAAGGGGAGGGGACGCCCTTGCAGATCTTGCAACTGGCCGCGTCGTTGGCCCAGGCTTCCACTCATCCGATTGCCCAGGCCATCGTTCACGCTGCCCGTCTGCGCAACCTGGCGCTGACACCTGCGCAACAGGTACAGGAAAGCCCTGGCCTGGGGCTTGCCGGCAATGTGCAGGGCAAAGCCGTCCGCTTGGGGGCCCTGGCTTACGTGCGCAATGGCACAGATGATGGCAGCTGGGCTCAGGCGCGCTTACAGCAACTGGACTACTTGGCCAACAGTGGCAGTTTCGTGGCGGTCGACGGTGCGTTGAAAGCCGTGCTGCGGCTTGCCGACGACCTGCGCCGGGAAACACCCCAGACCCTGCGTCTGCTACGTGCCCGCGGCATTGACAAGATTGTCATGCTGACCGGAGATCGCCCGGAAACGGCCGAGATGATTGCTCTGACAGCGGGCATCGACGAACTTCGTTCAGGGCTTTCTGCGCAGGACAAAGTTCGCCTGGTCCAGCAAGGCTGCCGCAGTGGACCGACGCTGATGGTCGGTGATGGCATCAACGATGCCCCGGCGTTGGCTGCAGCCGATGTCGGAGTTGCCATGGGTGCCACTGGGGTTACTGCCTCGGCGCAGGCGGCCGGTGTGGTCCTGCTGGTCGACAGGCTCGATCGTTTGGTCGAGGTACTGGATATCGCCCGGCATGCCGTGCATATCGCCCGGCAGGGGGTATGGGTGGGCATGAGCCTGTCATTGCTGGCTATGCTGGTCGCCGCAGCCGGTTACCTGCCAGCGCTGATGGGGGCGGTGCTGCAGGAAGGTATCGACCTGTTGATCATCATCAACGCCTTGCGCGCGCTTGGCCCCTTGGCGGGCCGGCGGCACACCGGGCTCCCCGTGGAAGACCTGAATCGGATGCAGGATGAGCATCGGCAGCTCGACGGGCTGCTGACGCAACTTGGCCAGATGGCTTGTGACTTCGCCAGGCGCCCTGCCGGGCAGGCTCGGGCCGACCTGCGCGAACTGGTCGGTGCGCTGCACGACCTGCTGGAGCGCCACGAGCGCGATGACGAACGCCGCTTGTATCCGGCGTTGAGCCGTTTCATTCCCGGTGAAGATCCACTGTCGGCAATGAGCCATACCCATCGGGAAATCTTTCGGCTCATCCATCTGCTGTCGTGCATGAGCCGGGATTTCAGCCAGGCGGCCGACAGCCCGAGCGCCGACGATATCCAGCACCAGCTCATCCGTCTGGATACTCTGGCCAAGCTGCACTTTGACCAGGAAGAAGCCTTGTATCGATATCTGGATCGCCGCTGAGCAGCGCTTCTGCTGCCCTGATGGGTTGACAAAAATCAAGCATCAGGGGGCGGGGGGCGAGATGCTGGCAGCATTCGCGATTAGTCCTGACCTGCATGGGAGGCGACGCCATGGCCCACAGCAAAATCCTGTTCCGCTCGGCCGCGCGGGAAAAAATTCTAAGTGGTGCCACTCAGCTTGCCGATGCCGTACGCGTCACCCTGGGGCCAAAATCCAAATCGGTGCTGATGCAGAGCAGTTGGGGGAGGCCGACCGTCTGCAACGATGGTGTGACCATTGCCAAGCGGGTCGATCTGCAGGACCCGGAAGAGAACCTCGGCGCCCAGATGCTGCGCCAGGCGGCCGAGCGTACCGGGGAGGCGGTGGGCGATGGCACCAGCACTGCGACTATCCTGGCCCACGCGATACTGGCCGATGGCGTACGTAATGTGGTGGCAGGGGCCAGTGCCATTGACCTCAAGCGTGGCCTGGACAAGGGGCTGGCATTGGTCATGAAATCGCTGCTGGCACAATCACGCCAGGTCAGCACGCTCAAGGAAAAGGCCCAGGTGGCGACCCTGTCGGCGCACAACGACCCATTGATCGGTCAGTTGGTCGCCGATGCCCTGGAGAAGGTCGGGGTCGAGGGCGTGGTCAGCGTGGAGGAGTCCAAAACCACCGAAACCGTGGTCGACATCATGGATGGCATGCGCTTTGACCGGGGTTATGTGTCTCCTTACTTCGTCACTGATACCGAAAAGATGCAGGTAGAACTGACCGATGCTTGTGTCTTGCTTTGCGACCACAAGATAGGCGCACTCAATGACCTGCTGCCATTGCTGGAGCAAGTGGCGAAAAGCGGCCAGCCGCTGGTGGTGATCGCCGAGGACATTGACGGCGAGGCGCTGACCACGCTGGTGGTCAACCAGATTCGCGGGGTGCTGCGCGCGGTAGCGGTGAAAGCTCCCGGCTATGGCGATCGGCGCAAGGAAATGCTGCAGGACATCGCCGTGCTCACGGGGGCGACCCTGGTTTCAGCGGAGCTTGGCGTCAATCTCGATCAACTGCAGCTGTCCCAGTTGGGCCAGGTGCACCGTGCGGTGGTGTTGAAAGACAGCACGGCGCTGATCGGTGGCAAGGGAACCCAGCAAGCCGTGGCGGCACGGATCGCACAAATCCGGGTTCAGATCGAGGCGTGCACCAGCGATTATGACCGGGAAAAACTTCATGAGCGCCTGGCAAGGCTTGCCGGCGGCGTGGCAGTGATCCGTGTTGGCGCACCCAGCGAAGCGGAGATGAAGGCGCGCAAGGATGCGTTGGATGACGCCTTGGCCGCCACCCGTGCGGCTATTGCCGAAGGCATAGTGCCAGGCGGTGGCCTGGCCTTGCTCAAGGCCGTGCCCGCGCTGCTCGCCGAAGAAGCAGATAGTGACGGCGATACGCGCACTGGCCTGCAGATACTACGGCGGGCGCTGGAGGCTCCAGCGCGAATGATCGCCGAAAATTCCGCGGTCGACGCGGGCGTGGTGGTGGCACGCATGCTCGCCGAAACGGGCAGCATCGGCTTCGATGCCGCGGCGAACGCCTACGTGGACCTGTATGAAGCCGGGATTATCGACCCCACCAAAGTGGTGCGCATCGCACTCGAGAACGCCGTGTCGGTCGCCAGTATCCTTCTGCTGACCGAGGCAACCATGACCGACATCCCCGAAAAGACACCGCCTTTGATGCAACCCCCGTTGCCTGAGTGATCAGGCGAACTGATCGTTGGAGGCAACCATGAGCCACTATCAACGCCTGCTGCTGATCCTGCACCCGGCATTGCGTCAGTCCAGCGCTTTGGAGCAAGCTGCCGCCCTGGCCAGGTCAAGTTCGGCCAGCCTGCATATCGTCGGCCTGCTGGAGTCGCTGGACAAACTCAGGTTCCTGGAGACAGGTGATCGTCTAGCGGAGCGGCAGGCCTACCTGCAATCCCAGCAGCAACAGCTTGAAAGCCAGGCGCAAGCGCTACGCGCTTCGGGGGTGCAAGTAACGAGCGAAGTTGCCTGGAGTAGCGATCTGCAGGCAGATATTCTTGAGCGTGCGTTGGAAATACAACCGGATCTGTTACTCAAACAGGTCGATCACGAGCCGGTGCTCAAGCGGGCTTTCTTTACCCCATTGGACTGGAAGCTGCTGCGCCATTGCCCGATCCCGGTCTATTTGTTGGGGGCTGCCAGGCCGGCCTTGCCACGGCAGATAGTAGCGGCAGTGGACGTAGCGGATTCGTCACCTGAGGGCGAGGCGCGCAATGAAAGCATTGTCCAGCAGGCCAACGCCTTGGCCTTGCAGACTGGAGCGCAACTGGATCTGTTGCATGCCTGTGACCTGACGATGGCCTACATGGGCGATATGGGTTACTCCACGTGGGCAGTCGGCGATGTTGGCGAACAGTTGCGGCAAACCCTCGAGGCTGACTTCAGGGCGCTGGCCGACCGTTATGGCGCCCCGGCCGAACGCTGCCACTTCGTCCTGGGGCGCCCGGTCACCGTGCTGAGCGAGTACGTGGAGACTCACCCTGTGGACGTCATTGTCATGGGCAGGCCTTTTGCAAAGGTGCTGGACCGGCTATTTGGTAGCACCACAGAGCACGTCTTGTACCAGCTATCCTGCAATATTCTGGCCGTCTAGGGCCCTGGGCCGGGTCACGCAGTCCCCCCGCCCGCAAGCAGCTCGTAATGACAAGGGCATGCAACAGTTCTTCGCCCGCCAGGTGATTCAGGCTGTATCAGCTGTGCGCCCATGCCGCACCACTTCCACACAGAATTGCGCCTCGTAGGGCGGCACATGGCATTCGACGATATCCTGCGGCGCAACCTGCAGGTGAATGCCCACGATATCCGCATGAACCGGCTGGCGGCAGACGTGTCGGTCAACGAGCACTGCGCTGACGACACGCCGCGCACCCAGTTCGGCCAGATAAGCGCAGGTGCGCAGCAAAGAGTACCCTTCGTAGAGCACGTCATCGACAACCAGCAAGGTGGTACTGGCAAGGTCCAGCTTGCCTAGCTGAGGGTTCCCGGTGAGCTGCGTATGGGCGTGCAGGAGGCTGAGGTCGTCTGCATAGCGCTTGACCTTGATCGGGTAGAGCGGCAATGGTGCCGCACCGGTCAGTGCTTGCAGGTGCAGTTGCAGGCGACGCGCCAGCGGTTCACCGCGCCGTTGAATGCCCACCAAGGCCACATGGGACGCAGGCAGGTATGCCAAGGCCTGGCGGGCCATAGAGCGCAGCACCTCGTCCAGGTCCTCCTCGTCATACAGGCGAACCCTTGAGGGAGCGAGGCTGTTCATGATTTTTCCTTTGGCCGGACAATGGTCACTGGGAGCTTACCCAGGCAGCACTGGGTGGACTTGATAAATGTTAATTCGTGGGCGGTAGAGCAAGGGCAACGTATTACCGTCCGTTGAATGTCAGTTCTGATCCAGGCCAAACACCCCAGGCAAAGGCTGGGTATCGTTAAGGCGAAATTCTCTTTAAATTGGTTTGTATGTATCCGGGATAATCTTGAATTCATTCTGTTTGTGTTGAAACTTTATCCTTCTCTTATTCCTGTTGCAGGGAGAAACACGATGGCAATTGATTTGCTGGCCTTCACACCATGGTCCGCTCTGGCCGGTGGTGCGTTGATCGGGCTGGGGGCTGGTTTGTTCGCGGTGATGAATGGTCGTATTGCGGGAATCAGTGGTTTGCTTGGTTCGATGTTGCAGCGAGGCGGGGAAGGGCGCAGAGAAAAGCTGGCCTTTCTTTTGGGATTGCTGGCAGCACCGCTGTTGTGGGGGGTATTTGCCACGGTGCCGTCCCCCCATTTCACTACGGCATCGGGGACGCTCATCATGGCAGGGCTGTTGGTAGGCCTCGGCACACGCTACGGCAGCGGTTGCACCAGCGGCCACGGCGTCTGCGGCCTTTCTCGCCTGTCACCACGTTCGGCCGTGGCAACGCTGTGCTTCATGGCAACCGGTTTTGCCACGGTGTATGTCGTCCGACACCTTGTACAAGGGGGCTGACATGCCTGTCATCAGTGGGTTTCTCGCCGGGGTGCTGTTCGGCATTGGGTTATTGCTGGCGGGGATGGCCGACCCTTCCAAGGTGCTCGGTTTCCTCGACATTGCCGGACAGTGGGATCCTTCGCTGGGGCTGGTGATGATCGGGGCCATCGCTACGGCTTGGTTGCCGATGCGCTGGGCGCGCCGACATTCAACGGCGTTGCTGGGTGGGGTGATGCAGTTGCCCGACCGACGCGATGTGGATCGCCGTCTTATTGGTGGCAGCCTGGTATTCGGCATTGGCTGGGGGCTTGCGGGTATCTGCCCGGGGCCGGCACTGGTTCTGCTGCCTGCCGGTTACTGGCAGGCCTGGCTGTTCGTCGCTGCAATGCTGGGAGGCATGACATTGTTCCAGTGGATTCAGACACGCCGTGGCACCTGAGTACGGGGTTGTCTGAATAAACCGCTGTATGTACGTACCCTGGTAGATTGCGGCATGATGCCTGGCTACTTTTCGTGCAGGGAGACAACGATGATCAAGACCGGCGATACACTGCCCGACGTAACGCTTTACGAGTACAGCAACGGCGAGGGCGCCTGCGCGTCAGGCCCGAATGCGTTTTCCCTGCATGAGCGTTGCAAACGGAAAAAAGTGGTGATTTTTGGCTTGCCTGGTGCCTTCACGCCTACCTGTTCGGAGCGGCACGTCCCTGGTTACGTGGCCGCGGCACAGAACCTGTTCGCTGCCGGTGTTGCCGAAATTCTCTGTGTTTCGGTCAATGATGCGTTCGTCATGAATGCCTGGGGCGTGAGCCTGCAGGCGGGCGAGGATGTCAGGATGATCGCCGATGGCAACGGTGAGTTCAGCGAGGCGCTGGGGCTGATGCAGGACCTCTCGGCGCGTGGCATGGGCCGGCGTTCGCAGCGCTATGCCATGTTGGTCGATGACCTGGTGGTCGAGCACATCGCGGTCGAAGCACCCGGCAAATTCGAGTGCAGCGATGCCGCGAGCATGTTGGCTTTGCTGCGTTAGTTCGTGAACTGAAGGCACGCCCGCTCCCACAGGGCCAGCTCATTGTCGAAGCGGTTGTTCAATGCCACTGAAAACCGTACTCAACTGGCGCCAGCTTCAGAACTTAAGCTACCCGGAGGTGATCCATGGCTTCTGCAACTGACAGGCTCTATTTCGAGGATTTGCAGGTAGGCGATTCCTTCATCAGCGGCTCGTATGAAATGACCCAGGAGCGGATCGTGAACTTCGCATCGGAGTTCGACCCTCAGCCATTCCACACGGACGCCAATGCTGCGAAAGACACCTTTTTTGCCGGGCTGGCTGCTAGTGGCTGGCATACATCCGCTGTCACGATGCGGTTATTGGTAGAGAGTGTTCCAGTGGCTGGAGGGCTCATCGGCGCCGGTAGCGAAATCACCTGGCCTAGAGCCGTGCGACCAGGTGACCGGTTGCGAGTGACAACAACGGTAAGGGAGCTTGTTGCGTCGAAGTCGAAGCCTGATCGGGGAGTCGCTGTCCTTGAGAGCATCACGCTCAATCAGGACGACGCCGTATGCCAAACCACTGTTTCAAGGGTATTGGTGTTTCGTCGAGCAGATTCATAAGGCCCCCAGCCGGGATCGCTTTCAGATCACTCAATGCTCACAAGCATGAGAGTGAACGGTCAGGGCACCCGGTACCTTGGTCCGCTCGAGCCCGCCGTGGTCTAACCACCGAAGTGTCTGCTCATAGGCACGCTCCAGCAACGACTCGGTCTGGTCAAAGTTGAATACCGAGACATCGACCGGGCACAAGGGGGGAACGATATGCAGGCTGGTGATCGTGCGGAAGTGTTCGATGTCACTGACAAGCTGGCGCATGCTCATCAGGTTGATAGTGTGCAGGGCCAGCGCAACAAGGCCTCGGGGTGGTTGAGTCAAGGCGCAGCTGAGCCCGGTGGGGATTACCACAACGTTGCTGGCGCCCAGCGCTACGGCAGTTGAAATAGGCGTATTGCTTGCCACGCCGCCATCCACCAGGAACTGGCCGCCGATCTGCACGCAAGGGAAAACCAGCGGGATCGCAGCGCTGGCCAGTAGCGCCTGCTCGAGTTCGCCATTGGACAGGACTGTCTCGGCACCGCTAAGCAGGTCGGTGGTGACGATGTGCAGAGGCAGTTTCGCATCCTCGATACGATGAATAGGCAGCGCCTTGCCAAGCAATCGGTGCAAGGCCGCCGGCTGTAGCAGGAAGCCGCGCCGTTTGAGCAGGCCTCTACAGGTATCGAGCCAGGACAAGGGGAAAATGTCAGTTCTACTCAGGCCTCGCCAGAATGCGGCGAGCGTCTCCACCCCCTGAGCGTTGGGCCTTGCTGCAAAGTAGGCGCCGTTAATCGCACCTACCGAAGCGCCAACCACCATGTCGAATTGCACATTGGCTTCGACCAGAGCCCGTAGCATACCTACCTGGACCGCGCCCAGACTGCCGCCGCCAGCGAACACGATCGCGGTTTGTGTAGGCATGATTGCAGTCTCTGTGCAGGCATGTGTCGGTTGAGTGTAGCTGGCGTGTCGGCTCCGGAACTGGCGGCTGACAAGGCCCTGTTCGGAGGTACAGTCGATCAGTTGTTCCAGGTACAGCAGGTAGGCCCGGTGCCAGAGGGCAAATGCCTCCTGGTAATGCAGGCACCAGTTGGTGTGGATGTAGGCGTACGGTCAAGGGAGTCCTATGAGTTGCCGCTGGACGGGGGGCTACACCGGGCCGTCGATGCCTGACTGGAAGCCAGTGGGGTGCATGGCACCCCCAAGGACCCGCGCAGGCCAGAAGATTGATGCAGGAAAGTTCTCCGACCTAGACTGCATCGTCCTCAAGCCCAGTGCAGTACCTGTGGAAGCGCACTCAGGCCCCACCAGGTTGCCGATGCCCAACACAACAGCGATATGGCTGACATTCACCGTTGCGAGCATGGCGTCTTTCGCGCTGCCTTGGTCTCGGCTTCCGCGCCGTCTTGCTCGAGCGCCATCAATGCGGGCAGGTCGAGTATCTCTACGAGCCTGCCACGCATGCTGACGATACCTAGCGCGCGCAAGCGGGCAACTGAACGACACACGGTTTCCTGGCGTAGGCCCAGGTACGAAGCCATGTCTTCTCGAGACATGCGCAGCATGAAACCGTGGGCAGAATAGCCCCGGCTGACGAAGCGTCTGGACAACCCGACCAGGAAGCTGGCCAGCCGCTGTTCGGCGGTGAGGTTGCACAGCATCAGCACTCGCTCATGCTCGCGCACGATTTCCTTGCTCATCAGACGGTTCAGGCTTTGCTGCAGGACAGGAAAGTCGCGCGCCAGTGCCTGCAGCCGGCGATAGGGGACAGGGCAGACCTCGCTGTCTTCCAGGGCAATGGCGTCGCATACGTGATGGTCGGTGGCGATGGCGTCGAGCCCAAGCACATCACCCGGCATCCAGAAATTGATCACCACGCCTTGGCCTTCGGCGCTGTTTAGGCTGGTCTTGAAGCTGCCGCAGCGTACGGCATAGAGCGTCGTCAGCGGATCGTTGGCATTGAAGAGTGCGGCGCCTTTGCGAACACGCATGCGCGGGCCGATCAGCGCGCCCAGGCAACTGTTGTCGTGCACTGGCAGGCCGGTGGGCAGGCACAGCCCGCTGACACGGCACTCGGTGCACAGGGTCGTTAGCGGTTTCAGATGAATCGGGGTTGCCGGGCTCGGCGCTGCAGGTTGGTCGAGCAAGGTGACGCTTCGTAGGCCGGTCATTTTCAGGCCTCCTTCGCGCATCGGAGATCTGCCTGGGTTGCCATTCGCGCAGATGAACAGCCGGCAAGCATGTCCAGCGCATGGGGCGCGTTGAGGCGGGCATTCAACCGTTCGACGAACGCTTGCGCTTCGGCGAAGGTATTGAAGCTCACCCGGCAATCATCCATTCGGACCCACCAGCGGTTCTGTTCGGGATTTTCTTCGACGTAGATGTTCATGGAAGCCTCCAAAAAGCATGCATGAGCAAACCAGCTGCAAATCCATGCGAAACGAAGGCATCCCTGCCGACAACAGGGGTGGTTCAGGGTGTAACGGCCATTTTCATTACGCCATCGCGCTGGTTGGCGACCGATTCACAGGCGATTTCGATGTGTTTGATGAGCACCATGGCGTGCCTCTGGGGCATTCGATGATTGTTGTTGGTATAGATCAGATTGCGCTGTAAATGCCTCGAAGCTTTGATCCGCATCAAATACACGCGCGGCCGGTATTGCCGTCTGTCCGCGCAGTGGTTCAGTGATAAACATCAAATCCGCGAGGCGCGGGTGGTGGATGATCCACTGACACTTCCCAACCGCTGAGGTGCGCCATGGACAACCCGCAAAGACTCTTGCTGATCACCTCGCCCCTGATGCGGCGCACCCCGGTTTACGACCGTGCGGCTGCGCTGGCCAAGGCCAAGGGCATGGCGCTGCACATTGTGGCGTTCGATTATCTGGAAGGGCTTGCCACGGCGGGCCTGGTCAATGACCAGGCGCTGGCTGTCATGCGCGAAGGCTATGTGCAGCAGCACCGTGACTGGCTGGAGTCCCAGGCGCTGTCGATGCGGCGCAATGGTGTCACGGTCACCACGGAAGTGGTGTGGGTGCAGCATCCGCTGGACGAGATCCTCGTACACCTGCGCGAACAGCCGTTCGCCATGCTGATCAAGGCCTTCGAGCATGAACCCTGGTGGGTGCGGCCGATGCTCACCTCGCTCGACATTCAGTTGCTGCGGGAAACCCGTATCCCCCTGCATCTGGTGCATCAGGCCAGCCATGCGCTGCCGCGCAAGATTCTGGCCGCCGTGGACCTGTCTCGCCCTGAGGACCTGTTCGAGGGGTTCAACGACCAGATCATCAGCGAAGCACTGAAACTGGCATTACAGTGCAATGCCCAGATCGATTTGTTATATGCCTACGACGTGGGGTCCATGTACCTGGACGCAGGCGGCAGCCGCGAGCATTCGTTCCCGTTCGACTCCAACCTCGCCCAGACACTGCACGAGGCGCAAACCGATGCCTTCCATGCACTTGCCGAGCGCAACGGTATCGCTACCGAACACCGCCACCTGCGGTTGGGAGACCCGGCCAAGGTGCTGGCGCTGTTCGTGGAGCACAATGATATCGACGTACTGGTCATGGGCAGCCACCACCATCACGGCATTGGCTGGTTCATCGGTAGCACTGCGGAGCGGGTATTGCATCGATTGTCCAGCAGCGTGCTGGTGATTTCACCGGAGCCTTCCAAAGGCTAGGCTGCAAGGCCCGAAAGGGCCTTGTTTTCAGGCGCGAAGGTCAAGTTCGTGAATGATTTCGCTGACATCGCCACCCAGGTAGCGTGAGCTGAACCCCAGTCCCTTGGCCAGCCGGTGCATGGCGTAGTTGTTCGCCAGGTCCCTGGAGATCATGCAGTGAAAGCCATTGCGCTTCGCGGCCGCGATCAGGTGCTGCATCAGCAGCCGGCCCAACCCCTTGCGTTGCCATTCTTCGTGTACGGCTATGGCGCATTCACAGAGCCGGCTGCCGGGAACACTGGCATACCGGCTGACCCCGATCTGCCGCAACTGGCCATCTGCATGGACCAGGGCAACGTAGGCTTCGCTCTGGTGATGATCCACTGGCATATGTTGCGCATCCAGGCTCGGAAGGCCGCCACTGAGCCCGGCGATGAAGCGGAAACGCCGTGCCTCGTAGGCGATCGTGCTGAGAAAGCGGCGGTCCCTTTCGCGGTCTTTGTCATCCAGCGGGCGGATCAGTACGGCAGAGCCGTCCGAAAGCTTTTCGATCCAATGCTCGCACGCGTCTGGCTGTTCAGTCTGCTGCCTGTTCATGTCGCCTCCCGGTCACCTGGTCGATGCTTGCTGCAGTGGTTGTACCGTGCTGGGCGGCGCCGGTTCTGACAATCGTCAAGTTCAGGCTCGACGGTGGGTTTTTCTGATCTGCATCAAGCGCGAAGCGACCCGTCTTCGGACAATCGCCTACATCATCACGCCAGCCGCGCAAGCCCGGAGGTTCACCATGGGTCAATATCGACAACTGTTGGTGCTGCTCACCGAGGTCGATCCGCATTCGGCCGCACTGCGCAGGGCCCTGGCCCTGGCGCATGTCAGTGGTGCCAGTGTGCATGTGCTGGGCTTGTTCGAACCGACGCAGGAGCACCTGCTGCGCGAAGAGCGATTGAACGAGGCGGATATCCAGCGCCAGTTCGATCACTACCGTGTGCGGCTGGCGGGGTTGGTCGAGCGTCACCGTGGCGGCAGCATCGCCTTGACGGTCGACAGCCTGCAGGCGGACGACATCCGCAGCCAGGCCATCGACTACATCAGCGAACTGCAGCCCGATATGGTCATCAAGGACAGCGAAGCGACGCCAGCCATGGTGCGACTGTTCCGCACGCCTCTGGATTGCGCCTTGATGCGGGGTTTGAAGGGCGTCACGCATTTCGTGCCGGCGGCCGCGGTGTCGCTGCCCAAGCGCGTGCTGGTCGCCGTTGACACTTCTTTCAGCGAAACACCCGACGTCCAGGCGTCCTTCAACCGTGGGCTGATCCGTGCCGCGCAGGCGCTGGCGCTGCAATGCGATGCGCAGTTGCACCTGCTCTCGGCCTACAACCTGGCAGGCGTGTTCGCCTCGGACATGAACGTCACCCAGGCGTGGATCGATGAGATGCGCAGTGCCTTGAAGGAGCCGTTCGACACCTTGGCGGACGCCGAGGGGGTCGCGGCGGATCGCCGCCACTTCATGGAAGGTGGCCCCGTGCATGTGATTCGCGAGCAGGTCGCTGCGCTGGACATCGACACGGTGGTCATGGGTGTCGTGCAGCCCAAGGGCCTGGACAAGCTGCTGGGCGACACTACCGAGCGCATCATCAGCCGTCCACCGTGCAGCGTCCTGGCGTTTCACCCGCAAGCGCTAGAAGCCCTGGAGCCCTGGCCATGCAACTGACATTTCTTGGTGGTACCGGGACCGTGACTGGCAGCAAGTTCCTGCTGACTCGCGACAGCAGCCGCGTGCTGATCGACTGCGGGCTGTTTCAAGGCTACAAGCAACTGCGTCTGCGCAACTGGGAACCGTTGCCGGCGGCGCTGAGCGCGCTCGATGCCGTGGTACTGACCCATGCCCATCTCGACCACAGCGGTTATCTTCCGGTGCTCGCGCGGGAGGGCTATACCGGGCCTATCTACGCAACCCCGGCCACTTGTGCCTTGGCCGAGATCCTGTTACTCGACAGTGCCCGGCTGCAGGAGGAGCAGGCCGAGCATGCCAACCGGCACGGCTACTCCAGGCATTCGCCGGCACGCCCGCTTTACACCGAACAGGATGCAAAGCGCGCCTTGGCACTGTTGCGCCCTGTGGCGCTGCATCAACCGATCATGGTCGCGCAGGGCATGGAGCTGCTGCTGCGTACGGCTGGACACATACTCGGCGCGGCGACGGTGCAGATCAAGGCCGATGGCCAGACCTTGGTCTTTTCCGGCGACCTGGGACGGCCACAAGACCCGATCATGCGGGCACCGGAACTGATCAGGACGGCAGACGTGCTGCTGGTGGAGTCCACCTATGGCGATCGCCAGCATCCAACCGAATCGACCGAGCAATTCCTGGCCCAGGTCATCAACCAGACCCTCCTGCGTCATGGCATCACCTTGGTGCCGTCGTTCGCCGTTGGCCGTGCCCAGTTGCTGATGTACTACCTGTACAAGCTCAAGCGCGATGGCCTGATACCTGATATCCCGGTCTACCTCAACAGCCCGATGGCCACCGACGCAACCGTCCTGTACCAGCAGTTCAGGAGCGAGCATCGGATGACGCCGGCGGAATGCGCCGCAATGTGCAGGGGCACGCATATCATCCGCACGGTAGATGAATCCCGGCGTCTGGATCAGCTGCGTGAGCCTGCGGTCATCATCGCCGCCAGTGGCATGGCGACCGGTGGGCGCGTTCTGCACCATCTCAAGGCGTTGGCACCCAACCCACGCAACAGCATTCTGTTCTCGGGTTTCCAGGCTGGTGGTACGCGCGGCGCCGACATCGTCGCTGGTGCGCACAGTGTCCGCCTGCATGGCGAAGACGTGCCTGTCCGGGCCCAGGTATATGCCATGGAAAACCTCTCAGCGCATGCCGATGCCGACGAGATCATGGAGTGGTTGCGCGGGTTCGCCCGCCCGCCACGCCAGACCTACGTCATCCATGGCGAGCCGCACGCCGCCGATACGTTACGACGGCGGATCAGCATCGAGCTCGGTTGGCAGGTGTATGTGCCCGAGTACCAGGAAACCGTTGCCATTGACCCAGTGCGCTAGCCTGGGCCGGGAGGCTGTCATGGATACACAAGCAAGGGCGAAACTCCGGGCCTGGATGCATCGGCCACGGGGTAGCCTGGGGTTGATCGTGGCCATCTTCGCATTGCTCGTCATGGCCGCTGCCTACCGGTCGTTGAGCCCGAGCTGGCGCCTGCCCATGCAACATCCGTTCGTGCTGTTGGCGTTGCTGGCCTTGTGCGTGGCGTTGGGGTGGGTGGTGCAGCGTGGTGTGAAACGTACGGTCGGCAAGACCATATTCAATGGCCAGGCCACGGGCTGGCAAGCTCGGCTTGCCTTCGTGCGCTCGGTCACCCAGGAGTCGAACATTCTCTTGGGCCTGCTGCTGTTCTTCGCATTGTTGGGTGGCGGCACTGTTTGGCTTGCCGGGCGCTCGGTGGACCGCATCGTGCAGAGTTGCGCGGACAACCTGCAGGCCCAGGTGACCACTTCCGAAGATGAAAAGCTTACGGCGTTGGTTGGCAAGCCGGTGTGTACGTGCCTGGCGCAAACGTTCCTCGATCGTAATGGGGTGATCCGCCTGGCCTTGTTCGAAACGCCGATGCGGGAAGTTAGCGCATATAAGGCGTTAACCGCGGACGACGAACAGCGCTGCCTCGACCAGTTCGACCTGCTGCCTGAAGAGGCCCGGGCGATGGCGCCTTGAATAGCGGCAGTGCTTGCCAGTAGTTGATACGACAGGCGCCCGTCGTGGCGCGGGAGGTTTCCATGTCACATGATCTTGCTCGTCGAACCCTGTACCCCGACCGCGCCGAAGCCGGCCGCTGCCTGGTGGCGCCTTTGAGCCAGTATGCCGGAAGGGCTGACGTGATCGTGCTAGCCCTGCCGCGGGGCGGCGTACCGGTGGCTTATGAGGTTGCGAACGCTCTCGAGGTTCGCCTGGATCTGCTGGTGGTGCGCAAGCTCGGAATGCCTTCGCACCCTGAATATGCCATGGGCGCGATCGCCGGGGGCGGGGTGAAGATTCTCAACGACGATGCATTGCGGGCTTATCAGGTCGACCGGGCCCTGTTGGAAAGCGTGGTAGCCAAGGAAACCCAGGAACTGATTCGACGTGAGCGCGCCTACCGGGGGACCCGCCCACCGCTTCGGCTCAAGGACCAGACGGTGATCCTGGTCGATGATGGCTTGGCAACCGGGGCCTCGATGATGGCGGCCATACAGGCGACGCGTGCGCAGTCACCGGCGCGCATCGTGGTCGCCGTGCCGGTCGCACCACCAGAAACACTGGAGGCCATGTGGGGCGAAGTGGAAGAGGTGGTCTGCCCGCTGGTGCCCGAGCAGATGGTTTCGGTCGGCTACTGGTACCAGGACTTCCCCCAGGTTTCGGACGAGGAAGTCATGGCGCTGATGGACAAGGCCGGGGTCGCGGAGTCCTCGTTTTGCCGGAGGCCGTGAGGCGAAAGGCGGGCGGGGCAGCGCGGTGGCTGCCCCAAACACCGCCGCAACGGTGCTTCAGGTCAGGTTGAGGCGATGGATGACCTGGGTCGGATCATCCGGGTCGATGCTGGTGGTAAATCCTGCCGCCTTTGCCAGGTCGCGCATCGCCTGGTTGGCGGCTGAGTCGATCGAGTACATCTGCCGCATGCCCTTGGCCCGGGCATGATCAATCAGGTGCTTGAGCAACAGGCGGCCCAGGCCATGATGCTGCCAGCTGTCGAGCACCGTGACAGCGCATTCGCATTCATCTTTGCCTGCAATGGCGGCGTAACGGGAAATGCCCACTTCTTGAAGCTCGCCGTCCACATGGGCGAGGGCGACGAAGGCGGCTTGCCGGTCCTGGTCGATCGCCATCAACTGGTCGAGCATCGCCTCACCGGGCTCCTTGATCTGGCACAGGAAGCGAAAGTGCCGCGACTGGGGCGACAGCCGCTCGATGAAGGCTCTCTCGCGCTCCCGGTCCTTGGCTTGCAGCGGCCTGATCAGTACATGGGTGCCATTGTCGAGGGCGTCGATCCAATGCTCGCCTGCAGGTTTGGGAAACGAGGGGGCGGTGTATTGACGGGAGGGTTCTGTGGGAGTCATGGCAGCAATCCTCAAGTGTCGGAAATGAACAATGGAGGTTTAGTTTCGACACTCGGCCCTGCGCGGACTTGATAGTTGTCAATTGTCCGGTCGCCGGCCGCTGTCACCTGTCAGGCATTGCGGCAGCCCGCTGATTGATAAAGGTCAAACGCGGGGTTGCCTCACAGCGCAAGATCGAGGCGTCTCCCTGGGAGGCATTACTTATTCGAGGAGGTCGCCATGTCCGAAGCAGCCAAGAAAGTACCTGTCACCCCCGCAGCCACGCAGCCCGCCAAGGTTTCGCCACCAGGCACCGAACCATCGGACCTGTGGCGGCCGATCCAGCAGTTGCGGCGTCAGATCGACAGCCTGTTCGATGACTTCGGGCGCCGGCCATTGCGCATGCCGTTCAGCCACACGCCGTTCGATGTCGAGCCATTCTGGCGGCGTGAGCTGTTTAGCCATGGCATGCCGGCGATGGATATCAGCGAACTGGCCGATGAGTTTCGCATCAGCGCCGAACTGCCAGGTGTGGATGACAAGGACATCGAGATCAAACTTGTCAATGGCAATGTGGTGATTCGCGGCGAGAAGCAGGAAGAGGTCGACGAAAAGCGCAAGGAATACCACCTGTCGGAGCGGCACTACGGCAGCTTCGAACGGGTCTTCCAGCTGCCCCGTGAAGTTGACGCTGAAAAAATCAATGCCCAGTTTGCCAAGGGCGTGCTGCTGGTGCACCTGCCCAAGCGCGCTGAAGCGATTCACCCTGAAAAGGTGATTCCCATCAAAAGCAGCAAGTGATTCACCCGACTGATTTCGGGAGCAGGGACGCTCCACCTTCACCTTCGCATTCCAAAGGGTAAAACATCATGTCCATTGGCAAATACTGCAACCGGGATGTGGTCACGGCGCCCCCCAGCATTTCCATCGGCGCCGCGGCGCGGATGATGAGCCGATACCACGTTGGTGACCTGGTGCTGGCCGAGCCTGTCGACCGAGACCGTTGTCGGCCCATCGGCCTGATCACCGACCGCGACCTTGCGCTGAGGATCATCGCCCGCAACCCTCCGGACCAGGAAGATCTGCAAGCCATCGATATTATTCCACGGCCACTGATCACCGCGAACCAGAATGAAGACCTGTTCGATGTGATTCTGAACATGCGGCGGGCCAACATTCGGCGGATCCCGGTGGTCGATGACTTTGGCCTGTTGGTCGGCATCGTCACGGCAGACGACCTGGTGGGGCTGTTGGCCGATCACCTGCACGAGCTGACCTTGCTGATCCGTCAACAGAGCCGACGGGAAGAAGATATCCGCGCCGGGGATTTTTGAACGCATATGCGCACGCGCCAGGCAGAAGGGGCGATCATGAACGATTTTCCAGGTACCGAGGAACTCGAATGGCTGGATGCCTACTGGCGGGCCGCGAACTACCTTACCGTCGGTCAGATCTATCTTCAGGACAACCCCCTGTTGGCCACCCCGCTGAAATTGTCCGACATCAAGCCACGATTGTTGGGGCATTGGGGTACGTCGCCTGGGCTCAACTTGATCTACACCCATCTGAACCGGCTGATTCGCCAATACGATCTCAACGTATTGTTCGTCGCCGGCCCTGGCCATGGGGGCCCGGCCATGGTCGCCCAGGCGTATCTGGATGGCACCTATACCGAGCTGAACCCGGCGATCGAGCGCAACGCGCAGGGGATGGCCCGGCTGTTTCGTCAGTTCTCCTGGCCGTACGGCATTGGTAGCCATGTTGGCCCGCATGTCCCGGGTTCTCTGCACGAAGGTGGCGAGTTGGGCTATGCCTTGGTCCATGCCTATGGCGCTGCCCTGGATAACCCACAGTTGATCGTGGCCTGCGTCATCGGCGACGGCGAGGCAGAAACCGGTGCGCTGGCGGCAAGCTGGCATTGCAACAAGTTCCTCAATGCCGCGCGCGACGGTGCGGTACTGCCGATCCTGCACCTCAACGGCTATAAGATTGCCAACCCGACGGTGCTGTCGCGGATCAGCGAGGATGAGCTGACCAGCCTTATGTATGGCTATGGCTATGATCCCTATTTCGTCGAGGGCGACGAGCCGATGGAGGTTCATCGGGCGCTGGCCAGGACGCTGGACGTGATCTACGAGAAAATCTGCCAGATCCAGCGCCTTGCCCGGCACACCGAGGCAGGCGAAGCCATCGACCGGCCGCTGTGGCCGGTGCTGGTATTGCGCACGCCCAAAGGCTGGACGGGGCCGAAGTTCGTCGATGGGCAGCGGGTAGAAGGGACTTGGCGCTCGCATCAACTGCCCCTGGCGGACCTTCGCAAGCCGCTGCACTTGCAGCAATTGCAGCAATGGCTGGAAAGCTACCGACCCCATGAGCTGTTCGACGCTCAGGGGGCATTGCTTGCGGAGCTGGCCGCGCAGGCCCCTACCGGGCGGCGGCGCATGAGCGCGAACCCGCATGCCAATGGCGGGCTGCTGTTGCGGGCGCTGGACCTTCCACGCTTCACTGATTACAGCGTGAAGATGGACGGGCCTGGACAAGTGCGTGCAGAGGCGACCCGGATACTTGGAAGTTACTTGCGCGACGTCATGAAGAACAGCCTGGTGTCCCGCGATTTCCGCCTGTTCGGCCCTGACGAGACGGCTTCCAACCGGCTGGATGCAGTATTCGAAGCGACCAGCAAGGTCTGGCTGGACCCCCACGGTGCCGAAGACAACCACCTCGGACCAGACGGCAGGGTGATGGAGATACTCAGTGAGCAGATTTGCGAAGGTTGGCTGGAGGGTTACCTGCTGACTGGCCGCCACGGCCTGTTTTCCTGCTATGAAGCGTTCATCCATATTGTCGATTCGATGATCAACCAGCATGCCAAATGGCTAAAGACCGCCGCCGAGGTGCCATGGCGCAAGTCGATCGCTTCGCTGAACATCCTCCTGACCTCGCATGTCTGGCGTCAGGACCATAACGGCTTCTCGCACCAGGACCCAGGTTTTCTCGACATGCTGGCCAACAAGAAGGCCGATATCGCGCGTATCTATCTGCCACCGGACGCCAACTGCCTGCTGTCCGTGGTTGATCATTGCCTGCGCAGCCGCAATTACATCAATGTCATCGTTGCGGGCAAACAACCAGAGTGGCAATGGCTGGATGCGGATGCGGCGAACCTGCACTGTCAGTCCGGCATCGGCCGTTGGGCATGGGCCAGCCATGACGATGATCTGCCGGAGGTGGTCCTCGCCTGCGCCGGCGATGTGCCCACGCTGGAAGTGCTGGCGGCAGTGACCCTGCTTCGTGATTACGTCGCCGATCTGCGGGTAAGGGTAGTGAACGTGGTTGACCTGATGGCAATGCAATCACCACAACAGCATCCGCATGGCTTGCCCGACAGTGACTTCAATGCGCTGTTCACCGAAGAGCAGCCGGTGATCTTCGCCTTCCATGGTTATCCGGCCTTGGTTCACCGTCTGATCTACAAGCGTGCCAACCCGCAGCGCTTCCATGTGCATGGTTTCCGTGAAGAAGGTGCGACCACGACGCCGTTCGACATGGCGGTCATCAACAACCTGGACCGCTACCAGTTGGTGCTGGATGTGTTCGAACGCGTGCCTCGCCTGCAGGCACAGGTGGAGCAGGCGCGAACCCGCTATTGGTCGACCATGGAAAAGCACAAGCTGTACCTGATCGAGCATGGCGAAGACCTGCCTGAGGTTGCGCAATGGCACTGGACGGCGCACCCAGATGCCTGAGATGCCGCCAAACCCTATCGTGGTGTAGGTGACGAAGGAAAAGTACCAGCGCCCCGGCGGTTGGCAAGCAACTCGGCGACCAGGGCGCTGGTATCGACGATATCCAGCTGCGTCAGGCATCGCACGGGTAGGCGAAAGGGCGCGACGCTGTCAGCCACTAGCACCCGTTCGAACGCGCCGTTGTCAAACAGCTCGCCACCGGTGGTGAACAGACCGTGGGTGGCAGCGGCCAGTATGCGGTTGGCTCCGGCCTGCCGGCAGGCCTGGGCAGCGCGTAGCAGCGTCTGCCCCGTGCTGATCAGGTCGTCGAACACGATGACGGTGCTGCCTGCAACGTTACCGACCAGATGTTCGCCGCTCAGGCCCACCTGCTGGCGGTGCTTTTCCATCATGGCCACCGAGACCGGGCGCGCCAGCAGGTCCGCCAGGACCTGGCGAAACTGCTCGGCGCGTTTGATGCCACCGATATCCGGTGACACAACCGTGACTGTCTGTTCACCGAGTAGCGGGGCCAGGTGTTGGGCGAATAGCTGGGTGCATTGCAGGTTCCAGCTCGGGATTCTGTAGGCGTTGTCGAAGGCACTGGGGTTGTGCACGTCCAGCGCAACCACGCGGTCCACGCCGCAGCTTTCCATCAGGCGAGCTACATGGCGGGTGATGGTAGCGTCCTGAAACTCCACCTTGCGGTCCTTGCGGCCATAACACAGGTAAGGCGTGACTGCCGTCACCTGGCTGGCGCCGGCGTCCTTGAGTGAGCCACAGAAGAACAGCAGCCGGCACAGCTTGTCGTGCGCGCTGTGGTGCGCGTCACCATAGAGCGAGTGGAAGACGATGACCGCTTGACCGTCGACCGATTCGACAGGCCAGCACTTGTGTTCTCCGTCCTCGTAGTCGCGTTCTTCATGTTCAGACAGTTTCCAGCCCAGGCGTTGCGCCACGGCATTCCCATAGGCCTGGCTGCCTTGCAAGGCGAACAGTAACGGCGGTGTGTCATTCATGCCCTGCGCTCCAGAGGTCGTTCACAGCAACATAAGCGGCATGCCACTGCGCGGTTTGATGATTATCAAGTCGAGCATAGCCAGTGGGCGGACACTGGGCAGGTCAGAGCATGCCACGGCCTGCGCCCCTCACACCCTGCACGGAGAGTACGCCAATGGACAAATACCAGAAGAGC
Source organism: Pseudomonas sp. SID14000 (assembly GCF_002165135.1). Lineage (GTDB taxonomy): Bacteria > Pseudomonadota > Gammaproteobacteria > Pseudomonadales > Pseudomonadaceae > Aquipseudomonas. The sequence goes on along the minus strand of NZ_NFZQ01000010.1, from coordinate 170,057 downwards.
CACAAGGACAAACTATTCAAGTCACAGCCGTTCGATCCCTATGCTACGCCACTTCGTTCTGGCGGTAGTGCGCGTTGTCCGCAATGTGGAGCTGCCTACCACGGAGGAGAGTGGCACGCGCATGGGGCGACTGGACCTGGGTCGATGGAGTCGATCGTCTGCCCGGCATGCCGACGGATCGAGGACCATGCCGCTGCCGGACAAGTGCGGGTGTCGGGCCGTTTTCTGGCGGCGCATGAAGAGGAGATTCGCCAGCTCATGCGTAACGTGGAGCAGCAGGAAAGGCAGACGCATGTTCTGGAGCGCTTGATCGCCATCGATTACCAGCAGGACCAACTGGTGGCAACCACCACGGGCACCCACCTGGCCAACCGCATCGGTCATGAGCTGGAGGCTGCCTACGACGGTACGTGCAGCTACCGCTACAGCGACAGCGAAGTGTACCTGAGTGTCGACTGGCATCGCGACTGAGGCCATGTCGCCTGGTTTCACTCCAGGGAGGAGGTGAAACCAGGCGGGCGATCATTCAACCGTGGATAGCCAGAATGCTGGAGTGAACCTTGTACAGGGTTTGCTCGGTAGTGCTGCCGACGACCTTGCTCACCCCCTCGTGGTAGATCGTGCCCATCACCACCACATCGAAGCCATGCTGGTTCGCGTATTCGCTGACCACGTTACGGGCAGCGCCTCGCACCAGGTGCAGGTGATCGGGCTTGATGCCGTAGTGGCCGCCGAACGTCGCCATGCGCTCCCGCGCACGACCGGATATTTCCTCGACCAGTTTGTCAGTCCAGGCCACGGGGGCGGCGGCATAGGCGACGAAGCTGGCGCTGGGCTCGTAGGCCTGCAGTAGATGCAGTTGGGCCTTGCATCGCTGCGCCAGGGCTTGTGCCGACTGCAGGATGTGGTCATTGAGCTTGTCGATCACCGGGTCGTTCTCGACCAGATCCGCTGCGACAAGTATGCGCGCCGGCAACTTCGCTTCAGCCTGGGCCACCAGGTGCAGCGGGATCGGGCAACGGCGTAGCAATTGCCAGTCCAATGGCGTGAGCAGAGCACGGCTCAAGGCGGTTTCGTGCTTGATGTCCTTGATCACCATCTCCACCCGGTGCAGTTGGGCCAGCCGGATCAAGTCGTTGAGCGGGTCTTCATCGTCCAGCGTCTCGGCGTAGGCGGTAATGCCCAGTTCGCCCAGCGCCTTTACCTGGTCCGCGAGCCAGGCCTTGCGGTGCTCGGCGTCCTGCTTGCGGGCATTGCTGCGCAGTACCTGGTCGAGGGTGGCCAGGCGTGATGGCAGCTGGCTGAGCACCACCAGGTGCAAGGTGGCACCTGTCGCGCTGGCCAGCGCCTGTGCACGCGTCTGGGCAGGCGAGGGGTGCAGGTCTGGATGGCAGATCAGTAGCAGTCGCGAGTAAGCGTTCATGATGGCCTCCACGGCGATGGTAGCCTCGATGAAGGCCCACCGGTTCAGGCCAAGGGTGACGCAGTGGGGCTTGACGGCCTTGATATTTATCAAGATCGGCTGAGCGTCAGCTTCGATAATGACAGCGGTGCGGCACACCACATTCGTGCCCGGAGGTGGCTGATGAGCCTGTACCGACGAATTCTTCTGGTCATGACCAGGGTCGAAGCCCATGCCGCGCTGCGTCGGGCTATGGCATTGGCTCAAGCCTCAGGTGCTTCGTTACACGTACTGGGCATCCACACGCCCGCCGAACGTGGCTTGCCCGATCAAGGGCAGAAAGCTTCACAACCGTCAGCCGCTTTTGGGCATTTCAGTACCGGGCTCAAGGCATTGCTCGACGAGCAGGCCCCCACAGGGATGCACGCCACCTTCGAGGCGGTGGAAACCGCCACGGCGCGTGACCTCATACCGGCCTGTATCGCACGCTTTGCGCCTGACTTGGTGATCAAGGGGTGTTCCGCCAGTCCGGTACTTGGCCTGGTCGACAAGTCCTCGATCGAACATGTGTTGCTGCATACGTGCCAGGCGCCATTGCAGTTCGTGCCTGCCGACGCCCCGACCATGCCCGCGAACATTCTGGTCGCCGTGGATGTGGCCAGGGCGGAGCTTGCTCAGAAAACGCTGAACCATGCGCTGGTGGAGGCGGCGCGGCAACTGGCGAGCGCATGCAACGGCCAGGTCCACCTGCTGTCGGTCTACGATTTGCCCATCCCCATGCTGGCCAATCCCGACCTCGCAGCACCTTGGGTAGAGCAAGTGCGCGAGTCGCTCCAGGTACCGTTCGATGAACTGGCCGATATCCATGGCATCCCCTACGCCCAGCGCTACTTCATCGAAGGTGCGCCGCTGCGCATCATCCAGTCCCTCGTCGCCACGTTGAAGATGGATGTGGTGGTGGTAGGTGTAGTTCAGCCCAGACGCTGGGCCAAGCTTATCGGTGATACCACCGAACGGCTTGTCAACCATGCGCCGTGCAGCATTCTGGCGGTCAGGTGCGCGCCCGCAGACTGATTCAGGCGGTATCGCCGGCTCGGTCGTGGCGAAACGCTCGACAATTTCCTGTGCCGCGACTTGCACCACCAACGCGGTCCTACAGGTTAATTACCTCGACTGTTGACCTAGGATAACTTCTGCCGCCTTTCGGATCGCCACGCCACGAATGCAGTGGTAGCGTTTTTATACAGTCGTGTCGATCACGGTGGGTTGTCATGTATCAGAATCTGGCTGTTCTGGCTGCCTTGCTGGTGCTTTACGCCAACCTGGCCGGCGCGCTCGAGTCCAAACCCATCAACGGGCCCCTGTTGTTCCTGCTGGCGGGCCTGATAGCCGGGCCGGCTGGGTTCGGGTTGCTGAACCTTTCTTTGGATCGCCATGATCTTCGCCTACTGGCCGAGCTTACCCTGGCGATCGTGTTGTTCAGCGATGCTGCCCAGGCTGATCTGGCTCAGTTGCGCCTTCACCGCAGCCTGCCACTGCGTCTGCTGACGATTGGCTTGCCGCTGACCCTGATCGCCGGCTGGCTTGCGGCGTGGCTGATGTTCCCACGCATGCCCTGGCTGGAAATGGCCCTGTTGTCGACGATACTGGCCCCCACCGATGCCGCCCTTGGCAAGGCGGTTGTGACCAACCCCGGCGTGCCGGCCAATGTGCGTGAAAGCCTGAATGTCGAAAGCGGGCTGAACGATGGTATCTGCGTGCCGGTTCTGCTCCTGCTGCTGGTATTGCTGATGGAAAGCCGCTCGACGGTACCCTTTGCCTTGGCGGGTTATTTATTTTTGGAGGAACTGGGTATCGGCGTCCTGACGGGGGCTGTACTGGCGCTGATAGTGGGGAGACTGTTGCGTCTTTCCCAACGCCGCTGCCTGCAGATGGACTCATGGCAACAACTGGTGATGCCCGCCCTGGCGTTGCTGAGTTTCGCCAGCGCCCAGGCATTGGGCGGTAGCGGCTTTATCGCTGCGTTCTGCGCAGGTCTGCTGACGGGTTACCTGTTCAATCGGGAAACACAGCCGCTGCTCAAGACCGGCGAATCCTGCGGCGAAGCGCTTTCGCTGCTGACCTGGGTGGTGTTCGGTGCCTACGTGGCACCCAAGGCCACGCAAATCCTGTCGCCTTCGGTATGGTTCTATGCACTGCTGAGTCTGTCACTGGTGCGTATGGTGCCTGTCTGGGTCAGCCTGGCCGGGAGCGAGCTGGCTGCCGAGAGCCGTCTGTTCATTGGCTGGTTCGGGCCACGTGGTCTAGCTTCTATCGTTTTCGCTGTGCTGGTACTCGATGCGCCGTTGCAAGAGGGCAGCACGATCATCGCCACGACCATCGCTTGCGTCGTGCTAAGCGTGGTATTGCACGGCGTCAGCGCTGCACCGGGGGCTCGCCGGCTAGGGCGCAGCGTTTGAAAGTGAAGGCCTGGCTCGAACCGCTCGTGATACTCAGCTCTTCTTCAAAGGTCGATTGCTGCCGCTGCATCAGAAGAGTACAGATGTGCTCCTTGGTTGAGCAAAAACTCAGTTTAAAAAGACGCTTGTCGCTGCCAAGTCTGCGGCGACATCCCCTCGGCCTTCACGAATGCTCGACAGAAGTGGGACTGGTCGCAGAAACCGCACTCCAGTGCGATCTCCGCGAGCATCATTCCCGAGCCCCCCAGTAGCTCTTTGCTTTTGCGCAACCGTTGTTCACGCATCCACTGCTGCGGGGGCACATGCATGGTATCCCTGAACATTCGAGTGAAATGGCTGCGCGACAGCGAGCAGGCTTGGGCGAGTTCCGTAACCGTTATGCCGGTGTCCAGGTTCTCCAGCATCAACCGCTTGGCAGTCGTGACCTGCCAGGGCTTGAGGAGCCCGGTTGTTTTCAGTGCGACAGTCGCAAGAACAGTGCAGTGATCGCTGTTCATAAAAAATCCATTAATCAATGAAGTGGGCACGCACGTTTCGAGTGGGCAGAGCAGGCCACTGCAGCCTCGGCGCGGGCTACAGACGATAAACACTCGATTTGATGGCCTGGCTCAGCTAGCCGGCGTACCCATCAGCGGGTCAATGAACAGCCCCTGGAGGCAGGGGCTGGCAATGGTCAGACAGCGGCAGCAACCGGGGCCAGGGTTGGGCCGTGCTGAACGCGCTCTGGTGCTTTGTGCACCATGGTGTAGGCATAGTCGACCCCCATGCCGTAGGCACCGGAGTGTTCTTTCACCAGTTCCATGACGGCATCGTAGGTGTCGCGGTTTTTCCAGTCGCGCTGCCATTCCAGCAGTACTTGCTGCCAGGTCACCGGAATTACGCCTGCCTGAATCATGCGTTGCATGGCGTAGTCGTGGGCTTCCTTGGTGGTGCCACCGGATGCGTCAGCAACCATGTAGATTTCATAGCCGGCATCGTTCATCGCCGACAGAGCGAAGGTGGTGTTGCACACCTCCGTCCACAGGCCGGATACGATGATCTTGTTGCGACCGTTTTTCTTGAGTGCGTCTCGAACCTTCTGGTCATCCCAGGAGTTCATGGAGGTTCGCTCCAGCAGCGGAGCGTCGGGGAAGACGGCGAGCAGCTCGGGGTAGGTGTGCCCAGAGAAGCTTTCAGTCTCGACGGTCGTGATGATGGTGGGCACATTGAAGATCCTGGCTGCCTTGGCCAGGCCTACGGTGTTGTTTTTCAGCGTCTGGCGATCAATGCTCTGAACGCCGAAGGCCATCTGTGGCTGCTGATCGATGAAGATCAGTTGGCTGTTGAATGGGGTCAGGACTTCAGTTTTTGGATTGTTCATTTTGGTTCCCTGTCAGCTGGATGATGGTCATCGCACAAGTCACGGCGCCTGCCTTCTGCAGACTGTGCTGAGGCACTGGATGACGTCCTCAGTGATGCCCGTTGCTTGAGTTCGAGCACAAGATAGCGAAACGCAGAGCGAAGCGGTGGCTCACTTTTGCGCTCTCAGGGACGCATTAATGCGCCATTTGCTTGTTCATCCTGCTGCTAGGATTCGCACGCAAACGCGGATCTACCTGATCCGGTTTGCGCCAGGAGAAAGCGATGGCAGCTTCACAACCACTCAACAAACAAACCGCCTATTGGGGCGTTCCGTGGGAGAAGGCTTACGGGTATACGCAGGCACGGCGGGTAGGGAACGAGATCTACGTATCGGGCCAGTTCAATCATGACGAAGAAGGGAACCTGGTCGCGCCGGCACCCTTGGATCGTGACGGCAGGCCGTGTGATTTCTCTTCGATGGGGGATCAGATGCGCGCCTGCTACGACAATATCTCCAAGCTGCTCGCGCTGTACGGAGCGACGCTTGAAGATGTGGTGGAAGAGACGCTCTACGTACTGGACATGGACGCGGCCTTTGCCGTGGTCGGCACGGTTCGCAAGGCCGCTTACGGCACAGAGCGGCCTCAATGCGCCAGTAACATCATCGGCGTATCGAGGCTTGCCCAGCGCCCTCAGTTGATCGAAATCGCCTGCAAGGCGGTACTTGGCTCACGCGCTGAGTGACCCGCACTCCCGGTTTCGCTCTACGTGACCGGGAGTACCAATTGGCCCTCGATCAACGGCTTCTGGTTGGCAACGGCAGCTGCACAGAACGTCATGAAGGCCTTGACCCGCCACGATTTGCGGATGTCCTGGTGCGTCAGCAGCCACAGCTCATCCTGCAGCTCCGGCACCACCGGGCCGACGCGTACAAGCCCAGGCGTGATATCACCCAACATACAGGGCAAAAAACCCACCCCCAGGCCAGCCGCGATTGCAGCACTTGCCGCCGCAACCGAATCGGTGCGGTACGAGATGCACTCGGCAGCGACCCTGTTTTCGACATAGCTCGTTGCTTTGAGCCCGCGCAGCGCTGCGGAATAGGAAACCCATGCCTGGCCTTCAGTGAACAGAGGAGTGGGCGCTATGTGGTTGCTGCTACCGTAGGGAGCCCAGGCGATTGTGGCCAGTTTGCGACCCACCAGGCTTTCGGCGGGTTTCCTGGTCGCTCGAACCGCAATATCCGATTCGTCTCGCGCAAGGCTCAGTGATTCGTTGCCCACCAGCACCTCAATCGTGATGCCTTCGTTGAGGGCCTTGAAGTCCGCGATGATGGGGGTGAGGAAGTAAAGAAGCAGTGAGTCGCTGGTGGTGATACGAAGCTTGCCGAGCGGCCCTTGGCCGGCACGTGAGACACGCCGCGTCACGCTGACAATGTCCAGCTCCACGCGCTCGGCGAGTGCACGTAATTCCGCGCCCTCGATGGTGAGCAAATAGCCTGATTTGCGGTGATCAAACAAGGCTACGCCAAGTGTTTTTTCAACCTGGGAAACCCTGCGGGAGACGGTGGACACGTTGATGCCGAGCTTCTTGGCCGTGGCAGCGCGATTGCCACACTCACTGAGCGTTTTGATGATCCGCAGGTCGTCCCATGAGAGCTGGTTGGCAGCCTCACTCGCGTTCCATTTCACGTCCTTGGGGGCAGCGGGGGCAGTTGGGACATTTCCAGGTAACGACTTCACGAAATCCGTTCCAAATCAGATTGCGACGATCATACGAGAAGGGGCTGCATGAACCAAGCATGAGCATGAAGCCGAACGAGGGGCTTCGGCCGTCCCTTCATGCGCCCATCAACACTTGTCGGCGGTATCCTGAATAGTGAGCCCAGGAGCCTTTGGGGAACTACCATGCGCAAGCTGACACTGTTGCTCGCGATCGCTGCAATTGCTGGTTGTCAGGCGCCGATGCCCACTGCCAACCCACAGATGGCTTGGGTCGATCTCTCGATGCCATTCCCGAATGACCGTGTGCTGTTGGCCGAACGCCTGGATAAACAACGCCTGCGCGACGGTCGCTTCTTTGAGGTCAGCCCCGGCAGCCATGAATTGGTCGTCAGGTTCGACTACGAAGTCAATGGTGGTGGTGGCATCAGCCTGATGGGGGGCAGCACGGTAAGGCAATGCTACCTGACCATCGACTACGCGCATTTCGAGGCAGGGCACCGCTATGTACTCGAGGCCCGCTCCATGGCCATGACGCCAGAGGCGAGGCTCTATGATGCGAAGGGAGAGATTGTGGCGCAGGTCACCGAACTCTATTGCCTGATGTGATGGCGCTAAATACATCAATTCTCTGATTGCCTCGAAAAATCAGATTTTTTCGCTTTGATCTGGGCTGCGCATTACCTGAGCGCATTGGCCAAGGCGCTGATGGATGATGCCGAGCTGGGTATGATGCGCTGAGCTCATTCCACCCGTGGCGGTCCGCGAAACGCGGCCGCCTTCGCATCAGCTGCCGCCGTTCAGCGCTTGAAGAGTATTTATCCGCAACGGAAATCCGTACGATTCGAAAAGCTCCCAAACGTCCTCGCGATCGAAGAGCCGCCACCCCAGTGTCGTGAACTGCATCAGGTCATCCTCGCTGGGAAAGGAGTAGTAGGCCCCGGCAGATGGATCTTGAGACGTCCCCGGCATAGGCTCATTGCGCTCCAGGCGCCTGATTGCGTTCATGATGAGACGCGCGCCTGGTTGATAAAGTGAAAGGATGTGCCACAGCAAGGAGTGCTCCTTGTCGACTGCCACCCGGGCAGTCTCGATGATGCGACCAACATCGATGCCGGGACTGTCAATCCAGTGGAGAGTACAGCCGATCTCCGGGGCCCCGTTCAGCAGCGCCCGGAAGGTCGCGAGAACACCTCGATACTGAGGCAAGAGGCCAGAGTGAAGATTGAGGACGCCGCGTGACGGAATTGCCAACGCTTCATTCTTCAGGATTTGACCAAAGCGGATTGAGATGAACAGATCCGCTCCCGCATCCTGCAGCATTTGCAGGCCCGCAGGATCCCTCAAGCTGGGCAATACCTGTACAGGAACCCCAAAGCGTTGCTGCAGTTCTGCAAAACCGAATCGAAGCCCGCTGCTGACCTGGTCGCTCGATCTGGTTGACCCAGGGGGCAAGGCATTGAAGAAGTCCTGCTCGATCAATGCCAGTTGTCCGAGCATGCGTGGCACCTTCTTGCCCGATCCCACTCTCTCCGAGAGGAATATTCCCACTGTGCTCTCGTGAATCTCGGGTAACAGGTAATTGAGAGTGAGATTGCTCTCAACGTCCCGGTTCACCAGAAAAGCGATTCGCACTTTTAACCTCCGGCAGACCTGCCTTGAGAGGCAGCAATGGCCAATTCAACCCAAGCGGATCAATCCCATTACCATTGTTTTGCCATGACGTATGGACGGAAGGCTCGATCTGCTCAGTCCGTTCGGGTAGCAGACCTAGCATAGTTGCATTTATGCAAAAGGCTTGAGGAAGGCGGCAGATATCGAGGCTACCGGCAATGGCGGAGTGGGGTGCCTCGATCAGTGTGGTTGAGGTCAACCGTATTTTGTTCTGTGGGCGAGCAGCGAAGGCTGTGATAATGGAGGGGAATCACAAGGGCCATGCCATGCTGAGCATCTCTAATAACGTGCACCTGCCAGATGCCGACATCGAACTGACATACATCCGTGCGCAAGGCGCAGGTGGGCAGAATGTCAACAAGGTGTCCAGCGCCGTGCACCTGCGCTTCGACATTCCCGCCTCGTCGCTGCCCGAGTTTTACAAGGAGCGGCTGTTGGCGCTGCGTGACAGTCGCATCACCGGCGACGGCGTGTTGATCATCAAGGCACAACAATACCGCACACAGGAGCAGAACCGCGCTGATGCACTGGCGCGTCTTGCCGAGTTGATCATCGCCGCCGGCAAGACCGAGAAGAAACGCCGACCCACCAAGCCGACCCTCGGCTCGAAGACCCGCCGCCTTGAAGGCAAAGCCAGGCGCAGCACTGTCAAGGCGGGTCGGGGCAAGGTGGAGTTCTAGGCTCTGCGGTTCATTGATCAGGCTTGTACCGCGCTGACCCCGCCAGTAGGCATGGATTTTTTGCGCACCGCTTGATAGAGAAGGCTGGACACCATGAAGCCCGCAATGGCCAGCATGCTCATCAGGATGAACACATAGTTGTAGCCCTGTTGACCAGGGAAGTGGTCCAGGATCGCGCCATAAATGACGTAGGCAAACATGCCGGGTGCATAGCCGATCAGGCAACCGATGCCGAAGGCCGAGCCGGTGATGTGCTGCGGAATGCCGACTTCGCCCATGGGCGCCCAGAACACGCCGCGCATCGAGAACACAATCAGGGCGAAGGAGAGGGTGGCCGCCATCCCCGCATAGATGAAGCCCGGGCTTTTAGGAATCAGCATGATCACGCCCATCAGCGGCAATAGCGCCAGAAAGGCCCACTTCAGGTAACGGCTGGTGCTCTTGAACTGCTTGTCGGCAATGAAACCGCCGGCAGGCCCGCCGAGGATTTTCAGGAAGTATTGGTTGATGATGCCGTAGGCGCCTACCAACGCCACGGGCAACCCGTACATTTCCTTGAGGTAGGGAATGAAATAGGTCAGGCCGCAGTAGACGATGTAGACCATGAACACGTTGAGACTGACCAACCAGATACCGGGTACCTTGATCGCTTCCATCAGGTTCGCCAGACCGTTTTTCGGCCTGGCGGCCGATTGCACATTACCACCCTTGAGCAGGAGCCAGGTCAGGGTGCCCGCCACAATGTCGATGACCGAGTAGAACAGGATCGCCGACTTCAGGCCGGTTTCCCCCGAACCCATGGCGACGAACACGCCCAGTGCGGAAAAGGCCACCAGCGTATCAACCACGCCACGTCCGCCTTCCAGCAGGCCGAACAACCGGCCTTGTTCCTGATCGTCACCCAGATTACGGATGGCTTTGAGCAGCGATGGCCAAAACAGGCAGTCGGCACAGACGGCCAACAGACTGAACACGATCAGCAGGCTGCTGAAGGGCGGAAAGGTTGCCAGGTACAACCCAAGGCTTCCGGTCCCGATCAGCCCGAGGGGGATCAATTTGCGCGTGTCGTAGCGATCGGCGAGCAGGCCGCCAACCACAAACAGTGCAGTCGCGATGATCGCGTTGGCACTCAATAGCATGCCGATTTCAGTGTGATTGAGGCCCATGAATTCCTGCATGGGGACATAGAAGGCGTCCTTGAGGTTCGCCAACTTGTAAATGGTGCCGCCACCGAGGATGAGAATAAGGAATCTGAGCCATTTGGCCCTGTTTTGAGTTGTCATTATTGTTCTCCGGGCGTAATCGGGTCGTTAGGTTCAGGCGTTGGAAGGGGTGGCCAGGGTCAGTTCAGCCAAGATGCGCAGTTCGCCCAGCAAGCGTCGGACATAGGCCACCTGATTGTTCGCCCAGCGGGGTTCGTCGGCCAGCATGCGCTCGAGCGAGTAGCCTTTCGGGAGCGGCGTTTCGCTCATCTCCCGGTAGGCAATGAATGGATCGGCCGCTTCAAGGCGCTGGCGGAAGGCCGGGGCCACGTAGTGGTTTTCCTGCTCAAGAATGAACGCGATCACCTGTGGGGTTGCTTCGCCCAGCATCAGCAGCTCGAACAGCATGCGGGCGCTGGGCAAATCGTCTTCGTCGCTGCCTTGCAATACGCCGTAATGGCCGAAGCCGTTTTGTTCGGGGACGATGCGCACGCCCTTGAGGTGAACCTGGCGGATGTGCGGCGCCAGGTTGTGCAGGGCCTGCAGGGGCTGTTCGCAGGCATTGATCATGTTGCCGAAATCGAACAGGGCATGCAGGCGAGGGTGGTTGAGACGGTTGAGCAGTTGCGCGATCTCGCTGCTCTTGAGTTCTTCATGCTGCTCGAAGTCAAAGTACAGATCGTTGGCGTCGGCCTGTTGTGCGAGGTAGTGCAGGTCGCTCTCAATCACGTCCATGACCCGCGACAGCGTGCCCTCGTAACGTGAGTAGACACGGATGTTGCGTACCCCCAGGGCCTTGGCGATGGCGATCACTTGGTCGACATCCTTTTTCAGCGTGCTGCTGATTTCCAGGTGCACATCCAGCCCCAGCGCCTTGGCCTTGCTGGCAAACGCCTGGAGCTGCTCTGGCGACATCTGGCTCAGGCTGTTTTCCTCGCCGTCGAGCAAGTGCAGGCTCAGTCCTTGCAGCTCGTGGCGATAGGCGAAGTCCAGCAGGTCGGCGGGGGTGACACGACCGTGGGTGAGGTTGGTCAGTAGCGGGTAGGCGTGGGCAAACAGGCGCAATTGCCCGAGACGTTCAAGCAACCGCTGGGCCAGTGCCGCTGTCAGCACTGGAGCCGCCTCGTGTTCGACCACCTTATGGCTGAGCAAGGCGTTGAATCGTTCCTGGATCTTGTTGTTCATTAGCGTCGTTCCTGGTTCAGACACCGGGTCTACCGGCGCAGCCTTTATCGCGCCAGTCAGGAACGCTCGATAGATCCATTATCAATTAATTGATAAGGCCACTTGCCTCGCATCAAGTGGTCGGCGGGAGATAACCCAGCGTGCGCAAGGCCTGGGCCAGCTCCTCGACACGCTGCCGGGCCTGCTTTTCTGGCGTGCCAGCAAAGCCGATCAACAGGGCAGGCGGCAGGTCATGCTTGATGCGGTAGTCGCTCAAGGCATAGGTATGAATGTTGTGTTGGGCCAGTTGCCGGGCGATGTCCGTGTCACTGAGTTCGGGGGGCAGCCAGGCGATCAGGTGCATGCCAGCGTCGGTCGGAGTGATCCTGAAAAAGCTGCCGATCTGCTTTTCAAATTGTTCGATCAATGCCTGCTGGCGCGCCTTGTACAGTGCACGCATGCGGCGGATGTGCCCCAGGAAGTGGCCTTCGCGCATGAAGTCCGCCGTTGTGGCCTGAAGCAGTGTGGGCGGGCTGCGATCCATGACCGCGCGCAGGGTGCAAAAGGGCTCGACCAGAGCCTGCGGCAGGATCACGTAACCCAGCCGCAGTGACGGAAAGAGCACTTTGCTGAACGTGCCGACGTAGATCACCCGGGCCGCCTGGTCCAAGGCGTACAGTGCCGGGAGCAGTCGCCCTCTGTAACGAAACTCGCTGTCGCAATCGTCTTCGATGATCCAGCTCTGATGCTGCGTAGCCCAGTCGATGAGTGCCTGGCGCCGCTCATAACTCAGGGTGCCCCCCAAAGGATGCTGACGCGAAGGCGTACAAAATACCAGGCGCGCATCAGGGCACTCGGCAAGGCCTTGCTGCACATCGATCCCCTGTTCATCAACCCGCAATGGAATTATCCGAGCCCCCTGGGCTTGCAACGCAATCCGCGCGGCGATGTGCCCAGGGTCTTCCATCCAGGCACTGTCCTGCGGATTGAGCAGCAGCATGGCCAGCAGGTTGAACGCTTGCTGCGCGCCGGAAACGACCACCACTTGCCCGGCATCGCAGTCGATACCTCGCGCATCGAAGACGTATTCGGCAATCGCTGTGCGAAACGCCTGCAAGCCTTGTAGCTCGCCATAACCCAGAATCGCCTTGGTTGGCTTGAGCAAATGACGGTTCATCAGGCGCCGCCAGATGGCCTGCGGAAATTCTTCATAGGTGCTTTGACTAGGCAGGAAGGAGGTCGGCGTCGCCGGATCCCAGTCGGCATACGACACCCCGCGAAAATGATCGCTGCGCAGCGACAGCATCGACTGGCTCAGTTCGGAAAGCCGCGGTGGCTGGCGCGGTTGCTCGTCCTCGATACTCCGGCTTTCCCACTCAGTACCGACATACGTACCTGCACCCGTGCGCGAGGCCAGGAAACCTTCGGCAATCAACTGATCGAAAGCATTGAGAATGGTGATCCGCGACAGCCCCAACTCAATGCTCAAGGTTCGGGTCGACGGCAGGCGCACGCCCCCCTGAATTCTGCCGTTGAGTATCTGTTTGCGAATCTGCAGATACAGCTGGCGGTACAGGGGTATGGCACTGGCACGGTCCAGTTCGATAGCCGACAGCAGCAAACCTGTGGGGGATTTCATGACATGCTCGTCTGGGTGAAAGGGGATTTGAGCTGGAAACCATCAGGCGACGGGGAGGTCAGGGTAGCGAGCGATACCCGATAAGTCATCCGTTCGGCGTTTGTTGTCCAGCGAAGTTCAGTGGCTGGATACTCCAACCTGGCTTCCGATACAACAAGGCAGAAGTGCTGCTGATGGACCTACGGCAACCAGGGGATGTTTCGGAGGATCTGTTCGCGCTCAAACAGTCGGCGGTTTGTGGCCGATGTCGAGCTGCTCAACCAGGCCCGGGCATCAAACATCCCGTGCTTGATCTCCGCGGTGGGGTTCAATTGGCAACTCCAGCTCGCTTATCCATACTAGGGGTCTGTCCGGGGCGCTGCTGCCCATTCGGTCGAAAGTGACAGATTCGAGCATGTTTTTCGTCTGCGCGCCCAACCGTAATAGGTGTTCGGTAAAGCCGTCGCTGACGTCGCCGGTGTCCTCCAGGCAAACTCCACTCTGGTTGTGCTGGATGGCCAGATGGTAATGGCTGATCCCTTCACCTTTGCCGCTGCCGCCCAGTATCACGGTAAAGCGTGGGCCTAGCAGGCTGGCCAGGCGTTGCTGAACGAGGTCAAGCAGCGCAACCGGAACTTCATCATGGCGCAGCGTGGTGGGAAAGCATGGCGTGAACGGAGGCATTGGCGTGTCCTGCAGGTCGGGTTTGAGTGCCGGCCAGCTTAGGCAAGGCGACTGTCAACTTGGGTTAAGCGGGGGTAAAAGCGGGTAATACCTGGCTACGAGTTTCCATCTGGCGCGGCTGTCAGGTGCATTGATCCGCGATCAGAACGTTTGCCCCAACGAGAACTGGAAAATTTGAGTCTCAGCGTTATCCGGCTTCTTCAGGGGCGCCGCCAGGCTGAAACTCAGTGGTCCGATCGGGCTGTACCAGGTGACACCAATCCCAAGAGAGACGGCCATCTGCGTGAGGTCTACGCTGCCGCAGCCTTGGGTAGTCGACAGGTAGCAGGTGTCGGCATAGACGTTGCCCGCATCCAGGAATACCGAACTGCGCAGCTGGCTCTGGTTCTTGATGAAGGGCAGCGGAAAAATGTACTCGGCGCCACCGGTTAGCAGGAGGTTGCCGCCCAGCACGTCGGTATCGCGGTCGGAATAGTAGGCTTGCCCGGCGCTGGCATACGTGCCGGTGGCCGGCGTGCTGCGTGGGCCAAGGGTGCCGTCCTTGAAGCCGCGCACCGACCCTTGTCCCCCTGCGGTGTAGCTTTCATAGAAGGGCAGACTGTCGGTTGAGCCGTAACCGTCGCCGTATCCGAGGTTGGCGTGCAGCCGCAAGGTAGTGGTGTTGCTTACCGGGAGGAAAGTCTGGCCGTTGTAGTCGAGCTTGTAGAACGACAGATCGCTGCCCGGGGTTGTGGCCATCAGGGTCAGGCTTTGCGCGTGGCCGCGGGTCGCCAGCACGCCCTTGTTCAGTGTCGACTCCGACCAGCCGATCGAGGCCTTGAGGTTGTTGAAGCTTTTACCCTCACGCTGGATGAAGTCGTAGATCTCGTCGGCACTGTAAGTCCCAGGCGAAATGTCGTCGTGCTGCAGGGTCAGGCCGTAGGTCAGGCGCGAGGTCTCGTTGATCGGGTAGCCGAAGTTGACGCCCGCGCCGTAGCTGTTAATGGCGTAATAGGATACGCCGTCATCGTAATAGTCGCTGTAGTCGGTACTGCTGTAGAACAGGTTGTAACCCAGGCTGACGCCATCTTCGGTGAAATAGGGGTTGGTGAAGCCGAAGTTGTATTTGGTCTGGTATTCCGAACGGGTCAGGCCGATCGATACCTTGTTGCCGGTACCGAGGAAGTTGCTCTGGCTGATCGAACCACCGAGGATCAGGCCCGAGCTCTGGGCGAAACCGATGCTGGCGTTGATCGAACCGGAGGCCTGCTCCTCGACGCTGTAGTTGACGTCCACCTGGTCGTCGGTGCCTGGCACAGGCGGGGTCTCGACGTTGACTTCCTTGAAGAAGCCCAGGCGCTCCAGGCGGGCCTTGGACTGGTCGATCAGGTAGGTCGAGGCCCAGCCACCTTCCATCTGGCGCATCTCGCGGCGCAGCACCTGGTCTTCGGTCTTGGTGTTGCCGCGGTAGTTGATGCGGTTGACGTAGGCGCGCTTGCCCGGGTCGACCACGAACATGATGTCGACGGTGTGGTCCTGGTCGTTGGGCTGCGGCACACCGTTGACGTTGGCGAATGTGTAGCCCTCGTTGCCCAGGCGACGGGTGATCAGTTCGGACGTGGTGGTCATCACCTTGCGCGAGAACACCTGGCCAGGCTGCACCAATAGCAGCGACTTGACCTGGTCTTCCGGTACCTTCAGGTCACCGGACAGCTTCACGTCGCGAACGGTGTACTTCTCGCCTTCGTTGACGTTGACGGTGATGAAGACGTGCTTCTTGTCCGGGGTGATGGACACCTGGGTAGAAGCGATATCCATGTTGATGTAGCCGCGATCCAGGTAGTAGGAACGCAGGCGCTCCAGGTCACCGGACAGTTTTTCGCGGGCGTACTTGTCATCGTTCTTGAAGAACGACAGCCAGTTGGTGGTCTTCAGCTCGAACAGCTGCTGCAATTCTCCATCGCTGAACACGGTGTTGCCGACGATGTTGATGTGCTGGATGGCGGCGACGGTACCTTCGTTGATCTTGATCTTCAGGGCCACGCGGTTGCGCGGTTGCGGCACCACTTCGGCGTTGACCTCGGCCGAGTAGCGGCCCTGGGCCACGTACTGGCGCTGCAACTCGTTACGCACACCTTCGAGGGTGGCACGCTGGAAGATCTCGCCTTCGGCCAGGCCCGATTGCTTCAGGCCCTTCATCAGGTCTTCGGTGCTGATCGCCTTGTTGCCTTCGATCTCGATGCTCGACACCGACGGGCGCTCGACCACGTTGATGATCAGGACATTGCCATCGCGGTTCAGCTGGATGTCCTGGAAGAAGCCAGTCTTGAACAGCGAACGGGTCGACTCCACCAGGCGGCGGTCATCAGCCTGGTCGCCGACGTTCAGCGGCAAGGCGCCGAACACGCTGCCGGCGGATACCCGCTGCAGGCCGTTGACGCGTATGTCGGCGATCCTGAACGGTGTGGCCTGAGCCAGCGTGGCTTTGAGCAACAAGATGGAGATCAACAGGCGCGGGTAGTTCATCAGGGGTTCCAGACAAGCGGTTTCAAAGAAGCAAGCGCGGGCAACCCGCATGCTGCGGGCGATGAGGATACGGGCGGGCTGTGTTTGGCGCGGTTAGCCGAGGGTAAAGATGTGTAAAGTCTGACCGGTCGGCAGTGACAGTGTCGGCCCGCGAGGCGATCATTGGCGCCTCAGATATTGCAATAGATGGCCCTGATGATCCCTGTGCTGCTGGTCGACGATGATCGTGACCTCACCGAAATGCTCGCTCTCTACCTGGCGCGCGAAGGCTTCCAGGCTACCGCCGTCGGCACTGGCGAAGAAGGCGAGGACCAGGCGTTGTCCGGGCATTATCAGGTGGTGATACTGGACGTCATGCTGCCGGGCATTTCCGGTATCGAGGTGTTGCGCCGGGTGCGGGCGCGCAGCCAGGTACCGGTTTTATTGCTGACCGCCCGTGGCGACAACATCGATCGCATCGCCGGGCTGGAGCTGGGGGCCGATGACTATGTGCCCAAGCCGAGCTCTCCTGGCGAACTGGTGGCACGCCTGCGGGCGATATTGCGCCGTGTGCAGCCGCAACTGATGGGCGAGAGCACTGCGTCCGAACAGGTATCAAGCGGCGCCTTGAGACTGTGGCCCCGGCGCCGAGAAGCACACTGGGGTGCAGCAAACCTCGAGCTGACCGGCTCCGAGTTCAGCCTGCTCGAGGCGCTGGCCCGGCAGGCTGGCCACCTGGTCAGCAAGCAGGATCTGTCGCTTGAAGCGCTGGGCCGGCCTCTTGCTCGTTACGACCGGCGTGTCGATGTACATATCAGCAGCATCCGGCAGAAGCTCGGGCCACGCGCCGATGGCAGCAGCTGGATCCAGAGCGTGCGCGGCATGGGCTACATGCTGATCGTCGAATGATGCGCCGGCGCCTGTTCTGGAAGCTGTTCCTGGCCTTCTGGCTGGCCAACACCCTGACCTTCCTGGTGGGGGCGGGCGCCTTCATGCTCAATGACCTGCGCGGTGATACCCCCGCGCTGCGTTCGTTGCTGGCCAACGAAATGCAATTATTGCAACGTTACGGCGAGCAGGCTGGCCGACAGTTGCTGGAGGTGTCACCCCAGCCCCCGGATGTGCAGGTAGGCCTTTACGATAGCCGGGGCCAGTTACTGGGCGGCAGTGTTGTGCCAGTAGCGCGGTTCGAGCAGGCGCTGAGCGACAGCGACGGCCGCCAAATGGTGTTGCGTGCTTCGGTGGCTACCTCCATTGGCGAGCCACTGCGCCCGCTCGGCATGGGCCCGCTGTTGACCGGGACACTGCTGAGTGCGCTGTTCGCTTTCCTGTGCAGCCTGTACCTGACCCGCCCGCTGGCCTGGTTGCGCGAAGCCATGGGCCAGGTTGCTCAGGGCCGTTTCGAGGTGAGGGTCAAACCCCTGCTGGGCAATCGCCGCGACGAAATCGTCGAACTGGCTGAAGACTGCGACCGTATGACCGGGCAGCTTGAGGCGTTGGTGCAGGCGCAGCAGAATCTGCTGCATGACATATCCCATGAACTGCGGTCGCCATTGGCCCGCATGCATGCCGCCATCGGTCTGATGCGACAGCAACCGGACCGGCACGACATGCTGGAACGGGTGGAGCGTGAGTCGCGACGCATGGACGACCTGATCGAGCAGTTGCTGACGCTGGCTCGTGCCCAGTCCCGGCAGGGCAATAACGAATTGGTCACTTTCGATGTGGTCGAGCTGTTGGCGCAGATTGTCGGAGACGCCCGGTTCGAGGCCAGGATGAAACACTGCGTGGTAACCCTGCGAGGCCAGGTCAGATTTATCATGCTTGGCCATGAAGAGCTGCTGTACCGGGCGTTCGAGAACATCATTCGTAACGCCGTGCGCTACACCGCAACGGGTACCGAAGTGCTGGTAGAGGTCGCGCTGGCACCAGTTCAGCAATGGTTGCACGTCAGCATCAGTGATCATGGCCCAGGCGTCGAGCCGACGCGGCTGGAGCGTATTTTCGATCCGTTTGACCGCGGTACAGACAGTAACGGCGACGGCTTTGGTCTTGGCTTGGCAATCGCCCAGCGTTCCGTTGCGCTTCATGGCGGCGTCATTACCGCGCTGCCTGCGGCGAGCGGCGGCTTGCGGGTCCGCATCGAACTACCGCAAGCCAGAGCCACCTGAAACTTCTCGCGTGGCTTCGCTTAGCAATCGGAGAGGGCGCCCGATGCCATCGGGGCGTTGGGCAAGAGTGGCATCGATGACCAACCGCGAGTACGCACGGTAGGCGCACCAAACGCACTTCACAGTTATAAGCGTTGAAAGGGCTGCATTTCCTCCATTGGATGTTTCAGCGCTGGGCCCATTCGCCGCCAAGTGCCTTGTACAAGGTCACCCGGTTGGTCTGTTCGGTCAGCTTCAGGCTGATCAGCGACTGCTGCGCCGAATACAGCGAGCGCTGAGCGTCGAGCACATCCAGGAAGCTGTCCGAGCCCTGCTTGTAAAGCGCCAGCGAGAGCTGATAAGCAGTGTCGGTAGCTTCGGTCAGGCTGCGCTGGGCATCGAGCCGCTCATTGATATGGGCACGCACTGACAGCGCATCGGCCACTTCGCTGAACGCGGTCTGGATCGTCTTCTCGTAGGTCGCCACTTCGATTTCGCTGTTGACTTTGGTTGCATCCAGGCTGGCTCGATTGCTCCCTGCGTTGAAGATTGGCAGGTTGATCGAGGGGGCGAAGCTCCAGGCGCCACTGCCACCCTTGAATAGGCCGGACAGCTCGCTACTGGCGCTGCCACCGCTGGCGGTAAGGGTGATGCTCGGGAAGAATGCAGCCCGGGCCGCGCCGACGTCAGCATTGGCCGCCTTCAGGGTATGTTCGGCGGCCTGCACGTCCGGGCGACGCTGAAGCAGGCTGGATGGCAGGCCCTGCGGCACACTCACCAGCAGTGTGGTATCGAATGGCTGGTCGCCTGGCAGCAGAGAGTCGCTCAGACGTTGGCCTACCAGCAGTTCCAGGGCGTTACGGTCCTGCTCGACCTGGCTGGCATAATTGGCCGCATCGGCACGGGCGGACTCGACGGTGCTGCGCGCTTGCGCCAGGCTTACCCCGGACTCGCCGCCCAGCCCATGACTCTGTTGCACCAAGGTGTAGGTTTTCTGCTGGCTGGCATAGGTGTCATTGGCCAGCTTCAGCAATTGCTGGTCGGCGGCCAGGGTCATCCAGGCCGTGGCGACCTCGGCCACCAGGCTGAGCTGCGTGCTACGGCGGGTTTGTTCCAGCGAAAGGTACTGCTCCAGCGCAGCGTCTTTTAGGTTGCCCAGGCGACCAAACAAGTCCAGCTCGTAATTGCTGACGCCGAGGCCTACGCTGTACTGGCTGCTCACCGCTGAGCTGCCGTTGGTCACGCTGCGCTGCCGGGTGCCGTCGGCAGTTGCCGATACGGCCGGAAACAACTCGGCGCGCTGGATGCGGTACTGCGCCCGCTGGTACTCGACATTCAATGCCGCCACCCGCAGGTCGCGGTTGTTGGCCAACGCCAGCGCCACGGTGTCGCGCAGGCGGGCATCGGTGAACAGTGATTTCCAGCTTATATCGGCGCTCGTGGTGCTTGCGCCGCTGGTGGTTGGCCACTGCTCAGCTACCGGCGCTGCCGGGCGCTGGTAGTCAGGCGCGAGGTTGACGCAGCCGGCCAGGGCCAGCGCCAGCAAGAGGGGGGACAGACGCATCAGGCTTCTCCTGCAACAGTATCGACAGTGCTGGCATGTCGGCCGGCCAAGCGCTGCACCAGTACATAAAACAACGGGATGAAAAACAGGCCGAGCAGGGTGGCGGCGAGCATGCCACCCAGCACGCCGGTGCCGATCGCCTGTCGTCCACCGGCCCCGGCACCGCTACTCAAGGCCAGTGGCAGCACACCTAGGATGAACGCCAGCGACGTCATCAGTACCGGCCGCAAGCGGATGCGCACGACTTCCAAGGTAGCGGTAATCAGGTCCTGGCCACGCTCATATCCTTCTTTGGCGAATTCAACGATCAGGATCGCGTTCTTCGCCGCCAAACCCACCGTGGTCAGTAACCCGACCTGGAAGTACACGTCGTTGGCCAGCCCGCGAACGCCGGTCAGCAGCAGCGCGCCGAGGAGACCCACCGGCACAACCAGCATTACCGCAAATGGCACCGACCAGCTTTCGTACAGGGCCGCCAGGCACAAGAACACGAACAGAATCGAGATGGCGTACAGCAACGGTGCCTGGTTGCCAGCCAGGCGCTCCTGGTACGACTGACCAGCCCAGGCATAGCCGATACCTTCAGGCAATTGCGCCATGATCTGCTCGACCGCAGCCATCGCGTTGCCGGAGCTCACGCCGCGGGCAGGCTCACCCACCAGTTCGTAGGAGCCGAAGCCATTGAAGCGCTCCAGCAACGGCGAGGCGGTGCTCCAGGAGGTACTGGTGAACGCCGACATCGGCACCATGGCATCGCTGTCGTTGCGCACGTACCAGGCACCGATGTCCTCAGCCAGCATGCGCTTGTCGACCTCACCCTGCAGGTAGACTTTCTTCACCCGGCCGGCGTCAACGAAGTCGTTGACGTAGCTGCCGCCCATTACGGTGCTCAAAGTGTCATTGACGTCGCTGGCGGCAATACCCATTGCACCGGCCTTGCGGTCATCGATGGCGACGTTGAGCTGTGGCGTGTCCTCCAGGCCTTGGGCGCGCACATAGGCCAGCCGCGGGTCCTTGGCGGCAAGGGCGATGAACTGATTCCGCGCCTTCAGCAGCTCGGCGTGGCCGAGGCCAGCCAGGTCCTGCAACTGCACATCGAAGCCTGAGCTCTGGCCCAGGCCCTGGATAGCCGGTGGGGCGATGACGAACACATTGGCATCGAGGATCTTCGACAGCGCCATGTTGGCCCGACGTGCCACCGCTATGGCGCTGTGCTCGTCGCCCTGGCGTTCGCTCCAGTCCTTGAGCTTGATGAAACCGCGCCCCGAATTCTGTGCGTTACCACCGGTACCCAGGCCACGCACGGTGAGGATCGACGCCACCTCCGGTTGTTGCAGCATGTACTCCTGCACCTGGCGGTTGACCGCTTGCAAGCGCGCGTCGGTGCCGCCCACCGGCAGGGTCATCTGCATCATCAGCATGCCCTGGTCTTCCTCAGGAAGAAACGCCGTGGGAAGTTTC
Organism: Pseudomonas sp. SID14000; assembly: GCF_002165135.1. GTDB lineage: Bacteria > Pseudomonadota > Gammaproteobacteria > Pseudomonadales > Pseudomonadaceae > Aquipseudomonas. The sequence goes on along the minus strand of NZ_NFZQ01000010.1, from coordinate 148,453 downwards.
TCGAACATCAGCACCACGCCGCCCAGCACCAGCACGTACACCAGCAAGCCGCGCAGCGGACGCGTCAGTACCTTGCCGACACCACGTTGGTAGCGCTGCGAGGTACGTTCGAAGTGGCGGTTGAACCAGCCGAAAAAGCCGCGCTGGGGTGCGCCGTGGTTCGCTACCGGTTTGAGCAGGCTGGCGCACAATGCAGGCGTCAGGGTCATGGCCACCAGCACAGACAGGGCCATGGCTGCGACCAGGGTCACCGAGAACTGACGGTAGATCACCCCGGTGGAACCGCCGAAGAATGCCATGGGGATGAACACCGCCGAGAGCACCACCGCGATACCAATCAGCGCGCCGCTGATTTCTCCCATCGACTGACGGGTCGCTTCGCGGGGCGTCAGGCCTTTTTCGGCCATGATCCGCTCCACGTTCTCCACGACCACGATGGCATCGTCCACCAGCAAGCCGATGGCCAGCACCATGCCAAACATGGTCAGGGTATTGATCGAGTAGCCGAGCAGGGCCAGCACGCCGAAGGTACCGAGCAACACCACGGGCACTGCGATTGCCGGGATCAGGGTGGCGCGCAGGTTCTGCATGAACAGGTACATGATCAATACCACCAGGGCGATGGCCTCGAACAATGTCTTGACCACTTCCTCGATGGAAATCTTCACGAAGGGCGCGGTGTTGTAGGCTACCTCGCTGCGCAATTGCAGCTTGCTGGGGAAAAATTGTTCAAGCTCCGCCAGCTTGGCCTGGACAGCTTCCGAAACATCCAGCGCATTGGCGCCAGTTGCCAGGCTCACCGCCAGACCGCCGGCCGGCCGGCCGTTATGCTCGGCGACTACGTCGTAGCTCTCGCTGCCAAGCTCTACCCGGGCCACGTCGGCCAGGGTCACCACGGCGCCAGCGCTGTTGTGCTTGAGCACCAATTCGCGAAACTGTGCGGCGGTCTGCAATTTGCTGCGCGCATTGATGGTGGCGTTCAACTGCTGACCGGCACGCGCGGGCAGGGCGCCGAGTTGGCCGGCTGAGGTGTCTACGTTCTGCGCTTGAAGCGCGCTGCTCACGTCAGAAGGCATCAACCCGTACTGTTTCAGCTTGTCCGGGTCGAGCCATATACGCATCGCGTAGCTCGAACCCAGAGTGGTTACCTCGCCGACGCCGCTGACCCGGCTGATCTGGTCGTACAGCGTGCTGGAGATGAAATCGCTGATATCGGTGGCACTGACATCAGGGTTGTCCGAAACCAGGGCTACGATGATGAGGAAGTCGCTGGCCGAGTTGTGCACCTCGATGCCGTGCTGTTGCACCGAATCGGGCAGGCGCGCCTTGGCCTGCTCCAGCCTGGTCTGCACCAGCATTTGCGCAGTGTTGACGTCGGTGCCAGCCTCGAACGTCAGGGTGATCTTGGCGCTGCCCGACGAACTGCTGGACGACGACATGTAGGTGAGGCCGTCCAGGCCGGTCATCTGCTGCTCGATGACCTGGGTCACCGAGTCTTCCATGGTCTTGGCCGAGGCGCCGGTGTAGGTGGCGCTGAGGCTGACCTGCGGCGGGGCGATATTGGGGTACTGCGCCAGCGGCAGTTCGGAGATTGCCAGGCCGCCGCCGAGCATGATCAGGATGGCGATGACCCACGCGAAGATCGGCCGGTCGATGAAGAAACGTGCCATGGGGTGGGCCTCAGTTGCTGTCGTTGTGGGCGCTAAGGGTGTTGTTCTGCACCTGGACCTGTTGGCCAACGCGAACCTTCTGCAGGCCCTGCACGATGACCTGGTCGCCGGCGGCCAGGCCTTGGCTGACCCACCACCGATTGCCTACCGCGCGGGCCAGGGTCAGTTCACGCTGTTGCACCTTACCGTCAACCACTACCAGCGCTGTGGCGCCACCGCGCTCGTCACGGCTGACGGCCTGCTGCGGTACCAGGATGGCGTCGTTCTGCACGCCTTCCTGCAACGTCGCCTTGATGTACATGCCCGGCATCAGCAGGCCGTCGGGATTGGGCACTACTGCCCGGAACGTCACACTGCCGGTGCTTTCATCGACGCTCACACCGTTGAAGGTAAGGGTGCCGGCATGGGCATAGGTGCTGCCATCTTCGAGTTCCAGTGTGACGCGCGCGGCATCCGCATTGCCGCTGGGTGCCAGCTTGCCTTCGGCCAGCTCGCGCTTGAGGCGCAGCAGGGTGCTGCTCGGCTGGGTAAAGTCGACATAGATCGGGTCCAGCTGTTGCACGGTGGTCAGGGCCGTGGCCTGCTCGGCAGTGACTAGCGCCCCTGGGGTCACTGAGGAGGTGGCGGTACGGCCGTCGATCGGCGCGTTGATGCGGGTGTAATCAAGGTTGATCTGCGCCGTGCGCTGCTCGGCCAACGCAGATTGCAGGCTGGCACGCGCCTTAAGCAACGCAGACTGGGCGCTTTCGTTGTCTTCGGCACTGATGGCGTCGATCCTCACCAGTTGCGCATCGCGCTTGGCCTTCAGTTCAGCGGCCTTGAGTGTAGCTCGGGCTGAGCTGACAGTCGCTTTGGCTTGAGCCAGGCTTGCCTGGTAGGTCTGCGGGTCGATCTGGTAGAGCGCCTGGCCGGCCTTTACCGTGTCACCCTCGTTGAACAGGCGTTTCTGGATGATGCCGCCAACTTGCGGCCGGATCTCGGCAATCAGGTGAGCACTGGCGCGACCGGGCAGGGTGGTGGTCAGGGCCTGGGCGGCGGTGGTCACTTCGTAAACCGCGACTTCCTGCAGCGGAGCGGGCAGGGCAGCGGTTTCGGCTTCGCGGCAACCGCCTATGACGAGAAGGCCCGCACTAAGCAAAATGGCGCGGGCCAGGGGTGAGCGGGCAAACAACATAGAGTGGAACAAGGTAGGCATCGCAGGCTCCGAGCCATGAATTTCGATGGCTCAAGCGTGTGCGGCAATTGTGCAGCCAATATGCAGAAAGTGTGGAGATTGTCGGGCGTGCCTTGCGGCACATGGGGCTGCGCGCTTCAATAGCGGCTATTCCAGTATGCCGGCGGTGCCATGAAAGTCAGCCTTTCCCGCAAGTTCTTCTTCGCCATGCTGGCGGTCTGTGCCTTCGCTGTGCTGGGCATGGTTTTTGCCGCTTACCTCAGCCTTAAGTACGGCTTTCTCGGCTACCTCAACCAGCAGGCCGAGGAACGCATGGATCGCATCGTGCCACGGGTCGAGCAAGCGTACGCACGCAATGGCAGCTGGGACTTCATCCGCCGCGACAAGGACCAGTGGTTCGAGCTGCTGCGCCCGGACGATGCCCACCCGGACAAGACCTTCGACCCCAGCCTGCTGACGGTCTCCGACCTGACCGGCGCGTTCGTTCGATTCGCCCTGCTCGATGCTCAGCGCCAGCCCATCATCGGCTACCAGGCTGCCAGCAGCGACATGTTGCTGCGACCGATCCATCACCAGGGCCAGGTAGTCGGCTGGATGGCCCTGGCGCCGCTGCAGGCGGTCACCAGCGTCGGTGACCGGCGCTTCCAGTTGAACCAGTTGCGCTCCAGCCTGCTGATAGGTCTGGCTTGCCTGTTGGCCACAGGCGTGCTCGCCTGGTGGCTGAGCCGTGCCTTGCTGCGTCCGATCCGTGAAGTGGCCAGTGCCACGCATCGCCTGGCTGCTGGTGATTACGAAATCCAGCTGCCAGTACGTTCGGCAGACGAAGCCGGGCAATTGGCCGGTGATTTCAACCGCATGGCCGCCACGCTGGCGAGCAACGAGCGCCTGCGCCGCGACTTCATGGCCGATATTTCTCATGAACTACGCACGCCCCTGGCGGTGATGCGTGCCGAGCTGGAAGCCATGGAAGACGGCATTCGTCCGCTCGATGGCAACGCCCTGCGCTCGCTGCAAGGCGAGGTGGGGGCGCTGAGCAAGCTGGTCGACGACCTGTTTGACCTGTCACTGGCCGAAGTAGGCGGCCCGACCTATCGGCGTGAACGCATCGACCTGTGCGTGCTGCTACTGGTGGTGGCCGAAGCCTTCCAGGCCAGTTTTGCCGAGCGTGGCCTGCAACTGCGCCTGGAGCTACCTGGGCCGGTGTGGGTACTGGGCGACGAGGGACGCCTGGGCCAGTTGCTGCACAATCTTTTGGAAAACAGCCGCCGTTATACCGATGCAGGTGGCCATACCGTTTTGCGTGCATTCCGGGAGGGCGAGCAGGTGCTGGTGCAGTGTGAGGACACTGCGCCGGGAGTCGACAGCGCCTCGCTAACGCGCCTGTTCGAGCGTTTCTATCGCGCCGAGCGCTCGCGTAACCGGGCCAGTGGCGGCACCGGGCTGGGCCTGGCGATCTGCCGTGGCATTGCCGAAGTTCACGGCGGCAAGCTCACGGCCGAGGCTTCGGCCATGGGCGGATTGCTGCTGACGCTCATGCTCCCGATTGCTGGAGATCAGGCATGAGCCAGATCCTGCTGGTTGAAGATGAACCCAAGCTTGCCGCCCTGGTCGGGGACTACCTGCGCGCTGGCGGCTACCGTGTCGATCACCTGGACGAGGGCCTTGCGGTCATCCCGGCGATTCGCCAAGGCCAGTACGACCTGATTCTGCTTGACCTGATGCTGCCGGGGCGCGATGGCCTGGACATCTGCCGCGAATTGCGTGAGTTCAGCCAGATGCCGCTGATCATGATGACGGCCAGGGTCGATGAGATCGACCGCCTGCTGGGCCTGGAGCTGGGTGCGGATGACTACATCTGCAAGCCGTTTTCCCCGCGCGAGCTGGTCGCCCGGGTCAAGGCGGTGTTACGCCGTAGCGGGCAGCAGGCGCCTAGCTTGGGCCTTGCGCTCGACACCCGATCATTCCAGGCGCGCTACAAGGGGGTTGCGCTGGACCTGACGCCGGTAGAGTTCCGCATGCTTGCCGCACTGGCAGCACGCCCGGGGCAAGTGCTGTCGCGCGATCAACTGATGAACCATATCTACCAGGACCATCGCGTGGTCGCAGATCGTACCGTGGACAGCCACGTCAAGAATTTGCGGCGCAAACTGTCAGGGGTGACACCAGAACATGACCCGCTCAGGTCTGTATACGGGGTGGGTTACAGCCTGGAGCTTGAGTAGAACCAGGTTGCCAGCGGGGGCGCCAGGGCCAGGTGCTACGGGGGCGGCCACAAGGTACTCGAAATAAATGCTTAATTTAACATAATACTCATTATGCGCACTTTCGTATGAAGCTACCGGGACCGAGGGTGGGCAGATTTGAAGCCAGGTCGCTGGCCTCCATCACTGTGCTGCAGCTCTTGCTTGGACCTCTGCGATGTAACGCAGCACATACGGATCTTGCGAACCTCGCTCCCTGTAGTAGCCAACCACGTTGGCCAACGTCCACCGCCACAATCTCATCAGCACTGGATCGGAAAATTTCCAGCTGCTCGACTCGTACTGATACCGGCTATTGGTTAACACATCCCGATACCGTTCGAATGAACCTTCCTGGCTGTCCAGGGCCAGGGTTTGGCGAATCGCTGCGGGCATGGCATGAAACAACGTCAACAAGTCGTGAGCGTCACGCTTTTGTTTTGGTGGACTCTTACCGATTGACTGCAGGTGCTGGTGAGCCGCTTTGAGCGCTTCGACGTCGAGCTTGTAGGTTTCGCCGGACGTACCTTGGTGCTGATCTGGCACGGAAATAGAGCTATTCAGCAGGTTTTCCGTGCTGACCGCTGCATTGACCATGGCGATATCTGGGAGGTTTTGGGCCTACAGAAGCTCTGCAGTCTTAAGGCAGCTATGGGCGCTTTCAGGCATCCAACCAAGGAAATGACTCATTGAGCGGTACTGCTTGATGGCCCATGGCAGCCGTACATAGCCCGCCAATTGAGCGCCCCTAGCTCATTCTTGAAGGCTGGTGTGCAGGCGTGAGCGTTAGCGCTCACACGTGAGCTACCCTGCCTTCATAATATGATCAAAATGAATAACTATGCTAAATATTCATTTTGTTTAGTTATATAAATTACTCTTCCTATCCTCCTCTTGACAACTATCAACGCCACCGCAGAATCGGCCACCCCGTCGCGTCAGCATGCGCCCGCAGCACGGGATCTGGATTGACTGTATGCGGTTTGGCGACAAGCGAAAGCAACGGCAGGTCATTGCGCGAGTCCGAGTAGAAGTAGGCACCGTCCAACCCCTCGCCCTGCTCTTGCAGCCAGCTGTGAAGCCGCGCCACCTTGCCGTCCCGGTAGGTCAATATCCCGCTGGTATTGCCGGTATAGGCACCCTGCTGATGTTCAAGGTCAATCGCCAGCACTTCTTCTACGCCAAGCTGCTTGGCGATACGGCTCACCAGGAAGTGTGCAGACGCTGAAATGATCAGCAGGCGGTCCCCCTTTTCGCGATGTCGCGCCAGGCAGGCAATAGCGTCTTCATGGATGCGCGGGGTGATGACATCTTCCACGAAGGGAGCCACCGCCTCGGCCACCTCCTCTATCGTGCGGCCCACCAGGGGCGAGAGGCTGAAGGTCATGTACGCCTCCATGGCCAACTTGCCTTGCGCATAGAGCGCCATGAGTTCGCGGTCGCGCTCGATGAAGCTCGGCCCATCGACCCAGCCGAGCGCGGCCATATGGCTGCTCCACAGGCTGGCACAGTCGCCATCGATTAGGGTGTCGTCCAGATCAAACAGTGCGAGGGCCATCGGCCACCTCCAGGGTGAAAAGTCGAGGGGCGACGGCCTTTTCAGCCATCGCCGGGTGAAATGACAGTGGGATCAGCGAGTGGTTTGCGTGGATGTCGCGACACCGCCCGACGTCGTCTCGAGTTCGCTGATAGTCGCCTGACTTGCTGGGCGGGTGTTCCAGAACGGCACCAGCAGCAAACTGGCGAGCAACGCAGCGCCGGTGAAGACGAAGAACACAGTGATGGTGTCGAAGTAGCCAGGCAGCAGCCCACCGAGGATCGCACCTACCGAGCCGCACCCGTTGACGAAGCCTGTGGCGGTGCCCGCGGACTCGCTGGTGCCGAAATCAATGGCGGCGGCGCCGCTGATCATTGAGTCAGGGCCATACAGCGTGACACCCATCATGAACAGCAAGCCGACCACCAGGTAGATGTTGCCGCTTTGCATTGTCGGCACGAACAGTATCAGCCACAGGGTCAGAGCCATCAGGCTGATGACGCAGGCCGGCATGCGCCGAGCGCCAAACAGTTTGTCGGAGGCGATGCCGATCAGAATCGGGCCGACCAACCCTGCGACTTCGAACGCGGACGGCACAATGGCCGAAGCCACTTTGCCGATACTCGGCATGCGCTCGTAGACGATCACCGGCCCCCACATCAGGATTGCATAGCGAGCAGGCTTGAGCAGGAAATACGCTATCCCCAGCACCAGGACAGTACGGTTGGCGAGCACCTTGCGCAGCGCCGTCCGGTAGTTCTCCCGGGGAACGTCGGTTCGCCCGGCCAACTGGTCCTCGTCTTCGACGGCAGGCAATCCTACATCCTGCGGGCGATTGCGTTGCAACAGGAAGAACAGCACGGCAACCACGAGCACGACGCCCGCCGAAGAAATGAACGCCATGCGCCAATCATGGGAGATCTGGTACGCCCACCACCCGGCGAACGGCGTTGCGACCAGGCCGCCGAACGCGTAGCAGGTGCTCCAGTAACCCAGCACGCGGCCGCGCTCACGGGTAGCGAAGAAGCATCCGATGTTCTTGCACAGTCCTGACCAGCCCGTGGATTGTGCCAACCCCTGAATCACCATGCAGCTGGCGAAGATCGGTAAAGTCGCGAAGGTGCCCATGGCCAGCGCGGCCAGGGCTGACACCACGAGCCCGCCAAGCACGACGACGCGGGTACCGTAACGGTCAGCGAAGACACCCCATGCGAACTGGCCTACGGCGTAGGCGGCCAGATACAGCGCGTCGAGGTTGGCCATGGCCGCTTTGTCGAGCATAAAGCTGGGGTCTTCGGCGATTCCCAGCTTGGCAACCGAAAAGGCTTTGCGGGTGAAATAGAACGCGGCATAGGCCAGCCACGTGATGATGAATATCTGAACGCGCCAGTGTTGAAGGGATTTCCAGTCATGGCGTGCGTTCTCAGGACTCTTGTACATGTTGTTGTCCTCTGTTCATTACCGCGACGTAGGCCTGGCACCCCTGCTCTGCTCGATCAAGGCGCCTGCCGGTAGGTATCCGGAACTTGCGAACCTGATCTTATCGCCTGGTCTAGACCAAGACTTGACCCTGCACGGACGTGTTCAACATGCAAAGTCAATTTTCAGTTCAGCAGTCTTCGCTACGCCACTGCCGCGGGCTTACGCCAAACCAGCGGCGAAAAGCCCGGGAGAACGCACTGGTCTCGGAGTATCCGAGCAACCCCGCCAGGTCAGACACCGGCCGTTTGGGCTGTCGCAGGTAGTGCACCGCCAGATCCCGGCGGACCTTTTCGACAAGCTGGCTGAAGCTCATGCCTGCCTCGCGCAGGTGGCGTTGCAACCCGGCCGAACTGAGCTCCAGCGCCTGCGCGATCTTTTCCAGGCAAGGCTCTCCACAGCTCAGGGCAAGGCGCACCTGAGCGTCCGCCTCATCCAGCAGGTTGCGCCGCTGATCGTGCGCGCCCAGGCGCTGAAGCACGTCCTGGACCAGAAACAGCAAATTGGCATCGCGCTCTGGCATCCACTGATCTTTGAGGTCAGCCTTGGGGACGAGCATCGAGTTGCAACCGCGACCAAAATAGACAGGCGCGCCGAACGCCTGCTGATGCACTTGCCAGTCCTGTGGGCGAGCGTGCTCGAAGCTGACCGCGAACGGCGCCCAGTCCTTGCCCAGCACGTGGCGTATCAGGTTAAGCACCATGCCCATGGTCAGTTCGGCATCCTGCCGACGCTCCAGAATGGCGCTGTGCCGCACTTGGTAATCGAAGCGATAGCACTTGCCGCAGTCGACCAGCCGTATCAAGGTATCGTGCTGGTGGTAAGGAAACGCCGACGCGAAATTGCGCAGGGCGTCCTCCAGCATATTGGACAACAACCCGACATAGCCCAGCAGCCCAAGGGCTTGGGGCTGAAACTGCAGACCGTAGTGCAAACCGAAGTTATCGCAGTGCGACTGGCGGGCCGCCTCTTCCAGCACCTGGCAGTAATTGGTGAGCGGCAGGCTCAGCGTGGGTTGGCGCAGGCTTTCGGGATTGACCCCGGCCCGTCCCAGTATCAGGTCAATATCGCCTCCGACGCCTGTGACGAACCCCTCCAGCCCACTGGCAGCAGCCGACAGGACGCCGAGGTTGCCCGCAACTGGCGGGACGGTGCAGCAGAGCAGTGGAGAATGCATGGTCTAGTCCAGTTCAGGTTCGGTGTCTGAGCAATGCAAACACCATGCCCTGCCTTCACCCCTCAAAAAGGCGCTTTGCAGCCAGAACGCGGCAATGGAACTGGGGTAATGGGTAACACGCGTAACAATCAGCCACGCGACTGCAAAGTAAGCCAGAATACCTGCGGCGGGCAGGCATGGGTCGGTCTTTGGGCAGCAACCTGCCTGCGGATCCCTTGCGTCTGGATCCGCATAATCAACTGGGCTTGCTTGAACACCTGCGTGCTACTGGTCTAGACCTGTTGGCGAACTTTCATGCTTTTATGGTTGCCATTGAACCCAATCCTCAAACAAGCCCGCCAAAACGCCTGTAGAAGCCTTCATTCACATCAGGTAAAGGCCCATCAGCCGTCTCCAGCGCGGTATTCAGCCATTCTTCCGCCTTGGCAAACACCAGACGATAGAGGTTACGGCACAACTGTCGCGCAGCCCTTCCCTCCCAATCCCCTGGCAGCAGCTCGTCTGGCAGTTGCGGATCGCGCAGCAGCAGCCGGCGGTATTCGTGAATCAGCAGCGTGCGTGCCAGGAAGCAATCCTGGGCATCGAGCTGTTGCTGCTCTTTGAGGCCTTGCCATAGCGGCCTGAACAGCTGGATGAACTCGCTGTACTGCTGCCCCAGTTCGTCGATACGCCAGCTTTCCCGCACCTGGGCGCGCATGGCCTTGGAGGCAAGCACCTCCTGGGTGTGGGTTTCAAAGACGATGCTGTCGTCGCTGGCCTCCAGGTCACGCAAGGTGGCGGCCAGGTCGGCGCGGTCTGCCCGTGGGCAGCCCAGCAGGTTCGGCGCCATGGTCCCAAACCCCTGCCACTCCAGCTCCTCACGCAAAGCCTTGCGCTTGCCGGCCTCCAGTTGCGAGAGCAACACCAGCGTCCAGGCACCGTCCCAGGCAGGCTGGCTGGGGCTGTAGACCCGTTTGAAGGCTTTCTCGAACCGCCGGCGGCCCGTACCGGTCAGGCTGTAGTAGCTGCGCCGGCCAACCTTTTCGGCGGTGAGCCAGCCTTCCTTGGTAAGGCGGAAGATCGACGTGCGAATCAGGCGCTCGTTGATGCCGATCGGCTCCAGCAGGTTGATCAGGCTACCCAGCCAGACGGTTCCGCCGTGGGGCTCGATGGCGTCGCCGTACAAGGTGATGATCAGCGAACTGGCGCGGATCGGCGTCTGTTCCTGGAAGCGGGTGATCAGGTGATTCAGTGGGGCGAGATTGCTCATGGGCGAACTGTGCGCGGATAAAGCACCGACTATACCTGCGCGGCGGGCCGCCTGGCCATTGCGTGACGCAGCCAGGCTCATGCCGATGCCTGGCCTTTGGGCCTGACGCCGGAGTCCTCCATACGTGGGCGCGCGGGCTCGATCTCGGTCAGTGGTGGGCATTCGACCATGGTGTTCATGCAGCGTTGCGCCAGATGCTGGTACTCCGCTGTGCCGCGTTGCTTCCAGGCAAGCTCCTGTTCGGTCAGCGGGCGCTTGACCTGGGCTGGCGAACCCATCACCAGGCTTTGCGCAGCACATTCAAAACCCGCCTTGACAAAGGCCGTGGCTGCGACGATGCAGCGCGGTGCCACATGGGCGCCATCCATCACCACCGCGTTCATGCCGATCAAGGCGTCTTCGCCCACGCGGCAGCCGTGCAGCACGGCACCATGCCCGACATGCCCGTTGCGTTCGACCACCGTGTCGCCACCCGGGAAGCCATGCATCACGCAGGTGTCCTGCAGGTTGGCGCCCTCCTCCAGCACGATACGGCCGAAATCCCCCCGTAGCGATGCCAGTGGGCCGACGTAGCAACGAGGGCCGACGATGACATCACCGATCAGTACGGCACTGGGGTGCACGTAGGCTGTCGGGTGAACCACCGGCGTCAGGCCGTCCAGTCGATAGCAAGGCATGGCAAAGCTCCTGAAATGATTTGAGATGCACATTGATCTTGTATCACAAAGTAATTGAGCGTCAATTGCCAGGCTTGTGTATCGCTTTTGCTGGCGTGATTGCACTCGCGCAAATTCACCGAAATTCGCTGAAAAGCAGATGAATAAGCGATTCATCTGAAGTAAAAGCCAATCTGTCTAAACCGCAATCAACGCTAAAAGAGATACATGAAACAATTTTCAATGTTGCATTGATGTATCGCATGATGCATATACTGGTTCCACCTGGACGTGATCCCGCATCACGCCCCTGCAAACAATTCCAAGAAATGCCGGCCCCACGATGTGCCGTGCGTGCAGCCAGAGGAACCCGACATGCCGCGATATCTCGATGTGCAGGCGCCTGAACACGGCGTCCAGCTCATTACCCTGCAACGGCCCGAGGCACTCAACGCCCTGTGCACCGAGTTACTGGCAGAGCTGGCCGCTGCACTGGAAGCGGCCGGGCAAGACGAGCAGACCCGCGCGGTGGTCATCACCGGCAGCCGCAAGGCATTCGCCGCAGGCGCCGATATCCGCGAGATGGCCGAGCGCGACCTGGTCGGCATCCTCAACGACCCCCGGGTGGCCCACTGGCAAAGCATCGCCGCTTTCGCCAAGCCACTGATCGCCGCCGTCAACGGCTACGCCCTGGGTGGCGGCTGCGAACTGGTGATGTGTGCCGACATCGTCATCGCCGGCAGCGACGCCCGTTTCGGCCAGCCGGAAATCAACCTCGGCATCATCCCCGGCGCCGGTGGCACCCAGCGCCTGCTGCGGGCAGTAGGCAAGCCGCTGGCCATGCAAATGGTGCTGACCGGCGAAGCCATCACCGCCCGTCATGCCTTGCAGGCCGGGCTGGTCAGCGAAATCACCCAGCCGGAACTCACCGTAGAACGCGCCCTGCACATCGCCCGCAGCATCGCCGCCAAGGCCCCACTGGCGGTGCGCCTGGCCAAGGAAGCGCTGCTCAAGGCCGGCGATACCGACCTGGCCAGCGGCCTGCGCTTCGAACGCCATGCCTTCACCTTGCTGGCCGGCACCGCCGACCGCGACGAAGGTATCCGTGCCTTCCAGGAAAAACGCCAGGCCCGCTTCCAGGGCCGCTGATCATCTTTCCCTCGACTGACGGAGCGAGTCTGTCATGACTTTCCAGCACATCCTGTTTTCCATCGAGGACGGCGTCGCCCTCCTCTCGTTGAATCGCCCCGAGCAGCTGAACAGTTTCAATACCGCCATGCACCTGGAAGTGCGCGAGGCACTCAAGCAAGTACGCCAGAGCAGCGAAGCACGGGTGTTGTTGCTGACTGCCGAAGGCCGTGGTTTCTGCGCCGGCCAGGACCTGTCCGATCGCAACGTCGCCCCGGGCGCCGAGATGCCGGACCTGGGCGAATCGATCGACAAGTTCTACAACCCGCTGGTGCGCACCCTGCGCGACCTGCCGCTGCCGGTGATCTGCGCGGTCAACGGCGTGGCTGCCGGCGCCGGCGCCAACATCCCGCTGGCCTGCGACCTGGTGCTGGCCGCCCGCTCGGCCAGCTTCATCCAGGCCTTCTGCAAGATCGGCCTGGTGCCCGACTCCGGCGGTACCTGGTTGCTGCCGCGCCTGGTCGGCATGGCGCGGGCCAAGGCCCTGGCCATGCTGGGCGAGCGCCTGGGCGCCGAACAGGCCCAGCAATGGGGGCTGATCCACCGCGTGGTGGACGATGCCGCACTGCGCGACGAGGCCCTCACCCTCGCCCGCCAGCTCGCCACCCAGCCCACTTACGGCCTGGCCCTGATCAAGCGCAGCCTGAACGCCAGTTTCGACAACGGTTTTGATGAACAGCTGGAACTGGAGCGCGACCTGCAGCGCCTGGCCGGGCGCAGCGAGGACTATCGCGAAGGCGTGAGTGCCTTCATGAACAAGCGCACGCCGGCATTCAAGGGGCGTTGATCATGAGCGCACTCGCAAGCAATGCCCAGGTGGCGGTGATCGGTGCAGGCGCCATGGGCGCAGGCATCGCCCAGGTTGCGGCCCAGGCCGGCCACCCGGTAAAGCTCTACGACAACCGCCCGGGCGCTGCAGCCCAGGCGGTGGCCGGCATAGACCGGCAACTTGCCCGCCTGGTGGAAAAAGGCAAGTTGCAGGCTGCCGAGCGGGAAGCCATCAGCGTCCGGCTGTGCCCGGTAGACGACCTCGAAGCCTTGGCCGATGCCCGCCTGGTGATCGAGGCTATAGTCGAGAACCTGCAGGTCAAGCAGGCGCTGTTCAGCCAGCTGGAAACCTTGTGCGCCGCCGACTGCATCCTCGCCAGCAACACCTCGTCGCTGTCGATCACTAGCCTGGCTGCCGGGCTGCAACGCCCGCAGCAGGTGGTCGGCATGCACTTCTTCAACCCGGCACCGTTGATGGCCCTGGTCGAAGTGGTCTCAGGCCTGGCCACCGCCCCGGCCGTTGCCGCGTGCATTCATGCCACCGCCCAGGCTTGGGGCAAGCAGCCGGTGCACACGCGCTCCACACCTGGCTTCATTGTCAACCGCGTGGCGCGGCCGTTCTACGCAGAAAGCCTGCGATTGCTGCAGGAAGGCGCAGCCGATTGCGCCAGCCTCGATGCGCTGCTGCGTGATGCCGGCGGTTTCCGCATGGGCGCGTTCGAACTCACCGACCTGATTGGCCACGATGTCAATTACGCCGTTACCTGTTCGGTCTTCGATGCGTTCTATGGCGACTTCCGCTTCCAGCCTTCGCTGGTGCAAAAAGAACTAGTGGACGCAGGCCGCCTCGGGCGCAAGACCGGCCAAGGCTTCTATAGCTATGCCGAAGGCACCGAACGCCCGCAGCCAGTCGAAATACATGGCGCTGCCATCGTCGATGCCTGCGTCGTCGAAGGCGACCTGGGGGTGATGCAGCCGCTGGTCCAGCGCTTGCGCCAAAGTGGCGTCGCCGTGACCCAGCGCGCCGGCGGTGGCCTGATCCAGGTGGGCGATGCCACCCTCGCGCTGTCCGATGGCCGCCTGGCCAGCCAGCGCGCCCGGGAAGACGGCCTGCGCAATCTGGTGCTGCTCGACCTGGCCCTGGACTACGCCACCGCCACCCGTCTCGCCATCAGTTGGTCGGCCGACACCAGCGACAATGCCCGCGACCAGGCAGTGGCCTTGCTGCAGCACGCCGGCCTGAAGGTAACGCCGGTCGCCGACCTGCCCGGCCTGGTGGTGCTACGTACCGTGGCGATGCTCGCCAACGAGGCCGCCGATGCCGTGCTGCAAGGTGTCGGCAGTGCCGCTGACATCGACCTGGCCATGCGCGCCGGCGTCAATTACCCCCGCGGCCCGCTGGCCTGGGCCGCGAACATCGGCATCCCCCACACCCTGCGCGTGCTCGACAACCTGCAGCGCAGCTACGGCGAGAGCCGCTACCGCCCTTCCCTGCTGTTACGCCGCTGCGAAGCCAAAGGAGGCACCCTGCATGACTGAAGTCGAACTGGCACAAGCCTGTGCCGAGGCCATGTACGCCCGCGACCAGGCCACCCAGGGCCTGGGCATCCGCCTGCTGGAAGCCGGCCCGGGCCAGGCATGCCTGCGCATGCCGGTACGCGCCGACATGATCCAGGGCCATGGCACCTGCCATGGTGGGTTCATGTTCGCCCTGGCCGATTCGGCGTTTGCCTTTGCCTGCAACAGTTACAACCAAGCCACTGTCGCCCTGGGCTGCAACATCGACTACCTGGCTCCGGCGCTGCGCGATGACGTGCTCACTGCCCGCGCAAGCGAGGTCAGCCGCAAGGGCCGCACCGGCCTGTACGAGGTCCGCATCGAAAACCAGCGCGGTGAGCTGGTGGCGATGTTCCATGGCAAATCCTACAAAGTGCGCGGCACTGTGCTGGCGCAGGAGACGCAAGATGACTGAACACACCCTGGCCGACGCCTTGATCATCGATGCCGTGCGCACACCCATTGGTCGTTATGCCGGGGCCTTGAGCGGCGTGCGCGCCGATGACCTGGCCGCCATCCCGCTCAAGGCCCTGATCCAGCGTCACCCCGAACTGGACTGGAAAGCCATCGACGACGTCGTCCTCGGCTGTGCCAACCAGGCTGGTGAAGACAACCGCAACGTGGCGCACATGGCCAGCTTGTTGGCCGGGCTGCCTATCGAAGTGCCCGGCACTACCATCAACCGCCTGTGCGGTTCCGGCCTGGACGCCATTGGCTATGCGGCCCGCGCCCTGCGCTGCGGTGAAGCCGGGCTGATGCTGGCCGGCGGCGTGGAATCGATGTCTCGCGCGCCGTTCGTCATGGGCAAGTCGGAGCAGGCGTTCGGCCGCGCAGCCGAGCTGTTCGATACCACCATCGGCTGGCGTTTCGTCAACCCGCTGATGAAGGCGGCCTTTGGTACCGATTCGATGCCGGAAACGGCCGAGAACGTTGCCGAACAGTTCGGTATTTCCCGCGCCGACCAGGACGCCTTCGCCCTGCGCAGCCAGCACAAGGCCGCAGCCGCCCAGGCACGCGGGCGCCTGGTACGGGAAATCGTGCCGGTCGAGATCCCTCAGCGCAAAGGCCCGGCCATAGTGGTCGAGCACGACGAACATCCCCGCGGCGACACCACCCTGGAGCAACTGGCCAGGCTTGGTACCCCGTTCCGTGATGGCGGCAGCGTCACCGCCGGCAATGCCTCCGGGGTCAATGACGGTGCCTGTGCCCTGCTGCTGGCTAGCAGCGCAGCCGCCCGCCGTCATGGCCTGAAGGCCCGTGGCCGCATTGTCGGCATGGCGGTGGCCGGGGTCGAACCACGGCTGATGGGCATCGGCCCGGTCCCGGCTACCCGTAAGGTGCTGGAGCTTACAGGGCTGTCGCTGGCCGACATGGATGTCATCGAACTCAACGAGGCCTTTGCCGCCCAGGGCCTCGCGGTATTGCGCGAGCTCGGCCTGGCCGACGACGACGAGCGGGTCAACCGCAACGGCGGTGCCATCGCCCTGGGCCACCCGCTGGGCATGAGCGGTGCACGCCTGGTCACCACCGCGCTGCACGAACTGGAAGAAACCGCCGGCCGCTACGCCCTGTGCACCATGTGCATCGGCGTTGGCCAGGGCATCGCGATGGTCATTGAACGCCTCTGAGCGGTTCAGACCATCGGCTTGTTACCGAACCGAACGCAGCCGTATATGCTGCGCTCATGACACTCACCACGCGGCCTGCAACCGGTACCGCGCGGCGTACAAGAACAATTCGAGTGAAGCCATGAACATGTACCATGATGCCGATCGTGCCCTGTTGGACCCGATGGAAACCGCCAGCGTCGACGCCCTGCGCCAGCACCAACTTGAGCGCCTGCGCTGGAGCCTTAAGCACGCCTATGACAACGTGCCGCTGTACCGCCAGCGCTTTGCCGAATGCGGCGCCCACCCCGACGATCTCAAGTGCCTCGAAGACCTGGCGAAGTTCCCCTTCACCGGCAAGAACGACCTGCGCGACAACTACCCCTACGGCATGTTCGCCGTTCCCCAGCAAGAGGTGGTGCGCCTGCACGCCTCCAGCGGCACGACCGGCAAGCCGACGGTGGTCGGCTACACCCAGAACGACATCGACACCTGGGCCAATGTGGTCGCCCGCTCGATCCGCGCCGCTGGTGGGCGCAAGGGTGACAAAGTGCATGTCTCCTACGGCTACGGCCTGTTCACCGGCGGGCTTGGTGCGCATTACGGTGCCGAGCGCCTGGGCTGCACGGTGATCCCCATGTCCGGCGGCCAGACCGAGAAGCAGGTGCAGCTGATTCGCGACTTCCAGCCCGACATCATCATGGTCACCCCCTCCTACATGCTGAACCTGGCCGATGAGATAGAGCGCCAGGGTATCGACCCGCACGATCTCAAGCTGCGCCTGGGCATATTCGGCGCCGAGCCATGGACCGATGAGCTGCGCCGCTCGATCGAGCAACGGCTGGGCATCGATGCCCTCGACATTTATGGCCTTTCGGAAATCATGGGGCCTGGGGTGGCGATGGAATGCATCGAAACCAAGGATGGCCCGACCATCTGGGAAGACCATTTCTACCCCGAGATCATCGACCCGATCACCGGCGAGGTGTTGCCGGACGGC
Organism: Pseudomonas sp. SID14000; assembly: GCF_002165135.1. Lineage (GTDB taxonomy): Bacteria > Pseudomonadota > Gammaproteobacteria > Pseudomonadales > Pseudomonadaceae > Aquipseudomonas. Next base: position 131,151 of record NZ_NFZQ01000010.1, on the reverse strand, counting down.
CAGTTGGGCGAACTGGTGTTCACCTCGCTGAGCAAGGAAGCGCTGCCAATGGTGCGCTACCGCACCCGCGACCTGACCCGGCTGTTGCCCGGCACCGCCCGACCGATGCGGCGGATCGGCAAGATCACTGGCCGCAGCGATGACATGCTGATCATTCGCGGGGTCAACGTGTTCCCGACCCAGATCGAGGAGCAGGTGCTAAAAATAAAACAGCTTTCAGAAATGTATGAGATTCATCTGTATCGCAATGGAAACCTGGACAGCGTCGAGGTGCATGTGGAATTGCGCGCAGAGTGCCAGCACCTTGATGAAGGCCAGCGCAAGCTGTTGACCGCGGAACTGACTAGGCAGATCAAGACCTATATCGGCATCAGCACCCAAGTGCGCCTGCAGCCCTGCGGCACGCTCAAGCGTTCCGAGGGCAAGGCCTGCCACGTGTTCGACAAACGGTTGGCCAGCTGATTCATTCGGCTGCCTTTTCTGCCCCGGCATCGTCCGGGGCTTTTTTTTTTGCGTTTTTCCGGCTGGCCTCTTCGCGGGTAAACCCGCTCCCACAGGAATCGCATCATGCCTGGGGCTGCACATGACCTGTGGGAGCGGGTTTACCCGCGAAAGGGCCATCAATGTGATACACAAATCTTATTTGATACACACAAATGTGTTTGACGTTATGTTTTGTATCGCTTACAAATGACTCATGCCTTAGCAGGAGTCGGAACACATGTACGCACAGCTAGTGGAAACCGGAGTCAAGCGCGTCAAGTCGCTGGAGGAGATGTCGCCCGAAGAGCGCAACTTCCAGGAAAAGATCGACGCCGAAATCAAGATCGAAGCCAAGAACTGGATGCCCGAGGCCTACCGCCAAACCCTGATCCGGCAGATCTCCCAGCACGCCCATTCGGAAATCGTCGGCATGCTGCCCGAAGGCAACTGGGTCACCCGTGCCCCCAGCCTCAAGCGCAAACTGCAACTGATGGCCAAGATCCAGGACGAAGCCGGCCACGGCCTGTACCTGTACAGCGCCATGGAAACCCTGGGCGCCGACCGTGACGAAGAAATCGCCAAGCTGCACAGCGGCAAGGCCAAGTACTCGAGCATCTTCAACTACCCCACCCTCAGTTGGGCCGACATGGGCGCAGTGGGCTGGCTGGTGGATGGCGCCGCCATCGTCAACCAGGTGGTGCTGCAGCGCACCTCATACGGCCCCTACTCCCGCGCCATGATCCGCATCTGCAAGGAAGAAAGCTTTCACCAGCGCCAGGGCTACGAAATCCTCCTGACCATGATGCGCCACGGTACCCAGGCTCAGAAGGACATGGTCCAGGACGCCATCAACCGCCTATGGTGGCCAGCTCTGATGATGTTCGGCCCAAGCGACGAGCATTCCCCCAACAGCGCTCAGTCCATGGCATGGAAGATCAAGCGCCAGACCAACGATGAACTGCGCCAGCGCTTCATCGACCAGACCGTGCCGCAACTCGAACTGCTCGGCTGCACCGCCCCCGACCCCGAACTGAAGTGGAACGCAGAGCGCGGTCACTACGACTTCGGCGAAATCCAGTGGGACGAGTTCTACGAAGTGATCAAGGGCAATGGCCCATGCAACCAGGAACGCGTCGCCACCCGGCGCAAGGCCATCGAGGACGGCGCCTGGGTACGCGAGGCCGCCGTGGCCTACGCGCGCAAGCAACAGAACAAGAACGCCGCCTGAGCGGCGAATGATGCGGAGATCGAAAATGTCTGTCTGGACCCTCTACGAAGTGTTCGTGCGCAGCAAGCACGGCCTTAACCACAAGCATGTCGGCAGCGTGCACGCCGCCGATGCCGCCATGGCCATCGAAAACGCCCGCGAGCTGTACACCCGCCGCAGCGAAGGCGTCAGCCTGTGGGTGGTGCCCTCGGCACTGATCACCGCCTCTTCCCCCGACGAGAAAGACCCGCTGTTCGCCCCGGCGGACGACAAGGTCTACCGCCATGCCAGCTTCTACGAGCTGCCCGACGAAGTCGGACACATGTGAGGTTGGCCATGCACAACGAAACCCTTATCCCCTACCTGCTGCTGCTCGGTGACAGTGCCGTGGTGCAGGGCCAGCGCCTTTGCGAATGGTGTGGCCGCGCCCCGGCCATCGAAGAAGAGCTGGCCCTGATGAACGTCGGCCTCGACCTGGTCGGCCAGGCGCGCAACTGGCTGGAGTACGCCGCCGAGCTGCTCGATGACGGCCGTGACGCCGACGCCCTGGCCTTCCGCCGTGACGAGCGGGCCTATCGCAACCTGCTGCTGGTCGAGCAGCCCAACGGCGATTTCGCCGTGACCATGACCAAGCAGTTTTTCTATGACGCCTGGCATTTCGCCGTGCTTCAGGGCCTGGTCAGCTCGAACGACGAACGTATCGCCGGTATCGCCGCCAAGGCCCTGAAGGAAGTCACCTACCACCTGCGTCGCTCCAGCGAGTGGGTGCAACGCCTGGGCGGTGGCACCGAAGAAAGCCGCCAACGCATGCTCGCGGCCATCCCTGCACTGTGGCGCTTCACCGTCGAGTTGGCCGCCGGCAGCGACAATGAAGTGCACCTGGCGCAAGCGGGTGTCGCCGCCGACCCGGCTGCCGTCGGCGCTGCCTGGCTCAAGCAGGTTGGCGAGACGTTCTCTTCGGTCGAGCTGCCGCTGCCCAAGGCCGCCGGCCACTTTTACCTGGACGGTCGCAAAGGCCTGCACACCGAACACCTGGGCCTGCTGCTGGCCGAAATGCAGTTCCTGCCAAGGGCTTACCCCGATGCAACCTGGTGAGCTGATTGCCGGCGACCGTGGCGCCCGCGCGCAACAAAGCGAGGACCTGGCCCGGGCCTGGGCGGTACTGGCCCAGGTCATGGACCCGGAAGTGCCCGTGGTCAGCGTGGTCGACCTGGGAATCGTCCGAGACCTCGACTGGCGCGCCGGGCACCTGCACCTGGTGGTCACCCCGACCTACTCCGGGTGCCCGGCCACCGAGGTGATCGAGGGGGATATCCGCCAGGCGCTGGAACAGGCCGGTTTTCCCGCACCGGATCTTGAGCGCCGGCTGACCCCGGCCTGGAGCACTGACTGGATCAGCGAGCTGGGCCGCGAGCGCCTGCGCGCCTATGGCATCGCCCCGCCACAGGGCAGCGCCAGCAAGCGTAGCCTGCTCGGCGAGGTGCCCCAGGTGTGCTGCCCGCAGTGCGGCAGCGCCCAAACCGAACTGCTCAGCCAGTTCGGCTCAACGGCCTGCAAGGCGCTTTACCGCTGCCGCCAGTGCCTGGAGCCGTTCGACTATTTCAAATGCATTTGAGCCGTGGAGAACGCCATGAGCCAGTTTCACAGCCTGACCATCAAGCAAGTGCGCAACGAGACCCGCGATGCGGTGTCGATTGCCTTCGACGTGCCCGAGCACTTGCAGGCGCAGTTCCGTTTCATCCAGGGCCAGTACCTTGTCATGCGTACCCGGCTGGACAACGAAGAAGTCCGCCGTTCCTACTCCATCTGCAGCGCCGTGCAGGACGGCGAGCTGCGTGTGGCGGTAAAGCGCGTGCCTGGCGGGCGCTTCTCGGCATTTGCCAATGACGTGCTCAAGGCCGGCCAGCAGCTGGAAGTTATGCCGCCGTCGGGCAGCTTCTTCGTGCCACTGGAGCCGGCCCGCCAGGGCAACTACCTGGGCGTGGCCGCCGGCAGCGGCATCACGCCGATCCTGTCGATCATCGCCACTACCCTGGCCAGCGAGCCGCACAGCCGCTTCACCCTGCTGTATGGCAACCGCTCCAGCTCTGGCGCACTGTTCCGCGACAAGCTGGAGGACCTGAAGAACCGTTACCTCGACCGCCTGAACCTGATTTTCGTGTTCAGCCGCGAGCAGCAGGATGTCGACCTGTACAACGGCCGCATCGATGCCGGCAAGTGCGGCCAGTTATTCTCGCGCTGGATGGACGTTGCCAGCCTGGACGCCGCGTTCATCTGCGGCCCACAGGCGATGACCGAGACGGTGCGCGACAGCCTGCAGGCCAATGGCCTGGCCAAGGAACGCATCCATTTCGAGCTGTTCGCCGCTGCTGGCAGCGAAGCCCGGCGTGAAGCCCGCGAGGCGGCGCGCCAGGTGGACTCGGCGCTCAGCCATATCACCGTGATCAGCGACGGCCGCGCCCTCACCTTCGACCTGCCACGCAACACCCAAAACGTGCTGGACGCCGGCAATGCCATCGGCGCCGAGCTGCCGTACTCGTGCAAGGCCGGCGTGTGCTCGACCTGCAAGTGCCGGGTCATCGAGGGCGAAGTGGAAATGGACAGCAACCATGCCCTGGAGGACTACGAAGTGGCGGCCGGGTATGTGCTGTCGTGCCAGACCTACCCGGTGAGCGACAAGGTGGTGCTCGATTTCGATCAGCTCTGAAACCGCGTCGCCGTCTTCGCGGGTTCACCCGCGAAGAGGCCATCAGCAACACCGCAACACCCGCGTGACCTCAACAAAACAATTACAACACCCAGAGATCGCAACCCATGACACCCGAACGCATAGAAAGCATCGCCAACCACCCCGACTTCCAGCACCTGGTGCAGCGCAAACGCCGTCTCAACGGCAGCCTGACCCTGGCCATGCTGGTGATCTACTACGGCTTCGTCCTGCTGGTGGCGTTTTCCCCCAGCACCCTCGGCCAGTCCCTCAGCGGTGGCGTCACCACCGTCGGCATGCTGGTGGGCGTGCTGATGGTACTGCTGTCCTTCGCCCTGACCGGCATCTATGTGCACCGCGCCAACAACGCGCTCGACCCGCTCAACGACAAGGTCAAGCAGGAGTGCGCACAATGAACTGGACCGCCATCTCGATGTTCATGGTGTTCGTCTGCTTCACCCTGCTGGTCACCCGCTGGGCTGCCATGCGCACCCGCTCGGCCAGCGACTTCTACACCGCCGGCGGGGGCCTGACCGGCATGCAGAACGGCCTGGCGATCGCCGGCGACATGATCAGCGCCGCCTCGTTCCTGGGCATTTCGGCAATGATGTTCATGAACGGTTACGACGGCCTGCTGTATGCCCTTGGCGTACTGGCCGGCTGGCCGATCATCCTGTTCCTGATCGCCGAACGCCTGCGCAACCTGGGCAAGTACACCTTTGCCGACGTGGTCAGCTACCGCCTGGCGCAAACCCCGGTGCGCCTGACCTCGGCCTTCGGCACCCTGGTGGTGGCGCTGATGTACCTGGTGGCGCAGATGGTCGGTGCCGGCAAGCTGATCGAACTGCTGTTCGGCATCAGCTACCTGTACGCGGTGATGCTGGTGGGCGTGCTGATGGTCGCCTACGTCACCTTCGGCGGCATGCTTGCCACCACCTGGGTGCAGATCATCAAGGCGGTGATGCTGCTGTCGGGTACCAGCTTCATGGCCTTCATGGTGCTCAAGCATTTCGGCTTCAGCACCGAGGCGATGTTCGCCAGCGCCGTGGCCGTACATGCCAAGGGCCAGGCGATCATGGCCCCCGGCGGCCTGCTGTCCAACCCGGTGGACGCTATTTCCCTGGGCCTGGGCATGATGTTCGGTACCGCCGGCCTGCCGCATATCCTGATGCGCTTCTTCACCGTCAGCGATGCCAAGGAAGCGCGCAAGAGCGTGTTCTATGCCACCGGGTTCATCGGCTACTTCTACCTGCTGCTGATCGTCATCGGCTTTGGTGCCATCGTCATGGTCGGTACCGAACCGTCCTACCGTGACGCCACCGGCGCGATCATCGGCGGCGGCAACATGGTCGCCGTGCACCTGGCCCAGGCGGTAGGTGGCAATCTGTTCCTCGGCTTCATCTCCGCCGTGGCCTTCGCCACCATCCTGGCGGTGGTCGCCGGCCTGGCGCTGTCCGGCGCTTCGGCGGTTTCCCACGACCTGTATGCCTGCGTGGTGCGCCAGGGCAAGGCCAGCGAACAGGAAGAAATGCGCGTGTCGCGTATCGCCACCCTGCTGATCGGCCTGCTGGCGGTCATCCTCGGCCTGATGTTCGAATCGCAGAACATCGCCTTCCTCTCCGGCCTGGTGCTGGCCGTGGCCGCCTCGGTCAACTTCCCGGTACTGCTGCTCTCGATGTTCTGGAAAGGCCTGACCACCCGCGGCGCGGTATGCGGCAGCATGGCTGGCCTGGTCTCGGCGGTGCTGCTGGTGGTTCTGGGCCCGGCGGTGTGGGTCAACGTGCTGCATAACGAAAAGGCGCTGTTCCCCTACAGCAACCCGGCGCTGTTCTCCATGAGCCTGGCCTTCCTCGGCGCCTGGGTGTTCTCCGTCACCGACAGCTCCGAACGCGCCAATCAGGAACGTGGCCGCTACCTGGCCCAGTTCATCCGCTCCATGACCGGAATCGGCGCTGCCGGCGCCAGCAAGCACTGACTATCAGGGAAGAACAACCATGTCGGGTAAAACAACAACAATGAACCGCACGCACTTCATTTCGGCCGCCTGGCTGGCCACCCTCGCCCTGCCGATGCCGGCCATGGCGGATTTCATCGGCGACAGCCACGCCCGGCTGGAGCTGCGCAACCACTACCTCAACCGCGACTTCCGCCAGAGCAATGCACCGCAGGCCAAGGCCGAGGAATGGGGCCAGGGCTTTACCGCCAAGCTGGAGTCGGGCTTCACCGAAGGCCCGGTCGGTTTTGGTGTCGACGCCATGGGCCAACTGGGCATCAAGCTCGACTCCAGCCGCGACCGCCGCAATACCGGCCTGCTTCCCTTCGGCCCGAACAGCCATGAACCGGTCGATGACTACAGCGAACTGGGCCTGACCGGCAAGGTGCGGGTGTCCAAGAGCACCCTGCGCCTGGGCACCTTGCAACCGATCCTGCCGGTGGTGGTGTACAACGACACCCGCCTGCTCGCCTCCACCTTCCAGGGCGGCCTGCTCACCAGCCAGGACCTGGCCGGCCTGACCTTCAACGCCGGCCGCCTGACCAAGGCCAACCTGCGTGATTCCTCGGGCCGCGACGACATCGGCTACGGCGCCGCCAGCAGCGACCACCTGGACTTCGGCGGCGGCAGCTACGCCCTCACCCCGCAAACCAGCGTCAGCTACTACTACGCCAAGCTCGAGGACATCTACCGCCAGCAGTTCGTCGGCCTGATCGATACCCGCCCGCTGGGCGAAGGCCTGAGCCTGCGCACCGACCTGCGCTACTTCGACAGCCGCAACGACGGTGCCGAACGCGCCGGCAACATCGACAACCGCAACTTCAACGCCATGTTCACCCTCGGCGTACGGGCCCACAAGTTCACCGCCACCTGGCAGCAGATGTCCGGCGACAGCGCCTTCCCGTTCGTCAATGGCGGCGACCCGTTCACCGTCAACCTGGTCACCTACAACACCTTCACCCGCGCCGGGCTGGACTCCTGGCAGGTGCGCTACGACTACGACTTCGTTGCCATGGGCATCCCCGGCCTGAGCTTCATGACCCGCTACACCGATGGCCGCCACGCCGAAACCGCCACCGTCAGCAATGGCCGTGAACGTGAGCGCGACACCGACATCACCTATGTCATCCAGAGTGGCCCGTTCAAGGACGTCAGCCTGCGCTGGCGCAACGTCACCTTCCGTTCCGGCAATGGCCTGACCAACGCCGTGGACGAAAACCGCCTGATCATCGGCTACACCGTGGCGCTGTGGTAACAGCGCCCCTCTACCTTGGAGAACAGCATGTCTGCCGCCCCTACCCTGCAAAGCTTCATCGCCGGCCGCTGGCTTGGCCAGCACGGCGCCCAGGCCCTGCGCAGCGCCCTGGACGGCCACGTCCTGGCCTACAGCCACGAAGAACGCCCGGATTTCGCCGAAGCCGTGGACTTTGCCCGCGCCCGCGGCCTTGCCGCGCTGATGGCCATGGACTTCCAGCAACGCGCCGCCCGCCTGAAGGCGCTGGCCCTGTACCTGGCCGAACGCAAAGAGCAGCTTTACGCCCTGTCCCATCACAGCGGCGCCACCCGTGCCGATAGCTGGATCGACATCGAAGGCGGCAACGCCACGCTGTTCTCCTATGCGGGCATTGGCAGCCGTGAGTTGCCGTCGGGCAACCTGGTACACGAAGGCCCGGCCATCGCGCTGGGCAAGCAAGGCCATTTCGCCGGCAGCCACATCCTGGTACCGCGCGCCGGCGTGGCGGTGCACATCAACGCCTTCAACTTCCCCATCTGGGGCATGCTGGAGAAGTTCGCCCCAACCTTCCTGGCCGGCATGCCGTGCATCGTCAAACCGGCAACTTCGACCAGCTACCTGACCGAGGCGGTGGTGCGCCTGATGAATGCATCCGGCCTGTTGCCCGAAGGCAGCCTGCAACTGGTGATCGGCAGTACCGGTGATCTGCTCGATCGCCTGCAAGGCCAGGACGTGGTGACCTTCACCGGTTCCGCCGACACTGCCGCCAAGTTGCGCATCACGCCGAACCTGGTGCGTAACTCGGTGCCATTCACCGCCGAAGCCGATTCGCTGAACTGCGCCATCCTCGGCCCGGACGTAACCCCGGACAGCGAAGAGTTCGATCTGTACATCAAGGAGGTGGTCCGCGAAATGACCACCAAAGCCGGGCAGAAATGCACCGCCATCCGCCGCGCCATCGTACCGGCCAGGCACATCGACGCCGTTGCCACGCGCTTGCGCGAGCGGCTGGGCAAGGTGGTGGTCGGTGACCCGTCACTGGAAGGTGTGCGCATGGGCGCCCTCGCCTCCCACGACCAACAGCGCGATGTGGCGGAACGGGTGCGCAGCCTGCTGCAGAGCTGCGACCAGCTGTTCGGCGCCAGCGATGGCTTCGCGCCGCGTGGCGAGGGTGTGGCCGAAGGCGCGTTCTTTGCCCCGACCCTGCTGCTGGCCCGTGACCCGCATGGCGAAGGCGGTGCCCATGATATCGAAGCGTTCGGCCCGGTCAGCACGCTGATGGCCTATGACGACCTCGACGAAGCCTTGGCCCTGGCCGCACGTGGCAAAGGCAGTCTGGTGGCAACCTTGGTCACCGGCGACCGTGGCGTAGCAGCCAAAGCCATCCCGGTGGCCGCCGCCTGGCACGGCCGCCTGCTGGTACTCGATAGCGAGGCGGCCAAGGAATCCACTGGCCATGGCTCGCCATTGCCGCAGCTCAAGCACGGCGGCCCTGGCCGCGCCGGTGGCGGCGAAGAGCTGGGTGGCCTGCGGGCGGTCAAACACTACCTGCAACGCGCTGCAGTACAGGGTTCGCCGAGCATGCTGACGGCGGTAACCGGCGAGTATGTGCGCGGTGGCGAAGTGATCAAGAGCGAAGTGCACCCGTTCCGTCGCTACTTCGAGCAACTGCGCATTGGCGAGTCGCTGCTTACCCACCGCCGCACCGTGACCGAAGCCGACCTGGTCAACTTCGGCTGCCTGTCTGGCGACCATTTCTACATGCACTTCGACGAGATCGCGGCCAAGGAATCGCAATTCGGCAAGCGCATCGCCCACGGCTACTTCGTGTTGTCGGCAGCGGCCGGGCTGTTCGTTTCCCCAGGTGCAGGCCCGGTACTGGCCAACTACGGCCTGGATACCCTGCGCTTCATCAACCCGGTGGGTATCGGCGACACCATCCAGGCACGCCTCACCTGCAAACGCAAGATCGACCAGGGCAAGACCAGCCCGCTGGGCCAGCCGCAGGGCGTGGTGGCGTGGGATGTGGAGGTGACCAACCAGTTGGGTGAGCTGGTCGCCAGCTACGACATTCTCACACTGGTGCTGAAAAAAAACGGATGATGCCGTTGGTCAGGGGCGGTGGGCATCCAACCGACCTCCGGCGGCCGTTGCTGCTCTCAATCAATGAGGGGTGGTTAATGGCCACGCCTCTCACTCCTGTATTGGGCCCGCCTGATAGCGGGCCGTTTTTTCATCGAGAGCGAGGGTTGCAAGATGAATGAATTACTTGGGATGGGCGGCGGCAGCGTGCAGGATGACTGGCCAGAACTCGACCCGGACCGGCGCAGTGACCGGGCAGATGACCCGGATACCGACCCCGATGTGACCGATGATGAAGAAAACCGGCCGGGCGTACCGGCCAGCGACCCCGAGTCTGGCGCCTGACGTTGTACAAAACTTGAAGGCACGTGCTATCCCTTGTGGGAGCAGGCGTGCCCGCGAACACGGGCGAAGCTCGTGCCAGGCACGGACCTGCCTGCTTCGCGGGTAGGCCCGCTCCCACAGGGAATGCGCAAGCCTCGGGTTTCATGCAATGTGTGTGGACTTCACCCCATCGTCGCCGTCCCACCCGCCGACTGATTCGGTTTGCCTCCCGACACCCGCCACGTCACTGCGGTGATCCCGTAACGCTCGGCCATCGGCCTGCTGACTTTCCTGATCTTCTCCCGCCCGAACTTGGGAATGATGCCGATACCCGCATCGCAGCTTGCCCAATGCCAGGCCTCGGCATTGTCCAGCTGCTCCAGACGAATAATGAAGCTGCGCGGCTGGCCATGCAGTTGGTAATCGATGATGTACAGCTGTGGGCTAGGCATCGCAGGGGCCTCCTCTTCTCCATGGATGACACCCTGATTGATCGGGGCATGGCCAGAAGATTCAAAAAAATTGTCGAACAATGGGTACCAGAGGCTATCGCAGCCTCGGTACGCAGAGCTTGGCCGGCACCCGGCAACCTGCCATGCCTAGGTTCCGAGCCGCCGATCACAGACTCTGCTCAATAGTTTTGCCGCGAACTGACCAGTGGCACCAAACACACGCCAGCAAAAGGTTGCGGCTCGGTGCCGTGCTGACCGTTTATCAGTTTCAACGCAACGTTTATTGCTGCCGGGAGCCAAAACTTCATGGAATAAGGGATTCGCCCTGGAGTTTGAATGAAGCCCGTCAAGCATCGCGCCACCATCATCTGCCGGCATGGCAAGCAAACCCATAAATGGTTGTGGGTAAGAAAGCCCAACGCCGCCTGGACCCTGCCTGGCGGCAAGATCGAGCCCGGCGAGACGCCGGTACAGGCAGCGGAGCGTGAATTGCTCGAGGAAACCGGGTTACAGGCCGAATCGCTGACCCTGTTGATGCGCCACGAAGCGGCAGAGCGTGTGCATTACGTGTTCGAGGCGGAGTTCGCCGATGCGCCGCACCCCAAGGCCCTGCATGAGATTGCCGATTGCCGGTTCGCCCATCTGGACCAGGTGCCGGTGCTCAAGGACGAGATCAAGCTGCTTATCCGCTCGTTGCTGGCCTGTGATCGCACTACGGCAGCATCAGTGAATCAGTAAGATCGCTTTTCTGCTCCTGTGCCAGTCCCTTCGTTGGCTTGCCCGCTCCCGCCTGTTCCAGCGTTCTTGAAGCATGTGCTGACCTGTCTTAGGCATGCACACTCCAATGACAGGCCTCCGCCTCGATCGGCATTTCGTCGATGGTATGGATCATCCCGCTCTCCAGAGCCTCCCGTGGCCCAAGTATCCGCGGGTAGGCCATCAGGTATCGCGGCACATCCAGCACCTCGGTCGCCCCCTCGGTCCGCTCGGCGACGATCTGTGCATACAGCCGCAGGTCATAGTCCAGGCTCATCGCATATTCGGCCATGCGTGAATGGTCCACCGAGCCATGCAAGGTCCAATGGAACGGGTGGAACAGAAACTTGCTGTGACTGCATGCCGTGCGCCGTTCCCCGGCCAGGAACAGGATGTTGCCCATGGACTCCACCGTGCCCAGGTTATGAGTATGCACCTCGACCGGTAATGCCCGCAGAAAGTTGTACAAGGTGAACCCGTAACTGCACTCGCCGCCCATGGTGGCGATGTTCAGTTGCAAGACCTCGGCCCCCTGTTGCAACGCCCGTGAACAGCTGTTGATCAGGTTGCCGCAAGTCGATGAATTGATCGGACCGGTGAAGTGGATGATATGTCTGGCCATGCTTGCCTCCAGTATCGGCAGGTCATTCCTTGGTCTTCTGCGCATCGCCGCCCTGCCCGGCCATCTGCCGGTACTGCTTGCGCAACGCATGCAGCTCGGCCGGATCCATGTCTTCAAGGTCCAGCAACGCCTTGTGCGCCTGTTGTGTGGTGCGCAGCAGTTCGTCGATCTTGATGTGCAGTTCGTCGTTGTCGCGGTTCTGGGTGTTCTGGATCAGGAACACCATGAGAAAGGTGATGATGGTGGTCGAGGTGTTGATCACCAGTTGCCAGGTGTCGTTGAAATCGAACAGTGGCCCGGTGGCTGCCCAGGTCAGAATCAGCAGGCAGGCGATGCCAAAGGTCAGCGGACGGCCGGCCCAGTTGGCCAGCCACTGGGAAAAACGGTCGAATTTCATCCTGGCGCCCTTCCTCGTAGCAGGTATGCGGTGGAAACGTCCGCAGCCGCAAAGTTCAACGCCGTATCGACCTTTCCCGTTGGTCAACCGCGCTGAACCCTGGCCGCTCTCACCAGTCGCACCTTCAGAGTGACCGAACAAGGACCCGGCAATGAGGAAGGCAGCGTGAGCGATATCCGCATCGGCATCTCCGGCTGGCGCTACGGCCCGTGGCGCAAAGATTTCTACCCGAAGGGCCTGCCCCAGGACGACGAACTGGCGTTCGCTTCGCGAGCGGTCAACAGCATTGAAATCAACGGCTCGTTCTACAGCCTGCAAACCCCCGAACGCTATCTGCGCTGGCGTGACGAAACGCCTGTCGGCTTCGTATTCGCGGTCAAGGCCCCGCGTTACATAACCCACGTGCGCCGGCTAAAGGACATCGAAGAACCTGTGGCCAATTTCTTCGCTTCCGGGCCGCTGCTGCTCGGCAAGAAACTAGGGCCGTTCCTGTGGCAGTTTCCACCGAACATGAAGTTCGACGAGGCCCGCTTCACCCGTTTTCTCGAACTGCTGCCGCACAGCCGCAAGGCCGCCCGCGAATGCGCACTAGGGTGTGCGCAGCACCTGAGGGACAACGGCGGTACCGACATCAAGGGCAATGCACGGCTGCGCCACGCCGTGGAAATCCGCAATGAAAGTTTCTTGTGCGAAGCTTTCATCAAGCTGCTGCGCAAGCACCAGGTGGCGCTGGTGGTGGCCGACAGTGCCGGGAAATGGCCTTATGTCGAGGACCTTACCGCCGACTTCGTTTACATGCGCCTGCATGGGGATGTCGAGCTGTACAGCAGTGGCTATACCGCGCAGGCGCTACGGCGCTGGAAGCAGCGCATCCAGCACTGGAGCGAGGGCCGCCAGGCCGTGGATGCCCAGTTGATCGTTCCAGGGCCGCCACCCCGGCGCACCACCCGTGACGTCTACTGCTATTTCGACAACGACCAGAAAGTCCACGCGCCTTATGATGCCAGGCGCCTGTTGCAGAAGCTGTCGCTGGACCATGAGCTGATGACCGAGCCTGGCGTGGTGCCGGAGGTGGCCCTGTGAACAGGACACTGCCAGCCCCACATTGCATCATCGACAAGGTCACCGCCGTGCATCGGCTGAATGTATTGACGTTGAACGTGCACAAGGGCTTCACCTTCTTCAACCGGCGCTTCATTCTGCCAGAGCTGCGCGAAGCCGTGCGCGCCACCGGCGCCGACCTTGTGTTCTTGCAGGAAGTGCACGGCAGCCACCAGCAGCATGCCCTGCGCCACCCGGCCTGGCCAGATACACCACAGTATGAGTTCCTGGCCGACAGCATGTGGCCGCAGTTCGCCTATGGCCGCAATGCCGTATACCCCCATGGTGACCATGGCAACGCGCTGTTGTCGAAATTCCCCATCAGCCGCTTCGACAACCTGGACGTCTCGGTGCAGGGAAACGAGCAGCGCGGCCTGTTGCATTGCCAGCTGGAGGTGCCCGGCCATGACCAGGTGCATGCGGTGTGCGTGCACCTGGGCCTGCGCGAGGCCCACCGGCAAAGCCAGGTGAGGCTGCTGCTGGACCTGCTCGACAACCTGCCGCCCAAGGCCCCGGTGATCGTTGCCGGCGATTTCAACGATTGGCGGCTGAAGGCCGATGCGGTGCTGAGCGAACACCTGGTAGAAGCCTTCGGCGAGCATTTCGGCACCCCGGCGCGCAGCTTTCCGGCGCGATTGCCGCTGTTGCGTCTGGACCGCATCTATCTGCGCAACGCCATGCCCGGGGTTGCCAGGGTGCTGTCGAAATACCCGTGGTCGCACCTTTCCGACCACGCCCCTTTGGCTGCGGAGATCAAGCTGTGAACCGACCCTGGGTAGACGGCAACCGCGTGCAGTTGCTGATCAACGGCGAGCAATACTACCCCCGCGTTTTCGAGGCCATGGCCCAGGCACGGGAGGAAATCCTGCTGGAGACTTTCATCATCTTCGATGACAAGGTCGGCCAGCAACTGCAGCAGGTACTGATCGATGCCGCCAACCGCGGCGTGCGTGTCGAAGTGGCCGTGGATGGCTACGGCACGGCCGACCTGCCTGCGCCGTTCATTGCGGCCATGACCGATGCCGGGGTCAACTTCCACGCTTTCGACCCGCAGCCGCGACTGGTGGGCATGCGTACCAACCTGTTCCGGCGCCTGCACCGCAAGATCGTTGTGGTCGACGGCGAGCGGGCATTCATCGGCGGTATCAACTACAGCGCCGACCACCTGGGCGATTTTGGTGCCATGGCCAAGCAGGACTATGCTGTCGAAGTCACCGGTCCTGTGGTGGCGCAGGTGCATGCCGCCAGCAAGCGCCTGATGTCGCCGGTGCTGCAGCCGCCCAGCGCAGTACGACCGCTGACCGAACCTGCCGGTACCTGCAGCGCCGTACTGGTCGAGCGCGACAACGGGGTGCGCAGTACCGACATCGAGGCCCACTACCTGCAGGCGTTTCGCAGTGCCCGGCAACGCATCGTGGTGGCCAATGCCTATTTCTTCCCGGGCTACCGGCTGTTGCGCGAACTGCGCAATGCGTCCCGACGTGGCGTGGAGGTGCAGCTGATCCTGCAGGGCCAACCGGACATGCGCTGGGTACGTGCGCTGTCGCGGCTGCTGTACAACTACCTGCTGCGCGACGGTGTGGTCATTCACGAATACTGCCAACGGCCCTTGCACGGCAAGGTGGCGCTGGTGGACGACCAATGGGCCACCGTAGGTTCCAGCAACCTGGACCCGTTGAGCCTGTCGCTCAACCTTGAAGCCAACCTGTTCATCCGTGATCGCGCCTTCAACCAGCAGCTCAACCAGCATCTGGAGGTGCTGGCCAGCGAACAATGCAAACCGGTCACCCTGGAGCGCATGGTCCGTGGCTACTGGTGGCGCGCGCCGCTTATCTTTTTGTGCTTCCACGTGATCCGTCAGTTCCCGCGGATTGCCGGCTGGTTCCCTGCGCACCGTCAGCGCTTGCGCTCGGTGCAGCCTGAGGCCGAGGCACAGGGTAACTATCACGAGGGCAAGACCTGATGGCGCGAAAACACTGGCAAACCTGGGGCCGAAGGCTGTTCACCCTGGCATTCCTGATCCTGATCCCTGCACTGCTGTACGTACTGGCGCGCAACCTGGACTGGAACGAGGTGCGCCAGTCGCTACTGGCCTACAAGCCAGGCACCCTGGCCATCGGCCTGGCGCTGGCCGCGTGCAGCTACCTGACGTTCGCCAGTTACGACCTGCTGGCGCGGGCTTACACCGGGCATCATCTACCGGCTCGCCAGGTTTTGCCGGTAGCCTTCGTGTGCTACGCCTTCAACCTCAATTTCACCACCTGGGTGGGGGGTGTTGCGTTGCGCTACCGGCTATACAGCCGCCTTGGCCTCGACACGGCAACCATCACGCGCATCCTCACCTTAGGCCTGTTGACCAACTGGACCGGCTACATGCTGCTGGCCGGCACAGTGTTCGCCTTGCGCCTGGTCGAGCTGCCGGCCAACTGGACGGTCGGCGCCAGCGGCCTGCAACTGATCGGCCTGGTATTGCTGGCGATTGTCGCAGGCTACCTGCTGGCCTGTGGTTTCGCCAAAAAGCGCACCTGGCGCTGGCGTGACCATGAGGTGACGCTGCCGTCACTGCGCCTGGCGCTGTGCCAGGTAGTGTTGGGTGCGAGCAACTGGGCCCTGATGGCTCTGCTGATCTTCTGGTTGCTGCCAGGCGAAGCCTTCTACCCGTCGATACTTGGCATCCTGCTGATCAGCTGTGTGGCCGGCGTGGTCGCACATATCCCGGCCGGGCTGGGTGTGCTGGAAGCGGTGTTCCTGGCACTGCTGCACGGGCAGCTTGCCCAGGGCACATTGGTGGCGGCCCTGCTGGGCTATCGCACGCTGTACTATCTGGTGCCGCTGTTGTTGGCGGTGCTTACCTACCTGATCCTGGAGAAACGCGCCAAGACCATGCGTCGGCGCGACAAGCCTGCCTAAACCTGGCAAGGGCCATTGGCCCGGAGGTGGCAAATGAATGTCGCTGTCTTGAAGTCGATGTTGATATTGATAGCCAGCCTGGTCAGCGGCCAGGCCCTGGCCGAAGCCTGCAACGTGTTTACCCGTTCCTCCAGCGAGGCGGTCAAGCCGGTGGAGCGGCACAGCTGCTACAGCTACAGCAACCTGCCCGCCGAAGCGATCAACTGGTCGTGCAGCAACGAGAGCAAGGACATGCTCAACAGCGAAAAGCACAAGGTCGCCCGTTGCGCGGATGGCAGCGTTGGCAGTTGCATCGCACCATTGACCCAGGAGGCATTGGCCAATCCCAAGGCCTCCGGCGGTGACGAGCCGGCGTTGCCCAAGGATGCACGGGTGATCACCTACTACTACGACACCCCCAGCCTGGGCCAGGCCCGCGCCGATTGCGAGCGCAGCAACGGCATTTGGCAGACTCACTGAACCGACCGTTTTGCCTGGCCTGCCCTATCGCCGGCAAGAACAGCCATCCGAGACGGCAGGATCAGACATCAGGGTGAAATCGGGTCACTGGCCGGGAAAGTCTCATCCAGCGCATTGTCCACCGCGCTTTCCCCAGGTTTTTCGCCACAGTGGCAATCCGGCATCCGGCACGGCTCGCCATTGCGATGCCCGCTGGCACAGGCCTCGCAACAATACACCTTGCCTTCAAGCTGCAAGGCATTGGCATCCACGGTGCAGGAACAATGTGCACAGGCACAACGCAGCTCGTTCATGGCTTGCTCTCCTCGTTATCGATCACATCATCGGTCCACGGTTCGCCATCCAGCGGCGCGGAGCATCAGGTGGCTTCATTCGGTCGACTGCGCCTGCTGGTGGAAGATTCAGAGTTTTTTTGAACTACCCTCCGGGCAGCTGCCTCCCACTTTAGAGACTTCGAACCGCCCGGAGCCCGTCATGGCCAAGCCCCTGCAGGAATATGCGCGCAAGCGCGACTTCAACGCCACGCCCGAGCCCAGCGGCAAGCGCAGCCGTGGCAAGCGGGCCCACGCGCTGCAGTTCTGCATCCAGAAGCACGACGCCAGCCACCTGCACTACGACTTCCGCCTGGAACTCGATGGCACGCTGAAAAGCTGGGCCATCCCCAAAGGGCCGTCGCTGGACCCCAAGGTGCGCCGCCTGGCCGTGCACGTGGAGGACCACCCGCTGGACTACGCCGACTTCGAAGGCCATATCCCGGAAGGCCATTACGGCGCAGGCGACGTGATCGTCTGGGACCGGGGCATCTGGGAGCCAGAAGGCGATGCGCATGAAGCCTATGCCAAGGGTAAATTGCGTTTCCGCCTGCAAGGCGAAAAGCTAGGCGGCGTTTGGAACCTCTTCCGCACCCACCTGGCCGGCAAGAAGGAACAGTGGATGCTGGTCAAGTCTCACGATGCCCAGGCGCGTAGCGAAGCCGACTACAGCATCGTCGAGGCCCGACCCGACAGCGTGCTCAGCGACCGCACCTTGTTGCCGCGCAAGGCGCCAGCGAAAAAGGCCGCCGCACCGCGTCGCAAACGCGCGAGCAAAGGCCAGGCGGCACCACTGCCTGCGCAGCTGCAACCACAGTTGGCGACCCTGGTCGATTCCCCACCCAGCGGCGATTGGCGCTACGAGGTCAAGTTCGACGGTTATCGCATCCTTGCCCGCATCGACGGTAATGACGTTCGCCTGTTCACCCGCAACGGCCATGACTGGAGCAGCAAGATGCCCAGGCAGGTCGCCGCCTTGCGAGCGCTGGGCATCGATTCGGGCTGGCTTGATGGCGAGGTGGTGGTGGCCGGCGAGAACGGCGTGGCGGACTTCCAGGCATTACAGAACGCTTTCGACACCGAGCATGACGAGCGCATCACCTATTACCTGTTCGACCTGCCCTTCCTCGGCGGCCAGGACCTGTGTCAGTTACCGCTACAGGACCGGCGCAGCACCTTGCAGCGCTTGCTGGAGCACAACGAATCGGACGTACTGAAGTACTCTGCCGACTTCGATCAGCCTGTCGAATCCCTGCTCGACAGCGCCTGCCAGCTGCAACTCGAAGGCCTGATCGGCAAGCGCGCCGACAGCCCCTACAGCGGCCGCCGCAGCCCCGACTGGATCAAACTCAAGTGCAAGCAGCGCCAGGAGTTCGTGATCGTCGGCTACACCGACCCCAAAGGCAGCCGCAGCGGTTTCGGTGCGCTGCTGCTGGCCTTGCACGACAACGACAGCGGCGAGTTGCGCTACGCCGGCAAGGTCGGCACCGGCTTCAGCGCCACCACCCTGGCCAGCATCCATGCCCGGCTGAAACCGTTGGAAATCGCCAGGCCGGCCCTGCCCAAGCCACCCACCGGAGCCGAAGCCCGGGGCGTGCACTGGCTGAAACCGCAACTGCTGGCCGAAGTCGCCTATGCCCAGATGACCCGTGACGGCATCGTGCGCCACTCGGTATTCCACGGCCTGCGTGATGACAAACCGGCTACCGCCATCGACCTGGAGCACGCCATGCCCGCCAATACCCTGCCCAAGCACAAGCAGGCCAAAGCTCCCGAGACTTTGGGAGAACTGCACCTTACCCACCCCGAGCGGGTGATCGACGCCACCAGCGGCGTTACCAAACGCGAGGTCGCCGAGTACTACGCCGCAGTCAGCCAGTGGATCCTGCCCCAGCTAAAGGGCCGACCCGTGGCGCTGGTGCGCGCGCCGGATGGCCTGGCCGGCGAGCTGTTCTTCCAGAAAAACGCCGGGCAACTGCATCTGCCCAGCGTGCTCAGCTATGACAAGGCCGAGGCCGGCCAGGCGGCGATGGTCATCAACCGCGCCGACACGCTGCTGGGTGCGGTGCAGATGAACATGCTGGAACTGCACACCTGGAACGCCACTGACAAGGACTTCGACAAGCCCGACCGCTTCGTACTCGACCTCGACCCGGACCCGGCATTGCCGTGGAAAGCCATGCTTGAAGCCACCCAGCTGGCCCTGACGCTGCTGGATGAGCTGGGCTTGAAGGTGTTTATCAAGACCAGTGGCGGCAAAGGCATGCACCTGGTCGTGCCGCTGACCCGGCGAGCCAGGTGGGACGAGGTCAAGGCCTTTAGCCACGCCATCGTCAATTACCTGGCCAGGCTGTTCCCCGACCGGCTAAGTGCCGTGTCCGGGCCAAGGAACCGGGTCGGGCGCATCTTCATCGACTACCTGCGCAACGGCAAAGGCGCCACCACAGCCTGCGCGTACACCCTGCGCGCCCGCGAAGGCCTGCCGGTGTCCGTGCCAATCTGGCGCGAGGAACTGCCGCAACTCAAGGGCGCCAACCAGTGGAACATCGGCAACGTGCTCGAACGCCTGAGCGACGTGGACGACCCCTGGGCCGACTATGGCAACACCAGGCAGTCGATCACCGTGGGCATGCGCAAGCAGCTGGGAAAGCACATAGCTCATTGAACTACAGGGTACTGCACAGGGCTTGAATGCTGTGGTGGTCCCTGGGGAGGTGGCTTGCCGGCGATGAAGCCCTTGATAGCAATATCACGACGCCTTGCGCGTCTTCTTCGCCGGTTTCTTGCCACCCAGGCTGCGTTTTAGCAGTTCGGTAAGGTCGATGATATCCGCCCCCTTTTCGGCCTCTGCACTACCGCCCTTCTCCACAGTACTGATCTTGCCTTTGCGGGCCTTCTCTTCCACCAGGTCCATGATGGTCTGGCGGAAAGCATCCCGGTAATCCTTCGGTTCCCACGACCCGCTCATGTCTTCCACCAGCCGCTTGGCCATGTCCAGCTCGCGCTTGTCCACCTTGGCCTCGGTCACACTGCTGTCCAGCTCCAGCGTCTCGAGCCCGCGCACTTCTTCAGGCCAGCGCAACGTGATCATTACCAGCGCGTCGTCCAGCGGCCGCAGCAGTGCAAGGTGCTGGCGGGTGTGCAGCACCACCGTGGCCAGCGCCACCTTGGCAGTCTTGGCCAGGGTTTCGCGCAGCAAGGCGTACACCTTGCCGCCGCGGCGGTCGGGGGTAAGGTAGTACGGCGTGTCAAAGTACTGCAGCGGGATCTCGCCAGCCTCGACGAAGGAAAAGATGTCGATCGTCTGGGTCGCCTCGGGCCGTGCCTTGCGGATTTCCTCTTCGCTGATCACCACGTAGCGGCCCTTCTCGAACTCAACGCCCTTGACGATGTTGTCCTTGTCGATTTCCTTGCCGGTGACCTTGTTCACCCGCTTGTAGCCCACCGGTTCCATGCTGCGCTTGTCGAGCCAGTCGAAATCGACCCGTTCGGTGCGCACCGCGGTATTGAGCGCCACGGGGATGTGCACGAGGCCGAAACTGATGGCGCCTTTCCAGATTGCCCGAGCCATGCGAGGTGCTCCCAGGTTGCCTGCCAATACCTGAATCGACTGCAACGGGCGGCGAAGGTTTAGCCGCCCCGCCCTATGGCAGCGGGTTGCCACCCGTTACGCCGAACACCTCACCGGTGATATAGCTGGACTCCTGGCTGGCCAGCAGCACATACACCGGCGCACATTCGGCGGGCTGCCCCGGGCGCTTCATGGGCGTTTGCGCACCAAAGTCGGGGATTTTCTCCGGTGGTTGGCCACCACTGGGCTGCAGCACGGTCCAGATGGGCCCCGGGGCCACGGCGTTGACGCGGATACCGCGCTCGATCACCTGCTTGGCCAAGGCCTTGGTGAAGGCGACGATAGCAGCCTTGGTGGTGGCATAGTCGAGCAAGGTGGCCGAAGGCTGATAGGACTGGATCGAGGCGGTATTGATGATGGTCGCCCCCGCCGGCATCAGCGGCACGGCCGCCTGGCACAGCCAGAACAGCGCATAGACGTTGGTTTTCAGGGTGTGGTCGAACTGCTCGTGGCTGACCTGGCTGATGTCCTTGCGCGCTTCCTGCTTGCCGGCGATATTGACCAGGATGTCCAGGCCGCCAAGCTGCTCGTGGGCCTGGTCGACCAGGTCCTTGCAGAACTGCTCGTCCTTCAGGTCACCGGCAATGGCCACCACCTTGCGGCCTTCGGCTTCGATCAGCTTGATGACTTCGCGGGCATCGGGTTGTTCGATGGGCAGATAGTTGAGGGCAATGTCGGCCCCCTCGCGGGCGAAGGCGATGGCCACGGCCCGGCCGATGCCCGAGTCAGCACCAGTGATCAGCGCCTTGCGCCCTGCCAGGCGGCCAAAGCCCTTGTAGGTGTTTTCGCCGTGGTCTGGCTCGGGCTGCATGTTGGCGTCCAGCCCCGGTGCTGGCTGGCCTTGGGCCGGGAACGGAGGGTGTGGGTACTGGGTCAGCGGGTTCTGCATGCTGAATTGGTCGTGGGGTTTGTTGGGCATGGGGACCACTCCTCTGGTGAAACCGGTATTGGCCCATTCGCGGGCGTGCCCGCTCCCACAGGTATTGAAGCTGGTGGTAGTCCTGTGGGAGCGGGCAAGCCCGCGAAGGCCGCTCTACCGATTTCGAGGTAAACCGCCATCGATGGTTTTTTCCGACTGGCCCATACACCGACCAGCGGTCGATACGTCACTCAAAGCGACTAGTTCCGTACCTCAACTGCGTCGACATCCGGTGCGTCCGGTGCATCTGGCGCGTCGTCAACATCCGCCCTTGCAGCGTCTCTGGCTGCATTGGCAGCGACTTTGGCTGCGTCCCTGGCGGCATCTGCCGTAGCCCTGGCAGCATCTCTGGCTGCATCAGCTTCGTTCCGGGCTGCGTCGCGGGCGGCATCTGCCGCGTCCCTGGCAGCGTCTCTGGCTTCATCTGCGCCGGCTACGCCAGCAGCTTTTGCAGCGTCGCGGGCTGCATCCGCCTCGGCTCTGGCAGCGTCTCTGGCGGCATCTGCAGTAGCTTTTGCCGCATCCCGGGCGGCATCTGCCTCAGCCCTTGCAGCGTCTCTGGCTGCATCAGCATCGTCCCGGGCTGCGTCCCTGGCGGCATCTGCCGTATCGTTGTCGTTGTCGTTGTCATGCGCATCACCAGGGCCTCTGCCGGCCATGCCACCATGGTCACCATCGCCGGCCCCCGGGCCGCCATGACCACCATGACCGCCACCGCTATCACCACCGTGGCCACTGCCTCCGCCTCCGCTGCCACCACCGTGACCGCCACCGCCCCCAGAGCCACCGCTGCCGCCGCCGTGACCACCGCCGCCTCCAGAGCCACCGCCGCCACTACCGTGGCCGCCACCGCCCCCAGAACCACCGCTGCCACCACCGTGACCGCCGCCACCTCCAGAACCACCGCCGCTGCCGCCGTGACCACCACCGCCGCCGCTGCCACCGTCTTTGGCATACACGCTGGAGAAACTACCGATGTAGTCGGGCACCAGGACGGTCGATGCCGACAGGACGCCACCAATTGCCAATGCCAACAAACATTTCTTGAGCAACATGATGCACCTCCGCTTGGAGTTGCGTCGTCATCTCCGTATCGAACGCACTGACCAATGAGTTCGCAACCGCCCATGGAGCGGCCAGCCAACCGGCGCGGTCATAGATGTGCAGCATCAACAAGCGGCTGCGGTTTTCGCAAGATCCTTCAGAGCCAGTCAGCATAGTTGTGTGGGAAATATTCCCACATATTAAGACTAGTCCCGTATGCCCGAGTTCCAAGGACCGAATATCAGAACCAAGGTACCTTTCAAGACATGACCCGGCGATGGTTTGTCCAGCGGTTACAAGTGGCTGAACAGCAACCGCCTGAAAGATTCGGCCGCCAGGTGCACCTGCACCGCCCAATCCTGTGCCGCGTCACTGCCGGCATCATCGGAAATGTACTTCAGGCACACGAACGGGATGCCTTCGCTTCGCGCGATCAGCGCCAGCACGTAGGCTTCCATGTCGACCACGTCATAAGGTGCATCGCCATGGTTTACCTCGAAGCTGTCGCCACTGCCGCAGGTTTCCAGGGCCAGACCGGGAATCTGTGCCCCATGCTCCACCACTACCGGGATATCCGACAAGGGCGTCTGGTAGCGGGCGAAGCCCAGCGGTGTCACGTCCATGTCGCGCTGCACGAAGCGGGTGCAGCACACCACTTCGCCCTTGCCATGGCGCTGGCTGCCGGCCGAGCCGAGGTTGACGATCAGCCTGGGCCTGCGCGCGGCAATGGCCTTGGTCAGGGCGATGGCGGCATTGACCTTGCCGATGCCGGTGAACACGGTGTTGACGTCAGCGAATACATCACCGGCTTCGGCTTCGAGGGCGAAGACAAACAGCGTGTCGTCCAGGGAAATGTCGGGGAATTGCTTGATCAGCATCATGGAGCAGATGGTTCCGAGTGGCTGCGAAAGGCGCAGCCATTTTCGGCTAACTCCGGCTAATTGCAAGCCCCGACGGCCACTACGGCTTGCAACGCCTGCGCCCTGCCCAGGCCGGCGGCGCGGGCCTGGGCCAGGCATTGCAGTTGCTGGTCGGCATGGGTGCCTTCGCGCAGCAGGTGTTGAGCATGGTAAAAGACGCGTTCGGCATCTGCGGTGTCGATTGGCAAGAGCTCCTGCAACTGGGCCAGCCAACCCTCGGCCGTAACCGGCCGTTGCTCATGCAGGCCGATGAACTCGCCTTGGCGCCCGTGACGCATGGCGCGCCAGTAGTTTTCCTGGGCGACCCAGCGCAGCTCGCGGTTGCTGGCTGCCAGGTCGTGCCGGGATGTGATGCTGTGCTCGACCAGGTGGCGAAACAACGCCGCGATACACAGCGCGTCCTCCAGTTGCGGGCAGCCATCGCAGATGCGCAGCTCGACCGTCGGGAAGCGCCGCGAAGGCCGGATCGCCCACCAGAAGTCACCGTCCACAGCCAGCGAACCAGTGCGTTGCAGCAAGGCGCGGTAGCGTTCGTAGGCGGCCCAGTCGGGCAAGGGCTCGGGCAACCCCATGTGCGGCCACTCTCCGCAAATCACCCGCCGGTAGCTCATGTAACCGGTATGCTGGCCCACCCACAGCGGGGATGACGTACTCAGCACCAGCAACAGGGGCAGCCAGCCCAGTACGCGGTTGATCACTTGCATTCGGTCGCAGCCTGGCGGTACGCCCACGTGCACATGCAGGCCGTTGAGCAGGCTGCGCCGCGCCACATGCCGGTAGTCCGCGAACAGTTGCCGGTAATGCGCCGGCGCAGCAGGTTTCTGCCGCAGCCAGGCGGCAGTGGGGTGGCTTGCCGCACCGTACAGGCCCATACCCTCTTCTGCCAGCGTTGTGCGCAGCCTCTGGCGGCTGTACTGGAAGAATTCGCGTGCCTCGGACAGGTTGGCGAACACCGGTGAGGCCACTTCGATCTGGCTGCGGAACATTTCCTGGGCAAAATACTGGCCCAACGCCTCCCGGCAACGCCCGATCACGGCTGGCGAAGGTGTGGCTGGCACCTGCCCGGTGCCCAGGTTCACCAGCAGGTATTCTTCCTCGATGCCGAACGTGCAGGAGCGGGCCATGCTGCCTCAGCTGTTGCGGGTAACTGTGAGCACCACCGCAGCGATGCGCTCGACCTGCTCGTACCCGGGTTCGTTCAGTTGCTCGCCAAACACGTCCGGGTCGATTTCCCGATACACCCAGGACCATTCCGGGCCTGCCAGGCGCAGGCGGATGGCTTCGAGCAAGGCGTCCCGGCCTTCGATTATCGCCACTCCGGTATACAACAGTAGCGAGCCCCCTGAGCCGAGCCGCTCGCAGGCTTGTTCGACGATCCGCAGCGAAAGCTGCGCGCCAAGCGAACCGCCGCCATGTCGATAGGTACGTTCGCTGGCATCGAGCATGTATGGCGGGTTGGCAACGATAAGGTCGAACAGCCCGATAATGCCACCGAGCAGGTCACTCGGTTCCACGGACACATTGCTCAGGCCTGCCAACGCCGCGTTGATCGCGGTGTAACGCAGCGCGAGCGGGTTGATATCCACGGCGCTGACCTGGGCATGAGGCGCCGCCCGGGCAATCAGCAAGGCGCCGACACCCGTGCCGCAACCGATATCCACGGCATGCTCGACGCGCTTTGGGGTGCGTTGCAGGTGATCATGTATGACCTGGGCGAACCGGTAACTGTCGGGGCCGAAAAACACCGCGTCGGATTGTTGGGTGGGGTACGCAGAGTGCACCAGCAGCAGGTCGTCGAGCGTGGACCAGCGCACGCTGCTGATCAGCAAATCACTGTGCTCCTCGAGTACCTGGGCCTGCCGCATCTGATCAAGCTCATCGGCAGAAACCAATGACGAACGGAACGGACGGTTCCAACCGAACACATCGCGCACTGTCCTGGCCTGCCCAGCTTCCGGGCGCGCATTCACGCGAGCATGGGTTGCCGGGGTGACGCAGGTGAAGCGGTAGCCGTCGGCGAGCAGGCGCCTGCCCAATTGCAGCAATGCCTGGTCAGCCTGGATCTGTTGCGGATCGAGCAGCATCAGCGGGTCATCTCCTGGATAAGGCCGGTAGCACGCAAGTAGCGCCGAGTGGCCAGCAAGCCTTCCGGTGTTGCATGGCGGTTACCGGCCATCGTGTCGATCAAGGTCTCGATATCGGCCTCCGGGGCAGGAGTCGCAAGCGCATCATCCGATTGCACTTGCACCTCCCAGCTGCCAGGCAGCACGCGGCGACCCCGGGCTTGCCAGCCTGCCGCGATCCAGTCGTGCCATAGTTGTTTTTCATACGCGGTGAACACGCCATGCATCGGTGCCGACGGGCCGTCGATGAGCGCCCACCAGCGGCTGTTGGCGGGAGCCTCACCACGGCGGATCCAGCCCTGCGCCTGCAGGGCCTGCAGAAACGCGGGCATGGCCCCGGGCTCGGCCAGCCATTGGTTGATGGTGCGCTTTTGCAAGCGGCAATGGTCGGAATGCATGAACTGGCCAAAATTGCGCTTGTACTCCAGTGCAGACAACAACTCGGATTCAAGATCGAAGCTGCTGATCAGGCTGGGTGTATCAAGCCCCAGGTCGTTCAAGCGGTACCCACTGCGCACCCGCTGGTAGAACCGGCCAGCGTCGTCGACCGGGCAGAGTTGGCGTAGCGCCTGGATGGACAGATGCGCATGCCCGCTGGCCGCGTTATCGATGGTCACGTGAAGCTGGAAATAATGGCCATCGATGCCCATTTCCGCTAGCTCATAGGTGGTAATCAGCAAATGCAACGGTGGCTGTTCATAGCCCAGGTTATAGCCGATCACTTCGGGAAGAAAATCATCGCCATGACGCCCCAATGCCAACTGCAAGGCGCCTTGCAGGTAACGCTGGTCGTCCAGTTCAGGCAAACCCAGGCAACCCAGCCGGCTCAACAACCGTTGGTAGATCAGCACATGGTTGCAGCGCGGATCACCGCCGCCCAGCTCCTCCATGTAGGTGCGAATCAGGCCGTGATAGCGCGGATCGCCCCAGTGTCGCAAGGTACTGTGCAGCCATGCTCCGTCCACTGCCTTGGTGGGCGCCACTTGTTGCAGGAACCACAAAGCCTGGGCGCGGTTGGCAAAATAGCGCCGCGGTGCGCCTTGGCGGCGTTGTTCGAGGTAACTGGCATAGGCTTCGGCTACCTGGCTTGCATGGCAAGCGCTCCAGGCTTGCAGCTGAGCAGGATCGGCAGGCAGGTCATCCGGCAAACGCTGCGCGCGTGCCAATTGTTCGCTCAGCCACGCTGTGCTCGTGGTGTCGTGGTCCACGAGCAACTTGTGGTAACGCTCCTTCAGGCTCGGCCCATTTGCCGAAGCCGGTATCACCGCGCCGGTCTTGCGGGTCATTACCGTCATGCCGTAGTCCTTGTCCGTTTTATTGGCTGGGTTTCTGGCCGGGCATCGGCTCAGGGTCTGGCGCAGGTTGTGGAGCAGGTCTGTCGTCGGGTTGCTGCATCTGCAGCGAGGGTTTGCTTTGGTCGGCATCCTTCGCCGGGTGGTCGTTGTCCCGGTCAAAACAGCCGCCCAGCAAGCCAAGCGTGCCCACCAGAGCTATCAGAGGGATCAATCGCATGGGGTTCTCCTTCTGTGCAAAATCGCAGTGCCCGATCACCCGGGCACTGCGTAGCCTCACTTACGAACGGCCGCCCTTGCGGCCCGATTCGCTGGTACGGCCACCACCGGATTGCTGGCCGCCCTTGCGCCCAGCTTCGGAGGCTTTTTCGCGGTCATTGGCAAAGTTGCCAGGGTTCTTGTTGCCACCCTGGCTGCCCTGCTGGTTGCCGGTGCGGCTGTTCTCTTTGTTGGCCATGGTCTTAAACCTCGTATGACTTCGGAATGCACGGCATTACCTGCCGTACACCTGTTGGGAGTTCGGCCATTTCGGTGGATTCGGTTTAATGCGAAGCGTTCGGACCAGTGGCATTAAATAAGCGACACCAGCATATTTGGCGCGCCTGTCAGTCGCGCGATGTGCTATCCAGGTGCGCGTGTCGCCTGCCCAGCCAACCTCCGGTCACGGCCCAGACCAAGGCAATCAGCGTACCGATCAGCATCGCCAGCTGGGGGTGCTCGCCCATCACGTCCAACCCCCGCTTGACCCAGCCGCTGAGCGCGTCGCCGCCGCGGTAGACCACAGTGTCGATGAAGTTCTTGGCCTTGTACTTGTCTTCGGCAGACAGCACGGTGAACAGCATCTCTCGCCCCGGCCGCACCAACGCATACTCACCGGCCCGGCGCACCACCATCACCACCACGAGCACCGCGAACACCGGGGCCAGTGCCAGCCACAGGAAACCGGCGGCCATCACCAGCGGAACCGCCACCAGCAGCACGCCCACCCCCAGCCGGCGGGCCAGGCGACCGGTGAGGAACACCTGGGTGAGGATGGCCAGGGCCTGTACCACGGTGTCGATCAGGCCGAACACCTGGGTTTGCCGAGTAGGCGCCGTGAAGGTTTCGCTGACGATGCGCGCCTGTTCGAAATACAGGAAGGTGCTGACACTGGCGAGCAACACCACGAACAGGGCAATGCCCAGCAGGTAGGGCGAGCGAAGTACGGCAGTGGCACCGGCAAACGGGTTGCCGCCCAATGGCCGGGACCCCGGCCGCTCGGCTTGGGTCGGCAGTGGATGGCGCGTTCGCCAGCATTGCAGAAACAGCGTCGCGCCGATGCTACCCAGCAGAAAAGCCCCGGCCAGCACCAGCAATCCAGCATGGCCTAGCGGCGCAACCAGCAGCGTGCCAAGGATGGGACCACTGAGCCCGCCCAGGCTGGCCCCGGCAGCCAGCAGGCCGAACAGGCGCTTGCCCTGCGCGGTAGAAAACAGGTCGGCGAGCACGCTCCAGGCCAGCGAGATGCTTAGCAAATTGAACACCGACAACCAGATATAGAAGGCTCGGGCCGTCCATGAGGCTTGCGGATAACGGGCAAACAGTACGGCGAACAGCAGCAGGTTGCTGGCGAAAAAGCCGTAGGTCCAGGGCAAAATGTGCCGCCGCTGCACCTTGGAGGCCAGCCAGCCAAACAACGGCAGGCACGCCAGGGTGGCGATGAAGGTGCCGGTGAACAGCCACTGCAGGTTGTCCACGCCGCCGGCAATGCCCATGGTTTCGCGCACTGGGCGCAACATGAAGTAGCCAGTGAACAACAGGTAGAACAGCAGCAGCCCGGCGACCACCGCTGGCTCTTCGCCGGGCTGGATGTTCAGCCCCTGGTCCAGGCGCCGCCGCCAGGCTGCCATGGTGTCAGGCAAACTGCTTGATCAGCGCCTGTTGCTGCGCCTGGGTCAGCAACGGCCCGAACCCGGCCTTGAGCTGGTCAAGTTGGCGCTCAGGCCGGCTGGTTGCGGGGATAACCGTGGTCACCGCCGGGTGGCTGATGGCGAACTTGAGAAACAGCTGCGCCCAGCTGCCGATACCCGCCTCTGCGGCCCAGCCGGGCAAGGCCTGGTCCTTTACCCGGGCGAACAGGCGGCCATCGTCGAATGCCCGGTTGATCAGCACGGCCACGCCCTTGTCCTGGCACAGCGGCAGCAGTTCGCGGGCGGCGTCGGGGGCATTGACCGAGTAGTTGATCTGGATGAAGTCCAGCGGTTCGCTGCGCACGATGCGGGCGACCTCGTCCTGGCCACTGTTCAGGTAATGGGTGATGCCGACATAGCGGGTCTTGCCCTGCTGCTTCAATTCGCGGGCATAGGGCAGCTGGGTCTGCCAGTCGCGCAGGTTGTGGATCTGCAGCAAGTCGACCTTGTCGGTACGCAGGCTCTTGAGGCTGCCGGCCCATTGCGCTTCGGCGTCTGCCCGGCTGTCGGCGGCGATCTTGGTGGCAATGAAGCACTGCCGGTGCCAGCCGCCCTCTTCCAGTAACTGGCCGAGAATGCTGTCGGCGCCGCCGTAGTTGGGCGAGGTGTCGATGACCCGGGCACCGCCTTCGAAGAACGCCTTCAGTACAACTTTCAGCTGCTGGTACTGGGCCGAGCCGGCTTCCACTTCAAAACTGCCGGAGGTACCGGCACCGATCACCGGCAGCGCTTCACCGGTGGTCGGCACTTTGCGGGTCAGCAAACCCACCGGGGCAGCGGCGTGCAACCAGGGGCTGGCGGCCAGCAAGCCCAAGGTGGCACCCGCGCGCAGGACGTCACGACGTGCATACATGGAAAAGCTCCCGTCATGAAGCGGAAACTTTCAAGGCTAGCTGCTGTGCTCCGCTGTAGCCGGTGTTTCTGTATCTGGATGTTTAGCGGTCAGGCCTGCAGCAGGTGGCTCAGGTCGGCACCGGCCTCGTTCATGGGTGGGCACCAGTAGTAACCACCGGTCAGTGGCCGGCTGAAGCGGTACAGGCCGTCGATGATGCCGTCCTCCAGGCCGCTCATGCGCCGCAGCTGCACTTCGAACGCATCGAAGCTGTAGCCCAGGGCCACGAAGGCCAGGCCTGCGCCACGGTGGTCTGCCCAGGCTACCGAGCGACGGACGATGAACGCTTCTGGGTCGAAGCTTTCCTGGGCCGTTCGCTTGACATGGGCGGACTCAGGGGCATCGTCGAGTTCTTCGTTGTCGCTCAGGCGGCGCCCGATGATGTTGTCCTGGTCGTCCTGGGGCAGCGACTTGAAGTACTCCAGGTCGTGCTTCCACAGCTGGAACGCGGCAAAGCTGGAACCGTCAGCGGCAATGGCCGCCTGCACGGCCTTTTCGTCCACCGGGTTTTCGGTCCCGTCTTCATAGCCGGTCAGGTCATGGCCGCCACGGTGCAGGAAACCGTCGACGCTATCGGCCAGGCGCAGGGCCGGTGCCAGCGCCAGCTCCAGGGCCTGGGCATGCAGCAGCAGGTCGCCGCGCTCGTTGCCACGCAGCCACAGCCACAAGGCGTGTTGGGTGCTGGGGTTCTCCACGGCAGCATCCAGCTGCGGAAAAGCGCGCAAGCCAGGTATTTCACGGCCCAGGGCCCTGGCCAGCGGGGCGCCAATACCCAGGATCAGCTGTTTGCCATCGACCTGCGGCAGCAAGGCATCCAGGGCGGCAGGCAGTGCCTCGGGCGATTGCAGGGTGAAGAACAGGTGACGGGCGTGGGCCGGCACCGGGGTGGCAAGCAGACCTTGCTGGAACGGCATGACAGGCTAATCCTCGGTTAAAACGGGAATGCTACTGCGCCCATAGGCCCACTGCAACGCGGCATGCAGCCTCGCTAGCCGCTGCGCTTGGTAACAAACGGTTACCAAGCGCTGGCGCTTTGCAATTAGCTATCAATCAGGGCCGACCTACACTCCTCGAGATCCTTCGCCCGAGAGACCGCTCATGACCGCCTCACCTTTGCTCACCGCCTTTCTGCCGCTGGCCCTGGGCATCATCATGCTCGGCCTCGGGTTATCGCTGACCTTGTCCGACTTCGCCCGCGTGGTGAAATACCCCAAGCCGGTGGTGGTAGGCCTGGTTTGCCAGATCCTGCTGTTGCCGCTGGTGTGCTTCCTGATCGCCAACGGTTTTGGCCTGGAGTCGGCCCTGGCAGTGGGGCTGATGCTGCTGGCCGCCTCGCCTGGCGGCACCACTGCCAACCTGTTCAGCCACCTGGCCCATGGCGATGTGGCGCTGAATATCACCCTGACGGCGGTCAACTCGCTGATCGCTATCCTGACCATGCCGCTGCTGGTGAACCTGTCGCTGAGCTGGTTCATGGCATCGGACCAGGCCATCCCGCTGCAGTTTGCCAAGGTGATGCAGGTGTTCGCCATCGTCCTGCTGCCGGTGGCGCTGGGCATGCTGATTCGCCGCTTCGCCCCCGCTTTCGCCGCACGCATGGAGAAGCCGATGAAACTGGTGGCCGCATTGTTCCTGGCGTTCACCATCGTCCTGGCCTTGGCCAAAGACTGGCAGACCGTGGTTGCGTACGCGCCGGTGGTGGGCCTGGCCGCGTTGCTGTTCAATCTGCTGAGCCTGGGCGTGGGCTATTGGGTGCCACGCCTGCTGAACATTCCCAAGCGCCAGGCGATTGCCATCGGCATGGAGATCGGCATCCACAACGGGACCTTGGCGATTGCCCTGGCGTTGAGCCCTTCGCTGCTGAACAACGCCACCATGGCGGTGCCGGCGGCGCTGTATAGCCTGATCATGTTCTTCACGGCGGCGGGGTTTGGCTGGTGGGTAAGCCGCGGGCATGTAGCGGCGCAGCCCAAGGGTGAAACAGTGAACTGAGGCAAGCACCCACAGGTCAGGTGCAAGCCCCTGTCACAACTGGCTGCGCTGACGCCGCAACTGCTGCTTCAGCACCTTCAACGGCGGTGCATAGAAAAAACCGAACGACACACTCCCCGTGCGCCCCTTCACCGCATGATGCAACCGGTGCGCACGGTGCAGACGCTTGAGGTAGCGGTTGACCGGTCGTGGCTTGCGTGGCCAGTGTCGGTGAAAGAAACCGTCGTGGGCCACGACATACAGTACGCCGTACGCCGCCACCCCGCCGCCCACCCACTGCAAGGGCGCATGCCCCCCCTTGCCCAGGGCCACCAGCACCGTGGCGATCAGCCCCAAGGCCACCAGATACAAATCATTTGTTTCGAGCATGCCCAGTTGCGGCTCATGGTGCGAGCGGTGCAGCCACCATCCCCAGCCATGCATGATGTACTTGTGAGCCAGCGTGCCAACGCCCTCCATGGCCACCAGGGTGCCGAACAGCACGGTTAGATTGAACAGCATGGAACGGTCCGGGTGATGGCAAAGGAAGGCGCAAGGGTACCGATTGCCCGTGTTTTTTTCCATGCAGGTGTGACCGATAGCAGGCCCGTTGCCGATCAAGCTATTGTCATGGTTTCGCCCTTGACCTGACCTGCCACGGGGCGTAAGGTCCGCGGCGCAATTTTGCATCCCTGACAGGAGACCTGCATTGGACAGTAGCCCCAGTTGCATGCGGCAGGCCCACGTGGCGCGCTAGTCCGGCAGTGTCCTGCACTGTCTGGCCGGCCTGGCAAGACAGTGGTTTCCAGTATTTCCCCTCTTCTTCCTCCCCCTTCGTGGTCCTGCGCATTTTCTGGTTTTTCAACCGCGCCAGCCGATGGCGTTCATGCGGGCATGTGCCCGTGGAAGAGGTTTGCTATGGATTGGAAAGTATTTCTGCTGCGTGTCAGCATCGCCCTGCTGCTGGGGGCGCTGATTGGCGCCGAACGTCAACTGCGCCAGCGCCTTACCGGGCTGCGCACCAATGCACTGGTCAGCACAGGTGCCTGCCTGTTCGTGCTGATGACCCAGGCGGTGCCAGGCATGGCGCCCACCGATGCGTCGCGTATCGCCGCATATGTGGTGTCGGGTATCGGCTTTCTTGGTGGCGGCGTGATCATGCGCGACGGGTTCAACGTACGTGGCCTGAACACCGCCGCCACTCTGTGGTGCACGGCTGCGGTCGGCGTGCTGTGTAGCCTGGGGCTGCTACTGGAAGCGACGCTGGGCAGCCTGGTGGTACTGTGCGCCAATATCCTGCTGCGCGACATTGCCCAGCGCCTGGACCGCCAGGAAGTGGTGCCGCCCAGTGAGGTGGAGCAACACTTCGAAGTGCGCATCGTTTGCCGAGCCGAGGACGAGATCCAGGTCCGCAGCCTGATGTTGCACAGCCTGGGCGACCCGCAGCTGCGCCTGCAGTCACTGCACAGCGAAGACCTGGCCAACCCCGCACGCCTGGAAGTACGCGCCGAACTGCTGGGCACCGCGCAGGCTCCGGCGCAACTGGAGCGGTTGGTCAGCCGGGTCAGCCTGGAGAAAGGCGTAAGCTCTGTGCGCTGGCAGTTGCAGCCGCAGGTGCTGACGGCAGACTAGGACGTACAATTTTAAAAGGACTGACTCATGCACATCCGCCCTACCCTTGAGCACGACATTCAATGGCTTCCGGACGTCGAGCGCTCGGCGGCCCAGGCCTTTACCGCCTGGCCGGCGCTGGCATGGCTGGCGCAGGGTGATGTGATGAACCGTGAGACACACCAGGCATTCGTCGACGCAGGCGGTAGCTGGGTGGCTGAGGCTCCGGATGGTCGTATTCTGGGGTTTGCATGTGCCCGGTTTGAGGACCAGGCGCTGCATCTTCATGAAGTTTCGGTGCGCCGGGAGGCCCAAGGGCAAGGTGTCGGCCGCAGGCTGCTGCAGCGGGTGGCTGATGCAGCGCGCCAGGCGGGGGCGCGGGAGCTGACCCTGACTACCTTTGCCGATGTGCCGTGGAATGCGCCGTTCTATGCGCGGCTTGGGTTCGAGGTGGTTGACGAGGGGCTGCTAAGTGCACGGCTGCGAGGCATTCTGGCCAGCGAGCTTGCCCATGGACTCACGGGGCGCTGCGCGATGCGCCTTTGTGTAGGGGCTTAGGCCGCAAGCCATGCGCAAACCCTGTGGAAGCCGGCTTGCCGGCGATCGGGTCGGTGCACACAACCGGGAAATCATTTTTCCACGCCCGCCACCAGACTCCCCGCCACACAATACCCATCCCGCCCCTGGCGCTTGGCCTGGTACAACGCCGCATCCGCCGCTGCCATCAGGCGTTCGGCCGTCACCCCCTCCCGTGCCAGGTCACCCACGGCAATCCCCGCACTGCACGACACCCGTCCCAGCGGGCTGCCCGCATGTTCCAGCAGTTGCCGACGCAACAGCTGCTGCACTTCCTGCACCAACAGCTCCGCCCCGCGGGTATCGGTATCGGGCAACAACAGTGTGAACTCCTCGCCCCCATAGCGCACAGCCAGATCGGCCGGCCGCTTCAATGCCTGTTTCAGCACCTCGGCGAAGCGCCGCAGGCACTGGTCACCCGCAGGGTGCCCGTAACGGTCGTTGTAGGCCTTGAAGTAGTCCAGGTCGAGCATTACCAGCGCCAACGGATAGCCCTGGCGCCGCGCCCGGCGCAACTCCGGCTCGAACACTGCATCCAGCCGCCGGCGGTTACCCAGGCCGGTCAGGCTGTCGGTCAGTGCCAGGGCTTTCAGGGTCTGGTGTGCCTGGTGCAGGGCCCGCTCGATGACAATACGCTCGCGCAACTGGCGTAGCACCACGCCCCCAAAGGCCGCCAGCCCCACCAGCAAAAGCAGCAATACCGATACCGACTTGATCGCATCTTGCCGCCAGGGCGCGACGATCGACTCCCGCGACAAGCCCGCCTCCACCACCAACGGGTAGCTGGACAGCGCGCGATAGCCATACAGCCGTGGCGTACCGTCCACTACCGCGACCGCCTCGGCTACCCCTTCCGTTGCATACGGCAGGTGGTTGCGGAAGATCTCACTGCTGCTCAGGCTGCGGCCCACCACCTGTTCGACGAACGGCCGCCGTACCAGGATGGTGCCATCACGCTTGGCCAGTACCAGTGCTCCACGTTCGTCGATCTTGAAGTCGCCGTAGTAACGCACGAACCACTCCACCTTGATGGTGCCCAGCAACACCCCGGCAAAGCTGCCATCGGCATATTCCAGGCGCCGTGAAATGGGGATGATCAGGTCGCCAGTGGAACGGCTGCGCACCACCGAGCCGATGTGCACCCCACGGTCGGTATGGTCGCGGTGGTAGATGAAGTAATCACGGTCGGCGTTGTTGGCGTTTGGCGGGACTACCGCCTGGTCGGTAACGATCCAGCTGCCATCCGGGCCATACACGAACAGCCCGTGCAACTGCGGCATGATGCGTTTCTGCTGGACCAGCAAGGTATGCAGGCGCGGCCGGTCGATATGCTCGAAACCGTCGCCTTCCAGGCGCTCGGCCAGCGCGGCAGTCATTGCATCCACCTGGCGTATGGCGTCTTCGGCATGCTGCGCCGTGGCTCGGGCCAGGTTGGTGACCATGTTCTCGGCATTGGTGAAGGCATGCCGGTAATCGCGCCAGATACGCCACCCTTCCACCACGACGAAGGCCAGCATCACCACCAGCATGAACGCCAGTACCTGACGGAACAGCGCCACGGCGCGGCCCTCGCCGGTTATCGCGAAAAGTCCGTCTTCATCCTGTTTCCTGGCTGCGCACATTGAATTCCCTGGCCATACCGCGTTCGCCGCCTTTCACTATAGTTCAACACCACCTGATCGAAGCCGACCAGGAAAAAGATTAAACCTTTGCCGCCCATGCCCCCTCAACCGTACGCGACACTGAGGTCGCGTACGGTTTAAGGAGTGAAGCATGAGCAGTCTCTTCATCAAGCGCGTCGGTTTTTCCATGGTGCTGGGCCTGGCATCGGTACACACACTGGCGGCGAGTTCCGATGACTTCGTCGAGGCGGCCACCGAAGCCGGCATTGCCGAAGTGGTCACCGGCAAGCTGGCTCTGCAAAAAAGCCAGAATACCGAGGTCAAGACTTTCGCCCAGCAGATGGTCACTGACCACACCCAGGCCAACCAGAAACTCGGCGACATCGCCCGCAAACTGGACATTTCCGTGCCCGATGAGGCGGCAATAACCGACAAGATCAAGAAAATGATCCTGGAATGGCGGGATGAGTCGTTTGACAAGTCCTACGTCAACAACCAGATCGATGCCCACCAAAAGGCCGTGGAGCTGTTCAAGGAGGAAGCGGCCTCGTCAGACAAGGCTGAGCTCAAGGCCTTTGCGAGCGAAACCCTGCCCAAGCTCGAACAGCATCTGGAGCACGCCAAGGCGCTTCAGGCCAAACACGGCAAGTGAGGCTCGCCATGAGTAACGATGCATTGAGAGCCGAAGTGCTGACCCGTCTGCTGCACGCGCACCCTCAGGGGCTGGGCAAGGAAGTGCTGGACAACTACCGCGGGGAAAAGGCGGTGGCCGGCATGCTCAAGACCTTGCAGGAGGCTGGATTGATCCAGGATGGCAGCGTGGCGGTAAGCAGCGATCACCAGATCAGCGTGAACTACCCGATCAAGCTTTCGGCTGCGGGTGTGGAGGCGGCAAGGCAAGCCGAGGTCTGAGCGCGCGTGCCCTTGCAGGAACAGCCTTGTGCTGCGAAAAGGCCCGTACCGACAGTGCATAGCGAGCGGTTGCCTGTACCGACCTCTTCGCAGCACACGGCCGCTCCTGCAAAGACCGCGTTTGTCTTTGGCTTACTGCGCCGCAGTTGCGGCAGACAACTGCGACTGGCACAGCTGCAATGCCTCGTCTCGCGCCTTGAGCTGCTCTTCAAGCTGCTGCAACTGGCGGGCCTGCTCTGTGCACAAGTCACGCCTGGCCTCCAGGCTCTGTGCCTGTACCTCCAGTTGCCGACGCATCTCCTCGCTGGCGCCCTGCGCCTGGGCCAGGATCGTGCGCAAGCCCTGGATCTGTGCATCGCGCTGTTCCAGCAATTCATCCTGCGCCCTGCAGGTGCTGGCGGCCTGGCGATGCTCGCCTAGCAAGCGCTCGTTGTCGCGGTGCAGGCGGGTCAACTCATCCTGCTTGACGATCATGCCCTGCTGCAATTGACGCACTTCCACTTGCAACTGTTGCAATTGCGCTTCGTGACGGCGTTGTTCCTGTTCACGCTGTTCGCGGCTGGCGTTGCGGTAGTGCTCCAGCGCGTCGCGGGCATGGCGGTGCTTGTCTTCCAGTGATTTTACCTGCTCGTCCTTGTCGGCCAGGCGCACCTGCAGCTCGCCCAGTGACTGGTTGAGACTGGCACTGCGCAACTGCTCGGCTTGCAGTGTGCTTTGGGTGGAAAGCAGTTTTTCCGATTCGCCAGCCAGTGCAGCTGCGTCGATCTGATGCTGCTGATGCGCCGCAGCCAATGCCTGCTGGGCAATCGCCAGCTGTGCTTCCAGTTGCTCGCGCTGTCGAGTGAAGGTGCTTTCGGCCTGTTCGATCTTCACGTCGGCTTCGTCCTGCAACTGGGTTGCCAGTTGCCCGACCATTCGGCTCAGCACGTCGCTCAGTGCAATACCGCCCTCGGAAGCCACAGGCTGCTGGCCGTTCAACTCTTTCAGGTAACGGTGAATCGTGGTCTTGGAACCGGTATTGCCCAGTTCGATACGTATGGCATCGATGCTGGGATTCTCGCCCCGGGCAATAAGCGCCTGACGCGCCTGCTGCACTACAACCTTGTTTATACCGCCCCGGGCCATGCTTGCTCCTACGATTTCGTACCGTGTTATGTACCATGTAATTACATACCAATTATGGATACAAGCACCTGTCCCTGTAAACGTTTACTGAGATGTAATAAACACGGCTTATCGCATGTGAGATGGGAAACGGGCTGTTTTAGCCCCGGGCAAATGTACCGGCCCTGCCTGTAACCGCCTTGTGCCAGTTACGCTTTGCCGCCACCATGGGCGTCCAGCACCCGATCACCGACAGAAAATGACCCTGGAAAACTACAAGGCAATTGCCGACAGCATCGCACTGCTGCTGTACCCACACGCAGAAGTCATCGTTCATGAACTGCGCAGCCAGACCGTCGTGCACATCGCCAACAATTTCTCCCAGCGCAAACTGGGCGATGACTCGGCGATCGATCAGGAACTGGGGGATCTGCTCAACGGTGCCAACCTGGGCCCCTACGAGAAGCTGAACTGGAATGGCCAGAAGATCCGTTCCATCAGTACCGTGCTGCGCAACCAGGACGGTGAAGCCGAGCACCTGCTGTGCATCAATCTGAATGTGTCAGTGCTGGAGCAGGCCCGCGCAGCGCTGGATGCGTTCTTCCAGATGAGCCGGCTGGTACCGCAACCAGATTCGCTGTTCCGCAACGACTGGCAGGAACGCATCAACACCTTCCTGCATGCCTGGCTGCAGGAGCGAAATCTGTCATTGCAGACGTTGCGGATAAAAGATAAGCGCAGCCTTGTGCAGGCACTGCATGCCGAGGGCGCGTTCGAGGGGCGCAGCGGCGCCGACTACGTCGCCAATGTGCTCAACATGGGCCGGGCCACAGTGTACAAGTACCTCAAGGAATTCCGGGCCTAGGCGCACCCTTTAGTCCACAACGCTGGCGACCAGTGTGGGGCGCCGACGGTTGGGCTCGCTCTCTTGTCACGAATGTATTAATAGTCTACGGTGGACTCATTTTCCATATCTAGACAGGAGTGCAGTCATGTCAGCCGCCACAGGTTCCCCCACCATTGTCGATGCCCATTACCTCGATGCGCTATACGAAGCGATCAAGGATGCCCATGTGGCGCTGCGCCCGGCCGTCGACATCACCCCGCTGACCTACAGTGCCCGGTTGTCGGCAATGAGCGGCTGCAATGTGCTGCTCAAGTGCGAACACCTGCAGCACACCGGCTCGTTCAAGTTTCGTGGGGCCAGCAACAAAATCCGTCTGTTGCCGGTCGATCAACACCAGCAGGGGGTGATTGCTGCCTCGTCCGGCAACCATGGGCAAGCGCTGGCGCTGGCGGGTAAGCGGGCTGGCGTACCCGTTACTGTTTACACCACCACTTCCGCCTCTGCGTACAAGGTGCAAGCCATGCGTGCACTGGACGCAGAAGTGATCTGCCTGCCCACCGACCCGCTGAGCGCAGAACTGGAGGCAGCCAGGCAGGCCAAGGCCCAGGGCAAACCGTTCGTGTCGCCCTACAACGACCCGCAAGTCATCGCGGGCCAGGGCACCATCGGCATCGAGCTGTTCGAGCAGGCGCCAGAGCTGGACGCCGTGTTCGTTGCCGTGGGCGGTGGCGGAATGATTGCCGGTATCGCTGCCGCCTTGCGGGTACTCAAACCTGGCACCGACATCATCGGTTGCTGGCCAGAAAATGACCCGGCCCTACAGCAGTCGCTCAAGGCCGGCAAAATCATCGATGTGGAAGCCACGGACACGCTGTCCGATGGCACGGCCGGCGGTGTCGAGCCTGGCAGCATCACCCTCCCGCTGTGCCAGGCACTGCTGACCGATACCGTGCTGGTCAGCGAGGCAGAAATCAGGGCCGCCATGCGCGATATCGCCAGCAGTGAACGCTGGATCATCGAAGGTGCCGCCGCCGTTGCGGTCGCCGGCATGCAAAAGCTTGCCGAGCGCTACCGCGACAAACGCGTCGCGGTAATCCTTTGTGGTCGCAATATCCTGCTGGACAAGTTCCTTGAGGCTGTCCAATGAAGGTCTTCAGCAAAGCACAGATCATCGCCAGCCTGGACCCGGAGGTGGCGGTACGCTGCCTGGAACAAGGCTTCATCGCCTACTCCGAGGGCAAGGCGCAAGTCCCGCCAGTCCAGGGCTTTGCCTTCCCTGGAGCCAACGGTGACTGCTGCGTGAAGTCAGCCTATATAGAGGGCAGCGCCACCTTCACGGTCAAGCTCTCTACCGGCTTCTATGACAACCCGTCCAAGGGCTTGCCCAGCAACGATGGTTTGATGCTGGTGCTGTCTGCACTCACCGGGCAACCGCTGGCCCTGCTGCAGGACGAGGGCTGGCTGACCTGTATGCGCACAGCCCTGGCCGGGCGTATCGCTGCGCGGTTGCTGGCACCGGCGCAGGTCACCGCCATTGGCATCCTGGGTACCGGCATGCAGGCGCGGATGCAGCTTGAACAGTTGGGCACGGTTACCGACTGCCGCCGGGTCGTTGTCTGGGGTCGCCATGACAGCGGGCTTGCCGCCTATAGCGCATTTGCCCGTGAGCTGGGTTACCAGGTGGGGACCACGCATGACCCCGCAGAGGTCGCCGCCGCGGCAAACCTGATCGTCTGCACGACCCCGTCCCGGCAGCAGCTGTTGCGCAACGAGTGGGTCCAGCCCGGCACGCACATCACCGCTGTCGGTGCCGATGCACCAGGCAAGCAGGAGCTGGAACCGGCGCTGGTGGCCAGGGCAGATCGCATCATCGTCGACTCGTTGGCCCAATGCAGCCAGTACGGCGAGGTTGCCCACGCCTTGAACAGCGGCCGGATCGACGCCAACCAGCTGATCGAACTGGGTACGCTGCTGGCTGGCCGCGCCAAGGGGCGTGAGCATGATGACCAGATCACCCTGGCGGACCTGACCGGTGTAGCCGTACAGGATGCGCAGATCTCAAGCTGCGCCCTGGCTGGGATGGCGGCCTGAGAGCACGCCGGCGTCAGGCAAAGCGTTGCACCTGCGCCGGCCTACGCTGCATCAGCATCTTACCGTTGCGTACCGACACCAGCGCATGCCCCTGGCTGCGCACCATCTCGTAATCGTCCGGCGCCGACAGCAGCAACAGGTTCGCCGGCCGCCCCACCTCGATGCCGTAGCGCTCGCCCAGGTTCAGGGTGCGGGCGCTGTTGTCGGTGATCAGGTCCAGGCAGCGCTGCAGGTCTTCGTAGCCAAGCATGTGGCAGATGTGCAGGCCAGCCTCGAGAATGCGCAGGATGTTGCCGTTGCCCAGTGGGTACCAAGGGTCGACGATGGAGTCCTGGCCAAAACACACGTTCATCCCGGCGCGATCGATCTCGGCCACGCGTGTGACGCCACGGCGTTTCGGGTAGTTGTCGAAACGCCCTTGCAGGTGAATGCTCTCGGTCGGGCAGGACACGAAATTGATACCCGACTGCTTGAGCAGGCGAAACAGCTTGTAGCAGTAAGCATTGTCGTATGAGCCCATGGCCACGGTATGGCTGGCTGTCACCCGGGCGCCCATGTCGCGCACCCGGGCCTCTTCGGCCAACACTTCGAGGAAGCGTGACTGCGGGTCGTCGGTCTCGTCGCAATGCACGTCCACCAGGCAACCGGTACGCTCGGCCAGGTCCATCAGAAACTTGACCGACGACACGCCCTGGTCACGGGTGTTCTCGAAATGCGGAATACCACCTACCACATCGGCACCAATGGCAACCGCTTCGCTCATGAGCGCCCGGCCATTGGCGTACGACTCGATACCCTCCTGGGGGAAGGCGACGATCTGCAGGTCCACCAGGTGGCGCACTTCGTCACGCACTTCGACCATGGCCTTGAGTGCGGTAAGGGTGGGATCGGTGACATCGACATGGGTGCGCACATGCTGGATGCCATGGTCCACCAACATACCGATGGTCTTTTTCGCGCGACTCTTGATGTCGTCGTGGGTGGTGATTGCCTTGCGCTCGGCCCAGCGCTCGATGCCTTCGAACAGGGTGCCGCTCATGTTCCACCTCGGCTCGCCAGCGGTCAGCGTGGCGTCCAGGTGGATGTGCGGTTCGATAAAGGGCGCCACCACCAGGTTCTGCCCGGCATCCAGGTCATCGGCAGCGCGAGGCGCCACTCCTTCGGCCTGGGGCACGATGGCGGCAATACGCTCGCCGCTCAGTTCGATGCGGAACAGGCCAGGCTTGCCGCGCAGGCGTGCGTTGATGATGTTCATGATGCTTCTCCCTGGGCTTTGCTGATGGCCCTACCAGCATAGTGGCCCAAGCCTTGTGGTATTTGCTACTGGCCCTATCGCCGGTGCAGGCAGCAAATCAAGCTCCGTCCAACCCCATCTGCCAGAAGTCCGCCTCCAGGCTGGACGCCTGGCCGAAAATCCCCACCAGTTCGGCAAACCGTTGCTCGGTCATGCTCCGCGCTGCCAGCTCGTCCAGATGCTTGCGCGCCGCGGTGGCGACCCCCTGGTAGCCCTCGCCGGCATACTCAGCGATCCATTCACGGTACGGGTGACTGCTCAAATCGCCAATGCGCTCGGACAGCGCCCGACCGATCTCGGCATAACCGATCACGCAAGGCGCTAGCGCCACATGCAGCTCCAGCAGGTCACCCGCGGCACCGCAGTCCAGCACATAGCGGGTATATGCAACCGTCGCCTGGTGCTCCGGCGCCGCCTCGATATCGGCCTGGGTCAGCCCCCAGCGTGCGCACAGGCGCAAGTGCAGCTCAGTTTCGTCCAGAATCGCCGCAAGCCCTATCTGCGCAGCGCGCGGATGTCCGCCGGGCGACGGCTCTTGTAGGCGGCCAGCACGGCTTTCTGCGGGCCGACGCGGTCGAGTTCGGCATGCAGGAAGGCCACAAAGTCCGGGCGTGTCGGCCGGTTCACTGCGTTGGCATGGACGAGTCTCGCTGCGGCGCCCCTTGGCGGCGCTCAGGTATACCCCAGGGCGCCGGTACTGTCACTACCCAATCAGTGGGCAATGGGTGACCCACTAGTGGGGACCTTCACCCATTTTTGACGCTACGGTATTTAACGCACATCAGGCACCACAAGGATTTGTTTGGAAAGGTATTCCTCGGATCTGGGTTGGCACAACCGTTGCTCTTGCCCCATAAACGGGCAAAACGCCATCGATAGCGTAAAGCCATAAGGCCGCGAGCGAGGCACAAGGCTATGAAAACATCTGCCATGATCCACCCTGCTAGGCACGCATTCCAGCTGTCCACCGTCATTACGCTGATGCTCGGCCTCGGGCTGGTCACGGCTACAGCCGCTCCCCTCGACGACAACAGCATGCCACCGCCGACCGACCCGTCAGCCTACACCGACCAGCCAGCCGACCCGACCCAGGCCTTGCTAG
The DNA here is from genome assembly GCF_002165135.1 of Pseudomonas sp. SID14000. GTDB lineage: Bacteria > Pseudomonadota > Gammaproteobacteria > Pseudomonadales > Pseudomonadaceae > Aquipseudomonas. The sequence goes on along the minus strand of NZ_NFZQ01000010.1, from coordinate 88,213 downwards.
ACCAGTTCAACATGCCGCCGGCCAACCAAGGTGCGCTAGAGCTGACCAATGGCGTGTACGGCGACCGCGACACGGTACGCGCCAACAACGTGCTGCCGCCGGCCTTGCAAACCGACAACAAATACCCCACCAATGGCAAGCCCAGCCCGCTGTTCGGAGCGCTGCCGTTTACCCAGCAGCTACTGCTGTTCGAGGAGTTCGGCACGGAAAAACTCGACCCCACGCTACCGCCGCCGGCCCTGACCTTCCCGGTGCCCACCCTGGGCGCGGCTCCGGCGCAGGACCCCAATGTGGTAGCTCGTAGCGGCCCCAGCGGCACGGCCCTGGAAGCCTTCCTCAAACAGCCGGGCCTGTACCCGTTCCCGACCCAGTATTCCAACGTGCTCGACCGCAACCCGTGGAAGGCGCAGATCGAGATGTTCCTCAACCGCAAGCCGGTCGGATCGCCGGCAGAGGGCCGGCCACCAGGAAAAGGCTGGTCGCACCAGCGCTGGAACGAGTTCTACCCGCAGGCGGGGTTCAAGACCGCCCAGGCCGGTGCGCGCATCAACCTCGGCCTGCGTGACCGCAAGCAACTGCACAACTATGCGGTTGGCGAGTTCGCCCCGGGCGGCCTGTACTACCAGACCTCCGACATCCCCACCACGTTGGGCACCACCAAGGGTATCGACACCCGCTTCCACCCGAAAATGCCACTGCAAAACCACAAGTCGCTGTGGACCTTCGACGGCACCTTCCCGCCCAAGCTGCTGATGGTACGCTACGGCCAGCCGATCCTGATGCGCCATTACAACGCCCTGCCGATCGACCCTTCGGCCAACAATGGCTTTGGTCTGCACACCCTCTCCACCCACGAACACAATGGCCATTCACCAGCCGAGAGCGACGGCTATGCCAACGCCTACTTCTTCCCTGGCCAGTATTACGATTACCGTTGGCCGTTGCAGTTGGCCGGCTACGACACCATCAACACCCGCGCCCAGGACCCGCGTGCGGCGTTCCCCTGCTCGCCGGGTGAAACCCTGTTCGTCAATGACGCCTCGCCAGGCCTGAAAACCTGCCAGAACGGCAGCATCAAGATTCGTGGCGACTGGCGCGAAACCATGAGCACCCACTGGTTCCACGACCACATGATGGATTTCACGGCGCAGAACGTCTACAAAGGCAACGCCACAATGATGAACTACTACAGCGCCCTGGACCGCGGCAACGAGGCCCTGCAGGATGGCGTCAACCTGCGCTTCCCCAGCGGTTCGGCGCTGCCGTGGGGTAACCGCGACTACGACGTCAACCTGGTGATCGCCGACAAGGCCTGGGATGCCAACGGCCAGCTGTGGTTCAACCCGTTCAACACCGACGGCTTCCTCGGTGACCAGATCCTGGTTAACTGGCAGTACCGGCCGACACTCAAGGTACGCGCGCGCAGCTACCGCTTCCGTATCCTCAACGGTTCGGTGTCGCGCTACTTCAAGTTCGCCGTGGTACGGGAAATTGCCGGCACCAGCGGCGAATTCAAAGGCCCGACCGGCTCCAACCTGTCGTATGCGCGGGTGCCGTTCCACATGATCGCCAACGACGGCAACATCATGGAGCACACCGTACCGTTCGACGGCACCATGGACCTCAACGGCGACGGCAACCTGCAGGACAATAACGGTATCCTGCCGCTGCAAGGTATCGCCGAGCGCTACGACATCATCATCAACTTCGCCAAGCACGGCATCAAGGTCGGCGACAAGCTGTACTTCGTCAACCTGGAGGAGCACCAGAGCGGCAAGGGCCCGGAAGGCGCCATCGCGCTGGCCGACGTGCTGGCGGAAAAATACAAGCCAGTGATCAAGTTCACCAGCAAAGGCCCTCGCTGGGAAAACGGCGACCCGGCGATCGGCAGGTTCCTGCAGCTTGTGGTACAGCCCTACAGCGGCCAGGACTTGAGTATGAACCCGACAGCCTATGAGCCCGCCAAACCAGGCAAGGCCGCAGGCCTGAAGATGCTACCGCTGCCGATTGACCGCAACTCTGCCACCGACCAGGCCAAACTCCAGGCTGCCCGCCACCGCGAGTTCATCTTCGGTCGCTCCGACGGTACCGACACCCAGCCCTGGACTATCAAGACCGATGGCGGCTTTGGCTACAGCATGGACCCACGGCGCATCAACGCGGCGCCACAGCTGGCCCAGCAGTCCACCGACGGTGGTTTCAGCGGTGACGGCACCCTGGAAGTGTGGAAAATCGTCAACGGCGGCAATGGCTGGAGCCACCCGGTGCATGTGCACTTCGAGGAAGGCGTGGTCCTGAGCCGCGACGGCAAGGCCCCGCCGGAATGGGAAAAATGGGCGCGCAAGGACGTGTTCCGCATCGGGCCGGATATCGATTCGTCGGAAGAGGTAGAAGTCGCCATCCGCTTCCGCGAATTTGCCGGTACCTACATGGAGCACTGCCACAACACCCAGCATGAAGATACATCAATGCTGCTGCGCTGGGACCTGGAACACCCGGGCCAGTTCCAGGTGATGCCGACCCCTCTGCCGGGCTGGGATGGCGTGGAGTACGTGGCCTCGGTTGGCCTGCCGACCTTCCGCACCAAAGACCCTGATGACGACGACCCGACCAACAAACCGCCGGTCGCGGCCAACGACAGCGCGGCAACCACGGCCGGCAAGCCAATCACCCTTAACGTGCTGGCCAACGACAGCGACCCGGAAGGCAACCTGCCGCTGACCGTCGTCAGCCTCACCCAGCCGGACTCCGGCCAGGGTAGTACCAGCACCAATGGCACCACGGTGATCTACACCCCGCCGGCCACGGTCCCCACGCCGTTCACCGCCACCTTCAACTACACGGCACGTGACGCCAAGGGCGCCGAATCGGTAGCGCCGGCCACGGTCAACATCGCGGTAGGCCCAGCGGTGGCGGTCGATCAGATCCAGGTCACCAGTGCCACGGTGCAGGTGCTCAGCGGCAACCGCTTCACCTGGGAAGTCGCAGGCACTACCTCGGTGGCCACGGGCAACAGCATCACTGTGACCGCGGCCACCACCGGCGGCCCGGTGAACCTGGGCAACGCCACAATGACTGCAACGGGCAGCGGCGCCAGTTGGCGGTTGGTGGCAACCACCACCGGCTACGGCCCGGCCACGCCGGCGACAGTGACCGTGAAATCGGCGCTGGGGCAGAGCGTGACCGCGCCAGTCAGATACAAGTGAGGGTAAAGCGGGGGCCGCTGTGCGGCCCATCGCCGGCAAGCCAGCTCCCACCTCGACCGGCATCGGCTCCGAGCCTTGTGCTCTCTCCCACAGGGCCCCTACTAATTCATCGACGAGGACCGCATCATGTCCGGCTCATGGCGTTTTTTGCTGGTGCTCTCGCTGTTTGCCGCCAGCATCCCGTTCTGGCCGTTGCAACCGCAACAACCCGTAGCCGAGGAAGCTGCAACCCCTTGGGGCGCCGACTATTTCCCCAACATCCCCCTGCTCACCCAGGATGGTGAAAAAGTGCTTTTTTTTGATGATCTGATCAAGGACAAGGTGGTCGCCATCAACTTCATCTTTACCGGCTGCTCCGACTCCTGCCCAGTGGAAACCGCCCGCCTGCGTCAGGTGCAGAAGATCCTCGGTGATCGGGTCGGCAAGGATATCTTCCTCTATTCCATCAGCATCGACCCCTACAACGACACCCCTGACACCCTCAAGCGCTACGCCGAAAAGTTCGGCATCGGCCCTGGCTGGACGCTGCTCACCGGCGAGCCGGCCGATATCGAGCAATTGCGTCGCAGCCTCGGCCTGTACATCGAAGGCCTGGAAAACGGCCGCTCCAAGGACCACAACCTGAGCCTGATCATCGGCAACCAGGCCACCGGCCGCTGGATGAAGGCCTCGCCCTTTGAAAGCCCGTACATCCTTGCCGACCGCCTGGGCAACAGCCTGCACAACTGGAAACAGGCCAGCGCCATGACCAACGACTACGTTCAGGCTCCCGAGGTACGCGCCCCCAGCAGTGGCGAGCAGCTCTTCCGCACACGCTGCTCGTCTTGTCACACGCTGGGCAATAGCGAGCCAGGGCAACCCGGCATCGGCCCCGACCTGCTGGGTGTGACCCGCCAACGTGACGCCAACTGGCTGACCCGCTGGCTGAAGGAGCCCGACCAGATGCTGGCACAGAAAGACCCCCTGGCCATGCTGCTGTACGAACAGTACAACCGCCTGGCCATGCCCAACATGCGCCTGGGTGACGCCGAAGTCAGCGCGCTGCTGAGCTACATGGAGGAAGAAACCGCGCGCCTGCAGACGCCCCTGGCAGAGAAGGGAAATCCTTAAAGGCAACATGCCAGCACATCATGCCGAAAGCCCCACTGACACTACAGCCGGGACAGGCAATCCAATTCGGTTTATCGTGTGCCCATTACCCACCGATGCCCGCACCATGACCGACATCGAGCGCTACCTCCGCGCCGCCACCCGTGACAACACCCGGCGCAGCTACCAGGCCGCCATCGAGCATTTCGAAACCCACTGGGGCGGCTTTCTACCGGCCACGGCTGAGAGCATCGCCCGCTACCTGGCCGACAACGCCGACCAACATGCGGTCAGTACGCTGCGCCTGCGCCTGGCCGCACTCAGCCAATGGCACGTCGCCCAAGGTTTCCCCGACCCGACCAAGACGCCGCTGGTGCGCCAGGTGCTACGCGGCATCCGCACCCTGCACCCGACACCACCCAGGCAAGCCGCCCCCCTGTTGCTGCAGCACCTGCAAACTGCAGTGGAATGTTTCGAACAAGAAGCCCGCCAGGCCCGTGAACACCATGACCTGGCCACCCTGCGCCGGGCGCGCCGCGACGCGGCCTTGCTGTTGCTGGGCTTCTGGCGCGGCTTTCGTGGTGATGAACTGGCACGCCTGCGCGTCGAGCACATCCAGGCCGAAGCCGGTGTCGGCATCACTCTGTTCGTACCGCGCAGCAAGGGCGACCGCGAAGCCTTGGGCGTGCAACACCGAACCCCGGCCCTCAAGGCCTTGTGCCCGGTCACGGCCTACCTGCAATGGCTGGAAGTCGCCGGCATAGCCCATGGGCCAGTGTTCCGCAAGCTCGACCGCTGGGGCAACCTCAGCGATGCCGCGCTCAACAGCAACAGCCTGGTCAGCCTGCTGCGGCGCATGCTGGAGCGCGCCGGAGTACCCGCAGCGCTGTATACCGGCCACTCGCTGCGCCGTGGCTTTGCCACCTGGGCCACTGCCAACGGTTGGGAGTTGAAGTCACTGATGAGCTACGTGGGCTGGAAAGACGCCAAGTCGGCGTTACGCTACATCGACGCGGCGCAGCGTTTTGGCGAACTGGCCGTACTACAGGCCAGCCAGGCTCAACCGCTTATTCCTTGAAACTGTGCCGGGTGATGCCACCGATCTTCGGGCTGATGGCATACAGGTCGCCAGCGTCGGGGTAATGGTGAAGGTCTTCGGCACTCATGCCGAAGCGCGCGGTGCTGATGTACAAGGTATTCATTCCCACCCCGCCGAAACAGCAACTGGTGGGGCACGGCACTGGCATCAGCACCTGGTCGGTCAGGTGGCCATGGCAGTCATAACGCAGCAGGCAACTGCCATGGTACTGGCACACCCACAGGCCGCCTTCGCGGTCCAGCGCAAGGCCGTCCGGCCGCCCCAGTTCGGCAGGGGTTTCGGCAAATAGCGTTACCGCGCCCAGGCGGCCTTCGGCCAGGTACCTGGCGCTGTAGATCGAGCGCGCCGCCGAATCGACGAAGTACACTGTGTGGCCGTCCTGCGACCAGGCCAGGCCGGTGGGCAACGCCATGTCGTCGTGGATCACCTGGTCGCTCAACTGCCCGTCAAAACGGAACAGTGCCCCGGTGTTGCCACTCAGAGCGTCGTCCATCAGCCCAGTGACGAAGCGGCCCTGCGGGTCGCAGGCGCCATCATTGAAACGGTAAGTCGGCCGCGGGTGAACCGACACCGAATGCCGGCGCACCTTGCGCAGCGGTACGTCGAAGATGGCCACGCTGGCATCCTCGGTGAAAATCAGGTTGCCCTGGTCGGTCAACGCCAGCGCGCCGATGCGTGCCGCGGATTCGTACAGGCACTCGGCTTCGCCATCGGGTGTCAGGCGGTTGATGCGCCCCCCAGAGATATCGACGAAGTACAACGCGCTGCTGCATTCATCCCAGACCAGGCTCTCGCCCAGGTCGGCGCGCGTTTTAGCGACGTTGACCGGCACGTAGTTGCATGCCTTGAGGCGGTTCCGCAGTTCGCCCACCTCCGCCAGCGTCATGGGATGGGCCAGTCCCAGGCCCTGTGCGGCATCGGTGAAGACCGCAGGATTATCGTGGAAAGGGTCTGTTGCGGGCATTTGCTGGCTACCTTCGATTCTCCTTTTTACGATAACAACAAAAAAATCAATGACTTAATATTAAAAGCATGTAACTTTGATATCTCATGGATATCACCGCCGGGTCACCGGGCTGAAGGACCGCAGGATGATCGAGACACGTTTGCTCCGGCAGTTCATTGCCGTGGCCGAAGAGCTGCACTTCCACAAGGCCGCCGAGCGCCTGCACATGGCGCAACCGCCGCTGAGCCAGGCGATCGGTCGCCTCGAGGACAAGCTCGGTTTCGGCCTGTTCCTGCGCAACAAGCGCGGGGTGCGGCTGACGGCGGCGGGCACGGCCTTCCTCGATACCGCCTACCGCACGCTGGCCGAGCTGGAACAGGGTATCGAGTATGCGCGCAATGTGTCCGCCGGCATCAGCGGCAAACTGGACATCACGGCCATTTCCATCGCTTGTTACGACTCGCTGCTCACTACCTTGCGCCGCTTTCGCGAGGCGCACCCGAACGTGCGGCTGACCATCCGCGAGATGCCATCGGCCTCGCAGGCCAAGGCTCTGCTGGCCGGTGAGGCCGACATCGGCTTCATGCGCAGGTTGCCGTTGCCGGCAGGAGCTCTCGAGTCACGGCTACTGCTTGATGAGCGGATCGTCATGGCCCTGCCGGCCTGCCATGCGAAAGCGCAAGAGGGGGCGGTGGACCTGCGCGAGTTTGCCGATGAGGATTTCGTTTTCAGTCCGCAAGCCGTGGCCGGTGGTTACCACGCGCAGTTGACGGCGCTGTGCGAGGCAGCGGGTTTCTACCCCAGGGTGGTGCAGGAGGCGGCGCAGGTCCACACCCTGCTGGGCCTGGTGGCCTGTGGTTTTGGCGTGGCCCTGGTGCCGGCCTCGTTCATCGGTTTCATCCCGCCCGAACGCGTGCAGTTCCGACCGATCCAGCCAATCGACGACCAGCCCACTCCGGGCCTGGGCTTGTACATGAAATGGAATGCCCGGAATACTTCGCCGGCGCTGGCCAACTTCATTGCCATGTACGAAAACCCGGGCATCGCTGGCCATTAGGAGCACTGCCCAAGAAGAGCACCCCATAACCCGCAGGGCTCACCCTCAACCTGCTCAGATCTGCTTCGCGCAGCACCACAGCCGCCCGATATCACAAGCCCGCGCCCGCAGCAGCTCTGCGGCATTGGTACATGCTTGCTCCAGGCTCATCGGCCCGCTGGCCAGGGCAAAGGCAGCATCGACCCCATGGGCGTAAAGCTGCTGGTAGCCCTCACCCAAGGTCCCGGCCAGTACCACTACCGGCACCCCATGGCGCTTGGCAACCCGGGCCACACCCATCGGCGTCTTGCCTCGCAAGGTCTGGGCATCGAAGCGCCCTTCACCGGTCACCACCAGGTCCGCGCCCTGCACCAGCGCCTCCAGGCCTGCCAGTTCGGCCACCACTTCCACCCCTGGGCGGAACTGTGCCCCCATGAATGCCCGGGCCGCGAAACCCATGCCGCCGGCAGCGCCGCAGCCAGGGTAGTCACGCACATCCTCACCCAGCAGCTGCGCACAATGGTCGGCAAAATGCCCCAGGGCCTGGTCCAGCGCTTGCACCTGCTGCGGGTTGGCCCCCTTCTGCGGGCCGAAGATCGCCGATGCGCCGTTGGCACCGCACAGTGGGTTGTCGACATCTGCTGCAACTTCGAACTGCACCTCGGCCAGGCGTGGATCGAGGTCGCTGGCATCGATGCGGGCCAGCTTGGCGAGGGCCAGTCCGCCCTCCTCCAGCGCTTGCCCGTCGGCGTCCAGCAGGCGCAGGCCCAGCGCCCGCAACATACCGCTACCAGCGTCGTTGGTGGCACTGCCGCCAATGGCCAGCACCACCCGTTGCGCGCCGGCGGCCAAAGCGGCGGCAATCAGCTCACCGGTACCCCAGGTGCTGCTGCGACAGGCATCGCGCTGGCCAGTCGGCACCAGCTGCAGGCCACTGGCCTGGGCCATTTCTATGATCGCCGTGCGGCTTTGCGGCAGCCAGCCCCAGCCCGCCTCGACGCTTTGCCCCAGTGGCCCACGCACAGCCTGACGACGCAGTTCGCCATGGCTGGCGGCGAGAATCGCATCCATGGTGCCTTCACCACCGTCGGCCATCGGGCACTCGACCAGCTCCGCCTCAGGCCAGGCTTCGCCCAGGCCCGCCGCGATGGCGCGGGCGACACCGGCAGCGTCGAGGCTGTCCTTGAACGAGTCGGGGGCAATGACGATCTTCATGGGGTTTCTCCTGTCCTGATGAGCGGCATGCTGACAGGTGGCTGCCAAGGAGGCCTCGGTCAAATGCACAAAACGTCGGGCGGGTTGTTTGGGCAGATGCCTTCGCGGCTGCTCCTACATGTCTCGTGTCAATCTACAGGCAGCAGTTGCAACCCCAGGTACAAGCTAAGCATCCCTTCCATGCGCAGCGGGTCGACCTCGCCCAGTTCGGCAATCCGCTCCAGGCGGTAGCGCAAGCTGTTGCGGTGGATGCCCAGGGCATCGGCACAGGCCTGGCTCTGGCCGTCATGGGCACACCAGGCGCGCAGCGTGGTGAGCAACTGCCCACTGCTGTCCTTGCTGCGAATACGCTGCAACGGCTCCAGCAACTCATCCAGCGCATCATCGTTGCGATGCCGCCACAGCAAAGCCGGCAACCGGTAGCGCTGCAGGCTGAGCAGGCGCTCGCCGGGCAGTACCTCGCGCCCATAGGCCAACAGGTCACGCACCCGGCGATAACCCCGGCGCAGTTGCTCCAGGCTTTGCGCGGCACTACCCAGGGCCAGGCGCTCCACTTCCCAGCCATGACGTTGCAGGCGCTCCAGCAGACGGGGCTCATCCAGCGCCACGCCAGCCGGGCGACACCACAATAACGACTGGCGGGCCGGGCTGACGCACCAACTGTCCGGGTAGCGGCTCATCAACCACGCCGACAGGGTTTCGGCGGATGGCCCCGAGGCCAGTTCGAACAGGCACGGCACACGTGGTAACTGGGGTTTGAGCCCCAGTTGCCGGGCCTCGTCGAGCAACCGAGGCGAATCGCCGCTGCCACCCAGCAGCAGGGCCAGCAAGTCGTCACAGCGCTGCCGTCGCCATTGCTGGTCGGCCTGCAAATGGCGCTGGGCCAACAGCATTTCGGCGGTCATGCGCACCAGCTCGCCATAGGTACGCACTTGCTGCGGGTCACCGGTCAGGCCAAGCACGCCCATCAATCGACCATCGAGCATCAGCGGCAGGTTCACCCCAGGTTGCACGCCCTTCAGGCATTTGGCCGCGTCGGTATCCAGCTCGACGATCCGGCCGTTGGCCAGTACCAGCTGCGCGCCCTCGTGACGGGTGTTGATGCGCTCCGGTTCGCCACTGCCGAGGATCAACCCCTGGCTGTCCATGACATTGACGTTGCAGGGCAGAATGGCCATCGCCCGGTCCACGATATCCTGTGCCAGGTCATGGTCGAGTTCGAACATTGAATGGTCCTTTGGGTGTCAGGTTTTGGGCTCGGGCACAGCAGCCCGGTGCAAGTGCTGTGCAAAAGCACAAAGACAGGCACGCCGCAGTCCCCGAGACTCGTCAGGGCGAGCGCCGGAACAGGCGACGCGGCGACAACCATAACAACAGAGAACCCGATCATGGCATACAGCCCCGCCCCTGACCAAGGCACGGACACCACCCGCAACGCGCTGTACCGGCGCATCACCCTGCGGCTGATTCCGTTCATTTTCATCTGCTACCTGTTCAACTACCTGGATCGCGTCAACGTCGGCTTTGCCAAGCTGCAGATGCTCGACGCCCTGAAGTTCAGCGAAACGGTGTACGGCCTTGGCGCCGGCATCTTCTTCATCGGCTACGTGCTCTGCGGCCTGCCGAGCAACCTGGCGCTCAACCGCTTCGGCCCGCGGCGCTGGATCGCGCTGATGATGATCGCCTGGGGCAGCCTCTCCACCTGCCTGCTGTTCGTCACTACGCCCACCGAGTTCTACGCCCTGCGCCTGCTGACCGGCGCTGCCGAAGCAGGCTTCTTCCCAGGCGTGGTGCTGTACCTTTCGCGCTGGTTCCCGGCAGCCCGCCGCGGCCGCATCATGGCCCTGTTCATGTCGGCCATCCCGGTGTCGGGCCTGCTCGGCGGGCCGTTCTCTGGCTGGATCCTCCAACACTTCGCCGCCGGCCAGCACGGCCTGGCCGGCTGGCAATGGATGTTCCTGATCCAGGGCCTGCCGACTGTTGCCCTGGGCGTACTGGCAGTGTTCCTGCTCAGTGACGGCTACCAGAAAGCCGCCTGGCTGAGCCCGGCCGAACGCCAGCTCATCGCTGCCGACCTCGACGCCGATACCGCCAGCAAACCCCGCACCACCGGCGACAGCGTGCTTGCCGTACTGACCAATCCGCTGGTCTGGACCTTCGGCTTTGTCTATTTCTGTATCCAGAGCGGTGTGTACGCAATCAACTTCTGGCTGCCGTCGATCATCAGGAACATGGGCTTCGACAACCCGCTGCTGATCGGCTGGCTCAGCGCCATCCCGTACCTGCTGGCCGGTGTGTTCATGATCCTCTGCGGGCGCTCGGCCGACCTGCGCAACGAGCGCCGCTGGCACCTGGTGGTACCGATGCTGATGGGCGCCATCGGCCTGCTGATCGCGGTGAACTTCGCCAGTAACCCGGCCGTCGCCATCCTCGGCCTGTCGATCGCCACCATGGGCGCCCTCACCGGCCTGCCGATGTTCTGGCCGATGCCCACCGCACTGCTTAGCGCCGGCGCCGCTGTCGCCGGCCTGGCGATCATCAACTCGGTAGGCCAGATGGCCGGCTTCCTGAGCCCGTACCTGGTCGGCTTCATCAAGGACCAGACAGGCTCGACCGATGCCGCGCTGTATTCACTGGCGGCGTTGATCGTGCTGGGTAGCCTGGTGGCCTTGCGGGTAACCCGGGCCGGCGCGCTGAGTACTGTACGGGCCAGTTGAGACATTCGCGGGTAAACCCGGTCCCACAGGATCCCCCCCAACTCGAAGATTGTGGATTCCATATGGGAGCGGGTTCACCCGCGAAGAGGCCCGCCAAGGCCACATCAAGTTTACATCCTCCACCGATCGTCAGCTCAACGCATCCCATCGCCGACGCAGGCGTCAAATGGTTCCAAAGGTCCCTTTGGAGAACCCCCATGACCCAGCACGTCGTGGCCCGCCTGGCCCAACTCGACGACCACCGCCCCCTGCGCGTCCAGGCCGGCAGCGAGGAACTCATCCTCATCCGCCAGGGCGAGCAGGTGCATGCCTTCCAGGGCAATTGCCCCCACGAAGGCGCCCCACTCAATGAAGGTGTGATCTGCGGCGGCCTGCTGGTCTGCCCCTGGCACAAGGCCGCATTCGCCGTGGACGAGGGCGCGGTCTGCGAGCCGCCAGCCCTGGCCGACCTGCGCCGCTACAGAACCTGGGTCAAAGGCGACGAGGTCTGGGTCGATGACCAACCCCTACCCAAAACCGAGCCGCCCCTCCACAGCGATGCCCGCTGTTTCGTGGTGGTCGGTGCCGGTGCCGCGGGCAGTGCTGCAGTCGCCACCCTACTGGCCCATGGCTTTGCCGGCCGCCTGGTGTGGGTCGATCAGGAGCGCCAGCCAGCCTACGATCGCACGTCCCTCAGCAAATTCGTGATCGCCGGGCAGATGCAACCCGATGAGGTGCCCGCCCTGCTCGACGCCGACGCCCTGCGCAAGGGCCAGCTGGAGCGCAAGCATGGCAAGGTGCGTACCCTGAACAGCCAGAAGCGCCAAGTCACGCTGGCCGACGGCCAGCAGATCGACTACGACGCCTGCCTGCTGGCCACCGGCGGCAAGGCGCTGCGGCCCGATATCCCAGGTGTCGATCTGCCCGGGATATTTACCCTGCGCTCACGGGAAGATGCCGCGCACCTGCTGGACGCTGCCGAACCCGGCCAGCCAGTGGTGATCATCGGCGACGGTTTCATCGGCCTGGAAGCCGCCTCGGCCTTGCGCAAGTACGGTCTGCAGGTGCACCTGGTCACCCGCCACGAAGTCCCCTTGGCCCGGCAGCTGGGCGAGCGCATCGGCCGTAGCATCCGCGAATTGCACGAACGCAAGGGGGTCACCTTCCACGGCCCCACCGAGGTAGAACGGATCCAGGGCCAGGGCAAGGTCGAAGCCGTGCTGCTGGCCAATGGCGAGCGGCTACAGACGCCGCTGGTGCTGCTGGGCACCGGGGTAGAACCGGCGACCGCTTTTATCCGGGGCGTACTGCTGACCGAAGACAAGTCGGTGCAAGTCGATGCCGAAATGCGCGCCGCAGATGGCCTATGGGCCGCGGGGGATATCGCCACCTTCCCGCTCACCGGGCGCCCGGTGCGTATCGAACACTGGCGCCTGGCCCAGCAGCACGGCGTTATCGCGGCCGCCAACATGCTCGGCGAGCAGCGCCGCTACGCCGACGTACCGTTCTTCTGGACCTACCAGCATGGCCGCACCTACGAAGTACTGGGTCATGCGCGGGACTGGAACCGTATCGAGTTCGTCGGCGAGCCGGAAAAAGGCGACTTCATCGCCTTGCAATGCGTGGATGAACGGGTCGAGGCGGTTATCGCCAAGGGCTATTCCGATGCCATGGCAACGCTGTCACAACGCCTGAAGCGCCCGTTGAGCCTGCAGGAGGCATTGGCGCTGATCGGTTGAGGCCGCCTATGTTGAAGCCAAGGGCGTGGGTATCGTCGAGTTCGCGATAGCCTGGGTACTAAACAACCGGCTGGTCAGTTTGGCGATTGTCGGGCCGTGGACGGAGAACAGTGGGACACCTATGGCGGCGCGCTGGCGATGAAAATCACCGCGGAGGATGCGCATTTTTGTTAGCGGCAGAGTTATCGTGCGTTAACACTTTTCAACACACGCGTGGCATCGAGCAGCAGCCACATGGCGCAGCCTGATATTTTTGCCAGTTGTCCACCTGTGCTGCTCTGCATAGGGTGAGGTCACTCACTTGAACCGGGCGTAGCCATGTCATCCACCGCCGTCACTGACCATTTTTTCTATCAACAGGACCGTTTGGTGTCCAGGCATAGCGACAAACACATAAGGTTGCTACACGCCGAGAAACTGCTTGCGCAGCTGGACGCCAGAACGGGTGAACATTCAATGTTGCTGCAGACCGACTTGAACGGATCGGTACTAAATGCGCGGGTGCAACAGCGTATTCGCGCTTACACACCTTACGGTTTTTCTCCCGATGATTCGGGGAGGGTACTTGCAGGGTTCAATGGCGAGTATCTGGATGTGGTGACGCTCGGCTATCCGCTTGGGCAGACCAAACGGTTTTATCTCTCCAAGGCAAGATTCAACAGTCCCGACCCATTGGGCCCGTTCGGGGAAGGGGGAACCAATTGCTATACCTACTGCAAAGGTGACCCTGTGAATTTCGCCGATCCGACAGGGTTGGCCAGGGTTTTTCAAAGACCTCAGACTACTACTCCCAGCTCTCCTCCCGGTCCTTTTCATAGACGAGCCCCTGCGTCAGGTAACAGCGACACGGCAGCTGGCCGTACTCTGCCACTAAGTCCGTCATCCAGCCGCTCCAGCTCCAACCGGCGTAGCGCTCCGTCAACCACTGTACCCCGCCAGGCTTCAGGAACGCCTCCGCAACAGATTCAATTGCGAGAACTAAATTCAATCTCAGGTAATACGCCCGCAAGTACGGACCGCAGTTACAGGGATCGACCTACCTACCGCGATCAGAACCACAATTTAAGTCTTTTTTCGAGAGTCGGTCAGGCGTGGACCCAACCTGGTCCTCGCATGCAGAATTTCCAGATCGCTATCTATCTTCCCTACAACGTCGTCAGAATGTATCCGGTGATATCCATTCTCGTAGGTATCGGTATTGTCGGAGCTGTTGTAGCTACAGTAGTTCTCACAAGGAAGAACTGACTGAAGATTGGCGCAGTTCGATTATGCCAATGGGGCTGAGGGGTATACGGATTATCCGTTCCTCAAGCAGGCTTGATGCAGTCAGGGAGCTTACAGGCTCCGTTTTTATTGCCTGTGCCGGCCTCTTCGCGGGTGAACCCGCTCCCACAGCAACCCCACAACTTTCAAGACAGGCGCAGTACCTGTGCGGGCATGCCCGCGAACAGGCCAGTAGGGTTTAGCTCAGCTCTGCCAAGGCCCGCGCGGCGAAGGCATGCGAACGCTGCCGCGACAGCGGGTCCTGGCGCGCCCCACATTCACCGCAATCGCCAGGCAAAACAGCGGAAACGCTAACCGGCCAATCACGAACAGGCCATCGGCATCAGGCCACAGAAAACGCAGGTGGTCGGCGACCATGGCCAGCATCGCCGTCCACTTGACCAGATCCAGCCCGGCCAAACGCATGCCTCAATGCCCGCGCTCAGCGGTGCCAGGCACCAGGTAACGATCAGTCCAGGCAGCCAGCGGCAACGGTGGCTGCTGCTCGACGATCCGTCGCCAGATCAGCACCAGGTCGCCGCCGTTGAACGCCGCCCCTGGCCCGGCGCCCCTCCACATCGATGGCACATCGGCAATCCAGTGCCCCTGGCTGTCACGATGGGCCATGCTGAAGCGGAACGTGTAATTCCCCGGAATGCCCATGCGCAGGTCGCTGACCACCAGCGCGTCGCCGACTTGGTCGTAGCGCAGCCAGTCATCGGTGAACCAGCGCAAGCGCTGGTGCAACGGGTGCCCGCCCAGCGCTTGCGCCAGTTGCAAGTTACGCGGCAATCGCTGCATTTCTGGCGGTTGCTGGTCGAAGCCGCTGCTGATGCCTTCGTAGTAATCGCCATCCGGGGTCTTGGCCAGCACCCGCCAGACCAAGCTGTTGAAGGCTATCGGCACGGCGCGTACCTGGCTGACGGCGATACCTTGGCGGTCGAGCGCAGCCTGGAAGCGCTGCTCGGCCGCCATGCGTCCGGCCAGGCCGAAACCCAGGTAGGCTGCGCTGAACACCAGGGCCAAGGTCAGTAATTGCGTAGCCTTGCTCGTCAGCCCCTTGATGCTTGCGTAGATCACCGCGACCAGTAGCGGCACGGTGTAGACCGGGTCGATGATGAACACCGCTGCCCAGCTTTCCGGGGTGGTCTGCAAAGGCCAGAACAACTGTGTGCCGTAGACCGTGAAGGCGTCGAGCAACGGGTGGGTGACCAGCACCAGCCAGAACGCCAAAAACAGCCTGGGCAAGGTATAGCCTTTGCCTGGCCAGCACTTGTTGACCAGCCAGGCCAGCAGCAAGGCCAGCCCGGTGAGCACGAACAGGGAATGAGAAAAGCCGCGGTGATAGGTCATCTGCGACACCGGGTCGGCATAGCGGATGATCACGTCCAGGTCGGGCAGCGTGCCCAGCGCCGCGCCATACAGCAGCGAGCGACGGCCCTGGACGCGGCCGAGCATGGTGCCTTGCAGGGCGGCGCCGAGAACAGCTTGAGTAATGGAGTCCAAGGGTGGCAATCCTGAAAAGGTGGTTTCTGGAAACTACCCCCATCTCAGAACAACTGCCAGGTGTACACCAGCGTCAAGCGGTTCTCGTCTATGTCGCTGCGGTAGTTGGACCGGGCCATGGCGTTGCGCAAGCGAATCCCCAGCCCTTTCAGCACGCCGCTCTGTACCGCATAGCCAATGTCCAGGTCACGCTCGCGATCACGTCCTTCATAACCCAGCCCGGTGTCGACATTGTTACCCGTGATGTAGCGCACGGTCGCTGTCAGCCCCGGCACGCCCATGGCCGCGAAGTTATAGTCGTAGCGTACCTGGTACGAGCGCTCGTCGGTGTAAGCGAACTCATAGGTAGGCACTTCGTTAGCCAGCGGCGAGATGTTGGCGAATACCCGTGGGAACGGGCTGTCGCCATAAATGCCCTGGTAGCCGGCATGGAAGCTGTGCCCGCCATGCCGGGCAGTGAACATCGAGAAGAACGCCTGGTTGTCGATGTTGCCGAGCAACGCATCGCCATCCTCGCGTGCGGTGAAATACCCCAGGTTGGCGCTGAGCACCCAGTTGCCTACGGGCTTGCTGTGCTTGAGGCCGACAAAGCCCTGCTCGTAGATGTCTTCCAGCTGCCCATACCACAGGCTGACGCTGCTCTGGTTGGCGTTGAACGCGTAGTCACCGCCCAGGTAGTTGAAGGCGTCGCTTTCTACCTGGCGCATCGGCACATGGCCGAGCATGGCGTTCATCTTGCCGTCGCCGCCTTCGTTGCGCAGGTGGGTGCTTTTCAGGTGCCCGGCCTGTACGGTCAGGCCGTCGATTTCCGCCGAGCTCAGGCTTGCCCCCTGGTAGGTCGGTGGCAACAGGCGGATGTCGCTGAAGGTCAGCACCGGCAGGTTGGGTTGCAGTTCGCCAACGCGCAATTCGGTCTTGGACAGCCGGGCCTTGAAGGTGGGCGCCAGGCGGCTGTATTCGTCGGCGGCGCGACCATCGCTGTGCACCGGCAGCAACCCGGTGTTGGTGCGGTCGGGGCTGCTGTCTAGCTTGATGCCCAACAGGCCCAGGGCGTCAACGCCAAAGCCGACCGTGCCCGGGGTGTAGCCCGACTTGAAGTCGAGGATGAAGCCCTGGGCCCACTCCTCGGCCTTGGATTGCCGGTTGGCCCCGACGATGTCGGAAAAGTCACGGCTGAAGTAGTAGTTACGGGCACTCAGGGTGGCCTTCGAATCTTCGAAGAAGCCGCTTTCGGCGGCCAGCAACGGTTGGCTGAGCAAAGTCAGGCCCAGGGCGACGCAAGGGGTGTGGTTCATTCCGAAGCTCTCTTGATCTTGTTTTTATGGGTAAAGCGTTGGAAGCACGGCGGTTCAAGGGGTACGGCGCAGCACCTCCCGGGCACGTGGCTGGCGCAGCCTCAGCAGCGCATGGGCCAGCAGGCCGAACAGCAGCCCCCAGAACGCCGCCGAAAGGCCCAGGAAGGCCACCCCCGAAGCGGTGACCAGGAAGGTGAACAACCCGGCATCGCGCTCGGCCGGTTCCGCCAGGCTGCGGGCCAGGGCCTCGCTGATCGCGCCATACAGCGCCAGCCCGGCCAGGGCGGCGATCAGGGCGGCGGGAAAAGCCGCGAACAGCGACATCAGCGTTGCTCCGGCGATTCCCAGCAACAGGTACAGCGCACTGCCAGCCACCGCCGCGACATAGCGCCGCCTCGGGTTTTCATGGGCCTCATGCCCGGTGCACAGGCTGGCGGTAACCGCCGCCAGGTTCAGCCCATGGCAACCGAATGGCGCCAGCGCGGCGCCGGCCACGGCGCTGGCACTGATGATCGGGCTCGCCGGCGTGGGGTAGCCGGCATTGCGCAGTACTGCCATGCCCGGCATGAACTGCCCGGTCAGGGCCACCAGCACCAGCGGCAGCGCCAGGCTGAATACCGCTGCCAGGCTGAACTGCGGGGTGACCCACTGCGGCGACGCCAGCTCCAGCACCAACGCCTCGCTGCGAAACGCCCCGCTGGCCATGGTCACCACCGTGCCCACGCACAGCACCGCCGCCACGGCATAGCGCGGCTGCACCCGTCGCATCAGCACGTAGGTGACGAACATTGCCAGTACCAGCAGCGGTTGCACTGGCAAGGCGCGGAACACTTCGCTGCCGAAGCTGAACAGGATGCCGGCCTGCATGCCGGCGGCGATGGAGCCTGGCAGGCGCGCGATGATGCGGTCGAATGCCCCGCTGATACCGATCAGCAACAGGACCAGGTTGGCCACCAGGTAGGCACCTGCTGCCTGCTCCAGGCCCAGTTGTGGCAAGGCGGTGACCAGCAGTGCCGAGCCGGGGATCGACCAGGCGATCACCACCGGCACCCTATAGCGCAGACTGAGCAGTGCGCCGAGCACGGCACTGCCCATGGACACCGCCCAGACCCAGGAGGACAGTTGCTGATGGGACAGGTGGGCGGCTTCGGCGGCATGGAAGATGATCACCAAGGGACCTGCGTAAGAGATCATCGTGGCGATGCAGCCGGCGATCAGGGCCGATAGGGAGCTGTCCTTGATCAAGGTTTTCATGAAGCTTCTCGCAAGGCATCGGCCGGCCTTTGTGGCTGGCTCCTGTTTTGTGCTGGCTCCTTCGCGGGTGAACCCGCTTCCACAGGTACTGCACAGGCTCCAGCATTTGCGCCGTTCCTGTGGGAGCGGGCAGGCCCGCGAAGAAGCCAACTCGGTGGATCAGGCCTGCTGCAACGCCCGCGGCCGGCTGCTGCGCTGTTCATCCGCACCGCCCCGGGCATGCTGCAACTGGAAGTCGAACCTCAGTTGCGCATGCCGCCCCGCCTCGCCCTCGACGAACACCACCTCGCCCACCAGCCCATCCCGCGTGGCATAGGCAAAGTCATCCCACAGGTACTTGTCCCCGGCCAGGTTGATCTGCGTGGTCAGGTGCCGGTACCCCGGCGCCGAGATAAAGAAGTGCACATGTGCCGGGCGCTGGCCGTGGCGGCCCAGCAGGTCCAGGCACTCCTGGGTCGGCCCCTGCGGGTCGCAGCCGTACCCCGACGGCACGATGGAGCGCGCGCGGTAGCGCCCTTCGGCATCGGTGATGATGCGCCGGCGCAGGTTGTACTCGGACTGGCTCTGGTCGAAAAACGAATAGGTGCCACGGGTATTGGCATGCCACAGGTCAACCGTGGCCCCCGGCAGCGGCCGACCATGCGGATCGAGCACCTGGCCCTCCAGGTACATCAGCGTGGCCACGCCCTCCTCGCTGCCGTCGTCCATGCGCACTTCACCTTCGGCGATAGGCGCACCGGCCACGTACAGCGGGCCTTCGATGGTGCGCGGGGTGCCGCCGACAAGGCCGGCCTGCTGGTCCTTGGCATCCTGCAGCAGGTCGAGGAAGTGCTCGATGCCCAGCCCCGCCACCAGCAGCCCGGCCTCGCCGCGGCCGCCCAGGCGGTTGAGGTAGTCAACGGCATGCCAGAACTCGTCCTCGCTGATTTCCAGGTCTTCGATCAGCCGCGCAGTGTCCTGCAGCACGCGCTGCACGATGCGCTTCAGGCGCGGGCTGCCGGCATCGTTGCCGAAGCCTGCGACCTCGTCGAAGAACTGCTGTACCTCGGCAGTGTGGGAAATTTTCACGGTCATGATGAGCTACCTCGTGTTGTTGTTCTGGAGTTACGCCTGCGCTGCAATGGCCTGGTCATGCCGTCGACCGCTGGCCAGGTGCACGGCCATGGCCAGCGCGGCGATCGCGCCAGGGATGGCAAAGGCGATGAAATTAAGTTGCAGGGGCAAATTGATACCCATCAGTGCACCACCCAGCAGCGGACCGACGATGGCGCCGTTGCGGCCGATGCCCGAGGCCCAGCCCAGCCCGGTGGAACGCACCGACAGCCCATACAGCTGAGCGGCGCCGGCATACAGCAGGATCTGCGTGCCGATGGTGGTGGCGCCGGCAATGAAAATCAGCAGGTACAGCACCGGCATCGGGCTGTTGACGCCCAGCAGGCTGATTGACAGCGCGGCTGCGATAAAGAACGCCACCTTGACCTTGACCAGGTTGTAGCGATCGCCCAGCCAGCCGCCGAGGATCGCCCCAGCCATGCCGCCGAAGTTCAGCGCCAGCAGGAACGACAGGCTCGAGCCCAGGCTGTAGCCAGCGTTGGCCATCAACTTCGGCAGCCAGGAGCTGAGTGCATAGACCATCAGCAGGCAGCAGAAGAACGCCAACCATAGCGCCAGGGTGCGAATGGCCAGGCCGTTGCGGAACAGTTCGACTACAGCGGTGAACTTGCCGGCCCTTTCGCGGGACAAGCCCGCTCCCACAGGAGCGACCAGTACATCGTCAGGTTGCACGTCGCAATCCGGGTCCAGCCGCTTGAGCAGCTTGCGGGCCTCGTCTCTACGGCCCTGGCGTACCAGGAAACCGATCGATTCAGGGAGGTAGTACAGGATCACCGGCAACAGCAGCAGTGGCACCGCTGCGGCGAAGAACATCGACTCCCAGCCGAAACGCGGGAGCATGAAGATGCCGACACCCGCCGACAGCATGCCGCCCAGCGAGTAGCCACTGAACATGATCGCAACCAGCGTGCTGCGCAGCCGTTTGGGCGCATACTCGTTCATCAGCGCCACGGCATTGGGCATCAGCCCCCCACAGCCCAGGCCGGCAATGAAGCGGTAGAGGCCGAACTCGCTCGGGCTGCTGGCAAATCCGTTGAGGATGGTCGCCCCGGAGAACAAGGCGAAACAGATGGCGATGCCCTTCTTGCGCCCGATGCGGTCGGCCAGGCTGCCGAATGCCAGGGCGCCGAACATCATGCCGAACAGCGCGTAGCTGCCCAGTGCACCGGCCTGCAAAGGGGTCAGGCCCCACTCTTTCATGATGACCGGCAATACCACGCCGTAGATGAACAGGTCATAGCCGTCGAAGATCAGCAGCAGGCCGCACCAGGCCATGACCATCCAGTGGAACGGGGTAAAGCGCGCGTTATCGATGATCGGGTGTACGTCAAGGGTTCGCATGGCATCTGTCGCTCTTGTTTTTGTTGTGAAAGAAAGCTCTTTGCCTGGGGTGTCGCTCAGCCGAGGTCGCCGCCCCCTACCGGCAAGGTCACGCCGGTGATGTACGAGGCTTCGTCGGAAGCGAGGAACAGGATCGCGCCCACCTGCTCGTCGATGCTGCCGTAGCGGTGCATCAGGCTGCTGTCGAGGGTCTGGTCGACGATCTGCTGGTACCAGTGCTTTTCCTGTTCGGTCTGCTCGGCGCTATTGCGCGGCACACGCCGGGGTGGCGCTTCAGTGCCGCCGGGCGCGGTCGCGTTGACACGGATGCCACGGCCGGCAGTTTCGAAGGCCAGGCACGCGGTCAGGGCGTTGACGCCGCCCTTGGCCGCACCGTAGGGCACGCGGTTGACACCACGGGTGGCGATGGACGAGACGTTGACGATGACGCCGCTGCCGCGTTCGAGCATGTATGGCAGTGCGGCGTGGCAGCACCACAGGGTGGGGAACAACGAGCGGCGCACTTCGGCTTCGATCTGGTCCACTTCGTAGTGTTCGAAGGGCTTGGCCCAGATAGTGCCGCCGACGTTGTTGACCAGGATGTCGAGGCGGCCGAAGGTTTCCACCGTGCTGGCCATGACCCGTGCACAGTCGCCATGTTGTTCCAGGTCGGCGGTGAGGGTGAGCATGCCCTCGCCGGCCAGTTCGTGGACCAGTTCGGAGCGGTCCACCGCTACCACTTGCGCGCCTTCGGCCTTGAGCCGCCAGCACACGCCACGGCCGATGCCCTGGGCGGCACCGGTGACCAGGGCGACCTTGCCTTGGAATCGGTTGTTCATATGCAAATCTCCACTTGCCCGCTGCCCCTGTGGGAGCGGGTTTACCCGCGAATGCGTCCGACAAGACAAAACCGCTGTACCGGCTGGCCTCTTCGCGGGTGAACCCGCTCCCACAGAAGCGGTGTCATGTTCGGATGAAAGGGATCAAGCCGCCGGCGCGAACTTCTCGTAGTAGAAGTTCGCCGGGGTAATGCCCTGCTCGCGCACGTACTGGCTGACCGCCTCGACCATCGGTGGCGGGCCGCACAGGTACACGTCGACATCGCCATCGTTGAGGTGGTGCGGCTCGATGTGCTGGGTCACGTAGCCCTTTTGCGGATACTGGCTGTCCGGGTTGGCCACGCAGGCGCTGAAGGTGAAGTTGGGGATACGCGCCGCCAGCGCCTGCAGGCGGTCCAGCTCGACCAGGTCGAAGTCGTTGGTCACGCCGTAGATCAGGTGCAGCGGGTGCTCGCTGCCCTGCTCGGCGATCTTCTCCAGCATCGCGGTGAACGGCGCCAGGCCGGTGCCACCGGCCAGCAGCAGCAGCTGGCGCTGGATCGGCCGCAGGTAGAAGCTGCCCAGCGGCCCGGCCAGGGTCATGCTGTCGCCGGCCTTGGCCAGGTTGGTCAGAAAGTTGCTCATCAGCCCGCCCGGCACGTTGCGGATCAGGAAGCTGACCTCGCCGTCCTTCTGCAGCGAACTGAACGAATAGGCGCGGCTCTGCTCGCTGCCCGGCACCTTGAGGTTGACATATTGCCCCGGCAGGAAGGCCAGGCGGCTGAGGGCCTCGCCCTTGATCGCCAGGGCAATGGTGCTGGCCGACAGCTGGCGGACATTGCTGATGGCGGCCTCGAAACTGGCCTGCTCGGTCTTGCACAGCTGCGACGAGGCCGGGATGCGGATGACGCAGTCGCTTTCGGCGCGCATCTGGCAGGTCAGTACGTAGCCTTCGGCGACTTCGTCTTCGCTCAGGGCATCTTCGATGAAGTTGTCGCCCAGGTCGTAACGCCCGGACTCGGCCTTGCACTTGCAGGTACCGCAGGCGCCATCGCGGCAGTCCAGCGGGATGTTGATGCCCTGACGGTAGGCGGCATCGGCCACGGTTTCATGACCGGTGGCCTCGATGAAGCGGGTCACCCCGTCTTCGAAATTCAGTGCGATCTGGTAGCTCATGTTGCACCTCGCGGGCGAGCCGGGCCACGGCGCGTCGCAGGACGCACCGGGCAGCGCTCGCAAAACCCTGGATCAGATGTGGTAGATGTCGATGACCTGGCGCACGTAGTCGTTCTTCAGCACCACTTTCTTGGCCTTGATCAGCGGCTGTTCGCCGCGCAGGTCGAGGGTGTAGAAGCTGGTGCCGAAGTAACTGTCGGTGGTCTTGTAGCGGAAGCTCAGGGTGTGCCAGTTGAAGCGCACCTGGCAGCTGCCCTCGCCCTGCTCGACGATCTCGATGTTGCTGATGTTGTGCGAGGTGCGGGTGTCGGGCACGGTCGCACTGGAGCGCTCGGTCTTGATGCGGAACACCCGGTCTTCCAGGCCGCCACGGTTGCCGTACCAGATCAGCGAGATTTCGCTTTGTGGGTCTTCGGTGAGGGTGTCGTCATCGTCCCAACTCGGCATCCAGAAGGTGCAATCGCTGGCGTACATTTCCAGCCACTGATCCCACTGGGCGTCATCCAGGTAACGCGCTTCGCGGAAAAGGAAGTCGCGCACGGTTGCATACAGGCTCATTGCACGGCCTCCACGGGGATCAGTTGCTGTTCATCCTTCAGGGCCTGAATCATGGTTTCCTGCCAGTACTTGTGCTGCAGCACGAACAGGCCTTCGTCCTCGGTGCGTACGCCCGACAGCAGCGGCTTGAGTTCGATTACCCGGGCCGCCTCGTCGGCGCCTTCCACCCAGTGTTCAGCACCGCGGGACATGTCGTTCCAGCCGGTACCGCCGCCGTAGCCGGTCTGGCACGAGCGGAACTCTTCCAGGTCATCCGGGGTGGCCATGCCGCTGACGTTGAAGAAGTCTTCGTACTGGCGAATGCGCTTGGCGCGGGCATCGGCGCTCTCGCCTTTCGGCGCGATGCAATAGATGGTGATTTCGGTCTTGTTCACCGAAATCGGCCGGGCGATGCGGATCTGCGAGCTGAACTGGTCCATCAGGTACACGTTCGGGTACAGGCACAGGTTGCGCGAGTTCTCGATCATCCAGTCGGCACGGGCCTGGCCGAAGTCGGCGGCCAGCTGGTCACGGCGCTCGTAGGCCGGGCGGTCCTCGGGGTTGGCCCAGCGGGTCCACAGCAGCAGGTGGCCGTGGTCGAAGGAGTAGAAGCCACCGCCCTGCTTGGCCCAGGCGCCGGCACTCATGGTCTTGATCTCTTCACCAGCCTCGCGCTGCTTGCGCTGGTTCTGGGTGGCGGCGTAGTTCCAGTGCACGGAACTGACGTGGTAGCCGTCGGCGCCGTTCTCGGCAGTGAGCTTCCAGTTGCCTTCGTAGATGTACGAGCTGGCGCCGCGCAGCACCTCCAGGCCTTCCGGAGACTGGTCGACGATCATGTCGATGATCTTGGCCGACTCGCCCAGGTGCTCGACCAGTGGTTTGACGTCGGCATTCAGGCTGCCGAACAGGAAGCCACGGTACGACTCGAAGCGTGCCACCTTGGTCAGGTCGTGAGAGCCGTCGCAGTTGAAGCTGTCGGGGTAGCCGGCGTTGCTTGGGTCTTTGACCTTCAGCAGCTTGCCGCTGTTGTTGAAGGTCCAGCCGTGGAACGGGCAGGTGTAGCTGGAACGGTTGCCGCGCTTGTGCCGGCAAAGCATGGCGCCGCGGTGGCTGCAGGCGTTGAGGAAGGCATTGAGCTCACCGTCCTTGTTGCGCGCGATGAAGATCGGCTGGCGCCCCATGGTCAGGGTGAGGAAGTCGTTTTTCTCGGGAATCTGGCTTTCGTGGGCCAGGTAGATCCAGTTGCCCTCGAAGATGTGTTTCATCTCCAGGTCGAACAGGCGTGGGTCGGTGAACATCTCGCGCTTGCAGCGGTAGATGCCCTTTTCACGGTCGTCCTCGAGCAAGGCATTGAGGTAGTCGAATCCCAGGGACATGGCCAGGGTCTCCCTTGTTATTGTTTAGACCTGGTCAGGTTAGGGAGACGGCTGGCGGGGGACTATCCGGATTGTGCAGAGTGCTATCCAGCTTTGCCGGGATCTCGCACGTTCGGAATTTGCCGTTTGGGGTCATGTAGCCAGCTGATTGCACTAGGAGTATTTTTGGCGAGCTTCATCTTTTCGTAGAGCGGAACGAGCACGCCGATCGCCTCGCTTAGTCGACTCTGCGAACTGATAGGTGCTGCAGCTTGGCTGACTGTCCAACCCGCTTCCCGTTTCAAGTTTTCTCCATAATTGCTGATCAGTTTCAGCGTGGTGCCTTCCACCAGTAGAATTTGAGGATCAGACCATTCCGCCGATGTCATTATGTGGCTTAACTGATTCCCATAACCACGGCCCAGCTCATTGACCGTTCCCACGATACGTTCGCTTACTACCGGAGAAGTCGTTGTTTTCCCTTTGAATTCTGGATTTCGCATGTGAAACCCTGCCTTAGGGCGAACGCTCGGCAACCGCACTCGGGGAAGCTTGAAGTGACCGCTCGGGTCAGTATTATTAACGGGATCCCCAGCACAGTAGACGTAACAATTCAACCCTCCAGCGCCCATCGGGCTCCAGCTGTCAGGGCTGAGGAACCTCATCAAAACCGGATTGAACGCACGGTATCCATTCCCCAGCAAATAGTGCCCTGCAACCGGCGCTTTTCTCTGCCCGCTGAAGCGCAGCACTGGTGCGTATTGACTGCATCCATCATGCCCATAAACGGTGTACTGCAATGAAGTCGACATGATTGCTACCTTTTACCCGAGATAAGGCAAATGGTGTGTTGTGCATGAAATGCAAACAACTGGCAGAAATGTCAGGTGGCCAAGCGGGCGGATGTCATCCCCGCCGCTTGAACGTCTGCGACGGCAACTCACCAAACTGCTGCCGATACACCTCGGAAAACCGTCCCAAGTGTAGGAAACCGTAATCCAGGGCCAGCTCCGTCACACTGCGCACACCACAGGTCGGGTCGCTCAGGCATGCATGCACCCTCTCCAGCTTGCGCTGGCGCACGTAATGTTTGGGTGTGGTGCCCAGATGCTGGTCGAACAACGCATACAGTGATCGCAAACTCATGCAGGCCTGTTCTGCCAGTATCTCAGCCGACAACTCCAGCTTTAGATTGTGCTCGATGTAATCGAGAATTCGCTCAAGGCCTGCTTGAGGGGCGCTCAGGCTTTCGCGACGGACATTGGTACTCATCAGGGTCAGCAATTTGCTGGCTACGATCTGGCTGTAATGGCCCTGTACCCTTGGCAACGAGTCGTTTACCTCCGCCTCGTGGCAGACCATGGCCAACAAGTTGACGAACCCGTCCAGTTCCTCCAGCCGATAATGGTTGCGCAAGAACCGTACGCCGCCATCGGGTCGCTGCCAGCGCTGTTCATCGCAGATCGAATCCAGCAACCGGGTCGGCACCTTGAGGATGAATTTCTCGCAGTCTTCCGAATAGGTCAGGTCAACCGGGTCGTCGGGGTTGATCAGCAACAGCTCGCCTGGAACCAGATGATGCTCTCGCTTGTGCCCACGCCACAGGCAATTGCCGTTGAGCAATACCTGCAGGTGATAAATGGTTTCCAGCGCCGGCGAAGTAACCCGCACGCTGCCGCCATAGCTGATCCGGCACAGGTCGAGTTCGGCGAACTTGCGGTGGCTGAGGCTGGCCTGGGGATGGGTGGTACGCGACAGACCGATGCAATGCTGGCCTACATGCTGGTTGACATAATCAGACACAGCATAAGGGTCGGCGTGATGAAACACGCTACTGCGCTCGCTCAACAGGCGGCTTTCCATAGGCAAGGCACTCGGTATCGTTATTGTTCTGGTCGCCGCGTCCTACGGCCCAGTGGGCTGTGGTTGCGGTCGTCACGGTCATTCTATCGAGCCGGCTGCGGGTCGCGGGGGCAGGCGACAACCGGTGGATGGGCACACTTAAGCAAAAAGGCGGGGGTTGGGCAATGCGACCTTGGGAATGGATGGGCGGATAGCGAACAGTAAGGACAGGTCAGTGTTCGTTTATCGAACGGTTCAGGCAACCCGGCACCGCTCACTTCACTGCACCGGCAGGAAGTTCATCAACAGCAGGCTTTGCGCATAATTCAAGCCAATCCGTCTGTATCGCTCATCCAGCAACTCCGCCAGCAAGTCCAGCCGTGCCACGATCTTGCCGAACTCCACGGCAAAACTCAGGTTGCTGCCCTCTTCCGAGATTTCGTTGGAGAACAATAGCAGCACGCCATTGGCATCCTGTCGTTGACTCAACATCCAGGTGGCCTTCTCGATATTGCGGGCTGCGTTGTTGACGAACAGCGGATCGATGGTATCGGTCATGTAGAACTCGGTACGCCCGCCGTGCGCGGTGATCAGCATGCTGCCGATGGCGTAGATGAAGGCGCCGACCCGGTCACCGCGAAACTCGGTGCTCAAGGCATAGCTCAAGGCTGCAAGGTCGCGGCGGTCGCCCAGTTGCGCCAGCGGTTGGCGCTGTTCGATGGCCATGCGGATCTGCCGCTCGGCAGTGGCAGCGTCCACGTACCCAGACATCTTCCACTGGTTGGGGTTGCGCAGGTACAACTTGTTCATCAGCAGATACAGGCTTTGCAGGTTGTCGCGCATCGACAGCGTGGCCAGGCGGTCGACACTGGTCTGGAACAGCTCGCCGGGCTTGCCGTTGCCGAACTGGTTGAGCATGTCGCGCCCCTGCTGCTGGGAGCAGGCACACAGGCATGTGAGGGTGCCTGCCAATAGCAGGCGGGGGAAAAATTTTGGCTTGCTTGCAACCATCGGCACCGGGCAAATATTCGGCGGCCGCACCGGGGATCAGAGCGGCCTGGCCAAGCATAGAGCCCGGAAATTGGAAAAAGTGCGGTGACTGGGAAGATAGTAAGCCTGTACCGGCCTCTTCGCGGGTAAACCCGCTCCCACAAGATCACCACAAATCCTGAAAACTGTGCAGTACCTGTGGGAGCGGGTTTACCCGCGAAGAGGCCAGTACAGGCGACCCATTACTTACATGGCGTGCCGCAACATCTCCACCACCTGCGCATGCAGCGCCGGATCACCACAGGCCACCACACACCCGCCATTTTGCGCGCTGCTGCCATCCCACGCCGTGATCACACCGCCTGCCCCCTCAATGATCGGCATCAACGCCTGCACATCATACGGCTGCAGGCTCGCTTCGACGATCACGTCGACAAAACCGGAAGCCAGCATGCAGTAGGCATAGCAGTCGCCACCGTAACGCATCAGCCGCGCCTTGCCGGCAACGGCCTCGAAGGCAGTCTTGCGCGTGGCGGTATCGAACATGTCCGGTGTGGTGCACATCAGCGTGGCCGAAGCCAGGTCGGCGCAGGCGCGGGTCTTCAACGGCGTGCCGGCGCGCCAGGCGCCTTCCGGGGTGCCGACAAAGCGCTCGCCGGTGAACGGCTGGTTCATCACTCCGACTACCGGGCGCGTGCCGTCATTCAAGGCAATCAATGTGCCCCACAGCGGCAGGCCAGTGATGAAGGCACGTGTGCCGTCGATCGGGTCGAGCACCCAGGTCAGCGGGCTGCTGCCCACTGCAATGCCGGCTTCTTCGCCGAGGATGCCATGCTCGGGATAGCGTGCCTGGATCAGCTCGCGCATGGCGTCCTCTGCGGCCTTGTCGGCCACCGTCACCGGGTCGTACAGCCGCCCCCCCTTGTCCTCGACGTCCAGGCTGGCGCGAAAGTATGGCTTGATCGCCACAGCAGCAGCATCGGCCAGCTGCTCGGCGAAGGCACGGAATTCGCCGATCTGTTCAGCGCTCAGGGACATGGGGCGGGCCTCGTGAAAATGATGGGGCCCGCATCATACCCGACGTCAGGTGCTCATGCAGCCCGGCGCGGTCTAGACTGAACAAGACCAGATCATCGGGGGGCTGCCACACGTGGAGGTGTGAGATGAGCCAGTTCAAGCGTCTGTTCGTCATGCTCGGCCCGCAGATGCGCCACACGCCGGCGCTGCAACGCGCTGCGGCGTTGGCGGAATCCAGCGGTGCCTTGCTGGATATCAACGTGTTCGTCGACGATGTCGACACCTTCGGCTTGATGAGCGATAGCCGCGAGCGTGAGCGATTACTCAGCGACAACCGCCAATGGCTGGCAGATGAAGCCGAACAACTGGCCAACGCCGGCCTGGATGTGTCTACCGAGCTGCTGCTGACCCGCGACCCGCTGGCCAGCGTGCTGGAGCGAGTCGAACAGCTGGGTTGCGACCTGCTGATCAAGGACGTGCAGCATGAACCGGTGCTCAAGCGCCTGCTGGTAACGCCACTGGATTGGCAACTGCTCAAGGACAGCCCGGTCGCCGTGCACCTGGTCAGCGATATCCGCCTGCCCCTGCCCCGGCAGATAGCCGCCGCAGTGGACCTGAACAGCCATGGCGCTGGCGAGCATCTGGATGAGCAGGTGATCCACTGCGCCCATGCCCTGGCCCTGCAGTGCAACGCCGAGCTGCACCTACTGCATGTGTGCGATGCGGCCAAGACCCACATAGCCGACTTCGGCGCCGGTACGGTGACCATGCCCGGCTTCGATGTCAGCGTGCGAACCTCGCAACGTGCGGCGTTCAACCGCTTGGGCGACCACCACCAGATCCCGCTGGAGCGCAGGCACTTCCTGGAAGGTGCAGCGATCAAGGCGATTGCCCAGTTCGTCGGCCACAACCGAGTGGACGTGATCGTGATGGGCAGCCACCGACATGACGCCATGCAGACGTTCCTCGGCGGGACCACGGCGCATGTGCTGGAGCATCCGCTGTGCAATGTGCTGGCGATCAAGGCGGTCCGCTGAAGGCTGGGCAACCTGGACCGGCCTCTTCGCGGGTAATCCCGCTCCCACAGGTACCCCACTGCCCTCAGGCCTAGTGGAACCCCTGTGGGAGGGGGTTTACCCGCAAAGACGGCGGTACGG
Source organism: Pseudomonas sp. SID14000 (assembly GCF_002165135.1). Lineage (GTDB taxonomy): Bacteria > Pseudomonadota > Gammaproteobacteria > Pseudomonadales > Pseudomonadaceae > Aquipseudomonas. The sequence goes on along the minus strand of NZ_NFZQ01000010.1, from coordinate 58,544 downwards.
ATTTCACCTTTTGGTACCTGGCACACCAGTGCCACTTAAAAATAATGAATTTGATAATGATTCGTAGTAGTTTCTTGGCGCTTGCCCACCCTACCCCTCAGCGCCTTCTCCAGGATCGTCCCGTCGATGCGTCGCACGTTCGTTTCGCTTTTTGTGCTTCATGCTGTTTCCCCGCTGGCATTTGCCGAGCCTGAACCGCTCAGCGAACCTGCCCAGATCGAACTCCAGGCCCTGAACATTACCAGCAGCGCCGATAGCGAACGTGCCGATGGCCCGGTCGCGGGCTACAAGGCGACCCGCTCGGCCAGCGCCACCCGCACCGATACCGCCCTGCACGAAACCCCGCAATCGGTCAGCGTGGTACCCAAGGATGTACTGGAAGATACCGGCGCCACGCGCCTGCAGGACGGCCTGGACTACGCCGGCGGTGTCGGCCGCGCCAACAACTTCGGCGGCCAGGGCCTGACCACATTCACCGTGCGTGGCTTCACCACCGGCGAGTTCTACCGCAACGGCTTCCCTATCAACCGCGGATACCCCAACGCCCCCGACGCCAACACCGTCGAGCGCCTGGAAGTGATCCGTGGCCCAGCCAGCAGTCTGTACGGCCGTGGCGACCCCGGCGGCACCTTCAACGTGGTCAGCAAGCAGCCGCTGCCAGAGTCCAAGGTCACCCTGGGTAGCCAGTTCGATGACCAAGGCATGCACCGCGCGACCCTGGACGCTACCGGGCCGCTGAACCAGGACGGCTCGCTGGCCTACCGCCTGAACCTGCTGGGCGAAGGCGGCGAAAGCTTCCGTGACGATGTGGAAAGCGAGCGCTATGACGTGGCGCCGGTGCTCAGCTGGCAGGTCAACGACAGTACCAAGATCGTCTTCGAGGGCGATTTCATGCGCAACAACCACCCGCTGGACCGTGGTCTGACGCGCTACGCCACCCAAACTGGCAGCGCCTCGCGCGACACCTATATCTGGGAAAAAGGCAGCGACAACCTTCTGCACAACGACAACAACATGGCTCAGGTGCGTTTCGAACACCTGCTCAACGATAACTGGACGCTGGGTGGCGGGTTCCAGTTTTTGGATGGCTCGCTCAAGGGTAATGCTGTCGAAGCCAATGGCGCACCCGCAGACGGCCGCACGCTGCAGCGAAACTTCAACTATCGCAAGCTGGAGTGGACCGATCGCGATTGGCAACTGAACCTGACCGGGCATTTCGATACAGGAGCGTTCAGCCACACCCTGCTGACTGGCATCGAGTACGAAGACTACGACTACAGCTCTATCATTCGACGATCCACGGCCTCCTACCCAATCGACATCTACAACCCGGTACTTGGCCAACCACGCCCAGCCCTGACCCGCATCACCACCCACGACAAGGAAAACCTCAAGACCTGGGCTGCATTCATCCAGGACCAGGTGGCCCTCACCGAGCGGCTGAAAGCCCTCGCCGGGGTTCGCTTCGAGCGCTTCGAACATGATTACGACGACAAGCTGCCGGCGAACCGCGACTTCAACAAGGCCGAGAACGGCGTCACTCCGCGCTTCGGCCTGATCTACGATCTGACGGATACCGTAGCGGTCTACGCCAACACCGCCCGTTCGTTCAAACCCAACACTGGCACGCCTGCCGGCAGCAGCAGCGGTGGTTTCAACCCGGAAAAAGGCAAGTCCTACGAGCTGGGCGTGAAATGGGAGGCGCTCGACCGTCAGCTGAGCATCGATGCCGCGATCTACCACATCGTCAAGGAAAACGTACTGGCCAACGACCCGAACGACACCACCAACACCTACAAAATTGCCGCCGGCGAGGTGCGCAGCCGTGGCCTGGACATCAACATCGCCGGCAACCTGACACCGGAGTGGCGCGTGATTGGTGGTTATGCCTACGTGGACGCCGAAGTGACCCAGGATACGACCCTGCCCAAGGGCACGCGCCTGGCCAACATCCCGCGCAACAGCTTCAGCCTGCTGAACACCTACGAGTTCCAGGATGGCCTGGCCAAGGGGCTGGGGTTAGGGGTTGGGGTGAAGTACGTGGATGATCGCGCCGGCCAGACGGCAGCCACGACCTACACCATGGAGCGTTACAGCGTGGTGGACCTGCTGAGCTTCTACAAGGTCAACGAACACGTGCGGTTGAACCTGGACGTGAAGAACGTGTTCAACAAGGGCTATGACGAGGGCGCGTTCAACAACTACGTCTACCCGGGTGCGCCGCGGACGGTGCAGGCTGGAATTTCATATACGTTCTAATGGTCTGCCGCCATTCTTGAAGCTGCCTCGATACCCTGTAGGAGCAGCCTTGTGCTGCGAAGAGGCCCATATGCCAGAACATTTTTTTCATACGGGCCTCTTCGCAGCGCAAGGCTGCTCCTACAGGTAACGCACCTGGCCTGACCTTGGGTCAGAACCCTTTGCTGTAGAACAGCGAGTACGATTCGATGCCGTCGTTAGGCTGCTTGAGCCCCGCGTTGGAGTAATGCATCGCGCGGATCCCCACCTTCTGCTCCCCCGGCAACTTCAGGCCAAAGCCGATGCGGTCTTCGAAGTTGACCGCCGAACCCAGGCGCTGGTCGCCCACGTCGGTCTTGGAAAACGCCGCCAGACCAATACCGGCCTCGATGTATGGGGTATAGGTGAAACCACTGAATTCGTAAGTGAACACCGGGCTGAACGACAGCGAGTGCGCGCCACTGGCCTCACCGCCTTCCCAATAGGTGTAGGCCGCATCCCAGTATCCGGTCAGATGACCAGTGCTGCTTTCCAGCCATTTCTTGTCCCAGTCGAACGACAGGCCAATACGGTAGGTCATGTCGCCTTGGCCAGTGGCGCCAACGGCGCCGGTCACCTGCGCGGCCTGGGCCAGATTCGCCCCGGCAAAGGCCAGCACTGCAGCAGCCAGCGAAGCTGCTAGACGGGTTTTCATCAATGACTTCTCCTGATGGTCTACACAACAAGCGGAGGCTTGGGCCCCTCGATCTTATGCGGGACCGGTTGCATCCCGACCGGTCACACGAAGTAATACTTTTCTGATTATTGTCCAGATAAACAGAAAGTTGAAAGTGAATTGCCACTATTGGCTAATTCCGTCTGCCAGCATCTGCCCTGCCGAACAGCAGGACTCAGTCGTATTCCGCTTCTTCGTGTTCGCCCAGCAGACGCCTTTGCCTCGGAGTGGCCTCCTCCAGCACCTGCGGGTTGAAACGCCAGTTCAAGTATGGCGAAAACTTCTGCGCGACCATGCGCCGACCATAGTGCACTTGCAGCATGTCGCGCTCGCGTGACTGGGTGCAATTGGCCCCGCCGCTGTGCCAGACATCGCTGCGAAACACAAGCGCATCTCCTGCCTTGCACAGCACCGGCTGGGCCTCGCGGCCCTGCCAGTGTTGCTCGCCAGCCTGCGGTGGCCGTGCCGCACGGTGGCTGCCAGGCACGATCCAGGTCGGCCCGATGTGATGGTCGATATCGCTGAGGTACAGCTGTGCGGTCAGGATCTGCGGGGGCTGGGTGAAGTCGCCGCGCTCGCTGAGCCAGTCGGGCAGCTGCATGGGCAGATGGTCCAGGTGCAGAGCCATGCCGGGGTAACCTGGGTGGCTGCGCCAGGCGGTTTGCCCGATCACATGGCAGTCGGCGCCCAATGCCGCTTCGGCCAGGGCAATCAACGGGGGCAGGTCAAGAAAGGGCAACCACAACGGGTTGCGGTTGAACACACATTTGTAGTGTTCCAGCAGCCCCTGGTAATCCCAGTGAATGGGCTGCAGATCATCGATGGCGCAGCGCAACAAGGCGATACGCAAGGGTTCGAGCACACCGGGGAGCAACACATAGCCCCGCTCGTCCAACATCTCCAACTGAAGGTCCAGGCTCATGGCGATGCGCTCCTTTGAAGCAGGAGCACATTCGTACTCCTGCCCGTTTTACCCTCAACGCCAGTTAAGGTTCACGGTCGTGGGGGTCTTGCCATTCACGGTCACCAGCTGTTGCACCGTCTCACCCTGGGCGTTGCCAGTGACTTTGTACTTGCCGGGAGGCAACTGCACGTACAGCAACGGCCCGGCATCCACAAGGCTGAGCACGGACTGGCCCTGTGCATTCTGGATGTCGACGTTGGCACCACTCTGGAATTTGCCTTCCGGGCCGGTGGAGAGTTCTACGTGCAGGTCATATCCCGGGGTCTTGCGCAAGGCGTTGGCTTCATCCTGGCCGATGCCGCCTTGCAGGTAGCGGACGCCGTTCTGCTCCTGCTGTTGCAGTTGCACGGCCTGCATGTCGATTGGAGCATTAAGGTCAGCAGCCGCCGCCAGGGTCCATGGCAGCGCCAGGGCGATCAGCAGCGCCGCGCCGAGGGCATAGTGATGGTTACGCATGGTACGACCCTCCTTTCGAGGATGGCTTACCTATTATCTGATCCCTCAGGCGTAACGGCGTTCGTGCTGATGCATGGTCGTCGGGATGAAATTTGCCGCGATGGCGTGAATCTTGCGCTAGAACATCATGTTGTACGCCCTTCTTCGAGCAATTTCACAAACATGCTCAAACTGCGCGAAACCGTGCCCCGTCGCCACACCAACCAGGTTTTCAGGTAGCGGAAATCCTCCGACATCGGCCAGGCACTGACGGTGCTGCAACCGGGCATGTTGTCGAGCATGCTGCGCGGCATCATGGCCAGCCCCGCGCCGGCGCTGACGCAGGCCAGCATGCCGTGGTACGACTCCATTTCGTGGATCTTGCCCGGCACCGCCTGGTCCTGCACGAACCAGTTCTCGAAATGGTGCCGGTACGAACAGTTGGCGCGGAAGGCGTAGATGCTTTCGCCGTTGACGTCCTGGGCGCGGGTTACCGGGGCGTGGTTAAGCGGCGCGATGACCATCATTTCTTCCTCGAATACCGGCATCCCCTCCAGCGTCGGGTGCAGCACCGGCCCGTCGACAAATGCCGCCACCAGGCGGCCAGACAGCACCCCTTCGAGCATGGTCCCGGAAGGCCCGGTGGACAGGTCCAGGTCAACCTTGGGGTAGCGCTGGTTGTAGGCCGCCAGCAAGGCCGGGATGCGCACCGCCGCCGTGCTTTCCAGCGACCCCAGGGCGAAGGTGCCTTGCGGGTCTTCACCGGCCACGGTTAACCGCGCTTCATGCACCAGGTCGAGGATGCGCCGGGTGTACTCGAGGAAGTTCCAGCCTGCGGGGGACAGGCGCAAGCGGCTTTTTTCACGAATGAACAGCTCTACGCCCAGGTCCTCCTCCAGTTGCTTGATGCGTGTGGTCAGGTTCGACGGCACCCGATGGATGTGCTGCGCGGCAGCACTGATACTGCCCTGCTCTGCCACGGCCTTGAAGATCTCCAGTTGCACCAGGTCCACAGCCTTTCTCCAAACGTGAATGTTTCGCTCATTATTATTCAGTTTTCATTAAAGCCCTAGCCCACTAGTCTGGCGTCACGGATCAACAACAACGAGAGTTTCCCGCCATGAGCGCGATCAGCAGCCTGACCCACGCCATCTCCCTCGACCCGTACAGCGGCGAGCAGATCGGCGCCTACCCGTTCGACACCGACACCGCACTGGAAGCGGCGCTGCAACGTGCCAAGGTTGGCTACCGCCAGTGGCGCCAGGTGTCGCTGGGTCAGCGCAGCGAGTACCTGCTTGCCCTGGCCAACACCCTGGAAACCAAGGCCGAAAGCTTTGCGCAAATGATCAGCCACGAAATCGGCAAGCCGATCGCCCAGGCTCGCGGTGAAGTCAGCAAGTGCGTCGGCCTGTGCCGCTGGTACGCCGAACACGGCCCGGCCATGCTCGCCCCCGAGCCGACCCAGATCGAGAAAGCCCGCATCGAATACCGCCCGCTGGGCCCGATCCTGGCCGTGATGCCATGGAACTTCCCGGTCTGGCAGGTACTGCGTGGTGCCGTGCCGGCGATCCTGGCCGGTAACACCTACGTACTCAAGCACGCGCCGAACGTGATGGGCAGCGCCTACCTGCTGGGCGAGCTGTTCAACGATGCCGGCCTGCCGGAAGGCGTGTTCGAAGTGCTGAACGTAACCCCGGACGGCGTCACCCGCGCCATCAACGACCCACGCATCGCTGCCGTGACCCTGACCGGAAGCGTGCGTGCCGGCATGGCGATTGGTGCACAAGCCGGCGCCGCGCTGAAGAAGTGCGTGCTGGAGCTGGGCGGTTCCGACCCGTTCATCGTGCTGGCCGATGCCGACCTGGACGCCGCAGTAAACGCTGCAGTGATCGGCCGCTACCAGAACACCGGCCAGGTTTGCGCTGCGGCAAAACGCCTGATCGTCGAGGAGAGCATCGTTGACGAATTCACCCGCAAGTTCGTTGAGGCCACTCGCGAGCTGAAGGTCGGCAACCCGCTGGAAGATAGCACCTACATCGGCCCCATGGCCCGTTACGACCTGCGCGATGAGCTGGATGGCCAGGTCCAGGCGACCATCGCCGAAGGGGCCACCCTGCTGCTGGGCGGCCACAAGGTCGATGGCATGGCCAACTTCTACGCGCCGACCGTGCTCGCCAATGTCACCTCGCAGATGACCGCGTTCAAGCAGGAGCTGTTCGGGCCGGTGGCGGCGATCATCAGCGCACGGGATGCGGAGCATGCAGTGCAGCTGGCAAACGACAGCGAATTCGGCCTGGCCTCGACCATCTACACCGCCGACTACGCACTGGCCGAGCGCATGACCGCGGCGCTGGATACCGGCGGCGTGTTCATCAACGGCTATTGCGCTTCCGACCCCCGCGTGGCCTTTGGTGGGGTGAAGAAGAGCGGCTTCGGGCGTGAGCTGTCGCACTTTGGTGTGCGTGAGTTCACCAATGCCCAGACGGTGTGGCTGGACCGTAACTGATTGGCAATTGGGGCTGCAACGCAGCCCCAAATACTTCAATCCCGAACCTGGTCCTTGACCCAGTCCAGCATCCCCCCCGGCACGATCAATTCATGCCGCGCCCGCGAACAGGCGGTATACAAGCCCGCCAGCATCCGCGCCCGCTCATTGCGGTTCCCCGCCACCTGCGGCACCACCATCAGTTCCGGCGACACCATCACCCGGGCGAACTCCATGTTCTTCACATCCCGCACCCGCCCCAGGAACAGCTTGGGCGCCTTGTCCCAGCGGTAACGGCTCTTGGCCCTGGCAAAGTGCTCCGGCGTGTAGCCCTTGCGCAGCATGTTGGCCACGGCAACGAACGCCTTGTCGTCACCCTTGTCCTGCTCCAGCGCCTGCCAGCTGGCATAGCGGAACAGCATCGGATGTCGTGGCCGGGTGCCATGGCGGTACAGCTCGATGCAGTCCTCGACGAACAGTTCGAAGTCCTTGCGTGCACTTTTCAGCAGCACGAACGGCACGCCCTGGTGGGTCAGGCGCTGGAACCAGCCAAACAGGCCCCATTCATCGTCGACGATCAGCGCCGTGGGCTGTTCCGGCACGCTAACCGTATCGAAGAAGCTGACCCGGGTGTAATGCTCGGCACTGCCACTGAAGGCTGCCTGGATCACCGCCGGGTGTGCCTGGATCAGCGGGTTGAGCACGTTGTCCATCGCTGGCCCGGCCCGCAGTGAGTGGTCGATGTAACGCTGGCGGATAAAGCTGCCATGGTGCGCGCTGAGCCCGTTGAGGTTCTGCAGCTCGTCACCCAGGGCAATGATCGACTGCGGGCTGCGGTCGAGCACGGCAAGCATCGGTGCCGACAACTCGTGGGCCTCGTCGACAATGACATGGGTGTAGCGGCTATCGATCACATAATCGGTCAGCGACAGCAGTTTGACCCGGTGGTAGTCGCGCACCGGCAACTGGATTTCCCGTGCCGACGGGCGAATCAACTCCTGCCAGTACAGCCGTGCCTTTTCCAGCAACACTTCCTGGTCCAGCGGCGTGGTCCCCGGCCCGGCCCAGGGCAGGTGGTGCAATTGCAGCTGGGTATCGGCGCTGTGGCAGAACGTACGCACTGCGCGGATGCACAAGGCGACCACATCGCGCGCGGCGAGCGGGCCGATATCAGGAATGGCGAGCCAACGCACCACCTGCGCATCCTGCGGGCGCCACGACAGCTTGGTACGGTACGGATCGCGCAGGCGCCAGCCGTTGCTGGTGAGGTCGCGGTTAAGCAGTTCGTCGGCCAACTGGCCGAAGGTCAGCGCGGTATAGGCGGCGGCGTCCTTGACCCGTGCCTGCAGGGCGCGCAACTGGCCTTCGGTCAAGGCCAGCAACAGCGTGCGCTGCGGCTCGAGCAGGCGGGCGAACTGATGAATCAGGAAAGTCTTGCCGGTGCCGGCAAAGCCCTGTACCGCCACCGACTCGTCGATACCGCTGAGGAATTCGCGCAACAGGCGGTTCTGTTGGTCGCTAAGCATCAGGTCGCTTGCCAGGGACGGCAGGTACACCGGGTGCAGCGGGGTTGCCCGCTGGCGGTAGCTGTCAGCGAACTGGAAGTTCCACTGGCCCTCGGCGTCCAACAACTCGTCAGCCTGGTACTGCACCTCGGTCGACAGCAGTGCGATACCGTTTTCGCCCAGCATGCCCAGGCCCATGGCGAAAGCTTCGCGATCGAAGTGCTGCGCCACCTGGCTCTGGAAGCGCCCGGGGGCGGCGCTTTCGACCTCGTTGGCAATACGCACGATTTCGGCAAAGCGGCGCTCCTGCGCATCCGCCGAGGCGGTGGCGGGCTGGCGCGGCAGGTTTTGCACGAACAGCACTGCGGCAGCGTCGAGGACGCTGGCGGTGGTGAAGAAGTCGGGGGTGGGCTCGCTGGCGAGGCGGTCGGCCTGGTCGCTGGGCAATGGCAGGTAGAACATCGGCACCTCGGGTGGAATCAGGGCGGCACGATAGCAATTTTCGCGGTGGAATGCTGGGCTGTGTATGTCTGGGCCTGCCTCTTCGCGGGTGAACCCGCTCCCACAGGGACCTCACAATGCCTGGCCCCGAGGTGATCCTGTGGGGAGCGGGTTCACCCGCGAAGAGGCCAGTAGCTACACCACCAAATTCAGCCCCTGCCCCGCTTCAAGGTCTCGCTGGGAAACTCCTTGAACAATTGCCGGTAACTCTCTGAAAACCTTCCCAAATGCCAGAACGACCAACGCATCGCCACTTCGGCGACGGTCACGCCACCGCCACGCAACAGATCGCGCCGCGCACCGTTCAGCCGGCGCAGGCGCAACCAGTGCGCCGGTGGCATACCGGTAAACGCCTTGAACGCCTGTTGCAACTGACGCAGGGAAACGCCGGCAACATCCGCCAGTTCCACCAGGTTCAGTGTCTCTTCCGGGCAGTCAGCCGCCCACTCACTCACCCGGCGCATGATCGCCCGTTCCTCGTCACGCCGCTCCAACGCCACGCCCTGCAGGCGCTGGCAGGCGTTGTCGAGGATGAACAGGCAGTCCTCCAGCAGTTGCTCCGCCAGGGCCTGCCCCTGCAGCGGGCAATCGGCTTCGCCAAGCCGGGTCAACGTTGCGCTCAGCCAGCTGCCGAACAGCGCGTTCTGCCCGCTGCCCAGCGGCACCATGAACAACCCCTCCAGGCGCTGCAGGTCAAGCCCATGGCGGGCGAGGAAGGCCTGGTCGAACACCACCGCCACTTCCTGATAGTTCTCTGGTGTGATCCAGATGTTGCGGCTCTGTTCGTTCAGCAGGTACAGGCTGTTCTCGCTGCGGTCGAAGCAGAACGCCAGCGAACCGCTCGGCGCGCGGAAAAACTGCTCCACCCGGGTGTTCAGCCGCTCCTCGTATACCTCCACCCCATCCAGCCCCAGGCAACGCAGTTCGCCGCTGAAATGCCCGGGCGACATTTGCCGGTACTGCTGCTGCCAGCCAGGGGTGGCACGTACCAGTTCGCTAACGTCGGTAGTGTGGAAAGCCTGGACTTGCAGGGCATTGGCGGTTGTCACGCGCGGTCCTAGTTGCACTCTTTTGGTGCATTCATTTCCGAAGAAAGTGGATAGATCAGCCTTGCAGGCTGCGACCAAGATAGTCTCCAGCGCGTCACCTGGGAAGCGCGACGCCTTCGAAACCGTGCAACGGTTTACGCCGGCACGCTCGCTCCCCCACTAAAACCCAACCAAGAGGTCTGTATGAACGCCCCCTTCGATCAGCTGTCCACCTGGCTGAAAGAACACCGGATCACCGAAGTCGAATGCGTGATCAGCGACCTGACCGGCATCGCCCGCGGCAAGATCGCACCCACCGCCAAGTTTCTTCACGAGCGAGGCATGCGCCTGCCCGAGAGCGTGCTGCTGCAGACGGTCACCGGCGACTACGTTGACGATGACATCTACTACAACCTGCTCGATGCCGCCGACATCGACATGGTCTGCCGCCCCGACCCGGCCGCGGTGTACCAGATTCCGTGGGCAATCGAGCCCACCGCGATCGTGATCCACGACACCTTCGACAAGCAAGGCAACCCCATCGAGCTGTCGCCGCGCAACGTGTTGAAGAAGGTGCTCAAGCTGTATGCCGACAAAGGCTGGCAGCCGATCGTGGCGCCGGAGATGGAGTTCTACCTGACCCAGCGCTGCGAGGACCCGGACTTGCCACTGCAGGTGCCGCTGGGGCGTTCCGGACGCGCCGAAAGCGGTCGCCAGTCGTTCTCGATCGATGCCGCCAACGAATTCGACCCGCTGTTCGAAGATGTCTACGACTGGTGCGAGATCCAGGGCCTGGACCTGGACACGCTGATCCATGAAGACGGCCCGGCACAGATGGAGATCAACTTCCGCCATGGCGACGCCCTGGACCTGGCCGACCAGATAACCGTGTTCAAGCGCACCATGCGTGAAGCGGCGCTCAAGCACAACGTGGCCGCCACCTTCATGGCCAAACCGATCACCGACGAGCCAGGCAGTGCCATGCACCTGCATCAGAGCGTGGTCGACATCGCCACCGGCAAGCCGATCTTCGCCAATGAAGACGGCAGCATGAGCCAGCTGTTCCTCTACCACATCGGCGGTTTGCAGAAGTACATCCCCAAGCTGCTGCCGATGTTCGCGCCCAACGTCAACTCGTTCCGCCGCTTCCTGCCGGACACCTCGGCACCGGTGAATGTCGAGTGGGGTGAAGAAAACCGCACCGCCGGCCTGCGCGTGCCCACCTCAAGCCCCGAGGCGATGCGCGTGGAAAACCGCCTGCCCGGCGCCGATGCCAACCCGTACCTGGCCATCGCCGCCAGCTTGCTGTGCGGCTACCTTGGCATGGTCGAGCGCATCGAACCCAGCGCACCGGTGCAGGGCCGAGCCTACGAGCGGCGCAACCTGCGCCTGCCCATCACCATCGAGGACGCCCTGCAGCACATGGAAGACTGCGAGACGGTGCAGCAGTACCTGGGCAAGCAGTTCGTCCAAGGTTACGTGGCGGTCAAGCGCGCCGAGCATGAGAACTACAAGCGCGTGATCAGCTCGTGGGAGCGTGAATTCCTGATGCTGAGCGTGTAATCACCTTCCAAGGCATACACAGAACCTGTAGGAGCAGCCTTGCGCTGCGAAGGGGCCAATACAGCCACAGTAGATCTTTTGCCCTACCGGCCTCTTCGCAGCACAGGGCTGCTCCTACAAGGTTATGAGTCTCCTGTGGGAGCGGCCCCTATATACAGAACGCCAAGAACAAGACCAACGAGGTGTCCCCATGCGTCATCTGCAAGCCCTGATCCCCGCCGCATTCACCCTGCTGTTCGCCACCACCACCCAGGCCACTCCCTCGGTCAGCGTATACAACTGGACCGACTACATCGGTGACACCACCCTGACCGACTTCCAGACCAGCAGCGGGATCAAGGTGGTCTATGACGTGTTCGATTCCAACGAGACCCTGGAAGGCAAGCTGCTGGCCGGGCGCACCGGCTATGACGTGGTGGTGCCATCCAACCACTTCCTCGCGCGCCAGGCCCAGGCCGGAGCCTTCCTGCCGCTGGACCGCAGCAAGCTGCCGAACTGGCAGCACCTGGACCCAAAGCTGCTCAAGCAGCTTGAACAGAACGACCCCGGCAACCAGTACGCCGTACCCTACCTGTGGGGGACTAACGGCATTGGCTACAACGTCGACAAGGTCAAGGCGGCCCTGGGCGTCGACCATATCGATTCATGGGCGGTGCTGTTCGAACCCGAGAACCTGAAAAAGCTCAAGCAGTGCGGCGTGGCGTTCATGGACTCGCCCGACGAACTGTTCCCGGCCATGCTCAACTACCTGGGCATGGACCCACGCAGCGAAAAACCGGCCGACTACGCCAAGGCAGAAGCCCGCCTGCTCGAACTGCGCCCCTACATCACCTACTTCCACTCCTCCAAGTATGTCTCCGACCTGGCCAATGGCGATGTCTGCTTGGCCTTCGGCTACTCCGGCGATGTGTTCCAGGCCGCCAACCGCGCCGTGGAGGCGAAAAACGGCGTGAAAGTCGCCTACAGCATTCCCAAGGAAGGCAGCAACCTATGGTTCGACCTGCTGGCCATCCCCAAGGACGCCAACAACCCCGAACAGGCCCTGGCATTCATCAACTACCTGCTCGACCCCAAGGTGATCGCCAAGGTCAGCACCACGGTCGGATATGCCAACGCCAACCCCGATGCCCAGGCCTATATGGATGCGTCACTGGTGAACAACCCCGAGGTCTACCCACCCCAGGACGTGCTGGACAAGCTGTACATCTCCAGCACCCCAAGCCCGAAGATCATGCGTGTCATGACCCGCTCCTGGAGCAAGATCAAGTCCAACCGCTGAGTCGAGAACGCCCATGTCTTCCACTACCCAACACACCGCTTCGTACTATGCCGCCACAGCACGCAATGCGGCGCCCTACCCCAGCCTGGATGGCGAACTGACCGCCGACGTGTGTGTGGTCGGCGGCGGTCTGACCGGGGTCAATACCGCCCTGGAACTGGCCGAGCGCGGGCTCTCGGTGGTACTGCTGGAAGGCCGGCGGATCGGCTGGGGCGCCAGCGGTCGTAACGGCGGCCAGCTGATTCGCGGCATCGGCCATGACGTCAGCGGTTTTTCCCGGCATGTCGGCCAGGACGGCGTGCATTACCTGAAGCAGGCCGGTATCGATTCGGTGGCGCTGGTGGCCAGCCGCATCGCTCGGTACGGCATTGCCTGCGACCTGCGCTGGGGCTTCTGCGAACTGGCCAACACACCTGCGCAGTTCGCTGCTTTCAAGGACGAACAGGACGACCTGGCCGCACTCGGTTATCGCCCTGAAACCCGCCTGGTCAGTGCCGACCAGTTGCATGAAATCGTCGCCAGCGACCAGTACGCCGGCGGCCTGGTGGACATGGGCTCGGGCCACCTGCACCCGCTCGACCTGGTTCAGGGCGAAGCTCGCGCCGCCCACGGCCTGGGCGTACGCATCTTCGAGCAAAGCCCGGTGCTGCGCATCGAACACGGCCCGAGCGTGACCCTGCTCACCGCCCGCGGCAAGGTGCGGGCAAGCAGCCTGGTGCTGGGCTGCAACGCCCACCTCGATGAACTGGAGCCACGCCTGAGCGGCAAGGTGCTGCCGGCCGGCAGCTACGTGGTGGCTACCGAGCCATTGCCCGAAGCACTGGCCAGCAGCCTGATCCCGCAAAACATGGCGTTGTGCGACCAGAAGGTCGGCCTGGACTATTACCGCCTTACGGCAGACCGGCGCCTGCTGTTCGGTGGCGCCTGCCATTATTCCGGTCGCGACCCCAAGGACATCGCCGCCTACATGCGGCCCAAGGTGCTGAAGGTGTTCCCGCAACTTGCCAACGTGCGTATCGACTACCAATGGGGCGGCATGATCGGCATCACCGCCAACCGCTTCCCCCAGGTCGGGCGCCTCAGCCAGCACCCGAATGTGTATTACGCCCAGGGCTATTCCGGGCACGGGCTGAACGTGACGCACTGGACGGCGAAACTGCTGGCCGAAAGCATAGCGCTTGGCCACAGCCGGGGGCTGGACGTCTTCAGCGCCGTACCACATCTGACCTTCCCCGGCGGCAAGGCACTGCGCTCACCGCTGCTGGCGCTGGGGATGTTGTGGTATCGATTGCGGGAGGCGCTGGGTTGAGCCGCAAGTTTTACCTTTTCACAAAGGATTGGAACCTACCCACTGGCCAACTGTCACGCACCTGCTAGCGTTGTTCTGGCCGACCTATCATGGATGCATTTTCATCATGAAATCATTGCCCCGCATTACCCTGTTGTGCGCCGCACTGCTAACCATGGCCGCCTGCTCCAGCAATCGCGTGGACCCCAAGGACTATTCCGGCTTCCTCAAGGATTACAGCCGGCTGCAGGAAACCAAGAGCCCGTCGGGTGACCCGGTGATGCGCTGGATCGACCCCAAGGTCAACGTCAACCAGTACAGCCAGGTGTTCATCGAGCCCAGCCAGTTCTACCCAAAGCCGCAGCCGACGGAGGTCATCTCGACGCAGACGCTGCAGGACATCACCCGTTACTTCAACGAAGCGCTGCGCCGTGAGATGGGCAGCGTCGTACCGCTGGCCAAGGGCCCCGGCCCGGGTGTGATCGTGGTGCGTCCGGCCATTACTGCCGTGTCCACCAGCAACGAGGGCCTCAAGCCCTATGAAGTCATTCCTATCGCGCTGATTTCAGCCGGCGTGAACACCGCCATGGGCGGCCGCGACCAGGAGGTGGATGTCGGGGTGGAGGCTGCGTTCCTCGATGGTTCCAGTCAGAAAGTGCTGGCCCAGGTCGTGCGCAAGGGCACGGGGCAGGAACTGGAGAACAAGACCACGAAGCTGACCCTGAATGACGTCAAGCCGGTGCTGGATGGCTGGGCCAAGGACATGCGCGCCAGCTTCCTGGAAGCGAAACAGAAAGCCCGCTAAAGCCTCACTGGTCCATGTAGGAGCGGCCTTGTGTCGCGATGGGGCGCGGAGCGCCCCCAGATCCTCGGATTCAAGCTGAAATCGCTGGGGCTGCTTTGCAGCCCTTTCGCGACACAAGGCCGCTCCTACAGTTGACCGCATCAACATTCGACGAAGGCAACGGCCAGGCCGCCGCGCGAGGTCTCCTTGTAGTTGGCATGCATGTCCGCCCCGGTATCACGCATGGTGCGGATCACCCGGTCAAGCGAGATGAAATGCTCGCCATCCCCACGCAACGCCATCTGTACGGCGTTGATCGCTTTCACCGCTGCAATCGCATTGCGCTCGATGCACGGCACCTGCACCAGGCCACCCACCGGGTCGCACGTCAGACCAAGGTTGTGCTCCAAAGCAATCTCGGCCGCGTTTTCCAGTTGCGGCGGTGTAGCACCCAGCACCTGGGCCAGGCCGGCAGCGGCCATCGAACAGGCCGAGCCCACCTCGCCCTGGCAGCCAACCTCGGCCCCGGAAATGGACGCGTTCTTCTTGCACAGGATGCCGACCGCCGCCGCTGCCAGCAGGAAGTCCACCACGTCCGCGTCGCACGCGCCCGGGTTGAACTTCATGTAGTAGTGCAGCACCGCCGGGATGATGCCAGCCGCACCATTGGTAGGCGCCGTGACCATGCGCCCGCCGGCGGCGTTCTCCTCATTCACCGCCAGGGCGAACAGGTTGACCCACTCCATGGCACTGAGGGTGGAACCGATCACGTTGGGCTTGCCCAGCTCCTGCAGGCTGCGATGCAGCCGCGCCGCACGGCGCTTGACGTGTAACCCGCCAGGCAGGATGCCTTCGTTGCGCAAGCCGTTGTCAACGCATTCACGCATGGCCGCCCAGATCCGCAACAAGCCCTCACGCACCTCGGCCTCCGGGCGCCAGGCACATTCGTTGGCCATCATCAGCTGCGCCACACTCAGGCCATGGGCCTTGCACAAGGCCAGCAACTGCGCAGCACTGTCGAACTCGTACGGCAACACCACCGCATTCGCTTCGACTGCTGGCGCATCGATCTCGGCTTGCTCGACGATAAAGCCACCGCCCACCGAATAGTAGGTCTGGCGCAACAGGCTGCCCTGCCCGTCCATGGCTTCCAGGCTCATGGCATTGGGGTGGTACGGCAGGTTCTCGTCGAGCAACAGCATGTCGCGGCTGTAGTCGAACGCCAGCGGGTGGCTACCATCGAGCATCAGGCAGTGCTCTTGCATCACCTGGCCAATGCGCGACTCGATAGTGGCCGGGTCGATACGGTCCGGCCACTGCCCCATCAGGCCGAGCAGGCAGGCGCGATCGGTGGCGTGGCCAACCCCGGTGGCCGACAGCGACCCGTACAGCCGCACCTCGACACGGGTTGCCCGGGCCAGCAGCCCTTGTTCGCGCAGGGCCTGGGCAAAAGTAGCCGCCGCCCGCATCGGGCCGACGGTGTGGGAACTGGACGGCCCGATGCCGATTTTGAAAAGGTCGAAAACACTGATAGCCATGCTAATGCCTGACCGTACCCCGGGTATGACGCCGCAGCACGGTTATCTAGAAAAATTGAGCGGTATTGCGATTTTGCGCGATACTGCCGCGCTAGCTCACGGATGACCAACGAAACTTCCTAAGCAAGGCTTTAGTGGTACTAAACGATGCGACGACAACTCAATGGCCAGATGTTTGTGTGGCTGCATGTATTCGCCTGTGCGGCCCGGCACCTGTCCTTCACCCGCTGTGCCGAAGAGCTGCACATCACCCCGGGCGCAGTCAGCCAGCAGATGCGCCAGCTGGAAGAGCGCCTGGGCTACCGGCTGTTCCTGCGCCGGGCACGCGGTGTGGAGCTGAGCGCCGAAGGGCAACGCCTGGCGCAGACGGTGGCCGAAGCCTACGGCAGCATCGAAGCCGAACTGCTGCGCCTGGACGCCGGTGAAATCCGCGGCACCCTGCGCCTGCGCTCGATCCCGTCGTTTCTGGCCAAATGGCTCACGCCCCGCCTGCCGCGCTTTCAACAACGCTACCCGGACATCGAGCTACGCCTGGTGGCCGAAGACAGTGCCCAGGCGTTGACCCCGGGCGATTTCGATCTGGCCATCGACCTGAACGATGGCAGCTACCCCGGCATGCTCTCGACGCCGCTGCTGGACGAGCAGATCTTCCCCGTGTGTTCCCCTACCTTGCTACGGGGGCGCCCGCCACTGCACGGGCCGGCGGACCTGGTGCACTACCCGCTGCTGCATGACATCACGGCCTGGCGCGGCAGTTCGGAATATGCCGAATGGGAGTACTACCTGGAGGGCATCGGCGCCGCTGGCCTGGATGTGCGACGCGGGCACACCTTCAACCGCAACCACCTGACCATCGAGGCGGCGATTGCCGGCATTGGCGTTGCGATTGCCCGGCGCACACTGCTCAACGACGAACTGGAGCGCGGTGCGCTGATCGTGCCGTTCGGGGTGCCGATCGCCAATCACAAGCGCTATGTGGTGCATTACCCGCCGGGTGGGTTGAACCAGCCGGGGGCACGGGCGGTGCATGACTGGCTGGTGGAGGAAGCACGGGGGTTCAGGGAGCTGCACCCGCTCACGAAGGTATAGATTGGTGAATGCCTTGAGCCTTGTGGGGGGGCGAAGATCGAGCGCCGCCCGCGCGGCGCTTCGCGGGGCAAGCCCGCTCCCACATTTGTTGCAACGTGCCGAACCTGTCAGGCCATGGTTGCCAGCCTTGTTGCCTTGACGCGGTTTCCCGGCTGGCGCTACCGCCGTCTCGGCAGTCTCAAACTCTCCACCAAAGCAGGCAACGCCTCTCCCACAGGCATGGCCACGTTGCAACAAATGTGGGAGCGGGCTTGCCCCGCGAAGCGCCGCGCGGGCGGCGCTCGATCGCATAGGCAATGCAGTTCTCACGGCAAGCGCCTCGCAGCATTTGTCTCAGTAAGCCTGCTTGCCAGTAAACGCATTCAACGTGCGCACCAGAATCACGAAATCCAGCCACAGCGACCAGTTGTTGATGTACTCGATGTCCGAGTCCACCCGCTGGATCATCTGCTCGATATCCTTGGTCTCGCCCCTGAACCCGCGCACTTGCGCCAGGCCGGTCATGCCTGGCTTGATGTTGTGGCGGGCAAAGTAGTCGACGATGTCCTGCGAATACAACGTGTCATGTTGCAACGCATGCGGCCGTGGCCCTACCAGCGACATCTCCCCGGTCAGCACATTGAACAATTGCGGCAGTTCATCCAGGCTGGTACGGCGGATAAAGGCGCCAACCCGGGTCAGCCGCGGGTCGTTCTTCTGCGCCTGCTTGACCACACCCTCTTCCGGCTGGTGGACATGCATGCTCCTGAACTTCCAGATGCGGAATGCTTCCCCGGTCCAGCCGGTACGTTCCTGGCGGAAGAACACCGGGCCGCGGCTATCGAGCTTGATGGCCACTGCAACGGCCAGCAACACCGGCGATGCAACCAGCAGGATCAGCGCCGCCAGCACTCTGTCCTCGAGGTTCTTCAGGAACAGGCTCATGCCCGTCAGCGGTGTTTCCGACAAGGTCAACACAGGAATGCCGGCAATTTCCCGCACGCTGTGGTTGATCAGGCGCAACGAGAAGATATCCGGCACCCAGTTCACCGCAATGCACTTGTCGAGCAACTTGAAATAGACATCGTTGATGACCTCGGAACCGCCCAGCGGGGTCACCAGGTACACCGTGCGGATGCCGTAGCGCGCCACGATATCGTCGAGTTCGGCAATATGCCCGAGCACCGGCAGGCGCTGCTTGCCTTCGGCACCTTCGCGCCCCGGCTCATCGGCCTTGGCGATCAGGACGCAACCCAGCACACGCTCGCCGAACCAGGGGTTGTTGCTGATTTTCTGATACAGGAAGTTGGCAAGGTCGCCGGCGCCAATGATCAAGGCGTTGTCCAGGCGTGCATGGGCGGTAAAGCGCTTTTGCAGTTCACGCACGGCAAAGTGCAGGAATAACTGGGCGATGTAGCCAATGATGAACAACTGCACGACCAACAGCCGCGAATAGGTTTCACTCTGTTTGGTAAGGAAGGCCATGACCACCAGGAAGCAAAAGGTTGCCGACCAGGCCTTGAACAGCCGGAAAGCCTTGATGGAAAGCCCGACGTTGGTACGGTAGATCGCATAATGGTCGTAGATGACTGCCAGTGCGCCAATCAGCAACAGCAGCATGATCACGTAATCGGAAGTGATGTAGCCAAACTGGTCGTAGATCAGGTACCAGGCAATACCGGTGACTGCAATTCCATCGAGGCCGGCCTGAATGGCGTTACTTACGCTGCTTCTTCTCTGCAGTAAGGAACGACTGCTTCTGGGTTCGAAAACCATTTCAGACCTCATCGATTTGCGCACAGCAGGTGCCTTCGATCAAACAGCCAGTCCTGACAACAGCTCATGCAAAGCCAGTGAACCAGAACCGTGCAGCCCAAGCCCCTGATCTCACTGTAGCAGCCACCCGCCATCAGTGTGCCCGGAATCACCACCCACGCAGATCTGGCCGACTCAGACGGTGCGCCGAGTCGCCCCCCCGCCCCGGCTATACAGCAGGGTACGCAGCAGGAACAACGGGTTGCCCACCACATAGCGCATGAACAAGCGCTTCGGCTCGCGTAATAGCCGGTACAGCCACTCCCCGCCCAACCGCCGCAGCCACTCGGGCGCCCGGCTGACCTTGCCGCCGAGAAAATCCAGGATCGCGCCGCCGCACACGATCAGGCACGGCCCGCCTGTGGCCACCAGCCTCGCCGCCACAGCCTCCTGCCTGGGCATCCCCATGCCCAGCACGATCAGCTCCGGTTGCTGCTCTCTGGCCAGTTGCAGGTAGGTATCGACGCTGGCAAAGCCATCGTGAACCGACACCGGCACCACTCCGAACAGGGCTGCACTGCGCTGCACGGCCTGCTCCAGGTAAGGTTGCCGGGTGCCCCAGAACGCGACCCGCCGACCACGGTAGGCAGCCATGAGCCTGGGAATGAAGTCGGTACCGTTCATGTTGAACCCGGGTTCAAGCCCCAGCCGGCGATACAGGATCGCCATGCCGGAACCGTCGCGCAGCAGCACGTCAGCCGCAGACAATGCCTGGTGGTACGCGCCATCGCGTACCACCAGATTCATTGCATGGGCATTGACGAAGCCCAGCACGGTCGGAGTTTGCGGGGTGGTCAGCCTGTCGAGCAGGCGCTGCGCGGCAGCGGCATCAGCCACCACTTCGAGCTTGCCTATAAGGGTATTCCAGCGTTTCTGCCACTCAGCCATCAGTCTTCATCCCGTTTCGAACGTACCCATTCAACCTGGCGTTTGATCAGGAACCCCAGATACAAGGGGACCTTCCTTACAGCGTAAAACGGCGCGTACAGCAGCACGGAAAAGGGGATCAGTTCGCGGCAGAAGCGCGCCCAGGCCAGCACGACGGCAAGGCCCAGCAATGCCAGCGCGCAGAGGGCGATCCACGCAGGTACCGCCAGGCCGAACAGCAGGTACGCCAGCCAGGCCACCAGGTTCAGCCCGAGCAGGGCCAGCACCAGCAATGCCAAGGGAGGCACCAGCAGGTCAAGGGTCATGGCCAGCAAGCTACCGTTACGCTGGGTGATTGCGGCCAGCGCACGCCTGGGCGCGTCGGCCAGTATCAAACCCAGGTGCCCGTGTTCCCAGCGGGTGCGCTGGCTACCCAGGCCTTGCTGGCTGGCAGGGAACAGGCTGCTGACCACGGCGTCGGGGCAGAACACCGGCGGCTTGCCTTGCTGGCACAGGTCCAGGCCCAGCTTCAAATCCTCCACCAGGTGCCCGTTGGCCAGATCGATCAAGTTCAGGTCACGCCAGCCGAACGCCATGCCCGCGCCCATCAACTGGCAAGGCAGGCCCAGCCGGGCCCAGCCACGCGGGCGTACCAGGTTCTTGACCCGCCAGGCGAACTCGGCAACCTGCACTTTCAGCCCAGCCCCTGCCGGTGCGCGCATCAGGTACAGCGCCTGCACCGGGCGAGCGACCTCACGGTAGCGCCGCGCCAGGCGCTCGATCGCACCCTCGCCCACCTGACAATCGGCATCCACCACGATCACCACCTCGGGCGGCTGCTCAGCCAGGTGGCGCACACCAAAGTCCAGTGCGTAGCCCTTGCCGCGCAACTGCGCGTCGTGACGTTCCACCACTTCGGCACCGGCCTCACGCGCCAACTGCGCAGTGTCGTCAGTGCAGTTGTCCGCCACCACCAGCAAGCGGTCGCCAGGCCGCAACTGTGGGGTAATGCTCGCCAGCGTGGCACGAATGATCGAAGCCTCGTCATGGGCTGGCACCAGCACTGCCACCTGCGGACGAGCATTGTTACCCGACGGTTGCGCGCGCGCCGGCAGGCAGGCCATCAGCACTTGCACCAACAGCAGCAGCACCGGCAACAGGACGATGGCCGCCAGCATGCCCAGTAACCAAGCCAGTACACTCATCATGCGGATGCCTTGAAATAACCGGCCAGCCGGGCCGCCTCGGTATCGATGTCATGCCGTTGCAGCACATATTGGCGGCCAGCCTCGCCCATGCGCTGCAGCACTTCGGCAGGTTGCGCCAGGCAGTCGGCCATGGCCACCGCCAGCGCGTCCACGGTGCCGGCGGGGAACAGCCAACCGTTCTCGCCCGGCCGCACCAGCTCGGGAATACCTGCCACATAGGTGGTCAGCACTGGCCGGCGCAAGGCCATGGCCTCCATGATCACCACCGGTAAACCCTCGGCAAAGCTGGGCAGCACCAATGCGCGGGCAGCAAGTATTTCCTCGCGCACCTGTGCGCTGCTGATCCAGCCGGTGATGCGCACCTGCTGCTGCAAGCCGTACCGGGCAATCAACGTCTCGATCTGCCCACGCATCTCACCGTCGCCGGCCAGCACCAGCTCGAAGGCGATCGACCGTGCGGCCAGCACGCGCGCGGCCTCGAGCAACAGCAGTTGCCCTTTCTGTTCGCACAGGCGGCCTACGCACACCAGACGCGGCGCCGTGGGCACGCTGACCGGCGCCACTTCATGGAAGCTGCGCTCAAGGCCGCAATGCACTACCTTCACCTTGGCCCAGTGGTCGTGTGCCACCCAACGAAACAACTGACTGCGCCCGTACGAGCTGACCGCCGCGACAAAAGCGGCACGCCGTACCTTCTCGCCCATGTGCAGGAACTGTGGCTTGTCGAACTCCTCCGGCCCGTGCACGGTAAAGCTGTAGGCTGGCCCGCCCAGCACATTGGCCAGCATCACCACCTCGGTGGAATTGGTGCCGAAATGCGCGTGCACATGTTCTGCCTCGCCTCCTTGCAACCACTGCAGTACCTGGCAGGCCTCGGCCAGGTAGACCAGGTGGTAGGGCCAGGCGCGGTCGGCCCGCAGGCCAAGGCGCATGGCCAGCCACAGCGCCTGGAAGAACCGGCGCGGCTGTGTGCGCAACACCTGCCAGGTCGGTGTCAGCAAGCCCTTGATGCCACTTTGCAGCACATAGCGGGTCTTGTCCCGTTCGCTCGTGTCCTCAGCGTCCTGCAATTCGGTGTCCCACCCGCGCAGGGCAATACGTTGCACCTCTACCCCCTGGCGCTCCAGCGCCAGGATCTCGCGGCGGATGAAACTGTGGCTGACCTTCGGGTACTGGTTGATGAAATAGGCAATGCGCATAGGAATCCAGATCAAGACCCGCGTGATGAAACTTCAGACCTGCCTCGGCAGCCAGCCGTTACTTCAGGCTATCGACTACCGGCGGTCGGCGCCTCGCCGATGCCGCCTCGTCAGGTACATCCCCCTGCTTCCCTTGTAGTCCAAGGTTGTGACCGCTGCCTGGCAACGCTGCCTGCAAGCGGGCGAAAACATCGTCGAGCAATGCCTGGCGGCGGCGGTACATCGCCCGTTTCTTCGCCGGGATGTCCTGTTCCGCCCGCTGTGCCGCTGCCAGCGGGAGGGCAAAGAAGTCCGCATGGTTCGAAGCGGTAGCGCCGTGCTCCAGCCAGATCACGTCATAATTGGCCGCCAGGTCCTGGCCTTTGTCGTTGCCAAAGTACGGGTGTCGATGGTGGCGGCAGGCATCACTGACTGCGTACAGGTGCGCCACGTCCAGGGTCCGGGCCAGGCACTTCAACGCCTCGAGCAGCAGGCTGCGGGGGCGTAACCCCTCGAAGTCCTTGGTCAGGTCGCGGTAGATGGCCAGCGAGGTTTCGCTGTCGATACCCTTGTGAATGCCCTGCACGGCACCGATGAACAGGCACAGTTCGCCCTGGCAGCGGCACAGGCTGAACGCCAGGGAAGCTACACGCAGGTCGCTTTGGAACAGGTTCAATACCAACTCGCCTTCGCGCTTGAACCAGACCGGCCGGTCCAGGACCAGGCGACAGCCCGGCGAATGGCCGTACAGCTCGCACAACGTCAGGCTTTCGTCCCGCCCCAGCAGCAACATCCCCGGGAACTGCCCGGCCAGCACTTCGAAGTGCGAAGCCACCACCTCCAGGCGTTGGGGGGCTTCCCAGCATTTGCTGAGGTAAGGCCACTGCACGACACCGATGCAATCCACGCCCAGCCGCTGCAGACCTTGCCGACCCAGCGCCGCCGTCATGCGCTGCAGAAACGCATTCAGCTCAGGCCATTGCCTGGCAATCTGCAGCGTCAATTTGTACTTGTTGTTCAGTGCCCGCAACGAATAGCCCGGTTGCAAGGTAAACACGCTTTTCAAGATCGTGCCGAGCATCATTGGGCCTCTTTCTCATAGAACTGCACATAACTTATTGAATTAGCGGGGGCCCTGTGGGAGCGGACTGCTTGCGAACTCAGTTTTCTTCACTTGTACTCGATCAACGTCGATTTGCCGGCCGCGACGCGGTGGCGCAAGAACTTCAGCTGCCCAAGCATTTCCGGGAACTTGCCCAATACCAGGAACACTGCCTGTAGCCAGTTCTCCCGCACCGACTTGCCACCACGGCAGGCCAGGCGTACGGCCTGCAGCGGGTAGACCAACAGCAACAGCAGGCCCCAGCCGCCCACCAGCAGGCAGGTCAGCACGATCACCATGGGTATGCCCAGGCCCCACAGCCAGGCCCGGCGCGATTCGCGCAGCCAGTGCCGTTCCGGCGGCTGACCATGCAGGTAAACCCCCTCGGCATAGGCATGGCCGGCGCGCAGGCTACGCCGCCACCATTGGCTGAAATGGGTCATGGCGGCATCGTGCAGGGTCATCTCGGCGTCCAGGCGCCAGACCTTCCAGCCCTTTGCCCGCAGACGCACGCACAGTTCAGGCTCTTCTCCGGCGATCAGCTCTGGGCGGAAGCCGCCGACGGCGGCGAAGGCATCTACCCGCATCAGGGCATCGCCACCACAAGCCTTGGCCTCGCCGATGGGGGTGTCCCACTCCAGGTCGCATAACAGGTTGTACACCGACCGCTGTGGGAAGCGCTCGCGTCGGCGGCCACACACCACTGCCACTTCAGGATGCTGGTCGAGAAATGCCTGGCCCGTGACCAGCCAACCGGCATCCACCTCACAATCGCCATCGACGAACTGCACCAGGTGCATCGACGGCAGCAGGCGCTGCAAGGCGGCAAAGCCTTCGTTACGTGCGCGCGCGGCGGTGAAAGGGATGCCCATGTGCAGCGCCAGTACCTCCACCCCCAGGCTGCTGGCCAAGTGTGGTGAACCATCGGTGGAGCCAGAGTCGACGTACATGACCTTGTCCGCCCCCAGCAGCGAACGCAGGCAACGCTCCAGGCGCAGGCCTTCGTTGCGGCCAATCACCACCACACCGATCCCGTTCGCCATGGGCCTCACTCCACGGGCGCCGTGGCGGCCGGTTGCCTGGCCTTGATGATGGCCGGCACTCCTACCGCCAGCGAATTGTCCGGCACATCCTCCAGCACCACGGCATTGGCACCGATGATGACGTTGTTGCCGATGCGGATACTACCCAGCACCTTGGCCCCGGTGCCGATATCGACGTTGTTGCCGAACACTGGTGCAACCGGTTCATTGACGTTCTTCAGGCCCACCACCACGCCGTTGCGGATGCGACAGTCATCGCCAAACCGGGCATAACCGCTGATGACGATGCCGCCAAAATGGTCGATGACGAAGTTGCGGCCGATCACCGCTTCGCACGGCAACTCCACACCCGTGATGATCTGCACGAACTTGAACAGAATTCTATAGATGAGCGAAAACAGCTTGCGCAGCAGTGCCGGGCGAACGCCATAACGCCAGCGACCAAAGCGGTACACCAGCAATACCCAGAAACCTTGGGCGGCCCAGTCGCCCCCATGGGCACGCAGGTCGGCACGTAGATTTTCGAACATGGCTCCCCCTACCTTGTCGGTTGGCTGGCGTACCGGGTCTTGAACAACAGTGACCAGGTCGCCCGGCAGTGACGCCAGCAGGCCTGTATTGCGCCCCGGCCGCGTCGTTTCAACAGCGCCTTGAGTGCCAGCACCAGGTCGCCCAGGGTGACCAGCAGCATGTGCAGGGCAAGGCCCGCCAGCCCGTGATGCTTACGGAAGTACAGCAACTCGCTTTCGATCTGGCAGGACGAGATCTGCCGGCTGGCAGCCTCCAGTTCGGCTACGGACTTGGAGCTTTCCCCACCGATGTGAACCACCGTGGTGTGCGGGTAGAACACCACTTTCCAGCCCGCTTCCTTAACCCGCTTGCAGTGATCTACCTCCTCGTAATAAAGAAAGTAGCGCGGGTCGAACAGGCCTACCTGGTCAAGCACTTCGCGGCGCACCAGGTAGAAGCAGCCAGGCAGCCAGTCGCACTCGCGGACCGAAGCGTGGTCCCAGTTCATTTCGTCGACCATCTTCAAGCCCGGGAAGAAACGCCCCAGCCCGGTACGCCCGACGAACACGTTGAGCGGCGTGGGGAAATAGCGGCAGCTGGGCTGCAGGTCGCCCTCGCGGCCCTCCAGGCGCACCCCCAGCACGCCGCACTGCGGGTGGGCATCCATGTAGTCGAGGGTTTTCTGCAGGGAATCGGCGGCGACGAAGGCATCGGTGTTCAGCAGCAAGGCGTACTTGCCCTTCAGGTGCGCCAGCAACTGGTTGTTGGCCCGGCCGAACCCCACGTTCTGCTTGTTGCTCAGCAGCAGCGCTTGCGGGCAGACCTCGGCCATACGCTGCAGCGAGTCATCCACCGAGGCATTGTCTACCACCAGGTAATTGGCCAGCCGTTCACTGTCGGCCCGGCGCAACGCATCGAACATCGGCTGCAGCAAGGAAGCGGTGTTGAAGTTGACCACCATGACATCAACCGGTTTGCTAGCCATTGTTGCCATCCCCGAAGAAGTACTGGCGCCTTTGCGCCATCAGCAGCGGCTCCAGCTGCGGGTCGTAGGCGCCATTGCGCTGCTTGACCAGGTCGATCCACGGGTAGGCTTCGCAACGTGCCTCGACCCGCTTGATCAACGCCTCGGTGGTGCAGATGAACTCTGCCGGGTTGCCACCAAACACCGTGCCCGGCGGCACGTCCTTGGTCACCACGGCACCGGCGGCCACGATCGACTCAGGCCCGATGGTCACGCGGGGCATGACGATCGCTCCGTGGCCGATGAAGCAATTGTCCTTGATGTCGATGAAACCGACCGAGTCCAGGTGCTTGCCAAAGCGATGTTCAATCAGCAATACCACCCCGTCATGACCGATCAGCGTGCAGTCGGACAGGCCCACACTGTTACCGATGCGAACCAGCGAAGGGTCGAGGAACTTGCAGCCTGTATTGACATAGAAGTTGCTGCCTACCGAGTGAAAGTTGCCCCAGCGGGTAAGGTAGGCCCCCCACTCAAGCCCTGAAGGTTTGCAGAACTTCCTGTAGAACGAGCTTCCTCGCCCCGTTGCATGGACATAGCGCGCCACTGCCTTGCGTATCCATCCCTTCATGTGGCCAACCTCGCAATCAAAGCAATCTGGACTGTCCCTGAGGCGCATCCGGCCTCGTTCTTGTGGGCGCTGACCGCAGCGCACTCAACCCATGTACAACGTGCGTCACACCACGGCGTCGCTGGCCGCGCTCATCCTGGCATCGAGGTGGTCGGCCAGGCGTATCGCAAACTGCAGCAGCGGCATGGTCGGGTTGGAGGCACCGCCCGTGGCAAAGACGCTGCTGCCAGCGACGTAAAGGTTTTCGGTACCGAATACCTTGCAGTTGGTATCGACGACACCGAATTGCGCCGACGACGCCATGCGCGTGGTACCCATATGGTGGGCATGTGGTGACAACCTCAGCGGTATCGAGGTGTCATAAACGAAGTCATTGAGCTTGACGAAGCCCAGGTTCATGTCAGCCCACTGCTTGGCCAGTTCGCTGCCAATGCACTTGATGGTGTGCCGGTCGTCAGCGGTCAGGGCCCAGTTGACATTGACCTTGCCAACACCCAGTGCGTCCTTCTCGTCCAGCAGCGAAATGCGGCTGTGCAGGTTGGGGACCTGCTCGATCATGGTGCTGATGACACCGTCACCGGGGCAATTGAACTTGGCCACGAAGGCGATCTTGCTGGCAATCCCCATGTCACAGGCCAGGCTCTCCAGAAAATGCTTGACCTCGGCAGTACGACCATAGGTTTGCACATCGGCCAGCAAGGCGGCCCTGACATTGCCTTTGCCTGCCCTGTATTCGTCAACGAAGGCATCGGTGGTGTAGTACTCGCGCGGCTCAGGGGCTAGCCCCGACTTGAGGATGAAGGTGCCAAGGTCAATGTTCAGGTGTTCCATGAAGCACCCGCCGACCAGCCCATCCTTGCTCACGACCCCCGCCGCCACCAACGACTCGCTGTTGAGCAGTTGCCTGGCATTCTCGATGGCACCGGTGGCCAGCACGAAATTGCTCGCAACCAGCCGCTGGCGATTGCACTCGTAATCGGACAGTACCACTGCGGCCAGGCGGCCGGAGGCCTTGTCAAACTCCAGGTTTACGCAATTGCAGTTGATGAATACATCCAGGTCTTCGGTCTGCTCAAGGGCCGTGGCGTATTTCTGCGCAAAACGCGTTGGCGGGCTGAGCAGAAAGCGGTCCGGCTCGAAGTCACCGCCGTCGAGGCCAGTATTCAACGCGTGAAAATCCGCCCCGGGCGGCAGGTCGACGATTTCCATGGCAGCAGGCAGGTAGCCTGCGATCTCCGAATAGGGAATGGGCCAGCCAGGCAAGTCACCAAGCGGTGGAATGGCGAAGTCCGAGGGAGTGAACGGCCGGCAACGGCCTGCCCAGTGGTTGGATGTGCCGCCCAGGTAACGCAAGCGAGCTTCCTTGGCATACAGCTCCAGGCCGGTGGATGTACAGGCGTACAAGGCTTGCGAGTTCGCCGAGTACTCACGCCCGCCGCCTTCGGCAAGCAGTACGCTCCAGCCGGCGGTCGCCAGGCGAAGGGCCAGGGTGATGCCCGCCGGGCCGGCGCCGATGATGCACACATCGTAACTGTCGCGCAGCGCCTTCTGCTGCTGATAGTCCTTGATCATGCGTGTTCGTTCCGGAAATAACGGGACGGCAATACCCAGCCGTTGATCACCACGAATCCGGACCTGTCTGCGCGTTGGCTGGCAACGGCTGCCGTCGCACCGAACACCGCGCCACCAACGCCCAGCAAGACACAACTCTGAAGAAAGCCTCTACGACCCACTTGCGCATTACAAAAAGTAAGCTTCCCCATGATCCGGTGACCTGTACCTTTGAAAGTTTCATCCAGCAAGCTGCATTACAGCCAGTTGAAAAAGGCTGTCAGCAGCGCCCCGCAAAGTGCCCCGACCAGCAGCATCGGCAGCACCACCAGCTCACGTTTGAGGCTGAAGATATCCAGCTTGCAATTCACATACACGATCAGCACCAGGGTTGGCACGGTATGCAGGGCAACCCCCCAGATCGCCCAGTCCACCCCGCCAATGGCCAGCAGCAGTGGCAGCAGCCCCCACAACGAGACCAGGCGGATGATGTTGTCCATGGCCTGGTACCTGGTCAGGCCCAGGGCAATCCACACCTGATGAGCCAAGGTATAGCGCAATGTGAGGAACGACAGCGAAAGAATCGCCAGCATCGGGCCGGCCTCACGGTAACGGTCGTCGTACATCCAGCCGATCAGCAGCGGGCTGGCGGTCAGGAAACCGCCGCAGATGAACAGCACCAACAGGTCGACCAGCAGACGAAAGCGGTGATACAGCGCCTTCAGGCGCTCCTTGTCACCGGCCCGGGCCGCTTCGCTGAAGGCAGGCAGCGCCACGGCCCCGAAGATTTTCATCAACGCGGTCTGCACGGCACCGAGGATCAGCACGGCAATCGAATACACCCCCAGTTGTGCCGCCGTCATGCTGGCGCCGAACCACATGCGGTCTCCGTACATGGCCAGCACGCCGACCATCGACGACAGCAGGATCCAGCGACCAAACACGATCAGTTCGGTCAGCGCGCTGCGGTCCCACCGCAATCGGTTGCCATGCCCCTCGAGGGCGGTGTGGCCCAGCATGGTCCAGGCCAGGGCCGACACCAGGCCGGCAATTACCAGCGCCCAGACCGAGTGGGTCAGGTAACCCAGCACCAGCATCACCACCAGGCCGACCACCTGCGAAGCCAGGTCGACCAGCACCACCCGCTTCTGTTGGAAAGTTCGTACCGCCACATCTATCTTGGTGGACTGGAAGCCCCAGATCACCGCCGACAGCCCGGTCGCCGCCAGCACCATCGGCAGCTCCGGTGCGGCATAGGTGGAATCCGCCGGCCACAGTTCGGCCAGCTGGGCAAGCCAGGCCCCCAGGGCCAGCAGCAAGGTCAGGGCAAACAGCACGAAGCCGCGGATGATCTGCACGGTCCATGCGGTATTGAGAAAGTGCGGATCGTCACCACGATGGCTCTGGATGATGTTCTGGCGCAAGCCGACATCGGACAGCAGATGCAGGAGTACCGAAACGGTGGTGGCGATGACCATCACCCCGAACATTTCCGGCAGCAGCAAGCGGGCCATGATCAGGTTGCCGCCAAGGCGCATCACCTGTGACGCCACCTGCGAAACCAGGTTCCACGACCCGGCCCTCAGAGCCCGCTTGCGCAGGCTCGCGGTGGCTGACACATCAATCGACGGCATGACGTCAATCTCTGACTGATTGGCTAAAGGTCACTATAGTTTCAATTAGCCGCGATGCTAGCCGTTGCCCGCCGAGGGAAGGTGTACATAGCCAATGCCTGAACATTTTCGTGCGTTGAT
The DNA here is from genome assembly GCF_002165135.1 of Pseudomonas sp. SID14000. Lineage (GTDB taxonomy): Bacteria > Pseudomonadota > Gammaproteobacteria > Pseudomonadales > Pseudomonadaceae > Aquipseudomonas. The sequence goes on along the minus strand of NZ_NFZQ01000010.1, from coordinate 28,530 downwards.
AGTCATCCTGTTTCTGGCGAGCGTGGTCTTCCTGCTGGCGCGGCGGCCTGCCAGCGACCTGATCCCGCCGAGCGACTTCAAGCGCCGGCGCAACCTGTGGTTCCTGCTTACCCTGCTGGCCTTCGTCTCGCACAGTTTCTGGCTGTACCTGGGTGCGGGCGCCGTCATCCTGTACATCGCCGGGCGCCGCGAGCACAATCCCATGGCACTTTTCTACATGCTGCTGTTCCTGATCCCGCCGGCTTCGGTGCAGGTGCCCGGGTTTGGCGTGGTCAATTACCTGGTCGACCTCAACCATATCCGCCTGCTGACCCTGTGCGTGCTGTTGCCGGCGGCACTGGCCCTGCGCCGGCAAGGCGACACCCTGCGCTTTGGGCGCACCTGGCCCGACAGGCTGCTGGCGGCCGGCCTGCTGCTGATGAGCGTGCTGTACCTGCGCGAAACCACCCTGACCGACACCCTGCGCCAGACGCTGTACCTGTATGTCGACGTGTTCCTGCCGTATTACGTGGCCAGCCGTGCACTGCGCCAGATCAGCGACTTCAAGGACACCCTGCTGGCCTTCGTGCTCGCCTCCTTCGTCCTGGCCCTGATCGGTGTAGCCGAGTACGTGCGCCACTGGCTGCTGTACAGTGCCCTGGTCGATGCCATGGGCGTGCCGTGGAGCATGTCCGGCTACCTGAGCCGTGGCGGTTCGCTGCGTGCCAGCGTCACCACCGGGCAGGCAATTGCCCTGGGCTATGTGATGAGCGTGGCCATCGGGCTGTTCCTGTTCGTCCAGGGTTATGTGCGCAGCCCCCTGCAGCGCGTGCTGGGCGCCCTGCTGCTGGCCGCCGGGTTGTTCGCGCCACTGTCCCGTGGCCCGTGGATCGGTGCCGTGGTGATCGTGGTGGTGTTCATCGCCTTGGGCAAAGGTGCGGTCAGGCGCCTGGCGCTGCTAGCCGCGGTCGGCATGCTGGCCCTGCCCTTGCTCACCATCGTGCCCGGTGGCGACAAGGTACTGGACCTGCTGCCGTTCATTGGCAACCTTGAGAAAGAAAACATCACCTACCGCGAACGGCTGATGGACAACTCATGGATCGTCATCCAGCGCAACCCACTGTTCGGTTCGTTCGACTTCCGCAACACCCCCGAAATGCAATCGATGATCCAGGGTGACGGCATCATCGACATCGTCAACACCTATATCAACCTGGCGCTGCGGGTCGGGCTGGTCGGGCTTGGCTTGTTCGTGGCGTTCTTCGCCACCGTACTGCTCGGCATTCGCAAGGCAATGCGCAGCTTCCCCGACAAGGACGACGAGCAACGCCAGCTCGGCCGGGTATTGCTGGCGACACTGATCGGCATCCTGGTGATCATCTTCACCGTCAGCAGCATCACCTTCATCCCGGTGGTCTACTGGACTGTCGCCGGGCTGGGCGTGGCCTACATCCAGATGGTCCGCAGGCTGCACATCAGCCAGGCCATCGCGCTGGCCGACCCCGGTCTTCAACCCAGGTAACGCCTATGAACGTGCTCACGCTGTGCCGCACAGGTTTTCAAACCCTGCTGCAGGCTTCGGCCATTGCTGGCCTGGCCTTGCTGCCGCTCCCCGGCTGGGCATCGGCGTGGCAAGTCAGTGTCGATGAACAGAATGGCCTGCCCATGGTGACCCACGGTGGTGGACCGGTGATGAAAGCCAAGTTCGACTTCTGGGCGGCCAACTGGAGCTGGACAGGCTTCTCCACGACGTTCAAGGTCAATGGCCCCTACCACTACACGCTGCTGGGCAAGAACAAGGAGCTGGACTTCGACCTGACGGCGGATATCCGCAAGGAGCAGGCGCAAACCCTGAGCTGGGCCTTCGACCTTGACGCCCACAGCCGCCAGGCCGGGGTGATGGGCGGCGGCATGGTGTTCCAGTTCGACCCGGCGCACATTGCCGGGGACATGGGCGCCCCACAACTGCTGGCCGGCAACCGTGGCTGGTCATGGGGCAAGACCGAGCAGGGCCGGCGCATCGAGATGCGCTTCGACCCGCCCCTGGCCAAGGTGTATTTCGAACGCGGCAACCCGTCCGAGCTGCGTGCGTTCATCTACAACGACCCGATCAGCGCCGGTCGGCAGCAGATCAAGGCGGTGCTGAACATCACCGGCGACATCGAGCTGGGGCCCACGCCCAGCGAGCGCTTCGGCCTGGCCGACCCCGCCACCTGGCCCGATGACCAGCTGGACTGGCGCACCTCGCCAGTGGACCTGTCGTTCCTCAATGCCGCGGAAAAGCCTGCCGGCAAGCGTGGCTTCGTCAAGGCCGTCGGCGAGCAGCTGATGTTCGAGGACAACACCCCGGTGCGCTTCTGGGGCACCAACCTGTCCGCCTATTCGTTGTTCAAGAGCCCCGACGAAGAAATCCGCCAACAGGCCAAGCGCCTGTCGGCACTAGGCTTCAACCTGGTGCGCCTGCACCACCACGACTCGCCCTGGGTCAGCCCGAACGTATTTGGCGACGGCACCCTCGTGCGCGATACCCGGCAGCTCAGTGCCGAATCACTGCGCAAGCTCGACCTGTGGATCAAGGCACTCAAGGACGAAGGCGTCTATATCTGGCTGGACATGCACGTGCAACGTGCGCTTACCGCCAATGACCACATCGATGACTTCAAGGAACTGGCCAAGGGAGAAGAACGCGTTGACCTGAAGGGTTACGCCTATGTGAACAACAGTATCCAGAACGCGATGAAACGCTTTGCCGAGCAGTACCTGACCCATGTGAACGAATATACCGGCCTGGCTTACAAGGACGACCCGGCCATCGCTGCCGTACTGCTCACCAATGAGAACGACCTCACCCAGCATTATGGTAATGCCCTGATGCCGAACAAGGACGTACCGCGCCACAGCGAGCGCTACATGGACGCCGCCAAAGCCTTCGCCAAACGCTATGACCTGCCCACCGATCTCACCTGGCGCGCCTGGGAGCATGGCCCTTCGAAGCTGTTTCTCAATGACCTGGAACAGCGCTTCAACGCCGACATGATCGCCCACCTGCGCGGCCTCGGCGTGAAAGTACCGATCGCTACCACCAGTACCTGGGGCGGCAATGGCCTGAGCGCGCTGCCGGCACTGACCGCAGGCGATGTGATCGATGCTCACAGCTACGGTGCCAATGGCCAGCTGGAGAAGAACCCGCTGACCAGCGACGGCATGATCGACTGGCTCGCCGCCGCCCAGGTGGTTGGCAAGCCGCTGACCGTCACCGAATGGAACGCCGAGCCCTTCCCGCTACCCGACCGCCACTCGCTGCCGCTGTATGTGGCCGGCACTGCCAGCCACCAGGGCTGGGACGCCATGCTGCAGTATGCCTACAGCCAGCAAGCCTTCAATCCAGGCTGGCGCACGGCGGATAACTGGCACGCCTACAACGACCCGGCGATGATCGCCACCCTGCCCGCTGCCGCCCTGCTCTATCGCCGTTCGGATGTGAAGCCGGCCACTACCCGCTACGTGTTCGCACCGACGCCCGCTACCCTGTACAACCAGGAGATCACCCCGCGCAATTCGCCTTTGCTGCGCACGGCCATGGAAAAGGGCCAACTGCAGATCGCCCTGCCACAGACGCCGGAATTACCCTGGCTGAAACCCGCTGCCATCCCTGCCGATGCGCAGGTACTGCAGGATCCGGGGCAGTCCTTGCTGCCAGCCGACGCCACGGAAGCGGTCAGCGACACGGGTGAGCTAAAGCGCAACTGGCAACAGGGCATCTACACCCTCGACACACCACTGACCCAGGCCGCCACCGGCTGGCTGGGAGGTCGCTCGATCAGCCTCGGCGCCATCCAGGTGCAAGCGCAAACGCCGTACGCCAGCGTCGTGGTGCAGAGCCTGGACGGCAAACCCTTGGGCCAGTCGCGCGAACTGCTGGTGTCGCTGGGCACCCGTGCCGTGCCCAAGGCCGATGACAAGACACCGTTCAACGTCGAGCCGCTTGCCGGCACCTTGAGCATCAAGGCGCCTGCTGGCCTGAAGCTGTTCGCCCGGGATGCACAGACACAGTTGCAGCCATTGCCTGCGGCTTATCAGGATGGGCGCTACAGCATCACATTCGACGGCAAGTACATGTCCAACTGGCTGTTCTTGAAATAGGGCATATGGCCATCTACCCTCACAACAGACCTGTCGCTGAAATGCGCGGCTGTACAACAGCAGAGTCCAGGAGGCATGGATGAAGTTTCTGGTTGTCGGTGGCGCAGGCTACATTGGCTCGCACATGGTCAAGCACCTGCTCGGTGCAGGCCATGAGGTGGTGGTGGCGGACCTGGTCTCGCCCGGCCCTGGCGTCCAGTGGGCGAAACTGGACATCGCCGACGAACCCGCCCTGGATGTGCTGTTTGGCGTTTGCCGTTTCGATGCCGTGTTCCACTTTGCCTCATTCATCCAGGTGGGCGAGTCGGTCAGCGTGCCCGGCAAGTACTACCAGAACAACGTCGCGGCCACCCTTTCTCTCCTGCAGGCCATGGTGAATGCCGGTATCAGGCACCTGGTGTTTTCTTCCAGCGCAGCCGTCTACGGCAACCCGCAGTACGTGCCGATCGACGAAGCGCATGCCAAGGGGCCTATCAACCCATATGGGCTGAGCAAATGGATGGTCGAGCAGATTCTCGAGGACTTCGACCGGGCCTACGGCTTGAAGTCGGTGTGCCTGCGTTACTTCAATGCCGCGGGTGCTGACCCGGAAGGCCAGTTGGGCGAGCGCCATGACCCCGAAACCCACCTGATCCCGCTGATCCTGCAGGCTGCTTCGGGCCGGCGTGAGGCGGTGACGGTATTTGGCCGGGATTACGATACGCCGGATGGCACCTGCATACGCGACTATGTGCATGTGGCCGACCTGGCGGCGGCCCATGCACTGGCGGTGGATTACCTGCTGGCGGGTGGCGAACGAACCGCGTTCAACCTGGGCAATGGGCTGGGCTTTTCGGTGCAACAGGTGATCGACACGGCCCGGGCGGTGACTGGCCGACCGATCCGCACCCTCGACGCGCCCCGCCGCCCCGGCGACCCGCCCCGGTTGGTGGCCGATGCTGGCAAGGCTATGCACATGCTGGGCTGGCGGCCGGAGTTTGCCACGCTGGAGCCGATTGTGCGGCATGCGTGGCAGTGGGAGTTGCAGTATCCCTGGGCTACGCGCCAAGCCTGAGGATCGAAAGGCACTGCGCCTCCCCGTGGGAGCGGGTTCACCCGCGAACACCGGCGCAGCCGGTGCCATCCACCGCATCGCCTGCTTCGCGGGCATGCCCGCTCCCACAGAGACCCCGCCAGCTGAAGGAATGCGCTGTACCTTTGTGTCTCGAAAGGGCTGCAAAGCAGCCCCGGGATCTGAAGCTTCAGTAATAGGTCCGCGGCTGCTCGTCAGCCTTGTTCAATACCGTCCCTACCAGGTTCACCCTGGCCAGGTGGTGCAGGCAATCCTCGATTTCCTTCCTGTTGTTCATACCGTTGGCCACCACCAGCAGCACACAGTCGAACTTGGGTATCACGGTGATCGCATCGTCAGAGCTGAGCAGCGGCGGCAAATCGAAAATGCAGATGCGCGACTCGTAGCGATTGCGCAGTTCGCTGATCAAGTTGCCCACCTTGGGTGACGACAGCATTTCGGTAGACAATGGCACCGGCACCCGCGTCGGCAGCACCACAAACCGGGGCAAGGTCGGGTTGACCAGGCAGTCCTGCAGCTCGGCCTCGTCCGTCAGGAATTCGTTCAGCGCCTGGTCCATGGGCAACCCCAGGGTGCTGCCGACCTTGGGCCGACGCAAGTCGAAGTCCACCAGCAACGCGGTCTTGGTGGTGTGGTGGGCGATGCTCATGGCCAGGTTGATCGCCAGCACCGTCTTGCCCGCTTCAGGGGTTGGCGAGGTGATGGCCAGGGTTCGCCAGCCGTTCTCGTCCATGGTCCTGAGCACTTGCGTGCGCAGCAGGTCGATCGGCCCGTTCATGTGCGAGTTCTTGTTGTAGGCGACGATGCGGTGACGTTCCAGGTGCTCCGCGCGCAGCGGCACCACCTTGGTGTTTACATAGTCGAACTGGCCAGGCACTTCCGCCAGTGCCATACCAGGGGCGGGTGACAAGGCCTGCGGGGTACCCGGGGTAACCTGGTGAAGATTATTGCCAACAGCCGGCTTGGTCCTGTCCATCACTGCTTCCCTATGCAAACCGAGACATGACTTTGAACAACAGCACATCCAGTGGCATGTAGAACACGTGCACCAGCACTACCATGATAGCCGCCAGCGCCAGTGCCGCCACGATCAGCCAGTTGCGCCAACGCTTGCGCCTGGCCACATCGGCCTTGGTATCGATGTATGGCAGCGCCACCAGCACCCGCCTGCCCAGCAGGTTCTCCAGTGCACCGACGCCGCGAATGCGCTGGTTGAACATTTCCAGCAGCATCACCAGCGCACCGCCACCTGCCGGTGCCAGCACCAGGCCCAGCGCGGCGATTTTCTTGCGGTTGGGCTTGATCGGTTTCTCGGGCATCAGCGGTGGTTCCAGCAGTACAAAGCGTTCGGCCTTGTTCTCCTGCTCCAGGCTTTCGGTAATCTTCGCGCCCATTTCCTTGGCGCGGATTTCTTCGTACTTCTTGCGCGCGTTGTCGTGGTCACGCATCAAAGTCACCAGGCCACGTTCGACCTGCGGCGCCTCGAGGATCTCGGCCTCATAGCCCTCCATCTTGCGGGTCAACTCGCGCTTCTGTTCGGCCAGCGACGCGATGCGCACCTGCGCCGCACTCATCTTTGCCCGCACGCGGGCGATATCGAGGCCGACCGTGGAGGCGGCTGCCGTACGATTGCCACTGGCTTCGAGCGCCTGAATCCTGCGCTTGACCGCCACCACATCGGGGTGGGCCTCCTTGTAGCGGCTCAGCAGCCGAGCATACTCGGCCTTCAGGCTGGGCAGGTCCTGGGGCTGTTCGGCACTGGCCGCCCTGGGGCCTTCGCCAGCTTTGGTGGCCAGCCCGGCACTGGCCGCGGACAGTTCCAGTTCCAGGTACCGCAGTTCTTCCTGGGCGGCCTTGTAATCACGGTCGACTTCGCGGAACTCCAGCTCCGACCGCGACAGCATGTTCATGCGCAAGGTCTGGTGCTCGGGCAAGGCGTTAGCGTGGGCCTGCTTGAAATCCGCCAGCTGGTTTTCCAGGCTGGCCAGCTCGGCCCCCAGCTTGTTCGCCTCCTGGGTGAGAAACTCGGTGGTTTCATTGGCCCGCTCGGTACGCTGCTTGAGGTTTTCGTTGAGGAACAGTGTCACCAGCTCGTCAGCGACTTCCTTGGCCACTTCCGGCTGCTTGTGCTCGAAGGACACATTGAACGCCACGGTCGCTTCACCGCGCCCACGCACGTATGTGGTAAGGGTTTCGACCACGATGGCACTGCGCATGTGGTCGATCTTGTCGCTATCGCTGAAGCGCTTGTCGGGGAACAGGTTGTACTTGTCGATGATGCGCAGCAGGTTCTCGCGGGTCATCACCCGCTGGCGAATCACTTCGATGCGTTCATCGGCAAAGCTGGTGTTGTTGGTCGAAACCAGTTCGGGGGAAATCTGCTGCGACTCCACCAGGATGGTGCCGGTCGACTGGTAGATCGGCGGCACCATCACTGCCACAGCGACGGTCCCGGCCAGGATGACTACGATGCTCACCCCCAATAGCAGGGCGCGGTCCTTGATAATGGCGATGTAATCTCTGAGGGAGAGCTCGTAGTCGGACTTCATGGGGCCACCTGCCTGAAGTTCAGATGTCGGGGTACCTGTACGTCAATGTCAAACCCACGATCGTTGCGTTCGCATCGGCTTCGTGATCCTGCTGCCGCTCCTTGTACATCAGCGACAGGCGCAGGTCCCAGTGCGGCGAAAACTCGCGGCTGGCCCACACGCTGTAAGTCTGCAGAGTGTTGGGGGTCTGCCCTTTGCTGTCCTGCCAGGCAGCGTCCGCGCCTACCCGGGTCAGATCGCTGACGGCGTAACTCCACACGCCGCGCACCTGGTCCAGCTCGGCGAAGCCGCCTTCGGCGCTGGCCACCGTACTGCGTTCGGCGGTTAAGCTGGCGTCGGCGCGCACACCGGTGTACAGCAGCGCAACCCCACCCTCCCCACGTCGGCCACCTTCGTCGCCGGAAACCTCGGTGACACCCACATGCGCATCGGCGCTGAGGCGTTCGGAGAACTGGTACTTGACCCCGACCGCCGGGCTGTAGCTGTTGGATGCCGTCGCCGTCTGGTCCTGCTCGGGTTCATAGCGCCGGGCGCCAAAGCGGCTATACACATCAGCCCGCTCGCTCCAGGCGTAGGTCCAGGTGAACACGTTGCCCAGTTCGTCGTACCCCGTCAGCGTACTGATGTCATAACGGGCACGGTTGTACGTGGTTTCGTTGCTCAGGGTGCTGCGCTCGGTAACCGCCTGGCTCCAGTTGCCGGTCAGCGTATACAGCTTTTGCGTACCATCGGTGGTGACCACGCCGGTATCCAGTACCGTTCCTGACAGCGTCGAACTTTCGTTGTAACGCGCCAGCAGGCCAAAACGCCCGCGCTCGGTCTGGCGCTGCCAGCCCAGGCTTACATCAGGGTCTTCACGGTTGTCGACCACCGCCGTGTCGGACGAGCGCAATACATGCATGCCCAGCCCCAACCTCAGTTCATCACGGTCGAAGGTACCGATCAGGGTGTAATCAGGCGCGATGATCGTGCGCGTTACGCCCTTTTCACCCGACGACAGCAGCAAGGGGTTGCTGTCATGTTCGACGGATGTCGGTACCACCACCGTAGACTGCCAATTTGCTGCCAGGACAGTGTCCGTAAACGGCAACACCAAGATTGCCGTTGCAAAGCTAGTTGTTCTAAGAAGAGGCATTAAGTGTTCTTATTAAAGGCAAGATCAAGGAACGACCAGCGTATCGCCAGCCTGAAGTTGGATGTTGGTGGACATATCCCGGCCAGACACCAGGTCTTTATATCGCACGGGCAGAATTTTTTGGGAAGCGCCGCTACCGCGGACCACTTTGATTTCGCTTTCGTCGGCAAACTTGTCCAGGCCGCCCGACATGCTCAGAGCCTGCAGCACTGCGGTAGGGCCCGCCATTTGAACCGGCCCGGGCTTGATCACTTTGCCTTGTACATAGACCAGGTTGCCGGCGATGCTCTTGACGACAACGCTGACGTTCGGGTCGGGGAGGAATTTTTCGAGTTTGGCAGCCACTTGTTTTTCAACTGCCGTTACGTCCAGCCCGGCAACATCGATGCGCCCGGCCAGCGGGAAAGTGATACTGCCGTCGGGAAGTACGGTGGCTTCCTGACGCAGGCTCTCTTCCTGCCATACCGACACCATCACCACATCGCCGGGGCTGAGCAGGTAGGCGGCATTGTTCGGGTCGGCGTTACCGGCACCGGACCACACCATCAACATGCAGAACGCGGCAAACATTGAACGCACCATGAGGGTCCCTCCGGCCAAAAGGCCCGACAAAGAGCACTGAATGAGAACAGCACACCAACTCTCGCTCCGCTTCACGGCATACGCCCGCCATGATGGCCTCGATCTTCCCGGAGGCCTTACCTTGACGCTGTGCAGCCTGAGCTGTGCTGCCTGCAACCGTGGACCTACACGGGCTACTGGCAATATAGCAACGGTTGGGAAATTGACAAGCCAAGCCCCGGGCCGCTGCATCAGGGTAAAACTCAGGCTGGCGGACTCAGATCCTTCCACTGTTGGCGACTGCCACGAAGCCAACGACGGCAAATGCAAAGAACCACCCTGCAGTTGAAACAGGAATGATACTGTTCTGATTGATATACGCATCCGCCGCGCGCGCCGCACCACTTAACAGCACCAGCAAAGACATCGACTTGATAATCAGGGCCGTGCGCATACGCCCCTCCTTTAAAGAGGAAAATCAACTATTTGTTGGCGCGGTGTTCGGGAGTTGTTTCGCTGTTGAATTGAGCTTATGGGCACAATGACATTGCGTCAATGATTCGACACTATAATAAAATTCAATGAGCAATGGACGATATCGTCAAAAATACGACGAACAGAATGGCATGGGAGCTCTACCGACAGTGGCGCCAGCGTTTCATCGACGAGAAAAACCGTGGGAGCGCACGGGCGCCCCCATCGTTTACTCGTCTGCGTGGTGTACCACGACCAACAACTGCGCCGGCAACGGTCCTACCGATCTTAGCCGGTGTGGAATCTGGGCATTGAAATGCAGAGCATCGCCTTGCTCCAGCAGCACCCGCTCGTTCATGAAGTCCACTTCCACCTGGCCGGCGTGGACGAACAGGAACTCTTCGCCCAGGTGTTCCTTGAACGTGGGGTCGCTGAACTCCGACGGCGGCTGGATCAGGAACGGCAGCAGGCTGCGCTGCCCGACCTGGCTGGTGAGGGCAGCGTACCCCGGGCCTGCCCCGTCACCGACCAGGGCCTGGCGCTCGCCATGGCGCACCAGGCTGTAGCGGCTCTGGCCGGCCTGCTCTTCGGCGAACAGCTCTTCGACATTGACATTCAGTGCCCGCGCCAGCTTTAGCGCGGCGGCGATCGAGGGGGTGTTCAGGCCGCGTTCGACCTTGGACAGGTAGCTTTTGGTCATGCCGGTCTTGTCGGCCAGCAGTTCCAGGGTCATCCCCAGTTTCTTTCGCAGCAGTTTCAATCGGATAGACATGTGACGCGGGTTCCAGTCTTAAGCAGCCTCGCCATCATACGTGGACTGCCAAGGAAATGCTGGCTTGCCGGTGATGGGCCGCACAGCGGCCCCCGGCTTTACGGCATCACCGGCGGCAGGTACTGCAACGTCGTACCCAATGCCCACAGCAACACCAGCACCAGCGGCACATGCACCAGCAACTGCACGAACGAGAAGCCGATCAGGTCGCGTGCCTTGAGCCCCAGCACACCCAGCAACGGCAGCATGTAGAACGGGTTGATCAGGTTCGGCAAGGCTTCGGCGGCGTTGTAGATCTGCACCGCCCAGCCCAGGTGGTATTGCAGGTCATTGGCCACCAGCATCACGTAGGGCGCCTCGATGATCCATTTGCCACCACCAGAAGGGATGAAGAAGCCCAGCACCGCCGAATACACGCCCATCAACACCGCATAGGTGTCATGAGTGGCAATCTGGGTGAAGAACAGCGAAATGTGATGAGCCAGGGTCTGCTCATCGACGCCCTTCACCTGGGTGAGGATGGCCGCGATCGAACCATACAGCGGGAACTGGATCAGTACGCCGGTAGTGGTGGGAACCGCGCGCGCCACTGCATCCAGGAAGCTGCGCGGGCGCCAGTGCAGCAAGGCACCGAGCATGATGAACAACAGGTTGTAAGTGTTCAGCCCGGAAATGGCGGTAATCGCGGGCTTGGTGGCGAACTCCTGGTACAGCCAGCCGGCGGCCAGGGCAACCAGCAGCAGGATCAGGATCGGGCTGTGTTCCAGCCACTCGCCCGGGCGAGTGCGCTGGGGGGCCGGCGGTGCGGTGAAACTGGGGTCGACCCCGCAGTCCTGGGCGCTACGCGCGCTGTTCGGGCCAGGGGCCGTGGCGTAGGCGATCACCAGCGAGACCACCACCAACGCCGCCAGCATCACTCCGGACTGCCAGAGGAAGATGGTTTCGGTGAACGGGATCACCCCGGTAATCGACAGGATCGACGGTGGCAGGCTGGCCGGGTTGGCCTGCAGTTGCGCCGCCGACGAAGACAGGCCAAGCGCCCACACGGCGCCCAGGCCCAGATAGGCGGCGGCACCAGCTGCGCGGTAGTCCATCTTCAGTTCGGTGCGCCGGGCCAGGGCGCGCACCAGCAGGCCACCGAACACCAGCGACAGGCCCCAGTTAAGCAGCGACGCCAGCATCGAGATCAGCGCCACCCAGCACACCGCCGAACGGCCATTGCCGGGGATGCGCGCCAGGCGGTCGATCAACCGCGCAGCGGGCGGCGAGCTGGCCACCACGTAGCCGCCGATGACCACGAAGGCCATCTGCATGGTGAACGGGATCAGGCTCCAGAAGCCATCGCCAAAGGCCTTGGCAGTGTCGGTCGGCTTGGCGCCCATGGCCAGGGCGCCGATGCCCACCAGCATCACCGCCAGGGCAGCGAATACCCAGGAGTCCGGGAACCAGCGTTCAGCCCAGTTGGAGCAGCGCAAGGCAAAGCGGGCGGAGCGGCTGTCTTGGATTTCAGCGGCCACGGTTCAATTCCTTTTATTGGTTTTATCGGACACATCAGCAAAAACGCAAAACCCCTGCAGGAGCAGCCTTGTGCTGCGAAGGGGTCAGTACAGACAACACATCTCGTGCATGCCTGCGCTGGCCGCTTCGCAGCACAAGGCTGCTCCTACAGGGGGCGTGACGCTCGCAATCTTAGAAGGTCATTTCCTTCACATCATCCGGCACGATCAGCTTGCCGGCGGTCTTCTCGATGATTTCTTCAACGCTCACCCCCGGCGCGGTCTCGCGCAGGATGAAGGCGCCGTCTTCGATTTCCAGGTAGGCCAGGTCGGTCAGCACCTTGCGGATGCAGCCGGCACCGGTCAGCGGCAGGCTGCACTGCGGCAGCAGCTTGGACTCGCCGTCCTTGGAGGCATGCGTCATGGTGACGATGATGTTCTCGGCACCAGCCACCAGGTCCATGGCGCCGCCCATGCCCTTCACCAGCTTGCCCGGGATCATCCACGAGGCGATATTGCCTTGCACATCCACTTCGAAAGCGCCGAGCACGGTCAGGTCGACATGGCCACCACGAATCATGGCGAACGACTGTGCCGAATCGAAGATCGAGGCGCCGCGGCGGGCGGTGACGGTCTGCTTTCCGGCGTTGATCATGTCGGCATCGATGGTGCCTTCGGTAGGGAATTCGCCCATGCCGAGCAGGCCGTTTTCCGATTGCAGCATCACATCCATGTCGGCGGGTACGTAGTTGGCCACCAGGGTTGGAATGCCGATACCCAGGTTGACGTAGTAGCCGTCCTTCAGTTCACGGGCGACGCGTTGCGCCATCTGTTCGCGGGTCAGTGCCATGGTCAGGATCTCTTTGTTGTTCTGGTGAATGGCGCTCAGGCCTTGACGGTGCGCTTTTCGATACGCTTTTCGAAGGTGCCGACGATGACGCGGTCCACGTAGATGCCCGGGGTGTGGATCTCGCTGGGCAACAGCACGCCAGGTTCGACGATCTCTTCCACTTCGACCACGGTGATCTTGCCGGCGGTAGCCGCCAGCGGGTTGAAGTTTTGCGCGGTGTTGCGGTACACCACGTTGCCGTAGTGGTCGGCCTTCCAGCCCTTGACGATGGCGAAGTCGCCGGTGATGGATTGTTCGAGGATGTACTTGCGGCCGTTGAACTCGCGCACTTCCTTGCCGTCGGCAACCGGGGTGCCGTAGCCGGTGGCCGTGTAGAAGGCCGGGATGCCGGCGCCACCAGCACGCATTTTCTCGGCGAGGGTGCCCTGCGGGGTCAGTTCCACTTCCAGCTCGCCGCTCAGCAACTGGCGTTCGAACTCGGCGTTCTCGCCCACGTAGGAGGCGACCATCTTGCGGATCTGCCGGTCTTCCAACAGCATGCCCAGGCCAAAGCCATCGACGCCGCAGTTGTTGGAGACCACGGTCAGGCCCTTGACGCCACGCCGCTTGATTTCGCTGATAAGGTTTTCCGGGATGCCGCACAGGCCGAAACCACCAGCCAGTACCGTCATGTTGTCGGTCAGGCCTTCGAGGGCCTGTTCATAGGTTGCAACGCGCTTGTCCAGTCCGGCCATGCTGATCCGCCTTTTGTAGTTGTTGAACCGACGAGGCTGTCGGTGAGCGTGTGGGGACATCTTCACCGCAAGCGACTGATTTGTTAATTTTGTTTTAATCATCGATTAATAATTTTTGCAAAATAACCAACAGGCCTGTCATGAACGTCAAGCAACTGCGCGCCTTTGTCACCGTGGCCAAGTACCAGAGCTTCGCCCAGGCCGGTGAGCACCTGCATGTCTCGCAACCGGCCCTGAGCCTGACCATCAAGGCACTGGAAGAGAACCTTGGTGGCGCCCTGCTCAGCCGCACCACGCGCAGCGTCAGCCTGACTGCCGAGGGCGAGGTGCTGCTGCCGCTGGCGCGGCGCCTGCTGGCCGACTGGGACGACACCGAAGAGATGCTGCGCCAGCGTTTCACCCTGCAACTGGGCCGGGTTTCGGTGGCCGCCATGCCGGCCTTTGCCGGCAACCTGCTGCCCCACTCGCTCAAGGTATTTCGCCAGCGCTACCCGAAGGTCAACGTCACCGTGCACGACGTGATCAACGAGCAGGTGCAGGAACTGGTGCGCCATCGCCGCGTCGAACTGGGCATCGGCTTCGAACCGGACAACATCGATGGCCTGGATTTCCACCCGTTGTACCTGGACCGCTTCGTCGCCGTGGTGCCCGCCGATTCGTCCTTGGCCCAGCTGCCCCAGGTCAGCTGGGCACAGTTGCTGGCCGAAGACTTCGTGGCCCTGCAGCGCCCTTCGGCGGTGCGCCTGCTGATGGAGCAGAACGTGGCCGCCCGCCACGGCAAACTGGCGGTTGCTTTCGAGAGCCACCAGCTGTCGACCGTCGGCCGCATGGTCGCCAGTGGCCTGGGGGTCAGTGCCGTGCCGGCACTGTGCATCAATCAGATGCAGGAGCTTGGTGCCCGCTGCGTGCCCTTGGTCGAGCCCACGGTCGAGCGCCGCATCGGTGTGATTGCCCTCAGCGAACACAAGCTTTCCACGGCGGCGCAAGCGCTGCTTGAGGTACTGCTTTCCAATACCCGGATCCCGGAGGTGACATGCGTTACGTGAAACTGGCAGGTTCGAGCGTTCCGGCCATCGGCCAGGGCACCTGGTACATGGGTGAAAACCCGGCCCGCAAGGCTGCCGAGGTGGCAGCCCTGCAACAGGGTATCGAGCTTGGCCTGAGCCTGATCGATACCGCCGAGATGTATGCAGAAGGTGGCGCGGAAGAAGTCGTTGGCCAGGCCATTGCCGGGCGCCGCGACCAGGTGTTCCTGGTCAGCAAGGTGTACCCGCACAATGCCAGCCGGCGCGGCATGCCGGCCGCCTGCGAGCGCAGCCTCACCCGCCTGGGTACCGACTGCATCGACCTGTACCTGCTGCACTGGCGTGGCCAGCACCCACTGGAGGAAACCATCGAGGCCTTCGAGCGCTTGCGTGAGCAAGGCAAGATCAGGCGCTGGGGGGTTTCCAATTTCGACGTCGACGACCTGCGCGAGCTGCACAACCCCGATTGCGCCACCAACCAGGTGCTGTACAACCCGGCCCAGCGTGGCATCGAGTTCGACCTCTTGCCGTGGTGCGAGCAGCGCGCGCTACCGACCATGGCCTACTGTCCGCTGGCCCAGGCCGGGCGCCTGTTGCAGCACCCGGTACTGGCGGAAATCGCCGAGCGCCATGGGGCCACAGCGGCACAGGTCAGCCTGGCCTGGGTGACCCGGGATGACGGGGTGATAGCCATTCCCAAGGCCGTGGCGCCCGAACATGTGCAATTGAATGCGGCTGCGGGTACGTTGACCCTGACCAGCGAAGACCTGCGGGCAATCGACCGGGCGTTCCCGGCACCGACGCGCAAGCAGCGGTTGGCGATGGTGTAGCGACTGACACGAAATCGCTTTTTGTGGGAGAGAAGTGAATTCGCAAGCAATCCTCACCCCCTGTGGGAGCGGCTTTAGCCGCGAAGAATCCAACGCGGTGCATGGCACCGGCTGCGCCGGTGTTCGCGGCTAAAGCCGCTCCCACAGGGTGCCGGGGATTAATGGAAATCCCGGCTGCGCACATCCAGCCCTTGCAACAACGGGCTCACATCCTCCAGCCGCCGCGCTATCAGGTGGCGCACGCCATTCTCCTGCTCCAGCCGCCCGCTGACCTTGAGCAACTGCGACCCCACCAGCGCCCGCCGCTGCCGTTCGGCCAGGTCCCGCCACACCACCACATTGACCATGCCGTGCTCGTCCTCCAGGGTGACGAAGGTCACCCCACTGGCGGTCTGTGGCCGCTGGCGACCCACCACCAATCCGGCCACGGCAATGTTGTCACCATGCCCGACACCTTGCAGTTCGCATGAGCTGCGACAGCCCAGCGCCCGCAGGCGTGAGCGTAACAAGGCCAACGGATGCGGCCCAAGCGTGGTACCCAGGGTCTGGTAATCGGCCATCAGGTCCTCCGCCACGCTGGGGACAGGCAGTTCGACGGCGCTTTCCGGCAAGGCCTCCACTTCGGCGAACAAAGGCAGTTGCGGCTGCACCGCCGCCACCTGCCAGCGCGCCTGGTGCCGATCGCTGGCCAAGGCGCGCAGCGCGCCGGCATCGGCCAGGTGGGCGCGGGCACGCGGGTCGAGCCCGGCACGCAGACACAGGTCTTCGACATCGTGCCATGGCCGCTGCGCCCTCGCCTGCGCCAGGCGCCTGGCATCGGCCTCGGCAAGACCGCGCACCAGGCGCAAGCCCATGCGGATGGCCAGGGTCTCTCCAGGCTCAGGCTCGAGCGTGCAGTCCCAGTCACTGTGGCACACATCGACCGGCCTGACCTCGATACCCTGGCGCCGGGCCTCTTGCAGCAACTGGTCTGGGCTGTAGAAGCCCATGGGCCAGCTGTTGACCAGTGCGCAGGTGAAAATCGCCGGCTCATGGCACTTGAGCCAGCTGCTGGCATAGCACAGCAAGGCAAAGCTGGCCGCGTGCGATTCCGGGAAGCCATAGCTGCCAAAGCCCTTGATCTGCTCGAAGATGCGCTCGGCAAACGCCAACTCGTAGCCATTGCGCAACATGCCCTGCACCAACCGCTCGCGGTGCGGTTCCAGGCCGCCGTGGCGTTTCCAGGCGGCCATGCTGCGGCGCAACTGGTCGGCCTCGCCCGGGGTGTAGTCGGCCGCGACCATCGCCAGTTCCATCACCTGCTCCTGGAACAGCGGCACGCCCAGGGTACGCTCGAACACTGCCTTCAGTTGCGGCGAGGGGTAAGTCACCGGCTCCTGCTTCAGGCGCCGGCGCAGGTAAGGGTGGACCATGTCACCCTGGATCGGCCCGGGGCGGACGATGGCTACCTCGATGACCAGGTCGTAGAACTTTTCGGGCCGCAGCCGCGGCAACATGGCCATTTGCGCGCGTGACTCGATCTGGAACACGCCCATGGTCTCGGCACGGCTGATCATCGCGTAGGTGGCCGGGTCTTCGCCGGGGATGGTCGCCAGGGTCAGATGCCGGCCACGGTGCTGTTGCAGCAGGTCGAAGCAACGCCGCAAGGCGCTGAGCATGCCCAGCGCCAACACGTCGACCTTGAGCAGGCCGACCATGTCCAGGTCGTCCTTGTCCCACTGGATCACCGTGCGCTCCGGCATCGCGGCATTCTCCACCGGCACCAGCTCGTCCAGGGGTTGCTGCGAGATAACGAAACCGCCCGGGTGCTGTGACAGGTGCCGGGGGAAGCCGATCAGTTCGCCGGCCAGCACCAGCACCCGCCGCAGCGAAGGGCTGCCCGCCTCGAAACCGGCCTCGGCCAGGCGCTGGTCATCGGGTATGCGATCGCTCCAGCGGCCACAACATTTGGCCAGCGCGTCCACCTGGTCGGCGGGCAGCCCCAGCACCCGTGCCACATCCCGCACCGCACCGGCGGCATGGTAAGTGTTGACCACCGCAGTGAGCGCCGCCCGGTGCCGACCATAGCGACGGAACACATACTGGATCACCTCCTCGCGCCGGTCGTGCTCGAAGTCCACGTCGATGTCCGGCGGCTCATTGCGCTCGCGCGACAGGAAACGCTCGAACAGCAGGTGGTGTTCCATGGGGTCGAGCTCGGTAATGCCCAACACGAAGCACACCACCGAGTTGGCAGCCGACCCCCGGCCCTGGCACAGAATGCGCTGGCTGCGGGCGAAGGCGACGATGTCGTGTACAGTCAGGAAGTAGCTTTCGTAGCCCAGCTCCTCGATCAGCGCCAGCTCCCTGGCCAGTACCTCCCGCACCTTGCCGCTCGGCCCGCCTGGCCAGCGCAATGGCAAACCCTGCTGGCACAATTGGCGCAACCAGCTCGCCGGGGTATGCCCCTGGGGCACCAGTTCGCGTGGGTACTGGTATTTCAACTCGCTCAGTTCGAACTGACAGCGCGCAGCGATGGCCAAGGTCTCGGCCAGCAGGTCGGCAGGATAGAGTTCGCCCAGTTGCGCCTGGCTGCGCAGGTGCCGCTCGCCATTGGCAAACAGGAAGCGCCCGGCCTCGGCCACCAGGCAATGTTGGCGAATGGCGGTCATGCAATCTTGCAGGGCGCGACGACCGCGCACGTGCATGTGCACGTCGCCACAGGCCACGGCGCGAATGCCGACCCTGGCCGCCAGGCCGCGCAAGCGTTCAAGGCGCAAGGTATCGTCACTGCCGCGGTGCAGGTGCACGGCCAGCCACAGGCGCTCGCCGAATACGCTGCGCAGCCACTGCCCGGGGGTGGCATCGCCACTGTCATCGGACACCCACAATGCCAGCAGGCCCTGATGATGCTGCTGCAGGTCATCGCGAAACAGTTGGTACTCGCCCTTCTGCGCCCGCCGCCGGGCCCGGGTGATCAGCGCGCACAGGTTCTGATAGCCGGCCAGGTCCTGCACCAGCAGCACCAGCCTGGGGCCATCCTGCAACTGCACTTCACTGCCCACGATCAGCCGCAGCTGGTGTTCCTTCGCCGCCTGCCAGGCACGGACGATGCCGGCCAAAGTACATTCGTCAGTGATCGCCAGCGCCTGGTAGCCCTGTTCACGCGCACGCCGGAACAGCTCGTCGGCGCTCGACGCGCCGCGCTGGAAACTGAAGTTGGACAGGCAATGCAGCTCGGCATAACCCGGGGTGTTCATGCGAACCAGCCCTGCAGCCACAACGGGCCGGCCTTGCCCAAGTCGCGGTAGGCCCAGCCGCGCAGGCCGTCACGGGTTTCGATGCGGTAATAGTCGCGGCGCACATCACCGCCATCCCACCAGCCCGACTCGATGCGCTCGGCATGGCCTTGCACGCGACAGCCGGCTTCGTCCAGTGCCACGGGAGCCGGCAGCAGCCAGCCAGGGCGACTGCCAGGGACGACCGGCATGTTGCCCTGGGCACCCTGCTCTACCGCTTGCCAGGCACATTCGGGGCGATGATCGGCTGCCGCGCTCAGGCCCTTGACCGCCTCATCCCCCAGGCGGGCGCGCAGCCGTTCGCGCAATTGTTCCCAGGGTTGCGCCTGTTGTGCACGCGGGTCGAACAATGCCTGGTGC
Source organism: Pseudomonas sp. SID14000 (assembly GCF_002165135.1). Taxonomy (GTDB): domain Bacteria; phylum Pseudomonadota; class Gammaproteobacteria; order Pseudomonadales; family Pseudomonadaceae; genus Aquipseudomonas. The sequence continues at coordinate 9,272 of NZ_NFZQ01000010.1, read as the reverse complement.
TGCGGCACGAAGGGCGGCAGGTCCTCGGCAACCAGCCGCAGGTTGCGCACCGGTGCGGGAATGCGCAGCGGTTCCAGGCGCCCGCGCGCCAGTTCGAACAGCATCGCGGCATCGCGTTCGGCGGCCAGCAGGCCCACCCTCAGCAAGGTATCCGGCCCTTCGGCGTGCTCCAGGTGCAGGCAGAAACGCTGCACGCCACAGTCACGCCCGGCGAGGAACGCGGCAAGGTCGTTGAGCATGCGCCGCATCGGGAACAGCAGGGCCTGGTGTGATTCGACGTCGAAGTTCAGCTCCAGCCGGGTCTCGAAACGGTCCGGAGGCTGGTAGAAGTCCAACCCCAGGTTGCGCAGGCCGAGCAGTTGGTCAAGGTGCAATTGCACCTGGGCCGGAAAGCGCCTGGCCAGGCTGTCGCGGGGCAAGGCCAGTACCTGGCTCAACTGACGCAGCCCCATGCGGGCAAAGGCTTCGGCAGCCTGCGCAGGCAAGCCGATACGCTCGATGGGCATACCCAGCAGCGCCGCGCGGGTGGCGTCGGCATCGCTCACGGCCAAGCCATCGTGGCCGTTGGCGAGCATGCGCGCCGCCACCGGGTTGCTGGCCAGGACGATGCGTTGGCGCAAGCCCAGTTCCGCCAGCTCCTGGCGCAGGCGTGCCTCGAACAGCGGCCAGGGGCCGAACAGCTGCAGGCTGGAGCCCACCTCCAGCAACAGCGCCCGTGGGTAGTGCAGGCTGACCTGGGCGCTGAAGCGGTAGGCCCAGGCTGCCAGCAACTGCTGCACCTGGTCGATGCGCCTGGGGTCGGCTTCGACGCAGCTGAAGCCATCGGCCAGTGCACGTGCCGCCGTCAGGGTTTGCCCGGCCCGCAGGCCCAGCGCGGCCGCCGCCGGGTTGACCGCCTGCAGTACGCGTCGCTGGGCCGGCCCGCCAAGCAGCACCAGAGGTGTATCGGGGTCGTCACGCTCACGCAGGACCGTGTCCAGCGCCAGCTGAGGGAACAGGATGCAGGCCCAGAGCATGCTGCATCAGCCCCGCCCCGGGCAGGCGATGGGCTGCGCCGGTGGCATGCCGCCACGGCTTTTCAGCACGCGCCATTGTGCCGGACGGGTGTCGATGGCAATGCGCAGCGCTGCAGGTGAAGGGTTATGCGCCGCCTGTTGCGGCCTGCAGGCGAAGGCCAGCGCCTGGCCGGTTTCGGCAGCCACCTGCAAGCGCCGCAGGGCGCGGTCATCGGCACGCTCCGGCCAGCACAGCACCGCTGCGCAACTGCCGGAACGCAGGCACTGCTCGGCAGCCCACAGGGCATCTGCAGGTTCGGCGGCCACCTGTACCAGCCAGCGCAGGTCCACCCCTGCGGCCTGCCAGGCCGGGGCGTAAGGAATGAATGGCGGTGCCACCAGTACGATTCGGCTGGCCTCGGCACTCAAACGGGCCAGGGTTGGCCACAGCAGCTGCAATTCGCCACAGCCGGGGCTGGCCAGCAACAGTTCGCTGAGCGCAGACGCCGGCCAACCGCCTTCCGGCAGGCACTGGTCAAGGGCAGCATGGCCCGTGGGCTGCAGGCCGAGTGGCCGCGCCTGGGCCTGCCGACCGCGCCATACCCGGCGCTGGTCGAGCAGCCTGTCGAGGTCGACCACCGCGCCCATCAGTCACGCCTCAGCAAGCCGCAGAACACGCCTTCGATGAAGAACTCCTGTTCAGGTCGCACATCGATGGGCGCATAGGCCGGGTTGCGTGGCAACAGCCGGTAATTGCCACCCTGGCGTTGCAGGCGCTTGATGGTCACCTCGCCGTCCAGGCGCGCGACCACGATCTGGCCATCACGGGCGTCGGCCTGCTGGAGGATGCCGACCAGGTCGCCGTCGAAAATGCCGTCGTCGATCATCGAGTCGCCACGCACCTTCAGCAGGTAGTCGGGGGTACGGCGGAACAGGCTGGGGTCGAGCAGCAACTGCTCGTGAATGTCGAGGTCCGGGCCGATGGGGGCGCCTGCCGCCACCTGGCCGAGCACCGGCACTTCGAGGATTTCCGGGCGGCGCAGCCGTTCGGCCAGGCGTATGCCCCGCGCCTGGTTCGGCGTGACGTCGATGTAGCCGGCCTGGCACAGGGCGGTGATGTGCTTGCGCGCCACGCTGCGCGAGGCAAAACCGAAGCGCGTGGCGATATCGGCCAAGCTCGGCGGCTGGCCGTGGTCGGCGATACGCTCACGGATGAACTCGAAGATGGCGCGGCGTTTTGGGGTTAGATTGTCCATGGAGCACATTTGTACTCTTTTCGGAGCACGCTGAACAGCCCCCTTCGTCGTCGGCTTCGCGGCTACGATCAAAAGCAACAGGTTGCCTGGACTGATACTCCAGAGAAAATGCCAGTACAGGGCATTGAAATGTCAGCAAACGTGATGTCGCTTTCCCGCCTGACCGCCATGCGCTGCCGCTATAGCAAAGGTCGCGTCAGCTTGACCCACTCCTGCACGGTCGGGCGCTGCCATTGTCGCTGAGCATAATCCTCCAATCTGGCAGGAAGACTGTCACCATTGAATATCAATCGATTGAGCATCAATGCGAGATCAACATCAGCGATAGACCAACGACCAAACAGGTAATCGGGATCATCGGCAAGCAACAGTTGTGCTGCATTCACCAACTTTTGTTTTGCAGACTCAGCCGAGGCGGACAAGGGGCCGGATTTGACGCCATAGAATACGCCGAGCGTGGAACGCTCCTGACGAATGGGCAGCAGGTCACTGCGTAGCCATGCCTGAACTTGCCGCGCCCTGGCACGTAGCAGTGAGTTCACTGGGTAAATCGGCGTCCGCGGAAAAAGCTCTTCAAGATACTCTGTGATTGCCGATGACTCGGACAACGCAAAATCGCCATGCACCAGGGTGGGCACTCTCTGCGTCAGCGAAAGACGGGAAAAACCTTGCGCCTGATGTTCCAGTGTGCCCAGGTCAAGGGAACTCAATTCGAACTCGATTTCCTTTTCGCGAAGTGCCACAAAACACGACATGGCGTAAGGACTGGTGAATTGAGCGTCAACGTACAAGCACAGCCTGGAATTGTTCATCGCGTCATCTCCATATGCGGGAACCATCAGGCTAAGAGATCCGTCACCATAAATAAAATTCATGTTTTTCATGGGGGCATTCCTGCCTGGAATGCAATTATGACGGGCACTTTATCCGTAAAGCAGTGACACGTCGTAATCCCCCGCACAGCCGCCTGGTTAAAGTGTTTTGAAGCAGTTCATTTACTGGCCGAGGCCATCAGAACACCAAAACAGAAGAAGGTGATGCCGGAGAGTTTGCCGACAATTCGCGCACCGCGGTCGCTCGACAACCAGCCCCTGGCGCCATTGGCCATCAGCGCATAGCCGGTGTGTACCAGCACGACCAGCAACGCGTAGGATGAAACCAGCAGGAAGAACTGACGGTAGTAGTTGTCCTGCGGACTGATGAATTGTGGAAACACCGCCAGGAAGAAGAAACCAGCCTTGGGATTCAGCAGCTGGATCGACAACGCTTCGACGAAGCGCCGCCAGGGTTGCGTGGCGGTCACGGTAAACGCCGGGATGAAACGCTGGGTACGCCACATCTTCCCCCCCAAGTACAACAGGTACAACGCGCCGACGTACTTGAGCACGGTGAACGCCGTTGCCGAAGTCGCCAGGACCAACCCCACGCTGCTGGCCGAGAGCCCGGCGACGATGAAAGCGCCCAAGGCGATGCCAAAGATCCCCGGCAGCGCACCGCTCCAGCCGTGGCGCAGGGCATTGGAGAGGGTCAGCACCACCCCGGGACCGGGGCTTAACACGGTGAAAGTCGCGAGGACAAGGAACAGTCCATAGCTAGCCATGCAAAATGCCTCCTGGCATTGAACTGAAGCGTGTTAGGGCCGTCCACGACACCCGAGGATCAACGCCGCACGCAGCGAAGTCCGATCAGCGAAGCGGATGGTTGTTGCGCACATGGACGAAGACCAGAACAAATAGAGCGGCGTCAGCGTGGCGTGAAACACCATCGCTGACAAACGCTTTATTTGTGCCCCTGATGTGACAAAATTAGACACATGATCAGCGACCTCCCACCCTTGAATGCCCTCCGGGCCTTTGCCTCGGCTGCGCGTCACCAGAGCTTCAGCCGTGCCGCCGAGGAGCTGCACGTCACCCACAGTGCTGTCAGCCGCCATATACGCCTGCTCGAAGAGCACCTGGGCGTAATGTTGTTCGAACGCCGAAATCGGCAGTCGCTACTCACCCCGAGCGGCCAGACTTACTATGAACAGATCAACCTGGGCCTGGCGCAGATCGCCAACGCCACCCAGGCCCTGACCCGAAGCAGTACATCGCGCAAGGTAATCATCAACGTGCGCCCCTCCTTTGCCGTGCGCTGGCTGATCCCTCGGTTACCCGATTTCATGACGCAGTTTCCGGAAATCCAGCCCGAAATCGTGACCAGCACCCTGGCCCCGGACCCATCGCGTGAGGCCTTCGATTTGGTGGTGCGTCGGGGCAGCGCAGGCTGGGCGGCCAACCTGGAACCGAACATGCTGTTCGAGGACGAGCTGCTGCTGGTCGCCGCGCCTTCTCTTCTGGAGGCGATACCGGTTCAGGCGTCGTCGGATGTGCTGCGCCATACCCTGCTCTCGGGCAGGACACGCAGTGGGGATTGGCAGGCCTGGTGCAAGCTGGCCGGTGTCAGCCAGGCAAGACAACGGCCAGCGCTGCAGTTCGATCACATGCACCTGGTGCTGCAAGCTGCCGTCGACGGCCTTGGCCTGGCGCTGTGTCCGGCCACGCTGCTGGGCAAGGATCTTGCCACCGGCCGACTGCACACCCCGCTGCCTCATCTACGACTGCCGCTGACTCGCTACTACTATGGGGTGTCGCAGGAGGCAGTCGCCGAGACCCAGGTATTTATCGACTGGATGCTCTCTCGGCTCCAGCATGGCATCTGTGCCCCCCCCTTGATTAGCGCCCGCTGCCCAGAAGTGTGCCAGCCCAGACTGCCCCCAGATCACCTCGGATTGACATCCTGAACGAGCGGGGGCTGACCGGGATCAACGGTCACCCGTTGCGAAATGCTGCTCCAGGAACTCAGTCACCAACGAGGCAATCTGCAACTGGATCGACGCCCGCGACCGGGCGTTATCGCCGTCCCGGCATATAACACCATCCCCTGGCGCATCGTCTTCGAGCAACGCCATCGCGCCTGGTTTGCACGCCGACAAGAAGCTGAAATGGCTGGCGTCCTCGACCTCGACATAACGACTCGTCGCCAAGGGCAGACGCTTGGCCAGGTCAGCAGATTCCAGCTGCGCGGGAAGGTCTTCAGAAGGCGCGCCGGCCGCAATCACCAACGTCGGCACTGGCAAAGCCGCAAGGCTTTCATCGGTCAGGCCACGTGACAGGCCAAGATCCAGGGTAACGATGGCGGTGACACGACTGTCGCGCAGATCGCCGCCCAGTCGAGCTTTCGATGCCGGGGCGCTATCGGCATTGATCTGTTTGTAGACGCTGCAACTCGACAGCTGCGGATGGATGAAACAGTCCTGGGCAAAACGCTTGGGATCGAACCGGGCGCCGGCAATTTCCAGTGCGGTCCAGCCACCCAGTGAGTGGCCGACCACTGCAACTTGGCCCTTCGCCACCCGTCCGAACTGATCCGTCTGGGCCATGACCGCATCGATGGCCCGCCGCAAGTCGATGGGACGCTGCCACAACTGTGCCGCGGCCTCAGGGCTGCGATCGCGGGTGGTCGTGCCAGGGTGGTTGACCGCCGCCACGATGTAGCCTTGGTGAGCCAGTGCACTGGCCAGCCACGACTGGTTTCCCCAATTACCGCGAAAGCCGTGGGAAAGCACCACCAATGGATACGTGCCTGCAGCTGGAGGTGCATCGCGCACAGCGAGGTCACCGATGAAAACCGGGGTATCAGCGATCAACTGTGGTGTCGCAGTGGTCGTACTCGGGTACCAGACGACCAGCTCCACCGGGCGGTCAGTTTGCCTGTCCGGTAATGTCGAGACCTTGAAGCCAATGGTCTTGTAGCCAGCGAATGCAGGTATGTCCAGGCAGATAAAGAGCAACAAGCCGAGCACTGTTTTCATTGCTTTTCTTCCTTGATGGGTCAGCGTCGATCGGACGCAAACCGGTGCGCGGGAAACATATCAGCCATCGTGGCGGCCCACACAGTCTTTCCGACGATGCAGCCCTTCAATAGACATGATAGTGGAAATATACTTTGCGCACTAAACATTATCGCGCAACATTTATCCCAGGCAGCAAGCAGTCGCTGATCCCACTACCCAAACTAACGGAGAATGATCATGACCTTCATCAAAGCAATCACCATCGCCACCCTGACCCTCGGCAGCAGCGTCGGCGCCTACGCCCAGACCGCCTCCCCGTACCAGTACGGCATGAACCTGGACATCGCCCAAGTGATCGCGGTGGAGGCCCCGAGCCACGCCACCGGCCACGCCGACACCGCCACCCTCACCTACCGTGACAGCGACGGCAAGGTGCAGAAGATCAGCTACCTGCGCCCAGCCACCTATGCCAACCAGAACTGATGACCAAACCAGTCTTCAGCCTTTGCCGCATGGGGTGCAAGCCGTTGGAAGCCCGGCTTGCACGCCCTGCGCCGCCAGCGAGGACAGGCACGGCATGATATTCGAAGCCGGAGCGTGCCAACGGACGGTTACTCAGTAGGCGTTCCTGCTTCGACAGTTGCTCACTCGATGCGCAAGCGCCAACCCCGAGTTGGAGTACAGCTCTGCCAAGGCTGCCGTACTCCAGTACACTCAGGAAGTAGCGAAGTTCACGTAACTCCAAAGGCAAAGAATCTCCCTTCTGGCCCGCCCACGATTTCTTGACCTGGATACCCAATGCTGACTGCCCTGCTGTTCGACCTCGACGGAACCCTCACCGACACTGACACCTTGCACCTGCAGGCCTTTCGCCAACTGCTGCGCGAGCATGACGGCCGCGAGCTGAGCCAGGCGCAGTTCAATGCCCAGGTCAGCGGCCGCGCCAATGGCGAGCTGTTCGCCGAGTTGTTTGCCGATGCCAGCGCCGAGCAGTGCCAGGTGCTGGCCGACCGCAAGGAGGCGCTGTTCCGCGACATGTCGCCAGCTCTTGAGCCGATGCCGGGCCTGGTGCGCCTGCTGGAACATGCCCGGGCTCGTGACATCGGCATGTGCGTGGTGACCAATGCACCGCGGCTGAACGCCGAGCACATGTTGAACGCCATGGGCCTGGGCCAGCGCTTCGCGCATGTGCTGGTGGCCGAGGAACTGGCACGGCCCAAGCCGGACCCGTTGCCCTACCTGACCGGGTTGCAGCGGCTGGGTGCCGAGGCCGGGCAGGCACTGGCCTTCGAGGATTCGCTGCCGGGGGTGGTGGCAGCAAGTGGCGCGGGGATTTTTACCGTGGGCGTGGCCACTACGCAGGCGCCGGAGCGGCTGCTGGCAGCGGGAGCCGGGTTGGTGATCGATGATTTCAACGCCCCGGCGTTGTGGGCCTTGATCGAATCCATGCAATGACCTGGCGCTCCTACAGGAGACACTCTACAGGCTCTGGACACATGCTGATCGACGAAGCACTGCCCCTCAAGAAGCTGGAAACCTTCCTCGTCTTAATGCGCACCGGCAACCTCGGCCGCGCCGCCGCGGAGCTGGTCACCAGCGCCGTCAGCGTGCACCGCGCCATCCACACGCTGGAAAGCGCACTGCGCTGCCCGCTGTTCAAGCATGAAGGCCGCCAGCTGATCCAGGAGGCCGAGCAGATGGTCCGCCATACCCGCGAACCCGCCACCTTTTATGCCAGCGCTTCCGCCTGGGTGCGCTCTACTCGCCGACGGTAATAACCGTGCCCAAGCTGGTCATGGGCCTCAAGTTGCACCGCAGCGAACTCAACATCGATCTGCCCCTGGGCTCCAACGTCGATCTGCTGCAGCGCCTGAAGAACTTTGTCACCCACCGCGATGGCGCCCGGGTGTTCCTGCAGGCCGGCTTCGAACCCAAGGTAGCCATGCAGGTGAACGATATCTTCACCCTGCTGAGCATCGTCAGCTCGGGTGTGGGCTCTGCCCTGCTACCAAGGCGTATCGCTGCGGTGTACGAAACCGGGTCAGGCTGATTGCACTAAAGCCGCAATATCGCTTGCAGCAGCATAGCGGGAGCCAAACCTGCTGGCGTTGCTGGCGGAGTGCCGGATCTACAGCCTTGAGCGCTGAAGGGCCTTGGACACCGCTTCTTTTTGCTGTTTGCTGCACTGGCCTCTTCGCGGGGGAACCCGCTCCCACAAGTACCGGGCAGCCCCGGGCAATGCACTTTCCCTGTGGGAGCGGGTTTACCCGCGAAGAGGCCGGTACAGGTTGACTCAAACTACCAAAGCCCGCTGCACCTCGCCCACCGTGGTCGCCAGGCTGTTCAAGTGCAGGTTCAACGCTCGCTCCACCGTTGCCTGGTCCAGCGGCCAGTGCAAGGCAATGCTCCCGGCCAGGCGCCCTTCGGCATGCACCGGCAGGGCAATCGCGCGAATCAGGAACGGCAAGCGCACCGGGTACTCCCAGTGCCCTTCGGTGCGCTGGCCGAACCCCTTGTTCGCTTCCTCCTCGATATCGCGCAGCACCGTCTTGTCGCCCCCCGCTCATGGGTCACCAGGCGCTGCACTTCATCGGCCGCCAACTCACCCAGGCATGCCCGCCCCATCAGCCTGATCAACCCGCGCCAACGGCGCATAGCTACCCGGCTCATACAGGTACAGGATGCTCTGCCTTGGCGTCTCCTCCCGCAGCATTCTCAGCCCTTGCCAGAGGAAGCGCTTCTGCTCGACTTCGCCGTTGATTTCCGCCTGCTTGGCTATTCGCCGCCCCAGGCTGTCGTAACGGTAGTGCCCGGTACTCTCCAGCTTGCCATTGACCAGCGTCTCCGCCCGCACCAGCCGGTTCTCGCAGTCATAGCTAAAGCTCTGCAGCTTGCTATGCCCCGAGCGCTTCTCGATCAGGTTGCCCCACGGATCATAACGGTACTCCTGATCCCGCCACTGTTTGATCCGATTGTCCTTGACCTTGTCGAACTGCCGCGCGTTGAAGTCCAGACGGTTGGCCGCCGCGTCGTAGCGGAATTCCTCGCTACCCACCAGTGAGCCGGTATCGCGGCTGCGCAACTGGCCGTTCGCTTCATACTCGTACTTGATCTCGCCCCGCAGCTTGTCGAGGGTTCGCACCAACTCTCCAGCCGGGTCGTACTGGTAACGGCGGTGAATCGGGT
>NZ_NFZQ01000109.1 GCF_002165135.1 Pseudomonas sp. SID14000 | reverse complement strand
CAGTGGTTGTACGGCATTTGCTTCCGAAACAGTGGTGCGCTCCCCGGACGCCGGGCTCATCTCCTTCCGCGGCCGGAACGCATCCCAGTTCTCGACGCCGGAAGCAGATTCGCGCGACGACTCGGTGGCCGCGACATCGGGCAGAGACGGCGGGCGACTGCGGCCGTGGTCGTCCCGCCACCCGGTGTGAGGCAGGGGCGGGGACTGCGGACTCGTCCCCAGCGCGGGCCCACTGGGCCTGTGTTGCAGAAAGACATCGGTTGTGCGCAGCTCGGCGCGTGCGGCGCCCAGGGCGTCCAGAACGTCATGGAAAGCCTCCGTGATCGAACGGCCGAGGTCGGGTTCCGACCGGTATTCTCCCCGCGGTTCGATGGGGTCGGTTCGCATCACAGTCCTCCTCAGCCGACACGCCCGAAGTGACCGGGTACGGGCAACC
>NZ_NFZQ01000108.1 GCF_002165135.1 Pseudomonas sp. SID14000 | reverse complement strand
CATCGTGGGCGCCTTGATCGGGGCCTTCTTCTTCAAGGAGCGGTTCGGGGCCTCGCGGCCGCTGGCAGCCACTGTCATGGCCGCGGGGATCGGGCTCATGCTCCACGCCGGCTGACCTCACCCGCCTCATCGGCCTGCGGCCCGGCTGGGGTTGGCTGCGCCGCGACTTGGGGTACCGGTCTGCTGCCCGTACAGGTCACCGACCGGCCTCAAGCGCCGGCCGGGCTGGGTTTGGTTGCGCTGTGGCTGGGCTCCGCCGCCGTCTGCCCCGCCGTGACCCTGCGGGTCACTGATTGGCCTCAATCGCCGGCCGGGCTGTCAGGTTCGCGGTTCCTCCGGTGCGGGGGTGGGGTGGGGCCGCGCCGGGGTACCTCCTCACAAACTGCAAGGTGCGGGGTCAGTCGCTTCAAGACGGCCGTGTGTGCAGTTTGCTGCGGGGG
>NZ_NFZQ01000107.1 GCF_002165135.1 Pseudomonas sp. SID14000 | reverse complement strand
GCCAGCCGACTGGCGCCGGGCAGCGCGTGGCCGTGCGCCTCGTGCTCGAGCTGCAGCCCGGCCTGTCGGCGGGGCAGCGCGCGGTGAACACCATGGCCGTGCGCACCGCGCAGACGCTCGAGGCGTGCACGCCGCTCGACGGCTCGCGCCCCGTCACGGGGGCGTGGGCGGACGACGCGACCACGTGCGGCTCGGCCGACCACGTGTCGCCGCGCGCGGGCTCCAACCTGTTCGCCGTCAAGGGCGTGCGGGGCTCGCAGCCCGGTGCGTCGACGGCCGACGGCCAGGAGTGCACGACGCGCCTGACGGCGACCGGCGGCGACTACCACCGCACGCCGTGCATCGCGCGCTCGCTGGCCGGTGCGCAGGACGACTGGGTGCTGCGCGCGCAGAACGCGGGCACGACGAGCGTCGACGAGCTGACGATCTTCGACCCGCTCG
>NZ_NFZQ01000106.1 GCF_002165135.1 Pseudomonas sp. SID14000 | reverse complement strand
TACGTCGAATACACCCGGAGATGTAGCCCGACCTGTAAGGGCAGCGCGCAGTGGTTGTGCTACCTTGCCAAGTTTGAGGCCTACTGTTTCTGCATGGGCCCGAACAGCCGCATCGAGCGCGTCTACGGTCCATTCGCTGACTGATTCCAAATGCGGAAGGACAGCTTTCAGAACTTCGCGACCTTCGTCGTTAAGCAGAGATGCGGCCTTCTCATCAAATGCAAGCGGGCGCTTTGCGAAGATAAACTTCGCACCATCAGCAAGCTCAACCAATGTCTTTGCGCGATCTTTAAGGCCCGGCATTGCGGTGAGAAGCTGAGCGCGACCCTTTTCATCAAGGGATGCTTCCAGTTCTTTGCCTCCTTCGATTTCCGGCAATACGGCAATCAGCGCATCAATCAGAGCCTTGTCGGCGCTGTCGCCCACGCGACGGCCTTTGAAT
>NZ_NFZQ01000105.1 GCF_002165135.1 Pseudomonas sp. SID14000 | reverse complement strand
GTCGCGGTGGTGGTGTCCACCGAGTCGTTGATGGTGGTCTGAGCTGGCGTCGGGTTCGGCACCAACTGCTCGAAGTTGCCACCGGTAGCACCGGTAATCGTGGTGCTGACGGTCGAGCCGTTGTTGTAGACATCGTTGGCCGGAGTTTCGAAATCAACACTGCCCTGGGTCTTGCCGGCTTCGATGGTGATGGTCTGGCCGTTGGACAGGGTCACGGTCACCGGGGTCTGGGCTGGGTTGCTCAGGGTCACGGTGTAGGTGATGACGCCGCCTTCGGTGACGCTTGGCGAAGCGGTCAGGGTCGCGGTGGTGGTATCCACCGAGTCGTTGATGGTGGTCTGAGCTGGTGTCGGGTTCGGCACCAACTGCTCGAAGTTACCGCCCGTGGCGTTCTCGATGGTCACGCTAACGGTCGAGCCGTTGTTGTAGACGTCGTTGGCCGG
>NZ_NFZQ01000104.1 GCF_002165135.1 Pseudomonas sp. SID14000 | reverse complement strand
ACCGTCACGAGCGCGATCGACACGAAGCTCATCATCAGCATGTTGAGGACGCTCTTCGTGCGGACCATGCCGCCGTAGAACAGGGCCAGGCCCGGTGTCATCAGCAGGACGAGCGCGGTGGCGGCGAGCAGCCAGGCGGTGTCTCCGGAGTCGATTCCGGCCGACAGATACGGCACGAGGTCATCCCTTCCCGGGGCGGCGGGGGGTGGTGTACGGCTGGTGGATGGACACGAGCCTCACCGTCGGCGGTTTCCGGATGTGGGCAGACGTGTTTCCGCCGTGTTTCGTGTTGCGGAGGAGTTTCCGGCGCCTCACACCAGGCCACTGTCCCGGCACCCGGGTGCCGGTGTGACCCGGGCACGCCGGGATCGGGGAGAATGGGCCGCATGAGCGCCAGTACCCAGTCCTCCGAGGCCGTCCACCGGTCCGGCTTCGCATGCTTC
>NZ_NFZQ01000103.1 GCF_002165135.1 Pseudomonas sp. SID14000 | reverse complement strand
ATCCGCTGCAGCCGGTTGCTGACCGGCGTGACCGTGAAGGCGCGGCTGAAACCGCCGGTGCCGGCATGAGTCAGCGTGAGCAGGTTCCCGGCCCGGTCGTAGCCGTATGTCTCGGTGAACGCCTGGGTCTTCGTCACGTCGGTGCCGCGCGGCACGTCGAACCACGGGTCGCCGGTCGGAGGCGCCTGGTACTCGCGTCCGGTGGCGGACAGCAGCCGGTAGACCGGGTCGGGACGCGGGGTGTTCTGGCCGGGCAGCGCGGTCAGGCCTTCGATGACGCCCTGGGCCTGGCTCGGGCTGAACTCCAGGGCGGAGGAGAAGTATCCGGCACGGATCTGCTCGACCGTCAGCGCCGGGGAGCGGCCCTGGCCATGGCCGGTGAAGGAGGTTTCCGCGCCGGGTCGCAGCCCGTGGCCCGCCGCCCAGCCGACGACGGCCGCGGCC
>NZ_NFZQ01000102.1 GCF_002165135.1 Pseudomonas sp. SID14000 | reverse complement strand
AGCGTCTTCGCACCGTTGTCGATGTAGAGCGGCAGGTCGGTGCCGGCCCGCAGCAGGCGGCCGAACGGGACCGCGTTCCAGCCGATGGTCTGGCCGTGCACGACGATGCCCTCGCCGCTGCCGAGGTCGGCACCGGAGCCGCCCGAGCCCCCCGGACCGCCCGACCCTCCCGATCCACCCGGGCCGCCGGCCCCGTCACCCTGCCCGACGATGCCGGGGACCCCGACACCCACCCCGAGCACATCGCTCTCGGAGATGCCCGCGTCACGGACGACGGCCGACAGACCGTCGAGAATCAGCCGTACGACGTGGTCGACGTCGTGGCCGCTGTCCGACAGCGGCAGATCCGCCGCCGCGAGTTCGGTGAGGGCGAGGTCGAACAGCTCGACCCGGACCCGGGTCTCGCCCACGTCCACCCCCACGACGCAGCCGTAACCGGCGGCGACC
>NZ_NFZQ01000101.1 GCF_002165135.1 Pseudomonas sp. SID14000 | reverse complement strand
GCACCAGATGCTGTTCGACGGAATCACCCCTCGCAACTGCATGCCCAGCCTGCACACAGCGTGGGCCACCGCGATCTTCATTCATTCCCGCAAGGGCCCACGCATTCTGCGATTCGCCGGCGCGTTCTGGCTGATTGCCACGCTCTGCGCAACGCTGGGATTCGGCTACCATTACGGCGTGGATCTCCTTGCCGGCGTGGTGTTCGCGTTCACGATCGAGGCAGCGCTGCGCGCGAACGACCGCGGCTGGGAACGGCCAGGAATCCGGCTGGTCGCCCACGGTGCAACGGTCTTCGCTGTGCTCTTGGTGTCGTATCGCTATCTGCCGGTGGAGATGGCCGAACACCCGTGGGTGTCCGGACCACTTCTCATTCTGGCGACGGCCTCCGTGGTCCACGCCTACGTGCGGACCACCAAGCCGTGGGATCAGAAGGCCGCACCGGCGACGAC
>NZ_NFZQ01000100.1 GCF_002165135.1 Pseudomonas sp. SID14000 | reverse complement strand
CGCCTGACGATCACCGACAACGGCTCCGGCGTAAGCTCTGCCACGGCTGCCACCACCACGGCGCACCGCATCGGCACCGGGCTCAAGGGCCTGTCGGAACGGCTCGCCGCGGCCGGCGGCTCCCTGGACTCGGGCCCGGCGCAGCGCCACGGCTTCCAGGTGACCGCGGAACTGCCCGTCGAGGAGGAACACGCCGCATGACCGGTCCGATCCGGGTACTGCTCGCCGAGGACCAGGGCATGATGCGCGGCGCGCTGGCGCTCCTCCTGGACCTGGAGGACGACATCGAGGTCGTCGCCCAGGTGGCGGCCGGCGACCGGATCGTCGAGGCGGCGCTCGCCGCCCGGCCGGACATCGCGCTGCTCGACATCGAACTCCCCGGCCGCAGCGGGCTCGACGCCGCCGCGGATCTGCGCAGGCAACTGCCCTCCTGCCAGGTGCTGATACTCAC